>NZ_KI632509.1:0-371622 GCF_000504245.1 Haloechinothrix halophila YIM 93223
CCCCCGCCGATGCAGCCCGGACGTCCCGAGCGGCGGACCCACGACTACGTCCGCCACGGCACCACCACGCTGTTCGCCGCGTTGGAGATCGCCACCGGCACGGTGACCGCGGCCTGCAAACCAAGGCACCGGCATCAGGAGTTCCTCGCCTTCCTCAAGCAGGTCGCCAAGGCCTATCCCGATCGTGAACTGCATCTGGTGATGGACAACTACGCCACCCACAAGCGCGTCGAGGTCCGCGACTGGCTGGCGGCCAACCCACGGATCCACGTGCACTTCACCCCGACCTCCGGGTCGTGGCTCAACCTGGTCGAGGTGTGGTTCGGCATCATCGAACGCCAAGCCATCCACCGCGGCAGCTTCCGCTCCGTGCGCGACCTCAACACCAAAATCCGCGCCTTCATCACCGGCTGGAACGACCGCTGCCACCCCTTCATCTGGACCAAAACTCCAGACCAGATCCTGAAGAAAGCAAATCGTCAAACGACTTCAAACACGCGACACTAGGAGCTAGGCGATGACGTAGAAGAAGCTCGCGATCGCGAAGCCCATCAGGCCGATGAGCGTCTCCAGCACGGTCCACGTCTTCAGCGTCGTCTTGACGTCCATGCCGAAGAACCGCCCGACCAGCCAGAAGCCGGAGTCGTTGACGTGGCTGGCCATCACCGAGCCTGCCGACAGCGCGAGCACGATCGCGGCGAGCTGCACCGCGTTGTACTCGCCCGCGGCCACCACCGGCTGCACCAGCCCGGCCGAGGTGATCAGCGCGACGGTCGCCGAACCCTGCGCGATCCGCAGCGCGGTCGCGATGACAAAGCCGGCGACGATCACCGGCAGCCCGATGCCTTCGAGGCTGTCGGCGAGCGCATCACCAATACCGCTGGCCTGGAGCACGCCACCGAACATGCCACCGGCACCGGTGACCAGGATGATCGCGCACACCGGGCCGAGTGCGGAGTCGAGCAGCTTTTCGATGACGTCGCTGCCCCTGCCGCGCCGCTTACCGAGGACGTAGATGGCGACAAACACGGTGATCAACAGCGCGATGGGGGTCGCGCCGAACGTGCGCGCGACCGAGTACCAGGTCGCCTCGCCGTCCACCGCGCCAGCGGCCCGCAGCGTGTCGAGACCGGTGTTGAGGAAGATCAGCACCAGCGGGAGCAGCAGCAACCACACGACCGTGGCCGCGCGAGGCGGGTTGTCGTCGTGCTCAGCCTGCTCGCCACCGGCGAGGATGTCGCGGACCGGCAGCACCCAGCGCTTGCCCGCCCACAGGCCGAAGAGGTAGCTGGTGACGTACCAGGTCGGGATGGCCACGACCAGACCGAGCAGCAGCACGAGGCCGACGTCGGCGCCAAGCAGCTCACCGGCGGCGACCGGTCCGGGATGCGGTGGCACGAAGATGTGCATCACCGAGAACGCGCCCGCGACGGGAAGGCCGTAGCGCAGCACGCCGCCACCGACGCGCCGGGCGACGGTGAACAGGATCGGCAGCATCACGACGAGACCCGCGTCGAAGAAGATCGGAAAGCCGAAGATCAGCGAGGCGACACCAAGCGCCATCGGTGCGCGCTTCTCACCGAACTTGCCGATCAGCGCGTCCGTCAGCGCTTGCGCCCCGCCGCTGACCTCGACCATTCTGCCGAGCATCGCGCCGAGACCGACGAGTAGCGCGACGCTGCCCAGTGTCGCGCTGAAGCCCTCGCTGAGGGTGTCGATGATGTCGGCGGGCGGGATACCGGCGGCGAACGCGGTGAGCAGGCTGACCGTGACCAGCGCGAGGAACGCGTGCACGCGCAGACCGATGATCAGCACCAGCAGTAGCGCGATCGCGCCCGCCGCGATGCCGAGCAGCGGCCCAGCGCCCAGTGTCTGTACCCAGTCGTCGGTGGTGTCCATCATGAAGCTCCGTTGCTTGTTGACTGACGCGGGTCGGACGGCGGCGACGGCAGGCCGAGCCGGGCGAGCGCGGTTGCCGCGACCGCCCGCGGCGCACCCGCGGGATCGATCGAGACACCGTCCTCATCCGGCGCGAGCGGCTGGAGATCAGCGAACTGGGAACCGAGCAGCGCGGTCGGCATGAAATGACCGGACCGCCTGCTGAGCCGGTCACGCACCACGTCTTCCGCCGTGTGCAGGAAAACGAACCGCACCCGCGCGTCCGCCTTCCGCAGCACGTCGCGGTAGGACCGCTTCAGCGCGGAACACGTGACGACCACGCTCACCCCTGCCGCGCTGCGTTCACTGATCCAGTCCCGGATCGCGCCCAGCCAGGGCCGACGGTCGGCGTCGGTCAGCGGCAGCCCGGCCGACATCTTGTCGATGTTGGCACGGGGATGGAAGTCGTCCGCCTCGGCGAGCGGCCAGCCCAGCGTGTCCGCGATGAGCTGGGCCGTCGTGCTCTTGCCGACCCCGGAGACCCCCATGACGACCACGCAGGTCGCCTGCGAGCGATCGGACATCCACACCCTTCCCACAGCCCGGGCAGTTCGACAGTCCAGCCTGCCCACTGCCGTCCATTGATACTACCTTTGAGCGTGAAAGGTATCACCTAATGTGTGACACGGGAAGAGCCGCGACTCGGGATAGGCTGCGGAGGTGACCCCCCGAGCAGAACGCATCGCAGGCCAGGGCGCACTTCACGACTCCGTACTCGACGCGATCGGCATCCGCATCACCAGTGGCGAGCTGAGCGCGGGCGACGTGCTGACGCTGGAAGCGATCCAGGACCGCTACGGCGTCTCCCGCACCGTGGCGCGTGAAACGATGCGGCTGCTCGAATCGCGCGGGCTGGTGACGTCGAAACGGCGGGTCGGCATCACGGTGCAGCCGATGTCCTCCTGGCAGGTGTACGACCCGAAGGTGATCTGGTGGCGGCTGTCCGGCCCGGACCGCGACGCGCAGTTGCGCTCGCTCACCGAGCTGCGGATCGCCGTCGAACCGCTGGCCGCCGCCGCTGCGGCGCGCGGGGCGTCCGCTGCCGAACGGGACCGCGCGGTCGAACTGGCAGCCGCGATGCGCGAGCGCGGCGACGCCGGTGAGCTGAAGGAGTTCCTCGACCTGGACACCGAGTTCCACGCGCTGCTGCTGCGCGCGGGCGGCAACGAAATGTTCGCCGCGCTGACCGAGGTCGTCGCCGTGGTGCTGCGAGGGCGGACGACGCTGGGGCTGATGCCGCACAAGCCGGTCGCCAAGGCGCTCGACCTGCACGAAGCCGTCGCGGCGGCAGTGGCGGAGGGACGCCGCGAGGACGCCGAGGACGCGATGCGAGAACTGCTGGCCGAGGTCCGCGACGCCATGACGCGGTAGGTCACGTCATGGCAGAACCGTACCGTTTTCGGTACGGTTTTGCCGCGCTCAGATCATGCGGTGCTTGTCCGGCGGCGGCGTGCGGGGCTTGCGCTCGACCGAGACACCGCCCCAGAACGCGAGGCCGTTCACCGTGACGACCGGCCCGTTCGGGTCCGGCGCGGTGGTCGCGTCGCCGCTGCTGTCGAAGCCACCCATCAGGCCGATGCCGGTGACCTCGACGCGGACGTCGTCGGGCACCACGATGTCGATGCCACCCATGATCGCCACCGCCGTGATCGTAACGTGCTGCTGCGCGAACGTCGCCTGCCGCAGGTCGATGTCGATCCCGCCCCAGAACGCGAAGCTGGTGTGTTGCGCGGGCACGCACCAGTTGCCCTTGCGCGCGACGCCCGACATCACCGCGATGGAGAACGTCGACCCCGGCGTGCCGCCGATCAGCGGATGTCCGACGGCGGACTGCGCCGCTGGCACCGGTGCCGCCTGCGAGGACGACTCCGGCAGGTCGGCCGTCAGCGGCACGAGCTCGGCGTGCGTCTTGGCCGCGTAAACCGCGCTGAGCCGTTCCTCCAGCTCAGTCATGGTGATCCTGCCCTCGCCGAGCGCGCGATGCAGCACGCCGGCGACCCGTTCCCTATCGGCGTCCGACGCGCGCAGGGCGGGTGGTTGCGCCTCGTCTGGCTGGTCCTGACTCACGGCCCCGAGCGTAGCGCGCATACCGGACACGCAGGGGAGGTTTCCGGCGGCGGTTCTCCGAGACCCGGCCCGCAATCGTCGTGCCTCCGGCGCGTCCCGCCTACGAGCGTTCCGAATCCTCGCGCTCGCCGTGCGGCAGGTTGTCCGGCGGCTCGAACCGCAGCCGCTTCGCGATCGGGACGTCGGTCGAGGAGTGCAGCACGATCGACAGCGCGATGGTGATGGCGACCAGCTCGAACACGAGCTGGCTGTTGGGGATGTCCGAACGCAACACCAGTAATCCGTAGACGACCGACGCGAAACCCTTGGGCCCGAACCACGCCGCGACGAACTTCTCCGCCCACGGAAGCTGGGTGCGCAACAGCGACACATACATCGCGAGCGGCCGCACCACCACGATGATCGCCACGGCGAGCACCCACTCCATCGCGGACAGGTGCGAGAGCAGGTTCGGCGTCAGCAACGCGCCGAACAACAACAGCGCGCCGAACTTCGTCACCTCGGACAGCAGCTCACCGAACGGCTCGAAGTGCTCCGCGGCGATGCGGTCGATCGTGGCCAGCGTCGCCCCCGCCGCGAACGCGGCGAGGTACTGGTTCGCCTCGGTCAGATGACACAGCCCGAAGACGGCGACCGCGATGGCGAACCCACCGAGCGGCTGCAGCCTCGGCTCAAGGGTGAGCACCTTCAGCCGCCACGCCAGCGCGACCAACGCAGGCACCGCGATGCCGATCGCGAACCCGCCGACCAGCTCGAGGCCGATGAGCGTCCAGTGCGTGTCGGTGTGCTCCGCGATGGCGATGAAGACCAGCACGAACGGCAGCGCGAGGCCGTCGTTGAGCCCGGACTCGACGTTGAGCAGGCGCCGCACCCGCAGCGGGACGTCCTTCCTGCCGACGATGGCCGCCGCGAACACCGGGTCGGTCGGTGCCAGGATCGCACCGATCAGGAACGACGTCGTCCAGTCAAGGCCGAGCAAGAAGTGCGTCGGCAGCGTGATCAGCAGCATCGTCAGCGGCATCGCGACGCCGAGCGCGCGGCCGGACAGCCGCCACCCCTCCTTGAGCGCGGGCAGGTTGGCACGCTGACCGTCGGTGATCAGCACGGTGAACAGCGCGATGTCGGCGAGGATCGCGACGACCGGGTCCTGCGCGCTGATGTCGACGACGCCGAACCCGCCGTTGCCGAGCAGCGCGCCGCCGAGCAGGAACAGCAGCGACGTCGACAGCACGGTGCGTGCCGCGAGACCGGACAGCGACACACTCAGCAGGAGCATCAGCCCAAAGACGAAGACCAGTTCCATTCGCGACTCCCCAGGGTTGTCCGGCCGACCGGCGTCAGCGTACGGTGCGGCCTCACTCCGGTGTCCGGGGCGATACTGTCACCCCCATGGACGTGCTGCTCGTCGACCACCCACTCACCAAGGCCCGACTGTCGATCATGCGGGACAGCCGCACCGACAACGCGGGCTTCCGGCACGCACTGCACGAGCTGACGATGATGCTGGTGTACGAGGCGATGCGGGAAGCGCCGCTACGCATCGAGCAGATCAGTACACCGGTCGCGGAGACGGACGCGTATCGGCTCGCGGACCCGCCGCTGCTGGTGCCGGTGCTGCGCGCGGGGCTCGGCATGGCCGACCAGGCACATCGCATGGTGCCCGAGGCGCTGATGGGCTTCGTCGGGCTCGCCCGCGACGAGGAGACACTGCGGCCGACGCCGTACATGCAGTCGCTGCCGCCCGACCTGACCGGACGTCCGGTGTTCGTGCTCGACCCTATGCTGGCCACCGGTGGGTCGATGGAGTACACGATCCGACTGCTCGTCGAACGCGGCGCGACCGATGTCACGGCGGTATGCGCGCTCGCCGCGCCGGAAGGGCTAGACCGGCTCCGAGAGTCCGGGTTGCCGGTGCGCGTGGTGACCGCCGCCGTCGATGACGGCCTCAACGACGTCGGATTCATCCTGCCCGGTCTGGGTGACGCCGGGGATCGGCAGTACGGGGCCCGGTAAGCATGCTTGACTTTGACTTCACACTGACTGCAAAATGAATGCATGGCTGTGTTGACAGTTCGAGATGTGCCAGACGACGTCAAGGACTCGCTGGCTCGAGACGCGCGGGAGCGTGGGCAATCGTTGCAGGCGTTCGTGCTGAGCGTGCTGGAGCGGGAGGCGTCATTCGGCCGCAACCGGGAGTTGCTGGCCGAGATCGATCGCGAGTTGGCCGACGACGGCGGCGCCAACGAGGACGCGCCCGACGCGGCTGACCTGATCGCCGAGGCACGCGAGCGGCGGACGTCCATGCTGAGCGACGACGATTGCGACGAGATGTGATCGTCGTCGACGCCTCGGTGCTGACGAACATGCTGACGTACACCGACCAGCGCGGCCGCAAGGCCCGAGCAGTCCTGAGCAGGGACACGCGCTGGGCGGCACCCGAACACTGGAAGGCAGAGGTCTTCTCCGCGATCCGCGGCCTCGCACTCGGCGGCAAGATCACCACAGAGCGCGCGACCTGGGCACTTGACCGTCTGCCCCAGTTGGGCATGGACCACGTCTCGCTCGATGATCTACTGTCGCGAATGTGGCGGCTGCGCGAGAGTATTTCCGGCTATGACGCGGCCTACGTCGCACTGGCGGAGCAGCGCGGGCTGACGCTGACGACGTCCGATGCCCGACTAGCCCGTGCCGCGACGGCACACTGCCGCGTCGAGCTGGTGGCGTGAGCGGGCCCTGATAGAACCACTGCTACACCGGCTCAGCGTTGCTGCGTCGGGGCGGGCGAGGCGTCGTCGGGCCGGGACAGCGACGACGTCCGCGAGCCGATGAACGCCGCGAGCACCGCACCGGCGAGGCACACGAACGCCGTGATGAAGAAGATCTCGGTGTATTGCACGAGCAGCGCCTCATTGACCTGACGGCGGAACTCCGCCTCAAGCCGGGCGGCCTCCTGTTCGGACAGCCCGATGGTGATCGGCAGCGGCACCTCGGCCATCAGCGTGTTGAACCGGTGCAGCCCCCACGCCGACAGCGCCGCCACCCCGACCAGCATCCCGGTCATCCGCGCGACGACGACGGTGGCCGACGCGATGCCGTGCTGCGCGGCTGGCACCACCCGCAGCACCGCCGAGGAGATCGGCGCGATGACGACGCCAAGGCCGAGCCCGACGATCGCGAGGTCGGTGTCGAGTACCGGCAGCGAGACGACACCGAGGTCGTGCCGCGCGGCGAGCGGATCGGTAGGCCACGCCGACAGCAGCCAGAACCCGGCAGCGGCGACCAGCATCCCGCCGACCGCGACCCAGCGCTCCCCGAACCGGCCAGCCAGCACCCCGCCGAGCACCGCACCGATCGGCAGTGCGATGAGGAACCGCAGCAACAGCTCGATCGCGCCCGCGTCGTCGCGGCCGAGCAGCGACTGCGCGAACAGGTCGACGTCGACCAGCGTCACCATCAGCCCCGCGCCCGCGGCCGCACTGACACCCAGCGCGGCGAAGAACGGCCGCAGCCACACGCCCGTGGTGTCGATCAGCGTGGTGCGGGCTCGCTTTTCCCAGACCAGGAACGCCACCAGCGCGACGGCCGCGCCCGCCAGCAACCACGGCCCGCTTTCCGGTAGCACCTGCTTGCCGGGTTCCGGGTTGTAGAGGCCGATCACGACCAGCCCGAGGGCGACCGCGAGCAGCAGCCCGCCCACGACGTCCACCTTGCCGCGCCCATGCGCGCCCTTGCTCGGTAGCGCGATGTGCACCGCGACCATGGCCAGCACGGCGAGCGGCACGTTCACCCAGAACACACCCCGCCAGCCCGCGACAGCGGCGAGCAGCACGCCGTAGAGCGGGCCGATCACACTGCCGAGTTCCTGCGCCGCGCCGACCCCGCCGAGCACACTGGCCCTGCGGCGTTGCGCGAACAGGTCGGCGGCGAGCGCCATGGTCACCGGCAGCAGCGCGCCGCTGGCCACGCCCTGCACCACTCTGCCAGCCACGAGCACGTCGACGTCGCTGGCCAGCGCGGTGATCGCGGACCCTGCCGCGAAGCCGAACAGACAGGTCTGCAGCAGCAGCTTGCGGCCGAACCGGTCGGAGGCCTGCCCGAGCAGCGGCATCGCCGCGACGTAGCCGAGTAGGTAGCCGGTGACGATCGGAGTGAGCCGTTCCAGCCGGTTGATCGGGATACTCAGATCCTCGATGATCTGGCGGAACAGCGCGATGACGACGTAGGTGTCGAGCGCCCCGAGCAGGACGGCGAGCCCACCAGCCCCGATCGCGCTGAGCCGCGCGCCCCGAGACGGCGTCTCATCGAAGGTCATTGCGGCGGTTCGACCGTGACTGGCTCGTTGACCTGCGACAGCGTGACGGTCACCGTGCCGCCCTCACCGCCGCCACCTGGGAAGACAGCCTCAGCCTTGACCGGCTGGTTGCCCTCGTCCTTGCTGACCCACAGCGTGACGTCGACATCGCTCGACGCGCCTGGCACGAGGCCCGCGATGTCGTCTTTGGTCGCGGTGCCGGTGATCTTGTAGGTAGCGGTGCCGTTGACGTCTTCCTCGGCGACAGTCGTGGCCTCGGCGAGGTTGCCGATCAATTTGGCGATGCCTCGCTCGGGATCGAGCACGGCGGAGAAGTCGTAGACCATCGAAGCCTGCGCCGCAGGGATCTCGCGGTAGGTGCCACCGCCGGTGTCGAGGTAGAGGACGTCGTCGGCGAGCACGAAGTTCGCCTCGGCTGCCGAGCCGAACGCGGTGATCACCGCGATGCCCTTGGCCGCGACGCCGTTGCCTTCGGTAGTCAGGTCGCCGTCGATGTTCTCAACGGCCATGCCGGGCACCTCGCCGTTGACGTCAACGACGAAGTGGGTGCTGGTGATCTCCGCGGCCGTCTGCGCGGCGGTGTCGAGCAGGCCTGCCGCGCCGGGCAGGTCCGCTGCCTGACCGGACTCATCGGACGTACAGCCCGCGGTGACCAGGACGACTGCCAACAGGGCGGTCACGAATCGAAGCATGCCCGCATCGTACGGGTCCTCGGTGCCGCGCGACGCTGGACGCCGCGCGGCACCGAGTACTTACTCAGGTCGCGATGGTCGCGGGCTGAGGAAATCGTCGGCGACCTTCCAATCCGGACGCCGGAAGAACTCGCGAGTCTCGCGCACGACCAGGCCGGAGAGCACGATCAACCCCACGAGGTTGGGCAGCGCCATGAGCCCGTTGAGGATGTCCGCGATGGTCCAGACCGTGGTCAGTTCCGTGACGGCTCCGATGAAGATGGCCACGATGAAGGCGACCCGGTAGGGCGTCACCAGGCCCCGGCCGAAAAGCCGGTCCATGCACCGTTCCCCGTAGTAGGCCCAGCCGAGCAGAGTGGAGAACGCGAAGAACACGACACCGATCGAGACGATCAACCCGCCCCACTCACCGGGCAGGCCGGAGTCGAACGCCGCCTGGGTCAGCGGTGCGCCGATCAGTGCCTCACCAGCGGCGTCGAGCTGCGTCCAGGCGCCAGTGACCACGATCGTCAGGCCGGTGAAGCTGACAACGACCAGGGTGTCGAGGAACGTCTGCGTCATCGACACCAGTGCCTGCCGGACCGGGTGGGTCGTCATCGCCGCCGCTGCCGCGATACCGCCCGTGCCGAGGCCGGACTCGTTGGAGAAGATTCCCCGTGCCACACCCCAGCGCAGTGCGGCCAGGAAGCCAACACCGACGAAGCCACCGGTCGCCGCGGTGCCGGTGAACGCGTCGCTGAAGACGGTGGCCAGCGCGGAGGGAAGCTCGGTGATGTTGAGCAGCAGCACAACCGTCGCGCCGAGCACGTAGATGATCGCCATGAACGGAACGAACGCCGCGGTGAACCGCCCGATGCTCTTGATGCCGCCCAGGATGACCGCCGCCGCGGCGAACATCAGGATCAGCCCGGTGAGCCAGAACGGGATCCCCCACTCGGTATTGACGGCGTCCGCGACGCTGTTGGCCTGCACCATGTTGCCGATGCCGAACGCCGCGATGGCGCCGAAGATGGCGAACGAGATCCCGAGGACCTTGCCGAAGTTGTTCCTGATGCCTTCGCTGAGGTAGAACATCGGGCCGCCGCTCTGCTCGCCCTTGGCGTCGACCCGGCGAAACTTCACTCCCAGGAAGGCCTCGGCGTATTTGGTGGCCATGCCCACCAGACCGGTGATCCACATCCAGAACAACGCACCCGGTCCACCCAGTGCGATAGCGGTTCCCACACCGGCGATGTTGCCGACACCGATGGTCGCCGCCAGCGCCACCGTAAGCGCCTGGTAGTGGCTGATGTCGCCCTCGGCGCCCTCCTCCTTGCGCTTGATCAGCGCAAGCCAGAAGGCGTGCCCGAACCTGCGGAACTGCAGCCCCTGCAGCACCGTCGTCAGATACAGGCCGGTGAACAACAGCAGCGGGATCAGTAGCCACGGTCCCCAGATGAAACTCGAGATCTCCCCAAGCGCGGTGTCGAGCCACTCCATCGCCGAGATCCTCCCTATGTCAGCGGAGCGTGACAATCCACCGCATAGTAGACCTTCCCGGCAGCTGGGGACAGAGCCGCTGACGAAGTGTCATCGAATGGCCGCACGCTGAGTGCGCGACCGGCTCGTACGACCAGTTCGGTCAGAGTTCGCCGACGTGGAGAACGCGGACGACGGCGCTGCCCGCCTCGTCGGACGCCGCGAGATCGACCTCCGCCGAGATCGCCCAGTCGTGGTTGCCCTCCGGGTCGGCCAGCACCTGACGCACTCGCCAGACATCGGCGTCACCGTCGCCATGGCCGTCGGCTTCGATACGGAACAGCGCTGGCCCGCGCGCATCAGGCCCGGTGCCGATCTCGTCGTACTCCGCGAAGTAGTCGTCCAGCGCGTTCGCCCATGACTCGGCGTCCCAGCCGTCCTCGCCGTCCAGCTCGCCCAGCGTGTCGTAGTCCTCGCGTGCGGCCAGCTCGACGCGGCGGAACAGCTCGTTGCGCACCAGCACACGGAACGCCCGCTCGTTGCCAGTGACCGGACGCGGTGGATGGATCTCGGGGCGGGTGACCGGGGCGTCCTCATCCTCCGGATGCCGGAGCGCCTCCCACTCATCGAGCAGGCTGGAATCGACCTGCCGCACCAATTCGCCAAGCCACTCGATCAGGTCAAGCAGCGGCTCGGTCTTGGCCTCGTCGGGCACGGTGTGTCGCAGCGAGTCGTAGACGTCGGTGAGGTACCGCAGCACCAGCCCCTCCGACCGGGCGATGCGGTAGTAACCGATGTATTCGACGAAGTTCATCGCGCGCTCGTACATGTCGCGCACGACCGACTTCGGCGACGGCCAGGTATCGACCACCCACGGATGCCCCTGGCGGTAAGTCTCGAACGCGGCCTCGATCATCTCTTCGAGCGGCTTCGGATACGTGACGTCCTCCAGCGCCTCCATCCGCTCCTCGTACTCCATACCCTCGGCCTTCATCGCCGAGACGGCTTCGCCGCGCGCGAGGAACTGCTGCTGGGAGAGCACGGGACGCGGATCGTCCACGGTGGACTCGATGATGGAGACGACGTCCAGCGCGTACGACGGCGACTCGGGGTCGAGCAGCTCGATCGCGGCCAGCGCGAACGGCGACAGCGGCTGGTTCAGCGCGAAGTCGAACTGCAGGTCGACGGTCAGCCGCGCCATCCTGCCGAACTCGTCCGGCGAGTCCAGTTCCTCAACCACGCCCGCGGTGCGCAGTCCCCGGTAGATCGCGATGGCCCGCAGGATGTGCTTACGCTGCCGATCACGCGGCTCGTGGTTGTCCTCGAGCAGCCGCCGCATGGCGTCATACGCATTGCCGGGGCGACCGATGACGTTGAGCAGCATCGAATGGCTGACCGCGAAGCTGGACACCAGCGGCTCCGGCGGCGACTCGATCAGCCGCTCGTAGGTCGACTCGGTCCAGTTGACGAAACCCTCAGGGGCCTTCTTGCGCACGATCTTGCGCTTCTTCTTCGGGTCGTCACCCACCTTGGCCAGCGCCTTCGCGTTCTCCACGACGTGCTCCGGCGCCTGCACAACGACGTAGCCGTCGGTGTCGTAGCCAGCACGGCCAGCGCGTCCCGCGATCTGGTGAAACTCACGCGCCTTGAGGTGCCGCTGCCGGGTGCCATCGAACTTCGTCAGCGCGGTGAGCACCACGGTGCGAATCGGCACGTTGATGCCAACGCCGAGGGTGTCCGTCCCGCAGATCACCTTGAGCAGTCCCGCTTGCGCCAACTGCTCAACCAGGCGTCGGTATTTCGGCAACATCCCGGCGTGGTGGACGCCGATGCCGTGGCGCACCAGCCGCGACAGCGTCTTGCCGAAGCCCTTGGTGAACCGGAAGTCGCCGATCGTCTCCGCGATCGCTGCCTTCTCCGCTTTGCTACAGACGTTGATGCTCATCAGCGACTGCGCCCGCTCGACGGCGGCGGCCTGCGCGAAGTGCACCACGTAGACCGGGGCCTGCCCGCCGGACAGCAGTTCCTCGATCGTTTCGTGCAGCGGCGTCATCGCGTAGCGGTAGGTCAGCGGCACCGGACGTTCGGCCGAGGTCACCACCGCCGTCGACCGGCCGGTGCGCCGGGTCAGGTCCTTCTCGAAGAACGAGACGTCGCCCAGCGTCGCCGACATCAGCACGAACTGCGCGTCCGGCAGTTCGAGCAGCGGCACCTGCCACGCCCAGCCCCTGTCCGGCTCGGCGTAGAAGTGGAACTCGTCCATGACGACCTGGCCGACGTCCGCGACCGAGCCGGTGCGCAGCGCGATGTTGGCCAGGATCTCGGCCGTGCAGCAGATGATCGGCGCGTCCGGGTTGACGGCGGAGTCGCCGGTCATCATGCCGACCGAATCGGTGCCGAACACCTCGATGAGCGAGAAGAACTTCTCCGACACCAGTGCCTTGATCGGCGCGGTGTAGTACGACCGCCTGCCGTCGGCGAGCGCGGCGAAATGCGCCCCCATCGCGACCAGGCTCTTGCCGGAACCGGTCGGCGTCGACAGGACCACGTTCGCACCGGAAACGATCTCGATGAGCGCTTCCTCCTGCGCGGGGTACAGGTCGAACCCTTTGTCAGTAGCCCAGGTCGAGAAGGCGTCGAAGAGGGCGTCAGGGTCGGTACCGCCGGGCAACGCATCACGCAGTGTGGTGGCAGCGGACGTTCGGGAAGCAGTCATTAGTACTAAGGGTGCCATCATGGTGCGGCCATTCGAGCGGCGCTCCTACCGCGATCGGTGCTCGTTGCGGCCCACGCGCTCACGGTTTGCCGATACCGGCATCGCCCTCTCACTGGGAAACCCGTAGGCTGCGCGTGCGCGTTAACCCTATACGTGTACAGGTCGTATGGCTGTTCAGCGGAGGATGCAGTGGCAACCGACATCATCCCGATCGAACTCGGGCTGCCCCAAGGCGATCTCGTCACCCTCTGGGCGCCCCGGTGGCGAGAGGACGGCGAAGAGTGGGAGGCCTTCCTCGGCGATGAGGAGGACCTGTTCGGCTTCCCCGACGCGGCGCACCTAGCGGCCTACGTGCGCACCGCGGAGCAGCACGACCTCATCGACCACCCGTCGTGGAGCATCGTGCCAGCCCTCAACGTGCCCGAGCTGATCCCGGACGACGACCACTCCTACGACCTGGTCGGTGTGCCTGAGCTGGTTGCCGAAGAGCCAGACTCGTGGACGATCGGCGAGCTCGCCGAGATCGTCGGCATCGTGCGCTCGCTGGCCGACGTCTGCGAGCTGGACGAGGTGCACGAGGTGCTCGACGCGCACGAAGGCTTCTCGCTGCTGCACCAGGGCAGGCTGCCATTCACCGGCCGCGAGGGCGCGAAACTCTGGGACGACCTCACGGCCGCTGTCTCCGAGAAGTGGGACACCGTGCTGGATGCCATCGACGATCTGGTGACCGTGCCCGAGATCGACAAGTCCACCCTCGACGAGACCGCCGAGGAGCTGGCCGCGTTCCACGAGGAGTCAGCTGAGTCCGAGGCGGGGGTCGATAAGGAAGGCACCCGCGCGGGCGGTGGCGACGACATGGACGAGGACGCCCCGACCGGCTTCTGGGGCGAGGTCGGCATCGACCCGATCAAGATCATCACGTCCAACAACGAGTACTTCAGTCTGCGCTGCTACCTGGACGACGAGCCGTACTTCCTCGGTTCGAACAGCAGGATCGACGTCTTCACCTCCGCGCGGGCGCTTGCCCGCAAGCTCGCCGACGCCGGTGAACTCGGCGAGAACGACCTCGCCGAGATGCCGACCTGGCAGGACGTCGTCACCAAGGCGACGACCGGGGAGCTGGACGTCGAGGTCACCGATGTCAACACCTACGTGCTCGCCGGGCTGGACGAGGACATCGCGGACGGCCCTGAGGCCATCGACCCCAACCAGCTCGACCTCGCCGTCGAGCTCCTGACCGACGCGGCGGATTGGGCAGGCGACGACAGCGTCGCTGATGCGCTCGTCGAGTCCGAGCGGCTCGGCTGGCTGGCGTCGTTCGTCCTCAAACCGGACCTGAACCGGCTGGAGCCGAGCCCGCCGTTCGACGAGGAGGTCGCGGCGTGGCAGAAGCTGGTCAACGACCTTGAGGACCGGTTCAGGGTCCATTGATCAACTTCTTAACGCGATCTTGACCGCCGTTATGACACTGTTGCACCCGCGGCGGCACCGCGCATATTGTGCGTTGCGTCACCAGAACTGTGCGGTCGGTGATCTTCACAGCTTCGGCCTACACCGGCCTCACCCTGAGGTGCAGGTTCAGCCTCGTCGCCCGTTGTCGTTGGGCCAAACGGCTGACCTGGGGATGCGCGACACACCTGGGGGTGCGACAGACCGCCACTCGGCTATGGCTAAGCTCTCACACACTCCTCACCCCAAACCGTGCCGACGAAGGTCAATGCCGTGACTGAAAACTCCATTGCCCCGTCTTTCGACCGCATGCGGAATATGCTCGTGCGTGCGGCCGAAGTCCGGGAGAGCGAACAGCAGCAGGTCTTCGACGCCCTCGATGACATCTACGCGAGGTTGTCGCCCGTCGAATCGCTCGGCGCCGTGCGCAAGCGTCTGTCCGAGCTGCCCGACCGCACCGAGGTCGGCGTGCTCGCCGAGCGCATCGACGAAACGATGTCCCGCCTGGAAGCCCAGGACAAAGCGATGGCCGCGATCGCGCGAGCCGTCGACGGCATCGTCGACAAGCTCGCCAAGCCCTTCGCCGAGCTCGGCGGACGCCTCGACGGCGTCGCCGGCAAGTTCGAAGGCGTCGCAGGCCGCATGGACGGCCTCGAAGACAAGCTGCAGAACATCCACCGCAGGCTCGACGAGCTCGAGATGCACCTCGACAAGCAGGACAGCAGGCTGGAGAGCATCCCGAGTGCGGTGCACGGCCCCGTCCGCGAGCGGGTCGAGACCGCGGAGTCCGCACTGCGCGAGCGCATCGACGCACTCGATGCCGAGTCCAAGCAGCGGGCGACCGAGTCCGAGGCCGCTTACCGCGACCAGCTCAGCGAGACCGAGTCGACGCTGCGGGAGCGCATCCGCGAGGCAACGACGAAGCTCGACGCCTCCGAGACGCTCAGCTCGATCACCGACAAGGTCGAGTACCTCGGCGTGAGCCTGGAAGAGCTGGACTCGCGCATCAACAAGGTCGAAGAGGGCATGTCGACGCGCTTCGGCGACCTCGACGGCGTCGTCAAGGCCCGCATCGCAGGTGTCGAGGGCATCCTCGGTGACCGGCCGGACTCCGACGCGGTGAACTCGATCGTGCGTAAGAGCAACGAGGAATCCGAGCGCCGCATCGGTGGCCAGCTCGACGAAGCGATGGCGACGTTCGCCGAGCTGATGCTCGGCGGCGGCCCGCAGCAGGTGGCGCAGCCGACGCCGCCGCCGCGCCAGCCGCGTCGGACCCGCACCAACAATCGGGCCCGCAACGGCACCAAGAAGGAAGACACCGCAGACGTCTCAGGCGACTGACGACGTCCGGCCGGAAACGCCCCGCTGCGCACCGCGCGGCGGGGCGTTTCGTTTACCGGCGGGTGCGGGCCGGCGTCGTGCCTTCAACGCGATTCCCACGCGCCGTCCCTTGTCCCGGTCTCAGAGTGGATCTTGAGACTTTCCGGTCGTCATAGCGCCCAGAACGCCTCAAGATCCATTCGCGTAGGAATCGCGCTTACCGTGCGGCGCCGCGTCTACCGCACGACGTCGAGCACCAACGGACCCGGCTCCTGTGCGGTGTCGGCGATGCGAACACCGTCCGATAGCGCCGCCATGGCGGCGGGGATGGCGTCCGCCGTGTCGGTATGCAGCTCCGCAAGGGGCTGGCCAGCAGTGACCCGTTCGCCAGGGCGCGCGAAGAGCCGCACACCCGCCGCGTACTGCACTGGCTCGCCCGGCGCTGACCGGCCGGCGCCGAGACGCCAGGCGGCCATGCCGACGGCGAGGGCGTCCAACTCGGCCAGCACCCCATCGCGCTCGGCCTCGATCACGTGCCAATGCGCGGGCTGCGGCAGCGGCGCGTCCGGGTCACCACCCTGCGCGCGGATCATCGCGCACCACGTCTCGTACGCGTGGCCCGACGCCAGCACCTCGGCAGGATCGACGTCGGTCACGCCAGCCAGCGCCAGCATCTCTCGCGCCAGTACCAGCGTCAGCTCGATGACGTCCGACGGACCGCCACCACGCAGCACGTCCACGGCCTCAGCGACCTCGACGGCGTTGCCCGCCGTCAGACCGAGCGGACGCGACATATCGGTCAGCACCGCGGACGTCGCCACCCCGTGCGAACGCCCGATGCCGATCATGGTGCGGGCCAGCTCGATGGCGTCCTCCCGAGTCTTCATGAACGCCCCGGAACCGACCTTGACGTCGAGCACCAGCGACTGCGGCCCCGCCGCGATCTTCTTGCTCATGATGGAGCTGGCGATGAGCGGGATGGACTCCACCGTTCCGGTGACGTCACGGAGCGCGTAAAGCTTCCGATCAGCCGGTGCCAGAGCAGTGCTCGCAGCCGCGACCACTGCTCCGGCATCGGCTAGCTGCGCCAGCATGTCCGCCGTGGTGAGATCGGCCCGCCAGCCGGGGATGGCCTCCAGTTTGTCCAGCGTGCCGCCGGTGTGGCCGAGCCCGCGCCCCGACAGCTGCGGCACGGCGGCTCCGCACGCCGCGACCAGCGGCGCGAGCACCAGCGTGATCTTGTCACCGACGCCTCCGGTGGAGTGCTTGTCCACGGTCGGCCTGCCGACGTCGAGGCGCAGCGTCTCCCCCGAACCGATCATCGCGGCGGTCCAGCGGGCGATCTCGTCGCCGTCCATGCCGCGCAGCAGGATCGCCATCGCTAGCGCCGCCATCTGTTCCTCGGCGACGACGCCGCGGGTGTAGGCGTCCACCACCCAGTCGATCTGCGCGTTGGTCAGTCGCCCGCCATCCCGCTTGGCCCGGATGACGTCGACGGCAGCGAACGGTTCAGCCATACCCGCCCCCGTCACCCGCGGCGAAAGCGTCGACCAGCGCGGTCACGGTAGATCCTCCGGGCCGAAGGCGTCCGGCAGCACGTCCGACATCGGCACCACGCCGCGCGGGGTGTCGACAAGGCACGACGACCCGCCCAACTCGAACAGGATCTGGCGGCACCGACCGCATGGCATCAGCAGCTCGCCGTCGCCGCCGCGGCAAGCCACCGCCACCAGCCGTCCGCCGCCGGTCATCCGCAGCTGCCCGGCCAGCGTGCACTCAGCACACAGGCCGACGCCGTAGGAGGCGTTCTCCACGTTGCAGCCAGTGACGACCCTGCCGTCGTCGACAAGCGCGGCGGCACCGACCCGCAGCCCGGAGTACGGGCAATACGCGCTCGCCGCCGCCATCACGGCCGCCTCCCGCAGCGCTGGCCAGTCGATGGGCACGTCCACGGCGCGCTCCACGGCATCCTCCCCCGGCGTCATGACTTGAGGTAGGGCTGGCCGTTGAACGCTGGCGGCCGAATCCGCCCGACGAGACCGGCCACCGCGAAGATCGTCAGCAGATACGGCGCCATCAGCATGAACTCGCTCGGGATCGGCGAGCCGATGATGCCAAGCACGCTCTGCAGGTTGTTGGCGAAACCGAACAGCAGCGCGGCGAACACCGCACCGATCGGCGTCCATCGGCCCATGATCATCGCAGCGAGCGCGATGAATCCGGCACCAGCCGTCATCTCCGGACTGAACAGGCCGACCGCGCCGAGCGTGAAGTACGCCCCGCCGAGCCCGGCCAGCGCGCCGCCAAGCAGCACGTTGCGGAACCGCACCTCGTTCACCTGGATGCCTGCCGTGTCAGCCGCCTCCGGATGCTCGCCGACGGCCCTGACCCGCAGGCCCCACCGGGTGCGGAACAAGGCGATATGGGCCAGCACCACCACGACGTACATGATGTAGACGATGATGGTCTGGTGGAACAGCACCGGCCCGATCACCGGAATCTCACTCAACAGCGGGATTTCCAGCCGGGGGAACCGGCCCGGCGAGTTCCAGGTCTCCTTCAGCGGGCTGAGCAGCCTGCTGTACAGGAAGTTCGTCACGCCGAGGACCAGCACGTTCAGCACGACGCCGACGATGATCTGGTTGACGAAGTAGCGGACCGTGAATACCGCGAGCACCCACGCGACCAGCAGGCCCGCGATCGGTGCGGCGATCAACCCCACCCACAGATTGCCCACCAGCGAGGCGACGACACCGGACAGGAACGCGCCCGCGAGCAGCTGCCCCTCGATCGCGATGTTGATGACGCCGGTGCGCTCACCCATCATGCCGCACAGCGCACCGAAGATCAGCGGCACCGACAACGCGAGCGTGCCCTGCAACGCTGAGGTCAGCGAGATCTCCGACCCGGCGACGGACCAGGTCAGAAACGCCAGTACGAAGGCGAGGCCGAAGGTGATCGACAGCCACAACGGCACCCTGCGACCCAGGTACGTCTGCCACGTCGCGTACGCCGCGATCCCGAGACACACCAGGGCGAGCAGGATCGCGGCCAGCTTCGACGGCACCGTGATCGGCGCGAGCTGAATGGCGTCGTCGCGAAGCGAAAGGCCGAACGTGCTCTCTCGTCCGCCGTCCGGCAGGAGGCCGAAGACGACGAGGGCGAGCAGCCCGAACACACCGAACATGATCGGCGTGCGCCAGTGCCGGGTCAGGACGACGGCCGCTTCCGTCTCACGGCTTTCGGCGGGGCGAGTCGCAACCTGTGTCATGCCGCCTTCCCCCCGACCTCGGCCGCCATCGGCGACGCTGCCCGCACCTTGATCCGGAACACCGCCCGCACCAGCGGCGGCGCCGCGATGAACAGCACGATCAACGACTGCACCACCAGCACGATGTCGATCGGGGTGCCGGTCTGCGCCTGCATTGTCACCGCACCAGCCCGCAGCGCGCCGAACAGCAGACTCGCCGCGACGGTGCCGATCGGGCTCGACCGGCCAAGCAGCGCGACGGTGATCGCGTCGAAGCCCAGCTCACCGGCGATGCTGGTGGACAGATAGCTCTCGGTGCCGAGCACCTGCGACGCACCCGCGATGCCGGCGAGACCGCCGCCGATGAACATCACCGCCGTGTACGACCGCCCGACCGAGATGCCAGCCGTCGTCGCGGCGTGGGGGTTGTGGCCGACCGCCTTGAACCGGAAGCCCATGGTGCTCCGGGACAGCAGCCACCAGCTGTAGACGGCAGCCAACAGCACCACGAACAGGCCGAGGTGCAGCCGGGAGCCGTCGAAGAATCTCGGCAGCGCCGCTGAGTCAGCCACGAACGGACTGATCGGGGCGGCCTGACCCTCGCGCCGGAACAACTGCGTGGTCAGCAGGTACGCCAGCAGCAGCGCCGCGATGTGGTTGAGCATGATCGTCACGATCACCTCGTGCGCGCCAGTCTTAGCCTTGATGAACCCGGCGATGCCGCCCCAGATCGCGCCGCCGAGGAACCCGGCGAG
The DNA here is from genome assembly GCF_000504245.1 of Haloechinothrix halophila YIM 93223. Classification (GTDB taxonomy): domain Bacteria; phylum Actinomycetota; class Actinomycetes; order Mycobacteriales; family Pseudonocardiaceae; genus Haloechinothrix_A; species Haloechinothrix_A halophila. The sequence goes on from NZ_KI632509.1 coordinate 19,958, forward strand.
CACCGCGAATCCGATGTGAACCACGGCGGGCAGGTCCATCCCGAATCCGACGAGGCCAGCCAGCGTCGCGCCGATGAGGATCTGGCCCTGAGCCCCGATGTTCAGCAGCCCGGCGCGGAAGGCCAGTGCCACCGCGAGCCCCGCCCCGATCAGCGGCGTCGCGTAGGTCAGCGTGTCCGCGAGCGGAATCAGCGCGTCGCCAACCGACGCGGCGTCGAAATCGATGATGGCCCCGGCGAACATCGCGGAGTAGGCGCTGCTCGCGGACTCCCAGATGGCCAGCAGCGTGTCGGTCGGCCGGGAGAAGAAGTATGCCGCCGTGCCCTGCACGTCGGGATCGGAGACCACGATCAGCACCGCGCCGATCAGCATGGCGAGCAGGATCGACAGCAGTGTCAGCGCCGTGCCGCCGGTGGTCAGCTCCCGGAAGAACCGCTGGCCGACGGTCAGTTCGTTGCTGGCGTTCTCACTCATTCGTCACCGTCCTTGCCCGCCGCGAGCCCCTCGATCAGCGTGTGATGCTGCCGCGCGCGTTCGGCCGCCTCATCGGCTGGCACTCCGGCCATCATCAGGCCGAGCACCTCGCGGTCGGTGTCGCCAGGCACGACGCCGACAACGGTGCCGCGATACATCACCAGCACGCGGTCCGCGATCGCGCTGACCTCGTCCAACTCGGTCGACACGATCAGCACCGCCATCCCCTTGTCGCGTTCCGCGACCAGGCGGCGGTGCACGAACTCGATCGAGCCGACGTCGAGGCCGCGCGTCGGCTGTGCGGCGATCAACACCCGCAACGGCCGCGACAGCTCCCGCGCGATGACGACCTTCTGCTGGTTGCCGCCGGATAGCGTCCTGGCGAGCGTGGCGCCGCTGCCCGTCCTGATATCGAACTCCGCGATGCTGTCCTCCGCGAGGCGGCGGATGACAGCGGGCTTGAGCATCGGGCCGGAGGCGAACGGCGCCTCGTCGTGCCGGTCGAGGACCAGGTTCTCGGCCACCGAGAACTCCCCGACGAGGCCGTCGACCTTGCGGTCCTCCGGCACGAAGCCGACCCCGGCGCGCAGTACCGCACGCACCGACTTGCCGAGCAGTTCGACGTCGCCAAGCAGCACGGACCCGGTCGCCCGCCGCTGCAGGCCCATGATCGCCTCGGTCAGCTCGGTCTGGCCGTTGCCCTGCACCCCGGCGACCGCCAGGATCTCGCCTGCCCGCACATCGAACGAGACGTCGTCCACCACGATGTAGTCCCGCTCGTCCACGACGGTCAAGCCACGGACGTCGACGACGACGTCCCCGACGTCGGCCGGTTCCTTGTCCACGGCGAGCGTCACCGCGCGGCCGACCATCAGCGAAGCCAGCTCGCTCTCGCTGGCCGAGACGTCCGGCTCACCGACGACCTTCCCGAGCCGGATCACGGTGATCCGGTCCGCGATCGCGCGGACCTCCCGCAGCTTGTGGGTGATGAACACGATCGAGGTGCCGTTGGCCTTGAGCTGGCGCATGATCTCGATCAGCTCATCGGTCTCCTGCGGAGTGAGCACCGCGGTCGGCTCATCCAGGATGAGCACGTGCGCGTCGCGGACGAGGGCCTTGATGATCTCCACCCGCTGCTGCACGCCGACCGGAAGGTTCTCCACAACCGCGTCCGGGTCGACATGGAAGCCATAGCGGGCGGAGATCTCACGGACCTGCTCACGCGCGGCGTCGATGTCGAGGAAGTCAGGCCCGTAGGTCTGCTCCGCGCCGAGCATCACGTTTTCCGCGACGGTGAACACCGGCACCAGCATGAAGTGCTGGTGCACCATGCCGATGCCAGCCGCCATCGCGTCGGCGGGGTTGTGGCAGACGACCGGTTCGCCGTCGACGAGAATCTCGCCCTCGTCCGGCCGCAGCAGGCCGTAGATCACGTTCATCAGCGTGCTCTTGCCAGCACCATTCTCACCGAGCAGACAGTGGATCTCACCCTGCTCGACGGTCAGGTCGATGCGGTCGTTGGCGACGAGCGAGCCGAACCTTTTGGTGATCCCCCTCAGTTGCAGCTTCACATTCTCACGCTTCCATCACGCCACCGGCATGGGCGCCGACTGGGTGAGCCGGTGCCCATGCCGGTGGCTGGTGTGTTGCTCGCCTAGGAAGAGAAGGCGGCGTCGGACTCGACCTTTAGCTCACCAGAGATGATCTGCTGCCGCAGCTCATCAACTTCCTTCTTGAGCTCATCGTCCAGCTTGTCTTCGAAGGCGTGATACGGCGCGATCGAGACGCCCTCGTTCTCCAGCGTGCCGATGAAGGACTCGTTGCTGAAGTTGCCCTCCGCGGTCGCCGTCACAGCCTTCTCCACCGCGACGTCCATGCCCTTGACCACGCTGGTGAGCAGGATGTCGCGGTACTCGGTGAGCGTCTTATAGCCGTCGGTGTCGACCCAGATGAGGGCGACGTCGCCCGCGTCCTTGGCCGCGACGGCGGCGGACTCACCGATCGGACCGGCCACCGGCATGACCACGTCGGCGCCGCGCGAGATCAGGTTCTCGGAGAGCTGCTTGGCCACCGTCGAGTTGCTGAAGTCACCGACGAACTGCCCGTCCTGGGACTTCTTGTCCCAGCCGAGCACCTGCACGTCGGCGTCGTTGACCTCGTTGTAGTGCTGCGCACCGTCGTAGAAGCCGTCCATGAAGATCGTCACCGTCGGGATCTTCATGCCGCCCCAGGTCGCGACCTTGCCCGTCTCGGAGTGACCAGCGGCGAGGTACCCCGCGAGGAAGGCCGCCTCCTGGGTGTTGAACACCAGGGACTTGACGTTGTCGATGGGCGTCGGCTCGAACGTCTCCTGGTCGACGTAGAGGTGGTCGACGATGGCGTACTTCTGGTCGGGGTTGGCCTCAGCGGATGCCTTGGTCGCGTCCGCGAGGTTGAAGCCGACCGTGACGATCATTCCGCAGTCGTCGCGGACCATGTTCTTGAGGTTGGGTTCGTAGTCGCTTGCCGACTTCGGTTCGACGTACTTCGGCTCGGCGATGACACCCGCCTCATAGGCGTTGAGCAGGCCGTTCCACGACGTCTCGTTGAACGACTTGTCGTCGACACCGCCTTCGTCAGTGACCATGCAAGCGAGGAAATCGCTCTCCGACTGCTCGCCGCCTGGCTCGTTCGCCGGTGGCGGCTCGCCGCACGCCGAGACGGCCAACGCGATGGCGCCTATGGCAGCGATCGCGCGCGTGCGCTGAATTCTCCGTGTTGGACGCCGTGTCTGACGCACAGTGTCACTCCCTCCCCGCCCCGATCCGGTGACGGTCTCTAGCAATATCCGGCTGTACCGCCGGGATCGACGGCGAGGAAGATTACCGCTCCCGGGTGAGACGCGACACGTCAACCGACGATGAAATCGCCCCGCGTAACCGAATCGTTGAGGACGTTGCGCCAGGTGGGCCCTCCTCCACCCGGTTGTCTCGTCGATCACACCAGGGAACCCGACGTTCAGCCGATGGCAAACGGCGGGTTTAGAGTCCTGCTAATGAAGGTCGTGGCCGGTCAGTCCAGGGGCCATGACGAGAAGTCGACCGTAAGGACCGCGTGCAGGGCCGAACCCCAAACGGCGAGGGCTACTCGCGGGTCCGAGCGATTAACACTGACGATGGAGGCCGTTCACGATGCCCACCACGGCTAGTCCCCCAGGAGCGATGGCGGGCACGTCACGCAGGAGCGGAACGCTCTACATCGGCGACCCCGGTATGTGGTCCTGGGTAGCCCACCGCATCACCGGCGTGCTCACGTTCTTCTTCCTGTTCGTGCATGTGCTCGACACGGCGCTCGTCCGGGTGTCGCCCAGCGCCTACAACGCGGTCATCGAAACCTACAAGACCCCGCTCGTGGCGCTGCTCGAGGTCGGCCTTGTCGGTGCGGTGCTCTACCACGCTCTCAACGGCATCAGGGTGATGCTCGTCGACTTCTGGTCCAAGGGACCGAAGTACCAGCGCCCGATGCTGTGGAGCCTCATCGGCGTGTGGGTAGTCGTGATGGTCCCAGGCACGTTCTTCCTGCTCCAGCACACCGTGACCGAGCTGTTCGGGGGTAACTGATCATGACCGCTTCCCACTCGGAGACGCTCACCCTCGACAAACCGCGCTCCCCGCGCAGGCCAGCCGCGCGCCGCAGCAACTTCGAGCTGTACAGCTGGCTGTTCATGCGGCTGTCCGGCCTCGCGCTGGTCGTGCTTGTGCTCGGCCACCTGTTCATCATGACGATCCTCGACGACGGTGTGCAGCGCATCAACTTCGCGTTCGTCGCAGGTCGCTGGGCGTCGCCGTTCTGGCAGTTCTGGGACCTGTCGATGCTGTGGCTCGCGCAGCTGCACGGCGGTAACGGGCTCCGCACGATCATCGACGACTACGCCCGCAAGGACACCACGCGGTTCTGGCTGAAGATCCTGCTCTACGTGTCCATGGCGATCATCCTCGTGCTCGGCACCATGGTGATCTTCACCTTCGACCCGAACATCCCCGTTACCTGATCCACAGCGCCCGATTCGGAGTTTTCATGCAGTTCCACAAATACGACGTGCTGATCGTCGGGGCGGGTGGCGCAGGCATGCGCGCCGCGATCGAAGCGGGGCAGCGCTCACGCACCGCGGTGCTCACCAAGCTTTACCCCACCCGCTCCCACACCGGCGCGGCACAAGGCGGCATGTGCGCCGCGCTGGCCAACGTCGAAGAAGACAACTGGGAGTGGCACACCTTCGACACCGTCAAGGGCGGTGACTACCTCACCGACCAGGACGCCGCCGAGATCATGGCCAAGGAGGCCATCGACGCGGTGCTCGACCTGGAGAAGATGGGTCTGCCGTTCAACCGGACGCCGGAAGGCAAGATCGACCAGCGCCGGTTCGGTGGTCACACCCGCGACCACGGCAAGGCTGCCGTGCGCCGGTCCTGCTACGCGGCCGACCGCACCGGCCACATGATCCTGCAGACGCTGTACCAGAACTGCGTCAAGCACGGCATCGAGTTCTACAACGAGTTCTACGTCCTCGACATCGTCCTGTCGGACACCGAGAACGGCCAGGTCGCCACCGGCGCGATCGCCTACGAGCTGGCCACTGGCGAGATCCACGTGTTCCAGGCGAAGTCGATCGTGTTCGCCACCGGCGGCTTCGGCAAGGTGTTCAAGACGACGTCGAACGCCCACACGCTCACCGGCGACGGCATGGGCATCTACTACCGCAAGGGCCTGCCGCTGGAGGACATGGAGTTCTACCAGTTCCACCCGACCGGCCTCGCTGGGCTGGGCATCCTGCTCACCGAGGGTGCTCGCGGTGAGGGCGCGATCCTGCGGAACAAGGACGGCGAGCGCTTCATGGAGCGCTACGCCCCCACCATCAAGGACCTCGCGCCCCGCGACATCGTGGCCCGCTCGATGGTGCTCGAGGTGCTTGGCGGCAAGGGTGCCGGTCCCGACGCGGACTACGTCTACCTCGACTGCACCCACCTGGGCGCCGAGGTGCTCGAGTCGAAGCTGCCGGACATCACCGAGTTCGCCCGCACCTACCTCGGCATCGACCCGGTCACCGAGCCGGTTCCGGTGTACCCGACGGCGCACTACGCGATGGGCGGCATCCCCACCACCGTGCGAGGTGAGGCGCTGCGCGACAACGACGCCGTCATCCCCGGCCTGTACGCCGCCGGTGAGGTCGCCTGCGTGTCGGTGCACGGCTCCAACCGGCTCGGCACCAACTCGCTGCTGGACATCAACGTCTTCGGCAAGCGGGCTGGCATCGCGGCTGCCGAGTACGCCAACACCGTCGACCACGTCGACCTGCCGGACGAACCAGCCGCGATGGTGCAGGGCATGGTCGACACGCTGCGCTCGGCTGAGGGCAGCGAGCGAGTCGTCGAGATCCGCACCGAACTGCAGCGGACCATGGACGCCAACGCCGCCGTGTACCGCACCGAGGACACCCTCAAGCAGGCGCTGCACGACGTCCACGCGCTCAAGGAGCGCTACGGCAGGGTCGGCGTCCAGGACAAGGGCAAGCGCTACAACACCGACCTGCTCGAAGCCGTTGAGCTCGGGTTCCTGCTCGACCTGGCGGAGTGCCTCGTCAACGCGGCGCTGGCGCGCAAGGAGTCCCGCGGCGGGCACGCCCGCGAGGACTATCCGGACCGTGACGACACCAACTTCATGCGGCACTCGATGTCGTACAAGGTGCTGCCGGACAGCTCGCAAGGCCCCGACCCGGACGCGCCGCTCGGTCTCACTGGTTTTCTTTCCGACATCCGGCTGGATTACAAGCCCGTTGTGTTCACCCGGTACGAGCCGATGGAGCGGAAGTACTGATGCCTTCCGAAGTTCTTACTCCCGCTGAGGAAGTGAAATGACTGCTGTAATGGACAACACCGCACCGACTTCAGCTGAGATTCCCGCTCCGGATGGCTCGGTCACCGTCACCGTCAAGATCCTGCGGTTCAACCCCGAGGTCGACTCCGAGCCGCACTGGGAATCCTACGACGTCCCCGCGCTGCCCACCGACCGCGTGTTGAACCTGTTGATCAACATCAAGGGCTACGTCGACGGCACGCTGTCGTTCCGCCGGTCCTGCGCGCACGGCATCTGCGGCTCCGACGCGATGCAGATCAACGGGATCAACCGGCTGGCCTGCAAGGTGCTGGTCAAGGACCTGCTGGCCAAGAAGGGCAAGCCGACCACGATCTCGGTCGCCCCGATCAAGGGCCTGCCGGTGATGAAGGACCTCTACGTCGACATGGAGCCGTTCTTCGAGGCGTTCCGTGCCGTCAAGCCGTTCCTGATCACCTACGGCAACGAGCCGACCAACGAGCGCATCCAGTCGCCCGCCGACCGGGAGCGCTTCGATGACACCACCAAGTGCATCCTGTGTGCCTGCTGCACCACGTCGTGCCCGGTGTTCTGGTCGGACGGCTCGTACTTCGGGCCCGCCGCGATCGTCAACGCACACCGGTTCATCTTCGACTCCCGCGACGAGGGCGCCGAAGAGCGGCTGGACATCCTCAACGACGCCGAGGGCGTGTGGCGCTGCCGCACGACGTTCAACTGCACCGACGCCTGCCCTCGCGGCATCCAGGTGACCAAGGCGATCCAGGAAGTCAAGCGCGCCCTGCTGTTCAAGCGGGTCTGACCACGGGGCGGGGGATGCGGTGCCCGTGTGCGCCGTGTCCCCCGTTCCCGACGCCGTGTCCGACCCTCGTGACGCTGTGTCCGACGTTCAGGACGCTGTGTTCGACGTTCAGGACGTCGTGTCCGACATTCGTGGGCGACCGCGAGCGTCATTCTCCGAAGTTGATCACCGACCCTGCCGTTAGGACCAACACAACCCGACATAGGGGACGTAATCTGGGCCTACGAGCAGGGAGGCACCTCAGCAAAGCGCGGGAAGCCGTCCAACAGCCGGGACTCGCGGCGGCCGGGGCGCGGCAGGTCGCCGCACCGCACCCGAAGGAACTACGGCCAGAAGACGGCGAGGCCGACGTTGAGCACGACGAGGCCGCCGAGGGTGAAGGACAACCACTTCGGCGCCGCTGGCTTGCGGAGGAAGCCGCCAGCCAGGCCGAGGATGACCAGCAGCACCAGTATCTTCACGCCGACCTTGACCGGGTTGTAGTCGATGTCGTCGAGCGCGGGGTCGATGCCCATCAGCGCGAGACCGGTGATCAGCTGCAGACCGCCGCCGTGCAGCCAGCCCTTGTTCAGCTTCGCGCCCTGACCGGCGTGCAGTTGCAGCATGAACGTACCGATCAGCATCGCCATGCCGAGCAGGTGCAGAAAGACCAGAACCAGCCGCAGAAACTCCATCGTCCGTCCTCAGTTCGCTCGTCAGTCCTCAGATCGCCGGGTGAGGGCGCGCAGACCACGCCAGCCGATCACGCCGATGATCGTACCCAGAATGATCGAGACGATCGTCAGCGCCGCATGTACCCAGAAGAACGACGTCAGGGCGCCGGTAGCGTCACGGGCGTTGTCGCTCTGCCACAGGTTGCGTGCGAACGTCACCCAGATGATCCACGACCATACGCCGAATGCGAGCAGGAACAGCGACACCGGCTTCGACATGCGCATCCGCCGAGCGTAACCGCATAGCGATTCGATGACCGATTGGCTACGAGGCTGGCTCAACGGCAGCCAGTGAGGTCCTCGTTACCGTACGATTGATCCGGTGTCGAGCTGGTCTATCCGCCCGCTGTCCGCCGTCGTCGTCACCCTGCTGAGCGCCCTGCTGCTCACCCCTGTCGCGACCGCCAAGCCTGACCAGTGCTCCTACCGCGCCCTGCCGCCGCCACCGGTCGACTCCTCCGAGGTCCCGGAGCCCGGCGAACCGTCCCCCACACCACTGCCGGTGCCGGACACCCCGCCCGGCGGGAAGCGGATGGCCGAGTGCGGGCACGTCTTGCCGGACGGCGCCAACCGCCCCAAGGGCAAGATCTCGGCGAAGGCATGGCTGCTCGCGGACCTGGACAACGGCACCGTGATCGCCGCGAAGAACCCGCACGGCAGGTACCGGCCAGCATCGCTGATCAAGGTGCTGCTGGCGCTGGCCGTGGTCAAGGAGCTCGAGCCGGACGACGTCATCACCGCGTCGGACGCCGACATGGCCCAGGAGTGCAGCTGCGTTGGCGTCGTCAAGGGCCAGGACTACACAGTGGACAAGCTGTTCACGAGCATGTTGCTGCGCTCGGGCAACGACGCCGCGCACGCGCTCGGCTCCGCGCTCGGCGGCAACGACGAGGCGCTGGCCACGATGAACGAACTGGCGGCCGATCTCGGCGCCGTGGACACCCGCGCGGCGACGACGTCCGGTTTGGACGGTCCGGGCATGATGACGTCCGCCTATGACCTCGCGTTGATCTTCCGCGCGGCGATGGCGGAGCCACGCTTCGCCGATGCCGTCGGGACGTACGAGATGAAGTTCAAGCGGCGGAAGCACAAGCGCCCCATCACCATCTACAACGACAACCGCCTGCTACGGGAGTACCCAGGCTTCCTGGGCGGCAAGACCGGGTTCACCAACGACGCGCGGCATACCTACGTCGGCGCGGCCGAACGCGGCGGTAGGCGGATCGCCGTCGTTCTGCTGCGCGCGGAGCAGCACCCGGTGCGGGTGACCGATCAGGCCACCAGGTTGCTGAACTACGGCTTCCGGCTGTCCAGAAACGACACCAAACCGGTCGGCACACTAGTCGAACCCGAAGCCGAGCAGCCGGATGACACCGATCTGCCGAGCATCGAGCCGCCAGAACTGGACGCCATCCCCGACAGCGACCCGACAACGGACGCCACCACGGAGCCCGTGACCCAGGAAGCCCCGACGGAAGGCCCTGGCGGTGTCACGCGGGAGATCGTGGTGCTGGTCCTCATCGCGCTCGCGCTGCTCACGACCATCGTGGTGCACCGCAGGACGCGGCGCTGATCAGCGCTTGCGCAGCCAGGTCAGCCCAGCGCCGATCAGCCCACCGATGCCAAGCAAGCCTGCCGTGCTCACCGGGTTTGGCCCGCGCCGGACGTGCACCTGCGGCCGGATCGTCACCGGAACCGGTGGCGCGATGACACCCGATTGGTTCTCCTTCGCGGTCGCCGTCCACGCCGTCACGAACAACAGGAACCGGGACACCAGGTTCGCGAACACCAGTAGACCGAGCACAGGACCGAACACCGCGAACGACGGCTTCTCCGACACCGCGCCCAGGTAGAACGTCGCCAACTGCTGCAGCAGCACGAACCCGACCGAGGTGATCACCGCACCCTTGACCGCGCTGCGCAGCTCCACCTTCTCCCGTGGCAGTCGCGCGATCACCCACAGGAACACCAGCATGTTGGCCGCCAGTGACAGCAGGATCGTCGTCCCCCGCAGCAGCGCTGTCCACGGCTGCCCTTCGAGGTCCGCGAGCTCCAACAGCTTCGCGCCGAGTCCACTGCCGGCTGCGGCCAGCGCAAACGACACCAGCAGCGCGAGGCCGAGACCGAGCAGCGCGGCGAAGTCGTTGAGCGTCCTCGTCACGATCGGGATCTGCTTCTTCTCCTGGCCCCACTGCGCGGTGAGCGCGTCGCGCAGGTTGGTCATCCAGCCGATCCCCGCGTACAGCGCGATCGCGAGACCGATGATCCCGAGGCCGCCCGCCGATTCCGTCGCGGTCTCGACGATGTCGGTGACGAGTTCGTTCAGCCCTGGCGGCACCGAACGGTCGATGCCCGAGGTGATCTGGTTGATCACGACCTGATTGCCCCGCAGCACGAGACCGACGATCGCGAACGCCACCATCAGGATGGGGATCACCGACAGCACGCTGAAGTAGGTGATCGCGGCGGCGTAGTGGTTGCCGTAGCGCTCGGTGAACGCCTTATTCGCGCGGATAATGTGATCGAGCGCAGGATACTTTCGCCGCAACCTAGGCAGCAGCTTTTCCTTCTCGGGCTTCTCGCCCTTGCCAGGCTTCCCGGTCGCGTTCTTGGCCCGCGCAGCTTCCTTTGTCGCCACGAGCGTTACGGTATCGGCTTACCGCCAGTTCCACCGACCTATGTCGACAGCGACGCGCCCGCCAACCCACGCCGCCACCGACATAGACACGGACGGGGGAACGTCAGGCCGGTGCACCAATCTGGCCATAGGTGGTGGTGCGCTGCCGTGCCGGACGTCCAGCCAGCGTGGCCAGATGCTCCAACTCCGCGACGCTGCGAGACGACCCGTGCTCCGAGCCAGCCATTCGCGAGATGGTCTCCTCCATCAGCGTGCCGCCGATGTCATTGGCCCCACCGCACAGCACCTGCGCGGTGCCGGTGTCACCGAGCTTGACCCACGAGCACTGGATGTTGTCGATGCGGCCGTGCAGCGCGAGCCGCGCGAAGGCGTGCACCGCGCGGTTGTCGCGCATCGTCGGGCCGGGCCGCGCGACGCCTGCGAGGTAGATCGGTGCGTTGTGATGCACGAACGGCAGCCCCACGAACTCGGTGAACCCGCCGCCGTTGCCGAGCTCCGACGTCGAGTCAGCGATGCCAGCGAGCACGCGCAGGTGGCCGAGCCAGTGCCTCGGGTTGTCGACGTGGCCGTACATCATGGTGCTGCTCGACGGGATGCCGAGCCGATGTGCCGTTGACACGACGTCGACCCACGTCTGCGCGGGCAGTTTGCCCTTGGTCAGCACCCACCGGACGTCGTCGTCCAGGATCTCGGCTGCGGTGCCTGGGATCGAGTCGAGCCCGGCGTCACGCAGCTCGGTCAGCCACTCGGCGACGCTGATGTTCGCCTTGGACGCGGCGGAGACGATCTCCATCGGAGAGAAGGCGTGGACGTGCATGCCGGGCACCTTCGCCTTGATGGCGCGCACGATGTCGGCGTAGTAGGTGACCGGCAACTTCGGGTCGATGCCACCTTGCATGCACACCTCGGTCGCGCCGGCCGCCGACGCTTCCGCCGCCCGCTCCGCGACATCCTCCGCCGAGAGGCGGTACGCGTCTGCGTCGCGCTCCCGCTGCGCGAACGCGCAGAACCGGCAGCCAACGTAGCAGACGTTGGAGAAGTTGATGTTGCGGTTGACGACGTAGGTGATGTCCTCACCGACGACGTCCGCGCGCAGTTCGTCTGCCAGCTTGGCGAGGGTGTCCAGCGTGGCGTCGTCCGAGGTCAGCAAGGCCATGGCGGCGTCGGTGTTGGCCTCGTCCAGCAACGCTGCCGGGTCGTCCGCCGCGACCGCGAGCCCGGCGCGAGCGTCAGCGTCCAGCCGCTCCGGTGCGCCAGCATTGGCGGTGGATGGCGCCTTCGCCGCGCTGGCCGCGGTGAATGCGTCACGCGCCGCGCCTGACGCGGGGAAAGCGTCTTTCAGCGCATCCCAGTCGCCGTACACCGAGTCGAAGTCGCCGCGCCGGTCCGCCGTGCGGCCGTCGACGTCAATGGCGGTGTGCAGGTCGGCGCGGCCGGTGGTGTCGAACCCACCGTCAGGCTCCTGCCAGGCCCGCCCCACGACGTCAGCGGAGTCGTCCGCGAGGCCGTCCGATGTGGCCAGTGCGCGGACGTGATCGTGCAGCCGGATGTCGATCCACCGCTCGGCGTCGCGGACGTACTTCGGATACGCCGCGAGGCGTTCGGACAGCTCGTATCCGGCATCCGACGTCCACTCCCTGAGCGCGTCGATGGCGGGCCACGGCCGCTCTGGATTGACGTGGTCCTGGGTGACCGGCGAGACACCGCCCCAGTCATCCACGCCCGCGCGCAGCAGCAGTGCGTGCTCGTCGCCGAGCAAGTTCGGCGGTGCCTGCACGCTCACGCCCGGCGGCATCAACAGCCGCGCGACCGCGACGGTCGCGGCGAGGTCAGTCAGGTCGGCGTCCGGGGCAGAGCGCATCGCGGTGTCCGGTTTCGCCCGGAAGTTCTGGACGATGATCTCCTGCACGTTGCGGTACTGCCGCGCGCGCTGCCGGATCGCGTGCAGCGAATCCGCCCGTTCCGTCCGGTTCTCCCCGATGCCGACCAGGATGCCGGTGGTGAACGGCACCCCAACCCGACCGGCGTCGTCGAGCACCCTGAGCCGCACCGCGGGTTCCTTGTCAGGGCTGCCGTAGTGCGGCCCGCCCGGTTCGGACCACAACCGCTCCGCGGTGGTCTCCAGCATCATGCCCATACTGGCCGCGACCGGCTTGAGTCGTTGCAGCTCCTCCCAGCTCAGCACGCCGGGGTTGAGATGCGGCAGCAGCCCGGTTTCCTCGAGCACCGCGATGGCGCACGCCCGCACGTAGTCCAGCGTGGACGCGTAACCGCGCGCTTCCAGCCACTCTTTCGCCTGCGGCCAGCGCTCCTCCGGCCGATCTCCCAGGGTGAACAACGCTTCCTTGCACCCGGCAGCCGCGCCGGCGCGGGCGATGTCGACCACTTCATCGCGCTCGAGAAACAACGACTCGAGCTTGCCGGGCACGGTGGCGAAAGTGCAGTAGTGACACCGGTCACGACACAACCGGGTGAGCGGGATGAACACGCTGCTGCTGTACGTGATGACTCCGGCGCGACCCTGGTCAGCGAGATGTGCGTCACGCACCCTGGCGGCCGCCGCGAGTAGCCGTTCGAACTGCTCACCACGCGCGTGCAGCAACGTCGCTGCCTCGGTGACGTCGAGGGTGACGCCGTCTTCCGCCCTGCGCAGTGCCCTGCTGATCGCGGAACTTGCCGGTGTCGGCTCGGACGGCGTGAGCTGCAGGGGCTGTCTCATGCGGCCTCCTGATCGCGCGCGGCACCCCGCGCCGTTGACCTGACGTCGGCCAGCATGGTGTCCGATGATTCGGACCTGCAAGCAGTCCTCATGATCGCGAGCCTACGGCCGGAGGCCGACAGCACGCTAGGACGTATCAGGCAGCGCGAGAGCCCTCTACCCGGGGTTGCTGCCCAGTGCGCTCGGCGGACGGCGCACGCGACGGAGCGGGAACGGAGGCCGAACCCCGGGAGTCGGCGACACGCTCGGCGCGAGCGGCAGTGGCGCGCTCGGCGACGCTCTTACGTGCGGCGACCGAGTGGGCGAGCTCCTGCCTGCGGCGGCGAGCGACCCCTGCGATCATGCCAACCACGCCAACACCGACCGCGACGACGCCGACCGGCCCGAGCAGGCCAAACGATGTGGCGCTCGGCGCCGCGATCACCTGACCGGTTCCGGCGAAGGCGGCACCGCTCATCGAGACCAGACCCGCCGCGACAGCGAGTGCCGCCGTCGCCACGCGGGTCACCGCTGTGGTGATCAGGTCCCGCACGTTGCGCACCTCCAACGTCTCGGCGATCCCTGTTCGTGTGACCGAATCGCCGGATACGACATTCGAAAACTACCGAGCGTGTCTACGTCACAGCCATATGGCTGACTTGGCGGCAGAGGTTATCGAACGTCGTAGTGCACGATGCATCGGGGTGACCGTCAGCACACCGACCCTGGCGGCGTGTCGACATAGTGCTCCCCAATCGAGGGACGCGGTGATGGTTCTCACCTACACGCGGCGGCGCGGTGCCGCTACGGTCGGCTACGCGTAGTTCTACGCTCCGAACTTTCCCGCGCATCCCGCGCGAACCCCTGTGTCTTGATTACTGGAGGTCCTGTGACGGCACCCGTGCGCACCCCGACAGCACCCGACCAGCAGCTCAGCGCCACCGTCGAGCAACTGCTCGATCCCACAGCGAGCCATGACCTGTGGCAGGGGCGCGGCACCATCGCCGTCGTGCGCGGGTTCGACAAGGACAGCAGAAACTTCCACCGCGCGGTGCTGCGCGCTGCGGCGACGCACGGCTGGTCGGTGACCGACGTGCCAGCCGCGCCCACCTTCGGCAGCATCCCGTGGCACACCGACGTCCAGCTCGTCGTCGCGGCCCGCGCCTCGCTGCGCGCGGTGGCCGAGCGCTGCGCCGCCCACTGGGGCGCGCACGTCATCTGCCCCGAGACCGCGAGCGACGGCGCGGACTGGCAGGCCCGGCCCGCCGCAAGCCTGGCCCTCTTGAGCGAGGGCGGATCCGACAGCGTGGCCTCGAGCCTGCACATCACCGGTCCGGTGCACTACAAGGCCGGTGAGGACGACGAGGGCACCGCCACCGCGCTGGTCATCGAGCCGTGTGAGTCCGGTGCACTGGTGACGGCCGATGGCGAGAACGGCACCCACACGATCCGCATCACCGACGGAAGCCTCAGCATCACGCTTGGCGAGCCGGCGCGGGCCACGCTCGACGGCCACCCACAGCTGCTGCCGGACGGCGACTACACCGTCACGCCGCGGCCTGCCGCGTTCCGCCACCTGGTCGCGGGCGTGCCCGCGGCCTGAAATCGTGCCGCGGGGCTGGCTCGTACCTGCCAGCCCCGCGGAACGGCTATCCCGACATCGCGGTGAGCCGGTCGATGTCGAGCAGGTCGATGGCGCCGTAGCGCACCTTGATCAGCCCGTTCCGCTCGAACTCCTTGAGCGTCTTGTTCAGCGACGGGCGCTGCACGCCGAGCATGGCGGCAAGGGTGCGCTGCGGCAGCGGCACCGCGCCGTCGACGGCCTCTTCCAGCAGAATCCGCGCGATCTGTTCGGTCAACGACCTGCCGAGCATGCCGATGATGCGCTCCTGGCTCTCCGCGAGCCGCATCGCGACGCTGGTCAGCCACCTGCGCGCGATCGAGAGCCGCTTGCCGAGCAGACCTTCGAACGACTCGCCGTCCAGGTAGAGCACCGTGGTGTCGGCGAGTGCGTGCGCGGTGTACGGCAGCGGCATACCGAGCAGGTACTGGATGTCCCCGTCGACCGCGCCCGGCCCGATGACGTGCACGACCGCCCGCTTGCTACCGGCCCCAACGGACAGCTCCAGCCTGCCGCTGCGCACGATCCACACGCCATCCGCCTCGTCGCCAGCGCGGAACACCACCGACCCACGTTCGAACGTCGTCGTGCGCAAGCTCGCGGCGAGCGCGGACAGGTCCTCCGGGGTGAACGGTGCGGCATCGCCGTGTCCGACACAGCGGGCGACCCACGCCGCCTGCCTGATCGCCAACTCCGCGGGCCCGCCACCGCCAAGCAGGCGGATCGAACGCTGCAGTGTCTCGGCCGGTTGCTTGGACAGTTCCATGTACGCTTCCTGACTCGTCGAGAAGGACCGTGGACGCGAGAACCTTGTGGGTTCCATCGTGCGCCGCCGTGCCAGCTACCTGACACGATCCCTTCCCGCAGCCAGGCTGGCGCGGGATTCGCGGCCGCCGTTCTAGCGTGGCATCACCTACGGCGTTCGGTACAGGAAAAGTGGTCCACCTGGCGGACGGCGCCAGGCACCTGTCAGTTCGAAGCGACCGACTCTCCAGATTGGTCGGCGCGAGCGAGCGTGCGCACCCGATACACGCCCCATACCAGCGCGACGAGCAACAACGCCAGCGTGAGCGGGTAGAACCACGGGCGCAGTGGCACCAGGACCGGCACGATCGCCGCCGCCGTGCCAGCGCCGAGGGCCAGCACGAACGTCGGGGCGCAGCAGGCGATGCCGAGCATGAACGCGGGCAGCACGGCGAGCGAGCGCGAGTACCCAGGCCTGCGGCACGCGACGGCTTGCTGGGCGGCGTGCGCGGCCAGCGCGAGATTCAGCCCGGCAAGGCTAGCGACGATGGCGGCGAACAGCAGGTTCACCGGGCTGGCGAACACCGCGACGTGCGCACCAGGATGCAGCTCGACGACGGGCTCATACAACCACGGCGCGCGCGACTGGAACAGCGCGTCCGGAGCGACCCGCGCCAACGGCTCGGCCGCCCACCGGCCGGACGCCGAGAGCGCGATATCACCAATGGCGAGCAGGTACAGCAGCAGAATCACCGCGGACGCGATGCCGAACACCCTCCGCCCGCGCCGGTGCGACAGCGCAGCCCGCAGTGTGGCCGGGGTGTCGCGGACCGCGCCTGCCGCTCGGTCGACGCCGTTGCCGACCGTGGCCATCACCCGCGTTACCGCGCCGAGTGCCGTCACGCGCGCACCCTCGTATCCGGATAGTAGGCGTACCAGCAGAACCACATGGCGTCCATGAAGTCCGCCTCGCTGCCGTCTTCGCGCAGCACCCGGGCGGTGGCCAGCGCGTCGTCCCACTCGGCGCGCACCGTCGTGCCGCCGACGTCGGCTTCCACGGTGCCTTCTTCCCGGACGAGGTTCTTGTCGATGGCGAGCCGTACGTTGTCGGCACGCACCCCCATCACGACGTGTTTCGGCGGAAACCGGTCGTCGGTGTGCTGCACCGAGAAGATCGGGTCGCCCGAGGCGTAGTACCCGCTCTCGCCGAGGTAGGACCCATACGGGTCCGCGCCGTAGTCGCGCAGCGCGCCGGTATCGCGGGAGAGCACCGTCGTGTCTGGGTGAGCCTCGCGCCAGGCCCGCCACGATGTCCACACCAGCGGCACCGTGTTCAGCCGTTTGCCGTACAACTCACCGGTGATCGCGACGCCTGGCACCTGCGGCCACTGCGAGTCGGTCGGCCGGTCGTACATGAGCAGGTTGGAGTTCACCAGCTTGCCGCTGGTCCCGAACGTCGCTCCCGGCCGCCCCGGCAGACCGGTGAAGCCGACGACGGTGCCGGTCAACGGGCAGTACGTCACCGAGATGGGCTCACCGGCGACGGTGTCGTTGACGATCTCGTGCCAGACGAGCACCTGCTGCGGGTAGGCACGCACGTCGCCATCGCGCACCAGCCCGAACACCGGCTCATCGTCGTGCAGGAAGTTCACCTTGCTCGCGGAGAGGAACTTCGGCTCGTCGATCGGCGGGATGCCGTCCTTACCAGGACCGCCCGGCACGATCGCGTCGGCGAGCGCGTCCAGGTCGGTGTCGCCGGACGCGCCAGCGGCCGGGGTGCCAGGGCCGTCGTCGTCGGAGAACGCCGCCCACGCCCCAAGTCCACCGGCGGCGGCGACGCCACCGATCACCCCGAGTCCCTTGAGTACCTGCCTACGACTCGGATTAGGCGTCTGATCGACCATCGCGACCATCTCCTGCCACATGACGAGCATCCGTCACCATCAAGCCAACCCCGGTGGGCGCCGCCATGCGGCCGGATTGTTGCGCCGCTGACAGTCATGGGCAGGTACCCGGCCTCGATGCGGCAGGTCGCGGCGCCAAAGGTCAGCTGGCGTCGTCGCCGTGTTGTCGTTGGTTTCGCTCAGTGAGCCAGCGCAGGAAGTCCGGATCGTCATCAGGTGGCAGGGCGCCGGTGGGGAGGTTGCCCGCAGCGGGAGCGTGCAGCGAGGCACGGAAGCGCGCCCACTGCGAAGAACCCGTGGCCATGAGCGCGATCGCACCGATGACCGCGGCCACGATGAACACGGCATTGCCGGTCAGCATCGCCACGATCAAGACAGTGATCGCTACGGTCAGTCGCATAGCGTGCTCCCTCCAGGACATCGGTACCGGCGAGCAGGGAACCCATTCGACCACCGTTGACGCGCAAGTTCAAACAACAGTTCACTAAGTTTGCGTGTTAAACCGCTAGCGGTGGCGAGTGCGCCAAGAGTCAACGTCGCGCCCCTCGCTTGGCATCGCCCGATTGCCCGAAGCTGCGCCGTATCTCGCGACATGTGCCACTCGTTGGTCGGACTAATACAACACCTCTCGCCCGGAGGTCGACCATGACGCCGGAACACCTCACCATCCCGGAAAGCTCGGATCAGTGCTGCGCCGAGTGCGCCCAGCCACTGAATCAGGGCTCTTCTTGTCGCGGTTCAGCAGCGGGCGAGCTGGTGTGCACCGAGTGCATCGAACTACTAGAGCCCGCCTTCGAGCACTACGTACCCGCCGCGTAACACCGGAGTCCCCGACAGATCCGCGGAGTCAGACCCCACCGTCCTGTCATGCCGCTGACAATCGACGAGCGCGCCGGTGTCAGCGATGCTGTGATGACACCGTGCATAACGAACAGGACGGACCCGTGACGACGAGCGACCAGACGGACGGCACTGAGCGGCAGCGCGTGCGCGACCGGCTGCCGATGTGGCGCATCGGCGTCACCAGCGGCCTCGTCGGCATCCTGTGCTGCGTCGGACCGACGGCGTTGGCGTTGCTCGGCATCGTCGGCGCTGGCACGGCGTTCGCCTGGGCGACGACGCTCTACGGCGAGTACGCCTGGTGGTTCCGGCTCGCCGGGCTCGCGGTGCTGGTGCTGCTGGTCTGGTGGAACCTTCGCAAGCGCAACCAGTGCAGCGTGGCGGGCGTCAAGCGATGGCGCGTCCGGCTCGTCGGGATGCTTGCCATCGCCGTGGCAACATATGCCCTGCTCTATGGCGTCACAACCTGGCTGGGGACCTTCGCATGACGACTGACGACACGACGGCCGTCGACTTCTACTGGCGGCCGGGTTGCCCGTTCTGCATGATGCTGCGCGCCAAGCTGCTGCGGGTCGACCTGCCGGTGCGCGAAATCAACATCTGGGAGGCCCCGGACGCCGCCGACAGGGTGCGCTCGGTCGCGGGCGGCAACGAGACCGTGCCGACCGTCTTCATCGGCGAACACGCGCTGGTCAACCCGAGCCTCAAGGAGCTGCTGAGCGCGGTGCGCACGCATGCTCCTGAGATAGCGCCGCCAGAGCCGGAGCGCACCGGATTGCGGCGCTGGCTCCCCTGGTCGCGCTGACACCGCGCAACGCTGACGCATGGACTACGACGTGATCGTGCTCGGCGGGGGTGCCGCGGGGCTCGCCACCGCCCGTGGCACGGTCGTGGCGGACGCGCGGACGCTGCTGGTCACCGAGGGCCCACCGGGCGGCGACTGCACCTTCACCGGCTGCGTGCCGTCCAAGAC
This sequence comes from Haloechinothrix halophila YIM 93223, assembly GCF_000504245.1. Taxonomy (GTDB): domain Bacteria; phylum Actinomycetota; class Actinomycetes; order Mycobacteriales; family Pseudonocardiaceae; genus Haloechinothrix_A; species Haloechinothrix_A halophila. The sequence continues at coordinate 39,233 of NZ_KI632509.1, forward strand.
CCTGCTCGAATCCGCCGCCGACGGCCTGCCGTTCGACACGGCGATGGCGCGAGTGCGTGAGACCGTCGCGGCGATCGCGGCAACGGAGAACGAGGACGTCCTTCGCGCCGAGGGCATCGACGTCCGCCGCGGCAGAGCGCGCTTCACCGGGCGCACCAGCATCGACGTCGCTGGCCAACGGTTCAACGCGCCGAGGATCGTCATCGCCACCGGCGCCACGCCGCTGCTGCCACCGATCCCCGGCCTGGCCGACGTCCCCGCGCTGACCACGGACACCGTCTTCGACCTGACCGATGCGCCGGAGTCGCTGGCGGTGCTCGGTGGCGGCGCTGTCGGCTGTGAGCTGGCGCAGGCGTTCGCGCGGCTCGGCGTGCGGGTCTCGCTGATCGAGGCCGCCAACCGGCTGCTGCCCGGCGTCGACCCGCAAGCGTCCGCCCTGCTCACCGACGTCTTCCGCGCCGAGGGCATCGACGTGGCGACGGGCGCGGCAGTCGAGTCCGTGCACGGTGACGACTCCGGCATCACGCTGCGGGCAGGCGAGCGCACGATCACCGCGCAGCGGCTGCTCGTCGCGGCGGGTCGCCGACCGGCGACTGAAGGACTCTGCCTCGCCGCGGCGGGCGTCGCCACCGGAGCACGCGGCGAGATCCGCACCGACCGGCACCTGGCGACGACCGCACGCGGCGTGTTCGCGGCTGGTGACGTCACCGGGCGGGCGGAACTGACGCACGCCGCCTACGCCATGGGCCGGATCGCAGCGGGTTCGACGTCGCGGCGCTTTCGACGTCCTTCGTGGGGCACGCCGATTCCCAGTGTGGTGTTCACCGACCCGGAGATCGCCACGGTCGGCCTCGCCGAGCACGAGGTCACCGACTTGCGGGCGCGGGTGGCGTACCTGCCGATGAGCGAGGTCGATCGGGCCGTTGCCGCGGACGCGACGGCAGGGTTCGTCACGCTCATCGCTGGCCCGAAACGTCTGCTCGGCAACGCTGGTGGCGGCAGGCTGCTCGGCGCGACCGTCGTCGGCAAACGCGCCGGTGAGCTGATCGGCGAGCCGACACTCGCCATGACCAGCGGGATGTTCACCGGCAGGCTCGCTCAGGCCGTGCACGCCTACCCCACCTGGTCCATCGCGATACAGCAGGCGGCGGCACAGTTTGTCGGCGAGTTCGGCGGCCGCACCGCCAGGCCCGTCCACACACCTGGGGCGGACCGGCAGCGGTAGACGACGTCAGAACGAGAACAGCGGATCCGTGATCATCAGACCGAGATCCTCGGTGCCCGCGACGAACGCGAACACCATCAGCGCCGCGCCCGCCAGCGACATGTCCTTCATGAACTGGATCTGCTCCATCTGCTTCGCCTGGGCATCGGTCTCGCTCCAGAAGGCGTGCATCAGTACCGCCGTCGGCACGAGGAACACCACGAGCAGCAGCGCGCCGAGGTCCGCCCATATGCCGAGCAGCACGCTCAGGCCACCGATGAGCATCAGAATTCCGCTAGCGACGACCGCCGCCGACGGGGCGGGGACACCGCGCGATTTGGCGTACTCAGCCATGCTCGCTGTCTGCGTCAGGTGCCCCATAGCCGAGCCGAAGAACACCAGAACGAAGAGAATCCGCCCGATAAGGATGACCACATCCATAAGGAACCTCCCGATCAACAAGCCAGGATCGCGACGGAGATCGCTCTCTCCATGGTGGCCAAGACCTGCGCAAACGCAAATCGATGAACCCCAATGGCACGCCAACGCTCGGCAAATCGGTGGCATCACGGCGGGTGACGAGCGCATGACGAACACTGTCCGCACGCAGACAAACCAGCGGCGAACTGTCGGTGGGGCGGCATATTCTGGCCCGCGTGGACATCACGGCGGAGGAACTCGCGACGTGGGCGGTAGACGGCGTCGAGCGAGTGCTGGCACACGTGACAGACCTGACCGATGACCAACTCGTCGCGCCCCTGTTACCGACGATCAATCCGTTGCTGTGGGAGATCGGGCATATCGCCTGGTTCCAGGAACTGTTCGTGCTGCGTCGCGCATGCGGGCACGAACCGATCCTGCCGTTCGGGGACGCGATCTACGACTCGGGCGCGATCCCGCACGACACCCGGTGGCGGCTGCGACTGCCGTCCAGGGAGGACACCATCGACTACGTCCGCACCGTGGGGCAGCGGGTCGCGGATGTCGTCACCGACAGAGACACGTCGGACGTCGCGCGGCACTTCGCGCGCTACACCGTGCACCATCACGACACCCACTCCGAGGCGCTGACGTACACCAGGCAGACGCTCGGCCTGCCGCTGCCGCCATTGTCCGGATTGACCGACGCCACTGTGGACTTCGGCGTCGCGGACGACGACTGGCCCGGCGACGTCCGGCTCAACGGCGGCCGGTTCCTGCTCGGCGGGATGATGGGCGACCCGTTCGTCTACGACAACGAGAAGTGGGCGCATCCAGTCGACGTCGAACCGTTCGCCATGGCCAAGGTGCCGGTGACGCAGGGCGAGTTCGCCGACTTCGTCGAGGACGGCGGCTACACCACGCCGCACCTGTGGTCCGACAACGGGCGATGGCTGGCCGAGACCGGCGCGCGGCACCCGCTGTACTGGCGGCGCGGCACGGACGGTGGCTGGCAGCGGCGGCACTTCGACACCTGGGTGCCGCTGGAGCCGGACCACCCGGTCCACTTCGTCTCCTGGTGGGAGGCGGATGCCTTCGCCCGCTGGGCAGGACGGCGGCTGCCGACCGAGGCCGAGTGGGAGTTCGCCGCGTGCTCCGGCGCGCGCCACAAGCCCACCTACCCGTGGGGCGACGAGCTGCCGAAACCGCACCAAGCGGCGACCGACTGGCTGGGCAAGGGCACCGTCGGTGTCGGCGTCTGCGCCTCGGGTGAGACCCAGGAGGGCGTGCGGCACCTGATCGGCAACGTCTGGGAGTGGACGGCCACCGACTTCTACGGCTATCCGAACTTCGAGCGCGACGCTTACGGCGAGAACTCTCAGCAGTTCTTCGGCGAGCGCAAGGTGCTGCGCGGCGGTGGCTGGGCGACACGGGGCCGGTACCTGCGCAACACGATGCGCAACTACTTCACGCACGAACGGCAGGACGTGATCGCGGGCTTCCGGACGTGCGCGCGATGATCCTGCTGGTCACTCCGGCGGCGCGCGCTTCGGTGCACGGCAACGACGTGACAGCGCACCGCTGGCGGTCGATCCTGACCGAACTCGGCTGCGATGTGCGGGTGGCGAACGGCTATGAGCCGGGCGACTATACGGCCCTTATCGCGCTGCACGCCCGCAAGAGCGCCGACGCCATTCGCACGTTCCACGCCGAGCATCCCGGCGCGCCGATCGTACTGGCGCTGACCGGCACCGACCTCTACCCCGATCTGGTCACCAGCGGCGTCGATCCCGCGATCCTGACGCTCGCCAGCAAGATCGTCGTGCTGCAATCGCAGGCGCTGGCCCAGCTCTCCGACGAGCAACGCGCCCACACCACGGTGATCGTGCAGTCCATGCCGGACATCCCGTACGAGACACCGCGCCACGACGTCTTCGAGGTGTCGGTGCTGGCGCATCTGCGCGGGGTGAAGGATCCGCTGCGCACCGCGGAGGCGAGCAGGCTGTTACCCGCGGACTCGCGGGTTGTCGTCAGCCATGCTGGTGCGCCGCTTGAGGCGGATCTCGCCCGGCTCGCCCGCGAGGAATCCACTCGTAACCCGCGCTACCGCTGGCTCGGGGACCAACCCCGCACCGAGGCGCTGCGGCTGCTCGCGCGCAGCAAGTTGCTGGTGCTGACCTCGCATGATGAGGGCGGCGCCAACGTCGTCTCTGAGGCGATCGCTGCCGGGGTTCCTGTGCTGTCGTCGGACATCCCCGGCTCGCGGGGCCTGCTCGGCGACGACTACCCGGGCTACTTCCCTGTCGGCGACACCGAGGCGCTCGCGGAGGCGCTGCATGCGGCCGAGACCGACCGGAACGGCTACTACGAGCGGCTTCGCACGGCATGTGAACGCAGGCACGATCTGGTTGCCCCGCGCAAGGAGCGGGCCGCCTGGTCTGACGTATTGACCGAGTTGTCCCTTCCTGTTCCCCGACCGGTTGCTAGCTGAAGGAGAACCCATGCCCCGTGTCCCCCTCCGGCTCATCGCCCTGACAGCGATCGGCATGCTGCTGCTCGCTGCCTGCGGCCAGTCGCCGGGAGACCCCCGAGGCTCATCCGGCTCGGACGGTGAGCAAGTGCTGGCGGTCGGCGCCATCCCCGACCAGGACCCACAGGAGTTGCAGCGGCGGTACGGCACGCTGGCGGACTATCTGAAAGAGAAGGTCGGCGTCGAGGTGAAGTACGTGCCGGTGACCGACTACACCGCGTCGGTCACCGCATTCCGGCGTGGCGACCTGCAACTGGTGTTCTTCGGCGGACTGACCGGCGTGCAGGCACGCACTCAGGTGTCCGGCGCGATCCCGCTCGCACAGCGCGACATCGATGCCGACTTCCGCAGCGTGTTCATCGCCAATACCAACACCGAGATCGAGCAATTCGACGACCTCGACGGCTTGCGGAAGCTGGCTGGGCATTCGTTCACATTCGGCAGCGACACCTCGACGTCGGGCAGGCTGATGCCGCAGCACTTCTTGTCGGAGGCGGGAATGAGCGTTGACGACTTCTCCGGCAATCCCGGCTATTCCGGTTCGCACGACAAGACGGCGAAGCTGGTCGAGGCTGGCACGTACCAGACGGGCGCGCTGAACTCCTCGGTGTGGGATGAGCTGGTGAAGTCCGACAAGGTCGACACCAGCAAGGTGCGCGAGGTCTTCCGCACCCCGCCATACCACGACTATCACTGGATGGCGCGGCCCGACATCGACGACCAGCTCGGCGATGGCACGACGGACAAGATCAAGCAGGCGCTGCTCGACCTCGACGGCAGCGACGCCACCGAGAAGAAGATCCTCGACATGTTCCAGGCTGGCAGCTTCGTCGACACCGCGCCGGGCAACTACGCCCAGATCGAGCAGGTGGCGCAGCGGCTGGGACTGCTGAACTGAACGCCATGAGCAGCCCGATCTTCGCGCTCAGCGGCGTCGGTGTCCGCTACGGCAAGAACACCGCGCTCGCCGGGGTCGACCTCACCGTCGAGCCCGGCGAGCGGGTCGCGATCATCGGGCCGAGCGGTGCGGGTAAAAGCACGCTGATCGGCGTGCTCAACGGCACTATCGCCGCCACCAGCGGGGAGGTGACGGCGCTCGGCTGCGACTACCGGCGCGCGTCGGCACGGGAGATCAGGAAGTCACAGCGCCGCGTCGGCACCATCCATCAGCGGTTCGACCTGGTCGAGCAACTGCGTACGGTGCACAACGTCAACGCGGGCAGGCTCGGCAGCTGGCCGTTCTGGAAGGCGGCGCTGTCGCTGCTGCTGCCACGCGACGTCCAACGGGTGCAAGCGGCACTGGACCGGGTCGGCATTGGCGACAAGCTGCATCACCGCACCGGCGACCTGTCCGGCGGCGAGCAGCAGCGGGTGGCGATCGCCCGGGTGCTGGTGCAGGACCCGGTGATGATCCTCGCCGACGAACCGGTCGCCAGCATCGACCCCGCACGGGGCCGCGAGATCATGAGCCTGCTGCTCGAACTGTCGGCTGAGGTGGGTGTGACGCTGCTGGCTTGCTTGCACGACGTCGAGATGGCGCTAGGCAGCTTCGAGCGGGTGGTCGGGCTACGGGCCGGTCAGATCGCCTTCGACAAGAAGCGCGCCGACCTGACCGACGACGAGGTCGACGCGCTGTACGCGTTCGAGCGAGCGACGGAGCCGCGATGACGACGACGTGTCGGCGGGAAGCTGCGGAGTCGCCCAGTGAGTCGTCGGGCACGTCGACGCCGCCACCGGCACCGGAACGCGGCACGGGCGCGGCCGAGCGGTCCCGGAAGCGGCGCGGCTGGGCGCTGCTGATCGTCGCGGCCATCGTCATCTCGGCGGTGGCGGCGGGCATCGGCCGCGGTCAAGTGATCAAGTCCGAGGGCGCCGGATCGTTGTTCGACTTCTTCGCGGCGGCCGCCTCGCCCCGGCTGGACGCGGAGTTCCTCGCGCTGACTGGGACGGCGATGCTCACCACGCTCGCCTACGCCGTGCTCGGCACCGCGCTCAGCCTGGTGATCGGCCTGATCGGCGGCGTGCTCAGCTCGCAGGCGTGGTGGGCGTCCGGGGTGCGTTCCCGGCGCGGACGCAGACTGGCCGGGTGGGGTCTCGCCAGGGCAGTGCTCGTGGTGCCGCGTGGTATCCACGAGGTCGTCTGGGGACTGTTCTTCCTGGTCGTGTTCGGTATCGACCCCATCGTGGCCGTGCTGGCGATCGGGATTCCGTTCGGCGCGGTCACCGCGAAGGTGTTCTCCGAACTGCTGGACGAGACGGGCCGCAAGCCATACACCGCGCTGCTGGCGGCGGGGTCGAGCAAGTGGTCGGCGATGCTGTACGGGCTGCTGCCGCCCGCGTTGCCCGATCTCATCTCCTACGGCTTCTACCGGTTCGAGTGCGCGATTCGCAGCGCGGCGATCCTCGGCCTCGTCGGCGCGGGCGGGCTCGGTTTCCAGCTCGCACTGAGCTTTCAGACGTTGCGCTACCCGGAGATTTGGACGCTGCTGTTCGCGCTGATCCTGCTCAGCGTCGCGGCGGACTACTGGAGTTCGCTGGTGCGTTCGGCGCGGGCGCGTGGCCGTCGTCGTAGCCGTGATGGCGGTGGCGTCCGACGGGATCCGCTGCTGACGGCGTCATTGGTGTTCGGTGCGGTACTGATCGCGCTGTCCGCCTGGTGGGTGGGACTGGACATCGCCGTGCTGTGGAGCGGCAAGGCATGGGAGTTCGGCATCCAGTTGCTGAGCGAGGCGTGGCCGCCCAGTGTCGGTGGCACCGGTGTCAGCGGGCTGCTCATGCTGGCAGGGGTGACGCTGGCGATGTCGATCGTGGCGATCACCATCGCGTTCGGTCTCGGCGCGTTGTTCGCCGTGCCCGCGTCCACGCCCGCACAGGGCCGAGACCATGTCGAGCGCGGCGCGGTGGCACGGATCGCGCGGACGGCGGCGATGCTGGCCAGCCGGTTCGTGCTCGTGGTGCTGCGGGCGATCCCGCCGCCGGTATGGGCGTTGCTGCTGCTGTTCGTGATGTATCCCGGCATCCTGCCCGGCGCGATCGCGCTGGCGGTGTACACCACCGGCGTCCTCGGACGCCTGATGGCGGAGTCCGTGGACAACCTGGACGCGCGCCCGCTGCGGGCGATCCGCGCCACGGGCGCGTCCGCATCGAAGGTGTTCTGCTACGGCGTGATCCCGGCCGCCGCACCCAGGTTCGTCGCCTACGGGCTGTACCGGTGGGAGGTCACCATCCGGGAGACCGTCGTGGTCGGCGTTGTCGGCGCAGGCGGGCTCGGGCTCTTGCTGGACCACCAGATCGGCAGCTTCAACTACGCGGGCGCCCTGACGACGCTGGCGACGTTGATCCTGCTGACGCTGGTCGTGGACGTCACGAGCGCGGCGATCCGCCGCAGCGTGCGGTAGAAGCCGTGTCCCCACTCGGGGCGCCGTGTCCTCCTGCTCCCGACGCGATCTTGATGCGTTGTGGCGACACGTGTCACCACAACGCATTCATGTTCCGCCGGGGCCGGGCACTCAGGCCTTGACGCTGACGTGGCCCGCTTCGCCCTCGACGACACGGCCCACGGCCGCCGCGGGCAGGTCCTTGGCGCGCAGGGCCTTGACCACCGCGTCGACGTCGACACCGTCCGGTACCGCGAACAACATGCCGCCGGATGTCTGCGCGTCGTGCAACAGCACGGCGGTGTCCTCCGGCACGCCATCGCCGACGTGGACGTACGGCGCGATGTGCTCGGTGTTGGACTTCGTGCCGCCGGGCACGAAGCCAGCCGCGATCGCCTCGCGCGCGCCGGGCAGCACCGGAACCGACGCGGCGTCGATCTCGGCGGCGAGCCCGCTCGCCCGCACCATGCGGTGCAGGTGGCCGAGCAGCCCGAAGCCGGTGACGTCGGTGGCCGCCCGCACGCCGTGCTCGCGCGCGATCGCGGCCGCTTCGGCGTTGAGGGTGGTCATCGAGCCGACGGCGGCCTCGATCCACGCGTCCTCAGCGCCACCTGCCTTGATCGACGTCGAGATGACACCGGTGCCGAGTGCCTTGGACAGCACGAGCGTCTGACCCGCGGCGAGCTGGTCGATCTGGAACAGCTTGTCCGGGTGCGCCATGCCGACGACGGCCATGCCGTACTTGGGGATCGGGTCGTCGATGGTGTGTCCGCCGACGACGAGGCACCCGGCCTCGTCCGCGATCGACGAGCCGCCCTCGAGAACCTCACCGAGCATGTCCATCGGCAGGTCGTTGGCTGGCCACGCCGTGAGGTTGACGGCGATCAGCGGTGTGCCGCCCATGGCGTAGACGTCGGACAGCGCGTTGGCGGCGGCGATTCGACCCCAGTCGCGCGCGTTGTCGACGATCGGGGTGAAGAAGTCAGTAGTCAGGATGATGGCGCGCTCGTCGTCGAGCCGGTACACGGCGGCGTCGTCGCCTTCCAGCGCACCGACGAGCAGGTCACCCGTGGCTGTTCCCAGGTTGGTGCCAAACGTGGAAAACAGCGACTCCAGTTTGGACAGCGGCAGCTTGCACGCGCATCCCGCACCTTGGGACAACGACGTCAGCCTCGCAACCGGTTCCACGGACGCACTCATGCACACACTCCCTGCCAGACAGCGGACAACCCGAGCAAGCCAATCATGCTCGCCACACACCGCGCAGCACAATTGTCCGCTCCCGGACAGTGCTGCCTCTGGCGCAGTCACAACACGCCAGAGTCGGATAAAGGTGTGGCACGCTCGTCCCTCACGTGTAACACCTCTATCCAGCGACGCTCGTCGAGGCGTCGAACACCGACGCAGTCCGACCGGGGCGACTTCGCCAGGCAAATTGCACCAAGAAAACGACAAACAGATATGAGTCGGGCAGGTTTCGCGCAATATCCCTCGCGAAGCCGAGGTAGCCGAGCTGCCGCCCCGCAGCAGCCGCGCGATGCTGTCGCCATATGACGACAAATGCTATTGTCGTCATATGGCGACAATCCATGTAGCTCGCCCCGACGACCTGGGCCCCGCCCTCCGCGAAATCCGGACAGCCGAAGGCATCACGCAGTCCGCGCTGGCGCAACTAGCCGACGTCGGACGCCAGTGGCTCAGCACCTTCGAAATGGGCGAGAAACCGTCGGCTCCGCTCGACATGGTCATGAGGATCATAGCCGCGTTAGATGTCTCGGTGACGCTGTCGCGCCCCGCGCCGCCCGCACCGGTCGACGAAGAGGAACCCGTCGACCTGGATGCGCTGATCGACGGCGTCGACGCATGAACGGCGCGACAGAACACTTCCTGCACGTCGTCATGAACGGCCGCGTAATTGGCGACGTCCAGCGCTCAGGAAAGCGAAAGATGCGCCTGCGCTACGAGACCCCCAGCGCAGGACGATTCACTCCCCTTTCCGTGTCGATGCCGGGCCCGTCGGGCAGGTACCGCGAAGCCGTGCTGGTGCCGTGGTTGCAGGGGCTGCTTCCCGATCGGCCGGAGATGCTGCGTCAGTGGCGCCGTCGGTTCGGGATCGCCGACGACATCAGCCCGTTCTCTCTGCTTCGGCACGTCGGCGAGGACGTCGCAGGCGCTGCGCAGTTCGTGCGGCCCGATCGCCTTCAGGCCGTTCTCGATGGGCGCGGCGACCTTGACGATCTCCACTCTGTCGAGGTGGCCGAGATGCTCCGGCGTGCGAAGGCCGATCTGCCGGTTTCCATGAAAGAGGGCACGAGCGGCAAGTTCTCCCTGGCAGGCGCCCAAGCGAAGATCGCCCTGCATCGATCCGACAGGGGATGGAGTGATCCGTCTGGCGCCGTCCCGTCGACCCACATCGTCAAGCCGTCGATTCCCGGCATGACCGACCAAGATCTCATTGAGGCAGTGACGCTGAGAACCGCCACTGGTCTCGGGTTGCGCGCCGCACGCTGCGCCATCGAGGAGTTCGACGACGAGCGAGGCATCGTGGTCACGCGCTATGACCGAATCCAGCGGTCGACCGGGCGTTGGCAGCGCGTGCATCAAGAGGACATGTGCCAGGCGTTAGCCGTGTGGCCAGATAACAAGTACGAAAGCCAGGGCGGTCCGGGGGCGGCCACCATCGCCGATCTCCTCCAACGGACGAGCAGCAAACCTGAGAATGACACGCGCCGCTTTGCGCAGGCTCTGGTCTTCAACTGGCTCACATGCGGCACCGACGGTCACGCACGCAACTACTCACTCCTGCTGAGCGGCGAGGACATCCGGCTCGCCCCGTTGTACGACCTCAACTCTCACCTCGCCTACTCCGACGGAGCTGGCAACGATCTGTCCATGGCCGTGAACGGCAGTTTCCACGCAGCAGCGGCCTCGGTAGACGATTGGGCGCGATTCGCGACGAGGTTGCACGTGGACGCGGACTGGCTCCGGGACGAGATCACGCGTCAGTCCGACGGTCTGCTGGACGCGATGGTTCGTGCCACCAAGTCCGATGACATCGCCCGGTACGACAGCCCAGCAGTGGCTCGCCTCCTCGCCAACACCGAGGCGTGGCTCAAGCGCGTCGCGCACTCCTGAACGAGCAGCGCGGCCCGACTTCGCCGGGCAAATTGCGCCGAAAAAGCGACAACCAGGTACGCAGCCCTGGCGAAGTCGGGGGCGGCCTCGTGGCAGCAGCCGGGCGGACCCGTCGGCGCTGGTGAAGTCGGGGCGGGCCGCAGCGCAGGCGTCCCCGCCCCTACAGACCCGGCCAGTCGAACACCGCCGTGACCGGAGCGTGGTCGGACCAGCGCTTGTCGTAGCTCGGCGCGCGTTCCACCCGTGCCTCGACGGCCTTCGCCGCAAGCCCTGGCGACGCGAGCACATAGTCGATGCGCCACCCGGCGTCGTTATCGAACGCCTTGCCGCGGTAGGATCACCAGGAGTACGGGCCAGACCCCTCCGGCTGCAGCGACCGCTGCACATCGACGTAGCCAGCCCCATCCAGCACCCGGGAGAACCATTCCCGCTCCTCGGGCAGAAACCCGGAGTTGGTCTGGTTGCCCTTCCAGTTCTTCAGATCGGCCTCGGTGTGCGCGATGTTGTAGTCACCGACGACAACGACCTCCTTGCCCGCTGCCTCGGCACGCTCGCGCAGCCGCGTGAGGTGCAGCAGGAACGCCCCCATGAAGCGCTCCTTCTCCGCCTGCCTCGGCGTACCGACCTCACCGCTCGGCAGGTACACGCTCGCCGCGATCAGCGAGTCGTACTCGCACTCCACGTAGCGCCCCGAGGTGTCGAACTCAGGGTCGCCGAAGCCGACGCGCACCGACGCCGGCTCGGCACGCGACAGCACGCCAACGCCTGCCCTGCCCTTGTCGGCGGCGGGCGCGAACGCGGCGTACCAGCCGTCCGGAGCGACGACGTGGTCCGGGAGCTGCTCCCGCTCGGCACGGACTTCCTGCAGGCAGACGACGTCGGCCTTGGCGGCGGCCAGCCACTCCACGTAGCCCTTCTTCGCCGCGGCACGCAGGCCATTGACGTTCACGGTCGACACGGTTAGCACGCCGCAGACCTTACCGGCGGCCACCGACACGACGCGCGGGAGCCGACTATCCGCAGGATGCGTCCGGCAGCGGCGTCAGGAACTCCTTCGCCGCCCACCGCTGATCACCGAGCTTGCGAAAGCCCTTCCGCACGGTCGAACTAGCGTCGACGGTCTCGGCCCGTGTCACCTTGTCGACGACGTCGGCGTCCGTCGACGGACCGTCGCGCACGTTGAGCACGTCGGCCGTCACAGTGAACTGACATCCTGGTTCCGCCGAGCCCTCGACGTCGATGCCGCCGATGCCTCTGCGCTCATCACCGAGGATGTAGATGAAGAGAACCCCTGCCAGCACGGCGGTAATGATCAAAGTGCGCTTCGGTATGCCCAGTAACACCCGTGCTCCTCGCGACCCGCTGCGACTGATAACGCACTCCAGGTATAGCAACTACCGAGCCCTCGGTGGGACACGAAGGCGTAACCTCCACCCGGTCGTGAGTGCCACTCACGGGTAGCGGGACAGGTGGCGCACCCAGGACCACACGCCCGGGTGCGCCAGCGCCGGGGTCAGCCCTGCGCCATCTTCTTCTGCAGGTTCTCGTCCAGCGTGTTGAGGAATTCCTCGGTCGTCTGGTACTGCGAGTCCTTGCCGGTCAGCAGCGCGAGGTCCTTGGTCATCTTGCCGCTCTCGACGGTCTCGACGACGACCTGTTCCAGCTTGTGCGCGAAGTCGACGACCTCGGGCGTGCCGTCCAGCTTGCCCCGGTGCTCGATGCCGCGCGTCCACGCGAAGATCGACGCGATCGGGTTGGTCGATGTCGGCTTGCCCTGCTGGTGCTGCCGGTAGTGCCTGGTCACCGTGCCGTGTGCGGCCTCGGCCTCGACGATCCTGCCGTCCGGCGTCCGCAGCACCGAGGTCATCAGGCCAAGCGAGCCGAAGCCCTGCGCCACCGTGTCCGACTGCACGTCGCCGTCGTAGTTCTTGCAGGCCCAGACGTAGCCACCTTCCCACTTCAGCGAGGCGGCGACCATGTCGTCGATGAGGCGGTGCTCGTAGGTCAGGCCCTTGGCGTCGAAGTCGGCCTTGAACTCCTTCTCAAAGATCTCTTGGAAGACATCCTTGAACATGCCGTCGTAGGCCTTGAGAATCGTGTTCTTCGTCGACATGTACACCGGCATGCCTCGGTCGAGGCCGTACTGGAGCGACGCCCGCGCGAAGTCCTCGATGGACTTGCGGTAGTTGTACATCCCCATCGCGACGCCGCCGCCCTCGGGATAGTGGGCGACCTCGAACTCCATCGGCTCCGAGCCGTCGTCCGGGGTGTAGGTGATGGTCACGGTGCCGGGCCCGGGCACCTTGAAGTCGGTGGCCTTGTACTGGTCGCCGTGGGCGTGACGGCCGATGATGATCGGCTTGGTCCAGCCGGGCACGAGCCGAGGGATGGTCGAGATGATGATCGGCTCACGAAAAACGACACCACCGAGAATGTTTCGGATGGTGCCGTTGGGGCTGCGCCACATCTTCTTGAGGCCGAACTCTTCTACTCGCGCCTCGTCAGGAGTGATCGTCGCGCACTTGACGCCCGCGCCGTGCTTGGCGATCGCCTTGGCAGCGTCGACCGTGACCTGGTCGTCGGTGCGGTCGCGCTCTTCGATGCTCAAGTCGTAGTACTCAAGGTTGATGTCCAGGTACGGATGAATCAACTTGTCTTTGATGAACTGCCAGATGATGCGGGTCATCTCGTCGCCGTCGAGTTCTACGACGGTTCCCTGGACCTTGATCTTCGACATGAGCGCCAGGTGCTCCTCACTCTTTGGTCGCGGGTCGCCCGCGGGTACCACTGTTCGGGTGGACCCAGCGAGCTAACCCTCCGCGGATCTTCGCGTGTGTGGTATCTGCTCTGCTTAACGGGACAAGCGTACTGGTAAATCGCCCGCCATGGTGTCACACGTGACGAATCTCAGTCTTTCAGCAGAACAGCGCGCGAGCCAAATCGCATCCCCCTCGGAGAGCAACCGGCATCGATCCCGGCATTGACCTGGGGCTTCGCGCCCCGTTCCCGGCGGAGGATCAGCCGGGGTGAGCACCAACGGCGTCGCGAATCTCGGCGCCCTTGCTCACCGTGGTGCGGGCGCAGTGCGCGCAGCAGAAGAACCTGCCGTCGACTTCGACGCCGTGGCCGAGGATCCGGCACTGGCAGTGCTCGCACGACGGCGCGATCCGCTGCGCCGCGCATTCGATGCTGTCGAAGACGTGGACGTCGCCGCCCTTGGTGCGCACCTCGAAGGACATCCAGTAGTCGTTGCCGCAAACCTCACAGGCCGCCATGGTGCTCCGCCTCCTCTGGTCGGGTGCTTGCTCGGATGAGCGTGTCTCCCCTCTTGAGCCTGCTCCTGGTGCCACTCGTGGGCAAATCGTGCACCCGGCTGGGTGCTCTCTTCGGCGGAACAGCTCCCGGAGCAATCGTCCCCATCGACGCGGCTCGCGCCTGCTCCTACCCTGAAAACGGAGGTGGTCAGCTATGCATGCGACAGCAGGAGACCGGATCCTGGTACATGGCAGGACGGTGGGGTCCGGTGAGCAGCACGGCGAGATCGTCGAGGTGCGCGGCGAGGACGGCAACCCACCGTTCCTGGTGCGTTTCTCCGACGGGCACGAGAGCCTGATGTACCCGGGGCCGGACTGCGAGGTCCTCGGCCCTGACGAGGAGCGCTAACCGCAGCTCAGCCGGTCGGCCCCTGGGCGATCGTCAACGAGACGAACAGGATCAACGCGCTGAACGCGGTGTAGGCGAGCACGTCGATGGCGCGCCCCCTGATGACGAGCAACCCTGCCTTCTCCGGCATGAGGACGGCGCGCAGCACGGCGGCGACGAACAGCGCGCCCGCGATCAGCACCGTGCCCTCGCGCCAGTGATACTGCGCTATTCGGACGAAACCCGACGCGACGATCGCGAGGACCAGCCCGAACGGCAGATGCGCGAGCAGGTGCTCCGACGCGCGCTTGGCGGACATGTCAGCTCGCGATCCCCGCCGCGCGCTCCGCGGCCTCGACGACATTGGTGAGTAGCATCGCCCGCGTCATCGGGCCGATCCCGCCCGGATTCGGTGAGAGGTACCCGGCGACGTCGTCAACACCGGGGGCGACGTCGCCGGTCAGCGTGCCGTCAACGCGGGAGACGCCGACGTCGAGCACGGCGGCGCCCGGCTTGACCATGTCTGGCGTGAGCAGATGGGGCACCCCGGCCGCCGCGACGACGATGTCCGCGCGGCTGGTCTCCGCGGCGAGGTCACGGGTGCCGGTGTGGCACAACGTGACGGTGGCATTCTCCGAACGCCGTGTCAGCAGCAGCCCGAGCGTGCGGCCGACGGTGATGCCCCTGCCGACGACGGCAACATGCGCGCCGTTAAGCGGGACGTCGTAGCGGCGCAGCAGCTCGACGATGCCGCGCGGCGTGCACGGTAGCGGTGCCTTCTCATTGAGGACCAGCCTGCCGAGGCTGACGGGGGCGAGACCGTCTGCGTCCTTGGTGGGGTCGATGCGCTCGAGGATCGCGCCGGTGTCGAGATGCTTCGGCAGCGGCAGCTGCACGATATAGCCGGTACAGGCCGGGTCGGCGTTGAGCTCGTCGACGACCTTCTCCAGCTCTGCCTGTGTGGTGTCGGCGGGCAAGTCGCGGCGGATCGACGTCACCCCGACCTGCGCGCTGTCGCGGTGCTTGGAGCGGACGTAGGAATGCGAGCCGGGGTCGTCGCCGACGAGCACGGTGGCGAGCCCCGGTGTCAGCCCGCGCTCGGTGAGCGCGGCGACCCTGCCCGTGAGCTCGGCGAAGATCGCGTCCTTGGTCGCCCTGCCGTCCAGCACAGTCGCCACAGCTTGTTCCTCTCCTCGCCAGCCAGGGTGCTCATTCTCGCAAAGCCACGACGCGCTTCGGCAGCGAGGCGACCCCGATCGCTACCAGGGCCAACGCCGCCCCCACGACGGTGCTGGCCGTGAGGCCGCCGGTGTGCGCTGGCAGCACGGCATCCAACGCGATCGCGGCGAGCAACTGGCCCGCGATGGAGGCGAGCCCGAGCAGCAGCACGCCGATCCAACGCACCACGAGCGCGGCGGTCGCGATGAACCCGATGCCGACGAGGCCACCGAGGTAGAGCAGCGGGTTGCTGGGGAATTCGATGACGTTGTCCCGGAGCGGCGCGGTAGCGAGCCAGCCCACCCCGAGGACGGTGGTGCCTACCGCGAAGTTGACCAGCGCCGCGGTGAACGCGCTGTCCGCGACCGCGCCGACGTGGCCGTTGATCGCCTGCTGCACCGCGACCGCGAATCCACCGAGGATGGGGAAGATCAGCAGCCACGCGCGACTGCCCGCGATCGCGATGCCGCCCCACGTCGTCACGACCACCGCGACAAGCATCAGCCCGGTACCGAGTAGTCGCACCACGCTGATCGGTCGCTTGCCTGCCGGGCCGAGGCCGACCCGATCCACGAACAGCCCGCTCACCGTCTGCCCGGTGACGACACCCACGGTGAAAGTGGCCACACCGAGTACACCGACCGTCAACGACTGGCTGAAGATCATCGCGGCACCGCCGACACCGCCGAGCAGGTACCAGTGCCGGAGCCCGCGAGCGCCGAGTGCGTCACGGAGCCGCGCGACCCCAGCGCGCATACCGCGTGAAAGCACGAGCAACACCACGAGCACGGTGAGTCCGCCGCCGAACGAGATGAGCGCGGCGAGCACGGGTTCTCCCAGGTCAACGGCGAGTTGGCCGTTGATCCGAGACTGGATCGCGATCGCGAAACCGGCGACGAAGGCCAGCGCGACCCCGAGCGCCTTCGGCCGCGTTCCACCGCGGCTGACCGTGGCGATCACCCTTCACCTGTCCTTCCTGATCCCCCATACCGACGCCAAACCAGCCACGTTTCGCCGCAGCGCCGGCTACGCCACCGTAACGGCAACGATTACTGCAAGTGCATCTACTTGCTCCGATGCTGTGATCCTGGGACCTTCGTGTGCGAACCAGTCGTTTTCACGTCAAGATGTTCAGGTGGCACACGCGACTCAGCTCAACGCGACAGAGCAGGACACACTGGTCAAGCAGATCGGTCTCGCCCTGCTGCGGACGGCGCCCCGTGACTGGCAACGCATCACGGCGCACTACCGCACAGTCGGCAGGTACCACGAACTCGAGGGCGAGGTCACCCTGGCGGACGGTAGCCAGCAGGAATGGGTGGCGACCCAGGACATCGCCACGCTGTTCAACCGACTGCGCGCTGGCATGTACCGCGAGGAGAGAGGCACCTGGTTCAACGCCCACTACTCGCTGGACGCGCCCGCGAGTTACAACCTGGAGTACGACCGGGAGGAGCCGCGGTGGCGGCAACTCCCGCCACCGCAGGCATACGCCGACGAGCTACGGATGTTCCCCCGAATGGAGGAGAACATCCCCGACTGGCTGATGGAGCGACTGTCCGGCGTCGGGCCGGAGCCAGCGGGACCGCACTTCCGCTTCGCCCGGATCTTCGATGGCACGAACCAGGTCGGCCGTCCGGTGATCGAACGCCAGGAACTGAGCGTCGCCGAACAGGACCGCGTGCTGTCGTATCTCGGTGGCGCACCGGTCGTGCTGCCTGGCCGTGGCTACGACGTCGACCGGCTGGCCCCCGCACCGGAGGCGCGCGTGCCCGTCGCCTTCCACAGCGACGGCACCTGGATCTGGCCCGCCGCGGTGAACTACTACCTGCAGGAATACGGCATCGCGCCGGAGGCCGAGCTGGTGGAGCACATCAGGAACAACGGATTCCAGGTGCCGCGCGTCCCCGACGAACAGCGGGCCGCCGCGCACGACTACCTGACGAAGGGTGCCCCTGGCTCGCAGCAAGCACCGATGCCACGGGAAGCGTATGGGGCTGCTCCTGGGCAATCTGGCGCTCCCGGGGCCGCCACGACGCCCGCAACTCCCGCACCCGGCGCTCCCGCGACGATGGTGGATCCACCGTGGCGTCGCACCGCCGAGAATGGCGCAGGGCCACCGGACGCGACGGAAGAGACCCAGGTCTGGCACCCACCCGCCGACCTCGGCGCGCCGCCGCCGGATGCCACCGAGCGAACCGAGGTGTGGCACCCACCGGCCGACCTCACCGGGCGGCCGGATGCTCCAGCCGAGGACGTCGAGGAAGATTTCGAGGACCTCGACGACTCCGACTTCGACGACTCCGGCTTCGATGCGCCGGTTGACGAGCACCGCGTTGACTCGCAGCCGTTCGAGGAGTCCCGATTCGACGGGCCACAGTTCGATGAGCACCGCCACGAGGATGCTCGGCCCACTGAGCCACCTCGTGAGGAGCCACATCCCGACCGGGCGGCGCACGCGGCGATCAGCACGCAGTACTTCGATCCGCGCGATGCTGCCGACGACGGCTTCGACGACTTCGACATCGAGGAGCAGGCCTACCCGGACGAGCCCGCGATCACGCGGCTGCGCACGATGCTGAACGATCTCGGCGTGCCAGCCGACGACTACAGCATCGGCGAACCCGCGACGCACGGTTGGAGCATTGAGCAGGTCGAGCACGGCTGGCGGGTCGGCTGGTACGACGACACCCTCACCAATCCGTCGATGTTCGGCGACGCCGAGGATGCGGCGGCGTTTATGCTGGGCAAGCTGCTGCTTGAGCCTGTGGGGACGTCGGAGTCCGCTGACGTCGACGTGCACGGCGCTGGCGATCCCGGTGTCGAAGAAACCGACGAACACCCCGAAGTGAACGGAACCCACCGGGACGTTGGCGACGCGCTGTCCGCGCCGCCAACCGGCATGGCCTCCCCCGCCGCGCCGCAGCCGACGACCGTGACACCTCCTGTTGGAGCGGCGTCCGGGGCTGTTGGGGAGCACTACAACGCCGCATCCGCCGCGCCGTCGGCTCCTGCCGGCGGTCCGCCGCCCGGTGTGTCGTCTGGTGCGCCGCAGCCAACTACGGTGACGCCACCGGTGTCATCCGGAGCAGGCACCGAACGTCCGGAAGCGGCGCCAACGACGTTCCAGCCCCAGGCGTCCCGGCCAGGGACGCCTCCAGGAGGCACGCCAGCCGTCGCTGGTGCGCAGTCGTCCGGCGCGCCGTCGCAGCCGGGGAATTGGCCGATCCAGCCATTGCCCGGCGAGCCGCCGCTGACGCTGTTCCGGGGCAAGCAGATGGAAGACCTACCCATAGGCAGCGAGATCGACCGGTTCGGCCGCCCGGACGGCAACTTGACGTACGCGGCGGGCACGCCGTTCGAGGAGCGGTCGCTGGTACCGGAATGGGTGAACCGCCCGTATCACGTCTACCGGGTGCAGCGGCCCATCGAGGCGCTGTCCGGGGTCGCGATCCCGTGGTTCAACCAGCCGGGCGGCGGCACGGCATACGTCCTGCCCGCGGCCATCGAGGACCTCGTCGCGGACGGCGTCCTCGTGGAACTCGACCCCGGTGAGCCACCCGTCGACTGACGTTGCCCGGCACGCTGGCCGGAGTGACGAACACGCCTCGGGAAACGCGCCACACAGCGTCCTTGGTGACGAACACGGCGTCCGCAACACGGGACACGATGTCAGCGGAAGTCGCGGGACTTCGTGGGGGCGCGGACGTCGAGGTGCTGGAGCCGGTCGGCGAGGACGCTGACCACGCCCGTGCCGTGGTCAGCGTGCTCGACAACGCCCCGGACCAGCAGCGCCGGACTCGACCGCGCCACCTTCCGGTAGCGAGACCACAGCCCCGGCGAGCAGACCACGTTAACCATGCCCGTCTCGTCCTCGATGTTGAGGAACGTGACGCCGCTCGCGGTCGCGGGCCGCTGGCGATGGGTCACCGCACCGCCGATGAGCACCCTGGTGCCGTGCGGCACCTCAACGAGCTGCGCGGCGGGCACGACCCCGAGCCGATTCAGTCGATCACGGAGGAACTGCGTGGGGAAGCTGTCGGGTGAGATCCCCATCGCCCACACGTCCGCCACCGCGCGGTCCTTGTCGTCCATCCCGGGAAGCGGCGGCGCATCCACACCGACGCCACTGCCTGGCAGTTTCTCCGGCCGTTCTGTCGCGACCGCGCCCGCCGCCCACAGTGCTTGCCGACGGTCCTGTTCGAAGCAGACGAACGCGCCCGCCGTCGCCAGTGCCTCGACCTGCGGTGTGCGCAGCCGGACCCGACGAGCCAGATCGGCCATACTGGCGAACGCCCCGCCGCGCTGCCGTTCCTCGACGATCTGCTCCGCCACCCGCTGCCCGATGGTGCGCACTGCGGCCAGCCCGATCCGCACCGCAGGCGTCGCGTCGTCCGCTGAGACCGGCTCCAGAGTGGCGTGCGCCAGGCTGACATTGATGCAGGCACCGCGGACGGTCACACCGTGTCTGCGCGCGTCGGCGACCAACGACTGCGGCGAGTAGAACCCCATCGGCTGCGCCCGCAACAGCGCCGCGCAGAAGGCGGCCGGGTGGTAGTACTTGAAATATGCGCTGGTGAAGACCAAGTAGGCGAAGCTGAGCGCGTGGCTTTCCGGGAAGCCGAAGTTGGCGAAGGCCAGCAGCTTGTCGTAGATCCGCTCGGCGACGTCGCGCGGCACACCATTGTCGGCCGCCCCGTCGCGGAAACGCTGCCGTAGCCCTTCCATCTTGCGCGCCGACCGTTTGGCACCCATCGCCCGGCGCAGTTCATCGGCCTCACCAGCGCTGAAACTGGCCACATCGACCGCGAGCTGCATCAGCTGTTCCTGAAACAACGGCACGCCGTGCGTCTTCTCCAGCGCGTGCTCCGTCAGCGGATGGTCGTAGGTGATGGACTCTTCGCCGTTGTGTCTGCGGATATACGGGTGCACCGAGCCGCCCTGGATCGGACCCGGCCGGATCAGCGCGACCTCGACGGCGAGGTCGTACAGGCTGCGTGGTCTGAGCCGAGGCAACGTCGCCAACTGCGCCCGGCTTTCCACCTGGAACACGCCAATGGCGTCGGCACGGCACAGCATGTCGTAGACGTTGGGGTCCTCCAGGTCGAGGTGCGCGAGGTCGATCTCGACGCCTTCGTGCTCGCGTACCAGCTCAACCGCGTACCGCACGGCGGAGAGCATGCCGAGTCCGAGCAGGTCGAATTTGACAAGGCCCGCCGCAGCACAGTCGTCCTTGTCCCACTGCAGCACGCTGCGATCGGCCATCCGCGCCCACTCCACGGGGCACACCTCGCTCACCGGACGGTCGGCGAGCACCATCCCGCCGGAGTGGATGCTGAGGTGGCGGGGGAAGTCACCCAGCTCGTTGGCCAGCGCGACGACAGACTCCGGAATGTCGTCGTCTGCATGGGACCGTGACGACGACCAACGGTCGATCTGCTTGCTCCAGGCGTCCTGCTGGCCCGGCGAGTAGCCGAATGCCCCCGCGATGTCGCGCACCGCAGAGCGCGCCCGGTAGGTGATGACGTTGGCGACCTGCGCCGCCCGCAGCCTGCCGTGTTTGGCGTAGACGTACTGGATGACCTCCTCGCGGCGATCCGACTCGATATCGATGTCGATGTCGGGCGGCCCGTCCCGTTCGGAAGCGAGGAATCGCTCGAACAGCAACCCCCAGCGCACCGGGTCCACTTTGGTGACGCCAAGCGCGTAGCAGACCGCCGAGTTCGCGGCAGAACCCCTGCCCTGGCAGAGGATTCCGTTCTCGCGACAGAACCGGACAATGTCGGCGACGATCAGGAAGTAGCCGGGGAAGTTCAAATCGGTGATGATCTTCAGTTCACGTTCGAGCTGCTGGTAGGCCTCCGGGTTGGCATAGCGGTGACCGTAGTGCTGATACGCACCCTCGTAGGTCAGCCAGCGCAGGTAGCTGACCTCGGTATGACCATCGGGGACGTCGAAGGGCGGCAACTCCGGAGCGACGAGCGTCAGGTCGAACGACAGCTCGACCCCAAGCAGCGCGGCACGCTGCACCGCGCCGGGATAACGGGCGAACCTACGTTGCATCTCGGCTCCCGAGCGCAGATGCGCGCCCGCCGCAGGGGGTAGCCAGCCATCCATATCGTCGAGGCTGCGCCGCGCTCTGATCGCGGCGAGCGCGGCGGCGAGACGCCCCCGGTGTGGTGTGGCGTAGTGCGCGACGGTGGTGGCCACCGTCGGCAGACCGAACTCAGCGGCGAGGGTGGCCATGTCGTCGTTGCGCCCGCCATCGGCGGGCAGACCGTTGTCGAACAGCTCAACGAAGACGTTGTCCTTACCGAACAGCTCGGTGAGCTGCCGCAGCCTGCCCGCCGCCGCGCGGTAACCGGCTGCCGGGTCGGTGTTAGACAGTGCTGAACGGACCGGTCCTTTACGGCATCCAGTCAGCACGACGCAGTCGCCCGCTACCTGCTCGGCGACTTCGTCGATGCGGTAGATCGGTCTGCCCTTCTCGGCGCGGGTTCCGCCGTCGTGCCCGGCGAGCTGGCCCGCCGTGATGGCACGGCAGAGATTGGCGTAGCCGCGTTCGTTGCGCGCGAGCAGCAACAGGTGCTCACCCTCGGGGTCGGCGACGCCGTTTTGCGGGGAGGACAACCCCAAGCTCAGCTCGGCACCGTAGACGGTGCGCACGCCCAGCTCGTTCGCCGCCTGCGCGAACCGCACCACCCCGTACATGCCGTCATGATCGGTGAGCGCGATCGCGTCGAGTCCGAGCCGGGACGCCTCCTCGACCAGCTCCTCGGGATGGCTCGCACCGTCGAGAAAACTGAAGTTGGAGTGACAGTGCAGCTCGGCATAGGGCACCCGGCAGTCGCTGCCTGCTTGGCCTTCCGCCCGCAGGTCAGCGAGGTCGTCCGGCCGGAAGTAGCCCTCGCGACGGCGGGTCCACGCTGGGCTGTCCGAACCGTCCCCGATGACCTCGCGGTCGGAGCGCCCGGACAAGGTCCGCTCCAGCTCGGACCACCGCACCGGCGGATTGCTCCACCCCATCAGGTGTACTCCCCTTCGATAATCCAGCGCGGCTGCGTGTGCGCTCGGAACTGCAACAACAGGGCGTCGCCCTGGTCGACGACGACCTGCACCCGTGCCCGTACGCCGTCGCCGCGCGGGTCCCACCAGCGTTCATCCACCGGCCAAGGCCCTGCCCAGCCGATGACCTGCCGCGCGGACCGGCCTGTCATCTCGATACGGCGTGGTGGTCTGGTCAGCTGGCTGCGCTCAGTCACAGCGATGGGACGACCCCGACTGTCGACCACGGTGATCTCGACCTGTTCGGTGAACACCGTGGCGGGCGACGGCGCTGGCAGCTTGCCTGGCCATGGACGTTCGTCGACGTCGTCACGCGGGTCGCCCCACGGCACCAGTCGCACCCGCTCGCCCGGCCCGCGCCCGCCCACGAGCACCGGAGTGGACACCGCGGTCTGGCCGAGCATCCCCTGCACCCGAACCAGGGCACGACCAGCGCGCTCGTCGGCTTCGTCGTCCCCACCGCCAGAACGCCACAACCCGAGCTGCAGCTTGCTCGCGTCAACCAGCTCTTCCGGCCGCAGTCGCAGCTTCACGACCCCACTGTTCGGCCCGCTCGCGAGTCCGTCAGCTGGTGCGGCACGCAGCCAACTGTTGAACTGCCAGCGCACCCGGTCGGCGATACCGCCCTCGTTGACCGGTTCCGCACACCGCCAGGTGCGCGCCAACTCCTCACCGGTCTCGGTCACCGCGTAGATGCTGAGTCGTGTACAGGCAAGGTCGCGCTGGCCGAGCTCAGCGTGCAGCTTCTTGGCTAGTGTCTTTGCCACGAACGCCGCAGCATCGACCCTGTCGAGCGGTGGGTCGAACGTCTCGACCACCGCCAACTCCTCCGGCGGTGGTCGTCTGTCGATCGGTCGTTCGGACAGCCCGTGCGCGAGCCGGTGAGCGATCATGCCGACCCGCCCGAACCGCGAGGACACCGTCCGCTCCGACAACTCGGCGAACTGCCCAAGCGTGCGCAGCCCCAGTCGTCGCAGCAGGTCCACCAGCTCACCGTTATCCTCCATGGGCATGGCGCTGGCCAACTCGATGATCGGCAACGGGTCAAGGAACCGCGCGGCCGTCCCCGGCTCGACCACCACACCCCTGCGGGCGGCGAGGACCGCGGTGAACAGCCCGTCCGCGATGCCGACCTGACATTCCAGTTCCGTCCTGCCTGACACGTGATCGACCATCCGCTCGACCAATTCGTGCTCACTACCGAAGTAGCTGACAGCACCTGCCGCAGGTACCGCGACGACGCCGGGCCGTACCACTTCGACCCCGACCACCAGCTCCTCCACGGCGGCGGCGACCGGCTCGAACAGCCGCGCATCTCGTGACGGATCCACTCCGAGCACAGCGAGATCAGGACAGCAGGACTGCGCCTCTCTGCGCCGCATTTCCCGGCGCACCCCGTTGCTCCGTGCCGTCGCCGAGCACGCGACGACCCGGTTCGCTGAGAACACCGCGGCGGGGTGATGCCCCGGAATCCCTGCGGCCACACTCGCCGCAGTAACCGGCCAATCCGGACACCACACCACCAGCAATCGGGTCGTTTCTTCCCCGGACAGCGCCCTCACCCCGCTTCCAGCATCGGTTCCGACTCCGTCTCACCTGGGCGAGCGAGCCGCCCCGCAGCCCCAGGCGCCAAGAGCCGCGCCGTCACGGGGCGCACCGCCGATCCCCTGCCGCTGGTGTGAACCGTGACCTCTCGCTCGCTCAAGAACCCGTGCCCAGACGTCCCCAGCCCGGACCACCGGCCTCCCTCACACCGCAACTCGACGTCAACTCCCGGCCAGGCCCCAGCCGAGATGAGCACAGCGCCCCGATGCCGTGCTCGTGCCGACAGTTGCCGCGCGGTGCGACCGTTCACCCCACGGCCGACGACGACGAGATCCAGCCCATCCAGCAGCGCGGCGACGGCTGGCACGAGCTCGGCGCCAGGCGCAGGCACAAGAGCCAACCTGCTCACCTCGACGCCGAGCTCGGCCGCCGCTACCACCCCAAGGTCAGGCATCCCGACGACCGCTGCCCACGAGCCCCGTGCCGTGGCCTCGGACAGCAACGACAGCACCAGCAGCCGTGACCCGATCACTGACACCGTGCTACCCCTGCGTAGTCCCCGGTGGGGCAGCACGTCCGTCAGTTCGGGCACCACGGGGAGCAGCTTCCCCACGGCCGTCGCCCCCGCAGCGTCGACCGCCATTCCGCTCGCCGTGTTCAGCCCCGGCAACGACGCCAACCGAGCCACCGTGTTGTCAGCGTCGTCAAAACTGTCGGTGTCGTCAGGCACCATGAGCGAACGCACGCTCATCACCGCACATCACCCTCTCGCGTACCTCAGTCACACCACCGCCGTGACCATCGGCCGCCGTGGGGAAGACGGCGCCGCCTAACCATTCATCGAACTTATGTTCGATACACCTAGTCAACGCTACCCGGTGCGGGATGTCAAGCCACCAAGCAAGAAAGCCCGCGAGTGGTACCACTCGCGGGCAGATCTCAGCTAAAGGACCAGGTCAGCGCAAGACACAACGCCAAAGTGGCCGTATTCGGCCGCCCGGCGTGGTAAGCACGACGTCAGTGCGCGAAGTGCCGCGTCCCGGTGAGATAGAGCGTCAGACCCGCAGCCTCCGCCGCAGCGACGACCTCGGGATCACGCACCGAGCCACCCGGCTGTACCACCGCGCGCACCCCGCCGTCGATCAGCACTTGCAAGCCATCCGGGAAGGGGAAGAACGCATCTGATGCCGCAACCGACCCCTTCGCGCGGTCACCCGCGCGTTCCAGGGCAAGCCGGCAGGAGTCCACCCGGTTGACCTGACCCATGCCGACACCCACCGAGGCGCCGTCGGCGGCGAGCAGAATCGCGTTGGACTTCACCGCGCGCACCGCACGCCACGCGAAGACCAGGTCAGCGAACACTGCTTCGTCAGCGGCATCGCCAGCCGCCAACGTCCAGTTCGCCGGGTCGTCACCCGCCGCGTCGATCACGTCCGAGGACTGCACCAGCAGCCCGCCGGTCACCGCACGCGACTCGACACCGCCCCGTTGTGGCGCCGCGCCGCGCAGGATCCGGATGTTCTTCTTGCGCTGCAGGATGTCCACGGCACCTTCCTCGTACGAGGGCGCGACGATGACCTCGGTGAACACGTCGGCGACCTGCTCGGCCATGTCGACAGACACCTCGCGGTTGGTGGCGATGACTCCGCCGAACGCCGAGACTGGATCGCATGCGTGTGCCTTACGGTGCGCGTCCGCGATGCCGATCTCCGAGACCGCGATGCCGCACGGGTTGGCGTGCTTGATGATCGCGACGGCGGGCACCTCATGGTCGTACGCGGCACGAATGGCGGCATCGGCGTCGACGTAGTTGTTGTACGACATCTCCTTGCCGTGCAACTGCTCGGCCGTGGCCAGTCCCGGAGTGCCCGAGGTGTAGAGCGCGGCCTGCTGGTGTGGGTTCTCGCCGTAGCGCAGTTCGCGCGAACGCCGGTAGGTCGCGCCGATCCAGCCCGGGAAGTTCGTGCCGGGCTCGGGGGCGAGGACGTTGCCCATCCAGGACGCGACCGCGACGTCGTAGGACGCCGTGTGACGGTAGGCGTCCGCGGCGAGCCGGGCGCGGTCGGCGTGTGTGAATCCGCCACCACGGACCTGTTCGAGCACCCAGTCGTAACGGCTTGGATCGACGACGACAGCGACGCTGGCGTGATTCTTCGCCGCGGCGCGCACCATCGCTGGTCCGCCGATGTCGATCTGCTCGACGCACTCGTCCGGGGCGGCACCGGAGGTGACGGTCTGCTCGAACGGGTACAAGTTCACGACGAGCAGGTCGAACGGCGTGATCTCCAGTTCCCGCAACTGGTCGAGGTGTTCCTGTTTGTGGGTGTCGGCGAGCAGCGCGGCGTGCACCCTCGGGTGCAGGGTCTTCACCCTGCCGTCGAAAGACTCGGGGAATCCGGTGACCTCCTCGACCGGCGTGACCGGCACACCCGCTTCCGCGATGACCCGGGCCGTGCCGCCGGTGGAGATGATCTCGACACCCGCCGCGTGCAGGCCGGTGGCGAGCTCAAGCAAGCCCGACTTGTCCGAGACGCCGATCAGTGCGCGCCTGATGGGACGTGTGCCCTGCTCAGTCACGAAAACTCACCTTTCTTCCAGTTATGGTGCAGCCGTGGCGGGCGAGCGCGGCCACGACATCGACGAGAAGTCGGCGCTCGACGGCCTTGATGCGCTCGTGCAAACTCGCGTTGTCGTCATCCGATTCGATGGTGACGGCTTCCTGCGCGATGATCGGCCCGGTGTCCACCCCGGAATCGACGAAGTGCACCGTCGATCCGGTCACCTTCACGCCCGCGTCCAGCGCGTCGGCCACGGCATGCATGCCAGGGAACGCGGGCAGCAGCGCGGGGTGGGTGTTGATGACTCGGAAACCGAAGTGCTGCAGGAACTCGGGGCCGA
Organism: Haloechinothrix halophila YIM 93223; assembly: GCF_000504245.1. Lineage (GTDB taxonomy): Bacteria > Actinomycetota > Actinomycetes > Mycobacteriales > Pseudonocardiaceae > Haloechinothrix_A > Haloechinothrix_A halophila. The sequence continues at coordinate 66,267 of NZ_KI632509.1, forward strand.
GGATTTTCATGAAGCCAGCGGACACGACGAGGTCGGGCTGGTAGGCGGACACCGCCTTGGTCAGTGCCGCGTCCCAACTCGCTCGGTCGGGATAGTCCGTGAGTGAGACGACGAACTGGGAAATGCCTGCTTGGTCAGCCCGGTCCAGTGCGACGACGCCGTCCCTGTCGGTACCGACAGCTACGATCGTGGCCGGGAAGTCGTCCTGCTGGGTCGCGTCGAGCAGGGCCTGCAGCAGCGTGCCCGAGCCCGACGCGAGCACGACGATCGTCACCGGAGTGGCGAAGTCAAGCCTGGTGGCCGATGCCTGAGACGAGCGGTCCAACGCCTCTCCTTCTCGATTCCCGACGGGCACCTTCACCCTAGACACTGTCGCCTACCAGCGACGGACACGGTCGAGCGAGAGTGACTCAGCGCTCGTCAGGACGGGTGGCGTCGGGTTCGGGACTCCCGGCTGGGTCGTTGTCCGCGGCGTCGTCCACCTCCGCGTTCGGCTTGGGCGCACCCTGATCGGGTGCGTCAACCGACCCGGAATCCGTGTCCGCAGCGACATCGTCTGGTGCATCGACGTCACCGTCCGTCGTATCGATGTCGTGCTCGAAGTGGTCTTTCCGGGCGTCCTCCCCGTCCTCCCCGTCCTCCGCTACGCCGTGAGCGCCTTCGGACCCCGCAGAATCGCCGTCGCCAGCCGCGTCGACGCCGTCGACATCCGCCGAGTCGTCCGCACCATCACCGGTATCGGACGCCTCCCCGGGGTCAGATGCGTCCGCCGCGTCGGAGTCCGATGCTTCTTCAGCTGTGTCGGTCTCCGCGCCATCCAACTCGGCGTCCTCAACGTCGAACTCGGCGTCCTGAGCGTCGGACACGGCGTCGGGAACGTCGGACACGGCGTCGGGAACGTCGGACACGGCGTCCTGAGCGTCGGACACGGCGTCGGGAACGTCAGACACGGCGTCCTGAGCGTCGGACACGACGCGGGGGCCAGCGAGCCAGGCGACGAGGGCGCCGGGAAGGAAGATCCAGGCGAAGGCGGCCACGGACAGCAGCCCGGCGGGCAGTAGGAGGCCGGGCAACGGGCCTCCGCCGAGGCCGCCGCCTGCCAACGTCGTCAGCACGACCGTCGCGAAGCCGATCAGCGCGCCCGCCACCGCGACGCTACGGAGCCGTTCCACCGGAGCGGACGATGACGCGCGCAACGTCCACCCCACCCCGGCACCGATCAGCGCAGGCAGCAGGAACAGCGCGGGCCACCACACCGCGTAGTTCTCCGGTATCCCAGCCAGCACCGGCACGGCGGGCACCAGACCACCCTCGAAATGCACCGGACCAAGCGATGTCGCCCCGAGGGTGAACCCTGGGCCGAGCAGGAACGCCAGCACCGCGAGTACCGCGTTCGGCACATACCCGAGGCAGAGCAGCAGCATCCCGAAGCCGCTGCCGAATCCAGGCGCGTGCGCGGCGAACAGCGTCTGCATCGTCGGCACGGCGAAGGCCGTCGCCGCCGTCAGCACCAGCGCGGATGTCGCGAGCAGCCCCGCCATCCCCAGCGCGGCGGCACGCATCCCCGCGATCGCGGCGGCATCGACGTGGGGGCGCAGGACGTCGAGCAGCCCGCAACGACGTGCGACGCCGACGGTCGCCGCAGCCCCGGACACCAACCCCGGCACAGCGAAGGCATGGAGTGGATCCGCCGTGACGATAGCGCCATTGGCGAGCACGGCGATCGTCACGCCGACGACCGCGTGGGTGCCCGCGACGGTCCCGATGACGACGCCCGCCTGCCGGGGTGTCCGGTAACCAAGCCGGTCGACCGCGCCGAACGCCGACCGCGCGACCAATGCGCACACCCCGATGGTGAGCGCGAGCGGCAGCAAGCCGAGTTCGTTGCCTCCGATGACGACGGGCACTTGGTACGCGGCGAGCCACCCGGGGCCAGCCGCGAGCAGGACGCCGGTGGCCGAGAAGTGCGACTCTGTGGCGAGCGCGGCCACGGTCGCCAGCACCGTCGCGACGGCCGTGTAGCCCGTCAGCACGGGTAGCACGGCGACCGCGAGCAGTTCCTTGAACCGCCCCACGCCATCTACCCGCGCACGTTCATCCAATCGCAACATCGTGATCAGCAGCTTCGCATTGACACCTGACCGTCACGCTGAGCCACGCCGCCACGGTTGGCTATGCTCTTCGCCTCATTCCCCCGAAGGCAGGACATGATCGACACGCTTGTAGACCGCGCCACGCGCCTCGCCCGCAACGGCCAACGCGCCATCATTGGCATCTGCGGCGCGCCCGGCTCGGGGAAGTCGACGCTGGCAAGCGCCGTCAGCGACGCGCTCGGCGAGCGCGCGACAGTGGTCGGAATGGACGGCTTCCACCTGGCACAGGCCGAACTGGAACGGCTGGGGCGCGCGGAACGCAAGGGCGCGCCCGACACCTTCGACGCGGCCGGCTACGTTCACCTGATCCAGCGACTGCGCGCGAACGAGGGCACCGTCTACGCGCCGCTGTTCCGCAGGGACATCGAGGAGCCGATCGCCAACGCCGTCGCGGTGCCGCCGGAAACGCCGCTGGTCATCACCGAGGGGAACTACCTGCTGCTGACCGACCCGCCATGGGATGAGCTCCGCGCGTTGTTCGACGAGGTGTGGTTCGTCGCGCCGGACGAGTCCGACCGTATGCGACGTCTCGTCGAGCGGCACCGCGCGTACGGGCGCTCGGCCGACGCCGCGCTGGCCCGCGCACGCGGCTCTGATCAGGCCAACGCCGAATTGGTGCTGCCCACCGCCTCCCGTGCGGATCTGGTCATCACCCGGTGGCAGTAGGGCGGATGTCGCGAAGGGCTTCTTAGGGGACGTCTCATGCCCCTAGGAAGCCCTTCGCGACACCTCAACCCTGCTGCGGGGGCTGTTGCGCGAACTGGCCCTGCGGATTGGCGTAGAGAGTCGGCTGCTGACCTGATTGCGGCTGCGAACCGGGCTGACCACCAGGTACCCCAGGCTGACCTGGCTGTCCCGGCTGACCGCCGGGCTGACCAGGCTGTCCCTGGCCCTGCGGCGGCTGACCAGGCAGGCCACCAGGTGCCCCTGGCTGGCCGGGCTGACCCGGCTGGGGCTGCCCCGGCTGCTGGCCGAAGCCACCCTGGTGCGGCTGGCCGTACTGGCCGTACTGGCCCGGCTGGCCGTACCCGGGCTGCTGGCCGTAGGCGGGCTGCTGCTGGCCCGGCTTCGGCAGCTTGATGAGGCCGACGTCGATCAGGTACGCCCCGACGGCCACCAAGGCCTGCGCGATGCCGAAGATCAGCACAAGCACGCCGCCGGTCTTGAGGTCCGCGTCGATCGAGAACACGAAGAACAGGAACGGCACGACGGCGCCGAGCGAGAACACCGCGGGCCACGCACCTGGCTTGTGGTCACCTGGCAGCACCCCGAACGCGGCGGTGAGCGCCGCGATGAAGAGCAGCCCCGGCACCCAGCCGCCGAACGCCTCGAAGAAGTTGGCGTCGCGCACGAGCGCGGCGAAGCCGAAGAACAGGTTCAGCACGCCAAGCCCAGCGACCGCGAGGTACGCGATCAGACCGATGTCGAGCGTCCGACCCCCGCCTTGCTGCGGCTGCTGCGAGTAGAACTGTCCGCCCTGCTGCGGCGGCTGGTGCTGCGGCCCCTGGGCTGGAAACCCGCCGCTCGGGTAAGTCATCCGTGCTCTCCTGTGTGATCGGGAAGTTCAGCTCATCAGAATTCTGCGCTCGTGACTGCGTGGCCGATCGTGCGTCTCCAGCCACGCGGACAGTCCTCAACGCTCACTACGAACCTGCCACGAACAACCGCTCTGACGGCCACCAGGCCGGGATGGTTTCACACGAACCCGGTCCAGCGCCGAACTTACCGAAAAACAAGGCCGGACACCCGCGTCGGGTGTCCGGCCTTGGTGAGACATCTACTACTACGTCACTGCGCCTTGTACAGCTCGCGCGCGAGTTCCGCCGTCTCGCTCGGGGTCTTGCCGACCTTCACGCCAGCCGCCTCGAGCGCTTCCTTCTTGGCCGCGGCCGTGCCGGACGAACCGGAGACAATCGCGCCCGCGTGGCCCATCGTCTTGCCCTCGGGCGCGGTGAAGCCCGCGACGTAGCCGACGACCGGCTTGGTGACGTTGGCCTTGATGTAGTCGGCGGCGCGCTCTTCCGCGTCCCCACCGATCTCACCGATCATCACGATGACCTCGGTCTCCGGGTCATTCTCGAACGCTTCGAGCGCGTCGATGTGCGTGGTGCCGATGACCGGGTCACCGCCGATGCCGACCGCGGACGAGAAGCCGATGTCACGCAGCTCGTACATGAGCTGGTAGGTCAGCGTGCCGGACTTCGACACCAGGCCGATCTTGCCGGAGCCGGTGATGTCGGCGGGAATGATGCCCGCGTTCGACTTGCCGGGGCTGATCACGCCTGGGCAGTTCGGGCCGACGATGCGCGTCTTGTTGCCCTTCGCGCAGGCGTGCGCCCAGAACCCCGCCGAATCGTGCACCGGGATGCCCTCGGTGATGACGACGGCGAGGCCGATCTCGGCGTCAACCGCCTCGATCACGGCGTCCTTGGCGAACTTCGGCGGCACGAACAGCACCGACACGTTCGCACCGGTCTCGGCCATGGCGTCCTTGACGGTTCCGAACACCGGGAGCTGCTTGCCCTCGATCTCGACCGCCGTACCCGCCTTGCGGGCGTTGACGCCGCCGACGATGTTCGCGCCGGAGCGCAGCATCCGGGCGGTGTGCTTGGTGCCCTCGGACCCCGTCATGCCCTGGACGATGATCTTCGAGTTCTCGTCGAGGAAGATTGCCATGACTCACACCCCCGCGTTCGCGAGCTCGGCGGCCTTGTCGGCCGCGCCGTCCATCGTGTCCACCCGCTGCAGACCGGGCAGGTTGGCCTCGTCGAGGATGCGGCGGCCCTCGTCGGCGTTGTTGCCGTCGAGCCGGACGACGAGCGGCACGTTGATCGACTCGCCCCGCTCTTCCAGCAGCTTGAACGCCTGCACGATGCCGTTCGCGACCGCGTCACACGCGGTGATGCCGCCGAAGACGTTGACGAAAACGCTCTTGACGTCCTGATCGGACATGATCACTTCGAGACCAGCCGCCATGACGTCGGCCGACGCGCCACCGCCGATGTCGAGGAAGTTGGCGGGCTTGACGTTGCCGTGCTTCTCGCCCGCGTAGGCGACGACGTCCAGAGTGGACATCACGAGGCCCGCACCGTTACCGATAATGCCGACCTGGCCGTCGAGCTTGACGTAGTTGAGGTCCTTGGCCTTGGCCATCGCCTCGAGCGGGTCCTCCGCGTCGGTGTCGACCAGGCCCGCGTGCTTGGGCTGCCGGAACGACGCGTTCTCGTCGAGGCTGACCTTGCCGTCCAGCGCGATGACGTTGTCCTGCGGGTCCCGCACCATCGGGTTGACCTCAACCAATGTCGCGTCTTCCGCGACGAAGGTCTCCCACAGCTTCACCACGACGTCTGCCGCCTGGGAGCGGATGGCCTCCGGGTAGTTCGCCTGCGCGACGATCTCGCTCGCCTTGGCGCGATCGACACCGGTCAGCGGGTCGATCGGGATCTGTGCGACGGCGTCGGGGTTGGTCCTGGCGACCTCCTCGATCTCGACGCCGCCTTCGGCCGACGCGATGCACAGGAAGGTCCGGTTGGCCCGGTCAAGCAAGAACGAGAAGTAATACTCCTCGGCGATATCGGACGCCTGCGCGACGAGGACACGGCGGGTGACGTGTCCCTTGATGTCGAGGCCGAGGATCGCCTCAGCCTTCGCCTGTGCGTCGTCCGCGTTGTCGGCGAGCTTGACACCGCCCGCCTTGCCCCGGCCACCGGTCTTGACCTGGGCTTTGATGACGACCGGCCCACCGATTCTCTCGGCTTCTGCCCGGGCTTCTTCTGGGGTTGCTGCCACGGAGCCCGGCAACACCGGGACGCCGTGCTCGGCGAAGAGGTCCTTCGCCTGGTACTCGTAGAGGTCCACTCTCCGCATCTCCTGACGACACGCCACTGTGTGTATTCGCTTCGAACGTGCAAGCAGTTCTCAGTGGCTTTCGCTTCGAACCTGCAAGCAGTTCTCAGTGTTTTCCGCTTCGAGCCTGCGAGCAGCTCTCAGGGTTTTCCGACGCCTAGACCCTAGCGACCGGCACAGTGAATGCGCAGCCCGGAGGTGGTGAAGTCGGTCACCGCTCGGTTGATCTACCTCGAATGGCTACCGTGACGGCCAGTGCCGCGAGCACGACAATGGCGCCGATTGCGAACCACATGCCTAGGCCGATCGACACATCGTAACGCCTGCCGACGGCGTAGGACTCCAGCAACCGGAGGCCAACCACTCCAATGGCGGCAATGAGCAACGCCACGGCGGACACTCGCCCGCTGCGCGGCACAAGCACCAGCACTCCAAGCACGGCGAGGGAGGCCAACAGCACACCCCAGAACGCGAGGTCGATCCGCTCCGACAGCGCCGCGGGGACGTAGTCCACCGAGTGCACAACCGGCAGCAGGAACGCGCCGAGCACCAGCACCCCGGCGAGTGCCGCCCCCGCACCGACCAGCTTGCCGCCGATCCCGCCGGACACCTCGGCGTCGCTGACGGCGGACGGTCTGCCGGTCTCCTCCCGCTCGACGACACCAGCCACCAGCGAGCACACCGCGAGCAGCAGAGCGAAGACGACCGCGCCGAAGGTCCACCATCCCGCGGGTCCGTGTGTGGTGTCGATCGGCAGTTCGTCAGCCGCGATCGGCACCGACAGCACCTGCGCGCCGACGAGCAGCACCCCCACCCACGCGACGGAGAACACCGGACGCACCCACGCCGCGACGGCAGGCAGGAACGCCGCGACGCCGAGCAGGCCGAGCCCGAGCCCGAGCGGGTAGAGCAGGAATTGCACCGGGCTGTCGACCTGCTGCCCGTCCGGACCGATGACGAGCGGCGTCATCGCACCTGCGATGGCGCTCGCGCCGGCGAGCACGGCCAGCGCGCCCGCGATCCCGTACAGCACCCGCTGGCGTGGCAGACCAGCACCGTCGCTGCCGTCATCGCGGACAAGCAGCACGGCGAGCCATCGGCTCGGCAACGTCGCGAGCGCAGCGAGACAGCCGGCACCGACGAGAACGAAGACGGGGCCAGCGGTGGGATGCACGAACTCAAGCCGCCATGCCGCCACCAGCGGCAGCACCGCGAGTGGGAGACCGCCGAGCGCGAGCCCACCGAGGATGCCGCTGGCAACACCGCCAGCGCGGCTCGCGACACCAAGCGCCGCGGCGACCGGCACCGCGATGACGAGCAACACGGCACCGGCGAGCACAAGCGGCGGGCCATCCAAGGCGGCGGAGTCCAGCAACAGCGGGTCAGTGGAGGTGTAGGGCCCGAGCAGGGCGCCGATGCCGAGCAGCAGCCCGAACGCCGCCGCGAGCAACGCGAGCGGCTGCCTGACCCGATCGCGGCCAGACGTGTCGTCCGGCAGCGAGCGCGCGGACCGCAGCGCGATGACCCCGGAGACCGCGAGCAACAGCTTGCCAGCGAGCAACAGCCCGAGGCCCAACCACGCGGGCGAGACCTCGACCTGCGGCAGCAGCAGTTCGGGGCGGGCCATCCTGCTGGCGTCGATGGCGACCTGCGCGTCCGCGACCGCGCCACACGCGGCGACGACCCCAGCCCCAGCCAGCACGCCCGCCGCGATACCTGGCGTAGCGCGCAGCAGGAGGCCGAGCGCCAGCCCTGCGGGCAACACGGCGAACAGCACCAGCAACGGCCACGACAGGAAAGCGGGTTCCGCACCGGTTACCACCCCGATAACCACGGCGACCGACTGCGCCACTGCGGCGACACCGGCGAGGCCGACCGCCGTGACGATGCCGGTCCGCGCACCAGCGGCGGGCAGCACGTCGTGCCTGGTGGCATCGGACGCTCCCGGAGAGGTGGCGGGTCGCGAGCGCGGAGTCATCTCTGCGACGCTAGCAAGCCATATCGCCGCGGCCGACACGCCGCGCTGCGGCGAACACACTCTCGGTGCCGACGGCTGCGTAATAATGTCGCGGCAGTGTCACCGCGAGGGGCCGCGCGTTCCGCCGTTCCGGGTTGTCAAGTGAGTTACCGCATCACGGCCCGTCTCGAGGGTTAATCGAGGGTAGTAACGGTCACAACGGACGCCGAACTGTAATCCACGCCACACCGATCGGAGTAGTTTTTCATCTACTCAGCGTCATAACCGCAGTTGGGCGCAGGGCGGGCCACGCTCGTTTGGCCGACACGCAAAGTAGATCTTGCCATTGCCGGTACCTATTCGTTACTGTTCCCCGGTCCCCATTACAGTCCGGTCACGAATAGGACTGGTTCCGTCAGGAGCTATCGAGTGGCACCCCGAGCTGCTCACCGGGATCCCCCGCCCGGGTCCTTTTGGCCGGCACCGAGTAGACGGAAGGCCCCGACTTGGCTCGACACCGCTCCCCCGGCGGCGAAGAACCTTCCCCTGTGCTGGAGAGGGCGCTTGACGGCGCCGTCACCCGAGTACGGGGAACGCATCGACTTCCCCCGCCGTCCTCCGCCCTCCGCGGCAGGATGGTCGTCGCAGCAGTCGCCGCAGGCGCTTTCGCCGCCGCCACCACTGGCCAGGCCCTGCAGGGCATGACATCGGAGAACGATGTCACCCCGCTCGCCAACTCCTACGACCTCAACGGCGCGTCCGGCGTCGGCGGTGATTCCCCGGTCGCCGCTCCCGCCGTGCTTCCCGCTGACGATGCCGCCGACGCGAGCGCCGAAGTTCGCAAGGTCGCCCAGAGCAAGAAGGTGACCGAGGCGCGCAAGCAGCGCGAGGCCGAGGCACGCCAGGCCCGCATCGAGGCCATGAAGCCGGACACCGTCTCGCCGGTGAATGGTGTTCTCACCTCGGTCTTCGGCGCCCGCTGGGGCACCACCCACTACGGCATCGACCTCGCCGCCCCCATCGGTACCCCGGTCCACGCCGTCGAGGACGGCGTCGTGATCGAGGCCGGCGCCGCGAGCGGCTTCGGTCTGTGGGTGCGCGTCCAGCACGAGGACGGCAGCGTCAGCGTCTACGGCCACATCAACAGCTACTACGTGGCTGAGGGCCAGCACGTCGAGGCAGGCCAACCCATCGCCGAGGTCGGTAACCGAGGCCAGTCGACAGGTCCGCACCTGCACTTCGAGGTGTGGACCCACGAAGACGGCACCAAGCTCGACCCGCTTGGTTGGCTCGCCGAGCGTGGCGTCAACCTCTGAGCTGAGCGACTGAGCGTTTCCCACGCTGGCGACTGACCAACTGCGCCACCAGGGCCGTGACCGCTGACGACTGGCGCAGGGCGCTGACAGCTGGCCGCGGAGCAGGCCGCCGTGTCCTAAGGCGGCCTGCGCACGAAGTACCCGATGGCGACCTGCCACACCGTGCAGGAGCCAGCGTGCCCGCGTTGGCACCGCGCGCATTCGCCGCCCTCCGCGTCGTGCAGGCGTAGTAGCGCGCGCCACGCCGCGCTCAGCGTGCGCGCGTCCGCGATCGTCGGCGCCTTGCCCGGATCGCCGCTGACCGTTCCATCGAGATACCGCCAGACGCTGGCGGCGAGCACCCGGAACCACTCGTCCATGCCACCCCCCGTTGTCGAACCTGTGTTCGACACCATTTCTAGCAGGGTGGTCGGGGATGGTGTGGGAAGGTGGCTCGGCGTGTCAGAGCTTCACCATCGGCACGCTGCCCATGAGCATCAGCTTCACCGTCCCGGACGTCCCGAAGTCGATCGTCGCGGTCGCACGCGGGCCGCTGCCGTCCGTTGAGACGACCGTGCCGAGCCCGTACTTGTCGTGATTGACGCGGTCGCCGACGGCCAACTCCAGCGCGGCCGTCTTCTTCCAGTCGTCCTTCCAGCCGCTGAACGACGTACTGCGCATGCCACCAGCCGCCAGCCGCGCCTGGGCGGAGTCGTTCCCGAAACCGCCCCCACGGCCCCACGTCGTCGCCGCGCGCGGCAACCCGCCGGATGAGGCGCCGTTGGTCGGCTCCTCGCGCCGCCAGTCGACCAGCTCAGCGGGAATCTCATCCAGGAACCGCGATGCCGGGTTGTACATCGGCTGGCCCCACGCGGAGCGGACCAGCGCCCGCGAGACGTAGAACCGCCGCCGTGCCCTGGTGATCGCGACGTAGGCGAGCCTGCGTTCCTCCGCCAGCTCGTCCTCCTTGCCGAAGGTCCGCTGATGGGGGAAGACACCTTCTTCCCAGCCGGAGCCGAACACCACCGGGTACTCCAGCCCCTTCGCGGTGTGCACCGTCATGAGCGTGACGACGCCCGCGGTGTCCTCGTCGTCGTCCTCCTCGTCGTCCTCCTCGGCATCGCCGTCGGCGTCCGGGATGGAGTCGGTGTCCGCGACCAGCGCGACCCGCTCGAGGAACGCCGCAAGCGTCGCCTGCTCCGGCTCGTCCACGCCCGCCGCTTCGGCATCTTCCTCGGCGGAGACGGCGTCCGCTTCGGTCTGGAACGCCTCCGGCATCTCCCCGAACTCCCGAGCGACTGTCACCAGTTCGGTCAGATTCTCCAGCCGAGTCGCGTCCTGCGGGTCGTCTGACTCGTCGAGCTGCGCGCGGTACCCGGTCCGCTCCAGCACCGCCTCCAGGATGTCGGCGGGCGGCTCGTCGGCCTCGACCAGCTTGCCAAGCTCATCCATCAGCTCGACGAACCGCGCGATCGCGTTGGCGGAGCGCGCGGCGAGCCCGATGTCGGACCCCGACGTCGCGGCCACCCGCAGCGCGTCGGCGAACGAGATCCGCTCCCGCTCGGCGTAGGCGGCGACGGTGGCCTCCGCTCGGTCACCGATACCGCGCTTCGGCACGTTGAGGATGCGCCGCAGGCTGACGGTGTCCTGCGGGTTGGCGAGCACCCGCAGGTAGGCAAGCGCGTCGCGGACCTCGCGACGCTCGTAGAACCGCACGCCGCCAACCACCCGGTACGGCAGACCGAGCCGGATGAAGATCTCCTCGAACACGCGGGACTGGTTGTTGGTCCGGTAGAACACCGCGACGTCGGAATAGCTGGCTTCGCCCGCGTCGACAAGCGCGTCAATCTCCCCAGCGACGAACGCCGCCTCGTCGTGCTCGTTGTCCGCGACGTAGCCGACGATCTTGTCGCCCTCGCCACTGTCGGTCCACAACCGCTTGTCCCTGCGGCCGGAGTTGCGCGCGATGACCGCGTTCGCGGCGGACAGGATCGTCTGGGTGGAACGGTAGTTCTGTTCCAGCAGGATGGTGTGCGCCTGCGGGTAGTCGCGCTCGAACTCCTCGATGTTGCGGATCGTCGCGCCGCGGAACGCGTAGATCGACTGGTCGGCGTCACCGACGACGCACAGTTCGGCCGGTTCCGTGCCAGCCTCGGTCCTCTCGGTACCGGCCAGCTCCCTGACCAGCACGTACTGCGCGTGGTTGGTGTCCTGATACTCGTCGACGAGCACGTGGCGGAAGCGGCGGCGGTAGTACTCCGCGACATCGGTGGACGCTTGCAGCAGTTCGACCGTGCGCATGATCAGGTCGTCGAAGTCGCACGCGTTGGCCTGCTCAAGCCGCCGCTGGTACTCCGGGTAGACCTCGGCAGCCATCCGCTCCGCGTCGCCGGCGGCGGCCGCCTTCGCGTCGGCGGGCGTGATCAGCTCGTTCTTCCAGTTCGAGATCTGCGCCGCGAGCCCACGTGGCGGGTACCGCTTCGGGTCGACGTCGAGGTCACGGGCGACCAGGTTGATGAGCCGTTTGGTGTCGTCGGCGTCGTAGATCGAGAAGTTCGATGTCACGCTGCTCGACCCGGAGTCGGCGAGGACATCGGCGAGCACCTTCGCCTCGCGCCGCAGGATGCGCACGCACATGGCGTGGAACGTCGACACCCACATCGCGTTCGCCCTGCGGCCGACCAGCTCGACGACCCGCTCGCGCATCTCAGCGGCCGCCTTGTTGGTGAAGGTGATGGCCATCACCTGGCCGGGGTGGACCTTGCGCTCGGCCAGCAGATGCGCGATCCGGCGGGTGAGCACCCGTGTCTTGCCGGAGCCCGCACCGGCGACCACGAGTAACTGGCCACCGACATGCGTCACCGCGTCCCGTTGCGCCGGGTTGAGGTCGGCCAGCAACTCGCGGTTTCGCGGCTGCGCAGGACCGTCGAACGGGTTCTCGGGCGTAAGGTCAAACAGGGTGCTCATCGACTCTTAACGCTACCCGTGCGCACCCACAACGTTGCGCTGGCTCGACGGTTCCGTTGGCACTGTGTCAGAATGACGGCGTGCACCACGCGACGCGATTTTTCTACGGGATCCGGACTCCGGCTCCCGTGATCGCGTAGTGCACAGCCAAGCAGTCACCAAGCCCCGGAGTCGTCGGACCCCGGGGCTTTCGTCGGCTCAGGGGCTCCGGCATCGAATCCGGCTCAACCGGAGGACACATGAACACGCAAGCACGTAACGACGCGCAGGACACTCCCCTGTCCGCCGACGAGATCAACGCGCTCCGCGCGGAGATCGACGAGCTCGACACCGAGATCCTGCGGCTGGTCAAGCGCCGCATCGATGTCTCCAAGATGATCGGTGCCGCACGGCTGGCCGCTGGCGGCACGCGGATCGTCTACAACCGCGAGATGGACGTCCTCGCCCGTTACCGCGAGCTCGGCCCCGAGGGACGGCAACTCGCGATGGCGCTGTTGAACCTCGGCAGGGGCCGCCTCGGCCGAACCTGACGTCGCCGGAAGCGCGACGACTGCGACGCGCCACGAGATTCAGGGTTCTCCCCGACGCCACAACCGAGGCACAACGGGCACACTGGTGCTATGGGAACGATCGTCAACCTCATCGCGGTCATCGTCGCGATCGCGTCGGTGCTCGCGGCGCTGGGTAACGCGGCCTACCTCGCACTGCTGAGCAGCGCGGCGACCAAGCGCGCCGGGGGCGCTCCCATCGCCGCGTACGTCCGCGGCCGCTGGCCGCTGGCTGGCGGCACGACGGCGGGCGCGCTACTCGCCTGGCTGCTGACCGCGAGCGACGCGGTCCCGGTCGACTTCCTCGCCATCCTCATCGCGGCGGGCAGCGGCGCCGTGGCGACCAAGGCATTGCGGTCAACCCAGGAGCGGTATCGGAGCGGCGGCTAACACGTGATCCGCTAGAGAACAAGAGCGTCCCGGGGTAATACCCATAGACTGGCCAATATTCACCCGGTCGGTGGCGCACGTTCGGATGATGTAGCGAGTTTTTTCGGACCCGTACTGGTATCTCACTGTGAGCCTCTTACTCTGGTGCACGTGAAGATTCACAAGCAGCGCACTCCGGCGCGGCTGCGGATCCGTGCCGGAGTAGCCTACCGGCACGCACGTCCTACCGCAGTCGCAGCAGCCGACGCTGCTCCATTCGACGGAAGGTCGTGGCTTTCGTCGTCAAGTAGCCGCCGGGGGAGGGTCACCCCGGCATGAGCGAAGCGATCAGTGACCCGGGCATCCACCGGCCCGGACGGCATCGTCGCGGCGCGGGCGCGAACACATGGACGCCCGCTGTGCGCCCTCGCACGAGCGGCGCGCGGCACGGCAGTCCGATCGAGACCGCGGACACCGCTCCGCTGATCGCGACCACGGCTGACACCGAGGCCAGGTACGCCCATTACCCCCGTCAGCGCACACGCGCGCACGCGCGGCAAACCGCGAGCACGACGGCGACCGCCGCACGACAGGCCACCGTGACAGCGACCGCGGAATCCCAGCCCACCGCGATGACCGCACCTGAGCCCCGGACAGCGGCCCGCGTCACGACGGCGACGCGGGCGGCAACGCGAACGGCGACGACCACAACGCTGTCCGGCGTGCTGCCACTCGACGAACTGGCGCGGGAACCCGACGCCTGGGAAGCCGCGTACACGTTCAGCGCCGCCGGTGACGCGGACCCCCCAGCGGAAAACGAGCCACTGGGGCATCCCCTGGCCACCGCCAGCCAGGCAGAGCTCGCAACCGAGGAACAGCCGCTGGCTGAGGCCGACACCGAGGAAGTGGAAACGTCCGCCGCGACCGTGGCCGCGTCGTCCAGCGAGCAGCCAAGCGAACCCACCATCCGACGCACGAAGGTCACGCTGACCCCGTCGGAGCCGCGCCGCAGCGAACCCAAGGTGTACTACGCCCCACCGAAGGACGGGCTGAGCACATTCGACCTCGGCACCGTCCCCGCATCGGTCACGCCGCCACGGAGCTGGCGCAAAGCCGCCTGGTTCGCGACGGTCTCCTCCGGCGGTGTCGTCGTCGCGCTGCTTGTCGCGGCCTCGTACTTCGTCGGCCAGCCGACGACAGACGACCAGATCGCCGTCGACAACTGGACAGGACTGCGCGGCGAGAACCCACCGCCGATGCACAACGAGAACCTCAACGGCGCGCCGGAGCGGACGACAAGCGCATCGCCGGAGACATCGTCCAAGAACGTCATCGCCGATCGCGCCGCCGTCATCCCGTCGACGAGCAGGGCGCCGATGAGCAAGGCGCCGCAGCCGACGAGCGCGCCAGAAAGCCAAGCTCCGGCGACGTCAGCGGCGACGTCGGCCACGCCGACCACGACGAACGAGCCGCAGAAGCCGCCACCATCGTCGGCGCCGAGGGAGACGCGGTCCGACTACTTCTACCGCTTCCCGCCGGACGCGGAGACGATGGGCGACCGCTCCGAGATCTTCCTGAACCAGATCACGGAGAACCCGGAAAAGGCGCACGAGCAGACCGGCGGCGATCTCTACGCCGAGGGCGCCGAGTCGATCGCCGCCCGGTACTCTCACATCGCCTACTTCGAGATCGAGCACATCTACATCGATCAGCGGAACCGAGTCACCGTCAACACCGTCAAGGCCGTGTTCACGGACGGCACCACAGAACGGCAACAACGGACATTGCGGTTCGAAGAGGGCGACAAGATTACAGACGACTAAGCCGGACATGGATTAGGCCACTTGGGCTAACCGTTCAACCGTTAGCCGACAGTCACGCGCACTTCACCGACGCTGACTGGCACCGCGATCCGGCCACCCGGCAAGCTCTGAGCTGAGCCAGCGAGCCGCGCGCCACCTCTGGCCCCGGCCCGGTGACGTCGCGGTTCGCAGGCTCACCACCTGCGAAGACGGGCGAACCGGGAAGGCAGGCGAGCGGATGGTGCCAGGTGTGGGACGGCAGCGACGCGGCGGGAGCACCCAGACGCCGAAACGCATCGAGGATGTGTTCAGCGAGCGGGTGCTGTCCGACCCGAACGTCGACCGCGACTACCTGAACGCGCTGCTCCGCGACCCGAGCCTCCTGCGCGTCGACGAGCCAGCCGAATCGGCCACCGGCGCCGAGGACGCCGACGACGCCGTCCGGAATGAACCGGAAAGCACCGCGGCGCGGGTCGCCAAACTGACCTGCCTCATCCTCGCCGTAGGCCTGCTGTGCGGGTCGCTGGTCACCGCGGTCTTCCTCGACCGGCATCGCACCGCGGAACACCGGGCGGCGCCACCGGAGCGGCAAATCACCGGCATCGCCGCGCTGGCCGGTTTCGCGATGACCACCCCGCCACCCGAAACGACCGCGCCGGTGACCGAGCGCGCCGCCACGATCGCCGCCGACGACACGGCGACAGACACGGCTGCGTCGGCGGAAGTCGAGCCGGGCGACGCGGCGACCAGCACACCACTGGCGACGTCGAGCCCCACTACGCGGGTCGGCACCGCCGAGGAGATCGACGCGTTCATCCGCGACTTCTATCACCGCTTCACCGAGGGACCAGACGACGCGTTCGCCCTGCTCGGCGGCAGCCTGCTCGATGGGCAGCCGAAGATCCTCACCGACGCGCTGCGGCTCGTCGACGCGGTGTCGGTGCATCGAGTGAGCATGGAACCGAACGGATTGGTGCGGGCGGTAGTCACCGTGACGAGGGCCGACTCAAAGCGCTATCGGGTGACTCACTTACTCCGAGTGGAGCCGGGCCCACCTGCGCTGATCACCGAAGCGCGGTTACTCTCGGCTCAACACAGTCCCCAGCAGTGACTGACGTCATAGTGGCCAACTCTGTACCGGGTCCGTGTGCGCAGCGTGAGCACTTACCCTGAACAACAGGCCGACCAGCGGGCATGCGTGGGGTAGAGTCCCGCAGTGCGTGACCACAGGGCGAGGAGCGTCGAGTCGGTGCACATGCGGACTGCCGTCGCGCCACGTCACAGGCACTGTGACCTGCAGGCGCGTCCGCAGCAGCAGGACAGCCAGGGAGTGGAAACACCACCGATGCCAAGCACACACCGAGGGGCCTACCAGTGAGCGACGAGGGGCATCTTGTCGCCGGTCGATACCGGATAAGCAAGCGGATCGGCACCGGAGCGATGGGTGCCGTCTGGCAGGCAGAGGACGAGCTGCTGGGCCGCACGGTCGCCATCAAGCAGCTGCTCTTACAGCCCGGACTTGAGGAATCGGAGGCCGAAGAGGCCCGCCAACGGACGATGCGAGAGGGCCGAATAGCGGCCAGGCTGCATCACCCGAATGCCATCACGGTGTTCGACGTCGTCACCGACGATCAGGGCCAGCCGTGCCTGATCATGGAGTACCTGGACTCGACCAGCCTCGCTGCGGTCGTGCAGCAGGACAAGGCATTGCCGCCGCTTGAGGTGGCCCGCATCGGCGCGCAGATCGCCGCCGCGCTGGCCAGCGCGCACCGGGTCGACATCGTGCACCGCGACATCAAGCCCGCGAACATTCTGCTGACCGACGACGGCGTCGTGAAGATCACCGACTTCGGAATCTCGCGCGCGAAGGATGACGTCACGGTCACCAAGACCGGCATGATCGCGGGCACCCCCGCCTACCTCGCGCCCGAAGTGGCTATCGGCGAGGACCCTGGACCGGAGTCGGACGTCTTCTCGCTCGGCTCGACGCTCTACGCAGCGACAGAGGGCGTGCCGCCGTTCGGGCTGAGCGAGAACACGCTCGGCCTGCTGCACGCGGTCGCCGCGGGCCAGATCAACCCTCCGCAACAGTCTGGTCCGCTGACCAGCGTGCTCGCGTTGTTGCTGCACCCAGAGAAGTCGCGCAGACCGACCGCCGCCGAGGCGGAGGAGATGCTGGACGCCGTCGCACGGGGCGAGACGCCGATCGGCGGCCCCGTCGACGCCGACCCGACGACGATGGTCGCCAGTGGCGCGCTCGCCGCGGGAACGGCGGCCGGGAGCGATGACGCGGCAGCGCAAACCGGCCTCGTCGGCCACGCGGGCAGCCTCGACGACGCCGCCGCGGACGCACCCGGCGACAACCACGCGACCACATACCAGCCAGCCGCGTTCTACGCCGATAGCCACGACGGCGGGACCCGCGCCGGGATCGCCGCACCTGGCGTGCCGCCGGACGAACCGGAACCCGAGCACCGCAAGAGCTGGGCAGGGCCCGCCTTCGCCGTCGGCACCCTCGGTGTCGTCGCCGCGTTCGCGCTGTGGCTGTTCACCAGTACCCCGCCGGACGAGCCGAGCCAGCAGCAGCCGGTGGGCTCCACGTCGAGCACGACGACCGAACCGACGACGACAACCACGACAACGTCCGAGTTTTCGCAGGTCACCACGGTTCCGCAGCAGCCGCAGCCCCAGCCGGAACCAACCACGACGACTACGACCACCGAGCCGACAACCACGACGACAACCACGACCACCACGACGACTACGACCACCGAGCCGACAACGACGACCACCACGACGACTACGACCACCGAGCCGACAACGACGACGACCTCGTCCGAAACCCAGCCCCCTCCAGACAGCGATACGACGTCCGGAATGAGCTAACGGTGACGACGGAAGGCAGGCTTCTCGGCGACCGGTACCGGCTCAGCCAGCCGATCGGTCGAGGCCGTGGCGGGTTCATCTGGCTCGCCCAGGACCAGCACGTGCACCGCACGGTCGCCGCCAAACCGGTCGCGCTGCCCAAGGGCGGCACCGCGACGGACACCCAGCTCGAAGTCGCCGTCCAGCGAGCCCGCGACGCCGCACGGCTCAAACACCAGTGCGCGGTGACCGTCTACGACGTGCTTGTCGAAAGCGACGGCATCTGGCTGATCATGGAGTACGTGCCGTCGCGGACGATGGCCGACTTCCTCGCGGGGCACGGCAAGCTCTCCGCGCAGGACACCGTCGTCCTCGGCGCACAGCTCGCCGCGGCACTCTCGGCGGCCGCCGAGCTTGGCATCACCCACCGGGCGGTGGAGCCCGCGAACGTGCTGCTCGCCGACGACGGCGGGGTGCAGGTCACCGACTTCGGCATCGGGGCGCTGCACCACGATCCCGCGTTCCGCGCACCTGAGGTGATCGCGGGCGGCGCGGCGACCTCGGCGGCAGACGTCTTCTCGCTCGGCGCGACGCTGTACTTCGCGCTGCACGGCGTCACCCCGTTCGGTCCGCTCGGCACCGACCCTGGATCCGACCTCGGCGGCAACGCCCAACCCGACACCGCCACACCGGCCGACACCGCGACACTGCTGTCTCGGTTGCTCGGGGACATGCTGGCCACCAACCCGCCCCAGCGGCCGTCCATGAGCGGCTGCTGGGGGGCGCTGACCGCGATCGCGGAGGGCAGACAGCCGTCGCCGCGTCCCGCGCCACCGCAGCCACAACCGCCATCGAACGGCGCGGAGTCGGCCGCTGCGACCCCGGCAGCACCGCAGCAGGTCACACCACCTGTCGCAGCGACTCCGCCCGCCCAGTCGCATCCCACGGCCCCCATTCCGACGCAGCCAGCGCCACCAGCGCCCGCTCAGCCGATGGCGGCAACATCACAACACGCACCCGGCTGGCACCAGCCGATGCCGCCAGCGGGGTTCAACGGGATGAACGGGATCAACACCGCCAGCACCGACCACCCCGGCAACGTCGCGCAGCCCGCGACACCGCTGTCGCAGAACCGGGCGGCGATACGGGTGCTGCTCGTCATCGCCGTTCTCGCCGCCGCGATGGTCGGCATCCTGTTCACCGAGTTCCTGCTGGTCTGATCACGGGCCGCACGCCGTCAGCGCCGCGGCCGCACAGCACTCACAGCACGATCGGGCCGCCGTAGCCAGGCGAGTCGAGCGGCAGGCACGTCTTGCAGAAGTCGACGCCGAACGGCGTCAGGTGCACGCTGCGGTGCACCGTGCTCGGCGAACGGCCAGCCCGTTTCATGGCGTCCTGGACGATCGGCTGCACCTCCACGACCTGGTACCGCGACGGCTCCACCTTCTCCTTGGAGAACCACAGCAGGCCGAGCCGGAACAGGTTGTTCAGGTAGGCATTGGTGCGGTCGAGGTGGCGGCAACCAGCCTCCTCCCCGATCATCGACAGCCGCTCGGCAACCAGCTCGGACCCGACGCCGAACGGCCGAGTGGTGCGGACGTCGACGGTCGGCTGCGCGCCGTTGAGCGCGAGGTACTTGAGGATGCGGGCCTCATCCGGCGCGATTTCCTCGAGTATCCGCTCGTAGGCGGGGTGCATGTCGTCGTTCCAGCGGACATCGGCCGAGCGCTGCAACAGCGCGGCGCCCCGCGCCTTCAGCTCCTGCTCGGAGCATCGGTGCTGCGACGAGCCGTTGTCCTCGTCGTTCTCGTCACCGAAGCCGAGCGAGCGCTGCGCGATCGTGCGCAGCTCCGTTGCTGTCTCGTCCACGATCTGCGCGGGCGACGCGCCGTTCAACGCCGACTTCACGATCTTGGAGCTGGTCTGCACCGTGGTCTCCACCACAGCCGAGGTCGCGCGCCACCACCCGGTCGCCGCGACTCGCGCGAGGCCGGAGACGCCGTCGAGCAGGCCTACCTCGTGGTTTTCGGCCTCGTCCGCGCGTGCGGGCAGGTTCCTGCCATCGGGCAGGTCCTTGCCGTCCTCGTCGTCCGTGCCGTGCTGAGCCATGTCACCGTTCCTCTTCGCAACTCACCAGCGGCGCCGATCGGCGAGCCGCTGCCCTCATACGCCAAAGATAGCTAGGTGCAGGAAACCCGCACCCGCACCCAGCACAGCACCGTGCACGAACAGCAGCCACTCGTCCTGTTTGATCGCCGAGCGCAGCAGCTCGTTGAAGTCGTCGAGGCTCATCCTGCGCATCTGGTCGGCGACGAACCGGAAGATCTTGTTCGCCTGCCGCACATTGAACTCCTCGTCACCGAAGGCGCGCGGCGCGAACCGCGTCGACTCGGTGGCCACCGACTGCCTGATCCGGTCGTACGAGCGGGAGCCGACGACCATCCGCACGGCGGGTCGCGCCGGGCCGACCGCCCTGTCAATGGTGGGCCATAGCAGCTTCTCCAGCATCTGATGCGTGCGATCGGAACGCGGCCCGTGCAGGAGCTCATTCCCGACGTTATTAATGGTGATCACGTTGTCGGAAATGATTTTCGCGTATACGTCGGATATCTCGTCCTTGCGTTTGATGAACAGCCCTTGCTTCCACGGCACCCACTTGGTGCGCCGCACCGGCTCAAAAATCATCATGATGCCGAGATAGTTGACGACATAGCCGATGATGACACCGCCTACCGGCAGCACCCACCACTGCGGCACCATTTCCACGACCCATACCAGCAGGAAACCCATCGGGTAGCCGAAGTAGAAGCCGAAGTTCTGCATGAAGGTGAGCTCCTTCTTGCCCACCTTGCGGAACATGTCGTTGAGCAGCTCTGGATGTTGTTCCAAGTGGCGCATCACCATCAGCTTCGCGTCGAGCAGCTGGTCGATGTTCGCGCCGATCTCGTCGGTCAGCTCACGCACAAGCTTCGGCAGCCGCTCCACGACCCTGGCATGCACGACGTCTTTGACCTGCGGAGGAAGGTCGTTCCACAGCTGCGGCTCCTCCCGCATCATGATCCGCTCGACCACATCGCGGATTTCCAGCTCCGCGATTTCGGTCAATCGCTCCGCGATCTTGTCCGGCTCAAGCTCCCGGTAGAAGTCGGAAATGCTGCCCAACTTGGCGAGGCCCTTGTCCACCGCGATACTGGCCATCTTCGCCGCCCGCGACGGCACGATCCCCTGCCAGCCGAACCTGCCGTCGCTCGTAATCGCGGGAATGACCTGCACCCTGCGCGGCAGAAACGGGAAGAGGATCTTCAAACCCGGAATACGAATGCCGTGGAACTTCAGCGGCTGGAAGAGCATCAGCACGCCAGTCCAGTTTGTGATATAGCCGATCACACCGGTGAACAGCGGAATGGTGATGAGGTGCAGGAGCAGCTCTTGTTCCATATGCACGGCCTCCCTTACACCTTGCCCAGGGCGCGCTGCGCCTATCGTCACCGGCCCGTGTCGTGCTGACTCATCATGCGCGACCAGATCGGATTCCGCCAGACCAGGGTGCTGGAGCTATCAGCGGTGAGCAACGACCGCAACGCGGCGGGTCACGTCAGACCGCGGGTCATCGCCACACGGCGGCGGATCACACCAGTCTGCGGTCAGAGGCCCAGCGGGACAACTCGTAACGGTTGGACAGCTGGGTCTTGCGCAGCACGCTGGACACGTGCGTCTCGACCGTCTTGATCGAGATGAACAGCTCGGAGGCGATCTCCTTATAGGCGTAGCCCCGCGCGAGCAGCCGCAGGACGTCCCGCTCCCTCGGCGTGAGCAGGTCGAGTTCGGGGTCGGAGATCGGCGGCGCGCCCGGCCGGTCGGCGAAGGCGTCCAGCACGAACCCGGCGAGTCTCGGCGAGAACACCGCGTCGCCGTCCGCGACCCGGATGATGGCCCGCACCAGGTCCCGCGAGGAGATCGTCTTGGTCACGTAGCCCCGCGCACCGCCCCTGATCACCGCGATGACGTCCTCCGCGGCGTCGGAGACCGACAGCGCGAGGAACACCACATCCGGCAGCTCGGGCCGGATCTGCCGCAGCACCTCGGCGCCTCCGCCGTCCGGCATATGGACGTCGAGTAGCACGACCTGTGGCTTCGTCCGCACGATGCCCGCGACGGCCTCGCGCACCGACCCGGCCTCACCGACCACCGTGACATCGTCCGACAGGCTCTCCAGCTCGGCACGCGCTCCCGCGCGGAACAACCCGTGGTCGTCGACGAGAAACACCGTGACCGGTTCCCCCGCTTGCCTGCTGCTGCCCTCAGCGCTCACCGCGCCGCCCCTTCCGTCGTCGCGACCGGCATCTCCAGCCGGATTTCCGTGCCTTCGCCTTCGGCGGTGCGCAGCGTGCAGCTACCGCCATTGCGTTCCATCCTGCCCTTAATCGAGTGAGCGAGGCCATGCCGATCGGCCGACACGCTGTCCGGGTCGAAGCCCCTGCCCCTGTCACGCACGAACACCGACACCGTCGTCGGCTCCACCTCGGCGTAGACGCTGATCTCCTCAACCCCGGCGTGTTTCGCGGCGTTGACCATCGCCTCCCGCGCAGCCTGCACCAGCGCGGTCAGCGCGGGGGTGAGGTCGGCGTCGCCGACGACGACGTGCTGCACCGAGACGGCGAAGGCGTCCTCCACCTCGCCTGCCGCTTCACCGAGCACGTCGGATAGCCGCGCCGCAGGGGCCTGGCCGTCGCCGCTGCTCCCGTCGTCAGCGCCATAACCAGCGGCACCATACAGCCAGGTGCGTAGTTGCCGCTCCTGACCGCGCGCCAGCCGGGCCACCTCCTTCGGCGATTCCGATTGTCGCTGGATCAGCGCGAGCGTCTGCAATACCGAGTCGTGCAGGTGGGCGGCGATCTCGGCGCGCTCCTCCGTCCTGATCCTGACCGCGCGCTCCTCACCGAGGTCGCGCACCAGCCGCAGCCAGAACGGCACCGTCAGCACCGCGACCCCCACCAGCGTCGCGAACACCGCGAGCAGAGCGAACTGCACCTGGTCGAACGAGCCGCCGCGTAACGTGACGACACCGACGCCGGCGACGACCAGAGCGACGCCCGCCACGATCCGCACAACGGCGGGCCAGCCACCACCGCCGAGCACCGCCCCAACCGGGCCTGCCCGCCAGCGGCGTTGCTGCGACTCGTCCGCCTCCCGCCAGACGAGGACGGCGCCGATGAGCGCGAGCGCGAGTGGACCGGTGATCCAGCCGCTGAAGTTGCCGGTCAGCGAGCTGCCGACGACGGCGAGGCCAATGCCGAGCGCGATCAGTCCAACCGCCTGCCGCCGTTCCTTGGCTGAGCCAGGGGCCTGTTCCGCTGCGCTGCGCTGCGGCACGAACACCCAGAGCAGCCCGTAGGCGAGGAACCCCGCGCCGCCGACGACGCAGAGCGCGGCGAACAGCATCCGCACCTTGAAGACGTCAACGCCGAGGTGGTCGGCGATGCCGCCGGCGACACCCGCGAGCACGCTCCCCCTGCGACGGGTCATCTTCGCTGACGACTCCGGCTCCGTTATCGCCGTTCCCGTCGCGCGCGCGGGAACCCGGACCCCTGCCGGTGCCGTCACGATCATTCCCCCTGTAGTCGTCCCGGCCCCCCGGTCCCCGCGGCGTTCACGGACGCGCGCATGGCGGTGCTGCGAGCGATGTCGCCGCACGCTATGGCGCCGGAGCGAGTGGTGCCGTCTCGCTCCGGACCGCGCTTCGTCCTGCACGTGAGTCATGCTCACACGTAGTGGCTGCGCTGCGCATCAGGGAAGGCCCTGAGAACGCAATTCAGGGTTGTTCCCGGATGTGCGTGACCCGCGTGCGACGCAGGATGAGCACATGACCCCACCAGCAGGCAACCGGCCATCGGCGCGGGACAGCATCGAGGACACGGCCAAGGATTTCTGGTCAACACGACCACGGCGGCCACGGCGCGGCAAGAAGCTCGCGGGTGTCGCGGCAGGCATCGGCAATCGGTACGGCATTGATCCCGTGCTCGTGCGGGTGGGCTTCGTGGTCGCGACGATCGTCGGCGGGTTCGGCATCCTGCTTTACCTGCTCGGCTGGCTGTTCCTCCCCGAAGAGGGCGATGAGGTCTCCGGCGCGGAGTCGCTGCTCGGCAAGGGCAGGAGCTCGATGTCACCCGGGCTGGCCATCGTGCTCGGGCTGGTGCTGTTCCCGGTAATGGCAGGCACGTTCAGCGGCAGCTGGCTAGACGGCGGCGGGTTCGTGTTGCTCGCGCTGTTCCTGGTGGGGCTCTACGCACTACACCGCAGTCGGGGCGATGCGAACCGGCCGCTACCGACGTCGGCCGCGGCGGGTCCGGCGACGTTCTTCGCCCACAGCGAGAACGACATGAGTGCGACCGACAGTGCGGCGGCCACAACGGCGCCTATCGACGCGACCACGCCGCAAGCCACCGCCACCGCCGACACCACGCCTGGGACCACCGCCGCCGCGCCCGGCCCCGGCTACGGCGACATCCGCGGCACCGGCGCATCCGACGTCACTGGGCCCAACGGGTGGGACCCGCTCGGCGCGGCGCCGCTCGGTTGGGACCTGCCAGGCGCGGACGCGCCACAACCTCCGCACGCTGCGGCGGCACCGACCATGCCCATGGCACGCCCCCGGCCGAAGTCCCGGATCAGCTACGTCGCGGCGGGGTTGGCGCTGCTTACCGCGAGCGTCGGGCTGGCCCTTGGTGTCTCCGGCGTTGACTGGTTCACCGCGGCGCACGTCATCGGCCTCACCCTCGGCGTCCTCGGCGTAGGCATGGTGGCCGCGTCGTTCGCAGGCGCGGGTCGCGGCCTGGTACTGCTCGCCTTACCGTTGGCCGCCGTCGGTATCGCGCTGACCGCGATCCCGTTCGACCGGCTACCCGGCGGTGGGATCGGGGAGGTCAACGCCACCCCGACGTCGCTGGCCGAGCTGGAGCCGGTGTACCAGCGCACGATGGGTGCGGTCCACCTCGACCTGACCCAGCTCGACGACGTCGACACCACCGACGAGCCGATCGAAACCGCGATCGACGTCGGCATGGGCGAAGCGGTCGTGGAGGTGCCCGCCGACGCGGACGTAACGTTCACCTGCGACGCCAACATGGGTGAGGTCAGCTGCCTCGGCAAAACCAGCGAAGGAATGGGCATGGCCCCGGTGTCCGGCACATCGGATGGCGAGGGTGAAGGCGGACAGCAGATCACCCTCGACGTCTCCACCATGATGGGATCGGTGGTGATCGAGCGTGGCTGACTCAACCAACCAGAGCACCCGCCGTGTCGACCTGTTCGCGCTGCTCAGCGGCATCGCGACGCTGCTCGTCACGGGCTACATCCTCAGCGACGGCGCGTCGTGGCTGCCCGACATCGACCTGCGTTGGCTGCTGGCAGGTGCCGCTGCCGCTATCGGGATCTCGCTGCTAGCCAGCTCGCTCGGCCGTAGCGATCCGCAATAGCCGCCGCGGCTCACTCCCACTCGATGGTGCCCGGCGGCTTGGACGTCACGTCCAGCGTGACCCGGTTGACCTCGGCGACCTCGTTGGTGATGCGGGTGGAGATCCGCTCGAGGACGTCGTAGGGCAGCCGGGTCCAGTCGGCGGTCATGGCGTCCTCACTGGACACCGGCCGCAGCACGACGGGGTGGCCGTAGGTGCGGCCGTCGCCTTGGACGCCGACGCTACGGACGTCCGCGAGCAGCACCACGGGGCACTGCCAGATGTCGCGGTCCAGCCCGGCGGCGGTCAACTCCTCGCGGGCGACGGCGTCGGCGGCGCGCAGCGTCTCCAGCCGATCGGCCGTGACCGCACCGATGATGCGGATACCGAGGCCGGGGCCGGGGAACGGCTGGCGGTGCACGATCGTCTCCGGCAGGCCCAGTTCCAGGCCGACCCGGCGCACCTCGTCCTTGAACAGCAGTCGCAGCGGCTCCACCAGATCGAACTGCAGGTCCTCCGGCAGTCCGCCGACGTTGTGGTGGCTTTTGATGTTGGACGTCCCGGAGCCACCGCCGGATTCCACGACGTCCGGGTACAGGGTGCCCTGCACCAGGAAGCGGTAGTCGCCTTTGGCCTTGAGGTCGCGCTCGGCCTGCTCGAAGACCCGGATGAACTCCCTGCCGATGATCTTGCGCTTCTCCTCGGGATCGGACACGCCCGCGAGCGCGTCCAGGAAGCGCTGCCGCGCGTCGACGGTGACCAGGTTGACGCCGGTCGCGGCGACGAAGTCCCGCTCGACCTGCGCGCGCTCCCCAGCCCGCAACAGCCCGTGGTCGACGAAAACGCAGGTCAGCCGGTCACCGATGGCGCGCTGCACCAGCGCGGCGGCCACCGCGGAGTCCACCCCACCAGACAGTCCGCAGATCGCGCGACCTTCACCAACCTGCTCGCGGATCCGCGCGACCTGCTCGTCCACGATCGATGTCGTCGTCCACTGCGGCCGGATGCCCGCGATGTCGTGCAGGAACCGACGCAGCACCTCCTGACCGTGCGGGGAGTGCGCGACTTCGGGGTGGTACTGCACCCCAGCGAAGCGGTGCTCGATGTCCTCGAACCCAGCAACATCCGCACCGGCCGATGACGCGGTGACCGTGGCGCCCTCAGGCGCTTTGGTCACGCCGTCGTTGTGGCTCATCCACACCGGGTGGTGCAGCGGCAGCCCGCCGTGCAGCACGCCGCCATCGCCGGTGACGGTCAGCTCGGTGCGGCCGAACTCGCGGCCCCCGGTGTTCTCCACCGTGCCGCCGAGCGCGCGCGCCATGAGCTGGAAGCCGTAACACATCCCGAACACCGGTACGCCCGCGTCGAACAGCGCGGGGTCGATGCCAGGAGCACCCTCTTCGTACACGCTCGCTGGCCCGCCGGAGAGCACGATCGCGGCGGGTTTCTTCGCGAGCAGGTCATCCGCGCTCGCGGTGTGCGGCACGACCTCGGAGTACACCTGCGCCTCGCGCACCCGTCGTGCGATGAGCTGCGCGTACTGCGCGCCGAAGTCGACGACGAGAACGGGACCTGTCGGATTGGTCACCGGCGAACCTCCTGCGTACACGGCCTAGCCTCCATCATCCCAGGCGACGGCCGCCACACAGGGGGCGGGTTGGCGAGCACTGTCGACGTCTTGCTTCGGAGGCGCCGCACGCCACGATGTTGATCTACTTCCTGCGCGCTGCGACCACGGGAACCGGACTTTTCGGGCACAGAATGTCCATATGGCGCAGGAAGTAGATCAACATCGCCTTCGGGCCGCCGTCAGCGGCTCCAGCGAGTGGATCTTGAGGCGTTGTGGTCGCGCGAGCAGCCAAAACGCCTCAAGATCCACGCCGAACGTCGGGTGCCAGGGCCGAACGTCGGACGCCAGGGTGCAGATCGGGCACCGGCAGGACTGGGCGTCCTCAGCGCACCTCGGTGATCGGCAGCCGCAGCGCGCCGGGCGCCTCGGCTGGCACCGCGGGCGACACCGGCGCGACGGGCTTGATGCGCCGATAGCCGTCCGACTGTGTCGGGCGCGGGTCTGCCTCGCCCTTGTTCGGCCAGAACGACATCGCCCGCTCGGCCTGCGCGGTGATCGTCAGTGACGGGTTCACACCCAGGTTCGCGGTGATCGCCGCACCGTCCACCACGGACACGCCCGGATAGTTGAACACCCGGTGGTACGGGTCGATCACGCCGTCAGCTTCCTTGTCGCCGATCGCGCACCCCCCGATGAAGTGCGCGGTCAGCGGGATGTTGAACAGTTCGCTCCAGGTGCTGCCCGCGATGCCATCGATATACTTCGCGGCGAGTTGGTTGGCGTCGTAGCCCGACTTGATGAACGTCGGGTTCGGCACGCCGTGGCCCTGCTTCGACGTGTATTTCCGCCGTCCGAACAGGCCCTTCTTGGTGTACGTCGTGATCGAGTTGTCCAGGCTCTGCATCACGAGCAAGATCATCGTCCGCTCGCTCCAGCGGTAGGTGCGCAGCAGCTTCGCGGTGGTGACCGGGTTGCGGGCGAGAAAGCTGAAGAACTGCCGCAGCCGCGAGGTCTTCTGCGTGGCGTCGGTGGCCAGCGTTTGCAGCAGGCCCATGGCGTTGCTGCCCTTGCCGTACCGCACCGGCTCGATGTGGGTGATCTCGTCGGGGTGAATGGACGACGTGATCGCCACACCGGTGCTGAAGTCGCGCTCCGGGTCCACTGTCATGCGCGACGACCCGATGATCGCCTCGGAGTTCGTTCTGGTCAGCACGCCGAGCTTCGACGAGAGCTTCGGCAGTGTGCCGGTGTCGCGCATCTGGTGCAGCAGCTTCTGCGTGCCCCAGGTGCCCGCCGCGAGCACCACCTTGCCCGCCGTCAGCGTGTGGCGGAACTGGCGCGAGTGCTTGCCGGTCTTGCGGATGTCGACTTCGTACGAGCCGTCGCCGCGTGGGCGCAGCGCGGTCACCGTCGTCATCGGGATGACCTTCGCGCCGTTCTTCTCCGCGAGGTACAGGTAGTTCTTGACCAGCGTGTTCTTCGCGTTGTGACGGCAGCCGGTCATGCAGCTGCCGCACTCGACGCAGCCGGTGCGCTCCGGGCCCTCGCCGCCGAAGTACGGGTCGGCCGCCGTCTTGCCCTTCTCGCCGAAGTACACGCCGACGGGCGTCGGGTGGTAGCTGTCGGAGATGCCCATGTCGGCCGCCACCTTGCGCATGACCTCGTCGTGCGGGGTGTCCAGCGGGCAGGTGACTACGCCGAGCATCCGGCTGGCCTGGTCGTAGTGCGGCGCGAGCTCGTCCTCCCAGTCCGTGATGTGGGACCACTGCTTGTCCTGGTAGAACGGCTTGAGCGGCCGGTACAGCGTGTTCGCGTACACCAGCGAGCCACCGCCGACGCCGGATCCGGCCAAGATCATGCAGTCCCGCAGCATGTGGATCCGCTGGATGCCGTAGCAGCCCAGCTCGGGCGCCCACAGAAACTTGCGGAGATCCCAGGACGTCTTGGCGAACTCGTCGTCGGTGAACCTGCGCCCCGCCTCGATCACGGCTACCCGGTAGCCCTTCTCGGTCAGCCGGAGCGCGGCCACACTGCCGCCGAATCCAGAGCCAACGATGATGACGTCGTAGTCAGGCTCGTTCGTGTTACGCGCAGTCACACCGACCAGGATAACCCGCTCGGCGTAGTCCTGACCAGAGGTAAGTTACCGGCGAGTCATCGCCGGACGTTCAGCCCGACCTTCTGGAACTCCTTGAGATCGGAGTAGCCCGTCTTCGCCATGGCACGGCGCAGCGCACCGAACAGGTTGATGGTGCCGTCGGCGTCGGACGACGGGCCGTAGAGCAACGTCTTGAGGTCGACCTCGTGGTCCGGCCCCGCGGCGACCCGCGAACGCGGCAACGAAGGGTGCGCGGCGGCCGACGTCCAGTACAGCCCCTGACCTGGCACCTCAGCGGCCGCGGAGAGCGGCGCGCCGAGCATCACGGCGTCCGCGCCGCAGGCGACGGCCTTGGCCAAGTCACCGCTGCAGGACACCCCGCCGTCTGCGAGCACGTGCACGTACCGGCCGCCGGTCTCGTCAAGGTAGTCGCGGCGCGCGGCGGCCGCGTCGATGATCGCGGTTGCCATCGGCACCCCGATGCCGAGCACCCGGTCGGTGGTGGTGACGCCCGGCGAGTAGCCGTGCCCGACGATCACACCAGCCGCACCGGTGCGCATCAGGTGCATCGCGGTGCGGTAGTCGCTCACACCACCGGCGACGACAGGCACGTCCAGTTCGGAAATGAACTCCTTCAGGTTGAGCGGCTGCTCGCCGTCCTTGGAGACGTGTTCCGCCGAGACGATCGTGCCCTGCACGACGAGCACCTCGACACCGGCCGCGAGCAAGTCAGGCGTCAGCTCGGCCGCGTGCTGCGGGCTCACCCGCGCCGCGACCGTCACGCCTGCCTCGCGCACCTTCTTGATCGCCTCGGCGATCAGCTCCATCCGCAGCGGCGCCGCGTGCAGCGTCTGCAACCTGCGGACGATCGCGTCAGCGTCGTCGACGTCATCGGCGGCCGCGATGACCGAGTCCAGCGCTTCCTCGACATTGCTGTGCCGCGCCCACAGGCCCTCGGCGTTCAGCACACCGAGTCCGCCAAGCTCTCCGATGGAGATAGCGGTCGACGGCGACACGATCGCGTCGGTCGGATGCGTCACCAACGGCAGGTCGAACCGGTAGGCGTCGATCTGCCACGCGGTCGACACGATCTTGGACGACCGGGTGCGGCGCGACGTCACGATCTCGATGTCGTCGAGGTCATACGCACGGCGCGCGGTGCGCCCCATGCCGATCTCAACCATGTCCCGCACGTGAAAGTCCCTTCGCTCGGCGACTGGCTCGCCAACGAACGCAGCCTAACTGGCCGCCGAATCGCTCAGCGCGCGGTGTAGTTCGGCGCTTCGACCGTCATCGTGATGTCGTGCGGGTGACTCTCCTTGAGCCCCGCCGCCGTGATCCGCACCAGCTGCGCGTCCTGCAGCTCAGCGATGTCTCGCGCGCCGGTGTAGCCCATCGCCGACCGCAGCCCGCCGACCAGCTGGTGCACCACCGTCGACAGCGGCCCCCGGTACGGGGTGCGGCCCTCGATACCTTCCGGCACCAGCTTGTCCTCGGAGAGGACGTCGTCCTGGGCGTAGCGGTCCTTGGAGTACGACTTGCCACCGTCGCGCGACTGCATCGCGCCGAGCGAGCCCATGCCCCGATAGGCCTTGAACTGCTTGCCGTTGACAAGCACCAGGTCACCGGGCGCTTCAGCCGTGCCTGCCAGCAGGCTTCCCAGCATGACCGTCGACGCGCCGGACGCGATGGCCTTGGCGATGTCGCCGGAGTACTGGATGCCGCCGTCACCGATCACCGGCACCCCAGCGGGGCGGCAGGCCCGCGCCACCTCGTAGATCGCGGTGATTTGCGGCACCCCGACGCCGGCGACGACCCGTGTGGTGCAGATCGAGCCCGGCCCGACGCCCACCTTGACGCCGTCCGCGCCAGCCTCGATCAGTGCCTCGGCGCCAGCCTTGGTCGCGACGTTGCCGCCGACGATGTCGACCGACGCCCCCAGCTCCTTCTTCAGCGCGGTAACGGTGTCGATGACATCGCGGGAGTGGCCGTGCGCGGTGTCGACCATGATCACGTCCACCCCGGCGTCGGCCAGCGCCATCGCACGTTTACGCCCGCTCTCCCCGACGCCGACCGCGGCTGCGCACAGCAGCCTGCCATCGGTGTCCTTGGTGGCGTTCGGGTACTGCTCGGTTTTGACGAAGTCCTTGACGGTGATCAGGCCGCGTAGCTTGCCCGCGCCATCGACGATCGGCAGTTTCTCCACCTTGTGCCTGCGCAGCAGCCCGAGCGCGACGTCAGCCGACACGCCGACCTGCGCGGTGACCAGCGGCTGCTGCGTCATGACTTCGCTGACCGGGCGGGAGTGGTCCGCTTCGAACCGCATGTCCCGGTTGGTGATGATGCCGACGAGCGAACCGTCGGCGTCGGTGACCGGCACGCCAGAGATCCGGTAGCGCGCACACAGCGCGTCGACTTCGGACAGCGTGTCCTCCGGCGAGCAGGTGATCGGGTCGGTCACCATGCCGGCCTCGGAGCGCTTCACGACCTCGACCTGCGACGCCTGATCCTCGATGGCGAGGTTGCGCTGCAGCACGCCGATACCGCCCTGCCGCGCCATCGAAATCGCCATCCGCGACTCGGTCACGGTGTCCATCGCCGCGGACACCAGCGGCACTCGCAGCGAGACGTTGCGCGTCAACTGGGCTCCGGTGTCCACCGCGCTGGGCACCACATCGGTCTCGGCGGGAAGCAGCAGGACGTCGTCGAAGGTCAGGCCGAGCGAAGCGAACTTGCTCGGCAGAAACGCATCGCTCGTCGCCATGCTGTGGTGGGCGCCCGAATCGCTGGTCATCGGATAACTGGACCTTCCTTGCCGCCTGGCCTGTGCGCTGCCTGTGGTGAACAAACGGTGAGCGGCTCGGCAGCATTCCCACGTCCGCGGCTCGACCGGTGGAATGCGACCTATGCCTCCTGAACCGATGGTATCTGGACACAGTGTCGGCACGAGGCGGTACCGTGCGAGCCGTGACCAACGAGGAGTTGCCACCAGACCCGTTCGCGGACGATCCACACGATCCCGCGAAGGACTTGGACGAGATGCACGAAGAGCCCGGCGAACCGATCAGCGAATCGGAGCGCGCCGAACTGCTCGCCGACCTCGCTGACCTGGCCTTCTACCAGAAGCTGCTAGAACCGCGCGGTGTGCGCGGCATCGTCGTCGACTGCTCGGACTGTGAGGAACCCCACTTCCACGACTGGGACCTGCTGCGCGCGAGCCTGGAACAGCTGCTCGGCGACGGCAGGATGCGCCCGCACGAGCCCGCGTTCGCGCCGAATCCGATGGACTACGTGAGCTGGGAGTACTGCCGGGGCTTCGCCGACGGCATCAGGGCTAACGAGACCGCACACTGACGCGACGCTGACGTCGCCTCGCTGACGTCACCTCAACGACGTCGTCTCAGTCACCTCAACGACGTCGTCTCAGTCACCTCAACGACGTCGTCTCAACCGGCGTTCGCTCGTCACGCCGGTGTCAGCCGACCGGCTCCGACTGCGATTCGACCTCGGAGCCGGAGTCCGACGTGCTGTTGTCGTCGGACTCAGCTGAGGTGTTGTCGCTGGTCGAGCTACGACTCGTCGTCGTGCTCGACGGCGACTCGCTAGGGTCCGACTGCTCACTCGGGGAACTGCTCGGCGAGGTCGACTCGCTCTCGTCCGGTGGGGGGTTGATCAACGGTGGCT
Organism: Haloechinothrix halophila YIM 93223; assembly: GCF_000504245.1. GTDB lineage: Bacteria > Actinomycetota > Actinomycetes > Mycobacteriales > Pseudonocardiaceae > Haloechinothrix_A > Haloechinothrix_A halophila. The sequence goes on from NZ_KI632509.1 coordinate 98,875, forward strand.
CCGACGTGGTGGACGACGTCTCGGAGGACGTCGAGGTCGAGGACGATGTGCTCTCGCTCGGCGAGGTCGTCTCCTCGTCGTCGGCGGGGGTGCCGTCACTTTCCCTGAGCTGCGTCATCAGCTCATTGTGTTCGCGGCTCAGCCCGTCGTGGTTTTCCTCCTCGCGGACCGAATCCAGACTGGCGCGGGCTTTGTCGAGCGCGTCACGCGCGGTGTCGAGTTCGCCATCGTCTATGGCCTCGCGCGCCCGGTTGAACTCGGCCTTGACCTCGAAGGACGCCTCGACCGAGTTCGCCCTCTCCGCGTAGAGCACCTGGGTCAGTCCCCACAGCGTGTCGCCTGGCACGGCGTCACGGGCGGCCACACTGGCGCCGCCGAACGCGATGACGAGTACCGACGCCGCCGCGGCGATGGGCACGAGCAGCCTGCGCCTGCGATCGCCGCGCTCACCCTTCTGGTCGGCGGCAGTGGCCTTGATGGTGTTGACGGCCGAGTCGACACTGACGAGCTCCGGCATCGGCTCGCCGTCGACCTCCCTGCTCCACGACAGCAGCAGGGCATTGAGCTCGGCCCCGCCAAGCTCGTCAGCCAGTTTCGGATCAGCACCGCCGAGGGCATCGAGCAGCGCGTCGTCCGCCCGCACCTGGGATAGATCGACATCGGCGTGATCGCGATCATCATCGCGACCGAAGCTCGTCGACACTCAGACCACCTCCTCAGCGGCCAGCGCCTTCCGCAGCCGCGCCAGCGCACGATGCTGGGCAACCCGGACGGCGCCGGGCGTCGAACCAACCGCCTCGGCTGCTTCCTCGGCGGAGAGCCCGACCACGACGCGCAACACCACGATCTCACGCTGCTTCTCAGGCAGGACCTGCAGCAGCCGTGACATCCGCTCGTTCAGCTCACCCTGCAGCGCGTGCTGCTCGGGACCGATGTCGTTCTCGACCTCATCGGGTACTTCCGAAACCGGTTCGGACCGATTCCGCGCGGCCGACCGATGCGCGTCAGCAACCTTGTGCTGAGCGATCCCGTAGACGAACGCGAGAAAAGGGCGCCCCTGATCTCGGTACGAAGGCAACGCCGTTAGCACCGCGAGACACACCTCCTGCGCGACGTCATCCGCCGAGGCGAACGATCGCTCTTGCCTGCCGACACGAGCGCGGCAATACCGCACTACCAGTGGACGGATAGCAGCGAGCAGCCGCTCGACTGCATGAGGCTCACCCTCTACAGCGGCGGCGACTGACTCGTCCAGTCCGTCCCCCATATTGGCCATCGCAGACAATGGTTCTGGTGTTACTCCTAGGCGGACAAAGAGTACAGCGCGCGACCGTTTGGCGGTCACTCGCGCCGGTGACCACCGTACCTGGCGGCACCGACGAGCGAACGTTACCCCAGCCAAAGCAAAGGGTCCCGCCACATTTGGCGGGACCCTTCGATGACTAAGCCATCAACGGTGATTCATGCCACAAGCCCGCGACGGAAGCCGTGCGCGACGGCCTGCGCGCGGTCACGCACGCCGAGCTTGCGGAACAGTCGACGCGCGTGCGTCTTCACCGTGTCCTCAGAGAGATAAAGCTCACGCCCTATCTGACCATTGCTTTTTCCTTGGCTCATGCCGCGAAGCACCTGCAGCTCCCGCTCGGTGAGCTGAACACCGGGATCGGAGGGCTGCCGCTGCGACGGCACCGAGGTGCTCGCGAGCGTATGCGCGAGCGCGGCGACCAACTCCGGACGGGACGCGTCCCACCTGAGGTAGCCCCTCGCGCCACCGGCGATCGCCGCGGCGATGCTTCCGGCGTCGTCCGGCGCACCGAACACGATCACGTTCGCCTGGGGGTTTGCTGAGACGAGTCGCCGGGTCGCTTCGACCCCGGTTGGCACGGCGCGCTGGGTACCGACCAGCACGACGTCGACCGGCTGCCGCGAGAACCGGGAGAGCAACTCGTCACCGTGTGCTACGCAGTCAATGCGACTGACACCGGGCACGGCGGACATCACTCGAGTGAGTCCTTCGCGCACACTGCGTCGGTCGTCGCAGATCAAGACCGTCGTCACGGGGTTTCCTTCCTGCAGCCGGGTGACGTTCCATAACCCCTATCGGACGCTTTGGGCCCGACCTTGACACGATCCGGTGGCCTTTTTTTAAAGATCTTCGCCCATATGTCTGCACGAGGGGCCGGTTAGGCGTGTTTACCCTGACTTTCAGCAGACCTTAGGTACCCATGGCGACGCCATCGCCAGGCTCCTACCCAGCGGGTCAGCCCGCCGTAACAGTACGTGCACGATGCTGCCGGCTTCGTGCCGTAACTCGCTCGCAGCGGCAGCGTCGTCGGTGCCGTTCGCGTCCGAAAGGAGTAACGCTGCGGGCCATGCTAGCGGATACAGGCCGAGTTTCCGGGTGTCATCGCGCACCTGTTCTGCGAGGGTGATCACCCTCGATGTGTCGGTCATGACACCGGACGACCCGTCAGCCGCGTCCGATTCGCCCGTGTTCTGGCCCGAAGACTCCGATCCCATCGCACCTGATGCCGCGGCGCTCAGCGCGGCCGCGAGCACCAGATCGGACTTGAGCGCATGCCTCGTGCTGCCGTGTTCCCTGGCGATAGCAGCGGCCCGCTCGGCGTGCGGACGTGCGGCGGTGGCGGCACCAGCGGCGAGTTCGACCTCCGCCGACACCCAGGCGTATCGGACTCTGGTGCGCCAGCAGGACGGCTCGGATGCCGCGACCCTGGCCAGTAGCGTGCGTGCCTCCCGCTGGCGGCCGAGCGCCAGGGCGTCCGCGGCGAGTCAGAGGAGGGCGTCGGCGACGGCACCCGCGACGTCGACACCGTCGGGGTCGACGATGACTGGACTGGGGTCGCGGCCCAGCCCAGTGTCGCCGCCAGCCTCGCCCCTGTCCGGTCCGGCCGCACGGCGTAGCCCACCTGCCAGCCGCACACCGCTGATGGCCCGTAGCGCGGCGGCGTCGAACACCCGCGCGTTCGCGTGGCCGCCGAGTTGCCTGCGGTGCGAAGCCAGCGTGCTCGCCGCGAGCGAGGCGAACACGCGGTCCCGGCAGCCAAGCAGCGGTTCAAGCAGCGCCGCCGCCCGCGCGTAATACCCGCGCGCGCCGAGCACCACGGCAGCGAGCCAGCGCGGCAGCGGACCGGCTGCTGATGCCTCGGCAACCACGGCAGCTGAGACGGCCAAGTCGCTGCCGAACGCGGCTGCCCGCAACCGGTCCTCGATGTCAGTCACCCGCTCAGTATGGGCGCGCCTCGCCGCGGCCCGCCCACCACTGCACGACAGCGCCAAACAGGGCCAGCAGCGCCGCCCTTACGGCGCGCCAGGCAGCACGTACGACACCCGCTCCACCGCGGTAGGCAGGCCGCTGAGCAGTTCCACGGTCGCCGGCAGCCGCTGACCGTCCCAGCCAGGTCCGCACGCGAACAGCCTGCTGCGCTGCTTGCCTCGTGTCAGCCGGCTGAACAGCGCCGGATCGATCGCGCCTTCCCGCTGCGCCCACAGCACGACAGCTGCTGGCATCGTGCGGCGCACCGTCGCGACCAAGACGTCGGCGGGCAGCGCGACGCTGTAAACCAGGGTGTCGATCCGCTTACGGGCGAGTGCGGCGGCGAGCACATGCACCGCGAGTCCAGCCCGCTCCGGGCGGGGACACGCCAGCAGCACCGGGTGGTGGTTGCGCGGTCGCTCCACGAGCGGTGCCGCCCTGGTAAACGCGCCAAGCGCCAGCTCGACAAGCAGGTAGCGCGCTTCCGTGCTCGACCGTCCGCGCCAACCGGAGCCGAGCGCGGACAGCACCGGCCGCACCACGTGTTCCCAGGCGAGCAGCGGCCCGTACCTGCCAACCGCTTCGGCGAGCACCTGCTGCACCATGCGGACGTCGAGGGCGATCGTGGCCGCGCTCAGCCGCCGGGCGAGCCGCGTATGGCCGACGTCCTCCCGCACGTGGTACCCGGCGTACGACGGCTCATGGCGGGAGTTTTGCTGGGTCGGCACGGCGCCCGCGAGCTCGAGCGCGGGGTCGTCGAGTGCGACGGGCTCGGTGTTCGCAGCGCTGGTGTCGCTGTCCAGGGCGTACTGGGCCGCCTCTGCCGTTGACGCACCGGACAACAGCGCCCGCTGCATCACTTCCAACCGAGCGATGTCGCGCGGCGAGTAACGGCGGTGCTTGCCGTTGGTGTGACGGCTTGGGCCGAGGCCATATCGCCGGTCCCAGGTCCGCAGCGTCGCCGGAGCGACACCGAGCCTGCGCGCGACGGCGGCGACCGGCAGCGTCGGTTCCCCCGACACAGGCTCACTATCAGGGCAGTTATCCCCAGGTTTGCCCCCATCTGGTGGGTTATCCACAACGCTGTCCACAGCTGGGGCGGCGATACCAGTTAAGCCCGCGGCCGATCGCGTCTCATCGGCCGCGGGCTCGGTGTCCCGTTCCCGCTTCGGGGAGGTCCCGGCTCGCACGTCACCAATATCCCGGCGGCACCGAAAGCCAGCAACCGGAAGAACAGCCACAGAACCAAAGTGAATTAATTACGGAATTCGGCGATTCCGACTTGACATGTGCCCTCCAATGCCAAGTCGATCTCCGATTTCATCACTCAAGCAGGGGATACCTAATGAATGAATCCCCCGAGCACTCTTGAACAAGTATTGGCGCGGTTCTAACGTTACGGCCATTGCACCAAATGGAGCAATCCACTCGTCGCAGAGCAGCACAACACACCCACCGGCTACTGGTGAAGGCGGAAACCCATGGCAGACACGCGAAGGCTTCCTGGCCCCAACGCGGACGTGTGGGACTGGCAACTGGAGGGCTCCTGCCGGGGGCTGGATAGCGCGTTTTTCTTCCATCCCGACGGGGAACGAGGCCCGGCGCGGGCGCGGCGCGAGGCGAAAGCGAAAGCGATTTGCCAAACGTGTCCCGTGCTTCAACTTTGCCGCGCGCACGCCCTCAAGGTGCACGAGCCGTACGGCATCTGGGGCGGTCTTTCCGAATCAGAACGCGAAGCGATTATCAAAGCGAGCAAGCGGCAACTCGCGCTCACCGCGACCTGACCCGGCCACTCGACCGGGCGCGGCTCATCGCGTGTCCGGCATGGCACAGACGACGGGGCGGCCCTCCCTGCTGCGGGAGTGGCCGCCCCGTCGTGTGAGTGACGTCGGCTCAGGCCGCGTCTTCGTCCTCGTTCTCCTCCGGCGCCTCGACGACGGACGAGTTCGTCGTGAGCACCATCCGGGCGATCGAGGCGGCGTTGCCCACCGCGGAGCGGGTGACCTTCACCGGGTCGACGATGCCGGAGCCTGCCAGGTCGGTGATTTCACCGGTGGCGGCGTTGAAGCCCTGGCCCCAGTCCTGCTCGGCCACCTTGGACACGATGACAGGACCTTCAAAACCGGCGTTGTTCGCGATCCACAGCAGCGGCGCGCTCAGCGCCTCCCGCACGATCTGCACACCGGTCGCGGCGTCGCCCTCAAGGCCGAGGTTGTCCTCAAGCGACTTGACGGCGTGCACCAGCGCCGACCCGCCACCGGGCACGATGCCCTCCTCAACGGCGGCCTTGGTGGACGCGACGGCGTCCTCGATGCGGTGCTTGCGCTCGGCGAGCTCGGTCTCGGTCGCGGCGCCGACCTTGATGACCGCGACGCCACCGGACAGCTTGGCCAGCCGCTCCTGCAGCTTCTCGCGGTCCCAGTCGGAGTCCGTCGACTCGATCTCGGCCTTGATTTGCGCGATGCGCGCCTTGCGGTCCTCCTCGGAGCCGCCGCCGTCGACCAGCGTCGTCTCGTCCTTGGTGATGACCGCGCGGCGCACCGTGCCGAGCGCCTCGAGGCCGACCTCGGACAGCTTGCGGCCCAGCTCCGGCGTGATGACCTCGGCGCCGGTGACGACGGCGAGGTCGTCGAGGAACGCCTTGCGGCGGTCGCCGAAGTACGGAGCCTTCACCGCGACAACGGACAGCGTCTTGCGCAGCGAGTTGACCACCAGGGTGGACAGCGGCTCGCCCTCGACGTCCTCCGCGATGATCAGCAGCGGCTTCTTGGACTCGACGACCTTCTCCAGCAGCGGCAGCAGGTCGGGCAGCGAGGAGATCTTGTCGCGGTGCAGCAGCACGAGCGCGTTCTCCAGGGTGGCCCGCTGCTGCTCCTGGTCGGTCGCGAAGTGCCCGGACAGGAAGCCCTTGTCGAACTGGACACCCTCGGTGATGACCAGCTCGGTGGCCATGGTCGAGGACTCCTCGACGGTGATGACGCCGTCCTCGCCGACCTTCTCGACGGCCTCGCCGAGCAGCGAGCCGATGTTCGCGTCACGCGACGTCACGGTGCCGACCTGGGCGATGGCTTCCCGGCCCTTGACCGGCGTCGCCTTCTCCTTGAGGACGTCAACGACCTTGTTGGCCGCCGCGTCGATGCCCTGACCGAGCGCGGCGGGGTTAGCGCCCGCCGCCACGTTCTTCAGGCCCCTGCTGACCAGGGACTGCGCGAGCACGGTCGCCGTCGTGGTGCCGTCACCGGCGACGTCGTTGGTCTTGGTGGCAACGCTCTTGGCCAGCTGCGCGCCAAGGTCCTCGAAGGAGTCGTCCAGCTCGACGTCACGCGCGACGGTCACGCCGTCGAGGGTGACGGTCGGGCCGCCGAACTGCTTGCCGAGGACGACGTGCCTGCCGCGCGGGCCGAGCGTCACCTTGACCGCGTCGGCCAGCTTGTTGACGCCGCGCTCAAGGGACTTGCGCGCCTCGTCGTCGAAGTTGATCTGTTTAGGCATGGTCTCGCCTACGTACCTTTCAGTATCGTGTGAGCACGCGGGAAAGGCCGATGCCCCGGCCCCGGCGATGCGGGGTCCGGGGCATCGGGATGTGCGTTGCCGCTGTGCGGGCGGTATAGCCCCTCACTCGGCATAGGTCGTCAGTTAACGACGGCCAGCACGTCACGGGCGGACAGGATCAAGTACTCCTCACCGTTGTACTTGACCTCGGTACCGCCGAACTTCGAGTAGATGACGACGTCGCCTTCCTTGACATCCACCGGGATGCGGTTGCCCTTGTCGTCGAACTTGCCCGGGCCTACGGCCAGGACCTTGCCCTCCTGGGGCTTTTCCTTCGCGGTGTCGGGGATGACGAGGCCGGAAGCCGTCGTCTCCTCGGCCTCGCTCGTCTGGACAACGATCTTGTCCTCGAGCGGTTTGATGTTCACGCTCACCGGGTTGACCTCCACGGTCGCATAAGCGTCGGATCGGATAAGGGATTACGACTCCCACCCCCGTCGTCGCGGGTGCCGGGCGTGTTCATCGCATGCGCTTAGCACTCTAGCTAGGCGAGTGCTAGCCGTGCAACTAGGGTTCGATCCAATCGGCTGAAATCTCTTTTTCGCAGGGCTCGCGGGCGGGCCCAAGACGACGTCTTCCGCTGCCCGCTGCCTGCCCTCCTGGGCCTCTTCACCCCCGCCCTGCCGCCGCCGTCCACGCCCTGACCACGCCGAACGTGGTCGTCGGTGTGCTGCCCAGGGTATCGCTCCGCCACGCCACCCGCCCGATGCCGCGCGCCGTCACGCGGCGAAAGACGCCTTCGCTGCGTTGGACTGAAAGACGCTTTCGCCTCGGCTTGCCGACCAAAGTTGATCAACTCCCTGCGCGCTGCGACCACACAGTGACTGTTTTGTCGGATTCTCGTGGTCACAGCGCGCAGTAAGTTGATCAACAACGCGCACGGGCGGGCGCAACCGGTGTAACGGGTACGACAGAGACGCCCGCACTACCCGGCGCCCCAGTCCCGGCACGGGGCACCCGCCGCGTCTTCGGAGCGGGCATCGGACGTTCATCCCGTCGTCACCCGATCAGGCACTTTCCGCTCACCACGGGCGATCAACCTGAAGCCGCACTGGCTGTCGATCACCCGTGGGGAGACCACCACATGACCGAGTCGCGTGACCACAACCCCCGAACCACTACCCGCCGTTCCGCTTTGCGATACGGCGCGGCCCTCAGCGCCGCGACCGGCGCTGCGGCCACCGGACTCGAGCTGCCCGCCGTGGCAGAGCCCGGCAGTCCCGGACACAGCCCAGGCAGCAACCAGGGCGCTGGCCGTGGCCTCACTACCGACCCGTTCACCCTCGGCGTCGCCTCCGGTGAGCCGGACGCCACCAGCGTCGTGCTCTGGACCCGCCTCGCACCTCGTCCGCTCGCCGAAGACGGCCTCGGCGGCATGCCGCACCGCAACGTCGAAGTGCGGTGGGAGCTCGCCACTGACGAGCGGTTCCGCGGCGTCGTCCGGCGCGGCCACGCGACCACCGGCCCGGAAGCCGGGTTCGCCGTCCACATCGAGGCGGCGGGATTGCGGCCGGGCTGGGAGTACTTCTACCGCTTCCGCGTCGGCCGCTACGTTTCGCCGGTCGGCCGCACCCGCACCACCCCCGCGCTTGGCACGCTCGGCTCCGCGCTTGCGATGAGCTTCGCCTCCTGCTCGCAGTACGAGCACGGCTACTTCACCGCCTACCGGTACCTCGCCGCCGACGAGCCCGACCTCGTGCTGCACCTTGGCGACTACCTGTACGAGTATCCGGCCAACACCTACGTCTCGCCCGACGGCAACGTGCGCGACCACGTCGGACCCGAGATGGAGTCGCTTGCCGAGTACCGGCAGCGCCACGCCCAGTACCGCGCCGACACGGATCTGCAAGCGGCGCACGCCATCGCCCCGTGGCTGGTCGTCTGGGACGACCACGAGGTCGACAACAACTGGGCGGGCGACGTCTACGAGAAGCCGCACATCCCGCAGCCGAACTTCATCCAACGCCGCGCCAACGCGTTCCAGGCGTACTACGAGAACATGCCGCTGCGCGCCCGCAACCGGCCGGACGGTTCTGCGATGCGGCTCTACCGCGCGGTGTCGTGGGGTTCGCTGGCGACGTTCCACATGCTCGACACCCGGCAGTACCGCGACGACCAGGCGTGCGGCGACGGCTGGAAGGTGTGCGAAGACGCCAAGGACCCGGCGCGCACCATCACAGGCGACGACCAGGAAGCCTGGCTGCTGGACAACTTCCGCTCGTCGACGTCGCGCTGGGACATCCTCGGCCAGCAGGTGTTCTTCGCGAGGCGCACCAGCGCGACCGGCAAGAACAGCATGGACGGCTGGGACGGCTACCGGGGCTCGCAGGAGCGGATCAGCGAGGGATGGGTCGACGCTGGCGTACGCAACCCGGTCGTGCTCACCGGCGACGTCCACACCCACTGGGCGAACGAGCTGAAGGCCAACTACGCCGACCCTGACTCCGACGTCATCGGCACCGAGCTGGTCACAACGTCGATCGCCTCCGGTGGCAACGGCAGCGACTCCGATCCGGCGGACAACCCGACGCTGGAGCGCAACCCGCACATCAAGTTCTACAACCGGCAGCGCGGCTATGTCCGCACCCGGATCAGCCGGGACGCCATGGACGTCGACTTCCGCGTGCTGGACACCGTGACCGATCGGAACGGCACGGCGAACACCCGTGCATCGTTCCGCATCCACGACCGTCGGCCGGGCCTTGACCCGCTGACGCACTGAACGACGCCTTCGCTGCGGTGAGCGCGGTGGCTCCTAGCGCACCGTCACCGTGCTCACCGGCAGCGCCGGGGTCCCGGAGAAGTCCAGCGGGGACGCCGGTAGGTCGGCCGCGACGACGTGCGCGCCGAGTGCGGCGATCATCGCGCCGTTGTCCGTGCACAGCCGGGGACGGGGCACCCGCAGCTCGATCCCGGCCGCCTCACAGCGTTCCCGCGCCAGCGCGGACAGCCGGGAGTTCGCGGCGACGCCGCCGGAGATCACCATCGTCCCGATGCCGTACTCCCGTGCGGCCGCGACGGCCTTCATGGTGAGCACGTCGGCCACCGCCTCCTGGAACGACGCGCAGACGTCGGGAACCGGTATCGACTCGCCGTTCCGCTCGGCCGCTTCGATCCAGCGGGCCACCGCGGTCTTGAGCCCGGAGAACGAGAAGTCGAACGGCGCGTCGCGAGGACCCGTCATGCCGCGGGGGAACGCGATCGCCTCCGGGTCGCCCTCGCGTGCGGCCTTGTCGATCGGCGGCCCGCCGGGGTACGGCAGCCCCACGATGCGCGCGACCTTGTCGTACGCCTCCCCCGCCGCGTCATCCACTGTGGACCCGAGTTCGGTGATCTTGCTGGCGACGTCGTCCACCCGCAGCAGCTGGGTGTGCCCGCCGGAGACCAGCAGCGCGAGGCACGGCCTCGGCAGCGGCCCGTGCTCAAGCGTGTCCACCGCGACGTGGCCAGCCAGGTGGTTCACCCCATACAGCGGGACGTCGAGCGCGGCGGCGTAGGCCTTCGCGGCTGCGACACCGACCAACAGCGCACCGGCCAGACCAGGCCCAGCCGTCACCGCGATGGCGTCCACATCAGACAACGTGAGGCCCGCGGTGGCCAGTGCCCTGCGCGCCGTGGGCGCCATCGCCTCGAGATGCGCGCGGCTGGCCACCTCGGGCACCACACCGCCGTAGCGGGCGTGCAGCTCGACGCTGGACGCGACCTCGTCGGCCAGCAGCTCAACGCGTGGCCCCGTCGCGGTGGCGTCGGCGGCGTCGTTTTCGGAGAGCCGCACCAGCCCGACGCCGGTCTCGTCACACGACGTCTCGATTCCCATGATGACTCTGGACATCACACCTCGTCCTGTGACTCGTCCGACGCGGACACTGACTCCGACACCGGAGGCCTGCGCATGGTGTAGGCGTCTGCGCCGGAAGGCTGGTAGTAGCCCTTGCGCACGCCCACCCGCGTGAAGCCGTACTTCTCGTACAGCGCGATCGCGGCGTCGTTGTCGGTCCTGACTTCAAGAAACACCGGCGCGTCCACGTCGTCAGCCTTCGTGAGCAGCGCGGCGAGCAGGGCGTCGCCGATGCCGTAGCCCTGCCACTGCGGGACGACGCCGATGGTGTGCACCTCGGTCTCGTAGCTGCCCCGGTTGCCGAGTATCGCCAGCCCGCCATAACCGAGCAGCACGCCGTCGCCGTCGTACGCGCCGAGGTAGTACGCGCCGGAGTTCAGCTCCGCCCGAAACGCCGCCGCGCTCCACGGGTCGTCGCCGGGGAACAGCAGGTGCTCGATCTCCACGCAGCGCGGGATGTCCGACCGCCGCAGCGGCGCCAGCGTCGCGGGACCGGGCGCACGTTCACTCGCGGTCATCGCGATACCTCCGTGACGCGTTTGCGCTCGCCGGGCTCGGCCGCGTCAGGGCGGCGCAGGTACAGCGGAGTGAGCGGCTCCGGTTCCCCGCGCGCCATGACGGAGCTGGCGGCCGCGCGCGCAAGGCCGTTGGTGGTCGGGTAGCTCGGCTCATTGGCCGTGTCGGTGAGCATCGCACCCGCCTGGCCGACGACCCGCGCGCCACCGATGTCGATGTCCGCTGGCGGGCTCACCGCAGGCCCCGCCTCGCGAGTGCCGTCCGCGGCGTAGCGCGCCCAGTAGACCTCCCGCCTGCGCGCGTCGGTCGCGACCAACAGCGGCGTCCCGGTACCTGCCTCGGCGGCGATGGCGTCCAGGCTGCACACGGGATACGCGGGGATGTCGAGCGCGTGCGCCAGCGAGGCCGCGGTGACCATCCCGGCACGCAACCCGGTGAACGGCCCTGGACCGATGCCGCACACCACGGCATCCAGGTCGCTCAGCGCGACCCCCGCGGTGCTGGCGGCATCCTTCAGATGCGGCGTCAGCAGCTCGCCGTGGGCACGAGGGTTGATGGTGACGCGCTCGGCGAGCACGTCCACCGCGCCCGACGTCTCATCGAGCGCGACAAGGCCCGCCGTGACTGCGGGCGTCGAGGTGTCCAGCGCGAGGAGTAACACAACTCCTAAGCCTACGACCACCGGCGATGGCACCGCGCACCCGCCAGTGGCAGAGTCGATCGCATGTTGTTCCCCGCGCTCGATCAGGCGAAAGACACCGCCGCCGATGCCGAGGCGATCCGCTTCGGCGAGCAGCGACTCACCTACCGCGACGTGACTTCCGCCACATCGGCGCTGGCCGCCGACCTGCCGCCTCGCCAGACTCGGGTGGCGATCTGGGCCGTCAAGGGCGTCGAGACGGTGCTGGCCAGCGTGGCCGCGCTGCGGGCGGGCGTGCCAGCGGTGCCGGTCAACCCCGCCGTCGGCGAGCGGGAGCTGACCCACATCCTCACCGACAGCGCACCGGAGGCGATCCTCTGCGCGCCGGACGTCGAACTGCCCGCCGAATGCGCGGGCCTGCGCCGCATCGACGTCACGACAGACCACGCCCCCGCGCCGGCGCCAGCGGCGCGCCTGGCGGACGACGACCCGGGGCTGGTGGTCTACACGTCGGGGACGACGGGCCCGCCGAAGGGCGTCGTGCTGAGCAGGGGCGCGATCGCGGCGACACTGGACGCCCTCGCCGACGCCTGGCAGTGGACGGCGGACGACGTCGTGGTGCACGCGCTGCCGCTGTTCCACGTGCACGGCCTGATCCTCGGCATGCTCGGTCCGCTGCGCAGAGGCGGCACGGCGCACCACATCGGCCGGTTCGACCCGCACTCCCTCGGCGAGGCCATCACCGCGCACCCAGGACGCCAGGTGGTCACGTTCGGCGTGCCCACGATGTATCACCGGCTGGCGCAGGCGATGGCGTCCGACGCCGACCTCGCCGCGACGATCAGCACCGCGCGGCTGCTGATCTCCGGCTCGGCACCGCTGCCGGTGCGCGACCACGAGCACATCACGGCGGCGTGCGGGCAGCAGGTGATCGAGCGGTACGGCATGACGGAAACGCTGATGAACACCAGCGTGCGAGTGGACGGCCCCCGGCGGCCCGGCACGGTCGGCGTCGCACTACCCGGCATGCGGCTGCGCATCGTCGACGAGGATGGCGTGCCGATCGAGACCCGCGACGACGAGACCATCGGCGAGATCCAGGTACGTGGCGCGAGCCTGTTCAGCGGCTATCTGAACCGGCCGGACGCCACGGCGGAATCCTTCGACGGCGACTGGTTCCGCACCGGCGACATGGCGACCATGGACGCCGACGGCTTCGTGCGCATCGTCGGCCGTAAGGCGACCGACCTGATCAAATGTGGTGGCTACAAGATCGGCGCGGGCGAGATCGAGAACGCGCTGCTGGAACACCCACACGTCGCGGAGGTCGCGGTCACCAGCGAGCCGGACGCAGACCTTGGCGAGCGCATCGTGGCCTGGGTGGTCGCCAACGGCGAGCCGGACGCGATGGCGGGAACCGGAGGCGCCGAGGGGCAGCCGAGCGCCACGGAACTGACCGAGCACGTCGGCAGGCTGCTCGCCTCGCACAAGCGCCCGCACGAGGTGCGGTTCGTCGACAGCCTGCCCCGCAACGAGCTGGGCAAGGTCACCAAGCGGTCGCTACACGCACCGGGGGCGTGACGCGGAGCGCGCCACACCCCAGCTGTCCCGGCGCCTGCGCCCGCACGATGCGCGCTCACCCCGGCAGCGCGCGTTCCGTCCACGCCCCGTGCGGCTCGAGCTCCGCGATGCGGGTGTCGTCCACCTCGCGTTCCAGCCGCACCAGCAGGTGATCCTCGGACAACCGCTCCGCGACGCCCTCGCCCCACTCCACGACGACGGCGGCATCGGCGAGGTCGGTGTCAAGGTCGAGATCGTCGAGCTGCGCCAGGTCACCACCGAGGCGGTAGGCGTCGACGTGCACCAGTGCCACACCCCGTTCGCCAGCCGGGTGCACCCGCGCGATGACGAACGTCGGCGAGCTGACCCGCCCGGACACGCAGAGGCCCTCGGCGATGCCCTTGGTCAGCACGGTCTTGCCCGCGCCGAGTGGCCCGGACAGCAGCACCAGATCGCCCGCCCGCAGCAGCTCGCCCAGCGTGCGGCCGAACCGCACGGTGTCCTCGTGCGTCGTCAGCTCAACCTTCACCGAAACCACCTCCGCAGCAAACCGCGCAATGCTTCATCACGCAGCCCGATCTTGCCGCTGACCTTGCCACCGGACTTGCTTTCGGTGTCGCACGCGAGCTGCAGCAGGTCGATCAGGTAACTCGTCACGATCTCCGGGTGTTCCAACTGCGGCACATGCCCCGCACCCGTGACCCGCACCAGTTGCGCGTCCGGCAGCTCGTCCGCGATGCGTTCGCAGTGCGAGAACGGCAGGATCAGATCGGCGTCTCCGCCGATGACCTGCACATGGGCGTGCTTGAGCCCGGCGAGCACCTCGTAGCGGTCGTGGCTGTCGACGGTGCCGACGAACTTCACCAGCTCCCGCACGGGCGTGACGTCGAGCATTTCCAGCAGGAACTGCACCACGGTCTCGCTGGGCTCCCCACCGAACGCGAGCCTGCGCACCGCCCGCTTGGTGAGCTGCCCGCTCGCGGCGCGGACGAACTCGATGATCTCCGGCTGCCACTCCGCGATGCCACCGATCCTACCGACACCCCAGCCGACAGGACTGTACTTCGACAGCACCCGTTTCGGCAGGCCACGCGCGCCGACCTCACCAGCGGCCGTGGCGATCAGCGACACACCGCACACCCGGTCGGCGAACAGCTCGGGCTCCTCCTCAGCCAGCGCCATGATCGTCATGCCACCGACCGAATGACCCATCAACACGATCGGTCCCTCCGGCGCGACCGCGCGAATCACCGAGTGCAGGTCGTGCGCCAACTGCTCCAGCGTCGCCGTCTCGGCGGTGACCGGGCCGGACTGGCCGTGCCCGCGATGGTCGTAGTACACCTGCCGCACCCTGGGCAGCGTCAGCGCGGCGAGGTCACGCCGCTGGAAATGCCAGCTCTTGGTGGACAACGCGACACCGTGCACGCCGACCAGCGTGACGTCGGCCGCGCCGCCGTCGGCCGGATCGACCTCCTCGACATAGAGCGGCACGCCGTCGTCGGCCGCCACGGTCGACACCCTGTCGGGTGGGAGCTGACCGAGCGGCTCGTTCTCGTACTGGTCACGGTGCCTGCGCTGCCGCGTCGCCATGGTCAGCGCGGTCGCGGCAGCCCCGGTCGCCGCGGCGCCGACCCCGCCGACCACTCCCATGAACCTGCGAGACGGCGTCATGGCGTCACCTCCGCCACATAGCGGCGGACGACGCGGGGCCGGTACATGCCGGTGACGATCTCGTAGTCGATGGTTCCGATGATGTCGGCCCACTCACGCGCGGTCGGCTCGCCGCCGCGGCCCGTGCCGAACAGCACCACCTCGGCGCCGACTTCGGGCTCGTGGTCACCGCAGTCCACGACGAGCTGGTCCATGCACACCCTGCCGACGATCGGCCTGCGTTGCCCGTCCAGCCAGACATCCATCCGGCCGGACAGCGTGCGCGGCACCCCATCGGCGTAACCGACCGGCACCAGCGCCAGCGTGGTCTCTCGCTCGGCGGTCCAGATCTGACCGTAGGACACCGACTCCCCCGCCTTGGCCCGTTTGACCAGGGCGACGGCCGAGCGGAACGTCATCGCTGGCACCAAGTCGTCGTCGGTCGGCACCGGGTTGCAGCCGTAGATCGCGATGCCGGTGCGCACCAGGTCGAAGTGGAACTCGGGCCTGGTCAGTGTGGCCGCCGAGTTCGCGAGGTGCCGTAGCGGGTTGAGCCCTGCCTCGCGAGCGATCTGATAAGCCTCGTCGAACCGCTTGGCCTGCGCGTTGATGGACGGATGACCCAGTTCGTCGGCGCAGGCGAAGTGCGACCAGATCGCCACGACGTCGATCGTGCCGGCGCTGTCGGCCTCGGCCGCATCGGCACACAGGCCGGGCCACTCGTAGTCAGGACAGCCGTTGCGGCACAGCCCGGTGTCGATCTTGAGGTGCACCCGCGCTGCGCGGCCGATGGCGCGGGCGGCCGCGACGATGCGCCCCAGCTCACGCCGGGAGCTCGCGGTGATGTCGATGTCCGCCTCGATGCCGGGCGCGAAGTCGACGTCGTCGGTGTCGAGCCAGGTCAGGATGCGCGCGGTGATCCCAGCGCGCCGCAGCGCGAGCGCCTCATCGAGCGAGCAGCCACCGAGCCAGGTCGCCCCGCCCGCCAGCGCGGCCTTCGCGACGGGCAACGCGCCGTGGCCATAGCCGTCGCCCTTGACGACGGCCATCGTCGCCGCACCGGACTCGGCGGCCTTTCCGCTGAGCAGTGCGACGTTATGCCGGATCGCGCCGAGGTCGATGACGGCCTCGGCACGGGGAGCACGCGCCTCGTTCACGGTTGCATGGTCGCATGACCCGGAGGGCCACCGTCGCCGTGTCGTTGGTTACGTCTTCGGCTCGAGCGCACGGATCGCGGCCGGAATAGCCTCGGCGATCAGGCTCGCGGGCGTCGGCGCGCCGGACGCGGCGATGGCGGCGGCGCTGTCGTGCAGCCAGGCGGCGCAACCCGCTGCGAACAACGGCTCAACGCCCGCCGCGAGCAACGCGCCGATGATGCCGGACAACACGTCGCCGGAACCGGCCGTTGCTGGCCACGCGCGCCCGGTGTAGTGCACGAGCACGCGGCCGTCCTGGTCGGCGATGACCGTGCTGTGGCCCTTGAGCAGCACGACGGCGTCGCAACGTTTCGCGGCGGCGACGACCGCGGCCACGTGGTCGTCGCCGATGTCGCCAGCCAGCCGGGCGAACTCGCGCTCGTGCGGGGTCAGCACCAGCGGCGTGCCCGGCTCGCGGGCGTCCCACAGGTCCGGGTGGGCGGCGAGGAGGTTCACCGCGTCGGCGTCCGCGATCACCGGAACATCGGCGGCCAGCACCTCGCGCACCGTCTCCCGCGCGCCGCTCGCGGTACCGAGCCCCGGCCCGGTCACCCACGCCTGCACCCGTCCCGCGTCGGACAGCGAGCCGGTCGCGATGACCTCGGGCCAGCGGGCGCGCACCACGTCGGCGGCGCTCCCCGCGTAGCGAACCATGCCGGACTTGGTCAGCACTGCCCCACTGGTGGTCAGCACAGCCGCGCCGGGATAGGTACTGCCACCCGCGGCGACACCCACGACGCCCTGCGTGTACTTGTCGTCGGCCGGTTTCGGCAGCGGCAGTCGCGCGGCGACGTCGCCGGGGTCAAGCACGCGGAAGTCCGGCTCGCCCAACTCGGGGCGCAGGCCGATGTCGATCAGGTGCACCTCGCCGCAACGGCTGGCGGCAGGGGCGAGCACGTGCAGCGGCTTGTACGCGCCGAACGTGACGGTGGCGGCCGCGGCGACTGCTGGTCCGGTGACCGCACCGGTGTCTGGGTCCACGCCGCTGGGCAGGTCGACGGCGATGATGGGCGCGGTCACCCGCTCGACCAGCGCTGCGGCGTCCGGGCGCAGCCCACCGCGTGCGGCGAGCCCGACGATGCCGTCGATGACCAGGTCGGCGGTGGCAAGCGCATTGGAGTCGCCGTCCGAGCGCTCGCTGCTGACGTCCGCCGCCGTCACCACCCTGCCGCCAGCGCGGCGCAGCGCGGCGAGCCCTTCGGTATGCGTCTTATCCGGAGCGAGCAGGACGGCGGTCACGCCGACCCCGCGCCTGCGCAGGAATGCCCCGGCCCACAGCGCGTCGCCGCCGTTATTGCCAGCGCCGACCAGCAACGCCACACGGCAACCAGCCACCCGGCCAGAACGTTCCCGCAACATCCGCGCGGCGTGCACCGACACGGCGAACGCCGCGCGCCGCATCAGCGCACCGGGCTGTGTTCGCGCCAGCACGACGTCCTCGGCCGCCCTGATCCGGCCGGTCGTCCACACCTCACGCATCACGGCTCCTCACGCTCGGGCGCGCCCGTCGTCATGCACGCTACCGGCGCGGGCTACTCCACCGTGACGGACTTCGCCAGGTTGCGCGGCTTGTCGATGTCGTAACCGCGGCTGCGGGCGATCTCGGCGGCCAGCACCTGCAACGGCACCGTCGCCACCAGCGGTTGCAGCAGCGTCGACGTCGCGGGAATCTCGATCAGCGAGTCGGCGTACGGCCGGACCGCGTCGTCACCCTCCTCGGCGATGACGATGGTGCGGGCGCCGCGCGCCTGGATCTCGCTGATGTTCGATACCAGCTTCGAGTGCAACACCGCCCTGCCCTTTGGCGACGGCATCACGACCACGACCGGCAGATCCTGCTCGATCAGCGCGATCGGACCGTGCTTCAGCTCGCCAGCCGCGAAGCCCTCGGCGTGCATGTAGGCGAGTTCCTTGAGCTTGAGCGCGCCCTCCAGCGCCACCGGGTACCCGACGTGGCGGCCGAGAAACAGCACCGCCTTGGAGTCGGCGATCTCACGACCGAGCGCACGCACCTGCTCGGTGGTGGCCAGCGTCTTCCGCACCGCGGCAGGGGTGTTGGCGAGATCGGCGAACTCGCGTGCCACCTCGTCCGGGTACTTGGTGCCGCGCGCCTGCGCAAGGGCCAGCCCGACCAGGTAGTTCGCCGCGATCTGCGCCAGGAACGCCTTGGTGGACGCGACGCCGATCTCCGGCCCGGCGTGGGTGTAGAGCACCGCGTCGGACTCGCGTGGGATCTGCGCGCCGTTGGTGTTGCACACGGCGAGCACCCGCGCCTTCTGCTCGCGCGCGTGCCGCACGGCTTCCAGGGTGTCCATCGTCTCGCCAGACTGCGAGACGGCGACGACAAGCGTGTCCCGGTCAAGCACCGGGTCGCGATAGCGGAACTCACTTGCCAGTTCCACCTCGACCGGCAGCCGGCACCAGTGCTCGATGGCGTACTTCGCGACCAGCCCTGAGTGGTACGCCGAGCCGCAGGCCACCACGAACACCTTGTCGATGTCGCGCAGGTCCTGATCGGCGAGCCGCTGCTCATCGAGGGTGATGCGGCCATTGTGGAAGTGCCCGCGCAGCGTGTTCGCCAGCGCGTCCGGCTGCTCCTCGATCTCCTTGAGCATGAAGTACTCGTGGCCGCCCTTCTCTGCGGCCGACAGGTCCCAGTCCACCGTGAACGGCTTGCCCTGCGCTGGCTCACCAGCGAAGTCGGTGACCTGGTAACCCTCGCGGGTGATCACGACGACCTGGTCCTGGCCCAGCTCGACGGCCTCGCGAGTGTGCTCGATGAACGCCGCGACGTCAGAGGCCACGAAGTGCTCGCCCTCTCCGACGCCGACGACCAGCGGCGACGACCGGCGCGCCGCGATGATCTTGTCCGGCACCTCGGCGTGCGTGACGACCAGCGTGAACGCGCCCTCCAGCCGCCGGCAGACCGCCCGCACGCTCGCCTCGAAGTCGCCAGCGAACTCACCATCTGCGTACGCCCGCGCGATCAGGTGCGCCGCGGTCTCGGTATCGGTGTCGCTGGCCAGCTCGACGCCGTCCGCTTCAAGCTCGGCGCGCAGCTCGGCGAAGTTCTCGATGATGCCGTTGTGCACGACGGCGACGGCGTGGGACGCGTCCCGGTGCGGGTGGGAGTTGCGATCGACCGGCGGGCCGTGGGTGGCCCAGCGGGTGTGGCCCATGCCAGCGGTGCCCGCGAACGCCTGTCTGTCGTCGGCGTCGAGCTGGGTCTCCAGGTTGGCCAGCCGCCCCGCCTTGCGCTGCACCCGCAGCGCACCAGCGCCGTCGAGCACCGCGACGCCCGCCGAGTCGTAGCCGCGGTACTCCAGGCGTCGCAATCCGCCGAGTACCACGTCGAGCGCCTGCCGATGTCCGACGTAACCCACGATTCCGCACACGTAGTCAGAGACTACTGGCGCGCGTGACATGTCAGCGGGTGGGTGGCGGGATAGGCACAGCGTGGGTGGCCAGATGGCACGTCCCCTTACATCCAGCCTGATTGGTATACGGTCTTGACCATGGCACGCAAGCCCAAGGCCCTGCTTGAGGAGCTGACCTACCCGGGACCGCACGACGTTCTCCGGGGCGACCTGGCGCTGGTCGGGACGCCGGGGATGGTGTTCGCCCCGCGTGAAGGGCTGAACCTGCCCGCCGTCGCCTTCGGTCACGGCTGGCTGCAGCCGGTGCACCGCTACCGGGGGCTGCTGCGCCACCTTGCTTCCTGGGGCATCGTCACGGCCGCGCCAGCGACGCAGCTCGGCCCGTTCCCGTCGCATCGGATCTTCGCGGCGAACCTGCGCGACACGCTGGACGCCGTGACGAAGGTCCGGCTCGGGCGGAACGGCATCAGCGTCGACCCGGTGCGGCTTGGTCTCGCGGGCCACTCAACCGGGGCTGGGTCCGCCGTGCTGGCCGCTGCCGCCGATGGCGCGCCCGAGGTCAGGGCCGTCGCCACCGTCGCACCAGCGCAGACCGTTCCATCCGCGTCCGAGGCTGCCAAAGGCCTCCGCATGCCATCGCTTCACCTGGCGGCGGAGAACGACCTCGTCGCGCCGCCGACCGGGCACGCGAAGGCCATCGCCCATGCCTGGGGCGGGCCGGTGCAGCTGCGCACGATCGAGAAGTCGACTCACCTCTCGGTGACCGAGGGCTTCCACTGGACGCAGCTGTTGGTGCAGGGCAAGCCGCACTACGGCACGCAGCGTCTGGTGTACGCGCTGCTGACGGCGTTCTTCCTGACACACCTCGGTGGAAAGAAGGAGTACCAGCCGCTGCTCGACAACGACGTCAAGCGCGCCCCGATCGACTTCGAACGCGAGGGCGCGAGCGCACGGTAGGCGCGCCGTACGACGTCGTCCCGGCGACCCGCCGCTTATCCCCGCAACCAGCCGTTGGCGGCGAAGTCCTCCTCGTCGTCGTCCAGGAAGCCCTCCTGCCTGCCGGGGCCGTCGAACCCGGCGGTCGGCATCGGGCGCGACACCGGGGTGGCCGGTGGGGCTGGCGCGAACGACGACGGGGAGAACTGCGGCACGGTGTTGCCGCCGCTCGGTGCCGCTGCTTCCTCCCCGGGCCACCCCTCAAACCCGAAATCACGCCCCTCCGGCACGGGATCCTTGGTCGCCTCGGCCTTCTCAGCCGCCAGCTTGTCCTTGTAGCGCTGGTCGAGCCGGGCGGCTACCTTCCCGGCGTAGGCCATCCGGTTCTTGAAGTCCTCGCGCGCGCCGTCGAGCGTTTCCTGCGCCTTCGCGCCAGCCAGCCGGTTCCGGTCCGTGAACTCGCGCTCCGCGTTGGCCAGGTTGTTTTTGAACGCCTCGAATCGATCACTCATCGTTGTCCCTCACGTCAGAGCGCTGGCTCGTCGTCATCGAGCGAGCCGGAGATGCGGGCGATGCCGAATGAGCCTTCGGCAACGTCCGGCTCGAACAGGCCCGTCTCATGGAGCGGGTAGGCGGCCGAGCGCTGCTGGTCCTCGCCACCGCCGCCAGCGCCCGCACCGGCACCGCCCATGCCGCCCATCATCGGAGCGCCCCCACCTGCCCCGCTCACGCCCGCGCCACCGGACTGCCCCGTCGGAGCAGACGTCGGTTCGCCGGGAACCGAGCCGACCCCAGCGCTGCCGTCCGTCGGCACGGCTCCGCTACGAAGGCCCTCGTCACGTGGGCTTTCACCTCCGGGGCTTTCCCCGTGGTGGCCGCCGCCCTGCGCGCCCTCGCCGTGGGGGCCACCGCCATCCGCGAAGCCCGCAGGTCCTCCGCCGGGACCGGCGGGTCCGCCAGGTCCGGGCTCCGGCGGGCTTCCGAAGGCCCCTGGAGCACCTCCGCCGGGGTCCCCAAACGCGCGCCCGACGCCTCCGGCGGATTCTCCGAACGCCCCCGCAGATCCGGCGCCGGGTCCGGCAGCACCTCCCGCGTTGGGGCCACCGCCCAGCTCAGCGCCGAGGGAACCGCCGACGCCTCGGGGCGGCTCCCCGCCCGCCGAACCGGATATGCCCGCACCGACGCCGTCGAGACTGCCCCTCGCGCCAATCGGTTCAGACGGTTCGGTGAACGCGTCCGCCACCCCAGCGGCCCCGCTGTCCTCGGCGGACACCGCAGCGGGCTGAACCACGCCGCTCTCCTGCGGGGCCGTGTCAAAGCCACCGCGCTGTGGCCCGGTGTCGATGCCCCCGCGTTGCGGCTCGGGCTCAAACCTGCCGTTTTCCGGCCGGTCGCCACTCACGGCATCGCCGCTCACCTGCGACGGGGTGTCACCGCCGACGTGCGGCGGGATTCCGGACTCGGCGCGCGGCGCGGCCTCGCTACCCGTCTGTGGTGGAGCGCTGGGCTCGGCCTGCGGCGGGGCGCCCGGCTCTGCTTGCGGTGGGGCGCCGAACTCGCCAATAGTCCGGCCGTTGTACTCCCGCACGGCATCCTCGTCGCCCATGACGTAGGTCTCGGGCTCGCCGCTCCCCACATCAACGGTGACGACGGTCGCTCCGTCGGGGCCGAGCGGCTGCTCCGCAACGATCGACAGCTCGCCGTCATGGATCTGGATCGTGCCGTCTTCGCTTGGGGTGTGAACGTCCACAGCACCGGGCGCCCCGGGACCCGCCATCGCAGCCGCACCACCGGGCACACCGTTCGCTCCTCCAGTGGGCCCGAAACCGGAGGCCGCCTGCTCACCGCCGGACGTTCCGCCCGATCCGAAGTCGAGTTTGTACTCGGCCGCCTTGCCGCTGCCGTCGTCGATGCGAACCGACATCTCGCCGTCGCGGTTGGGCTCGGTGATAGCGATTTCGCTCTCGCCCTGGCGAACCGTGACGGTATCGACGTCGGGAGCCGCGTCCTTGACGACGTCCCCGGTCTCCGGATCAATGGGATACGGACTGCCGGTCTTCGGGTCAACGTCCAGCGGATTACCGGTGACGGGACTGACCGAGTCCTGTCCCATGTCCGGTTTCGGCATGCTCGGCATCGTCGGGGAGGTCATGCCACCGCTGCCGGGACCACCGCCAGGCGTTCCGCCAAGCGCACCGGAGGGGCCGCCGCCGAGTCCGGCAGCGCCACCACCGCCAACGCTAGGACCGCCACCGACACTGCCGCTCGGGCCACCCACAGCGGCAGGTGCGGCGGGTGGTGCCGGGCTGCCCGCCGCCATAGCGGCGTAAGGGTCCTCCGGCAGGCCGTTCAGGAATTGCGTCAGGTTCCCCCACGCCTCATCCGTGGCGTTCTTCTCGTTGTCACACATGACATGGAAATCACTGACGAACTTGGCGAATGACCTAATGAAATCCTGTAGCCACTCCCGCGCCATTCTCTCCGCGGCGTCTTTGGTCTCGTCCTCGAGGTCACCCTTGTCGTCGTCAATAGTCGCTTGCTCCTCTGGCGGCAGGTGACGGACGAAATATTTGATCTCGGCATCCGTCGCATCGCGACCGCTGTTAGCGATTTTGACGGCCATATCGATCTCATACGGCTGGAGACCACACCAGTTCGGAATGGCGTACTTGAGTGACCACTCAGCCTTACGCTGACACGAGGCGGCGACAGTTGAACAGGCGCGAAGGATTGCTTCCGACGACTCCGCGAGACTTTCCTTGACTTCACTGTTCGACAGTTTTTCTATCTGTCGCCACCTGCCCTGCGCACTGTCGGCCGCAGCACCTTGCCAATGGCTAAACACCGTCGCCAAGCGATTAGACTGACTCGACAGCGACTCCACTAAATCTTCGCGGATCTTGCCGATCTTGTCGGCCTCTTCCGCGAAGACGTTGAAGGGGATGTTTCGCTGCTCGTCGTATCGCTGCAGCACGTCGCGTTCGTAGTTCACGGTGCCAGCGTCGGACCCCAAGACGCCAACCGCCCGGTTATATGCCGGACAGAAACGCTCCAACCCGCGAACAGCACCCTCGACACCCTTGTCGAGAATGTCATTGGAATTCGCTGCGCCCGGATCGGTTTCCGATCTATTCTTTCGGAAATCATCCAGCTGCTCTCCCGCTTCATTACGTTTCGTCTCGGTGTCCGATTCCTGCTTTTTCTGGGCCGCGACGACACCAGCGTCATGCTGCTTCTTGGCTTCCTCGTATTCACCGAAAATATCGTCTTCGTCACTGAATGCCTGATCGAGATCCCCGAAATCATAATTCTCACTGTACCAATCGTGAGTGTTATTCATATGGTCTTCGGAATCGAAGCCCAATTGGTACAGGTCCTCTTCGTCGAGGTCCTCGACGTAATCGAAGTAATCCTGCGCGACCTGACTCTTCACATCATCCGACAGGTGCGGACTATTAACGATCTCACGAAGATCGTCAAGGGTTGGGATGCGCGTCATCATTCACCCCCAAGCGAGCCGCGCTCGTGTTGCATGGACTGCTCGGTCTGCGATTCCACGGATTGATACGTCGAACTCGCGCCACCCATGCGCCCACCAAAGTCGCGCGAGACGTCCACATAGCTCTTGACCATGCCAACGAGGCGTTCAATACCCGCTGAGAACTGCTGGAAATGGTGCGTGTGCTCGGGGCCGAAGTCCTGCGCCGCGACAGCGATATCACCGGCCGCCTTCAACGGCGGCCCCATCCGGTCAGCGGCCTGCGTCTGGACGTGTTCACCGGCGCTCGTCAACTCGGCGGTGTCAACTCCGTATCCGCCAGACGTCATCGTGCCCCCTTAGAGACCGTGGCTTTGTCCGTCACCGATTCGACGTACCGGGTGGCTTATCGGTGCCGTGGCATACAGACCCTGAACTTACCGGTCGTCCCGCGCACGATGGGATGGTTCGCGCGGTTTGCTCCCGCACACGCGGTGCGAGCGAGTGAACACCCGGAGGTCACGCACGTGGGCCGCCCAATCCGACGACGTGGGCGTGGCACACGGCACTCGGCACGAGGAATACAACGTCCTGAGTGCCGAACACGACGTCCTGAGCGCATGACACAACGCGCTGAGTGCCTAATACGGCGTCCTGAGTGTCGGACACGCGTGCGAGAGTGCAGGACACGACGCAAGCCAGCCGTCACGCCCGCCTCGGCGCGCTAGGAGGCCACCGAGACGACGCCCGCGAGGCGGTCAGCGGCAGCCTGAGCGACGTCCTGACCCGGGGCCTCGACCATCACCCGGATGAGCTGCTCCGTCCCGGAGGGGCGCAGCAGCACCCTGCCGGTATCACCCAGTTCCGCCTCGACGTCGGCGACGGCGTCCGCCACCTGCTTCGACTTGGCGGCGGCCACCTTGTCCGCGACAGGAACGTTGACCAGCACCTGCGGCAGGCGTCGCATCACCCCGGCCAGCGAGGCGAGCGACTTACCCGTCGAGGCCATCCTGCTCATCAGCCGCAGCGCGGTCAGCAGGCCGTCACCGGTGGTGGCATAGCCGGGCAGCACCACGTGCCCGGACTGCTCACCGCCGAGCGAGTAGCCACTCGCCCGTAGTTCCTCAAGCACATACCGGTCGCCCACCGCCGTGGTGCGCAACGTCACGCCGTGCTCGCGCATCGCAAGGTGCAGGCCGAGGTTGCTCATCACCGTCGCGACCAGAGTGTTGTCGGCGAGCTCTCCCGCGTCGGACATCGCGAGTGCCAACACGGCCATGATCTGGTCGCCATCAACGAACTGCCCCTCAGCGTCGACGGCAAGGCAGCGATCGGCGTCGCCGTCGTGCGCGATACCGATATCGGCCTTGTGCTCCACGACGGCCGCCATGAGGCCGTCCATGTGAGTCGAACCGCAGCCGTCGTTGATGTTGATGCCGTCCGGCTCCGCGTTGATCGCGATCACCTCGGCGCCAGCCCTGCGATACGCCTCCGGCGCGGCTTTCGATGCCGCCCCGTTGGCGCAGTCGACGACGACCCGCAGGTCGTCCAGCCGCTGCGGCGTGGACCGCAGCAAGTGCTCGGCGTAGCGATCCAGGGCGTCGTCGACGTCGGTGACCCTGCCGATTTCGGAGCCGGTCGGCGCGGTGCCCAGGTTGTCGAGGGCGGACTCGATCTCGTCCTCGATGCCGTCGGGCAGCTTATGGCCCCCGCTGGCGAACAGCTTGATGCCGTTGTCCGGCATCGGGTTGTGCGACGCCGAGATCATCACCCCGAAGTCCGCCCGGGTGTCGGCGACGAGGAATGCCACGGCTGGTGTCGGCAACACGCCGACACGAAGCACGTCAGCGCCCGCCGAGGTCAGTCCCGCGACGACGGCGGCCTCCAGCATCTCGCCGCTCGCGCGCGGGTCTCTGCCGACCACGGCGACCGGGCGGTGCGATCGGTCGTGCGCGGCGAGCACGCTGGCCGCGCTAGCGGCGATCGAGAGGGCGAGCGTCGGGCTGAGCTCGGCGTTGGCGAGGCCACGCACCCCGTCCGTGCCGAAAAGCCGTGCCATCTTCCTGGACCTCCTTCGGGTGAATTGCTTCAACCTAGCGAGTCCCGCATGACCCGGTTCAGGCGGCCTACCACATGCGAAAGGCGCCCAACCCGAATATCGGGCGGGCGCCTTCGCATGGGCTGCGTCGCGCGATCAGCGCTTGCTGTACTGCGGGGCCTTACGGGCCTTCTTGAGGCCGTACTTCTTCCGCTCCTTGGCCCTGGAGTCACGGGTGAGGAACCCGGCGCGCTTCAGCGCGGGACGGTCCTCGGAGTCGATCTCGGCGAGCGCACGCGCGATGGCGAGCCGCAGCGCACCGGCCTGCCCGGAGCTGCCGCCGCCGACGAGGTTGCCCTTGATGTCGAACGACTCGGGCTTCTCCACCAGCTCAAGTGGCTCGCGGATGAGCTGCTGGTGCACCTTGTTCGGGAAATAGTCCTCAAGGCTCTTGCCGTTGAGGGTGAACTTGCCGCTGCCGGGGAGCAGTCGCACGCGCACCACGGCCTGCTTGCGGCGGCCAATCGCGTGGGCGCTGCCACCGGCCGCGCGGGAAGGCTTCGCCGCGGCGGGGGTCTCAGTCGTGGTCACGGCCGCGGTGGCCTCGTCGGTCTCTGTGGTCATCACAGGCTGCTCCTCGCTCACTGTGCGTTCACCTGCGCGATCTTCTTGGCGATCTCGAACGGCTTCGGCTGCTGCGCGGCGTGCGGGTGGTCAGGACCCGCGTAGACCTTCAGCTTCTTCGACTGCGCGCGGCCGAGCTTGGTCTTGGGCAGCATGCCCTTGACGACCTTCTCCACGGCACGGACGGGCTTGTGATCGAGCAGTTCGCCGAACGACTGCTTGCGCAGACCACCGGGGTAGCCGCTGTGGCGGTAGGCGAACTTCTGCTCGCGCTTGTTGCCGGTCAGGGCGACCTTGTCGGCGTTGACGATGATGACGAAGTCACCGGTGTCCACGTGCGGCGCGAACGTCGCCTTGTGCTTGCCGCGCAGCAGAGTCGCGACCTCTGTCGCCAAGCGGCCGAGGACAACGCCCTCGGCGTCGATCACATGCCAGGCGCGCGTGATGTCGCCGGGTTTCGGGCTGTACGTAGGCAAGGTACTACCTCATCATCGACATGGCTTGTGGGTACTGGGGTGCGGGCCTCGCGCGTCCTGGCAAAGTCGCACGACAGCGCACAACGACATACCAAGATACCCGGCGACATCTGTGCCACCGGAACCGGGGTCCCTTACCGGGCGACGCATAGCAGCGCAACCCGGCAGGACACAGCATACGCACACAGCACGGTGGCCCGGACGCGCACGTCCGGACCACCGTGTCATAACGCTGTGTCAGCGCCCTGTCGGGACGCTTCGCTCAGCCGCCGAAGCTGTTGGCGATGCCCTTGTCACCCTCCATGTAGCGGGTCTTGGTGTCGATGATCGCCGTCTCGATCGATGCCAAGACCTTGATCAGCTCGGCCTGCGCCTCGTCGTACTTCTTCTGCTGCACCTGGTAAGCCTCCTGCGCCTGACCGGTCCAGGTGGAGCACAGCCGCTTCACGTCCTGCTCGACCTGCTCCAGCGAGCCGGTCATCTGCTGCTGCGCCTTGTTGACGTCGTCGGCGCACTGCTCGAGCGCGGCGTAATTAACTTCAATCATGGTTTGATCTCCCTGTGAATGCCTGCGTTAGCCGTGGATGGACTGCGAGCGGACCGGTCAGCCGTCGAGCGCGGCGAAGCCGCCACCACTGAAGGTCTGCGAGGCTTCCTCTTCCTGCGCCTGGTACTTGCTGCCGGCGGACTCAAGGAGATCCGAAATGCCCTGCAGCGAGTCGTTGAGCTTGATGGCGTTCTCGTCAAAACGCTCCATGAGCCTGCGGAATGATTCCGCGGCCGGACCCTTCCAGGACGCGAGCGCCTGCTCCATGTTGCCCTGCAGACTCCTGAACGTCGAGTTCAGCTCGCTGTTCACCCCAGTCAGCGACTGGTGAATCCGAGTAAATTCGGCAACTTCACCGGTAAAACCACTCATGTGGGATTAACCCCCTTCGTTCGTGCGTCGTCGTACGTCATTGAGTTCGTACGCGGATTACGACGATGACCTTGCCACGGTTGGTTCCACCCTGTCTCGCAGACTTCTGAAGTAGTTGCAGGCGTGAACGCCGCCGGACGGAACCGACGCGGGATGGATGGGTCCGGCACGCCGCTATATCCCTGCTGACCTGCTGTTTCACTCGTTCCGCCGTTGGGACCGCCCCGGGCGTTCGCGGTCGTGAAGAACCGGCTGTGGGTCACCCACGCGATTCCGAACTCGTGCTCGGCTCGGTGATCCGCAGGGTCCGCACCACCTCTTCGCAGGCCGACTCCACCGCGTCTTTGGCATCGGAAGTCCAGCGACAGCCGACGCTGACCTGAATCTGATCGGCACCGACGACGAACCATTCCACGGTACTGTCGTCAGCCTTCTCGGTGTAATGAATGACGCTACGGCCAACGAAAACGAAATCCGGATTGAACCGGACGTAATCTCGTCCCGTTTCGTCCAGCCCGGTCCGCAGTTCGCTCAGGAATCGTTCCCGATCCTCGTCGAAGTCGTAGCTGAGCGAGAATTGCTGCACCGAAATCAGGTCGGTGCCGTCCGGTGCACTGGACGGGCGCACCACGACCCGGTTCTCGTCGCGAATGAGATCGGTCTGTTCCCAATCCGGCGGATGGTCGAACTGGTAGCTGAATTGCGCGACCATCGCGTCCGGTAGCCGCTCCTGCCCCGAGGACGTTGGCCACAGCGCGACAGCGGCGACCAGCGCGACCACGACGACCAGCGACCCGCCGAGCACCCACGGCAGCACCCGTCGCTTCTTCGCGGTCTGTTGTGGTTGACCGGGCTGCGCCTGGTGCGGCCCGCCTCCTGCCAGTCCCGATCGGTGATAGCCGTGTCGCTGGTGGTGGGGATAGTGCTGCCACGACGTCCCACCGTGGGCCGGACTCGCGGTTGGCGGTGCTCCCGGCGTCCCCGTGCCGGGTGCGGCTCCGGGCGCCGGGATCGGGCCCGATGGTGGACCCGATGCGGCCGCGCCCGGTATCCCTGCCCCTTGTGTCGCTGGTCCCGGCGCCGCTCCCGCAGGCGGGCCGGTTCGCGCTGGTCGTGCGGACTGCGCCGCGTGCGCCGTCCGACCCGAGCGCTGTCCCGCGAGCACTGACAACATGGCGCCGCGCGCCACGACGGTCTCCGGCTGGTCCAGCGTCGTCGGGACGACGCCCAGCTGCTCGTGGACCAGCCTGCCCACCATCGGGATCCGGCTCGACCCGCCGACGAGGAAGATGCCGCCAAGTTGGTCCGGCCGCAGCCCGGCCTCGTTGATCGCCGCCGACGTCAGCGCCACCGCCCTGCCGAGCGGCTCCGCGATGAGCCGTTCCAGGTCTTGCCTGGTCACGTGCGCATCAGCGAACGGCTGTGGCATCGGCACGTCGGTATAGGCGTGCCGAGACAACGTCTCCTTCGCGCCGCGCACGTCCTGCCGCAACACCCTGCGCCGTCGCCGGTCGGCTAGCTCGCGACCCTCCATCAGCGCGCGCCAGGCATCCTTCTTCTCCTCGGCGATCCGCGACCCGATGAACTCGAGCAGCGCCTGGTCGACGTCGGCGCCACCAAAGCCGGGATCGCCCTTGGTCGCCAACACCCGGAACCCACCGGCGGTCTCATCACCGTCCCCGCGCACCACGCTGACGTCGACGGTGCCACCGCCGAGGTCCAGCACGGCGAGCGCGGTCGGAGTACCGCTGCCGTTGCCACCGCCACCGTCGTGCCGGGAGAACGTCGAGGTGTGGAACACCGCGGCGGCCACCGGCTCCGGCAGCAGCGTCACCTCCTGTGCGAGTCCCGCGGCGGCCTGCCGCAACGTCCGCGTCCGGACAACGCCCCAGTCCGCGGGATGTGTCAGCACCAGCAGCCCGACCTCGGCACCACCGGCGAACCGGCGCGCCTCGGACACTGCCCTGCTCAGCACCGCACGGAACGCCTCCCGCACGGACAGCACCTGTGTGCCGAGCAACAGCTCGCCCTCGTCGACCCTGCGCTTCGGATGCGGCTCGTACCGCGAGGGGTCAACCGCGGCCTGTCGTTCGGCCTCCTGCCCGACGAACAGCGTGCCGTCCGGCGCGGCATACACCGCCGACCGCAGCAACGGCTGCCCGTCGATGACGACGACCTGCGGGTCCTCGCCCCTCGGTGATACCGCGACGCAGGTACTCGACGTACCGAAGTCGACGGCGACTCGCAAGGTCCGCGCGCCGCTCATTCAGGGTCGATCCACGACACCTGCATCAGCTGCTTCCCGACCTTGCGGCTGACGAAAGTGCCTCGACCGGGCGGCAGCGGCGTTGGCCGGATGTTGCCGAGCAGCTGGCCCTCGTCGCGGGAACCGCTCATGACGATGCCAGGCGCCGCGATCTCCTTGAGCTTGCCGATGATCGGATCGAACATCGCCCTGCTCGCGCCACCCGAGCGCCGCGCGACGATCATGTGCAGTCCGACGTCCTTGGCCTGAGCGAGGAACGGCGCGATCGGCTGCAGTGGATTGCCGCTCTGTGTGACCACCAGGTCGTAGTCGTCGACGACGACGAACAGCTCAGGACCCTTCCACCAGGAGCGGTTCTTGAGCTGTTCCTGCGTGACGTCCGGTCCCGGCAGTCGCTTCTCCATCGAAGCGACGACGTCTTTGACCATGCCGCCGAGCTGGTTGCTGGAGACCGCGTAACCGAGCAGCTGGTCGCCCTCGACGAAGCCAAGCATGGTCCGCCGGAAGTCGACCAAGATGACCAGCGCTTCCTTCGCCGTGTACCGCTGCGTGATGCCCTTGACGATCTGCCGCAACAGGTTCGTCTTGCCCGACTCACCATCGGCGAACGCGAGGAAGTGCGGGTCGGCGTTGAAGTCGAGGTAGACCGGGGCGAGCTCGTCCTCGTTGAGCCCGATCGGCACCAGCTTCGAGTCGCGGTAGTTGTCCTGCGCGACCATCTCGTCGTAGCGCACGAGGTCGGGCAGCAACCGCACCGATGGCGCGTGCGGCCCACTCCACGCCTCGTTGATGCGCTTGACCGCGTCCGCCACACCGTCACCGACGGTCTCGTCATCGCTTGAGCCGTCGATGCGCGGCAACCCGGCGAGAAAGTGCAGCTTGTCGTTGGTCAGACCGCGTCCTGGCCGCCCGCCCGGCACGTTCACCGCGACACGGCGGTCGATGTCGGACTCGCTCGGGTCGCCGAGCCGCAGCTCGAACCGGGTGCCGAGCATGTCCTTGATCGCGGGGCGGATGTCGGCCCAGCGGTTGTTCGCGATGACGACGTGCACACCGAAACCGAGACCCTGGGTGGCCAGCTTGGTGATCGGGCCTTCCAGCTCCTCGAAGTCGTCCCGCAACGCCTTCCAGCCGTCGACGAACAGGAAGACGTCGCCGAACGGGTCCTGCTCGCGGGTGATGCGCCCTTGCCGCTTCATGGTGCGGAAGTCGGCCATCGAGTCGACCGCCAGCTCACCGAACCGCGACTCCCGCTCGGTGATCAGCGTGGTGAGCTCCGCGACGACCCGGCGCGCCTTGTCCGGCTCGCGGCGGGCGACCGCGACGCCACCGCAGTGCGGCAGTCGTTCCAACGAAGCCAGCGAGCCACCGCCAAGGTCGACACCGAAAAATTGGAACTCCTCCGGGGTATGTGACAACGCCAGCGACATCGCGATCGTGCGCAGCATCATCGACTTACCGGACTGCGGCCCACCCACGACGGCACCGTGACCTGCGCCGCCGGAGAAGTCCGCCCATAGCGGGTCCCTGCGCTGCTCGTACGGCCGGTCGACGATCCCGATCGGCACCTGCAGCTTGCCGTTGCCGAAGAACCCGACCGGCGAGAGCCCGCGCTCCTCGGTGGGGTTGAGGTTCGGCAGCAGCGTGTCCAGCGAGTTCGGCTCGTTCAGCGGCGGCAGCCACACCTCGTGCGCTGGCGGACCCTGGCCGACCAGCCGGTCGACGATGGTGTCGAGCACGGTCGGCTCGTCGCCCTCGGACTTCTGCTCTTCCTTCTTGGGCTCTGGTTCCGGCTCCGGCTCGTGCACCGGCTCCGGCGGCGGGTCGATGTAGTCCGGCACGAACAGCTTCGGCCGCTTGTCGGCACTGACGGCCGTGGTCTTCGGGCCAGTCGTCTTGACCCCGGACGGCCGGTACGGGCCGGACACGTACAGCGCCTGAAACCGCTCCAGCGTCGATGTGTCGTACTTCAGGTAGCCGCCACCAGGCCGGGACGGCAGCTCGAAGGCATCCGGCACACCGATCACCGCGCGCGACTCCGCCGCGGAGAACGTCTTGAGGCCGATCCGGTAGGACAGGTGCGAGTCGAGCCCGCGCAGCTTGCCCTCTTCGAGCCGCTGCGTCGCGAGCAGCATGTGCATCTGTAGCGACCGGCCAAGACGTCCGATCGCGACGAACAAGTCGATGAAGTCCGGCTTGGCCGTCAGCAACTCGGTGAACTCGTCGACCACGATGAACAGCGCTGGCATCGGGTCGAGGTCAGCGCCGTTCTCCCAGGCCTTCTGGTACTCCCAGGCGTTCTTGAAGTTGCCGCCGTCCTTGAGCGCTTCCTGTCGCCGGTTCATCTCACCGGCCAGCGCATCCTTCATGCGGTCGACCAGCGTGACCTCGTCCGCCAAGTTGGTAATGACGGCGGAGACGTGCGGCGCCCGGTCGAGCCCGAGGAACGTCGCACCACCCTTGAAGTCGACCAGCACGAAGTTGAGCGACGTCGATGAGTGCGTCGCCATCATCGCGAGGACCACGGTGCGCAGGAACTCCGACTTACCGGAACCGGTCGCGCCGATGCAGAGCCCGTGCGGACCCATGCCCTCGGCGGCGGCTTCCTTGATGTCCAGCGACACCGGCTGACCGTGTTCCCCAACGCCGAACGGCACCCGGTAGCGGTCCCTGATCGGCCGGGGCCGCCACGCCTGCTGGACGTCGAACGTCATCGGATCGCCAGGAATGCCGAGCAGCTCGAGCATGTCCGGGTTGGACAGTAGCGGCGACTCCTCTTCCTCGTCACCGGCGGCGCTTGTGCCCATCCGGTACGGCGAGATCCGGCGGGCCAGCGACTCCATCTCGACCAGGCTGAGCTCGTCCGGGCTGCCGAACCACTCGGTGCCGCCCGCGTTCTGCGCGCCGAGCTGGGTGTCACCGACGACCATCCGCAGCCCTCGGCGCGCGGCGAGCTTGCCGAGCGACCCGGAGACGTCGATCATCGTGACGCCCGCGATGCCTTCCTCGATGATCAGCCGCTCCTCCTTGGTGAGGTCGGCTTCGTCGAGGATGATCACGATGTGCGGGCCGTCGTTGTACGGGGCCTTGCGTTGGAATCGCGGCCGGGGACCGAGTTCGTCGGCGAGCCACTCCTCGATCTGCTGCAACGAGCCGGACATCATGCGCAGCTGGCCGATGCCATCGGTGTGCACCGGATGCTGGGTGTGCGGCAGCCACTTCGCCCACTCCCACTGCTGCTTGGCACGACCTGCGCTGGCGACGGCGACCAAGACGTCTTCCGGGCTGTGCAGCGTAACCAGTTGGGCGATCATCGCCCGGGTGAACGCGCGGCATTTGTCGCGCTCGCCGCTGAGGTTGATCGCGGCGAATCCACGGATGGAGATCTGTGTCGGCAGGTCGCGAACCAGCGAGTTGGCGCGGGTGAACCGCCGCAACGCGAGCGTGGCGATCGGTTCGAGTTCCTCGATGGGGCCGGTCTGCGGTGGGACGAGCCTGGTGGCGAGCCGGTGCGAGCTCTTGCCGACGCGCAGGTGCAGGAAGTCCTTGTCGTTGGCGCGACGCTCCCACATTCTGCGGCTGGTCGCGATGGACAGCAGCGTGCGCGGTTCGGGATGCACCCACTCCAGCGCGGCGTGCTGTTCCACCATCGCCTCGCGGGCGCGCTCGCGCATCTGGCCGAGGTAGCGCAGGTAATCCTTGCGGTCCTCGTTCATCTCGGCCTTCTTCTGGCCACCGCCACGGCCGCCGCCCGCGAGCATGCCGACCATTGAGACCATCATCATCAGCGGCATCATCAGGAACATCGGGTTGCTGAACCCGCCGCCGCTCGACTTCATGGCCGTGAACATGAACGCGACCATCCCCAGCATCGCCACGATCATCACGACCGGCAGCAGCTTCTGCACGATGCTGCCGGGGATGTTGCGGGGGATCTCCGGTGGCGGCTCCAGGTGCACTTCGCCACCCGGCGTACGTGGCGCCTGCATTCGTGGCGCCCGCTTGAATTGCACCGTGCTCACCGAAAGACCCCTCTTCAACTCGGCGACTCCGACCAGCGGACACGGTATCGAACCGGCGGCCGTCATGGGTGCCGGGCGCGGAAATCTCCCGGCGTACGCGCTTCCCCCACGCGGGCGACGTGATGGATCCTGGCGGCCCTGACAGCACGCAACGATGAAGAGATAACCGTGAGACCGGCGAATGCACGCACGTCCAGTTGGGATTTCGCGGGTATGCGATGTAGGCGGCCAGGAAGTTCGATATCTCCAACCGACCGTCCGAGGAGTCCGGGAGCGTCCGTCTAGTCCGGAAACGGACACGTTAGACGGGCCTCTCGGGCTCTTTCTGTCCGGCTAGTCCGGCTACGTCCGGCCAGTCCGGTGGCCTTCGTGTGACATCCGCCGTGAAACGCCAGTCGCCAGCTACGCTCGTCTCATGGCGCAGCAGGTACCACAGCTGACGCAGGAAATGCTTGACGCGATCATCCAGCGGCACATCGAGCGCGAGCGGAAGAGGTTCGGCGACCTTCCCGAAGCCGAGGCCCGAGCCAAGCTGGCGGAAGCCGAACTGCGACGGGCCAGCGTGCTCATACCGGCACCACCGCCCCGAGGCTGTTCTGGCTGATCGCCGATGCGATCCGCTGTGCTCCCGCATCCGCCACCTGCTGCGGGCTCATGTTCTGCGGCGCGTTCACGGTCTGGTGGATCACGACCCGCTCGCCGCCTCCTGCGAGCTGCTGGCGCACCGCCTCGGCGATCCGGGCGGGCAGGATCATCTCGTCCTTGTGGACCAGCGCCCGCTCGGTGCGCGGCACCCTGATCGTGCCACGCGCGTAGCCGCCGGGCTGGTTCCAGCCGACGGGCGCGGCACCGTAACGGGCGTTGGCGTAGCGGATGCTGGCGACGATGTTCGCGAACGGGTCGTAGATGCCCCTGCCGACCAACTCCCGGGCGTAGGCGCGGAACGTCGAGCCGATGGTCTGCATGAGGCCCCGGCTCGGGTCGCCCCGCCGGGCGTTGATGTCCCAGTTGTTGATCGCGAAGGGGTTCCCGCCGGACTCCTGTTGCATCCTGCGCAACAGCGATCCGATCCACGACAGCGGGGAGCCGGTGTAGGCGAGTGCCCGCATCGCCAACCCGCGCCAGCGTTCGACGCCCGAACCGACGCCGGGCGCGCTGAACACCTTCGACAGTGCCTCGTCCAGCACACCCTGGAACTTCCGGGCGGCGATGCTGATGCTGCTCCCGTACTCGCTGGCGAACCGTCGGGCGTCGCGACCGCTGGGCACCACGGCGCGCGGCACCACGCCGCCTTCCGCGAATCCCGGCAGCCGGTCGGCGTTGACGGCCTCCAACAGTGGGCGATGCTTCCGCGTGCTGCGCGAGTTGACGACGAACTCGCCGGACGCGACGGCCGCGATCCGGTTGTCTCGGCTGCTGGGCGCGCCGGGGACGAGCCCGCCGGTGGCGAACGACGACGACAGCAGCCGGTTGACCGCCGTCGAACCGGTTCCGGCGCCACCGAACGCGAGCTTGCCGGTGACGGCGACGTCCTTGTCCTTGATGCCGCCCAGCGCGTTGTTGACGTCCCGGCGGAAGGTGCGGAACTTGTCGGCCGCGCTCCGCAGCTTCGGCCCGATCCCCGGTACCCAGCCGAACGCCTTAGCCGCGCCGTCCACGATCTTCTCCGCTACCCACAGGAAGGCGTCCACCAGCGTCTTGAACACCGGCCGCAGGACGCGGTCCCACACGCTGGAGAAGGTGTCACCGATCGACCGGAACGCCTTGCCGATCGCGCTGAACGCGGGCTTGAGGACGCGTTCCCACATCCATTTTCCGGCGGTGGCGATGGCCCGGAAGACCGCGTCCACGATCCGGCGGAACGTCTCGGACTTCTTGTAGGCCAGCACCAGCGCGGCACCGAGCGCCACAATCAACGTGATGACCGCCCCGATCGGGTTGGCGCGCAGAGCCTTGCTGACCGCCTTGATCCCGAAGGCGAACAGCGCCAACGGCCCCTTACTGGCCGCAGCCGCCGCCGAGGTCGCGAGGATGCCCGCGCGGAACGCGAACACGAGCTTGATCGCCTTGCCGATGACCACCAGCAGCGGTCCCAGTGTCGCGAGGAGCACCGCGAACACGCCGACCACCTTGAGCACCGGCCCCGGCAGGTTGGCAACCATGTTCACCATGTCGCCGAACATCGTCACTATCGCCGTGCCGACCGGCAACAGCACCTGCCCGAGCTTCACCGCGTTCGCCTGCACCTTGCCGAGAGCCGTCTTGAACCGGTTCGCCCCAGTCTCGGACGCCACCGCGAACGCCTTCCTGGTGGCGCCGGTGGCGTCGGACAGCTCCTTGAATGTTTTCTTGGCTTCTTTCGACCCCTTGCCGGTGATCGCCAGCACACCGGCGAACCCCTCCACCTGCGGGATGACCTTGGACAGCGCCTCGGTGTTGTCGCCGAACGCGTCCCGCAACGTCATCAGCGTCTTGAACAGGCCCTTCTCTTTCACCTGCTTGCGGAGATCCTCGTAGGTCAGCCCGACCTTCTTTAGCTCTTTCTTTCCCTGGACGGTGGGCTTGATCAGCGACTGCATGATCTGCCGCACCGCCGTGGTGGCCTCGGCCGCGTTCAAGCCGGTCTTCGACAGGACCGCGGCGGCGGCACCCACCTGGTCGAAGCTCACGCCCAGTTCGGAGGCGATCGGGATGACCCGGCCCAGCACCGGGGCTAGCGACGACGCCTCCAGCTTGCCCTCGCGCACCGAGGCCGTGAGGATGTCGGTCGCCTTCGACGCCGACAGGTTCTTGATGCCGTAGGCGTTGACCGCGGACGTCACGGCGTCGGCGATCGCCTCCGTGTCCCCCAGTCCGGCTGCCGAGGCTTTCGCGCTCGCGGTGAGCACATCGAGCGCTTCCTTGCCCCGGAAACCGGCGGACGTGACGAAGAACATCGCGTCGGCCAGGTCTTTCGGTGATTGCGGCAGATCCTTGGACAAGTTCAGTACTTGCTTGGACCAGGCGTCGACCTGCTTCTGCGAGATGCCGACCAGGCCGACGATCTTCTGCATCGACGACTCGTAGTCGGAGGCCATCTTCCCTGCCGCAGCCCCGGCCGCGAGCATCGGCAGCGTCAACCCCTTGCTCATTTTGGTGCCGGTCGCGGCCATCCGGGTGCCCGCCTTCTCCATGGACCTCACCCCGGCTTGCGCCTTGGCGAAGCCCCGGTCCATCGAGGCGGTGTTGGCGGTGAACAGGTAGCGCAGCTCGGCGACGGTGAGCGACACGACGCCCGCTCCTTACTGGGCTCCTCGTGTCGGTCGGTGGGGTCACATGCGGTGGGCTACCGCCGGGTCATTCCTGTCCGTCGACCTGGTGGTGCTCAAACTCCTGGTGGGAGCGTTCCGCCCGGCTGACGAAACCTCGTCGAGCAGCGGGGTCAGCGGCAGGCGTCTCCTGCCGTCCGCCGGGGTCCCGGGGCGGCTTGCGGACGGTCTCGGTGATCCCCAAGTCCGCGATGATCCGCGCCTCTTCCTCAGCGTGTGACTTGCTCATCGGTACCTCCATCACCTGCGGCGCCACGCCTCCGACTCGGCCAGGTGCCCGGTGGCGGTGCGAGGCTTCCTCCTCGCGGGGGGCTTCCGCCGCACCCGACGCTTCGGGGCGGGCTTCCGCCGGGCGGCCGTCTTCCTGCGCTTGGTAGCCATCCGTCACCTTCCTCGGTAGGGCTGGAACGTCTCGGCCAGCTCCGCTTCGGCCAGCCGCCGGTACACCTCGGCGTTCCTCGTGTGCAATTCGGCCCGCTGCTCGTACGTCATGGCCCGGAAGTCCCGCAGCGTCGGCTCGGCTGCAGACGGCGCGGCAGGCTCCAGCCGGTAGCCCTTCTCCGAGCCCGGGTCGAGAACGATCTTGTGTCGCTGGTCCGCGTTCACGGCTGGAACCGCCTTCCCCGGTTGATCACGTAGTCGGGCTGGATCAGCCAGCCGTTCGGGCACTGGAGGTTGACGTCCAACTCGCGCCGCCGCTCCAGCGTGGGTGCGAGAGCGGCGAAGATCGCGTCGGCCGCATCGGTCTCTTGCACAGCAAGGTTGCCGACACGGAAACCGTCCCGCG
The DNA here is from genome assembly GCF_000504245.1 of Haloechinothrix halophila YIM 93223. Lineage (GTDB taxonomy): Bacteria > Actinomycetota > Actinomycetes > Mycobacteriales > Pseudonocardiaceae > Haloechinothrix_A > Haloechinothrix_A halophila. Next base: position 137,332 of record NZ_KI632509.1, read on the forward strand.
ACGGCTTCATCGCCGCATCGGGCAGCGCGTCGTTGAGGACCTTCACGCGACCAGTCACGTCCCGCACCAGCTTGCGGTGTTGCCCGGCGACCACGACCAGGTGCTCGACGGCCTCCTGCGCCGCGATGACTGCCTCTCGCACCTGCCGCTGGCTGTGCCGCACGCTGCCCTCACCAGTCTCCGCCAGCTCGGCCAGCAGCACCTCCGCCTGCTCCTTGCGCGCCGCCTGCCGTGCCTTCTCGGCCTTGCGTCGAGCTGTCTCCCGCCGCAGTGCCTGGAAGCGAGCGAAGCCACGGGCACGGTCAAGCTGCTCCGGCGTGATCGACTCGTCGCCAGCTCGGATCTGCTCTTCCAAGAGTTCGACCTCTGCCGCCGCTGTGCGGGCGGCCTCGTCAGCCTCGGTCACGACGTCTGACATGCGCGATCCCTCCGGGTCGGAATCTTCTCGATGCTGGTGCGAGGTATGAACCAGTCCCGCCCGAGCCGGAATGCGCCCGGTATCCGGCCGCTGGCGCACATCCGACGGACCACGCGGTCCGTCACGCCCCACTGCTGGGCGACCTCTTGTGTCGTCACGCCAACGACGATGACCCACCCGGTGTCAGGCAACTTCCGCTTGCGGACACGTCCGGCCCGGCCGAAGCAGACTCACTCACCGCCGCTGGCGGACATCAGCTGCCACTGGGCAAGCGACACTCAGCCCCATGCACGCTGACTGGCTGCCTTCGACGGAGGCGTACAGCCGCGCCGCCGCCGTCGCGAAGCTGATCCTGACCGGCGATTCTGCGGGCGCCGAGCTGCTGCTAGCCGACCTAGACCGGCCCGACCTGATCGCCGTCGTTCGAGCCCTCACAGAGCTGCTCGACGCCGCGCTGTGCGAGCTGATCGGCCCGGACGGCGCGAAGGCCCTTGTCGACCGGATCATCACCGACTTCACCACCGAGGAGACGACCGATGGCACGCGGTAGGTGTCGCTGCGGCGCCGCAGCTTCCGTGAAAGGGCCAGGCGGGGTGCGAGCGTGTTTCGAGCACGCCGCCGAAGTTCCACTCCCCTGGTGGGTACGAGTCGCTCACGATTCGCCAGCAACCGAAGCGGCAGCAGCGCTCCGCGCGGCAGAGTCCCTGTCACCTGAGCTGGAACACCTGCTCGCGGAGTGCGAGCAGGTCGTCGCAAGTGCGACGTCCCCGGAGCACCTCGATGCCGAGCTTCGGCGGCTGTCGAACGAGCACATCAACGGCGACCCGTGACCTGTTCGCACAGGTGCGAGCGCGTTCGCGAACGTGGGATCGGCGTAAAAAACGCGCGCGCCTGGGCGCGAGATCGACCAAAGGAGCGCGCATCTCAGCCCGACCGGGTGGCCTCGGTGTGAGCGGGCCGCGCTAGAGCGCTCTCACCTCCTGAAACGCCCAAGCACATATCACCCAACTACCTACCAAGGGCTGGCGTCATAGCCGCAGGACCATCAACTTCCCCTACTCTCACAGTCCACTCGACGCTCATCGAGCGTGTGTGATTCGCTATGCCGCGTGACCAACGTGCAGCGATGGACCGGACGTGAGGCGGCCGCATTGCGGGCTGCGCTGCGGCTGAGCCTGCGCGAGTTCGCCGCCTACCTCGGCGTGAGTCAACGCATCGTGTCGCAATGGGAGCGGCTCAACGCCGCCACGGTGCCGCGCCCGCACATGCAGCAGATCCTCGACACCGCGCTCGCGCAGGCCGACGAGAGCCAGCGTCAGCGATTCGAGAGCCTGCTAGGCGGTGCCTCCTCATCGGGCGCGTTGGAGGCGGCCGAGCGTGTCTCTACGGCACTCGACGCAGGCCGCACCGACCCGGCCGCAGTCGACGCCGTGTCGTCGGTGCTCGCCGGGCTGCGCCGACTCGAAGACGCGACCAGCGCCGCCGACGTGCTGCCCTCGGTGCAGCACCAAGCCGCAGTGGCATCGAAGCTGGCCGACCATGCTCGCGCCGACGTGCGCGGCGAGGCCGTCGGGCTGGTCTCCGAACTAGAGCAGTACCTGGGGTGGCTGGCGATCCCGATGCAGCGATGGGACGACGCGCGGCACCACTTCGACCGTGCGGCCGTGCTGGCGTTCGAGGTCGACGACCCGCAGCGGCTCGCCTCGGCGCTGAGCTTCTCGGCGTACCGATGCCTGCTCACCGGCCAGCTGCGCCAAGCCGAGGCGCTCAACCGGGCCGCCGCGCGAGACACCCGCACCGATCCCGGTCTGCGGGCCTACATGGCATTCCAGCGCGCCGAGGTGCTCGCCCACGACGACGACCATCGTGCCGCGCTCGACGCGCTCGCCGAGGCCGAGACCAGCCTTGAGCGCATCGACGTCGACGAGCTGCCTACGTCGAGCTACTGGTACACCCCGGCGGTATTGCTCGGCCACAAAGGGTTCGTGCTCGCCGCCCTCGGCGACATCGCAGCGGCACGCCGTGCTGCGGCCGAGTCGCTGGAAGCGATGCCAGCCGAGTGGGCCGCTTCGGAGTGGGCCGCGCAGCACCGCCAGCTCGCTGAGAGGTAACTGCCTGCTCGATACGGCGCCGCTCGGGAAGAGGTCCGCGACTGAGGCCAGCGGCAGGATGCCGAGAACCCTCCTCCCACGGTGACCTCGGTGTGAGTAGGCCGCTTTTTGGGTGCGTCCACCACCCGAAACGCGGCGGCTCATTACTACCTACTACCTACAATGCGACGGTTCGCTGCTCCGACCAGCCGTGCCTGGGTTCGCTGACTGTCGCCCCCGTTTTGCTCTCTGCTGCACCGCCCGGGAATCGCCGCGCAGTGACTTGCATCACAATGACATCCTCGATGTAGCGAATATCGGCGATATCGTCAATACTCGCGATATGAAAGGTTATGACCCACTCGGCGTGCTCAGCCCCCTCGCCACCCTCCTCAGCGAGCGTCGCAATCAGAGGAACCTCAAGCAGTCGGAACTCGCAGAGTGCATGACGCAACATGGTGACCGCGTAACCCAAGGAATGATCTCGGGCTGGGAGCGTGGCCACAGCATCCCGTCCGAGCGGTACTGGCCGTCGCTTGAGAGATGCCTCGGCGTTACACCCGACGACTTGGGGTCATGCTTTGCCGCGAGCGAGTCGGAACGAGCCCTTCTGCGTGAGAAGGCGCTACCTAAGGAGACCCGCGAGGCCCTGGCGAAAATCGTCCGAGACCTCATCGCGGCTCACGAACGAGAGGCCCAGGAAGTGCCTGGGGGTGGAGCGGATACAGACGCGTGACCGTTCGCCGCGCTTCTTGGACCTGTTCTGCCCTCTGGTGAACCTCCGGACAGACACGCCGAAAATGGAACCAGGGCACTGACACCGGAGCGGATAGGCTGTACCCGGAACGCCAGAAGGCGGCGCGGACCTAGCGGTCCGTACAGGGATTTTCCCGGCTACCCACCGGGCGGCGACGGCCGTAAAGCGGACCAGCGGTAGCTGGTGTACGCGCATTGCGCGGGGTACCGAGAGGTATCCGCCCGTGTCTGCTCTCTTAGATGACCATGGCAGGTTGACGAAGGACGAGATCGAGTCCCTGCCGCGAGTACTAACCCCGTCGGAGTTCGCCCGCCTGTTCGGTGTCGGCAAGTCCACGGTTTACGACGCCATCGGCACCGGCCGGTTGCCCATCGAGCCGATACGCATCGGTAACAGGTGGATGTTTCCGACGCTGCCCGTGATCCGTCTGCTCGGCTACGAGGCGGATCGGGCGGCTGCTGAGGAAGGCCGGTGACCGGGCGTCAGGCGTGCTTGAGGAGCCCCGCGCCCACCCGGATCACCGACCCAGCAGGCAACCTGAGCATCGCCCCCGCAGTGGCAGCCGCACGCCGCCGCTGGTCGACGTGCGACCTGTGCAGCGACGCCCCGCCCGAACCTGGTCACTGGTGGTGCCGACGCTGCCTCGCCGATGTCGCGACTCAGGTACGGCGTCGGCAGCACGCCGCGCTATATCACCCGCCACTGCCCTGTGGCCGCCGTGACCCGCTGGCGGAGGTGCCGCGCGAGCAGGGAGTGGCGGCATGAACTACGACCTCGCTGCCGCGACTAGCGAAGCACCTCCGACCGGGGAACCGTTCCCCGTTCCCCCACCCCCTGTGTCGGGAACGGGGAACATTAGCAATGCGAACGTTCCCTGTTCCCCCACACATAGGGAGGGGAACGGGGAACAGCCTCTCTACGTCGACGTGGCCGCACTGCTCGACGGTGGGCTACCCGACCCTCCCGAGCCGGTGCTGCTGTACCGCGACGACGGGGTTGCACTGTTCTACGCAGGACAGGTCAACCTCATCTTCGGCGATCCCGAGTCGGGAAAGACGATGGTGGCGCAAGCCGCCGCCAACGAAGCCCTCAAGGCGGGCCGTCGCGTACTGTTTGTCGACCTCGACCACAACGGCGCCGATGCCACCGTGTACCGGTTCCTCGATATGGGCGCGCCCGAATCGGCGCTACGTGACCCGGGTCTGTTCCGCTACGTCGAGCCCGACGACAAGGCGCACCTCGCCGCCGTGGTCGCCGACGCGAAGGAATGGCGACCAGCCGTCGCTGTGGTCGACTCCGTGGGCGAGCTGCTGCCGATGTTGCGGCTCTCCAGCAACTCGCCGGACGACTTCACCATCGCGCACAGCGCGGTACTAAAGCCGCTGGCGCTATCCGGGGCATCCGTCCTCGCCGTCGACCACCTGCCGAAGAACAGCGAGACCCGAGCATCCGGACCCACCGGCACGACGGCGAAGCGACGCGCCATCGGCGGCGTGGCGCTGCGGATCACGGTCAACGAACCGTTCGCACCGGGGCGGCAGGGTTCGGCATTTCTGAGTCTGAACAAGGACCGACACGCCGGTCTACGCCGCCATTGTCCCGCCGAGGGGAGGGAACCGTCTGCCGGACTGTTCCTCCTCGACAGCCGTGGCCACGAGATCACCTACTCGATCCGGCCTCCGCAGCTCGGCGACGCTGCCCGGGCGATCGGCGTCAGTGACAGCGACCTCGACGCGATCGACCAGCTCGACCCGCCGCCGACATCGGTGCGTGACGTCAAGACGCGGCTGCGGTGGCGCTCGGAACGTGCCGCCGACGTCTTGCGCGCCTGGCGGGAGCGTTCCCGCGCCGTATCCGGGGAACAGGGAACACGCACAGCTTCGGACACTCGGACGCTTCGGACAGGAAACTGCCAGGGCTGCGAAGAGTACCGGCCCATCAACCCCAACACGCGGCTGTGCGCGGACTGCGCGAGCGACAACGAACTGGAGGGGCGGCCATGAGCTACCTCGCCCCCTGCGCCGGTGGCTGTGACCGCTGGCTCCCCGCCCGCAGTCCACGGCCAGTGCGGCAGACCTGCTCCGCCTGCGCACCACGGGCTGGAGGACACCGCCGGTGCGTGGAGTGTGGCGCTCGGCTCGCCTCGGACCGGTACCCGCGCTGCCGACCGTGCTGGACCGCGTGGAGGCGGTTCGCATGATCACGCAACGGCCGGACGGCACCACCACACTCCACGACCCGGACGACTCTGCCCGCCCACGTCGCCGCTCCGGCGCTTTCCGGACTCGACCCAACACACCACACTCGGCTCGTTCTTCCGACGCGACTATGGCGATCTCCGTGCCGAACGCCCATTCGATCACGACTGCACGATGTCTCGACCCCGGATGCGGCTGGACTGCCCGTGGAGAATGGGCAGACACGGACAGGGAAGCGGAGCGCCACACACGCCGGGAATCGCATTCAACCACCTGCGGAACACGTTTCTGTCATGGACAGAATCACGACTGCACAGTGGCGACTGAAAAGCCGCTGAGCTGCGGCAATGACCATTATCAGTAGTCAAAGTGACCATTGGAATTCTTCATTCCACTACCTACCGATCCGCCTACCACCACATTCGCAGGACAATTTACAAAAATCTCACAGCATATCTTCCATTAGCGGCGCTAACGACTAAGCTGAAAAGAAAAACCCCCATCCAAAAGGAGCCCATCATGTCCGCACGCCCGCCCGCAGCGAGAACACCTGCTGCGAGTTCCCGTACCCGTCGATCGTCGACCCGAGCGAATGCCGCCGGTGCGGCCAGCCGTTCGACGCCAAGAAGCGCGAGACCGTCCACGAGCTAGCCAAGAAACTCCGGCCGGGCGTCGTGCTGCACGACCGGGCGCACCGGACGATCTGATCTTCCCCACTCAACCCCAAAAGGAGCCCCACGATGAGTACGCAGTACGCGGAGCACGTCAACCCCAACACCTTCTCCGTGATCTTCGACGGCGCGCGGTACGACGCCAACTGCTCGACCGATCTCGGCAAGCTGTTCATCACAACCGCGACCGACGCCAACATGGCCCGGTCGCAGCTGCTCGACACGCTCCGGCAGGTCGCGACCGTGGCCAGCCAGCGCCTGGAGAGCCTAGAAGGCGGCTGGGACACCGGTACCCAGCCACTCCAGGGATACGAGCGGGACATTAACGAGAAGGCCGCCCGCTACGAGCTGCTCGCCAAGCAGGTCCGGCGACTCGCCAAGATCGCCGGTATCGAACCGGTGACCGACGAGGACAAGCGCGACCGTCAGGAGCGGATGGACCACGCGGTCACGACCGACGTCTACCGCACCGAGTACATCGAAGAGTCCGGGGAGTGATCGCCGTGGACACGATGCTCGACATCAACTGGCGAGATGACTGCCTGTACGGCGTCGCGCGCCTTCGTCAGCAGGACGAGCTGGACGGCCGAGTTCGCGAGAACCTCACGGGCCACTTCCGGTTCGCCTACGAGCGCGGGCGGAAGGCCGGTCTTGAACGCAAGGCTGGCCGACCGCTGCGGTACACGCTCGGCGCCTACGGCTACGGGCAGTGCCCGCTCGCGGAATGCGAACGGATCGCCGACGACGACCGCCCTCACGACCCGTCGATGCCGATGGATTGGCCGTGGTGGGACACCGTGATCTCGATTTGGAACCTCGGCCGCGACGACGCACTGCGCGGCCGCCGCCGTGGCGACGGCCTTCTCGACCGGCTGTGGTTCGAGTACAGCGGCGAGCAGCGGGGACGCCAGTACGCCCACCTGACCGTGTTCAACGGCGGGCGCAAGTAGAAGAGCGGCTCCGGCCGGTGTGTCTGCACCGACCGGAGCCTTGATCGGCTGGAAGGAGCCGACCCATGAAACACGATCCCACAACCCGCGACCCGGCAGCCGAGGCGCTGGCGAACCTGCTGCTGAGCGCGTACGAACGCCACGACGCGCTGATCGAACGCATCGGCCACCTGATCGGCCAACACCGCGCCGACGGCTTTGTGCCCGTCGAGGAGCTGCGCACGGCGCTAGACGGCGGTGAGCAGCGATGAAGCGCGAGCAAGACGATCTTGAGCTGGGCCGAGAGCTGGTATCCGAGGCCCGACGGCTGCTGAGCGAGGTCGAGGGTCTCGTTGCCAACATCCGCGAAGCCAAGCAGGAGTTCGAGACCGCGCTGGACGACGCCTACGCCCTGGGTCGTGCCGACGCGCTGATCGGTGCCTCCGCCCCGAGGCCGTCCGCCCGCGACCGCGCCCGAGCCCTCGGCTGGCGCATCAACGAGGAGGCCCGCGATGAGTAGCCCTAGCGATCACGCCCGGCAGTGCCTCTCCGCACGCGCCGTGCGGAACGCCCTCCACGGCCCCGACGTGCCCTCAACGGCACCGGTGCTGGTCCTCGGCGCCGGGCAGCAGCTCACGGCCGTCACAGAGATCTTCACCGAGCCGGACGGCACCGGCGGCACCCGTGTCGTGCTGGTCTGCGAGGTGAGCGGTCATGGTTGAGCTGTTCACCTGTTCGCACTATCGATTCGCGTCGGCCATGGGCCAGCCGGTCAGGATCAGCCTGATGCTGCCGCGCTGGCGGCCGGAGGCCCGTGACTGGCCGGTGTGCTGGACGCTGTGCGTGCGCTGGCGGTACTTCAACGCGGACGACTGGGAGCAGCAGTACCTGGCGCAGCTCGACCGCTACGGCGTAGCGGCCATCCGGAGCGAGCTGGAAGGCATCGCGGCCGAGCACGACACCACCCAGCTCGTACTGCTGTGCTTCGAACGGCAGATCGACCCGCACGGTTGCCATCGCCGCACGTTCGCCCGCTGGTGGTGGCGACACACCCGCGAGTCGGTACCTGAGCTAGACCCGGCACCGCATACACCGCTGGGCGAGCGCTGGGCTACCGACCAGCTCACCCAAACCGGACCCGGGCAGTACGAGGTTTCGTCAGTCGAAGAACCCACCGAGGAGGAGTGATGGCGAAGAGAGTCAAGACAAGCACACCAGGAATCTGGCGGATCGAGCACGACGACGGCCAGGTCACATACCGCGCCGTCGTGGACGCCGGTCCAGGCCCGGACCCGAAGACCGGCACGTGGAAGAAGCGCCGCCAGATATTCATCACGCGTCGCCGGTTCAAGGACGTGAAGGCCGAGCGGGACAAGATCAATGCACGGCGAGAAGAGTCGACGCACCGGCAGCTCGACCTGCCGAAGCGGATCACCGTTCAGGAGGCCGTCGAGGCTTGGCTGGCATCACGCCGCGTCGGCAAACGCGGAAAGCCCTTGTCGGAGGAGACACGACGGCTGTACCGGAACTGCGCCACGCACGTCATCGACTTCATGGGCGGCGAGCTGGTGCAGAACATCACCGAGGAGCACGTCGAGGCGCTGCGGGACGGCATGGAGTCCGGTCAGCTACGCCGGATCGGTCAACCCGGCCAGCCCATGTCGGCCGGGGCCATACGCCTCACCATCCGGACGGTGCTCGGCGGCACTCTAGCCCAGCTGGTGAAGCGCAGGCAGCTGCAGCGCAACCCGGTCGACAACGTCGAACTGCCCGCGCTCCCGGAGCGGGACCAGTATCGGGGGTGGACCGTCGACGAAGTCGTCACGTTCCTGCGCCATGTCCGAGGTCATCGGCTGCACGCGCTGTTCCTGCTCAGCACTCTCGGGATGCGGCGCGGCGAGGTCTTGGCGCTCACGTGGGCGAATATCGACCTCGACGGCGGCAGGCTGTCGATCCCCCAAGGGAAGACCGAGAACGCTGTTCGCAACCTGCCGATACCACCACTGGTTGTCGACGCGCTGCGGTCTCACCGCGACCTGCTGCGTGCGGAGGCGAGTCTCGCCGAGGACGCGTACAGCGACTCGGGTTTTCTGGCCGTGGACGAACTCGGCCGCCCGCTCTCGTCGCGTTGGTACTCGGACGAGTTTCACAGGGTGTCGCACGCTGCCGGGCTGCGACGTATCCGCCTGCACGACCTCCGGCACACGGCGGGAACGCTCATGCGGCAGAAACTCGGCCTACATCCTGAGGTAATCGCGAAGTGGCTTGGCCACGCACGTGGCAGTATCTCGATGAAGCTGTACGTTGACGATCCTCGGGAGGAGGCGCTGCATGACGCGGCGGAGCGTTTCGGGACGCTGCTGTCCCCGCCTGCAGAGCCTCCCTCTGTGGCCCCAGGGTGAGATTTGGGCCTTAGAAGGGGTCCTCACCTCGGAATCTCTCTTTATTCGATATAAACACCCTGGCAGTCTTTCTAGGTAGGGGGCAGTTCAGGTGGCTACGAGCACCACGGTTTTCAGCCGAGTGACGGTTGTGGCGCCACGCACGAGAATCGACGTCGCGCTGCCAGCCGACGTCGCGGTGGCGGACATCCTGCCGCTCGTGGTCGAGATGGCCAATGAGCGCAGCGCGGACGGCGGGTCGTCGCACGGCGGGTGGGTGCTCGCCAAGCTGGGCGATGCCCCGCTCGACCCGAGCCGGACGCTCGCGTCGCTCGGCGTCGTCGATGGGGACCTGCTACAGCTGCGCAAGCGCAACGAGAACCCTCCGCCACCGCTGTTCGACGACGTCGTCGACGCCATCGCCGAGGCGAAACCGGACAACTTCCGCCCGTGGACGCCGGAGACCGCCAAGCGGGCAGGGCACATCGCGGGCGGGCTCGCGCTGGCCGTCGCGGCGGTCGCGCTGTTCATGGGCGGCACACTGTGGGGCGGCAGCGGCCTCACCGCGGCCATCGTCGGGGGCATCGGCGCGATCGGCGCCGTCGCGCTCGGCGCCGTGCTCGCCCAGGCGTACAACGACCCGGAGACCGGGGTCGTCGTCGCGGCGACCGGCGGGCTACCGCTAGCGTTCGTGAGCGGGTTCTACACCGTCCCCGGGGTGTCCATGACGGCGAACCTGCTGCTCGGCAGCGTATGGGTGGTCATCGTGGCCGCCGCGTCGATCATGCTCATCGGGCACGGCATTTCGGCGTTCATCGCGGCCGCCACGGCGGGCACGCTCGGCGCGGTCACGTTCCTGTTCGCGCTGTTCATCGACCAGCCACCAGCCGGGTTCGCCTCGGCAGCGGCAGCGGTCTCCCTCGGCCTGATCTCAGCGCTGCCGCGCGCGACGCTCCTGCTCGCGAAGCTGCCGTCGCCTGTTGTGCCGAGCAGCGCGGAAGAACTCAAACAGGACAGCGCGTTCCCCGACTTCGGCATCATCGAACGCCGCACAACCGTCGCGCACCAGTACATGACCGGCCTGCTGGTCGGCTGCGGCGCGATCGTGGCGATCTCGGCGGTGATCGCGTCGTCGTCAGCGACGTGGTACGGCATCGCGCTCGCCGTCGCCGCGACGCTCGCCCTGCTGCTGCGCGCCCGCACCTACGCCAACGGCAGCCAGGCCATCGCGCTGCTGACCATGGGTGTGCTCGCCAGCGCGGGCATCATGATCGGCTGGACGATGACCGCGGACTGGTCGACCCGACTGATCTGGATCTTCACCATCCTGATCGTGATGGCTGCGGGTGCGCTCGTCGTCGGGGTGATCTTCCCGCACCAGCGGTTCTCGCCGCCGCTGCGGCGCACTGTCGAGATCATCGAGGCCATCTGCATCGCCGTCGTGCTGCCGCTGGCGCTTGGCGTGCTCGGGCTGTACTCCGAGCTGCGGTCGGTCGGCTCGAGCATTCTGGGCTGACCTGCCCACACCGGCCGGTAGGGTCGTGCCGTTCACGGATCGTCGCTGAGGGGATGTCGAGTGGGGACTGCTCGGGCAACGCGGAGAGAGCCGCGGAGGAAGCCATGGCGGGCGCCGCGAACAGCGCCGACGGCCGTCACACGGGCTGGCGCCCTGGTGGCGGCCGCCCTGTTCACTACCATCGCGCCGGGACTCAACCCGGGCATGGCCATCGCACAGGAGGACGCGCGTCCGCCGTGGGCGCCTACTGGCCAGCCGGGTCCACCGCCAGCTGACCCCGGCAAGCCGGACAAGCAGTACAAGCAGCGTGTGGAGTGCGTCAAGTCCAGCGTCGAGGGCCACACCACGGTGTCCGGCAACCAGATCCAGGACATCCCGTGGGGCCAGGCGCACCTACGGCTCGACGACGTGCATGACTACGTCCGCGCACACAGCAAGCACGACAAGATCGGCGTCAACGAGCGCACCGGCAAGCCACTCAAGGTCGCCGTCATCGACACCGGCGTCACCAAGCATCCGTACCTGCAAAATCGGGTCACCGGAGGCGGCGACTACGTCCAGCGTGGCGGTAAGGGCAACAACGGCCTGCTCGACTGCGACGGCCACGGCACGCAGGTAGCGGGCATCATCGGGGCCAACCCGAAGAACTCCGACATCGGCTTCATCGGCGTCGCACCGGACGTCGAGATCGTCTCGATCCGGCAGTCGAGCCAGAACTTCTCCGAGAAGACCGAGGACGAGATCAAGCGGGAGAAGGAAGCCGCTCGCGCCAAGCGCAAGGCCGCGCGCGAGAAGGCAGAGGCACGTCGACGCCAGCAGGAGAGCCAGCAGAAGATCGAGGAACTGCAGCGCGAGCTGGAGAAGGAACGCCAGGGCAACGACGGCGGGTCCGGCGACACCGGACCAAGCCAGAACCCCGGCCAGCGCACGCAGGGCAGCTCGAGCGGCGCTGGCAACCAGAAGACGCTGGCGCAGGCGATCGTGCGAGCGGTCGACAAGCACGGCGTCGATGTCATCAACATGTCGGTGGACGCCTGCCGTCCAAACACCGGCAGCACCCAGCCGGTCAGCGAAGAAGAGCGGAAGCTGCGCGCCGCGGTGCGCTACGCGACGAAGCAGGACGTCGTCGTCGTGGCCGCCGCTGGCAACACGGGTGGCGCGTGCCAGCAGAACGGCGTGCCGATCCAGGGCGACCCACGCGTCACCGATCCAAACAAGCCGCGCACCATCGTCACGCCGCCGTGGTTCTCCGAGGATCTGCTCGCGGTCGGGGCGATCGACGCGACCGGCAGCGTCGCGGACTTCAGCATGCACGGGCCGTGGGTGAGCGTCGCAGCGCCAGGAACCGACATCATCTCGCTCGACCCGGCGAAGGGGTCAAGCGCGCTGGTGAACGTGATGTTCGAGGGCAAGCAGGCGGTACGCATCCAGGGCACGAGCTTCGCGGCGCCATATGTAGCCGGGCTCGCGGCGCTGGTCAGGCAGATGCATCCGGAGCTGAGCGCGCGCGAGGTCATGCACCGCATCACGACGACGGCGCAGCACCCCGGCGCTGGTGACGGCCACGACCCGTTCATCGGCCACGGCGTGATCAACCCGATGGCGGCGCTGACCATGACACTGCCCGAGGAGATCGGTGCGACACCCGCGCAGGACGTCGCGCTGCCATCGAGCATGCCGCCGCCGGACAACGCCAGCCCGATGCCGGTGATCGTCGCGCTCGCGGGCAGCGGCGGCGGGCTCGCCGCGCTCGGCTGCACGATGTTCGCGGTGCACACCGTTCGCCGGAACCGCAAGGCGGCCTGAGCGGCCGGGCGGTGCGGCCTCAGCCGGTCGCCTCGTCCGCTCCGGCCGTCTGACCGTCGTAGTCACCGGAATTCACCGGAAGGTCGACCGAGTCGAAGGTCCGTGCCGCGGCCTGGACGTTGAGTGACTCTCCGGTCGGTAGCAACCGCAGGATGCTTTCCGGCGCTGGCCTGCGCTCGGCAAGGCCGAGGAATGCCGCCGTCTCGGTGTCAGGAATTCCGTAGCGCAAACCGCGATCGGACACCAGCTGAATGGGCCCGGATTCGAATGACGCTTCACTGGTCGCCGAATTCACGACCGCAGCCCTACCGGGTGGCATGTAGAAGTAGTCAACAGCGATTCCGTCTTCGTTCGCCTTTCCGACTCGCAGCCGTTCCGGCTTGCCGTTCTCGTCCTCGGGGAACGGAATCTCGTTGTTCACATACAGCGTCGTGCGCGATTCCTGATTGTCGCCCGAACCGGTCAGCGTCCAACCAAGGCAGGTGGCCGGACTACCCTTGAGCGGGTCGAGCACGGTCGGGATCTGATCCGGGTAGTCGTCGACAGGGAGTTCGTCGTCCGGCGACACCGTCGGCAACTCGTCGAGCCGGTCGGGACTAACCTGCGGGATCGTCGTTTCGGTCGAGTGCTCATGCCGGAGCATATTGGCAACAGCCTGCGTGACCTGCTGCTTTCCGTCCTTCAACACGACGTAGTAGTCGACGGTGCCACCAGCCTGCGTGACGGAGAAGACGTCGCCGACGACAGCGGTCCTGCCGTCGATGTCAAACGACACCGGCTCGTCAAGCCCCTCGGGAACCGGCGGCTCGAGCGGGTCGACCTCGGGGATCGCGTTCGTCAGGCCGAGTGACATCGGCCGGGGCGTGTGGCGGTCGAGTTTCAGCGCCTCGATGACGGATTCCTCGTCAGGAACCTTGGCCAGCACGATGTCCGACTTGCGGTTCGGATTCTCTTCTGGCCGGTAGATCAGATAGCGGTCGCCATTGAGGCGCTCGACGTAGATGGCCTCGTTCTTCTCCAGCGGCGTACCCAGATCCGACCCCGGCAGGCCTGCGAGAACAGCGGTTTGCTGCGTTTCCTTAGCCTTGTCCAGCCGCACGCTTTCGTTGAACCGATCGTCGAGCGGCAGGTAGTGACACACCGCCCACTCGTCCGAGATGCGCTGCTCATCGTTCGGCAGCAGCGGCGGACCGCCTGGGATGCCCTGCAGCCTGCCGCGCGGAATGTCCTTCAGGTTGTCGTCGGAGACCAGCACCGGCTCCACCGGGTCCGCCGGCACATCGCCGCCCTGCCCCTGTGACTGCCTGCTCATCAGAATGAGCCGTGCCGACGCAAGGTTGAACGTCGGAATGAGCATTTCCTCGGGGTCAGCCACTTTTACATACATCTGACCGGATTCTTTGCCCATCACGATGCCATCCGACGGTGGCTGCGTGGCGGGCTTGAGGATGCCGAAGATCATGAAGCCGAGTAGTCCGACGGCGGCCAGGATCACACCGACGACAGTCGCTCTTGTGTGGGTGCGCAACGGGTCATGCAGCATCACCGCGTCCTTGCGTACCAGCGCGGAGTTCATCCGCCTTACTTCGAACCGATACGCCTGAACTTCGGTTTTTCTCGTTGGCTTTGATGGCATTCCAGACCCACACGCCTCCCAGTCACGGTACGGTTCGCAGGATAGCCGCAGTCGAACCGTCAGGTGGTGGCTTTCTACCAATTCCCGATAGTGTTCACGTGCCCGGGACCGGGTAGCGTGCCGGGGGCAGGACGTACGAGGGGAAGAGACACAAGCGGATGTCCGTAAGCACTCCGCCACGCCCGGGCGGGCGTGGTCAACGACCACAACAGCCAGGGGGAAACCCGTCCGGACCGCCAGCGAACCCACCTGGACGGGGGACGCCTCCTGGTGGGAATCCACGCCCCTCCGCACCCGCTGGCCCTGCCGGGCCGGGTCGTCCTAGCGCGCCCGCTCCCCCAGCGCACCCTGGGCCCGGTGGGCCTGTCGGCCCCGGTGGTCCGGCTCGCCCCGGACGTCCTGGTACGCCTGGTGGTCCGTCCGCCCCGGGTGCGCCCGGGGTTCCTTCGACGCCCCCAGGGCGGCAGGCACCTCCACAACACCCCGGCGCGATGCCACCTGGAAGGCAGGGTGGCCCCGGCGCGCCTGGCGGCCCCGCCGGGCCTCCCCCCGGTGGCCCTGGTGGTCCCGGTGGGGGCGGTCCTGGCGGGCCAGGTGGGGGCGGCCCTGGTGGCCCCGGCGGTCCTGGTGGTCCTGGTGGCCCCGGCGGTGGTCAGCCGCCCGGCCAGCCCGGCCCGAATCAGCCGTCCGCATCGACGGCGACCGCGGCGCGACCGGTCCCGGCTGCGCGGCGGCGTAGCGGCACCATGAACCTGCTCGGCCTGCCGATGCTCAACCTCGTCATCATCGAGGTGGGTTTCGCCGTCGGCCTCATCCTGATCGCGATCATGCGCACCACGGCCGCCGTCGGCATCGCGGGTGGCATCCTCGCTGTCGCCCTGCTGATCGCACTACTGCGGCTCCGGGGCCAGTGGTTCACCCAGTGGGCCGTCCTCGAGTTGCGCTACCTGATGCGCTCGCATGACAAGCCGCGACCGCCAGTCGCCCGCGCCAGCCTCGAAGACCTCAAGGACGAGGACGCCATCATCGGCGACGAGGACCCCAAGGTGAACGTGCTGCGCGCCGCGATCCCGAAGCTGGTCGTCGCGCAGGGCATAGACCACGACCGGCAGCCGGTCGGCCTCGCCTGGGACGACGGCTGCTGGACGGCCGTGCTGATGGTGGAGCCGAGCCCAGCACTGATCTCGGGCGCGAGCGACGCGGCGCCACTACCGCTGTCCACACTGGCCCCCTGCCTCGAGGACAGGGGCGTCGTGCTCGACTCCATCCAGGTCATCTGGCACACCTATCCCGGCAGCGCCGCGCTGCCAGCCGACTCACCAGCGTTGAACTCCTACCTCGAAGTGCTCGGTCCGCTGCCCGCCGCGGCACGACGCACGACGTGGATCGCGGTACGGCTCGACCCACTGCGGTGCCCGGCGGCGGTCCGGGAGCGCGGTGGCGGCGTCGTCGGCGCGCACCGAGCGCTGATCGGCGCGCTCTCCCGGGTGCGCAACGCGCTGGAATCGAGCGGGGTCAACACTCGGCCGCTCGACCCGGACGAACTGCTCCGCGCGGGTGTCAGCGCCTGCGAGCTGAACGCGGCAGTCGCGGCGGGCGACGGCGTCAAGCTGACCGAACACAAGAACTACGTCACCGCTGCCGGTGTCCACCACGCCAGCTACGCCATCACCAAGTGGCCCAAGGGCACGGTGACGACGACGCTGAACGCGCTCACCAGCGTCCGCACGTTGTCGGCAACGGTCGCCATGTCGATCACGCCTGCCGTTGACGACGGCGAGGTCGGACTGCGCGGCGTCGTGCGGGTCAGTACCCGCAATGAGCAGGAACTAGACGCTGCGGACAAGCGGCTCGACACCATCGCGGATCGCGCGGACATCGCGCTGACGCCGCTGCGTGGGCTCCAGGTGGATGGGTTGTCCGCGACGTTGCCGCTGGGAGGAACGACATGAGGACTGCTTGCAGGCGTGAGGGCCGCTCGCGGGCCCGAACCGAAATGGCCGAATCATCAAACGCGAGGACTGCTTGCAGGCGTGAGGGCCGCTCGCGGGCCCGAACCGAAATGGTCGAATCATCGGGCCATGAGGAGGCCGCGTGAGCTCACGGGTGCGTGACACGACGGGCCAGGGCGGCGTCGCCCCGGAGTTCACCGTCGACCCGAGCCTGCTCGACGCGATCAGCCCGTCGGGTGACCGGGGCGGGATCGTGCTCGGTTCCAGCAGCAACGGCGAGCCGCTGACGGTCTCCGCGCTGCGAGCAGAGCCGACCAGGATCGTGCTTGCTGGCGGGCTGTACCTGGGACGGCAGTTCGCGCTACGCGCCATGGCCGTCGGCGCGTGGGTGGTGATCGCGACCGGGCGGGAGCAGGCGTGGCACGCGGTGCAGCGCTCCGCGGGTATGGGGCCGGACGGCAGGCCGTCGCCGCACGTCCAGATCCGCAGACTGTCGCCGGTGGAGCTGCCCCGCGCGTCGGAGAACGCGCCGCTGGTCGTCGTCCACGACGGCGGTCCAACACCACAGGACCTGTTCCCGCCGCGCGCGCCGTGGCACACCACGGTGTACCTGCTGCCGTACCTGCACCCGCAGGCGTCGACCATCGCGAACGCCGCCGACCTGGTGTTGATGCAACGGCTGCCTGCCGGTCAGGCGGAGCTGGCTGGCCGGATCTGGAACCTGCCACAGCAGATGACACACCAGTTGACGTCGTTGCAGGACGACCAGGTGATCGCGCTGGGACGGAATCTCTGGCAGCCGATCCGGCTGGTCACCACGGCGAAGGAGCAGCAGATCCTTGGGCCGGTGCGCCGGGGCGATTGAGGCGTCCCGGCTGCGTGGCGGGGCCGCGGGCCTACGACAGCTCCGTGTGGTCGCGGACCTTGCGCGTCCGCTCGGCACGGTCGGCCAGTTCCTCGTCCGGCGGGTAGTCGACGCCGACGAGGCACAGGCCGTGCGCCGGGGCGACCGTGCTGCCCCGGACACCCTTGCGCAGCAGCTCCACTGGCCACTGCTGGTTCCTGCGGCCGTCACCGACGTGCAGGATCTCGCCGACGAGGCTGCGCACCATGGAGTGGCAGAACGCGTCGGCGGACACGTGCGCCCGCACCAGGTGCGGCTCGACGCGCTCCCAGCGCAGCCGTTGCAGCTCGCGGATAGTGGTGGCGCCCTCGCGCTGCTTGCAGTACGCCTTGAAATCGTTGAGGCCGACCAGCGCCGCTGAGGCGGCGTTCATCCGCTCGACGTCGAGAGCACGCCCCCAGGCCAGGGTGTCGTTGCGGCGCAGTGGATCGACGCCCCACGGCGCGTCGGAAACCTGGTACACGTAATGCCTGCGCACGGCGGAGAACCGCGCGTCGAATCCCGCCGGTGCGACGCGGGCGCGCAGCACCCGGATGTCGGGCGGCAGGTAACGGTTCCAGCGATGCCGCATCCGGTCCAGCTCGGGGACGCCATGGTCGTCCACCGGCAGCCGGGTGTACGCGCCGTCGGCATATGGGACGACGTCGATGTGGATGACCTGCCCGGTCGCGTGCACCCCGGCGTCGGTGCGGCCAGCGACGACGATCGAGTGCGGTACCTCCACACCGGGCGGCTGCCGCGCGAACGCCTCCTCAAGCACGCCCTGGACGGTCCTGCGGTCGGGCTGTTTCGCCCAGCCGGAGAAGTCGATGCCGTCGTAGGAAACGTCAACGCGCAGACGAACGAGCCCGCCCTCCCTGGTGGGAGTGGCGGGCTCGTTCGATGGCTGTTCAGGCCTCAGGACTCGTCCTCCGAAGAGGACTCCTCGTCCTTGGCCTCGCGCTGCGACGGCGGCAGCTGGAAGCCCGCGGCCTCCGCTGCCTCCTCGCTGGCGAACCAGACCTCGGCCGTGGTGCGCTCGTAGTGCGAGCTGCCGGGCACGTGGTACAGCTTCGAGCTGGCGTTGCCCTTGATCGGGAAGCCCTCTGGCTGCGAACCGTCCTCCAGTGGGGCATGGCTGCCCTCACCGAACGGCGCCTCGGTGGCCTCGGCGGAATCCGCAGCCTCGTCGGCGCTGGCGGGGGCCTCGGCCTCCTGCGTCTCGACCGACTTCGGCGCCTCGGCAGGCTGGTCCTTGGCGAACTTCGTCTTGCGCGCGGCCTCGGCCTCCGCGGTGACCGTCTTCTCCGACACGAGCTCGATGACGGCCATCGGCGCGTTGTCGCCCTTGCGCGGCAGCGTCCTGGTGATGCGCAGGTAGCCGCCGTTGCGGTCGGAGTAGAACGGGCCGATCTCGGCCATCAGCCGGTGCACGACGTCCTTGTTGCGGATGACCCGCTGAATCTGCCGCCGATTGTGCAGATCACCGCGCTTGGCCTTGGTGATCAGCTTCTCGGCAAGCGGGCGCACTCGCTTGGCCTTGGCCTCGGTGGTGGTGATCTTGCCGTGCTCGAAGAGCGACGTGGCCAGGTTGGCCAGCATCAACCGCTCGTGCGTCGGCGAACCGCCGAGGCGTGGGCCCTTGGTTGGCGTGGGCATTACAGCTGCTCCGTCTCTGCGTAATCCTGACCGTCGTCGCCGAGGTCACTGCCGTTGTCCGACAACCCGTTGACCGTGGGGCCAGCCGACCAGCCTTCGCCCTCGTAGCTGGCGGCGGCAGCGGTCGGGTCGAACCCGGGCGGGCTGTCCTTGAGGGTGAGGCCGAGGCCGACGAGCTTCATCTTGACCTCGTCGATCGACTTCGCGCCGAAGTTCCGGATGTCGAGCAGGTCCGCCTCGCTGCGAGACACCAGTTCACCGACGGTGTGGATGCCCTCGCGCTTGAGGCAGTTGTAGGACCGCACCGTGAGGTCGAGGTCCTCGATCGGCATCGCGTAGGCGGCGATGGTGTCGGCTTCCTGCGGCGACGGCCCGATCTCGATGCCCTCGGCGTCGACGTTGAGCTCGCGGGCAAGCCCGAACAGCTCGACCAGCGTCTTACCAGCGGACGCGACGGCGTCGCGCGGGGTGATCGACGGCTTGGTCTCGACGTCGATGATGAGCTTGTCGAAGTCGGTGCGCTGCTCGACACGAGTCGCCTCGACCTTGTAGGTCACCTTCAGCACCGGCGAGTAGATCGAGTCGACCGGAATGCGACCGATCTCGGCACCGGACTCCTTGTTCTGCGCCGCGGGCACGTAGCCACGACCGCGCTCGACAACCAGCTCGACCTCGAGCTTGCCCTTGCCGTTGAGCGAAGCGATGTGCAGGTCGGGGTTGTGCACCGTCACACCAGCGGGCGGCACGATGTCGGCCGCGGTGACGTCACCGGGGCCCTGCTTGCGCAGGTACATGGTCACCGGCTCGTCCTCCTCGGACGAGATGACCAGCTCCTTGAGGTTCAGGATGACGTCGGTGACGTCCTCCTTGACCCCGGGAACCGTGGTGAACTCGTGCAGCACGCCGTCAATGCGGATGCTGGTCACGGCAGCGCCAGGGATGGACGACAGCAGCGTCCTGCGGATGGAGTTGCCGAGGGTGTAGCCGAAGCCGGGCTCGAGCGGTTCCAGCATGAACCGGGAGCGCGTCTCGGAGACCGCCTCCTCTGAGAGGCTCGGTCGCTGCGAAATCAGCACTGTCAATCTTCCTTTCCTGCCGACGCCCGCTATTTGACGCCGGGTTTCTTTATGGGGTGGGCCCCGCCGGACCACATGTCGACATATGGCCGGGCGGGGCCCGTGCGCCCTACTTCGAGTAGAGCTCGACGATCAGCTGTTCCTGGACAGGAACGTCGATCTGCGCACGCTCGGGCAGCTGGTGCACCAGCACCCGCAGCGACGAGGGAACGACCTGCAGCCAGCCGGGGATCGGCCGGTCGCCGAAGGACTCCTTGGCCGCCACGAACGGCAGCATGTTCATCGACTTCGGCTTGATGTCGATGATGTCGAACTTGGTGACCCGGTAGCTGGGGATGTTGACCTTCTTGCCGTTGACAAGGAAGTGGCCGTGACTGACCAGCTGCCGCGCCTGCCGCCGTGTGCGGGCGATGCCAGCGCGGTACACGACATTGTCCAGCCGTGTCTCAAGGATCTGCAGCAGGTTCTCACCAGTCTTGCCCTGGCGCTTGACCGCTTCGTCGTAGTAGCGGCGGAACTGCCGCTCCAGGATGCCGTAGGTGAAGCGAGCCTTCTGCTTCTCCTGCAGCTGGAGCAGGTACTCGCTCTCCTTGATCCGGCCACGGCCGTGCTGGCCCGGCGGGTAGGGACGACGCTCGAAGGCCTTGTCGCCGCCGATCAGGTCGACCTTCAGTCGACGCGACTTCCGAGTGGCGGGTCCGGTGTAACGTGCCATGGTTTTACTCCTCCGTTCCCGCTCGTCAGACCCTGCGCCGCTTCGGCGGGCGGCAGCCGTTGTGCGGCTGCGGGGTCACGTCCTGAATGGTGCCGACTTCGAGGCCGGCCGCCTGCAGCGAACGGATCGCCGTCTCCCTGCCAGAGCCGGGGCCCTTGACGAACACGTCTACCTTCTTCATGCCGTGCTCCGCGGCCTTGCGGGCGGCGTTCTCGGCGGCCATCTGGGCGGCGTACGGCGTGGACTTACGGGAGCCCTTGAAGCCGACGTGACCGGAAGAGGCCCACGAGATCACCGCACCATACGGGTCGGTGATGGAGACGATGGTGTTGTTGAAGGTGCTCTTGATGTGCGCATGACCATGCGCGACATTCTTCTTTTCCTTGCGCCTGACCTTCTTGGCCCCGGCGCGAGCCTTGGGTGGCATCGTTGAGGTTGCTCCTGTTTCAGCGCGAGTTCTTTTGGTGTGCGGCAGCAGCGGCTTCCTGCTGGCTCTTGCGAATGACGGATCCAGCGTCGGTGTACAGCTGGCGCAGTGCCATCGGACGCGCGTAGAGCGCCCGAGCCGATACACACGTGCCGCGCCGCTGGCTGCGAGCCATGCGCACGACCTTCCTGCCTTGAACGCCCACGGTTACCGTGCCTTCTTCTTGCCTGCGACGGTCTTCTTCGGGCCCTTGCGCGTGCGCGCGTTGGTCTTCGTGCGCTGTCCGCGCACCGGAAGCCCGCGCCGCCAGCGCAGGCCCTCGTAGCATCCGATCTCGATCTTGCGACGGATGTCGGCGTTCACTTCGCGGCGGAGGTCACCCTCGACCCTGAAGTTCTCTTCGATGTAGTCGCGCAGTCGTGCCACGTCGTCGTCGGTGAGGTCGCGAACGCGAGCGTCCGCGTTCATCTCCGTCGCCGCGACGATGCCCTGCGCGCGGGTACGGCCAATGCCGTAGATATAGGTCAGCGCGATCTCCAGCCGCTTTTCGCGGGGGAGGTCGACGCCTGCGAGTCGTGCCATGGGCGCGTCTGCTCCTTGTTGTCGTCGTTACTTCAGGTGTGCTCCCCGTCCGTTCCGGGACCGACTCGCCGTCGGCCACGTGCTTTCGCCCGTGGTGTCCCGGCCCCAGCCTGAAGTCCGGGGGTGAACCTCGGTGTAAGTAGCTACCGAGGCAGGTGCGGGGAGGTGATGTAGTTGTCGTCTCGGATCAGCCGACTGTCAGGCGGTGATCAGCCCTGCCGCTGCTTGTGCCGCAGGTTGTCGCAGATCACCATGATCCGGCCGTGCCGGCGGATCACCCTGCACTTGTCGCAGATCTTCTTGACGCTCGGTTGCACCTTCACGTCTTCGTTCTCCTGCTTCGTGCGGTGTTGTCGGTCCGTGATGGCTGGCGCCACCACGGGCTCGCCGTGATCACTTGTAGCGGTAGACGATGCGGCCTCGGGAGAGGTCATAAGGCGAGAGCTCCACCACGACCCTGTCCTCAGGAAGGATCCGGATGTAGTGCTGCCGCATCTTGCCGCTGATGTGTGCAAGGACCTTGTGACCGTTCTCCAACTCGACGCGAAACATCGCGTTGGGAAGCGGCTCGATCACGCGGCCTTCGACCTCGATGGCCCCGTCCTTCTTAGCCATGTCCTCCGCGTTTCGTGATTGGTTGAGCGCTGAGTGCATGCTGTGTTACACAAGCACTGGTTGCGGGTGTGGGGGGCTGGCCTGCTGACGAGCAGCGGACATACCTCCACTGGCAGACGAGTCACGCCGAACCCCCATGAGCCATTTTAGCGCTGCGGAGATGGCGTGATACGCACACCAGTCCACAAGTGTACTGGGCGCGACCTCGGCAAAGAAACTGGGGTTCACTCCGACGCGTCAGCTCACAGCGAACGAGCCCACGGTCGGTCACCGTGGGCTCGTTCCAGGGAGTTGTTCGAGTCAGTCTTGCCGACCCTGATCCGACCTAGGCGGCCGACGCCGTCTGGTACACCGATTCGATGACGCTGCCGAAGTACGGTCCGTACATCGTCGAATCGTCACCCCGGTACTTATAGCTGTTCACCGAGTTGAGCTGGCCACCGGTGATCCAGCCGCCGCCGGAGGAACCGCCGGTCATCTCACACGGAATGCCCTGGGTGCTCGACCCGTTCGGGTCATCCGTCGCGGTGCCGGTGCAGGACCACAGGGTCTCGCCGTCGAACGGCGACGCGGCGGGGTAACCGTACGACTTGTAGTCGAGGCCGCGGCTCAGGTTGAACGCGATCGGGTAGGAGCCGACGACATCGGTGAGGCTCTGACCGCTCGCGTTCTCGTTCATCACCGCGAACCCGGCGTCATACTCGAAGTCACCCGCCGTTGCCCACTGCTCCGTCGTGAACAGCTCCGCCGCCGTCCACTTGCCGTACGGCTCGGCGCCGTTCTCGTAGGCTGGCACGAACGCGAAGTTGGTCGCGAAATCGCCAGGCCCCTCGTTCAGGCAGTGGCCGGCAGTGGTCACCACGTCACCGTTGCTGCTGCTCGTGGCGGTACCGGAGCAGACGTAGTCGGTGCCGCTCAGGGTGAAGAACACCTTGCCCAGCTCCGGCTGCGGCTCCTCCTGGGTAGCAGTGGAGTCCTCGTCGGGGCAGGCCCACCTGCCGTTGCCACGGCAGTCGTCCGGGCCCTGGTGGTCCTTCTTCGGCCGGTTACCGAACCGGGTTTCGGCTGGTACGGCGTCTTCCATCCGGTCGTCGGTCCAGTAGGAATCGATGCGGCTCTGCTCGCCCTTCGTCGTCGCGGCCGACTGCGACACGACGGCGTCAGACTGCTCGGCTTGCGCGGTGTCGGCGGCCGCGGGCGCCATCGACACCACGACGGAGCCACCGAGCATCGCGGCACCTACCAACAGGGACCTGACCAGTGGTCGTTTCATGACCTCTCCCTTCGAAAACCGCCTCGCAGGGGTTGGTGAATCTTTGGCGGTTTCGAGCACGCTAGGCGTGCGGGAGTTCGACGCTGTAGCACCGAAAGTCGGGAATCAGCCACGCGGGGTGGGTGCGGTCGGGGCGGAACAGGGACGCGCCGCGAGGCCGATCTTGAGGCGATGTGGTAGGTGGATTCAGGCGGTGGATGCAACGTCGGGTGGTTCGGATTGGGATAGTAGTTGGTCGAGGGCTTCGGCGGGGGTGCGCCAGGCTAGGGTTTTGCGGGGTCGGCCATTGAGTTCGGTGGCGATGTTGTCGAGCATGCCGGGTCCGTAGAAGGACAGGTCGCTGCCTTTGGGGCAGGTATTGGCGGAGCAGGCCGTTGGTGTTCTCGTTGGTTCCGCGCTGCCAGGGCGAGTGCGGGTCACAGAAGTAGATGTCCAGGCCGGTGGCCTCGGCGATGTGGGCGTGGTTGGCCATCTCATGGCCCTGGTCCCAGGTCAGGGAGCGGCGCAGTTGCTCGGGCAGTGTGGCCATCTTGGTGATCATCGCGTCGGCGACTTCGGGGGCGCGGTGGCCGTCGGGAAGGTGCAGCAGCATCACGAAGCGGGTGCTGCGTTCGACCAGAGTCCCCACCGCGGAGTTCGACGCGGCCGAGCCCAGGATCAGGTCACCCTCCTTACGTTTCAGGCGTGGGTGATGTCGGGGCCGTCGTAGGGTCCTGATCGCTCTCCTTGGGGGCAGCGGGTATGGCTTAGATCTCCCTGTCGAACCGGCCGCGGTTGTGGCCGGTGACGGCTTACTGGGAATGGCCGCCCGCTGCCCTGCTGGTGGCTCGACCGCTCATTGAGACTCGCGCAGATGGATCGTTGGGTAAGGACGTGCCGGCGTGGCTGCCGCGCAAGGAGAACCCTTCGGTAGTAGCGACGCGAGGAGCCAAATGACAGCGGTGTGGGCAGGGATCGACACAGGCAAGCGGACGCACCACTGCGTGGTCATCAACGACGCGGGGCGCGTATTACTGTCCCGCCGTGTCGTCAATGACGAGACGGCGCTGCTGCAGCTGATCGCTGCCGTACACGAGGTCGCCGACGGCGACGACACGGTGTGGGCGACAGACCTCAACTCCGGAGGCGCGGCACTGCTGATCGCGTTGCTCGCCGAACGTGGCCAGCAGGTGCTCTACATCCCGGGCCGGATCGTCCACCACGCGGCAGCGACCTACCGAGGTGATGGCAAGACCGACGCGAAGGACGCACGGATCATCGCCGACCAGGCCAGGATGCGCACCGACCTGCAACCGGTACGCGGTGGTGACCGAATCAGTACCGACCTGCGGCTGCTCACCGCCAGGCGCACCGATCTCACCTTCGACCGTGTCCGTGCGATCAACCGGCTGAGGGCCACGATGCTGGACTACTTTCCCGCGCTGGAGGCGGCGTTCGACTACTCCAAGAAAGCGCCGCTCATCCTCGTCGCCGGGTATCAGACGCCGGACGGGATCCGGCGGATAGGCGCCTCACGGCTGACCGCGTGGCTGAAGAAGCGCGGCGCACGCAACGCCACGGCGTTCGCGGCCAAGGCCGTGGAAGCGGCGCATGCCCAGCACACGGTGTTGGCCACTCAGGCGACAGGCTCGCGACTCGTTGCGCGCTTGGCCGAACAGATCATGGCGATCGACGCCGACATCGCCGAACTGGACGCCGAGATCGAGGACCGGTTCGGACAGCATCCCGACGCACCGATCCTGCTCAGCATGCCCGGCTTCGGCGTCGTATCAGCTGCGACGTTCCTGGCCAACACCGGCGGAGACCTGAACGCCTTCGAGACCGTCGACCGACTCGCCAGCGTCGCCGGCCTCGCACCGGCGCCACGTGACTCCGGCCGAATTAGCGGCAACCACCACCGGCCGCACCGTTTCAACAGGCGCCTGATGCGAACCTGCTACCTAGCCGCGCTCTCCAGCCTGAAGAACAGTCCAGCATCCCGGACGTTCTATGACAGGAAGCGCGCCGAAGGGAAGTCTCACAAACAGGCCGTCATTGCGCTCGCCAGACGGCGCATCAACACGATCTGGGCGATGCTGCGTGACCGCACCCTCTACCACGAACCCGCCCCGACCCGGCTCGCCGCAGCGGCTTGACAAGATCATTGAGATTCCCAGTGACCGGGCACGGCCCGGTCTTCCACCGTCGGGGGGCGTTCACTGATATTGACCATGTCCGGGATGCGTCCGCGGCGCTCGTCCGCGACACGGTGGGGTTTGCGCAGACGGCGGCCGGTGCGCAGGTGCTTGACCAGTTCGCGTTTCAGGCCGCCGCGGGACTGGACGTAGAGCGACTGATAGATCGTCTCGTGCGACACCCACATCTCCGGATCATCGGGAAAGTCCTCCCGTAGCCGCCGCGAGATCTGCTCGGGGCTGTGGTTGTTCCGCAACCGATCCCGTACCGCTCGCCGCAGCCTCAGGTTCGAGACTAACTTGGCCCGCTTGGGACGCCGCGCGTCCTCGTCGGCCTGTGACTGGGCATGGTCCGCGCGATACCGGCCGTCACGGCACCGCCGATGCCGGGCCAACTCCCGACTGATCGTGCTCGGACTCCGCCCAAGATCCCGCGCGATCGCGGCCTGCGTCCAACCGGCATCACCCAGATCCTCGATCCGACACCGCTCCCGATACGACAGCCGCACCCGCGGCTCGCTCAATCTCGGTTTCACCCCGCCACGATTCACCGCCCACCGCCACGCCGACCCCTCCGACACGCCAACCGCCGCACCCGCCGCCTGCCACGACTCACACCACCGGACCCGCAGCCAGAACTCCCGCTCCAGCCCACTACGCAAACGAGGACGACCAACACGCACAACAACCTCCAACAGAGATCACGTGTTGCGTCCACCGCATGAACCCAAGGTAGCCAGAGCGACCACAATGTCTACAGCTCGCGATCGGCGGGCACGCCACGTAACCCAGGAGATCTTCAGCGACTTTGGCGAAACGGGTCGCCAACCAGCATCAAGATCCACACGCGCTGGGGCGAGGCGGGCGCGTGTCCTACTCCGGGAGAGTCAGGATCCAGATGCCGTCGTCGGTGATAGCGACGGTGTGCTCCCAGTGCGCGGCGCGGGAACCGTCGGCGGTAACGACGGTCCAGCCATCGTCGAGTTCGATGGTGTCGTCGGTGCCGCCGGTCAGCATCGGCTCGATGGCCAGTGCCATGCCGGGGCGCAGCCGTGGCCCCTTGCCTGGCTTGCCCGCGTTGGGCAGGAACGGATCCATATGCATCGACGTGCCGATGCCGTGGCCGCCATACGTGGTGATCAGGCCGTACTCGACATCGTCGCGCACGGAAGCCGCGTCAGCGGCGGTCTCCACGGCGTGCGAGATGTCGGTGAGCCTGCCGCCAGGCCGAACGGCGTCGATCCCCGCGGTCATCGCCTCGCGGGTGGCCTCGGACAGCTTGCGGTCGGCCTCCGAGACGTCGCCGACGGCGATCGTCACGGCGGAGTCGCCGTGCCAGCCTTCCAAGATCGCGCCGCAGTCGACGGAGAGCAGGTCACCATCGGCAAGCACTTGCTTCGTCGACGGAATGCCGTGCACAACCTGCTCATTCACCGAGGCGCACACCGATGCGGGGAAGCCGTGGTAGCCCTTGAACGACGGGACCGCGCCCGCATCCCGGATCGTCGCCTCGGCGAGCGCATCCAGCTCACCGGTGCTGACGCCCGGCTTGGCGGCCTCGGTGACGGCGGCGAGCGTACTCGCTACCACGAGCCCAGCGGCTCGCATCGCTTCCAGCTCACCCGCCGACTTAAGTTCAATCGACGACGCGACTCGCAATGACCGCATCAGTGCTGTCAGCCGGGCCGTCACCGCGAGTTCAGCGCATCCAATGCGCGTGCGGAGACCTCGTCGACTTCACCGACTCCGTCGACGGCGATGAGCCGGTCGGAGTAGTAGTCGAGCAACGGCGCCGTCTCGTCGCGGTAGACGGACTGCCGGTGCCGGATGACGTCTTCGGTGTCGTCCGCCCTGCCTCGGTCGAGCAGCCTGCGCACAAGCTCGTCCTCGTCGACCCGCAGCTCGATGACGGCGTCGATCTCGGTGCCCTGCTCGGCGAGGATCTCGCCAAGCACGTCAGCCTGCGCGGTGTTCCTGGGGAAACCGTCGAGCAAGAAGCCGTTCGCCGCGTCGTCCTCGGCGAGCCGCTCCCGCACCATCTCATTGGTAACCGAGTCCGGCACCAGCTTGCCGGAGTCGAGGTAGCTCTGCACCTCGGCACCGAGCGGTGTCTGCTGCGAGATGTGCCCCCGGAAAAGATCCCCCGTCGAAATGTGCGGCACGCCGAGCTTGCCAGCGAGTACACCCGCCTGGGTGCCCTTGCCCGCGCCCGGTGGGCCAACAAGAACAACACGTGTCATCGGAGGAACCCTTCATAATTGCGCTGCATGAGCTGGCTTTCGATCTGCTTCATAGTGTCCAGACCGACACCCACCATGATCAGGACGGCGGTTCCACCGAACGGGAAGTTCTGGTTCGCGCCCTCCTGGGTCACGGAGAGGAAGAAGTTCGGAAGCACAGCGACCGTGCCGAGGTAGATCGAGCCCGGCAGGGTGATCCTGCCTAGCACGAAGTGCAGGTACTCGGCGGTCGGCCGCCCGGGCCGGATACCGGGGATGAATCCGCCGTACTTCTTCATGTCCTCGGCCCGTTCGTCGACGTTGAACGTGATCGAGATGTAGAAGTACGTGAAGAAGATGATCAGCAGGAAGTAGCCACCGATGTGGATCGGGCTCGACTGGTTCACCACGTGGGTCTGCAGGAACTGCTGGAACCAGGAGTCCGCGTCGGTCGGGTCGCCGACAAGCCTGCCAACGAGGTCCGGCAAGTACAGCAGCGACGAGGCGAAGATGACCGGAATAACGCCAGCCTGGTTCACCTTGATCGGCAGGTAGGTCGACGTCCCGCCGTACATCCTGCGGCCAACCATGCGTTTGGCGTACTGCACCGGGATTCGGCGCTGGCCCTGCTCGACGAACACGACGCTCGCGATGATCGCCAGCGCGAATACACAGACCACGGCGAACACCGCGCCACCGCGGCTATCCAGGATCTGCTTGCCCTCGATCGGGATGCGCGCCGCGATGTTCAGGAAGATCAGCATCGACATGCCATTGCCGATACCGCGCTCGGTGATCAGCTCACCCATCCACATCATCACGGCCGTACCGGCGGCCATGGTCAGCACGATCAGGCTGGTGCCGATGATGCCGTCATCCGGGATGACCTCACGGTCGCAGCCCTGGAACATGCCGCCACGCGCGGCGAGTGCGACCACACCGGTTGCCTGCAATACCGCGAGCGCGATGGTGAGGTACCGGGTGTACTGGGTGAGCTTGCCCTGGCCGGACTGCCCTTCCTTCTTCAGCTCCTCGAACCGAGGGATGACCACGGTGAGCAGCTGAATGATGATGCTCGCGGTGATGTACGGCATGATGCCGGTCGCGAAGATCGACAGCTGGAGGAGCGCACCACCGCTGAAGAGGTTCAGCAGGCTGTAGACCCCCTGCGCGCCAGAATCGCCGATCTGCTCACCACACGCCTGTACGTTTTCGTACGAAACGCCGGGAGCCGGGGTCACGGCACCGATCCGGTACACCACCACGATGAAAAGGGTGAACAGGATCTTCTTGCGCAGGTCTGGCGTCGCGAGAGCCGAGCGGATGACGCTGAGCACGCGGGGGACCTCCTGTCGCATCGTCGATTGGTGTACCGACGATCGGCTTGGCCGGCATCACGCCGGCGGATAACGGTAGTCACTGACGGGCAGCCAGCGGCGCTTCGGACCACAGGGTGCCCCGAAGACTCTCGCGAGCCTAACAGCAAGGCGTCCTCGCCTAGCAGCCCAGGGCGGAAGTTCCGGGCCAACGCGCCGCATGAGACGACGAAAGCCCCCGGTTGTGGCGGGAGGTCACAACCAGGGGCTCATCGTCTGAGCTGCTCAGCGGGTGGTGGCGGAGCCACCGGCCGCTTCGAGCTTCTCCTTCGCGCTCTTCGAGAACGCATCCGCGGTGACGTTCAGCGTCACGCCGCCGACGTCGCCGTTGCCGAGCACCTTGACGAGCTTGCCCTTGCGGACAAGGCCCTTCTCAGCCAGCGCCTCGGCGGAGACGTCACCGCCGTCGGCGAAGACGCGCGCGATGTCACCGACGTTGACCGGCTGGTACTCGGTGCGGAACCGGTTCTTGAAGCCGCGCAGCTTCGGCAGCCGCATCTGGATGGGCATCTGCCCACCTTCGAAACCGGCTGGCACCTGCTTGCGCGCCTTCGTGCCCTTCGTACCGCGACCGGCGGTCTTGCCCTTCGTGGCCTCACCGCGACCGACGCGGATCTTGTCCTTCTTGGCGCCGGGGGCAGGCCGCAAGTGGTGGATCTTGATGGTCATTACTTGACCTCCTCGACATCGACGAGATGCCGCACGGCGTGGACGAGCCCACGGACCTCTGACGTGTCCTCACGCACCACCGACTGCCTGATCTTGCGCAGCCCGAGGGTGCGCAGCGAGTCACGGTGATTGCGCTTGGCGCCGATCTTGCTCTTGACCTGGGTGATCTTCCACTGTGCCATGTCAGACCCCCTGCCCAGCACGCTGCCGCAGCATCCGGGGCGGGGCGACGTCCTCGAGCGGCAGGCCACGGCGAGCCGCGACCTCCTCGGGACGCTGCAGCCCCTTGAGGGCCGCGACGGTCGCGTGCACGATGTTGATCGCGTTGTCGCTGCCGAGCGACTTCGTCAGCACGTCGTGCACACCGGCGCACTCAAGCACCGCACGCACCGGGCCACCGGCGATAACACCGGTACCGGGGCTGGCGGGCCGAAGCAGCACCACACCGGCAGCAGCCTCACCCGTGATCGGGTGCGGGATGCTGCCAGCGATGCGCGGCACCTTGAAGAAGTTCTTCTTGGCTTCCTCGACGCCCTTGGCGATCGCGGCAGGCACTTCCTTGGCCTTGCCGTAGCCGACGCCGACCTGGCCATCGCCGTCACCGACGACGACAAGCGCGGTGAAGCTGAAGCGCCGACCACCCTTGACGACCTTGGCGACACGGTTGATCGCTACGACACGCTCGAGGTGCGGGGTCTTGTCCTGGGCCGCCCCGCCACGGCCACCATCACGACGGTCCCTGCGGTCCCGGCCGCCACCGCGTTCGCGGTCGCCGCCAGGGCCGCCCTGGCCGCCGCCCTGCCGTGTACGTCCCGGCATCAGGCTTCCCTTCCGTTCTCGTGCTTGTTCATCTACAGCTCCAACCCCGCTTCACGCGCGGCGTCAGCAAGGGCCGCGATACGGCCGTGGTAGCGGTTGCCGCCACGGTCGAACACCGCCGTCGAAATGCCCTTGGCCTTGGCCCGGCCAGCGACAAGCTCGCCGACCTTGGCCGCCTTGGCCTTCTTGTCACCGTCGGCAGCGCGCACGTCAGCCTCGATGCTCGACGCCGCTGCCAGCGTGTGGCCAGCGATATCGTCGACAAGCTGCACCGAGATGTGGCGCGACGACCGGTTCACCACGAGGCGGGGACGCTCCGGCGTACCGCTGATCTTCTTGCGGAGCCGGAAGTGCCGCCGCGACCTCGCGACGCGCCGCCGGGTGGAGATGTCCTTGCCGACGGGCTTCCTTTTGGCACGGGAGACCTGCTTGTCAGGGTCGACCTTAGTACCTGTCTCGCTCATCACTTACCCGTCTTTCCGACCTTGCGGCGGATCCGCTCACCCTCGTAGCGCACGCCCTTGCCCTTGTACGGGTCGGGACGACGCAGCTTGCGGATGACCGCCGCGGTCTGGCCGACCTGCTGCTTGTCAATGCCGGACACGGAGAACTTCGTGGGGCTCTCCACCGCGAACGTGATGCCTTCCGGCGCCTCGATCTTGATCGGGTGGCTGTAGCCGAGTGCGAACTCCAGGTCGGAACCCTTGGCCTGCACACGGTAGCCGACGCCGTGGATCTCGAGCTTCTTCTCGTATCCCTCGGTGACACCGACGACGAGGTTGTTCACCAGCGTCCTGGTCAGGCCGTGCAGCGAACGCGACTCGCGCTCGTCGTCCGGCCGCGTGACCAGCAACGCGCCATCCTCGTCACGCTCGACGGTGATCGGCTCGACGACGGTGTGCTCCAGGGTGCCCTTGGGCCCCTTCACGGTGACGTGCTGGCCGTCGATGGTCACATCGACACCGGAGGGGATGGTGATGGGTTCTTTACCAATACGGGACATGCCTCTCCTCCCCTCACCACACGTAGGCGAGGACTTCCCCGCCGACGCCGTTGCGCTTGGCCTGCCGGTCGGTCTGCAACCCGGCGGACGTGGAAATGATCGCCACACCGAGGCCGCCGAGCACGTTCGGCATCTCGGTCGACTTCGCGTACACCCGCAGGCCGGGCTTGGAAACCCGGCGCAGACCGGCGATGCTGCGCTCCCGGTTCGGGCCGAACTTCAGCGACACAACGAGGTTCTTGTGCTTCTCGCCGTCCTCCACGCGGTAGTCGGCGATGTAGCCCTCCCGCTTGAGGATCTCGGAGATGTTGGCCTTGAGTTTGGAATGCGGCAGCACGACCTCGTCGTGGAACGCCGAGTTCGCGTTACGCAGACGCGTCAAGAAGTCTGCGATCGGGTCGGTCATCGTCATGTGTGACCAGTCAACCTTTCTCGCCCCGGTTCCCAGCTCCATCGGCTGGGCCTGTGGCGAAGTGGAGTAATTACCAGCTGGACTTGTTCACGCCAGGCAGTTCGCCCGCATGCGCCATCTCACGCAGGCACACCCGGCACAGCCCGAACTTGCGGTACACCGAATGCGGGCGACCGCACTTCTGGCACCTGGTGTAGGCCCGCACCTTGAACTTGGGCTTGCGGGCCGCCTTGGCGATCAGTGCTTTCTTGGCCATCGGCTCAGTTCTCCTTGAACGGGAAGCCGAGCTTGCGAAGCAGCGCACGGCCCTCGTCGTCGGTGGTTGCTGTGGTGACGACAGTGATGTCCATGCCACGAGGCCGGTCGATCTGGTCCGGGTTGATCTCGTGGAACATCGACTGCTCGTTCAGCCCGAACGTGTAGTTGCCGTTGCCGTCGAACTGCTTGGGCGAGAGACCGCGGAAGTCGCGGATACGCGGCAGTGCGATGGTCAGCAACCGGTCGAGGAACTCCCACATCCGGTCGCCGCGCAGCGTCGACTTCGCACCGATCGGCATGCCCTCACGCAGCTTGAACTGCGCGATGGACTTGCGGGCCTTGCGCACAGCCGGCTTCTGCCCGGTGATGGTGGCGAGGTCGACGAGAGCGCCCTGCAGCAGCTTGCTGTCGCGGGCCGCGTCGCCAACACCCATGTTGACGACGACCTTCACCAAGCCCGGGATCTGGTGCACGTTGGCGTACTCGAACTCCTGCTGGAGCTCGTCCTTGATCTGCTCGCGGTATCGAGTCTTCAGCCGCGGCGTCACTTTCTCTGCGGTAGTCATGCTCAGATGTCCTTACCGTTGCTGCGCGCCACGCGGACCTTCTTGCCGTCCTCGTCGAAGCGGTAGCCGATCCGGGTGGGATGACCGTCGGAGTCGACGACCATCACGTTGGACACGTGGATCGACGCTTCCTGAGTGACGATCCCGCCGGACTGCGCGCCGCGCTGGGTCTGGCTGATCCGGGTGTGCTTCTTGATCCGGTTCACGCCCTCGACCAGCACGCGGTCCTGCTGCGGGTAGGCCTGGATGACCTTGCCCTTAGCGCCCTTGTCCTTGCCCGAGATCACGAGGACCGTGTCGCCCTTTTTCACCTTCATGCTCACAACACCTCCGGCGCGAGCGAGATGATCTTCATGAACTTCCGGTCACGCAGCTCACGCCCGACGGGGCCGAAGATACGGGTCCCGCGCGGCTCGTTGTCGTTCTTGATCAGCACGGCGGCGTTCTCGTCGAACCGGATGTAAGACCCATCCTTGCGCCGCTTCTGCTTGGACGTACGGACGATGACGGCCTTCACCACATCGCCCCGCTTCACGTTGGCACCCGGGATGGCGTCCTTCACGGTAGCGACGACGACGTCGCCGATACCCGCGTAACGCCTGCCGGAGCCACCGAGAACGCGGATCGTCAGGATCTCCTTCGCGCCCGTGTTGTCGGCGACGCGCAGCCGCGACTCCTGCTGGATCATTTCGCCTTCTCCACGATTCGTACGAGCCGCCAGCGCTTCGTCGCCGAAAGCGGACGGGTCTCCATCAGGATGACCCGGTCACCGACGCCCGCGGTGTTCTCCTCGTCGTGCGCCTTCACTCGCTTGGTGGTGCGCATGACCTTGCCGTACAGCGCGTGCTTCTTCCGGTCCTCGAGATTGACGACGACCGTCTTGTCCATCTTGTCCGAGACGACGTAGCCCTCGCGTACCTTCCGGTAGTTCCGACCGGAATCCACCTTCTGTACCGGCTGCTTACGCAGTTCCTCGGTCGTCTCCGCAGTTTCTTCACTCATGCGGTGGCTTCCTCTCCGGTCTCAACGTCTTCAGGGGCAACGGAAAGACCGATCTCCCGCTCCCGCATGACCGTGTAAATACGCGCGATGTCCTGCCGGACCGTCCGCAGCCTTCGGTTGTTCTCCAGCTGCCCGGTCGCCATCTGGAACCGGAGGTTGAACAGCTCCTCCTTGGACTCCTTCAGGCGCAGCACGAGCTCCTCGGAGGTGAGCTCACGCAGCTCCGATGCGGCAACTGCCATCAGAACTCACTCCCTTCCCTTGTGACGATGCGGCACTTCATCGGCAGCTTGTGGATCGCACGCCGCAGCGCCTCCTTGGCGACGGCATCGTTCGGGAAGCTCATCTCGAACATGACGCGGCCCGGCTTCACGTTGGCGACCCACCACTCCGGCGAACCCTTACCGGAACCCATGCGGGTCTCGGCGGGCTTCTTGGTCAGCGGACGGTCGGGGAAGATGTTGATCCAGATCTTCCCGCCACGCTTGATGTGCCTTGTCATGGCGATACGAGCGGACTCGATCTGCCGGTTGGTCACGTAGCTGTGCTCAAGCGCCTGGATGCCGTACTCACCGAAGGTGACCTTGGTGCCGCCCTTGGCACGGCCAGAACGCTTCGGCGCGTGCTGCTTGCGGTGCTTGACCTTGCGCGGGTTGAGCATCTCTCAGCCCTCCGTCTTCTGTTCGGCCTCAGGCGCGGCGGCCGCAGTCGACGCGGCCTGCGTAGCCTCTTCTGCCGCCTTGCCGCTGGACTGGCCGCCAGACTGCGCACCGCCCTGGCCACTGGCCTGCGCACTCGCAGCCTGGGCGCCGCCAGCACCTCCCCGGCGCGGACGCGCGGGACGCTCCCGCCTTGGCGCACGATCGGCGGCCGCCGCCGCGTCGCGCTCCGCCTTGGCCTTCAGGCCGCCGACAAGGTCGCCCTTGTAGATCCACACCTTGACGCCGATACGGCCGAACGTCGTGCGAGCCTCGAAGAAGCCGTAGTCGATGTCGGCACGCAGCGTGTGCAGCGGGACCCTGCCGTCGCGGTAATGCTCGGACCGCGACATCTCGGCGCCACCGAGACGGCCACTGCACTGCACCCGGATGCCCTTGACCTGCGGCGAGCGCATGCTGGTCTGGATCGCCTTGCGCATCGCGCGGCGGAAGGCAACACGGTTGGACAGCTGCTCGGCGATGCCCTGCGCGACGAGCTGGGCGTCGGCCTCCGAGTTCTTCACCTCGAGGATGTTCAGCTGCACCTGCTTACCGGTGAGCTTCTCGAGCGAACCACGGATACGGTCCGCCTCGGCACCCCTGCGGCCAATGACGATGCCCGGCCGCGCGGTGTGGATGTCGACCCGGACCCGGTCACGGGTCCGCTCGATCTCCACCTTGGAGATGCCAGCCCGCTCCATGCCCGTCGAGAGCAGCTTGCGGATCTTGACGTCCTCGCCGACGTACTCGGAGTACTGCTTGTCGGCGTACCAGCGAGACTTCCAGTCCGTGGTGATGCCCAGCCGGAAGCCGTGCGGGTTGATCTTCTGGCCCACTACCGGCCACCTGCCTTCTTACGCTTCGGAGTCTTCGGCTGTGTCTTTTCCCGGGACTCGAGCACCACCGTGATGTGGCTGGTGCGCTTGCGAATCCGGTACGCACGACCCTGCGCCCGCGGCCGGATGCGCTTGAGAGTCGGCCCCTCGTCCGCAGTCGCGTTGGCGACCCACAGCGTGTCGGGGTCGAGGTCCAGGTTGTTCTCCGCGTTGGCCGCCGCGCTCTCGATCACCTTCGCCAGCTGCGTGCTCGCCGCCTGCGGCGCGAACCGGAGCACGGCCAAGGCGTCACTGACGCTACGACCCTTCACGAGCTCGATCACCCGGCGCACCTTCATCGGCGAGTCGCGGACGAAGCGAGCCCGCGCGACGGCCTGCGGCAGCTCTTCTGCCGGAGCCGTTGCGTTCTCTTGGGCGTTCATCGTTGCTTCCCTTTGCTAGGTTCTGCCGCTTCAGCGCCTGCGCGACTTGCGGTCATCCTTGACATGTCCCTTGAAGGTGCGGGTCGGGGCGAACTCGCCCAGCTTGTGACCCACCATCGCCTCGGTGACGAACACCGGGACGTGCTTGCGGCCGTCGTGCACCGCGATCGTGTGTCCCAGCATGTCCGGGATGATCGTGGAGCGACGCGACCAGGTCTTGATGACCGTCTTCTTGCCCGACTCGTTGAGCGCGTCCACCTTCTTGAGCAGGTGGTCGTCCACGAACGGGCCCTTCTTCAGGCTGCGTGGCATGTTGTCTTACCTCCCTGCTCAGCGCTTCTTGCCGGTACGACGGCGACGGACGATCTGGGAGTCGCTCGGCTTGTTCCGACGGGTGCGGCCTTCCGGCTTACCGTTCGGGTTCACCGGGTGACGGCCACCAGAGGTCCTGCCCTCGCCACCACCGTGCGGGTGGTCAACCGGGTTCATGACGACACCGCGGACGGTCGGGCGCTTGCCCTTCCAGCGATTGCGGCCCGCCTTGCCCCAGTTGATGTTGGAGTGCTCGGAGTTGCCCACCTCGCCGACGGTCGCGCGATTGCGCACGTCGACGTTGCGGATCTCACCGGACGGCATCCGCAGCTGCGCGTTCGGGCCGTCCTTGGCGACCAGCTGCACTCTGGAGCCAGCGGAGCGGGCGATCTTCGCGCCGCCACCTGGGCGGAGCTCGATCGCGTGCACCACGGTGCCGACCGGGATGTTGCGCAGCGGCAGGTTGTTGCCCGGCTTGATGTCGGCCCTGGGGCCGCTCTCCACGGTCGCACCCTGCTTGAGCTTGTCCGGCGCGATGATGTAGCGCTTCTCGCCGTCGGCGTAGTGCAGGAGCGCGATCCGAGCCGTGCGGTTCGGGTCGTACTCGATGTGCGCCACCTTGGCGGGCACACCGTCCTTGTCGTTGCGACGGAAGTCGATCAGCCGGTAGGCCCGCTTGTGGCCGCCGCCCTTGTGGCGGGTGGTGATCTTGCCGGACGCGTTGCGTCCGCCCGTCTTGTTCACCGGCCGCAGCAGTGACTTCTCCGGTGTCGACCGCGTGATCTCGGCGAAGTCCGACACGCTGGAGCCGCGACGGCCAGGCGTCGTTGGCTTGTGTTTACGAATACCCATGTCTCTCGCCGTCCCTTACGCGGTGCCGCCGAAGATCTCGATCGCCTTGCTGTCCTCGGACAGCGTGACGACCGCGCGCTTGACGTCCTTGCGCTTGCCGTAGCCGTACCGGGTGCGCTTGCGCTTACCCTGCCGGTTGAGCGTGTTGACGCTGGCGACCTTGACGTCGAAGATCTTCTCGACGGCGATCTTGATCTGCGTCTTGTTGGCGTCCGGGCGAACCTCGAACGTGTACTTGTTCTCCTCGAGCAGCCCGTAGGACTTCTCGGAGATCACCGGCCGGATCAGGACATCGCGGTGGTCAGGAATGCCGATCGCGCTCACTGCTTGTCACTCCCCTCGGCCTTGCCCTTGTTCGCACCGGCGAGGAAGACGTCCAGCGCGGCCTTTGTGAACACCACGTCGTCGTTGACCAGCACGTCGTAGGTGTTGAGCTGGTCCGGCGTGATCAGGTGAACGTCGCTGAGGTTGCGCAGCGAGCGCCAGCTCAGCTCGTCCTCGCGGTGCAGCACGACGAGAACCCGCTTCGCGGTGGTGACACCGGCGAGCGCGGCCTTGGCCGACTTCGTCGACGGCTTCTCACCGCTGACCAGCTCGGTCACCACGTGCACCTGACCGGCGCGAGCGCGGTCGGAGAGCGCGCCCCGCAGCGCGGCCGCCTTCATCTTCTTCGGCGTGCGCTGGTCGTACTTGCGCGGCGTCGGGCCGTGAACGGTGCCACCGCCCGCGAACTGCGGCGCCCTGATCGAACCCTGGCGCGCACGGCCGGTGCCCTTCTGCCGGTACGGCTTGCTGCCGCCACCGCTGACCTCACCACGGGTCTTGGTGTCGTGCGTGCCCTGCCGCGCCGCGGCGAGCTGCCCGACGACCACCTGGTGCATCAGCGGCACGTTGGCCTGGACGTCGAAGACGTCGGCAGGCAGCTCCACCGTGCCATCGGCCTTACCGGCCGTGTTCTTCACTTCCACCGTCATGCTCATGCCGGCACACCACCCTTCGCGGCGGTCTTGACGAAGACAAGACCACCCTTCGGACCGGGCACGGCGCCCTTGATGAGCAGCAGGCCGTCGTCGGCGCGCACATCGTGCACGGTCAGGCCCTGCGTGGTGACCCGCACGTTGCCCATCCGGCCTGCCATGCGGACACCCTTGAACACGCGGCCAGGGGTGGCACAGCCACCGATGGCACCCGGCTTGCGGTGCGTTGCCTGGTTACCGTGGCTCGCGCCCTGGCCCGAAAAGCCGTGACGCTTCATGACGCCCGCGTAGCCCTTGCCCTTGCTGGTCCCTGTGACGTCGATGACCTGGCCTGCGGCGAACACCTCGCCAGCCGTGATCTCCTGGCCAACCTCGTAGCTGCTGGCGTCAGTCGTCCGCAGCTCGGCAAGGTAGCGCCGTGGGGTCACGCCGGCCTTGTCGAAGTGCCCGGTCTTCGGCTTGTTCACCTTGCGGGGGTCAATCGCGCCGAAGGCCAACTGCACCGCGTCGTAGCCGTCGTTGTCCTTGTTACGCACCTGGGTCACCACGTTCGGCCCGGCCTTCACGACCGTCACCGGGATGACCCGGTTCGCATCGTCGAAAACCTGGGTCATACCGAGCTTGGTACCCAGAATGCCCTTTACTTCCCTGTCAGACATGAGTCTCTTATCTCCGCCGCAGCGCTGTGTCTCGTCTCGCTTACTGGATGTTGACGTCGACGCTTGCGGGAAGGTCGATGCGCATGAGCGCGTCAACCGTCTTGGGCGTCGGGTCGAGGATGTCGATCAACCGCTTGTGGGTGCGCATCTCGAAGTGCTCGCGCGAGTCCTTGTACTTGTGCGGCGAGCGGATGACGCAGTAGACGTTCTTCTCGGTCGGCAGCGGCACCGGCCCGACCACATTGGCGCCGGTGCGCGTCACCGTCTCAACGATCTTGCGCGCGCTGGCGTCGATGGCCTCGTGGTCGTAGGCCTTGAGCCGGATGCGGATCTTTTGTCCCGCCATGGGGCAGCTCGTTCCTCTGCTCTACTGGTCGGACGTCGCACGCAGGTCATTGCTTCTCAGCTCAACCCTGCGGGCAGGTCCTCGGTCGTCTCGTGCTGCGATTACTCGCTGGGCCTGCGCCCTTTCCCGCACGTCACAGCCACCGTATCCGGTCCACGCGGTCGGGCGTGTCGCGCTCTGCGCGCAGACCGATCCGTCACTGTTGACGTCTGTGCGGGTGGTTATTCTGGCGGGGCGGCCCAGCAGGGCACCCCTGGCTTGCGGGCTCGCATGTAGCGACAGCCAACAAACCCGTTCGTCCTGCTCACGCCAGGGCGGCCGATTCTTGCGAAATCAGCCGCCCCGCGTCGAGCAACCCTAATAGTTTGGCATACCCCGTAATCGTTCCCCGATCCGGGGTGGCCGGGAGTGCTGATCAGCGCGAGAGGCCTTGACCAGCACTCCCACCAATCACTTGATGATCTTGGTGACCTGGCCGGCGCCGACGGTGCGGCCACCCTCACGGATGGCGAACCGCAGACCCTCGTCCATGGCGATCGGCTGGATCAGCTGGACGCTGATCTCGGTGTTGTCGCCAGGCATGACCATCTCAGTGCCCTCAGGCAGGGTCACGACACCGGTGACGTCCGTGGTCCGGAAATAGAACTGCGGACGGTAGTTGTTGAAGAACGGCGTGTGACGGCCGCCCTCGTCCTTGGCCAGGATGTAGACCGAGGCCTCGAACTCGGTGTGCGGAGTGGTCGTGCCCGGCTTGATGACGACCTGACCACGCTCGACGTCCTCACGCTTGATGCCACGCAGCAGCAGGGCGGCGTTGTCGCCGGCCTGGCCGTAGTCGAGCATCTTGTTGAACATCTCGATCGAGGTCACCGTGGTCTTGGTCGCCTTCTCGCGGATGCCGACGATCTCGACGTCCTCGTTGAGCTTGACCTCGCCACGCTCGATACGGCCCGTGACGACCGTACCGCGACCGGTGATGGTGAAGACATCCTCGACCGGCATCAGGAACGCCTTGTCGGTGTCACGCACCGGGTTCGGGATGTTGTCGTCAACGGCGGCCATGAGTTCCATGACCTTGTTGGCCCACTCCTCGTCGCCCTCGAGGGCCTTGAGGCCGGAGACCTGGATGACCGGCGCGTCGTCGCCCGGGAACTCGTACTCGTTGAGCAGCTCACGGACCTCGAGCTCGACCAGGTCCATGATCTCCGGGTCGTCGACCATGTCGGCCTTGTTCAGCGCGACGACGATGTACGGCACGCCGACCTGACGGGCGAGCAGCACGTGCTCCTTC
The DNA here is from genome assembly GCF_000504245.1 of Haloechinothrix halophila YIM 93223. Classification (GTDB taxonomy): domain Bacteria; phylum Actinomycetota; class Actinomycetes; order Mycobacteriales; family Pseudonocardiaceae; genus Haloechinothrix_A; species Haloechinothrix_A halophila. The sequence goes on from NZ_KI632509.1 coordinate 177,807, forward strand.
GTCTGGGGCATCGGGCCGTCAGTCGCGGCGACAACCAGGATGGCGCCGTCCATCTGGGCGGCACCGGTGATCATGTTCTTGATGTAGTCGGCGTGACCAGGGGCGTCGACGTGCGCGTAGTGACGCTTGTCGGTCTGGTACTCGACGTGCGCGATGTTAATCGTGATACCGCGCTGCTTCTCTTCCGGCGCGTTGTCGATCTGGTCGAACGCACGCGACTGGTTGAGCTCGGGGAACTTCTCGTGCAGCACCTTGGTGATCGCCGCGGTGAGCGTGGTCTTGCCGTGGTCGACGTGACCGATGGTGCCGATGTTGACGTGCGGCTTGCTCCGCTCGAACTTCGCCTTCGCCACTGGAATGTCCTCCTGGACTTTAGTAATTCTCCCGCCACCGGCGTGGCAGCCGGTCGGCGATTCACTCTTTGGTCAGTTGTGCGGACCTTAGGGAGGACCCCTCACGCCCGCGGGCTGCGGGGGATTACTCCCCCGTCGCCTTCGCGATGATCTCCTTCGCCACGTTGCTTGGCACCTCGGCGTAGGAGTCGAACTGCATGGAGTAGTTCGCGCGGCCCTGGGTCTTCGACCGTAGGTCGCCGACGTAGCCGAACATCTCCGACAGCGGAACCAGTGCCTTCACGACACGGGTACCCGAACGCTCCTCCATGGCCTGGATGTGGCCACGGCGAGAGTTCAGGTCACCGATGACGTCACCCATGTACTCCTCGGGCGTGGTCACCTCGACCGCCATCATCGGCTCAAGCAGTACCGGCTTCGCCAGTTTCGCAGCCTCCTTGAGCGCCTGCGAACCAGCGACCTTGAAGGCCATCTCCGAAGAGTCGACCTCGTGGTACGCACCATCCAACAAGGTCACCTTCAACCCGACGAGCGGGTATCCGGCAAGGATGCCGTACTGCATGGCATCCTGGGCACCGGCGTCAACCGAAGGGATGTACTCCCTCGGCACCCGGCCACCCGTGATCTTGTTGTCGAACTCGTACAGCGCACCGTCAGCGGACGTGTCCAGCGGCTCGAGCTTGATGATGACCCGAGCGAACTGGCCGGAACCACCAGTCTGCTTCTTGTGCGTGTATTCGTGCTTCTCGACGACCTTGCGGATCGTCTCGCGGTAAGCGACCTGCGGCTTACCGATGTTCGCCTCGACCTTGAAGTCGGTCTTCATGCGGTTGACCAACACCTCAAGGTGAAGCTCACCCATACCGGACACGATCGTCTGCCCGGTCTCCTCGTCCTGCTTGACCTGGAAGGTGGGGTCCTCGTCGGCCAGCTTCTGGATCGCGGTGGAGAGCTTGTCCTGGTCGGCCTTGGTCTTCGGCTCGATCGCGACCTCGATCACCGGCTCGGGGAAGGTCATCGACTCGAGCACAACCGGGTTCGCCGTGTCGGCCAGCGTGTCACCCGTCGAGGTGTCCTTGAGCCCCTGCACGGCGTAGATGTGACCCGCCTGCGCCTCTTCGACCGGGTTCTCCTTGTTGGAGTGCATCTGGAACAGCTTGCCGATGCGCTCCTTGCGCTCCTTGGAGGCGTTGATGACCTGGGAGCCGGAGGAGATCTTGCCGGAGTAGACCCGCATGTAGGTGAGCTTGCCGAAGAACGGGTGCGCGGCCACCTTGAACGCGAGCGCGGCGAACGGCTCCTTGGTGGAGGGCTCACGCTTGATCGCGGTCTCACCGTCGGTCAGCGTGCCCTCGACCGCGGGCACGTCGAGCGGCGACGGCAGGTAGTCGATCACCGCGTCCAGCATCGGCTGCACGCCCTTGTTCTTGAACGCCGAACCGGCGAGCACCGGGAAGGCCTCGCGGTTGACGGTCAGCTGGCGGATGCCGCGCTTGATCTCGTCCGTGGTCAGCTCCTCGCCGCCGAAGTACTTCTCAAGCAGCTCCTCGTCGCTCTCCGCGACGGCCTCGAGCAGCTTTTCCCTGTACTCGGCAGCCTTGTCGGCGAGCTCGTCCGGGATGTCCTCGATCTCGTACTGCTCACCCTTCTTGACGTCACCGCGCCAGGTGAGGGCCTTCATCGAGACGAGATCGACAACGCCCTGGAAGTCGCTTTCCGCGCCAATGGGGAGCTGGATGACAAGCGGACGAGCACCGAGGCGGTCCTCGATGGTCTTGACGGTGAAGTAGAAGTCGGCACCGAGCTTGTCCATCTTGTTGATGAAGCAGATGCGCGGGACCTCGTACTTGTCCGCCTGCCGCCAGACCTGCTCGGACTGCGGCTCGACGCCTTCCTTGCCGTCGAACACCGCGACCGCACCGTCGAGCACCCGCAGCGAACGCTCCACCTCGACGGTGAAGTCAACGTGACCAGGGGTGTCGATGATGTTGATCTGGTAGTCGCTCCAGAAGGTGGTGGTAGCAGCCGAGGTAATGGTGATACCCCGCTTCTGCTCCTCCTCCATCCAGTCCATCGTCGCGGCGCCGTCGTGCACCTCGCCGATCTTGTAGTTGATCCCGGTGTAGAACAGGACCCGCTCAGTCGTTGTCGTCTTACCGGCATCGATGTGAGCCATGATGCCGATGTTGCGGACCTTGTTCAGGTCGGTCAGCACATCGCGTGCCACGAGAGTGTTCCCCTGTCCTTAAGCTTGGGCAATTACTGCCGAGCAGGCGTTGGTCGCGCTCACCAGCGGTAGTGCGCGAACGCCTTGTTGGATTCGGCCATCTTGTGGGTGTCCTCGCGGCGCTTCACGCTGGCCCCGAGGCCGTTGCTCGCATCGAGCAGCTCATTCTGCAGACGCTCAACCATGGTCTTCTCCCTGCGCTGGCGGGAGTAGGTCACCAGCCACCGCAGCGCGAGCGTGGTGGAACGACCCGGCTTGACCTCGATCGGCACCTGGTAGGTGGCACCACCGACGCGCCGACTCTTCACCTCGATCTGCGGCCGGACGTTGTCCAGCGCGCGCTTGAGGGTGACGACGGGGTCGGTGCCGGTCTTCTCACGCGCTCCCTCGAGAGCGCCGTAGACGATCCGCTCGGCGAGCGAGCGCTTCCCGTCCGAGAGCACCTTGTTGACCAATTGGGTGACCAACGGGGAGGTGTATACGGGGTCGGAGATCAGCGGCCGCTTCGGGGCCGGACCCTTGCGGGGCATTAGCTCTTCTCCTTCTTCGCGCCGTACCGGCTGCGCGCCTGCTTGCGGTTCTTCACGCCCTGGGTGTCGAGCGAACCGCGGATGATCTTGTAGCGAACGCCCGGGAGGTCCTTCACACGACCACCACGCACGAGCACCATCGAGTGCTCCTGGAGGTTGTGACCCTCACCGGGGATGTAGGCCGTGATCTCGATGCCGCTGGTCAGCTTCACACGTGCGACCTTGCGCAGCGCCGAGTTCGGCTTCTTCGGAGTTGTGGTGTACACGCGCGTGCAGACGCCACGACGCTGGGGGCTTCCCTTGAGCGCCGCGGTCTTCTGCTTGACAGCCTTGTCCTGGCGGCCCTTGCGGACCAGCTGCTGGATCGTGGGCAATGGACCAGCCTTCTCTTGCGTTCGTGCTTCGTCTTGTCGGTCTTGCTTCCCCGGTCCCCGAGGTCGGGCGTGTCGGCCCGTGCCAAGGTGGAAAACCCTGTATCTTTCCTTCGGATTTCCGAGGAACTCCGCCTTGAGTCGACGCTTGCTCGCTCATCAGAGCGCCTGAGCGGTCAACAGGCACGCGGAGCGGCCCGACATTGGCCGGGCACAGAGGTCCAAGATACCCGTCCCGGTCAGCGGGTCCAAATCGGGGGGTCGGTTAACGACAACACGCCCCATCACCCGGATGGCGTGCACCTGAAATGCCGCCTCATCATCGATGCGTCGCGCGGCGATGTTACAGGTGTGACGACGGGAACACCATATCGGTTGACTTCGCGCACAGTGCCGTCATCAGGGCTGACCTGGCGCCTCTCTCTCGCGACAGATCTCGATTCCCGCCGGCAGGGACACCGACCGCCGGAGACGACAACGAGGAGGCGACATGGCCGCCAACACCGTGCGCCAGGAACGGTTCATCGACTTGCTCAGCGAGCGCGCGCCCGTGCTTTCTCGCTGGTCCTACAGCCCTGACGAGCCGTACTCCATCACCGTGGAGTTCCAGACCAGTCCGGACGACTGGATCACCTGGGTATTCGCCCGCGACCTGCTGCTCGCGGGCCTGCAGGCACCCGCTGGCGTCGGCGACGTCCGCTTCGTGCCGTTCGAGGACGAGGGCGACCGGCTGCTGCTGTTCCAGGTCGAGTCCGACCAGGGCAGGGCGTCGTGGTTCCTCAACCGCGACGACGCCGAGGAATTCGCGACCATGACGTTGGACGCCGTCCCGGTCGGCGCGGAGTCCGAGCACTTCGACATGGACGCGCTCATCGCGGGCCTCACGGACGTGTGATGGCGCACGGCGCGGTTGGCGTCGTGTCCGGCACTCCCTGCACCGTGTGCCACGCTCCTGCCGGTTCCTGATGCACGCATGACCTGACGTCTGACCTTTTGGTCAGCACCCGTTGGCGCGGGTGACTGAGCCCCGGGTGGCCTCCCCCATCCCGGGGCTCAGTTGCGTTCGCACCCGGCATGAGGCACGTCCTAGTTGACAGACGTCGAATCTAGCTTCCCGGCGCAGGGCCGCCGATGGTCTTGAGGCGTTGTGGCTGCTATAGCGACCACATTGTCTAATGCTTCGACAGTGGACGGTGTTACGACCACGAATGCGCGGAGCCGGCGCACTCCTGACACCGGAAGTCAGAACTCGCGGCTCCAGAACTCGGGACTCGCGCGAGCTCGCCCTATCGATTGGCTGACCTGGGGCGTTACAGATGTGACGGCGGGAACACCGTATCGGCTGAGATCGCAGCGAGCTACGTCATTGCCGCCGTGATCGTGCCTCTCCCCTGCGAAAGACCCCAACACGTCGGCACGGCCGGCGGACACGACCAGGAGGAGGCGACATGGCCGCCAACACCGTGCGACTGGAACGGTTCATCACTCTGACCAACGAGGCCGCCCCGGTGTACTCGTGCTGGTCCTACCGAGCCGATGACCCTTATGCGATCACCGTCGAGTTCCAGACCAGCCCGGAGACCTGGGTGACCTGGGTTTTCGCGCGTGATCTGCTGCTCGCCGGGCTGAAGGCACCCGCTGGCATCGGCGACGTCCGCTTCGTTCCCTTCGAGGACCAGGGCGACCGGCTGCTGCTGTTCCAGGTCGAATCCGATGAAGGCCGCGCGTCGTGGTTCCTCAACCGTGAGGATGCCGAGGCGTTCGCCAACATGACGCTCGATGCCGTTCCCGTCGAGCAGGAAGAGGACCAGTTCGACATCGACATGCTGCTCGCCGACATCACGGACGTGTGAGGCGGCGCACGAGAAGAAGGCCCGGGTGCCGCAGCACCCGGGCCTTCTCTGTCTCTCCGCTTATCTTCCCCCGCGGGCTTCCAGTGCTTACCGGAAGTCGCGGCCGAAGTCGTAGTCGTCCAGCGGAACGGCCATGCCGGTACCGGAGCCGAAGACATCCGGGGTGTAGTAGCCATCGTCGTAGGACGGGATCGCGTAGGCCGCGACCCTGGCCTCCTCGGTCGGCTGCACCTGGATGTTGCGGTACCGGTTGATGCCCGTACCAGCCGGGATCAACTTACCGATGATCACGTTCTCCTTGAGGCCGACCAGCTTGTCCGAGCGGCCGTTGATGGCCGCGTCGGTCAGCACGCGGGTCGTCTCCTGGAACGACGCGGCCGACAGCCACGAGTCCGTGGTCAGCGACGCCTTGGTGATACCCATCAGCACCGGACGGCCGGACGCCGGGTCGCCGCCCTCGGCCACCGTGTTCCGGTTGATCGCCTCGAACCTCGCCCGCTCCGGCAGCTCGCCGGGCAGGAAGTCGGTGGCACCGGAATCGATGATCGTGACGCGGCGCAGCATCTGCCGCACGATGACCTCGATGTGCTTGTCGTGGATCGACACGCCCTGTGCGCGGTACACCTTCTGGACCTCGTCCACCAGGTGAATCTGCGCCTGGCGCGGACCCATGACGCGCAGCACCTCGTGCGGGTCCGGCGTGCCTTCCAGCAGCTGCTGACCGACGTCGACATGGTCGCCGTCCGCCAGCGGGCCCTCGGGACCGACCGCGAGCCGCTGCCGCTTGGACAGCTTGTCGAGCACGATCTCCTCGGCGCCGTCGTCCGGGATCAGCGTGATCTTCCAGAAGCGCTCGCTCTCCTCGATGCGCACCCGGCCGGCGACCTCGGCGATCGGCGCCTTGCCCTTCGGCACACGAGCCTCGAACAGCTCCTGCACACGCGGCAGACCCGTGGTGATGTCGTCACCGGCGACACCACCCTGGTGGAAGGTACGCATCGTCAGCTGCGTACCCGGCTCACCAATCGACTGCGCGGCGACGATACCGACGGCCTCACCGACGTCGACGAGCTTGCCCGTCGCCATCGAGCGGCCGTAGCAGCACGCACAGACACCGACGACCGACTCGCAGGTCAGCACGCTGCGGACCTTCACCCGGTCGATCCCGCTGGAAGCCAGCTTCTCGATCGCCGGGTCACCGAGGTCGTCGCCGCGGTTGACGACGACGTTGCCGTTGGCGTCCACCGCGTCCTCGGCGATGGTGCGCGCGTACACGCTGGTAGCCACGTGCTCGGCGCGCAGGATCGAGCCGTCCTGCTGCTTCTCGCCGATGGTCATCTGGATGCCACGGCTGGTGCCGCAGTCGACCTCACGCACGATGACGTCCTGCGAGACGTCGACAAGACGACGGGTCAGGTAACCCGAGTCGGCGGTACGCAGCGCGGTGTCGGCAAGACCCTTCCGAGCACCGTGCGTCGCGATGAAGTACTCCGCCACCGACAGGCCCTCACGGAAGTTGGACTTGATCGGCCGGGGGATGTACTCACCCTTCGGGTTGGACACCAGACCACGCATACCGGCCAGCGACCGGACCTGGGTCATGTTGCCCGCCGCGCCCGACTTCACGATCATCGCGATCGAGTTGTCGTCCGGGAAGTGCTCCTCCATGGCGTCGGCGACGTCTTCCGTCGCCTGCGCCCACACCTTGACGAGTTCGTTGTTGCGCTCGGCGTGGGACAGCTGACCGCGCTGGTAGCGCTTCTCCACCTGGGCGGCCTTGCCCTCGAAGTCCTCGAGGATCTGCTTCTTCTCCTCGGGGACGAGCACGTCCGAGATCGACACCGTGACACCGGAGCGGGTCGCCCAGTAGAAGCCGGCGTCCTTGACCTTGTCGAGCGTCTGCGCGACCTGGGTCATGGAGTACCGCTCGGCGAGGTCGTTGACGATCGCCGCCTGGCGCTTCTTCGGCAACGCATCGTTGATGTACGGGTAGTCGGCGGGCAGCAGGTCATTGAACATGACCCGGCCGAGAGTGGTCTCTGCCAGCCACGGCTGACCCGGCTCCCAGCCCTGCTCGGCGAGCTCAGGCTGCAGCTCCTTCGGCGGCTGCCGGTCCTTGACCCTGATCTTGATCGGGGCGTGCAGCCCGACGAGGTGCCGGTCGAACGCCATGATCGCCTCGGCCTCGGACGCGAACGCCTGGCCAGCGCCTGGGGCGTTCTCGTCCAGCCTGGTCAAGTGGAACAGCCCGGTGACCATGTCCAGTCGCGGCATCGCCAGCGGACGACCCGATGCGGGCGAGAGGATGTTGTTCGCCGACAGCATCAGGATCCGCGCCTCGGCCTGTGCCTCGGCGGATAGCGGCAGGTGCACCGCCATCTGGTCACCATCGAAGTCGGCGTTGAACGCCTCACACACCAGCGGGTGCAGCTGGATGGCCTTACCTTCGACCAGCTGCGGCTCGAACGCCTGGATACCGAGGCGGTGCAGCGTCGGCGCCCGGTTCAGCAACACGGGGTGCTCGGTGATGACCTCTTCCAGCACGTCCCACACCGCGGAACGGGAGCGCTCCACCATCCGCTTGGCGGACTTGATGTTCTGCGCGTGGTTGAGGTCGACAAGCCGCTTCATCACGAACGGCTTGAACAGCTCGAGCGCCATCTGCTTCGGCAGACCGCACTGGTGCAGCTTCAACTGCGGACCGACGATGATGACCGACCGGCCCGAGTAGTCGACACGCTTACCGAGCAGGTTCTGGCGGAACCGGCCCTGCTTGCCCTTGAGCAGGTCGGACAGCGACTTCAGCGGCCGGTTGCCTGGTCCGGTCACCGGACGGCCACGGCGGCCGTTGTCGAACAACGCGTCGACGGCCTCCTGCAGCATCCGCTTCTCGTTGTTGACGATGATCTCGGGCGCGCCGAGGTCGATCAGCCGCTTCAACCGGTTGTTGCGGTTGATGACGCGGCGGTACAGGTCGTTCAGGTCCGACGTGGCGAACCGGCCACCGTCGAGCTGCACCATCGGACGCAGATCCGGCGGGATCACCGGCACAGCGTCGAGCACCATGCCGCGCGGGTCGTTGCCGGTCGACTGGAACGCCGAGACCACCTTGAGCCGCTTCAGCGCACGCAGCTTCTTCTGGCCCTTGCCGTTGCGGATGACGTCGCGCAGGCCCTCGGCCTCGGCGTCGACGTCGAACTCGGAGCACAGCTTCTGAATGGCGCCAGCGCCCATGCCACCGGTGAAGTACTCGCCGTAGCGGTCGTACAGCTCACGGTAGAGCAGCTCGTCGACGATGAGCTGGCGCGGCTCCAGCTTGGTGAAGGTGTTCCACACCTCTTCCAGCCGGTCGAGCTCGCGGTTGGCGCGGTCGCGGATCTGGCGCATCTCGCGCTCTCCGCCTTCCTTGACCTTGCGCCGCACGTCCGACTTGGCCTTCTCCGCCTCGAGCTCGGCGAGGTCGGCCTCCAGCTTCTGCGCCCGCTCCTCGACCTCGGCGTCACGCTTCGACTCGATGGTCTTGCGCTCCGCGTTGATCTCGTTCTCCAGCGTGGGCAGGTCGTTGTGCCGCAGCTCCTCGTTCACGCTCGTGATGACGTAGGCCGCGAAGTAGATGATCTTCTCGAGATCCTTCGGAGCAAGGTCGAGCAGGTAGCCGAGGCGGCTCGGCACGCCCTTGAAATACCAGATGTGCGTGACGGGGGCGGCCAGCTCGATGTGGCCCATCCGCTCACGACGCACCTTGGCGCGGGTCACCTCGACGCCGCAGCGCTCACAGATGATGCCCTTGAAGCGGACCCGCTTGTACTTGCCGCAGTAGCACTCCCAGTCGCGGGTAGGACCGAAGATCTTCTCGCAGAAGAGCCCGTCCTTCTCTGGCTTGAGGGTGCGGTAGTTGATGGTCTCCGGCTTCTTCACCTCGCCGTAGGACCACTGGCGAATCTGATCGGCCGTTGCGAGGCCGATGCGGAGCTCGTCGAAGAAATTGACGTCCAACACGTCTGTTCTTCCTTCTCCTTTGGGGGTTCGCGGGAGCTGTCACGCCCCCACAGGCTGGCTAAAGTGGTCTGCTCACCCTGGCGGGCCACTATCGGCCCGCCAGGGCGGCGAGGTCAGTGCATGACGTCGTCCACCGAGGGCGACTCGTTGCGGGACAAGTTGATGCCCAGGTTCGCGGCGGCGCGCTCAAGGTCCTCGTCATCGGAGTCGCGCATCTCGATCGCGGCTCCGTCACTGGACAGCACCTCCACGTTCAAGCACAGCGACTGCAGCTCCTTGAGCAGCACCTTGAACGACTCGGGGATACCCGGTTCCGGGATGTTCTCCCCCTTGACGATGGCCTCGTAGACCTTCACACGGCCGACGACGTCGTCCGACTTGATCGTGAGCAGCTCCTGCAGCGAGTACGCCGCACCGTAGGCCTGCATCGCCCAGCACTCCATCTCACCGAAGCGCTGACCACCGAACTGCGCCTTACCACCCAGCGGCTGCTGGGTGATCATCGAGTACGGACCGGTGGACCGGGCGTGGATCTTGTCGTCGATCATGTGGTGGAGCTTCAGGATGTACATGTAGCCCACCGCGACCGGGTACGGGAACGGCTCACCGGAACGGCCGTCCAGCAGCTGCGCCTTGCCGTCGGTGTGGACGAGACGCTCCCCGTCCCGGTTCGGCTTGGTCGCGCTGAGCAGACCGGTCAGCTCCTCCTCGCGGGCACCGTCGAACACCGGCGTCGAGGTATTGGTACCCGGCTCGACGTCGAGGAGCTCCTCCGGCAGGTTCTTCGCCCAGTCCGGTGAGCCCTCGACCTTCCAGCCCTGCGAGGCCAGCCAGCCAAGGTGCAACTCCAGGATCTGCCCGATGTTCATACGACGCGGCACACCGTGAGTGTTCAGCACGACGTCGATCGGGGTGCCGTCCTCCATGAACGGCATGTCCTCCACGGGCAGGATCTTGCCGATGACGCCCTTGTTGCCGTGCCGGCCAGCGAGCTTGTCACCCGGCTGAATCTTCGACTTCTTGGCGACGTAGACCCGGACCAGCTCGTTGACGCCGGGCGGCAGCTCGTCGTCCTCGTCACGGGAGAACATCCTGATGCCGATGACCTTGCCGGACTCACCGTGCGGCACCTTCAGCGAGGTGTCGCGCACCTCGCGGGCCTTCTCACCGAAGATGGCCCGCAGCAGACGCTCCTCAGGGGTCAGCTCGGTCTCACCCTTCGGCGTGACCTTGCCGACCAGGATGTCGCCCGGCTGCACCTCGGCGCCGATGCGGACGATGCCGCGGTCGTCGAGGTCGGCGAGGACGTCCTCGGAGACGTTCGGGATGTCGCGGGTGATCTCTTCGGCGCCCAGCTTGGTGTCGCGGGCGTCGACCTCGTGCTCCTCGATGTGGATCGACGTCATGACGTCGTCCTGCACCAGGCGCTCCGAGATGACGATGGCGTCCTCGTAGTTGTGGCCTTCCCACGGCATGACCGCGACGAGCAGGTTCTTGCCGAGCGCCATCTCGCCGTCCTCCGTGGACGGGCCGTCGGCGATGACCTGACCGACCTCAACCCGGTCGCCCTCGTTGACGATCGGCTTGTGGGTCATGCAGGTGCCCTGGTTGGAGCGGCGGTACTTGTACAGCCCGTAGCTCCGGCGGCTGCCGTCGTCGTGCATCACGGTGACGATGTCGGCCGAGACTTCCTCGACGACGCCCGCTTCCTCGGCGAGCAGCACGTCACCCGCGTCGACGGCGGCGCGCAGCTCAACACCGGTGCCGACAAGCGGCGACTCGTTGCGCAGCAGCGGCACCGCCTGGCGCTGCATGTTCGCACCCATCAGCGCACGGTTGGCGTCGTCGTGCTCAAGGAACGGAATCATGGCCGTCGCGACCGAGACCATCTGCCTCGGCGAGACGTCCATGTAGTCGATCTCCATCGGGTCGATCAGCTCGACCTCGCCGCCCTTCCGGCGACCGAGGACCTTCTCCTCGGTGAAGTGACCGTCGGCGTCGATCGGCGCGTTGGCCTGCGCCTTGACGTGGCGGTCCTCCTCGTCGGCGGTCAGGTAGTCGACCTGGTCGGTGACCTGGCCCTCGATGACCTTCCGGTACGGCGTCTCGATGAAACCGAACGGGTTCACCCGCGCGTAAGAGCACAGCGAGCCGATCAGCCCGATGTTCGGGCCTTCCGGCGTCTCGATCGGGCACATCCGGCCGTAGTGCGACGGGTGGACGTCGCGGACCTCCATGCCCGCGCGCTCACGGGACAGACCACCAGGGCCGAGGGCCGAGAGACGACGCTTGTGCGTCAGGCCCGCGATCGGGTTGTTCTGGTCCATGAACTGCGAGAGCTGCGATGTCCCGAAGAACTCGCGGATCGCGGCGACGACCGGGCGGATGTTGATCAGGGTCTGCGGCGTGATCGCCTCGACGTCCTGGGTGGTCATCCGCTCGCGGACCACACGCTCCATACGGGAGAGCCCGACCCGGATCTGGTTCTGGATCAGCTCACCGACGGTGCGCAGGCGGCGGTTGCCGAAGTGGTCGATGTCGTCGGTCTCGACCGGAACGTCGACGCCAACGACGCTGTTCATCGTGTGCTCGCCAGCGTGCAGGCGGACCAGGTACTCGATCGTGGAGACGATGTCTTCCTCGGTCAGCGTGCCGGTCTCGTACGACGTGTCGAGGCCGAGCTTCTTGTTGATCTTGTACCGGCCGACCTTGGCGAGGTCATAACGCTTGTTCTTGAAGAACAGGTTCTCCAGCAGCGTCTGCGCGCTCTCCTTCGTCGGCGGCTCGCCAGGGCGGAGCTTGCGGTAGATGTCGAGCAGCGCCTCGTCAGTGCCGGCGGTGTGATCCTTCTCCAGCGTGGCCATCAGCGTCTCGGAGAAGCCGAACCGCTCCCGGATAGCCTCCGTGGACCAGCCGAGCGCCTTGAGCAGCACGGTCACCGGCTGGCGGCGCTTGCGGTCGATGCGCACTCCGACGGTGTCGCGCTTGTCGACGTCGAACTCCAGCCAAGCGCCCCTGCTCGGGATGATCTTCACACTGAAGACGTCCTTGTCGGTCGTCTTCTCGATGGCCTGGTCGAAGTAGACACCGGGCGAACGGACAAGCTGGGAGACGACGACACGCTCAGTGCCGTTGATGATAAAAGTGCCCTTGTCAGTCATCACGGGGAAATCGCCCATGAAGACCGTCTGGCTCTTGATCTCACCAGTGTTGTTGTTGACGAACTCGGCGGTGACGAACAGCGGCGCCGAATACGTCATGTCCTTGTCTTTGCACTCTTCGACCGAGGCTTTAACCTCGTCGAAGCGCGGGTCGGCGAAGGAGAGCGACATCGAACCGGAGAAGTCTTCAATCGGCGAGATCTCGCCGAGAACTTCCGCGAGCCCCCCGACCGGGTTCTCTTCGCCCTCGTTCACCCGGCGCTCGAACCATGCGTCGTCGCCGGTGAACCACTCGAACGACTTGATCTGCACGTCGAGCAGGTCAGGCGTGGCGAGCGGTTCGCGAATCTTCGCGAATGAGACCCGTTTGGGTGCTCCAGGAATCTCCGATGGGTTCGCAATGTTGGCTTGGTTCGCGGGAGAGACTGCCAAGATGCGTCCTTCCGGGGACAGATAAGCGGTTGGACAGCAACGCCACGTTGACACGGGACATGGCAACACGGGACGCCGACTGTCTATAAGGGTGCGGTGGTGTCCGCCATCGTAGCGCCTGGCTCAGGGCAGCATGAAAGCGGGCAGCGCAACAGAGCAGTCTAGCGACGAAAATCGCCGCTGTCGAGGGGGCACGCGCATCGGGGCCCAGCCTCGCCGCACCTTCGTTCCGCTTCGCATCGGCGGATGCCTTGTGGCTTCGCGATTCAGGGTGGCGTGCCAGGGCCGCCGAGTCAAGCCACCGGGCGGTGCGGCACCGCAACAGTGCAGTGACTCACGGTCATCTCACCCTGGTGTCGCAATGGGGTGGATGCGACGAAGGGCTTCTTCCCCGCGTCTGAGGTGAGGAAGAAGCCCTTCGTCGCAGCTGAGGCGCCTAGTTGCCGCCACCGTCGTGGCCGCCATCGCCACCGTTGCCGCCGTTACCGGGAACCGGGGCGCGATTGCGAGGGTCGGCGTAGGCGTCGATGTGTGAGATCTTCCACTCGCCATCGACGCGCACCGCGGTCACGGTCGGCTGGTCACCTGTCGCGGCGCTCTGCCCGCTGTCCTCCCGGACTGAGGTCTGGTCGATGAATGCCAAGACCCGCGCGGAGTCCTCGTTCATCTCGATCACCGCGACGTTGCGCACGGTCGTCTGGAGCACGACCTTCTGCTCCGGCGCCTTCTCCTTCACATCGCCCATGAGCTCCTCGTACTGCGACCGCATCTCGTCGGTCGCCAGCACGTCCTTCACGGCCTGCTCATGCTGCTGCACGTTGTTGTAGTTGTACGAGAACATCGTTTCGAGGCCGTCCGAGACCTGCTGCTTGAGCTGCTCGGTCGCCACAACATCGACCATGGCCTTGTTCTCGTCGCCAGCGCCTGCCGCGAAATACTTGTACGCGAAGAACGCCGCGGTGAGTGCGAGCACCAGCGCCAGCGCACCGACCACGCTGGTCAGCGTCCACGAGGCGTGCCGCAGCCGCTGCTTCGTTGCCGCGGCACGGCCCTCCGGCAGCGCGGACGGCTGCGAGACCGTCTCGTCCGGTGACTCCGGCTTCCGGACGCCCCCGTCGCGGGCCTTCGGGCGAGGCCGGGGCCTCTTGGACGCGGTCGACGCCGTGGCGGCCACCGCGGCACCGCCGGTGTCGCTGCTGTCGGTGTCGTCGGTGTCGTCGGTGTCGTCGGTGTCGTCGGTGTCGTCGGTGTCGCTGTCGGCCACGTCCTCGGCGAAGTCGGTGTCCGCCGAGGTGTCTGCCGGAACAGCCGAGGCTTCCTCGACCTCCGTCTCCTCGGGCCGCATCTCGTCGGTGTCCGAGGCGTCCGTTCTTGGCTGCGGTGTCGGGCGGGGCGTGGGACTCGGCTTCGCTGACTTGCGCAGTCCAGCGACCTGCGGCCGCCGCGACCCGCCGCTGGGTGTCGATCGCCGTCGGTTTGTCACTGCGGCTCCGATCCTTGGTTGCCGACCTGCTGCGTCCTCGGGATGGGGATCAGCTCGATGTCCGAGAGCTTCCACTCCCCATCGATGCGCTTCATCTCAGCGCGCCAGCGGCGCGGCAACTGCGCGTTCTGATCCTCGAACGACAGCGTCACCTCGGAGGACGCGATCACCGTCGCGGTGCCGTCGTAGGCATTGAGTTCCTCAACCGCCACGGCGAAGAACTCGATCTCCGACGAGCGCTGCGCCTTGACGATGACATCGCGGGCCTGTTTCCAACCATCCTTGACATGCTGGGCCAGTTCGTCCGTCGACACCGCGACCTGCTGGTCCCGGTACTTGTCAGGGTTCTGGTAGTCGACCTCGGCGAAGGCCGAGATGGCCTGCTCCGCGGCCGCGACCGCCTCGTCTCGCGCCGTGGCGTTCTGGGCTGCGTCGCTGCTCGATTCCGTCCACCACAGGATGCCGAAGGTGGCGGCGGCGATCAGGCCAAGCACCGCGAACACCGAGGCAACCAGGAACACCGGCTGTCGCGCGAGCATGCTCGATCGCGACTCTCGCGGTTCCTGGGACTCCGCCTGCGAGACCGTCACAGCATCGGTGTCCTCGGTGCCGTCAGCGGCGTCGGAGACACCGTCGTGTTCCTCGGGCACGTCGGCCCGAGCATCGTCACTGCTCATTACGTCCTCAGCGTAGGCGAACGATGTGATATCGCTGTCTGATACCGCCGGTCACCGTCAACTCATCGAGAGCAGCTGGCTCAGCAACTGCGCGTTGGAACTCGACAGGAGGCTGTTCGAGCTGTCCTCTTCGAGCGACTCGGCGTCGCGATCGGAGTTCTCCTCAAGCTGTTGCTGAGTAGGTGCCACCGGTACGCCGTTGAACGGCGCGTTCTGCGAACCGCGGACGTCGATCGGACTGCCCGTCGGTTCGGCACAGTATGCCTTCTCGTTGTACTTCGACGGCGATGTGTCGTCGCCTGGCCGCTTCTTGGTGCTCTCGTAACCCTTCACGCACGGCGGCGGATCGAACAGGTTCAGCGCGAGACCAAGCGGCGCCTTCGGCTCCTTCGGGTCGAGGATCGCCTGCGCACCGGCACTCAGCGCCGGGTACGTCAGCAGCGTCTGCTCGAGGCCCCCCAGCCGATCGTCCGAAAGCTCGCCGAGCGTGATCAGGTTGGCGACCAGCGCGCTGAGCCCAGGCCCCACCTCGTCAACGACCCTGCTGAGCTGGTTGGCGGTCGGCGGGGTCTGCTCGATCAGCCGCCTGATGTCGGCGTCGGACCCCTTGAATGTCTCCGACAACGCCCGCAGATCCCTGCTGAACGACCTGATCGAGTCGATCTCGGCGTTCTGGGTGCGCAGCACCTGGTTGCCCGAGCGCAGCAGCTCCACCGTCTGCGGCAGGTGCTGCCTGGCAGCGGCGGTGAAGTCCCGCGTGGTGTCCATCAACAGTTGCAGGTCGTCACCGGTGCCGGAGAACGCCTTGAACGACTCGTCGACGACCGTGCGCAGCGAGTCGGTCGGCACCGAACTCGCCAGGTCGTGCAGGTCGTTGATGACCTTGGCCGTCGGCACCGGCGTCTTGGTCCGTTCGGCGGGAATCACCGAGCCGTCCTCGAGGTACGGCCCACCCGCGGACTTGGGCCGCAGGTCAACGAACTGCTCACCGATCGCGGACCGGTTCAGCACGAGCGCTTCCAGGTCGGCGGGAATCGGCGGATTGTTCGGCTGAATCTCGAGATCCACCTTCAGGCCGTCCTCTGTCAGGCTGAGTTCACCCACCCGACCGACGTTGAAGCCGCGGTAGGTGACCTCGGCGTTGGAGAAGATCCCACCGGACTCGTTCAGCTCCATGGACACCGTGTAGATGTCCTCGCCGAACACCTTCGCGATGTCGGTGAACCGGAACAGCGCGAACACCAGCGCGACGGCGCTGATCACGAAGAACGCGACGATCTGGATCTTGATCTTGCGAGTCAGCATCAGCTGCCACCTCCCAGCAGCCCGGGCAGCACGCCGAGGCCGTCATCAGACTGTCCGCCGGAGTCCCCGTCGGACGGCGACGGCAGTGGCAGCGGCGGGAGCTGGTTCGGGTCGAGCAGCTCGCCCTCGGACGCGGGCACCTTCTCCAGCACCGGAAGCCCGTCGAACGGGTTGCCCCGGTGCCGCCGGTACGCCTCGTAGATCTCCCTGATGTTCAGATTCAGCTCTTGGTACAGGTTGAAGTAGTCGCCCTTCGCCCCGTCGACGGCGGAGTCAGGGAACGGGAACGACACCAGGATCTCCAGCGACTTCGGCAGCTTGTCGCCCGCCTTGACCAGGTTGGCAAGGATCGGTCGCAGCGACTCGAGGTTATTCACCAGATCACGCTGGCTCTTCTGGATGGTGTCGGTAGCGACGACGGAAAGCTTCTTCATCGACTCCAGCATCGTCACCAGCTGCTTGCGCTGGTCAACGAGCACCTTCATACCCGGCTCGAGATCGTCCAGCGCGGCCGCGATAGCCTCTTTATCCTTGCGCAGCGCCTTGGACAGCCGGTTCAGGCCGTCGAGGGCGTTGGAGATGTCCTGTGTCTGCCCGTCGAGGCCCTGCACGAGGGTCTCCGCGTTGTGCAGAAACGCCTTGATCTCGCCCTCGCGGCCGGTCGAGACCTGGTTGAGCTCCTTGGTGATCGTGTTGAGCTGCTCGACACCACCGCCGTTGAGCAGCATCGACATCGCACCGAGGACCTCTTCCAGCTCGACGCCGCGGTCGGTGCGCGAGACCGGGATGACCGAACCGTCGGTCAACTCGCCCTGCCCGGTGCCCTTCGGCGGGTGCAACAGCTCGATGTACTTCTCACCGAGCAGGCTGGACTGTTTGACATTGGCCCGTGCGTTGGCAGGCAGGTCGGTCTCGCCGTTGAGCAGGACCGTGACCTTGGCGTTCCAGTCCTGGCCGGTCAGCGAGATCTCCTCGACCTTGCCGACCGAGACTTCGTTGATCTTGACGGCGGACTGCGGCACGAGATCGAGCACGTTGCGGAAGTGCATCTCCACCCGAACCGGGTCATCGCCGAGATCGGCGCCACCCGGCAGCGGGATGTCGTAGATACCGGTGAACGAACCACATCCGGCGAGCAGCGACGTCACCATCGCGAAGACGGCCGCGAGCATGCCCGTTGACCGGCGGGACTTGCTACGCCACATCAGCGGCCACCTCCTTGCGACATCTGTTCCATCAGCGCGAGTGGCAACGGTGGCAGCTCACCGTCGTGCAGCGAGTTGAGCACCTGCGCCGGGGTAGGCAGGTCCTCGGTCAATGGCGCCAGCTGCTCGCACATCGAGGCGAGCTGGTCGCCAGAGCCGTCAGGTGCCTGGCCGATGAAGTCGCACAGCATCAGCAGCACCGGCATGCGCAGTTCGTTGATCACCGGCCGCGCGTCGAGCGTGCCGGAAGACGCGTTGTAGGCGTTGATCACGTTGCCAAGCGCGACCGGCCCGACGTCGAAGATCTCCGCCAGCTCCGCCCGCTCCTCGACGAGCACCTGGGTGACGTCGGCGAGCTTGTCGACATTCGACTTCAGCCGGTCCCGGTTCTCGTCTACGAACTGGCGCACCTTGGCCAGCGTCGCGCCGAGCAGCTCGACGGACTTCGCCAGGTTCTGCCGCTCCCCAGCGAGGAAGCCGCTCACGTCAGCCAGCCTGCGCTGGAACTCGGCGACGTCCGCGTCGCTCGCCGCGAGCGTGTTGGAGAACTCCGCCAGGTTCGACACCGTGGCGAACAGGTCATCCTTGTTGCCCGCGAGAGTGTTGGACGCCTTGCCCAGCTTGTTGATGGTGACGTTGAGCGCCTTGCCGTTGTTCTTGAAGTTCTCGGCCAACGTGTCGAGCAGCCGCGACAGTGCGCCGTTCTTATTGGCGCCGTCAGGGCCGAGCGCCTCACTCACCCTGGACAGCGAGGCGTACAAGTCGTCGACTTCGAGCGGCACCGCGGTGCGCTCCTGGGTGATGACGGCGCCGTCCTCGAGCTCTGGACCGCCGGAGTAGGGCGGCGTCAGCTGTACGTAACGATCACTGACCAGCGACGGCGCGACGATCACGGCTTGCGCGTCCGCGGGAACCTGAACCGTGCGGTCGTAGGTCATGGTGACCTTCACCCGGTCACCCTGCGGCTCGACGCGCTCGACGGTGCCCGTCTCGACACCGAGCATGCGCACGTCGTTGTCCTTGTACAGGCCGATGGCGGTTGGGAAGTACGCGACGACGGTCTTGGTTCCGGCGTCCTTGAGCGTCCACCACAGGCCGCCCGCCACGACGAGACCGAGCACGCATGCGATGGCGACGCCGCGCCACAGGCTGTAGCCAACACGAGTCGTCGGGCTCATCGCGGATCACATCCCTGCTGGTTGATGGGACCCTCCTGGGGTAGCAGCAGTCCGCAGATGTAGTTGTCGAACCAACGGCCGTTGCCGAGGGTGTTGTTGAACTGCCGGACGAACGGCGCGAAGGTCTCGATGCCCTCACCGAGGGCTTCGCGGTTGCGGTGCAGCATGCCGGTGAGCCGATCGAGGTCCTTCAGCACCGGCTGCAGCTGCGCCTTGTTGTCATCGACCAGCCCGTTGAGCTGCACGGCGAGTTGCTGGATGCCCTGCAGCAGCGAACTGATCGCCGCCTTGCGCTTCGACAGCTCGGCGAGCAGCACGTTGCCGTCCTTCATCAGCTTCACCAGCTGCGCGTCGCGGTCGGCCAGCGTCTGGCTGATCTGGCGCGTGTTCTCCAACAGGTTCGACAACTGGGTGTCGCGCTTCGCGATCGTGTCCGAGAGCTGCGACAGCCCGTTGAGCGCGCCCTTGATCTCGTCGGACGTGCCGCCGAAGGTCTTCGAGATAACGTCGAAGCTCTTGGCGAGCTGGTTGACGTCGATCGCGTCGGTGGTCTCCGACAGGCCCCGGAACGCCTCGAGCACGTCGAACGGCGACGTGGTGCGCGCGTTCGGGATGGTCTCCGACGGGTCCAGCACCTCGCCGCCAGACGGTTCCACCGCCAGGAACTTCTGGCCAAGCAGGTCCTTGAGCTTGATGCCTGCCCTGGTGGTGTCACCCATCCAGGTGTCCTTGACGTAGAAGCTGACCAGGACCACGTTGCCGTCCAGCTCGACGTCCTTGACTTTGCCAACCTTGATGCCAGCGACGCGGACCTCGTCGCCGTCCTTGAGACCCGCCGCCTCTTCGAACTCGGCGGTGTAGACCGTGCCGGAGCCGATGAGCGGCAGCTCGTCGGAGTTCATGGCGGCGACAAGGCCGAGCGCGATCAGCACGACGCCGATGATCGCGATCGGGATCGGGTTTCGTTGCTGGAAAGGCTTCATCGGGTGCACCTCGCCCTGTCCGGCTCACCCATCGGGATGGTGATGGGCTGGTCCTCCGCGCCAGGGAAGCGCAGCGTGGCCTCGCCACTGCACAGGTAGAAGTTGAACCACGACCCGTAGCTCGCGGTCTTACCCAGGGTCGAATACTTCTTCGGGCCGAAGGTGATGAAGTGTTCCACCAGGTCCTCGTGCTTGTTGAGCGTCTTCGTCAGCTTGCCGAGCTCGGCGATGTCCTGCTTCAACGGCGGCCGCACATCGCCGACGAGACCCGCGGTCGAGCGGGAGAGGTCGTCGATGGCCTCGATCGCGTCGCCGATGGGCTTGGCGTCCTCGGCCAGTCCCGACACCAGCTGCTGCAGTGTGCTGATGGTCTGCCGCAGTTCCGGGCTCTTCTCGTTGAGCCGCTGTAGCACGTCGTTCAGGTTGGTGATGACCTCGCCGATGACCTTGTCCTTCTCCGCCAGCGACGTCGTCAGCGACGCGGTGTGGGCGAGCAGATTTTCTATCGTGCCGCCCTCACCCTGCAGCACCTGGATGATCTCGAAGGACAGTTGGTTGACGTCCTTCGGCGACAGCGCGGTGAACAGCGGCTTGAAGCCGTTGAACAGCTCCGTCAGGTCAAGCGCGGGCCTGGTCTGTTCAAGCGGGATGTGACCGGTGCCGTCGGTGGGCAACAGCGGCGTGCCGTCGGTGCGGGCGCCGGGGTCGAGCGCGACGTAACGCTGCCCGACCAGGTTGCGGTAACGCACCGCGGCCGTGACGGTTTCCGGCAGCCGCAGACCGGAGTTCACCTCGAAGGTGACCTCCGCCTGGCTTTTGTCGACCACGTCGATTTCGGTGACCTGACCGACCTGCACACCTGCGATGCGGATGTCGTCGTTCTCCAGCAGCAGCGTGGCGTCACTGAACCGCGCGGTGTAACTGTTGGTGTCCGCCATGTTGATGTTGGCGATACTGATGCCGAGCACCGCCGTCGTCAGGATGGTCACCGCGATGAAGATGATCAGCTTGATCAGTGGTCCGGTGACATGCGTGGCGCTTCTCACTCGAAGTTCACCTCCGCACCGCGGTAGAGCGGACCGACCAGCAGGCCGCCCCAGCCGGGGATGTCACCCGGATGCGTGCCGGACTGAATGCTGAGCAACTCCGCGATCAGGGCTCCCTCCGCTGGCGTGTTGGCCGGATTCGCGCTCGGTGGGCTCATCGGGGCCGAGCCACCGGTGGACGAACTACCCCTGCCGGGACCAGGCGCGGTGCCCGGCTTGCACTCCCGGAGCCACCTCTCCGGGATCGGATTGCCGAAGGTGGTGAGCGCGTCGCACGGCAGCTTCTCGCCGTCGAGCTCGGAGCGGGCGTCCGGCGGGCGCTTCGAGCCGTCGTCCAGATACAGGAAGCGGTACGGGTACGGGAACGGGTCCGGGATCTCCGGGTGGTGCGGGTCAATGCACCACGGACCCCGGTAGCCGCCCTTACCCATGAGGTTGAACTCCGGCTCGTCCTGGCCCGGCTTGTACTCGCCCCGGTTCGGCGTGATGAAGACCTTGGCTTGCAGGCCAGGCTTGTCCGTGCCCTTGCCGAACGCCTTGTTCAGGGTGGGAAGCGCATCGGCCATCTGCCTCGTCACGCAGGGGAACGATGGCGAGTACTTCGCGATGAGTTCCAGCGACGGTCGCGAGACCTTGCCGACACGGATGAAGTTGTTCTTGTTCGCGGCGATGTAGGACTCCAGGTCCCGCGATGCGGTCGTCACCGAGCTGTACACCGAGTTCAGCTGCTGTCGCTTCTCCACGAGCGTCCGCGCGCTGGTGCGGAAGTTCTCCAGCGTGGCGACGATGTCCGGCGTGACCTCGGAGAAGTTGTTCGCGAACTGTGCGAGCTGCTTGAACTGCTCCTTAAGCGCGGGCAGGTGCGGATTGAGCTTGCCCATGTAGTCGCCGAGCTCCGACAACGTCTTGCCAAGCTGATCGCCCCTGCCGTCAAGGGCGGTGGACATCGCGGTCAGCGTGCTGTTCAGTTTCTGCGGCTGCACCGCGCGCAGCACGGGAAGCAGCTTCTCGAACGAGGCGCCCAGCTCGGTCGCGGTCTTGGTCTTGTCCTGCGGGATGACGTCGCCGTTCGACAGCTTCGGCCCGCTGGCGTCGTCGAACTGCAGCGACACATACCGCTCACCGAATAGCGTCTTCGGCAGCAGCCGCGCCGACGTCGACTTCGGCACCAGCTTGGCGTCCTCCGGGTTCAGCTTCAGCTCAAGCTCGGCGCCGTCCGGTGTCGGCGTGATATCGCTGACGTGTCCGATGATCAAGCCACGCACCTTGACGTCCGATTTGTGGCCCAGCTGGTTGCCGACCTTGTCGGCCTTCAGGTTCACCGTCACGTACGGGGTGAAGGCGTTGTTGAACCCCGCGACGCTCAGCGCGACGCCCGCGATGACCAGCACGATGAAACCGACGCCGAGCAGCCTGCGCTTCAGCGTCGACACCGCACCACGTGCACTCATCCTGCGATCCTCACCGTTGTGTCAGTGCCCCAGATACCGAAGCCGAGGAAGAAGTTCACCAGCGCGACCACCACGATCGTCGTCTTCACTGCCTTGCCGACGGCGACACCGACACCGGCGGGGCCACCCGATGCCGTATATCCGTAGAAACAGTGCGACATGATGATGATGACGGCGAAAACCAAGACTTTCGCGAACGAGATGAAGACGTCTTCCTTGGGTAAGAACAGCTCGAAGTAGTGGTCATAGGTACCGGCCGATTGGGCGTAGAAGACCGTCACGATCAACCGTGACCCGACATAGGACGACAGTAGCCCGATGATGTAGAGCGGGATGATCGCGATGAAACCCGCGATGATCCTGGTCGTGACGAGGAACGGCAGGCTGGGCACCGCCATGACCTCGACCGCGTCGATCTCCTCGGAGATCCGCATCGCGCCGAGCTGCGCGGTGAACCCGGCACCGACCGTCGCCGACAGCGCGAGGCCAGCGACGAGCGGCGCGACCTCGCGGGTGTTGATGTAGGCCGAGGCGAATCCGGACAGCGCCGCGGCACCGATCTGGTCCAATCCGGCGTAGCCCTGCAGGCCGACGACGATGCCCACGAAGAGCGTCATGCCGAGCATGACGCCGACGGTGCCGCCGATGACCGCGAGCGCACCGGTGCCGAAGAACGTCTCGGCGAGGATGCGCAGCACTTCCTTGGTGTAGTGCACCAGCGTCTTGGGCACCCATCCCAGTGCCCTGACGTAGAAGGACAGCTGGTCGCCGAGGTCGTCAAGTTTGGAAAGCGGCGCGTTGACCGCCTTCCTGGTGTTACGGGTGAGGGTGTTCAGCATCGACATCGATTCCTCACCCCGTCTTCGGCGGCACGACTGTCAGGTAAACGGCCGTCAGGATGAAGTTGATGAAGAACAGCAACAAGAAGGTGATGACGACGGACTGGTTGACCGCGTCACCGACACCCTTCGGCCCCGGCGGCGGGTTCAGGCCCCGGTAGCAGGCGACGACGCCGGCCATGAAGCCGAACAGGATCGCCTTGATCTCACTGATCCACAGGTCGGGCAGTTGCGCCAGCGCCGAGAAGCTGGCGAGGTACGCGCCAGGCGTGCCGTCCTGCAGGATGACGTTGAAGAAGTATCCACCGAGCACGCCGACCACGCTGACGACGCCGTTGAGCAGCATCGCGACCAGCATGCATGCCAGCACCCTCGGCACGACGAGACGTTGCACGGCGGAAACGCCGAGCACTTCCATCGCGTCGATCTCCTCGCGGATGGTCCGCGCGCCGATATCCGCGCAGATCGCGGCGCCAGCTGCGCCAGCGACGATCAGCGCGGTCACGATGGGCGACGCCTGCTGGATGATGGCGAGCACGCTGACGGCACCGGTGAACGACTCCGCCCCGAGCTGGCTGACCAGCGAACCGAGCTGCAGCGAGACGACGGCGCCGAACGGGATCGACACCAGCATCGTCGGCAGGATCGATACACCGGCGATGAACCACGCCTGCTGGATGAACTCACGCGTCTGGAACGGGCGGTGGAAGCTCAGTCGGATGACATCAAGGCCAAGCGCGAACAGCCTGCCCGTTTGTTCGAGCATTCCCCTGCCGGGGAACTTGACAGCCGTCGTCGCCGTCACCGGGCACCACCCTGCCCCGGAGGGATCTCATCGGTGGACCGGAGCTGGTCGGCGGTGCCCCAGCCGTGGCTCGGCAGCTGCGCCACCTGGTCGGCGGGCAGCTGGCCTTGGCTCGCCTGCGGCGCGGATGACCCGCCACCATGCTGCGCGCCAGCACTGGCGTGCCGCTGGACGCCGTAGTGCTGCCGGTCCTGTTCGGACAGTGATTCGATGATGCCTTCCTGTGCCGCGGGCGGCAGCGTGTGCAGGATCTGCATGACGCGATCCTTGCGGCGACGCTCGCCCTTGCGCTCCGGCAGACCCGGGGTGGGCAGGATCTGCGGAACGACGCCTCGAACGTCCTCGGTGCCGCCGTGGTGATGACCAGCGTCGGCCATCGCCTGCTCCGCGGCCATCTGCGCGGTGTCCTTCTCCTCGGACATGCCGATCGGGCCGAGCCGCTTACCGTTGAGGAACTGCTCCACCACCGGCTCCTCCGAGGTCAGCAACACCTCACGAGGCCCGAACATGATCAGCTCCTTGCGGAACAACATGCCCAGGTTGTCCGGCAGCGTCCGCGCCAGGTTGATGTTGTGGGTAACCACCAGGATCGTGGCGTCGATCTGCGCGTTCAGATCAATCAGCAGTTGGGAGAGGTAGGCCGTGCGCACCGGGTCGAGACCGGAGTCCGGCTCGTCGCACAGGATGATCTCCGGGTCCAGCACCAGCGCCCGCGCCAGCCCGGCGCGCTTACGCATACCACCAGAAATCTCGCCGGGCAGCTTGCCCTCGGCACCCGAGAGACCGGTCATCTCCAGCTTCTCGAGCACGATGCGCTTGATCTCGGACTCGGACTTCTTGGTGTGCTCCCGCAGCGGGAACGCCACGTTGTCATACAGGTTCATCGACCCGAACAACGCGCCGTCCTGAAACAGCACACCGAACAGCTTGCGCACCTCGTACATATCGCGCTCGGAACACTGCACGATGTCCGTGCCGTTGATGACGCACTTACCCGAGTCGGGCTTGAGCAGGCCGATCATCGACTTCAGGAAGACCGACTTTCCGGTACCAGACGGGCCGAGCATCGCCGACACCTCGCCGGGCGGCAGCGTCAGCGTCACATCACGCCAGATGTTCTGGCTCCCGAAGGACTTGGTCAACCCCTCAACGACCACCTCGGCACCCATCGGACCTCCTGAATCTGTTTACGTTGAGTTCACCGGTCCACCGGCACTTGGCGGTGCGCATGCGAATGAACGTCAGGTCCCCTTCATTCGGTGCAACGAACCTTGGTGAGACAGGTTACTCAACAGTCATAAGATTTTCTGCTGTGGGTCGATTGCTTACTCTGCGACATGATCCATTCGGGAACCTACCGCGTACGTGGCTCAGGTCATACCGATGTTACTGACATGGGATACCCCAGACGCAGCAACGGGCAGCCATCCAGCGGATGACTGCCCGTTACGCCAGGTATGCGCGGTACTGCGGCCGTGCTAACGGGAGCACTGACCGGCTGGCCGCACGCCGGAAGTGCTACTTGACGGTGATCTGCGCGCCAGCGGCTTCCAGCTTCTCCTTGGCCGCGTCGGCGGCCTCCTTGTCGACCTTCTCCAGGATCGGCTTCGGGGCGCCCTCGACGAGCTCCTTGGCCTCCTTCAGGCCGAGGCCGGAGACGACCTCGCGCACGACCTTGATGACCTGGATCTTCTTGTCGCCAGCGCCCTCGAGGACGACGTCGAACTCGTCCTGCTCCTCGGCGGCCTCCTCGGCGCCACCACCAGCGGCGGGGGCGGCGGCAACGGCCGCGACCGGGGCGGCGGCGGAGACGTCGAAGGTCTCCTCGAACGCCTTGACGAACTCGGACAGCTCGATGAGGGTCAGCTCCTTGAACGCGTCAAGCAGCTCGTCGGTGCTCAGCTTGGCCATGGTGGCCTTCCTTCCTTGTAACGAACAAATCGGTCGGGGTGGTACTCAGCTCTTGGCTGGGTGCTCGGTATCAGGAGCCCGCTTCTTCCTTGCGCTTGTCTTCCAGCGCGCTGGCGAGGCGAGCAACCTGCGAGGCAGGCTCCGCGAACATCCTTGCCGCCTCGGACAACTTCGCCTTGAACGCACTCGCTGCCTGGGTGAGCAGCACTTCGCGGCTCTCCAGGTCGGCCAGCTTGTT
This sequence comes from Haloechinothrix halophila YIM 93223, assembly GCF_000504245.1. GTDB lineage: Bacteria > Actinomycetota > Actinomycetes > Mycobacteriales > Pseudonocardiaceae > Haloechinothrix_A > Haloechinothrix_A halophila. Next base: position 203,854 of record NZ_KI632509.1, read on the forward strand.
GACCTCATCGGAGGAGATCGGACGGCCGTCCATGTAGCCGCCCTTGATGACAAGGGCGTTGTTGTCCTTTGAGAACTTCTTGAGCACCTTCGCCGCGTCGACCGGCTCACCCTCGATGAAGGTGATGGCGGTCGGCCCGATGAAGAGGTGGTCAAGCCCCTCGACGCCCGCGTCCTCAGCGGCACGCTTGACGAGGGTGTTCTTCGCGACCCGATACTTGGCGCCAGAGCCGAGAGCGCGACGCAGCTCGGAGAGCTGGGAAACGGAGAGGCCGGTGTACTCGGTGATCACGGCTGCCGAGCTGGTGCGGAACCTGTCCGCGATCTCGGCGACGGCCGCCACCTTGTCTGGCTTCGCCATGTGTCGCCTCCTCTCATCTCTGTTAGCTGGTGACCGTGGCGGTTCCAGGCCCAGAGACGACAAAACGCCCTGCGCAAGGGGCGCGGGGCGTTACGACACACTGGTGACGAGCCTCGTTCCTCCTGCGCAGGCCGCCCGCGCTGCGGGACCTTCGTCATGGACACATGCGCCCATGAGACCAGCGGTCTTCGGTAGAACCGCGAGCAAGTCTACGACAGTGCTCACCGGCGGCGATGCGCGGGTACCCACCGGTGGCGATCCGGCATGATGGGACCCGTGGCAGAACGCGGTCAGGACAACACACAGGACGACGGCAGTGAGCAGGGCGGCGCGAACCTCCCCGCGCCACGACCGGACTCCTCACCTGCGGAAGCCCACCAGGAGCCGCAGCCGGAACCGGGCTCGGAACTAGCTTCCCGGTCACCGTCCGAGCTGCTCAGCGAGGAGGAACTCCGGCAGTTCCGCGAGTTCCAGGAGTTCCAGCGGTTCCGCGAGTACCAAGCCGAGAAGGGCGGCGAACTGCCGCCCGCCGAGTCACGCGAGGTCGAACCCACCCGGTGGCGTGACAGAACACCAGCCTGGCTGACCGCGCTCGGCGGCAAACTGCTCACGGCGGCACTCGTGCTGCTCGCCGTAGCGGCCGGCGGGGCCTGGGCGATCAACCACTACCTCGGCGGCTCCGACGGACCGTCCAGCGCCGAACTCGCCGAACAGGGCGGTAAGAAAGCCGAAGCGACCAAGCTCTACGCCAGCGACCCATACGAAGCAGTACGGCGCGTCTACGACCACATCGCGCAAACCGACCCGGACACCGGAAAACCCGAGGTCGAGAAAGTGTGCCTGCGGTTCGACGAGGTGGCCCGCGTCCGGTTCGCGAGTGACCTGGGCTATGCGTCGTGCGAGCAAGCGGTACTCGGCATCAACGCAGAGATCACGCACGTCAACGACTACGCGGAGTCCATGCCGTCCTGGGTCAGCGACCCTGTCACGACCGACAGCGTGCGGATCAGCTCCTGCGCGGACAGTCTCGGCGGCACCATCATCGGCGGCCCAGCGCTCGGGACGTTCATCGTGACGAAGATCCCCGACGCCAAGGGCGAGCAGTGGCTCATCACAGGGCACGAACCCGGGCCACGCAGCTGCCCTGCCCCGAAGCGGACCGGGTCCAGCCAAACCGGGCCCAACTAAACGTGGCGGCCCGGTACACACATCGCCATGTGTACCGGGCCGCCACGAGAGTCGTTGGCTGGGTGAAGCCCCTTACGCTTCCGCTTCCAGCAGGTTGCGGGTGCGAGCGGGGTCGACGGGGATTCCGGGACCCATCGTCGTCGTGAAGGTCACCTTCTTGAGGAAGCGACCCTTCGCGGCGGACGGCTTGGCACGCATCACCTCGTCCAGCGCGGCGGCGTAGTTCTCGACCAGCTTCTCAGAGTCGAACGACGACTTGCCGATGATCAGGTGCAGGTTGGCCTGCTTGTCGACCCGGAAGCTCACCTTGCCGCCCTTGATGTCACCGATCGCCTTAGCGATGTTCGGCGTCACGGTGCCGGTCTTCGGGTTCGGCATCAGGCCACGCGGGCCAAGAACGCGGGCGATCTTACCCACCTTGGCCATCTGGTCCGGTGTCGCGATCGCGGCGTCGAAGTCGAGCCAGCCACCCTGGATGCGCTCGATCAACTCATCGGAGCCAGCCGCGTCAGCACCGGCGGCCTCGGCCTCTGCGACCTTGTCACCGGAAACGAAAGCGATAACGCGGACGGTCTTACCCGTACCGTGCGGCAGGTTCACGGTGCCGCGGACCATCTGGTCGGCCTTGCGTGGGTCAACGCCGAGCCGCATGGCGACCTCGACGGTGGCGTCCAGCTTGACCTTGGAAGTCTCCTTGGCGAGCTTGATCGCCTCGAGCGGCGAGTACAGCCGCTCCCGGTCGATCAGCTCTGCGGCCTGACGGTAGGCCTTGCTGCGCTTGGTCATGCTCTGTCCTTACGTTGCTTGTGGATCAGGTGTGGTTGTCGTGAGCCAGCGCCTGGCTCTCCCACTAGTCGCATGAGTGACTCATGCACCTCGGGCGAAACTCAGTCCTCGATGGTGAGGCCCATCGACCGCGCCGTACCCGCGATGATCTTCGCGGCCTGGTCGACGTCGTAGGCGTTGAGGTCGGTCTTCTTGGTCTCGGCGATCTCCTTGAGCTGGTCCCAGGTGACCTTGCCGACCTTGCTCTTGTGCGGCTCGCCGGAGCCCTTGTCCACGCCGGCTGCCTTGAGGAGCAGCTTCGCCGCGGGCGGCGTCTTCAGCTTGAAGTCGAACGAACGGTCCTCGAAGACCGAGATCTCGACCGGCACCACGTTGCCGCGCTGCGACTCGGTCGCGGCGTTGTAGGCCTTGCAGAACTCCATGATGTTGACGCCGTGCTGACCCAGCGCGGGGCCGACCGGCGGCGCAGGGTTCGCCTGCCCTGCGGCGATCTGCAGCTTGATAATCGCTGCAAGCTTCTTCTTCTTGGGTGGCATTCTCGTTTCCTGTTCACTGATGACTTACCGGGAGCCCTGCCAGCATCCCGGCGCTCTGGGGGCCTGCGGGGGCTTGCCCCGCAGGGTCAGATCTTGGAGACCTGGTTAAACGACAGCTCGACCGGCGTCTCCCTACCGAAGATCGACACCAGGACCTTGAGTTTCTGGCCATCGGCGTTGACCTCGGAAATCGTGGCGGGCAGCGTGGCGAACGGCCCATCCATGACGGTGACGGACTCGCCAACCTCGAAGTCCACTTCGACCGCTTCCCCACTGGCCGCCGTCGCGGCTTCCTCGGCACCGCCCTTGGCAGCCTTGGCCGGCGCCTCCTGCTCCGACTTCGGCAGCAGGAACTTGACGACGTCGTCAACGCTCAACGGCGAGGGGTGGTTGGTCGCGCCGATGAAGCCGGTGACGCCAGGGGTATTGCGAACCGCGCTCCACGACGCGTCGTTCAGCTCCATGCGGACCAGGATGTAGCCAGGCAGCACCTTGCGCTGCACCTGTTTGCGCTGGCCGTTCTTGATCTCGGTGACTTCTTCGGTCGGCACCTCGATCTGGAAAATGTAGTCCTCAACGTCCAGCGTCTGAGTACGCATCTCCAGGTTGGTCTTGACCTTGTTCTCGTAGCCGGCGTAGGAGTGCACGACGTACCACTCGCCGGGCAGCCTGCGCAGCTCCTTGCGCAGTTGCTCGGCAGGGTCGACCTCGGCGACCGGTTCCGGCTCGGGTACTGGCTCGACAGCTGCGTCAGCGTCAGCGTCGGCCTCGGCGACCGGTTCCGGTTCCGGCTGGACGGCCGCGGGGGAGGTCTCGGTGTCGGCAGCAGGCTGCTCGTCCGTCACGTCGGTCAGCTCCTCATCGGCTGCCGTGCCGTTCTCGGAGGTCACGTTGCAGTCCTCTCAATCTCTCGCATGCGGTTGCACCCCTATCGTGCGGCACCGCGTCTGTACGCGCTCAGCCGAACAGCGCGAACATAGCCTTGCCGAAACCCCAGTCAAGCAAGGCGACCAGGCTGACCATGAAGATGACGAACACGATGACCACGATCGTGTAGGTGACCATCTGCTTGCGAGTCGGCCAGATGACCTTGCGGAGCTCGGCGACGACCTCGCGGAGATACCGCACGATCCGCTTCGGCAGCGGCTGCCTCGGCTCACCCCTGTCCCGTTTGGTCTGGGTCGGGCCGCCACTGTCCTTGCGCCCCGGAGGCGATGACCCCGCGGACTTGCCCTTGACGGAGCCCTTGCCGTTCGCCGCGCCGGACTTGCCGCCCGGCTCGCCCTTCCCTTCGGCGGGACGGCGCCGCGCGCGCCGGGAGGCGGCGGACTCGGGACGGGACGAGCGCTGCTCGTCCGCGCCGTTGTCCTTCTCGCCGTCGTCGCTCACAAGGAACTCCTTACAAGTAGTCCATGTCCGCTGTCTGCGCTTGTTGCGTTGCCGAACTCTCCGCTCTTGCAGGGGTGACAGGACTTGAACCTGCAACCTGCGGTTTTGGAGACCGCTGCTCTGCCAATTGAGCTACACCCCTTCGCGAGAGACCCAAGAAGAACCGGGACCCACACGATCAGCGGGCACGCCGCCCTGCCCCGATCGGCACCGGGGCGTGAGTGGATGGCGTTCCAAGTTGAGAAGTGTACGGCAACGGTGGGCTCGACTATCAGTCGGGCTGCCCTCGTGAAAGCATGGGGGCCATGGTCTCACCGGACACAGCACATTCAACAGGTTCGAGGCGCCGGATTTCCGCCCGTATCGCGAGCATCAAACCGTCGGCCACGCTGGCGGTCGACGCCAAGGCGAAGGAGCTGAAGGCCAAGGGACGGCCGGTGATCGGATTCGGCGCCGGACAGCCCGACTTCCCAACGCCGGACTACATCGTCGACGCCGCGGCTGCCGCTGTGCGCGACCGCGCCAACCACGGCTACACCGCGGCGGCCGGTCTCCCCGAGCTGCGCGAAGCCATCGCGGCCAAAACGAAGCGCGACTCCGGCATCGAGCTCGACGCCTCGCAGGTGCTGGTCACCAACGGCGGCAAGCAGGCGGTGTACTCGGCGTTCGCGACGCTGTGCGATCCGGGCGACGAGGTGCTGCTGCTCGCGCCGTACTGGACCACCTATCCCGAGTCGATCAAGCTGGCCGGCGCCGTCCCGGTGCAGGTCACCGCCGATGAGTCCACCGGCTACCTCGCCACCGTCGAGCAGCTCGAGGCAGCGCGGACCGAACGGACCAAGGTGCTGCTGTTCAACTCGCCCTCCAACCCGACCGGCGCGGTCTACTCACGCGAGCAGGTCGAGGCGATCGGCCGCTGGGCGTACGAGCACGGCATTTTCGTCGTGACCGATGAGATCTACGAGCACCTGGTCTACGACGGTGTGACGGCGCACTCGATCTCGGCGGTCGTTCCCGAACTGGCCGACACGACGGTGATCCTCAACGGCGTCGCCAAGACGTACTCGATGACCGGCTGGCGAGTTGGCTGGATGGCAGGCCCCACCGACATCATCAAGGCCGCGTCGTCCTACCAGTCGCACCTGTGTGGCAACGTGGCGAACGTCTCGCAGCGCGCCGCGCTGGCCGCCGTCGCGGGTCCGCTGGACGCCGTCGAGGAGATGCGCGTCGCGTTCGACAGCCGCCGCAAGAAGATCGTCTCGCTGCTGTCCGACATCCCCGGCGTGGAGTGCCCGACGCCCGAGGGCGCCTTCTACGCCTACCCGTCGGTGAAAGCGCTGCTTGGCAAGGAGCTGCGCGGCGTGACACCGGCGAACACCGTCGAGTTGGCCGATCTGATTCTCGAGCACGCCGAGGTCGCCGTCGTCCCCGGCGAGGCGTTCGGCACCCCCGGCTACTTCCGGTTCTCCTACGCACTAGCCGAGTCCGACCTGGTCGAGGGTGTCTCGCGAGTGGCGAAGCTGCTGGCCGAGGTGCACTGAGCGCACCGAAGCTCAGGCCGAGGCCGCCGCCCTAAACCCGCACCTGGGCGGTGGCCTTGGCCAGCACTGTCTTGCCGTCGAACTTCGCCGTGATGGCGACCGTGGCGATGCCGTCGGTGACGTCGGTGACCTTGCCGCTGAACTCCACCCGCGCGCCCTGGTCGTCATCCGGCACGACAACGGGCCTGGTGAACCGCGCCGAGCAGGACAGCACCCTGGTCGCATCGCCAGCCCACTCACTGATCATCCGGTTCGCCAGCGCCATCGTGTACATGCCGTGCGCGATCACGCCAGGCAGCCCGACCGACGTCGCCACCCGGTCGCTCCAGTGGATCGGGTTGAAGTCGAGGGACGCGCCCGCGTAGCGCACCAGGTCCGCTCTGGTGACGTCGACCGCGAGCGGCGGCAGCTCGGTGCCTTTCCCGGCACCCTTCACAGTGCCTTTCGCGCCGCCCTTCGTGACATCCTTCATGCGTCCTCCCCTCGCACGACGAGCTGCGCCTTCGCGGTGCAGACCGGCTCGCCCGCGTCGTCGGCGATCTCGGCGCGCACGGTGAGGAAGTCGTTGCCAGCGCGGGCGAAGATGTCCTCGATCGTCGTGGTGACGGTCAGCCGGTCGCCAGCCGTGGCCGGGCGGTGGTGGGTGAAGCTCTGGTCACCGTGGACCATCCGGCTGTAGTCGAGTCCGAGATCAGGGTCGGTGGCGAGCTTGTCGATGACGCCGAGCGTGAGGATGGTCAGAAACGTTGGCGGCGCGACGACGTCCGGATGCCCCGCGGTGCGGGCGACCTCCGGGTCGCGGCTGAGCGCGCTGGTATCGCCGATCGCGGTGGCGAACTCGGCGATCTTCTCTCTGCTGACCTGATACGGGGTACCCGGCGGGTAGGTGCGCCCAATGAACGACTGATCAAGAACCACGGCACGGGAGCTTACCGACCGCGCGCACATTACCGTCAGGTATGCGAGATCCCGCACATGCGAACAAGGCCGCCCCCAATGCGGGGACGGCCTCGTCGACGTCTGGTATGGACGGCCGGCTAGCGGGTCTCCTTGTGCGTCCGGTGCGTACCGCAGTTCATGCAGAACTTCTTCATCTCCAGGCGGTCGGGGTTGTTCCGACGGTTCTTCCTGGTGATGTAGTTGCGGTGCTTGCACTCCTCGCACGCCAGCGTGATCTTCGGTCGCACGTCGGTGGCAGCCACGGCACGTACCTTTCTCTGCTCATCAGTCAATCCCGGCTGCGGCTACCAACGATGGCAACCGGCCTGACCGGGGTGAGGGCGGCGAACCGCCCTGCAGGTGATGTGAGGCGAGCCTCACGATTATCGCGGAGCAAGCTGCGGAGCAACTTGCCCGCCCGCGTAGCGGGAGCGGGACTCGAACCCGCGACACCACGATTATGAGCCGTGTGCTCTAACCACCTGAGCTATCCCGCCCCGCATATCCGCGGACGTACTCAGGATAGGTGAGTACTCCCGGATTACCGAGCCCCAATACGGAATCGAACCGTAGACCTTCTCCTTACCATGGAGACGCTCTGCCGACTGAGCTATTGGGGCGCGCTCATGTGGAGCGGGGGAAACTTTACAACAGACCCCGATACCACCTCGCAGCCGGGGGTCGGTTTTCGTGCCGCCACGGCTCCATCAGCCGATCAAGGTGAGCACGGACGCCGCGTTATGGCCGGTCGCACGCGCCGTGCGGGCCTGCAACCAGGCCTCGAGCCGCTTCTCGGACAGCGGGCGCGAGATCAGATACCCCTGCGCGACATCGCAGCCCATCGACTCGAGCTGATCCCGCGCGATGTCCTCCTCGACGCCCTCCGCGACGACGCTCAGCCCGAGCGAGTGGCCCAGCTCAACAATGGAGCGCACCACAGCGAGGTCGCCGAGATCGGTGCCCATACCGAAGACGAAGCTCTTGTCGATCTTCACCTCGTCCACGGGCAACTGCCGCAAGTACGCCAGCGAGGAGTAGCCCGTGCCGAAGTCGTCCACCGCAAGCACCACGCCGAGGGTGTGCAACTCGCGCAGGATCGGCAGCGCGCGCTCGGGGTCGGCCATCACGCCGGATTCGGTCAGCTCGAAGGTGAGCAACTCGGGCGGGACGGCATGGCGATCAAGGGCCGACGCGACCAGTGCTGGGAAGCCGTCGTCGGTGAGGCTGCGCACGGACAGGTTCACGGCCGCTGAGATCCGCAGTCCTGTGTCGAGCCACTTGCGCACGCGGATCAGCGCCGCGTCGAGCACGAACGACGTCAGCGCGCCGATGAGCCCGGCAGCCTCGATCGCGGGCACGAACTCGTCGGGGTGCAGCTTGCCGAACTCGGGATGGGTCCAGCGAACCAGCGCCTCGACGCCGAGCACCGTCCGGTTCGGCAGCGACACCTTCGGCTGGTAGTGCACGCTGACCTGGCCGTCCTCCAGGGCCTGCCGGAACTGCGTCACAAGCTGGAAGCGGCGCAGGAACATCTGCCCCATGCTCGGCACGTAACCGCGCACCTCGCCCTCGTCGTCGACGGCGCGCAGCGCGACGTCGGCCCGCTGCAACATGCCGTCGACGTCGAGGCTGGTCGCGCTGTCCTCCACCTCGGTGCTCGCGTAGCCAACGGTGGCGCTGGCCTCGACGGTGAGCCGGTCGACCGGGTACGGCGTGGATAGCTCCGCACGCACCCGCTCCGCGATCTGGTGCGCCTGCTGCTGGTCGCAACACAGCAGCGCGGCGAACGACGCGCCCTCCAGCCGCGCGACGGGAACGTCGGCACCGAGCACCGCACGGAGTCTTCGGCCAGCGACGACGACCATCCGGTCGGCCCAGGTGTAGCCGAGCGCGTCGCAGACGGTGGAGAAAACATCCAGGTTGAGCCGGACGACGACGGCAGGAACACGGTTGGTCAGCGGTTCCTTGGCCGCCTTGGCGAAGCCCGGCCGGTTCAGCAGGCCGGTGAGCGGGTCGTGATAGGCGTCGTGCCGCAGCGTGGCCATCAGCCTGCGGTTGTCCAGCGCGGTGGACAGGTGGGCTGCCATGGTGTCGATGAGCTGCCGGTCGGAGCGGCCGAAGCCACGCAGCCGCGAGTTCCTGTCGTGCGCCTCGATCACGCCGAGCACTTCGGTCGAGCTGCGCAGCGGCACGATCAGCACCTCGTCGGCGCCACGTGCCCGCAGCGCGGCCGCGAGCTCATCGTTGACGTCGGCGTAGCGCAGATGCCGGGCGTGCGAGCCGTGCAGCCGCAGCAGCGGGTCGTCGCTTGACGCGTATTCGCCATCCGGCAGCGGAACGCCAGCGACGACGGTGTGGAGCGCGTTAGAGCCGTCCAGCCGGAACCGCAGCACGATGCGGCGGGCGGACAGCTGATCCTTGATGCGTTCGGCGAGCGCGTCCCAGTCGCCCCCGGCGAACACCTTGTCGGGCCGGTCAGGGTCGCCGGTCGAGCTGACCGCGACCCTGCGGCCGGACTTGGCGACCATCAGGCTGACGTCGGCGAGCGCCTCGAGATCACGCTGTTCCCGGAGCAAGTCGGAGTATCCCCAGTACAGCGTGGTCAGCGCGAGCACGACGGCGCCGATCAGTGGCCAGCCGTACTCGACGCCGGACACCACGAGGTAGCCGCTGATGCCGACCGACGAATTGACGAACCCGATGACGACAACCCTTCCTACGAGCCGCAGTCCTGAGGTGAGCTGGATCGGCTTGCGCAGCACCCAGATGGTCGACAGCGCGAACACGGTGCTCGCCGTCGGCGCGACCAGTGCGCCCAAGAACGCGCCGATCCACGGCATCTCCGCCACACCGAGCAGTAACCGGACGACGTTGGCCACCGCGAAAGCGCAGCAGATCTCCAGCGCCATGACGCCAGTGTTATAGAGCAGCGTGCCCTCGGTACGCCGGTGCGCGAGCGTGCCGAGGCCCGCGATCAGGTGCGCGAACAGCACGACCTCGAAGTCGGCCACCATGACGCCGATGACGAGCGGGATCTCGGTAAACGAAATGGTCCACGCGACGCCGCTGCGGACGTCGACGTTCATGGACAGCAGCTCGGCTGCGGCGAACCCGGCGAGCAGGGCCAGCCCGGTCCACGCGGCGGTCGTCGTCAGCTCGAACGGCAGCCAGACGGACATCGCGACACAGCACGCGACCGCGATGATCGCGATCGCTATGCTGAAACTGCGGAAACTCCGGTCTGGATCGGATTCATCTGCTGGCTGTCGTACTGGCGACTCGGCGTCGGCGGACGGAATGGCATACACCGATTCCGCTTCAGCTCGGGTCATGCAGACCTCCCGCCTTTCGCCAGGAACGCGCGTCCATCGCCGGTGTCCGAAACCACACGGCCGACCGGGTCACCGCACTCGTGACACCGCTGGTGGGTGTAAACGCCGTTATCGCTTCGTAAGGCGACCACACTCTACCTGAATGGGGCAACCGTGAAACCCATTCGAAAGACGTGAACGAACACCCCTGCCACGCTGCGAATACGGATAGTTGTGATAACGAACGTTGCCTGTTTCCGGCCTACCTGCGGAGGTTCCCCGTGACGACACGGCCCGTGATCATTGGACACCGCGGCGCATCCGGTTATCGGCCGGAACACACGCTCGCCTCGTACGAGCTCGCGGCACGCCTTGGCGCCGACTTCCTCGAACCGGACCTGGTCTCGACGGCGGACGGCGTGCTCGTCGCGCGGCACGAGAATGAGATCGGCGGCTCAACCGATATCGCGTCGCGGCCAGAGTTCACCGACCGCAGAACCACCAAGGTGGTCGACGGCTGGGAAGTCACCGGCTGGTTCACCGAGGACCTCACGCTCACGGAGCTGCGCACGCTGCGGGCTCAGGAGCGCATCCCACACCTACGTCCGCACAACACCAGCCACGATGGTCAGCACGGCGTGCCGACCATGCTGGAGATCATCGACCTCGCCGACCAGCTGACGACTGAGCTGGGGCGACCCGTCGGCGTCTACCCGGAGACCAAGCATCCGAGTTACTTCGCCTCGCTCGGGCTGCCGCTTGAGCCGCCGCTGCTCGACGTGCTGGCCAGCACCGGCAGGGACCGGCCCGACGCCAACGTCTTCGTGCAGTCCTTCGAGACCGGCAACCTGCGGTGGCTCGCGGAGCGGCTGCCCGTGCCACTGGTGCAGCTGCTGGCGCCGGTCGGCGCGCCATACGACCTCGTGGCGGCGGGGGACGCGCAAAGCTACGCAGACCTGGCCAGCCCCGAGGGACTGGCGGAGATCGCGACCTACGCCAGCGCCATCGGCCCGGACAAGACCATGGTGATCGGCTGGGATGGCGACGATAGGCTCGGCGCGCCGACGTCGCTGGTCACCGACGCGCACCGGGCCGGACTCGCGGTGCACCCGTACACCTTCCGCGTGGAGAACGTCTTCCTGCCGGTGGACTACCGGCGTTCCGGTGAGCTGGCCGAACACGGCGGGCCGGGCGGCGGACCGGGCAAGCACGGTGAGTTGGCCGAGCTGGGTGAGCTAGCCGAGCACGGCGACCTCGCGGGGGAACTCGCGGCGTACTTCGCGCTCGGCGTCGACGGGGTGTTCACCGACCACCCCGACATCGCCGTCGCCGCCCGCGCACGGCGATAAGCCGCGCCCGCCACAAGCGGAACGCCCCGCCCGCGAAGCGCGGACGGGGCGTTCGTGCGTGCTAGCCGGTCAGCTGACGTAGATCCGGCGCACTGGGCTGACGCCCCTCTTGTGATCGAAGTGACCAGGCTTGACCACGCGGAAGGCGAACCAGCGGCTCCGCCACTTACGCAACGAGAACTTGTACTTGCTGTACTTGTTCAGCTTCTTCTTCCTAATGGTCTTCCACCGGTTTTCGCCACGATCCCACTGCTGCAGCCGCACGATCTGGCCGGCGTGCTTCGGTGCGACCCTGCCGCGTAGCGCGACCCACTGACCCCGGCTCGGCCGGTAGTCGTTGAACCACGCCGTGACCTTCTGGCGCACCCACGCCCTGCGCACGTCCGACTTGGTGCCCATCCGGAACTTGTTGTTGGACCAGTAGAAGACTCGGTAGTGGAAGTGCCGATACGGCTTGTGGGTGAACGAGTATCGACCATTGCCGTCGGTCCGCATCCGGTCGATGGTTCGCCATTTGTCGGCACCCTTCGGCTTGCCCCGGAGCACGACCTTGTGCCACCTCACCGCACGCTTGTTGTTGGGGTTGAACAACGTGCCCTTGATCGTCGTCTTTCTACCGAAGCGGAGCACCTTCGGCTTGCTACTCGCGGCCACCGTGGTGCCCTTGAGCCGGTGTTGGTTGAACGCGCCAGGCCCAGTGGCATTGTGCGCCCGCACCCGGAAGTTGTACGTGGTGTTGCGGCGCAGCTTGCGGACGACGAACCGGTTGGTGTCAGCCGAGATGTTGTCGATGTACCTGAGGCGCTTGCCACCGCTGCGCACGGCGATGGAGTACTTCCGCACGTCGCCGTCGCCGTCCCATACCGGCGGCTGCCACCGCAAGACCGCCCGGTGCAGCTTGCCGGTAGCGGACATGTTGGCTGGGCTGCTCGCCCGGTCACCACCGCAGGCGTAGAGGTTGACGTTGTCCAGCGTCCAGCCGTCGAAGAAGACCTCAGGGTCGGCGGTGATCCGCCAGCGGAAGATGACCTTCTTGCCGCCGAGCGAGCTGACGTTGAGGCGGCTGGACATGTAACCGCGGCTGTCACCACCGAAGCCCTTGTACGTCCCCGCGAGACTGCCGGTCTTCGGGCTCCACATCTCGATCGTCTCGTCAGGTCCGTTGACCCAGGGCAACTTCGCGGCGGACTTGAAGGACTTACCGCCGTTGGTGGAGTACTGCAGCACGCCACCGGCGAAATAGGAGGCCGGGTTCTGATCGCTGGCGGGCCGGTGCGCGAACAGGTACTGGTGGTCGAACCGGAGGAAGGTCTTGACCCCGCGCGGGATCTCGAACCTGCCCTTGATCCTGGCGAACGTGCGCTTGCGTTCGCCAGCCTTGCGGTTCGGCTCCCAGCCGTACATGCTGCGGGTGCCGCTCTTGGCGTAGCTGTCCAACAGGTGCCACATGCCCGGCGTGGTCCGCCAATTATTGAGCGAGCCGAACCCGTCGCGGAAGAGGTTGACCTTCTCAGTGTCGGTGGGACACACCGGGGCCTCAGGCGCCCGCGCGTCCGGGTCGCTCGGCTGTTTGTCCATCTCGGTCGCGGCGACGGCCGCGGTGACGGCGTCGCAGTCGCCGCTTGCGATACCGCCCGTACCGATGAGGTTCGTGCAGGCTTGCCGCAGCGTGTGGAACAGGTCCTCGTAGTCGGCGCCAGAGGCGAGCAGCTGCAGCGACTCGTAGTAGACGTCGGTGGCCTTCGTGTGGCCGATGCCGGTGATGGCGTGGCCGTTGAAGGTGACGGGGCCCTCCGACGGGTCCCGCGCGATCAGGTACGCGGCCTTGTTGCCGACGCCGCTGTTGGTGTGCACCCCACCGTTGTCGAACCGGTTGCTGTCGACCGACTCGGCCGAGTAGGTGGCGCTGGTCATCCGGTCCGGCTGGTTGGTGACCTCCGGATCCGCCATGTCACGCACGATGCCGAACGGCGAGTCCTCCCCCAGCTTCCACGGGGGCTCGGTCTCGGTGTCGGCATTGTTGAGGTCGACCAGCTCACCGAAGACGTCCGCCATCGACTCGTTGATCGCGCCCGACTGGTACCAGTACATCAGGTTGGCGGTCTGCTCGATGACGCCGTGGGTCAGCTCGTGCGCGACGACGTCGTCCGACCGCGGCATGCCTTGGCCGTAATAGACGCCGTTGCCGTTCCAGAAGGCGTTCATCATCGGGCAGTCGCCGTAGCCTTGCGGCAGGCAGTAGCGCACCGTCGAGCGGATCTTCTTCCCCGACCCGGCGTCGCGGCCGATCAGCGTGGTCAGGTCGACGCCCAGCTCGTCCTGGAAGTACTGGGCGGTGTCGCCCGCGTAGTCGTAGGCGGCGTCGACGTCGGCGTTGCCGGTCGCGAAGTCACCTTCGTTGCGTGCGGCGGAGCCGCTCTTGCACGCCGCCAGCCTGGGGTTGCCGTTGGCGTCCGTGCCGTCACGGGTGTTGTCGCGGTCGCACACCACCCGGTCGAGGGCGTGACTGACCTGGTTGAAGTTGAGCGGCACCGAGCCACGGGTGCGGTCGACCAGCACTAGGTGGTCGATATGCGGCGGCCCGGTGACCTCGATCTTGAACACCGGCGCGAGCTCGGCGGCGACGGTGGCCGAACCGAGCAGCGCGGGGTCGTAGGCGTAGGGCTCCGGCTCGCTCGCCCGGAGTGCGCTTTCCGGCACGTCGTGGGCGCGGGCGGCCAGTTTGATGGCGGTGGATCGAGCCTGCGCCGGCGTGATCGACCTCTCGCGCTGCGACAGCGGCAGCGGCGTCGTCTCGCCGGTTACCGAGCGCAGGTTGCCTCGGCCGTCCATCGCGACGACGAGTTCGCCGCCGAGGACGGGCAGGCCATCGACGCTCTGCTGGAACCGGACGATGTTGCCAGCGCCACGCGACTTCGACGCACGGGTCGCTCGCGCGTGAGAACCGGCGCGGTCGAGTGCCCACAGCGCGCCGTAGCGGCGCAGGTACTGGGCAGCCTGCCGCTCACGCGACGCCTGGGCTGCCTGCGCGGGTTTGTGTACCGGCTTGCCCCGCTCGGTGCCTACGAACTCGACGACGCCGCGCTCATCGCGCTCGACAGTCACCCTGCCGTTGGACTGCCGCTTCATGTCGCGTTCCGCGGCCTTGGATGGGTCTTCTTGTTGTGCGGTTGCCCGGGGTTGCACCGACGCATAGCCGGTGGCGGGCACTCCGAACAACAACGCGCTCGTCATAGCGACGACGAGCCAACGATGTGGACGCACATGTCCCCCTGTGTTTTGTATTAGCGCAAAAAGATCCCCGACACAAAATTCGCGCAAAGATTACACGAACGAGGTAAAGGACAAACCCCTCCTGGTGCATTTTGAAGCCACACTGTGATCGTCTTTGTCCACCCTCCGTGGCCGCGACGTGACACCGGGGGACGGTTGTCGCCCGGGCGTGCCCGAGGGACTGTCGTTCCGTCACCGCCGTATGGCGCGCCGAACCCGGCACGGAAAACCGGGGCGCGGGACTTCGACATGACTAGACGTCCATTCGGGTGATAATGCTGTGGCACATATCGAGCCGGAAGTGCTTTTTGCAACTTGCAGCGTGGTGACCTCGGCTTTTTCCGCTATTCGCGAAAGTGCATGATCACTCAGTGAACGGGAACACTTTTCGCGTATTTTGCGACCCTCGAGCAGGGTGCGAAACAACCGAACAATCGTCTAGGGTTAATTCAGAGTTTGCATCGATAAGGCATGGGTTACTTCACACCGCGGCGGCGAGCCCGCGGGGAAAGCCGTGAGGTGACTGTGACGGCTATGAAGCAACTGCCAGCGAATCCACTGTCGATCAATCTGACATTCGAACACGAACGACTGTGGTGGCAGACCGACGACGAGGACCACATGCCGGAGCGCTGGAGCGTGTCCGCCGACGTGGCCGTCACCCGGTGCGCGCCGAAGAACCGGCATGTCGCTGACTTTTCGCTGGTCATCGCCGATCTGCACCGGGAGAGGAACCTGCTCGACGCACCTGACCTCGGTGACTGGGCGATGGAGTTCATCGCGGAGACGCTGATCGATCCGGCACAGGGCAAGCTGCACCCGGATCTCGATGACAAGATCACTCCTGGCGTCGCGCGAATGGTCATCGTCCGGCACGTCGTACTGACGCCGCCATGGCAAGGACACGGTCTCGGCGGCGCATTGCTCGCGGGTGCGCTGCGCGCGCTCGCCCCAGGGGCGCGACTGGCCGTCGCCCGCGTTTCCCCGCTCGACTTCCTCTCATCCAGCCCTGACAAGATCTCGGCCGAGCTTGCGAGCATCCGATTCGGCGCACTTCTGGAACGCATCGGATTCAAACAATGGCGCGAGGTGCATTTCGTCGATCTGCAACACCCGCAACTCCTCGACGCCAGGATGGAAATGTTCGAACAGTACGAGAACATTTACGAGATTTAACATCGCGCGGGTTCGTGTCCTCCGCTCAGCACGCCGTGTCCGCCATTCCTGACGCTGTGTTCTGCACTCAGGACGCTGTGTTCGTCGCTCCCGACGGCGTGTTCCCCGGTCAAACGTCGTGCTACCCGGGCTCAATGACACGTCTCCCCGCTCACGCCGTCGAATCGCTGCGGAACACGCACACGACGGCAGACGAACACCTACGCGGCAGGCGTGTCGAAGCCCAAAGTCGCAGTCAACGATCAGTAATCTACCGCGCACCAGCCGTGACTCGCGGCTCTCGCAGGCAACGACGCCTCGCGGACACGCACCGTGCGCTGCCGCCCAGCTACCCGCCCATCCCCCGGCGAACCAGCCACCGGCGACAGCGCGCGCCCGCCCCGTGACAGATAAGGAATCCGATGGACGTCCCCACCGCGTTCAAACGCATCGCCATCGCCGTCGCCGCTGTGATCGCGGCCGTTCTCGGCTACCAGCACGTGCCTGACCTGCCAGACCTGCTGGATGAACTGACAGACGCGGCAGGGACGTCGTCGCAAACTCCGGACGCCCCACAAGCGGGTCCGCTGCCCATCGCGCCGGAAGACACCGGAGCGCACTACGACCGCGACGACTGGCCACACTGGACCTACCAGGGCGATGGCTGCGACATGCGCGACCGGATTCTGATCGAGCAGGGCAGAAGCGTGCGGCAGGGCGGCAACTGCAAGATCACCGAGGGAAGCTGGCTGAGCAGCTACGACGGCGCGACCGTGACCGACCCCGGCGAACTCGACATCGACCACATGGTGCCGCTGGCGGAGGTCATGCGCTCCGGCAGGATCGTCGACGGACGGCGCGTCGGCCCGCGTCACTGGTCCGAGGAGAAGCGGGAGCGGTACGCCAACGACCCCGAGGGGCTGATCGCCGTCACGGCGGCGACCAACCGCGCCAAGGGCGACCAAGACCCCGCGAACTGGTTGCCGGAACGCGACCGTTGCGGGTACGTGCGTCACTGGGTCGAGGTCAAACACCGCTACAAGCTGTCCGCAGACCAGGACGAAGCCCGCGCGATCGCCAACGTGCTCGACAACTGCCCTGGCGACCAGCGGGAGTGACATCGGCACAACCGTTGTCTTGACCTTGTCCCTTGGGGAAGCCACATCCTCCTCACGCCGGTCGCAGTGGCCGGTACGAGGAGGATGTCACCGTGGGGCTACTGACCATTGGAACGTTCGCGCAGGCTGCCGAGCTGACGCCGAAGGCGCTACGCCTGTACGACGAGAAGGGCCTGCTGCCGCCGGCAGCGGTCGACCCTGAGTCGGGATACCGGTTCTACAGCACGGACCAGCTGGAACAGGCGCGACTGATCGCTCAGTTACGACATCTCGGGATGCCACTCGCGGAGATCAAGTCGGTCTGCGGGCTGGCGCCCGCTGCGGCGGCTGACGTGATCAGCGCCTACTGGCAGCAAGTCATCGCGGACACGACGGCCAAAGGGCGACTCGCCACCTTCCTCGTTGACCAACTCTCCGGAAGGGGCACCACCATGTCGGAGCCACACCTCGACGTCCGCTACGCAGCCCGGTGCGATAGCGGCGCCGTGCGGAACAGCAACGAAGACGCCGCGTACGCCAGCGATCGGTTGCTCGCCGTCGCGGATGGCATGAGCGGACCGGGCGGCACCGCCGCCAGCACGCGCGCGATCGACGCGCTCAAGCCGCTGGAGATGGCGGACGTACCAGCGGCCGAACTTCTCACGATGCTGGCCGACGCGGTCACCGAGGCAGACAAGCACGTGCGCGATGCCGCGACGGACGATCACCAGCCGATCACCACACTGACCGCGCTGCTGCGATCCGGCTCGCAACTGGCACTGATACACGTCGGCGACACCAGGCTCTATCTGCTGCGCGGCGGTGAGTTGTGCCAGCTGACCCAGGACCACACGTACGTCCAGTCACTGGTCGACCAGGGCAAGCTCGATCGCGACCAAGCCGCCGCACACCGGCAGCGCGCGCTCCTGGTGCGGGCGCTCGGCGCGGGCGGACATCCGTTGGAACCGGACCTGGCCTTGCGCACCGCCCTGGCCGGTGACCGATACCTGCTGTGCTCCGACGGGCTGTCAGCGGTCGTCGGACGCGCGGCGCTGGAGACGACGCTCAGCGCGGGGGCCGATCCTGAGCAGGCCGTGCAGGCGTTGATCGACCTGGCCTATGACCACGGCGCACCCGACAACATCGCCTGCGTCGTCGCGGACATGAGCGCGATGTAGCTCGCGCCCCACGAATGCCTCGCTGACCGTGCTCTCGCTGGTCAGGGAGGATCCCGGTCAGCTGCCGACGTAGGTCGCGAGGTGTTCACCGGTGAGGGTGGAACGAGCGGCGACAAGGTCAGTGGGCGTTCCTTCGAACACGACCCGGCCACCATCGTGGCCCGCTCCGGGACCGAGGTCGATGATCCAGTCGGCATGCGCCATGACCGCCTGATGGTGCTCGATGACGATGACCGACTTGCCGGAGTCGACGAGCCGGTCGAGCAAGCCGAGCAGGTGTTCCACGTCGGCCAGATGGAGTCCCGTTGTGGGCTCGTCGAGCACGTAGATCCCACCCTTGTCGCCCATGTGCGTCGCGAGCTTGAGTCGTTGCCGCTCGCCGCCGGACAGCGTGGTGAGCGGCTGACCAAGGCTGAGGTAGCCGAGTCCGACCTGGTCCATCCGCTCCAGGATCCGGTGGGCCGCGGGCGTCCACGCCTCACCGGAGCCGAAGAACTCCTCGGCCTCGGCGACAGACATCGCGAGCACCTCGCTGATGTTCTTGCCGCCGAACCGGTACTCCAGCACCGACGCCTGAAACCGCTTCCCCTCGCACTCCTCGCAGGGCGTGGCGACGCCAGCCATCATCGCCAGGTCGGTGTAGATGACGCCCGCGCCGTTGCACGTGGGGCAGGCGCCATCGGAGTTGGCGCTGAACAGTCCCGGCTTCACATCGTTGGCCTTCGCGAACGCCTTGCGGATCGAGTCGAGCACCCCGGTGTACGTTGCCGGGTTACTCCGTCGCGAACCGCGGATCGCCGTCTGGTCGACCGACACCACACCCTCGCCAGCGGGCATCGAGCCATGGATGAGCGAACTCTTACCCGAGCCCGCCACTCCGGTGACGACGCAGAGCACCCCGAGCGGGACGTCGACGTCGACATCGACAAGGTTGTGCGCGTTCGCTCCCCGGATCTCCAGCCTGCCGTTCGGCTCGCGCACCTTGTCCTTGAGCGCGGCCCGGTCATCGAAATGGCGGCCGGTGATGGTGCCGCTGGTCCGAAGCGCATCGACAGCGCCTTCGAAGCAGACGGTGCCGCCCGCCGTACCGGCGCCGGGGCCGAGGTCGACGACGTGGTCGGCGATCGCGATCGTCTCGGGCTCGTGCTCCACGACAAGCACCGTGTTGCCCTTGTCGCGCAGCCGCAGGAGCAGGGCGTTCATCCGTTGAATGTCATGCGGATGCATGCCGGTGGTTGGCTCGTCGAAGACGTACGTGACGTCGGTGAGCGAGGAACCGAGGTGTCGGATCATCTTGGTGCGCTGCGCCTCACCGCCCGACAGGGTGCCCGATGGCCGGTCGAGCGAGAGGTAGCCAAGTCCGATCTCGACGAACGAATCGAGGGTCTCCCGCAACGCCGTCAGCAGCGGCGCCACCCCGGGCTCATCCAGGCCACGAACCCATCCGGCGAGGTCGCTGATCTGCATCGCGCACGCGTCGGCGATGCTGATCCCCTCGATCTTCGATGACCGGGCTGCCTCGCTGAGCCGGGTGCCGTCACAGTCGGGGCACGTGGTGAACACGACCGCACGATCAACAAAGGCCCGGATGTGCGGCTGCATCGCGTCCCGGTCCTTGGCGAGCATCGACCGCTGGATCGTTGGGATCAGGCCCGCATACGTCAGGTTGGTCCCCTCGATCTTGATCTTGGTCGGCTCCTTGTAGAGCAGGTCGTGCAGCTCCTGCTTCGTGAACTTGCGGATCGGCTTGTCCGGGTCGAAGAACCCGCAACCGCGAAAGATGCGGCCGTACCAGCCGTCCATGCTGTAGCCGGGGATGGTGAGCGCACCCTCGTTGAGCGACTTGCTGTCGTCGTACAGCGCGGTCAGGTCGAAGTCGGTGACCGCGCCCCGACCCTCGCAGCGCTGACACATACCACCGGTGCGAGTGAAGGTCGCCTTCTCCGCCTTGCCGTCTCCCCGCTTGATCATCCCGGAGGCCTGGACCGACGCGGTGTTGAACGAGAACGCGCTGGGCGGCCCGATGTGCGGATGCCCCAGTCGGCTGAACAAGATGCGCAACATCGCGTTGGCGTCGGTGGCGGTGCCGACCGTGGAGCGGGGATCGGCGCCCATCCGCTCCTGGTCGACGATGATCGCGGTCGTCAGTCCGTCGAGCACGTCGACGTCGGGCCGTGCCAGCGTCGGCATGAAGCCCTGCACGAACGCGCTGTATGTCTCGTTGATCAGCCGCTGCGACTCGGCGGCGATCGTGCCGAACACCAGCGAACTCTTGCCAGAGCCGGAGACGCCGGTGAACACCGTCAGCCTGCGCTTCGGTAGCTCGACGTGGATGTCGTTGAGGTTGTTCTCGCGCGCGCCCCGCACGCGGATCAGGTCGTGGCTATCGGCGACGTGCACGCCAGGCGACTGCGGGTCCGTCCTCGTGGCCATACTCATCGTGTCTCCATCTGCGTTACGTGGTGTCGGCTGCGCGTGGGAGCGGGGCTCGGAGCTGAACCGTCACGCGGCCTCCCACACGAACCCGTCGGGATCGGTGAAGGATCCGGTATCCCCTCCGATCACGATCCGGTGCGACCCCGTGCCCTCCGGAGAGACGCCAGCATCCCGCGCCAGGCCACGGCGCCCGCAGAGCGCCAGCTTGACGTACCCGGACGGGGACTCGAACTCGGTGTACTTGCGGCCGAAGCTCCTCGCCACTTCCAGGCCACGATCGACGTAGAACCGCTTGCTCGCGGACATGTCCTCGACGCCCAACAGCAGGACGACCTCATCAACCTGCCGACTGGCTGGTTCGGCGTCCTTCTTCGACGGCGTCGCGACCTTCCAGATCGCCCCGTCTGGGGCGCGTACGACACCGCCGTAACCCCAGAATCCCTTCTTCACTGGTTTCAGCGTCGTGGCACCAGCGTCGAGAGCGGCGCCGACGAGCACATCGACGTTGGCCGGCTGGGACACGACGAGCGACAGCGTGAAACCCCGAAAGCCGCTCGTCGGTGCTTCTGATGCGCGTACTCGCACCGTCGTACCCAGGCCGAACGCGGTGGCGTAGAAGGTCTCGGCAACTGCGGGATCGGAAGCTTCGAGGGTGACGGATTCAATGAACTTCATGGCAGTTTCCCCCTGCACGATGTTTGTGATCCGGTCGCTGGACGGCTCAGCGCAACTCAAAGATGCGGATCATGTTGCCCGCGGGGTCGCGGAGGGCGCAGTCGCGGATCCCCCACGGCTGGTCAGTCGGCTCCTGGACGACCTCGGCGTCGCTGGCCTGCAGCTGCGCGAAGGTGCCGTCGAGGTCCTTGGTGGCCAAGTTGATGCCGCCGTAGGTGCCCTTGGCCATCATCTCCGCGATGGTGCGGCGCTCGTCCTCGGTGATGCCGGGATCGGCCCCAGGAGGAGTTAGGACGATAGACACGTCTGGCTGGTTGGCGGGACCGACAGTGATCCAGTGCAGCCCGCCGTACTCGACGTCGTTGCGAACCTCGAAACCGAGGGTGTCGCGGTAGAACGCCAGTGAGGCGTCCGGGTCGTTGTGCGGAAGGTAGGTCTGGTGAATGGTGATATCCATGGCGGTCACGCTAGGCGTGGCTCGGTGACTCCGCTTCTCGATTTCTGATCGGTCTGGTCACCTGCTTCGACACGCACGGTGGCATCCCTGCAGCCGCGCGCACGGATTGGCGCCGATACACGCTGGGCGGCACACCAACCAACTCGGTGAAGCGAGTGCTGAAGGTGCCCAGTGAGGAGCAGCCGACTTCGAAACAGACCTCGGTGACGCTGAGATCGCCACGACGCAGCAGCGCCATCGCGCGCTCGATGCGCCGCGTCATCAGATAGGAGTACGGCGACTCGCCGTAGGCGAGCCGGAACTGGCGGCTGAGGTGCCCCGCCGACATGTGCACGCCACGGGCAAGCGCCTCGACGTCCAGCGGCTGCGCGTACTCCCGGTCGATCCGGTCGCGAACGCGACGCAGCCGCGCGAGGTCGTCCAGGCGCTGCGCTGCGGTAGGGCTGCTGGTCACACGCGTGATGGTGCCATAACGACTAGGTGCGGAGCAGAGTTTAAAGGTTGTCCGCCCATACTCGGCCATCCGACGACGAACGCCCCGCTGACCGTGTCTTCGCTGGTCAGCGGGGCGTTCGTGCTGGGTGGCGGGTGAGGGATTCGAACCCCCGAAGGCTGTGCCGGCTGATTTACAGTCAGCTCCCTTTGGCCGCTCGGGCAACCCGCCGGGACCGGTCGAACCGGCGAAGCACAGCGTACCCAACGCCGTCAGCGACTCTGACACCGGGCGGCCGTCTGGCGACGGCGACGCACCGAGCAGGCCGGACGCGCTAGAGTGCGGCCACAACCCCTCTCCGCACAACTACCCGAGGTGTGAGCATACGTGGCTGATCCGTCATTCGATGTCGTGAGCAAGGTTGACCGCCAGGAGGTGGACAACGCGCTGAACCAGGCTGCCAAGGAGCTGGCGAACCGGTTCGACTTCCGGGGCACCGGGGCCACGGTCAGCTGGACGGGTGAGGAATCGGTCCTCATCGAGGCCGAGACCGAGGAGCGCGCCCTCGCCGCCGCCGAGGTGTTCAAGGAGAAGCTCATCAAGCGCGGCATCTCGCTGAAGTCGCTCGACCTCGGCGAGCCAGCGGCGTCAGGCAAGGTGCACAAGATCGCGGGCAAGATCCTGCAGGGTATTGAGCAGGACAAGGCCAAGAAGATCGCGAAGTTCATCCGGGACGAGGGCCCCAAGGGTGTCCAGGCGCAGATTCAGGGCGATCAACTGCGGGTGTCCGGCAAGAAGAAGGACCACCTGCAGGACGTCATCTCGCTGCTGAAGAACGAGGACTTCGGCGTCGCGCTGCAGTTCGACAACTACAGGTAGGCCGATGAAGGGCATCGTGCTCGCCGGGGGCACCGGCACGCGGCTGCACCCGATCACACAGGCAGTGTCGAAGCAGCTTCTGCCGATCTACGACAAGCCGATGGTCTACTACCCGATCTCGGTGCTGATGCTGGCGGGCATCCGCGAAATCCTGATCATCTCGACGCCAACCGACCTGCCGCAGTTCCGAAAACTGCTCGGTGACGGCCAGCAGCTCGGCCTCGAGTTCAGCTACGCCGAGCAACCCAGCCCCAACGGTCTCGCCGAGGCGTTCCTGATCGGCGCCGAGTTCATCGACGGCGACGACGTCGCGCTCGTGCTCGGCGACAACATCTTCTACGGCCAGGGCTTCTCGAACCGGCTGCGGGACGAGGTCGCCCGGCTGGACGGCTGCACGTTGTTCGGCTATCCGGTCACCGACCCGCAGCGCTACGGCGTTGGGGTGAGTGACGACGACGGCAGGTTGATCTCGATTGAAGAAAAACCCGCCGACCCCAAGTCCAATCGGGCGATCACCGGGCTCTACCTCTACGACAATCAGGTGGTCGAGATCGCGCAGTCGCTCACGCCGTCAGCGCGCGGCGAATTGGAGATCACCGACATCAACCTCGCCTACCTGCGGCAAGGGCGCGCCCGCTTGGTCGACCTTGGCCGGGGATTCGCCTGGCTCGACACCGGCACGCACGACTCGCTACTCGAAGCGAG
This sequence comes from Haloechinothrix halophila YIM 93223, assembly GCF_000504245.1. GTDB lineage: Bacteria > Actinomycetota > Actinomycetes > Mycobacteriales > Pseudonocardiaceae > Haloechinothrix_A > Haloechinothrix_A halophila. The sequence continues at coordinate 227,541 of NZ_KI632509.1, forward strand.
CCAGTTCGTGCAGGTGCTGGAACATCGCACGAGCGTGCGTATCGCCTGTCTGGAGGAGGTCGCCCTTCGGATGGGCTACATCGACCCGGACCAGTGCTTCACGCTCGGTCAGAAGCTAGCGAAGTCCGGGTACGGCGATTACATAATGACCGTGGCACGCGCGGAGGGCGCGACCGGCTGATCACAGCTCGCGCCGGGACATCTCCTCAAGACGTCGAATGCGGTCGTCCATCGGCGGGTGCGAGGCGAACATCCTGGACAGCGACTCGCCGCCGCGGAACGGGTTGGCGATCATCATGTGCGATTGGGAGACCACTCTGGGCTCCGGGGCGAGGGGTGTCGCCGCCGTACCGCGTTCCAGCTTGCGCAAGGCGGACGCCAGCGCGAGCGGGTCGCCGGTCAGCTCGGCACCCGATTCGTCGGCCTGGTACTCACGCGAACGACTGACTGCCATCTTGACAATGCCCGCGGCGAGCGGACCGATGAACATCAACAGCAGACCGAGGAACGGATTGCCTTCCCGGTTGCCGCCGAACATCGCGATGTAGGAAAGGAACGTCACCACGCTGGCCAGTGCGCCCGCGACGGACGAGATCAGGATGTCGCGGTTGTAGACGTGCGACAACTCGTGGCCGAGCACGGCACGTAGCTCGCGCTCGTTGAGGATCTCCAGGATGCCCTGGGTGCAGCACACCGCCGAGTTTCGTGGATTACGGCCGGTGGCGAAGGCGTTCGGGGCCTGCGTCGGGCTGACGTACAGCCGCGGCATGGGCTGCCTAGCCGACGTCGCCAACTCTCGCACGATCCGGTACATCGCGGGCTGTTCTGCCTCGGACACTGGGCGCGCACGCATCGCCCGGAGCGCGAGCTTGTCTGAATTGAAGTAGGCATAGCCGTTCACGCCCAGCGCGATGAGCAGGCCGATGAACAGTGCACCTTCGCCGAACATGCCGCTGATCACGATGATGAGGGCGCTCATCAGGCCGAGCAGCAACGCGGTCTTCAAACCGTTGCGATGCTTATGCACGGGCCCTCCCACTCTTCAGCTAGCCCCTGAACATGGCCTCAGCCGTTCAACGTCCGGGCGACAAAGCGAGTTCCGTAGTGGCATTCGACCATATGGCCTAGCGGTGGCAGGGTGGCTGGCGCGCGCGACGAAGGGCGTCTTCACATCGCTATGTGATGCGAAGACGCCCTTCACAGCGTTGGGTTACCGGCACACGGCGTCCCGAGTGCGCAATACAGCGTCCCGAGCGACGAACACGGCGTCCTGAATGCAGGACACAGCGTCCCGAACGCAGGACACGACGCGCAGCGTCGTGCCTATGGCACCACGGGGAGCTTCGCCGTGACGTCTGCCAGCCGCAGGCCGCCTGGTGTACGACTGCCGTGCAGGGCGAACATGTCCGACGTCGGGCTCACGGTGAGGAACAACGACTCGCCTTCCCCAACCGTCGCGGCGACCGAGGGCAGCTCGATGTTCCGCCGGGTGCCGAGGTTGATGCTCTCCTCGCGGTGCGGCAGGACGTTGTTCTGGATCACCTGCGCATCGGCGGGCGAGGTGCCGACGCTGAGCGCGAAGAACGCCCTGCTGTCCAGGCCGAGCGCGGTGACCAGCGCGTCAAGATGTGGCGTGCCCGCGATGGTCAGCGGACCGTCGGCGATCTTGATCGCCTGCGGCACGCCCGCCGTCGTGGTCGTGGTGATGTCGGGCAGCTCGAACTCCACCGTCGCATCAACGGCGTCGACGCTGAGGCAGTCGCCGCCGGACGTCATCAGGTGGTAGCGCCCGTGCCCGGCGAGCTCGCGCGGCGCCCCCTGCAGGTTCTCTTGGTAGAACCGCAGTTCAAGGTCGTCGTAGCCACCTGCCAGCTTCTCCGAACAGGCGTCACCGGACACCGCGCTCCCAAGCGGCAGGACGTTCGGCAGCGCGTGGCCGCCGTTGTAGCCGATGAGCAGGCTCTTGCGGCGAGCACGGTCGGTCAGCGCGCGGTCGAAGTTCTTGATCGCCTGGTCGAGCGGGAACAGGTTGTCACTGATGCCCTGTCGCAGCAGCACCGGGATATCCAGCTTCCTACCGGCTTCGACGTGGAACGCGGGACCGTTGTTGCGGAAGAACTCATCCTGGCTGGCGGGCCAGTCACCGGTGGCGATGCCCTCCGCGAACCCGGCGTGCACCGTCGACGTGTGCGCGTCCAAGCCAACGGCGTAGAGCCCGCTCACCCAGGTGCTGCGCACGACCTCGTTCGGCGCGAGGCTTTCGTTGAGCGAGTACCAGGTGATCTGCGGAGCGAGCGCGTCGAAGCGGGTGCGACCGGTCTCCATCAGCTCGGTGAACGCGCCCACGAACTGGTAGCCGCCGCCGTACGACCCGCCGAGCGCGCCGAGCACCGGGTCGTTCCGGCCGTTCTGCTTCACCCAGTCCAGTCCAGCGACGTAGTCGATGACGTTGATGACGTCCTGCCCCTCGAACGCCGGGTCCTCCACGTGTGCCTTGCCACCGCTCTCACCGAAGCCGCGCTGGTCGATGCTGACCACGCCGAAGCCAGCGTCGAGATAGCGCTGGAACGAGCCTGGCATGGACGTCCTGCTGCCACCCCAGCCGTGGCTGTGCAGCAGCACCGGGGCGCGGTTGTCCTTGGACGCGCTCGCCGGTTTGAACACGCTCACGCAGATGTCGACCGGACCGGGCTCCAGCGGGTCGGTCTCCGGCACGCTCGGAATGCAGACATTGTCCGGCTCAGGTGTGTCCGCGCTCGCGGGAATGGGCGCGGCGACCGCGATCCCAGCGCCCACCGCGATCGACGTCGCCAGACTGAGAAGGCTGCGCATCGAGAAGGTCTCCTTGTCGTCAATGCGTCGTAATGCCTTCTTCAACGACCAAGACGCGAATGCGATTCGCGCCACACGACGTCACGGGCGTGCAATACGGCGTCCCGAACGCGCCATACGGCGTCGAGAATGCAGGACACAGCGTTCTGAGTGCAGGACACGCCCCCGTGGGGGTCTCAGTCGCGCAGCTCCAGGGTGCAGCACTTCGGGCCGCCGCCAGCCTTGCGCAGCTCCGTCATGTCGACCATGACCGGCTCGTAGCCCCGGTCGGACACCTGCTCAGCGAGGTTCGTCGCCTGCGCGGGCAGCACGACGTTGCGGCCGTCGGAGACGCCGTTGAGGCCGAGCACCGCGGCGTCGTCCGGGCCCGCCAGGATGGCGTCCGGGAACAGCCGCTCCAGCACACGCTGTGAGCCCTCGGAGAACGCGCCGGGGAAGTACGCCACCTCGGCGGGGTCACCGTCACGCGCTGGGGCGAGCACCATCAGCGCGGTGTCCAGGTGGTAGTAGCGCGGGTCGACCAGCCGCAGCGACACCACCGGTACGCCGAGCACCTCCTGCGCCTCGGCGTGCGCGGCCGGATCGGTGCGGAAGCCGGTGCCCGCAAGCAGCACGTCGCCGGCCCAGGTCAGGTCGCCTTCGCCTTCGTTGACCTCGCTCGGCATCACGATGTCGGCGAAGTCGTGCTCCGCGAACCAGCGCCGGTACAGGTCGGCCTCTGCCTGCCGTTCCGGCGCGCGGAACCGAGCACCGAGCACCCGTCCGCCGATGACGGTGCCCGAGTTCGCGGCGAACACCATGTCCGGCAGCCCCAGCTGCGGCTCGATCTCCTCGACGGTGTGGCCGAGCCGCAGGTAGGTGTCGCGCAACTCCTGCCACTGTGCCATCGCCACGTCGACGTCAACCGGCTTCGACGGGTCCATCCACGGATTGATGGCGTAGGTGACCTCGAAGAACCGTGGCGGGCACATCAAGTACCTGCGGGTCTCGGGGGTGCGTGAGCGGGACCGGGACATGCGAAGCGCTGCTGCCGTCATACCGATGAATGTAGCGACGTAAATTATGTGCCATCAATTGCTTGATCTTGCGTCTTTATCTGCTAAATGTTGCGTATGAACACCCTCGATCAGCGAATCATTTCGCAACTCCTCGGCAACGCCCGCGCCAGCTACGCCGAGATCGGCAAAGTGGTCGGACTGTCGGCGCCAGCGGTCAAGCGCAGGGTGGACCGGCTGCTCGACTCCGGCGTCCTGCGCGGGTTCACCGCCGTGGTCGATCCGCAGGCACTCGGCTGGGGCACTGAGGCATTCGTCGAACTGCACTGCCGCGGCAACGTCTCGCCGACGCGGATCAGGGCGCACGTCGAATCGTTGCCCGAAGTGGCCGCCGCATACACGGTCTCTGGCGCGGCGGACGCGATCATCCACCTCCGCGCCGCCGACATCCACCACCTCGAATCCGCGCTGGAACGGCTACGGGCGCTCGACATCGTGGAGAGCACGGTGTCGACAGTCGTGCTGTCGACGTTGCTGGAACGGCCACCAGTACCCCAGTGACGCGCGCCGATACGATCGCGGCCATGACCGCAGAGATCCAGGTGGCCCACGACAGCAACGTCGCCATCATCACGGTGCACGATCCCGAGCGGCGCAACGCGCTGACGCTGCCGCTCTCGGCCGACCTCGCCGCCGCCATCGCGGACGCCGAGCGCGACGAGTCGGTGCACGCCGTCGTCGTCACCGGCACACCGCCCGCCTTCTGCGCCGGAGCGGACCTCAGCGCACTCGGCGAAGCCAAGGACGAGGGACTGCGCGCGATCTACGCCGGATTTCTCGCGGTCGCCAACTGCACGCTGCCGACGATCGCCGCCGTGGGTGGCGCCGCCGTCGGCGCGGGACTGAATCTCGCGCTCGCCGCCGACGTCCGGCTCGCCGGACCGTCCGCGCGGTTCGACGCGCGCTTCCTCAAACTTGGCCTTCATCCCGGCGGTGGCATGACGTGGATGCTGCAGCGGATCGTCGGCCCGCAAACCGCCACCGCCATGACGCTGTTCGGCGAGATCCTCGACGCCGAGGCTGCCACGGCGCGCGGCCTGGCGCACCGGGTCATCGACGGCGACCACGACGCGCTCGTCGCGGCGTCCGTCGAACTGGCGCAGGGCGCGGCGAAGGCCCCGCGTGGCCTGGTACTCGACACCAAACAGTCGATGCGAACCACCCACACGCTCACCGAGCACGCCGACGCCGTCGACACCGAGATCGTGCCGCAGGTGCGGTCCATCGAGTCCCCCGAGTTCGCGGAGCGGCTGGCCGCGATGAAGGCGAAGATCAGCGGCGAGAAGACATCAAAATAGAACATGTTCTACAATGGGCGTCGGTAATGTCCACCGACTGGAACAGCACGACAGCGGTTGGCCGCTGATCAACGAACCGAGCTAGCCTCGAATAGTGAGCATGCGCACATGCGCTGGCAGAGTGCCAGCACCACCGCCAAGGTGACAGCAGGCCAAAACTGTCACCGGTGCCGCCCGTGCAGAAGAGAGGGACAGCCGCGCCCATGAGCCGCGAGACAACGACGTCGCCCGCGAACGCCACCACCGATGTCACCAAACTCGACCGAGTCGTCATCCGGTTCGCGGGGGACTCCGGCGACGGCATGCAGCTCACCGGCGACCGGTTCACGTCAGAAGCCGCCGCGTTCGGCAACGACCTCGCGACGCTGCCGAACTTCCCCGCCGAGATCCGCGCGCCGCAGGGCACCATCCCGGGCGTCTCGTCGTTTCAGGTGCATTTCGCCGACTACGACATCCTCACCCCCGGTGACCGGCCGGACGTCCTCGTCGTCATGAACCCGGCCGCGCTCAAGTCGAACGTGGCCGACGTGCCGCACGGCGGCATCCTCATCATCAACACCGACGAGTTCAGCAAGCGCAACCTGACCAAGGTCGGCTACGACGCGAACCCGCTCGAGGACGGCTCGCTGGAGCCGTACCAGGTGTACGAGGTCGGGATGTCCACGCTCACGCAGGGCGCGCTCGCCGACACCGGCCTCGGCAAGAAGGACGCCGAGCGCTGCAAAAACATGTTCGCGCTCGGGCTGCTGTCCTGGATGTATCACCGGCCGACCGAGAGCACCGAACGCTTCCTTGCCGAGAAGTTCGCGAACAAGCCGCAGATCGCGGAGGCGAATCTGCTGGCGTTCCGCGCGGGCTGGAACTACGGCGAGACCACAGAGGCGTTCGCGAACACCTACGAGGTGGCCCCCGCGAAGCTGCCGCAGGGGACCTACCGGCAGATCACCGGCAACAACGCGCTCGCCTACGGCATCGTCGCGGCGGGCCAGCAATCCAAGCTGCCGGTTGTGCTCGGCTCGTACCCGATCACCCCGGCCTCGGACATCCTGCACGAGCTGTCCAAGCACAAGAACTTCAACGTCACCACGATCCAAGCCGAGGACGAGATCGCGGGCATCGGCGCGGCGCTCGGCGCGGCCTACGGCGGCGCGCTCGGCGTGACGTCGACGTCCGGCCCCGGCGTGGCGCTGAAGTCCGAGACGATCGGGCTCGCGGTGATGACCGAGCTACCGCTGCTGGTCATCGACGTCCAGCGCGGCGGACCGTCCACCGGGCTGCCGACCAAGACCGAGCAGGCCGACCTGTTGCAGGCGATGTTCGGCCGCAATGGCGAATCACCCGTGCCGATCGTCGCGCCGTGCACGCCAGGCGACTGCTTCGACATCGCACTGGAGGCCGTGCGGATCGCGCTGACCTACCGGACGCCGGTGATGCTGCTGTCCGACGGCGCGATCGCCAACGGCTCCGAACCATGGCTCGTCCCGGACGTCGCCGACCTGCCTGACCTGTCGGTGGAATTCGCCTCCGAGCCGAACGCCATGGACGGCTCCGACGAGCACTGGCCGTACGTCCGCAACACCGACACGCTGGCGCGCGAGTGGGCCGTGCCCGGCACGCCCGGCCTGCAGCACCGCATCGGTGGGTTGGAGAAGGCCGACAACCAGGGCCACATCTCGTACGACCCGGACAACCACGACCGCATGGTGCGGCTGCGCCAAGCCAAGATCGACGGCATCGATGTTCCGGATATCACCGTTGACGACCCCGGCGGCAACGCGCGGGTGCTCGCGCTCGGCTGGGGATCGAGCTTCGGGCCGATCGGCGCCGCCTGCCGCCGGGTGCGGAATTCCGGGATGGACATCGCCCAGGCGCATCTGCGCCATCTCAACCCCCTCCCGGCCAACCTCGGACGCATACTTGAGTCGTACGACACTGTTGTCTTGCCCGAGATGAATATGGGGCAGTTGGCGATGTTGCTCCGATCGCGCTACCTGACCGACATCCGCAGCTACACCAAGGTGGCAGGGCTGCCGTTCCGCGCGGCGGAACTGGCGGAAGTGTTCACCGACATCATCAACGACACGGAAGGCAGTGGCGAAGCGGACCACGTGCTCACGGAGGCCACCGAATGACCGCCCCAACCGGCTGCTCGACTCGGCCCAGCGAGGGTAGGCCGAAGGCCTGCCCGAGTGGCCGAACGATGAGCAGCGCAAGCCCGACCAACCATGCGACGTCGAGCAGGCGGGAGGACCGATGAGCATCGACCTGGGACTGCCCGAACTCGGCGGACTCGCAGACGTCCCCACAGCGTCTGATTCGGACGCCCCGCAGAAGGCCAAGGACTACAAGTCCGACCAGGAGGTGCGCTGGTGCCCCGGGTGCGGTGACTACATCGTGCTCAACACCATGCAGTCCTTCCTTCCCACGCTCGGGTTGAAGCCGGAGAACATCGTGTTCGTCTCCGGGATCGGCTGCTCGTCGCGGTTCCCGTATTACATGAACACCTACGGGATGCACTCCATCCACGGCCGCGCCCCCGCGATCGCGACCGGGCTGGCGACGTCCCGGCCTGACCTGTCGGTGTGGGTGATCACCGGTGACGGCGACGCGCTCTCGATCGGTGGCAACCATCTCATCCACGCGCTGCGACGCAACGTGAACTTCAAGATCCTGCTGTTCAACAACCGGATCTACGGGCTCACCAAGGGCCAGTACTCCCCCACGTCGCAAGAGGGCATGCGCACCAAGTCGACGCCGATGGGCTCGCTGGACCACCCGTTCAACCCCATCTCGCTGGCACTCGGCGCCGAGGCCAGCTTCGTCGGACGCGCGCTGGACTCCGACAAGAAGGGCCTCACCGAAGTGCTGACCGCGGCCGCACAGCACCGCGGCTCGGCGTTCGTGGAGATCTACCAGAACTGCCCGATCTTCAACGACGGCGCGTTCGACGTCCTCAAGGACAAGGACGAGGCCGCACGCCGGATCATCCCGCTGCGGCCCGATGAGCCGATCACGTTCGGGCCCGAGAACGAGTACGGCATCGTCCGCTCCGGGTTCGCCGGTCTGGAGACCGCGAAGGTGTCCGAGGTCGGCATCGACAACGTCGTCGTCCACGACCCGACGGTGACCGACCCGGCATACGCCTTCGCGCTCTCCCGCATCGGCGGGCAAGAACTGGAACACACCCCGACCGGCATCTTCCGCCAGATCAACCGCACGACCTACGACGACGCCGCCCGCGCCCAGGTCGCCCAGGCAGCGGAAGCGAAGCCCGCCGACCTCCAGGCGCTGCTGCGGGGCAACGACACCTGGACGGTGTGAAACCCGGAGCTGACAGGGGTTCCGGCCCCGGTCCGCTCTACTGCACCGGGCGGAAGCCGACGCGCTCGGCGTCGTTCGGGGTGGCGAACCAGACCTCGGGGATCATGCTCGCGAACTGTGGTGAGCCTTCGGCGCAGTAGCGCAGTTCCGTCACGCTCGCCTTCACCGTGAACGACGGGTCCGGCCTGCCGCCACCTGGCAGCGGCATCGCGGAGCCGGGACCGAACGGCCCCGGCGGGACCTCGGCCGCATCGGCATGGCCACTCGCCTGCGCGACCCCGCCCGCCTGCTCGCCCTGGCGCGGCTCGAACAACGAGCCGCTGCTGACGCCGCGCTGCGGAGTACGTCGCGTTACCGGACGGATCGACGGCTCGATCGGACGCGGTGGGGCAAAGCCGCCCCGGATGCGGTTCGACGCGCCACGCCTGCGCCTCGGCAGTCCGGTCACCGGGTCGGTATCCGGTTCCGCGCCGTCGTCCTGCTGCTCGGCCGCAGGGTCAGGCGCCTCTACCGTGCCGGTGGCGTCAGGCGCGGATGGCTGCGCGGCTGGGGACGGGTAGCCGTTGCCGTTCTGGCCTTCGTCCTCGTAGGCAGCATCCGGCTCGGCGGGGCCGGACGGCTCGAACAAGCCACCGGGCCGCTGCGCGGGAGCCGCGCGCCGGTCGGTGACATCGGACTCCGCGTCGAAATCGTCGAGGCCGCCTAGTTCGGGCTGCTCGTCGATGTCGCCAAGCCGACCCCGCTCGCTGGACCCGGACAGGTCAGCGGGCGGTTGCTGCTGCCAGCTGGCGGGGTGGACGCGGCCGGTGAACTCCTGCTCCGCGTACTCGTCCCGCTCGTATTCCGACTCGTAGTCCTGCTCATCTTCCGCGTAGTCGCGGTAATCCTCGGGATATCCCTGGGCGTCCTCCGGATACTCCCGCTCGTACTCCTCCCGATACTGGCGCTCCAGCTCGCGGTGGAAGTCCTCCTCCTCCTGCTGCCCGTACGGCGCGGGCGGTTCCGCGGGCACGAACTCGCGCTGGTCCGGCACCTGAGTGTGCTGACCGGGTACCTCTGGCCGCTGCTCGGGCGCTTCGGGAGGCACATCAAGCCGTTGTTCCGGCACCTGCTGCGTGCGCTGTTCGGGCGCCTCACTGCGCTGCGTCCTCACGTCCTGCAGGCTGTCTCGTTCCAGCCACCGCGTGTGCGGGTGGGGCTCGGCGTCTTCCTGCTCCTGGGACTGCTGCCCCGGCCACGCGGGCTGCGACGGCGGCTGCTGGTACGGCGCATGCGGGTGTCCGGCCTGCTGCTCGGGCCGCGGCGGAATCTGCTGCGGCTGGGCGTGGCCGGTGGGCGACTCGGGCGTAGGCCGTTCACCGCGTGGCTGGCGCTCCAACTGCTGCACCCGCTGCTGCGCGGGGCGCACCAACAGCACCCACGTCAGCACCGCACCGATGAGGAACGCGAGCAGACTCCAGAACCAGACTTGCCCAAACAACGAGGACATGTTTCGGATGTCTCCTTCCCGCTGCGGAACGCGGCTACCGTGTCGGGCGCCGCGCCAGCGTGGCTCAGTGCGTACGCTCCGCTAGGTAGTCGGTGACTGACTCACAGGCTTCCCTCGCAGGTGACGCTGGTAGCGCCGTCAGCTCGATTCGTGCTCGCTGAGCGTAGTAGGTCAAGGTCTCACGAGCGTGCTTGAGCCCCGCTGAAGCACGCAACAGCTCAAGAGCTTCGGTGACGTCAGCACTTGTGGTCAACGGCGCCGCAAGCAATTCCATCAGCCGGGTGTTTTCTCGGTCGTCTTCGAGTGCGTAGAGCATCGGAAGCGTCCGAATACCTTCCCTCAAATCGGTGCCTTGCACCTTTCCGAGTTCCTCGGACGGTGACGCTATGTCAATGATGTCGTCCGAGATCTGGAACGCGATACCGATCAGCTCGCCAAAGCTGCGCAGCGCGTCGACGCGCTTCTGCTCCGCCCCGGACAGCATCGCGCCGAACCGGCCAGCCGTGGCGATCAGCGAACCGGTCTTCTGCCCGATGACGGTCAAGTAATGCTCGATCAGGTCGTCGCCGTCGCGCGCGCCGGTCGTCTCGCGCATCTGGCCCGTCACCAGCTCACCGAACGTCTCCGCGATGATCCGGGACGGGTCGGGGCCGAGGTCGGCCACTAGCCGCGACGCGTTGGCGAACAGGTAGTCACCGGTCAGGATCGCGATGGTGTTGTCCCACCGCGCGTTGGCGCTCTGCGCGCCACGGCGCATCGTGGCCTCGTCCATGACGTCGTCGTGGTACAGCGTCGCGAGGTGGACCAGCTCAACCGCCGCCGCGGCCGTGATGACCCGTGACCTGCCGTCCTCGCCCTCCGCGCCGAATTGACCGGCCAGCAGCGTGAACAACGGGCGGAACCGCTTGCCACCCGCGTCCACGAGATGCACCGCCGCGTCGCTGATGAATTGGACGTCGCTGCGAACCACCTCGCGCAACACGGACTCGACTTCGCCGAGACCTTCGGCCAGATCGGCGAGAAGGCCCTCGTCGTCGATTCGCAGCCCTACGGCCGCCTGCAGGTCAGCCACGGTTCGGCGCTTCGCATCAGACACGCTTGCCAGCCTAAAGGTAGGCACGGCACATGACTAAGGCGGTGCGTCCCGGAATACCCGCTCAGCTGTGATGTATAGCACGCCACCAAACTGCCGGAATGGTCCTGGCGCGAAGCCGCCAGCGGCGGCCATCGGCTACGGCACGAAACCACCCGCGCTGGCCCAGTTCAGCGCGAACGCGGGCACGATGCCGAGCACCAGCGTCGCCGCGGTGCCGAGCGTGATCGCCGCCGTGGTGAACGCGCCGGGCACGGTCACCGCGGGGCCCTCCGCCGCGGGCTCGGAGAAGTACATCAGCACCACGACCCGCAAGTAGAAGAACGCCGCCACGGCGCTGGCGACCAGCGCGATCACAACGAGCGCCGCGTTGCCGTCGGCCAGTGCCGCCGAGAACACCGCGAACTTGCCGATGAACCCGCTGGTCAGCGGGATACCGGCCAACGCGAGCAGCAGGAAGGTGAACACCCCAGCCACCAGCGGCGAGCGCTTCGCCAGCCCCGCCCAGGACGACAGGTCGGTCGCCTCGCCATTGGCATCGCGGACCAGGCTGATCACGCCGAACACCGCGATCGTGGTGAAGCCGTAGGCCAGCAGGTAGAACAGCGTCGACGACAGTCCGTCCTCGGTCAGCGTCATCGCGCCGACGACGAGGAACCCGGCATGGGCGATCGACGAGTAGGCGATCATTCGCTTCAAGTCGCGCTGGGTCAGGCCGAAGATCGCGCCGATGGCCATCGAGATCACCGCGATCAGCCACAGCGGGACTTCCCATTCCCAGCTGGCCGGTTCGAACGCCACGGTGAGTACCCGCAGCATCCCGCCGAACGCCGCCACCTTGGTGCACGCCGCCATAAACCCGGTGACCGGGGTGGGCGCACCCTGGTAGACGTCCGGCGTCCAGGTGTGGAACGGCCCGACGGACCCCTTGAACAGCAGCCCGACGACGACCAGCCCGATACCGGCGTAGAGCAGCGTGTCGGAGGCCGAGCTGCCCGCCGTGGCCGCGGCGATCTCGGCCAGCTTGACCGAGCCCGCGTAGCCGTACAGCAACGCGACGCCGTAGAGAAAGAACGCGCTGGCGAACGCGCCGAGCAAGAAGTACTTCACCGCGGCTTCCTGCGAGAGCAGCCTGCGCCTGCGCGCGAGCCCTGCCATCAGGTAGAGCGGCAGGCTCAGCACCTCGAGCGCGATGAACATCGTCAGCAGGTCGTTGGCCGCGACGAACGTCATCATGCCGCCAAGCGCGAACAGCGTCAGCGGGAAGATCTCGGTCTGCATCCCCGTGACGTTCGCCTGCTCCCGCGTCTGCAGCCCGCCGGACTGTAAGCCGGCCTGCGAGATGAACGCGCCGCCAGGTTCGAGCGAGCGGTCCCCGATCATCAGCAGCGAGGCGAGCCCCAGCGCGAGCAGCGTGCCCCACAGGAACAACGCGGGCGTGTCCACTGCGATGGCGCCAGTCGTCGCGCCCTGCGCCATGAACGTCGTGATGCCGCCTTCCGGGGCGTCGCTGATATAGGCGGCGAGCGCGATGCCCGCGCCGACGATCCCGGTCAGGCTCAGCGCGATCTGCGACGACCAGCGCTGGTGCTTGGGCAGGAACGCCTCCAGCAGCACGCCGATCGACGCGGCGCCAAACACGATGAGGATCGGCAGCACGGCGGCGAAGTCGATCGCTGGGACCTGCAACTGCTCGCCCTGCGCGAGGAACTGCTGCGGCATCACTCGTTGCTACCTTCCGAGTCGGACGCTGTGGACACGATGCTCACGGTCTGGTCGACGACGGGGGTGACGACGTCGAGCGCGGGCTTCGGGTAGAAGCCGAGCCCGATGATCAGCACGACCAGCGGCGCGAGCACGCCGAGTTCTTTCAACGACACGTCCCTGACGGACTTCTTCGCGCCCGTCTCCGGCGCCTCGACGGCACCGGGGCCGCCACTGGCGCCGAGCAGCGCGTCACCGCGCACCGGCCCCTGCATGACGCGCTGGTACAGCCACAGCACGTAGACGGCCGCGAGCACCATGCCGATGGTGGCCAGCGTGGTGAACACCGGACGCGTCTCGAACGAGCCAAGCAGCACAAGGAACTCGCTGATGAACGAGTTCGTGCCAGGCAGCGACAGCGTGGACAGTCCAGCCAGCAGGAACATCCCGGCGAGCACCGGTGTCAGCTTCGCCATGCCGCCGTACGCGGAGATCGTCGTCGAGCCGCCGCGCGCGATGACCATTCCGATCACGATGATCAGCATGCCGGTGGCGAGACTGTGGTTGAGCATGTACGTCACCGCGCCGACCTGGGCCTGCGCCGTGAACGCGAAGATGCCGAGCGCGATGAACCCGAAGTGCGCGATGGACACGTAGGCGATGAACCGCTTCATGTCCTGCTGGCCCGCGGCGAGGATCGAGCCGTACAGCACGCCTGCCACCGCGAGACCGAGCACCAGCGGAGCGAGCTCCTTGCTGGCGTCTGGGAACAGCGGAATGCTGTAGCGCAGGAAACCGAACGTGCCGACCTTGTCAAGCACGCCGACCAGCAGCACAGCGACGCCGATCGGCGCCTCCCCCGCCGCGTCCGGCAGCCAGGTGTGGAACGGCACGAGCGGTGCCTTGACCGCGAAGGCGAGGAAGAAGCCGAGGAACAGCCAGATCTGCGTCGTCAGCGGCGCGTTCGGCACCACCTGAGCCAGCGTCTCCCAGTCGAAGGTGCCGGTCCCGAGCTCATCGGCGGCATGGACGTAGGCCCCGATCGCGGCGGCCAGCATGATCAACCCGCCGAGGAACGAGTACAGGAAGAACTTCACCGCCGCGTACTGCCTGCCCTTGCCGCCGTAGCCGCCGATCAGGAAGTACATCGGGATCAGCATGACCTCGAACAGCACGTAGAACAGGAAGACGTCGGTCGCGGCGAACACCGCGATCGTCAGCGACTGCTGCACCAGGATCAGCGAGAGGTACCCGCCAGCGCTGCGGCCTTCCGGCAGCTTGTCGGTGAAGCCGAGCAACCCGATGATCATCGGGACGAGCACGCCGATGACCGCGATCATCAGTAGCGCGATGCCATCGATGCCGAACGAGATGTGGATGTCGAACGGCGGGATCCAGTCGATGCTGCTCGTCTGCTGCAGCCGCGCGCCGTCCGGGTCGTAGCTCAGCCACAGCGGGGCGACCAGCGCCAGCGTGACCAGTGAGAAACCGAACGCGGCCGCCGTGGCGAGCCGGTCGTTGGCGCGCAAACCCGCGACGGCGACCGCCCCGACGAGCGGCAGCAAGATGATTGCGAGCAAGAGGGTCATGCGAACCTCACCATCAACAGCAGGCCGACCAGCAGGAACGACCCGACCAGCATGGACAGCGCGTACGAGCGGACGAAGCCGGTCTGTAGCCGCCGCAGCCTGCCGGAACTACCGCCGAGCAGCGCGGCGAGGCCGTTCACGAAACCGTCGACGCCCTTGTTGTCGACGTAGACAAGCGCCCGCGACAGCCAGGTGCCCGGCCGGGCGAACACCGCCTCGTTCAGCGCGTTGCCGTACAAGTCGCTGCGGGCCGCGCGAACGACGGCGCCAACCGGCTGCCGCTCGACGGCGATCTCTCGCCGCCCGAAGATCAGCCACGCCAGCAGCACACCCAGTGCGGAGATCCCGACGACGATGAACGGAACCGCGCTGTGCGGGACCACACCGTGCTCCGCCTCCTGCAGCGCGCCGAGCGAAGGGGCCAGCCATTCCGCGAGCTGGCCGTTGAACACGAAGAACGCGCCAGCGCCAGCCGAGCCGATCGCGAGGATCATCATCGGGATGGTCATCACCGGCGGCGACTCGTGCGGGTGGAAGTCGCGGCCGTCCTCGCTCTTCAGCTCGGTCCAGCGCCGCTTGCCGAAGAACGTCATCAGCATCAGCCGGGTCATGTAGAACGCCGTCAGCCCGGCGCCGAGCACCGCTGCCCCGCCGAACACCCAAGCCCGCCAGGTCTCCTCCTGGGCGAACGCGGCGGCGATGATGGCGTCCTTGGAGAAGTAGCCCGCGGAGAACGGGAAGCCGATCAGCGCGAGGTAGCCGATGCCGAAGGTGACGAAGGTGATCGGCATCGTGCGCCACAGCCCGCCGAACTTGCGCATGTCGACCTCGTCGTTCATGCCGTGCATCACCGAGCCTGCCCCGAGGAACAGTCCCGCCTTGAAGAAGCCGTGGGTGAGCAGGTGCATGATGCCGAGCGCGTAGCCGATCGGCCCGAGCCCGACCGCGAGCATCATGTAGCCGATCTGACTGACCGTGGAGTACGCGAGCACCTTCTTGATGTCGTCGTAGGCGCAGCCGATGATCGCCCCGAGCAGCAGCGTGAACGCACCGATGATGACGACGGCGAGCTGCGCGTTCGGGGTGGCGTTGTAGATCGGGTTGGCCCGCGCGATCAGGTACACGCCTGCGGTGACCATGGTTGCCGCGTGGATCAGGGCCGAGACCGGGGTCGGGCCTTCCATCGCGTCCGGCAACCACGCCTGCAGCGGGAACTGGCCGGACTTACCGCAGGCGCCGAGCAGCAGAAGCAGGCCGATCGCGAGGATGACACCGCTGTCGACGTCGCCGATACCGGCGAACACCTCGGTGTAGGACACGCTGCCGATGTGCTTCCACATCAGGAAGATCGCCAGCGCGAGGCCGACGTCGCCGACCCGGTTCATGATGAACGCCTTCTTGGCCGCCGTCGCCGCGGACGGCTTCCACTGGTACCAGCCGATCAGCAGGTACGAGGCGAGGCCGACACCCTCCCAGCCGAGGTACAGCGAGACGAAGTTGTCGCCGAGCACCAGGATCAGCATCGCGGTGACGAACAGGTTGAAGTAGCCGAAGAAGCGACGCCGGTCGGTGTCGTCGGACATGTAGCCGATCGCGTAGATGTGGATCAGCGACCCGACTCCGGTGATCAGCAGCACGAACACCAGCGAGAGCGCGTCGATGCGCAGTCCGAGATCGACCTGGAGGTCGGCGACCGGCATCCAGGAGTACAGCGTGGTGTCGGTCGGCTTTCCGTCACTGGCGAAGAACAGCGCCACCCCGTAGGCGAATGACGCGAGCACGGTCGCGCAGCCGAGCAGATGCCCCCAGGCGTCCGTCCGCCTGCCGCCTGCCAGCAGGATGAGCGCGCCGAGCGCCGGGAAGGCGACCAGCAGCCATGATGATGCGATCACACGGGCTCCCTAGTACTTCAGCAGGTTCGTGTCGTCGACGGATGCGGACCGCCTGGCACGGAAGATCGCCATGATGATCGCGAGTCCGACGACCACCTCGGCAGCGGCGACGACCATGACGAAGAACGCCATCACCTGACCGTCCAGCTCGCCGTTGATCCTGGCGAAGGTGACCAGCGACAGGTTCACCGAGTTCAGCATCAGCTCGATGCACATGAACACGACGATCGCGTTGCGCCGCACCAGCACGCCGACCGCGCCGATCGCGAACAGCAGCGCGGACAGCAGCAAGTAGTAGGTGGGGGTCACTTCCGCTCACCCTCCTGTTCGCTCCCCTGCTCGTCTTCGCCAGCGAGCAGCGCGCGGGAGTCGTCGTGCTCGGCCTGCGAGCCGAGGACGCGGTCTTGCTCGGCGATGAGCCGGGCGGTATTGGTCGACTCGATCAGCTCGGACAGCGACTCCGGCGCGATCGAGCCGTCCGGCAGTAGCGCTGGCGTGGCGACCGAGTTGCCGGTCGCGAACACGCCTGGCCCAGGTTGCGGCGAACGGCGCTTGTACTCGCCCCTGAACCGCGCCTCGACCAGATCTCGCTGGCTGCGCTTGGGGCCTTCGCGGCGGTCGCGGTAGGCGAGCACGATCCCAGCCAGCGCCGCCACGATCAGCAGCGCTGCGGTCAGCTCGAAGGCGAACAGGAAGTCGGTGAACACCAGCCTGCCGAGGCCACCAGCACCACCACCGCGCGCCGGGTCGTACGGGTCGGGCGGCACCTGGGCCTGGACGTTCACCAGCGACCGGGCCAGCGCGCCGACGAGCAGCGTGGCGAAGCCGATGCCGAACAACGCGGCGAGCAGCCGCTGCCCGCGCAGCACCTCGACCATCGAATCCGCGCTGTCCCTGCCCGCCATCATCAGCACGAACAAGAACAGCATCATCACCGCGCCGGTATAGACGATGATCTGTGTGAAGCCGAGGAACGGCGCACTCTGCACGATGTAGAGCACGCCGAAGCTAAGCATCGACACCACCAGCCACAACGCCGAGTGCACCGCGTTGCGCACGAAGATCATGCCGAGGCCACCGGCGAGCGCGAGCGGGCCGAGCACCCAGAACGCGATCGCCTCGCCGGTGCCGACGACGTCCTCACCGCCTTGCTGCGCCAGCACCACAGCGGCCTGCGAGAAGGAGGTCACTGGATCGCCTCCTCCTTGCTTGTCTCGACGGTCTCGCCCTCAGGCACGCCCCTGCCGCGCGCGAGCTCGGGGCCCTGCACGTAGTAGTCCTGCTCGTTCTCGCCGAGCCGCATCGGGTGCGGGGGCTCCTCCATGCCTGGCAGCAGCGGCGCCATCAGGTCTTCCTTGGTGTAGATGAGCTTGCGCCGGTCGTCATCGGCGAGCTCGTAGAAGTTGACCATCGTCAGCGACCGAGTGGGGCACGCCTCGATGCACAGCCCGCAGCCGATGCAGCGCAGATAGTTGATCTGGTAGTCGAAGCCGTAGCGCTCGCCAGGCGAGTAGCGCTCCTCCTCCGTGTTGTCCGCGCCCTCGACGAAGATCGCGTCAGCGGGGCAGGCCCAGGCACACAACTCGCAGCCGACACACTTCTCCAGCCCGTCAGGGTGCCGGTTGAGCTGGTGCCTGCCGTGCCAGCGCGGCGCGCTTGGGTAGAAGTCCTCGGGGTACTGCTCGGTGACGACCTTCTTGAACATCGTCGCGAACGTGACGCCGAATCCCTTGAGAGGATCAAACATTCCCATCGTCGGCCTCCTTGCCGGTGCCGTCTGTGGTGGTTGCGCTGCTCCCGCCCGCTGTGCTCGCGCCAGCGCCGACCTCAGCTCGCTTGCGCCTACGCTGTTCCCGTTCCAGGGCGGCCTGCCTCGGCGTCAGCTTCGGCACTTCCAGGTCGAGCGGCGGCAGCGGGTAGCCGCCACCGGTCGTGGGTACGCCACTGTCCTCCTCGACCCGTTTCTCCGGGATCAGCAGGCTCAGCAGCACGATCAGCAGGATCGCGACCGCGCCGAAGATGACCTTCTGACCGGTGGTGACATCGGTCGAGGTGTTGATGGCGCGGACACCCGCGATCATCACGATCCACACCAGGTTGGCCGGGATGAGGACCTTCCAGCCGAGCCGCATGAACTGGTCGTAGCGGAACCTCGGCAGGGTGCCGCGCAGCCAGATGTAGAGGAACAGGAAGATCAGCATCTTCGCGACGAACCACAACACCGGCCACCAGCCGGTGTTGAAATAGCCGTCACCGATGGCCGAGATCGGCCACGGCGCCATGTACCCGCCGAGGAAGAGCGTCACCGCGAAGCCGGAGAGTACGACCATGTTCACGTACTCAGCGAGGAAGAACAGCGCGAACTTCAGCGAGCTGTACTCGGTGTGGAAGCCACCGACGAGTTCCGACTCCGCCTCGGGCAGGTCGAACGGAGCGCGGTTGGTCTCGCCGACCATCGAGATCACGAAGATGATGAAGCTCGGCAGCAGCAGTAGCGCGAACCAGCCGCCCTGCTGCGCGTCGACGATGTCGCCTGTGGACAGCGAGCCCGCATAGAGCACCACTGCGAACAGCGAGAGCCCCAACGCGATCTCGTAGGAGATCACCTGCGCCGCCGAGCGCAGTGAGCCGAGCAGCGGGTACGGCGAGCCGGACGCCCAGCCGCCGAGGATGATGCCGTACACCCCGACCGCCGACGCCGCGAGCACCACAAGCACGCCGACCGGCAGGTCGACCAGCTGCAAGTAGGTTTGCTCGCCGAACATCGATACCTGAGGGCCGAACGGCAGCACGGAGAACGCCACGAACGCGGGCGTCGCGGAGATCACCGGCGCCAGCCAATACACCTTGCGGTCGGCGCTCGTCGGGATGATCTCCTCGGCGAACGCGAGTTTGATGCCGTCCGCGAGCGACTGCAACCAGCCGTTCGGGCCGACCCGGTTCGGGCCGGTGCGGTGCTGCATCCGCGCGACGACCTTGCGCTCCCAGTTGATCATGAACAGGGTCATCAGCACGCCGAAGCCGAACAGCGCGACGACCTTGATCAGGATGAGCCAGACCGGATCGTCCGCGAGGACTTCCGCCCTCGTCATCGGCTCCTGCGCCTGCGCGAGGAAGCTGGTCATCGGGCACCTCCTGACAGCGCGACGCTCGCGCCATGGCCCGCGCCGAGCACGCTTCTGATCGACTCCGGCGACCGGGCAGGCGCCCACACGACGTCGTCCGGCAGGTCAGTGAATTCAACCGGAAGCGTCAGCGCACCGCGCTCGGTGCTGATCGTCGCCCGCTCACCCCTGGTGACGCCGTGCCGCTCCGCGGTGGCGGCCGACATCCGCAGCACCGCGTCCCGCGCGGTGCCAGCCAGGTGCGGCTCCTCCACCTGCAGCGACCCGTTGTCGATCAGCTGCCGCCAGGTGGCGAGGCGGACGGTGCCGTCCGGGGTGTCGGGTGTCGACGCCGCGGGTCGTGAGTGCTGATCCGGGTTAGAACCCTGATGAGCACTCACGACACGCGACCGGCTGAAGTCCGACCACGCCGCCTGCGCGGTCTGGGTGAACAGGTCCGCGTCCATTTCGACGGCGAGGGTGTCGAGCACACGGCAGTCTGGCAACGCGCCGGTGCCTTCCAGCGTGATCGAGAACGGCCGCACACGGCCCTCCCAGTCGAGGAAGGTGCCGGTCTTCTCGTCGACCGGCGCGATCGGCAGCACGACGTCGGCGTGCTCGGTGACCGCGCTCGGCCGCATCTCGAGGCTGAGCACGAACCCGACGTTGGCCAGCGCCTCGCGAGCCGCGGCGGGATCGGGCAGGTCGTCAGGGTCGACACCGCCGACGACCAGCGCGTCCAGCTCACCGGACGCGGCGGCGGCCAGCATCGCGGCGGTGTCGCGGCCCGGCTCGGCAGGCATCGTGCCGGAGTCGAGGCCCCAAGACGTCTCCAGCGTCGCACGGGCGCTGGCATCGGAGACCGGTGCGCCGCCGGGCAGCAGCGTCGGAACCGCGCCCGCTTCCAGCGCGCCCCGCTCACCTGCCCTGCGTGGCACCCATGCGACACGGGTGCCGGTGCGCTCCGCGAGCCGGGTCACCGCACCGAACAGGCCGGGCACCTCGGCCGCGCGATCACCGACAAGGACCACGGCATCGTCGGACGACAGCGCGGCATCGAGATCCTTCGCGTGCTCCGCGATGCCATCGACAGCGGCGGCTTCCCCACCTGGTTCACAGGCGAGCAGCTCACCGAACGTCTTGCGCACAGAGGACGTCGTCCACTGTCCGATGTGGAACACCTTGGTGCCCTTGTCGCGCGCGGCCTTGCGCAGCCGCAGGAAGACAATCGGCGACTCGTCCTCCGGCTCGAACGCCACGCACAGCACGGCGGACGCCTTCTCGAGGCTGGCGTAGCTGACGTGCTCCGGCGTCGTGCCGACTACCGAGGACGCCAGGAAGTCCAGCTCCTCTGCGGAGTGCGGCCGTGCACGGAAGTCGATGTCGTTGCTGCGCAACGTGATCCGGGCGAACTTGGTGTACGCGTAGGCGTCCTCGACGGTGAGCCGCCCGCCGGTGAGCACCCCGGCACCGTTGCTCTCGCGGGCGGCGACGAGCGCGTCGGCCGCGCGCCGCAGCGCCTCGGTCCAGGATGCCTCGACCAGCTCACCGGACTCGTCGCGCACCATCGGCTTGCGGATACGGTCCTTCGCCGCGGCGTAGCGGAACGCGAACCTGCCCTTGTCGCAGGACCATTCCTCATTGACGTCCGGGTCGTCGCCGGCGAGTCGACGCATCACCTTGCCGCGCCGGAAGTCGGTACGCAGCGCGCAGCCGGACGAGCAGTGCTCGCACACGCTGGGCGAAGACACGAGGTCGAACGGACGCGACCGGAACCGATAGGCAGCCGAGGTCAGCGCACCGACCGGGCAGATCTGAATGGTGTTGCCCGAGAAGTAGCTCTGGAACGGCGTGCCGCTGGACGTGTGCGACGCGGAGTTGTGAATATCCGCCGTCTCGGCGGTGCCGATCTGCTGGTGCACGCCACGCTCAAGCAGATCGATGAACGGGTCACCGGCGATCTGATCGGAGAACCGGGTGCAGCGCTGGCAGAGCACGCAACGCTCGCGGTCGAGCAGCACCTGGGTGGAGATCGAGATCGGTTTCGGGAACGTGCGCTTCGTGTCGACAAAACGAGATGTCGACCGACCGTGGGCCATCGCCTGGTTCTGCAGCGGGCATTCCCCGCCCTTGTCGCAGATCGGGCAGTCCAGCGGGTGGTTGATGAGCAGCAGCTCCATCACACCCTCCTGCGCCTTTTCCGCGACGCGGGAGGACTTCTGCGTCTTGACGACCATGCCGTCGGCGACGGTCATCGTGCACGACGCCTGCGGTTTCGGCATCGGGCGGCCGTTCATCTCCACCTCGACCAGACACTGCCGGCACGCACCTGCCGGGTCGAGCAGCGGGTGGTCACAGAAGCGAGGAATGACGGTGCCCAGCCGCTCCGCGGTGCGGATGAGCAACTCGCCCTCCGGCGCGATGACCTCCTCGCCGTCGACGACCAGCTTCACGTGCCCTTCCGGCACCTCGGTCTCGGTGTTTTCCGGTGCGATGGTCATGCGGGCACCTCCCGGCCGCTCGCGCTGAAAGCTGCCGCCACTGCGTTGGTCACCGCGAATGACACTGTCATGCCTTCGCTCCCACCAGTTCAGCCTCGGACTGCTTGCTCTTGTTGTCCTCGCACAGTGCGAGGAACTCGTCGCGGAAGTACTTGATACCGCTCTCGATCGGGCTCACCGCACCGTCACCGAGGGCACAGAACGACCGGCCGAGGATGTTGTCGCAGACATCGAGCATGGTGTCGATGTCTTCCTCGGTGCCCTTACCCGCGACCATGCGCTCAAGCACCTGCGCGAGCCAGAACGTGCCCTCGCGGCACGGCGTGCACTTACCGCAGGACTCGTGCTCGTAGAACTGCGTCCACTTCATCACAGCCCACGGCACCGACACGGTCTCGTTGAAAACCATGATCGCGGTCGTGCCGAGCATCGACCCGGCCTCAGCGGCACCCTCGAAGTCAAGCGGGACGTCGAGGTGGTCGGCGGTGAACATCGGCGTCGACGACCCGCCAGGTGTCCAGAACTTGAGCGGGATGCCGTCCTTCATGCCACCCGCGAGTTCCAGCAGCTCCCGCAGCGTCGTACCGAGCGGGGCCTCGTACTGGCCGGGCTGCTCGACGTGACCCGAGATCGAGAAGATCTTCGGGCCGGGCGATTTCTCGGTACCCATCTCGCGGAACCAGTCGGACCCGCCGTTGACGATGTAGGGCACCGTCGCGATGGTCTCGACGTTGTTGACCGTGGTCGGCTTGGCGTAGAGCCCGGCGGCGGCGGGGAACGGCGGCTTCAGCCGGGGCTGGCCACGACGTCCCTCCAGCGAGTCGAGCAGCGCCGTCTCCTCACCGCAGATGTAGGCGCCAGCGCCGGCGTGCACGACGATGTCGAGGTCGAAGCCGGAGCCGAGGATGTCCTTGCCGAGATACCCGGCGTCGTAAGCCTCGCGGACGGCCGCGTTGAGCCTGCGGATGCAGTGCAGCACCTCGCCGCGCACGTAGATGAAGCAGTGGTGCGCCCGCATCGCGTACGAGGCGATGATGCAGCCCTCGATCAGCGAGTGCGGGTCGGCCATCATCAGCGGGATGTCCTTGCACGTACCCGGCTCGCCCTCATCGGCGTTGATGACTAAATAATGTGGCTTGGCAGCGCCTTTGTCGGCCTGCGGCATGAACGACCACTTCACGCCAGCAGGGAAGCCAGCGCCACCCCGGCCACGCAGACCGGCGTCCTTGATCAGCGCGACCATCTGTTCCGGCGGCTTGCGCAGCGCCTTCTTGACAGCGGTGTAGCCCTCAAGCTGCTCGTAGGTGGACAGCCGCCAGGAGTTCGGCGACAGCCAGCGCTTGGTGAGCACCGGCGTGATCGGATCAGCCATGGCTTCCCCTCACGGTCAGGGTGCGGATGTCGACGGGTGCACCAGGAGTCATCGCGTCTCCTCGTCCCGCATGGCGGGTGCGACCCAGCCGCGTTCCTGCGCGAGCTTCGCGCCGCGCAGCGTCTCCTCGGCGGCCGATGGGCCGTCGACGTCGGTTGCGAACTGCTCGTCCTCCGGGAAGAACCCGGCGAGCTGGAGTTCGACGGACTTCAAGTCGGTCAGCGACGCACCGCGCGTCGGCTGCGGCCGCTCACCCTTGCGCAGCGCGTCGACCAGCTCGACGGCGCTCTGCTCTGTCTGGTTGTCGAAGTACTCGTAGTTGACCTGCAGCACGGGAGCGAGGTCGCAGGCGGCGAGGCACTCGGCGTGTTCGAGGGTGATCGAACCGGTCTCGCCTGGCGTGCCAGCCGTCTCCTCGTGCCCGAGCGGCGTGCCGTTCTCGCCGAGGTGGTCTTGCAGCTTCTTGTAGATCGCATCGCCGCCCATCGCGGCGCACAGCGTGTTGGTGCACACGCTGACCAAGTGCTCGCCGCACGGCTTGCGCTTGTACATGGTGTAGAACGTCGCGACCGCGCTGACCTCGGCGTCGGTGAGGTCCAGCTTCTCGGCACAGAAGGAGATGCCCTCCTGGCTGACGTAGCCCTGCACCGACTGCACCAGGTGCAGCATCGGAAGCAGCGCCGAGCGCGCCTCCGGGTAGCGGCCGATGATCTCGGTGGCCTTGGCGTGGATGTCGGCGTCGAACACGGTCGACTCGGGAACCTGCGTCACCGGTCGCACCCTCCCATCACGGGGTCGAGCGAAGCCACGGCCGCGATCACGTCCGCGACCATGCCGCCCTCAGACATCGCTGGCATCGATTGCAGATTCACGAAGCTTGGGTCGCGCACGTGAACCCGCATCGGACGGGTGCCACCGTCGGAGACCATGTGGTAGCCAAGCTCGCCGCGCGGCGACTCGACCGTGGCGTACACCTGGCCTGGCGGGACGCTGAAGCCCTCGGTAACCAGCTTGAAGTGGTGGATCAGCGACTCCATCGACTGACCCATGATGTTGCGGACGTGCTCAAGCGAGTTGCCCATACCGTCCGAGGAGATCGACAGCTGGGCCGGCCAGGCGATCTTCTTGTCCTCGACCATCACCGGGCCCGGTTCGAGCTTCTTGACCGCCTGCTTGATGATCCGCAGCGACTGGTGGATCTCTTCGACCCGGATCCGGTACCTGGCGTACGAGTCGGCCTCGTGCGCGATGGGGACCTCGAAGTCATAGTCCTCGTAGCCCAGATATGGGTCTGTCCGGCGCAGGTCCCACTCAAGACCAGCCGAGCGCAGCACCGGACCGGTGATGCCAAGCGCGAGGCAAGCATCCACCGGCAGATAGCCGATGCCCTTGAGCCGCTGCTGCCAGATCGGCTGCCCTGTCAGCAGCTTGTCGTAGTCCGGCAGCCGCTTGTCCATCGTCTTGACGAACTCGTCGATCTTCTCTTCGGCGTCCGCGGGCAGGTCCTGCGCGACCCCGCCCGGCCGGATGAAGGCGTGGTTCATCCGCAAGCCGGTGAGGAACTCCAGCAGGTGCAACGCCTCTTCGCGCTCCCGGAAGCCAGCGGTCATCGCGGTCAGCGCGCCGAGCTCCATACCGCCGGTGGCGAGCGCGACCATGTGCGAGCTGATCCGGTTGATCTCGAGCAGCAGCACCCGGATGACCTCGGCGCGCTTGGGGATCTCGATGCCGAGCAGCTTCTCGACGCCCATGCAGTACGCCGCCTCGTTGGACAGCGGCGCGAGGTAGTCCATCCGCGTCACGAACGTGACGCCCTGAGTCCAGGTGCGGTACTCGGTGTTCTTCTCGATGCCGGTGTGCAGGTAACCGATGACCGACCGCAGGTCGGTGACCGTCTCCCCTTCCAGCTCGAGCACCAGCCGGAGCACGCCGTGCGTGGACGGGTGCTGCGGGCCGAGGTTCATGACGATCTTCTCGTCGCCACCGACCTCGGAGATGACGTCGTCCCAGTCGCCACCGGTGACGGTGTAGACCGGGCCCTCCGTCGTCATCCGCGCCGCGGCTGGCTCCTGGCTCTCCGCGCCGTTTTCCGTGGTGTCGGTGCCGGTCGTCGCGTTCGAAAGCCGCTCTGTCACGAGTACGCCCTCCGCTGGTCCGGTGGTGGGATCTCGGTGCCCTTGTATTCCACGGGGATGCCACCGAGCGGGTAGTCCTTGCGCTGCGGATAGCCGTCCCAGTCATCCGGCATCAGGATCCTGGTCAGCGCGGGGTGGCCGTCGTAGACGATGCCGAACATGTCGTAGGCCTCCCGCTCGTGCCAGTCGGCCGTCGGGTAGACGTCCACAATGGATGGCACGTGCGGGTCGTCGATGTCGAGGCAGACCTCGAGCCGAATCCGGCGCCGGTAGGTCATCGACAGCAGGTGATAGACCGAGTGCAGCCGCTGCGGCACGTCGGGACCGTAGTCAACGCCGGACACCGAGCTGCACATCTCGAACCGCAGCCCCGAGTCGTCCCGCAGCGTGCGGCACACCTCGACCAGGTGCTCGCGCTGCACGTAGAAGGTGATCTCACCGCGGTCGATGGTCACCTGCTGGATCACGCTCGCGTCGATGCCCCTGTCCGAGAGCGCCGCGAGGAACTCGTCAGCGAACTCGTCGAAACCGCCGCCGAACGGCCGCTCCGCCGCGGGCGGGGTGTAGGCGGGCAGCCGGAGGCCGCCATAGCCCGAGGTGTCCCCCGTGCCTCGAACACCGAACATGCCCTTGCGCTCGCGGCCCGCGACGACCGCGCGGGCGGGCTCGGTGCCGAACGGCTCGAGACCGGCTTCCTTACGCTCCGCGCTGGACTGGGCCTCGCCGGGCTGCGGCTGACCGTCCTGGTTCTCTGTGGTGGTGGGCTCGTCAGATTCGGTCACGCCAGCGTCAGCGCTCCTCTAGCAGTTGCAGCGGGATGGTGCTGCTGCGTTTGCCTTCCACCTCGTTGGGCGGGACGGTTCGCAGCCGCTCGTCACGGGTCTTGGCCGAGGCGTGGGCGACGGACGACGGCGGGAGCGCGAGTTCCTCGCCCTTCTCCGCCTTGAGCTTGGCGCGGTTCGGGCCCATCGGCTCGTGCTTGATCTTCTCGTGCAGCTTCATGATCGCGTCGATCAGCATCTCCGGCCGGGGCGGGCACCCAGGCAGGTACATGTCCACCGGCACGATGTGATCGACACCCTGCACGATGGCGTAGTTGTTGAACATGCCACCGGACGAGGCGCAGACCCCCATGGAGAGCACCCACTTGGGCTCGGACATCTGGTCGTAGATCTGGCGCAGAACGGGGGCCATCTTCTGGCTGACCCTGCCAGCGACGATCATCAGATCCGCCTGCCGAGGCGAAGCCCGGAACACCTCCATGCCGAACCGCGACAGGTCGTAGCGGGGGCCGCCGCTGGTCATCATCTCGATGGCACAGCACGCGAGGCCGAACGTCGCGGGCCACAGCGAGGACTGACGCGACCAGTTAGCCAGTTTCTCCACGCTGGCGAGCAAAACCCCGCTCGGCAGTTTCTCCTCAAGCCCCATGCCAGGCTCCTCCCTGAACGTCGATCGCGGACACCGCAGGCCCGATCAGTCCCATTCCAGGCCCCCTCGCGCCCACTCGTACACGTAGGGAATCGTGATCGCGACGATGAAGATGGTGACGGCGATGAAGCCGAACATCCCAACGGCGTCCGCTGCCACCGCGTACGGATAGAGGAAGACCATTTCGATGTCGAAGAGGATGAACAGCATCCCGGTCAGGTAGAACTTCACCGGAATCCGCCCACCACCAGCGACCGGCTGCGGCGAGGGCTCGATGCCGCACTCATACGGCTCGCTCTTGGCTTTGTTGAACCGCTTCGGCCCGACGAGCGGGGCGATCGCCACCGAGAACACGGCGAACCCGAACGAGAGCGCGAGGAGCATCACCAGCGGCAGGTAGGCATCGAGCCCGCCCGAAGCTGCGATGTCGTCCGGCATGACCACACCCATCCCTTCCGCGATGGCACAATAGGCTTGTGAAATCCTTCACGAGCCCTGGCAGCGACGTTGTGAAGGGGTTCACAAGGCTTTGGGACCGCAGTCTAGGACCCTCGTCACGTTCTTGTCTGCGGGGGATGGTCAACGGCCGTCGTTTCCGTCCGCATGATGCGAAATCGAGCGTGAAACGCCCAGTTGAGAGAGCCGTCGGTCACATTCGCCATGCGGTGTTACGGTTCTCACAACGCAGGGTTACCAGCGGGTAACTTGTGGCGGGCGTCTCCCCCGGATGCGCGGCGTGCGGCGCGAGGCCGCGCGGGCGCGTTCGGCGGCTTGAGGCGCCGGTGAGCGCGCTCAGGGGACGCGGTGTCGCGCGGTGCTCAGCGGGGCGCTGGAGCGAGCCGGGACGCCGCGGCGATGATGCGGTCGACGGCGTCGCCGCCCTTGGCGTCGTAGCAGCCGGAAAGGCCCTTGTAGATCAACGGGATCAGCCGATTGATCCGCAGCCCGTACTTCGTCGCGGTTCGCATCACCTTCGGGTTGCCGATGGCCTTCGCGAACGCGTTGCCGAGCTGGTAGTAGCCGCCCATCAGCTCGGACAGCGCGAGCGGGTACGCCGCCAGCGCGCGCTCCCGCGACGGACCCTCCGGCCGCGCGAGCGCCTGCACCACGCACTCGGCGGCGACCTGAGCGGATTCCATGGCGGCGGATATGCCCTCGCCGTTGAACGGGCTCACCATGCCGCCCGCGTCGCCAAGCAGCAGCAGGCCGTCGCGGTAGTGCGGGGTACGGTTGAAGCCCATCGGCAGGCCAGCGCCGCCGATCTTGCCGACCGCGTTCTCCTCGCGGAAGCCCCACTCCTCCGGCGTCGAGTCGAGCCACGTGCGCAGCAGCGCACGGTAGTCGGTGTTGCGGAACGCCGCCGAGGTTGACAACATCCCGAGCCCGACGTTGACCGTGCCGTCGCCAAGCGGGAACGCCCAGCCGTAGCCGGGCAGCAGGCGCGGGTTGGCGGGGTCGCTGCGATCCCACAGCTCGAGGTGGCCCTCGATGTAGGGCTCGTCGTGGCGAGGACTCTTGTAGTAGCGCCGGACAGCGACGCCCATCGGGCGCTTGTCGTTGCGGTCGATGCCGACGCTGCGCGCGATCCGACCCGACACGCCGTCACAGGCGAGCACCAGCGGCGCGCGGTAGGTCACCGGGGTCTTCTCCGGGCCGACCTTGGCGGTGACGCCGATAACGCGCCCGGTGCGCTCGTCGGTGACGGCGCCGGTCACCGATGTTCGTTCGTACAACCGCGCGCCGGCTTTCTGCGCTGTCTGCGCGAGCAGCTGGTCAAAGTCGTCGCGGGTGCGGGAGACGCCGTACGGCGGGTAGCTGGCCAGATCCGGCCACGGCAGTTCCAGCGTGATGTCGCCCGCCAGGATGCGCAGGCCGGTGCTGTGCACCCAGCCCGCCTCTTCGCGGGTGTCGATCCCGAGGTCGATCAGCTGCTTCACACCGCGCGGGGTGAGCCCATCGCCGCAGACCTTCTCCCTGGGAAACGACGTCTTCTCCAGTACAAGGACGTCGAGGCCTGCCCGTGCGAGGTAGGTCGCTGCCGTCGATCCCGCTGGTCCAGCGCCGACGACAAGGACGTCGGCGTCCTCGTGCGGCGCGCGTCGGCTAGGCGTCTGGCTCATATCCGACACTGTACGGGGCGTGATCTATCCGGCCGTCGAGATGTGCACCACGGCGCGCGCCGGCGGCGCGGGTGCAGGCGGTGTTAGCCGAGGCGATCTTGAGGCGTTGTGGCTGCTATGGCGACCAGAACGCCTCAAGATCGACCGAGGTGGCGCCGTCCGCGTGCGCCTATGCCGTTGGCTTGGTGGCCCGGTGTACCGCGACGACGCCGAAGGTGAGGTTCAGCCACTCGACGTTCTCCCAGCCAGCCGAGGCGATGATCTCGCCAAGCTGGTGCTGCTCCGGCCACGCGGCCATGGACTCCGCGAGGTAGGAGTACGCATCCGGATTGGACGACTGGCGCTTGCCGAGCCAGGTCAGCGCGCGCATCAGGACCTTCTCGTGCATCAGCCGGATCGGCGCGAATGGTGGCGTGGACACCTCGCAGATCACCAGCCTGCCGCCCGGCTTAACCACGCGGGCGATCTCGGTCAGCGCTGCCTTGGTGTCGACGAAGTTGCGCAGGCCGAACGCGATCGTCACGGCGTCGAAGCTCTCGTCAGCGAACGGCAGCCGGAGCGCGTCGGCGGCCACCATCGGCACCTGCCGGTGTTTGCCGCTGCGCAGCATGCCGAGCGAGAAGTCCGCGGCGACACACCACGCGCCAGCCTGGCCGAACTCCACTGTGGACACACCGGTGCCCGCGGCGAGGTCGAGCACCCGCTCGCCAGGCTGGGCATTGAGCACCCTGCCGGTTGTGATGCGCCAGCGGCGGTCGAAGCCGAACGTCATGACCGAGTTCGCCCGGTCATAGCCGCTGGCGACGTCGTCGAACATCGCGGCGACGTCGCGGGGATCTTTGTCAAGGCTCGCGCGAGACATGTCGTGCAGCCTAGTCGGGGGCGGGTGCGACTCACGACCACCAAGGTGCGACTCACGCGAAATAGGGTGCGACTCGCGGCCACCAAGGTGCGACTCGCGGCACCTAAGCGGGGGACTCGCGACGGCGGAGCCACCAGAGCAACGGGCCCGCGATGAGCCAGGTGACCGCGATGGTGACACCCGTGGGGAGCAGGCTCAGCGTGAACGTCCTGCCAGCGACCCGCACCAGGTCGGGGTTGGTGACGTCGTACTCGACGTGCACCAACTGCCCCTCAACGAGGCCACCTGGGTAGAGCACGCCGTCCTGCGAGATGTGCACCGCGCCGTCCGCTGTCTCGAACCGGACGATAGTCCGGTCCCAGCCGACCGACAGCACCTCGGCGTTAGCCGCACCGAGGTTCGACTCGATCGCGCTGTCATTGCGGTAGGCGGCGAGCACAAGGACCAGCATCAGCAGCGTGATCAGGCCAGCGACGCCGAGCACAACCCAGCGCGCGATCCGCCATCGCCGTCGCTGCCGCGCCATCGTCGTCACACCTGCAGAGGCTACTGCGGCGCCGTCACGCACTGCCGTCCCGTCAGGCACCGACGCCGTCCCGCACCGCGCGGGAGACGGCCGCGCGCAGCCTGCCGTGCAGGTCCCTGCGGGTGTCACGGTCGATACCGACCTCGACAACGCGCAGGCCGTCCGGCGGCCGCAGCGCATCGCGCAGCTCATCGCTGCTGGTCACCAGCGTGTGCGGGACGCCGTAGCCCGCGCAGAGCGCCCCGATATTCGCGCCGTGTGGCGTGCCGAAGACCCGCTCGAAGCTGCGGCTGTGCGCCGGTTCACCCTGTTCGAGCAGCGAGAAGATACCGCCGCCGTCGTCGTTGACGACCACGATCGTCAAGTCGGGGCGGCGTTCGAGAGTACCGGTGAGCAGACCGTTGCTGTCGTGCAGGAACGTCAGGTCACCGAGCAACGCATACGACGGGCCGTGGTGCACCAAAGCGGCGCCGACGGCGGCGGACACCGTGCCGTCGATGCCTGCTACGCCCCGGTTGCGGTGCACGATCACGTCGGGCCGCACCGGACCAGCTGCGAGCGCGATATCGCGAGTCGGGTTGGACGAGCCGACAACCAGCAGCGAGTCGCTGGGCAGCGCGGCCATGACGTCGGCGGCCACGGCGGGGCCGGTCGGCCACGGCTCTGCGGCGAGTGCGGCGTTCACGGCGTCGCGGGCGGCGGCGTCGGCGGCACGCCAGCACGCGAGCCACTCTGGGTCGGCGGGCTTCGTCGGCTCGGCGAACCACTGCCCGACCTGCCGCACGTTGTGGGCAGGCGCTGGCCAGTCCGTGTCCGGCCGGACGAGCAGCACCTCAACGTCCGCGTCCGCGAGCAGTTGCTGCACCTGCCGGAACACCGTGGGACGTCCGATGCAGAGGACCTGCTCCGGCTTATGGGCCGCGACAAACTCCGGCACCGCGAGCAGCCACGCGCCGCTGGTGATCGCGGAGTCGCCAGACACCCCCGCACCACCGGTCTCGGCGATCAACGGCCAGCCATTGGCCTCCGCCCACTCGGCGGCCGCCGCGACCCCCGAGTCACAGGCGATGACGAGGCCGGTACGGGTGGAGGGCACGACGAACGCGGGCAGCGCGCCGTAGTCGGGCAGTTCGGTCCAGCGCTGGCCGTTTGGCCTGCCGTCGAGTGGTTCCGGCCACGCATCGGCGTCCTGCCCCGCGTCGGGGACCAGCGGCTCGCGAAACGGCACGTTGAGGTGCACCGGACCGGAACGCCACTCGCCGTAGGCGGCGTTCCACGCCCGGCAGACCTGGCTGCGCCAGTAGGCGTTCTGCCCGGTGTGGGTGTCGGCGATAGCCAGCTCATTGAAGTAGCGAACGGCATCGCCGTAGAGCCGATCCTGGTCGATGACCTGGTTCGCGCCGGACGCGCGCAGCTCGGGCGGGCGGTCGGCGGTCAGCACGATCAGCGGCACCCCCGCGCGGTCGGCTTCGAGCACGGCGGGGTGGAAGTTGGCGGCAGCGGTGCCAGAGGTGCAGACGACCACGGTGGGACGTCCGGTACGCGCGGCGATGCCCAGCGCAAGGAAGCCAGCGGAGCGCTCGTCAATGCGAACGTGCAGGCTGACCCTGCCCGCCTCGGCGGCATCGAACAGCGCCATGGACAGCGGCGCGTTTCGGGAGCCTGGGCACAGCACGACGTGCGACACGGTGTTGCGCACGAGTTCGTCGACGAGCACCCTCGCCTGAGCTGTCGACGGATTCACCTGGCGGCCCCGCTGCGATCACTGGGTGTCGGCACACGGCATATTCTCCCAGACATGCCAGCCACACGAGTGTCCGAACTGTTCGACCCCTCCGCGTGGGAAGAGGTCGACGGGTTCGACTTCACCGACATCACCTATCACTGCTCCACCGAGAGCCGCTCGGGTAAGCGCGTGCTCCGGATTGCCTTCAACCGTCCTGACGTGCGCAACGCGTTCCGTCCGCACACTGTGGACGAGCTGTACCGCGCGCTCGACCACGCGAGGATGTGCTCCGACGTCGGCGCCGTCCTGCTCACCGGGAACGGACCGTCGCCGCGCGATGGCGGCTGGGCGTTCTGTTCCGGTGGTGACCAGCGTATTCGCGGCAAGACCGGATATCAGTACGCCGACGGGGAGACGTCAGACACGGTGGACCCGGCGCGGGCCGGTCGGCTGCACATCCTCGAGGTGCAGCGGTTGATCCGTTTCATGCCGAAGGTCGTGATCTGCGTGGTGCCTGGTTGGGCAGCGGGCGGCGGCCACTCGCTGCACGTGGTGTGCGATCTCACACTCGCCTCGCGCGAGCACGCGCGATTCAAGCAGACCGACGCCGACGTCGGCTCGTTCGACGGCGGATTCGGCTCGGCGTACCTGGCGAAGATGGTCGGGCAGAAGTTCGCGCGGGAGATCTTCTTCCTCGGCCGCTCATACGACGCCGAACAGATGCACAACATGGGCGCGGTCAACGCCGTCGTGCCGCACGAGTCGCTTGAGGCCGAGGCGCTGGAGTGGGCGTGGGACGTCAATGGCAAGTCGCCAACGGCGCAGCGGATGCTCAAGTACGCCTTCAACCTGGTCGACGACGGCCTTGTCGGCCAGCAACTGTTCGCTGGCGAGACCACGCGGCTGGCGTACATGACGGACGAAGCCGTCGAGGGCAGGGACTCGTTCCTGCAGAAGCGGGAGCCGGACTGGTCGGCGTATCCGTACTTTTACTGACGGCGTGCCGTGCGGTGCCGAGTGGTCCGGTGTTGATCTACTTCCTGCGCGCCGCGACCACGAGAACCGAAAATATCGGACATACCCTGGTCGCACGGCGCAGGAAGCTGATCAACTACGTGCGGCACAGCTAGCCGAGAACGGGAGTGTGGCGTGAGGTACGCGGACGCACCGGAAGCGCACGTCGAGTGCCGGGTACAAGCGTCGCCGTCGCGGGTGTGGTCGCTGGTGAGCGACATCGAACTGCCCGTCCGGTTCAGTCCCGAGCTGCAGCGAGTCGAGTGGACCGGCGACGCGACCGGTCCCGCGCTCGGTGCGACGTTCATCGGGCACAACCGCAACCAGATCCTCGGCGAGTGGCGGACGCTCTCGCGGGTCGTCGAGCTGGTGCCGGAGCGCGTGTTCGCCTGGGCGGTCTTCGACGCGGACGGCGTCTTCGGCGGATCGGCCGCGAAGCCGGACGCTCCCGCGGCGACCTGGCGGTTCGAGCTGGCGCCGGACGGCGACGGCGACGCGACGCTGCTGCGGCAGTCCGCCCGGCTCGGGCCGGGTCCGTCCGGGCTCACGCTGGCCATCGACCGCGCGCCGGACCGGGAGGAGGCGATCGTCGCCTACCGGGTGGACGACCTCCACAACGGCATGCGGACCACGCTCGACGGCATCAAGGCCCTCGCGGAGGCCTAGCGGGTCTTCTCACTCCACGGTGACACTCTTCGCCAGGTTGCGCGGCTTGTCGATGTCGCGGCCGAGGCGCAGCGCCAAGTGATAGGCGAACAGTTGCAGCGGGATCGTCAGCAGGATCGGGTCCAGCTCCGGCGTCGCGTGCGGCACGCGGATCTCGGCGTCAACGAGGCCGGCTGGCAGGTCGGCGTTGGTCACCGCGATCACCGGGCCACCACGCGCCTTGATCTGCTCGATCGTGCCGACGTTCTTGGCGAGCAGTTCATCGTCCGGGACGAGTACCACCGACGGCATCGTCTCGTCGATCAGCGCGAGCGGCCCGTGCTTCAACTCGGAAGCCTGGTACGCCTCGGCGTGAACGTAGGAGATCTCCTTGAGCTTCTGCGCGCCTTCGCGCGCGGCGGGCCAGCACCGCACGCGACCGATGAAGAACATCCCGCGCGCCTCGTGGAATCGGTCGGCGACCTTGGCGATCTGGTCCTCGGTCGCCAAGATCTCGGCCAACAGCTCTGGCAGCGCGGCGAGCCCGTTGACGAGCCGGGTGCCATTGGCGACCGAGAGGTCACGCACCCGCCCGAGCAGCAGTGCGAGCAACGCGAACGAGAAACTCATACTGGTCACGGCCTTGGTCGACGCCACGGACACCTCTGGCCCTGAGTGCAGCAGCACGCCGTGGCCGCACTCCCGCGCGATGGCGCTGCCGACGACGTTGACGACGCCGATGACCTGCCCGCCCTTGCGTTGCAGCTCGCGCACGGCGGCGAGGGTGTCCGCGGTTTCACCTGACTGGCTGACGGCGACGTAGAGCGTGTCGCCGTCGATGACCGGGTTGCGGTAGCGGAACTCCGACGCGGGCTCGGCGTCCGCTGGCAGCCGCGCCAGCTCCTCGACAAGGTTCGCGCCGATCTGGCCCGCGTAGTACGCCGAGCCGCAGCCGAGGAACTTCACGCTGCGCACGGCCCTGAGCGCCCGTGCGTCCAGGTTGATCCCGCCGAGCCTGGCGGTGGAGAACCGCTCGTCGAGCCTGCCGAGCAGCGCCCGCCGGATGGCCTCCGGCTGCTCGTGCATCTCCTTGTGCATGAAGTTGTCGTAGCCGTCGAGCTGGAAGTCGGTGTCGTCGACGTCCACTGTGGTGGGTGACTTCGCTGTGCTGCGGGCCTGCAACGTGCTGGTGCGGTAGTCATCGGCCGTCAGGGTGGCCAGCTCGCCGTCGTCCAGGTAGACGACGCTCTGGGTATAGCGGACCAGCGCGGCGACGTCGGAGGCGACGAACATCTCGCCGTCGCCCACACCGAGCACGATCGGGCTGCCGTTGCGCGCGACCACCAGCTCCCCCGGCTTGGTCGCGTCGATGACGACGATCCCGTACGCGCCGTCGACGTCGTGCAACGCGGTGCGCACCGCCGCTTCCAGTGATTCCGCGCCGTCGTCGAGCGCTTTGGCGACCAGGTGCGCGATGGCCTCGGTGTCGGTGTCCGATGCGAAGCTGACGCCGTCGGCGGTGAGGCGAGCCCGCAGCTCGTCGGCGTTTTCCAGGATGCCGTTGTGGACGACGGCGATGCGCTTGCTCGCGTCCTGCTGCGGGTGAGCGTTGGCGTCGGTCGGCTCGCCGTGGGTGGCCCAGCGGGTGTGCGCGATGCCGGACGTCGCGGGCAGTCCCTCGCCAACGAGTTCCCGCAGCTCACCGACCCGCACGGCAGCCTTGGTGACCTTGAGCCGGTTGCGGTGCGGCACGGCGATACCGGCCGAGTCGTAGCCGCGATACTCCAGCCGGTGCAGGCCCTCAAGCAGGATCGGGGTCGCGCGTCTGCCGCCGACGTAGCCCACGATGCCGCACATGTGTCCTCCCTTGTTAGCCGTAGACGATGCGCCGTAGCTGACGCTCCGTCACCTCGCCAGCGCCGACTGGCCGCCGCGCCAGTTCCGCTGCGATCCGCGTCCACGCCTCGGCGTTCTTGCGGCCTCTGCGGCGCAGTTCGGCATGCCGCCGCCGGACGTACTCCTCCCGCGTCTCGCCGTAGTAAGCGATGACGTCGGCGATCACGCGCGCCGCGACGTTCTCCGGGAGTCCTGTCGTGCCTGCGACGTGCCGGACGAGATCTTCCGGCAGGTGTCGGTCGGCAGCGGGCACAGGCGTCAGCCTGTCACCCGGTCGAGTGTTTCAGCAAGCTTCTTGCCCGATTTCGGGCAGGGACGAGTTTCGGCGGAGGTTGTTCGGCCCGGCTGGGAGTGAGTAAGAGCCCTTCGTCGCACTGCCCACGGCCACATACCGCACAATCGTTCGGATGAACGTGGTGGAGGTCGACGGCACGCCGGACGCAGCGCGGAGGCTGATGCGGGCGCTAACCGACGCGCTCGACGGCGGCGACACCGTGCTGCCCCTCGCGGCCAACACCCCCGACGCCGAACCGCCGCCGGACGCGCCGTCGTCGGCCGCCGCGGTGATCAGGACATCGGGCTCGACGGGGACACCGAAGGACGTGCTGCTGTCCGCCCGCGCGCTCACCGCATCGGCGACGGCCACGCACGCGCGACTAGGCGGGCCAGGGCATTGGCTACTCGCCACGCCCGCGCATTACATCGGCGGCTTGCAGGTGCTGGTGCGTTCGTTGCTCGCGGGCACAGAGCCGGGCGTGCTCGATCTGTCCAGTGGCTTCCAGCCCGAGGCCTTCGCGCAGGTCAGCAAGGCCCTACCGGGGGAAGGTCCGCGCTACACCGCGCTGGTGCCGACACAGCTCGCCCGGCTGCTCGACGCCGGGCAAGCCGACGCCGCGGCGTCGTTCGACGCGATCATCATCGGCGGCGCCGCCCTGCCTACCGGGTTACGCGAGCGCGCCGAGGACAACGGCGTCCGCGTGATCAGCGCGTACGGCATGAGCGAAACGGCGGGCGGCTGCGTCTACGACGGCGTCCCGCTCGACGGCGTGCGGGTGGCGACAGACGCGCCCACCGAGGCAGGACGCGTGCGGCTCACCGGACCGATACTGGCGGACGGTTACCTGAACGACGATGCCGAGACGTCAGCCGCCTTCCGAGACGGCTGGTTCCACACCAACGACCTCGGCCGCATCTCCCCGGACGGCCGCCTGGAGATCCTGGGACGCGCGGACGACGTCATCAACACCGGCGGGGTAAAGGTCGCCGCCCACGCCGTCGCGGATGCCCTGCTGTCCCACCGGGGTGTGCGGGACGCCTGCGTCGTCGGCCTGCAAGACCCGGACTGGGGCGAGGCGGTCGTCGCCGCCGTCGTCCCGCACGACCCCGAGCGGCCACCAGCACCGGACGACCTCACGGCGCACGTCCGGACCGCCCTCGGCGCGCCGTCCGCACCGAAGCGTGTCCGGTTCGTCGCGGAACTCCCGCTGCGGGGTCCAGGCAAGCCGGACCACGACGCCGTGCGCCGCCTGTTGCGAAGCTGACCCGCGCATTATTGCCAAGAAGGGATTCTTGCGAGCGCCACACGCGAGTAGGAAGCCCTTCGTCGCACCCCACCCGGCGACATCGGCAAGAATGCACCCCATGGCAACGATCACCGCATGGGTGCAGGGCGCACGTCTCCGCACGCTGCCAAACGCCGTCGCGCCGGTCGTCGTCGGCGCAGGGGCCGCGGCCGAACTGGACGCGTTCTCCTGGCTGCGCTCGACACTGGCGCTCATCGTCGCGCTGGCGCTGATCGTCGGCGTGAACTACGCGAACGACTACTCCGACGGCGTGCGTGGCACCGACGACGATCGCGTCGGACCGCTGCGGCTGGTCGCCTCCGGCACCGCCGAAGCGAAGTCCGTGCTCGCGGCGGCACTCAGCAGTTTCGTGCTCGCCTGCGTCGCGGGGCTCGCGCTGGTCATCCTCAGCGGCGCATGGTGGCTGCTCGCGGTCGGGGCGGCGTGCGTCGGCGGCGCATGGTTTTACACCGGCGGCACACGCCCGTACGGCTACGCGGGCTTCGGCGAGATCGCGGTGTTCGTGTTCTTCGGCCTCGCCGCCGTGCTCGGCACGGTCTATGTCCAGGCGGGCACGGTCAGCCTGCTCGCGCTGGGCAGCGCGGTGGCGGTGGGCGCGTTCTCGTCTGCGGTGCTGCTGGCCAACAACCTGCGAGACATCCCAAGCGACGCCGAGGCTGGCAAGCGCACCCTCGCGGTCAAGCTCGGCGATCGCCACACGCGGACGCTCTACCTCGCGCTGATCGTGCTGCCGTTCGCGGTGACCATCGCGATGGCGTTCGCACTGCCGCCAGTGCTGCTCGCGTCCGTGACCGCGCTCGCGTTACTCCGCCCGGCACGCACCATCCTCAGCCGCGCGACGGGCCGCGCACTCATCCCCGTCCTCGCCGACACCGGGCTGGCACTCCTGCTCTGGGCGGTCGTCACCGGCGCGGTGCTGGCAGCGGCCTGAGCGGCTAGCCCCAGCGCCCCGTGGCCAAGAATGACTCCAGCCGCTCCCGGTGCGGTGCCAGGTCCAGCCCCTGCTCGGCGATCCACCCGTCGTCGTAGTAGGTGTGCGCGTACCGCTCGCCGCCGTCGCAGACCAGCGTCACCACACTCCCGGTGCGGCCCTCCGCCAGCATCCGCGCGATCAGTTGGAACGCACCGTAGAGGTTCGTGCCGGTCGAGCCACCCGCCCAGTGCCCGGTGCGCTCCCGCAGCAGCCGGATCGCGGCGAACGACCCCGCGTCCGGGATCGGCAGCATCTCATCGATCACGCCCGGCAGGAACGACGGCTCCACCCGTGGCCGACCGATTCCCTCGATCCGCGACGGCATCCCGGTGGTGTAGTCCATCGCCCCGGTGCACCAGGCGTGGTAGAAGGACGAATTCTCCGGGTCGACCACCGCGATGCGGGTGGCATGACGTCGATAACGCACGTAGCGGCCCAGCGTCGCGCTGGTACCGCCGGTGCCCGCTCCGACGACGACCCAGGTGGGCACTGGATGCCGTTCCTGACGCATCTGCGCGAAGATCGACTCGGCGATGTTGTTGTTGCCACGCCAATCGGTCGCACGCTCTGCGTAGGTGAACTGGTCGAGATAGTGCCCATCGCACTCGGCCGCGAGCCGTTCGGCCTCGGCGTAGATCTCCGGCGGCTTATCGACGTAGTGACAGCGCCCGCCGTAGAACTCGATCAGGTCGATCTTCTCTTTACTCGTGCTGCGCGGCACAACGGTGACGAAGTCGAGCCCGAGCAGCCGGGCGAAGTACGCCTCGGAGACCGCCGTCGACCCGCTCGACGCCTCGACAAGCACGGTTTTCGGCCCGATGTCGCCGTTGACCAGTCCGTACAGCAGCAGCGACCGCGCGAGCCGGTGCTTGAGCGAGCCGGTCGGGTGCACCGACTCGTCCTTCAAATACAGGTCGATGCCCCACTCCAGCGGCAGCGGGAAGACGTGCAGGTGGGTGTCGGCGCTGCGGTTGGCGTCGGCATCGATGACGCGCACCGCCTCGTCCACCCATGCGGGATCGGGACGACTCACGTCTGGGAATCCCCTTCGGCCTCCCGGTCGCCACGCAGTTCCGCGCGCAGCCGCGCCTTCTCGGCTTTACGACGCTCTCCCCTGACCGCGAGACCCGCCGTGACTCGCGCGTTGAGCCCACGGAACAGCAGCAGGCCGAGCGGGAAGCTGACGACCAGCGCGACGATCAGCGCGACAAGCGGCGGCGCGCCCGCGAGCCCGACGAGCAGCGCCGTGACCACGGCGACCAGCCCAAGTCGTGCGAGCAAATACAGCGTCAAGTCGACGCCGAAGCGGTCGTTAGTCCGTTCACTCACAAAAGACCACGTTACGCTTTCCCCACCGGGCCGAGTGACCCCAGGACCCCGGCGGTACGGTGCGAGCCCAGCGAGTCCTTGCGAGTTGCGACTGGATGCGGTGAACTTTCGTCACGGCATGACCGGTGCCTAACGCCCGATTCGTACCCCTAAAGACCCTTACCTCCCCTTTACTATCAGCCAACCGTTCGAGTACTCGACGCGTCCGGTGCAATGATTGTGGTGTTATTTGCCCATCCGTGGGCGTCCGTATGCCGCACTCACGTCATGCGGGGATAGTAGCGAAAGTCGCAAAGGAGGCTCGAAGGATGACCGCAACAGTGCCTCAGTCGGGGGGACGTCTGCTCACCCCTGGCGAAGTGGCATCCCTGTTCCGTGTTGACCCGAAGACGGTGACCCGGTGGGCTGCCGCGGGTCGCATCGGATCGATCAGGACGCCCGGTGGGCACCGTAGGTTCCGCGAAGAAGAGGTCAACGAACTGCTCGCGAAGTTGACGACGGAAGCCACCGACCTCGTCGAGTAACGACTGGGACTCATCCCAGCGTAGGCATCGAGCCGAAGACGGCAGGGCGTGCCGTGACGCACCCGCCTGCCGCCTTCGGCTCGATGCGTTTACACATATCTCAGCTCCAGCGGGCTACCCTCGTAGTAGGCACCCCTGCCCGCCATGGAAGGAGCGAGAATGCACTACCTGCTTGCCGCTATCGGCGCGGTGACGATCGCAGTGCTGCTGTGGCGGGCGTTTGTCGCCTCCGAGCGCGTCGGAGTGCCCACAGAACGCCCGCAAGTCGCTCCCGACGACGACCCGGATTTCTTGCGCAAGCTCAGCGAACAGCAGCGCAAGAAAAAGAAGGACGAAGAGGAGTAGCTCGTGCGACTGGCCCGGCTATCAGCACGCCGGGCCAGCTAACCCCGCTACTGGCCACCGAACCCGTCCGCGACGGCGGCGCCGAGCTCAAGCAGCTTCGTGCGGGTGGCGTCGTGCAGCTGGTCCAGCTCGATCTCGGCCCCCTCCTCCAGATGCGGATCGAACGGGATCTGGCAGACCGCCCGCACCCGCGCCGCGAAGTGTGCCTCCAGCTTGTCCAGGTCGACCGATCCCGCCCTCGGCCGCACCGAGTTGATCACCGCGACGGAGCGTTTCACCAGCTCGCCGTACCCGTGCGCGTCCAGCCAGTCCAGCGTCGCCGATGCGCTGCGAGCGCCGTCGACCGAACCAGATGAGACGAGCACCAGCGAGTCGGCCAGCTCGAGCACGCCCTTCATCGCGGAATGCATCAGTCCGGTGCCGCAGTCGGTCAGCACGATGTTGTAGAAGTGCTCAAGCAGATCGACCGCGCGCCGGTAGTCGTTCTCGGAGAACGCCTCGGAGACGGCGGGATCCTGCTCGCTCGCCAGGATCTCCAGCCTGCTTGGCCCCTGCGAGGTGTAGGCGCGGATGTCGCTGTAGCGCGTGATCCGGTCGGCGTCGCGCAGCAGGTGCCGAACCGTCGCCGTCGTCTCCATCGGGATCTTCTGCGACAGCGTGCCCCTGTCGGGGTTGGCGTCGACGGCGACCACCCTGTCCCCGCGCAGCGAAGCGAACGTCGAGCCGAGGGTCGTGGTCATCGTCGTCTTGCCGACGCCGCCCTTGAGGCTGAGCATCGCGATCTTGTAGCAGCCCCGCAGCGGCTGGTTGACCCGCATGATCAGCTCGCGCTTTCTGCGGTCCTCCGGGCTCTCCCCCGGGTTGATCAGCCTGCCGCTCGCCACGTAGACGGCCTTGCGCCAGCCGGACTGCGGCCGCCGCTTCACCGGCCGGATCAGGTGCGCCGACGCGAGATCGCCGTTCGGGCCAGCGGCGTGCCTTCCCCTGTGCGGCGGCTGCTGCGGATACTGCTGCCCCATGGGCGGCATCATGTGCTGCTGCTGATCGACGGGTACCTGCGGCGGATACCCGGGCACGGCCTGCTGCGGCCCCGGCTGCCCTGGCATGGGCTGCTGCATCGCGTGGTGGTGCGGGTGATACGGCTGCTGGTGCGGCCGCGCGGCGTACGGATCACTGTCGGGGACGACGGGCGGCACCTCGTCGTGTCCGACAGGCTGCGCTGAAGCGGCCCCGTATTGACCGTACGTCGCGGGGAACTCATGCGAGTCGGTACGGCCATCCGATGGCGCCTCGTCGATATCACCGATGTCACCAAGGTCGGCGATGTCGTCGGCATCGGCCGGCCCTGGGTGCGCCGAGGTGGCTTCGTGGTTCGGCTCGCTCACTCCGGTCCTCCTGTGTGTCGCTGGGCGCGCGAAAAGATCGGCAGGCCCCGTCCCTCAACGACGGTAGCCGCCAGCCCGCCCCGGTGCATATGTCGTCATATGCACCACCGTGTTAGCCCACTCCGGCGTAGGAGTGCAGGCCGGTGGTGACGAGGTTGATGAAGAAGAGGTTGAACACGATCAGCGCGAACCCGGTGACGTTGATCCACGCGGCAGGCCTGCCTCGCCAGCCAGCGGTCGCGCGAGCGTGCAAGTACGCAGCGTAGACAACCCAGGCGACGAACGCCACCGTCTCCTTCGGGTCCCAGCCCCAGAACCGGCCCCATGCCGCC
Source organism: Haloechinothrix halophila YIM 93223 (assembly GCF_000504245.1). Classification (GTDB taxonomy): domain Bacteria; phylum Actinomycetota; class Actinomycetes; order Mycobacteriales; family Pseudonocardiaceae; genus Haloechinothrix_A; species Haloechinothrix_A halophila. Next base: position 269,617 of record NZ_KI632509.1, read on the forward strand.
TCTGCCCAGATCGCGCCGCAAACTACCCCGAACGTGTAAATGGGGAAGGCCAGCACGGTGGTGCGATAGGACAGCCGGTCCAGCAGGTCGCGGCCGGGCAGATGCCCCGCCAGCTTCGCGAACCGGGACGAGTTGGACTCGTGGCTGTCGCGCATCAGATACAGCACGCTCGCCACCCCTGGCACCAGGAACATCCCCGACGACACGATCGCAGCGGCGACGTGCACGATCAGCCAGTAGGACTGCAACGCGGGCTGCACCGGGGCAGCCGTCGCGTACAGCATCGTGCCGCCAACGAACAGCAAGATCACCACCGGCAGCAGCACGAACGCCGACAGGTGGCGCACCGACGGGTACTTCCGCAGCACGACGAGCCAGGTGACGACCGCGATCAGGCAGACGGCCATCACGTACTCGTACATGTTGCCCCAAGGCACGCGGCTTGTCGCGAGCCCGCGCAGCACCAGCGCCGCGAGGTGCAGCAGCGCGCCGAGCACCGTCAGCGAGACGCCCATCCTGCCGAACCTGGCCGCCCGCGACGTCGACCGCCGCGCCGACGGCGACAGCGGCGGCTCAGCCGAACCGGCCGGAGTGGAGATCGGCGCGGGAGTCCGTGCGGTCGCGTCGACCGCCCCGCCGGCCGACGCGCCCACCAGCTCGTGCTTCCGGGCCGCGGTGCGCTCCGCACGCAGCCGCCCCGCACGGCCGAACGCCTGCTCGACGGCGAAGAACACCATCGCGAGCACGTAGATCAGCGTCGCGGTGTTGTACGACCAGTCGCTGAACCGCGACAGCGTCTCGTCAACCGGCATCACGGACTCCTTGTGTCCTGGTTGAGCAGGTCAGCGGCGATCTCGTCGAACTCGTCGCCATAACCCGCCTGGTCGGTTCGCGCCAGGCCACCGACCTCGATAACGGTACGTCCCCCGCCTTCCGCGCCGGCGGCAGGGGCGACGCGAATCCACACCCGTCGCCGCTTGACCAGCAACGACAGCGCGAGGCCCACCAGCATCGCCACCGCGAAACCGAGCACCCACAGCTGCGTCGGGTCGTGCGAGACCTGCAACGACACCCAGCGCTGCACGCCGTCGAAGGAGATCGTGGTGCCGTCGTCCAGCGTGATGGACTCGCCAACCCGCAGGTTCTCCCGTGCGACCCGCTCCAGCGCGCCCTTCTCCACCATCGACTGGTCGATCGCGAAGATGGACTGGCCGTAGCCGGAGTCGATGCCGAGATCGCCACGCATGATGTCGACGGCGACGGTGGGATCGGTCAGCTTCGGGCCCGCCGAGCTGAGGATCTTGCCGTTGAACACCGGGGTCGGCGCGAACAGCCCGGTCACCGCGAGCTGGTTGTCCCTGCGCGTGGCCGAGTCGGTGATACCGGGCGGGTCGAACTTCGTCGCGCCGTCCGACAGCAGCGTCGTCTGGTCGGCCGGCCGCCACTGCGTCGCCTGTGTCCGCTTCTCCCCGTTCGGGAACGTCACGGTGAACACCGGGGCGAAGCCGTGACCGAGCAGGTAGACCCGGTCGCCAGCGGTGCGCAGCGGCTCGTTCACCTCGAGCTGGTACGGGCGCCAGGTGTTGCTGGCGAGGTCGGCGCCGGAGGAGTACTCGATATCCGCGCGGTATTGGATGGGTTGGCCGAGTTCGGTGTAGGTCGGCTTGAAGTCGTTCACCCTGACGCAGAACGGCGTCAGTTCGGTGCCGTCCACCCGCAGTCCCGGGTTGAACGAGTCGTACGCGTAGATGCCGGAGTTGCAGAACTCCGAGCCGTCCGCGTGCACGATGACCTGTCCCTCGTAGACGACCATCTTGCCGATGGCGAACGAGATGATCAGTCCGAGCATCGCGAAGTGGAACAGCAGGTTACCGGTCTCGCGCAGGTAGCCCTTCTCCGCGCTGATGCTGCGGACGCCGTCACCCTCGTCGCGTTCGGTCGTGCGCCAGCCCTTGAACCGCTTACGCGCCGTGGCAAGGACGTCGTCGGCGTCGCTGGTCACGGTGCTCGACGCGTGGTGCGGCAGCCGAGACAGGTTGCGCGGGGTCAGCACCGGCTTGGCGCGCATCGAACGCACGTACTCCACGCTGCGCGGCGCGAGGCAGCCGACCAACGAGATCATCAGCAGCAGGTAGATCGCGGAGAACCACACGCTGCCGTAGACCGCGAAGAAACCGAGGGTGTCCAGCAGCTCGCCCCACCAGCCGTGCTCGGCGATGTACTCCCGCACCTTGGGCTCGTTCAGCGAGCGCTGCGGCAGCATCGCGCCAGGCATCGCGGCGAGCGCGAGCAGGAACAGCAGGATCAGCGCGGTGCGCATCGATGTCAGGCCGCGCCAGGTGTTGCGGACGAACGCGAAGGCACGCCGCGCGGGAGTCGCGCGGTACCCCCGCGACTCCTGGTTCGTCCGCGTCTCGCTGCTCACAGCGGCAGCACCACGTCCGAGATGAAGGCGTCCCGCATCCAGCCGACCATCTCGCCCCACAGCCCGGTCACCAGCATGATGCCGACGACGAGCAGCAGCCCGCCGCCAGCGAGCTGGACCTTGCGGCCGTTGCGGCGCAGCCAGTCGGTGGCGCGCACCGCCCACCGCGCGCCGAAGGCGATCAGCACGAACGGCAGCCCGAGGCCGAGGCAGTAGATGATCACCAGAAGGAAGCCGCGCGCCGCGGTGTCACCTGTCGAGCTCGCGATGGCGAGCACCCCCGCCAGCGTCGGGCCGATGCAGGGTGTCCAGCCGATCGCGAAGATGCCACCGAGCACGGGGGCGCCCGCGAGACCGATACGCGGCACGGTGTGGATCCGCGCCTCGCGTTGCAGCATCGGCACCATGCCGAGGAAGACCAGCGCCATGGCGATGGTCAGTACTCCACCGATGCGTTCCAGCAGCTGCTGGTTCACCAACAGCGCGTCGGCCAGCCACACCAGGCTGCCAACGGTGGCTGCGAAGACAAGCGTGAACCCGATGACGAACAGCGCCGCCGCGCCGACGACGCGGAACCGACCCTGCCTGGCCTGCTCGCTGTCCTCGGCGTCTACCGCGGGCGCGTCCGCGCCGACCAGCGCGGCCAGGTAGGCGAGGTAGCCAGGCACGAGCGGCACGACGCACGGCGATGCGAACGAGATCGTCCCCGCGAGCAGCGCGAGTCCTGCCGCGAGCAGCAGCGGACCCGAGGTCGCTAACTCGGTGATGGAGTCCACGTAGCTCAGGGTAGGCAGTGACGTACGTCCTACCGCCGCCGGGCGTCAGGTTCGTCCGCCAGCCGCCGCACGACCGGCAGCAGGTCCTCCGCCAGCAGTTCCTTGAGGAAGACGACGGCGACGCGGTGTTGCTTGTCCAGCACGATCGTCGACGGCACGATGTTGCGCGGATAGCCCTTCAGCGGCAGCAGCGAGCGGCCAGGCGGGTCGTAGATCGACGGGTAGGTCAGTCCCCTGTCCCGCATGAAGTCCTGCGGCGCGGCGCGGGAGTGGTCGCGGACGTCGATGCCGAGCACCTGCACGCCGTCGTCCTTGGTCTTGTCGTACACCTGCTGCAGCTCGGGGGCTTCGCGGCGGCACGGGCCGCACCACTGGCCCCAGATGTTGATGACGACGACCTTGCCTTCGTAATCAGCCGTCGAGATGGTTTCGCCCTCGTTGAACAGGTCCTCGCCCGAGATCTCCAACGACTGCCGGTCCGCACTGTCGTAGCGGATGGTCGTCTTGCCCTCTGGCGCGACGAAGTTGAACTGGCTGCCCGCCACGACGGCGTCGTCCCCCGTGCTACAGCCGGTCAGCACGAGCAGCGCCACGGCGGCAAGCGCGGCCGCCCTGCGCCCCATCCCGGCGGACGCGACACGTCCGGCCGGTGACTCACGCCGTCGCCGAGTCATGCGCCACGCACCTTCGGGTCGGTGTGTCCCGCCGGTTCGCAGTAGTCGATGTCCACGAGTGTCTCGTTGTCGAAGACCAGGCTGGTCAGCGAGGCCAGCGAGCACTGCCTGCTGCGCGGGTCGTGCCACAACGGGCGTGCCTCGAGGAATCGCCGCAGCGTCCAGATCGGCAGCTGGTGCGACACGCACACCGCCTCGCGGCCTTCCGCGGCAGCCCGCGCCCGGTACGCCGCGCCGAGCATCCTGCGCGCGACGTCACGGTACGGCTCGCCCCATGAGGGCAGGAACGGGTTGCGCAGCTTCGGCCAGTGCCTCGGCTGCCGCAGCACCCCATCACCGACCGAGACCCGCATGCCCTCGAAGTCGTTCTCCGACTCGATCAACTGCTCGTCGGTGGCGACGTCGAGCCGGTGCGCGGACGCGATCGGTGTCGCCGTCTCCTGCGCGCGCTGCAACGGCGACGCGACGACGTGCGCGATGTCGTGGTGGGCCAGCGTCTCGGCGACCGTGATGGCCTGCCGCTGGCCCTGCTCCGACAGCTTGTAGCCGGACAACCGGCCGTAGAGGATCCCGTCCGGGTTGTGCACCTCGCCGTGGCGGAGGAAGTGCACAACCGTTCGGCGGGCCCGCGTCATCTCGTGGCCTCCGCGGCTGCCTGCGCGGCGCGCGGCAGCGCGGCCTCGATCCGCTCGAACGCCTCGTCATCCATCGCGGCGTTGACGAACCACGCCTCGAACGCGCTCGGCGGCGGGTAAATGCCCTGCTCAAGCATGGCGTGGAAGAACGGCGCGAACCGGAACGTCTCGGCAGCGGCAGCGCCCGCGTAGTCGTGCACCGGCTGGTCGGTGAAGAACACCGACACCAGGTTGCCCGCGAACTGCACGGCGTGCGCCACCCCCGCCTTGGTCAGCGCCTCGTCGAGCAGGCCGCCAAGCCGCTGCGCGTTGGCATCCAGCGCGCGGTAGACGTCCGCGTCGGCGTTGCGCAGCGTGGTGAGGCCAGCGGCGACGGCGACGGGGTTCCCGGCGAGCGTGCCAGCCTGGTAGACGGGGCCGCTCGGCGCGAGCGATGCCATGACGTCGGCGCGCCCGCCGAACGCGGCGGCAGGCAGCCCTCCTGACATCACCTTGCCGAAGGTGTAGAGGTCACCCGCGACGCCGTCGATGCCGTACCAACCGGCGGACGACACGCGAAAGCCGGTCATCACCTCGTCCATGATCAGCAGCGCGCCGTTCTCGCTGGCGAGCCGCTTGAGTTCGGCGTTGAACCCGTCGCGCGGGGCGATGGCGCCCATGTTGCCGGGGGCGGCCTCGGTGATAACGGCGGCGATCTCGCCGTCGTGGTCGGCGAATGCCTTCCGCACGGCGTCGACGTCGTTGTAGGGCAGCACGATGGTGTCGGCCGCGGACGCGCCGGTGACACCGGGCGTCTTGGGTAGTCCGAGCGTGGCGACACCGGAGCCAGCCTCAGCGAGCAGCGCGTCGACGTGGCCGTGGTAGCAGCCGGCGAACTTGACGATCTTGCTGCGGCCGGTGAAACCGCGGGCGAGGCGGATCGCGCTCATGGTGGCCTCGGTGCCTGAGTTGACCAGCCGCACCTGCTCGACCGGCGCCACGCGCTCGATCAGCGCCTCGGCGAGCTCGACCTCGCCCATGGTCGGCGTGCCGAACGAGAGGCCAGAGCTCGCCACCGAGCGCACTGCGTCTACCACGGCGGGATGCGCGTGGCCGAGGATCATCGGGCCCCAGGAGGCGACCAGGTCAACGTAGCTGTTGCCGTCGGCGTCGCGCAGGTACGCGCCGTCACCGGCGACCATGAACCGGGGCGTGCCACCGACCGCGCTGAACGCGCGCACCGGGGAATTCACGCCACCGGGTGTCACCGCTGTCGCGCGATCGAACCATGCCTGCGACTGCTCGAAACTCATGCTCGCAGTCTCCCAGGCGAACCGCACGGCCGCCGAAGTGGCCTTGGCCAGACGTGAGCTAGGTAGCGCGGCGATGGTCGCTGTCGGGCGGGCGGCGTCCGGCGTGCCCGGTGCTACGCGGCGAATCCCCGCGCGGTGATGTCGGTCAGATCCTGCCCGCGCTCGTCACGCTTCTGCTTCGCACGCACCGGGCGCGCCCGCAGCGCGAGCACGCACTGCCGAGCGGCATCGAGCACGAACAACGAAGCCAGCGTGCCGAGCGCGATGGTGGCCGAGATGACGTCGCCGTGATAGCGGGTCAGCGTGACCTCCCTGCCCTCGCTGACCGGCATCTGGATCTCGGTGATGCCGTACGGCCACAACCGGAACGCCAGCCACACCGCGACACCGGCCAGCGCCATCTCGGCGACAGCGATCAGCGCGCGCACCGGCTGGTTCAGCCGAGGTTCCTGTTGCGACGCCTGCGCATCCTGCTGCTCGGGCTCCGCGTTCGCCCCCAGCGCGCTGCTTTCGCTGCTGCTCGTCACGCTCACCAAACCAGCCTCTCACACCTGGACATATCAGACCGCACCCAGCGTCGTCCGACCATCACGCAGACAGCAGCTCACGCAGGGCCGTGCGCAGGGCCTGCCCGTCTCGTGCCCACGCAAGCACTACCGTGCCGTCGTCAAGGCGCAGCGGCAACTCGTCGTACTTCCTCGGTGGGGCGAGGCCACCGCCAAGGACCCGGGACCCTCGCGGCACGCCACCCGTCGTACCCGTTGTGCCACCGGCGCTTCCCACGGCATCGGCGGCATCCTCCGCTTCGTCCTCTTCATCCGCGATGGCGGAGATGCGGTCGACCGGCAGCGTCTCCTCCCCCTGCCGCAGCAGATCGGGTGTCAGCCGGACGACGGCAAACCGCTTCCGGGCGTACACCCACATCGCCGTGAACCCGCTCAGCGCGAGCCCCGCGATGAGCCATACCGGATACAGCACCGGTCCTGGCGTGAGGACCTCGAACAGGATGCCCGCGACCGCGAAGCCAGGCCCGAACAGCAACGCCCACCAGCTCGCCGCCAGTTCCTCGTAGCGGACGTCAGTGGTGCCGATGGTCACGAGTAGTCCTGCCAGCGCCTGCGAACCTTGGGCAGCGGCGGGAAGTAGCCGGAAACGTTCGGCAGGAACAGCAGCACCGCCGCGATCACGGCCAGCCCGAGCGCGATCACGTGCAGCGGGTTGACGAACGCCGACGGCATGCCGACGACGAACACCAGCAGTAACGCGGCCAGCAGCAGCAACGCGGTACGGGCCGAGCGAGTGCCCTCCCGCACGCGGTAGGCGAACAGTCCAATCAGGCCGGCGATCATCAAGGAACCGACCAGCAACAGCCATAACAAGCCGGGCACGCCCGCCGCGACCTCGGAGTCGCTGATCCCCCGGTTGGCGATCGACTCGCCTGCGCGCTGGGCGGTCTGGTAGGCGTCAAGCAGTTCCTCGGTGATCGCGCGCTGATTCGCCAGCATCAGCACGAACCCCGCGACCATTACGCCCGCAGCGAGCAGCCACAGCAGCACCGAGATCCGCACCAGCTGCGGCGGGTCGGCACGCTCGCGGCGGTCGGACGACAGTGGCGGCAAGCCCATCGCCGCGCGTTCGGCCTCGTCGACCGGGTAGTAGTCGTCATCGCGCGGCGAGGGGCCGTCCTCGTCGGGATCGTTGGGTCCGTACGGTCCTGTTGTCATCACTCAGTCCAGCCACGCAGCGGCCTCGGCCGCCCAGTACGTCAGCACCATGTCCGCGCCTGCGCGACAGATCGACGTCAGCATCTCGACGACGGTGCGCTCACGGTCCAGCCAGCCACGCTCCACGGCGGCCTCCACCATGGAGTACTCGCCGGAGACGAGGTAGGCGGCGACCGGGACGTCGGAGATCTCCGACGCCGCCGACACGATGTCCAGATAGGACATCGCGGGCTTGACCATCACCGCATCAGCACCCTCGGCGAGATCGAGCTCGATCTCGCGGATCGCCTCGCGCGCGTTGGCCGGGTCCTGTTGGTAGGTCTTGCGGTCGCCCTTGAGCTGGGAGTTCACCGCCTCGCGGAACGGGCCGTAGAACGCGCTGGCGTACTTGGCGGCGTAGGCGAGGATCGCGACGTCGGAGTGCCCGGCGTCGTCCAGCTCGGCACGGATGGTGGCGACCTGGCCGTCCATCATGCCGCTCGGGCCGAGCATGTGCGCGCCCGCTTCCGCCTGCGCGACGGCCATCTCGGCGTAGCGCGTGAGCGTGGCGTCGTTGTCCACCTTGCCCTCGGAATCCAGCACGCCGCAGTGGCCGTGATCGGTGAACTCGTCGAGACAGGTGTCGGCCATGATCACGGTGTCATCGCCCAGATCGGAGCGCAGATCGCGCAGCGAGACGTTGAGGACGCCGTCCGGGTCGCTACCAGCGGAGCCGGTGGCGTCGTGCGTGCGCGGAACGCCGAAGATCATGATGCCGCCGACGCCTGCGTTTACCGCCTCGGCCGCCGCCTTGCGCAGCGAATCGCGCGAGTGGTGCACCACGCCGGGCATGCTGCCGATCGGCTTCGGCTCGGACAGCCCCTCGGCGACGAACATCGGCAGGATCAGCTGTCGTGGTCGCACGGTCGTCTCGCGCACCAGCCGCCGCATCGCCGGTGTGCTCCGCAACCGCCGTGGTCGCTGTTCGGGAAACACACCGCCGACCGTACTCCGGGTGGCGTACGCAGCAACGTCGCGGGGTGCGGCACGGAGCGGGGTGGCCCCTGCCGGAGTTGATCAACTCCCTGCGCACTGTGACGAGCATAACCGGACAAACCGGACGTGAAATGGTCACACGGCGCAGGAAGTTGATCGACTTCGACTAGGGCGGTCCAGTCAGCGCTCCGGAGCCGTCTTGCGTCGGCGCATCCACCACGTCAGGCCAGCACCAACCGCGAGCAACCCCGCACCGGCAGCGGCGAGCCAGCGGATCGCGGCGTTAGCCCCCGTTTGCGGCAGGTCCCCGGCTGCCTGGTCCGGCGGCGCCGGTTTGTCATGATCGCCCCCTCCTGGCGCGCTTGGTTGCGTAGGCGGGTTCGACGGCGGCGTCGACGGGTCGCTGGGTGACGGTGACGGACTGGGTGACGGTGACGGACTGGGTGACGGTGACGGACTGGGCGACGGTGACGGACTGGGCGACGGGGTCGGCTCGGGTTCCGGGTCTGGGTCTGGATCGCCGTTGTCGATGTTGCTGGCACTGGTGCCGCCCAGGAAGGCGGTCTCCGTATTGCGATACGCGGTTTCGGTTCGCTGCGACGTCTTGGTGGTCTCGGCCGTCCGCGGATGCTGCGAGTCGAACTCGGCCTTCGTGACGTTCCGCTTCGGAGCCTTGGAGAAGTCCACGCCGCCTGCGCCTTGGTTGTACACCTTGCCGCCGTACTCCAGCTCGAACCACTCGATGCCCTCGCGGAGCGTCGTCATGTACTGCTGCCAGACCTCGTGCTTGCTCCAGTCGGCGTTCTCGCCCCGAAGCGGCCAGCGGGACACGTCGTTGCTGTTGATGATCTCCCGGAAGTCGGTCGCCTTCTTCGCGTCCTGCTGCCGGACCCACTCGGCCGCGATCCGGGAGGCGTACACCCGCCGCAGGTCGGCGTACTCCGGGTTGTTGTTCACCCGCTTCTCGACCTCGGGCATGATCCACCGCCGCACCGACTCTTCGCTGAGCCGCTTCTCGGGCTCGGTCAGATCACACTCACGCGCGCCGGGTGCCTGCCAGTCGGTTTCCAGCCACTCGGCGTCGACACGCAGCGGGGCGTCGAGGATGTAGATGCCGCCGTTCTGCTCCCGGACCTTCGCGGGCTTTGGCTCGATCCAGAACCGCACCGTCGGGAAACAGGGGATGCCGTCCCGCCGGGGCGCGGTGTCCCAGTAGAGCTGGGCTTCCTCCCGATTCTCCGGGTTGATCGCCTCGGCGAAGTCGTACTTCATCGCCAGATCGGCCTCAAGGAGGACGCGGCCCGCGTCGGTGCTGGCGAACGCGCTGTCCATGATCGTGTCCGGCTGGTCAGGGTTGAGGTTGACCCAGAACTTGTCCGGGGTCAGCGCGAGCCACGTGAAGAAGGCGTCGGACGCGAGTTGCAGCTTCTTCTGCCCGCCATAGCCGGGTTTCGCGTCCGGATCGGGGACGTAGTCGGCCTGGAACGAGTAGTCGATCCCCTTGCCCTTGTGCGGGTTGCCGACGTACTGGAGTTCGAGCGTGGTGAAGTCGATGCCACCGGGGCCACGCCCGAACGCGCCACCGGAGTACATCCGCTGGAGTTGCTTGGCTTTGGTTCTAACGACGTCAACCGCACAGCGGCGCGGTGACACGGTGAAAGACGCATTCCCTGCGCCTACCCCGCGAAGTCGATCAACTTACCCTGGGCTGCGACCATCTAAACCGAACATAACAGACACAGTTTGGTCGCGAGGCAGGGTAAGTTGATCGACTTCGACGCCCTGCGCGCTCGTCGCCGTCAGGACGACGACGAGCGGCGCTGGCGCTTGGCCTTACGGGGTGGCGGCAGCGCACCCTCGGCGCGCAGCTTCGCCGCGTGCGCGGCCAGCTCGTCGACCAGCACGGTGACCAGCGGCTTCGAGGCGTGGACGTCGACCCGCAGGCCGAACTCGGTCGCCGTCTCGGCCGTCTTCGGGCCGATGCAGGCCACCAGCGTGCGGGCGTGCGGCTTACCGGCGATACCGACCAGGTTGCGCACGGTCGACGCCGAGGTGAAGCACACCGCGTCGAAGCCACCCGTCTTGATCATCTCGCGAGTCTCGGCTGGCGGCGGCGATGCGCGCACGGTGCGGTACGCCGTGACGTCGTCGACCTCCCAGCCGCGCTCGGCAAGTCCCGCGGACAGCGTCTCGGTGGCGATGTCGGCGCGCGGCAGCAGCACCCGGTTGACCGGGTCGAGGATGTCGTCGAACGGCGCGAACTCCGCGAGCAGGCCCTCGCTGGACTGCTCACCCTCCGGCACCAGCTCCGGCTCGATGCCGAACCCACGTACCTTCGCGGCGGTCGCCTCACCGACGCAGGCGATCTTGACGCCGGAGAACGCGCGGGCGTCGAGACCGAACTCGGTGAACTTCTCCCACACCGCTCGGACGGCGTTCGCCGAGGTGAACACCACCCACTGGTAGCGGCCGTCGACCAGGCCCTTCACCGAGCGCTCCATCTGCGCGGGGCTGCGCGGCGGCTCGACGGAGATCGTCGGGACCTCGTGCGAGGTGGCGCCGTGGCTCTCCAGCCGCTCCGCCATCGCACCAGCCTGCTCCTTGGTACGCGGCACGAGCACCTTCCAGCCATACAGCGCGCGGGACTCCCACCAAGACAGCTTCGCGCGGTCGCCGACGGCGTCGCCGATGGTGATGACCAGCGGGCCGACCGCTTCACCGACGTCCGCGGCCATGGTCGACAGCGTGGTGTCGATGGTGCGCTGGGTGTTGATGGTGCCGTTGCTGGTGACCGCGACCGGGGTGTCCGGCTTGCGGCCGTGCTCGACCAGCTGGGAGGCAGCCTCGGCGAGGTGCGCCGACGTGCCGCTGAGCACCAGCGGGCCAGGCGTGGCAGCGAGACCGGCCCAGTCCACCTCGGCGTGCAGGTCAACCTCGGTGTGCTCGCCGCCGAGCGCGATCCCGGCGTAGGCGGGCACGGCGACGCCGGGCGAGACGGCGGGCACGATGTCGAACACCGCCGGTGTCTTGGCGACCTCGTTGGCCTCCGCGACGACGGCGGGGCGGGTCAGCGGGTCGCCCGAGATCAGCCGCAGCACGAGCCTGCCGGACTCGGCGGCGTCGGCCAGGTCCTTGGCGACCTCGCTCGACTCGCCGACGGCTGGCCGCACCTCCGCCTCGTCACCCGCGAGCGCGAGCACGGTCGAAGGCACATCGGGGTCGGTCACAATGAGGTCGGCCTTACCGAGTAGCTCCGTTGCCCGCGCCGTGATCAGGCCGACGTCGCCTGGGCCGGAACCGACGAAGACGACTCGCCCGGTTGAAGTCCGTGCGGGGGTCATGTTCTGCGTTCTCCTCTGTCGTTCTCGCGGGTTTTCGCTATGGGAGTTGTGGTGCGCCGCGACGTCTCGCTCACCGAGAAGTGTCGCGCCGCACGGTGTCGTGCACGGCGACCCCGCCTCGCCAGTGGCAACAGCGGCACATGCCGCGACTGCCGCTCACGAGGCGGTGGCCACCTGGCCCAGCGGGGGTCAGGCCCCTGGGCCGGAAGGGGCGGACGCGCCGAGATCGAGTAACTCGACCGCCAGATCGCGGCCAAGCGACTCGGCATCGGCCAGCTCGCCGGTAGCCGACGCCCGCACCATGTCGACCGCGCCGGAGGACGTCTCCGTCGCCGCGACGCCGCGCAGCGACAGCCGCTCGACGACTGACCCGTCATCGGCGAGGTCCTCGACGACATCGGCCAGCGCGCCGACCGGCGCGCTGCAGCCCGCCTCGAGCCTGGCGAGCACCGCCCGCTCAGCCGTCACGGCGGCCCTGGTCGCCTTGTCGTCCACAGTGGATGCGAGCAGATGTTCGATGTCGACGTCGTCCGCGCGGCATTCCACCGCGAGCGCACCCTGCGCCGGGGCGGGCAGCATCTGGATCGGGTCGATCGTCTCGGTGATCTCGTCCAGCCTGCCGACCCGAGCCAGCCCAGCGCGGGCGAGCACGACGCCGTCAAGCTCGCCGTCGAACACCTTGCGCATCCTGGTGTCGATGTTGCCCCTGATGCCGACAACCTCGAGGCCGAGGCCCAGCGCACGGAGCTGCGCCGCCCTGCGCGGCGAGCCGGTGCCGATCACGGATCCGGGCGGCAACTCGCCGAGCGCGAGGCCGTCACGAGCGATCAGCGCGTCGCGCGGGTCCTCCCGCTCCGGCACGCCCGCGATAACGAGGCCGGGCTCCGGAGTGGTCGGCAGGTCCTTGTACGAGTGCACCGCGACGTCGATCTCACCGGACGCGAGCGCTTCCCGCAGCGCCGACGTGAACACGCCGACGCCGATCTCGGCGATCGGCGCACTGGAACGGTCACCGGGCGTCGAGATCGTGACGATCTCCACCTGCTGCCCGCTGCGCTCGATGCGCTCGGCGATGGCCGACGTCTGCGCGAGCGCGAGCCCGCTGCCTCGGGTGCCGATCCTGATCGTCTTAGTCACCGTGGGAACAGCCCTCACTGGGTTTCACCATCCGTGTCGATCTGGTCGTGCTTCGGGGTGTGCGCGGCTGGCTTCGACACCGCGACCGGCGCTGCCGGGTCGAGCCCGAACAGTTCCCGCAGCGCATCGGCGTAGTCGGTGGACTCTGGACTGGCCGCGAGCTGCTTGACCCGCACGGTCGGGGTGTGCAGCAGCTTGTCGACGACGCGGCGCACGGTCTTGCCGACCTCGTCGCGCACATCGCTGTCGAGTTCCGGCATCCGCCGGTGCAGCCGCAGCAGTTCGGCGTCGACCACTTCGGCCGCCTGCTTGCGCAGCGCGGCGACGGTCGGCGTCACCTCGGCGCTGCGCTGGCCCGCCAGGTACTCCCGCACCTCATCCAGCACGATGCCGGACGCCCGCGCGGTCTGCTTGGCGGTGTCCGACGTCGCGCTCGTGTCCATCCTGCGGCGCACCGACTCGAGGTCGACGATCCGCACGTCGTCGAAGTCGTCGATGGCCGGTGCGACGTCGCGCGGCAGCCCGAGGTCGCAGACGACGAGCGGACGGCCCTGCCTCGGCAGCACGTGCTCCGTCGAGACCACGACGTCCTGCGCGCCGGTGCAGGCCACCGCGAGGTCGGCGTCGGCGAGCGCGGTGGCGAGATCGGCCATCTCGACGGCCCGCGCGTCGCCACCCGTCTCGGTGATGTTCGCGGCGAGCCTCTCGGCGTTCTCCAGCGTGCGGTTGGCGACAACGATCCGGCCAATACCGGCCTTGCGCAGCTGCGACGCCGCCAGCGCTCCCATCGAGCCAGCGCCGACGATCACCGCGGTGCGGCCTTCGATGTCACCCGCGTCGGCGAGCGCCTCGGATACCACCGACGCCCCGAGCGAGCCGAGTCCCGTCTCGGTGTGCACCCGCTTGCCGACCCGCAACGTGGTCTGCACCAGCCCGTGCAGCGCGCTGCCGACGGTGCCCGCGTCACGGGCGTCGGCGTACGCGGCGCGCACCTGGCCGAGGATCTGCGTCTCACCGAGCACCATCGAGTCGAGCCCGGACGCCACCGAGAAGATGTGCTCCACCGCGGCGGCGGCGTAGTGCACGTAGAGGTTGTCGTAGAGCGCTGTCGGCTCGACGCCAGCCTTGTCGGCAAGCACCCTCGACACCGATGTCAGGCCGCCGTGGAATGCCTCGACGATCGCGTAGACCTCGATGCGGTTGCACGTCGACAGCAGCATGACCTCGGCGATGTCCGGCGACTGCTGCAACTCGTGCAGGACTTTCGGCAGGTCGGCCTGAGTGACGGCGACCTGCTCAAGGGTGTCGAGGTCCGCTGTACGGTGCGAGAGCCCCACGACGAGCACGTTCATTCAGACCACCTCACCATTCGAGGATGCGCGCGCCGCCGCTGCCCGTCGACTCGCACGTTGCTCGGCGTTGCGAGCGACGTGGAAAGACAGGATTTGCAGCTCGATCGCGAGGTCGACCTTTCGGACCTCGACGTGCTCCGGGACCTGGAGTACGACCGGCGCGAAGTTCAGCACGCAGTGCACGCCGCCATCGACGAGGCGGTCGCACACCGCCTGCGCAGCGGTGGGCGGCGTCGCGATCACACCGATGGCGATCTTGCGCTTGGCGCAGATGTCGGGGATGTCGTCGATGTGGTTGACCGGGAGGCCCCCGACTGGGATGCCGATCAAGTCGGGATCGACGTCGAACAGCGCCTCGACCGGGAAACCCCTGCCAGGGAAGCCGCCGTAGTTGGCGAGCGCGTGGCCGAGGTTACCGATGCCGACGACGGCGACCTTCTGTTGTCCCGTCAGCCCGAGCACCCGCTCGATCTCGCTGGTCAGGACATCGACCTCGTAGCCGACGCCGCGCGTGCCGTAGGTGCCGATGTAGGAGAGGTCCTTGCGCAACTTCGCCGAGTTGACCCCGGCGGCGGTGGCGAGTTCTTCGCTGGAGACGGTGACCGCACCCTGCTCTGCCATGCCGGACAGCACCCGCAGGTAGACGGCGAGCCGCGCGACAGCCGCTTCGGGAATCGCCCGCGCCTTGTCCGTTGCCATGGGCACCTTGCGCCCGTTCACCGAGCCAGTGACTGGCTCGCTGACTGCCGAGGGGTCCTGGTCCCGCACGGCGGGCAGCTCGGTGGTCGGCGCCGAGTCGTCGCCGCCATCACGCTGTACCCGTGCCACCTGCTCTCCTTGCTGACCGATTTGTCCGCGCACGCGACTGTGGGACAACCCCTGCGAGAAATGCAAAAATTGCGGAGGAAGCGCCGCGCGCGGCACAAGGTGTAGGTACCTACGGTAGCCGCTTGTGAATGCGTGCACAAAATCCGTGGTCGCGCCGGGTGAGCAGGCCCACGTCATCCCGGCCGCGGGCGGCTCACGCGCGGCCAACCGCACCGGCCTGTCGCGGCCTACTGTGCCGTGAACGTCACGCTGTGCCATCCGGTCGCACCATCCGGCGCCACCGGGGTCTCCACCTCCGGCTGCGTCGCCCCGGTGCGATCCGTCGCCCGGCACGTCACCGTGTTCCGCCCCGGCGACATCCGCACCGTAGCGCGCCACATCCGCCAGGTGTCGACGCTGACCTCGGTCGACAGCTCGGCCCGCTGCCACGGCCCATCGTCGACGCGAACCTCCACGGCGTCAATACCCACGTGCGGCGCCCACGCCGTGCCGGCGACGACGACATCGCCAGCCGTGATGTCGCCGAGTGGACCATCGATGCGGGACTGCGTCTTGACCGGCGCCTCCCGCGCCCAGCCGCGCGGCTGCCAGTAGCCCTGTTTGGCCTTCCACGTCGTCAGCTCCAGATCGACCAGCCACTTCGTCGCGGACACGAAGCCGTACAGGCCGGGCACGATCATCCGCACCGGGAAGCCATGCGAGACCGGCAACGGCTCGCCGTTCATGCCAAGCGCCAGCATCGCGCGCCGATCGGGCTCCATGACGGCGTCAACGGGGGTGCCAGCGGTGAAGCCGTCATGGCTGGTGGAGTAGAGCTGCTCCGCGCCGGGTTTGACGCCCGCTTCCCGCAGGAGGTCGCGGAGGTCGACGCCGATGAAGTTCGCGGTGGAGATCAGCGTGCCGCCGACTGGGTTGGACACGCACGCCAGCGTGAGGGTGCGCTCGACGAGCGGCCGCTGGCGCAGGTCGTCGTAGGTGAGGGTGATCGGGCGCTCGACCATGCCGTGAATCCGCAACGTCCACTCGTCGACCGGCACGCGCGGAACGACCAGTGCGGTGTGGATGGTGTAGAAGTCGCGGTTCGGTGTGATCAGCGTGGGTGTGCCGTTGGCGGCGAAGTCCGCGCCT
Organism: Haloechinothrix halophila YIM 93223; assembly: GCF_000504245.1. Classification (GTDB taxonomy): domain Bacteria; phylum Actinomycetota; class Actinomycetes; order Mycobacteriales; family Pseudonocardiaceae; genus Haloechinothrix_A; species Haloechinothrix_A halophila. Next base: position 285,904 of record NZ_KI632509.1, read on the forward strand.
GCCGGGATGGGCGGGGCGGTGGTCGCTGGGGCGAAGGGCGCGATGTCCGCACGAGACGCCTGGATGTCCGGCCCGGCGAACGTCTGCCCGGTGAGCCCCGCGACGCCCGCTCCCGCCGCGACACCGATCGTCGAGCCGAGGAAACGACGACGGGAGGCATCGGTGACGGCACGGGGCTCCCGCACCTCGACAGCACCGCCAGCGTCACCAGTTCCGGACACCGTCCTCGGCCCGTACGTTTCGAGCGCCAGCCGGTGCAACCACGGAAACACCGCGATGCCAACGAGGAAGCTGACGATCGGCGCGGTCACGGCGAGTTGCCCCAGTTCGGGGCGGGTCACCACGGCGGCGAGCCCTACCGCGCCCAGCGCGATGATCAGCCCAATCCCCGGCGCGGCCCTGCGCCGGGACACAGCGCCCGCGGCCAGCGCGATCAGCACGAGGGCGACGCCGATGCCGAGCAACAGGGCGAGCTTGTTCTTGGTGCCGAAGACGTCCTTGCCGAACTCCACCAGCCACGACGGCGCGAGGTCGATGACGCTGTTGCCGACAGCGAGGAACGGCGACGCGCCAGGCCCGACGAACGCCGCGACGAAATGTCCCGCGGTGAGCGCGGCGAGCAGCGCGAGCACGACGACGAGTACAGCCGTGCCCAGCGGCAGACGCATCGGCCCTTCCGACTCGGTACGCGTCGCGTCGTCCGGTCCAGGGCTTACGTCGTCTGGCAGGCCAGGCGAGGTGTCCATGTCTCCATCATCGCCGCGGGCTCGACGTCCGGCCCGCATTCGGCGGTTACGAGTGCCTTACGTCGTCAGAGCCGCTCACCTGCTCCGCCGTCCGAAGCCCAGCCACACGCCCGGCACCCATCGCGAGCAGACGATCTTGAGGCGTTTCGGTCGCCATAGCGACCACGACGTCTACAGATCAACACGGGTCACGACGTCAGGGCCTGGCGGAAGCGGTCTTCTTCGACGCGCCAGTAGCCGTGCTCCTTGCCGTCGATCAGGATGACGGGCACCAGGTCGCCGTACTCGGCGCGCAGCTCGGGGTCGGTGTCGACGTCGGTCAGCGACCACGGCACGCCCAGCTCGCCGCAGATTCGCTCGACCTCCTGCTCAGCCGTCACGCACAATGAGCAGCCCTGCCTCGTCATCACGGTCACCTCGTGCATGCGCCCCATCATGCCGGAGGGTGGCGCGCGATGGGTCTCGGCCGCACGCCGGGAATGAGGAACACAACGTCGTGAACGTCGAACACAACGTGTTGAGCGACGAACACGGCGTCCCGAATGCATGACACAGCGTTCTGAGTGTCGGACACGACGCAACGGGGGCCAGGCATCCCGCCGCGCCCGTCCCTATCGCAGCGGCGTGCGGCTGAGCTTGCCGAGGGCGGTGTAGGGCAGTTCCTCCGTGAACTCCACGAAGCTCGGCACCTTGTAGCGCGCCAGTTGCTCCGTGCAGTGGTCAATCACCTGTTGTTCGGACAGCGCCGCCGACGGCGCGACGACGACAACGGCCTTTACCGCCTCGCCGCTGCGCTCGTCCATCACACCGACCACGGCGACCTCGGCCACCCCGGGCAGCTCCGCGATGACGTCCTCCACCTCGTGCGGATAGACGTTGAAGCCGTTGACGATGATCAGGTCGTTCACACGGTCGACGAGGTGCAGGTCGCCGTCGGTGTCCAGGTAGCCGACGTCGCTGGTCTGGAACCAGCCGTCGGCGTCAGGACCGCCGTCGCCGTCCGGCCAGTAGCCGGAGAACAAGTTGTTGCCGCGCACCGTGACCAGCCCGGTGACGTCGTCCTCTTCAAGCAGGTCGTCGGGGTCGTCCTCGTCGAGCGGGACGGGACTGCCGATCTCGGCGCCGTCGTTGCCGATCAGCCGCAGCTCGACACCGGGGATCGCCTTGCCGACCGAACCAGGCTTCGGATAGCCGGTGACGATCGTCGAGGTCAGCACGGGCGCGGTCTCGGTCAGCCCGTAACCCTCGTACACACCGAGGCCGGTCGCGTTCTCGATCGCGGCAAGCACCTTCGGGTGCAGCGGCGCCGCCCCCGACGTCAGCAGTCGCACGCTGGCAAGCCCCGAGGCCAGCGCCTCGGCGGGCAGCTCGGCGAACTCGCGGAACATCGTCGGCACACCGGCCACGATGGTGATCTCGTGACGCTGGCAGTACCCCAGCGCCTTGGCCGCGTCGAACCGTTCCGCGAGCACCGCCGTCGCGCCCCGCGCGGCCACCTGCAGCAGACCAAGGCCGAAGCCGTAGACGTGGAACAGCGGGATCGCCACGAGCACCCGGTCGCCGTGCGCGACCGGCGCCGGCCGCAGCTGGCCCACCTGCTCGACGTTCGCGAGCAGCGCCCGGTGCGAGAGCATCACGCCACGCGGCGAGCCCTTTGCTGACGTCGTGTAGCAGAGCATGGCGATGTCCTCGCCGCTGGTCACCGGCTCGACCACGTCGGCGGGCGCGACATCGACGCCGGGCGGCGGCAGCACCGTGCCACGCTCCCCTGGCCACTCGACGTCCTTGGTGCTGATGACGGTGGCGGCTTCGCTGTGCGCGAGCAGCCCGCGCAGTTCGGCGACCGGCGACTGCGGCGACGACGGCACCGCGATCCCGCCAGCGCGCAGCACGCCGAGCACCGCGACGGCGTAGGCGGCCGACGTCGGCAGCCGCACCACCACCCTGTCGCCCGGCGCGACGCCGGACTCCCTGAGCGTGGCCGCGGCGGCGTTGACGGCGTTGTCCATGTGTTGCCAGGTCAGCGCCAGCTCGGACGAGCTGTCCACAAGCGCCGTCACGGCAGGCCAGTTCGCCGCCGCCGATGCGGCGAGGTCGGCCACGTTCGCGTCAGCAGCCACGGGTTCTCCTATCGGGTTTCGCAGTCCGTACGTTCACTCGCACGGCGCAGCGCGCAGGGGGGTCACCAGCATGGCAAGCGACCCACGAACCCACCACAGGGCCCCGATCGTCCGCGCGGTTATCGCCAACCGAACGAGCCCTTGTCAGCACTGGGGCGCGCGTAAACTGAAGCTTTACGCCCGCCATCAAACACGTCACGTAGTCACAGCAGCGCACAACCGTTACCCACAACACACCAAACTAGATGAAGTGTCCCGCGTCATAGGCCGATCGGATGAGCATCTCGTTATTGGTTCTGCCCGACCACTACCTAGGAGCGTGACCACGACGTATGCTTCCTACGCCCGAGTAGCTAACTCGGGCATCACTAGCCACTAGGTGTAACCGGCGCCGTGATCGAGGGAGACCATGTCGAATGCCCTTGTCAGCTTGGTGGACACCGGCGACGACATCGCGATGAAGTCGGCGGACAGCACGGACACCGAGGACACCACGTCGGAGCAGGCGTGGGGTCTGGTCCACGCGGCCCAGCAAGGCGACACAGCTGCCTTCGGCATGCTCTACGACCAATACGTCGACACCGTGTACCGGTACGTCCTGTTCCGGGTCGGCGACAAGGAGCTCGCCGAGGACGTCACCAGCGAGACGTTTCTCCGCGCGTTGCGCCGGATCACCTCCGTCAGCTATCAGGGCCGCGACGTCGGCGCCTGGTTCGTCACCATTGCCAGGAATCTGATCCTCGATCACGTAAAATCGAGCCGCTACCGCAGGGAGATCGCCACCGGCGAGATCGCCGACGCGGGCAGCGTGCCGTTTCTCGCCGAGAAGCAGGCGGACGCGGGCCCCGAGCAGCAGGTCATCGCGATGGCGACCAAGGACGAGTTGTTCCGATGTATCCAGGAACTCGGCGACGACCAGCAAGAATGCATCGTGCTGCGGTTCCTGCAGGGACTGAGCGTCGCGGAGACCGCGGAGATCATGGATCGCAACGAGGGCGCGATCAAGGCGCTGCAACACCGGGCCGTGCGAAGGCTCGCGCAACTGATGCCGAACGGCCTGCGATGAGGAAACTTCTCATGACACTCGAACGGGTTAACCTACGCCACACCTGGCAGCCAGGTCGTAACTACCACGACCCCGAGGTCGTTAAAAAGCAGCAACGAATCGACAGCCGGCAACGCGCGCAACACACGCGCACGGCGCCGGTGTCCGGTGACCACCGGACACCCCTCTTGGGAGGTGGGGACGCAGGGTGAACGAGCCCGTTTGGTATCGGCGCAACAGGGATAGAAGCGACCGCTTCGCCCGAGTAGTCGACAGCGCCGAAACACACGACGACCACGAGTTCGGCGACGAACTCGCTGTCGTCTCAGCGCTGCGCGAGCTCGGCTCACAGCCTGCTCTCGACAAGAGCGGTCGCGACCGGATCTTTGCCGCCATCGAAGCGAAGTCAGCCACCGCTGTCGTAGGCGACACAACCGACAGCGCGCAGGAGACGACCACCGACAGCGCGAACGAGCCTGTTCCCACACACACCCTCCGCAGCCCGGAGTCGCCCAAGCATCGCCAGAAGCGCAAGGCCTCGCTGCTCGCCGCCGCGACGGCGGCCAGCATCGTCGCGGCTGGGGCGCTCGGCATCGAACTCTCGCAGACCGCCATCCCTGGTGATCTGCTCTACGACCTCAAGCGCACGACCGAGTCGATCGCGCTCGACCTGACCTTCTCCGACGAAGGCAGGGCTCGCAAACACATCGAGATCGCATCCACTCGCATCGACGAGCTCACGGCGCTGGTCGAGCGAGACGACGCCGACGGCGGCGCCACGGCCGACGAGGCGACCGACTACCGCACGCTGCTGATCGACCTCGACCGCTCCGCGATCATCGCGTCCCGGGTCATCACGGACAACGCGGCCGACAACGACGACCGCGGCGACCTCACCATGCTGCGCGACTGGGCCATGCGATCAGGCGATCGGCTCGCGACGCTGCAGCCCTCCATCCCCGACACGGTCCTGAACCGTTTCGGACAGAGCACACAGCTGGTGCGCGACATCGAGGACAGGACCGTCGCGCTGCTGGGTCGCGCCCACTGCGATGCGATGGTCGCGGACGCGTCCGACATCATTGGCGTCTTGCCTGCGACAGGACAATGCGACACCGCGCAAGACGGGCGCGAACACGTCGCGGTGCAGCCAAAGGCGAGCTCGGAGTCGACGAAGACGGAAAAGTCGGGGCAGGACGCCGCGTCGCCACTTCCCGCGACGACAGCGCCGGATCTCGACCCGACCGGCAGGACAAGCGATCCCGAGAACACCGGCGACGACACCGCGGACGAACCGCTCACCGTGCCCGAGCTGCCTGAGCCGTCGCTACCAGGGACCGACGAGGAGCCGGTCGAGGAGTCCTCTGAGGCGAATTCCCCCGGCATCCCGCTGCTGCCGGAACTCGGCATCGGCTGACGGCGACACGGTGGTGTCTTACCTGCACACAGCCACTAACGGGGGTATGAAGATCGCTCAACCACCTCGGCGATCACCCCGCGCACAATGACACACTAGGAGCCAGCACTTTCCACATCCTTGACTGGAGGCTGGTGCGGGTGGCGCTGTGGCGTGGCAAGGACAAGAACCGCGAGCTAGAGCGGCTGGCGGCGATGGCGGGTGAAGCATCAGCCGAGGCCGCCGTGTCCTTAGAGCACGCGCGGACAACCGCCGATGATGGCGGGCCTGAGCCGGACGTCGTGCCGGGCACACTCCCCGATGGCGATCCGGACGCCGTCCCCGATGTCGAGCCGGAGCCGCTGGACGTCACCGCGGAACTCGCCGAGTCCGTCGACATCGAGAACGGCGAAGCGGCCGCCGAGAAGGGCCAAGCGGCAGCAGCCGCGGCGGAGAAGCTCGCCGAGGACGAACCGGGACCGCCTCAGCCGGTCGCCCCCGATCTGACCGCGGCGGCATTCTTCGACGTCGACAACACGATGATGATGGGCGCGTCGATGTTCCACTTCGCGCGCGGGCTCGCGGCGCGCAAGTACTTCACGACGTCCGATCTCGCCGGGTTCGCCTGGCAGCAGGTCAAGTTCCGGGTCGGCGGCAAGGAGGGCGACGTCGGGTCTCCGCGCGAGCAGGCGTTGTCGTTCGTAGCCGGACGCAGCGTGGAGGAGCTGAATCAGGTCGGCGAGGAGATCTACGACGAGCTGATGGCGGACAAGATCTGGTCCGGCACCAAGGCGCTCGCGCAGATGCACCTCGACATGGGCCAGCGGGTGTGGCTGGTAACCGCGACCCCGGTCGAGCTGGCGACCATGATCGCGCGCAGGCTGGGGCTGACCGGCGCGCTCGGCACCGTCGCGGAGCAGGTCGACGGCGTCTACACCGGCAGGCTCGTCGGCGATCTCCTGCACGGCAGGGCGAAGGCCCACGCCGTCCGCGCGCTCGCGGCGAAGGAGGGGCTGAACCTCAAGCGCTGCACCGCGTATTCCGACTCGCTCAACGACGTGCCGATGCTGTCCGTCGTCGGCACGGCGGTCGCCATCAATCCGGACACCGGCCTGCGTGACGTCGCACGGCAACGGCACTGGGAGATCAGGGACTGGCGCACCGGCCGCAAGGCGGCGAAGATCGGCGTGCCGTCCGTGCTCGGCGCTGGCGCCGTGGCGGGCGCCGTCGCGGCTGGCCTGGCGTACCGGAAGCGGTAAGGGGCGGTCTGAGCAGATCAGCCCGAGCCGCGGCCCGTCAATTCCCGAACACGCCACCGCGCTGCGCGAGGCGTTCGTACAACAACTGCTGCATGGACTCGCGCACCCGGTCGGTCAGCGACAACACGCGCATCGGGTCGTCCCAGGCGTCACCGTCTTCGAGGTCGGTACGGACCGGCTCGCCGAACTCGATGTGCCACTTCGTCGGCAGCGGCACGGCACCGAGCGGGCCAAGGAGCGGGAAGAACGGCGTCACCGGGAAGTACGGCAGCCCGAGCAGCCGCGCGAGCGGCTTGATGTCGCCCAGCTTCGGGTAGATCTCCTCAGCGCCAACGATCGCGCACGGGATGATCGGCACCCCGGTGCGCAGCGCGGCGGAGATGAACCCGCCCCGACCGAACCGCTGCAGCTTGTACCGCGCGCTGAACGGCTTGCCGATGCCCTTATAGCCCTCGGGGAACACCCCGACCAGCTCACCGCCACGCAGCAGTCGCTCCGCGTCGGGGTGGCAGGCCAGCGTGTGCCCTGTCTTGCGCGCGAGCATGCCTACGAACGGCAGCCGGAACAACAGGTCGGCACCGAGCAACCGCAGGTGGCGCTGCTTCGGGTGGTTGTCGTGGACCGCGACCATCGTCATCAGCGCGTCGAGCGGGATGGTGCCGGAGTGGTTGCACACCACCAGTCCGCCGCCACCGATCGGCAGGTTCTCCGCGCCGTGGACCTCGACCCGGAACCACTTGTCGTACAGCATCCGCAACGCGGGCAGCAGCATTGTCTCGGTCAGCTCGGGGTCGAAGCCGAACTCGTCGATGTCGTACTCGCCCGTCAGCCGCCCGCGCACGAAGTCGAGAGCCTTGGCGACGGCTTCGGGCACCGCCTCATCGGCACCTGCTTCGTGCCCAGGCAATGTCGGCTCGACGCGGACACGCTGGCCGGGGACATCGGCCGAACCGGGCAGGTTGACTACGGCGGCACCCCCGTACTGCTCGACGGCCTCAGCAGCGTGTCTCCTGCGCTGGCTACCACCCCGTTCCGCCGAGCGCAGCGGGATGACCTGGGCGGACTGGCCATCCTGAGCCTCGTCGCGCGCGTCCCTCACCGACGTCGCGCTAGTAGGCCCTGATCCGCTGACTGGGTTCCTGTCAACCATGACGGGTTTCTCCGAGCTTGTTGAGATCGGTTGCGATCACTGTGATGGGACGTGCTCGTTCGTCGAGGGCAGCGCGACCTTGCGCAGCAGTGCCGACAACGAGCGGCCGTCAATGACAGGACGCAACGCCCTGCCCTGGACATAGTCCTCGAACGCCTCGCGGGTCGACCAACGAGGCGCGTAGCCGAACTCCCGCTTCAGCAAGTTCGTGTCAACGACCCTGCCGAAATTGAGCAGCTTGAGTTGATCACGGGAGAAGTCGACCAAGTTGGCGCCGCGAAGCAGCCTGCTCACCGACGGCAACGCCGGCATTGGCAGCGGCAACTCTGCCCTGCCTGCCAGCCGGACGGCCTGCGACAGCGCGAGCACGCCATCGCCGCCGACGTTGAACACGCCGGGCTTCTCGCGCACCGTCGCTAGTTCAAGGACGCTCAATGCGTCGCTGGAATGCACCAATTGCATGCGCGCGTCGTAGCCGAGCACGGTCGGCACGACGGGCATCGCGAAGTAGCGCGTGGTCACCGTGTCGACCTCGGGGCCGATCATGCTGGTGAACCGCGCGACCGTAACCGTAATGTCCGGCCTGCGACGTTGCAGGCCGCGGACATAACCCTCCATCTCGACGGCGTCGGAGGCGAAACCTTTCGGCGACACCGCCATCAGCGGCGAGTCCTCAGTGAACACCGCTGGCGAGCGGGCGCTCGCGCCATAGACGGCAGCCGTCGACTTCACCACGAGCTTGCGCACCAACGGCGAACGCTGGCACGCGGCGAGCAGCCGCATGGTGCCGATGACGTTCATCTCCTTGACCGGCGTGCGGCGAGCCGGCCCAGGCGGGTGCGCTGTCGTCGAGGCGTGCACCACCGTGTCGACCTTCGCGGCGCTGATGATCTTGGCGATCAACGGGTTGCGAATGTCCGCCCTGACGAACTCCGCATTGCCCATGCGCGCGATGATCCGTTTCGGGGGCGGGCTGGTGTCGACGCCGATGACCCGCTCGAAATCCGGATTGTTGCCAAGCCGTGCGAGTAACTTGCCACCGAGTTCCCCCGAGACCCCGGTAACCAGCACGATATTCGACGGCATGGGTCTCCCTTACAAGCGAGATTGAAGATCGCGGGTCGCGTCACCGATGCGGGGTCCTGGCACTTGACGCAGTCGTGATCCTACCGCGTACATAGCCGTTATCGGAGGTCGCTAACAAGCTGTTAACCCGCGAGCGGGAATCTCGCCACGGAGACCACCCGGATGGCCGCAGAGCGTCCACAATGTGGACGCTCCGGCGGGTGGTGGAAGTCTGCCCGCGCTCAGGCGCGGGGAATGTGGGTTACTTGCCCTGCTTACGCCGCTGGACGCGCGTCCTCCGCAACAGTTTGCGGTGCTTCTTCTTCGACATGCGCTTACGACGCTTCTTGATCACAGAGCCCACGGGTGCTCCTAACACTGCGGCTACGGTTGCGGAACTAGGCCGACGGATATCACGTGGCCGACCAGCGGCGTGCCAGATTACCCGCAGTTCATCGCCCGGCGAGCAGCGGGTATGGCTACACCGGACGCGGCGGTCTTTCAGCCGACGTCGAAGTAGGCGCTCTCCAGGTAGTCGTGCACGGCTTTCTCCGGCACCCGGAACGACTTGCCGACCCGCAGGGCTGGCAGCTCGCCCGAGTGAACGAGCCGGTAGACGGTCATCTTCGACACCCGCATCAGCGAGGCCACCTCGGCCACCGTGAGGAACTGGACCTGCCCGGCGGCGGGCAGGTTATCGGAGTTGTGCGGCATGGTTCACCGTGCCCTTGATCATCCGGCACGTGTCGCGCCACCGGGCTTCCCCACCGGGTGGTACGGACACGTACACGTGCGTATGTCCGAGCCTAACGGGACGGGTGTGGCAATAGCGACGCGTGAAGCCAAGTTCGCACTCAAGTTGCAACGATCGTGGGCGTTTCGCTACCGCTCGGGTACCACTTGATGTGGTATTAGGCACCGTCTCCAACGAGCTGACCCGCCCGATTCGGATGTCGGGCGGGAGCCTCGCGACCCTGGGGCGCGGCTTACTCGTGCGCCTTGCCGAGTTCCACCGCGCGGTCCCTCGCGGCCTCGATCGCGGCGAGCAACGCCGCCCGGACGCCGTGTTTCTCCAGCTCACGGATGGCGTTGATCGTGGTGCCCGCTGGGGACGTCACGGCTTCGCGCAGGATGACCGGGTGCGTGTCGGAGTCCGAGAGCATCTTGGCCGAGCCGACCGCCGACTGGATGATCAGCTTCTCCGCGATAGCGCGCGGCAGCCCAAGCAAGATGCCCGCGTCGATCATGGCTTCGACCAGGTAGAAGAAGTACGCCGGGCCGGAGCCCGACAGCGCCGTCACCGCGTTGAGCTGCGACTCCGGCAGCTCAACGACCTGCCCCACGCAGGACAGCATCTTCTCGACCGTCGCCATGTGGTCCGGTGTCGCGTACGCGCCGGCGGAGATCGCGCTCATCGCCTCACCGACGACCATCGGTGTGTTCGGCATGACCCGCACCACCGGGACGTCACCGAGCCGGTTCTCGAACAACGTCGTCGACAGGCCAGCGCACAGCGTCACAACCAGCTTGCCCGGCGTCATCAGCGGCCGGAGCTTCTCCAGCAGCGGCTCGATATCCTGCGGTTTGACGGCGACGACCAAGACGTCGGCGCGCTCGGCCGCCTCCTCGATCTCGACGCTCCGGATGCCATAGGCGTCGGTCAGCTCGGCGGAGCGTTCCGGGTGTCGCTCGGTGAACAGCAGCTCATCGGCGGTGTGCCCGCCGTGCAGCAGGCCGGACATCAACGCCTCGCCGATCTTGCCAGCCCCGAGTACAGCGATCACGGGCTTGACCTGGTCGTCGTGCGCGGTGCCGGACGTGGCGAGGTTGTCGGACTTGTCGAACGCAGCCATGGGCTAAGCGTGCCAGACGCCGAACGGCGAGGCTGGTCAGGAGGGCGGGTGGGTGTCCGGCGGCACGTGTGGGCGCCGTCGCGCCGGTTCTCCAGGGCCAGAGTGGCGTCCGCGTCCCTTAACGCCCCGGAGTCACCGCCAGCTGGCGCATCTGGCACACCAACTGCCCCGCGGCGTCGATCACCGTCGCGTCGGAGTCGAACCACGGGCGGCTCACCGCGCGGGAATCGACGTGCACCCGGAGCCACCCCGGCGCGGGACGCGCGCGGACCAGCGCCGTCAACTGCACCGGCGGCGCGAACCCGCCGTGGCCGAGATTGGACGGCACCGGCGGGCTGACATCCCCAGCGAGCAGCGCGAAGTAGACGTCGGTCGGCCCGGACTTCGGCCGCACCCACAACCGCAGCCGCAGTCGGGGCACCTTCGCGTTGCCCGCCGTGACGGGCGGCCGCCGACCGGCGAGGAACAGCGCGGTACTGGCGTCCAGCCTGACCTCACAACCCTCCGTCAGCCGGGCGCCATCGCCGGACTGCGTCTTGCTCAGCGCGATGGCGTTGCTCGGGGGTTCCGCGGGCATCACCGGCAGCTCGGACCACACCGATCGCTGCCAAGGCAGCCTGCTGATCATCACGGTCGCTTCGACGCAACAGCGGCCGCGCTGTTCAAGCCGCACCCCGACCACCGTCAGCTGACCGCCTGCCTTGCGGACGTCGGTCCGCAGCAGCGCGGGCCCGAGACTGGCCGCGCGCAGGAACTCGACGCTGATCGAGATCGGGTCGGATGCCAGTTCGGCGTGCTCGGACACCACAGTGACCGCCGCGCGTGCCATCAGCGCGACGAGGAAACCGGCGTGCGGGTGGCCGCCGACCGACCACTCCGGCCGCAGGGTCGTCGTGAACGTGCCGTCGCCCAGCGAGCGCGGCACACTCGCGGCGCCGAACGGCACCGCCTGTTCGGCCACTGCCTTCACAAAATCACTCCCGGATGGAGCGCGATCATGAACGGGTCACCACCGACCGCAGGAAGAATGTCGTGTTTGCTGGGCGTTCGGCGAGCCTGCGCATCAGATACCCATACCACTGTTCGCCGTACGGCACATAGACCCGCACGTTCTGTCCCGCGTCAGAAAGTCGTACCTGTTCGTCCGGACGGACCCCGTAAAGTAGCTGGAATTCGTAGCCGTCGCGCGGCACGCCGTGCGCCGCTGCCCTGTCCCTGACCAGCTCGATCAGCCGAGGATCGTGCGTACCGAACATCGCGTACGCTCCCCCGGCGAACAACGCGTTGGCACACCGGACGAAAGCGAGATCGACGTCGTGACTGTGGGAAAAAGCCACATTGTGCGGCTCGGCGTACGCACCTTTGACTAATCGCACCCGCGAGCCTGGCACGGCAAGCGCGGCGACGTCGTCCTCGGTGCGGAGCAGGTACGACTGGAGCACCGCGCCGACGTCGGGCCAGGGCTTGCGCAGCTCGGCCACCGCGTCCAGCGTGTCGTCCGTGGTGGTGTGGTCCTCCATGTCCACGGTGACCGTGGTGCCGCATTGTTCGGCCGCCGCACAGATCCGGAAGGCATTGTCGACGGCGAGCCGCTGGCTGACCCGCTGCCCCAGCGCGGACAGCTTCACGCTCACCTCAGCGAAGGCGGCGAGCCCCGCGTCGTGCAGCCGGTCCAGCACGGTCAGATACGCCTGCACGATGCGCTCAGCCTGCGCCGCGTCGTGAGTGTCCTCGCCCAGGTAGTCCAACGTCGCGTACCGTCCGGTCTCGGCGAGTGCGGCGACGGCGTTGATCGCGTCGTCCACGCTCTCACCAGCGACGAACCGGTCGACCATGGCGCGCGTGCCCGGCGCCGTCGTGATCATCTTTCGGACAGCGTCGCTACCTGCGGCAGCGAGAATGATCGAACGCAGCGGGTTCACGGTGAGCACGATACGACGATCACCCGGTATGTCGCCGCTCAAGAGTCGCTGGACGTACCGGCGAGTCACCGGCCCAGCGCGCGTCGCGGCCCGGCCAGCCACACCGGAGCGCGGTCAGTTACTGGCCGAGGTGCAACCGCGCGAACAGCAGCGACTCGGCAAGCAACCGCGCGCGGTCAGCCGAGTTCCGCGCGCTGCGGGTGTTGACCTCGAGCACGACCTGGCCGTCGAAATCCTGCGCGACCAGCTTCTCCAGGATCTCCGCGCACGGCTGGGTGCCCTTGCCTGGCACGAGGTGCTCGTCCTTCGGCAGTCCCGTGCCGTCAGCGAGGTGCAGGTGCGTCAGATTCGGCCCCATCCGATCCGCGAGATCGAAGGCGTCCATCCCGGCTGCGGCGGTGTGCGACAGGTCAAGGGTGTAGTGCGCGTAGCCGACGTCGGTGGGGTCGATCGATGGCCGGAACGCCGATACCCTGCGGTTTCGGTCGCCCACCGGCGGCTTCACCTTGAACATGTTCTCCACGGCCACCTCGACGCCGCTGGCCTCCTCCAGCTCGGCGACCAGGTCGGGGAAGGCGTCGGCATAGCGGCGCTGCCACCGGAACGGCGGGTGGACGACGACGGTGCGCGCACCAAGTTCGAGCGCGGCGTCGACGGTCCTGCGCAGCCGCACCTCGGGGTCAGGCGACCAGATCCGCTGCGTAATGAGCAGGGACGGCGAGTGCACCGACAGCACAGGGACGCCGGTCTTCTCCGACAGCCACTTCAACGCCGAGACGTCCTGGCTGATCGAGTCGGCCCACACCATGACCTCGACGCCGTCGTAGCCAAGCTCAGCAGCCAGCTCGAACCCCGCGTTGGCGCGCAGCGGCCACACCGACGCCGTGGACAACCCAACCGGAACGCGCTTGATCGTTCCCCACGGTGTTTCGTTCAAGTACCTACGTCCCACTCATTTATCAAGCAAGAGCAGCGCGGCGGGTGACACCGTGACCACGACGCCAACCAGCACGGCGAGCACCGTCGTCTGCATGTCCTCCGCCTTGCGGATCTTGCGCACGATCCACACCAGGCCAACGACGACGGCCAGCGCCGCGACAAGCGCGGCGGCGGGGATCTGCATCCACAACCAGTTGAACAGCAGCCACACGCCAGCACCGCCGACGACGCCGAGGGTGAGCTGCGCGGCGACCGCCAGCCACTCCTTGCCGTGCGTCTCAGGTTCGTCGTCGGCGTCGAACCGCTCGACATCGGCCTTCGCGTCCGGCGGACCGACGGAGGCGATCACTCCCGTCGGGGCGCGTCCATCGGGATCACCGGGGATGGGCGGGCCGTCGACATCCCTCTGGTAGCCGAGTGGGTAGTCGGCCGGGTAGTCGTCCTCGTAGTCCTCGACGAAGCCGTAGGGGTCATCATGCTCGGCGGCGCCGGGGTAGCCGGGCGGGTAGCCCTGGTAGTCCTCGTCGTACTCGTCGTACTCGTAATCGTCCTGGAAGTCCTGGTAGACGGGATAACCGCCCTGGTAGTCCTCCTGGAAATCCTCGTAGCCGTAGGCGTCCTCCACCGGCGCGTCGACGGCGGGCATCTGGTCGGTGGCATCCTCGACCGGCGGCCGCTGCCGCGACGCGGCGAAGCCACCCAGCCGCGCGCCGAGACTCTGCTGCTGTTGCGGCGGCTGCTGCTGAGGTGGTTGCGGTGGCTCCGGCGGTTGCTCCTGCTTCGGCTGTGCCATGGCTGGCCACGACGGCGAGCTTGGCGGAGGCACCGTGCGGTTGTAGCCGCTAGCGGGTGGCTGAGGTGGCTGTTGCGGCGGCTGCGGGGCTTGCTGGGGCGCTGGCCGCACCGGTGGCGGCTGCGGGGCCCTCGGCTGGGCCGCGTGCGGTGGCGCGGGAGGTTCATCCGGCGAGGCGTGACTGTGCGGACCGCCGTTGCGACGGGTCGGGGCCGAGTCGGCGTCCGGCTGCTCGCTGTTGATGCGGTCGATGATGGCCTGCGGGGCCGTGGTGGTGAGCTCGTCCTCACCGTCGTCCTGCGCGGCACGACGACGATGCCTGCGCGGCGAGTTGGCAGGCTTCGCACCGTGTTGTTCGAGCAACTCCGCGACCGTGCGCCGAGTCGGCTGATCACCGCGTTCTCGCGACATCCCTTCCACCGTGCCTAGTGCCGATTCCGACATTCAACAGTGTTGCTGACCAGCCTCACTGCTTCGAGCTGGCTGGTTGCGTTGTGAGTTCAGTCTGATCCTCACCGTTGGCGTGGTCCAGCCTTCGAAGGATGACACCTTCCCGCAACGCCCACGGGCACATTTCCAGTTCCGGCAGTCCCAGCTCCGCCATCGTCGCCTGTGCGACGAGGGCTCCCCCGACCAACTGGTGCGATCGGCTGCTGCTGACTCCCTCCAACTCGGCGATGTCGGCCGCCGTCATCCGGGAGATGAAGGCGATCAGCTGCCGCAGCCCGACGTCTGTCAGCACCCTACGCACCCTCGGCCCCGCCGACGACGGGGCGGCCCCCGTCAACCTGGCCAACGAGCGGAACGTCTTGGACGTAGCGACGACGTGATCAGGCTCGCCATGCTTGGCGACCTGCTTGTGCAGCCCGGACAGCTCCTTCTCCAGCCACGCCGATGTGTCGATCAACTCGGAGCGCGACGGCGGGTCGTTGCTGAACATCGTGCGGGTGATCGTGCCAGCGCCGAGCGGCAGCGACGCGGCGAAGTCAGGGGCCTCGTCGATGCCCATCGCGACCTCGAGCGAGCCACCGCCGATATCGAGTACCAGGAGCATTCCCGCCGACCAGCCGAACCAGCGGCGCGCGGCCAGGAAGGTGAGCTTCGCCTCGTCGGCGCCGGACAGCACTCGCAGGTCGACGCCGGTCTCCTTGGCCACCCTGCGCAGCATCTTGCCGGAGTTGGTTGCTTCCCGCACCGCTGACGTCGCGAAGGCCAGCATCTCCTCGCAACCGAGCTTGCCCGCTGCTTTCTTGGCATCGTCGACAGCCCGCACCAGGTCGTCGGCACCGTCCTTGCTCAGCTCCCCCGACTTCGTGATGCGCTCGGAGAGCCGGAGCACGGTCTTCTCCGAGTGCATGGGGGTCGGGTGGGCGCCACGGTGCGCGTCGACCACAAGCAGGTGGGTCGTGTTCGACCCGACGTCAAGTACTCCTAGGCGCACACCCAGTCACGTTACCCTGCGCACCCGTCCTGAGCGCACTGTGATCTGCCCGACGTCCGGCAGGGTGCGGTGAACTACACCCTGGCTGCGCTGGGTGGATGCGCTGGCGATCATCTCTGGTGAATGCCGCCGTCCCGCGCTGAGTGTGGCGAACGACGCTTTCGCCGCGCCGAACGCGAAGAATACGTCAATATCAACGCATCAGACACCGGACTCGAACTTATAACCGAGGCCGCGCACGGTGACCAGGTAGCGCGGCGAGCCGGGGTCGGGCTCGATTTTGGCGCGCAGCCGCTTCACGTGGACGTCGAGGGTCTTGGTGTCGCCGACGTAGTCCGCGCCCCAGACCCGGTCGATCAGCTGCGCCCTTGTGAGCACGCGGCCCGCGTTTCGCAGCAGGTACTCCAGCAGGTCGAACTCCTTCAGCGGCAGCGAGACCTCGTCGCCGCCGACGGTCACCACGTGACGTTCGATGTCCATCCGCACCGGGCCAGCGGCGAGCACGGCGGGCACGCCGTCGGCCTCACCGCCACCGCCATCGGCCCCGCGCCGCAGCACCGCCCTGATCCGCGCGATCAACTCCCGCGCGGAGTACGGCTTGGTGACGTAGTCGTCGGCGCCGAGTTCCAGGCCGACGACCTTGTCGATCTCGCTGTCCCGAGCCGTCACCATGATCACCGGGACGGCGGCGCGCGCCCGCAGTTGCTTGCACACGTCGGTGCCGCTCATGCCCGGCAACATCAGGTCGAGCAGCACGATGTCGGCGCCATTGCGGTCGAAGTCGTCGAGTGCCTCCTGGCCCGTGGTGGCCACTGTCGCCGTGAACCCCTCCTTGCGCAGCAAGAACGTCAGCGGGTCGGCGAACGACTCCTCGTCTTCGACGATGAGAACCCTGGTCACAACATCCCTCCGTGGTTGGTTGGCTCGCTCGTCACGACGAGGCCGTGTGCCTTGCGTGTCTCCGCCGCCGAGCGCCCGCGCGGGCGTTGTTGCCCACGCGTATCCGACTCGGCCCCCTGTCGCTGACCCGAGCCGTCGTGTGCGGGTATGCACAGCGTGAACGTGGAGCCGGTGCCTGGCATGCTCCACAGCCGCACTTCGCCACCGTGGTTGGCGGCGACGTGCTTGACGATCGCGAGCCCGAGCCCCGTGCCCCCTGTCGCACGCGAGCGGGCCTTGTCGACGCGGTAAAACCGCTCGAACACCCGCTGCTGCTCGTCCTCGGCGATGCCGATGCCCCTGTCGGTGACGGCGATCTCGACCATGCCGTCGACCAGCCGCCGTGAGATCGACACCGGAGTGCCTGCCGGGGAGTACGCGACGGCGTTGGTTAGCAGGTTGGACAGTGCGGTGACCAGCAACGTCTTGTCGCCCTTGACCAGCAGGCCACTCTCGGCGTCTGTGGTGATGGTGCGGTCCTCGGCATCCGCGGTGAACTCGACCCTGCTGAGCGCTTCTGACACGACGGCGTCCACCTCGACGACGTTCATGTCCGGCAGCGGCTCAGCTCCCTGGAGCCGGGACAGCTCGATCAGCTCGGTGACCAGCGTGCCGAGCCGGGTGGACTCGGTCAGGATTCGCTGCGCGAAGCGGCGCACCTCGTCGGTGTCCTCCGCCGCGTCAAGCACGGCCTCCGCGAGCAGCGCCATCGCGCCGACTGGTGTCTTGAGCTCATGGCTGACGTTGGCGACGAAGTCCCGCCGGGTGGCTTCCAGCCGGACCGCCTCGGAGTGGTCGACGGCCTCGATGACGGTGTAGCCATCGCCAAGCGAAATCGCCTCGCCGAGCACCGCCTCCGGCTGCCTGCCACGCGCGCCGCCGAGCGGTGAGAGGTCGATCTCCACGCGTTCCTCGGTCTCCACGGCCTGTTCGGCGGCCACCCGCGCCCGCGCGTCCACCCGTCCGTGGCGGACCAGGCCGAGCTCCACCGCGCGGGGGTTGTGGAGAACCGTGTCGCCGAACTGGTTGACGACGGCGACGCCGCTGTGCGACGTCCGCACCAGCCGCAGCAGCAGCTCGGCGACAGTGGGGCCTGCCGGCCTGCTCGCGGCGGCACGGCGCCTGCCACGCGCGATGCCGAAGCCGATCAGGACGCCGGCGAGCAGCGCGACGGTGACGGCCAGTGCGAGCGTTGCGGACTCGGTCACGTGCGAATCGTAAGCATGCTGGTGGCCCATTGGCCTAGTGTTCGCCGCGTATCCGTGACGGTGATGACACCTGAGACGTCGATGTTCGCTGCCTGGACAGTCGTCGTTTACCTGTCGTCCTCACTCTGGTGGGTGAAGGAATACCCCCGCGCGTGGCGCCGTTGGCACAGTCGTGACGGAACGGATGCCGGTGATCTACCTCAGCCACGGCGCACCGCCGCTAGCCGACGACGCGCTGTGGACGGATCAGCTCGCCCGCTGGTCCGCGGAGCTGCCCCGGCCGCGTGCGATCCTCATGGTGTCCGCTCACTGGGAGAACGCGCCGGTGACCATCGGCGCGACCGAGCAGAAACCGCTCGTCTACGACTTCTGGGGATTCCCCGAGCGCTACTACACGGTCACCTACCCCGCGCCCGGCGCGCCGCGGCTTGCTGAGCGGGTGCGCCAGCTTCTCGGCACCACCCACGACGAGCCGGAGCGCGGGCTGGACCACGGCGCGTACGTCCCGCTGGTCGAGATGTATCCGGACGCCGACGTCCCGGTGCTGCAGATCTCCATGCCCACCCTCGACCCAGCCGAGTTGCACCGCATCGGCGCGCGGCTCGCGCCACTGCGGGACGAAGGCGTGCTGATCGTCGGCAGCGGGTTCTTCACGCATAACCTGCGCCAGATCAACCTGGGCGGGCCGAGCGACATCGCGCCAGCCGCGTGGTCATCGGAGTTCGACCACTGGGGTGCCGAGGCGCTGGCAGGCGGTGACATCGACGCCCTGCTTGACTTCGGCAACACCGCCCCTGCCGCGCGGATAGCGCACCCGCGCACCGAGCACTTCGCGCCGCTGTTCGTGTCGCTGGGCGCGGCCGAGGAGGCCCCGGCGGCACACAGCGTCATCGACGGCTATTGGTACGGCTTGGCGAAGCGCTCGGTGCAGTTCGGGTAAGCGACAGAGCCTGTAGGCGTTGTGGTCGCTATGACGACCACAACGCCTCAAGATCACGCCGGCAGCGCCGCTACCGGCCCTGCGCCGCGACGGCCGCGGCCGCATCGGCGGCGGCGTCAGGGTCGAGGTACGTGCCACCCGGGTTGAGCGGCGCGAGGTTCGCGTCCAGGTCGTAGCGCAGCGGGATCCCCGTCGGGATGTTGAGTCCCGCGATGTCGGCATCCGAGATCCCGTCAAGATGCTTGACGAGCGCGCGCAGCGAGTTGCCGTGCGCGGCGACCAGCACCGTCTTGCCGGAGCGCAGGTCGGGCACGATCGCCGACTCCCAGTACGGCAGCAGCCGCGCGACGACATCCGCGAGGCACTCGGTCAGCGGCATCTCCGCGCCGAGCCCGGCGTAGCGGACATCGGCGTCCTGGCTGAACTCGCTGCCCTTCTCGATCGGCGGCGGCGGGGTGTCGTACGACCGACGCCAGAGCATGAACTGGTCCTCGCCGTATTCGTCCAGGGTCTGCTTCTTGTTCTTGCCCTGCAACGCGCCGTAGTGGCGTTCGTTGAGCCGCCAGTCGCGGCGGACGTCGATCCAGTGCCGGTCGGCCACGTCGAGCGCGATGTTGGCGGTGGAGATGGCCCTGCGCAGCAACGACGTATGCACGACATCGGGCAGCATGCCGGTCTCGGCGAGCAGTTCGCCGCCGCGCCGCGCCTCGTCCTCCCCCTGCGCCGAGAGCGGGACATCGACCCAGCCCGTGAACAGGTTCTCCGCGTTCCAGGTGCTCTGGCCATGCCGCAGGAGCACCAGCGTTGACTTCTCGCCCATGGCAAGAAGGCTATGCGAGGCAGTCAAGGCGACCACTCCGCGGTGTGGAACTCACGACATCCACCTACCCCTGGTGTGAAGTTGACCACGCCATAGAGGGACGCAGCCCACAATTCGGCGGTATCGGGCCACCCAACTCGCCAGTAGTGATTGCACTGGGTGGAGGATTTCAAGGGAATACACTCGAAAAGAGTAGTGCCGGTGGTTGTGGCCACTTGTCACATCTGACAAGTTGTCATCCAACCGCCCGACCGGTCTCCACGCACTCCCCGGCTCTGGGCGGGAGAAGCAGCTCGTCTCCCCCTGCCGAGCTGCGTCCGCCTGCAGCGGCCCCGCTGGCCTCCCCTCGTCCGCGGGGCTTGCGAGGCGGAGTACCACGCGGGGCGGCCCGAGTCTTCGCGACTCCCCCTCCCTCGGGCCGCCCCGCGTTGTTATCTCACCACTCAGCTATCGCGCCGACTCCGGCATGACTACCGTCGAGCAGGCGGCTACGCCTCCGAGCCCGGCGCCGCGGCATTCGTCGGGGCCGCCCCCGCTGCCGATCCCATCGCATGCTTACGCCACCGCCACAGCAGCAGCGCGATCCCGGCCAGTACACCAGCCAGGACGACGAACGGCAGCGCGGCGCCGAGTACGACCGCCGTCCCGCCGAGCAGCGCGGTGAACGCGGCCCAGCCGGATGCGAGCCCGCCGAGGAATCCGTCGTCGTCCTCGTCGTTCGCCACGGATTTCTCGCGCAGCGTGAGCGAGATCGGCGCCATGGCGACCTTGCCGCGCAGCGAGTCCTGCCGCGCGAGCAGCGACTCCAGCTCGGCCTCCCGCTCCGCCAGCTCGCGTTCGATCGCGACCAGGTCCGAAATGGATTCCGCCTGATCAAGCAGGTCCCGCACCCGGCGCACGCTCTCGCGCTGCGAGGTCACCCTGCTGTCGACGTCAATGATCTGGTCCGTCAGGTCTTCGACGTCGATCTGCCGTTCCGTGCGTTCGCCGAGGTCAGCGAGCTTGTCCAGCACGGCGTCCATCTCCTCGCTCGGCACGGTGAGCGTGAGCGTCGCCCGCTTCTCCCGCGAGCGTTCCGACGCGACGTAACCACCAGCATCGCTCGCGATCCGGCGCGCCTCGGTCGCTGCGGTATCGACGTCGTCGGTGCGCAGCGACATGCGCGCGGAACGGGCCAGCTTGCGGTCCGCGAGCTGCGTTGTGGACACCCCTTGCGCGCTGCCGTCGGACTGCGCCTTGGCGGCCCCGGACGACCGGTCCGCGGCCTCGCCAGCAGGTTCCCGCGCCGCACCGTTGGCGGATTCCTCGGTCATCCCGCCAGCACCGTCGCCCGACTGCGTCGATACCGCGCGCGACCCGTCCGCGCCGCCTGAACACCCGGCCACCAGCACCGCCAGCATGCCAACGGCCAGCGCTATGCCGATGCGCGTGCGTCCCGCTTTGATCGCCCTGCCCATGTCGTCACCTTCGTCCGTTCGGCGTCTCGTTACTGAGCAGGACGAGCAGACAGCAACAGGGCGTTGCAGCCGTCAGGTCACGAATCGCTCACGGGACGATGCTCGCCGTTCGACGGCTCGATGAGGTGCTTGAACGCCTGGAGATTCGCCAGCGACTCGCCGCGCGAGACCCGCCAGTCCCACTCACGCTTGATCGACGACGCGAAGCCGATCTCCAGGAGGATGTTGAAATCGCCGTCGGCCGCTTCCAGCACCTGGCCGAGCAGCTTGTCCAGCTCGGCCTCGGTGACCGATTCGAGCGCGATCCGGCCGACGAGGTAGATGTCCCCGATCTTGTCGATCGCATAGTGCACGCCGTACAGCGTGGTGTTGCGCCGCAGCAGGTAGCGGTAGACCTCCTCGTGCGCCTCGTCGGGGCGGCGGCACACGAACGCTTCGACGGCGAACGAGTTGTCGCCCTCGATCAGCCAGCAGTTGGTCTGCAGCTTCTTCTCACCCGGCAGCGTGACGAAGTACCGGCCGGGGCCGTGTTCTTTGTACGTCAGCTCCAGGTTGGCGAGCGTGTCCTCGACAACCGTGCGCACTCGGTCGCTCATGACGCCTCCTGCGATGTCCGCATCGCGTGCTCGTACTCGGTCACCGCCGAGGCGTAGACCGCCAGCAGCGCGTCGGTCGTGCGCCGCCAGGAGAAACCCCGCGCGTGGTCAACGGCACCTGCCGACAGCTCGGCACGGTATCCGGTATCGCAGGCGACCGCAGCGAGGGCGTTCGCCCAGTCGTCCGCCCGGTGTGATGGCACGAGCAGCCCGGATATCCGGTGCGCGACGGCAGTCGGCAGCCCGCCGACCTCGGCGGCGACAACCGGCGTTCCGCACGCCTGCGCCTCAAGCGCGACGAGTCCGAACGATTCGTTGTAACTGGGTACGGCTACCACGTCAGCGGCGCGAAACATCCGCGCGAGCTCGGACGCCGGTTGTGGCGGCAGGAACCGGGTGTTCGCGGCGATGCCGAGCTGGTCGGCCAGCTCCTTCAGCCCTTCCGGCTGCTCGAGTCCGGTCCCGGACGGCCCACCGACGACGAGGACGACCAGCCGTCGCGCCAGCTCCGGGTCGCGGCGGACCAGCTCGGCGGCGGCACGCAGCAAGACGTCCGGCGCCTTGAGCGGCTGGATGCGCCCGGCGAACGCGAGCACGACGGCGTCCTGCGGAATGCCGAGCCGGTCGCGCGCGGCCGACGTCGACCCAGGCGTGAAGGAGCGCAGGTCAACGCCGGGTGAGACGGCACGCACCGTGCCAGGCACCGCGCCGTACAGCTCGACGAGTTGGCGCGCCTCGACGTCGGTGTTGGCGACGAGCCGGTCGGCCTCATCGACGACCTGCTGCTCGCCGAATACACGGGTGCGTGGTTCCGGGGTGTCGCCGTCGGCGAGCGCGGCGTTCTTGACCTTGGCGAGCGTGTGCGCGGTGTGGACCAGCGGCACGTTCCAGCGTCCGGACGCCAGCCAGCCGACCTGACCAGACACCCAGTAGTGCGAATGCACGAGGTCGTAGTAGCCGGGCGGGTGGAACGCCTCCGCGCGTAGAACACCAGCGGTGAACGCACACATCTGCGCGGGCAGCTCATGGCGGCCAAGCGGCTCGAACGGTCCAGCTGGGACGTGCCGGACAAGCACGCCCGGCGCGAGTTCCGCGATCGGCGGCTGGTCGGACGACGTCGCCCGGGTGAAGACCTCGACCTCGATTCCCCTGCGGGCCATCTCGCGGGCCGTCTCCGCGATATAGACGTTCATGCCGCCCGCGTCGCCGGTGCCCGGCTGCTCCAGCGGCGAGGTGTGCACCGACATCACCGCGACCCTGCGCGGCACCCTGCCGACGGTTCCCGCGACCGCGCCGGGGATCGGCACGGTGCCGCCCCTCGCTCCGAATAGCGCTCCAGCATGCACCGTCCCGCGCGCTGCGGTCATCCCCGTCTACTCCTCGCTGACTGACTTGACTGCCTTCGGGCCTTAACGCGGGCGGCGGCCGTGATCTTCCCTGCGCCGTATATCTCTCGCGAAAGACTAGGTCACAGCGTTGTGACGGGGCGAGCGGTGTGACCGTCGTCGCCATTGGCGGCTAGAGCGCCGACATGGACTTCCAGGTCTCCCAGTCGAACAGCCAGTCATTGACGTCTGACGTCGTTGGCATGTCCTTCTTCGCACCGGTGACCTCGACGGGGTCGCCGATCATCGCGGTCTGGTAGTACTCCTTGGCGTCGTCGTTCACGAGGTTCACGCAACCGTGCGAGGTGTTCTTCTTGCCGATGTTGGCGCGGTTGTCGTCGTTTTCGTGGATGAACTCGCCGTGGTTGGAGAACCGCACGGCCCACTTCTTCCAGACGTTGGTGTAGCCGTAGCGGGCGTTGTCGAAGCGCGCCTTCTTGTGCTTCGCCATCACGATCATGGTGCCGTTGGGCGTGTTGAGGTCCGGGTTCTTGTCCTTGCCGTTGCTCGACGGGTACGTCGCGTACAGCTCACCGTCGCGGTAGACGCGCATCTCGTGGTCCGGCGTGTGGATCTTGACGACCTGGTTGCGCCCGATGCTGAATTCCGTTGTCAGGTCTGCGCGGCCGTACGCGCCGCCGCCGTAGTGCACGCCATACAGCATCGCGGCGGCTTTGACCTTGGTGCCCTCCGGCCAGTACTCGCGGGGCCGCCAGTCGGCCTGCCGGTCATGCAGCCACGCCCAGGAGCCCTCGACCTCGGGCGTCGACGTGACGCTCAGCGCCCGCTCGGCGGCGGCCTTGTCGGTGACCGGCTCGTCGAACCGCACGCTGATCGGCATCGCGACGCCGACCGTGGCGTCATCGATCGGATTGATGGTGGCCCTGACCGCACTCGCGGGAGTCAGGGTGGTGAAGCTGCCGGTGACCTCGACTTCCTTCTCGTCGGTCCCGATGGCTCGCGCGGTGTAGCTGTACTTCGTGCCGAACCCGAGCGGCTCCTCGACGCGCCAACTGCGCTTGTCCTCGGCGAAGGCGCCCTCGACCTGCTCCCCGTCCGGATTGGTGAGGGTGACGTCCCGCAGCGTGCCCTGCTCGACGCGGACGACGATCTCGTCCTTGACGCCGACGTCGGTAGCGCCGTCCGCGGGCGTGGTGCTGATGGCCGCGACAGGCTTCGGCGCTGGTTGCGCGCCACCGCTGTCCCCCTCGTCACCGGTGCACGCGGCAGCGCTCCCCACGGCGACACCGCTTCCCGCCACCGCGGCGGTACGCAACACCGCCCGCCTTCCGATCACCAACGGCCCCTTTCTCGTGCCTACCCCTCCAACTTTGCCACGGTGCACCGACGGTGTGGGACGCCGAAAATGGTCGATTCGTCACTCTTAGTCGGGCCGCGGGGGCACGCGACTGATTCAGCACGACGGACGAGCGTACGGCGGACATCCGGCGCGCGATCTTGATGCTCTTTGGCGATCCGTATCGCCAGAGAGCATCAAGATCGCGAGATTCCGGACGGCGTAGGCCCTACAGCGCGCAGCCGATGAGCAGCGGCTCGGGATGCAGGGTGACGCCGAAGCGCTCCGCGACGCCGTCGCGGACCTCGCGAGCCAGCGCGAGCAGGTCGTCCGTGCTGGCATCGCCTCGGTTGGTCAGCGCCAGCGTGTGCTTGCTGGACAGGGCCACCCGTCCGCCAGGACCCGCATGGCCCTTGCCGAAGCCGGCACGCTCGATCAGCCACGCGGCGGGCAGCTTCACCCCGTCCCGCGCCGGAAACCGCGGCACTGCGACGTCATCGCCGACGACGTCCGCGATCCGTGCCAGCACGCCGGGCAGGTCCGCCTCGGCGATGATCGGGTTGGTGAAGAACGACCCGGCGCTCCAGGTGTCCTTGTCGTGCTCGTCGAGCACCATGCCCTTGCCACGCCGCAACCCGAGTACGGCCTCGCGCACGGCAGCGGCGGGCACCCGTGTGCCCTGCTCGACGCCGAGCGTGCGCGCCAGCTCGGCGTAGCGGACCGGTTGGCCATCGCTATCGGCGTACAGCGCGAAGCACACGCTGAGCACAACGGCATCGTCGGTGCCCTTGAACCGGCTCGTCCGGTAGGCCAGCCCAAGCTCGTCGACGTCCAGCGTGGCCACCTCGCCGGACGTCCGGTCGTAGATCCGCACCCAGCGCAGGAACTCGCTGACCTCCCAGCCATACGCACCGACGTTCTGGATCGGCGTGGCGCCGACCTTGCCGGGGATACCGGACAGCGACTCCAGCCCGGACAGCCCCGCGTCGATGCTGCGGGCGACGAACGAATCCCAGTCCTCTCCCGCGGCGACCTCGACCGATACCCGGTCGGCGTCCAGCGGCTCGACGCGCTCGCCGTCGGTCGCCACGTGCACCACGGTGCCGTCGAATCCGGCGTCGGCGATCACCAGGTTCGACCCGCCGCCGAGCAGCAACACCGGCTCGCCAGCCGCATCACACTTCGCGACGGCGGCGGCAAGGTCGTCCTCGGTGGTGGCGGCGATCATCCTGGTCGCGGGGCCGCCGAGCCGCAGCGTGGTGTACTCGCCGAGCCGAGCGCCGTGGGAGGTCGCAGGGCTGTTCATGACTCGAAGTCTGGCATTCACAGCTTCCGGCGCCCCAAGCGACACCGGGTAATGTGCGCCCCATGGCATCCCGGATCGAGCACAGCACCGAGTTCCCGTATCCGTTCGAGCAGGTGCTGGCCGCGTTCACCAGCGAGAGCGCCCTGCGGAAGCGGCTTGCCGACATCGGCGGCAAGGACGCCGAACTGCTCGCGCACGAGAAGTCGGCGAGCACGATCAGTTACCGGATGCGCCAGGGCATCCCCGGCGAGAAACTGCCGAGCGTGGTGCGCGGGGTGCACTCCGGTGACCTGCACGTCGAGCGAGAGCAGCAGTGGCAGGTCAGCGATGAGACCGCGAAAGGGACGGCGACGGCGAACGTCACCGGCGTGCCTGGTTCCATCACCGCGCGTTCCGAGCTGACACCGCGGGGCAGCGGTACCGCACTACGGATCACCGGCGAAGTGAAGGTCAGCGTCCCGCTGATCGGCGGCAAGATCGAGCGCACCATCGCGGAGCACGTCGGGCAGTTGCTTGACCGCGAGTCGCGGCATGTCGCGGAGACGCTGGACAAGGACGGCTGACGTGCATCCGTCGGAGCGTCGCTACGTCATCACCTTCGGCTGCCCGGACCGCACCGGCATCGTGGCGCGGATCGCCGGGTTCATCGCCGAGGAGGGCGGCTGGATCGTCGAGGCCGCGTACCACACCGACCCGGACACCGGCTGGTTCTTCACCCGTCAGGAGGTGCGGGCGGACTCGCTGCCCTACGACGTCGATGAGCTGCGGGAACGCTTCGGACCGGTGGCCGAGTCGCTGGGCGCGGACGAAGACGTCGAAGGCGGCGCGGGCGGACTGCACTGGCGCATCGACGACACCGGGACCCGGCGCCGCGTCGTCGTGCTGGTGTCCAAGGAGGGCCACTGCCTCTACGACCTGCTCGGCAGGGTCGCGGCGGGCGAACTAGACGTCGACGTGAGCGCGGTGATCGGCAACCACGACGTGCTCGCCGACGTCACGCGCGCGCACGGCATCCCGTTCCACCACGTGCCGTTCGGCACCGACGCCGCGAGCAAGGCCGAGGCGTTCGCACGGGTTGCGGAGATCACCGACGCCGCCGACCCGCACGCGATCGTGCTCGCCCGATTCATGCAGATCCTGCCTGAGCACCTGTGCCACGCCTGGACGGGCCGCGCGATCAACATCCACCACAGCTTCCTGCCATCGTTTGTCGGCGCGAAGCCGTACCACCAGGCGCACGTGCGCGGGGTCAAGCTGGTCGGCGCGACCTGTCACTACGTCACGGCCGAGCTGGACGCTGGCCCGATCATCGAGCAGGACGTCATCCGGGTGGACCACGGCGATTCCATCCCTGACATGGTCCGCAAGGGCCGCGACATCGAGAAGGTCGTGCTCGCGCGGGGGCTGCGCTGGCACCTCGAGAACCGCGTGCTGGTGCACGCGGGTCGCACCGTGGTGTTCTAGGCGCGGCCTGAACCGCCGCTACCGGGCGGGGCAGCCTGCCGATGCGCTAGATGATCGGCTTGGCAAGGCCGTCGATCACCTCGGCGGCGGGCAGCGATGCCAGCAGCTCCCCGGTGACCAGCAGCTTGCCGTTGCGGGTGCCACTGCCGATAACCACCTCGGGCGCCTCAGCGACGGCGGTGTCGAGAAGCACCGGCCAGTCGTCGGGCAGCCCGATCGGCGTGATGCCGCCGTAGGCCATGGCTGTCTGCGCCACGGCGTCCGCCATGGGCGCGAAGGATGCCTTCCGGACGTCGAGCCGGCGGCGGATCACGTTGTTGACGTCGGCGCGGGTGGTGGCGAGCACCATGGCGGCCGCATAGCGCACCTCGCCCCCACGCTTGCCTGCCACGACGACGCAGTTGGCCGACGCGTCCAGCGGCGAGCCGTAGGTCTCGCAGAACTGCTCGGTGTCAGCGACCTCGGGATCGATCTCGACGACCCCGGCCTCGGTGTCCGCGCCGAGTTCGCGCAGCGCCTTCGCCACCGGCTCGGCGAGTAGATCGGGCCGCTCCGCGGCGGGGACGACGTCAAGAGTTCCGGCGATGTTCCAGCTACGCATGGCGCCTACCAGTTGTGGCCGCGCTGCACTTCGATCAGCTTCGGCCGTACGTCGACGATGTAGACCAAGACCGCGACGAGGCCCGCGATCCAGAACAGCAGACCAGGGCCACCGCCGCCGAACGCACCGAACAGGATCATCGCGGCGGTGCCGCCGCCGGTGATGCCCAGCCAGGCGGGCTTGGTCATGCGGTCCGCCGCCGTGTAGGCGTCGGCGCGCTGCGTCACGGCGTGCGCGAAGGCGTAGATGCCGACCGGCACACCGGCCACTTGTATCAACCACAGAATCTGAAGCGAGAGCGGTGCCACGAGACCAGCCTACGGCGATCGACAAGTGAACTCACAACCGCGGCACGCCGGACAGCACAAGGCCCCGGCTTCCCGATGAGAAGCCGGGGCCTACATGGTGCCGCGTCCCGCTGACTGCGGCGGACAAACCGGTCAGACCGTCACTTGGTGTTGTTGGTGGTCTTCTTGGCAGGCGCCTTCTTCGCGGTCGTCTTCTTGGCCGTGCTGGTGCTCGCCTTGGCCGTCGTAGTCGAGCCGCTGCTCGCCGCCGTGGTGGTGGCCTTCTTGGCCGTCTCGCTGGCCTTCTTCGTGGCCTCGACGGTCTCATCGGCGGCGGTGGCCGAAGCCTGCTTCGCGGTCTTCGCCGCGGAGTCGGCGGTGGACTTGGTCCGGTTGGTCACGCGGCCGACGATCTCGTCGAACCGGCCCCGCACGTCACCGGTGGTCTCCTCGACGCGCTTCTCGGCGTTGTCGATGGCCTCCTGAAGCTGCTCGATCGCCCGGCGGACCTGCGGCTGCTCCAGCAGGTGGTCCCAGGCCTCCTCGCCGGACTCGGCGAGCCTGTCGTACAGCTTCCGCGCGGACTCGGTGTACTCGTCGACCAGCTTGCGGAACTCGGCAGGGTCGAGCCGCTCGCGAACGTTCTCCCGGACGCCCTCGACGTCCCTGGGAAGCTCGTCGAAGCTCTGCTTGGCTTCGTCGAAGTTCTTCCTCGCGCGCTCGCGCAGGGCCTCGACGTCGACATCCTTGGCCTTGCTCACGGCGTCGGCGACGGCCTGGCTCGCCAGGTTGCCAGCGCCGAGCGCGGCGAACAGCGGGGTGCGCACCTGCTCGATCGCGGTGTTCAGCTGCTCGCGCACCTTGTTGGCGTCTTCCTTAGTGGGACGGGTCATCGAAGATCACTCCTCATTGGCTGCAGCCCCTGTTGGGCTGAGGCAGCGGTGGACTTACTGTGCGTTGTGGCGGTCCGTAGCGGCGGGAGCGTCATCGCTTCCCTCCACTGTGGACGGTTCCTGGGACGATTCCGCAGCGTTTTCCCTGCGGAACGACTCGTAGACATCGAGCAGAACCTGCTTTTGACGCTCGGAGAGCTCGGTATCCGCCCTGATGGCGTCGGCTACCGGGCCTCCGGTTGGCACATCCAAGATTCCCGCCTGTACGTACAGCGCCTCTGCGGAGATGCGCAGCCCCTTCGCGATCTGCTGCAAGATCTCCGCGCTGGGTTTACGTGAACCTCTTTCAATTTGACTCAGGTATGGGTTCGACACACCAGCCAATTTGGAAAGCTGACGCAACGAGATTTTCGCGTTTTCCCGCTGCTGCCGGATGTACTGCCCGATATCGCGACCGATGTCGGCGACCTTGCCGATCGGCTTGCCAGTCGAGGCATCCGTCGTGGCGGATTCCCCGTCCTGACCCGTGGAGTGAACACCCGAGTTCGTGGTGATGTCTGATTCGGGCATCCAGCCCACCTCCTTGCGATAAAAGCCAGTCTACGCAGCGGTGCTAGCAATTGCAAGCACTCTGCTTGCAACTATCGAGTGTTAGGTGAGACACCCACGACCCGAGCGGTCCAGGTCACAGACCTATACCGCGCCAACGCCCGCCACGTCCCGCAAACGGTATCCGGTTCGAAAGCTACGAGGAAAAGCGTGCTGGCTACTCCCACGGTGCATCAGCAGTTTTCGTAAGGAGTACCCAGCACGCCGTTTCTCGACACCTGTCCGTGCGGTTTCGCCGCCCACGTGAAGGGGCAGCGAAATACGCGCTACTCGGCGCGCACGAGGCAGAACGGGTGGCCGTCCGGGTCGGCGTAGACCCGGAACGTCGTCGGGCTGTCGTCGAGCAGCCGCGCGCCGAGCCCCAGCACCCGGTCGTGCTCTGCCTCGATATCCGGCACGTCGAAGTCGATATGCAGCATCTGCGGGCGCTCCTTCGACGGCCAGGTCGACGGCTGGTAGTCCGGATCGCGCTGGAAGCAGATGTCCGCGCCGCCATCGGGGTTGAGCAGACTCACCCAGTCGTCATCGGGCGAGTCCTGATCGTCGATGCGCCAGCCGAGCAGTTCGCCATAGAACTGGGCGAGCCGCCACGGGTCGGGGCAGTCCAGCGCGACGCAGCCAAAAGAGATGCTTCCCGGCATCGTTCCCTCCAGAGTTGGTGTGTGGGAACCATGCTGCCCGGCACCCCTGACAATTCCGAGCGGTTTACGGCCCTGCCGGATCAGCCGTCGGCGGCAGCAGCTCACGCACCCAACGGCAGGCGACATCGACCGCGGCGCCCAGCGGGACATCGCTCGTGTCGAACAGCCGCACCGGCGGGCGCATCTCGGCCGCTGTCTCCCGTAACCACGCGGCGAACGCCAGCATCTCCGCGACGCGCTCCTCGTCGTCCCACTGCCGCCATGCGGGCCGGGCGGCGAGCCGCTTCGTGAGGACGTCGTCGTTCGCGACGAGGGCGAGGTAGTGGATGTCGGAGAACAGCGCGCGTTCCGGCAACGGCTCGAACTCGGGAGGCACCACCGTCCCGCACAGCACCACCGGTCGCCCGCTCTGGTGAATCATCGCGGCCATCCGCAGCCAGGTGGAGCGAAACGCGGGATGCCCGTCGACATCGTCGCGCAGGCCACCAGTCCACAGCACATCCTGCTCCAGCACGACGGCGTCCTCCCGGAGCAGCCTGGCCAGCTCAGGGCCAACGGTCGACTTCCCGCCCCCGCTGGGACCGGTCAGCGCGAACAGCGGCAACCGCAGGAACGCCCACCGGTGCTCGCAGCGCGCGCAGAGCAACTCATCGCCTGCGACGATGGGCGCGTCCGCCCGGTCACCGCAGCGGGGACAGATGGTCGGATCGAGCATGCTCCTAGAAGTCGAACAGGTTCTCGAGGAAGTTGCCCTTGCGCTTGCGGTGCCCGTACTGGCCGTGGCCGTACGGCTTTGGCGAGTCCCGATAGCCGCCGCGATACGGCTTGGGTGAGTCCTTGTAGCCACCCTTGTATGGCTTGGGCGAGTCGCCATAGCCATACCCGGGCATCTGCCTGGTGGGCGGCGTGGGCTGCTGCGGTGGCATCTGCTGCGGCTGCTGTCCCGGCGCGGGCCCGCTCGGGTTGTACGGCGGCGGCGCGGCACTGGCGCCACCGGCGGCGCCAGCGTAGAACGCCGCCTCAGCGCGGGCGACCTGCTCCATCTCGCCGCGGTCGAGGAAGACCCCGCCGCAGCCCTCGCACTGTTCGATGTGGACGCCATCCTTGTCGACGGTCTTCATCAGGTTCTGGCACTTAGGGCATATCACGGCCCCTAGCCTACGGAAGCGCGCCAGCCCGTGTCAGAAGAACAGCTCGGCGCGTGCGCCGGGACAAACCACCTGGACGCACGAACTCACCGCTGAAGCGCTGCGACCGGAGGGATTCGCATGGCACGCAGCGCGGGCACCAGCCCAGCGAGCAAGCCCGCGACCGCACCGCCCGCGGCCGCGAGCAGGGCGGCGCGGAGATCCACCACCGGCTGCCAACCGTTTGCCAGCGACGCACCGACCGTCACAAGCAGCCCGAGCAACGCGCCGATCACCCCGCCGAGCGTGCCGAGCAACGTGGTCTCCCCGAGCAGTTGGGTGAACACATGCGAACGTTTCGCGCCCATCGCGCGACGCAACCCGATCTCCGGAATGCGCGCGGCGATACCGGCCGTCGCCGCGTTACCGATGGACACCGCGCCGATCGCGAGCGCGACAACAGACAGGATAAGTGACAGCTGGCGGACATCGCCCTCGATCGCCATACGCAGTGACCGAGGGTCGGGCGGCGCGATGGCACGCACGGAATCAGGAGCGTGCGGCGCGAGCACGAGTGGCGCCTGGCGACCGACCTGCTGCGCCGCACCCGGCTCAGTCTTGACGATGACGTCGTAGGTCGTCGCACCCCGGTTGGCGGCAGTCAACAGCCGTGCGGCCTCGAACGGCATAACGACCGACAGCAAGGTCTCGGGACGGCTGGCGACGTCGTCGAAAATCCCCACCACCGTGAAGGCGCGGCTGTTGATGAACACCGACATCCCCGCGCGGGAGACTCCGAGTTCCCGCGCGACACTCCCAGACAGCATGACGACCGGTGCACCGGTCCGGTCGTGGAATGCGCCGAACGTTCTGCCATGCACGACGCGCGGATCAATGCCAGCGAGGGCACCTGAGTCGACTCCGGTGACCGCGGCTGACGTGACCACGGAGCCCGGCTCGGCGAACCGGTTGATCACGGTTTCGCTGAGCCGCACCCGCCTGCCGGCCGACTCGACACCGGCCAGCGTCCCAAGCCTGCGCATCGCATCCTCGCGTAACCAGCTCGCGACCGTTCCCCGATTACCATCCGCTCCTGCCGCGCCGCGCTCCGCTTCCGTCGCCGCCCGCACCGTGACCTCGGTGGCCCGCTGGAGATCGAATGTTGACGACACCTGCTGCGACATGGTGGAGGACAGCCCGAGCGTCGCCACGAACGCCGCGGCGCCGAGAACGGTGCCGATGGCGGTCAGCAACGAGCGGGCGGGCTGCCCGCCAATGGACAGCAACGACTCCCGGGCGAGATCACGCAGCCGCAGCCTGGGTGCGACCAGCTCGGCACCACCGACGCTCACCCTGCGCATGTCGTCGCCTCCGATACGCGCCCGTCCACGACCGTGACACGCCAGTCGGCCCGCTCGGCGACCAATTCCGCATGCGTGACTACCACCAGCGTGAGGCCGTCCGCATGCAGCTCATCAAGAAGCGCGAGTATGTTCTCCGTGTTGGCCGAGTCCAGGTTCCCCGTCGGTTCATCACAGAACAACACCTTCGGACGTCCCGCGATCGCCCGGGCGATCGCGACGCGCTGTCGTTCGCCACCCGAGAGAGTGCGTGGGTCGGCGTGCGACCGCTCGGCGAGCCCGACCCGCCGCAACGCCTCCGCCGCGAGGTGTCTACGTTCTTTCGCGTTGTGTCGGCCGTAGAGCATGCCGAGCTCGACGTTCTCTCGCGCGCTGCGCCCGGCCAACAGGTGGAACGCCTGGAAAACGAAGCCGAACAGCTCGCTGCGCATGGTCACGCGGAGCCGTTCGCTCGCGCCGACGGTCTCCGTACCGTGCACCAGGTAGCTGCCCATATCCGGCGTATCGAGCAGCCCGAGCACGTTGAGCAGCGTCGACTTGCCCGCGCCGGACGGTCCGGTAATCGCGACGTAGTCCCCGGCCCGCACGCGCAACTCGACGTCACGCAATGCATGGATCGGTACACCATCATGATACGTGCGCCCAATTCCAGCGAGCTCGATCACGGTTTCCCCGTCCCGCATCAGCCAGGCTTCGAGGTGGCAGGGGCGGATCGCTCGGCTGACCATCCAACGACGACGGCGGCTCCCGGCCGTAGCCCGCTGTCCGCGTCGACCGGCTCCACCGCGACCCAGCCATCAGCGGAGTCACCGGTGTCTACGTCGACATCGCGCCGGGCGTCGGCGAGCGTGACGTAGGTACTGCCGTCCGCGCTGGTGAAGATCGCGGTGACAGGCACCGCGAGCACCGGCGCCGGCTTGGCGCTCTCCCCGATACTGACCCGGACGCTGTGGTTCGGTGTCGGCCGGAGCGGCGTGCCCGTGAACGTGAGCGTCACGGGGAACCCAGGTTCTCCGTTGCTCGCTCTCGGTTCCTTGGCGACCGACGTGACAACGGCCCCCGACGTGGCGTCACGGATCTCGTCCTCGATCCGCGCCTTCGCGCCCTTAGTCACGCCCACCGCCTGATCAGCGCTCAGGGTCGTCGTGACCATGTTGTCGGCGGCGTCTAGCGCGAGGATCGTCGTCTCCTGCGTCAGTACGGTGCCGACCTTCACCGGAACGCGCGAGATCTCGCGCTCTACCTTGTCGATGTGGATGACGTGGGAGCGCAGCAGCATCGGCTTCGGCTGCGTTCGCTTCTTCCCGTCGGCGCGTTCGGCCACCCCACTGGACGACTCCGGCACCGCGTAGCCCCTGTCGGCGTAGAACCGCCGGAGCGCTGCCCGCGTCGCCGCGTCGAAGACCTCCGTCGTCGGGGCGCCGTAGCCGAGCCGCCGCAGCGCGAGTTGCACCTCGCGGACGTCAGGGCCGGTCATGCCCGCACCAATGTCCCGATACAACGGAAACGGCGTGGCGAACGGAAACACCGGTTCGCCCGCGACTTCCAGCACGACCTCGCCTTCCTGAACCATGGTTCCGCGCTGGGCGATGACATCGGTGACGACCGCGGTATCACCCATCAGCCCCGGCGGTGGCGGGATCCGGGTGGCTTTGCCTCGCACCACCGTGCCGCGGGTTAGCAGCACGTCGGACAATGTCCTGCGTTCGGCCGTCGCCGTCACCACGGAAGCCGCTGGCGGTTCCGCCTCCGCCACGGCCTGTTCAGGCGACTTAAGTCGCGCGCCAAGCACGACGCCACCCAGCGCGATCACGATGACGAACGCACCGAACAGCGCGAACCCGATCGTCCACTTCTTTCTTGCTGTCATCGCGAGCTGGTCACTTTCCGACCAGTCCAGCTGCCTTCTTCGCCAACACCTTGATCTTCGGGTTCAGCTCGGCGAACTCCGCGGCGTGGTCCTCGATGATCGCCTGCTGCATTCCCTCCCACCGCTCGTCGACCTCGGCGAACACGCCCGTCCGCTGGCCGCACCGCACGAACGTGACCGCGAAGTCCGACTCCTCTGTCGTGGGAACGTAAGCGACCTGCTCAGGGAGGCCTGCAGCACCGTCACCAGCTTCGGCATGCTCACCGGCCTCGCCACGCGTATAGCTTCCTGTCGAAATGCCGAACTGCCGTGGACCCTCTTCCGCATCGAGGTCACCACCGTCAGCACGCTCGTAGCCCTTCTCGCGCAGGCACTCAGTGAGCTTCGAGGCGAATTTGCTGAGAATCTCGTCCGCCTCATCGTTCATCTCATGGGTCAGGGTGTTGCGCAGATTCCCGTACTGGCCAACTACCTCCTCGAATCCTTCGGCACCGCCGAGCCGTTCCTTGGCCTTCGCCATGCACTCGTCGTATGCCCGGGAACGCGCTGGGTCGTCGTCAACGACTTTCCTGGGCTCGCCCTGTCGTGGTTTGAGCGGCATTCCGAAGCCGTACTTCCTGGCGCGCTCCACCGTCCTCGGTTGCAGTGGTTTACCCATCAACGGCCCGTTTTCCAGTTCGGATTCGTCCACCGAATCGCGCCGCGCCGAAAAGCCAGCGTCAG
The DNA here is from genome assembly GCF_000504245.1 of Haloechinothrix halophila YIM 93223. Classification (GTDB taxonomy): domain Bacteria; phylum Actinomycetota; class Actinomycetes; order Mycobacteriales; family Pseudonocardiaceae; genus Haloechinothrix_A; species Haloechinothrix_A halophila. The sequence continues at coordinate 321,157 of NZ_KI632509.1, forward strand.
CGAGACAGCGATCGGTGAGGACATGCATAACCTCCACGATCAAATCTGATTCCCGCTGCAGGTAGAGATCGAATGGCTCCGTCGCTCCCTGTGGCATCGGAGGTAGGTCGGTCGCCCCGTTCTCGCCCGAGCAGCCCGTAGCGGATACGGCAGCCACGCAGATCACGAGCAGCCATGCCAGCGCTCTTCCGGACGGTCGGATCATGCTTAACAGCCTTTCATCACCACAATGGCCGGGGCAGGCCGAACTGCCGGCCCACCCCGACCATTCTTTTTCATCAAGTCCAGCAACCGCCGTATTCATCTATACGCCAGTGACTGTTGTTCTCATCATTGAGATCCACGTGAAAGTTTTTCCAAATGGAATCGTTTGAGAACCACCAAGTATCATTGGTCCAGTCGCCAGATTCCTTGACGCACACGGGCGATGACGTGTCACGGTTCCTGATGGAACTGGCGTTGTGCCAGAACGTAGTCCCGGTCGGGTAAAAGTCGCCCTGCTCCTCATGATAGAACCAACTCTCATAGAAATGACGCGCCCCGCCACCGCCGTCATAATGTTCCGCGAAGCAAATTTCGCCACCGAAACATGAAGGGGTTCCGTCACCATGGTCGTGATTGGCACTTGCCGTACCCATCGATGCGAGTGCCATCACCGCCGCACTCGCCACAACCAAGCCTGCTCTGACAGAGGTATTCATTTAACTGCTCCCGCGTGTGTCTCGCGTTCTTTTCCGGTATCGCCGAAACTCGACGACCGACACGAGCACACACGGTCGACAACTTGGCTGTCACGTGTCGTTCGGTCAGGTTCTTCAGGGGCGATCGCGACGTTCGCTGGCAGATCACCTGTCCTTATGGCCAGGTTGACAAGATGAGCACGGTTGCGTGCCTGGAACTTTGTCAGCAGATTCGAGACGTGATACTTGATCGTTCGGCCAGTGCGACGAGTCTGCTCCGCGATCGTCCGATCGGTGTAGCCATCCGCAACCAGATGGAGCACCGAGCGTTCAGTGGCCGTCAGACGCGGACCGGAAACCACGACTGCCTGATCAGGGTCACCGGCGATTGAACCGCCGTCAGAACGTGACCAGGATAGATCAACACCACGCAGAACATGCGCACCCAGCGCTGGGCTTACCCACACGGAACCGCGGTGGGTTTCTCGAATCGCACGCGCCACATCGTCCACCCGGTTGACGCGCACGATTCCGTCCAGTCCTGCCTTGATCAGGTTGGACAGCGTCCGCACCGGCGGCGCTTCACCATTCAAGAACCCAACTACCGCTGGGAAAGCAGCCTCGCTCTTTTCTCTCAGCAGTTCAACGACAACGTCGCCCATATCAAGGTCGATGACGACGACGTCGACGGGCGTCGATCCCATTGCCACCCGCAATTCGTGACCGGAATCCGCCGTCGCCACGACCCCGATTTCCGGTTCAGCCGCCATCAGGCAAGCGATACCCGCCCTGACAACGGACTCGGGCGTCGCGACCGCGATCCGCATCGTCGTTTCTGCGTCATCAAGATGACCCCCACAGTAATGACCGGCATCGACTGACACTGCTTCCCCTCATAGTCGGCCTGATTCAGGCGACGCGGACAGTATCGACATCAATAGAAAAACGTCAAGATCCGGCCACTTTGGTTCTGCTCACATATACCTGATATCGTGCGCGAACTTTCCGCTAGTGAATTAGAACACCAACTCGGCAACGGTGTAGATCGCCAGCCCGGCCAGTGCGCCGACCACGGTGCCGTTGATGCGAATGAACTGCAAATCCCTGCCGACCTGCAGCTCCACCCGCCGCGACGTCTCTTGCGGATCCCAGCGCGCCACGGTGTCGGTGATCAACGTCGTCAGCTCGTTTGAGTAGTTGGTGACGACGTGTGCGGCGGCGTCCTCGATCCACGCCTCCACCTTCGTAGCAAGCGAGTCTCTCGAAGCCAGCCGCTCGCCCAGTCGGCACAGCGCCTGCCGCACCCGCTGCCGCAGTTCGCTCGACGGGTCCTCGGTCGCGGTCAGCAGCATGTCCTTGCCGGTCGCCCACGCGGCACCGATCAGCTTCTGCACTTCGGGATGTTCGATCACCTGCTGCTTGACCTGCTCCGCGCGCCGGATCGTCTCCTGGTCCTCGCGCAAGTCAGTGGCGAAGTCGGAGAGGAACCGGTCCAGCGCCATCCGCATCGGGTGGTTGACGTCGACCTTCACCGCCCACGCGAAGGACAGCACCTCGCCATAGACCTTGTCCGCCACCAGTTCGTCGACGAACTTCGGCGACCAGGTCGGCGCGCGGTCGGAGACCACCCGCAGCACGGTGTCGTGGTTGTCTCGCACCCACTCGTAGGAGCGGTCGCAGACCAGGTCGACCAGCTTGTGGTGCGCGCCGTCGATGACGATCTGCCCGAGGATCGCGCCGAGCGGCGGGCCCCATTCCTTCTCGATGATGCGCTTCGTGACGGCCTGCTCCATCACGGCCTGGACATCCTCGTCGCGCAGCACCGTCACCGCGCCGCGCAGCACGCTCGCCAGCTCGGCGGTCACCCGTTCGGCGTTCTCCGGCCGCGCGAGCCAGCCACCGAGGTTCGTCGCGATGTCGGCGCTGCGGACCTTCTCCCTGACGACGTCAGGCGCGAGGAAGTGGGTGCCGACGAACTCCCCGAGACTGTCCCCGATCTGCTGCTTGCGGGTCGGGATGATCGCGGTGTGCGGGATCTTGATGCCGAGCGGGTAGCGGAACAGCGCCGTCACCGCGAACCAGTCCGCGAGCGCGCCGATCATGCCAGCCTCGGCCGCGGCGCGCACGTAACCGACCCAACCCGGCCAGCCAGCGGCCTGCGCCCAGCTCGTCAGCAGGAACACCACGGCCGCGCCAACAAGGAAGCCGAGCGCGACCCCCTTCATCCTGCGCAGGCCGCGACGCTTGGCGTCCTCCGCGCCTGGCCCGCCCGGCAGTGGCGGCGGAGGACGCCTCTCGGCTGAACTGATTGTGCTGGCTTGCTTCACACCACCATTCTCCGTGAAGATCACACCTCATGTCGGAACCTGCCATCGTGCCGCGCCTGCGGCCGTTCGCGTCCACCGTGTTCGCCGAGATGACCGCGCTCGCCGTGCGCACCAAGTCGGTCAACCTCGGTCAGGGATTTCCCGACTCGGACGGCCCCCGCAGCATGCTCGACGCGGCGAAGCAGGCCATCGACGACGGCATCAACCAGTACCCACCCGGCCAGGGCAGGCCAGAACTCCTGGACGCGGTCGCCGAGCACCGCACCCGCTACGGCACGCACTACGACCCCGCCAGCGAGATCCTGGTGACCACCGGCGCGACCGAGGGCATCACGGCAGCCGTGCTCGGCCTCGTCGACGCGGGCGAGGAGGTGATCGTGCTCGAGCCGTACTACGACTCGTACGCCGCAGCGATCGCCATGGCTGGGGCTACGAAGCGGGTGGTGTCGCTCGCTCAGCGCGGCGAGGGCCGGTTCGAGGTCGACGTCGACGCGCTGCGGGCCGCTGTCACGTCCCGCACCCGCGCGATCATCGTGAACTCGCCGCACAACCCGACGGGAACGGTGTTCACCCGCGACGAACTCGCCGGGATCGCACGGGTCTGCGTGGACAACGACCTGATCGCCATCACCGACGAGGTGTATGAGCACCTGGTGTTCGGCGACGCCGAGCACATTCCGCTCACCACGCTGCCAGGCATGGCTGAGCGCACGGTGTCGGTGTCCAGCGCGGGCAAGTCGTTCAACTGCACCGGCTGGAAGATCGGCTGGGCGTGCGGGCGTGCGGAGCTGATCGCGGCGACCCGCGCGGCCAAGCAGTTCCTGACGTTCGTCTCCGGCGCGCCATTCCAGCCCGCCGTGGCGCACGCACTCCGCACCGAACTGGGCTGGGTCGAGCGGCTGCGCGACTCGCTGTCCGAGAAACACGACCGGCTCGCCGAGGGGCTCGCCAAGGCCGGGTTCGGGGTGCTTTCGTCAGCGGGGACGTACTTCGTGTGCGCCGACGTCCGCCCGCTCGGCTACACCGACGCGACCGAATTGGCCTGGCAGCTGCCAGAACGCATCGGCGTCGCGGCTGTTCCGGTGAGCGCGTTCGCCGAGAGCGGAGGCTACGAGCACCTGCTGCGGTTCGCGTTCTGCAAGTCCAACGAGGTAATTGACGAGGCCATATCGCGCCTGCATCAGCTCGCTCCGTAGTCAACTCACACTCGAACCGGTCAGTTCGCACCAATCTTCTTGCCGACAAGGGCTGGATCGAAGGGTTGCGAGGTGTAACACTCAGACCCTGCGCCGTTTCGTGACGACGGCGTGTTCCGCATGTGTGCACAGCAGTGACCTGCCGTGACGAGGACGTGAGGTGGTGACGCGGTGAGCGCTGCATCGACGTCACCTCACCGTGTCATGCCTGGCCACGGCATCGCGATCGCTACCATCGCCACTATGGCCGCGCGGATAGCGATCATCGCGGGATTCGCGCTCATCGGCTGGTTCATCGCCGCGCTACTGAGCACGGCGGCGTCCGCGGACGGCGACACGACCGAGGCGACCGAGACCGCGCCGACGTCGGAGGCTTCGGAAGCCTCGGATGCCTCAGACGCGTCGAACGCCGACTCGAAGGCTGACTCATCGCGGTCCGGCGGCCTGCTCGGCGGGCTGACAGGCGGGCTAAGCGACACCCTCGACACCACGACATCCGTCACCGATGGCCTCACCGACACCGTCGATGCGACGACGGGCACCGTGACCACGACGCTGGACACCACCACCGGCGGGCTGACGAAGACCGTCACCGACACGGTGGACAACACGGTCGGCACGGTCACCGGCACCGTCGACACCACGCTCAACACCGTCACCGGCACGGTCAACAACACGGTCAACACCGTCACGAACACCGTCGGCACCGGCGTCCTCGGCGGTACGGCCCCCGCGCCACCGCAGGACACGTCGGCGACGTCCCGTAAGCCAGCGGCGACGCAACCGGCAGCGCCCACGAAGCAGAGCAAGCAGGGGCCCACGCAGCGCAAGGCCACGAAGCCGCAGCCAGTCACGCTCCCGCAGCAGCCGGCGCTGAGCACGCCGCCCGCGCCGGTTCCAGTCAGCCACGACCCAACGACCATGGCGGATCACGCCAGCCACGGCGGCGCCGGTAGCGCGGGCGCGCCGTTCATCCCCGCCGCGCCGGGCTCGGCAGCGGCGGCCGCAACCGGCGACACCGGCACGGGCAAGAACCCGTTCGCCGTGCTCGCCGACGACGCAGTCGCCTCGTCCGGCGGCAACACCGGCGGCCCCGTCGGCCACCGCGCCCTCGGCGCTGGCGCCGACGCCGCGCTGCCGTGCACCTCACCTGACTGACCCCGCCTCATCCGGGGGATACCCGCGTCTTTAGCCGCTCCTCCACACGGTCCAGCGCGCTGCACCTTCTGACGCAACTTCGCTGATCAGCACTTTCCTGACGTGAACTCACTCGTTGAGGCATACACATGACCACGTACTTCCCGATCGGCCTACCGCGCCAGGCCGATTCGGGCTCTGGCTCCGACGCCACGTCGCCTCCCTGGACGAATTCGTGGCGTCGGAGCCCCCACACCATCCGCGCCGTCCCCGCTGACGCGACGGCGGACCGGTCGGCGGTAGCGGATCACCTCCCGCCGCGAACCGCCTGCCACCCCACCGTCGTCGAGGGAACGGCCCGAATGAGGCGTGCGACGCCCTGCGGCTTCACCGCGCCGAAGCCGCACCGGGCCCACGCCTGAGCGGCGGTGGCTTTCCGGCGCACCGAGGGGCTGCGCCGGAAAGCCACCGCATCGCCATCACGCCACCGGCACGTCCTCCGGCGGCTCACTCGCACCTCCCCCGCCCCGCACCGACCCGGCAGCGGACCCCAGCCTCGCCACGGCCTCAGCGAGCCGATCGTCCGGCAGCGCGTAGGGCAACCGGAGCCACTGTTCGAGGCCACCGTGCACGCTGAACCGCGATCCGGGCGCGACCCGCACGCCGTGGTTGAGCGCCGCGACGGCCAGCCGAGTGCCGATCGGTTCGTCCAACCGGCACCACAGCGACAGCCCGCCGTCTGGCTGCTCGAACGTCCACTGTGGGAAGTGGGTCCGCACCGCGTCGACAAGGGTGTCCCGCATCCCGGCAACCTGTGCTCGCCTCGCAGGCAGGACGTCGTCGAGCGCCATCAGCCTGGCGAGAACGAGTTGTTCCAGCATCGGTGAGCCAAGGTCCAGCGCCGACCGCGACGAGACCAGCCCCGCGAGGAACTGCCTGCTCGCCCTGATCCAGCCGATCCGCAGCCCGCCCCAGTACGTCTTGGCAGCGGATCCGACCGAGATCGCCCAGTTGCCGCCGACGCCATCGCCGGTGAACGCGGCCAGTGGCGGCGGCCCGGACGCCGGATCACCCTCGTGGTCCAGCTCAACCATGGTCTCGTCCACGACAACCGGCGTGCGGGCGCGCACCAGCGCCGCACCGAGCCGCTGGCGCGTCGCGGCGTCCATCCGCAGACCGGTCGGGTTGTGGAAGTCCGCGATGAGATACGCCAGCCTCGGGTTGGACTGCTTGAGCGCGGCCTCGATGCCCTCGACGTCCCAGCCGCGCTCGACGGGCACCGGCACCGGCAGCGCGTGGGCGGCGCGCACGGCCGCGATGGCGTTGGGATAGCTCGGCTGCTCGACAAGCACCCGGTCGCCCGGACCCGCGAAGTGCCGCAGCGCGAGCACGAACGCGTGGTGCGCGCCGTTGGTCACCAGGATGTCGTCGGGTGACGTCGGCAGGCCCCGCTCGGTGTAGCGGGCGGCGATCCGTTCCCGCAGCGTCGGCAGTCCGCGTTCGCTGTACCCGGTGCCTGACGCCAGCGCCGCCAGCTCCGGCATCGCCTCGTTGAGGGTGGGCACCAGCGCGGGCACCGCGGGCGGGGATGCCCTGGCGAAGTCGATCGCGTCGCCGTCCGGCTCGGCCTCGACAGGCAGTCCCGAGGTGCGCGGCACCGTGATCCAGGAGCCTGACCCGCGCTTGCTCGCGACAAGGCCTTTCTCCCGCAACCGCTCCAGCGCGGCGCCGACCAGAGTGCGGCTCGCTTCGATGGCACTGGCCAGCTCGCGTTCGGCGGGAAGCCGCGTGCCCGGCGGCAGCCGACCCTCCCGCACCTGCCACTCGACGGCAGCCGCGAGGTCAGCGGCGCCGTGATGCGGGCCACGTCGTCGCCACTGCCCCAGAACAGTAGCCAGTTTATGCCCGGAAATGCGACCACCAGGCGGCATCGAGGTTGTCATCAAGACCAATTCTTCTCGATTGGTTATGGAATTGCCAGCCAATCGTCGGCGAGCCTGGTCAGGTGACCACACCACGCCTAGCCCCGATGCCCCTCACCGTCTCCCCCGCCGCGCGCCTGACCCAGCTGATCGCCGGCCTCGCGCTGTACGGCACGAGCATGGCGATGATGACCCGCTCCGGGCTCGGGCTCAGCCCGTGGGACGTGCTGCACGAGGGTCTGACCGTGCGCACCGGCCTCAGCTTCGGCATCATCACCGCGATCACGTCTGGTGCCGTGCTGCTCGCCTGGGTGCCGCTGCGGCAACGTCTCGGTCTCGGCACCATCGCGAACGTCATCGTCATCGCGGTGACCGTGGACCTGGTGCGTCTGGTGCTACCGGAACAGCACGACCTCGGCTGGCAGATCACGCTCCTAGTCGGCGGCGTCGTGCTCAACGGCATCGCGACCGCCGCCTACATCGGCGTGCGGCTCGGCCCCGGCCCTCGTGACGGCCTGATGACCGGACTCGTGACGTCCACCGGACGCTCGGTCCAGGTGGTGCGCACCGGGATCGAGGCAGGCGTGCTGCTAGCCGGGTGGCTACTCGGCGGCACCGTCGGGGTCGGCACGGTGTTGTACGCCCTCACGATCGGCAGCCTGACCCAGTTCTTCCTGGCACGGACGACCTGGCGCGACCGGGAACCAGCCGTCACCCGCGGCGCGTGAGACCGCCGCGTCGTGTCCGACACTCACGACGCTGTGTCCGACACTCAGGACATCGTGTCCTGCACTGCGGACGTCATGTTCGACACTGCGGCCAGCTCGGTGGACGCCTCGGACGCGTAACCGAACAGCCCCGGCATGCCCCCGGTGTGCAGGAAGACCACCGGGGCGCCGCCGCCGCTCTCGCTCACGGTGTCGATGAGCAACGCGGCTGCCTTACCGGAATACACCGGGTCGAGCGGGATACCCGTCATGGTGCCGACGAGTCGAATCGCCCGCCACACCCGCTCATCCGGAATGCCGTACCCCGCGCCGAGCACGGAGTCGTCGAAACTGACCCGATCCAGCGATGGCGTGTGGACGCCGAGCATGTCGGCGGCGTCCGCGAGCAGTGTGGCGACGGTGTGCTCGGTTTCGCTGGCACTGTGGGAAACGCATGCGGCGTGGATCATCAAGTCACTGCCAAGCAGCGCCGTGCCGAGCACCAGGCCAGCGACGGTGCCACCGCTGCTGCACGGCACGACCACCTTGCTCGCGGTGGTGCCGCGCTCGGCAAGTTGTCCGGTGAGTTCGGCCGCCGCGTTCGCGTAGCCGAGCACGCCCACCGCGTCGGACCCGCCGAGCGGCAGGACCGCGACGTTCCGGCCCTCCTTCTCGGCCTCGGACATGAGCCGCTGGAACGTCTCGACCGTTTCGTCCTCGCCCGGACAGATGTGCACCTCGGCCCCGAAGACGGTGTCCAGCAGGATGTTGCCGGAACGCAGGTAGGCGTCATCCGAACGCGGGACCAGTTCGGTGAGCACCAGCTGGCACCGCAGGCCAAGGCGCGCGCACGCGGCCGCCGTCTGCCTGCCGTGGTTGGTCTGTACCGCGCCGAATGTGATCACGGTGTCCGCGCCGTCCGCTTGCGCCTTGCCGAGCAGGTATTCCAGTTTGCGAACCTTATTGCCACCAGCACCGACGAGGGTCGCGTCGTCGCGTTTGATCAGGATCGGCGGTCCGCCGAGGTGTTCGGCCAACCGAGGACAGTCCTCCAGCGGCGTCGGCAACGGCGCCAGCTCCGCCCTCGAAAACGACCCGAGATCAACACGCATCCACAACCTCCACTACGCCGTGTCCCCCGCTCCTGCCGCCGTGTCCGCCACTCAGGACGCCGTGTTCGTCATTCAGGACGCCGTGTTCAACGTCCGGGACGTCGCGTCCCTCTCTCGCCACCCCGTGTTCCACTCTGGCACCACACCCGCCGAGCCGCCACGGCACCGCCAGCCCACCACCGAGACGGCGAGACCGAACCACACCACCGTCAGGCTTTCGTAAGCCCGATCGAGCCCCCACGGCCAGCCACTCCCGCGAGACTGGTGACAACGACCGAAAGTCAGGGAGTTCCGTGATGCGTAGAAGGATTGTGTTGTCCGCTGTTGCGATCGTCGCTGTGATCGGGATCAGCGTCGGGTTGTGGGCGTTCCAACCGTGGAAGGCCTTCACCAGCAGTGAGTTGCACGAAGCATCGCCGCTCGCGACGGAACAGGCCGCCGGTGAGCCCGATCAAGCCGACGAATCCGACGACGCCACCGGCCCGCAGCCGCTCGCGTCGGGCACGTTCGTCAGTCAGGAGCACGAGACGTCCGGGAAAGCCCTGGTCATCGAACGTCCGGACGGAAGCAGAGTCCTCCGGCTGACCGGCCTGGCCAGTTCGGACGGCCCTGACCTGCACGTTTGGCTCACCGACGCCGCAGCGGGACTCGACGAGTGGGGCGCATACGACGATGGCCGCTACGTGGCGCTCGGCGAGCTCAAGGCGACGCACGGCAGCCACAACTACGCCATCCCTACCGACGCGGACATCGACGGCCTGCGCAGCGTCGTCATCTGGTGCGACCGGTTCAACGTCGCCTTCGGGTCAGCGGCACTCGACCTCTGAGTCCTGCCACCACGCGAAGCCCTTTCCGCAGACGAGGGTTAGAGCAGCGCCGCACTGGCGGCGGTGATGATGCTCAGGACGAGGATCGCGGCGAACACCATGCCGATCGCAACAAGCCGGGACGGCGAGGCGAGCGTCGCGGTGACGCGCGGCTTCCAAGTTGACTCTTCCTCCGCGTAAACCGAAGTGATACGGTGATTTCATTTACCGAAACCATCGCGTGAGTGGAAGGTCTGCTGAAATGCTCGGAAAGAACTTCACCTCCGGTCTGACCTATCGCGACGGGAACCACTGGGTGCGCATCAAGACGCGCGGCCCCGTGATCACGAGAGGCGTCGACGAGCCAACCGTGCGGCTGACGATCGAAGAAGCCGACGGGACGACCCGCCGGACCAAGATCTACGCCAACCACCAGTACGAGACACGCGACGACGGCACCGCCGCGAAGCGCACTCGCCGCGAGTGGATCCTCCCAACGGGCGCCTCCATCAACCCGCACGACTACGAACGGCGAGACATCGACCTACTGCCAGAAAACCCCAGCTCACACCACCCGTCACCGGTGCGGCAACAGCTCAGGGCGCCGACGAAACCCCGTCGCAGACGGCCGCGTCCCGCCTCGCTGTCCGACCGGCCAGCGAGACCCCGCGCCACAACAACGGGAACCAGCGCCGCGGAGCCGCCGCCCATCGTGGCGGTACCGGAGAACGAGTACTGCGACGAAGCCTGTTACTGGCTGCCTCCGAACACCCATCACGTCACCGCGGCCCAGTACGCGATCTTGGAAGCGCTGTCCGAACTGCTGTGGGTGGACGCCCCAGCCGCGCTCTGGCGGGACGGCGAACTCATCGAGCACGACGCACCCGCTGGCTACACCGGAAACGAATTGGCTGCATTAGTTCACGGTGTGGAACAAGCGAACCCCCGCCAAGTGCGTGCCCTCGACCGCACGATCCGCGAACTGGTCCAACGTCGTCTCATTGAGCGAACCGGAGGGCGCTGCCGGTTGCGCGGTTGGGAATGCCTACACACGCGGCGCAGGAAGACCCGGCGCGCGATCGAACAGGGTGGCGGACGCGCGTTCTACGCCTACGTCCGACACAGCGCCTGACCAACAGACCCTCTGACCCACAGCGCGTGAGCTGGCGCGTCTGAACCACACGCGCCAGGCACTATTCGGAACGGTTCGATCCTGTGCGGTCCCCGAGCGGATCGGATGCGGTTTCCCGCGCTCGCCTGAGCTGGTTGAGCTGCTCTTCGTAGACCCTGGGGAACTGTGTCCACTTCTGGTGCGCCTTGTTGTACTGGTCGATGATGGCGTCGATGCAACCGGACAGGTCGTCGTCGCGCCGTGAACGCACGGCATGCTCCTCGGCTGCAGTGGAGTGTTCATCCCCCGCGGCGTGCTGACACGCGCGGCGGAGCTGGAGCATGCCGATCGTCGCGGCGTCAGTGAGCGCGCAGGCTAAGTCGTCGTCCGCTGGAACGAGCGTGCCTGGCCACACCGAATAGAGGGTGAGTGCGCCGTGCGTGCGCGCGCGGTGCCACATCGGCACGACGTGGATGGCCGACATCCCTGCCTCGTGAACGATGGGCGCGAACCGTGGCCACCACCGCTCGGCGACGTCGAGGTCGGGGCAGCGCAGGGTTTCGCCCTGCTGGCAGCACGTCACCGCGGGTCCTTCTGCCAGCTCGATCTCGCGCTCGGCCAGTGCCCGGGTTCGCTCGGATGACGCCGCGACCACCGTCGGCGCACCGCTGCTGTCAGCGACAACCACCGCTGCCTCGAAGACGTCGATGAGCTGCACGGCGACACGGCACAGCCGCTGCAAGTGCGTACCGAGGTCCGTGTCCAGAGTGTCGGTGAGGTCGATGAGCGCGCGCCAGCTGGCCCAGACCGATGCTGGCACTCCGTCGCATCCGCCTGGCGCGAGCGCGGCGGTGATGCTGCCACTGTAAGACGGACTCGCTACCACGATGCCTCCCGCGACTGGCATGAGAGGCACGGGCCGGAGCGTTGCAGAACCTGCCAGGTCCGAACGCCATTCGCCTCGGCCTCCCAATGATTCGGGGTACCGGCGGCTGTGGCTTAACCGCGATGCCCCGAGCGTAAATGTGCGACCGCACCGCAACAATGGAGCGGACGGCGAATCACGCGGCAAGCCCAACTCCGCCGAGCAGGCCAACCGTACGTGTACGGGCGAAATGCCCGATCTCAATGGTCAGTCCGTCAGCTGATCACTGACCGCGATCACGCGACATCCCAGTCGCTGACCGAAGTCGGTTGAAGTTCTTCGACGCAGTTCCCGCAGACTTCGTCGTCCGGCATGGGATCACCACACTCCGGGCAAATGTGACCTGGGTCGTCGTCGAAGTCTCCAGGAAAGATAGGGAGGGACATCCTCACTCCTCTCGACGTGCTCGCTGACGTGACTAACGACACACACCGCCCGGAGGGTGCGCGTTATGCCCGAATTCTGGCTACACACCGTTAACAGGGTGATTGACAGTGAGCTGACCAGCTGGTGACCGACGGTCCGTGAGAGGTTGAGGCATTTTGACCCTCCCGCCGTCGCGCCGCGAGGTCTACGGTCGGAGTGGCGTAAGGAGTGCACCGTGGGATCAGCTGGAACTGAGTCCGGGTATCGCTGGCTGCGGCACACCGCCGATCTGCGGATCGAGGCGTGGGCGCCCAGCAGGGAGAAGTGCGTCGCGGAGGCGGTCCGTGGCCTTGTCGACAGTGTCGTCGAGGCCACTGGCGATCCGGTGTCGACGGTGGAGTTCGAGGTCGGCGGCGAGACCGACGAGGATCTGCTCGTCGGCGTGCTGGACGAGGTGATCAACCGGATGGACATGTCCGGACAGGTCCCAGTGACGAGCACGGTACGGGCAGGCTCACGCGGACTCGACGTCACCTGTGGCATGGCCGAACTGGCCAAGACGGAGCCGGTCGTGGGCGTACCCAAGCCCACCGCACTCCATGGGCTGCAGCTCAGAAAGGGACCCAACTACTGGAGCTGCGCGGTGGTTGTCGAGGTCTAGCGCCGACCCCCGGCCTTGACGTGACGGACCCGCCCGAGGTCGCCCTCGGGCGGGTTTCCCCGACACCATCAGCATCGCCCGCGGATGCACCGCAGGCGTGAGTCCAAGGTCCCGACTTCCCGGGCCACATGGCCTTTCACGCGTCACGCCACCAGCAGCGCCTCGCGCTGATCGGTAGCACGCAGCTCGTCAAGGGCGTGGCGCTCCAGCCGTCGCACCCGCTCGCGGTGCAGGCCAAGGTACTGCGCGGTTTCCTGCAGCGTGTGCGGATTGCCGTCGTAGAGGCCATAGCGGAACGCCAGAACCCGCGCGGCAAGCGGTTCCAGTACGCCGAGCACCTGGTCCACCAGCTCCGCACGTTCGGCGGCGGTTTCCTGCGGCTGCTCAACGTGCTGATCCGCGATGAACTCGCCGAGGCTCGCCTCACCGTCGTCGCCAATCGGGACGTCGAGGCTCGCGGTGACCCGCGAGACGTGCCGCATCCGCCCGACCGCGTCGACCGGATAGCCGCTCTCCTCGGCCAATTCCGCATCTGTGGGATCGCGCTCAAGCCGTGTGATCAATTCCCGCTCGGCGCGATTCAGTTTCGCGATCTGTTCCGTCAGATGCGTGGGCAGCCGGATAGCACGGCTCAGAAAAGCATTGCCGCGCTGCATCGCCTGGCGAATCCACCACATCGCGTAGGTCACATCGCGTAGGTCGAGAACTTGTACCCCTTCGCGTAATCGAACTTCTCGACCGCACGCATCAGCCCCAGGTTTCCCTCCTGGATCAGATCCAGCAGCGACAAGCCGCCCTGCCGTTTCTTAGCCGCCGCCACAACCAGCCGCAGGTTCGCGCGAATCATGCGCTCCTTCGCGCGCATCCCTTCGTCGGCGATCACGCGCAGGTCGCGGCGATCTCGGCCGCCTGTCTCGGCGTCGGTACGCAGCAGGTAATCCGCGTAGACGCCCGCCTCGATGCGCTTGGCCAGCTCGACCTCTTCCGACGCGCTCAGCAACGGAATGCGGCCGATCTCGTTCAGATAGCTCCGAACCGGATCAGGCTCAGCGTCGGCATGCGCCTCACGCGGGTGCGCGCGGACCTTCACGTCAGATGCCACGTATTCCTCCCACAGCCGCGACCGACTTCACGGCGACTACTCCAAACAACGCACAAGGACACCGCTGAATTCCCGATATGTCCACTTCATCGACCCCGCATGCGCACCGCGCCCAATCAGGAGGAATTCGTCACCGCCCGCAGCGCCTCGGCCGTCGTCGCGCTGGGTGCCTTGACGGTGTCGAGTGCGACGGCGTCCGGCCACCGGTCGGTGTGCGCGGCCATCGCGGCGGCGATGTCGGCGTCGGCGTCCGATGCCGAACCCGTACGGCGTCGCATTCGTTCGGCCGCGACGTCGGTAGGCGCGTAGCACCGCAGCTGCGCCAGCTCACTGTGGGTCTCGTCAGCCACGGCGCGGGCCGCGTCCCGGTGTGCCTGCCGATGCCAGGACGCGTCGAGTACGACGGTTTCGCCCCGCTCGAGCAGCGACCGCGCCCGCCGCAACAGCTCGTCGTAGGTGCGCTCGGTGTGCTCGGCATCGTAGATCCCGCCCCCATAGGGCGACATCGCGCTGTCGTTCGGGTCGCGGCCAGCAAGTTCCTTGCGCAACCGGTCACTGGACAGCAGCACCGCGCCCAGCTCGTCGGCGACCGCACCAGCGACCGTGGTCTTGCCCGTCCCAGGCAGCCCACCGACGACCACCAGCCGGACCTGTCCCTTGCGGAGGTGATCGACGGCGATGGCCGCGTACCGCTTGGCGTCGTCCGCTGCGGCCGCGTTGCCTTGTGCGTGCCGTAGACACGCCACCTTCACCCGTACGAACGCTCGGTAGGCGATGTAGTGGTGTCGCAGTGACGCCGGCGCCGAATCGGCCGCGAACTCCGCGTAGCGCGCCAACAGCCGCGCCGCCAGCGCAGGCTCGCCAAGACGTTCCAGGTCCATGGCGAGGAACGCGATGTCGTCCAGCCCGTCCAGCCAACGCAGCTCGTCGTCGAACTCGAGGCAGTCGAGCACGCGCGGGCCGTCGTCGAGACAGAAGATGTCGTCCGCGAGCAGGTCACCGTGGCCATCGACGATCCTGTCCTCGGACATCCGCGCCTCGAACAGCGGCTCCCTGCCAGCGAGGAACGCCTCGGTGAGCGTCTCGACCTCGGCGATGACCGAGCGATCCACGGCGGGATCGTCGAGCTCACGCAGCTCATCGAAACTCGCCCGCCACCGGCCCAAGATCGCGTCGCGTGAGCCATGCGCGGTGATCTCAGCCGACCGCTCCGCCGACGCGTGACAGGCGGCCATCATGCGCGCGAGCTGGCCGATGACATCCGCCACCTGCTCACCAGCCGCGACCAGCGTGCTCAGCCGCCGTTCCTCCGGCATCCGTCGCATCACAACAAGGTGGTCGCACACCGAGCCGTCGACGTCGGTGACCTCGGAAAGCCCGAGGTAGACGTCGGGCGCGAACCGCCGGTTCAGCGCCACCTCCCTGCGGCACACCGCGAGCCGCCGCTCCAGCGTGCGCAGGTCCAGAAAGCCGACGTCGACCGGCTTCTTCAGCTTGTACACCCTGTCCCCGACCAGGAACAACACCGCGACGTGCGTCTCGCGGACGTCGGCGAAGGGGATATCCGTAGACGGCATACTCACGCTCACGCGAACGGCAAGCCTGCATTCTGGTCAGGCTGTGTCCAGGATGCCACCGCGACGAGGCGCTGGCACAAGTTTTCGTCGTCGCGTCCATCGCTCGGCGACGTCGTGCTCCCTCGGTCTCATCCGGCGCGGCAGGGCCTTCGTGCTATGTCTCCGGCCACTGGTTCGGTGACGGTGACGGGTGGCACGGACCGCGAGCGGGTAAACCCGAACGGGGACCACTGGGGTCACACCGACGTCGGCCGATACGACACGTCGAGGAGGCGGTCATGAACGCGCGGGAAGCGGCAGTCCAGCACGGCACGGACGAGCACACCGAAGCAGGACACGAAGCGCACGACCCGCACGCAGCGCATGGCGGCGATGCCGGTGACGGGCACGCCGGGGACCACGACGCACACACGGGTCACGACAAGCACGAGGGCCACTCGCCCGCGATGTTCCGCGACCGGTTCTGGCTGTCACTGTTGCTGACGCTGCCGGTGGTGTTCTACGCCGACATGATCCAAGAGTGGTTCGGTTACACCGCGCCGACCTTCCCCGGCTCGACGTGGCTCGCACCGGTACTCGGCACCGTGATCTTCTTCTACGGCGGCTGGCCATTCGTCGTCGGCGCGATCCAGGAGATCCGCTCCCGCGCGCCGGGCATGATGCTGCTGATCGGCATGGCGATCAGCGTGGCCTACGTCGCCAGCCTCACCGCGAGCATCGGGCTGTTCACGGTCGAGGTGTGGTGGGAGCTGGCCCTGCTGATCGTGATCATGCTGCTCGGTCACTGGATGGAGATGCGTGCCATCGGCCAGGCACGCGGGGCGCTCGCCGCGCTGGCCGAACTGCTGCCGGACGAGGCGGAGCGTGTCGCGGACGACGGCAGCATCGAGACCGTCCACATCGGAGACCTCGCGGTCGGCGACGTCGTCCTCGTGCGGCCGGGTGCGCGGGTGCCAGCCGACGGCCAGATCGTGCAGGGCACCGCTGACCTGGACGAATCCATGATCACCGGGGAATCGAACCCGGTAACGCGCGGCGAGGGCGACCGCGTCATCGCCGCGAGCGTGTCCACTGACAGCTCGATCAGAGTGCGCATCGACGCCATAGGTGAGGACACCGCGCTAGCGGGCATCCAACGGCTCGTCGCCCAGGCGCAGGGATCGACGTCGCGCACCCAGGTGCTCGCCGACCGGGCGGCGGCGCTGCTGTTCTACATCGCGGTGTCCGCCGCCGCGATCACCATCGTCGTGTGGGCGCTGCTCGGTGACACCGACGCCGCCGTTGTGCGCTCGGTGACGGTCCTGATCATCGCGTGCCCGCATGCGCTCGGACTCGCGATTCCGCTGGTCACCTCGATCTCGACGTCCAAGTCCGCGCGGAACGGCATCCTGGTGAAGGATCGGCTCGCGCTGGAGCGGATGCGCAACGTCGATGCGGTGCTGTTCGACAAGACCGGCACGCTGACCAAGGGCGAGCACGCGGTCACCGGCGTCGCGGCGACCGACGGCGACGACAACGCACTGCTCGGGCTGGCCGCCGCGGTGGAGTCCGAGAGCGAACACCCACTGGCCCGCGCCATCGTCGCTGCGGCGGCCGATCGCGGGGCCGAGGTGCCGAAGGCGTCCGGGTTCCACGCGATGACCGGCAGGGGCGTACGGGCGACCGTCGCCGACGATGACGTCGCCGTCGGTGGTCCCGCGCTGCTGCGCGAGCAGGGCATCGACATCCCGGACAGCGTGGCCAACGACGTCGCCGGCTGGCGGGAACGCGGCGCCGCCGTGCTGCACGTCATCAAGGCTGGCGAGGTCATCGGCGCGATCGCGCTTGAGGACCAGGTTCGGCCGGAGTCGCGGCAGGCGATCGACGTCCTGCACCGGCGCGGCGTGACCGTCGCGATGATCACCGGCGACGCACAGCAGGTCGCGAACGCCGTCGCGCGCGACCTCGGCATCGACGAAGTGTTCGCCGAGGTGCTGCCGGAGGACAAGGACTCGGCGGTGGCCGACATGCAGCGGCGCGGGCACACCGTGGCGATGGTCGGCGACGGCGTGAACGACGCGCCCGCGCTCGCCCGCGCTGACGTCGGCATCGCCATCGGCGCGGGCACCGACGTCGCGATCGAATCCGCGGGCATCGTGCTGGCGTCGGACGACCCACGCGCAGTGGTCGTGGTGAGCACGCTGTCGGCCGCCAGCTACCGCAAGATGACGCAGAACCTGTGGTGGGCAGCGGGGTACAACCTCGCCGCGATCCCGCTCGCGGCCGGGGTACTCGCCTGGGCTGGCATCGTGCTGCCGATGGCCATCGGCGCGGTGCTGATGAGCCTGTCGACGATCATCGTCGCGCTCAACGCCCAACTGTTGCGACGGGTGGACCTGCGGCCCGCCGCGGTGTCGCCGGGCGCCAAGGCATCGGCCCCTGCTTCGTAGCACCGAACGCCACGCTGACTGGGTTGAGGGGCGCTCCGCACTCCGCACATTGCCCCTGCGGATCCTCCACTCGCGCACCATAGCGACTTGATATCGAACCTGTGTTCGATAAACTGTGACCGTGACCACATTCATCGAAGTCGGCTCCGGCGCCGGGTATCTGCACCTGCCAGACCATCTCGTCGATCCACGCCCGATCGACGTCGAGCGGTTCACCGATCACCGCGTGCTGTTCAGCTCTAGTGAGGAGATCGCGGGGTTCGACGACGGCGAGGTGATCGACACCCTGGCCGCGGTGCGCAGACTCCGAGCCCGCGCGGACGCGATCGAGGCGCACGCGCTGACCAGGCTCGATGAACTACGGGATGGCTCGCGCTACGTACCAGACGAAGCCGCGCTCGAACTGCGGATCAATCGGCACGCCACGGCTGACCGGGTAGCCACCGCACGCATGCTTACCGACGACATGCCCCAGCTGCTGGCAGCCATGGAGTCCGGGCAGATCGAGCGCCACCCTGCCACGAAGATCACCAACACGGTCACGCATCTCACCGGCCCGCGACGCCGCGAGGTCGACCAGCGACTCACGGACAAGCTCGCCACCGGCAAACTGTCCTGGCTGGACCCCGCTCGGTTGGTACGGGCGGCTCGACGCCTGGTCACGAAGGTCGATCCGGACGGACAGACCGACCGCGCCCGCCGGGCGCGCACCGAACGGAGGGTCGAGCTGATCCCCGGCGAAGACGCCATGTCCACCCTCGCCGCACAGTTGCCCGCTGAGCTCGCCTCGGCAGCCTATGGCCGCATCGACGGCATGGCACGCAGCTTGCGCAACAAGGGCGATGCTCGCACCCTCGACCAACTCCGCGCCGACGTCTACGCCGACCTGCTCCTCGGCAATGACCCCGGCGCACAGCCACCCGCAGCCGCGGCGACGGTGTTCCTGCACCTCCCGGCCACTACCGCGCTCACCATCGGCGACGACGGCGCGGAGCTATCGGGCTACGGCCCGCTACCCGGACCAATCGCCCGCGAGATCATGACCCGACCGAACAGTGTCTGGCGCAAGGTCCTCACCGACCCTGGCACCGGCGCGCCGATGGACCTCGGCGCCACTCGCAGGCGCCCCACTCAAGCCATTCGCGACTTCGTCGCCGTCCGCGACGTGGAATGCACCGTGCCCGGCTGCCACCGCCCCGCCCAGCGGTGCGACTTCGACCACCGCATCGAGTGGCAACACCGCCCGGACACCAGCAGCGACAACGGCGCACCCAAGTGCGAATACCACCATTACCTGAAGAGCCAGCCCGACTGGCACATCGACTTCGACCCGAACACGGGCACCGCGACCATCACCACACCGTCCGGACGTAGCTACGAGCACCACCCACGACCGCCACGACCCACCGGCGCCGACACTGACGCAACGGCGACCAACGGAACCGCGCCAGGCACCGCGGCGGCCAGATCGACCACGGCATCAGGCGAACCGATCACCACCGACGCCTCATCGACCGGCGACGACCCGCCGTTCTGACCTGGTCGCGTACTACCCGCCGCGCCTCTCCGTGTATCCGAGTCGCTGCCGCAGTTCGGATATCTCGTCGTAGGCGGCGGCCAGTTCGTCCTCCAGCCAGAGGATGCGACTCGCCGCCGCGAGGGTGTGCCCCTGGTCGAACAGCTCGCGCATCCGCGCGACGAACTCAAGCTGCTGCTTGGAGTACCGGCGATGCCCGCCACCGGAACGCTCCGGCGTGACCACGTCCGCGCCGTCCAGGCTGCGCAGGAATGCCTGCTGAACCCCGAGCATGTCGGCCGCCTGCCCGATGGTGAAAGCCGGGTAGGTCGGGTCGTTGAGCTTGTCGAGATCGCGCACCCCACGCTCCTCGTGACACAGTCGGTTCATTCCAGTCTGTATACGACGTTATCGCGAACTACTACTTGACACAATCTCCAGTCTGAGATATAGAAAAAGTACATCGGTGAGTGATCTGGTTATCGAACAACGACGGTGCCGGAGTGATCGCGGATGACCAACATCGTTGCCCCGTCTGAGGCCACACAGGAGCAGTTCCTGCGGCTGCTGTGCGCTGACGATGCCTTACTGCGCGACGAGTTCGACGCGATCGTCGCCGCCAACTTCAGCGAGCCGGCTGAGCGCGACAGCACGCCGCCGCAGCGGACGCACTCCCGTCGCAGGCCAAATCCGGTTCCGCCATCGAAGCGATGGACCAGCGGGCGACTGTGGGCGGTCCAGGTAGACGTCCCGGCCGACTTCATGGCGCGACAACGCGCCCCTCCGGCGTGAGGACTGCCAACAGTTGTCCTGACGCGAGTAAGGCAGGTGATGCGTGCTGCGTGAATCGACTACGGAGTCTCAACTTCCCTGACAACTCCCGGCCCGCCGCGGCGACGCGCGGCGGGCCGATAACCGCCCGACCACCGCAGCATCGCCCACCAAGCATCGCTCACCAAGATCCGACGGCAAATATCTATCTCGTCGGGAACAATAAACTTTAGTCACGCGTTGCAACATTGAGAGCCATCGAACGGCTCGATCGGAACAAGGACCCGACTGTGAAGGGAGAAGGAGGAAGTGGCGATGTTGATGCGTACCGACCCATTCCGGGAGCTCGACCGGCTGACCCAGCAGTTCCTCGGCGTCAACGGCACATCGACCAGGCCGGCGGCCATGCCGATGGATGCCTTCCGCTCCGGCGACGAATATGTCGTGCAGTTTGACCTGCCCGGCGTATCACCGGACTCGATCGACCTCGATGTCGAGCGCAATGTGCTCACGGTCAAGGCAGAGCGCAAGGGCGAGTTCGGCGATGACGCCGATGTTCAGGTCGCGGAGCGGCCACGCGGCTTGTTCTCCCGCCAGCTCTTCCTCGGCGACACGCTCGACGCGGACAACATCAAGGCCGACTACGACGCCGGTGTGCTGACCATCCGGCTGCCTGTCGCCGAGAAGGCCAAGCCGCGCAAGATCGAGATCGGCGGGGGCGCCGACCGCAAGGAGATCAACGCCTGACCGATTGATGGCGAGTTCCGGCCCCGCGTAGTGAGCGCAGGGCCGGATTCGCCGCGTCCGAGGAGCTGACCCACCGTGAAAACCAGTCCCCTAACGCAGACCGTGCTGGACGAAGCGCGGCGTCAGGTTGAGACCTGCTGCCGCGAGTTCACCGATCCCGATGTCGCAACGGTGCGTGACGCCGTCGAGGGCGTCCAGCAGCTAACCGGCGCCCTCGGCGAGTTGGTCGACCGGATCAGGGACCACGCGTCATTCGCGTTCGACGACGAGAACCAGTACGTCGGCGAGGAACTGGTGCGTGACCTGCATGCCACGCGCGGGTGCCTGACGACGGCAGGGCTGCTCGTCGCACCAGCGCTCGATGATCTTCGCGAGCTGACCGGCTCGGCAGCCGACCTGACGAGCACGACTCCCGAGCTGACCGGCTCGGCAGTCGAGCTGACCGGAACAACGCCCCGGACCGCCGCGAGGTGAACGAGCATGACCGACGCGCCGCGCGATCCATACCGCGTTCTCGGTGTCGCGCCAACCGCGACCGATGCGGAGATCACCGGCGCGTATCGCAGGCTCGTCCGGCACCTGCACCCCGACGCCGACAACAACGCCGATCCGAACGAACTGGAGGAGGTACTCGCCGCGTATCAGTTACTGCGGGACCCCGCGCGCCGGGCCGCCTATGACCGCGAGCACGGCAGGGACAACTCGACCAGGGGTCAGCGCACCAATCAGGCCAGCGCCCGAACCACGATGAAACCGCGGCGGACTTCGCGCGACACGCAGGTCACCGACGTCCCGGTGCGGCACCACCAGCAACGTCAACCCGACGTGCGCGTGGGTCCGGTGCGCAGGCACCGCTGACCGCACACCCGAGACCGCGCGCCGGGTGCCCGCCCCTCGTGCCCTCTTCCGTATCGCTGACGTTCTCGGCGTCCATCTGTCGGACCTCGACGTGTCGACATATCCGCCAGGCGTAGTTCCGGCAGCACCTACTCGGTGGGATTCGTAGCGCGGCAAAGATGCGGGCGCGATGATGTTCGCGACCCGTGCGGGCTCGTGGTGTGAGCGCGCCAGTACTGTACGTGCTATGCGTCTTGCCACGATTCTGATCACCGCCGCGACGACGGTCGCGCTCGCCGCCTGCGGTTCCGCCGAGGAAGAGCAATCCGCCCCTACGACGTCGGCCGCGACTACGACGTCGGCCGAGCAAGCGGCTGCCAACGGCACGGAATGCGCGGCGGCGGACTTCACCGTGGCGGGGAAAAGGGCGCGGCTCCGGACGTCACCATTCCGGACGACTGCGCGCCCCCGGGCGAGCTGCTGATCGAGGACGTCAAGGCAGGCAACGGCGCCAAGACCACGGCAGGCGACACGGCCGAAGTGCACTACCACCTGGTGGGCTTCTCCGACGGCGGCAAGCTGGACTCCTCCTGGGACCGTCAGGAGACCTTCCCGGTGGAGAACGTCGGCAACGCACGGGTGATCGACGGCTGGAACGAAGGTCTGATCGGCATGAAGGAAGGCGCGCGCCGACTGCTTGTCGTGCCGCCGGAGCTGGGCTACGGCGCGAACCCTGGCCACCAGCTCGCCGAGGAGACGCTGGTGTTCGTGATCGACCTGGTGAAGGTCAGCTGAGCAGCGAAGGCAGCGACGCCTAGCTGTGCTGCGCGGTCCACTGTGGATCACGCAGCACAGCTAGCCTGCCGTCGCTGTCAGCAACGTCTTGCCGAGCACTTCGCGTTGCTCGATGGCACGGTGCGCACGTGCCGCGTCAGCTAGCGGGAACGTCGCGCCGATCAGCGGGCGGAAGCGGCCAGACGATGCGTAGGCCAACGCGCGCTCTGCCATCGCCCGCGCCTCGGCGGGTGCGAACTGTGCCTGCTCGATGCCGCGTAGGGTGATGTCACGCCGCCGCACATCGTCCGGGTCAATCTCGGCGAAGTCACCACTCGCCGCGCCATGCGCGGAGAATCGGCCGCCTCGCGCGGTGACGGCGAACGCCGCGGAGCCGATGGCACCCCCAGCGCCATCGAACACGACATCAACACCCTTCCCGCCCGTGATCGCCCGGACCCGATCTAGCCAGTCCGTCTCGCTGTAGTCGACGACGTCGTGCGCACCAGCTGACAGCACCGCATCACGCTTGCGGCCGCCGCGTGCCGCGCCGATCACCCGCGCCCCCGCCGCGCTGGCCAGCTGCACCAGCAGCAGGCCGAGGCCACCGGCCGCCGCCGTCACCAGCACCCGCTCCGCCTGCCGAATCGCGGCGTTGTCGAACAGCCCCAGGGCAGTCGGGCCATCGTGCAGCAGCGACGCGGCGGTGGACAATCCCAGTTCCTCGGGAACCGGAATCGTGCTCTCAACGGCCGCGACGGCCTGCTCGGCGTAACCCCCGTACTCCGCGGTCCGCGCGGCCACTCGACGCGAGACAAGCCCGGTGTCGACGTCGGGTCCGACCGACCAGACGCGACCTGCGACCGCGCCGCCCGGCACGAACGGCGGCCGCACATCGAAGGCATCAGTCAGCTGGCCGCTACGCAGCTGCGTTTCGAGAAATAGCACGTCCACGGCTTCGACATCGATCACGACTTGTCCCTTGCCTGGCACCGGCTCGGCCACCTCGGCCAATTCGAGCACCTCAGGCCCGCCGAACTTGTTCACCACTATGGCCCGCATTGCGACCTCCCTGTTCCAAGTGAGCTGGCACAGAGTCTGATACTTGAAGCAAGGTCGAGGTCAAGCCTTTTCCGGTGGTGCTGGGAAGAGCGGCAAGGCATCGTGGAACTCGGGGTGACGACATGTCCGCAACCACGCACGAACGCGCGTTACCAACGCGACGGCGACCCCGCGACCAGCGGACCCGGCTTCGCCCTCACCCCGCATCCGGACAAGTTGGCCGAACCGCTGCGGTGGCGACGTCCCCGGCTGGTGTTCGTCGACTCGATGAGCGACCTTTTCCATCCCGGTGTGCCCGACGACTTCATCGGCGACGTCGTCGACGTGATGGAGCGGGCGGACAGGCATCGGTTTTCGTGCTGACCAAGCGGCCGCCGACGCCCTGCGCGAGACTCCGGCTGCCGTTCGGTTTCTGTCGCTGCAGCCGCTGCTCGGGCCGGTGCCCGACCTCGATCTCGCGGGGCTCGATTGGGTGTACGTCGGCGGCGAGTCCGGCCCCCGGTCTCGCCGCACGGCCGCATCGTGGGTGCGCGACGTCCGGGACCGCTGCGTGGCCGCGGGCATCCCGTTCCTGTTCAAGCAGTGAGGCGGGCGCACCCGCAACGCGGGCGGCCGGGTGCTCGACAGGCGAACCTGGGACGAGTTCCCGCCGCTGCCCGAGGGCCTGCGTATCGGGCTGCCGACGTCACAGGCGCGATGCGAACATGCCGTGTCGCACGCAACCTACGGGCAGGTGTCAAACTCGTCGCGCAGTCGGCGCTGCAGATCGATAGCCTTCTGAGTGAAGTAGCGCTCGGGATCCTTTTCTCCTGCGGTGTTGCTGTACCCGCAGCCTGCCACATGAACCATGCCCTGGAACTTCCGGTCGTCCTGCGCCGACCCATCCCACCTCCACGACAAGCTCATCGGGTGCTCGCGAGTCGGCCGCATGGTTGCGATCAGCGCGTTGAGGTCTCGGTATGCCGTCTTCGGATCGCTAACGCCGACGGATAGCCCCGATGGACGACCGTTCGCCACGCGAACGTAGGCCACATCGACCCGCAACTCGGACAGTTGGCCACGAATGCGTTGCTGCTGAGCGATACTGAAGGGGAAGTCGACAGTCCACCATGGACCGTCGTCTGGCATGACCTCCACCCGAACAGGCTCGCTCCCAAACTCGGTACGCACGGCGGCGAGCGACCCAGCGATGTCCGGAGCCTCCCGCAGTTCAAGTTCTCCGCCATACCAGTTGATTTCGGCCTTCGGCACCGCCGAACCGAGCTGTCGCAGTCGTCGCGCGCGTTTGACGACCCGGTCCGAACTCAGTTGGCCATCGAATCGCAGCATAAGTCGATCGCCTATCTCGAATTCGGTCGACTCGCTGTATCCGTCAAAGTCATCCTGTTTGAGAACAGTGATACGGGTGGCGACCTCTGCGATCTGCGCCTCGCTCGCTGTAGGCATTCTCACGGTCACATTGAGCTTTGACCCAGTTTTGACACTGTTCGAGTAGATCACCCGGAAGTCCTCGACGCCGGGCATCGCGGAGACCTCGTCCTCGAGGCGTTGCACCTGCGGCTCGCGGTCGGGCACCCCGGTGCACCCTGCGACAACGACACCCGCCACGCACAACACTGCCAAGGCGAACCGATACCCAGCCACGGCAACCCCCGTCCCCCAGCGCGTCAGCCGCTGGGACGATCAGCGTCGGCACAGCCTATGCGTGCAAGCAGCCACGCGCTGGGCACCACCTCATGTGGAAGGTGTCGCAGCTCGGCCGCGTCAGCATCAACGCCCTGCCGATGCAGGATCTCCTCCAGTGCTGCCCAGTGGCCCGCTGCCTCGGCTTCGTAGGAGACGCCGTCGGATGGCCCCACGGGAAACTAGCGTCTGTGACTGGCGATCGACGACGCTCACAGTGGCGTAGTCGCGATCAGCTCGGAACGTAAGAAGCCGCCTTGACATGGTCAAAGCGGCTTCGTAAACGGTGGCCAGGGCCGGGATCGAACCGGCGACCTTCCGCTTTTCAGGCGGACGCTCGTACCAACTGAGCTACCTGGCCGTACGAGACACGAGGATATCGCACACGGTGCCCGCCGACCGCAGCAGGGTCAACACCGGCTGACGGGTACCAAGGCTGCCGAATCGCCGCCGGTGACGTGCCCGGCGACAACGTCGGCCCCGATGACTCATCGGACGGATTCACGCCAGCGGCCACTCTGAAACATGCCTTCGCCCCCACGAGGACAGACACCACTCGGTAGCGGCTCCGGCACGAAGACGCCCAAGACGTTCGCGCCCAGCGTGATGCCCACCAACGAAAACAGCGGGTCTGCCGGAGGCAAACCCGCTGCACAAAAAAGCGACCCTGACGGGACTCGAACCCGCGACCTCCGCCGTGACAGGGCGGCGCGCTAACCAACTGCGCCACAGGGCCAAACTGTGTTGCGTACTCCCAACGGGATTCGAACCCGCGTTGCCGCCTTGAAAGGGCGGAGTCCTAGGCCGCTGGACGATGGGAGCCCGGTCGGTTCGGCGAACCGACCGACCGCGTTCCCAGAGCCATCGGAACGATTCCCTGGGAGCCGCGTACAAGCATACGGTACCGCCTCAACCTCTCAACAACGGGGGGTGGTTGGTTTTCCGTCGCAGCTCAGCGACGCCGCAACGCGCACCCGTCGCGAACCTTGCCGCGCAAGTCGTCATCCCGCCAACGCTCCGGTAACTGCATAACGCCACTAGGACAGCTGAGTGACATCGTGAATCTTCTTCTGGTAATCGATTGCCATGCCCGCACAGCAAGAGTACGTTCGTCCAAGTCGCCGTCTAGGTGCGCGACCAGGGGGTGCGCATCTGGATGGCGACAAATACGTGAAACACCGGAAAACCGGCCTCAGCGCGACGCCCTCACTTCTGCACCGGCGGCACGCCATCGTCGTCCGGGATCAAGCCGAGCATGTCGAGCAGTTGCTCGCAGTCTTGCGCCCCTAATGACCCGCTGGCAACAGCGATGCGCGCACGGCGAACCTGATCGTCGGACACCCTGGCGGCTTCGGCGCCTCCTGACCGTTGCGACGGCACGCCACCGGGACCACGGACGGCTTCAGCGCCGTCGTGCCGCATGAGGAACTCTCGAACTTCTAGTGCACCACTCACAGCGCCTCCTCACGCTCGACACGAACGGCAACCTGCCTTGGCGGCGAGGCTAACCAGGTCACGACCATGACCACAGCCCCCCGCTGGGTGAACTATTCATCACGGAACGTTGTAACGCCAGTTCGGCGCGTATCCGACCCAATTCGGATGAGGGCAACACAGCAAGGAGGAAGTAGCCGCGAGATGGCTACAGGATGGCGACTCGGTGGCATCTTTTTACCCCCAGCGGTCGCGACATCGCCGAGTTTCATGTAACAATCGTGGTGCTGACACACCCCCGGTCAGCGCCTGTGGAGATCCCCTCCGGCCCCCGCGTTCCTCCCCCTGGCGCGGGGGCCTCTCCATGTCTGAACGACTTCCGCCAACTGCACCGTAGCGGCGTCGAAACCTTGTCGTTATCGTTGCCGCGTGGCCTTCCGATTCAACTCACGCAACTCGAAACAACGCGACGCGGCACCGGCACAGGAGGTGGAAGAAGCTGCCCCGGACACGGAGCTGGAGAGCTACCTCGCGGCGCTGGCGCCGGAGACCGGAGCGGAGACGACCGACGCCGGCAAGCGGTTCGGCGACGCTCAGGTGTACCAGCTCCGGCTGAGCCTCATCGCGAGCGACGAGCTCAAGCAGATCGCCCAAGCCCGCCAGACCTCACCTCAGGCACTCGCCCAGGAGTGGGTGCTTGAGCGACTGTCCTGGGAAGCCGACGCAGCCGCGCAACGTCGTCAGGCATACCGCTACCGCTGATCCACTAGTCCCCAGTACGGCCCCCACTACACAGAACAAGGTCCCCGGCGGCATTGCCACCGGGGACCTTGTCAGCTCAGTTCGCGCTAGATCAGATCTGGCGAACCTTCTGGGCCTGTGGCCCCTTCTGGCCCTGGCCGACCTCGAACTCCACTCGCTGGTTTTCTTCCAGGGTGCGGAAGCCGCGACCCTCGATCTCTGAGTAGTGCACGAAGACGTCGCCTTCGCCGCCGTCCTGCGCGATAAAGCCGAAGCCCTTCTCGGCGTTGAACCACTTCACAGTGCCTTGCGCCACCGTTTTTCTCCTCGTAACAGAATCCGCTTCGAGTGCCCGTGAAGGCACCCGCGACCGTCCCGGGCGGTTCCAACGAGTCGAGCAGTTGCGCGTACGCCCCAGCTCGCGTCAGAAGTTCCGCGAGCGTGAAGCCACGACCACGCAAAACGACGGCCTGCGGATCAGCTTACCCGTAACCCGCTGCTTCGGAACACCCTTGGGGACATGCGTGATCACATGTCACCGCACACGGGCTCTTGCCACTCCCCACTGTGCTCCCATTAGTGTGAACCAACACGTCTTAATGGGCGTATCCACCGAGCCACGGTAAGGACGGGACAGCGCGTGTCGCGGCACAACAAAACCAGCCCATTGCGAGCGGGTTCGGCGCTAAATCCCCTGTTCATCGCGCTAATCGTCCCCATGGCGCTGCTCGCGGGCGGGTGCGCGAGCGATGTCATCCCGACCGGGTCAACCGCCACGACCGTCCCGACCGAGGGATTTCGGATCGTGCCGGAACCCGCATTCAACGCGTCCGGAGTTTCACCCGTTCAGCCCATTCGGATCACGGTGACCGACGGCACGCTGCTGTCGGTTTCCCTCACGAACGCCGATGGCGCCGACGTCGACGGCGAACTGTCCGCCGACCAGCGGCGCTGGACCGCCACCGAACCGCTCGGCTTCGACAAGCGCTACACCTGGTCCGGCACCGCGTTCGACGCCGAAGGGGAACGGTTCCCCATCGAGGGGTCGTTCCGGACCCTCGCACCCAAGACCGTCGTCACCATCCAGCCGAACGTCGTCGACGGCGGCGTCTACGACCAAACCACTCCGATCGTGCTCCGGTTCAGCGCGCCCGTGCGGGACAAGGGCGACGTCCAGCGCGCGCTGGACGTCGACGCCAAGCCGCGCACGGCGGGCACGTGGTCCTGGAGCGAGGACGACACGGTCGTCACATGGCGTCCGAAGCAGCGGTGGGAACCGGGCACAACGGTGCGGCTGCGGGGCAGCCTGTACGCGGTGCGGATGTCCGACGGCCACTACGGCGCGACCGACCTGGACATCCGGTTCCGCATCACACCCGACTGAACCGGAATACCGTTCATACCGACCACAAGCTAGCGTGGAGTGGTGAGTTACACCGCGCAACCATGGCCGCCGATCGAGACAGATCCTCCGGCGATCCATGAGAAGGCACCCACCCCAGGCACCAAGCTGCAGCCGCACTACACCGAGTGCTTCGGCTGCGGTGACGAGCAACCGGGCGGACTGCGGATGAGCACCGAGGTCGCCGACTCGTACGTCATCAAGTCGACGTTCGACGTCACCCGCGAGCACCAGGGCGCGCCCGGCCTCGCCCACGGCGGGCTGCTGGCCTGTGCGTTCGACGAGGCACTCGGTACCGCCGTCGGACAGCTGCTGCGCAAGCCAGCGGTGACCGGCAAACTGGAAACCGACTTCCGCCAGCCGGTGCCGGTCGGCTCGACGTTGTACATCCACGTGCGCGT
Organism: Haloechinothrix halophila YIM 93223; assembly: GCF_000504245.1. GTDB lineage: Bacteria > Actinomycetota > Actinomycetes > Mycobacteriales > Pseudonocardiaceae > Haloechinothrix_A > Haloechinothrix_A halophila. The sequence goes on from NZ_KI632509.1 coordinate 350,583, forward strand.
CGACGGCACGAGCGGCCGCAAGGTCTACGCCAGCGCCAGCGGTCACCTCGACGCCGAGGACGGTCCGATCGCCGTCAAGGCGCGGGCGCTGTTCGTGATCGTCGACATGGAGCACTTCACCGCGCACGGCGATGAGGACGCGCTGGAGAAGTTGCGCGACAGCGCCAAGAAGGCCGCCCAGCCGCAACGCTGGGACATCAACCCGTAGAACCAACGGAAGGCAGCGGCGTTGTTCTTCTTCGTCATCGTTGTCCTCGTGCTGCTGCCCCTGGTGCACGTCTACCTGTGGCGGCGGCTCATCCGCGACACCCTGCCGCGCGGGACCGGACGCCGGGTCGCGACGCTCGCGCTCGCGGCGATGGTCGTGCTGATGCTCACGGCGCTGATGTTCGCCACACGGGTCGACCCGGACATCGGGCAGTGGTTCGCCTGGCCCGGGTATCTCTGGCTGGCGCTGTTTTTCTACCTGCTGTTGGCGCTGCTGGTGCTTGAGGTGCCCCGGCTCGCGCTGCGCCGGTGGGTGCGTGGCGGCCGTGACACGTCAGATCGCTCAGATCGCGCGTCCTCCGGGGCTGCGTCAGAGCCTTCGGCGTCGTCCAGTGACGCCGAACCGGTCGCCACTGGCCCCGGCGCCGCTACCGCGCCCACCGTGGATCGACGTCGCGTGCTCGCGCGGAGTGGCGCGGCGATCGCCGGGCTCACGGCGGCGGGGCTGGTCGGGTACGGCACCACCGTCGCCCTCGGCCCGCCGAGCGTCACGCGCGTGCCGATCGCGCTGCGCAAGCTGGACCCGCGCGCCGCTGGCTGCCGGATCGCGCTCATCAGCGACATCCACCTCGGGCCGATCCTGGGACGTTCGTTCACCCAACGGATCGTCGACATGATCAACGACGAGGACGTCGACGCCGTCGGCATCGCGGGCGACCTCGTTGACGGCAGCGTCGAGCACCTCGCGGATGCCGCCGCGCCGCTCGCCGGGCTGCGCAGCACGCACGGGACGTTCTTTGTCACCGGCAACCACGAGTACTACTCCAACTACCAGGAATGGGTCGACTTCCTGCCCAGCCTCGGGATGAGGGTGCTGCGCAACGAGCGCGCCGAGATCACCCATAACGGTGGCACGTTCGATCTCGCGGGGATCAACGACGCGACTGGCTACCAGTGGCAGGACCCCGGCGACGTCGGCGCGGCCATGGCTGGCAGAGACCCGGACCGGGCGGCGGTGCTGCTCGCGCACCAGCCGGTGGATCTCGAAGACGCCGTGGCGCACGACGTCGACCTGATGCTTGCCGGCCACACCCACGGCGGGCAGCTGACGCCGTTCGAGCTGCTGGTGACGTTGCAGCAGGGCGCTGTCGCGGGCATGTACCAGCGCGGCGGGACGAAGATGTACGTCACGCGCGGCGCTGGCTTCTGGGGTCCGCCGGTGCGCGTCGGCGCGCCGCCGGACATCACCATCGTGGAGCTGCGGGCGGGGTAGCGCCGACGGGTACCACCCATTACCCGAGTGGATCTTGATGCCTTATGGCGACACATTTCGCCACAACGCCTGATGATCGCCGCGCGACGCGAAGGTGCAACTCGTGCGAAATAGGGTGCGACTCGCGGCGGCCGGGGCAGGGCCTACGTCAGCGTGCGGGGGCGGATGGCGTTGGCCTTGTCCACCAGGGCGATGCGTTGCTCCATGCTGGTGGACAGCCGGGCGAGGGCGCGATAGCAGCGCTCCAGCCCGAACCGGACCTCGCGCTCCGTGAGCTGACAGCCGAGCACCCGCGCATCGCCGGAACGATTCCCACCGGAGTGCCGCACCCAGCCGTACGCCGCTTCCAACACCTCGGCGGCGAGCATCGCCCGGCGTTCGGCGTCGAGGGTGAGGCGTTCCAGCCGTTCGGAGGCGTCCACCAAGTCGTGTTCGGCCACCGCGATGGCATTCCGCGAGGACGACGCGCCGATCCGCGTCTTCGTCTTGATCGCGGCGACCTGCGCCGCGGTGTGGTGCGTCGACGACAACGGGATCGATTCGAGCACCTGCACCGCACCGTCGCGCGCACCTTGCGCCAGATACACCCGCGCGAGCCCGAACGCGGCGCTGACGTATGTCCGGTCGGTGCGCCACACCATCTCGTAGTAGCGCGACGCCGAGAAGTAGTCGCCAACGGCCTCCGCGGTCATCGCGAGCCCGAGCTTGGGTGCCAGTTCCCCCGGTAGCTCGTCGTAGACGGCGTCGAACGCGGCGTGCGCCAGCTTGTACCGTCCACCAGCCAGTTCGATCAGGCCCCTGTACCACTCGAGCCGCCAGTCGTGCGGGTAGCCGGCCTTGACCGCGATGTACTGCGCGGCCTGCAGCTGCCGATTGGCCTCTGCCAGCTCGCCGAGCTCCACCCGCGCGCGAACCACCCGCAGCCGCACCTCGATCGAGTCGTGCGGCGCGCGGGCGAGCGCCTCGATCACCCCGCGCGGCTCCGACGCCGTCATGGACGCCAGCAGCGAGGCAGCCGGGTCGTCGGTGTCAACGAGCGGCACCGGCAGCGACGCGATCACCTCGAGCGGGTCGGGCACAGGCACGCCGTCATCGCCGTCCGCGACGACGGCCTCGACACCGAAGGTGCGCGTCTCGGCGCCGAACATCGTCGACTCACCCGGCTGGGGAGCGCCGGTGCCGAGCGCCATGGTTTCGCGGAGCACGCCGGTGAGCTGGTCGGCCATCTCGGCGGCGGAGACGAACCGCCTGCCGGGGTCGGAGTGCGTCGCCCGCTTCAGCAGCCGGTAGTACGAGCCGAACAGCGAGAACAGCGGAACGTCCTCCGGCGGGGGCAGCGTCGTCTTGTACCTGGTCGAGTACCCGGCGAACTCGAACGACAGCACCGCGAGCGTCCGGCCGACGGTGAACAGGTCCGACTGCACGCTCGGGCCCTCGGTGGCCAGTTCGGGTGCGCTGTAGCCGGACGTGAAGAACATCGGGCTGGTGTAGTCGTCCATCCGGCGGACAGCACCCATGTCGATGAGCTTGAGGTGCTCGTTCGTCTGGATGACGTTGTCCGGCTTGAGGTCGCAGTACAGCAGGCCCTTGCTGTGCAGGTAGCCGAGCGCTGGCAGGATCTCCAGCCCGTAGGCGAGCACCTGGCCGATCGGCAACCCCTCCGGCCTGCCGGTCGCCCTGTGGTGAGCGAGCGCGAGCTGCCGCAGCGACTGTCCGCCGACGTACTCCATCACGATGTAGCCGACGGTGGTGCCGGTCTTCGGATCGGGATGCTCGACGAAGTTGTAGATCTTGACGATGTTGGGGTGCTCGACCTCGGCGAGGAAGTTGGTCTCGTTGACGGCGGCCGCGATGGCGGTCTCGTCGCCGGTGTCGATCAGGCCCTTGAGCACCACCCAGCGGTCGGCGACCGCGTGGTCCTGCGCCAGGTAGATCCAGCCGAGCCCGCCGTAGGCGAGCGCGCCGAGCACCTCGTACTGGCCGCCGATGGTCTCGCCGGGCGACAGCCTCGGCGTGAACGAGAACGGCGTCCCGCACTGCTCGCAGGTGCCCTCGGTTGGGCCGGGCTCGCCCTCGCTTTTCCTGCCGACCTTCGCGCCGCAGTTGCCGCAGAACCGCTTGTTCTCCGCGACGACCGGATCGCGCATCACGGCGGACTCCGGATCGCGGTACGGCACCGGCGGCACGTCGACGATGCCAGCGCCGAGCCCGCCCCGGTGCGCCGGCCTCGCGCGAGAGGACGTCCTGCGCCCTGCGATGGAGCTGGACGCCGTGCCCCAGCCGGTGCCGGACACGGAGTCCGACCCGGTGCCAGACCGGGATCCGGACGACGATTCGGATGGCTCTGGCGGTTGGACGACCCTGGTCTCCGGCGCCTCCTGCCGCAGTACGCTGGTCATCTCGGCGACATGGTCCTCGGGCACCTCCTCCTTGCGCTCCGGCGGTGTCCAGGCACTGGTGGCATCGACGCCGTTCTCGGCGCTGCCGGCCTCGGCGGCGGGGCGGTCAGCGGGACGGTCTGCGCTCGTCATCTCCTGCACCTACTTGTACGTCGGTTCCGGCGGCGTCCCCGGACCGAGCGCAGGCTCGATCCACCTGTCATACACAGCCTGCCACGTGTTCTTGCGCACCTGCTGCAACACCGCGTTGACGTAGCGAACCAGGTCGGTGTCCTCCTTTGGGATGCCGACACCGTACGGCTCGTTGGTGAACTTCGGGCCGACCACGTGCGTCGTCGGGTCCTGCTGGGCCATGCCAGCCAGGATCGTGTCGTCCGTCGAGATGGCCTCGACCTGGCCCTGTTGCAGCAGCACGAGGCAGTCGGACCAGTTCTCCACCGCGACAGGGATCGGCTCGGAGTCGGCGGCCGCGATGTTGCGCAACGACGTCGAGCCTGTCGTCGCGCAGACCTTCTTGCCAGCGAGGTCAGCGAGCCCGCTGTAGCCGGAGCGCTTCGTGACGAGCACTCGCTGACCAGCGACGAAGTACACGCTCGAGAACTCGATCTGCTCCCTGCGTTCGCAGTTGATCGTCATGGTGCGGACCACGACGTCCACCGTGCCGTCGCGCAGGACGTCGATGCGCTGCTGCGACGTGATCGCCTTGAACCGGACGCGGTCCGGGTCGCCGAACAGCGCCTTGGCTATCTCGCGGGCGATGGCGATGTCGAAGCCTTCGAGGTTACCGGTCGTCGGGTTGCGGAAGCCGAACAGAAAGGTGTTCTGATCGACGCCGACCCGCAGGATGCCGCGCTTCTTGATCTCGGCCATGGTGGAGCCGGGCGGGGTGGCGAGACCGTTCTTGGGGCGCAGGCTCGCTGTCGGGTCGCCGCAGTCCTCGCTGACGCTGCCGACACTGTCGATCTCCGGGGACACCTCGGCGTTGGCTGGTGTGGGCCGTTGCGCCTGAACGTGCGGCGCGAGGTTGGGCGGCTCGCCGGCCGACCCACACCCCGCGAGCAGCAGCGCACCCGCGAGCAGGGCCGCGAGTACCGCGGCAAGCCGTCCGCTGCCACGACTGCTCATTGGTACTCCTTCAGCCGTTCCCTGATCCCGGCGCCGACGCCGAGCGCAGCGACGACGCCCAGCACGATCCAGCCGGGCGCGAGCAGGGTCAACACGCGAGACGCGGTGGTGGTGTCGTCGAAGAACGACTGCCTTGCCTCCTCGATCGCCGCACGCAGGTGGTCGTCCAGCGCCACGAACGCGACCGCCGCACCATCCGGTTCGCTGCCGTCGACGGCGAGCCGGACAGCCTCGCCGTAGTCGCCAGCGTTGTCCAGTTCGCGTACCTCGGCGTGCGCGCGCAGCCACCGCGCCGCGCTCTCCCGCGCCAAGTCGACCTCGCTGGCGAGCGGGGTGCCGTCCGTGGCGTTCGCGGCGATCTCGGCGAGCCAGCCGCCGCTGCCATCGTCGCCTGCCATTTTGCCCGACAGCCGGACGAACTCCTCCTCGTACGCGCCACCATCGCCCCGAGCGACCAGCGTCAACGTCTCGTCCGTGCGTGACTTCAGCGCCGCGATCCGCGCCTGGACCAACAGGTCGACCTGCTCGGTGCCGTCGTCCTTACCCACCCCGACCAGCACACTCTGTACCGTCAGCGCCGCCACGCTCCACAGCACGCCGATGCCGATGGCGACCGTGGCCATCACGAGGCCGATGTTGAGCACGCGGTTGGTGCGCCGCTTGAGGTAGAGCTGGGTCGCGACCAGCGCGGTGAGCAGCGCGACCACGAACAGCACGGCGACAACGGGGAAACCACCAGCGTCGTCCTGCTGCTCGGCGACTCGCTCGGTGTCGATCCGGTACAGCTCCTCCGCCGCGGGCAGGATCATCGACCGCATCAGCGCGGACGCCTCGCGTAGATAGGACGCGCCGACGGGGAAGCCCTGGCGGTTGTTGGCGCGGGCGGTCTCGACCAGCCCGGTGTAGACCGGGAGTTGCTGGCTGATGACGTCGATCTGCGCGGTCATGCGCCCGGTGGCAGCGGGGTCGGACGCCGCCTTGCTCAGCGAGGAGCCAGCCATCGCGATGTCGTTCTCGTAGCGCTGCCGCAGTTCCTCCGGCTCCCCACCGGTGGCGAGAAACGCGCTGGCAGCGGTGGCGTCGGCATCCGAAAGCGCGCGGTAGACCTGCTGCGCGGCCGCCGCGAGCGGTTCGCGACGTTCGGTCAGCTCGGCCATGGTGTCGCTGCGGTCCCGCACCGCGAGCGACGCGGTGACCGTGGCGAGCGCGGTCAGCACGATGAGGCCGACCGCGATGATGGTCAGCCTGCCCGGTGTCATCGCCGCCGAGCGGATCACCGAACGCAGGCCTCTGCCTGGCAGTGCGATCAGCGCGGCGAGCAAGGACCGGGCATCGTCTGGCTGCTGCGGCACGGCCTCAGACCGCGCACGATCAGCCGTGTCGCGCACCGGCGGCCCCCTGTCGCTGCGAATGGTGCTTCGAGAGAAACTCGTGCTTCGCGACGAAACTAGCCGAACCGGGCATACCGGAGCTAGCTTGGGGTAGCCATCAGGAACGGACGAGGCGGGCGATAGCCTCGCTGGCCTCCTTGACCTTGGCCTCGGCTTCGTCACCGCCGTCCGCGAGCGCCTCCGCGACGCAGTGCTGCAGGTGCTCATCGAGCAGGCCGAGCGAGACAGCTTGCAGGGCCTTGGTGACAGCGGAGACCTGGGTGAGGACGTCGATGCAGTACTCGTCCTCGTCGATCATGCGCGCGATACCCCGAACCTGGCCCTCGATCCGGCGCAGGCGTTTGAGGTAGCGGTCCTTGTCGTGCGTGTATCCGCGCATCGATGCTCTCCGGTCTGTCGTCGCCGTGCTCGCACCGCCCATCATACGGGGTAGGGGTATCTGTGCCCAGAGCTCGCTGGCATTACTCCGTCGCCAACGCATCCTTGGCAGCGGGCATCGCGGCGTCCCTGCCGGTGGCGGTGAGGCCGATGCGGGTCCGGCGGTCAAGCAGGTCGTCGGCGTCGAGAGCACCCTCGTGCCGCACCGCGAACCGCAGTTCGGCACCGGTGACATCGATGCCGTCGGCGATCGGCTCGGTCAGCGCGGGGTCGTCCGCCTCGGCGAGCACGGTGGGTGCCTCGGTGCCGTAGCGACGGACCAGCCGCCTCGGCGCGGCCACCGACGCCAGCGCCTGCCGAGAGGCCGCGCCGACCAGCGGCAACCGCCTTGTGACGCACTCCCCCGCCGTCATCCCGCGCGCGGCGAGCCCGGTGTCCAGGGCGTCCTGCGCCATCCTTCGGTATGTCGTGAGCTTGCCACCGACCACGGTGACCAGACCGTCCGGTGCGGTGATCACGGCGTGCTTCCGGGAGACGTCCGCGGTGCGTCCGGCCCCTGTGTCCAGCAGTGGGCGCAACCCGGAATAGGTGCCGAGCAGATCGTCCCTGGTCAGCTGGGTTGTGAGCGCGCTGCTGATCGTGGTGAGTAGAAAGTCGATCTCGGCGTCGGACGCCGAGGGGACGTCGGGGACCTCACCGGGCGCTTCCTCGTCGGTGAGGCCGACATAGACCCGGTCGCCGGGCGCGGGCAGCGCGAACACGTACCGGTTGCGCTCACCGGGCACTGGCACGGTCAGGCCGGCGTTCAACCCACCGAAGCTGCGCTGGGAAAACACCAGGTGGGTGCCCCTGCTCGGCCGCAGCGTGATGCCCTCGGCGACCTGGCCAGCCCAGACGCCCGCCGCGTTGATCACCAGGCGAGCATCGACCGAGCGCGTCGTGCCAGTGAGGGTGTCCCGCAGCACCGCACCGGACCCTGTGACCTGCTCGGCGGCGCAACGCGTAAGGATGCGCGCGCCGTGCGCGGCGGCGGTGCGGGCGATGGCGACGACGAGCCGCGCGTCGTCGGTGAGCTGCCCGTCCCAGAAGACGTAGCCGCCGCGTGCACCGCCGCCCTTGATGGTCGGCGCGAGGCGGCGCACCTCGGCGCTGGTCACCCAGCGCGAACGCGGCAGTGTGTGACGAGAGGTGCCAGCCGTAAGACGCAGCAGGTCGCCCGCGAAGAACCCTGCCCGCACCATGGCGGCGTCGACGCCGTTCATGGCGGGCAGCAACGGGACGAGCTGCGGCATGGCGTGCACCAGGTGTGGCGCGGTGCGCTCCATCAGCACCCCGCGCTCGACAGCACTCTCGTGCGCGATGCCGAACCCGCCGGACGCGAGGTAGCGCAGCCCGCCGTGCACCAGCTTGGAGCTCCAGCGGCTGGTGCCGAACGCGAGGTCGTGCTTCTCCGCGAGCACGACGGACAGCCCGCGCGACGCGGCGTCCAGCGCGATTCCCGCGCCGGTGACGCCGCCACCGACGACGAGGACGTCGACGGGACCCGCGTCCAGTTCGGCCAGCTCGCGGGCGCGGCGCTCGGCGTTCAACGAGGCGTTCGGTGTGCTCACGGTGCCAGGTACCTCTCAAGTAGCTCGTGCAGTTGGTCGTCGATGGCGTCCAGTTGTCCCGGCGCCTCCGCCATGGCGGGGCCGGTCAACGCGAAGGACCACGCGGTGAGCAACACCGACTCGGCGCGCGCGGCGACGTCGCCGTCTCGAATGGAGCCGTCCGCGATGCCCAGCCGGATGCCGTGCTCGATGAGTTCGAGTTGGCGAGTGGTGTTGGTGCCGCGTCGGTGCAGCAGGTATGGCAGGAGGAACTCGGGGTCGACCTCGATGATCTTGCGCAGCATCCGGTTGTCGCGGCTCGCCCGCACCAGCCGGACGACGCCGCCGACCAGCCGCTCCCGCGCGGTGCCGGATGTGACGTCCAGTTCGGCATTGGCCAGCGTGGTCCACTCGCGGGTCATCAGCGTGGCGACGACCTCGCGCACATTGCGCCAGCGGCGGTAGAGCGTGGCGCGGGAGACGTCAGCCGCGCGGGCGATGTCGGCCATCGTCATCCTGCGCATACCGACGGCGAGCAGCAGCTCGTAGGCGGCGTCGAGGATGTGCTGCTCATCGATGAGGTTGGGCGCCCTGCGCTCCTCGGCTTCCGGCGCCTGGACCGCCTCGGCGGCAGGCGTCTCGGTGACGCCTGTGTTGCGATGCTGCGACATCATATGTAAAAGTGTATCAGCAAATGTCGAGTGCTGTCCCCGAGCGACCCTTCCGATGAGGCGACCATGACCGAATCCGACCTGCCCGTCGTCGAGTTTCACCCGTACCGCTGGGGCGATCCGACCGCGCCAGCCGAGCTGCCCGATGCCGCGGCAGGCGCGCTGCAGGCGCTCGGTGTCACCACCCCCGAGCGTGGACCGTTCAAAGTGGACGAGATCCCGCTGGCGCAGGTCGCGCTCGGCGAGCAGGCGCAGTCGGAGCTTGAGTCGATCGTGGGCGCGGAGCACGTGACGTCGGAGCACGCCGCGCGCGTCGCCCACACCCGCGGCTGGTCAACCCCCGATCTACTGAAGATCCGCGCCGGTGACGCCAGCGACGCCCCGGACGCCGTCGTCTACCCCGAAACGCACGACGAGGTGCTCGCGGTGCTGGAAGTCTGCTCGCGGCTGCGCGTCGCGGTGGTGCCATATAGCGGCGGGACGTCCGTTGTCGGCGGCCTCGCCCCGGCGCGAGACTGGTTCGCCGGGGTGATCGCGCTGGACATGGGGCGGCTCAACCAACTGGTCAACGTCGATCCGGTCTCGCGGACGGCGACACTGCAGTCCGGCGTGCGAGGGCCGGAGGCGGAGCGGCTGCTGCGCGAGCACGGATTCACGCTAGGCCACTTCCCGCAGTCATATGAGGGCGCGAGCATCGGCGGGTACGCGGCGGCGCGCTCGGCGGGGCAAGCCTCGGCGGGCTTCGGGCGATTCGACGAGATGGTCGTCGGGCTTGAGCTTGCGACCCCGCGCGGCACGGTGTCGCTGGGCAGCGCGCCGATGTCGGCGGCGGGTCCCGACCTGCGGCAGCTGGTGCTCGGCTCGGAGGGCACGCTCGGCGTGATCACGTCGGTGACGGTGCGGGTGCGGCCGGTACCAGAGCAGCGGGTGTACGAGGGCTGGCGGTTCGAATCGTTCAGCGAGGGAGCGGCGGCGCTGCGCGCGCTGGCGCAGGACGGTCCACTCCCGACGGTCGTACGGCTCTCCGACGAGGCGGAAACGGCGGTCAACCTGACCGACCCAGGCTCGGCGTTGTCCGGCGGCCCTGGCGGCTGCCTGGCGATCGCGGGCTACGAGGGCACGGCGGCCGACGTCACGGCGCGGCGCGCGGCGGCGTCGGCGGTGCTGACCGCGTCCGGCGGGACGACGCTTGGCACCGAACCGGGCGAGAAGTGGCGCACCGGCCGGTATCGCGCGCCGTACCTGCGTGATCCGCTGCTGGACGCGGGCGTGCTGGTGGAGACGCTGGAGACGGTGACCTTCTGGTCCAATTTGGACACGTTGAAGGAAGCCGTCACGACCGCGATCACCGAGGCATTGGGCGAACAGGGCGTGCAGGGGCTGGTGCTCTGCCACATCTCGCACGTCTACGAGACCGGCGCGTCGCTGTACTTCACCGTGGCTTGCGCACAGACCACGGACCCGATCGGCGAGTGGCGGCGCGCGAAGGAAGCGGCGAACCGGGCGATCCGGGAGTGCGGCGCGGCGATCAGCCACCACCACGGCGTCGGCACCGACCACCGGGAGACCTATGGCGAGGAGATCGGGCCGCTGGCGTCCGACGTGTTGCGGGAGGTCAAGCGCACCCTTGATCCGGCTGGCGTTCTCAACCCTGGCGTGCTGATCCCGGCGGCGTCCTGATGCGGTCGTTCACCGCGCTGGTCAACCCGATCTCCGGCGGCGGGCACGCGCTTCGGGTATGGGAGCCGATCGCGGATGCGCTGCGGGTGTCCGGGGCCGCCGTGCGAGTGGTCGAGACGTCGAGCGCGGAGCACGCGCGGTCGGTCGCCGCTGATGCCGCCCGCGCTGGGGACGTCGTGGTCGCTGTCGGTGGCGACGGGCTTGTCCGTGACGCCGCCGGTGGTGTGGTCGACGCGGGCGGGGTACTCGGCGTCGTCCCCGCGGGCCGGGGCAACGACCTTGGCCGGGCGCTCGGGCTGCCTGCTTCGTCCGCGTCGTTGGCGCGGTTACTGAGCGAGGCCGAGCCCCGCGCCATCGACGTCCTGGACGCGGACGGCGTCGTCGTCCCGGGCAACGTCTACGTCGGCATCGACTCGATGTCCACGCGGATCATCAACGACACCCGATGGCTGCCCGCGCTGCTGGCGTACCGGCTGGCGCCGGTACGCGCGATTATGCGGTGGCGCTCGCCGACGTTTACCGTGACCACGGACGGCGACGCGCGGTCGGTGTGCGCCTACTCCGTCGTGGTGGCGAACTCCGGCGCGTATGGCCACGGGCTGCGCATCGTCCCGCCAGCGGTGCTCGACGACGGCAAGCTCGACGTGATGACCGTCGGCGACGGGCCACGGCGTGAGCTGGTGAAGTTCATGCGGGAAGCGAAGACCGGCGAGCACATCCAGCGCGCGGAGGTCACACTGATGACCGGGAGTTCGGTGACTATCGACGCGGACGCCGACGTCCCGGTCTGCGCTGACGGCGACGAGATCGGCACCCTCCCGGTGACCGTCCGGCTGCGCCCCAGGGCGCTCCAGCTCCTCGCACCACCCGCCTGACCGCCGTGTCCTGCACTCGTGACGTCGTGTCCTGCACTCGTGACGTCGTATTCGGCATTCAGAACGCCATGTTTGGCGTTCTGGACGGCATGTTCGGCGTTCAGGGCGGCGTGTTTGTCACTCACGACGGCGTGTTCGACGTTGCCGCCGTCACCTCCGCCGCCACGGCGCTCGGGGAACTCGGGACTCGCTAAGTCGGAACTCACCGCACCGGATAGAGGGACTCGCCACGTCCGCAACTCGGGACTCGCGACCTCGGAGCACGCAACCTACTTCCCTGGCGGTGCAACTCGCGGTGCCGAAAGGCACGACTCGCGAGTACCGTGCCCGCATGTCGCAACCACCGATCGATCCGGAACGGCAGCGTGCGGAGCGGTATCGGCAGCAGCCAGAGCCCTACGAACCACACCAGCCACAGGCGTACCCGCCGCAGCAACCACGGCACGCCCAACCGGTGCCACCGCCACAGCCGTACCAGCAGCAACCGCCACACTTCCAGCAGCCCGCGCACCAGCCAGGCGCGCAACAGCCGGGTCAGCAGCAGCGGCCCCAGCGTTCGCAGGCCGCCGAGCCACCACCCCCGCCGCCATCACCACCAGGGCGCGGGTTCCGCCTACCCGGCCTCGGGCTGATCCTCACCCTGCTCGGCCTCGCCGTCCAACTGCTCAGCGTCACCATTCTGCCGTGGCTCGCCATGACCAACGGCGCGTCGACGAGCCAGTCACTCGCGGACCTGTGGTCCGGCGACGTCGACCTGGCCGCCAGCGGCTTCGGCGAGTCGTACGTCGAGATCTTCAGCTACCCGCTGGTCGCGCTCGGCGTGCTGCTCGCGTTCGCCGCCGTGCTGGAGTCGGTCGCGCTCAAGATCATCTGGGGCGGGCTCGCGCTACTCGGTGCCGGATACCTCGCGCTCAAGTACGGCCTCGGCTCGTTCGTCGACCTGGGCGGCACCATCGGCGGCGACGTCGAACTCACCCCACTCAACATCACCATCGGCATGGTCGCGATCGGCGTGCTCGTCGTGGTGATCTTCGTGCTCAAGACCGCTGTCGCGATGTTCCGCAGGGTCGCCATCGTCATCCTGCTGGTCTCCGCCGGGGTGCACGTCGCGGCAGTCGCGGACATCTCAAGCGCATCGGATCTCACCGAGTTGAGCATCGGCGCGTTCGGACCAGCGGTCGGCTACCTGCTCTGCGCGGCGGCCGCGATAGCCCCGCGCAGACTGCCCGGGATGTAGCCGTCACCGCTCGAACTCCGCACGGACACCGAGCAGGCGCACCGCACGGGACGGCTCGAACCGCCCGAGCACGCCGAGCGCCGCCTGCTCGATGTCCGCCGGGTCGGACGTCAGCGCGGGCAACGTCACGCCGTGCGACTCCGTCTCGAACGGCGCGAACCGCACCTTCACCACCACCCGCGCGGCTGGCCTGCCCTCCTCGGCGACGTCGTCGGCCACCCGGCGCGCGAGCACGGCGATCTCACGCTCGACGTCAGCCCATTCGGTGAGGTTCTGCTGGAACGTCATCTCCCTGCCGCGCGAGCGCGCGACGTACGGGGTCGCTGATACCTCCGTCTCTCCCCTGCCCTGCGCGAGGTACCAGATCCACGGCCCCATCGTCGGCCCGAACCGCTCCGCCAACGCGTTCCGATCGGCGGCGGCCAGCTCCCGGACCGTCGTGATCCCCAAGGCGGCCAGCTTCTTCGTCGTTTTGCCGCCGACCCCGAGCAGCGCATCGGGTGGCAGGTCGGCCATCACCTCGTACCAGTTCTCCCGAGTCAGCCGGTAGACACCGGCGGGCTTGCCGAAGTCAGTGGCCAGCTTCGCGCGCAGCCGGTTGTCCCCTATGCCCACCGAACAGTCCAGCTCGGTCGCCTCCCGCACGGCACGCTGGATCTCGGCAGCGAACGCTTCCGGGTCGCCGGTCTCCACCCCGAGGTACGCCTCGTCCCAGCCAAGCACCTCCACCGGCACCCCGAACTCCCGCACGGTGTCCATGACGCGCTGCGACACCGCGTTGTAGACGTCGGCGTCCACCGGGAGGAACACCGCGTCCGGGCAGCGCTTGGCCGCGGTACGCAGCGGCATCCCCGAGCGCACCCCGAACTCCCGCGCCTCGTACGAGGCCGTCGACACCACTCCCCGCTGCGTGGGATCGCCCTGTCCCCCGACGATCACCGGTTTCCCGCGCAGCTCGGGACGTCGCAGCAACTCCACCGCCGCGAGGAACTGGTCCAGATCAACATGCAGCACCCACCAGGCCACAGCCCACAGTGTGCCGCATGGCACCGACAACGTGGGGCGAATCACGACGATCCACCGGCCGCCTGACCAGCGCTCCACCGCGTTGACCTGTGCGGAGAGGTTTCGGTTACGCCGTCGAAACGCGCGGGAATCGGCTTCGACACGTCCCCGGTCGACGCTCGGCACGGAGTCGTCGCGACGGGAGGTAGCCGATGACGGCCGTGCTCACCGAGCCAGCCGAACAGCCAAACGGCCAACAGCCACGCCAGCGGCGCGGCTGGATCGACGTCTGGGACCCGGAGAATCCGACGTTCTGGCAGCGCACCGGACGTCGCATCGCCTGGCGCAACCTGGGCGTCGGCGTCGTAGCCGAACACCTGGCGTTCAACGTGTGGCTGCTGATGAGCGTGGTGGTCGTGAGCCTGGACGACGTCGGCTTCGCGTTCACGACCAGCGAGAAGTTCCTGCTGGTGATCGTGTCGAACCTGGTCGGGGCGCTGCTGCGGGTGCCGTACACGTTCGCACTGCCGGTCTTCGGCGGCAGAGCGTGGACGACGCTCGCGACGTCGCTGCTGCTCGTGCCGTGCGCGATGCTCACCTACGCGGTGACCAGCGGCGCGCCGTACTGGTTCTTCCTGCTGACGTCGGCGGTGATGGGCCTCGGCGGCGCGACGTTCTCGTCCTCGATGGCGAACATGTCGTTCTTCTTCCCCGACCGGAAGAAGGGCCTCGCACTCGGCCTGAACGCGGCGGGCGGCAACATCGGTGCCGCGGTCGCGCAGCTCGTGGTGCCACTGGTGATCACGCTGGGCACCGGCATCAACCTGGCGTACGCCGCGCTGCTGTGGATGCCGTTGATCATCATCTCGGCGGCGTGCGCGTGGCTGTTCATGGACAGCCTGACTACGGCGAAGCCGGACGGCTCGTCGTACCGAGCGGCGCTGCGGACCAAGCACACCTGGATCGCGTCGCTGCTCTACGTGGGCGCTTTCGGATCGTTCATCGGGTTCTCGTTCGCGTTTCCGCTGCTCATCGGCACCAGTTTCGCCGAGTACGAACACTTCATCGGGTTTGCGTTCCTCGGCGCGCTGATCAGCGCGCTGTGCCGCCCGGTTGGTGGATGGCTGGCAGACCGTTTCAGCGGCGCGCAGATCACCCTGCTCGCGTTCGCCGGGATGGCCGTGGGCGCGGCGTCCGCGCTGGTCGGCGTCACCGACCACGACTTCGGGCTGTTCTTCTGCTCGTTCATCGCGCTGTTCGTGCTGACCGGAATCGGCAACGGCGCCATCTACCGGATGATCCCGTCGATCTTCACCGCACGGGCACGGGAGTGCGGTGACGACGTCAGCTCGGCCAAGCGGCAGGCAGGAGCCGTCGTCGGGCTTACGGGCGCGGTGGGCGCTATCGGCGGGGTGATGGTGAATCTGGTGTTCCGGTTCGCACTGTCGAACGGCGGATCGCTCGTACCCGCACTGGCCGTCTTCATCGGCTTCTACGCCGTCTGCATCGCTGTGACCTGGTGGTTCTACCTGCGGTCGAGGTTCGCGATCGAGCGCGCGCCGAACCTCGCCCATGCCTCGGTTTAATGAGCGAAATCGGCCCGTGACGTGCGCGAAAAACCTGGCACACTGCTGGGGGTGATGGAAAGCGCGCGAGAAGATCTGGATCGGCTCAGGCTGGACCGATCGAGCTGGCAGGAGCTGTGTTACGACGAAGCTGTCGGTGCCGACGGTTACGCTTACGACACGGCGATGGCGCGGCGGGCGAAGGTGCTGTGGGCGCTGCAGTACGACCGCAGAGCGGAGGATCATGACCTGCTGCGACACATCGCGGAGCAAGAGGCGGTCTGCCGGAGGAAGGCGCCGCTCGCCGGGCTCAGCGACGAGGCGCGGTTAGCCGGGTTCCTGCTCGCCGAGCATGGCGAGGTCTCCGACGTCTGGACGCAGTGGGCGATCAAGCGCGCGAACTTCGACACGTCCACCGGCTACGACGTCGAGCATCTGTTCGCGGCCGGAGTGGCTGCGACGACTGAGTACGTCCGCACGAGCGAGCACGAGGAAAAGGACGCACTGCTCAAGCAGGTGCTCGACCGGCGCGGCGAGCCCATCGTGACCGAGGACGAGCTGGCTGCGTGGTTCGAGCGGAAGAGTGAGCAGTTCCCCGCCAATCCGGACGCCGAGAACGCGCTGACGTGGGTCGAGCGCGCCCGGCTCGTTGGCGACGTCGATGCCGCGCGCGAGTACCTGGCGCGGTGGGCCGATGGCCGGGTGCGAGACCAGTCGACGTTGAGCCAGCTGCGCTACAACCAGAGCGCGCTGGGTGATTTCGCGGCAGCGGCGAAGACCCAGGAGGAGTACCTGTCCCTGCTGAGCACGCCGCGCGACCTCGCCGTCAATTGGTGCACGCTTGCCGAATACCGGCGCAGGGCCGAGCAGTACGAGGGGGCGCTGGCGGCGTTGCGAAAGTGCGGGCGGGTGATCGTGGAAGTCCCGAACTGGGAGCAGTACGCCATGGGCCGCACGTACGTGAAGGAACTGGTGCTGCTCGCGCTCGCCGCCGACGTCCAGCTGGCCAGCGCGGTGTTCGCCGAGGCCGATGGCGCCGCCTCCGCCGTCCCTCGGCTACCCGCGACGATGCTCGCCGCGACTGCCGAGGCCGCCGAGCGCACCGGTCATCACCTCCGGGCGGAGCACTACCGGGAGCGGCTGGCGAGCGAGCAGGAACAGACCGGGTCCGAGGCGGACCGCTCGCGTAGGTGATCGTGCGGTGCCATGAGGGGCATCGTGCTCGCATCTGGCGCCCGTAAGATGCCGTCACGACATCGATGTCCGTAGTGCGTCACACGCGGGTGAGCACGGGGCACGGCGTCGGGAGTGCAAGACACGACGTCCTGAGCGCAGGACACGACGTCCTGAATGCAGGACACAGCGTCGGGAGTGCAGGACACGACGCCACCGGGTAGGAAGGAGCAGCGTGCCGATCTTCATTTCGCGGTTGCTCGCGCGCGTGGTCTTTCTGCGCAGCTGGGCGACGCCGGTCGTGGTGTCCCTGTTCGTCTTCGTCACGGCATGGCCGCTCATGGTGCTCGTGGAAGGACAGGACAACCCACTGGTCGACCCGGCGAACTACTGGTGGTGGTTCATCGTCACGGCGTCGACGGTCGGCTACGGCGACTTCTTTCCCGAGACCACCGGGGGTCACCTGGTCGGGATCTACGTCATCATCGGTGGCATCGCGACGCTGACCACCGTCTTCACCAAACTGGCAGCCGTGCTCGAAACCGCAAGGGGGCGTCACATGCAGGGTGCGATCACCGTCACCACGACCGGCCACATCGTGCTGCTCGGCTACACCCCTGGCCGCACCGAGCGCATCGCCGACGAGCTGATGGCCGACTGCGACCAGGAGCTCGTGCTCTGCACCTGGGACAGCGTCGCGACGCACCCGATACCCGACCGCGACATCGCGTTCGTGCGTGGCGAGCTGACCGATGTCGAGGTGCTGCGCAGGGCCGGCGTGCACCGGGCGTCGACCGTGCTCGTCGACGTCACCGACGACAACGAAGCGCTGGCCGTCGCGCTGACGGTGGATCACGTTCAGTCGGGCGCGCACGTCGTCGTCACGCTGCGGGATATGGCGCGGGCATCGCAGATCGGCTACATCGACGACGACATCCGTTGCGTGCAGTGGCATACCCCGCGCATGGTGACCGAGGAGCTGGAATCGCCCGGCATCACCGAGGTCTACGCCGAACTGCTGACCCACGGCGGCGCGAACACCTACTCGGTCACGCTGCCGGAGCCGGTCGGCGCGCTGCGAGCTGGCGACTGCCAGCGCGCGCTCGGTGAGCAGCACAGCGCGACGCTACTCGCGGCGCAGTCCGGCGATGGCCTGCTGGTCAACCCCGGCTGGGAGGTCGAGCTCACGCCTGGCTCGACGCTGTACTACATGGCGTCCAGCCGCATCCCGGCCGGACAGCTCATGGACTCGCTGCGGGCGACGGTGTGACCGACGCGCCGCTGTTGATCGCCGGAGCGGGCATCGGCGGCCTCACCCTGGCGACCGCCCTGCGGCGTTCCGGCGGCCAGGCGCTGGTGCTCGAGGAGCGGGACGAACTCAGCGAGGTGGGCGCGGGCATCACGCTATGGCCGAACGCGCTGGCCGCGCTGGATGACATCGGCCTTGGTGACGCGGTGCGCGATGCCGGGTGCGCGCTGTCGTCGGCGGGCATCAAGCGCGCGGATGGCCGCTGGCTGCGGCGGTTGTCGCCGACCGCGATCGACCCGGCGCTCGGCGAGCCCGTGGTGGCGATCCACCGCGGCACCCTGCTCACCATCCTCGCTGAGGGCGCGGGCACTGACATCGTGCGGACCAGTGCCCCGGTGCGCGACGTGCGGCAACACCCCGATGGCGTGACCATCACCCTCGCTGGCGGCGAGCGCATCACCGGGTGCGGACTGGTCGGCGCGGACGGCATCCGTTCCGCCGTCGCCGCTCATCTCGACCCTGACCTGCGGTGGCGCTACTCCGGCTACACCGCGTGGCGGGCGGTCGCCAACGTTGGCCTTGACGTCGAGCCTGCCGAAACCTGGGGGCCGGACGGCGAGTTCGGTTACGTCCCACTCGGCACGAACCGCACCTACTGGTTCGCCACCCAGGTCGCACCCGAGGGCCAGACGTCCGACGACGAGTTGGGTTACCTTGCCGACCGGCTCGCCGGGTGGCACGACCCCATCGCCGCGTTGCTTGCGGCCACCGCCCCGAACGCCGTGCTGCGGCACGACATTCACGATCGCGACGTGCCCCGGCGCTGGGCATCCGGCGGTATCGCGCTGATCGGTGACGCCGCGCATCCGATGCGGCCACATCTCGGCCAGGGTGGTTGTCAGGCCGTCATAGACGCCGTCGTGCTGGCCACGCTGATCAACTCGCATGTCGACCTGCCCACCGCGTTCGCGCGCTTCGCCGCCGTGCGGCGCAGGAGGGTCGGCAGGATCGTGCGGCAGTCGGCGCTGACCGGAGCCGTCATCCACGCGCGGGGCCCGTTGGGCGCGGCGGCCCGCGTGTTCGCGCAGCACCTGCCGCAGCGGTTGCTGCTGCGACAGCTAGCGACCGTCGCCGGCGCGAGCGCCTACCGCCGACCCACCGCCTGACCCCGCGCTGAACTGGGGACTTCGCAGCGCGGCAAGGGCTGCTCCCCGCCGATCGCGCAACGTCATCACCTGAAGTCGTCCTCTGTGTGCCGCGGAGGGCCGCGCCGAGCATAGGCACCACATCGTCGCGAGTCAGGAGCACGACGCCCGGTTGCGCCAGCCGAGGAAGGCAGCAGGTGTGCCGGTCGCCATGTCCATCTTCGACGTCACCGCGACAGGTACCGGATCGACCGGAAGGACGTGACCGTGGGCAGCCACGCGCGTACCACATCGTCGCCCGCCGCCGAGGCGCCCACCGGTCGCTTGATCAGCGGTGCGCACCTGCTCATCAAGGCCATGGAGGATGCAGACGTCGAGGTCATCTTCGGGATTCCCGGCGGCGCGATCCTGCCGGTATACGACCCGCTCATGGACTCGGCGTCCATACGACATGTGTTGGTCCGCCACGAACAAGGCGCGGGTCATGCCGCGGCGGGGTACGCGCAGACCACCGGCAGGGTCGGGGTGTGCATGGCGACGTCGGGGCCGGGCGCCACGAATCTGGTGACGCCGCTGGCGGACGCCCACATGGACTCGGTGCCGATGGTGGCGATCACTGGCCAAGTCGCGCGGGCCGTGATGGGCACGCAGGCGTTCCAGGAGGCGGATACCTGCGCGATCACCAAGCCGGTCACCAAGCGGAACTACCTGGTCACCGACGCGGCCGACATCCCGCGCGTGATCGCGGACGCCTTCTACGAGGCCTCGCACGGCAGGCCGGGGCCGGTGCTGGTGGACATCCCGAAGGACGTGCTGCAGGCCGAGGTGGTGCCGACGCCGACATCACCACGGGCGCGTCCCGCGCGGCGGATACACGACCGGCAACTGCGGGAGGCGGCGCGGCTGATCCGCACCGCGCGGCAGCCGGTGCTCTACGTCGGCGGCGGGGTACTCAAGGCGCGAGCGGCCGAGCAGCTCAAGACGTTGGCCGAGCTGACCGGTATGCCGGTCGTGACGACGCTGATGGCGCGCGGGGCGTTCCCCGACTCGCATCCGCAGCACCTCGGGATGCCCGGCATGCACGGCACGGTCACCGCGGTCGCGGCGATGCAGCGCGCCGACCTGCTGATCGCGCTGGGCACGCGGTTCGACGACCGGGTCACCGGCAAGCTCAGCTCGTTCGCACCGGACGCCACCGTCGTCCATGCCGATATCGACCCCGCGGAAATCTCGAAGAACCGCATTGCGGACGTGCCGCTGGTCGGTGACTGCCGGGAGATCATCGCCGAGCTGATCGCCGCGATGCGCGTCGAGCTGCGCACCTCGGGCGCTGCGGACTACGGCGCATGGTGGCGACGCATCGACGGCTGGCGTGCGAGCTACCCACTCGGCTACATCTGGCCCGCAGACGGCGGGCTCGCGCCGCAGTACGTTGTCGAGCGGATCGGCGCGCTCGCCGACCCGGACACCCGCTACATCGCCGGTGTCGGCCAGCACCAGATGTGGGCGGCGCAGTTTCTGCGCTTCGAACGCCCAGGTACGTGGGTGAACTCCGGCGGGCTCGGCACCATGGGCTTCGCGGTGCCCGCCGCGCTCGGCGTCAAGCTGGCGTATCCGGACACGCTGGTGTGGGCGATCGACGGCGACGGTTCGTTCCAGATGACCAACCAGGAGCTGGTGACCTGCGCGGTCGAAGACGTCCCGATCAAAGTCGCGGTGATCAACAACGGTTCGCTCGGCATGGTCCGGCAGTGGCAGCGCCTGTTCTACGCGGAGCGGTACTCCAACACCGACCTGGACGTGCGGAGGATTCCGAACATCGTGCTGCTTGCGGAGTCGATGGGATGTGCCGGGCTGCGCTGCGACAACCGGACCGACGTCGACGCCGTCATCAAGAAGGCGCTGAGTATCAACGACCGGCCGGTCGTGATCGACTTCGTCGTCGCCAAGGAGTCCCTGGTGTGGCCGATGGTGGCGGCGGGGACCAGCAACGACGAGATCATGGCCGCTCGCGACATCCGGCCGCTGTTCGACGGCGACGACTAACTCGCCCGCGACGCTGCGCGGGGCGTTTTGGC
>NZ_KI632509.1:371722-2399650 GCF_000504245.1 Haloechinothrix halophila YIM 93223
GGCGGGCCCCTCCGGACCCGCCCCGCCCGTTGTACTACATGGTGTTAGCAGGGGTTTCCGCTGTAGTCGGCGATGGCTTCGCCGATGATCACGTCACCCGTTGCCGGCTCGAGTTCGCCCGCGTCCAGATACAGCGCCCGGAAGGTCGCGACCTCGCCGTCCTCGGTCTGGGTCGTCTCAGTCCAATTGAGGTGCAGCGTTGCCAGCGGCCCGAGCGGGATCTCGACGTGCTCGTTGTCCGGCGGGAGCGCCACCGGGTTGCCGTTGAGATTCAGCGTCGCGACGGTAGACCCACCGCTGAGCACCGGCTGACCACCCTCGCACCGACCCGATGCGTGGGCATCCAGCACGGTGGCCTCGACGAAACCGGGGTCACCTTCGATCAAGACGTGGGCAACGCCCGCGTTGGCGTCAGCGCCCTCGGAGTCGTCGGTCGTGGCGTAGGCGGCCTTCACTGAGCCGCTGCCGAAGTCCTGCTCCGAACCGCCTTGCAGCGGGCTGCTGCCGTCGTCGGTCACGCAGGGATCTTGGTCAGCGTTAGCCACGAACGGCTCGAACGGGTCGCCGATGATTGGAGCCAGCGGGCTACCGTCGATGCGCAGTGCGCTCGCGCGGCAGCTGAAGGCACCATCGCCGGTGCCGCCGTTGGACTCGTCGTCGTCACGCGGGTCGTACGAGTCCGGGTTGGTCGCGTCACCATCGGTGTGGCACTCCGGGTCATCGGCATCGACCTTGTTGTCGCCGTCGTTGTCAACGCCGTCCGAGCACTCCGGGTTCGGGGCCTCGCTGTCGTCCTCAGACGACTCGCAGCCCGGGTCGTCCGGGAAGTCGATCTTCTTGTCGCCGTCGTTGTCAACGCCGTCCGAGCACTCCGGGTCACCGGTGCCGCCGTTGGACTCGTCGTCGTCACGCGGGTCGTACGAGTCCGGGTTGGTCGCGTCACCATCGGTGTGGCACTCCGGGTCGTCCTCGTCGACCTTCTTGTCACCGTCGTTGTCAACGCCGTCCGAGCACTCCGGGTTCGGGGCCTCGCTGTCGTCCTCAGACGACTCGCAGCCCGGGTCGTCCGGGAAGTCGGTCTTCTTGTCGCCATCGTTGTCAACGCCGTCCGAGCACTCCGGCTGCTTCGGGTCATCGGACTCGTCGTTGTCCTCAGGAGAGTCGCAGCCCGGGTCCTCTGGGTGGTCGATCTTCTTGTCGCCGTCGTTGTCAACGCCGTCCGAGCACTCGGGATCGTCGCCACCGTTACCGCCACCGTTGCCGTCGCAGTCGAACCGCTCGGTCGTGGTGCCGGACTTGACGAAGACATGCGTCTTCTCGTCGCCTGGCCCTTCGTCGATCTCGTAGTGCGGACTGTTGACATCCTCGTCCTTCACCACTCGCCCGTCCGCGTAGTGGAGCTCGACATACGAGATGTCCTTAGGCTTGCCGTCTGGCTTCTCGGCATCGGCTTCGAAGTCACGACACTCGTCACTGAACGAGCCGGTGATCACTGCTTCGCTGTTACTCGAACTCGAACCGGGCGGGTCAGCGAAGGCTATGGCACCGGACACGGCCAGCGCGAACGCTGAAAGAAACGCCAGTGCTGCGTAGCGTTTCTTCCTCATGTCAAACGGGGCTTTCATAGTTGTCCCTCCAGAGCTATCTGGTCTGTGGCCCCCCGACAGCCCCTATGACTGGCCACGTTGGTAGGTCGACAACGCGCAGCGGGACGTTACGAGCTTTGGAGTACAAATTTCATTTCTTCTGCCTGCGATCAATGCGACGTCCATACCAGTAACGAAGCGTTAGCGGTTTAGCCTGTTCGTGCCACTGATCGGAATAGAGACTTTAAAGCAAACCACCGACCGTGATGTGGTGCCGCAGCGTCTTCGCCGGGCAAGCCAGCGTCCGGCACGCCGTGTGAGACCCAGCCGTCCGGAACAGTCAGCCGGTCGTCAGCGAAGCAGCCTGCGCGCTCGAACTTTGGTCCAGTTAGGACACCGAATCAGTGGGCTTCCGCCACATCAGCGCCAAGACAGCAAGCAACACGATGGCCGAATGGACGCCGAAGCCAAGCAGGCCCATGCCCACCAGCTGCGTCGTCGTGAATCCGCTGGATGACGAGTCGCCAGCCACGATGGCGAGCACCCCCACGAAAGCCCCCACGATCGACAAGGACATGATGCCCGCGACGTAGGGATTGTGGATCGGCTTCTCGTACATACGCCCCTCCGCTACCCGCTCCCAGCCGCGACGGCGTAGCCGATCGCGCCACGCCAGCCTAGCGAGAACGCGGCGCCGTCGATGCCGTTATGTCGCAGTTCAGTCGGCGTCCAGCGCTTCCGCCACGGTGGCGTAGACCGCGATGGTCTCGGTGAGACCAGTCATCTCGATCGGCCGGAAGGTGTGCTGATCGCTCGCCACCACCCGGATGCGCGTGCCTTCTCGTGACGCCTGCTGCGCGGCGACCAGCAGCTTCAACCCGGCCGATGCGAGGAAGGTAACCCCGGACAAGTCCACCACCAGCACCGGCGGCCGCTCCCGCAAGAGCGGCGTCATCGCCTCCTCGACGCGTGGCGCCGTCAGCAAGTCAATCTCGCCGGTAACCTGCAGAATCACCACGCCATCATGACGTCGCACATCCACAGTCACGTGTGAACCGGACAGCCCATCGGTGTGGGGATAACTACTAACCACGGCACTCGCCTCCATCCCGTCGTGGCGTGGCGGTGCACTTCGGCCAGTACATCGACAGCTCAGCAAACGATCACAAGAGCGCACCTGCCCGCGACGTTTCGTGTCTCGGACCGGCGGCACTTGGGCTGAACCGCGCACCCGATCATAAGCGACAAGGGTGCTCATCGGTCAACTAGCAGCCCCATCGATCGTGTGGCGGATGGATGGTCATGACTCACGCAGGGAGACCAGGAGCTGGCGACTGAGGTCCCGCAGCTTGACGTTGGAGTCTTGCGACAGCTTGACCAGCCGTGCGAAGGCCTCATCAGCGGAGATCTTGTTGAGCGCCATCAAGACCCCCTTAGCCTGTTCGATCTCCGCCCGGGACGTCAGCGCCTCGTCCAGCTGATCGATAACCTCGCGGGCTCGCCGCAACCGATGCCAGGTACTGATGGTCGCCGATGCGGCCAGGGTGAGAATCCGCAATAGAGCGGTGTCGAGCGGATCGAACGCCCCGTCCGTCCACCCGTAGACGTCCAACGCGCCCACGAGTTCGCTGTCGCCTTCCGCATCGATCAACAGCGGCGCGGACAGATAGGAGCGCACGCCGAGTCGTTCCGCGGCGCCGACGAATTCGGGCCACCGTTCACGCGCCTCCCGCACCAGAGCGCGGACTGGTTGCTTCGTTCGAGCGGCCTCAAGGCACGGGCCGTCACCAGCCGCGTACTGCGCCTCGTCGATCTGGACCACCCGCAGGTCGGTAGCGGCCGCGGTGCGCGGCTCATCGCCGTCCAGCGTCGTCACGCTCACCGCGTCCGCGCCGTCGATCGTGTCCCGCGCGGACTCCGCGAACTGCTGTAGAACCGCGTCCAACGACTCCCGGACGTCATGGATCCCGCGCAGCCGTTCCAGCGCACCGGCGACAGCGTCGAACCGGTCAGACTCCGTGTGGCCCACATTCTCGGAGGACATGCGGATGGAGTACCCCGTGCCCGCCTGCGAAAACGAGGTTCACGTGCAGCGGCAGGCCCGATGACCCCCGCATCCGGCAGGTGCCAAGGATTGCGAGAGCCACCGGGTCCCTCCCCGTGGGAGTCCACCCTGCTCCGGCCCCACAGCAGAAGTCGCCGCAGTAGCGCCAGAGGTTACGCCTCCATCGAATCTCCAAGAACTGGCCAGACCATCCCGCAAAGGCTCCAGGCAGACGGGCCAGCCACGACCCTCCTCTGGCGTCGTGGATCAATGACTTCTTAAGGTTCGGATCCTCGCTGCGGTCGCCGCCGTGCCAGCCGATGCTGGCAATGCTGCCTGGTCACAAGAGCGGAGGCGGAGGGATTTGAACCCCCGGTCCCTTGCGGGACGCTCGCTTTCAAGGCGAGTGCATTCGGCCGCTCTGCCACGCCTCCCTGCTGACGTCGAGCCTAGCTGGTCGCCTGAGCGCTGGAGCCGCCTGGTCGGTCCCTTGCCAGTTGCCGACGACAGCCAGGGCCAACGACGCAGCACGGCCGAGGCAGCGAAAGCGCAGAAGAACCCGCCAAGACACTCATAAACACGCCTAGTTCCCAGGAGGAGTGAACGTGCTTGTCAGTGCGGACTTAAGCGCGCATGCTGGAGGGTGAACGGATGGCTCAGCCCGTGCGATGGTGTGCGCCGTTCCGGGGCGCCAGCGGGCTGGTCTTCCCGGGAAAGGCCAGGTGATGCAGTGTCAGGTAATCATCCGCGATTGACTGCCAGCTGTGTACCCGCGCCTGGTACGGGCTAAACGGACCAGACGGGATCGTGAGCAGTTGTTGCGCGGGCGTCCTTTCCGTGCGCCCATCCTCGCGCACTTCGGCGGTGGTCCGGCACTACCTCGGTACGGTCTCTGCACCCATGCCGGCAGTGCCAGCCGTCGGCCCGCCAGCAGTCGATCGCCATAACAACTCGTCAGAACCTGAGTGCGGCTTCCGACCAGACAGCGCGGAGCCGCACTCAGTTATGTGCACCGTTATCCACAATGGTGCGAAGTTATCCACAAGCTAGCTACACCGCAGACAGCACAGTGGGGGTGAGGGCGGATGCCGCCCTCACCCCCACGTGCGCATGACTACCGCGAGTCGCGATTACACGCGTCGTGGTCGGTGTCGTGACCGTGCTGGTTGGTGTGCGTGTGCGAGATCTGCACCCGCTCGTTGGAGCGCTGCTGCGCGACCATCTTCTTGGACTTCTTCTTGCCGGGCTCGACGTTGTTGACGTCCTCAGTGCTCAGCGCGTACGTGCCGATCGTGGCCGCCATCGCGTCGGCGTTGACGTCCAGGGCTTCGTAGTTGACGTTGCCAAGGTTGTCGCACGCCTGGTGGTAGCACTTGTCGTACGCGACGCCTGCTTCGCCGTCCCACTTCTCCGCCTGCGCCTCGGTCATGATGACCTCGGCACCAGTGAACAGACCGCCAGCCGGGATGCCGACCTCGATGAACGGACCGTAGTCGGAGCGGCCGGTGAAGTCCGTGCCCTCCGTCGGGGTGCCGTTGTCCTCGATGTACGAGGCGAATTGCTCCTCGATCGCGGCCGAGCCGTACGGGCCGGGACCAGCGCCGATGCCGTCGGAGTCGTCACCGTCGTAGACGAAGTAGCCCGCGTTCGGCGACGCGATCATGTCGAAGTTCAGGTACATCGAGATGTCGAGCTGCTGCTCGAACGACAGCTGGTCGACGTAGTACGTCGACCCGACGAGACCCAGCTCCTCGGCGCCCCACCAGGCGAACCGCACCGCGTTCTCCACCTTCGGCTTACCGCCGAGCGCGAGCGCGGTCTGCAACAGCGCCGCCGAGCCGCTGCCGTTGTCCTGGATGCCCGCACCAGCGGCAACGCTGTCCAGGTGCGCACCGGCCATAACGACGTTGTCCTTGCGGCCGGTCTTGGTCTCGGCGACCACGTTGTACGTGGTGCGGTCCTCGGTGATGCCCTGGATGTTGAAGGTAGCGTCCTGGCCAGCCATCGAGACCAGTTCCTCACCCTGCGCCTGCGTCAGCCCCGCCGTGGGGATCTGCCCCGGCGCGCCGAGCGTGCCGTTCACCGGACCGGACGAGTGGTTGTAGATCACCGCGCCGACCGCACCGGCCTCACCGGCGAACTTCTGCTTGTCGAAGAACGTGCAGGCGCCGCGCTTGATCAGCGCGATCTTGCCGTCGACGTCGACGCCGTCGTAGTCACTCGCCTCGCAACCCGGCGTGTCATCGACAGGAACCTCGGCGAGCGGCGCGGTGACGCCACCCTCCTGAGTGGACGGGCTGTAGCTCATCCTGATGACGTCGTAGTCGTTCCCGCCACTGGTCAGGCTCTCGGCGATCGTCTCGTCGTAGATGAATGGGAACTCCTGGCGAGTGACCTTGAAGCCTTCCTCGTCCAGCTTCCGCGCGATGTACTCGGCCGAACGGTTGTAGCCTTCCGTGCTCGCGGCGCGGTTGCCGCCGGTCTGATCAGCGAAGCGCTGGAACGCGATCAGATGGCGGTTGATCTTGTCAGCGTTCACCGCCTTCGCCAGATCCTGTGGCAAAGACTCCTTCGGTTTCGCGACCGCGCTCGATCCCATGGTGAGGACAAGGGCGGCGCTCGCACCGACCGCGATGGCAGCGGCGAGCCGGTTCCTAGTTCGTGACATGAAAGGAACTCCCCTGATAACTGGATGCGTGGCAGGTGCGAGGCGCCACCCCGAACGGACACCTCGCACCTGGTAGCCGATCACATTGCATGCGCATGCTCGAATAGGTCAACCGTTCTTTCGTCGGTTGTCTCCGCTTAGCGACACTCCCCATGATTGCCCGAAGCCGCGCGAAACCGGCGATGACACACTGAGGGGCATGCACGCGATCACGATCAGCGAGCCCGGTGGGCCCGAGGTACTGCAGTGGACTGAAGTCCCGGACCCCGCCGCGGGGCCCGGCGAGGTACTCATCGACGTCGCCGCGTCGGCGGTGAACCGCGCCGACCTGCTGCAACGGCAAGGCCTCTACCCGCCCCCTCCCGGCGCGAGTGAGTATCCGGGGCTTGAGTGCTCCGGCACGATCATCGAGGTCGGCGAGGGTGTCGAGGACTGGCAGGAGGGCGACGAGGTATGCGCCCTACTGGCGGGCGGCGGCTACGCGGAGAAGGTCGCGGTGCCCGCTGGTCAGCTACTACCGGTGCCGGGCGAGGTTGAGCTGATCGCCGCGGCTGGCCTGCCCGAAGTGGCGTGCACGGTGTGGTCCAACGTCGTCATCGCCGCCGATCTCGCCGAGGACGAGCTGCTGCTGGTGCACGGCGGCGCGGGCGGCGTCGGCACGCACGCGATCCAGGTCGCCAAGGCACTCGGCGCGCGGGTCGCGGTCACGGCTGGCGATGACGACCGGCTGGAGCGGTGCCGCCAACTCGGTGCCGACGTCACGATCAACTACCGCACCGAGGACTTCGTCGAGCGCGTCAAGGAACACGGCGGGGCTGACGTGATCCTCGATGTCATGGGCGCCAAGTACCTGGAACGCAACGTCAACGCGCTCACCACCGGCGGCAGGCTGGTGGTCATCGGCATGCAGGGCGGCCGCAAGGCGGAGCTGGACATCGCGAAGCTGCTGGTCAAGCGGGCCAGCGTGATGGCGACCAGCCTGCGGGCGCGGCCGGTCGAGGAGAAGGCGGCGATCGTCGCCGACGTCCGCGCCAGGCTGTGGCCGCTGGTCGAGCAGGGTTCGGTCGCCCCGGTCGTCGACGAGGTCATCCCGATGTCGAACGCGGCGGAGGCGCACCGGGCGCTCGATGCGGGTGGCATCTTCGGCAAGATCTTGCTCGCCGCGCACAGCTGATCAGCGCAGCTGATAGAGCGCACGCACCAGCTGGTTGACGTCGAAGTCGTTGCTGTAGTGCGCGAGCCCGATGCGTACCACGCCGCCGACCTCGGCGACGCCGAGCGAACCGAACAAGCCGTCCGTGCCGTCCGCCGTGAACGCGCAGATCCCCTGCGACGCCAGGTGGGCGGTGACCTCGGACGCCTTTCTGCCCCGCACGGTGAACGCCAGCGTTGGGATGCGGCGGATGGCGTCACCGATCACCGTGACGTGCGGCATCGCGCGCAGTTCGGCAAGCATCCTGTCGTGGAGTTCGCTGGTGTAGGCCTTGACCGAGCCCATCGACGTCAGCAACCGGTTCCGCCGGGAGCCCTTCGCGGCGTCGTCCAGGTTGGCGAGGAAGTCGATCGACGCGACGAGTCCGGCCAGCATCGGATACGGGTGCGGGCCGAGCTCCAGCCGCTCCGGACCGACCGCCGAGGAGTCCAGCGCGACCGGACGAAGCTGGTCCAGCATGCCTGGGTCGCGGAAAACGAGCGCGCCGACGGCGGGTCCGCCCCAAGTCAGCGCGGACAACGCGAGAACGTCCGCGCCGGAGGCCGTGATGTCGAGTGGGACGAACGGGGCGGCGTAGGTGGCGTCGACAAACACCATCGCACCGACACGTTTGGCGAACTCCGCCACCGTTGGCAGATCGGGCCGGGTGCCGATGGTGCCAGCGGCGGCCGTGATAGCGACGACCTTGGTGCGCGCGGAGACGAGTCGTTCGTACTGCCATGCGGGCAAATCGCAGGTCTCGATGTCGATCTCGCCCCAGCGCAGAGCGCCTCCGATGCGGCGCATGGCCTGCTGCCACGGGCGTTGGTTGGACACCTCGTCCAGCCGGGACACGATCGCTTCGTCGCCGAGGGTCCAGGTCTCGGCAACGACGTCGGCGAACCGTTTAGTCAGCACCGCGGCATTGGGGCCGAGCACCACGCCGTCTGGGTGGCCGCCGACGAGGTCGGCTACCGCTCGGCGAGCGGCGGCGACGATGCTTTCCGCGCGGTGCGATGCGGGAAACGCCGCGCCAGGGCCGGAGACCGGCGCACGCATGGCCGTGACGACAGCCGACGCGACCTGCTCAGGGACCAGCATCCCGGCCGCGCCGTCGAGGTGAATCCACCCGTCACCCAGTGCGGGGTACAGCCCGCGAATCCGAGCGATGTCGAACGGCATGATGACACCGTACGGACGTCTAGATAGCGCGAGTCTCCGGGTCGACCAATAGATGCAGCCATACGGAGGAGGGCCGACTACCCTCGGAATCAGGTACCGCGACGGCACGGAGGACACAACTCCGACATACCAGGATGGAGCACATGACCGAGGCGAACACCCCGGAGCCCGACCCGACGAACAGCGGCGACCAGGACCAGTCACATCACGTGGTCGTCGTCGGCCCTGACGGCTCGCCGGTCGGCACCGCACGCATCCCGAACGACGCCGAGTCCGACGAGAAGAACGGCGTCGGCGACCTCGTCGAAGAACCGGCGAAGGTCATGCGTATCGGCACCATGATCAAGCAATTGCTCGAAGAAGTCAGGGCCGCGCCGCTCGACGACGCCAGCCGCAACCGCTTGCGGGAGATCCACGAGACGTCGATCAAGGAGCTTGAGCAGGCGCTCGCGCCCGAGCTGCAGGAGGAGATGGAGCGCCTCGTCGCGCCGTTCACGGCCGAGACCACACCGTCAGACGCCGAGCTGCGGATCGCGCAGGCACAGCTGGTCGGCTGGCTGGAGGGACTGTTCCACGGTATCCAGACGGCGCTGTTCGCCCAGCAGATGGCGGCACGGGCACAGCTAGACCAGATGCGCAAGGGCCTTCCCCCTGGCAGCCACGGCATGCAGGCAGGCGAGCACCACCATGGGGTGACGGGCACGGGTCAGTACCTGTAGGACTCCGGCGGGCTGGCGGCGTCTGGGCGCCGCCAGCCGTACCTGGTGTGGTGCCCAGTTGCACCGTCGGAGTGTGCCCGCCTGATAGTTGATCAGCCTCCCTCGCGATGTTGCGCGAGAACGTCCGCTTTGACCGATTCTGCGAACAACACCGCGACGGGGCCTGATCAACGACGCGACGTTACGCCACCCGGCGTAACAGTTGTTCCTGCGCGGCCGTAACGGTGAGCAGCCTGGGCCGAACGGCCCCAGCAGGACTACGCCCCATGACGGGGTGTCCTTGACACGGTTCGTCAACGCTGCGTAACTGTCTCCCGGCTCAGTTCATGGGAGGGGAACGGTTGACGCCACGAAGCGAGCGGGAGCAACGTCGCTCCACCGTCACGACGCTGGCATGTGTGTGCGGACTGGCCGCGACGTCACTCGCGGCAGGCACGCAACCGCACGACGCGGCGGCAGTCCCGCTCGCGCTTCCCGGTTTCGCCGCGCATCCGTCGTCGCCGCAGCGTTACCCGCTGCCCACCGACAGCCAGGACGACGAACCCGCCGACATCAAGACGTCCAGCATCGGCGCGCGGCTCGCCCGGCTCGTCCCACACACGGCGAGCGATGCCCAGCCATCGCACGACATCGTGCTCGACAACGGCACGATTCCGCAGCATGTCCTCGACGCGTATCGACAAGCCGCAGGCACGCTGAGCAGGCGCGATGCGACATGCCAGCTGCACTGGTCGGTACTCGCGGGCATCGGGCGCATCGAGTCAGGGCATGCGCGCGGCGGCGCGCTGCTCAGCGACGGGCGCACGGCGAGTCCCATCCTGGGCCCGCGACTCGACGGTTCGCTCGCGGGCACGGCGACGATCCACGACAGCACCGGCGGCCAGTTCGACGGCGACACGGTGTGGGAGCGCGCCGTCGGGCCGATGCAGTTCCTGCCGTCGACGTGGTTGCAGTACGGGCAGGATGGCAACGGCGACGGTGTGCGCGACCCACACAACATCTACGACGCCACGCTCGGATCGGCGGTCTACCTGTGCGCAGGAGCGCGCGATCTTTCCGATGCGTCGCAACTGAATCAAGCGCTGTTCAGTTACAACCCGTCACTGGATTACGTCCGCGCCGTGCTGGCCTGGGCCGACCACTACGCCGGTCTCGGGCCACGGCCCGGCACCGGCCGCCAGGTTACACACACGCTCGCGGCGTCGCGCGGTCCTGACGAGGCAACGAAGCCCGGCAAGCCAAAGCAGCAGCCTGGCAAGGAACCGGCGCAGGAGCAGCCGCCGAAGCAGGACTCGAAGACGCCGGAGAACCCCGACACAGGTTCGGACGCCGACCACGACAACGGGGAGCGCGCGGGCGACACCGACGACTCGTCGACACCAAACACCAACGAGGACACGAAAACCCCAGGCCCGACTGACGACTCGCAGTCAGAGCCGAACGATGACGCGAGCACGGAAAGCCCGGAGCGCCCAGCGCCTACCAAGCCGTCGGAACCAAGCGAGCCGCCGGAGCCAGCAGAACCGACCGAGCCCTCGGAACCTTCCGAACCAACGGAACCCTCAGAGCCAGCGGAGCCTTCGGAACCGACAGAGCCGTCAGAGCCAGCCGAGCCAACCGACCCGTCAGAGCCAACCGAGCCAACGGAACCTGCGGAACCAGCAGAACCCTCGGAGCCCTCGGAGCCCTCGGAGCCAGCGGAACCCGGCGAGACCGACGACCCGTCGTGCGAACAGCCGGACAACACCGATGACGCTGGCGAAGGCACCGATTCCGAAGACCGCGACAACGACACCGCTGAGGACTCCGAACGCCCGGCTGAGGACTCGAAACGCCCGGCCGACCGTGAAGACTCCGACCGCCCGGATGACAGTGAGGACGGGACGCAGCCGGACGACGGCACGTCCTGCGAACAGCCGGACGACAGCGACGAGAACACCGACCGCAGCGGCGACAGCAGCGCCGATGATGACAACGGCGGCGACCGCACGGATGCCGGAGGCGATACCGGGCCGGACGAGCCCAGCGGCACAACCGAACCGACCCAGGCGACCAAGCCGTAAGCCCGGCCCGGCCGAACCGTCGTCAGTGCAGCCGAGGTGAGTACCCGCCCCGGTTGTACGCCAGCCGCGCGATGGAGTGCATCTGCTCGTCGTCGTTGCGCTCGACCAGCCGCAGCTGCGTGCCGACCCGGTGTGCCGCGCGGTCGCAGAACGACGACGCGATGTAGCGCTCCTGCCCGGACGCCTCGACGCCTTGGTCCTCGAACAGCGCCGTGGTGCGCGAGATCGTCGCGACCTGGGCGTAGATGTCGCACGCGGCGTCCGCGATCCGCTTCTGCTGCCGCTGCCGGAACTGGACGTCCTTGCCGTGTGTGCGCAACAACGTCTCCACCGCGCCGCGTAGCTGCTTCGTCTGGTTGGCCACCGCGTCGGCTTGCTTCTCCAGTTTCGGGTGCGCCGTCTCCAGCGACGCAGGGCGTAGGCGACGACTCACCCGGCCGCGCACGAACTCCGCCAACGTCCCGATCGACCCGATCGGATCGGACAGGTTGATCGACCGCAACTCCTCGAACTCGCCCGCGACGGTCTTCATGCCGGACAGCGCGATGAACGCACGCAGCACGTCGTTGGCGCCCTCGAAGATCGGGAAGATCCTGGTGTCGCGCAACGTCTTCGAGATCGACGAGTCCGCCATGTACGCCTCGCCACCCATCAGCTGGAACACCCGGTTGACGGCGTACCAGTTGAACTCCGTCGCGGCGACCTTCGACATCGCGGACTCCACCGAGTAGTCGGGCACGCCAGCGTCGACCAGTCCAGTGGTGAGGTACGCAAGCGATTCCAGGCCGTACAGGTACGAGACCATCCAGCCGACCTTGTCCTCGACCAACTCGAAGTCAGCCAGTGGCATGCCGAACTGCTCGCGCCGCGTCGTGTGCTCGATGGCCTGCTTGATCAGCGCCTTCGTGCCACCGACGACGCCGGTGCCCAGCGACATCCTGCCGTTGTTCAACGTCGACATCGCGATGCGGAAGCCGTCGCCAGGCTCACCGAGGACGTTCTCCTTCGGCACCCGCACGTTGTTGAACGTCAGCTTGCGCAGGTCGTTGCCGAGCAGGCCGAGGGTGTCGAACCGGTGCGGGGCCTCGAAGCCGTCCATGCCCTTCTCGACGATCAGCGCGACATGACCGTTTTCGCAGCGCGCGAACACGCAGACGACGTCCTTCGAGCCGTTGCCGATCCAGCGCTTCTCGCCGTTGAGCAGGAACGACCCGTCCGCCTGTCGCTCGGCATACGTCTCGACGTGGTAGGCGTCCGATCCAGCATTCGGCTCGGTAAGGCCGAACGCGGCGAGCTTGCGTCCGGCGGCGAGATCCGGCAGGAACCGGGCTTTCTGCTCTTCGGTGCCGAACATGTGGATCGGCTTCATCCCGATGGACTGGTGCACGCCCATCACGACCGACAGCGTCGCGTCGTAGCCGCCGAACTCCTCCATCACCCGGCAGTAGCCGGTCTGCGACAGGCCTTGGCCGCCGTACTCGGGCGACACGTACAGCCCGAGCAGGCCGCGCTCGCCGAGCCCCTTGATGATGTGGTCGCCGACCCAGCGTTCCTGCTCGACCAACGCGGGATCGTAGGCCTCGTCCAGGAACTCGTGCGCCGAGTCGATCAGCCCATGGACTTTCCGCGACTCGTCGCGCCCCAGCCTCGGGAACGGGAAGACCAGCTCGTCCGGCAGCTCACCGGCGAACATCGACTTCGCGAACGACGAGACCGGCTCGTCCCGTTCAGTGGTCGTCCGGTGGTTCGTGGTGTCGTCGCTCATGCCCCGATCATGGCTGAACTGAGCGAATCACGCCCGTCAGCGGCGCGCCGGGAGCGGAAATGACCATTCGGCGATGGTCGATCTTGATGCTGTTTGGCGATCCGGATCGCCAAACAGCATCAAGATCCAAAGCATGGGAGCGGGTGGTAGCGCCTCTCACACCGCGTAGACCGCCTCCGCCAGTTGGCGCTTGCGCTTGCGATAGCCGTCCAGCGTCTCCGCGTCGAAGCCACCCCTGCCGGGCCGGGCGGGAAGCTCGCCGAAGTCGGACAGCAACGTCCAGCTCGAGCCGAGGTCGAGCAGCGCACGGTGCTTCGTCGTGTAGTAGTCCTCGCTGATCGGCACGGCGACACCGGACGCCCCAGCGGCGGCAGCGGCCAGATGCAGGTGAAACCGCGTCGACACCCAGGTCTGCGCGGACGTCACCGGCAGGCCGTTGTCCCACAACTCCGCGAACGAGTAGAACCGCGCGCCGGGCAGTTCCTGGTTGATCAGCCCCACGATCCGGTTGTCGACACGCGGGATGCCCTCGACGAAACACACCGTCTCCGGTCGCACTCGCCACACGCGCAACAGCGACAGCACCGCGCCCGCGAGCGCGCCGGGACCGGAGTCGTTGCGGTCGGACTGCACACACACCATCACCTCGGGCGGCGCCTGGTCCGGCCACACGTCCTCCGGCGCGACGGTGGGCTGCTGCGCGATGGTGAGGAACGCGTCGTCCAGGCCGGGCTCGATGCCGAGGACGTCGGCTGACTCGGCGTCCCTGACGTCAACGACGTCGAACCGGTCGGTGAGCGAGCGCAGCAGCGGCGTCGCGTCATCCGGGGCCGGGACGAGTCCCTGGCCGGTCATCGCGGTACGGGCACCGGTCGTTCGCGCGACTGCCGCCGCCCCGCCGAGTAGACCGAAGTGGTGCGGCCAGATGCCGTTCACGTACCCGCCGCCGAGCACGTGGAAGACATCGACGCGGTGCAGCAGTGCGATGCCGTGCAGCCGTGCGGGCGCCATTCCGGGGTCAGCGACCGCCCGCTGCACCCACGCCGCGACCTCCCACGGGTCGTGCGAGTCCAGCTCTCGGGTGGCGTCGCCGCACAGCCGCCACAGCGTGTCGACGAACCGCACCTGTGGATGCGTCTTTCCGTGCAGCAGCTGCGCGGGGCCGGGCGAGTGGGTGTCAACCCAGACCTCGGCGTCCGGCGCGACCTCGGCGAGATAGCGCAGCCAGCCGTCGGCGATCAACTCGTCGCCGTAGTTGGGAAACCCGGCTGGGGTGATCAGGTAGTAGACACGGTCTTGCGGAGCATCCCAGGGCGCCATGCCGACATCCTAGGGCGCATCCTCCGTCAATGACGGGGACGAATCGGGCGACTTCGCGAGCGGCTCGGCGATGTCCGCAGGGTCTTCGCTTGCCGCGGCGTCCTCGCTCGCGGCAGCGAGGTCCGCGGCCTCCGCGGGGGCTTCGCTCACCGCGGCGGGAGCCTCGCGCGCCTTCGCACGCTCTGCCGCGGCCGCTTCCGCCTGCTCGCGCACCTCAGCTAGCCGCTCGCTGATCGCGTCGAGCACCCGCGCCCTGCCCTCGCCGTCGACGGCATCGGCCGCACGGTCGCCGTAACCCGCGCGCAGCTCGGCGTCCGCGAGCAACCGCCGCAGCTCACCGACCGCGTCGGAGCCGTCCGCCGCTAGGTCCTCCGCCGTACCGAGGCCAGCCGCGACGCCGAGGTCGACCGCCGCCTCGTAGTTCATCGCCTGGTTGTCCACCAGCCGCACCAGCGCGGTGGGCACCCCGATGCAGCACAGCTCAGTCAGCGTCACGCCTGCCGCGCTGATCACCAGATCCGCGCCCGCGAGCAGCTCGGGCAGCCCGCCGTGCGGTGTCGTCAGGTCGAACCGCTGCCCTGTGCCCTCGGTGGGAATGTCCGGATCGCCGTGCGCGAGGACGTCGGCGTGGAACGGCTGCTCGGTGTCGCGCAGCGCGGTCAGCAGCGCCGTCACGGTGTCCCGCCACACCGACCCGCCACCGAGCACGACGACGACGCGGGGCGGGTCGCCATCCGGCGGCGTCGCGCTCCTGCTTTCGCGCGCGTCGCGCACGGCCTGGCGCACTGGCGCGTAGCGGGACCCGGTGAGCACCGTCGGCGAGTCGTCGTCCGGACGTTCCTGCGGCCGCAGTCCGGTGTCGACGACGATGTCCGCCGACCTGCGCCCGAACGTGCCGCCTTCGAGCGAAACGAGCAGCGCGCCAGCCGCGTTGATCGGATCACGTAGCTCGTCGAGGTCGTGGTGGTCGACAAGCACGGCGTCCGATTCGGCGGCGAGCACACCCAGCGCGGCGGGACCGTCGGCTGCGGGCACCCGCTTGACGCCGAGCTCGTCCAGCCTGTCGGCCAGCCAGTCCGCGCCTTCGACGGTGCCGGAATGGGTGACCTGCCAGCCCCGCGCCGTCGCCTCCTCCGCGAACGCGACAGCCCGGCCCACGTGGCCGATTCCCATGGCGCCCGACGCATCGGACCGCAGCAGCAGCCGCGTCACGGCCGCACCTCCTTCTGTTCGACGTTCGCGTTCAGCGCGACGAGATCGGGGCGTGCGCCGACGTCGTCGAGCGGACCACGGACGACGTCGGCGCCGTATTCACGCGCGTCCTCGGCGACCGGAGCACCACCCATGGGGACATGATGTCCGACTGACATGACGCGGGACACGGGAGGGCGACGATGAGTGAGTCGCACGGTCGGCTACCAGCGAAGCTGTGTCCGAACGCCGCCACCAAATCGGACGACTACCCCACAGTGCGCATGCAAGGCGGAACTCAGATTCCGCCAATCAAAACGAATACGTGCGCATGGTAAGCGTCCACATCAGCTATCGCACGTCACGCTGCCGCCTGCCATGAAGGTCCCGGCGGCGGGCCGGTACCCTCATGGCTCGTGCAGCAAACAAGCACGACGGAGCCGCCCGTCATGACCCACCCAGCCGCGGTCGACACGAACACATCCCGGACGTTCAAGCGCGCGTTCGGGGATCTCAGTGCTGGCCTGCGCAGCCGCCAACTGTGGAGTCACCTTGGCTGGCAGGACATCAGACAGCGCTATCGCCGGTCAGCGCTCGGGCCGTTGTGGATCACGCTCAGCATGGGCATCACCGCGATCGGCCTCGGGATGCTGTACTCGCAGCTCTTCAACGCTCCCATCAGCGCGTATGTCCCGTACATCACGACAGGCTTCCTGGTCTGGAACTTCATCATGTCGTCCCTCAACGAGGGATCCAAGACCTTCATCAGGAACGCCGGACTCGTCAAACACCTGCCTGCCCCACTGACGGTCTACGCGCTGCGCACCACCTGGCGACTGTCGATCATCTTCCTGCACAACCTCGCGGTCTACGTCATCGTGATCGCGGTGTTCTTCACCAGCCTGAACCAGCCGTACAAGCTGATCTCCCACGAAGCGGCGATGGAGCACCCCGGGCTCAGCTGGACCTCCCTGCTCGCGATCCCCGGCCTTGCGTTGTTGCTGATCAACGGCGTGTGGGTGGCGCTGCTGTTCGGGATCATCTCGACCCGGTTCCGGGACGTCCCGCAGTTCATCGATTCGATCAGCAGCCTGCTCTTCTTCATGACGCCGATCGTGTGGTCCGTCGACACCCTCATCGCGAGATTCGGCGAGGACGCGGGCACCGGCCCGCGCACGCTGATCTACCAGCTCAATCCGATGTACCACTTCCTGCAAACCGTGCGAGCGCCGCTGATCGGTGGCGAGCAGAGCTGGACGCACTGGTACATCGCTCTCGCTGTCACCGTCATCGGCTGGTGCCTCACCCTGGTGGTGTTGCGCAACTACCGTGCCCGCGTCTCGTATTGGGTGTGACTCATGGTCAGTATCGAGGTCAAGAACGCCTACGTCGACTTCCCGATCTTCGACGCGAAGACCCGTTCGCTGAAGAAGCGCATGCTCGGCAAGGTCGGCGGCCACATCGGCATGGACAGCAAGGTGCCCGTCATCGAGGCGCTGCACAACATCAACCTTTCGCTGTCAGAGGGAGACCGTGTCGGCCTAGTCGGGCATAATGGCGCGGGCAAGTCGACGCTGCTGCGGCTGCTGTCCGGGATCTACGAGCCAACAAGGGGCACGGCGAAGATCCGGGGCAGGGTCGCGCCGGTGTTCGACCTCGGTGTCGGCATGGACAACGAGACGTCCGGCTACGAGAACATCATGGTCCGTGGCCTCTACCTGGGGATGACCCGCAAGCAGATGGAGAAGCGGGTCGACGACATCGCGGATTTCACCGAGCTGGGTGACTACCTGCAGATGCCGCTGCGCACCTATTCCACCGGTATGCGGGTGCGGCTCGCGCTCGGCGTCGTGACGTCGATCGACCCGGAGATCCTGCTGCTCGACGAGGGCATCGGTGCGGTCGACGCCGCATTCCTCAAGAAGGCGCGCTCCCGGCTCGTCGACCTGGTCAACCGTTCCGGTCTGCTCGTCTTCGCCTCCCACCAGGACGGCCTGCTGATGGATCTGTGCAAGTCGGCTGTCTGGATGGACGGTGGACAAGTGAAGCAGCAGGGCTCGGTGCGTGAGGTACTGACGGAGTACAAGGGCGTAGACCCGTTCGAGAAGCGGGCGGCCCGGCGCGGCATGAAGAAGGGCCCTGGCGGCAAGGGCAAGGGCGGTCCCGGTGCTGGCGGGCCTGGTGGCAAGGGCGGACCTGGTGGCAGGAAGGGCGCCGGTGCCGGTGGTCCCGGCACTGGCGGTCAGGGCGGTGGCGGCGCTGGCCGCACAGGCCCTGGGCAAGAGAAAGCCGCAGGCGGTGGCAAGCCTGGTGGCGGTAACTCCGACGGCACCACCCAGCCCAACGCGGACAGCAAGTCCACCGCGAACGGTGGCGACACCAACTCAGCGGCCGCCAGCAATGCGACGACCGGTAATCCCGCGAGCGCCAGCAACCCCGCGGCTGGCGGTGGCCAGTGACTGAGTCGAGCGAGCGGCAGGGACTGCCAGCCGCATCAGTGGTAGCGGTCGTCGTCACCCGGCATCGGCGCGAGCTGCTCGCCAACTCGCTCAAGATCATCGCGGCGCAGACCCGGCCCGTCGACCACCTCATTGTCGTCGACAACGGCCCGGACGAACCGGCCAAGGACGTCGTCGAGGCCGTGGGTGTGCCGCACACCTATCTGCCGTCGCACCACAACCTCGGCGGGGCGGGCGGCTTCGCGCTGGGCATGCTGCACGCACTCGCGATGGGCGCGGACTGGGTCTGGTGCGCCGACGACGACGGCAGGCCAGCCGACGAGCACGTGCTGGAAGTGCTCCTGGACGAGGCGACGTCACGCGACCTTGCCGCGATCTCTCCGATGGTCGTCAACATCGACACCCCGGACCAGCTCGCGTTCCCACTGCGGCGCGGACTCACGTGGAAGCGCACCTCGGCCGAGCTCGGCGAGGATTTCCTGCCCGGCATCGCCTCGCTGATGAACGGCGCGCTGTTCCGCGCGTCGACGTTGGACGTCGTCGGGGTGCCCGACCTGCGGCTGTTCTTCCGGGGCGACGAGGTGGAGGTGCACCGGCGGCTGGTGCGCTCCGGCCTGCCGTTCGGGACGTCGCTGAAGGTGCGCTACCTGCACCCGGACGGCTCAGACGAGTTCAAGCCGATGCTGTGGGGCAAGTTCCACGCGCAGGACCCGGAGAACGACGTCAAGCGCTACTTCACCTACCGCAACCGGGGCTACCTGCTCTCCCAGCCAGGGATGCGCAAGCTCGGCATGCTCGAGGTCATCCGGTTCGGGCTGTACTTCATCGGCCACAAGCACAGCCCGCGCGAGTTCCTGCAGTGGCTGCGGCTGGTCCGGCAAGGCCAGCGCGAGCGCTTCTTCCGCTACTGAGTCCTGGGTGTCCTGGGAATGTTGCACGCCCATCTCTGCATAACGGACAAAATTTCGTCACAGCCCCAGGAGCCTGGCCTCCTGCCCCTGCCATGACAGCGCGGGTCGCCGCGTCAGCGACGACCCGCGTTCGTGTGTCCGTTTTGTGTTTATCGCGAAGGCTGCTGAGTGGATCTTGAGGCGTCGTGGCGATACGTATCGCCAAACGGCATCAAGATCATCCTAGAGCCAACCAGCGCGAGCAGCGACAGGCATAGCCGGGCCGCAGCGTGCCCGGCCACAAAGGCCCGGCCGCAGCGCGCCGAGCCCCGGCCGCAGATCCGCGACGCCGCCGCGTCAAGCCCGGCTCACAGCCGGTACAGGCGCTGCCAGTTCTCCCTGCTGGTCAGCTTCGGCATCGCCTTCTTGTACTGCTCCCGCACGACGGGGCCTTCCTTGCGCAGACGGCGGAGCAGCTTGAAGCCACGCTTGGCCAGCCGGATCGTCTCCTTCTTGTCGTACTTGCGCAGCCGCACACCTTCCTGCGACATGTCGGTGACGACGGCGGTTTCGAACAGCGCAACGTGCCACCACTGCGCGTCCGAGACCGGGATCTGGCCGATCTTGTAGCGGTGCTTGCCGCGCAGCTTGTCGATGATCCGCTTGATCATCACCAGGTTCTTCCTGGTCGGCGTGGGACCCGCGTTGACGATGGCGATCCGGTTCGAGCCGACACCCGGCACCTCAATGGCGTCGTGGCGCTTCGACTCCGGGTAGTGCGATCGCAGCTCGCGGATCTCCTGCATCGCCTTGACGCCGCCGTCGTGCAGGACGTCCGGCCCTTCGAGGAAGTCCTCGACCGCCTTGAACAGCGTCGCGGTAAGCGCGTACTGCATGCCGAGGAGGTACCGGATCATGTGCCCCGCCACCGTCTTGGCAAGCAGGTTGATGTCGAAGGGCGTATGCAGCGCCGCGGTGATCATGGCGTTACGCAGGTTGAAGTAGCGGTGCCACTCATCCCAGTCCTTCCAGTGGAAGTCCGCGTGCCAAACACCGGCGCCGGGCAGCGTGACGGTGCGGAAGCCCTTCGACTTCACACGGAAGCCGTACTCCTGGTCGTCCCACTGGAAGAAGAACGGCAGCGGGTACCCGCACTTCGCGACGATTTCGTACGGGATGAGGCAGGCCCACCAGCCGTTGTAGGCGCCGTCGACGCGACGCTCCTGCTGCCTGGGTTTGCCGGTCCGGGGATCAATGCGCAGCATGTCGGCGCGAGCGAGCGCGTGCTTGACGACCTGGCCGGTCTCCAGCGTGTTCGGCAGCGCGTACTCAGCACTCCGGTGCAGCTGATGCGGATGCAGCAGGTTCAGCATCTGACCACCGATGATGGCGGGCGCGGCGGAACGGTTGGAGAACGCGGTCAGCCGGACGATGATGTCGGGCTCAAGCAGCACGTCGTCGTCCATGAACAGCACGTTGGCGTGCTCGGTCTCGGTGTGGCTCGCGACCTCGTAGAGGCCACGGGTGAAGCCGCCAGCGCCGCCGAGGTTGGGCTGCTGGATGTACTCCAGCTTGGCGCCGAGGTCCGTGGCGACCTCCGCGAAGCCATCGCGCGAGTCGACCGTGTCGTTGCCCTGGTCGGCGACATAGATGACGTCGAGCGTCTCCATCGAGTCGATGTCGTCTGCCAGCGCGCGCAGGTTGGACAGGCAGTCATCGGCGCGGTTCATCGTGCAGATGGTCACCGCGGTCGGCCGGATCTTCTCCGGCGCGTCGACAGTCCAGCGCACATTCTCGACCGTCAGGGACTCGCCGGAGCCGGTCTCGATCTCCAGCCACATCGCGCCGCCGTCGAAGAACTTGTCGATCTTCGTGTCCAGCGTGACCCGCTGGGCCGCGGCATCCTCCAGCACACAGGAGGTGACCCGGCGCGGCTCGCCCTCGTAGTCCGATGCCGCGATGAAGACGCTGCCGCTGCCGGTGACGGTCAGCTCGACCGTCACCTCCCGTGCGGTCGTCCAGCGCTGCCAGTAGGACGCGGGGAACCTGCCGAAGTAGGTGTTGGTGGCGACCTTGGCGTTCGGACCGACCGTCATGGTGTGGCGGGTGCGGGAGACGATGCCCTTGCTGTGTTCGGACACCTTCGCGTAGAGGTCCCGGCTCACTAGGTCGGACGGCCCGACGAACAGGCCACGCTGGGCCAGCAGGCGTCCGTGCGACACATGCTCGGCGAGTATGGGCTCGTTGTCCGCCTTGGCCTTCGCCAGATCATCGGCGGTCGCCGTTACGGAATGACCATTGGCCGATTCGGTCTGCGTAGCCTCGGCCACGTCCTCGGCCTTCTTACTCTCCGGAACTGTATTGCCGGACATCGCGCCTCATTCCTGAATACTGTCTGCCATGCAACGCGGGGCTTCGGTTCGCGAGGCCAAGGTACATGGTGCGATTTCCCCGCCTTCACCTACATCAGCCACGTAGCGAATCTTTACTTTCTACTGACCGATCTGTTTGCTTCGAGCGTTCTCGAAACACGACGAGCCGGAGCATGATGAAGTTGATCGTCGTGGCCGTTCCTTGCGAGATTACCCAAGCGATGTCTTCGCGCCACTCAGTTGTTGGCAACGTGTGCAATAACGTGGAGTTGACACCGACCGCGACCGTGAACGTCGAGCCATAGAGAATCATGAAGCTGCTGAGTTGGCGGATACCGCCGGTGGCGTCGAAGGTGAACCGCTTGTTGAGCGCGTAGGCCGTCGTCGTGCCAACGATGAAACTGATGCCCCGCGCGACATCGACCCACGGTGAGATGTCCATGCCGAATGCGAGCAGCGCCTTGTAGGTGCCGAAATCGAGCACGGCGCAGAACACGCCGACGATCCCGAAACGGATCAACTGCGCAAAGATTGATCGAGAACCGGTGTCGCGCTCCGAAATCCCCGATC
Source organism: Haloechinothrix halophila YIM 93223 (assembly GCF_000504245.1). GTDB lineage: Bacteria > Actinomycetota > Actinomycetes > Mycobacteriales > Pseudonocardiaceae > Haloechinothrix_A > Haloechinothrix_A halophila. The sequence continues at coordinate 393,744 of NZ_KI632509.1, forward strand.
CACTCGCCACGGATTCTGCCACCACCGCTTTACCTTTTCATTGCACTCTCTTTGACCGAACATGGTCTGCTTCCGGCCCCGGTCGTCTGCACAGTCTAAACGCGGTACCCATTCAGGTCGCCAGGAGACGGCGGAGGAGCCCTGAATAGCACAGGCGCACCCAGCGACGTCGCCAGGTGCGCTGCTCAGGCCCATCGGCCGCTGCGGCTAATCCTTGTGGGGGTGGAGCTTCCGGTATACGTCGAGCATGCGCCCAACCACGCGGGACTGCTCGCCTAATTCGACGACGCAGCGCTTCACTCGTTCCCTCGGCGGCAGGTTCCGATGCTCCCGTAGAGACGCCCAGGCCCGTGCCGCCATACGCTCCTTGGTCTGACGCCGCTTGCGCTCCTCGGCGAGTTCACCGCGTGTCTTGCGCAAGTCATCGTGCAGTTCGCTGATGTGCAACATCAGACCGGCGATGCCGTCGACGGCAGCGGGGACGAGGTCCGACGAAGTGAATGCGTCATCACGTTGCGTGTTCACGCCTCGCAGCTCATTCAGGTCGCCGACGATCTCACAACCGCAGTCCTTGATATCGGATATCAGCTGCTCGGCGTACCGCTCGACCTCCTCTCCCCACTGCTCGGGCACACGAATCGATGTCTTCTCGCCGCGGGGAGCCAGGATGCTGTGAGCGAGGATCTCACGAGTAACGCCGATCCGATGCCACTCGGGAAAATCGACCGGCATGAGTTCGTTCGCACGCCGCAGGACCTCGGCTCCTTCGACGCCGAGTGACACGTTCGACTGCACGTCCGTGTCCACGTCGTCCGGCGAGATCCCAAGCACCGAACAGAACCGATGCCACAGCAGGTCAGGATCGGCATCACGCTGTGGAAGTGTCATGACGTGCATCTGACTGCTAGGGACCGCCGATCCCCATCGGCGCAGCACGTCGCCCACGCCGTGAACCTGCCAGTACCACCCTTTGCCTCGGGAGCCGAGCGTGTCCGCGAGCCAGCGGTCGAAGGTACGACGATCGCCATGCTTGACATGTTCCTGCCACTCGGCCGACAGCAGCCCCGCCGGCTCCCTCGTGGCGTAAATCACATGCACGTCAGCGAACTCGAACGAGGAGACGGCACGCTCCACCTCCTCAACGGTGCACGCCGCTAGGCGCTCGTCGGAGACGACGGCGATCTTGCGACCCGACTTCCGGATCTTCTCCACCATCGCGTCCCATGCGCCGTCCCAGCTAGGAGCTGGGTGACCTGGCTCCTGTTGCACACCACGCAGGTCATAACCCGCCCGGAAGTGGTGTAGCGGCCTCGAGCCGGGTACGAACACCCCGCGTGACGCCAACAGGCCACGATTCGCGAAGAAAATCCGTTGCAAGTACGTCGTGCCTGTCTTGGGGGCACCGACGTGCAGGAATACAACACGCCTGCTCATGACGCAGAACATTACATGAGCCACACAGAGCGACCGACACCGAGCCTTGGCACGCCTAACCGTCGGTAGCTTCGGGAACGACAAGTACCGCACCAGCCGGAGACGACAAACGCCGGGCAGCCCGTCGCTGGCTTGCCCGGCATTCTTGCCTTGTTAACGAGAGTGGTCTTGTACTGGATTCGCTCCGTGAGCAGTGCGGTAACGGACACTGCTTCACTGATCAAAGCGTGCTAGAAGCTGTCCTTGTAGCGGGTAAGAACTTCCTTGAGCCGGTCGTCGTCACGGTTGGCGGCTGGCAGCAGGACCTCCTGGACGATGTCGGTCACTTCCGCGACATGCCGGTTGAGTCGACGTGTTTCCTGGACCTCGGCTTCCAGGCGTGCGACTCGATTACGAAGCGCCTGCGTTTGCTGCGTAGCTTTGGTCGCGCGTTGCTGCGCCTGCTGCATTTCTGCGCGCAGTCGTGGCACTTCCGCACGCAGTCGTGACGCGTCGGAGATCGAAGCCATTACCGTCGGGGCGAGTCGATCGGCGAAGCGGCGACCAGCGGCCCTGATCTGCCGTATCACTGGTCCCACCTCACGACGAGCCGGCACACGTGGGGATCCTCGTCCTTGTACACCGCCAAGCCGTGGCCTTCCTCCCGATGTTCGACATGCCCGCCGCGAGATTCGATCTCGTCAACCACGACGTCTGAGGGGAGAAAGCGGCGGAAGTGCTCCCCGAAGGCGTGCTCCGCTGTGGCGTCCTTACCGGTACGGAACTCGACGTAGAGGCGTCCGCCCGATCGCAGCGCCATCTCAGCGAATCGCCAGAGGTTATGGCGGCCCTCATCTTCCAGCGCATGCACAAGAAAGCGCCCATAAAGGACTCTTGGCCGCTCGTCGTGCGCCAGCTCCGCTCCTGTCGCTAGGACCTGCCGACGCTCATAGAGATTGAACACGTCGAACTTCGCCGACAAGCCTTCTTTTCTGGCAGCGTCTTCAGCGTGCTTCACGGCGGCAGGGACGTATTCAAACCCTTGAACCTGGTACCCGGTGCGGGCAAACCACAGTGCGTCTCGACCAGTACCGAAGCCGATATCTACGAGGGGCTGCGGCGTCGACTCACGTTCGTGAACCCATTGCGCGAAGGCGGAAGGCTCATCCGGAACAGCCGCGCTGTCCTTACTGTTATAGAACGACTCCCAGTAGCGAATGTGTTGTCTCAATCCGCGCATCCATCCGTGTAGGCGTCGACGTGTCGACGGAGGTGGTTGGTGCTTAAATGACGGGTCTGGAACCCGCCAGTTTTTCCCATATTTTGCTTCGAGGAGGGCTTCTGGATCGGCTGGCGCCGGCAGCTGCCGACCATGCAGGGTCACTTCGCCCAGCGGGAAGATCGCCGAGCGAGGCAACGGCGCCCTGACGGTAGGCATCAAGTGGAAATAGCCGTCGACAAAGAACCCCCCGAAGATGTCAATGCCACGTGTTCCACCGTCCGGGTCCCTGATCCGCGCCTTGAAATCTGCCGCAGAGAAACGATTAACCTTGTACCCGCGCCGGTGAAGCATCCGCTGGAGGTGGAACGACTCTCGAGCTACGTCGAGCGGATGCGTATAGGCACTGACGTACCCAATATCAGCGTCAACGTCATGTCCGATGAGCTTGCCTTCGCGGATCGCGCCGAGCAGTCCACCGAACGCGAGGAACGCCTCGATCCCACACTCCTCGCGGATGTCCTTGATGAGTGTCTCGATACCGTCGAGGAGGGAATCCACCATCGCGTCGGTTCCGGCCTCGAAAGCGCGATCCAGTCGACCGGCCTTGTTGACGGACAACGGGTGACCGGCCGCGTTGACAATGCGGACTTCGCCCTCACCAGTACCGAAACGGTGGTTCCGGTCTAGCAGGACGCGTCCACTGACATGTTCGCGGATGACGACATGCGCGCTCCCATTCAGATAGGGAAGCAAGATCGGGGGCCACGAGACACGGCGCGATGTACCTGCGGCGGCTTCCTCCCAAGAAGGAGGCGCGATAGACCACACCCGGTGTCCACCGATACACACATCCAATACCGCGTCGCAGTCGCTCGGCAGGCACAATGCATCGTCGCCGATCATGGGAGGCTCGCCAGAGGGACTCCCCATCGCGGGGTCGGCCATAGGATTTGCGGATGCCACCAGAGTTAACCTCACGTTCATGACGAATGTCATGACGGTACCACCGTCGTTCACCCCATCGTCCCATGGATTAACGGGCGCGCATCCCTTGAGTCGCATGTGCCCATACCTTGCTGATCTCGAAGGGGCGGGTTCAGTGCGAACGCGACACCACTGGCGAGAAGAGTGGGCGCCGGATGCTGCGTGACTATGTCGACCAGCAGTGGCATCGCAGCGGTTGCGCGGGTGGCAGGCGAGGTGTACGACTCGCCAGCTACAGTAAAATCCGTCACTATCTCGGGCCCTCAGCGACGTTGAGGCATGCGTTTAACCACGCAGTTGATCGGGCTGAGCCGCAACGGCTGCCGCGCTGCTTCAGCCCCCACAAGACACACATCATGAGCAGGGAGTAGGCGTTGACCGAGGAAGCAGCGGCACAAGCCCGCGGCAAGACCGTGTACCTCCACATCGGCACGCCGAAGTCGGGCACGACGTATCTCCAGGGAGCGCTGAAACGCAACAAGGAGCGACTAGCCGCACGGGGAGTGCTGTGGCCTGGCCGCAACTGGGGTGATCAAGTTTTCGCGGTTCGGGACCTGGCGAACATGCATCCCCATAACCACCGCCCCGCAGACGTCGCCGGGGCGTGGCAACGCCTCGTCGACGAGATCCACGCATGGCAGGGACACAGCGCGATCGTGTCCATGGAATGGCTCGTCGGCGCTAAGCCACAGCAGATTCGACGCGCAGTAGAAACTCTGGCTCCAGCCGAGGTCAGTGTCGTGCTCACTGGGCGCGACCTCGCACGCACCATCCCAGCTGACTGGCAAGAGGCCATGCAGAACTGGGACACCTACTCATGGGACGAGTACCTCGCCGCTCTGGTCGACCCGGAGTTGGCCGACGCTCCTCCCGCACGGCGGCTTTGGCGCCAGCAGGATCTCGGGGCGATCTTGAGCCGGTGGAACGAGGTCGTCCCAGCCGCCCGGACGCACGTCATCACAGTCCCGCCGCCGGGCACCCATCCGCACGTGTTGTGGCAACGTTTCGCTGCGGTGCTCGGCATCGACCCGGACGACTACGACACGGCCGCGAAGGGTGGCAACACGTCACTCGGAGTGGTCTCAGCGGAATTGATGCGGAACATCAACGTCCGAGCGCGGGAAGCCGGGCTTAGCTGGAAGGCCAATGAGAAGCTCCTCAAACACGTACTCGCCAAGCAAGTGCTGACCAAGCGCAGCGGGCTTGAGCCAGCGCTAGCGTTGCCAGCAGAGCACTACCCCTGGACCATCGAACACGGTAAACGCATCGTCTCCGACGTGGAAAACGCCGGTGTGCGAGTGTGGGGCGATCTTGACGAACTCATCCCCGACCCCGCGCACGCGCGCGAAGGCACCACCCCGGACGCGATCAGCGACCGCGACCTACTAGATGCGGCGCTCGACGGGATCGTCGGCCTTGTCGGCGATGTCAACGGCAAACTCGCCGCGCAGCAGCCGGGACGGGGGGCAGCTAGGGCCCAACCCGCAGGGGCTGAGCAGGCTCTTCAGAAGCTTCCCACTCGCGACCTGGTGAAACGCTTCCTTGTCGAGCTAGCAAGCCGAGTGGGCTGGCTCGGCACGTTGCACCGCGGCTGGCGGGCGCTGCGGCGACGAAACCAGCCAACAGACCGGTGAAGTAACACCTTCCTAACGCGGCTTCCCAACGCGCTGCTCACCAACAACTCGATGATCAAGCCCGCTCGCTACCCTGAGTACGTGGACACGCCGAACTATCCCGCGCACCGGACCGAGCTGACCGGATGGGCACGCACCGCACCCACCGCCGCAGACGTCGTGCGAGCGGAGAATCCCGACGTCGTCATCGACGCCGTCAGGCGCGCGGGTGATCGCGGGGTGATCGCGCGCGGTCTCGGCCGGTCGTACGGCGATCCGGCGCAGAACGCGGGCGGCGTCGTCATCGACATGACCGCCCTGAACCGCATCCACTCCATCGACGCGGACAGTGGCCTCGCCGTCGTGGACGCGGGCGTCAGCCTGGACACGCTGATGCGTGCGGCGCTGCCCTTCGGGCTATGGGTTCCGGTGCTGCCCGGCACGCGCCAGGTCACCGTCGGCGGCGCCATCGGCTCGGACATTCACGGCAAGAACCACCACAGCGCCGGCAGCTTCGGCAACCACGTGGTGTCGATGGAGCTGCTGACAGCGAACGGCGAGGTACGCACCCTCACCCCGGACGGGCCGGAGTCGGAGCTGTTCTGGGCCACTGTCGGCGGCATGGGGCTGACCGGAATCATGCTGCGCGCGACGATCGCGATGAAGCACACCGAGACCGCGTACTTCATCGCGGACACCGACCGCACCGAGGACCTGGACGAAACCATCGAGCTGTTCTCCAACGGCTCCGACGACCAGTACGACTACTCCTCAGCGTGGTTCGACTCGATCTCGACCGACTCCCGGCTCGGGCGGGCCGCCCTGGGCAGGGGCTCGCTGGCCACGCTGGACCAGTTGCCGAAGAAGCTGCGTGCCAACCCGCTGAAGTTCGATGCCCCCACACTGCTGACCCTTCCCGACGTCTTCCCAAATGGCCTTGCCAACAAGCTGACCTTCAGCGCTATCGGCGAGCTGTACTACCGCAAGACGCCGAAGCGCGGGCGGGGCATGGTGCAGAACCTGACGGCTTTCTACCACCCGCTTGATCTGTTCGGGCACTGGAACCGGGCATATGGGCCGAACGGGTTTCTGCAATATCAGTTCATTGTGCCGTTCGGTCAGGACGACGAGTTCCGCGCGATCGTGCACCGTATCGCTCAATCGGGTCACGTGTCATTTCTGAACGTTTTTAAACGTTTCGGAGCGGGCAACCAGGCACCGCTGTCGTTCCCGATGCCAGGCTGGACGATCACCGTCGACTTCCCGATCAAGGACGGCTTACACCAGCTGTGCGCTGAGCTGGACGAACGGGTAATCAGCATGGGCGGGCGGCTCTACCTGGCGAAAGACTCCAGAATGAGCCCGGAGGGCTTCGCCGCGATGTACCCACGACTGAATGAATGGCGTAAAGTTCGCGATACCGTCGATCCGGCCGGAGTGTTCAGGTCCGATCTTGCCCGACGACTCGGGATCTGACGGCACTTCGGACATAACGACTCCATCACAGACCCACTATCAATCGTTGCGTGGGCGTCATTATCCTCTTGTGCCATGGCTGAGAGTTCGCGGCGTGTGTACCTGCACATCGGCGCACCAAAAACGGGCACTACGTACCTTCAGCACGTGATGGCGCAGAAGCGATCAAGATTACGCGAACTCGGCCTCCTTTATCCGAACTCAGGAGGAAGCGCCCATTTCCTCGCCGCCCACGATCTACGCGGTTTGAGCTACTACGGGGTGTCTGGCCCGAAGATCGCGGGAGCTTGGGGCGCGGTCGTCGGAGCTGTCCGCCAGTGGGATGGCCCGTCGGTCATCTCGCACGAGATGTTTTCACTCGCGGACGCCGACTCCGTCCGGCGCGCGATGCGCGACCTGGAGGACATTGAGGTCCACATCGTGATGACCGCCCGCGACCTGGCGCGGCAGATTCCCGCCCATTGGCAGGAAGACATCAAGAACCGCGGCCTGCTGACCTACGCGGACTACCTGCACTCGCTGAAGCGAATCGACGACACGGTCAACCCGTTCTTCGCCAATATCTTCTGGGACTATCAAAACCTGCCAGCGGTACTCCGAACTTGGGCGGCCGATATCCCACCGGAACGGGTACACATCGTGACCGCGCCGCCACGCGGCGCAAGCGATCGGGATGATCTGTGGTCCCGGTTTGCCCGCACCGTCGGCGTCGATCCCGAGCAATGCCCTGCTGACGTATCGGCCCGTAACCCGTCGATGGGGCTGGTCGAGACGAACGTGCTACGCCGTCTCAACTCCAAGATCATCGACGAGATGAACGGGCCAAGCTACCACAATTTGATCAAGCACTACCTTGCCGTCGACGTGCTCGCTCAGCGGTCTGATGCGGAGCCGTTGCGACTACCCGTCGAGGACAGGGAGTGGGTCACCCAGCGGGCCAAGGAGATCGTGGAAGAGCTGCGGGACGCCGGCTACAACGTCGTCGGCGATCTGGAAGAACTGATCCCCACATGGGATGTCACGCAGCCCGCTCCACGCCACCCGGACGGTGCAGGCGACGCCGAGATGCTCGAAGCCTCACTCGACGCGCTCGCCAGCGTGCTGTTCCGGATGGACAAGATGCGGAACCAGCTGCAGGACGTCACCGAGCGGGAGAACGCGTCACCTCTGATGCTCAGCGCCAAGTGGGCCGCCCGGAAGTACCCCCGGCTGGCCGACAAGGCGCGCGACGCGCTCAGCGTCGTCGGTCGGGTGCGGGGACGGTTGGCCGCACGGCGGCGCTGACGGCGAGCGGCCATCGTTTCCGACCTGTCTGGCTGACCGGGGGTTTCGCGCCTGCGACGGATGGATAAGGTAGCCGGTGTGATTGACGCTGTTGGCAACCCCCAGTCGCTGCTGTTGCTCGGCGGCACGTCCGACATCGCGCTGGCCATCGCCGAGCGCTACGCCGCGCGGCGTCCGCTGCGGATCGTGCTGGCCGCACGGCAATCCGAACGCCGCACAGCCGCGGCGAAGCGGCTGTCCGACGCGGGCAACGACGTCGTCGAACTGGACTTCGACGCCACCGACACCGGCTCCCACCCCGTCACGATCGAGCAGGCATTCGCCGGCGGGGACATCGATGTCTCGGTGGTCGCGTTCGGGTTGTTGGGCGACCCGGAACAGGCCTGGCGGGACCACGCAACCGCGGTCCAGCTGGCCACGGTGAACTACACGGCGGCGGTCTCGGCTGGCGTCGCGCTGGCAGAGCGGCTGAAGCGGCAGGGCCACGGCTCGGTGATCGCGCTGTCGTCGGTGGCGGGCGAACGGGTGCGCAGGTCGAACTTCGTGTATGGCTCAACCAAGGCCGGGTTCGACGGCTTCTACCTCGGGCTTGGCGAGGCGCTGGCTCCGCACGGCGTGCGGGTGTCGGTGGTGCGGCCCGGCTTCGTGCGGACGAAGATGACCGACGGCCTCGACGCCGCCCCACTCGCGGTGTCGGCCGAGCAGGTCGCGGAGATCGCCGTCGACGCAGCCACCAAGGGCAAGGAGCTAGTCTGGGCGCCGCCGCCGATGCGCTTCGTGATGTCGGCGCTGCGCCATGTCCCCCGGCCGCTATTCCGCAAGCTGCCGCTGTAGGGCAGGACTGGCCAGGGAGACCACTACGCCCCTGGCCAACCCCCTTACTGCGCCCCTGGCTCATCAGCGATAGCCGGTCGCGTCTGCCGGTTTGTCCTTGCTCTGGACTTCCTCCATGTAGCGCCAGGCGTCGGGGCGGCTGCCGTCGGCATCGGTGAAGCCGTAGACCGTCGCCGCGTGCCCGGACGACAGGGTTTGTCCAGACCAACGCGACACATCTGGGTCCGCCGCGAGCGCAGCCGCCGCACGGCCGACGAGGGTCGGAGACTCCGAGATCACGAAGTGGGGTTCGTTGTCGGTCGCGTCGCGCCAGTTCTCCTCGGTCACACCGAAGTGCTCCAGCATGGCCTCGGAGCGCAGCCAGCCCGGAGTCAGTGCGACCGCCGTGCCGCCGTACGGGCGCAGCTCTTCCGACTGCGCCAGCGCCATCCGCTGCACCGATACCTTCACCAGGTCGTAGAAATACCCCGCATCGGCCCGATAGTTGACGTTGAATTCCGTGGTGCCGTCGGTCATCTCGATCACCAGTCCGCCCGGGCGACGGATCAGCAGTGGCAATGCGAAATGGCTGGTGATGGCGTGGGTGTCTATTCCGAGCCGCATCATCCGCAACCCGCCATCGAGCGAGTGCTCCCAGAGCTTCTTCTCGAACTCCATGTAGCGGTCCCCGCCCCAGACGTCGTTGACCAGCATGTCCAACCGGCCCTGCTCACGCTCGATCCGCATCACCAGCGCCGACACCTCGTCCGGCACCAGGTGGTCCACTCGCACCGCGATCCCGGTGCCGCCCGCGGCGGTCACCAGCTCCGCGGTCTCCTCGATTGTCTCCGGCCGGCCCATCTCCGACCGCTGTTCCCGAGTCGTCCTGCCCGTGGCGTACACGGTCGCCCCTCGTCGGCCCAACTCCACCGCGACCGCCCTGCCCGCCGCGCGCGATGCGCCCGCGACGAGCGCTACCTTGCCCCTCAGTTCATCCATACCGACAACCATGCCGTACCCCACCGACAAACGACGGGGCCTGACCAACCCGACCAGGTTGCGCTGATTCGCGTCCCTCAGAAGTAGAACGCCGCGACAAGCGTCGCGACCCAACCGAGGCCAAGGATCTGCAGCACCCGGTCGTTGAGGGCGATTTCCTCCGGCTCACCCGCGTTGCCGCCGTCGACGTCAACGGCGTAGCGCAGGATCGCGACGACGAACGGCACCATCGACACCACGGCCCATACCGTGCCGTTCGACTCCTGCCGGATCTCGAACGCCCACAGGCAGTACGCCATGATCACTATCGCGGCCGACGCCGCCCAGACGAACCGCAGGTAACTGGCGGAGTACTTCTTCAACGATGACCGGATCTTCGCGCCGGTGCGCTCGAACAGCACGATCTCGGCATAACGCTTGCCGGACACCATGAACAGCGAGCCGAACGCCGTGACCAGCAGGAACCACTGCGACAGTTCGATGCCCGCCGCCGCGCCGCCCGCGATGGCGCGCATCAGGAACCCGGACGCCACGATGCACAGATCGACCACCGGCTGGTGCTTCCAGCCGAAGCAGTAGCCGACCTGCACCGCGGCGTACACGCCGAGGACGACGAGCAATTCCCACCTGGTCAGCGTCCCGACGGCCATGCCGCCGAGGAAGAACACCACCGCCGCCCCGTAGGCGAGCGGAATGGGCACCGCGCCCGCCGCGATCGGACGTCTGCACTTTGTGGGATGCGCGCGGTCAGCCTCGACGTCGACCGCGTCGTTGACCAGGTACACCGCCGCGGCCACCAGCGAGAACGCGATGAACGCGATCCCGGCGTCGATCAACACCGCCGTGTCGCCGAGCTTGCCCGCCGTGAACGGCGCGGCCAGCACCAGGACGTTCTTCACCCACTGCTTCGGCCGCGCGGTCTTGAGCAATCCCGCGATCGCACTCGGCGCCCCGCCGCGCGTCGCGGTCGTCGTCACCGTTTCCTCAGCGGTCTCGCTCACGTCGCACTCCTCTAACTGGGACCGGCGAGCCTGCGGCGCACTATCGCGCCAATCGCACCACCGAGTGCTGCCCCTGCCAGCACGTCAGTCGGATAGTGCACACCAAGCACCAACCTGGAAGCAAGCATCGGTGGCACCACCACCGGCACAAGGGTGCGGCCGGTCAGTTTCGAGTACACCACAGCCGCCGTTGTGGTCGACGTCGCGTGCGAGGAAGGGAAACTGAGCCTGCTCGGCGTCGCGACGCCAACCTCGACGGCAGGATCCTGCGGCCGCCGACGTCGCACCACCCGCTTGACCACGATGGACGCCGCGTGCGCACCGACAACGCTCGCCGCGGCCGTCAGCCACTGCCCCCTGCGACGCCGATCGACGGCCGCCCCGGCGAGCCCGGCCGCGAACCAGCCGATGCTGTGCTCACCGAAGTGGGACAGCCCACGTGCCGCGCTCATCACGGCACGCCGCTGCCGCCCGCTCGCGCTCGGCCGCACCAGCGCCTGCTGGATAGCGACCAGCAGCGCGACCTCAGCCGCCGCAACGCTTGCCGAGCCTGACCCCGCGGCGGCGCCGGCCTGCGAAGCCGCCGCAGTGCCCACCACCGTGCCGCCCGGAGAACCGGACGCGCTGGGCGTGTCAGACATCGAGCGAGCCGTCGAGCGGGGCCCCGTCCGTCAGATGCGGCGCGATCTTGTTGTCGAACGCGGACAGCGCGGACCCGATCGCCATGTGCATGTCCAGGTACTTGTACGTGCCGAGCCGACCGCCGAAGAGGATGTTGCGCTCCTTGGCCTCGACCTTCGCCCGCTCGCGGTACCGCTCGAGCATGGCGCGGTCCTCAGCGGTGTTGATCGGGTAGTACGGCTCGTCGTCGTCATTGGCGAACCGGGAGTACTCGCGCAGGATGACCGTCTTGTCCTTCGGGTACCGGTCGTCGCGCTCCGGGTGGAAGTGCCGGAACTCGTGGATCCGGGTGAACGGCACCTCTTCGTCGTTGTAGTTGACCACCGCGGTGCCCTGGAAGTCGTAGGTATCGACGACCTCGCGCTCCAGGTCGATGGTGCGCCAGCCGAGGCGACCCTCTTCGTAGTTGAAGTAGCGGTCCACCGGGCCGGTGTACACGGTCGGCGTGCCAGCGGGAATGCGCTGACGCACGTCGAAGTAGTCGACGTTCAGCCGCAGCTCGATGTTCGGGTGGTCGGCCATCCGCTCCAGCCACGCGGTGTAGCCGTCAACCGGCAGACCCTCGTAGGTGTCGCTGAAGTAGCGGTTGTTGAAGTTGTAGCGAACCGGGAGCCGCGTGATGATGCTCGCGCTCAGCTCCTTCGGGTCGGTCTGCCACTGCTTGGCCGTGTAGCCCTTCACGAACGCCTCGTAGAGCGGACGGCCGATCAACGAGATCGCCTTCTCCTCGAGGTTCTGCGCATCCTTGGTGTCGATCTCACTCGACTGTTCCGCGATGAGCTCGCGCGCCTCGTCCGGCGTGTGCGACCGGCCGAAGAACTGGTTGATCAGCGCCAGGTTCATCGGGAAGGCATAGACCTGTCCCTTGTACTTGGCGAACACCCGGTGCTGATAGTCGGTGAAGTCGGTGAACTGATTGACGTAGTCCCACACCCGCTTGTTCGAAGTATGGAACAGGTGCGCGCCGTACTCGTGCACCTCGATCCCCGTGTCAGGGTCGGGCGCGGAGTACGCGTTGCCGCCGATGTGCGGGCGCCGTTCGAGGATGAGGACCCGCTTGTCCAGCTGGGTCGCGGCACGTTCGGCAACGGTCAAACCGAAGAAACCGGACCCAACGACGATCAGGTCGTAACCCTCGTACGACGCTTGAGTATCCTGGGATGCGTTCGTGTGCAAGCTCACGGGCGCAGGGTACCCGCTGGGCTTGCGCCTCCGTGCCGATGGGGCCACCTACTGTGGCGACCGCGTGGCGGTTTGGTGTACCGCCATGCATAGCGGACAGGCCTGACATCCGCGACTCACACCACTTCGAGGACCGAAACGCATGCCTACCTTGGACCCACTCTGGCTGAGCGCCGCCAGCGTCTGCGCCTATATGGCTGTTTTGTTCGGTCCTGGGCTGGTTCTCGGCGTCGCCGCTGGCATCCGTGGCTGGGCGCTCGCCGGGATGGCACCGCTGCTCAGCTACACCGCGCTCGGCCTCGCCGGGCCGTATCTGAACCAGCTTGGCCTGCCATTCAACCTCGTCACGGCGCTGGTGGCGACGTTGGTGTTCACCGGGGTCGTGCTCGCGGTCAGGCTGGTGGCGAACCGCACCCGCTTCGGCGGGCGGGCCGCTGACCCCGCCCCCATGGCGCTGACCTGGTCCCGCAACGCCCACCTGGCCGTCATCGCCTGCGTCGTCGCGGCGTTCGTGGTATCGATCATCGTGGTCGTCGGCGCCACCGGCGGCGCGCTCGACGCCGTCTTCCAGCGCTGGGACCCGGTGTTTCACGCCAACGGCATCCGCTACATCACCGAGACCGGCGACGGCGGGCTGTACGGCGTCAGCAGCGTCAACCGGTACGGACCGCAGGGCTCGCTGTTCTACCCGAACGCCTACCACCTCGCGGGCGCCTTGGTGCAGCTGATGACCGGCGCGTCTATCCCGGTGGTGCTCAACGCCATCACCATGCCGCTGACCGGCATCTTCGCGCTGTCCATGACGGTGCTGGTGCGCGAGTTCGGTGGCCGCGCGATGTTCGCGGGCGGCACGGCGCTGCTCGCCGCCACCGTCACGTACGCCATGCACGAGTCCATCGCCAACGGCCTCGTGCCGTTCGCACTCAGCGTCGCGCTCACACCACTCGGCGCGGTGGCGCTGCACCGGTTCCTCACCATGCCGAACGTCGGCAATGGTCTCGTCCTGCTGCTCGGCGCGGCCGGACTGCTTTCGGTGCACTCCAGCGCGCTGTTCGCCGCGATCCTGCTCGCCGCGCCGCTGCTGGTGCAGCGCTGGCTGCGCCGTGACGGCAAGCCCCGCATGGACCTGGTGCGGCTCGCGCCGATCGCCATCGCCGGTGGCCTGCTCACGCTGCCGCACCTGCTCGGGGCGCTCAGCCACGCCAACGGCGACTACACCTACACGCCGTGGGCCTCGAACATGCCGCTGTCCGAGGCGTTGTGGTCGCTGGGGCTCTTCTGGCACAACCAGGACAATCCACAACTGCTTCTCGCGGGACTACTGCTCATCGGTCTCATCCGGTTCCGCACGCTCGGCTCGCTGCGCTGGGTCGGGGCGGCAGCGCTGCTGTTCGGCGTGTTCTGGGTGCTGGTTGCCAGCTACGGCGGCGTCGACTGGGTCGTAGCGATCTCCCGGCCGTGGTGGAACGACCGGTTCCGCATCATCGCGCTCGCCGCGATCCCGCTGTGCCTGCTTGCCGCGCATGGCCTCGCCGAAACGCAGCGCTGGCTCGCGCGGCTCGCGGCGTCGAACGTCATCCGCAGGCATCCGCAGCGCGCGACCGTGGCCGGAGCGCTGTCGGCCGTGGTACTGCTCATCGCCGTCGGCGTCACGACGAAGGGCTTTTACGCGACCACGAACAGCGTGATCGTCGCGCACGCGTACCACAAGAAGCCGGAGGACAGGGCCGGGCTCGCGCAGCCGATCACGGTGAGCCAGGCTGAGCTCACGGCGATGCGGAAGATGGCCGCGTTTGCCGAGCCCGGCGAGCGGGTGCTCAACGACAGAGCGGACGGCTCGGTGTGGCTGTACGCGATCACCGGGGTGAAGTCCGTCGCCGCACACTTCGACGACAAGGTGCCGCCGCCGGACGCGCAGTACCTCGCCGAGCACTTCAACGACTACGAGACCGATCCCGAGGTGCGCGCGGCCGTCGAGCGACTGAACGTGCGGCACGTGTTCATCGGTTCTGGTCTGTGGCCTGGCTTCGGCAGAGCGCCCGGGCTCACCGGTCTCGCCGACGCCGACTTCCTCGAGGTCGTCTACCGCAACCAGGACGCCGTCATCTACCGCATCACGGACTGACCAGGCGGGGCGGTCGCGAGTCGCACCTTTGTGGGCGCGAGTTGCACCTTTTTGGGAGCGAGTTGCACCCTTCTGGTGGCGAACTGCACCTTCATCGTGTCACGCCGCCATGCCGCGAGCCCGAAACGCCGCTGCGATCTTGTCGAGCAGGCGAGATGGCTCGGACAAGTCAGTGCTGGTCGCTCTGATCACGATCCAGCCGCGTCTGCGTAGGTCGTGATCCCGCAGCCTATCCTTCTCTGCCCGGTTCTCGTGCGCCTCGTACCCGTCGTACTCAACGGCGATGCGCAGTTCGGGCCACGCGAAGTCAAGCCGGTAGATCTCCCTGCCAGACAGGTCATAGACCACATACTGTGGTGTCGGACGCGGCAAGCCGGCGTCGTCGAACAGCAGCATCGTCCAGCTCTCCGGTGGCGATTCGGCTAGTCCGGTCGCGAGCCCCAACAGGCGTCGCGCACGACGTCGACCACGAGGGTCACGGCGAGCCAGGATCCGCTCCTCGACGGCCGCGCGGAACTCGGCGCGCCCCCGTTCTGCTGTGAGGGCGAGCGCCTGGTCCGCGCAGGCAAGCGCGTCCCGCCTGTCACCGCGACACAGGACCTCGGCCAGTGCGAAATCCAGAGCCATGGTCGGCAACCCAGCGACATTGTGGACGTCCTGCCGCTCGAACGATCCATTGTGGACGACAATATCCCGGCGCCACTTCATGCGGCGATGGTACGGCAGCAGGACGTGGATTGGTCCCGGTCGTGCGGCGGAGCAGCCCAGACGGCGAGGGCAGTGTACCCGGTCAGCGCCACGTCCGGTCCCGCGAGCAGGATCGTCGCGGCAGCGCGGGTGTGCAGCGCGACCACTCGACGCGCGTCGACCAGCACGCCACGTCCGAACAACGTCAAGGTGCCGTCGGCCAGTGCGTCGCGGACGACGTCGCTGCCTAGCTTCCGTTCAAGGTCGGATCGGCGGTAGGCCCCATGCGGGCTGCCGGGGAGGGCGATCATGGCGACCACGGTGCACGCGATTCACACGCGCCAACACCGTCAAGTTCGCGCTGTGGACAACCTCGCGCGGTGGATAGCTAAGACATCCGCCCAGTGCACGAAGCTAACCGTGCGGCGTCGATCAAAGCACTGCGGTGCGAATCGCACGACGAGAGGTGCAACTCGCGGCGAATAAGGTGCAACTCGCGCACATTATGGTGCGACTCGCGCGACTCAGACGCGGATGTGGCCGATCAGCGCGGAGGAGAACGCCTCGGGGTGGGTCAGGTGCGGGGCGTGGCCCGCGTCGGGGAGCCGCACGGTGCGCAGGAACGGCAGCCGCTCCACAAGCTCGTCCGCGACCAGCTCGTTCATCGGGTGCGTCCGGTCGCCGACGAACAGCGTGATCGGGAAGCGCGCCCAGGCGAGCGTGGTGATGTCGATGTTGTGACCGTTCGGGTCAGTGTACTGGTCAAGCCAGGTGTGGGCGTTGGAGATCATCGTCGCTCGCTGCTCGCGGGTGAACAGCCCGTGCCAGCTGCCCTTCCCGTAGCCCACCTTCTCCGCGAACACCCGGACGCCACCGGCGAGGTTGCCGTTGCGGATCAGTTCGGCGGCGTGGTCGAGCCACACCGACACCTCGGCGCCGAGAACCTTGGCGAACGGGTTGCTGCGCAGCAGTCCGTACATCGGCGGCTCGTGCACCGCGATGCTACGGACGGCGTCCCTGCGCATCGTCGCGGCGAGCATGGCGACCGACCCGCCGTAGCCATGCCCGACGAGGTGTGCGGGCGCGCCGATAACGGTGTCCACTATGGACAGCAAGTCCTCCGCGTCCTGCGTGATGCTGCCCTGGCTACGCGGGGCGGTGCTGAGGCTGTGGCCACGCCGGTCGTAGGCGACGACGTCCGCGTGCCCACCGAGCTGCGGCATGACGGCCGACCAACTGTTGTGGTCGTCGAACGAGCCGTGAATAAGCACAACGGGCTCTCCCTGCCCGCCGCGCCACCACCGGATCATCGCTCCGTCGGCTCGGTCGACGTTGCCTGATGCCTCTCCGCGAATCATGGTGTCTGGCGCAATGCTTGCATTGTTCACAGCTCCTGGACCTCCGCGAGTACTTCCTCTGCGATGCGCTCCAAGACCGCTTCCCGCCCGCAGTACGGATCGGTGGCGCGCGGCCAGTGCACCACGATGTCGGTGAACCCCAGTTTCCGCGCGCGCTGCGCGGCGTCCGTGAAGGTGTCAACGCTGGTCAGCGAGTACACCGGCCCGGCATCGAGGCTCAGATACCTGCGCACCCGCGCCGGGTCGCGGCCCGCGTCGTCGAGCGCACGGTCGAACTGCTCGCTCAGCTCGGCGACGCCGCGCCACCACTGCTCGTTGTCATCGCTCGGTCGGCCGGTCGTGATCCAGCCCTGCCCGTACCGCGCGGCGATCCCCAGCGAGCGGGGGCCGTTGGCGGCGATGGCGAACGGTATCCGCGGCATCTGCACGCAGCCTGGCAGGTTGCGTGATCCCGACGCGCGGAAGTAGGTGCCGTCGAAGCTGTAATTGTCCTTGGTTAGCGCACCGTCGAGCGCTTCGACGAACTCGCCGAACCGGTCCGACAGTGCTGCGGGGGACCAGTCCTGCTCCCCGAGCATGGCGCGGTCGCCAGCGCCGCACTCGCTCACGCCTGCGCCGAGCCCGAGCAGCAGCCTGCCGTCCGAGATGTCGTCAAGCGTGATCAGTTCCCGCATGAACGGCACGGGATGCCGGTAGTTCGGGCTGGCGACGAAGGTGCCCAACATGATCGTCTCGGTCACCATGGCGGCCGCGGTCAATGTGGGCAGCGCGCTGAACCAGGGGCCGTCCGCGAGTGAGCGCCAGTTGAGGTGATCGTAGGTCCAGGCGTGATCGAACCCGAACTCCTCGGCGTTGCGCCACTTGGGCTCGCCGGACCACCACCTGTCTTCCGTCAGAATCACGATGCCCGCCCGCACGGCCGTAACCGTATCGCTTTCAAGATCCGTTGTGACGGCGGCCTCTCTCTCAGTCGGAAATTTGCGGAGATCGGGCGGTTTGACTACGCCGTTCAGTGCAGCCCGGCGAACAACGTCCGGCATCGGGGATGATGGGAGGGTGGACAGGCCCGACTTGATCGCATCGGACGTAGACGGCACGTTGCTGACGCCGCTGGAACGGATGAGCAGGCGCACACTGGCCGTGCTCGGCCGGGTACTCGGCGCCGAGGTGCCGTTCGTGCTCGTCAGCGGCAGACCGCCGCGCTGGATCCCGCCTGTCGCGGCGCAAGGGGACATCACCGGCTACGCGGTGTGCGCCAACGGCGCCGCGCTCTACGACATCGGCTCCGACAAGGTGCTGAGCGTACGCGGGCTCGACGTCGTCACGCTGCACGATGTCGCCGACGCACTGCTCACCGCTCTCCCCAGCGCACACCTCGCCGCGGAGCGGGTCGGCGAGACCGCGCACGATCAGAGTGTGCCGCAGTTCGTGGCAGAGCCGGAGTTCCGCAACCCGTGGGACGGCGCGACACCACCTCATGGCGAAGGTGAGAGCGAGCCGGTGAGCAGGGCTTCGGTGCTCGGCAGGCGTGCGATCAAGCTGCTGGTCAGCGACGGCGCGATGACGTCGGACGAGATGGCACACGCCGCCCGCGAAGTGCTCGGCGACGCCGTCGACATCACGTACTCCACCAATGCGGGGCTGATCGAGATCTCCGCGCCGAACGTCACCAAGGCGAGCGGGCTCGCGGAGGTCGCTGAGCTGGCCGACGTCGCCCAGCGGGACATCATCGCGTTCGGTGACATGCCCAACGACGTCGAGATGCTGCG
Source organism: Haloechinothrix halophila YIM 93223 (assembly GCF_000504245.1). Taxonomy (GTDB): domain Bacteria; phylum Actinomycetota; class Actinomycetes; order Mycobacteriales; family Pseudonocardiaceae; genus Haloechinothrix_A; species Haloechinothrix_A halophila. Next base: position 412,351 of record NZ_KI632509.1, read on the forward strand.
GTGGGCGGGGCACGGCGTCGCGATGGCGAACGGGCACCCCGTCGTGCTGTCAGCCGCGGACGAGATCGCGGCCCCGAACACCGAGGACGGTGTGGCGCAGGTGCTCGAGCGCTGGTTCTAACCAGGGGCGACGGCGCGGCCGCACAGCATGGCCGCCCGCGCTCAGACCGCTGCCGACTGCAGCGCGGTGTGCAGCAGCTCCTCCGCCGTGCGCAGCGTGGCCAGCCCTTCCCGCAAGCTCACGACATCGGACGACACCCCGAGTACGGCGTCGCGGAACTTCTCGATCTCCACCCGCAGCGGCTCCCGCTTCTTGATCGCGAACCGGGTGACGTCGCCCTCGGAGACGCCCCGGAACGTCGCCATGGACATCCAGTCGGTGTTGAGCACGCCGTTGGCGTAAAAGGTGAGGTCGGCGGTGAGCGTGTCCGCGACGAACGCGCCGGTATCGCCGGTGACGACGGTGACCCGCTCCTTCATCGGCGACAGCCAGTTCACCAGGTGGTTGGTGATGGTGCCGTTCGCCAGCCTGCCGGTCGCGGCGACCATGTCCTCGTGTGGCCTGCCGGAGCGATTGGTGACCTGCGCGGCGATCGAGGCGTAGTCCGACTTCGCCAGCCACGCGGTCAGGTCGATATCGTGGGTGGCGAGGTCCTTGACGACGCCGACGTCCGCGATGCGCGCCGGGAACGGCCCCTGCCTGCGGGTGGCGATCTGGTAGATGTCGCCCAGGTCGCCGGACGCCATCCGCTCCCGCAGCGACTGCAGGGCGGGATTGTAGCGCTCGATGTGGCCGACCGCGCCGAGGACGCCGTTCGCGGCGAACGCGTCAACGACACGCTGACCTGCCTCGACGCTGTGCGCGATCGGCTTCTCGATCAACGTGGGGATGCGCGCGTCGGCAAGCGCGAGCGCGACCTCCTCGTGCAGCGCGGTCGGGACGGCACAGACGGCCATGTCGATCCCGGCGCCGATCAGCTCGTCCACCGAGCCGAGCACCGGCAACGAGCCAGCCACGCCATGCGGATCGCCCGTCGCGTCGGCCACGGCGGCCAGGGTCAGCCCGTCGACCTCGCGGAGCACCCGCGCGTGGTGCTTGCCCATCATGCCGAGGCCGATCAGCCCGACTCGCAGCTCTGCCATCTCATCCACCTGCCTTGGCCAGCGTGTTCACCGCCGTGACGATGCGCTCGCGGTCCTCATCGTCCAGCGCGGGATGCACCGGCAACGACAGCACGGTGCTGGCTGCCCGCGCCGTGTTGGGGAGGTCCGCCGTGCGCGCGAACGACGGCAGTTCGTGGTTCGGGATCGGGTAGTACACGCCGGAGCCAACCTGGTGCTCCTCGCGCAGCGCGACGGCGAAGCCGTCTCTGTCCTCGGGCACCGTGATCGTGTACTGGTGGTAGACGTGCTCGGCGCCATCGGCGACCTCGGGAGTGCCGACGCCGTCCAGCGCGGCGTCGAAGTACCGGGCGTTGGCCTGCCGTGCCGTGGTCCACGCCGCGAGCCGGGTCAGCTGCACCCTGCCGATAGCGGCGTGCAGGTCGGTCATCCGCGCGTTGAAGCCGACGACCTCGTTCTCGTACTGCCGCCGCATGCCCTGGTTGCGCAGCAGCCTGAGCGTGCGCTCGATGTCGGCGTCCGCCGTGGCCACCATGCCGCCCTCGCCCGACGTCATGTTCTTCGTTGGGTACAGGCTGAACATCCCGAACGTTCCGAATGTGCCGACCGGCTGACCATCGAGCCGCGCACCGTGTGCCTGGGCGGCGTCCTCGAAGAGCGCGAGCCCGTGCCGCTCGGCCACCTGGCGCAACGCGGGCATGTTCGCGGGGTGCCCGTAGAGGTGCACCGGCATGATGCCCTTGGTCCGCTCGGTCACCAGGCTCGCGACGTGGTCCGGGGCGAGGCAGTAGTGCGCGAGCTCGATGTCCGCGAACACCGGGGTAGCGCCGGTCAACGCGACGGAGTTGGCGGTCGCGGCGAACGTGAACGACGGCACGATCACCTCGTCGCCCGGCCCGATGCCAGCGGCGAGTAGCCCGAGGTGCAGCCCCGCGGTACCGGAGTTGACGGCGACCACCTGCCTGCCATCGAGCAGAACGTCGCTGAACTCCCGCTCGAACTCGGCCACCTCGGTGCCCTGCGCGAGCATGCCGGAGCGCAGCACGGCGTCGACGGCGTCGCGCTCGGCGTCACCGATGATCGGTTTCGCCGCCGGGATGAAGTCCTTGCTCACACGGTCCTCGCAGATTGGGCTACTGGGCCGGCAGATACCAATCCGGCCGGAAGTAAGCCGACTGGCAGGTACTGGGCCGCTTCACCCTATTCGTGTGCCATGTGGCACCGATGTCCCACTCCCGGGTGCGGCTACCTCTCGTTGTCCATCGCGGCGGCTTCCTCCGGCGTGGGCGCGGTGCCGCCGAGGTGCGCGGGCAGCCACCACGGGTCGGCGCCTGGCGCGGGCGAGTCCGGATAGTCGGCCTGCATCTTGTCGAGCAGGTGTTGCATCCGTACCCGAAGGTCGGTAGTGACCTTGTCGACGTCGCCCTCCTCGGGGTAGAAGGCCTCGCCAGCCAGGATCGAGACCGGGACGTGCCGCTGCGTGAGGTTCTTCGGGCGGCCCTTGGTCCACAGCCGCTGCGTGCCCCACACCGCCATCGGCACGACCGGCACGCCAGCCTCCGCCGCCATCCTGACCGAACCCGACTTGAGTTCCTTCACGGTGAAGGACCGGCTGATGGTCGCTTCCGGGAACACGCCGACGACCTCGCCGGCCCGCAGCCGATCGACCGCCTCGTCATAGGACGCCTTGCCGGCCGCGCGATCCACCGAGATGTGTCGCATGCCGCGCATCAGCGGCCCGGCGATGCGGTTCTCGAACACCTCACGCTTCGCCATGAACCGCACCAGCCGGTCAGCGGGCAGCGCGCCGAGCCCGCAGAAAATGAAGTCGAGGTAGCTCACGTGCGTGCACGCGATCACCGCCCCGCCTTGCGGCGGCACGTGCTCGGTGCCGTTGATGTCGAGCTTGAGGTCGAGCACGCGAAACATGGTTTTGCAGGCGGCGACGACCGGCGGGTACACGAGTTCTGCCATGCCGCCAGGTTACGCGACCGTAGGTTCAGTGACCTATGCCGTCACCCACACCTGGTCACCGCGCGGGCGACACTGGTACCGGCTCAGCGATCTGCTCCGTAACCACCGGCGTGTAGCCGACCCGCTGCCCCCTCCGATTCGGGTGGTACGACTCCAGGATCGGATAGGACAGCCCGTTCACCCACTCGACGTCGTCGCATACCGCGTGACCGGTGAACTCCTTACGGACGTCGACGTACTCGATGCCGCGCGCCCGCGCGCTCGACTCGATCGCCCTGGCCAGCCGGTCGGCGGACTTGTTCAGCTCGCGCTGCTCGCCGGGGCTGATCCGAGCGCCCGCGTTGCACTGTTCGCCGTTGAACAATCGGGGGTAGCCAACCGCGACAACCTGCGCCTGCGGCGCGCGGGTGACGATGTCGGCGTAGAGCGCGTCGAGCCTGTCTGGCAGCACATCGCGGATCTTGCGGTTGGCCTCGTCGATCTCGTCCCAGCAGGTGTAGGGCCACGGCCGCGCGCAGGCGGTGAGCACCGATACGAAGCCGATGTCGTTGCCACCGACCTGCACGGTGACGTACTCGGTGTCGCCACCCACGCTGCCGAGCTGCTTGTTCCGCACGTCAGCGACCCGGGAGCCAGAACAGGCCGCGAACGTCAGCGCCGCGCCGACCTCGGCAGCGACCCGCACCGGGTAGGCGTGTGGCGAGCGATAACAGTCGCCGCTGTCGTCGTAGTACGCCCTGGTGCCGACGCCGGACGCGTAGGAGTCGCCGAGCGCGGTGTAGTCCACCGGCTCCGCCGCGCCCTGCCCCGGCAGGACGAACATCGATCCGACTACCGCCATCACCGTGAGGACCACCTGGTAAGCGCGTCGATGTGTGCCCATATCGGCCCCCTCTAACGGCGTTAACGCGGCAGCGCCTTCTCAGCGTGCGCCCCCGTTCGCGGCAAGGCAATCGTCCGAACGCCTGACGTCACCCGGCGCGAGCCAATCTCTTTTCACCCGTTCGTGCGGACCGATTCGACAAACCAATGTAGTTCCGCAATCTTGGTCTAACTGGCGTAATACTGCGTCCTTCTAGACGCGTCTCATGGCGGCCGTAAGCACTAACCCCGATGGAGCTGCGTTGCCGATCGCACTAAGCCCTGGCGTGGCCGTGGTGGTCATCGCGCTCACCATCGCGCTGCTGTTCGTGCCCGGGCTCCTCACCGCAGCGGCGCTCGGGCTTCGCGGCTGGCTACTCGCCGCGAGTGCCCCGCTCATCACCTACGCCTCGGTCGGCATCGCTGGTCCGTGGCTCGCGATCGCTGGCATTCCGTTCACCGTCACGACATTCGTGCTCGCGGTGCTCGTGATCGTCGCGGCCTGCGCCGGTATCGGGTTGCTGCATCGCAGGCGAGCGGCGATGTTCCGCTGGAGCAGGGGCGACGACGCAGGCTCGCCGTGGCAGCACACGGCGCACATCGCCGTCCTCGGCTGCGTGCTGGCCGCGGCGGCCATCGGCGGATACACCGTGTTGAGCGGCATGGGCAGCCTGGCGACTATTCCGCAGGACTGGGACGCCGCTTACCACGCCAACGGCATCCGCTACATCGCCGAGTCACACGACAGCAGCCTCATCGGCATGGGCGCACTGAACAAGTACGGCGACGGCACCGCGCTGTTCTACCCGAACGCCTACCACCTCGTCGGCACGCTGGTGTACCAGCTGAGCGGCGTCTCGATCGCGGCAGTGCTCAACGCACACGCGGTGCTGCTGCCGGGGCTGCTCGCGCTCGCACTGGTCGCGATGATCCGGCAGTTCCGGGGCAGGGCGGTATTCGCCGGGTTCACCGCCTTGCTCGTGATCGCCCCAGTGACGCTGCTGTACGCCTCGCTCGAGCGAGGACCGCTGCTGACCTTCCTGACCGGACTCGCGCTGCTGCCGGTCGGGATCGCCGCGCTGCGACGGCTCCTGACGCACCCTGGCCTCGCCACGGCGGCCGTCAGCGTGCTCGTGCTGATTGGCCTGCTCGCCATCCACCCGTCGACGCTGTTCACCGGGTTGGTGTTCGGCGTGCCACTGCTGGTGCAGCACTGGCTCACCACGCGGCCGCAGCGCATGCGGGCGCGAACCATCGCCACCGATCTGGTCGCACTGGGCGGGGTCGCGGCGATGACCGCGCTGCTTGCCGCGCCACACCTGATCGGCGCGCTGACCCGGCCCTCCCCCAACGGGCCCGTCACCTGGCCCGCGGACCTGGACATCCAGGGCGCGGCAGGCGCGCTGCTGGTGTTCCAGCACGACCAGCCGTTGCCGCAACTGTGGCTCGGCGCGGCTCTCCTGCTCGGGCTGGTCCTCATCCGCAGGCTCGGCGAACTGCGGTGGCTCGGTGCGACCGCGCTGCTGACGAGCCTGGCCTGGATCGTCGTCTCGACGTCGGACGCGCCGACTGTCATCGCGCTCAGCCAACCGCTGTGGAACGACCCATGGCGGTTCATGGCACTGGCGGCGCTGCCGCTCACTGTGCTCGCGGCGCACGGGCTCGCCGAGTCGCAGGCGATGGCACGCCCGGTCGCCATGCGGGTGGCTGACCGGATCGCGGCGGGCGTCCGGCGCGGCGTCGCAAGCATCCGGCATGGCAACGGCGACGCGAGCGTCGGCACGGCCAGCGTCCCGCGTGCCTGGGTCGCCGGTGGCCTCGCGGTCGCCGTGCTCGCTGGCTTCGCCGGAGTGACCGGGCTCTTCTACACCGCACCGAACGCCACGGTCGTCGGCAAGGGCTACGACATGGACGTCAGCGAGCGCGTGAGCACGGCCGAGGTGGCCGCCATGCGAAAGCTCGGCGAGCTGGCCGCCCCAGGCGAGTGGGCGATGAACGACCGGTTCGACGGCACGGTGTGGACGTACGCGATCAGCGGCGTGCGCACCGTCGCGGCCCACTACGACAAGCGACGCGCCCCGAGCGAGGCACGACTTCTCTCCCAGCGGTTCAAGGACTACGGCACCAGCCCCGCCGTGCGGGCGGCGGCCGCGGAGTTGAACGTGCGGTGGCTGATCATCGGCAAGCGCGGCTTCGTCCGCGAGGAGAAGCGCAGGATCGATGGGCTCACCGGCCACGCGGCCCTGCCGTTCCTGACGAAGGTGTACGAGAACGACGGCGCGGTCATCTACCGACTGGACCGCATGGACACCCCGTACGAGTTCACCTCGGCGCGACTTGGCGCAACGCCGACCGTGCGCTGATCGCCGCACCACCCGCGGTGATCAGGTCGGCGACCAGGAACATCACCCGGGAGACGGCGGCGAACGCGAGCGCCTCCACCTGACCGATACCGGCCGCCACCAGCACCGCGACGATCACGACCTCCCTGGCACCGGCTCCGGCAGGGAAGATGAACGCGACGGTGCCCGCCGTCATCGCCAGCGCCATCGCGCCGACGCACAGCGCGAGCCCGGTCCAGCCGGGCGCACCAACGGAGTTCGCCAGCAACCACAGGTGCACACCGTGCAGCACCTTCGCGACACCGGACGCGCCGAGCGTCTTCCCGACCATCGCGCCGCTGAGCGTGTACTCCAGCGCTGGCTTGCGCAGCAGCCGCAGCATCAGCGACGTCCCGAAGGTCAGCACGCGCGGATGCAGCGCGACCAGCCCGATCGGGATCAGCGCGAGCATCCAGCGCGCGTTCGGGCTGGTGTCGAAGATGACTGGCAGCGCGATCAGGCCAGCGACCATCGCCGACACCATGATCACGCCGAGGTGTAGCAGCGAGGCCACGAACACCCGCGTCCGTGCGAGACCGGCCTGCTTGCCGAGCTCCATCTGCAGCAGGTAGCCCCACACCGAGCCGGGCACGTACTTGCCGAGCTGGCCGACCAGGAAGATTTGCGAGCACCGCCGGTACCCGACCGGGGTGCCAAGGTGGTCGATGATCACCTGCCAGCCGTAGACGGTCGCCGCGAGCGAGGCCATCACCATCAGCTGCGACAACACGGCTGATTCCCACGGAATGTCACCGAGCGTCGCCCAGAACTCCGTCCAGTGCTGGCTGAGCTGGTAGACCGCGAACCCGATGACAACCGCGATGGCCAGCCAGCGCAGCCCGTTGACGACCTGTGTCCTGCCGAGGGACACCTGGCGGGTCTTCGGCGCCGCCCCCTTCGATGTGGCCGGTCGCTCGGTCATTCCGCTAACGCCTCCCCGGTCGACTCCCACTTTCTGACCAGGGCGGTCACCTCGGCGGGCAAGTCACCGTCCGCGACGTCCCACGGTCGCTGTTCTTTGATGCACGACTCCAGCCGCGTGCTCACGTCGTCGGCTACGCCGCTACGGGACAGCCCGACGGTGTTCACGCCAGTGACTCGCGCTGGCACACCGACGCTGACGCTGAACGGACCGATGTCGCCGCGCACGACAGCGCCCATGCCGACCATCGCGCCCGGCCCGATCTTGCCGCGCTGATGCACGGTCACGCCGAGCCCGAGGTTGGCCAGCGACCAGACCTCGCTGTGCCCGCCGACGACGACGTTCGAGCCAAGGGTGACGTCGTCACCGATCACGCAGTCGTGGGCGACGTGGCTGCCGCGCAGGAAGTACCCATGGCTGCCGATGTCCGTGCTGTGCTGGGTGCCCTGATGCGCGCTGAAGTACTCGCGGATGCGGTTGCCGTCGCCGATAGTGACGCCGTGGCCATCGACGTCCGGGTCGCCGGTCAGCTCGTCGTCCCACGCGGCGGGGTGGGAGGCAGCGCGGTGCGACGCCGGGGTGCCGATCGTGACGTGCGGTCCGATCCAGTTGCCCGAGCCGATGACGGCGGGACCGACGATGACGGCGAACGGGCCGATGACGTTGTCGTCGCCAAGCGAGACCCCGTCACCGATGACGGCGCTCGGGTGGATGCGGTTACCCACGCGATCCCCTAACGTCCAGCGAGGCCGGTCAGTACCTCGATGTGCTTGTCGATGATCGCGGACATCGTGAAGTGCTGGTCGACGATCGAGGAGCCTTCTGCCGCCATGCGCCGCGACTCCTCCGGGTTGCGGATGGCCTCGACAAGCCGATCCGCGACGGGCTGCGGCGAGTCCTTCGGCACGAGGTGCATGTGGACCCTGTCGATGATCTTGATGTCGCCGAAGTGGTCCTCCTCGATCGCGGCCACCTGGGGTACCCCTGCCGCCAGTGTCTCAAGGCAGGCGGTGCCGAAACCGATGCCCTGCAAGCTGTGGCATTCGACGTCGGCGGCGGCGAGGTAGTGCGGCACGTCGGCCTTCGGCACGGCGCCGGTGGTGATGATCGCGTCGCGCACGCCCAATTCCTCGGCGCGGCGCAAGAAGGCGTCGTAGTAAATGCCGCCAACGATGACCAGCTTCGCGTCCGGGAGTTCGGCGAGCACCTGCGGCATCGACTCGACCAGCGTGACCCGGTCCCGCAGCGGGATGACATGACCGACGGACAGGATCATCGGCGCGTCGCCGATGCCCAGCTTCTCCCGCATCCGCCGCTGATCGCCGCCGCGTGTCCACTCCGGGTCGAGCCCGACCGGGATGTCCACGGTGCCGGACACCCCGCGGGCGTACCTGCGCTTGATGTAATCGTCCATCAGGGAGTCCATGACGACGTGCATCGGCTTGTAGCGGCGCAGGATCGGGGCGACGAGGCAGGCATCCAGCGTGCTGAACACCGCCTGGTACATCGGCTTCGGGCTCTCCAATCTGGTGTGCACACTGAGCAGCACAGGAACGCCATTGCGCCGGGCCCACATGCCGGTGGCCCAGGTCAGGTCGAAGAACTGGCCGTGCTGGTGGATCACGTCGGGCTGGAAGCCACCGAGCAGTGTGCGGAGCCTGCGTGGCAACGACGGGCGGGTGGCGAAGGTGATGTCGAAGTTGACGGCGAGCTTCGTCTTGGGCAAGCGCGCGGCGGGCAGCCGCACGATCCGGACGCCGTCGACCTCCTCTTCGGCGGGCGCACCCGGGTACTCGGCGGTGATGACCAGGACGTCGTGGCCCCGCGCGACGTAACCCTTCGCGAGCGACTCAGCCATGTGCGCGCTGCCGCCCACCCGTGGCGGGTAGAAGTTGTTGACGACGGCGATCCTCATGCGCGCTCCGAATCTGCTCGATTACGGTTCTGTCCGATAAACGCCCAGGCAGACGATATGCGTCATGGTCACGACAACCACACGCGGGTCGTGGCACCTCGGCCTCTCGCTATAGGCTGCGGTGCCGTGCGCACCATCGCAGTGATCGGCGGCGGGATCATCGGGCTCGCGGTCGCGCGCGAGCTGACGCGACGTGGCAACCAGGTCACGGTGCTGGAGAAGGAAGACCGGCTCGCCACGCACCAGACCGGCAACAACTCCAACGTCGCGCACGCCGGGTTGTACTACCCGCCTGGGTCGTTCAAGGCGCGGATGTCCGTCGCTGGAAATCAGTCGATCGTGCGATACGCCCGCGAGCGTGGGGTCGACGTCGACGTCTGCGGCAAGCTCGTTGTGGCGACCTCCGATGCCGAACTGCCCGCGCTGCACCGGCTCGCGGAACGGGCGAACGCCAACGGCGTGCCCGCGAAGCTGATCGACCCCGCTGAGGCGAGCGAGTACGAGCCCGAGGTTGCCTGCGTCAAGGCACTGCGGGTGGAGTCCACCGCCGTGATCGACTTCCCTGGCGTGTGCCACGCGCTCGCGGCCGACCTGGCGGAGTCCGGTGCGGACGTCCGACTCGGTACCCGGGTGCATGCGATCAGCAGGCGAGTATCTGGCGGCGTCGAACTGCACACGTCGTCCGGCCCGGTGAAGGCGGACGCATTGGTCAACTGCGCCGGGCTGCACGCGGACCGCATCGCCCGGCTCGCGGGGCTCACCCCGCGCACCCAGATCGTGCCGTTCAGGGGCGAGTACTACGAACTGCGGCCGGAGCGCAGGGACTTGGTGCGGGGGCTGATCTACCCGGTGCCCGATCCCGCGCTGCCATTTCTTGGCGTGCACCTGACCCGGATGCTGGACGGTTCGGTGCACGCCGGGCCGAACGCGGTGCTCGCGCTGCGTCGCGAGGGTTACCGCTGGAGCGACGTCAGCGTCCGGGACACCGCGGAAGCGCTGCGGTTTGGCGGGACGTGGCGACTGGCGTCGCGGTTCCGCGGCACCGCCGTCGAGGAGGTGCGGCGATCGCTGTCCCGGCGTCGGTTCGCGTCGAGCCTGGCGCGACTGGTGCCCGCGATCGGTCCGGACGACATCGTGCGGTGCGGGTCAGGGGTCAGGGCGCAGGCGCTACGTCCCGACGGCACGCTGGTCGAGGACTTCCTGATCGAGCGCGTGTCGTATCAGGTTCACGTCCTCAACGCACCATCCCCGGCAGCCACCTGCGCCCTGGAAATCGCGAGCCACATCGCCTCCACCCTGGACAGCTGAGCGCCCACCGCTACCCCGGCGAGTCGCACCGTATCCCGCGCGAGTCGCACCTTGCTGGCCACGAGTTGCACCTTATTCAGTGCGAGTCGCATGGTGCGGTGCCGTGCGTTCCGCGATCAGCCGAGCACCGCGACGAACGTGCCGGAAATGTGGATCGTGCCGAACGAGACGTGGAACTGACCGTGAGCGTTACCGCTGATGAACGACGAGCCGCTGAACGTCCCGGTCAAGGTGGTGCCGGACGTGCCTTCAGCTGACCTGTCCAGGCCCTTGAGCTTGAGCTTCATCGTGCCCTTGCCGTTGCCATGCAGCTTGACTTTGCCGGAGAACGGCCCGCTGAGCGCGCCGAGGTGGCTGTTGCCGTGGCAGTGGCCGGACAGCTTGTGGTGGTGAAGCTGGTAGTTGCACATCAGCTGCGTACCCGCAGTCGGCCCGGCGGTCGCGGCGCTCGCGGACGGAACCAGCCCCGCCAACACGAGGACAAGCGCACCGAGCAATGCGGTCAAAGCGCGGTTGACGTTTCGCATGGCTGCCTCCAGGCTTGTGAGCTGCGGAAATCGATTTATCGAATGCCGCAAGCGTAGGTCGCACAAGCCGTTCGGTTGCCTGAAAACCGCAAGATACACTCCGTAGAGTAAGACGACCACTCCTGTGTGTGACGGTCGTCCGCCGTAACAGGCGCCGAGATGCTGCGCGCTGGCCGCGCAACGTCATTGACCGCACGGAAGGAAACGGACTGTACGGACTCCTGGCGGGGCGCCGCCTTCAGCCCGCGACAGACTCGATCACCTCGCGGCCGCCAAGGAACGGGCGCATCGCCGCTGGCACCCGGACCGAGCCGTCGGCCTGCTGGTGGTTCTCCAGGAGCGCCACGATCCACCGCGTCGTGGCGAGCGTGCCGTTCAACGTCGCCGCGATCTGCGGCTTACCGTTCTCGTCGCGGTAGCGGATACCGAGCCTGCGGGCCTGGAACGTCGTGCAGTTCGACGTCGACGTCAGCTCGCGGTACGCCTGCTGCGTCGGGACCCACGCCTCGCAGTCGAACTTGCGCGCCGCCGACGTGCCGAGGTCGCCGCCCGCCGTGTCGATCACCCGGTACGGCACCTCGATCTTGGCCAGCATCTCCTCTTCCCAGCCAAGCAGCTTGGCGTGCTCAGCTTCGGCGTCCTCCGGGCGGCAGTAGGTGAACATCTCGACCTTGTCGAACTGGTGCACCCGGATGATGCCGCGCGTGTCCTTGCCGTACGAGCCAGCCTCACGACGGAAGCAGGACGACCAGCCCGCGTAGCGCCGGGGGCCGCCGGAGAGGTCCAGAATCTCGTCGGAGTGGTACCCGGCGAGCGACACCTCTGAGGTGCCGACCAGGTACAGGTCGTCCGCCTCAAGCCGATACACCTCGGCGGAATGCGAGCCGAGGAAGCCGGTGCCCTGCATGACTTCGGGGCGAACGAGCACCGGCGGGATCATCAGCTGGAAGCCGTTTTCCACCGCCTGCGCGGCAGCCATGTTCAGCAGCGCGAGCTGGAGCTGCGCGCCGATGCCGGTGAGGAAGTAGAACCTAGCGCCGGACACCTTCGCGCCGCGCTCCATGTCGAGCGCGCCGATGCGCTGGCCGATCTCCAGGTGATCGGCCGGCGTGAAGTCGAACTCGGCTGGCGTGCCGACGTGCTTGAGGATCTCGAAGTCCTCTTCGCCACCTGCTGGCGAGTCAGGGTGGACAATGTTGGGCACGCTCAGGTGCAGCTCCGAGAACTCCTCAGAGGCCTGGGCCTGCTCGGCCTCCGCCGCCTTGACCTCGGCGGCCAGTTCCTTGCCCCGCGCGAGCAATCGCTCACGCTCATCGCCCTGTGCCTTGCCGATCTGCTTGCCGAGCTGCTTCTGCTCAGCCCGCAGCGTGTCGGCGCGGGAGATGGCGGATCGCCTGCGCTGGTCCAGGTCGAGCAACTTGTCGACAACGCCCTCGTCCTCGCCACGGTTGCGCTGCGATGCGCGCACGAGGTCCGGGTCTTCGCGCAGGATCCTTGGGTCAATCATGGCTGTTCAGCCTAGAACCCCCGGTCATCGCCCGAGTGTGCGACCCCGGCAGGCGCCCCGCGACGATGCCGCGCCTGCCGGGGTTCCATCACTCAGCTCACCGCGGCGTGGCGCGGATGAACGACGCGATCTCCGTCGCGAGCTGGTCGCCCGCGTCTTCCTGCAGGAAATGGCCCGCCTCGGTGATGGTCGGGTGTTCCCTGCCAGCGGCACCTGCCATGGCGCGCTGCAGGATCGGCCCCATCGGCCCGGTGATCGGGTCGCTGTCGGAGAACGCGCACAGGAACGGCTTGTCCAGCTCGCTCAGCGTCTGCCACGCCGCCCGGTTGGCCTCGGTCGCCGGGTCGTCGGTACTGGTCGGCACCAGAGTCGGCATCGCCCGTGCCCCGGCCTTGTAGGACTCCTCAGGGAAAGGCGCGTCGTAGCCCGCGATGACATCGTCGGCTATGGACCGTTTGCACCCTGATGCGACGAACCGCCCGATGTCCAGCTTCTCTGCCTTCTCCACCGCCTCGCGGAACATCCACCACACATCGGGCATCGGGTGATCGCCGGTGGGCAGGCCAGTGTTGGCGGCGACGACGCGGGCGAACCGGTCGGGGTTCTCCGCGACCAGCCGCAGGCCGATCAGCCCTCCCCAGTCCTGACCGACGAGGGTGACATCGCGCAGGTCGAGAGTGTCGAACGCGAGCGAGCGCACCCACTCGACGTGCCGGGCGTAGCTGTGGTCACTGACCTCGGTCGGTTTGTCGGAGCGGCCGAAGCCGACTAGGTCGGGCGCGATCGCCCGCAGCCCGGCGTCGGCGAGCACCGGCATCATCTTCCGGTACAGGAACGACCAGGTCGGTTCACCGTGCAGCAGCAGAACGGGCTCCCCGTCAGCTGGCCCCGCCTCGACGTAGGCCATGCGGATCATCCGATCGCTCTCGGGATCGGCTACCTCTGCGTAGCGCGGTTCGTAGTCGAAGTCAGGCAGGCTGGTGAAGCACTCATCAGGTGTCCGAAGGATGCGCATGAATGCACCCTAATCCCTCACCGCGCGGGATCCAGACCTCTTCGCTTGGTTGGCCCGCGAGTGGAACCATTGGCGGCCAATCAGCCCGCGAGTGGTACCACTCGCGGGCAAGAGTCGGACTTCCAGCCAGAGGCAACTGCCACCTCAGGCATCATGAGACGTGATGTCGACAGCGATCAGCCGGTTTCTCGCCTTGGGCACGATCTCAGGCGCCCGCTACCTCATGGCGGGCGCTGTCCTTGGCGCGATCATCGCGTTGACGCTGAACATGGCGCTGTCCTCAGCCGAGCCGCGAACGCCGTCCCGGCCTGGACCTATGGGCGGCGGCATGCCCGCGACCAACGGCGAAACGACGTCGCCCTACGACGTCCCGGTCGGAACCTGTCTGAACTGGACCGAGTCCGACGGCAGCGACATGACCGCGGTGGATTGTGATGAAGCACACGTCTTCGAGGTCACCGAGATCATCCAGGTCGGCAACGACTTCCCACAGGACGCCGAACGCCCCAGCGTCGAGCGATGGCGCAAGATCGCGGGCAAACGGTGCAAAGACGGCGTGGAGGAATACCTCGACGACCCGCTCGACCCGGAGGGTAAGTACTCGATCACCGCGCTACTGCCCAACCAGCCTGAATGGGACAGCGGCGAACGAACGCTGCGCTGTGGCCTCTGGCGGATCGGACCGGGCGGATCACTGCAGGCCACGACCGGTTCGGCCAAGGACCAGAGCCAGTCGGACATCTGGGCCAAGGGGACGTGCCTCGGGTTGCAGGACAAATCGGTCGGCGATCCGGTCTCCTGCGACAAGCCGCACTCCTACGAGATGATCGCGATAATCAAACTGAGCAATCACTTCGACGGGGGCTACCCGCCGAAGAAAAAGCAGAACGCCTTCCTCGACAAGGTGTGCGCCAAACGCATCCAGGGCTACACCGGCGGCATCAACCTGGAAAAGAAGAATCTGATCGCCACATGGGACACCCGGAGCAAAGCGAGTTGGAAAGCCGGGTCGGTGTACGTCAACTGCAAGGTGGCCAGGCTGCTGAAGGACGAATCGGGACTGGCCCCGATCACCGGCAGCATCGCCAAGGAGCCACCGGAGGAGAAGAAGCCCGATTCGGACAGCGGTGGTGACGGCGATTCCGGTGGCGGCTCCGGCGACGACAAGGATGCCGATGGTTCCGACGGCGGTTCCGGGGATGGGGACAGCGACAGCGATGGCAGCGGGAATGGCTCCGGTGACACGAACGGCAGCGGCGATGGGGACACCGCTAATGGCGCTGACGAGAACGCACCCGACACTCCCGCAGGCAGCTGACGTCGGGGTGCCCGCATGACGGTGTCGATGACCGAGGAGCGGTTCGAGGAACTGGTCGCGGACGCGCTTGACGAGATCCCACCGGAGTTCGCCGCGGCGATGGACAACGTCGTCGTGCTCGTGGAGCCGCACAACGAGGAGGAGCCGGACATCCTCGGGCTGTACCACGGCGTCGCGCTGACGGAGCGCACCCACGATTACAGCGGCCAGCTACCCGACCGGATCTCGATCTACCGGGATCCCATCCTCGCGATGTGCGAGTCCGAGCAGCAGGTCATCGACGAGGTCGCGATCACCGTGGTGCACGAGATCGCGCACCATTTCGGCATCGACGACGAGCGATTGCACGAACTCGGCTGGGCGTGAGAACCCGGCGGGCGGCTGGCGTCGCCCGCGTCAGGCAGGCCCCGTGCCCTGCTCGATGGTCCGCACCCGCAGGTGGTGGCTGCGCAGGTCCTCGTTGGCGCAGCCGGTCCGCTCGTAGCGCACGAACTTCGAGTGCGTCTCCTGCGGTGGGTACACGCGCAGGCCGCGCACCTTCGTCGGCTGGCAGTCCTTCGGGTCGTAGTTGCCGACCTGGGTGAAACCCACCGCGGCGAAGGCGGTCTCACCAGCGGTGAGCGTCACCGCGGCACCCTTGCTGCCCTCGCGGTAAGCGGCGGCCCCGACCTGATGGCCGTCGTCACCAGCGACGTAGGACACGCCAGGGAAGCCCTGGATCTCGCATGGCCCGCCGCTGACGTTGGTGAAGCGCAGCGGACGCCATACTGTGCCGGCCGCACCGCTCGCCGGGCCAAGCGACAGCTCCAGGTCCCCCGACGTGCACAGCCCGGGATTCGCCTGCGGCTTTGAGTCGCCCTCCCCCGCGTCCTCCCCTGCGCCGTTCGGGGTCGACGCGGTTGTACTCGGTTCCGGCGACGCCGTGGCCGGACTGGGCGATGTCGTCGCGGAGGTCGTCTCCTGCCCACCGACGGATGGCTGTTCGGCATCCCCACATCCCGCGAGCAACGCGGCCATGATCACGACCGCGCACGTACCGAACGGACCGGAGCGTCGTGCCGGTCGGTGAGCCATTCTCAGTCCTCCCCTAAACGGGTTACCGCATGCCGTCCTAGGGACGCCTCACGCTCAGTGGAGGTTGCGTGCGATGCCGGGACCGATCACATGTCAACGCCCGCCCAAGAGTGGCAGTGCCAGCCACCACCGTCCATCGCCTCGAGGACGATGCTGCCGGTGTTCGGGATCAGCCCCGCATCGGCGAGGTTAGGCGGGACGTTGTCCGCGAGCAGTTCGGCGCACAGCCGCATGGCAGCGCCGTGGCTGACGACGACCACGGTGCCGTCAGGGTGCTCCTGCTCGTGCTTCGAGCGGATCTGCGCGATCGCGCCACGGAACCGTTCCGCGACATCGTGCCCGCTCTCCCCGCCCGGCATCGCCAGATCGAGCTGGCCGCGCGTCCAGGGGTGGAAGACCTCCGCGAACGCGGTGAGGGCTTCGGTGTCCCCACGATCCTCCAGATCACCGACGAAGATCTCCTGCAGCCCGTCGACCACCCGGACGTCGAGGCCGTGGCGGGCGGCGAGCGGCGCAGCCGTCTGCTGCGCGCGGACCGCGACCGAGGCGTACACCCCGACGATCCTGGCATCGACGAGTTGGTCGGCCAGGGCGTCGGCCTGTTGCCTACCGAGTTCGGTCAGTGGCGGACCCGGCATCCTCGTGTTGAGCGTCCGCAACACGTTCGACGTGCTCTGCGCGTGCCTGACCAGCTGTAGCTTCACTAAGACGTCCCATACCCTCGCACCTGTCCCCGACCGATTACCACTGTGCCGTAACTCGGCCCCTCGGGGCAGCGACGATCCTCGGGCGATATCGCCCTGTCAGGCGAGATCGCCCTGTCAGGCCGTATCACCCTTGCGGACCGACTCGACCCAGTCCGCCGCGTTGACGAAGTCCTCATTGCCAGCGGTGGGCTGAATGCTTGGCCTCACCCCGTCCGCGCGCGGGTGCGAGCCGAGGAACCGCACCTGGCAGCGCCTGCGCAGCGCGGCGAGGGCGTCTCCGATACGCGGCTCAGCGACATGGCCCTCGAAGTCGATGAAGAACCGGTACTCGCCGAAGCCAACCTTGCACGGCCGCGCGTCGAGCCGGGTGAGGTTGATGCCACGGAACGCCAGCTCGGTCAGCAGCTCGGACAGCGCGCCGGTGCGGTTGGCTGTCGCCGCGACGACCGACGTCCGGTCGGAGCCGGTCGGCGCTGGCAGCTCGCCGGGGCGCCGCAGCAGCAGGAACCGCGTGCGGGCGTCCGGGATGTCGGCGACCTCGGTGGCGATCGTGCGCAGCCGATAGTGCTCGACGGCGACCGGGGCGACCACCGCGGCGTCGTACTCGCCGTCGGCGACAGCGACAGCGGCCGCCGCCGTTGACGCGGCGGCGACGTGGCGAGCGCCAGGCAGGTTCTGCGCGAGCCACCGCCGCACCTGTGCCAGCGCGTGCGGGTGGCTGGCGACCGTGCGGACGTCGTCAGCGTCGATGTCCGGCTTGGCGAGCACGCTGAAGTGGATGGGCAGCAGTGCCTCCGCGACGGCGACAAGCGGCTCGTCCTCGGCGAGACCGTCCAGCGTAGCGGTCACCGGCCCCTCGACCGAGTTCTCTACCGGCACGCACGCAGCGTCGGTCTCGCCCTTGCGGACAGCGGAGATCGCGAGGCCGATGGACTCGTACGGCACGAGTTCGCCCTCGACGAGCGCGCGAGCGGCCTGCTCGGTGAAGGTTCCTTGCGGGCCGAAATAGGCAATCCGGGTCACGTGCAAAGGTTACGCAGCGGAAGCCGAGAACGCTAAGGCCGGATGGCCATCAGGCAGACCCCGGGTGGAGTAGCCGCGCTAGCGCCGGTTACGTGGGGTACCTCACCCGGTTGCCAGATCAACGAGGGGCATGTCACCGGTTACACCCTGTGCAAATTTTTGTCACACTAGACCTGTGACCACCGAATCGGGGACAACCCACAGTGGTACGGAGGACCGGGTACACCGGATGTGCCCGGAGTTGGTGTTGTGCGCTCTTGATGCGGCCATGACCGAAGCCTGGCAGTCCGTCGCGACAACGGAGCGTTCCCGGGTACGCGTGCACAAGGGTTCGGTACTCGACGTCGCCGCGCACGCCGTCGTCAGCCCCGCCAACTCGCAAGGCTGGATGCGCGGCGGCATCGACGCGATCTATTCGCGCGCGTTTCCCGGCGTTGAGCAGCACGTTCGCAGCGCCGTGCTGACGTATCACGGCGGCGAGCTACCGGTCGGCCAGGCCGTCGTCGTGCCGACGGGCGAGCCACAGCCCGCGTGGCTGATCAGCGCGCCGACGATGCGCAACCCCGGCGAGTGGCTGCCGGCCGACACAGTGCACCCCTATCTCGCCGCCCGGGCGGTGTTCGAGTTCTGGCGCGGTGGCGAAGTGGAACACGGCGTCAGCGCGCGTGGTGCCATCGACGTCATCGCGATGCCAGGCCTCGGCACCGGCGTCGGCGGTGTCGAACCGGCCAACTGCGCACGTCAGGTGGCGGCGGCCTGGGACGAGGTCTTCGGCTGAATACCGCCTACCAGACGTTGCGATACCCGGTGACCAGCTTGCGGATCACGACGAATCCGGCGGACACTCACGTGTGAGTATCTTGTGAGTTCGGTGCCGTTGGTCACAGCGCCTATGCGCCAGGGCAGCTTGCTGTTTTCATCGAGTCCCATCGCAGTGTTGATCGGTGAGGCCAAGGGAGGCTTCGATGGCGAGGGTGCGCGAGCTGACCCCGTACGTCGAGCTTGACCGAAACCAGTGGCGGGAGCTTCGCCGGTCGACCCCGCTGCCGCTGACGGCGGCGGAACTGGTCCGGTTACGCGGACTCGGCGAGCAAGTCGATCTCGCCGAGGTCGCCGACGTCTACCTTCCGCTGTCCCGCCTGATCAACCTGCAGGTCGCCGCGCGGCAGCAGCTCTACGAAGTCACCACGACCTTCCTCGGCGAGGACACCCAGGGCACCAAGGTCCCGTTCGTGATCGGCATCGCGGGCAGCGTCGCGGTCGGCAAATCGACCACCGCCCGCATCCTGCGGACGCTGCTCGCCCGCTGGCCAGACCACCCGCGCGTCGACCTGGTGACCACCGACGGCTTCCTGTACCCACGGGCAGAGCTGATGCGGCGCGGGATCATGCACCGCAAGGGCTTCCCGGAAAGCTACGACCGCAGGGCGCTGCTGCGGTTCGTCACCGAGGTCAAATCCGGTGCGGACGAGGTCAGCGCGCCGGTGTACTCGCACAAGCTCTACGACCGGCTCGCAGGCGAGGAGCAGGTGGTGCGGCGGCCGGACATCCTGATCGTCGAGGGCCTGAACGTGCTGCAGCCGCACCCCAGGCTCGCGGTGTCCGACCTGTTCGACTTCTCGATCTACGTCGATGCGCACACCGACGACATCAAGCAGTGGTACATCGACCGCTTCCTGACGCTGCGCGATACCGCGTTCGCCGACCCAGATTCGCACTTCCACCACTTCGCTGGCCTCGACGACGAGGAAGCCCGCGCCGAGGCGGAACACCTGTGGTCGACGATCAACGAGCCGAACCTGATCGAGAACATCCTGCCGACTCGCCCACGCGCGACGCTGGTGCTGCGCAAGGACACCGATCACTCGATCAATCGGGTGCGGCTGCGGAAGCTGTAGCACGTTGCGGCCGAGGCGTGCCACGCGTGAGACTCTGCCGTAATGCGGCGGGTTCTCCTCGTGATTGTGGTGCTGATGGGCGTCTTCGGTGTGATCGTCGGTGGTATGTACGCCCTGCAGCGCAGCCTGATCTACCAGCCGTCGCCCGGGCCGCTGCCGAGCGCGTCCGACGTGCTGCCCGGCGGGCAGGACGTCACGCTACGCACCAGCGACGGGCTCCCGCTGTCGGCGTGGTTCTTCCCCGCGAACGGCGCCCCTGACGACGCCGAGACAGCGCCGGTGGTGCTGGTCGCGCAGGGCAACGGCGGCAACCGGGGCGGACGCGTCGACCTGGCCCGCGCGGTGACGCGGCACGGCATCTCGGTCCTGCTGTTCGACTACCGGGGCTACGGCGGCAACCCAGGCGACCCCACCGAGGACGGCCTCGCCCGCGACGCAAGGGCCGCCCACGACTACCTGGTCTCCGAACGCGGCGTGCCGCGCGAGCGGCTGTACTACTTCGGCGAGAGCCTTGGCTGCGGTGTCCTCAGCGAACTGGCGACCGAGCACCCGCCCGCAGGGATGCTGCTGCGCTCGCCGTTCACCGATCTCGCCGCGGTCGCCTCCGAGCACTACCCGTGGCTGCCCGTGCGACTGCTGCTCAAGGACCGCTACCCCGTCGCCGACAACGTGGCCGCGCTCCACGACGTCCCGGTGGTCGTCGTCTACGGCACGGCTGACTCGATCGTGCCGGCCGCGCTGAGCGAGCAGGTGGCCGAGGCGGCGGACGCACGCCGGGTCGTGGTCGAGGACGCCAACCACAACGACCGGGTGCTGTTCGACGGGCCCGAGGTGGTCGGCGCACTAGTGGAGCTTGTCGCGTCGACTGCCGATTAAAGCGCCGCCCTGGTCCAGCCGAGGGAACACGGTAGTTCGAATGGGGGAACTTAGTCCCTGATTTCCAGTCCTTTGGCCTATACCGGAGGCAAGGTGTGTGGCCTGACTCTTGAGGCTGCACCCGGTCGTGCACATGCTGATAGGTGCACGACCACCTATCCCCGATCCTGGAGGAAGCCGATGTTCAGCGCCATCCTGACCTGGGCAGGCGCCATGCTCGGCATCGCCATCCTGCTCGCCATGGCTTTCGGTCCTGTCGTCGCCGACTTCGACCTAGCCAAGTTCAAGCGCCACTTCCGGCGTCGCACCCACCGCGAGAGCCACTCCGAGGTCGGCTGACCAGCGCCAGCGAGCATCGCCGTAACCTGCTGGTCCCCGATACGCGCCTGTGAGATCGCGCGCATCGGGCATTTACTGCCGCGCTCGCACGTTGGAATGGGTGAAGCACCCTTTCGCTGAAAGGCGGACAACCTATGACAACCGCATTCGCACAGAACCAGCCGAGGAACCTGCCCTCGCTGCCGAGCGGCTGGCCCATCGGCTCGTATGAGACGTATGCGGAAGCCCAGCGTGCCGTTGACCACCTCGCCGACGAGGACTTCCCCGTCGCGGACGTCACCATCGTCGGCGTCGAGCCGATGCTGGTCGAGCGCATCGCGGCACGCCTCACCTGGAGCAAGGTGCTGACGCGCGGTGCGCTCTCCGGCGCATGGTTCGGGCTGTTCGTCGGGTTGTTGCTGAGCCTGTTCTCTCCCGGTGCTGGCCTCACCCCCATCGTGATCGGTCTTGTCGCCGGTATGGGCTTCGCGATGGTGTTCGCCGCCTTCGGCTACGGCTCGCAGCGCGGTCAGCGGGACTTCACCTCGACGAGCCAGCTCGTCGCGCAGCGCTACGACGTGCTGTGCCAGCCGCGCAACGCCGAACGCGGAAGGGACATGCTCGCCAACCTCGCGGCGCGCAACCCGTCGAACTGGTAACAGAACTGGTAACTCCTTCGCATCCGGTGTTCCTGGCCCGTCGGGGAAAGCCAGGAACACCGGATGCGCTCAGCCTGGCACTTCGGGACGTCCAGCACACCCCGGAAACTACGACTCTCCCTACGTATGGACCACTCGTGAGCCGCTGACCCCCAGATTGCCCGCGAGTGGAAGCGCTCGCGGATCAATTCGGCCGACCCGCCCGGCGATCCGCCCTGATGTCGGGGCCGCTTCCTACGCTGATGCCACGCAAGCGCGACCGGCGCCCGGGTGCCCCCGCACCGTCACGCACCTCCGCCGACCCTGCGTCGAACTTCCGCTGAACTTGCCGGAGCGTCGGCCCGCTTGATGTCAGGCAAGCCCGTGACCTGGTGCTTTACTGGCGCGTGCAATAGATCGTCATCACCTGATCAGCGTGGATCAGCGGGCCAAGGGGGCACATGACAACGGTTCGGCACTGGACCGGCAAGGAAGTCCGTGCGCTACGTACGGCCAAGCGGATGAGCGTCCGGGAGTTCGCGGCGCACCTCGGCGTCAGCGCCCGTATCGTCTCCCGCTGGGAGGCGGCAGGGGAACGCATCCACCCACGCCCGGTCAACCAGGCCGCGCTCGACACGTCGCTCGCGCGGTCCAACGCCGACGTCCGCGCTCGGTTTTCGCTGCTGGTCGCGACGTCGACCGGACTGGAGGACAGCGAAGCACCAGGCGGGCGGGTGTTCCGCCACCCCGCTGACGGCAAGCGAATGTTGCTCATACCAGCGGGCACCTTCCTGTCAGGGCCAGACAACCAGCCGATGTGGCTGCCGGGGTTCTACATCGACGCGCACCCGACAACCAACGTCGAGTACGCCCGGTTCGTCGAGGTGACCGGGCACCGACCGCCGCTGCACTGGGACGACGGTCCCGACGCGCGCGCCACGCACCCCGTCGTGTCGGTGAACTGGCACGACGCGCAGGCATACGCGATCTGGGCAGGCAAGGCGTTGCCAACCGCCGCGCAGTGGGAGAAGGCGGCACGCGGTGCCTACGGCGACGTCTACCCGTGGGGCGGGCACACGGGCGCGCGGTACTGCAACACGCGGGATTCCGGCGTGGGCACCACGACGCCCGTTGACGCCTACCCCGCGGGGACCAGCCCGTTCGGCGTGCTCGACTTGTGCGGCAACGTCTGGGAGTGGTCGACGACGGTCGGCTCGCCAGGCAGCTACCTGCGTAAGGGCGGGTCGTTCGCGCACCCGATCAGCGACTGCGCACCGTTCCGCGCCAGCGAGGCCGCCGCCGACGTCATCGCCGACGACACCGGGTTCCGGTGTGTTGTGGGGTGAAGCGCGCCGCACCACGCTCACAGGTCCCCGAACGACCCGTGCCGCCCGGCACCCGCCGCGAACCGTCCCGCGCCCTCGACCGCTTCCGAGAGCACGCCGACGCCGTGCCGCAACTCGTTGCGAATCGCGTCGTCCTCGGACATCCCCTGCTGCTCGAGCAGCGACGTCCGGTCGCTGCGCAGGCACGCCTGCGGGAAGGACGCGATTTCGGCGGCGAGCCGTTCGGCAGCCGCGCGCGACTCGCCCGGCTCGACCACGCGATCGGCCAGCCCCATCGCCTGTGCCTCAGCCGCGTCCACGGGGCGTCCGGTGAGCACCATGTCCAGCGCGCGGCCACGCCCGATCAGCCGGGGCAGCCGCACGGTGCCGCCGTCGATCAGCGGCACACCCCAGCGGCGGCAGAACACCCCGAACACGGCGTCCGACTCCACCACCCGCAGGTCGCACCAGATCGCCAGTTCCAGCCCGCCCGCGACGGCGTGTCCTGATACCGCCGCGATCACCGGCTTGCTGAGCCGCATCCTCGTCGGCCCCATCGGACCGTCGCCGTCCTCGGTGACGGAGTTGCCCCGCTCACTGCCGATCGCCTTGAGGTCAGCTCCGGCGCAGAACGTGCCGCCCTCACCCCACAACACCGCGACCCGCGCCTCGTCGTCGGCGTCGAACGACCGGAACGCATCGGCGAGCGCCGCGGACGTCGGCCCGTCGACGGCGTTGCGCGCCTCCGGCCGCGACAGCACCACCGTCGTCACCGGCCCGCTGCGCTCACTGCGCACCGCTGGTTGCTCTGTCACCGCTTCACTCCTCCCGTCACCGGAAACACCGCTGACCACTGTGCCATCAGTCTTGCATGAAGCAGTGAATCTGTGCTTCACTTCTTGCATGGCCTACCGGCGCACCCCAGCGGTCCAAGCCAGATTGGACGCCCAGCGGCAAGCCATTCTGGATGGCGCCATCGCCGTGCTCAGCAAGGACGGCTATGCGGGCTGTTCGATGTCCGCCGTCGCGGCGCAAGCAGGCGTCGCGACCGGCACCCTCTACCGGCACTTCCCCAGCAAGTCCGCGTTGGCCGTCGAACTGTTCCGCACCGTCGTGAGCCGGGAGGTCGCCGCCGTCGAGGAGGCGGCCAACCGCGACGGCGACCTGACCGAGCGCATCGTCGCGGTGATGGAGACCTTCGCGCGCCGCGCGCTCAAAGCGCCCCGGCTGGCGTACGCGCTACTCGCCGAGCCGGTCGACCCTGCCGTCGACGCCGAACGACTGGTTTTCCGCAAACGCTTCCGCGACATCTTCGCCGAGCGCATCGCCGAGGGTGTCGCCGCTGGCGTGCTGCCACCGCAGGACGCCCAGGTCACCGCCGCCGCGTTAGTCGGAGCAGGCGGCGAGGCACTGATCGGGCCGCTCGTGGACGGGGCGGCCGAACCCGACGTCATCCCGGCATTCGTCACCTTCACTATCCGGGCACTAGGAGCAGCTGATGCCACCCACGCATGAGGTCACCAACCAGGCACGCCCCCTGTACGGCTTCGATGCCGCCGCCTACCCAGCGATGTGGGATGGCCTGCGCACCGTCGAGGTCGACTGGGCCACCGACGAGCTGCACCAGCTCGGCAGGCTCGCGGGCAGCGAGCAGGCGCAGGAGTGGGGCCGCCTCGCCGAGCAGCACCCGCCGGTGCTGCGTACGCACGACCGCTTCGGCCACCGCATCGACGAGGTCGAGTTCCACCCGCACTGGCACGATTTGATGACCGTCGCCGTCGAGAACGGCCTGCACGCCGCGCCATGGGCGGACCTGCGCCCCGGCGCGCACGCCGTGCGCGCCGCGAAGAACTTCGTCTGGACACTCACCGACCCTGGCCACGTCTGCCCGATCTCGATGACCTACGCGGCAGTGCCCGCATTGCGCGAGCAGCCGGACCTGGCGAGGGTGTATGAGCCGCTGCTGGCGTCCCAGGTCTACGACTTCGGACTCCGCGAGCCGACCAGCAAGCGCGGGCTCATCGCAGGCATGTCGATGACTGAGAAGCAGGGCGGCTCCGACGTCCGCGCCAACACCACCACCGCGCGCCCGAACCCGGACGGCAGCTACCGCATCATCGGGCACAAGTGGTTCACATCGGCGCCGATGTCAGACGTCTTCCTCACGCTGGCGCAAGCGCCCGGCGGGCTCTCCTGCTTCCTGCTGCTGCGCGTGCTGCCTGACGGCACCCGCAACGCGATCCACCTGCAGCGACTCAAGGACAAGCTGGGCAACCGCTCGAACGCGTCGTCCGAGATCGAGTACGACGGCGCACTCGGCTGGCTCGTCGGCGAGGAAGGCAAAGGCGTCAACACGATCATCCAGATGGTCAACCTGACCCGGCTGGACTGCACCCTCGGCAGCGCGGCTGGCATGCGTGTCGGAGCGCTCCAGGCGATCCACCACGCCCAGCACCGCAGCGCGTTCGGCGCGCGACTGATCGAGCAGCCGCTCATGACGAACGTCCTCGCGGACCTCGCCATCGAGGCGGAGGCGGCCACCGTGTCCGCGATGCGACTGGCTGGCGCGGTCGACAAGTCACTCGCTGGCGACGAGCACGAGTCACTGCTGCGCCGCATCGGGCTCGCTGTGATGAAGTACTGGGTGTGCAAGCGGGCGCCCGCGCACGCGGCCGAGGCGCTGGAATGCCTCGGCGGCAACGGCTACGTCGAGGAGTCCGGCATGCCCCGGCTGTTCCGCGAATCGCCCCTGATGTCCATTTGGGAGGGTTCCGGCAACGTCGCCGCGCTGGACGCATTGCGTGCCATGGCGAAGCAGCCGTCCTCGGTGGAGGCATACTTCGCCGAGCTCGACACGGTGTCCGGTGTGGACAGCCGGCTGGACGACGCGGTCGCTCGGCTGCGCAAGGAGTTGAGCAACGTCGACGATATCCAGTATCGGGCGCGGCAGGTCGTCGAGACGATGGCGATGGCGCTGCAGGGCGCGTGGCTGCACAAGCACGGCAACCCAGCCGCGGCGGACGCGTTCTGCGCGTCCCGGCTTGGCGGCGACTGGGGCGTCGCGTTCGGCACCCTGCCGACCGGGGTGGACACCGCGACGCTGATCAACCGCGGAGGTCCCATCGGTGCCTGACACGCTGCGCACCGAAACCGAGGCCGGAGTGCGCTCGATCGTGCTCGCTCGGCCCGAGGCGTACAACACCATCACGCCGCGGCTACGCGACGAGCTGGCGCGGGCCATCGACGACGCGGATGCCGACCCGGACGTGCGAGTGATCCTGCTGCGTGCCGACGGTCCCGCGTTCTGCGCCGGATATGGGCTCGACTGGTCCACCGAAATGCAAGCCGAGGAGTCCACATCGGACCGCGTGTGGGACTCGGCGATGGACATGCGGGTGATGTCGACGTTCGTGGACACGTACATGAAGCTCTGGTACGCCACGAAGCCGACGATCGCCGCGGTGCACGGCTGGTGCATCGCGGGCGGCACCGACATGGTGCTGTGCGCGGACATGGTGATCGCGGGCGAGGGCGCGTCGTTTGGTTACCCACCCTCGCGTGTGTGGGGGGCGCCGACCACGGCCATGTGGGTGTACCGACTCGGCTTCGAGCGCGCGAAGCGTTACCTGCTGACCGGCGACGAGATCCCCGCGCGGGAAGCCGCCGACGTTGGGCTGATCTTGGAGTGCGTGCCGGACGACGACCTGCTCGACCGCGCGACGGCGTTGGCCCGGCGGATGGCGCGGGTGCCGGTGAACCAGCTGCAGATGTTGAAACTGCTGTGCAACCAGACGGCGGAGAACATGGGGCTGTCGTCCAGCCGCACGCTCGGCACGCTGTTCGACGGCATCGCACGGCACACCCAGGAAGGCAGGGACTTCGTCACGCGGGCTACCGAAGCAGGCTTCCGGCAGGCCGTCCGGGAGCGCGACGACCCGTTCGGTGATTACGGCTCACGAAGGAGGACGGATGGTTAACACCCGGGCGCGGCTGCGCACGGCGGTCACGGTGGCACGGGCGCTGGTGTCATCGCTCACCACCAAGCGGCAGGCATCACCGCGCGGGGAACACACCGTGCCCGCCTCGATCGCCGCCTACGACCACACTCTCACCGCTGGCATCGAGATCGCGGCCCCGCCCGCCGAGGTGTTCGCACTGGCCACGGACTTCGCCAGGTACGACGAGTGGCTGACAGTGCACGGCGGCTGGCGCGACGGCGCGCCGGGACGTCCTGAACTGTCGGCGTCGTTCGTGCAGAAGACCAAGATCATGGGCATGCCGATCGACGTCAGGTGGACCATCACCGGCCTGACCGACACATCGATCGAGCTGACCGGCACCGGCCCGATGGGCGCGCTGGTTGGGCTCAGCTACGCGGTGGAGCGGTCCGCGCAGGGCAGCACGGTGTGGGTCGACTGTGGTCTCGGCGGCGACCCGCTCAAAGGCCCGATGGGGACGTCGGCCGCACGCAGCTTCTCAGCTGAACTGGACACCTCGCTGCGCCAGCTCGCAGGACTACTCGGCGGGGCGAAAGCGTCCGCTGCAGACAGCGGGCCCGCCGAGGTCGAGCCACTGTCAGTGCTGCGACCCGAGGGCGGCGAGCCGGTGCGGCACCACTCCGGTGCGCTGCTCGACCCGCGCACACCGGTGATCGTCGGCGTTGGGCAGGTCGTGCACCGGCCGTCCGCGGAAGGCGAGCTGCCCGACCCCGCGACGCTCGCGGAGCGGGCGCTGCGCAAGGCCGCCGAGGACAGCGGCGCGGGCGAACGGCTGCTGGCGCAGGCGGACTCAGTGCGGTCGGTGTCGAGCGCGTCCTGGGCCTACAACGACCAAGCCCGCCTCGTCGCCGACGCCGTTGGCGCGTCACCACGGGAGACAGTGGCGTCGGCGCGGTTCGGCGGGGACGGCGCGCAGCGGCTGGTCAACGACAGCGCGCAGAGCATCGCGGACGGCCTCGCGGACATCGTGTTGATCTCTGGCGCGGAGTCCGGTGCGTCCATTGTGGAGGCACAACGCCAGGGAGCGTCGCCGGACTGGCCAGAGCAGCCCAACGACGTCGCACCCCGCCGGGTGATCGGCACCGAGCGGGAAGCGAACAACGATGCCGAGACGGCCGCGGGCCTGATGGCGCCGATCTACGTCTACGCACTGCTGGAGAACGCGGTGCGGGCGCGGTTCGGCGTAGCGCCAGACGCCCACCTGCGTGAGATCGCCGCGCTGTGGTCGCGGTTCTCCACGGTGGCGGCGCGGAACCCGTACGCATGGCAGCCACAGTCGTTCACCGCGGACGAGCTGATGTCCACATCGAACACCAATCGTCCGGTGTCGTCGCCATATCCGAAACTGCTGACGGCGAACTTGCAGGTCGATCTGGCCAGCGGCGTCATCATGTGCAGCGCGGCAGCCGCACAGGAGGCCGGGATCCCATCCGAGCACTGGGTGTTCCCCCACGCGGGCGCGCACGCCGCGGACGAGTGGTTCGTCTCGGAACGCGCCGAGCTGGCGGCGTCCCCTGCGATCAACGCCATCGGCCGGGCCGCACTAGACCACGCTGGACTGTCCATTGCAGACATACAGCACATCGACCTGTACTCCTGCTTCCCGTCAGCGGTGCAGATCGCGGCGCGGGAGCTGGGCCTGTGCCCCGCCGACGAGGACCGGCCGCTGACCGTGACCGGCGGGCTGACGTTCGCTGGCGGGCCGGGCAACAACTACACCGGCCACTCGCTGGCGACCATGGTCGGGATCCTGCGAGAGAACCCGGACGACTACGGCCTGACCACCGGACTCGGCTGGTACGTCACTAAGCACGCCATCGGGATCTACTCCGCCCAGCCGCCGAAGCAGGCGTTCCGGCAGATCGATGCCGAGCCGCTGGTGGAGCGCCCGCAGCCGAGACCGGTCGCGTCGCAGTACACCGGGCCTGCCGTCGTCGAGTCGTACACCGTTCCGTACACCAGGGACGGTGAGCCGGAGGCCGTGATCATCAGCGCGCTCACTCGCGACGGCAGCCGCGTGCTGATGCGCAGCAAGGACCCCGAGGTCGTCGACGTCATGGCGGAGGCAGACCCGCTCGGCTGGACGATCGAGATCGATGGCGCCGATACCTGTCGCGTCGTCGATCGGATGCCCGCACCGCTGCCGCAGCCGCCACCGCCGCCGGTGCAGGTCGAGCGGGCTGACGGCGTCCACGTGATCACGCTGAACCGGCCGAGGGCACGCAATGCCATCAACCTGGCCACGGCGAAGGCGCTGGAGCGGGCTCTCGACGCGTTCGAGGCGGACGACGATGCGCGCGTCGCCGTGCTGACCGGGGCGGGCGGCACGTTCTGCTCCGGCATGGACCTCAAGGCAGCGGCGAAGGGCGAGTACCCGCTGACCGAGGGCAGGGGCCCGCTCGGCATGACGCAGCGACCGCCGAGCAAGCCGGTGATCGCGGCCGTCGAGGGCTACGCGCACGCGGGCGGGTTCGAGCTGGCGCTGGCATCCGACCTGATCGTGGCGGCGGAGGACGCGGAGTTCGGCATCCCAGAGCCGAAGCGCGGGCTAGTCGCGGCGGCCGGTGGGTTGTTGCGGCTGTCCGAACGGCTGCCGCGCAACTCGGCGTTGGAGCTGGCGCTGACGGCGAACCCGCTGCCCGCGCGGCGGTTGTACGAGCTTGGGCTGGTGAACCGGCTGGTCAAGCGTGGGAACGCGAAGGACGCCGCGCTGGAACTCGCCGCGACGATCGCGGCCAACGCGCCGTTGGCCGTCGAGGCGAGCAAGCGGATCATCGACGAGCGGCCCGAGTGGAGCGGTGCCGACGCGTGGGACAAGCAGACCGACGTCGCGTCGGTGGCGCTGTTCTCCGAGGACGCGACCGAGGGCGTCCGGGCGTTCGCGGAAGGCCGCGACCCGGTCTGGCGCGGGCGGTAGCGGCGCTGCGCGGCGCCCGCTACCGGGCGCCCGCGGCCGTGATCTTGAGGCGTTGTGGTTGCTATATAGCGACCACAACGTCTACACGTCACGGGGACACTGCCCACTCACCGCCTGCGCGGCTGCTCGCTCACGCCGACGTGGTCCGCCGCCCAGGTGTTGAAGTCCCGCACCTCGCGCCACGCCTGCCGGACACGGTCCAGGCAGGCGGGCTCGTGCAGCGTGTCGTCCGGTTCCCACCGCTTCACCGCGTACAACGACTTGTGCCGGAGCAGGTCGATGCGCGGATGGTCGTCCGAGTAGCCGCGCGGCTTCGTCTTGAGCTGTTCGCCCTTGATCTCCCAGCCAGCCTCGCACAGCGTGGCGACGATCCGCTCCAGCTCGGGTCCGTGCAGGTCGGTGTCGATGGCCTGTCGGAACCGCGCGATCTGGTCGGACTGCAGGTGGAAGCACCCGCCGCCGACCAGCATCCCGTCGGCGGACACCTCGACGTAGTACGCGCCGCCGCCCCTGCCCGCCTCAATCACCGCGCCGCAGTGCGTCTTGTACGGGCTCTTGTCCCTGGCGAACCGCACGTCACGGTTGGGGCGGAACACCTTTCCCGTGCCGAAGTCGGGTGCGAACTCCACTTCAAGCTCGGCGAGCAGTGCCTCCATCGGCGCCCGGATGTCGCGCCGGTAGATGGCAACGTTGTCTTCCCAGTACGCCTTCGAATTGTCCGCGAGCAGGCCGTCGTAGAAGTCGACGACGGCTTCGCCGAAACCGGTGAATGCCACGACGTAACGATAGGCGGTCGGCGTCGACGTCACACACCGATCGTGTGGTCACTTGCCGAGGTGACGTTCCTACCGTTCGGGACATAACGAACGCTACGGTGCGCTACCGTGCACCCTGGCGGGTGATCAAGTCTATGGAGTGGGGGACTCTGGTGTCGGTTCCGACGCGACTGTCGTTGCCCGCGGTGGACATCCTCTTCGAGGATCTCGGCCTCGGTCAGCCACCGCAGCCGTTCGAAGTACCCGTTGTGGGTGACACCATCGACGAACGCGCCCGGCTCCGCGAGGCCACCCACGGCATGTTGGAGCAGCAGGGGCTGATGCGCGCCGGACGGGTCTACCCAGCGCTGGAACATCACCTCGTGCTGCTCTCGCAGGCACCGTTCGCGCTCGTTCTCACGGGTGATGCCAACGGCACGGTATTGCTGGCGCGCGGGGTGTCCGACGGCCGTGACGCGGTAGTCGGCAGACAGGACGGTAACTACATCGTCATGACACCGGTGCGCGCCACCGCCGTCATTCCGGCGACGCTGGACGTGCTGCCGAGGATTCCCGCTGGGCGCGGCACATCGGCCACGATGCCGATGCCGGGCCAGCAACGTCACCGTTCGGATGACGACGAGAACTACAACCCACTCGCGGCCGCCCGGGACAACCCCGCCGCGACAGGACGTCACGAGCGCACCATCGCTCGCGTGTTTGAGCAAGACAAACTCGGCCTCGGGTCGCTGACAGCTTCCATCCGCTCCGGTAACCAACCCAGGTGGCAGCGGCTGTGCCAGCTGACCTGGTGGGATTTCGACCAAGAACGCGGTGCTGGCCCTGGCCGCTGGTTCACGTCGACGACTGGCGACCCACCGCAGTTGAGCCTCCACCCTGGCGACAGTCAGCGGCTGACACATTTCGTACAGCAGCTCGTGGGCCCGCACCTGCCATGGAACTAGCGGGAACCCACAACGGCGATCAATCGTCAGAACCACCGTGAGCAGGACACCAGACTGTTAAGGTCGATCTGCAGGGCTGGGGCCAAGAAGGGGGCTATCGTGGCGCTACTACGCGACCCAAACCTTGGGGGAAGTTCAACCGACAGCGGCTCACTCGCGGCGTCATTCGGCAACGAGAAACAGCAGTCCGAAGCCATCAAGAGCGCCAAGGCGTTCAGCGCCGCAGCGAAGTCAGGCAAGTTCCGCATCGATCCAGAAGTCGCAAAGGCGGCGATCAAGGAGATCGCACGGGCGGAAGAAGCAATGCGGCAGATCAGACATGACGTAGGAATCGTGACACAAAGCCCGAAAATCGGCAGCAGTCCTTACGCAGAGCGAGCAGTTGGCTGGTATGAGGACGGTGGACAGTCGTGCCGTAAGGCCGTGTTGAATTTCGAGAAGGTACTCAGCTACACGCGCGAAGGTTACGAATACGCCGTTGAGTCTTATGAACGTATTGACGCCGACCGCGCCCAAACATTCGACCGAGGATTGTGAACATGCGGATCTTATTTCGCAAAAAAGCAGCGGCATTTGCTGCGATTGGTTTCTTCGCTCTGACAAGTTGCGGTGAAGAACAAGGCGAAGCTGTGACGGGCAACGCCGAGTCACAAATCCCTGCTACGTCACAACCCACAACCACCACGAGCCAGAACGGACTATCACAGATCAGTGGATGCGACCTTCTCTCCGAAGAGGAGGCCGCTACTATCAGTAAAGGACTCAAGTCTGAAGATAAAGATTCGTTTGCTGGCGCAGCGAGTGTCTGCACTTGGAACACGAGCATCGACCGAGGTGTGCCCATCGAGAAGGGCATCACGTTCGGAATCTCCATACGACCCTCGCAATCAGTCGCCGAGGTGTCAGTTCGTGGCCAAGCCCAAGTCAGCGACGAAGAATTCGCAAGTCGAACCGCGAAACTAGTCGCGGAGAATGATGGAATCGAAGGCTCCTGCCTGTTCTCTTTCGCAGTCGCCGAAGGCAGAGTTGACATCACCGCTGAATCCAAAAACACCAAACGGTCCTGCACAGCTGTCGAGGATGTCGCGACAATCATCGAGCCAAAGCTGCCTGATTAGGGGGAGGCGGTCATGTCCAACGAGGGGAAAAAGCCGAGCCTAGAAAACTAGCGCGCATGCCTGCGGATGAGCAGGACCAGTACATCATCAATGAGGTTCCACCGTCGGAACGTACCCAATTCATAAGCACGCTCCAGACGGCGGCTGCGATAGACGAAGGCAAGTTCGGCGGACTGCTGGACCTCGCGATGCGGCACATCAACTCGCATACCCGCGCGAGCGAATTATCCGACCAAGCGATCAAGCAGGCTTCATCAGAAGTTACCGAGTATGTGGAGGGTGTCGAGGCACCGAACGGCAATTACCTCGCAATACCGCACGAAGAACTCAAGCGATGGTCAGTTGACAACAACGAACCCAGCAGAATTGGCGAGATTTCCTCCGGATACACCAGCATCCGCGAAGCATTCGAGCAGGCCAACGAGGCACTGTCCAATGCGGTAAGAACCACCCGCGATTCCTGGGAAGGTGAGGCAGCCGACCAGGCCACTCACTTCGTCGACGGTCTCGCCAAGTACTCCGAGACCAGCACGAACAACGCGCGACTCGCGGCTGAAGTGACCAACCAGCAGGCGGAGGCGTCGTCGTCGTTCAAGAACGCGATGCCGGAGCCGATCCCATTCTCCTACGAGGAGGAAATGGCGCGGGCCAGAGCAGCGAGCGGCCCAGAGGGCGTCGCCATTCTGGAGCAAGCACAGCAGAAGCAGGCAGAAAGTCAACAGGCGCACGAAGAAGCAGCCCGGATCGCGCAAGAATTCGAACAACAGACTTACGCCTCCGCCTCGAAGCAGCCGGTCTTCGCCGAGCCACCGAAGTTCGGCAGCGGAGGCAGCAGCGGCGGCACCGCTGGCGGCAGTGGAGGGTCCGTCGCAGGCGGCGGCACCGCTGGCGGCCCCAGCGTGGGCAGCCCTGCTGGTTCCGGTGCCGCGTACTCACCCAGCTACAGCGGCGGTGGGAGCACCGCAGCGCCGTCGACCCAGCAGCCATCGACGCACACGCCAAGCGGCAGCGGCGCAGGGGAACCTGTCCGGCTCCCGGACGGTTCGTTGCGGTATCCGGACGGCTCCATCCATTACCCAGACGGGACAGTCCGACTTCCGGACGGCACCATCATCAAGCCCGACGGCACCAAGATCTTGCCGGATGGCCGCGTGATCCCGCCAGGCAACACGACTGCGGCGGGCTTCGCGTCCGACAACAACTCTGCTCTCGGTGGCTATGGCCCCACCGGCGGCGCCCACGGGAGTGGTGGCGCACACGGCGGCGGAGCGCTCGGCGCCGGTGGTGCCGGTGCCGGAGCTGCCGGTGGCGCGCTTGGTGCGGGCAAAGGCACGGGCGTCGGTGGCTTCGGGCCGACCGGTGGTGGCGCTGGCGCCGCTCCTGCCAAAGGCATGGGAGCCATGGGCCGAGGCGGCATGGGCGGCATGATGGGCGGCGCCGGTGCCGGTAAGGGCCAAGGTGGCGACGACGAAGAACACCAGGACAAGTATTACGTCAAGCAGGAAATGGACCCCGGCCTGCATGTCGAGGAAGACGAATACGGCGAGAAGCTAGTCGACGACACCACCGGCATGACGGTCGTGCCACCCGTCATCGGCGACTGACGTCTACCCGCAGCGCCAGCACTAGCACCACCAGCCACGACGCCGCGACACTGGACGCCATGACGACCCAGCGCGTGTGGCGCGTGCACCAGCCCGGCCCGGTCACCGGCGACCCGCTGCGGCTCGACGACGAGCCCGTGCCCGCCCCTACGGACGGCGAACTGCTGCTGCGGGTGCGTGCGTGCGGTGTGTGCCGCACCGACCTGCACGTCACCGAAGGCGACCTTCCGGTCCACCGGCCGGACGTCGTGCCTGGGCACGAGGTCGTCGGCAAGGTGGTCGCGACAGGCGACGCATCCGGTTTCGAGGTCGGTGACGCCGTCGGCGTCGCCTGGCTACGCGGCACTTGTGGACATTGCCGGTACTGCGTGCGCGGTGCGGAGAACCTATGTCCGAACTCGACCTACACCGGCTGGGACGCCGACGGCGGCTACGCCGACTACGTCACGGTTCCCGCCGACTACGCACACCCACTGCCATCCGGGTACTCCGACGTCGAACTCGCACCGCTGTTGTGTGCGGGCATCATCGGCTACCGCGCGTTGCGGCGTTCCGGGCTGCCGCCGGGTGGACGGCTCGGCGTGTACGGCTTCGGCGCAAGCGCGCACCTGGCCACGCAGGTCGCGCTGGCGGAGGGCGCCACAGTGCACGTGCTGACTCGCAGCGAAGCGGCCCGACGTCTGGCGCTGGAACTCGGCGCGGCGTCGGCGGGCGCGGCGGCCGACGCACCACCGGAGTCGCTCGACGCCGCGATCCTGTTCGCCCCGGTCGGATCGCTCGTCCCGCCCGCCCTGGAAGCGCTGGACCGGGGCGGCGTGCTGGCCATCGCGGGCATCCACCTCACCGACGTCGAGCACCTGAACTATCAGCGGCACCTGTTCTACGAGAAGGAACTGCGCAGCGTCACCGCGAACACGCGAGCGGACGCGCGGGAATTCCTGGAGTTCGCCGGACGACACCGGCTGTCCGTACGCACCACACCGTACCCGCTGGACGACGCACTCCAGGCGCTCCGCGACCTGGCCACCGACCGCGTGAACGGCGCGGCGGTGCTGGTGCCATGAGACGCGAAAGCCCCGCCTCGCGACTCGTGCGAAAGGCAGTCGAGCAGCACTGTG
This sequence comes from Haloechinothrix halophila YIM 93223, assembly GCF_000504245.1. Classification (GTDB taxonomy): domain Bacteria; phylum Actinomycetota; class Actinomycetes; order Mycobacteriales; family Pseudonocardiaceae; genus Haloechinothrix_A; species Haloechinothrix_A halophila. Next base: position 447,535 of record NZ_KI632509.1, read on the forward strand.
GTCGGGCCAGCGGATTCACCAAGACCACGCAGTCCTCCTCGAGCCAGGCCGCCCCAACCGGCCCTGAGCAACAACACTCTCGCGGCGACCTCACCCCGCCTCCCCCGGCGTGAGGTCCAACCGCGCGGCTGCCCGAACGGCGGCTGGCGTCATCCGGGACAGCGCGAGTCCGATGTGGGCCTCCGCCGCGGCGGGTGCCACCGGCGTGTCCCGCTCGATCGCGCGGAGAATCCGCGCCGCGACTTTCTCCGGCGGGTAGTTGCGCCGCTGATACGCGGCCGTCGTCACCCGCTGCCTGCGTAGCTGCTCGCCTTCGTCCACCCCGACGAACCGGGTCGTCGCGGTGATGTTGGTGTGCACGAATCCCGGGCACACCGCCGTCACGCCGATGCCGTCAGCGGTCAGTTCCGCGCGCAGGCACTCAGAGAGCATCAGCACCGCGGACTTCGTCGTCGCGTAAGCGGGCAGCAGCTTCGACGGCAAGTACGCGGCAGCCGAGGCGAGGTTGACGATGTGCCCGCCCTCGCCACGCGCGATCATCTGCTCCGCGAACAGCTTGCAGCCGTGGATCACGCCCCACAGGTTGACGTCGATGACGCGCTCCCAGTCAGCGAGCGTGGTCTGGGTGAATGGCCCCGCCATACCGATCCCGGCGTTGTTGACGACGATGTCCGGTGCCCCGTACTCGGCGGCGACCTGCTTAGCGAGGTCGGCCATGGCACTGGCGTCGGAGACGTCGCAAGCGACGGCCTGCGCGCGGGCGCCGTGGCGGCGGGCCTGCTCCGCAGTGCGGTTGACGGCGAGCTCGTCAACGTCGGTGAGCACCAGGTCGGCGCCCTCCTCGGCGAGCGCGATCGCGGTGGCCGCGCCAATGCCGTTCCCGGCGCCGGTAATCACCGCGACCTGGCGCGCGAACCGGCCGCGTTCCTCGGACGTCACCTTCGCGCGACGCAGAGATGGTACGGCGGGCGCGCCCTCGATGTGGTCGATCAACTCGCTGGTACAGCGCGCGACGACGTCCGGCCGGTTGCGGGGCAGCCAGTGCCCACCCGCGACCCGGCGCGTCCACAGCTCAGGCACCCAGCGGCTGATATCGGTCTGCACCAGCGGCGTCACGAAGCCGTCCGCCTGGGGCGCCAGCACCTGCACCGGGACATCTGCCTCCCGCCGCGCGGGCCGGGTGAAGCGGGTCAGCATGTTCTCCCGGTACAGCGCGAGGCCGCGGATGGCGTCGCCGGTATCGGGCGGGGCGCCGGAGCCGTCGAGCCGCTGCAGCGCACGGCCGGCGACCCCACTGCGCCAGGCCAGCTCGGGAATACGAGGCAGCTGGAAGAACGCGATGTACCAGGAGTGCAGCACCTGCCGAAGCAGCTCACGCAGCCCGCTCGGCCGCAGCCGGGAGCGCAGCCACGCCCCCGCGTGATCGAGGCACGGCCCAGAGATCGACGTGAACGACGCGACGCGCCCGCGCAGCCATTCGCCGGTGACGGCGTGCCAGGTCTGGATGGCGCCCCAGTCGTGCGCGAGCAGGTGCACCGGCCGGTCAGGGCTGACGGCGTCCACGACGGCTGCGAGGTCGGCGGCGAGCCGGTCCAGGTGATAGGCGCTCTGCGCGGCCGGTTTGTCCGACTCGCCCGCTCCTCGGACGTCGTAGACGACGACGCGGTAGCGGTCGCTCAGCGCGTCGACGACCGGCTGCCACAGCGAGCCGTTGTCCGGATAGCCGTGCACGCAGACCACCGTCACGTCCCCGGAACCGCTCTCCGTCACGGCGAGCGACACGCCGTCTTCGGACACCACACGTCGAGTCACGTCGCTACCTTCCCTTCGGGCCGCGTTGCCCATGAGTGTTACTAGAGGTAACAGGTACCGAACACTAGCACGGTGTGCTTGCTATTGGTCAAGCCTTGCAAGCACCCCTGATTAAGGGTTCCTTACCGACCACCGCTACGCAGAGCCGAACGGCGACGCCCGCCCTACCGTGACGGTATGGCAAGGCCGCCAGCACCGACCGACAAGGAGCCCCGCTACGGCTTCCCCGCCCCGCTGTGGCGGGCACTGGAACGACGCCCGCCGCCCGGTATGGGTAGCACCCGACGCTGGCGCAGCCCGCTGCGCGGACCGTGGCTGACATCGATCTTCGGCCTCGTCCTGCTCGTGACGATCCCGATCGTGTTCCTCACCGGGCTGCTCAGCTACGCCGCCTACGGCCCGCAGTTCGGGCAAGCCATCCCCGGCGGTGTCGGCTGGCTGCGGCTGCCGCATTTCGCCTGGCCGACCAGCCCCGCCTGGCTGTACCAGCTCAACCAAGGCTTGCACGTGATCCTCGGGCTGATGCTGATCCCGGTGGTGCTCGCGAAACTGTGGTCGGTGGTGCCGAAGCTGTTCAGCTGGCCGCCCGCCCGCAACATCGCGCAGGTCATCGAGCGGCTGTCACTGCTGTTACTGGTCGGCGCGCTGCTGTTCGAGATCGCCACCGGCGTGCTCAACATCCAGTACGACTACGTCTTCGGCTTCAACTTCTATACCGCCCACTACTACGGCGCATGGGTGTTCATCGGCGCGTTCGTGGCGCACGTGGCGATCAAACTGCCGACGATGGCCCGTGCGCTGCGATCCCGCTCGCTGCGGGCGGAGCTCCGGACGTCCACAGCGGACACCGAGCCAGAGCCACCGGACGAGCACGGCCTCGTCGCGACGCACCCGGACCGGCCGACGCTGAGCCGCAGGGGCGCGCTCCGCTTGGTCGGCGGCGGCGCGCTGTTCATCGGCGTGATCACGATCGGGCAGAGCATCGGCGGCACGGCCCGGCCGCTGGCGTTGCTGCTCCCCCGTGGCAGGTCGCCGGGCGATGGCCCGAACGACTTCCCAGTGAACAAGACCGCCACTGCCGCGGGCATCGAGCCGGCGAGCACCGGCGGCGCGTGGCGGTTGAGACTGTCGGGCTCGGAACAACTGGCGCTGAGTCGAGACGAACTGCTGGCGATGTCACTGCACACCGCACGGCTGCCGATCGCCTGCGTGGAGGGCTGGTCCACCACCCAAGACTGGACCGGCGTGCGGCTGCGCGACCTCGCCGCACTCGCCGGGACACCGCAGCCATCGTCCGCTCACGTGATGTCGATCCAGCAGGCTGGCGCGTTCCGCGGCGCGGTGTTGCAGGCGAACCAGACGCTCCACCCGGACTCGCTACTTGCACTGCGGGTCAACGGCGTGGACCTGAGCTCGGACCATGGCTTTCCCGCCAGGATCATCGTGCCCGCGCTGCCCGGCGTGCACTGCACCAAGTGGGTCGGCTCGATCGAGTTCCGGAGTGCGTGATGCTCAGGCGATGGACATCCTTCTACGGCGCGAACCCCCTGCATCTGCTGGTGCTGATCGGGTGTTTCGCGCTCGCGGGATACGCGGTGTGGCGAGTGATCGACAACCCGTCCCTGCCACGGATGGCGTTGTGGTTCGTCGGTGCGGTGATCGCCCACGACCTGATTCTGTTCCCGTTGTACGCGCTAGCTGACCGATCGCTGTCCGGCGCGCTGCGGGCGCTGCGGGCGCTGCGGCGTGGCCGCGACGGTCCGCGGGTGCCGGTGCTGAACCACGTCCGGGTACCCGCGCTCGGCGCCGGCCTGACGTTCCTGCTGTTCTTCCCCGGCATCGTCGGCCAGGGCTCCGGCACGCATCGCGCCGCCACCGGGCTCGCGCAGGAGGGTTACGCCGCGCGGTGGCTGTTGCTGGTCGCGGCGTTATTCCTGGTGAGCGCACTGGTGTACGCGATCCGGGCTCGGCGCTACCGGGCGGGCAGCTCCAGCCGCGCGACGACGCCGTAGTGGTCGGATGCCCACAGCTGGGCTACCAGGAACTCAACTCCATGCGTGACTGGACGACGTCGTCACGCTGGAACCGGTCCTGGCTGCGGTTCGTGCGCCGCTGATGCCACCTATTCCCGTGCGCTACACGTGTACGCAGTGCCAACCCGAAATATTGTGCGAAACGAATAAATACTCCTCTGCTGCAGCGAGGTGTGTTGACGACATACATCTCCCACAGCGAGTGTGTCTCACATTCCGCTCAGAGAGGAACTACCGTGCGTACCCCACCGCGCAAGGCACTTGGCGTCGCACTGGCGGCACTACTCGCGACGCTCGTTGTCGTGACCACTCCCGGCTCAGCGCTGGCGACATCATTCTACGAGCCACCATCGCCACTGCCAGCGGGCGAACCGGGCGACGTGATCCGGCACGAACCGACGTCGTTCTACCTCGATCCGCTGACGCTGAAGGAAGCGAACGCCGAGGCTCACCGGATCATGTACCTGTCCACGGACACCCACGGCGAGCCAATGGCCGTCACGGGAACAGTGCTGAAGTCGCGCTATCCGTGGATCGGCGCCGGTCCGCGTCCGATCATCGGTTTCGCCGCCGGCACGCAAGGCCTTGGCGACCAGTGCGCGCCGTCGAAGCGGATGGCCGCCGGACTGGAGTACGAGGGCGTGTTCCTCGAAGGGCTGCTGCAACGTGGTTACGGCATCGCGTTCACGGACTACCAGGGGCTCGGCACGCCGGGCAACCACACCTACGTCAACCGCGCGGCCGAGGCGCACGCGGTGTTGGACGCCGTCCGAGCAGCGCAGCGGCTGCCGGAGGCAGGGCTGCCAGACGCCGGTCCGGTGCTGACGGCGGGGTACTCGCAGGGCGGTGGGGCCTCGGCCGCCGCTGCCGAGGTCGCGGCGTCGTACGCGCCCGAGCTGCGGTTGGCGGGCTCCTACGTCGGCGCGCCACCCGCTGACAAAGGCGCTGTGGGTGAGCACCTGGACGGCTCGCACGCGGCCGGGCTGCTCGGTTACGCGATCGTCGGCCTCGATGCTGCCTACCCCGAGCTGGGGATTCCTGACGTGCTGAACGAGCGGGGACGCGAGCTGTTCGCGCAGATCGAGCAGGAGTGCGTCGAGGAGACCATCCTCAAGTACCCGTTCATGCGCTCGGACGAGCTGACGGTCGACGGCAGGCCGGTGGGCGACTATCTGGACGAGGAGCCATTCAAGTCCGTCGTCGCCGATCAGCGGCTCGGCAACCGCGCGCCGTCGGTGCCGACGCTGGTCGCGCACAGCAGGCTGGACGACATCGTGCCGTACGCGCAAGGGCGGCAGATGGCGCGCGACTGGTGTGATCGCGGCGCGAACGTGCGGTTCAAGACGATGCTGACCCCGACCCACATCGGCGGCATCCTCGAAGCGTCAACCACGGCGTTCTTATGGATGGAGCAGCGGGTAGCCGGGCTGCCGCAGCGCAGCGACTGCGGATCATTCTGAGGCCGTGTCGAGAAGAGCCCCTTTGGGACACCAGGCGTCTCAAAGGAGCTCTTCGTCGCTCACGCTGCTGGACGTCGCGCGCTCGCGTCATCCCGCTCGGCGAAGAGGTCAGGGAGCACCTGGCCGAACAGCGTGGCGTCGTCGATGAGCCAGCCGTGTCCACCGGAGACGATCACGCTGTGCGGATCACCGAGCGCGGCTCGTAGTGCGGCGAACGAAGCGAACGGGATGACCGTGTCGCGATCGCTCCAGGTCACAGTGACCGGCAGCCGGCGACGTCGCAACGCGGCGAGTTCGGTGGCGAGGTCCGCCGCGCGCGCCATGCTGGCGACCCGCCACACCACGCCGGGATTGCGAGCCAGGTTGGGAACGGCTTCGCGCACGATCCTCGGCATCGCGAGTGCGGAACGCCTGCTCGGCCGGACTTCGTTGCGGAGCTGGAAGCCCCAGTCCCACAAGGGACGCTCGGCCATCGGCCGGACGACACCCCTGCCGTCGCGCCACGCGGACCCGCCGATGGCGTTGACGAGGATGAGACGTTCGACCAGGTCAGGCGCGTCGTGTGCGAGCCGGACGCCGACGCCACCGCCGAACGAGTGGCCGAGGACGTCGATCGGTGTCTCGATGCCCACATCGCGGACATAGTCGGCGACCCACGCCGCGTACGATCCGAGGCTCAGGTCTTCCCGCTCGAGCGGGGCGGTTCCGCCGAAACCGGGCAGCGACGGCGCGTACACCCGGCGACCCGCCGCGAGCAGACGTCGCAACGCGGGTTCGTAGCTGCGCCCGCTCAGGCCCCAGCCGTGCAGGAACAGCACCGGACGTCCGGTGCCTCCGACGCCGTACTGCGTGATTCCGCCCGCGACGTCGTCCTTGCACCACACCAGGCGTTCCGCATCCTTGGTCATCGCGCGTCCTCTTGTCGACGGTTGGCTTGATGTCCGGCCGCCCCGGCTGGAGGCGGTTTGGCGAGGCGGAGAACCGGACATCAAGAACCCTCTCAACTACGAGACGCACCTGGAGCGGGAAAATTACGGACGTGACTACGTATCTCCGTACGGGTGGTGGTGTGTGAGGAGTAGCCTTGCATCACTGAGCGTTGCGAAAACGCCTTTCACGCCACCGCGTCGCGTGCGGGACGCGGGATACGACGTCCGGAGCGAAGGACACGGCGGCGCGAACGAGGGACACGATCGCGCCACCCCGGCGCGCCCTGGTCGACATAGCCATCGGCGAGCGGGATGCTCTCCATAGAACACCTCATCGTGGTGGTGCGAATCACACCATTGTGAGCTTAACTGGATATGTGATCGCGTCATGCCCGCACGATCACCTTGAGTACCTGGTGAAAGTGGTGACGACCATGTCAGAGACAGTGGAGAGGGACTACGCCGATTTGGCGCACGTGCTGTTCTGCACCGAGCTGCGGGCCGAGGGCACGCCATCGCCAGACGACCTCCGTTCCGCCATCGAGGCCGAACTTCGGCTGCACGACCCGACGGCCTGCCGCTGCGAAGTCGCGCAGGAGGCGGGTGACCACCCGGACAGCTACCGCGATCGGATGCGCTGGTGCCTCAACGCCGTACGCGCTGCCTTCCCGTCCCCACGCACGTCGAACGGAGCGTGACGCGCCGGGAGGTCTCGTACTCAGCGTGACGCCGGCCGGGCGCTCACCGCGCCGCTCGTGGTCTCGGCGACGCGCGGGAGCCGGTCCCGGAAGGCATGTGATCTCTGCGGTGCGCGGGAAGATCACGCCGCCCGCGCGCGTTGGCAGCGGGTATGGCCGCATTCTCTGGTGTACCGCTGTCCGTGCTCGACCTCGCACCGGTCTCGGAGGGCTCCGACGCCGCGACCGCGCTGCACAACACCGTTGACCTCGCCCAACACGCGGAATCGCTCGGCTACCACCGCTACTGGCTTGCCGAGCACCACAACATGCCGGGTATCGCCAGCTCGGCCACCGTCGTGATGATCAACCAGGTCGCCAACGCGACGAGCACGCTGCGGGTCGGCTCCGGCGGGATCATGTTGCCCAACCACGCGCCGCTGGTCGTCGCCGAACAGTTCGGCACGCTTGAGGCGTTCCACCCCGGCCGCATCGACCTCGGTCTCGGCCGCGCGCCGGGCACCGACCCGCGCACCGCGGCGGCCGTCCGGGGCAACTCGGCGCTGTCAGCAGCCGACTTCCCGCACCAGCTCACCGAGCTGATCTCTTACTTCGAACACGACGAAGCGCGCGGCGTCAACGCGGTCACCGCCGAGGGCAATCAGCCGCCGGTGTGGCTGCTCGGATCGAGCGACTACAGCGCGCGGCTCGCGGGGATGCTCGGTTTGCCGTTCTCATTCGCGCACCACTTCGCCGCCGCCAACACCCTGCCCGCGCTGGCCGCTTACCGGGAGAACTTCCGGCCATCGCAGGTGCTGGACAAGCCGCACGCCATGGTCGCGGTGTCGGTGATCTGCGCCGACACCGACGAGCAGGCGCAGTGGCTGGCCGGGCCGGGGCTGTTCGCGTTCCTGAGCCTGCGGCGAGGCAAGCCGATCGCGCTGCCGACGCCGGAGTTCGCGGCGAACTATCCGTACGACGAGCAGGAGCAGCGGTTCATGACCAAGCGGCGCAGGGGCAGCGTCGTCGGGTCGCCGGACACCGTCCGCCGCGAACTCGCGCAGCTCGTTGAGGACACCCAGGCGGACGAGCTGATGGTGACGACGATGGTGTACGCGCACGAGAACCGCCGCCGGTCGTTCGAACTCCTGGCGAAGCTGGCGCAGTAGAGCCGCGTACCACGCACCGACCGGTGAGGATCCCGGCAAGTCGTTGTGGATCATGAGGCGTTCTGGTGATACGTGTCGCCGCGATGTCTGATGATCCACTTGACAGGTGGGGCGAACGCGACATTCCAGCACAAAAGCGCGCGACTGGCGCGGCTCGGCCCACGGTCGCGCCGCTACTCGAACAGGGCGCGGATGTCGTCGGCGTCCAGCGCGGAGCTGAACGCGCCGCCGTCCTCCATCACGCTGGCGAACAGCTGGGCCTTGCGCTCCTTGAGAGCCATCACCTTCTCCTCGATGGTGTTCGAGGAGATCAGGCGGTACACCATGACGTTGCGGGTCTGGCCGATGCGGTGTGTCCGATCGACGGCCTGCGACTCGGTGGCGGGGTTCCACCACGGGTCGAGCAGGAAGCAGTAGTCCGCTTCCGTCAGGTTGAGGCCGAAACCGCCAGCCTTGAGACTGATCAGGAACACCGGCGCGTCGCCGCTCTTGAACTGATCGATCACATCGGCGCGGTTGCGGGTCTTGCCGTCGAGGTAGGTGTAGGCGATGCCTTCGTCGATCATCCGCTTGCGCACCTGGTCGAGGAACCCGGTGAACTGCGAGAACACCAGCGCACGGTGCCCACCGTCGATGACCTCGTGCAGGTGCTCGAACAACGCGTCGAGCTTGCCGCACGGGACGTCGGCGTACTGCTCGTCGACCATCGCAGGGTGCAGGCTGAGCTGCCGCAACAACGTCAGCGACCGCAGGATCGTGAACCGGTTGCGGTCGACGTCGTCCAGCAGCTTGAGCACCTTCTGCCGCTCCCGATGCAGGTGGCGCTCGTAGATCGTGCGGTGCCGCTCGTGCAGCTCAACCTCGAGCACCTGCTCCTGCTTGCGCGGCAGGTCCGCGACAACCTGCTCCTTGGTCCGCCGCTTGACCAGCGGCTTGATCCGCCGCCGCAGCTGTGCCAGCAGTTCGGGCGACTCGCCGCGCTCGATCGGGCGGGAGTAGTACTCCTTGAAGCGGGTCGGGTTCGGGAACAGCCCTGGCGCGGTGATCGACAGCAGCGACCACAGCTCCATCAGGTTGTTCTCCATCGGCGTACCGGTGATCGCCAGCTTGAACGGCGCGGGCAGCCGCCGCGCGCACTGATACACCTTCGACTTGTGGTTCTTCGCGAACTGCGCCTCGTCCAGCACCAGACCCGACCACGCGACGCTCTCGTACTCCTCGAAGTCCAGCCGCAGCAGGGTGTAGGACGTGACGACGACGTCCGCGCCCGCCGAGACGTCGACGAGTGATTCGCCGCGCCGGGCCAGCGTCTCGCCGACCGGCACGACGTTGAGGTCGGGCGTGAACCGCTGCGCCTCGGTCGCCCAGTTGGACACCACGCTAGCGGGGGCGACGATCAGGAACGGCGGAATGTCCCCACCGCTGCTCTCTTTCGCATGGCTGGCCAGCGCCAACGTTTGCAACGTCTTGCCGAGACCCATGTCGTCGGCGAGCACCCCACCGAGCTGGTGCCGCCATAGGAACGTGAGCCAGCCGTAGCCGTCCTCCTGGTACGGGCGCAGCTGCGCGTTGAGGTTCGCGGGCAGCTTGGGCGGGTCGAGCGTACCGAGCGCGAGCAGCCCGTCGACCTGTCGCCGCCACTCCGACGCCTGGCTCTCCACGACGCCGAGCTCGGTCAGCTCACCCCACAAGTCGGCCTGGAACCGGCTGATCTGCAAGATGTCGCTGTCGACGTCCTGCAGCGAGCGGGCCTCCTCGATCAGCCGCCGCAACGACTGCAGCTCCGGCTTCTCCAGCGAGAAGAACGCGCCATCCGGCAGCAGCAGATGCGACTCGCCGCGCGCGATGCCCTTGAAGACGTCGCTGAACGGCACCTCGCGACCTTCGACGGTGATCGATACGCCGAGGTCGAACCAGTCCCTGCCGTCGGATTCCTCTGTGGATAGTCCGATCCGCAGCGACTCGCCCGCCTCGCGGTAGTCGGGCTGCTCGCCGGTGATCGTGACCTCGAGCCCCGGCGTGTCGGACAGCAGCGGCAGCAGCTCGGTGGTGAACCGCATGGTCTCGACGCCGCTCAGCCGGGTGTCGCGCAGCATCCGCGCCTGGCTCTGGCCGCCGCGCGCGAGCGAGAACCGTTCGAGACCGGTGTCGAGTCGCTCCACGATCGCCTGCTCGGCGGGCAGGTCGCGCACGCCGCTGTCCGCCAGCGGCCCATCCAGCCGGATGGTCAGCGGTGCGTCGCCGATGTGGTACCGCCACGCCCAACTCAGCTCGAGTTCGTGGCCCTCGCGGTAATCCGCGGTCAGCACAAGCTCCGGCTCGGAGATCTCCGGCGGCGCGAACGAGTCGTCCGAGGACATGATGGTCGCGGTGTGGCGCAGCTGCGGATAGAACTCGTCGCGGAATCGGTCGACGCCCGCCGCGGGGATCGGCAGCTTGCGACCATCAAGCACGAGCTGTTGCAGCTGCTCCGACGCCGGTTTCGCCAGCTTGGCCAGCCACAACGGCCAGCCGCTAGGGTCGCCCTTCGCGGCGGCGCGGTCGGTGAAGACGAGGCCGTGACCGTTGCGGCCGATGAACCGCAGTGGCCGAGGCTGGACGCGGTCGAGGAACCCGGCGTCGCCGTCGTCGACTCGCAGCAGCGGCGTGACGTCGAGCCCACCGGATTTCGACCGGGTGACGTCGAGACACACCTCGGCGTCACACACCGGGTCGAGTTCGCCGCGCCGCGAGCCGTGCACCAGCCGCACCCCGGCGGAACGCGCCTGGTCAAGCAGCGGCCAGAGCTGCCGCGAGCCGAACGTCGACAAGTCGATGTACTTGTCGTCGGCCGAGGAGTAGCCGTGGTAGCGGCCGGGGTACCGTGCGCCGCCCGGCGGTTGCGCGAGCGCGTACAGCTCCTGCAGCAGTCGCACCTGCTCGTCGTCGTAGTCGCCGTAGAGGTGCAGCGAGTCAAGCCTGGTCCAGCTCAGGTCACCGGCCACCCAGCCGTCGCGTTTACCCGGCCGCACCAGCCGCGCGGAGACGTTGTGCTCCCTGCCGCGCAAGCCACGCGACGCCATCAGCTCGATACCGAGCGGCGGGTGGGTGGCCGCGGTCTGCTTCGTGCCGCACAGTTCCTGCAGCGGCTGCTCCCAGCTACTCGACGTCTGCTCGCCATTGCCTTCGCCGTCATCGCCAGCGGCGAGCACCAGCGCGACGACATGCTTGCAGTTGAACCCGACCGGGCAGCTGCACTCGCCGTGGGCGAACCCGCCTTCCGGGGCGAGCCGGGCGGTGGTGGTGTAAGGCTTGCGGGCGTTGCCGTTGACCGTTCCGACGATGGCGCCGGCCCGCGCGCGGTAGACCGCCCGCTCCACCTTGCCCTCACGTGCGTATTTCAGGCCGCGGGCATAGGTGTCCGGACCGACCGCCTCGATGATCTCGGCCGGATCGATGTCCAGGGGCACCTCGTAACGCACCCCGCGAGGATATCGGCCGGGACCGACAAGCCGGTGGCTCGCCCACCGCGAGTGACGTCCCAGTTCGGCGAAATGCGCCGTGCGGTGCTGTTGCTACTCGAAACGAGTGGTGTCGCCCGCGCCATAGCGGACGATCTCCGGCTCACTGTGCGAGAAGTCGATCACCGTGGTTGGCTCGGTGCCGCACTCCCCCGAGTCGATCACCGCGTCGACGACGTGGTCCAGCTCCTCCTTGATCTGCCAGCCGTCCGTCATCGGTTCTTCGACGCCTGGCAGCAGCAACGTCGTCGACAGCAGCGGCTCGCCGAGTTCGTCCAGTAAGGCGGTAGCGACGGAGTGTTGCGGAATCCGCGCACCGACCGTTCGCTTCTTCGGGTGCATGAGCTTGCGCGGCACCTCGCGGGTGGCGGGCAGGATGAAGGTGTACTGGCCAGGCGTGGCCGACTTGATCGCGCGGAACGCCGTATTGTCGACCTCGGCGAACTGCCCGAGCTGGGAGAAGTCGCGGCACATCAAGGTGTAGTGGTGCCGGTCATCGAGCTGCCTGATCTCCTTGATCCGGTCGAGCCCTTTCTTGTTGCCGAGCATGCAGCCAAGGGCGTAGCAGGAGTCGGTGGGATAGGCGATCAGGCCATCGTTGCGCAGCAACGCGACGACCTGGCCGATCGCGCGCGGTTGGGGGTTGACCGGGTGGACGTCGTAGTACCTCGCCATCCGGCGAGAGTAATGGCCACGTGGCGCCGCGTGCACACCGCCGCGTCGCTAGCCGCGTCAGAGGCCGGTGAACCAGTCGATGATCTCGGCGAGGAACGCGGCGTTGCTGGCGTCGTCGGTCAGGGCATGCCGCGCGCCCGCGAGCACGCGGTGAGTGCCGTGCCGGGCGGCGTGCAGGTATGCCTCGATAGAGCGCTGCGAGATCACCTCATCGTGTTCAGACTCCAGCACGAGGGTGTCGCCGTCGAACGCAGCCAGGTTGGCGAGTGCGGCGTTGGTATCGATCAGCGCGCGCAGGTGCTGCCGCGATTCCGGGTCCGGTCCTTCCGCGTCGATATAGAGCGCGGGCGCGCGGAGCAGTAGTCGCTCGATGGGACGTTCGCCGAGCAGCAGGCAGGACAGGTATGCGCCATAGCTCGCGGCGCACACGCCGATCCGCTCCACATCCTCGGCGGCGGCCAGCGCGTCGTAGGCGGCAACGACGTCGCGTAGGTGATCCTGCCGGGTGCACTGCCGCAGGTCGCCGGGGCTGTCACCGTGTCCGCTGAGGTCAACGGCGAGCCCCGTGTGGCCGAGCCGCTGGCTCACCTCCGTAGCGCGGAGAGTCTGCCTGCGGCGGTCGCTGCCGTAGCCGTGCACGAACAGCAAGCCGGCGCCGCTTGGCTCGGCGGGCGTGACGAGGTCGGCGGCGAGTGCGGTGTCCCCGGAGTGGATGCGCATGTCACCATCCTGACGTGTGTCGCACGCACCGCACCGGGCGGTGCGTGCGGCGTCGTGGCCGTCCGGATGACACGATGTCTCGAGATCGCCACGCACCCGTCGGCGGGTGCACAACCGCCTGGCCCCGTACGCTTGATCGCCATGGGGCTGACGGAGACGTTCGAGTGGCAGGGCAGGCACGTCCGATGGGGACGGATCGGCAGCGGGCCCGCCGTCGTGTTCTGCCACGGCACACCCTGGTCGAGCAGGCTGTGGCTGCCATACGCCGAAGCGCTGTCGGCGGAGTTCACCTGCTACCTCTGGGACATGCCGGGGTACGGGGAGTCCTCAATGGACCCAGACCACCGGGTGTCGCTCGATGTGCAGGGCGAGTTGTTCGCCGACCTGCTGCGGCACTGGGGACTGGCCGCGCCGCACGTCGTCGCACACGACTACGGTGGCGCGGTGTCGCTGCGGGCGCACCTGCTGCACGACGCGATATACGCCTCGCTCGCACTGGTCGATGTCGTCGCGGTCGCGCCATGGGGTTCGGAGTTCTTCCGGCTGGTGCGGGACAACGCCGAGGTGTTCGCCACACTGCCGCCAGCGATCCACGAGAGCGCGGTACGTGCCTACGTCGACGGCGCCAGCCACGTCGGGCTCACCCTGGACCAGTCGGACATGCTGGTCACGCCGTGGCTCGGAGACGTCGGACAGACCGCGTTCTACCGGCAGATCGCCCAAGCCGACCAGGCCTACACCGACGAGATCGAGCCGCGGTACTCCGACCTGAACCTGCCGGTCGCCGTGATGTGGGGCAGGGAGGACACCTGGATCCCGCTCGACAGGGGCCGCGCGCTCGCCGAGGCGATCCCCGACGCCCAGTTCGAGGTGATCGAGGACGCCGGGCATCTGGTCCAGCTCGACCAGCCGGTGCGGCTCGCGACGCGGCTGCACCGCTGGCTGGCCGAGCGTTAAGGTCGGGGCGTCCGGACAGGTACCGGTGCCCATACCCGAGCGGGTCCGAGGGCAAGCCCCGCGCTACGCCGGTGCCAGGGCCTCCACCCTGCGGCGCAGCAGGTCGCGGTAGTCCAGGACGTCCTCCACCTGCTCGGCGTGCTCGGCGCACGACGGCTGCTCCAGCGCGGACGCGAGGATGAGATGCGCCTGCTCGCGACCGTGTTCGCGCAGCTCACAGCCCATCGCCTCGGACGCGCGCTCGTACTCGCCGCGGATCACGTCGGTCTGGTCGCTGAAGAAGACGTCCTTCACGCCGCCGCCCATCGCGTGATCGATCAGCACGACGACCGCGTGCTCGGCGGCGTCGTAATGGAACACGGTGGCGATGGCCTCCTGCCCGCCGTCGTCGTCGCGGTAGCCGAACGACCTGTCGAACTCCGGTTTGCCGAGGCGGTCGTGCCACGGCGGCTCCACCACGCCCGCTGCGGCCAGCTTCGCGGCGCTCTCGTTCGCGGCTTCACGCACGCCGGGCGCGCCAGCGGCGGCGACCGCGCGCAGCATGGCGAGACTGTGCGGCTCGGCGGACTTCTCCGCGCTCGCGATCAGGTCGGAAAGCAGTTCGCGCGTGACGTCGACGTCAGGGGCCGCCCTGCGCACCATGCCGAGGAAGTCCGCGCCCGCGAGCTCAGCCTCGAGCGGTGTCGTCTCCGGCGTCAGCAGGTCGGCGAAGCCTTCGATCACGGCGTCGGGCGTCGTGTCCGGCTCCGGCATGGCCTCAGCGATCCGCTGGACGAACTCATCCGGGTCAGTCACGCCGTCGAGGGCGCTCAGCAGCTCCGCTGGCGCACCCGCCTCTTCGAGCTGCCTGCGCATGGCGTCAAGGTCGATATCGTCCTGCTGCGATTCATCCGGCACGGCCCGCAGGTGCCTGCCGTCGTCGGACTGTTCGGGCTTGGGCATGGCGCACATGGTGCCACGGCGGGGCGTGGTCCGAAGAAATAGGCACGTCAGTGGCACCCGTGGGAGTGAAGGCGCAGGTCAGTTCACCGGTTCCCGCAGGCGCAGCTGGTCCGGCCGGTGCTCGGTCACCACACCGTCCGGCAAGTCGGCCACCAGGTCGAGCATCGCGTCCGCGACGAATGGAGCGGCAGCTGGGTCGTACCCCTGCGCGGCCATGCTCGATCCGATCGCCGTGACGTAGTCGTCCCTATTCAGGTCGGCGATCGCGACTACCTGGCTCCCACGTTCCTTCACCCACACGCAGCTACCTCCGTACGTGCCGTACTCCATAAGCTTAGTTTCCATGAAGAAGTCGACCAAAGCCACGCTAAAACGATCCTGGGGATACCTACTACTCGGATTCATTGTGTATGCCTGGTTCGGGCTGACGCTTAATCCGGCTGTGCTCGCGGCAATGTCTGGGGCCGTAGTCATTTACACCTTGTTTCAAGCGCCCATGTGGTGTTGCGCGGAGACACGTGGCGGCGGACTGTGCAGGAACAATGCGTATGGGATCCTCATGGGGTGCTATCTACGAGAGCACAAGTGGCAAAAACTGAATATGACCCTGCGCCTAAGCTCGTGGCGAGGGCTCGGCCGCCGAGTTCTGTCAAGCATCGGCGGGCAAGCTGCCACCATTTCAGCACTTGCCGCATCTGTATCAGCTTCCGTAGCAGTAATCACTCTTGCCAGTGGCGGCACTGCATAGCTCGGAAACAAAATCAAATGACGTAGAATTCCCGCCAGCATCGGTCAGCGCGGCTTTCCAACTGATCGCGGTCGACCAGCCACCAAAGCTGTCGGCCTCTCGCGCCATACTGCCGCCATGCAGTGGACCTTCACCGGCGAGGTCGAGCGGTTCGACGGCCCGGGCGGCTGGTACCACGTCGACGTCCCGGACGGCATCAGCGACGAGTTCGAGCACGACGGGTTCATCCCGATCGTTGCCGAGGTCGGCGTCAGCCGGTGGGAGACGTCGGTGATGCCGAAAGGCGACGGCACCCGCTTCGTCGCGATCAAGGCCGCCGTTCGCAAGGCCAACGACGTCGACGAGGGCGACCCAGTCACCGTGACCATTCGCCGTCGCTGAGCAACAGCGGCACAATCCACCGATGGACAAGTACCAACTGGTGACGTTCGTGCAGCGCCGCATCGCGAACCCCGTCATCCGTAGCGCGTTACTGCGAGGCGTGCCGCTACCCGGCTTCGCGCTGCTGGAGACCACCGGCCGCAAATCCGGTCAACCGCGCCGAGTCCCCGTCGGCGAAGGGCTGGACGGCGACGTGTTTTGGATCGTCGCCGAGCACGGACGCCGCTCGGCCTACGTGCGCAACATCGAAGCGAATCCACGAGTGCGCGTGCGGGTGCGTGGCCGCTGGCGTAGCGGCACTGCGCACGTCCTCGCCGACGACAATCCACGCGAGCGCCAGCGCAAGCTCGGCCAGCTGCGTCTCAGCGCACGGCTCAACGCCGCAGCGGTCCGATCATTGGGCACGGACCTACTGACGATCCGCATCGACCTCGACGCTTGAACCATTCGAGGCGTACGCCCGGGTCCTGCACGAAGGCGACACGCTGAACTCCTAACGCCCCGGCGGAACTGCCACCGCGATCTCCTCACCAAGCCGCGCGCCCAGGGACAAGGCGAGGTCGTCGCCGCTCCAAAACCGTCCAGGGTCGTACCAGTTTGGCCGCCGCCCACCGGGGAGAAGCCCCATCGCCTCGTATGTGATGGCGACGATCTCCGCGCAATAGGCCGTCTCCAGACCGCCTTCCCCCGCAGGCCGTTTTCGGGTCGGTACCCGCCCGCGAAACCACCGCGATGCCAGCTTCGCTGTCGATGGGAACGGCGTGCCGTCCAGCCGTGCGATGGTGCGCAGCACGGCGTCCTCCGTCTCCCGCGTGACGTCGTGGTCGAGCTGCCGCAACCACGCGCGCTGGCCGTACCGGTTACCCCAGACGACGACCGCTTCGCGCAGATCGTGCAACTGAGCACCGCGCTGTCGGGTGCCTGTCCACATGTCGGGCAACGACCGGCCGAGCTCGGCATGCCACATCAACGGCGGCAGGTCCTCGATGACCACCGACATGCCGACGTGGTTCACCGGACTGTTCGTCGTCACGCGGATGGCACGGTCGGCCATTTTGTGGCCACGGAACAGCCACACGTCGCCGGTACGCGTCTGGTTGACGGCCTCGTCGAGGCTGATCCGCGCGTCGGGCACGGTTGTAGCCTAGGCACATGCGCTGGTGGAAGATACTCGGGCTGGCAGGTATTGCCGGTGTCGCCGCGACCGGCGTGGTGATCACCAGGGCGGAACGACGTCGACGGGCCTACACCCCGGAGGAGATCCGGGAGAGACTGCACGCCCGCTTGGCCGAGGCGTCGCAGGCCGAGGACAGTCAGCGATAGTCGTGAACTCGGTCGCCAGGGCTCACGGACCGGTCGGTTCGTCGCGCTCCACGCATCGGCCGGGAGCAGGAGATCGCCACTCGGCCTATCGACTCCCGACCGAGCCGCACGCCATCAGGTACGGCCGGGCCAGCACCAGCGCGATCGCGGTCAGCAGCATCCCAAAATACACCGGCGCAAGGTGCCAGAAGTCGGTGTAGCCGATGACCGCATGCACCAGGACGGCAGGCAGGAACCCTGCACACGCTGACGCCAGTAGCGTCCACCACACCCACGATTCGCCACGCCGCCAGCCCCATGCGCTGAGCAGCGTGATGGCGGCAGCCGCCGCCATCAGCGCGCCGCCGAAGCCGGCCCGGTCATGCGTGACGAACGGCAGCAGCCGCGCGTTCACCGCCCGGAGCGTGTCCACGTCGACACCGAGAAACACCAGGTCACTAGGCACGAACACGGTGGTAAGGCCGACCACGGACACCACGAAGCCGCCCACGAACAATCCGCAGCCGGTCACCACCAAGAGCAGTTGCCCGACTAACGCCCTGCGCCGCACCACCTCGGATCCCTCGCCGCGGTATGTCCACTTCGGATGGTGGTCGCGACGCCATACCGCCGCCACGAACATCGGGAACAGCACTACGACCACCGCAGTGTGCAGCGGCTCGATGAAACCGGTGCCGAGGAAGTACAACAACGTCGGGAACCCGATCAAGCCAGACACCAGCAGTGCGTCGCGAGCCCAGGGCCAACCCTGCCGCATCCCGCCGTAGGCGAGCCCGGCGTAGAGCGAGCCGATCGCGACCATCGTACCCGCCATGGTGATCCGGTCGTGCTGAAGGAACGGCACCAACTGGTGGTTGAGCGCGTGCAGGTCAGCCAGTCCCACGCCGAGGTAGTCCTCGTCGTACCAGAGCAGCACCGGTCCGAGCGTGATCGCGGCCGCGCCAACTCCCGCGCCGATCATGCCGGGCCCAACCAGCAGACCCCACAGCCACGCGGGCCACCGGCGGGGATCGCGCGGCACATCCCGGAGTCGTGGCGCTGGTTCGGTCGGCGTGACCGCTTCGGTCACCCGCTGGAACCAGCCCGGCCCAGCCGTTGTCAGTACTTGTGGCGTGACGATCAGCGTCTTCGCCGGATCGGCGAGTACTCCTGCGGCAGCGTCGACGTCGGCCGAGGAGGTGTATACCCTGCCATCGCCCGGCTGTGGTTCCGTCTCCACGAAGCCAGCCCCGATCGGCGGCAGCGCCCGCCTGGCGTCGTCGGCGACCTCCGCGGGCACGACCGCACCCAGCCGCTCTGCGACATCTACCGGCGGATGACGATGGCCGAATGCCCGTACGACAAGACGACGGCCACCGGGCACCCCCACCAGCAGGCGCAGCGCCATGCGCTGTGACCGTCGCTCCCCCAGCACCGTGCTCGCGATGCCCCGCAATGGCTGATATGTCCAGTCCGGCACCGAACCATTACAGCCGCCGCGAGTGAAGCGCCGACAACCGGGCTGCCGCATTACGACCGGACGTAACCCTGACTCGTCACCGTGTTCGGTGTCATTGTTAGATCACGCCCCACCTAGTGGCACTCCTCGCTACCCTGATCGCGATGTGACAACACTGTGGGGAGGACGTTCGCGATGCCGGACTTCACGGTCGACATCGGCGGACTGGACGCGCTGGGGAAGAACCTCGATCGCACCAACGAAAACCTGGACCATGCCACCAAACGGCTCGCTGACCTCGGCCCCGATTCGATCGGTCCGGACATATTAGACGAAGCGTGCGCGGGCTTCCGAGATGACTGGGAAGAGGGCGTGGACAAGCTCCGCGAAGCCGTCGCGGTCTATGCCGCACTCTGCGTGTGCCGATCCGAGGCGAATCCCGCGACGCTGAGCGCCGCGCAGTTCGCCATCTTCGTCAAGAACATCAAACTCAGTGGTGAACGTCCACTCGCAGCAGTCGCTGGTGGGCTCAGGAAACCTGGCGAACCGCGCGAGACCGCCTTCGTGCGGTTTCCCTCCGGGGACGGCCTTGTCGTCGGCGAAGAAGTGCGGGGCGACTCCCCGTTACCATCGCAGGCCGAACCACACGAAATACGAACACCGTACGGCAGGCACAAGTGATCATTCCTTTTCCCAGCCTGCGGAGGATTGCCATCCTCTCGATGTCGAGCACCTTTCTCGCCGACTGGCCCTACTACGCGGGCATTCTCAACGACATCGCACATAGCGTGAGCTTCACCGAGAAGAACGAGTCCTTCGCCGATCATCTCAGCGGGGCACTATGAGTCCACTCGCCACGTTCATTTTCGTCCTCGATCTGGCTGTCCTGGCAACATACACGATCATCTGGCGGGTCCGGTTGAATCGACGGGACCTCGACAAAGCGATCGCGTACGTCGTTCAGGCGCTCAATTCACCGCGAAACGACAGCGTGTCTGAGGTGGTCCTCGGCCATGCGTCACCCCTGTCCGATCACATGGTTAAAGACGTCGCAAGCTCTCGAGGATACCGGTTCCTCAAGGAGGGTTCGCGGCATTCGAACACGATTTTGCGGTTCGCGCCGCGCGAGGGAAAGCGCAGGAAGCTGTCGCTCGATGACTGACGAAGCCCTCAACACAGCCAGCATCGTTCTGATCATCTGGTCCGTGCTCGTCGTGCTCTGGCTCGCGCTCGGAACAGGGAACACGTCGAATCTTCGCAGCCGGGCAAAGCAGTTGAAAGCGTTCGAACAAATGCTGCCGTCGGCTACCGACCAGGTTCTGCGGATCGACTGGATGCACTACAAGGCGGTCCCCAAAGAACGCATCGTCAAGGCCGCTAACAAGCACGGCTGGCATCACGTCGGAGACGAGGTCAAGGGGCGTTTCCTGGTTTCTGAACTTCGATAGGAACCCACACGCGGCGGTTCGTTCGGCCCAGGAGAACGACCCCTACAAGCAGTTAAGGGCGGAACTCGCGGCAGCGACACCCGACGTCAAGGGCCGCTACACCCTGGACACATCGAAGTACGGACAGCTCGGCGCAGCCGCGATCAATGAGGCCGCGAGATCGGCAGGCTGGCAGGCCGTGAATGATGACGTGCGCAATGAACTGACCCTTGCCCGTCCCGGAACGACCACTGCTGAGTTGAACCACGGTCCTTTCCTCGAAGGCGAGTCACCGGACACGCTCCGCAGCGATCCCGCCGTCGTTGAGCGTGCCCGTGAGATCGAGCGCGCCAAAGGCTTCGACCCGCTGTCGGAAACCACGCTCAACCATGCGCGAGAACGCAACAAGTACCGGTCCAAGTCGTTCAACCGGCAGGGCCTCCTCGCGACATTCTATGCGATCGTCGGCTTCCTGGCGCTCGGTATCAGCATCGGCAGCGTTCCGGACGGCTTCCCCAACAGGTGGATAGCGTTCGCGATAAGCGGCATCATCCTCGCACTCTGCGCCCTCGCGATCACGAAGGCACGGATCATCCGCAAGAAACGCAAGAGCGAAATCGGCGACGTCATTGCCGCATACCAGGAACTGCAACAGCTCTACCGGCAACGGCACACCGAGTCACGTCGTCCACGTGGGCACCCGCGATAGCCCTGCGGTCACCGCGTGGAGTGGAGCAACGCGCCGTCCTGCGACACTGCCGCTGTGGACCTGCTGATCGCCAGCAACCCTGACCCAGACTCGCGGTTGGGCTACCTGCTACGGCTGCCTATCGAGGGTGGCCTGGTGTTTCGCACGTCGGGGACCTGGCCACGCACCAAAGCGTTGTACTGCTATCCGGTGTCGACGGACGAGTGGCCGGACAATCCGGACATCGTGGAACGCACGCCGCTGCGGACCTGTCGACGTCGAGGTGCCGCGATCGACGTCGTGCTGGACCGTTACCGAGAGAGCCGCTCGCAACTGGTGTTCACCACGGCGCGCGTCCGGGATCGCCGACCTGGACATCGTCGTCGACGGCCGCGAGCGGTACCCGTACCGATTCAGCACCCAGCAGGTGAACGTCGAAAAGCGGTCGTTGCCCTGCGGGGACTACGGCCTGATCCTGGATGAACGGCTGGTCGCGGCGGTCGAGCGGAAGTCATTGGGCGACCTGGTGACCAGCCTGACCAACGGCACGCTGCGCTACGCCCTCGGCGAACTCGCCGCACTGCCCCGCGCGGCCGTCGTCGTGGAGGACCGCTACTCGGAGATCTTCAAGCTCGACCGGATGCGCCCCGCCGACGTCGCCGATGGCCTCGCCGAACTTCAGGTGCGCTGGAGCGAGGTACCGATCGTGTTCTGCGAGAACCGTCAGCTCGCGGAGGAGTGGACGTACCGCTACCTCGCCGCCGCGCGGCAGTGGGCCGACACCGAACGGGACGCGCTCCCCCGCATCGTCCCGGCCGCCGACAGCGAGACCAGCGGCGCCCCCGCGGCGCCCGAACCGTCGACCGCCGAAGTCCGCGCGTGGGCCATGAACCAGGGACTTCCCGTGTCCGACCGGGGCAGGCTGCGGCCCGAGGTGTGGCAGGCTTGGCGCGACGCACACCAGTAGGGAACCCGATTAGTGGTCGGCCTGAACCCAGACGTGGGAGTCACCGTCGACGATGTGATGGAACCGATTGTGACCGCATCACCGGTTGGCTACGGTGACATGGCGTCGACTGCGGCCAGGGTGGGGCCGCGTCGCATGGGGACGAAAGGGGATCTGCTGTCATGGTCAGGATCGATGGCTATCTGGCGAACACATCGGCCGCAGTCGGTGAGGTCGAGGACATCGCGTTCGATGCCGACGGCATCCAGCGCATTATCGACGACACGAACGACTTGATCCAGCGGGAGCTATACCGCGCCAGACGCGACGCGGAACTGTATTTTCAAAACATGCTCAAACCGCCAGATCATCCAGCAGGGGACCAGTTCGTATCATTTGCACGCGAGCACGCTGAACGCTATCTGGAGTTTAACAGAAGTTACATTGACGCCCTGAGTGATTTCGTCCGAAAGCTCGAGAAGTTGCGAGCCGATTACTTGAATCGCGAGGAAGATCTACAATGGGGCTTCGACAAAGGGGTAAAGCACTGACATGACCGGGGCGAAAAGAACGATACTGGCGACACTAAGTGTAGTCGCCGTCCTTCTGACTGGATGTTCAAGTAGCGAGGCCGGGGATCCAGATCCATCTGACAACCCCAATACAGTCACGGAAACCTCGGACAACTCCGCTGGCGGCCTGCCACACAGCGGCGCACCTTCCGTTTCTCAGCCGATCAACGCCGAAGAGTGGTTGCCGAATCCCTGCTCAGTGATAACGGCAACGCAGTTCAAATCAATCGGATTCGAAGACGTCGACGCCGAGCCAAACCCTGACGCTACGTCTGGCCCCACATGCGACTGGTATCCAGCCGAAGCAACTTTCGCCGGTGTCAGTGGGGCCTTCGGTACTGCGGACCCGCCACCGGAAGGCCTGAGCCGAATCTACGAACGACACCAGGCTGGTGAATACAAGGTATGGCAAGAACTTGCCCCAATCGCGGGACATCCAGCTGTACGGGCAGAATTCGAAGATGGAAGCGATAAGGGCGATTGCGGCCTTGCGGTTGGCCTTCGCGATAACCTGGTTTACGGCGTCCAGGTACTAGACGAGAAGAAAGAAATAACCGACGACCCCTGCGGTTTAGCTCGCAAGATCGCTACACTCGCCGTGAAAACAATGAAGGGGGAAGGGTGATGCTGCCCTACTGCATAAGCGGATACGAAATCTATAAAAGAGTCCACCCCAAAGAATACTTCGACAAACAGCTCAGCGGCGGCGCGCAAGCGTTCGAAGATCTGCACAAATCTCACTATGAGGTCGACACTGAGTTGTCGCGGATCGTCAAGTCACTTGGTGACGCATGGAAGGGCGAAGCCGCTGAGGCCGCCAAAGCAGAGATGAATAAACTGCAGCAGGTGTCCGCGCAGGTCGCGACAAGCAACATGCAGCCTGCGCAGTACAGCTACGACGACGAGTCCTCGAGTCACGCGAACCTACGCAACGAGCTAGAACCGGTGGGTAAAGAGCCGGAAGATGCCGGTTGGTACGGCGTCATCCCCGGCTTGGATAGCCAAGAGGACAAGAACCAGCAGTGGCAGAACGCCCTCAACCACAACATCCAGAAGTACGACGACTTTTACAACCGCTCGCAGCAAAATCAGCGGTTGATGAACCAGCCCTTCCCGGAAATCAAAATCGGCGACGATGTGAACTCCGGCGACAAGGGCCGGACGGGCGGGGTTGCCGGCGGTGGCGGCGCGACGAGCCCGAGCTTCAGCGGATCCACGGCAACCCCCACCGCACCGGCGGGATACAGCGGCGGCGCCTACGGCGCGGGCGGCTCAACCGGCGGCCCGCAGGTGCAGTCACCCGGAGGCGCGGGTGGTTACTACGGCGGCACCGGCCCGGCTGGCTCCAGCGGTGGCGTCACGGGCCCATCCGCGAACGGCCCGTCGGCGAGTGGCCCCTACACCGGTCTCCCACCAGGCGCGGAGCGGCTCCCGGACGGCTCGATCCGCTACCCGGACGGCACGGTGCGCACCCCGGACGGACGTCTGATCCGTCCCGGCAGCACGACGACGTCGGGCCTCGGCACCGGGCGACCCGGCTCCGGAGGCCCTGATGGCGGCTATGGCCCCGGCGGCATGGCCGGCCCAGGCATGGCAGGCGGCGCCGTCGCTGGTGGCGGTGCCGCGGCAGGCTCGGCGGCTGGCATGGGCGGTCAACCGCTCACCGGCGGCAAGGCTGCCGGTGCGATGCCGAGCCAGGGTGCGGCACCCGGCGGCATGGCCGCCAAGGGCGGCGCTGGCTTCGGCCCAGGTCGCGGCGGCATGGGCGGCATGATGGGTGGCGCTGGCGCCGGTAAAGGCCAAGGCGGCGGCGAGGACGAGGAGCACCAGGACAAGTACTTCATCAAGCAGGAAATGGACCCGGGGCTGCACGTCGAGTACGACGAGCACGGGGAGAAGCTGGTCGACGAGAACACCGGCTTCACCGTCGTCCCGCCGGTCATCGGCGAATAGCACGTCACTCAACAGGGGGAGTCTCGACGTGATCAGGCATGCCGTCTCCATCACGGTGGAGGCGTACACGAGAGCCATCCAATGGCTCAACCTCGGCGAACCACACCCGACGCTGGTCGGTGGCATGCTGTGGTACCCGCCGGACGCGGCCGCGACCGTTGACCGACAGATCTTCGCCCAGTTCGCCGAGCAGGGCCTGACCTCGCGCAACGCCGTCTCGGACGACTTCCAAGAGACGCTTGCCATCATGCAGCGCGCGGCCCGCGAGCACTACACCATCGCGAAGGTAGAGGGCACCTCGATCACGGTGCGGGCGGCGGTGGTCGGCCGCGACGCTGTCCTGGTCATCGCGGGCGGCGGCATGATCGACATCGAGCCGATCCCGTACGACCAGCTTGGCATCCGGGTGGCGAACG
Organism: Haloechinothrix halophila YIM 93223; assembly: GCF_000504245.1. Lineage (GTDB taxonomy): Bacteria > Actinomycetota > Actinomycetes > Mycobacteriales > Pseudonocardiaceae > Haloechinothrix_A > Haloechinothrix_A halophila. Next base: position 472,301 of record NZ_KI632509.1, read on the forward strand.
CGCTGCCGGAAACGCCAGCCGCCCGCATCCGGTCGATGAGCTGCGATCGCGCCATCCTCGAAGCGATCGAGCAGGGTGAACGCCCACCCCCTGGCCCTAGCGTCACCGACGCCCGCCACATGCAGCGCTGGCTGCACCTGGAGCGGTTCAACGTCGGTGAGATGCACGCGGCCATCCGGCACGAGGCGAACGGCACTCGCATCACGACGAAACCGCCGCTGACCTGCTGGATCGACAACGAGACCGGACGTGGCCTGCTGACGCACACCGATAGCGGGTGGATCAACCTCGGCCCCGCCGGACCCAGCGAGCTGGCCAAGCGGTTCGCACAGCTAGAAGACGAGCTACGCGGCCGCTGAGCGGTAGCCATCCAGGGCCGCCCGACGGGCCCGGGCTCACCCGCCCCTGACCAGATCCGACGGCATCGGGCGGTGCAGTCGCCACGTGATCGAGACCGGATCGTCCTCGTGCTCGACGTACGACACCCGGCCGAGACACCGGAACGGCGTGGGACCGTCGCCGGTCGACGTCTCCCGCACGAACAGCACGACGTGGCTGCCCTGCTCGTGGTGGCGCAGGTAGCGCCGCCCAGCGGCCGACGACGTCGACAGCCGGTGTCGTGGCCGCCAACGAAACAGCTCGGTGCTCACCGGCTCGCCAGCACCCGGCGTCACCAGCAGCGCATCGGTGTGGGTCGCCGGGCACCACGCTGCGCCAGCCGTGTGGCCACCGGGTGGACGCCGCAACGTCGCGTAACCGAGCGCGGCCAGGATCTCCTCCCGCAGGTAGCTGGCGTGGCTGGCCAACGGCACCGACGCCAGCTCGGCGTCCAGCGGCGCTGACACGTGGCGCGCCCGGTCCAGCGCGACGTCGATCAGCTCGGCGATCTCCGCACACACCGCCCGGTGCCGCCGCAGGTGCGCCAGTCCAGCCGGATACGACGCGAACCCGCCGCGCTTCGGCCACACCATGAACAGCAGCATCCGGGCCACCCGCTGCTCCCGCTCGGTCAGCTGGCCGTAGCGCGGGCCGTCGACGTCGACCAGCCGCCGGTACACGTCCGCGCGTTCGGCGTCGTCGACGTGCACGAACGCCGCCACCCGCCGGAGCAACACGTCCTCGTCAGGGCCGCCGGACGGCGTGGCGAACCCCGCCGCGCGCCGGGCGGACGTCCACGAGCCGCCGTTGCGGTAGACGTCGGACAGCTCGCGGTCGGCCTCTCGCAGATAGGTGGCCAACGACAGGTCGCCGTGAGACCGGACATCGGCGGCGAGCTGGCCTCGGGACAGCCGGGACGGCGCGCCAAGGTTGGCCAGCACGATGCGCCGCGCGTCGTCGTCGAGCACCGCGCGGGAACCGGACGGCAACGCGGGAAAACCCTGCTCCACCTGACGTCGCAGCGCACGACGACTCGCGCCGGTCAGCGCGCGATACCGCAGGTCGAACCGGAACTCCTGCCGTTGCGTGCCGATGAAGTCGAGCACGGTCAACGCGGCCTTGCCTGGCGCCCGGCGCAGCCCGACGCCGAGCTGGCGCAAGAAGCGCGCGGGGTTGTCAGTCGGCCAGAGCAGCAGCACGGTGTCGACCTCGGGGACGTCCACTGTCTCCTCGTTGGCGGTGAACAGCACGCGGACCTCGCCAGCCCGGAGCGCCGCGACCGCCTCATTCGCCGCAGCCACCAACGCCGTCGCGTCGTCGTGCTCGGACCCGCCACCACCCCGCACCAGGTTCGCCCCGTCACGCTCGCCACCAGCGAGCGCCAACGCCGGAATGCCAGACTCAGTGGCTACCCGTGCCATGTACGCCGCGTGCGCATCGGAGACGCACCACCCCACCACCCGCATAGTGTCCACATCGGACACGTGCTCCCGCAGCGCGGTGAGCACGACGTCCGCTCGTGCGTCGTTGCCGATGTAGCGCGCGTCAAGGGTGCCAGCGTCGTACGCGCCAAGCTTCCAGTCCGCATCGGACAGATCGGCGCCGTCCGCGACCCCGTGGTACCGCACCGGAACCAGCAGCTCGGCCGCCACCGCGTCGCACAGCGGCAGCTCGTAGGCCACACGCCCGTCGAAGTGGTGCGGCAGGTCGTCGTCGGACGTGACGGTGAGGCCCAGCAGTTCCTTCGGCCGCAGGTGCGCCAGCAGCCGCGTGTACGCCTGCGCCGCAGCGGGATCGAAGCCGTCCACGACAACGACGTCGAACCGGGCGGCGGGCAATTCTTCGATGCCATGCTCGGCGAGACCATCGATGCTGGCGAACAGGTGCCGCCGCCTCGGCCGCTTCCCCGCAGCGTGGATCGCACCGAACTTCTCGTCGCCGAGGGTTTCGCGGAACGTCCGCAGCGTCGGCCCCAGCGCCGCGTCACGCGCCACGACGACAAGCAGGCTCGCATCGCGCCTTTCCCTCAGCCGCCGGTAGTCCAACGCGGCGAGCACCGTCTTGCCAGTCCCAGTCGCGGCGACGACCAGGTTGCGATGCCGGTCGTGTGTATCGCGCTCAACGTCTAGCGCGGCGAGGGCTTCCTGCTGGTGTGGCAGCGGGCGGACGTCGAGCCCTGCCTGGCTGATCGTGGGCGGCGCGCCATCGCCGTTGGTGAGCGCGGCATCGAGCCGGGTCGCGTCGCGGGCTGGGTCATACGACAGGAACGCATCGGACGTCCAGTGGCCCTCGAAGGTGGCCTGAAACTTCCGCAACAGTCCGGGCGTCGCGATGCCGGACAGCCGCAGCGTCCACTCCATGCCCTCGGTCAGCGAGGCGCGGGACAGGTTCGCACTGCCAACGAACGCCGTGTCGTCGCCGGACGTGCGGTGGAACAGCCACGCCTTCGCCTGCGGTCGCGTGGACTCCGTGCCGTAGCCGATGCGGACCTCGGCGCCGACGTGCTCGACCAGATGGTCGATCGACGCGCGGTCGGTCGCGCCCGGCTGCGCGGTGGTGATCACGCGAAACGGCACACCTCTGCGTCGCAGGTCGTTGAGCGCGTCATCGAGCAACCGCAGACCATCGCGGCGGATGAAACCGCACAGCAGGTCGACCCGGTCGGCGCTGGCGAGTTCGGTGCGCAACGCCGTGGCCAGCGACGTCGCCCGCGCCGCGTCCGCGACCACCGGACTCAGCTGGCGCGGCACCGTCCCCGAGTCGAATCCAGTGAACGCCATGAGTCGGTTGAGTGACCCGGGCACGTCCGCTTCGAGCAGCGCTAGCACGCGGTTGGCCAGCGCGATGCGGCGTTCGTCGTCCGGTTCGGTCTCGATGCGGCTGCGGACGGCGTCAGCGACGTGCCGCGCGATGACCTCGGGGGATTCGACCGGTTCGACCGCCTCGGTGGCTGCGTCCGGCCGGAAGCGGGTGCGCAGGACCGCAAGGGTGCGCTCAAGGCGAATGGTGCGGACGGCGTCGGGGATACCGTCGGCCAGCGGGTCCATGCGCCAACTTTGCCACGCGACCTTCGCTAACACCCGCGAGGTTGGTCCTGGCCCCGCGCCTGAGCCCGGCCTGGTCCCCACGGAGTGTTCACGAGAACGATCATCATACGGCCAACCGGGTGGAACACACCCTCGTGTGACGCCTACCAGGAGTAAGCGCGAGGGTCAATTCGTCACGCAGCGAAACGTATCGGCACCGTGATGCGATGACCAGGCAAGAGGGCTCGTAGAACCGGCACCCAGCCGTCCCGTCCTGCGAACGCCCACAACCGCTTCGGCAGGGCTCGGAGGCATGTCATGGCAGAACAGCACGGACTGCACACCGCACTGATCGTGCACGGCATCGAACCATCGGGCCAGTCGTGTCCGGTCGTCGTAGGACTGGCGCAAGCCAACGGCAAGCTCAATATCGCGCTCCGGGTAGGCGAGAACAGCGAGACCGTATACCTCGAACCCAACGACGCCGCGCGCCTGATCGTGAACTTACGGAAGGCGATCGCCGCGGAGTACCACTACAGCTGGCCGTCTCAGCCGCCGTTCGCCAGGAATGACCAGGCTGAACCTGGGCTACCCGGACGCCCGGTGCCTACGCGGACCCGCTCGGCATAGGGGCGCGCAGTCGCCGCGCCCCTCACCGAACCGCGGCGTACGGGTTCAGCACCCGCGCGCCTGCCATGGCGACGTCGCCACTCCTGCGAGTGACGACGACGAGGCCGTTGACGCTGGCCGTCGCGGCGATCAGGCCGTCGAGCACCGAGACGCTCTCCATGGTGTCCTGCCTTCCCCACGCGCTGGTCACCGCCGCCGTCACCGGCAGGATCCGGTCACCAAACCGCGTCGTGATCACGGCCAGCCAGTCGTGCAGCAGATCCGCCTGTCTGTCGTCACGACGTTCCCGCAGCCGTTCGACACCGCGCTGCAGTTCGCCGATGGTCACCGCGCTCAGGAACAGCTCATGCGCGGGCACCCGCTCCCACCACGCGGCAACACCCCGGTCCGGCTCCGGCTTGCGGATTTCCACGATGACGTCGGTATCGACCAGGTAGCTCATCGCCCGCCATCCGAATCCAGGTCACGCGGCTGCTCCCACCTGCGCTTGACCACGTCGCCAAGGACGTCCGCCACCTCGCGAGACGCCTCACCGCCCGCTGCCTCCTCGGACAACACTGTGCCAGCCAGCGCCTGCTTGAAGTCGGCCTCGGCGTCGATACCCACCAGCCGCCGGTACTCGGCGACGTCGAGTACGACCGCGACCTCCTCGCCGTGCTTGGTCACGACCTGCGGACCGTCTTCCCGCGCCGCGCGCAGCAGCTCGCTGAGGCGCTGCTTGGCGTCCTGGATCGGCCATCGACCTTTCATCTAGACAGACTAGACAGCGGACTCGGAGAACGTCCACGAACCGCGCCACTCGAACCACGGACGTCTCCGGTGAAAAGCGCTCCCGAACTGCACAGTCAGCCTGCGATGCCGCTCCAATGGAGTAGCTGTCAACACTTGACGCCGAGAAGGTTTCAGCTACACACTGGTGTTGCGTAGAACACAACGAATGTGCGATACGCAACGACGTCGTGAGCGTGACGCAAGGCTCGTACCGCGCATCAGCTACGGCACCCGTCCTCCCAGTCTTCACATCTCCCGATTTCGGACATCCCAGGCGCAACAGCGAGGTGCCCCCAATGACAGACCTACTACACCCGTACCCAGCGGCCCACCAGGCAACCACGGTGGACCAGCCAGCCGTGATGCTCTACACGCGGCTCAGGAAGTCGCCGTACTTCTGGAAGTCGCGGGCGCACGGCGTCGCCGCCTACAGCGTCTACAACCACACCTATCACCCGCGCCACTACGGCGACCCCGTCGGCGAGTACTGGGCACTTCTGCAGGGCGTAACGCTGTGGGACGTCGGTGTCGAGCGGCAGGTCGAGATCTCAGGGCCGGACGCATTCGACTTCACGAACATGCTGGTCCCGCGCGACCTGAGCAAGTGCGCCGTCGGGCAGTGCAAGTACGTGTTCATCACAGCGCCGGACGGCGGGATCATCAACGACCCTGTGCTGCTGCGGCTGGACACCAACCGGTTCTGGCTCTCGCTCGCGGACAGCGACGTCGGCCTCTGGGCGATGGGCCTCGCCCACGCTGGCGGCTGGAACGTGCGCATCCGCGAGGTCGACGTCGCGCCGCTGCAGGTCCAGGGGCCGAAGGCGAAGCAGGTCATGGCCGACCTGTTCGGCGCGGAGATCCTGGACGTGCCGTACTACGGGCTCCGCGACTTCACGGTCGACGGCATGGACGTCGTCGTCAGCCGCACCGGCTACTCCGGCGAGATCGGCTACGAGATCTACCTCTACAACGCATCTCGCGACGCCGAGCGCCTGTGGGACGCGGTGTGGCAGGCGGGCGAACCGTACGGCATGCGCCCCATCGGGCCGTGCCACATGCGCCGGATCGAGGGCGGCATGCTCGCCTACGGCAGCGACATCACGCTCGACACCAACCCGCTCGAAGTCGGCTACGACTACCGCTGGATGGTCGACCTCGACCAGGAGGCCGACTTCATCGGCAAGGACGCGCTGACCCGCATCAAGTCAGAAGGCATCAGCAGGCGCATGGCCGGTGTCGAGATCGACGGACCACCGCTCGGCACCTACAACGACGGCTCCATGATCGAACCGTTCGACATCTACGACAGCTCGACCGAGTCGGTCGGACAGGTGACGAGCGCCTGCTTCTCGCCACGGCTAGAGCGCAACATCGGCCTGGCCATGCTGCCGCTCGAGCTCACGGAACTCGGCACCACCGTCTCCGTGCGCACGCCGACGGGGATGCGGACCGGCACCATCGTCGAGAAGCCCTTCATCGACCCGCGCAAGGAAACCCCGAAGGGCTGACGCCGGTATGACCTTCCAGCCGCTCACGAGAGCGCCACGCACGCGGCGGGCCGTAGCTCCGCTGCTTACCGCGCCGCGTTACGAAATCCTGCCGCTGCCGGGAGCCCTTGAGGCGACCGAGCAGCTCCCGGCGGGATCGGTCGTCACGGTCACGGCATCGCCACACAAGGGCCTGCACGCGACCATCGACATCGCCGAGGACGTCATGGCGCAGGGGATGCGGGCCGTGCCGCACCTCGCTGCGCGGCAGTTCCGCGACAGCGGCGAACTGTCCGAAGTGCTCGATCGGCTCGACGCGGCTGGCATCAGCGAGGTGTTCGTCGTTGGCGGCGACAGCCAGCACCCGGCTGGCGACTTCGCGGACGGCCTCGCCCTGCTGCGCGGCATGGCCGACCTGGGCAGGCTGCCCGCCGAGATCGGTGTGCCGTCCTATCCGGAGGGGCACCACGCCATCGACGACGAGACGTTGTGGACGTCATTGCACGCCAAACAGGACTACGCCACCTACACCGTGACGCAGCTGTGCTTCGACGCGGACGCCATCTGCCGGTTCGCGGCGGAAGCCCAGCGGCGCGGCATCACGCTGCCGGTCGTGGTCGGCACGCCCGGCGTCGTCGACCTGACCAAGCTGCTGCGGGTCGGGCTGAAGATTGGCGTCGGGGACTCGCTGCGGTTCGCGCGCGGCAACTACTCGGTCGCGGGCAAGCTGCTGCGGCCCGGCGGCTACCGCCCGGACGGGCTGGTGCGCAAACTCGCCAACCGGGTCGCCGACGGCCACTGCACCCTCGCTGGCCTGCACTTCTACACCTTCAACCACGTCGCGGAGACTGCCCGCTGGGTACGGCAAACCCACCGGCGGGCGGCCTGAGGAGGGCCCTATGGCAATCATGCCTACCGACATCGAGATCTCCCGCAGCGCAACACTGAAACCACTCACCGAGGTCGCCGCGGACATGGGAATCGGTGAGCACCTGCTGGAACCCTACGGCCGCTCGGTCGCCAAGATCTCGCTCGACGCGATCGAGGAGCTGGCCGACCGGCCGCGCGCCCGCTACGTCGTCGTCTCGTCGCTCACCCCGACCCCGCTCGGTGAGGGCAAGACGACGACCACCGTTGGGCTCGGCCAGGGCTTCGGCCACATCGGACACCGCGCGGTGATCGCCATCCGGCAGCCGTCCATGGGGCCGACGTTCGGCATCAAGGGTGGCGCGGCAGGTGGCGGCTACTCACAGGTGGCGCCGATGGAATCGGTGAACCTGCACCTCACCGGCGACTTGCACGCGGTCAGCTCGGCGCACAACCTGCTCGCCGCGATGATCGACAACCACCTGCACAAGGGCAACCCGCTCGACATCGACCCGTTCTCGATCTCCTGGCGGCGGGTGCTCGACGTCAACGATCGCGACCTGCGGGAAATCGTCACCGGGCTCGGCGGCAAGCTACACGGCATCCCCCGGCAGACCGGCTTCGACATCACGGCGGCCAGCGAGGTTATGGCGGTGCTCGCGCTGGCGGACTCGCTGCCCGACCTGCGGGCACGGCTCGGCAGGATCGTCGTCGGCTACGACCACAACGGCATCCCGGTCACGGCGAACGACCTCCGCGCGGCTGGTGCGATGTGTGTGCAGCTTCGGGAGGCGATCAAGCCGAACCTGATGCAGACCGTCGAGCAGACACCCGCGATCGTCCACTGTGGACCGTTCGGGAACATCGCGCACGGCAACTCCTCCGTCGTGGCCGATCTGATCGGCATCCACAGCGGCGACTACCTCGTCACCGAGGCCGGGTTCGGCGCCGACATGGGCGCGGAACGCTTCTTCAACATCAAGTGCCGCGCATCGGGACTGGTGCCGGACGCCGCCGTGATCGTCGCGACGGTGCGCGCGCTCAAGGCGCACTCCGGCAAGTACAAGGTGGTGGCGGGCAGGCCGCTGCCTGCCGAGATGCTCGCCGAAAGCCCGGACGACGTGCACGCAGGATCGGCCAATCTGCGAAAGCAGATCGCCAACATCCGCGCGCACGGCATCACGCCCGTCGTCGCGGTCAACGCCTTCCCCAGCGACTACGACAGCGAGAAGCAGGCCATCCTGGACATCGCGAACTCGGAGGGCGTGCGGGCGGCGGTGACCTCGCACGTCGCCAAGGGCGGCAAGGGCGCGGCCGAACTGGCCGAGGTCGTCGCGGAAGCCTGCGAGGAGCCGTCGCACTTCCACTACCTCTACGACGACAGCCTGCTGCTCGAAGACAAGATCGACGTCGTCGCCCGCCGCATGTACGGCGCTGACGGCATCGACCTCTCCAGCACCGCACGTAAGCAGCTCGACAGCTACCAGAACAACGGCTTCGGCCGGATGCCCGTGTGCATCGCCAAGACTCACCTGTCGCTGTCGGCCGACCCGTCTCGCAAGGGCGCGCCGACCGGGTGGCGGCTGCCGGTGCGTGAGGTCAGAGCGTCGGTCGGCGCTGGCTTCATCTATCCGATCTGCGGGGACATGCGCACCATGCCCGGCCTGTCCTCGCGGCCGGCCGCCGAACACATCGACATCGACGAGACCGGGCAGGTCGTGGGGTTGTCCTGAAGGAGTTGATCGCCATGAGCACGGATACAAGCGGCGTAGGAAGCACGCCATCCACCACCGTGCCTAGCAGCGCGGACGTCGTCGTCATCGGCGCCGGGATCGTCGGGAACTCGGTCGCCTATCACCTCGCCGAACTGGGCTGGCGCAATATCGTGCTGCTCGACAAGGGGCCGCTGCCCGATCCCGGCGGCTCGACGGGGCACGCGTCGAACTTCATCTTCCCGGTGGACCACTCCAAGGAGATCACCGCGCTGACGCTGGAGTCGATGCGCCAGTACGAGAAGCTGGGCACGATCACCACCTGCGGCGGCATTGAGGTCGCCCGCAACTCCGAACGCGTCGAGGAGCTGCGGCGGCGGCTCGCGTCGTCGAAGGCGTGGGGCATCCCGTCGGAGCTGATCACGCCGGAACGGGTGGCGCAGCTGGTGCCGTTCATCGACCCCAGCGTCATCCTCGCCGGGTTCTGGACGCCATCGGTCGCGGTGGTCGACCCGCTGCAGACCGGGGCGCTCATGCGGGAGCAGGCCGTCGCGCATGGCGCGCTCACGGTGTCGGCGAACACCGAAGTCACCGGCATCAGCACGGAACGCGGCCGGGTGACGGCCATCCACACCGACCGGGGCGACATCAGCACCGACCGGATCGTCGTCGCCTGCGGGGTGTGGAGCCCGCGCATCGCCCAGATGGCCGGCGCGACCATCCCGCTGACGCCCGCGGTACACCAGATGATGGACGTCGGGCCGATCCCAGAGCTTGCCAGCACCGGCACCGAGATCGCCTACCCGATCGTCCGCGACATGGACACGCTGATGTACGAGCGGCAGAGCGGTGCCGACCTGGAGATCGGCTCCTACGCGCACCGCCCGATCCTGCACGAGCCGGACGAGATCCCGTCGATCGAGGCGGCGGCACTGTCACCGACGCAGTTGCCGTTCACCCAGGACGACTTCGACCCGCAGCTCGAGGACGCGCTCGAGCTGTTCGGCTCCATCCTCAACGAGCCGGGCGCCGGGGTGCGGCACGCGATCAACGGGCTGCTCTCGGTCACCCCGGACGGCGCGCCGGTGCTCGGCGAGTCGCCCGAAGTCGGCGGGCTGTGGTCGGCCGCGGCGGTGTGGATCAAGGAAGGCCCCGGTGTCGGGCGGATGCTGGCTGAGTGGATGTCCGGCGAGACACCGGAGATCGACCTGCATGGCGCGGACATCGCGCGGTTCTACCCACACCAGCGCACAAAGCACCACGTCGTCGCCCGCGCCAACGAGGGCTTCAACAAGATCTACGGCATCGTGCACCCGCGCGAGCAGTGGGAGTCCAACCGGCGGCAGCGGCTATCGCCGTTCTACGCCCGCGAGGTGGAGCGGGGCGCGAAGTTCTTCGAGGTCGGCGGCTGGGAACGGCCGCACTGGTACGAGTCGAACCGGCCACTCGTCGAGGAGTTCGGCGTGCCGGATCGTCCGCACGAGTGGGACGCCCGCTGGTGGTCGCCGATCAGCAACGCCGAGCACCTGGCGATGCGCGAGCGGGCCGCGATGATCGACCTGACCGCGTTCGCGCAGTTCGACGTCTCCGGGCCCGGCGCGCTGGACTACCTGCAGCACATGGTCATGGCCCAAGTGGACAAGGCGGTCGGGCGGCTGATCTACACCCCGGTGCTCGCCCCCAACGGCGGATTCCGCAGCGATCTGACCATTATCCGGCTGGATGAGGACTCCTTCCGGGTGATCACCGGCGGCGCGGATGGCGCGCGGGACTCCTCGTGGTTCCGCTCGCACCTGCCATCGGACGGCTCGGTCGCGTTCGAGGACATCACGTCGGCGGTATGCACGCTCGGACTGTGGGGTCCGAAGGCCCGCGACATCCTCTCCGCGACCACCCCAGACGACGTCTCCAACGAGGCATTCGGCTTCGGCACCGCGAAGCGGATCGTCGTCGACGGCGTGCCGGTGCTCGCACTGCGGGTGTCCTACGTCGGTGACCTCGGCTGGGAGTTGCACGCGCCGTTCGAGCACGGGCAGCGACTGTGGGACGCCATCGCGGCGGCTGGCGAGCCGCACGGCATCGTCCCGGCGGGCATCGGCGTCTACGGCACCACCGGGCGGCTGGAAAAGGGCTACCGGCTGATGGGCGCCGAGCTGGACTCGGAGTACAACGCCGTCGAGGCTGGCTTGGCGCTGCCGAAGGTGAAGTCGGCTGACTTCATCGGCAAGGAGGCCTACGTCGCGGCCCGCGAGTCGGGGCCAGCGGCGACGCTGTGCACGCTCGCGGTGGACGACCACACCAGCGCGTCCGGCATCGCGCGGTACCCGCAGGGCGGCGAGCCGATCATGACTCGCGACGGCGAGCGGATCGTCGACCGCAAGGGCAGGGGCTCCTACGTCACGACAGCAGGGTCGGCTCCCTCGCTCGGCACGTATCTGCTGATGGCGTACCTGCCGCCGGAACACGCCGCCGAGGGCGAGCGGCTGCTGGTGGAGTACATGGCCGAGCAGTACCCGGTAACCGTCGCCCGTGTCGGCCGCACCCCGCTGTTCGACCCGGACGACACCCGCATGAAGTCCTGAGCACCGGTCGTGAGTGCTGATGGGAGTTCTAACTCTGATCAGCACTCACGACCCCCACTGGAAGGGAGGTAGGCGATGGAGGTGCTTGTCTGCGTCAAGCGGGTACCCGCGCCTGGTGCGAAGGTGCCGCTGACCGACGACGCGACCGAGATCGACACCCGCTATCTCGGCCACACCATCGGCCCGCACGAGGAATGCGCCGTCGAGGAGGCCGTACGGATCGTCAAGGCACACGGCGGCAGCACGACTGTGCTGGCTGTCGGGCCTGGCGCGGCCGACGAGCAGCTGCGCTACGCCATCGCGATGGGCGCCGACCGCGGCGTGCTCGTCGACGTCGGCGCGGCGGAGCTCGACCCGCAGGCCACGGCCGCCGCCATCACACACGCCATCGGCGACACCCGGTACGACCTGGTGCTGTTCGGCACCGAGTCGGCGGACGCCAGCCACTACCAGGTCGGCATCCGGGTGGCCCGTGCCCTGGGGCTGCCGATCGTCGGCGGCATCAAGGGCATCGAGTTCGACAGCGACGGCGACGGCACGGCTGACAGCGCCGCCGACAGCGCTGACAGCGATGCGAGCAGCGACCACACCGTGCGGCTGCGCAGAGAGGTGGCCGACGGTGTCGAGGTTTACCGGGTGCCGCTGCCCGCGGCAGCCGCCGTCAAGGAAGGCCTGAACCTGCCCCGCTACCCCAGCATGCCGGGCAGGCTCAAGGCCAAGAAGGCACGCATCGACGTCGTGCCGTACACGCCGGAGCCGGGCGGGCTGCGCAAAGTGCGGCTGCGGCAACCGAACGACGACCGCGAAGAGGCGATCGTGCTCGGCCACGGCGCGGCCGCCGCGCCAGCGGTCGTCGACACGCTGGAACAGATCGGGGTGATCTCATGATCCTGGCAGTGTTGGACGACTCGCCAGCCGCGCTGGACATGCTGGCGTTCACGCAGTCACTCGGGCGGCAGGTCGAGGTGGCGACGTTCGCGGCGTTCGACACTGGCGACCCGGACGACTTGGCCAAACGCGGTGTACGGACGCTGCACCGGATCACCCACGACGAGCTGGCCGACCGCGCCCCCGCGGCCAGTGGCGACGCGCTGGCTCAGCTGATCGGGCACCTGCGCCCTGACGGGGTACTCGCGGTCAGCTCCGACGGGATCACCGAGGCCATGGCGCACGTCGCCGCGGTGACCGGGTTGCCGCTCGCCACGAACTGCGTCGAGGTCAGCACGGGCGATCCGTGGCTGCTGACCAGGGTGCGCGGTGGCGGGATGCTGCTTGAGGAGTCCGAGTTGCACGTCGGTGCGGCGGACAGCGCAGCCAGCATGGCGCTGCTGACCATCGCCCAGGGCGTCACCGGCGATATCGGAGCTGGCCCTGTGGAGTCCTGCGAGGTGCGGGAGTTCGTCCCGGACCTGTCGGAGACGACGCAGGCCCGCGTCGTGGAACGAGCCAGCCGTGGCAGCGGAATGACGCTGGCGACGGCGCCGGTGATCGTCTCTGGCGGGCGCGGTGTCGGCAGCGCGGAGGGCTACCGGGTGCTCGAGGAACTGGCCGAACGGCTCGGCGGCGTCGTTGGCTGCTCGCGGGTGGCGACCAACAACGGCTGGCGCCCGCACAGCGACCAGGTAGGCCTCACCGGCACCAAGGTCACGCCGGACCTCTACCTCGCCTGTGGCATCAGCGGTGCGACACAGCACTGGGTCGGCTGCATGGACTCAAAGGTGATCATGGCGATCAACACCGACCCGGAAGCACCCCTCGTGCGCAGGGCAACGTACGCCGTGATCGGCGACGTGCACGAGGTGTTGCCCGCGATAATCGAGGAGCTCAACGCCCGGTCGAAGACCTGATCTTGTCCGGGCCGTCCTCGACACAACGGAAGTGCCCTAGACTCGAAGGTCGTGAGCTCCCCTAATGATGACCGCAGGCCCGGCGGTGTGCAGTCCGTCGACAGGGCGATCACCATCTTGGAGTTCCTGGCGCGCAATGAGTGGTCGGGTGTCACCGAGGTGGGACACGAGCTCGGGGTGCACAAGTCGACCGCGTTTCGACTGCTCAACACGCTGGAGGCGCGTGGCATCGTCGAGCAGCACACCGACAGTGGCAAGTACCGGCTCGGCGCTGGTCTCGCGCATCTCGCGCGTGGCATCAGCGTCGACCCCGACCTGACCCAGAACTCGCGGTTCGGCTGCGAGTGGCTGGCACGGCAGACCGAGGAGACCGTCACGCTGACCGTCCTCGAGGAGTCGATGTGCGTGACGATCGACCAGATCGTGTCGAGTTCCACCGTGGTGAGCCGCAGCTGGCTTGGCAGGCAGACGCCGCTGCACGGGACCTCGCCCGGCAAGGTGTTCCTCGCCTTCCTGCCGGAGGAACGGCGTACCGAGCTGCTGTCCGGCGAGCTGGAGTCCTACACCGAGAACACGATCGTCGACCCCGTCGCGCTGCGCAAGGAACTCGACATGGTGGTCAAGAACGGCTTCGCCACCACGATCGAAGAGTTCGAGGAAGGCCTCAACGGCGCCGCGGCCCCCGTGCGTGACGCGGAAGGCACGGTCGTGGCCACCATCGGCGTGTCAGGCCCCTCGTACCGGCTCGACGAGGACGAGCTGCGCAAGCTCACCCCGGTGATCCGCGAGGCAGCAGACCTCGCGTCGTCCAGGATGGGCTACTTCCACCCGGTCAGCGGCAACGACTGACGCGGCCACGCGGCTGCCCAGCTTGGGTGCCCGGCCGCTCAGCCCAGCGCGCCCCTGCGGCGTGCTGGCGGCCCCGCGGGCACCATGACCGGCTGCAGGTCGCGCCGCATGCAGACCCTCGGCCATTTGCCGAGGCCGTTGGCCCGCTCCGCCTCGATGATGGCGAGCAGTCCAGGCGACAACTCAGCGAGGTCGAGTTCCCGGAACCCGCAGCGCAGGTAGTACGGGGCGTTCCACGGCACCGCGGCGAACGTCGTCAGCGTCAGCGCCTCGACGCCACAGCGCGCCGATTGATCGGCGATGTGGTCGAGCAGCGCCTTGCCGATGCCGCGCCGCGCGAAGTCGGGGTGCACCGAGACCTGTTCGATGTGGGTATTGCCGTCGACGACATCGGTAAACAGATACGCCATCAGCCTGCCGAATGGCCCGACAGCCACCCACGCCTCGCCGTTGCGCTGGGCGTACGCCAGCTCGGTCAGCGTGGGCGGCTCGTCGTCGGCGATCTCCGCCATCCCGATGTCACGGAAACACCGGCCGGCGGCACGCTCGATGTCCTGCAGTGCAAGCAGCTCGTCGGCACGAGCCGTTCGGATACGCACTCCCCCAGTATCGGCCCCGTTGGCCCGCCGTGCCATCCCTATACAGTGTTCGACTGCTCGCAGACGTGATCCGGCCCACGAGTGGTACCACCCGCTGTGGCATCATCCTGCTTATGAACATCATTTCCATCTGTGTCGATAGATGCCAATCCGGCCGAAAGCGCGCCGCCGAGCAATGCGACGACACGGTAGCCCGTCGGCCCACGTCCGGCCTTCTTCGCATTGCGAGCGAGTGACATGGCAACGCTGCTCATGGTGGAGAGCTGGCTGCGCTCGACCGGCCACAGCCTGCCGCCGCTGATCCGGCGGCTCGGCCACGACTACGTCCTGCTGACCGCGGACCCCGCGCTGTACCCGGACTCGTCGTCCGGGCTGCGGCACCCGGTGCGCGGCAACGCGAGCGAGATCGTGCGCGCCGACACCAACGACCCAGCGGCCGCCGTGACGGCCGCGCGTGTGGTGGCGAAGCGACGTCGGATCGACGGCGTGCTGACGACGTGTGACTACTACCTGCCGACGGTGGCCACCATCGCACACGAACTCGGCCTGCCAGGCGCGCGGCCGGACGTGCTGCACACCGCGACCCGCAAGCACCGGGTGCGACAGGTACTCGACGACGCTGGAGTGCCGAACGTCGAGTTCGCGGTGGCCGACTCGTACGACGCCGCGCGGGACGCGGCGGCGCGGCTCGGGTATCCGCTGGTCGCGAAGCCGGTGGACCTCAACTCGGGCACCTCGGTGCAGCGGGTCGACGACGACGCCGCGCTGAAGGACGCCTTCCACGAGATCACCGCGGCCGAGCGCAACACGCGCGGCCAGCCGCGCGAGCGGGTGATGCTGCTTGAGCGGCTGGTCGAGGGGCAGGAGATCAGCGTCGAGGCCATCACACGAGGCGGCGAAACCACGATCGTAGGTATCACCGACAAGAGTCTCGCCGGACCGCCTGCCTTCGTGGAGTCCGGGCACATGTTCCCCGCGGACCTGCCAGCGTCCACCGCCGCCGAGGCGGCGGACTACGCCCGCGACGTGCTCGCCGCGCTTGACTATCGTCACGGCCTCAGCCACACCGAACTGCGGCTGACCAGTGACGGCCCGCGCCTGATCGAGATCAATCCCCGGCAGGCTGGTGGGTACATCTTCGACCTGTTGCGGCTGGTGACCGGAGTGCATCCACTTGAGCAGCTCGTGCGGCTCAGCATCGGCCAGCCACCGCGCGACCACGAGGCCACGGACGTCGGCAGCGCCGCGGTGTTCTTCGTGATCTCGCCCCGGCCGGGAACCGTCGTCGGGGTGGCGGGCACCAGCGCGCTCGACGCCGACCCGGACGTGGTGCGCTGGCAGCTCTCGGTGCCAGCGCGGGCTGGCCTGCCGCGCAGCAACGACGCCTACCTCGGCCACATCGTCGTGTCGTCCGCCTCACCCTGCGACGCGCGAGCCAAAGCGGAGGCGGCGGTCGGCTCGCTGCGGCTGCGGTTCGCGGACGGTACGCAGGCCCAGCCGCTCGGCGTTCCGTCCGTGGTGACCCCGGCTCCGGTGGGCGCGTAGACCTCCCGAAACGGACGGCGAACGCGGCCAACCTGTGCTTTTCTGAAACCGTGGACTTCGATGCCGTCGCCGATGAGCTCTACAGCGGCCCGCGCGAGGAGTTCATCCGCAGGCGCAACGCCCGCGCGGCCGAGGCCGAGGACCGGTCGCTGGCCGCGCGGATCAAGGCGTTGCGCAAGCCGACGCTGGCGGCGTGGCTGGTCAACCGGCTCGCCCGCGAGCACCCTGACGACCTGGCCGAACTCGCGGCACTCGGTCAGGAGTTGCGCGCCGCGCACGAGGAACTGGCTGGCGGACGACTACGGGAGCTCTCCGTGCGGCGACGCGAAATCGTCGACGCGCTGACGCTGACCGCGCGAGAGATCGGGCGCGAAGCGGGGCTCGGTGTCAGCGAGGCGGTCACCGATCAGGTGCACGCCACGCTGCAGGCGGCGCTGGCAGGCGGCGATGCGGCGGACCTGGTGGCGGCCGGGCGGCTCGCCACCCCGCTGGACCCGTCCGACGCGCGGCAGTGGCTCACGGCTGGCACGCTCGCGCGGCGGGCGCCGGAGGCGGACGACGAGGATGAGTCCGGCGAGGCGGACGACGAAACGGCCGCACGCGCGGAACCTGGCGAACAGCCGTCCGGTGGCGCTCGCAGGACATCACGGGGCCCGTCAGGCGCGAAGTCCCGCACTCGCCCTGGCACCACGACACGCGCCACCGTCAGCGCCAATGAACTGCGGCGCAGGCGCGAGGGACGCGAGCGAGCCAAACGGGATGCGGAGGCAGCGAAGGCGCGGCGGGACGAGGCCGCCGCGACACTGGCCGAGGCGCACCGACGCGCGAAGGAAGCCACAGAGGAAGTCGCCGAGCTACGCGCGAAGCTGGTCAAGGCGCAACGGTACGAGAAGCTGGCGCGCAACGCGGTGCGGGCCGCGCAGTTGGAACTCGGCACCGCCGAACGGGAATCCGACCGCACCGAGCGTGCGCTGCGCCGCCAGGAGCCCCCGCCCTGAGCATGAAGAAGTCGACATGTGGCCCGGTCCCCGCGAGGCCACATGTCGACATCTGCAACCCGGCATCAGCGCACGGTGCGCCGGTACCAGGTCGTGCTGCCTTCGGGCAGTGCGACGCGGCTGATCAGGGTGGTCAGTCCGGAACCGATCACCAGCCACAACAGCGCTGCGATGCCTTCGTTCAGCGCCACCTGAAGCTTCTCGTTAGCCATCGTGAACAGGTTGCTCAGACCGAGATCCACCGCGCCAGCCAAGTTCGTGACGAACTGCGCGAAGCTGTTACCCATGTTCGCCTCGCCAGCCACGAGGATGACGTGGATCGCGAGCGCAACGGCGAACAGCCCGGTGACGACGCTGATCAGCCCGTTGATGCCCCGGACGAACCCATGCCGTCCGGTCGGCCGCTCCGCCACCACCTCTTCGCGCTGGCCAGGGTCCGGTTCAGGGTTGGTCGTCATGCCCTGGGGATATCCAGGCCGTCCACAGCGCAAACCCGGCCTACGGCAGGGAACGGCCGGACCAGGACCACGCGTAGCCGGGATCCTCGCAGGCATCGGCGGCTTCGCCCAGGTCGAGCGGGGCGAAGGTGTCCACCATGACCGCCGTCTCGTCGAAGAACTCCGCGCCGACCGACGCCTCCGCCGCACCGGGCTGTGGCCCGTGCGTACACCCGGACGGATGGAGCGACATCGAGCCGATATCGATGCCGGAGCCCTTGCGTGCCTCGTAATTGCCGCGCACGTAGAACATCAGCTCGTCGGAGTCGACGTTGGCGTGGTTGTACGGCACCGGGATCGCCAACGGGTGGTAGTCCACCTTGCGCGGGCAGAACGAGCAGACGACGAAGTTGGGCCCTTCGAACGTCTGGTGCACTGGTGGCGGCTGGTGCACCCGGCCCGTGATCGGCTCGAAGTCGTCGATGTTGAACACCCACGGGTACAGGCAGCCGTCCCAGCCGACGACGTCGAACGGATGGTGGTCGTAGGTGAATCGCGTCAACCCAGCGCGATGGCGGACAAGGACCTCGGTGTCGGCGTCGGCGTCCGGGCCGTCGACAAGCAGCGGCTCGGTCGGCCCTCGCAGGTCGCGTTCGCAGTACGGCGCGTGTTCGAGGAACTGGCCCTTCGCGGACAGGTAGCGCTTCGGCGGCCCGATGTGCCCGCGCGCCTCGAGCGAGAGCACGCGCAGCGGCACTGTGCTGTCACCGCCAGGCACCACCCGGTACGTGGTCGACGTTGGCAGCACCACGTAGTCGCCGTCGGCGACGTCGAGAGCGCCGTAGATCGTCTCGATGGTCCCCGCGCCGCCCTGGATGTAGAGCAACTCGTCACCGGTGGCGTTGCGGTACAGCGGGCTCGGCTCGCTCGCGACGGCGAAGCCGATGGTGACGTCGTTGTTGCCGAACAGCCTGCGCCGCGCGGTGATGGCGTCGGCGTCCGGCTTGAAGCTGAGGTCCTGCGTGCGGTAGGCGCGAGGCTTGAGCGGGTGGTTGGCCGCGATGGGGCCGCGGTCATCCTCGACGGCGTCCGCGCCGACGATCGACGTGGGCAGGTAGCGGTGGTAGAGCAGGGCGGAGTCGGAGGAGAAGCCCTCCACCCCCATCAACTCCTCGGCGTAGAGGCTGCCGGTTGGCGAGCGGAACTGGGTGTGCCTTTTGGGCGGTATCTCGCCGACTTTCCGGTAGTACGGCATAACGATCTCCAGGAGTACGCACGTCGATGCGGTGAATGAGCCTTCGTTCACCGCACCCAACATGTCCGATAATCGGAACGTTTCGTTCGACTATAGTACGCTACTAGCGTGTCAGTCGTGTCAAGCGCAGTGGAACTCACGCCGCCCGGCCCCAGCGGCATCCCGCCCCTGTTCACGAGGCTCGTCGACGACTCCGCGCTCTTCCCACCAGGCACGGCGTCGATGTCCGATGCGCTGAACTCCTACCTCGACGCCCGCGCGGGCAACTACTCCGGCGTGCTCGGCCTGTTCCTGTGCCCCGCGTCCCGGCTGCCCGAGCTGATCACCGAGATCATCAAGATCAAGCCGTCAACGCCCCTGCCGCTCTCACTGATCATCGACACCGGTCTCGGCGGCGTCCCGAAGGCGATCTCGATCGTCGAGTCCCGCGCCGAGTTGCTCACGTTGCGCATGGTCGAGATGCCCGCACCGTCCGATGTGGACGAAGTCTGGCTTGAGCGGGTCTCCGAGTTCGTACCGGAGGACGTCGTCCGCGTGGTCGAGCCCCGGCGCGGCGTTGGCTGGCTCGACGGCGTCCGCAAGGTCATCGAGCACGGCAGCTGGCCCAAGATCCGCTGCGGCGGGCTCTCCGAGGAGAACTTCCCCAGCGTCGACGAGGTCGCTGACTTCTTCGCCGTGGTCGCTGGCGTCACCGGCGCGTCGTTCAAGGCGACCAACAGCCTGCACCGCGCCGTCCGGCACATCGACCCGGAGACCGGTTTCGCTCACCACGGATTCCTGAACCTGCTCGTCGCGTCGGCCCGCTGCCTGGCTGGCAAGGACGTCCGCGGCGCCCTGGAGTCCACCGACGGCGCCGCACTCGCGGCCGAGGCCAGCGAGCTGAGCGACTCGGCCGCCAAGGCGGTGCGGGAGCTGTTCGCCTGCTACGGCTCGGCCACGTTCTCCGAGTCCATCGCCGACCTCGAGGAGCTGGGCCTGCTGTGACCGCGAGGCGCCAGCCATGAGCACGGCGAACTCCGGCAGTTCGCTCACCCTCGACCGTGGGCTGGCGCTGCTGCAGACCGTCGCGGACGCCGAAGGCCAGGCGTGCAGCGTGTCCGAGCTGGCCGAACGCATCGGCGTCAGCAGGGCCGCGGTGTATCGACTGCTCGGGCCGCTCGTGGAGCGCGGGCTGGTATGGCGGGACGGCACCAAGGTCCGGCTCGGCGTCGGCCTGCTGCGGCTGGCCGACCGGGTGCTGCCGCAGTTGCGCGAGGCCGCGACTCCGATCCTGCGCGCGCTGGCCGAGGACGTCGGCGCGACAGCGCACCTGTCCATCGCGGACGGCGATACTGTGCAGGCCGTCGCCGTGGTGGAGCCGTCGTGGACCAGTTACCACGTCGGATACCGGATCGGCAGTCAGCACCCGATCACCAAAGGCGCCGCTGGTAAGGCGATCACGCTGCGCCAGGACGACCCTGAGTGGGTGGTCACGGTCGGCGAGCTGCAGCCGGGCGCTTTCGGCGTCGCCGCGCCGGTGCGCAAGGTGATGGGACTGCGCGCCAGCATCGGTGTGGTCTCACTCCACCATCTCGATGCCGACGAAATTGGCCCGCGAGTGGTGGCATCGGCAGCCGAATTGGCTCGCGTGCTGCGGTGATGTCCCGCTAGCCTGAGCGTGCGCGGCCGCGCGGGCGTGAAGGAACGCGCCCCTGCGTAGCGGACCTATCGGGGCCGCACCGTCATCGGGATGCCGTTGGCTGGGCGCAGCGTGACCGCCGTCAGCGCCTGTGGCTGATGCCCCGGCACGAGATCGAGTTCGAACCGCTGCGTGATCGTGGCGAGCAGCAGCACCGCCTCCAGCATCGCGAAGCCGCCGCCGATGCACTGCCGCCGCCCGCCACCGAAGGGGAGATAGGCAAGCCGGTGCCGATCCGCGGCGCCTGGCAGGAAGCGATGCGGGTCGAATCCCTCCGGATTCGGCCAGTGGTCCGGGTTGCGATGCACCAGATACGGCGGCGTCGCGACGATGCTGCCAGGGGGAACGCGGATCCCGTCCAGATCGTCGGCGTCCCGAGCCTCCCGCTCGATCATCCATGCCGGCGGGTAGAGCCGCATGGACTCGGACAGCACGGCCGAGGTCCATTCCAGCTTGTTCATGTCGGCTGCCGTCGCTGGGCGCCCGGAGAGCACGTCGTCGACCTCGGCAACGAGCCGGTCGCGGGCAGCTGGATGGCGTGAGAGCAGCAGCAACGTCCAGGCGAGGGCATTGGCGGTGGTCTCGTGCCCCGCGAGGAGGAAGGTCATCAGCTCGTCGCGGATCTGCTGTTCGTCGAGCGGGTTGCCATCGTCGTCGCGCGCGGCGAGCAGCGCGTCGAGCAGGTCGGTGTCCTCGCGGCCTGCCGATTCCGCGCGGCGGCTGCTGATCAGGCCGTCAACGACGCCACGCAGGTGCTGCTCGGCGCCCCGCGCACGCAGGCGTGCGGGCGTCGGCCAGCGGTGGTAGTCGGGTACGAGCAGGAACAGGGGGTGACGCACCACTTTCACGAACGATTCGAGAACCGTCTCCAGCGCTGGCGCCATCTGGCTGGCCTCGCCGCTGAGGTCGGCGCTGAACAGGGCACGTCCGACGACGTCGAGCGTGAGCGCGCTCATCTCGTCGGCGACGTCGACGACGCTACCGCTGCCGAGCGCAGCCCAGCGGTCCATGGCCGTGCTCGCGGCGTCGACCATGGCGGGGGCGAAGGCATCGATGCGCCTGCGGGCGAACATCGGCTGCACCAGCCTGCGCTGATGCGCCCAGCTCTCGCCCTCGTTGGTGAGCAGGCCGTTGCCGAGCACTTCGGTGAGCGGTCGGTAAGTGCGCGCCTTGCGGTAGTTGTCCTGGTTACTGACCAAGACGTGCGCGACCAGCTCCGGCCGCGAGGTGAGCACAAGCTGATTGCCGCGCGGCAGCGGCACGCGCACCACATCGCCGTGGGTGCGGATCAGTTCGGAGATAGCGGTGAGCGGGTCGGCGCGCAACGTGGGCAGCAGCCGTAGCGCTTCTCGTCCGCTGAGCTGTCGCGCCATCGCTGCCTCCCTGCTCCGATGGATCTCGTCCGAAGGGACTTTAGACAAGCGTCTATCTACCGTCCGGCGGTGTCAAGCGAACCGGTGGCAGGTTGCTGGCCTTGCGTCCTCACGGCACGTTCCTGGCCGCTGGACTGTCACTCCGCGCGCACAGGCGCCAGCGATGACGTGCGGGATGGGGCTCAGGCGAAGGTCTGCACGGCGGCGACCACGGCGAAGACGGCGAACGCGACACCGGAGACCCGGTGCAGCAGACGCGGGTCGATGCGGGCGCGCACCTTGCGGCCGACCAGCACCGCGATGCCCGCGACCGCGACCAGCGCGACGAACGAGCCGAGGCCGACTGCCAGCGGCTCACCCCAGCGCGCCGCGAGGCCGACCGTCGCCAGCTGCGAGGCATCGCCGAGTTCGGCGGCGAACAGCACGCCGAACGACGTCAGCGCGGCGCGCACGAACGACACCGGGCCCGCGCCCTGGTGGCTGGCGTCCTCCGCGCCGTCGCGCACCGGGGCGAAGCCTTCCCGCAGCAGCAGGTACGCGCCGATGCCGAACAGCAGCGCGACGACGCCGGTCACCAGCGCGCCAGGGAGTAGCCGCAGCGCGCCGCCGAACAGCGCGGCGACCGTGACGTGCAACGCGAACGCGGCGGTGACCCCGGCGAACACCGGCAGCCCCCGGTAGCGCGTCGTCAGCACGAGCGTGGCCACCATCGTCTTGTCCGGCAGCTCGACCGCGAAGACCAACGCGAACGCGCTGGCAAACGCCAGCAATTCCGCAGTCATCAATTACCTGCATCCCCTTTCCAATCCAAGCTAACGGAAAGGCGATGCCGGGGTCTATATTATTGGAATTGCGAATCGCTATTTTTGCCGCGTGGCAGATCGGTTTTTCGGCGTGCCGCAACCACGATTTCCATATGACAGTTTTCGTTTTTCGCGCGTCGGCGTTTAGTTTTCAGCGCGCCAGCCGCTGCCACAGGAACTCGAACACCAGTGCCCACTTGACCGCCCGCTGCTCGTTGTCCGCGGCGCCGCCGTGACCGCCCTCGATGTTCTCGTAGTAGCGCACGTCGTGGCCGAACTCGCGCATCCGCGCGACCATCTTGCGCGCGTGGCCGGGATGCACCCTGTCATCGCGGGTGGACGTCATCAGCAGCGTCGGCGGGTACGTCAGCTCCGGTGCGAGGTTCTGGTACGGCGAGTATTTCCGCAGGTAATCGGCGTCGTCGGCGTCGTCTGGGTCGCCGTACTCCGCCATCCAGGACGCCCCGGCGAGCAGCAAGTGGTAGCGCAGCATGTCCAGCAACGGCACGCTGCTGACCACCGCGCCGAACAGGTCGGGGTAGCGGGTGAGCATGACGCCGGTGAGCAGGCCACCATTGCTGCCACCCTCGATACCGAGCCGTTCAGGAGAGGTGATGCCGCGCTCGATCAGGTCGCGCGCGACCGCCGCGAAATCCTCGTACACCCGCAGCCGGTTGCGTTTCTGCACGGATTGATGCCACTGCGG
Source organism: Haloechinothrix halophila YIM 93223 (assembly GCF_000504245.1). Taxonomy (GTDB): domain Bacteria; phylum Actinomycetota; class Actinomycetes; order Mycobacteriales; family Pseudonocardiaceae; genus Haloechinothrix_A; species Haloechinothrix_A halophila. The sequence goes on from NZ_KI632509.1 coordinate 495,844, forward strand.
GCCGTATTCGCCGCCGCCGCGAATGTTAGCTACGACATACGTGCCGCCGCGCGCCAGCCAGGAGCGGCCGATAATTCCACTGTAGGACGGGGTGAGCGAAATCTCAAATCCGCCGTATCCGATGAGCAGAGCCGGCCCATTCGACTCCGGCGCACCGACCACGAAATACGGGATGCGGGTGCCATCGTCCGAGATCGCGAAGTGCTGCCGGACGTCGATTCCCTCGGCATCGAACCGGGCTGGCGCTCGCTTGAGCGTCTCGAGTTCACCGCCGATCACGCCCCGGTGCAGTGTGGATGGCTGGGTGAAGCCGCTGACGTCGAGCAGAAACTCGTCGCCGTGATCGGGGTCAGTGCCCCTGATGTCCGCCGTGCCCACTTCGGGCACGCCCGCGAGCGGTTCCTTGCGCCAGCCCTCGTGTGGCGTGAGCACGTCGAGCCTGCTTTTGACGTCGGTGAGCGTGGCGAGAATCAGGTGGTTGCGGGTCCAGGCGTGGTAGCTCAACGAGGTGTGTTCATCAGGTTCGAACAGCACGGTGAACTCGCGGTCACCGGCGAGGAAGTCGTCGAACCGGATGGCCAGCAGCGCCCCCGCCGGGTACGTGCGCGTGTTGATCGTCCATTCGGAACGAGTCTCGACCAGCAGCCACTCGCGCTCGACGTCGATCTCGGCGTCGTCGGGCACCTCAATGCGCGTAAGGCTGTCGTCCGCGCCGAGGAGGTAGTACTCGGTGCGGTAGAAGTCGACCGCGCGAGCGACGAAGTCGCGCTCGTAACCGGGCGTCGGGTCGTGGTAGGCCACGACGGCGACGTCGTCCGGCTTGCCCTCGAACACCACCGTCGCCTCGGACAGCGGTGTGCCGCGCCGCCAGCGCTTCGCGATGCGCGGGTAACCGGAGTTCGTCAGCGCGCCCTCGCCGAAGTCGGTGCCGACGAAGACGTGGTCGGCGTCGATCCAGCCGATACGGCTCTTGGCCTCGTCCAGCGCGAAGCCGTCGTCGACGAAGGTCAGCGACTCCAGGTCGAACTCACGGACGACAGTCGCGTCCGCGCCGCCGCGCGAGAGCTGCACCAGACAGCGGTCGTAGCCGGGCCGCAGCACCTTCGGGCCATGCCACACCCAGTTCTCGCCCTCGTCCGCCGCGAGCGCGTCGACGTCGATGAGGACCTGCCAGTCCGGTTCGTCCGTGCGGTACGACTCCAGCGTCGTCCGCCGCCATAGCCCGCGTGGGTGCGCGGCGTCCTGCCAGAAGTTGTAGAGGTACTCGCCCCTGCGTCCGACGTACGGGATGCGGTCATCGGCGTCGAGGACCGCCCGGATGTCATCGCGAAGTTCGGCGAAGCGCGGTGTCTCGGACAGCTCGGTGAGGGCTTCGGCGTTGCGGGCTCGCACCCAGTCAAGCGACTCGTCGCCGGTGACGTCTTCCAACCACAGATACGGATCGTGTTCCACGCCCGCGAGGCTAACCGACCCGCGCCGTGTTCCCCGCTCCCGACGCCGTGTCCCGCACTCCCGACGCTGTGTCCTGCACTCCCGACGTCGTGTTCGTCGTTCGTGACGCTGTGTTCGGCACTCCCGACGCTGTGTCCTGCACTCCCGACGTCGTGTTCGTCGTTCGTGACGCTGTGTTCGGCACTCCCGACAAACGAGGCAACAGCATCGCCGGCGAGTACCGGCCTGTCAGCTGCCCGGCCGGTGCCAGCCGTTCAGTTGCACCTGCGCTGATTGCTCCCGTTCGCGCTTAGCCAGCTCCGCGTGCAGCTCACGCAACAGCTCGCGGTCCCGGTCGCTGAGCTGCGCCTCGGCATCGGCGGCAGGCAGCTCCACCGCCTCCCGCTGAGGAGGCTGAGGAGGTGGAGGTGGCTGAGGTGGTTGGTGCGCTTGGGGCGCACCCCGATCGGCGGCTTCGGCCTCGCGCAACGCCTGGTGCAGTTGCTGCGCATCGTTGCGGGACATCTCCGCCGTGCTCTCCGCTTCTGATTCCGGGAAGTTCACAACGTTGTTGCCGCCATGGTTCGGCGGCTCGGCGGGATAGTCGTTGCGCGGCGGTTCGGCAGCGGGGTCGGCGCGTGGCGGTTCCGCCGGATGGCCGTTATGCGGCGGCTGCGCATGGTGGCCATTGCGCGGCGGCTCAGGGTATCCGTTGCGAGGCTCGGCTGGCTGGGCGTTGTGGAATGGCTCCGCGGCGTGGCTGTTTCGGGGCGGCTCTGGAGCATTGCCATTGCTCTGCAGCCCGGTGACGCGGTCGGCGCGTGGTGGTTCAACGGCCTCATGACGGCTGGGTCCAGCAGGCCGGTCGGCGTTCGGCTCAACGGAGTGGCCATTGCGAGGTGACGCGCCGGGGTAATCAGCACGTGGCGGCGCGAAGCTGTTCTCCTGCCGAGGTGGCTCATGGCGAGGTGGCTCGACGCCGTGGTCAGCGCGCGGTGTCTCGGCAGCCTGGTAACCGCGCGGCGACTCATCGGCGTGATCGTTTCTGGGTGGCTCGACGGCATGGCCGGTCGGCGCCGGTGCGGCAGTTCGCTCAGCACGCGGCGGCTCAGCTGGCTGCTCAGCGACCGGCTGTGGCTGTGGCCAGAACGACTGGCTGGCCTGCTCGGGCGCACGGTGGTGTCCATTCGTTCTGGGCGGTGTTGTGTGTGCGCTGGTCTCGTTCGTGCCGTTCGCGGGGGTCGACGTCCCGGTCGCTGCGGCCGTGGATGTCGCGACGGCGTGGGCTGGCGCGGACTCGCCGTGCCCGTTGCTGTACTCCGGGGCCGACTGCGCCGCGAATGCGGGCTTCTTCGCAGCGAAGAAACCTGCCGACTCAGCGGGGCGTTCCGATACGGCAGCACGCTCCGGCGCCGGTTCCTGGCTGGGCGCGGGTGCCTGCTTCTGCCCTGGCACCTCGCGCACCGGCGCACTCGCCTTACCGTCAACCACGGCTACTGCCGCGGCGAGCGCGTGCTGGTGGTAGTTGGTCCACGGGACATCAGCGGACGCCACCTCGACAGCGGTCCGGATGCCCGCATCGCGCAATGCCGCAGCGACAAGGTGCGCCGTCGCTGGCGCGCTGCCTCGTGCGCCGAGTTCGATCAGCACGACGCGCTGCGGCACCTGGCCAGGCACCCTTCCCGCGGCGGTGGTGCGCCACGCCGCGTGGATCGAGCGCACGTCCGTCAGCGCAGCCTTGATCGGCTCGATCGCCTCAGCGACTCCCGCGTCCGGCTGGTCCTCAGCGCTGAAACCATGCGGCGGCTCGACATCGTGTTCACTGACGATCAACTGGTCGAGCAGCGCGACGTCGGCGCCGCTCGCTGTGAGGACCTCACCGAACTCACGCCGTTCCGACGGCCGCAGCGGAATTCCGCCCGCGATCAGCGTGCCCGCGATCAGTTCACCGGCCTCATCGACCCGCGCCGCCGCCGACAGCTGCCTGGCGTGGCCGAGCGCGCCGTCATCGATCCTGCCCGCCAGCGCCAGCAGCACGGTGTGCAGCCGTAGCGGGACCGACGTCACTGATCCCTCATGGTTTGCCACCTTGCGACCTCTCCCTCCAGCTCGCGGGTGGTGCGGACAGGCTCACGTCGCTGCTCCGACCGCACCCACGCTGACGGGGCGCGAGTTCGCCAGCGCTTCCCGGTGGTATTCGGGCATTTCGAAGTTCGGTGGCAGCACCTCGATGCTCGGCTCGTCGTCACCAAGCACCCGCAGCACACGTTGCAGTTCGCCGGTCAGCCGAGGCCAGCCCGCGACCGCGCTCACGAGCAGCACCCGCTTCTCGCCACGCTCGCTGCCATCGCCGCGGCGCCAGGTGGCTCGCACCTCACCGACGTCCGGCCTGCCGCGCAACGCCGCGTCGAGTAGCGCGGACACCGAGTCCGCCGCGTTCGCCCAATCCGATGGGGATTCCGAGAACGTGTAGCGCGGAAGTGTGACCTCGCCTACGCGCAGTGTCGAACTGACCTGATGGAAGTCGGCCCCGTGCGGTACCAACCCGGTGGACAGCAACGCGTGTTCGCGCTGATCAAGCCCAATACCGTGTCTGAGCAACGATTTCGGCAAAGTCCGGGCGAGCACGGAGAGTTTACTTTCGCCGAGCCAATCCCGGAACCGCCAGAGCGCCACGTCTGGCAGCCGACCCGCGAGCAGGAGCAGCAGCTCGTGGCACGCTAGCTCGTTCTCGGATTCCATCGGCCCTCCACGTGCACACTCAGACGCCCGTGACGGCAGCATGCCACAATCGAGATTCACCCGTTAGAGGGGTGCCAACGTCGATTTGTGACTTACCGTATCAAGTGCGATTCCAGACAAATCGACTTTGACCTGCTTCATCCACACGTCGCGTGGCACTCAACGCGGACACGTCTATCCCCATACTTTGGGGTGCAGACGAATTGTCAGCGTCGAGGAGGCAGCGTGCTTGTCGCGTTCAGTGTGACCCCGCTCGGCGGGGAGTCCGACGGCGTCGGCGAGGCCGTCGCCGAGGCCGTGCGAGTAGTCAGGGAATCCGGACTTCCCTGCGAGACCAACGCCATGTTCACCCTGGTGGAAGGCGAGTGGGACGAAGTGATGGACGTCGTCAAACGCGCGACGGACGTGGTACAGCAGCACGCCCCACGGGTGAGCGTCGTACTCAAGGCAGACGTTCGGCCAGGCCACACCGGACAGTTGCAGGCGAAGCGGGAGCGCGTCGAACGCTACTTGGAGGACGGTGCCTGACTGGGAGATCCCTCGGTGGGCTCTGGCTCGGTGAGCGTCGGGTCGGCAGGCGCTGAATCGGCCGTCTGCTTGAGTTCGATCTCGTACGACGCGGTACCGCCCTCGACAGCCGTGACGACGACTTCGACTTCGTAGTCGACGCCGTCTGCCGTCATGGTGCAGCTGGTGATCTCCGCGATCTGTGCCTTCACCGGACCGTCGCAGTCCAACTCGTCGGGCGGGGTGTTGGCTTTGCGCAGCGCGTCCGCGACGCCGTGTTCCAGGTCCGCGACGGATATGACGTCCTCGGTGCCCGTCCCGCACCCGCTTGTCGCGAGTGCTCCCGCGAGCACCGCCGCAGCCACGACCAACCCCCTGCGCACCATCCCAGATCCTCACTTCCCGCTCGCCATGTTCCGGCGCGCTCCACACTAGCGCCGCCCTCGTGCCAGGTGCGCCGCGTCCTGCGTTCCCGACGCCGTGTCCTGCGTTCCCGACGCCGTGTCCTACGTTCCCAACGCTGTGTTCCTCATTCCTGCCGATATGCCCGGCACTCGCGACGTCGTATCGCTACGGTGTTCTTCGGCTCGCAACCAACTTCGAGGGGGACGGCATGCAGATCACCCGGACCGTGAAAGCCTCAGCTATCGCATTGGCGCTGACTGGATTCGGCGCCACGGGATGCACTTTTGACGTCGGCGGTGGCGTCGAAACATCGCCATCGGTGCCACGGGAACGAGTGGAACGGATCGTGAAGGAGCGGTTGACCGAGACGGTTGGCCGGAGCCCGGACTCCGTATCCTGCAAAGACGGCCTCGAAGCGACGATCGACGCGTCCATCCGGTGCACTCTCACCGCAGACGGCGAAACCCACGGCCTGACCGCCACGGTGACCGGCATCGAAGGCGGCACGGTCAACTTCCACATCCAGGTCGACGACAAAGCGTTTCGCTAGGTCCCGCCAACGCGGGTGAGGGAACACGGCGGTCCGAGCGAGGAACACGCCGCCCGGAACGCACAACACAACGTCGAGAACGACGAACACGGCGTCCTGAGTGCAGGACACGGCGTGCGGAACGACGAACACAGCGTCCTGAGTGCAGGACACAACGTCGAGAGCGACGGACACGGCGCAGCGGGCAGGCACCGCAGCGCCGTGCGCGACGTGAGGGGCGTCACCGTCGTGACCTCGTCGTCTTCCAGGTTTTGTGGGGTTCCTACAACGGGCGGCCGGGAGCCGGTGAGGCGAATGGCCATACCTGTACTGCCTAGTAACCGGCATGCTGCACATGGGAAGCGGGAATCGCCCGCTTGACCACGACAGCGCTGTAGTCCCGGTTCCATTTGGCCAACTCGAACAGTTTTGGCCGCCACACTCGCGTCCCCACTCAGGAGGCTCACCGGTGTTTCGCCGTGTCGTCATCGTCAACCGAGGCGAAGCCGCGATGCGGCTCATCCACGCCGTCCGCGACCTAGCCGCCGAGACCGGCGAATCGATCGAGACCGTCGCGCTCTACACCGACACCGAACGGACGGCGACATTCGTCCGCGAGGCGGACATCAGCTACTGCCTCGGACCCGCGGCCAACCGGCCGTATCTCGATCTCGACGTCCTGGAACGCGCCCTCAAAGACACCGAAGCGGACGCTGCCTGGGTCGGGTGGGGTTTCGTCGCGGAGGATCCGGCGTTCGCGGAACTCTGCGAGCGCGTCGGCGTCACCTTCATCGGGCCGAGCGCGGACGCGATGCGCAGGCTCGGCGACAAGATCGGTGCGAAGCAACTCGCCGAGGAGGTCGGCGTACCGGTCGCACCGTGGAGCGGTGGCCCGATCGGGGACGTCGACGCCGCGCACCACGCCGCGAAGGAGATCGGCTACCCGCTGATGCTCAAGGCCACCGCGGGCGGCGGCGGCCGCGGCATCCGCGTCGTGACCAGCGACGATGAGCTGACCGACGCCTTCACGCGCACCAGTGAGGAGGCCGCGCGGGCGTTCGGCAGCGGCGTCGTGTTCCTGGAACGCCTCGTCACCGGCGCGCGGCACGTCGAGGTCCAGGTGATCTCCGACGGCGAGACGGCGTGGGCGCTCGGCGTGCGCGACTGCTCGGTGCAGCGCCGCAACCAGAAGATCATCGAAGAGTCGTCCTGTCCGCTGCTGGACGCCGACCAGATCCACCAGCTCAAGACATCCGCCGAACGGCTCGCGGTCACTGTCGGCTACCGGGGCGCGGCAACCGTCGAATTCCTCTACCAGCCGACCGAGCGGCTGTTCGCATTCCTCGAGGTCAACACCCGGCTGCAGGTCGAGCACCCGATCACAGAGGCCACCACCGGAACAGACCTCGTCAAAGCGCAGCTGCACGTGGCGTCCGGCGGCAAGCTGACCGGCGACATGCCACGAGAGGCAGGCCACGCCATCGAGGCACGCCTCAACGCCGAGGACCCTGACCGCGAATTCGCGCCCGCACCGGGCAGGATCGCCCTCCTCGACCTGCCAGCGGGACCCGGCATCCGGGTCGACACCGGCGTCACCGGCGGCGACACCATCCCCGCCGACTTCGACTCCATGATCGCCAAGATCATCGCGTATGGCCGCGACCGCGACGAAGCGCTCGGCAGGCTGCGCCGCGCCATCCGCGAGACGACGGTCATCATCGAGGGTGGCGTCAGCAACAAGAGTTTCCTGCTCGACCTGCTCGACGAGGACGACGTCGTCAACGCCACGGCGGACACCGGCTGGATCGACCGGGTGCGCGCCGAGGGTGGCCTCGTCTCCGACCGGCACTCGGGCATCGCGCTGGCCGCCGCGGCGATCGAGGCGTACGAGGACGCCGAGCGCACTGAGCGGCAGCGGCTGTTCAGCACCGCACACGGTGGACGTCCCCAGGTGCAGCACGAGGTGGACCGCGCGATCGACCTCAGCCTGCGCGGGGTCAGCTACCGGGTGAAGGTCGCCAAGACCGGCCCACACCGGTTCCGCATTGGTATCGGCACCGACGACACCGACATCACCAGGGTGGACGCCGAGCTGGAGCGCTACGGCTCCGGCGGGAACGGTCAGCGCGACGTCGCCACCGGCAGGCTGATCGTCAACGGGCACAGCTTCCGCCTCGTCACCCACACCCACGGTCCGGTACACCTGATCGAGGTCAACGGCACCGCGCACCGTGTCAGCCGCGACGAGGGCGGCGTGCTGCGCTCGCAAGCCCCAGCTCTTGTGGTCGCGACGCCGGTCGAGGTCGGTGCCGAGGTCGAGGCCGGCGCGCCGGTGATCGTGCTGGAGAGCATGAAGATGGAGACCGTGCTGCGGGCGCCGTTCGCCGCGACGCTGCGGGACTGTTTCGTCTCCGCTGGCAGCCAGGTCGAGACCGGCGCGCCGTTGCTGCGGTTGGAACCGCGCGCCGAGGACGACGAGGCACCAGCCACCACCGCCACCCCAGTCGACCTCGCGCTGCCACCCGCGCCGAACGGCTCTCCCGCCGACCGTGCGCGGCGGCACCTGGAGGACATGCGCAGCATCCTGCTCGGCTTCGACACTGACCCCGCCGACGACGGCAGTGTCCTGCGCCGATACGTCGCCGACCGCGACGCGGCGGGTGACGGCAGGCTGGCAGCCGAGACAGAGCTGCTCGAGCTGTTCGCGGACATCTCCGAACTGAGCCGCAACAAGCCTGCTGGTGAAGAGGCCAAGGCAGACACCCGCGTGCACAGCGCGCGCGAGTACTTCCACACCTACCTGCAGAGCCTCGACGTCGAGCGCGCGGGCGTCTCGGAGACGTTCACCTCGCGGCTGAAGCAAGCGCTGAGCCGCTACGGCGTCGACGACCTCGAGCGCACCGATGCGCTCGAGGAGGCGGTGTTTCGCATCTTCCTGGCGCAGCAACGAGTCAACGCGGACGTCGAGGTCGTCACCACGGTGCTGCGACAGTGGCTGACCGACCCGCCGCCGGTCGGCGACGCCCGCTTCACCGCTGGCGAGGCGGTGGAACACCTGGTCGCGGCCACCCAGCTGCGCTTCCCCGTCGTCGGGGACCTCGCGCGCAGCGTCGCGTTCCGCTGGTTCGCCCAGCCGATGTTGCGCCGCACCCGCGCCGAGGTCTACGCCGGGGTCCGCAAGCACCTGCGTTATCTGGACGAACACCCCGACGCGCCGGATCGCGCCGAGCGGATCACGGAGATGGTCGCCAGCCCAGAGCCGCTGGTGCGGCTGCTCGGGCAGCGCATCGGCAGGCAGGGCTGCGACCTCGGCCCACTGCTCGAGGTCATGACCCGCCGCTACTACCGGTCGCGTGGGCTGGCCGAAGTCCGCTCCTTCGAGCGCGACGGCCAGCCGTTCGTCGCGACGTCGTTCGACCTCGATGAGCAGCGGCTGCGGCTGCTGTCGACCGCCACGGACTTCACCCAGCTGCCGAAGGCCGTCCGCGCCATCGCCGAGGTGGCATCAGACACCGAGAGCACCTCCGACCTCGTCGTCGACATCTACCTGACCTGGGAGGACCAGCCGGTCGGCACGGACGCCGCCGACGCGATGGCCGCCGACCTGCGCGCGGTGCTCAGCGAGGTACCCGAGCTGACACGGGCGCGGCGTGTCACCACCACGGTCGCTGGCCCTGGCGGTGGACACGGGCCGACGATGCACCACCACTTCACGTTCCGGCCGTCCACGACGGGGCTGACCGAGGAACGGCTGATCAGGGGCATCCATCCGCTCGTGGCGCAGCGGCTGCAACTCCAGCGGCTCAGCAACTTCGATCTCACCCGGCTGCCGTCGGCGGACGAAGACGTCTACCTGTTCCGGTGTGTCGCGCCGAACAACCCGTCCGACGAGCGGCTGGTCGCGATGGCGCAGGTGCGGGACCTGACGCCACTGCGGGACAACGACGGCAGGCTGGTCTCGCTGCCCGCGGCCGAGGGCGCGCTCGCCGCGTGTCTCGACGCGATCCGCAAGGTGCAAGCGCAGCGCCCGCAGAAGAACCGGCTCGACACCAACCAGATCCTGATCTATGCCTGGCCTACGAGCGAACTGACGCCGGACGAGCTGACGGCGCTCTCGCAGCGCATCGGGCCGTCAACGGCTGGCGCCGGGATCGAGGAGGTGCGGTTCATCGGGCGGCAGCTCGACCACCACACCGGGGAGGCACACGACGCCGCGGTGCGGGTGTCGTACGAGGCGAGCACCGGGGTGACTGTCGCGGTCGGCGAGCCGTCGTCGGAGCCGATCACGCCGCTCGACGACTACCAGCAGAAGGTGTTGCGGGCGCGCAGGCGCGGCACGGTGTACCCGTACGAGCTGATCGAGCTGCTGGCTGGCGACGGCGGCGCGTTCACCGAGTACGACCTGGACGACACCGGCACGCTGGTACCGGTCGAGCGACTGAAGGGCAACAACACCGCCGCGATCGTCACCGGCGTGGTCAGCACGCCGACCGAGCGGTACCCGGAAGGCGTCACCCGGGTGGTGCTGCTGGGTGACCCGACAACGGCGCTCGGTGCACTATCCGAACCGGAATGCGCGCGGGTGATCGCCGCGCTGAACCTTGCCGAGCGAATGCGGGTACCGGTGGAGTGGTTCGCCCTGTCCGCTGGCGCGAAGATCTCCATGGATTCCGGCACCGAGAACCTGGACTGGGTCGGGCGTACGCTGCAGCGCATCGTCCGGTTCACCCAGGACGGCGGCGAGATCAACGTCGTCGTGGCTGGCATCAACGTCGGCGCGCAGCCGTACTGGAACGCCGAGGCCACGATGCTCATGCACACCAAGGGAATCCTGGTGATGACGCCGGACTCCGCTATGGTGCTGACGGGCAAGCAGTCGCTGGACTTCTCCGGCGGCGTATCCGCCGAGGACAACTTCGGCATCGGCGGCTACGACCGCGTGATGGGCCCGAACGGGCAGGCGCAGTACTGGGCACCCGACTTGGCCGGCGCACGGGATGTGCTGCTGTCGCACTACGAGCACTCCTACGTCGTGCCGGGCGAGACTGGCCCGCGCAGGATCGAAACGTCCGATCCGGTCGACCGGGACATCTCGTCGTACCCGCATGAGCTGGCGGGCAGCGACTTCCGCACGGTCGGCGAGATCTTCACCGCGAACCCGGAACGCAAGAAGGCGTTCGACATCAGGACGCTGATGCGCGCGGTCGCCGATGCAGACCAGCCGCTGCTGGAGCGCTGGGCTGGCATGGCCGACGCGGAGATGGCCGTCGTCACCGACACCCACCTCGGCGGGTATCCGGTGTGCCTGATCGGGATCGAGTCGCAGTCGGTGCCGCGCAGGGGCTTCCCGCCGACCGACGGGCCGGACACCTACACGGCTGGCACGCTGTTCCCGCGCTCGTCGAAGAAGGTGGCGCGCGCGATCAACGCGGCGAGTGGCAACCGGCCGCTCGTCGTGCTGGCGAACCTGTCCGGCTTCGACGGCTCGCCGGAGTCGATGCGGAAGCTGCAGCTGGAGTACGGCGCCGAGATCGGGCGCGCGATCGTCAACTTCGACGGGCCGATCGTGTTCTGCGTGATCTCGCGCTACCACGGCGGCGCGTTCGTGGTGTTCTCCAAGGCGTTGAACCCGAACATGACGGTGCTCGCCGTGGAGGGCTCGTACGCCTCGGTGATCGGCGGCGCGCCAGCGGCCGCGGTGGTGTTCCCCAGCGAGGTCAACGCTCGCACGGCCGCGGACGAACGGGTGCGCGCGCTGGAGGAACGGCTCGCCGCGGCGTCCGGCACCGAGCGGGCAGAGCTGACGACCGAGCTGGCGGAGACGCGGGCGGCCGTCCGTTCGGAGAAGCTGGGCGAGGTCGCCGCAGAGTTCGACCAGGTGCACAGTGTCCAGCGCGCCGTCGACGTCGGCTCGGTCGACGCGATCATCTCCCACACGCGGTTGCGGCCGGAGCTGATCGACGCCGTCGCGCGCGGCGTGACGCGCTGAATGACGCCTTGCCGCAGTTTCGACCCAGTTTGATAGTACCCTTCACTTTGTGCAGGGCGCTATCAAACTGGGGAGAAACTCGTGACTACGTCAGCTCAGGTTCATGCAGTCCTTGATCAGATATGGGCCGGGGCTACGCCAGACAGCCTCGAAGGTACGCGGCTTGATTTCAAGGAGGATGCCAGAAGCAAGAAGGAGTCCCTTCGGATAGCGCTCGAGACTGCCTTGTGTCTTGCCAATACGGCAGGCGGGCACGTGATCTTCGGCTTGGATGATGATGTAGCCGGTCCCGATTCGTTCGTTGGCACCACGCTTGATGCCACTGAGGTGAAGAAGTACATCCACGACAACAGCCGCCCTCGCTTGCTTGTCGATGTGGATGACGCGCTCCATCGTCAACACCGAGTGCTGGTCGTGACCGTGCACGCTGACCACGACATTTACTCCGACACCAAAGGGCGTGCGCCGCATCGGATTGGCACCGATTGCGTGGGGATGGAGCCCGTGACCCAGCAACGGTTGCGCGAGGAGCGCCGGGGCTTCGACCCGTCCGGTGTCCCTGCTCCCGGGCATGAGGTGGACAGCGCGGCATTGCTGCGCGCGAGGCAACGATTGAGCGCATCGTTGCGACCCGAGCGAAACGCACTGGCGAAGTTGTCCGACAGCGACTTGCTGCGGGCACTGGGTGTGGCTGACGCCGCAGGCCAGCTTCTCGACGCGGGGCGGCGGCTGGTTGGCACGGAAGGAACCAACGTGGTCTACCAGTACCGGGAGTCGCCCGGAGGTGAACCACGTGCGGTCGAGCGCCTAGTCGGACCGCTGCTCACGGTGTACGACCGCGTGCTGGAACTGATCAGCCTGCGCAGGCAGTCGACTCCGGTGACGTTGCCGGATGGCCAGCAGTTGCAGATCGAGGACTTCCCCGAACTCGCCGTTCGTGAAGCCATTGGCAACGCCCTGATTCATCGCGACTTCCGTATGGACGGACCCGTGGTCATCGAGCACTCGCCATCGGTGCTCGTGGTGGTATCACCTGGTCCGCTGGTGGCAGGCGTCACGGTCGACAACATCCTGACGCACCCATCGAAGCCACGAAACCGTGCGCTGACCGCTGCGGTACGCACGCTCGAACTGGCGGAGGAAGTCGGTCGCGGGGTCGATCGAATGTATCGGGAAATGATCAGGTCGGGGCGGCCCACCCCCACCATTGATGCCACGTTCGAGCAGGTGCGCGTAGCACTGGTCGGTGGCGCCCCCGACGTCCACATCGCGCGATATGTGGCGCAGCTGGAACCGTCGGTGCGCGACGACACCGACGCCATGCTCGTATTACTGCGGTTGTGTACGACACGGACGGTGACAGCAACCGCGATCGCTCCGTTGCTCCAGAAGAGCGTGGCCGAAGCCGAGGCCTCGTTGCGGCATCTCGCCTCGGAGCGTGTCGGGATGATCGAACCGACCCGGCAGACAATCAGGGCAGCGCATCCCAACTACCGATTCCGCGAAACCGCCGTCAAACAGTTGGCCAGCGTTCTACCCTATGCCCGTCACACCTCCGACGAGATCGACCGGCGCGTGATGGCGCACGTGCGGGAATACTCTCGGATCACCAACGCGACGGTGCGCAACCTCTTCAACGTCGGGACACCAAGGGCGAACCAGATCCTGGTCAGCCTGGTCGAGCGAGAGATCCTCACCAAGACGTCGAAAGCGCAGCGCGGACCCTCGGTCGAGTACGGTCCCGGCCCAAAGTTTCCGACGTCCTCGGATCGACGACGCCAAAAGAGCCGTGCCAAGGACGACGGCGACGATCAGGAAACGCTGCCGGGCATCTGAGCCCCTCCCTTCGTAGCCTTGCCACCACCACCGGACAAGGTTAGGCTCACCTAACAACAGGAGGGAGCGCCATGACCAGCACCGTACGCAGGCGACCACCCGCACCCTCCCCCGAAACGAAGGCGAAGTCGATCGCCGCGCACCGCGCGCCCGCCAGGCTCGCGCCCGCGTCGGCATCCGAGCTGACCGGCGCGATCACGGGCGAGGCAACCGGGTCCGTCGATGCGACGACGCCCCGGTTCTGCCACGTGCACGACACCGGCGGCGCGAGCGTGCTGCTCGACGAGAACGACCCTCTCGTCGTCACGACCGCGACCGCGCGCGGCGGCGATCTGCCGGTACTGCTCGAACTGACCGACGTCGCACCGGTCGGGTTGCGCGAGCGCACGCGGGGGCTGCTGTGGATCACGGGGTGGCTGCGGCTGTTGCCGTCGAAGGCCGCGCGCCACCGGGCGATCATGCTCGCGGAGGAGCGCCCAGCCGCCGAACTGCTCGACGTCGGCCACGGCGCGCGGATGGCATGTTTGCACCCGTCGTCATTGGTTCTCGCGGACAGCGACGGTACCCATCCGCTGCTGCCGCACCAGTTCGCCAAGGCGAAGCCCGACCCGTTCTGCGAGTTCGAGCGCTATTGGCTGCGGCATCTGGAGGGCACGCACCCAGACGTCGTCAGCGCACTGGCGCGGCACGTGCCCGCCGAGTTGCGGCACGGCAGGATCCGCCCGCTCAGCCTCGATCAGTATGGGCTGCGGCTGCGCGTGGAGGCGGACACCGGTGACCACGACGTCCGGCTCGCGTTCCGGAATCCCGCCGCCACACCACAGCAACTGTCCGACGAGATGCGACGTCTTGTCGGCTGCCCATTCATCGCCGCGCATAGCGCGGCCCCCGGCGGCTGATCAACGCCACCGGGGGCCGCGGTGAATGACTGCTCCTAACGCGAGGACTTCGTCGTCGTCGTGGCCTTGCCACTGTCGCCGCCATTCGGCTCGACGAGTCCATCGTCGATCAGGCTCTGCGAGACGTGCTCGGTGAGCTCATCACGCTGTTGCCTGCGCTGTATACGCAGCATGATCGCGCGCTCCCGCCGCAGCTCCTTCAACGTCGAGACGCACATCGCGAGCATCACGACGCTGAACGGTAGTGCGATCACGATCGCCATCATCTGCAACGCGGCCAGTCCGCCTGCCAGCAGCAGCGCGATCGCGACGAGCCCCTCCATAGCGGCCCAGAACACGCGGCTCCAGGTCGGCGGCTCCGGGTCACCACCGGAGGCGAGCATGTCGACCACCAGCGAACCGGAGTCCGAGGACGTCACGAAGAACAGCACGATCAGGATGATCGTGATGCCGATGACAATCGTCCCGCCGGGCAGCGCGTCGAGCACGCTGAACAGCGAGCCCTCCGTTTCCACCGAGGGCGAGCCCTCGTCGAGCGTCACGAGACCGCCCTCGCCGAACAGCTCACGGTACAGCGCGGAGCCGCCGAAGACCGTGAACCACAGGAACGACAACGCCGTCGGGACGAGCAGCACACCCGCGACAAACTCACGGATGGTACGGCCACGGGAGATCCGTGCGATGAACACACCGACGAAGGGCGCCCACGAGATCCACCAGCCCCAGTAGAACATCGCCCAGCCGCCTTGCCAGGTGGCGCCTGCCTCCCCTTCGTTGGCGGTGGTGTCGAAGCTCAGCTGCAGCAGGTTCTGCAGGTAGAGACCGATGTTCTCGACGAAGTCACGGAGCAGGTAGAGCGTCGGCCCCGTGATGAGCACGAACAGCATGATCGCTGCCGCGATGATCATGTTGGTGTTCGACAGGTACCTGATGCCCCGCTTGACACCCGTGACCACCGAGACGATCGCCACCAGCGTGATCGCGCCGATGAGGATGACGAGCAACAGATCGCTCGGCTCGTCAACGATCTCGAGGAAGCTCAGCCCGGAGGCCACCTGGGTGACACCGAAGCCAAGCGAGGTCGCCACACCGAATAGCGTGCCGACGATCGCCGCGATGTCGACGGCGTCCCCGATCGGGCCCTTCACCTTGTCGCCGAGCAGCGGTTGGAGCACCCAGCGAATCGAGATCGACTTGCCTTTCCGGTGCACCATGTAGGCGACCGCGAGGCCGACGACCACGTAGATCGCCCACGGGTGGATGCCCCAGTGCAGGAAGGTCTGCACCATCGACTGCTCGGCGATGTCAGTGTTGCTCACCGGCCCGCCGGTGGCATCGACACCGCCTTCACCCGCGAACCGCGCGGCGTTGGTTTCGGCGTCCACCCCCAAGCTCGGCTTCGGGTTCGCGAAGTGATTCAGCGGCTCCGCGACACCCCAGAACACCAGGCCGATGCCCATGCCTGCCGCGAAGAGCATCGCGAACCAGGAGCCGAGGCCGAACTCGGCTTCCTCATCCTGCGGAGAGAGCTTGATGTCACCGTAGTGACCGAGCCCCACCCACAGTGAAAACACCACGAACAACGAGACGATGATGGTGTAGTACCAACCCACCGTCTCGACAATGAATGTCTGAACATTCGTGATGGTTTCATTCGCCGTGTCCGGCGCGATCACCGCGAAGAGGACGAACCCTGCGATGATGACCGCTGACGGCCAGAACACCGGCCCATGAATTGCTTTGTACCAAGGCTGTGGCCCGGCTGTGCCGGGCTCAGCAGCTGACGGTTCCGCCACGAGACTTATCCTTCCTCTCGGCAGCTCGGGCTAATCCTCACGCGTTGCAGCCCGGACGCTATACCGACGGAATAACAAATAGGTTGCTTAGCTGCGGTTTCACTGGGCTCCGATAGCATGAGCCGACCGCTTGTAACCCTCCTGACCAGGCATTACCTCCTCTACCAGCGAACGTGAAACAGTGTTAAGGAATCTTCGCGACTGGCTGACGCCAGCACCCGTGCCATCACACAGTGTGGTCACTGACAACGGACAGCGCAGGGCGATCGTGGTCGAAGTCGTCATCGTCTTCGCCATCACGCTCGGTCTCTCCGCGTTGCGCAGCCTCCTTTCCCTGGTCGAATCGCTGCTGCGTGCCGGAGCGCTGTCCGACCAGCAGGTCGCGCTGCACCGCCCGCAAGCTGACATCGCTACGATCGATCTGCTCAAGCAACTGCTCGGTGTCGTTCAGCTGATCGGGTGGGGAGCACTGGGGTTGTACCTGCTCTGGCGCGCCGGATTCAAGCTCGCCGAGGTAGGACTCCCCCTTCGGATAGGTGGCCGCGACATCGGAATCGGCGTCGGCCTCGCTGCCGTAATCGGCATCCCTGGCCTGGCGTTGTACCTGCTTAGCTGGCAGCTGGGGTTCAGCGTCGCCGTCGTGCCGTCGTTGCTCGACGCGACCTGGTGGCGACCGATCACGCTGACGCTGTCCGCCTTCGGCAACGCCTTCGCCGAAGAAGTCCTTCTCGTAGCATTCCTCCTCACGCGCTTGCGCCAGCTCGGCCTGTCCGAGAACTCGTCGCTACTGCTCTCATCGGTGCTACGAGGTGCGTATCACTTGTATCAGGGCGCCGCTGGCTTTTTCGGCAACATCGTTATGGGACTCATCCTTGGCAGGGTCTGGCAGCGGACGAACCGGGTGTGGCCGCTTGTGCTGGCACACTTCCTGCTGGACTTCGTCGCGTTCGTCGGGTACGCGCTGCTCAAGCCGGTACTGCCCTGGTTGCCATAGCTCGTATGCGCTGCCGCCCGCTGCCACGCGCGGTTACGCTCAGCACGGTGATGACTGACACCGAACCCGCTGTGGCCCGTGTGGACAGTGAGGTCGGGCGGCTGCGCACCGTGCTGCTGCACCGGCCAGGCGCCGAACTGAAACGGCTCACTCCTCGCAACAACGACACGCTGCTGTTCGACTCGATCCCCTGGGTAGCCAGGGCGCAGGACGAGCACGACCAGTTCGCGGACGTGCTGCGTTCTCGGGGCGTCGAGGTGCTGCTGCTCACCGACATGCTGCGCACCGCGCTGGCCGAACCGGCAGCACATGACGCTGGCGTACGGACGGCCGTCGACCGGCGCCGACTCGGCACCGACCTCGCCGACGTCCTCAGCTCCCACCTGTCCAGTGTGGACGCCGCGACACTCACGGAGACGCTCGTCGCGGGCATGACGTTCGAGGAGTTGCCCGCGGCGGAGGGGGCGTCGCTCGTACGGAAAATGAACCACCCACACGACTTCGCCATCGACCCGCTGCCGAACCTGCTGTTCACCCGAGACTCGTCGGTGTGGATCGCGGACGCCGCCGCGGTGGCGTCGCTGGCTATGCCAGCACGGCGCAGGGAGACGTCGCTGCTCGACCTGATCTACGACCACCACCCACGCTTCGCGGGCACCGAGCTGGCGTACGGCTCCCACCACGCACCAGTCGAAGGCGGTGACGTACTGCTGCTCGCACCCGGTGTGCTCGCGATCGGCGTCGGAGAACGGACGACGGCGGCCGGTGCCGAGTCGCTGGCGCGGTCCGTGTTCGCGGACAACCTCGCGCACACCGTGCTCGCCGTGCCGATCACGCAGCACAGGGCCACCATGCACCTCGACACGGTGTGCACCATGGTCGACACCGACGCCGTCGTGATGTATCCGCTCGCCCGCGACGAGCTGGTCGCCTACACGCTGCGCGACGAAAACGGCGGCCTGCGCGTGGACGGACCGGCACCGTTCCTCAGCGTCGCCGCCGATGCCATGGGCATCGACCACCTCAGGGTGATCGACACCGGGCTCGACCCGGTCACCGCGGAACGAGAGCAGTGGGATGACGGCAACAACACGCTCGCCATCGCGCCGGGCACCGTCGTCGGCTACGAGCGCAACGTCGAGACCAACGCACGGCTGGAGCAGGCTGGCATCGAGGTGCTGCCGATCGCGGGGTCGGAGCTCGGGTCAGGAAGGGGTGGGCCGCGCTGTATGTCGTGTCCCATTTCGCGCGATTTTCATCGGGAGAGCTATTCATGAGCGAAAGGGAAGCCTAACTAAAATGAGCACACCCTTTCCTAACAAGATGTGACACACAATTGACGTATCTCACGAATTTGCGGTGGAAATGCGTTCAGCGATCGGGTTAGTGTCGAAATATGACCACGAATGAACCCCGTTCCAAGTTCTACGAGCTACTGCAGCAGCAGGTCCACAACGAGTTCAACGCATCGCAGCAATACATCGCGCTCGCGGTGTGGTTCGACAAGGAAGACCTGCCGCGACTCGCCAAACGCTTCTACACACAGGCCGTCGAGGAGCGCAATCACGCGCTCGCGATCGTGCAGTACATGCTCGACACCGACCACCACGTCGAGATTCCTGGCACGGGTCAGGTCCGCAACGACTTCTCCGATCCGGTCGAGCTGATCGAGCTCGCGCTGGCACAGGAGAAGGAGGTCGCCAGCGATATCGAGACACTGGCCAAGACCGCGCGCAACGACGACGACTACACCGGCGAACAGTTCATGCAGTGGTTCCTCAAGGAGCAGGTCGAGGAAATCTCGCAGATGTCGACGCTGCTGAATATCGCCAAGCGCTCACAGGGCAACATGTTCGAGGTGGAGCGGTTCCTCGACCGTGAGAACGACGGCGGCGGCGCCGACCCGACCATGCCGCCGGTCGCTGGCGGCGCGCTCTAACGCACGACTCGGCCGCCACGACCGGCGGCCAGCGACGATCCCTACCGCCGCGGGCTGCTCTGACGTTCGTCAGGGCAGCCCGCAGTCCTGTTCGTCGGCCACGAGCGAGAGTGCGCTGACCCGGTCGTCGTCGACCCGGAACAGGTAGTAGCCACCAGCGCCGGTGGGAATCTCATACTGCGCGGGATCGTCGGCCTCGGTCGCGTCGTAAGCCCGTTCCAGCTGCTCGCGGGTCGAGCCCACGGCGATGCCTTCCGGTGTGCTCGCCCGGTTCGCGACGACCGCAGCGAGGCCGACGTTCTCGGACACCAGGATGGCGCGCACCGCGACGTCGTCCTTCGCGAGCCGGTAGCGCACGCAGTCCCTCGGCGGTGGCGCGTCCGGGTCGGCGAGCATGCCGGTCTCGCGGATCTCGTCGTAGGACATGCCGAGCCGGAGCGAGCGGTATCCGTCCGGGCCGAGGTGTGTCCGCTCCGCTGCCTCGTCGGGCACGGGCGCCATCCGCTGCCTGGTCACCCGGTCGGAGCCGGTGGCCATCGGCGCGGCGTCACTCGGCGGTCCCGGTTCGGCACGCGCTTCCGCGCGAGCGCCGGGCGGCTGGGACGTCGATGGCGCGTCCTCGGCGAGCGTCGCCCCCTCCTCCGGCTGATGCGGGCTTACCAGCAGGAACCCGCCGAGCAACACGCCAGCGACGGCGAGTGAGCCGCCGGTGGCGTAGCCGACCTCCCGACGTCTGCGCCGCCTGCGTGCGGCTGCCACGATGGACTCCCGCGCTGAGGCCGTAGGCCGCAGTGCGAACCGGTCATCGGAGAGCGACGCGCGCAGGCCGTCGGTGAATTCGGTGTCGTCATGCTGGTTCACGCCCGGCCTCCCTTCATCCGTCGCTCTCAACCGGGTCCGCTACTTTTGTCCGAAGTGTCGATATCGCCTTGCTTGCCTGGCTTTTCACCGTTCCCGTGCTGATTCCGAGCGCCTCCGCGATTTCGTTTTCGGAGAGTCCCTCGTAATAACGCAGCACGACGACCGCACGTTGCCTCGGTGGTAATTCCCGTACGGCACGGACGAGCGGTTCGTGCTCGAACGGGTCCGCCTCGGTATACCCGTGCTGTTCCGGCGTTTCAGCGACCAGCCGCTCCCGCTTGACGCGCCGCCACCTGCTGATGTGCGCATTCGCCATCGACCGCCTGATGTAGGCGACAGGATCGGACGTCTTCCGCCGGATACTCGGCCACTTCGAGCCGACCTTCTCCAGCACGGTCTGCACGAGATCGGAGGCGTCGTGCGGATTCCCGGTGAGCACGTAGCCGTAGCGCAACAGTCCAGGCAGTTCGGCCTCGACGAACTCCCCGAAGTCCGCGAGGTCGTTTCCCACCGAAACCTCCTGGTCAGCGGAGCGTGAACTGGCGGCCGATCAAGCCATCCCGCGCGCGGCGTTCCGCGGCGTCGAGCGGCTGGTCCGCCAGGCTCGCGAGCGACTCTTCCAGCCGCGCGCCGAGCTGCTTGGCAGGCTCCACCCACTCCCGAGGATGCGCATCGGGGTCGAGGTCCCACACGGGGACGAGCAGGCCATGCGCCCGGAACGACCCCGCGTACCGGGAGTCCTCGCCGAGCGCCAGCTCATGACGCACCGAGAGCCTGGCAAGCGCCTTGAGGACGTCGTTCTCGTCTTCCTGCCGCACCCAACGCAGGTGCGCCTTCTCCCCGGCGTGAACCCAGTACGCGGCGGGTCCGATGCGTTCGGAAGGCTGAATCGCCGCGTTGGCCCGCTCAAGCGAGAGCGCGACCTCACCGGTCGGCTCGGTGTCGGAATCCATCCACCATGAGAAGTCCTCGTGCAGCTCCGGCTCGAGCTCAGCGTCCGGGGCGAGGAGATCCTGCAGCCGCTCATTCTCGCCGGGCTCGCTCGTCGTATCCGGCGCCGCGAGCACGGCGCCTGGCTCCGCGTCGAGTACCCAGCGCAGCGAGCGGCCGATGTCCCTGCTCACGTCGGACGACCGAGTCTGTACCTGCAATCCGACGAACCGCTCGCCATCGGCGCGCACCATCGCGGCGGCGGCGCCCGGCAGCACGGACGCCAGCGTGACCTGTGTGTCGCCCGGCTCGGCCAGCGTCAGCGGCGCGGTCGCGGATGGGACGAACTCCCGGAGCGCGATGAGCTCCGGCTCGGCGGCGAGTCCCTCGAACGGCCTGCCGACGAAGACGTCCCTGACCTTGCGACGCTTGTTCTCTGCCCTGCGCGCCGTCCGTGCCTTGCGGGAACCCTTGCCCACGTCCGTCCTCCTCGGAAAGTCGTCATCACGATCGTGTTCGGGCAGGCCGCCCACGCGTGACGCTACCGGGCAGCTACCTGCGCGCACCCGCTGGGCGCGTCGTTCGCAGCTCCGGCTCGGGCGCACCGCGCACGCCCACCACCCGGAACTGCCGCCGCGAACGCCGTGAGCCCGGCTCGAGCAACGCCATCACCCTCCTGATCACCAGCACGGTGAGCACCGCGAGCATGGCGGCTACGAAGTCGGTGAGCGCCGTCAGCACCACGGCGTCGGCCTGTTGTTGCAGACCATCGCGAGTGCGCCAGATAGCGGTCAATGCGACGAGCAGACCGTTGCCGACCCATGCCGCCCACCACACCAGCGCCAGCCGCGACGGCCGTGGCGTGCCTGGGCCGTTGCCGAGCGCGGCGTGCTCCAACTCGACGACGACGGGACCGGCGAGCACGAGTGTCACCAGCAGCACGCCGAGCGCGGCCACCGGCATCAGCGTCTCCATCACCTGTTCCGTCGCCGGCGCCAGCGTCGCGACGAGCCACAGTAGGCCGAGCGCGAGCCCGACCGCTGGCCACGGTGCGAAGATCCGCAGAATGACGCTGACTACCGACCGGGGTGGCTCGTAGCCGGAGCGCCATGCGGCGGCGGTGCGGGCGAGCAGCAGCCAGGCGAACGTCAGGCTTACGGCAACCAGCGAGAGCAACGGCACCGTGGCCAGGTAGACCCACACCACGAGGGTGTCCGACGCCTGCACCGCGCTCGCGCTCAGCGCGGTGTCCCTGCTCTGGACGAGCAATGCGTAGCGCCACAGCTCGGTGCCGCCCGCGAACGCGGTGAACGCCGCGAGCACCAGCAGCACGACGATCGCGGCGATACCGGTGGCGCGCTGGGCGTCAGCCGGGTTCTGCCTGGTGGTCGCGGTGCCCGGCACGCTCGTCGGCAGCCGCCAGATCAGGTTCGGGAAACCCCACTTCGGCGGCGCTGGATACGACGGCGGCCCGGTGTAGGACTCCTGCCTCCGCGTGCGCCGGGTAGCGGGCGGGTACGGCGCGAGCGCCACCCACCGGATGCCACCCCGCGCAGGGCCGGGCGGCGGCTGCCGCCACCCGGGGCCCTGGAACTGCCAGGCACCCGACATGGCTCACAGCACCGTCGGCGCGGCGTCCGGGTGCTCGGCGACCACGTCCCTGCCTTCGGTCTGCCACGACTTCATGCCACCGGCGACATTGACCGCCTCGAAGCCGTTGGCGTTGAGGAACGCCGTCGCCTGCTCGGAACGGCCCCCGGTGCGGCACACAACGTAGATCGGCTTGTCGTCCGGGAAGTCGGTCAGCTCGCCCATGCGGGCCGGGATGTCCCGCAGCGGGATGTGCACCGCCTCGGGTGCGTGGCCCGCCTGCCATTCGTCGGGTTCGCGCACGTCGAGCAGCGCAAGGTCGGATTCGGGCAGGTCCTTCACCGATGCGGTCGGTACGTCTTCTGCGAACAGCACACCCCGATGGTGCCACGGACACCCGTTGCCTGCGCGTGAGCTGCGGCGGGCCTCACCGCCGGTGGCGGCCGTGCCCCTGTCCGAGGCGGACGCGCTCCTCGGCGCGGCCGTAGCGCGGGATCGCGGCGTCGGTGACGAAGCCGAGCCGGTCGGGCGCGTGCATCCGCAGCATGAAGTTGTTGACCGTGGCGGACTTCGTTTCCCTGCTCGCCAGGCTGATCAGCACGGTGGTGAGGAACGCGG
This sequence comes from Haloechinothrix halophila YIM 93223, assembly GCF_000504245.1. Taxonomy (GTDB): domain Bacteria; phylum Actinomycetota; class Actinomycetes; order Mycobacteriales; family Pseudonocardiaceae; genus Haloechinothrix_A; species Haloechinothrix_A halophila. Next base: position 518,910 of record NZ_KI632509.1, read on the forward strand.
CTGGCACCGTCAGCAGTGCGGGCCGCTCGACGAGGACCGGCGCCCAGTCGCCGGTGTAGTCGCTGGCGATGTCCATCCCGAGCGCGGCGAGCACCGCGAACCCGCCGACGAACATGCCCGCCGCCGCGCCCTTCGCGGTCAGCCCGCGCCACCAGATGCCGAGCACGAGCACCGGGCAGAACGTCGACGCCGCCAGCGCGAACGCGATCGCGATGCTGTGCGCGATGTCCGGCTGCCTCGGCAGCAGCGCGACGGCGAGCGCGGTGAGCGCGAGTAGCACGGCGGCGACGCGGAAGTCCCGCAGCCGCTCCGGCATCAGGTCGGCGGAGACCACCCCGGCCACGCTGTGCACCAGCCCGGACGTCGCGGCGAGGAACGCGGAGAACACCCCTGCCACGATCACGGCGGCCAGGATTTGTCCGCCGATGCCAGGCAGCACGGACGTCGGTAGCAGCAGCACCGCCGCGTCGGTCTCGCCGGTGACGAGCAGCTGCGGCACGTACAGCCGGGACAGCGCGCCGAGTAGCACCGGGAACAGGTAGAACAGTCCGATCAGCAGCACGACGTGCAGCGTGGTGCGGCGGGCCGCCCTGCCGTCCGGGTTGGTGTAGAAGCGGGCGAGGATGTGCGGCAGCCCCATCGTGCCCAGCAGCAACGCCGTGAGCAGCGAGTACGTGCCGAACAGGTCCCAGGTGTCGTTGCCGCCGGGCGCCAGCCAGTCGGCGTTGTCCGCTGGCGCGCCGACCACGACCGGTGTCGGGGTGCCCGCGTCGAACCGCAGCGTCGTGCCCGCGGCGACCTGGTGGCGCACCTCCGCCGACCACAGCACCTCGCCTTGGGCTGGTGCGCCGTCGACGACGCCGTCCGCGTACAACGTCGTCGGCGTGCTGACCTGCAGCTCAACCGGGGTGTCGACGCTGACCGTCGTGTCCTGCGGCAGTGTCGGCGGGGCGGTGTCCGCCAGGCCAGCGGCCGTGCCCTTACCTCCCGCGCCGATGAACACCACGCACAGCACCAGCGTCGGCACCGCGATGGCGAACAGCTTGAGCCAGTAGTGGAACGCCTGCGCCAGCGTCGTCGCTCGCATCCCGCCACCGAGCACGGTCAGCAGCACGACGCTGATCACCGCGACCGGGCCCGCCCAGTCCGGCAGCGGCAGCAGGGTCGTTACCGCGAGCTGCGCACCCTGCAACTGCGGCACAAGGTAGAGCAGCGCGATCAGCACCGTGATGAGGCTGGCGAACCAGCGGATGCCATGCGAGTCGAGCCTGCCCTCGACGAAATCGGGCAGCGTGTAGGCGCCGCTGCGTCGCAGCGGGGCCGCCACGAACAGCATCAGCACCAGGTATCCGGCGGTGAAGCCGATTGGGTACCACAGCGCGTCCGCGCCGTCGGTAAGGATCGCGCCCGCGATGCCGAGGAACGACGCGGCGCACAGGTACTCGCCGGAGACGGCGGCGGCGTTGCGGCGCGACCGGACGGTGCGGCGCGCCATGTCGAAGTCTTGCGCGGCGTTGTGCAGGGTCGATGACCGACGACCGAGGTAAAAGGTGACAACCGCGACGAGCGCTACCGTGGCCGCCGAGATCTCCCAACCTGTCATCGCCGCGTCAATCTCGATCAGTCAGCTCTCGATCATGTCGACAAATTCTCGCTCGTGCCGTTCCGATAGCCGTTCGTAGCTGATGCCGAGCACGAACAGCACCGGAGACACAAAGACTCCCAAAATCAGCCAGGCCATGGGGACACCCACAACGGTGAATGACGCGACGTCCGGCAGTAGCCAGAACAGCAGCGGCAGGCCCCCGAGGAGCAGCACGATGATCGCGGCGAAGCCGGTGCTCCAGCGCAGCAGCGCGTTGATCAGATCTCTGATCAGCATCTCGCCCCAGCTGGTCTGCTCGGCCAGCTCCATCCGCGAGCGCAGCGACGGCACCGGCATGCCCTCGGGCCCGCCGAGCACCACCCGCTGCCGCTTCGGCTTGGTCGGCTGGTCCACCTCGCCCTTCATGTGCGTGGGGGTGCGGGGCACCCGCTCCACCGTCGCGGGCCGCACCGGCCGCATCGACGGCCTGCTCCTGCCGAGCGTCGGATCGGGGCTGCGCACTCGTCTGCGATGGGCTCCGTCGGACATGGCTGCCTAGCCGTTCCTCACGCCGCCGGTGAGCCGGTCCTTCAGCTCACGGGTGTGCCGCCGAGAGACCGGCAGCACCTTCTCCCCGTTGCCGATGACGACCTGGTAGCCACCTTGGCCCATGCGCAGTTCGGTGATCAGCCGCTGTGCGACCAAGTAGGAGCGGTGGATTCGGACGAAGCCCGCCGTGCCCCAGCGTTCCTCCAGCTGCGCCAGTGGGATGCGGACGAGGTGCGACGAGCCGTCCATGGTGTAGAGCCGGGCGTAGTCGCCCTGCGCCTCGACCCACTGCACATCCTTGCGCTGGACCAGCTTGGTCGTGCCCGCCAGCTCAACCGGGATGACCTCGTCGTCGCCGGCCACCAACTGCTCGGCGGCACCGCTGCTGTCCTCGACACGTTCCCGCAGCTTCTCCAGGACCCTGTCGATCGACTTGTCCAGCCTCGGCTGCTCGTACGGCTTGAGGATGTAGTCGACCGCGCCGAGGTCGAAGGCGTTGACCGCCTCGTCGGTGTGACCGCTGACGAACACCAGCAGCGGGGCAGGGTTGAGCGCGGCGAACACGCGCGCCATCTCCATGCCGGTCAGACCGGGCATGTGGATGTCGGCGAACACGACGTCGACCGGCGGCAAGCCGCTGGCCTTGCGCTCTTCCAGGATCGGATGGCCGTAGGAGATGAACCGCAGCGCCTCGGAAGCGTCCACCGCGTTGAAGATCTTGCCGACGTGCGGATTGTTCTCCAGCCGATGGGTCAGCATTTCCATGCCGGGCTCCTCGTCGTCCACAGCGAGGACGACGAGCCTCCGGGTGTTGTCTTGCGTACTCACAGTAACAAGCATCCTGCCTAGTGCCGCAGGCAATGTCCAGAGGGAATCTGGGTGGCGGCGGTCCGCACCACAAACACAGCGGCGCCGCTCGCCTTGCCTGTCACGTTCAGTTACAACCCAAAGCGGGACCAGCTTGTCCGCTGCTCGATCGCGTGCAGCAGCGCGCTGGCGCCAGCGGCGGCCGGTGCGCCCAGCCCCAGCTTCGCGAGCAGCGGCTTCTTCGGTTCAGCCACGGTGATCTCGGCGTCGGGGAACCGCTTGCCGACGACCTCACGCAGCGTGCCGACGCCGTCGACAAGGCCCAGTTCCTCCGCCTTCGCGCCGAGCCAGACGTCGCCGGTGAACAGGTCGGCCTCCTCGGCGAGCTTGCTGCCGCGTCGCTCCCGGACCCAGTCGGCGAACAGCTGGTGCAGCTGCTCGTGCATGCCCTTGAGCCAGGCGACGTCGGCGGGGTCCTCCGGCTGGAACGGGTCGAGCCTGCGCTTGTTCTCGCCAGCGGTGTACAGCCTGCGCTCGATGCCGAACCGCTCGATCAACTGGTTGAAGCCGAAGCCGCCGCTGACCACACCGATCGAGCCCACCATCGACGTCCGGTGGGCGTAGATCTCGTCGGCCGCGCAGGCCAGCCAGTAGCCGCCGGACGCGGCGACGTCCTCGCAGAACGCGAGCACCGGCACCTGCTTGTCGGCGGCCAGCTCGCGGATGCGCTCCGCGATCAGGCCGGACTGCGTCGGCGCGCCGCCCGGCGAGTTGATCAACAGCGCGACGGCCTGCAGCTTGTCGTGGCCGAACGCCCTGGTCAGCGCTGACTCGACGGAGTTGATGTTGAGCGTTCCCCTGCTGAACGGCGTGCTGTGCGGCGTGATCACACCGTGCAGTTTCACCACGGAGACGACGTCGGACTTGTCGCGATGGTCGGCGATCATGGGCAGGCGGGATGTCAGCTTGTCGGTGACGCTCATGGGCCCCAGCGTAGCCGCGATGCACGCGGAATGACGGGACTCAGCGCACCCGGTCGGTCACCTCGCCGCGTGCCGGGCGCATCCGTGGCCGGGTCGGGCGGGTCCGCTCCGGGGTGGCCTGCTGTTGCGGCGGCAACAGCGGCGAACCGGAACCGTCGGTCGTGTCCTTGGGCGGGGTGTAGTTCGGGACGTCCGGGCGCGCGTTCGGGTGAAACTTCGGCACCCGCAGCGTCACCTTCATGCCAGCGCCCTTCGCCGTTTCCACGATCAGCGGGTAGTCGGGGCCGAACAGCTGCCGCATCCTGTGGTTGATGTTGCCGAGGCCGACGTGCGCGCCGGTGCGGTGCGAGTCGCGCAGCTCCTCAAGCCGGGCGGGGTCCATGCCGACGCCGTCGTCCTCCACGCTGATCAACGCCTCATTGCCAGCGTCCTCCGCGATGACCGTGACGGTGCCGCCGCCCGGCTTACTCGCGAGGCCGTGTTTGACCGCGTTCTCCACGAGCGGCTGCACGATCAGGAACGGCACGACGACCTGCAGCACCTCGGGCGCGATCTTGAGGCGCACGTTGAGTCTGCCGCCGAAGCGAGCGGTCTCGATGGTGAGGTAGCGGTCGATGTTGCGCAGTTCTTCCGCCAGCGTGGTGAACATGCCCGACGTGCGGAAGGAGTAGCGGGTGAAGTCGGCGAACTCGAGCAGCAGTTCGTTGGCCTCCTCGGGGTCGGTGAGGATCATCGAGGAGATGGTGTTCAGCGCGTTGTAGACGAAGTGCGGCGAGATCTGCGCGCGCAGCATCTTGATCTCGGCTTGTTGCAGCGCACGCTTCGACTCCTCGAGGCTGGCGAGTTCGAACTGGGTGCGCACGAACTGCGCGACGGCGTCGGCCATGTGGATCAGCCGGTGTCCCCTGCTCCTGCCGACGACGATCAGCACAGCCTGGGTCTTGCCGTCCACGATCAGTGGCACGATCACCGCGGTGCGCATCCGGCAAGCGTTGCCCTTGTCGCACGGCAGCTTCTCGTGGACGACGATCTCCCGGTGGTTGCCCTCCCGCGCGGCGGCGATGCAGTCCTCGAAGTCGACGTAATGGTCGTTGGCCTCGCCATCCCAGCTCTGCAAGATGCCGTCGGCGTCGGTGATCCCGATGGCGACACACCCGAGCAGGTCGAGCAGATGGCGGGTGATCCGGTCGGCGGCCTCCTGGTCCAGGCCTTCCCGCAAGTCGGGTGCGGCCAGCGAGAGCTGGTGCACCGCACGCAGGACGGCGTCTTCGGTGGCCTTGCCAGGTCGGCGGGACCGCACGTAGAGCCACACCGAGAAGATGACGGCCAGCACAGCCACGCCCCACGGCACAAGCTGTGACAGCGGCGAGTCGAGCACGTCGTCAATGCTCTGTTAGTTACCCATCGTTGACAAGGCTTCCGCAGAGTGTTGCGTCCTGCTTTCGGTGCATTGTGTGGACTGAATGGGTCACCCCGGGCCGCCATTGCGGTGAAAGCAGCATTCCGCGGGCTTCACGGAGTGTTATCGAAGCAGCCGATCCATCCTGCGGTCGGAGAGCGGTTTGCCTTTCGTTTGGCACGTCGGGCAGTACTGGAACGACTTGTCGGCGAACGACACCTCCCGCACGGTGTCCCCGCAAACCGGGCACGGCAGCCCGGTGCGTCCGTGCACCCGCAGCCCGGAGCGTTTCTCCCCCTTCAGCCTGGCAGCTTCCTGTCCGACCGAGCGCTGGACGGCGTCAGCGAGGATCTGCTGCGTCGCGTCCGCGAGCCGGTCGAGCGACTCGGCGTCGAGCTTGCCCGCCGTCGCGTACGGCGAAAGCCCGGCGAGATGAAGGATTTCGTCCGAGTAGGCATTGCCGATACCCGCGATGAGGGACTGGTCCGTTAGGGCGGTTTTCAGTCGGGCGGTGCTGTTCTCGAGGATGTCCGCGAGGTCGTCGCGGCCGAGGGCGAGGGCGTCGGGGCCGAGCCGCGCCACGCTGTCGACGTCCGACGGGTCGGTGACGACCCAGACCGCGAGGCCTTTCTTGGTGCCTGCCTCAGTGAGATCGAAGCCGGGGCCGCCCAGATGCACCCGCAGCGCGATGGGGCCCCTGCCCTGCTTCGGCGGCGCCTGCGGCAGCGAGTCCGACCAGCGCAGCCAGCCAGCCCGCGCCAGGTGGATCACCAAGTGCAGGCCGTCCGCGACGAGGTCGAGGTGCTTGCCGTGCCGCCCCACGTCGGTGACGGCCTTGCCTGCCAGGTCGGTCACCGGCGGGTCGAACGTCTTGAGCACGGCAAGCGAGGCGACGTCGACCCTGGTGATCTCGCGCCCGACGCCGTGCTCGCGCACGTAGTGGGCGAGCGCTTCGACCTCGGGCAGTTCCGGCATGGCTACTCGACCGGTCGCAGCGGGCCTTCGAACTCAGGCTGCGAGGCCCGCTCGATCGACTGCTTGGTCCGGGACATCTCGGTGCGCACCTTGATCATGCCGCGCACAGTGCCGACCCAGCGTTCGGACGGCTTCTCCATCTCGGGGTCGCCGTCGGTCTCCGCGACCACCTTCCATGGTCTGCGCAGCACCCACCGCAACGGGAAGAACAGCGCGAACAGCGCGATCGACAGCAACACCCAACTCGGCACGATCACATCCGCTGGCCGCCACGCGACCAGCACGATGACGAACACCGTGATCACGGCGATCATGACCGCGGCGGGGACGTACCCGCCCGCGGCGTCGTTCTCGAAGTCGTCCGCTGTGGCCGGCGTGCGCCATTCCAGCTCACTCCGCAGGGTCCACATGCGTCCGTCAGCGCCCTCTACCGGACGATCCATCGCAGCTCCCGTCGCGATTCGTCAGCAACCCTCACGGGTACCCAACGTTACCGTGCGGACACAGCCCGGCGCGAGTGTCGGCGGCGACTAGGCAGCGGCACGGGTGGGTGGTGTGCGGCAGCCAACGTGGGTGAGGATGCGAGGTATGTCGCCCGGACGTCCACCCGCCGAACGCAACGCGCCAGGCTTGTATCCCACGACGGGGTCGTACCCCACGGAGGTGTTTCCCCGTGCGGGGGCGGGCGTGCCAACAACAGGGAGTGACCTGCCCACGGTGTCCGGTGTGTCGACGGCGTCTGACTCGCCCACCGTCACCGGGCTGTCCGTCACGGCCGAGCATCCCACCGTGTCCTGCTCTCCCACAGAATCCGGCTCGGCGGCGTCCGGGCTGCCGACGGCGGCGGAGTGGGAGCGTCTCGAGCAGGGCGTCATGCAGCGAGTGCGGACGTTCGAAGCGTTCCTTACCGACGTCTACGGCGGCACCGAGGACGCCCGCGTGCTCACCGACGGCGTGCTCCCGCGACGTCTGGTCACCACCAGCGAGCGCTTCCGACGGGAGGCGGTCGGTATCGCGCAGCCCGTACGCGTCGCCGTAGCGAGCGTCGACGTCGTCCGCGACGAGCACGGCACGTTCCGCGTGGTGGCGGACGACCTTTGCTGCCCGGCGTGGCCCGCACACGTCGCACCACACCTACTCCGGGCGTTGCGCACGGTGGCGCGGACCGCCGCGCGGATGGCGGATCCGGCCGTCACACAGGCCATCGACCGGATTTCCGACCGGGCAACCGACCCAGTCGTCGTCGCACTCACGCCCAGCGACTCGGCGCTCGCCCGGCAACCCGGCGTCGCGGCTGTCGCGGGGCGGGATCTGGTGTGCCGGGACAACGTCGTCTACCACCGCGACCGCAGAGTGGATGTGCTGTACCGCACCGTCGCGGACGACCTCATCGACCCACTGCACTTCCAGCCCGACTCCGTGCACGGCCTCTCCGGGGTACTCAACGCGGCGCGGACCGGCGCCGTCGTGCTGGCCAACGCTGTGGGCAACGGGCTCGGTGAGGACCCACTTATCCACAGCTTCGCGCCGCGGTTGATCGAGTACTATCTCGGCGAAAACCCCATCCTGCCCACGGTGAACCCGGAGTCTTTCCACACCACCCAGTTCCTGCCCATTATGCCAAATGAGCAGGACTTTCCCCAGTTATCCACAGACTCATCCACAGTGGATAACTCGTCCATCAGCGGCTTGCGGCTGTTCGCCGTCAACGACGGCACCGATGTCACCGTACTGTCCGACGGCGTGTGGACATCCGACCTATCCACAAGCAACATTCCACAGCAGAACAGCGCTGTGGATACCAAGGTGCTGTGGTGAGCTGGCGGCTGCGCGTGGTGCACCGCACCGGATATCACTACGCGCTGCCCGCGACGCAGTCGTACAACGAGGCGCGGTTGACCCCGCGCTCCGATCGCACGCAGACCGTCGAGACCAGCAGGCTCGACACCACGCCCGCCACTCGCGAGTACCGCTACACCGACTATTGGGGCACCGTCGTCAGCGCGTTCGACCTGCACGCGCCACACACGGAGTTCAGCGTCGTCGCCACGTCTGTCGTCGCGACAAGTAGTCCAGTCGCACCGGTCCGAACACTGGGCTGGGCGGACCTGCGCCGTCCCGACGTCATCGACGCTTACGCGGAGTACCTGCAGCCGACCGTGTACACGCCACGAGACGACGAACTCGACCGGATGGCACGCGCGCTCTCCGCGCACACCGCCCCTGCCGACGCCGTGTTCGCCATCGCGCGCTGGGTGCGGGAGCAGCTCACCTACCAGCCCGGCAGCACCGGAGTCCACAGTTCAGCGAGCGACGTGTGGGCGACACGCGAGGGTGTGTGCCAGGACTATGCCCACGTCGTGCTGGTGATGCTGCGTGCGATCGGCATTCCCGCGCGGTACGTGTCCGGCTACCTGTACGGCGAACCACGCGCGGAGCCGGGACGGACGGTGCTCGGCGAGAGCCATGCCTGGGTCGAGGCCTGGACCGGGGGATGGTGGGCCTACGACCCGACCAACGCGCTGCCGGTCGGCGCACGGCACGTGTCGGTCGCGCGCGGCAGGGACTACGCCGACGTCACGCCGCTCAAGGGCGTGTTCACCGGCGGCGGGACGTCGGCACTCGACGTCGCGGTGCACCTGACGCGACTGGGTTGACCGTGTGCCTGAGCGTGCGGCACCACGGTGCGGCTCGGGCGATGCCGACCTGGTCAGGGGCAGGAGTCGTACCAGTAGTACTCGTAAGACTCGTAGCGGCCGTTGTCGTAGTAGTACTCGTAGGACTCGTAGCCCTCGCCGTCGGTGTACGAGAACTCGTGCACCTCACGCCGGTTGCGGCGGTCGTTGTAGGTGTCGCTGTAGTAGTAATCGTCGACGCACTTCTCGTAGGACGACCGCCCCGGCTCTGACCCCTGGCTCGGCGGCTGCGAAGTGGATGTCGTGCTCGGCCTGGGCTGGTTGTCCTCGCTGGATGGCGCCGACCGCTCAGGCGGCGCCGACCGCTCGGGCGACGCTGTCCGCGACCGCTGTTCGGGGGACCGCGACTCGCCCTTCGTCTTCGACGGCGCATCGGGCGTCACCTTGACCGGGGAATCCGGGCCCGTCGCCGCGTCGACCCGCGGCTTGTCCGGCTTCGGCAGCGTGGTCAGTTGCGGTGATGATGTCGGGTCGGTCGTCGGCGCTGGCTGCTGGCTCTCACGGTCGTCGTTGTCCTGTGCGCGACTCGTGTCGCGAGTGCTCGACTCGCCGTCCTGAGTATGCGACACGCCGGGGAGCGGATACCCGTCGTCCGGTCCGCGCTCCAAGGACGGTGCGTTGTCAGGGGCCGTCTGGGAAATCCCCTGTTCACCGACGAGGCCGAAGTACTCGCCAGCAGTTTCGGTCATCGCGGGGCCGACCGAGAAGCCGAACACCCCAGCGGCCGCGGTCGAAGCCACCGCGATGCCCACCTTCACCTTGGCAGTGGTGAAGGCTGTCTTGAACGCACCGGACAAACTCGCCGAGGTCCCGGCCGCGCCTGCCGCTCCCGACGCTTCCGCACCTGCCACGGCCGCGACACCGGCGACGGCGATCCCGTTCGCGTTGGCGCGCAGCGAGAAGCAGACGTCGCGCAGCTCGTCGTGGGTAGCGTGGCACCGCGGGCAACCGGCGAGGTGCGCGCTGATCCGGTCGGCTTCGGCGCCCGTGACACTGCCAGCGGTGTAGCCGCCGAGCTTCTCAAGCACCGAACGGCAGCCGCCGTCGCTCTTGCTGGTGGCGAGGTGCGCTTGCAGGTAGGCGGCGCGTAGGCCCAGCCGCGCGCGGCGGGCGAGCGCCGCGGTCGCGTTCGGACTGAGCCCGATCTGCGGTGCGACGACGGCTGGCTTGGCGCCTTCCACTTCGGTCTGCCACAGCACGGTGCGCCAGCGCTCCGGCAGGCTGGTGAACGCCTTGGTGATCAGCGAGTGTTCGGCAGCACGGGACGGGTTGGACTCGGCGGCGCCCGCATGACTGGTCAGTTCGTCATCGCTGACCGGAACGTCCTGAACCGCGCCTTTCCACTCCCACGACACCCGGCGGGCGACAGTGAGCAGGTACGCGCGGATGTTGTCCTTCGGGCCGCTGCCCCGCTTGACCGCGCGCAACACTCGGAAGAACGTCTCCGCGGTGATGTCCTCGGCCTCGGCGCGATCTTTCGCCAGGCCGAGCGCCAGTCTGCGGACCGCGGGCGCGTGCTGTTCGAACAGTTCGCTGAAGGCAGCGTCCTGTCCCTCCCGCAGTCGGCGGAGCAGCGCTGGCTCGTCGATCGCCTGCGTCATCCGGCCAGGTACCTCCTTGCCGATCATCGATCGGCCGCCACCAATTGGCCTACCCTACGGAGCGACGGAGTTGGTCCGTCACGCACAGTGTGACGTTAACGCCGACTGAGCGTGACGATTTTACGCCAGAGGCAACGTTGTGCCACCTACTATCGAGGTACGCCGAATGTACGTTCCGTGATATCGATGTTGACGGCCAAATGGCGGTATGACCCCCTCGACCGCCAGTGGGGGCGGGCATATAGACTGGCTGTCACGCCGGGAAGCACGGCGTGATGCGGACGTAGCGCAGCTGGTAGCGCATCACCTTGCCAAGGTGAGGGTCGCGGGTTCGAGTCCCGTCGTCCGCTCAGTTTAACTCCCTGAATCCCTCGGGTTCGGGGAGTTTTTGTTTGCCAGCCGCAGCACGCGGCTGCTCCCTGTCGCTCAACCCGGCAGAAGCCGCCTTGACGTGCAACCTATTGGCTGCATATCGTAAAGGCAACCAACAGGTTGCATATTTGAGGTGGCGTGGATGGACGACGTGTTCAAGGCACTGGCCGACCCCACTCGTCGTCGACTGCTGGACACCCTGAATGCCCGCAACGGCCAGACGCTGCGCGAATTGTGCGCCGGGATGGACATGACGCGGCAGTCGGTGAGCAAGCACCTCGCCGTGCTCGAAGCCGCCAACGTCGTCACGACGACCTGGCGCGGCAGGGAAAAGCTGCACTACGTCAATGCCGCGCCGATCAACGCGATCGCCGAGCGCTGGATCGACCAGTACGACCGCGAGCGGGTGCGCGCGCTCGCGGACCTGCAAACCGCATTGGAGCGCGACCCGATGAGCAAGCCCGAATTCATCTACACGACCTACATCAAGACCACGCCGGAGCGGCTGTGGCAGGCACTGACCGACCCCGCCTTCACTCGCCGCTACTGGGGCGTGGCGTTCGATACCGACTGGCGAGTCGGCTCGACGATGACCTGGGAAGAAGGCGGCAACACCACCGCGGACCCCGAGCAGGTCGTGCTCGAATCCGACCCATACCGGCGGCTGTCCTACACCTGGCACACTGTGACGCCGGAGTGGGCGATGGCCGTCGGCATCAGCGAGGACGTCTACGAGCGGGTGGCGGCGGAACGCCGGTCGAAGGTGACGTTCGAGATCGAGCCGCTCGGCGAACTGACCAAGCTGACCGTCGTCCACGACGACTTCGACGAGGGCAGCACCATGCTCGCCATGCTCAGCCAGGGCTGGCCCGGCCTGTTGTCCAGCCTGAAAACACTGCTGGAGACCGGCGACCCGCTACCAGAGCCCGAGCCAGCCCCAGTGCCTTCCGAAAACTGACTACTCGCATCGATTGACAGTGTGGGCACCGTGACGTCTACCACTGCGTGGATGTTACGTTCCGGTCACGACGAGCCGGGATGTCGTGGGCTGTTGCTGCCCAGAGTTGACCTGTTGGCAGTCCATCCCCTGGCCGACACGCGACGCGCACAGGAGTGATTCAGTATCTGGAAGCTCGGGAGCAAGCCCAAGCAGAAGGAAGCAGCCGCTGGCCGTGGAACCGACGCCGACCGGGCGGGGTTCTTCGACGACTATCCCCGGTTCTTCGACACCAGCGACACGTTCGCTTACCGCGACAGACTGAACCTGCGGCACCAGGCGATGATCGCCGCCAACCGTGACATCCTCGCCGGCGCGCGCGTGCTCGACATCGCCAGTCATGACGGCAGGTGGTCCTTCGCCGCTCTCCAAGCAGGCGCCGCCCGTGTGACGGGCATCGAGGCTCGCAAAGAACTCGTGAAAGGTGCCGAGGACAACTTTGCCCATTACGACATCGACCCGACCAAATACCAGTTCATCTGTGCGGATGTATTCGACGCCCTGACCACGGAGGACCTCGACGTCGATGTGGTGATGTGCCTCGGATTCCTTTACCACACCCTGCGATACAACGAACTGTTCGCGCACATCAGGGCGCTACGGCCCCGCCACCTGATCATCGACACGAACGTGATGCCGGGCCAGGAAGAACCGGTGATCCGGCTCGTCCGCGACAAGACGGCCAAACAGCAGCACGCCGTGGCCGACGCTTACTCGCATAACGGGCGCGCGCTCGTCGGCAAACCGTCGACACCGGCGGTTCAGCACATGCTGGAGACCTACGACTTCGAGGTCGAGGACATCTACGACTGGCAGAGCTTGATCGCCCAGCGGCCGAGCGTCACCGGAGTGGCCGACTACAGCAAGGAGAAACGGGTCACCGTGCGCAGCAAACTGCAGGTCGCCTAGCGACACCTGGTGCGGCGTCGGTGGGCCGCCGGTCCACCGACCCCCTGCCAGCTATCCCGCCCCCAGCCCGACCGGGCAGGAAACGCCGGTGCCCGCGATGCCGCAGTAGCCGTTCGGCACCTTGTGCAGGTACTGCTGGTGGTAGTCCTCCGCGTAGTAGAACTCGCCGAGCGGCGCGACCTCCGTGGTGACCTCGCCATGGCCCGCCTGCCGCAGTGCGGCCCCGAACGACTTCGCGGACGCCTCCGCCACCGCTCGCTGCTCGTCGTCGGCGTAGTAGATCGCCGAGCGGTACTGCGTGCCGACGTCGTTGCCCTGCCGCATGCCCTGTGTCGGGTCGTGGTTCTCCCAGAACACCTTGAGCAGATCCTCATAGCTGACCCGCTCCGGGTCGTAGACGACGAGCACGGCCTCGGTGTGTCCGGTGCGGCCGGTGCAGACCTCTTCGTAGGTGGGGTTCGGCGTGTAGCCACCCGCGTAGCCGACCGCCGTGGAGTACACGCCGGGCGTCTGCCAGAACAGCCGTTCCGCGCCCCAGAAGCAGCCCATGCCGAACACCGCCGTGCGCATCCCTTCCAGGAACGGCGGCGTAAGCCGGGCGTCGGTGTTCACCGCGTGCCGCTCGGCGACAGTGATCGGTTCAGCTCGGCCTGGCAGTGCCTCCGACTCGCTGACGTGCCTACTCTTGTCACCGGAAAACCACATGGTTCTACAGTGCCACGAACCAGCCGCGAACGACGACGCCATGTCGGCGGTGGCACGAGACGTCACGACAACGTAAGGGTGGACAGTGGGCAACTACGGTGACTTCCAGGCAGCGATCTACGCCGAGGGCATGTTCGGCAACACGCCACCGAAGCTCACCACCGACCTCGCCCACCTGGAGGACAAGGCGCGGGAGACGTTGAGTGCCGAGGCGATGGGCTACATCGTGCCCAGCGCCGGATCGGGCGCCACCGCGCGAGCGAACCGGGAGGCGTTCGACCGCTGGCGCATCGTGCCCAGGATGCTGCGCAACGGCCCGGAACGCGACCTGTCCTGCACGATCCTCGGCACCGAGATGCCAGCGCCCGTGATGCTCGCACCTGTCGGCGTGCAGACGCTCGCGCATTCCGAGGGCGAGTTGGCGACCGCACGCGCGGCGTCGTCGCTCGGGCTCACCTATACCCATTCGACGCAGGCCGGCTACTCCATCGAGGCGGCAGCAGAGGCCAGCGGTGACGGGTCGCGCTGGTTCCAGCTGTACTTCCCGAACGAGCGGGAGCTGTGCGTCAGCTTCCTGGAACGCGCCAAGACTGCCGCGTACTCCACCGTCGTCGTCACGCTCGACACCACGATGCTTGGCTGGCGACCCGCCGACCTCGACCGGGGTTTCCTGCCGTTCCTCGCTGGCAACGGCATCGCGAACTATCTCACCGACCCGGTCTTCAACGACTCGCTCGCCAAGCCGCCGGAGGAGGATCCGACGATGGCCGCGCTCCGGTTCGCACAGGTCTTCCCGAATCCCGGCCTGAGCTGGGAGGACATCGCGTTCGTGCGGGAACACTGGGACGGCCCGGTCGTGGTCAAGGGCATCCTGTCGACCGAGGACGCGAAGCTCGCTGCGGACCACGGGGTCGATGGCATCGTCGTCTCCAACCACGGCGGCAGGCAGGTCGACGGCGCCATCGCCGCCCTGGACGCGCTGCCCGGCATCGCGGACACCGTCGGCGACCAGCTCACCGTGCTGTTCGACTCCGGCGTGCGCACCGGCGCGGACGTCGTCAAGGCGATCGCGCTCGGCGCGCAGGCGGTGCTGCTCGGCAGGCCGTACCTGTACGGACTAGCACTGGAGGGCCAGCAGGGTGTCGAGCACGTCCTGAAGTGCCTGCTCGCGGAACTGGACATCACCCTGACGGGCGCCGGTTACACGAGCCACCGCGAGTTGGGCAGGGAGTCGCTGGTCACTGCGTGATCGCGAGCGCAGCCGGATATGCGTACGCTCACCGGCATGGGTATCGCCGCCGAGGAACGTCAGGCACTGTGTGATCTGTTCATCGAGGTCGGCCCCGCCGCGCCAACGCTGTGCGCTGGCTGGCAGACCAAGGACCTCGCAGCGCACCTCGTCGTCAGGGAGAGTCGGCCGGAGGCGGCTGGCATCCTGTTGAAGCCGATCGCCGCGCGGCTTGCGAAGGTGCAGAACGACTACGCCGCGAAGCCGTGGTCTGAGCTGGTGGAACAGGTGCGATCGGGACCGGCGTGGTACTGGCCAACCCGCATCGGCAAGCTCGACGAACTGGTCAACGCCGCCGAGTACTTCATCCACCACGAAGATGTCCGGCGCGCGCAGCCCGGCTGGGAACCGCGCGAGCCGGACGCCCGCCGCGACAAGGCGTTGTGGCAGATCGTGTCGCGGATGGGCAAGCTGCTACTACGGTCCAGCCCGGTCGGCATCCAGTTGCGGACACCGTCCGGGAAGCAGACAACGGCCAAACACGCCGAGAACCCGGTCACCATCACCGGCGAGCCCGGTGAACTGCTGCTCTACGCCTACGGCCGCGACGAGATCCGGGTGGACTTCGACGGCGACCCCGCCGCTGTCGACACGGTGCAGAGCATCAACCGAGGACTGTAGGAGGACTCGTGGACAACAAGGACTCACGCCTCGCGCTCACGCTGGCACTGCTGCTCGGCGGTGTCGGCACCCTGCACTTCGCGGTGCCGAAGTTCTTTGACGCGCTCATCCCCCGCGCACTACCCGGCTCCCCGCGTGCCTGGACATACGGATCCGGCGTCGCCGAACTGGGCTGCGCCGCCGCCGTCGCAATGCCACGCACCCGCCGCATCGGCGCGACGCTGGCCGCACTGCTGTTCATCGCCGTCTTCCCCGGCAACGTCAAGATGGCGGTGGACTACCACCGCACCCAGAAACCGCTGCCGATGCGGGTTGGGACGCTACTGCGATTGCCGTTGCAGGTGCCGCTGGTGCTGTGGGCACTACGCATCCGCAACCGGGCATAGCTCGGAGTCAGCGAAAGCGGGACAAGCTCACGCTGCGAGAAACTGCGGCGTCGGTGGCGTGGCCACCTGGTATTCAGCTAGCGACATTTGCTTCAGTCGCGAGTTAGTCATATCCCTGACCTTACAGCGACCCGGTAGCAACCCGAATCGGAAGGCGCATGTAGACCTTAGCAAGGTAACCGCTAAAGTCCCGCAATTCTCTATCGGGTGCTACTCTCACGGTTTACCCTTCATTAACACAAAACATACATCCGCTTACCACGCACCTAGCACGAAACGGAGTTGCACTCCCGAGTTCCCTGGCAAACTCGAATTGTGCACACTTCGCGGTGCGACCAAGTAGTGGCCGAGATAGCCCCGAACCCTGCCCGACTGAGCTGACAACAACCGTGATGCCATCCCGGTAGTCCACTCCCGTCCGGTTCGGCGATTAGTGGCGCGTTCCTGCCGTAGGCGTAGGGATCAGCTACAGTCACATCAGCCAACCGGGAAATTAAACATCGAATTATTGGAATCCCATGTGGCCATTTTCTACGAGAAACCACAAAGAAACTATTCCAATAAGAAGCCCGATGAAAAATTCGAAATTGGACGGCATGCATAGCCAACGAACTACACGTCGCCGCAAAGTCCAAGATACTTCTGAAATACTTTCTTCTGATTCATCGTCAGAAATTCCAAACGCCCAGTCGTCAGCTAGCCACACAGTGATCATTCGTAAACTTACAAAGAGTCCGGAAATAGCGCCTGTACAGATCACAAGGACCATCACGGAGAGGAGGATACTGAACCAGATCCCGCGCCCCACTGAAAAATCGAGCAAGAACGATACGATTCCGAAAGTTATGCAAGATACGATTAATAACTCAATCCATGCTGACCATCTGGCAACAAGGGAAGAATACGCTTGATCGGGATTTTCAGGTCGAGCGTGGATAAACTTTACCCATTCCGATACAGACATTTCCTCGTCGTCTGCGTATACAGTCCTATGCGTCCTTCCTGTAATGTGAAACGGCATTTTTAAGAAAAGTCGTACAACATAGCTACCGGCATCGTGAATTTTTTTCGGGCCCAATTCCGTTCCACTCACAGAAATCCTCCGAAGGAGCCTGGCTCTCCCGTATTCACGACGCCGGTAGCTACCCACTACTTACGGTTCACAGCAAGAGCATTCCACCTGATGTACGGAACCCACTATAACTGCCCCAGGAGCTAGCAGTGAGCGTGGGCGTTGACGACGCCATCGTCTTCTGATGACTAGAGACGTCAAACCGCGAGCCGGGACAGTGACCCCAGGTGTTGCAACCGACGTAGGTAGAATTTTCTACGGTTGCAAGCCTTCCTGCCCACTCTGTGGTCCGATCAGTCGACCATGCAGGGTTGTGGCGACTGCGAGCCCATCGGGAATCTTGTTTTGCATACTTCTTATGCAATTTAGTGGACTTTAGATTCTGCTTTGCTAGACGAAGCCGATCCTTGGCGACACGGAAACTGTCTCCATTTTCCTTATCCCATCGCTTCCTGTTCGAGCGATCGAACCACGATGGCTTTGTTCTACGGTGGTCATTGACACTATCGCGTGCATCGTCACGCATATTTCTTGCACTTCGAACATCTTTCTTCGCCGCCTTTAAGGATTTCTTCATGTTCCGCATACTTTTAAATCCTCTAACGGCCGCGCTAGCTTGACGAAGTCCTGGAATACTAGTAACCGCCGTAAAGGCCGCGTCACCATGATTTCCCTGAACAAGGTTTCCCGTAACTTCGACTGCAGCAGCCGTTGTTGCGACTACGGTCGCAGCCGCGGCTACCGGGGGACAAATCGCGGCAGTTGCCAGTGCGACCGTGCCGGCCGCAGCACTGACCTTGCTCGCAACATTCGTAAGCTCTTCCCAGAACAAGCCCTGCGGATCAGTGAAGGTGAGCGGTGCGTTGTTGCTGTAGGAGTAGGGATGCATCCGCTGTGGCTCGTACTCGTCGGTTTTGGGGTCGACCGTGAGAAACATTCCCAGTTGTGGATCATAGGATCGCGCACCCAACTGGATGAGTCCGGTGGGGTCGTCGACGCCGCCAACGAAGCTGCGCTGCCCGCCCGGCCACCGGCTCGGGTCGTCATGCCCTCGCATGCCACCGAACGGGTCGCGGCGTTTCACCGACGAGTTCATAGTGACCGAATTGATCGCCCAGTCCGCTGTGCCGTGGTGGTCACTGGCCAGCCAGGTGAGGTCGCCACCTGTGGTGCGGGTCGCGATCACCGAGTCACCATGGTTGTAGTAGCGGGTGCCGGTTTCGGTGCCGTCGGCGGCAACGGTCAACTCCTGACCGAACACGAACGCGGTCACACCACCGTCGGCATCCTTCCGCACCAACCGGTCGCCATGGGCCCCGTAATACATCTGCGCCGTGCCGTCCGGCGTGTCAATCGACTCCGGCTTCCCCGCCGCGTTCCAGGTGAACGCATCCGTCTCGCCGCCACGGGTACGCGACGTCAGATTGCCCGCCGCATCCCAGTCATACGTATCGGTTTCCGTACCGGTGGTCACCGACCGCACCGCACGGGGCTGCGGCTCACCCGCCGCCGGATAGTTGTAGGTCGAGGTGACACTGCTGCCGTCCGTCTGATGGTCGACAACCTTGGAGCGTGAGCCGTCCTTGCGGTACTCGTAGGAGTTCCAGTACGGCTCTACACCACCCATGACCTCGGTAGACGGCGAATCGGCACACCCGCCGCTGCCCTGCGACCAGGCCTCGGTCATCCGCCGCAAGTAGTCGTAACCGAAGCACTGCACATCGGCCTTGGCTGGCTGCTCCTCCGGAGTGTCCGCCAGCGACAACACGTTCCCGGCCGCGTCGTAGGACCACTTCAGGTGCGCCACGTTCGGCACGGTCGTGCCGTCGCGGTCGAAGTAGAGCTCAGACACCCGGCGGGTGGCTTCCTCGTAGACGTAGGTGTGTTGAACCTGGGAGCTGGTGTTGACACCCATCGTGCGCTGGGCGATCTCGCCGTAAGGGGTGTAGAGCGCATCGTCCAGATACACGTGGGCATACGTGCTGGAGCTGTCCGTGGCTGTGATGCGGCCGACGTTGCCCCAGTCGTCGTAGGCGTGCGCCAACGTCTCCTTCTCCAGCCCGCCAACGGCTGGGAGAGTCCGGTACCGCAGCGACCCGTCGTCCAGGTAGGAAGCCGTGGTCAGGTACCTGCCCGCGACGGATTCCAGCCCGGGCATAGAGGGGATCTCCATGCCAGTCTGCACCGGGTTGTAGTGATCGTCGTATTTCCTTACGAGTTCGTAGAACTCGTTGCCGTCGATGAAGCTGGAGGTCCGGGTGACGTGGCCCTTCTCGACCGTGTCGTAGACCCATGCGGCGAGCTTGGTGCCGGTCGACGGGCTACCTTCGTAGCGGGCCGTGGGCCGGTCCAGCTCGTCGTAGGTGGTCGACACCGTCCGGCCCAGGGCATCGGTCGACTCGATGACCTGGTCGGTTGCGTCATAGACGGTAGTGGAAGTGCCCTTGTCGGGATCTTCCACCTTGACTTCACGGCCACGCAGGTCGTAATGATGACGCCACGTGTGACCCATCGGGTCTACGACGGTCTTCAGGTCGCCGCGCGGCGTGTAGGTGTAGGTCGTGGCGTCATACATGCCTGACGTTGTTCCGTCGTGGAACTGCCGCAGCTCGACCACATTGCCATGCACATTGCTAATTTCCGCGGTCGCGGTGTCGCCGTCGGGTGGGTCGACCGCGACCTGCCACCCATCCGGGTTACCCCCATAGGTAGTTGTCGTTCGACGCTGCTCCACATCCCTGGAAAAGAATGCCCTAACGCGCTCCCTACCTACGTTGTCATAGGTGTATTCGGTACGCGCCCGGTCGTCAGAACGGGTGAAGGTGACCAGCGAGGTAGAGGGATCGCCGGTGGTGTGGTTCGGGCCCGCTGCGGTCGCGACCTCGCCGCGTTCGTTGTAGACGGTGTGCGTCACGAGTCGACCACCGCCCACAGCGGGTTCCTGAGTCTGCACCGGCCGGTACAGCGAGTCGAACAACCCGATTTCCGTTGAGTAATTCCCAGCGGGCTGCAGCTGCTTCGTTGTGACCGCAAGGGGACCATCGTTTCGTAGGGTGTACGAGAACTCCATGTTGGGGCTCTCGGAGCCCTTGTCCCGGCTCGGCAGCCACACCTTGGTCAGTCGCCCCATCGGATCGAGCGTCAGGTCGGTGCGCTTGCTGTTTGCGTCCACGACTGCGGTCGGCTCCGCGAACGCCGGCTCCTGATGCGTCGTGGTGGTGTGGCCAAGCGGATTTGTCTTGACTGTCTTGGTCACGGGCCCCGCACCGGTCGGCGTGTACGCGGTGGTCGACTTGCGGTTTTTGGCGTCGTACTCCGTAACGACGCGGCCGAGCTTGTCGTAGTTGGTGCGCTCGACCGTGAGGTAAACCGGGCCGTTGTTCCATTTGTCGATCTCGTCGGCGCGGGTCACTCGGCCCTTGGTCGGAGTCGAACCGTGGGTGGTGGACCCGTCGTAGAACGTCTTGGTGTCCTCAATGACGTGCTTGGGGCGGGTTGGTGTCGCGCCGCAGGACACCGACACCGTCTCGGACCGCGAGATCAGACCCCGCAGCCACTTGCTTGAATTGCCGACATACGTATTGCGGGTGCACTTCTCGTCACCAGACTTACCGACCTCACCGAGGTCGTTGACCTTGATCGGCTGGCCTTCGTCGTTGAACGTCGTGTACACCGCAGTGCGTTGCCACGCATCCGAGGCAAGCCGCTTTCGGGTCTTGCCAGCGGACTCCCCGGTCAGGAACGCCCGGTGGGTCACACCGTTACGGCTACGCTTGGCCGTGAGCTTCTTCCAGTACTTATGGGTCGCGGCGTCCACGAGGGTGGTGCCGTTGTAGGTCGCCTGCTCCCACGGAAGACCGGTCAGTGCCCGGTGGTCGGTGGCAGTGTTGCCCTCGGAGTCGGTCACGCTGACCGAGCGCGTGGTGCCATCGGGCAGGGGTTGGCCGTGCATGCCGCGGTAGAACCGCGATCTCGTCTTCAGCTGCCCCTTGGTCGGATCACCGGTCAGCTTGATGACCTGGGGATAGCCGCGCCACATGCTGTAGGTGCGGTGCTTCTTCTTGGTGAACTCGTTGGTGTCGTACGCCCACAGCTGGTTTGTGCCGCCCCCTGCGGTCGCGTACTTGAAGTCGTGGCGTATCTCCTGGGCACCGACGGTGAGGTCACTCTCCGTCACCTGGGTGACCACGTACTTGTGGAACCAGTCCATCACCGGGTCCGGCTGCCCCTTGGGCGTCCAGTACACCGGATAGCACTTCTTCGCATTCGACGAAGGCTTCGGCGTCGTACTCGCCGTGCACTCCTTACCGGAGTAGGTCACGTGAATGTCGGCGCCCGATTCGGTACGGATCGAGGAGAGCCGCAGCCGCACCATCGCGTCGGTGTACTTGTCCTCATCCACCCGGTTAGCCCGCTGCACCGGGGTGAAGGTGATCGGCGGCGACGTCAACGTACTACCGACATGTGCGGCGTGGGTGACCGACCGCAACCACAGGATCTTGGTCGTGCCATCACCGGGCTTGCGGAACTCGTGCTTCAGGGTCCACGACTCGACATCCGAGAAGCTCGAACCCCGCCACACCTGCGTAGTGACCTTCGCCAGCCGCTTCGCCGTCCAGAACGTCGGCGCCACCTGGTCCGTACACGGTGTGGCGTCGCAGTCCTGGTCCCACGGGACATCCGGCCAGCTCGCCGGTTTCGGATCACCATCAGCGTCGTAGCAGTCGCTGAAGCAGCGGTCCCCTGCGGTGAACAGCACCCGCCCGGTCGCTGCGGTGTCCGGCTCCGAGGAATGCTTACCGTATGCGATCCGCTTCAGGAAACCGCCACGGTTGTAGGTGACCCTGTTGTTCTCGTCGCCTGCGGCGCCGTAGTGGCCGAACTCCCGCTGGTAGTAGTAACGGGTGATGTTGCCGTTGACGTCGACGGCCTTGTCCAGCATCCACCGCCACGCCTGCTTACACGACGAGTCCTTGAACGACGTGGCATGGCACGGCTCGCCGGGGTGGTTGCCGAAGACCGGCGCGACCCACGTCGACTTCGACGTCCCGGCCTTGCGGCCGAAGAAGTACTTCGTGCCGTCCGGGGTGGTCACCTTCCAGTACTCACCGGAGTTGTCGTAGCCCGTCAACGCATCATCGGTCAGCTTCTGAACGCGCCAGTTGTTGTCCGAGCTGACCCGCCACTTCCCGGTTGTGGCGTCCTTGACCAGCGTGCCGTTCGTGCCGTTCAGCGAGATCGAGATCTTCTGACCCGCCCAGCACAAATCGGCGGTGTCCTTGTCCGCGTTGTTCGGCTCCTGACCATCCACAGCAGACTGGTCGTCAAGACAGGTCTTGTACGAGCGCTCGATAAACCCGGGCGAGTAATTCCACCCATCACCGGTCCACGGCGCCTGGTTGTTCTTACCCGACGTCTTGCCATCGATGGACTGCGAGTTGTAGTTCAACCCGACCTGTGGCACGACACCCTCTGCCGGTGGGGTCCGCATCGGCACCGAATACGTGAACGCGCCGGAGGGGCCACCGGCTTCCCACGATCCTGCAGCCGACAAGTCGGTGGCCTTGTAGTCACCATCCTCGGACGAATCACCAGACGACACCGCGAGCGTGGTGGTCTCGCTCGTCGTAGAGAACGTCGACGCGCCGCCACCCGACGGCGTCTCGGTGCTGTCCGTGCCTTCCGTGGGCTTGTCGGACTCGTCAGGCCGTGCCGGGGTGCCCTTGACCGGCACCCTCGCCGACAGCCTGCCGCCCTTGCGGTCGTTCGCCGATGTCAGCGGCCGTGCCTCGCCACACCTATCCGACTCACAGTCGAAGCGGACCAGGCGAGCGCGCTTGACCCACTCCGCGCCGTATAGCCCAGCGAAACCGGTGTAGTCGATGCTCAGCTCGACCTCACCGTCGCTACCATCCAGGCTCGTCACGGTGAATACCGGGCCGCTGACACCCAGTTCCTTGGACTTCGACCGGTCAAGCAGCCGGACCCGCACAGCGGTAGGCGTCCCCTTCGCCGCGGCGACCGACACCGGCACGCCGCCGGCCTTGGCCTTCCCGAGCGCAAGTCCCCGTGCCACCGCCGTCGCGGGACGCTTGCCGTTCCTGCCCGGCACGGCGATCTTCGCAACCCCCGGTGCGGGCCACGATGTCCTCGCCCGCGACGGCTTCCAGATCTCGCCGTCCCCTTCGGGCACCGGCGGCACCTCGACCGAGGACTTCTTATGCGGAACCGTCCTCGACTCCGGCACCGAACGATCGGCATCCCGCACTGGTTCCGCACCGGCAGGTAATACCGACGACAACGTCACGGTCATGACAAGCGCCATGAGCATCGCGCAGGCCGACCGCAAAGCCAACCTCAGGCGCGTAGCACCGCTTCCAGGCATCACAAGATCGCCTTTCATCAGAACGAAGAAATCAGCAGGGGTTCAGAAGCGAGCGCTCACGCACTCTCGTCTTGACCGAGGTCGAAGATCCGGTCTTCATGCACAGTGGACTTCCACACCCGTCCCATATCGACGGTTCCGCCGAGGTACGTCCCGGTCGTGCCGTCCGAGTTGGCCACACACCCGACACGCACCGGTCCCGCCACGTTGTGCGGCGTGGCCGGTCCCTCGACCCGGGCCACCTCGTTGCCGTCGACGTAGAGCCGCATATTGCCGTGCTCCAGGTCGTACACCGCCGCCACATGTGTCCACACATCAGCGGTCCCGAGGCCACCACTCACACTGTCGACGCTGACCGAGTCACCACTCGGCGTCACCAGCTCGAAGGTCCAACCGTCGGTCGCGTCGTGATACAGGCGCATTGAATGCGCATGCATCGTCCCGCCATCCTTCGACATCACCGCACGGTCAGCGGTCACGTCATCGAGCTTCACCCACGCCGCTACCGTGAACGACTCGTCAGTACGGACCGTCTCCGACGACGTCTGCGAACACGCATCCGTCTCAACCGGCAAATGCAGCGCATCCGCAGGTTCATTAGCGGCGTTGCTCACCCACGAGTAGCTTGCTGGCTCCGACAGGTGGTTACCGTTGCCCGACGTGTCGTCGAACATGTGCGACTCGTCCTCGGTCCTATCTGACCACCAGTCAGGACCCTGCAACGGCCAGAACGCCAACGGCTTCACGCCGGGGTTGGACACCAAGTGGTCGACGTCGGTGGCGGTCAACGCGCCCCGATACGCCGCCACATTCGACACCGCACCCTTGAGGTTGTGCGACTGGCTGCCGTCGCTGGCACTGGCCTGACAGCCCACTAGCAGCGAGCCGGCACCGTATTCGACAGGTGAGCTCAGCGTGTTCTCACCGTCCAGCTGGCCGTCGATGTAAATCCGCAGCACGTTCGCGGTCACATCAACTACCCCGGTCAGATGGGTCCATTGGTCCTTGACCGGAACCGATGCCGAGGTCACCGACGCCCACGCCGGGTCGGTACCCCCTTGGGTGAGCACCGAAAGCAGCCACCGATCGGCGGTCGCGTCGTAGCCTAGGTCGAACCCGGTCCACTCCGTGCCAGACTGCGAGATCACCGTGGCGTTACCCGATGCGTCTGCGTCAAGTTTGACCCACGCCGACACGGAGAACGACTCCTGCTCCCGCAGGATCGGCGCCTGCGAGTCCATACAGGACCCAGCCTGCCCATCCAGCCATGCGGCACGTCTCTCACGCGCGTACTCGTCATGCACCCAGTCGCCGACCGCAGCGTCGGAGAGGCCGCGAGCGAACTCCGAGGAATCTTCGCCGCTGCCCTGCATACGCCAGTCACCGACACTCCGGGCAGGCAACTCGGTCATGGACCGCTTGATCTCCTCAGCGGTCAGCAGGCCCTGCCACGCGGAGGCCTGGTCTATCGCGCCGTTGAGTTCGCTCCACGTATCGCCGGTTTTGTCGCCCGCGCAGCCGACCAACAGTGAACCCGTGGCGTTCCACGGCGTGTAGGTGATGGAACGTTCCGCCGTCAGTTCCCCATTGACATAGAACCGCACCACCTTCGCCGCCGTGTCCATCGTCGCGGCCAAGTGCGTCCATTCCCCTAGCACCGGAGTCACATCCGAACCCAGGCCTTGCCAGTTCGTGGTCTCGGCATCATCGGTCGGAAGCGCGAGATTCCACTCGTCCGCGTTGGCGTGATACCTAAAGAAAAACGCGGGACGATTCTCACCGGCCTGTGACACGAACGTCTGCCACCGGTCCCGCTCCTCCAGCCGTACCCACGCCGTCACCGAATACGACGTGTCCGTGCGGATTACCGAGTCCGATGTGGTCACACACTGACCAGCGGTTCCGGTGAACTCCAGCGCCGAGTCCGCCACACCGTTCCGGTCGGCTGCCCAGGCAGCCTCGGACGAAAGCGTCAGCGTGTTCCCTTCGCCCGAGTCGTCATACGGATCGCCGTCCAACCGCCACGCACCCATAGCGACAGCCTCATCGACAGTACCGACGAAGATGCTGTGTTGGGCGCGGGCGGACTTGTTACCGGCCTTGTCGTAGGCCCACACGTACAGAACGTGCCGTCCTTTGCTGAGGTCGGACAGGGTCACCGACGCGGAGCCACCCGACGCCGACACTGTGTTGTCGACCGATTCGGTGTCCAACCCATAACCGAACTTCGTGATCCCGTTCTTGTCGGTCGCTGACAAGGTGAACGTCGCCGAATCGCCTACCGCTAGCGGGTCATCCGAATTCGGGCTGATCTCCACGTTCTTCGGCGGTGTCGCGTCGACCCTGTAGTGGCAGAACTTGGTGAAATCGCTGGTGAGATCCCCATCGTCGCTTCTCATCCGCCATATGTACTTACCATCGGACAGGGTCAAGCCCGTCTTCCAGAACACCCGCTTTCCTGAGGACTTGAACCCCGAGGTATGGGTGTCGATACGGACATAGGCGTTCTGGCTCTCGTCCCACTGAGACAGCCGGAAATGGCCCTTGACCGAGCCATCGGCGTCATACACCCTTCCCGACACTTGCGGCCTACGGGTGGTCACCCATGGCTGGTCGCTCGTTGACGCGCACTTCTTACCGTCGTTGAACAGATACTTCGGCGTGTCCGGCTTGGTGTTGTACTTCAGCGTGATCCGCGCCTTACCCGCGTCGAACCGCTTCCAATGCGCCACCGTTGACTCATCGACCGCGATCATGCCCAGGTTCACCGCGTGATGGGAGTTCGCCTCCGCGATATCCACGATGTGCTTGACCCTGAAGATCGCATCCGCCGGACCACCAG
Source organism: Haloechinothrix halophila YIM 93223 (assembly GCF_000504245.1). Taxonomy (GTDB): domain Bacteria; phylum Actinomycetota; class Actinomycetes; order Mycobacteriales; family Pseudonocardiaceae; genus Haloechinothrix_A; species Haloechinothrix_A halophila. The sequence continues at coordinate 545,082 of NZ_KI632509.1, forward strand.
CGCAGGCAGCGCCATGGTTGGCGTACTCCGTGCTCTTCGCCGACTTCGCATACCACGACGGCTGGTCATTCCACGTGTGATGCGACTTGATGCGACTTATGCGACGCAACTTCGCCTTCGACAGCGGGCTCGAGTCGTGGCACACCCACGCATGCTTCTGCAGGATCTTGAACTTCGCCGCCTTCAGCACCCGAGCATCACTACGCGTCACATAAGCGGTGTCCATTCGGAAAAGCGACCGCATCCGATACGACGGCGTGTAGCACGTGAAGTTGGACGACTCATCACACACCCGGCCAACGCCGGCGCCACCGAAATCAGCCTTGTTATACAGGTGGCTGGTCTTCCAGTACGCGGTGTTCGGATACTTCTCCGACACCGTGGCCCACTCACCGTTGCGCTTTTTTCCAGTCCAGTACGGATCGATGATCACCGGGTACTGGGTGTCCTCACCACGCAGCACATCGGTGTCGGTGACCAAGGTCAGGTCCTGGCCGCGGACCTCGACGTCCATCACCGCTTTCTTGGCCCGCCGTGCCTTCCCTGGTGCCACACCGCCACGGTCGGACTGCGTCCGCTCCTTAACCGCTGGCGAATCCCACATCATCGGTGCGGGTGCCACCAGCCACGGCTCATCACCGCCAGCAACCTCCAGGCCGCCACCGCGAGTCTTCCGCACGGCCGCATCACCGGTCGACACACCGAACCGGACTCGCTCCAGCATCCGAGACCGCGCAGCCTTGCGGGTCTTGACCACAAGGTTGTGGGAGAAACCCATCGCGTGCGCAGTCACCGTCAAATCCACGCCGGGGAGCACGTCGGCATAGGTCGCGGTGTCACCCTCGACACTCGGCTTCGGCAGTTTGCCGGGCCACGACAAGCCAAACGCCTTGCCGTCCTGCTCTATCCGGGCGAAATCACCATTGCCGCCACCGGAGATCGTGACGGGCAAGACCGTGTTGCCAGGTTCGATGCTCCCGTCAGCACGAACCCGCAACGCCGTGTCGATCGGCGCCCAGTCGTCCTTGTCGTCCCGTGCCCGGACCGGTTCCGCGTACGCCGTGAACTCACCCGTCCCATCAGGACGCACGACAGCGTCGGAGAACTCCGTCCGACCTTCAGCAACCGGAACGTCACGATCGCACCGCTTCGCCACCGTAGCGGCGACCTCATCAGACGGTGCCCCCTCGTTGAAGTCGTACTCCGCGCAAGGATCCTTCTGGTCCTTCAGTTCCTCAGCCGCTTCGGCCGATGGCACGACTGGCGTCGCGATGAGCGACAACGCCCACACCAGCACCATTATCAGAGCCGCACGGCTCCATTCCGCACCACGAAACGATCTGCGAGCAGTCGCCACGACGCCCTCCCCGGTCATCACAAACCCCGCAGGCGACCACGACGACTGTCACAGTCGGTACTGCAGCTATCACCATATGTAGTTGGAGTGGACACAGTGATAGGACCCGACGGAAGCCTCAAAACCCCCAGCCCCAGCAACTACGACCAAGCGTTCAGCACCGTAGAAAACGTGTGTAGATCGCGTCAAGCGAACGAGTGACGACAACCGAACAGGGCAGACCTTCACGGACCTACTGGACACACCGCGACACAGCGTCCTTAAAGTGGCCTTTAACAGCGGAAATACCCCGGGCGGCAAGCGGCATGGCGAAGCCGTGCACCTAACGAGCGCGACCATAAGTCTTCACTCAATATGCGCAATGAGGCTACGTAGCGACTCGGAATGCTACCGAAAGTAGCTCTACCGGTCGTTTATGCTGGTCAGAGCACCTTCAGTGCCTACCCTCATCGACCTGAGGCGCGTAGCTCACGTCTCGCATCCGAGCGCGCCGCCCGCTGCACCGTAGCCGGATAGAACCAACCACGCTCAGCAACTACTCGTCGCACAAACTGCTTCTGTCGCCTTCTGTCGTCACATTGGAGTCGAAAGCGGGGCTCGATTCTTTGACTCCAAAGAACTTCGCACAGCGATTTATATATGGCCACCTATGCTCTTATCACAAGCGTGAATATATGCATCGATCCCACGCGGATTGAGCCAATTCGTCTGACACAGAGAAATCGACGTTTACTGGATCCATGATAGATCAAGCAACGCCGAGAAGATAATCAACCGGAGCAGCGGTGGGCGTGCAGTTCAGGCACGCACCGGCCGCACGTTACTCGCTCATCCGGCAGGTCAATGTGGCCTGCCTTCGCCGCCGATCACCGTGTAGAACACGGGTTTTCCGAATCATTATGAATGTAGTTCAGATTTACACTAGCTAGGGCTCAGCTCCGGTGAACCTCGGTCGGCGTGCTGCGATGCCGCAGTCGCATCCGAAACGCCCGGTAGCAATTCGCGTGCCCGAACCCGCCGCGATACCGACATCATCGGCAGTCTGCCGCGCCGACAGCCGAGCCTACGCCACTGGTCGAGTGAGACTTATCGAGACATCGATCGGGCGGAACATCCAGTCACCCGATCAGCTAGGTTACGGGAGGGCACGAATCGACCCGCCAGTGACGCCGAACATGCAAAATGGGCGCACGGTCAACACGATCTCGATAAGGGGGTGCCGGGGTGACCTGGCAAGAGGAGCTGCGCAAGCTTGACGAGGACTTCTCGGCAGGCAAGATCACCGCAGACGAGTACCGGGAGCGGCGGGACCAGGTGCTGTCATCCGCGGTCACGCAGCAGCCACCAGACCAGAACGGTGGTTCGAACGCCGAGGCCACCCAGGTGTTCTCTAAGGACGTCGCCAGCCAGGCCCCGCAGGGCCAGCAGTCCAACACTCCACAGGAAACTCCGCAGTCACAAGCGCCCGGCTCGCCCCAGCAGCCAGGCACGCCAGGTTCACCCGCGCAGCCCAGCGACCCGCAACAGCCGCAAGTACAGCAGCCCCCACAGGAACAGCAAGACCAGAGCTCCGCCGAGCGGACCCAGGTCGTGCAGCCGTTGCAGGGGCAACCGCCGACACCGCAAGCACCCCAGGTCCCGCCACCGCAGCCGCCCCAGGCGCCGCCGCAGCAGGCCCCGCAGCAGCCTCCGCAGCCGCCCCAGATGCCACCGCCACCACAGGGGTACCCGCAGCAGCCGATGGCGTCGCCGCCCGGTGGGTTCCCACAGCCGCATACCGGGGGATTCCCGCAACCACACACCGGCGGCTTCCCACAACAGCACCCCGGCTCCCCTGCCGCTGGCTTCCCCCAGCAACAGCACCCCGGCTCCCCTGCCGCTGGCTTCCCCCAGCAACAGCACCCCGGCTGGCACGCACCGATGCCGAACCCCACCCCGCCGTGGGGCCGCGACGAGTTCCCGCCAGTCACACCCACGGCCAACCAGGGCTGGCCGTATGGACAGGACGACTGGCGCAAGCCACAGAACAAGGGCCGACCCGGCAAGCTGATCGTCATGGCGGTCGTCGGCGCGGTGGTCGCCGGGCTGACCGTCGGCGGCTGGTGGCTGTGGTTCCAGGGCGAGGACCAGGCACCGAACACGGCCGTCGCGGCGACGACGACCACCACGACGTCCACCACCACAACGACGACAACCACCACAACCACGACGACGACCACGCCGACCAGGACCAAGCCGAAGAACAACGCCGAGGCGCTGGTGAAGCTGCCGGGCAAGACACGGCGCACCGACGGCCGGTTCGGCATCAAGCGGGTGCGGAAGGCCGACCTGCTGCCGTCGTCGATGATCAGTGAGCTGCGGAAGGCCAAGCTGGACAGCGGGCTACTCCGCACGACCAAAGTCAAGGGCACGAAGATCGAACTCTTCGCGATGGAGTTCAAGAAGCGGAAGCGCATCGACGACGTCGCGGACGCCTACGCGAAAGCGCAGCGGAAGAGCAAGCTGACGCGCCACAAGCGACTCTCGACGAAGCGGATTCGGGTGTTCAGCACGGGGAAGAAGGCCACCCCGACGATCTACCGCGCGGTCTACCTGACCAAGGAACGGGTGATCATCCTGGAGACCTTCGGCAAGAAGCGCGCCAAGGTGCGCGACCGCTTCAAGAGCATTCTCGAGCGCCAGGTCGATCACGCGCCACCGAAGAAGGGCTGACCGTCACCACCCTGGCCGACGCATACGCGAGCACCGTGCCGCCGAGCACCTGCGCGAGGGCGCGCGCCACCCCGAGGGTGCTCGGTTCACCCATGACGAGGACCGTGCCGCCGAGGGTGTTGAGGCTGTTCCACGCGCCCCACGCGAACAGCGCGCCGGACCCGGCCCACGCGGCCATCAGCGGCAGCCAACGCACGCCTCGGCGCAGCCACCACACGCCGACAACGCCGATCAGCGCGAACGCGCCGTGCACTGCCCACACGACATCGCCGCCGTCCTCGCGGATGATCCACACGCCATGCACGACAGCCACGAACAGCGCGAGCGCGGACCCGAGCAGCGCGGCGACCGGCCCTCGCGGCACCGTCGTGAGCCGACCCGACCAGCGCTCGCGGGCGTAGAGCAGGAACGCCGTCAACAGCAGCACGCCCAACCCGACGAAGCTGCCGTACACCAACGGAATCACCCAGCCTGCCAGCGGCAACGTCGAAGCACCCGCCGAGTCGCCTGACGTCGTCGCGGCGAGCGGCGTGGCCACCACGATCGGCGCCAGGAACCCAGTGCCCACCCAGATCGGGAACAGCACCAGCGGGGCGGGCGCACGCATACCCCGGCGGCTCGCGAACGTCACCGCGAGCACGATCGCGACGACGTCCATGCCCGCCGTGAGTAGGTTCAACGCATAAATGCCGCCGTCCTCGGCGAACGCCGGATCAGTGATCCCGGCGTCGCTGCCGGACAACCACAGCAGTTTCAAGCCCAGGTACGGCAGCGCACTCACCGCTGCCGCGTAGCCGACGATGGCTCGCACGTGTCTCCCCACAGCGCCACGCTACGGCATCACACCGACGGCGATCGGACGGCGCGCACCCGGACCCGCTGCCCAGACAGCGCGGCCGTGCCGGACAGTTCGTCGACGTACTGCTCGTCAGTGACGTCGTTGATGCTCGCGCCAGGGTGCGCGCTCGCGACGCCGAGCCGCACGCCGTCGCGGCCGTGGCCCCAGCCGTGCGGCAGGCTCACCACGCCAGGCAGCATCGCGTCGCTGACCTCGACCGGCACCTCCACATCCCCGACCCGCGATGACAGCACCGCCAGCTGACCGTCGGTGAGCTCGTTGCGCTCGGCGTCGTCCGGGTGGATCAGCAGCGTGCACCTCGGCTTGCCCTTGACCAGGCGTTCGCTGTTGTGCAGCCAAGAGTTGTTGCTGCGCAGCTGTCGACGTCCAATCAGGACCAATTCGCCCGGCTGCCACGCCTGCTGCCTGCCCCGCAGCCGGTCAAGGTCCTCGATGTACTCGCACGGCGCGAGGTTGATCTTCTTGCGCGGGGTGAACAGCCGGTCGGGCAGCCGTCGTTCCAGCGGACCCAAGTCGACACCGTGCTGGTGCTTCTTCAATGTGCGCAGCGACAGGCCCTTGGCGAGTTTCCGCAGGCCGTACGGCCCGGAGCGCAGCCCGAGTTCGAACATCGTCTCCGGCCCGAGCCGTTCCAGCGCCGATGCGGCGAGCTTGCCAGGTATGCGCAGGCTGTCCGGGCCGAGCACTCGAGACGCCAATTCGAGGCAGATTTCCCAGTCGTGCCGCTGGTCCTCGCCGCGCTCGAACACCGCAGGTGAGTACTTCGCCCAGTTGCGCACCGCGACCATCGTGAGCAGCAGTTCGTAGTGCGAGCGCTCCAGCGGGCCAGTCGGCGGCAGGATGACGTCGGCGTGTCGCGTCGTTTCGTTGAGGTACGGGTCGATCGCCACCATGAAGTCGAGCTGGCCGAGTGCACGGTCCAGTCGGGCACCGTTTGGAGTGGACAGCACCGGGTTGCCCGCCGACGTGATCAGCGCGCGGATCTGGCTGTCGCCGCCCGTCTCAATCTCATCGGCGAGCGTGGCGACGGGCAGCTCGCCACCGAACTCCGGCAGCCCGCGCACCCTGCTGCGGAAGCTGGCGAAGCTGCCAGCGAATCCGGCCATGCTCGCGAGCGGGACCGGATCGATCGCGGGCGTCGTGAACATCGCCCCGCCAGGCTCGTCGAGGTGGCCAGTCAGCGCGTTGACCACCACGAGCAGCCACGCCGCGAGACCGCCGAACTCCTGAGTACAGACGCCGACCCTGCCGTATACCACCGCGCGTTCGGTTGTCGCGATCGCCCGTGCCAGCGCGACGACGTCCTCCGGTGCGACGCCGGTGATCGGCGCCGTGCGCTCGGGCGGGAAGTCCATCGCGGCGGTCTTCACGCGGGTAACGCCGACGACGTGCTCGCCGAGCCTGCCGGTGTTGACCAGGTCGTGTGCGAACAGGACGTGGACCAGCGAGAGCAGGAATAGCGCGTCGGTGCCGGGCCGGATGAACAGGTGCTCAGCGCGCGAGGCCGTTTCCGTGCGACGCGGATCGATGATCACCGCCCTGCCGCCGCGCTGGCGCAGCGCGGCGAGCCGCCCGCGCATGTTCGGCGCGGTCATGACGCTGCCGTTGGAGACGAGCGGGTTCGCGCCGATGCAGACGAACAGGTCGGTGCGGTCGATGTCGGGCACCGGAAGCAACGCCTGATGCCCGAACATCAGATACGAGGCCAACATCTGCGGCAGTTGGTCCACCGACGTCGCCGAGAACAGATTGCGCGTGCCGAGACCGCGGAAGAACGGCTGACCGAAGAGAAGCAGGCCAGGATTATGCGCGGTCGGATTGCCCTGGTAGACGGCGACGGCGTCCTTACCGTGCTCGGCGCGGACCTGCTTCAGCCGTTCGGCGGTCAGCTCGAACGCCTCGTCCCAGCCGACGTCTCGCCACGTGTCGCCGTCGCGCACCATCGGCCGCCGCAGCCGGTCAGGATCGTGGTGCAGGTCGGCGAGCGCGGTCGCTTTCGGGCAGATGTAGCCGCGCGAGATCGGGTCCTGCTCGTCGCCTCTGATGTCGACGACACGGTCGCCCTCGGTGGCGACGACGATGCCGCACGTCGCCTCACACAGGGTGCAGCTGTGGTGATGCGTGTGTCGCGTGACGCTCATTCCCGCTCCACCATGGTCCGCTTGTTGGCAGTCTTCCAAAAGGCTACCCGGGTACGCCGCCCGTCAGCTTGGCACGGAACGTACGCCGGTAGGCGTCGGGACCGACGCCTAGCTCTGCCCGCAGTCCGCGCCGGAGGTTCGCTGCCGTGCCGAGACCGGAGCGTTCCGCGACGCGATCGACGGTCAGGTCGGTCGCCTCGAGCAACCGCTGCGCGTAGCGGATGCGCTGGTTGCGCAGCCACTTGCCCGGCGTCATGCCGGTCGCGGCGGTGAACTCACGATGGAACGTCCTACCGCTCATACCCGCGTGTGCCGTGAGGTCCCCGCACCCGATCGGCTCACCGAGGCGAGCCATGGCCCAGTCCATCGTGGGTGCGATGCCAGTGACCCGCCTCGGCACCGGCGTCTCGGCATATTGTCGCTGCCCGCCTTCGCGCACCGGTGGCATCACGACGCGTCGCGCAAGCGCCGATGCGACGTCACCACCGAACTCTCTGCGGATGAAGTGGAGGCACACGTCCAGCCCGCCAACGACTCCCGCCGATGTCAGCACCTCGCCCGCGTCGGTGTAGAGCGCGTCGCGATGGATATCGGCGCCAGGTGCCGCGTGGGCGAGATCGTCGAGCAACGCCCAGTGCGTCGTAGCCGGGCGGCCGCTGAGCACCCCGGCCGCCGCGAGCGTGAACGCGCCGGAGCACAGCGACATCAGGACGGTGCCCCGCTCGTGTGCGTCGCGGATCGCGGCGATGACTGGCCGCGGGACCTCGGTGCGCTGGTGCCTGCCTGGCGCGATCACGACGTCGCATGCGGCGAGGCCGCCGATCCCGTGCGTCGCGGACATGTCGCCCGCCGGGTGCATCGGAGTGCGCCGTCTGCCCTGCGAACACCATCGGACGTCGAACGGCGGGACGCCATGGTCGGTGCGGTCGATGCCGAATACCTCCGCGATCACGGCGACGTCGAACACCCTCGCGTCCGGCAGCATCACGACACCGATGGTGAGCATGGCAGGAATGTATCGGGTAAGTACATCTTTGTCTGGTCCGCCGACCACCGCCGGTAGGCAGGATCAAGGCATGGACAAACCAGCGCTCATCGTGATCGACGCGCAACGGGCCTTCGACGGTGGCGGAATGCCGCGGCACAACAACCCGGCGGTCTGGTCGAACATCGCCGCGCTGCTCGACGCCTGGCAGCAGGCCAGCCGGCCGATCGTGCTGGTCCGCCATGATTCGCACGAGCCGGGATCTCCGCTCGCGCCAGGCACTCCCGGCAACGCGTTCGTCGCCGAACTGGACGACGTCGAGCCGGACCTGCTGGTCACGAAGCACGTCAACTCCGCCTTTCACGGAACGGTTGACCTGCACGGCTGGCTCACGGCTCGTGGCATCGGGCGCATCGTGCTCGCGGGGCTGACGACGAACCACTGCGTCGAGACGACCGCCAGGGTCGGCGGCAACCTGGGCTACGACGTGGTGGTCACCATCGACGCCACCGGCGCCTTCTCGGGCACCGACCCGAACGGCGATACGCTCAGCGCCGATCACCTGACGCGCGTCACCGTGGTCAACCTCCACTCGGGCGGGTTCGCGAGCATCAGTTCCACCGCCGAGGTGATCGCGGCCCGCTGAGGCGGGCGGTGACGCAGCGACGCTGTCGCTGCCACCTGCACCGATAGGCAGCTACACAACCGCACAATCGGACCTATCTCGGCGGCCGTTCGGTCGATTGCTCCGCTTTTGAAAGCGGCATAGCGTCACCACGAGCCAGGAAATGCGTCATCCGGTTGAGGGGGGGAACTCGGCCGGACCCAACGGACCGAGATCACCGCCGGGCGACCCTGCCCCGATAGCCGGAGTGTGAAATGGTCCGTCCCCAGGTGACGCGCAAGCGCCGCCGCACCGCTGTCATAGTCGCCGCCGTCGCCGCCCTGCTCATCCCGCTGTTTCCGATCTCGGCCAGCGCCGAGGATGACACGTCGTTGTCGGACACGCTGACCGTCAACTGGGCGGAGTGGCTGCCGGCGTATATCGGCCCCTTCGATCCGTCCAGTTCCGAAGAATGTCTCGCCGGCAGGGACAGCTGCATCAAGAAAACGCTCGGTGAGATGGGCGAACGGGCCAGGGAGCTGGCCGAGAACTGTGATCACGACGCGGTGTTCTCGCTCGCCTATCTCCGTATCACGCAGGGCTACGAATGGATTCGGGACACGACCGATGACGATGGGAGCCCGCATTACGAGGACAAGGCGTGGATGAACTACGTCGTGGAAACGTTCGCACGGGCCTACCTGTGGGCGTTCGACGAGTGGCATGCCGGCAATCCCGACGTGCCGTTGGCGTGGCACATCGCCTTCGACGCCGCGGCCGCGCGGGAAGCCACCGGCAACGGTGACCTGCTGGTGGGAATCAACGCCCACATCAATCGAGACCTGCCATTCGTCATGGCGGCGAGCGGCCTGGTCCGCCCGGATGGCACGTCGGGCAAACCGGACTACGACAAGGTGAACGAGCTGCTGCAGCTCCTGACGCAACCACTGGCCGCCGAGCTGGCCGCCCGGTTCGACCCTGACATGGACGACGGCGAGGAAAGCATCGCCGACCCGACGAGCTTCCAGCTGATCGTCGGCTGGCGGGAGCGTGCGTGGCGCAACGCCGAGGACCTGGCCAGCGCCAGCACCGCCGAGGAGCGCGAGCTCATCGCCGCCAGGATCGAGGAAGACGCCGCCGCCGAGGGCGCGCTGCTGCTGGAGTCCAACTCCTACGCACCGCCGCTGACCACGACGAAGCCACGCGACGACTACTGCGCCGAGCACCACTCCGACCCACCGCCCGAGGAGTACCCGTTCAAGATCAAGTGGTAGCAGCACGTCTTTTGGCCCACCTAGGCGCGGTGCAGGTGTGAATGTCGGTCCATGAACCCGAGTCGGTTGCTGGTGCGGTCGGCGATGTTGACGAGGCGCCCGGTGTCGCCGACCTGGCTGTTGCGTTGGGTGTGGCGCAGCGGGGTGGTGAGGATGGGTTCCGGGTGTTGTATCGGGATGTGCAGCCGAGGGTGTTGCGGTATTTGCGGGCGTTGGTCGGGGGTGACGCGGAGGATGTCGCGGCGGAGGCGTGGCTGCACATCGCGCGTGATATCGGTGCGTTTCGTGGTGGTGTCGATGATTTCCGTGGCTGGGCGACGCGGATCGCCCGCAACCGGGCGATGGATCATCTCCGCCGGCAGCGCCGACGGCCGAACGCCGACGCCCCTGCCGAGTCGCTGCATGATCTGCCGGCCCCGTCGGATACCGCTGACGCGGCGGTCACGGCACTGGCCACGGACACGGCAGTGGCGTTGATCGCGCGGCTGCCTCGTGATCAGGCGGAGGCGGTGTTGCTGCGCGTGGTGGTCGGCCTCGACGCGAAGGCCGCGGCCACGGTGCTCGGCAAGCGTGCCGGAGCTGTGCGCACCGCCGCTCACCGGGGACTACGCACACTCGCGACCATCCTCGAGCAGGACGGTGTGACACATTTTGCGGACTCGGCGCTGAGGGATATGAGATGAGCACGAACCGTTCCCGCCGCATCGACCGGCGCACCGCAGAGCAGCTGCTCGGTGGTGCGTCCGCGTCGTCGCGACCCGCTGACCTGGAACCGCTGGGCGATCTGCTCGACGCGGCCTCGGGTCCAGCACATCCCGGTGAGCTCGCGGGCGAGCACACCGCGATGGCGGCGTTCCGGTCGGCTCAGGTCGATCCCGTACCTCAGCAACGGAGACGTTCCATGATCAAAACCGCACTCGCGACCCTGCTCACCGCCAAGGTGGCCGCCCCCGCCGCCGCCGCGGCCGCTGTCGGCGGCATCACCCTGGCCAGCGCCACCGGCACGCTCCCGCTACCCGGCGACTCCCCCGCCGAGCCCCCGGTCAACCCGGCGCCGACCAGCTCGGTCCCGGCACCGACCAGCACACCCGGCGGCCACGCCGACACCCCGTCGCCGTCGCTGATCGGACTGTGCCAGGCCTACACCTCCGGCGCGGACAACGAGCACGGCACAGCAACCGAGAGCCCCGCGTTCGAGGTGCTGATCACCGAGGCGGGCGGCGAGGACAACGTGGCCGCCTACTGCGGCAACGTCCTCGCCGAACGGCCAGGCAAACCCAGCAGCCTGCCCACCCAGGCACAAGACCGCGGCCAGAACCGAGGCGAGGCGCCCGAGACGCGACCGACCGGCGCACCCGAAACAGTGCCCTCCGAAACCGCCCGCCCCGGCAACGACGACAGCACCGCGCGCCCCACCACCACCCAGGAACACCCCGACAGCCAGCCCGACAACGACCCCACCGCGACACCGGACAACCCAGGCAGCGACTACAGCGAGAACCACGGCGAACAGGCCACCCGACCCTGATCTCAACGTCGAAAAGGGGGACGCTCAACAACGAGCGTCCCCCTTTTCGACGTCCTACGGATCACCCGTTACGGGCGGCCCCCATTCCCGCCATTCCCGCCGCCGTTGCCGCTCGGGTGCGGCGCGTTCTGCGCGCACCACTCCTCGACGGTCTGGTCCGATTCCTCGGCCGCCGCCTCCAGCGCCTGGAACGGGGGCGCCTGACGCTTCTTCTCCTTGCCCTTGTCCGAACCGGCGAAGTACGCCGTGCACAGGCCAAAGTTGTTCGAGCCGTTAGGCCCCGGCTGCGCCGCGGCGATCCCGGCACTGCCGCCGATGAGCAGCGCGATCGCCACCGGCGCCACGATCTTGCTTAACCGCATTCCCGCTCCTTACTCGTTGCCCTGACTCTTAAGCGGCATCCCGCCAACCTGATCCGCAGGCGCAGCCCCGACTGTTCGATGTCGCCCAAACGGGTGTGTGCTGGTTAGTATTGCCTGGTGCATCTAATGGAGCAAACAACTCATAAGTCGAAACGCTTAGTACGCGTTTTCTTATTGGTGGCGGCGTTCGCGCTGACCGCCTGCGGCATGAGCCCCGTCGATGACACGGCGACACCGCAGCGCACCGTCGACCTGGCGCCGACGTTCACGCCAGCACAGACCGAACACCCGCGGCCCTCGGGCCGCCCGAGCGCCCCGGCTCGCCCGCGCGCGGATGCCACGACGACCTCCGCGCCCAAGCACACGGCGCCGCAGGTCTCTCGGCAGGCGGAGGCCGCGCCCGTCTCGACGCCGCGACGTACGCCCGTACGAATGACCGCGCGGACCAAGGACACCACGAACGACGTCGACTGGACGTTGCAGCGCCCGCCGGACTACACCGACATCGCCGTCGCGACGCTCACCCGGACAGCGGACGGCTTCACGCTGCGGGTCCGGTTCACAGCCGAAGTCCCGCGGCGGCAGCAGGACGGAAACCGCACGATGAACGTGGCGTCATTCTTCGACACCACGGGCGACGGCGAGATCGACTACGAGATCTGGGCGAACCTCGCAGACAACGGGTGGGGACCGAGCTACCGCGACCGGCGCAACAACGAGGCGCGGTTCATGACGAAGAGCGGCGTCCGCGTCGCGGCCAAGGGGCACAGCGTGGTCTTCCGGTTCTCGTTAGGCCATCTGGACGATGCCCGCAGCGTCCAATGGGCGACCGCCTCCGAATGGGGTAGCTACGAGACGATCTCCACCGCTGCCGCCGCCAGCGACCACGCCCCGAACACCGGCGCGGCGCCCTTCCCCGGCTGAGCACTCCGTCCGAAAGGTGCAACTCGGAGCGATTACGGTGCGACTCGCGCGGGATACGGTGCGACTCGCGGAGCGTCGGACGGCGCGTGATGGCAGTCACGACGTCGCGGTGATACACGCCCCTTATCGCAACAATTCGCTAGCCTGCACGTTCACAGACTTGGAGACCAAAACCAGCTGGGGGACGAAGGAGCGGGCAGATGGAACTCACCTCGACAGCAGCGATCGTCACCGGCGGCGCGTCCGGCCTTGGCGGAGCGACGGCGGCGGCACTGGCAGCCAAGGGCGCCAGCGTGTTCGCGTTCGATCTGCCAGCCGCGATCGAGAAGGCCGAACCCGCGGAGGGCATCACCTATGTCGAGACCGACGTGACTGATCCCGAGCAGGTGCAGGCCGCCGTCGCGACCGCGTCCGGCGCTGGTGTGCCGCTGCGCACCGCGGTGAACTGCGCTGGCATCGGCCCGTCCGCGCGCATCCTGTCCAAGAAGGGCACGCACGACCTCGCACTGTTCCGCAAGGTCGTCGAAGTGAACCTGATCGGCACCTTCAACGTCACCACGCTCGCGGCCGAGGCCATCGCCAAGACCGAGCCGCTCGACGACAACGCCCGCGGTGTCATCATCAACACCGCGTCGATCGCCGCCTACGACGGGCAGATCGGACAAGTCGCCTACGCGGCATCCAAGGGCGGCGTCGTCGGCCTCAACCTGCCCGCGGCACGCGACCTCTCGTCGTCCGGCATCCGCGTCATGACGATCGCGCCCGGCATCATCGACACGCCGATGCTGGCCACCGTCAGCGACGAGATCCGCGCCGGGCTCGCCGAAGGCGTGCCGTTCCCGAAGCGGCTCGGCAAGCCCGCCGAGTACGCGCAGTTGGCCATCGACATCATCGAGCACGACTACCTGAACGGCGAAGTCATCCGGCTGGACGGCTCGCTGCGCATGGCGCCGCGCTGACATCCATTCCCGATGCGCCGCCCTATCGGGATCCGAGGTCGCCGGGTACTAGTTCGTCCTCAGGCAGCGCCAGGCGCCAGGCGGCAGGCGCGCCCGCCGTTACAAATCCCCGATATACGGGACGTCCGCCATCGCTGAGCCGGACATCCACGTGCGCAGCGCGTGCGTGGCGCGGACGTCGTCCTCGTTGTAACGCAGCAGCCGTTCCCGCTGCCGCAGCGCGGGCGCGCTGCCATCCATGCCGACGGCCTCTCGGTACCAGCGCATCGACGCCTCGCCACTGGCCTCCGGGTCGTCCCAGTCATGGCCAGCCTGTCGCGCGAGGACCTTCAAGCCTTTGCCCGCCGTTGACAAGAAGGTGTCCGCGACGCTCCGGAACAAGTCGATCCACTCATCGGAGTCAACGAACGCCTGCACCTCTTCGACCTCGGGCACGCCAGGTTTACCCGCGAACCGGGTCGCCGAGCTGAGCAGCCAGCGGTTCTCGGCCAGCGCGTTGTAGCAGTAGGCGCGGAACGTCAGCCCTCGCTGCGCCGCACGCGCGCGGACCTCGTTGAACCACGTCCAGAACTCCGCGAACGAGCGCGCTTCGTCGTCGGTCGGCACCGGCTCCCACGTGCCGAAAGAGTGGTACCCGTGCGGCAACCCGACGTCGGCGCCAGACAGCAGCGCACCCCACAGGTACGCGCCGTGATCGGCGAAGCTCTCCATATCGACGTCGACCTCAACGTCACCGCGCGGGACCACGACGTCACGAACTTTGCGCACCACGGACACCCCGCCGCGCCACGCCCGTGCGAGCGCCACCGCGTGTTCGAACGGCATCCCGGTCAGTAGCGCGGGCGGCTCACCTGACGGGTCGAGCGCGGCGAGCTGATCCACCGTCGCGACGCCGCGCTCGCGAAGCATCACCGCGTCGTCACCGCGCGCGACAAGGCTGACGTCGCGCGCCTCGAGCAGTGCCGGTTCGCATACCGACCACCACGGGCACTGCTTGCACTCCACGATCCTGGACGGCTGCGCCAGCGGTTCCCCGCCGGTGGCCGCCGCGACCGCGATGGCGTGACGGTCGCCGAATCGGTCCGCGTACTCGGTCATCGCGCTGCGCTCACCGGGGAACGTCGGCGCATCGAGGTCGAACCACAGCACGACGTCGGCGTCGAGCCCGATGACGCCGCCGCGCGCGGTGTCCGGCTCGGCGTGGCCCGCCGCGCGCAGCAGCTCCCGCAGGTGAGCGAGTCGAAGCTGGTCGCGCGGGTGGGAGCGCATCTTGCGCTCGGCGTCCTCCCGTGCGTTCGCGGGGTTCAGGTCGGGCAGCGTCGTGGTGATCGCGCCCGCGCCCGGGTCGCTGATCCGATGCCGCACGACGATCACCGGCACGTAGCCGCGCTCGGTACGGACAAGCACCTCGGCCCCGCCGCGCCGTCCACCATCGGTGTCGGCGGGCAGCAGCCCACCGGAGATGTACCGGGCGCCGGCCGCGAGCGCCTCCACCGTGGCCGCCACCCGCTCACGATGCGGCACGTCGACCGGCACGCTCACCCAGCCGTCCGGGTGCGCGGCACGCAGCCGCTCGGCGACGTCGGCCCTGTGCTCGGCCGCGTCCGCGATGCGCTGCTCGGTCGCCGGGTTGAGCGGGGCGAGTTCGACGTCGGCATACGCGGGGTCGTTTTCGAGGTGCACACGACGCCTGCACCTCGTGAGTACCCCAGCGTCGAGTAGCACATCGCCCATACTCACCACCCTAAGCGCAGCCACCGACACCGTGCGCGAAGCGTGCCCCGACAGTTGCCTGGCACACCGCGCGTCCGCTGGGCCGCCGGTACACACTGGAAGTAGGTTTGATCCACCAGCGACCAACGACGAGTACGAGGTGGCCACGGATGGCGCGCACGAAGAAGCAAGCGCCCGAGGCGGAGCACGGCTTCGCGGCGGAAACCATCGAGTCCCTTGAGAAAGCCACCAAATCCAAGAAACTGACCAAGGCGGCGAAGACCGAGGCGAAAGCGGCCAAGAAGGCAGCGAAGAAGGCCCGCAAGGCCGCCAAGAAAGCCGCGAAATCGCCGGATACCGACGAGACGGCAGCGCACGCGACAACTGAAGAGGAGCACGCCCTGACCGCGAAGAAGGCGCGTCAAGCCCTGACTGTGACGAAGGTTATCCTTCCGGCTGTGATTCCCGTTGTCACCCCGATCGCGGTGCGGGCAGCAGGGGCCTGCCGCGAGGCCTATGACAAGTACCAAGCACGCAAGCTCGGCGTCGCCGTTGATTCGCTCGGCGAATACTCCGGCCATGGTGGCGCCCTGCACGCGCGGATCGCCGGCCTGTCCGACGGCCTTGCCGAACTCCGAACAGGTGGAACGGCTGCGGGCGTCCAGTTCGCCAACGAAGCGGCCAGCACGGCTCGGCAGCTCAGTTCCGCGGTGCGGGCCGCCGAGCACATGCCACCCGGACGGCGTAAGGACGCGCACCGCGCGATCGCGGCCGAGCTCGATGAACTCGAGGCGACCTTGTTGCATCACCTCGGAGTCTGAGGAACTGCGGCAGGCATCACGCCGGTAGCTTCACGATGACGCGGCGCGATCGCATACCCTCAAACGCGTGATCATCCGGTCGCGGTCAGTCCACGCGGGTCGTGCCCTTCGCGCGACGCGCGGTTCGGTGCTTGCCGTGAGTTCCGCCGTGCTGACCATCAGCGCGCACACGGCGGCCGGTGGTGGCCTGCCCGACCCCGCGACGACGATCGCGCTGACCGGGCTGCTCGGCTGGCTGGCCACCGCGATCTCCGACCGCGTGAGCGGCACCACCGGCATCCTCGCGACACTCTCGGTGGCACAGCTCCTGCTGCACAGCGCGTTGACGCTGATCAGCGGGCACCACGGGGCACCGGCGTTCGACCCTGGCTTGATGACGATGAGCCACGCCGTCGCCACCCTGCTCATCGCGCTGCTGCTCAGCCACACCGAACGCGGGCTACTGCTGGTCGCGGCGAGCCTGCGCCGACTGCTGCCGGTGGTCTTCACCCCCGCACCGCCCCCGCACGGCACACCAGGCGTGGTGCTGTGCTCGCCAGTTCCTGACGACTACGTCCGGGTGCTGCTCCGTCGCGTCTGCACCCGGCGTGGGCCGCCCGCGTACTCCTGATCTCCGCTTCCCATCACCCATCGCGGCCAGGCGAGGCCGCGATCTCATCCTGATCAGGAGTTGTCATGCCTTCAACCAGAACGTTCACGCGCGCGGGTGTCCTCGCGCTGACCGCCACGATCGCGGGGTCGCTCTCCGGCGGCATCGCCGCAGCGCACGTCACGGCCAATGTCTACGGTGAGCAGCCGACCAAGGGCGGCTACACCGCGATCGTCATGCGCGTGCCGAACGAAGACGACAGCAAGGGCACCATCAAGCTGTCGGTCGGCATCGCCGAGGAGTACGCGCTCGCATCCGTGCGGACCCAGCCGGTGCCGGGCTGGGACGCCGACGTCACCACCACCAAACTGGACGAACCGGTCACCAACGCGAGGGACGCCGAGCTCGACGAGGTCGTCACCGAGATCACCTGGACCGCTGAGGACGGCAACGCCATTCAGCCGGACGAGTACCAGGAGTTCACCTTCTCGGCTGGTCCACTGCCCACGGATGTCGACCAGCTCGTGTTGCCCGCCACGCAGACCTACGAAGGTGGCAAGGTCGTGGCATGGGATGAGCCGCCGGTGGACGGTGAGGATCCGGAACGTCCCGCGCCCGTGGTGCAGCTCGCGGCCGAATCGAGCGGCCACGGCTCGGGCTCGTCCGACTCGGCGTCGGCCACCGCACAACGAGCCGCCGAGACGGAGGACGTCGCCGATGCCGGCGCGACAACCGACTCGACCGCGCGTTGGCTCGGTGGGCTCGGGCTCGCGTTCGGCGCGCTCGGGGTCGGCTTCGGCATCGGCGCCATCGCCCGATCACGGCAGAAGACAGCACGGGAGGACTGACCATGCGCACCGCACCGGGCACGGCACTGGCACGGACGACGATCGCCACGCTGGTCACGGTGCTCGCTTTGCTCGCCGCCGCGCCGCAGGCGCTGGCGCACAACACGCTGACCGGCTCCGACCCCAAGGAGGACGCGGCGGTCGACGTCGCTCCGGAGAAGGTGACGCTGACCTTCGACCAGCCGGTGCAGCCCGGCGAGGTCAACCAGGTCGTCGTCAACGGCCCGGACGGCGGCCAGTGGGCACGCGGCCCGGTCGAGGTGGACGGCACCGAGGTGTCACGCTCGCTCGGTGAACTCGGCCCTGCTGGGGAATACACGATCGGGTTCCGCATCCTGTCGGCCGACGGCCACCCGGTGACGCGGGAGGTCCCGTTCACGCTCACCACGGCTGGTACCGGCTCGCCGGTCGAGACGAACCCGGCGCAGCAGGCCGAGCCCGGTGACGTGACGGACGCCCAGGAACCGTCGTCGGTCATCCCGGTATGGGTATGGATCGCCGGTGCGGTTCTGCTGCTCGGCGCGGGAATCGTGCTGGCGATGCGGCTCGGCCGCGAGCGATGACGTCCCCGAGCGCGGCGGCGCGGCTGGCTCCCTTTGGCGCCGCCGTCGCCGCCGCACTCGCGGGCGCGCTTGCCGGTGCCGGGCTCACGGTGGCGACGCCGGTGACTGGCATCGCCGATCCCGGCACCGGTGTGCTGGTCGCACTGCCGCTCGTCCGGGCGCTGCTCGGTGTAACGGCGGCGGCGACCGTGGGGCTCTGCCTGCTGCCGCTGCTCCTCGGGACCGGCGGTCCCGGTGACGGCAGCGGCCCTGGCAGCAGCCGAGACACCGCCGACCGCGCGGAGCCCGTGCTGCACCGGGCCCGCCGGTGGTCGGTGGTGACGTCGATGGTGTGGGCAGCGACGGCCGTCACCGCATTGCTGCTGCACACCGCCGAGTTCACAGTGCAGGCCGACGCCATCGGCCTCGCCGACGTCGTAGGCTACGTCACCACGGTCGGCACCGGCAAAGCGCTGCTCGGCGTCATCGTGCTGACGCTGCTGCTGTGCGGGCTGAACGTGCTCGCCGTCCGGCACCGCGAACGGGTGCCCGCCGAGATCCGCACCGGGCTCGGGGTGTTCGCGCTGCTCCCACTGCCTGCGACCGGGCACGCGGCGGGCTGGCTGGGGCAGGACTACGCCGTCGTCGCGCTGGAACTGCACGTCATCAGCGCCGTGGTGTGGCTCGGTGGTCTCGCGGCGCTCGCGGTGTCGCTCGCCAGCGACACCGCGCTGCTCGCCACGGCACTGCCCCGGTTCTCCGTGGTCGCCACCGCCTGCATCGCGACCACCGCGGTGACCGGCACGATCAGCGGCCTCACCCAGCTCGGCACGCACGGCTCGGTATCGGTCGCGGCGATATCGGCCGCACTGATCGGCACGCCCTATGGCGCGCTGCTGCTCGCCAAGCTGGTGTGTTTCGGCGCGATCGCGCTCGCGGGCGCGAAGATGCGCTGGCGCATTCTGCCCGCCGTCGTCGCGAGCCATGACGAGAGCGCACGAATCAGGACGCACGACGGTAGCCAGCGAACCCGTACCCGTCGCCCGGCCTTCGTCGCGTGGGCGAGCGCCGAACTACTCCTCCTCGGACTCGCGTTCGGCATCGCGGCCGTGCTCTCCCGCGCCGGTTTCGGTTGATCCATTTGGCCCAGTGGGTGACTAGTCGGGCCGAATTTCCGCCCGTTCGGCACCCCCGTGTGATCAAAACGGTGAACGGTATCCCCGCGTCGATGAACGCCGCCATTCGAGTGGGTAGTTCCGCGCCGAAACGGCGTTTCACCCGCTTCGCCGGACTCCCGCCAGGTCACCACGATTCAGCGCGGACGGTGCAACTCGCGCCAAATACGGTGCGACTCGCGCCAAATACGGTGCGACTCGCGCGATTCAGCGGTAGCGCGTCCAGCGTGCGTCGCGGTCGCCCGCCCTGATGTCGGCGAGCCGCCGCTGGAACTCCGGCCGCACGCCGGGATGGCTGCGCAGGATCGGCAGCACGCTCGTTGTCAGCTTCAGCTCCCGCGCCGCCTGCAGCACCTCGAAGCCCTCCCAGGCCATGACGTCGAAGCCGTAGGCGTCCGCCAGCTCCTCGTACACCGCCATCGGGTCGCCGAACCGCAGCACACCCAGCGCGACCGGCATCAGGTCCCACTCCGGCGGCCCGACCCCCGACGAGTCGAAATCGCAGAGCACGGGGCCGTCCTCGCCGACGAGGACGTTGCCGAGATGGGCATCGCCGTGCAATAACGCTGGCCGCAGCGGGAAGGCGAGCGCGTCGAGCTTGGCCTGCACCTCATCGCACCGGTCCAGCAGGAACCGGCGGTCAGCGAGGTCCAGCTCCTCGGCGTCGGCCACCCGGGAGCGGACGTCGGTCAGCGGCGACCAACCGGGCAGCCCCTCGGGCACTGGCAGCACGTGCACCTGCCGCAACAGCCGACCCAGGTCGGCGGGCGCTGCGCGCACCGGTTGCTCGCGCACCCGCCACCACAGCGTCGCGACGTGCTCACCCGCGCTGACCGGCTGCTCGACCCCCGGGTAGAGCCGCACAGCGGGGACGTCGTGGCGGGCGAAGTGCTCAGCGACGGCGACCACCTTGGCGACCCGGTGCCGCAGCGTCTCCGAGCCCACGATGCGCACCACGACCGGCGCGCTGGCCAGCGAGTACACCGCGTTGTTCGTGAACCGCAGCAGCTCGGCACCCGCCGAGTCGAGACCAGCCTGGCCACAGACGTCGGCCAGCGCGGCCTCGAGCTTGTCCCGTGTGAAGCGCGGATTCTGCTCCTGCACCGTGTCGCAGCCCCCCAGTCCCTGCCAGTTAAGCCGCGTAGAAGGCGTTGATTCGCTCGGTGAGTTCCCTGGCGTCGACGTTGTTCCTGCGCTTTTCGGCCTCGGCCTTCATCGGCGCCATGCGGTCCTTGACCCGCGCCGACTTGAGCCCGTCCGCGGCGTCCAGCGCCGACCTGCCGATCTTCGCACCGTGGTCGATGTCGCCCTCAAGCAGGTGATTGGTGGCCAGGGCACTGAGGTTGAACGCCTTGCTGCGCGCCATATCCTCGCCATAGCTGTCGATCGCCCTGGTCAGCGCGGGGATCGCATACTTCGTGTGGCCCTGCCCTGCCGTCCGCGCGAGCACCGTGTGCACGGTGCCGACCATGGCGTGCAGGTCGGTCTGGTTGAAGAACTTCACCCAGGACTCGGCGTTGTCCAGATCAGCGCGCGCGAAGGTGTCGCGAGTCATGCCGAGCAGCTTGGTCGACTGCTGCTCATTGCCCATCTCAGCGTAGGCCCACGCCTCGTTCGCGCAGAGCACGGCGACCGCGAGATCCGAACCGGACTCCTGCGCCGCGATCTGGCCGAGCTGGAACATCTTCAGCGCGTCGTCCGGCGACTTGTGGTGCAGGTAGACCCTGCCCATCCGGTACAGCACGTTGGCCACGAGCGGGTGATTGCCGCCCTCCTTGGCCAGCTCGAGCGCGTTGGCGAAGTGGGTGCGTGCCGAGTCGACGAGCCCGGTGTCGAACGAGGTCCACCCCGCGACGTTGTGCAAGTCGGCGAGCGCGACGTAGAGCCGCGACCTGACATTGTCGGTTCCGCTCGCCGTGAGCAACTGCCTGCCCCACGACAACTGGGCGACGACGGCGTCGCGGCAGAAGCCGCCGCCATACTGGTAGTCGAGTGCGCGCAAGGCACGGGTGGCAGCCTCGACCTGGCGGACGTCGGCCATGCCGATCCGTCCCGGCGCCGGCGTCGTCGCCGGACTCGCCGCAGCCCACGACCCGGAGTCCACGGCGAACACGGTCGCGCCCATCGTGACCTGGGCGGCGTGCGCAAGGAACCTCCGTCGTTTCACCGCCTCGTCCTCCTCAGCCTGTTCGGCGCCGTCGCTGCCAGCAGCGACGACCTTGACCTGCGTGGCCTCGTCGTAGGCGAGGCCCATGTAGCCACGCGGGATGCGCAGGCCGTCGGCGATCCGTACGAGCACGTCGTACGCCATGACCTGTCTGCCCTTGAGGATCTCGGAGACCTCTGACTGCGACTGACCGGTCATCGCGGCGATCTGCCGCTGCGAGATGCCGTGACGTCGCAGCAGCCGGTACACCGAGCTGACCCGCCGTGCGGCCAGCGCCCCGCGCATCTCGTCGCCTTCCCAGGTCTCCGGCGGTATCGGGTGAGACTCTGGCAGGCCCTCAGCCTGGGGCTCAGGGCGAGATTGCTGGTGAGACACCATGTTCTCGGTCGCATCCATCGGCAAGCATCCTCGTGGAGTGGCTTTGTGCTGAAGAGTAGGCATACTCATTCAACCGCGCGAAACCGTGGAAATGAACCCTTGATCGGCTCGAGTGAACTTCTGTGACCGCTCATCGGCGCGGTGATGCCGGTCGCCGCTGCCCTCTCCCGCACACCGTTGTTGGGACGCACTCTTGAATCAGCGCTCCATGTGGCGCAGACAGGGACCGACCTACCACGGCCCGGCAGTACGGACGTAAAGGACGTACCGGCGAGCCAGGACGAACAGAGCGGAGTTGATCCGGTGGAGCTCCTCGACTCGATCGCGAGACGACGTATCGGGGCAGTAGCGAACCCGGCGCGTCCCGCACCGCGACGGCCCGTCCACCCCAGCACCCACCGTGACGCGCCTACCGCCGAGCGGGAGGGCACGCGGCAGGTGGAGAACGGCCAGACGGTCTGGCGGATCCGCTGCGGCGACATGATCCACCGGGATCGCTGCGTGACGGTATTCGTCGACAACGGCGAGGTCGTCGTCGTCGGACCACCCGGCGAGACGGCGCGGCTCACTGATGGCCAGGTCGGACAGCTACGCGCTGCCCTGAACGAAGCGGCAAAGCTCGCGGAAAGGTAAGGCACACAGTGGACGAGATCCTCGGCCAGGTGCTCCGCAACGCGGTATGGGAGCGGCTGGACACGCTGGCATCGCTCCCGGACGAAGCCGATGCGGGATCACTTGCCTCGGTCGCCCGTACCGAACTGCCCCGGCTTGCCCAGGCATGGCGCGCCATGCTCAGCGCGCACGAACCGGACAGCCGAGGCGACTGCCCCACGTGCTCGACCCGCTGGCACCGCAGCAAGGCCCCGTGCTCGGTCTGGCAAGCGGCGCACGAGCACCTTGTCGCCGGTGGCCTGGCCCACACCACCCCGGCGCAACGGACATCGTCGGAAGGCCGTCACGCATTACGCGTGCCCCACGTCGCGGGGCTAGGCGTCGGCTGAGCAGCAGATTTGGCGATGATCGCTGACCGAGCCGCCCCCACAGGTCACCGCTGATCATCCGCCTGCCGGCCGCGGCCCGGCTCGTCCGTCCCCCCGAGCGTTATGAGCCGGGCCGCGGCCACCCAACAACTTGCAAATTTCATATCCCACTGGCCGATCGCCCATCCCCCAACCCCGCGAGCCGGTGCCGCGCTCCCCCTCCCCCCGACCGGCACCGGCTCGCGGTCCCGTTTCCGCACTACGCCGCATGGCGTAACCTGAATATCTGTCCTGCGTTGTAACAGCCGAGACCGTGGGTCACCCACGCCCCCGAGTCTCCGTTCGTGGCGCACCATGCCGCGGTGGGGGAAGTGCCGCAGGGTGCGACAACAGAGGAGATGTGCGTGTCCGACGTCGACACAGTCCGTACGGTCCCTAAGGTGGAACCCGTGGTCCTACCACCCGAGTTCACCCCTCTTCGCCGGAAGCCGGTGCAGCAGCGCAGCGCGAAGCGGGTTGAGAAGATGCTCGACGCCTGCGCCGAACTGCTCGATGAGATCGGCTACGACGCGCTGACGACGACACTCATCGCCAAGCGCGCCGAGGTCGCCGTCGGTTCGCTGTATCAGTTCTTCCCCGACAAGCGCGCCGTCGTGCAGGCGCTGACCCAGCGCAACCTCGAACAGTTCATGCAGTCGGTGCAGGAGCGGATGGGCACGGTCGACCCCGAGCACTGGTGGGACGTCGTCGACGGGCTGCTCGACGTCTACCTCAGCATGCACCGCGACCAGCCAGGGTTTTCCAAGGTCCACTTCGGTGACGTCGTCGACACTCGACTGCTCGACTCACGGCGCGACAACAACACCGTGGTCGCCGACTCGCTGTCCGCGTTGATCGGCGCTCAGCTCGACCTACCAGAAGAAGAGATCGCGATGCCGGTCTCGATCGCGGTCGAGGCCGCGGACGCGCTGCTCAAGCTGGCGTTCCGGCGCGACCCGAACGGTGAACAGCAGATCGTCGACGAGACCAAACACCTGATCAAGGTGTACCTGGAGAGTCGCTTCGGCACCTGATGCGCCCTGGTGCGCGCTTGTACGCTCCGCGCTCAGCCGAAGTTCTTGCCTTCACCCCGGTAGGTGAACACGGTCGCTTCCCGCTGCCCGTCGCTGACGACGTGATAGGCGTCGACGCGTTCCGCCAGCTCACCGGCTTTGGCATGGCGCAGCCACACCTTGTCGCCGATGGTGAGGTCATCGGCGACCGCGCCGGTGACCGGGGTCTGCACCTCGCCGGCGCCTTCCAGATCGAGCAACCGCAGCCCACCTGGCAAGTACGGCCTTGGCAGCCGCGAGCGGCGTGCCGGGCCCGAAGCGACGTAACCCCCGGAGAACAGCGTCACGACGCCCGGCGCCGGTTTGCGCACCACTGGCAGCGCGAACAGCACCGCTGGGCGCGGCCGGAAGCTGCGGTAGCCGTCGAACAGGGTCGGGCCAATCAGCCCGGATCCGGCCGCGACCTCGGTGACCGACGCGTCCGCGATGGTGGTCTCGATGCTGCCGGTGCCGCCGCCGTTGACGAACTCAAGCTCGGTGACCTCGCGCACCGCCCGCACCGCGGCGGCCCGGCGCTCGCTGAGTTCCGCCGAGGAGCGCTGCCGCAGCAGTCGCATCGCCAACGCGGACGCCGGGTTGCCCGCTGCGTCGCCCACCCCGGCGATCTGGCCCTCGTAGCCCATCAGCCCGACCAGCTTGAAGCCATCACGCGCGGTGACGTGGCGGGCGAACGCCGCCGCCTGCTCCGGGGTGTGGATCGGCGAGCGGCGCGGCCCGATGTGCACTCCTGGCACCGGTCGCCAGGAGACGTCCAGCTCGAGGCACACTCGCAGCGTTGGGTGGTCCGCGCCGAGCAGCCGGTCGATCAGGTCGAGGTGGTCGGCGGCGTCGACCATGATCGTGATGACCTCGCGCGCCGCCTTGTCCTCGGCGAGCTTGCGCAGTGCGCCCGCGTCCACGGTCGGGTAGGCGACGAGGATGTCCTCGCTGACGCCCTGCTCGTGGAGCCACAGCGCCTCGGTGAGCGAGTAGGCGAGCACGCCAGCCGTCCCCGGCGCGGCCAGCGCGCGTGCCAGCAGGAAGCGGCAGCGCAGCGACTTGCTGGCCAGGCGGATCGGGGTGCCGTTGGCCCGCAGCACCAGGTCGTCGAGGTTGGCGTCGAACGCGTCGATGTCGACGATCGCCAGCGGCGCGTCGATGCCCTCGGTCGCGCGATCGTAGGCGTGCCGCGACCGGTCCTCGTCGCGCGGTGCGCGCTGGTGAACGGGGCTGACCATAGGGTGAAATACTACTCTCTATCCGATTTTATATGAAGTATATTCACATAACATGACCGAGTGTACTCCACATCACGGCACGAGGGTGGCGGCATGAGGATTGCTCGCAGATCCGAATCATCAGGCATGAGTGCGTCGACTTGGACCAACTGGGCAGGCACGGCGTCCGCGGCGCCCGACGTCGTCCATCGGCCACTGACCGCTGAGGAGATCAGCGCGGCAGTCGCGGCAGCGGCGTCCGAGGGCACGCGGATCCGCACCCGGGGCAGCGGGCACTCCTTCACGCCGATCGCGGTGGCGGATGAGCACGCCATCGATCTGTCCGGCTACACCGGCATCACGCACGTCGACCCCGAGACCAACGAGGTGACGGTGCGCGCGGGCACCACTCTGCGAGCGCTCAACGCGGCACTGGACGCACATGGGCTCGCCCTGATCAACATGGGCGACATCGACAAGCAAACCGTCGCGGGCGCGCTGTCAACCGGCACCCACGGCACCGGTGCCGCACTCGGCGGGCTGGCCACGCAGGTCAGCGCGCTGGAGCTGGTGCTGGCGGACGGCTCGGTGGTGCACTGCTCGGCGTCAGAGTCACCCGACCTGTTCGCGGCGGCCAGGGTCGGCCTCGGCGCGCTCGGCGTCATCAGCACCGTGACGCTGCGGTGCGTGCCGTCGTTCGCGCTCGCCGCACGGGAGGCGCCTGGCACGCTCGCCGACGTCATGGACCGGCTCGACCACGACGTCGATGCGACGGACCACTTCGAGTTCTACTGGTTCCCGCACGGCGAGACCGTGCTGACCAAACACAACACCCGGCTGCCAGCCGGTACCGAGCCGAAGCCGCTGAGCAGGCTGCGGTCCTGGGTGGAGTACGAGCTGATCGAGAACCGGCTCTTCGGCGCGGTGTGCCGGGCCGAACGAGCGGTGCCCGCACTGGTGCGTCCCGCGCAACGGCTGATCGCGGCGACGCTATCCGAACGGGACTACAGCGACACCTCGCACCGGGTATTCGTGACCAACCGGGCAGTGCGGTTCGTTGAGTCCGAATACGCCATACCGCGCGAGTCACTCCCTGAGGTGCTGGCCGAGCTGCGGCAGGTCGTCGCACGGCTGGCCGACCCGGTGGCGTTCCCGGTCGAGGTCCGATTCGCCGCCGCCGACGATGTCTGGCTGTCCACCGCGTACGGCCGCGACACCGCGTATGTCGCGGTGCACCAGTATGTCGGGATGCCGTACCGGGAGTACTTCGCGGCGTTCGAGTCGATCGCGGGCGCGGTCGGCGGCAGGCCACACTGGGGCAAACTGCACACTTTGGACGCGGTGGCCCTGCGCGAGCGGTATCCGAGGTTCGACGACTTCCTGCGCGTGCGGTCCGACGTCGACCCTGAAGACCGGTTCGGCAACGCCCACACGGATCGGGTGCTCGGGTCGGTCTGAGCCAGGGGACGCCGCACCTAGCTCCGGACAGCCGCCACGGCATCCTCGATCGGGGTGTCGCCCGCGATCAGCTCCAACGTCTTACCGGCGGTGGCCGGTTCGTCGAGCAGCGCGAGCAGCACCGCCGCGACATCGTCGCGCGGGATGTCGGCGCGTTCGGTGTGCTCGGCGAGGTGCACCCGCCCCGCGCCCGGCTCGTCGGTGAGCCTGCCCGGCCGCAGGATCGTCCAGTCGAGATCGCGCGCTCGCAGATCGTCCTCCGCCGCGGCCTTCGCCCGCAGGTACGCGGCGAACACCTCGCCGACCTCGGGATCGTCCGCACGCTCCAGCGCCATCGCGCTGATCTGCACGTGTCGCCGGACGCCTGCCGCCTCGGCGGCGTCCGCGAACAGCGCGGCAGCCGCACGGTCAACGGATTCCTTCCGCGCGACGCCGCTGCCGGGCCCCGCGCCGGCGGCGAACACGGCGGCATCCGCACCGCGCAGGGTGTTCTCGACCTCGGCGACGCCCGCGGTTTCCAGGTCGACCACGGCGGCCTCCGCGCCAGCGGCGGCGAGGTCGGCGCCGTGGTCGGGATTCCGCACGATGCCGATGACCTCGTCACCGCGCTCGGAGAGCAACGTGGACAGCCGGAGAGCGATCTTGCCGTGACCGCCAGCGATGACTACGCGCATGTCCGGCAGGGTAGTGGCCAACGACGTCGGCCGCTCCAGCGGCGCGGGTGAGCCAACCAGTGCCAGGCGCTCTCAGGCGGCGCCAGTCAGCGTCAGCCGGTGCTAGGCAGTATCAATCCACACCGGCCGGGACCTCGTCCACGGCGAGCAGTTGCTCGTAGACCATCTCGTTCATCCAGCGCGACAGCGCGTCGTCGGCCATCATCACCCGCTCAGGGCGGCCCGGCAGGTCACGCCGCACGATGGTGTTGTCATCGACCGAGAGGACGTCCAGCCCATACGCGCGGGCGCGCGGCAGGCAGTTGCTGACGTAGTCGTGGGTGAGCATGACGGTGTCCGGCAGCACCATCGCGGCGTCGTAGTACCGCGCGAACGGCACCGCCCACGCCAACCCGGTGCGCCAGTGCCGCGCCACCGCGATCACGCCGAGGATCTCGGCCGCTGGTGCGGGCGCCTCGTGCGCGAGCTCCGGCCAAGTCCAGGTGGACACGCTGGCGCGGTCGATCACCGGCGGCATGCCGGTGGCGATGCGCTCGGCGTGTGCGTCCGGCCGCAGCCGCGCCACCATGTGCACCTTGCGACCCAGCAGTGTCATCTGCGGTAGGACGACGCCATTCCTGCCGAGCACCGCAGCCGATTCCTTCGCGATGTCGTGCGTGCTCGCGGGAAGCGGGCCGGGGGGCACGACCCGGGTCGGGCTCGTCCGCGCACGGTGCGCCGCCGAGGTCGCAGCATCAGAACCTGTACGTCCCGGTGTTGCCGCCACGTGGTCAGCCTCCCTAGTTGTTTCAGCCAGCAGGGACCGCTCGAAGTAAGCGGTACCTTTCCTGGATAACAAGCGGGATGTACCCACGTCTGTACCTTGGCGACCCGCCTGCGATCGGCGGCACGGAGTCGTCGGTGACCGGTCGATGAGTGGTCAACCAACTTCGGCCGGACAGTGCGGCCGTACGGGTGAGTGAATTGGTCCATTGGCAGCCGGTTAGCCCAGTGCCTGTTACTCAGCGCAACATACAGTCGGCACGACCAGGCGTTATGTCGTTGACACGTGGTCACCGTACGGTGATCGCTGTGTTCAGCGACCGGCCAGCGTCGCTGGCGGACGACCGCTCGTCGCCGTTGAGCGGCAAGTCGCTGGTCGCGGCATGCTCGGTCCAGTTGTGGCGAGAGGTATATCTCACGACACCGGTTTTCGGCCACCCCTGCCCCCGCGACGCGCCGTAAGGTAAACAACGCCGCTGACACATTGGAGGTTGCATGCGCTCACCGAAGGACTTCTTCGCGCCGCTGGCTCTTGGCGCGCCGGAGCCGGTCCGTGAGATCCCCTTCCGGCCGTCGCGAATGATCCACTTCTTCGACCCGAGCAACGAGAAGATGCGCACCAAGGCGCCGTCGATCGCCGCGAAGGTCGACGTCCTGCTCGGCAACCTGGAAGACGCGATCTCGGCGGACAACAAGGAAGCGGCACGTAACGGCCTCGTCGAGGTCGCCAAGGCGAACGACTTCGGCCAGACGCAGCTGTGGACGCGCATCAACAGCCTCGACTCGCCGTGGGTGCTCGACGACCTGCTCACGCTGGTCACCGAGATCGGCGACAAGCTCGACGTCATCATGGTGCCCAAGGTCGAGGGCGCACAGGACATCCACTACGTCGACCGGCTGCTCGCCCAGTTGGAGGCGCGCGCGGGCCTGACCAAGCCGCTGCTGGTGCACGCGATCCTGGAGACCGCGTCCGGTGTGGCCAATGTGGAGGAGATCGCGGGCGCGAGCCCCCGGATGCAGGGCATCTCGCTCGGCCCTGCCGATCTGGCGGCGAGCCGTCGCATGAAGACGACGCGTGTCGGCGGCGGCCACCCCGGCTACCTGGTGCGTACCGACCCGACCGGGGACGACCTGAGCGAGGGCCGCACCACCTATCAGCAGGACCTGTGGCACTACACCGTCGCGCGGATGGTCGACGCCTGTGCGATGCACGGGATCCTGCCGTACTACGGGCCGTTCGGCGACATCAAGGACGTCGTGGCGTGCGAGGACCAGTTCCGCAACGCGTTCCTGCTCGGCTGTGTCGGGGCGTGGAGCCTGCACCCGGCGCAGATCGACATCGCGAAGAAGGTCTTCTCTCCCGCGGCCGAGGACGTGGCGTGGTCGCGACGGGTCATCACGGCGATGGGCGACGGCACCGGTGCGGTGATGATCGACGGCAAGATGCAGGACGACGCGACGTACAAGCAGTGCAAGGTCGTGGCGGAGCTGGCTGACGCGCTCGCCGCCCGCGACCCGGAGCTCGCCGCGGCCTACGACGCGGCAACAAAGGAGGCCATGGCCGGTGAATGAGACGCAGCCTGACCAGATGATCGAGCAGCAGCAGGCCACCGCGTCCGCGAGTGAGCAGACGCTGCGACCCCGGCGGTCGGTGCTCTACATGCCGGGCGCGAACGAGCGCGCGCTGGAGAAGGCCAAGTCGCTCGATGCCGACGCGCTGATCCTCGACCTCGAGGACGCCGTCGCGCCCGACGCCAAGGACGACGCACGCGAGCGGGTGTGTGCCGCCGCCGCGTCCGGCGAGTACGGCGCGCGCGAGCTGACCATCCGCGTCAACGGCCTGGAAACCGAATGGCACGAAGCCGACCTGCGCGAAGCGGCGAAGGCGGGCCCAGACGGCATCGTCGTGCCGAAGGTGAACTCCGCGCAGGAGGTACACACCATCGAACGCGCGCTGGAGTTCGCGGGCGCGCCGGAGCGCACCAAGATCTGGGCGATGGTGGAGACGCCGATCGCGATGCTGCGCGCGGCCGACATCGCCGCGGCAAGCGACCGGCTGACCGTGCTGGTGATGGGCACCAACGACTTGGCCAAGGAGTTGCACGCCGAGTTCGTGCCCGGCCGTGCGCCGCTGCTCGGCGGGCTGTCGCTTGCGCTACTGGCCGCCCGCGCGACCGGGAAGGTGATCCTTGACGGCGTCTACAACGACGTCAAGGACGCCGAGGGCTTCGAAGCGGAGTGCGTCCAGGGGCGCCAGATGGGCTTCGACGGCAAGACGTTGATCCACCCCGCGCAGCTTGAGCCGTGCAACCGCGTGTTCGCACCGTCCGAAGAGGAGGTGGCGCACTCCCGGCGGGTGATCGAGGCGTTCGACGCCGCACAGGCCGAGGGCAAGGGCGTCGTCACGGTCGACGGCCGGATGATCGAGAACCTGCACGTGGACAACGCTCGGCGGATTCTGGCGATGGCGGACGCCATCGCCACGCGCGGCTGAAGCCTGGCGGTGGGAGCCCGCCAGCGCGGCGCTCCCCCGCACGCCTGCCGCTACTCAGACGCCTGCCCACCCCGATGTTGATCAACTTACCGCGCGCTGTGACCACTAGAACCGGTCGAACCGGACATCGGATGGTCCTAACGCGCAGGAAGTTGATCGACTTCGGGAAAAGCGGGCGCGGCAGCCACCAGCGGCCCCTCGCCGCCACGGCGCCACCGACGCAGGCCGCTAACCCACCTGCTCCAGTGCCTGGGTGATGTCCGCCCACAGGTCGTCCGGGTCCTCAAGGCCAACGGAGAACCGCAGCGCACCGGCAGGGACGTGCGCGTCGCTTGGCCGGGCGGCCCTGCGTTCCAGCGTGCTTTCCGCTCCGCCCAGGCTCGTCGCGTGCCGGATCAGCCGCAGTCCCGCGCAGAACGCGTCCGCCGATGCCGCGTCAGCGAGTTCGAACGACACCACGCCACCGCCGATCGACGGGTACCGGACGTCCACAACGGACGGATGCTCGCGCAGCCGCTTCACCAGCTCCGACGCCGTCGCGGAGACCGCCGCATATCGCACCGGCAATGTCCGCATCCCCCGCAGCGCCAGCCACGCCTCCAGGGCCCCAGGGGTCGCACCACCCCGCCGCCGGGCGGCGC
The DNA here is from genome assembly GCF_000504245.1 of Haloechinothrix halophila YIM 93223. Taxonomy (GTDB): domain Bacteria; phylum Actinomycetota; class Actinomycetes; order Mycobacteriales; family Pseudonocardiaceae; genus Haloechinothrix_A; species Haloechinothrix_A halophila. Next base: position 576,337 of record NZ_KI632509.1, read on the forward strand.
GAATTTGCTCGGCGAGGCGTTGGGACGACACCACCGTGACCCCAAGCAAAAGATCGCTGTGCCCGCCGATCAGCTTGGTCGCGCTGTGCATCACGACGTCCGCGCCGAGCGACAACGGCTGCTGGCCGAGCGGCGTCGCGAACGTATTGTCCACCGCGACGATCGGCGGGTCGTCGGCAGCGGCAGCCGCGGCGGTGATCTCCGCGATGGGCATCTCGAACAGGCTCGGGTTCGTGGGTGACTCCAGCCAGAGCAAGTCCGCTTCGCCCGCCGCGGTCAGCCAGGCGTCGATGTCGCGGGGGTCGAGCCGCCGCGCGCGCAGCCTGCCGCTCGCCTCGGCGTGACCGAGCATGTCGCGCGTCCCGGCGTAGCTGTCAGTCGGCACGGCAACCTCGGCGCCACTCGGCAGCAGGTCGAACACCGCGGAGATCGCGCCCATGCCGGACGCGAACGACGTCGCGTGCCCGCCTTCCAGATCACCGACGGCGTCCTCGAACGCGCGCCAGGTGTCGATGCCGTCCTCGCGGGCGTAGGCGAGCCCCAGGTGGCTCGCGGGCGTGATCGGCACGTTCGCCGGATCGCCTTCGCCGTCCTGTCTTCCTGAGTTGACCGCCCTCGTGCGTGCCGACCAGTTCATGATCCTCCTTCGCGCCAGTTACCGCCCGGTAGGGCGAGTCTTAATGGTGGCAGAGCGAGTCGGCTCATTGCCCTCGACCGTTCAGCGCAACGGCCCTGCTCCGCTAGCCCCAAGCCCCTATCCAGGGACAACGCTACCCATTACGGTGATCCCACTCATAGCGAAGCGAGCGCGGTTCGCATTTCGACATCGTCGTCAGGAGGGGGACTATGACCACTCGGTTATCGGTTGTCGTCCCGGTCCACAACGAGGAACACCGCCTGCGGGGGACCCTCGACGGACTCAGCGACGCGCTCGCGCGACTACGGCGACGAACGGAGATCGTCGTCGTGGACAACGACAGCACGGACGGCAGCGCGAAGATCGCGCTGTCCTATCGCGACAGTGCCGTACCCGTCCGCCTGCTCTCCTGCGTGACGCACGGCAAGGGCGCAGCCGTCAGGACCGGTGTGCTCGCGACGAGCAGCGAGTACACCGGATTCTGCGATGCCGATCTCGCCACCGACGTCCGCGCGTTCCCGCCCATGCTCGCGCAACTCGATGCTGGCGTGAACGTGGTCATCGGCTCCCGGGCGCATCGCGACTCGAAGATCACCGCAGACCACGGCATCGGGCGTCGTACCGGCGCGTCGGTGTTCCGGTTCGCCGTGCGACGTCTCGTCCCCGGCATCGGTGACACCCAGTGCGGGTTCAAGTTCTTCGACAGAGCGACAGCGGAAGTCGTGTTCCGGCCACTGTGCACGCATGGCTTCGCCTTTGACGCCGAGGTGCTCGCCCGCGCGCAACGGGCAGGCGCCCTGATCGCCGAGATTCCGGTGACCTGGACCGACGCCCCCGGATCCACCTTCAATCCAGTGCGCGACGGCTACAACAGCTTCGCGTCACTGGCTCGAATCCGTGCCGTGCTGGCCAACGAGGCGACGGCACACGCACAGCGAACGCCGAGCACCCCCGGCGTGCTGGACAGTACAGCTCCCGAACTGGCTCGAGGTGCATTGCGGAGTGCCTAGAACGACAACCGAACACCGCGACAACCGAATCCAGCCGCTGCGGGATGTCCGCGTGGCGATGCTCAACTGGCGCGACCGGGAGCACAGCCAAGGCGGTGGCGCGGAGGAATACGCGATGCGGGTCGCGCACGCGCTGGTCGAGGCCGGCGCCCAGGTCACATTCGTGACCGCACGAGATCGCGACCAAGCCCGGCGCGGTGAGGATGGCAAGGTCCGGATCGTGCGCCTCGGCGGACGCCTGACGGTGTATCCGCTCACGCTCGCCTGGCTGGCGCGGCACCGGCGCGCCATCGACGTCGTCGTCGACTGCCACAACGGCATCCCGTTCTTCAGCCCACTGGTCACCAGCGGGCACACGAAGACGGTGCTGCTCATCCACCACGTGCACGCCGCCCAATTCGCGGTGCACTACTCGCCGCTGCTCGCGCGGTTCGGCGCATGGCTGGAAGGCCCGGTCGCGCGGTGGCTGTACCGCAAGGCCATCACCGTCACGGTGTCGCCGTCGACCGTGCGGGCGATGCGCTCCCGGCTCGGCTGGCGCGGCCCGATCTTCGTCGTCGCGAACGGGATGGAGTCGCCGCCACAGGTGCCGGCAACGCGCACCGAGGAACCGACGTTGGTCTGCCTCGGCAGGCTGGTCACCCACAAGCGCGTCGAGCAGCTCATCGATCCGGTGCTGCGGCTGCGGCAACGCTGGCCAGGCCTGCGGCTGCACCTCATCGGGCGCGGTCCGCTCGAACACGCGCTGCGCGCGGCGACCGCCGACCTCGATGGCGCGATCATGGTGCATGGCTACCTCGATGACGTGGCGAAGTCACGACTGCTCAACCAGTCGTGGCTACACGTCACGCTGTCGGACGGCGAAGGCTGGGGCCTCGCCGTGCTGGAAGCGGCGGCGCACGGCGTGCCGACGGTGTGCCGCGACGTCGACGGGCTGTGCGACTCCGTCCGGCACGGCGAGACCGGCTGGCGCATGCAGCCAGAGGACGATGTCGTCGCCACGCTGGACCAGTACCTCGGCAAGATCGCCGACCCGGCGTCGGCCAACGACGTCGCGGAGGCGTGCCAGAACTGGGCGGCACGGTTCAACTGGACGTCGACCGGCGAGCGATTCGTCGGAGTTGTCGCCAACCTGCTGCACGGCGACGCCGCTGCCGGCTGGTATTCCGGCCAGCACGAGGCGATCGTCGCCGAGTTCCGGCTGCCCTGCGATCACCAGTGGCTGAAGTGGGCAGTCGCCCAGATCGGCGTCGGCACCAGGTTCGGCACCGATGGCGAGCACGGCTGGGTGATCGCCGAGCAATACCCGGCCGGCGACCTGGTCACCGCGCTGCACGAAGCGGGCGCGACCGAGGTCACCGTCAGGGCGGCGGATGACGTGGAACGACTGCTCGGCGAAGCAGTCCCGCAACGAGAGCACATCAGGCCGCGACCGCGGCTGAGCCGCTAGGAGGACCGGTTGCGAAGTGCACTGACTTACATCCTGCTTGGGCTGGGCGTTTTCGCGCTCGGCTTTGGGTTGGTGCTGCGGTTGTACACCTACCCGCAGTTGGCCAAGATGCCGCTCGACCTCGACTCGTTCTCGGTCGCCACCGGCACCGCCGATCGAGCGCTGGTCTTCGTCGAGAACGGTCCCGACCAGCACGTGCCGGAGTTCCGCGAAGACCTGCCCATCACGTCGACGACCAAGGTCACCGCCGATCCCACCGCGCCAGAGATGGAGAAGGGCAGCGATGTCGCGGCGTACATCGAAGCGACACGGATCACCGCGAACGACAACCCCGACATCGGAGCGCTGTCCGCCAGCGTGCGGCAGCTCTGCGTCGACCGGCACACCGGCGAGGCGGTCGCGCCGTGCACCACGCAGTTCATTCAGGAGTCCAGCTCCGAACAACCGGAAACCCCAGAAGAGGGGCGTGTCTACGGCGAGAACGGGACCGTGCAGCAGCCCGGCTTCGGCTTCAAGCTGCCGTTCGACACCGAGAAGACCACCTATCCCTGGTACGACTTGCGGATCAAGGATACGGTTGATCTCACGTTCGAGCGTGAGGACACCGTCAAGGGGCTCGACGTCTACCAGTTCTCGTATCGCATCGAACCGCAGAAGGTCGGCAGCCGCGAAGTGCCCGGCTCGCTGCTCGGTGAGCCGGACACGCCAAGCATCGAAGCCGACCTCCACTACGAAGCCGACCGGACGATGTGGATCGACCCGGTGACGGGCGCGGTGATCGCGCTCGAGCAGTCCGTGACGCAGAAGCTGGTGCAGGACGACGAGACCTACGAAGACGGCGAGGTGGTTTTCGACGGCACCCTCGCGCTCGACGACGAGACCGTCACCAAGAACATCGCGGACGCCGAGGACGGCGGCGGCAAGCTGTGGCTGCTGACCACGCTGCCGATAATCCTGTGGATCGTCGGCGGATTGCTGATCGTCGGCGCGGTCCTGCTCCTCGTCCGCTTCCGCGAGCCGAAGGTGGATGCGGGCAACCACCGGCTCGAGTAGCGGCGGCCGCGATCCCGGTGGATCTTGAGCCCGTTTGGCGATATGTATCACCAGATACTCTCAAGATCCACCGGGTCCAGTGCGTCGCTACTTCAGGGCATCGCCGTTCGGGATGTCGCGCTACCGCTTACGCAGGATCATCGCGAGATTCCAGGACGCGATTTCCCGCAGTCCTGGAATCCGCACGATCCAATGCGACCACCATGGGTGATAACGCGGCAGCGCGTCCACCAGAATCACATCGGGCCGCTGTCGCGCCCAGCGCAATACCGAGCCGATACTGACCGCGAAAAGCGTTTCCCCGAAACGGTTTTTCGGCTCGTGGCCGTGCCGCCGCACATAACGTTCGCGCGCGTAATGGCCGCCGAGGAAATGCCACGGCGACGTCTCGTGCCCGCCCCACGGCGAGAGCCACGTCGTGTATGAGGCGAACACGATGCCGCCCGGCTTGGTCACCCGCACCATCTCGGCGAGCATCGTCTCCGGCCGCGCGACGTGTTCGAGCACGTTTGACGAGTAACAGACGTCCATAGTGGACGTACGTATCGGCAGCTCAGTGCCGCTTCCCAGCAGCATTCCCGGACGCATGTCACCCCGCGCCGACAACTCGCCGACGTCGGGGTCGAGCCCGACGTAGCGGGCGCCAGCCGCCTCGAACGCGTCCGCGAAGTAGCCGGGCCCACCACCGACGTCGAGCAGCGTCGCGCCCCGCAGCGGGGCGTACGACGCCACCTGCCGCGCCGAATCGTCCGCGAGTGCGCCATAGAACCAGTCTGGGTCGGACTGCTCGCTGCGAAACGCGCGAAACAATGCGACCGACCGCCGGAGATTCGCCTTATGTGGCGCCACTGTCACCATAGGTTGAGTCACTTTCTCCCGGGTTCAGCGATTATCCCGCATCGAACCTTTCAGTGGCCAGGAAAATGCCGCATCACATCGGTCAGGAATCCGGCCGCGGTGACGGTGTCGACATGCGCGCGGCGGGTGCGCATGGTCACCGTCGTCGTCCCCGCAGCGGTCACCGCGCCGAAAGCCACCCCCGAGTTCCCGCTCGCGACAGGAAAGAAGGCAAGCTCGGTCACCTGCCCAGCGGCAGTCACACCGCCCACATTGGACACGAGGAAGGTGGCGGCGAGCCGGTTGGCGATCGGTCGCGTCACCCGGTGCGCGATGCGGGCCAGCGGCGTCGCGGGCGGGTTCGGCTCGACCCGAGCGCGGACGAGCTCGGCACCGATCCGCTCGGCGTCGGCGTCCTGCCCGACAGGCAGCAACAGATACGCGCTGGCGTCCACCGGCTCAGGCGCGCTGCCGGCGCGGCGCGACGCGCCGATTCCGGCCACGATCCTGCCGTTCTCCGCACGGTGAGCCCGGTTCCAACTCACCACGGTGCGCGCGACGGCCGCGGTGAGTGTCGACGTACGCAGACCCACATCACCGCTGCGCAGCGCGACGAGGGTGTCACCATCGGCCGATCCGTCCACAGTGGAGCTAGGAGCGATGCGCGTTGATGGCCGCAGCAGGGCGTCCGCGAGCCTGCGGGCGGCCGCACGCGCGAACGGCGTCTCGACGACGTCCCCGCCGAGCCCGGCCACGCTGCTGGCTACGGGGACGTCGAGCGCGCGGCCGAGCAGCCCGAGTAAACCAAGCCCGTCCACGGCACTGTGGTGCGCCGCGAGCAGCAGCAACGGCTCCACTTCCCCGACGGCGACGCGCACCAGCGGATCGCCGTGGTGATAGGGCGTGTCGGCGAGCAGGGTGCGCACCGCGCCCAGCGTCGCCTCGGTCACCGGGGTGACGTCGGGCGGGAGGCCGAGGTGGGGATGCTCCACGGTCGTCGCTGCCAGCCGCTGCGCCACCTTGTCCGGATCAGCCGGGTGCGTCAGCCGCGCTTGCAGCACGATGCTCCAGGACACCGAGGTGTCGCCAGCATGCGCGAGCAGCGATTCGGCCCCTGTCACTCGCTCAGGCGAGAGCCGTAGTCGATGTTGTTGTAGACGTTGTTCGCGCCGAGACCGCTCTCAAGGTCGGCATTGGAATCCGGATTTCCAGCAGCCGTCAGGCCAACACCGGCGGCGAAAGCGAGCGCGAGTCCAGCGAGCACCGACGTCATGACACCTACGAGCTTGGCCACCTGACCCCCTCGACTTCGGATGTGGCGGACAATCTATCGCGACCGCGTGGCCAGGGACAATATCCAGCCAGCAGAGAACTACCGATGAGTAGAATGGCTAGGCCATCCGCGAGCAACACTGGTACCAGCGGCGGCGCGAACTGCTGCGCTCGGCCGATGTCGCCGGCCACCCGGTAGAGCGACAACCACTCGCCCCGGTACTCGCGATCCAGCCGATCGAGCAGCGCGGGGTCGACGTCACCGGGCGTGCCGTGCTCGACGAGCACCCACCCGATGCCGATCGCACCGAGATCGCCGTCCGCCGCCAGGGTGCGGCGAACCTGCTCGGCCCTGGGGTCCTCGCCGGTGATCGGGTCACCGTCGACGTAGAGGGTGTCGCCGATGACCGTGTCGCGCGGCAGGAACCGGGGTGCGGGGTCGTGCATCGGCCGGTTGCCGTTCCACGCGAAGACACGGAACGACGACAGCGGCAGCGCGACGACATCGCCCTCGCGCGGATCGTCCGCAAGGCGTTCGGCGACGGCCCGCCAGTCGTCCGGGTAATGCACCGGCGTCAACCGGCCGAACCCCGCGAAGGCGAGGTCGGGCAACAAGATGAGCGGCGCGACGGCTGCCGCCGTGAACAACGCCACCCGCTGCCATCGCTCGCGCAGGTACCGAGCGGCCTGCTCGACAGCGAGCGCGAGCCCGAGCGCGAACGGCACCGCCCACAGCGCGACCCACTTCTGGCCGTCCCGCAGCAGTCCCGCGCCTGGCACCGTCACGACCAGCCAGCGCAGCAGGTCCGCCCCGTAGGGCACCGTGGCCAACGACGCGAGCACGACCCCACCCGCGCCGAGCGCCAGCAACGACCGCGCGGGCGCGGCACCGATCCGGCTGGCCAACACCCGCTGCCCCAGCAGCGCCAGGACGACGAACACGAGCGTGAAGACCGGCACCAGCGGCACCGCCCGGCTGGCGGGTACGGCATCGGCGTTCCACACCCCGCCGAGCCCGAGGACGCTCACCACAGGACCGGCCCAGTTCTCCGCCCGCGCGGCGAACGCGGCGACCGCATCGGGGCTGGACAACGCGCTCCCGCCGTGCAGCAGCGCGGGAACGAGCCACGGCGCGTTGAGCACGACGGCGGCGCCACCGACGCTGGCGGCACGGCGGACACCGGCAGACGCGAGCGCGGCGAGGCAGACGATGATGCCCCCGGACGGCGTCAGCACGGCTGGCGCGATCGCCAGCACCAGCTTCGGCAACGCGCGGGGCTCACCCCGGCGTAGCGCCAGCCCGAACGCCACGACCCACGGCAGGCAGGCGTAGGCGATCAGGTACGGCCAATGGCCGAGGAACAGCCGTTCCGCGACGAACGGCGTCCAGCCGTAGGCGACGGCGGCGACCAGCCGCGTACCAGTGGAGACCGTCGGCACCAACCTGCCCGCACCGAGCGGAGCCGCGACGAACGCGCCGAACAGGATCAGCTTCTGCAGGACGTCGCCAGGGACGATCGTGGTGGCGAGCGCGAGAACGGCGTCGGCTGGCACTGACCGCGGCAACGTGGAGCTGACACCGATCACATCGGGTAGCAGCGGTTGCCGGGGCGTGAACACCATGTCGTAATGGAGCAAGAAACCACCGGACAACACCGGGGCGAGTCCGATCAGAGCAATACCGATGGCACAGATCGGCAAGGCCATTCGATGCAGTAACCCTGCACCGTTTGGACCCGATTTCCACACGCGATTTGCCTCCGGTGATCTCACGGTTAGAGTTTCGTGGAACTACCTTTTGGTAACTGAGGTCCGTTATGACGCGAGTTGCTGCGGCGCCCCGCAGTACTGCCAGGCGAGCGCAGGTCGACACGCTGATCGTCGCCATCGCGTTCGGCATGAGCAACATCGGCGCGTACCTGCTGAACGTCATCGCGCCCCGGTTGCTCAGCCAGGCGCAGTGGGGCGAGTTCGGGTCGCTGCTCGCGATCGTCGTCGTGGGCGCGGTCCCGGCACTGGGATTGCAGACCTTCGCCGCGCTGCGGGTAGCCAAGCTCCGCACCGGCACAGCGCCGAGCACGGACCCGCGCAAACTGCCCAGGCGTGACCTCGGCCAACTCCTCTCCCTCGCGCTGACCGCGAGCGCGGCCGTCACCGGGCTGCTGATCGGCGCGACGCCATTGCTGATGTCGTTGCTGCACTTCTCGACACCGTGGCCGACGCTGTGCGTCGCGGTCGCACTGGCCGGAGTGACCTGCAACGGCGTGTTCCTCGGCATCCTGCAGGGCTCGCAGCGATTCGGCGCGCTGGCACGACTGATCATCATCGACGGCCTCGGCCGCACCGGTTCCGCGCTGCTCGGGCTGCTGGTGTTCGGCACGCCGGTCGGCGCCCTCGGCTCGATGGTCGTCGGCACCCTGCTTGTCGCGACGACCGGCTGGCTCATGTGTGGCAGGCCCCCGCTCGCCAAGCGGCAACCGGGCCACATCACCGGCGCATTCCACACCTCGCAGGCGCTGCTCGGGCTCGTGCTGCTGGTCAACCTCGACCTGATTCTCGCGAGGCATCACCTGTCCCCCGATGCGGGCGGCGAGTACGCGGTCGGCTGGGTGATGACCCGCATGGCGTACTGGTTGCCGTACGCGATGGCCGTCGTCGCGCTGCCCCGGCTCGCCGACGCCGAGCAGCGGCGCCGCATCGTGCCGATCACCCTCGGCTTCTGCGCCGGGCTGAACATCATCGTGGTTGCGGTCGCCGCGGTGTTCGGCAGCAACATCGTGACGCTGATCGGTGGCGGCGGCTACGCGGCGAGCACCCTGCCGCTGTGGGCGTTCGCGCTGGTCGGTTCGCTGCTGTCGCTCGTGCAGATCTTGCTGTACTCGCGGATCGCGAGCGCGGACCGCCGCTCCACGGTGCTGGTGTGGGTCGCGGTCGGCGTCGAGATCGGCATCGTCACCGCATGGCTGCACGACTCGATGATCGAGATCGTCACCGCGGCGGTCGCGACGACGGCGGCGCTTGTGGTGGCGAGCGCGTTGATCGAACTGCGCCACAGCATCATCGCGCGCCACGGCAGGATCGCCCTGCCGCAGACGCCGCAGCTGCCCTGACACCAACGGCCACGCGATCCGACCTTGGCCGAGTGGATCTTGAGGCGTTCTGGCGATACGGATCACCGCAACGCCTCAAGATCCACTCGGTGCGGGTGGCTCGGCGTCGCCTGGCTCGACGTCGTGGGACCTGTCAGCACTGCCGAGCGGCGGCGGCAGATACCGCTCGACGCACGCCGCGGCGACGGCGGCGAGCGCGACCAGCATCGCGCCCTGCGCGAGCCAGCCATACGCCCATTCCTGACCGTTGCCGAGCAGCCGCCCGGTGACCGCCGTCAGCGCTGCCGTCACCACCCCCGCGACGGCGAGCACCCGTGGCGCCGGTTCCCACAACGTCGCCGCGAGCAAGCAAGCGAGCAGCGCGATCACGGCAGGCACGCCACCGACGACCACAAGCAGTACGCCCAGCGCCACGGTGATCACCCGCGCCCCACCGGGGACCGTGCTGATCAACGACCGCCGCCGCGCGGGGACGAGCAGCACGATCAGCAGACCGAGCGCGGCGAGCCCGCCGATCAGCAGCGCCTGCCGGTAGCGGGTGTCCGGCTCGAACGTCAGCGTCACCGTCGTCGCGTCCCCAGCTGGCAGCAGCCATGCCTGTTGCCAGCCATCGACCCGGGTGCGCCGCAACGGTTCGCCGTCCACGGTGGCGACCCAGCCGTCGTTGGCGTTCTCCGGCACGGTGAGCACGGCGGACTCCCCCGCCGCGACGTCGAGTTTCCGGTGCCCGATGTCCCACTGCCGCACGGTGACCGCGCGGGTGACCACCGGCCCGTCCGGTGACGCCGACGCCGCGGCAGCGCCGCCAGCCCCCGACTCCCCAGGTCCGCTCGATCGCACCGGACGCAGCCACAGGTCCTGCACCACGAACGACGCCGACTCCCCGCCGTGCACCTCGTGCGAGCCTGGCCCGAGCTCGATGCCGCCCTCGCTGTCCTCGCAGGTGCCGAGCCGCAGCTCGCGGTGGTCGTTGACGTCGCCGACAGTGCCGGACACCGACGTCGCGTACTGGAAGCCGTCCACGGTGACCGGTGGCCCCGACCCGCACGGCACGGTGAACGGCGTGTCTGGCCCGACCTCGCCGAGCAGGTCGCCTGCGCCGTCCAGCGACAGCTCTGTGATGCCAGTCGTCCCGGCTGGCCAGGTGATGCCAGCGTCATTCGGCTGCGGGGCTGGCGCGACCAGGTGCACGTCCAGCTGGTCGGTGACCAGGTCGATCGGCGCGTGGCCCTGCTCGTCCAACTCGACGGTCCGGTTGGTGAACGGCGTGCTCAGCACGACCTCCGCAGGCCGTGCCGCGCCGGACGTCTCGTCGGTGCGCAGCCGCAGCCCAGTCAGCTTCCGCTGGCCCTGCCAACGCAGCCGCAACGTCGGTCTGGTGTCGGTGACGTCGGCGATCCAGGTGGTCGCCGGGTTGCCGTCGACGGCAGCGAGCGGTCCGGCCGCTGGGTCACCCGCCAGCGTCGTCGACGACGACAGCTCGACGCCGGGCAGCGACACGGGATGGTCACCGCCGAACGCCGGCAGCACTGTGCCGCCGAACTCATACCGCGTCGTCACCGGGGTGCGCAGCAGCCGGTGCAGGCCGTGCGGCTCCTCACCGAACCGGGTCAGCCCCGAGTCGCAGCGCTGGCCGGCGTGGCCCGTCACGCAGGCGTAGCGCGGCAACGACCCCCTGCTGAACGAGAACGCGAGCGGCTGACCCTCGGCAGGGTCGACGTCGCCCGGCACCCGCAACGCCCGCTGCGCCGTCACGCCGGGGATGTCCAGCTCCGCGATGCCGACGTTGCCGGTCTGCCGATTGGCCGCGACGTCGAGGATGGTCACTCGGACGCTGCCGGTGAGCCCGCTGGCGACCGGCAGCCGCGCTTCGGTACCGCCGTTGGACAACTCGTGCTCGACGGACCCGGCATCGGTGGTGATCCGCACCCTCGTCACCGGCCAGCCGACCCTGCGGTCGTTGACCAGTCGCAGCGTTACCTCCTCCACCTGCCGGGGCGTGTCCAACTCGACGTTGAGCCACTGCCCCTGCGGCCCGTAGAAGCTGGACGACTGCCATGTGGTGTAGGCATTACCGTCGATGGCTGCGAACGGCTGCCCTGACGGATCGCTCACCCGCACCGCGTCGGCGTAGCTCACCGCTGATGACGCCGTCACCGAGCGGATGCCCTGGTAGTCGGCCAGCGTCTTGTGGCTCAGGCCGGACACCGGCAGCAGGTCGAGCGCTGGCCGGTCCTGCCGCGGCTGCTCATCGACGGTCATGGTCTGGCTGAGGTTGGCGCGAACCCTGCCGACGTTGCGCTCCCGATGCCGCAGCCCGTCCGTGGCGAGCCACCTGCCGGTGCGCAGGCCGTCGGCGTCTCCGGCGAGGATCGTGGGCTCGCGCTGCCGCAGTAGCCCGGTGTCGAGCAGTCGCAGCACCGACTCCGGTCCGCCGCTGACGGTGGCGACGTCGTCCAATCGCACGGCGGTCGCGGTCGGCACGGGCCGCTTGACCCGGTAGATCTCGATCGCGCGGGCAGGCGCGGCGTCCAGGTCGATGCCGCTGACGATCGGCAGCTCGGACGGCCGCAGCTCCGGCCCGAAACCGGTGACCCGCTCGATACCGTCCGATCGGGTCAGCGCGGCACGCAACACCGTCAACGGCGGCGCGGACGTCGTCTCCCTGTCGATGTCGTTACGCAGCAGCAGGAAGCCGTGACCTCCCCTTGCGAGGAACGCAGCGAGGCCGTCGCTGCCCCTGCCGTTGGCGAGCGCGTTCTCCACCGCCTCCATCAGCCGCGTGTTGCCCTCGGAGCCGAGCGGGATCTGGCTGCGCATCGCCCAGGACGACGCGGCGAGCGGCTGCACCGGCTCGTCGACGGTCTTGCCCCACTCGTACTCACCGAAGCCGGTGCCAGGCACCAGCAGCGTGCGGGTGCCTTCGCTGTGCTCGCCGAGCCAGCCCATCGCGGCGCCCCAGTAGTCCGGGATCTCCTGCCAGCCGGGGCCAGGCCGCAGCGTCCCCGTCCACGCCGGGGTCGCGACGATCGCGACGAGCAGGAAGCCGACGCCGAGCCGGGCGCGCCGCGCCCACACCACCGTCCACGCCGCCGTGCCGCGCGACAGTCCCCGTGCCATGCCAGGCAGCACTCCGCTGATGGCGTGCGCGAACGCCAGCATCAGCGGTAGTCGTAGCCCTGGCTCGAACTTGTGCACGTTGCGCAGCGGGGCGAGCGGGCCGTCGAGCAGGTCGCGGACGGTCTCGGCGAACGGGCTGTCCAGCGTGCCGACATAGCCAATGGTCAGCAGCGTGACGCCGGCGAACACGCCGAGGATGAGGAATGGCCGTTCCGGCAGCCCAGGCCGCAGCAGCCCGAACAGCGCGACCATCGCCAGCAACGCCGTCGCCAGCATCAACACCGGGTTGTCGACAAGGAAATATCCCGATGGCCACCAGGCCGTGCCCTCGTAGACATAGGCCACCCACTGGTTGGTGCCGCGCAGCACCTGCAGCAGCGACGTCGGCGACGTGGTGTTCGCCGACGATTCGACGTAGTCGATGAACGGCAGGCTGTACTGGCCGAGCAGCAGCAACGGCAGCAGCCACCACAGCGAGGCGAGGGTGACCGAGCCAGCCCACCACGCGACAAGCCGCACGTGTTCGCGGGTCCAGCGCCGGGTCAGCAGCCACAGGCCGGGCAGCACCAGTGCCATGACGACGGCGGCGCCGTTGACGCCGCCCATGCCGAGCACCGCGAGCGCGGAGAGCGCGGCCGCCTTACGTGGCGAACCGATGCGGTCGGCCGTGACCAGCGGCAGCATCGCCCAGGGCAACATGACCGCTGGCAGCATCTCGGCGGAGATCGGGCCGATCTCGGTGAGCATCCTCGGCGCGAGCGCGTAGCCGAGGGCACCCGCGTAGCGGGCCGGCTCCGACCCGATCCGCAACGCCCGCGCCAGCGCGAGCGCGCCAAGGAACGCGAGGCACAGCAGCAGCGCGCACCACAGCCGCTGCGTGATCCAGGGCGGGATACCGAGGATGTCGCCCGTCGCGAAGAATGGCCCCATCGGGAACAGGTAGCCGTACGCCTGGTTCTGCAGCTCGCCGCCGGATGCTTCCGGGTTCCACAGGTGCAGTGAGCGGCCGAGGAAGTCGATGGGGTTGACGACGAGGTCGAGCTTGGTGTCGAACGTCGTCCTGCCCGGCAGCTGCAGGAACGACAGGACGGTCAGCGCGACCATTACCCACGCCGTCGGTGTGCGCCACACTCTCGTCACCGACATCAGGTCACCGGCCGCCCGACGACGACACCGGTGACACACGCGGCTTCGACCGGCGTGTTCCGCTTGATCTCGACCCGGCTCACCACGCCGTCGATCGGGACGTAGAGCCGATTGGCCCCTTCGTCGAGGTGGACGCGAGTCCGCGTGCTGCCCGCGATCACGGTGGCGGGGCCGCTCCGCGCCGTGAAGTACCTCAATCGCGCCAGCCGCCTGCCGTCAACCGTGGACGTCAGCGGAATCACGCTCCAGCGATCGGTCACCGCGTAGCCGCACTCGTCGACCGGACCCGCCACCCCAGCGACGGCATCGACGATCCCGGCTACCTCCGTCGGCCTGCCAGTGCGGTCGAGCACGTAGAGCTGGCTGCCGGGGGCATCGAATCGGGGAGCGTCGTGGAGCTGTCCAAGCACTCGTGACGTGACCCGGTCGGGACCGAACCACGGCGTCATCACCTCGCGGGGCACCCGCGCGTCGTACAGCACGATGTCGCCGCGCTCTGCCAGCGCGGCGCGCGCGGTGGTGACGTAGTCACGGGACGCCGAGAACCGCATCTCGGGCGCCAGTCGCATCGTGCTGGCCATCGTGCCGATCGCCACCGCCAGCACCACGACAGCCAGCACCGGTGCGCCGAGCCGCGCCCTCCGCTGTGGCGCCGGGGTCAGCACCATGCGTTGACCACGCGGCGTGAGGAAGGCGAACGGCGCACACAGCACCATCACCAGTACGGCGTCGGCGATGTAGCGCATGTCCGTGCCGATGGCCGGTCCGACCAGCGCCAGCCTGGTGACGGCGACCAGCGCGACGTCGATGACCAGGTATGTGCCAAGCAACGCCCAGGCATAGCTCGCGCGTCGGCGGCCCACTAGCCATCCTGCCACCAGCACGACGACCCCGACCGCGACGGCGACCACCTCGAACGCCACCGGCGGCGCGGCCACCTGCGCGGCACCGTCACCGTCGGGTGCGTCAACCGGCAGGCCTAGTGACGGCACGAGCAGGCTGTCGACGATCATCCGCCACGCCAGCTCCGGCACCGCCCGCGTGGCCACCGGTTCCCGCGGCGAACCGTCGGTCAGCGCCAGGTAAACCACGACATAGGCCGCAAGCAACGCGCCGTACGCCAGCCACACGCGCACGTGGGAGCGCGCCGCCCAGATGATCGGGGGGCGCTGCCCGGCAGGCGCCAACAGCACGGTGACCCCGAACAGCAGCAGCGGAACAAGGCCAGCCTTCTCGTAGAACAGCAGACCGGCAGCCGTCCACAGTAGCCCCGCGACGGCCTGGCTGGTGCGACCGTCCCGCAGATATCCGGTGTGCGCGAACAGCGCGCCGACCATCGCCAGCATCGTCGGCAGCAGCTGCACGCCGTAGGCCCACCACAGCGTCGGCGTCAGGACGACGGGTGAACAGGTGAAGACCACGAACGGCAGCAACAGTGGCCACCGGACTCCGAACCACCGCACGAGCAACAGCCACAGCACGACCGATGTCGCCGCCTGCATGGCCAGCAGCGGCAGCATCGCGGCCGCGAAGTTCAGCGGCGCGATCTCGGTCACCGCCCAGGCCAGCGCGAAGACACCCGGAGACAGGTGGTCGTTGTAGTCCTGGAACAGATACGCCAGGCCTGGCCCTTCGGTGGCGGCGCGGTACGTGATCAGGAAGTCGTCATGCGCGAAGAACCCCTGCAGCGCGTACCAGGCGTGCACCCCGAACGGCACCATCGCGGCGATGAGCGCGGCAAGATGCACCGCACCGTGTTTACGCCGCACGCGTCAGCGTCCCGAGTCCGGTTTGCACGCCGGTGGCTGGCAGAGCAGCTTCGACAACGCCGCGTAGAAGACGTCCTTGATCTTGCTGGGATCCGGCGTCGTGAACGCCTCGCCGCCGGTCGCCGCCGCGATCTGCTCGAGTTCCTTCTTGTCGACGTCCGGCCCGATGCCGATGCCGATGACCTGCAGCGGGCGGCGCGGGTCGTGGAGCTTGTCCAGCTTGGCGAGCAGCTGCTCGCGGGTGATGCCTTCCGGGTAGGCGTTCTTGCCGTCGGTGAGGACGACGACGATGTTGATCCGGCCAGCCTCCCAGTTCTCGGTCGCATCCCGGTAGGCGGCGAGCGTGCTGTCGTACAGGCCGGTGTTGCCGCCGATCTGGTTCGCCGCCGATCGCAGTCGCTCGATGCCATTGCCGTTGAGGTGCTCGCGCACCTGCCGCACCGGCAGCAGCTCGCGATACGGCTTCGACCCGTCGAGGTAGGTGGAGAACGCCCAGAGCCCGATCTTGGTCGTCGGCTTGAACAGCCGCAGACCAAGTTCGGCCGCCTCGATCGTCGCGGCCATCCTGGTCTGGCCGGTGCCTGGCACGGCAGCGCTCATCGAGCCGGAGACGTCGAGCAGCACCTGGATGCGAGCGCTGAGATTCACGCCCGCCCACTCGTTGAGCAACTGCCGCACCTCGCCCGCGTCCGGCAGCGCCACCGGCGGCACCGCCTGCGCCGAGGTCCGCTTGCCGCGGTTCCGCAGCGCGGTGCCCTCAGGAGAACGGAACCCGGCGTCGGCGAACGCCTCCGCGAACCGGTCGCTGACCAGCAGGTCGAGGAAGTCCTTGGCAGCGTCGCGCCGCTCGCCGGTCGTGTCCGGCAGCACGATGTAGGGGAAGTCCAGCGCGGGGATCGGCCGCTCGGGGTAGCTGGCGACCAGATCGGCGGTGCGCGCCTCGAGGTTGTGGGTGAGCAGGTCGAACTCCGTTGTCGGGAAGGCGTCCAGCGGCTCGGTGTCGCCCGAGCTGCCCGGCAGCCTGCGGTAGAGGGTGGACGGCTCCTCGGCCACGTTGGCCGAGACGTGTCGCAGCGAGGACGTGTACGCCTTGCCGGAGCGCGGCGCGTCGCTCGCGAGGTGCTTGAGCGCGATGAGCGCGGACAGGCTGGCCGGATCCCACGCCGGATCGGCGATGCCGACGTCGAAGTCGCCCGCGTCCGGCCCGACGAGCGCCGACCAGCGCGGCGGGACGGCTGGCCAGCCGAGCTGCGTCGCGGCGTCCTCGGTCAGCGCGAGCACGACCGGAGTGCTCGCGATGGAGGTGCCGTTGACGGGGACGTCCCACGCGCCCTTGTCGTTGGCGTGCTGCAGCCACATCGTCGACTCCGGGATCCAGACGTCCGGCGGCTTCCTGCCCTGCGACAACACGAGGGACTCCGCGGTGACCTCGGAATCCCGCGCGGTGACGTGCACGCGATAGCAGTCGTCCCCCTCCTGTTGCGACACCGTGCGCGCCGCCCGCTGGACGACCGGCGCGATATCGGTGGCGGCGGTGACCGTGATGGCGGTGTCCGAACCGCAGCCAGCCGCGCGGAGTTCGTCGACAAGGAAATCGAACGCGAACCAGCCGACGAGAGTGAGCACCAGCAGCGTGCTCAGCACGATGACGCGCGCTCGTGGGGGACCCGCCGACGCGTGTCGACCCATCGGCTTCGCCCTCCTCGCTCGTAGCCCCCGTCCATTCTCGTCAATTCCGCACGTCACGGAACGTCCGAACATCGGTATTTGCCTGCGCCATTCGCACCAAATCGGGCCGGATGATCACACCGCGTGGCGGATTGTTACCGCTCGGTAGCGCAAATCGCCGTCCCAGCCTCCAGGGCGTCGTGTTGATCTTGAGGCGTTCCGGTTGCCATAGCGACCACAACGCCGACAGGTTCCGGACGCAGGAACGCGGTCCGAGAATCCGCGAAAATTCCACCGCGAGGATGTCGAGGACCGCGGAACAGCTCCGACCTACCCGGGAAGACGCCACGATGGCGTAAGCGCGACACCGAGGAGAGCATCATGGCGAAGTACATGCTGTTGCAGCACTACGGCGGAGCCGACTGCGGGCCGATGAGCGAGTGGGCACCGGACGAGATCACCGCACACATCGACTTCCAGCGCGATCTGACCAAGGAACTGACCGAGAGCGGCGAGCTGGTCGGGGGTGAGGGGCTTGCCGGCCCTGAGCTGGCCAAGATCGTCACGTCGGACGGCGGCGCGCCGGTCGTCTCCGATGGGCCGTTCCCCGAGTCGAAGGAGTTCCTTGCCGGGTACCGGATCGTCGACGTCGACAGCGAGCAGCGTGCACTGGAGATCGCGGCGCGGATCTCGGCGGCGCCCGGCCCGAACGGCGACCCGATCAAGCAGCAGATCGAGGTTCGCGAAGTGATGTCGGCCTGACCGACGTTGTCGGTAGTCGCCGATAGCGTGTGATGCGTGAGCGCCGTGCCCGAGGACCTGCTGCGAGAACTCGCCCCGCAGGTGCTCGGCACGGTGGCGCGCCGCTATGGCGACTTCGACGCGGCGGAGGACGCCGTGCAGGAAGCGCTGCTCGCCGCGGCGACGCAGTGGCCCTCGTCCGGGCTGCCGGATAATCCGCGCGGCTGGCTGCTCCAGGTCGCCTCGCGCCGCATGGCCGACCAGGCGCGCGGCGAGCAGGCGCGTCGGCGCAGGGAAGACATCGCCGCGCAACAGGAGATCACCGGCACCGAGGTGCGGCACGCCGACGACACGCTCACGGTGCTGTTCTTGTCCTGCCACCCCAAGCTGACCACGGCGTCCGCGATCGCGCTGACGCTCCGGGCGGTCGGCGGCCTGACAACGGCGGAGATCGCAGCGGCGTTCCGGGTGCCCGAGGCGACGATGGCGCAGCGGATCAGCCGCGCCAAGCAGCGCATCGCACGTTCCGGCGCGACGTTCCGAATGCCGCCCGACGACGAGTGGCGCGACCGGCTCGCGTCGGTACTGCATGTGCTGTATCTCATTTTCAACGAGGGCTACACCAGTACGGCTGGCCCCGACCTGCAGCGCATCGAGCTGGCGACCGAGTCGATCCGGCTCGCGCGGATGGTGCGTGCGTTGTTGCCCGACGACCCCGAGGTGGCCGGCCTGCTCGCGTTGATGCTGCTCACCGACGCGCGCCGGCACGCGCGGACCGGACCGCACGGCGAGCTGATTCCGCTCGAAGACCAGGACCGCGCGCGCTGGGACACCGCACTGATCCGCGAGGGCGTCGCGCTGCTCGAATCCGCGATGGCACGCGAGGCGGTCGGCTATTACCAACTGCATGCCGCGATCGCGGCGGTGCACGACGACGCGGCGACGTCCGACGAAACCGATTGGCCACAGATCCTGCGGTTGTACGGCCTGTTGGAGAACCTGACGCCGAACCCCATGATCGCGCTGAACCGCGCCATCGCGGCGGCGATGGTGCACGGCCCCGCCGAGGGACTGCGCCAACTCGACGAACTAGACAACGACCTGTCCGGACATCACCGCCTCGCGGCGGCGCGGGCGCACCTGCTCGAGCGTGCCGGCGACGTCGACGGCGCGATCGTCCAGTACCGCCGCGCCGCCGACCGCACCACCAGCCTCCCGGAACAGCGCTACCTCACCGAGCGCGCCGCGCGTCTTCGCGCGGCGTGAGCGCGGCGACGGCGCGAGTCGCACCCGGACCACCCCGACGTCCTAATCCCTCGGCCACCGTAGATCTTGATGCAAAGTGGCGATACGTATCGCCACTTTGCATCAAGATCGCCCCGGTCAGCGACCACACTGTCGACAGACTTCGTGTCGTGGCGGCCCGCGCCAGACATCCCGGACAAACGAAAAGGCCCCGCCGGAGCGGGGCCTTTCGATGTGGGCGAGGAGGGAGTTGAACCCTCACGTCCTTTCGGACACACGGACCTGAACCGTGCGCGTCTGCCATTCCGCCACTCGCCCGAGTGCTGAACGCTGAACTAGCCTAACGTAGCCGGATTTAGGAGCGCCCGCGGGGGTCGGCATCCGAGCCAGCGGGCAACACCAGCCTCAACGCTGGTTGACAGCGGACTCACCCAGCACTGGCACAGTGGGAGCAACGAGAGCGTCACCACAAGGTGTTTCCAGGATGGCGAGTGCCGAACCGGCCGCGCACAGATACGATCGGACCGTGAAGGAGCGTGCGAAGGAGGACGAGTCCCGGTGGGCCGTATACAGCGCTTTGACCGGCGTCTTGAGGGCATCGTGGGCAACACCTTCGCGCGCATGTTCGGTGGCAATGTCGTCACCCAGGAGGTGGCACAAGCCCTTGAGCGTGAGAGCGAGGACAATGTCCGCGAGCTCGCTGGTGGGCGGTTACTCGCACCTAACCACTACATCGTGTCCCTCGGTCCTACCGACCACGATCGAATGTCCGGTGACGAGCGCCGCGTTACCAGGGTGCTCGCGAATGCTGTCGCGGAACATCTCGCAGAGCACGGTTGGGACACCTATGGTGACGTCGTAGTCTCGCTAGAGCGCAATGACGCGCTGCATACTGGGCAGTTCAGGACTCGATCGACCGTGGACCCCGACATCGCAGCTACCAACGTGGGACGCTCAGGACAGGAAGCACCACCCCGCAACGCAGGAGACCGAGCAATGAGTCAGCCACCCGGCTACGGCCACTACGACCAGGGCGACCCGTACGGCCAGTACGGCTACGGCCAACCCGGCTACGACCAGCAGGGCGGGCAGCCAGGTTACGACCCTGGCTATGGCCAGCCCGGCTACGACCAAGGCGGTTACGGCGCACCAGGCGGGCAGCCAGGTTACGACCCTGGCTATGGCCAGCCGGGCTATGACCCCGGCTACGGACATCCCGGCGGGCAGCCCGGCTATGACCCCGGGTACGGCCAGCCGCCCGGCGGCTACGACCCTGGCTACGGTGCTCCCGGTGGCCAGCCGGGTTATGACCCCGGCTACGGACAACCGGGCGGGCAGCCCGGCTACGACCCCTACGGCGCTCCGCCACCGCCTCCCGGTGGCCAGCCCGGCTACGACCCTGGCGGCTACGGCCCGCCTCCCGGCACGCCGCCCGGCGGGCAGCCCGCGTACGACCCCGGCTACGCGCCGCCACCGGTGCAAACCGGCGCCCGGCCGATGGCCGCGGCCCTGATGCTCGACGACGGCTCCAACCGCAGCTACTCCCTCAAGCAGGGCAGCAACGTCGTCGGCAGAGGCCAGGACGCGGACTTCCGGCTGCCGGACACCGGTGTGTCGCGCAGGCACCTCGAAATCACCTGGGACGGCCAGAGTGCGACGCTGGCTGACATCGGCTCGACCAACGGCACTACCGTGAACGGCACGCCGGTGCAGACCTGGCAGCTCGCTGATGGCGACGTGATCCGCGTCGGGCACTCCTCCCTGACGTTCCGAACACAGGGCTGATGCGAGGGTCCCGGGCTGTCCGGGCGATGATGGAAGCGGGAGTGGACTTACTCAGGTGCCAGAGCTTGTCGTGCAATTGACCAGAGCAGGGTTTCTAGCCCTGCTCTGGTTATTCGTGCTGGCCGCTCTGCGGGTGGTGCGCTCCGATCTCTACGCGGCGTCCGGCCTCAAGGTCGACGTGCCGCATTTCCGCAAGAAACCACAACCCCAGAAGGCAGGCGGCGGCAAGTCACCGGGCAAGCTGGTCGTCACCCACGGCGCGCTGGCGGGAACCCGCATCGCGCTCGACGGCAGACCGATCCTGATCGGCAGGGCGGACGACTCGACGCTCGTGCTCGACGACGACTACGCGTCGACGCGACATGCTCGCCTTTCGTTGCGCGGCAACGACTGGTACGTCGAAGATCTGGGATCGACGAACGGAACGTACTTGGATCGGGCTAAGGTCACAGCACCACTCCGAGTACCCCTCGGTGTCCCCATCCGGATCGGCAAGACGGTGATCGAGCTTCGCCCATGACGCTTGTGCTTCGCTACGCAGCCCGCAGCGACCGGGGTCTGGTTCGCTCCAACAACCAGGACGCCGTGTACGCAGGTCCCCGCCTGCTCGCGCTCGCCGACGGCATGGGCGGCCATGCGGCTGGGGAGGTCGCGAGCAAGGTCGTCATCGCCGCGCTGGCGCCCCTCGACGACGATGAGCCGGGCGACGACCTGCTCAGCCAGCTTCGCGAGTCGGTGGTCGGCGGCAACAACGCCATCGCCGAACTGGTGGAGAACGAGCCCGAGCTTGAAGGCATGGGCACCACGCTGACCGCGATCCTGTTCTCCGGCAGCACCCTCGGCCTTGTCCACATCGGTGACTCGCGCGCCTACCTGCTCCGGGGCGGCCAGCTCACCCAAATCACCCACGACGACACCTTCGTCCAGAAGCTGCAGGACGAAGGGCGCATCACCGAGGAAGAGGCGGACTCGCATCCGCAGCGTTCGCTGCTCCTCAAGGCGTTAACCGGCCATGACGTCGAACCGAGCCTGACGATCAGGGAAGCGCGCGCGGGCGATCGCTACCTGCTGTGTTCCGACGGGCTCTCCGGCATGGTCAGCAGGCAGACGCTGGAAGAGGCCATCACGATCGCCGACGCGCAGGAGTGCGCCGACCGGATGATCGAACTGGCGCTCAAGGGCGGCGGCACCGACAACGTCACCGTGATCGTCGCGGACGTCGTCGACGTCGACTACGGCGACGACGCCCCGATCATCGGCGGCGCGGCGGGCGACGGCACCGACGAGATCCATCAAGGCGACTCACCCGCCGCGAGAGCCAGGGCACTGAACCCACCCCCGCCACCACAGGCGGTCGAGCAACCGGAGCCTCCCGACCCAAAAGCGAAACGCAGCAAGCGCATCAAGCTGATCGTCGGGCTGGCGCTGGTGCTGCTCGTCCTCGCCGCCGCGACGATAACGACCCGGTTCTTCGTGATGCAGCAGTACTACGTCGGCATCGACGAGACCGGTGAGGTCTCCGTCTTCCGCGGCATCAAGGGCAGCATTCTCGGCATCGACCTGAGCTCGGTCGAGGCGGACTCGTGCGCCGGGCTGAGCTCGGTCTGCGAGCCGCTGATGGCTGACGACCTCGTCGAGAACGTCCAGGACGTGCTACGCAGCGGCGTCGAGAAGGACAGCCTCGACGCCGCACAGACCTACATCCACACGCTGCGCTCGCGGTCGAGCTTCCACCGCGATCCGGACGAGGACACCGTGGTGTCGCCGTCGCCGACACCAGGGCCGTTCCCCGCGCCGACGACAACCGACGCCGACTCGGACGACCGGACCGGTGATACGACGACCGGCGCTGACCAGGGTGGCGGTGGCTGATGAACCGGCCGTTGGGGGTCGGTGGACGGGAACCTGAGGCGGCGACGACCAATCCTGGCGGTGCCGCCCCCGCCACCCGACGCGGCACGGAACTGCTCATGCTGGCGTTCGCCACCGTCATCATGACGAGCGCGCTCGTGCTGGTCGACGCCAACCAGGAGCAGGAACTCACCCTGGCCATCGTCTGGTACGGGCTCGCTTACCTCGGCATCTTCGCCGCCGCGCACCTCGCGGTGCGGCGGTGGGCGCCCTACGCCGACCCGCTGATCCTGCCGTGCGTCGCGCTGCTCAACGGCATCGGCCTCGTCATGATCTACCGCATCGACCTGGCGCTCGCCGAACGGGCGACCCAGGTCGGCAGGGACTTCTCCGGGGTGGCGCCCCGGCAGGTGCTGTGGACAGTGCTCGCGCTCGCGCTGTTCCTCGGTGTGCTGACCGTGATCAAGGATCACCGCACGCTGACCCGCTACTCCTACACCTTCGGTCTGATCGGCCTCGTGCTGCTCGCGCTGCCAGCCGCGCTGCCGAGCGCGATTTCCGAGGTCAACGGCGCCAAGGTGTGGATCAAGTTCGGCTTCTTCAGCCTCCAGCCAGGTGAGTTCGCCAAGATCCTGCTGCTGATCTTCTTCGCGTCCTTCCTTGTCGCCAAACGCGATCTGTTCACGGTGGCAGGCAAACGGGTACTCGGCGTCGAGCTGCCCCGCGCGCGCGACCTCGGGCCCATCATCATCGCCGCCGGCGTGTGCCTCAGCATCTTCGTGCTGCAGAAGGACCTCGGCCCCGCCCTGCTGTTCTTCGGCGTCGTGCTGATGTTGCTCTACGTCGCGACGGAGCGGTTCATCTGGGTCGCGGTCGGCCTCAGCATGTTCGGCGCTGGCTGCGTGCTCGCTTACAGCCTGTTCACCCACGTCGAGCAGCGCGTCGCGAACTGGATCGACCCGCTGGAGACCTACGACGAGCCGGGTGGCGGCTACCAAGTCGCGCAAGCGCTGTTCGGGCTCGGCACCGGCGGTGTCATGGGAACCGGCCTCGGCGCTGGCCGCCCCGAAACGGTGCCGGAGGCGAACACCGACTTCATTCTCGCGGGCATCGGCGAGGAACTGGGCTTCATCGGTCTCGGCGCGGTGCTGATGGTGTACCTGCTGCTCGGTATGCGCGGTATGCGCGGCGCACTCGCCGTCCGCGACACGTTCGGCAAGCTACTCGGCGGCGGCCTGGCCTTCGCGCTCGTCATGCAGGTCTTCGTCGTCGCGGGCGGCGTCACCAAGCTGATCCCGATGACCGGCATCACCTCGCCGTTCCTGTCCTACGGCGGGTCGTCGCTGCTGGCCAACTACATCCTGGTCGCGCTGCTGTTGCGCATCTCGGACGCCGCCCGCAGACCCCAGCCGCAGGCCCGGCAGCGCCCGCAGCAACAGCAGCCGCCGATCGCCGAGGCGCACACCGTGATGGTGCAGGCGCCGAGCGGTGGTGGCACCGGGGTGCCTGCCCCGGATCCTGCCGCGCCATCAAGACCGTCGAACGGGGCAGGCGCGGCGCCCGGTCCTGGTCCCGCCACCAATCCCGGCCCACCGGCGCCGCTGAACGGCGCGGAGCAGGCTAACGCGAACAGCAAGGCCAGCAGCAATGAACCCGGCACGGAAGGGGAGTCGAAAGCATGAACACCCCCCTGCGCCGGGTCGGGCTCGCGATGCTCGCGATGGTGGTGCTGCTGCTCGCGAACGCCACCTACATCCAGGTCGTCAAGGCGGAGGACTACCGCGACGACTCCCGCAACCAGCGGCAGTTGCTCTACGAGTACAGCCGCGAACGCGGGCAGATCGTGTCGCAGTTCGGCGGCACGATCCTCGCGCAGAGCAGCAAGACCAACGACCGGCTGCAGTTCTTGCGCGAGTACCGCAACGGTCCGATGTACGCACCGGTTACCGGCTACTACTCCTGGCGCTACGGCTCGGCGGGCATCGAGCGTGCCACCAACGACATCCTCACCGGCGAAGACGCGCGGCTGTTCGTACGCAAGCTGTCCGACATCATCACCGGGCGCGATCCGCGCGGCGGACACGTTCAGGTCACCATCGACCCAACCGTGCAGCGGGCCGCGTACGACGCGATGACGTCGCGGGGCTTCACCGGCTCGGTCGTGGCGCTCAAACCGGACACCGGCGAGATCCTCGGCATGGTGTCGACGCCGTCGTACGACCCGAACAAGCTGGCGTCGCACGACGGCAAGAAGCAGGAGGAGGCCTGGGCGTCGTGGAACTGCGACCCGTCAGCGCCGAACTGCGGCCACAACAACCCGATGCGCAACCGCGCCATCCAGGAGACCTACCCGCCCGGATCCACGTTCAAGCTTGTCGTGACGGCGGCGGCTCTCGAGGATGGCGCGACGGCGGATACCCCGGTCGAGAGCGCGAGCAACGTCGTGCTCCCAGGCACAAGCAACGTCACGCTGGAGAACTTCGCGGGCCAGACCTGTCCCGGTTCGACGCTGGCGGACGCGCTCGCGTACTCATGCAACACCGCGTTCGCCAAGCTCGCCGACGAACTCGGCGCGCAGAAGCTGCGCTCGACGGCTAAGCAGTTCGGCATCGGGATGGACGACCTGTCGATCCCGCTCGACGTCGAGCAGTCGCATCTTGGCCCGCTCGACTCGTCCGCCGTGCTGTACCAGAGCGGTATCGGCCAGCGCGACGTCCGGCTCACGCCGCTGCAGGACGCCATGCTCTCCGCGACGATCGCCAACGACGGCATCGCGATGAAGCCGCAGTTGGTCAAGGAACTGCTCGCGCCAGACCTCTCGACGCTTGAGGAGTACGACCCGGACGAGCTGACCGGCGACCGCGCCCTCAGCAGCGAGAACGCCGCCGTGCTCCGCGACATGATGATCGCGTCCGAGGCGAACACCAGCGGCGAGGGCAAGCGTTCCGACCTCACCATCGCGTCCAAGACCGGCACGGCCGAGCACGGCAACGACCCGAAGAACACCCCGCCGCACGCCTGGTACACCGCGTTCGCGCCCGCGGAGGACCCGCAGGTCGCGGTCGCCGTGATCGTGGAGAGCGGTGGTGACAGGGGGCTGGCTGCCACCGGCGGCACCGTCGCCGCCGCGATCGGACGCCTGACTATCGACGCGGCGCTGGGGGAAGGCTAGATGGCGATCACCTCGGGGCGGCTGCTCGCCGAGCGATACCGGCTGGACAGCCGTATCGCCGTTGGTGGCATGGGTGAAGTGTGGCGGGCAAGCGACACCAGGCTGGACCGCACCGTCGCGGTCAAAATCCTCAAGGCCGAGCTGTCCGGGGACGCCGAGTTCCTGCACCGGTTCCGCACCGAGGCGCGGACGACGGCGTCGTTGAACCACCCCGGCATCGCGGCGGTACACGACTACGGCGAGACAGCGTCCGGGGTGCCGGGCACCGACGGCGAGGACAACCTCGCGTACCTGGTGATGGAGCTGGTCAACGGCGAACCGCTCGCCACGCTGCTCGCCAGGGCTGGCCGGATGACCGCTGACCGGCTGCTGCCGATCCTGGAACAGGCTGGCAGGGCGCTCAACGCCGCCCACGAGCGCGGCCTGGTGCACCGCGACATCAAGCCGGGCAACATCCTCGTCGTCAGGGGTGCCGACGGTGCGGACATGGTCAAGCTGACCGACTTCGGTATCGCCAAGGCCGCCGACGCCGCACCGGTCACCCGCAACGGCATGGTGATGGGCACCGCGCACTACATCGCGCCAGAGCAAGCGACGGGCAACGACGCGTCGCCAGCCAGCGACGTCTACTCGCTCGCGGTGTGCGGCTACGAGTGCCTGGCGGGCAGGCGGCCGTTCCTGTCGGAGAACGCGGTCACCGTGGCCATGATGCACATCCGCGACCTGCCACCGCCGCTACCGCCGGACGTCCCGCCAACGGTGCGAGCGCTGATCGAGTCCACGCTGGTCAAAGACCCCGCGCTGCGCTACGCCGACGGCGGCGAGTTCGCCAACGCCGTCGCCGCTGTCCGCCACGGTCACCCGCCGCCGCTACCGGTCGGCGCGACGACAACACCCCCACGCGGCATCCCTGCCCAGCCCGGCCCCGGCTCGCACCCGACGATACGCCCGGCCGCACCCGTTCCGAGCGGCGCGTTTCCCTCGCAGCAGCCGCCATCACACGGCGCATCCCGCAGCGCGTGGCTGTGGGTGTTGCTCGCGCTCGTCGGCGTTGGCTTCGTCGTGATGGCCGCCGTCATCGTGCCGATGCTGATCGACAACCTCGGTTCGAGCGGAGACCGGAACACGCCAGCGACGGCACCCACTACCCTGCCCGCTGAACAACAGCCGGACACCCCCCAGACCGCCCAACAGGACGCGACTCCCGACCAGGATCAGGGTCCAGCGACAGAAACGACAACATCACAGGCCGACACCGAAGACGCCACGGCCACGACAACCGAGCCATACCCGACAGAGACTGAGCAGGGTGGCGCCGCCATCGACGAGCAGCAGCCGGCCGGTGCCGGTGCCGGTGACCACTCCACCGGAACCGGACCCTTCGGCCTCGACGCCACCCCAGCGGACGACAATGAGCGTCACCCCGACGAGGTGCGGTATGGCGCATGATGAACAGGACGACAGTGCGATGAACCACGACGCGCACGGCATCGCGGCCGACCGGACAGCGACCGATCGGCCACCCGGCCCTGCCACATCGGCGCTAATTGCGAAGCGAGGACGGCGATGAGCACAGCGAACCTGCTCTCGAACCGCTACGAGCTGGGGGACACCCTCGGCTACGGCGGGATGTCCGAGGTCCACCACGGCCACGACGTGCGGCTCGGCAGGGAGGTCGCCGTCAAGATCCTGCGTGCCGACCTCGCCCGCGACAGTGTGTTCCAGGAGCGGTTCCGCCGCGAAGCGCAGAACTCAGCCGCGCTCAACCACCCCGCGATCGTCGCCGTCTACGACACCGGCGAGACGGACTCCGAATTCGGCCCGTTGCCCTACATCGTCATGGAGTACGTCGAGGGCCGCACGCTGCGCGACATCGTCAAGACCCAGGGTCCGCTCGACCCGAAACGCGCCATGGAAGTCATGGCCGACGTCTGCGCCGCGCTCGACTTCTCACACCGGCACGGCATCGTGCACCGTGACGTCAAACCGGCCAACGTGATGATCAGCAAGACCGGCGCCGTGAAGGTGATGGATTTCGGCATCGCCCGCGCGATCCACGATGGCCAGGCCGCGATGACACAGACCGCCGCCGTCATCGGCACCGCGCAGTACCTCTCGCCGGAGCAGGCGCGCGGCGAGTCGGTCGACGCCCGCAGCGACGTCTACGCGGCCGGCTGCGTGCTCTACGAACTTCTCACTGGCGAGCCGCCGTTCACCGGCGACTCCCCCGTCGCCGTCGCGTACCAGCACGTGCGGGAGGACGCGACCGCGCCGTCGCTGATCAACCCCAACATCAGCCCTGAGCTGGACGCCGTCGTGCTCAAGGCGCTCACCAAGGGACCTGCCAACCGGTACCAGTCCGCCGCGGAGATGCGCACCGACCTGGTACGGGTGCTTTCGCAGCAGCGACCAGCGGCGCCGATGGTGATGACCGCGGACGACCGCACCCAGGTGATGGGCGCTGGCGGCTCGCACCAAGACGACTACGACGAGTACGCCCAGGGCTACGACTACGACGACTACGCGGCCATCGAGGCGGAGGAACGGCAGCGGCGGCGCAGGCGGATGATCGCCGTGCTCGCCCTGCTTGGTGTCGCCGTGCTCGCGGCGATCCTGTGGCTGGCCGACCCGTTCGGCAGCGACAACAATGTCGCCGCGGTGCCCAACATCGTCGGGCAGAAGGTCGACCCAGCCGAACTGGCACTGCGCGATGCAGGCTTCTCCGACATCGAGAAGGAAGGCGTCAAGTGCATGCCGACCGCCTTCGGTGAGGCGGCGCCCTGCGATCCGCAAACCGACGTGCAGCGCGTGATCGAGGTCAACCCGGCCGAGAACACCCAGGTGGATGTCACCCAGACCATCACCATGAAGTACGGGCTGCTGCCGGAGGAAATCCAGATGCCCAAACTGGTCGGCAAGAAGCAGGCCGAGGCCGAGCGCATCGTCGAGGAGAACAACCTGCTGCTCGACCCGAACGTCAAGAAGGTCGAGAACACCGATCCGAAAAAGACCGGCAAGGTCGCCAAGCAGACCCCGGCGGCGAACGAGTTCATCGACGAGGGTTCGGTGGTCACGCTGTCGGTGTTCGCCAAGCCGGAGATGGTCGAAGTCACCGACTACACCGGCAAGTCGTTCGAGACGGCCGACGCTGGGCTGCGGGCGGTCGGTTTCGACGTCGAGCGGGTCGACGTCGATTCGGACAAGCCGGAAGGCACGGTGGTCGGCCAGAACCCGAGCAGCGGCAAGGCCGTGAAGGGGTCGACGGTCACCGTCGAGGTGTCCAACGGTTCGCAACAGGTCATGCAGATGCCGGACGTCATCGACAAGACGGAGGACGAGGCGAAGCAGATGCTCGCGGACGCCGGCCATGTCGGAGACGTCGAGGTCGTCAAGAACGAGGTGGACGATCCGAGTAGGAACGGGCTGGTCAGCTCGTCGGACCCGGACGTCGGCAACGACATGCGCCGCTCAGACTCCGTCACGCTCTACGTCGACGAGTACGTCGACGACGGCGATGACGGCGGCAACGGTAATGGCGGCGGCAACGGCGACGGCAACAGCATCTTCGATCCGGGCTCGGCCGGCACCCGCGACGACGACGGGTAGCAACGCCCGGCGCCGGCGCGAGTCCCGCGCTCTGGTGCCGCGAGTCCCGCGTTCCGGACGCCCGAGTTCCGAGATCGGGTGCGCTGAGTTCGTACTTACCCCGCGACGGCGGCCTGCTGCAGCGTCCGGGTGGCGTGCTCCAGCTCCGTCACCCGGTTCTCCGGCACAGGGTGCCCCGCGAGCGCCATCCAGTTCGCCAGCATCCGATGTCCGCCTTCTGTGAGCACCGACTCCGGGTGGAACTGCACGCCCTCGATCGGCAGCTCGCGGTGCCGCATGCCCATCACGATGCCGGACTCGGTACGCGCGGTGACCTCGAAGACCGCTGGCACGGTATCCGGCAGCACGGTCAGCGAGTGGTATCTAGTCGCGGTGAACGGGCTCGACAGCCCGGCGAGCACCCCGACGCCGGAGTGCAGCACTTGGCTTGTCTTGCCGTGCAGCAGTTCGGGCGCACGGTCCACGGTGCCGCCCCACGCCACAGCCATCGCCTGGTGGCCGAGGCAGACACCGAGGGCAGGCAGCTCCCGCTGCGCGCACTCGCGGACGACGTCCATACTCTGACCAGCGCGTTCCGGCGTTCCGGGGCCTGGCGAGACCAACACCCCGTCAACGTCGTCGAGAGCGTGGATGTCCACGGCGTCGTTGCGCGACACCGTGCATTCGGCGCCGAGCTGGGCGAGGTACTGAACAAGGTTGTAAACGAAGCTGTCGTAGTTGTCGACAACGAGCACGCGCATAGGACCAGCGTATACGCCATGTCACCGGATATTCGGCGCACCGGTCGACAGACCCAGCGGACACCATGCCCGTCATGCCGATATCGTCCGGTTCGTGTCGCAACCACACGACAATGGCCCCTTCGCGCCACCCAACCAGGGAGCATCGGCTCACCAACCGGTGACCGGTCAGTCGCCATGGGCAACATCCCAGCAGTCATGGCAGTGGGGACCTCCGGCCTACCCGCCACAACCGGTGCCTCCGGATCGCGGCACGAACGGCCTCGCCGTCGCCGCGCTGGTGCTCGGCATCGTCGGCTTCCTGCCGCCGAGTCCACTCGTCGGCCTCGTGCTCGGGATCATCGCGCTCACCCAGGTCAAACGCAGGCACGAACGCGGCAAGGGCATGGCGGTGGCAGGCGTGGTGCTCAGCTCGCTCTGGATCGTGCTGTTCGTGATCGTCATCATCGCCGGGATCCTCGACGACGTGGAGCGCACTCCGACGGGCGAGGTCACTGCCGAGGACACGGTCCCCCTCGAGAACCTGCGAATCGGCGACTGCGTCGAGAAGGTCACCGAAGACAGGAACTACTTCAGCGTCACCGTCATGCCGTGCGACGAGCCGCACCACAGCGAGGTGTTCGCGAAGTTCGACCTCCGAGGTGAGGCGTGGCCCGGTGAGGAGACCGTGTTCGCCGACGCGAACGCCGGCTGCTCGGACGCGTTGCGCGAGTACTCGTCGACCGCGTACGACGACATCGACGTCGCGATCTTCACCTTCCACCCAACGGCGTTCACCTGGGCGGACGGTGATCGCGAGATCATCTGTCTCACCGACTACGAGGACGGCCCGCGCACCGGCTCCATCGAGGGGACGTGACCGACTTCTCACGCGACGCCGCGGGCACGACATGCCGCAGGGCGCGATACTGGAGGCGAACCGGGACAATGGGTCCGATGATGGTCTCTGGTCGTCGAGCGAGGAGCGAGCATGGCAGCTGAAAGTGGCCGCAACGCCGCCCACGACATCGTGCTGTTCGGCGCGACCGGCTTCACCGGTGGCCTGACAGCTGAATATCTCGCCGCGCACGCCCCGGCCGACTGCCGCTGGGCGCTCGCGGGACGCAACCGCACCAAGCTCGAAGCGGTGCGGTCCCGGCTCGCCGAGATCAACCCGGATTGCGAGAAGCTGCCACTGCTGCACGCCGACGCGAACGATTCCGCGTCGCTGCGGGAGGTGGCTGGCAACGCCAGCGTGGTGATCACCACGGTTGGCCCGTACATGACGTACGGCGAGCAGCTTGTCGCCGCATGTGCCGAGGTTGGCACGGACTACGTCGATCTGACCGGCGAGCCCGAGTTCGCCGACCTGATGTATGTCCGCTACCAGGCGAAGGCCGTCGCGTCCGGGGCGCGGATCGTGCACGCCTGCGGCTTCGACTCCATCCCGCACGACCTCGGCGCGTACTTCACGGTGCAACAGCTGCCGCAGGACCGGCCGATCCACGTCGACGGCTTCCTGCGCGGCGGCGGTCAGCCGTCCGGCGGCACGCTCGCCTCCGCGCTGGACATCCTCTCCCGCACCACGCAGACCCGCGATGCCGCCAAGCAGCGCAAGAAAATCGAGCCGACGCCGCCCGGCAGGTCCGCGAAGGCGGTCGCTGGCAAGCCGAGGCGGGACGAGATCGCGCAATCGTGGGTGGTGCCGCTGCCGACGATCGACCCGCAGATCGTGGCACGCTCCGCTCGGACCCTCGACGTCTACGGACCCGACTTCACCTACAGCCACTACGCGGCTATCAAGCGGCTTCCGATGCTCGCTGGCGGAGCCGTCGGTGTCGGCGCGCTGGCGGGGCTGGCCCAGATCGGGCCGGTCCGCGAACGGCTCGGGTCGCTGCGCAAGCCGGGCGAGGGCCCGAGCGAGACGCAGCGGGAGAAGTCGTGGTTCACGGTGCGTTTCCACGGCACGGCTGGCGACGCGGAGGTCGTCACCGAGGTGTCCGGCGGTGATCCCGGTTACGGCGAGACGTCGAAGATGCTGGCCGAGTCGGCGCTGAGCCTCGCGTTCGACGACCTGCCAGCGCGGGCCGGTCAGCTCACCCCGGCCGCGGCGATGGGCAACGCGCTGATCGAACGGCTGCGCAGGGCAGGTATCCGATTCGAGGTACTCGCGGGCAAGCCGACACGGCCGCCGTCACGGCACCTGACGGGGAGCTGACGGGGGGCGTCAACCCGTCAGCCGCGATGTTCCACCTGGTGGACCTGTCACGTGCATCACGTTTTCACTTAGGGCAGCCTTACTTACTCTGGTGTATATGACCAGAGCCCTGCGTGTTGCGATCGTCGGTGCCGGCCCCGCCGGGGTCTACGCCGCCGACATCCTGGACAAGTCCGACACGGACGTGAGCATCGACCTGTACGAGCGCATGCCAGCGCCGTTCGGCCTGATTCGCTACGGCGTCGCGCCGGACCACCCGCGCATCAAGGGCATCGTCACGGCGCTACACAAGGTGCTGGACAAGCCGAGCATCCGGCTGCTCGGCAACGTCGACTTCGGCACCGACCTGAAGCTGGACGACCTGCGCGAGTTCTACGACGCGGTCATCTTCTCCACCGGAGCCGCCGCCGACAGGGACTTGAACATCCCTGGCATCGAGAAGGACGGCAGCTACGGTGCGGCTGACTTCGTGTCCTGGTACGACGGGCACCCCGACGTCTCCCGTGAGTGGCCGCTGACCGCGCGAAGCGTCGCGGTGATCGGCGCGGGCAACGTGGCGATCGACGTCGCGCGGATTCTCGCCAAGACCGCCGACGAGCTGGCATCCACCGAGATCCCGGACAACGTCTACGCCGGGCTCAAGGCCAGCCCGGTCACCGACGTCCACGTGTTCGGCCGTCGCGGCCCGGCGCAGGCGAAGTTCACGCCGCAGGAGCTGCGCGAGCTGGACCACTCACCGAACGTCGAGGTCATCGTGTATCCGGAGGACATCGAGTTCGACGAGGGCTCGATCGCCGAGATGCGCGCGCACAAGCAGGTCGACATGGTCGTCAAGACGTTGCAGGAATGGGCGATCCGCGACGAGGGCGACCGCCCGAAGCGGCTTCACCTGCACTTCTTCCACTCGCCCGTCGAGGTGCTCGGCGACGGCTCGGTGACCGGACTGCGGACCGAACGCACCGAGCTGACCGGCGACGGCAACGTGCGCGGCACCGGCGAGTACCACGACTGGGACGTGCAGGCGGTGTACCGCGCGGTTGGGTACCTGTCGTCGGCGCTGCCCGAGGTGCCGTTCGACCACTCCAGCGGAACCGTGCCGCACGAGGCGGGCCGGGTGCTCGACATCGACGGCGACCAGGTGCCTGGCGTGTACGTCACCGGCTGGATCAAGCGCGGCCCTGTCGGGCTGATCGGCCACACCAAGGGCGACGCGCAGGAGACCATCCGCAGCCTGCTCGCCGACGCCGAATCGCTCACCCCTGCCACCCAGCCGGACGAGGACGCGGTGCTGGAGTTCCTCGAGCAGCGCGGCGTGGAATACACCACCTGGGACGGCTGGTACCAGCTCGACGCGCACGAGCGCGCGCTGGGCGAGGCCGAGGGCCGTGAGCGCAAGAAGGTCGTCGAGCGCGAGGAAATGGTCCGCGTCTCCCGGGCCTGAGTGGGGCGCGTCGTGCTGGCACCGGCGGTGACGTCGGCTGCCCGCTACGGCCTGCCCGTTAACTGTGGATCTTGAGGCGTTCTGGTCGCTATGACGACCACAAAGCCTCAAGATCGTCGCGTGCGGCCAGCCCAGGCGCCGGTTGTTACACCGAGACGTCGTTGAACGGCAGCTTCGGCTCTAGCCACGGGAAGACGACGAACAGCAGCACCGCGACGATCACGATGAGCAGCGCGATGGCGGTGAACAACCGGACCACCAGCGGTCCGGGCAGATGACGCCACATCCAGCCGTACATCAGGCTCCTTCCGACAGATCGCTGCGGGCCGCACCCCTCGCGACACGGGCAACACCGGCACCGTGCACAACAGCGGCACCCCGGCCATGCCCGGCGGTCACACCGGCTCCCCGATCAAGCCAAGCAGCGCCTCGTAACTCCCAGCCTGCTGCTTGGGCACCTGGTTCACCAGCGCGCCGTGGACGATCATGCGCTCGCTGTTGCCGTACTCGGGGTGGCATGTCGTCAGTGTGACCAGCGATGCCTGCTGCGCCTTCGGCAGCGGATTCTCCGGCCGGTACGGCACCGGCGCGACGGCGTCACCTCGATCGGGCGTCACGATCCTGCGGCCGACGGTGCGACCGTACGGCCCGCCCTCCGGCTGCCCAGCCTTGCGCAGCGACGGCACCCTGGCGCACCGAGGATCGCGCTGCTTGACCGACTCCCAGTTGGCGACCTCGTCCGGCATCGGCATAACGCGGTAGACGAAGAAGTCGGTCTCGGTCTCCAGGACGATGGCATCGCACGAATTGAGCTTGTCGAGGTCGTTGAATGGCGCGCCCTTGCCGATCCGGTGACCGGCGATGCCGACGTTGCCTGGCTGGCCGGGCAGAGCGGTGTCGGGATAGTGGCCAGGCCCGATCTCGAGCTCAGCCGAGCCGACCCCCTCGACGATGACGAACTGAAAGTCCTTGCCGAAGTGCGGGATGTAGATCCGCGCGAACCCGGCGCCCTGCTCGGGCTTCGCCGGTCGCTTGGGCTTCTTGTCCTGCTGGGCCGGCTGCTGTGCGACCGGAGCCGCCCACGACCGCTCCAGCTCGTCGTTGACACCGTCCTGCTTCTTCGCCGCCACGATGTCGGTGACATACAGGGTGTAGACGACGAACAGCAGGACGACGACACCGAAGGTGATCATGAGCTCGCCAAATGTCCGCACGATGACGACGAGGGCGCTCGTTCGCTGCCGCTGCCTGCTTCCCACGGCTCTCCTCCTCGGCTCCCCCGTTCTCGGAACGTCGCGGCTACGTTAACGTGGTGGTAGACGACGGTTGCGGGCGCACCTGCGAAGAGTCCCCACCCGGCGAGGGTGCGCTCATCGCGCCGTCCAGCGTGAAGGAGACAGACGAGCATGCCCAAGTCCAAGGTACGCAAGAAGACGGCGTACACACCGCCCGCCAACAAGAACACGGCGGTCAAGGTTCGCGCGCAGGGTCCGTCGCACCCGGTCTACCTAGCCGTGATGTTTGGCCTGATGCTGCTCGGGCTCGCCTGGATCGTGGTGAACTACCTGGCTGGCCACCGGATCGACTTCCTGGCCGAACTCGGCAACTGGAACTTCGCGATTGGCTTCGCGCTCATGATCACGGGGTTGCTGATGACCATGCGATGGCGCTGAAAAGTGTGAATTACACCACTGTGTCGAATCCCCACTGTGGATAAGCCCTGTGGATAAGCACCCTGATCAGGGGCCTCATGTGGATAACCCGGGGTCAATCTGGGGACCGAAACCGTCACTCCTAGGCATCGGCGCAGCTCTGACGCTGTGCGCGGCGGCTGCCACCGCCTGGTTCGCGACCGCCGATGACGCGCAGGGTGCACTGCTGCTCGGCGTGTTCACCGCCGCGGCGGCGATGGCAACCGGCTACGGCCTGCTAATCCGGCCCCGGCTGCGTGCGGATGCCGACGGCGTGCACGTCCGCACCCTCGCTGGGACGGACTACGCACCGTGGCGCGCGGTGCATGCACGGCTGGTGAGCGCCCGCAGGCTCGGCAGGGACAGCACCACGCTGGAGATCGAGTTCGACGACGTCAGCGAGGAACCGAGGCTCGCGGTGCTTGGCTGGCTCGATCTCGGCGCCGAGCCGAGCGACGTCCTTGACGACCTCAACCGGATCAGGCCGACGTAGCGCCGACCGCGAAGCAGATCTGCGGCGCGTTGCGGCAGATGTACTCCGTCGTGAGCTGAGCATCGCGGGTCAGCACGATGCCGATCAGCGCGACGAGCAGCAGCACCAGGACCGTCGTCTGCATCGTCACCCTGCGTTTCTCAGGCGCGTAGACCATCGCCGCGGTCGCCAGCGCGCCGATCACCAGGCCGCCAAGGTGGCCGAGCAACGAGATCGCCTCGATCTGCACGCTGATGAACAAGTTGATGGCGATGATGCCGATGACCGGCGTCGCGTTCAGCTTGAGCCGCAGCACGGCGATCAGCACGCCACCCAGCACGCCGTACACCGCGCCGGACGCGCCCGCCGTCGACTTCAACAGGCTCTCGAAGGCGAACACCGCGACGCTGCCGCCGAGCAGCGAGAGCACATACACGGCGACGTAGCGGACCCTGCCGAGTAGCAGTTCGAGATCCCTGCCGAGCAGCCACAGCGCCAGCATGTTGACCGCGAGGTGGAACGGCCCGAAGTGCAGGAAACCCGACGTGACCAGCCGCCACCACTCATCGTCGACGGCGATGGCTGGTGTGAACAGCGTGCCGTCGGTGAACAGCGGTGACACCTGATTGGTCATCAGGCTCTGCGCCTGCGCCGCCGTCACGATGAACACCGCGACGTTGATCGCGATCACCACCGGCGTGACGATGGCTCGCGACGACGCCCGCGCGCCCGCGACGGTGCGGTAGCCGAAGCCGGACTTGCGATACTCCGATGCCCTCGCCTTGGCCTCTTTCCGTGCCGCGTTGACGCAGTCGACGCACTGGTAGCCGACCGATGCCTCCCGCAGGCAGTCCGGGCAGGCGGGACGGTCGCACCGCACACAGCGCAGCCCGGTCTGCCGGTTCGGATGCCACCAGCAGGTGTTCATCGTGCCCTGCTCCGCCTGCTCGGACACCGCGGTGTCAGTCCTCGTACTCGACGGAGACGCGCTCGATCACGATGTCTTCGAGCGGCCGGTCAGCCGTGCCCGTGGCCGTCGTGGCGATGGCGTCGACCACGTCGCGGGATTCCTGGTCGGCGACCTCGCCGAAGATCGTGTGCTTGAAGTTCAGGTGCGGCGTGCGCGCGACCGTGATGAAGAACTGCGAGCCATTGGTGCCCGGCCCCGCGTTCGCCATCGCCATCAGGTAGGGGCGGTCGAACTGCAGCTCGGGGTGGAACTCGTCGCCAAAGCGGTAGCCAGGGCCACCGCGACCGGTACCGGTCGGGTCGCCAGCCTGGATCATGAAGCCGTCGATGACCCGGTGAAAGATCGAACCGTCAAAGAACGGGCCTTCGGTCTCATTCTTGGCATTCGGCTGCGAATAGTACTTCGTGCCTTCCGCGAGGCCGACGAAGTTCGCGACCGTCTTCGGCGCATGGTCTGGAAAGAGCACCAGCCTGATGTCGCCGAGAGTGGTGTGCAGCGTTGCCGTGGACGCCCGGCCGGGCGATTGATTGCTTTCAGTCACCCAATCATCGTGCCATCACGAGCGAAGGAGCGCGTCAACGGGCAGGATGGGTAGTGGCAGACACGTCGTGACAACCGATTGTTGAGGTGAAAGCCATGACGGCGGCCACGGAGAAACTGGCCGGCACTATCTCGTCTGGCGCCGAATCGGTGCGTGACGAGGCCGGGAAGACGACTCGCCGCGCACGTAAGCAGTTCAAGAAGGCGGCGAAACAGGCTAAGAAGGACCTCGCCACCAGCGCCAAGAAGGCCCGTAAGGCCGCGAAGGAGGACACGGAGAAGATTAGGTCCGACGTGATGGATGCGGCACACCAGGCACGCGAGCAACTCCAGGATGAGTGGGAGAGCCATAAGGCACGGCACCAGGAGGACGCGCGGCCGAAGTCCCGCAAGGACCGCAAGAAGGCCTTCAAGGACCTGAAGAAGCAGGCCAAGGAGCAAAAGAAGCGCCGCAAGGAATACGAAATGAGCCGGGCCGACGCCAAGGCGGCGGCCAAGGACCTCAAGGCGGCCGCGAAGGCGGCCAAGAAGGGCCAGGACGCCGCGTCCGGTAAGGGCACGAAGAAGCGCCGTTGGCCACTGGTCGTCGGGCTCGGCGCGGTCGCCGCCGGTGCCGCCTACGCGATGCGGCCGAAGTCGGAGCCACCGCTCTCGCTGGTGCCGCCGAGGTCGGACGATGGGTCGGCGGACGCTTCGTCGAGCGGCGCGTCGTCCAGTGCTGAGTCGTCCGGTGGGGCGCACGCCAAGCAGGCGCCGCAGCAGCGCAACGGCCAGCAGGACACGCAGGCATCAACAGGCAAGCAGTCCTGACGGCATACCAAGAAGACCGGAAGTATGCCCGCTGGCACACTCGCTTGACCTGCCAGTGTGGCTTACTTCCGGTCGGATTGGTATCTACCGGCACAGCACGAAAGGGGCGGGAAGCAACGCTGGTTCCCGCCCCTTTCTGTGCGCTACCCGATACGGCGGAGCCGATCAGGCAGTGTGCTTCTCGATGACCGCGCCGAGCCGGGGAAGCGCCTCCTCGACGTTCTTCTTCCCGCTCGGACGCAGCTTCTCGTAGACCTTCTTGATCGACTCACGGCTGGACCGCTCGGCACGCGCGTCGGTGACGGAGAGCAGCGCGTCGGCCACCTCGTCCGAACGCGAGCTGAGGTGGTCACCGAACGAGCCGCTGCCCGACGCGGCGTAGTCGGCGTAGAACGGCTCCAGCTTCTCGGTGAATTCGTCGAGCAGCGAGTCAACGGCATCCGAGATGATGCCCGGCTTGACCTTCTTCACGACGCCGTAGCCGCTCTTGATGGCGATGCCCTTGTCATCGACCTCGTCGTCAATCATCTGACCGAGGTCCTCGACGACCTGCGGCCGCTTCGATGAGTCGAGCAGTGCTGCCTTGAGCGTTTGAGTCACGGATTCCCGCCTTCCGATGCTGACAAGCGATACGAGGGGTAACTCACACGAGAGTGCGAGTGCGCGGCACAACCTAGTACAGCGACATAACTCGTTCGAAGTGGGTATCCCAGCCGTGATCACGATGGGTTTGTAGTACGTTACGGGGTTCGCGACATGCCAGTCGGCGCCGCGACGGCAGCCGCGACGCCGTAGCTGGATCGGGTGGTTCCGTTAGTGCTCTCGAGCGCTCGCCCAGCGCCTGCCGAGTAGCAACAGGACGCCGCCGATGAGTACCGCGGCGAGACCGCTCAGTACCGGCAGGGCCGCGCTCACACCCGTCGTTGGGAGCGCCTCAGGCGCCGCCTCAGGGGCCTCGCCGCCTGCCGGGGGTTGCGTCCCTGGTGCGGTCGGCGCGGGCTGAGTCGACGTCTCAGGCGGCGTTGTGTCCGTCGTGGTGGGTGGTGTCGTCGTCGACGTCTCCGGCGGTGTGGTCTCGGGAGGCGTGGTCTCCGGCGGGGTCGTCCCGGGCGGAGTCGTCCCCGGCGG
This sequence comes from Haloechinothrix halophila YIM 93223, assembly GCF_000504245.1. Classification (GTDB taxonomy): domain Bacteria; phylum Actinomycetota; class Actinomycetes; order Mycobacteriales; family Pseudonocardiaceae; genus Haloechinothrix_A; species Haloechinothrix_A halophila. The sequence goes on from NZ_KI632509.1 coordinate 615,798, forward strand.
TTGCTCTTGGCATGAGGTGTGCGCCGGGTTGCTCTTGCCGACACCGTTGTTGGTGTCGCACTCGTAACCCGCGTTCGGGTCGGAGCCGCCTGGCATCTGCCCCGGCGGGTTCTTGTTGTCTGCCTTGCCGACGCAGCCAGCGCACGGCTTGCCCTTGGCCTTGCCGTCGCCGTTACCGTTCTGCGACGGCGAGCCATCCCGGGTGGAGTCGTACGGGCCGTGCGTGTTGGCGCCGTTGCCGGAGTAATCAGCATTGGACGGCGGCTGCGGGCTGTTCGTGTCCTCGCTGGACGACGTGCCCTGCGATGACGTGCCCTGCGATGACTGCCCGTTACCGCGATCGGACCGTGGCTCGCCCTTCTCGTCGGGTTTGCCAGTGTCCGAGGGCTGGCCCTGCGCTGAAGCCGAGGCGTTCGCGCCGTTGCCGTTGTCACCTGGCTCAGCGCCCGCACCGGCGGCCACGAAACCAAGGGTGAGGACGATGGCCGTGGCGGACACCGCGGTGACTCGCGCGAGGCCCTTGATGACCGAGATCCTCATGATTCCTCCCGAGCGTTCGGGCTGATCGGATTGATCGCTTCACTCGGTATGTCGTTCTCACCCTAAGATCGTTACTCCGATCGTTTGAACGACGACACCGTCTGCGGGTCAGTCGCTGCTACAGACGGGGCTATGTCGTAACCCGAACGCGAAAAGTCCCGGCCGATGAGGGCCTTTTCCTCTCGCTGCGACCAGGCGGACGCGCTGAAGTGTGGGCACGACGGCGAGTCGACCTGCGAGGAACGATGCGAATTCTTGTCACCTATGCGAGCAAGTACGGCGCGACCGAGGGCATCGCGGAACACATCGCGCGCACCCTGGACGCCGCGGGCCACACCACGATCGTGCGACCGACGCGGGCGAACGACGACCTTGGCGGCTACCACGCTTACGTGATCGGCAGCGCCGTCTACCTCGGCAAATGGCTATCGGAAGCACGGAAGGTGGTTCGCCGCAATACGACGGCGCTGGCGGGCAAGCCGGTGTGGCTGTTCAGCTCGGGACCACTGGACGTCGCGATCACCGAGGCGGCGAAGCGGAAACAGCTCGCGGAAGCGACACCGAAGCACATCGCCGAGCTGACGAAGGAGATCAGACCGCGCGGTCACCGGATGTTCAGCGGCTCGCTGGACGCCGCGCGGCTCACGCGTCTGGACCGGCTGGTGCGCATGTCCCCCGGCGGTAAGGCGCTATTGCCGGACGGCGACTTCCGCGACTGGTCGGACATCAAGGACTGGGCGACGGAGATCGCGCTGGAGCTCGACGAGCTTCCGGCGGGAACGTTGCCGGACGACCGGAGGACGTGAGGTCACCGGGAGCGCGATGAGCTCCGACGACGTTCACAGTCGCTTCGCGGAACGGAACGAGCGAGCGTACAAACCGCCACCGTCAAGCAACGACGCTCCGCCGACGTCGCTCATCGTTGGTCCATCGATCTTGGCGCGACTGGACAGGAAGCGGTGGCGCCCCTCGGTGTCGACGCCGAGATAGATACCCGTGTGATCCAGCCTCGGGCCCGTGGTCGGATCGTTGTCGAAGAAAAGCAGGTCCCCCGGCTGGAGCCTGCCGTAGGCCGTGGCTTTGACCTGCCGGTCAGGGATGATCTGAATCCCGGGGCCGACAGTGCCGATCTCGTGTGCCCGCCGCGGCAACGCGGACGTGGCCGTCGCGGTGGACGACAACGGGAAGCCACCCCGGTAGCCATAAACCAGCCGAACGTAACCAGAGCAGTCCACCGCGCCGTAACGACGCTTGTCCGGGTACCGCACCCCTTCAGGGCCGAAGTCCCAGCTGATGCCGAGGTAGTCGTAGAAGTCGTTCTGCTGGTCACGACCGACCCTGCTCTCCGGGTTCAGTGGCCCGAACGAGGCGTCACCCCGCACCCGTACGCCGTCAGCATTGCGCCGTTCGGCAGCGCCGTGAACGTACTGCATGCCGATAGCCAGGATGTCCGGCTGACTACCAGACATCTTCTTCCGCAGCCACTCGCCGAACCATGGCTCGGACTGCATGCCCTGCCGCCACGGCCGCGGCAGCAGGTGCACGTACGCCCTCGTGCTGACCGCGGCACCAGGGAACTGATCCTCGGCCAGCCTGCGCCGCTTGCCATACGTCACCGCGGTGCGCGCTCCGTCGGTCAACGTCGCCAGCACCCTGCCATCGGCGTCACGCACGACCGTCCTGGCGGGGTCGGAGATCCGCTCATAGGTGAAGTCACTCGCGCTCACGCTCGCCGCGAATTCGGCCTTCGGCTGCCGGTTCACGGTCAGCCCTTCTGGGGCCATCACCGCTGCCATCGGCTGGGGATCCTCCTGGTTGCCACCCACGATGGTCACCAGCACCCCTGACACGGCGATGACAACCGCAAGCACCGCGATCTCGGCGGCCTTGACCCTGCCTCGTCGCCCCTGACGCATGTAACGCTCTCCTCTTTGTCTCATCACGGCCGGCATCACAACGACGGCACCAGGCCTACAAGCACTCCACTGACCAGCACGCCGTACCCGGCGACGCTGACCGTCGCCGTAGCGCCCAGCGTCGCGATCGGCGGCTGGCGCACCAGTTGGTAGGCGATCAGTCCCGGAATAACGAAAATCAACGTCTGGTGCGCAAAGATCAGCGGATAGTCATGCTGGACGATCATGAAAAACGTCGTCTGCAACACCACGCCAAGCAACACGACGGCGGCGAAGAGCCGCTTGCCGTAGAGGATCACCAACCGCTGCATGACGCGGGTTCCGGCGAAAGTCAGCGCGGTGACCAGGACGATGATCGCGATCTTGCGCAGATCCTCGAGCATGGTCAGTGCCAGCCAGCCTGGCGTGATCATCCCGCCAGGCGACAGGTTGGTTGTCAGATAGCACACCAGCGAGAACACCAGCCCGATTGCCAGCCCCAGGGTCGCCACTTCAGGGCTCAGCGTTTCCGAGATCACCGCGACGCCCCCATCCGCGCTGGCTCGCTCGCCGTCTTCGACGCCGCCAGCCGGTCGATCAGTACTTCGCCCTGCCCGTGGATGTTGCCGATGGCCACGACGGAGACCGAAGACTCCTCACTGTCGGCGATCTCGGCCAGCATCTTGTCGATGTCTGGGTTATCGCCGCGGTCGAGCACGCGGTCCTGCCACTGGCTCGGAATGGTGCTCCGTGCGCTGCGAACCGGCTCCCCGATCAGGGCCACACCGTCCGGGTCGATATCGGCGATGAGGGCGCCCATCTGCTGGTTTCGTTCCATGCGGTCGGTCCTGCAATTGATCACGACGTGCAACGGCCGTGCGATGGCCCGCTGCGCAAGCAACCGTTTGATGTTCATCAGGGTCGATTCCGGGTCGTTCGCGGCGAACACGTTGGCGAAATGCACCGGCGTGCCGTGCACGGTGTACTCCTCGACGCTCAGCGCGCCAGGGTCCGGCGGCGCCGCGATCATGCCGATAAGCGCATCGCGCCTGCTGACGCCGAGCAGTTCTGCGACCTTCAGCGCGATGGCGACGTTCTCCTTGAACATGATGGAGCGAAAGCCCCGCATCTCAGCGTCTGACACTGACTCCGGATCCACCGCGATCAGCCGGCAGTCGCGGGCATCCGCCTCTTCGCGCAAGATCGACAGCCGTTCGCGCTCCGCGGTGACGCAGACTCCCCCGATCGGCATCGAACGGCACAGGGAACGGGCGACGTCATCGAGCGTCGGGCCCATCTCGGCGAGGTGGTCCTCCCGCACGTTGCACAACACACCGATCGTGGAGCGGATCAGCTTCTCCTGGTTGATCTCCTGCAACGCCGGGTCGACGGCCATGCACTCGATGACGAGGGCTTCCGGCCGGTACGCCGCGGCATTACGGACGATCCCGATCTGCTCAACGACGTTGGCGACACCGAACTTGCGATACACCGGCACCTCGCTGGCGTCCGGGTAGATGATGCGAGCCGCGGTGCCGGTTGTCTTGGCGAAGGTCGTCATGCCGCCTCCGCGCAGCGCACCAGCACACAGCCGGGTAATAGAACTCTTGCCGCGAATTCCGTTGACCAGCACCCGGTGTGGGATCGACTCAAGGTAGAAGTAGTGCCTGCGCTGTTCGATGATGCCCGCGACGAACAGCAAGAAGCACAGGCACAGCAGGAGGACGTAGAGAAACAACACCGCGGCTACCCTCGCCCCCGGCTTCCCGCGCTACGAGGCGGCACACGCCGGTCCTGGCGGCGCGGCGCTGTCCGTGACATGCCGGAGCGTGGTGCGAAGGCCCTGGGCTGTTGGCCTGCGGGCTGCGGGTGGCCGGGGTGGGCCGCCCGCTGGCGCTGTGCGGCGGTAGGGCGCGGTCGCACCGGCTGTACCGGTCGCAGCTGTCGTGTGCGCAGATCTGCTGGTCCGAGCTGGCGCAGCGTGCCGAGCCGGTCGGGCCCGTCGACCAGCGCGCGGCGACACACCTCGAGACAGATCGCGATCGCGCCAATCTCATCGTGTCGCTGCGGGTACAGCACCGTGTTCTGCGGCGAGCGCAGCATCGTCTCGGCCGACGCGCCGAGCTCCCGCAACGGCCTGACGAACACGAAAAAGTGCCAGCCACCGATGATGATGGCGACGAGCGCGACGACCAGTGCGACCATCAACGCCGCACGGCGTTGCTCGACGGCGGGCAACGCCAGCTCCGCGACGGGCTTCTGCGCTACGGCTGCCCACCCCAGCTCAGCAGCGGCACCGCCGCCGACGACCGGGGCGCCAGCGACAATCTTGGCATCGATGCCGGTGCCGTAGACGTCCGCCGCTGACTGCTTGCCGTCCACTTTGGCCAGCACCGATTCGACGTCGTTGTCGGTGACCTTTTCGAACGCGATGAAGCCCCCGGAGTCGGCGATGACGCGCTGCCCGGCGTCGACCAGCCGGACGTGTCCGTGCCGCTGACGTACCAGGTGGAGCAGATACGGCACGTCGAACTCGGCTACCAGCACGTGTCCGGAGCTCTCCAGGGCTGTGTGTGCGTAGACGATCGGCACCCGGCCGCTGGTGTTGGCTTGCCGGACACCGTCGCCCTCGGGTACGTCGTCCGCATCGAAGCGCGGCCGCTTGCCCGACACCGCCACGACCTCGCCATCGTCGCCGAGCGCCGAAACCGAGCGGTACCGAGACTGACTCGACAGCCTGTCCAGCTGCCCGGCGACCTCGTCGGCGTCACTGGATTCCGCGATCTCACGCAGGTCTGTGATCCCGCGGTCGAGCACGTCGGCGACGGACACGCTCAGCCGCTGCACCTCGTTCTCGGTGTCGGTCACCAACCGCTCGGGAATGCCAGGGTCGCGGTCGAATGCTGCCGGCACGTAGGAAGCCCATGCAAGCGCGACCACGACGAAGCCGATCAGGGCCGTAGTCGCGGATACCTGGAGCCGGGGAGCGGTCATCCCGCGGACTCGCTCGCCCCCGCCAAGTCCTAACTGCACACGGTGCAGCACACCGCTGAGCTTGGCGACCTCGCGTATGCGCGAATGGCGAACCGGATTGCCCAGTCCGCCAACCGCGACAACTAGTGAGTCGGCCCGCAGTCGGCGCACCGGACGCACAATGCACAGCCGCAGGACCACGAAACCCACGACCGCGACACCGGCGAGGACCGCGAACACAGCGGTAGCGTTGCTGTCCTGCTGTGCCTGCTGGGCGTCGACTTCATCGATGAGCACGACGTGAATTGCCGCTGTCTTGGTGTCGCCAAGCGCGGCGTAGGTCGTCACCCGTGCCTGCTCGTTCGCAGGATTCGCCGCAGCTGCGGCGTCCTTCGAGTGAGCGCCTTCGTCTAACCGGGTGACTAAGCTGTCAGCGGGCCGACGCATCGCCGCTGTTTTGACTCGGCTAGCCGCTTGGTCCGCCACGCTGGGGCTAGGCGGAACCCCGGATGTGGCAAGTATGTCGCCTTCGGAGACAAGCAGCATCGTGCGGACCTGACCGCCGAACATAGCGTCTTGAGGCAAGTCGATCCGGGTGATCGCGCCCAGCAGCGGTGATCCCTCGCGACGATCGAGCGGCATAGCCACAACCAGGTCCATCGCTGCTCCGCCAATATCGGCCGGGATGATGGCCGGGCTGTCGAGCGACGTCACTACCGATGGCGGCAGCGGTACTGGCGTGCCGTGGCTGGCGCGAAGTTTCCCGCGCTCTCGGCCGAACATGGCCACGCCGTGCCATTGATCGCCGCGTGCGAGGTCTTCAACCAGCCGTGACGGTTGGACGACGTTCGCATTCTGCGCCACGTCAACCGCTGCCCGCAGCTTCCTAACCGCATCCTGCGCCTGCTCGGTGAGCCCGTCCGCGAGATCACGGGTCAGCCCCATCTGGGAGTCCACGACAGCCGTGGCCACGACTTCATCGGAACGGTCATCCCCAACCAGCAGCCATCCGCCACCAGCTAGCACCAGGAGCAGGACCAGGGCGATGGCACTGGGCACCGCTATGCCGCTGGGAAAACCCGCCTGTGGGATCTGTTTGCGGAACTCGCTGGCCTCCACAGCATCCGCCACGGCAAGCTGCGACGCTCCCCGCCGTCGCACGCGTCGCACGTTCTGCCACCCCTCCCCGGCCAGCTACAGATCAATCCACCGCGCGGTCACGCTGCGTCTTGTCACAATGCCGCAGTCAACCCATTCGAGTTAACCATTTAACATTGGACATCACTCAGCACGTCGACATAGTGGTCCATCGTCATGCGGCGCGGCAAACGTTACTTCGCCAGAGTGAAAAATTCCAAATAGTGCAAAGCTGGCGTGAGATATCGCACGCAGACGCGCCTGCGGCCGTAAGCCAGCTCGGCGGATCCAGCGATGGGCGACCACCGCTGGACGCTCCGCCAGAGGCTGCGGAAGCGACGCGATCTAGTAGTCGTACTTCCGGGGTCGGGTGTACCGCGTCGGTGAGCGTCGCGGCTGAGGTGGCAACCAGTCGAAAGACTGAGGATGGTGTTCTTGGCGGTACCGACGATGAGCTCGGCACCGTAGCGGTCATAGATGGCGACCTCGTGGTCCCCTCGTCGGTCGGCGACCGTTTTCGGTTCGCCGAACCCATGTTTGCTGGTGGATGTCGGTGACGAGGTCGACGGCACGGGGCCAATCGGCGTCGGAAATACTGGCGGGCGAATGACCGGAGGTGTACCGACGGACGTTGCCATCCAGTACAGCTGACAATTCGCCGGGGCACCCCGACCGACTGATGGGTTCTTCCTTGTCGAGGATGAACGGCGCACCCTGCGCCGCACCGGCCGAGGCTGCAGCGGCGAGTGTGGTCGCGCCGTCGTCACCGGATAACCCATGAGCCCGCGCCCGCTCCTCGGCCTCCTCGACAGCGTGCCGCAGCCCGATAATGGCGTCAGCCGCGCTGCCGATCGCTGAGCGGGCCGCCGACACCGAAGTGACGCTCTCCTCCATCCGATATGCTCACGAACCGTGGGCAATCTGTGGGCAATCTGTCGTGATCGTGAGCAACAACTCGGTCGAGGCTGTTCGCTCCTATCTCGATTCCCACGATCTCGCACAGCGTGTGCGACCTGTTCGCACGAATCGACACGGATCCCGCTCTGCTCAAGGCAAACCCGTACCTGCTCCATCGCGCAATGGAGCGGCTGATCACAACACCGGACCAGTGCGTCAGGATCGGTGACTCGGTCGCCGACATTCAGGCTGCACACGCAGCAGGAGTAGCCGCAATCGCTTACGCCAACAAATCTGAGAAGAGCCCGCGCCTTGTCGAACGCGGCCCCGCCGCAGTCGTTGACTGCCTGCTAACTACCGCGATGGCACCCGCCCCCTCGGACGAGTAGTAGTCCAGAGGATGGAATTCAGATCAAGGACAGTAATGGTTGAGCACTGACTATCGACCTATCGGACTAACAGTACAAACAGGTCCGATAAGGGGGTCAGCATGAGCGAGCAACCATACCCATCCTCTCCGCTATCGCCGGAGCCGTCGCAAAAGCCACGTCGCCGGTGGCCATGGATCACAGGCGGCGTTTTCGCAGCTGTAGTCGTAATCGCCGCAGCGATGTTTGCAGGAGCACAACTGTTCGGCGGGGCTCAAATAGAACCCCGTAGCGGTGCGACGTCAACGAACAATGCCGTAGAACCGTCTACCGCTACGGCAGCCGAGGCCACAACCGAACCGATCGAGTTCACACCCGAGATGTTTACGTTGAAAGTCAAGATCCTGTCGAGAGACTGCTACGGCAGCGCTGGGTGCCTTGTCGATTACCGCGTCGTACCTACTTACCTTGGCGACAGTAGTGATCTTGAAGGCGTGAATCTTGAGATGACCTACGAGGTGACGGGCGCCACCGGTGGCTCCGACATCGGCACCGTGACATTTGAGAACGGAGAGTACGACGTATACGACGTCGAAGGAGACGCTGACACCGCTTCGGCGAAGTCAAAGTTGAAGGCTAGGGTGACAGAACTCGAGTGGTACTGACCGGGGAGCTTTCTCTAGTCGGTCACGCTATTTGGTCCGTGGCCGCTGTATTCGGCTACCGAGGATCTCGGCCGCTCGGCGATCAGACTCAGCCACCCACGCGGCATAGACGCGAAGCGTGGTGACACCGCAAGCGAGTCAAGGCCCGCTCAGCCTCACGCTCGTCCGTTGTCGACTCGGACAGATACATCCGCTGCCCGGTGAGCGGATCCACACCCGCATAGACGTTGACTTGGAGCGAGCTACCTCGCCGCCGGATGGGTCCTCGCGGTCGTCGCTTGCGCTTCGTCACTCGTACAGCGATACGCCCGCAGTCATCCTGATTGACATTGATCAACTTCGCGGGCGATGCTGCGGACGTGTCCGCGGATCACATGTTGTGGAGCCGAGGGGAATCGAACCCCTGACCTCTGCCTTGCAAAAGCGACGCGATGACTCGGCGGGTGCGGATGCTGCAGGTCAGCACACCCCTTCGCGTGCTTCTACTGGCCTAATTGCATTAACCCGATGGATGTTCGCACCCACTGTGAGTCCCAGTCAGTCCACTGTGGATGGACAAAGGCTCACGCCCTTGACGCCGTCGGGCATAGTCGGGCGCGTACTCCAACATTGCCGCAGTTGATCGACTGCGTGGCCCGCCCCGAGCCATGCTGGCGGCATCGATTCAAGGTGAGGCCCCCGCGATGGTGCCTACAACTGCTTGACAATGTGGCCCCGGCGCCGGACCGCGTCTAGGCCGCTGACGTCGGCCCCATGCGGCAGGTGGATTCGCGCCGTTCTCGGCAACTGCGCAAGGGGCGTGAGGTCGAGGCCATCCGGGCCTTCGCTAAGGCTCAGCGACTCCAATCGGGGGAGGTTGGACAGCGGGCGCAGGTCGGTGACGGGAGTTCCTTTGAGAGAGACCCTGCGGAGGCTCAGAAGGCTGGCGAGGACCGAGATGTCTCGGACATGGCACCAGAGTAGCGACAGCATCTTGAGCCGTTGGGCAATCGATAGCTCGGCGAGGTCGATCTCCACGTCGGTGAGAACCAGCTGTCGCAACTGGGGCAGGACAGGGCGCAAACCTGCTAGCCCGTCGAAAAGGGGAGCCCTGAGTACGACGATCTCAAGAGCCGGAAGAGATGTGACCACCGGTGTCGGGTCCGTGGTGCTGTCGTGTAGGACCAACGACTTAAGGAGATTCAGCCGCTGGATGGGCGTCAGATCGACGCTGCCAACCCCTCGAAGGGCAAGCCATTCCAGCGTGCCGACCTCGGCGATCGGATCTAGCGATCCTTGCCCGCTTGACAGCTGGAGGCCCATTGTTTCGAGGCCGAGTCCAGACAGCTCGCCGAGGACCGGTTGCACACCTTCGCCCCAGACCCAAAGTTCTCGTAGTTCCTCATGTTGAGTCACCGGTGTCAGGTCGACCGGGCGCACGGTGGCGCAGCGGAGGTGGACGAGGTGACGTGCCTCATCTAGAAACGACAGGTCGGCGGGTTGGTCATCCAAGTCGATGTCCAGCTCCGACAAGTGTTGCAGATCTTGGGTGAACCGAACGTGCCGGCTTTGCCTGACCGTGATGGCGCCACCGTCCAGCGGCGCGTCGGCAAGTACCTCGTTGGCATAGGTCTCCGGGTCGAAGTAGCGCCAGGCGTCGGCGAGGGCGCATTGCACCTCTGGTCGGGGGTCTCTGGCGTAGCCGGTCAGCAGGCGTAGGGCCTGCTGACCGTTGACAAATGCTGCGGTCTGCACGCAGGCCGCAGCCTGGGCAGCGGTCAAGTCGTCGAGGGACGTGGGCAGCTTGCGCAGGACGCCAGCGCCGCACCGGGCCAGGGAGCGCGTCTCTCGGCTGCTACGCGGCGGGAGCACCGCGTCAAGGCCGTCGTCGATGCGTTCGCTGACCGCGCGATCGACCTTCTCTGCGGTCTCGCGGCAGGCGACGGCGAGCAAGCGCAGCGACCGGGTGTGGCGGCTTGGTGTGCGGTCGGGGGTGGTGCGATTCAGGATACCGGTGAGCAAGTCAGCACACTCTTTACGTGAGGCGTGCCCGGCTGCCATCACGATTGTTTCTCGCCACTGGTCGAGATGTGCGTGTGCCACCAGAACGCCGATGTCCTGCTCATCTATCGCTTCTCGAGCGGCCAGGTACTCCTGGAATGACCGGTGCACGAAATCCACCCGATCTTCGGCTGGCGCCTGAATGATCCCGCTGCGCTCGATAAGAAAGGCGATGGCTTCCTGGGGCTCGACGCCAGCGCCGAGCTGCTCAAGCGTCCGGCGGCAGCGCTCGACCGCTTCAGCCCGAGAGGCCTCAACCCGGCCGTTGCGCGTGAGCCACCACGCCAAGTCACGTAGGACAGCGAGTTTGTCTTTCAGCGGCAGTTCGAGGGCGTGGGGTACTCCTCGTTCGGTGTCTCGCCGGTCCACCAGCATGGTCACTGCCGTTTCGTACAAGGCCATCCGGTCTTGTGGTAGCTGCTGGCGCCGGTTGAGGTTGACCGCACACAGCAGCGCACACAGCAAAGGCGTCGTTGCCAACCTCCGTAGGTGTGGTCCGGAGTCCAGGTGCCGCAGCATGGCGCTCTCGTAACCGTCGAGGTCATCAGGGTCGCAGGGTACGGCTGCCGGGTTCGCATGGGCAGCCTCACGGATCGCGTCGTGCCAGCGGTGGATGAACTCGGTAACTTCGCTAGGCCCCATTCGTTCCAACAGAACAGGATTGAACCCCAGATCAGCCAGCCACGTCTTGCGGGCGGCCGCGGGCCGGGACGTCACCACGATCGGCAGCTCGGGATAGCGACTGACCAGATCTTCCAGCCAGCTCCGCACCTTCCGGCGCCGCGCCGGTGCGAGCTCGTCAACGCCATCGACGAGCATTAGGGCCCGGTCGGCAAGCTCGCGGTGGACCCAACCTTTTGGCATCAGGTCGGCGTCCATGTCGGCGACGCCGTGTACGAAGTGTTCGGGCCGGGGTAGCGCGCCTTCGGCATGCTCGCGCAGCCGGATAAGGAAGGGCACCCGCCCGTTCCATTCGATTAGCGGGCCGGTGAAGCTGCCGCGCGCACTGTGCACGCCGAGCCACTGCAGCAGCGTGGTCTTGCCGGACCCTGCCTCACCGAGCAACAGCGTGCGCGGATGTGCAGCCAGGGCATCCTCGGCGCGTAGCCCGCCACGTTCACGCTGGCCGCCGCGATCGGTGAACCAGCGTTCATCCAGCGCTCGGCGGTCGTAGCCGGCGTCAGAAGTAACGGTGAGACTGAGATAGCCCACCGACACGCGGGTGCGCGGATTGTGCTGATGATCGACGCCGAGCAGGTGTAGGTGATCGAGCCGATTACTGACGGCATTCAGATAGCGGTCGCGGAACTCCGCGTCGCGCTCGGTTCCATCTGGGGCGGTCAAGCTGGTTCTTGGCAATCGGCGCAACACCTCGCTGACGTCATCAGATAGTCGCGCCAGTCGCTGTAGTTGCTCAGCGGTAGCGCGCGGAGTGAACTCTGGTAGTTGCCCCACGATATGGACGACGGCGACACAGCACTGGTCGAGTACGCGGTCATACAGACTCTGCGCGCCGACGCTGAGCAAGGTTGTCGAACTCGTGCGTGGTATACGGGCACGAATCGCTATGGCGAGCTTGCGGGCATCGGCGTCAGCGGCGAACAGTGCCTTGTCGGACAGGTCCGTCACCTGGAGTACTTCGACCACTGCGGCCAGCGCGGCCGCGCGTTCGTTCTCGGGGACCTCTCGGAACTCCTGCTCGTATAGCGGCTCCAGTTTGTCAGCGACCTGGTCGACGATGTCCTCGAGTTGGCGGGCGAGCTTTCGGCGGGTGCGGATGTCACTGATCGACAGCTCGAGCAGGTCGGTCAACTCGGCGTTGCGAGCGTGTTCGGCTCGACGTAAGTCGAACCACCTGTGCACGACGTGCTTGACGACTTCGCTGCCAACTTTGAGCGCCTGCACGTGAAGATCCACTGTTCCCCTCTCGGTCTCGAGTCTAAGCGCACCTAGCTCGGTGGCCTGCAATGCAGATGCTCACGTAGCGATGGCTAATTATGTTTGGCTGGCAGGGCGGGTCGACAACGATCGTCAGAAGGTAGGTCGGCAGCTTGGGCCTCGGCGTCGGGGCTGGTTGTCCGATCGTCTCGACACGCACACCCTTAACGTCGTTGTGAGCCAGATGTGTGTTTCGGCTTCAGCCAACGCGCACTCACGTCGTTCATCGTGTCCTCCTCCTGGAACCTGATCACGGTTCATCAGACGGGAAGCCATCCGGGTCACAGTCGTGCCTTCGCGGCCCGATTAGCGGGCGATGCAAAGGGGCGGGTACCCGTAGAGCGCTCCGCATCCAGCAGGTCAGGCTGCATGCGCACGTGCTTTGATTGGCATCTGTGCACGGTCTAGCGAGCCTTCGCAGTCAACGCAACCACGACCGCAGCTTGATTGCATAGATTGGTTCATGCGGAGGTTCGCAGTCACCATGACTGTCACCTGGTCCGACTGCAGATGACGCATCTCAACAGCCGTACAGCCGACAGACCAGTCTGCTCTCACTCAGTTAGCAGTCGCGTACCAGTTGTAGTTCCTGCCAGCATCTTCTGCGCGTCAAGAACGACGCCGAGGCACTGAGGGCGGGCACTATGACGGCACACGAGGTGTTCTTTCAGCGCAGGCAAGCGGCCGCTGTGTTGAAGCACGGGATCCTGTCTAGATATCCCCGAGTCTTCGCCACGCTGACTGGATCAACCAGCGTCGGCGGGCGTGTCGTCTATCTCGACGGATACGCGGGACCGGGCCGATATGAACCTGATCAGGGACAAGACATTGGTGCGCCAGGGTCTCCGCTACTGGCTGTAGAAACTGCCGCAAAGGTTGCTCAGTGGGCGCGAGAAGTCTGCTGTGTCTTCGTTGAAAAGGACCCTACGTATGCCGACAACCTTCGTCGAGTACTCGGTGACGAGGCGCCGGCAACGTTGAACTATCACGTGTTGGAAGGGAGTCTAGAGGACCGGCTTGGGGAAGCACTTGCGCTAGCGGGAGAGTCACCACTGCTCACGTTGCTCGACCCGTTCGGTACGGCGTTGCCGTATGGCCAAATGCTGAATGGGCTCTTTCGTCGAGGTGACGATCTCAAGACCGAAGTCCTGCTGAACCTCAATCTAGAGTCGGTCTGGCGAATCGGTGGACTGTTGACGGGCGCGGAGACCGACCCTGAACAAACCACAGCCGGCAGATCCGCCACACTTCAACGAATCGACAGGTTCCTCGGCGGCGACTGGTGGCGGGCCACGTTCCGTGAAGCACGCGAGTCGGGTGATGCGGGGTCTGCGGCCGAAGCAGCGCAACAAGTTGCGACCGAATTCTGTAAGCGGGTCGAGGCCGACTCGGGCTTCAAGTCGTTCCCGGTGCCCATACGGCGGCGTCCAGATCACCACCCACTGTTCCTCATGATCCTCTTCTACCGGCATCCGGCGGCACCGTACATGTTTAACGACTCGGCTTCGGGAGCCAACAAGGACTGGCGTGAGCACTTTCGTCAGGCCGACCTTGCCGAAGAGCTTGCAAAGCAAGAGCTACAGCCGGACCTGTTCGGCGCCGAATTCGCGATCGAGGTGTCGGACAACGATGCCCGCCGGATTGAGGGGGAGTTCGATGAAACCTGGACGGCCATCATCGCCTCGAACATCCGTGATCGGCTCACAGAGAGTCCCATCATCCCAGTGGAGACGCGATTTAGTGACTTGTACGGCCCAACGCTTGGGCTGGCTCGTGAGAAGCACTTACGCGCGGCATGGGACCGCGTTGCCGATGACGGACTGGCCGAACCACGCAACAGACAGGAGAAGAGACTCAGACGGCAGTCGATTGTTCGACGCCAACAGGACCGAGCGCCGTAGTTGGCATCTCGTCCCATGTCCGCCCATCGAGATCGCGGCCGCCCGCCTTAGGTGTCCGTCCTCCCCACTGCTTGTGGAAGAACGGAACCTGCTCCCGGACGCACTTGTCGCGGATCTCCCGGACCCACGCCGGGTTCACGGGTCGCGCGTCAGGCCCGGACTCCCCGCCTGTGATGACCCATCCGATCCCTTCTAGTTCTAGGTCGGAAAGCGGGCCAAGCAGTGGTTCGCACGACAGGAACCGGACCGCGGCAGGCACCTGACGCAACTCGTCGACTCGGTGCAGTCTCGCTGAGTCCTCGACACTGACTCCCATCCACAAATTGGCTGGCCAGTCCAGCGTCTCAGCAAGCCGCCGAGCACGTCTCGCTCGCTTGGTCAGTACCTGGTAGGTGTGCTGCGGAGTGTCGGCCATGACCTGAAAGACGTCGCGCACAAAGCTCACCGGAACCTGAGCGTGAAACAGGTCGCTCATCGAATTGACGAACACGACACGCGGATTGCGCCACCGGTACGGCTGCAGCAGGGCTGCTTCGTGCAATGCCACGCCGAATCCTGGGCCGGAGGTGCGCACGTCACCATCGGTCTGATACTTCGCCGAACCCATGGCCTTAAGCCTCTTGGCCAACGTCAGTGCATAGCAGTGATCGCAGCCCGGCGACACTCGGTCGCACCCCGTAGTCGGATTCCACGTCGTCTCTGTCCACTCAATGGACGATCGATCACTCATAGCACCTACCTTCCATGTACACGTTACGGGATATCCGTAACGTGTATCCAGTAAGATTCGTAGCGTGTCGGAAGATGCGACCGAACGGCTGCGCATGCTGTCGCAGGCAGCATTTGGACAGCGTTACAGGCTTGAACTCATGCTCGCCGTGGCAAGCGCCGAGGATGGCCTCGTATGCCTGACCGACCTTGCTCGCTCACTTGACGTATCAGCGAGTAACCTCCAGCAGCCCCTTAAGTCTCTAGTTGCTACAGGGCTTCTGACCGCGCTCCCGACTGGAGACTCTCGACGCAAGTTCTACCTACGTAACCAGAGTGCTGCATGGGCGTGGGCACATGAACTCGCAACGATGTGCAGCATTGCCCCGGACGACACTAAACGGGCATCTGGCAAGGAGCAAGAGGGGGCTCAGTAGTCCGCCGCTCCGCCCGGGCAGCTTCGCTCGCAGCTATGGTTAGACCACTTCCCTTGGCTAAGTGGCGGACGTCGTGCGCTGACCCGCTCCTGTTTCGCTCTCGCAGGGCCGACGCATAGGCTCGCGGGCGGACGGGCCAGCTATCCCCTGGCCCGTCCGCCTCTCGGTTCAGTGGCCGCACCTGACACAGACCACCTTCCGGTCGGTTTGTCGTAGCGCTTGTAGCAGCCTTCCGGGCAGGGTGCTCCGGTCGGTGCGTCGCTTCTGGGGTTGTGCATTGCTGTTCACCTCCCTTCTGCCACTTGGTCTGACTCGGCGACGGCGAGGCCGTCGAGGAGGTGTTCGAGACGGGTGGCGGCGTCGAGCAGGCCGAGGCCGTACTCGGTCGTCACGGTCTCGCCTTCGTCCTTGGTCGTACGGGGCGCTGACGTGCGCAGCGACCAGATGAAGCCGAGCAGGACGTCGGCGCACGGTGTGCTTGCGTGCTTCACCATTGACGAGCGGTTGCAGGTGGTCGCGGTCCCACTCGTCGCGGGCTTGCTCCTCGCCACTGTCGGTCGGTGCGTGGTGCTGGCTGCTACGCCAGCCGCAACTGCACGCGGCTACAAAAACGACGTGCGCATCTGAGGGGTAGCGCGCGGACCATTCACCGTTGCTGAACTCGCCGCTGGGCATGAGCCGGTCTGCGTAGCCCTCGTGCCGGTGGTAGCCGATCGCGTCGGCGTACGGGCCACAGTAGATGGCTCCCATGAGCTTGCTTCCTCTCTCGGGTCTATTGCTGTTCGGGTTCGAAGTTGGTGCCGCAGATGCCGCAGGTGATGGGGCCGGCGTCGCGGACGCTGGTGGCGACGCGGATGCGGCGGCCGCACTGACACACGCAGGGCGGCGGGTTGCTCGTCTTGGTCGTTCCGCTGTCGGTGTTCTCGCGGCGGCGGTAGAGCCGTAGGGCCTCGCTAAGCACCTCGACGGTGTGGGCGTAGTCGTTGCGGGTCGTGTCGGGCAGGTCGGTGGGTGACCAGCCGATGCGCGGGTCCTTGGTGACGGTGATGCCGACTTCTTCGGCGACGGCTTTGAACTTGGTGTTGTGGTAGCGGCCTTGCCTGCTGGTGTCTTTGATGCCGCGCGTGTGGGCGAGGGCGTGCGCTGCTTCGTGCAGCAGGGTGGCGAGCACTCCGGCCGGGCCGCGTTGGAGGCCTTCGCCGCCGATGAACACTTCGGCGAGCTGGTCGCTGCCGTCGGTGTCGGTGTGCCAGCGCATGGCGGCGAAGTGTCCAAGGGTGAGGGCGCCGGAGCGGGAGCCGATGGACCCGGCGCCGAGCACGATCACAGCGGGTGGCAGCTCGGGGTGGCGTTCGCGGATGTCGGCCCAGGCCTGTTCGAGTGCGTCGACCATGGGTGTGCTGATCCGCGTTGACACGTCCGCGTCAACCGGTGATTCGGTGTCCTGCTGGTGGCGGGTGATCGTCGAAACCATGTGCTCTGCCTCCCGTGTTCTTCGCGGCCCGATCAGCGGGCAACGGCCCCTCGGGGCCTCGCCCTTATCCGGCGCCGGGCACGGCCCCCAGAGGCTCGCGGGCAAGTGGTTCCGGTGTCGGCCGTGCGGGTGGGATCGCCGGAGGCGACCGAGCGCAGCGAGGCTTGTCTCACCCGCACGGCTGTGCACCGGGTTCATTGCCCGTGAGTAGGGGGTCGTGCTAAGCCGGGCCGCGAAGCGGTCGAACACTGCGCCGACCGCAGGGAGGCACCGGTTCCCGACCGGCAGGTCGGGTCCGTTTCCGCGCGAAGCGCGGGCCTCAGCGGCATGGTGGTGGCCTGAAACTGTCGGTGCCCCGTGTGACCATCAGGCCTATGGAGGTTTCGGCCACCGACGTCGCGAGGATTCCCGCGGGCAACATCCGGGTGCCGCGGCAAGAGTTCGCGGCCGTGTGGCGCGAGGCCGAGTACCGCAACGAAGCGCTGGGGGCGCGGGGCGAGAGCGACTGGTTCAATGCTGGTGTGTGCGTGACGTGCCGCTGGCTCGCCGCCACAGACGTCCGGCCAACGGACGGGCGCTGGTATCTCGCCCCGTCGCCGATCACCCGGCGAACGGCACGTGCCTACGAAGAACTGATCGTGGCCGAGCACTACGAGGCCGAGAAGCTCGCGCTGCGCAGGCCCGTCCCGGCGTGGTTGCAGCGGCGTCCGGGGTGGGTCGAGGGCATCCTCGCCACGCTCAACTGGGCATGGCGACGCAACGGCCAGCCACCCATCGACGTGTCGTACCGGGCCGCGGCGCAGTAACGACGGCTCAGTCATCGATGGCCGCCATTTCCAGCGCGGGTGAGCGCTCGGCCTCGTAGGCGACGTCGACTTCTTGTGCTTCGACGGTGCGCCACCGTTCGATGCGTTCCGCGCGGGCCTGGTACTCGGCCTGGCGCGCCTCGAGCTCCTGCCGCGCGCGCATTTCGGCGAGAGCGCGCTGCGCCTGTTCGACGGATTCGGCGGTCTCGCCGGCCGAGGGCACCCGTATGTCGTCGTCCTGCTCGCGGACGGGCTCGTCGGCGGCGACCTCGCGAATGTCCGGCACGGCGGTCTCGGCAGCGTCGGCATGGGCCTCGGGCTCGGCGTGACGAATGTCGTCGTTGCGCTGCTCGGCGACGTCGGCGAGCTCCGCCTCGTCGGTCACGTGGCGGTGCGGGTCTTCGGCGCGATGGTGCTCATCGTGAACGGCGAGCCATTCCTCGGCGTAGTTGGCCCTCGCTCAGTTCGAGTTCGTCGCGGTCGGCTTCGGGGCGGCCGAGTGCACACCAGGCGGCTCGCCAGGATGCGTAGGCCTCGACCTGGCCGGCCTTCGGTGCGGGGCCGAGCGGGGTCGTGTCGTCGTCGTGGCCGGTGAGCTCGCGGTGCGCGGCGACGGTCGCGGCGCGCTCGATCCACGCGTCTCGCTCGGTGTCTGTGGTAGGTACGGGGCCGAGCGACTCGATGGCCCATTGGGGCGGCTGGTCGGCGAGTTGCTCGCCGAGGTCTCTCCGGCGGGTGTCGGCAGCGGTGGTGAGCTGGTCGAGGTAGGCGCGCCACTCCGGGTTGTCGACGCGGGGTGTCCAGTCGGCGTAGCTGGTGCCGACAGGGTCGAGCGAGGTCTCGCTGGTGATGCGGTGGTGGATGACGTTGGTCAGCTCCGGGCACCGTCGAGCGGGCGGTATGCGACGGCGTCGGAAAGCACCTGCTGGGGGTCATGCCCGGCGAGTTCGGCGCGGCACCGGCGGACTGCGTCATGGTCGGCGACTCTGTGGCGGACATCGCGGCCGCTCGTGCAGTCGTCGTACCCGCTATCGCCTATGCCAACAAGCCCCACAAGCGGGGTCGACTCCAAACACAGTCACCTGCCGCAATTGTCGCCCACCTTGCCGGACTAACGACTGCCGTGTAAGAGCACTGTTCCGTATTCGGTGGACACACAGAAGCAATTCATGCTCACTCTATGGTCACACGCATCACGCAGATGAACTGAAGTCACGCACGCGGCATACGGAATCTCGCAAACTTCTGTAGTTCCTGTATTAGTTCGCGGGCGATAGGTTCAGCTTCGCGTCGCGTCGAGCCTGATTCATCACTCACGAGCGTGGTAATACGCTGTAGCAGCAGCTCGTCCCATTTGGCGCGAAAACCAGAAGCGTTGATTTCAACCAGCATCTTTGGCCGGTTGACATCGTGAAGTATCCGATCTCCGGGCTTTCCTGCCTGCAAATATACCGCACCTGCCGCTAGGGCGCATTCCACGAGAATGGCTTGGTGCTCGATACTGAAGCGTACAATGACCCGCTTCTCTATCGGCCGCGCGAAGTCGAGTACAAGGAGGACGTCGTCGGATTGACCCTCACTACCCGCCCACTGGCTGACTACATCACCTGGCGGAAGATGCTGCTGCGCGCGGACTATCTCCGCAATATCCGGCCGTTTCGTCGTGTCCAGAATGAGTACTGGTATATTGACACCTTCCGCAACTCTCCCCGATATTCCGCCATCACCAACGACCTCGACTATGTCGTCAATTCGAAATGTCGTTTTCCTGACCTTGGTCTTCGCTTTCGGCGCCTTCGGCTTCCTTGGACGCTTCACAATCCTCGATCTCCTCCAATACCCACGGATGGACACTCTCTAAAGGGCCTCGGCTATCCCGAACTACCGCCTCATATCGTTCGACGGTAACGCCCTCGAGCAACGCATGACTTAGACCGAAAACCAGCCACCCGTCAACCGCGCCGTTAGCAGGCAGCGAAATCGGTAGATCGAATTCCTCGATCCCTTTTGGAAAGCATGTACCCATCGGGTCATGTGGTATCTTCGCAACAACGTTAGCACCATCGGACGTAGAATATGTCACATGAAGATCTGCTTGTACGATAGCCCCGTCTCGATCCGTCGGATTAACGGCCAGAACGCGTGCCCCGATCCATCGTTGTTTAGAATTGACAGGGCACCAGGAAACTGCTTTGACAAGGCTTACATCGAGCCGGGCGACGCGACGTCTTTCCTGTTCCTTCGAAAGTTTCAATGACTGGCGTGCTGTTCTCGAACTGAATAGTGCGACAATAAATGATCCAGCGGCAATAGCAACCGAGATATAGGTCGCCCAAATCTGCCACTCAGCGGGCACTTCTGCTGATAGCTGCAACACTGTTCGGACCACCAACACATCATGCCCTGGCTACCGGCCGAGAGCCTGATCACCGGGTGGCGAGGCAGGTCGTTTCATCCGGCCACCCGCCGCCGCCAGTGCACCGCTGATGATGAAGTGAATCTTCGAGATGGTGGACGCCTTGAGGGGCTCGCACAGGTGTGGCTGGCACTCGATGACCTTGCAGCCCGAAGCTTCGCAGTCATGCTCGGGATACCCACCCTCCGGCGGCCGGCCTGGCGGCCTCTTGTGCCTGACCTCTCGGCACTCGTGCGGACCATCAACCCGATGCTCTATGGCCGGCTTCCCGTCGCATCGCGCACGGCACTGTCGCAGCTCGGCATAGAGCTCCTCCAATAGCCGTGCCGAGATCTTCGCTACCGGCTCGGCTCCAAGCGCAGGCTTGATGTACCTGCGGATGTAGGTTTCGTAAGTCTCACGGGTCGACTTTTCAATCTCGACGATCTTCAGCCACTCGGCGAGGGCGACGCGGAACGTCGCCCTCGTGGTGGCGTTGCGCTGCTCGTCGACTTGGGCGAGCAATCGCGTCAGTATCCGCTCGGCCACCCGCTCGTCAGTCGTTGACTCGCGCAGATAAAGCCGCTTACCGGTCAGCGGATCAGTGCCCGCGTAGACCTTCACGCGCAGCGACTTCCCCCTGCGCTCGATCGCTCCGCAGCGCCGTATTCGTGGGGACCCCATGACCATCAAGTGTACCCGCACCCATTGTGGGTCCCATTGATCAACTTCGCGAGCAAGACCGCAGACGTTTCCGCAGGTCACATGGTGTGGAGCCGAGGGGAATCGAACCCCTGACCTCTGCCTTGCAAAAGCAGCGCTCTACCAATTGAGCTACGGCCCCTCGCCGCGAGCGGTTCGCTCGCGGATGGATCAGTTCTGGCCGGACGCCCCCTGCGTGCTCTTCGCCGGAGTCGAGCCGTTCGTGCTAGCCGAACCAAGCGGAGTCTCGGACGGGGCGGTCGCCTCACGCCAGAGGTCCGCCTCGGACTTCGCGTCCTTATTCCGCTTCAGCACGAAGAGCACGCCTGCGATACCAGCCAGCACCAGCAGCTTCTTCATGACCGCTTCGCCTCCTCCGCACTACGCCGAACTTGCCCGATGCTACCGCCTGGCGCTGCGGATGTGTCGCGCACCCCACCCAACGCCAATGCTTCACGTGAAACACGCCGGTTTGGCCAGCAGCCGCGAAATCCGCGTCGTGCGGCTACTACTCGACCTGTGTGTCCCACGATATGTGTTCCCTCGCGACCACCCGGTATGTTGGTCTGTTCGAGTCACTTCCCGAGTCCGCTCGGCTAACCCACGGGGGTCGCACGTGCGCATCAACGAAGTCACCGGCCACCACTCGGCGGCTGGTCGGCGCGCCGACCTGAACGGCCGAGGCTGACGATGGAAGAAGTCGTACTCGTCGACGACAACGGCAACCGAGTCGGCACGGCTGACAAGGCCACGGTCCACCACCAGGAGACACCGCTGCACCTGGCGTTCTCGGCGTACGTGTTCAACTCGCGGGGCGAGTTCCTCATCACCCGCCGCGCCGCGACCAAGAAGACCTGGCCACACGCGTGGACCAACAGCTGCTGTGGCCACCCGCTTCCGGACGAAGGACTGCCTGCTGCGGTCGCCCGACGACTCCAGGACGAACTCGGGCTGGCAAGTACCGCCATCGACCTTGTGCTCCCCACGTTCCGCTACCGCGCCGAGATGCCGAACGGCGTCGTCGAACACGAACTCTGCCCGGTCTTCCGGGTACGGGCCGACAACACGCCAGAGCCAGACCCCAGCGAGGTTTCAGACACCCTGTGGCTCCCGTGGGACGCATTCGTCTCCGGCGTCCTCAGCGGTGACCTCACGATCTCGCCCTGGTGCTACGAGCAGGTCGTCGCGCTGAGCAAGCTCGCCGACGATCCGCGGGACTGGAACGTCGCCAGCACCGCGGACCTACCGTCAGCGGCACGGCACACCGAGCGCTGACCCTCCGCCGCGACTCATGCGGCCTCGCGCTCGGCCGCGTCGATCCTGCCGTCGGTCGCGATCGCCATCCCACCAAGCATCGTGAGCACCACCAGCGCCGTGATCGCGAACGTCGTCTGCAGCCCGAATAGCTGCGCCAGGAGCCCACCAGCGAGGGCTCCGAGCGGTCTGGTTCCCCAAGCGACGAGCCGGTAGCCGCTGTTGACACGTCCGAGTAGTCGGTTGGGTGTGATTCGCTGCCGCAACGACACCACGATCACGTTCCAGGCGACGATGCCGATACCTCCGATGAAGAACCCAGCACCGATCACGAAGGGGTTCGCTGTCGCGGCCGGGATGCCGACGAGCATTGCGCCACAGAGGATAGAAAACGCGAGCGCCCGGGCACGGCCGAGCACTCGGCCGATCCATTCAGCGACGAATGAACCGAACAGGCTTCCCCCGGCGATGGTCGCCAACAGCATGCCGAAGGCCTGCTCAGACAACCTCATCGCGGAACTCTCCCCGACCGCGTACAGGACGAAAACGGCCAACGTCGCACTGGTCGCGAGGTTGAACAGGCCGGTCATGACGGCGAACGTCCGCAACAGCTGGTGACGCCCAAGGAAACGTAGCCCTTCTGCGATGTCGGTGCGCATGGTCGTGCGTTGGGATCGCTCGATCCGGAACGAGCCGCGCACGAACACCAGCGCGACCACCGCGACACCCCACAGCGCTGCTGGGGCCGAGAGGGCAATCGCCACGCCTGTCGCCACCAAGAAACCGGCCAGGGGTGGACCGACGAAGTCGTTGGCGGTCAACTCGGCCGCATACAGACGCCCGTTGGCGCGCGGGAGCAGGTCCGGGCGCACAACCTGCGGCAGGATCGATTGGGCCGACGTGTCATACATCGTCTCGGCGATGCCCAGGCCAAGTGCGGCGGCATACAGAACCCATATCGAGCCGACGTCGACAAGAGCGACGAGCCCCAGCACAGCGATGAGCAACGCCCGGACGCCGTTCGCTCCCAGCATCGCCCTGCGCCGATCGAGCCGGTCGGCAAGTGCGCCCGCGGGCAACGCGAAGAAAAGCCACGGCAACGTCACGGCGGCGGTCAGCCCGGCGATCAGCGTAGGAGACCGCGTGAACTGTATGGCCACCAGGGGCAGCGCGATCTTGATGATCCCATCGGCGAGGTTGGACAAGCCGGACGACACCCACAGCCGCCAGTAGTTGGTTCCCAATGCCCGTCCTGGCCGGGGCGCGATCTGAGTACTCCCGGACGCGAAACCGTCATCCGCCATGATTCGAGGAAAACACATCGATGGAGAAAACTCCATCGATATGAAGTATCAATCCGTCCGTATTACTCTG
This sequence comes from Haloechinothrix halophila YIM 93223, assembly GCF_000504245.1. GTDB lineage: Bacteria > Actinomycetota > Actinomycetes > Mycobacteriales > Pseudonocardiaceae > Haloechinothrix_A > Haloechinothrix_A halophila. Next base: position 639,302 of record NZ_KI632509.1, read on the forward strand.
CGGGCATGGATGATCGGGACACGGAGCAGCTGCCGACGAACTCTGCACCTGAGCTACGGAATCGCCGTGAGGTAACGGCGGACGAGGCCAAGGCCCTGGGGCATCCGCTGCGTCTACGGATCCTGCGGCTCTGCCGACAGCACGAACTGACGAACAAGCAATTGGCTGACCGGCTGGGTCGTGACCCGGGGACAGTGCTTTATCACGTTCGGCACCTCGTCGACGTGGGCTTCTTGGAGCAAGCGCCCGTACGAAGCGGCGACAGCGGCGCCCTGGAAAAGCCGTATCGGACAGCGACCGATACCTGGGGGTTGTCCGTTCCACCGGCGACCACGGAGCCCGAAGGCGCGATTGCCCCTATCCAGGCCTTTCAAGACGAACTGCGTGAGGCAGGTTCGAACTCCGTCCAGACCTACGCGCGGTTCATGCTGCACCTCTCGCCCGACGACATCGCCGAGCTGGATCGCCGAATCTGCGCGGTTCTTGACGAATACGTCGAGACCGAGGAAGCCCGCCGCGACCAACCCGTGTACGGGGGCATCTTCGTCCTGCACCGACTCGCCGACGAGGACTGACGCACTGGCTTCGTGACGCTACGTCTCAACGCCCGTTTCGGCACATCGCTCTGCGCGTACGACGCTGCGGTCGGACGCACCGGTCGGTCGAAAGCGATCAAGCAGCCATAGCAGAACGCCGCACAACACTGACGCCGCCGCGATCAGTTGCAGCACCGCGGGAAGCCCGAGGGCAGGCACGAACGCCCCCACCGCCGCAGGTGCGACGATCGAGCTGATGGCCCCGACCACCAGCGCTACGGTGAAGCCGTCACCGGGCCGGTCCGCGACAGCCTCGGCGGTCCAGATCGCGAGCACCGCCGAGCCGACCATATACGCAGCTCCGAAGAGCAGGGCGGACACCAGCACCATGGTCAGCGAGGCCCGTCCGAGGGCCAGCAGAGCGAGGGACCCGCCGACCACGACGAGGCACGCCGCGCCCGCCCTCGCCGGTCCGATCACGCCAGTGACGGTGCCCGTGCGCAGCCCTAGAAGCCCGCCGATGCCGATCACCGCGATCAGGGTCGCACCTGCGGCAGCCGCGAGCCCGCCGCTGCGGGCCGCATCGCTGGCGTAGGTGAAGTAGATGGTGCACGCCGCGAAGTAGACAACGGCGTAGGCCAGCGGTCTCACCATGCTGCGGCGCAGTGGCGGACGCGGGGTGGCGGGCCCGCCAGCTCGCGGGCGCAGGCGTGGCACCGTGCGCAGGTTGATTACGGCGGCCACCGCCGCGGCGAGCGCGATGCCGGTCCAGGCAAGCCGCCAGGAGGTCAGCGTCGCGATCACGCCGAGCATCCCGAGCCCGAGCAGGCCGCCACTGGTACCGGTGGTGATCACCGCTAGCAGGGTCGGTCGGTGTCGGACCGGTACCATCGCCGCGACGATGTCGGAGTACGGCGCCCACACCCAGCCCGCGGAACTGCCCGCGAGCACCGCACCCGCTGCCAGCAGCCCCGGCGTCGGCGCTAACGCGACCGTCGCGGCTCCCGCCACCCCGCACAGGCCGCCGACGGTCGTCGGGGCCCGAGTGCCGAAGCGGGCGGCGACGTAGGGGACACACATGAGCCCGGCTAGATAGCCAGCGAAGGTGCCGCTGGCTATCAACCCGAGTAGCAACTCCGAGAGACCGAACTCCGCACGCACGTCAGGCAGCGTCAGGCCGTAGGCGTAGCGGGCCATGCCGAAGGCGACACCAACGACGGCGGCACCGCCAACACCGAGCCGTACCGTCGAAGAGTCCACACCACTACGTTCTCATTACGGACGACCTGATCGGCATACGATCGGCTGGGGTGAGACAGACCGCACTGGAGCCTGATTCACGATGGCGACACCTCCAGCTCATCTCAAGTCGTTATCGGTGCCACACACCTCCCCAAACACAAAACGCCGCCCTGACCGTGCTGGTCAGGGCGGCGTTGTGGGGGTGGGCCTACCAGGACTTGAACCTGGGACCTCTTCGTTATCAGCGAAGCGCTCTAACCGCCTGAGCTATAGGCCCTTACAACGTCGATAAGACTACCGCATGGCCTCGGCGGTCAAGGAAACCACCCCGGGGCGTTCAGGACCACCGCCATGCGCTGCTATTACACGCGCTACTCCCGCTCGGACAACGTCACCTCGAGCCCGCCTGCCAGGTCGGCCGAGACGTTGTAGATGAACGCACACACCGTCGCCAGCGCCGACATCAGCACGATATTGATCATGCCGATGATGGCCGCTACGCCGAAGACGTTGCCCGCGCTGATGAGCGGATCGGACACCACATCGTCGCCCTCGCCGGACACCAGTGAGGTGTAGGTGCCGTTGAGCTTGTCCCACACTCCCATGCCGTCGAGCACGATGTAGAGCAATCCGACCGCGACCAGCCACACCAGGAACAGCGCGACACCGAGCACCAGGGACAGCTTCAGCACCGACCACGGGTCGATCCGCTTGATCTGCAGGCTCGCGCGCCGAGGACCTCGACCCGGTCTGCGCAACGCGGACGGCGCCGTTCGAGTGGTTGTGTCCGCCCCAGCCGCACCCACGTTGCCCTGCCCCTTCATGCCAGTGGAGTTCCCATAATGCTGCTGTCCAGTGACGGGGTTGCCGAACATCCCCTTGGCGGCGGTACCAGTCACAACGGGCAGATCACCAGTATGCGACATCGGCTCGTCGACACCGTGATCACCCGCGTCCGCGTCGTCCTCGGACCGCGCAGGAAAATAGGCGGTGTCCGCGTCAGGTGAAACCTCCGCCGTCTCCTTTGCCACCCGCTGCCACGGCGGCGCCTGGTGCACCTCGCCGTTTGGTTCCTGGTCGATACCGCGTTCCGCGCCGTCGACCTGCCTGCCATCTTCGGGTGGTGCCATAACGTCGTCCCTCGCTCACTTACGGCGCGATCGGCGCCGCTGTCACTCCGCAGTTTCCGAGTTCGTCGACTCCGGCTCCGACTCCGCTTCTTCACCGACATCGTTGGGCTCATCGGCGTTACGCGCAACCGCGAGCAACGTGGTGCCCTCGTCCAGGTTCATCAACCGCACGCCCTTGGTCTGCCTGCCGGCCTTCCGAACCTGGTCCGAACCGGTCCTGATCACACCGCCGGTCGATGTGATGGCATAGAGCTCGTCGTCAGTGTTGACGATGAGCGCTCCGACCAGCCTGCCACGACGATTGTCGTACTGGAGTGTGAGCACACCCTTGCCGCCCCTGCCCTGGACCGGGTAATCCTCGATCGCGGTCCGTTTCGCGTAGCCACCCGTGGTCGCGACCAGCAGGAAAGTGCCTTCCTGCACGACGTCCATCGCGAGCAGTTCATCCCCTTCATTGAACCGCATACCAAGGACACCGGATGTCGCCCTGCCCATCGGGCGCAGCACGTCGTCGGACGCGTGGAACCGGATCGACTGGCCATCGGCCGAGACCAGCAAAAGGTCGTCGTCACCCGATGCCAGCACCGCTCCGACGAGTTCATCGCCATCGCGCAGGTTGATGCCGATCAGTCCGCCGCTGCGGTTGGAGTCGAAGTCGCTCAGCCGCGACTTCTTCACCAGCCCGGCCTTGGTCGCCAGCACCAGGTACGGCGCGACCTCGTAGTCGGCGATCTGGATGATCTGCGCGATCTCCTCATCAGGCTGGAACGCGAGCAGGTTCGCGACGTGCTGCCCACGCGCGTTTCGGCTCGCCTCGGGCAGTTCGTAGGCCTTAGCCCGGTACACCCGGCCCTTGTTGGTGAAGAACAGGATCCAGTCGTGCGTGGAACACACGAAGAAGTGCTGCACGATGTCGTCCTGCTTCAACGTCGCGCCCTGCACGCCCTTGCCGCCACGCTTCTGCGAGCGGTACAGATCAGTCTTGGTGCGCTTCGCGTACCCGGTCCGGGTAATGGTGACGACGACGTCCTCAACCGCGATCAGATCCTCGACCGAGACATCGCCGTCATACGGGATGATCTGCGTGCGCCGGTCGTCGCCACGCTTGTCGACGATCGCCTTCAGCTCATCCTTGATGATCTGCCGCTGCCGCTCCGGACGCTCGAGAATGTCCTTGAGGTCGGCGATCTCGCGCTCGATCTCGGCCAGTTCGTCGATGATCTTCTGATGTTCCAGCGCGGCCAGCTTGCGCAGCTGCATGTCCAGGATCGCGGTGGCCTGCACCTCGTCGACGTCGAGCAGCTCCATCAGGCCGGTGCGCGCCTGGTCGGCCGTCGGCGACCGGCGGATCAGCGCGATGACCTCGTCGAGCATGTCCAGCGCCTTGACGAGCCCGCGCAGGATGTGCGCCCGCTCTTCCTTCTTGCGCAGCCGGTAGCGGGTGCGCCGGACGACGACCTCGACCTGGTGGTGGACGTAGTGCCTGATGATCTGATCGAGCCGTAGCGTGCGGGGCACGCCATCGACGATCGACAGCATGTTCACACCGAAGTTGTGCTGCAGCTGGGTGTGCTTGTAGAGGTTGTTCAGCACGACCTTGGCGACCGCGTCCCGCTTCAGCGTGATCACGATGCGCATGCCGCTGCGGCTGTTGGTCTCGTCTGCGATGTCGGCGATGCCGGTCAGCTTGCCGTCGCGGACGAGCACCGCGATGTTCTCGATCAAGTTGTCCGGGTTGACCTGGTACGGCAGCTCGGACACGACCAGAATCGTGCGACCCTTCGCATCCTCCTCGACCTCGACCACCGCGCGCATCCGTACCGAGCCACGGCCGGTGCGGTAGGCCTCCTCGATGCCGTTCGTGCCGAGGATCAGCGCCTTGGTCGGAAAGTCTGGCCCCTTGATGCGCTGCAGCATCGCGGCCAGCGTCTCGTCGTCGCCGGCCTCCCAGTTGTCCAGCGCCCAGTAGACGCCTTCGGCGACCTCGCGCAGGTTGTGCGGCGGGATGTTGGTCGCCATACCGACAGCGATGCCGGAACCGCCGTTGACCAGCAGGTTCGGGATGCGCGCCGGCAGCACGTCGGGTTCGAGCGTCTTGCCGTCGTAGTTATCGGAGAAGTCGACCGTGTCTTCTTCGATGTCGGCCAGCATCTCCATGGCCAGCGGGGTCAGCCTGGCTTCGGTGTTGTGGCTGACGAACCCGTTAGTGATGAAGGCGTGGTCGTCGCTGTCGACTCGCAAGCTGTAGACCGGCTGGACTCCGGCGTCAGTCACCGAGGAGACCTCGGCGTAGTAGTAACGGCCGTCGACAAGTGGCTCGACGACGTCGAGCACGTCGGGGTTCGTAATGTGCTCGGTGATCTCGTCGCGGCGTGATTCCCAGCGCTCGATGCGATCGACGTTGTGCCTGCGCAGCCAGTCGCGCTCGGTCCACCGGGTCGCACCGTGCTCGCGGATGTAATCGGCGACGAACGGCACGTGATCCGAAGACTTCGAGGTCGACTCCGTCGGCAGGCCGTCGAGGATCGCGACGAGCTTCTGCTGCTTTGCGCTGTGGAAGCCGATCCTGGTTGCGAACAACCGGGCGTCACGGCGGTTGGTGATCACCAGCTTGCGCTCGCCGCTCTCGTACCGCACGAGCTTGGCGACGATGCCGAACTCAAGCAGCAGCTGGTGGACGTCTTGAGAGAGCTGCTCGCTGTAGGTCGAGTAGCTGATCTGCACCGAGTTCCGCGGCAGTGCCGAGCACGAGCCGTCACCTGTGAACAAGCCGACCAGGAAGGCCCGCTTGATGGTCTTACTCGCCGCCCATACGAAGTCCGGCACCCGCTTCTGTGCGCTGCGTTGGCCGATCAGTCCGCCGAGCACGCTGCGCCGCAACGCGGTCAGGTCATGAATGTCTAGTTCGTGGATCACCGAGCCGGATGCGATGCGCCGCGTCGACGTGTACCTCGGTCCGCCGACAACGCCGTCGTAGACGTCCACGATGTAACGGAAGAAGTCCTCATCGACGTTGTTGAAGCCAGCCCGGTCCTCCGAGACGAAGCCTTCTGCGACGAAGGCACCCGCGAGCAGGGCCTCCACCCAGCTGCGGACCTCCGTAACGGCCTCATCCGCCGCCTCGGTGCGCTGCATGACCACCCGGTCACCGGGTTCGATCTCCTCCAGCAGCTTCCACAGCAGCGTGGGCACACCGAGCACGTTCACCAGGCACAGCACCGGGTGGTTGTACGTGCCGGTCAGTTCGTACCCCTCGCGTGTGGTCAGCCGCAGCGTTGGGTGATCGCCGGAGTGGAACAGCGCGTCGGCGCGCACCGGGTCACCGTTACGCCCGACGACCTTGAGGTCGACGTCGTTGTCGCTGTTCGGTGCGGCATCGGGGACGATCTCGTCTATCCGGGCGGTCGCGCCATCGGCCAGCTTGACCCTGGCGTCACCGGTGACGCAGTACCGCATCGCGGCGGCCGGATCGTTGCCCGGTGAGCCGAAGTTGCCCTGGCCGTCGACGAGCCGGTACCGCATCGACCACGACTGCGCGAGCCGGACCAGCGCGTCGTAGATCGCCGAGTCGCCGTGCGGGTGGTAGTTACCCATGACGTCACCGACGACGCGCGAGCACTTGGTGTAGCTGCGGTCGGGACGCAGGCCGGTGTCGAACATCGAGTACAGCACCCTGCGGTGCACCGGCTTCAGACCGTCGCGCACATCGGGCAACGCACGAGACACGATCACGCTCATGGCGTAGTCGATGTAGGAGCGCTGCATCTCCTGCTGGATGTCGACCGGCTCGATGCGGCCGTGGTCCGGAGGCAGAGTTTCGGTCACTTCAGAACTTCCTTTCCGATGCCACTCGGACTGTCAGCGCCCCGTGCCTGTGCCACCGCAGGCGGGACATGACGAATGTCGAATCGCGGGTTGAGTCCGGTTCCGTCGCGGGTGACGTGCTCGCGGACAACGCAATGTTCGCGGACAACGCAATGTTCGCGGACAACGCAATGTTCGCGGACAACGCAATGCTCAAGATTCTGTACCGACGCCATCACTACACATCGAGGAAGCGGACGTCCTTGGCATTGCGGGTGATGAACGATCGTCGTGCCTCGACGTCCTCGCCCATCAGCACCGAGAACAGCTCGTCGGCCTGCGCGGCGTCGTCCAGGCTGACCTGCAATAGCAGCCGGTTCGTCGGGTCCATGGTGGTCTCCCACAGCTCCTCGGCGTTCATCTCGCCAAGCCCCTTGTAGCGCTGGATGCCGTCGTCCTTGTTGATCTTCTTGCCCGCCGCGAACCCACGCTCGAGCAGCCCGTCACGCTCCCGGTCGCTGTAGGCGTAATCCGGCTCGCTGCGCTGCCACTTCAGCTTGTACAGCGGCGGCTGCGCCAGGTAGACGTGCCCTTGCTCGACCAGCGGCGTCATGAACCGGAACAGCAGCGTCAGCAGCAGCGTCCGGATGTGCTGCCCGTCGACGTCGGCGTCGGCCATCAGCACGATCTTGTGATAACGCAGCTTCGACAGGTCGAAGTCGTCGTGGATGCCGGTACCGAGCGCGGTGATCAGGCTCTGCACCTCGTTGTTCTTGAGCACCTTGTCGATGCGGGCCTTCTCGACGTTGATGATCTTGCCTCGGATCGGCAGGATCGCCTGGTACATCGAGTCGCGGCCTTCCTTGGCCGAACCGCCCGCCGAGTCGCCCTCGACGATGTAGAGCTCGCATTCGTTCGGGTTGTTGGAGCGGCAGTCCTTGAGCTTGCCAGGCAACCCGCCGATGTCCATCGCGCTCTTGCGCCGCACCAGCTCCCGCGCCTTGCGCGCCGCAAGACGTGCCTGCGCCGACGACACCGCTTTGGTGATGATCGCCTTCGCGTCGGACGGGTTGCGCTCGAACCAGTCCGACAGCCACTCGTTGGTCGTGCTCTGCACGAACGACTTGGCCTCGCTGTTGCCCAGCTTGGTCTTGGTCTGCCCCTCGAACTGCGGCTCAGCCAGCTTGATCGACACGATCGCCGCGAGCCCTTCGCGGACATCGTCCCCGGTGAGGTTGGTGTCCTTCTCCTTGAGCAGCTTCTTATCGCGCGCGTAAGCGTTGACCACGCGGGTCAACGCGGCACGGAAGCCTTCCTCATGGGTGCCGCCCTCATGGGTGTTGATGGTGTTCGCGAAGGTGTAGACCGACGGCGTGTAGCCGTTGTTCCACTGCATCGCGATCTCGACGTGGACACCCTGTTCCTCGTCCTTGGCCTCGAAAGCGATGACCTTGTTGTGGATGGACTCGCGCGCGGAGTTGATGTGCTTGACGAAGTCCTCGAGCCCGCCAGGGTAGTGGTAGACGAGCTCCTTGCGGATGGCCTGCTGTCCGCTGGCGTCCTCCGCGGTCTCATCGGCGACGCGCTCGTCGCGCAGCACGATGGTCAGGCCCTTGTTGAGGAAGGCCATCTCCTGCAGCCTGCGGGCCACCGTTTCGGTGCTGTAGTACGTCGTCTCGAAGATCTCGTCGTCCGCCCAGAACGTGATGGTCGTCCCGGTCTGCGTGGTAGCGCCCTGCTTCTCCAGCTTGCCGGGCACCGACTTCTGGTACTGCTGCGTCCAGATCGTGCCGCCGCGATGGATCTCGATGTCGAGCTGCTTGGACAGCGCGTTGACCACCGAGACACCGACACCGTGCAGACCACCGGAGACCGCGTACGACTTGTCGTCGAACTTGCCACCCGCGTGCAGCACGGTAAGCACCAGCTCGACCGCGGGCTTCTGCTCGGTGGGATGCATCTCGACCGGGATGCCCCGGCCGTCGTCGGTGACCTTGACGCCACCGTCGTTGAGGAGGGTGACCTCCACCCTGGTGGCATGCCCCGCCATGGCCTCGTCGACGGCGTTGTCCACAACCTCCCAGATGAGGTGGTGCAGGCCGCGCTCACCGGTGGATCCGATGTACATGCCGGGGCGCTTGCGAACGGCCTCAAGGCCCTCCAACACGGTGATGGATGATGCGCTGTAGTCGCTCTTATTGGCTGCCACCGGCTCGGTGTCTCCTGTCTTCGAGTCAGCGAAGGGTGTCCGTGCGGGGGCCCTGCCCAATGGGCCGGCCCACGCGCTGGCCTAAGTCTACTTGGCCGGTGTCGCTCACATGCGCCAAGGACACCCCTAGACGCGCCATAGAGCGCCTAAATCGAACCCGGACGTGTCCGGTCCCCCGTCAGCGCTTCCACTCGCGCCTCAGCGGGTGTTGAAGTCGGCGGGTCATATGGCTCATCCATAGGTGTCCCTCGGCCCCCTGCCCGGCACGTGACGCGGCCCGTGGCGCCAGCTCGGCGACGTCGGCCCCTGAATCTTGATGCGCTTGACGACGCCGTGCCCGACCCCTGCCGCGATTTTGGCGATGAGCTGCGGTTGCAGCAACCGCAACTGGGTCGCCCATGCGGTCGAGCGCGCCCGCACCGTCAGCTCGCCGTCCTGTAGTGACACCGGCTCAGCGTGCTCGGCGACGTCAACGCCGACCAGCCGGGACCACTCGCCGAACACCTTGCCGTTGGTGAGCTTGGCTGCCCAGCCCCTGTCCGCGACGATCCGGGACGCCACCCTGCCGAAAGGTTGTGGATCGCGGTCGTCGGCACCGGGTCCAGACCAGCGCCTGCGCCGTGACCTGCGAGAACCACCTCCGGTTGCCCGCCGCGACCGCACGCCGGGCTGGGTGCCGCGCGCGGCGGCTCGCCGTTGCGCATCCTGCAGTGCGGCCATGGCGAGATCGCGTCCCGACCCGCCTTGCTCGTTTGGAGCAGCGCCGTCCTGTTGCGTAACCGGCTCCGCCGCTGACGCACCGCCGTGCGGGTGACCGGTTGCCCGCTCCGGGTGAGCGTCTACTCGACGTGGTCGCTCGTGTACAGCGTTATCCACACTATCCACAGGGTTATCCCCAGCTGGGTGATCCTGCCCACCTGCCGATGTCACCCGAGGTGTCCGGCCTGTTCGTGATTCACTCACGTGACACCTCTCCGTCAGCCACTCGGTACCGGACCCCTGACAATTCGTCCGGCACGTCTTCGTCCACGGCCGCGGTCACCAGCACCTGTTCGGCGTTCACCGCGACCTCGGCGAGCCTGGCCCTGCGACGCTGATCCAACTCGGCGAAGACGTCGTCCAGCAGCAACACCGGATCACCCCATTCCGCCCGTAGTAACTCGTAGGAGCCGAGCCGGAGCGCGAGCGCGAACGACCACGACTCGCCGTGGCTGGCGTAGCCACGCGCGGGGGCGTCGCCGAGGTTCAGTGCCAACTCATCCCGATGCGGGCCGACCAGGCTCACCCCGCGTTCCAAGTCAGCGTGCCGCGACTCGCGCAGCGCGTCCAGCAGGACCTCGGTCAGCGTGTCGGGCTCAGCCTGCTTGCCGCCCGGCGTGCCGTAGCCGTCCGGGATCGCGTCCCCAATGCTCGACCGGTAGACGACGTGCGCCTGCCGATCGGGATTCTGCCCAGCGATGCCCTCGTAGGCGGCCGTGGCGTGGGGGGCCAGCTCGGCGACGAGGTCGAGCCGCCCGGCGAGCAGCTGCGCGCCCGCTTCCGCGAGCTGGGTGTCCCAGACGTCGAGGGTGCTTTCCGCGTACGGGTCTTCCCGTCCGCCCTTGCGCTTGCCCGACGTCTTGAGCAGCGCGTTACGTTGCCGCAGCGCCTTCTCGTAGTCCGAGCGCACGCCCGCGAAGCGCGGCGCCCGCTGCACGAGAAGGTCGTCGAGGAACCGGCGTCGCTCGCTCGGATCACCCTTGACCAGGGAGAGGTCTTCCGGGGCGAACAGCACGGTGCGCACGATGCCGAGGATGTCTCTCGGCCGGGTGGGCTGGCCGCGGTTGACTCGCGCGCGGTTGGTCTTGCCCGGGCTTATCTCCAGCTCGACGGTCATCTCCCGGTCGCCGTTGACCACGGCGGCCCTGAGCAGTGCGCGCTCACAGTCGTGCCGCACCAGCGGGGCGTCGCTGGCGACCCGGTGCGAGCCGAGCATCGCGAGATAGCCGACGGCTTCCAGCAGGTTGGTCTTGCCTCTGCCGTTCTGCCCGACGAACACCGTCGGGCCGGTACCCAGGTCGAGGTCGACGTGCGGCCACGAGCGGAAGTCGGTGACCTGCAAGCGGCGAAGGTACATCGGCGAACTCAGCGTTGTCGATATGTCGACATGTGCACCGGGTCAGTCCTCGCCATCGGCGGAACCGGTGTCCCCGGCACGGGTGACGGCGTGGCCGCCAAACTGATTACGCAGCGCGGCTACGGCCTTCATGGCGGGCGAATCGTCCTGGCGGGAGGCGAACCGCGCGAACAACGCCGCCGAGATCACCGGGGCAGGCACGGCGTGGTTGATCGCCTCCTCGACGGTCCAGCGCCCCTCACCCGAGTCGTTGACGTAGCCCTGCACCTCGGCGAGGTCCCTGTCCTCCTCCAGCGCGTTGACCAGCAGGTCGAGCAGCCAGGACCGGACGACGGTACCCCGCGACCACGCCTTGAGCACGGCGGGCACGTCGGTGACCTCACGCGCGGCAGCCAGCAGTTCGAAGCCCTCGGCGTAGGCCTGCATCAGGCCGTACTCGATGCCGTTGTGGACCATCTTCGCGAAGTGACCCGCGCCGACGTCACCCGCATGAGCGAACCCCTCGTCCCGGGGCCCCTCGGGGCGGAGCGCGTCGAAGATCGGCATGGCCTGCTCCACATCGACATCTGACCCGCCGACCATCAGGGCGAAACCGTTCTTCTCGCCCCATACGCCGCCGGACACCCCGGCGTCGACGTAGCCGATGCCGTGTGCCGCGAGCAGTTCCGCGTGTGCGGCGTCCTCGCTGAACCGGGAGTTGCCACCCTCGATCACCAGGTCGCCCTCGCCGAGGACGTCGGCGAGTTCCGCGATCGTGGCACGGGTCGGCTCGCCGGACGGCACCATCACCCAGACGGTCCTCGGCGCGGACAGCCGCGACACCAGTTCAGCGAGCGACGCGGTGTCGCTAATGCTCGGATCGGTGTCGTAGCCGACGACGTCGTGGCCGGCGGCCGTCAGACGTGCCCGCATGCCGGCACCCATCTTGCCGAGCCCGATCAAGCCCAACTGCATCATCGGTTCACCCCTTCGCGCGTCGGCTCAGCCGGGCAGCCGGACCGGCATCAGCAGGTACAAGTACCCGGATTCGACAGTGCCCTCGGCATCAGTCGGCTTGAGCAGCGCGGGGCGGTTCGGGGTGGTGAACGTCAGCTCGGCGCGGTCGCTGTTGAGAGCCGCGAGGCCGTCGCTGAGGTAGCCGGGGTTGAACGCGATGGTCACCGGCTCGCCCTCGTACTCGACGGGCAGTTCTTCCTCGGCGCTGCCTTCGTCGTCGCCACCAGCGGTGAGCCGTAGCGACTGGTCGGCGAACTCGAGCCGGACCTGGGTGCCGCGTTCCGCGACAAGCGAGACACGCTTGATCGCCTCGGCGAGCGCGCCGACCTCGAGCACGGCACGCGAGGTGTGCTGCGACGGCAGCAGCTGGCGATACGGCGGGAACTCGGCGTCGAGCAGCCGGGTCGTGGCGTAGCGGCCAGCGCCGGAGAGGCCGAGCAGCCCTTCGCTGCTCGAGAGTCCCAATCGGACGGTCGTGCCGCTTGAGCCCAGCGATTTCGCTGCCTCGGCAAGGGTTCTGGCCGGCACGAGCACTGCCGCGTCTTCCATGCCCTCGGCGGGTTGCCAGGTGAATTCCTTCATGGCGAGCCGGAACCGGTCGGTCGCGACCATGGTCAGCGTGTCGCCGGTGATCTCAAGCCGCATGCCGGTGAGCATCGGCAGCGTGTCGTCCTTGCCGGACGCCACGGCGACCTGCGCGACGGCTTGACCGAACGTGTCACCAGCGAGTTCACCCGCCAACGCTGGCTGAGCAGGGAGTTGGGGATAGTCCTCGACCGGCATGGTCGGCAGGCTGAACCGCGCGCTACCGCAGGTGATGGTGGCACGGGAGCCGTCGACGGTGATGTCGACCGGCTGAGCGGGCAGCGCCTTGGTGATGTCGGCCAGCAAGCGACCGGAGACCAGGGCTTTGCCGCCGTCGGCGATCGTCGCTGGCACCCCGACCGTTGCCGAGACCTCGTAGTCGAAGCCGGACACGGTCAGCGCATCGGTGTCATCCGGCCCGGCGCCCGCTTCCAGCAGCACGCCGCCCAGTACGGGAACCGACGGCCTGGCGGGCAGGCTGCGCGCTACCCAGGCAACGGCATCGGCGAGCCCGTCACGCTCGACCCGGATCTTCATGCGCCACCCCTTCGACGGCCGAGTGGGTACTCGGCATGGCTGGACCTGGTGATGCGCCCACGCCGGACCAGCTTGGCACAGCGGGACGCACCGAGCGGCGACCGTTGCGGCGAGGGTGTCGGCCTGCCGTACGGACGACCGGTGTGCGAACCCACGTTAGAACGTCCGCCCGGAGCTCGTCATCCGGGCCTCGGTTCTGTCATCCGCTCGCTCGGTGGCCTGTCCCCACAAAACGCCCTCGCTTGTTTTCGAAGAAGTTCTTTCCTGTGAAGAAGAGATTTCCGCAGTAGTAATAGGGGCTGTGAATTGTGTGGACAGCCGGTGTTGTCGCAGTTCGCAAGAGCGCGAGGGCTGTGGACATCAGGCGGACGAACGCGGTGGACAACTTCGGCCATCGGTGGACCGATGCGATCCGTCCGAGATAGTCCACCGTCCATCCACCGATGGTCCACAGTTTTCCACAGGGTTGTCCTCAGATGTGAGTGGACAACTCCCCAAGTCGAGTGCGGGCCAATTGAGTTTCAGAGTTCGCCCGAGACGGTGAGTACGCACGGCGTGTCGTCGTCAAGCACCACTGGGCGTGTCGCACCCACCAGTTGACGCCGTTGTCAAGCCGACGTCCGGGTCGGGTGAACGCGGTTCGCTGGTGGCGTAGCGCCGCCTGCCTGTCGTCACAGCTCTCCAATCGATCCCCAACCCACCTTACGTCCAGGTTCGTCATGGTAACCGATTTAACCGGTGTTGGACACCGTTTATAGTAGTTACATGCAGGCAGGTGTGCGACTGCTCGACAGCGACGACGGGCGGCGGTTCGGATTCGACCCGGGAAGCTTCTGTCTCGAACTGCTGCTGACGGGCGGCCCGGTCCAGGTGCAGCGCGTCGAGCTGTTGCGCGGGCCTGGCGATTTCACCGAGTGGGTCGTCGAATCACGGCTCGCCCGCGTCGCCGCGCTCGACGACGTTCGGGTGCGGCCGTCCGAGCTTCGCGAGTTGAGGGACTTCCGGGACGCGATGTGGTCGGTGGCGCGGGGCGTCGCACGAGGCGAGGCGGTCGACAGGGAGCAGGTCGACCTGATCAATGACTGCGCCACCGTCGATCTCAATCCGGAACTCGATCCGGAGACTGGCGTCCGGCGGTGGGCGGCGCCGATCACCGGGGAGCAGATCCTCGGCGCGGCTGCTCGCGACGCGATCGAGCTGATCGGTGAGCGCGCTAGCCGTGTCCGGGAATGCGTCGCGGCCGGATGCGCGCTGTTGTTCTGCGACACGTCGCGGCCGGGCAACCGCCGCTGGTGTTCGATGCGACGCTGCGGGAATCGCAGCAAAGTGAAGGCTTATCGAAACCGTCAGGATTAGATGTCCAGCGCGCGGTTCGTGTCCTTATATATAGGGCGGTATCGCGGACGGCTTCTCCTTATATATAGGGCGCCAGACTGAGCCCGATAGATAGCCCTATATATAAGGAGAGGATCACCGGTTCGCCGCATGCGGCATCGGCGTGCGGCGATGACTGCCATGATGAGTCCGTGTCCCCCGAACCATTGCGTGCTGATTCGCTCGAACAGGCCGGCGTATCGGACAATCAATCCCACCCGGCTCGGCGGGTGCCGCTCGCGCAGGCGATCGGCGTCGTCGGCGTGCTGCTGCTCGCGGGCAGTTCAGTATCGGTGGGCGTCGTGCCGGCCGCCGCTGATCCTGGCGCGATCCCGGTACTTGGCGGCATTACGGAGCTGCCCGTACTCGGTCTCGCCGCCGCGTTGGTCGGGATGGGTCTGGTGGTCACCGCATGGTTGCTGCTGGCCACGGTGCTCATCCCGCACCCTGACGCGGTGTCGCCCCGGCGCATCGCGGCGACCCTGGTGCTGTGGGCGGCGCCGCTGCTGGTCGTGCCGCCGCTGTTCAGCGACGACGTCTACAGCTACCTCGCGCAGGGTGCTGTCGCCGACCGAGGCTTCGACCCGTATGTCGGTGGTCCTGCCGATTTCTTGGCCGCCGACGACCCACTCCTCCGCAACGTCAGCGGGTACTGGGAGCGCTCGGCTGCCCCGTACGGACCGTTGTTCCTGCTGATCGCGCAGCTCATCGCCCGGATCGCGGCCACGGACGTTCTCGCGGGCATCGCGCTGCACCGGGTGGTGGAGCTGGCAGGGCTTGCCCTTGTGCTGTGGGCTCTGCCCGCGCTCGCTCGGCGTGCCGGAGTGAGCGCGGCACGGACGTTGTGGCTCGGGGTGCTGAACCCGCTGGTGCTGTTTCACCTCATCGCTGGCATCCATAACGACGCCCTCATGCTTGGGCTGATGCTGGCGGGCACCGAACTCGCGTTGCGTGGGCTCGACCGAGACCGCCTCGGATACCTCCCGTTAGTAGCGGGCGTCGGGCTGATCGGTACCGCCGCATCGGTGAAGTTGCCCGCCGCCGCGGCGCTCGCGGTGGTGGTAGTAGGGTTTACTCACCGTTGGAACGGCGGGCCGATCACCTTCGTTCGAAGCGTCACGGTGACGATTGTGCTGTTCGGGTCCGTGATCGCCGCGTTCTCACTCGCGAGCGGCTTCGGGTTCGGCTGGGTAGCCGGGCTGACGACTCCCGGTGAGGTGAACAGTTGGCTGGCGCCGACCAACCAGGCTGGGTTCCTCGCGGGCGGCATCGGGATGCTGTTCGGTGTCAGCATCACACAGGCGGCCATTGGCATTGGCAAGATCATCGGTGCGCTGGTCGCGGTGGTGCTCGGCATCGTGGTGCTGCGCCGGATGCTGGACCGCACGGTCGAGCCAGTGGCCGGGCTCGGGTTGCTGTTCGCGGTGGCGATCGTCTTCGGCCCAGTGGTGCAGCCGTGGTACCTGCTCTGGTGCGTGCTTCCGTTGTCGGCTGTCGTGCTGCGGACCCGGTGGCTCTGGGTGCTGACCTGGCTCAGTGCGGTACTCGCCGTCATCGTGCCGCCGCTCGGATCCGGCATCCATGGCGACGTCCTCGGTATCGCGCTCGGCTACGCCATCGCCTTCGGACTGCTCGCGACGGTGATCATGCTGGGGCGTTCACTCAGGATTGCTTCGCCTGTTGCTTGATCCGGCTGGTCAGCTCCTGCACCTGGTCATAAATCCGCCTGCGCTCGGCCATCTCCTTGCGGATCTTCTTGTCCGCGTGCATCACCGTGGTGTGATCCCTGCCGCCGAACGTCTGCCCGATCCTCGGCAGTGACATGTCGGTGAGCTCCCGGCATAGGTACATCGAGATCTGCCGGGCGGTGGCCAGTGCCTTGGTCTTGCCTGGCCCGCACAGGTCCTCGATCGCGACGTCGAAGAACTCGGCGGTGACACCCATGATCGTGGACGCGGTGATCTCCGGCGTCTGCGAGTCGGGGATCAGGTCGCGGAGCACGATCTCGGCGAGGCCGACCTCGACGGGCTGCTGGTTGAGCGAGGCGAACGCGGTGACCCGGATGAGCGCGCCTTCCAGCTCCCGGATGTTGGCCTCGATGCGGTTGGCGATGAACTCAAGGACGTCACCGGGAACGTCGAGCCGGTCCTGCGCGGCCTTCTTGCGCAGGATCGCGATGCGGGTCTCCAGCTCGGGTGGCTGGATATCGGTGATCAGGCCCCACTCGAACCGGGTACGGAGCCGGTCCTCCAGCGTCTCCAGCCGTTTGGGCGGCCGGTCGGAGGAGACCACGATCTGCTTGTTCGCGTTGTGCAGCGTGTTGAAAGTGTGGAAGAACTCCTCCTGGGTTCCTTCCTTACCTTCCAGAAACTGGATGTCGTCGACGAGCAGGATGTCGATGTCGCGGTAGCGGCGCTGGAACGCGACCTTGCGGTCGTCGCGCAGCGAGTTGATGAAGTCGTTGGTGAACTCTTCTGTGGAGACGTAACGCACGCGCATGCCGGGGAACAGCCGCTGGGCGTAGTGCCCGACCGCGTGCAGCAGGTGCGTCTTCCCTAGCCCGGATTCACCCCAGACGAACAGCGGGTTGTAGGCGCGCGACGGCGCCTCAGCGACCGCGACCGCGGCGGCGTGGGCGAACCGGTTGGACGCGCCTATGACGAAGGTGTCGAAGGTGTACTTCTCGTTGAGCCGGGTCTTCGACGTCTGCGGCTTGGCTGGTGCGGTGTAGGGCTGACCAGCGACCGGGCGGCCGGAGAAGGTGGGCCAGATCTCGTGGACGGCGGCCATGGCTTCGCCTTCTTCGTCCACTTCCTCGTCGTCGGACTCACTGCTTTGATCGCTGCCGCTGGAGCCGTTCGCGCTGTTCGCGCGGTAGCCGTCGTTGGTGTCGCTGTGTTCTGCGTGCGCTTGGCCGGCGGCTACCGGCTGCGCGGTCGCGGCGGGCATCTGGTCGCCCGCTTCGACGGTGTCGACCTTGACGGCGAGTGAGACGGAACGGCCGAGCCTGCGCGAGAGCGCGTCGGTGATGGGATCACGGAGTGCGCGCTCGATCGCTTCCTTGGCGAAATCACTCGGTGCGGCGAGGAGTGCGGTGCCGTCGAGGAGCCCGATGGGTCTCGTCACCCGCATCCACGCCCGCTGTTGCGGGGAGAGCGTCCCGCTGGACAGCTCCCGGACGACCTGCTCCCACACAACTCCCAAATTGACTTGGTGTTCGGACACCTGCTCGGCTCCCCTCCCCTCCGGTTCACGACGATGTCGGCGTCAGTACAAGTAACGGCCGTTCGTCACGATCACCTGAGTGGTCACCTGCCCAGCAGGTATCCACATGGTTATCCACAACTGTGCACTAATGTACTGCGGCCGTAGAACGCCCTGCGGCCGAGTGCGACTAAGCTATCGACAGAGGTTGTGGCACGGAGCCGCGCGGCTCGGTAGAAACCTCAGAAGGGGAACGCTAACAAGCACCGCGAGCTGCCACAAGACTTCCATGGCGGCAAGCATCGCACCATACACGGCGTGTTGCCAGTCGGTCCAACTATCGTGACGGCGTGTCGCTACAGGGGGCCGGGTGATGGTGAGTTCGAACCGGTGCGTACCCTCGAGAGGTCTCCCGTCGACACCGGGCGGGTTTCGCGTGCCCGGGTTCTCCCGCATGTACAGCGGAGCCAGGTCGGTCGGAGACACACCAGACACAGGTTGACTGTCGGCGCCACAAACCGAGGCTGCCCAAGAGTCAGTAATCGTGAGAGACCGGGAGACACTGCCGTGAGTAAGCGTACCTTCCAGCCGAATAACCGTCGCCGTTCCCGCAAGCACGGGTTCCGGCTCCGGATGCGGACGCGCGCGGGCAGGAGCATCATGGCCGCCCGCCGCCGTAAGGGCCGCGCGAAGCTGTCCGCCTGAGGTTCGGGGCAGCGAGGCAGGCTTGTTACCCGCATCCGCGCGGTTGCGACGGAGTGAGGACTTCCGGCTGGTCATGCGCAAAGGCGCACGATCGGGCCGACGCAGGCTTGTCGCGCACGTTCTCACCTCTGACCCGGCCGCCTGCTCGGCCGACGCACCGGTTCGTGCCGGTTTCGTCGTGAGCAAGGCGGTCGGGAATGCTGTCGTGCGGCATCGAGTGCTTCGCCGCCTGCGGCATTTAGTCGCCGCCAGGTTGGGAACGTTGCCGCGTGGCACCACGTTGGTTGTACGTGCGCTTCCTCCGGCCGCATCGGCGTCGAGCGCGGAGCTCGGGAAAGATCTCGACAGGGCGCTGCGCAAGCTTGGGCTACTTAATGGGGAGCGCGGGACCGCTGCCGGGGATCCGGCGTGAGCACGAGCATGGCGTCGGACGCTGAGAACAGGGACCGGTGCCACGAAGAAGGTGACGGCCGGATGAGCGATCACCACACCGTGCCGTCAACCGAGCCCGCATCAACACCCAGCCCGCTGGCCTGGGTGTTGTTGCTGCCCATTCGGCTGTACCGCGTGGCGATTGGCCCGCTGCTTCCGCCCAGCTGCCGCTTCTACCCCAGCTGCAGTGCCTACGCCGTCGAGTCATTGACCCGGCATGGCGCGTTCCGTGGGCTCTATCTCACCGTCCGCCGGTTACTTCGGTGCGGTCCGTGGCACCCGGGCGGGTTCGACTTCGTGCCCGACCGCTTCAGCTTCCGTGTTCAGCCTGAGACCACGAATCCCCCGGATGATCCGGACCTTGATAGTTCGACGCAGGAGTTGCCGTAGTGTTCGAATACCTTCTCTACTACCCGGTCACATTCATCTTGTGGGTCTGGCACAAGGTGTTCGGCTTCGTGCTTGGCGAGACCAATGCGATCTCCTGGGTACTTGGCATCGCCTTCCTGACCTTCACCGTCAGGGCGATCCTGTTCAAGCCCTTCGTGAGCCAAGTCCGCTCGATGAAGAAGATGCAGGACTTCGCTCCCGAGATCAAGAAGATCCAGAAGCGCTACGCCAACGATAAGCAGCGGCAGGCGCAGGCGATGCAGAAGCTGCAGCGCGAGCACGGGGTGAACCCGCTCGGTGGCTGCCTGCCGATCCTGCTGCAGGTCCCGGTCTTCATCGGTCTGAACCACACCCTGCGCGCGTTCCAGTTCCACTACAGCGAGACGACCTGGGGTAACTACTTCTTCGACCGCACGGGCGTCAAGCAGTACATCGACGCCGATTTGTTCGGCTCGCACCTCGGTGAGGCGATCTACAACACCGGTCTGACTGGCGGAACCGGTGCGGGTGCTTTCCACGCCACCGCGATTCCGGTCGCCATCCCGCTGATGATCCTCGCCAGTGTGCTGACGCACCTCACCGCGCGGCACTCGGTCGAGCGGCAGAATCCCGCCTCGGCGACGCAGCAGACAGCCATGATGAACAAGCTGACGCTGTACGTGTTCCCGATCGGTCTGCTCGTGTTCGGTGCCTTCCTGCCGCTCGGCTTGCTGATCTACTTCCTGTCCAATAACGCGTGGACGCTGATGCAGCAGCGGATCGTCTACACCAGGATCGACCGCGAAGAAGAGGCGAAGAAGGCCGAGCAGACTGAGAAGCGGAGTGGCCTCGCACCGAAGCCGGGCCAGAAGCCGACCCAGCAGAAGAAGCGCTCCACTACGACGTCCGCGAATGGCGCCTCGGGCACTGCCGACAAGGGCACGCCCTCGAAGGATGCCGCGTCGAAGGACAGCTCGTCCAAGGGTGACGCAGCGAAGACCGCGTCGTCGAAGCCCTCCCCGAAGTCCACTGCGTCATCGAAGAACACAGGGGCATCGAAGAGCACCGGGGCGAAGAAGCAGGGCACTAATCAGGGCAAGGCCAAGGGGCAAGGCAAGTCGTCCAACTCATCTGGCGACAAGACGGCACAGGGCAAGTCGTCTGGAAACTCATCGACCGAGCCATCGAGTACAGCGCCACAGAACGGTTCGAGCGGATCGGACTCGGCGAGCGAGACCGCCAAGAAGAAGGCCGACCGGAAGCGGCGCTAGGGCAACGAAGGAGACGATCATGGCTGAGACGGCACAGCAGGCTGTCGAGTCGGAACCCGCCGAAACGGCGCCGGCGGAAGGCGACACGAAGACGGAGGCAGGGACGGAGCACTCCCCTGAGGCCGACGAGGGGCTGGTGCAAGAGGGCGACATCGCGGGTGACTACCTTGAGCGCCTGCTCGATCTGCTCGACTACGACGGCGACATCGATCTGGACGTCGAAGGCGGACGGGCTGTCGTCAGCATCGACGGTGGCGAGGATCTGGACAAGCTCGTCGGGCCGAGGGGCAATGTGCTGGAGGCGCTCCAGGAGCTGACCCGGCTCGCGGTGCAGCAGGAGACCGGGGTGCGGAGCAGGCTGATGCTCGACATCGCGGGCTGGCGTGCTGATCGCCGCGAGGAGCTCAGCGAGCTTGGCAGGACGACGGCGGAGCAAGTGGCCGAGGCTGGCGAACCGGCGCGGCTGAAGCCGATGACGCCGTTCGAGCGCAAGGTCGTACACGACGCCGTCGCGGCGGTGAAGGGCGTGACGAGCGAGAGCGAGGGTGAGGAACCTCGCCGTCGGGTCGTGGTTGTTCCAGAGACCTGATCGACGAAACGACAGACAACGGGGCGGTCCGAATGGGCCGCCCCGTTTGTTTTGTCTACAGCCCGTGGGGTCGGGATAGTTGCGTCAGAGCGGCGGAGTTGGGCGCGTGGTGACCGGGGTGCCTGTCCGGCTACGTGACCGCAAGCCGATGACGACACTCCCCTGGACGGGTCGGCACCTGTTGATAGCGCGTATCGGTCGGCTTGGCGACTCGACGCGTTCATGGGAATCCGTGCGAGGCGTGGGGCGACTGGCAGTCTCGGACAGTCGGCTCGGTGTCGACCGACTCAGTGACCGACGCGCGGTGAAGTTGGCGGCGGAACTCGTGATACTTGCGCGGCGCTGGGACGCGGGTTGATAGCGCGTCGGTTCGGTGGCGGTGAGGTTGGTGCCAACCGGTCGAGCTTGGCGGACTAGATTCGCGCCGAGGTCGACCACCACGAGGTGTGGCGGGTCGCCACCTCGACTGTGGTTAATGGGGTGGGCGGGATCGGTGGGTTTCACGTGAAACGGCTCCCGCCGTCGCGCTTCGGAAAGCGGGAGGCCCCCCAGCGGTCAACTCCTGGGTTCCGTTCAGTTTCATGTGAAACCGAACGACGTCACGCCAAGGCGCGGTGCTCGACTCGTGTAGCCGCTGACGCCGAAGGCCGTGGAGCGGAACGAAGGCACCGCACCGACTCGTGGCTGTCGTATCGCGGTGGCGGCCACCGACGGCCGGGCAGTGCTACGGGTTCCTTTGACCGGGCTGGTAGGTGAAGGAGCTGACGGGCTCGTCGAGGGATAGGCGCGGGCCCGCCTGCGGGATGCGGAGAGCCCATTGGTGTCGATGACCGCGCGAGACCCGATGGGGATTGCCGGGAGCTCGTAGGTCAGGTGCGGCGTGGTGGCCGGACACGTGGTGGTGTTCGGTAACCGGATGACGATTGACAGCGTCGTGCCGGGCGGATGGCTGTGGGAGCCGACCGCCGGTTGGTGTGCGGCTACTAGTCCCGACTTGCCGGCTCGGCTCAGCGTCGGCGGCGCCACCTCGCGTCTACCCCGGGGCCGGCTTGATCCGTTTCACGTGAAACGCGGTGCGACCCATGTGATCGCGAGAGCGTGCGGGAGAATCAACCACGATCCATCCCGACCGACCGGCAGGACGTGACGAGTGAGCGCGGTTGAGCATTCCGTTCCGACCCCCGACGTAGCGCGGCGAGTCTTCGGTGACCACGTCGACCGCGCCGAGGAGTTCGTGGATTTCCTCGTCAACCGCGGCGTCGTCCGCGGCGTGATCGGGCCGAGGGAGATTGACCGCCTGTGGGGTCGCCACGTTCTCAACTCCGCCGTGCTGTCCGAACGGATTCCCGATGCCGCGCGGGTGATCGATGTGGGATCGGGTGGCGGCTTCCCTGGCATCCCGCTGGCGATCGCGCGACCGGACGTGGACGTCGTATTGCTGGAACCCATGGCGCGACGCATCGACTGGCTCCACGAAGTCGTTGACCGGTTGGAGCTGTCGAACGTGACGGTGGTTCGGGGGCGGGCCGAGGAGAAGGCGGCGCGCAAGGAGGTTGGCACCGCGGACGTCGTGACCGCTCGCGCGGTGGCGCCGCTGGGTAAGCTCGCACGCTGGTGTCTGCCGCTGGTGCGGCGTGACGGCGAACTGCTCGCACTCAAGGGTGAGAGCGCGGGAGAAGAGATCGAGCGGGACGCCCAGCAGATCCGTTCCGCGGGTGGGTTCGATCCTGTCGTGGTCCGATGCGGCGAGGGCGCTCTGGAGCGTCCGACGACCGTGGTGCGGATCCACAAGCGCGTGCGAGTGGACCAGTCGCAGGGACAATTTCGGCGAAAGTGCCCCTGACAGTGCGTCGCTGGTGTGTTTCGTATCCAACGCGCCTATGGAGTGTTCTACTCGCTACCCCAGCCATGGGAGGATGAAGTCGCCGCGCTCGGACGGGGTGTGCACCGTCGGATGGTCGCGGACCGATCGCACAGGTGACGGGCTGTTTGCCAGCGCCAGCGGCGCGAGGTACGCCGCGCGACGGGTGACAGGTCGGGCTAGTCGTACGGTCGAGGAGCTTGAATGGTGCTACACGACGACAAGACAGGGATGTTCCACGTGAAACGGTGCACGCTCAGGCAAGCGAGTCCAGCCACGAACGCCGCGGGGAGGTGGCCGCACCAGTGAATCCGCCAGCTGTCCCCGGCGAGCACGGCAACGCGCCCGGCTGGACCCCGATCGCAGAAGAAGCGCTCCGCGCCGCGCGGGTGCTTCACCCCGAAGGAAATGCACTCCCCCGTCCCACAAAGCGACGTGTCATCACGGTCGCGAACCAGAAGGGTGGCGTCGGCAAGACCACCAGCACGGTGAACCTCGCCGCAGCGCTCGCCCTCCACGGTCTCCGGGTGCTCGTCATCGACCTCGACCCACAGGGCAATGCCAGCACCGCGCTCGGCGTCGAGCACCGGTCCGGCACGCCGTCGATCTACGAAGTCCTCATCGGTGACGTCTCGGTGACCGATGCGACGTCGGTGAGCGACCAGTCGGACAACCTCTTCTGTATTCCGGCCACGATCGACCTCGCTGGTTCCGAGATCGAACTGGTCGAGATGACGTCCCGCGAAGCGCGGCTGAAGGAAGCGCTCACCAGCCAGTCGCTCGACGCTATGGACATCGACTACGTCTTCATCGATTGCCCACCGTCGCTTGGCTTGCTCACGGTGAACGCGCTCGTGGCCGCACACGAGGTGCTGATCCCAATCCAGTGCGAGTACTACGCGCTAGAAGGGCTCGGGCAACTCCTCAGCAACATCGAGCTGGTGCAGGCGCACCTCAACCGCGACCTCTCGGTCTCAACGATCCTGCTCACGATGTACGACGGCAGGACGAAACTGGCCGACCAGGTCGCGGACGAGGTCAGGAACCACTTCGGCGACGTCGTGCTCCGCACTATCATCCCCCGCAGCGTGAAGGTCTCCGAAGCACCGGGCTACGGCCAGACGGTGCTCGCCTACGACCCCGGTTCGCGAGGTTCTATGAGCTACGTCGACGCGGCGAAGGAAGTCGCTGAGCGTGGCGTCGAGCACCAGGAGGCGTCGTGATCGATACTTATCGGGGCATTCTCGTTCACGCCAGCACGAGTGCTGGCTCAGCGGAGCAGGAGTAGGCATGGTTGAGCGAAGGGGCGGGCTCGGTAAAGGGCTCGCGGCTTTGATCCCGACCGGCCCAGCGGCGGACGACAACGACACTGAGGCCATCCCCCAGGCCAACGTCAAGGTCGTCAACAACGCTGACTGGTTCGCCGCGAATGGTGCGGTTGGCACGCCGAGTGGTGAGGTCGCGGGTGCCGTCTATCAAGAGGTGCCCGTCGCTTCGGTCACGCCGAATCCGAAGCAGCCCCGACAGGTCTTTGACGAGGAGGCACTGTCCGAGCTGCAGCACTCGATCCGCGAGTTCGGCCTCATGCAGCCGATCGTGGTGCGGCAGCTCGAAGGCGAGAACTACGAACTCGTCATGGGCGAGCGGCGGCTGCGTGCCGCCGAGCGTGCCGGGCTGGAGACGATCCCCGCGATCGTGCGGCAAACCGCCGACGATGCGATGCTGCGCGACGCCCTGCTAGAGAATATCCACCGGGTTCAGCTGAACCCCCTCGAAGAGGCGTCGGCATATCAGCAGTTGCTGGAAGAGTTCGAGGTGACTCACGAGGAACTCGCTGGGCGCATCGGGCGCAGCCGTCCCGTCATCACCAACACCATCCGCCTGCTCCGGCTCCCCTTCCCCGTGCAGCGGCGGGTTGCGGCCGGAGTGCTCTCGGCGGGTCACGCCCGCGCGTTGCTGTCGCTTGAAGACCCCGAAGGTCAGGAAGACCTCGCCGGCCGCATCGTGTCGGAAGGACTCTCCGTCCGGGCGACCGAGGAAGCTGTCACCCTCGCCAAGCGGGAGGAACCGGCCAAGCCGAAGCAGCCGCAACGGAAGCCGATGCAGGCTCCCGGTCTGCAGCAGGTTGCCGATCGGCTGTCCGACGCCTTCGACACGAAGGTGAAGGTCGACCTCGGCAAGCGCAAAGGTCGCATCGTCGTCGAGTTCGGCTCGGTCGACGACTTGGAGCGCATTGTCGGGCTGATGGATCCGAACAAGTCCTCGTAGTAATCGGCCTGCCGTCATATCGAATAAAAATGACGAATCAGACACCGAAGAATCCGCATGCCATCACCCGACGTTATTTCGTCACGGTGATGGTCGCCGTGAGGTGGTGTGTCAGCCTCGGCTGATGGCCTGATCGATCAGATCGGAGTAGATCGTGCCGATCGACTTCCCGGACGCCTCGATCGCCATCGGCACCGTCGATGTCTCGGTCAGGCCCGGCGAGTTGTTCACCTCAAGGAACTGGACTGTGCCGTCCTCGGCCACTATCGCGTCGGTGCGGGAGATGTCGCGCAGCCCGAGCAGCTTGTGGGCGGCCACCGCCAACTCGCTGACTGCGCGGGCGGTCTCATCGGACAACCGCGCCGGCGTGAAGAAGTCTGTCAGTCCCGCCGTGTAACGCGCGGTGTAGTCGTAGATCCCCTTTTCCGGAACGATCTCCACGGCGGGCAGCGCCGTCGGTTCGCCGTTCAGCTCGATCACCGTCACCGCGACCTCGGTGCCGGAAATATAGCGTTCGGCCAGCACCGTCTCGCCATACGCGAAGCAGCCGACCATCGCCGTCGGCAGTTCGATGGCGTCGGTGACGACCTCCGCGCCGAGCGCGGACCCGCCCTGGTCTGGCTTGAGGATCAGCGGCAGTCCGATACGGGAGACCATCGCGTCGAGTACCGCCTGCGCGCCCAGTTCGCGGAAGGTGCCGTGCGGCAGCACCACCCACTCCGGTGTCGCATGCCCTGCTTCGAGCAGTTCGGCCTTCGCGATCGGTTTGTCCCAGGCTCGGCGGCAGGCGTGCGCGGAGGTGCCGACGAACGGGATGTCGAGCATCTCCAGAATCGACTGCACCGACCCGTTCTCGCCCTCACCGCCGTGCAGCGCGATCACCACCGCCGCGGGGCGTTCGGTGCGCAGCCGGGTGATCAGTTCGGCGTCGGTGTCCCACTCCTCCACGTGGAACCCTTCATCGCGCAGCACCGCCGACAGCCTCCGGCCGGAACGCAGCGAGACGTCTCGTTCGTGCGAAAGCCCGCCAGCGAGCACGGCAACGGTTCGATCTGCCACCCTGGACAACTCCTTGCGTGTGAACGATTTCGTGCGCGCCGGAGCGCCTAGGCGGTGTCCGGCGACGGTGATTCCGGTCCCGAGGTCAGTCGAGTGTGGACGGTACCGAAGGTGCGGACAAGCTCCAATTCGGACTCAAGCACCCCTGCCAGCCTACGCACGCCCTCCTTCAGCCGCTCGGGCGTCGGATAGCAGTACGACAGCCGCATCTGCCTGCTGCCCAAGCCGTCCGCGTAGAAGCCGGTTCCAGAGGCGTACGCGACCCTGGCGGTCACGGCGCGTGGCAGCATCGCCTTGGTGTCCACCCCTTCGGGCACGGTCAGCCAGACGTAGAAGCCACCGTCCGGGTGAGTCCACGTGCAGCCCGGCGGCATGTGCTGCTCTAGCGCGGAAATGATCGCGTCGCGGCGCTCCCGGTAGATCTCGCGGAACTTCTTGATCTGGCCCATCCAGTCGTGCGTCGACAGATAGCGCGACACCAGCAGTTGGTTCAGCGTCGGCGGACACAACGTCGCCGACTCCGCCGCCAGCACCAGTTTCTCCCGCACCGCGTGCGGCGCGAGCACCCAGCCGACCCGGATGCCTGAGGCGAACGTCTTGGAGAACGAACCCAGGTAGACGACGTTGTCCGGGTCCGTCGCCCGCAGCGCAGGGTAGATCTGGCCATCGAAACCGAGCAGGCCGTACGGATTGTCCTCGATCACCAGCACGCCGTGTCTGCGGCAGATCTCCAGCACCTGCTCACGGCGCGACACCGCGAGCGTGACGCCCGCCGGGTTGTGGAAGTTCGGGATCGTATAGAGGAACTTGACTCGTTTGCCCTGCTTGGCGGTCTGCGTCAGCGCCTCTTCGAGCCGGGATGGCACCAGGCCGTCGTCGTCCATCTCGACGTGCACGACTTCGGCCTGGTACGCGGTGAAGGACCCGAGCGCGCCGACGTACGACGGTCCTTCGGCGATCACGACGTCGCCGGGGTCGCAGAACAGCCGCGTCACCATGTCGAGGCCCATCTGCGAGCCGACCGTGACGACGACGTCGTCTGGATGTGCCTGGATGTTCTCCAGCGCCATGATGTCGCAGATCTGCTCCCGCAGCTTTGGCACGCCGTGCGCGGAGCCGTACTGCAGCGCGACCTGGCCGTCCTCGGCGATGGTGTCGGACAGCTGCTTCGCGAGCGACTCGAGCGGCAGCGCCGCCAGGTTCGGCATCCCGCCTGCCAGCGACACCACTTCCGGCCTGCTCGCCACCGCGAACAGCGCCCTGATTTCGGACGCCGTCATGCCCTCAGTGCGCGCGGCGTAGCGATCGAGATGGGGGTCGAGCTTGCGCGGCGCCTGCCCTGCTGCGGGCGTGGTGTCGCCTTCCTGGCCATATGCTGACATATGACCGGACTGGGAACTCGGATCAGCTGGAGTCATCTGCTCGTCACCTAGGTCGCGGTGGTCAGTCCATCGAGTGTAACCAGCTCCTGCCCACCAGCGGTGATGCCGTCGTATCGCATCACACCCGGTCGGGCGATGCGTAACCAGAAGTGGGCAGCGACTAGCCGTGGCCCGTTCCCGCGGCTTATCCTGGCGAGGGCAGGGTTTCGTGCCCGTGGTCTCGCGGCGCCGCGTGTTGTTCGGGCGCCCCCGCTGGGCAGATCCCGATGGCGCACTTGCCGCCCGCACGCACGTTAGAACTTGCCGGACTCCTGGAGGTCGGAGTGTCCCGTCATGTCGTCGGCATCACGCTCGACAACCTGGAGGACCTGCCTCGCCACTGCCGCCGGTGCGTGTACTGGGAGATGGCGCCCCACCTCAAGGGCACCGCTGAGGAGTTCGGTGAGACCGAGCTGGAGAAGGAAGCCTGGGTATCCAGCCTGCTGCTGGAATGGGGCTCGTGCGGCCGGGTCGCCTACAGCGACGACCTCCCTGTCGGCTTCGTGCTTTACGCCCCGCCGAGCGCGGTTCCCCGCGCCGCCGCGTTCCCGACGTCGCCGCCAAGCCCGGACGCCGTGCTGCTCACGGCGTTCCATGTGCTGCCGGAGTTCCGAGGCGGTGGGCTCGGCAGGCTCCTGGTGCAGGCCGCCGTGCGCGATCTCACGCGACGCGGCGTGAAGGCCGTCGAATCGTTTGGCGACGCCGACCCCGGAGCCGCCGAGCGGGATACTCACGACTGCGTGGTGCCCTCGGCGTTCCTGGCCAGCGTCGGATTCAAGACGGTGCGCCCGCACCACCGCTGGCCGTTGTTGCGGCTTGAGCTGCGCTCCGGCATGTCATGGAAGGAAGATGTCGAGTCGGCGCTCGAAGACCTGCTCGGCCAGGTCACCGTCTCCGTCAGCGGCCCGCAGCTCACCCGGAGCAGGTGAGTGTTTCGGGCGTGACGGGTGCGTTAGCGCTTCGCGAGCTCGTGGCGGAGGACGTCGGCGAACGTGAACGTGCCGGTCGGCTGGTCGTCTTCGCCGAGCAGGTACAGCCGCTTGATCGCGATGAGGATCCCCTCGGCGACGACGTCCCGGAACGCCGGGTCGGACATCTTCGCCCGGTCGCCATCGTTGGTGAGGTAGCCGATCTCAGCGCGCACGGCGGGGCAGCGGGTCAGCCGCAGGATCTCCCACGTCTTCGGGTGCACACGGCAATCGAGCAACCCGGTGCGCGCGACCAGTTCCCGTTGGATGTAGCTGGCCAGCAGCTCACCCACCGTGGACGTCGTGCCGTTGCCGGTGCCGAAGTGGAACGTGGCGACGCCGTTGGCCGCTGGTGAGGCATTCTTGTCGCAGTGCAGCGAGAGAAATAGGTCGGCGCCCGCCTCGTTGGCGAACGCCGCCCGCTCGGCCTCGGTTGGGCCGCGCTGGGGCCCCCGCGAGATGAACGCCTCCATGCCGGTGGCCTTCATCCTGCCTTCGAGCCTGCGGGCCAGGTCCCACGCGATGTCGGCCTCACACACGCCCGCGACCGAGACACCGCGGTCGTCGCCGCCGTGGCCAGGGTCGATGACGATGCGCTTGCCGCGAAGCCTCGGCCCTGCCTGCCGGACCTGTTCCTGCTCGCGCAGGAACACCGGCCTGCCGCCGCGTGCCCGTGGCGACAGTTGCTTGAGCGCCCGCACCGTCGCCGCGCCGCACATGCCGTCGATCAGCAGTCCGTAGTCGCGTTGGAAGCTGCGCAGCGCCTGTTCAGTGCGTGGGCCGAAGATGCCGTCCGGCCTGCCGCTGTCGTAGCCGAGCTCGGTAAGCCTCTCCTGCAGCGTGAAGACATCGTCCCCGTGCACCTGAGCCGACATCAGGTACGCGAGCGGCCTGCTGCCGAGGTGGTAGCTGGCGCCACGGAGCGACCGGTACGTCGCTGGTCCCACGATGCCGTCGGTAAGCAGCCCTCTTTGCTGCTGGAAAGAGCGCACGGCGTGTTCGATCTCGGCGTCGAAAGCGGCCTGCTGAGCGCTTTCGGAACCGTTCGGCAGGGCTAGCAGGCCCAAGCCGACCAGCAAGGACCGAATTTCGGCGACGTCAGCCCCGACATCACCGCGGCGGAGTACCCGCATGCACTCCTCGCTCTTTCCGTGTGCACCAGCGTTCACCGATAAATGGTGAACCCCCGAGTCATTCTCGGGGGTTCCATTGTGCCTTGTGAACTCTGCGTGAGCGCGTAGGGAGGGTCGGTGCGCCCGGGATTCTGACCTCATGGCGCAATCGCCGCGTGCTGAGCCAACGCTCGGTGCGTGTCAGCAGGTCAGCGCGCTGGCCCGGCCGGAGGGGGCCACCTCCGAACGCCGTACGTGGCGTTCGGAGGTGGCTACCCTTGGTAGTTGACCGCTGTCAAGGCGTGTCGACGTCGAGGTCAAGGGTGGTATTTCGGCGGTGTTCCTGATGCCGGATTTGGCTCAGTTCAGCACGTCGGAGAGGTCGTTCAGCAGCGCGGCCTTGGCCTTCGCGCCGACGATCTGCTTGACCGGCTTGCCGCCCTGGAACAGGATCAGCGTCGGCACCGACATGACCTGGAAGTCCCGCGCGGTGCCCGGGTTCTGGTCGATGTCGAGCTTCGCGACGGTCAGCTTGTCCGCGTGCTCGCTTGCGATCTCCTCGAGCACGGGAGCGACCATCTTGCACGGCCCGCACCAGGTGGCCCAGAAGTCGACCAGGACGGGCTTGTCACTGGTGAGCACGTCGTCGGCGAAGCTGGCGTCGGTGACGGTGACGGTGGAACCGGCCATCGAATTTCTCCTTGTCGGTCATGACCCCTGCGGGGTCGCGTGTGGTTGTCCTGGAATGTTGGGGTGGCCTCGCTGCCGAGGCCGGGCGTGAAGCGCTTCAGCCGGCGGGCGCTGTGGCCGCGTAGCCGCCGCCGACCAGCTCCGCCGCCTCGTGCGCGGTAGCGGAGCCGTGCTCGGCGAGCCAGCGCTCCGCGTCGATCGCGGCCGAGCAGCCGGTGCCCGCTGCCGTGACCGCCTGCCGGTAGGTGTTGTCGACCAGGTCGCCGCAGGCGAATACGCCGTCCAGGTTGGTGTAGGTGCTCTTGCCTTCGGTGCGGACGTAGCCCTCATCGTCGGTCTCGACCTGCCCACGGATGAGGTCGCTGCGCGGGTCGTGGCCGATGGCGACGAAGAACCCGGTCACGTCCAGTGACGACTCCTCGCCGGTGACGGTGTCAGCGAGCCGCAGCCCCTTCACGGTGCCATCGCCGACCACCTCGGTAACCTGCGCGTTCGTCTTCCACTTGATCTTTTCGTTGGCGCGGGCGCGCTCCAGCATGATCTTGGACGCGCGGAACTCGTCGCGCCGGTGGATGATCGTGACGCTGCGGGCGAACTTCGTCAGGAACGTGGCCTCCTCCATCGCGGAGTCGCCACCGCCGACCACGGCGATGTCGTGGTCGCGGAAGAAGAAGCCGTCGCAGGTCGCGCACGAGGACACACCCCTGCCGAGTAGCTCCTGCTCGCCGGGCACGTAGAGATAGCGCGGCTCGGCGCCCATCGACAGGATCACGGTGCGCGCGGCGTAGCGTTGCCCGTTGGCCGTGACGTACTTGACCGGCCCGTCCAGCTCAAGCTGCTCGACGTCTTCTGACCGCAACTCGGCGCCGAACCGGTCGGCCTGGGCGCGCATCTCGTCCATCAGCTCCGGACCCTGGATGCCGTCCCGGAATCCGGGGTAGTTCTCGACCTCCGTCGTGGTCATCAAGGCGCCACCGAACTGGGAGCCCTCGAACACCAGCGGTTCGAGTTGGGCACGGCCCGCGTACACCGCTGCCGTGTAGCCCGCGGGTCCGGAACCCACGATGATCACGTTTCGTATGTCTTCGGCTGCCACCAGGGACCTCCGCTCGTGCCCCGTG
The DNA here is from genome assembly GCF_000504245.1 of Haloechinothrix halophila YIM 93223. Classification (GTDB taxonomy): domain Bacteria; phylum Actinomycetota; class Actinomycetes; order Mycobacteriales; family Pseudonocardiaceae; genus Haloechinothrix_A; species Haloechinothrix_A halophila. The sequence continues at coordinate 670,901 of NZ_KI632509.1, forward strand.
CCGGGGACTGATCGTCTTGCTGTAGGCGTCAACACGATCGTATGCGCCGTTGTTCCCGGCACGTTGGTGGCACGGGACACGCGGTCGCGTTATCCCCCGACGACCTCGTCGTAGATGATCCCCTGGTTGTTCTCGTCGCAGCCAGCGGGAAGCGCGAGCATCCGGTATCTCGCCAGCTCACCGGTGGTGAACACGGCCAGCACCGCGTCCTGACCGTCCACCGTGGCCGGGCGGACGCCGAGCAGTTCGTCGTCGATCGTGAGGTCGTTCGCCGCGAGGCAGGCGTCCAGACCCGCGCGGTCGCCGAACGCGCCGAAGTCCTTGACGCCGATAGTCTCGCCCGCGCCGGACGCCACGTCGTCGCCGCGCAGCGACAGCGGCTCGTCCGCTGACCGCGACTGGCTCGATGAGTCACCGGCGAGCGGAGTGCCCTGGGTGCTCTGGGTGGGCAGCGAGAGGGCGACGGCGGCGACAATCGCGGCCGCCGCCGTGAGGAGGCCAGCGCCCCAACCCAGCTGTTTCGCACGCCTGCGCCGCGCCAGGTCCACGACATGGCCGTCTGGCTGCGCCTGTCCCCGCGGCTGCCACGAAGCGACCGGCGCTACCGCTGGTTGCTGCTGCGTCGAGGGAAACGCGCGCTCCCGCTCGGTGGCCAGCGCGGCGTTGATGCGCGCGGCGACGTCGTCCGGCATCGGAGCGACCGGGGCCTCCCGCAGTCCCGCGAGCTCCGCCCTTGTGGTGTCCAGTTCGTCGAGCACGGCCAACGCGTCGGGATTGTCGCGCACCCGCGACCACAGCTCGGCCGCCGCGACGTCGTCGAGCGCGCCAGCGTGCATATCGGCGAGCTCGTCGACCGTCCATGAGCGGGAATCACCGCCGGCAGGCAGGTCCGAGTCAGTCATTGTCCCTCCCTCTGCCGCGGTGACCCTTGCTGGTGACCACGTGCGGGGTCCTGCGCGGTGGCAGTACTTCCTCGTTTGCTTTCGTGAGGTGGGACGTTCGCATTCGCACCGGGGTTCCGCAGATGATGGAGAACCTTGGCCAGTTTCGCGCGACCACGGGCGCACCGGCTCTTCACGGTTCCTTCCGCGACACCAAGCAGTGACGCTGTCTCCGCGACCGAGTAACCCTCGATGTCGACGAGCACGATCGGTACCCGTTGCTCGTCGGGCAAGTCGGCGAGCGCGTCGGAGATCAGCATGCGGGTCTCGCGCTGCGCCATGGTGTCGCCGGGCGCGGCTGGCTCGCGGTACTCGTCGGTGTCCGGCAGCGGCACGGTCGGTCTTGCCTGGCGCTTTCTGATCCTGTCGAGGCACGCGTTCACGACGATCCGGTGCAGCCACGTGCTGACCGCCGATTCCGCGCGGAACTTCCCCGCTGCCCTGAACGCCGAGATGAACGCCTCTTGCAGTGCGTCCGCGGCCTCCTCGTGATCGCGCAAGGTGCGCAGGGCCACCGCCCACATCCTGTCCTTGTGCCGCCGGACGATCTCGCTGAACGCGGTGGGATCACCAGCGGCATGGGCGGCGATGAGATCGGCGTCCGTGGGAGCAGCTGCGGTCACTTGGCAGAGCTTAGTAGCCCCGGGTGGGGCCCTCGCGTGTGCCCGCGATCACGCGTTGTCACGACGGACGGCGGTAGAACTCCAGGTCACCGATGCTCGACTGGAACTTGCCTTGCTGCCCGCCGAGTTGGGTGAGCCAGACGACGACGTGCGATGTCGGCTGCGCGTTGTCCACGTCGATCTGCGTGGGCCCCTGCTCAAGGTCGGTCGGGCCAGCGACGAGCCTGGTGTTGTCCAGGAACGGGTTGCCGATCTCCGCGGTCCTGATCTCCACCCTGGTGGCGGGCGTGCCGTTGACGACGAGCACCCGCGCAAGGTCGATCGGCTGGTCGAAGCTGACCACGAGCCCGACGCCGCTCTTGAGCGCGGGGAGTTGCTGCTTGTACTGGTCTGTCTGCCACGGCGTCCCAGGATCGCCGTCGATGGCCGCTGGCGCTAGCGAGGTGAAGTCGCCGGTGCCCTCCGGGTTGTAGACCTGGATCGACGCGGGACGCACCGGCTCTGGGGTCTCTGGCGGCGGCGATGGCGACGTCTTCTGCTCGGTGTTCTGCTCGCCCGACTCGGCGACGTTGACATCGGGGCCTGAGGTGTCGTCCTCGGAGAAAAAGCTGATCAGCGAGAGGCCGATCCAGGCGAGGATCGCTACGGCGGCCACGACGAGCGCGGTCGCCCCGAGCGCGACCTTCTTGCGCCGCGCTGGGTCGCTGACCGGCCGCTTCGTCGTCCAGAACCCGCTGTCCGGGTCGTCGCTGCCCGTTGCCGCGCCTTCGGCGGGCGCCGCCGCTTTCCGCTCCTCTGTCGCCGCGACCTGCTGCAACACCCGCAGGAACGCCGAGCTGGTGCGGATGCCGCCCTCACCGCCGTCGGAAAGGGTGCGCACCGCGAGCGAGGACAGTTCGGCTGGCACCGTCGGCTCGAGCGAGCGCGGCGGCACCACCCCGCCGTTCGGCGCGTGCGGAGCGGGTGCGATGGCTGCTGGCCCGCCCGGTAGCGGCCAGCGGGCGGTGAGCAACAGGTACAGCACCGCGCCGAGTGCCTTGATGTCGTCCCGCAGCGTGGTCTCCGGCAGCGGTCCCGGGAACGCTAGCCGCAGTTGCCCGTCCGGTCCCCTGCGGATGCGCTGCGGGTGGTCGAGGCCGAGCACGAGGCCAGAGCGGTGCGCCTGCTCCACGGCGCTGACCAGGCTGTCGATCATTCGGCACGCCACGACCGGCGCGACTGGTCCCTCGTCGACGATGTCGATCAGATCGGTGCCCTTGCTCCACTCGGCGACGATGATGCCGAGCAGGCCCTCACCAGCCGCGATGCCGCTGCCGAGGGTGAGGACGTCGAGCACACGGGCGACGTGCGGGTGGCCGAACTGGGAGGTGTGGGCGGCGCGTTCCAGGGTGCGACGGGCCTCGCGAGTGGCGTCGAGGTCGGCCTGGTCGCCGAGGATGAGCGTGAGGGCTACGTCGCGGCGGAGCTGGCCGTCGCGCGCACGCCAGAAGTGCGCGTTCGCCCGTTCGTCAACGCCGAGCTGCGCGAGCAAGCGGTAACGGCCATCGCCGACGACGCCGCCGGGCGCGAGTGAGCCACCTGTGGCTCTGATGCTGGTTCTCGGCGCGCCGTTCGGCTGCTCGTTCCGCCTGGTGTCCACCGACTGCGACAACCTCCGTGTCCGATCTTTACCCGGGCAAGAAGAGCCCTGCCGGCGTCTCGTGCTCACTACCGAGACTACGGCAACGTCGCCCTTCGCACGCCGTGATCGCGTTGTGACGTATGACGTCACCCTGTCGGCTGGTATATCGATCTACCAGGCACGACGTCGCAGGGTCATGCACGTCCAAGCAGCCGGGAGACCCGGTTAGTCAGCGGAGCGAGTTCGTCAACCTTGAGTGCGGCGAGGATGCCGAAGGACACCCCGAGGCCGACGATGCTCTGCGCGATCAGCGACACCCATGCGTGCAGTGTGCTCGGCAGCGCGTCCGGTACCAGCATTCCGGTGACCACGGCGGCGGCGACGCCGAGCCCACTGGCGAACACGGTGAACAGGATGACACCGAGCACCCTGCGGCTGCGCAGATTACCAAGCCGCACCCAGAGCCAGACTTGGCCAAGTACCGCGCCGACGACGAAGGTCAGCGAGTTGACCATCATCGCGCCGAGCACGACCTGTTTCGGGTCGAGCAGCGCCGCGGACAGGTAAAGCAGCGGCACCTTCACCGCCGTCATGACCAGCATGATCAACGTCGGCGTCCTGGCATCCTTGAGCGCGTAGAACACCCGCAGTTGCAGCATGACCAGCGCGTACGGCAGCAGCCCGAACGCGGCGATGGCCAGCGACTCACCGAGCCGCCCCGCGGAGGCGACGTCGCTCTCGCCGTACGAGAACAGCGCGACACCGATCGATGAGCCGACGACGGTCATCACCGCGGCGATCGGCAACAGCGTCACCGTTGAGATGCGGGAGGCGTACGACAGGTTGGAGATCAGCTTGGGGTGGTCGCCATCGGCCGCGGCCCTGCTCATCCTCGGCATGATCGCGGTGAGCAGCGAGACGCCGATGACGCCGTATGGCAGCTGGAACAGCAGCCAGGCGTTGTAATACGCCGTCATACCGCCTTGGTCGCCAGCGGTGAGCACTCGCGTCGTGACGATGTAGCCGATCTGGCTGACCGCGACGTAGCCGAGGATCCACGCCGCGAGGCCGCCGAACTCCTTCATCCGGGAGTCGAGCCCGAAGTTCCACTTGAACCGGAAGCCGGTGCGCAGCATCGGCGGGATCAGCATCACCGCTTGGGCCACGATGCCGAGCGAGACGCCGATGCCGAGGGTGAGCAGCTTCGCGTCGCCCATCCGCACCGGGTCGATCGAGATCTCGCCCGGCACGAGCGCGAACACGCCGATGGTGGCCATCACGACCAGGTTGTTGACCACCGGCGCCCATGCTGGCGGGCCGAAGATCTGCTTGGCATTCAGTATCGCCATGAGCAGCGCGAACACGCCGTAGAACAGGATCTGCGGCAGCAGCAGGTAGGCGAACGCCGTGGTCAGCTCTGGGTTCGCGCGGTCGGTGGACGCGTCGACGTACACCGAGGTGAACAGCGGTGCGGCGAACACCGCGATGACCGTGGCTACCGCGAGCAGGCTCAACGCGACAGTCAGCAGCCGTTGCGTGTACTCCTGGCCGCCATCGGGGTCGTCCTGCGAGCGCACGAGCAGCGGCACCACGATGCTGGCCAGCACGCCACCGAGCAGCAGCTCGTAGATGATGTTGGGCAGAGTGTTCGCCACGTTGAACGAGTCGTTGCTGACACCGAAGCCGAGTGCCCAGACCAGCATGATCTTCCACAGGAAGCCGGTGATGCGGCTGATCAGCGAGGCGATCGCGATCTTGCCGGTCGACTTGGCCAGCGACTCCTTCGCCGCTGGCCGCTCCGGTGCCTCGGTGGGCTCGCCCGGCGCTGTCGGCGCGCCGACAGCGGGCAGTACCCGGGTGAGCTCCTGATACGGCTGCAGGACGTCCGGGTCGGCCGTCGGCCAGCGGTGGGACGGCGGCTGTCCGTACGGCGCGCGCGGTGGCCTCGGCGGGCGTGGCGGGCGCTGTCGCGGCCGTTGTGCTGGTCGCCTGGGTCCGTGTGGTGGGCGGGGCCCTCCGCCAGGTCCGGGTGTGCCGGGTGATTCCTGTGCCGGGCGTTGTTGGGGCCGCTGCGGCCGCTGTCCGCCTGGCGGTGTGCCGGGTGGTTGTCCCTGTGGGTGACCCGGTGGCGGGCCAGGTGGCTGTCCCCTCGGTGGCTCCGGTGGCGGCCCCTGGGGCGGGTGCTGTGGCCCGCCGTGGCCGTGCCCCGGCCGCGGTCCGGGCGGTGGCCCAGGCACCGGGCTCTGTGCGGGGCGGGTCGGCTGATCGTGCGGTGGCGGCGGCTCGTCGTGCTCTGGACGCTGGCCGCCCTGCTGCGCCTCGCCGTGGGGTGGCGGCGGGCCGTGTGGCGGCGGTTGCGGACGGCGCGATGGGAAGGGTCGCCGGGGTGGCTCTGTGTTCAACGCGGTCCCATCCTCGCGACGTCGATCCCGGTTGTGGCGCGCCGCCGGAGTCTAACCCCGCTCGGCTCCGTTGGAGCGGAGCCTACGGTGGATTCGCCGTCCCGCGAGCAACAGCAACGCGCCGCCTGCTACTGCGGTCACGATAACTGTGACGACCCCATACTCGGTTGATGCCAGCTGGAATCGCGTGGGACGACCCAGCGGCGTGCCGCCCGGTGTGCTCAGCGACACGTCCACCGTGAACCGGCCGGCACGCATCGCCTCCGCGGGGACCCGCAGGTTGACCGAGGACTCCGGCGCGAGCTTCTGGTCGCTGATGTCGTCCGGCCGCAGGCCGCTTGTGCTGGACAGCGTCACCCGAACGATGATGTCGACCGGTAGGTCGTTGCGGATCGACACCGGAATCGGCGACGACCCGGACGCCAGCGAGATGGTGCGGTCCGGCTCGGTGATGCTGACCTCACCCAGCAGTTCGGTCAGCTGGTTGTCCGCGTCGGCGACGGCGGCCCGCGCGACCGCCGCCTGATCGGGCAGCGCGTGCGATGTCGCCCGCAGCAGTCCCTCACGCACCGGGAGCAGCAGGTCAGCAGGGTCGACCTGCATGGTGGTCGCCTCAGTCATGGCGGACATCACGTCCTCGACGGTCGCCTCGATCCCCGCGATGTCGGCTGTGACCTCCCGTGACCCGCGTGGGTCGAGGCTGCCTTGCTGCGCGGGCCGCGTCGTGCCGTCGACGTTCGCGCTGAAGAGGGCGCCTGCCTTCACCGGGACCAGCATGCCGTCGTCGGCGAGGTCGCCGATCCCGCGTAGTAGCCAGATCAGCTCGTCGTGCGGCGCGCTCCACTCCCTCGGTGGTGCGATGAGCAGCGGCGTATTGCCGCCGTCGCGCGCGCGGAAGGCGATGGTGGCGAGGCCGTTCTGGGTCGCGATGGCGGGTTCGTCCGCCGCGACAGTGGCATTGGCCGTGGTGTCATTGCGCGCGATGCCTGGCCGCAACGCGAGCGTGACCAGCTCGTTCGACGGCACGACGGTGTGTTCGCTTTCATCGGTGGTCACGGTGATCGGCTGGGCGGCCTGCCGTCCGCCCATGGCGCCGATGAGCAGGCTTTTGCCCGCCTCGCCCACGGCGTCCAGCGCCTGCGTGCTCAGTTCGCTTTCGATGGCGAGCGCGCCGTCCTGCGGTTTCACACCGAGGACATCGTTGATCACGCTTTCGCGGGATGCGGCCAGCGTGGCCAGGTCAGGGGAGCTGCCAGCGAGCAGCGAGATGTCGGCGCGTGCGTACGGCATCGGCACGACGCAGCCGCCCGCGACGAGGGTACGCAGGTCAGCAAGCCAAGCTTCGGCGTCGGCGCTGCCAGAACCCTCCGTCGTGCCTGGTCCGCTCCGCACCCGGTAGCCCCGCGTCATCGCGGAGGCCGTCGCGATCAGCTCGGGGTCGATGGCGAAACACAGCGAGGAGAACAGCTGGTCGTCGTCCCGCACCGACTCCGCGGCGCGTACCAGCGCGTCGAGTCGCCCGCCGGGCCGCATCTCCTCGGCGAGTGTGTCGTCGGCGAGGACGAGTCCGTCCCTGAGTCGATCCTCGACCACCCGCGGTGTGCTTGCGATCGGCCAGAGGATCGACGTCGCGGGCCCGCCGCTGAACTGTTCGCCGCTGTTGGTGCCGGGCACCGAGAGGACGGGCAGCAGCAGGTGTGACGCTGCCAGGCGTGCTTCCAGCCCGGCCTCCGGCCTGCCGTTGACGTTGATCAACAGCGGGTAGACACCCGATTCGGGGAACACGAAGCCGCCATCGCCGCCACGCAGGTTGACTTTGAGCGTGAAGGTCAGCTGCTGCTGCGGTACCAGCCTCGATCCGACGTCCTTGAACGGAGTGAGCTGGTAGTCCATCGGAGCGCCAGCCGTCAGCGCCTGGGTGAGCGTTCCCCGATTCGTCTGCTTCGAGCCGAGGTGCAACCGCGCCCTGAGATTGTCGACCGGTCGCTCGGAGATGTTGGTGAGCGTGACCTTGATCGCGAGGGTGCGCGACCGCGTCGTCACGATGCGTGGCGTCATCGACGCCACGTCGAGCCGCAGTGTCTCGGTCAGATCGGCAGGCGGCTGGGATGAGTCGTGTTGCCGCTCGGGTTCCGCCGCTCGCACGACCGAGGCAGGCATGCCGGTGAGTAACAGCAGCAGGACCGCGGCGCCGAGTGCGAGTGCGATTCGTGTCACTCGGATACCTCATCAGGACGCCGTTCGGCGAGTGACCCGGGGTTGGCGTGGCCGTCGGCGGCGAGCAGTTCGCGCGCTTTGGCGACGAGCCTGCGCTCATCGCCGTAGGCCAGCGTGGTCGGCAGCTCGCTGAGCCGGACCCACGCGACCTCGGTGACCTCGTCGTCCTCGTCGCACAGCTGGCCACCGGTCGCTTCGAGCAGGAAGTGGTGCACGGTCTTGTGCACTCTGCGGCCATCGGCGACGAACCAGTAGTCGATCTCGCCAAGCGGTAGCAGCACCCGCGCCGAAATGCCGGTCTCCTCCTTCACCTCACGCACCGCTGTTTCCTGGTGCGTTTCGCCGTCCTCGACGTGCCCCTTCGGCAGCGACCACAGCAGCGAACCGCTACGGTCCAGCCTGCCGATGAGGACGGCATGGCGGTGCCCTGGGTCGACGACGAGGCCACCCGCTGACGTCTCGTCGACCGTCGTCATGCGCCGAGGGCGGTGACGCCGTGATCGGCGTCCAGGCTTAGTCCGCCGCGATTCACCGCGCGCGTCACCGGATCCTGGCATACCAGCGATGCTAGCGGGAATGGCGCTGTCCCGAGTCCGAACTCGGCCAGCCAGGCGCGGACGCTAGGCTAAATCGCCGTGCCTGATACCAGCTCCAACCGCCACGCCAAGCACAGTGCTCAGCGCAACGCCGTTGCCGAACTGATGCGCATCTCGCCCGTCGCCGATGAGCTGACCAAGCGGTTCTCTCAAGCGGGGCACCAGCTGTTCCTCGTCGGTGGCAGCGTGCGGGACGCACTGCTCGGCAGGCTGTCCGATGACCTCGACTTCACGACGTCCGCGCGGCCAGCGGAGATACTCAAGATCGTCGGCGGCTGGGCGGACGCGGTCTGGGAGACCGGCATCGAGTTCGGCACCGTCGGCCTCACCAAGGGCGGCACCCAACTGGAGATCACCACGTTCCGCGCGGACACCTACGACCGCGTTGGCCGCAACCCCGACGTCGTCTTCGGCGACAACATCGAGGGGGACCTCAAGCGCCGCGACTTCACCGTCAACGCGATGGCGATCGATTTGTCGGTCAAGCGCTTCATCGACCCGTATGGCGGGATGGACGCTCTCAGCGAAGGGCTGTTGGACACGCCTGCCCCGCCGGAGGAGTCGTTCGCGGACGACCCGCTGCGGATGCTGCGCGCCGCCCGGTTCGTCTCGCAGCTCGGCTTCGTACCCGCGCGTCGGGTCGCGAAGGCCATGACTGACATGTCCGGCGAGATCACCCGCATTACCGCCGAGCGGGTGCAGGCCGAGCTGAGCAAGCTGATGCTGGGCACCAAGCCCCGGCTCGGCATCGACCTGATGACCCACACCGGGCTCGCCGAGCACATCATCCCCGAGGTGCCCGGCATGCGGCTCGCGATCGACGAGCACCACCAGCACAAGGACGTCTACGAGCACTCGCTGACGGTGCTGGACCAGGCGATCGACCTGGAGACCAGGCACGAGCCGACGACGGAGCCCGACCTTGTGCTGCGGCTCGCCGCCTTGCTGCACGACATCGGCAAGCCCGCGACACGGCGGTTCACCGAAGGCGGCGGCGTGACGTTCCACCACCACGAGGTCGTCGGCGCGAAGATGACGCGCAAGCGGTTGCGGGCGCTGCGTTACCCGAAGGACGTCATCAACGACGTCTCGCAGCTGGTGTTCCTGCACCTGCGGTTCCACGGCTACGGCAAGGGCGAGTGGACCGACTCCGCGGTGCGGCGCTACGTCGCGGACGCCGGTGAGTTGCTGCCGAAGCTGCACAAGCTGGTGCGCGCCGACTGCACCACCCGCAACCGGCGCAAAGCCGCCGCGCTGCAACGCACCTACGACGATCTCGAAGAGCGCATCAAGCGCATCGCCGAGGAGGAGGACCTGGCGAAGGTCCGGCCCGACCTGGACGGTAACGAGATCATGCGGCTGCTCGACCTGCCGCCAGGACCGCTGGTCGGCAAGGCGTGGCGGTTCTTGAAGGAACTGCGGCTCGACAAGGGGCCACTCGAGCACGAAGAGGCCGTCGCGGCGCTGCGCGAGTGGGCCAAGGAACAGGGACTCGACGTCCCGGAGTGAGCGGCTACTCCAGCGCCTCGAGCGCGCCGGTGGAGACGTGCTGGCCGATGGGCCTTGGCAGCAGGTAGGCCAGCGCGCCGCCGGGCATCCCGCCCCAGGGCAGCGTGACGCCGGTCAGCACCCGTAGCGGACGCCGCAGCCGGTACTCGGTGCGGTGGCCCTCGCGGTCCGGCAGCAACGACGTCTCCCGGAACGTCGCCGACGCCTCGTGCGTGAGGTTGCCCGCGTCGTCACCGAACCGCACCAGCCGCGTGCCGGCTGGCAGCGTGACGATGCGCTTGCCCCGTAACAGCGTCAACGGCGGCTCACCCCGCAGCGGCACGATCGGCCAGTCGGTCGGGTGCTCCTCGTCGTGCGGCGCGGCCAGTGCCCGCGTCGGGTGGAACGCCAGCACACCGAGCAGGTGCGCGGCGGCCGCCTTGATCGTCGGGAATTCCTGGACGTCGCGCTGCTTGCCATCGGCGCACCAGGCGACTCGCCAGCCGCCGCTGGCCCGCAGCAGGCACCAGGCGTCGTCAGCCTGCTCCCCGAACCGGTACGCCTCTTTGCCGACACCCAGCTCGTCAAGCCGCTTGCGCAGCAGCGACAGCACCTCGGACGCCCGCAGCGTCGGGATCACGCTGTCGTCCCGCTCGACCTCGGTAACGGCGTCCTGCTCGTCGAGGTCAGCGGCGGACTGCGGCGGGTAGGGCGCGCCGAGCACCTCGGCGCGGGCGGTGTCCCGCAGTCGTTGGCTGACGAACGGCGGCCGGTAGGAGTTCGCCCTGATGTGCGCGAGCAGGTCGGCCTCCGGTGAGACGCCGTGCATCCGCAGGTAGTGCGGCACGGCGGCGGACCAGATCCAGGTGCCGTCGGTGTGGAAGGCGTTCGGCACGCTCGGCGCGGTCTGCGGTGCGAACAGGTCCGGCGTCGGCGCATCGCCCACGTGTACGACCGGCGAGCGGTACAGGTAGTTCATCACCCCGCGCAGCTCACCACCTGGCACCGGCGCGCGGTTCACCACGGGACGTTTGCCGGGATGGTGCATGTCGACGACCTTGGCGTGCCGGAACGTCACGTCGAGCGGCAGCCCAGCGCGGGCGCCGAGCCATGGCGGCACGTGCCTGGTGTCCCTGGGGAAACGCCGCAGCTCCAACTCGAACGCCTGCGCCGCGTCCCTGCCGTCCTCGTCCGGCGCACGCCGCCAGCGTGGCTGGGACGACGCGTCGTAGTCGAAGGTGAAGTTGTCGTCCGGCGTGACGGTCATGGTGCCCTGGAACCACGTGCCGAGATTCGGCTGGTACATCAGCGCCCGCAGCTCGCTGAACAGCTGGCCGAGCAGTGGCGGCGCGGCGAGTGAGTGTGCGACGTCGTCCGCGACACCACGGACTTCGAGCTCGGCGTACCCGCCGACCTGCCGGAACCGGGCCGCCGTTGTGCCGCCGTCCGCGGGGCGCAGCTCGCGCAGGATGCGTCCGATCCTGCGCAGCAACCGCCGCTGGTCCGCTTCGCTCGCGTCGGCGGGGGCGCTCGCGCCGAGGCCGTGGTACTCCTGCCACAGCGCTTCGACGTCGGCGGGCTTGGCCACGGCCCCGAAGTGGCGTTCCTCGCCCATCGGCGTCAGGCCGAGTTCGGCGGCGACGGTCGCGTCCGAACCGATCCAGTGCAGCTCAAGCGTGCCGTCCGTGTGCTGGTCAGCGAGCGCGAACGTCTCCTCGGCGAACCGGCAGTGGGTGCGGATGGTGAACGTCGATGGCAGGTCGTCCTCGGCGACGAGCTTGGCCGCCGCGCCGTCGTGCGTGGTGTCGAAGCCGTCCGGTTGCTGGCCTTCCGGCGCGATGAGCAGCACTTTTCCCTCCGCGGTCGAGGGTGTGACACGAAACGGAGTGCCGTTCCACAAGGCGTACTGGGCGTCCGGGTGTACAGCGGGCAGAGCCTGATGACGCACGGAATTTCCCTCCAGGTGTTCCAGCTCAACTTATCGGTTCGCTGGGCCCGCACGCGCATCGCCTCGTGGTCAGCGACCGGCTGTGCTCGCGCGTTTGATGGCACCGGTTCCGCCGCAGCGTGGCCCCCGAAACCCCGCCACATCAGCCCGAGGTGGAGTGGGATTATGGACCCCGTGCGCGCGGATGCCATTGCGCAGGGTTGCCTGCTTGTCGCTGATCCCACCATGTCCGACCCGAATTTTCGCCGAACGGTGGTCTTCATCCTCCACCACGGCGACGAGGGCACGCTCGGCGTCGTGCTGAATCGGCCGGGCGAGGTGCCGGTCGACCAGGTGGCGCCGGACTGGGCCGCTTACGTCGGCGATCCCGGCGAGGCGTTCATCGGCGGTCCTGTCGAGCAGGACACGCCGTTGTGCCTCGCGGCGCTCCGCAACGGGGAGACGTCGTCCTCCGTGCCGGGCACCATCGCCGTCAGCGGTCCGGTCGCGCTCGTCGTGCTTGACTCCGACCCCGACGAGCTGGTGGCCAAGGTGCGTGGGATGCGGGTGTTCCTCGGCTACGCGGGCTGGGATGCCGGCCAGCTCGAGGGGGAACTGGAGCGCGAAGACTGGATCGTGGTCCCCGCGCTGCCCAGCGACGTCTTCGCCGCGCCTGGCACCGATCTGTGGGCCAGGGTGCTGCGCCGTCAAGGCGTCCCGACGGCGCTACTCGCCACGCACCCCGGCGACCTGCAGCTGAACTAGCCGCAGCCGCCAGCGCCGCAGGCGCAACCCCCGCAGCCGCCCGCGGCGTCCTCAGCGGGCGCGGGCTCCGGGACGGCGGCAGCGGCGCGGTTGCCAAGCACACCACCGGCCGCGAGCAGGCCGAGCAGCCCGACGACGCCGAACACCGCCGCCAGCGTCGTCCCGAGCGCGCCGGGCATGGCCAGCGCGGCGAGCCCGCTCGCGATGCCGACGACGCCCGCCGCCATGGTCGGGATGCCAGCTACCTTGTTGCCGACGGCGAAGGCTTCGTCGCTGCGCAGCGTCGCATCGGTGCGCACACCGGTGCCCCGATCCCTGCTGAGCTTGCCCTGCCAGCCGAGGAAACCGCCGACACCGACGAGCAGCCCGCCGATCAGGGGAATGAGCGCGACAACGACCATCATTCGAGGATAAGCCGCACTCGCACGCCGCGGCCTCGCGGCCTGCCCTGGTGTGGCGCGCGCCGCTGCCCGCCGGGTCCAGGCGACGCCGTCAGGGCTTGCGGCTACCATGGAGCGCATGAGCACGGCACGCCTGCTCCTTCTTAGTAGGCCGCGCTGACCACCCGGTCACGCGCGGCGACCCCTCATGCCTCCATGGCTGAGGGGTTCCGCTGTTTATGGGGTTGATGAGCGGGAGACCGGCACCGATAGGGAAGGGCTAGTCGATGAGTGAGGCATCCGGTGCGCCAGCGCATCGCTACACCGCGGCGGTCGCGGGCGATATCGAGCGACGCTGGCAGGACTACTGGGAGAGCAACGGCACGTTCCACGCGCCGAACCCAGTAGGTGACCTCGCCGACGAGAACACCGGCAAGCCCACCGGCGACAAGATGTTCGTACAGGACATGTTCCCGTACCCGTCGGGGGCGGGGCTGCACGTCGGCCACCCGCTCGGCTACATCGGTACGGACACATTCGCCCGGTTCAACCGGATGCTGGGCCGCAACGTGCTCCACACCCTCGGTTTCGACGCCTTTGGCCTGCCCGCCGAGCAGTACGCGGTGCAGACCGGCACCCACCCCAGGGTGACCACCGAGACCAACATCGCGAACATGAAGCGCCAGCTGCGTGCGCTGGGCCTCGGCCACGACGAGCGGCGTTCGTTCGCCACCACCGATCCGGAGTACTACCGCTGGACGCAGTGGATCTTCCTGCAGATCTACAACTCCTTCTACGACCCCGAGCAGGGCAAAGCCCGCCCGATCGCCGAGCTCGAGGCGGAGTTCGCCGACGGCACCCGCGAGACGCCGGACGGCACGCCGTGGTCCGAGCTGACCCGTGCCGAGCAGTCCGAGGTGCTGGACACCTACCGGCTGGCCTATGTCACCGAGTCGCCGGTGAACTGGTGCCCCGGCCTCGGCACCGTGCTCTCCAACGAGGAGGTCACCGCCGAGGGGCGTAGCGAGCGGGGCAACTTCCCTGTCTTCCGCCGCAACCTCAAGCAGTGGATGATGCGCATCACCGCCTACGCCGACCGGCTGGTCGACGACCTGGACCGGCTGGACTGGCCGGAGAAGGTCAAGGCGATGCAGCGCAACTGGATCGGCCGTTCGCACGGCGCGGAGGTGCACTTCGCCGTCGATGGCGGCAACGACACCATCGAGGTGTTCACCACCCGGCCGGACACGCTGTTCGGCGCCACGTACATGGTGCTCGCTCCGGAGCACCCGCTGGTGGACACGCTGACCACCGAGCAGTGGCCCAAGGACCTGGAGGACACCGACAGCCGCTGGACCGGCGGCGCGAGCACGCCGGAGAAGGCCATCGCGGACTACCGGCGGCAGGCGTCGATGAAGTCGGAGCTGGACAGGCAGGAGAACCGCGACAAAACGGGCGTGTTCACCGGGTCGTACGCCGTCAACCCGGTCAACGGTGCGCGCATCCCGGTGTTCGTCGCGGACTACGTGCTGATGGGCTACGGCACCGGCGCGATCATGGCAGTGCCCGGCCAGGACCAGCGCGACTGGGACTTCGCCGAGCGGTTCGGGCTGTCGATCGTCCGCACCGTGCAGCCGGAGGAGGGTTTCGACGGGCAGGCCTACACCGGCGACGGCCCGGCGATCAACTCCGCCAACGACAGCGGGCTGTCGCTGAACGGCCTCGGTGTCGATGAGGCGAAGAAGACCACCATCGCCTGGCTGGAAGAGCACGGCCACGGAACCGGCACGGTGCAGTACAAGCTGCGGGACTGGCTGTTCTCCCGGCAGCGGTACTGGGGCGAGCCGTTCCCGATCGTCTACGACGTCGAGGGCATCGCGCACGCGCTGCCGGAGGACATGCTGCCGGTCGAGCTGCCGGACGTCGACGAGTACGCGCCGACCACCTACGACCCGGAGGACGCTGAGAGCAAGCCGTCGCCGCCGCTGGAGAAAGCGACCGACTGGGTTGAGGTGGAACTGGATCTCGGCGACGGCCCTCGGCCGTATCGCCGTGAGGTCAACACCATGCCGAACTGGGCAGGGTCGTGCTGGTACCAGCTGCGCTACGTCGACCCGACCAACGACGAGGCGATGTGCGACCCGGAGAACGAGCGGTACTGGATGGGGCCGCGGCCGGAGAAGCACGGGGCGGATGATCCCGGCGGCATCGACCTCTATGTCGGCGGGGTCGAGCACGCCGTGCTGCACCTGCTGTACGCGCGGTTCTGGCACAAGGTGCTCTACGACCTGGGCCACGTGTCCTCCGAAGAGCCCTACCGCAAGCTGTGCAACCAGGGCTACATCCAGGCTTTCGCCTACACCGACGCGCGCGGCGTCTACGTGCCCGCGGAGGAGGTCGTCGAGGAGAACGGGAAGTTCTTCTACAACGGCGAAGAGGTCAGCCAGGAATACGGCAAGATGGGCAAGAGCCTCAAGAACGTCGTCACGCCGGACGAGATGTTCGACCAGTTCGGCGCGGACACGTTCCGGTTCTACGAGATGTCCATGGGGCCGTTCGACGACTCGCGGCCGTGGGCGACCAAGGACGTCGTCGGCGCGCAGCGGTTCCTGCAGCGGCTGTGGCGGCTTGTCATCAACGAGGACACCGGCGAGCTGCGGGTGTCGGACGTCGAGCCGACCGAGGACGACCTGCGCGCGCTACACAAGGCCATCGCCGGGGTGCGCTCAGACTACGCGGACCTGCGGTTCAACACCGCTGGTGCGAAGCTGATCGAGCTGAACAACCACATCACCAAGACATATGGCTCCGCCGATGCGACGCCGCGCGCGTTGGTCGAGCCGCTGGTGCTGATGCTGGCGCCGCTGTGCCCGCACATCGCCGAGGAGTTGTGGCAGCGGCTCGGCCACGACGCGTCGCTGACCTACGGGCCGTTCCCCGAGGCCGATGAGCGGTACCTGGTCGATGACACCGTCGAGTACCCGATCCAGGTCAACGGCAAGGTGCGCTCCCGGATCACGGTGCCCGCCGACGCGGACGACGACGCGGTGCGGGAAGCTGCGCTGGCCGAGGAGAAGATCGCCGCGCTGCTGGACGGCGGTGAGCCGCGCAAGGTCATCGTGGTGCCTGGCCGGCTGGTCAACGTGGTGCCGTAGCGCTTCTCGGTGTGCTAGAGCGCACCGAGGCCAAGCTCGCGGGCTAGTTCGGCCAGGATCGCGTCGAACAGCATGTCTGGCTGCGCGAGACGCATCGGGAAGTTGCCGAACACTTCGAGCGTGACGTGCCCGTAGATGCGGATCCAGTACTGCACCATCAGGAACGCGACTTCCAGCGGCAGCCGGTTCGGGTCGATGCGCACGCCGTCGCGGGCGAGCGTGTCGAGCACTGTCTCCCGGAACTTGGCGACGTCGTTGCGCAGCGCCGATGGCACGAGGTCGTCCGGAAGACCCGCGAGTTCATGGCTGACGAGTACCCCCGCCATGCTGGTGATGAACACCCTGCCGAACGGTTCGTTCGCACCGGTCAGCGGTGCGGAGCTTTGCTCAGTGGACACCGACGCGAACACCAGCCCGAACTCGTGCGGATGCGCGAGCGCCCAGCGGCGGAAGCCCCGGCAGACGGCGAAGAACTGCCCGATGCCATCGTCAGGCAGCCGAGCGACGTCCTCGGACAGTTCGTCGGCGAGTTCCACGCTGATCTCGCCGCGTAGCTGCTCGAGTAGTTGCGAGTGGGAGCGGTAGTAGCGGTACAGCGCGGGAGCGGTCAGCCCGAGTTCGCGGGCGATGGCGCGTAACGTCACCCCCGCGACACCGTGCTCGATGAGCAGCCTGCGAGCGGCTTCCTTGATCAGGGAGCCGGTACTCGATATGGGCCGTTCCGAGCGGCTGACCTGGCTCATACTTCGACGATACTGCTGGCAACCGGTGTGGCGCAGTGCCTCGATCGAGGCGCCACCGGCGCCGATCACTCGGGGGGCTACGCGATCGACGCCGGCGACTCGATCCGCCACCGATGTCGGGTGGCCGGACTGATTGCTGGCCGTTACAGCCGTGGGTACCTCGATGTGGTTAACCCACGAATGAGTGACTCAATGCAACCTACGCCATGATGCCGTGCATTGTGTCATTTCGCAGCTCTGGGTCCGAATTCGACGCTTCTGGCTGTCGGGACTGCCTGATTCGTTATCGACCGTGACGGTACGTAAGTGGGGGACAACAGAACCGGACCGAGTGAACCCGAGTTATGACAGGCTGGCGTCGTGGCAGCACTGACTCCTGAGTTGATCGTCGTCGGCTCGGCCAACGTGGACCGCGTGGTGCGCGTGCCGCACCATCCCGCGCCTGGCGAGACCGTGCTCGGCGGTGATACCGCGCTGTTTCCCGGCGGCAAGGGCGCCAACACGGCGGTGGCCGCAGCACGGCAGGGCGCGCGGACCGGCTTCATCGGCGCGGTCGGTGACGACGACGGCGGCGCGCTGCTGCTCGCCTCGCTCGCGGAGGCTGGCGTGGACACCAGCACCGTGCGCCGGGTCGACGCGCCGAGCGGCACCGCACACATCACGGTGAGCCCGGACGGCGAGAACGCCATCGTCGTCTCCCCCGGCGCGAACGCGCGGGTGAGCGTGGCAGACGTCCGCGGGGCCGAGGACGTCATCGGTGCGGCGAGGGTGCTGTTCGCGGTGCTCGAAGTGCCGCTGGAGACCGTCAGTTACGCGGTCGCGCACGCGTCCGCGCGCGGTGTCCGTGTGGTGCTCAACGCCTCCCCTGTGGCGGACCTACCAGCGGAAACACTCTCCGCACTCGACCCGCTGATCGTCAACAAGCACGAGGCGGCTGAGTTGCTCGGCCGCTCGGAGAGCGGCGAGCGACTGGCGGCAGGACTGCTCGGCCACGGTCCTCGTTCTGTCGTCGTGACGCTCGGCGCGGCTGGCGCGATCCTCGCCGACGCCGATGCCGTCGTGGCGGTGCCCGCACCGGAACTAGGAGACGGTCGGGTCGTGGACACCACGGGCGCTGGCGACGCCTTCGCGGGCGCGCTAGCGGGCAAGCTCGCCACCGGTGCACCGCTGGCCGACGCG
The DNA here is from genome assembly GCF_000504245.1 of Haloechinothrix halophila YIM 93223. Classification (GTDB taxonomy): domain Bacteria; phylum Actinomycetota; class Actinomycetes; order Mycobacteriales; family Pseudonocardiaceae; genus Haloechinothrix_A; species Haloechinothrix_A halophila. Next base: position 688,938 of record NZ_KI632509.1, read on the forward strand.
GTCCGCCATGCGGTGACGTATGCGGCGACATCGGTGACGCGACCCGGCGCCCAGGGCGCTTGACCCGCCGTGTCCCCCGTTCAGAACGCTGTGTTCCTCGTTCGGGTCGTGGCGGGCACGCCTTCGCCAGGGATATTGCGTCGTACCGGACGCAATCGTGGCTTTCTGTCGGTTTCCGGCGACCATATGGCTGGCGAAGTACTCGACGGCGTCCTGCGTTCAGCGGCGGGGCGCGTCAACGTGCACCAACCCCGGCAGGTCGGCCAGCACGATGTTGAGCTGGCTGCGGGTCGTGGCGTTGTAGGCGAGGTCGGTGCGCTCGGTGAACTCGTCCAGGTCGATCAGGCCGCGCCCGATGGCCCGCTGGAGCAGGCTCACGACGTGCTCGCGCTCGGCGTCGGAGACGCGCAGGTCGCGCGGGTTGACGGTGGCGTTCCCGGTCTCGTTCGCGGCGTCGGTCATGACACCGATGCTAACCACGCGCCACGCACGGCGAATCCGGGAAAAACCCTGAACCCGCCGTGTCCGCCCCTGTGTGTCCTGCATTACGGACGCCGTACTAGGCGTTCGTGACGTCATGTGTGACGTTCCAGAACCCGGAACCTAGAACACACGGCACCAGAAGTCGCGGCTCGCGGCACCGAAACGTGGGACTCGCGGCGAACAGGGTGTAACTCGCGGCGAGAAAGGTGCGACTCGCGCCGGAGGCCGTGTTCGTCATTCAGGCCGCCGTGTCCCTCAGTCCGCGTCCCGCGCCGCGTCGTGCCCGTCCTCCGACGGCTCATCCACGACGTCGGGCGCCGAACCGCCACGCGCCAGCACCGGCACGTCCGCCCCGGTCTGCGCCTCGTCGTCGGCGATCAGCGACTTCGCGCCCGCGTTGATGACCGCGACCAGCGGCACGGACACCAGCGCGCCGGTGATGCCCGCGATGACCAGACCGGCGGTGATCGCCAGGATCACCGCGAGCGGATGGATCTTCACCGCCCTGCCGAGTAGTAGCGGCTGCAGCACGTGGCTCTCCAGCTGCATCACCGCGATGACGACGGCGAGCGCGATGAGGGCCTTGACCCAGCCAACGGTCACCAGAGCGACCAGCACCGCGATGGCTCCGGTGAGAACGGCACCGATGATCGGGATGAACGCGCCGAGGAAGACCAGCGTCGCCAGCGGCACCACCAGCGGCACGCCGAGTATCCACAGCCCGATACCGATCCCAACGGCGTCAACGACGGCCACGATCGCGGTGGCCCGCACGTAGCTGACCAGCGACGCGAACCCGCGCCTGCCAGCGACGTCCGCCTGCCGCCGCGCCTCGCCCGGCACCGCCTTGACCAGGAACGACCAGATGTCATGCCCGTGCAGCAGGAAGAAGATCAGGATGAACAGCGTGAGCAGGAATCCGGTGAGGAACTCGCCCACCGCGCCCGCTGTGGTGAGCGCGCTGGTCGTGATCGTGCCCTGGTTCTGCTGCACATAGGACACGACCTGGCCGATCAGGTTGTTGATGTCGGCGGTGCCCAGGTCAAGCGGCCCCTCGGACAGCCAGCGTGCCACCTGATCGAAGCTGCGGTTGAGTTGCTCCCGCAGCGCGGGCAGACCATCGGTGAACTGCACGACGACGAACGTCACCAGGCCGGTGAGCAGCGCGAGTCCGCTGACAATGGTCGCGGCGACCGCGAGCCCCCTCGGCAGCCGGGCCTTGCGAATCAGTAGATCGACGACGGGTGCCATGAGCGCGGCGAGGAGCAGCGCGACCGCGAGCGTCGTCGTCACCAGTGCGAGTTCGCCGATCAGCCAGATGACGACGCCGATCGCTGCGGCGACGATGAGCAGCCGCCAGGCGAACGCGGCGCTCAGCCGGAGGCCGACGGGAACCATGCGGGTCACATCGGTGGCCGGTGCGGCATCGGTGGGTGCGGCATCGGTGGGTGCGGCATCGGTGGGTGCGGCGTCTGCGGACGTCGGGGCGGGTTCGGCGCGGTGTGCACTCTTCTCGGACACGGCGCAACGGTAGCGGCCCGCGTGTCACATCAGCACGAGGATTGGCGCAAAGATTGACTTACTCACCAGTAACCGCACGCCGTCAGTCTTGATCACGACAAGTAACACCCGGCTGCACAGAGTGTTTGTCACACGATGGGGGGCACTGGTCGTGTCGAGCGTGCGGAAACCGCTCGACGTTTGCCAGTGTCTTTGGCACGCACCACTTGCGGTGCCGATGCGAATACGAAGTGCTACTCCCCGATCGCAGCGAGGAAACGAGTTGCGGTTCAGCACGTCCCAAGTCGTCTAGGTAGTTGAAGGACCCGGTGAACTCGGTGGCAGCAGTGAAGCAGGAGCGCGCGAGCCGTGCCCGCCGCTGGTGCCTGCGTGCGCTCACCGTGGTCGGCGGCTCCATCGCGGCCAGCGTCGCCGCCTGGGCCATGACGACTGCCACCGCGAGCGCCGATCACGACTCCGGCGACAACTCCTGGCTCGGCGGCGGCGATCTGGTCAAGGTCGACGAGGTCGTCTCGGAGAGCAAGCAGGCTCTGCGCGATGGCGTGCACCGCGTCGACGGCGGCGTCGATCGCGTGCAGGACGCGCTCCGCACGAACAACGAGCCCGGCCCGGCCAAGGACGATGACAAGGACGGCAAGCCCGGTCGCGAGGACGCAGACAACGCGGCGGACGACACCGACAACGCGGCCGCTGGCGCGCACGGCTCCTCCTCGGTGCACCAGGCCACCGGCGCGCTGGGCCTGAACGACCACATGCACGCGACCGCCGATGGCATCGCGGCCATGCTCGACGGGCTGTTCGCACTCGACTACCAGCACCCTGGCCGTGGCGACCTCGGCCTCGGTGGCGCGCTTGATGACGCGGGACACCTCAACGACCTGCGCGACAAGCTCGACAGCTGGTTCCGTCCGGCGGCCGACGATGTGCTGCCCGCCCTTCCCGGCGGCATCACAGACGGCGCCGCCCCGATGCCGATGCCCGCGCCGAGCGTTCCCGCCGGCGTTGGCGGCTCGGTGTCCGACAACCCCTTCCTCACTGATTCCGCCATCGAGCAGGCCACTCCCATCCTGTCGGCCGCTGGTGGCAGCATCGACCGCGCCGCCAACGCCGCCGCGGCTTCCGATGTCACAGACTCCCCGAGCGACGGCAGCCCAGTGCGGCTGCCGGCAGGTGCGCCTGCTGCGCCGTCCGCGCCCGCCAATGGTGGTGCCACCGGCGGGCACGCGGACGGTTCGCAGTTCGCCGTCACCTCCGGCTCGGGTCTTGCCTTGATCGCCGCTTCGGCGACCAAGGCCCTTACCGGCGCGTCTGTCGCGCCGGTCGAGCCGGGCCGCCAGCCCGGCGTCACTCCTGACTGAGGTCATTTCCTTAGGGCAACGCGCGTTCTGAGCGCCTGCCCGAATCCGTCACGGCTATCCGCCTGACATCTCTCCCTGCGAAAAGTTCGCAACCCCGATAAATCCCTATCAAGGAGTACCTCTAATGCATAAGTGGGCGAAGCGCGGTATTCAGACCGCGCTCGTGACCGGCGGGATGTTCATGCTGGGCACCGGCATCGCATCCGCGGACGAGAACGTCGATCCGGACCGTCCGACCGGTCCGATCGACGGCGGCGTGACCGTCCCGATCGATATCTCGAACAACAACATGGGCATCTTGGGCGATGAGCAGCACGACGCTCCCGAGATCCAGCAGACCATCAGCACCAAGGACGTCACCGGCTCGCTGACCGGCAGCAGCTCGTCAACCACATCGTCGACTAGTGACTCCTGTGACTGCGAGGATGACGGGCTCCTGAGCGGTGTCACCGGCGACGGTGGCCTGACGGGCGGTGGCGGCCTGACCGACGGCGGTGGGACCGGCGGCGGTGTGACCAGCGGTGTCACCGGCGGAGACAGTGACCCGCTGCTCGGCAACAAGGTCAACGCCGACCTCGTCGTGCCGGTCCAGGTGACCAACAACGCCGCTGGCGTGCTTGGCGACGCCGAGACCACGGGCGGCGACTCCACCCAGACCTACGACGGCACCAGCAACATCAGCACCGATGGCAGCGGCGATGCGCTTGCTGGGAACGTGATCGACCTCGACTACGCGCTCCCGGTCCAGATCGCGAACAACGCTGGCGCGCTGCTCGGTGACGCCAAGACGTCGGACAACTCCGCCCAGCAGGACACCACCACCGGCGGCAACGTCGAGACGGACGGGTCGGAAGGCACGATCTCCGGCAACATCCTCGCCGGGCAGGCCGCCACGCCGTTGCAGGGCAACAACAACGCGCTCGCCGCTGGCGGCACCGCGTCCTCGGACGGCAACTCGGCCGAGTCGAACGCCCACAGCGGTGGCTACTTGGAGACCGACGGCTCCGACGGCGTGCTCTCGGGTAACGCGGGCGGTGGCCCGCTGGCCGCGGCAGGCGGGTTCAACAACAACGCTGGTTCCTACATCGGCAACTCCGAGACCACGGGCGCCGAGAACGACACCAGCGCGTCGGCAGGCGGCACGCAGACCGGCCTGAACGACATCGACACTTACATCCAGACCGACGGTGACAACGGCGTCGGCTCCGGCAACATCGCCCAGCCGCAGGGTGCGGGCAACCTCACCGGCCACGGCATCGCTGGCACCCACATCGGCACCGCCGAGACGGACGGCACGTCGCACTCCACCGACACCGAGGCTGGCGCGTTCTCCAACACGTCGGGCCAGGACTCGGTGCTGTCGGGCAACTTGGCCGACGCTCCCGTCGCCGCTCCGATCGAGGTCTTCTGCAGCGCGGGCAGCTACATTGGCATCGCGTCGACCTCGAACTGCGACAACTCCAACAGCGCGGAGGCAGGCAGCGGAACCTACACCGACGGCACCGGCTCCACCGGTGGCGGCAACTCGGTGAACGCGCCGATCGCTTCCCCCGTCGAGGCCTTCGGCATTGGCGGCACCCACATCGGCACCGCGGAAGCGGATGCGGTGTCGGAAACCAAGAACGTCGACGCCGGTGGCTACAACGGCACCCGTGGTGACGACTCCACGGTCGGCGGCAACATCGTGCAGACCCCGGTCGCTACACCCGGCGAACTGTTCGGCGTCGGTGGCTCCTTCGGTGGCAGCGGCTCCGGCAGCGCATCCGAGACCAAGGTTGTCAACGCCGGTGGCGACGGCAACACCTCGGACGACAACGGCACCGGCAGCTCGAACGTGGTCGCGACCCCGATCGCGCAGCCGCTGCAGGCCTTCGGCGTCGGTGGTTCCTTCATCGGTGACGGCCACGGCCAGTCGAGCGCCGACACCACGACCACGGCCGGTGGCGACTACACCGGTGCCGGTACGGGCGGCACGCTCTCCGGCAACGTCGGCCAGGTGGCGAGCGCGTCGCCCGCGCAGGCCTTCGGCATCGGCGGTGTGCTCGGCGGCAGCGCTTCCGGCAGCGCCGAGAACAGCTCGAGCACCGAGGCTGGTGGCAACGTCGAGACGGACGGCTCGGAAGGCTCCCTCTCCGGCAACGTCGCCAACGGCGCCCTCGCGACGCCGCTGCAGGGCCACGGCATGGGCGCGTCCGGGATCGGCCAGGCCGACGGCACCGCGTTCAACGTGACCGAGGCCGCCGCTGGCGGCGACGCCGAGACCGGCGGCACCGGCGGTTCGCTCGGCGGCAACGTCCTCTACGCCCCGCTCGCCGGCGCTGGCACGGGCTTCGGCAACGGTGGGTCCATCATCGGCGGCGCGTCGGGCGAAGGCGCCAACGAGGTTGTCTCCGAGGCTGGTGGCGACACCACGACCTCCGGTGACCAGGGCTCCGGCTCCGGCAACGCGCTCGGTCTGCAGGGGCTGCCCATCGCCCAGGGCTTCGGCAACGCGGCCAGCGTTGTGGCGAACGCCGACGGCGTCGGCACCAACACCACCGACTCGACGTCCGGTGGTGACATCACGACCTCGGGTGAGTCCGGCTCGCTGTCGGGCAACATCTTCGATGTGCCAGCCGCGGCGGTGGCGCAGGTGTTCGGCAACGCCGCCACGCTGGGTGGCATCTCGCACGGTATCGGCGACAACACCACCACGGGTGTCGCCGGTGGCACCGCGACCACGGCCGGTGACCAGGGCAGCCTGTCGGGCACCAACAACAAGCTGCCGCTCGGTGGCCTGGTGCAGATCTACAACGTCAGCCTGCCGCTGCTCGGCGAGGCGCTGGCCATCGGCACCAACGTGACCAGCGTGAACCTGGACAGCCAGGAGCCGCAGCTCAACCTGCCGATCGATGGCTCGGAGATGTCGATCGACAGCGTGCCCGCCCTGAACCGGATGGCTGCCGCTCCGGCTGGCCCGCTGCGTTCGGAGCGTGCTGGTCTGCCGACCGACGTGAGCCCCGCGATGATGCCGATCTCGGCGCCGGTTTCGCCGGGTGTCGACATGCCGCTGCCCGCGCCTGGCCTGCCCACCGGTGGCGTCCCCGGTGCTGGTGAGCTGCCCGGTGCTGGTGAGCTGCCCGGCCTCGACGGCCTGTCGCTGGACGGCCTGCCCGGCCTCGACGGCCTTGGTGGCCTGCCCGTCCCGGCTGGCCGCGACATGACCGCCGTTCCCGCGCTGCCGACTGACGTCGACGCGCTCCCGGAGCTCCCCGCGCTGCCGGGTGTCGACAGCCTGCCCATCCCGGGCCTGCCGACCGGTGGCCTGCCGGCGACCGGCCGTGACCTGCCCGCCGCTGGCGGCGTGCCCGCGCTGCCGACCGACGTCGACGCGCTCCCGGAGCTGCCGCTGTCGGGCGAGCTGCCCGTCTCGGGTGAGCTGTCGGGTGTGGACGCGCAGCTGCCGCAGGCTCCGGTCGCCGCCCCGCAGATCGGCTCGACGCTGCCCGCCGTTGACTCGCTGCCCGCGCGGAGCGAGACCAGGCAGACCGGCGTCAAGGGAATGTTCGCCAAGGCCCTCGGCATGCTGACCGGCAAGTCGATCCAGGCCTGATCTCCCAGTGAATACACGAAGGGCTTCTTTGGGGCGCCAGACGTCCCAAAGAAGCCCTTCGTGGCGTCTCGACCGCCGGTCAGTCAGGCAGCCAGGAGCCGAGGACCGGCTTGAACTCACGCACCGATCGCTCGGCGATGGCCCCCTCCAGGTGGTAGGGGTCGTCGTCGATGATCTGGTGCAGCGCGTCGAGGTCGGCGGCTTGGATCAGCACCACGCCGCCGGTGTCGTCCGCGAGCGGGCCAGCGATGGCCACCGTGCCCTGCTCCGCCAGCTCCGCGAGGAACTCGCGGTGTCTCGGCCGGACCGCGGGCATCTTGTCCTGCACATAACGAATCTCAACCAGGTACCACGCCATGGGAGTGCAAGCTACGCCAGTCGACTCGGCTAGCGACCGCGCGGTCCCACCGAACACGCCATCACCGTGTTCGGCCATGCGCGCAGCGTGACTCCGATGTGCTGCCGATACGCTGGGACCTACCGGCTTCGACCGGCGGAAAGGGGGATGTGGCATGCCGGAGCGCAGTGCGGAACGCACCGTTGAACGCACGCTCGGTCACCTCCGCGCGATCGACGCGCCGGACGAGCAGACCGAACCGGGCATGCCCGTCACCCTCGAAGACCTTTATCGGGTGCACCGGATGCGCCTCGTCCGGCTGGCGATCCTGCTCGTCGACGAACCCGCGACGGCAGAGGACGTCGTGCAGGAGGCGTTTACCGGGCTGCACCGCAACTGGGGCAAACTACGAGACGAGGCCGCTGCGATCGGCTACCTGCGCACCGCCGTCGTCAACGGCTCGCGCAGTGTGCTTCGGCGGCGCAAGACCGCACGCGAGTACGTGCCGCCGCACGCGGTGACAGCGCGTTCCGCGGAAAGCCTCGCGATGCTGTCCACCGAACACCAGGCCGTCGTCAACGCGCTTGGCGTGCTGCCGCCGAGGCAGCGGGAGGTACTGGTGTTGCGCTACTACGGCGGGATGAGCGAAGCCGAGATCGCCGATGCGGCTGGCATCTCGAAGGGGACCGTGAAGTCGACGGCGAGCAGGGCGCTGGAAGCCTTGCAGCGCGCGATGGCGGAAGCGCGGCAGCAGTGAAGGAATCACGGCCCGAATCGAGTCAGCATCTCGGCGAAAGCAACGGAGCGATGACCGAAAATAGGCCGGAAGAGTTACTGGCCGAGGCGCTGCGCGCCAAGGCTGGGCAAACCGGCCGTAACGCCAGCGTCGTCGCCGACGAATCACAGACAGACCGCCTCACCCTGCCGTCCGACACTGACCAGCAAGAGTCTGGCGAAACGGATATTCAAGGCATAAGCCTGGGCTGGGTGATGGTGCTGGCTGCGCTCTTAGGGCTAGCGACCGGTGCCCTGATTGGACTACTCACCGTAGTCTGATCGTGGAGCATCGCCTGGTTTCATATCCCCCAAATGTACGCATGGTGACACTCGATCGATGCGGTTAGGATGTTCGTGGGGCTAATGCCCGAATCAGCCGGGTGAGCCCAACCACTCAGCGTGGTCCGCGTCGTCCTAGACCCCGACGGCACCTAAGTATTGGTGTATGCGCTTAGGGGTCGAAATGTCTGGATACAGCGCGAGCCTTCCTCTTGGCAATTTTCACGTTCGGTCGGTAGCGGCTCCTGAGCGAACGGTGGCACGGGAAACCCCGGAAGCCCCCGTGAGCGCTCCCGCGGCCGCCGCCGATCCTTATGCCCAGTTGGTCGAGGCGGCCAAGACTGGCGACCGGTACGCGGTGGACGATCTGCTCGCCGCCCTCCGGCCAATCATCGTGCGTTACTGCCGCTCCCGCATCGGGCGAGCGTTGAGCACGTTCTCCTCGGCGGACGATGTCGCGCAGGAGGTGTGTCTCGCGGTGTTGATGGCGCTCCCGTCGTACCGGTCGAGCGGGGCGAGCTTCCTCGGCTTCGTGTACGGCATCGCGACACACAAGATCATGGACTTCCACCGCAAACATTCCAGGGACAAATCACTGCCGGTGTCCGACGTCCCGGACACCGGGGTGGACACCCTCAATCCCGAGCAGCACCTGCTGCGGTCGGAAATGGGGCAGCAGCTCGGTGATCTGCTGAACACACTGTCCGAGACGCAACGCGAGGTGCTGACGCTGCGACTGGTCGTCGGGCTTTCCGTCGCGGAGACGGCGGAGACGATCTCGGTCTCGCCAGGCGCGGTGCGGGTGTGCCAGCACCGCGCGTTGACCAAGCTCAGGAACCGGCTGCAGGCCCGTGTGGGCTCGGATTCATCGAGAACATTGACTCTGGATTGAACAGGTTCTCCGGATCGAGCGCCTGCTTGATGTCGCGGTGCACCCGCATGCCGACCGGCCCGATCTCGCGCGCCAGCCACTCTTGCTTGATCTTGCCGATGCCGTGCTCGCCGGTGACCGTGCCGCCGAGCGAGAGCCCGACGTCGAGGATGTCGTCGAACGCCTTGTGCGCCCGCGCCGATTCGTCCGCCGAGCTGGGGTCGTAGACGATCGTCGGGTGCATGTTGCCGTCGCCCGCGTGGCCGACCACCGCGATCAGCAGCCCGACATCCTCACTGATCCGCGCGCAGCCAGTGATCAGTTCCGCGATCCTGGTGCGTGGCACCGAGACGTCGTCGGTGAGCCAGGTGCCGTACGTCTCCAGCGCGGTCAGCACCACCCGCCGCGCTTGCAGCAGCATGTTGCCCTCGGCGAGGTCGTCGGTCACGTAGGTCATGTCAGCGCCCGCGTCGGAGCAGATCTGCTCGATCGCGGTCAGCTCACGGCGCGCCACCTCGCCGCCGGAGTCCGACTGGCACAGCAGCAGCGCCTCGCAGCCAGAACCAGCGCCGATGTCGGTGTTGAGGTAGGCCTCGGCCGCCTTGATCGACGCGGCGTCCATGATCTCCATCAGCGACGGGACAAGGCCTTCCTTCACTACCCGTGCCACGGCGTCACCCGCGGCCGCGGTGTCGTTGAACGCCGCGACCAGCGTGCCAGGAGCCTGCGGTAGTGGCTTGAGCGCGACGGTGGCTTCTGTGATCACGCCGAGCGTGCCCTCGCTGCCGATGAATAGCTTGGTCAAGTCGTAGCCAGCGACACCTTTGACCGTGCGGCGGCCGGTCTTGAGCAGCGAACCGTCCGCCAGCACCACCTTGAGCCCCAGCACCGCGTCGGTGGTGACGCCGTACTTCACGCAGCACAGCCCACCGGCGTTGGTGGCGAGGTTGCCGCCGATGGTGCACCAGTCGTAGCTGGAAGGGTCCGGCGGATAGAACAGCCCGTTTTTGGCCACAGCGTCCCGGAAGTCCAGGTTCACCACGCCCGGCTGAACGACGGCGAGCCGGTTCGCCGCGTCGATCTCCAGGATCTCGTTCAGCTTGGTCAGGACGAGTATGACGCAACCGTCGATGGCGTTGGCCGCGCCGGTGAGTCCGCTGCCAGCGCCGCGCGGCACGATCGGCACCCCGGCGTCGGCGCACGCGCGGACGGTGGCCTGCACGCCATCGGTGTCGGTCGGCATGACCACCGCCAGTGGCGTGCCGTACGGGGCGAGCGGCATCATGTCCCGGCTGTAGCTGTCCGTGACGTCGGTGTCGGTGATGACCGCCGAGTGGCCAAGGGTAGCGCGCAGCCGATCGACCAGCTGGGAGCTGCTGGCAGTACTCATGCCTCCACGGTAGTGCGTGAGTCGTCGTTACTGTGCTGGTAGATACCAATCCGACCGGAATTAAGCCGACCTGGCAGGGTCAAGCAAGCGTGCCAGTCGACTGACTTCCGGTCTCCTTGGTATTCCGATGCGTCTTGTGCTCGATCGCGAGCACGCCGAGCACGATCACGACGCCGAGCAGCATCAGGCCGACGGTGACTACGACGTCCCCGCTCGGCGCGAGCAGGTCCCGCTCGCCGGACTCCCACGGCTGCCACGGCCACAGCGCCCGCAGCGACCCCGCAAGTAGCCCGGTCATGACGACATGGGTCAGGTGGTGGTGGCGTTCCAGTAGCCACTGCAACAGCTTCACGAACAGTGCGAGCCCAATCAGTGCGCCGAGCGCGAACGTGCTGACGTAGCCGAGGTCGCGGTCGTTGATGGCATCCATCGTCGTGGTGTAGAGCCCGATCGCGAGCAGCATGAATGACCCGGACACACCGGGCAGCACCAGTGCGCAGATGGCGACGGCCGCGGCAGCCATGACGATCAGCGGGTGCGGCTCGATCTCGGTCGGCGGCAGCCCGGTCAGCACGAAGGTGACCGCGGCGACGGCGAGCGCGAGCAGGTAGTTGGCGGGGCTCCACGAGCGTCCCGAGCCGGAGTACGGCACCCATAGCGACGCGAGCACGAGGCCGAAGAACACCGCGAACGACTGCTGCGGATGCTCCTCGACCAGCGGCGAGACCAGCTTGGCCGCGGTGAGCACCGCGACGATCATGCCAGCCATGACGGCGATGACGAGGGCCCAGTGAACCCTGCGGAACTCCGCCGCGGCGCGGTCGGTGCCCTTGCCGCGCGGCAGGTCGCTCACCGCGAGTTTGGCGCCGGAGACCGTGTGGCCTGCCGAGATGATCAATCTGTCGTAGATGCCCGTGATCAGCGCGACGGTGCCGCCGCTGACCCCGGGGATGACCTCGGCGGTGCCCATGAGCCCGCCCCGGAACGCGTTCAACAGATGAGTACCAACGGATTTGGTCGACGCAGCCACGCGATCAGCCTACGACCAGCCGTCGGGCCGCTTGCCAGGGCGTGCACCTGTGTGTCAGCGCTGAGGATGGCGTTGCTCACAGCGAAATATTTAGCTTGCGTAACTAGTTCCTGAAAGGCATAGTTGTGTACTGAAATTAGTTGAGTCAAGCAAGTAATTGAGACTGGGGCATGACCGATACCACGCGGCAGGACGACCTTGGCGTCGCCGATGACCTCGGCGTCGAACTGGTACGCACGATCCGGCTGCTCGCCAAGGCCAAGGCCAAGCTGTCGTCGATCCCAGGCAGCGCGGACCACACGACCTTCCCGATCATCGCGACGCTGGTCTGCGAGGGTCCGCGCCGGACGTCGGCGCTAGCCGAAGCGCTGCACATCGAGGTCTCCACCATCAGCAGGCAGACCAGCGCGCTGGTGCAGCAGGGCCTCATCGAGCGGCAGGCCGACCCGAACGACGGCCGCGCCTGCCTGCTCGCGCCCACCGACGCGGGGCGTGACCTCTACGAGCGGGCACGCCAGGAGCGCAACCGCTGGCTGGCCGCCACGCTGCGGGACTGGGACGCGGACGACGTCGAGCGGCTGATCGGCCTGCTCACCCGGCTCAACATCGATCTCGCCGGCAACCTCGGCGTTTCGCACGAACCGGTAGCGCAGGGGGAGGACACATGACGAGCACGGTGAACACTGACGGCGGCGCGCCGCACCCCCAGCAGGCCTCGCAGGACCCGCCGCTGCTGAGCCACCGGAAGATCCTGACGATCCTGTCCGGGCTGATGATGGGAATGTTCCTCGGCGCGCTGGACATGACCATCGTTTCCACGGCCGTCCGCACCATCGCCGACGATCTCGACGGCCTCAGCATCCAGGCGTGGGTGACGACCGCGTACCTGATCACCGCGACGATCATGACCCCGATCTACGGCAAGCTGTCCGACATCTACGGTCGCAAGCCGCTGTACCTGATCGCGATCTCGCTGTTTCTGATCGGCTCCATGGCATGCACGCTGGCGACGTCGATGTACCAACTCGCGGTGTTCCGCGCTGTGCAGGGTCTCGGCGCTGGCGGGCTGATGTCGCTGGCGATCACGATCATCGGCGACATCGTGCCCGCACGGGAGCGCGCCCGCTATCAGGGCTACATCGTGGCCGTGTTCGGCACGTCCAGCGTGCTCGGCCCGGTGTTCGGCGGGATGTTCGCCGGGATGGACGCCTTCCTCGGCGTGGACGGCTGGCGCTGGGTGTTCCTGATCAACGTCCCGATCGGCATCGTGGCACTGTTCGTCGTCGCCAAGGTGCTGAATGTGCCGCACGAGCGCCAGCATCACCGCATCGACTGGTGGGGCGCGGTCTCGCTGGCGACAGCGGTGATCCCGCTGCTGCTCGTTGCGGAGCAAGGCAGGGACTGGGGCTGGACCTCAACCGGCGCACTGATCTGCTACGTCGTCGCCGTCGGTGGGATCGCGCTGTTCATCCAGGTCGAGCGTGCGATGGGCGACGCAGCCCTGTTGCCGCTGCGGCTGTTCCGCAATCCGACGTTCAGCGTGGCGATCGCCGCGGGCATGCTCGTTGGCGTCGCGATGTTCGGCACGATGACGCTGATCCCGCAGTACCTGCAGATCGTGCAGGGGTTCAGCCCAACGGAAGCCGGGCTGCTCACGCTGCCCATGATGGGCGGGATCATGGTCGCGACCACGATCACCGGCCGGTTCACCTCGGCAACGGGTCGCTACAAGCTCGCCCCGGTCATCGGGACGCTGCTGATCTCGCTCGGCGCACTGCTGCTGGCCCAGATCGAGTGGAACAGCCCGGTGTGGCAGCCGATGGTCTACATGGGCGTGATCGGCATGGGGCTCGGCGGCTGCATGCAGACGCTGGTCATCGCGGTGCAGAACGCGGGGCCGCGTAGCGACATGGGCGTATCCACGGCGTCGGCGACGTTCTTCCGGCAGATCGGCGGCACGCTCGGCGTCGCGGTGTTCCTGTCCATCCTCTTCAGCACGCTCACCGCCAACGTGCGGGCGGCGTTCACGGAACTCGGGCTGCCTGCCGCCGCCGCGAGCGCTGGCGATAGGGACATCATGGTGGACTCGTCGTTCCTCAAGACGATTCCGATCGAGCAGGCGAAGCCGTTCCTGATCGGGTTCACCGACTCGATCAACACGGTGTTCTACGTCGCGGCCGCGGTGGCGTTCGTCGCCAGTGTGGTCGTCATGACCATGCGTGAGATTCCATTACCTGAAGTGCGACGACAGTAGGAATTCACCCGTAGGACGGCATCCCGACGGAGGGGCAACGTACCCTTAGGGGTCGTGAGTGTCGTGCAGGCCGCTGCGGCCGAAGTAGGTGTCAGCTGGCTGTCGAACGCTGGCCCGGCCCTGGTGTGGGTCATCGTGCTCAGCTTCATCTTCCTCGAGTGCGCGGTGATCGTCGGCCTGTTCCTGCCCGGCGACTCGCTGCTGTTCGTCGCCGGTGTCGTGCTCGCGAGTCACGGAGCCGAGGCGAGCGCGTGGTGGTTGTCCGTCGTCGCGCTGCTGGTGGCGTCGGTGGCGAACCAGGTCGGCTACGTCATTGGCAAGAAGAGCGGCACCGCGTATATCGCGCGCAGGGGCGGCAAGGTCCTCAGCAGGGAGAAGCTCGACAAGGCGCGCGATTTCCTCGACCGCAAGGGCTTTTTCGCGATCGTCGCGGCGCGCTGGATTCCGTGGGTACGCACGTTCGCGCCGCTGATCGCGGGCGCGGCTGGCATGAACCCGCGCCGGTTCGCGCTCGCGACGTTCGCCGGTGCCGTGCTGTGGGTGCCGACGCTGGTGTTGCTCGGCTACTACGCGGGCGACCTGATCCGGTCGATGCCGTGGCTGCAGACGATCGCCGTCTGGGCGGGCATCCTGTTCCTCGTCGGGGGCACGGCGTACGGCATCTGGCAGTACCGGCAGGAGGTGCGCAAGCCGATCGTGGCGGAGCCTACGCCGCAACCGAGCAGTTCGCGCTAGCTGGCGCGGCTTGCCTGCCGGTCGCCGGGCCGTGCCCGTACGCTTATCGCTCGCCCGGCGTCAGTGCCCGAGCGTGGCGGCGGCTTCGATCACCAGCCATCCCCCGACCTGCACGGACAGTTGCCGCGATGGCTCCTGCTCCCCCTTCGCGGGCGCACTCGCCTGTTTCGCCCAGTCCGGCCCGAACAGCGGCCCGTGCGCGAGCGCGGCATTGCGCCAGCAGGCGTCCGCCGAGGTCAGCACGATCTCCCGCGCGGTGTCGGCGGCCGTGCCACTCGGCAGTTCTGACGCGGCGAGCGCGAGGTAGCGCGCGCAGATACCGGAGAACAGTCCGCCGTCGCCGCCTCCGTGGCCGCGCAGCACGCCACCGGGCGCGAGCTTCGTGGCTATCGCGTCGATGGTGCGTTCGGCTCGGTCCCGCCAGACCGAGCGGCCGTCGGTGCGCGCCAGCTCCACGCAGCCGCCGAGGTACACGCCTTGGCAGTAGGTGTAGATCCGTTTGTTCAGCTCACCCACTTCACCGGTGTCCCGGTCGATCCGCAGCCCGTCGAACACCAGCCCGGTCGCCGGGTCGACGAGGGTGTCGGTTAACCACGTCATGATCTCGGTGGCCCGCGCCTCGTCGCCGGTCCGTGCATGCAGGATCGCCGCGGGCCCATTGGCCGGCGCGTTCTTGTAGCCGTCCCCGCGCCGCCACCAGATGCCGCCACCGCCGTCCGGCGTCCAGGCGATGCGGAGCTGTTCGGTGAGATCGGTCAGCGCATCGGCGGCGTCCAGCCCGATGACGTCCTGGGCGCGGTGCAGCGTGAGGCCGAGCCACGCCATGTCGTCGTAGTAGTTGTTGGTCCAGCTCAACCGGTTGCGCAGCCGGATTCCGGTGGCCAGCCTGCGGATCAGCTTCACCCTGCGCTGGCATGGTGCGCGCAGTTGCGCGTCAACGAGGGCGTCAAGCAGATGCGCCTGCCACCAGTAGTTCCAGTGCCGGTGCCAGCGCTGCTGCCAGGTCGGCGGCCAGTCGTTGCGGCCGAGCGCGGTGCCGGGCAGGCACCACAGCCGCACGACATGTCTGCCGATGACGGCGTCTTCCGCTGCCGCTGCGCGGTCGGCGAGATGGTCCACATGATCACTGTGCCACGCTGCGCCGATCGGCCACCTCCGAAAGGCGTAGCTCGCGATGGAGACGCGGAATAGTGTTGTGTTGCTGCTGAATCCCGCCACCGACAGCGAGGTGTGTTATGCCAAAAACCGCTCATGTCACCTGCCCGCTGTGCGAGGCAACGTGCGGATTGTCCGTCTCCATCGACGGTGGCACCGTCACCGATGTCCGGGGCGATCGCGACGACGTCTTCTCGCGCGGCTTCATCTGCCCGAAGGGTGTCTCGCTCGGCGCGCTGCACGCCGACCCCGACCGGCTGCGGGCGCCGCTCGTCAAGCGGGACGGCGAGTTCGTCGAGGTGAGCTGGGACGAGGCGTTCGCGGAAATCGACGCCCGGCTACGGCCGATCATGGCGGAGCACGGCAACGACGCACTCGCGATCTACGCGGGTAATCCGTCTATCCACAACGTATCCACAACCCTCTACGGTCCGGTGCTGTACCGCGCGATCGGCACCAAGAACTTCTACAGCGCCAGCACCGTCGACCAGATGCCGAAGCACTACACCTCCGGGTATCTGTTCGGCGCGCCGCTGTCGATCCCGATCCCGGACATCGACAACACGCAGTACCTGCTGATGCTCGGCGCGAACCCACTGGTGTCCAACGGCAGCCTGATGACCGCGCCGGACATACGCGGCAGGCTCAAGGCGCTGCGTGCGCGCGGCGGCAAGTTGGTCGTCGTCGACCCCAAGCGCACCCGCACGGCAGAGGCCGCCGACGAGCACCACGCGATCCGGCCCGGTACCGACGCGCTGCTGCTGTTCGCACTGGTCAATGTGCTGTTCGACCGCGACCTGGTCACGCTGGGGATGCTCGCGGAGCACACCGCGGGCGTGGCCGGGGTGCGTGCGCTCGCGGAGCCCTTCACCCCGGAAGCCGTGGCGCCGGTGGTGGGCATCGATGCCGACATGATCCGGCGGATGGCCGTCGCGCTTGCCACGACCGAGCGGGCGGTGGTCTACGGCCGGGTCGGCACCACGACACAGGAGTTCGGCACTCTGGCGAGCTGGCTGGTCGACGTCGTCAACGTGCTCACCGGCAACCTGGACCGGCCGGGTGGCGCGATGTTCCCGACGCCCGCCGCGAGCGCGCCCGGCAGCAGCAAGCCGTTCCGGCACGGGCGGTGGCGCAGCCGGGTGCGCGGGCTGGCCGAGGTGTACGGCGAGCTGCCGGTCGCGACCCTGGCGGACGAGATCGAGACGCCGGGTGAAGGCCAGGTAAAGGCGCTGCTGACGGTCGCTGGCAACCCTTGCCTTTCCACGCCGAACTCGGAACGGCTCGACGCGGCGCTCGGCCAGCTGGACTTCATGGTGTCCCTCGACGTCTACCTGAACGAGACCACCCGGCACGCCGACGTGATCCTGCCAGGCCCGACGCCGCTGGAGCGCCCACACTACGACCTGGCCTTCTACCAGCTCGCGGTGCGCAACGTGGCGAACTGGACGCCCGCCGCGCTGAGCTCTGACCTGCCGCAGGAATGGCAGACGCTGCTGCGGCTGCTCGGTGTCGTCACCGGGCAAGGGCCCTCTGCCGACATCGCGGCGCTGGACGACTTCGTGGCAGGAGAGTTCGCCAAACGCACGGGGGTCGACGTCGCGGCGGCCGCTAGTCGGGTCGGTCCGGAACGACTGGTGGACCTGCTGTTGCGGGCGGGACCGTACTCGCTCACCCTCGCCGACCTGGAAGCCGCGCCGCATGGTGTGGACCTCGGACCGCTGACCCCTCGGCTGCCGGGTGCGCTGAAGACCGCGAGCGGCATGATCGAGCTGGCACCGGAGGCGATCACCGCCGACGTGCCCCGGCTCGCGGCGCGGTTGGACGATGCGCCGAACGGACAGTTCGTGCTGATCGGCAGGCGACAACTGGCGTCGAACAACTCCTGGATGCACAACCTCGAGACGCTGGTGCGTGGTTCGAACCGGTGCACGGTGCAGGTGCACCCGGACGACGCCGCTGGCCTCGGGCTCACCGGCGGTGCGCTGGCGAAGGTGTCCTCCGCCGCGGGAACGGTCGAGCTGCCGGTCGAGGTCACCGACGTGCTCCGCAAGGGTGTGGTCAGCATCCCGCACGGCTGGGGTCACGACGCCGATGGCGCGCGGATGTCGGTCGCCGCCGCGCACGCCGGAGCGAACTCGAACGTGCTCACCGACGACGGCCCGCTCGACGCTCCGACCGGCACCGCCGTCCTCAACGGCATTCCGGTCCAGCTCACCCCCGCCTGACTCACGCCAGAACGTCGCGAGTCGCACCTAAATCGCGCCGAGTCGCACCTTAGATGCCGCGAGTCCGGACTTGTGGCCGGGCGAGTCCCGCGTTCCGGTGCCGCGAGTTCCGACTTCGCGATCCGAGCGCCTCCTGGAAGGGGCCTCGTGCCCGGAAAGGTGCAACTCGCGGCGGATAGGGTGCAACTCGCCGTCATCAAGGTGCGACTCGCGGGGCCTCACCAGGCCTGGTCGAGGTCCGCGTGCTGGGTGATCCAGGTGTGCATGACGATGCCCGCCGCGACGCCCGCGTTGATCGAGCGGGTTGAGCCGAACTGCGCGATGGACACCGACACGTCGGCGGCTTCGCGTGCCTCGGCGGATAGCCCTGGCCCCTCCTGCCCGAACAGCAGCACGCACCGGCGGGGCAGCGTCGCGGTCTCGATCCGGCGCGCGCCGTGGGTGTTGTCCACAGCGACGATGGTCAGCTCCTCCGCTCGCGCGAAAGCCACCAGCCCGTCGACGGCTGGGTGATGGTGCAGGTGCTGGTATCGGTCGGTCACCATCGCGCCGCGCCGGTTCCACCGCCGCCTGCCGACGATGTGCACCGCTGCCGCCGCGAAGGCGTTGGCCGTGCGGACGACGGTGCCGATGTTGTGGTCGTGCTGGAAGTTCTCGATCGCGACGTGGAACGGATGCCGCCTGCGGTCCACATCGGACACGATGGCCTCGCGTCGCCAGTAGCGGTACGGGTCGACGACGTTCCGGCGGTCGCCGTGCTCAAGCAGCTCGGGATCGTAACGCTCGTCGGTGGGCCACTCCCCCTGCCACGGTCCGACGCCGACCTCGTCCGGCCGGATCCACTCGGTGGGGCCAGCGGCGTCGTCCTGCTCGCCGGGCACGGCGTCAGACACCGGCTCAGGACAGCCCGAGGTCGTCGAGGCCTAGCAGCGACCGGTACGGCAGACCGTGCGCCTCGATGGCCTCCCGCGCCCCGGTGTCGCGGTCGACGATGGTGGCGACGCCGACGACCGAGGCGCCAGCCGCCTCGAGTGCGTCGACGGCGGCGAGCACGCTGCCACCGGTCGTCGAGGTGTCCTCCACGGCGAGCACCTGCTGCCCGGACACCTCGATGCCCTCGATGCGGCGCTGCAGGCCGTGGGTCTTGCTCGACTTGCGCACCACGAACGCGTCCAGCACCACGCCGTCGGCAGCGGCGGAGTGCATCATCGCGCAGGCGACCGGGTCCGCGCCGAGCGTGAGCCCACCAGCGGCGACGTAGTCCCAATCGGACGTGATCTGCCGCAGCAGCGTCCCGATCAGTGGCGCGGCGGCGTGGTGCAGCGTCGCGCGCCGCATGTCGACGTAGTAGTCGGCCTCCGCGCCGGACGAGAGCGTGACCTTGCCTCTGACAACGGCGAGCTCCGTGACAAGGCGAGCCAACTCGGTCTTGGCCGCGAGGTCGATCCCACTACGTGATCCCGGAGCGTTCACCACGCGGACAAGCCTCTCTATCTGATCAGGTGCGGTTGCGTCGAGCAGCGAGTTTACCCGTCAGGGTGCGCAACACCGGCGGCGGCAGCGCCTTGCCGACACCGACGATGGCCTGCCATCGCTTGCCGGGGATGGAGATTGTCTTGCTGCGTGCCAGGTCCTGCAGGCAGTCGCGCACCACGCGGTCGGCGTCCAGCCAGAGCACGTCGGGGATCGCGTCGGTGTCGTCACCGGATCGGGCGTGGAACTCCGTCCGGGTGAATCCGGGGCACAGCGCGAGCATCCGCACCCCCGTGTCACCCAGCGACGCGGCCATGCCTTCGGTGAACGCGGTGACCCACGCCTTCGTCGCGCCGTAGGCGGCGCCGGTGCCAGGGAAGAACCCGGCAACGCTTGAGACGTTGACGACAGCGCCCGTGCCGCGCTCGATCATGCCTGGCAGTGCGGCGTGCGTCAGCCGGAGCACGCTGGCGACGTTGACGTCGAGCTGCGACTGCAGCTGGTCGACACCCGTCTCGGTGAACCTGCCGTTGAGCCCGAAGCCCGCGTTGTTGACCAGCAGGTCTACCGGCTTCTCGCGCAGGGCGTCTTCGACGGTGCCGCGCTCCGCCGCGTCGGCCAGGTCAGCGGGCAGCACCTCGACGTCGATGCCGTGCCGCGCGGACAGCGCGGCCTCCATTGCCTTGAGCCGGTCGACACTGCGGGCGACGGCGATCAGGTCGTATCCCCGCGCGGCAAGCTGGCGGGCGAACTCGGCGCCGATGCCAGCGGTCGCCCCGGTAATCAACGCGGTAGGCATGTCCTCAGCCTATGTCGCCGTGCGGCTTCTCATGCATGTGGTCGACGTGGCGGACGCCCTCCGGCGGGTCCTGCCAGACGTGTTTGCCACCCGCTTCGTCCTCTTCGGCCGGATCGATGATGTCCGCGATTTCCCCGACGTCGCGCAGCAGTCGCTCCAATCGGGACGGTCCGGCGTTCGGCGAAACGGCGGCGAGCACCCAGTCGTGCTCCATCCACACCACGCTGACGTCTCCGCCGAGTTCCCCCGCGGCGTCGATGAGTAGCTGCGAGATCACCGATCGGGCGGCTTCGACGTCGTCGGTGAAGGCGTAGCGCTGCCCTGCGGGACCGAGCAGATCGGGCATCTCGGAACGCTGGAACGGTACGCTCGCCAGCCACAGCTCGAGCAGAACCGGGAACGCCTTACCGCAGCGCACCGCGACGACCGACGCCGGGATCTGCCGGTTGGCCTCGATGTCGAACACGTACACCGAGCGTCTGCCCTCGCTGGTGAACGTCGTGCCAGCGACGACGTTGACGGCGGCCTCGGCCCGGTAGTAGCCCATGGCGCCCTCGGTCCAGTGGCTGACCATGCGGGCGTCTTCCTCGGCGAACTGCCACCCGCGTAGGTCGGCCCAGCGCAGCCGTTCCCGGTTGCGCGAGCCTTCGCGGGCGCGGTCGACCGCGAGCAACGCCAGCCCCGTCACGAGGGCGATGAAGGCGATGAGAAACCACATCCACGCCGGTATACCCACGGCGGACACCCTATCGTCTGCTGGCGTGTTGTGACGTCAACCGCGCCGGGGCGTGCCTCAGCCGTGGGTATCGGGCGGCGGATCGCGCTCCCCTATGCGCGCAGCTCGTAGAGGATGAAGAACGGATTGTCGATCGGGACCGTGCGGACATCGCCGAATCCCGCGTCCGCCGCGAGCTCCCGGAACCGTTCGTCGCCCATGCAGGTGCCGAGGCCAGCGCCGCCCTGCGCCAACGAGGTCGTCATGCAGTACAGCAGGCTGGCCGAGTACATCAGCCTGCCAACGGGGCCGATGTTCTCCTCGACCGACGACGAGGCGTTCATCTCCACGGCCACGTAGGTGCCGTCCGGGGTCAGGGTGTTGCGGATGGCCCGCAGCAGTCCAGCGGGGTCGGCGGAGTCGTGGACGACATCGAAGGTGGTCACCACGTCAAACGCGCCGGTGGGCAGATCGACACCGTCTCGCCGCTCGAACGTGACGCGGTCGGCGACACCCGCTTCCGCCGCGTTGCGACGGGCGCGGTCGAGCGAACCGGTGTGGATGTCGTACCCGGTGACCCGCGCCGATGGGAACGCATCGGCCAGCACGATCGCCGCTTGCCCGCTGCCGCACCCGACATCGGCCACGCTGCCGCCGTTCGAAAGCAGCCGCTTGACGTTCGACGTGCCGTCCAGCCAGTCCACCAGCCGCTGCTGCTGAAATGGTGCGCTCGCCCGCTCGATGGCCTCCCACGTCTCGTCCATGTACGCGCTCTGCGGAACGCCGCCGCCGGAACGGAACGCGGTGGCGACCTGCGGGGCGACGCTGATCCACGGAACGATGAACTCGAGGAAACCGCCGACGAAGAACGGGAAGCTGCTGTCGACAAGCGGTACGGCGTGTTCGACCGGGAGTTCGTAGCGGCTCGTGGCGGGGTCGTACGTGACGTACTCGGCCGCCGTCATGGAGTCAAGCCACTCCCGCAGGTAGCGCGGTTGCAGGCCCGTCGTGTCCGCGAGTTCGGCCACGGTCACCGGTCCGGCGTCGGCCAGCGCCCGGAACAGCCCGAGCCGGTCGCCGATCCACAGGGCGCCGCCGTGCAGCGCGGTGCCGATGTCACCGACCAGCTGTTGCACGAATTCCTCGACCTTGTCCTGGTCCGGCTCCGCGACGGCGGTGCGGGGTTGCGTCTCGGTGGTCATCGCGTGCTCCTCACTGTCGTGTCGTGTACGTGACACTCGGACCCTCGGGCACCGACCTTGTGGCGTCCTTGCGGCGGAGTTGCGGCGGAGTTGCGGCGAGTGTGGGCGCCAGGAATGAGGCATATGCTTAGTTTCGATGCGGTTCCTCGTGTTGGGTCCGGTTGAGCTCGCGGGCGACGGGTGGACCGCCGGTGTGCCCAGCCGCAGGCGCCGGCTCCTGCTGGCCGCGCTGCTGGCACGACAAGGAGAGCTGGTCGGCGTCGATCAGCTGATCGACGCGCTGTGGGGCGCCGATCCGCCAGCCTCCGCGGGGCCATCCCTGCAAAGCCATGTGTCGCGACTCCGTGCCGAGTTGCGTGAGCTCGATTCCGAGCGGGACAGAATTGTGACTCGCCGTGGGGCCTACGGGTTGGTGCTTGCTGATCACGATGAGATCGATGCGATCACCTTCGAGCAGGAAGTGCGGCGGGCGCGCGGGCGTGTCGATGACGACCCGGCCACGGCGGTAGACCTTGTGGAGCATGCGCTCGCTCGCTGGCGTGGCCCGCCGTATGTTGACGCCGTCGATGCGGTCGAGGACGAGGTTCGCCGGTTGTGGTCGGTGCACCGCATGGCTTGCGACGTGCGCGTCGAAGGGCTGCTCGCCGCCGGGCGCGCCGACACGGTGCTCGGCGAGTTGCAGGCGCGGCTTGAGCAGGATCCGCTGGACGAACGGGCGGCTGGTCAGCTCATGCTCGCGCTGTTCCATTCGGGGCGGCAGGCCGAGGCGATCGGCGTGTTCCACGACTACCGCCGCAGGCTCGGTGATGAGCTGGGGGTCGACCCCTCGCCGTGGTTGCGGGACCGCTATGACGCGCTGGTGCGGCAGGACGAGGGCCTGGTGGCTCCCCCTGCTTCGAGCAACGCCTCGGCAGGCCGGGAGCGAACTCCGTCCGGGCTGCTTGTGGGGGCGGCAACCAGCTTCGTGGGACGGGACGCCGCCGTCGCCGACGTCGCCTCGCTCGTGACGTCGCGGTCTCTTGTCACGCTGACGGGCCCCGGTGGAGTCGGCAAGACCCGGCTGGCCGAGGCGGTCGGCGAGGCAGTGTCCGGTGTGTTCGACGACGTCATCGCGCTCCGGCTTGCCGCGATGCGGGACCCGTCCGCACTGGGGGCGGCGGTCGCCGGTGCCTGCGGCATCGTGCCCGGGGAGGACACCGCGATTCGGGACACGCTGGTAGAGGCCTTGCGAGGTCGCGAGGTGCTGCTGATCGCGGACAACTGCGAGCACCTGCTGCCCGACGTCGCCGAGCTGGTCGAGTACCTCCTCGGACGCTGCCCGCATCTGACGGTGCTGGCGACGTCCCGGGAACGTCTCGCGGTGCGCGGCGAGCACCGGTGGCCGGTCACCCCGCTGCGGCTCCCTGCCGTGACTCATGCGGTGACCCTCGATGAGGTGTGGGACAGCCCCGCCGTGCGGGTGTTTCGCGATCGTGCCGAGGCAGCTGATCCGGCCTTCGAGCTGACCGGTGACAACGCGGCGGTGGTCACCGAGGTCTGCCGGCGGCTCGATGGGCTGCCGCTCGCGCTGGAACTGGCCGCCGCCCGCGTCGCGGCATTCACCGTTGCCGAACTCGCGCGACGGCTCGACGAACGCTTCGCGCTGTTGACCACGGGGCCGCCGCACGATGGCGGCAGGCACCGGACCTTGCGGGACGTCGTCGCGTGGTCGTACGAGCTGCTTACCCGGGAGGAGGCTGACCTGTTCGACCGGCTCAGCGTCTTCGCGGGCGGGTTCACCCTGGACGCCGCCGAAGAGGTCGCGGGAGGAGGTGCGGAAGATCCCGGCGCGGTAGCGGCCAGGCTGGCGGCGCTCGTCGACTGCTCCATGGTGGCGCGCTCCGGGTCGCGCTACGTCGTGCTGGAGACGTTGCGCCTGTACGGCGCCGATCGGCTCGCGGAGCGTGGGCAGGTCGATGCGGCGAAGCGTGCTCATGCCCGGTTCTTCGCGCGGTTCAGCCAGCAGGCTGACCCCGGCATCCGGGGCGCGGACGACGACGTCTGGGTGCCCCGGGTGGAAGCGGAGCTGGACAACCTGCGGGCGGCGCACCGCTGGGCGGTGGACAGCGGCGACGCGGACCTCGCGTTGCGCGTGTCGGCGCCGCTGGGGCTCTACGGCGGCTGGTGGCTGGTCGACGAGGTCACCACATGGGCGGAAGAAGCGGCCGATATTCCCGGCGCCGAGGGGCATCCGCTGCTGCCGGTCGCCTACGGTGCCGCGGCGCACGGCGCGGGTAACCGTGGTCAGCTCGAACGTTCCGCGGCACTCGCCCGGCAGGGGCTCGCCGCCGCGTCCGAGGACGACCCGGCGCGGATTCTCCCGCTCAGGGCGCTGAGCCTGGTGGCGTTCTTCCAGGGCACGCTCGAGATGAGTAGTCAGCTAGAGGCCGAAGTGCGCGACCTCGCCGAGGCCGTAGGCGACCGCTATCACGTCGCCTACGCCTGGGTGATGTGGACGCTCATCGCGACCTACCGGGGCGAGGCGGATGCGGCGCTGGCGGCCGCGCGCCGCGCCGGTCAGGAAGCGGCGGCGCTCGGCAACACCCATATGCGGGCGTTGACCGCCTACTGCCGGGGCGAGGCCCTTGCGCCGCAGGACCCGGACGCCGCCGTGCCCTGGCTCGACGAGGCTGTTGGCGCCGCCCACGAGATCGGAACGCGCCTGGTGGAAGCCATCGCCCTTGTCACCCGGTCGTCGGTCAGGGCAGAGCGCGGTGATCCCGACGCGGCATTGGCGTCGTTCTGGGAGGCCATCGACCGGCTGCGCAGGGGCGGGGACTGGACCCACCAGTGGACGACGCTGCGCAACCTGGTGTTCCTGCTGGTTCGGCTGGGTACTGCGGAGGCAGCCGAAGCCGCTGCCGGGTTGATCGGGGCGCTGGAGACCTCAGCGACGGCTGCCCAGGTCTACGGCGCTGACGCGGCGCGGCTTCGTGCCGTAACCGCGCAGCTGCGCGACCGGCTGGGAAAGGTGGGCTTCGACGCCGAGTATGAGCGCGGTCGGCGGATGACCGACCCCGATGCCGTCGACGTCGCCCTCACCACGATCGACAGGATGCGAGGGGCGGCGACGCGCGGCTGAGCCGTCGTCGCGGCACCACAGCCGCGCCACAAGCGGCACACAAGGATGTGCCGCCATGGCTCCGGTGTTCACTCACCCGCATCCGACATGAGGAGGGATGAACCGTGACGATCACCCGCATCGGCCATCGACGGCGGACGACACACCTGGCGCGGTGGGGCGCTCAGCCCCGCGACACCACCAGCGTGTCGGCGGCGGCGTTGTCCGCGGGGACGTCGACACGCACCGTGTCGCCATCGCGGATGTCACCCGACAGCAGCGCCTTCGCGAGCTGGTCGCCGATCGCCGACTGCACCAGCCGCCGCAGCGGCCGCGCACCGTAGATCGGATCGAACCCGCTGACGGCCAGCCACTCCCGCGCGGCGTCCGTGACATCCAGCGTGAGCCTGCGCTGCGCCAGCCGCTCGCCGAGCCGCGCGACCTGGATGTCCACAATGGCCGCGAGTTGCTCTGTGCCGAGTGAGTGGAACACCACGATGTCGTCCAGCCGGTTCAGGAACTCCGGCTTGAAGTGCTGCTGCACCACCGACAGCACGGCGTCCGAGCGCTGTTTCTCATCGAGTGAGGCATCAGCGATCGCCTGCGAGCCGAGGTTCGACGTCAACACCAGGATGGTGTTGCGGAAGTCGACCGTGCGGCCCTGACCGTCGGTGAGCCTGCCGTCGTCGAGCACCTGCAGCAGCACGTCGAAGACATCGGCGTGCGCCTTCTCCACCTCGTCGAGCAGCACCACGGTGTACGGCCTGCGCCGCACCGACTCGGTGAGCTGCCCGCCCTGGTCGTAGCCGACGTAGCCGGGCGGCGCCCCGACGAGGCGAGCCACCGAGTGCTTTTCGGAGTACTCGCTCATGTCGATGCGCATCATGGCGCGCTCGTCGTCGAACAGGAACTCCGCGAGCGCCTTGGCCAGCTCGGTCTTACCGACACCGGTCGGCCCGAGGAAGAGGAACGACCCAGTCGGCCGGTCGGGATCGGCGACCCCTGCGCGCGCCCTGCGCACCGCGTCGGAGACCGCGGTGACGGCCTCGGACTGGCCGACCACCCGCTTGCCGAGTTCCTCTTCCATCCGCAGCAGCTTGCCGGTCTCGCCTTCAAGCAGCCTGCCTGCCGGGATGCCGGTCCACGCGCTGACCACGTCGGCGACATCATCAGCCCCGACCTCTTCCTTGAGCATCACCTGCTGGCCCGGCGCGGAGGCCGTCTCCTGCTCGGCAGTCGCGAGCTCCTTCTCCAGCGCGGGGATCTTGCCGTAGCGGAGTTCGGCCGCGCGCCCGAGGTCGGCGTCGCGCTCCGCGCGTTCCGCTTCGCCGCGCAGCCGCTCCAGCTCTTCCTTGAGGTCGCGGATCTTGTCGATGGAGCCCTTCTCGTTTTGCCAACGCGCCGTGAGGGTGGACAACTCCTCGCGCTTCTCGGCCAGCTCACCGCGCAGTGCCGCCAGCCGCTCCCGCGAGGCGGGGTCGCTCTCCTTCGACAGCGCCATCTCCTCGATCTCGAGGCGGCGCACGGCGCGCTCCACCTCGTCGATCTCTACCGGCCGGGAGTCGATCTCCATCCGCAGCCGGGACGCCGCCTCGTCGACGAGGTCGATCGCCTTGTCCGGCAGGAACCGCGCTGTGATGTAGCGATCGGATAGCGTTGCCGCCGCGACAAGCGCCGCGTCGGTGATGCGGACACCGTGGTGGACCTCGTAGCGCTCCTTGAGCCCGCGCAGGATGCCGATGGTGTCCTCAGCGGACGGCTCACCGACCAGCACCTGCTGGAAACGGCGCTCCAGCGCGGCGTCCTTCTCGATGTGGCCTCGGTACTCGTCCAGCGTGGTCGCGCCGACCATGCGGAGTTCGCCGCGCGCCAGCATCGGCTTGATCATGTTGCCCGCGTCCATGGCACCCTCGCCGGTCGCGCCAGCGCCGACGATGGTGTGCAGTTCGTCGATGAAGGTGATGATCTGGCCCGCGGAGTCGGCGATCTCTTTGAGCACCGCCTTGAGGCGTTCCTCGAACTCGCCCCGGTATTTCGCGCCGGCGACCATCGAGCCGAGGTCAAGTGCGACGACGCGCTTGCCGCGCAGCGACTCCGGCACGTCACCGGCGACGATGCGCTGTGCGAGCCCCTCGACGATGGCTGTCTTACCGACGCCGGGCTCGCCGATCAGCACCGGGTTGTTCTTGGTGCGGCGGCTCAGCACCTGCACCACGCGGCGGATCTCGGTGTCGCGGCCGATCACCGGGTCCAGGTCGCCCTTGCGTGCCCGGTCGGTGAGGTCGACGCCGTATTTCTCCAGCGCCTGGTAGGTGCCTTCTGGGTCGGGGCTCGTCACCCGCGCGGACCCACGCACCTGCGTGAACGCTTCCCGCAGTGCCTCGGGCGTCGCGTTGTGGCGCTTGAGCAGGTCGGCGACCTGCCCGCCTTCGGCGGCCAGCCCGACGAGCAGGTGCTCGGTGGAGACGTACTCGTCACCCAGCTCGGTGGCGAGCTGCTGTGCCTTGGTCAGCGCCTTGAGCGCGTTGGCGTCGAACTGCGGTGTGGCCACCGTCGCGCCGGTCGCGGTCGGCAGCGACCGCGTGATCGGTTCCAGCTCGGTGTGCACCTGCTCCGGATCGGCCCCGACGGCCGTGAGCAGGGGGCCGGCGATGCCGTCGCCTTGCGCCAGCAGCGCGCCGAGCAGGTGTGCTGACGTCACGTCGGGGTTGCCCGCTACCGTCGCCGCCTGCGCCGCGGACGAGATGGCCTGCTG
This sequence comes from Haloechinothrix halophila YIM 93223, assembly GCF_000504245.1. Lineage (GTDB taxonomy): Bacteria > Actinomycetota > Actinomycetes > Mycobacteriales > Pseudonocardiaceae > Haloechinothrix_A > Haloechinothrix_A halophila. The sequence continues at coordinate 716,989 of NZ_KI632509.1, forward strand.
CGTCTTGGTTGTCGGGTTGAAAGCGTCCATCCCTTGCCCGTTTCCTCGTTCTACGTGCGGTTACGAGGATGCACCATGGTTGGTGTCCTCGCTGGTAAGTTGTCCTCGCCTGAGACAACGTCAGGAAAGTTGAGCTTGTTCCACTCAACTTTATCGTGGCAGGTGTGACCTCGGTGGCAACGCCCCGTTCCGACCAAAGGACGTATTTCGCTCGCAGGGGAAACTGGGTCTTGTGTGGCGGCCGATCTTGGGGTCAACTTTCTGTCCATGCCTACAAGCACACACTCAGTGATCACGAGTCACTCGGATGGGGCTCCACTGGTCCTCGCGCAGGAGGATGTGGAAGGTGCCCAGAGTGAGTTGTTGCGTAACGTCGAGGAGGCGATCGACAGTGTCTTCGCGCCCGTCGCGGAGGGGCTGGGCAATTTCGTCTTCTACGAGCTTCCGTTCTTCGGGACGACCTTCCCGTGGATCGTCGGCTGGCTTGTCGTCGCGGGGCTGATCTTCAGCTTCTACTTCGGCTTCATCCAGTTCCGTGCGTTCAAACTCGCTACGGAGGTGGTGCGGGGCAAGTACACCCGTGACGACGAACCGGGCGAGATCACCCACTTCCAGGCGTTATCCTCAGCGCTATCGGGCACCGTTGGCCTCGGCAACATCGCGGGTGTTGGTGTTGCCGTCACCATTGGTGGCGCGGGCGCCACCGTCTGGATGATCTTGGTCGGCTTGCTCGGCATGGTCACCAAGTTCGTGGAATGCACCCTCGGTGTGAAGTACCGGGAGATCCACGAGGACGGCACCGTCTCCGGTGGGCCGATGCACTACCTGCGCAAAGGCTTCGCCGAGCGGATTCCTGGCAACGCGGGCAAGATTCTCGGCACTGGCCTCGCTGGGCTGGTCGCCGTCGGCATCCTGCTGTTCGGCATCGGTGGCGGCAACATGTTCCAGGCCAACCAGTCGATGGCGCAGCTGCGCCGCGTTACCGGTGGCGAGGACAGCCCGCTCACCAACGACGGCGCTGGCCTTGTCTTCGGCATCATCCTCGCGTTGATCGTCGGCGCGGTCATCTGGGGCGGCATCAAGTCGATCGGCCGTGTGACCAGCCGGCTCGTGCCGTCGATGGCGATCATCTACATCATCGCCTGCCTGATCGTCATCCTGTTCAACATCCCGCAGGTGCCCGCGGCCGTCGGTGAGATGATCTCCGGCGCGTTCACGGGTGAGGGCGTCGTCGGCGGTGTGATCGGTGCGATCATCCAGGGTCTCCGCAGGGCCACGTTCTCCAACGAGGCCGGTCTTGGTTCCGCGCCGATCGCGCACTCCGCGGTCAAGACGAACTACCCGGCCACCGAGGGGCTCGTCGCGCTGCTCGAGCCGTTCATCGACACCGTCGTCGTCTGCACCATGACGGCGCTGACCATCACCATCGCCAGCAGTCAGTACTGGAACGACTCGAAGGAAGCGCTGCTCGCCGCGGACGCCGCGGGTGAGGATGCGCCGAACATTCCCGGTGTCGAGGTGACGTCGAGTGCGTTCGAGACCGCGCTGCCCGGCTTCCAGTACGTGCTGGCCATCGCGGTGCTGCTGTTCGCGATCTCCACGATGATCACCTGGGCGTACTACGGCCAGAAGGCGTGGACGTTCCTGTTCGGCAAGAGCAACACCAGTGAGAACGCGTACCGGTTCGTGTTCTGCGCGTTCATCATCGTTGGTTCGGTCGTGCAGTTTGGCGACGTGCTCGCGTTCACCGACGCGGTCATGTTCCTGCTGGCACTGTTCAACGTGATCGGGCTCTACCTGCTGGCACCCGTGGTCAAGCGGGAGCTCAAGCTCTACCTCGGCGGGCTGAAGTCCGGCGACATCGAGGAAGTGGAGCGGGTCTGACCCGGTCAACCTGATAAGTCGATCAAGCTAGCTGATTGCGCAAGACGAGTGATCCCGCCCGGTGAAACGGGCGGGATCACTCGCTTGTGGGACTAGGGTTACGGCTACGCTGCCTGAGACCCAGGCGTGCCCCAATCACAACCCCGCGTCCAGTTAGAGACTTATGAGCCCACCTGACGCCGTCAGCCCTGTCCCGCGCGGGTCAGCGGCACGCAAGGCGCCGCCCGAGGTCACCACGATGGTGCGGCTCATTTCGGATACCTGGGCGCAGGCGGAGCCCTACTTACCCGAGATGTCGCAGACGTTCTACGGGCTGCTGTTCACCCTCGCGCCGGACACCCGCGAGCTATTCCCGATCAACGTCGAGGTGCGCAGGGGCAAGCTGATGCGCGCCATCGCGCGCGTGGTGCAGATGGTCGACCGGCCGGACGACCTCGTGCCGTTCTTGACCCAGCTCGGCCGCGACTACCGCAAGTTCGCTGTTGAGACCCGCCACTACGAGGCCATCGGCACCGCCATGCTCGCAGCGCTGCGCGAGCAACTGGGCGAGGCGTGGACGCCGGACGTCGAACGCGCATGGGCCGAGGGCTACACCATCGTCGCGCGGTCGATGCAGGAAGCGGCGGCGTCCGACCCGAGCCCCGCGCTGCTCAGCGCGACCGTGACCGACCACCGCAGGCTGAGCTGGGATCTCGCGCTGGTGCGCATCGAGCCGGACGCGCAGGTCTCCTACCGGGCTGGGCAGTACGTGAGCGTGGAGATCCCGCAGCGGCCCCGGCTATGGCGGTACCTTTCGCCCGCCAACGCTCCGCGCGAGGACGGCTCGCTGGAGTTCCATGTGCGCGCGGTCGACGGTGGCTGGGTGAGCAGGGCCATCGTCAGCCACACTCAGCCGGGCGACATCTGGCACCTCGGCCCGCCGCTCGGCAGGCTCAGCATCGACCGAGGCGCTGGCAGGGATGTGCTGATGATCGCGGGTGGCACCGGCAGCGCGCCGCTGCGCGCGCTGGTCGACGATCTCGCGCGATGGGGCAAGAACCCGAACGTCACGATGTTCTTCGGCGGCAGGACGGCCGACGACCTCTATGAGCTGGACAGCCTGCGCGCCCTTGAGTCGGTGAACCCGTGGTTCACAGTGGTGCCCGTCGTGGAGAGCGGCGGCGGTATCACCGGTGCCGAGCAGGGCACGCTCGCCGAGGTGGTCACCAAACGCGGCGCGTGGCCTGACCACGATGTCCTCGTCTCCGGCTCGCCTCAGATGATCAAGGCGACGGTGTCCCGGTTGCTGGTCTCGGGCACCAGCCTCGACCAGATCGCCTACGACCCGTTCACCCTGGATTGAGCGGTGACGAGACCGTTGTAGCGCGGTGGTCGGATCCGCCGCGCTACCGGCGACGGGCGCTGCTCAGCTCGCGGGCCGGTGACGTCTCGCGCTGGGCTTCCTTCCGATCCTCTTTGCGCGCCTTGCGGACCCCGAAGTAGTCCCCACCCTTGCGCTTGACGTCGTCGGTGCCCCACGCCTGGTCGGCGTCGGCGTGGATCATCCGAGGGATGTGCTTGCGGCAGTGGATGTACGCCTCGTCGATCTCGACCAGCACCCACCGCTCCGGCGTCCTGCCGCGCTCGGTCTCCTCGGGGATGCCGTCGAACTCCGCGCGCATCGCGTCGTGGTCGACGATCATCGCCCTGCCGTTGATGTGCAGGCCGATGCGGTCCCGCACGAAGTCGAGCAGCAGGATCCCGACGTGCGGGTTCTCGCTGATGTTGCCGAGGCTGGCCATGACGCCGTTGCCCCGGTACTCCGGGTAAGCGACGTGGCCGCGGTCGAGCACCTGAATGAAGCCCGGCGGGCCGAAACGCGGGGAACAGTCCGCCTCGCCGTTGGCGTCCGCCGTCGCGATGAACGCCATCTCCATCCGGTCGATGAAGTCGATCATCTCGTCATTGAGCGCCTCGCACACCTGGTCCTGGTAGAAGCGCTCCGCGCGGGTGCGGGTGTTGTAGGCCAGCTGCAACAGGTGCTCGCCGGCGGAGCCGGGCAGGTGGGTGTCGGTGTCCTTGGCGGGGTCTTCCGGCTCGGGCGGCACCGCGCGCCAGACGACAGGCGGTGCTTCCCAGGTCTCGGACGGCTTCGGGGTGGGTTCGGGCGGTTGCGGGGGCTGTTGCTGTGGCGCGGTGGCGTGCGCGGGTGGTTGCGGCGTCGGGTGGCCGTTCTGATGGGGGCCGTTGTGGTGTGCGCCGTTCTGAACCGGGCCGTTCTGGGGTGCGCCGTTGCGGGGGACGACGTTGCCCTGCTGGTTACCGGCGTCGTGCTTCCCGCGCCGGTGCTTCGGCGCTGGCGGGTGCGCCGGTGGGACGTCGTCTGTCGGGTTCGGGGTCAGATCCATCCGGGACATGCGTGCGAGCCGGAGCGAATGTTTCACCTGCGGTCCAGACGATCTCGGGTATGGGCGGGGACGGGTGCTGCCGACCGCCAAGTCTGACACGACAGGAGACCATTTCCCACCCCTCGTGTTGGCGGTACCACCGCATGCATAGGAGTCGTTACGCCAGGCAGTCGCCCTGGTACGGAACGCAGTTCGCACCAGTTGGCCGAACCACAGTGGCTTTATTTCATGCAGAATCAGGTTAGTCTCGACTGGGTGATAAACCGGCGGGGTCGTGGTCAGCGCGACTTCGTATGCCCGCGACTACCTGCGATCGTGGAGAAGCCTCGCACAGATGACAGTGAACGCCGTGCTCGACGAGCCAGAAGAGCCATCGGGCTCCAGCAGCGCGCGCCAGCGCGACGCTGAGCGCGTCGTCAGCATCATCAGGGAGAGCTTCGCCAAAATCGAGCAGCACTCGGAAGGGCTGTCACGCCAGTTCTACGCGTTGTTGTTCGCCATCGCACCCGATACGCGGGACATGTTCCCGGCCAACATGGAGATGCAGCGCAGCAGACTGTTGCGCGCGCTGGTGCACATCGTGCAAATGGTGGACCGGCCGCAGGAGCTGACGCCGTTCCTGCGGCAGCTCGGTCGGGACCACCGCAAGTTCGGCGTCGTCACCAAGCACTACGAGTCGGTCGGCACGGCGTTGCTCGGCGCGCTACGGCACTACTCGGGCGACGACTGGACCGAGGAGGTCGAGCGCGCCTGGGCGGACGCCTTCGCGATCATCGCTGGCGCCATGCAGGAGGGCTCCGCGTCCGATGACGGCCCAGCCTGGTGGCAGGCCCAGGTCGTCGAACACACCAGGCTCGACTGGGATACCGCGCTGATCAGGGTCCAGCCCGACCGATCGGTGCCGTTCTACACCGGCCAGTACGTGAGCATCGAGAGCCCGCAGCGGCCTCGGCTGTGGCGTTACCTGTCCCCGGCCAATGCGCCGCGCGAGGACGGCACGATCGATTTCCACGTCCGTGCGGTCGACGGCGGCTGGGTCAGCAGGGCATTGGTGGGCTACACCTGCCTCGGCGACGTCTGGCGGATCGGTTCGCCGCTGGGGAACCTGTGGGCCAACCCGGCGGCCGACCGCGACATGCTGCTCGTCGGCGGCGGCACCGGCATCGCGCCGCTGCTCGGTGTGATCGATGAGCTGAGTGCCAGGGACACCCGGCCATACGTGACGATGTTCTTCGGCGGTCGCAGGGTGGACGACTTGTACTACCTGAACGAGCTGCGTGCGCTCGCCGAGCGGCACTCATGGCTGACGGTCGTGCCGGTGACCGAGGACGGTTCGGCCGACGGCGGCGAGAAGGGCCAGCTCGCGGAAGTCGTCACCGGCCACGGGGCCTGGCGTGACCACGACGTGCTGGTGTCCGGCTCCCCCGGCATGATCCGCTCGACGGTCTCCCGGATGCTCGTCACCGGCACCACCTTCGACCAGATCTCCTACGACTCCTTCACGACGGACTGACGCCGGGCGGCCCCGGCGCCGTGTCCTGCAGTCTCGACGTTGTGTCCTGCAGTCTCGACGCCGTGTCCGACGCTGAGGACGCCGTGTCCTGCGCTCGGGACGCCGTGTTCGACAGATCGCCGGTCGTGCACACCCGACACGCCTATGTCAGGTACGTCAGTCGTAGCCCGCGGGCGAATCGTGGTCGACGAAGCAGTCAGCCCGGACCATGAAGGCTTCCGCGGTATGCGACACGTAGTCATTACCGTCCGCGTCGACGTACTTCACCGTGATCCACTTAAGAACGCTCACGGCTGCCCCGGGCTTGACGCCTACGGACAAGGTCCACGTCGTCCCGGGATCCAGCACAGCGTCGGTTGCGGTCAGTCCGTTTCCCCACACCAGCTCCGGGTCACGTTCGTCTGGCGGAAAGGGTCCGCCAACCACGGTGTTGGGGACCTTGTTGGGTACGTCGGGCGGCCACTGCGCGATCTCCGCGCCCACCAACGTCATCTGCTTGGCGTCAACAAGCTCGATGTCCGTAATGGTCACGGCGCTCTCGCCGATCGACTTCACGCCGTGGATGGGGATCGAGATGGCCGGGTTCCCTGGTTGAGCTTTGAGACACGTCCGTCCCGTGACCGAATCGGATGCGTCTCCGGGGATCTTGAGCGGCTTCGGCCCGGCACAGGCACTCAACGCGAGCGCGGTGGCTGTGATGGTGGCGGCGCGCAATGTGGACACGTCGGCTCCTTCCGCATTAGGTCAGAGCTCGAACGTTCAGCTCGCCCCAGATCGTTCGTCGCGGCCGCGTGAACGAACGGTGACGATACTGCATGGGACCGTAGAGGTGGGCCGGAATCGGGCGATTCGGATACTTTCGATGTGTCGGGAGTAAACGGGCTCGCGTGCGCGGTTACGCGCAGATGAGCGAGCAGCAGTCGATCACTGGGGTGGTGAGACCGCGTCCCGAGTGACGAACACGACGTTGGGAGTGCCGAACACGGCGTCCTGAATGCAGGACACAACGTCCAGAGTGCAGGACACAACGTCCTGAGCGTCGGACACGGCGCAACGGGCGGCGGCTGCTACCGCCAGCGTTTGGGTTTCCAGACCACCAGCGCCGTCTCCTGGCGCATCGGCACCAGCTCCTTGCGGTACGACGCGTGCACCGCGGCGGCGGCCTGCTCGGCGGCCGCGTACGCCGCCGCCAGCTCCTCTGTCAGCTCGGCGACCTTGCCACGCAGCGCGTCGACCTGGCCCTCCAGTTCGATGATCCGTTTGATGCCAGCGAGGTTGACGCCGTCTTCCTGCGAGAGTCGCTGCACCTCGCGCAGCAGCGCGATGTCGCGCATCGAGTAGCGCCTGCCGCCACCGGACGTCCTGCCCGGCGAGACCAGGCCCATCCGGTCGTAGGTGCGCAGTGTCTGCGCGTGCAGCCCGGACAGCTCCGCGGCAACGGAGATCACGAACACCGGCGTCGTTTCGTCCGCCCCGTGGGGCAGACCGCCGAAACCCTGAGGGAAGCGCAGCGACATTATCGCTCCTTCAGCAACTTGGTGATCTCCGGCCGCGGGTCATGCTTCTTGATCTTCTCGGCGTACTCGCGCAACGCGGTCTCGGCGTCGTCCGTGAGGTTGTCAGGCACCGTGACCTGCAACGTCACCAGCAGGTCGCCGGTCGTGCCTTCCCGCTTGGCGATGCCCTTGCCGCGCACGCGCAGCACCTTGCCGTTGTTGGTCCCGGCTGGCACCTTCACGGACACCTTGCCGTCGAGCGTCGGCACGCTGATCGTGGTGCCGAGCGCGAGTTCGGTGAACTCCACCGGCACGGTGATCGTCAGGTTGTTGCCGGACCGCCCGAAAACCGGGTGTGGCGTGACGTGCACCCGCACGTACAGGTCGCCAGCCGTCGCGCCACCTCTGCCCGGTTCGCCTTGCCCGGCGAGCCGGATCCGCTGGTCGTTGTCAACGCCGGGCGGGATCCGCACGGTCAGGGTGCGAGTACGGGTCGAGACGCCGTCGCCGCCGCACTCGGGGCACGGGTTGTCGATGATCGCGCCCCTGCCCCGGCAGTCGCGGCAAGGCTCGGAGAACGCGAACGCGCCCTGGCTTGTGTTGAGTAGTCCGGCGCCACCACAGGTCGGACACGTGCGCGGGGTCGTGCCCGGCTTGGCGCCGGAACCCGCGCAGCTACCGCACTTGGCGGGGCTGGACAGCCGCAGCGGCATGGTCGCGCCCTTGACCGCCTCGGCGAAGTCGATCCTGATGTCGGTCTCGACGTCGGAGCCGCGCTGCGCCACCGATGGGCCGGCACCGGTCGCCCCGCGCCTGCCGAACAGGCCGCCGAGGATGTCACCAAGGCCTCCCATCCCACCTTGGTTGGCGGTCTGGGCACCGAACAGGTCGCCGAAGTCGAACCCGCCAGCGCCACCGCCGCCGGGGAAGCCGAAGCCGCCACCGGCACCACCGGTGCCCGCACCGGAGCCGAACAGCGCACGCGCCTCGTCGTACTCCTTGCGCTTAGCGGGGTCGGACAGCACACCATAGGCCTCCGACACCGCCTTGAACTTCTTCTCGGCATCCGGGTTGCCGGGGTTGGCGTCGGGGTGGTTCTCCCGTGCCAGCTTCCGGTACGCCTTCTTGATCTCCTCCGTCGACGCGTCGGAGGAGACGCCCAGCTCACGGTAGAAATCCTTGCCGAGCCACTCACGAGCGGTCACCGGACGTCTCCTCCTTTCGTCAGTTGTTCTCTTCTCGGGCTGGCGGTTCGGCCGGTTCCGCCGGGTCCACCAGCACCTCCGGCCGCTCTTCCTGCCCGGGTTCGTGATCGGTCACCGCGACCATCGCAGGCCGCAGCACCCGCTCGCCGAACTTGTAGCCGCGGCGGAGCACCGTTGTCACCGTCGGTTCCTTGACGTCCGATGACGTGTTGTGCTGCACCGCCTCGTGCACGCTCGGGTCGAACGGCTCGTTCTCCGTGCCGAACGATTCGAGACCAGCCTGCTGCAGCGTCGTGACCAGCTTGTCCGCCACCGCCTTGAACGCGCCGGTGAGATCGCCGTGCTGCTCCGCGCGCTCGATGTCATCGAGCAGTGGCAGCAACTGGTTGGCGAGGGACGCCTTGGCCGCCGTGGTGTTGGCGACCTTGTCCCGCTCGACGCGCTTGCGGTAGTTGGCGTACTCAGCCTGCACGCGCTGCAGGTCAGCAGTGCGTTCCGCGAGTTCCTTCTCTACGTCGGAGGCCGGTGCCACCGCATCGTCGACGATCTCCCCGCCCGCGGGCGGCCCTGAGCCATCCGCGGGTCGGGGGGCGTCCTCGACGATCGGTTCTTCGCGGAGTTCGCCCGTTTCGGGATCGATCTTGCGACGGTCCCGCACGATGACTGGCTCCTCCGGCCTGACGGCTTCGCCTTCGTCGTAGTTGCCACTCACTTCTTGTCGCCCTCGGACTTGTCTTCGTCAACGATCTCGGCATCGACAACGTCTTCGGCGCCAGCCGACTCAGACGCGCCACCGGCGTCACCGGCGGCACCGGCCGTCGCGTCCTGCTGGTCCGCGTACATCGAGGAGCCCATGGCCTGCGACTCCTGCGTCAGCTTCTCCATCGCGGACTGGATCGCGGCGGTGTCGGTGCCCTTCAGCGCCTCGTTGAGTTCGCTGACCGCGTCATTGACCTTGGTCTTGACCTCGTCAGGCAGCTTGTCCTCGTTGTCCGTGACGAACTTCTCCGTCTGGTAGACGAGGGTTTCCGCCTGGTTGCGGGTCTCGGCCTCCTCGCGCCGCTTGCGGTCTTCCTCGGCGTGGGCCTCGGCATCCTTGACCATCCGGTCGATGTCTTCCTGCGCCAGCGCGGAACCACCGGTGATCTTGATGCTCTGCTCCTTGCCCGTGCCGAGGTCCTTCGCGGTCACGTGCACGATGCCGTTGGCGTCGATGTCGAAGCCGACCTCGATCTGCGGCACGCCACGCGGTGCTGGCGGGATGCCGGTCAGCTCGAAGCTGCCGAGCTTCTTGTTGTGCGCGGCGATCTCGCGCTCACCCTGGAACACCTGGATCTGCACCGACGGCTGGTTGTCGTCCGCCGTGGAGAAGACCTCGGAGCGGTTGGTCGGGATCGTGGTGTTGCGCTCGATGAGCTTGGTGAACACGCCGCCCTTGGTCTCGATACCCAGCGACAGCGGGGTGACGTCGAGCAGCAGGACGTCCTTGACCTCGCCCTTGAGCACACCGGCCTGCAGCCCGGCGCCGACGGCGACGACCTCGTCCGGGTTGACGCCCTTGTTCGGCTCCTGGCCGCCGGTCAGCTCCTTGACCAGGTCGACGACGGCTGGCATCCGGGTGGAGCCACCGACGAGCACGACGTGGTCGATGTCGCTGACGGAGATGCCAGCGTCCTTGATGACGTTGTGGAACGGCGCCTTGGTGCGGTCGAGCAGGTCCTGCGTGATCCGCTGGAACTCGGCGCGCGAGAGCGTCTCGTCGAGGAAGAGTGGGTTCTTGTCCGCGTCGACCGTGATGTAGGGCAGGTTGATGTTGGCGGTCGACGAGCTGGACAGCTCGATCTTGGCCTTCTCGGCGGCTTCCTTGATGCGCTGCAGCGCCATCCGGTCCTTGGTCAGGTCGATGCCCTGCGAGGCCTTGAACTTGTCGACCAGCCACTGCACGATCCGCTCGTCCCAGTCGTCACCACCGAGGTGGTTGTCACCGCTGGTCGCGCGGACCTCGACGACGCCCTCGCCGAGCTCGAGCAGCGAGACGTCGAAGGTGCCGCCACCGAGGTCGAAGACCAGGATGGTCTGCTCCTTCTCACCCTTGTCGAGGCCATAAGCCAGCGCGGCTGAGGTCGGCTCGTTGACGATGCGCAGCACGTTCATGCCCGCGATCTGGCCCGCTTCCTTGGTGGCCTGCCGCTGGGCGTCCTCGAAGTAGGCCGGAACGGTGATGACCGCGTCGGTGACCTCCTCGCCGAGGTACGCCTCGGCGTCGCGCTTGAGCTTCATCAGCACCCGGGCGCTGATCTCCTGCGCGGTGTAGTTCTTGCCATCGATCTCGGTCTTCCAGTCGGTGCCCATGTGCCGCTTGACCGAGCGGATGGTGCGGTCGACGTTGGTCACCGCCTGGTTCTTGGCGGGCTGACCGGTGAGTACCTCGCCGTTCTTGGCGAAGGCGACGATGGACGGGGTGGTGCGGGAACCCTCGGAGTTGGCGATGACCGTCGGCTCGCCACCTTCGAGGACAGCGACGACCGAGTTGGTCGTCCCGAGGTCGATGCCGACCGTTCGCGCCATGGGTGGTCCTCCTGTGTCTAGCTGGGGTCTTGCGTTTATGTTGAGTATGACTGGCTCAAGTTCTAACCGGACGGGTTCGTCCGCGTCAACTCAGACTTGAGTGAATCACACTCAACCTCACTGCCCGTGTAACGGGTGGGGGTGCGGAGTTTGTTCCCGGCGTGATGCGGCTCGCGTCAGCCCGTGCGGACGGTGATGCTTCCGCTGTCGGCGTCCAGGTCCAGCAGGTGCGGTGAGTCCGGGTCGGTGCGGACGTCGATCTCCTCGCCGCCGGAGTCAACCTGGGAGGAGACGTTGTACGCCACATCCGGCACGGTCAGCTCGATGGAGCCGGAGTCGGCCTGCGCGGTGACGTCGCTCGGCTTGTTCAGGGCGAGTTCGATCTTGCCTGAGTCGGCGTCGACCTCGATCGGACCGCTGAGGCCATTGCCGGTGATGCTGCCGGAATCGGCGTCGGCCACGACCGAGCCGTCGATGTCGCTGAGCGTGATGCTTCCGCTGTCGGCGTCAACGTCGACGTCGGCGACGCCGTCGAGCACGATGCTGCCGGAGTCGACGCTGCCGCTCACCGTGGTGCCGAGCGGGACGACGACCTCGTAGCTGACGTCGCACCGCCAGCCGCAGCCGTCGAGTTCGAGGGTGCCGTCCTTCACCTCGAACGCGGTGTCCGGTTCGTCCCAGTGGTACCGGAGCTCCTGGTTCACCGTCGTGGTCTCGACGTCCTCGGCGCGGATGCTCACGTCACCGCTGTCGTTGTCGATCTCCACATGGCGCAAGGGCTCGGTGACCGTGTCGTTCGCCGAAGCCGTTGACGGCTTCCACCACCCGGTCGCGATCACCACCGCGACGCCGAGGAACAGCACCCCCGCGATCGCCCTGCTAGTTCGAGACACCATGCCCTCCGTTCGAGATCCCAGGATGACGACGTTAGGACGTGGTGCGCCGGTGCCACATCAGGGACAACCCCCAGAAACGCCCTGAACCGCGCCGGTGCGTATGTAGTGGGACGAGCAGATGTGTCTCGACACCGTCGACGATGTCAATCGCAAGATCGCGCCCACGGCAGCGAAGGCGTCTTTCAGCGCGGACTACTAACCTCGCGGGCATACGTCTTCGGCAAGCACGCTTTCGATCCCAGGAGGACTCATGGCACAACCACCCAACCCGTACGACTTCCTGCCGCAGGTGCCCTCGTTCACGCTGCGCAGTAGCGACATCGCCGAGGGCGAGACGCTGGCGACGCCGCATCTGTCCGGCATTTTCGGCGCAGGCGGTGAGGACCGCTCGCCACACCTGGCGTGGAGCGACTTCCCCGCCGAGACCAAGAGCTTCGCCGTCACCTGCTTCGACCCGGACGCCCCGACCGCGAGCGGCTTCTGGCACTGGGCCGTCTGCAACATCCCGGTGACCACGACCGAGCTGCCGTCCGGCGCGGGTGACGCCAGTGGCTCCGGCCTGCCCGTCGGGGCGGTCACCCTGAAGACCGACGGCGGTGTGCGTCAGTACCTCGGTGCCGCACCGCCGCCCGGGCACGGCCCGCACCGCTACATCTTCACGGTGCACGCGCTCTCGGCCGACAAACTGGACGTCGACGAGAACGCTTCGCCCGCGTTTCTCGGCTTCAACATGTTCGGCACCACCCTGGCGCGGGCGAGCATCACAGCGATCTACGAGAACAAGGGCTGAGCACCAACCATCCGCCCTCCCGCCCGGGAACCGCTCCCGGGCGGGTCAGCGCGGCTTGAGCAGGTACTCCACCACGGGGCGCAGCTCGTCCGCCGTCGGCGGCTCGTCGTCGATCAGACCCTGGATCAGTAAGCCGTCGATCCCGGCGAGAAACACCCGGAACGCCACCTCGTCGTCGTGACGCACCATCGACGTCAAGACGTCCAACCAGCGCCTGGCGGCAGGGCGCAGCGCGGGTCTGCGTGACGCGAGCAGATACAGCTCGTACTCCGCCATCGTCCTGCCGCGCCGGGGCCCGAGCGCCTCGGCGAGTAGCGCGGATACCTCATCGGCCGCGCTTGGCCCGCCGCTTGAGTCCGACGATCGGCGCAGCCCCTCGCGGGAGCGCGCGCGGTCGATCATCCAGTACACCTCGGTGGCCATGTCCCGCGCGCAGGAGATGAGCGTCGCGATCAGCAGGTCATCCAGCGTGGCGAAGTGATACGTCGTCGAAGCCGTGGGGATGCTGGCCTCCCTGGCGACCGTCCGATGGGTGACGCCCGCGACGCCGTCCCGCTCGATCACCCGCAGCGTGGCGGCGATGATCTCCTGGCGACGTCGTTCGCCACGTGCCTTGCGGCCGTCCGTTTGCACGCTCACCGCGGCGCCCTACCTAGTTCGAGCAAGACGACTCCGCCGATGACGAGCCCGAGCCCCATGACCATCGGCATGGTGAGTTGTTCCTTGAAAAACACCACACCGACGGTCGCGATCAACGCGATCCCGAACGCCGCCCAGATGGCGTAGGCGACGCCGACCGGCATGCCGAGCTTGAGCACCTGGCCGAGCGCGGCGAAGGCGAGCAGGTAGCTGCCGACCACCAGCGCGGAGGGCCACGGCCGGGTGAAGCCCTCGGACAGCTTGAGTGCGGTCGTGCCGATGACCTCGAGCACGATTGCCCCGGCGAGGAGCATGTAGGCGGCCACGGCAGCACCTCCTGTCGCACTGTGTGATTTCACACTGCGGTTCCACACTACCTGAACTATCGTCCAAGTTTGTCGGGAGTCGTAGAACACATCGACGGGACAAGGGCGCAGTCGATCGATTACCCATCAGTAGGGTAAGCCCGCTCCGTAAGCATTACGCCAGCAGAAAGGCCCGCTCCATGGGTGCGCTAGAGCTCACGCTCGGCGGTATCGCCGTCCTGTTCAGCATCGTCGCGTGGGGAATGTTCGTCGCGACGGTCCTGCGCATGGTCAAGATCATCCGTCTCGGACAGCCCGACGCCACGCGCAACGGTCCGTTCGTGCCACGCATGAAGACGCTGGTCAAGGAGTTCGCCGCCCACACGCGGATGAACAAACTGCGCCACGTCGGGGTGTGGCACTGGATGGTGATGTGGGGCTTCCTGATCGGCTCCGCCGTGCTGTTCGAGGCCTACGGCGAAGTGTTCGTGCCTAGCTTCCACTGGCCGATCATCGGTGAGTGGGTGGTCTGGAGCCTCGCGATCGAGCTGCTCGGGCTCGGCACCGTCGTCGGCGGCGTCGCGCTGGCGATCATCCGCCAGCTGAACCACCCGCGCCGCGCCGACCGGCAGTCCCGCTTCGCCGGGTCGAACTTCTGGCAGGCGTACTTCGTCGAAGCTGTCGTGATCATCGAGGGCCTCGGCATCCTCGGCGTCAAGGCGTTCAAGATCGCCAGCGGCCTCGACCACTCGCCGTTGTGGGCGAGCTTCACCACCGCTCCGCTGGCTGAGCTGCTGCCGACCAGCCCGAACGGCGTCGTGATCATGGCGTTCATCAAGCTGATGGGCGCGATGGTGTGGGTCGTCGTCGTGTCGCGTTACATGACGATGGGTGTCGCGTGGCACCGGTTCAGCGCGTTCTTCAACATCTACTTCAAGCGTGAGGACGACGGCAGCCAGGCGCTCGGTGCGCTGAAGCCGATGATGAGCGACGGCAAGCCGCTCGACTTCGAGGAGGCCGACCCGGAGAAGGACGTCTTCGGTGCCGGTCAGGTCGAGGACTTCTCCTGGAAGGGCTGGCTGGACTTCACCACCTGTACCGAGTGCGGTCGGTGCCAGTCGCAGTGTCCCGCGTGGAACACCGGCAAGCCGCTGTCGCCGAAGCTGCTGATCACGCAGCTGCGTGACCACGCCTATGCCAAGGCGCCGTACCTGCTCGAGGGCGGCAAGAAGGACATGATGGGCGAGGAGATCGGCCTTGAGGGCGATGACCCGCATGCCGGGATCGACGTCCTCGCGCTGGCCGAGTCGGAGCGCCCGCTGATCGGCGGCCCCGAGGAGAACGGCGTCATCGACCCGGACATGCTCTGGTCGTGCACCAACTGTGGTGCCTGCGTCGAGCAGTGCCCTGTCGACATCGAGCACGTCGACCACATCGTCGACATGCGCCGCTACCAGGTGATGATCGAGTCGAACTTCCCCACCGAGCTGGGCGGGATGTTCAAGAACCTGGAGAACAAGGGCAACCCGTGGGGCCAGAACGCCAAGGACCGGCTGGACTGGACCAAGGAGGTCGACTTCGAGGTCCCGGTGTTCGACGGCGAGTGGGGCGACACCGAGTACCTGTTCTGGGTCGGCTGCGCGGGTGCGTTCGAGGACCGCGCGAAGAAGACGACCAAGGCCGTCGCCGAGCTGCTGCACATGGCCGGCGTCAGCTACAAGGTGCTCGGCTCCGAGGAGACCTGTACCGGTGACCCGGCTCGCCGCGCGGGTAACGAGTTCGTGTTCCAGATGCTGGCGCAGCAGAACGTCGAGGTGCTGAACTCGGTGTTCGAGGATGTCGAGCCGCTCAAGCGCAAGATCGTCGTCACCTGTGCGCACTGCTTCAACACCATGGCGAACGAGTATCCGGAGCT
The DNA here is from genome assembly GCF_000504245.1 of Haloechinothrix halophila YIM 93223. Lineage (GTDB taxonomy): Bacteria > Actinomycetota > Actinomycetes > Mycobacteriales > Pseudonocardiaceae > Haloechinothrix_A > Haloechinothrix_A halophila. Next base: position 732,587 of record NZ_KI632509.1, read on the forward strand.
CGGTGGGCAGTACGAGGTCGTGCACCACACCCAGCTGCTCAACAAGCTGGTGCGGGAGAAGCGGCTCACTCCGGTCGCGCCGGTTGCCCAGGGCGTGACGTACCACGACCCGTGCTTCCTCGGCCGCCACAACCAGGTGTACGAGGCGCCGCGTGATCTTGTCGGCGCGTCCGGTGCGCAGCTGCGGGAGATGCCGCGCCACGGTGACCGCTCGATGTGCTGTGGTGCCGGTGGCGCCCGGATGTGGATGGAAGAGCGCATCGGGAAGCGGATCAACGTCGAGCGCGTCGACGAGGCGCTCGGCACCGCGCCGACCAAGATCGCGACGGGCTGCCCGTTCTGCCGCGTGATGCTCACCGACGGCGTCACCCAGCGTAAGAATGACCAGCAGGCCGATGAGCACGTCGAGGTCGTCGACGTCGCGCAGCTGCTGCTGTCCTCGGTGAAGCGCACGCCCGCGCCGGAGGGCTCGGACGGTGCCGCCGCGCCGGAGCCGACGCCAGCCGCCGGCGCCGCGGGCAACGGCGCTGGCAACGGCTCTGAGCCCGAGGTCGGCGGCGAGGCGGAAGCCAACGGCGAGGCGGATGTGTCAACGGCGTCCGTCCCCAGTGGCACGCCGCTCCCCGAGCAGGACAAGCAGGACGGCGGCTCGTCCTCCTCTTGATCGCGTCGCCGATCAGCTTGCCCTCTCGTATGACGATTTAAATACGGCAAAGCGGACAGTATTTGGTCGCACGGGAGGGTAAGCTGATCAACATCGCACTGACGCGCGTCGTCACTGTTCCGTGCCTAGCGCGTCGCGTGCTGGGCGCGCAGCTCCTTCGGGGTCGGCAACCGCTGGTGCGGGTCCAGCTCGAGCCCGCTCTTCGCGGCGGTGTCCGAGATCAGCAGCCACGCCCAGTCGACGAGTTTGCGGACCAGCTCCTCGCGGGTCTGCTCGTCGGGGTGCTCCAGCCATCGAGTCGTCGCGGCGTCGACGAAGCCGACCAACCCGTACGCCGCGGGTTCGGCCGCCGTGGTGTCGCCGCCAGATGCGTGCAGGTACTCCCGGAACAGCGCAGCGATGTGGCCGCTGACCGCGACCTTGACATCGTGGTACGCCGACGCGCCTGCTTCGCCGCCGATGTTGATGACGTACTGATAGATCGCCGCGTGCTCCGCCATCCACGCGACGTGGGTGCGCACCGCTAGTTCGATCATCTCCATCGGCGTGCCGCGTGGGTTCCACACCGGGTCCAGCTCGACGACGACCTGCTCGATGACCCGCTCCGCGATCGCCGCCGCCAAGTCCGCCTTGCCGTTGAAGTGCCGGTACAGCCGGGTGCGTGGCACACCTGCGCGATCCGCGATCTGCTGCGTTGAGACGTGCGGACCGTGCTCGGTGATCGCCTTGAGCGCGGCGTCGACGAACTCCCTGCGCCTGCGTTCGCGCTGGCCAGCCCACCGCGTCGCGCGGCCGTCCTGGCGCGCGGGCACGGAGCGTCGTTTCACCGTCACACGTCACAGTGTCCCAGAGGTACTGGAAATTTTAATGGTACTCGTTGTACCGTACATCTAAGTGTGACCCGAAGTAACGCTAACCACTGGTAGCGGCTTCGGGTCGACGTCGACGATGACGGAAGCGAGCGGATATGGGCAGCGTGCGGGAGGCACCACCGGCCGGTGGCGCGGCACTCGACGAGGTGATCATCGCGGCCATCCTGGCGTTCGCGGTGATCGTGCCGCTGATGATCTTCGTGATGCGAGAACGGGCTGGCAAACGCACACTGCTCGGCAGGCTCGCCGACACCGTCTCGCGCTACGACGGCCTGCCGCGCTGGGCAGGGCTGCCGATCTACCTGCTGATCCTCGCCGACATCACCGGCGGCATCGGGGTCTATTGGGACGTGCCGATCCACATGGAGCTTGGCCGCGACGAGGGGCCGCTGGCCAACCCATCGCACTACCCGATCTACTTCGCGTTGCTCGGAATCTTCTCGGCCGGCGTGATCAGCGCGACGCTCGCACGCAAGGAACTGCCGCTGCGGACGTTCCGGATCGGCCCCGCGTGGCGGGCACCCATGGGCTCGATCGTGGTGATGGTGTGCGGCATCGTCGGCGTCGCCGGGTTCCCACTCGATGACATCTGGCACCGGCTGTTCGGCCAGGACGTCACCGAGTGGGGCCCGACGCACGTCCTCATGATCGGCGGTGCGGTGCTGACGCCGATCGGCATCATGCTGCTGCTCGCGGAGGCGAAGCAGGTCGGCGCGCGGGCGATGACCGGGCGCGGCGAGAAGCTGTGGGGCGTGCTGGTCGGCGGTATGTGGGTCACCACGATCACCGCGTTTCTGATGGAGTTCGAACACGGCATCCCGCAGTTCCCGCTGCTCAACCAGGTCGTGCTGGTGGCGATCGCGACGACGTGGGGCCTGATCTACGCGCGGGTGACGTTCGGACCCGGTGGGGCGCTTGCCGCGATCGGGCTCTACGTGGCGCTGCGCTGCCTGCTCTACGTCGTTGTGGTGCCGTTCGACCTGACGCCCGCGCCGTTCCTGCCGTACATCGGCGAGGCGATCCTGATCGAACTGGTCGCGCTGGTGATCTCACCCAAGCGTGGGTACCTCTTCGGGGCGGTGTCCGGTGTTGCCGTTGGCACCATCGGCGTGCTGTCGGAGTGGCCAGCGACGCACTGGTTCATGCCACAAGCCTGGCCCGCCGAGATGATCGGCAAGTTCATGGTGTTCGGCACGATCGCCGGGGTCAGCGCGGGTCTCGCCGCGGTGTGGCAGTTGCAGCGGCTGGACGAGATCGGACGGCGCACCGCGTCCGATCCGCGGCTTGGCTCCCGCACCCGTATGCGCACCACACACGCGCTTGGGCTCGCGGGCGCGGTGGGGATGGTCGGCGTGATGGCCGTCGTCGTGCCGCCGCAGGACCCGCCGCCGATCACCGGCGACCTGGTGGTGACCGAGGCGAGTGCTAGCCGCACGATCGCCAATGACACCAACGAGGGCGTGCCGCCACGCTGGGTGGACCTCGCGGTGACGCTGCACCCGAGCGACGCCGATACCGACCTGAACTGGCTGTCGGTGATCTCCTGGCAGGGCGGGGATTTCTTCCGCACGGAGATGGTCAAGGGCGCGGACGGCGTCTACCGCTCGGAGCGGTCGGTCCCGGTGTACGGCAGCTGGAAAACCGGTGTCCGGCTGCATACCGGCAACAACCTGATGGCCGCGCTGCCGGTGTACTTGCCGTACGACAGCGAGATCGCCGCCCCGCCGGTCGCGGCCGAGTCGGGCACGCGGACGTTCGGCCCGGAGCACGAGCTGTTGCAGCGGGAGCGCAAACCGGGTGTGCCGGAGTGGCTGTGGACGCTGGGCTTCGTCGTCGTTGGCGTCGTGTGGTTCTCGGCCTGGATCCTGTGGGCCTGGATGTACACCGTCGCGGCGGCGGGTCCGGTGCCCGCGACGCGGCGACGTACGCAGCCGAAGGCGACCGCAGGCGTGCGCTAGCGGCGGGTGTCGGTGCGGTGGAAGTTCCGGTACGCCCTGCTCGGTGTCGGCCCGCGTTGCCCCTGGTAGCGCGAGCCCGCCTGCTTCGTGCCGTACGGGAACTCCGCCGCACTGGACAGCCGGAACAGGCACAGCTGGCCGATCTTCATTCCCGGCCACAGCGTGATCGGCAGGTTGGCGACGTTCGACAGCTCCAGCGTGATGTGCCCGTTGAATCCGGGGTCGATGAAGCCCGCCGTGGAGTGGGTCAACAGCCCGAGCCTGCCGAGTGAGGACTTGCCCTCAAGGCGTCCGGCGAGGTCGTCCGGCAGCGTGACCATCTCGAAGGTCGAGCCGAGCACGAACTCGCCGGGGTGCAGCACGAACGGGTCGTCACCGGTCTGCTCCACCAGCGAGGTCAGCTCGTCCTGCTGCAGTGACGGGTCGATGTGGGTGTACTTCGTGTTGTCGAAGACCCGGAAGAACCGATCGAGGCGCACGTCGATGCTGGACGGCTGCACCATTTCGACGTCGAAGGGGTCAAGCTCAAGCCGTCCGGCTTCGATCTCTTTACGCAGGTCGCGGTCACTGAGGAGCACAGCCACACCCTAAACCGTGGTGCGGGTGGGCGAGCGGCGGCGTACTCCTTCGTTATGGCTGTGAGCGAGGCCGTGCATGGGGTGGACGCAGCGGGTGCGTGGCTACGCGGCGCCGTCCACCGGGGCGTCCATGGAACGGGAGTAGCTGCGGTCCAGCGGCAACATCTTGCTGACCTGCGCGAGGTAATGCGAGCGGGTGAGCTCGCCAACCTTCTGCTGCAGTGTGGTCGCGCCGGGCACTCGCATCCGCACGGTCTCGGCCGCGAACGTGACTCCGGCGATGCCGCGCACCGCGGCGTCGGTGAGGCGGTTGCGCGGCAGGCCGAGGTAGTCGGCGTTGTTGCTGCCGATCAGCATGCGGCTGATCGCGGCGTGCAGGCTCACCGACGCCGACCCGACGACGCCGGACAGCGGGCCGAGCCCGGCGCCGATGTTCGCGTTCTGCGCGAGCAAGGCCTTGGCGAGCCGTTTGGAGTCGTCGTCCGGGATGAACTCGGTCGTGGCAAGTAGCCACAACAGTCGCCAGGCGTCGGCCTCGCTGCCAGGCAGGAGTTCGTCGTCGACGCCCATTAGCCAGCCGACGTAGCGCCACAGGTGCATGACGTCTTCGCGTTCCTGCTGGGTGTAGCGGATGCCGAGTAACTGCGTGCCCAGCAGGAACACCAGCGAGAAGAGAAGGAGCGTGCCGACGGTCTGCACCTGGTTGACCGGCCGGTCCCAGGCGTCGTAGTCCCAGTCGTCGCGGCGGTTCATCGCATCGCGCACGAAGGCGTGCACCAGCCGGATACGCAGCGCGGCCCGCGCGCCCTCGCCCTGCGGGTGGAGCGCCCCGGGGGTGGTGACGTCGATCCACCACGACGCGGTCTCTGCGAGCCTGCGGGCGGCGGTGTGCTCAAGGTCGCCGGTGCTGACCAGCGTCTTGACTGCGCGGGACGCGAGGTAGCCACCCATCAGTGACATGTCACCGAGCGGGAACATGCCGAGCAGCCCGGTGCGGATGATCGAGCGCGCGCCCTGGTCGATGCGGTCGAAGTCCACCCAGTACGGCGTGGCCTCGACGTCGCGGAAGAACGCGACAAGTGGCGCGGGCGGGTCGTCGATGGCGTCGATCCCGCTGGTCAGGGCCTGCTCGAACAGCGCGCGCCCCTCACCGTGCGGCATCGCGTGGATCATGGCGACGACGTCGTCGGCGAGTGGATCGTCCGCCTGCGCGAACCGCCGCAACCGCGCGAGCTGGGCGGCGTCCGCCCTGAGGTCGCGGTTCCCGGCGAGCCGCACCGCACGCTGCATCCGCCCGGAGGCGAACAGCTCGGGATCGGGGAGGCGTTCGTGGTCCGTCATCGGTCTCACCCACCGTCGTTGGTCGAGTGCCAGCACCCGACAACAAGTGTTGTCACTTTGCGGCGAGGGGTCAACCCTACGGTGAGATGTGGGGAGGGTGGACACGGATGATCCGCTGGTGTGTATCCTGTTTGTCGCCATGCGGATGTAGTTCAATGGTAGAACATCAGCTTCCCAAGCTGAGAACGCGGGTTCGATTCCCGTCATCCGCTCTCATAGAGAAACCCCAGGCCACAGCACATCTACTGTGGACCTGGGGTTCTCTTTTGCGTAGATCACCACGGGGTGTCAGCAACATCCCAACAACTAGCGAGGCGAGCCGCGACACCAGCCGCGTCGTCGCCGTGTCTCCGAAGCTGGCCCGGAGGTCGCGCACCACGCCACCACCACGCGCCGAGCGACAGACGAGGTGCCGTGGTTGGTACGGGTGACGAGCTTGCGGGTAGCCCGGCCCTCGGGCGGTATTGACGAATGCGCTCTAGCAGGTCAAGGGCGGCTCGCCACACCACGACGGACCAGCACGCCAGCATCGTTCGGCCCACCTTGGCAGCCGCGCGTCACCTAGGTCCCCGCCGCCTTCGTCCCCCCGGATGGTCGAACGCCGCGACGGCATCAAGGGCGCCTGCGGCGTCGCTGACGCGATGCGCTCACGCGCACCCTTGACACCACCGCCACGGCGCTACGAGAGGGCAAGGACGAAGGGAACGGGGAGAAAAGGCGGTGAGCAATGCGGGCGCGATGTATATGGTGCGGGGCCATGGAAAACAGGCCAGCCACCTTGCCACCAAGGCTCCGCTTGGAGCTGACTCGACACCGCATCAAGCCGGGTAAGAGCGCCGAAGTCGACGAGTGGATGCGCATGTTAAACAACAGGGCCGACGAATGTCGCGCCAGCCTCGACCCGGAACGCATGGCAGTCGAGGCGATCTTCCGGCTCACCGACGAGCACGGGGAGTGGCTCTACTGGTTCGAACTCTCCGGCGACGCGGGAGAGGGCCTGAATGAGGACCGTGCCATTGTCCGTGACCACATTGCCCACTCCGAGCGCTGCAAGGTGCCGGGGCACGTGGCCGCAACACCAGAAGTGCTCCTACTTCCGGCCCCTGTGGAGCATGCGATCCGACATTGGGCGTCATACGGGGCAATCGCGGATTCGGAATAGGAGATGCCACAGCAATATCCCAACAACATGCCCCGGTCAACCACGGTCAACCGAGGTACACCGCGACCGCCGCCCGCAGGTCAGAGCCGCTTTCCAGGCACCTCGGGATGATTCCCAAGCTGAGAACGCGGGTTCGATTCCCGTCATCCGCTCTCAGAACGAAACCCCAGGCCACAGGATGTCTACTGTGGACCTGGGGTTTCTTGAAGGTCCCGCCTCTGTGATACTTTGCGAAAGCCGCACCTCCAACTCGTCCACGTCTGTAGGCGGCGCCCCGAAGTGGAGCGCCGCAGGAATGCTGCCAGCTTCCGAACTGTGAGGACCGAGGTATTACTCGATGTGGCCAATTATGATGGCAATGTGAACTTGTTCTACAAACGGTCGATGCGGCTCAACCACCTTACGGATCTCTTCGGCTAGCACCGATCGCTGCTCGATCGCGGGTAGCTGTGCGGCTGACAATGCCGAATAGAGGCCACCGACGATCCGCTCGCCGTCTAGCTCATCGGTATACCCGACACTGGTCTTAGCTACTTGGAACCCCGCAGTTGCCAAGCTCTCGCAGTAGCGATCCTGAGTAGCCTCATCGGCTCCGCAGGTATTGACCAGCCGGGTGCCCAGCCAGTGCTCCAGCCACCGACGCAACGCGCGCGACCAGCCGCTGTCCTGCAGCCACAGCGGGGTTCCGTTCGTCACCACCGCGACTCCACCACCATGGCGACAAACCGGGGCTAGCACGCGGAACAACCGGTCGTGATCCATCCAGTGCAACGCCTGTCCAATCGTCACCGCCCCAAACGACCGGCCTATGAGCGATGCGAGGCCGGGGATATCGGCATCCGAACCCAGCACCCAGCTCACGTTTCCTACGTCCTGTTCGCAGGCGACACGTCGAGCACGCAACAGCATGTCCGGCTCCGGATCCACCCCGGCCACCGCATGCACTCGTCGAGCCATTGGCAACGTCAACTGCCCCGTCCCGCATCCAAGATCGAGCACGGCATCGCTCTCAGTTAGCTGGAAGGCTGTCACTAGCGAATCGATCACTGACGCCGGATAGCCGCGCCGATATCGGTGGTAGAAGTCGACCACCTCTCCGCTGAAACCCAGATCCACAGCGCCAGCATCTCAATAAGGAGGGGAATACGGCAGTTGTTCAGCTCGGAGCGTATGACCCACTGCGCCGTCCGCAGGTCATAGCCACCCACTTCAGGATGCACTTACGGCCGCAGCAGCTGCCGCACCCGAGCGGCTTCGCGGGTGAGGTGGTCACGCTCCGGCACGCTGGTCGCGGCGCGGGAGGCCTCGGCATACAGCTCGGCGGCATGCTCGAGGTCACCGGCGCGTTCATGCAGGTATGCCGTCGCCGCGGTGTAACGCGGCAAGTCGGGGTCCACGTCGGCCAGCGCCACCAGCCCGGCCCGCGGTCCGTCGGCCTCGCCGACCGCCACCGCGCGGTTGAGCCGCACCACTGGGCTGTCAGTGAGGAGCAGCAGTTCGTCGTACCACTCCACGATCTGTACCCAATCCGTCTCGGAGGTGCTCGGGGCGTCCGCGTGCAGGGCGGCGATCGCGGCCTGCGCCTGGTACTCGCCCAGCCGGTCGCGGGCCAGCGCGGCCTGCAGGATCATCACTCCCTCGGTGATCAGCCCGGTGTCCCAGCGCGATCGGTCTTGCTCAGCAAGCGGCACCAAGCGACCTCCCGGGCCGGTGCGAGACGCGCGACGCGCGTGGTGCAGCAGCATGAGCGCGAGCAGCCCCGCGACCTCGGGTTCGTCGGTCAAGGCGACGAGGTGGCGGGTGAGGCGGATCGCCTCAGCCGCCAGGTCGACGTCCCCGCTATACCCCTCGTTGAACACGAGGTAGAGCACCCGTAGCACCGTCCCGAGATCGCCAGGCTGGTCGAGCCGCAGCCCCGCGAGCCGCCGCTTGGCCCTGGTGATCCGCTGCGCCATGGTCGCCTCGGGGACGAGGTAGGCCGCAGCGATCTGCCGCGTGGTCAGGCCACCGACTGCGCGCAGTGTCAGGGCGACGGCCGAGGCCGGGGGCAGGATGGGGTGCGCACACAGGAAGTAGAGCCGCAGCGTGTCGTCCGTGGCTGGCACCGGACCGGCAGGGGGTTCCACATCCACGGCCAGCTCCCGTCCCCGCCGCGACGCTTCGGCGCGGGCGGCGTCGAGGAACTTGCGCCAGGCGACCGCGACGAGCCATGCCTTCGGATCGCGCGGTGGGTCGTCCGACCAGGTATCCAGCGCACGGACCAGGGCCTCTTGCACGGCGTCCTCGGCCGACGCGAAGTCTGCTCCGCGCCGGACGAGGACACCGATCACCGCGGGAACCAGCTCCCGGAGCGGCGACTCGTTCACTCGGTCACCGTGGTCTGCTCTGACAGAAACGGACGCACCTCCAGCCACTCGTGGATCGGCTCACCACCAGCCCCGGGAGCGGCGGACAGCTCCCCGGCCAGCTCGACCGCGCGGTCCCACGACTCCACGTCGATGACCATCCAGCCTGCGATGAGGTCCTTGGTCTCGGCGAACGGGCCATCGGTCACCGGTGGGTGCCCCTCACCGTCATACCGGACGAACGCGCCCTCGGGTGCGAGCGCTTGTCCGTCGACGAATTCGCCCGTCTCTTCCAGGCGTGCGGCGAAGTCGCGCATGTACTGCATGTGCGCGTCGACCTCCTCCGGCGTCCACTTGTCCATCGGCACGTCGTTGACCGGCGCAGGCGCGCCCCGGTAGTGCTTCAGCAGCAGGTACTTCATGGTGGTTCTCCTTCTCCGTCACGCGGCCGGTCGTGGCCGCTGATGCCCCTGGGACGGAGCCAGCGCCTCATTCTCGACACCCGGAAGCGGGCTGAAGTTGAGCCGTTGCGGCTGCAGGCGCTCTTTTGGTGTTGGTCATCCGCTGGGAGCAAGATAGTCGAGTTCGCGTTCGACATGCCGAGTCCGAGTTCGAGTTCGGATCGGGACGGCGAGCGCGGCGAAGTAGTCCGGTATCTGTTTATGTTGGATATGTGACTGCTCTACCACGGATACTGACGCCTCTGACTCAACTCACGGCCGTTGACGGAGTTGTCGTCGCACTCTTAACGGTGGAGCTGTGGGACGACGGAATAGTCTTGCGTCTTGCTGGGCTCCCGAACGAGGCAACGCGACGAATGCTCGACGAGCATGTACAGCAAATGAGGGTATGGGCAGAACGACGGGAGCAGAGCCCGAACGACAGACCTGCCGACCCGCCGGAGGAACCCGGACATCGCGTCCTGAACCGCATCAACATGGGTGTCACCGACGACCACGGAGCGTCGTATCGGATGCTGACCCGCCACACCGGAGGTACCGGCACCGAGTTCCGGGACGAGTGGTACTTCCAACCTGGCGTCCCCGTCGGAACGAAGCATCTCACCATCCACACCAGCGGAGCAGGCGTCCTGGATAACGCTATTCAGGTGACGGCAGCCTGATCTGCTCCGGTGAACTCCCTCGGTACCTCGCTCACGAGTCGAGTCTCGCTTACGTCCGATCAAGACATCCAATTCAGTCCGCCGCAGCGGACGTCGGGCTAGGAGTCGTGGCCGACTGTCACATTCGGGCGTCCGCCGGTGTCTTTATGCCGAACAGGCAAACGTATCAGGAGGACACCATGACGCCACGTGTTCCGAAAGCGAAGCTCACCGGCTTGGCCGGCAGCTTGATCAAGCGGTTCAGCAGCAAGATGTTCGGCAAGGTGCCAGAGTCGATCGGAGTGATCTGGAACAACCCGGACGTCTTCAAGGCGGGCATGTCGTTCGGGAGGAAGATCCAGAAGTGGGACCAGGTCGACGAGAGCCTGAAGTCGTTCGCGCACATGGCGGTGGCCGCGCAGGTCGGCTGCAGCTGGTGCCTCGACTTCAACTATTTCCAGGCGTGGAACAAGAAGCTGGATCTACGCAAGGCGAGTCAGGTGCCGCGGTGGCGGGAGTCGGATGTGTTCACCGCGCTGGAGCGGGATGTGATGGCCTACGCCGAGGCCATGACGAACACACCGCCGACCGTCACCGATGAGCTGTCCGCGCGCCTGCTCGATCAGCTCGGCGCGGCGGCCCTGGTCGAGCTCAACGCCGTGATCGGCTTCGCCAACTACACGACGAGGTGCAACACGGCGCTCGGGATCGAGTCGGAGGGCTACTCCGCCGCGTGTGAGATTCCGCTGTCCGCACGTCCTGAGCGTTCCGGCGTAGCGTCAACATCATGATCGACGATCCGTTCGTCACGCACCGCAGCCTGCTGTTCACGGTCGCCTACGAGATGCTCGGGTCGGCGGCCGACGCGGAGGACGTGCTGCAGGAGGCTTGGCTGCGGTGGGCTGACGTCGATCGCGCGCGGGTGCGTGACGTGCGGGCGTACCTCATCCGGATCGTCACGCGACAAGCGCTCAATCGCCTGCGAACGTTGTCGCGCCGCCGCGAGGAATACGTCGGTGAGTGGCTGCCGGAACCGCTGCTGACCAGCCCCGACGTCGCGGACGACGTCGAACTCGCCGAAAGCGTGTCGATCGCGATGCTCACCGTGCTGGAAACGCTCGGACCGACTGAGCGGGCGGTGTTCGTGCTGCGCGAGGTTTTCGAGATGCCGTACGGCGAGATTGGCGAGGCCATCGGAAAGCCCGCCGCGACGGTTCGGCAGATCGGACGACGAGCGCGTGAGCATGTGTCGGCTCGTCGGCCGCGGGTGCGGGTGAGTCGGTCGGAGCAACAAGCCGTGGTGGAGCGGTTCCTGACCGCGCTGCGGACCGGGCAGTTGCAGGAACTGATGGAGATCATGGCGCCGGACGTGGTCGTCGTCGCCGATGGCGGTGGGCTGGCGCGTGCGGTTCGGGTTCCGATCCACGGCGTGGAACGGGTGGCGAAGTTGTTCGCGGCCGCGAACCGGATCCAAGGCAAGGTCGAGACGACGACCGTGTGGCTCAATGGCGCGCCTGCTGGCCGGGTCGTGATCGACGGCGAGTTAACTGCGGTCAGTTTCGTCGTGGAAGACGGTCGGATCAGCCGAATCTACGCGATGCGAAACCCAGAGAAGCTGGCGCGGCTGGACGAACTGGCCGAACTTACTCGGTGAGCGCAGATCTGCTCGGTGACGGGCTTCGCGGCGCCAGCGCATGCGGCTGTGCCGCGGCCAGTGGTGCTGGTCGCGGTGGGCCGGTGTGTGGTTGTGGGGTGGGCTGTTTCGGGCCGCCTATCCGGCGGGCTGGCCGAGGGGTTCGGTGTGGGGTGTGGTGAATCGTCTGGGTTGGCGTGTGGGGTCGAGCCAGGTGGGTGGGAGGCATTCCGGCTTGCCGTCGGTGGCCATGCGGATATCCCACCCGGAGTGGTGCACGAGTCGGTGGCAGGCGGTGCAGAGCAGGCAGAGGTTGTCGATGTCGGATGTTCCGCCGTGTTCCCACCAGTTGATGTGGTGGACTTGGCACCAGCGGACGGTGCGGGAGCACATGATGCAGCCGCCGTCGCGGGCGGCGAGGGCGCGGCGTTGGGCGCGGGTGGCGGTGCGCACCTCACGGCCGAGGTCGAGGATTTCGCCGTTGGAGCCGAGGACCGCGGGCACGAGGCGGGCGTCGCAGGCCAGGCGGCGGGCTTGTTCCGCGGTGACCGGGCATTCCCAGTTCAGGGTGGGGGTGTCGCCCAGCATCTGCTGCACCGCCCGCTCCCCATCCATCAGTGGGTCGCGCCGCAAGAGTTGGTCGAGCGTCATCGACACGGTCACTACCGGGGTTTCGCCGGCTTCGGTGGGGCGTTCGGTGGCGCGTTGGGTGTAGTCGAGCAGTTCGGCGAACGCATCCCCCTGGCGTTGCCCGGTGGTGCGCTGATCCGGCATGCCCTCCACCGTCGGTCGGGGCTTGGCCAGCGCCGACAACAGGGTTTCCAGCAACTGTCCGGATTCGGAGTCGAGGGTGCCCCGTAGTTTGAGGCGGTTGTGCCGGGTCCAGGACCACAACAGTTCGCGTTCGGGCTCCGCGAGTTCCTCGTCGTCGGTGGGTTCACGGCCGTCGGGGTCGACTAGGGCGAGTAGGTGGCGTCCGGCGCGGCGCACCACCGCGGGTTGTGCCTGCCGCGCTAGATCGATCAGCGTCTTCTCGTAGCTGGCGCGGTCGGTGTCGTCGATGTCGGCGGGCATGGCGGCCATGGTTTCGCTGATGGCGTCGACGTGGCCGGGGTTGAGCACACCCTCAGCCGCGGCCTGCGCGGCCATCGGCGCCGCCGCGGGCTTCTCACTCGTCCCCTCGCGAGTGGGGTGCAGCCGCTGGGCCCGCGTGGCACGTTTCTTCGCCTCGGTGGTGCTGATCCGCAGCAGATCGCGCTGCAGTGTCGCCAGCGACGGATACCCATAGGTAGCGAACACCCCGCGCGACTGGATCTCGGCCAGCACCGCCGCCTGAGCAGCCTCGGCACGATTCCGCACCTCCTCGGCCGTGCGCAGCGCCTCGGCGAGTTCGGTGTCGGCCGCTTGCCACCAGCCGTGCGGGCCGGGCTCCGGAAGGAGGGCATCTGCGCTGCTCATACCCCCAATCCTAGACTCCTATCGAACGCCTGTTCTAGTCTCAGGTGTGGAACCCCTGCTGTACTTCCGTAGAACTTTCCCTGCATGTGCATCCATCGAGGCATGGGCGATGGCAGCGAGATCCGCTGACCAGGACAGGGCCTGGACGTCCTAAAAGAACGTTCTCCTACGCAGGTGGCTTAATGGCGGTCAGTCGCTCGATCACGCCAAGGCGGAAGCTCTGACGGTAGATGATCGTGAAGTCGGTATGGCGGACCAGCGCGGCCATGCGGCGGGTTTGGGAGTCCTGCACGCCGCGTCGGGCGGAGACTTGTTCGAGGAGGTGTTGCACGGCACGAACCGGACGATGGGGGCTGGCGACGTGTCCGAGCAGCACCAAATGTCCGCCGGGACGCAGGACGCGGTGCATTTCTGTAATGGCTGCCCGATCGTCGGGGATGCTGCTCAGCCCGAGAGTGCAGATCACGGTGTCGAAGGAGTCGTCGGCCAACGGCATGGCTTGCGCGTCCCCCTCTAGCAGGGAAACTGGCGGCTCCATGCCGTCGGCGCGGGTTCGGGCGAGCGCCAGCATGCGGGGGCTGAGATCGATGCCGGTCAGGCGCACGCCCGGTGGGTAGTAGCCAAGGTTGCGTCCGGTGCCGACGGCGACTTCGAGCACGTCGCCACGGGCTTGTGAGCACGCCCAGGACCGGCCGTCTCCGAGCATGGCGCGTTCGTAGAGGTGCGTGTCGAAGTCGTAGTGCGATGCGTAGGCGTCGTACTGGCTGCGTGCTCGTGCGGTCGCGTTCTGTTCAGATCCGGAATGTCCTTGCGGCTTGGGCGTATTCGTCACTCAATTCTCCGGCTTTATCAGCAGGTGCACGGGCCGCCATCCGATGAATACCGCCACTGCCCCTTGGAGCGCCGCGTTTGTCCACTCCTGTTGGAAGCCCCACCACAGCATCGAAGCCAGCGTGAGAACGGAGAGTGCCAGAAACACTTGGTAGATGCGCCCCAAGGCAGCGAGGCGGCGCCGGAACTCGTCCACGTCAAGAACGTAGCAGCTGCCGCGCACTTCAGCGGGCTACGCGAGCGGCGCCAATGCCTCGGCCAATGGCTCCAGCACCATCGGCGTGTGTGGTGGCGGAAGGTAGACGATCGCCAGGTCGAGGCCCTGCTCGCCGAGTGCCGCCGCCTTCTCAGCGACCCGCTTGACGTCGCCATCCTCGCCGAGCCATACGTGGCTGGACAGCGTGATCTCCGCGGAATCGCGACCGATATCGGCGCAGTGCTGGTGCAAGACGTCGCGCTTGTGGGCGAACTCTTCGGGCGTGCCGCCGCCGAAGTTCCAGTGCTGCGCGAACCGCGCCGCTGTACGCAGCGTGCGCTTCTCGCCTGCGCCGCCGATGCAGATCGGCGGATGCGGCCGTTGGACGCCTTTGGGTTCGTTCCGCGCGTCCTTCAACTGGTAGTAGGTGCCGGAGAACGTCGTCGTTTCCCGCGTGAGCAGCCTGACGATCACCTCGCACGCCTCTTCGAACCGGTCACTGCGCTCGCGGGGCGTGCCCAACTCCATGCCGTAGGCGTCGGATTCCTCGGTGTTCCACCCGGCCCCGATACCGATCTCCAAGCGCCCGTCCGAGATGACGTCCAATGTGGACGCCATGTTGGCGAGCACAGCAGGATGCCGATGGTGGATGCCGGTGACCAGGTTGCCCAGCCGTAGACGTCGTGTGGCCTGGGCCAGCGCCGTCAGCGTGAGCCAGCCTTCGAGACACGGCCCGGTCGAATCGGAGAAGATCGGATAGAAGTGGTCAAACGTCCAGCCGGATTCGAAGATCTCGATGTCATCGGCCGCTTGCCACACGCTAAGCATGTCCTGCCACGTGGTGTTCTGGGGCGACGTCTTGAAGGCGAACCGCATGTGGCCATCGTAGTCCGCGTGATCGGGCGCGCAGAGCGAATTCTGTGACGGTGCTGAGGTCCTGGCAAGATCACTTGCCTCCAGAATGTCCGGCCTATACACCGGATGGAACCTTGCTTGGGACTGCCCCGGGTTCGGTTGACTCCTTAGCTGTGAGGATTCGTCCTCATTGGAAGGATGATCGCTATGCCGAAGCCGTTCCCTGCCGAGTTCCGTCGTGACGTCGTCGCCGTGGCTCGCAAGCGCGAAGCGCCGATGCGCCAGATCGCCAAGGACTTCGGGATTTCCGAGTCCTGTCTGAACCGCTGGTTGCAGCAGGCCGATGTCGAGGACGGTGTCCGTCCCGGTGCTACGAAGGAAGAGTCGGCCGAGTTGCGGGAGTTGAAGAAGCGCAACCGGGTCCTGGAGCAGGAGAATGAGATCCTGCGGCGGGCGGCGGCGTTCTTCGCCAAAGACATCGCCCCAAAATGATGTACCCGCTGGTCCGTGACCTGGCCGCCGAGGACATCCCCGTGGCGGTGACCTGCCGGGTGCTTGGGTTCTCCAAGCAGGCGTTCTACAAGTGGCGTGCCAACCCCGTCTCGCAGCGGGACTGGGAGGACGCCCACTTGATCAACACCGCGATCGACGTCCACGAGGATGATCCAGCGTTCGGGTATCGGTTCATCGCCGACGAGCTGGCCGCCCTCGGGCACGTGGCCGGGGAGAACCGGGTGGCCCGGTTGTGTTCGCTGCAGCGGATCTACTCGGTCTTCAGCAAGAAGCGCGGGCTGAACCGCACGGCCGGACCGCCGGTACACGACGACCTGGTCGAGCGTGATTTCACCGCGGCAGCGCCGAACGTCTTGTGGCTGACCGACATCACCGAACACCCCACCGGCGAGGGCAAGCTGTACCTCTGTGCGATCAAGGACGTGTTCTCCAACCGGATCGTCGGCTACTCCATGGACTCGCGCATGAAGGCCTCCCTCGCGGTAGCCGCGCTGCGCAACGCCGTCGCCCTCCGCAGCCCGGCCGGGACGATCGTCCACTCCGACAGAGGCAGTCAATTTCGGTCCCGAAAGTTCGTCCGTGCCTTACACGAGTACGGCCTTGTCGGGTCGATGGGGCGGGTCGGAGCCTGCGGTGACAACGCCGCGATGGAGTCCTTCTTCGCGCTGCTGCAGCGCAACGTCCTGGACCGGCAACGCTGGGCCACCCGCGACCAGCTGCGCCTGGCCATCGTCACCTGGATTGAACGCACCTACCACCGTCGACGCCGGCAACGCCGACTCGGCAGAATGACCCCCGTAGAGATCGAGTTGCTGTTCCACGAACCGGTCGCACTCGCGGCTTGAACCACCCAACCCGCGAGTCAACCGAAGTCAGGGCAGTCCCCTTTGCCCAGTGATCGTCAGCTTTGCGCGATGGTGGCGATCGCGTCCGCCAGGTCGCTAACCACGCGCTTGCGCTTGGACTCATCGGGGTCGAGCGGCAGGTCCAGTTGCAGGCCCATGAAGGCGGCGTCGAGCAGCGTCACCGCTCGCTCCACGCGTGTCCGCGTGCAGCCCGCGGCGACCAGGTGGTCGGCGAGGGCACCCACCCAGTGCTCGTTGGCCTCGCGGACCACCGACACGTAGGGCTCACGCCCGAGCAGGCCAAGGGCGGCGGCTTCGACGTACATCCGGTGGCAGAGGTCTGACTCCTCCGACGTGCTGACCCGCCAGAGGTCTAGAACCGCCGCGCGCACGCTCCGAGACCGCGGCAATGCCCTGACCGCCTGGACCGATCGGTCGTTGGAGATTCGGAGCATGGTGGCGACGAGGTCGTCCTTGCTGGCGAAGTGGTAGAGCAGCATCCGATCGCTGGTGCCGATCTCTGCGGCGAGCGGTCGCAAGCTCAGCCCGATCAAGCCGTGGTTGAGCGCGTAGTCGGTCGCCTGCGCGGCCAGTTCCTCACGTCGGGCGGTGTTCCGGGCCATGACGCCTCCTCGTTCCGTTGAGCGTGAGTGTAGCGACTGCTACAGTTGTAGCGATTGCTACACAAGGGGTGTGTCATGGTTCTGGCCTGGGTGTTGCTGTTGTCGGCTATCGGTGTCGAGGTCGCCGCGACGGCATCGCTGCCACGCACTGACGGCTTCCGCGACCCTCTCTGGACCGGGCTGGTGTTGCTTGGCTACGCGCTGTCGTACTGGCTGCTGGTCATGGTGATCCGGCAGATCCCTGTTTCGGTCGCATATGCGATCTGGTCGGGTCTCGGCACCGCTGGCATTGCGATCGTCGGCACGCTGTTTCTCCATGAGCGTTTCGACCTCGCCAAGGTCGCAGGGGTCGCGTTGATCATCGTCGGGGTCGCGGTTCTGAACCTGCACGCGGCGCATTGAGGCGTGGACGATTACTGGATGCCCGTGCTCAGTGTTTGACAGCTTGTCGGCACGATTTCCTATGCAGGGCCTTCTCGGTTGGGTCCGCCGTGAGTTCGGTAGGGATAGACGACGAAGCGCCTGCGATGCGCGATGTGGCAGGCTCGCCCCATGTCCTTGCCCCAGGCACTGACCACCGAGCCAGGGACGTTCTGGCTACGGCGTGCGACGCTTGACGACGTTCCCGCCGTTGTCGACCTCATCGCCAACGATCCACTGGGCCGG
This sequence comes from Haloechinothrix halophila YIM 93223, assembly GCF_000504245.1. Taxonomy (GTDB): domain Bacteria; phylum Actinomycetota; class Actinomycetes; order Mycobacteriales; family Pseudonocardiaceae; genus Haloechinothrix_A; species Haloechinothrix_A halophila. The sequence goes on from NZ_KI632509.1 coordinate 750,229, forward strand.
ATGCGCGAGATTCGGTCCGGTGACCTCACCCCGTATGTACGGTCGTTTCATGCGATCGACAGCGATCCCGCGCACCTGCTGGTGGTCGCGGTCGACGATGCGGACGCTGTGGTCGGCACGATGCAGTTGACGCTCATCCCGGGGTTAGCCAGGCAGGGTGCGCTGCGGGCACAGATCGAGACCGTCCGGGTTCGGGAGGACTGCCGTTCGCTCGGGTTGGGGCGCGCCATGATGAGGTGGGCGATCGACGAGTCCCGCCGACGTGGGTGCGCGTTGGTGCAGTTGACGTCGCACAAGAAGCGCACGTACGCGCATCGCTTCTACGCTCGGCTCGGGTTCGAGAACTCGCACGAAGGCTTAAAGCTGGTGTTGTAGTTCGGGGGCAGCGCGGCGTTCCGCGGAACCGACGAACGTCGAGGGGTAGTGGCCGAGCTACACCTCGATAGTGAAGTCCCGATGCGTCTCGGTCGCGGGAATGCCGTCAAGGCTCCAGTTCTCAACAGGCGGTTCGTGCAGCACGATCCGCACATCGGAAGCCGGTATGCCGAACGCGCCGAGTTCAGCGACAAGGTACTTGTAGAGGCGACGTTTGGCCCGTTCCGTGCGGCCCTTGAACATCGTGACCTCGACGATCGTGTACTGCTCCGAATGGTGTTGGGGAGAAATCACATTCTCTGCCGGAAACTCGACAAGCCTGACCGTCGGATCGTCTTCGGGAATCTGCAATGCGCCGACGAGCGCGCGGCGCACACCTTCGAGAATTCCACGCTTGTCATCGATGCTGCGTCCAGCAATGAGTTCGATCGTCGCGAGCGCCACGATCGCAGATTAGCACCGGACAACGTCCGGGAATCGCAATTGCCACTCCGAAACGTGATGCCACGACGATTCGTTGGCGGCGTGGGTGTGGGACACGATGCCCCACACCCACGTGGGTGGTGATTACAGGCAGATCGAGTAGCCCTGGTGCGTGCCGGGCTTGTGCCCACCTTCGCCGAGTGCTCCGTCCTGCGCGGACGGCTTGATGTGGTGCTGTGCGTAGTCGGAGTTACCCGGTTCGCCGGAGTCGTTGCACGGCCCGGCGTCATGTGCCAACGCGGGAGCCGCCCCGCCACCGATCGCCAGTGCGAAGCCAAGTGCTGCGGCCACAGTCAGTCTGCGCATCGCATCCTCCGTTCTCTCGGGCCTCGAGTGAGGCCGTGGACGTTGGCCGACGTTGTCGTACTACGAGCGAGGAACGTCAACGGATTGGGTGACGGCGAAATGTACACCGAGTGGCGTAGTCGACGTGTCGACAAGCTGACAGGCGCGGCGTCCCTGCCGTGCGGATCACCGCTGGTCCCTGGCGAGAGGAGCGGGTCAAGACACTGGCTGCGGTGGCTACCGAACTACGGGAGTGACCCGGCGCGCGGTGAGCCGCGACGTGCCTGACGCCGTCTGTTCGCTGAGCACCTGAAAGTCCTCGGGTAGCCGTGCGCTCAGCTCGCCGGGTGTGACGCGGAATCGTCCGCCGTCGGGGTCCGCCAGCGCTTCCCACTGCAGCAGCCCGCCCGGCGTGACAGCCTGACATGCCCGAGCGAAGACGTCCTGGTCCCAGTATCGGATCGCCACGACCAGTGCGAAGTTACCCTCCGGCGTGTACGCCCGCGCGTCCGCGAGCACGCACTCGACCCGCAGGCCCCTGCGGCTCGCCTCGTCGGCGAGCTGGCTGAGCGCCAGGTCGGAGACGTCGACCGCGACGACGTCGCGTCCCGCTTCCGCCAGCGCCAGAGCGGTGCCCGACCGGCCGCAGGCGAGCTCAAGCACCCGGCCGTCGGGGATACCGGCGCGCAACGCCTCCGCCGCGAACTGGTGCGGCACGAAGTCCGGCGGCGTGGTCCCGTAGCGGGCGTTCCACCGCAGCCGATCGGGGTGCTCCGAATCGAGGCGCATGGGGTCACGGTATCCCGCTCGCGAGCTTTCGCCGTGCACGCAGCGGACTGCTAACGTGCGGCGAGATCAGCTGCGCGGAGGTGAGCCTCAGATGGCGGATGTCCTGGTGCTTGGCGGTGGCTTCGGTGGGCTCGCCGCGGCCCACGAACTGCGGCGTCGCCTGCCCTCCGATGACACGGTGACCGTGATCGCGGCGCGCGACACCTTCTTCGTCGGGTTCGCGAAGCTGTGGGAGCTGAGCGGACTGCGGCCGTTGGCGGACGGCACGCGGTCGCTGTCCGCGCTCGACCAGCACGGCATCCGCTTCGTGCATGCGGACATCACCGCGATCGATGCGGGCGCGCGGAGCGTGGGCACGTCGGCGGGGGCGTTCACCGCCGACGCCATGGTCATCGCACTCGGCGCCGGATACCAGCAGAAGCACACCGCGCTACTCGGCGAGCATGCTCACAATCTCTACGACGCGACGGCACTGCCCGGCATCCGTGCCGATCTCGACGCGCTGACCAGCGGGACGTTGCTGGTCAGCATTCTCGGCGCCCCGTATCTGTGCCCGCCAGCGCCGTTCGAGGCCGCGCTGCTGCTGGATGAGTGGCTGCGCGCCAACGGCCGTCGCGATCAGGTCGACGTCGTGGTGTCCACCCCGCAACCGCTCACGCTGCCGGTCGCGGGTCCGGACGCGAGTCACTTCCTTGCCGAGCGCCTGACCGAGCGCGGCGTCACCGTGTTGACCGAGCACCCAGTGGAGTCGGTCGACCACGCCGCTGGCCTCGCGCGGTTCAGCGACGACCGCAGCCGCGAGTTCCAGCTCATGCTCGGTGTGCCCGCCGCGGCCCCGCTACCGGTGGTCGCCGCGAGCGACGTCGCGTCGGAGTCCGGCTGGATCAAGCCCGACCGGTCGATGTTCGCCACCAGCGCTGACCGCGTCTACGCGGTCGGTGACTGCACGATGGTGCCGACCGCGACCGCGCAACTGCCGAAGGCTGGCGTCTTCGCGGAGGCCGAGGGGCTGGTCGCGGCTGCCAACGTGGCGGCCGACCTGCACGGTGGCGAGCGGGAGTCGTTCGACGGCTACGGCTATTGCTTCCTCGAACTGCCGGGACAGCGGGTGGCGAAGGTGGAAGGCGACTTCTACGCAGAGCCGAAGCCGGACGTGGCGTTGACCCCGCCCGACGAGGCGGCGTTCACGGCGAAGCAGCAGTGGGAGCGGGAGCGGCTGGCCGCCTGGCTGGGGTGAGCGCCGGGCTTCGGCTTACAGCTTCTGCGCGAACTCCACGATGTTGCCGTCTGGATCCGCGATGTGCACGGTGCGCTCCCGCCACGGCCGATCGACCGGTCCGGTGAGGATCTCGACGCCCGCTTGTCGCAGCCGGTCCGCCTCGGCGTCGACGTCGTCGACGATGAACCCGATCTCGCCACACGGCGGGTTGCCACCAGTCTGTCCAATGAGGTCAGTCAGCTTACCGCGCTCGAATAACGCGAACTTGGTGTTGTCCATGGCGAACTCGACGTAGCCGTCCCCTTCGATGCGCACCTCCATGCCCAACACGTCGCGGTAGAACGCCACGGACCGCTGGAGCGATTCGACGTACCAAATCACGTAGTCAATTCGACGCATGCCTTCACGGTATGCGCGACAGGGAGTTAGTGCTTGGTTGTTGGAACGGGGCGTGGCACGTCGGCGGCGGCTGGTGGATCTTGAGGCTTTCTGGCGATCCGGATCGCCAGAAAGCCTCAAGATCGGCGGGAACGTCACGGCGCTGAGTTCGACTCGCGCGGTTCGGGCCGCGCCCGCGCCCCGCCGCTACGACCGGCGCCAGACGTAGGCCGCTGAGATCGGGTGGTTCCGATAGCGCTCCCACTTCGGCTTCACCGCGATCCACTCGTCGTCGATCACCGCCTCGCGCATCTCCGTGAGCTGCCACCCCGCGTCGATACCAGCCGCGATGTGGTCGCTGATCAGGTGCACGGTTGTCGTGATCGCGATGTGCTCACCGCTTGAGGACGTGAAGTGCGTCGGCATGCCCGAACGCATGATGAAGTGGGGGTGGAACGTCACCAGCGCGAACGTCGCGTCCGACGTCGCCACGCGTGCCGCTTCCTGGTACAGCGGCCCTAGGTCACTGAGGTGCTCGTCGATGAGCGACGCGGCCAGCAGGTCATATGTGTCCCCGGGCAAGCCGGTCGCGGTCACGTCCGCCTCGATGAGCCGATCGTGCACCCCTCGCTGCTCGGCGAGGGTCAACATTTGCGGTGTGACGTCGACGCCGTCGATCGCTGTGACGCCGTTGTCGCGCAACCATGCGCCTGTCCTGCCGGTGCCGCAGCCGAGGTCGAGGGCGCGCGTGGCCGACTTCCAGCGCGGTGTGGTCAGCCGGTCGAACAACGCGATGTCCATCGCGTCGTTGACGGTGTTCTCATAGGTCTCGACCCACTCGCCATACCCGGTACGGGCGTCGACGGTCCGGTAGCCACGGCTGTCGAAGCTGCTGAAGTCCATGCGGTTCAGGATCTCGGCGCGGCGCCGAGTAGCCAACCGAATTTCACGCCAGGGCCTTCTCCGTAGTCAGGTGACTGCGGTACGTTGTGATCACTGGGTGGAGGTGATCTATGTCACAGGATCAGGCAACGGGGGCAGTGAGCGCATCCACGGCCACGAAGGGGGAAACGGAACAGAAGGCACCGGGGGTACGGCGATGGAGCGGGCTGCTGCTCGGCGTGCTGCTAGCCGTCATCGTGTACCTGATCTTGCCGGATTCGCTCGCGACGGAAGCGAGGGCGACGGCAGGCGTCGGCATCCTGATGGCTGTCTGGTGGATGACCGAGGCGATCCCTCTACCCGCCACGGCGCTGGTGCCGCTGGTTGCCTTCCCGCTGCTGGAGGTCACCCCGGTCGGAACCGTCGACGTCGAGGACGCGGGAACGGACGCGACGACGTCCGACCTGCTCGGTGCCGCCGCGCCGTACGCGAACCCGGTGATCTTTCTGTTCCTCGGCGGATTCATGCTCGCGCTCGCCATGCAGCGCTGGGGCCTGCACAAACGGATCGCCCTGCGCACGGTGCTGCTCGTCGGTACGAAGCCGGTCATGCTGGTCGCGGGATTCATGCTCGCCACCGCGTTCCTGTCGATGTGGGTCAGCAACACCGCGACCACGGTCATGATGCTGCCTATCGGGCTGTCCGTGCTGGTGCTGGTCTCGCAGCTCGGTGACGGCGATGGCGACCCGAACTTCGCGGTCGCGCTGATGCTCGGCATCGCCTACGCCGCGTCCATCGGTTCACTCGGCACGATCATCGGCACGCCGCCGAACGGCTTGCTGGTCTCCAACCTGGAAGAACAGGGCATCAGTATCGGCTTTGGACAGTGGATGCTGTTCGGCGTCCCGATCGCGGTCGTGTTCCTGTTCCTCGCCTGGCTCGTGCTGACGCAACTGGTGTTCCGGCCGAGGCTGAAGGAGCTGCCTGGCGGGCGCCAGCTGATCCAACGGCATCTCAACGAGCTTGGCCCGATGTCGTCGGGCGAATGGACCGTGCTCGCCGTGTTCGTCAGCGCCGCCTTCGCTTGGATCTTCGTTCCGACGCTGTTCGGCAGCGACGGCGTGGACAGTCTCAAGGAAGCGCTGCCGTTCCTGACGCGGGTCGAGGACGAGGTCATCGCCATCGCGATGGCGATCGCGCTGTTCATCATCCCGGTCAGGGGCAGGCCCGGTGAGCGAGTGCTGAACTGGGACACGGCCAAGCAACTGCCGTGGGGCATCCTCCTGCTGTTCGGCGGTGGGCTGACGCTGGCGAATCAGATCAAGGTCACCGGTCTCGGCGGTTGGATCGGCGAGCAGGTCGAAGGCGTCGGCACTGTGGCGGTACTCGTGCTGGTCGTGCTTGTGACGGGCCTCGTGCTCCTGTTGACCGAACTGACCAGCAACACCGCGACGACCGCGACGTTCTTGCCGATCCTGATCGGCGTCTCCGGTGGGCTCGCCGTCGATCCGATGCTGCTCGCCGTGCCGGCGGCGCTCGCGGCGACGTCGGCGTTCATGTTGCCGGTCGCGACGCCGCCGAACGCCATCGCGTTCGGCTCCGGCTACATCAGGATGGGCCACATGGTGCGCGCGGGCATCGTGCTCAACGTCGTGGGAATGGTGATGATCACGGTCGCGATGTTCACGCTCGCGGGGCCAGTGCTCGGTGTGACGTTCTAGTGTGAATCCCGCGGTTCGCCGGTGCGTGACGTCGCTGAACGTGCGGCTTCGCCGCGCCGCGACCTGCCGTCTTCGCCCGCGACGATCACTGCCGCCACGGTGAACATCAAGACCAGGAGAACGATTACCGCGATCGGGTCCATGTCGCCTCCCGGGTTCGTGACATACATTGTGTTGCGAGTCACAGACCGTACCGGGCCTGAGATCGGAACGCCAGCGACTGGCCGGAAAACGGCGGCCGCACCGTGCATGAACTGGTAGGACGCCGCGGTGGATCCCGCGGGCTCCCTCCTGACAGGGGCGAAAACTAGTACGAACGTACTGCTCTGCTGTCGAAGTGGCACGTCACGTGGGTGCTAAGCGACCGTCACATCCCACGACGGTGGCGGAGGCTTTGCCGCGTGTGCGCGGCCGGAGGGAGTGTGGCGAAGTGAGCATCGACGCGCGCGGTCAGCGGATGGTGACGGTCGGCGTCGCCGACACCGAGCCGCTGTTCCGCGACGGGCTTGCCACCCTCATAGAACGGACGCCATGGGCGCGGATGGTCGCTCATTCCGCGAGCCAGCAGGGCTGTCTGGTCATGATCGACCAGCTGCATCCGGACGTCGTGCTGCTGACGTCCGAACTTGCGCCGCAATGTCAGTTCATCCACACGCTGACCACGGGTGGCGACGCGCCGCGCGTGGTGGTCGTGGTCAGCGCCCATGACCGGAACTCGCGCTACGTCGCGGGGACGATGGCCGCTGGTGCCTATGGCGCGGTCGCGCGTAATGCCGATCCGCACCGGTTCGCGGACGCGATCCGCAGCGTGTGGCACTCGCACCGCTACCTTGACCCGACGTTGCGGGCGATGGCGGGCTCGGTCGAGCAGTCCAGCGCCTCAGCGGGAAACCGTGGCACTCAGCCGTTGCGGATCCCGTTGTCGCGGCGGGAGTTCCAGGTCATGCAATTGATCGCGGAAGGCATGGAGAACGCCGCGATCGCGAAGGTGCTGTTCCTGTCCGTCGAGACGGTGCGCACGCATGTCAAGAGCATCCTGCGCAAGTTGTCCGCGCGGGACCGCACCCACGCGGTGACGATCGCGTTCCGGTCGGGCCTGCTGCAGCTGACACCGTTGCCGCCCACGGAGACCACGTCCGAGGAGAACCCGGTCGCCGCGGGCAGCTCACCGGCGTCGTGACCAGCTGAAGCTGACCCAGCTCCGATCCGGGTTGAGGACCGGTGCCCGTCGCCCGTACGGGTCGACCAGACGGCCATCCGGCGTAGGCCGTGGTGTGATGGTCGAGACATCCAGGCACACCGCTTGCAAGCATTACCCGCGAGTAATACCCTGATGTTACTGGCGAGTAAGCCAGCGGCCAACGACGGTGCGCTACGCGCGGCCGATCCGCGGCGCAACCGGGAAACCGGTGACGGGGAGCGGGCCTCGCACGCGCGGCCTTCGACCTGACAAACCAGGCAGGTAGCCCCTCTCGACGTCGAGGTCACGGCCTCGCGGCGGGAAGCGAGCCGACACCGACACGGAGCAACCAGACATGGGTCACTACAAGAGCAACATCCGAGACCTGGAGTTCAACCTCTTCGAGGTGCTCAAGATCCAAGAGCACCTTGGTACCGGGCCATTCGCCGAAGCCGACGAGGACACCACGCGCACCGTGCTGTCCGAGGTCAACAACCTGGTTTCGGGCGTCGTGGCCGACTCGTTCGAGGACGCGGACCGCAACCCGCCGGTCTTCCACCCGGACAAGTTCGACGTCACCATGCCTGAGTCGGTGAAGAAGGCCCTCAAGGCCACCGTTGAGGCCGGCTGGGACCGCATCAGCCTGCCGACCGAGCTGGGCGGCTTCGGCATCCCGCCGACCGTCGCGTGGTCGGCCGCGGAGCTGTACACCGGCGCGAACGCCGCCGTGTTCTTCTACATGGCTGGCAAGACGTTCGCCAAGATCCTGCACGACAACGGCAACGAGCAGCAGAAGAAGTGGGCCCAGATCGCGATCGACCGCAACTGGGGCTCCACCATGGTGCTCACCGAGCCTGACGCCGGTTCCGACGTCGGCGCCGGTCGCGCCAAGGCGTTCAAGCAGGACGACGGCTCCTGGCACATCGAGGGTGTCAAGCGCTTCATCACCGGTGCCGCGCAGGACGACATGACCGAGAACATCTTCCACCTGGTTCTCGCGCGTCCCGAGGGTCCTGGCATCGAGACCAAGCCCGGCACCAAGGGCCTCGGCCTGTTCTTCGTGCCCGCCCACCACTTCGATCCGGAGACCGGTGAGCTGACCGGCGAGCGCAACGGCGCCTTCGTCACCGGTGTCGAGCACAAGATGGGCATCAAGGCGTCCACCACCTGTGAGCTGACCTTCGGCCAGCACGGCACCCCCGCCAAGGGCTGGCTCGTCGGTGACAAGATCGACGGCATCGCGCAGATGTTCGACGTCATCGAGCACGCGCGCATGATGGTCGGCACCAAGGCCATCTCCACGCTCTCGACCGCGTACCTGAACACGCTGGAGTACGCCAAGGAGCGGGTGCAGGGCGCTGACCTCACCCAGATGCTCGACAAGACCGCGCCGCGCGTCACCATCACGCACCACCCGGATGTGCGCCGTGCGCTGATGACGCTGAAGGCCTACGCCGAGGGCCTGCGGGGCGTTTACCTCTACACCGCGACGTACCAGGACAAGATCGCGCTGGGCAAGGCAACCGGTGAGGATGTCGACCTGCTGGAGCGCGTCAATGACCTGCTGCTGCCGATCGTCAAGGGCGGTGGCTCGGAGCGCAGCTGGACGCTGCTCGGTACCGAGGCGCTGCAGACCCTGGGTGGCTCCGGCTTCCTGCAGGACTACCCGATCGAGCAGTACGTCCGTGACGCCAAGATCGACACCCTGTACGAGGGCACCACGGCGATCCAGTCGCTCGACTTCTTCTTCCGGAAGGTCGTCCGCGACAAGGGCCAGGCGCTCGCGCACGTGGCTGGCGAGATCACGCAGTTCATCGAGTCGGAGAGCGGCAACGGTCGGCTCAAGGAAGAGCGTGCGCTGCTCAAGCAGGCGCTGGACGACGTCCAGGGCATGCTGGGCGCGCTGATCGGCTACCTCACCGCGTCGCAGGACCAGCCGGACAACCTCTACAAGATCGGCCAGCACTCGGTGCGGCTGCTGCTGTCGGCCACCGACCTCCTCGTCGGCTGGCAGCTGCAGAAGCAGGCCGAGGTCGCGATCGCCGCGCTCGACGGCGGCGCGAGCGAGAAGGACCGGCCGTTCTACGAGGGCAAGATCGCGGCCGCGTCGTTCTTCGCCAAGACGGTGCTGCCCGAGCTCACTGCCCGTCGCAAGGTCGTCGAGTCCGCTGACAACGGCCTGATGGACGTGGACGAAGCCGCCTTCTGAGCCTTGGCGCTCTGACCACGTAAGACACGCGGGCCCGGGTCGTGCACCCGGGCCCGCGTGTTTTGCATTCCCGACGCCGTGTCCCCCGTTCCGGACGCCGTGTCTGCCGTTCCCGACGTTGTGTTCGGCAAAGCGTTCGCGACTTCCGCTCTCGCTGTGGCAAGGTCACTGCTGTGCGGGGTATCAACATCAGTGAGAAGTTAGCCCAGTTCAGCGAGCATTGGTCACCGAAGACTGTCGCGACGATCAACGACTACGACGTCCGGCTGGTGAAGGTCCAGGGCGAGTTCGTGCGACACAACCATGCCGACACCGACGAACTCTTCCTGGTGATCGACGGTCAACTCACCATCCGCTTCGACGACGGCGAGGTCACGCTGGGCCCGGGCGAATTGCACGTGGTCCCGCGCGGCGTGTACCACCAGCCGATTTCCGAAGGCGAGACGTCGATCCTGCTATTCGAACCGAGCGTGACGGTCAACACTGGCGACGCGGGTGGAGAGTTGACCGCTGAGCGGACGCCGCTCTGATCAGGCGTGCTCGCCGCTGACGTATGCGCGCTGTAGGTACGGGTGCGCAATGCGGCGTCCTGAGGGACGAATACGGCGTCCTGAGGGACGAATACGGCGTCCTGAGTGGGGGACACGCCGTCGAGAGCGGGGGACACGGCGTAGGGTGCTCGCGTGCGCTGGGCCGTTTGGAGCAACCTGCGGTCGGGCTCGGTGTGAGGTGAAACAACGGGACCCAAGCGAGCGACCCCTGGTTGACCTGTTCAACTTCCGGGGGTGCGAGTGGTACCGCGTCGACGAACTACGCGAACGTGGACGGCGCTGGCGCGATGTGCCGTCGCGGCCTGCGTCGCTATCGGCCTGATCACGCCGCTTCCCGCGTCCGCGAGTACAGCGTCGGCAAGTGCGGCATCGGTGAGTGGGACTGCGGCGTCCTCTGGCGTGGTCACGGCGGGCGCGACCGCAGCCGAGTCCGCCGCAGCCGCCACCGCTGTCCCGTCCGGTTTCTCCGATGACGTCGTCCTCGACGGCCTGAACATTCCGACGGCCGCGGCGTTCACCGACGGCGGCAGGGTGTTCATCGCCGAGAAGAGCGGCATCGTCAAGACGTTCGATTCCCTGACCGATCCCACGGCCACGGTCACCGCCGACCTTCGCGACGCCGTGTACGACTACTGGGACCGGGGCCTGCTCGGCCTGACCGTCCACCCGGACTACCCCGCCACGCCGTACGTGTACGCGCTCTACAGCCTCGATCGCAAACCGGGCGGTGGCCAGTGGGGCGACGCGTGCCCCGACCCGCCCGGCGCGAACGACAAGGGCTGCGTCATCAAGGCCAGGTTGTCCCGGCTCACCGTGAACAGCGACGGCGTCGCCACCGGCGAGAAGGTGCTGCTCACCGGCTGGTGCCAGCAGTACCCCAGCCACTCCATCGGCACCGTCGAGTTCGGCCCGGACGGCGCGCTCTACGTCGGCTCGGGCGACGGCGCGAGCTTCACCTTCACCGACTACGGCCAGGTGGACAACCCGTGCGGCGACCCGCCCGGGGTCGCTGGCACCGGCCTCAGCGCACCTGACGCCAGGGGCGGTTCGCTGCGGTCGCAGTCACCGAGGCGGCCTGCGGGCGACCCCATCTCGATGGACGGCTCGATCCTGCGCATCGACCCGGAAACCGGCGACGCGATGCCGGGCAACCCGTTCGCCAGCAGCGGCAACGCGAAAAAGCGCCGGATCATCGCCTACGGCATGCGCAACCCGTTTCGGTTCAGCTTCCGCCCTGGCACTAGCGAGATCTGGGCAGGCGACGTCGGCTGGCGCAAGTGGGAGGAAATCAATCGCGTTCCGGATGCCGCTGACTCCACCGCCGAGAACTTCGGCTGGCCGTGCTACGAGGGCGGCATCAAGCAGCCGGGCTACAACAACGCCGACCTGACGGCGTGCGAGACGCTCTACACCGGTGCTGGTCAGAACACGCTGTACTACACCTACCACCACGCGGATGAGGTGGTCGCCGGAGACGGCTGCGGAACTGGCGGCTCCTCCATCAGCGGTATCGCGTTCGAGGACGGCACCAGCGACTACCCGCTCGGCTACCTGGGCGCGCTGTTCTTCGCGGACTCCTCGCGTGGCTGCATTTGGGCGATGCGGCGCGGTACCGACGGCCAACCCGACCCGAGCGCCATCGAGTTGTTCGCGGGCGGCGTCGTCCGCCCAGTGCAGCTGCTCACCGGGCCAGGCGGCGACCTGTACTACATCGCACTCGATGTCGGGGAACTGCATCGCATCAGCTACAACGACGGAAACAACCCGCCTACCGCCGTGGCTGGCGCCGACCCGACCTCCGGAGCGGCGCCGCTGACGGTCGACTTCGACGGCACGACGTCCACCGACCCGGACAGCGACGCGCTCAGCTACGCCTGGGATCTCGACGGGGACGGCGCTTTCGACGACGCGTCGACGGCGACCGCGCAACACACCTACCTGCAGGAGTCCACAGTGCGAGTGGGACTGCGGGTGACGGATCCGCGGGGGCTATCCGATGTGGACACGGTCACCATCACCGTCGGCGACCCGCCGGCGGAGGACCCCACCGTCACGATTGACACCCCGCAGTCGGACCTGACCTGGCGCGTCGGCGAGACGGTGTCGTTCTCCGGGCACGCGGATGATCCACAAGACGGCCCGCTGCCCGCTGACGCGCTGGACTGGAAACTGACGTTGCAGCACTGCACCAGCGACGGCTGCCACCCCCACGACGTGCAGATCTACCGCAGCACGGCGTCCGGCTCGTTCAGCGCACCCGACCATGGCTATCCGTCCTATTTGGAGCTGCGGCTCACCGCGGCTGACTCCGATGGGAACCGGACAACCAGCGAACCTCTTCGTCTCAACCCGAAGACCGTGTGGCTGGACTTCGACACGAGGCCGAGCGGACTCGAGCTCGTCGTCGACGACAGCGAGCAGACGCCGTTCAGCCGCAGGGTCATCGTCGGTTCGCGCAACACGATCGCCGCGCCGGATCCGCAAGCCCCGGACTACCACTTCACCACGTGGTCGGACGGCGGTGCGCGCAGCCACGACATCATCGCGCCCGAGAGCCGGACGCTCTACACGGCGAACTACGTTGCTTGCACGGTCAACGGCGTCCCGCAGCCGGATTGCGGCGAAGCGACCCCGAGCGCGGTGCGCGACCTCGAATCCATCGGCAGGCGCGGCAAGGCGCGGCTGACCTGGCAGGAACCGTACTGGCCCGGACGCGGCGGCGTGACCAAATACCGCATTCACGTTGACGGCGAGTTCGTTAAGGATGTTGGTCCGGGCAAGCGGCGCACGGTGGTCAAGAACATCGCGGGCCGCCAGTCGCACACCTTCCGCGTCACTCCGTTCAGCGCGGCCGGGCCGGGGCCAAGCAAGACGACGACACTCATCGGCACGGATGTGCGGTCGTGGCGGAGCTCGCGATTCATCACATTCGGTGACACGCTGCGGGTGAAGGGCACCTACACCCGGACGGATACCGGTGGGCCGGTCAGTGGGGTGGCGGTCCGGCTGGTCGGACGTCCGCCCGGTGACACGGGCTGGCGCGGCATGGCGTGGAAGAAGACCAACCGCGACGGCGTCGTGGTGTTCTATCGCACGACCAAGCGGAACTGGGAGTACCGGCTGATCTACTACGGCAACCGGACGTACATGGGCGTCACGTCGACATGGCATCGGGTCACGGTGCGGCAGCGGGTGCGCGCGTTCTTCTCCGACCCCACGCCGCACCCCGGCGAGCGGGTGCGCCTCTTCGGCCGCGTCCTGCCGAACCACGCGGGCAAGTGGGTGCGGATCCAGATCCTGCGGGACGGTGAGTGGGTCGCCGCTGGAAACCGGAAGCTGTCACCCAAGAGCAGGTATCGGCACTTCGTCCGTTGGGACCGTCCGGGTGACTACTACTACCGGGTGCTCCGGTGGCGGCACCACGACCACGCCTGGGGCGTGAGCCCGGTCCGCAAGCTCAAAGTCCGGTGGTGGCACGACTAGTCGCGGTCACACCTCGCCAGGCAGCGCGCTGAACGACGGCAGCGCCAGCATGCCAGGACCCTACGAGGCCGCCACGGTCGCCGAGCCGCGTGCCAGTGTCACCGAGTTGCTCGCACCCGCCGCTAACTGTCCTTCGTGCAGACGATCTCCGGCTTCGGGTTGTAGACGGCGGTGTTTTCCTCCCTGCGCACCTCGGCGCCGGTGTCGATGTCGTAGAGGATGCGGGTGTCTGTCACGGTGAACCCGTCGATGCCCGCTGACGGCGAGCAGTCCGCGGACTTGACCTTCTTCGTGCCCGCTTCCGTGACGTCGGTCTTCGGGCCGGTCTTCGACTCGACGCGGTAGTGCTTGGTGCCCCAGATCTTCACCGTGACGCTGTCCGGTGTCCAGAACGTCTGGATCGCCACGCCGGTGGGCGAGTCGTTGGTGAACGCGATGTCGATGACGCTCTGGCCGTCCGGGTACATGAACACCGTCGCTTCCCGCGCCATCGGGTAGCGGCTGATGTAGTAGCTGTGCTCCTGGTGGCCCGCGTCCTTGAGGCCCGCGAAGTACGCCGCGTTGTAGAGCGTTGTGGCGAACTGCGAGATCCCGCCACCGACAGCTGTGCCAGGCACACCGTTCTCGATGATTCCGGCGTCGACGTAGCCTTCGGCCTTACCGCGCTTGCCGGTGTGGCCGTTCAGGCTGAACGTGTCACCTGGCTTGACGATCGCGCCGTTGACTTCGGCGGCAACGGTCCGGATGTTGACGCCGGAGTCCTCCGCGAAACCGCCGGTGGTGAACTCACCGATGACCTCCTTGATGCCGAGGTTCTCGGCCTCCTCGGTCGTTGTCTTCGGCTTCTGCTCCTTGTAGACGGCGGTCAGCGTGCGTTCCTCGGTCTGCGTGATGACGTCGAGGTACGGCTTGAGCGACTTCTGCCAGTCGATTTGGCGGCCCACCTTGCTCGGCTTGACCGCGGGCTCGCCGCCCTCGAACACGATCTCGGCGTCCCTGCCCTCGGTCTCGGTGCCCGCGAGTTGCGGCTCAAGCGCCTCGCGCAGCGTCTTGCGATCCACCTTCGGCTTGAGCGAACCGTCCTTGTCCGGTTTGAACTGGAACGCCTTCCCGATCACCTTCGGCTCGAGGACGCCGTTGGCGCCCTCGCCTTCCATCGTGATCGGCCCGGACACCGCGGGCTCCGCGACCTGCTCCAGCGTGGCGCGCACGCCTTCCTCAGACGTCTTGACCGGCTTGCGTGTGACGTCGAGCTGAACGCCGCCTTCGTTCAGCCAGCCACTCTCGATCGTGGCGACCGCGTCCTCGACGCTGGACACCTGCTGTCCCTGCCGGGGCATGACGGCGACGGCCTCGACGTCGCCGCCGGAACCGGTGGGTTCGAACTTGATGGTGCCCTCGACCTTGGGGTGGTTCAGCTCGTTCTCCACGAGCCGGGCCACCGTGTTCTCCAGCCGTTCCGGGATGGACTGGCTGACGATGCCGACCTCGGTCTCAGTCCAGAACGACGTGATCCGGGTGATCGGGCTCAGCGGCGGTTTGCCAGCCTCCTCGAGCGTGCCCTGCCAGTCGATGCCGAGACCAGCCGACTTCGGGTTGAGCTCGGTCTGGACGTCGCCAGCGGTGATCTTGATCGGATCGTCGAACCGTGGTTGGAGCTCCTGGCGCAGCGTCTGCTCGGCAGAGGTGCGGCTCATGCCGCCGACGTCGACACCGGCGACGGTCACGCCGCGTGGCACGTCACCCCAGTTGATCAGCAGGTCGGCGAGGTAGGTGAGCACTAGCGCGGCCATCACCGCGCCAGCGACCATCATGGTCTTGCCAATGCCGGAGCGCACCTTCTCGCCGCTCGGCTGCTCCTGCTGCGCGGCCAGGTCGGCGAACGTCGTGGTCGCGAACTGGTTCGGATCGTCGGGACCGCCCAGTCCCTGTGGCGCGCCGCCGTACAGGCCAGCGGGCGGCGGGTACTGACCAGGCGGCTGCCCCTGGTACTGCCCCTGGTACTGCTGCCAGGCCGGAGCACCGGGACCTGGTTGGCCTTGTGGCGGGACCGGCGCGGCGCCGACGACGGTCGGTTCATCGTCAGCTGGCGTGACCTGCGGCGTCGGCGGTGTGACGTGTTGCGTCGGCTGTGAGGCGACCGGCTGGAAGGCGTCGGTCGCCTGCTCAGTGCCCTCGAGGCCCTCCGGGTGTTGTCCCGGCCATGGGCCGTGCTGATCGGCACCGGCGGCGGGTTGTGTCCCGCCGCCGCTGCCGTTTGTGTTGTTGTGGTGCTGCTGTGCGTCCCCCGACGACGTCTCAGCCTGCCCGGATGGCTGGCCGCTCATGCTCCCCTTATCCGAATCCCATGCCGGCCAGTAGTGTTCCTCATCGGCCACCGAAACCTCCCGGCCCTACAAGTACAACCCCGTACCGTGCTCGGTTCGTTCACTCGCGATCGCGTGGATGTCGCGCTCCCGCATGACCAGGTAAGACTTGCCTTTGATCTCCACTTCGTATTGGTCTTCCGGGTTGAACAGCACCCGGTCGTCGACCTTCACACTGCGGACATTGTTGCCCACACCGAGCACATCGCCCCACGTCAGGCGGCGGGCGACTTGTGCCGTCGCCGGTATAACGATGCCGCCGCTGCTGCGTCGCTCTCCGTCGTCGGCCGCCACCCGCACCAGCACACGATCGTGTAGGAGCTGGATCTCCAGCTTGTGGTCGTCAGATGCCAGTCCAGGTTCAGACACGGCGGCAATGGTACTGGTCACTGCCGACCAGATGTCGTAGTGGCCATCATTGTCTCCTCAACGTCCTGGTCAGACCCGCGGCTACCGTCGTAGCCAGGACCCAACCCGTTGCGGTGAATCCGGTGGCGACCCACTTGTCGACGCCACCGGTATGCCAACGTCCCTTGTTGCCGAAGTCCACGATTGGCACGAGTAGGTCGACGGTGTAGAGCACCGGATTCCACTCGAGGCCGGTGTCATCGGCGTTGACCACGCACCTCGGGCCGCTCACCGTGTAGCGGGGGTCATTGACGCACGGATCGGGCAGCAGCCCGAACCATAAACTGCCCGCGACCAGCAGCAATGCCAGCCAGCCGAGCGCGCGGATGGGCCGGTAGCCGTAGCCGACGACGGCGCGCTGCAGCCAGCTCCACAGCCACACCCCTGGCCCCATCAGCCCCGCGCCCTTGCGCAGCGCATCGTAGCGGTACTGCTGCTTGCGCATCAGCACGAGGGACGCGTGTTCCTCGTTACCGCACGCCCGCAGCATGGTGGCGAGCTGGTCGTACGGGCCGGGCCGGTAGCGGCGCATCGCGTGCCGCAGGAGCGCGATCCGCTCGTGGACCTGGTCGTCGCGCTCGAGGTCGATCGGGGTGTGCAACGCGTCGTAGCGGAACTCCTCCAGCTCGAGGCCGCCGCTCGCTCGCCACAGCGCCACGTTGTCGTCCAGCGTCGCGCAATGCGCCCTGCGCAGGACGACCGACCCAACCGGTGGCTGGTGCGGGGTGAGCACGAACTCGTCCGCCACGACGTCGCTGGCATCGAGCGCGATGCCTCGGACGAGGCCGCGGCCGTCGATGCCAGCGGCGCTTGACTGCCGCGACTCCGGCACGGAGTGCAGCACCGCGCCCGCGAAGCTGATCCTGCGGCCTACCTTGGCGCCGTCCAGCGTGATGCCACCCTCCGCGGTGAACGGTTTCGCGCCGTGGGCGGTGCAGACCAGGTCCCTGCCGACCGACGCCGCCCGCAGGTCGACCGAGTAGCTGCGGGTGGTGCGCAGCGTCGGGGAGGTCAGCTCGGCTCCGAACATCTCGATCGACCCGCCGACCTGGATGCCCTGCAACTGCACCGTGCCGTCGATGGCGGTGTCCGCGAGTTGGACGTTGCCGGACACGTGGGAACGGCGCGCGGAGAAGACGTCGCGGCCGGCGTGCGAGAACGTGGCGTAGCGGGCGAGCAGGTTGCCGCCGACGCTGATGTCGGCCAGCCGCAGCTGTCCCTCCGTCACCAGCCGTGTCGCCTGGATGTCGCCGCTGATCTCGGTGCCGTCGATGTGCAGCGCCCTGTCGTATTGCGGCACCTGCTGTTCGCGGCGCCGCACCGCGATCTCGGCGTTGGCCAGCCGTAGCGAGCCGCCGATCACCGCGTTGATCATGCGCACGGTGCCATCGGAGCGGAAGCCGTCACCACAGATCAGGTTGCCGTCCAGCCGCATCCGGTCCGCGACGAGCGACGGCCACGGATCGATCGACGGGTCCCCGGTGTGCATGGCGTCGCGCCATTCCTCGATCGCGACGTCGCCACCGGGATTGACGATCAGCCGCGCGCCCCGCATGACCAGATCGCCGTCGATGTGGGCGCTCTGCACCGAGACCATGCCCCGTGTGGAGAATCGCTGCTGGGTGTCGCCAACGCCGCGCTTGCCGTTCTCCGTTTCGCACAGCATGCTGCCACCGATGTGCGCGCCCATCGCGTTCAGCGCGAGCCCGTGCGGGTTGTGCAGCCGCGCGCCGGAGAGGTTGACGTTGCCGCCCGTGCGCAGGCCGGGCAGTCTGACCTCGCCGTTGGTGTGCAGCCGGTAGGCGAGCAGCGCGCCGGACACCGCGAGCCGGTCGGCCTGGATCGCTCTGCCTTCCCGGTAGTCGATGCTGCTCTTGCTCAGCACGACAGAGCCCTCGACGACGGCGTCGGTGAGCACGACGGCGGCGTCCGGCATGCCAGGCTCTTTGCGGGAGCCGAGCGCGAGACTGGTCTGCGGCTCGCCGGTGGTGGCAGGCGTCAGGTCGACGTGGCTGCGCAGCAGCCGTACGTCGTTCTTGCATTCGAGATTGCGCGCTTTCAGCCCAGGCAGCCAGCAGCCGAGGAAGGCCAGCCCGAGCAGCCTGGACTCCCTGACGTCCGGCTGCTGCTCGAACCGGCAGTTCTCGAATCGCAACAGGAAGTCGAGGTCGGCCCCGCGCAGGTCGAGCACGCCGGTGATGTAGCTGTCCTTGACGCTGAACGTCGGCGAGTTCGTCGCGGCGGCGCGCCTGCGCCACAACCCGCCCGACTCGGGCTCGACGAGCTGTCTGACCAGGTCGGCCGCCTTGACCTCGTACCGAAGGTCGGGACCGACCTTGGCGTCGAAGGTCTCGGCGGCCTGCTGGCTGGCAGCGTCCGGCTGGGCGATGTTCTCCCCCGGCATCAACGCCCCTTCGTTATGCGTGTGACAAATCCCCATTCCCGGTCCCCCAGCCAATCGGATTGCGCCGACGCGACGCAATCCGCTGGCGGGGTGCCGCTACGGCGACGGCGCCGTCTCTTCGACGTGGGTCGGGTTGAGCACCCGGTGCAGGAACGACTTGGTCCGCTCGTGCCGAGGGTTGCCGATCACCTGGGCGGGCGGCCCCTGCTCCACGACCTTGCCCTCGTCCATGAACAGCACCACGTCGGCGACCTCCCGCGCGAACTGCATCTCGTGCGTGACGACGAGCATCGTCATGCCCTCGTCGGCGAGTTGGCGCATCACGGTGAGCACGTCGCCGACGAGCTCGGGGTCGAGCGCCGACGTCGGCTCGTCGAACAGCATCACGTCCGGGTCCATCGACAACGCGCGGGCCATCGCGACGCGCTGCTGCTGACCGCCGGACAGCTGCGCTGGGTACTGCGTGGCCTTTTCCGCGACGCCAACCTTCTCGAGGTTGCGCATGCCGATCTCGGTGGCTTTCGACTTGGACCGCTTCAGCACCCTTCGCTGGGCGATGGTCACGTTGTCCAGCACCGACATGTGTCCGAACAGGTTGAACTGCTGGAACACCATGCCGAGCTTGCGGCGGGCCGCGTCGATGTCGACGTCGATGTGGGTCAGTTCGATGCCGCTGACGAACACCTGCCCCGCCGTCGGCTCCTCGAGCAGGTTCACACAGCGCAGCAGCGTCGACTTGCCGGATCCCGACGGTCCGATGACGCACACCACCTGGCCCTGCTCGACAGTGACGTCGATGCCCTTGAGCACTTCGAGGTCACCGAAGGACTTGTACAGTCCGGTGACCTGGACGGCATGGGTCATCACACCCGCCCCCTCTTCTGCTTCGCTTCCAGCCTGCGGACGAGGTAGCCGAGCGGCACCGTCAGGCACAGGTAGAGCAGGCCAGCCACGATCAACGGCGTCGAGTTCCCGGTGCGCGTCGACAGCGACTCGCCGAACTTGAACAGTTCGTAGCCGGACAGCGTGAAGCCGATGACGAACACCAGCGAGGAATCCTTGAACAGCAGGATCAGCTCGTTCGTCAGCGGCGGGATCACGATCCGGATCGCCTGCGGAACGATGACGGTGAACATCGCCCTGCCCTGCGACATGCCCAGCGACCGGGCCGCCTCGGTCTGCCCCTTCGGGACCGCCTGGATACCCGCCCGGAACGTCTCGGCGAGGTAGGCCGCGCTGACAAGGCCGAGCGCGAGCGCGACGGTGCCGTAGGGGTCGTACGGCATTTCGTAGTCCTGGAATGCGATCGGCACACCGAAGCCAAGGATCATGAAAACCACGATCGCGGGCAGGCCGCGGAAGACCTCGATGTAGACAAGTGCGATCGCCCGGTACGGCAGGACGTCCGACAGTCGCATCAGCGCGACGATGAGGCCGAGGAAGAACCCGAGCACGTAGCCGGACAGCGTGTAGATGATGGTGTTCTTCAGCCCGACGGCGAGGATGTCGGGGAAGGCCTTTCGCGCCTCGTCGAGGTTGAAGAACGCGTGCTGGATGGCTGGCCAGTCAGCGATGACCGCGAGCATGACGACGACGGCGGCGAAGACCGCGTACTGGATCGCCAGGCTTATTTTCTTGCGTTTACGTGGGCTGAGGCGGGCCCGCGGCGCGGAGCCCGCCTCAGCGACGGTGGTATCGGTTGTCATCGGTGATTAGGAGCCACTCTCGGTGCCCGTCGGCGTCTTCTCGGGCGCCTCACCGATCCACTTCTCGTAGGACTCGGCCCAGCGTCCGTCCTCGAAGGCCTTCTTGAGCGACTCGTCGAGCTTGTCCAGCAGCTCGGAGTTGCCCTTCTCCACCGCGTAGCCGTACTGGTCACCGGTGTCGACCTTGTCGACGACTTCCCAGTCCTTCGAGATGTCTTCCTTGTTCTTCATCCAGTCGAGCACGGTCGGCAGGTCCTGCAGCACGACGTCGACCTTGCCCGCCTGCATCGCCTGCACCTGCAACCCCGCGTGGCGGAAGACCTGCGGCTTGAAGCCTTCGGACGTCGCGTAGTCGAGGCTGGTCGTGTCGGCCTGCACCCCGAGCGTGAGGTCCTGCGACTCGACGTCGTCGAGGCCCGTGACATCCGAGCCCTGCTGCGCCACGACGGCGAGGGTCTCGTCGAAGTACGGCACGCTGAAGCCGAGGTTCTCCTTGCGCTCCTCGGTGATCGTCATGCCGGCCGCCGCGACGTCACACTTGCCCGCGTTGAGCGCGGCACCGTTCTTGATCTGCGCGAAGTCGACGTCGATGATCTCCTGCTCGACGCCGAGGTCCTCAGCGAGAATGTCGATCATGTCGACGTCGAAGCCGACGATCTCGCCGCTGTCGTCCTGGGCCTGGAACGGCGGGTAGGGCAGGCTGGTGCACGTGGTCAGCGTGCCGTCGTTGACCAGCTCGACGCCGCTGCCGTTGCCTTCCGCCGTGTCGCCACTGTCATCACCGCCGCCACACGCTGCTGTCGTGAGTGCGAGCGCAGCCGCGGGAAGTAGGGCAAGCCTTGTGAGCTTGGATCGACGTGCCACGATGTCTCTCCGTCTCTGGTGGTATCCGATCGAGTGATCGCATCCTGCCACCTGTCTCAGCTGGCGAGAAGTCCAGGGCGGCGGTAAAGGCGTGCGATGTCCTACTTCGTAACCAGGACGTGACCCGCCGGTGCTCGTCCGTGCATTGTGGATCTTGAGGCGTTGTGGTCGTCCGAGCAGCCACAATGCCTCAGGATCCACGAATCACTAGGCTGCCGGACGGCGTCACGCGCGTGCGTGCGCGTCCAGTAGGTGTGCGACCGCCGCGGTGACCCGCTTCGCGTGGGGAAGGTGCAGCCACTCGTCCGGGACGTGGGCGTTGGAGTCCGGCCCGAGCGCGCCGGTGACGAGGAACTGCGCGTCCGGGTATTTCTCGCCGAGCAGCCCCATGAATGGGATCGACCCGCCGAGTCCCGCACCACGCCATGGCGCGTCGAAGATGTCCCTGCTGACCGCGTTCAGCCCGCGCTCCAGCCATGGCGCGAGGTCGGGGGTGTTCCAGCCGTTCGCGTGCTCCATGTCGGTCAGCTCGACCGTCGCGTTGTACGGGACGTCGGTGGTCAGCGCCCGCTCGATCGCGGCGACGGCCTGCCCCGCGTCCGCCGTCGGCGGCAGCCGGAAGCTCAGCGCCAGCGTCGACGACGTCCGGAGCACGTTGCCCGCGTTGTCCGGGGTGGGGAAGCCGTCCGCGCCGATTACCGACAGCGTCGGTCGCCAGCTGGTGTTCAGCAGCAGCTCCACCTCGTCGTCCGACATGGGCTGGACGCCGGGCGCCAGCGGGAAGCCACGCAGCACCGAGCCCGGTGCGGACGCCACGGTCTGCTCCGCCTCGCGACGCCGGTTCTCCGGGATGGACACCGACAGCTCGGGCAGCAGGATCTCGCCGGTTTCGGCGTCCTCGATGCGGTTGAGCAGGGCGCGCAGCACCCGGAAGGAGCTGGGCACCGCGCCGCTGGCCATGCCGGAGTGCTGCGCGGTCTCCAGGACGGTGACCTTGACGCACACCTGCGCGAGCCCGCGGAGGCTGGTCGTCAGCCACAGCCGGTCGTAGTCGTTGCCGCCGGAGTCGAGGCAGACGACGAAGGTGACATCGCCGAGTCGCCGCTCCAAGTGATCGAGGTAGGCGGGCAGGTCGGGGCTGCCGGACTCCTCGCCGGTCTCCAGCAGCACGATCGCCCTGGCGTGTTCGCCACCGTGCTCTCGTACCGCCTCGAGCGCGGCGGTCGCGGCGTAGCCGGAGTAGCCGTCATCGGCCGAGCCCCTGCCGTAGAGCCGGTCGTCACGCAGTACCGGTTGCCACGGCCCGAGGCCATCCGACCAGCCGCCGAGCGGAGGCTGCTTGTCGAGGTGGCCGTAGAGCAGCACGGTGCCGTTGTCCACCCCGCCCGGCGTTGACGGGACGTCGAGCAGCAGCACGGGGGAGCGACCTGGCAACTGGACGACCTCGATCTCGGCGCCGGGGATGTCCCGCGCGGCGAGCCAGGCCTTGACGTGCTCGATGGCTCTGGCGAGCGCGCCGGTGCGCTCCCAGTCCGGGTCGAAACCCGGTGACAGCGCTGGGATTTCGATCAGCCCGCTGAGGCTGGGCAGGATGTCGTCCTGCCAGGTCTGGTTCACCGTCGAGGTCACTGCTGCTGCGTCCACGGCGCAGATGATGCCACCGCTCGCCCGGGTGGCCGACACCCATCCGGGGTGTGTCCGAGGTCACACTCAAGCCGTGGTTTGTGAAGTGCGGTGGCGGAACAGGCCTCGAGCGTGGCGGGCACGGAGCACGCGAGGGTGGCGATGAGACCCCTCGGCGAGCGCGGCCTGAACAGCGACTACTCACCTCGAGCGACCGCTCGGACACTAATCGTTCGCAATCCCGACTCTCGGCGGCCCCATGTTCGGAAGACCAAGCAGTTTGCGCAGCTCAGCAGCCATATTCAGGCAACGAATCGGAATCTGGGGCTGACATCTGGCTCGGTGCTCATGCCAGGATATGAAGCAGAACACCGTCAACGCCGACGGCAGCCGGAACCTTCCCCACCGGAAGTACCCGGCACCGTCGGCAGCAGTCGTCGCACTCGCCACAAGTGGGAGCGAGACAAGAGACCGAGGAGACAGCACATGTCGTCCCCAGAACAGTGGGCGCAACCAGATCAAGGAGCAGAGTCGGCCGCGACAGCGGGTCAACCCTCTCCGGACCAAGTGATCGCGGGATTGCGCGCGACAACGGAAGGCGGAGCTGACCTGATTCAGCTGCTCACCCCGGAAGGTGAGCGAGTAGAGTCCCCGATCTTCGACCCCTACGTCGCCGATGTCGACGATGCGTCCTTGCGCGAGCTGTATCGCGACATGGTCATCGTGCGCAGGGCGGACCGGGAAGCCAACGCGATGCAGCGGCAGGGCCAGCTCGGCATCTGGGTCCCGCTGCTCGGCCAGGAAGCCGCGCAGATCGGCTCCGGCAGGGCGATGCGCCCCAAGGACATGGCGTTCCCGAGCTACCGCGAGCACGGTGTCGGCTACGCCCGCGGGGTCGACTTCAAGGAACTGCTCGGCATCTTCCGGTGCTCCGACCAGGGCCAGTGGGACTTCGCCAAGCACCGCTTCCACCCGTACACCATCGTCATCGGCAACCAGGTGCTCAACGCCTGCGGCTACGCGATGGGCCAGAAGTTCGAGGGCAAGGTCGGCAACCCTGAGGCCGACGGCGGTGACGAGAACGAGGCCACCATCTGCTACTTCGGCGACGGCGCGACCAGCCAGGGCGATGTCCACGAGGGTTTCGTCTGGGCCGCCGTCTACGACGCGCCGCTGGTGTTCTTCTGCCAGAACAACCAGTGGGCGATCTCCGAACCGACCGAACGCCAGTCGCGGCTGCCGCTCTACCAGCGGGCCCGCGGCTACGGCTTCCCCGGCATGCGTGTCGACGGCAACGACGTCCTCGGCTGCCTCGCCGTCACCCGGTGGGCGCTCGACGCCTGTCGCAACGGCAACGGCCCGGTGCTGATCGAGGCGTTCACCTACCGGATGGACGCCCACACCACCACGGACGACCCGACGCGCTACCGGCTCTCCGACGAGCTGGAGGCGTGGAAGCTCAAGGACCCGATCGAGCGGGTACGGGCGTACTTGACCCGTAACGGCGGCGCGGATGCCGACTACTTCGCGGAGGTCGACAATGCGGCCGATGAGTTCGCGGCGGAGCTGCGCGACTTCTGCTTCAACATGCCCGACCCGCCACCGGAGCGGATATTCAGCAACGTCTACGCGGACCCGTCCCCTGTGGTCGATGCGCAGCGGGAAGAGTTCCTGTCCTATCTGGACGGTTTTGCCACCGCGGGAGGTGAGCGGTGATGGCGGCACCCGCGAAGTCGGCCAACTCGGCAACGGTGAACCACCCCGAAGCGCCGTCCTCGGTGCAGAACCTGACCATCGGCAAGGCACTCAACCTCGGCTTGCGCAAGGCCATGGAGGAAGACGACAAGGTCATCCTGCTTGGTGAAGACATCGGCAAGCTCGGCGGCGTCTTCCGCATCACAGACGGCCTGCAGAAGGACTTCGGAGAGCAGCGCGTGCTGGACACCCCACTCGCGGAGTCCGGCATCGTCGGTACCGCGATCGGCCTCGCGGTGCGCGGCTTCCGGCCGGTCTGTGAGATCCAGTTCGAGGGCTTCATCTTCCCCGGCTTCGACCAGATCAACAGCCAGCTCGCCAAGTTGCACTACCGCACCCAGGGCGAGGTCAAGGTTCCGGTCGTCATCCGGGTGCCCTACGGCGGCGGCATCGGTGCCGTCGAGCACCACTCTGAGTCGCCGGAGTCGCTGTTCGCGCACCTCGCGGGCCTCAAGGTCGTGTCGTGTGCGAACCCGGTCGACGCCTACTGGATGATCCAGCAGGCGATCAAATCCGACGACCCGATCCTGTTCTTCGAGCCGAAGAAGCTCTACCACTCCGGTGCGCTGAAGGCCCCGGTCGACACGGCCGCGACACCGGAGCCGTTGCACAAGTCGCGGGTGATCAAGCAGGGCACCGCGGCGACCCTCGTTGGCTACGGGCCATCGATCAAGGTGTGCCTCGACGCGGCGACGGCGGCGTCGAGTGAGGGCACCGAGTTGGAGGTCATCGACCTGCGCACGCTCTCGCCGCTCGACCTCGCGCCGGTGTTCGAGTCGGTGCGTCGCACCGGACGGCTCATCGCGGTGAGCGAGGCCCAATCGGAGTCCTCGATCACCTCGGAGATCGTCGCGCGCGTGCAGCAGGAATGCTTCTACTCGCTCGAGGCACCAGTACTGCGGGTGACCGGGTTCGACACGCCGTACCCGCCCGCCAAGCTGGAGGAGCACTACCTGCCGGACTTGGATCGGGTGCTGCACGCCGTCGACCGCACGCTGGACTGGTGAGGGGGTCACTGACACATGCCTGAATACAAGCAGTTTCCCCTTGCCGACACGGCGGAAGGTCTCACCGAAGCCGAGATCCTGAACTGGCTGGTCAAGCCGGGCGACGAGGTCACGGTGAACCAGATCGTCATCGAGGTCGAGACCGCGAAGGCGGCCGTCGAGCTGCCGATCCCGTGGTCTGGGGTGATCACCGAGCTGCACGTCGAGCCCGGTCAGGTGGTTGAGGTCGGCTCGCCGCTTCTCACCATCGACGTCGACCCGAACGGTGCAGAGGTGCCGCAGCAGGCCTCGTCCGAGGTGAACGGGTCGGCTCCCGCCGAGGCCCCTGCCGAGTCGGCTGCGGAGGAACCCGCCGAGGAGGAGATGAAGCCGCTGGTCGGCTACGGCTCCAAGCCGACGGAAACCAAGCGGCGTCCGCGCAAGGACACCCCGGCGCGCACCGGGGCTCCTGCTGCTTCCGCTCCGTCGGCAGCCGCGTCCGCTCCTGCCGCGCAGGCGTCCGCTCCCGCTGCGGCGCCGGCGGAGGCCATGTCGAACTCGACCGCCACCCCCGCCTCGCCGGCCAAGTCCGCGTCGGACTACGTGCCGCTGGCCAAGCCGCCGGTGCGCAAGCTCGCCAAGGACCTTGGCATCGACTTGCGCACGGTGATCGGCCACGGCAGTGGCGGCGTCATCACGCGGGAGGACGTCGAGCGGGCCGCGAACGGTTCGGCGCCGGCGGCCGAGCAGCCAGCCGCGCCGTCCGGTGTGCGGGAACGCGGCGAGCGCAGGGTGCCGATCAAGGGCGTCCGGCGGATGACCGCCGAGGCGATGGTCAAGTCGGCGTTCACCGCTCCGCACGTCACGGAGTTCCTCACCATCGACGTCACGCCGATGATGGAGCTGCGGGAGGAGCTGAAGAAGCACCCGGACTTCGCTGGCGTGAAGCTGACGCCGCTGACCTTCGCCGCCAAGGCGATGTGCATGGCGGCCAAGCGCACGCCAGAGGTCAACGCGCGGTGGGATGGCGACGCAGGCGAGATCGTCTACCACGACTACGTCCACCTGGGTGTCGCCGCGGCGACACCGCGCGGGCTGGTCGTGCCGAAGGTCCGCGACGCCGACGAGCTGTCGTTGGTTGAGCTGGCCAAGGCGATCGAGGAGCTGACCAACACCGCACGGGACGGCAAGACGCCACCGGAGGACATGGTCAACGGCACGATCACCATCACCAACGTGGGTGTGTTCGGCGCTGACACCGGCACGCCGATCATCAATCCTGGTGAGGCGGCGATCCTGGCGTTCGGCGCGATCAAGGACATGCCGTGGGTGGTCGACGGCGAGATCGTGCCGCGCAAGGTGTGCCAGCTCTCGCTGAGCTTCGATCACCGGTTGGTCGACGGCCAGCAGGGCTCGCAGTACATCGCGGACGTCGGCGCGCTGCTGGCCAACCCGGCTATGGCGATCACGTACTGACCCGGTTCGGGCCGGGGACGACGCGCCCGGCGTTGTCCCCGGCGCCCGGACCGCCGCCTCGGGCGAGTTGATCACCCACCCTGCTCGTAGGCCCATCGAAATCGGGCAAAACGGCCACTTTTGTGGTTCTACGAGAGGGGAGGGTGATCAACTCGCGGACCATATGGCGTCCTGGGAACGAAACGTCTCCTCGCGTACGTTGAAGGAGATATGGGCGTAGTACTGCTGCTCTACCTGATCGTTGAGGTCGTCGCCGTGTGGGCGGTGGCCTCCGTCGTCGGCGCGCTGTGGACGATCCTGCTCCTGCTCGCGGGTGCGATCGTGGGTTCGTGGCTGGCACGTCGCGAGGGCGGCAAGGCGATGCGCGCGGTCGTCGCCGCCGCGCAGGCCGGACGTTCCGGCCATCAGGAGGTCACCGACGGGATGCTGGTCGCGCTGGGCGGCGTGCTGATCTTCCTGCCCGGCTTCGTCACTGACGTGCTCGGTGTGCTCGCCATGGTGCCGCCGACCCGCACCGCGCTGCGTCGTGCCTGGTTACGTCGACTGGAACGCAGTGCGAGCGGGCCGCGTGGCGGCGGGATGCGGTACGGCCGCAGGGTGGTCGTCGTGGACGGCCAGGTCGTCGAGGACACGTCCTACGACTCAACGTCCGATCCCCGCCGGGACGACCGTGACGACGGTCCGCCGCGCATCATCGAGGGCTGAGCGGGCGACCAGCCGGCTTGACGCTCCCTAGGCCCGCCGAGCGCGACGTCAGGCCGCTGGCTTCGGGATGTCGAAGTAGCTGGTCAGCATCGCGGCGACGGAGTAGTCGCCCTTGATCTTCACCTTGCCAGTGACAAACATCGACGCGAACGCGGCGTTGCCCGTCGCCATCAGAATGAAGTCGTATACCGACACCGTTACGGTGGTGTCGGGAATTCTGTCGAGATCTTTCGCCGCCGAGAAATCGCCATCCTCGATGACCGTCTGGTAACGGTCATAACCGTCCTCTCCGTCACCATTAGTGAATCGCCACGAAACGACGATGCTGACGTCCCGGACTTTTTCCTGAATAAGCTGTTTGGACATGCGACGAAATATTTCGTCGAGAAAGAACGGCCGCAGGATTTCGTCCTCGGAAAGCGCCCTGAGTTGCTCCTTGCTCGCCCGCGACACCAGCCGAACGAGCGAGTCGGTGCTGAGCGTGTTCAGGTGGACACCCGCGCCCGCTTCGCCAAGCATGTGCAGGGTATTCAGCAGTTGCGTGAACTGCTCAGGGGTCAGTCTGCTGAGGTCGAGCGCCTGGGCGAGCGTGTCGAGTTCGTCGCCGGTCGTCGTCGCTTCGTCCGCCAGCCGCGGCGCGAAGTAGCGCTGGCGGATGCGGTGGAACCACGCCTTCGGCGTCCGTTTCTTGGGCACGTCAGCGATGGTACGTCACGTCCTCGGCGAAGGAAGATCGAAATACCTTATCAAGCCGGCGGCGAATCCGAGATCACCTTTCACGTTCAGTTTTCCAGTGACGAATAACACAGCCGGAGTCGCTTGCCGGGTGGTGAGCCGGAGAAAGTCAACCGGCGACACGGTGATCGTCGCGCGCGGCGTGCCGTCGGTGGCCCCCGCGCGCACCGTGCAGCCGCCGTCGGCGAAGTGGCACTCATATCGGTCGTAACCAGCACCGCCAATGCCGCCGTTACCGTCGCCGCCGGTCAACCGCCACCGGACGACCGCGTGCAGCCGCCCGACCCGATCCGGTCGCACGTGCTGCCGCATCCGCTGGAACGCCTCGTTGAGCAGGGCCTCCCGCAGATCTGGCTTCGCGAAGACGTCGTCGAGCTGGGCGCGAGATGCGGTCGCGATGAGCGTCGCGAACGTGGCTGACTCGACGTCGCTCAGGTTGACGCTTGGCACGGCCGCGCCGATTCTGCGGAGCGCGTCGAGTAGCCTGCGCACGCCGGATCTGTCCAGTTGGGCGGGATCGACAGCCCGGACGATGGCGTCCGGGCCGAGTCCGGCGCGCGTGACGTCGGTGGGCTCGATGGTCTCCAGCGTCTCGATGAGGTGGTGGCCACGTAACGACGGGAGCGCGTCGATGCTGGCGTTGTCCGGCATCGCTCCTCCTGTCAGTCGCAGGTCACCGCGTCCCTGCCTGCTGCGATGGAACCTACTTGGAAGTAAACCTACCGGCGAGTAGATTACGGGACAACTGACTGTGAAGGATCTAATGTTGGCTGTTGGCGTCCGTGCGGGCCAGCTCAGTACCCTCACGCGGCGATAGGGAGGTGCTCGGAGTGCAGGAGAAGGCAAAGCGGCCGCGGCGGGCACGGCGCTTGCCCCGCGAGGTGCGGGAGCGCCAAATCCTCGACGCCGCGGTCGAGGTGTTCTCCGCCAACGGCTACCACGCCGCGTCGATGGATGAGGTCGCCGAGGTCGCCGAGGTGTCGAAGCCGATGGTCTACACCTACCTCGGCTCCAAGGAGGACCTGTTCGCCAAGTGCATCCGGCGGGAGGCGAAGCGGCTGCTGGACGCCGTCGCCGAGGGTGTGGACACCGACATGCCGCCGGACATGCAGCTGTGGAGCGGGCTGCGGTCGTTCTTCTCGTTCGTGGGCGACAACCGCAGCTCGTGGCTGGTGTTGCACCGGCAGGCGCTGTCGGTCGGGGGCTCGTTCGCCGAGGAGATCTCGCAGATGCGGGCGCGCTCGATTGAGCTGGTCGCCGCGGTCGTCGTCGCGACGGGCACCAGGCAGGGCATCGGCGAGGAGGCCGAGAAGTCCGCGGAGGGACTGGCCGCCGCGCTGGTCGGTGCGGCGGAGTCGCTCGCCGTGTGGTGGCTAGACCACCCCGACGTCAGCGACGGCCTGCTCGCGTCCTGGCTGATGAACCTGGTCTGGCTCGGGTTCGGTGACCTGGTCAAGGGCGAGGTCTGGACGCCCAACTTCCCGGCACCGACGTAGCGTCCGCCGGAGGCACTCTGCCCCCGGCGGACGCGCCGCTTCAGAGCCGCCGGATGCTGCCTTCCAGGTACGGCTTCGGTTTGCGGGCATCCCACAGCTCGAAGGCGTAGCCCTCCGTGGTTGTCCAGTTGGTGAACCCGGCCTTCGCGGGCAATAGCACCGGCAGCTTGAACGTCACATCGATCTCGTAGGCGTCCGGCAGCTTGCCCTCGAACGCGGCGAGTGCGTGCGCCTTCGTCCACATGCCATGTGCGATGGCGCGCGGGAAGCCGAGCAGCTTCGCGGTCGTGTTGTAGAGGTGGATGGGGTTGTGGTCCCCGGACACCTCCGCGTAGCGCCTGCCGATGTCGTTCGGGATTCGCCAGATCGCCCGCGCCGTCGGCTGTGCCAGCTGTTCCTTTTTGGACTTGCCGCCGCCACCGCCGCCGCGCTTGAGGTATGTCGACACGTCGATCCACGCTGGCTCGTCCTCACCAGCGAGGATGACCTCGCTGATGACATCGAACTGTGTGCCCTTCTCGTGGTCGCGCAGGTTCTCGACGTGCACCCGCAGCGTGAACGAGTCAGCCAGCGTGATCGGCCTGCGCTGGGTGATCTTGTTCGACAGGTGCACCAAGCCCATCAGCGGGAACGGGAACGACGGGTCCGACATCAGCTTGACCTGCAACGGGAACGCCAGGATGTGCGGATACGTCGCGGGTAGCGCGTCAGTCAGCCGGAACCCACACACCTCGTTGTACTTCGCGAGGTGATCGGGGTCGACGACGACGTCCTTGCGCACCAGCACGGTGTCCGGCAGGTCCTTCCGCCGCGAGGCGACGCCGGGCAGCATGCCCATGACGGCCCTGCCGAACAGCGGTCCGAGTTTCGGGGACGAATCGAGTTCAACGACACTCATGGCTGCCTCACGCCCCGATCAGGGCCTGGCCGCAGACACGGACGATGTTGCCGTTGACCCCGGCTGACGCCGGATTGGCGTACCAGGCGATGGTCTCGGCGACGTCCACCGGCAGCCCGCCCTGCGCCAGGCTCGACAGCCGCCGCGCTGGCTCGCGGATGGTGGCGGGGATCTTCGCCGTCATCTGGGTCTCGATGAAGCCGGGTGCGACCGCGTTGAAGGTGTGGCCCTTCTCCGCGACAGCGGGCGCTGTGCTGTCGACCATGCCGATGACACCGGCCTTGCTCGCGCCGTAGTTGGTCTGGCCGAGGTTGCCCGCGATGCCAGCCACCGAGGACACCCCGATGAACCGCGCGTTATCACCGAGCACGGACGACGCGAGCAGCGTGTCGTTCACGGCGAGCTGCGAGAGCAGGTTCACCGTCAGGACCGAGTCCCAGCGGCCCTCGTCCATGTTGGCCAGCTTCTTGTCCCTGGTGATGCCCGCGTTGTGCACGACGATGTCCAGCTTGCCGTGCCGCTCGGTGAAGTAGTCGACCAGCTTGGTGCCAGCATCCTTCGCTGTGATGTCGAGCTGGAGTGCCGAGCCGCCGATCTTGTTCGCGACCTGTGAGAGGTCCGCGCCCTGCGCGGGGATGTCCAGCACGACGACGTGGGCGCCGTCGCGGGCGAGTACGTCGGCGATCGACGCGCCGATGCCGCGCGACGCGCCGGTGACCAGCGCGACCTTGCCGTCGAGCGGCTTCTCCCAGTTGGTGGGGGCGGTGATCGTCGCGCCGCCAGCGCCAGCGGTGCCGACCCGGATGACCTGGCCGTCGACGAACGCCGACTTGGCCGACAGCAGGAACCGCAGCGTGGACTCGGTCGCGCCCTCGCTGCCGGCGGCGACGTAGACCAGCTGCGAGGTCGCGCCTTTCGTCAACTCCTTGCCGACGGAACGGGTGAAGCCTTCCAGCGCGCGCTGCGCGATCCGCTCCTTGCCGCTGGTCAGCTCGGGCGGGGTGCCGAGCACGACCACCCGGCCGCAGTAGCCGACCTGACGCATCACCGGGTGGAAGAAGTCGTACACCTCGCGCAGCTGCGCCGGGTCGGTGATGCCGGTGGCGTCGAAGACGAGCGCGCCGTACTTGACGCCCTCGGATGCCTCCTTGCGGACGTCGATCCCAGCGCTGTTGAGCTGCTCGGCGACGGTCTTCTCCAGTCGTCCGCCCTTGGCGGCGCCGACAAGGGCGGGACCGTCGAGTAGGGGCTGACCTGGCTCGTAGCGGCGCAGCGGTGTCGGCTGCGGCAGACCGAGCTTGGGCGCGAGGAACTTGCCTACGGATGAATTGGTGAACTGCGTGTACCTGTCGGCCATACCTGCCTCCTTAGTGAGGTCATGCCTTGTTGGTCATGCCAAGCCGTGTTCCGTGGTGGGCTACCCCGCGACGACCCACATCCCACTCGTGTATCCGAGCGAACTTCCGAGGACGTGTGTCAGCGCACAGCCTAACCTACTTGCGAGTAGGTTAGTATCTGCAGTGACGACAGTGCCAGACACGTGCAGATACTGGGTCGTTCGTCACGGTAGGCGCATTCGTCGGCCGCGACGACCGGACGCCGTCAGGGAGCACCAATGAGCTGATGCCGCCCGTCGCGGAATGCGAGACACTGGCGACGCGCACGCGGGCACGTAGCAGCTTCCATCCCCGCACGAAAGCAGGAGGATTCACATGGCCACACCGAAGAAGGCAGCCGGAAGCGCGGGCGGCCGCAAGACGGTCCGCAAGGTGGCGATCATCGGCGCCAACCGTATCCCGTTCGCGCGCTCGAATGGCCCCTACGCCAAGGCGTCCAACCAGGACATGCTCACCGCGGCGCTCGATGGCCTCGTCAGCCGGTTCGGTCTGCAGGGAGAACGTATCGGCGAGTTCGCGGCTGGCGCCGTGCTGAAGCACGCGCGGGACTTCAACCTCGCGCGCGAGACGGTGCTCGGCAGCCAGCTCGCCCCGGAGACGGCCGCCTCGGACGTTCAGATGGCCTGTGGCACCGGGCTGCAGGCGATCGTCAACGTCGCGAACAAGATCGCGCTCGGTCAGATCGACTCCGCCATCGCCGGTGGCGTCGACACCACAAGTGACGCGCCGCTCGCGGTCAACGACGACCTGCGCAAGATTCTCGTCCAGCTCAACGCGGCCAAGACCGCGGGCGAACGGGTGAAGTTGCTCGGCAAGGTCCGGCCGGGCCACATCGTGCCGGAGATCCCGCAGAACGCCGAGCCGCGCACTGGGCTGTCCATGGGCGACCACGCGGCGCTGACGGCGAAGGCTTGGGACATCAGCCGCGAGGCGCAGGACGAGCTGGCCGTCGCCAGCCACCGCAACCTCGCCGCCGCCTACGAGCGCGGGTTCTTCGACGACCTGATGACGCCGTTCCTCAAGCTCACCAAGGACCAGAACCTGCGCGGCGACTCCACCGTCGAGAAGCTGGCCAAGCTCAAGCCGGTGTTCGGCGGGCCGGAGGGCACCATGACGGCGGCCAACTCGACGCCGCTGTCCGACGGCGCGTCCGTGGTGCTGCTCGGCACGGCGGAGTGGGCACGCAAGCACAATCTGCCGGTGCTGGCGTACCTGACCTACAGCCAGACGGCGGCCGTCGACTACATCCACGGCGACGACGGCCTGCTCATGGCACCGACCTACGCGGTGCCTCGGATGCTGGACCAGGCCGGCCTCGGTCTCGGCGACTTCGACTACTACGAAATCCATGAGGCGTTCGCGTCGCAGGTGCTCTCGACGTTGAAGGCGTGGGAGGACCCGGCGTTCGCCAAGGAGAAGCTGGGCCTCGACGCGCCGCTCGGCTCGATCGACCGCTCGAAGCTCAACGTCAACGGCTCCTCGCTGGCCGCTGGCCACCCGTTCGCCGCGACCGGCGGCCGGATCGTGGCCACGCTGGCGAAGCTGCTCAACGAGCAGGGCTCTGGCCGCGGCCTGAT
This sequence comes from Haloechinothrix halophila YIM 93223, assembly GCF_000504245.1. Lineage (GTDB taxonomy): Bacteria > Actinomycetota > Actinomycetes > Mycobacteriales > Pseudonocardiaceae > Haloechinothrix_A > Haloechinothrix_A halophila. The sequence goes on from NZ_KI632509.1 coordinate 784,180, forward strand.
CTCCATCTGCGCCGCTGGTGGCCAGGGCATCACCGCGATCGTGGAGAAGTAATCGTGGACATGGAGAAGTAGCGAGCTTGCCGCCGCGACGGTGACCGCGCTGCGGAGTGTGGTCACCGTCGTCGTGGCTCTCGGCGGGTGCTCGCGCGGCACGTACGCCGTTGGGGTGATGGCCGCTGCGCTAGGCAGCGCTTCGGCGCGCGCCGCCACCGGATGGCGGGTTATGGTCGCGGCAGCTCAGGACCAACGGCGGTCCGCGTCGTTCGCACTGGCGCACTGGAGGAGAAGCCATGGGGATATTTGACGTCTCGTTCAGCAAGTTCATCACGCCGACCGTGGTGAAGGTCGTCTACATCATCCTCATGGTGTTGCTGGCACTTGGCTACGTCGGCGCTGTGATCGGTGGGTTCGCCAACGACGCCGCCGCGGGGTTCCTGGTGCTGATCCTCGGCCCGATCTTCGTGTTCCTTTATCTGTTGCTGATCCGGGTCTCGCTCGAAGCTCTGGTTGCTGTCGTCCGCACCGCTGAGAACACCACCGAGCTGGTGCGTATCCAGGGCGGTGGTGGTAGCCCGGCTGTCCAGTGGCAACCGCAGGGTGGACCGCCGCCCGGCCAGCCGCCGTACGGTGGCCCGCCCCAGCAGCCCGGCCCGCACGGTGGCCCGCAGCAGTCGCCGTACGGCCAGCAGCCCCCGCCGCAGACGCCACCGCCCGGCTTCTATCCGAACCAGTAACGCCGAGGCCGACGGTCATTCCGTCGTGTTGACCTCCCCTGGCTTTCGCGAAACGCCACATCGCCGGGGCAGTGCCTGGTTAGAATCGCGCGGTGTTGAGTGCCCGCGAGTTGACCAAGGTGTACAACGGCAGACCAGTCGTCTACAACGTTTCGTTCGACCTCCAGCCTGGCACGGTCACCGCGTTTCTCGGGCCGAACGGCGCGGGTAAGAGCACCACGCTGCGCATGCTGACCGGCCTGACCCGGCCGACGCACGGCCAGTCGTGGTTCGCAGGCAAGCCCTACACCGCGTGGCCGAATCCGGCACATGTCGCTGGCGTGCTGCTCGACGCGTCCGCGACGCATCCCGGCCGCACCGGCCGGGCACACTTGCGCAACATCGCGATCCTCGCCGGGATGCCGACCAGCCGGGTCGACGAGGTCCTCTACGAAGTGGGACTCGGTGACGCTGGCGGCAAGAAGGTGGGCAAGTACAGCCTGGGCATGCGGCAACGGCTCGGTCTGGCACAGGCGCTGCTGACTCGGCCGCCCGTGCTGATCCTCGATGAACCGATCAATGGCCTCGACCCGGAGGGCATCCGCTCGATCCGCAACCTGCTTCGTGGCCATGCCGTGGCGGGCGGGACGGTCTTGCTCTCCAGCCATGTCCTCTCCGAGGTCGACCAGACGGCCGACAGAGTGCTGATGATCGGCAACGGGCAGATCGTCGCCGACGGCCCGCTACGGGAGCTGGTCTCATCGCAGCAGTCGATCGCCAGAGGACCGGACACCGCGCGGCTGGCGCAGGTGCTGCAGGAGGCGGGCATCGGCGTGCAGCCGACACCGGACGGCGCGGTGTTCGCCAATGCCACCCCGGAGCGGGTTTCCGACGTGGCGTTCAAGGCCGGGGTGCAGATCCACAACATCACCGAGCACGAGCAGAGCCTCGAGGAGATCTTCTTCCGGCTGGCGGGAGGGCAGCAGCGATGAGCGGATATCAGCCACCTCACGGCGCGATGGCGCAGGCCCCGGCCACAGGTGCGCCACCGATGTCCCCACAGCCGATGCCCGCTGTCGGTCAGCCTCCCGCGCAGCGGTCGCCGTGGCAGTACCGCGCCGAGCGGCGCGCGTCGTTCCTGGCCCAAGTGCGCGTCGAGTTCCGTAAGCTCGCCGGGACGATCAGCGACCGCATCCTGCTGATCATCGGGCCACTGGTGCTGATCGGGCTCTCGGTGTGGATGCTCTCCCTCGTTGAGCGGATGGAGTCGGCCGCGGATCAGCTCGCCCCCGCGGTGTGGTTACTCCGGATCGCGGCGATCGTGCTGCACGCCGTGCTGATCAAACTGATCGCGGGCGAATGGCAGCACCGCAGCGCGCAACCGACGCTGCTGGTGCAGCCCTCGCGGGCGCGTTACTTTCTCGCGCAGGCCGTGGTCGTACTGGCCGTGTGGCTGTTCTGCGCCGCCGCGCAGATCGCGGTCACGTTCATCGTCACACCGATGTCGACCGCCCCGACGTCGGGCTATCTGCTCGATTACCGGCCAGGGTGGGTCATCGGCGTGCTCATGCTCGGGTCGCTGTCCGCTGTCATGGCCGCCTTGATCGTGTCGATGTTGATCCCGAACGCCGCTGGCGCACTCGCGGTGTACTTCGGCGTCGTTCCCGTCATGGCGATCATGTCCGGCGTCGCGCCGGAGGTGTTCGTCTGGATCGACCCGCTCGCTCCCGCGGTGACGCTCGCGGGGTTGTCACCGGTCGACAGCCCCGCGCCAGTGTTCACGTCGCTGGCGTTGTGGCTGGGCCTGTTCGCGCTGTCCGGCTGGGCGGTGTCGCGGCGCGACCTGGCCTGAGGGGCCGTTACCCGGTGGCCAGCGAGCCGCCGTCCGGATCGATCATCGGAAGGAGCTCTTCAGTGATCTCGCGCATTCGGGGGCAGTGCTCCGTCACGAACGAGGCCGCTTGGTCCTCGTTGACTTCCCACGTCGTAGTCGGTTTGATGAGTTCGCCAAGAGGGGCACCGACGTCCTCGTGCAGCAAGCCGGTGAACCGGATCGCTTGCGGTGAGCCGGTGTCGACGACGTATTCGCATCGCGGAGTGGTCGGAACGCCACGCAGGTCGAGCTGTTGCACGGCGTAGTAGCGGTCGAGCAGGATCGTGCGGCGGAAGTGGCCGCTGTGGTTGCCACCATTCCAGAAATCGGGGAAGGCCCTGTCGACTGAGGGATTCGGCGGGTATTCGACCGTTATCCAGACCTGAGCCAGCGTGCCTCCCTCACCCCCGTCGAGCTGGCACGACTCGTTGCCAGGCACGCCTGAGTCCCTGCCGGTCCCGGCGAGCCCCAGCTCGCGTAGCCGACCTGGATCGAACTGGGAGCAATCCCCGGTGTAGGGGTAAGGCCGTTCCTCGAGCGACTTGACGTCGTCGTAGGCGATGGCCTCCTCGGGGATGCTTGGTGCTGGCATGGTCGGGTCAGGACCAGGCGGGCTGGAGCAACCGACGAGGACCGCCATGCCGGCGAACATCAGGGCCACTGCGCGCGATGACGATCTCCTCACCCGGGTATTTCATCACGAACGCCGCAGCCGCGTGGGCGTTTCCCATCCGCAAGGGGCACGGGTTCAGCTCAGGGAAAAACCCTGACGACTTTGTCGGTGGTTGTCCTTAGCATGACGTCGGCGTCATTGGGAGTGACGCCATGACTCAACATCAGGTCGTTCGCCGCCCTGCGGTATGGCGCGGCGTCGTCTAGTCAGGCAGCACAAAGCAGCGGTGATGTGCGCCCGGCGAACGGCCGTCAAGAGCGCGGCTTCGCGCTCGTTGCGGAGGGAAACATGGGATCTCGCTTCGATGGTGTCGCCGTGCGTGCGGAGGGGTTAGTCAAGTCATTCGGCTCGACCCGCGCGCTCAACGGCGTCGACCTGGAAATACCGACGGGCCAAGTGCTAGGACTGCTTGGCCCGAACGGCGCCGGCAAGACGACGACCGTGCGCATCCTGACGACGTTGCTCAAACCGGACTCGGGCAGCGCGATGGTCGCCGGACACGACGCGGTGGCCGACCCGGATGCGGTGCGCCGCTCGATCGGGCTGTCAGGGCAGTACGCGGCGGTGGACGAGAACCTCACCGGGTTCGAGAACCTCTACATGGTCGCGCGGCTGTACGGCATGAGCCGTTCGCAGTCCCGCGCCCGCGCCCGTGAACTGCTGGAACGGTTCCGGCTGACCGAGGACGGCGATCGGCCGTCGAAAGGCTACTCGGGCGGCATGCGGCGTCGGCTCGACCTCGCTGGTGCGCTGGTCGCGCGGCCGGTCGTCGTCGTGCTGGACGAACCGACCACCGGGCTCGACCCGCGCGGCAGGATGGACACCTGGGAGGTCATCTCCGAGCTCGTTGACGACGGCACCACGGTGCTGTTGACCACGCAGTACCTTGAGGAAGCTGACCAGCTCGCGGACGCCATCGTCGTCATCGACAAGGGCAAGGTCATCGCGGGCGGCACCGCCGATGAGCTGAAGAACCAGGTCGGTGGTGAGCGGCTGGAGCTGATCGTCGCCGACGCCGCCGACCTGCGGTCCACGGCGCGGGTGCTCGCCGAGGTCGGATCGGGTGAGCCGTCGACCGACGTGCATACCCGCAAGGCAGACATCTTGGTCGACACCGGGCCGAAGGCGCTGATCGAGGCGCTGCGCAGGCTCGACGCGGAGAACATCCTCGTGTCTGACGTCGCGCTGCACCGGCCAACGCTCGACGACGTCTTCCTCGCGCTCACCGGCCACGCCGCCGAGGAGGATTCGACTGACACGAAGGGGGTGGCGGTATGACGGCTGTCACGCTGGCGCCGCCGCGGGGTGGTTTTGGCAACGCCATCGCACGCACCCTGCGCGACGGCGGCGTCATCACCTGGCGCAACCTGATGAACGTCCGGCGCAACCCTGAGCTGCTGCTCAGCGCGACCCTGCAGCCGATCATGTTCGTGCTGCTGTTCGCCTACGTCTTCGGTGGCAGCTTCGGCGGCGGGGCGTACCGGGAATTCCTGATGGGCGGCATCTTCGCGCAGACGGTGGCGTTCAACTCGGCGTTCACCACCATCGGTATGGCCAACGACCTGCAGAAAGGCGTCATCGACCGGTTCAGGTCGCTGCCGATGTCGCGGATGGCGGTGCTGCTGGGCCGCACTACGGCGGACCTGGCCGTCAACTCGCTCGGCCTCGTCGTGATGTCGCTGTGCGGACTGATCGTCGGCTGGCGGATTCGTGGCAGTTTCACCGACGCGGTCCTCGGCTTCGCGGTGCTGTTGCTGTTCGGGTTCGTGATGTCCTGGATCGGTGCGTTCGTCGGGATGCTGGCGGGCAAGGTCGAGGTGGCGCAGAGCGCAGGATTCATCTGGATGTTCCCGGTCACGTTCATCTCGTCGGTGTTCGTGGTGCAGACGACGTTGCCCGGTCCACTGCGGACATTCGCGGAGTGGAACCCGGTGACGGCGGTCGCTGACTCGGCGCGCAGCCTGTTCGGTAACCCGCCATTGCCCGGCTTCGAACGTCCGGAAGGTTGGGTTGCGGACAACGCGACGCTGTACGCGATTCTGTGCTGCATCGCGATTTTCGCGATCTTCGCACCACTCGCGGTAGCGAAGTACCGCAAGGTCGCGAGCAAGTAGGAACGACACGGGATGTCAGCAGCGGGGTGTGGCCATGACGGCCGCACCCCGCTCTTCGTGTTTCTGCGGATATCTAGCGCAGGTGCTAGACACGGCTAGACAGCCGTAGTTCGCGCGCCAACCCCCGCGAGTCGCACCCTATTCGCCGCGAGTTGTACCTTCTGCGGCCCGAGTTGCACCTTCTCGGCCGCGAGTCCCGCGTTGCTGTGCCGCGAGTCCCGCGTTCCGGTGCGGCGAGCTCCCCGTTCTGGACGGTCGTGTCCACCTTGCGGCGCGCACCGCTTCCGTAGCGCCGTATTCCACTCTCTTGCTTCAGTGCTAGATGGCCATAGACAACGCCAGAAACTCCTAGCGAATCCGAGAATTCGCGCTTGACCTTGACGTAGCGTCAACTTCTACCGTGGATCTCACCGACGCCACGAGGGAAGGAGGACGTCGTGGCTACCCAGGAGTGGTCGATCCAGGAAATCGCGCGCGTGGCGGGCACGACCAGTCGCACGCTTCGTCACTACGACGACGTGGGGCTGCTCGCACCCAGCCGGGTCGGCAGCAACGGGTACCGCTACTACGACCAACGCTGCCTCGTGCGGCTGCAGCGCATTCTGCTGTTGCGCGAGCTTGGCCTCGGCCTGCCCGCGATCGCGGACGTGCTCGACGGCGAGCGGGACAGCGCCGCCGCGCTGGCCGTCCACCTGGAGTGGCTGTGTCAGGAGCGCGACCGCATCGAGCGGCAGATCGCGTCGGTGACCACGACCCTGCGGAAGCTGGAAGGAGGTGAACAGATCATGGCAACCGAAGCATTCGACGGCTTCGATCACACTCAGTACAAGGACGAGGTGATCGAACGTTGGGGCAAGGACGCTTGGGAGCGCGGCGACAACTGGTGGCGCTCGCTGTCCGATAAGGACAAACGCGAGTTTCAGCAGCGGCAGTACGACATCGCCGCCGACTTCGCCGCGGCGCATAAGCAAGGCAAGGCTGCCGATAGCGATGACGTGCAGGCGATCGCTCAGCGCCAGTACGACTGGATCGCGATCGGCTGGCAAGGCAAGCGTCCGACGGCGGATGAGTTCGTCGGCCTCGGTCAGTTGTACGTCGATGACCCGAGGTTTACGGCGCACTACGACCGCCACGGCGAAGGCACGGCGGCGTTCATCCGCGATGCCATGGCGACCTACGCCGAGCGCACCCTGCGGTGATTCGCCAGGCGCGCGGTAGTCGTCAGCCGCACCGGCTCGGGGCCGCGGACCCGGCCGGGACCGTGCTGGATGACGAACACGGCGTCCGGAACGTCGGACACAGCGTCGGGAACGGCAGACACGCCGTTGAGAACGTCGGACACGACGCATGGCAGCGGCGCGACACGCCTAGGGATATATGCCGGAATATCGGGCTGGCGCTAGAAACGTCGATACGGTGCTAGTCATGGACCCGGTTCGGAACCCGTTCGCGCCAGGGGCGGGCCAGCGCCCGCCGGAGTTGGCGGGCAGGGAGAAGGAGCTCACCGCCTTCGACGTCGTGCTGGAACGGGTCGCGCGCGGCAGACCGGAACGCAGCCTCGTCCTCACCGGACTACGCGGCGTCGGCAAGACCGTGCTGCTTGGCGAGCTTCGGTCGATGGCGATGCGCCGCCGCTGGGGTACGGGCAAGATCGAGGCGCGCCCGGACGCCGAGCTGCGCAAGCCGCTGTCGGCCGCGCTGCACCGGGCGATCCGTGACCTCGCGGTGCGGCACCGCGCGCCGGATCGCGTCGAGGAAGTCCTCGGCGTGCTGAAGGCATTCGCGTTGCGCGCCAACCGATCCGACGCCAAGCTGCGCGACCGCTGGCAGCCGGGCATCGACGTGCCAGCCGCGCAGGGCCGCGCGGACTCCGGCGACATCGAGATCGACCTGGTCGAGCTGTTCACCGATGTCGCGGAGTTGGCCGCCGACGTCGGTACCGGAGTCGCGCTGCTGATCGACGAGATGCAGGACCTCCGGCCGGACGACGTCTCGGCGCTGTGCGCGGCATGCCACGAACTCTCGCAGTCCGGCGCGCCGCTGGTCGTCGTCGGCGCCGGGTTGCCGCACGTGCCCGCGGTGTTGTCCGCGTCGAAGTCCTACTCCGAGCGGCTGTTCAGCTACGCCCGCATCGACCGCCTGGATCGGGAGCACGCCGACGTCGCTGTCCTCGCGCCGATCGAGCGGGAGGACACCGGGATCGAGCCGGAGGCGCTGGATGCGCTGTTCGACGTTTCGGGTGGCTACCCGTACTTCATCCAGGCGTACGGCAAGGCGGCGTGGGATGCCGCGCCCGCCGACCCGATCACGCACGAGGACGTCAAGGTCGCCGCACCGGAGGCCGAGGCGGAACTGGCGGTCGGCTTCTTCGGCTCCCGTTACGAGCGCGCGACGCCCGCCGAACGTGAGTACTTGATCGCGATGGCCGAGCTGACCCATGGCCGTGACGAGCCCGCTGGCAGTTCGGACGTCGCGGTCTATCTCGGGCGCAAACCCTCATCACTGTCGCCAGCGCGCGACAGCCTGATGAAGAAGGGGCTCGTCTACTCCGCCGAGCGGGGCCAGATCGCCTTCACCGTGCCGCACTTCGGTCACTACCTGCTCGGCAAGCGGGAAGATTAAAAACGGACATTAAGCCTGAAAGTGGACCATAGTACCACCGCGACGTGGTGAGCCAGGACACAATTGGGTGAAGGTGTAACGCTGCCATGGACATTGTCGATACTCCAGATGACCCCGTGGTGCTGGCGGACCCCCGACCTGGCAGCATCACGGGGTTTTCCAATGCGTGCCCCAGGGTTCATGCGTACCCCGAAGATTCGCGATCTTGGCGCGCGGTACACAATTCAGTACCGAGTGTTACCGCCCGCGCCCCTTCGACGATTCCAGGAATCTCATGACACGACTGAGGTACGCCGTGGTGATTCCCGCGGCGGTAGTCGGTTTGCTCGCTGGCGGCGTTCCCGCGCTGTCCACCCCGTCGGCGCCGATCGACCCGCGCGCCGCATACACCGAGCAGCGCATCGACTGGGGTCCGTGCGAGGGCATCCCCGAATCCGCTCCGGCGGCCGCGAGAAAACTACGGTGCGGTGAGTTCACCGCACCGAGGGATTGGGACAACCCCGGCGACGGCAACGATGTCACGATCGCGGTGAGCAAGCTGCCCGCGAAGGGCGGCGCGCGCGGCTCGATCCTCACCAACCCGGGTGGTCCCGGCGGGCCGGGCAGGCTGTTCCCGATTCGGTTCCGCGAACAGCAGCGGGTGCGCGCGAACTACGACATCATCGGCTTCGACCCGCGCGGTACCGGTGAGAGCAGCAACATCACCTGCGGCGGCGCGGTAAGCAACGTCGATCCGCTCGACCCGAGGGACCGCAGCCAGGAGAACCTCGACCTGATCTTGGACACCACCGAGGCCGCGGCGGACGCGTGCCAGGAAAAGTCCGGCGAGCTCGGGCGATTCATCAACACGTACCAGACCCTCCGCGACATTGACCTGCTGCGTCGGCTGCTTCACCGGACGAAAATCAGCTGGATCGGTTACTCGGCGGGCACCTGGCTCGGCGCGCAGTACGCGACGGCGTTCCCCAATCGGGTGGACAAGATGGTGCTCGACTCCAACATCGAGTTCACCGCTGACTGGCAGACCGCCTTCGACTGGCAGCCGCTCGGCTTCGAGCGCCGCTGGCGGGCCGATTTCCTGCCGTGGCTGGCGCGGTATCACGACATCTACGGTTACGGCCGCACCAGCCAGACCGCCCGTATCCGTTACGAGAAGGTGCGCAACGCGCTAGAGGACGAGCCGGTCAAACTGGACGGCAGGACGATCGGGCCGAACGAGTTCGACATCCAGATCGCGGGCGCGATGTACAACAAGCTCGCCTTCCCCGGATTGGGTGAGTACTTGCGGGCGGTGCGCGACCTGGCGATGGACCGCGCGCACGGGCAGCGCCGCGAGGACGCCCTCGACACGTTGCGACGGCTGCGTCTGCGGGAGAACAACGGCGCCCCGCTGCCGCTCGCGGTCGGCATGGACGGCAGTGCAGGTGCGCCCGGCGGCGAACACGACGACGCCTTTGACGCGAGTTTCTGGACCATCCCGTGCAACGAGACCGAGTGGCGTGGTGACCGGCGTAGCGTCGTCGCACAGTCGGATTACCTCGGCAAGCGGTACCCCTTGCTTGGGTGGGGATGGCTGATCCAGCCGTGCATCTTCTGGGACAACGACAACCCTGTCGACTTGCCGACGCCGACCGGTGAGGGTGTGCCACCGGTGCTGATGGTGCAATCGACGCACGACCCCGCGACGCCATTGGAAGGCGCCCGCCGCGCACACGCGAACTTCGCGGGATCGCGGATGATCACGGTCACCAATGAGGGCGATCACGGCATCTACGCCGGGGGCAACGGCTGTGTGGACAACCTGGTGAACGCCTACCTTGTGGACAACCGGGTGCCGTCGGACTCGCTGTGTCCCGGCACGCCACTACCCGAGCCGGAAACCGCGCCCGCGCAGCCGCCGCAGCGCGGCATCCCCTTCGGGTGGCACGGCACCTGGTGACAGCGGCTCGTCCCGGTTCGGGTCCGTTGTGCCGTCGGCTGACTCGCCGCATCGCTGCGGTCGCGGTGTGGTCACAGCTCGGCATGTCCACCGGTATCCGCCATTCGTCCACCTAATGGAGCAGTGGGTCCACAGTTTGTTCACAGAGTTATCCACAACCTGGGGGCAACTGGGGACACCGCCCATCAACACGTGGTGTGACACGACGCCGCCTGCCCATGCGAATGGGCCCGGTGCCCGTCCGGGTGCGACCGCACCGGACAGGGCACCGGGCCCGTTAAGACTCGCTCAGTCGGCGGCTCCAGGAGCGCGCAAGGAGCCAGACGTCAGCCGAGGCGCTGCTTCAGCGACTCCAGCTCGTCGCGCAGCGAGGTCGGCAGCTTCTCGCCGATCTTGTCGAACCACTCCTCGATCAGCGGGATCTCCTGCCGCCACTCGTCGGCGTTGACCTCGAGCGACGCTTCGATGTCCTCGATCGGGGTGTCCTCGAGGCCGGAGAGGTCGAGCTGGTCGGCGGTGGGAACCCAGCCGATCGGGGTCTCGCTCGCGGCGGCCTTGCCCTCGATCCTCTCGATGATCCACTTCAGCACGCGCGAGTTCTCGCCGAAGCCAGGCCACAGGATGCGGCGGTCGTCGCCACGGCGGAACCAGTTCACGTAGAAGATCTTCGGCAGCTTGTTCGCGTCGGCGCGCTTGCCGGTGTCGATCCAGTGCTGGAAGTAGTCGCCGGCGTTGTAGCCGATGAACGGCAGCATCGCCATCGGGTCGCGGCGCACCTCGCCGACCTTGCCCGCGGCGGCCGCGGTCTTTTCCGAGGACAGCGTCGCACCCATGAAGGTGCCGTGCTGCCAGTCGCGCGACTCCGTGACCAGCGGGATCGTGTTCGCGCGGCGGCCGCCGAACAGGATCGCCGAGATCGGCACGCCGTTCGGGTCGTCCCACTCCGGCGCGAGGATCGGGCACTGCGACATCGGCGTGCAGTACCGCGAGTTCGGGTGCGCGGCCTTCTCCTCGGAGTCCGGCGTCCAGTCCTGCTTCTTCCACGACGTCGCGTGGGAGGGCTGGTTCTCCATCTCTTCCCACCACACGTCGCCGTCATCGGTCAGCGCGACGTTGGTGAAGACCGAGTTGCCCTTGTTGATGGTCTCCATCGCGTGCGGGTTGGTCTTGTAGTTGGTGCCGGGCGCGACGCCGAAGAAGCCAGCCTCCGGGTTGACGGCGTAAAGCCTGCCGTCGTCGCCGAAGCGCATCCACGCGATGTCATCGCCCAGCGTCTCGACCCGCCAGCCAGGAATGGTGGGCCGCAGCATCGCCAGGTTGGTCTTACCGCAGGCGCTCGGGAACGCGGCCGCGATGTAGTAGACCTTGTTCTCCGGCGAGATCAGCTTGAGGATCAGCATGTGCTCGGCGAGCCAGCCCTCGTCGCGGCCGATCACCGATGCGATGCGCAGCGAGTAGCACTTCTTGCCGAGCAGCGCGTTGCCGCCGTAGCCGGAGCCGTAGCTCCAGATCGTGCGCTCCTCGGGGAAGTGGGTGATGTACTTCGTGTCGTTGCACGGCCACGGAACGTCCTCCTGGCCGGGCTCAAGCGGCGCGCCGAGCGAGTGCAGCGCGGGCACGAACTCGCGCTCGGTGCCGTCGTCCTTGACGAACTTGTCCAGCGCCTGCTTACCCATGCGGGTCATCACACGCATCGAGGCGATGACGTACTCGGAGTCGGTGATCTCGACGCCGAGCTTCGGGTTGTCGTCGGCGAGTGGACCCATGCAGAACGGGATGACGTACATGGTGCGACCCCGCATCGAGCCCCGGTAGAGCTCGGTCATGATCGCCTTCATCTCATCCGGATGCATCCAGTTGTTGGTCGGCCCGGCGTCTTCTTCCCGCTGGGAGCAGATGAACGTGCGCTCCTCGACCCGTGCGACGTCGCTCGGGTCGGATGCCGCCCAGTACGAGTTGGGCTTCGACTTCAGCGGCACGAAGGTCCCCTGGTCGACCAGCTTCTGGTTGATCCGTTCCGATTCGGCGTCTGAGCCGTCGATCCATTCCACACGGTCCGGGGTCGTCAGTTCCGCGACCTCACGCACCCATTCGAGCACGCGGCTATGCGTCGTAGGTGCGTTGTCCAGTCCGGGGATGGCTACAGCAGTCATCTCGTAAATCTCCTGACTCCGACACGGTTAGCCCCCGCGGAGACCACGCGGGGCTGAGTGATCGGCGTGCGGGCTTCGTTGCCGGCGACCGAATGGCTTCGCGCACCGGGAAGCGGACAAGTGCTTGGCGTCGCTTCGTCGGCGTGCTCGTTTTGGGGGTCCCTTGAGAGTAGCCGGGCAAACGCCAGGTAACCGAGCCTTGTCCTGTCGGTTCTCTCACAAGAACGATAAGGGAATCGATTCAGTTTCCCGTTGTCGATCACGTTTGGAGTAGTCGGCAGGGCGATTTCCGGCCGCCGGGCGAACTCGTGACTGATCGGCGGCCGCGAGCCGGTGTGCGCTATGACCGTTAGGTCGGGTCAGAAGATTCTTCGGCGATGACGTCGATCGGCCTTAGTTTGGGCTTAACCACTGCCCGGTGTACGGATCGATTTTGGCGACACCCTCGACATTTGTTGTGATTCCGCTCACGCCACGGTCGGTGGCTGCCGACGCGACGGTGTCGCCAACGCCGCCGCCGGTATCGCCGCCGTGTGCCCCGCTGGTCTGGGTGGTGCCGGTGTCGACGCGCTCCCACTGGCCATCGCCGGTGTGCTTCAGGGTGGCCGTGCTGCCGTCTGGCTCGACAACGAGTGCGTAGTCCGCCTCGCCGTCGCTGTTCACGTCGGTGAAGTAGAAGGTGTTGCCCGCGTCGTCCTTGGTGACGGCGGTGTCGTTCACGCCGTCCTCGTTGGTGTCGATCGTCGGCGGTCCGACGTCGAGATCACCCTCCGGCATGTCGGCCGTCATCGGCTTATCGGACCTCGGGGTGTCTTCACTGGTCCGCGTGTCGGTCGGCCCCGTGGCGTCCTCGGGCTGACCCTGCGCCGATGGGTCGACGGCGATCCATTCGCCGGACTGCTCGTCGAACCGTGCCTCGGCGACGGTGTTGCCCCGCTCGTCGGCCTCAAGGTAGATGTCGGCGTCGCCGTCCGCGTCCTCGTCGATGTAGGCGCTCTTGGTGCCGTCCGTGTTCTCGACGATCGCGGTGTCGACGTGCCCATCGGAGTCGAGATCGGCGTTCTTCTCGACGTCGTAATCCTGCCCGTCGACGGTGACGGTCACGTCCTCGCTGGTCACCGTCTCGTCGCTACCGCCGGACTCATCCACGTACATTGCTTGATATCCCCTCGTGTCCGTCGCCCGAACGGGCTCACCACGCGAGACTCGTCGCGTGTTCGTCGAAACGTCGTGACTGAGACTCACCGTAGGCCCACCGGGTTCCCGGCACAACGAGTCGACACGCCGACGTGCGAATCAAGCTCGCGGCCACCCCGCTGAGCACCAGTAAAACCGGACGAAACGGGCGCTAATGACGCTGAGCGGTTAACGCAGCGAGCCGAGCAGCGTCTGGGCGGTCTCGCGGCCGTTCTCCGCCTCCGTGAGGTGGGCGCTGACGGCGGCGAGCTGCTTGGACTTTTCCGCCGCGCTGAGCTTCAACGTCTTGTCCACCTCCTTGATCTCCGCCTCGATCGCCTCGATCCGCCTGGTCAGCGCCTCGTCCAAGGCGAGGGACAACTGGTGTTCCGCGTCGATGATCTGCTCGGACACCAGCTGGTCCACCGCGGAGCGCGCGTCCGCGATGGCCTCGGTCAGCCACGTCTTCACGTGCTGTTTGTTCGCGGCGTGCCGCCGCGTCCGGCCGATCCACCAGCCAGCTCCGAGCCCAACGGCCAGCACTGGGACGGCGACCAGGCCCGCCGTGGCCAGCGTCATCGCGCCGCCGGTTGCCAGGCTCAGCCCTGTCCCACTCGCCCCGATGCCCATGTAGGTGCCCATGCCGACCATGAGCTTGTCCTCCGCGGTCGCGGGCCGCTTGTCCGGCGGGCGCAGCACGACCGGCCGACTGTCACCTCGCGCGAACTGCGCCCGGATCACCCGCAGTTCGTCCTCGCTGAACAACTCGGCGAGCGCGTTGTTCGTCGCCGCGTTGAGCCGCTGGTCGAGCAGCGTGTTCAGTCGTGACGACACCAGTTGCAACGCGGAGTCGACTTCCTGCGGCAGTGCGTTGAGGACGTCGGCGTCCGCGCCGTCGATGCGCTGGCGGAACCACGACTGGACGTCGCGCATCTGCCGCGCGACCTCATGAGTGCAGTCGGTCCGCGCGCGCTGGATCTCGCTGCGCAACGTGAGCTGCCAGCCCCGCGTCGACGACTTCCGCTCCGCCCGCAGCGCGTCGCGGCGTTCCCGCAGCGCGTCGCCCTCCGACTCGCCCGAGTTCAGCGCCCTGCGCTCGGCGGTGAGCCGCGCCGCCTGCTCCTCGAACGCGGTGACCAGTGTGCGCAGCGTGTTCGCCTCCCGCAGTGCGTCCGCCTTGCCGATCACGGCTTCCTGCACCGCGGTCTGCAGCGCGATCACGCCTGACTTCTGCCGCAGCATCGCGGCGGCGTCGTCCGATGGCGCATTGCCGGCCAGCTCGAACATCCGCGCCGAGACCGGCAGGAACTCGGCGTCAGCGAACCGGGGCGCGTGCGTGGCGAGCAGTTCGGTGTTGGCGGCTGCCACCTGCCGCCAGCCCTTGAAAGCATCCGTTTTGGACAGTGCGAACAGGACTGTTTCGACTCTGTCGCTCATCTTCCGCAGAAAGTTGAGCTCACTCGCGGTGAACGGCGACGACGCGTCCACCACGAACAGCAGCGCGGTCGCCGACGCCGCGGCCTCGATAGCCAGCTCGCCGTGCATCGAGTCGAGCCCGCCGACGCCCGGAGTGTCCACAAGCGACACGCGTGCCAGCAGCGGGCACGGGTAGGCGACTTCGACGTAGCTCGGCGGCAGCTGCCCCTCAGGTAGCTCGCTGGTGGCCGACGTCCAGTTGGCCAGCTCAGCCAGCTCGAACGGCACGGGTGGCCGCTGACCCGGATAGCAGGCCTGCGCGCGGGGCTCGTCACCGCTGACGAACCGCAGATACGTCGCCGTGGCGACCTCGGCATCTACTGGGGACAACCCTGGGCTGGCGAGCATGGCATTGACCAGCGAACTCTTACCGCGTTTGGTTTCACCAACGACGACGATGGCAGGCGCACCCTGCTGCCGCTCGCGGGTATCGCGTACCCAGTTGGCCGCGCCGGCGTCGATATCCTGAAGCGATGCGATGAGCGAATCGCAGCCCTTTCTGACCTTCTCGATCGGCGTGGCCCGCGGCTGGAAGAACGCCGATGTCATGTCGGTTCCCCTGCTGTGTACACGGTCACCACGGGTGCGCGGAGCAGCGCGTCGCCATCGCGGAACCCGACGATCTCGGTCTCCGCGACCGTGCCAGTCAGCGAGTCGTCCGATGTGGACACCGTGCCGCCTGCCTCGTGGCGGGCGGGGTCGAACTGCTCGCCGTCCGGGCGAAGCGCGGTGACCCCGACGTCGGCAAGGCCCTCCTCGATGCGCGTGACGATGCCGCAGCTCTGGGTGCGGTCCAGCGCGTAGAGGCACAGCTGGATCAGCGCGGCGCGGTCGTCTCGCAGCCGCTGGATGTCGCGCCGCCCGCCGGTGTCGGCCGCCGCGATGAGGTGCGCCGCGATCTCCCCGGTCGGCACGTCATCGGGGTTGGCCCCCGCGTCCCCCGGGAAGATCCGTGCGTTGCCGGGATCGCCGGCTTTGTCGCCTTGGCGGTTGAACCACGCTGCCACTGCCACCACTCTCGTCTACTTCTCGCGTAGCTGTTGCCAGATCAGGAAGTACGCCCGGTGCACTACGTGCGCCACCCTGCTTTGTGCCGGAGTCGCGCCGAACGAGGCGAACGAGCGCCACCAGCCCGCCCGCTCCAGCGCGTGCGCCGTCAGCTGCTCCCTGTCGCCGTCTGGCATACCGAGTTGCGCGGTGACGTCGGCGTTGCTGCCCACCCGCAGCACTTCCTCGGTGAGGTCGTCCGGCAGCTCGACCGCGCCCGATGTGACCAGCGTGAGCGCTTCGAGTACCCGGAGCTGGTGTGCTTCCGGCTTGGCGAGCAGCACCTCGATCGCGTCGTGCACCTTCGCGCGTTCTGCGGGGTCGGGCGCGGTGTGGGCGAGCGCGGTGATCGACGCCAGCGCGGCAGCCGCCTTGATGCCGTCCGCCCGCGCCGCGAACACCGTGTTCAGCCGCGATCGCACTGCTTCGAGCCCGGACGCGTCCCTAATCCTGCGGCGCAGGTCGCCCGCTGTGACGGCCGGGTCCGACCTGATCGCATGGATGCCGCACTGAATGCCGTAGAGGTCGAGCCTGTCGAGCAGCCGCGTCCTCGTACCCGAGGGGACGTCGCAGTCCCAGCTGGTGAAGATGTCCGCGGAGAGCAGGATCGTCTCAAGCGTTGCGTCGTCCAGTTCGGACAGTGCCCGCAGCGCGTCGGCGTCCGCCGAGGTGAACCCGCCTGACTCAGCCGATTCCGCCAGCAATCCGATCACCGGGAGGACGTCCGCCACCTTCGGTTTCAGCGTCGCGGCCTGTGCCTCGGCGAGCAGTGCCGCCGCACGCCAGACGTCACCGTCCGCGCCCGCTACGGACTCAGGGGCGATGATGTCCGCCTTGTTCAGCACGGCGATGGCGTTGACCGGACCGGCTTCCCTGCTCGCGGTCGCCGCGGTGAACGCGGCGAGCGCCTGCTGATCGTCGGCCCGCACGCTCTGCGTCACCACGTACAGCACCGCCTCCGCCCCCGCGACGGCGTCCCGGGAGGTGTGGTCGAGCACGTCCCCGCCGTCCGGCTCCCGCCGGGTGCCGAGCACACCCTCGGTGCGCGCCACCGACGCCGCGTCCAGCGAGCCGAGGCCAGGGGTGTCGATCACCGTCATGTCCCTGAGGACGGCGCTGGTCAGATACGCCTCGATGTGCGAGACGGCGTCGGTGTCCATGCCGAGCGACGCGGGAATCATGCCGTCGGCGTCGAACGGCAACACCGTGGTGGTGCCGTCGGTGCGCACCACCTCGACCCGGTCCACCGTGCCGTACTGGAAGCGGGTGACCAGCCGGGTGCACTCACCGATGTCCGTCGGCGCGACCCTGCGCCCGATCAGCGCGTTGACCAGCGTGGACTTGCCCGACTTGATCCGCCCGGCCACCGCGACCTGCAGCGGGGCGCCCAGCCTGCGCAGCACCTCTGCGAACCCGGCCGCCGTCGCGGGCCCGACCTGGGGCTGCAGCCTGCGGCAGAGGTTGGCGACCGAGGTGGACAGCGGACCAGCGAGCGCGCTCTGCTCCGTCACGGCGGTCACTCCCCCATCCCCTTCCTGATCGGCCCGGCGCGGGTCGCTTGCGGCATCGTGCCACGACACGGGTCCGCCTGAGGTTCACCCCAGGGTGCTACCTGAGATGGACGCGCGGGCGATGTTTCCCAACATAGTGTGAGGCGTATGCGCCGGCTGAGCCTGTGGCTGCACGCCCATCCGATGGTCGGCGACAGCGCGATGGCCGTGCTGATCGCCCTGTTCGACCTGCTGCTGGTCACCGTCGATGGCGAACAGCGGATGGGGCCGCCCGCGCCGGACGCCGTCCTCGCCGTGATCATCGTCGCGACGGTCGCGCCGCTGGTCATCCGGCGCAGGCACCCGATGTGGTTCGCCTACCTTGTGCTCGCCATCGGCGCCGTGCACGCGGCATACGAGCTGGGGCTCGCCGCCGTCGCCACCGCGTGCATCGCCGTCTACACGCTGATCGTCTACGTGAACCGGCGGCAGACGGCGATCTACTTCGTGGTGATGGTCGTCTCCTCCGCGGTGCAGATCCTGATCCAGTTCGACCGCGCGGAGTGGCTGATCGCGCTGGGCTTCACCGGCGGTTCGCTGGGATTCTGCTGGGTGCTTGGCGAGTTCGTCGGCGCGCGGCGGGCGTACCGGGCGGAGATGGAGGCGCGGCTGCACCTGTTGGAGACCGAACGCGACCAGGCGAGCCAGATCGCCGTCGCCGCGGAGCGAAGCCGGATCGCGCGGGAGCTGCACGACGTCATCGCGCACGCGGTGAGCGTGATCGTGGTGCAAGCCGATGGCGCGATGTACACGATCGAGCGGGATCCCGCCACCGCGCGGGACGCGCTGCGCACCATCGCCGAGACCGGCAGGGGCGCCCTCGACGAGCTGCGTGGGCTGCTCGACGTCCTGCGTGGGTCAGGCGACGCCGCCGAGCAGCCGCTCGCCCCGCAGCCGGGCATCGCCGCGCTGCCCGAGCTGGCCGAGCGGATGCGCGCCGCTGGTATGCCGGTGCGGCTCGAGCTGGACGGCGACTTCGTCGACGTCTCAACCGGTGTCGAACTCGGCGTGTTCCGCATCGTGCAGGAGGCGTTGACCAATACGCTCAAGCATGCGGGCCGGACCGCGTCGGCGTCGGTGACGGTGACGCAGCGGGCCGACTCGGTCGAGGTCGACGTCGTCGATGACGGCGCTGGCAAGGCGCGCCCCGTGCTCGCGCCCGCGCTGACCGACGTGGCGGGCGGGAACGGCTTGATCGGCATGCGCGAGCGCGCGTCGGTGTTCGGTGGCAGGCTGAACGTCGGGCCGGAACCGGGCGGCGGCTGGCGGGTGCACGCCGTCATCCCGCACCAGGGCAGACACGCCGTGCCGTGACCCGGCCGCTGGCACGCGGGGAGAACGCCGAGAACGGGGAGACCAGTGATCCGGGTTGTGCTTGTCGATGACCAGGAGCTGATGCGCGTCGGCTTCCGGATGGTGCTCGGCGCGCAATCCGACATCGACGTCGTCGCCGAGGCGGGTGACGGCGAGCGGGCGGTGCGGCTCGCTGAGCAGCATCGGCCGGATGTCGTGCTGATGGACGTCCGGATGCCGGTGCTCGATGGCGTTGAGGCCACTCGGCGGATCGTGGCGGCAGGCACCGCGCGCGTGCTGGTGATGACCACCTTCGACCTGGACGAGTACGTCTACTCCGCGCTACGCGGCGGCGCGAGCGGGTTCTTGCTCAAGGACACCCCGCCGGACGAGCTGGTGTTCGCGCTGCGATCGGTGGCATCCGGTGACGCCGTCGTCTCGCCGAGTGTGACCCGGCGGCTGCTCGACCGGTTCGTCGACTCCGGTAGCGCGCCGCGCGACACCACCGTGCTCGAGGTGCTGACCGAACGGGAACGTGAGGTGCTGGCACTGGTGGCGCGCGGGATGTCGAACACCGAGATCGCCGAGAGGCTGTACCTGTCGGAGGCCACCGTCAAGACGCACGTCGGGCGGATTCTGACCAAGCTGGACCTGCGCGACCGGGTGCAGGCCGTCGTGCTCGCGTACGAGACAGGGCTGGCCCGGCCGGGCGTCTGACCCGGAAGCCGGAACTCGCGGCCCCTGAGCTCGGGACTCGCGAAATTGGGGGCCGGATCAGGGTAATCACCGATACCAGTACGCGCTGGCCACGGGCACGCTACGACTTGGGTCGCGCCAGAAATGGGCCCCAGGGATGACGCGCGATGACCCGCGACGCGCCCACGATGGCACCAGCGATCGATTCCGCACCACAGGCCAGACCAAGGGAGACATCATGATCGAGGCGAAAGGCCTCACCAAGCGTTACGGCGACACCCTCGCCGTCAACGACCTGTCGTTCCAGGCGCGGTCGGGCACCGTGACCGGCTTCCTCGGGCCGAACGGCGCGGGTAAGTCGACGACGATGCGCATGATCCTCGGCCTCGATCGGCCGACCACGGGCACCGCCACCATCAACGGCAAGCACTACCACGAGCTGAAGCACCCGCTGCGCACTGTCGGCGCGCTGCTGGACGCCAGGTGGGTGCACCCGAACCGCTCCGCCCGCTCGCACCTCGCGTGGCTGGCCAAGGCCAACGGCATCAGCAAACGCAGGGTGGACGACGTCCTCGACATCGTGGGCCTGACCAGCGTGGCCGGCAAGCGCGCTGGCGGGTTCTCGCTCGGCATGTCGCAACGGCTCGGCATCGCGGGCGCGCTGCTCGGCGACCCCGAGGTGCTGCTGTTCGACGAACCGGTGAACGGCCTCGACCCGGAGGGCATCCTCTGGATGCGCAAGTTCATGCACCGGCTCGCGGACGAGGGCCGCACGGTATTCGTGTCGAGCCACCTGCTCTCCGAGATGTCGCTGACCGCGAACGACCTGGTCGTCATCGGCAAGGGTGAGCTGGTCGCGCAGAGCAGCACGTCGGACTTCGTCGCCCGCGCCACCGAGCAGGCCGTGCGGGTCCGCTCACCGCAGCTGTCGCTGTTCCGCGATGTTCTCGCGGGTGAGAACGCGGGCATGCGCGAGGACGACGGCGGCATCGTCGTGTCCGGAATGGACAGCGAGGCGATCGGGGAGCTGGCGGCCAAGCACAGCATCGTGCTGCACGAGCTGAGCCCGCAGCAGGGCTCGCTTGAGCAGGCGTTCATGCACCTCACGGGCGACACCGTCGAGTACGCCGCCCACTGACCAGCACCGCTCGCACCGGACCACGCACAAGACACGAAAGCTGACACGACATGACTCTGCTCGCAGTAGAACGGATCAAGCTGTTCACGACCCGCTCGCCGTGGTGGTGCGCCGCCGTCACGCTGGCCATCGTCATCGGTTTCGCGGCCCTGATGGCGGGCACTGCGGAGAACGACACCTGGATCAGCGTCGGCAGCTCCCAGTTCGGCTACGGCTTCGGGCTGGCCGTGATCATGGTGCTCGCCGCGCTGTCGATCACCACGGAGTACCGCTTCGGCACCATCAAGTCGACGTTCCTCGCCGTGCCGAACCGCCCCGCGGCGCTGCTCGCCAAGACGGGAGTCGTCGCGCTGCTCGCGCTGGTGATCGGCGAGCTCGCCGCGTTCGGGGCGCTCGGCGTGTCCGCGCTCATGGCGCCATCGGCCGACCTCGCGCTCAACAGCGCCGCCGACTGGAAGCAGGTGGCAGGGGTCGGCATCGTCTACGCGCTCACCGCCGTCATGGGCGTCGCCGTTGGTGCGCTCATCCGGCACAGCGCTGGGGCGATCTCGGCACTGCTGATCTACGCCGTCGTCGTTGAGCCGCTGGTCCCGCTGATCCCGCAGTTCGGTGACGACATCTACAAGTGGCTGCCGTTCAACGTCGTCGAGAAGTTCCTCAGCGGCAGCGGCGAGGCACTCGGCGGTGGCCAGGCCGGCCCGCCGCTGTCGACGTCGACGCTGAGCCCCGCGATGGCGCTGACGTACTTCGCCGGTGTCGCGGCGGTGCTGCTCACCACGGCGATTCTGGTGGTGCGCAAGCGGGACGCGTGAGAACACCCGTCGTGCGCCTTCGGGGTGCGCACGGTGGGTTTCAGGGGGGGGTTCGGGGATAGGGAGTCCGGGTCGCATCGGGGGCGACCCGGACTCTCACCGTATCGGACTAGTAACGATTCGTGTTCACGATCCGATACCTGCGGTGAGGTCCAATACGACGCTCAGCGGGCGATCACGGCCGTGACCAACTAGGTTCGAGCTTGTGAGAACACTCACGAACGGCCGACATTGATTCGCTGAGCAGCGAAAATGGAACCGTCCGTCATTGAGACGCCTTGGAGGTGACCATGACGGCGACCGAAACACAACAGAGCAGCGATCAGGACACTGCCGCTGAGGACGCTGCTACCGATACCGCGCCGCCAGGGCAACGCAGCCGGCTGCGCGTCGAACCCACCGCTGGCCTGCAATGGTCGCAGGCGCTGGAACTGCCCCATGCCGCGGCGGACGCCACTCGGCCCGCCGAGATCCGCAGGGCATACATTCACCGCGCGCCGGAAACGCACGTGCTCGCGCTGTATCGCGATGTCTGCGATGCCGAGGAGCCACGCCCGGATGTGCCAGCGCCCTGGTGGCTGCGCGCCCTCGCGCGTGGCGACATCGAATCGAGAACCGCTGCGTTCCGGGTCGAGGACAGGATCGCGCAGCTGCTGCTGCCTCGGCCGGGCTGGGAGTTCGTGCCGTGGGCCGCGGATGGCGAGTCCGGCTACTGGGAGTTCATGCCGTCCGAGCGTGGGCCGTCCGGTTACACGGTGCCGACCACGGTGCTCAACACCGATCGGCACACCGGCTGGATCGACGTGCTGCCCGCGCATTCGGGGGCGACGCCGGAGCCGATCGCGATCGCTGGTCTCGCGGGGCTGCGGTCCCGGCTGGGTGAGATCGAGGCCATTCGCTGAGGTAGCGCCCGCGGGGGCCGACGTGCCCGCTGGGTAAGGTCGTGCTGGTGAGCGGCCAGGAACGACCAACCAACGTGGCACACCCGCGCAGCGTGGTCAGCTACGTCAAACGTGGCGGGCGGATGACCGTCGGCCAGCAGCGCGCGTGGCGTGAGCACTGGCCAACGCTCGGCAAGGCGGTGTCCGAGCTCGACGGCACGCTGGACGCCGACGCTTGGTTCGGCCGCAAGGCCCCCGTCGTGCTGGAGATCGGCTCCGGCATGGGCGAGACGACGGCGGAGCTCGCCAAGCGCGAGCCCGACGTCAACTACATCGCCATCGAGGTCTACGACGCAGGGCTCGGCCAGCTCATGCTGCGCGCGGAGAAGCTGGGCGTCGACAACCTGCGGCTGCTGCACGGCGACGCCGTCGTGCTGCTCACCGAGCATGTCGCGCCCGACTCGCTGGACGTCGTACGGATCTTCTACCCGGACCCGTGGCCGAAGAAGCGCCATCACAAGCGGCGGCTGATCCAGCCGGAGTTCATCCGGCTGGTGGCGTCGCGGATTCGGGTCGGCGGCTCGCTGCATTTGGCGACCGACTGGGAGGATTACGCCGAGCAGATGCGCGATGTCTGCGATGCCGAGCCGCTGCTGCGCAACGTCTACGCCGACGAGCCTGGCGGCTGGGCGCCGAGGCCGGAGTGGCGGCCGGTCACCAAGTTCGAGTCCCGCGCCGAGCGGGAGGGCAGGGTGTCGCGCGACTTGATCTACGAGCGGCGCTAGGCCAAGCGGCGCTGCGTCTGGGGCGTCGGTAATTTCTGGCAGGATCGAGCCATGCCGCTTCGTTTGTACGCCCCCGCGTTACTACCGTGCGACCGTGACGATGAGTGCACCGTCGTGCGCGATGCCGCGCTCGATATCGATGCGACGGGGCGGATCAGCTACGCGGGGCCACGGGCGAACGCGCCGGCACTGAACGACGCCACCGTCATCGAGTTGCCCGGCATCCTGCTGCCCGGCCTGATCAACGCGCACGCGCACAGCCCGATGACCGTGCTGCGCGGCATGGGCGGCGACCTGCCGTTGCTGCGCTGGCTGCGTGAGGTGATCTGGCCAGCCGAGGCGCGCATGGGGCCTGCCGAGATCCACGCGGGCATGGTGCTCGGTTCCGTCGAGATGCTGCGCCACGGCGTCACCACCAGCGCCGAGATGTACTTCCAGGGCGACCGGGTCGCCGACGCGGTGCTGGCCACCGGTGCACGGGCGGTCATCGGCTGCCCGATCATCGACCTGCCAGGCATGGACTGGCGCACCATGATCGCCGAGGTCGACCGCTGGATTGACGCCGACGGCGTGCGGTTCGGGCCCGCTGATCGGATCGAGATCGGCTACGGCCCGCACTCGGCGTACATGCTGCCGGAGGACGCGCTGCGGGAGATCGCGGAGTCCGCGGTGCCGCGTGGCGCGCTGATGCAGGTCCACGTCGCCGAGGCCAGCGAAGAGGACGCCAACCAGCGCGAGGGACACGGTTCGGTGCCCAAGTTGCTGGACGCCGTTGGCATGCTGGACGGCAGGGTGCTCGCCGCCCACTGCGTGCACATGTCCGACGAGGACATCGCGCTGTTCGCCAAGCGCGGCGTCGGGGTGGCGCACTGTCCCGGCTCCAACGCCAAGCTGGCGTCCGGCATCGCGCGGCTGACCGACATGCGCGCGGCAGGCATCCACGTCGGCCTCGGTACCGACGGCCCCGCCAGCAACGACGACCTCGATCTCTGGCACGAGGTCCAGCTCGCGGCGATGCTGGCGCGACTGTCCACACACGACTCGACGGCGCTGTCGGCCGATGAGGCGCTGCTGATGGCGACCAGAGGCGGCGCCGCGGCGCTCGGCAGGGCGGACATCGGCGTGCTCGAACCGGGTCGCTGGGCCGACCTGGTTCACGTCGATCTGGACGATCCGACGTTCGCCGGGGGCATCGACGTCCCCGACGAGCAGTTGCTCGCGAACATGGTGTGGGGTGCTGGCTCGCGCCGGGTGCGCGACGTCTGGGTCGCTGGGGAGCAGGTGGTCGCCGCCGCTGAGCCGACCAAGGTGGACCGGGCGGAGGCACAGCGTGTAGTCCGTTCGGCGGGCGAGCGGGTGCGCGTCTGAGCAGCGGGGATCACGCGTAGTAAAATTTCTTCGCTAAGGGGTGGCGTGATAACTCGTTAGTGGTACGTTACCGAGCCGTGACTCACTACCGTGCGCGTCGACCTCGGGCGGTGGCCGCGCTCCTCGGCATGGTTCTGGGTGGCCTGACCGCTGGCGGGTACACGGTTGCCGCCGGCCAGACCGACTTTGGTGCGGTTCTGAGCTCGCTGTCGGCGGAGATCGCGCTCGCTGACGCGTCGAACAACGGTGGCGCGAGCGCGCCTGGCGCTGCCGTGTCCCCCGATCCCGCTCCCACGACGTCGTCGGAATCGCGGCAACGCTCGCAGCGCCCCACCGAGACGCCAACGACGTCGAAGCAGAAGAAACCCAAGCCCAAGCCGAAGCCGACCACGACGTCGCCCACGACGTCCTCAGCCGCGCCGTCGCCGACCACGACCATGCGCACCACCCGGCAGTTCACCGTCACCCCGGACGTGACGACGTCGGAGAGTGAGCCGAGTTCGGAGCAGGCCTCGGCGACCGACCGCGTGGTGCGGCTGGTCAACGAGGTCCGCGCCGACCACGGCTGTGACGCGGTGACCGTGGACGAGCGAATCGAGCGGGCCGCGAGCAAGCACAGCACCGACATGGCCGAGCGGAACTACTTCTCGCACGACACCCCAGAAGGCGTCGGGTTCGCTGAGCGGATCGAGGACGAGGGCTACTCCAGCCCCGGTGCGGAGAACATCGCCAAGGGTTATCGCACCGCAGAGGACGTCATGGACGGCTGGATGAACTCCGACGGCCACCGCGCCAACATCCTCAACTGTGATCTGAACACCATCGGCATCGGTCTCGACACCAACGGCTGGCTCTGGACACAGGACTTCGGGTACTGAGCTGCGGCGGCGTCCGGCGTCCCGAAGTTGATCTACTTCCTGCGCGCTGTGACCATTTTCTGTCCGGTTCGTCCGGCTCTGCTGGTTCTCACGCGCAGGAAGTAGATCAACTCTGGCGCGGGGTGCTGGGTGCGCCCGCCGTTCGACGTCCCGCCTCTCACCTCGGCCGGATGCTCACCTCGGTGACGTGCGCGTCGTCCCCAGCGGTGACCGCGCCGAGCACAGCCTGGGCGACGGACTCCGGCCGCAGGAAATCCGACGCCCGGTACTCACGGCCCTCGCTTGCGATGATGCGCTCCTGCATGGGTGTGTCGGTGCGGCCGGGATGTACGGACGTGACCCGCAGCGACGGCTCCTCGGCACGCAGCGCGTCGCTGAACGCCCTGAGTGCGAACTTGCTCGCCGCGTACGGCGCCCAGCCGGGCCGTACGTTGTAGCCCGCGCCGGAGTTGATCAGCACGACGTCGCCAGATGTCGCCCGCAGCGCGGGCAGCAGCAGCCGGGTCAGGTCAACGACGGCGAGCACGTTGACGTCGAAGTTCTGCTGCCAGGTCGCCCTGTCGGCGTCCTCGATCCTGCCGATCGGCGCGACGCCTGCCGAGTGAACCAGGACGTCGAGCGCGTCGATGTCCGCGACCGCCTCGGCGACGGCGTCCGGGTCGGTCAGCTCGACCGCGAGCGGATCGGCGTCTGGCAGTTCCTTGGCGAGCGCGGCCAGCGCGTCGGCGTCCCTGCCGCCGAGCAGCAGTCGGTGGGTGGGGGCCAAGGCACGTGCGATCGCAGTGCCGATGCCTTTGGTTGCTCCGGTGACCAGTGCGAGTGGCATGGCTCCCAGTGTGATGCCTGGTTCCGGTGCGGCCGTTCCGGGTGGGATAGAGTAGCGAGCCGTGGAGATCCTGTTTACGACCTTGCTTGTCCTGGCCATCGTGGCCGTGACCTGGTTCGCGGGCTACGTGGTGTACCGGCTGTACGCAGATCAGGGCTGATGACGGAAAGCGGCAACGAAGCGGTCGAGTCCGCGGCGCGGCGCGCCGAGCAGACCCGCGACCGCAACATCCGGCAGTCGCCCGATTTGCCTGACCTGCCGATCGCTGGTGACACCGCCAACCTGCGGGACGGTGCGGACCTGAACGACGCCTGCCTCGCGCTGCTGCCGCTGGTCGGCGTGTGGCGCGGCGAAGGCCAGGTCGACTACCCCACGATCGACGGCCCGGTCCGCTACGCGCAGCAGCTCACCATCGCCCACGACGGCAGGCCGTTCCTGTTCCACGAGGCGCGCTCCTGGCTGCTCGACGAGAACGGCAACGTCATCAGGCAGGCCGCACGCGAGGTCGGCTGGTGGCGCCCGCAGCAGGACGACACCATCGAGCTGCTGCTCGCCCACAACACCGGCGTGCTCGAACTCTTCTACGGCAAGCCCCGCAGCCAGACGTCCTGGGAGCTGTCCACCGACGCCGTGATCCGCTCGACCAGTGCCAAGGACGTCACGGGCGCGAAGCGGCTCTACGGCATCATCGCCGACGGCGACCTCGGCTACGTCGAGGAACGCGCCATGATGGGCCAGCAGCTGCAGCCGCACACCTCGGCACAGCTGCACCGAGTGGCTGGCTGACCCTCCTGCCTTCGCGAGAGGTGCATACTCACACCGAGAGCGCCTCAGCCGGGATGGTTCGCGATGTCCGAAGCCCTCGTCGACGCGCGTGCGGCATATGCGCGCCGCGACTGGTCGCTGGCGCGCGAGCGGTACGCGGCGGCCGACCCGGCATCGCTCGGTGCGGACGACCTCAGCAAGTTCGGTGACGCGGCATGGTGGCTCGGCAGGATCGACGAGGCGCTTGCCATCTCGGAGCGCGCCCACCACGCCCACATCGCCAAGCGTGACACGCGACAGGCAGCGATGCGGGCGATGGAGCTGGCGTTCCTGCGGTTCCTCCGCGCCGAAGACACACTCGGCAGCGCATGGCTGGCCAGGTCCCGGCGGCTGCTCGCCGCCGACCAAGACTGCGTCGAGCACGCCTACCTGCGCTACTTTCTCGAGGTAGAAGCAGCGGAGGCCGACAGCGCCGATGACGCGGAGCCGATCGTCACGACGGCGCGCGAGATCCGCGCGCTGGCCCGCCACTATGACGACGCCTGCCTCGCGGCGATGGCGACCGTGGCCGAGGGCCGCGCGCTGATCACGCTCGGCGAGGTCGCGGCTGGGCTCGCACTGCTCGACGAGGCGATGGCGGTCGTGCTCACCGACGACCTGCCGCCCGGCTGGGCCGGCAACATCTACTGCAACGTCATCGTGACCTGCCATGAGCTGGTCGACCTGCGGCGGATGCGGTCCTGGACGGAATCGCTCGAGGAGTGGTGCGCCGCGATGCCCGCCGCCGTAGTGTTCACCGGGATCTGCCGGGTGCACCGGGCCCAACTGATGCAGACCCGCGGCGACTGGACCCGGTCGGAGTCCGAGGCACGCCGGGTGTGTGCCGACCTCGCGGAACTGACCGTGCCCACCACGGCCGACGCGCACTACGTCATCGGCGATTCGCTCCGGCTACGCGGTGACTTGGACGCCGCCGAGCAGGCGTACCTGCGTGCCCATGACCTTGGCCGCGACCCGCAGCCGGGGATGTCGCTGCTGCGGCTGGCGCAGGGCAACGCCGATGTCGCCGCCAGATCCGTCCACGCCGCTCTCGCCGCGACCGGCGGACCGCTTGCCCGCGCCCCGCTGTGCTTCGCCGCCGTCGAGATCGACATCGCTGCCGATGAGGCAAGCCACGCCCGCACTGCCGCGGATGAGCTGGATGAACTCGCGCGCCGCTATCCGAGCCCCGGTCTGCGCGCGATGGCGCTCCACGCACGAGGCGCCGTGCTGCTCGCGGAGGGGCCCCCCGCCGATGCGTTGTTGCTGCTGCGTCAGGCCTGCACCGGCTGGCTGCGGCTCGACGCGCCGTACGAGTGCGCGCGGGTCCGGCTGTTGCTCGCGGACGCCTACACCCGGCTTGGCGATCTCGATGCGAGCGAACGGGAACGGGAATCGGCCGAGACGGCGCTGGCCCGCCTCGGTGCACCACCGCCATCGGCGGGCGCGCGGGAGATTCCAGATGGGCTCTCCGTGCGGGAAGCCGAGGTGCTCGCGCTGGTCGCGCACGGTAAGACGAACCGCGAGGTCGCCACCGAGTTGGTGCTCAGCGAGAAGACGGTCGCGCGGCATCTGTCGAATATCTTCATCAAGCTCGGGTTGCCGTCCCGGACGGCCGCGGCCGCCTACGCGTTCGAGCGTGGTCTCGCGCGCCGGAGTGGGTAATACGATCCATCGGCCGCCTTGCCGCTGCGTGCTTTTCCCGATGCCGCGCCGGTGTCCTCGCTCTAGCGTCAACCGCGAGATACCCAACCAACCGCAGGAGGGCAGCCGCATGACCACCGATGCCGCAGCGCACCCTGACACCACCGCAGACAAGGCCGCTTTCGACGCGGCCGCCGCTGAGGAGTTCGCCGAGCGGCTGTTCGGCGACTACACCAGCGCGATGGTGACCCTGATGATCGACATCGGCCACCGCACCGGTCTGTTCGACGCCGCCGCGGCCGGGCCGGCGACCAGTGCGAAACTCGCCGAGCGCGCGGGGCTGACCGAACGCTACGTCCGGGAATGGCTCGGCGCGCTCACCACGGCGGGGATCACCAGATACGACCCGTTGACCCGCACCTACACGCTGCCCGCCGAGCACGCGGCGTGCCTCACGGGTGGCGGCGCCACCAATGTCGCCCCGCTGAGCCTGATCGTAGGCCACCTCGCCACTCACATCGACGACGTGACGACGGCGTTCCGTGAGGGCGGCGGCGTGCCGTACGAGAAGTTCCGGCCAAGATTCACCGATGTCATGGACGGCATCAACCGCGGCCTGTTCGATGGCCAGCTCATCGACGGGGTGCTGCCGCTGGCCGGTGACCTGCCAGCGCGGCTGGCCTCCGGCGTACGCGCCGCCGACATCGGCTGCGGCACCGGCCGCGCGCTGATCGTGCTCGCCGAGGCGTTTCCCGCGTCGACCTTCGTCGGCTACGACATCGCGGCCGATGCGATCGACCGGGCGCGGGCCGAAGCAGCCGATGCAGGGCTGACGAACGTGACGTTCGAGGTGTGCGACGTCGCCCACCTGCCTGCCGACGCGCGGTTCGACGTGGTGTTCGCGTTCGATGCGATTCACGACCAGGCCGACCCTGAGGGCGTGCTGCGGGGCGTGCACGACGCGCTGGTGCCTGGCGGGAGCTTCGTCGCGGTCGACATCAAGGCGTCGAGCCATCTGGAGAACAACGTCGGCAACCCGATCGCGCCGCTCATCTACGCCGTCAGCACGAT
This sequence comes from Haloechinothrix halophila YIM 93223, assembly GCF_000504245.1. Classification (GTDB taxonomy): domain Bacteria; phylum Actinomycetota; class Actinomycetes; order Mycobacteriales; family Pseudonocardiaceae; genus Haloechinothrix_A; species Haloechinothrix_A halophila. Next base: position 813,712 of record NZ_KI632509.1, read on the forward strand.
GCACTGCATGACCGTCTCGCTCGCGTGTGGTGGCGCGGGTCTTGGTACGGCGTGGGGCGAGGAGCTGGCGCGCCAGATGTTCGCCGACGCGGGGTTCGAGGTCGTTTCGGTCAGTGACGTGCCGGACGACCCCATCGACATCCTCTACCACTGCCGACGGCCGTGACACCGCGCCGACGGCGGTGATGCCGCCATGGCTGTCAGGCCATCGGCGTGCTCACCAGCAGGTGCGCCGACCGCCAACCAGACCCGCAGCGACGGTGGTCGACCAGTTCGAGATGTCCCGCCCGCAGCGCCTCGATGACGTCGTCCACCGGACGCACGGTGAAGCCGTGCTGTGTCACCGGCATCGACGCCATGACATCCGGGTCGGCCATCCCGATCACGAACCGGCCGCCCGGCGCGAGCACTCCGGCGACCTCGGTGAACGCGCGCTTCAGATCCTCGATGAAGTAAATCGTGTTCACCGTGATCGCGCCGTTGACGGAGGCGTCGTCAAGCGGCAGTTGCGACATCGACGTCTCGTGCAGCTCAAGCGTGCCAGCATCGATCGCCCACGCGTACTTGCGTGTCGCCCGCGCGAGCATCGCGTCCGAGATCTCGACGCCGTGCACCGTGCCGGACTGCCCGACCCGCTCAAGCAGTTTGCCGAGCCCGGTTCCGCCGCCGAAGCCGATATCGGCGGCGACCGCGCCCGGTTTCAGATCGAGTGCCGCGATCGCTTCGGTGATCAGCTGCTCGTTGCGCCGGTTCAGCAACATGCCGGTGAGCGCGCCGCGCCTACCGCTCGGACGTGCCAACTGCTTCGCGAGCCCGCGCTCGAATGACTCTCGGAACCCCATGATCATGGACGGTACTCGGATTCGTACGCCGCGACGAGTTCCGCGTGCAACTCCCGTGCGTCGGGCAGCCGTTCGCCGTCGAGCGTGTGCACCCTGGTGATCTCGCGGATCGACGACGTCAGGAACAACCCGTCCGCCGTCCGCAGGTCCTCGGTGCGCAGTGGTTCGACCTTGGTGTGCCATCCTGCGCGCTGCGCGGCGCGGAACAGGGCCGCCTGCGATGTGCCTGGCAGGATGCCGATGCCAGCGGGAGGCGTGTAGAGCGTGCGGTCGCGCGCGATCACCACGCTCGACGTCGGCCCTTCCAGGACCGTGCCGTTCGTGGCGAGGAATATCGCGTCGTCCGCGCCGCGCCGGTTGGCCTCCCTGATCGCGGCCATGTTCACGGCGTACGACAGCGACTTCGCGCCAAGCAGCAACCACGGTGCGCGTTCGGCGAGCCCCTCGTCGATGCCCCGGTCAAGCGTCACGGCGGCGATGCCGGTGGCACGGGCCTGCGTGATCTTCTCGTCGACGTCCGTGCCGAGCGCGAACGCGAGCGGCTCGCCGGCAGGGTCAGAGCCACGGGTGCAGACCAGCTTGAGCGCCATCTCGCGGTCGCGTGGCCACCGTGCCAACACCTCGTCAACGGTGCGTTGCCATCGGTGGACATCCTGCTCCGGCAGGTCGAGCATCGCGGCGGAACGTCGCAGCCGGTCGAGGTGGGGTCGCAATTCGCGGGGATGGCCGTCCCGGACGAGAATCGTTTCGAACACCCCGTCGCCCCGCTGCAGCCCGAGGTCATCTGCTCGGATCTGGGGTGAAGTGGGATCCTCGACGGATCCATCGAGGAATACCAGAACGCGCATAATAGTCAGGGTAGCTAGAACCGGGGACCCAATATCGAGGAGCTATCGTGCAGTCTCCCGTGCTCGGGCGGCGGAGCGCAGTCGCCGCGCCCGAAGGACATCCAGAACACGGCGTTGCGTGGCACTTCGGCGATCCATTCGCCGAACAGCGGGCGGCGGTCAGGTCGGCGGCGATCATCGACAGATCGCACCGCCAGGTGCTCGCCGTCACCGGAAGTGACCGATTGTCCTGGCTGCATCTCGTCATCTCGCAGCACGTCACGGAACTGCACGAGGGCAACGGCACCGAGGCGCTGATCCTGGACAGTCACGGCAGGGTGGAGTCGCACCTCGTGCTCGCCCACACCAAGCTGGGCGGGGAGCCAACCGTACTGCTGGACACCGACTTCGGCGCTGAGATCACCAGCGCGTTGCCCAAGGGCGGTGGCACCCAGTCATTGCTCGAGTATCTGGACGCGATGCGGTTCTGGTCCGACGTCGCGGTGGCCGACGTCACCGAGGACTGGGCACTGCTGACGCTGCTCGGCCCGCACGCGGATGCGGTCATCGACGAGCTTGACCTTGACCTCGACCTTGACTCCGAGCGGTACGCCGTCGCGTCGGGGTCCGGCATCGTCGCGCGCAGGGCGCCAGGGCCAGCGCCCGGCGGCATCGACCTCTTCGTGCCACGTGCTGAGCTGCTCTCCTGGTGGGAGCGGCTGGTGGATGCTGGTGCGCGCGAGGCGGGGAGCTGGGCGTTCGACGCGCTGCGGGTGGAGTCGATGCGGCCACGAAGAGGCGTGGACACCGACGAGCGCACCATTCCGCACGAGGTCGGCTGGATCGGGAGCGCGGCGCACGTCGCCAAGGGCTGCTACCGGGGCCAGGAGACGGTGTCGAAGGTGTTCAACGTCGGCAGGCCGCCGAGGAACATGCTGCTGCTGCACATCGACGGTTCACAGGAGATCTACCCCGAGACGGGTGATCCGGTGCTGCACAAGGACCGCACCGTCGGCAGGGTCGGCACCGTGGTGCAGCACTACGAGCTCGGCCCGATCGCGCTGGCGCTGATCAAGCGTTCAGTACCTGCCGACGCCGAACTGTTCGCAGGTCAAGGTGATCGGATGGCGCAGGCGGCTATCGACCCGGACTCCGTACCGGAGGAAGGTCCGGCTCCTGGCAGGACCGCGGTGCACCGGTTGCGTGGGTGAGTGCTCGCTATCACATGATCGGCACCGCCATCCGCGTGATAATGCGGCTGGATGCTTGGCATCGGCCGTTACCTGGAGCACGATGTCGGCGTGATTGAAGTCCGCCCCGGCGGCAGGCGCCGCATCGACCGGGTGCTCGCCGCTGACTACGTCCGTGACCTGGAGCGCCTGAGCCTTGCCGAGCTGCGGGCACGGCGTGACGAGGCCGCGCAGGAGGAGACGGACTTGTCGTATCTGCGGCGGCTGCTGCACGCGCGGATCGACATCGTGCGCGCCGAGCAGCGCAGGCGCAGCAGCGGTGGGTCGGGCGACGTCGTCGAGCAGCTTGCCGAGATCCTTGCCGATGACGCGGTGGGTACGGCGGGCAGGCATCAGTCGCTTGAGCCGTCCCGAGTGGGCGACCGCAGGCGGCTCGGCGAGTCGTTGGTCGCCGACGCGGGACTGTCTAATGTCGGATCGCTGTCCGACGAGGCGCTCGAGCACAGCCTCGACACCTTCACCGAAGAGGAGCGCTCGGTATCCGGCAGGCGGCGCGAGGTGCAGGCCGTCGTCGACACGCTGAACTCCGAGATCGCGGGCCGCTACGCACACGGCGCCGCGTCGGTGGACGATCTGCTCGCCGCGGAGCGCGACAGCTGAGCCGCTAGTTGAAGCGCTCGCGGGCGGCCAGCTCGCCCCAGTAGTCGCGCAGCCCGGTGAACAGGTCCGTCAGTTCCTCGACGTCGCCGGATTCCAGCGCGTCCAGGATGCTGTGTACCTCCTCGGCGGAGGTATCCGACTCGAGCAGCGGGTCGGTGATGAGCTGCACCAGCCCGCCGTAGTCCAGCTCGACGGCCGAGTTGGCGTCGAACGCGGCGAGCCATCGATCGGTGTCGACGAGCACCTTCGTCGGCCCTTGATCGCCGAGCACGTTCTCGGCGAGGTCGCGTGCCTTGGCGACCCTGCGGCGCGCGTCACTCATCGCGACTCGCCAGGACATCTCCCGCTCGGGGTCGTCCATGCCGGTGCCGAGGTTGAGCACACGCTGCTCGGGGTCGACCAGCGTGAACCACGGCAGCGGGATGGTCCAGGTGACCGACAACACGTGCAACGCGGCGGAGTGCACCTGACCGAGCGCCGCGGCCGCGCGGGCGCGCGCCCCTTCCAGGTTGATCTCGTTGGCGTCGAGCACCGCGGCCCGCAGCGCGGGGTGGGAGTCGTCGAGGAACGACGTCAGCGCCGCCGCCGAACGCGGGCGGAGCTCAAGCGGGCACACCAGTGGGCCGGGCCCGACCGTGACGCCTTCCGTCGTCGGCACATCCTCTGGCCGCAGCACCAGGACGTCGGTGAGCCCGCTCGGCGCGGGCCTGCCGTCCGCGAGCTCGGCCGGGAGCAGCCGGGGCGGCTTGGCGAGTTGTGATTTGAGCCACATGTGCTCTTCGTGTGCGATCGAGTTCGCTCGAGTCATCGTCGCGTGCTCGACCGCGGCGACCAGCCGTTCGTCCGGCGGATCACCGAAAGCCGATAGTGGCTCGTAGACACGGAGGTAGGCACTGAACGGGCGGGGCACAGACGAATCGTGACACGGAGTGTGGCCGTCTTGCTGCCCCGGGCGGCCAAAGGTGGCAATTTCGCGATGTGTGGTGCCTTCCACGCCATGCCGCGTCGCGTCCGCGAGGCATGACACGGTACGGTAGAGGACAGGAAATAGTTGTCGAGTCGATGCGGGGCTGCCGTTCCCCCGGCTGCCCCGCCCCTGTGTGAGGGGGTCGAGCCATGGGGCGCGGCCGAGCGAAGGCCAAGCAGGCGAAGGTGGCCCGGGAGCTCAAGTACAGCACTCCCCCCACAGACCTTGAAGCCTTGCAGCGCGAACTGGCAGGCAAATCGCCTGACAAAGGCCAAGACGAGGACTGGTACTCCGACCCGTACGACGAATACGACGACGAGTACCGACACTGAGTGCACCGCAGGCGCGAGGGGTGACCTTCTACAGGTCCTCCCTCGCGCTTGTGTCGTGCCCGCGGAACGGAGTGAGAGATGACGGTGTCCGACCAGATCAAGCGTGTCGGCGTAGTCGGGGCCGGGCTCATGGGCTCCGGCATCGCGGAGGTCAACGCGAAAGCAGGCCTCGACGTCACGGTCAGTGAGGTATCCCAGCCGGCCCTCGATGCGGGTAAGGCGCGCATCGAGAAGTCGCTCCACCGCGCGGTACGCAGCGGCAAGTTGACCGAGTCCGACGCCGAGGCCGCGAACGGCAGGTTGACCTTTACCTCAACGCTGGATGACTTCGCCGACCGCGATGTCATCATCGAAGCCGTCGTCGAGGACGAGCAGGCCAAGCTCGACGTCTTCCGCACCCTCGACAAGGTCGTCGAGCGCGAGGACGCCATCCTCGCCTCCAACACGTCGTCCATCCCGATCATGAAGCTGGGCATGGCGACCAACCGCCCCACCCAGGTCGTCGGGGTGCACTTCTTCAACCCGGTGCCGGTGCTTCCGCTTGTCGAGCTGGTGCCCTCGCTGCTGACCGGTGAGGACACCGTCGAGCGGGCGCGTGCCTACGTCACCGACACGCTGAACAAGACCGTCATCCGCTCGCAGGACAGGGCTGGCTTCATCGTCAACGCCCTGCTCGTGCCGTACCTGCTGTCCGCGATCCGGATGTTCGAGTCCGGCTTCGCCTCCGCGGAGGACATCGACCGGGGTATGGAGCTCGGCACCGCGCACCCGATGGGTCCGCTGCGGCTGAGCGACCTGATCGGCCTCGACACCATCAAGTCGATCACCGAGTCGATGTACGAGGAGTTCAAGGAGCCGCTGTACTCCGCCCCGCCGCTGCTGATGCGGATGGTCGACGCGGGCCTGCTCGGCAAGAAGACCGGGCGCGGCTTCTACGACTACCACTGAGGTGTTGGCCAGGGTGGTTGGCGACTCGCTTCGGTCGTGATCCGTTGGGACACTGAGTCCCATGGATCTCCTCGACGCGCACGGCTACTCGATGGACCGGTTCGACCGGCTCGTGCGACGTATTGGTGATCGGTGGGACGCGCCGACGCCGTGCACCGAGTGGTCGGTTCGCGATCTACTCAACCACCTCGTGTCCGAACAGCTCTGGGCGCCGTGGTTGCTCGACGGCGCAACGCTGGATGATGTGGGCGACCGGTTCGACGGCAATGTGCTCGGCATTGACCCGGTCACGGCGTGGGCGGATTCGAGTGCCGCGGCTCGGGCGGCGTTCCGTAAGCCTGGCGCGCTGGACGGCGACGTGTACGTGTCCGTCGGCATGATCGACGCCGTCGAGTACGGCTGGCAGATGACGACCGATCTCGCGGTCCACGGCTGGGACCTCGCCATGGCGATCGGCGAGCCGCAGCCCATCACCGATGAGCTGGCGAACGAGCTCATCGCGCGGTTCGAGCCGTATGTCGACGCGTTGCAGGGCCACGGCATCTTCGAGCCGCCTGTCCGGGTTGGTGACGATGCCGCGCCCGCCGACCGGCTTGTCGCCTTGCTCGGCCGCGATCCCGCGTGGCAGCGATCGTGAGCTCGAGCCGGACGCCAGGGTGTTCCAGCGGCGATGGTGTCGGGTAGGTGTAGCGGCGATCTTGAGGCGCTGTGGTCGCTATAGCAGCTGCCGTGTGTCTTGAGATGTCGGACGGTGGTGTGTCGGGACATGGCTGACACCTGAGTGCTGTGGCCAGACTTGCTGGTCATGGCGGAACAGGTGGTTGCTATGGAGATCCGGCTGTTGGTGGCGCTGGCCGGACGCCCAGGACAGGAACGGGTCAATGTCACCGCGTTGTGTGCCGAGCTCGGGATCTCGCGGGACACGTTCTACCGGTATCGACGCCGCTTCGACGGCCGTGGCCTGGAGGGGGTGCTGCCCCGGTCGCGGCGCCCACACCACTCGCCGGGCCAGACCCCGGACTGGCTGGAGGAGTTGATCGTGGCCACGCGCCACGAACTCGACAGGCAGGGCTGGGACTGTGGGGCACGCTCGATCCGCTACCGGCTGCTGCGGCGCGGCATCAGCCCCTCGCCCACGGCGCGCACGATCCATCGAGTGCTGGTGCGCCGCGGTGAGATCACCCCGGCGCCGCAGAAACGGCCCCGCTCGTCGTGGCGGCGGTTCGAGTTCGCCGAGCCGAACGGCTGCTGGCAGATCGACGGCACCGAATGGCACCTGGCCGACGGCACTCCCGCGGTGATCCTGCGGGTGCTCGACGACTGTTCCCGCAAAACGCTGGCCAGCAGGGCAGCAGTGAGCGAGAACGCCGCCGACGCCTGGGGCTGCATGCTCACCGCGCTGACCCGCCACGGACGCCCGGCGATCCTGCTCTCCGACGGCGGCGCGGCGTTCACCGCCCGCCACCGTGGCGGGTGGGCGGCATTCGAGGCCAACCTGCGCGCCCTGGCCATCACCCCCGCGGTCGCCAGCCCGCACCACCCACAAACCTGCGGCAAGAAGGAACGCGAATGGCAAACCCTGAAACGCTGGCTGCGTGCCCGCCCCACCGCGGCCAACCTGACCGAACTACAGCAGCAACTCGACCTCTACGACGCCGCCTACAACGCGCTCCGACCCCACCAAGCCCTCGACGGACACACCCCCGACGAACGCTACGCCCAACGCCACACCACCAGCGACAACAACGACGACACCCCACCCGCACCTCTGCCCCCACTACCAGTGGTGCGCGACGTCAAAGCCAGCACGACCGGCACGGTCGCCATCGGCCGCCACCAACAAGCCCAAGTCGGCATCCAATGGCAACACGCCCAGCTCACCGTATTCCGCGACGGCAACCGCGTCGCGATCTTCCACCGCGACCACCTCGTCCGCGCCCTCGACGCCGACCCCAACCGCCGCTACCAACCCCTCGGCAGCCGACCCGGCCCACCACGACGACCACGCCTGGCCCTACCCAACTCCCCACTGCCCCACCCCCAACTAGCCGAAGCGAGAAACCAACCCAACCACAAATGATCAGCGTACTGTCAGACATGTCCGGACACACGTGTCAGACATGTCCCGCCACACCACAGTCGCTATAGCAGCCACAGCGCCTCAAGATCGTCAACGAAAGCCCTTACTCCCCGTCGAAGCCGCCCCTGCGGTCGCGCTTGATCTTGCCGCGTTGCTTCTTCGCCGCGAGACGCCGTTCCTTCGCGCGCTTGCTCGGCTTCGTCGGCTTGCGCTTGCGTGGCGGCGGCGCTGCGGCCTCGGCCAGCAGCGTGGCCAGGCGTTCCCTTGCCGCCTCCCGGTTCGCCAACTGCGCCCGGTGCTCGCTCGCCGCCACGGTGATCACGCCGTCCACCAGGCGGGAGCGCAACCGGTCCAGCATCCGCTGCCGCAGCGACTCCGGCACGCTGGCGGAACGTGCCACATCGAACGACAGTTCCACCCGCGAGTCCGTGGTGTTCACGCCCTGCCCACCGGGGCCGGACGAGCGCGAGAACCGCTCCCGCAGCTCAGCAGCGGGAATGGTGATCCGTCCGTTCACGACGACGTCGCCGCGTGCGTCTGTTGACATGGGCATCACCGTGGCAGGCAGAGCTCCGAGGCGGGGTACCCCGGACGCAGGGATCAGAAGCGCGGATGGTCGCCGTGCAGCAGCGCGCGGGCGCTTTCGGGGTCGTCGGCGGGCCGGATGTCGCCGAGCACCCAGGCTGGCACGTGGCGTGCGGTCAGCACGGCCAGCGCGCGATCGACGTCCTCCGGCGCGATGACGGCCACCATCCCGACGCCCATGTTGAACGTCTTCTCCATCTCGGTGCGGGCGACCTTGCCGCGCTGCGCGATCAGCCGGAAGATCGGCTGCGGCGTCCAGCTCGACCGCTCCAGGTTCGCGACCAGCCCGCGCGGTATCACCCGCTCTAGGTTCGCCTCAAGCCCGCCGCCGGTGATATGCGCGAACGTCCGCGCGTGCGTCTCGGCTGCCAGCGCGAGGCAGTCGCGCGCGTAGATACGGCACGGCTCGAGCAGTTCCTCGCCCAGCGTGCGGCCGAACTCCTCGACGTGCCCGTCCAGCGGCATCCGCGCGTCGGACAGCAGCACCTTCCGCGCCAGCGAGTAGCCGTTGGAGTGCAGCCCGGTCGAGCCCATCGCGATCACGACGTCGCCCGGCCGCACCCGGTCCGGCCCGAGCAGCTCGGACGCCTCGACGGCGCCGACGCCGGTCGCGGACACGTCGTAGTCGTCGTCGGCCATCAGCCCGCGGTGCTCCGCCGTCTCTCCGCCGAGCAGCGCGCAACCAGCCTGCACACAGCCTTCCGCGATCCCGGCGACGATGTCGGCGATGCGCTGCGGGTCGACCTTGCCGACCGCGATGTAGTCCTGCAGGAACAGCGGCTCAGCCCCGGTCACGACCAGGTCGTCGACCACCATCGCCACTAGGTCGATGCCGATGGTGTCGTGGGTGTCCATCGCCTGCGCGACGGCGAGCTTGGTGCCGACGCCGTCGGTCGACGACGCGAGCACCGGCTCCTTCCAGCGGTCCAGCTTGAGCGAGAACAGCCCGGCGAAGCCACCGACGCCGCCGAGCACCTCCGGCCTGCTCGCCCGTTTCGCGTGTGGCTTGAGCAGTTCGACGGCCGCATCGCCGGCCTCGATGTCGACGCCCGCATCGGCATAGGTCGCCCCTGCTGGGCGTTCCGGCTGTGCAGGGGGCTCTGGCTGCGCAGGGGGCGGCACAGAGGGCACAGTGCACTCCATCCTGATGTTGTGAAAGTTCTACGGACGCTTGACAGCGTCTTCGGCACCATAGCCTGCTTGCGGTACCGAGAGTGAAGACGTCGCTGACGGTTCGTCAGGTTGCCGCGCCGGTTGCAGACTTTCCAGCACGTGTTTGCCGATCAGTTCGTCATCAGGCAACGGAATTGGGTACTCACCATCGAAGCATGCCGCGCACAGCCGAGACGCGGGCTGCTCGGATGCCGCGATCAGCCCGTCGAGCGACACGTAGCCGAGCGAGTCCGAGCCGATCGAGCGGCGGATGCCCTCCATGTCGAGCCCGTTGGCGATCAGCTCGGCACGGGAGGCGAAGTCGATACCGTAGAAGCACGGCCAGCGCACCGGCGGCGACGCGATCCTGACGTGCACCTCGAGCGCACCGGCCTCGCGCAGCATCCGTACCAGCGCGCGCTGGGTGTTGCCGCGCACGATGGAGTCGTCCACGACGACCAGCCGCTTGCCCCTGATCACGTCCCGCAGTGGATTGAGCTTCAGCCGGATGCCGAGCTGCCGGATGGTCTGCGACGGCTGTATGAACGTCCTGCCGACGTAGGCGTTCTTCACAAGGCCCGAGCCGTACGGGATGCCGGACGACTGTGCGAAGCCGATCGCGGCGGGGGTGCCGGACTCCGGCACCGGGATAACCAGGTCGCCCTCGGCCGGATGCTCCTGTGCCAGCCTGCGGCCGATCTCGACGCGCGTGGCGTGCACGCTGCGGCCGGCGATGGTGGTGTCCGGCCGCGCGAGGTAGACGTACTCGAACACGCACCCCTTCGGTTCTGGCGCGGCGAAGCGGGACGACCGCAGCCCGTCGGCGTCGATGGCGAGCAGTTCGCCCGGCTCGACCTCGCGCACGAACGACGCGCCCACGATGTCCAGCGCGGCGGTCTCACTCGCGACGACCCAGCCGCGCTCCAGCCTGCCGAGCACGAGCGGGCGAACGCCCTGTGGGTCGCGGGCGGCATAGAGCGTGTTCTCGTCGGCGAAGACGAGGCAGAACGCGCCCTTGAAGGTGGGCAGCAGTTCCATCGCGGCTGCCTCGACGCCCTTATCCGCGGCTGTGCCCGCGAGCAGCGCCGTCATCACGTCGGAATCGGTTGTCGCGCGCTTGGCGCGGGAGGGAGGCTCGTCGCCGGCCGCGACGGTTCCGGTCTCAGCCGCCCTCTCGGCGAGCTCGGCGGTGTTGACCAGGTTGCCGTTGTGACCGAGCGCGATACCGCTGCCGGTCACGGTGTTGCGAAACGTGGGCTGGGCGTTCTCCCAGGTGCCGCCGCCCGTGGTGGAGTAGCGGCAGTGGCCGACGGCGATGTGGCCTTCGAGTGCGGAGAGGATTTGCTCGTCGAAGACCTGGCTGACCAGCCCGAGGTCCTTGAAGACGACGATCTGCGAGCCGTCGGAGACCGAGATGCCCGCTGCCTCCTGGCCACGGTGCTGCAGCGCGTAGAGCCCGTAGTAGGCGAGCTTGGCGACTTCTTCACCAGGCGCCCAAGCCCCGAAAACCCCGCACTCTTCGCGTGGCTCGGGGTCCGTGCTGTGATCGAGGGCTAGGTCGCCGGTGTTGTCGTTGGCGCCGTGCGATGCCACCAATAGCTCCTGCGAGGACGGGGGACGGCCATTCCCAGTGTAGCCGCTCAACCTGCCCTAAACGGGCGACCCGGAGTGGCAATGACCACTGTGACTCGCCTCGCCCGGCGGCCAGGGTTTGGTCAGCCGACCGGGGCGAGCCACTTGGCCGCGCCAGGGCGCACCGGCACCCAGCAGCCGCTGTTCTCACCCTTGCGTGACGGCACGGCGTAGTCGTCCGGCAGTGCGAGCATCGCGCCGAGCACGGTGCTCACGTATCCGCTCGTCTGCCACAGCACCGTGCGGGGGGCGAGGACATCGGTCTCCTCGCCCGGCATTCGCATCGCGTGGACATCGTCCTCGTCATGCAGCGTGACGACGTCGATGACGCCGCTGTGCACCCGGACACCGACGACGGCGGCGATCTCACCGTCGTCGTCGGTGGGGTGCACGAACCGGAAGCCGCGCGTGACGAGCTGACGCAGCTGATCCTCAGTGCTGATCACGGTGACCCCCCGCGTCAGCTCGCGATGTCGTCGAACTCGCCGTCTTTGGCGCCGGCGACGAACGCTGCGATCTCGGCCTTGGTGTAGACCAGCGCGGGACCATCCGGGAAGCGGGAGTTGCGCATCGCGATCTCGCCGTTGGTCAGTCGCGCCACCTCGACGCAGTTGCCGACAGCACCACTGCGGGAACTCTTGCGCCACGTGACGTCCGTCAAGTCCGTTGCGGGCATACCGTTGGCGATGGTGTTCACCATCTTGTCCCTCACCTCCCGACTATAAGGATGCATCTGCACGTGCATCCGATTGTGCGGGCGAATCTAGCACGTGTACCGGCAAACGCAAATGCATGTGCATGAAATTTGTTCACGAAAGCTGCACAGCGTGTGCAATCGTGTGCCACAGCCACGTTTGGGTGACAAGGACTGGTGCGTCAGGGGAACCAGGGGTGTACGACGATCAGTGCAACGTGTTGCTGACCTGGGCCCATCTGGATCTGATCATCCAAACGGGCGGCAATAGTGACGAGCCGGTGAACTTTGGCTTTAAATCTCGTTGCGGCGCTTCTCGAGCAACGCACGGGACTGGTCCGGCGTCTCCGCGTCGACCGCGAGTTGGTCGATGGCACGGGCGTACGGCTCGAGGTCGTCCTGCTTGTCGAGATACACCGCACCGGTGAGGTACTCGACGTAGACGATGTCCGGCAGTTCGGGCTCGGCGAAGCGGAGCACGCTGAACGCGCCTTCCGCTCCGTGGTTACTGCGGCTGTACGGCAGCACCTGCACCGCGATGTGGGGCATCTTCGTCCACTCGATCAGGGCGTCGAGCTGATCCTTGAGTACGGCGGGCCCGCCGACGGGGCGGTGCAGCACGGCCTCGTCGATGAAGGCCCACAGCCGGGGCGCGTTGGGCTTGCTGAGGATCTTCTGCCTGCGCATGCGCAGCGCGATACGGCGCTCGGTCGCGTCGGCGTGGTACTCGGGCCTGCCCTTGGTCGCGACCGCCCGCGCGTAGTCCTCCGTCTGCAGCAGCCCTGGCACGAACTGCAGCTCGAACGTCTGAATACGCGAGGCCGACTCTTCGAGCCCCACGTAGTTGGTGAACCACGCTGGCAACAGGTCGTGGTAGCGGTACCACCAGCCAGGCGTGTTGGAGTCCCGCACCATCTGCAGGTACTCCTCGCGCTCCTCCGGGTCGGAACGGCCGTAGAGCGTCATCAGGTCGGCGACGTCGCGGTCCTTGAATCCGACCCGGCCCAGCTCCATCCGGCTGATCTTGGACTCGGAGCCGCGGATGTGGAACCCCGCGTCGGCACGCGAGATGCCCGCTTCCTCCCGCATCCGCCGCAACTGCGCCCCGAGCACCATGCGACGTGCGGTCGGCGTGCCACCGCTCTGATCCGCGCCACCCCTACCGGACTGGAGTGTCATGTCTGCCTCTCGCTGCTCCTGGCATCTCAAGCCGTCCCCGACCGATCACTCAGCGTACAATGCCCATCGCCCGCGTCAAGCGCGACTCCCGCGTTTACGTGGTGATCGTCGGACGTCTAGGCTACGTGTGATCCGCGTTACTTGAATACGTCTACGAGGTTGTCGATGACAAACGCCGCCCCGGATTATCCCGTACCCGCCGGAGTCGACCCGACGAAAGTGAGCATCGCCCGGGTCTACGACGCCTTCCTCAACGGCAAGGACAATTTCGAGGTCGACCGTCAGGTACTCAAGATGGTTCGGGGCAAAGTGCCCGAGGCACAGGACATGGCAACCGAGAACCGCACGTTCCTGATCAGGGCCGTGCGGTTCCTCGCGAGCCAGACCGGAATCAGCCAGTTTCTCGACTGTGGTTCCGGGTTGCCCACATCGGAAAACGTGCATCAGGTAGCGCAGCGGATCAATCCGGAAGCACGGGTCGTCTACATCGACAACGATCCGGTCGTGCTCGCGCACGGGCGCGCGTTGCTTGAGGAGAACGACCGGACGCACTTCGCGGCGGCCGACATCTTCAAGCCGCAGGAGATCCTGGAGAACGACGTTGTCAACAAGCACATCGACCTCTCGGAACCGCTGATTTTCCTGCAGGTCGGCACGTTCCAGCTTTACGACGGCCCGCGCGACGAGCCTGCCAAGATCATGCAGGAGTACATCAAGGCACTGCCTTCCGGTTCGTACGTGGCCTTCAGCCATTTCTTCGATCCAGAGAACGAACACACCGAGACCGCGCGCAAGATGGAGGAGCAATTCCTCGCCAGTCCGATGGGGCGCGGTACGTTCCGGACGCGCGCCGAGTGCGAGGAGTTCCTCGAGGGCCTCGACCTGATCGAGCCCGGCCTCGTGTTGTGCGCCGACTGGTGGCCTGATGGGCCACAGCTCAAGCCGCTCAACTCGGTACAGAACTGTTTCATCTGCGCCGTCGGCAGAAAACCGTAGTCACCGGCGCCTGATGGCGTTTACCGCAGACGCAGCTGAGGCAGCAGATGTGAGAGGTCGGATCGCGTGCCGGAAGCCGAAACGCTCCCGTCGGCGATCGCTGTCTGCCAGTCGGTCAACCCGGCGGCGAGCCGCAGCCATGTCCTCGGATCGGTCTCGACCACATTGGACGGTGTGCCTCTGCTGTGCCTCGGCCCACCGACGCACTGGACGGCAGCGAACGGAGGCACCCTGACCTCGACGCTGTTTCCCGGTGCGTCCGTGGCGAGGGTGTGCAGGCTCAGCCGGACGGCGGTGGCGAGTTCTCGCCGTTCCGGCTTGTCGCCCTCGCCGGACAGCCAGCCCGACATCGACTCGACGACGCGCCGCAACTCGGCGGGGTTCGGTGCGCGCCGGGAACCAGACATGGGAAATAGGATGAGCGACGCGCGAAACACGCCAGCAATTGGGGGCGATCACGATGGCAGCTGACGACGCAGGAAGGCTCGTGCCTGGGAAGCCGCGACGCCAGCCCCCGATCACCGATTCGATGCGCGCCCGCGCGCAACGCAACCCGAACTCGTGGCTCTACGTCATCGACGAGGCCTTCGACCCGTCTGGTTCAGTGCCGGACTGGGCCGTTGTGGGGGCGTATCCGGTCAACGCGGACGGCGAGATCGTCGCCGACTTCCATCCGAACGAGGACTACCGGCCGTCACCGCGGGCGCTCGGTTTCCCCGAACCGGATGGCGAGCTCGAGGACCTGCTGCAGCTGGTGCGGACGGGTCACCGGCCGGTCTCCGACCTGCCGCCGGTGGTGTTGCGATCGACGTTGTACGTCTACGCCGTCTCGCGGGAGCAGGACAACCTCACCGGGTTCTACGACAAGCGCGGCCGCATCGTGGTGCCCGCCTACACCCGTCAGTCCATGATCCCGCAGGAGTGGCCCAGTTCCCGCACGTTGACCGGGCGGGATATCCTGCCGCAACTCTCGGGGCATCCGCTTGCGATCAATCCGGAGGGGTTGGTCACCGCGGTGGTCCCTGAGGAGCATCTGGAAGCGGCGGCGCGGCGTCGCTGGCGCAGGTGACGCCGTCCTGACGTGACTCGGCGGCGCTCGCTGACCCGCGTTGACCGCCTGATCCAGCGAGAACCCGCCACGCCGGTGCGAGTGGGGGTGAACAGCCGGTTGCGCTCGGGGTTCGTGTGACTGGACAGCAGGCATGAGTTGTCCACGATCGGGCGATTGGTCACGCGGGAAGGTGACAGCGACTGCGTTCTCCGTTCACAATCGACGGTCGGATGGCTGTGGGGGTGCCGTTCGATCGATCGGTTGGAAGGGTGATCGCATGACGGCCACGCGAGGGCGGCCGGTGCGCCGGGTGTTACTCGGGGCGCTCGCCGTCGTCGGCGTGGTCAGCGTGACCGCGGCGTCGTTGTTCGTCGCGCCGAGCGTGAGCGCGGCACCGCAGGGCGCGGTCGACACCTACGTGCAGCGGCACAGTCACCCGATGGGCTCGCAGATCGCCGTGTATGAGCGCGGCGCGCAGGCGCGGCAGGACGGCTCCGGCGGGTCGGACGAGGAGCAGGAGGAGCCGGACGAGGAGCAAGACGGGCCGGACTCCGAAGATCGCGACGGCATCGAGGGTATCGACGTCAGCGGCTGGCAGCGTGAGGTCGACTGGCAGCACTGGTGGGACAAGGGCAAGCGGTTCGCCTACGTGAAGGCCACCGAGGGCACCGGGTACAGGAACCCGTACTTCACGCAGCAGTACAACGGGTCTTACGACGTCGGCATGATCCGGGGCGCGTACCACTTCGCGCTGCCCGATCGATCGTCCGGTGCGGTGCAGGCGACGTACTTCGCCGAGCGGGGCGGCGCGTGGTCGGCGGACGGCCAGACGTTGCCCGGCGTCATCGATCTGGAGTACAACCCGTACGGCGACACCTGCTACGGCAAGACGCAGCAGGCGATGCGGGCGTGGATCAGCGACTTCCACGACACCTACCGCGAACACACTGGCCGCGCGCCAGTGATCTACACGTCGACGAACTGGTGGAACAAGTGCGTCGGCGATGGTCACGGCTTCGAGGAGACCGTGCCGCTGTGGGTGGCGCGCTATGCGGACAAGATCGGGGACCTGCCAGCGGGCTGGCACGTCCACACGTTCTGGCAGTACTCGAACGATCCGATCGATCAGAACACTTTCAACGGCGGCAGGAAGCAGCTCGAAGCCATCGCCACCGGCGAGTAGCCGTCGCGAGTCGCACCGTATTCGCTACGAGATGCACCTTGTTCGCCACGAGTTGTACCTTGCTGGCTCCGAGTTGACGCCGATGCCTCGGCTCCCGTGTGCCCCGGTCGAGGCACCACCGTGCGGCAGATGCGTGACCCCGTAGAGTCTGGTGGGGAGATCTGCTAGCGCGCCGCGAGCCGCCGACTCCGTCACCCGAGCTTGGACACCGGAGGAGCGATGGGTCTCGATTCACTGGAAGATCTGATCGACGCCAACGATGTCTCCGGCATGAAGCAGTGGCTCGATGAGCACCCGCCGCACGTCATCGCCGACGAACTCGGCAGGAACGAGGCGATCACGGCGGTGTTGCTGTTCCGGTTGCTCGACAAGGACCACGCGCTCGCCGTCTTCGAGGAACTGGACCCGGTCGACCAGCAGAAGATCCTGTCAGGACTGCGCGACAAGGCGTTCTATGAGCTGGTCGAGGCGATGGACCCGGACGACCGCGCGCGGTTGCTCGGTGAGGCGCCAGCGAAGTTCACCCAGCGCGTGCTCGCCGGGCTCTCGCTCGAACAACGTTCGCTGACCGCGCGGCTGCTCGGTTATGAGGACGGCACCGTCGGCCGCATCATGAGCCCCGCGGTGCTGGTGCTGCGGGGTGAGCTGACCGCGAAAGATGCGCTCCAGGTAGTGCGCGAGCGCGGTGAGAACGCAGAGACCGTGTACACCCTTCCGGTCGTCGACAACAGTCGCCGGTTCCAGGGTGTCGTGACGCTGCGTGAGCTGGTCCTTGGCGGGCCGGATACGCTGGTCGCTGACCTCGCCAGCAGCGAGAAGCCCACGGTACCGGCGACGGAGGACGCCGAGGTGGCCGCGCGGCTGATGCAGGACGCCAATCTGCTCGCGCTGATCGTCGTCGACAGCGAGGACAGGGTGATCGGCGTGCTCACCATCGACGACGCCTTCGAGGTCATCGAGGCAGCCGATACCGAGGACGTCGCCCGCCAGTCCGCGACGACGCCGTGGATCGGGCACTACATGGCGGTCAGCGTGGTGCAGCTCGCGCGCTCGCGGGTGGTGTGGCTGTTGTTGCTGATCGTGGCGGCGTCGCTGACGGTCGGGGTGCTCGAAGCGTTCGAGGGCACGTTGGCGCAGGTGGTGCAGCTCGCGGCGTTCATCCCGCTGCTCATCGGTACCGGTGGCAACAGTGGCGCGCAGGCCGCGACGGCAGCGGTGCGCGCGCTCGCGGTGGGTGAGTTGCGGACCAGTGACGTCCTGCGCGTGGCGTTCCGGGAGTCGCGGGTCGGGCTGCTCGTTGGGCTCACGCTCGCGGCGGTCGCGTTCGTGTTCGGCCTGCTGATCGCGGGCAGCGGCATCGCGGTCGCGGTGTCGTTGTCGCTGGTGGTGATCTGTGTGTGGGCCGCGATGATCGGCGGCACCATGCCGCTGCTCGCCAAGCGCGTCGGCATCGACCCCGCCGTGGTGTCCGCGCCGTTGGTCACCACGCTGGTCGACGCCACTGGCCTGATCATCTACTTTCTGATCGCCCGGGCGGTTCTGGGGATCTGACGGCCGCGTGCTGGCTACAGTGGACGGTCGTGGACGTCTCCTTTCTCAGTGCGGGGGCCGTCGCACTGCTCGCCGGGATGGCCGCGTTCGTCGTGTGGCGGGTGCGTGGCGGTGGTGACGGCACGCGGCAGGGCCTGCCGCTAGCGGGAACGATGCTGATGGCAGCCGGTGCACTGGCCCTTGTCACCGGATGGTTGCTCGCCGCGCCGGGCACCCCGCGCGCGGAAGCGCTCAAATCCGGCGGGCTTGCCGCTGGTTCGGTCGTCGCGCTGTACGCGTTGTGGCTGAACGATCGCCGCAGGCGGGTCGATGAGGGCCGGCATGTCGTGGAGAGCGACCGGGCTGAACACGACAGGGAGAAGGCCGCTGACGAGCGCTTCGCGCGGGCGATAGAGCTTCTTGGCAGCCCTGCTGACCAGGTGCGTGTCGGTGCGGTGGCGGCGCTGGTCGCGGTCGCCCGTGACCGGCCGAAGTACTACGTGCAGCCAGTCATCGACGTGCTGTGCGCGTACCTGCGTCGTCCCTTCGACCATCCGCGCTATCAGCTTCAGCAACGGGAGTGGCCTCGACAGGAGGCTGAGGACGCCGAGCGTGAGCTCCAAGTCCGGCTGTCCGCACAACGAGCGCTCGCGGACCTGCTACCGGCGGCCTCGGACGACGACGCCCCGCGCTACGACCTCGATCTGACCGGCGCGGTCCTCGAATACCTCCGTCTCACCGGCCGCACCGTCGGCACGATCACGCTGCGGTACGCCCGCCTGTACAGCAGCAACGACTTCAGCGGGACAGTGTTCCGTGGCGACGCGTGGTTCACCAGTGCGCACTCGCTGGACGGCAGGTTGCCTGCGCAGCTCTTGCTCACGAACGTCGAGTTCCGTCGCAAGGCGTGGTTCAGCGGGTTCACCGCAGCAGGGCGGGTGCTGTTCACCGGCGCGCGATTCGCAGGCGACGCGAAGTTCAGCGACGCCAGTTTCGGCAGCGCGGACTTCAGCGGGTGTCACCGCGACGGCGCCGTGATCGACCCGCCACAGGCGCTTGACGAGTGGGGGTGACCAGCCGATCAGTCGAACAGCGCGGGCAGTGTGCCCTCCCACGCGGTGCGCAGCTCGTCGAGCGGAAGTGTCGCGACGTCCTGGATCTCCAGCGCGTCCGACTCGGGGACGACGACGCCGGTCTTGCGCCACGGCAGACCCCGCGCGGAACACAGCTCCGTGAACCGCAGTTCCTCGCTGCGCGGCACCGCGACGAGCACCCGGCCGGCTGACTCGGAGAACAGCTGCACAAACGGGTCCATGTCGGGGTCGAGCACCAGCCGTGCGCCGGTCTGTCCGATCAGCGCCATCTCCACGATGGTCTGCGCGAGGCCGCCATCGGAAAGGTCGTGCGCCGCGGAGATCATGCCGTCGCGCGACCCGGCGACCAGGATGTCCGCGAGCAGTTTCTCGCGGGCGAGGTCGACGTGCGGCGGGGTGCCGCCGATGTGGCCGTGCACGACGTGCGCCCATTCCGAGCCGCCGAACTCCTCGCGTGTCTCACCGAGCAGGATCAGCGACTCGCCAGCCTCGTTGCCGATGCCGGTCGGGATGCGCCTGCGGACGTCGTCGATCGTGCCGAGCACGCCGACGACTGGGGTCGGCAGGATCGCGGTGTCGCCGGTCTGGTTGTAGAAGCTGACGTTGCCGCCGGTGACGGGGATGCCCAGCTCGCGGCAGCCCTCGGCGAGCCCCTTCACGGCCTGCTCGAACTGCCACATCACGCCGGGGTCCTCGGGCGAGCCGAAGTTCAGGCAGTTGGTCACCGCGAGCGGTGTCGCACCGCCGGTCGCGACATTGCGGTACGCCTCGGCCAGCGCGAGCTGCGTGCCGGTGTACGGGTCGAGCTTGACGAATCGCCCGTTGCAGTCGGTCGCCGCCGCGACGCCGCGCCCGGTCTCCTCATCGATGCGGATCATGCCGGAGTCGCACGGCTGCGACAACACGGTGCCGCCGCGCACGTAGCGGTCGTACTGCTGCGTGACCCACTCCCGGGAGGCGAGGTTCGGCGAGGAGATCATCGTCAGGATCGTCTCCCGCAGCTCCTCAGGGGTGCTCGGCCGCGACAGCAGATCCGGCGTCGCGGCCTGCAGGACGTCTTGCTCGGCGGGCCGCGCGAACGGCCGGTGGTACTCGGGGCCCTCGTGCGCCACGGTGCGCGGCGGGACGTCCACCACGGTGTCGCCGTGCCAGGTGATCACCAGGTTGTCGCCGTCGGTGACCTCGCCGATCTCGGTGGCGATGACATCCCACTTGCGGCACACCCGCAGGAACGCTTCGACGTCCTCCGGCTTGACCACGGCGCACATGCGTTCCTGCGACTCGCTCGACAGGATCTCCGCCGGGGTCATGCCCTCGGCGCGCAGCGGCACCTGGTCGAGCTCGACGCGCATGCCGCCGTCCCCCGCGGAGGCCAGCTCACTGGTGGCACAGGACAGACCCGCGCCGCCGAGATCCTGGATGCCGACGACGATGCCCTCGCGGAACAGCTCAAGGCTGCACTCGATCAGCACCTTCTCGGTGAACGGGTCGCCGACCTGGACACTCGGCAGCTTCTTGCGACCGGTGCCGGTCTCGGGGGAGTCACTGTCGGAGAACGTCTCCGAGGCCAGCACCGAGACGCCGCCGATGCCGTCGAGGCCGGTGCGCGCGCCGAACAGCATGACCTTGTTCCCGACGCCGGACGCGTGCGCCAGGTGCAGGTCCTCGCTGCGCATCGCGCCGATGCACATCGCGTTGACCAGCGGGTTGCCCTGGTACGTCGAGTCGAAGACGACCTCGCCGCCGATGTTCGGCAGGCCGAGGCAGTTGCCGTAGCCGCCGATGCCCGCGACGACGCCGGGCAGCACGCGCTTGGTGTCCGGGTGGTCCGCCGCGCCGAACCGCAGCGGGTCGAGCACCGCGAGCGGGCGCGCGCCCATCGCGATGATGTCGCGGACGATGCCGCCGACGCCGGTCGCCGCGCCCTGATACGGCTCTACATAGGACGGATGGTTGTGCGACTCCACCTTGAATGTGACCGCCCAGCCGTCCCCGATATCGACGACGCCCGCGTTCTCACCGATGCCCGCCAGCATCTTGGTGCGCATCTCCTCGGTGGTGTTCTCTTTCCAGTAGTGCCAGTGCACCTTGGACGATTTGTAGGAGCAGTGCTCGCTCCACATCACCGAGTACATCGCCAGCTCGGCGTCGGTCGGCCTGCGGCCGAGGATCTCGCGGATCCGGGCGTACTCGTCTTCCTTGAGCCCCAGCTCGGCCCAGGGCTGCTCGGTGTCAGGGGTGGACTCGGCGTGCTTGACGGTATCGAGAGTAGTCACGCAGGGGCTCCTTGGAGCGCGTCGAGTGCGGACAGGAACATGCCGAGACCGTCGTCGCTCGGTCCGGTCAGCGCGTCGATGGCGTGCTCGGGGTGCGGCATCAGCCCGACGATCCGGCCGGTCGGGTCGGTGATGCCCGCGATGTCGCGGCGGGAGCCGTTCGGGTTGGCAGCGCCCATGGTTCGACCCTGCGAGCAGGTCTCACCGACATACCGGAACACCACCCTGTCCTCGTTCTCCAGCGCGTCGAGGGTCGGCTCGTCGGCCATGTAGGCGCCTTCGCCGTTCTTGACCGGGATCAGGATCTCCGCGCCGTGCTCGTAGCGGGTGGTCCACGCCGTCGACGTGTTCTCCACCCGCAGCCACTGGTCGCGGCAGACGAAGTGCAGCTTGTGGTTGCGCACCAGCGCGCCGGGCAGCAGGCCCGCTTCACACAGAACTTGGAAGCCGTTGCAGATGCCCAGCACCGGCATGCCCTTGCGCGCGGCCTCGATGACCTCGCCCATCACCGGCGCGAACCGGGCGATCGCGCCAGCGCGCAGGTAGTCGCCGTACGAGAAGCCGCCCGGCACGACAACGGCATCGACGCCGGCGAGGTCGGCGTCGCCGTGCCACAGGGAGACGGCTTCGCAGGCCTCATGGCTCGACCCTGCAAGCAGGTCTCGCGCGGCGTAGCGCACCGCGCGCGCGGCGTCGACGTCGTCCAGCGTGCCCGGGAAGGTGATGACGCCAACCTTCGCCGTCATTCCGACACCCGCCGGACGACGAAGTCTTCGATCACCGGATTCGACAGGAAACCTTCGGCGATTTTGGCGAGCGTGGCGTCGTCGACCGAGTCGTCGACCTCCAGCTCGAAGTGCTTGCCCTGACGGACGTCGGCCACGCCGTCGAATCCGAGGCGGGGCAGCGCGCGGGCGACCGCCTGTCCCTGCGGGTCGAGGATCTCGGGCTTGGGCATGACGTCGACGACGACTTTGGCCACGTGACAGCTCCGGGTTTCGGTGGGTCTAGCGACGTTGTGAGCCTACCTGGCCTGCGGATTTCGGCTGGCAGTGAGGTTTGCCGCGCGCGACGCAGGTCACGTGGGTTCGCATTGGGTGTCGGCTCGTGCGCGATGGGTTTCGCTGCGGGAGAAACCCGTGGCGCATGGCCCGGAGAGCATGCGCGGAAGATCGTGATTTCGGCCGTCTGCCTGGTAGTGGCCTGCTAGCGTTTACAGCTCGGAACAGCATTTTTAGCCTCGGGGGAGGATTCATGGCTGGGGGCGGATACGTGGTTGACCCGCTGGTCAAGCGGTCGATGGCGCTTCTTTCGATGACGGTTTTCGCGGTGTCGGTGCTGGCAGGGTGTGGCGGCGGTACCGACAAGCGGCTGACTGACCAGGCGTCGTGCGATCTACTCAGCACTGACGCGATCAGCGAGGCGACCGGCACGACTATCGGCGAGGGCACCGAAGAAGGCAGACAATGCTTCTACGCGGCTGATGGTTCGCCAACCGCTGCCGTGACTATCGGGGCGGGCGCGCCCACTGCGGGTTATCCCGATCAGGAACCGCCGCCGGGTGCCCCGGCGCCGGAGGAGATCGATATCGACGGTGTGATGGCTCGGCAGGCCAGCAACGGTGACATGTGTTCCGTGGATCTCTGGCTCGATCCGGAATCCGAGGACCAGGTGGTCAGCGTGGTATTCATTGATGCCAATCGCTCCGACGAGGAGGTTTGTACGGTGTCGGCGACGCTGGCGGGCGACATTCTCGCTGGATTGCCGGGCTGACCGATGACGGGCTGACCGATGACGATGGAAAATCCGTAGCACCGTGTCGGTGGGCGTCGGTATCGTCCGGCGCATGGGAGGCACGGAGTTCACTTGACCCACTAACGACGTATCACCGCCGAGCTTCCGGCTGCGGGCGGTGCTTGCCGCGCGGCCAGGACTGACCCTGACCGCCGCGGTCGCTGGTGCGGGGGCGATGCTGCCGACGGCGGTGATGTCGCTGGTAGTCGGCGCGGCGATCGACACCAGCATCGCCGCTGGTCGCCTGGCGGACCTCGCGGGCTGGATCGCGCTCGTGCTGGGGCTCGCCGTCGTGCAGGCGGTGGCGAGCGGCGTCCTGAACTGGGCGTCGCACACGATGTGGATCCACGGTGCGGTCAGCGCGGAGCGCGCGGTTGTGGGCCATGCCGCGCACCTCGGCGCGACGTTGCCGAAACGGCTGTCGACCGGCGAGGTCGTCGCCATGGGGTCGGAGGACGTCTACGACATCGGCAACGCCGTCGAGACGTTCGGCAGGACCATCGGCGCGCTGACGTCGTTCGCCGTCGTCGCCGTCGTGCTGGTGACGATCACCCCGGTTCTCGGCGTGATCGCGCTGGTCGGGGTGCCGCTCGCCGTGCTCGGCATTGGCCCGCTGCTGCGGCCGTTGCACCGTCGCAAGGAAGCGCAGCGAGAACGGTTCTCCGAGGTCACCTCCATGGGTGCGGACATCGTCGCCGGGCTGCGTATCCTGCGTGGGGTCGGCGGCGAGCGGCAGCACCTGCGCCGTTTCGCCGCCGTGAACGATCGGGTGCGCGACGCTGGCGTGGCCGTGGGGCGCACCGAGTCCTGGCTCGCGGCGGCCGAAATCGCGCTGCCCGGTCTGGTCACCGTCGTCGTCACCTGGCTTGGTGCGCGGCTCGCGCTGGACGGCGCGATCTCGCCGGGCGAACTGATCGCGTTCTATGGCGCATCGGCGTTCCTCGTCGTGCCGGTTCGAACGGCGACCGAAGCAGCGGACGCGGCCAGCGCGGCACGTGTCGCGGCGGGCCGCATCGACCGGCTGCTCCGCCTCGCCCCGGAGTTCGGTGAGCCTGTTGAGCCGGTGCCACTGCCGGACGGCCCGTTGTCGCTGGCCGAGGGCGGACTCGTCGCGCCAGCAGGGCGGCTCACGGTGTTGCCGCCGGATCGCGCCCTCGCCGAACGCCTCACCGGTTACGCCGACAGCGACGCCTTGCTCGGCGGCGTGCCCATCAACGGCGTCGACCGCGCGGAACTGCGCCGCCGCGTGGTGCTCGTCCTGGGCGACGACCACCTGTTCGCGGGACGGGTCGGCGAGGAGCTCGCGGCAGGCGACGCCGTGCCGGTCGCGGACGCCATCGCGGCAGCTGATGCCTCCGACGTCATCGACGCCTTGCCCGAGGGGTACGACGCCGTGCTGAGCGAGCGCGGTCGGTCGGTGTCCGGTGGCCAGCGACAACGGCTGCTGCTGGCACGGGCACTCACCCTCGACCCGGACGTCCTCGTGCTGGAGGAACCGACGTCCGCCGTGGACGCGCACACCGAGGCCCGCATCGTCGAGCGCGTCGCCGCGCTCCGCGAGGGCCGCACCACGGTGGTGCTGACGTCCAGTCCGCTTTGGCGCAACGCACCTGGGGCGCGTGTGGCGACACCTGACAGCACGCACCTGGCGACACCCCGGGAAGGAGTCGTGCCATGACGCTCCCGCTGGCCGACGCGCGGATGGTGCGACGGTGGCTGCGCGACGTCGCCAGCAGGAAGCGCGGCGACTTCGCGGCGATGCTCACGTTGTTCGTGCTCGCCTCGCTGCTCGGACTGGTCGGGCCGCGCCTGCTCGGTGTGCTGGTGGACGCCGTCGCCGCGGGCACACGCCCACCGGTCGACGTCTTGGCCGCGGTCTTCCTCGCCGTGCTGCTCGCCCAAGCCGCGTTACGTCGTTGGGGGCACGTCCGCGCCACCCGATTCGGGGAACACCTGCTCGCCACCGCGCGGGAGGACTTCACCGAGCACGTGCTGCGACTGCCGATCGGCACCGTTGAAGACGCGGGCACCGGCGATCTGCTCAGCAGGGCGACGTCGGACGTCGACCGAATCGAGTACGCCGCCCGTTATGCCGCGCCGGAGATCCTGACGTCGTCGATCGCGGTTGTGCTGACCGTCGTCGCGATGCTGGTGACGTCGCCGCTGCTCACCGCGGGCGTGCTGGTGTCCGTGCCACTGCTCGTGCTCACCACGCGGTGGTACTGGCGGCGGGCCAACGCCGTGCTGGAGCGGATGCTCGCCGCGTGGGGCGACGTCCAGGCGTCCGCGACGGAGACGGTCACCGGCGCACGCACGGTCGAGGCACTGGGACTCGCGGAACGGCGGGTGGCGCACAACGATCGGGCGCTGCGTGCCGCCGTGGCCACGGAGCATGCCCACCGGTCGCTGCTCGCACGCTGGTTGCCGACGCTCGACCTCGCCTACCTGCTGCCGGTCGCCGCCGTGCTGGCCATTGGCGGTGTCGCCTATCGTGCTGGCCTCGCCGGGCTTGGTGACATCACCGCGGTCACGCTGTACCTGCTCGCGATGTCTGGCCCGCTGGTGGAACTGCTGGCGTGGGTGGAAGAGCTGCAGGTCGGCTCGGTCGGGCTGCGCCGCATCCTCGGCGTCCGGCGGGTGCGGCCCGCCCGTGGCGGCGCGCGGGTTACGCCAAGCGGCCGTGACGTCCAACTGCGGGACGTCCGGTTCGCCTACCGCGACGGCCACGACGTCCTGCACGGCATCGACCTCGACATCGTCGCTGGCGAACGGCTGATGATCATCGGACCGTCCGGGTCTGGCAAGTCGACGTTGGCGCGACTACTCGCGGGGGTCGCCGAACCGGGCGGCGGCACTGTGTCGCTCGGTGGCGTCGATCTCCGTCGCTGGTCGCATGATCAGTTGCGTGGCGAGGTGCTGCTGCTCACCCAGGAGCACCACGTCTTCGCCGCGACCGTGCGCGAGAACCTGATGGCGGATGGCGACGACGACCACCTCCACGACGTTCTCACCGTCGTCGGGGCGGACGACTGGGTGCGGTCGCTGCCGGACGGGCTGGAAACCCGCCTCGGGTCAGGCACGCTGTCGGTGCCGCCCGCGGTGGCGCAGCAACTCGCGCTGGCACGGGTGCTGCTCGCCGACCCGCCGGTCGTCGTGCTTGACGAGGCGACGGCGGCGATGGCCAGCGGCACGGCGCGGCAGGCCGAGCGCTCGGTCGCCGCGGCCTTGGCTGGCAGGACGGTCATTTCTATCGCGCACCGGCTCGACGCCGCTCGTGATGCCGACCGCATCCTGCTGCTCGACGGCGGCAGGGTCGCCGCGCTGGGCAGCCACGACGAACTGCTCGCCGAGGGCGGGTCGTATGCGCGGGTACTGGCTGCGGCGGGTGTCGCGGAGGCGCCCGTCACCACATCCCACGACTCCCCGGTCAGGTGATCTCCGCGCCCGAACCGGCGAACTCCGCTGCCATGGACCATCGCTGCGCTTAAGGTCCGGCTGGCAGGGTGTGACCGACCGGGCTTGGAGGACGCCGTGATCGCATGGCACGCCACGCATCGACGTCTCGTCGCCGGATTCCTCGCAGTGGCGTTGGTGTCGCTGTTGTCTGGCGCGGTCGCCAGCCCGACGGCCGCCGCCGTTCCGGGGGCCGCCGCCGTGCCCGTGCCGCAGTGGGAACCGGGCCTGCGCTCCTACTTCGTCCTCGCCGCACCTGGTGACGTCAGCCCCGCGGTGAGTGCGACACGAGCGAACGGCGGATCCGTGTTCGCGGCATACCCGGCGATCGGCGTTGTCGTCGCGCACGCGACCGGCGCGGAGTTCGCGCGCACCGTGCGGCAGGCGCCGGGCGTTCAGCAGGCGGGTGCGACCCGGACATCGGACATCCCGAAACAGGCGTACGAACCGGCCGTGCCGCCCAGGCCGCCGCAACACACCCCACGGGGTCCGGAAGCTCCGCGCTGGAACCTCACCCAGATCGGTGCAGACAAGTCATTGCCGGTGGCCAGCGGGTCGCGGGACGTCGTCGTCGGCGTGCTCGACACCGGCGTCGACGGTATGCACGCCGAACTCGACGATGCCTTTGACGCGAGCAAGTCCGCGTCCTGCGCCTACGGCTCGCTCGACCGGCGCGACGGCGCGTGGCGCGACACGAACTCGCACGGTACGCACGTCGCGGGCACGATCGCGGCCGCGAACGACAGTGTCGGCGTGCTCGGCGTCGCGCCAGGTGTCACGGTCGCCTCTGTGCGCGTCGCCGAGCAGCCGACCGGCCTGTTCTTTCCGGAGAACGCCGTCTGCGGGTTCATGTTCGCCGCGCAGCAGGGGTTCGACGTCACCAACAACAGCTACTACATCGACCCGTGGCAGTACCTGTGCCCGGACGATCCCGACCAGGCCGCGATCCTCGAAGCGGTGCGCCGCGCGGTGCGCCACGCCGAGCGGAAGGGCATGCTGCACGTCGCGGCGGCGGGCAACTCGGACTACAACCTCGCCAACAAGACCACCGACAGCTCCAGCCCGAACGACTCGAAACCGATCGACAATCGGCCGCTGAGCGCCGACTGCATCGACCTGCCGACCGAACTGCCCGGTGTCGTCACCGTGTCCGCGACCGGCAAGGAGAAGCGCAAGGCGTCCTACTCGAACTACGGCACGGACAAGATCGACATCACCGCGCCGGGCGGCGACCCTGGCAAGCAAGACCGGGGCGTGCTGTCGACGGTGCCTGGCGGGCGGTACGGCTTCAAGGCGGGGACGTCGATGGCAGCGCCGCATGTCACCGGCGTCGCCGCGCTGCTGGCGAGCGCGCATCCGGAGTGGACACCCGCGCAGCTGCGGCAGCGGCTGCTCGCCCAGGCGCGCGACCTCGACTGCGGGGACGACGACCGTTGCGCGGGTGACGCGTTCCGTAACTCCTTCTACGGCGAGGGCATCGTCGACGCCGCGGCGGCCGTGGGTGCCGCGGCGCGCTGGCGGTGAATGACGCTTTCCCTGCGCCGTGCCGGTTAGCGGGACCGCCCGTGCAGCACCCGCATCATCCGCGCCACCAGCTTCTCCGTCGCCTTCGAGCGAGAGAACGACGTCAGGGACAGCGGCGGGGAGAACCGCTGCCGCGCGATGGCCTTCGGGCGCGCGAATTCGCGCAGCCCCTCCGGCCCGTGGATCCGCCCGAAGCCGGAGTCGCCGTGCCCGCCGAACGGCAGTGACGCGATCCCAGCGAACGACAGCGGCGCGTTGATCGACGTCGCCCCTGTCCGCAGTCGCCGCGCGATGTCAGTGCCTTTGCTGCCCTTGCCCTTCGTGAACACCGCCGACCCGAGCCCATAGGTCGAGTCGTTGGTCCGAGCCACGGCCTCGTCCATGTCCAGGACCTTGGCGATGGTCACTGTCGGCCCGAACGTCTCCTCGCGCACGGCCGCCGCGTCCTCCGGGACGTCGACCAGCACGATCGGCTGCACACTGCGCTCGCCGATCGAGTCGAGCCCGCCGTAGACCGCCTTGCCGCCGCGTGCCAGCGCGTCCTCCACATGCCGTCGGATGACGTCGATCTGCGAGCGCATCGTCATCGGCCCGTATTGCGCGTCGTCGTCCGATCCGCCGCGCACCGAGCTCACCTTCTCGACGACCTTGGCCACGAAGTCGTCATAGATCTTCTCGTGCACGTAGGCCCGCTCGACACCGGCGCAGGTCTGCCCCGCGTTCGCACATGCGCCCCACACCGTCGCGTCGGCCGCGGCGTCCAGGTCCGCATCCGCGTCCACGAGCACCGCGTCCTTGCCGCCGCCCTCGATGACCACCGGCGTCAGCCGCTGCGCCGCCGTCGCCATGACCTTCTTGCCGGTCGCGGCCGAACCGGTGAAGGCGATCTTGTCGACGTCGCTGGCGGCGAGCGCGGCGCCGGTCTCGCCGAAGCCGGTGATCAGCTGCAGCACCGGCTGCTCGGGCACGGCCTCCGCGAAGGTGTCGACCAGCCACTTGCCGACGCCTGGCGTGTGCTCGCTCGGCTTGAACACCACCGCGTTGCCCGCCGCGAGCGCGTAGGTGATGGAGCCGAGCGGGGTGTAGACCGGGTAGTTCCACGGGCCGATGGCGCCGACGACACCCAGCGGCTGGTACTCCACGCTCGCCGCGTTGTTCGCCAGCAGCAGGCCGGGCGAACGCCGTTGCGGGCCGAGCACCTTCTTGGCGTGCTTCGCCGCCCACTCGATGTGTTCGATGGCGAGCACGATCTCCAGCTGCGCGTCGCCTTCCGGCTTTCCGGTCTCCGCGCGCACCAGCGCGCACAGTTCGGGCAGCCGCCGGGTGATGACGCTCTTCCACTTCCGCAGCCGCTGCGCGCGTCCGGCGAATCCGAGCTGGTCCCAGAACGTCGCGGCCTCGCGCGCCCGCGCGACGGCGGCGTCCACCTCGGCTGGCGTCGTTATCGGGTAGGTGCCAAGCACCTCGTCGGTCGCCGGGTTGAGGGAGTCGAACGTCCGCTGTTCAGCGGTGTCGTTCGTGGTGCCTTCTGGCAGCACGGTGGCCATCGGTGCCTCCATCGCGAGTGTGTCGAACGGGCTCGAGCATGCCCTACTGTTGACTGATTGCCAACAGTTCGCATATCACAGTCCGCTGAGTTCAGCATGCCACTCGATGGCGAGCCGAACAGGGTGTAGGTAGTCCCCGTTCGGACCTTGGCGACCCAGGTGGGGCGCTCGTAGGCTTGACGGTCGGGCGGCGCCGAACCGAGGAGGACGTCGGAGAGATGCGCATCTCGCATTTCGGGCATTCCTGCGTGCTGGTGGAGGCAGAATCGGCCCGCATGCTGATCGATCCTGGCGCGTTCTCGTCTGGCTTCGAGTCCGAGCGGAACCTGGACGCGGTGCTGATCACCCATCAGCACTACGACCACATCGACGCCGAGAAGCTGCCCACCCTGCTCGCGGCGAACCCAGGCGCGCGGCTGATCACCGACCCCGGTACGCAGGAGACCGTCGCCAAGCTCGGCCTCGACTCCCACACCACCTACCCCGGTGAGTCGCTGCGGATCGGCGACACCACAGTGCAGGTCGTCGGCGGCGAGCACGCCATCATCCACAAGGACATCCCGTGCGTCGCGAACGTCGGCTACCTGATCGACGGCGGCGCGTTCTACCACCCCGGTGACTCGTTCCACGTGCCCGAACAGCGCATCGACGTCTTGGGGCTGCCGACCGGCGCGCCGTGGCTCAAGGCGTCCGAGGCGATCGACTTCCTGCGCGCTGTCGGGCCGAGGATCGCGGTGCCGATCCACGAAGCGGTGCTTGCCTACCCGCAGATGCACTACGGGTTGTTCACCAACCTCGCCCCGGATGGCACCGAGGTGCGGGTGCTGGAATCCGGCGAGACGCTGACAGCCTGAGCGGGCAGTGGACCAGCGCTTCTCAAGCGCGGAATGCTGCGTCATAGTGGTCGGGGAGGACGAATGCCGTACCAGTGGATCTCATTCACCACCGACTACGGGCTCGATGACCCGTTCGTCGGTATTTGCCACGGAGTCATCGCGCGGATCGTTCCGGACGCCCGGATCATCGACCTGACGCACACCGTGCCACCAGGTGAGATACGACACGGCGCGTTCACACTCGCGCAAGCGGTGGACTACCTGCCGCCAGCTGTGCACCTCGCCGTCGTCGACCCCGGCGTCGGCACCACGCGGCGAGCGGTGGCGGTCGTCGCGCGCGACGGCCTGCTCGTCGGCCCGGACAACGGGCTGCTGCTGCCAGCCGCCACCGAACTCGGCGGCGCGACCGCGGCCTACGAGCTGACCGAACCGGCGTACCGGCTGCCCGAGGTCTCCGCCACCTTCCACGGCAGGGACATCTTCGCCCCGGCCGCGGCGCATCTGGCCGCCGGTGTCCCGCCGGAACGGCTTGGGCCGCCCATCGACGTCCGGGACCTGGAGCGGGTCACGGCACCAGCGCCATCGGTACGGCCAGGTGCGATCACCACCGAGGTGCTGACGACCGACCACTTCGGCAACATCCAGCTCGCCGCGCGCGGCGACACCATCGCCGACGCCGGGTTCGTCGAGGGACAGCAGGTCACCCTGCACATGGGCGAGGCCCGGCACATCGTCGTCGTCGGTCGCACCTTCGAGGACGTCGAGAACGGCGAGCTGATCCTGCTCGTCGACTCCGCGGGGATGCTGGCGCTGGCGATCAACGGCGCGTCGGCGGCGACCAAGCTCGGCCTGGTGCGCGGGCACTTCCCGGAGTGTGTGATCTCAGGGCCGTACTCCTAGCGCGTGGAGTCGTCCGCGCTACAGGATCGGCGCCGGGCTGTACTTTGCGGCGTCCGGGTAGCGCTCTACCACCGCGTCCACCCGCTCGACGACCGCTTTGACCTGCGCCGGAGCGACCCCGGTGAAGGACAGCGGGTCGGCGAGCAGCGCGTCGAGCGCTGCCTTGTCCAGCGGCAGCCGGTCGTCGGCGGCGAGCCGGTCGAGCAGGTCGTTCTCGACGCCCTGTTCCCGCATCGCCAGCGCGGCGGCGACGGCGTTCTCCTTGATCGCCTCGTGCGCCGTCTCCCTGCCGACCCCGGCGCGCACCGCGGCCATGAGCACCTTCGTCGTCGTCAGGAACGGCAGGTAGCGGGCCAGCTCGGTGTCGATCACGGCGGGGAACGCGCCGAACTCGTCCAGCACCGTCAGCAGCGTCTCGAACAGCCCGTCCGCTGCGAAGAACGTGTCCGGCAGCGCGACCCTGCGCACCACCGAGTCGGACACGTCGCCCTCGTTCCACTGGTCGCCAGCCAGCTCGCCGACCATCGAGCCGTAGCCGCGCAGCACCACCGCGAGGCCATTGACCCGCTCGCAGGACCGGGTGTTCATCTTGTGCGGCATGGCGCTCGACCCGACCTGGCCCGGCTTGAAGCCCTCTGTCACCAGCTCGTGGCCCGCCATCAGCCGGATCGTCTTCGCCAGGCTGGACGGTGCTGCCGCGAGCTGGACCACGGCGGACACCGCGTCGTAGTCGAGTGAGCGCGGGTAGACCTGGCCCACGCTGGTGAACACCCGCTCGAAGCCGAGGTGGGCGGCGACGCGCTGTTCCAGCTGGTTCAGCGCGGCTTCGTCACCCATCAGGTCGAGCATGTCCTGGGCGGTGCCGACCGGACCCTTGATGCCGCGCAGCGGATAGCGCGCGATCAGCTCCGCAAGGCGTTCGAACGCCACGAGCAGCTCGTCGGCCGCGGTGGCGAACCGCTTGCCCAGCGTGGTCGCCTGCGCGGCGACGTTGTGTGACCGGCCGGCCATGGCCTGCTCGGCGTGCTCACTGGCCAGCGCGGACAGCCGGGCAAGCACCGCGACGACCCGGTTCCGGATGAGTTCGAGGGAGCGCCGCACCTGCAGCTGCTCGACGTTCTCGGTCAGGTCGCGCGACGTCATGCCCTTGTGCACGTGCTCGTGCCCTGCCAGCGCGTTGAACTCCTCGATGCGCGCCTTGACGTCGTGCCGCGTGACTCGCTCGCGCGCGGCGATGGAGTCGAGGTCGACGTCGTGCAGCACCCGCTCGTAGTCCGCGATGACGCCGTCCGGGACGTCGACGCCGAGCTCGGACTGCGCGCGCAGCACGGCGAGCCACAGCTCGCGCTCCAGCACGACCTTGTGCTCAGGGGACCAGAGAGTCGCCAGGTCGGCGGAGGCGTAGCGGCCTGCGAGGGCGTTCGGAATGCGCGGCTTGTCTGTCACGGTCTCAGCGTAAACGGCCCAGCGCGAGTCCCCAGCTGTGGTGCCGCGAGTCCCACCTTGTCGACTCCGAGTCTCACCTTAATCGCGCTGAGTTGCACCTTGTTTGGGCCGAGTTGCGCCTTCGGCGGGCGGGAAGTCAGAGCACGCGGCTTCGGAGGTCGGAATTCGTGGCACGAGATCGCGGAACTCGCGGCTCCTCAAGGGGGACTCGTGACCTCGTCGGTGCAATTCGCGGCAAACAAGGTGAGACTCGCGCGGAATAAGGTGAGACTCGCGGCCAGGCCGGGGTCGGAGGCGGGACGGGGCCTTACGTGGTCAGCTCAGCGCGGAGCATCTTCGCGGCGGCGTCTCGTGGGTCGGGTGAGATCTCGATCAGTGCGTTGACGACGGCGCCGTCGACCAGCGCGATCAGCCTCTCCAGCTCGGCGTCCGACACCGACATGCCGGAGCGGGACAGAATCTCGGCGAGCAGCGCGCGCAGCTCGGAGCCGAGCGTGCTCATCAGCGGGCGCAGGTACGGCCTGCGGCCGGTCGCGACCAGCCGTTCGTATCGGGACAACACGGACTCCGCGTCGGCAGCGGTGTCCGCGCGTTTCGAGCCGAGCAGCATGTCCAGCACCAGCTCGACGACGGTGTCGATACCTCGGTGTCGCCTCGCGAGCTCGTCGAGCTGCCGCCTGCCGCGTTCCAGCTCTTGCCGTCCCTGGCGCTCGACGACGGCGGTCACCAGGTCGTCGAGCGAGCTGAAGTAGTACGTGGTCGACGCCAGTGGCAGGCCGGCGCGCTCCGCGACGGCCCGGTGCCGCACCGCGTCGAACCCGCCTTCGACGAGCAGCTGGGAACCCGCTTCAACGAGGGCGGCTCGACGTCGCTCTCCCTTGGGTGTGCTTGCTGTCGTCATGGCCGGATATCTTGCCAGCTCGTCCCGTCGTGGCTGGTTTCCGCCGTTCGCTCCGCACGCCGGATGTCACCGGGACGCCGCGATGGCGTCCGCGATGCGCTGCATGTCCGCGGCGAACGGCGCCGTCGATGACCCGCCGGTTGGCACGCTCGCCACGACAACGACGCCGCGGGACGCCGCGCGTGCGGTCGCTGCTGCCGTCGGAGTGGGCATCGTGATCGTCGTCGTGGTGCGATCCGGCACGTGCGCCACCATGACCAGGCCGGTCATATCGCCATCACTGACCCGGAACGCGGCGTTACCGCCATCGGAACAGAGCCGCCCGGGAACGGCATCGTCAGGGACGACCGAAAGCTCGCCAGCGAGGGCGGTGGCGAGCTCTCGGTCGACCTCGTCGCACCTTGCGGTGCCGGTGATCCCTAGCTTGTCGGCCTCGGCCACAGCGGCGCCATCCCCCTGCTTGGACGGCTCCAACTGCGACTCTCGGGAATCACCGTCCTCTAGACGCATGTCCTGCCGGTCGGGTTGCCCCGCATTTGGTTCCGCTTCCAGCTGAGCCGGCGCCGACGCCACCTCGTTGCTGCCCGAATCGGAAAACGGGCTGGTCACGCCGATGATCCCCGCTCCGCCGAGCACGACTGCCGTGATCGACGTCACCGCCGCGATGCGCATCCGGTGCCGCGCGGTCGCCCTGCGCGATGCCGCCGCGACGTCGTCGACGTCGAACGATGCGGGAGGCACGTCGTCGGCAGCGTCCTGGAACAGCCGCGTGAGCTCGCGCTCATCCATGGACGTTCACCTCCTCATCGAGCGCGTCCCGCAGTGCGGCGAGTCCGCGCGCGGTCTGGCTCTTCACCGTGCCCTCCGTGCAGCCGAGCGCCGTCGCCGTCGTTGCGACGTCGAGACCTTCGAAGTACCGCAGCACCAGCACCGCGCGTTGTCTCGGCGGCACCTCACGCAGCCCGGCGAGAAGCGCTTCGCGGGTGACGACCTGGGTGTCGAAGTTCGTCGCCGCGGGGGGCGGTTCCGGGACGTCGTCAACGAAGCGCTCCCTGCGCCACGGCCGCCGGGACTCGTCGATTACCGACCGGACGAGCGTCCGGCGTACGTAGGCGTCCAGCGCGCCCTTGTCGCGAATCTTGCGCCATTTGCGGTGTACCGCGACGAACGCGAGTTGCGCCAGGTCGTCGGCCCGATGCCAGTCGCCACACAGCAGGTACGCGGTCCTGCGCACGGCTTCGCGTCGGTCCGTGAAGTACTTCGCGAACTCCTGTTCCTCCTGTTGATCCACGCGCGGTGAGCTCCACTCTGTCCGGCATACCAGTAAGGACGTAGCGCGGCCGGTCCGGCGTTGCACGGCTGCCGAGGGCCATGAACAACACCGGTGTACCGTTCCAGGTCATCATCGGTATTGCCATCAACAACGCTGTGTGATGTGATCGAACTGTGACCTTCGCAGCGAGCGCCATGATCGACCTTCGTTCCGATACCGTTACCCAGCCCGATGAACGCATGCGAGCGATCATGGCGGCAGCGGACGTCGCGGACAACGTCATCGACGTTGACCCCACGGTCCGCGCGCTGGAGGAACGCACGGCGGAACTGCTCGGCAAACCGGCGGCGCTGTGGACGCCGTCCGGCACCATGGCGAACCTGATCGCGCTGAGCACGCATCTGCGCAGGGGTGACAAGTTTCTCGCGCCGCGTGGCGCACACGTGCTGACCAACGAACTCGGCTCTGCCGCATGGCTGGCTGGCGGCATGCCGGAGCCGATCGACACCGATGCGGGGCCTGGCAGGCCATCGTCCGCCGCGATCCGGCGGCTGACCGCTGGTGCGAGGCAGGCGCCGTACTACATGTTGCGCACCACGCTGTTGTGCCTGGAGAACAGCCACAACGCCGCTGGTGGCGCCGTCACCCCACCTGACGAACACGCGCAGCTGGTGGCTACCGCGCGTGATGCCGGACTCGCGGTGCACCTGGACGGCGCGCGGCTGTGGAACGCCGCCGTCGCGCTCGACGTCCCGCCCGCCGCACTGACGGTGGGTACCGACACGGTGTCGGTGTGCTTCTCGAAAGGGCTCGGCGCGCCGATGGGCTCCGCCGTCGCGGGCAGCGTCGCGTTCATCGAACAGGCGCGGCGGATGCGGCAGATGCTGGGCGGCGGTGTGCGCCAGGGCGGCATCGTGGCCGCTGGCTGCCTGCACGCGCTGGACAATCTCGACGACCTCGCGGCGGATCACGCCAACGCCGAGCGGCTGGCATCCGGGCTGCGCGAGTTCGGCTGGGACGTCGCGCAGCCGGAGACGAATATCGTGCTCGCCGGGGTCGCCGACGTGCCTGCCACGCTCACCGCACTGCGGGAGATCGGCGTGCTGGCGCTGCCGATGGCGGGCAGGGTCCGGTTTGTCACGCACCGGGACGTGACCACGGCGGAGATCGACGAGGTGCTGCGCCGCATCGGGGAAGAGCGTGCCCGCCGGGATCGGCGGCACGAGCCCGCGTCCGCGTAGGCCTGACATCGGCTGCGCCGGACCAGTCGTCTCCGGCGGCAGTGACGCGTGAGTCAGGAGCGGATCTGCTTGCGGTTCTCGCTGCCCTTGATGGCGCTGTACGCCGCAGTGGCCAGGAACGCCACGCCGCCGATCACGCCGAGCCAGAACAGGCCCTTGAGTACGAAGCCGATCACGGTGATGGCCAGCCACAGTGCGATCAGCCCGCCGACGATCTTCCAGAACATGCGCATCCTCCGGTATGTGCGATGACTCCCGCCTCGTCGCTACCTCAACCCTGCCACCACATCCGGCGCGAAGCTCGGATTCCGTGCGAATCTCCGGGTTATTTCCGGGTCACCCGGTGAATCCCGACTTCGCCGGGCACCTTGCGCGATCCGCGCCTGATTTGATGGCGTTTGTCGGTTTCTCGCGGACAATTGCCCGGCGAAGTCACCCGGGCTCATCCGCGCAGCACGGGCTCCAGCCGCCGCAGGCATTCGGTGAGGTCGTCGGCGGACCCGGCGAACGAGAACCGCACGAACTTCCCGCCGTCCACCGGATCGAAGTCGACGCCCGGTGTGATCGCCACCCCGGTCTCGTCGAGCAGCCATTGGCACCAGCGCAGGCTGTCGGTGGTGAACTCGGAGACGTCGGCATAGGCGTAGAACGCGCCGTCCACCGGAGCGATTTTGTCGATGCCCATGCGCGGCAGCCCGTCGAGCAGGATGTCGCGGTTCTCCCGATACCGCTCGACGTGGCTATCCAGTTCGGCGTAAGCGGCGTCTGTGAAGGCGTACACCGCCGCGCGCTGCGACAACGCGGGCGCGCAGATGGTGAAGTTCCCGACCAGGACCTCGACCGCGCGGTGCAGCCGTTTCGGCACCAGCATCCAGCCGAGCCGCCAGCCGGTCATGCCGAAGTACTTGGAGAAAGAGCCAAGCACGATCGCCTCGCGTCCGTGCTGCCATGCGCTTACGTCGGCGTCCTCGGTGAAGGTGATGCCGTGGTAGATCTCGTCGCTGATCAACTGCACGCCGTGAGCCGCGCACCAGTCGGAGATCGCGGCCAGTTCGTCGGCGGCCAGCGTGGTTCCGGTGGGGTTGCTGGGGCTGGCGATGATCAGGCCGTCGATATCGCCGAGCTGGTCCAGTTGTGCCACGGTCGGCTGGAACCGGGTCGCCGCCCCCGTGGGGAACTCGACGACCTCGCAGCCGAGCGCGGCGAGCAGATTGCGGTAGGCGGGGTAGCCGGGGCGGGCCATGGCGACCCGTGCGCCAGTGTCGAACGCGGCAAGGAACGACAGCAGGAACCCTGACGACGATCCGGTCGTCACGATCACGTCGCCCGGGTCGACGGTGAAGCCGTAGCGGCGCGCGTAGTGGCCTGCGATGGCCTCGCGCAGCTCCGGGATACCGAGCTGTTCGGTGTAGCCGAGATCGCCCTCCGCCAGCGCGGTGCCCGCCGCGTCGAGCACCGACTTCGGCGCGCCAGCTGCCGGTTGTCCCGCGCACAACGAGACGACGTCGCCATGCGTGCGCTGCCGCGCTGATGCCGCGGCCAGCACCTCCATCACGTGAAACGGCGCGACGTCAGCGCGGACGGACGGACCGGGGAATGCGGGATGAGCCATGCCCGGCAGCTTAGGAGGTCGCGATGTGCCGCGATTCGCACCGTCTCGCGATTAGTGGTCGGCGTCGGTGTCGAGCAGCAACTCCCAGACACGCTCGGCGAGAAGGGCATTGTCCGCGGGGGCGACGGTGCACCAGTCCTCGCCGTCGCTGTTGCGCTCGACCGCCATCAGATAGCGGCCCGCGTCGGTGTCGTGACAGGCGACGACATGGCTCGCGTGCTCCCGCACACCGGAACGGGTCACGCGCTCGACGCCGAACTGTCCTTTCGCGACCGTACCGAGCAGCATGCCCGCCAGTTCCTGCGCCGAGAACAGATCGAGACCACGATCTTGCAGCGCGCCGACGAGCGCGTGCGCGTCCCCGCGCGCTTGCACGGCCGCCTCGGTGAGCAGCGCGTGCGGCAGTGTGACCGACTGCCCGACCCCGGCAGGCAGATCGCCGGCCACCGACACCGCCGACTCGGCGAGGGTGTCCGCCCGCGCCGGGATGAGCCAGAACTCGTCGCCGTCGACGAGGCCGAGCACCGCGTCGTTTCCGCTGCTCGCGGCGAGGCCGTGAATCCGGTGTTCCGCCCACAGCCAGACGTCGACGCAGCGCTGCGGGTTGGCGAGCAACCCGAGCTGGTCGAGCAGCGTGCCTGCGACCCTGCGGTCGCGGGCGAGGCCACGTCCCTCGAGTGCGGCCCACGCCTTGTCGACGAAATCGGCGCGTTCGGTGTGGGTCGTCCCCGGGCTTGGCACGCCCAGCGCGACATGCCGGGGTCCTAACCGCTCGGCTTCCCACACGACATCCAGTTCGAGCGTCGACAGCGAAACGGGGGTGTCGGTCACGGGCTGTCCTGCCTGTCGTCACGGTAGGCGTTGCTCGGGTCCTCACCGATGGTGTCGCGCGCGACCATCCGGTCATCGGCGAACAGGTCCGCGTCGTCGATGCCGTGGGTGCGCACCCGCGCGTCGGACGGAGCCTGCGGCGCGGCGTGCTCCAGATAGGCGGGCGTGTCCGGACCCGCATCGGGTTCGATCTCCGCGACGGCGTTCGCCTCGGCTTGGTCCTCGATGACGCCGACGTCGAACTCGTGCCGGGAGGTCTGGTCGGTGTCGTCCGCGACGTCGTAGGGATTGCCGCGGCGTTCCCGGTCCGGTTCGGCGCTCATCGCACCAGCGACAGCCGCGGCGCCGATGGCCGTCGCCGCGGCCGCGATGCCGTCTTCGTCCGCGACGGGTACCGCGGTCGTGACGTCTTGGCCCTGGGTGAGCGTGGTTTGTGGCTGGCCCTGCGCCGTCGCGCCGCTGAGCTTGCCCGTGGCGAGCAGCTCGGCGGTCTTGCCACCGCCGAGTGCGGTGGTGCCGCCAATCGGTGCGCTGGACGCACCGGGACCGGACGTGCCCGGAACAGCCGTGACGCCGGGCGAGGCGCCACCGGAGCCACCCGCGCCGCTTGCGCCGAGCGAGTCCCCGGGCCCGTCCATCGTTGACGCGTGCTGCGCGCCGGATCTCCCCTCCACCGAGCCGGTCATCGGGTCGGTCACGCCGCCGATCGGCCCGGAACCGCCGGACCCGGACTCGCCGGAGCCACCCGAGTCGGACCCACCCGACGACGGCCGGCCACCGCCACCGGACTCCGAAGCAGAGCTACCTGAGCCCGAGTCACCCGATCCGGGTCCGCCAGGCCCGGAGCCGGAACCCCCCGTCCGGGCGCCACCCGACGGCGCGCCGCCCGTCGTCGTGTTCGGACCAGACGGCGATCCATCGGACGGCGGACCCGCGTTCACCGGGGCGGTCGGCAGCCCACCAGGGCGTCCGTCCGGCCCGGACACCGACTCCGCCGCTGCCGCCATCGTCTGGTACCCGGCCCCGGCCCCGGCGCCGGTGTCCGGCTGCGCGGGCGGCGGCTGACCGTGGTCGAGCACGATCGCGCCCGGCTCGCTGAGCTGCCTGACGCTGGCCAGCTCATCCGCGCAGGTGCTGGCGAGGTGGTTCAACGCGTCGACGGCCTGGTCGCGGGCGGCGCTCGCGGCGCGCACCTTGGCCGCGTGATCGGTCTCATGCCCGATGAGGTCGGCGAGAACGTCCATCGTGCCGAGGCCGTCGGCACCCTCCCGCAGCGTCCGCGAGTCCGGCAGCGTGTTCAGCGCGCGCTGGAACGCCTCGCTCAGTCCGAACGCGGCCTGCGACGATTCATTGATCTTGTCGGTGGCGTCCTCGGCGAAGTTCGCGCTGGTCATCATGACGTCCTGGGCGATCGTCGACGCCTCGCCGCGCCACTCGATCCCCAGCTTGCCGAGTTCGGCGCGCAGCGTGTCGTCGGTGTTGCGCAGCGCGGTGGCGACCCTGGCGAGCGCGTCGACCGCGTTCGACATGCTGCCGGTGCCGCGCCCCTCGCGGAGCAGGTCGATCTCGAGGGCGAGCATCCCCACGCTGTAACCCTCGAAGCGCAGTTGCCTGACCTTGTCGAGTGCGCTGGTGTGCATGGCGTCTACCCCTTCCCCTGTAGCGCGCCGACCGCCGTGGTCGCTGCCTTCTCGGATAGCGCGCACGCGCGCTCGTGCGGTATCTCGTCCGGGTAGCTGGTGCCGAACCGCACCCGTAACGCCTGCCCCTGTGCGACGCCGACCACGACGTCGCAGTGGCCGTCGCGCTGCTCGCCGGGGAACACCCTGACGGCGGGAAACCCAGCGATGGTGATCGGCGTCGCGGCCATCGTGCCCGGCCGGGCCCGGTCGCCGGTGATCCAGTTCGCTACGCCGTCGCCTGGCATGGCCACGACGTGCAGGTCGTAGACCGGTTCCAGCTGCTGCTGGGAGAGCACGCAGGTGGTGCCGTCCTTGCCGTTCCGGCGCTTCGGACGTTGTGTGATGCCGAGTTCGTTCAGTGCGCTCGCGCCGAACAGCGCGCACGGGTCGAGCCCGTCCACCCGCAGCTCGGCTGGCCGTTGCGGCAGCGAGGCGATGGAGTGCGCCGCGTCCTGCCGCGTCGTCTCGGGTGCTGGCGGCGCGGCATCCTGCCCGCCAGAACATCCGGCGAGCGTGACAGCGGTGATCATGGCCATCGCGACCGGTCCGTCACCAGTGCGCACTGCGATCCTCGAACGCCGCCGCCGACGCCTCGTCGTCGAGTTGGTAGCGCTCGGCGGCCTCCCTGAGCCGGAGCGCGAGCTGGTGCAGCGTGCGCAGGTACGCCTTGGCCTGCGCGAGCTGCGAATCGTCGTTGTCGACGACGGCGGCATTCCACGCATCAGCCACGTAGCCGCTGACCTGGTTCTCCGATGGCGGGTCGATGCGCATCGACAGCTCGTGCTCGATCAGCGCGGCGCTCAGTTCGTCCGCCTGGTCGGAGACGATCTTCGCGGCGGCGAGCACCTGGTCCGGATCGACCGTCAGGCGAGTGGTGCCGGTCGCGGCGAGCGTGGTGCCACCGATGCCCGTCAGCGGCGTGCCGCCGCTGTCCTGCTCGCTCGACGTTGACATACCGCGAACCCCCTGCGCCTACGGACGGTAGCCGGACACCTTCGCCAAGCGAGGTTACCAAGCTCGCGCCCCTGCTGGGACCGGTTACGACGAACTCGCGGGCAGCGCGATCTCGCCCTTGACGGCGGCACTCGCGATGTCCGTGCGGTGATGCCCGCCGGGGAGACGCACCGATGCGAGTCGTTCGTACGTCTGCTCGCGGGCCGCCGCGAGGTCGCTACCGGTGCCAACGACGGCTAGCACCCGCCCGCCACTGGAGACAACGGCGCCGTCGTCGCGCCGTCGGGTGCCCGCGTGCAGCACCCCGGCGAGGTCGGCGCCGGTGATGACGTCGTCCACGCGCGGAATCCCCGGGTAGCCCTCCGCCGCGATCACGACGGTCACCGCCGCGCCGTCGGCCCACTCCAGCGGTGGCTGGTCGGCAAGCGTGCCGGTCGCCGTGGCGTGCAGCAGCGTCGCGAGCGGGCTGCGCAGCAACGCCAGCACCGCTTGGGTCTCCGGGTCGCCGAACCGGCAGTTGAACTCGACCACCTGCGGGCCGTCGCTGGTCAGCGCGAGGCCCGCGTAAAGCAGGCCGGAGTACGGCGTGCCCCGGTTGGCCAGCTCGTCGACGACCGGCTGCACGACGCGCGTCACGATGTCGTCCACAAGGTCGTCCGGCGCCCACGGCAGCGGGGCGTAGGCACCCATGCCGCCGGTGTTCGGGCCGGTGTCGCCGTCGCCGACCCGCTTGAAGTCCTGCGCGGGCAGCAGCGGTCGCACCGTGGTGCCGTCCACGAAGCAGAACAGCGACGCCTCCGGCCCGTCGAGGAAGCTCTCAAGCAACACGGGGTGGCCGCCGTCGAGCAGCGTCAGCGCGTGCTTGCGCGCCTCGTCGTAGTCGCCGGTGACGACGACGCCTTTGCCCGCGGCGAGCCCGTCGTCCTTGACCACCCAGGTCGGGCCGAACCGGGAGAGCGCGGCGTCCAGGTGCGCCGGGTTGTCCACGACTTCGGACGTCGCCGTCGGCACCCCGGCCGCAGCCATGACGTCTTTGGCGAACGCCTTCGAGCCTTCGATGCGTGCGGCGGCCTGCGATGGCCCGAAGCAGGCGATACCTGCCTTGCGGACGACGTCGGCGGCGCCTGCGACCAGCGGGGCCTCCGGGCCGATGACGACAAGGTCGGCCTGCCACCGCGTCGCGAGGGCCGCCACCGCATCCGGATCCTTCACGTCGACGGCCTGCGACTCCGCCATTGCGGCCGTGCCCGCGT
Source organism: Haloechinothrix halophila YIM 93223 (assembly GCF_000504245.1). GTDB lineage: Bacteria > Actinomycetota > Actinomycetes > Mycobacteriales > Pseudonocardiaceae > Haloechinothrix_A > Haloechinothrix_A halophila. The sequence continues at coordinate 856,177 of NZ_KI632509.1, forward strand.
TGCCTGGCGCGCAGGCCAGCGCCGAGATCTGCGGGTCGGCGGACAGGGCAAGGACGATGGCATGCTCACGGGCTCCGGAGCCGATAACCAGGACGCGCACGGGTGCAGGGTAACGCCACCCGCACAGGGGCCGCTCGCCGCCGTGCCCGCGGTTGTGACCTGCGCCGTCGATCTATGCGGCCGGTCACGTCCACCTGCCAGGACGTGGTCCGCGTGCTACACAGATCGGGTGTCTACTTCTCCACGTGTGGTACTGACCGCGTTGCTGCTCACCGCGGCGGCGGCGCTCGCGAGCTGTGGTGACGACGAGGCTGGCGGCACGGAAGCGGCTAGTTCGGATGCGGCGGCGACGTCGGCCGCGCCGCCGACACCGGAGACGACGACCTCAGCGCCGCCCGAGCCGGAGCAGACCATCGTCGACGTGATCAACACCTTCCACAAGGCGGTCGACGCCGACAACGGCAAGCGGGCCTGTGCGCAGCTGACGTCCGAACTGCGGGGCGTCTACGCGCAGAACCCCGGTGCGAGCACCTGCCCCGGCGGAATCAGCCAGCTGCACGACGAACTCGGCAAGACCAAGCTGTCGTCGTTGAAGTTCGCGCCCGCTGACGTCGATGTCACGAAGAAGGGGAAGGAAGCGGTCGTCAGCCACAAGCTGATCGCCAAGCGCAACGGCACCGATCCGGAAAAGACGAACTCCTACAACCTGGAGCGCGAGCGGGGCGGCTGGAAGATCTCCTACATCGGCTAGCGCTGCCGTCGAGGGCGTGCGGAAACCGCCTTCACCGCTAGGTACGGCGGACGTCGTTCAGCGCCTTGGTCGCTACTGCGCGGGCGGCAGTTCCGCCGCGAAAGCTTGGCTCGGCTGCTCGATGATCACTGAGGCGCCGTCGGGAGAGGTTCTCGCTCCGGTCAGCCGGGGCAAACTACCCAGCGAGAACGGGAACGCGGCCAGGGGCAGCACGGCGAAAGCGGCGAAGGCTACGCCGCCCAGCCACTGCATGTCGTCGGCGACCGCAGCCACCACCAGTGAACCAACGAACGTCGCTAGCCCGCCGAAGAACATGACGGACGCGACAGCCAGCCACAGTGCCCTGCTTCTGGTGCACTTCCGGCAGAGTGGCCATCCCTTGACGTCCGCGGTGCGTACTTTCTTTCCATAATCACTGAGCCGCTCGCTCATGCCGATCACGTTCGACTGGAGGAGCGCCCGGTTTCCCTCGAGCTTCACCTTCGACTGGAGGACGAAGTCCTGCTGTCGGACAGCGGGGAGGCCGTGTCGCGAGCAGTGGCGCGGCAAGTTGCCCGGCTGGCCAACGGTGTCGGCCGATAACGTGACGACACCAGGCAGACGCGACACTGGATACTCCCGTGATTGACGAACTCGAACGGAACCCAGAGTGAACACGCGGTCGGCGTCCTCCGCCGGAGTTGATCTACTTCCTGCGCGCTGCGACCACATTGCGTCCGTTTCGTCCGGTTCTGCTGGTCACAGCGCGCAGGTAGTTGATCGATTTCGTCGTCCCTAGCGGGCCGCCCGCCAACGCCAGACGGCGCTTACTCCCCGTTGGTCTCGCCGGCGATGAACCGCTCGACGGCGTCGTGCGCCTCGGAGTCGTTGTACTGCACCGGCGGCGACTTCATGAAGTAGGACGATGCCGACAGGATCGGCCCGCCGATGCCGCGGTCCTTGGCGATCTTCGCGGCGCGCACCGCGTCGATGATGATGCCCGCCGAGTTGGGCGAGTCCCACACCTCGAGCTTGTACTCCAGGTTCAGCGGGGTGTCGCCGAAGGAGCGGCCCTCGAGCCGGACATAGGCCCACTTGCGATCGTCGAGCCACGGCACGTAGTCCGACGGCCCGATGTGGACGTCGGCCTTGGCCATCTCGTGCGGGATCTGCGACGTCACCGACTGCGTCTTGGATGTCTTCTTCGACTGCAGTCTGGTGCGCTCCAGCATGTTCTGGAAGTCCATGTTGCCGCCGAAGTTGAGCTGGTAGGTGCGCTGCAACTCGACGCCACGGTCTTCGAACAGCTTCGCGAGCACACGGTGCGTTATCGTCGCGCCGACCTGCGACTTGATGTCGTCACCGACGATCGGCACGCCCGCGTCGGTGAACTTCTGCGCCCACTCCGGGTCGGAGGCGATGAACACCGGCAGCGCGTTGACGAACGCGACACCGGCGTCGATGGCGCACTGAGCGTAGAAGCGGTCCGCGTCTTCCGAGCCGACCGGCAGGTAGGACACCAGCACGTCGGCGCCGGACTCGCGCAGCACGTTGACGACGTCGACAGGGGACTCGTCGGACTCGGTGATGGTGTCCAGGTAGTACTGGCCGAGCCCGTCATAGGTATGGCCGCGTTGCACGCTGACGCCTAGGGGTGGGACGTCGGCGATCTTGATGGTGTTGTTCTCGCTCGCCACGATCGCTTCCGACAAGTCACGGCCGACCTTCTTCGCGTCGACGTCGAACGCGGCGACGAACTCCACATCGCGTACGTGGTAGCCACCGAATTGCACGTGCATCAGACCCGGCACGCGCGCGGTGGGATCGGCGTCACGGTAGTAGTGCACGCCTTGCACCAGGGAAGCCGCACAGTTTCCGACGCCAACGATGGCCACCTTCACAGTCTGGCCGTTTTCGCCCATGCCGGTTTCTCCTTCACTAGGTGTGTGATGTGTCGTGCTTGCCAGCGGCGCGGGGTCAGCCGTGCTGACCGCGCTGTTCCGCCTGTTCGTGTGCGATGAGCTCGTTGAGCCACCGCACTTCCCGTTCACTGCTCTCCAGCCCCAGCCGATGCAATTCCCTGGTGTAGCGGTCGATCCTCTCCTCGGCCCGTGCCAGCGCAGCCCGCAAGCCCTCGCGCCGCTCCTCGACTCGCCTACGACGCCCTTCGAGAATGCGCATCCTGACGTCGGCCGGGGTACGGGAGAAGAACGCGAGGTGGACGCCGAAACCCTCGTCGTCCCACGTCTGCGGGCCGGCGTCACCGAGTAGTTCGCCGAACCGCTCTTTGCCTTCCGCGGTGAGCTTGTACACCCGCCGCGCCTTCCGGCCCCAGGCCCGGTTCTCGTGGTCGGTCGCCGTACCCGGCTCCTCCGCGATCAGCCCAGCGCGCTGCAGCCTGCGAAGGGTCGGATACACCGAGCCGTAGGAGAACGTCCGGAACATCCCCAACGTGTCGTGCAGGCGTTTGCGCAGCTCATAGCCGTGCATGGGTGCCTCGTGCAGCAGCCCGAGGATCGCGAACTCCAGCATTAGGCACCTCCTTCGCCTGCTCGGACACCGGTGATGGCCGTCCGTTCCATCGGTGCAATCTACCGAGCCACTATATCGCGCCGATACATCGAGTGCAGCATCACGAGCCGCACTGTGTGGTGAATGACGCGTTCATGCGATGACAGCGGTACTCACGGCATTCAACGCAGTGAAGGCGTCATTCGCCGCGCCCACCGCGGGGAAAGCGTCATTCACCACACCGCGATCCGCACTCCGAACCTGTGGTGAACCTGCCGAGGGCACGTAGGCTGTTCTCGTGCGAAACCAGCGGCAGATCGTCGACTACGCCCTGCGGCGCAGGGCGTTGCTCGCGCGGTGGCGCGCAGGGCACGTCTCCACCGACGACATCTGCGACGCGAATCCGTACCTCACTCAGGCGGCGCGTTATCATGGTGAGTCCGTCGAACACCCGTGTCCGGTGTGCGCCAAGCAGCGAATCGCCCTGGTCGCGTGGGTCTTTGGCGATGAGCTGCAGCATGCGTCCGGTTCCGCGCGCAAGCCGGATGAGCTCGAACGGATGGCCAACCTGTTCGCCGAGTTCACCGTCTATGTAGTCGAGGTGTGCCTGGCGTGCCGCTGGAACCATCTCGCGCTTTCCTACGTTGTCGGGACCGGCGAGCCAGGAACGCGCGCCCCCGCTCCTCGCACCCGACCCCGGAAGTCCGCCACCCCGTGACGATCACCAAACCCCCGTTTGTGAGTCCCCCGTGCCGCCATGGAGTCGGGGTGTGCTGACAATGTTCACCCTGGAGACTGATTCGTGACAGACGACAGCAGCTCAGGACGGCGATTCATGGACGGCGACGCGAACTGGCCTGGTAGTGACCAGGACCGTGGCCCGAGTCCGCGCAGGTCAGGCGACGACCCGCGCTGGCCGGCCGGTGCGGAGCAGGGCAGGCGGCGGGCACCGCAGCAGGGGCCAGGCGGCGAGCGCCCGCAGCGTCCGTCGGGCCAGAACCGTCCCGCTCGCGATCCGCGTCAGCCGCAGGGGCCGTCGGCGAGTGTGCCGCCGGATGGCCGTGCCCGCCCACGCAGGACACCCCCACCCGCGGGCGGTCCCGCCCCAGGCGGCCCAGCCCAGGGAGGCGCGCCAGGACAGCCACCAGCGGGTCGTCAGCCGGGCCCGCCGCCAGGCGGAATGCCTCCAGGACGGCCGCCAGGACCACCTCCAGGACCACCTCCAGGACCACCTCCAGGTGGCCCGCCGCCCGGTGCCCCACCGCAGGGACGTCCGCCCGGTGGCCAGCCGCAGGACGACATCTACGCGACCGAGATGTTCTCCCCGCTGAGCAGGGGCTCTGACACCGAGCCGCCGGAACCGGAGCTGCTGACGCACCGACCTGCTGGCGACCCGATGTGGCACGACCCCGCTGCCGACGAGCGGATGACCGGGGTCGTCGCCAACTACGAGCAAGAGCCGGACTTGCCCGGCGACCCACACGAGGACGACGTCGACGACGGCCTCACCGCGAAGCAGAAAAGGTGGCGGCTTATTCGCAGGATCGGATACGGCGCGGTGACGGCGTTCGTGCTGATCCCGATCGCGGTCTTCACCGTGCTCTACTTCGTCCTCGATGTGCCGTCGCCGTATGAGGTCGCCGCGTCGCAGAACAAGACCGTCACGTACATGTACTCCAACGGCGGCGTGATGGCCAAGGATATGCAGGACGGCAACCGCGTCCTGCTCGAACCGGACCAGGTTCCCGACAAGGTCAAGCACGCCGTCTACGCCGCGGAGGACGAGAGCTTCGAGACCAACGCCGGTTTCGACGTCATGGGCATCCTCCGCGCCGTCAAGAACCAGCTCACCGGCGGTGTCGGTGGTGGCTCGACGATCACCCAGCAGTACGTCAAGAAGGCCACCGAGAACGAGGAGTACAGCATCGAGCGTAAGGCGACCGAGATCGTCAAGGCGTTCAAGATGAGCAACCAGCTCAGCAAGTCGGAGATCATCACCGCCTACCTGAACACGATCTACTTCGGTCGGGGCGCGTACGGCATCCAGGCCGCGTCGCAGGCGTACTTCGGCAAGGACGTTGGCAAGCTGAGCCCGGCGGAGGCGGCGTACCTCGCCGGCATCATCCAGGCGCCGAGCAGGGGCGACAACCTGGAGTACGCCGAGCGCCGCTGGAACTACGTGATGGACCAGATGGTCGAGAACAACTGGTTGCCGTCGTCCGAGCGGTCCGCCGCCACGTTCCCGAAGCCGGTCAACGAGAAGAAGACCCAATCGCGCGGGTTCGATGGCTCGCGGCGTCACCTCAAGGCCGCCATCTCCTCCGAACTGGATTCGCTCGGCTACTCCGAGGAGCAGGTCCGTACGGCGGGCTACACGATCCACACCACCGTCAACAAGCGGGCACAGCGCATCGCGGAACAAGTGGTGCGGGACGTGATGAAGGGCCAGCCGAAGAAGCTGCACGAGGCGTTCGTCGCCGTCGACCCGGCATCGGGCGGCGTCATGGCCTACTACGGCGGTCCCTACGACGAGACGGACTACGTCAACTGGGCGAGCAAAGGCAGAAACCCCGGCTCGACCATGAAGGCGTTCGACTTTCTCGCGCTGCTTAAGCAGGGCGAGAAGGGGCCGTACGCGACCTACGACGGCACGTCGCCGCGTAAGTTTGGCGACGTCGTCGTCAAGAACGCCGGTGACGACCAGTGCCCGGACTGCACCGTGATGGAAGCGATGAAGCGCTCCATCAACACCGTGTTCTACGACATGGTCGCCAACGACGTCGGCCCGCGCGCCGTCGCCAAGGCGGTGCGGGAAGCCGGGGTGAGCGACGACTCGTCCGTCAGCGACCTGGACACCAACATCGCCATCGGTGGTGGTGACAACAAGATCACCCCACAGGACCTCGCGTCCGCGTACGCGACGTTCGCCGCCGACGGAGTGCAGCGGAAGTCGCACCTGGTCAGCAAGATCACCACGCCGGACGGCGACGTCATCTACCAGGCGGATCGCAAGGGCCGCCCTGCGTTCTCCCCCGACAAGGAGAAAAGCAAGCAGATCGCTGGCAACGTCACGATGACGCTGGAGCCCGTGCTGGCCCACTCGCAGTTGCGCTGCGCCGATGGCCGCGACTGCGCTGGCAAGACCGGTACACACGAGGCGCCAGGCCACCCTGGCCAGAACTCGCAGGCGTGGATGGTCGGCTACTCGCGGCAGATCGCGGCGGCCGCGTGGGTCGGCGACAAGGCGCTCGGGCCGATCAAGGACGCCAACGGCGCGCCGATCTACGGGTCCTCGTTGCCCGGCCCGATTTGGCAACGGTTCATGAACCTCTACCACGAGGGGCTGCCGCAGGAGCCGTTCCCCGAGGTCGAGGTGATGGGCGAGCCGCCGCCACCACCGCCGGAGCCGGAACCCGAACCGGAGCCGACCGAGACTCCGAGCGAGGAACCGACGGAATCCGAGCGGCCGGAGCCGGAGCCGTCTGGCAGGCCGGAGGAGACCACCACGACGACGCCGCCGACGACGACCGAAGAGGACGACGGTGGCAGCATCTTCCCGGGCAATGGCAACGGCAGACCAACGGAAGACGAGCAGACGACTGAGGAAGAGACGCAGCAGGACGACGGCTGACGTCATCGGGTGCGGGTCGGTGGGTGTCCGGCTCGCACCCGGCTCACCTGTCGTGCGGTAACTTCCTGACGTGCCCTCCCCCTCAGAGCGCCCCTGGCTCGGCGAACACACCCGGAGCGAGGCCGACCGGGTGATCCCGACCTGGACCGAGCCACTGGCCGCCGCCGCGAGCAAACCGATCGGCGGTCCGCTCGGCGCGCACGCCCTCGTGGGGCGCCACTGGTTCTGGACGCCGTTGCGTGTCGTGTTGCTGCTCGCCATCGTCACGCTGACGTTCGCGTGGTTCGGGAAGGCGGCCTGCATCCAGCAGCGCGTCAACGACGACGGCACCGCTGGCCTCGACTGGAGCTCGAACCGCCAGTACGTCGCGATGTGCTACTCCGACATCGTGCCGCTGTACGGGGCGGAACGGCTCAATAAGGAAAGCTTCTTCCCGTACCGCGATGGCTGGCTCGAGCTGAGCAACGGCAACAACGGCAAGACCAGCGTCACGATCCACGGCTACGGCGAGTGGTACCGGGTCGCCAACGACGTCTCCGCCGTCGACGCCACCGGCGGGCGGTACCAGCTCACGCCGGAGAACCAATTCGTCGTCGAGGACGGCCAGCTGCGGTTCGCGAGCGGTCACGTGGTCGACCTCGCCGAGCGCGACCAGATCCGGTTCATGGAGTACCCGGTGCTGACCGGGCTGTTCCAGTGGTCGATGGCGACGGCGACGCGCGCCTGGGAGGACGGCGTGCGCGCGGGCATCCTGCCTGGCGGTATCTCGGTCGCGATCTACTTCAATCTCACCGCGCTGTTCCTGGCGTTCGCGTGGCTCGTGACGGTGTGGTCCGTCGCCCGCACCGGACGTCGCAGACCATGGGACGCCGCGCTGGTCGCGCTCTCGCCGCTGGCGATCGCGCACGCCTTCACCAACTTCGACACGCTCGCGACGGCGTTCGCCGCGGGGGCGATCCTGGCGTGGTCCCGGCGACGATGGGGCGTCGCCGGGGTGCTGATCGGCATCGGAGCGGCGTTCAAGCTGTATCCGCTGTTCTTGCTCGGGCCGTTGTTCGTATTGTGCCTGCGCGCGGGCAAGCTGCGGGCCTGGACGGGATCGGCGCTCGCCGCGATCGGCACCGTCGTGGCGATCAACCTGCCGCTCGCGCTGCGCTACCCCGACGGCTGGTACGAGTTCATCCGGCTCAACAGCGAACGTGGCATGGACCCTGACTCGCTCTACAACGTGGTGCGGGTGTTCACCGGCTGGGATGGCTTCGACGGCCCGCTCGCGCCCGGTCAGGCGCCTGCCACGCTGAATACCGTCGCCGCGGTGCTGTTCCTGCTGTGCTGTGTGGCGATCGCGGTGGTGGCGCTGTCCGCCCCGGTTCGGCCTCGGCTGGCGCAGCTGGCGTTCTTGGTAGTCGCGGCGTTCCTGCTCACCAACAAGGTGTGGAGTCCGCAGTTCTCGCTGTGGCTCGTGCCGCTCGCCGTGCTGGCGATCGGGCACTGGCGGCTGCTGCTCGGCTGGATGACGATCGACGCGCTGGTGTGGGTGCCCAGGATGTTCTTCTACCTCGGCGTGGACAACAAGGGACTGCCTGCGGAGTGGTTCCTCGGCGCGGTCGTGCTGCGGGACCTGGCCGTTGTCGGGCTGTGTGCGCTGATCGTGTACGAGATCTATCGGCCGAGCACGGATCCCATGCGGGCGGGCGGCGAGGACGACCCGGCTGGCGGGGTGCTGGATCGCGCCCGCGACGTCGTGGCGTTCCGCCTCGGCCGTTCCGGCGGCGGACGGGCGCCAGTGGGTGTCGGGGCCGGGGCGCCGGACGCCTCAGGCGGCGCTGGCGGCCCGGGTGCCGCTAGTGCTGGCGCTGGCGGCCCGGGTGGCGCTGGCGGACCGGCTGCGGGTGGCGCTGGTGGCCCGGGTGCGGGTGGCCTGGGTGGCGGTGGTGCCGCGGATGGCCCAGACGCGTTGTCAGCGCCGACGCGGCGGATCCGACGCCCACCCCGATAGTTCGTGTCCCGCTTTCCGGACGCCGTGTCCCCCGTTGCGGACGTGTTCGGCGCACGAGGAGCCCTGCTGCCGCCACGAGCGCCGAACGTGCGTCAGGTGGTGATGGTCTTGCGGAGGTAGGCGATGTCGTCCGCCTGACCGTCGGCGGGGGTCTCCACGATCACGGGCGCGCCAGCCGCCGCCGCGACGTCGGCCAGCACCTGCGAGTCGATGGTGCCGTCGCCGCCGACGACGTTGGCGTGCCGGTCACGGCTTGAGCCGAACTCGTCGCGCGAGTTGTTGAGGTGGACCAGGTCGATCCGGCCGGTGATGGCCTTGACCTTGTCCACGACGTCGTCCAACTCCCAGCCAGCCGCGAAGGCGTGGCAGGTGTCGAGGCAGAAGCCGGGCTCGAAATCGCCGACCTGTTCCCAGAGCCGCGCGAGCATGTCCAGGTCGCGCGCCATCGCGTTGTCGCCGCCTGCCGTGTTCTCGATCAGGATCGGCACGTCGAAGCTGGCGCGCTCGAACAGCTTGCGCCAGTTCTCGATACCCGCCGCCGGATCCTCGCCCTTGCGTACGTGCCCTCCGTGCACGATCAGCCCCCGCGCGCCGACCTCGGCGGCGGCCTTCGCATGCTGCGCGACCAGCTTGCGTGACGGAATCCGGATCCGGTTATTCAACGACGCCACGTTCACCAGGTACGGCGAGTGGATGAACACCTCGACGTCGGATGCCGTGATCCCCTCGGTGTGCGGGTGCGGTTTCGGGGCTTTCCAGCCTTGGGGATCGGCGAGGAAGAACTGGACGACCTCGGCGTCGCGCTCGCGGGCCGCGGCTATCGGATCGTCGTCACGGACGTGCGCGCCAATAAGCATGGCGTGAGCCTATCCGAACGGACTCTCAACGCTCTGGAGAGTGAATCCGAGCGATTGGGCTTCGCTAGATGCACCCGTTCCGGTTAGGTTTTCAACCCGGAGGAGCGCCAACCAGGTCGCGGGGTGTCAATCGTTCGGTGAAGGGACACTATGGTGAAGCGATATCTCGGTGCGGTGCTGGCCGCGTTCGTACTGGGCTGTGTCGGCCCGCTGACGGTTGGAGCCGCGCAGGCAGCGGAGGAACCCGAAGGCGGGACGTCCCTGCTCGGTTCGGTTACTGACACGCTCGGCACGCTGACCAGCGGCGGCACCGAGTCGGTGCCGGACATCGACGGGCCGGCGCCAGACCCTGCGCCCACCCCGGCGCCACCGGAGCCGCGGCCCGAACCCGCCGAGCCTGACGCCGCGCCAGCTCCGGACGCCGCGCCAGCTCTGGACGCCGTGCCAGCTCCGGACGCCGTGCCAGCCGACGACGCCGAGATCACCGGCGTCGTCGGCACGGTCACCACCACGGTCGGCCGTCTCGCCGACGCGCCCCGGAAGCTGCTCACCGGAGTCGTGGGCGACGACACCCCGGCACCCGACGTCCCCGCCCCGGACATGCCCGCCCCGGGCGCTCCCATCACCGAACCCCCAGCGGACACCCCAAATCCGCCTGAGGACCCCGAAACACCGGAAAAGCCGGAAAAACCGGACAGCCCGCCAGCCGACGCCCCAGCAGACAACGCCCAGGCCGGGCCACCGGCACCAGCTCCGGACCTGCCCGACGTCAGCCAGATCGGCTTCACCGAGCTGGACCATGCCGAACCGGCTCCGGCTCAGCAGTCGATCACCCAGCCGGACTCCGCCGAGCCAGACCGCACGGAGTCGCGCCGCCCTCGGCAAGACGTCCCCGCGTTCATCGATCCCACAGAATCCAACGGAGAAGCCCCCGCCGACCAGGGCAAACCCGCTGGCGAGCCGCCAGCCGACGTCCGGGCGGACGCGATCTCGCTCAAGCACGTCACGCGCACGCCGTTCATGCTCGCCATCGCGCTGCTTACCGCAGTTGGCGTAGTGACAGTACGCCGTGTAATCACAGCGAGATAGAAGTTTGCCGAGCTAGCGTCACGAAGTGCACTCAGTCACGTTGTCTTAAGCAGTGGGCCATAGCACACTGGGTGACATCGACGAGAGCAAGGTTGGTCACATGAGCAAGCTGAGGCGCAACGTGGCAGCAGGCGCGGCGACGGTGCTCGTCGCATCATCGGCGATGCTCGCGCTTCCCGGGTCGGCAGTAGCTGCCGACCCGATCGTCGCGGGTAGCTGCGGCCAGACACTGCAGGGCGACGCGGGTGCCCCGTTGTCGATCAACCTCGCGTCCGCGCTCGGCATTTCCGGCGCGCCGACGGTCGGCCTCGGCACCGTGACCGAGGGCACCAAGACGTACTCGCTGACCAAGTCCGAGCTGTTGGACGCTCTAGGTGGTCTGTCGCTGCTTGGTGTGGCGCTCCCCAGCGTGTGCGGGGTGACGGTCACTGGGGTGAAGACCGTGACGGAGTCGGTGGAGAAGGTGACGGAGCCGGTCACCGACGCGGTCAAGGACGGCGCGGAGACCCTCGAGAAGGCCACCGAACCGGTCACCGACGCTGTGGAGGGTCTGGTCGGCTCTGGTGGCTCGGACAACGAGCCGGCGTCCGGTGGTGGCGGCAACGACGGCTCGCCCAACAACGGCCCCAGCGGCGCCGAGAAGCCCCGCGAGCGCCAACAGCCGGTCCCTGGCCCGTCGAGCCCGCCGATCGAGCCAAGCAACAGCGGCTTCGGCGCGCCGTACTACAGCTCGTTCTCCCCGATGGGCGCGTTCTCGTCCTTCCCGTACCGCAACGCGTCGTTCTCCACGCACGCTCCTGGCCTTCGCTATGGCTCCGGCTTCGGCGACTATGCGCCGTCCTTCGGCGTGCTCGGCCAGGACGGATCGAGCAACGGTGACGCGGTCGCCAACGCGGGAAGTGCTGACGCGCTGCCGCCCGCGCAGGGCAGGGTCGGCTTGCCGATGCTGCTCGCGGTGCTCGCGCTGGCAGCGGCGAGCGCCGGGCTGGTGCGCAGCTGGGTGTTACGGAGTATCGCTCGCGTCCGATAGCAGGAGTGATCCATAACTCACCGTGACCGCGTACGCTGACGCGGGAGTGTTGATAACGCCTGCGGTCACTCGTTCGGGCCGCGAACGGATCCCAAGGAGACCGATAGTGCCCAGCTACCGGTGTACCCGCCGCACCCTGTCCGTGGTTCTCGTCGGCGGTATCGCCTGCGCCTCGCTGCTCGGCCTGACCCACACCGCGGCGGCAACGGTGACGGCGGCGAGCTGCAGCGGCTCCATCGCGGGCAAAGTCGGCGAAGCGGTCAAGCTGAAATCCGAGACCGTCAAGGAGTACGTCGTCGGCGCTGTCGACGACGGGCCAGAGGCGCCGCTGCTCGGCTGGAAGAACGAGCAGACCCGGATGCGGGAAGCGTTCGAGGAAGGCAAGTTCGAGCCCATCAAGCTCCCCAAGGTGCCCGACTCGGCGTCGACACAGCTCAAGGGCAAGCGGATCGCCAAAGCCGTGCTCGCCAAGATCGACAGCGTGGACGAGGTCTCCGACATCGCGGACGACGAGGAGAACCGAAAGAACATCAAGGCCGCTGTCGGTGAGAACTGCGGCCTGACCGTGAAAGCGACCAACTACACACCGCCGACGTCGGCCCAGCCCCGCACCGGCTCCGGCCAGCAGGGCAACGACCAGGGGCCATCGCAGGGGCAGGGGCAGTCGACGACCACGCCCCGCCAGGTCGGCGGCGCGGCGCCACCGCCGTCCGCCCGCTACGGCACCGATGGCGCTGCCCCGTCGCAGCGCTACTACGGCAGCCGGACGCCGTCCAGCCCACGGGCAACGGACCAGCCCGCCCAGCCCGGACTGCCGCCGAGCACGATCGATCCGCCAGCGCTGTCGGAAGACATCGGCCAGTCCGACCCGAACGTGGACAATGCTGGCAACGCCCGGGCGATCGAAGCGGAACGGGCGGCCGCGGAGGTCCGGTTGCCGTTACTCCTCGCGGTCGTCGCACTGGCGTGCGTCGCGGCGGCCCTTGTGCGGACCTGGGTGTTGCGCAAGGTAAGCTGACGCCCTGACTAACCCTCCTGCCACGGATGGTCCGTGGCCGCTGAGCCCAGAGGAGGTGAGTGGTTTGTCACGTCATTACGAGGTCATGTTGATCCTCGATCCCACTCTCGACGAGCGAACCGTTCCCACCACGTTGGAGAACTACCTCAACGTGATTCGGGATTCGGGTGGCAGTGTCGAGCAGGTGGACGTCTGGGGCCGTCGCAGGCTCTCCTACGAGATCGCCAAGCACAGCGAAGGCATCTACGCCGTGCTCGACCTCAACGCGACGCCCGAGGCTGTCAAGGAGATGGACCGGCAGCTCTCGCTTCAGGAGATCGTGCTGCGTACCAAGGTGCTTCGCCGTGACACCAAGCGTTCCGTAGCGAAGGTTTGAGGTGATTCACCATGGCTGGTGACACCATCATCACGGTTGTCGGCAACCTGACCGCCGACCCTGAGCTGCGCTTCACGCCGTCCGGCGCTGCCGTCGCGAACTTCACGGTCGCGTCGACGCCGCGCATCTTCGACCGCCAGGCCGGCGAGTGGAAGGACGGCGAGGCATTGTTCCTGCGCTGCAACATCTGGCGGCAGGCGGCGGAGAATGTCGCCGAGTCGCTGTCGCGGGGCACCCGCGTCATCGTGCAGGGCAGGCTCAAGCAGCGCTCCTTCGAGACGAAGGAAGGCGAGAAGCGCACCGTCGTCGAGCTTGAGGCCGATGAGGTCGGCCCAGCGCTGCGCTACGCCACCGCCAAGGTGAACAAGGTGAGTCGTGGTGGCGGCGGCTTCGGTGGCAACTCCGGCGGTGGCGGTTCCACACCGCCCGCCGACGACCCGTGGGGCTCCGCGCCCGTCGCGGGCGGCCAGAGCGGTGGCTTCTCCGACGAGCCGCCGTTCTAAGCGCCCAGCTGCCGACAACTGACCCGGAACGTTTTAGACATAACCCAGGAGAATTACCGTGGCCAAGCCACCCATTCGCAAGCCGAAGAAGAAGGTCTGCGTGTTCTGCAAGGCGGAGAAGAAGGGCCGTCCGGAACCGATCGATTACAAGGACACCGCGCTGCTGCGCAAGTACATCTCCGACCGCGGCAAGATCCGCGCTCGCCGGGTGACGGGCAACTGCAGCCAGCACCAGCGTGACGTCGCGACCGCGGTCAAGAACTCGCGTGAGATGGCGTTGCTCCCCTACACCTCGACCGCGCGCTGAGTAGAAGGAGGAACGTCATGGCAAAGATCATCCTGACTGCCGATGTGGCGAACCTCGGCGGTCCCGGGGACATCGTCGAGGTCAAGGACGGCTACGCGCGCAACTACCTGTACCCGCGCGGGCTCGCGATGCAGGCGTCCAAGGGCGCGGAGAAGAACATCGCGACGATCCGCCGTTCGCAGGAGGCCCGTCGGATTCGCGACCTTGACCACGCCAAGGAGGTCAAGGCCACGCTGGAGGGCCTCGGGGACATCGAGCTGCCCGCGAAGGCGTCCGAGAGCTCGAAGAAGCTGTTCGGGTCGGTCACGTCGGCCGACGTCGCCGCCGCGGTGAAGGACGCTGGTGGTCCGGTGCTCGACAAGCGCAACATCGAGCTCGGCGACCACATCAAGCGGCTTGGTAAGCACGAGGTCTCGGTGCGGCTGCACCCCGACGTCACCGCGACCTTCCGCGTCGACGTCGTCGCACGCTCCTCATAGTGAGCTGACCTAGCGTCAGTCGCAGCGAATCGGCCCCCGCTCCGAACATGGAGCGGGGGCCGATTGCTGTGTTGGCCAGTGAGCGTTGGCCGGGCCCGCGCATCCCTGTGGATCAGTGCACACCCGGCTGGCGCGACACGCCGAACGAGGAGTTTCTCGCGACACGCCGACGACATTTCCCTCAACTTATCCACAGCTTGTACACAAGGTTTGACCTGCGGTTTTGCACAATGGGGTGACGGTTGCCCACAGGTTGTCCCCAGCGAAGAAGCAGCTTGTGGTTGAACGCGGAGGGTCTTCCCCAGGCAGTGCACAGCACCGTCCCGATCTGTCCCCAATCCCTCCACAAGCCGTTTTGCCTACCGTCCCGGAGGCGGTCTAGCGTGCCGTGAGCCAGTGGTGCCATCGGTGGCTTGGATCCACGAATCATGTGCGTGTCGGCTGGGCTCGGCGTAGCATCCGCAGGTACCATAGTCGAACGTCTATTCGACCACGGCTTATAGTGTTGATGTGACCCAGGAGGGGGTGTTCGGCCCGGTGGCGCTCACCGACGACCGCGGTCCCGCGTTCACGACAGACTCGCCTGAATCCGGCGGGAGCAGCGGGTTCGACCGGCAGCCACCGCAGGATGTCACCGCGGAGCAGTCCGTGCTGGGCGGCATGCTGCTGTCCAAGGACGCGATCGCCGACGTGATCGAGGTGGTGCGACCTGGTGACTTCTACCGGCCCGCGCATCAGGCTGTCTACGACTGCGTCCTGGACCTCTACGGCCGTGGCGAGCCCGCCGACCCGATCACGGTGTCGGCCGAACTGGAGCGGCGCGGCGAGCTGGGCCGCGTCGGTGGCGCGCCGTACCTGCACACCCTGATCGCGACGGTGCCGACGGCTGCGAACGCCGCCTACTACGCCGAGATCGTCGCGGAGAAGGCCATTCTGCGCAGGCTGGTCGAAGCGGGCACCCGAATCGTGCAGTTCGGTTACGGCGCCGCGGATTCGTCCGGCGCCGCTGTGGATGAGGTTGTCGACCGCGCGCAGGCGGCGATTTACGAGGTCACCGAACGCCGCGCCAGCGAGGACTACGTCGCGCTGGAGGAGTTGCTCCAGCCGACGATGGACGAGATCGACGCGATCGCGTCCCATGGCGGTGTTTCGGAAGGTGTGCCGACCGGCTTTACCGATCTCGACGAGGTCACCAACGGACTTCACGCGGGTCAGATGGTGATCGTCGCGGCGAGACCTGGAATTGGCAAATCCACGCTAGGACTGGATTTTGTCCGTTCTTGTTCCATTAAGCACGGTTTGACTAGTGCCATTTTCTCGTTGGAGATGGGTCGCACCGAGATCGTGATGCGGCTGCTCTCCGCCGAGGCGAAGATCCGGCTGCAGGACATGCGCGGTGGCCGGATGAGCGACGACGACTGGACCCGGCTGGCGCGGCGGATGAGCGAGATCAGCGAGGCGCCGCTGTTCATCGACGACTCGCCGAACATGACGATGATGGAGATCCGCGCGAAGGCCAGGCGGCTCAAGCAGCGCAACGACCTGCAGCTCATCGTCGTCGACTACATGCAGCTGATGACGTCCGGTAAGAAGGTGGAGTCGCGGCAGCAAGAGGTGTCGGAATTCTCCCGTCAGCTCAAGCTGCTCGCCAAGGAGCTTGAGGTGCCGCTGGTCGCGATCAGCCAGCTGAACCGTGGTCCTGAGCAGCGCACCGACAAGCGGCCGATGCTGTCCGACCTGCGTGAATCCGGTTCGCTGGAGCAGGACGCCGATATCGTGCTGCTGATCAACCGGCCGGACGCATCCGAACGCGACGACCCGCGCGCCGGTGAGGCCGACCTGATCCTTGCCAAGCACCGTGCCGGTCCGACCAGCACGGTCACCGTGGCGCATCAGCTGCACTACAGCCGGTTCGCCGATCTCGCGCAGGCGTAGCGGCGAAGACACCTCCGACCCGGGCGAGTACGTCGTCACGGCTTACGGAGACGACGACCTGCCGCTGCGGCCACGGCTGAGCCTGCCCGAGGGCGTCCTCTCCGAGTACCTACACGCGCTGGCGACCTCGTCTCAAGGGCCGAGCAGGCGAACGAACTGGAGTGGGTGGCAGAGCCGCCGCGCCCGGACGAGCGGGCTCGGTAGGTACCGCCGAGCTTGGCGTGATCCCAGCTGACCACCGGGTCTTTCAGCCCGTGCCTGCCATCGCCGAGAGGCGACGGGCGAGCCGGGCGGCGGCCTCCCGCAACTCCGGGGGCTCCAGCACTTCCGTCTCGAAGCCCAGCCGGGCCACGTGCATGGCGAGCCAGTCCACGTCATCCCCGCCAGCGGTGAGCACGCACCCGTCGCCATCGTTCTCGACGCGCCCTACCTGGGGTGGCACCAGCTCCCGCACGTCGTCTGACCGCGCATGCACTCGTACCCGTGCGAGATACCGGTATGGCGCCGCGGTCACGGACCGTTGTACGTAGGCGACCGGGTCCGGATGCTGCCTCGCCCGGAAGCGCCACGTTGTCGCTGCCACATCACGCATCCGGTCTAGCCGGAAGGTGCGCCAGTCGTCGCGGTCGACGTCCCAGGCCATCAGGTACCAGCGGCGGCTCGTGGCGACCATTCGCACCGGCTCGACCGTGCGCTCCTGTTCCTCGCTGCTGCCGTCACGGGGGCGGCCTGCGTAGCGGAATCGCACTCGCACCGCGTCGCGACAGGCTCGCGCGAGCGTCATCAGCAGTTCCGCGTCGACCTGGACACCGGGGCCGACAAGGATCTCGGTGGCGTTGTGTACGGCCCGCACCTCCGCGCGCAGCCGGGGCGGCATCACTTGGTCGAGCTTCGCGAGCGCCCGCAGCGCCGCCTCTCCCGCCCCGGCGACCGTTTCCCCAGTAGCCAGCCGCAACGACACCGCCGTCGCGATCGCCTCTTCGTTGTCGAGGAGCAGCGGCGGCAGCCGGGTGCCCGCGCCGAGCTGGTAGCCGCCGCCGACGCCTGCCGCCGCATGCACGGGATAGCCGAGGTTGCGCAGCCGCTCTACATCGCGTCGCACCGACCGGTCAGTGACGCCCAGTTCGGCGGCGAGTTCGTCGGCGGTCCATGACGGCCGCCGCTGTAGCAGCGCCAGCAACCGCAGCACTCGCTCGGTCGTCGCCTCGACGGTCACGTACGCATCATTCCACAGATAACGGACCGAATCTGTCCGCTATTCGCGAGAGTCTCTGGAACCATGACCGAACCGACCTGGAACCCGCTGCTCCGGGAGCAGCTCACATGGCACTGGACCAACCAACTACGCGATCGCCTCGACGGGCTCACCGACGACGAGTACTTCTGGGAGCCTGCGCCCGGATGCTGGAGCGTGCGCCCGCGCGGCACCGGTACCGCGCCGGTGCGGGCCGGATCCGGCGCGATGACCATCGACTTCGCGATGCCGATGCCCGACCCGCCACCGTTCACGACGATTGCCTGGCGTCTCGGTCACGTGATCGTCGGCGTACTCGCGATGCGTAACGCCGCCCATTTCGGTCGCGTGCCTACTGACTATCAGTCATTCGAGTACGCCCCGAGCGCGGCGCGAGCGCTTGCCCAGCTCGACGCGGAGTACGCCACGTGGGTGGCTGGCGTCGAGTCCCTCGGAGAGGCCGGCCTCGCGCGCCCGTGCGGGGAGGCGGAAGGACCGTACGCCAAGGAACCGCTGGCAGCACTCGTGTTGCACATCAACCGCGAGCTGATCCACCACCTGGCCGAGGTGTGCCTGCTCCGCGATCTGTACCTGCACACGCGGACCCGATTGGAGACGAGCTGAGATGGCCAGCGAAGTCCAAATCACCCTCGACTGCGCCGCAACGACCTCTCGGCGCTGGCCGACCCCGAGGGCAACGAGTTCTGCCTCGACTGATCGGCGCTGAGGCGGGTGCGCTGTGCCCGCCTCAGTACACCCCGCCAAGCTTCGAATGATCCCAGCTCACGATCTTCGTCGGCGTGAACACCAGCCCGACCCGCTTGGCCGCCTGCTCGCGCAGGACGTCCACCAGTGACGGCGGGACCTCGACGCTGTCGTCCTCGAACGTGTAGCGGTGCATCAGGTCGATGCCGATGCGTAGCGTCTCGTCGGCGTCGTCGATCAGCTCGACGTCGCATTCCATCGACACGCCCCGCAGTTGCTCGTACTGCTCGCCGTCCTCGGCCAGCACCGTCGCCTCTGCGAGCCGCCGCAGGTTGGCGACCTTTTGCGAGCTGCCGTAGGTCCACGTTTCCAGCCGTGGCGCGTCGACGTCGTCTACGCGCGGGAGGTACCACAGCGGCGCGAGGTGTGGCCTGCCCTTGGGGCCCATGGTGGCCACGTTGATCACCCGCTGCTCGGTGAGGAACTCGGCGACCTCCGTCGCGGACATCTTGATCTGATCACGTCGAGACATGCGAGCACTGTAGACCCGCGACACCCGCGGCGCGCCAGTCGTGACCGAACAATCGTTACGCGCCAGGTGCGCCCAACTGTTTCGCGCGCTCCTGCTTCGCTCGCGCGGTCGCGGCCTTGCCACCATGGCCGGTCATCGCCGCCTCGCGCGCGCCCCTGCGCCGGATGTCGTCGATCGCTTCGGCGTCGGCCTCAGCGACCTTCATCATCCGTGAGCCGATCTCGATGAACGGCGGCAGGAACGACCTGATCAGCTTCGCGCCGCCCACCCAGCGGGGCACGTGGATCGTCCGTGCCCGCTTGAGCACGCCCTGCTCCAGCTTGTCCAGCGCGAACTCGAGCGGGTACGTCTTGCCGAACAGCCCGGGCATCCCGGCACGGAGCTTGCCGAACACCGGGTGCTTGTCCGCGCTTTCCACCAGGTCGGTGCGGATCCAGCTCGGGTGCGCGACGCCGACCTTCACACCGAGGTGGCGCAACTCGGCCCGCAGGCTGTTGCTGAACGCCTCGACGGCGGCCTTCGCGGCGCAGTAGTTCGCCAGGCCGGGCGCGTGCGTGATGGCGGCGAGTGAGGAGATCGCCAGCAGGTAGCCCTTGCGCTCGATGACGTGCGGCATGGTGACCCGGAAGGTGCGCCACACGCCGAGCAGGTCGACCTCGAAGACCTTCTCGTAGGCGACAGGGTCGACGGAACGGGCGAAGCCGGTGGTCGCGATGCCCGCGTTGGCGATCACGATGTCGATGCCGCCCCACTTCTCAACGACGACGGTCGTGGCGGCTTCCAGCTCTTCCCAGCTAGTGACGTCAGCTTCGAGTGAGACGGCGTTGGGGCCGATCCGCTCGGCGACGGTGTCCTGCTCCTCGATCTCAAGACCGACGAGTGCGACCTTGGCACCCCGGCGCGCGAACCGCTCCGCAAGCCCGGCGCCGATACCGCGGGCCGCGCCGGTGATGAACACGACGGTGTCGTCCAGGTTGCCCTTGCGTTTGAGGGGGTTGCGCACCACTAGCTCTCCGCTCCTTCGTGATGACGGTCGATGTGGCTTCTCCCAAGTAAGTGTTGTCGTAGAGTAACAGTTACTTGCGGGTACGTCTTTCGTTGGTTCGCACGAATTGGTCACATCGCCTGTTGGGATTGTGGACAACGTCGCAGGTGATCGCGGGCGTTGCGGGCAACTCGGCACAACTCGGGCGGCACTGTCGCCGCCGTCACGGGGCGCGACACGGGGCGTGCCTCGAAGGGTTGAGCTGCTCGTAGGATGCGGGTAGGAGACAGCCAGGACAACCCAGGACAACACCGCCTGCCCGCGAGGCGGCACACCCCGCAGAACCCGCCCGAGGAGGAGCACCGATGCCCATCGCAACCCCCGAGGTTTACGCAGAGATGCTGGACCGAGCCAAGGAGGGAGAGTTCGCGTATCCGGCAATCAACGTGACCTCGTCGGAAACGCTGAACGCCGCCATCCGAGGGTTCGCGGAAGCCGAGAGTGACGGCATCATCCAGTTCTCCACCGGCGGAGCGGAGTTCGCTTCCGGCCAGAAGGTCAAGGACATGGTCACCGGCGCGACCGCGCTCGCCGAGTTCGCGCACGTCGTCGCCGAAAAGTACCCGGTCAACGTCGCGCTGCACACCGACCACTGCCCGAAGGACAAGCTGGACGGCTTCGTCCGCCCGCTGCTGCAGATCTCGCAGGAGCGCGTCAACGCGGGCAAGAACCCGCTGTTCCAGTCCCACATGTGGGACGGCTCCGCGATCGACCTCGACGAGAACCTCAAGATCGCCGCCGAGCTACTCGACACCGCGGCCGCTGCCAAGATCATCCTCGAGGTGGAGATCGGCGTCGTCGGTGGCGAGGAAGACGGCGTTTCCAACGAGATCAACGAGAAGCTCTACACCGCGGAGGGCGACTACCTGAAGACCGTCGAGGCGCTCGGCGCGGGCGAGAAGGGTCGCTATCTGCTCGCCGCCACCTTCGGCAACGTCCACGGCTCCTACAAGCCGGGCGCGGTGCAGCTGAAGCCGGACGTGCTCAAGCGCGGCCAGGCCGTCGCCGCCGAGAAGCTGGGCCTGCCCGAGGGGTCGAAGCCGTTCGAGCTGGTCTTCCACGGCGGCTCCGGTTCGCTGCTCGAGGAGATCCACGAGGCGGTGTCCTACGGCGTCGTGAAGATGAACGTCGACACCGACACCCAGTACGCCTTCTCCCGCCCGATCGCCGACCACATGTTCAAGAACTACGACGGTGTGCTCAAGATCGACGGCGAGGTCGGCAACAAGAAGGTTTACGACCCGCGCAGCTACATGAAGGTCGCGGAGGGCGCCATGGCCGCCCGCGTCGTCGAGGCAGCCGAGAACCTGAAGTCGGCGGGCAAGAAGCTCTGATCCCGGGTCGTGAGTGCTGATCAGAGTTAGAACCCTGATCAGCACTCACGACCGGGCGCCACAGGCCGCGGGCAGGCTCAGCCCTCCAACGCCGACTTGAGCTCGCCGAGCCGCTCCCGCCACCGTTGCTTGAGCTTGGCCGCCGTCTCGGCGTCCGCCAGCTTGGTGTGACTCACGGTGACCTGCGTCTTGGCGTCGCCCTTGGCGATGAAGCTGAACTCGAGCTTGCCGGGTTCGCCGTCGAGCACCGCGCGGAACACCTTGTTCTCCCGCGACTTGCCCTGCGGCGTGAGCGTGCCGCCTAGCCACTCGCCGCGTCGCCCTGAATCAGCCACGGCGGCATAGGCCACGGCGAGGGGCACGGCGACCGTCTTGCTCGCGTTCGCGGCGAAGTAGCCGTCGCACTGCTGGCCCGGCTGCCGCAGACCCCGCTCCTGTTCGTAGCCCACGGTGATGCTCTGCGCCCACCAGCCGGACACGTCGTGTTGCTCGCCGACCCACCGGGCGATCTCGGTGTGGCCGCGGTCGCGTGCGCCCCACTCGTCGAGCACGGCGAACCACTCGTCCCAGCTTCGGCCGGTGTTGCGCCGGATCGACTCGTCGTTGTTGATCTCGGTGGCGCGACGGGCCGTGCTGGTGCTCGGCGTCGCGCTGCTGGGTGCGGCTGGCTCATCGGGCAGCAGGTGCCTGCGGGCCGCCGTGTAGCTCTCGCCAGTCTTGGTCATGCGGGCACGCACGCGGCGTTTGAACGACTTCTGGGTGGTCATCGGTGACGCTCCTTCCCGTGGCGGCGGCGATCCGACTCACGCTCGGCATCGCCCCACCGGAAAGGGGCGGAGACAATCACCGGAGAGAACTCTCGTGGTCCCCTTTACCTCCGCTGTGCCGGTGGCGTGAGCACCGGGGAGGAGGTCAGGCGCTCCGACTGCGCCGCAGTCAGACTACGCCGCGAGCAGGGTCGCGCTCAAGGTTGGAACTTCGCCAGGCAAATGGTCGCGAGAAACCGACAAACGACACCGATCTGGGCGCGAATCGCGCAATATCCCTGGCGAAGCCGGGTCGGCTACCTCGGCGCGTCCGCACGCAGGCGCGTGGCGTACGGCTCAAGCACCAGCCACAGCACGCCAACTCCCACCAGCACCACCGGCAGCGTCCAGTAGTCCACTGGCGGCGCTGATTCGGTGTGGACGTCGCCGAGCAGCCACGGCCGCAACTGCGCCTGGGTCCACAACGCGCCGAAGCCGAGCGCGGTGACCAGCGCCGCGCCGATGGGTGCCCGCGACCGGGCGGCGGGCAGCAGGAACGCCAGGTCCACCGCCAGCCCGACGAACACCAGGTAGAACGGCACCGTCGACGGCGGGAAACCAGCCCCGACCAGCAGCGGCCAGATCGCGGCCCGGTACGCGACGTACGCGCCGGCGACCGCAGTCGCCGTCCAGCGCACCCGCACTACAGCGCGGGCGGCGATCAGCAGCAGCGCCATCACGCCGATGCCCCACAGCGGATACACCCAGTCCGGGATCGGCAGCGCGAAGTGGATCACGGCCTCGCGATCGACTGCCCGCCCGAGATCGTCCGCGGCGAACTGGAGCAGTGACTGCTCCGCGCCCGGCTCACCGCGCTCCCATGCCCGCAGCGCCAGGATGCCGTACTCCTGCTGCCCGTTGGCGAAGTACACCGTCTCAAGCAGGAACGCCCACAGCGCGACGAGTGTCAGTGTCCTGGTCCTGCCCGGCTTGCTGGAGCTCAGCCAGCCGTCGATCGCGCCGAGGATCATGACGGCGGTGCCGATGTAGAGCATCGCGTGCGTCGGGCTCCACGCGGTCAGGTCGAGGCCGCTGATGCGGTGGTTGAGGACGTCGAGCGGTGCGGCGAGCAGGAACGTCACGGTGCCCGCCTGCATCAGCCGCAGCGAACGGCGCGTGCAGCCCATGCCGGTGTAAGTGTGGATGATCACCAGCGCGCACACCATCACGGTGCCCACGCTGTTCAGCAGGTGCGGTGGCGCGAAGTCGTCCCTGATCCACATGAAGTGCCACGACATGTCCCATGACGAGCCGACCACCTTGAACAGCAACGCGAGCAGCCAGGTGCGGTAGATGAAGCTCACTACCCAATCCGGTGTCGGCCGGCCCGGCCGTCGACGCTGCCAGTGCCGCTCGAAGAACACGCGGGTCTTGGTAACCGGGCCGCCATGAGGAGCGGGCTCGGAAGCGGGTACTGCCGCAAGCTGGTCAGTCACGGAGGCATCCTCTCGCGTGCGGGGCGCCGCGGAAGCGGGTCGGGAGACATTGTGGGGGGAACCTCGGGGTCCCCCTGACGCGGATTCCTGAAAATACCTCAGGTACACGCCGTCGTGGGGGTGGTGTGGCGAGAACCGCGGCCGCACTGCATCATCGTTGTGATGATGTCGAAACGTGTTGTCGCCATCGTGCTGGTTCTCCTGCTGGTGCTGGCCGGTGGGAGCTGGTTCTTCAGCCTGCTCGGCTGAGCCCGATCCCACACGGTGACCGCATGCCGACCGCTGTCGCCGTCGCTGACGGCGCTGGCAAGATGGCTGCTATGACGAACTTGCTTGAACCGGAACCAACGCTGCTGCCAGCGCGCGCCGACGCGCAGGCGGCCCTGGACGCCGGTACCTCGCCGTCCGAGGTCGCCGCGGAACACCCGGACTGCAGCGAAGCGTGGGCCGCACTGGCCGAGCGGGCGCTCGACGCAGGGGAGTACGTCGCCGCCTACGCCTACGCACGCACCGGTTACCACCGCGGCCTCGACCAGCTCCGCAAGGCGGGCTGGAAGGGACACGGCCCCGTGCCGTGGAGCCACCGACCCAACCAGGGCTTCCTGCGCTCGGTCGCCGCGCTGGCGCGTGCGGCGGAACGCATCGGCGAAACCGAGGAGTACCTGCGCTGCTCGCAGTTCCTCTCCGACTCCGACCCGGAGGCCGCCAAGGCGACCGGCCTGGCTTGAGCGGCGACGCGGTTGGGGTAGCGACCGCGCTCGGCCGCTACCCCAACCGCGTCTGGGTTAGAAGGCTGAGCAGTTCGGGCTGAACGCTTCGCCCGCGATCCGTTTTTCGAGAAACCCGAACATTTCGGCGTAGCTGACCAGGGCACCGGCGATGTGGCCAGGGGCCACGTTGCCGCTGAACCGCACGTCGGCCCCCTGATCACACCAGCGACGCGCGGTGCCGCGCCCGGCCTCGTAGGGCACCACGTCGTCGTACTTGCTGTGCGTCACCAGCGTCGGCACACTCGGCGTCCGCCCGTCGCCAAGCAACTGCTCGGACACCGGTCCCGCCCACGGCGACTCGGTGATGTACTCCCGCATCGGTCTGCCGTCGACGGTGAGTGACGACGTGTCCGTCAACGCGGTGGTCAGCACCGACTCGATGGTGCACTGTTCGGCGAGCTTGTCGAACCAGGCGCGGCCCTTCTCGTTGAGGATGTCGTCGAGGTTCGTCGGGTAGGCGGCGTCCAGGCCTTTGGCGGCGTACCCGAGGAAGGCGACGTAGAGGCTGCCGTCCAGCTGCTGCGCGACGATCTCGAGATCACCGGGAACGCCCCCGGCCGCCACGCCGATGATGCCGAGCTCGGGCGCGTAGGACGCCGCCAGTTCCGCGGCCGCTCCCGCGGCCTCGCCGCCCTGTGAGTACCCGGCGATCGCGATCGGCGCGGTCGGTGACAGTCCGGTGTCCGGGAGGTTCAGTGCTGCCCTCGCGGAATCGAGCACTGCCCTGCCGGTCGCCTCGCGGACCATGTAGGTGTGGGTGCCTGGCGTCCCGAGTCCCTGGTAGTCGGTCATCGCGACCGCGTAGCCCCGCAGGAGCAGACCGGTGATGAACGGGGCCTCGTACTCCGTGCCGACGGTGGTCTGCCGCGACGGGGCACATTGGTCGCCGAGGCCCTGCGTGCCCGCGGCGTAGGCCACGACCGGCCGTTCACCGGGGCCGTCCCACTCCGCGTTCGGCACGATCAGCTGGCCAGTCACCGCGATCGGATCCCCGCTGCGGTCGGTTGTGCGATACATCATCCGCGTCACCTCGGCGTCCACCTTCGTTAGCTTCAGCGGCGAGAGCCAGAACTCGGATGGTTCGCTGCGCACGATCGCGCCGTTCTCGGCGGGCAGCGTCTCCGGCGGGTTGTAGAAGGTGGTGCCGGGATACTCCTCGCACGTGAACCGGGCGTCACCCCAGTCGGCATGGTCCTGGCCGATGCCGTCCCCCGCGTCGTCGACCACGAGATCGACGAACTCCGCGCCCGCGATTCGCGCGTCGACCGTACGAGTAAAGGAGTAACCGGTCAGGCGGTCGGAGGCGTAAACCTGGTAACCGTCGGCGATGACCCGGAACCGCACCGAACCGTTGCCGCCGACTTCCTCGTCGATGCCGACCTTCGCGGTGAAGGTGTCGCACTTGCCGCCGGTGTAGAACCGCAGCCTGGAGTCGGCGTGCACCCCGAGCCCCTTGTCGAAGGTGTAGGAGTTGACGTGCAGGGTGGACCCGTCACCGGCTTCCTTCTCGCCGTTGGACATGTCCCGTTCGGCAGGTCCCCACCCGTTCTGGTGAGGGACGAAACCCAGGTCGCTGGCCCAGGCGTCGCTGGTGGGGGCGGTCAGGTCGCCGACAGGCTGGGCAGTGCCATCCCCTGAGCACAGGAACCGCGCGCCCGCCCAGTCCGCGTGGTCGTAGTCGATGGTGTCGCCGCCCTCGTTCACCACAAGGTCGACGTAGGACGCGCCGTCGATGTCGGCCTCGATCCGGGCGACGTCCGATGATCCCGTGAGTACCGGGCTCTGCGCCGCCGTTGCGCCGTCGGCGATGACGCTGAAGACGACCGACCCGGAGTACCACACCTCGTCATCGACGCCGATATCGGAGACGAAGGTCTCGCAGTTTCCGCCGAGGTGGTAGCGGATCACCGACCCGGCATGCACGCCGAGTCCCTTCGCGTAGCTGTTCCCGTCGACCGTGATGGTGGACCCGTCACCGGCATCTTTCTCGCCGTTGGACATGTCCCGTTCGACCGGCCCCCAACCGTTCTGCGCCGAGACCCAGTCGAGGTCGCTGGCGTAGACGTCCGTTGTCGGGGGTGCTGGTTCGCTCTCCGCGCCGCTCGCGGCACCCGTTGCTCCGACCGTAGACGCGGCGATCGCGGCTAACGTGACAAGGAGGACGGATAATCGCCGACGAACACCGAGTGCAGACTTCACCATATGGAAGGCCCTCACTTTCCGCTTGCAGGGTGACAGTGAGGTGAATGCTGGATGTCGGAGCGGAAGAGCGGAACTGTGCGTGTCCCCAGAGGTCGTCGTGCGGTCGTTGTCGCAGCGGACAGCTAGTGGGCCGAAAGGCTCAGCCGGGTCGTACCAGTAGCAGATCCTCGGTGTGGCGGTACCAGGTCCAGCGTTCCGTAGTGCGCTCGCGCGCCACGCCGTCCAGCACCGGCGTCATCGGCTCGCAGCCGATGGCGAACGCCCTGCCTCGCACGGTCGCGCGCTGCCTGCCGAACCGCCGGTATCGCAGCGTCACCGTCAGTCCGGCGCCGCAAGTGGTGTCCGGGTTAACGTCGATCCGGTACGCCCTCCCTCGCAGCACCACGTCGTCATCGCAGTAGGCGATGCCGTCGACACGGTGCAGGGTGCCGGTGCCGATCAGCACGCCGCCGACGTCGTCCCGGATCAGCGGCACGCCACGCGCCTGCCCGGTCGCCGCCAGCCGCAGCGCCTGCTCGGTGCCGGTCGGCAGCTCCCACAGCGCCGCGCAGGCCGACCGCTCCGTGGGCACGTAACCCACCCGGACGTCACCGAGTCGATCTCGCCGCAGCAGCCGCAACGCGACCGCCGCGAGGTCGGCGTCATCGCCAGCTACGATGACGTCCGCGCCAGGTCCGCTGGTCCGATCGGCGGCCTTGGCCAGCTCGGCGTCGACGTCCGACTTGCCAGGCCGGGTGGGAACGGGCACTATGCGATGCTGTTCCAGCCCCGCGTGCGCAAGGACGGCCGGTGAGATGATGCTCGTCCCACATGCGAGCACGATGCCACCCATGACGCTGACCTCCGTTACCCTCGTTGACCGGCCATCCGTTCGGGTGCGGCCAAAGCAGACAAACAGGAGTGTCACATGCCCGCCATCGTGCTGATCGGCGCCCAGTGGGGCGACGAAGGCAAAGGCAAGGCCACCGATCTGCTCAGCGACCGGGTGCAGTGGGTTGTGCGCTATCAGGGCGGCAACAACGCCGGTCACACCGTGGTGCTGCCCGATGGGCAGAACTTCGCGCTACACCTCATACCGTCTGGCATTCTCACGCCCGAGGTGACCAACGTCATCGGCAACGGTGTCGTCGTCGACCCCGGCGTGCTGCTCGACGAGCTGGCCGGGCTTGAGGCGCGTGACGTCGACACCGCTGGCCTGCTGATCTCGGCGGACGCGCACCTGATCATGCCGTACCACGTCGCCATCGACAAGGTGACCGAGCGCTACCTCGGCTCCCGCAAGATCGGTACCACCGGGCGCGGCATCGGGCCGTGCTACATGGACAAGGTCGCCCGCGTCGGCGTCCGGGTGCAGGACCTGCTCGACGAGAAGATCTTCCGGCAGAAGGTCGAGGCCGCCCTGGAATTCAAGAACCAGGTGCTGGTCAAGGTTTACAACCGCAAGGCGCTCGACGCGGACCAGGTCGCCGACGAGGTGCTGGAAACGGGCGAAAAGTTCGCGCACCGCATCGCGGATACCCGCCTTGAGCTGAACAAGGCGCTGGAACGTGGCGAGACGGTGCTGCTCGAGGGCTCGCAGGGCACGCTGCTCGACGTCGACCACGGCACCTACCCGTTCGTGACGTCGTCGAACCCGACGTCGGGCGGTGCGAGCGCTGGTTCCGGCATCGGGCCGGGCCGCATCACCACGGTGCTCGGCATCCTCAAGGCGTACACCACGCGCGTCGGGTCTGGGCCGTTCCCGACCGAGCTGCACGACCAGATGGGCGATTACCTGCGCAAGGCTGGCGGTGAGATCGGCGTGACCACCGGCCGCGACCGGCGTATCGGCTGGTTCGACGCCGTGATCGCCCGCTACGCCGCCCGCGTCAACGGCATCACGGACTTCTTCCTCACCAAGCTCGACGTCCTCTCCGGACTGGAGCGCGTGCCGGTGTGCGTGGCCTACGAGGTCGACGGCTTCCGCAACGAGGACATGCCGATGACGCAGACCGACGTCCACCACGCCGTGCCGATCTACGAGGAGTTGCCCGGCTGGTGGGAGGACATCAGCGACTGCAAGACGTTCGAGGACCTGCCGCCGAACGCGCGGGCGTACGTCGAGCGGCTTGAGGAGCTGGCTGGCGCGCGGATCTCCGCGATCGGCGTCGGGCCGGGCCGCGAGCAGACCATCGTGCGGCACGAGTTCGCCTGAGCGACCGAGCGTCATTCACCGCACACACGACAGCGGGGCACTCCGAGATCGGAGTGCCCCGCTGCGTTTCCAGTGTTGCCCGAAGGCCGCCCGTTGAGCGGACGTCGTCAGATGCTGATCGGCACCTCGTACAGGCCCGGCTCGCCAGTGGTCACCGACGCCTCGCCGTTGCCAGCGGCGTGCAGCGCACGGACGGTCCAGTCGCCCGCCGCCGCGTAGAACCGGAAGTCACCCTCCGGCGATGCCTGCACCTCGCCGACGAACTCGCCGTCGCCGTTGAGCAGCCGCACGTAGGCGCCGCCGACCGGCCCGTCGCTGCCGGTCACCTTGCCAGTGACGACGACCTGGCCGTTGGTGTCCAGGCTCGCCGGGGTGGCCGTCTGCGCAGGTGCGCCGCAACCGTCACTCATCACTTCGCTCCCAACTCGATCGGCACGCCGACAAGCGAGCCGTACTCGGTCCATGAACCGTCGTAGTTCTTGACGTCTTCCAGCCCAAGCAGCTCCCGGAGCGCGAACCAGGTGTGGCTGGAACGCTCCCCGATGCGGCAGTAGGCGATGGTCGGCTTCGAGGTGTCGAGGCCGGCCTCCTGGTAAAGCTCCTTGAGCTCGTCGTTGGACTTGAAGGTGCCGTCCTCGTTGGCGGTGGACGCCCACGGCACGTTCAGCGCGCTCGGGATGTGACCGGAGCGCTGCGCGGACTCCTGCGGCAGGTGCGCGGGCGCGTTCAGCTTGCCGGAGAACTCGTCGGGCGAGCGGACGTCGACGAGGTTCTTGGTGTTGATGGCCTCGACGACCTCGTCGCGGAACGCCCGCAGCTTGGGGTCCTGCTCCTTGGCGACGTAGCTGGTCTGCTTGCGGTCAGGCACCTCGTCGGTCAGCTCGCGGCCGTCCAGCTCCCACTTCTTGCGGCCACCGTCGAGCAGCTTGACGTTCTCGTGGCCGTAGAGCTTGAAGTACCAGTAGGCGTAGGCGGCGAACCAGTTGTTGTTGCCGCCGTAGAGCACGACCGTGTCGTCGTTGCTGATGCCCTTCTCGGAGAGCAGCTTCTCGAACCCGGCCTTGTCGACGAAGTCGCGGCGGACCTGGTCCTGCAGCTCGGTCTTCCAGTCGATCCGCACGGCGTTGCGGATGTGTCCGCCTTCGTATGCGGTGGTGTCCTCGTCCACCTCGACGAAGACCACACCGGGGGTGTCGAGGTTGTCCTCGGCCCACTGGGTGGTCACCAGGACGTCTTCGCGACTCATGTCAGCGGCACTCTCTTTCTTGTCGTTGCGTTGGTTGTTTTACGTTTGGGCCTGTGTCCCCGGGGCGAACCGGCGCAGCAGCAGGTAGGTCTCGCAGCCGAGGCAGAAGTCGAACGCGGCGTTGAGGAACGCGGCGAACAGCGCGAACCCGGTCGCGATCGCGCCAAGCAACACGATGTCGGCCGCGTAGCCGATGGTGCCTGCCAGCGCGAACACGAAGCCGACCCCCTGGGCGAACCGCACCGGCGCCGCCGCTTCCCGCTCAGCCGTCGGCCCGAGCTTGGGCGCGACGAACGAGCGGTACAGCACGGCGTACGGGGCATAGCGTAGCCCGATGAACGCCCCGATGCCGAAGACGATCGTTTGCGCGGCGAGCAGCGGCCACCACGACGTGAGCAGCACGATGGCGAGCACGACCGTGGTGATGATCGCGGCGAAGCGCGGACCTCGGGGGTCGACTGGTTGGCCTGCTGACATGATCGTCTCCGGTGAACTGGTGCGCGTTAGGCTTCGTGCGTTCGCGGTCGCAGGCGTAAACGCCAGCGGCTCAGCTCGTGAGCGAGGGACACAGGGCGCTGCGCACGCGGCACAGGTCGACCGCGCGACGCTCGGTGAGCAGGCGCAGGGTCAGCCGGTCCGTGTGTCGCTGGTTCACGCGAGAGACATTACCGGCGCA
Organism: Haloechinothrix halophila YIM 93223; assembly: GCF_000504245.1. Lineage (GTDB taxonomy): Bacteria > Actinomycetota > Actinomycetes > Mycobacteriales > Pseudonocardiaceae > Haloechinothrix_A > Haloechinothrix_A halophila. Next base: position 886,822 of record NZ_KI632509.1, read on the forward strand.
TTCCTCTTCGTGGGAGGGGCGTCCACGGAATGGAACACGATAGTCGGAGTCCATGTGGTGTAGTAGGCGGCACGGCCGCCATCGCTACCGTGCGTGGCTGGCTCAGGCGGGGGCCAGGTGGGGCCGCAGCGAGTCGAGCAGGGTGTCCGCGTCCGGCACACCACCCACCCGGAGTAGCTCGGTCCCGTCGGGGTCGTAGGCGATGGTCGTCGGCGTCCGCAGCACGCCGAGCTGGTGAGCGATGTCCGGTTCGTGCGTGACGTCGAGGTCGACGTGGCGCAGGCCGTCGTTGTTCTCGGCGAGCATCGCCAGCCTGGCGTGGGTGTGGCGGCACGGGCTGCAGAATGTGGTGGAGATCTGCACGAGCGTGACGGCGGGTCCGAGTGCGTCGGCGACCCGGTCCGGCAGGTGTGACGGGTCCGCGTCGATGTCCTTACCGGGGCGTGGTGGCCGGATCTTGCCCTCGCGCAGCCGCAGGGCGATGCCGACCGCGAGCCCCGCGGCCAGCGCGCCGAGCAGGATCCACAGCCCCGTCAGGCCCATCGCGCGCTCCCTAATTGAGTGACGTCAGCCCAGCGCCGTCGGCGAAGGTGACGTTGTTGGCCTTCCCTTGCACGATAACCGCACCTTGCTGGACGGCCACCCCGCTCGGCCGGACGTTGAACGGCAGGCTTCCTGGGCTGATGGTGGTCCTGAACTGCGGCAACAGGTTCTGTCGCACCATCGGCGGCACGACCGTGGTGCCGTTTTGGTGGCCGATCTCAAGCCGGCGCGGGTCGACGGCGACCGATGTGTCGGTCAGCGTGAGGATGGCGTAGGCCACGATCTCGGTGTCCGAGCCCGCGATGCGGGTCGACGCCGCGAGCCGGATGCCTGCCGTCGACGGGAAGTCGTCCATCGCGTCGCGGCGCTTGTCCAGGTCCTTGACGCTGACCTTGTCCTTGTTGTCGCCGGACTTGACGTAGTCCTCCGCCGCTGGCTCGATGTCCAGGTTCGGCAGCTTGATCAGCCGACCGATGTCGCGCTGCCTGATCTTGACGATCCCCTCGAGCTCACCGATCTCGATCGCGTCGGTGTTGCCCGCCAGGACGTCGTTCAGCGGCGCGGTGACGTCGCGCAGCTCCGCCATCAGGTGCAGGTTGCGCAAGGTGTCTTGCACGGCGACGCCATCCGCCGAGAGGGTGATGTGCTCATAATCACCGCTGAGCGCCTGCGTGGTGAACGGGAAGCCGTGGATGGTGACCGCGGGATCGTCTTTGAGGTTGAGCTGCTTGCGGGTCTGTTGCGAGACCTGGTGCTCGGCGACGGCCGCGAAACCGAAGTCGGCCGCGGCCAGGAGCCCACCGAGGATGACCAGGAAAACGAGCAGTTTCGTACCCGTGCGCCGGGGGCGTTTCCTCGCGGATACGGCGTCGGATCGGGCACCGTCTCGCACGGCGTTCTTCACTCGCTCTCCCTCTGCTCACTTGCGTGCTTCGCTGGGCCCTCCCCCGTGCGCACCACCGGTGCGCGCTCAGCCTTTTCTGTGATGCAGCTTGCTTGCTGGGTGTGTTCTGGCTGGTCACCCGTTATTCTCTACGAAACCGGTGCTCGGGGGCAGGTCCCGAGAGAGTATGTCCGGTGGAAGCCATCGAGATTAGGCGGTGCGGCGATGAGTATGGAACTACTCGTTCTCACAACTGAGTCCGACGCGTCATCCGTACTGCCTGCCCTCGCGCTGCTTCCCCACTCGGTGCGGGTTCGCACGCCCGAGGTTACCGCGTTGCTCGACGCGGGTCACCGAGACGTGATCGTGGTCGACGCCCGGCAGGACCTGGCGTCCGCGAAGAGTCTGTGCCGCCTGCTCACCAGTGCCAGCGACGACGACGCCGTGCCGGTGATCGCCGTCGTCTCCGAGGGCGGGCTGGTCGCGGTCACCGCCGAGTGGCGCATCGACGACATCATGCTGCCCGCCGCCGGCCCCGCCGAGGTCGATGCCCGGCTGCGGCTGGCGACCACCCGCGAGGGTGCCCCGTCGCAGGCCGACGCCGAGCTGCGCGTCGGCGACCTCGTCATCGACGAGGCCACCTACACCGCCAAGCTGCGCAAGCGCACCCTTGAGCTGACCTACAAGGAGTTCGAGCTGCTCAAGTACCTCGCGCAGCATGCTGGCCGGGTGTTCACCAGGGCGCAGCTGCTGCAGGAGGTCTGGGGCTACGACTTCTTCGGCGGTACCCGCACCGTCGACGTCCACGTGCGGCGGCTGCGCGCCAAGCTCGGCCCCGAGCACGAGCAGATGATCGGCACCGTCCGCAACGTTGGCTACAAGTTCGAGCGGCCCGCCAAGTCCGCACAGCAGCCGCAGCGCCAGGAAGAGGCCGTCCGCGGCACCGCACGGCGCGAGGACCGTTTCGACGCCGCCCTGCGCTCGCTGACGTCGCGGTAGCCTCTCGCATCCGCCGACGCTGTGTCCTGCGTTCCGGACGCTGTGTCCCGCGTTCCCGACGTTGTGTCCCGCGTTCCCGACGTTGTGTCCCGCGTTCCGGACACACCCGCAGCTGTAGCTGCCCGGCGGTAGCGTGGGTGCCGTGCTTACTCCCCACTGGTTCGACACCCTCGACGACGCCCGAACCGAAGACGTCCGTGCGCTGCTACTCGCCGCGCGCGCGGCGGACGGCTGGCCCTCGATCACCACGACGGGACCGCTGCCCGGCGAGTTCGCCGGAGGACGGCACCTGCTTGGCTACCTCGATGACGGGCTGATCGGCTACGCGCACCTCGACACCGATGGCGACGCCTTCGGACGACAGGTCATCGAGCTGATCGTGCACCCGGAGCACCGCAACCGAGGTCACGGCTCCGCGTTGTTCGACGTCGTGCTCGATGCGGTGCGCGCTGCTGGCGGCAGCACTGTGCGGGTGTGGTCACACGCCGACCACCCAGATGCCGCGAAGCTCGCTGACCGGGCGGGCTGTACGCGGGTCCGTGAGCTGCTCATCATGAGCGCCGCCGCGTCAGACTTGCGGCTGACCGACCCGGTGCTGCCTGACGGTGTGCGGCTCAGGACGTTCCGGCCCGGCCAGGACGAGCAAGCCGTCATCGACGTCAATGCCCGCGCGTTCGTCTGGCATCCGGAGCAGGGTGCGATGACCGTCGAGGACCTCGTCGCCGCCGAGCGGGAAAACTGGTTCGACGCGAACGGGTTCTTCCTCGCGGAGCGTGCCGGGGACGCGGCGGTCGACGCTGCCGCGAGCTCGGACGTCGCCCTGCTCGGCTTCCACTGGACCAAGGTGCATCCGCCCGGCCCGGAGCCGGGGTCGGAACCCGTCGGCGAGGTGTACGTCGTTGGGGTCGACCCGGCCGCGCAGGGCAGCGGCGTCGGCACGGCGCTCACGATCGCGGGCCTCGTCTACCTGCGCGAACAAGGCCTGCCGACGGTGATCCTCTACGTCGAGGGCGACAACCCCGCCGCGATCGCCGTCTATCGCAAGCTCGGCTTCGACACCGAGTCCACCGCCGTGCAGTACGAGCGTTGATCAACTATCCGCGCGCTGTGACCAACGACATCGGACGAACCGGACACGAAGTGGTCACAGCGCGCGGCAAGTAGATCAACTTCGCGGGCCTAGGTGCGACTCGCGGCAAATATGGTGCGACTCGCGGCGCCCGGTGCCCGCGTTTAGCCGAAGCGGCCGGAGATGTAGTCCTCTGTCGCCTGGTTACTCGGGGTGGAGAAGATCTTCGTGGTGTCGTCGATCTCGACCAGCTGCCCCGGCTGGCCGACGCCCTGCAGGTTGAAGAACCCCGTCGTGTCGCTGACCCGGGCGGCCTGCTGCATGTTGTGGGTGACGATGACGATCGTGTACTCGGTCTTCAGCTCGTTGATCAGGTCCTCGATCGCCTGGGTAGAGATCGGGTCGAGCGCCGAACAGGGCTCGTCCATCAGCAGCACGTCCGGCTGCACCGCGATGGCGCGCGCGATACACAGCCGCTGCTGCTGCCCGCCTGACAGCCCCGAACCGGGCTTGTTCAGCCGATCCTTGACCTCGCTCCACAGGTTCGCCGCCCGCAGCGAGCGCTCGACCAACGCGTCGAGGTCGCTCTTGCTGATGCGGGCGTTGTTGAGCCGCAGGCCCGCCGCGACGTTGTCGTAGATCGACATCGTGGGGAACGGGTTCGGCCGCTGGAAGACCATGCCGATCTGCCTGCGTACGCCGACCGGGTCGACGTTCGGACCGTAGAGGTCCTGGTCGTCCATGACGACGGTGCCCTCGACCCGCGCGTGGGGCACCAGCTCATGCATCCGGTTCAGCGAGCGCAGGAACGTCGACTTGCCGCAGCCGGACGGCCCGATGAGCGCGGTGACCGACCTCGGCTCGATCGTCATCGACACGCCTTGCACGGCGAGGAATTTGTCGTAGTAGATGTCGAGGTCTTTGACCTCGATGCGCTTGGCCACTGTGCTTCCTTCTCCGGTCGTGCCGCTCAGCTGCGGGTCTTGGGGGCGAACAGTCGTGAGATGAGGCGGGCAGCGAGATTGAGCACCATCACAATGATGATGAGGACGAGCGCGGCTGTCCATGCTCGCTCCAGCGATGGCTCCGGTGGGATGCCTGGGTTGACGTACTCGTAGTAGGAAAACACCGGCAGCGTCGCCATTCTCCCGTCGAACGGATTGAAGTTGGTGCCCGTGGTGATACCGAGTGTGATCAGCAGTGGTGCGGTTTCGCCGATGATCCGGGCGATGGCCAGCGTGACGCCGGTGGCGATCCCGGCCAGTGCGGTCGGCAGCACTACCTTGATGATCATCCGCCACTTCGGAACCGCCAGCGCATAGGCGGCTTCGCGTAGCTCGTTGGGTACGAGTTTGAGCATCTCCTCTGTGGAGCGCACCACCACCGGAATCATCAGCACGCTCAGTGCGATGGCACCCATGATACCCAGCCGAACGCCCGGCCCGAAAAAGAGCGCGAACAGGGCGAACGCGAACAAGCCGGCGACGATCGACGGGATGCCGGTCATGACGTCGACGAAGAACGTGATGGCGCGGGCGAGCTTTCCGCGTCCGTACTCGACGAGGTAGATGGCGGTGAGCATGCCGATAGGCACCGAGATCAGGGCGGCGAGACCGGTGATGATCAGTGTGCCGATGATCGCGTGGTACGCGCCGCCGCCCGCACCGACGACGCCCTGCATCGAGTGGGTGAAGAATTCGATGTCGAATCGCGCGGCCCCTCGGCTGATCACGGTGACGATCACCGAGACCAGCGGTAACAGCGCGAGCAGGAACGTCGCCATCACCGCGGTGGTGACGACCCGGTCCTTCGCCTTGCGCGCGCCCTCGATCGGCCGCGACCACGAGTAGATCGCGACGCCGTAGAGCAGGACGACCAGAACAGCGGCCAGTCCGATGCCGATGCCAGCGCCGACGAGCGCGAGGCCGGCGAGTACAGCCGTGGCCAGGGTGGCGTGCGGTGCCCAGCGCGGCAGCGTCTGATGCACCAGCGGTATCCCGCCGATCGGGGATTCCAGGTCGATGTCGCGTTCCGGGGTTGATGTCGGCATCAGTTGGCTCCCGAGAACTCTCGGCGGCGGTTGATGATGGTGCGGGCGAGCATGTTCACGCCGAGCGTGACGGCGAACAGCACCAGGCCGGACGCGATGAGCGCGTTGATGTCGAGCCCGGTCGATTCCGGGAACTTCAACGCGATGTTGGCGGCGATGGTGGATGGGTTACCCGAGCTGATCAGGTTGAAGGTCACCCCGCCCGAGACCGAAAGGACGATCGCGACGGCCATGGTTTCGCCGAGTGCGCGGCCGAGCCCGAGCATCGACGCGCCGATGATCGCCGAGCGACCGAACGGCAGCACAGCCATGCGCAGCATTTCCCATCGGGTCGCGCCGATCGCGAGCGCCGCTTCCTCATGCAACCGTGGTGTCTGCCGGAACGCCTCGCGGACAACGGCCGAGATGATCGGCAGGATCATGACCGCGAGGACCATCACCGCGACAAGCATGGTGCGGCCGGTCGCCGATGGTGGCCCCTCGAACAGCGGAATGAAGCCGAGATACTCGGTGAGCCAGGTCGTTGGCCCCAGCGTGGCGGGCGCGAGCACGAAGAAGCCCCACAGGCCATAGATGATGCTGGGAATGGCCGCGAGCAGGTCGATCATGTAGCCAAGCGCCTGCGAGAGCCTGCGCGGCGCGTAATGGGTGATGAACAGTGCGATGCTCACGGCGAGTGGTGCGGCGATGAGCAGCGCGAAGAACGCCGACAGCAGCGTACCGAACAGTAGTGGCCAGATGTAGAGGACGAGACCCTCGCCGCCGGGGATCTCGTCGGCCGGGGCGATGATCGCCGGCCATGCTTCGATGAGCAGGAACGCCGCGACGCCTCCCAGCACGGTCAGGATGAGCACTCCCGCGCCGGTGGAGAGGCCGGCGAAGATCCGGTCGCCCGGCCGTTGCCGCACCTTGGTGCGTGGCCGCACAGGTTGTTCAGTGGCCGGCACTGTCCGTCCCTTCGTGGTGTTGGGATTTACCGTAGAACGCGCCAACGGTGGTCATGGGACGGGCGGCCGTCGGTGTGACGGCCGCCCGGTGTGCATGAGCACTGGCGAGTCAGGACTGGCCCCCGCCGGAGATGGCGTCGATGGCCGGGTTGAGCTGCTCCCGCAGGGAGTCCGAGATCGGGGCGGAACCCGCGTTGTCTGCCGCTGTTTGCTGGCCTTCCTCGCTGACCACGTAGGACAGGTAGGACTTCACCAGTTCGGCCTTCTCGGCGTCGTCGTACTGTGCACAGGCGAGACCGTAGGAGACCAGCACGATCGGGTAGGTGCCCTCCTTCTCGCGCTCCAGGTCGTAGGCGAAGCTGCTTTCACCCCGGCCCTCGACGGGCTCCGAAGCGTCGAGCACCGCGGCGGCGGCTTCCGGCGAGTACTCGACGAACTCTCCGCCGACGCCGACCTTCGCGGTACCGAGGCTGCCTGCCTGGCTGGCGTCGGCGTACCCGATGGTGCCGTTACCGTTCCTGACGGCTTGCACGACCCCAGAGGTGCCCTGCGCGGCCTCGCCGCCCGCGACTGGCCAGTTGCCGCTGACCTCGTGCGGCCACGCATCACCGGTCGTCTCGGAGAGGTACTCGACGAAGTTCTCGGTGGTGCCGGACTCGTCGGAGCGGTTCACCGGGGTGATCTTCAGATCGGGCAGATCGGTGTCCGGGTTGTCCGCCTTGATCTCCGGGTCGTTCCACTTGGTGATCTTCTGGTTGAAGATCTTGGCGATGGTTTCGGGCCGGAGATTGAGTTCGTCCACGCCATCGAGGTTGAACACCACCGCGACCGGGGAGACATACACCGGGATCTCGACGACCTCGCCGCAGCGCTTCGTGGCATCCGCGAGCTCCGTGTCGTCGAGGTAGGCGTCGGTGCCACCGAAGTCGGTGCCGCCCGCGATGAACTGCTCGCGGCCACCGCCGGAGCCGATCGGGTCGTAGTTGATCGTGACGTCAGGGTTCTCGCTGGTAAAGCCAGCGATCCATGCCTGCTGGGCCGCTTCCTGGGAGCTGGCACCCGCGCCATTGATCGTGCCGGACAAGCCCTCGCCGCCACCGTTGCTGCTGGTCTGTTCGTTCGCTGCGCCACATGCCGCCAGCCCGAGGGCGAGCGCGGTCGCAGCCGGCATCGCGACGATGCGGCTCAGGGTGGAGCGATTCACAATAAACCTCTTTCGGGGTATTGCGGTCGGGAAAACCGACTCATGTGCGTTCACGCAGCAGGACGTTAAGCAGGTGACATGACACGGTAGGGCTATGTAGGTAAACGCAAAGCGAACGACGAGCGTCGGGCGGGAGTCATCACGTCGACGTCATGTGGAAGTTACCAGGTGTTGGCTTTGATTGTGAGACCGCTAACAATTTGTCATCGCTCAATGGAATGGTTTATCCACGCGCAGTGATAACGCTGTGCGACGAAAAACACCCGGCCATCCGCCAAAGATAGCCGGGTGCTGACAGATTTGTCAGTTTTCGATTCTGCTGCGCTGCGAGTTAACTGCCGGTGTTCACGAGTTCGCCGAGCAGATCACGGACGCGGGTGTCGATGTCGTCGCGGATTCGGCGCACGGTGTCGACGTCCTGGCCCGCGGGGTCGTCGAGCTGCCAGTCGAGGTAGCGCTTGCCGGGGAAGACGGGGCACGCGTCGCCACACCCCATGGTGATGACGACGTCGGATGCCTCGACCGCGTCGGTGGTCAGTGGCTTGGGGAACGCCGTGGACAAGTCGAGGCCGAGTTCGGCCATGACCTCGATGACCGCGGGGTTGACGCTGTCGGCGGGTGCGGAGCCCGCGGAGCGGACGAGCACGCGACCGTCGGCGTGGTGGTCGAGCAGGGCCGCCGCCATCTGGGATCGGCCCGCGTTATGCACGCAGACGAACAACACTTCGGGGACGTCGGTCACGGTGCTTCCTCTACTCGTTCTGGCACTCGGGCGGGTTCAGGGGAGGGTGCCGTCTGGAAGCGACGGCGCAGCGCCAGCGAGACGTAGACCAGTGCGACCAGTACGGGTACCTCGATCAGCGGGCCGACGACCCCGGCGAGGGCTTGGCCGCTGGTTGCGCCGAAGGTCGCGATGGCGACCGCGATGGCCAGCTCGAAGTTGTTACCCGCCGCGGTGAACGCGAGCGTCGTGGTGCGTTCGTAGTTCAGTCCCGCCGCCTTGCCGAGGGCGTACGAACCCGCCCACATGATCGCGAAGTAGGCCAGCAGCGGTAGCGCGATGCGGGCGACGTCGAACGGCTGGCTGGTGACCTGCTCGCCTTGCAGGGCGAACAGCACCACGATGGTGAACAACAGCCCGTACAGCGCGGTCGGGCCGATCCTTGGCAGGAAGGTGTTTTCGTACCAGGCGCGCCCCTTGGTCCGTTCGCCGATGCGACGGGAGAGGTAGCCGGCGAGCAGCGGGATGCCGAGGAAAATCAGCACGCTCTTGGCGATCTGCCAGCCCGAGACGGCCAGGTCCGTTGTGGGCAGACCGAGCCAGCCGGGCAGCACCATCAGGTAGAACCAGCCCAGCGCGCCGAAGGCGATGACCTGGAAGATGGAGTTCAGTGCGACCAGCACGGCGGCCGCTTCCCGGTCGCCGCGGGCGAGGTCGTTCCAGATGATCACCATGGCGATGCAGCGGGCGAGGCCGACGATGATCAGGCCGGTGCGGTATTCGGGCAGATCGGGCAACAGCAGCCAGGCCAGCGCGAACATCAGCGCCGGGCCGAGGACCCAGTTCAGCACCAGCGAGGACCACAGCAGTGTGCGGTCGCTGGTGACCGAATCGAGCCGGTCGTAGCGGACCTTGGCCAGCACCGGGTACATCATCACGAGTAGGCCGAGCGCGATAGGCAGCGAGATGCCGTCGATGCTGAAGGCGTTGAGCGCGGCGTCGAAGCCCGGGATCCAGCGCCCGGCCAGCAGTCCGGCGACGATCGCGGCGCCGATCCACAGCGGCAGGAAGCGGTCGAGTGTGGACAGTTTGGCGACGACGCTCTCGGGGTCTGCGTGCGCGGTGTCCGCCGCCGGGGTGCTCATGCCGTGACCACCGGCGTCGCGTCGCCCACCAGCGCCGTGGAAAGGCGCCGCAGCGCGTCGAGGTCCGCCCGGTAGTACACCCAGGTGCCGCGCCGCTCGCTCGTCACCAGTCCGACCTGGCGCAGCACCTTGAGGTGGTGCGAGATCGTGGGTTGGCTGAGCTCGAACGCACCCGAGAGGTCGCACACGCAGACCTCGCCGCCCGCGTGGGACGCGATCAGCGACAGCAGCCGTAGCCGCACCGGGTCGGCCAGTGCTTTGACCGTGCGGGCCAGGTCGGTGGCCTGCTCCTGGGTCAGGGGCTCCGCGATCAGCGGCGGAGAGCAGGATTCGGTAGTCTCCGATTGATTCGACACATGTCTATATTGACAGCCGTCGATACTGAGTACAATGGACCCCGGAGTGACGGCGATCTCATGACGGCTCGGCCCAGTCGTACCTGGCGATGCGAGCGCGGTCAGATCTCGTCGGAGTTGTACCCCGGCATCTTCCCGGTGGCGACGAAGACCATCCGGTTCGCGACGGACACGGCGTGATCGCCGTAGCGCTCGTAGAACCGGCCGAGCAGCGTGGTGTCGACGGCCGCCGCGACGCCGTGCTGCCAGTTCTTGTCCATGATCACCGTGAACAGGTGGCGGTGGATGTCGTCCATCTCGTCATCCGCGATGTCGAGCGAACGGGCGGCGTCGACGTCGCGGGTGTGGATGACGTCCTCGGCCTGCCTGGCGAGCCGGACAGCGAGCTTGCCCATCTCGGAGAAGTACGGCGCGACCTCTTCAGGCAGCACCGGCTCTGGGTGTCGCCTGCGGGCCGCGCGCGCGACGTGCAGCGCGAGGTCACCCATCCGTTCGAGACTCTCCGCGGCGTGAATCGCGGCGAGCACCGTGCGCAGGTCCGTCGCGACGGGCGCCTGCAGGGCGAGCAGCGCGTACGCCTGCTCCTCACAGCGGGCACGGGCATCATCGATCTTCTGATCGTCGGTGATGACCTGTTCGGCCAGCGGCAGGTTGGTCTCGAGCAGCGATGTCGTGGCGCGTTCCATCGCCACCGCGGCCATGCCGCACATCTCGGCCAGCTTGTCCGCCAGCCGTTCCAGCTCTACGTGATATGCCTCGCGCATGGGTTCACTGTACGTCGGTCGTGTCTACCGTGCCGTAGCGGTGAGATGAACCGATGGTGAATCAGGGGCGCGGGTGGGCTCAGGGATTGCCCGTTTGCTGTTGCAACGTGCTGTCGTCGGCACGTGCCGTGGTTTCCGGACCGCCGTTGCCCTGCTGCTGCTCCGGTTCCTCTCCCGGCAGCGGGGTGTCGTTGATCAGCGCTTGGAAGATCATGTCGGCGCCTTCCTGCATCAGCACCTCGTTTCCCCGTTCATTGGCGTAGCCGGTGGTCGGCAGGGTCAAGAACGAGATGGTGCCGGTGTTGAGGCCCTTCATCGACTGCGCGAGCGTGAGCATCTGGTCGACGCCGATGTTCTCGCCGACCGTCGCATTGGCGAAGGCGTTGACGAAGCCGGTCAGCTTGCCCGGGTTCATCAACACGTCCTGGGACATCGCCTTGCGTAGCAGCGCGCCGATGAACTGCTGCTGGCGCTGCATTCGCCCGTAGTCGGATGTCGGGTCGCCCTGCACCTTCCTGGCGCGCACGAACTGCAGCGCCTTGTCGCCATGCAGCGGTAGGGGGCCGGCCTTGGTCGCGATCGTGCCGAGTTCGCCGTCGATGATGGGGCCTTCTGCCTTGACCGTGACGCCGCCGACCGCGTCGACCATGTGCTTGAAGCCCTGGAAGTCGATGCTGACGAAGTGGTTCATCCGCATCCCGCTGAGCTGCTGGACCAGTTTGGTGACGCAGCGCGGGCCACCGACGGCGTAGGCCGTGTTGAGCTTGACCGGGTGTGCTTCCGGCACGACCTCGTCGGTGTACTCACGGGTGTTCGGGTCCCAGCGATTGCACGCGGGGCGAGTGACTTCGAGGTCACGCGGGAACGACACGACGACGGCGCGGCCCCGGTCCTTGGGGACGTGCGCCAGCAGCACCGCGTCCGACCTAGCGCCTTGCACACCGGGCACTTCCTGCGCCGCCCCCGCCCTGGTGTCTGACCCGACGATGAGGAAATTCTCGTCGCCGAGCTGGGCTGGCGCGTCCTTGATGTCGGCCGAGTTGACGTCGAGCGCCGCGACCTGATCGAACTTCGAGTTGTACCAAGTCTTCATGCCCCAGGCGCCGCCCGTTGCGACGAAGACGAGCGTCGCGAGTAGACCGACGGCAGCTTTGGTGAGCTGGACCGACCGCTTGTCGAGGCGCACACGTTTCTCCCGCAGCCGGGTGGCGGGCTTCTCCTCGTCGTCGTAGCGAACCTTGACCTGTTTCGACGCCGCGGTGTCCGCTTCGACGGCGGGCATCTGCTCGGTCTCCGCGTTGCGCCATTCCCGTGTGTTGACGCCCCCGCGCGCATTGTTGGAGCCCGCGAGCGCGGCGGCGATGGGGCGCTCGCGCTGCCGATGCGGTGGTGGCGGACCAGAATCCGGTGGGGTTCGCGGGCCGGGGCCGGACGGTTCTTGCGGTGGCTGCGGACGCTCTCGCGTGACATCTCGCGGTGGCTGGTCCTGCGGCGGGCGAGGACGAGGACTACGCGGCTGCGGTGGCTGGGGCCCGCGCTGCGGTGGTTGGGGCCCGCGCCGGTCCAGTGTCTCGCCGCCCTGCGGGGCCTGCCGGTGTTGTTGTTGCGGTTGCCTGCGTGGTGGCGCCTGCTGAGCTTCGTTCCGTTGCGGGTGGCGCGGCGGCTGCGGTGGCTGGGGCCTGCGCGGACGTGGAGGTGGCTGGCGTGCGCCCGGTGGTGGTTGCTGCGGTGGGCGTTGCTGCGCTTGCCCTGGCGGCGCTTGACGTTGGCCTGACGGTCCCGGTGGCGCTTGGCGTTGGCCTGACGGTCCCGGTGGCGCTTGGCGTTGGCCTGACGGTCCCGGTGGCGCTTGGCGTTGGCCTGGCTGCGGCGGTTGGTAGCGGGGAGAATCACGGTGAGGCGCGCGTTGGTCGTCGTGCACCGAGCCTCCCATCGTGAGTCAAGCGGCCGTGGTCCCCGCTGTCGCGCCATGGCAATGAGGAACGTGTTGTTCTGACAACATCCCGCCCTCGGAGTGTGCCGTTATCGTACGGATATGACGTGATTGAGGGAACACACTTGGGTGATAAGTGCAGCGGTGCGTAGATAATTTGCGGTGAAATGCGCGCCCGTCCAGGGGATATTGCTCCGGACGGAGTAACCCGATCGGCTAAGTAATTGCGTTCGGTTGCCGTAATGGCAGCGCCGCCGACGTTCTCAGCGGCAGTTGTCGTCCAGACCCGCGATTCGGATCGCGCCGCTTCTGCGGTAGGCGACGACATTCCGCCCCGCTCGCTTCGCGGCGTATAGCAGGTCGTCGGCGCGGCGCAGCTGCCATTCCGCGTCGCGCCGAGGTAGCTCCCAGCCGGGCCGGTGGACCAGCCCCGCGCTGATCGTGACGACAAGGCCCCGCACGATGTTGGACCAGTTGTGCTCCGCGACGCGTACCCGCGCGCGTTCCAGCGTCGTGACTGCGAGCCACGGGCTGGCCTCGGGCAGCACGAGCACGAACTCCTCGCCGCCGTAGCGTGCGCAGAACGACCCTGCGGGCAGGTCCGCCTGCAACAAGGCCACGACCTGCTGCAGCACCCTGTCCCCGACGACGTGGCCGTGGGTGTCGTTTACTTGCTTGAAGTGGTCGAGATCGACGATCGCGACGGCGATGCCCTTGCCGTCGCGAGGTTGTTCCGCGAGCAGTACATCCAGCTTCTGGTCCAGGTAGCGGCGGTTGTACGACGCGGTGAGTGCGTCCCGCAGGCTCGCGTCGACAGCCTCTGCGTGTGCCCGCCTGAGTTCGTCGACCTGTCGCTGGTATTGCTCCGGGATGATCGGCGTGACGTTCTGGGTGTCCCGCGCGAGCCGTAGCGCTTCGGTCAGATGCGAGTAGGCGAGCCGCCACTTGCCCTGTGTGGCGAGTACCTGCGCGATGGACTGGTGCATGTCGACCAGTTCGGTCGTGTCATGTGGTTCGCTGATGAGGTCGACGTCGATTGGCTGGGAACGTGTGGACGCGCCAATCTCGCTGGGGCGCCAGATCGAATGCGTGTCCAGTTGATTCGTCACGTTCTGCTCCAGTCGGTGCGTGCCGTGTTTCGCGCGTCCGCCACCCCGTGAGGGATGTGTTGCCGCGCTGCCGTGCACGTGGCGGCCTTCGCGGTCGCCGCCCTGCGGTGGCTGGACGATCCCCCGCCACCTTGTGCCACGACTTGGTTGTCGTCGGGTAGGACCGTCGTCTTGAGACGACGGGACGACTAGTGGCGGAATATCACTCGATTGGCGGGCAACCTTTGTGGGAGTCGTGAACACGCCAGCTTGAACTTTATATCCAAGGGCTTGATTTCTGGGTCGTACTGGCGTGTCGGCTGGCCTTAGCCCCCGCTGTGCATCATGTCCGCACCGGCCGGGACGCACGGGTCGTCCGGGTCGTCCAGCCAGCCGTGCGGGAGGGTGACCTTGCCAGGTGAGCCCTGCCGCCCACGGGGTCCGGTCGCCGCCGCGGGGAACGGCGCGTCGTGGTCGAGCTGGGTGATCAGCTCGTCCAGCTCGGCCAGGCTGGTGATCATGGCGAACTTGCGGCGCAGCTCGGAGCCGACTGGGAAGCCCATGAAGTACCAGGCCATGTGTTTGCGCAGGTCACGCATTGCCTTGTCGTGGCCGTCGTGCTCGACGAGCAGTTCGGCGTGCCGCCGCAGGACCCGCGCGACCTCGCCGAGGTTCGGCCCCTCCGGCACCGGCTGACCGGCGAAGGCGGCCTCAAGCTCTCCGAACAACCACGGTCGCCCGAGGCACCCGCGACCCACGACGACACCGTCGCAGCCAGTCTCGGCGACCATGCGCAGCGCGTCGTCCGCGGTGAAGATGTCGCCGTTGCCCAGCACGGGAATCGACGTCACCGCCTCCTTGAGTCGCGCGATGGCCGACCAGTCGGCCTCGCCGGAGTAGCGCTGGGCCGCGGTGCGCGCGTGCAACGCGACGGACGCCGCGCCCTCGGCCTCGGCGATGCGGCCAGCGTCGAGGTAGGTGTGGTGCTCGTCGTCGATACCGACGCGGAACTTGACCGTGAACGGCGCGCCGTACGGCTCTGCCGCTGCCACCGACGCCTTGACGATGTCGCCGAACAGCCTGCGCTTGTACGGCAGTGCCGCGCCGCCGCCCTTGCGTGTCACTTTCGCGACCGGGCAGCCGAAGTTGGCATCGATGTGATCGGCGAGCCCCTCACCGAGGACGATCTTGACCGCCTCGCGCATGGTGTTCGGGTCGACGCCGTAGAGCTGCATTGATCTCGGGTACTCGCCCGGCGCGAAGCTCATCATGTGCATCGTGCCTGGATGACGCTCGACGACAGCGCGTGCGGTGATCATCTCGCACACGTACAGCCCCGCGCCGTAGGACTGGCAGAGCTGCCGGAACGCGCGGTTGGTGATCCCGGCCATCGGAGCGAGCACGACTGGCGGGTCGACCTCGAACGGGCCGATTCGCAGCGATGACGTCGTAGCAGGCACGTCCTCCAGGCTAACTGGCGTGGCTCCGCACGTGTGCACGGTGGGCCTCCTACCTGCGGCGAACCCTCTGCCGGGCTTACCGTCGAATCATGGCGCTCGGGGTGTGTCTGCTGTTCGACGGGAAGTCGCAGCGGGCGGTCAGGAACCTCTGGGACCGCATCGAGTCCGAGGGTGTGCCGACGCTGCGCTCGCACACCCACGGCATGCACCACCCGCACCTGAGTTACGTGGTGTTGCTGCACTGGGACGCGGATAAGGTGCGCGGCGCCGTCGATGACCTTCCCGGTCATGAGCCGTTCGAGTTGACCTTCGACGCGCTTGGCTCCTTCCGGCGGGGACGGGTGTGCCTGGTGCCCGCCGTCCCGAACGGCCTTGTCGAGCGGCAGCAACGAGTGGTCGAAGCGACGCGGGGCACCGGCGCCGTTGTGCACAAACATTACGAGGTCGACCGTTGGCTCCCGCATCTGTCGCTGGCGAACCGGGCACGGCTGGACACGCTGCCCGCGATAGCCGCCGTGATCTACGACGTCCTGCCGCTGACCGTGCGCATCAACCGCGCCGCGTTGATCGACAGCTCGACCGGGCGGGTATGGCCGCTGGCGAGGTTGCCGTGAACGGTGTTTTGCCGGGCTGGTTGGGAGGTATACGCCGCCATGACGGAAGCTGACCATCACCACCATCACGAGTCAGAGCACCAGCGGCTGACCCGCAACGTCGCCGAGCTCCTTGGCGAACTGCGCGTCGCGCAGGCCGGGGTGCAGATTCTGTTCGGTTTTCTCCTTGCCGTCGTGTTCACTCGGACGTTTCAGGACATCGGCACGTTCGAGAAGTCGTTGCACCTGGTGGCGGTCGTGCTTGCCGTGCTCTCGACGGCGTTGTTGAGCGCGCCCGCCGCGTGGCACCGAGTGCTGTTCCGCGCCGGACGTCGGCCCGAGATCCTGCGCCGGGGCAACCGTCTGGTGCTGGTCGGCCTCGGCTGCCTTGCCTGTGCGGTCGTCGTGACCGTCGCGCTGATCGGCAAGGTCGTGTTCGGCACGCTGGCGATGAGCTTGCTGGCGGCTGGTGCCGCGCTTGCGTTCGCGTACCTGTGGTTCGTCGCACCGTGGCGGCTGCGATAGGTGGGCGCCGCTCGGGCACGCTGCGCTGTTGCCCAGCGCGACTGCTGCACGACGTTACTCGGGTTCTTCGAGCCGGAAGCC
Source organism: Haloechinothrix halophila YIM 93223 (assembly GCF_000504245.1). Lineage (GTDB taxonomy): Bacteria > Actinomycetota > Actinomycetes > Mycobacteriales > Pseudonocardiaceae > Haloechinothrix_A > Haloechinothrix_A halophila. The sequence continues at coordinate 903,183 of NZ_KI632509.1, forward strand.
GACCTTCATTCCCACCTGGAAGTGTCCGACGTCGCCGTCGGCGATGTGCCCCCTGATCTCGGTGACCTCGAACCAGTCGAGTCCGCGCAATGTCTGCGACGCGCGACGAATGCCGCCCCGGATGGCGTCGTCCAGGCTTTCGCTGGACGAGCCGACGATCTCGCTGACGCGGTAGGTGTGGTCGGCCATGGTGGATGTCCTCCTCGGTGCTGTTCGGTGTGCCTTGGTTCTGTTCGGTGTGCGGTTGACTGCGTGGTGCCGGGCACGGCGGGCCGCGTGGCACCGGAAGGCACCGCGAGTCCTACGTGCCGCGACGATGTCGCGACAGTGCAGCGATGGTGTCTTTCGCTGCATGGCGCGGCGTCATTGTCCGCCTACAGACGGGCGGCGCGCATCGTGAACAGACGTGCGGCGGTGCCGCGCGCTGTCTAGAACGGTGGCTCGTCATCGGGTGGCGCGCTCAGGTCGGATGATGTTTCGGTGGGTTGTCGTTGCTCGGGTACGGAGATGTTCGGTTCTGGAACCGGCTCGTTCGCTGCCGGGTCTGGCTTCGGTGCTGCTCCCGGTTTCGGCTTCGGCTTGTTGATGGGGTGGTTTTTCTTGGTGTAGGTGCGGCCGGTGGGGCTGGTGATGGTCGCGGTCTGCGTCGCCGGGTCGTGGTCGAGCCGCCACCCGGGCTCGTCTTTGAGGTAGTGGTGGGGTTCGCATTTCGGGCCGCTGTTGCGGGCGCTGGTTTCGCCACCGGTGTGCCAGTCGCTGAGGTGGTCGATGTCGCAGCGCTGCGCCGGGCGGTGGCAGTAGGGGCACTCGCGGTCGCGGGCGGCGATGAGTTCGCGCATCGCTTGAGTGGGGCGTCGGCGGCGGCTGATGTCGTGGGGCACGCCGCTGCCGGGGTCGGTGAGGACCTTGCGCCAGATCGAGCCGGGGTTGGTGGCGATCTCGCGGGCGAGCGGACCCGGGATCGGACCGTAGCCAGAGAGGTCGGCACCGTGATCGCTCATGGTCAGAGCGGTGTCGATGGGCATGTGGAGATACACCAGCGCCCCCACACCGGTGCCATTGCCGCTTTCGGTGCCGCTGCCGGTGGTAGCGCTGCGGCCGTTCTGGGCGAGCAGGAGTGCCGCGGCGATGTCGGCGCGGAGTTGTTCGAGGGTGCGGTCGTCTCCGGCGTTGCGCAGGCGGCGGGCGTCGTGGTCGATGCGCGCATACGCACTGGCGGCGACCTCGGCTGGCAGGTCCATGTACAGCGTGGCCATGGCGTCCTCGCCCGCGACCAGCTCTACTTTGCGGCCCGCCCGCGCGCGGCGGGCGCGGGCGGTGTAGCCGTCGGGGTCGATCTTCTGCGCGAGTTCGCGGGCGGCGCGTCGGATCTGGCTGGCATCACCCGGCGCGAAGCATCCGTCGCGGACTTTGTCGTCGAGGCGAGCGTCGACCTCGCGGGCCTTGTCGGCGTCGAGATTTTCGGTGACGTCGACGATCTTGCTGGCCGTGTAGGCCTCGTATTCGCCGTCGTGCATCGCCGCCAACGTGCGCGGCAGCCGCTCCACCAGGTTGCGGGCCCGATCGAGACGTCGTTGCGCCACTTGGCGTGAAACCCGCAGTTCCAGGGCGGCTTCCTCGGCCACATAGCGCGAGCCGTCCCGCAGCTCGTGCAGCCGCGCGAGCGCGCGGGCCTCCAGCGAGTCCGCCCGCGCCCGCACCCGCCGGGCCACCGTCAACGCGCGGACCGCGTCGTCATCGCCCAACCGCTCGATCTCATGACGCATCTTCAGCCACTCGTGCTCGGCCAACTCCTCGGGAACGAACAGACAGTCCGAGGGCGGCGACGCGCAGTCCTCAGGAACGAGCAGACTCCCCGAGAAACTGTGGATGGGTACGAAGGTGGTCACCACCACAGTATCTCGAACACACATTCGATACGTCAACACGACATGCCCGCGAATGGCACCATCGACAGGCCAGATCTCGGGCGCACTGTGTGATCGCCGGGGTGGCGCTGTCTTGTGCCGTTGGTCACGAAAAACCCGACGGAACTCGCGCGAAAACCCACAACCATGCATTCGGATTGACCTGGATGAACGAACTCACACTTGCGCTCCCATGGCTACTCGCCAGTAAGGTGGCCGTCCATGGAGACGTCAGAGCGAGATGTGGTGCGCAGGGTCCGGTTCACCGACGTCATTCGGTCGTTGCCGAAGCTCGCGCCCGATATGCCGAAGATGGCCCGTGGCGCGCTCGGTCTCGCGACGACGCGGTCGGGCAGCAAGGCCTCGCTCGGTCGCGTCTTCCAGGACGCGGCTGCCAAGCACCCGGAGCGACCGTTCCTGCGGTTCGGCGACACCGAGATCACCTACGGCGAGGCCAACGCGCGGGTGAACCGGTACGCGGACGTCTTCGCTGAGCATGGCGTCGGCCACGGCTCCGTCGTCGGCGTGCTCGCGTCGAACCGGCCGGAAACGATGCTGGTCGCACTCGCGGCGGTCAAGCTCGGCGCGGTCGCTGGCATGCTCAACTACAACCAGCGCGGCGACGTTCTCAACCACAGCCAAAAACTCTTGGACAGCACGGTCTTCGTGGTCGGATCGGAATGCCGCGAAGCACTCGACTCGCTGCCGGACGGTGAGGTCAAGGGCAAGGTCATCGGGCTGGCGAACCAGGCTGACCGGCTGTCCGGTCACCAGGACCTCGACGAACTCGCCGCTGACGCCAGCGAGGCGAACCCGCCGCAGTGCGCGGAGATCACCGCGAACCAGACGGCGTTCTACATCTTCACGTCGGGTACCACCGGGATGCCGAAGGCCAGTGCGATGTCGCACCTGCGCTGGCTCAAGAGCATGACCGGACTCGGCGGGCTCGGCGTCCGGTTGCGCACGGACGACACGCTGTACTGCTGTCTGCCGCTGTACCACAACAACGCGCTCACGGTCTCGCTGTCCTCGGTGCTCGCGGCTGGCGCGACGCTGGCGCTCGGCAAGTCGTTCTCCGCGACCCGGTTCTGGGACGACGTCGTGCGCACCCGCTCCACCGCGTTCTGCTACATCGGCGAGCTGTGCCGCTACCTGCTCAACCAGCCGGTGCGCGAGGCCGAGAAGCAGCACCAGGTGCGGGTCGTCGTCGGCAACGGGCTGCGGCCGGAGCTGTGGGGTGAGTTCACCGAGCGTTTCGGCATCGAGCGGATCGCCGAGTTCTACGGCGCGAGCGAGTGCAACGTCGCGTTCGTCAACGCGCTCAACATCGACCGCACGGCTGGCATGTGCCCGCTGCCGTTCGCGATCGTCGAGTACGACCCGGTCACCGAGGAGCCGGCCCGCGACGCCAAGGGCAAGCTGCGCAAGGTCAGCACCGGTGACGTCGGCTTGCTGGTCACGAAGGTGACGAACCGGGCGCCGTTCGACGGCTACACCGACGCCGAAGCCACCGAGCGCAAGCTGCTCAGGGACGCCTTCAAATCCGGCGATTGCTGGTTCAACACCGGCGACCTGGTGCGCAAGCAGGGCTTCAACCACGTCTCGTTCGCCGACCGGCTGGGCGACACGTTCCGCTGGAAAGGCGAGAACGTCGCGACGACCGAAGTCGAGGCGGCCATCGCGGAGCACCCGGACGTCGAGCAGGCCGTCGTCTACGGCGTCCCGGTGCCCGGCACCGACGGCAAAGCGGGCATGGCCGCGATCAAGCTCGCGGATGGCGCGCGGTTCGACGGCGCGGCGCTGGCGAAGCACCTCCTCGAACACTTGCCCGGCTACGCGGTGCCGCTGTTCGTGCGGCTGATCGACGAGGTGGAGCAGACCTCGACGTTCAAGAGCCGCAAGGTCGACCTCCGTGACCAGGGCTACGACACCGCGCAGGTCAGCGACCCGCTCTACGTGCTCGCCGGGCCCGGCGACGGGTACGTGCCGTTCTACGACGAGTACCCGGCCCAGGTCGCCGGTGGCGAGGTGCGGGTCTAGCGCCGGTGCGGCCCCAATCGGGCTGGCTGCTCACTCCCACTCCACAACCAACCGGCCGTCGTGCCAGGCCACGGACGTCCCGAGCTCGCGGCAGGCCGAGGTGAACCGGCTCCGCAGCCAGCGGACGTCGAGGCCGCGCGCCAGTCGCGTGTAGGCCGGTTCCAGCGTGAGTGGACACGCCTCGAGGCGCATCGGGCCGTCGGCGCCGATGTCGACCAGGAACAACAGGCTCAGGTCGTTGCGCAGCACCGGATCGACCACGTAGTCGTCGATGAAGTCGCCGAGGTCGTAGAGCACCCGCTCGGTGACGCCGTGCACGACGTGCGCGGAGTGCCCCGCGATGAGCGTCGCGCCAGCGTCCAGCAACGTCCGAGCCGCGCGGCGCACGTGGCGGATCGGGGACGACATCATGTTCGGACCCCAGTGCGGCGTGACCAGCACGATGTCGTTCGTGGTGGCGAGTGAGCGGACCCGGGCGATGAGCCAGTCCGTCGCGCCGGTCCGCAGGTCGGCGTAGGCGATGCCGGGGCGGTCGACGCCCGCCGCGAAGTCGCTGGGGTGATCGGCCACGCCGAGCACGGCGATCCGCCGGCCGCGGGCGTGCAACACGGCACCCTCGCGCGCCGCCTCGGCGTCGGGTCCGGCGCCCACCCAGCGGATACCGCCCGTTTCGAGGTGCGTGATGGTGTCGGTGAGCGCCTTCACGCCGTAGTCGAGCGCGTGGTTGTTGGCCAAGGTCACGCAGTCGACGCCGAGCCAGGCTAGCGTCTCGATGGCACGGGGTGGCGCGCGGAAGTGGAACGGCTTGCGGCCGGGGTCCCATCGGGCGCCGCGCTCGGAGACGCAGCACTCCAGGTTGAGCACCACAAGGTCGGCCTCGGCCATGACCGCCCTGACCTCGGGCGCGATCAGCCCGTGTGGCCCGACTTCATGCAGCCGGTCGGCCACACCTCGGCCCAGCATGGTGTCGCCCGCGAGCGCGAGCCGAACCGGACGCACGGTGCCTCCTTCCACCGAGCAGGCCCCGGTTCCAGTGTCACGAACGATGACGGATCGCGCACGCCTGGTGAAATCCGCAGCGTGCGAGGGTCATTACGCGATTTCGCGAATGCGAGCAGTTGCTCCATTTGTGTGAGATGCGTGACATAGCACACACGATTGACGACTGTTCCGTGGGGAGTCGACGTCGACGGCGGGAGCGAGACCCTCTTGCCGCGGGAGGAGGAAGTAGATGAAGCGCAGGACTATCGTCTCGATAGCCGCTGCCGCGCTGGTCGTTAGTTCCACCAGTGCGGTGAGTTACGCGTCGGATGACCATCCCGATCTGGGGCTCGGTGGCACCGTCGACGACGGCCACGAGGGCCACACCCACTACGAGGACGGGGCGCGCGATCCGAGCGCGCCGCTCGCGGAGTTTGACAGCGATGGCGTCGTCAGCGACGGGCCATCGGGCAAGCGGGTCAAGAACCTGGCGCTGCGCGGCAGGGGCGAGCGGCTCGACGCGAACGCGACGACCGACGTCTGGACCCACGAAGGCTACTCCTACACCGGCACGTTCAACAGCCCGTGCGGCGGCGAAGAGGGCGCTGGCGTCTGGGTATGGAACGTCAAGAACCCCAATGACCCATCGTTCGTCACCGTGATCGACTCCCCGACCGGCAGCCGCTCCAATGACGTGAAGGTGGACACCCTCAACTCCGGCACGATCCTGGTGCACTCCAACGAGTCCTGTGGCGGTGGTCCGGGTGGCGTTGAGCTGTACGAGGTCAGCGACCCGGCCAACCCGATGCACCTGTCCTCGATCAGGGCCGACGAGATCAATCCGATCTCCAACGACCTCTTCGGCGGCATCAGCGACGTCGGTGTGCACAACATGTGGCTGTTCAGCCAGGGTGGCAACGACTATGTGTCCATCGTGGCCGAGTCGGCGTTCGACAACTTCCGCACCTACGACATCACCGACCCCACCGACCCGCAGCTAGCGAGCGCGTGGGGCGCGGAAGAGGTCTTCGATCCAGGCGTCGGTGACGAGACCGAGGACGTCGGCAGGGTGCTCGACGCGGCATTGTGGCTGATCAGCGGCTTCGGCGACTCGCAGAACCGCTTCCTGCACGACATCACCCTCAACGCCGACGGCGACGTGGCGTACCTGTCCAACTGGGACGCCGGGCTGATCCGGCTCGACATGAGCGACCCCGCGAACCCGCAACTGGTGTCGGTCGCGCTCGACCCGGAGAACGGCTCGCTCGACGGTGAGGTCAACAGCCACGCGGCATGGCCGAGCGACGACGGCTCGATCGTCGTCGAGACCGAGGAGGACTTCAACGCATGGGGCGTGCGCCCGCCGACGAACCTGACCTTCGGCGAGGGTGACCCGGCGACGCCGCTGCCAGGCACCGCGGCGTCCACCAACGCGGGCGATACGTTCGAGGGCAGCCAGACCGGCAACAACGTCACCGTCGACGCCGACAGCATCACGGTGAACTCCGGTCCGCTGTCAGGGACCACGTTCCCGGCCTCGGAGCTGGCCGGTGACCAGCCGAAGTTCGCCGACGTCGGCGCCATGACCGGCGAGGCGGTGTGGATCGGCAGGGCCTGTGACGGCGACGCGATCCTGAACGCTGGGGCCATCGACGCCGGCGACATCGCGATCATCCGTCGGGGTGCCTGCACGTTCCGCGAGAAGAACTTCAACGCGGCCGACGCGGGCGCGGCAGCTGTCGTGATCACCAACAACGTGCCGAGCTCGCCGTGGGGCGGAGTGCGGATCTGGGACTACTCGGACCCGGCCAACCCGCAGCTCGCGTCGACGTTCGACACCGCGTGCAGCGCGTCGGCGGAGCCGATCCCCGGCTGCGACATGTTCGGCACGTACTCGGTGCACAACGTGGTCGTCGAGAACACCGATGACGGCCGCGTGAAGGCGTACATCTCCTGGTACCGCGACGGCATGCTGGTGCTCGACGTCACCGACCCGGCCAACCCGGTCGAGGTGGCGCGCTACTTCGACAACTCGGAGGAGTTCCTGGCGAGCAACGGCGGTGAGCCCCACGACTTCTGGGGCGTGCACAAGGTCAACGACGAGCCGTGGATCTACGGCTCGGACCGCAACGGTGGCCTGTACGTGTTCAAGGAACAGGGCAAGGGAAGTGGTAAGTAGCCAGCTACTGTGCCGGTAGATACCAATCCGACCGGAAGTAAGTCGAACTGGCAGGTCAAGCGAGTGTGCCAGTCGACTTACTTCCGGTCTTCTTGGTATGTAGTGGCTAGCACCTGAACGCGACGGCGGCGGGTGAGCGGTGGGGCAGAACCGCTCACCCGCCGTTTGTGCGTGCCGCGGGTGGCACGACGTCGTCGGGCGTCACTCGGTGACGGTGACCGTTCCCGTCATACGGGGGTGGTAGAAGCAGACGTAGGGGTACTTGCCCGGCTCGTCGAAGGTGCGCTTGTAGGTGTCGCCCTTAGCCATGTCGCCGGACTTCTCACCGTCGTCGAAGTCGACGGTGTGGGTGGACTGGTCCAGTTGCGTCCACACCACGGTGGTGCCAACGGGGACAGCGATGTTGGCCGGTTCGAAGGTGAAGTCGACGATCCGCACCTTTTCCTTGCCCGCGGCTGGCGTGTCCTGCTTCTCGGTGGTCTCTTCCGTCCGCGTGTCCTGCTCGGTCGTGGGGGCCGCGGTGGGCGACGCGGGGGCCGTTGTGGTCGTTGTGGTCGGCGACGGCGCCTGCTCGGTGCCATCATCGGCCTGCTCCGACATGCCGCAGGCGGACAGGGCTATGGCCGCCGCGGCTAGGGGGATCGCGATGCGCATGACTGACTCCTCGTGCTGGGGTGCGTCACCGCTATCGCAGTGACGCGAAGACGATGATGTTGTCGCGGTAGCTGTCGCGCGACCGGTCGAACTCGCCACCACAGGTGATCAGCCGCAGCTCCGGCTTGGCGGTCGGTAGCCACACCTTCTCGGTGGGGAACTTCTTCTTCGCGTGCTGCTCGATGCGGTCGACGACGAAGACGAACTTCTTCCCGCCCTTGGCGGTAACGGTGATGGTGTCGCCCGCCGACATCTCGCGCAGCCGGTAGAAGACGTCGGGACCGGACTTGGTGTCGACGTGACCGAGGATCGCGGCCGGTCCCGGCTCGCCAGGCGCTGAGCCCTTGGCGAACCAGCTCATGTCGCCGAACTCGGGAACCTCGAGCGTGCGGTCCTTGTTGAGACCGGTCTTGGTCAGCTTCCCGTCGATGTCGATGGCGGGGATGGAGATGGCTGCCGGCTCTGGGACCTTGTCGGGAGTGCGCAACGACCGGTAAGACTTCACCGCGTCGAGGCCGGGACCCGCCGGCGCGGCCGTGCCTGCCGGGCTGTCGCCGCCTGCTCGCTGGTCAGTCGCGGAGCCTGCGTCATCGCCGCAGCCCGCGAGCAGCAGCAGGAGCCCGATGATCGGTGCGAGGATGCGATGCCTGCGCGCCATGAGTCACTCCTCGAGTGGAAGGGTGGGACCTAGCCGTGTGGCCAGGCCCCACCCGGTCGGATCACACCGCGCGGTGCGCGGCAGTGAGTCTCACGTGGGAGAAGCTCACTTGGCGGTGCCGCCAGCGCCGGTCTCGACGCCACCGGACGGCATCTCGCCACCCATGAAGGCCACGATGCCCGCGGACAGTGCCTTCGCGGTGTCGTACATGTGGTTGTACGCCTCGTCGGCGCTGCTGAACGCGCCCTCGAAGTCACCGTCATTGAACTGCTTGACCTGCGAGGTCAGCTGGTCGACGTGGGCCTGCAGGCCCTTGGCGACGACGTCGGCCGGAATGCTGCCGTCGGAGGCGGTGTCAAGGAAGTTCGAGAAGTCCTGCTGGTACTGCTCGAGCCGCTTCAGGGCATCATCCTGCTTCTGCTGGTCACCTTCGGCGAGACCAACGGTGTACTGGACGAAGAAGTCGATGTGGTCGGCCCACATCTTCATGAAGGCCTGGCCGCCTTCCTCACCGAACACGCTGGAGATCGCGGCGGTCAGGTCCTTGGTGTTCTCGTTCAGCGCGCCGGCGATGGCCTCGAAGTCATCCTGGCCGGACACGCCAGCCCGCATCGCCTGCATGGCGACCTGGGCGTGCTCACCGAGCAACTGGCCGAGGCTGGAACGCAGGTCCACGGCTTGGCCTTCGACCGAGCCCTCGAAACCGTCCTGAGTGGACACTATGGCGTTGGCGAGGCCCTTGGCGGTGGCGAACATGTGGGCGTAGGCCTCACGGGTGGTGCTCGCCGCCTTCTCGTAGTCCTCGTCGTTGTAGGCCTCAACCTGGCCGATCAGCTGGTCGACGTGAGCCTGCAGCAGGTCGGCGACGGCGTTCTGCGGCAGCTCGCCCTCGGTGGCGCCCTCAAGGAACGCGCCGAAGTCCTGCCGGTACTGGTCGAGCCGCTTCTTGGCCTTCTGCTGCTTGTCCTTGTCGCCCTCGGCGAGGCCGACGGTGTAGTCGACGAAGAAGCCGATGTGGTTGGTCCACAGCTCATTGAACTTCTCGGCGCCCTCGTCGCCATAGACCAGCCGGATCGACTCGGTCAGGTCGTCGGTGTTCTTGCCGAGCGCGCCAGCGGCGGCGTCGAAGTGCTCCTGCCCTGCGACACCGGCACGCATCGCCTCGATGGCGAGCAGGGCGTGCTGGCCGAGCTGACGCTCGAGCGTGATTCTCAGTTCCTCGGCGGTCACCTCCGCCTGCTGCGCGTTGACGACGTTGGTTACGCCCCCGGCGTTGGTCGTGTTGTTCGTCGCGGCGGCTCCCCCGCAGGCCGTGACGAGCAGGCCCGCGGCGACGGACACCGCGGCGATCCTGGTTCGAGATAGCAGAGACATGGCTAACCCTTCGTGTCGACTGTGTAGCCAGCACGAGTGATTCGGACCATGCGGGGTTCCGGATTGGCCGGAAGTGTGCGGTTTGGTTCTTGATCATGGGGTGAACGGCGTCGCAATGCGGTTCACCCAGGTCAGCGGGAATAATCCAATGTGGTGAACGAAGGGAGTCCGTATGACCGACGCGAATCCCGGTGACGCGGGAGTGGCGTTCGTGCTCTCCGGGGGCGGCAGCCTCGGCGCGATTCAGGTGGGCATGCTGCAGGCGCTCTACGAGCGCGAGATCGCCCCCGACCTGATCGCGGCGGCGTCGGCTGGCGCGCTCAACGGCGCGTTCCTCGCCTGTCAGCCCGCGACACCGGCCACCGCTGACCGGCTCGCCGAGGTGTGGACCGGGTTGGAGACCGACGATGTCTTTCCGTTCAACCCGCTGACAGCGTTGCTCGGTGCGCTCGGCTGCCGGGACCACGTCGTCTCATCGGACAAGCTGCGTGGGCTGATCGAGAAGTGGATCGAGTTCGACGACCTCGGCGACGCGCGCATTCCACTGCACGTCATCGCGACGGACCTGCTCAGCGGTGCGGAGCTGCGGCTGTCGTCGGGGCCGGTGACCAGCGCGGTGCTCGCCAGCGCGGCGCTGCCCGGGGTGTTCCCGCCGGTGCGCAGGGACGGCCGCGTGCTCGTCGACGGTGGCGTCACCAACAACACACCGCTCTCGCACGCCATCGCACTCGGCGCGCGGAAGATCTACGTGCTGCCCACCGGCTACGCGTGCACGCTCGACAAGCCGCCGCGCGGGGCCATCGGCGTCGCACTGCAGTCGTTGAACGTGCTGGTCCAGCAACGGCTGGTGCACGACATCCAGCTGGTGCCGGAGTCGATCGAGCTGGTGGTGCTGCCGCCGCTGTGCCCGCTGGACGTCGTGCCGGTCGATCTCTCGCATGGCGAGGAGCTGATCCGCCGCAGCCGCGAGCAGTCGCGGCACTTCCTCGACGGACTGCCGCCGGATGAGCGGCACGTGGTGCCCGAGCTCGTGTGGCGGGTGGTGCATCCGCACGCCGACGCGGGCCGGGGGTAACGAGCGAACCGGGCCGGTGCCACTGAGGCGTCAAGCCGCCCGGCTGCGGCTGCCCGGGCTGAGCGCTCGGGCAGCCGAGATCAGGCCGCGTGGGCGCTGCGGCGCACCAGGTCGGCCCGTTCCTGTTCGGTCATGCCGCCGAAGATGCCGTAGTTCAGCCCGTTGTCCAGGGCGAACCGCAGGCACTGTTCGCGTACCGGGCATCGTGCGCAGACGCTCTTGGCCTCGTCGACCTGCTTCGCGCCCGGCCCCATGTCGGTCACCGGGAAGAATACTTCCGGGTCCTCGTCGCGGCAGGCGGCGCGATGCCGCCAGTCCATTCCGTCTCGCCTCACCTCGCGCCACCTCCTTTTGTCTCGACGTCTGGGCTGGGCATGCGGGATCGCGTGATCCTCGCGCCTGGTGAGAGTCTGATTAGCCAGTTGTGCGGGTACCCAGGTAGGCCCCGCGCCATGACCGCTGGCCGCGTCGTCGCGGCCGCGGTCCTTCCGCAGCTTAGGTGTCAACGTGGGGCAGCGGGGGTTTGTTCCCGCCGTCCCGCTGTTCCGTCAGTCCGTGCCGGGTCAGTCCGCGAGCAGCCGGTATCGCAGCCGGTCGACGTCGGTCCCGCCGAACCCATGCTCGGCGAGCCACTCCGTGACGCCGCCGTGCTCGGTGTCCAGGTGCTCGAGGAACGCCGTCATGGTCTCCGCGCGCGGGGTGTGCGCGTCAACTGGCAGGCGGTCGATATCACCCGCGTAGGTCGGTGTCGACCGGAGCCGGTCCAGGATCGCCTCGATCCGTTGGCTGGTCGCCGCGTAGTCCGCCACGATCGCCTCTGGCTGCACACCGACCGCCGAGAGCGCCATCGCCACGACGACGCCGGTGCGGTCTTTGCCCGCCGCGCAGTGCACCACGGCGGCGCCATCGGACGCAGCGACCGTGCGCAGCGCGGACACGACGCTGTCCGGCCGGTCGGCGAGATAGCTGAGATAGATGCCACAGACGATGTCGTCCGGCGCCATCGCCAGGATCCGCTCCCGGCGTGACTCGAACGTGTCGGCAGCGGCGTCGGTCGCGTTGCCCCGTTCGGGCAACATCGAGTGGTGGGTGTGCCGGACTGTGGCGACCTCGGTGAGCGGGCCAGGCCCCTCGAGCGTGAGCTCGTTGGTCGTCCGCAGGTCGACGACGGTGCGCAGGCCGTGCTCGTCGACGAACTTGGCGACGTCGTTCGGCGTAAGGCCCTGCAGGTTGTCGGAGCGCAGCAGCCTGCCAGGGATGGTCTTGCCGCCATCAGCGGTGGGCATGCCGCCGACGTCCCGGACGTTGACGGCACCCTCGAAATCGATCCAGCGCACGTTTCCATTCATACCGTCGAGCGGTGCTCCGATGCCATCGGTTTCTCGCAACGTGGTACGCCACTGGTCAGACAGCGCCGCTTGGCCAGGGGAATTGACTCGCCGTCGCCAGTCAGCCGCCGACGGACGCCTCGATGATGTGGTTCGCTCGTGCGCTGCGGCCGGTGCAGTGCGGCAGTGTCCCGGCGAACGCGTCCGGACGACGCAGCGTTGCCTCGGCGAACCCGGCCTTGCGTAGCGCGGTTTCGGCGTCCTGCGTGCCGGTGAAGTGCAGGTGCACTTGGCCGCGCACGAACGCCGACAGCGCCGCGACCGCCGCCCGGTCCAGCCTCCCCTGGTTGCCGCGGAGGTGGATGTCCGAGAGATACAGCCCGGCGGAGAAGCCACTCAGGACGCTGGCGAACCGGGTCCACATCGTCTGGACGCTGGCCTGGTCGAAGTAGTTCACCAGGCCCTCGGTGATGATCGCGAGCCCCTTGGCCGGGTCGAGGTTGCTCGCGAGGTCGGCGAGGCTGCCTGGCCCGCTGTCCCGCATGGCGTCGACGTCCTCGACGCAGTGGGTGGCGGCTTGCTCACCGGTGGCGCGCAGCATGCGGCGTTTGCGCTCGGCCATGCCGGGCAGGTCCGCCTCGATGTAGGTGATGGCGTCGCCGAAGCGCTGGGTGAACCGCAAGCCCCTGCCGGACAGTCCCGCCGCGACCTCGACCACCTGCGCGACGCGGCCTTGCTCGATGGCCTCGGTGAGCAGGTGGTCGATCACCGTGTGACGGGCGAGGAGGTAGTGCTCCAGATGCGGCTGGCCGAGCCGGGCGGATGTCGCGTTGGCGGGCGCGAGGGCGTGGCAGAACAGCCTGCCAGCGCCGGTCGCGAGCGCCGGGTGCGACAGTCCGTTGCGGACCCAGACATAGCCGGTGTAGTGCGCCGTGGGGCTGATCCGGTCGGAGCCGCCCAGACGGAGTGCGCGAATCATCCGGTGAGCGTACCCAGGGCGCGGGGTCGGTTGGCCTGCACGTCGTCGCCGAGAGGCATCATTCGTCGTCGACGCGGAGCGACTTGCCGAACCCGGTGGTCGCGGCGACGCGAGCGAGCCGCGCGCTACCCGGGTTTGACGGGTTGTCTCAGCACCGTTTTGAGCTTGGTGGGCGCGGTCTTCCGTGGGTCGCTGAGGTAGATCTCGTGATGGTCGCCGTTGAAGGTGAGACCGTGTTCAGGCATGTACTGGTTGTGCAGGCGATCCAGGACCGGCGCCTCGTCGTCGTAGGAGCCGATGTGCAGGATCTGCACGCACGTCCTTTCGATAAGAGTGTGCGGCCGAATATCCGCCAGGGCGGGGTTGTCCTTCTTCTTCGAGACGCTGTCGACGGCGGCCCTGACCATGTCCTCGGTGATCCAGTCCGGCTGGCTGATCATCATGGTCCACTCCCAGCTGTCCTTGTCGCGGGTGGTGAACACGGTAGGGTCGTCCGCCCGCCACAGTCCTTCTAGCGGGGCGACGACGAAGTCCCGGCCCAGAGTTTTCTTACTGGCGAACTTCAACGCGTACGCCACCCCGTACAGGGCTGCGACAGCGTTCGCATACCCGGCTGACGTATTCGGATCACCGCTGCCCTCTATCGCGATGTACTGGAACTCGGGTACGTCGACGACTGTGAGCTCCTTCGACGGCGGCGAATAGAGCTCTTTGTGGGTCTTTTTGACGTCGTACTTGTCCACGATGGCCTCCAGCATGAGTGCGTTCAGTGTGGTTTCGGTCCATTCGGCATCAGCGTCGCCGCCGCAGGGGCCGGACCACTTCAACCGGAGCCACCTCCGGCACCAGCTCCGCCACACCCGCCGCGACATCCTCGGCGGTAAGCTCAGAGATCGTCACAAGCCGCAACCATAAAGGCAGCCACCGACACAAAGGGCACGCATGAGCGCCGCCACCGAGGTCATCGCCGTGCTGTCATCCTCCGCGACGGTCAGCTCCTCGTGGCGAGCCAACGCGGCAAGTCTTGGTTGTTCCTGCCAGGTGGGCACGTCGAACCCGGCGAGCGGGTGGAAACGGCCTTGATCCGCGAGCTGGGCGAGGAACTTGGCACCGAAGCCAAGATCGCAGGCTTCGTCGGCGCGGTCGAGCACGGCTACATCGAAGACGGCACCACTCACCACGAGATCAACCTCGTCTTCGAGGTCGACATCACCGACACGGAACCGGCAAGCCAGGAAGACCACCTAGAGTTCCACTGGCTGCCGCTGGATCAGCTCGCCGAGGCTGACGTCCTGCCCAGTGCCCTCAAGGCCGCCCTCGTCACGGTTGGGGACGATCGCACGCCGTTCTGGCACGGTTGGAACGACTGAGCGGTGGACAGCGCTCGAACACGGCGCAGGTCGAGTCTCCGCAGCCAGAAGGCAGCTCGGTGGGCAACTCACATGGGTTCTGGTGGGCCGCCTGGGACTCGAACCCAGAACCTACGGATTAAAGGAGCGACGCTTAGAGTCTGGCCGACTGCTCTTGCCTGCTCAGAGTGACCCAGTACCCGCCTGCGCTGCTCCTCCTGTCGGCAATTGCCGCAGTTTCGCAGTCATCGTGATCGTCATTGCTGCTGCCGAACTTGCCTCTACATCATCAAGACGGCGCGCTCCGCGCGCCGTCGGGCAGGCCCAGGACTCATGTTCACTGCTGGCGGGCGGACCGGCGCACCCGGACACGCCAGCGCCTCATCTGGACATCCACTGCTGCCCGATGATCGTCTTACGCCGCGTCGCCCGCATCAAGGACACCTGCGGCGACGCTACGCGATGAGCTGCGCTAACCGTTGACACGGCCACCACGGCGCAAAGGATGGCATGGGTGAAGGGAAGGAGGAAAGGAAGGGGTCTAGCCGGTCGGGCTGAAACCCACCTCGCGAAGTTCGTTCTGCCGCCCCGAACCATGGGGGCGGCCACGGGAGTTCCTGAGCCGGACGTAGGTGCTGGCGAACGCTGTCGCCGTGGGACTGATTGCCACGTCGAGGTTGCCGGAGGCAAGTGCCACAAGCCGTCGAACTCTGGGTGTTGGCGGCCGCTGCGCTAGGTGGGTAGCACACTCGATCCAGAGACGCGTAGCACGTGGACGCCGATGAGGTGGCGGTCGGGCATGCGAGGTTCCTGCTAGTCGTAGCCACGTGATGTCTGTCCGCGGCTCAGCAGGTTTCGTCGTAGGTGAGCACGAGGCGGCTGTGGTTCTTGTCGATGGCGGGGCCGTTGAGGTCGCTGTCGGGGGTGTCTGCGGGGTAGGCGATGAGCGTCGGTTTGCGCTCGCGTCCGTCGGCGGACCATGCACGGACTTCGTCGCATAGGCGTTCGGCGAGTTCGGCGGCGAGGGGGCCGTGTGCGATCGCGCCGAGTTCCCAGCGTGAGTGGTCGTCGTGCTGTCGGCGGCGGGAGGTGAGGTAGGCCAGGGACTCGCCGTCGACGATGACCGGGGAGCGGAACTTCTGTACGGGGTCGCACACCCCGGGTGGGGTGTCTGCGGGTGCGTTGATTCGGCACACGCGCGGTTCGGTGACAGTCAGGCGTAGCCAGATGCCGTCGTGGGACTCGTCGCCTGCGATGGTGATTTCGGACCACGTTGTGGTGCGCGGCGTGTCGAGAACCCCGCGCAGTGCGTCCGGGTTGACGGTCTGGTCGCGGTCCCAGTGCAGCCGGATGGTCTCGTCGTCGGTGATAGAGGCATCGAGTTCGCCCTCGTCGTCGCTGACGAGGTAGACGAATCCGCACAGCTCGATCGAGTCGGCAACCAGCCGCCCGTCCTGGTAGGCGAAGGCCACCCCTCGGGCTTGCCCGCGCCATCGCAGGGGGATGACCATGCGGCCGCCGGGGGCGAGCTGGTCCCACCAAGCGGCCGGGATGTCCCACGGAGAAACGGTGGCGATGATCCGGTCGAAGGGGGCGCGCTCGGGAACGCCTGCTGCCCCGTCCCCGGTGACCACCCGAACCTGGTCGTGGCCTGCGGTGTGCAGTGCCCGCGCTGCCTGTGAGGTGACGTCCGGGTCGATGTCGATGGTGGTGACGTTCGCGGCTCTGCCGGTCAATTCGGCGAGTAGGGAGGCGTTGTAGCCGGTTCCCGCGCCGATTTCGAGAATGCGGTTACCTGGCTCGACGGCGAGCTGATCGAGCATCATCGCAACGACGAAGGGCGCCGATGCGCAGGACAGGGACGCACCGTTGTCGAATCGGTGAGTAATGACGGCCTGGTACGGGTTGTAAGCCTCATCGAGACCGGCCTCGGGCACGAACGTGTGCCGGGGGACTTCGCGTAGGACGCGCTCGACCTCGGGACGTTGCGCGTAGCCCATCTCTTGCACCTTCGCGAGCATGTCATCTCGGAGGGCGTCAAGTTCGGTGGTGTCGGTGTTCATCGGACCCTTTCAGTCGTTGAGCAGCAGGCAGGTGTCCCATTGCGTGACGGGCTGCGTGTTGGTAGTCGCGGCATGCTGGGCCAGCAGCGCCCCGGTCTCGCCGACCAGCAACCCGGGCGTTGGCTGGCGAAGCAGTGAGTCGGCGAGACCATCGAGCAGATGCGGCACGGCGGCACGGAGGCGTTCGTTGTGGACGCCCGCGCGCCAGACAGTGTGCAGGAGTCCGGCCCAGCCGTGGCACAGCGACGCATCGCTGAGTTGGGTCAGTTGGGCTTCGTCGGTGGCGCACCAGGCGAGCGCGGTCTCGGCAAGGCACTGCCTGTGAGAGTCACCGAGTGCGAGCCCGGCGAGTTGCTGGGCTCGGGCGATGCCGGGCGTGCCGTAGCACCAACTCGGCCGGTGCGGACCCGACCGGGCAGCGTCACCGTGGTCGTGCTCGGACCGCGTGATCGCGCCGGGCCACCAGACGTGCGGGGCGTGGCCGCAGCGGAATCGGTCGAGCCATCGGCAGATCCGTCGTACCGCGTCGGTCTGGCCGTGGACGCGGATGCCGCGCCGCAGCGCGAGGGAGAGCAGTGCGAGCGGTCCGGCGATGCCGTGTGCCATGCCGAGGTTGCCGTGACCGCCCGACCATTCCGGGCCGGGTCCCGTAGGTCCATCGAGCGCCCACCATCCCGGCAGGCCGTCCGCGCCAGTCTCGGTGAGCCGGACGAGGTAGGTGATCACGTCACGCAGCAGGTCGCTATCGCCGTGCCGGTGCAGTAGGTAGACACCAAGGCCGGTCAGACCGGCGACGAGATCGAACTCGCGCTTGGCGGGAGGTCGTCCGCTGTGGATGCGACGGTGCGCGGCCTCGAGGCGGGAGCGGGTGATCGCTTCGACGTGTGCGTCGAGGGTTGTCAGCGCGCGCGACGGGCCGGTCGCGGTGAGGGTGAACGCGACCGCCGGAGCGCCCTCGAACAGGCTGGCGTCGTCCGGGTGCGCCATGATCGGCTCGGCGAGTATGGCGGCGAGCCACGATCGCGCGTCGTCACCTCGTTCGAGGGCGAGCAGCGCAGCGCCCGCTGGGCCCTCGGCCAATGATTGGGCGATCACGTTGACGTCCTTTGAATCGATCGCCAGGTGGCGGCGGCTTGCCGCGCGAGTCGCAGGCACGCGGCCTCACGGTCACGGTCGACGCCGAGGGCGCGGTTGTGATGCATGTGCAGCACCGAGTGCAGGACAGCCTCGATGCCGACGCCGTGGGGCAGCGCTCGCCGGTACCGATCGATGGCGGTCTGCCGGTCCCGGTACGCGTCAGCTATGGCGGACCATCCAGGGATATCGCGGAGCCCGTTGCCGCGTGTCAGGCGCACGGTCTGCTGGACGTCGGCGCGTTCGGGTGCGGCGTTTGGCGTTTGAGTGCTCAGCCAGTCGGCGGCTCGGTCGTGGTCACCGAGCAGCGCGGCGGCAGCGTCGAACATCGACATTGCCGTGACCACCGACGGCGACGGCACGCTGCGGCGGAGGGCGGGAAGTAGTGCGAGTACGAAGCGGGAGTCCGCGGCGAACACCGCTTCGGCTTCATCGATCGCGAGATAGCGCCCGGTCTCCGGGTAGTAGGTATCGAACGCCAGACGGCTGAGCCGCCCTTCGGAGCGCAGGCGGTCGCCCCACGCGGTGACTGCGGCCAGCACCTTGTCGACGTCGCCGTCGACGCGCAAACGTAGACGCAGGTGGTCGGGTTCTTCGCCTTCGCGCGCTTGCGGGAACCGCACGAACCAGTACGCGCGATCTCCTGCCTCATCGAGCAGCGCGGGCAATTCATCGACCAGCAACGGGTCGATACGGTGCTCGGCTACGAACAGCTTGGCGTACAGCCACCTCGCTTCCTGCGAGCCGGGCACGTGTCCGTGCTCTCGTCCGAACATGGGCAGCTCATCGACACGTGGACCGGGTGTGGGTTCCCGCCGAGAAGCCAGCGGAAGCACGATCGTGTGGGCACGGCCGTCCAGCCAGTCGTCCGCGCTGGGCTCTGGTGCCTCTACGAGGACCGCATCGTCGTTAGCGCGCAGGTGCCGATACAAGACCTCGCGGTGCGCGGGAACGTCGAGGTTCAGGGGCAGGAGTTGATCGAAGTCGCGCAGCTCGACGCGCGCCGGGCACCGCCACGTGCGCCGCCAACGGTCCAGGGCGTTGTCCCACCTGGCGTTGTCAGCGGGCAGCTCGGCGACGGACATACGCCAGCGTGCCGCTGACAGAATCGCCCGACCGTAGCGGATGCGTGGCCGGAACGGCAGAGTCTCGGCCGCGCCCCAATCGAACCCGATCCAGCCGCTGTCGAGCGCGCGGGACAGCTCGCCGACGAAGCGCGCCAGACGCGGCTGCTGCTTCGGCGCAAGCGCATGCAGAACGAGCGGTTCGACAATCCGTCGCCGCGACAGGCTGACGAGGTGCAGACGCCGCCTGCTGGCAGTGACGGCCAAGTCGTCGATGCTGATCTCGTTGCCGCGCTCATGCTCGCCGATCGGGATGACGTCGGGCAGGTACCGAGGTACGCGGGCGACGTTCTCGGCGCTGGGGAACATCGGGACGAACGACAACTGTGCTGGCAGCGCCCCTGCGGCCGTGGTTGGCATGGAGGCGAACGCCGCATCGAGGCCGGCCTCCGGTACGAGCGGAGTGAACCGCGACGTGAGGGTGCCAGCGGCACGACCCGGCACGACGGTGAAGGTGTACTCGCCTTGATCGAGCGCAGCCGCGCTGTCCGCGTGGATACGCGCACCGAGATCGACGTGCGGCGGGATCGCGTCAGGATCGCCGCCCGCTTCGGCCAGCTTGTTGACGAGCGTGTCGTCCAGTTCGATCTCACGTTCACCACGGGCAGTTGCTTGAGAAGCCCAGGACAGCAGCAGCTGGTCGCGCTCGGAGAACGTGTGTCGTCCGCTCGGTTCCGGGCTCCCCGGATAGCCACGCGGCCAGCCGAGCCCGATGTCCGTATCAATGAGCATCCGCAGCGGGACAAGGGTGCCCGTGCCGTACCGGTCGCAGAACGCGGCGAAGTAGTCGCGCCATTCGCGCTGGCCGGTGTGTTCCCGCACCAGCCGGGCCAGCACACTTGCCGCTCGTTCGAGGTCACGCGCCACGGTGCGCGGTAGCCGCACGTCGGTGTCGATTCGCAGATCCACCGCCAATGGATCGCGCACGGAGTCGACAACGCGGCGCAAGCGCGCCGACAGCGCAGTGTGCGCCTGCTCGCTCGGAGAGTCGTTATGAGCGCCGATCTCTCGACGAATCTGCACTAGCTCGCGTACCAGCGGGGCGACCGGGGTGCCGTCTGTGTCGACCAGTTCCAGCCGACCGATCACGAAGCCCAGCGGGTCGGCCACCGTGCTCGGCGCGCGCAACTCCGACACCAGGAATCCATTGTCCAGCAAAGAACGCAGCATCCGCGAGGGATCACCAGCCGAGGGGAAGGCATCGGCCAGCGCTCCAGCTAACGCCCGGAATGTGATCGGTGAGGCTGCCAGTTTGCGTACGAGCGCCACTGCGGGCGTGCACCGAACGCTGACCAGCTCCGCACCGGACAGGGTCAACCGATCACCGGACTCCTCGGCCGCGTCGGTGAACATGACATCGAGTTGTGCCAGCAGCTCGGGGCACGATTCGAGGCGCTCGACCACCGCGCGCATCCATCGGCTATCGACGCGGGTGACCGGGCAGTGCCCTGTGCCGACCCGCACCGCAGTCGCTGTTCCAACCGCCACCGGACTCACCCCGGCGAACAGGCCAAACGGCATCGACCGGCCGAAACGCAACACGTACCGAACCACAGACAGGGTCGCGCGTCGCAGGCTTCGCGGGGATACCGCCTCGCCACCGAGGATCGCGTCAACGCGGGAGCCGAGAACCGGGCTAGCGTGCCTGACCGCCGCTGCAACTTCCGACCAGTGCTGGCGCAGCCACGAACGACAACCCTGCTCGTCAGCCAACTCGGGCCAGTGAGACGGCGTGATCACCGAGGACGTCGCACGTAGCAGGCCCGTCCCGCAGTGGCGGTAGTCAACCTCGACTGGCACGTCCGAAGTACCTCCGTAGTGAAAGGAGGGTGGGCCGGACGTCAGTCGCCCGGCCCACCCGTGATGTCACTTCTGCGAATGACAGGCCGAAATCTGGCACGTCGTCCCGCACCCGTCGTCGGTCTGGCACCCCATCGTCGCGGGCCGGACCCGCTCCGTCTCGACCTGCACATCCAGGTCGAAGACATCCACCGGAACATCGGCGAGAGCAGCCGTCATGGTGATGAACTCCTTTCCCTCGTCACTCGACCAATACACGGCTCGTGTGCGCGGTGACACGAACCCCTACCGGCATCAACCGGTCGGCCTATCCGGCCACGTTCACGACATCCGATCGCCGCTGGGGCGGTCGTAGCAGTTCGCCACGATCCGCGCGATGACGTACAGCGCGAACGCCGCGACAACGAGCCAGCTCACGGTGATCACCTCTCCTTGTTGATTGGGTAGCCGGACGGTGGCGAGAACGCCTTCTTGGTGCGCAGCTCGTCGTCGGTGATCCACAGCGGCAGTGGTTGGGCCTCGCGGGGTGGCTCGCGCAACTCGGCGGAGGGGTCGCAGCCCTGCTCGATCAGGTTTCGCAACGCGGTCAACGCGGCGACGACGCGCCCGTAGTAATGCCAGGCGACCTTGTCGGGGCGCCAGATGTCAGCGGACTCGCCGCGCGGCAGCCGCGCCGCCTCGACACGGTTCGCACCGCGCAGATGGACCACGTCGACCCACGCGCTGTGCTCGCGGAACAGCACGATCACTGACAGCTGCGCGGGTTCGCGGCCAAGGTGCCAGGCCGCGAACCCGTGGCGCTTGAGCCAGGAGAGCAGATCGGCCGACTCTGCGGGCTCGATAGGCGGGCGCATCACACCGGCTCCACCACGCGGTCGCGCGCGAGCTGGTCGATCCACCCGAACCCCGTCACAGCCAACTCCAGCCGCACTGGGATGGCGCTGGCACGGTCGGTGCTCAGGACAACGGGTGACTGGTTGCCGACTCCGGTGGCGACCCAGACGTCGTCGCCGGAGTTGATGACGCCGATCGTGATCGCGACTGTGCGGCCGTCGTCGGCGCGGATGCCGTGCACATCCCAGCCGCCTTCCCACCGATCTTCCCCGTGCTCGATCACCGTTCACCTCCTTCGCCGTCACGGCCTCGACGCTCGGCCACGAGGTGGACGAACCGTTCCCGCGTGTCGGCGTCCGCCTGCCGCAGCGAGGTATCCAGGACGGTTTGGTTGACCGGGCCCGGGTGGGCTGGTGCGTCGGCTCGTTCCCAACGGGACACGATGCGCGTGCTCACCCCGAGGTAGGCGGCGAACTCCCGCACGCTCATCCGGCGTGCCTGGCGCAGCGCTTGTATCTCCGTGCGCGTCCAGTCCCGCACTGTCACATCGTTCTCGGTCATGCGTGACCTCCCGGAGCTGCTCTCCGCGGCGGAACTATGAGTAGGACTCAGCCCGGAGCCTCCAAGCGCGCTGCGGGTAAGCCGTCGAATGTTCGTCCTACCTGTGTCCTTTCGTGCAGGCGGATGGGCTTGTACTACTTTGCTAGCTTGCCTAGGCATGTTGGGAGCGTATCAGGTTGGCTAGACATGTCAATGTGTTGTCTAGGCTGGCTAGCGTGGCGAGGTGGTGAGCATTTACTCTGGCGGCATGGAACTCGACCCGGATGACCCGCGGCCGCCGTATCAGCAGCTGGCCAACGTCCTGCGCGCGTCGATCCTCACGCGCAAGATCGAGCCCGGCGACAAGCTGCCGTCCGGTACCGAACTGGCAGAACGGTTCGGCGTGGCGCGGATGACGGTGCAGCAGGCCATCCGGCTGCTGCGCGACGAGGGCCTCGTCGTCTCGCGGCAGGGCAGCGGCGTCTACGTGCGCGAACGCACCGCACGCCCGGTCGGGCTCCGCCCCCACCTCGAGCGCGCCTTCGAAGAGTCGTACGTCTCGGTCGACTTCGCCGGGTTCTCCGGCGAGACGCTGCACGGCGCGATCGGCGAACCGCTCGACAAGATCCGCGCCGGCCGCCTCCGACCAGAGTCCCTGCACGTGCGGCTGCTGGTGCCGGACACCGAGCGGCCCTGGTCGCTACCAGCTCGAGCGGACGACTTGTCCGACAGCCCGGCGTTCCGCAAACGCGCGACCGGGATCATGCGTCGGCACACGCAAGCCATCGTCGACACGGTCAACGAGCTCGGCACCCTCGGCATCGTGCCGGACGCCACCGCCGAAGTCCGCACATATCCCGCCGTGCCGATGTTCAAGCTCTACATCCTCAACCGCGACGAAGCCTTCTACGGCTACTACCCGGTGCAGCACCACGTCGTCGAGCTCGACGACGAACCCACACCCATGTGGGACCTCATGGGCAAAGACGCCACCCTGTTCCACCACGCCGCCGACGGCGACAAAGAATCCACCGGAACACAGTTCGTCGCCCAGTCGCTCATGTGGTTCGACAGCATCTGGAACTCCGTCGCCACGGAACTCGGTCCATGACCAACACGGCCGCAGAGCTGCTCGCGAGCAAGCCCAACGTCCTGCTCGACTTCGACGGACCCGTCTGCTCCGTCTTCGGCGGCGTCGGCGCCGACACCGTCGCTCGGCAGCTACGCGAGCGGCTTGGCCTCAGCGAACAGCACAGTGCCGATGTACGTGACCCCTTCGAGATCCTCTGGTACGCAGCCGCCGAGGGTCGGCGCGAAGCCATTGAGGCCGAGCGTGAACTGACCAAGCTCGAAGTCGAGGCCGTCGCCAGCGCGACGCTAACGCCTGGCGTCGCCGGGCTGCTCACGACACTTGCTGATCGAAAACAAGTTGTGGTCATTGTGAGTAACAACTCTGTTGCCGCTATTCACACGTACCTCGACTCGCGTGGCCTCGCACCGCTCGTGCGAGGTGTGTCCGCGCGAATCGACCCGGACCCGATGCTGCTTAAGCCGAGTCCGCATCTGTTGAACCACGCGATCGAACACCTGAACGCAACGCATGGCGAGTGCGTCGTGATCGGTGACTCTGCCGCCGACATTCAGGCCGCTCGGGCGGCCGGAACCCCTGTTATCGGTTTCAGCAACAAGCCTGGGAAGCGTGAACGACTTGCCTCACATCAGCCCGACTCGATCATCGACGACATTGCGCAGTTGCTGAACACGGTCCGAGATCAGTAGCCACCGGGCTGTTTACCTGTCCGATCCTGAGCCGCAGTTGCACCCCGCTGCTCAGCAGTACGCGGCGGCCAGCTTGCCTCCTTGAACGGTCGCGTAACGATTGGCGGACGTTGTACGACGCTTGGTGAAACCGATCACGTAGCACGCTGTTGAGAGCCGGGAGAGGTTCTGTGTTTAGGAAGAGACGCCGCGAAGAGCTTCTTAATGGAGCAATCGGCGCTAATGAACCAATCGAATGCGTCACTACTGTTACCTCTCGTGAGGACAGAAACATTTGGTGGAACATCGCGCTCGTTCCCAATTATTTGATCATGGCGAGACGCGACGGTCCAAAGCATGAGCGATACTCATCCCGGATCCCTCTATGCGGAATAGCGTGGCTAGGACGCGTTGAGGAAGAGAATGAATGGAACATGCTTTTGATTGGAGATCATAATCTCTACGAGTTTCGATCGGTTCACAAATGGACCGATCCGTTCGCGGAGTATGTTCTACGTTCAGTCATGAGGTTGCCGGCGGCGCGACTTGTCTACGATCTTCCGGATTTTTCCGGCTGGATTGAGTACGAGCCGTTTCGGCCAGGGTGTTACTCGACATGGACTGGCTTCAGTAGGGATGAAGGAAACGGACTCATCCCCGACAATCTGATGGAACGTGCTGTGTCTGACTACCTCGCTGCCTGCGCTGGTGAAGAGGTTCCTAACGCAAGTTTGCGGGATGTGCCGGAGATTGTCAGTAGCGAACGGATGGTTCAATCTTGGGTCGAACACCATTTAGGAGTCAATGGTTACATAGCGGCAGTGACTGTGGCGGCGGAAGGTCCTGAACTTGGCGTCGTGATCGTACAGCCACGCAAAGTTGTCGTTATCAGCCTCCGCTTAGAGCAGCGAGCATTTCCGCCGCAAGTTAGAGTTTATTACCCAGACGATGTGCAGGTAATGTCGAATTGTCGTGTATATGTCAACGGCGAGAAGGGCAGCTGTTTGGTTGATGAGTCGGAGAAAGACAGCCTGCTTGTTGCGCTGGCTGAGGCGCGACCGTCATCTAATTCTGGCGATATTCGAGAGAAGAAATCAACAGTTACCAACGGTGCAAGACGTAGGTTGGGAATACGGAGGCCACAGTGAGCTGCAGTGGCCAAAAAGGCGCAGCTACTGCGTATCAGTTTGACGATGGCCGGGGACGCTGCATGCGGCTGCCGAGAATGTCTGCCGCCCGTCGGTCGGACTCAGTCACCCATGCCGCGTAAACGCGCAGCGTCGTAGCTCCACCGCCGCCGTGGCCGAGCCGTCCGGCGACGGCTCGGAGATCGACGCCTGCGGCGAGCAGTTCGGTAGCGGAGTAGTGGCGCAGCGCGTGTATTTGGCTGTCGATGCCGATCTTCTGGCACATGCGGGTACTTGTGGGTCACACCGTCGGGATCGTACGGCCGGGCGTAGTCGGCCTGGTACGAGAACAGGTACGCCTCGTCGCTCGGTTCGACGCCGAGCTGTGCCATCGTCTCTTCGTAGCGAGCTCGGTGCTCACGCAGCACTTCGACCGTGGCGGAATCGAGCGCGATTCTCCGCATTCGATGGGCCTTGGTGTCCTTCTCGATGGTCTTGCCGTCCATACGCAGGTAGTTCTGCCGCACGGTGAGATAGCGTCTAGGTCGACATGACGCCAGCGAAGCGCGAGCAGCTCGGCTCGGCGTAACCCGGTCACCATCACGAGCCAGACGAGCGTGCCCCAATCCTCGCTCTCGGACCACGCGGCCTCGACGACGCGACCTGCCTGCTCGGCTGTGGGCGGCTCTGGCTCTGGTGAGGGTTGTCGCGGTTTCCGTGCGACATCGGCAGGGTTCGAGTCGATCCACTCCCATCGCAGGCATGCGGCGAATACAGCGCTGAGCACGAAATGGATCTTCGAGATCGTCGACGGTGCCAGCAGCTTGCATGTGTGGGGCTGGCACTCGATGACCTTGCAGCCGACCTTGTCGCAGTCGTGCTTCGGATAGCCGGCCGCCTCCCTGGCGGCCGCTTGTGCTTCACTACGCGGCACTCGTGTTCGCCGTCCTCGCGGTGCTCGATGAACGGCTTGCCGTTGCAGGGGCGCGGCATCGACGTAGTTCGGCGTAGAAGTCTTTGAGCACCTTGGGCGTGATCTTGACGATCGGCTCATCGCCGAGTGCGGGGTAGACGAAGCGATCGAAGTACAGCTCGTAGGACTTCCGGTCGACTCCTCGACGTCGTGATTCGGTAGCCACTCCTCGATGGCGGTGCGCAGCGTTCCCTGGGTGCGAGCGTTGCGCTGGTTGTCGACCTGAGCACGCAGTCGCGCGAGGATCTTCTCGGCCTCGCCCTCGTCCGTTGTGGAGTCGCTGAGGTACGTGCGCTTGCCAGTAAGTGGGTCGACGCCCGCGTAGACCTTCACGCGGAAAGAGTTACCGCGGCGCTCGATGGAGCCCTTCGGCCGACGCTTGCCGGTGCTCTTGGCCATGGGAATCATGGTGCTCGCGCCCAAAATGATCCCCATTGATCAACTGCGAGGGCGGCGACAGCGACATTATCGCTGGTAGTAGTGGTGGGCCGCCTGGGACTCGAACCCAGAACCTACGGATTAAAAGTCCGCAGCTCTGCCAATTGAGCTAACGGCCCTGCAGGGTGCAGCCTACCTTCCCGGCAAGAGTCTTCACGCGGGTCCCTGTCCCATCAGCCGCAGGCGAGGTGAGGTCCCTTTCAACGCAGCTGGAAGCACCCCTCCGGTCGCTCAGTCACGTCGATCCTCATCCCCGCGCTAGCGCTTGTTCGATCCCGCCCACGATCAGGTCGAGCCCGAACTCAAACTCGTTCGCGTAGGCATACCCCGGCTGCAAGGCGTACTCGATGGCCATCTCGATGAAGTGCGGGTGCGTGTCCGCCGATACCCGCTGCATGATCGTGTCCGCTACAGCTTCGAGTTCCTCGGGCGTGTTGAACGGTAGCTGCTGCTCCTGCATCGCGAAGCCGTAGATGTAGCTGTCCAGCACGGAGTAGGCGTGCGCCGCCATCTCGACGGAGAACCCGGCGCGCCGGAGGTACCCGAGCACCGCGTCGTGATGGCGCAACGTCGCGGGCCCGGGGGTCTTCCGTGACTCCATCAGGCCGATCGCCCACGGGTGCCGGTTGACCGCCGCGCGGACGGCTGCAGCGCGCTGCCGCATCGCGGTCTGCCAATCGACGTCGGTGTCCGGCAGTTCGATCTCGCCGAATACGACGTCGACCATGCCATCCAGCACATCGCTCTTGTTGGCGACATGGTGATAGAGCGACATCGCCTCGACGCCGAGCCGCTGCGCGAGCTTACGCATCGTGAGAGCCGCGACGCCCGCCTCGTCGGCGAGGTCGACGGCGGCGCGCAACACCCGCTCCTTGGTTAGCGGGGCACGGGATTCCTCGGCCATCGGCCTCCCTAAGTAAACTGCTTGACTCCCTTACGACGTAAGGCTACCTTACATCGTAAAGTAATCAAAAAGGGGAGGACCGTCATGGGATCTGATCACCTGAAGATGTGCATCGTCGGGGCGTCGGGCAAGCTCGGGCGCTACATGGTGCGGCACGCGCTGGGCAAGGGGTACGAGGTCGTCGGCGTCTGCCGGGAGAAGAGCGTCCACAAGCTCGACGACGTCAAGGACCGCATCACCATCGTTCCCGGTGCGACCAATGATCGCGACGTCATCCAGCGCGCGGTCGCGGGATGCGACGCGGTCCTGACCGTGCTGGTGCCGTGGGGTATGCAGCATTACTCGTCCGGGACGGCGCAGGCGGTGCTCGACTTCGCGCCACCCGGCGCGCGGCTGATCTTCTCCTGCGGCTGGCACATCACGCGGGATGGCAAGGACGTCTACTCCTGGAAGCTCAAGGCACTTGTCAAGATCCTTGCCGCGCTCGCACCGCTGATCCGCGTCGTCGACCTGAAAGACCAGGTCGAAGCCTGTAACCGCATCTTCGCCAGCGACACCCGCTGGACCGTCGTGCGCGGCAGCGACCTCGAGGAAGGCGAGAGTCAGGGGCTGCCGGTGTGGAGCCGCCACGTCGGCGATCCGATCCTCGCCAGCAACATCACCCGGCGCGTCGACTACGCGATGTTCATGGTCGAGGCGATCACCAACGACGACCTCGTCCAGGAGGCGCCCGCGATCGTCGGCTGCCAGATGCCGTCAGCGCTCGCACACGCCTAGTTCACCGGCGAACGACGTTCCAGCAGGACCGTGTCATGCCAGACACCGTCGCGCTGGGCGATGCGTTCGCGGACGCCGACGGTGCGATAACCGGCGCTGTGGTGCAACGCGATGCTGGCCCGGTTCTCGGTGAAGATCGAACTCTGCAACATCCAGAGCCCGTCAGCGTCAGCCTCGACGACATGCTTGTGCAGCAGGGCCTTGCCGATGCCTCGGCCCTGTTGGCCGCTCGCGACGTAGACGGCCGTCTCGGCAACCCCCGCGTAGCACTCGCGTGGTGACACCGGGCTGGCAGAGGCCCAGCCGACGACCTCGCCGTGCAGTTCGGCGACCCAGCGATGGCCAGGCAGCCACTTCGCGTCGAGGCTGGCCTTGCTGGGCACCGACGTCTCGAACGTGGCGATGCCGCTGTCGATGCCCTCGCCGTAGATGCGGCGCACCTCGGGCCAGTCGCCGGTTTCCAGCGGGCGCACGCTGACATCGGCAGGCAGGTCGTCCGGGCAGCACGGCCGCGGCCCCAGCAGGCCCATCACGGCGTCGGCCGCGTGGGGCAGGCCGGTGCAGCACGCCTCGTTGATCGTGACGATCGTGGCGGTGCCTGCCTTGTGGGTGCGGACGAAACCGACCTCGGTCAGCTTGCGCAGGTGAAACGAGCATGTCGACTGACTGGTGCCGAGGATTTCGGTGAGCGCGCCGACCGTGATGCCCTTCGGGCTGGTCGCGACCGCGTGTAGCAGGCGCACGCGCACCGGCTCGGCCAGGCAGGCGAACCACTCGGCGTACGTGTCCGCGTCGGTCTTCGGCAGGACTTGGGCTTGCGGTACGGCGATCGGCATGCCGTCAGTGTATCGACCCCAATCGATGGTTGCCTTCATCGATCAATGTCGATAGAGTCGCGCTCGGTTTAATCGATAGTGATCGATAGAAGGAGTCGGTATGAACGGGTTGCCCGTTGTGGTTGTCGGTGCGGGGCCGGTGGGCCTCGCCGCTGCTGCCGAGCTGGTGGAGCGGGGTATCGAGCCGCTGGTGCTGGAACGCGGTGAGCAGGCGGGCACCGCGGTCGCGCAATGGCGCCACGTGCGGTTGTTCTCCCGGTGGGCCGAGCTGGTCGATCCGGCGGCGCATCGACTGCTCCAGTCGAACGGGTGGCGGCATCCGGACGAAGACGCCTACCCCACCGGGGCGGACTGGGTCGAGCAGTACGTTCGGCCGCTGGCCGACGCGCTGGGCGACCGGGTGCGCTTCGGCACCGAGGTCGTCGGGGTGGCGCGTCGTGGCCGCGACCGGGTGGTCGACGCGGAGCGG
This sequence comes from Haloechinothrix halophila YIM 93223, assembly GCF_000504245.1. Classification (GTDB taxonomy): domain Bacteria; phylum Actinomycetota; class Actinomycetes; order Mycobacteriales; family Pseudonocardiaceae; genus Haloechinothrix_A; species Haloechinothrix_A halophila. Next base: position 932,484 of record NZ_KI632509.1, read on the forward strand.
GAATCCGAGCCGCTGATGGTTCACGTCCGGAACGCGTCGGGTGTGGAACTGCTGCCTGCTCGTGCGGTCATCGACGCTTCTGGCACGTGGGGCACACCCAACCCGCTCGGCGGCGACGGCCTGCCCGCACCCGGCGAGCTCGAGTCGGCGGACCGGATCGCGTATGTCCTGCCTGACCTGTCCGAACCGGACACTCGGAAGCGGTATGCGGACGCGCACGTCGTCGTCGCTGGCAGCGGACACTCGGCGTTGACCGCGCTGGTCGCTCTCGACGAACTCGCTCGGGAACGCCCGGACACTCGGGTCACCTGGCTGCTGCGGCGCGGGCGCATCGGGGACACCTTCGGCGGCGGTGACGCCGACCAGCTTCCCGCGCGAGGCGCGCTCGGCCAGCAGGCCGAGGCCGCTGTCCAGTCTGGACGGATCGACGTCGTCACCGGGTTCCGCACCGAGCGAGTCGAACGCGGTGATCGCCTCGCCTTGGTGTCCGCCGAAGGGCAGCGGATCGACGCGGTGGATGAGGTCATCGCGCTCACCGGGTTCCGGCCGGACCTGTCGTGGCTGTCCGAGGTGCGACTGGAATTGGACGCGACGTTGCAGGCGCCGGTGGCACTGGCGCCACTGATCGACCCGAACGTGCACTCCTGCGGCACGGTGTATCCGCACGGCGTGCGGGAACTGTCCCACCCGGAGCCGGGTGTGTACCTGGCGGGGATGAAGAGCTACGGCCGCGCGCCGACGTTCCTCGCGCTGACCGGGTACGAGCAGGTGCGCAGCATCGCTGCCGCCCTCGCGGGTGATCAGGAGTCCGCCGAACGGGTGGAACTGGTGCTGCCGGAGACCGGTGTGTGTAGCGGGTCCGGCTTGACCGATGCGTCCGCCGACGAGCCTGTCGACGCGCTCGCCGAGCAGGACGGCTGCTGCGGCGCGCCGGAGGAACCCGTGATGGCCAAGGCGGTTTCGACGTAGCTAGCCGCCGTTCGGTGCGAACTCCGCGTAGAAGGCGTCGAGGAACTCCTCGGCGCCTTCCGGCGCGGTGACGTCGAGACGTACCGCGTGCTCATCCTGGGTCACTTCGAAGTCGAAGAACGCGCAGCTTCTCGCTGTTCGTTCGACGTTGGATCGTTCCGCATGCGACTCGCCTTCGGCTGTGCTTGGGTTATTACCGGACGAACCGTAGACCTTGGAGCGCGCTCCAAGGTCAAGTATCGGCCGGTTTCGAGGCTCGTGGTGATAGGGCACATGCTGGGTAACCAGATACCGACCTGCCGGAGCCGACGGCTCGGCGATGCGCTGACAACTCGCGACAGGCGCGAAAGGGAGAAGTTCCCATGACACAACAACCTGAGCGCTCCTATAGTCCAGCCCACTATCCGCAATCGACCAACGGGTTCGCCGTCGCCTCCCTGGTGCTCGGAATCTTGTTCATCGGCGGCCTCGGTTCGGTGCTCGCGCTCGTTTTCGGCTACATCGCCAAGAACCAGATCGACCAGTCAGCCGGATCCGAGGGTGGCCGTGGGATGGCCATCGCGGGAATCGTCCTCGGCTGGATCGGCCTGGCGGGCATCGTGCTGATGATCCTGCTGATGGTGTCGGGGACGTTGTTCATGTCGCCTGGCTCGATGGGGGTGTGAGCGCTACTCCGTCTCGTACTCGTCGTGCAGCCGCCACCACACGTACGGCGGAGTCTGCGGCCAGCCTTCAGGTGAGTCCTCCCAGGTTTCCTGCCTGCCGAACGGCGTCAGGTCGAGGAACGTCCAGCTGCTGCCGAGTCGTTCGACGCCGCGTCCCGTGGTGAAGTACGTCCGGTACACCTCGTTGCCGTCGCGCAGGAAGACGTTCAGCCCGAAGCCGTCGCCGGCGTCCATGTCGTCGTGGAAGTCGTTGCCGAGCGACGAGTACCAGGGGATCGTCCAGCCCATCCGTTCCTTGACGCGCAGGATGTCGGCCAGCGGGCCACGGGACGTCAGCGCGAACGACGTGTCGCGTGCGTGTAGGTGCGCGAGGTGGCCGACGTTGTCAGTGAACATCGAACATCCCGGGCAGACGTTGTCGACGTCGCGCCACATGAAGCAGTACACGATCAGTTGCCGTCGCCCCTCGAACAGGTCGAGCAGGCTCGCTGTGCCGTCCGGTCCCTCGAACGTGTAGTTCTTGTCCACCCGCGTCATCGGCATCCGCCGCCGCTCCGCCGCGAGCGCGTCCGTCGCGCGGGTCAGCTCCTTCTCCTTCTGCAGCAGTTTGTGGCGTGCGGCCTGCCACTCTGCTGCCGAGACGACCGGCGGTGTGGCCGTGTTATCCATGCTTCCTCCTGTGAGTTCCCTGAGGGAACCTACTGTAGTGCTGTGAGTTCCTTTAGGGAACCCATTGTCGTAGGATGTGCCCATGCAGCGAACCAAGTTCGGCGACATGGCATGCTCCATCGCCCGCACATTGGACGTGATCGGCGAGCCGTGGTCGCCGCTTATCTTGCGCAACGTCTACGTCGGCATCACTCGATTCGATGAGTTGCGGCAGAACTTGGGAATCTCGCGCAAGGTGCTTGCCGAACGGCTGAAATGGCTGGTGGAGAACGGTGTTCTCGCGCGTGAGGAGTACTCGGCACGCCCGCCGCGCTACGAGTACGTCCTCACGCCACGGGGGCAGGAATTGTGCGACCTGCTGCTGGTGATGGTGCGCTGGGGTGATCGGTGGCTCGCGGGTGAGGCGGGTCCGCCGGTGCTGTATCGGCATCACGCCTGTGGCGAGGTCAGCCACGTTGAGCTGCGCTGTGCGTCGTGCGGCGCGCCGATGCGCGCCACCGACGTCGATGTCCTGCCCGGCCCTGGTGCTGAGCCGTCCGCGTAGGACCTGGCGCTCTCGTTCACCTCCGCTGAGCTGCGGCCCACCCATCCAGGGGTGTGTGGGAGCCATACATGATCGACGCCGTAGGTATGGGTTCCTCCGACGTGGAGCGGACACGCTCTGTCGTCGTAGGTTCACCGCCATGAGTGCGGGCGATCTGTCGGGCCGGAGGGCCCTGGTCACCGGGGCCGCGAGCGGAATCGGGCTGGCCTGTGCGGTGCGGCTTGTCGAGGAAGGGGCGGCGGTGGTCGCCGTCGACCGGGATGCGACCGGCCTTGCCGAGTTGGCCAAGGCCACCGACGTCGAGCAGGTCGTCGTCGACCTCTCCCGGCTCGACGACATCGACCGGCTGGACCTCGCCGTCGACATCGTGGTCAACAACGCCGGCTTGCAGCACGTCGCGCCGATTCAGGACTTTCCGCCCGACAAGTTCTCCTACATCCTGCGCGTCATGCTCGAAGCGCCGTTTCGCATCGTGCGCGGCGCGATCAGCCACATGTACGCCAACGGCTGGGGCCGCATCGTCAATATCTCCAGCGTGCACGGCATGGTCGCGTCCCCGTACAAGGCCGCTTACGTCGCTGCCAAGCATGGCCTCGAAGGGCTCGCCAAGGTCATCGCGCTGGAAGGCGCCGCCCACGGCGTGACGTCGAACTGCGTCAACCCCGCCTACGTGCGCACCCCGCTTGTCGAGAGCCAGATCGCGTCGCAGGCCAAGGCCCACGGCATCACCGAGGACGAGGTCATCGAGCGGATCATGCTGGACCGTGCCGCGCTGAAGCGCCTCATCGAACCCGAGGAGGTCGCCTCGTTCGTCGCTTACCTCTGTTCCGACGCGGCATCGTCGATCACCGGCTCGTCGATGCGGATGGACGGCGGCTGGACCGCGCACTGACAGCCACGAACAGGGGTCGGAAAGCCATGGCGGCTGCGACAATCGGGGGCGTGTTCTGGAACGACTTCCTCCGGCTGCTCGCTCGCGACGCGGCAGCGGTCGAGTTCGAGGGACCGCTGCTCGCCGCACGGGCGCGCGGCGAATCACCGGAGGTGATCGAGGAACTCGAAGAGGGCAAGCACCTCGCGCTGCAGGTCAGGGAGATGCTGGCCAGCAGACGCCGCAGGGAAGGCCAGCTCACCGCGCTGTTCGAGACCGCTAGCGACCTCGCTCGGCTCTCCGACCTCGATTCCGTGCTGAACGCGATCGTCCGGCGGGCTCGGCAGCTGCTCGGCACCGACATCGCGTACCTGACCATGCACGACCCGGAGCGCGGCGACACCTACATGCGCGTCACGGACGGCTCGACGTCGGCGGCGTTCCAGCAGGTCAGGCTCTCGCTGGGCGAGGGGCTCGGCGGGCTGGTCGCGCAGACCGGCATGCCCTACTTCACCTCGAACTACATGGCCGACCCACAGTTCCGGCACGTGCAGACGATCGACTCCGCTGTCGATCAGGAGGGCCTGGTGTCGATCCTCGGCGTACCGCTGCAGATCGGCTCGCGGGTGATCGGTGTGCTGTTCGCGGCCAACCGCGCCGAACGGCCATTCACGCGGGAGGAAGTCGCGCTGCTCGGCTCGCTCGCAGCGCACGCCGCCGTCGCGATCGACCAGGCGCGACTGCTCGAGGAAACCAGGGTCGCCCTCGACGAGCTCAACAGCGCCAACCGGCTGCTGCAGGAGCACAGCGAAGCCGTGGAGCGCGCTGCCGCGGCGCACGACAAGATGGCGCAGCTCGTGCTGACCGGTGGTGGTGTCGCCGAGCTGGCCGTCAGCACCGTCGAGGTCATCGGCGGTTCACTGCTGGTGCTGGACGAACACGACCGCGAGCTGGCCAGCGTCGCCAACCCTGAGCCGATCGAGCCGCAATCGCTCGCGGGCGCGGTCGCGGCGTCCCGGGCGAGCGGACGATCGGTGCGCGAGTCGGGGCACTGGGTCGCCGCCGTCTCCGCGGGCACCGAACATCTTGGCGCGCTGGTGCTCAGCGGCAGATCCGAGCTGGAGGAGGCCGACCAGCGCATCCTGGAGCGCGCGGCCGTCGTCACCGCGCTGCTCCTGCTGGCACGGCGTTCCGGGGCTGAGGCGGAGAGCCGGGTCAGGGGCGAGCTGCTGGACGACCTGCTGCGGCGGGGCGACCTCGATCGCGCGGCGCTGGACGCGCTGACCGCGCGGGCCGACCGGCTCGGCGCCGACCTGGACGCGCCGTATTCGGTCTTCGTCGCCGACGTCGGCAGCGCGGATCGGCAGCGCGCGATCCTGGCCGCCAACCACATCGCCCGCACCCGCTACGGGCTCGGCGGCAGTTTCGACGGCAAGATCGTGCTGCTGCTGCCCACCGAGGAGCCTGGCAAGGAGGCGGCCGCGCTCGCGGCGGAACTGGGTCTGACGCTCTCGGCCGAGGTCACGGTCGGCGGCGCGGGACCAGCGCGCGGCGCGGCGGATGTGGCACCCACCTACGCCGAGGCGCAGCGTTGTCTTGGCGCACTACGCACACTCGGCCGCACGGGTGAAGGCGCCAGCGCCGCCGAAATCGGCTTCGTCGGCCTCGTGCTCAGCGACCAGCCGGACGTCGACGGGTTCGTCACCGCGCAGCTCGGGGCCATTGTGGACTACGACAACCGGCGCGGCACCGACCTGATCGGCACGCTGCGCACCTACTTCGCCTGCAACGGAAACCTCGCGAAAACCAAGGACGCGCTGCACGTCCACGTCAACACCGTCGCGCAGCGCTTGGACCGGATCTCGCGGCTCATCGGCGACGATTGGCAGACGCCGGAGCGGATGCTGGAGCTCCAACTGGCGCTGCGGCTGCACACGCTGCGGCTCGGTAAGCGCTAGCACGCGCTGCCGCCCCATGTGAATGACAGCCATACACCATTCGCGATTTATGTGTCGCGGCCCTATGTCGCTGGGGATTGGCGATTCCTAGTGTGATCGCCGTGATGAACGCCACAGCGTCTACGGCAAGCGCCGATCCAGTGCTGCGCACCAGCGGGCTGTCGAAAGAGTTCAGCGGTTTTCGCGCCGTCAGTGACGTCGACCTCAGCGTCGCTGACGGCGCCGTGCACGCCCTCGTCGGGCCGAACGGTGCGGGCAAGACGACGCTGTTCAATCTGCTGACCGGCTTCATCAAGCCGACAAGCGGCACGATCACCATCGAGGGCCGCGATGTCACCGGCATGCGCCCTGAGCAGATCGCGCAGCGCGGTGTCGCGCGGTCCTTCCAGATCGCCAGCCTCTTCGAGGAACTGACCCTCGCCGAACACGTCGAACTCGCGCTGCAGGGACGTGACGGCACGGGTTACCGCTTCTGGCGGTCCGACAAGCGGCTGCGCCGGTATGCCGCCGAGACCGACGGCCTACTCGACCAGGTCGGGCTCGGCGGCATGTCCGGCGTCCCAGCGGGCAGCCTCGCCTACGGGCAGAAGCGCGCGCTGGAACTGGCGCTCGCGCTGGCGCTGTCCCCGAGACTGCTGCTGCTCGACGAGCCGACGGCGGGTATGGGCGTCGAGGATGTCGCGCGCACCATCGAGCTGATCAAGCGAGTGCGTGCCGACCGCACCATCGTGCTCGTCGAGCACAACATGCAGGTCGTCAGCGACCTCGCCGACACCGTCACCGTGTTGCAGTTCGGCAAGGTACTCGCCGAGGGCGACTACCAGTCGGTGCGCAACGACCCTGACGTCATCACCGCCTACCTGGGGGAAGCCGTTGCTTAACGTCGACAACGTGACCGCGCGCTACGGCGAGGCACAGGTGCTGCAAGGGGTGTCGCTCGACGTCGACACCGGTGAGGTCGTGACGCTCGTCGGGCGCAACGGCGCGGGCAAGACGACGTTGCTGCGCTGCCTGATGGGGCTGCACCGGTCCATGACCGGCGACATCCGGTTCGACGGCACGAGCATCGCGACGCTGTCGCCGCACAAGCGCTGCCGCGCGGGCCTCGGATACGTGCCGGACGACAGGGGTATCTACGCCAGCCTGTCGGTCGAGGAGAACCTCACGTTGCCGCCGGTGGTCGGGCCGGACGCCTGGTCGCTGGAGAAGGTGTACGAGACGTTTCCCGTGCTGGCTGAGCGGAGACGGCAGGCAGGCACACACCTGTCTGGGGGCGAGCAGCAGATGCTCGCCATGGCGCGGGTATTGCGCATGGGTGCCCGCATCCTGCTCGCTGATGAGCCGACCGAGGGGCTCGCGCCGCTCCTGGTGCGGCAGATCGGCGAGATCATCCGCACGGTCAAGGAACACGGCGTCACGGTGTTGCTGATCGAGCAGAACGTCCACTTCGCATCGACGGTGGCCGACCGGCACTACCTGATCGCTCAGGGACGCGTCGTCGAATCGCTCGACAACGCGGAGGTCGAACAGCGCGAGCACGAACTGCTGGAGTACCTCGGCATCTGACGAGGCATGTGACCCGGCAGCCATCCACGACTAGGGAGGAACTCACGTGGCAACCAAGCTCACAACAGCGGGTGCGCTCACCGCCACCATCGCGATGGGCGCCGTGATCGCCGGGTGCGCCGGTGCCGGCGGGCCGCAGAGCGACAGCGGCGCGATCACCGACGACGCCATCAAGCTCGGGGTGATCACCGATCTGTCCGGTGTGTACTCCGAGCTGGCTGGACCGAACGCCGTCGAGGCGGTGACGATGGCCGTCGAGGACTTCAAGGCCGAGCACGGCGAGGACGTCGTCACGCAGAACATCGAGGTGACCGACGCCGATCACCAGAACAAGCCGGAGATCGCCAACACCACCGCGCGGGAGATGTACGACCGCGACGGCGTCGACGCGATCTTCGACGTCCCGACGTCGTCAGCCGCGCTCGCGGTGGCGAACGTGGCGAAGCAAAACCAGAAGATGTACTTCAACATCGGCGCAGCCACCACCGAACTGACCGGCGAGCAGTGCAACGCCTACACCTACCACTACGCCTACAACACCTACATGCTCGCGCACGGCACCGGGAAGACCGTGACCGAACAGGGCGCGGAGAACTGGTACATCATCTACCCGGACTACGCGTTCGGGCAGGACATGAACAAGAGCTTCACCGCGGCGATCAAGGACGCGGGCGGCTCGGTGGTCAAGGCGGACCCGACGCCGTTCCCGAACGACAACTTCTCGACGTTCATGACCAAGGCGCCGACGCTGTCGCCGAAGCCGGACGTCATGGGCACCATGCAGGCTGGCGGCGACCTGGTGAACGTCGTCAAGCAGTACAACGAATTCGGGCTGCGGGACAAGGGCGTCGAGCTGGCTGTCGGGCTGATGTTCGACACCGACATCGCCTCCATCGGCGTGGACAAGCTCGAAGGCACGCTCTACACCACGCCGTGGTTCTGGAACCTGGACGACCAAAGCCGGGAGTGGGCCGACCGATTCAAGGACCGCACCGGCACGCGTCCGACGTTCGACCACGCCGCGAACTACTCCGCCGCTATGCAGTACCTGCAAGCGATCCAGCGCGCGGGCTCCGATGACGCCGACACCGTCCGCGAGGAGCTGGACGGCCACACGTTCGACGACTTCTTCGCCCGCAACGCCGAGTTCCGCGCAGCGGACCACGCCGTGACCCACGACGCCCACCTGGCAAGGGTGAAGGAAGAGTCCGATGTGGAGGAGGACTTCGACTTCACAGAGCTCGTCGAGACGATCCCGGCCGACGAGGCCTACATGGACGCGGCCGACTCCGGCTGCGAGATGGGCTGAACCGGGGGTGCCGCCGGTGGCCATTCCTCGGCCACCGGCGGGTCCGATGTTCGTGACGTTTCTCAGGGTGAGGTGACACGCAGGTGAGCGGACTGCTGCAGCAGTTGTTCAATGGCCTGGTGAGCGGCAGCTTCTACGCGTTGCTCGCACTCGGCCTCTCGGTGATCTTCGGCATGCTCGGCGTGGTCAACTTCGCCCACGGCGCGTTCTACATGCTTGGCGCGTTCGGTGCGTTCGTGTTGCTCGACAGCGCGGGGCTAAGCTGGTGGCTGGCGCTGCTCGTGGTGCCGATTCTGCTCGGCGTCATCGGCATGGTGCTCGAGCGGCTGTTCGTGCACCGGTTGATGCACCTGTTCCCGCTGTACAATTTCCTGCTGACGTTCGGCATCGCGCTGATTCTGCAGGACCTGATCCGGATGAAGTACGGCGTCACGTCACAGCCATACGCGCGACCGTCCATCCTGGATGGATCTGTCGATCTCGGACTGTTCACCTACCCCAAATACCAGGTGTTCGTGTTCGTGTTCTCCATCGCGCTCTCCGGGCTGGTGTGGCTCGTGCTCTCCCGCACCCGCGTCGGCATGATCGTGCGAGCGTCCACCGAGCGCGCCGAGCTGACCCAGTCGCTCGGCATCGACGTCCGGCGCTGGGTGACGCCGGTGTTCGGATTCGGCATCGCGCTCGCCGGTCTGGCTGGGGTGCTCGCGGCGCCGATGCGGGCCGTGAACTCGTCGATGGGCGCCGACCTCATCATCGTGATCTTCGCGGTCGTCGTGATCGGCGGGTTGGGCTCGGTGCTCGGCTCGGTCGCTGCCGGCTACATCGTCGGCATGGTGACCGCGATCGGCAATTTCTACGTTCCCGCGCTGTCGCAGAGCCTGGTGTTCGTCCTCATGGCGCTGGTGCTGCTGCTACGGCCAGCCGGACTGTTCGGCCGCGAGGAAGGCGTGCACGCATGATCCTGACCAGGCTTGCCACACTCACCAACGGCTGGAACCCGGCGCTGCGCATCGGACTGCTCGTCATCGGGCTCGTGCTGGCGTTCGGACTGCCATGGGTGATGTATCCGCCGGTCGCGCTGGACATCGCCGCGTGGGCGCTGTTCGCTGTCGCGCTCGACCTGCTGCTCGGCTATACCGGGATGCTCTCGTTCGGACACGCGGCGTTCTGGGGATCGTCGGCGTACGCGACGGGGATCGTCGCGATCGAGACCGGACTGCCGTTCCCCGTCGCGGTGCTCGGCGGTGCGCTGGTGGCGGCGGCGCTCGCGCTGCCGATCGCGATGCTGTCGGTACGCCGCTCCGGCATCTACTTCGCCATGGTGACGCTGGCGTTCGCGCAGTTGGTGTTCTTCATCGCGAACCAGTGGCGTTCGGTCACCGGCGGTGAGAACGGCCTGCAGGGGATCCCGCGCGAGTTCTTCGGACTCGATCTGTCGGACTCGTTTTACTTCTACTACGCTGCGCTGCCACTGATCCTGCTCGGCCTGCTTGGCGCATGGCGAGTGGTGCACTCGCCATTCGGCAGGGTGATGGTGGCGATCCGGGAGAACCAAGCGCGGGCGCGGGCGCTTGGTTACCCGGTCGACCGCTACAAGGTGCAGGTGTTCGTGCTCTCGGCGTTCCTGGCCGGACTCGCGGGCGGCGTCTACGCGATCGGGCACGGATTCGCCTCGCTGCAGGAGGTGTACTGGACGACGTCCGGCAAGGTCGTCGTGATGAACATCCTCGGCGGCATGGGCACACTCTGGGGGCCGGTGCTCGGCGCGGGCATCATCGTGCTGCTCGAGGACTACCTCGCCACCGCTGGCATCGACGCGGTCGGCCTGGTCACCGGCCTGATCTTCGTCGTCACCGTGCTGCTGTTCCGGCGCGGCATCTGGGGAACGGTGCGACACCTGGTGCGCTCGCGGCGGCGTCCCGACGAGCGGGCCGCCGCTCAGGAGGGAGAACCGGAGTCGAGACCGGCCCCGGCACGGCAAGGGTGATCGAAGGGAGCTTCACATGCGCGGCAGAATCGTGCTGGCGATTGTGGTCGCCGCACCGCTCATGGTGACAGGCACCGCGGTGGGTAGCACGGCGGCGGACGCTGTGGGGTGTGACGGCATCGACCGGATCGACGTTCCCGGTGCGGTGCAACAGAAACAGGCGTGCCTCGACGACCTGACGACGGCGGGCACCACGACGTCAGGGCACACCAACCAGAGCGACTGGTCCGGCCTGCACGCCTCCGGCACCGAGAACCCGACCGGCGTGCCAGGCGTGCAGGTCGACGGTTACTTTCCCGACGAGTCGACCGGCAACACGAACAACGGCTGGGCGCACGACTCGCAGTTCGTGATCCGGCTGCCCGAGGAGTGGAACGGCAAGGTCGTGATCACCGGTGCGCCCGGTGTGCGCAGGCAGTACGCCAACGACTACATCATCAGCGACTGGGTGCTCGCGCAGGGCTACGCGTTCGCGTCAACGGACAAGGGAAACACCGGTGTGACGTTCTATGAGGACGGTGCCCGGCCAGGCGACGCCGTCGCCGAGTGGCACCACCGGGTCACACAGCTCACGCGCGCGACGAAGCGGGTGGCCCGGCAGTACTACGGCGATCGTCCACATCGGACGTACATGACCGGAATCTCCAACGGCGGCTACCTGACCCGCTGGGCGCTGGAAAAGCACCCCGAGCTCTACGACGGCGGCGTGGACTGGGAAGGCACGCTGTTCACAGCGGACGGTCCGAACCTGTTCACCTACCTGCCCGCCGCGCTGCGGAACTACCCGAACTACCGCGCCACCGGCGATGAGGACGCGCACCAGGCGATGATCGACGCCGGATTCGAACCTGGCTCGGAGTTCCTGTGGGACTACCATTACGCCTACTACTGGGACCTCACCCAGCGCGTTTACCGCGAGGAGTTCGACCCGGACTACGACGGCGCGCTACAGGCTGGCATCCCGTTCTGCCAGCCGGGCACGCCGAACTGCGATGCCGACTACGACTACGCCTCGCGTCCGGAGAGCGTGCACGACGCCGTCGGGCGGGTGTCGAACACGGGCGACATCGGTAAGCCAATGATCACGCTGCACGGCACGCTGGACGCACTGCTGCCGATTCGCACCGACTCCGACGTTTACCGGGACATGGTGCGGCGTTCCGGTGAGGCTCGGCAGCACCGGTACTACGTCGTTGAGGACGGCACGCACGTCGACGGTCTGTACGACGAGTATCCGGATCGGCTACGGCCGATCCTGCCCTGCTACCGGGAGGCGTTCGACGCGATGGTGAGCTGGGTTGAGGATCGTGACCGCCCCGCCCGCAGCGGCACCATTCCCAACGCCGACGTCGAGGATCCGGTGAACGAGTGTGCCCTCCCCAGCCCGGGCTCCGGCCGTGGGCGTGTCCCCCACTCCTGACGCCGTGTCCTGCGTTCGGGACGTTGTGTCCTGCACTCAGGACGCTGTGTCCTGCACCGGGGACGCTGTGTCCTGCATTCCTGCCCGCGAGTTCTCCCGAGTGAGCTTGACCAGGTTTGAGCAGCCGCCGTCACTGGCAATCCGATGGGTGTCATCACAGGAAGGAGGATTCCCACGATGGCGGATCAGCAAGGCATCAAGGGCGTTATGGAAAACGTCAAGGGCCGGCTGAAGGAATCGGCAGGCACGCTGCTCGGCAACGACGAAATGCAGCGTGAGGGACAGTCGCAGCAGAACAAGGGCGAGTCCCAGCAGCAGGTTGCCGAGCACGAACGCCAGGCCGAACAGGCTCGCCAGAACGCTGCCGCGGCTGAACAGGACGAACGGCGACAGCGGTAATGGCGCTATGCGATGGCCCGGCGGCACACACCGCCGGGCCGTTTCACGCTGGATGCGCCTACTTACGCAGCAGGTAGAATCGCCAGAAGTCGTTATCGATGTCCAAAACCTCGGAGTCGGTGTAGCCCGCTTGCCGCGCCCAGCGCAGCACCGTCGGCGTGCGCAGGACGGTGCCGCTGACCTCGACCGGGTCCTCGGCGATTGTCGCCGCGACACAGTGCAGCACACTCCATCCGAACTGGAAGCGCTCCATGAGGTCGGCCGGTGCCGTCAGCTGGTCGCCGACCCGCTCATCGCCGATAAGCACCGCGCCGTCTTCAGCGAGCACGGATCTCGCGGCCCGCAGTGCGCCGACCGGGTCGCCCATGTCGTGCAACGTCTCGAACATCATCACCAGGTCGTAGGTATCCTCCGCCTGGACCTGAGCCGCATCGCCGACAACGAACGTGACGCGATCGGCCACACCAGCCTCTGCCGCGATTTCGCGCGCCTGCGCGACCGATGCTTCGTCCAGGTCAACGCCGACGACGCTAGCCCTGGGGAACGCTTTCGCCAGCGCGATGCTGGAATGGCCGATGCCGCAGCCCAGGTCGAGCACCTTCGCCGTCGGTGCACTCCGCAGCCGCTGTTCGACCGTGGGTGCCGCCGCGATCCAGTCCGCCAACTCGTTCACGAACATCGGGCGGTTGACACCGGCGATGCCCTCACGGATGTCGATTCCGTACGCCTCGTACGGCACGCCGCCGCCGGTGCGGTAGGCCTCAAGAAGCTGTGGCAGGACGCTTGTGCATCCGGCGAACATCCTGGTCAGCGGTGCGACGTGGAAGGGACTGTCCGGGTCGGTCAGCACCTCGGCGTTGTGCTCGGCCAACCGGTACCTCCGCTGCTCCGGTTCTACGCCCGGGTTGTCGCAGTCGATGTAGCCAGCGGCTGCTTGCTGCGACAGCCACTCGCTCGCGTATCGCGTCGCGATGCCCGCCCGGTCCGCGAGGTCGCGCTCGGTGGCGCCATCCGTGGCCGCGAGTGCGTGGTAGAGGCCGAGCTTGACGCCGAGGTAGACGCTGAGTGTTTCCATCGACCGAGTGACGTCTTCGAGCAACCGCTCCGCGAACGCCTCGCGTGGATCGGTCTCGGTAATCGCAGTCATGCCAGAACTCCTTTGTGTCGCCTCTCATCCGTACGAAGCCACGGTCGCGCGCGGCGATCACCGCTGGCGTACAACCGGAGTTCTCGTCGTGTACACGGTCTGTACTCGATGTCGATTAGGGTGTTCAATGTCCGTTCGACAGCGTGGCTGATGCTGTTACCGGACGCAGCAGAGGCGCACCGGGAGGACAATGACGCGCGTGCCCTCAGAGGTGGAGTTTGGCGTCCTCGGGCCGATCGAGGTCAGAGTCGATGGGCGCCCACTGGCGTTACACGGGACGCGACAGCGAGCAGTGCTCACATCGCTGTTGTTGCGCAGTGGCACCGTCGTGCCGCTTGACCGGCTCGTCGACGACGTCTTCGGCGAACAACCGCCTGACGACGCACGCAACGCGGTGCAGACCTACATCGCCAGACTGCGCAAAGCCCTGGGGCCAGCGGCGCGGTTGGTGGTCACACGGTCACTCGGCTACCAGCTCGACATCCCTGATGACGCCATCGACGCCTGTCGGTTCGAAGCACTGTGCACTAAAGAAAGCACTGCTCTGGAAGATGTCGACGCGGCGCTCGCGCTCTGGCGGGGACCTGCATATGGGGAATTCGCGGACGGTTTCGCGCGGGGCCACGCACTGCGGCTGGCGGAACTGCGCCTCGCGGCGATCGAAGACAGGGCGGAACTGCTGCTCGACGCTGACCGGGCGACAGACGCCGTGTCCTCGCTAGAGGCTCTCATCGACGAGGCTCCGTGGCGGGAACGTGCGGTCACGCTGCTGGTCACCGCGCTCGCGCGACAGGGGCGCACCGCCGACGCGCTGGCCGCATACCGCGCCTACCGGGACCGCATCAGGGACGACCTTGGCCTCGACCCGTCACCGGAAATTCGAGCGCTGGAACAACAGGTGCTCAACCGTGACGTGAGTAGTGCACCGAAACCAGAGCCCCGCTCTCTCGTGCCCGCGCGGACGACGACCTTCCTTGGGCGAGACGACGAACTCGACGCCGTCGCACACGCGTTGGGGCCGGGCAGGGTGGTCACCTTGGTGGGACCTGGCGGTGTCGGCAAGACCCGTATCGCCGCGGAGGCGGCTGAGGCCGAGCACGACGTGTGGTGGGTGGACCTTGCCGCGTTGCAGGACGACGCTGCGCTGCCTCGTGCCGTCGTCGATGCGATCGGGCTAGACGTCCAGCCTGGCGACACCGGCATCGACACGCTGCGCGGCTGGCTGCGCACGGCCGACGGCCTGCTGGTGCTGGACAACTGCGAGCACCTGCTTGGCGGGACGTCGGCGCTGGTAGACGAGGTGCTCGCGGTGCCGTCGCGGGCGCGGCTGCTCGCGACAAGCAGGCAGCGCATCGGCGTCGCGGCGGAAGACGTGCTGGCGGTCGGCCCGCTGCGGCTGCCGGAACCCGGCGAACCGGAGGATGTCGCACCCGCCGTCCAGCTGTTCCTTGACCGTGCCCGCGCCGTGAATCGGCCCGCGGAGCCGCGTCTGCTGCGCCGGATCGCCGAGCTGTGCCGCGCCCTCGATGGCCTGCCCCTCGCGATCGAACTCGCCGCCGCACGGGTCGGCACGCTGACCGTGGACGACCTCGCCGACCGGCTCGACGCCCGGTTCGAGCTGCTCAGGGGCGCACGTGACCGGGCGCGGCACAACACACTCGAAGGCGTCGTCGACTGGTCGTTCGACCTGCTCACCGAGGAGGAACAGTTGCTGTTCCTGCGGCTCTCGGTGTTCGCCTCGGCGTTCGACCTCGCGGCGGCCGAGGCCGTCGTCGCGGACGCCGACCTGCCCGCGAGCCGCGTCGCGGACCTCGTCGCCCGGCTGGCCGATCGCTCGATGCTGACGCGGCCGGGGACCTCTGGCGTCGGCAAATACCGGATGCTGGAGACGTTGCGGCACTACGCCAGCTCACGGTTGCCTGACGCCGCGCGGGACGAACTGCGGCGACGGCACGCGGAGTTCCTGACGACCTTCGCTGAGCGCGCCGAGGCCGGGCTGAACAGTGACGACGAGGCCGCGTGGGCGCGTGCGGTCGAGGGCTGGCTGAGTGACCTGCGCGCGGCCTGGCGCTGGGCGAGTGAGGCGCGGCCCGGCCTCGCGGTGCGGCTGGCCGCTGCGCTGATGTGGTTCGGCTACTGGCGGCTGCGGGCCGATGTGCTCGCCTGGGGCGAGTGGGCGGCGCGGGAGGTGCCGTCGCACCCGCGTCTGCCACAGGTTTATGCCGCCGCGGCGCACGCGGCGTGGTTCGGCGGCAAACTGGACTTCGCGCGTGAGCTGGCCCGACGTGGCATCGACGTCGCTGGCGGCGAGCAGGCCCCAGCCGCCGCGGCCGCGCTCAACGCGCTTGGGGACATCGAGCTACTCAGCGGTGCCTTGGACGACGCGCTGCCCGCCTACACGAGTTACGCCGCGCTGAGCGAGCGGACTGGAGATGCCGTCGGGTATGCGTTCGGCCGGGCGAACACCGCGTTGGTACTGGCCTACGCCGGTGACGTTCAGGCTTCCGCCACCGCTGCGGATGCCGTTGCGGCCGCCTACCGGGCGGCCAACCCGACCGTGATCGCGTTCGCCCTGTTCGCGCAGGGCGAGGCGCTGGCTGACGATGATCCGGACCGCGCATCGACCGCGCTCGCCGAAGCCCGCTCGGTCGCGGCCGACGTCGGTAATCCGTTCGTATCCGGTGTCGCGCTGACGGCGTCGCTCGCGTTGAGTGGACGCCGTGGTGAGCCCGCGGAGGCGTTGGCGCTGTTCCGGCACGCCGTCGAGCACTGGCAGCGCACCGGCAACCGCACGTTGATCGTGACGACGTTGCGCAACCTGGTGATCCTGCTCGCGCGGACCGGGCGCGACCTACCCGCCGTCGAGCTGGCTGCCGCGCTGGAGCACACCGCGCACGCCAGGACGTATGGCGTCGAGGCACAGCGCATCGAGACCGCGCTCGCGGCCGTGCGACAGCGCCTTGGCGACGATGCTTACGCCCGTGCGTGGGCTTCCGGGGCGTGCCGGAGCCTGGACGCTGCGGCTGAGCACGCCGCCGCGATCCTGCGGGCATAGCCGCGAGTCGCACCGTATCCCGCGCGAGCCGCACCTTATTGGCCGCGAGTTCCCTGTTCCGAAACCGCGAGTTCCGCGATCAGGTCTCGATACGGACGCGGTGCCGCTCCGGCTGTCCCGATTCGTCCGCGGCGCGGACCAGGCTGACCGTTCGCCCTGCGAGCATGTGCTGTTTGCTGCCCGAGTGGTAGGTGAAGTCGCCCGCTGCGCGTTGTCCGCTGGCCGTGGTCAGCACGATCTTGAGGTGCGTGATCGGTCCGACTAAGCACTGTTTGCCCGGTGGGCAGGTGTCTTCAACGCGCTCGCATTCGATCGCGATCGTCGCTCCGTCCGCCAACGTCGCTCGTTCGCCGAGGGCGAGGTCCACGGTCCCGTCCGATGCCACGCTGCCGACGTCGGCAAGGCGTTCGGGACACTTCCACCCGGTGTTGTCAGCGGTGGGAGTCCCACGTGTCGGTGTATTCGTGGTCCGGCTGGGCTCGCGCGGCTCGGCGGCTTGGGCGCAGGCCAGCACCACGAACGCCGCGACACCGCACAGCGCAAGCAGTCGGACGCCGCGCACCCACTCAACCGGGACGATCTTCACACCCCCCAGCCTAAGCGCCGCGAGCGGGGGATACGACGCACGGGAAGCCCGGACGTCGTATCCCCCGCTCCGTGGCGTTAGCCCGCTGGCACCCAGGCGTCGTCGAACGCCGTGGCCAGCACGCCACAGGTGGAGCCGTAGTCGCCGCCCGAGGAGTTGATCACCAGCGAGGCGTCGACGTGGATCGGGAACGACAACACGCAGCTGGTCATCGCGCCGGTGCTGATACCCCACGCGCCGTTGTGCCCGTAGTAGGTGCCATGCTCGCCGCCCACCGTCTGTAGCCCGAGCTTGCCGTCGCGCATCAGGTCGCGGGTCGCTGGCGACAGCAGCTCATCGGTGTAGCGCAGGTGCGAGAAGAACCCCGTCAGATCGTTCGCCGACAGGTAGTAGCCGTACCCACCGCAACCCGCGACGTACGACTCGGTCTGCCAGCCGGATGCGTCGTCGTACGGGAACCGGTACAGCACCGTCGCGTCCGAATCGGACGGTGCGCAGCTACCCGTCACGCCGACGCTGGCGAACAGGTCTTCCATGTGGTCGTTGAAGATCTCGGCGGTCAGCTCGTCCCACTGGGCGGCGAGCGGGACGGAGAAGTCATAGCCGGGCACCTCGGTGTCCAGCAACATCGCGGGCAGCATGATGCGGAAGATGCCGAAGTTCATGTTCGCGTACGAATACGACGTGCTACCGAGGTCCTGCTCAACGGCGATTTTGATGTTGTCGTAGGCCGCGGTGACCTTGCCGCCCTTTCCAGTGGCGGTTTCGTAGTTCTGCCTCAGCCCGCTGGTGTGCGTCATGAGCTGCTGGAACGTCAGCTCGGCGACGCCGTCGCCCGGCTCCCAGGTGCCTGGCAGCCATGGCCCGATCTGGTCATCGACGTCGATGCCTTTGTCCGCGAGGACGCGCAGTGCGGCGACTGTCGTGATCGGCTTGCTCACGCTGGCAACGGTGATGTCCTTCATGGCGGACTGCGGCACCGGCCCGCCGTCCGCCGCCGTGCGCGCAAGGCCGACGCCGCCCTGCCGGGACAGTTGGCCTGCCTCGCCGATGGCGTACGCGAAGCCGACCGTTTCACCCTGCAGCGTGACCTTGATGTTCTGCTCGAATACCTCGACGTCGAACACCTCGGTGGTCGACGGGTCTTTCAGCGAGCCGGGACCGCCGGGGGTGATGGCCTGTCCATCACCGATGGTCAGCTGCTCCGGTTCGGCCGCCGCACCGCGTTCGTCCAGTGGTGCGTGGTCAGCCTCGGCGAGGAGCCGTGTGTAGCTGGCGGGCAGTTCAGGGTGTTGTGCGGGGCGTCTGTGCTGCGTCTGGGGTCGCGAAGCCGCCTTTCGCTCCGGCTGGGGCTCACCAGAAGGGCTGGTGCTCGACGGAGCGGAGGGCGGTGTAGCGGCTGCGGCGGCGTCGCGGACGTCGTCGTTCACGGAGCCGGTGGTGCATGCGGTGCTTGCCATGAAGGCGATGGCGAGCGCCGCGGTCGCATACCGGAGGTGGGACGGTGTGGTGTGGGACATGAGGTCCTCCTTTGCTTGCTGGATGAAGCAAGGAGGCGTTCGCGTACCGCGAAGTCACACAATTTCCCCGCGAATGGTGCCAACGGCGGGGCAAAAACTACGCAGCAGCGTCGTAGCCGGTGATTCCAGTCATGACACCGCCGCGAAGCACTGAGGATGGCGTCGGATCCGCATACGATCGCCCACGACGTACCCCGAACCCCAGGATGTGGATGCTGTCCCGTCGACGTCTGATGCTTGTCGCCGTCCCCCGCCGGGGTGTGGTGGCGGCACTCGTCGTCCTCGCGGCGGCGGCGCTGACCTGGCATCTGCTGGGACCGCACTTCGCGCACGCCTCCGGTGGCCACGGCGAGCCGGTCCTGGCATCTGAACAACATCACGACCAATCCGAACACCACGACGAATCCGAATACCCGGACGACAAGCACTGCGAAGACGCCGAACCGTGCCCCGGCGATGGACACACCGGCACATGCGGCTACCTGCTGCAGCAGGACAACGAGGACCAGGTCGCGCCAACGGTCGACGCGGTGTGGCATGTCTGTGGTCACCCGGGCCGCACACCGTTCACCCAGGACGCCGGTTCGCAACGCAGCAGGGCGCCACCGGATCCGGTTTGTGAGCTCCAGGTCATTCGTGTCTGATCGTCTGCCCGGTCACAGGCTGTCCGAATGACCGCAGCGACGACCGTGTGTCGTCGCATCACGATCAAGGAACTCACATGCACCGTGAAACCAAGACCGATACCAGGCTTGCCGTCCTCCTTGCCGCGTTCGCCTCGATCGGGGCAGGAGCTATCCACGTCGCCGTCGTCCCGAACCACTGGCAGGAATGGCCGCTGTCCGGCGTGTTCTTCGCCGGCTTGGCGGCGTTCCAACTGGGCTGGGCCGCCGTGATCATCCGCTGGCCTCGGCCGACCATCCTCGGCATCGGCCTGGTCGCGAATCTCGGCGCGATGATCCTGTGGGCGGTCAGCCGCGTCTGGGGTGTCCCGTTCGGCCCGCACGCTGGCGTCCCGGAAGCGGTCGGCGCGCCCGGCGTGCTGACGATGGTGCTTGAGGCGAGCATTCTGCTCGGCGTGACATGGAGCCTGCTGCCGAGGCACCGCAGTGCGCTGCTCACTACCGGTGGGTACCGCTTCGCGGTGACCGGCGCCGCGCTGGCGATGCTGATGTTCATGGCGTCAGGCGTCATCACCGGGCTGGAACACACCCACAGCGGAGCCGAGGGGCACCACGGGCCGAACGAGTCGAGCCAGCACGATGGTGACCCCCCGAAGCAGTCGCCGAAACCGGAGCCGTCCCGGCCCAACCAGCCCGCGGAGCCGACGCAGCAGGCGCCGACGCCGACGACGCAGCCGCCCGCCGAGGGCAGCTCAGATCACGATGACGGCGATGACCACAGCCACGGGTAACTGTCAGCTGCCGACCTCCCGAGCGATGTACTGTCCGGCAGGGCCGCCGAGATCTGGCGGCCCACGGGTACGGAAACGATGATGTGGGGAGCGGGCATGAAGCGGATCGGCGTGATCGGTGGCGGCACGATGGGGATTGGCGTCGCCTACGTCTTCGCGGCGGCGGGATGCGAGGTAGCGCTGGTCGAGCCGGACCAGGAGCAGGCAACGCGAGCTGCGGAGACGATCGCGCGACAGGCCAAACGCGCGGAGGAGAAGGGCAAGCTGGACACGACGTCCGCCGCGGTGGTGCCGGAGCGAGTGCGGATGCTCGGGGCGGTGACGGAGCTGTCGCCGGGGCTGGACCTGATCGTGGAGGCCGTCCCGGAACGTCTCGCGCTGAAGCGCGATGTGCTCGCCGAGGCGCAGCGGCGCGAGCCCGTGATGTTGGCGTCCAACACCAGCGGTCTCAGCATCGATGCGCTCGCTGAAGGTCTCGACCGGCCAGCCGACTTCCTCGGCATGCACTTCTTCAACCCGGTGTGGTCGATGCCGCTGCTTGAGATCGTGCGCGGGGCCGCGACGTCGGACGAGTCGGTCGACGCAGCTAGGGCCGCAGCCGAGCTGATCGGCAAGCAGACCATCGTGGTCCGCGACGTGCCCGGCTTCGCCACCAGCAGGCTCGGCGTCGCGATCGGGCTGGAGGCGATCCGGATGCTCGAAGAGGGTGTCGCCTCCGCGGCGGACATTGACCGCGCGATGGAACTCGGCTACCGGCACCCGATGGGCCCGCTGCGGCTGACCGACCTGGTTGGCCTCGATGTCCGGCTCGACATCGCCCGCCACCTCGCGGAAAGCCACGGCCCACGGTTCGAGCCACCGCGACTGTTGGTCGACAAGGTCGCCGCTGGTGAGACCGGCAAGAAGTCCGGCACGGGGTTCTACGACTGGAGCTCGTGACGCGACGAGTGTCGTTTCGCCCACGTCGGGCAGCGGGGCCTTGCGGGATCCGAGTTGATCTGTTGTGCTTAGGCTAACCTAATATTCGAGTGAGTGAGGGGGTGGCACTGCCCGTGTACGCGTGTATCTGTGCCGCCGTGACGACGTCGCAAGTTGAGGCCACGATCCTCGCTGGAGCGCGCACCGTGTCCGAGATCGGCGAACGGTGCTACGCCGGCACGGGTTGTGGGAGCTGCGTCGAGCGCCTCGAAGAGCTCATCGAACAGTCAGAGCCCTCGTCGGAGAGTGTGGGGAAGCTGCAGCGAAGCGCCTGAGAACGTCTCCAGTTGTGACGCTGGTCATGCCCGAGTACGGTCCGGTAATTAGCCGGATCGGAGGTAGGTCATGCGCGGAGACGACGAGGTCATCGAACTCCTGAATGAACAGCTCACCAGCGAGCTCACCGCGATCAATCAGTACTTCCTGCACGCGAAGATGCAGGCCAATTGGGGCTTCACCAAGTTGGCCGAGCACACGCGCGCGGAGTCGATCGAGGAGATGCAGCACGCCGAGCTGATCACCGATCGCATCCTCTTCCTCGAAGGGTTGCCGAACTACCAGCGGCTGTCCACGGTGCGGATCGGCCAGACGGTCAAGGAACAGTTCGAATCCGACCTCGCGATCGAGGTTGACGTGCTGAACCGGTTGAAGCCCGGAATCAAGATGTGCCGGGACAAAGGCGACATCACGTCCGCGAATCTCTTCGAGAAGATCCTCGCGGACGAGGAGCACCACATCGACTACCTCGAAACCCAGCTCGAGCTGATCGGCAAGCTCGGTGAGCAGCTGTACCTGAGCCAGCTCGTCGAACGCCCGCCATCGGCCGGGTAGCCGCGAGTCCCGCGTTGCGGCATGGCGAGTTCCGACTTCTGGCGTCGCGAGTCCCGCGTTGCGGCATGGCGAGTTCCGACTTCTGGCGTCGCGAGTCCCCGGTTAGGCGTCGTAGTCGACCTCGACCGTGTCGGTAATCGGATGGCTCTGGCAGGTCAGTACGAAACCCTCGTCGAGTTCGGATTGCTCCAACGCGAAGTTGCGCCGCAGGTCGACCTTGCCGGATGTCACCTTCGCTCGGCAGGTGCCGCACACCCCGCCCTTGCAAGCGAACGGCAGGTCAGGGCGACCCCGCTGCGCACCCTCAAGCACTGACGTCCCCGCGGGAACGGCCACTGTGGTGGCACGCCCATCGAGCCGCACCGTGACCTCGCTGCTCGCGCCCTCGATCTCCGGCTCGGGGTGCGTGGCGGGCGCTGGCGGCAGGTCGCCGACGTAGAACAGCTCCTGGTGTATCCGTTCGTTGGCGACGTCGGCCTCGAGCAGCACATCCCGGATGTCGGTGACCATCCCGAACGGCCCGCACAGCCACCAGTAATCCACCAGCGCCGGGTCACCGAGCAGTGGCAGCAGCGCACGCAGCCGGTCGGCGTCGAGTCGCCCGGTGAACAGCTCGACCTCGCGCGGTTCGCGGGAGAGCACGTGGATCAGCTCGAGCCGGGTTGGGTGGCGATCCTTCAGGTCGGCCAGCTCCTCGGCGAACATCACCGTGCTGGTACGCCGGTTGCCGTACAGCAGCGTGACCGTGGCCTCTGGGTGCCGCAGCACTGATGCCGCGATCGACAGCGCTGGCGTGATGCCTGACCCGGCCACGACCAGCACGTGATGCCCGCCAGCGTCGAGGTCGGGGGTGAACGTGCCGGTCGGCGGGGACACCTCGATCTCATCGCCGGGCTGGACTTCGTGCACCAGCCAAGACGAGAACAGCCCGTCCGGCACCTCGCGCACGCCGATGCGCGGCTGGGCACCCGCGGGCGCGCAGATCGAGTAGTTGCGGCGTTCCTCGCGGCCGTCGATGTGTCGGCGCAGCACGAGCGACTGGCCGGGCAGGAAGTCATAGCGGTCGGCGAGTTCGTCGGGGACGTCGAAGGTGACCGCGACAGCGTCGTCGCACAACCGCGTCACATCGGCGACGGTCAACGGGTGAAACTCGCCGCGAATCCGGGACGGTGCTGGGGCGGTCACTAGATCTCCTTGACGTGTTCGAACGGTTCGGCGCAGGTCCGGCAGCGCCGCAGCGACTTGCACGCCGTCGCGGAGAACCGCGACAGCTCCTCGGTCTCCGCCGCGCCGCAGTGCGGGCACCGCACGGCGTGTGACACCGGCGGGGCGAGGGTGAGCGGGATCGGGCCGTCGTTGCGTGGCGCGGTGCCTGGCGGGGAGATACCCGCCTCGGCGAGCTTGCGACGTCCTTCCTCGGTGATCCAGTCGCTGCTCCACGGCGGGTGCAGCACGGTGCGCACCTCGACGTCGTCGTATCCGGCGTCGTGCAGGGCGTGCACCAGGTCGTCGCGCATGGTGTCCATCGCCGGGCAGCCGGTGTAGGTCGGTGTGATGGTGACGACCACCGTGCCGCCGGATTCGGACACCTCGCGCAGCACGCCGAGGTCGGCGAGGGTGAGCATCGGCAGCTCCGGGTCGGTCACCGTCTCGGCGACCGCGCGGGCGTCGGTGAGCGTCACCATGTCGCCTCCGGGTGCGCTCGTGCCAGGCTCTGCATCTCGGCGAGCAGGTAGCCCATCTCCTCGGTGTGCACGCCGTCGCGGCCCTTGCGGCCGGAGACACCCGCACGCGGGGAGATGTCCGGCACGGCCAGCGTCGCGGCGGAGCAAACCTGGGTGAGCACGTCGTCGAACTCCGCGCGTAGTGACTCGGGATCGACCGCGATGCCGGACAGCCGCTCGATCACAGGGTGAGACTCGAACAGCTCACCGACGTAGGGCCATACCTCGTCCAAACCGGACTGCATCCGCTGGTGCGAGTAGTCGGTGCCGTCACCGAGCCGCACCGTCCACTGTGCTGCGTAGTCGCGGTGGTAGGTGACTTCCTTGACACCCTTCGCGGCGATCGCGGCCAGCACCTGGTCGCGCGAGTCGGTCAGTCGTTGCAGCAGCGCGAGTCGCCACGTGGCGAACACCAGCAGCCGCGCGATGCTGAACGCGAAGTCACCATTGGACAGCTCGGCCAGCCGGACGTTGCGGAACTCGTTTTCATCGCGGAAGAACGCCAGCGCGTCCTCCGAGCGCTCGACGCCCTCCGCCTTGCCCGCGCGTGTCAGCAGCAGCCGCGCCTGGCCGAGCAGGTCAAGCCCGATGTTGGCCAGCGCGACCTCATCCTCCAGTTCCGGCGCATGGGTGCACCACTCCTGCAACCGCTGCGAGGCGATCAGCGCGTCATCGCCAAGCATCAGGCAGTACGCCGCGAGATCGTCACCGTCCACACCGGACGGCAGCGACGTGTCCACACCGGAGAGTGGATCCTCGAAGCCGGTGCCGAATGCCCAGCGGGTCTCGTCGTTGGCCTCGCTGACCGCTTCGTAGGCGTTGTCAAAGCTCATCACGCGTCACGCTCACATGTGGGGCACGTTGTCGGGGATGTCGTAGAACGTCGGGTGCCGGTACACCTTGTCCGCACTTGGCGCGAAGAACGGGTCCTTCTCATCAGGGCTGGACGCCGTGATGTCGGCCGCCTTCACGACCCAGATGCTCACGCCCTCGTTGCGCCGCGTGTACAGATCCCGGGCGTGGTGGATCGCCATCTCGTCGTCGGCGGCGTGCAGCGAGCCGACGTGCACGTGGTTCAGCCCGCGCTTGCTGCGCACGAACACCTCGTATAACGGCCACTCGTGCTTCACCGGCTCCATCTCAGTCATGCCGCCTCCTGCCCGTCGTGAGTGTTGATTGGTGTTCTAACCCTGCTACGCACTCACGACTCCTTTGCCTTGCGCGCGTGCGCGGCCGCGGCCTCGCGAACCCACGCGCCATCGTCGTGCGCCCGCTTGCGATGGGCGACGCGCTGCGCGTTGCACGGGCCGTTGCCGCGCAGCACCTCCTTGAACTCGCTCCAGTCGATCTCGCCGAAGTCGTAGTGCCCGCGCTCGGCGTTCCACCGCAGGTCGGGATCGGGCAGCGTCACGCCCAACGCCTCAGCCTGCGGAACCGTCATGTCGACAAATCGCTGGCGCAGCTCGTCGTTGGTGTGGCGCTTGATCTTCCATGCCATCGACTGCGCGGTGTTGGGCGAGTCGCCGTCCGGCGGACCGAACATCATCAGTGACGGCCACCACCAGCGATCCGTCGCGTCCTGCACCATCTCCCGCTGCGCCTCGGTGCCGCGCATCATCGCCATCAGCAGCTCGTAGCCCTGTCGCTGGTGGAACGACTCCTCCTTGCAGATGCGGATCATCGCCCGCGCGTACGGCCCGTACGAGCAGCGGCACAGCGGCACCTGGTTGCAGATCGCGGCGCCGTCGACCAGCCAGCCGATCACACCGACGTCGGCGAACGTCAACGTCGGGTAGTTGAAGATCGACGAGTACTTCTGCGTCCCGCTGATCAGCCGCTCGGTCAAGTCGCCCCGGTCGGCGCCGAGCGTTTCGGCCGCCGAGTACAGATACAGACCGTGACCGGCCTCGTCCTGGACCTTCGCGAGCAGGATCGCCTTACGCCGCAATGACGGCGCGCGGCTGATCCAGTTGCGCTCCGGTTGCATCCCAATGATCTCCGAATGCGCGTGCTGGGCGATCTGCCGGATCAGCGTCGCCCGATACTTCTCCGGCACCCAGTCGCGCGGCTCGATCCGCTGGTCGGCCTCGATGGTGCGCTCGAAGTGCCGCTCCAGGTCGGGCAGTTCGGTGGTGGTCACTTCTGCTCCTTGGACACGAGGGTCAGGACGTCGTACTTCGCTACCGACTCGCCATCGGCGTTGGTGACGTCGGTGTCCCAGCGGACTTCGCCGTAGTCGGCGTTCTCGCGCGGGATGATCTGCTTGGCGGTCAGCGTGACGGTCAGCTCGTCGCCGGCCTTGACCGGCGTGAGGAAGCGCAGGTTCTCGAGGCCGTAGTTGGCCAGCACCGGCCCCGGCTCTGGTGCGACGAACAGCCCGGCCGCGAACGACACGACCAGGTAGCCGTGCGCCACGATGCCGCCGAACAGCGGGTTCGCCGCGGCCGCTTCCTCGTCGGTGTGGGCGTAGAAGGTGTCGCCGGTGAATTCCGCGAAGTGCGCGATGTCCTCCCGGGTGACCTGGCGCGGGCCAGCCACCACGGTGTCGCCCACTCGCAGCTCGGCGAGCGACTTACGGAACGGGTGGGTGCCCTCGGTGCGGGGTGCGCCTGGCACCCACTGCCCGGTGACCTTGGTCAGCACCGTCGGACTGGCCTGCACGGCGGTGCGCTGCATGTGGTGCTTGACGCCGTTGAGGCCGCCCATCTCCTCGCCGCCACCGGCGCGGCCGGGCCCGCCATGCACCAGGCCTGGCAGCGGGGAGCCGTGCCCGGTGGACTCCTTGGCGTCGTCGGTGTCCAGTACAAGCAGCCTGCCGTGCCACGGCGCGACACCGAGCACGACCTCGCGCGCGAACGCCGCGTCTCCGGTGACCACCGACCCGACGAGGCTGCCCTCGCCCTTGGCGGCCAGCTCGATGACCTGCTCGGTCGACGTGTACGGGATTAGTGTCGCCACTGGCCCGAACGCCTCCACCTGGTGCGGTTCCGCGCGTTCTGGGTCGTCCACCCGCAACAGGACGGGAGAGATGAACGCGCCCCGCTCGACATCCGCGTCCACGACGTCGACCTGCTCGGGGTCGCCGTAGACGACGGTGCCGACGTCCATCAGCGACTTGAGCGACCGCCGCACCTCCTCGCGCTGTTCGAGGCTGGCCAGCGCGCCCATGCGGACGCCGTCGCTGGTCGGGTTGCCGACGGTGACCTTCGCGAGTCGTTCGGACGCGGCAGCGGCGACGTCGTCCATCAGCTCGGCTGGCACGAATGCGCGGCGGATCGCGGTGCACTTCTGGCCAGCCTTGACGGTCATCTCGGTGACTAGCTGCTTGATGTAGAGGTCGAACTCCGGCGTGCCCTGTGCGGCGTCCGGGCCGAGGATCGACAGGTTCAGCGAGTCGGCCTCGGCGTTGAACCGCACCGCGTTGCGCACGATGCTCGGGTGTGCGCGGAGCTGGCTCGCGGTGGACGCCGATCCGGTGAACGACACGACGTCCTGCGCGGTGACGTGGTCGAGCAGATCCCCCGCGCTGCCGCAGACCAGCTGCAGCGAGCCCTCAGGGAGGATGCCCGACTCGACGATCAGCTCAACCAGCCGATGCGTGAGGTACGCGGTCTGGCTGGCGGGCTTCACGAGCGACGGCATTCCGGCGAGGAACGCGGGCGCGAACTTCTCCAGCGGTCCCCACACCGGGAAGTTGAACGCGTTGATCTGCACCGCGACGCCGCGCATCGGGCTGAGGATGTGCTGGCCGACGAACGTGCCGCCCTTGCTCAGCGGCTCGACGGCACCCTCGGCGTAGACGGTGTCGTTCGGCAGCTCCCGCCTGCCCTTGCTCGAATAGGTGAACAGCACGCCGATGCCGCCGTCGATGTCGAACTTCGAGTCGCCGAGCGTCGCGCCGGTCTTGGCGGACAGCGTGTACAGCTCGTCCCGGTGTTCCCGCAGGTGAGAGGCGAGCGCCTTGAGTAGTGCGCCGCGCTGGTGAAAGGTCAGCTCCCGCAGCGCCGCTCCGCCGACTCGGCGGCCGTAGTCCAGCGCGGCGGCCATGTCGATGCCGGTGGTGGACACCCGTGCGATCTCCTCGCCGGTCGTCGCGTCGTGCACGGGGGTGCCCGCGTCGGCCGGAGTGTGCCAGTCGCCGGATACGTAGCTGCGCAGGGGACTTTCGGACGCCATGGGTGACCTTTCACTCTCGCTGGGGAGTATTAACTTACCGGGTGTTCAGTAATTCATGCTAGCGCGGTCTGCGGGCCGGGGAAAGGGAGTCACTGCGCTGTGGGTCGATCGTCTTGACAGTGGTGGTCAGGCTGCCGTTGACTGGCCACGCGCAGGTCAATTACCAACCATTCGGTCAGGTAGCGAGGCGGTGGAGCGGTGGCGGACCCATCGGCGGACGCGCGGAACGCGGCCGAGCGGATGCTGGACGCGGACGCGGCGTCGCGCGCGCTCGGCATCGAGCTGACCGAGGTGTCCGACGGGCACGCGGTGGCGACGATGACGGTGACGGACCTGATGGTCAACGGCCACGACATCGCCCACGGCGGCTATGTCTTCCTGTTGGCGGACACGGCCTTCGCCTGCGCATGCAACAGCCACGGCCCGGTCACCGTCGCCGCGGGCGCCGAGGTCTCGTTTGTCGCGTCTGCCCGGCTTGGCGACGTCCTGGTCGCTACCGCCGATGAGCGGACGCGCTTCGGGCGCAACGGGATCTACGACGTCACCGTGCGGCGCGCTGGCGCCGAGGGGGCCGTCATCGCGGAGTTTCGCGGCAGGAGCCGCACCATCGAGCGGAACGGGGAGGCAGGGTGACGGCTGAGACCACTGGCATCGCGTCGGCCGGGTGGGACGATGCGGAGCGGCTGAGCCCAGACGAACTGCGGGAACGCCAGCTCACGCGGTTGCAGTGGACGCTGCGCCACGCCTACGAGAACGTGCCGGCGTACCGGCGGAAGTTCGACGAGGCAGGCGTGCGGCCGGAGGACTGCCGTTCCCTGGACGACCTCGCCCGGTTCCCCTTCACCACCAAGCACGACCTGCGCGAGAACTACCCGTTCGGCATGTTCGCGGTGCCGAGGGAACAGGTGAGCCGGATCCATGCGTCCAGCGGCACGACGGGCAAACCCACCGTCGTGGGCTATACCCAGTCCGACGTCGGCATGTGGGCCGACGTGGTGGCGCGCTCCATCCGCGCCGCGGGTGGTCGCCCTGGCGACGTGGTTCACGTTGCCTATGGTTATGGGCTGTTCACGGGCGGCCTCGGCGCGCACTACGGTGCCGAGAAACTCGGCTGCACGGTCGTCCCCGCGTCCGGTGGCATGACCGCGCGCCAGGTGCAGCTCATCACCGACTTCCAGCCAGCGGTCATCATGGTGACGCCGTCCTACCTGCTCACACTGCTGGATGAGTTCGAGCGGCAGGGCATCGACCCGCGCGGCACCTCGCTGCGGGTGGGCATCTTCGGTGCCGAGCCGTGGACCGAGGAGATGCGCCGTGAGATCGAGGAGCGGATGAACATCGACGCGGTCGACATCTACGGGCTGTCCGAGGTGATCGGCCCGGGCGTCGCGCAGGAGTGCGTCGAGACCAAGGATGGCCTGCACATCTGGGAGGACCACTTCTACCCCGAGGTCATCGACCCGATAGAAGAACACGTGCTGCCGGAAGGCGAGCGCGGCGAGCTGGTGTTCACTTCGCTCACCAAGGAAGCATTCCCGATCATTCGCTACCGCACCCGCGACCTGACCCGGCTACTGCCGGGCACCGCGCGGCCCGCGTTCCGGCGGATGGAGAAGGTCACCGGACGCAGCGACGACATGATCATCCTGCGCGGCGTGAACGTCTTCCCCACTCAGATCGAGGAACTGCTACTCCCGATCGAGGGGCTGTCACCGCACTTCCAACTTGTACTGTCCATAGCCGATCGATTGGACCGGATGACCGTGCGGGTCGAGGCGGACCCCGCTGCTTCGGCGGACCAGCGGCGCGCGGCAGCTGACGAGCTGATCGCGCGGGTGAAGGACAGTGTCGGCGTGAGCGTCGCCGTCGACGTCGCCGATCCTGACACGTTGGAGCGGTCGTTGGGGAAAATGCGTCGCGTGATCGACGAGCGTCCCGCTAACGTCCGGGGACATGACAGCTGACCACGTGCTGTACCCGCCGATCGAGCCGTACCGCCACGGAATGCTCGATGTCGGTGACGGGAACTTCGTCTACTGGGAGGAATGCGGCAACCCCGACGGGAAACCGGCGCTCGTGGTGCACGGCGGGCCGGGCACGGGCTGCGGGGCTAGCGCGAGGCAGCGATTCGACCCCGAGCGCTACCGGGTCGTGCTGTTCGATCAACGCGGCTGCGGGCGCAGCACCCCGCACGCCAGCGACCCGGCCACTGAAATGCGGCACAACACGACGCACCACCTGCTGTCCGATATGGAACAGCTACGTGAACACCTCGGCATCGAGCGCTGGTTGATGTACGGAGGTTCGTGGGGATCCACATTGATCCTCGCCTACGCTGAGCGCTATCCACAACGGACGTCCGAAATCGTCATCAACGGCGTCACGATGTCCCGTCGGCGTGAGATCGACTGGCTCTTCCGCGGTGCGGGGCGGTTCTTCCCCGAGCAGTGGGAGCGGTTCCGTGCGGGCGTGCCAGAGTCCGAACGAGACGGTGATCTGCTCGCCGCCTACGCCCGCCTGATGGAAGACCCGGACGCGGACGTGCGAGCGCGTGCCGCCGCCGACTGGAGCGCGTGGGAGGACGCTGTCCTCTCGCTGGAGCCGAACGGCATCCCGAACGCCTTCAGCGGCCGGCCTTCCGACGCACTGATCGCACTGGTGCGGATCTGCGCGCACTACTTCTCGCACGGCATGTGGCTCGACGACGACGAACTGCTCCGCAACGCCGACCGCCTCGCGGGCATCCCCGGTGTGCTGGTCCACGGTCGCCTCGACCTCAGCGGGCCGCTGGAGACGCCGTGGCTGCTGGACCGGGCGTGGCCGGACGCGGAGTTGGTCGTGATCGACGATTCCGGTCACACCGGCAGCGACGCGCTTCGCGCCCGGATCGTCGCCGCGCTGGACGGCTTCGCGGGGCGGTAGCCTCACCCCGCTTCGGTGTACTCCGCCAGGTCGGCCGTGATGCCGAGCCGGTCGATGAGGGCTTTGGGGTCGAAGCCGTCCTGCTGGTGCTTGCGCCGCATCGCCTCGCGTGCTGACGCGAGCTCATCGGCGTTTTCCCAGGCCGCGAGGGTCATGATGATGACGGCGCCGTCATCGGACGGCTTCTCCAGGATGAGGTCGTGGACGAATCCGGGGAGTGCGCGGAGGTGGTCGTGCGTGCGGTGGACGTTGGTCAGGAATTCGTCCCGCGCGGAAGGCGGAACGGTGAAGGTGTCGACCCGGTAGACGGTGCCCTGTGTGCCCATGGTTTCCCCTCGTGTGGTGGACTGCCATGGGTCACGCTAGAACTTCAAGTCAACTTGAAGTCAAGTACTGAGCTTGAGGTCGGACGCTCACTCAGGAGGCTCGTCGGGACCGGCGTTCGTGCTCTCCGGATCCTCGGTATCGATGTCCTGCATGAACGCGGGCTCTCTAGTGTTGTCCTCATCGCGACGCTGCTCGGCGCGTTCGCCGAAGACGCGCTCCTCCAGCGCATCCACGGCATCCTCCGGGCGGGTGGTTGGGTCGTCCGGCATGTCGCGGTCTCGGTCACCGTCGGCTGGTTGGGTCACTGTGTCGGCACCTCCTTGTCGTCCATGCTTCCCTTGGTGATCGTTCGGCGGCAACCGGAGACCCGGTGTCGCTGGCGTGGGGTACCCCACCTGGAGTTTTCTAACCGGACGGGGCCACGTGCCGCATCGACGTGGGTGATCGACAACTCCACCAGCGGCACGTCTACGCGACGGCGGTGGCGCGCCGCGCCGTTTGCTCGATCATGTCGGCGAACCGAGGCCATAGCGGCTCCGGCAGGTCGTGGCCCATGCCGTTGATGACGTGCAGTTCGGCTCCGGGAATGGCGCGTACCGTCGCCAGGCCGCAGCCGACGTTGATGAGCAAGTCATCCGCGCCATGGATGGCGCTCGTTGGCACCCGCAACCGCTTGAGCTGGGGCGTGCGGTCCTGTGCGGCGAGCGCTGCCGCGAGCTGCCGAGCGGTGCCCGCCCGGTTGAGGCCCCGATCGAATGTCCGCTCGGCGCGGGTGCGTAGTCGTTTCTCGTCGGCGGGATAGGCAGGCGAGCCGATCACGCTCGCCATCCGCAAATGGTGCGCGATGTAGCTGTCGCGGTCGCGCGGCGGGGCGGTGAGTAGCGTCGTCACGGCCTTGTGGTGTGGCCGCCAGACCAGCCGGTTGCCGGTATGCGACATGATCGACGTCAGCGAGCGCACCCGATCGGGGTGCCGGATGGCCATGACCTGACCGATCATGCCGCCCAGCGACGCGCCGACGACGTGCGCGGACGCGACGCCGAGCCGTGTGAGCAGCTCGGCTGTGTCGTCGGACATGTCGTCCAGCGAGTAGGCGGTCTTCCTGCCAAGGTATGCGGCGGGCAGGCTTACCGCACCGCCGATCGACGACGAGCGACCGCAGTCGCGGTTGTCGAACCGGATGGTGTGGAAACCGCGTTCGGCGAGCAGCTGGCAGAACTCGTCGTCCCACCAGATCATTGGCGCCGACAGGCCCATGATCAGTAACAGCGGCTCACCATCGGGTGGCCCGAACGTTTCATAGCAGACATCGACGCCGTTGACGCCTTCCGCGAACTGCTCGGGCATGCGCTTCCACCTTTCCCGTGATCAGAACACCAGGGTAGGCGGAAGGTCGATTCGCTGCGCAGATCTCCTCGACGACATGCCCAACGGCCGTGCCGTGCCAGGCCGCGTGCGTGCGCGGGCTATTCGCTGGTCGCGGCTTCCTCGGTGTCGTTGTTCTCCAACAGGCCCTGGCGGAGCTTGGCCAAGGTGCGGCTGAGCAGGCGCGACACGTGCATCTGCGAGATGCCGACGCGTTCGGCGATCTGGGTTTGCGTCAGGTTGTAGTAGAAGCGCAGCGCGATGATGTGCCGTTCCCGCTGCGGCAGGTCGCGGATGAGCGGCTCAAGAGCCTCGTGGTTCTCGACGCCCTCCAAACCGCTGTCCTGCTCCCCGATGGCCTCGCCGAGCGGCATCCCCTCGCCGTCGTTGCCGAGTGACTCGTCCAGCGAGGACGCGTGGTACGCCTGGCCCGCTTCGAGCCCCTCGTAGACCTCGTCCTTGCTGATGCCGAGATGCGTGGCGATCTCCGCCGGTGTCGGTGCCCTGCCCAGTTGCTGCGCGAGCCGTGTGCTCGCTCCGGACACCGACAGGTGTAGCTCCTTGAGCCTGCGTGGCACTCGCATCGCCCAGCTCGCGTCGCGGAAGTGCCTGCGGACCTCGCCCATCACGGTCGGCACAGCGTAGGAGAGGAAGTCGCTGCCCTTGTCCGGCTCGAACCGGTCCACCGCGTTGATCAGCCCGACGGTGGCGACCTGTACCAGGTCCTCTTTCGGGGTGCCCCTACCTGCGAACCGGTGCGCGATGTGCTCTGCCAGCGGCAGATACCCCGTGACCAGTTCGTCCCGGAGCGCCTCGCGACGCGGGTCGTCCTCCTCAAGGGCGGCAAGCTCGTCAAACAGCGGGACGAGGTGGTCGTACTCATGTGACGAGTGCCGCTGCTGCGATGTCGTCGCCACCTGTTTCACCGCATGACCACCGGCCTGCGCTTGACGAACTCGATGTGCACCTGGTGCAACGAGTCTTCAAGCCGATCGGCCCAGCTCGATACGCCGTCGGTGAGTGTGGTGAGCACGCGCCAGCCGAACGTGGACTCGCTCGGTCTCACGTCCTCCGACGACGTGATGGTCACGGTGAACATGATGTCGTCGGCGCCGATGGTGAACCGGCACGACAACACCGAACCGGCGACGGCATGAGTGATCAGGGAGGAGCACGCCTCGTCGACCGCCAGCTCGAGGTCGGAGATCGCGTCGACGTCGAAGTCGGCACGCATCGCGATATTGACGGCCACGGCGCGAACGATTGGCAGGTGGACCAGGTTCGCGCCGAGGCGCATTTCGATGTCATCCTTAGCGCCGAGCTCGCTCTCGGTGCGTTGCTGCGGATCTGCCACGTTTCACCACGTTCATCGACGACTGTTTCCTGCCGCGAGTATCGCTGTCCTCGCGGACACTCTGCCGTGCGATGGCCCGTTCCGCAGCGGCATGGCCCTCGCACGACTTGCCTTGATTACCCACCTCAGCGCCAATTCAATCCTGGTTCGGTCGATGGGGTTCGGTGAGGGCTGCGCCACTTCCGCTTCGCGGCGATAGCAAGATCGGCTTAGCCTGCAACGATGACCTGGTGGCATGCGGTGGTGATCTCGGCGGCTGGCATCTGGGCTGGCATGATCAACACTGTGGTTGGCTCCGGCACCCTGGTGACCTTTCCCGTGCTGATCACCCTTGGTTATCCGCCGGTCACGGCAACGACGTCCAATGCCGTCGGTCTCATCCCCGGCGCCATCAGCGGCTCCATCGGCTACCGGGAGGAACTCAAGGGACAGGCGGGCAGGGTCACCCGGCTCGCCATCGGGTCCGTCGTCGGTGCGATCGGCGGCGCGACCCTGCTGCTCGGGCTACCCCCTGACACGTTCGAGACCGTCGTGCCGTGGCTGATCGGTCTCGCGCTGGTCCTGGTGGTCGCGCAGCCCAAAGTGAGTGCATGGGTATTGCGCCGCAGCGGCAGCGCCGACGGACACGGTGGTCCGATCCTGTTCGGGCTCGTACTGCTGATCGGCGTCTACGGTGGCTACTTCACCGCAGCGCAGGGCGTGATGCTGATGGCGGTGCTCGGCATGTTCCTGAACGAGTCGTTGCAGCGGCTCAACGGCGTCAAGAACGTGCTCGCCGCGGTAGTCAATGCCGTCGCTGGTGTTATCTACTCCTTCTATGCTCCGGTGAGCTGGCCAGTGATCGGCCTGCTCGCGGTCAGTTCCACGGTCGGCGGCCTGCTCGGTGCGAAGATTGGCCGCAAACTCCCACCGCGCGTGCTGCGCGCCGTCATTGTGCTTGTCGCCGTTGTCGCCATCGTCAAGCTGGTGCTCGACTGACGGGACTGGGTGGTTCCAGGTCTAGGTGGGGCCAAGGCCTGGGGCGGCACCGGTGGCGTGCCGCCCCGAGCCGAGGTCAGCGCGAGAACGACGCCGCGACGGCGAGCAGGGTGTCGTTCTCCTCTGGTGTGCCGATGGTGACGCGCACGCCGTCACCGACGAAGGGTCGCACGACCAGCTTGCTCTCCAGCGCGTGCTCCGCGAAGTCGGCCGCGCGATCACCGAGCGGCAGCCACACGAAGTTCGCCTGCGACTCGGGAACGTCGTAGCCCGCCGCGCGCAGGCCGTCGCGCACCCGATCCCGTTCCGCGACCAGTTCGACGCATCGGGCGAGCAGCTCCTTCTCGGCGTCGAGCGAGGCCAACGCGGCGGCCTGCGCGACGGAGTTGACGCTGAACGGCACGTAGACCTTGCGGGTAGCCGACACCACGGTCTCGTTCGAGATGAGGTAGCCGACCCGCAGCCCGGCGAGCCCGTAGGCCTTGGAGAACGTGCGTAGTACGGCCACGTTGTCCCTGTCGGGCAACAGCGTGAGCCCGTCCGGCACGTCCGGGTCGGTCACGTACTCCCGGTAGGCCTCGTCCAGTACGACCAGGACGTCGTCCGGCACGGTGTCCAGGAAACGTTCGAGTGCCTCGCGACGCACCGCGGTGCCGGTCGGGTTGTTCGGGTTGCACACGAACACGACCCGGGTCTTCGAGGTGATCGCTGCGGCCATGGCGTCGAGGTCGTGGGTGCAGGTGTCGTCGAGCGGCACGGTGACCTGCTGTGCGCCGACGACCTGGGTGATGATGGGGTATGCCTCGAACGAGCGCCAGGCGAACAGCACCTCGTCCCCAGGGGCGCAGAACGCCTGGATGAGCTGTTGACACAGCGACACCGAGCCACAGCCGATCGCGACCTGGTCCTGGCTGACGTCCAGCTTCGACGCGAGTCGCTCGACCAGCGCGAACGCGCCCATATCGGGATAGCGGTTGACCGACTTCGCCGCGTCGGCGATGACGTCGAGCACGCTGGGCAGCGGGCCTAGCGGGACTTCGTTGCTTGCCAGTTTGATGGCGCCGGGAATGGAACGTCCCGGCACATAGGCCGGCAGCGAGTCGAGATCGGCGCGCGGCGAGACGGGCATAAGTCAGCTCCTGGTCTTCTCCGGTGCTCATGGCACGTCGGTTGTGCGTGGGTCCCACGCGAGGTACGGCGTCGAGGTTAGCGGTTTTCTCGGCGTGCGCATCGGGCAAATCACGCTTACCCTGCTCGCGCGGTCGATTTTGCCCGCGAGTGGAGCCACTCGCAGGCGAATTCCCGTCGTGGGTACCCACTCGCGGCGGCGGGTCTGGCGCGCGTTGGCGGGCATGGGCTAGGAAGGGTGCATGACACCGCAGTCTCACCCTCATGTTGATGCCCCGGAAGTGCTGTGGCGACCTGCCGCGGATCATGTCGCGGACACCGCTATCGAGCGGTTCCGTCAGTGGCTGCGTGACGCCAAGGACGTGCAGGTCAACGACTACGACGAGCTCTGGGAGTGGTCGGTAACCGAGCTTGACGCGTTCTGGAGCGCGGCGGCCGAGTTCTGCGGTGTGCGCTGGCACGAACGGCCGACGGCGATCACCGAAGGCGAGCGGATGCCTGACGTGCATTGGTTCCCCGGCGGCACGCTGAACTACGCCGAGCACGCGCTGTCCGGCGGCGTCGCCGGCGCGGAGAAACGCGACGACGACCTCGCGGTGATCTTCCACCGGGAAGACGGCAGCACCGAGCAGCTCACCTACGGGCAGCTGCGATCGCAGGTCGCCGCCGCGCGGGCCGCGTTGTCCTCGCTAGGCGTCGGTATGGGCGATCGGGTGGTGGCGCTCGCGCCGAACTGCCCACAGACGTTGATCGCATTCCTCGCGGCGGCGAGTCTCGGCGCGGTGTGGTCGTCCTGCTCGCCGGACTTCGGGGTGCGGGCGATCGCTGACCGGTTCACGCAGATCGAGCCGAAGGTGCTCGTCGCGGTGAACGGCTATATGTATGGCGGTCGGACGTTCGACATCACCGGCACCGTGCGTGAGCTGCGAGCGGAAATGCCCTCGTTGGCCGGGACGGTGCTGATCGACTACGCGGACACCGGCGGGGTTGACGACACCCACGATTGGGATGCCTTGCTCGCCCAGCATGATGGTGCGCCGCTCGCGTTCGACCCGGTGCCGTTCGAGCACCCGCTGTGGGTGCTGTACTCCTCGGGCACCACCGGACTGCCGAAGGGCATCGTGCAGGGGCACGGCGGCATCACGCTGGAGCACCTCAAGTCGCTGTCGTTGCAGATGGACTTGGGTCCGGGCGAGCGGTTCTTCTGGTTCACCACGACCGGCTGGATGATGTGGAACTTCCTGATCTCCGGTCTGCTCGTGGGATCGACGGTCGTGCTCTACGACGGCAGTCCCGGCTATCCCGATCTCGGTGCGTTGTGGCGGCTGGCCGAGCAGCACCGCATCACCTACTTCGGTGTCTCGGCGCCGTTCATCCAGCAGTGCTTCAAGCAGCGGCTGTCTCCCACCACCGAGCACGATCTGTCCGCGCTGCGGGCAGTCGGCTCGACCGGTGCTCCGCTGAGTGTCGAGGGTTTCCGGTGGATCATCGACGAACTCGGCAGGGACGAGCACGGACGTCCGGTGCAGATCTGTTCGGTGTCGGGGGGCACGGACGTCTGCACGGCGTTCGTGGGTGCGTCGCCGGATGTCCCGGTGTGGCTCGGTGAGCTGTCCTGCCGCGCGCTCGGCGCAGCCGTCGCCGCGTTCGATGAGGATGGCAACGAGGTCGTCGAACAGGTCGG
The DNA here is from genome assembly GCF_000504245.1 of Haloechinothrix halophila YIM 93223. GTDB lineage: Bacteria > Actinomycetota > Actinomycetes > Mycobacteriales > Pseudonocardiaceae > Haloechinothrix_A > Haloechinothrix_A halophila. The sequence goes on from NZ_KI632509.1 coordinate 970,030, forward strand.
TGAGCTGGTGATCACGAAGCCGATGCCGTCGATGCCGGTGTTCTTCTGGAACGACGCCGATGGCGCGCGCCTACGCTCGGCATACTTCGAGGAGTACCCAGGGGTGTGGCGACACGGCGACTGGATTCGCATCACCTCGCGCGGGTCGTCGGTGATTTACGGCCGCAGTGACTCGACGCTGAACCGAGGCGGAGTGCGGATGGGCACCGCCGAGTTCTACCGAGTCGTCGAAGGCCGCGACGAGATCGCGGACTCCCTGGTGATCGACACCACTCGGGTAGGCGAGGATGAGGGCAAGCTGCTGTGCTTCGTCGTGCTGGCTCCGGGGGCGTCGCTCGCGGACGTCGAGCCCGACCTGCGCAAGGAGCTGCGCTCGGCGCTGTCGCCCCGGCATGTTCCGGACGAGTTCATCGAGGTCAGCGACGTTCCGCGTACGCTCAACGGCAAGAAGTGCGAGGTGCCGGTAAAAAAGATCCTCAGTGGCGTGCGGCCCGAGAAGGCCGTCTCCGCCGACGCGCTGGCCAACCCGAAGGCGCTGGAGCCGTTCATCGCCAGGGCAACAGGGGCCACTGCCACGCGCTGACACCGGTGTGGTGAACGACGCTGCGGTGAATAACATATTCGCTGCGTTGGGCGAGGTGAGAGGCGCTTTCCGTTCGCTCAACGCAGTGGGCGCACCGTGCCTCACACACCGGGTGGGGGGCCGTAGCGATGGTCATGAGCGAACATGTAATGTAGTTGCTCACTGGCCATCCGCCTGGGAGGCTTCGCCTAGTCTGGTCTATGGCGCCGCACTGCTAATGCGGTTGGGGGCAACACCCCCTCGCGGGTTCGAATCCCGCAGCCTCCGCTGTAGCTTGGGCCGATCAGCACCCGGTTGCTGGCCGGTTCGAGTGACCAGATAGCCTACGGGCTGAACAAATTGAACAAGCGCCCCTAGCTCAACGGATAGAGCATCTGACTACGGATCAGAAGGTTGGGGGTTCGAATCCCTCGGGGCGCGCTTAAATTGCAGGTCAGAAGACCTACAGTGATCGATAAGGCGTGAGACCGCCCCGGTGTATTGCACATCTGTTGCACACCGGGGCGGTCTTTTTATTCGGACAGGTCGCCGATTCTCCAGCACCTCACACTGTCGAAGGTCGAGACGTACGGAGTCCGCGCTGCGTCGCGATTCGCATGGACATATACCTTCCAGATCCTGGACTGAGTACCTGATGCAGACGATCCCTCACGAGATTCGCCCCGACGCCGAGAGATTGTGGAACTACCACCGCATCGATGACCAGCTCGAACCCGTCGATGTAGCGGTCGGCCTTGGCAGCCACGACCCAAGCGTCGCGATCTACACAGCGGAGCTGTACGCGAAGGGCCTGTTCCCGCTCATCGTGTTCACCGGCGCGAACGCGCCAACGACCGTAGAGCGGTTCCCCCGCGGCGAGGCGGTGCACTACCGCGAGATAGCACTGGGCCACGGTGTCCCCGACAGCGCGATCCTCGTTGAGCCGAACGCGAAGCACACCGGGCAGAACATCGACCTCACTCGGCAGCTCCTCGACGACCGCGGTTGTCACCCGCGCTCGATGCTGTTTATCAGTCGCCCTTACCAGCAGCGGCGAGCCCTTGCGACAGCGCTCAAACGGTGGCCCGGAGTAGCGATCCGGTGCTCAGCCACGGCGCAAACGCTCGATGAGTACACGGCCAGCATCGGCGACGCCCGACGAGTCATTGACATGCTGGTTGGGGACACGCAGCGGATCACGTACTACGCCGAGCGTGGCGAGGCAGCGCAGCAAGACGTGCCGCGCGCGGTATACGACGCATACGAGCGGCTAGTCACCGCCGGTTTCACCAGCAGACTGATTTAGTAGCTCCGGCGACCCCTCGGGACCGAGGGCACGGAGGCCAGCGATAGCAACAACGGGGCACGATCGTTTCGACTGGCCGCTCCCACGACAACAATGCCGCCCGCGCTCCAAGCTCTGGCCTATATCACCTGCGACCGTACGCCCTGACTCCCGCCATCGGCGCATGCCAGTGTGTTCAGGCTTTCTTCTCTTCTTCAAGGCGGCCAGTGAAGCTCGGAGTGATAAGCCGAAGGTTCGGGGCCCTTATTGCCTTGGAGCGATCGCACCTACCGGGTCGCAAAATCCCTGGTTGGGCCGGTCTTGAGCCGCTGAGCGCGAACCTGGCTGTAGACTGATCATATGAGCGCTGAGCGTGATGAGCTGCTACGCCTGGTGGAGGAGCTGCCGGATGAGCAGGTGCCCCAGGCGCTAGCGGACGTGCGGCGTCACCTCCGTCCTGTTCGGGAGCGGCCGTGGCCACCCGCGTGGTTTGGGAGCATCGAGGGGGATGGCACTGCGGTAGGCGCCCGGAGTGAGGAACTTCTACGCGAGGGGTTCGGCCGGTAGCGTGATCATTTGCGACACCGGTCCATTGGTCGCTGCTGCGATTGCCACCGATCCCGATCATCACCGTTGCGTCGAGCTGTTCACCGGTCTCCATCTGGCCAACCGTCCGATAATCGTGCCTGCCCCGATTGTGGCCGAGGTTGGGTATCTGCTGGAGCGCTACGGCGGGCCACGAGCCGAGTCCCAGTTCCTTCGATCTCTGGCTGAGGACGACTTCGTGCCGATGGAGTTGACCAAGGGCGACTACGCGCGGATGGCCGACCTCGTCGACCAGTACGCCGACTTCCCGCTAGGGACAAGTGATGCGTCCGTCGTCGCGCTTGCCGAACGGCTGGACGCTCCCGAGGTCGCAACGCTCGATCTTCGGCACTTCTCCGTCGTCCGGCCGAAGCATGTACATACCCTGACGTTGCTTCCTGAGTAGCCAAGAAATCGCCAATAATCGATCGCAAACGACCATGTGCCACGGTCGATGACGGCGCATTGCGCAGCGAGTCGACACCTGGTAAGCACACATGTCGATCACTGATGGCAGACGTCGACAAGGCCACTCAGCAGAAATCCTTTCCCAGTCGCGCCCATTAACGTGGCATTAGGAGCGGTCAACCACGGTCGAGTCACGCACTCACGCCCTGACAGCTACACGGATCCGCTGCACTGACTCCTCGATGCTGAGGATCGCGGTGTCGATCACGATCCTGTTCCGCTCCCCAGGATTCATATTCGCGGTTCGTGATCTGCTCCCAGGTTGGTGTGACGAGTCCGGCGATGTCGGTGACGCGCTCCTCAGCGCGTCGACGGTGCTCGTCGACGTCGGAGCAGACGATTTCGATCTCGATGACGCGGGCGCCCGCCGAGAGCCCGGCATCGCGCCACGCGTCTCGGCTGGCGCGAACTGGGTTGACCGATTCCGCGACCACATCCAAGCCGATGCGCAGTTGGTCGGCGGCGACGCCGTATCCGACCTCGTAGCCGGGCGGCAGCTCCCAACCGTTGGTCTGCTCATGCTGCCCCTCCGACCGGCCGATGGCGGTCTCGATGGTGTCGACGCGGACGTACGCGGCGGGCAGTTCGGCGGCCAGCACCCGGGCGACTGTGCTCTTGCCGGTCGCGGGTAGACCGCCGACCGAGATCAGCACTGGTTTGCGGTTCGGCCCGTCCATTAATGAAGGCACCCGGTGATTATCCACGCAGCGAACCCAACAACACCCCGGTCAACGGCGCAGCGGTGACGGGCAACGCTCCGCCACCCGGCGGTAGCGCCCAACACGACTGGTGCGACGATCCGCGGATGCGGCATCACCCGATTTTCGCGGCGTTGTACGACAGGTTGCTTGCGCTGTGCGAGCGGGCGGGTTTCCGTGAGGCCCGCGCGGATCTGCTCAGCCAGGCGCACGGCCGGGTGCTGGAGATCGGTGCCGGAACCGGCCTCAACCTCAGCCACTACGCCGCTGACGTCACCGAGTTGGTGCTGCTGGAACCGGACCGTTTCATGGCGGCGCGGTTGCGCGACCGGATCGCCGCTGACTCGCCGCTACCGGAGTCCGTCACGGTGGTCGACGAACCGGCCGAACGGTTGCCGTTCGACGACGAGAGCTTCGACTGCGTCGTGTCGACCCTGGTTCTGTGCACCGTTGACGACCCGGAGCAGACGGTCGCTGAAGCGGCGCGGGTGCTGCGACCAGGCGGGAAGCTGCTCTACCTTGAGCATGTCCGTAGCACCAACGAGCGGCTCGCGCGCTGGCAGGACCGGTTGGACGTGCCGTGGGGCTGGTTTTCGGGCGGCTGTCACCCCAACCGCGACATCCCCGCGGTGCTGCGTGCCTCCCGGCTCGACGTCGAGCGCCTCGACCACGGCGAGATGCCGAAGGAGCTCGGCCCGGTGATCCGCCCCATGATCTACGGTTGGAGCAGCCGCGGCGGCGGCTTGGACGACGGCACCAACCGGTCGACGGTGTAGTTCTCCTGGTCCTTCAGCAGCAAATGTCCCGCCAACTCGGCCAGCGCGCGTGACCGCGACGTTCAGGTCAGGCGGCCTGTGGCACCGGGTCGTTGTGCCTGACCTTGCTCCAGGACAGCGCGATGGGCACCGCGACGATCACGCCAGCGACACCGGCCGCCGCGATGGCGTTGGCCGTGCCGGTGACGTCGGCGAGGGCGCCAGCGGCGAGCGCGCCAAGCCCCTGCACCGTAATCAGGCCGGTCGAGTTCAGCCCGGAACACTGGGCCCGCGAACTGTCCGGCAGCCTCCGCACGAACGACACCGTGCCTTGGATGTTGTACCCCGTCGCCATCATCCCGGACAGCGCGAACAGCACCAGCGCCGCGATCAGCCCGGGTTGCAGCACGACGAATGCCAGCGGCACACCCGCCAGGATGCCGAGCACACCGATCACTTTGACTTGCACCTGCTCAGGCACCCAGCGGCCGAACACCACCGCGCCGATGACGCTGCCGAACGGATCGGCCGCCATGAGCAGTCCGACGGCCACCGCGCCAGCCCCGATGCCGTCCGCGAATGGCACCGCGAGCGCCTCCGCCACCACGTAGAAGCCGGCCAGCCAGTTCAGCGCGACCAACGTGCGCAGCGCCGGGTCGCGCCACACGATGCGGGCCCCGGTCGTGGTCGACGCGAAGAACGACGGTCGCTTGTCGCCGGTCACCGCCACTTTGCGCTGCCGTACCAGCAACAGCAACAGCGCCGAGACCACGAAGGTCCCCGCATTGACCGCGAGCCCGGTCGCCGCGCCAGCCGCGCTGACGAGCAGTCCGCCACCGGCGAACCCGAGCAGCTGGCCAGCCTGGCTGGACATGTTCCTGATGGCCATGCCGACCATGTATTTCTTGCCCGCGAGGACGTCGGGGAGCAGCGCCTGCTGCGCGGCTTTGAACGGCCCGTTGAGGAGCGTCATCGCCCCCACCAGCACGCACAGCAGCCACAGCGGTGTCCCCGGCAGGATCATCAGCCCGACAAGCACCGCACGTCCGACGTCGGTCGCGATCATGACGTCCCTGCGCGGGAAGCGGTCGCCGAGCCCGGCGAACAGGATGCCGCCGAGCATGGCAGGCACGAACGTCAGCGCGTAGGTCAGTCCAGTCAGCGTCGCCGACGACGTCTCGTTGAAGACAAGCACGGTGAGGGCGACGCGCGCGATCTGGTCCCCGATGACGGAGAACAGCTCGGCGAGCCACATCGTCCTGAACTCGCCAACCCGCAGCACCGAGGTGAAGGTGACGCGTTCGGATTCGCCCGTGACGCGTGCGGTCATACGGCCCTGCCAACTGGCTGTGCTGCGGTGTTCATCCCACTTAGGATGCCAGGCGCCGTTCCGCCACGCCGAGGTCTCCCACCCGCATGACTTGGTTTCTGCCGTTGTTCTTCGCCGTGTACAGCGCGGTGTCGGCCGCGTCGAGCAGTCGCTGCAGCTCGACGCCGGAGTCCGGGTACATCGCGACGCCGATGGACACCGAGAGGTCATCGATCCTGATGGGCCGCAGAGTCTCCGGGACGTCGACCGCGAGCCGGGTGATGCCGATACGGATGCGCTCAGCCACGGCCGTCACGTCGGTCTCGCTGATGTCGGGCAGCAGTACGACGAACTCTTCGCCACCGAATCTGCCCACGATGTCGCGTTCGCGGACTTCGCTGGTGATCGCGGTGGCGACGGCACGCAGTACCTCGTCACCGGCGAGGTGGCCGTAGGTGTCGTTGATGCGCTTGAAAAAGTCCAAGTCGATCATCAGCGTGCCGAACGTTCGTAGCTGCTGCTGCGCCCGTTCCAGCGCCACTTCAGCCTGGTTGTGCCAGCCAGCCGTGTTGAGCACTCCGGTTTTGGAGTCGGTGGTCGCCGCGGTTTCCAGCTGCTTGACCAGCACGCCTCGGTGCAGGATCAGCAGCGGCGGCAGCACGAGCACCGTCAGCCCTGGCATGATCGCGAGTGTGAGCGCGTTGAGCGCGCCGAGGCACAGTGTCGCGATCTCCAGCATGTTGTCCATGGGGCTGCCGAACAGCCCCTTCGCCGTGCGGGCGATGGTGTCGCGTGCCGGGATGACCAGTAGTGCGTTGGCCACGAAGTGCGCGATGAGGGTCGCGCCAACCACGCCTGTGCCCGTCCAGCCGAGCTCGATCGCGTCGGCCATGCCGGCCACGCCGAACATCGCGAGCACGCTGTACGAGGCGAAGCAGGTCAGTACGAGCACGGCCGCGTTGCTCACGGTTCGCCATACCGGGGTGTTCTGTAATCGGTACCAGCTGCGCACACCGAGGTGGAGATACAGCGTGGCGGTGAGGATCGCTGTCAGCGCGGGCGGCAGCACGAGCACACCCGCGAAGATCCACACCGACGTCATGTTGATGTGAGCCACGCCACTCACCCGTCGACGCAGTCGCTCCACCTGACGCCCGAGTTCGGCTTGGAGAACACCAAGCCCGAGCAATGTGAGCAAGATCAACACATCGCTGCCGGCGACCGGTGACTGCAGCAGCAATGTGACAGTGAGAAATGCGGCGACGCTCTCAGTGAGTACGCAATACGAGATTACCCTGGGCTTTTCTTGCCACAAGCTCCAATTGTGAACTGAAGGCGCCGTTGCGTGAATGCGCGCCGGGGGGCTAGACACTGCTTCTGCCCGGTTCGCACTCATGCTGCCCCCAGGTATCCCGATCGACGGCCAGTCGCTACCCAATCACAGATTGGTGGTATACGACAAACTAAGTCACGCTTACGTAGCAGCGAAAGGTGGTTAGCGATGCGTAGCCGAGACAACTAGTTCCCGTTTCTCCACTGAAGAGTGAAACACTCGTTGACCGTACGTGGTTCCGTGATCTGGGAGGGGGTCGTATGTGCAGCAGGGACAACTGATCCGCGGCGAGTCCACTCGTCGTTCCCGTCACCCCGAAGGGAGAGCATCCGATGCGTAGCCGTGACAACTAACGATGCGTCACTGATGTCCTTATTGGTCGTTCTTTGTATGGAGAGGAAAGTCACAGATGTGTAGCCGCGATAACTGAGCGTCCGCATGGCGCAGAACGGAAGTGGGTAGCACTGCTGCGAAGGGAGGATCGCACGATGGGTAGCCGTGACAACTGAGCACGAATGAGCGCAAAACGACCGCGCCGTGAACCGGTGGAAAGGAGGAATTCAGCTCATGTGTAGCCGTGACAACTGAGTACTCGTTGTTCGTAGAACGCTCGCGATCAGAAAGGAATCGCCGACGATGCGTAGCCGCGACAACTGACGACGACGCGGCCCGCGCCACGCGGGCCAGCACACAAATCATGATCACGGCGTCTCGATGTGCCATGGTGAGGAAGTCGCGCGCGTAGCGGCATGCGGTGACCAGCACCGGGAAGCGCGTTCGTCCGCCGCACGCGACGTCGCGATGAGGCGAGCGAGGTGATCAGATGCGCATGCGCCCGAGCGTAGTCGCGTTCGACGTCGTGGAGACGTTGATGGCGCTGGAGCCACTAGCGGCGCGGTTCTCCGACATCGGTCTCGGCGAGTCGGCGTTGCGTCGCTGGTTCGACCGGCTCATCCGGGACGGCATGGCGTTGACCCTCGCAGGGGACTACCTGCCGTTCCCCGAGTTGGCGATCGACGCGCTGCACGGCATCAGCGAGCGCGACCTTGACGACGCCTCGGTGCGGCACGTGCTGGACGGCTTCGCCGAACTGCCCGCGCATCCCGACGCCGAGCCAGCCATGCGGGAGCTGGCTGATGCGGGCGTCGAGATGGTGTGCCTGAGTAATGGCGCAGCGCAGACGACTGAGAACTTCATCGCCCGCACCGGCCTGGATCCCTACGTCTCCCAGGTCATCAGCGTGGCCGAGGTGAGCAGGTGGAAGCCCGCGCGCGAGGTGTACGAGCACGCGCTGCAGCGGATCGGCGCGCCTGCCGACCGGGTCGCGCTGGTCGCCGTCCACGCCTGGGACTGCCACGGTGCGAGCAAGGTTGGTCTGACGACGGGGTGGGCGAGCAGGCTTGAGCGCGTCCACCCACGTGCGTTCGCCGCGCCGGATGTCACCGGCACCGACCTCATCGCCGTCGCCAGGGGCCTGTTGGCGCTGCCGGAGTCTTGAGCGCACCCAGCCGACGGCGTCGCGCGTTCGGCGTGGTGGTTGAGGAACCCGGCGCGCGCTGATTCACGCTGACTCGCGCCGCGATCCCTGTCGAGTCATGTGATCCATGCCAGGTCATGTGATTCATGCCAAAGATCAACTCTAGCGGCGTGTTCGCTGGTGCTCCTGCCCGGTTTGGGCCGATCCTTGCGTGCCGCACGGTCACCGCGAGGAGGGGAGCCCACGATGATGGGTCGCACGCACGCGCTCACCGGCTGGTGTGCCGGGCTCGGTCTGGCGCCGCTCGTCGGCGCTGGCACGTTGCACGAAGCCGTCGTTTTCGCTGCGGTGACAGCGGGTTTCGCGCTACTGCCCGATTTGGACCATCCCGGTGCGACGGCGTCCCGGCTCCTCGGTCCGCTCACGCGCGGATTGTCGTGGTTGCTGCGGCGGGCGTCCTCCGGGTTGTACGCCCTCACCAAGGGACCTCGCGACGAGAACCACACCGGAACCCACCGGCACATGACGCACACCGTCGCCTTCGCCGCGGCGCTAGGCGGTTTGACCGCGCTCGGCACCGAGTCCGCTGGTCCGTACGCCGTCGCGGCCGTGGTGATCTTCGCGCTGCTGCTCGCGGAGAACGCGCTCGGCGACTGGCTGCTACCGGTCGCTGGTTCCGCCGTCGTGCTGTGGGCAGTGTCGAGCCCTGCCGCGTTCGACGACCTCGCGCAACTATCTGGCTGGCTCGGCATCGCCGTCGCCACCGGCTGTGTGGTGCATTGCTTCGGCGACGCGCTGACCGAATCGGGTTGTCCCTTCCTGTGGCCGGTGCCGATCGCGGGCGAGACCTGGTATGAACTCCGTCCGCCAGCCTTGCTGCGCTTCCGCACCGGTAAGCGCGCGGAGAGCATGCTGCTGTTCCCGGCGTTTTCGGTGCTCGCCGTGATGCTGCTGCCCGGCGTCTTCGATCTCGTCGCCGAACACGTAGGCGGCTTCGTGGCGACTGCGATGCGTGATTGACAGGACGAGGACTACGTCAACCGCCGTACCCGCGCTGATTCGGATGGGTGAGAAACCTGGCGGTATTACACCGGGATGAGGCCCCAGCGTTTACGAGGTGCGCACGTTTCCCTACCCTAAGGATCGATCACTGTCAGGCGCGCGAAGCGAGACGAGGTAACCGGTGTCCAGCGTTGTACCCGAGTCCAAGCGTGCCCCCGTCGGTGTCGATCCCAATCGGGCGAGTATCGCCCGGGTCTACGACGCGTTTCTCGGGGGCAAAGACAACTACGAGATCGACAGGCAAGTCCGCGACAAGGTGACAGAGGTCGCTCCGGATGCCATCGACTTGGCGGTCGCGAATCGACACTTCCTCATCAGGGCGTGCCGGTTCCTCGCGCACACCGCTGGCATCACGCAGTTTCTCGACTGCGGTTCCGGCCTGCCGACCGCGGAGAACGTGCACCAGGTGGTGCAGCGGATCAATCCGGATGCCACCGTTGTCTACATCGACAATGACCCGGTCGTGGAGATGCACGGCAAGGCGTTGCTCGAGGACAACGACAACACCCATTTCATCGCGGCCGACATCTACAAGCCCGATGAGGTGCTCAATCACGACGTCGTGCAGAAGCACCTCGACCTCAGTCAGCCGATCGGATTCCTCCAGGTCGGCACGCTGCACCATTTCGTGGGTGACGCCGATGGTCCCGCGAAGGTGATGCGCAACTACATCGACGCGTTCGCCTCCGGCTCCTATGTCGTTATCAGCCACTTCTTCGATCCGGAGGACGATCTCAGCGAGACCGCTCGGCAGCTGGAGGAGAAGTTCACACACAGCATGATGGGCTCGGGCAGCTTCCGCACCCAGGCCGAACTCGACAAGCTCACCGAGGGGCTTGAGCTGATGGAGCCAGGCTGGGAGCGGTGCGCGATGTGGTGGCCGGACGGCCCGCAGATCGGTCCGCTCACGGTGGGCCAGCGGTGCATCGCGGGCGCGGTCGGCCGCAAGCCGTAGCGCGCATGGTGGGCGCGCCCTGACGACAACGCTCGCAGCGGCCCTTCGCCGATCCCCGCTTGGGACTCGGCGGAGGGCCGCTGCTGTTATTAGTCGGTCAGGCCCGCCTTACGCAGCGCGTCGGCCATCGCGCCCTGCGGGGCCGGCCCGCCTCGGCCTCGGTCACGGCCGCCGCGCTGGCCGCCCTTACCGCCCTGCTTGCCTTGGCCCTGCTGGCTACCGCGCTGACCACCGCCCTGCTGGCCACCGCGCGAACCGCCGCCCTTGCCGCGCTCGGCGCGCGGCTTGCCCGGCTCGTCGGTGAGCCGCAGTGTCAGCGAGATCCGCTTACGCTCGACATCGACGTCGAGCACCTTCACCTTCACGACCTCGCCGGACTTCACCACATCACGCGGGTCGCTGACGAACTTGTCCGACAGCGCCGAGATGTGCACCAGTCCGTCCTGGTGCACGCCGACGTCGACGAACGCACCGAACGCGGCCACGTTGGTCACCACGCCCTCGAGCACCATGCCCGGTGTGAGATCGCTGATCTTCTCGACACCATCGGCGAACCGGGCGGTTTCGAACTTCGGCCTCGGGTCGCGTCCGGGCTTCTCCAGTTCACGCAGAATGTCGGTGACTGTCGGCAGCCCGAACTGCTCGTCGGTGAACCGGTTCGCGTCGAGCTTGCGCAGCGTCGCGGCGTCACCGATGAGCGAGCCGATATCGCTGCCAGCGGTGTCCAGGATGCGGTGCACCACCGGATACGCCTCGGGGTGCACGCTGGAGGCGTCGAGCGGGTTGTCGCCGCCGGAGATCCGTAGGAAGCCAGCGCACTGCTCGAACGCCTTCGGCCCCAGCCTCGGCACCTGCTGCAACTGCTCGCGGGTCCCGAACCGGCCGACGCTGTCGCGGTGCGACACGATGCTCTCCGCCAGCGAGGACCCGATACCGGACACCCGGGCCAACAGCGGCGCGGACGCCGTGTTGACGTCGACGCCGACGGCGTTCACACAGTCCTCGACCACGGCGTCCAGCGAGCGGGACAGCGACTGTTCCGGCAGGTCGTGCTGGTATTGCCCGACGCCGATGGACTTCGGCTCGATCTTGACCAGCTCGGCGAGCGGGTCCTGCAACCTGCGGGCGATGGAGACCGCGCCGCGCAGCGAGACGTCCAGCGAGGGCAGCTCCTTGGCGGCGAAGGCGGACGCCGAGTACACGGACGCGCCTGCCTCCGACACCGTCGTCTTGGCGAGTTTCAGCTCTGGATGCTTCGCGAGCAGTTCGCCCGCGAGCTTGTCGGTCTCGCGGGACGCGGTGCCGTTGCCGATCGCGATCAGCTCCACCTTGTGCTTGGCGGCCAGGGCGGCCAGCGTCGCGAGCGCCTGGTCCCACTGCCGCTGTGGCTGGTGCGGGTAGATGGTGTCGGTGTCGACCAGCTTGCCGGTGGCGTCGACGACGGCGACCTTCACGCCGGTGCGATAGCCGGGGTCGAGGCCCATGGTGGCGCGGGTGCCCGCTGGCGCGGCGAGCAGCAGGTCGCGCAGGTTCGCCGCGAACACTCGGACGGCCTCGTCCTCCGCGGCCTGCCGCAGCCGCATCCGCAGGTCGATGCCGAGGTGGAGCTGGATCTTGGTGCGCCATGCCCAGCGGACGACACCGCTCAGCCAGGCGTCCGCGGGCCTGCCCTGGTCAGCGACGCCGAACCGGGCGGCGATGCGCTGCTCGTAGTCGCTCGGGCCGGTCTGCGGTTCGTCGGTCGGCTCGTCCGGTGTCATGGTGAGGTCGAGGATTTCCTCTTTCTCGCCCCGGAACAGCGCCAGGATGCGGTGCGATGGCAGCTTGGTGTACGGCTCGGAGAAGTCGAAGTAGTCGGAGAACTTCGCGCCTTCTTGTTCCTTGCCCTCGCGCACCTTCGATGCGAGGTGGCCGCGCTGCCACATCCGTTCCCGCAGCTCACCGATGAGGTCGGCGTCCTCGGCGAAGCGCTCGACCAGGATGGCCCGCGCGCCGTCGAGTGCCGCCTTGGTGTCCGCGACGCCCTTGTCCGCGTCCACATAGGACTCTGCGGTGGCCTCCGGTTCCTGCGATGGATCGTCGAGCAGGGTCTCCGCCAGCGGTTCGAGTCCCGCCTCGCGGGCGATCTGTGCCTTGGTGCGCCGCTTCGGCTTGTAGGGGAGGTAGATGTCCTCCAGGCGCGCCTTGGAGTCGGCGGCCAGGATGGTCGCTTCGAGTTCGTCGTCGAGCTTGCCCTGCTCGCGGATGGAATCGAGGATCGTCTGCCTGCGTTCCTCCAGCTCACGCAGGTAGCGCAGCCGTTCTTCGAGGGTGCGCAGCTGGGTGTCGTCCAGCGCGCCGGTCGCCTCCTTGCGGTAGCGGGCGATGAACGGCACGGTCGAGCCGTTATCGAGTAACTCGACGGCCGCGCTGACCTGGCTCGGCGTCGCCCCCAGTTCCTCGGCGATGCGCTGGTCGATGGTCGGCTGAGTTGTTGCTGTCACGCTTGCCTTTCCGCCCGCTGGAGAAACGTCCGGCGACATATTCTCACCGAGGACCGACAGTATCGCCAGGTCGCCCTCGAAGTTGCTATTGACAGAGTGACAACAACTTGTGATGGTAATGAGATGAACTACCAGGAGGTCCGCTACGACGTCGCCGACCGGATCTGCACGATCACGCTGCACCGGCCGGACGCGCGCAACGGCTACACCCTGCGGATGTCGGACGAGTTGGCGGACGCCTTCGCGCAGGCGGAGGCCGACCAGGACGTGCGGGTCATCGTGCTCACCGGGTCCGGTGACGACTTCTGCGTCGGAGCGGATCTGTCAGGCGGGTCGCTCAACGCCTCGGAAGACGACGCAGGTCAGGGCTGGCAGGAACCGGCAGGCCGCTGCTCGCGGGCGATCTTCGAGAGCAGCAAGCCGGTGATCGCCGCGATCAGGGGCGCGGCCGTCGGCGCCGGTTCGACGATCATCCTTCCGGCTGACTACCGCATCGCGGCGACCGATTCGCGGTTCGGTTTCGTGTTCTCCCGGCGCGGCATCTACCCGGAGGGCGCGTCGGTGTGGTTCCTGCCGAGGCTGGTCGGCATGGGTGCCGCGCTGGACTGGATGATCAGCGGCAGGGTGTTCGGCGCGGACGAGGCGCTGACCGCGGGGATGCTGCACCAGGTGCACGAGTCGGACGAGGTGTTGGACAAGGCATACGAGCTGGCGCACGATCTGGTGACGAACACGGCGCCGGTGTCGGTCGCTGTGATCAGGCAGATGCTCTACCGGCTCAGCCCGCTCGACTCGCCGTCGCCCGCGCACCGGGTCGATTCCCGGCTCATCGCTGGCTGCGCGGATGACCCGGACGCCATCGAAGGAGTGATGTCGTTTCTGCAACGCAGGCCGCCGGAGTTCACCGGCAAGGTGCCCACGGACATCCCGGACTGGCTACCGTGGCGTGATGACTCACCCCCTGGTAGCTGAGCGCGTGCGTTTCGTGGTTGCTCTGCGGCAAGATGTCGTGCCATGAGTACGGAGACGGAGCCCCGCTGGCGGCGGCTCGAACCGGATCAGCGCCGCGAGCAGATCCTCGATTGCGCGATCAGGTTGTTCGGGGAACGGCCTTACGCCGAGGTGTCCACCACCGACATCGCGCGCGAAGCCGGAGTGGCGAGGGGGCTGATCAACCACTACTTCGGGTCGAAGCGCGGTCTCTATCTCGAGGTGGTCCGGCGCATGGTGACGGTGCCGATCGCGGATCGCTCCGCCGTGCCGGACGGCTCGCTCGCCGAGCGGGTCGAGTTCAGCGTGGACTGGCTGCTCGACGTCATCAGCGCGCGCGGCAAGACGTGGGTTGCGGTGCTGGGCACGGAAGGTGTCGGCAACGACCCCGAAGTGGAGCGCATTCTCGCCGAGGCGGACGAGATGGCCGCGGAGAACCTGGTCCGCACCGTCGGGATGCGTGACGCTGAACCGGCAGGAGCTGAGCTGCGGGCGCTCGTGCGCGCGTTTGGCGGCATGGTGAAGGCGGCGGGCCGGGAGTGGATTACCCACGGCACGCTGACCCGCGAGCAGGTGCAACTGGTGCTGACGGAGCAGCTCACGGCGTTGCTCGGCGAGACGTTTCCGCACCTGCAGCGGATGTAGTTACGACTGCCAGGCGGCGAGCAGGTCCTCGGGGCCGAAGGTGGCGTCGAGGCCGTTGCACGTCGTTCCGGACCTGGTTATGGCGAGCAGCGGCAGCGGCTCGTCTGAGACAGCCACTCGGTGCCGTTGCAGCGCGGCGAGGTCGTGCGCATCGAACGCCGCGTTCTCCAGCCACTTGATCGAACCGACGAAATGGAGTTCTCGCGCGATCGGTTCGCGGTCCGCGCCGATGATGTCGATTTCGACGTCGTTCTTCCGCGTCCAGTAGGAGCCGATGGCTGCGGCGGCGGGAATGCCCTTCGCCGGGAGAATGCGTGCCAGCGATTCTCGCAGCAGCGGTTCTACGGCGCGTCCTCGCCAGGTCGTCCAACCTGCCCGTATCTTTTCGAGCGCGAGGTCGGCTCTGCGTCGCTCGATCAATGCTCGGTTCGGTGAGATGAAAGCCAGCCAGAACCGCAGGTACGGGTCTGTGATTCGGTAACGCTTGTCTTTCACCGGGCGCAGTGCCAACGGCGACTCCGCTTCGATGATCCGCTTCGCCATGAGAATGTCCAGTGCACGACTCAGCGAGGTATGGGCAATATCTCCCGCCGCGCGGCCGATATTGGTGAAGGTTCGTTCGCCGCTGCCAATGGCGGAAAGTACGTGGTAGGGCTGCGTTTCCGCCGGAAACTCGGCGGCGAGGGTGCGTTCCGCGGAAACCATTAGCGCGGACAGCGGATTCGCGACGGCCTCGGCGAGAAAATCAGTAACCGACTGGCCGCGTTCCCACTCCGCGCATATCAGTGGAAGACCGCCGGTAACCAAAGCAGCGTCGAACGCTTGTGCTGGGTCAAGGTCCAGCATGTCGGCGATCGCTGGCGGCGAGAGGGGACCGATGATCATTTCGCGACCACGTTGGTGGAACGGGCGGTCGTAGGCGTTGAGCGCCTCCATCATCGCCAGGTCGGAACCGACGAGGATCAGCAGCACCGGTTTGCGGCTCAGCTCACGATCCCATGCGCGCTGCAAGATTCCCTCGAAGGAGGGAACCTGCTCGATGAGATAGGGGACCTCGTCCAGTACCAGGACAGTTGGCTGGTCGTCCGGTAGCGCCGTGGCCAGCGTGCTCAGCGCGCCGCTCCAACCTTTCGGCGTGACACCCGCCGCGAAGTCCGCGCCGTCCCACGCCGACTCGGCGACGGCCTGCCAGAACGACTCGAGTTCTTCCTCGCTGGAACGTCGTTCGGCGGTGAAGAAGATCGATGGCAGCTCCGAGCGCAGCAGGAACTCTTCGACCAGGCTCGACTTGCCGATTCGTCGCCTGCCGCGCATCTGGATGCACTGCCCTGGTGCGCGGCCGCCGATCGACCTGCGTACCTGATCAAGTACCCGGCCGAGGTCAGCGAGCTCTTGGCTTCTGCCTACGAACTCCAGAATGATTACCTCCACTGTAGTTACATTCACTGTACTACCAAGTTTGGTAGTAACATTAGTGATACTATATCGCGAGTCGACAGCGGTGCGTGCGGGTGCGACTGTGAGCGCCATGGCCGAGACACAGAAGCTGACGTTTCCCGGTTCACAGGGCGAGCTGGCCGGGCGCATCGAACTGCCAGCCGATACGCCGCGTGCGTGGGCGTTGTTCGCGCACTGCTTCACGTGCGGCGCGGACATCGCGGCGGCCACGCGGATCTCGCGGGCGCTGGCCGAAGCTGGCGTCGCCGTGCTGCGGTTCGACTTCACCGGTCTGGGGCATTCCGACGGCGAGTTCGCCAATGCGACGTTCAGCTCCAACATCGACGACCTCGTGTATGCCGCTGACCACCTCCGCGAGCATTACGCGGCCCCGACGATCCTGATCGGGCACTCGCTCGGCGGCGCGGCCGTGCTCGCCGCCGCGGAGCGCGTCCCCGAGGTCAAGGCCGTCGCGACGTTGGCGGCGCCCGCCGACCCAGCGCACGTGACGCGGTTGTTCGCGGCGCGCAAGGACCACATCGAGGCCGAGGGCGAAGCCGAAGTCTGCCTGGCAGGGCGTCCGTTCCGGATCAAGCGTCAGTTCCTCGACGACATCACTTCCCAGCCGCAAGCCGAGCGCATCGCCAACCTGGGGGCTGCGCTGCTGGTGATGCACTCACCGGTCGACGAGCTGGTCTCGGTGGACAACGCGCGCCAGATTTACGAGACGGCGCGGCATCCGAAGTCGTTCGTCGCCATCGACGGTGCGAAGCACTTGCTCAGCCGTCCCGGTGACGCCCGGTTCGTCGCGTCGATACTCGCCGCGTGGGCCGCGCGGTATGCGTTCGACCCCGCCGAGCCCGATGAGCCGGCTCACGAGGGCGGCGTCGAGGTCAGCGAGAGCCACGTCGGCAGCTACGGGCAGCGCATCAGGGCAGGTGGACACCCGCTCACCGCGGATGAGCCGGAGCCGATCGGAGCCGATAGCGGGCCATCGCCGTACGATCTGCTGCTCGCCGCGCTCGGCGCGTGCACATCGATGACGGTGCGGATGTACGCCGACCGCAAGAAGTGGCCGCTCGACGACGTCCACGTCGCACTGCGGCACGCCAAGGTCCACGCCACGGACTGCGAGCACTGCGAGACCAAGGCCGGCACGATCGACCACATCGAACGCCGGATCACGCTCACCGGTTCGTTGGACGACGAGCAGCGCGCCAAGTTGCTGGAGATCGCGGACAAATGCCCGGTGCACCGGACACTGCACTCCGAGGTCGACGTCGAGACCTCGGAGGTGCGGGGGTAATCAACCGACGCGGGTGTCCTGGCCAGCGAGCCCGGCGGACAACGGCGTCACCGGGAACGACCGCAACCCGCGCTTGAGTTCAGCGAACCCGGGCCAGCGAGCCAGCGTCGTGATGGCGTCCCACAGCTTGCCCGCGTCCTCGCCCTCGGGTGCCTTGTCGATCACCGGGCCGAAGAACGCGGGGCCGTCCGGCGGATCGAAGGACAGGATCGGCGTGCCGACGTCGCCTCCGGCTCGGTCGATGGCCTCCTGCGTCTCGGCACGTAACTGTTCGTCGAGGCTGCTGTCGTCGGCGGCAGCCGCGAACTCGGTAGGAAGGCCGACATCGGCGAGGATGGCGCCGAGATCCCGCCGCTGCGCGGTCTCGGCGAGGATGCCCTCGAACGTCTGCCCGTTGGATGTTGGCGTGTTCCACACCGAGCCACCCAGCGCGCGGTACAGGTCACCGAGCACCTCGGGCCCGCGTGCATCGCGCACCGCGGCGACCACTCGCAGCATCTCCAGGCCACGCTGGTGCGCGTCCGGGTAGCCCTCCGGCTTGCCTTCGTAACCGATCGGCTCGTTGAGCAGCCGCAGCGAGAGGGGCCGCCAGGTGACCCGTAGTGGGCGTACCTGCATGACGTTGCGGACCCACTCGGCGGTGACCCAGCAGAATGGACAAACGGGATCGAAGAAGAACTCGATGTCGGAGTCGGACACTTGCGTACCTCTCATGGCGTCAGGACCACCTTCGAGTAGCCCTCTTCGCGACGGTCGAAGCGTTCGTAGGCTTCCGGGGCCTCGTCCAATGGTGCCCGCTTGGAAACCACGAAGCTCGGCTTGGCGCGCTCGGCGGTGATGAGATCGCGCAACTGGCGGTTGTACGCCTTGACGTTCGCCTGGCCACATCCCATGCTCAGGCCCTTGTCGAAGTAGGTGCCGATGTCGATCAGCAGACGTCCCTTCGCGGCTTCCTCGCTCGGAGCACCAGGATCCTCGGGCAGGTACAGGCCGACGACGCCGAGACGTCCGGTGGGCCGGACGGTGGCGATGAGGTTGTTGAGCACGATCGCGGGCTGCTCCTCGCCTTCGGCGACCGTCGCCTGGTAGCCGACCGCGTCGATGCCCTTGTCGGTGCCGCCGTGGGTGCGCTCGACGATCTGCTCCGGCGCGCTGCCCTTGCTGAAGTCGATCGGCTCGGCGCCGATCTGTTCGGCGAGGTCAAGACGGTCCGGCACCTTATCGACGACGAACACTCGGGACGCGCCGCGCAGCATCGCGGAATACGCGGCCATCAGGCCGACTGGTCCCGCGCCGTAGACCGCGACCGTTTCACCCGGGGAGACACGGGCCAGCTCGGTGGCGTGGTAGCCGGTCGGGAAGATGTCGGCCAGCATGGCGAAGTCGTTCTCGTGCTCGGTGCCCTGCGGAAGCGGCAAGCAGTTGAAGTCCGCGAAGGGCACGCGGAGGTACTCGGCCTGCCCGCCGTCGTAGGGGCCCATGCCGACGTAGCCGTAGGCGCCGCCCGCCCCGCCGGGGTTGACCGTCAGGCAGAACGCGGTGTCACCCGCGAGACAGTTGCGACAGAACCCGCAGGCGACGTTGAACGGCATGCTGACTCGGTCGCCCTTGGCCAGGCTCGTGACGCCGGAGCCGACCTCCTCGATGACGCCCATGTTCTCGTGCCCGAAGACGATGCCGGGCTCCGCGACCGTGCGGCCCTCGTACATGTGCAGGTCAGAACCGCAAATAGCGGTCGATGTGATCCGCACGATGACGTCGGTGGGCGCCTCGATGCGCGGGTCGCTGACGTCCTTGACGGCGACGTCGTGCGGGCCTTCATACACCACTGCCTTCATGCTCAGCTCCATCGGTTGCCGGGTAGGTCGGTTCGGTGGCGGGCTACCCGGTTGTGGCGGAACTGACGCATAGGTGTGGTAGTACGGCGAGTGGACTTGGCGATCTTCAACGCGTAGGGTGGGGCTAGCCAAGGCAATAGCCAAGGAAGTGAGCCCGACTCTTCTCCGGACGGTGGGGGGTCGGGCTTCGCGTTGTCTACGTCGCGTCAATCAGCCGAGTAGTGATGCGACGAGCCCAGTCGCCTCCAGCTCCAGCGGCCCATACGACAGCGTCGGCGACCCACAGCAGCGGCTCGTCACGGTGTCCCTGGTGCTGATATCGGATCTTCCCTACCGCATCGATCTTCGTCAGCGCTTCCCTGATGTCGTGCCTGTCTTGGTGCTGCTGTCCGTCGATCGGCTCGATACGTAGGTCACTCACGTCGTTCTCGATCAACATCGGCATTATCGCCGTCCAGCACACGGCTCGGGCGAGCCGATCTGAGCCCGGTGCGGAAACAACCACGGAACCAACTGGAAGCGACTGCACCAACGAAAGAATCTCACGGCGCCGACTAGGGCGTTCCTTCGCCATGTGAAGTCGAGATTGCCCCGACCGTCGCTTCAGTTCGAGTTTCCGACGCGCTGTCTTGAGTCGACACTCGCATATGGCGGCAGCGGCCATAAGGTAGCGCTCGCGACGGATCGATTCATCGACGAATGCCCGGATGCGTTGACTACCTTGGCACGCGGCGCAAGCTGATCGACTAGCGGAGTTGCCGGGCCCCATTGCCCACACCGAGATATCCCCTTCTCGCGCCTGATTGGGCCGCACCCGGCCGCAGCTTTGCTGTGCCTCGTAACCCCAGAGAGCGCGTGGGCACCCGGTCGAGACTGCCGAGTACAGGATCAACACGCTATCAGCCGAGGTCACCGGAGAAACTGCCGCACTAAGCGATCGGTCGGTTGCATATGGCATGACTCCATTGCGGCCTCACGCCCAGCCGCGTGTACCGAACGTGCGCCCTTCCCGGTAGCCCTGGATGCCCGCGGCCGGGTACTCGATCAACCCGTCTGGCAGGTCGTCCAGCGGAAACCACGCCAGTTCCGAACACTTCTCCGGCTCCCGGTTCTCGGGTGTGCCGTGCCAGCGCCGCGCCTCGAAGAACAGCCCGAGCCGAGGCTCACGCCCAGGACCTCTGACGTGCAGCGTGTGCACGAGCCGCAGGTCAGCAGGGTCTATGCGGACGCCAATCTCCTCGTCGGCTTCCCGCACGGCCGCGTCGAGCACGGACTCGTCCGCGTCCAGTTTTCCTGCGGGCAGATGCCAACGGCCGTCGAACGCGGGATCCGGGTCGCGCCTGCGAGAGAGCAAGGCGCTGCCCCGGTCGACAAGCATGATGTGCACATCGATCAGGTGCCGGTCGGGCATGCGGGGAGCCTACGCGGCGCCGGGACAGCCCCATCGTCAACTGGTGTTGCGGTCGTCTGGCGCACCGACGTCGGCCGCGGTCACCGCCGTTCAGCGATCAACAACGCGTACCCGATGAGCCCGTCGTCGATGGCCTGCTTGGCCAGCGTGCAGTACCGCAGCACGGCGTCGACGTCGACCCCAGCGTCGGCGAGCCGTTTGCCCGCCGTCATGCGCAGCAGCCGCACTCGCGCGTCGATCTGCTCGACCATGCGTGCGATGGCGTCGTCGTGCTGCTCGGTGCGGGTCACCACGAAGCCCGCGTCACCGAGGATCCTGCTGTA
This sequence comes from Haloechinothrix halophila YIM 93223, assembly GCF_000504245.1. Classification (GTDB taxonomy): domain Bacteria; phylum Actinomycetota; class Actinomycetes; order Mycobacteriales; family Pseudonocardiaceae; genus Haloechinothrix_A; species Haloechinothrix_A halophila. The sequence continues at coordinate 990,952 of NZ_KI632509.1, forward strand.
CTCGGTGAGCGGCTTGGCGTCGGCGATGCAAGCGACCCACGCCGCTAGCGTGCGCAGTTCGTCGGGTAGTCCGGCGTCGGTGATCGTGACGTCGGTGATGCCGACCTTGCCACCCGGCCGCAGCACTCGGGCGAATTCCGCCGCCGCGGTCGCCTTGTCAGGGAAGGTGCAGAACGCGCACTCGCACACCACAGCGTCGAAGCGGGAGCTTGGCAGCGGGATGCGCTCGGCGTCTCCACTGTGGAATCGCACGCGTTCCGACAGCCCGGCCTCCATAGTGGTCTGCCGTGCGGTAGTCACGGTGGACTCACCGAGATCGACGCCGTCCACGGTGACGTCGTACTCGGTCGCGAGCAGCCGAGCGGTGGCACCAGGTCCGGCCGCGACATCCACAACCGACTGTCCAGACCGGAGTTGGAGACGGTCCGCCAACCGCCGGGTCAGGGCCAAACCGCCCGGGTGGTACGACTCGCCGAGGACCAACGCGACCGCGTCGTTGCCGTAGCTCGCGGCGCAACACGCCTTGGCCTCATCGGCGCTTGTCATGGCGCTCTCCATTCCGGCTACCGCCTCGCGTCCAGTCATCGCGTGCCGTCCCCATCTCCGCGCGCTCCGTCCCGGTCGGCCGCGACCTTCGACCCGTACGGCGAATCCTCGACCACCTGCCGCAGCGGGATCGCGTTCGGCACGACGTCCGCGACCTTCACACCGGACATCTGCTCGCGCACCTGTTCGCGGTAGCCGACCGAGTTGTACGCGCAGAACGGAATCAACCTGCCGTCCGGGGTGATCTCCTCGACGCAGCATTTCATCAGCTGCTTGACGTTGAGCGTGTACGGGTCGAGGAAGTCCTGCACCACGATCATGAACGCCCGGTCGGTCAGGTCCGCCATGGCCTCGGGCAGGTTCACGCCGCAGGCGTCCGCGCAATCCAACGCCTCAGCCGCTACGCGCAGCCGGTCCTCGGTCACGTCGGTGCCCATGAACGCCGACGCGCTCCACAGCTTCTCCAGCGCCTCTCGGATGGCGTAGTCCGGCACTACCCGGTTCGACACATAGTCCAGGTAGTCCTCCACCTGCAACAACCGGGGGATCGGTAGCACCCCGAAGTCCGGTTCGCCGGGAGCGCCCTCGGTAACTAGATACGTGATCGACCGGCACGTCGGGAAGCAGCACGGCACCGGGAAGAAGTCGTCCTTGCGGAACCAGTCCGGTCGCTGCTCGACCAGCAGTTTGATCACGTCGGGGTTGGTCAGCCGCGTCATCGGATCGAACTCGACGTGCCTGCCCGAGTGCGTCACCGGCTGGAACGCCACCGACCGCACAGCGGGATGGGATAGTCCGAACTCGACGACGTCGCCGATCTCGTGCTCGTTCAGCCCGCGTTCGATCGCGGCGACCAGTGTGACCGTGAGGCCGGCCTCGGCGCAGTTGTCCAGCGCGCGGCGTTTGATCTCCCGCAAGTCCTTCCCGCGGATCTCCCGATGGGTGCGCTCATCGAAGCCGTCGAACTGCAGGTAGATGTTGACCGAGCGGTCCTTGACGTCGTTGCGCTCCCCGAGCGCGGCGACGAACCGGGTGTCCGAGGCGAGCCGGATGCCGTTGGTGTTGAGGTTGACGCTGCGAATCGGCCGCTGCTGCGCCAGGTCGATGAACTCCAGAATCTGCTTGTGGATGGTGGGCTCGCCCCCGGAGAACATGACGACCTCGGCCTCGCCCTCGGACTCCACGAAGACGTCCAGCATCCGCTCGCACTGCTCCCGTGTGATCGAGTAGCCATCCGGCTGGTGCCCGGAATCGGCGAAACAGATCGGGCAGTCCAGGTTGCAGCCGGTGTTGACCTCGATGATCCCCAGGCAGGCATGCTGCTTGTGCTCCGGACACAACCCGCAGTCTGACGGACAGCCGTCCTTGACCTCGGTCTGGAATGTCAACGGCAGCGTGCCGGGCTTGTTGAACCGGGCCGACTCGAGGTACTGCTCGGCGTCCCCATAGGTCAACGCCTCGAACCAGCCGTGCTCACGGCAGCGTTTGCGCAGGTACACCTTGTTGTCACGGATGTTGACCTGTGCGTCGACCGGCACCTTGCAGACCGGGCAGATCGACTTGGTGAACTCCACGAACACCTCGTCGCGGTCCTGCTTCTGACCCGGGTGGTCGACCTGACCGTTGCCTGTCACACGTCCTCCGCTCGCCGTCGCTCTCTCGACGTCATGGGAGCACAAACACGGCCGGTCAACCTGAGAATTGTCGCCCTGCGGACAGAGGTGGGCAGAAGTTGTGCACGAGGGACTCACTTCGCCGGGCAGATGGCCGTGGAAAACGGACAAACTACGGCGAATCCGGCGCCAATTACGCGATATCCCCGGCGAAGCTGCGGTCGGCTTACAGTGCGACCACAACGACGAAACGCCGGGCGACGTTCGATCCGTCACCCGGTGTTTCGCCTGTTCATAAGCGCGGTAGCGGTGGGATTTGAACCCACGGAGGGTTGCCCCTCACTCGCTTTCGAGGCGAGCTCCTTCGGCCGCTCGGACACGCTACCGCCGACTAGGCTACCGGACGGGCCAAGCCGGATCGTGCATGGGGGTGGGGCCTTACCGGAGTTCACGATGGGTCAGGAAGAACTCGTCCAGCAGTGCGGCGCACTCGTCGGCTAGCACCCCGGCGACCACCTCGGGGCGGTGGTTGAGCCTGCGGTCGCGGACGACGTCCCACAGCGAGCCGACCGCCCCGGTCTTCGGTTCCCACGTGCCGAACACCACTCGCGCGACCCGCGCGAGCACGATCGCCCCCGCGCACATCGTGCACGGTTCCACGGTTACCGCCAGGGTGCAGCCTTCCAGTCGCCAGCCGTCGCCGTGGCGCGCTGCCGCCTCCCGCAGTGCGAGGATCTCCGCATGCGCGGTCGGGTCGCCGGTCGCTTCCCTGGCGTTGTGCGCGCGGGACAACTCGCTGCCGTCCGGCGCGAACACCACCGCGCCGATGGGCACGTCATCGCCGTCGAATGCGGCACGGGCCGTCGCGAGCGCAGCACGCATCGCCGTCGTCGGTTCCACCGGTGACACGTCGGGTCAGAGCCGGTCGAGCAGATCATCGAACTGGTCGCCGAACCCGCAGCGCCGCGCGATCATCCGCAGCTGCTCGTCCGGGTAGAGGTCGATGTCGCTGGCGATCATCTCCAGCTCCTCGGACGGCAGGCCAAGGTCGGACATCATGCCGAGATCGCCTTCCGCCCAGGTCTCTTCTTCGTCCTCGTCCGGCATCTCCGCCCGCAGCATGTCAAGCACGTCGGCGGCGATGTCGTAGTCGAGCGCGGCGGCGGCGTCCGACAGCACCAGTTCCGTGCCACTCGGGGCTAGCCGGATCAGTACGAAGAACTCGTCGTCGACGGACAGTAGTGCCACCACGGCACCCGTCGTGACGATCTTGCCTAGCTCCGTGATCGCCGCGTCGAGGTCGGTCAGCGCGTTCGGGTCCAGTTCACTGCACCGCCAGCCGCCGTTCTCGAGCACGGCGGCTACCGCGAATCCCGCTCTCGGCTTTTGCACCGTCATTCACACACGGTATTCCGAGGGATGCGGTCCTGACCACTCGAATCGATGAGAGACTGTGCGTGTGCGAGATCTGTGCGTGATCGGCCTTGGGCTGATCGGTGGCTCGTTACTTCGCGCCGCCACCCAAACCGGCAGGACAGCCTGGGGTGCTACGGAGTCCAGTGCGGACGCCGACGCTGCCCGCACCGACGGCTTCGACGTCGAACCGGCCGTGGAGTCGGCGCTGCGCCGCGCGGCGGAACGCGACGCCATGATCGTGCTCGCAGTACCGCTGACCGAGGCCGAGACGGTGCTGCGCACGGTGGCAGAGCTGGCGCCGCACTGCCTGCTCACCGACGTCACCAGCGTCAAGAGTCCGATCGTCGGCTTGGCGGAGCGGATCGCGCCGCAGGCGAGTTTCGTCGGTGGTCATCCGATGGCGGGTACTACTCGATCGGGCTGGCAGGCGGGCGACGCCAACTTGTTCGCGAAGGCCGCCTGGGTGGTCTGCGTCGACGAGGGTACTGATCTGGCGAGCTGGGCCGAGGTCGCCGAGTTGGCCATCGCCGTCGGCGCCGAGGTCGTACCGACCACGTCGGAGCAGCACGACGAGGCGGTCGCGCGCATCTCCCACCTGCCGCACCTGCTCGCCGCGGTGCTCGCCCATGTGGGGGCCGAGGACGGGGCGCTGCCACTGTCGCTGGCAGCCGGGTCGTTCTCCGACGGCACGCGGGTCGCCGCGACCCGCCCCGAGTTGACCCGCGCGATGGCGGAGGGCAATCGGGCCGCGCTGCTTCCGGTGCTGGACTCGGCGTTGGGCATGCTCGGCGCGGCACGCGGCGCGCTGGCGTCGACCGGCTCCCTTGGCGCGACCATCAACGCCGGGTACGAGGCCACGCGGGCCCGCGCCACCCAGGCAGGGTCGCCGCGCTCACCGGTGCGCATCGAACTGACCGCGGCCGACGCGCCCGAGGCGCTGCTGGCGCTCGGCTCGCAGGGCGGGCGAGTCACCGAGCTGAGTGATGACGTCGCCGTCGGCGCGCTGCCGATGCTCGACGAGGACCACGAGCAGCAGTAAGGGCGGGCACCACGTCGGTGCCCGCCCCTGCCGCGTGGCGGTACTCGTGGCCGCCGAGGTTCACCCGGCTGCCGGTGTGTGACTCGGCAGCGGGCTTCAACGCACGGCCGCTGGTGTTACTGCTGGCCGCCGTCGTCGCCGCCGAGGAAGTCCCTCGCCTTGTCAGCGGCATTGTCGATGGTGTCGGCGTGGTCACCGAACTTGTCCTTGGCGAACTCGGCGGCCTTGTCGACGCCGCCCTCCAGCTTGTCGCCGTGCTCGTTCATGGCGTCCTTGGCCTTGTTGGACAGGTCGTTCAAGTCCATCTCGCATCCTCCTTAGATGTCCCCTGCCGGATGGCGGGGCACGGCGGCAGGCGCTCGTACCTGCCTGCGTTGCGTAGCCGCACGACTACTCCAGCGCGGGTTCGGGTGGTTCGCAATTCGGTGCCGGGTCTCATTGGGGGGAAACACCCGGTTTGGTGACGGTTGTCGTGCGGGCTACCGCGGCCAGGCGGCTCGCAGCAGTCCGGTGACGACCTCGCGCCGAAGTACGGTCACCCGGTGTGGTGGGAGGCTGCCCGGTTCATATTCGTCAAGCACGTCGACAAGCCGCTGCACGGTGGCCCGCCAGCGTTGCCCGTGCTCCCGGGTGAGGTCCAGGCTCGGCGCGAGTTCCACTGGCCGTCGTTCGGGCAGGTTCATGCCGCTCTCTTCGGCTCGGAGAAGGTGCCGCGCCTCGTCCTCGACGCATTCGTGTGCGAGATGCAGCCAGATCGCTCCGGCGTCGGCCGACCAGCGTTGCGCGGTTTCCGCGCGCGGGTCGATGATCACCGCACGCCTGGGGTTGGCGACGACGTCCCCGGCGCCGAGGTCGACGGTGATCTCCCCGGTGAGTGGGATGGTGACCAGGTACCTGGTCAGGAGTGGCTCTGTCTCGACCTCAACCGGTCCGCCCCAGCTGATGGCGCTGACCTGCACGCCTCCGCCGATGTCCACATGGCGCATGTCCGTGTGAAATCGTTCCGGATCAAGTGAGACCAATCGGCGAATCCGAACATTGGCTGGAATATCGCCGCCACAGTCCATATCGGACCTGTTGGGCACATCGCGAATCGTCATCAGCTGCTCCGACGGATAGTGACGTGAGCGCTGCCGACTCGCGTGATCAGCATGGTCGAGATCATCGCGGCTCTCTCCGGCTAGGTGCGGGGGCCTGGTTAAGTCGGCTGATGGCGTCCGTCGGCGGTCTCCAGTATAAGCGCCCACGAATACAGGACAAAGTATTCGTGTTGACAGGTGAAACAGGTTCCACTCTGGGTGGTAGCTTTGTCCAGCGACCGACGACAACGCCGACATGCTTGCCGATCTTTCTGTCGGGAAGGCCCGGTAGCCGTCCTCCGATTGGTGCACCTGGGGGTGACCCGGGGTGACGGCATAGGCTGTCGCGACGTGAAGTGATCACCGAGGAGGCAGCCATGCCAGCAGAGTCGTTCACCTTTGAAGTCACCCGGACGAGCAACGCCGACGCGGCGACACTGTTCGCGCTGGTCAGCGACGGGGCACGCTGGTCGGAGTGGGCGAAGCCGCTGGTCGCGAGTTCGTCGTTGGTCAAGCCGGGCGCTGACGCTCCGAACGGTGTCGGTGCGATCCGCAAGCTCGGTGCTGGCCCGGTCGGGGTCAAGGAGGAGACCACGGCGTACGAACCGGACCGCAGGCACGCCTACAAGCTGCTGACGCCCGGCCCGGTGAGCAACTATCAGGCCGAGGTGCGGCTGGAGTCGCGCGCGGGCGGTGGGACTCAGCTGACCTGGCGCGGGACGTTCGACGAGCGGATCCCAGGCACGGGCAAGATCGCCCAGCGCGGCCTGGCGAAGTTCATCGGCGCCGTCGCGGACAAGGCCATCAAGGCGGCGGAGCGGAAGTAACCGCTCTGCCTGTGGTGTCGGCAGGCGCATGGTCCGTGCGTGCGCTCTCGGGGTTGCGTGCGCCGGACGTGCGCCTGCCGGCATCCGTAGTTGGGTGGCCGGACGGCGCGTCAGGTCCGTCCGGCGGTCCGGGGGCACCGTTTCCTGTCGATCTTGAGGCGTTGTGGTCGCTATAACGACCATTCTGTCTCTAGATCAACAGATTTCGTGCCGCTCTCGACGTCGACCCGAGCGACGGTGCAGTTCGCGCGCCGTAGGGTGAAACTCGCGCACAACAAGGTGCGACTCGCGCGGTGCCGGCCCCGTCCGCCGCGCCGCGTCAGTCCACGCCGTCGGCGTACTGGGCCTCGAGGCGGCGGGCATGCCAGCGTTCGAACAGTAGTGGCATCTCCTCAGCGAAGAACTCGAAGAAGTCGCGCATCTCGGCGAGGCGTTGGCCAGCGGGAGTGTTCGCGCCGAGGATGTCGATGCCTTGGTTCGCGGTATCCACCCACACCTTCATCAGCCGGTCCTGCTTGAGGAAGCTGGCGTACCACATGTCGTCGCGGACCCGGTAGGAGTCGCGCCGCTCGCCGGGTACGCGCTCCTTGATGATCAGCCCGACCTGGTCCAGGTAGCGCACCGCACCCGAGATCGCGGCTGGGCTCACCGACAGCATTGATGCCAGCTCACCCGCGGTCAGCCTGCCGCTGTCGGTCACCATCAGCGCGGCGAACACCCGCGCCGCCATCCGCTGCCAGCCCATTTCGGCGAGCCCCAGTGCGAGCTTCTCCACGAACTGCAGCAGTGCGTCGTCCCGTTTCGCGTCCCGAGTCACCGGGGCATCCTCTCTCACCTGAACCGCTCGCCAGCATGCTGACCATGTGAACTTTTATCATCTTCACAAAGTTGTGAAACAAGTGTAGCTTCCCGGGCATGGACGACACCACACCCGCGATCGCGGTTACCGGGCTCCACAAGTCGTTCGGACGCACCCGCGCGCTCGACGGTCTCGACCTGACCGTCACAAGGGGGGAAATCCACGGCTTCCTCGGGCCCAACGGCTCAGGCAAGACCACGACCATCCGCGTGCTGCTCGGCCTGCTCAAGGCCGACTCGGGCACGGCGCGCCTGCTCGGCGGCGACCCGTGGACCGACGTCGCCAGCCTGCACCGGCGCCTCGCGTACGTGCCAGGCGACGTCAACCTCTGGCCCAACCTCTCCGGCGGCGAGGTCATCGACCTGCTCGGCAGGCTGCGCGGCGGGCTCGACACCCGCAGGCGCGACGATCTGGTCGAGCGGTTCGATCTCGACCCGAGGAAGAAGGGCCGCACCTACTCCAAGGGGAACCGGCAGAAGGTCGCGATCATCGCGGCGCTGTCGTCGCGCGTCGACCTGCTGCTGCTCGACGAGCCCACCGCGGGCCTCGACCCGCTCATGGAGGCGACGTTCCAGACGGCGATCCAGGAAGACCGGGCGCAAGGTCGCACGGTGTTGCTCTCCAGCCACATCCTCGCCGAGGTCGAGGCGCTGTGCGACCGGGTCAGCATCATCCGCAACGGCAAGACGGTCGAGACCGGCACGCTCGCCGAACTGCGGCACCTCACCAGGACGTCGATCACCGCTGAGCTGGCCGGGCCCGCCGACGGGCTCGCCACGCTGGCCAATGTGCACGACCTTGAGATCGAGGGCAGCAAGGTGCGGTTCGACGTCGAAACCGCCGCGCTCGACGATGCGCTCCGGCAGCTCACCTCGATCGGTGTGCGAAGCCTCGTCAGCCAGCCGCCCACATTGGAGGAGCTGTTCCTGCGGCACTACACCGAGGAGACCGCTCGCGGCAACGGCAAGGCGACCACGTCATGAGCACGACTGTCGTGAGAGCACAGTCCACCCGCACCTCCGACAGCATGCTCACCGGCGTCGGCACGTTGCTGCGGTTCGCATTGCGGCGGGAGCGCGTCCGGATGCCGGTCTGGATCGCGGCGCTGACATCGCTGACGGTGTCCACCGTGGCCGGATTCCCCGGCCTGTATCCGACGGCGGAGTCGCGGCAGTCCCGCGCGGCCTTGATGGACACACCCGCCGCCACGGCCATGAGCGGTCCTGGCTTCGGGCTGGACGACTACACATTCGGCGCGATGCTGGCCAACGAAATGCTCGGCTTCCTCGCCATCTTCGTCGCGCTGATGAGCGTGTTGATGATCAGCAGGCACACACGGCACGAGGAGGAACAGGGCCGCGCTGAGCTGATCAAGGCGGGCGTCGTCGGCCGCCACGCCAGCCTCACCGCCGCACTGGCGGTCACCGTCATCGCCAACCTGCTGCTCGCGGTCGTCCTCACCGTGGTGCTTGGCGGGCTCGGCATCGAGACGATCACCTGGGGCGGATCGGCGTTGTTCGCCGTGTCGCTGGCGATGGTCGGCGTCGTGTTCGCCGCAGCGGCCGCTGTGTCGGCGCAGGCATTCGAGCACGGCAGGGCGGCATCCGGCATGGCGGGCGCGCTGATCGGCATCGCGTTCGCGCTCCGGGCGGCTGGCGACATGGGAATCGACGCGCTGTCGTGGCTCTCACCGATCGGCTGGGCACAGCGGACGAAGGCCTATGTGGACGGTACGGCGTGGCCGCTGCTGCTCGGGCTTGTCGTCGCGGGCGTGCTGATCGCGGCCGCGTTCGTGCTCAGCACCCGCAGGGACGTCGGGGCAGGACTGCTGCGCCCCCGGCCAGGAGCGGCGAGTGCGTCGGACGCGTTGAGCACGCCGGTCGGCTTCGCGTCGCGGCTGCATCGAGGTGCGGTGATCGGCTGGACGTCGGCGCTGTTCCTGTTCGGCGCGATGTACGGCTCGCTGGCCGCGGAGGTGGAGACGTTCGTCGAGGACAACCCGGCGATGCAGGACTTCATCCGCGCCATGGGCAGCGCGTCGTTCATGCAGTCCTGGCTCGCCTCGATCATGGCGATGCTGGCGATGGTGTGCTCGGTGTTCGGCGTGCTCGTCATCGCGCGGATGCGCACCGAGGAGACGGCGGGGCGCGTGGAAGCGGTGCTGTCCACCGCGCTGACCCGCACCAAGTGGGTGGCGGGACACCTGGCCGTCGCGCTCTGCGGCGGCGCGGTGGTGATGCTGGCCAGCGGGCTCGGCCTCGGCTTGAGCGCCATGGCGAGCACCGGCGATTCCGCGTTGTTGGCTGATCTGCTCGGCGCGGCCCTCGCCTACATCCCCGCGGTGTGGCTGACGACCGGGATCGCGCTGATGCTGTTCGGGTTGCTGCCCGGCGCGGTGCACGCCACGTGGGTGGTGCTCGGCTACGGGCTGTTCATCGGCATGCTCGGCCCGCTGCTGCGACTGCCGTCCTGGCTGAACAACCTCTCGCCGTTCTCGCACGTGCCGCAGCTGCCCGCTGTCGAGGTCGAGGTCACGCCGCTGGTGCTGCTCACGGTGGTCGCGGCGGCCCTGGTCAGTGCCGGTCTCGCGGCGTTTCGTCGTCGCGATATCGGCTGACGCCGGGGCTCGGACGGCGGCCACAACAGCGGTGGGAGACGCGCGTGGGCGTTGTCATGCGGGATGAGGGAGGATTCCTGCATGACCGAGCAGCAGCACACCAACAAACCCCGCAGCTCCGAGGTGACCAGCGGCTATGAGCGCGCGCCCGCGCGGGCGATGCTGCGCGCCGTTGGCATGACCGACGAGGACTTCGAGAAGTCGCAGATCGGCATCGCGTCGTCGTGGAACGAGATCACGCCGTGCAACCTGTCGTTGCAGCGGCTCGCGGCAGGCTCCAAGGGCGGCGTTCGCGATGCGGGCGGCTTCCCGATGGAGTTCGGCACCATTTCCGTGTCGGACGGCATTTCCATGGGCCACGAGGGCATGCGTGCCTCGCTGGTCAGTCGCGAGATCATCGCCGACTCCGTCGAGTGCGTGGTGCACGCGGAACGCCTCGACGGCACGGTGCTGCTCGCCGGGTGCGACAAGTCGTTACCCGGCATGCTGATGGCCGCCGCGCGTCTCGACCTGGCCTCGGTGTTCCTCTACGCCGGGTCGACACTGCCTGGCCACATCGACGACCACGACATCACCATCCAGGACGCCTTCGAGGGCGTCGGCGCGTGCGCGCTTGGCCGCATCACGGCCGAGGAACTGGACGACATCGAGCGCAACGCGTGCCCCGGCGAGGGTGCGTGCGGCGGGATGTTCACGGCCAACACCATGGCGAGCGCGGCCGAGGCGTTGGGCATGTCGCTGCCAGGGTCCGCGTCGCCACCCGCACCGGACCGTCGCAGGGACGACTACGCGCACCGATCAGGGGCCGCCGTCGTGGACCTCATCAAGAACGGCGTCACCGCGCGACAGATCATGACGCGCAAGGCGTTCGAGAACGCCATCACCGTGGTCACCGCGCTCGGCGGCTCGACCAACGCCGTGCTGCACTTGCTCGCCATCGCGCGTGAGGCCGAGGTTGAGCTGAACATCGACGACTTCAACCGCATCGGTGAGCGGACTCCGCTGCTGGCCGACGTCAAGCCGTTCGGCCGGTACGTCATGAGTGACATCGACGGCGTCGGCGGGCTGCCGGTGGTGATGAAGGCGCTGCTTGACGCGGGCCTGCTGCACGGCGACACGCTCACCGTCACCGGCGCGACGATGGCGGAGAACCTGGCGGAGATCAGCCCGCCCGACCCGGACGGCAAGATCATCGCGGCGGCGGCGAGCCCGCTCGCGCCGACCGGCGGGCTGACGATCCTGCGCGGCTCGCTCGCCCCGGAAGGCGCGGTGGTCAAGAGCGCGTCGCTGGCTGGTGGCGTGACGGAGGGCCGCGCGCGGGTGTTCGACGACGAGACCGACGCGATGCACGCGGTGACCGAGGGCGAGATCAAACCGGGTGACGCGGTGGTGATCCGCTACGAAGGCCCGGCAGGCGGGCCTGGGATGCGCGAGATGCTGGCGGTGACCGCGGCGATCAAGGGCGCCGGTCTCGGCTCGGACGTCCTGCTGCTGACCGACGGCCGGTTCTCCGGGGCTACCCACGGTCCGTGCATTGGGCACGTCGCGCCGGAAGCCGCGCACGGCGGGCCAATCGGGCTGGTCGCTGATGGCGACCGGGTGCGGCTCGACCTCGATGCCCGCACGCTGGACCTGCTGGTGGACGACGCGGAGCTGGAACGGCGGCGGAAGGCATGGCAGCCCCGCCCGCCCCGCTACACCACCGGTGTCCTGGCGAAGTTCGCGAAGCTGGTCGGGTCCGCCGCGGATGGCGCCGTGTGTGGGTGACGCGCTGACACAACGAAGGGCTTCTTACTCGCAGCGAGTAAGAAGCCCTTCGTCGCACTGAGGCAGGAGTACCTCACCAGATTTACTTCACCTTGAGGATGAACAGCCCCCGGTCCATCGTGCTGACACCCACGATGTCCCGCTCGAAGTAGGGGTAGTTGCTCCAGGTGCCACCCTCGAACGACGCGTTGTCGTTCTCCGGGTAGACGTCGAAGAACGCCTTCTCCTCCAGCTCGCCGGAGGCGACGTCCTTCGTGCTGTACACGCGCAAGCCCGATGTGTAGTTCGAGGCGTAGGCGCGCTGGTTCTTCGTGTAGATGTTGTGGTCGATCGACGTCGTGTCGTTGTCGAACGTCCCGATGTGCTTCGGGTCGTCGAGGTCACGCATGTCCCAGATCCGGGTCCGGGTGTTGTTGCCGTGGAAGACCTCGTCGAGCTCGTCACCGTGCAGGAAGTACTTCTGGTCCGGAGTCAGCCAGCCCTGGTGGCTGTAGCCAGCGTCCGAATACGGCACACGGGCGACCCTGGTTGGGTTGTCCTTGTCGGTCACGTCCGTGATGGACACGAAGTGGCCGTCCCCGCCGCGGTCGGCGTTCGAGTTGAAGCACAGTTCCCGGCCCTGGTAGTCGGCGTCCGGGCCCGAGTACGTCACGCACTGGGTGTCGTGGATGTAGCCGTCGTCGGCGTAGCAACCGGCGCCGGTCGGGTTGGTCGGGTCGTTGATGTCGACCATGTGCAGGCCGCCATCGCAGGTGCTGGTGCCGATCGCGTAGGCGTAGCCGGTGTCCTCGTTGATCGCGACGTTGTGGGCGTTGCCGAACCCGTCGTAATGCGCGTCCTCGGTGAACGTCCCGCTCTCGTCGCGCAGCCGAGTCAGGTCGAAGACCTGCATGCCGTGTGGACGTTGCTCGGAGACGATGAAGGCGTGGTTGTCGTGCACCTTGATGTCGCGCCAGTACGGCCGGTGCTCGTCGAGCACGTGCGCAGGCAGCATGCCGACGACCTCCGCCTTGCGCGGGTTCTTCAGGTCGACGAACACGGTGCCTTCGGTGCCACCGACGATGGCGTAGTCCGTGCCGGTCGCCGGGTCGGTCCAGCCCCACATGTCGTTGGCGAAGCTGAGGCCGAGGTCTTCTAGCCACAGATGGTCGAGCATGTCGATGCCATCGCAGCTGTAGGTGTCGGCGGCGACGCCGTTGACGCAGGCCGCGGTGCCGTTCGGGGCGCTTTGCAGTTCCGCCTCACGTTCTTCCGCCGTTGGCGGTGAGACATCATCGAACACCTGTTCGTGCGCCGATGCCGGGATAGCACCGATGATCGACGCCGTGAACAGCGCGATCGTCGCGGTAGCGAGCGTTGCTCTCATTCATCCCTCCCGGGTTGTCCGCCGTTGTGCAGCGGCTCGTGACCCCGATCACCCAATCGGGTATGAATGCCGTTCACAATAGGCTGAACGGGGGAACATTTTTGCCGGAGCGTGAGCGCCGCGCATGACCTGCTCGACTGCGGCATGGCACCGGGTCACTGCGCCGATTCCGTGGCATAACCGACGAAAGTAGTGAGCCAACCGGGTGTAGTTCGTCGTAATCGTCAATTCGCCTTCTTTCGCCGTTCATTCCACTGAGCGACGATGTCGTCACCGTCCATAATTGAGAGGGGGCGCGGTGATGATCCGGCAACGGTTGGCCCGCACAGCGACGGTCGCGCTCGCCACGGCAGCGGTGATCGGCAGTGGTGTTACGGCGGCAGCGGCGGAAAACACGCAGACCATCGCGGGTATCCAGGGAACGACGTGGCTCTCGCCGCACGCTGGCGAGACGGTCTCCGGTGTCAGCGGCGTGGTCACCGCGATCAAGCGGTTCGGCTCCGCACGCGGGTTCTGGTTTCAGGACCCGGATGGCGACGACGACCCGCGCACCAGCGAGGGACTGTTCGTGTTCACCGGCGCGACCACGCCGGACGTCGAGCCGGGCGATGCCGTCCAGGTCACTGGCACGGTGAAGGAGTTCTACCCGACCAATCCTGCCGACTCGCCGTATCTGTCCACAACGGAGCTAGTGGATGCACAGTGGACAGTTCGGTCGCCCGGAAACCCGCTGCCAGACGCCGAGTTGCTGAAGCCGGACACCCTGTCCGATGTGCTCACCGATACCCCAGGCGGCACCATCGAACCGTCCGAACTAGCTCCGGACAGCTACGCGCTTGACTTCTGGGAGTCGCGCGAGGGCATGCGGATGGCGGTGGACGGCCCGCGTCTCGTCGGTCCGAGCACGCCGTACTACGAGCTGTACGTGACCACCAAGCCAGACCAGTACGCCTCGCCGCGCGGCGGCACCGTCTACACCGGATACGAGAACGACAACACCGGCGTACTCAAGATCGAGTCACTGATTCCGTTCAGCGAGCGGCCGTTCCCCGACGCTGACACTGGCGACACGCTGTGCGGCACGACGTCGGGCGTCATCGAGTACGACCGCTTCGGCGGATACACCCTGCAGGCGACCGAACTCGGCCGCGTCGTTGATGGCGGGCTGGCACGGGAGACCACCCGCGAGCAGCGGCCGAACGAGCTGTCGGTGGCCAGCTACAACGTGGAAAACCTGTCCGGTGTGGATAACCAGGCCCGGTTCGACGCGCTGGCGCGAGAGCTTGTGGATAACCTGCGCTCGCCAGACATCGTGGCGCTGGCCGAGATCCAGGACAACAACGGTCCCGCGGACACCGACGACGGCGTGGTCGCGGCCGACGAGACGTTGCGGCGGTTCACCGACGCGATCGTCGACTCGGGCGGGCCGCGCTACGAATGGCGGCAGATCGACCCGCTTGAAGGGCAGGACGGCGGCCAGCCCGGCGGCAACATCCGCGTCGGGTTCTTGTTCGATCCACATCGCGTGTCGTTCGTCGACCGCGAGGGCGGCGACGCCACAACGCCGGTCGAGGTCACCTCGGACCGCGGCGAGCCCCAGCTCTCGATCTCCCCCGGCCGTATCGCGCCCAACGATGATGCCTTCGTGGACAGCCGAAAGCCGTTGGCGGGTGAGTTCACCTTCCGGGGCAGGACGGTGTTCGTGGTGGCGACCCACTTCAGCTCGAAGTTCGGTGATCAGCCGGTGCACGGCCGATTCCAGCCGCCGGAACGCGTCTCGGAGCAGGAGCGGATCCCGCAGGCCGAGCGGGTGCGCGGGTTCGTCGACGACGTCCTCGCGGTCGACGAACACGCCAACGTCGTGGTCGCCGGCGACATCAACGACTTCCAGTTCTCCCCGACCATCGGAACGCTGACCGAGGGCGGTGCGCTGCGTGCGCTGGTCGACGAGTTACCAACCCACGACCAGTACACCTACATCTACGAGGGACGTTCGCAGGTGCTCGACCACATCCTGGTCTCGCCAGCGCTGGACGAGGCCGACATCGACGCGGTGCATATCAACGCGGAGTTTCATGACCAGAGCAGCGATCACGACCCGCTGATCAGCCGGTTGCGCCCTGCGGGCGGGAAGTCCGCGGCGCACCGGCCGTAGCGCCGTGGCCGTACCGAGCGACCATCGTCGCAGGTGGTGCTCGTGCGCCCGGAGGAAGCGCCGCCGGAGGTCGAGCGGAACGGAGAAGGCTAGGCGACCTTGGTGACTGTGTCGCCAGGGCGCACGACGCCGGGGGTGACGACCTTGGCGTTGAGCCCGCGCAGCCGCAGCTCACGGCGATGCGGCGAGTTGACGAACCGCAGCGCGTCGATGCCGAAGCGGTCGGAGAACTTGGCGCATCCCCGGTGCGGTTGCTCGGTGACCTCGATGACCGCGGTGCCCAGCGCCAGTCGGGTGCCCGCTGGCAGGTTCGCCTCGGTGATGTCGAGATCGAGGTAGAGCTGGTCGCCCGCGAGCGCCCTGCGATCAGGATCGCCCGCGATGTAGGAGATGATCCGGGCGTTCATGACGTTGAGCTGCATGTCCGGGTGCGATGACCCGTCGTCGGTGCGCTTGCTGCCGCGTTCGATCCAGGTGTCGCCAACGAGTCCGACAGCCGGGTCCAACTCCCCTTCGGCGAGGACTTCGCGCTGGTCAACGGCCGGCCTGCGCACCACGAGCTCGACGGTTCCCACGTCGGCGGGGGCATCGAGGAAGTAGTCGAGCTTGGCCTCCAGCTGCGCCATGCTGCGTTGCGTCATGTTCGCAGTCTGCCCCTGTGACAGCGCGCGATGCTACGGATTTCCGCGGGCGTGGCCAGCGCCACAGCCAGTTGGCGCGGGACGCCATTCAGCGATCAGGGGGTTCGTTCGTGCCAACGATGCCGGCGCCGTGGGTTACCGAACGGAACTTGCGCTGTTGTCTCGCGCTACACGACGTCCCTGAGTGACGTGGCCGCCTTCAGCTTCCCAGCTATGGGTAGCCGCGGCTGCCGAAGGGATCGGGGCCACCACGCACCGTCGACATGTCCCGTTGTGGGCGCCTCCGGCTTCAGCTGCATGCGCGGCGTGGGAGGAGGCTGCTCGCTGGCCATCATGGCCGGTGGGGCAGTGACGTGCGTGGATGGTCCCGACTTCATGGTGGTGACTCCCGCCTTCGGCCGCGAAGCGACCGATCTGGGTGTTGTCGAGGACGACGTGAGCTTGACCGCTCTCGTGCGAAATGCCTTCGACACCATTCACCCTACGCTTCGTGGGCCCTCGGGGTGTGATCGTCGCATCGTGACCGGAGGGAGATGCGCTCCTGGGCGATGAGGAGGATCATGGGGGGCATAGATCAAGCCAGGTCGACATGGGTCTGCCGGTCGATGTGACACGACCCGTTCACCCGTCGACCTCGCGGTGTGGAGGCCATCATGCTCGTGCTCTTCATTGTTTTGCTCGCTGTGTGGGTGATCGTCTCGGTCGTCGGGTTCGCGGTCGAGGGATTGATGTGGATCGGGATCATCGGCGTCGTGCTGTTCGTAGGTACCGCCGTGATCGGAGCCGTGCGCCGTAAGGCGCTTCATCGTTAGCAGCTCGAGCAGTTGCGCGCGAAGTGGGAGCGGACGCTAACCGTGGAGCGCCGATGCCGTGGCTACCCAGCCTTCGCGGGCACTGGGGTAGCGCGGCTCCCATCCGGTGATATCTCTGAACCGGGCGTTGCTGACTCGCAGCGAGCGAGTGAGTGAGGCCATCCGATCACCGAAGAGTAAGGCCGCCCTGCCCGGCACCCGCACCCAAGCCCGCTTGCCTGCTGCCGCTTCGAGCGCTGCGGCGAAGTCGTGGGTAGTCAATGGTTCGTCGTCGACAATGTTGTAGATCCCGGCAGGGACGTCGAGCGCGTGGGTGACGGCAGCACCGGCGTCAGCCATGTGGATGGTGGGCGTGTAGCTGTCTGATGGGCCGACCGCCGTGACGATGTGTGAGCGGGCGAGACTAAACATTTGCTCGCTGTGTTGAGCGCCTTGGCCGTAGAACAAACCAAACCGCAGCACGACGCCGATGCCGCCCGCTTCGGTGAATCGCTGCGCGCTGGCTTCGGCGGCCAGGTTGCCGCGGGCGATCGGGTACGGATCCGGTGGCACGCTCTCGTCGATCCATTCCGCACCCTTGTCGGGATACAACATGCTTACCGACTCCTGCACGATCCGCCTTACACCAGCGTCGATCGCCGCGTCGACGACGTTCGCCGAACCTTCTGTGCGGATACGTGCGCTCTCCCGCCAAGCCGCGGCACGCAGGAACCGCGCCATCGACGGCTGCGCCGTCGCGAGATTGATGACGGCGTCATGACCCGCGAATGCGTCGGCGAGTGCTGCGCGGTCGAAGAGTGAGACCGTAATCGGCGCTGCGCCTTGGGCCTGTAGCGCGGCGGCCTTGTCCGGAGTGCGGGCGAGCGCGGTAACCGAGTGGCCTGCGTGGATGAGTGCGGGCACCGCATGGCCACCAATCGCTCCGGTGCCGCCAGTGACGAAAACCCTCATGCGTCAAAAAGGTAGCGCGGTAGAGCTGACGGTACGCGCGCTCTCGTACCGGTCGGATAACGTCGTGTCGTGACGTCCGGAGCTACTGTGCGTGCCTTGCGCTACTACCCCATCAAAGCCTGTGGCGGCGTGACGGCGGAACGCGCGCACGTGACCGAGGCCGGATTGGAGCACGACCGCACATTCACGGTGGTCAACGCCGATGGCGTGTGTCTCACCCAGCGTGAACACCGCACGATGGCAGCCATCCGAGTAGCGGTCACGAACGAACACCTCACCGTGCGGCACCCGGCGGCCGGGACGCTCACGCTCGCCGTGCGGCGGGACGGCACGCGGATTCCTGTCACGGTGTTCAAGCACATCGGCCACGGCATCGACCAGGGTGACGAGGTCGCAGAGTGGTTCGCCACTGTGCTTGGTGAACCGTGCCGGCTGGCTCGCGTTCCCCAGGACCACCGACGGCAGACCAGCGGACTGCACCGCGGAACCGCAGGGTTCGCCGATGGTCACGCGGTCACCGTGGCCTCGCTCGCCTCGCTGGACGAGCTCACCGCGCGCATCCTGGAACGCGGCGGCGAACCCGTGCCGATGGATCGGTTTCGCGTCAACATCGTGCTCGACGGCTGGCGCAGGCCGCACACCGAGGACGACGTCCGCACCATGTCGATCGGCACCGCCCGGTTCGGCTACGCCAAGCGCGACATCCGGTGTCAGGTGACCACGATCGATCAGGACAGCGGCGAGAAACCGGGCCCGGAACCGCTGCGCACGCTGGCTACCTACCGGCGTGACGCCGATGGTGGTGTCGCGTTCGCGATGAAGGCAGCCGTCACGCAGCCGGGCGACATCGCCGTGGGCGACGTGGTGGACGTCCACGAGTGGGAGCTCGGGCACTCCGCGAGTGCGCCGTAAACGTTCGCTCCGGACGTTGATCGACCGCCGCTAGAAGCTGTCGCGGTAGCGGTCCAGCGCTTCCCTGAGCAGGTCGTCATCCCGGCTCGTGGCCGGTAGCAGGACTTCCTGGACGACGTCGATCACTTCAGCGACGTGCCGGTTGAGCTGCCGTTCTAGCCGCAGCTCGGTTTCCAGGCTTGCGACTCGGTCTTGGAGTTGGCGGATCTGGCGTTCGGCCGCCGCATGTCGGCGGCGTTCCAGTTTCTCGACCCGATGGCGCAGTGCCATTGTGCGTTTGGTGGCGGTGGCCGCGCGTTGCTGCGCCTGTCGCACCTCTGCGCGCAGGCGCGGGACATCGGAGATCGACGCCATCACAGTAGGGGCAAGCTGTTCGGCGAGGCGGCGGGCGCCAGCTCGGAGCTGCCTTTTCACTGGCTCCACCTCACGGCGAGTCGGCACACGTGCGGGTCCTCGTCTTTGTATACGGCCAAGCCGTGATTTTCCTCCCGGTATTCGATGTGTCCGCCACGGGCCTCGATCTCGTTGACCACAGCGTCCGGGTCAAGGAAACGGCGGAAATGCTCGCCGAAAGCGTGTTCCGTTTTGGCGTCCGCGCCGGTGCGGAACTCGAGATAAAGAAGTCCGCCCGCTCGCAGCGCCATTTGGGCGAGTCGCCAAACGTGCTGGCGGCCGTCATCTTCCAGAGCGTGCAGCAGAAAGCGCCCGTAGAGTGTTTTCGGTGTCGCGTCCTGCGCCAGGCGGGCTCCCATTGCCAGGACCTGCCGTAGCTCATAGAGATTGAAAACCTCGAACTCCGCCGACACGTCTGTGGCATTCGCGGTGTCGCGAGCGTGTTCCACAGCGGAGTGCGCGTATTCGAGCCCGTGGACCTGGTATCCCAGGCCAGCGAACCACAGCGCGTCTCGACCGGTGCCGAAGCCGATTTCTACGAGCGGGCGCGACGTCGACTCGCGTTCGTGCACCCATTGCGCGAAGGCGGACGGTTCGTCTGGGACGGCCGCGCTCTTCTGTCCGCTGTAGAAGGACTCCCAGTATTGATGTTGTTTTCGCAAACCGCGTACCCATCCTGTGAGGCGTTGACGCGTCGACCGAGGCGGCCGGAATGTGAATGACGGGTCCGGCACTCGCCAGTTCTCGCCGTACGTTGCTTCGAGAAGAGCTTCCTTGTCGGCTGGTGCTGGCAGTTGCCGACCGTGCAGGGTCACTTCGCCCAGGGGGAGGATCGCCGAGCGGGGCAACGGGGCCTTAACGGCAGGAAGCAGATGGAAGTCGTCGTCGACGATGAAGCCAGCGAAGACATCGATGCCGCGAGTGTCGCCGTCCGCGTCGGTAATCAATGTTTTGAAGCTTGCCGCGGAGAGCGGGCTGATTGTGTGACCGTGTCGGCGGAGCACTCGGCGCAGGTGGAACGATTCCCGGGCGACGTCGAGCGGATGCGTATAGTCGCTGAGATACGCGAGATCAGCATCGCTGTCGTGCCCGATGAGTTCGCCTTCTCGAACCGCGCCGAGCAGTGCGCCGAACGCGATGAACGCGTGGATGCCGCACTCCTCGCGGAGATCCCTGAGTAGTGTCTCGACGCCGTCAAGGAGGGAATCGACCATCGCCGTGCTGCCAGTGTCAAAAGCACGCTGCAGATGACCGTTCTTGTCCAGCGACAGCGGCTGACCGGCCGCGTCAACGATGCGGACTTCCCCGTCACCGGTGCCGAACCAGTGGTCCTGGTCCGCCAGCACACGCTTACTGATGTGCTCGCGAATGGTGACTTGCGCTTTCCCGTCGAGATAGGGCCGCAGGGCGTGCGGCCACGGGATGCGGCGCGAGGTGCCTTGAGCGGCTGCTCGCCGAGAAGGTGGCGAAATAGACCACACCCACTGCCCGCCGATACAGACATCCACAACCGCGTCCCAGTCGCTCGGTAGGCGCAGTGCGTCGTCATCAATGAAGGGAGCCTCAGCGGAGGTTCCCCCCGTCAGGGGCTCCGTCATAGTGCCGCCGGACGGTACCAAAGTGTTCACTGCGCGCTCAAGTTTGCGATCTTGACAGGGCTCGGACTGTTTGGACTGGTCCGTTGAACTGCGACTCAAACCGCGACCCGACAGACGAAACGCCGGGCGGCCGTCGCTGGGCCTGCCCGGCGTTTCGCCAGTTCAGTGAGCGGAGGATACGGGATTCGAACCCGTGAGGGCTATTAACCCAACACGATTTCCAATCGTGCGCCTTAGGCCGCTCGGCCAATCCTCCGCCGGTTAGGCTACCTGACCAGCGGGTCTGGCCGTGCGGCGGCCTCTGTGACTCATCGAATCCGCAGCGCACCTCGCGGATGACCACCCGTTTACCCTTCGCAGCCCGTCAGGGGTGGCCCCGTAGCATTGGAGCCGACACTATGCCGTGTGCTGGCCGCCGCGTCGCGGCTGCTCCAACTCGTCATCGAAGGGCAACGTATGACCGACCAGCAGCTGGTCAAACCTCTCCCCATCAGTGGTTTCCCCGAATGGGTGCCCGAGGTGCGGCTGGTCGAGCAGCATTGGATCGACGCGATCCGCCGGAAGTTCGAGCAGTACGGCTTCTGCTCGATCGAGACGCCGTCGGTGGAGTCGCTCGAAGTCCTGATGGCCAAGGGCGAGACCTCCCAGGAGGTCTACACGCTGCGCCGGCTGCAGGCCGATGCGGACGACGACAGCGACGCGCGCCTCGGTTTGCACTTCGACCTCACCGTGCCGTTCGCCCGGTACGTGGCTGGCCACCTGAACGACCTGGTCTTCCCGTTCAAGCGGTATCAGATCCAGCGCGTCTGGCGCGGTGAGCGCCCGCAGGAGGGCCGCTTCCGCGAGTTCACCCAGTGCGACATCGACGTCATCAATCCGGAGCGGGTGCCGCTGCAGTTCGACGCCGAGCTGCCTCGGATCGTGCACGAGATCCTGACCGAGCTCGAACTGCCAGCCTGGTCGCTGTACCTCAACAACCGCAAGATCCTGCAGGGCTTCTACGAGGGCCTTGGCATCGCGGACCCGATCGAGGCTATCCGGATCGCGGACAAGATGGACAAGATCGGCGCGGACGGCGTCGGCCAGCTGCTGTCCACCCGGCTCGGGCTCTCGGACGAGCAGGTCAACGCGTGCCTCGACCTGGCGCGGATCAACGGCGGCGACTCGTCGATCGTGGCCGCCATCGGCAGGCTCGGCGTCAAGTCCGACCTGCTGTCCGAAGGCCTTGATGAGCTGGCGTTCGTGCTGGACTCGCTGTCCGATCTGCCGGAAGGCTCCGTCCGTGCCGACATGTCGATCGCGCGTGGCCTTGACTACTACACCGGCACGGTCTACGAGGCGAAGTTCCTCGACTGGCCGTCCTACGGCAGCATCTGCGCCGGTGGCCGGTACGAGAATCTCGCTGGCAGCTTCACCAAGCGCAGCCTGCCCGGTGTTGGCATCTCCATCGGCCTGACCAGGATCTTCGCGAAGCTGCTCGCGGAGGGCCTACTGTCGACCGGCCCGAGCTGCCCCACCGAGGTGCTCGTCGTGCTGCCGAGTGAGGAACGTCGCTCCGACGCGACGACGACGGCGGCCGAATTGCGCGGCAGGGGGCTCAACGTCGAGCTGTACCACCAGCCGGACAAGGTCGGGAAGCAGATCCGCTACGCGTCGCGAAAAGGCATCCCGTACGTCTGGTTCCCGCCGTTCGACGACGGCAAGCCGCACGAGGTGAAAGACCTCGACTCCGGCGAGCAGATCGTGGCCGACCCGGCGACCTGGCACCGCGACTGACGGGCTCCCCGCTGGCCTTGTCGCGTGGCTCACACGGTGTTTGCCGCACATCGTAAGCTGGCCGTCATGGCTGTGAACCCCACTGGGCAAGGACTGAAACGTTTCCTGGAAGCCGCTCCCGACGAGCCGGTCGTGATGCTGAACCTGCTGCGGTTCGCCGACGGCGGCAAGGACTCCTACGAGCGCTACCTCGCGCACTTCGGTGACTGTGCGCGCGAGGTCGGCGGCGAGGTCCTCTACTACGGGGAGGGCGACTCGGCGCTGGTAGCCGAGGAAGGCCAGGCGTGGGATGCGGTACTGCTTGTCCGGTATCCGACCAGGCGGGCGTTTTCCGAGATGGTGCGCAACCCGCGCTACCAGGAGGGCACGCACTTCCGGGAGGAAGCGCTCGTAGAGGCAGTGCTGCAGCCGACGACGATGCGGCCGCTGCCGACGCCGGCGAACTGAGTCCGCCACCAGGGGCGCCGTGCTGCCGAGGAGCCGACGCCGTGACGCACTGCCAGGCCGATATGCCGCGGGGGACGGCGTGCCGGAGGTGATCCATCCGGGCGGGGTCACTGATCCATCCGGGCGGGACCAGGAGTCCGGTAACTCACAGTGAGTACCACGTGGTTTACGGGCAGTTTCCCGTCTAGCCACCAGCGTGCGTAACGCATTAGGGTGACGCTCGGTGGTGGGAATCCGTACGAATGTCGTGTCCGTCCGGTGTTGATCACTTGACAGGACACGGATGAGTACGGACCGCAACGACGGACTGCGAGGACTGGCTACGGCTGGTTCTAGTGGGGGTAAGGATAGATTCAACAGTGAGCACTGCGCTGCGGCCCGACGTCGAAGGGACTTCGGAACGGCGAGCGGACAAGCGGGGCGGGCGCTGGTCGCGGCCTGCCGAGATGGTGGCGAGATCCTGGGCCACGACGCCAGGACGTCTCTCGATCATCGCGGGCGGGCTCGTCGTGCTGATCCTGCTGACGGGTGCCGTCGCCGCCGCGACCACGATGTCCAAGTCGGATACCACGACGGACCTTGTCGAGATCCACGAGCCGACCGCCGCCGACGTGCAACGGCTGTACCGGGTGCTGTCCGACGCAGACGCGGCCGCGGCGAGTTCGCTGCTCGTCGCCGGTGACGAACCCATCGAGATGCGGGAACGCTACGAGGACGACATCGCCCTCGCCGGTCCGACGCTAGGCCTCGCCGCGCTCGACCGCTCCGGTGACCCGAGAGTGACTGAGCAGATCGAGATCGTCGGACGGCAAGTGCCCACCTACGCGGGCCTCGTCGAGACGGCGCGGGCGAACGGTCGTCAAGAGCTGCCCATCGGTGGCGCCTACCTGCGGGAAGCGTCTCATCTGATGCGCACCGAGATCTTGCCCGCCGCGGAACGGCTGTACCGAATCCAGGTGGAGCGGGTGGCCGACGAGCGGGATTCGGCCGTCAGCTTCCCGTACACCGCGACAGCGCTCGCCGTGATCTTGTTCGTCGCGCTCCTGATGGCACAGGTCCAGATCAGACGACTATCGAAACGACGACTCAACATCGGCCTCATCGTCGCGACGGGGGCGATCGGGCTCGCCGTCGCCTGGAGCGCGGTCGCCATGACCGCGCACTCCGACCTCGTCAACGAGGGTCACGAGCACGGCTCTGCGCAGGTGAACCTGCTCGCCGACACCAGGATCACGGCACTGCAGGCGCGCGCGGACGAGCTGCTCACCCTGGTCGCGCGGGGCAGTGGCGGCGCATACGAGGAGGAGTTCGTCAAGCTGTCGCGCACCATCACTGGTGAGGTCGGCGATGGTGGGACGCTGCGGGAGGCGCGCGGCATGACCGAGGACGCCGAACTATCGGCCCACCTCGACAAGGCCATCGGCGCGGCCGAGCGGTGGTTGACCACCCACGGCGAGATCCGCGAGGCCGACGACGGCGGCCAGTACGAGGAGGCCGTCGAGCTCGCCGTCGACCGCAGGCGGGTCGGATCGAGCGCGCAGGAGTTCGCCGCGCTCGACGACAGCCTCAGTGCCGCGATCGCCAGCGCGCGGCAGCACTTCGTCGACGAGACGGTCGGCGGCGGGCGGGCGTTGACCCTGCTCACGACGGGATGGGTACTGCTCGCGCTGGTCGCGGTGGCGGGAGTCGTCGGCGGCATACGGCAACGACTGCGGGAGTATCGATGAAGCGTTGCGTCCGGATCGTGCTCGCGACACTGCTTGTCGGGTTCGTCGCGTCGTGTGACGCCGCGGGTGAGCCGCGTTCGCTGGTGCCCGTCGTGCCGGCGGAGCGTCCCATGCCAGCCGGTGTCGACCTGTCCCCTGAAGCCCCGGAGGGCGGATCCGGCGAGGACTGCGGCGACCCGACCGCGAGCCTCGCGCCGAAGGGGCTCGCTACCCCGGCAGGGTCCACTATGGCTGAGATCAAGGAGCGCGGACGGCTCATCGCTGGTGTCGACCAGAACACCTACCTGTTCGGTTTCCGCGACCCGTCGACCGGCGAGCTCGAAGGATTCGACATCGACATCGCCCGCGAGGTGGCCGAAGCGCTGTTCGGCGACCCGAACAAGGTGCAGTTCAAGACCGTGAGCGTGCAGGACCGGATCACCGCACTGGAGGACGGCTCGGTCGACATCATGGCCTATGCCATGACCATCACCTGTGAGCGGAGCGAGCAGGTCGAATTCTCCAGTGTGTATTTCGAGGCCGGTCAACGGGTGTTGGTACGGAAGGGTTCCGGCTATTCCAGTTTGTCCGACCTTGGCGGTAAGAAGGTATGTGCACCAAAGGAGTCGACGTCGCTGGCGAACCTGGTGTCGGCCGACCCCAAGCCAGTGCCGGTCGCGGTCAACGATCTGGCCGACTGCCTGCTGCTGTTGCAGCAACGGCAGGTCGAAGCTGTCTCGACGGATGACACCGTGCTGGCCGGTATGGCGAGCCAGGACCCGTCGATCGAGGTGGTCGGCGAGACGTTCAGTAGCGAGCCCTACGGCATCGGAATCCCCAAGGACAACAAGGACATGGTGCGTTATGTCAACGCTGTGCTCGAAAAGGTGCGGGCCGAATCGTGGCAGGACATCTACGGCCGCTGGTTCGAGCCCGTCCTTGGCTCTGCCACCCCACCGTCTCCGACGTACCGGTAACGCGATGCTGGAGTGGTACTCATGACGCGCTGCCCGCGTGCCGGGTGTGCCGGAACGGTCGACGAGGACGGCTTTTGCGACGTCTGCGGGCTCGAGGCGGTCCCAGCCGAGGCCGGATCCGAACCGCAGAGCAAGCCCTCGACGCGCACCGGCGCGTCGAGCAGCAGCGGTGCGAAGTCCTGGACGGCCGCATCGTCGTCGTCGAACCCGGTGTCGTCGCGGTCCGGCTCGTCCGGCAGGGGCATGCTCGGCGTCGGGTTGATCGAAGTCCCTCCGGTGCCCTATCGCGATCCGAGCGACGTCGTGCTGGACAACCCCGTGGTGCCGGAGCGGCAGCGGTTCTGCGGTCGGTGTGGCGCTGAGGTCGGTAGATCGCGCGGCGAACGACCGGCTCGCCCCTCGGGGTTCTGCCCGAAGTGCGGGCAGCGGTACTCGTTCACGCCCGCGCTCAGTCCGGGGCAGGTCGTCAACGACCAGTACGAGGTGCTCGGCTGCCTCGCCCACGGCGGGCTCGGCTGGATCTACCTCGCCCGTGACCAGGCGGTATCCGGGCGATGGGTGGTGCTCAAGGGCGTCATCGACGGCGCGGACGCCGACGCGACGGCCGCCGCGATCGCGGAGCGGCATTTCCTCGCAAAGGTCGAGCACCCGAACATCGTCAAGATCCACAACTTCGTGCAGCACGGCGACGAAGAGACCAGCGTCGGCTACATCGTCATGGAGTACGTCGGCGGGCAGTCGCTGAAGGAGCTGCTCAAACAGCGGCGCATCGATCGTGGCCCAACCGAGTGCCTTCCGGTGGAGCAGGCCATCGCCTATGCGATCGAGGTGCTGCGCCCGCTTGGCTACCTGCACGCCAATGGGCTGCTGTACTGCGACGTCAAACCGGACAACGTGATCCAGACGCAGGAGCAGCTCAAGCTGATCGACCTTGGCGCCGTCCGGCACACTGACGACGATACCGGCGCGGTTTTCGGCACCGAGGGTTACCAGGCGCCCGAGGTGTCCGAGGAGGGCCCGTCGCCAGCGTCCGATTTGTATGCGGTTGGCCGGATGCTCGCCGTGTTGTCGATCCCGTTCGACTTCCGCTCCGCCTACGTCGACCGGCTGCCGTCGCAGGCGGAGGCACCGCTGCTCGCCGAGCACGAGTCGCTGTGGCGGCTGCTGGCGCGGGCGTGCCACCGCGATCCGCGACGTCGGTTCGACTCCGCCGTCGAGATGGCCGAGCAGCTGACCTGCGTGCTGCGCGAGGTGCTTGCCGCCGCCGACGGGCAGCCGAGGCCCGCGTCGTCGACGAACTTCGGCCCCGAGCTGGAGAGTTTCGGCACGCAGTCGCACGACAGCGAGGTCGTCGCCACGGTGGATGGCCTCACGGTCGCCCGCGCGTTGCCCGTGCCGAGGGTGGATGGATCGGACCCGGCCGCCGGCCTGCTGACCGCGCTCGGTTCGGCCAGCCCCGCCGACCTGCTCGACGAGGTCAAGGACACGTCGCCGACGGTCGAGGTGCGGCTGCGCCGTGTCCGCGCGCATATCGAACTGGGCGACATCGCCGCCGCGTGGTCCGAGGCGGAGGAGACGTCCGGCGACGCATGGCGGGCGCACTGGGCGAGGGGACTCGCCGCACTGGCAGCTGACAAACCGGTCGACGCGGGGCGGGCGTTCGACGCCGTGGTCGACCTGCTGCCCGGCGAGCTGGTCGCGAAGCTCGCGCTCGCCGCTGCCGCCGAGCTGAGTGGCGACCTCGCGGACGCCGCGCGCTACTACGGTGTCGCGTGGCGCACCGACCGATCGCTGGTCAGCGCGGCGTTCGGTCTGGCGCGGGTGCTGCTCGCGGACGGCGCACGGACCGAGGCGGTCGCGGTGCTCGGGTCGGTGCCGACAACGTCGGCGCACTACGTCGCCGCGCACGAAGCGGCGATACGCGCGGTCGCGAACACGCCGAACCCGGTGTCGCTGACCTCGACGGAGCTGGTCGCTGCTGGCCAGCGCCTCGGCGAGATAGAGATCGGCGAGGCGCGCAGGGCCAGGCTGGAGGCCGAACTGCTGGAGACCGCGCTGGAACGGGCGTTCGCGGATGGACCGGACGCACCGGACGGCTCGC
The DNA here is from genome assembly GCF_000504245.1 of Haloechinothrix halophila YIM 93223. Taxonomy (GTDB): domain Bacteria; phylum Actinomycetota; class Actinomycetes; order Mycobacteriales; family Pseudonocardiaceae; genus Haloechinothrix_A; species Haloechinothrix_A halophila. The sequence continues at coordinate 1,018,550 of NZ_KI632509.1, forward strand.
GAATGCTCGGCTGCCGGCTCGAAGAGGACGAACTACGGCTCGGTCTCGAACAGCGTTACCGCACGCTGGCGCGGCACTCCGCGAGTGTGCTCGAGCGTTACTCCTACGTGGACCGTGCCAACCAAGTGCGTCCGTGGACGTGGGTGTGACATGGCGCAGCGCTGTTCCTCGTGCACTGAGCCGGTCTGGCCCGAGGACGCCTTCTGCGAGGCATGCGGGCAGCGGCTCGCTGGCGCGCAGGTGGTGGCGCTCACGCGCAGGACGCCAACGGGCGGACCAGTGCTCGTGCAGTCCGACGAGTGCGTGTACTGCCACCACCAGGCGATCGACGACCAGTTCTGCATGCGATGCGGGCGGCAGCAGCCGGACGCGCGCGACCGTATGGAGTGCGATCTCGGGTCGGTGTGCGGCATCAGTGACCGCGGCATGCTGCGCGACCGCAATGCCGACGCGATGGCGTTCGGCTGGGCGGGCGCGACCGGCGATCCCGCCACGATCGTCGCTGTCGTCTGCGACGGCGTCGGCTCGACGCCCAAGTCTGACTTGGCCGCCCAGGTCGCCGCGGACTCCGCGACCGACGAACTGCTGCGCTGCGTCGTCGAGGGCATAGCCGCGCGGGAGGCGTCGATGCTGGCCACCGCTGCCGCGTCGAAGGCCGTGGCCGCGCTGCCAGGCAACGACGCTCCATCCACGACGTTCGTCGCGGCCATCGCGACGACGACCGAGATCACCGTCGCGTGGCTCGGCGACAGCAGGGCGTATTGGATCTCGGCGGATGGCACCCATGCCGACACCCCGGTCGACGGCGACGTCGTGCGCGGTTCCGCGTGCCTGACGGTGGATCACACCGAGCGGAACACACTGCTCAACGAGGGCCTCGCCGCGCGGCACACGCTGACCCGCTGGATGGGCGCCGACGCCATCGACCTGGAACCACAGGTCGTCACCGTCCGGCCAGCCGGGCGGGGCAGCATCCTGCTGTGCAGCGACGGGCTGTGGGGCTACGTCACCGACACCGGCGCGCTGGCGACCCATGTGCTTTCCGGCTCGACGCCGTACCAGGTCGTCAACGGACTCGTCGACAACGCCATCAAGTGCGGCGGGCGGGACAACATCACCGGCGTGGTCGTGCCGTTCCCGCCGGCGGTGGTCCAGCCATGACGACACCGACCTTCACCGTCGACGTAGCGCACAACAAGCATCTCGCTCGTGGCACCGCTGAGACGGACGCGATCATCACCGTCACCGCGACGGACGCCGACGCGGCGACGTCGCACGCCGCCGTGGTGATCATGCTGGACACGTCGGCGTCGATGTTCCGGCCGAGCAAACTCGCCGCGGCCCGGCGCGCGGCCTGCGCCGCGATCGACGCGCTGCGTGACGGTACGGCGTTCGCGGTGCTCGCGGGTACCGACCAGGCCGAGATGGTGTATCCGGACGACCGCCAGCTCGCCGTGGCAGGCGAGGGCACGCGGGCGGATGCGCGGCAGGCGATCGAGGGCATCGCGGCGCAGGGCGGGACGGCGATGAGCCGGTGGCTGTGGCTCGCGGACGAGCTGTTCGCCAGGAGCGGCTGCGAGGTCAAGCACGGCATCCTGCTGACGGACGGCCGCAACACCTCGGAGCCTGCCGAAGACCTCGTGTCGACATTGGATCGGTTGCGCGGGCGGTTCACCTGCACCTGCCGTGGCGTCGGTACCGACTGGGAGGTCGGTGAGCTGCGGCAGATCGCGGACGCGCTGCTCGGCGACGTCGACATCGTGGCGGAGCCCGCTGAGCTGGCCGCGGACTTCAGCGCTATCGCCGCGCGGACGATGCGCAAGAGCGTCCCCGACGTCGCGTTGCGGATCTGGACGCCGCAGCATTCCGAGATCACCGAGCTGCGGCAGGTCGACCCGTCGGTCGCGGACCTGACCGAACACGGCCACCGGTCGCAGCAGCAGTCGATCGATTTCCCGACCGGGGCGTGGGAGCGGGAGACCCGCGCCTATCACGCGCGGATCGCGATGCGGCCAGGCGGAATCGGGGAGCGGATGCTGGTGTGCCGCGCGAGCATCGTCGGCGGTGCCGCGCAGTCCAAGCCGGGCAAGGTCGTCGTCAGCTGGACGGATGACGCCGCGCGCTATGGGGTCATCGACCCGACTGTCGCCCACTACACCGGGCAGGAAGAATTGGCGGAGGCCATTCAGGACGGTCTCGCCGCACGCCGGGAGGGTGATCTCGATACCGCGACCGGCAAACTGGGCCGCGCGGTCGCGCTCGCGAACGAGTCCGGCCACGCGGAGACGTCCCGGCTGCTGTCCAAGGTGGTCGACATCGACGACGCCGTCACCGGCAAGGTACGTCTGAAGCAGACGGTGTCCGCGGTGGACGAGATGACCCTCGACACCCGCTCGGTCGTTACCTCCCGGATGCGCCGCTCCGGCACCTGACCCCGGCCCACCGCGTCGTGTCCCGCGTTCCCGACGTCGTGTCCTGCGTTCCCGACGGTGTGTCCTGCATTCGGGACGTCGTGTCCTGCGTTCCCGACGCTGTGTCCTGCATTCCCGACGCCGTATGGCGCACTCGGCGCCCCGCGCTCTCGACTCCTCCGCTCACACGTGGCCGCGCAGCGCCTTCCGGTCGAGCTTGCCGACACTGGTCAGCGGAAGCTGGTCCTGGATGTGGATGATCCGCGGGTACTTGCTGCCAGCCAGCTTGGTCTTGGCGAACGCGATCAGCTCCTCCTCGGTCGCCTCCGCACCCGGCGCGAGGGACACGAACGCTACGACCTCCTCGCCGACGGCGTCGTTCCGCTGCCCGACGACACCAGCCATCGCCACCGCGGGGTGCTCCACAAGGACGTCCTCGACGTCGCGAGGATAGACGTTGAAGCCATTGCGGATGATGAGGTCCTTCTTGCGGTCCACAATGGTCAGGAAGCCGTCGTCGTCCAGCCGTCCGATGTCACCGGTGAACAGCCAGCCGTCGCGCAGCGCGGCCTCGGTGGCGTCCGGCGCGTTGCGGTAGCCGCGCATGATGCCTTCCGCGCGCACCGTCACTTCGCCGTCGCTCCCGGTCGGCACCTGCTGGCCGTCCTCATCGACGATGCGGACCTCGTAGCCGGGAATCGGCGGGCCAACGCTGCCGATCTTGCGCCGCCCCGGTGGGTTGGCCGACACGACGCCACCGCTCTCGGTGCAACCGTAGCCCTCAAGCACCTGCACACTAGGTATCCGCTGTTCCAGCGTGTCAATGGTCTCGCGAGCGAGCGGGGCGGCACCGATGTTGAGGTAGCGCAGGCTGGACAGATCGGCGTTCTCGAGTTGCTGGGTGAGCAAGAGCTGTGCCATTGCGGGCACTAGCGTGCCGCGCTCAATGCGGTTTTGCTCGGCGAGGCTGACCCACTGGCCGGGATCGAACCAGCGCATCAGCACTGCGATGCCCGGCTCGGGCGCGTGCATTCCGCTGACGGTGACGATCATGCCGAACGCGTGCGAGATCGGCAGCGGGTTGAGCACCCGGGTGAGGCCAGGCACGTACGACGCGTCGTGTGCGCTTCGGCCGCAGTGCCAGAGGTTGCGGTGGCTCAACTCGACACCCTTGGACCTGCCGGTAGTGCCACCGGTGTACATCAGGGCGGCGAGGTCGTCCTCGTCCCGATCCACGACGGCGATCGCCTCGGCGGACTCCAACGCATCGAACGTGGTGACGTCGAAACCATCCTGCTGCTCCGCGCCGTTCGCTTCCGCGACGACGATGTGCGGCTTCGTGCCAAGCTCGCTGGCGGCCTCGACCACCTTCGGCACGAAATCTCCTGTCGTGACAACGGCTTTCGCGCCGGAGTCGATGAGCACGTGCCGTAGCTCGGGCGCGGTCAGCAGAAAGACGACCGGCGTCACCACCGCGCCCATGCGCCAGATCGCGTTGTAGACGACCGGAACTTCAGGGCAGTTCGCCATCATGACGACGACTCGGTCGCCAGGCTCGACGCCGATCTCGCGCAGTCCGCCAGCGACGCTCCGAGCACGGTCGAGGAGCTCGGCCGAGTGCCAGCTGCGGCCTTCGAAGATGAGCGACTCGTGGTCGCCGTTGCGATCCAGCGACTCTTCGGAGAGAGCGCCGAGGTGTACCGAGGTCGCGGCCGTGCTCATGGAAATCCTCCGTCACCGGTATTTTTCTTACCGGTTGGTAGAAATACCGGAGGTCGAGTGATCGGTCAAGAGTTTGACGTGGACCGTACTTATTGCTATTTCTACTTGCGGGTAAAATTTAGGTGTGACGATGTCCAGCTACGATCCGGCGAGATCAGCGGGCGGGTACCGTGGCCGGAAGGCGACAGCAGATGCTTGCCCTGACCAGATCGATGGTTCTTGGACCGACACTGCTGATCGACGGCCTAGAGCCGAAGATCGCTGAGCGTGCTTACATCATGGAACGTGGCAGCATTCGGTTCGACGGGCCGCCGGCTGAGCCGCACGGACGCGACGACCTGCTGCGCACCGTGTTTCTGTCGTCGACGGGTGGACCCTAGCGCCGGAAGGTCGAAAGCACGGTATGAGCACCGACACCGAGGGGACGCAGCCGGCGAAGCGGCGTCGGGGCAGGCCGCCCCGATACCCGTTGCCGGACCCGGAGGATCGTGCCGCGAGCATCCTCGATGCGGCGCTTGTCGAGTTCGCCCAGCGCGGCTACGCGGCCACCGGCATGAACGACATCGCGCGCGCCTGCCGGATGACCAAGCCGACCATCTACGAGTGCTTTTCTTCGAAAATCGAGCTGTTCGGCGCACTGATCGAGCGGGAGCGCAGCGCGCTCATCTCGCTGCTACGGCAGACCTACCAGGACACCACCGACCTGGGATTATGGGAGAAGGTGCGTGTCGACACCGCCGCGTTCGTGCACTGGGTGTGCGAGAACCCGGACGCCTTCGCGCTGCTGTACCTGATGCCGTCGCCGAAGACCGGGCTCACTCAGCGCGCGGAATTGCAGGCCGAGGTGGCCGCCGCGCTGGTGGAAAGCATGGAGAAGTTGCTGGCCAAGCATGGCCGGAGTGGTGGGCAGTCGTTGATGACGCTGGCGTACATGGCGACCAGCAGCGCGCTCGGGGCGGTGCTCGCCAGCAAGCACCTGCTGCCAGAGCACGCCGAGACGGTCACTGACTTGGCGGCGGGCTTCATCGCCGCCGCCTTCCGCGACGTCCCCACCGACGCCATCGCTGCTTTCGACCAGGTCAGCGAGGCCGCGCGGGAACGCTGACGCCGGGCGCGCTACCCCCGCGCCCAGGCGACCACGTCATCCGCCGACCAGGTGTTCACTACCCGCTCCGGCGGGACGCCGCATTCTTCCGCGCGGGCGCAGCCGTAGCGTTGCCAGGCGAGCTGGCCCGGCGCGTGCGCGTCGCTGTCGATGGCGAAGCGGCACCTGGCCTCCAGCGCACGGCGGAGCAGTCGCCGGGGTGGGTCGAGCCGGTCCGGCCGCGAGTTGATCTCCACGGCGACGTCGTGCTCGTGGCAGGAGTCGAACACCGCGTCGGCGTCGAATTCCGACTCCGGCCTGCCCTTGCCGACGACGAGCCGTCCGGTGCAGTGCCCGAGTACGTTCACCCTGGGATTCGATACCGCCGTCAGCAGGCGCCTTGTCATCGCCCGTTCCGACATCCGCAGCTTGGAATGCACCGAAGCCACCACGATGTCCAACTCGGCAAGCAGCTCGGGCTCCTGGTCGAGCGCGCCATCGTCGAGGATGTCGACCTCGATGCCGGTCAGGATGCGAAACGGTGCCAGCTCGGCGTTCAGCTCAGCGACGACGTCCAACTGCTCGGCCAGTCGGTCCGCCGACAGGCCGCGCGCCACGGTCAGCCGGGGCGAGTGGTCGGTGAGTGCCAGCCACTCGTGGCCCAGCTCGCGTGCGGCCTCCGCCATCTCGCGAATCGGACTGCCACCGTCTGACCAGTCCGAATGGCTGTGGCAGTCGCCCGTGAGCGCGGCAAGCAGCTCGGAACCACCGGACACATCTGGCTCCGCGCGCGCGAGCAGTTTCGTCAGGTACTCCGGCTCGCGGCCCGCGACGGCGTCGGCGATGACCTCGGCGGTGCGCTTACCGATGCCCTTCAGCTCGGTCAGCGTGCCCCGCCGCACCCGTGCGCCCAGCTCGTCCTCGGACAACCCGCCCACGACCTCTGCGGCGCGCCGGAACGCCGCGACCCGGTACGTGGGCTCCCCCGCGCGTTCCAGGTGGAACGCGACCGTGCGCAGCGCCCGTTCCGCGTCCATCAGCTCGCGAGAATGCCGGTCGTGGAGAACAACAGCGCGAGCGCGGGCAGGAAGTTGTTCACTTGGTGGGCGACGACGCTCGCCGTCAGGTTTCGGGTGAATAGCCGAGCCAGCCCGATCGGGATCGACAGCACCAGCAGTAACGGTGTGCGCAGCAGCTCCATGTGCGCGACGGAGAACACAACCGTCGTGACCGCGAAGATCACCCAGCCATGCCAGCGCCAATGTTCGAACGTGCGCCACAGCACACCCCGGAACATCACCTCCTCGCACAGCGGTGCGATCAGCCAGACGCCGAGGAACGCGATCAGCCCGGCGACGATGCCGAGCTGCTCGCCCTTGAACACCTCGCCGACGGCGGATTCCGCCTTGTCAGCGCCTACCCAGGACGCCCAGACCGCCGCGGCGGGGATGGTGATCACTAGGCCGGCGACACCGAAGCTGAGGCCGCGGAAGGTGTCCCGCCAGTTCCAGTTCCACGCCAGTTCCCTGCGCACCCTGCCCTGACGTGGGCCCGCGCCGAACAACGCCGTGCCCGCGACCGCGACCAGCGCGGCGAACACCGGTGGTATCACCAATATCGCGACCAGTGGCGCGGGCGACAGTGGCGCACCCTCGGTCAGCGACGGGTCGGCCACCGCGAACGGCACCAGCACGATGAGCGGGGACAGCACGAGCGTCAGCTCGGCGGCGATGAACACGAGAAACAGCGCGCCTCCCGTGCGCGCAGCGCGCCCCCGCGCGCGGGTGTCGTCTGTTCCGTGCTGTGATGTGCTCACGTCCATGCCGGATGTATACCCCTCGGCTGTGGTGTTCACCCCCGGTCAAAGACGACAGTACGCCGCAAACGAGGTCGTTTCACCGTCTGCCAGCGCGGTGAAGGTAACCCGCCTGCTGGCCGGAACCGGCGGAACGCATAATGACCATCACCGCCGACCAGTAGAGGTGCACTCCATGAAACTAAATCACCTTGACCGGCTGGAGGCCGAGAGCATCGACATCTTCCGAGAGGCCGTTGCCGAGAGTGAGCGCCCAGCGCTGCTGTACTCCATCGGTAAGGACAGCTCGGTGTTGGTGCACCTCGCCCGGAAGGCCTTTTACCCGAGCACACCGCCGTTCCCGCTGGTGCACGTCGACACCACGTGGAAGTTCCGCGAGATGATCGAGTTTCGCGACAGAACCGCGGCCGAGCTCGGCATGGAACTGATCGTCCACAAGAACCCGGACTGCATCGCCCAGGGGATCAACCCGTTTGACCATGGCTCGGCGGTGCACACCGACATGTGGAAGACGCAGGGGCTGCGGCAGATCCTCGACAAGCAGAAGTTCGACGCCGTGTTCGGAGGTGCTCGCCGCGACGAGGAGGCCTCGCGCGCGAAGGAGCGGGTGTTCTCGTTCCGGTCCGCCCAGCACCGGTGGGATCCGAAGAACCAGCGGCCCGAGCTGTGGCGCCTCTACAACACCCGTACCGCGCCAGGCGAGAGCGTCCGCGTGTTCCCGCTGTCGAACTGGACAGAGCTGGACATCTGGCACTACATCCACCGGGAGAACATTCCGATCGTCCCGCTGTACTTCGCCAAGGAGCGCCCGGTTGTCGACCGTGACGGCACGCTGATCATGGTTGACGACGACCGGATGCCGCTCGCGGAAGGCGAGAAGCCGGAGATGAAGATGGTGCGGTTCCGTACGCTGGGGTGTTATCCGCTTACCGGTGCCGTCGAGAGCTCGGCGGCGACGCTGCCCGAGATCGTCTCCGAGATGCGTGCCGCGACCACGTCCGAGCGGCAGGGCAGGGTTATCGACCGCGACCAGTCCGGGTCGATGGAGCGCAAGAAGCAGGAGGGGTACTTCTGATGGGTCAGCCCCAAGTACAGGTCGATCTGGAAGCCGAGCTCGCCGAGCAGGAGCGCGTCGGCCTGCTGCGCTTCATCACCTGCGGCAGCGTTGACGACGGCAAGTCCAGCCTGATCGGTCGCCTGCTGTACGAGTCCAAGCTGCTCTACACCGACCAGCTCGAGGTCCTCGAGGCCGACTCGAAGAAGGTCGGTACGCGTGGCGGTGAGCTCGACTTCGCGCTGCTTGTCGACGGCCTCGCCGCCGAGCGCGAGCAGGGCATCACCATCGACGTCGCGTACCGGTTCTTCGCGACCGACCGGCGCCGGTTCATCGTCGCCGACACCCCTGGTCACGAGCAGTACACGCGGAACATGGTCACCGGCGCGTCGATGTCGGAGGCCGCGGTGATCCTGTGCGACGCCCGCAAAGGTGTGCTGACGCAGACCCGCAGGCACGCGCACCTGGTATCGCTGCTCGGCATCAAGCACGTCGCGCTCGCGATCAACAAGCTCGACCTCGTCGACTATTCGCAGGATGTCTTCGACAAGATCAGTGAGGACTTCAAGGCGTTCGCGCACGACATCGGCATCCACGACGTCGCGTGCGTTCCGATGTCGGCTGTGTTCGGCGACAACGTCGTCACCAGCAGCGACCGGACCCCGTGGTACCAGGGGCCGACGTTGCTCGGCTGGCTGGAGAACGTCGAGCTGACCAGGGACGAGGAGGACCTCTCCGGCCCGGCCCGGCTGCTGGTGCAGTGGGTCAACCGGCCCAACTCCGAGTTCCGTGGTTTCTCCGGCAGGGTCCTCGCAGGCGTGCTGCGCAAGGGCGACCGGGTGCGTGCCCTGCCTGGCGAGGCGGAGTCGACCATCGAACGCATCGTCACCATGGATGGTGACCTGGACGAGGCGGTCGTCGGCGCATCGGTCACCGTTGTCCTTTCCGATGAGATCGACGTCAGCCGTGGCAGCGTGATCGCGGTCGCTGACGAGCCTGCCGACGTCGCCAACGCCTTCCAGGCGCATATCGTCGGCATGGACGCCCACGACCTGGTGCCCGGCAGGCACTACCTCGCCAAGATCGGTGCACGGACCGTCGGCTTCACCGCCGACCACCCGAAGTACCGCATCGACGTCGACACGGGTGCGCACTTGCCCGCGAAGACGATCGGGCTGAACGAGATCGCGGTCGCCAACGTCCACTTCGACGTGCCGGTGGCCTACGAGGAGTTCAAGCGCAGCCGCGACCTCGGGTCGTTCATCGTGCTTGACCGGCTGTCCAACGCGACATTGGGCGCGGGCATGATCGACTTCGCGCTGCGCCGCTCGGCCAACGTGACCTGGCAGGCGCTGACCGTCGACAAGCAGGCCCGCGCGGCGCAGAAGGGCCACCAGCCTGCCGTCGTCTGGTTCACCGGGCTGTCCGGCGCTGGTAAGTCCACCGTCGCCGACCTGGTCGAGAAGCAGCTGCACGCCCAGGGCAAGCACACCTTCGTGCTCGACGGCGACAACGTGCGGCATGGGCTGAGCAAGGACCTCGGCTTCACCGACGCGGACCGGGTGGAGAACATCCGCCGGATCGCCGAGGTGGCCTCGCTGATGGTCGACGCTGGCCTGATCGTGCTGGTCTCGTTCATCTCGCCGTTCCAAGCCGAGCGTGACCAGGCACGTGAGCTGGTCGCGGAGGGCGAGTTCTGCGAGGTGTTCATCGACACGCCGCTCGACGTCGCTGAGCGGCGTGACCCGAAGGGCCTCTATGCCAAGGCCCGTCGGGGTGACCTCACGAACTTCACCGGTGTCGACTCCGAGTACGAGCGCCCGGAGACCCCTGAGGTGCACGTCGACACCACGCAGCTCGACCCGGAGCAGGCCGCATCCGCTGTGGTGGCCAAGCTGCGCGACATGGGCGTGATCTGAGCTAGCTGATTTGTCGCGAAGGGCGCCTCGTACCGGCTGGTGCGGGGCGCCCTTCGTCGTGTCGGCTTCCGGTGGCTACTGCCCGGGCGAGCCGGTTCGCGCCATGCGTTCCCGCTGCGGGACGACGGTGTACTTCGGGTCGCGGGCGGAGGCCACACCAGCGGCGTAGACGCCGAAGCGGGTGCATACGCCCGCCGCGAGGTAGGCCGCGCCCGCGGCGGCGGCGGCGACTCTGCTGCGCTTGCTCAGCAACGACAGCCCCGCACCGAGGGCTGTCAGCGCCTTGCCAGCCTTGAGTAGCGTGCCAGCGCGCCCGCCGCGGTAGGTCTCCGAGACGACGCCGAGGTTGTGCTCCAGCCGGTGTCCCGCCGCCAGCTCGGCGGCGGCGCCCGCGAGACCGAGACGCCGCGCTGGCGCGGTCTCCGTTGCCGGAACCAGCAGCAGAGCGGCCCCCGCGCCACTGGTGGCCGCGCTGCCAGCGAACAGCACGGGCAGGTCACCACGTCCCTCATGCCAGGCGGGCGTCGCGGTGTCCGCGAGCAGCACCGCCGTGTAGGTGCACATCGCTGGCCCGAGCAGCCCGGCCGCGCCACCGGCGAGCGTGCCGATCGGTCGCAGCCGGCCGGTCAGCATCGAGGCAGCCGACGCCGTCGCGAGCCCGGAGAACGGTGCCAGGATCCACGAGCCGACCGACAGCGGCGACGTCGGCTTGAACACCCGCAGCATGTACAGGAACCGCTCCGGCCTGCCGAGGTCGTGGATCAGCGCCGCCACACTCGCCAGTGACCCACCTGCCGCGACCAGCGTGCCCACGCGCGCCAGCTTCGGCAGGCCGGACACTCGCGCCATCGTGGCCATCGACGCCGACGCGCCCGCCGTGCCGCCGAGGAACAGGTATAGCGGCACGTCTGGTTGCTCCCACGCCGGTTCCTTGACGATCGGCCTGCCGTAGTAGGAGCGGAACTCCGCGGGCTCCACCATGGCCCGCTCACGCCGGGACGGCTGCGCGCGGCTCATCGCCGTGCCCCAGCGAACGACGCGACCACAGCCGCCGCGACACCCAGCGCCGCAGCGCCTGCCCGCCGCCACATCGCGGGCAGGTCCCGCGTGGTGACCACCGGGTCGGGCGGCAGGCCATACACCTCGGGCTCGTCCAGCAGCAGGAAGAACGCGCCGGTGCCGCCGACGCCGTCGTCCGGGTCGTCGCCGTACAGCCGCGCCTCGGTGACGCCGTCGGCGTGCAGCGCCTGCTTACGCTCCACCGCGCGCTGCCGCAGCTCGGACACCTCGCCGTACTGGATGGAGTCCGTCGGGCACGCCTTCGCGCACGCGGGTTCGAGCCCGTCACCGATGCGGTCGTAGCACAGCGTGCACTTGAACGCCCTGCCGTCGTCCTCCCGCTTCTCGATCACGCCGTACGGGCAGGCTGGCACGCAGTAGCCACAGCCGTTGCAGATGTCGGGCTGCACCACGACGGTGTCGAACTCGGTGCGGAACAGCGCGCCGGTCGGGCAGACGTCGAGGCAGGCGGCGTGGGTGCAGTGCTTGCAGACGTCCGATGACATCAGCCACCGAACCCCGGTGTCGTCTTCCTGCTCCGGCGCACCGATCGTCGGCATCCCCAGGTTATCCACATCCGACTTGTTCACACGCGATGCGGGAACCTGCTGCTCGATGAACGCGACGTGCCGCCAGTTGTTCGCGCCGAGATCGCCGGTGTTGTCATAGGACAGTCCGAGTAAGTCCATTCCGGACGGATCATCTGGCGCGGGGACGGCGTTCCACTCCTTGCAGGCGACCTCGCACGCCTTGCAGCCGATACACACCGATGTGTCGGTGAAGAACCCCATGCGGGGCTGTGCGTCGGCGTACCCGGACTCGCTCACGCCTCACTCCCTTCGACTCCCGCACGTCGCTGGTACTCCCGCACCAGCTCCGGCAATGCCGCGCCGCGTGGCCGCCTGCCTGGCCGGATGTCGCACGTCGCGGCCTTGGCCTCCTGGATGTGCACGTTCGGGTCGAGCACGACGGAAAGCAGGTCGTTCGCCGAGTCGCCGGTGGACAGTCCATTGGATCCCCAGTGATACGGCAGACCGACCTGGTGGATCGTTCTTCCCCGCACCCGCAGCGGCTTGATTCGCTCGGTGACGAGCACTCTCGCCTCGATCGCGGTGCGCGCGGAGATGATCGTCGCCCAGCCGCCGTGCTCAAGACCGGTTTCCTCGGCGAGCTGCGGGGAGACCTCGCAGAAGAACTCCGGTTGCAGCTCGGAGAGATACGGCAGGCCCCGGCTCATGCCGCCCGCTGTGTGGTGCTCGGTGAGCCGGTAGGTGGTGAACACGTACGGATAGATCTCGTTCGCCACCGGGTTGTACCGGTTGTGCTCGCCGCCGAACGTCTGTCGTGCCGGGTTCGCCTGCTGGGTATAGAGCGGATTGTCTACTGGGGATTCGTGCGGCTCATAGTGTGTCGGGAGTGGACCGTCAGTCAGCCCCGCTGGTGCGAACAGCCATGCCTTGCCGTCGGCCTGCATGATGAATGGGTCCGAACCGGACAGTGCATCCTGTGCCCGCGCGCCCGCTGGCGGGGTGTAGTCCGGTGGCTTGGTTGCCTCGAAGTCCGGCACGTCGGGGCTGATCCACGTGCCCTTCTCGGCGTCCCACCAGACGTAGCGTTTGCGCTCGCTCCACGGGTTGCCGTCCGGATCGGCCGAGGCCCGGTTGTAGAGGATCCGCCGGTTGGACGGCCATGCCCACGCCCAGCGCGACGCTACCCAGTCCTGTTTGGCGCCGGGAACGCGGTCGGCCGCGTGGTTGTGGCCGTCGGCGTAGACGCCGCAGTAGATCCAGCAGCCACACGACGTCGAGCCGTCATCGGCCAGCGCGGTGAAGGTGGCCAACGGGCCGTCAGGGCCGGACCCGTTGATCTCGGCGAGCACCGATTCCGCGTCCGGCTCATCGGTCGGCCCATGCGTGGGGTACGACCAGGTCAGCTCCCGCAGCGGCACGTCGCGCGGGTCGGTGGAGTCGCGCAGCTTGTCCCGGATGAGACGGCCGAGGTGGTAGTAGAACCACAGCTCGCTGCGGGCGTCCCCGGGTGGCTCTACGGCCTTGTGGTGCCACTGCAACAGCCGCTGCGTGTTGGTGAAGCTGCCGTCCTTCTCCACGTGCGACGCCGCTGGCAGGAAGAAGACCTCGGTGCCGATCTCCTCGCTCGCCAGCTCCCCGGTGGCGATCTCGGGCCCGTCCTGCCAGAACGTCGCGCTCTCGATCAGCTGCATGTCGCGGACGACGAGCCAGTCCAGATTGGCCATGCCGAGACGCTGCAGCTTGCCATTGGCCGAGCCGACCGCGGGATTCTCCCCGGCGAGAAAGTAGCCCTTACACTTTCCTGACAGTTGGTTGTAGACGGTCTGATATGTACCGTGATCGCCGGTCAGCCGGGGCAGGTGATCGAACCGGAAGTCATTCTCGGCGGTGGCGTGCTCGCCCCACCACGCCTTGAGCAAACTGACCACATAAGACCGCATATTGCCCCAGAACCCGGTCTTGCCCGCATCGAGCCCGACGAACATGTCAAGGTCGAGGTGCTGGTGGGCGTGCGGCATCGGGATGTAGCCCGGCAGGATGTTGAATAGCGTCGGGATGTCGGTGGAGCCTTGAATGCTGGCGTGCCCGCGCAGTGCGAGGATGCCGCCGCCCGGCCTGCCGATGTTGCCGAGCAGCAGCTGCAGGATTGACGCCGCCCTGATGTACTGCACGCCGACCGTGTGGTGCGTCCAGCCGACCGAGTACACCCACGCCGTCGTTCTGCGCCGCCCGGAGTTCGCCGTGATGGCCTCGGCGACGTCGAGGAACTGCTCTGGCGACACCCCGCAGATGTCGGCGACGACCTCGGGCGTGTAGCGCGCGTAGTGCCGCTTGAGCACCTGGAACACGCAGCGGGGATGTTCCAGCGTCTCGTCGGAACCGCCCTCGTACGCCCAGCTCTCGACGTCGTACTCGCCTGTCTCCGGGTTGAAGCCGGAGAAGAGTCCGTCCAGGTCTTCTGTGTCGGCGAAGTCCTCCCGCAGAATCGCACCCGCGTTGGTGTAGGCGACGACGTAGTCGCGGAACTCCTTGCCGTTGCTCAGCACGTAATTGATCAACCCGCCGAGGAACGCGATGTCACTTCCGGCTCGCAGCCCGACGTGCTCATGTGCCAGCGCGCTCGTTCTGGTGAAGCGAGGATCGACGTGGATGATCTTCGCGCCCCGGTTCTTCGCCTCCATCACCCATTGGAAACCGACCGGATGGCACTCGGCCATGTTCGACCCCTGGATGACGATGCAGTCCGCGTTGGCGAGGTCTTGCTGGAACGTCGTAGCGCCGCCACGACCGAAGGAGGTCCCCAGACCGGGAACCGTGGCGGAGTGTCAAATGCGGGCCTGATTCTCGATCTGTACCGCGCCGAGCGACGTGTACAGCTTCTTCATCAGGTAGTTCTCTTCGTTGTCCAGCGTCGCGCCGCCGAGGCTGGCGATGCCCTCGGTGCGATTGAGCCGGACGCCGTTCTCGTCGGTGTCCTCCCAGGTCTCCCGCCGGGTCTTGATCACACGATCAGCGATCATGTCCATCGCCGTATCGAGTGGCAACGACTCCCACTCGGTCCCGTATGGCCGCCGATACAGTACGCGGTCGACGCGGTTCGGGCTGGTGACGAGTTGCTTGCTCGCGGAGCCCTTCGGGCACAGCCTGCCGCGCGAGATCGGCGAATCCGGGTCACCCTCGATCTGGCTGACCGCGCCGTCTTTGACGTATACCCGCTGGCCACAGCCGACCGCGCAGTACGGGCAGACCGACTGGACGACACTGTCGGCGTCTTCGGTGCGAGCGCGCAGTCGCTTGGAGCGATCAGACTGGGCCGCAGCGCCGAGACCGAGGCGATCAGCCCCGGTCAGCTGCCGGTAGACCGGCCAGCCTTCGACCCACTGCCGAATACCCACGCCGCCCTCCCGGACTTGGCTGCGGTTTCCCTTCTACCGTAAGGGGATCGGGAGCGACACGCACACTGTTCACACCGCGGTGGCGATCACTCGCATCGGCGCACAGCCTCCAGCAGCCTGTCGTCGGCCTCGACGTCGATGGTGCGCAGGTCGAGCAGGCACCGTCCGCGCTCCACCCTGCCCACCACCGGCGGCTCGCCCGCCCGCAACGCCGCCGCGTAGGACTCCGGGAGGCTCACCGCGGCGCTGGGCAGTGTCACGCCGGGCGCACCCCCACCGCCGACCATCGCCTCGGACTCAACCGCCTGCGCGTCGACGTCGTACTCGCGCAGCCGCGCGGCCAACTCTTCGGCGCGCGCGGTGAGCGCGGTGGGGTCGGCGTTCAGGGCCCTGGTGACCGGCGGCTCCGGTCCGCGCAGCGTGGCCTCCAGCGCGGCGAGGGTGAGCTTGTCCACGCGCAGCGCACGGGCGGACGGGTGTCTGCGTAGTCGCGTAACCAGCGCGTCGTCGCCGAGGAGCAGTCCGGCCTGCGGGCCGCCGAGCAACTTGTCGCCGCTCGCGGTGACTAGGTTCGCGCCGTCGCGCAGCGCGCTCGTGGCATCCGGTTCGTCCGGCAGCGTGGGGTGCGGCGTGAGCAGTCCTGAGCCGATGTCGACGACCAGCGGCACGCCGAGCCCGGTCAATTCGCGCACCGACGGCGTCTCGGTGAACCCGGCGACCAGGTAGTTCGACGGGTGCACCTTGAGCACGAACCCGGTGTCGGCGTTGATGGCGTCGGCGTAGTCGCGCGCCGTGGTGCGGTTGGTGGTGCCGACCTCGCGCAGCCGCGCGCCGGTCGATGCGAGCAGGTCGGGGATACGGAAGCCGTCGCCGATCTCGATCAGCTCGCCCCTGCTGATGACGATCTCGTTGCCTTGCGCGAGCGCCAGCGCGCAGAGCAGCAGTGCGGCGGCGTTGTTATTGACGACGTGCACCGCCGTGGCGTCCGGCACCGCGTTGCCGAGTGCGGCCAGCGCACCGCGTCCCCTGCGCGCGCGGCTGCCGGTGGCCAGGTCGAACTCGACGTCCGTTGTGCCGCTGGCGGCGTGGATGGCGTCCAGTGCGGCGGCCGACAGCGGTGCCCGGCCGAGGTTGGTGTGGACGAGCACGCCGGTCGCGTTGAGCACCGGATGGCACTGGCTCGCGGTGGGTGGCAGTGCGTCGAACGCCGCGTCCGCGACGTTATCCGGGCTGATTTCACCCGCGCGGGCACGTTGCTGCGCCGTGGTGATCGCGGCCTTGACGACGTCACGACCGAGCGAGTCCTGTGCCTTCGCGAGGCGCGGCATGGCCAGCAGCGTGTCGGTCCCTGGAATGTGGCGGCGTGGGTCGGCGTGCTCGGTCATCGCGAGACTCCATGGGCATGGCGGAGGCGGACGGGAATCGAACCCGCCAATGACAGGACCTGCCATTCAACGGTTTTGAAGACCGCGCCAGCCACCAGGCTAGATACGCCTCCTCGCGCCATGGCTCCATGATCGCAAGATTTGGGGGCGGATGCGACAACCGCAGGTCACTAGGCTAAACGAATGAAGATCGAATTTTCTTTGATGGCGGGCCGTGACCGGAGAGAGGGCCGCTCGTTCCACCGTTCGGCCCAGGCAGCCGGCATGCTGTCTTCGGGGTTGAGGAGAGACAAACGTCCCCAGGGACGTGCCCGCGCACGGGGCGTCGAGCGGTGACTCGGCGCCCCGAGCGCAACCCCCTCGGGTGAACCCTGTCCCGGTGTTTCGCGTCGTCCGCGAGAGAACGACTCCGCTACGTTCGTCGCATGGGTCACAACTCTGTGCAACCGAACAGATTCTCGCGCAGGCGCGCGCTTGGCGCTGGCGCGCTGGCCGCGACGGCAGGAGTCGTCGGGGTGCCCGCCGCGGCGGCGGTTCCGCCAGAAGGGGCGATGCATCCGGCGCATGCGTGGCGCAGACTGGTCGAAGGCAACGAACGGTTCATCGAGGCGCGACAGCAGCACCCGCATCAGGGCCTGCCGTGGCGCGAGACGCTTGTCGATGGCCAGGAGCCGTTCGCCTGCGTCCTCGGCTGTGCTGACTCGCGGGTGCCGCCGGAGCTGATCTTCGATCAGGGGCTCGGCGACCTGTTCACGGTACGCACCGCGGGCGAGGTACTGGACGAATCGATCATCGGCAGCATCGAGTACGCCGTCGAACACCTCAGCGTGCCGCTCGTCGTCGTCCTCGGTCACGAGAGCTGTGGCGCGGTCACCGCCGCGGTGGACCTGGTGCGCAGCGGCCACGGCGGCACGGGCTCCATCAGCACGTTGGTACGCGGCATCGAGGCCAGCGTGCTCAGTACGCCCCAGGACGATGACCCCGATGCGTTCCTCGCCGCCTGCATCGTGGCTCAGGCCCGACGCGTCGTCACCCAGCTGCGGGAACGCTCCGAACTGATCCGCGAAGCCGTCGACTCCCACCGCGTCGGCCTGGTGCCAGCCGTCTACGACCTGGATGAGTATCGGGTGACGCGCCGCTGAATGGTGTTGTGCAGGGCGTCCTTGCCGTCGGAGCGACGATGCCTTCACGCCACGACGTCGTCACTCGACTCGTGGTACACAATGCGGATGTGTGCATGACGTCGACGCCTGCGGCCACTCGTGACTGACCTGGAGTTCCGGGGCAAACGACCCAAGCGTGATCGTGCGCTGATCATGGCGATCATCAATCGCACGCCGGACTCCTTCTACGACCGAGGCACCACCTTCACGGCAGATGATGCGCTGGCCGCTGTCCGTCGCGCCGTCGCTGACGGCGCGGACGTCGTCGACATTGGCGGCGTCAAGGCTGGCCCCGGTGCCTCGGTCGGACCAGCGGAGGAAGCCGACCGGGTGTTACCGCTGATCGAGTGCATCCGGCAGGAGTTCCCCGAGCTGGTGATCAGTATCGACACTTGGCGCGCGTCGGTCGGCAGGCAGGCGTGCGAGGCTGGCGCGGACCTGCTCAACGACACCTGGGCGGCGGCCGATCCGGGGCTTGCCGACGTCGCCGCCGAGTTCGGCGCGGGCTACGTCTGCTCGCACACCGGCGGCATCCCGCCGCGCACCAGGCCGCACCGCGTGCACTACGATGACGTCGTCGCCGACGTCCTCACCGAGACGACCACCCGCGCGGAGCAACTGCTCGCGTCCGGTGTGCCGCGCGAGGGCATCCTGATCGACCCGACCCACGATTTCGGCAAGAACACCTGGCACGGTCTTGAGCTACTGCGACGGGTGGATGAGCTGGTCGACAGTGGCTGGCCGGTGCTCATGGCGTTGTCCAACAAGGACTTCATTGGCGAGACGCTCGGCGTCGGGCTGCGCGAGCGCGTCGAGGGCACGCTGGCCGCGACGGCGTTCTCCGCCGCGGCGGGCGTGGCGATGTTCCGGGTGCACGAGGTCGCGGAAACCCGGCGCGTGCTGGAGACGGTGTCCACGCTGATTCGCGAGTAAGGTGACGGTGGAGATCGACTTTCGGCTGCGTGGAGGGTGCAGATGCTGTTCGGGGATGAACATGTCCGGCGCTACGAGGAGACCGACGGCGAAGAGGGCCACATCTGGCTCAATGGCGTCCCGTGCCTGGTGCTGACGACGACCGGACGCAAAACCGGCAAGGAGCGCAAGTTCGCCCTGATCTATCAGGAGCACGATGGTGACTACGTCGTTGTCGCGTCAAAGGGCGGCGCCGAGAATCACCCAGACTGGTACCTGAACCTCGTCGACAACCCCGACGTGACCGTGCAAGTCGGCGCCGACAAGTTCTCCGCGAAGGCGCGCACGGCCAGCGGTGAGGAGCGTGCGGCGTTGTGGTCGAAGATGGCCGCCGTCTGGCCCGACTACGACAAGTACCAGGCCAAAACCGAGCGTGAGATTCCGGTCGTGGTACTGGAACCGATCCGGTAGTCCTCGCGTCACCCGATAGGGGTGGATCCCATATGCTCGCGACTATGGGCACACACTTCGACGTGGTCGTCCTCGGGGCCGGGCCCGGTGGATATGTCGCCGCGATCAGGGCAGCGCAACTCGGCTTCTCCACGGCGATTGTCGAGGAGAAATACTGGGGCGGGGTATGCCTCAACGTGGGGTGTATTCCCTCGAAGGCGCTGCTCCGCAACGCCGAGTTGGCGCACCTGTTCCACAACGACGCGAAGACGTTCGGCATCGAGGTCGATGGCACGGTGCGGTTCGACTACGGTGCCGCGTTCAAGCGCAGCCGCGACGTCGCCGATGGTCGCGTCAAGGGTGTGCACTACCTGATGAAGAAGAACAAGATCACCCAGTTCAACGGATGGGGTGAGTTCGCCGACGCCAACACGATGCGCGTCAGGCTGAGCGACGGCGGCAGCGAGACCATCACCTTCGGCCACTGCATCATCGCCACCGGCGCGACGACGAAGCTGCTGCCTGGCACGTCGCTGTCCGAGCGGGTCGTGACCTATGAAGAGCAGATCATGACCGAGCAGCTGCCGGAGAGCGTCGTGATCGCCGGTGCCGGGGCGATCGGCGTCGAGTTCGCGTATGTGCTGCACAACTACGGGGTGAAGGTCACCATCGTCGAATTCCTCGAACGGATGGTGCCGCTTGAGGACGCCGACGTCTCCAAGGAGCTGGCCAAGCGCTACAAGCGGATGGGCGTCGATGTGCTGACTGGCACCCGGGTCGACGCTATCGACGACTCCGGCGCGAAGGTGTCGGTAACAGTCACACAGAACGGTGAACAGCGCACGCTGGAGACCGACAAGGTGCTGCAGGCGATCGGCTTCCAACCACGAGTCGAGGGCTACGGGCTGGAGAACACCGGTGTCGCGCTGACCGAGCGCGGTGCGATCGACATCGACGACTACGGCCGGACGTCGGTGCCGAACATCTTCGCGATCGGCGACGTCACGGCGAAGCTGATGCTCGCCCACACGGCTGAAGCCATGGGCGTGGTCGCCGCGGAGAGCATCGCTGGCGCGGAGACCATGCCGGTGGAGTACGTGATGGTCCCGCGTGCGACGTACTGCCAACCGCAGATCGCCAGCTTCGGTTACACCGAGGAGCAGGCCCGCGAGCTGGGTTACGACGTGCAGGTGGCCAAGTTCCCGTTCATGGCCAACGGCAAGGCGCATGGCCTCGGCGACTCCACCGGGTTCGTGAAGCTGATCAGCGACGGCCGCTACGGCGAGCTACTCGGTGGCCACCTGATCGGGCCGGAGGTGACCGAGCTGCTACCCGAGCTGACGCTGGCGCAGCAGTGGGACCTGACCGTGCACGAGGTCGCGCGTAACGTGCACGCCCACCCGACGCTGACCGAGGCGGTAAAGGAAGCCGTCCACGGCCTCGCGGGGCACATGATCAACATGTAAGAGGAAACCCGCTGTGAAGCACCGGATCTTGATGCTGTGTGGTTACACGTATCGCCAGAACGCATCATGATCCGTCGACCCGCTAAATGTCAGTGGTCGGTCGTACTGTCCACGCCATGACGACTTGGACAGAGTTCACCGCCGACGCACCGAGGATTGCCGAGATCTTCGGTCGACGTCATGCGGCCACGCACAACCTCTGCATGCTGGCGACGCTTCGCGCGGATGGGTCGCCGCGGATCAGCCCAATGGAGCCGAGGGTTTTCGAAGGTCAGTTGTGGCTCGTCGGCATGCCGAACACCACGAAGTTCCACGATCTCGCCCGTGATCCACGCTTCTGTTTGCACACCGCGACCGTCGACACGCAAGTAAGCGACGGCGACGCGAAGGTATGGGGCGTCGTGCGCAACGTCCAGGACATGGAGCTGCAGCAGCGGTTCGCGGCCGACTTGTTCGAGGACATCGAGCTTGACTTGCGCGGGCAGGAGTTCGACCCGTTCTACGCTGCCGATCTGACCGGTGCGTCCTCGGTGGAGATCCGGGATGGTGGCCTGGATATCACCATTTGGAAGCCGGGCGAGCCGGAACGGGTGGTGCGGAAGACGTAACCGCCGCTGATGATTGGTCCGCGTGCTCGGCGTGTTGATCAGGGACCCTGCTGGTAGGCCCAGAGTCTGTCTGATATGTCCGGTTGTCATGGTTCTCAGCGCAGGGTCCCTGATCAACACGCCGAGTTAGCCGCAGCGCGCACCGGTCGTCGATCGCGGCAGAGTATGCCGTTGGCGCAGCCGACGCGTCTCGCAGCGCGTCGTGTCCCGATGACGAGTGGCGAGGCCGTGGCGTGGCAGCCCCCTCCATGTGCGTGAGTCAGATTACTGGCGCGTAGCTTTAGACTGACTCGAGTCGTCATGCCGCTACCCAACGAGGAGGTTTCCGTGGCTGAACCGACCGCGCAGAGCTCGATTGAGATCGCCGCGCCGCCCGAGCTCGTGTACGAGCTGGTCTCTGATGTGCCAAACCTCCCGGACTGGGCTGCCGAAATCGAGCGCTGCAGTTGGATCGATGGCGCGACCGGACCGGCCGTCGGCGCCAAGTTCACGGGGCGCAACGAACACAAGAAGCGCAAGTGGGGCACCCTCTGCATCGTGACGGCGGCGGAGCCTGGCAGGGAGTTCGCGTTCCAAGTGCGAATCGCGGGTGCGCCGTCCGCGCTGTGGCGGTACCAGATCGAGCCGACCGACACCGGTTGCCGGGTCACCGAGAGCACTCGACGTCTTGTCCCTCGGCCGCTGGCGCTCACTGTGAACCGGCTGTTCCTCGGGATCCGTGACCGCGACAACCACAACCAGGCCAACATCGAGCGCACGCTGGCCAAGCTCAAGGAACACGCCGAGTCGTTGGCGGCCAAGCGCTCCTGAGTCTTCAGCGCCGTGCCAGCGCCGGATACACCACCGGCCGCAGGTGTTCCGGCAGGTCCCGGTACTGCTGCTCGCGTTCTTGTGCCGCGGCGGCGCCTTGGACACACGCGGCGGCGTAGGTGGCGGCGTGCCGCGCGTGCTCGGCGACGTGCGCTGTCGCGGCCGCATGACCAGCGGCGTGGGCAGCGGAGCGCGCGGCAGGATGTCCGGCATCGCGGGCCGCGGCATGGGCAGCGGACGCGGCAGCCCGCGCCTCGCTGACCGTGATCTCGCCCTGTGCCCATGCGCAGGCGGCCTCGACGGCGTCTCGTGTCCGGTAGTCCTGCGGACGGTGCCGCTCGAACGTCGAGAGCACACGCGCCGCGCAGTCCGCAGCCCAGCGCGCCAGCGCCTTGTGGTCGGGTTCGTCGAGCGTCATGGTTCTCCCTGCGAGTGGCGTAAATCTCAAGGGTGCCGAGGACGTCGCGTGCTGGCTACCCTGATCACCGCACTGGCTCAGCCGAACCGTCCGAGCCGAGCCGGCACGGCGTCACCACGGTGCCGATCGGTTCGCGTACCCACCAGGCGCCGGTTTCCTTCTGTTCCGCGCGGGTTGTGTAGCGGTAGTGGAACAGTCGCGCCCGCATCAGCGCGGGCGGTTCGTCCGGGAACGGGTTGTGGCGCAGCAGCTTCAACGTCGTGCGATCACCGCTGAGTAGCTTGCCGACCAGCGCGGGCAACCAGCCGGAGCCGTAGCGCGGTGATAGCGAGGCAAACCACAGCAGCCAATCCAGCCGCAGGTGATACGGCGCGATCTGCGGGGGACGTCGTTGCGGATCGCCCGGTTTGCCCTTGAACTCGTACTCGCGCCACTCGGGGTCGTCGGCGTCAGCGGCACCCTCGATGATCACCTCGTTGCGCCGGCGCGTCACCGAGCCGAACGCGCCATAGGTGTTGACCAGGTGGTACTTGTTGAAGCTGAAGTTCATCAGCTGGGTGCCGCCGAGCAGGTTGCGCACCGGCCAGTAGCTGAGCACCACGGTCAACGCCGTCACACCGATCACGACGCCGCTGAACCATGTGGGTGGCGTGGCTAGGTCCGGCGGCGCTTGCCACACGAGTGAACCATCCACAGCGGACACCGCGATGGTGATCGTGACGACGTTCAGCCAGGCGAAGTTGCCGGATGCCACCAGCCAACACTGCGTGACGATGATGATGGCGGCTGCCACGGTCGCCGCGGGTTGTGGCGCGAACAGCACGAACGGCACCACGAGCTGTGTGGCGTGATTGGCGGCGACCTCGATCCGATGCAGCGGCTTCGGCAACTGGTGGAAGTACCAGCTCAGCGGCCCGGGCATCGGCTGGGTCTCGTGGTGGTAGTACAGGCAGGTCAGGTTCCGCCAGCACGGGTCGCCGCGCATCTTGATCATCCCGGCGCCGAACTCGACGCGGAACAGCAGCCACAGCAGCAACCACAGCGTCAGCACCGGCGGTTCGGTGTGCGCCGGACCGAGGAAGATCGCCAGGAACCCGGTCTCAAGCAGTAGCGACTCCCAGCCGAACGAGTACCAGATCTGACCGACGTTGACGATCGACAGGTACAGCACCCACGGCACCGCCCACAGCAGCATGTAGCCCCACACCGGCAGCAGGTCCGCGAGACCAAGCAGCAGTGCCGCCGAGACGACGACGCCGACCCACGCCATCGCGGCGAAGAACCGATCGGAGTAGTGCCAGTGGAAGATGCTCGGTGCCTGCCGGAAACCGCGCGCGGCGAGGAAACGCGGGATCGGAGTCAGGCCGTGCTCACCGAGGAGCGCGCGGAACTGGTTGACCGCGACCAGGAACCCCACCAGGTACAGGGCAGCGAGCATGCGCTGGAACACCAGGCGTGATGTCCAGTACGTCGGATCCGCGAACCAGTCCCAGCTCACCGCCCCGATTCTCGCGCGTCCAGGCGAGGGCCGCATGCGAAAGGATGCGGCAGGCGATGGCGATCCGGGTTACGACGCGCTGTTCGTGGCGGCCTGGCGCGGCGCGGGTCGCAGTGCCGCACGGAGATCGACGCCGCTCGGCCGGGCCAGCACCAGCACCGCGATGACGGTGCAGGCGATGGTCAGGATGCCGCCGCCGAGCAGTGACCACCTGGCGCCGAACTGTTCAGCCACCCAGCCGATCACCGGTGCCCCCGCGGGGGTACCGCCCATCAGGATCATCACGTAGAGAGACAGCACCCTGCCGCGCATGTGAGCGGGCACGGTCGTCTGGATGTAGCCATTGGCCGCGGTGAGTACGGTCATGGTCAGCACACCGATCGGCACCAGCGTTACGGCGAACAGTACGTAGTTCGGCATCAGTCCGGCGACCAACTCCATCACGCCGAACGCCACCGCGCCGCCGACGACCAGCCGCTGCCTCGGCGTCGTACGACGTGCCGCGAGCAGTGCGCCGGACAGGCTCCCGATGGCGAGAATCGAGCCGAGCAGACCGTAGGCGTCCGGGCCCTTGTCGTAGATCGCGGTGGCCATCAGGGCGGTCGTCATCTGGAAATTCAGGCCGAAGGTGCCGACGCCGAAGATCACCAGCAGCACCAGCATCAGGTCGGGACGGCCACGCACGTAGCGCACGCCCTCAGCGAGGCGGGTGAGTGCGCCGACGCCGTCCGCGGCCGATGCCGCCGCGGGAGCAGGCCTGCTCAGCAGCATCAGGGCCAGCACCGGCGCGACGAACGAGACGGCGTTGAGCAGGAACACCGGGCCGGTACCGATGGTGCCGATCAGCACGCCAGCGAGTCCGGGGCCGATGAGCCGGGCGGCGTTGAACGACGCGCTGTTGAGCGCGACGGCGTTGGCGAGTTCACCGGTGTCGACCAGTTCGCCCACGAAGGCCTGCCGCGCGGGGTTGTCCAGCGCGGTGCCGACGCCCAGCAGGAACGCGAGCACATAGACGTGCCAGATCTGGGCCGTTCCGGTGACGACGAGGATGCCGAGGGTGAGACCGGTCGCGCCCATGAAGGTGTTGGTGGCCAGTAGCAGGGTGCGTTTCGGCAGCCGGTCCGCCAGCAGCCCGCCAAGCGGGGTGACCAGGAGGAAGGGAAGGAACTGAAGTCCGGTGGTGATGCCGACGGCTTCCGCGCCGCCGCCGAGGACGACGAGCACCAGCCAGTCCTGCGCTACCCGCTGCATCCAGGTGCCGATGTTGGAGATCACCATGCCGAACCAGAACAGTCGGTAGTCGCGGTGGCGCAGTGATCGGAACATGGACTTCGATGACGGGGCTTTGCGCAGCAGCGGGAACTCTCCTTCACGGCTCGGTAGCGGTGAATCGGAACGACTGGCGGCGCGGGTAAGCAGGCCAACCGATAGTTAGTCTAGCTCATTAGCGTTGCTAACTTAAAGCGAGAACGGTGTGATTTAGGCACACCCGTACCAGACTGCCTCGGAGGCCATGCAAACCGCAGCGGCAAGATCACCCGCCGATCGTCAGTCGCGCGAGGTGCGTCGTTTCAGCCACACGCCCAGCGCGCCGGCGATCCCGAGTGCGGCGACGCTACCGACGGCCCACCACCAACTGGTCTCCGTGCCGGAGTCGATCTGGGTGCCATTCGCCTGGTCGTGTGCCATTTTCTCGGTGCCACCGCTGCCCGCGGGTGGCCTGCCCTCGCCGAGCACGGCAGGCACTGTCTCCGGCAGGTCCCGGGTGCCCCCGCACAACGAGGCGGTAAGTCCGTTCTCATCGAACGTCGTGAAGACAAGGAACGGGCCCTCGCCTTCGATCTCAAGACCGCAGCTCGCGCCGGAGCTGGCGGTGCGCACCTGCGTCATCGCGCCGACCTGGCCCTTATAGACCTCGGAGACGGCGAACGTCAGCGTGACCAGGTCGCGGCTGGAGACGATCTGGCCCGACGGTGGTTCTTCCCTGTCCAGCAGGGTTCCCGCGAAGATGACGTCGGCGTTGCCGACGTACTCCGCGTCCGTCATGGGCGTGCACGAGCACGCTAGCGCTGGTGCCGCGCCCAGCGTCGTGGCCAGTTGCAGCAGTCCCGCGAGTGCGGTCGTCGTCAGCACCGCGCCAATTGCTCTGCTCCGTACCACGGAATCCTCCCCGTTGTGCCCGCCCCCGAATCGTTACCTAGTTGTCTACCTGACGACGGCGATAAGCGCGAGGTTGCATCCCATCGTTGACCGATACCCCCAAGGGGTATACTGTGCCGTGTAATTGATACCCGTGAGGGGTATATTCGAACCAGGCGACACAGGAGGAGAACGTCATGACTACCGCTACCTACACCGTCACCGGCATGACCTGCGGACACTGCGCGCAGTCGGTTACCGAGGAGGTCAGCGAGGTTCCTGGCGTCACAGACGTCGCCGTGGACCTGCCGACCGGTGCGGTTACCGTCAGCAGTGAGCAGCCGTTGTCGCGAGACCGGATTCGTGCCGCCGTGACCGAGGCGGGCTACGAACTGGTCAGTCAGGAGTGACCCGGTGAGTACCGCACAGCGGGAACCGGCGACGACCGACGTCGAACTCGCTATCCAGGGCATGACCTGCGCGTCGTGCGCGAACCGGATCGAGCGCAAGCTCAACAAGCTCGACGGCGTGCAAGCCACGGTCAACTACGCGACTGAGAAGGCATCGGTCAGCTACCCGGCGGAACTCGACCCCGCGAGATTGCTGGACACGGTCTCGGCGGCGGGCTACTCCGCCACGCTGCCGGAACCGAAGCGCGCGGATGACAGTGGCGATGTCGACGGTGCGGAGGGCTGGCACGACGCTAAGGCGGAGCGGGATACCCGGTCCGCCCGCGACCGACTGCTGGTCTCCGCCGTGCTGTCGGCGCCGGTGATCCTGCTCGCGATGGTGCCTGCGCTGCAGTTCACCTACTGGCAGTGGATCTCGCTGGTGCTGGCGAGCCCGGTCGTCGTCTGGGGCGGGTTCCCGTTCCACCGCGCGGCGCTGAAGAACCTGCGCCACGGCACCGCCACGATGGACACGCTTATTTCGATGGGCACCATCGCGGCCTACGTCTGGTCGCTGTACGCGCTGCTATGGGGCGGTGCCGGGGTGCCGGGCATGACACATCCGTTCGAGTTCACCATCCAGCGGGGTGACGGTGCGGCGGCCATCTATCTCGAGGTCGCGGCGGGTGTGACGACGTTCATCCTCGCCGGGCGTTACTTCGAGTCCCGTGCTAAGCGACGGGCTGGCGCGGCGCTGCGCGCGTTGCTTGAGCTGGGTGCGAAGGACGTCTCTTTACTGCGTGTCGATGGCACTGAGCAGCGCATTCCTGTGGACCAGCTGGCTGTCGGCGACAACTTCGTGGTGCGACCAGGCGAGAAGATCGCCACCGACGGCGTGGTCGCCGAGGGCAGCTCCGCTATCGACGAGAGCATGCTGACCGGCGAGTCGGTGCCGGTCGAGGTCGTCACGGGCGATCATGTCACCGGCGGCACCGTGAACGCGGCGGGCAGGCTTGTCGTGCGGGCCGCGCGGGTCGGCTCGGACACCCAGTTGGCGCAGATGGCCAAGCTGGTTGCGGACGCGCAGAGCGGTAAGGCTGCCGTGCAGCGGCTGGCCGACCGGATCTCGGCGGTGTTCGTGCCGGTGGTGATGCTGATCGCGGCGGGCACGTTGACGTACTGGCTGGTCTCCGGTGGCGGAGCGCAGACCGCGTTCACCGCCGCCGTCGCCGTATTGATCATTGCATGCCCATGCGCGCTCGGCCTCGCGACGCCGACCGCGCTGCTTGTCGGCACCGGGCGCGGAGCGCAGTTCGGCATCCTGATCAAGGGTCCTGAGGTGCTGGAGTCCACCCGCCGGGTCGACACCGTTGTGCTGGACAAGACCGGCACGGTCACCAGCGGGCGGATGTCGCTGGTCGATGTCCACGCCGCCGATGGCGTTGACGTCACCGATGTGCTGCGGCTGGCTGGTGCGGTGGAGAACGCGTCGGAGCACCCGATCGCGCAGGCCATCGCCCGGGGCGCGCGGGACAAGTTGGGCGAGCTGGGCACAGTGGAGGACTTCGCCAACCTGGAAGGCCTCGGTGTGCAGGGCGTCGTCGACGGTCACGCGGTGCTCATCGGGCGGCAGGCGTTGCTGGACGACTGGAGCCAGCCGCTGCCGGAGGAACTGCTCGCCGCGAAGCGGGCGGCCGAAGCCGACGGCGGCACCGCTGTCGCCGTCGCCTGGGACGGCCGGGCGCGCGGGCTGCTGGTCGTGGCGGACACGGTGAAAGACACCTCGGCCGAGGCGATCGGCATGCTGCGCGGGCTTGGGCTCACGCCGGTGTTGCTGACCGGGGACAACGAGGCCGTGGCACGGGCGGTGGCGGCGCAGGTCGGCATCGATGCGGAGCACGTCATCGCCGAGGTGCTGCCGAAGGACAAGGCCGACGTCATCAGCCGGTTGCAGTCCGAGGGCAAGGTGGTCGCCATGGTCGGTGACGGCGTCAATGACGCGGCGGCACTGGCCACCGCCGACCTCGGCCTTGCCATGGGCACGGGCACCGACGTCGCGATCGAGGCGGGCGACCTGACGCTGGTGCGCGGTGACCTGCGGGCGGCGGCGGACGCGATCCGGCTGTCGCGGCGCACGCTTGGCACCATCAAGGGCAACCTGTTCTGGGCATTCGCGTACAACGTCGCGACGTTGCCTGTGGCGGCTGCCGGGCTGTTGAACCCGATGCTTGCCGGTGCGGTGATGGCGTTCTCATCGGTGTTCGTCGTGTCGAACTCGCTGCGGCTGCGGCGGTTCCGCGCGGTGGTGCGGTGAGGCGGCGCGGCGGGCGGGCCGCCCGCGACAACCCGCCGTTAGCCCGCTGTAGATGGTGATCAACTTCCTGTGGCGTGTGACGATTTCGTGCCCGGAAAGTCCGGTTCCGTTGGTCGCAGCCCGCAGGAAGTTGATCAATATCGCTGGGCAGTCGCGCCGGATGACCGACGACGCCGAGTTGTGTGCACCGAAAGCGGTCTTCACCACACCTCCGACGTCGGGGAGTAGACGTCGGAGGCGTCGGCGCGTACGTTGATCCCGACGACAATTCCATAACGGGCCGCATGAGCCGGAGCGGGAGAGTCCTCGTGTTCGCAGCGAGGCGCCGAAGGAGCAAGCTCCCCGCCAAACTCTCAGGTACCCATACCGCTTCAGGCCAGGCCACTCTGAAAAGCAGGCGTTCGTCGCCTCACCCACGGTGCAAGCCGGCGCGTCCGGTGAAGCTCTCAGGTTCATGACAGAGGGGGAGTTCCGATCCGTTAACCGAGGAGCTCCCAGATGTCCGTTTCGTCACCACCGCATCGCCCGGTAACGCCGCGGCCTTCGTCCCGCGTTTCCGAGGAGTATCCGGCATGAGCACGCCCTCTCCGCTGCATGAGGTGCACGCCGCGCTCGGCGCGTCGTTCACCGACTTCGCTGGCTGGAACATGCCCGTCCGTTACAGCAGTGAGCTGGCCGAACATCACGCGGTACGCGAGGCGGCCGGCCTGTTCGACCTCTCGCACATGGGCGAGATCGAGATCACCGGACCCGAGGCGGCGCAGGTCCTGGACTACGCGCTGATCGGCAAACTGTCCGCCGTCAAGGTCGGCCGCGCCCGCTACAGCATGCTGTGCGCCGAAGACGGCGGGGTGCTCGACGACCTCGTCACATACCGGCTCGGTGAGGAGCGTTACCTCGTCGTCGCCAATGCCGCGAACGCAGGGGTTGTCGCGTCCGCGCTGGTCGAGCGCGCGGAGAAGTTCGACGCGACGGTCACCGACCGCTCCACCGAGTACGCGTTGATCGCGGTGCAGGGGCCGAAGTCCGCGGACATCGTGCGCGCGGTGAGCGACGCCGACCTCGAGTCGCTGCGCTACTACGCGAGCATGCCCGCCACGGCCGATGGGATCGACCTGTTGCTGGCCCGCACCGGCTACACCGGCGAGGACGGCTTCGAGCTGTACTGCGCTCCCGAGCAGGCACAACAAGTGTGGCGGGCGCTGGAGACGGCCGGTGAGCCGCACGGCCTGCTGCCCGCGGGGCTCGCCTGCCGCGACACGCTCCGGCTGGAGGCAGGGATGCCGCTCTACGGGCACGAGCTGTCAGCGCAGCTCACGCCGTTCGACGCCGGGTTCGACCGGTTGGTGAAGTTCGAGAAGGATGGCGACTTCGTCGGCCGTGCCGCGCTGACCGAGCGTGCGAAGCAGGAATCGACCAGGGCGCTTGTGGGGCTGACCGGTACCGGACGCCGTGCGCCGCGCGCCGGTTACGCTGTCCTCGGCCCAGACGGCACGACCGAGATCGGCGAAATCACCAGCGGCGCGCTATCGCCGACGCTGGGGTATCCGATCGCGATGGCTTATGTTTCCGCCGAGTGCCGTGAGCCGGGCACCAGCCTGCACGTCGACGTGCGGGGCAAGGCACTGCCGGTCGAGGTGGTCGCCCTGCCCTTCTACCAGCGATCCTGACCACCCTGCCGAAAGGACGATTGCGAGCAATGGACATCCCAGAGCACCTCAAGTACACCGAAGAGCACGAGTGGCTTTCGCTGGACGGCGACGTCGCGACCGTCGGCGTGACCGACTTCGCGCAGGACTCGCTCGGTGACATCGTGTTCGTCGAGTTGCCGGACCAGGGCGACAAGATCACCGCTGGGGAGCCGTGCGGCGAGCTGGAGTCGACCAAGTCGGTCAGCGAGCTCTACGCCCCTGCCGACGGCGAGGTTGTCGCGGTCAATGAGGCCGTCAGGGACACACCGGAGTTGGTCAACAGCGACCCCTACGGCGAGGGCTGGCTGTTCCGGGTGCGGGTCGGTGAGCTGCCCGACCTGCTCGACGCCGCGGATTACGCAGAGATCGTGAAGGAGTGAGCTGGGTTGTCCACATTTGATGCCGAGTTGTCCACAGTCGATCCGGAGATCGCGGCAGCGGTCGACGCGGAGCTGCGCAGGCAGCAGTCCACCCTGGAGATGATCGCCTCCGAGAACTTCGCGCCGGTCAGCGTGCTCGAGGCGCAGGGCTCGGTGCTGACGAACAAGTACGCCGAGGGCTACCCGGCCAAGCGCTATTACGGCGGCTGTGAGCACGTCGACGTCGTCGAGAACCTGGCGATCGAGCGGATCAAGGCGCTGTTCGGCGCGGAGCATGCCAACGTGCAGCCGCACTCCGGTGCGCAGGCGAACGCCGCCGCGATGGCCGCGATGCTGGAGCCTGGCGACACCATCATGGGCCTGAGCCTGGCGCACGGTGGCCACCTGACGCACGGGATGAAGATCAACTTCTCCGGCAGGCTGTACAACGTCGTCGCGTACGAGGTCGACAAGGAGTCCGGCCGGATCGACATGGGCGAGGTCGAGCGGCTCGCCAAGGAGAACGAGCCCAAGGTGATCATCGCGGGCTGGTCCGCGTACCCGCGTGAGCTCGACTTCGCCGAGTTCCGCCGCATCGCCGACGAGGTCGGCGCGAAGCTGATGGTGGACATGGCGCACTTCGCGGGTCTGGTCGCCGCTGGCCTGCACCCGAACCCTGTCCCGTACGCCGACGTCGTCACCACCACGACGCACAAGACGTTGGGTGGCCCGCGTGGCGGTGTCATCCTGTGCAAGCAGGAGCTGGCGAAGAAGATCAACTCGACGGTCTTCCCTGGTCAGCAGGGTGGTCCGCTGGAGCACGTCATCGCGGCCAAGGCGGTGGCGTTCAAGATCGCGGCGGGCGAGGAGTTCGCCGAGCGGCAGCAGCGCGTCATCGACGGCGCGCGGATCCTCGCGAACCGGCTCTCGCAGCAGGACTGCGCTGACAACGGCGTCAAGGTGCTCACCGGTGGCACCGACGTCCATCTGGTGCTTGTCGACCTGGTCAACTCCGAGCTGGACGGTCGGCAGGCCGAGGACCGGCTGCACGAGGTCGGCATTACCGTGAACCGCAACGCGGTGCCGAACGATCCAAGGCCGCCGATGGTCACGTCCGGTCTGCGGATCGGCACCCCGGCGCTGGCGACGCGCGGTTTCGACAACGATGACTTCACCGAGGTCTCCGACATCATCGCGACCGCGCTGCGGCCGGAATTCGACGACTCGACGCGCGCTGAGCTGCGGACCAGGGTGGAACGGTTGGCAGCGAAGCACCCGCTTTACCCAGAGATGTAACCACCGGCGCTTCGCCGCCGATGTGCTGGTCACAAGGCGGCGAAGCACCACCGCGCGGCATGAGCGCAAGGAGGCGCCATGGCGATCAGCGTCTTCGACCTGTTCTCGATTGGCATTGGCCCGTCGAGCTCCCACACGGTCGGACCGATGCGGGCCGCACGGATGTTCGTCGACGACCTGGCGGCGGCGGGGACGCTGACCGCCACCGCGCGCGTCTCGGCGCACCTGTACGGCTCGCTCGGCGCGACCGGCCACGGGCACGGCAGCGACAAGGCCGTGCTGCTCGGGCTGGAAGGCGAGACCCCGGAGGACGTCGACACCGACAGCGTGGACAGCCGTATCGCGGCGATCCGCGAGCGACGAGAGCTGCGGCTCCGCGGCGAGCACCCTGTGCGGTTCGCCGACAACGACCTCGTGCTGCACCGGCGGGCGAAGGGCGACCCGCTGCCGGGAGGACGTCCGGCACACCCGAACACCATGCGGTTCACCGCGTTCGACACATCAGGTGCCGAGCTCGCGATGCGAACGTATTGCTCCATCGGCGGCGGCTTCGTGCTGGACGCGTCTGCCCCTGACGGACCGATGGCCGTGCGCGACGAGACGCCACTGGAGTTCCCGTTCCGCACCGCGGCCGACCTGCTGTCGCACTGCGATGTCACCGGGTTGCCCGTCCACGAGATCATGCGCCGCAACGAACACGCGTGGCGCACCGACGCCGAGATCGACGACGGCCTCGACGAGATCTGGCGCGTGATGCGGGACTGCGTCGCTCGCGGGTGCCTGCGCGGCGGCGTGCTCCCTGGTGGACTCAAGGTGCCCCGGCGCGCGAAGGCGTGGCACGACAAGCTCATCGCCGAGGGCGTCTCCGACGACCCGCTGACCGCGATGGACTGGGTGAACCTGTTCGCGCTCGCCGTCAACGAGGAGAACGCCTCGGGTGGGCGCATCGTCACCGCGCCAACCAACGGTGCGGCGGGCATCATCCCCGCGGTCCTGCACTACTACATGCGGTTCGTGCCCGGTGCGGACACGGCAGGCGTGCGGCGGTTTTTGCTGACGTCGGCGGCCATCGGCGTCATCCTCAAGGAGACCGGTTCGATCTCCGGCGCCGAGGTGGGATGCCAAGGTGAGGTCGGCTCGGCGTGCGCGATGGCGGCGGGCGCGCTCGCCGAGGTGCGTGGTGGCAGCCCGGCGCAGGTGGAAAACGCCGCCGAGATTGGACTGGAGCACCATCTCGGTCTGACCTGCGATCCGGTGGGTGGGCTGGTGCAGATTCCCTGCATCGAGCGCAACGCGATCGCCGCGACCAAGGCGATCAACGCCTCGCGGATGGCCCTGCGCGGCGACGGGGCGCACCTTGTCTCGCTGGACAAGGCGATCAAGACCATGCGCGACACCGGCGCCGACATGAAGACGAAGTACAAGGAGACGTCGCGAGGCGGGCTCGCGCTGAACGTGATCGAGTGCTGAGGGCGTCAGGCTCTTCGATGAGGCGTTCAGTGCGCCGAGGCGTTCGGTGCGCCGTTTGGCCTGGTGGGGTGGCGGCTGGAGACCTGACCACACCCAGTGTCGGCGTGACCTTTACACTGGAAGACGGACCCCGCGCGGCGTCCATCCTGTGAACCTCCCCAGGGCCGGAAGGCAGCAAGGATAAGCAGGCTCTGACGGGTGCGCGGGGTCCCCTTATGTCTTCGTGCGGTCGCATGCGTCAGGGGCGTCAGGCCCAGGGGCCGATGCCGCCTTCAGTCGCGCTGGCCATGGGAGCCGTTACTGGGCGGACGCGAAGCGTGGGTAGCAGCGCCAAGATCACCGGATGCCGGTACGCTCGCGGCGTGGCTCTCGCGCTGTACCGCAAGTACCGTCCGGCGACCTTCGCCGAGGTCGTCGGTCAGGACCATGTCACGGAACCGCTCCGGGCCGCGCTCGCTGCGGGCCGCATCAACCACGCCTACCTGTTCTCAGGGCCGCGCGGCTGCGGCAAGACGTCGAGCGCCCGGATCATGGCCCGCTCGCTCAACTGCGTGGACGGCCCGACACCCGACCCGTGCGGCAAGTGCGACTCGTGCATCGCGCTCGCGCCGGAAGGCCCTGGCAGCGTGGACGTCGTCGAGCTGGACGCTGCCAGCCACGGTGGTGTCGACGACGCCCGTGAGCTGCGGGATCGCGCTTTTTACGCGCCAGCGGATTCGCGCTATCGGGTGTTCATCATCGACGAGGCGCACATGGTCACCACGCAGGGCTTCAACGCTCTGCTCAAGATCGTTGAGGAGCCGCCGGAACACCTGATCTTCCTGTTCGCGACGACCGAACCGGACAAGGTGCTGCAGACGATCCGCTCGCGCACCCATCACTACCCTTTCCGGCTGATCCCGCCAAGCTCGATGCGGGAACTGCTTGAGCGCAACGTCGAGGCCGAGGGCGTGCCGGTGGAACCAGCGGTGTATCCGCTTGTCATCCGGGCGGGTGGTGGCTCCGCGCGCGACACCCAGTCGCTGCTCGACCAGCTGCTCGCCGGTGCCGGTGAGGAGGGTGTGACCTACGACCGGGCGGTCGCGCTGCTTGGCGTCACCGACCGTGCGTTGATCAACGACATGGTGGACGCGCTTGCCGACGAAGACGCGGCAGCGGTGTTCGGCACCGTGGAACGGCTCGCTGACGCTGGGCACGACCCGCGCCGGTTCGCGTCCGACCTGCTCGACCGGTTGCGCGATCTGGTGCTGCTGCGGTCGGTGCCGGACGCGGGTTCGCGCGGACTGGTGAACGTGCCGGACGACGAGCTGTCCAAGATGACCGCGCAGGCTGACCGCGTCGGGGCTGGGACACTGACCCGCTACGCCGAGATCGTCCACAACGGACTGATGGAGATGCGCGGCGCGACGTCACCTCGGCTCCTGCTTGAGCTGCTGTGTGCGCGGATGATGCTGCCAGCGGCCGCGCCGGACGCGCAGAGCGAGAGCGCGGTGCTGCAACGCCTTGAGCGGCTGGAGCGCAGGGCCACCGCGAGCGGTGGTGCGGCTGGTGCTGGTCAGGCTGCCGCGGGTGCCGCGCCTGGCGGCGGTGTCGCCGGGCCCGCGGGTGCTGCCGGGCATGCTGGCGCTGACGCGCCGCAGTCTGAGCAGCCGCAGCGGGTGTTCCGCAGGCCGTCACAGCGGCAGGAGCAAGACGGTCGGGAGCCGCAGGATCCAGCGGCCTCGGCCTCGCAATCCGCCCCAGCTTCTGCGCCGCAGCAGCCCGCGCAGCCGGCCGATCAGGACCAGCAGTCAGCGCAACCTGCCGAGACGCGGCAGCCAGCCCAGCCGACGCGGCAACCCGCCCAGACGCAGCCAGCTTCGCAGGCCCAGCCCGCACCGGAGCCGCAGGCCGACGCGCCCTCGACGTCTGGCGGGGTGGACGCCACCGGACTACGCGGTGTGTGGCCGCAACTGCTCGCCACGATCCGCAACGCGCCGGGTGGCAGGAGCATCGAGGCGATGCTGACCCAGGCTGGAGTGCGCAGCGTCGACGGCAACCTGGTCGTCCTCACCCACAAGGCGGCACCGCTGGCGCGTCGGCTGTCCGACCCGACCAACGTCGAGAAGATCGCGGCGGCGTTGCGCGAGGTGCTCGGCGGCGATTGGCAGGTGCGCTGCGAACACGAGGGTGCGGCTAGCCAGCAGGGCGGGCCGGCCGCGAAGCAGCAACAGCCTCGCCAGCAGGCGCAGCAACAGGCCCAGACGCAGCGCCCTAGCAGGCCGTCGCAGCAGGAACGCCAGCCGGAGCGCCCGCAGCCACGGCAGGAACAGCCGCAGGAACAGTCCGAGCCGGACATCCCGTTGCCACCGGAACCGGCAGAGGACGAGGACATGTACACCGAGGAACCCAGCTCGCTCGGCCCGCCGCAGGAGACACGGCAATCGGAAGACCCGAGTAGGGCGGCGCACCAGCTCCTCTCCGACCACCTCGGCGCTCGCCGTCTGGACTGACGGGAACGACGGCGCCGGAACCGCCTGCGGTGAATGACGCTTTGCGTGTGCTCAGTACAGGCAAAGCGTCATTCACTGGCGTGGGTGATCGCTCGGACGTCGTTGTCGATCGTGCTGCCGTTGTTGATCTACTTCCCCTGCGCTATTACCAATAGAAACGGCCGAAGCGGACGAAATTTGGTCGCAGCGCAGGGGAAGTAGATCAACACGCCACCCGGGGCGCTGCGAGCTACACCGGCAACCGCACCGACCGCATCAGACTCCGCACGCCACACCGCACGACACCGCGACGTCCCCGGCGGGCAGCGGGTTAGGCTGGGCACCAGCCGCGAAACCAGCCACGTAATCAGGCGAGAACGAACGGATCGAGGGCCGAGATGGTGCAACCAGGGGGCGGCATGCCCGACATGCAGCAGATCCTGCAGCAAGCGCAGCAGATGCAAGAACAGCTGGCGACTGCGCAGGAGGAGCTGGCGAACACCGAAGTCAGCGGGTCCTCGGGCGGTGGCCTCGTCACCGCGACCGTTACCGGTGGCATGGAGCTGAAGGACGTCACCATCGACCCGTCCGTCGTTGACCCCAACGACACCGAGACGCTGTCCGACCTGGTCGTCGCGGCGGTGCGGGACGCGATGGCGTCCGCGCAGCAGTTGTCCGAGGAGAAGTTCGGTCCACTTGCCGGCGGTCTTGGCGGCGAGGGCGGACTGGGCGGCCTCGGCCTTCCCGGCGGGATGTGAGTTGTTCGAAGGCGTCGTTCAAGACCTTATCGACGAGCTGGGCAGGTTGCCCGGTGTCGGGCCGAAAAGCGCCCAGCGCATCGCGTTTCACCTGATTAGCTCCGAACCGGCCGATATCAAGCGGCTGGTCGACGTCTTGGGCAAGGTCACCGAGGGGGTGCGGTTCTGCGAGCTGTGCGGCAACGTCTCCGAGCAGCAGCAGTGCCGCATCTGCCGGGACACCCGGCGCGACGGGGCCATGCTCTGTGTGGTCGAGGAACCCAAGGACGTCCTCGCGATCGAGCGCACCCGTGAGTTCAAGGGCCGCTACCACGTGCTCGGCGGGGCGCTCGATCCGTTGTCCGGTGTCGGTCCCGATCAACTGCGGATGCGGGAGTTGCTGGCTCGCATCTCATCGGACGAGGTCACCGAGGTGATCATCGCGACCGACCCGAACACCGAGGGAGAAGCGACCGCGACCTATCTGGTGCGAATGCTGCGCGACTTCCCCGGGCTGAACGTCACCCGGCTCGCGTCCGGCCTGCCGATGGGCGGCGATCTGGAGTTCGCCGACGAGCTCACCCTCGGCCGTGCCTTCTCCGGCCGCCGTTCGCTGTAGCGGGCAGCAAGCCTACCGAGCACGCCACACCGTCAACCAGTCTGGTTTGCGCCGAATGGCGGCCGACGCGAGTTATGTGATCCCACTGTGTGGCCAGATCGTGATCCACTACCGCACACGTGAGCTTGACTCGGGTCTAGGGTGTGTCCCGACGCACAGACAAGGACACAACCCGAGGTGTGTGATGACCAAGACACGGATGGCTCGGTTGCTTCGTCCGCGGGGGCAACAGCGCCCGTGGCAAGCTGCCGTGGCAGGCACTGCGGCTCTCACCATGGTGCTCAGCGCGTGCCAGAGCGATGGCGGTCAAGGCAGTGGCGACGGCGGTGAGGGTGGCGACATCATCATCGGCACCACCGACTCCGTCCCCACGCTTGATCCCGCAAAGTGCTACAGCTATTACTGCGGCACCATCATCGACAACATCGGCTCTACCCTGGTGAGCTACAAGCCGGGTGAGACGGCGCCGAGCCCTGATCTCGCGGCCGAGGAGCCCGAGATCAGTGAAGACGGCTTGACCTACACCTTTACCTTGCGCGAGGGCGTCAAGTTCCACGACGGCTCCGACATGACCAGTGAGGACGTCAAGTTTTCGCTGGAGCGCTCGCTGAACATCAACCACCCGGAGGGCGCTGCCTTCCTGCTGGAGGGCATCGACTCCGTCGAGGCGCCCGATCCGCAGACGGTGGAGATCACGCTGACCGAGCCGGACATCACGTTCGGGTCCAAACTGGCCTACAACGTCGCGACCATCCTGCCGTCGGACGGCGAGTACACGGCGCCGGACGAGAAGTTGCCGGACGACTCGACCGACGACACCTACGAGAAGTATGTCAACGAGAACCTGGTCTCCACCGGCCCGTACACCCTCGAGGACAACCGGCAGGGCGAGTCGATCGAGCTCGCCGCGTTCGGCGACTACTTTGGCGACGCGCCGCAGAACAGCCGTGTGCTAGTCAGTTTCTTCGACAAGAGCGCGCAGATGGTGACCGCGCTCAAATCGGGCGAGATCGACGTCGCGTTCCGTGATCTGACGCCGGAGCAGCGTGACTCGCTGGAGAACGACGACAGCATCAACACGATTCAGGGTGAGGGCGCCTCGATCCGGTACATGGTGTTCAACCCGAAGCTCGAGCCGTTCGACGATCCGAACGTGCGTAAGGCGTTCGCCGCGGCCATCGACAGGGACCGCATCATCGACGAGGTGCTTGGCGGCAGTGGTGAGCCATTGTACTCGATGGTTCCGCCGTCCTTCGAGGACGCCAACTCCCCGGCGTTCAAGGACCTCTACAGCGACAAGGAGCCGAGCGACTTCATCGACGGCAAGGTCGAGTTGGACCTCTGGTACAGCACCGACCACTACGGTCCGACCGAGCCGCCGCTCGCCGAGACGCTGACCCGGATGCTCGAAGAGAGCGGCTCGTTCGAGGTCAACCAGAAGTCGTCCGAGTGGGCGCAGTACACCTCGAACATGGCGCCTGGCCCGACGGGTCAGTACCCGGCGTTCCTGCTCGGCTGGTACCCGGACTTCCTGGACGCGGACAACTACATCCAGCCGTTCTACCACTCGGAGAGCAGCTTCCTGCGGATGTATGACAACCCCGAGATGGACAAGCTGATTCGCCAGCAGCAGACGGCCGACGCCGCCGACTCCGAAGAGCGGATGCAGACGTTCGAGGAGATCCAGCAGATCGCCGCGGAGGACGCGCCGATCGTGCCGCTGTACGTCAGCATCCCCGAGGCGTTCGTCCGTAGCGACGTCGAGGGCGTGCAGGACACCATGGACGCTTCCCAGGTGTTCCGCTACTACCTGATCCACAAGTAACAACGCGGACGGTTTGACGACCGTCGTGATTCACACCGCGGCGTGGCCGTGGAGAGATGAGGTTCTCTCCACGGTCACGCCTGCGCGCTGTGTGGATAGAAAGGCCTCAAGGCTGTGAAAGCTGGTTCCTTGGGTCGTTACATCGCGCAGCGTCTCCTGCTCGCCATTCCGATGGTGTTCATCCTGCTCACGTTGCTGTTCCTGCTGCTCAACGCGGCGCCGGGTGACCCGGTGACAGCGACGCTCGGCGGCAGGCTGCCACCGGAAGAGATCGCGCAGCGCAAGGAGGCGCTCGGCCTCAACGACCCGCTCTACGTGCAATATTTCAACTACATGGGCAACGCGCTCACCGGCGACTTTGGTAACCCGGTGACCGATCCGCGCAGTGTCGTGCAGATCGTGCTCGACACGGCGCCCGCCACGATCGAGCTCGCCCTTGCCGCCATGCTGGTCGCGATCCTGCTCGGCATCACCGTTGGCGCGCTGTCCGGCAGGTTGCGGGACACGCCGTTCGACGTTGGCGGCAGGCTGTTCGGCATCCTCATCTATGCCGCGCCGGTCTTCTGGACCGGGCTGCTCGCGCAGTTGTATTTCTCGGTGGAACTCGGGTGGCTACCGAGCCAGCAACGCGCGGGCGGATTCGACGCCCCGGAACCCATCACCGGGTTCTACGTGTTCGACTCGATCATCACCGGGGACATGGCGGCGCTGGGCACCGTGCTTTCGCACCTCGTGCTGCCCGCCGTGACGCTCGGACTGCTGCTCGGCGGAGTGTTCATCCGCCTCGTCCGCGTGAACATGCTGCAAACGCTGCGTTCGGACTACGTCGAGGCAGCGCGGGCACGCGGGCTGCGCGAACACGTCGTGCTGTTCCGGCACGCGTTCAAGACCGCGCTCATCCCGATCATCACGATCATGGGGTTGCAGTTCGCGATGTTGATCGGGAACGCCGTGCTGACCGAGCACACGTTCACCTGGCCGGGGCTCGCGCAGGCGCTCGTCGGCTTCATCGGAGCACGGGACTACGCGGCGGTGCAGGGCATCGTCACGTTCATCGCGCTGGTGATCGTGGGCGTGTCCCTGCTGATCGACATCTTCACCGGGCTGGTCGACCCCCGGGTGCGCTACTGATGGGCGAGGTGACATGACAAGCACATCTACCGGTGGCGACAACGCCGTGCTCGAAGCGCGGACGCCACTGAAGACCCGACTACATCACGTGTGGCGGCCGTTCCGGGAGTCGAGCAGGATCTCGCGCGGGCTGATCTTCAGCGGACTCGGCCTCATCGCCGCGTTCCTGCTGCTCGCGTTCCTCGGTCCGCTCGTGTATCCGTACGACGGCACGCAGTACCGCGCCGAGACGTCACCCGGCGAGTTCACGGCGTTCCCCGAGTTGGCGCCACCGTCGGCCGAGCACTGGTTCGGCACGACGAAGGACCAGTTCGACGTCCTCGCCAGAATCATCGACGGCGCGACGCTCGCGTTCGCCGTGATGGCGCTTGCGGTGTCGATCGCCATGATCATCGGCGTGACGCTCGGTCTGTTCAGCGGCTACCGGGGCGGCAGGCTGGACCGGATCATGGTGACGGCGATGGACGCGGTGTACGCGTTCCCGCCGCTGGTACTGGCGATCATCGTGTCGTTCGTGCTCGCGGCGTATCTCTCGCCAGGTGTGCCATCGGCGGCCGCTGCCGTGGGCCTGGTCTACATCCCGCAGTACTTCCGGGTGGTGCGTAACCACACGCTGTCGGTGAAGGAGGAACCGTTCGTCGAGGCGGCGAAATCCTTCGGCGCGCGGAACCGGACGGTGCTCGGGCGCTACGTGTTCTTCAACGTGGTGCAGACCGTGCCCGTCATCCTGACACTGAACGCCGCCGACGCGATCCTGGTGCTCGCCTCGCTCGGCTTCCTTGGCTACGGCGTGCAACCGCCGACGCCGGAGTGGGGCTACGACATCTCGCAGGCGGTCAACGACGTCGCGGCGGGTATCTGGTGGACGGCGCTGTGGCCCGGCCTGGCGATCGTGCTGCTGGTGATGGCGTTGACGCTGGTCGGCGAGGGCCTGAACGATGTCATCAACCCGCTGCTGCGCGCGAGGGGCAAGGCCGGTCGCAAGATCAAGGCAATGCCGGCGGCGCGCCGTCGTGGCCGCTCGCGGCGGACGTCCGATGCCGCCGAGCAGGACGACGAAGGGCTGGCGGCGAAGGTGCGCGACCTGCGGGTCGGCTACCGCACCGCGTCCGGTCCATTGTGGGCGGTCGACGGCGTCAGCTTCGAGATCAAGAAGGGCGAAACCGTCGCGCTCGTGGGCGAGTCCGGCTGCGGCAAGTCGTCCATGGGACGGGCGATGCTGCGCCTGATGCCGCCCGGCGGCGTGGTGCACGGCCAAGTGGAGATCGGCGGCACCGACGTTGTCACCGCGCCGGACTCCGAGGTGCGGAAGCTGCGCGGTGAAGGTGTCTCGCTGATGTTCCAGGAGCCGATGACCCGGCTCAACCCGCTGGAACGCGTCAGCGACCACTTCGTCGAGATGATCAGGACGCACAAGCCGAAGACGTCGCGCGAGGACGCCCGCGCGATGGCGCGGGACGCGCTGGTGCAGGTCGGCATCCCGCCGACGCGGATCGACAACTACCCGCACGAGTTCTCCGGCGGCATGCGGCAGCGCGTGATGCTGGCGCTGTCGATCGTGCTCACGCCGCGGCTGATCGTCGCGGACGAGCCGACGACCGCGCTGGACGTCATCGTGGAGTCGCAGATCCTGTCGCTGCTGGAACGGCTGCGGGTCGAGGAGAACGTCGGCATCCTGTTCATCACCCACAACCTGGGTGTCGTCGCCGAGGCCTGTGACCGGGTCGCGGTGATGTACGCGGGCAAGATCGTGGAGATGGGGCCGGTCGACGAGATCTTCACCAACCCGAAGCACCCGTACACGCGCGGCCTAGTGGCGTCGACGATCTCGCTGAACACGACCGAGTTGCGCTCCATCGGTGGCTACCCACCGAACCTGATCGACCCGCCGCGGGGCTGCCGGTTCGCGGCGCGGTGCCCGCACGTGATGGACCATTGCACGCAGAGTCCGCCCGAGCTGACCGAGGTCGGGCCGGACCAGCGGGCCGCGTGCTTCCTCTATCCGGGTGCCGGGCAGCCGGTGCCGGAAGGAGTCGTTGCCCCATCGGGTGATCCCCAGGTGAGTGGCATATGAGTGTGGAAGGACTGACACCGGTGACCGATTCGGAACCGCTGCTCGTCGTCGACGACCTGAAGACGCACTTCCCCGCGCGCGGCGGGCTGTTCGGCGGGGGCGGCAAGAGCGTCGTCAAGGCCGTCGACGGGGTGAGCTTCTCGGTCGGCAAAGGCGAGGTGCTCGGGCTCGTCGGCGAGAGCGGGTCGGGCAAGACGACCCTCGGGCGTTCGCTGCTCAAGCTGGTGCAGCCGACGTCGGGTCAGATCCGATACCGGGGCCGTGACCTGGTGCCGCTGGACGACGGCGAGATGCGGCCGTTGCGGCGCGAGCTGAGCATGATCTTCCAGGACCCGAACGCGTCGATGAACCCGGCGATGACGATCGGGCAGGGCGTCGGGCATCCGCTGCACATCCACGGCATGGTCAGCACCCGTGCCGAGGCACGCAAGCGGGTGGTGGAGATGCTGGAACGCGTCGGGCTGCACCCGGCGGAGAGCTTCCTCGACCGCTACCCGGAGGACCTGTCCGGTGGGCAGAAGCAGCGGCTGGTGATCGCGCGTGCGCTGATTACCGACCCGAAGTTCGTGGTGGCGGACGAGCCGGTCGCCGCGCTCGACATGAGCGTGCGGGCGCGGGTGCTTGAGCTGATGCTCGAACTGAAGCGCGACCTCGACCTGACGTACGTGTTCATCACGCACGACCTGGCGACGGCGCGGTTCCTGTGCGACCGGATCGGCATTCTGTACCTCGGCGGACTCGTCGAGCAGGGGCCGTCGGACTTGCTGTTCGACGACCCGCAGCATCCGTACACGCGGTCGCTGCTGTCTGCGATTCCGCTGCCGGAGGCGGGTCGGCGGAACCGGCCGAAGAAGCTGCCGCGCGGCGAGATCCCGGACGCCGCGAAGCCGCCAGCCGGGTGCAGGTTCCATCCGCGGTGTCCCGAGGCGTTCGGGTCGTGCGGCTGGCAGGGCCACGACCTCATTGACGTCCTCGAGGATCGGTGGACCGAGGTGGACAAGGATACGTTCACCAAGGAACTGGAGCTGTTCGGCAAGCTCAGCGACGCCGACGTCGGTACGGACTACGTGCGGTTCCCATCGTCCACACCGGACACATTGGCGGAGTGGCTGCGGGAGAACGGCTCCGCACTGCCC
This sequence comes from Haloechinothrix halophila YIM 93223, assembly GCF_000504245.1. Classification (GTDB taxonomy): domain Bacteria; phylum Actinomycetota; class Actinomycetes; order Mycobacteriales; family Pseudonocardiaceae; genus Haloechinothrix_A; species Haloechinothrix_A halophila. The sequence goes on from NZ_KI632509.1 coordinate 1,061,901, forward strand.
GCGAACGTGTTCTCCGCGGTAACCGACGTCGAGGTCGAGGAACGCGGCGTGGTCGTCCGGTTTGGACCAGGGCCGGAGCCCGCTGTGCAACACATCAAGAACCGGGACGTCGCCTGCCACCTGCATGGCATCACCGTGCGGCAGGACGGCGTGCACGTCGGTGATCCGGAGGCTGTCGCCACGTCGTGAGCGGGCGGGTGGCTCGCGTCGTGAGTCGCGCGAGCCACCCGGTCCGGTCGTCTGCCGAGTGGTGCCATGACGTGCCGTTGGGCCTGGCGCCGCCTACCCGCCCGGCTATGGCATCGCTGTGTCGCCGGGTGTCGCGCCGCCCGCGGTGCCGAGTACGGCCAGCACCCGGCCGAACAAGTCGTCCGGCACCGCCCCTGGGTCGAGGCTGTCCTCCACCGCGAAGCCGTTAGACAGCGCCAGCACCACCGTCGCCGCCTCATCCGGCGGAAACGGCAGCGTAAGCCCGTGCCGCTCGGCCACCCGCTCGATCATCGCGGCCAATGACTCCCTGAGTCGCTGGCGCCGCGTGCGGAGCGCGTCCGCCAGCTCGGGGTCGCGCTGCCCGCTGACGGCGTAGGCGATCAGCAGTCGCTGCCACCTTGCCCCGGTGTGAATGGCGTCGACGAGGTGTTTGCCCACGTCACGCAGGGCATGGTCGGCGTCGGCCGCGCTGTCGAACAGGGCCGTGGCCTCCCGCTGCCGCTCGGCCACGTACTCATCCATCAGCGCGAGCACGAGGTCGTTCTTGCTGCGGAAACTGGAGTACACCGCGCCCTTGGTCAGCCCGGCCGCGGCGGCGACGTCGGCTACCGACGCCGCCTCGATGCCGCGTGTCGTGAAGACGTCGTGGGCAGCGGACAGCACCCGCCGCCGGGTCTCCTCCCTGGTGGGACGGCTGCGCTCGGGGCGCCCGGTCACGGCGCGGTCGCGCAGGTGTCCGGCGCCTGCTGTCCGGTGAACCGGCCGCCGAGGTAATCGACGGCGAGCGGCGCGCCGGTGATCGCGCCGAGCACGTGGTCACCGATCACGGCTGGCTGGAACTGGACCGTCGCGCCGCTCCCGCACCAGGCTTCGTTCAGCACGATCGCCTGGTCGAACGTGACCAACTCGTCGGTCGGCGAGTGGTAGATCATCGCGGGCGCCTGCGGCGTGGTGCCGCCGAGCCGGATGTCGTCCAGCACTCGCTGCCACTCCGGCAGCGCCATCGGATCGTCCACCGTGGTGTAGCTGCTCAGGCTGCGGAAGGCGTAGCGGGCGGAGAACTCCTCCACGCACTGGGTGCTGATCTCGGCGGCCATTTCCTTGCCCTCGTCGGTGAGGATCTCCTCGAACGGCGCGTCCGGGTAGGCCCGTGCCAGACCGACGGCAGCCGCGAGCACGAGCCCGCTGGCCGGGCCGCCGTCGTGCAGGTTGGCCATGTCTTCCATGTCGGCGGGGGCCGCGCCGACTGCCGCGCCCGCGACGTTCAGCTCGGGCGCGTAGTCAGCCGCGCGCTGCGCCGCCCAGGCGGTCGAGAAGCCGCCCTCGGAATATCCCCACAGTCCGACCTGCGCGGTGTCACCGAGCCCGGCATCGGGCAGTTCGGCAGCGGCGCGGGTGGCGTCCAGTTGAGCGTGGCCGAGCGAGCGACCGGCGACGTAGGTGTGCGGGCCAGGCGTGCCAAGGCCTTCGTAGTCAGTGACGACGACGGCCCAGCCCCGGTTCAGGGCCTGGCTGAAAAGCGAGAACTCTCGCTCCGAGCCGGTGGCGAGCTTATAGGACGGCGCGCACTCCGGCCCGAGGCCGTGGGTGCCGACGGCATAGGAGACCAGCGGGCGCTCGCCCTCGCCGGTCCATGCCCCTTCGGGCACGATCACGGTGCCGGAAACCGCGTTTGGCTCGAAGGTGGCCGACGTTGAGCGGTACAGCACCTGCCAGGCATTGACCGGCACGCTGAAGCCGTTATCGGAGACGTCGATCTGCCGCGACCGAAAGACCGTGCCCGGCTCGACGTCCGGCAACGGGTCTGGCGGGGTGTAGAACGGGTCGTCCTGCGGCGGCGGGATGGCCTGCTGCAGGGCGGCGGGCTGCGGCATGGCCTGCGTGGCCGGGGTGACTGCCGCTGCGCTGGCCTGGGTGACGGCGCCGGTGACCAGCGCGGTCGTCGCGCCGAGGGTGACGAGCACGCGCATCGTCCGGCGTCTGCCCATCCTGGCCCTGGCCGTTCTGTTGTCGTCCACTGCTGTCATGCCGCTGACCACCTTCGATACTCGCTGGTATTGAATACCGAACGGTATCCAGTGGTGTGGGTCACGTCAAGATGCGGTGAAGGACGCTTTCCGCGCGTTGGCCGTAGCGAGGGCGTCCGTCACCGCGCCCAACGCGGCGAAAGCGCATTCACGAAAACTACTCACGCCGAATGGGCGATCCGGGTACACTGCGCGGCTCTGTCCTCATTGGTCACAAGCTACGAGAGGGATTTCCCTGCATGTCAGAACCCACAACGCCACAATCGGGACCGCACCCACCGGTCCCACCCAATCCATCCGAACCGCCGCTTCCCGCCGCGCCACCGCCGTCAGGATCCCTGCGCCCGACGCGGATTCTCGGCTGGGCCGCCGCCGTGCTGATCGTGCTGTACGTGCTGGCGGATCTGGCGTTGGCAGTTCTCGCGTGGAGCACGGAAGACGTCATCGCGGAATACCTCGCCGGGGACGCCGCGAGCGTGGCTCCGTTCAACGTGGCTATGACGCTCACTTCCGTCGCTGGCACGCTGTCTTTCGCGACGTTCATCGCTTCGGCTGTCGTGTTCGTGATCTGGCTATGGCGGGCACGGGTTAACGCCGAACTGCTCTGTCGCGCGCAACACACGCGCTCACGCGGCTGGGTGTGGGGCGGTTGGATCTGCCCGGTCGTGCTCCTCTGGTTCCCGTTCCAGATCGTGCGCGACGTCTGGAAGGCGAGTCACCCGGATGTCGCGCCAGATGGCTACAACATGCACCTCATGCCGTTCACCAAAGTATTGGGCTTGTGGTGGGCGGTGTGGCTGTTCGACCTCGCTGTTGACCAGTACATCGTTCGCCGTGACATCGGCGAACAGTTCGATCCGCTGATCGGCGCTAACGTCTTGTCGTTCGTCCTCAGCGCCATCGCGGGCGGCCTGCTCATCCGCCTGATCATGCAGATCTCGTCGTGGCAGGAAACGAAGATGTCCCAGCCGCAACTCGTGGCCGCGTACTGACGCCACACGTCGTCCGCCCGGCGGATCTTGATGCTGTTCGGCGATACGGGTCGCCGCGACGCATCAAGATCCGTGCCGGAGGGCCGACGGTTTGACTTCGAGTTGATCGGCACTGGCCGCGCCGCACTGGAACTGCTCGGGCGTGGCGGCAGGGCACTGGTGCTCGGCTGGTCGTCGGGACAACCGACCACTGTGGACGGATCGGACGTCGTCGGGCGCGGCATCACCGTCGCGCCCGCGTTCGGTCCTGACCTGCTGAGCCGCGTCGGTGGCGTGCGGGAACTGGAGCAACGCGCGCTGGCCGCAGCCGCACGCGGTGATCTGGTGCCGGTGGTCAGCGCGACGTTCCCGCTGGCGCGGGCGGCCGACGCACACCAGGCGCTTGAGTCGCGCGCGACGATCGGCAAGGTGGTGCTCAAGCCGTAGGAGACGTTGCGGCCGGACTCGCCAGCGTGGATCTTGAGACCAAACGGCGATCCATATCGCCGGAACGCCTCATGATCCATAGGTGGCATCCGTCCCACCGAGCGCGACCGGGCGCTAGGACGCTCATCGGGCCACCGGCGTGTACTCCGCTTCCGAAGGCGTGGCCGGCGGGCGCACCTGGCGGGTCCAGGACATCGAGCCGAGCAGCACGCCGATGATCACGATGCCTGCCGCCGCGACCTCGATCGCGGTCGGCCGTTCGCCGAGCACCAGGAACGCCAGCGTCATGCCGACGATCGGCACCAGTAGCGAGAATGGCGCGACCACCCCTGCCGGATTCCGGCTCATCAGCGTGCTCCACAGTCCGGATCCAGCGATGGTGCCGATCAACACGATGTAGACCAAACCCCCGAGCCCGATCAGTCCCACCGGCGATCCGAGCCCGGCCAGCGCCTGCCAGCCAGCCGATGGACCCTCGAAGGTCAGCGACAGCGCGTACATCGGCACCGGCGGAACCACTGACATCCACAGCGTGAAGTGCAGCGGATTCACCGGACCCCTTGTCGGTTCGGCGAAGCCCTTGCGGTTGCAGAGGTTTCCGCCAGCCCAGCTCAGTGCGGCCAGCACGGTGAGGATCATCGGCAGCAACGCGGCGTGCTCGGCGCGTTGCCAGCCGATGATGCTCATGCCGAGCACTGCGAGCCCGATACCGGATGCCGCGATCGGCGTGATCCGCTCACGCAGCAGCACCGCGCCGAGCAACACCGTGAACGGCGCGGACGACTGGAGCACCAACGACGCCAGGCCGGTCGGCATCCCGATGTGCATCGCGACGAACAGCAGTGCGAAGTGCCCAGTGCCGAAGCCGAGGCCGAAGCCGATCAGCCAGCGCAGCTTCACACCAGGCCACGGTACGAAGAGCATCGTCGGCACCGCGAGCACAGCGAATCGCAGCGCGGCGGCGAACAGCGGTGGAAAGTGCTGGATGGTGGCGTGCACGGCGAGGAAGTTCGCGCCCCACATCACGGCCACGGCTATGGCGAGCAGGCGATCCCGTTGCGACATGCCTTCGAGCCTGCGATCGACGACTCTCAAGCACCAGCGAAATATTTTTGAGTGTCTTTGTAGTATTGCTTCATGGACGTCATTCGGCTTCGCACGCTTCGCGAGTTCGCCGATCGAGGCAGTCTCACCGCTGCTGCCGCCGCGCTGCACTGCACACCGTCCGCCGTGTCACAGCAGCTCAAGGCGTTGCAGGCTGAGGTGGGTGTCGTGCTCACCGAACCGGCAGGGCGTGGCCTGCGGCTGACCGATGCCGGGAGGGCACTCGTCGTCCGAGCGGATGAAGTGCTGGCCGCTGTCGAGCGCGCGAGGTCCGAACTGGATACCTACCGCAGCGCGCCGCGCGGCACCGTGCGGATCGCGATCTTTCCGTCCGGTGGTCAGCTGTTGCTGCCCGGCTTCTTGCACCGGGTCAACGAACATCCCGAGCTGGGGGTTGAGGTGCGCGACATCGACATGATGCCGTCCGAAGTGCCTGGCATGCTCGCGGACTTCGACATCGTCGTCACGCACCGCGATGAACGCGCCGAGCCGTTCGAGTCCGATCGGCTGACTGTCACGCACCTGCTCCGCGAGCCACTCGACGTCGCCCTGCCCGTGGGCCATCGGCTCGCGCACCGGCGCAAGGTCGAGCTCGCCGAACTGGCCACCGAACGTTGGATCGGTGTCGAGGTCGGTTTCCCAGTCGACGATGTGCTGCGCTCGCTTGTCGTCCGCACCGGGGTACGGCCGGACGTCGTGCAGCGCATCAACGACTTCGGCGTGACGGAAGAGCTGGTCGCGGCGGGGCACGGCGTCGCGCTGCTGCCGAGGTACACGATCGACACCCGGCGCGGCAAGCGCATGTTGCGCAAGCCGATCGCCGGGATCAGGGCTGCCCGCTACGTCGAGGCCGTGCTCCGCACCGGCGCCCCGGCGCGCCCAGCGGTCGCCACCGTGCTCGACCTGCTGCGCGCCGAGGCGTGCGCGGTGACGCCGCGGTAGCCCGCCTTACCGGTGTGCCCGGTTGATCGCGGAGATGACCGCGCGCAGCGACGCCGTCACGATCGACGGATCGACGCCGACGCCCCAGTACACCTTCTCGTCGATGGCGCACTCGACGTAGCTGGCTGCCTGGGCGTCATCGCCCGCGGTCATGGCGTGCTCGCTGTAGTCGAGCAGCTTGATGTCGTAACCGATGGTGGACAGCGCGTCGAAGAACGACGCGATCGGCCCGTTGCCGGAGCCGGTGATCTCGTTCGGCTCACCGTCGACGTTCACGGTGACCGTGATGGAGTACTGGCCACCACCGTTGTCGGTGACGTGCGAACGAACCAGCTCCAGCGGTGATGTCGTCGTCAGGTACTCCCTGCTGAACGCGTCCCACATGGTGTCCGGGTCGACCTCGCCGCCGGACGTATCCGTGTAGTGCTGGACGACCTGCGAGAACTCGATCTGCAGGCGGCGTGGCAGGTCGAGCTGGTGCTCGCTACGCATCACGTACGCGACACCGCCCTTGCCGGACTGTGAGTTGACCCGGATGACGGCCTCGTACGTACGCCCGACGTCCTTCGGGTCGATCGGCAGGTACGGCACTTCCCACGGGAACTTGTCCACCGGCACGTCCGCCTTCTCGGCGGCCGACTCCAGCGCGTCGAAGCCCTTGTTGATGGCGTCCTGGTGGCTGCCGGAGAACGCGGTGAACACCAGGTCACCGCCCCATGGCGACCGCTCGGGAACGGGCAGCTGATTGCAGTACTCGACCGTGCGCTTGATGTGGTCGATGTCGGAGAAATCGATCTGCGGGTCGATACCTTGGCTGAACAGGTTCATGCCCAGCGCGACGAGGTCGACGTTGCCGGTGCGCTCACCGTTGCCGAACAGGCAGCCTTCGATCCGGTCGGCCCCGGCCTGGTAGCCCAGCTCGGCGGCGGCGATGCCGGTGCCCCGGTCGTTGTGGGGGTGCAGCGACAGGATCACCGAGTCACGGCGGTCCAGGTTGCGGCCCATCCACTCGATCGAGTCGGCGTAGACGTTCGGTGTGGCCATCTCGACCGTCGCTGGCAGGTTCAGGATCGCCGGTTTCTCTGGCGTCGGCTGCCAGATGTCGGTGACGGCGTTGCACACCTCCGCCGCGTACGACAGCTCGGTGCCGGTGAACGACTCCGGCGAGTACTGGAACCGGAAGTCGGTCTCCGGGTTCTTCGCCGCGAACTCCTGCACCAGCTCCGCGCCCTGAGTCGCGATCTTCTTGATGCCCTCGCGCTCCTCGCGGAACACGACGCGGCGCTGCAGGATCGACGTCGAGTTGTAGACGTGCACCACAGCCTTCGGCGCACCCTTGAGCGCCTCGAAGGTGCGCTCGATCAGCTCGTAGCGGCACTGTGTCAGCACCTGAATCCGCACGTCATGCGGGATGACGTCCGCCTCGATGATCTCGCGGACGAAGTCGAAGTCGGTCTGCGATGCCGAGGGGAACCCGACCTCGATCTCCTTGTAGCCCATCGCGACCAGCAGCTCGAAGAACTTGCGCTTGCGCGCGGGCGACATGGGATCGATCAGTGCCTGGTTACCGTCCCGCAGGTCAACGGCACACCACAGTGGTGCGCGGCTGATGCGTACGTCCGGCCAGGTGCGGTCGGGCAGTTGGATGTCTTCGACCAGGCGGTACCAGGGCTGATACCGATCGATCGGCATCGAACTGCCGCGTTGGGGGTTCCATACCGGCTGGTCAGCGGGCGCTGGACCGGACGGCGCGACGATGGGTCCGTGTTCCGGGCGAGGGGAAGTGGACATTGGTTGATGGTCTCCTGCTGTCGGCTTTTCCGCCAAGGGCGGGTGACCGGCGGCACGACGAAGCCCCGCGACGGGGGGCCGGTCGGATCAGGCCCCGTCGCGGCAGCGAAGCAGGAGTGCGCGTGCCACGCACCCAGCATAACGAATCTGTCGAGTAGCGCATCCATCTGGGGCGTCGCAGGCGAGTTGACCGGGCGATTCGGCGGTGTAGCGATAGCGGCGCGGCGCGTGGCATGTCAGACTCCCCGCATGGGCGAGCACGCTGAGAAGTCGAGCGCTAACTCGAACGATCACGAGGCCGGGGGCGGCAAGCGCGGCCCGAGCGTCGACTGGATCGCGGTTAAGGACAAGATGGTCAACATCCTCGCCGCGATAGTGCGCTGGGTGTTCCTGCTGTTCGCGCTGGTCCTGGTGTTGCACGTGGTGTTCACCATCGCGGACGCGAACGAGGAGAACAGCATCGTGTCGTTCGTCCGCGACTGGGCCGACCCGCTCGCGCTCGCCTTCAAGGACCTGTTCCAGCCTGACGACGCGCAGCTGAAAATCCTGGTCAACTACGGCATCGCGGCGATCTTCTGGCTGATCGTGTCGTCTCTCGGCGCCACGATCATTCGTCGGTTGGGCGCGCTCGGAAAGTAGCGCCCGGCGTTGCGAGACGCCGTGTCCCCCGCTCGGGACGTTGTGTGCCGAGCTTAGAACGCGGGCGTGTCCCACCCAGCGCGAGCGAACTCCGCCAGCGGGATGCGTGATCGCTCCCCGCGTTCCCGCTCGACGAGCCGCTGCGCGCCGAGCACATCGGCGTCCGTCTGCACCCCGACGGCGATGGTGACCACCGGCCGGACGTCGTCGGGCAGCTCGAACGCGCGGTGAAGCGCGTCCGAATCGAACCCCGCCATCTGGTGGGCGGCCAGCCCTTCGGCCACCGCTTGCAGCACGAGGTTCTGCGCGGCGAGCGCGACGCCGTATTCCGCGTAGGGCACGTCGCCTTTCTCGTTGCGGGTGATCGCCACCCCGGCGAGTAGCACCCCGACGCGGCTCGCCCAGTCCTGATTGCGCTCGGTCAGCGTGCCGAGGATGCGGTCGAACACGGCGTCGCCCCTGCGGCCGACCAGGAACCGCGCGGGCTGGGTGTTGCCGAACGACGGCGCCCACCTGGCGGCTTCGAGTAGTGCGCGCAGTTGCTCTTCGGACACCTTGGCGTCCGGGTCGAACGCGCGCGGGCTCCAGCGCTGCGCGATCAATTCGTGCACGGCGACGCTGGTCGCCGCTGGCTTGCGCTGCATGGCTCCAGTTATATCGCGTACGGCCAGGTGACAAGCGCGTGCGCACCGAACCAGCCGCTCACCACGGTCACCGCGGCCAGCACTACCAGCGTCGTCGCCGGTTTGCGCTTAGCCAGCCCGAGCGCGACGGGGATGAGCAGTGTGAACGCGGGCAGCAGCAGCCTCGCCTTCGAATTCATCAGTCCGTTCGAACCGAGGTCCATCACCAGCACGCCGAGGCCATACATCATCAGCGGCCACTCCACCCGGCGGACGAACCCGACGACCACCAGTACGACGGCGGCGAGTAGCACCATGACCGTGCCGACCTCGTGTACCGACTCCGAACGCGCGATGGCCTCGCCCGTGAACCGCAGCGTGGCGGCACCGCCGTCGAACGCGGAGTTCCACCCCTGCTGCTGCAGTTCGCTCCAGCCGCCGAGCTGGGTGAGGACACCCTGCCCTTGCCGGATCTGCGCGCCAGCCCACCACAGGTACCCCACCAGGCCCACCGGTGCGAGCAGGAGACCGGCGAGCGGACGCAACGCCGGACGGCCGCCCCTGCGGCGGAGCTCCATCGCACAGGCGAAGGCCGCGGCGCCCACCGCGAGGACGAGCGCGAGCCCGCTCGGTCGCACCAGCCCGGCCAACGCACACAGCACGCCGGCCCACACCCACTGCCGCCGCAGCACGAACACCAGCGACCACGCGGCGAGCGCGCAGAACAGGGCCTCGGAGTACGTCATCGACAGCACGACGCCCATCGGAGACGCGGCGAACAGGGCCACAAGGATCAGCCCGACCCGGCGGGAGCCGCCCCGGATCAGCATGCCGATGTGGACGAGCGCGTACGCCGCCGCGATCCCGGCGAGGATGCTGACGACGAACGCGGCGGTGTCCACGGACAACCACGTCAGATCGGCCAGCCAACCGGTCAGTGTCGGGTAGCCGGGAAAGAACGCCAGTGGCGTCTGCGCGGTGCGTTCGCCGTGTGCGTCGAGCAGCCAGTCCGGCGCATCGGTATATCCGCCGGTGGCGATGCCGAGGTACCACTGGCCGTCCCACGCCGTCAGCGAGCGGTGCACCGTTGTGTTGTTCGGACCGGCGAGCAGGACGAGGATCAGCACGCCGATGTGGCGCACGACGAGGTAGACCAGCGCGGGCATGAACGCGAGCAGCGCTTGGGAGGTGCGGTCGCGGCGCGGCGTACCGGCTGGGGCCGGCGACACGCGCGAAGCTGACTGCGGCTCGATGAGCGCTACGGTGTCCGTCGGACTCACTGCGGGGCTTTCCGGAAGGTAGGCGACGCTGGTGCGTCTAGCCTAGTGTGGTGCGTGCGACGCCGTTGGCACGACATCATCGCGAACCCATCACGGCTGGTAGAAGCCGCGCACATGGGTGCACGGAAAGTGGTCGGTGCCACATCGGTACCGCATTCGGGTTGGGTCGGCCGGTACCCTTGGTTCAGCTACAGGGACGACGCCCGCCCCGATACAAGGACTGGGGCCTGGGCGCTCCCGTTGGAGGAGGTTGGCGCGCAGTGGCGCTCGTAGTCCAGAAGTACGGCGGATCGTCGTTGGAGAGCGCGGATCGCATCAGAAGCGTTGCCGAACGCATCGTGGAAACCAAAAACGCAGGTAACGACGTTGTCGTTGTGTGTTCCGCGATGGGTGACACGACGGACGAACTGCTCGATCTGGCAGGCCAAGTCAATCCGGACCCGCCGGAGCGCGAGATGGACATGTTGCTCACCGCCGGTGAGCGCATCTCGAACGCGCTCGTGGCGATGGCCATCAGCAAACTCGACACGGAAGCGTGGTCGTTCACCGGGTCGCAGGCTGGTATTTCCACCACGGCCGCGCACGGCGACGCCCGCATCGTGGAGGTGTCACCAACGCGAGTGACGGAAGCGCTCGATCAGGGATACATCGCCTTGGTCGCGGGCTTCCAGGGTGTCTCGAAGGACACCAAGGACATCACCACACTCGGCCGCGGCGGCTCGGACATGACGGCCGTCGCGCTCGCGGCGGCGCTGAAGGCCGATGAGTGTGAGATCTACTCCGACGTCGACGGGGTCTACACCGCGGACCCGAGGATCGTGTCGGACGCACGCAAGCTGGACACCGTTCCCTACGAAGAGATGCTCGAACTGGCCGCGACCGGTTCGAAGATCCTGCATCTGCGTTCGGTCGAGTACGCACGGCGCTACGGGGTGCCGCTGCGGGTTCGATCGTCCTACAGCACCAAACCGGGCACGCTCGTGGCCGGATCGATCGAGGAGATTCCCGTGGAACAGGCGCTGATCACCGGCGTGTCGCACGACAAGTCAGAAGCCAAGATCACCGTGACCGACGTGCCGGACTACAAGGGCGCGGCGGCGCGGATCTTCCGGGCGGTCGCCGACGCCAACATCGACATCGACATGGTGCTGCAGAACGCCTCGCGCACCTCGTCCGGAGTCACCGACATCACCTTCACGCTGTCGATCGACAACGGCCCGAAGGCCGTCGCGGCGCTGGAGCAGATCAAGGACGAGGCCGGATTCGACGCGGTGCTCTACGACGACCACGTCGGCAAGGTCTCGCTGGTCGGCGCTGGGATGCGCTCGCACCCCGGTGTCACGGCGAAGTTCTGTGAGTCGCTCGCCGAGTCGGGTGTCAACATCGAGATGATCAACACCTCGGAGATCCGCATCTCGGTGCTGATCCGCGACACCGACGTCGAGGACGCGGTGCGGTGCATCCACGAGGCATTCGACCTCGGTGGCGACGAGGAAGCCGTCGTCTACGCGGGGAGTGGTCGCTGATGCGGATCGGTATTGTCGGCGCGACCGGCCAGGTCGGCGCCGTGATGCGCAGGCTGCTCGAAGAGCGTGATTTCCCGGTCGACGAGATCCGGTACTTCGCGTCCGCACGTTCGGCAGGTAAGACGCTGCCGTGGCGCGGCAAGGACATCGTCGTCGAGGACACGGAGACGGCAGACCCGTCCGGCCTCGATGTGGCGCTGTTCTCCGCGGGCGGCTCGACGTCGAAGGCGCAAGCGCCCCGGTTCGCCGAGGCGGGCGTGACGGTGATCGACAACTCGTCGGCCTGGCGGCTCGACCCCGAGGTCCCGCTGGTCGTCAGCGAGGTCAATCCGCAGGCGGTGAAGGAGGCCCGCAAGGGCATCATCGCCAACCCGAACTGCACCACCATGGCCGCGATGCCGGTGCTCAAGCCGCTGCACGACGAAGCGGGCCTGGTGCGGCTGATCGCCAGCACCTACCAGGCGGTGTCCGGCAGCGGGCTCGCCGGCGTCGATGAGCTGGCGGAGCAGATCACGGCGGCAGGATCGGACGCGCCGAAGCTGACCCACGACGGCTCGGCCGTCGAGCTCGGCGAGCCGTCCAAGTACGCGCGGAACATCGCGTTCAACGTGCTGGCCATGGCTGGCTCGATCGTGGACGACGGCTCCTTCGAGACCGACGAGGAGCAGAAGCTCCGCAATGAGAGCCGCAAGATCCTCGACATTCCCGAGCTGCGGGTTTCCGGTACGTGCGTGCGGGTTCCGGTGTTCACCGGGCACGCGCTGTCGATCAACGCGGAGTTCGCCCGGCCGCTGTCGGTCGAGCGGGCGACGGAGCTGCTCAACGGCGCTGTCGGCGTGGAGCTGTCCGACATCCCGACGCCGCTGCAGGCGGCGGGTAACGACCCGAGCTACGTCGGCCGCATCCGGCAGGACCCGGGCGTCGACGATGGTCGCGGCCTCGCGCTGTTCGTCACCGGCGACAACCTCCGCAAGGGCGCCGCACTGAACACGGTCCAGATCGCGGAGCTCATCGCCCAGCAGTAAGGCGGCGCAGCCGCGCGAGTCGCACCTTATCTCGCGCGAGTTGCCCGTTCCGGGCGCGCGCGAGTTCCGACTTCCGGTGCCGCGTGTTCCCCATTCGAGGAGTGCGGCCCGGTGCCGCCGCTGCTGCCGGAGTCCGGCGTGATCGATGCCTACCACCGGGTGTGCCGTACCGGAGAGTGGAGGAGCGAGAGCGGACCTGACCTTCCCTTTACGGTGTCCGTAGGGCGGAACACACATCGCCGCAACTGGTTTTCTCGCAGGTCAGAGCGGGAAAACCAGTTGTGATGGCTTCGTGCGTCGCGGATTCTGAGGCACCGCAGCGGCAGCAAGGGAAGGGGCAGTCATGCATACCGCAGTAGGTGGCGCCCGCGTGCCGATCCGCATGTGGACCGATCCGAGCACGGTCGAGGACGCCGCTCTCCGCCAACTGCACAACATCGCGAACCTGCCGTGGACGCACGGCCTCGCCGTGATGCCCGACGTCCACCTCGGCAAGGGCGCCACGGTCGGCAGTGTCATCGCGATGCGCGACGCCGTCTCGCCCGCGGCCGTCGGCGTCGACATCGGGTGCGGGATGAGCGCGGTGCGCACCTCGCTGTACGCCGATGATCTGCCGGACGACCTCGGCAGGCTGCGGCGCGCGATCGAGGACGCCGTCCCGGTGGGCTTCGCGGGACACAAGGCGCCGGTCGATCCAGCGCGAGTGCATGGCGTTGGCGGTTGGGACCGGTTTTGGCGCGGCTTTCGCGAGCTGCACGGCGGCGTGCAGAAGATGTGGAGCAAGGCCCGCAACCAGATGGGCACCCTCGGCGGCGGCAACCACTTCATCGAGGTGTGTCTTGAGCAGGGCGACGACGACGCCGGACGGGTGTGGCTGATGCTGCACTCCGGCTCGCGTGGCATCGGAAACCAGCTCGCACAGCGCCACATGGAGATCGCGGCGAAGCAACCGCACAACGCGGACCTGCCTGACCGTGACCTCGCGGTGTTCCTCGCGGGCACGCCCGAGATGGCCGCGTACCGCAGGGACCTGTTCTGGGCGCAGGAGTACGCCGCCCGGAACCGGGCGACGATGGTGGCGCTGATCAAGCGGTCCGTCGCCAGCGTTGTGCCGTGGGTGCGCTTCGACGATGCGATCAGTTGCCATCACAACTACGTCGCGGAGGAGCGCTACGACGACGTCGAGTTGCTGGTCACGCGGAAGGGCGCGATCCGGGCTGGTGCCGGTGACTTGGGGATCATCCCGGGGTCGATGGGCACAGGGTCGTACATCGTGCGTGGCTTGGGTAATGCTGAGTCGTTCCAGTCCGCCGCGCACGGCGCTGGCCGGGCGATGTCCCGGACGAAGGCGCGCAAGACGTTCACCGAGAGCGACCTCGCGGCGCAGACCGAGGGCGTCGAGTGCCGCAAGGACGGCGGCGTGGTGGACGAGATTCCCGCCGCTTACAAGGACATCGAGTCCGTGATCGCCGCCCAGACCGATTTGGTCGAGGTCGTCGCCCACCTCAAGCAGGTCGTCTGCGTCAAGGGCTGACCGCGCGGCGCGTCCGGCTCCGGTGCCAAGTGCATCGGGGTCCGGACGCCTGCGCGGTCGCGAACCGGGATCAAAATTGCGCATACCCGTCACCGAACCGGTTATCGCGTGGGTAGGGTGAGCCCGGCATTTGGCCATCGCGGCGGGCGGCATCCGAGCCTGGCCGCAGGCCCGGATTCACTGGGGAGTACATATGCCGGAAGCGTTGCTCGTCGTGCTGGTACTCGTGCTGATCGCGCTGGCCGTGGTGGCGATCGTGCTGGTGTTGCGCACGAAGCAGCGGCAGGCCCAGCCGAAGGCGACCGCTCCGGCCGACCCGTTCCACTCGGCCGACACCGATGCGGTGCGCGGCGACCCGCGCAAGCTCGCGCCGGGTGCGCTCGTCGAGATCAGGGGCACCTCGTACGCGGTCAGGGGCAGCCTGCACATGGCCGAAGGCGCGTGGACCTGGGACGAACACCTGCTTGAGACGGCGGAGGGACACAACGCCTGGTTGTCCGTCGAGGAGGACCCTGAGCTGGAACTGGTGCTCTTCACCGATGTGCCGGGTGAATCGGTGTCGGCGGACAAGACCATCGAGCTCGCGGGCACGATCTACCGGCTGACGGATTCCGGCACCGCGCGGTTCACCGGCCAGGGCACCACGGGGCTGAACCCGTCCGGCACGGTGAAGTACCGCGACTACGAGGGCGACGGCAAGGCCCGCCTCGCGCTGGAGGACTTTGGCACCGGCACGTGGACGGTCAGCGTCGGTGAGGTGCTCTCGCGCTACGAGGTGCGGGTGTATCCGGACACGTCGGCGGGGGAAGACCAGTGAGCAGCAAATTCTGGTTCGTCATCGCGGGAGTCCTCGCCGTGATCGGCGGGGTCATCGCGCTGAACATGTTCGTGTTCTCCGGTATGAGCCCTCGTGGCTACGTCGCCAAGGAGTTCACTCGCATGAGCGGGAACGGCGATGACGTGACCTACACATCCAGCCAGTCGCCGAGCAAGGTGGCGGACAGGATCGCCGGCGAGTGGCGTCCGGTCACGCAGTATGTCGACGACTCCGGTATCTACCTGCGCTACTCCGATGACGCGATCATCATCACGCCGCGCAGGCCTGGCTCGCTGATCCGGGTCATGGACGACGACCGCGCCTACCGCACCTACTACTACTTCCTCGGCGGTAGCTGGGGCTGGTCGTCACCGCACGGCGAGAGTTTCCGTGGCCGGGGACCGGGGAGCGGGAAATGATGCGGCGGCTGCGCTGGGTCGTGAGCGGACTGCTGTTCGCGGTGGCCGCGATGGCGCTGAGCGGGTGCACGGTCGACCCCGAGGTCGACCCGTACTCGTCAGCCATGTACTACGACGGAGCGCCGATCCCACGGTTCACGTCGGTCGACGCGGAGAACCTCGCAGGCGACCTCGCCGATGCCGAGCAGCGGCACGGCATGTGCTTCGGCTGGTCGCTGCTCGATGGCTCGACCAACATCGCGCAGACCGGTTCGAGTCGAGGCCCCGATATCGACGCGAGCACCTGCGAGAGCTATGCCATTGTGCGGCTGAGTGTCGGCTACACCAGTGAGAGCAGCGAGTTCAATGACGCCGCTGGTATCGAGGTCTTCGGCTCGCCGGATCACCCCGCGGTGAACAGCTTGAGCGAGGCCGACTTCGAACGACTCGGCATCACGCGGGAGGTGATGGTCGACGACCCGGTCGCCGCCACAGGTCACGCCGCGCTGGCGCTGCCGTTGCTGTTGATCGAGGCTGGCGAGCTGGAACCCGTCGACGACACCGCTGCGGACACGAACGGCGCGGCGACCGCGACGGCGCGGCCGCTGCCCGACGCGGGAGGCACCGACTTCCCGATCACCGGCATCGTCAGCATCGGGCTGTTCGGGCTGAGCGCGGTCGGCGCGGTGGTGACCGGCGTCGTGATGTCGCGGAAGACGTCGAGCGGCGAGGGCTCGCCGCCAACCAGCTGATCGACCAACCCCTGAGACTCCGGACGACAAAGGACCAACGACATGCTGGAACTCGGCAACGGCCTGCTGGCCACCATCGCCTACGGCGCCGTCGGCACCCTGCTGATGGCGCTCGGCTTCCTGCTGGTCGATCTCGCGACGCCAGGCAAGCTGCGCGAGTTGATCTGGGCGCGGGGCAATCCCAACGCCGCCGTGCTGCTGTCCTCCGGCTTGATTGGCGTCGGGGTCGTCGTCACGACGGCCATCCTGACCAGCGAGGACAGCCTGGCAGCCGGGCTACTGTCCACCCTGCTCTACGGCATGATGGGCCTGGTGCTGATGTCGGTGGCCTTTGTGCTGCTCGACCTGGCGACGCCCGGCAGGCTCGGCGAGATTCTCACTCGCCCCGAGCCGCATCCCGCCGCGTGGGTGTCGGCGTCCGTGCACCTGGCGATCAGCGCGATCATCGCCGCGTCCGTGAGCTGATCCACGTGGCGGAGCCGGTCACCGCGGCCGAGGCACCGGAGCGGCCGCCGGACGACGTACCGCAGGCGTCGAGCACGCGGCAGCGGCTGGCGCGGACCGCCGTGTTGTTCGCGGCGTTCGTGTGCGCCGCCTGCGGGCTGGTGTACGAGCTGGCGCTGGTCGCGCTGGGCAGCTACCTCATCGGCGACACCATCGGGCAGGCCTCGCTGGTGCTGTCGATCATGGTGTTCGCGATGGGTGTCGGCGCGCTGGCCGCGAAGCCGTTCCAGCGCTGGGCCGAGGCGGCGTTCGCGGGGGTCGAGATCGCGCTGGCGCTGCTCGGCGGGTTGAGCGTGCTGCTGCTGTACGGCGCGTTCGCGTGGTTGAGTCTCTACACGCCCGCGCTGATCGTGATCGCCGTCCTGCTGGGGCTGCTCATCGGGGCGGAGATCCCGCTGCTGATGGTGTTGCTGCAGCGCATCCGGCGACAGGACGCCGGTTCGGCGGTAGCCGACATCTCGGCGGCCGACTACATCGGCGCGCTGCTCGGCGGGTTGTCGTTTCCCTTCCTACTGCTGCCGATGTTCGGGCAGATCCGGGGCGCGCTGTTGGTCGGTGCGCTCAACGCCGTCGTCGGCCTTGGCCTGGTGCTGACCGTGTTTCGCGGCAGGCTGGGCCGCTTTGCCCGGTACGGCCTGACGGTGGCCGCGATGGCGGTGACCGGCGTGCTCATGTTGACGTTCGTGTTCGCGGGGCGTTACGAGTATGCCGCGCGGCAAGCGCTCTACGCCGACCCGGTGATCCACGCCGAGCGCACGCCGTACCAGGAGATCGTGATCACCGAGTCGTCACCGCTGACCGGTTCGGACGATACGCGGCTCTACCTCAACGGCGACTTGCAGTTCAGCTCGGTCGACGAGTATCGCTACCACGAGGCGCTGGTGCATCCGGCGATGGCGGCGCGTCCGGGATCGGTGCTGATCCTGGGAGGCGGGGACGGCCTCGCGCTGCGCGAGGTGCTGCGGTACGACTCGGTGGAGCGGGTGCGGCTGGTGGAACTGGACCCCGCGGTGGTCTCGCTCGCCCGCTCGGACGCGTGGATGACCAGCCTCAACGATGACGCTCTTGCCGACGATCGGGTGCGGGTAACCACGGCGGACGCCTTCCAGTGGCTGCGGGACAATGCCGAGCGATTCGACACGGTCATCGTCGACATGCCTGACCCTGACTCGACGCCTACCGCCAAGCTGTACTCGGTGGAGTTCTACACACTGCTGCGCCACGCGCTCGCACCAGGCGGGACGGTCGCCGTGCAGTCCGGGTCACCGTACTTCGCGCCGAAGTCGTACTGGTCCATCGCGGTGTCGATGGCGGAGGCCGGGTGGCGCAGCAGGCCGTACCACGTCTCGGTGCCCAGCTTCGGTGACTGGGGTTTTCACCTGGCGGCGGTCGACCGTCGTCCGCGACTGCGGCTGGCCGATGGGCTCCGGCTGCGCTCGCTGGACACGGCCACGCTGCGTGCCGCCGGAGTGTTCCCGGTCGACAGGAGGCAGGTCGACGTCCTGCCGTCGACGCTGATGCGGCCCAGAATTCTGGAGTACGCCGGTGAGGAGTGGGTGACGTACTGAGGGTGCGGATCAGCCGACGGTGATGCCGACGCCCCGCGTGCTCGATTCAACCAGCCACGACGCCCTTGCCCCGGTGGTGCTCGGACAGTTCGATCCGATCCGGGCCGAACGCATCGGTGAGCACCGGGATGGCGTGGCGCGGGTCGGCGTCGCCGCACAGGAAGACGTCCAGTGCGGCGTAGTCGTGCTCCGGCCAGGTGTGGATGCTGATGTGCGACTCCGCCAGTACGACGACGCCGGAGACACCGCCGGTGCTGGCGAACTCGTGGATGTGGCTGGACAGCACGGTGGCCCCCGCCGCCTCGGCAGCCTTACGTAGCGCCGCGTCCGCCAGGCCTGGGTCGTCCAGATGCGTTGCGCCGAAAAGGTCGAGCAGCACATGGATGCCCGCGACGTCCCGTGCCGTTGTCGGCTGGTCTGGACGCGCGCGATCGCCGGAGGTGCGGGGCATGCCGACCAGTGTGTCGTATCCGGTGCCGGGAGTGGTCCGGTTTGGGGGAATCTGTGTCATGCGCGGCTGGTTCGCCAGGATCCATGCGTCGTCGGTGCCGGCACCGGTCCATCCTCATGTGCGCGGCTGGTCGGCTAGCCGGAAAACGGGGTGACGTTGGGCTGCCGTGAGGAGTTCCGCGTCGGTCGAGTCCGCCGTGCTGCCGTTGACGTACGGCCGCACCTGCCACTCCCAGCGGGCCAGGTAGGCGCGCAGGATCGCGGGCTTGTCGACGTCGGCGACCTCGACGGCCGCGTACTGCCACGCTGACCTGCCCCGGCGCAGTTCGCACTCGCCTGCCGCACGCAGGTTGCGCACCCATTGAGTCTGCCCACGCGGCGAGACCAGATAGCGCACGCCATCGACGTCGATCGGATTCACCGGCACCGTGCGCCACTCGCCGCTGGTCCGTCCGCGCACCGCCAGCACGCGCGCGCCGAAGAGCGGGACATGTAACCGCAGCAATGCGGCTACGACCGCGTTGGATGTCCGGGCCAGCTTGCCGGGAGCGTTGTGGTGTGTCGCGGCCATGTCTCTCCTTAGAGATCAGTGCTCACTGTTATGGACAGTGTTCTCGTCAAGAAGTGGTCAAGTCAAGAGCAGTGCTCACAAACAGGAACATCCATCGCAGTTGTGGCACACTGACGCGCTATGAACGCCATCCGAACGGCGCGGCAGCGCGCACGCGACGAATTGACTCGCGAGATCAAGGCGGAGGCCAGGCGGCAAGTCGTCGCCGAAGGTCCGCAGCGGTTGTCGCTGCGCTCGATCGCCCGTGAACTTGGAATGGCCTCGTCAGCGATCTACCGGTACTTCCCCAGTCGCGACGACTTGCTGACCGCGCTGATCATCGATGCCTATGATTCGCTCGGTGCCGCGGTCGAGCACGTCGAGCATCATGTGCCGCGCGAGAACATCCGTGCGCGATGGCAGGCGATGTGCGCAGGGGTCCGGTCATGGGCGCGGCAGCACACCCAGGAGTACGCGCTGGTCTACGGCTCGCCGGTGCCCGGTTACCGAGCCCCTGAGGAGACCATCGCGCCCGCGAGCCGGGTCGCGGCCGTGCTCGGTCAGCTGCTGGCCGATGGCTGGGAGGCGAATGTGCTGCGTCCGGTGCGAGCGCCGTCGTTGCCGCCCGGGCTTGCCGGGCAGGCAGGCCGTGTCGCCGACACCATCGCGCCGGGCGTGCCAGCGGAGGTGCTCGCGCAGGCGCTGGTCGCGTGGACGCAGCTGTTCGGCATGGTCAGCTTCGAGTTGTTCGGTCACCTGGTCGGCAGCGCCGACCCCGCAGACGAGTTCTTCGATCACGCGGTGGAATGCATGGCCGATCTGATGGGGCTGCCAGCGGCGTAATCAGGCGGCCAGGGTTGCGCTCCGCGGCACGACCGCGGTGATCATGAGGCGTTGCGGTCGCTATGGCGACCAGAACGCCTCATGATCCACTCGTGGCGAGCCGTCACGCACGCGATGAGCGACGTCTACTCCGGCAGCAGGTGGCGGCGCAGAAACTCGGTCTGGTCGCTCACCGCGCGTTCGAAGTTGTTACCGACGTAGATGTCGAAATGCCCGATTGGGTAGCGCTTCACCTCGCCACGCGGGGCCTGCTCCGCCCACTTGGCGGAGTTGTCGGCGGGGCAGAGCGTGTCCTCGTCCGTGATGCACCACAGCGCGGGGCACTGCACACGCTTGGCCTTCGTGCCCGGCCGGTACAGCGGCACGCGCAGGCCGATGCGGGCCGCGACCCGGTTCTCCCACACCGTGTCCTGCGGCACCAGCGCCATCATGCCGGGTTTGGCGTCGGGTGTGGTCATAGCGCCTGGGCTGCCGGGGTCGCTGACGGCGGGCAGGTAGTGCGGCGGCTTGCCGAGAGCGGCGTTCACCTGGTCGCGCAGGGCGTGCACGGTCAGCGACGCCGCGTGCTTTGGGCCGACCGCACGCAACGTCGCGAGTCCGTCGGAGAACGGACACTGTGCCACGATCGCGGCGATCCGCTTGTCTTCGGCGGCGAGCGAGACGACGTGCCCGCCGGAGTACGACGAGCCGAACAGTGCCACCCGCGCCGGGTCGGCCCAGTCGATGTTGCGGGCCTCCGCGATCGCCGCGCGCCAGTCGTCCAACTGCTTGCCGATATCGAGCAGCTGACGCGGCTCGCCGCCGCTCGCGCCGAAGTGCCGGTAGTCGAACAGCAGCACGCCGATGCCTGCCGTGGCGAACCGCTCGGCGTAGGCGTCGAGGCGCAGCTCGCGCGTGGCGGAGAAGCCGTGCGCCATGACGACGATCGGGTGCGGGCCCTCGCCGTCCGGCCGGTACAGCCAGGCAGCGCAGTCGGTGCCGTGCGAGGTGAAGGTCAGGTCGGTGCGAGCCATGGGGGTAATCGTGCCTCGTCAGGCTGAGGGCGTCCATGTGGCGTTCGCGCCGCACAACACCAGGCACGGCAGCTCGCCCGGCACGCGGCCTGCCACGAGCGCCGCGAGTGGCGCGGCCGCTGCCGGTTCCACCGCCAGGCGGAACTCCTCCCACAGCAGGTCGCGCGCGGCGAGGATTTCGTCGTCGGTCACGAGCACCGAGGTGACGTCGGCCGAGCGCAGCACCTCGAACGGGACGTCACCGATCCTGGTGGCGCCCAGCGCGGATGCGGCCACCGAGTCGACGTCGGTGTCCACCGGATCGCCCGCCGACAACGCCTGGTGCAAGCAGCTGCAGCCGTGCGGTTCGACGGCAACAGTCGTCCTGCCCTCCGAGCCGAGCGTGGTGCCCGCTGCGAGTCCGCCACCGCCAACGGCGACCACGACCGTGTCCACATCGGGCGCTTCCCGTGCGATCTCTCGCGCCACGGTGCCCTGACCAGCAATGACGTCCGGGTCGTTGTACGCCTCGACGTAGCGGGCGCCGGTTCGAGCGACGGCATCGTGCGCGGCGGCAGCACACTCCGCGTAGGTCGCGCCATGCCGGATCAGGGTGGCGCCCGCCTCCTCGATGCGGCGCGCTTTCATCTCGGGCACGGTCTCCGGCACGTACACCGTGACGGGCAGGCCGAGGCTCTTCGCGGCGGTGGCGACCCCGAGGCCGTGATTGCCGCCCGATGCGGTGATCACCTGCTCCGGTCGTTCGCCGCTGGTCAGTGCGTTCAGCGCGCCTCGGAGCTTGAAGGAACCGGTGCGTTGGAGGTGCTCCAGCTTGAGCAAGCACTCTCGGCCGCCTACCTCCGTGCGCAGCAGCGGGGTGCGCCGGACGTGGCCGTGGACGCGGGTGGCGGCGGTGTCGACGTCAATCGCGGTGGGGATTCGCACGTGGTTCAGTCTGCCGAACTCGGAACTCGCCGCCCCATACCGGGGACTCGCGCATGCCGCGGTTGCCCGATCAGGATGATCAAGCCTTGTGGGTGATCTTGGTCGTAACTGTAGATCAACATGACCTACTCAGGTGAGGTACCCGCCGCTGTCGAGTGAGGTCGGTGTGAAAGCACGCCGAACTGTTTGCGCAAAGTAGTTGTTCCGCCTCCCGTGTGGGTGCTTGCGGCTCATTCGTTCCGGGGGGTCCCGCCGACCGGGGGTCATCAATTCTTCCAGCGTGCCGTCCACCGGAGTGGTGAGCGCGAGTAGTGATCGGCTCAACCGAGGAGTACGGATTATTCCAGCGCCACATACAGCCCATTTCAGGGCGGACACGGACGCTGTGAGGAGTACGCAATGAAAGGCAAAATCGCTCGCACGATTGCCATTATCGCGACCGGAAGCATCCTTTCGGTGACTGGCGCGGGAGTCGCAGGGGCAAGTCCGTCGGACGACGTCATCGGCACCGGTTCCAGTTCAGCCAGCATGGTCGATGTCGCGGGCCATCTCAGCGAGCTTCGCGTCGAACTCGCCGACACCATGGAACAGTCCAATTTCACCGCGATGGGATTCGCCCTCGACGAGACCAAGACACTCGTCACCGGCATCGTCAGCGGGCAACGTAGTTCGATCTCCAGCGAGACCGTCACCTTGGCCAAACAGGCATCGGCGCAAACCGACGAAGTCGAGGCCGCACTGGCGGAGGTCCAGGCACGGATCGGGGGATTGCCCGACCCGGTCGCGTTGCTGCGGTCGCTGCTGAAGAGCTTGCTGACCACACTGTCGGCCCTGATCGACAGCATCCTCGGCGGCGTGCCGTCGGTGTCTGACCTCGGTGTCGGTGGGGTTCCAGGCGTACCAGACGTCGGTGGCGCTCCCGAGGCACCAGACGTCGGTGACGTCACCGAAGGCGGCGACGGCGGTGGGCTCCCAGTGCCAACGCCATAATGCTCCCGTCAGCGCTATTCTGAGCGTTTCTGATGGGGGAAGGAATCCGGCGCCGGTAGCCCCGGCGCCGGATTCCGCTATTTCGCGGTCAAATCGAGCCCCGTTCGCAGCACACCGGCGATTTCCAGCGTCGCTTCGCGGAACCGAGAGCTGAGTCCGAGCAGGTTCACGAAACCGTGGATGAGGTCCCAATGCCGGTGCAGCGTGACCGGCACACCCGCCGCTTTCAGCGCGTCGTAATACGCCTCGCCGTTATCGCGCAGCGGATCGAAACCGGCGGTGATCACGGCGGCGGGCGGCAGTCCGCTGAGGTCCTTGGCGAGCAACGGCGACAGCCGGGGGTCGGATTTGTCGGTGCCTTCCGGCACGTAGTGGCCCTCGAACCAGTTCATGTCGTCGTCGGTGAGGAAGAAGCCGTCGCTGAAGAGCTCCCGGGACGCCCGTCGGTTGACGAAGTCGACCTCGGGGTAAATCAGCAGCTGGAACGCGGGCAGGTGGCCGCCGGTGTCTTTGGCTTGCTGCGCGACGACCGCCGCGAGGTTGCCGCCAGCGCTGTCTCCGCCCACCGCGATCCGGTTCGGGTCGGCGCCCAGCGCCTCGGCGTTGGCGACGACGTAGTCATAGGTGTCGATGGCGTCCTCGACCGCGGCGGGGAACGGGTGCTCCGGTGCGAGCCGGTAGTCGACGCTCAGTGCCCGCACCCCGGCATGCTGCGCGAGGAAACGCACGGTGTCGTCGTGGGTCTCGACGTTGCCGACCACCCAGCCGCCACCGTGGTAGAACACCAGCAGCGGGGCGTTCTTGCCGACGTGATTCGGGATGTAGAGCCGGGAGTGCAGTTCGCCGCCGCGCGCGGGGATGCGCACCGGTCTGCTCTGCATCGGCGGCTTGCTGACGCGTTCGGCGATCTTGGCCGAGCCGTCGAGGCTAGTCCGTGCGGCCTCGGGCGACGCGGCCGCGAGCCTGATTCCCGCGAACTGGTTGATCCGCAACATCAGCTGGGCATCGACGTCGAGTGTCTGCCCGTCGAGCTCGATCGGCCTGCCTGCCAAGAGCCGCCGGACGGAGTGGGGTAACGCCATCGCGGCACGCATAGTTGCTGCTTGCACCGGGATCGGAATCCGCTCGGCGAGTGTCGGCACTGGTGTCCTCCTCTGCGGTAATGCTGGTCATCAGCAGTCTGGCACGGTCGTGCGCCGCCGTGGGAGTGCGAGCAAGGACACGTCGGCTGGACCTCCATTGGGCTCGAAGTCGTACGGTGCTTTCGAGCGAGCACGCGCCGATGTGAGGAGAATGAGGCATGGCCAGTAACCGGGCGATCACCGTGGTGGGCATCGGCGGCTCCCTTCGGGAGGGCTCGCAGTCCGAACACGCGTTGCGCGCCGTGCTCGCCGGGGCTGAAAGCGCAGGTGCGAGCACTGTGGAGATCACAGGCGAGCGGCTCGTGCTGCCGTTCTACGACATCGCGATCGACGAACGCTCCGACGCCGCGCGCGATCTCGTGGCCGCGATTCGTGCCGCCGATGGACTTGTCGTGGTGTCGCCCGGATATCACGGCGGACCATCCGGTCTGGTGAAAAACGCCCTCGACTACGTCGAGGACCTTCGTCACGACGCGCGCCCCTACCTCCACGGTCGCGCGGTCGGCACAGTTGCCGTCGCGCACGGCTGGCAGGCGGCCGTGACGACCCTGAATCAGCTCCGCACGACGGTGCACGCACTCCGCGGCTGGCCGACCCCGCTCGGCGGCGCGGTGAACTCGGTGGAGACCAAGTTCGACGAGACCGGCCAGGCCAGCGACGCGAAGGTGGAGACGACACTGCGCACCATCGGTGAGCAGGTCGTCGACTTCGCTCTGCGGTGATCAGCCGAGCGTGCGGAGGGCGAAGTCGACCTCGATGGCGGTCTGCTTGATGGTCTCGGCGACCACGAGTGAGCCGTGGCCCGCGTCGTAGCGGTAGAACTCGTACCGCGCACCGCGCTTGGCGAGCCGGTCCAGGTAGTTCTCGATTTGCTGGATCGGGCAGCGCGGGTCGTTGTCGCCGGCGAGTACCAGAAGCGGGGCGCTGACGTCGTCCACGTATGTCAGTGGCGAGCACTTCTGGTACACCTCGGGCACGTCGTCCGGCGAGCCGCCGAACAGTGCCCGGTCGAACGCACGGAGCTGTTCCATCTCGTCGTGGTAGGCGGTGACGTAGTCCGCGACAGGCACCACGGAGATGCCTGCCGCCCAGCGGTCCGGCTGTGTGCCCAGCGCGAGCAGCGAGAGATAGCCGCCCCAGGACGCGCCGTTGACCACGCTCTTGGCGGGGTCGGTGATGCCGTTGGCGACGGCCCAGTCGTGGACGGCGGCGACATCCTCCAGCTCGGTGAGCCCAGGACGCCCCTCGATCGCGTCCCGCCATGCCGAGCCGTAGCCGGTCGAGCCCCGGTAGTTCACCTCAACCACCGCGAACCCGGCGTCCACCCAGACCGCGCGGTAGGCGGAGAACCGGTCTTCGTCGGCGGCGTGCGGCCCACCGTGCAGCGAAAACATCGTGGGTAGCGGGCCGTCCGGCGCGTCGGCGGGGCGGGAGATGAGCGTGTGGATCGGTCCGCCGGGCCCGTCGACGTAGGTATCGGTGATCGCGACGGACTCCGGCGCGCGTTCCCCTGGCGGGGTGAGCAGCACGGTGTCCTCGCCGGTGACCGCGCGGGTGCGGATCGCGGGCGGGGTCTGTGCGCTGGACCAGGCGTATTCGATCGCACCGTCCGGTCGCACACCAGCGCCGCCGATCCTGCCGGGCGGGGTGTCGATGCCGGTCAGCGTGCCGGTGTCGAGGTCGTAGCTGTGCAGCGTGCTGCGACCGGAGTGGAAGTGGACGACGAGCAGCGCGGTCCCGTCCGGGTACCAGGTCGCGGCGACCTCGCCGGGCAGGTCGAGCGAGATCTCGGTCTCGGTGTCGCGCGCGACGTCCCAGATCAGCAGCTCTTCCTTGCCGTGCCGCTCGTGCAGCACCAGCAGCCGCTGATCGCCAGGGACGGGGGAAAACTCCAGCGCATCAAGGCCCTTGCCTGGCCCGTCCCACTTCTCGGCCACCAGCCCGAAGCCGTCCGTGGCGAGCACGCGCAGCGCGGGGTGGCGGGAGTCGCCGTGCTCGGAGTGGCTGATCGCGAGGAGCGCCTCATCGCGGGACAGCGCCGCGACTCCGGCGTCGTGTTCGCTCGCATACGCCGTGCGGGTGGTGCCGTCCGAGTGGGTGTAGATCGTGGTGCCGTCGTCGGTGGACACGCCGACGGCGGTGACGCTGAGGCCGGGTTCGAGGCCGGCCGGGTAGCCGTCAGGGATATCCGGCAGGCTCGCCGGAGCGGCGTCTTCCTGGTCGTGCCGCGCGAACGGCTCGTGCACCCAGTGGCCGTACTCGTCGCCGTCGGTGTCGTTGAACCACCAGATCGCGCTGCCGTCGGGCGCGACGGTGGCGTGCACCGTGCCGTTCGGCCGGTCGGTGATCTTGCGGTGCTCGTCGGTGGCGCGATCCCAGGCGTAGATCTCGAACACGCCGCTGAGGTTTGAGATGTAGATGTTGGCCGAGGGCTCGTCGCGAGCCCACTCTGGCGAGGACATCCGCGCCGCGGTGAAGCGGGCGCGCCAGCGGGCCTCGGCCGCTGGATCTGCGAACAGGCTGTCCGGCACCGTCGGTTCAGGGTGATTCGTCACGAGTAGATGGTGTCACGTCGACGCGTGACGTAAGCGCGGCCCTGACATGAAAAAGCGGCCCAAGTCCGTAGTGGACCTGGGCCGCTTTCTCTGCGTCGGGGTGGCGGGATTTGAACCCACGACCTCCTCGACCCGAACGAGGCACGCTACCAAGCTGCGCCACACCCCGATGCCGTGTATCTCGGGCCGTCAACGAGTCTAACGGACGCCGATTCCGGCGTTGAACCGGGACTCCCCCGCTTGATCCGCGGACGTCGAGCCGCGCGGCACCAGCGTCAGCAGGCTCGCTTCCGGCGGGCAGGCGAACCGGACCGGCGCGAAGGGTGACGTGCCGAGTCCCGCCGAGACGTGCAGCCACATGTCCGAGCCCCACCGTGACGCGCCGCGCGCCCGCGAGCGGTCCAGCTCGCAGTTGGTGACGAGCGCGCCGATACCGGGCACCCGTAGCTGGCCGCCGTGGGTGTGACCGGCGAGGACCAGGTCGTAGCCGTCCGAGGCGAACGGATCGAGCACCCGGGGCTCCGGTGAGTGGGTGATGCCGAGTCGCAGTGCCGCGTCGGCGTCCGGCTTGCCTGCGATCTCGCTGTACCGGTCGTAGTGCAGGTGCGGGTCGTCCACGCCCGCCACGACGAGCCGCTGTCCAGCGACGGTGATCGTCTCCCTGGTGTGAGTGAGGTCATGCCAGCCACGCTCGATGAACACCGCGCGCAGGTCCTGCCACGGCAGCGGCGGGCCGTGGATGTGCTTGCGGTTCTCCTCGCTCTCGAACAGATACCGCGCCGGGTTCTTCGGTTTCGGCCCGAAGTAGTCGTTGCTGCCGAAGATGAACAGCCCTGGGAAGTCAAGCAGCGGCCCGAGCGCGCGCAGCACGGCGGGCACCGCCGCCGCGTGGGACAGGTTGTCGCCGGTGTTGACGACGAGGTCCGGCTCAAGCTCGGCCAGCGAGGCCACCCAGCGCTGCTTGGCGGTGTGGCCGGGCAGCATGTGCAGGTCGGAGACGTGCAGCACCCGCAGCGGCCGTGCGTCGCGGGCGAGGACGGGCAACTCTGCCGTGCGCAGGGTGAAGCGTCGCCGTTCGATGCCTGCGGCGTATCCGAGTGTCGCAGCGGCCACCGCTGCTGTCCCCGTCAAGAGGCGTTTCATCATCATCCTTGGGGTGACGTGTCTCCGAGCGTGCGTGCCTGTGCCGTTGCCGACCCACGTGACGGGGACGGACGTAGGAATCCACTCGACCAAGCGGGCTTATGATGACACAGCCCGACTCCAGCTCGTCGCGTCACGGTAGCGGTCGGTCCCGGAGCGAGGAGTCGACTCGCCGTCGCTCATTCAGCTCGATGAGGGCGATCGTGAGCCGGAACACGGAGAGGCACATTCCCGGAAACAGCGCCATCGCCCACATTGCCGTGTGCCCGTCGAGAAACACGATGAGCGCGAACGACGCGACCAGGTGGGCCGACATAGCACGGGCGCGCGAACGCGGGGACCGCCACTTCAGAGCGGCGAGGGCGACGGAGATGACCGCTATCGGCAGGTAGAGGTAGAGGACGATCATGACGACGTACATGCGACCAAGCTCGCTCACTCACGTTCGGGGACGCCTGTCGAGCTCGATGATCGAGAGCTGTCACTCCCCTCCATGACTGGCTAAACTAGCCATCCTCATCCTCATCCTCGTGCATCTTCGCGTACTTCGGATGCGGCTTCGGCAGGTCCTTCTTCGGCAGGTTCGCGTGGATCTTTTTCATCGCGCCGAACCAGGTGTCCGCCGGGGTCCTGGCACCCTGCATGTTTCCGGCTCCCTCCTCGCACGCCCGTACGTTTCCCGGCCCCGCGTAGCAGAGGCTGCCGAGCTGGTTATCTGGCCGGAACACCATCGCCGCGCCGGCCAGCTGCGGCGTCGCGCCGACGAACGTGGATGCCTTGGCGCCCTGTGCGGTACCGGTCTTGCCGATCATCGGTCGAGCCCAGCCGACCTTCGCGGCTGCGCCGCGCGCGGTACCCCTGGTGTGGTCGACACCGAGCCCGACGGCGAGGGTGTCCGCCAGCGCCTCCGGAATAACCCGTTCGCATGGCTCTTCCTGGATCTTGACCGTGTTGCCGTTGCGGTCGGTGACCTTGGCGATCGGCGTCGGCGGGCACCATACGCCACCACTCATGATGGTCGCGGCGACGTTGGCTAGTTCCAGCCCGCTGACCGCGGCAGGTCCAAGCGTGAACGAGCCACCGCCCGGATGGTTCTCGGTCGGCTTGTAGACCTCGGCCTGGCTGAGCCTGACCTCGAGCTTCTCCGCGTCAGGGTCAGGCGGCGCTCCATTGCCGTTGGCTGCCATCGAGCGGCGCAGGCCGAGCTTCTTGGCCATGTTCACCACCGGGCCCATGCCCGTCTTCTCTTCCAGGATCACGAACGCCGTGTTCGGTGACTTCGCCAGCGCGTCCTGCAGCGTGATGGATTTACCGAAACTCGCTCCCGGGTAGTTCTGCACGCAGTACTGCGGGTTCCCGGGGCACGAGGTCTGGCCCTCCGCGGTGAACACGGGCGAGATGTGGAAGTTGGGTGCGGAGATCTTGTCGAAGATGCCCGCGACACCTTCTTGCATGGCCGCCGCCGCTGTGAAGATCTTGAACGTCGAGCCACCGCCGCCGACGTTCCTGACATCCGACGGCAGCGCGAAGACGGTCTGGCCCTTGCTCTTGTCCGGCCCGTAGTCCTTGTTGGCGGCGAGCGCGACCACCTTGTGTCGCTTCTTTCCTGGCTTGACCAGTGACAGCGTGTTCGCGACGTTGGGCTCGGTCTTGCTCACCTGGAACTCGGCGGAGTCCTTAGCGTGCTGGTTCGCCTTGCGGTCGAGCGTCGTCTTGATGGTGTAACCGCCGGTGTAGAGGTCGTCCTTGTCCATCCCGGCGCGCAGCAGGTAGTCCTCCACGTACTGGCAGAAGAAGCCGTGGTCAGGACCTGCGCCGACGCAGTTGGCCGCTGGTTTGCTCGGTCCGCCAGGCAGCACGCCGAGCGGCTCGTCCTTGAGCTTCTCGGCATCCTCTTCGCTGAGCTTGCGGTTCTCCACCATCTTGTCCAGCACGAGGTTGCGCCGCTTCTTCGCGTCCTCCGGGTGATTCCACGGGTCGAGCGCGGTTGGGTTGTTGACCATGCCCGCCAGCAGCGCACCCTGCGCGGCGTCCAGCTCTTTCGCCGAGACACCGAAGTACGCGCGGGCGGCAGCGCCGACGCCGAAGATGCGGCGGGAGAACTCGACGATGTTGAGGTATCCGGTGAGGATCTCCTCTTTGCTCATCTTGGTTTCGAGCTGGACGGCGATCCGCGCTTCTTTCAGCTTGCGCGCGATGGTCTGTTCCTGGGCCTTTTGCCTGCCGATGATGTGCTTCGGGTTGTTGTCGTTCCAGTAGACGACGTTGATCAGGTAGTTCTTGACGTACTGCTGTGTCAGCGTCGACGCGCCCTGGGTGTCGCCACCCTGCGTGTTGCTGATGGCGGCACGCGCGGTGCCCTTCCAATCGACGCCGTCGTGCTCGTAGAAGCGCTTGTCCTCGATCGAGATCAGCGCCCACTTCATCGCGTCCGAGATCTGATCACTCGCGGTGGGGATGCGGTATTGCTGATACAGCGTCGCAATGGGCTTGTTGTTGGCGTCGGTCACGGTCGTGACCAGGGGCGGTGGCACGTTCGCCAGCTCAGTCGAGGTGTTGTCGACGGTCGCGCTCGCCTGGTTGGACATGACACCTAGTCCCCCGACGAATGGGAACAGCATGCCCGCGAGCAGCACGCCTGCCAGCAGGCACAGTCCGAGCAACTTGAAGATGCCATCCGTCTTACGCACGTCCCCGATGTTACGTCCTCCCGCCGGGGTCGCGCCCGGCTGGCGGGGTAGTGCGAGTGGCCGAGAACGATCAGGCCCTGCTTGTTACGACGGCATGAATTTGGATCACCCAGCTTGGCGAGGGGAACCAACGGGCTCTACAGTCCGTCAACGTCTCACGTACTGGCGCCGGGGAGCGCCGTTGGCGGAGAAGTGAGCATGACACAGCAGAGGGAGCTGGGGGTATGAACAGCACAGAGCCGGACTGGCGCATGGCCGCTGCCTGCCGCGACACCGATCCGGATGGTCTCTTCGTCCGGGGTGCCGAGCAGAACAGGGCGAAATTGGTCTGCATGGCCTGCCCCGTTCGTACCGAATGTCTAGCCGAAGCGCTGGACAATCGGATCACCTTCGGCGTCTGGGGCGGCATGACTGAGCGGGAGCGACGCGCGTTGCTGCGTCGCAGGCCGGACGTCCAGTCATGGCGTGACCTGCTCGAAGAGGCCCGGCGGGAGCACGGCGACGCGGAGCAGCCCGCTCGAGTCGGCTAAGTCGATCCGATGCTCGGTGCGGTGAATGACGCTGTGCCCGCATGGGATGCGGCGACGGTGTCATTCACCGCGCGGTGCCGTTGCCGGACAGCCGCTCGCCGATCACTCGCAGGCCGGCCACGTCGTTGACGTCGCCTGGCAGCGCTGGCACGCCGACGACGGGAACGCCGGGATGGGCGCGGGTGAACCGTGCGAGCAGGCGCTGTTCTCGCTGTTCAAGGGTGGCCCGGTCGGCGTGCAGCCGAAGCACGGCTGCGGCGAGCGGGCCGTTGCCCTCGCGCTCAAGCGACTCAGCGGCGGCGAGCGCCTTGGTGGCGGGCAGGTCGGCGAGCACGGGATGGGTCCGGTTCGCCACCAGCCCTTGCAACGGCATCGACTCTTCGGACAGCCGCTCGACGAAGTAGCTCGCCTCGCGCAGCGCATCCGGCTCCGGGGCGGCGACCACCAGGAACGACGTGCCAGGCGAGCGTAGGAGCTCCGCCGTCTTGGTCGCGCGCTCCTTGAACCCGCCTGCCGTGCTGTTGAACGCTTGCATGAACGCCGATGCGTCGGTGAGCAGTTGCCCGCCGATCACGGTGGAGATCGCCTTGGTCGCCATCGCGAGCCCTGCGGTGAACGCCTTGCGGACACCCCAGCCGCCCGCGCGGGCCGGGCTGGTCAGCAGCTTGATCAGCCTGCTGTCCAACGCACTGGACAGCCGTTTCGGCGCGTCGAGGAAGTCGAGCGCTGACCGGCTCGGCGGGGTGTCGACGATGATCAGGTCCCACTCGCCGTCCGCGACGAGCTGGCCGAGCTTCTCCATCGCCATGTACTCCTGCGTGCCGGAGAAGGACGTCGATACTGTCTGATAGAAGGGGCTGGCCAGCAGCTCCTCGGCACGGCCCGGTTCGGAATGCGCGATGATCATGTCGTCGAACGTGCGACGCATGTCCAGCATCATCGCCCACAGCTCACCGGCGGGCTCGAAACCGTTGAGCTCGACTCGCTTCGGCACGTTGCCCAGCTCTTCGAGTCCGAGCGACTGCGCGAGCCTGCGGGCGGGGTCGATGGTCAGCACCACCGTCGTCCTGCCGCGCTCCGCGGCGCGCAGCGCGAGCGCCGCCGCTGTCGTCGTCTTCCCGACGCCGCCGGAGCCACAACACACGACGACCTTGGTCTTCGGGTTGTCGATCAGGGTGTCGATGTCCAGGTGCTTCGCCTGCGCCATCGTTACCGCACCCCCTTCTCGACCAGCAGGTCGGCTATCTCGTACAGCGACGCGACGTCGACGCCCTCCGTGATGTCCGGGATCTCGATGCGCGGCTGGTTGGCCTCGCCCAGCTGTTCCATCGCCGAACGCTCGGTGGCGATCCGGATGGCGTGCTCCACCGTCTCGGCCACAAGGCCGTCCAGCACATCGGGTGAGAGATCAAGACCAGCGGCTTCGAGGCCGGAGCGCACCCGTGAGGTGTTGACCCTGCCGTCGGCGGCCGCGCTGATCGAGCGGGCGGGCAGCCGAGGCGGGCGCACCCGGTTGATCAGCACCGCGCCGGGCCGCAGCTTCGCCTCGACGAGTTCGTCGATGGCCTCCAGCGTCTCCCTGATCGGCATCTCTTCGAGCAGCGTCACCAGGTGCACCGCCGTCTCCGGGGAGTGCAGCAGCTTCACGACACCCTCTGCCTGCCCCCTGATCGGCCCGCTCTTGGTGATGTCGCTGAGCGCGCGGGTGACGTCGAGGAACTTCACCACGCGCCCTGTCGGCGGGGAGTCGACGACGACGTGGTCGTAGCTGTGGCGGCCGTCGGACTCCCTGCGGGTCACGCACTCTTTGATCTTGCCGGTGAGCAGCACGTCCCGCAGCCCTGGCGCGAGCGTCGTCGCGAACTCGATCGCGCCCATCCTGCGCAGCGTGCGTCCCGCGAAGCCGAGGTTGTAGAACATTTCGAAGTACTCGAGCAGCGCGGCCTCGGCATCGATGTGCAGCGCACACAGCTCGCCGCCGTCCGGCGCGGAGACGAGGTGCCGCTCGCCGTAGGGCATGGGTTCGGTGTCGAACATTTGCGCGATGCCCTGCCTGCCCTCGACCTCGACCAGCAGCACCCTGCGTCCGCCGCTGGCGAGTGCGAGGGCGAGCGACGAGGCGACCGTGGTCTTCCCCGTTCCCCCCTTGCCGGTCACGAA
Source organism: Haloechinothrix halophila YIM 93223 (assembly GCF_000504245.1). Classification (GTDB taxonomy): domain Bacteria; phylum Actinomycetota; class Actinomycetes; order Mycobacteriales; family Pseudonocardiaceae; genus Haloechinothrix_A; species Haloechinothrix_A halophila. The sequence goes on from NZ_KI632509.1 coordinate 1,095,049, forward strand.
ATGCAAGCGAGCCCGCCTGAGTTCTCGAGTCCAGCCGGAGCCTCCGAGCGGTGTTGTCACGGCCGACAGAGTAACCGGTCAATGCACCGATTGGGGTGAAGGGCGTTCGCGCGGGCTCAGGAAGCCAGCACCATCGCGGTGACGACGACGCCCGCCACGACAACGATCGTCCAGGTCACGGCGGCGGGCAGTACTGTGACCATCAGGACACCGGTGACCAGCATCGCGGCGACGCCGATGGCGCCCGCGACCGCTGTCTGCCCGCCGGAGCCGGTCCGCTCACGCACCTTGGCCATCGTCAGCAGCACGAGCGTGATCCCGGCAGCGACGAACAGCGCCGTCGCGAAGATCCGCCACGCGTCCATACCGGACAACCTAACCCGTCCCTATGGTCACGCCGGTGCCGGGCGTGCCTGAAGTGACAGGCGCGGGGGACACGCACCAGCGCGGCCTGGCTCGCTAGGCTGCGGGAAAGAACAACTAATCTCGCGACCGGCACCGGTGGCAACGTGATCAGTGGTACTGAGTGCGGAGCAAGCCCGCCGGCGTGTGAGGCAACGAGAGGACAGGTGCATGAGCGCGACCACATGGGAGTACGCGACGGTTCCGCTGCTGATCCACGCGACCAAGCAGATCCTGGACCAGTGGGGCGCTGACGGCTGGGAGCTGGTCACCGTGCTGCCGAACCCGACCGGTGAGCAGCACGTCGCCTACCTCAAGCGGCCGAAGGGCTGAGCGCCGATGAGCTGGAGCGCACGGCTCATCGAGCTGGATATCGACCTGCCGACGGTGGTTCCGCCGGTCGCGGCGTATGTGCCCGCGACTCGCAGCGGGAACATGGTCTACACCTCGGGCCAACTGCCGATCACCGACGGCCAGCTCGCGGTGGCGGGCAAGGTCGGTGGCGAGGTCAGCGCGGAGGAAGCCAAGGGGCACGCTCGCACCTGTGCACTGAACGCGCTCGCCGCCGTGCACAGCCTCGTCGGCATCGACTCGATCGTCCGGGTGGTCAAGGTCGTCGGCTTCGTAGCTTCCGCTGACGGCTTCACCGGCCAGCCCGGTGTCGTCAACGGTGCGTCCGAGCTGCTTGGCGAGGTTTTCGGCGATGCTGGCCAGCATGCCCGCTCCGCTGTCGGTGTCGCTGAGCTGCCACTCGGCGCGCCGGTTGAGGTGGAGATGATCGTCGAGGTCGGGGAATCCGTGTGACGAGCTGGCCCAAGTCGGTGCCATTGCCGGACGACTTCGTCCCGCCAGAGACCCCTGAGGTGCCAGCTACCCCGAAGGACGCGGCGACGGTGATGCTGGTGCGCGATGCCGCCGCGCACGGCAACGCATCAGGCATCGAGGTGTTCCTGCAGCGCAGGGTGGCTGGCATGGCCTTCGCGGGCGGGATGACGGTCTTCCCTGGCGGCGGCCTCGACCAGCGTGACGTAGACAGCACCGTCAGCGCCGTGGCCTGGCATGGGCCGGACGCCTCGGCATGGGCCGACTGGCTCGGCTGCGAGACGTCGCTGGCGCGGGGCCTGGTGTGCGCGGCCGTACGGGAGACGTTCGAGGAGTCCGGTGTGCTGCTCGCGGGCGACGCCGACGGCACGATCGTCGCCGACTCGACGCCGTACCACGACGCCCGCGAGGCGCTGATCTCGCGGGAGCTGTCGCTGGCGGCGTTCCTGGACGACGCGGGGTTGGTGCTGCGCGCCGACCTGTTGCGGCCGTGGGCGAGCTGGGTGACTCCCGCGCAGGAGCCGCGCCGCTACGACGCCCGCTTCTTCCTCGCGGCCCTGCCGGAGGGCCAGCGAGCCGACGACGCGACCACCGAGACGGAGTCGTCGTCGTGGGTGCGGCCAGCCGACGCGCTGGCCGAAGCCGACGAGGGAAAGCGGCCGATGATGCCACCGACCAGGGTCACGCTCGCCGAACTCGCCGAGTACGACTCGGTAGCGAGCGCTCTCGCCGCGCACAGGGAGATCCCCCGGGTCGAACCAACCATCGTGCGCGACAGTAGCGGCGTCCGCGTCGAGTTCCTGCCGCCCCGAGGAGAGTGACCCGCATGCGGCATCCTGCCTACGGCCAGCTGCGGCCCGTCAGCGAGATCGCGTCCGTGCTGCTGGAGAACAACCCGTCGACGATGACGCTGGAAGGCACCAACAGCTGGGTGCTTCGGGCGCCAGGCGCGGCGGGCAGTGTCGTCATCGATCCTGGCTACGACGACGAGGAACACCTCGACCTGCTCGTCGCGGCGGCTGGTGACGTCGAGCTGGTCCTGCTCACCCACCATCACCCGGACCACGCCGAGGGCGCTCCCGGCTTCGCCGAGCGGGTCGGCGCGCCGGTGCGAGCCTTCGATCAGGAGCTGTGCTGGGGCGACGATGACGTCAGGGCCATCCGGCACGGCGATGTCGTCGAGGCGGCTGGTCTGCGGTTCGACGTGCTGCACACTCCTGGCCACACCGCCGACTCGGTGTGCCTGACGGTCGGCCACGGCGCTACCACGCACGTGCTGACCGGGGACACCATCCTCGGCTACGGCACGACGGTGCTCTCCCACCTCGGGAACTATCTCGACTCGCTTGACCTGCTTTCCGACAGCCACACTGTGCCCGACGGCGCCGTCGGGCTGCCCGGTCACGGACCGGAGCTGGCCAACCTGCGCGGCACCGTCCGCGAGTACCGGGAGCACCGGGAGCAGCGGCTGAACCAGGTGCGCGGCGCGCTGGCCGAGCTAGGAGCGGACGCCAGCCCTCGGCAGATCGTCGAGTTCGTCTACACCGACGTCGACCCCAAGCTCTGGGGAGCGGCCGAGGCCAGTGTCCGCGCGCAGCTCGACTACCTCAACCGGCGGGGTTGACGCCCGCACGGTGTGCCGTCGCGCCCACACCAGCGCGGCGAGCGCCAGCCCGGCGCAGGCCGCCGCGAGGAAGGACATCGGCGGACCGAACCGTTCGACGACGAACCCGCTGGTCGAGTGGCCGATGGACAGCCCGAGCGTCGCAGCGGTGATGACCCAGCCGAACGCCTCCGTCGCGGTTCCCTTCGGCGCGACGACGTCAATCGCGGTGGAGTGGCTGGTCGCCTGCGGGGTGATGAGCGCGCCGGCGATCACCATGCAGCCCGCGAGCAGCAGCAACGATGTCGGCGCGAACGACGTCGGCAGGACCAGCAGGCCCACCAACAGCCCGTGGCCGCCGAGCAGCACCGGCAGCCGTAGCGGCAACGCCCGGGGCCACGGCCGCAGGCTGAAGAAGACGCCGAACAGCACCGAACTGAGCGACCACACCGACAGCAGCAGCCCGCCGATGGTCGGTTCGCCAGCGGCGGTCGCGACGGCGGGGACGGCGACCTCGACGAACCCGATCACGATGCCGAAGCCGAGCACGGCGATCACCACCGTGCGCATGCCCGCGCTGCCGAACGCGCCAAGGAGACTGCCCGCGTGCTCGCCCTTGGGTCGTGCCCGCCACGCCCGTACTGGGGAACTGAGCGCGAAGCCGACCGAGCCGAGCGCCATGCAGGCGGCACCAGCGACGACGCCGGAGCCGGGCCACGGCGTCAGCAGCATGATTCCGGCGAGGCCGGGACCGAGGATGAAGAAGACCTCCATGGAGATCGCCTCGTAGGCGTAGGCGGCATCGCGCGCGTTACCGGGCGGCAGCAGCCGTGCCCACAGCGATCGAGCGGCCGACGGCACGCCGGGCTGGGTGCTGCCCGAGAGGACCGCGAGCGCCACCAGCAGGACGGTTGGCGCGATCTGCTCGATCGCGAGGACGAGCGTGATGACAGCGGCGGTGAAGACTACGGTGGCCAGCAGGATCGGCCGGGTCGGCCCGAATCGGTCGATGATCCTGCCCTGCACGACGGAGCCGATCGCGACGCCGATCAGCAGTCCTGCCCCGACCACGCCCGCGATCGCGAACGAGCCAGTGACGTGCTGGGTGTAGAGCAGCACGGAAAAGCCGATCATGGCGATCGGTAGCCGGGCGAGCAGTGAGCACAGCACAGGCAGGCCAGCGCCGGGGGCGGTCAGCGCGGCGCGGTAGTCGGCGAGGGATGCGTTGTTGGACACGCGTACCAGTATGACCAATTATGGTACGGCAGTACCACTCGAATTCAGGTCAGGTCACTCACACCTGGTTGCGCGCCGATGCGCAGGGCACGGAATGGCGGATCTCGATTGGGTAACGTTGTGCGCGTTTTATGCCGACTTATGCAACATAACCGCCCTCCGCACCGTCCTTGAGGGTGAACGGCCTTGAAGTCGCGGACATCGTGGGCGATCGTAGGGACAAGAACATAGTGAAAAACTCCCTCCGGCAAATTGGGTCGGGGCCTATGACCGGAGGGCGGGGAGCGCGGAACGTCGGGGGATGGGCCGCGCATACAGAAAAAGGAGCCGGTGCGCCACGTCGGGGGTGGCGCCCGGCTCCTTTTTCTGCTTTCCGATTGTGGCGTCGCGCGCGGTCGCGGCAGCGTTAACCGGCCCGCGCGGTGACGTGTGTCACTCGATCGAATTAACGAGCCCTGCGGGCCAGTCGCTCCGGGTCGAGGATCAGCACGCTCTTGCCTTCCAGTCGCAGCCAGCCGCGCTGGGCGAAGTCGGCGAGCGCCTTGTTCACGGTCTCGCGCGACGCGCCGACGTACTGAGCGATCTCCTCCTGCGTGAGGTCGTGGGTGACCCGTAGCAGGCCGGCCTCCTGGCTGCCGAAGCGCTGCGCGAGCTGCAGCAGCGCCTTGGCGACGCGACCAGGCACATCGGTGAAGATCAGCTCGGCGACCATGTTGTTGGTGCGGCGCAGCCTGCGCGCCACCACCCTGAGCAGCTGCTCGGAGATCTCCGGTCGTGTCGAGATCCACTGGCGCAGGGCTGCCCTGTCCATGATGACCGCGCGCACCTCGGTCACGGTGACCGCGCTCGACGTCCTCGGCCCCGGGTCGAAGATGGACAGCTCGCCGAACATGTCAGAAGGTCCGAAGATGCCCAGCAGGTTCTCCCTGCCATCCGGGGACTTGCGCCCGATCTTCACCTTGCCTGACTGGATGATGTAGAGCTTGTCGCCTGGCTCGCCTTCGTTGAAGATCACGTGCCCCCTGGGGAACTCCACGCTCTCCAAGGTCTGCACGAGTGCCTCAGCCGCGGCTGGTTCTACGCCCTGGAAGATGCCCGCGCGGGCAAGGACCTCGTCCACCTGTGCCTCCTGTCGCACGCGACCGTGTTTTCCGCAGTCTGTCGCGGGCACGTGTCGCTGGTCACTGTGCCTCAATTTACCGCCCGGGCTACTCTATGTCGGCACAGCCTGTCTTGCCCGGTTGTCGTGCTGTTCCGACCTTGACGACGGGCCTGGTGAGCCCACCGCGAGGCCGTCAGCGAGTAGCCCGGCCTGTGTGGTGCAGTCTAGGGCGTACTCGCGGAATGCCCTGGCAGGAAGCGTCGGCGCGGCCGCGATCGAACCCACACGTGTGAGTGCTCCATCGATGACCGCGTGACGACGCGATCCGCCAAGTAGGCGATCTTAGACGTCGGTCACGCGGCGTTGCCACCCGGTCCGGTAGCTGAGGGTATACGTTACTGTGCGTTCTCGGGCCTGCGCGTACGGAGTTTGTTCGCCTTGCCGCTGATCCTGCGCAACCGGAACAGTTCCAGCGCGCGGCCAATGCCCTGGCCATAGAGCGCGCCTACCTCGTTGGGCTGCGCCTTCTCCAGGAACTCCTCGACGTCTTCCTCTTTGACGGTCACATTGCGGAGCCTGCTCTCCACCCGCTCCATGAACAGCGCGAAAACCAGCACGACCAGCGGAACTGCGACTACGAACCAGACCGTCATAAGGTCAATCCTCGCTTACGTCTCAATGATCGTGCAGGTGTTGGACCCGGATCGGCGTGTTCTTGTGATGTTGCTGTGACGCCAGCGCCTGGCCCTAATCCGCTGCCCACTGACGAGTGAGCCCGCTTCTGGCCGTAGGCTAGCCGTGTGCCGTCAGTAGCTAACAATGGCCCCGCTAACAGTGGCCGGCGTCGCAGGAAGTTCACCGACGAGAGCAGGCTGGCACTCATCCGGCGCGCCCGGCGCATCTACCGCAGGCTCGGCGACGCCTTCCCCGACGCGCACTGCGAGCTGAACTACAACACCCCGCTGGACCTGATCGTCGCGGTGATTCTGTCGGCTCAGTGCACCGACGAACGGGTGAACAAGGTGACGCCCGCGCTGTTCGCGCGCTATCCGACCGCCGCCGACTACGCGGGTGCCGACCGGGAGGAGTTGGAGAGCTACATCCGCTCGACCGGCTTCTACCGGAACAAGGCGACTTCGCTGATGGGGCTCGGCGCCGCGATCGTAGAGAAATTCGACGGCGAGCTGCCCGGAAGGCTCGCTGACCTGGTAACGCTGCCCGGTGTGGGGCGCAAGACCGCTAACGTCGTGCTCGGTGAGGCGTTCGGTGTGCCTGGCATCACTGTCGACACCCACTTCGCCAGGCTGGTGCGGCGATGGTGGCTGACCGACCTGGACGATCCGGTGAAGATCGAGCACGCGATTGGTGAGCTGTTCCCCAGGAAGGACTGGACGCTGCTGTCTCATCGGGTGATCTTTCACGGCAGGCGGGTCTGCCACGCGCGTACGCCCGCCTGCGGGGCGTGCCTGCTCGCGCGGGACTGCCCGTCCTACGGCACTGGCCCGACCGACTTCGACACGGCGGCGCGGCTGGTCAAGGGCCCGGAGCGGGATCGTCTGCTCGAGCTCGCCGCTGGCCCCGGCGAGGTGACGCCGTGAGCCGGACCGCGCGGTGGACGCTTGTGCTCGGGGCGCTGGTGCTGGCTGGCATCGTCGCCCTGCTGCCGGTGTTGCGCGGCGAGGATCCCGCTGCGCCCGGCGCGTCTGACGCGGATTCGGGCGAGCTGGCCGATGCGCGGCAGGCCGCCCGGCTGCCGGACTGCCCCACTGCGTCGGGCGGTTCTGCCGCGTCGGACGACCCGGGTGCGTCTGATGCCGCCGTCGTGCCGAAACTGCGCGGCGTCCACGCCCGGTGCTTGGCCGACGGTAAGCGGATCGACGTCGGCACGGCGCTGGCTGGCAGGACGACACTGGTCAACCTATGGGCGACCTGGTGCGGTCCGTGCCGCGAGGAACTGCCGGTGCTCGCCGCCTACGCCGCCTCCGATGGGGCCGCGGACGTGCTGGCCGTCCAGGTGGACAGCGGTGAGCGCGAGGGCCTGGAACTGCTCGCTGAGCTGGGTGTCCGATTGCCCGCCGTGCACGACGGTGAGGGCAGGGGGCCGATCCGTTCCGCGCTGCGCGCGCCGCAGGCATTGCCGGCGTCGTACGTGATTACTCGCGGTGGTCAAATCCACTTGATCGAGAATCCGAGGGTGTTCTCGCGCGTTGAGCAGGTACGGAAGGCCGTCGAAGCCTACGCAGCCAACGGAGGACGCCCGTGACAGAGACCGTGCCCGGCCCGCTCGTCGAACCCGTCGATGTGCCGACGTGGCTGCGCGGCCTCGTCGGCATCGCGGGCGAGTTGGATCACAGCACGTTCACCCGATTCACGCCGCCGAGCGACGGTGATGTCCGTGACGCGGCGGTGCTGGTGCTGTTTGGCGAGGACGACTCCAACGGCGCTGGCCCCGAACCGGACGTGTTGCTGTTGCGCAGGGCGGACGAGATGCCCTCGCACCCAGGTCAGGTGGCCTTCCCCGGTGGTGGTGCCGATGACGGCGATACCGGCCCGGTCGACACCGCGCTGCGGGAAGCTGTCGAGGAGACCGGGCTCGACCCGGATGGCGTGCTGCCCGTGGCCTTGCTGCCGCAGCTCTACGTCCCGGTGTCGGGTTTCGCTGTGACGCCGGTGCTCGCGCACTGGGAACGGCCGAGCGCCGTGCACGCTGTCGACCCCGGCGAGACGTCGGCCGTGGCGCGGGTCAGGCTCGCCGACTTGGCCGATCCCGCCAACCGGTTCGTCGTCCGCAGGGAGGAGGGCGGTTGGCAGGGGCCAGCGTTCGTTGTCGACGGCCTGTTCGTGTGGGGGTTCACCGCGGGGCTGCTGAGCGTGCTGCTCTCGCTCGGTGGCTGGGAACGGGAGTGGGACACCACCGACGTCCGGCCGCTGCGACGCGCGCTCGCCGATCATGGTGAGCGCTTGTGATCAGGGATGACATGCTTTCCAGTAGCCCGCGTCACGACCGCGCGGGCGAGCTATTACGGTTGCCAGGCCGGAAGTCCACGAGGGAGTGATCGTGAACTGGGTCGACGTCATCGTCCTGCTCGTGGCGCTGCTGGCTGCCATTTCCGGTGCGCGGCAAGGCGTTATCGTCGCGCTTCCCGCGTTTCTCGGCGTCTTGTCGGGCGCCATCATCGGGATTCGGTTCGCCGCGCCCATGGTCGTGGACATGTTCCAGAACCCGGCGGCGAAGGTGGCCCTCGCCTTCGCGACCGTGGTGTTCCTGGTCGCGCTCGGTGAGACGTTCGGCGTCTGGGTGGGCAGAACCCTCAAGGAACGATTAGGCGCGAACGGCCCCTCCGTTCTTGAGAACGGGCTCGGCGCGCTGGTGCAGGGGCTGGCCGCGTTCGCGATCGCCTGGCTCGTCGGGTTCTCGATGACCAGCGTGTCCGGTCTGCCAGGGCTCGCGGCGGCGATCAACAACTCGAAGGTGCTCGCCACGGTCAACGACAGCATGCCGGATCAGGCGCACGCCCTGCCGAACGATCTGCGCAAGCTGCTCGACGTCTCCGGGCTACCCCGGATCCTGCCGCCGTTCGCCGAGTCGCCGAACCGGGAAGTGCAGGCGCCGGACACGGCGCTGCAGAAGTCCGCTGTGGTGCAGCGGGTGCGGCCCAGCGTGCTCAAGATCCGGGGTGAGGCGCCGTCTTGCTCCCGCAGGCTGGAAGGCAGCGGGTTCGTCATCGCGCCGCAGCGGGTGATGACCAATGCGCACGTCGTCGCGGGCACCAACCAGGTCGGGGTGGAGTCCAACGGTTCGCTGCTCAACGCGACGGTCGTCTTCTTCGATCCGGATGCTGACGTCGCCATCCTCAACGTGCCAGCACTGAACGCCCCGGCGCTCAATTTCCAGCCAGCGCCAGCCGACGGCGGCGACAGCGCGATCGTGCTCGGCTACCCGCTCGACGGCCCGTACACCGCGACACCCGCCAGGGTGCGGCAGCAGATCACGCTGCGTGGCCCGGACATCTACGAGTCGAAGACCGTGCGCAGGGACGTTTACACGGTGCGGGGCCAGATCCGCAGTGGGAACTCCGGCGGGCCGATGGTTGCCCCAGACGGCGACGTCCTCGGCGTCGTCTTTGGCGCCTCGGTGCAGGACCCTGACACCGGCTTCACCCTGACAGCGGAAGAGGTCGCACCGGAGGTCCAGCAGGCCCCCGGCATGACGCAACCCGTCGGCACCGGCCGCTGCACGTCCTAGCGCCCGTCGCGTCGTGTCCTGCATTCCCAACGCTGTGTCCTGCGCTCCCGACGTCGTGTCCTGCGCTCCCGACGCTGTATGGCGTGCTCGGGACGCCGTGTGACACCGGGTCAGTGCGCGTCGAGCCAGTCCCGTAGCAACACCGACGTGCGGTCGGGTGCCTCCAGATGCGGGTAGTGCCCGACGTCGGACAGCAACTCGAACCGTGAGCCGGGACCGGCCCAGCGGGTGCTGGCGCGGGCGGTATCGAGCAGCACACAACTGTCCGCCACGCCGTGCACTTGCAGCACGGGTGCCGGGCTGGGCGTACGCACCGCGCGGGCGAAGCGCCTGCCGTCGCCACGGAACAGCGAGCGGAATGCCCACCGGTAGTACTCCAGCGAGCAGTGCGCCACGCCAGGAATCCGCACGGCATCGCGCAGCGTCGCGGCCGTCGGGGCGAAGTCGGGGCTCGACGGCCATCCTGGTCCGGACCAGTCGCGCAGATATCGCTCGACCTGCGCGGCGTTGTCCTCCAGCAGGCCGCGTTCGGCCACGATGGGGAGCTGGAACCGATACATGTGCCCGGTCGCACGACGTTGGCGCTCGTTCACCAGGCACCGTCGTAAGGCTGGCCGTAACGCGAGAGGGTGAGAGGCGGCGAGGACGCTGACCGTGCTGACGACGCGCGGGTGCAGTGTCGCCGCCGTCCAGGCGATGGCGCCGCCCCAGCCGTGCCCGGCAAGGTGCGCGCGGCGTGCGCCGAGCGCGCGAACCAGGCCAGCGACGTCACCGGCAAGGGTCCAGGCATCGTAACCACGCGGAGTCTTGTCGGAGTCGCCGTAGCCGCGCATATCGGCGGCGACCACGCGGTAGCCCGCGTTGGCTAGGAAGGTCAGATGCTCGCGCCAGACCCACCAGCACTGGGCGAACCCGTGCAGCAGCACGACGAGCGGACCATCACCCGCTTCGGCGACGTGCAGCGCGATGCCGTTGGCGGAGATGTCACGGTGCGTCCACGGCCCTGGATACCGGACGCTGGATGGGTCGGGTGCGCGGGACACGCTGCTAGCTGCGGCTCGCGCCACCCTGGTCCGCGCTGGCCTCCTCATCGGACTGTCGGTGCCGAAGCGTCTCCGACGTCTTCTTCACACTTGCGATGGTCTCCTCCGGCGCGTGGATCTTGCGCACCTTGCGCCAGCCGAGCACGCCGCTCGCGACCGCGACCACCAGCATCAGGCCGAACACGATGAGGAACGCGGCCCAGCGCATCAGCCACACGGAAAGCAACTCGCCGAGGAAGAAAAAGAAGAAGAACGAGCTGTACAGTGCGACAACGAGGGCGATGACGAAGTAGACGCTGCCCTTGACGCCCTTCTTGACCTCGCCGATGACCTCGGATTTGGCGAGCTCGATCTCCGCTCTGACCAATGCGGACATACGCGTCGACGTATCGCGGACGAGCGTGCCAATTGACGGTTCGCCCGCGCCATTGCCCGCAAGGGCTTTGTCATCGTCGGTCAGCGGTAGGTAGTCCACCGTCCCGCTGGCGTCGTTGAACTGCTCCTCGTGCCGTGTCACGGGTGTCATCGTGCCATGGCCCGGGTGACTTGCAAGTGATGAGGTAGGGCGATTCGCGTGCGAGTTCGCGCACGTGGCCGCTTATGCCTCCTGCGCGTTGTTGTACTGCGCGTGCGCCTTGCTGCGTTTGCTGAGCAGTGCCGCGGCGAGCAGGGACGCGGTCGCCGACGCGATCAGCACCGCGGACTTGGCCGGTTCGCGCGCTTCTTCGGGCAGGCCGAGATCCGCGATCAGCAGACTGACGGTGAAACCGACCGCGCCGAGCATGGCCAGCGCGGTGATGTCCCGCCAGTTGGTCCGGCTCGGTAGTCGTCCGATACCGAGCCGGACCGCGATAGCACTCGCGCCGACGATGCCGATCAGCTTGCCGCCGATGAGTCCCGCCATGACCGCCAGCGGGATCTTCGAGGTAAACACGGTCGTCATCGCTTCGGCGTTGATCGGGACCCCCGCCGCGAACAGCGCGAAGACCGGAACGGCGATCAGCGCCGAGTACGGCTGCAACCGGTGTTCCAGCCGGATGGCCGGAGCCTCCTCTTCGCCGGGATCGGCGCGCACCCTGGTCAGCAGGCCGAGCGCGACACCGGCGATGGTGGCGTGGATGCCCGTGGTGTGAATAGCGATCCACACCACGACCGCGAGCGGCACATACAGCCATGCGGTCCGCACCCGCTTCTTTTGCAGCAGCCAGTACACGGCGAGCGCCACCAGCGCCACGCCGGCAGCGACAAGGTCGAAGCCCGATGTGAACAGCACCGCGATGACGATGATCGCGCCCAGATCGTCCACCACGGCCAGCGAAAGCAGGAAGATCCTGGCGCTGCTCGGTAGATGTCGCGCGGTCAGCGCGAGCACACCGAGCGCGAATGCGATGTCGGTGGCCATCGGGATGGCCCAAGCGCGCTCGTAGCCCGGCTCGCCCCACGAGATCGCCAAGGCGATGATCGCCGGGATGACCATGCCGCCGATCGCGGCCACGATCGGCAGCGCGGCTGCCTTGATGTTGGACAGCTCGCCGACGACCAGCTCACGTTTCAGCTCGAGTCCGACCACGAAGAAGAACAGCGCGAGCAGGCCGTCCTTCGCCCAGGTGCCCACGCTGAGATTCAGGTGGAGGAGGTCCGGCCCGATCTTGGCGTCCCTGAGCGCGACGTAGCTGTCACCGAAAGCCGAGTTCACCCAGATGAGTGCGATGGCCGTGCCGATGAGCAGCACGATGCCGCCAGTGGTTTCGGTACGGAGATAACGGGCGAACTCGGCCTTGGGATGGGTCCGGCGGCGGGCCACACACGCTCCATGGGTCGTAGGGACATGAGTGTCTTACTCGCCGACCAGACTTCCCGGCACTCCTTCGGTGATCCTAACCGCGACGTCCACTCAGGGCCGCTTGATGTGTGATTGCTCAACCCGCTCGGCGGGTTCTGTGTGACTACTCGTCGCCTTTGCCTCCTTTGAGGCCCTCCGAGATCTGGTCCATCACCGTGGTGTCCGCCAGCGTGGTCACGTCGCCGACCTCGCGGTTCTCGGCGATGTCGCGCAGCAGCCGACGCATGATCTTGCCGGAGCGGGTCTTCGGCAACTCTGGCACGACCATGATCTGCCTCGGCTTGGCGATCGGGCCGATCTCGGAGGCCACGTGGTTGCGCAGCTCTGTGATGGCCTTCCCACCGCTGGCGTCGTCGTCGGCCCCGCCGCGCAGGATGACGAAGGCGACGATGCCCTGTCCGGTCGTAGGGTCGGACGCGCCAACGACCGCCGCCTCGGCGACGTTGTGATGCGAAACCAACGCGGACTCCACTTCGGTGGTGGAGATGCGGTGGCCAGAGACGTTCATGACGTCGTCGACCCGGCCGAGCAGCCAGATATCGCCGTCGTCGTCGTACTTCGCGCCGTCGCCGGCGAAGTAGAAGCCTTGGTCGGCGAAGCGGGACCAGTAGGTGTCCTTGTAGCGCTGGTCGTCGCCCCAGATGCCGCGCAGCATGCCGGGCCAGGGCTTGTCGAGCACCAGGTAACCGCCACCGCCGTTCGGGACTTCGACGCCCTGGTCGTCGACGACCTTGGCGGAGACGCCGGGCAGTGGCCGCTGCGCTGAGCCAGGCTTAGTCGCGGTCACGCCGGGCAGCGGCGAGATCATGATTCCACCGGTCTCGGTCTGCCACCAGGTGTCCACGATGGGAGCCTTCCCGCTGCCGATGTGGGTGCGGTACCACATCCACGCCTCGGGATTGATCGGTTCGCCCACGGATCCCAGCAGGCGCAGCGACGACAGGTCGTACTGCGCGGGGATGTCCTCGCCCCACTTCATGAACGTGCGGATCAGAGTGGGCGCGGTGTAGTACAGCGTGACGCCGTAGCGCTGCACGATCTCCCAATGACGCCCCTCGTGTGGGGTGTTCGGCGTGCCCTCGTAGACAACCTGGGTGGCGCGGTTGGCCAGCGGCCCGTACACGATGTAGGAGTGGCCGGTCACCCAGCCGATGTCGGCGGTGCACCAGTAGACGTCCTCGCCTGGCTTGTGGTCGAACACGACGTGATGCGTGTAGGCCGCATGGGTGAGGTAGCCGCCCGAGGTGTGCAGGATGCCCTTCGGCTTACCGGTCGTGCCCGAGGTGTAGAGGATGAACAGCGGGTGCTCCGCGTCGAATGCTTCCGGTGTGTGGCTGTCGGGCTGGCTGTCCATCAGCTCGTGCCACCAGATGTCACGACCGTCGACCCATTGCGGGGTGCCGGTCTCGTCACCGGTGCGGCGCACCACGAGCACCTTCTCCACCGACTCCGCGCCTGCAAGGGCCTCGTCGACCTGCGATTTCGTCGCGGTCGCCTTGCCGCGCCGGTACTGCCCGTCCGATGTGATGACGACCTTGGCCTGCGCGTCGTCAACCCTGGTGCGCAGTGCCGACGGCGAGAAGCCGCCGAAGACGACGCTGTGCAGCGCACCAATGCGGGCGCACGCCAGCATCGCCACGATCGCCTCCGGCACCATCTGCAGCTGGATCGCTACCCGGTCACCGGCGCCGACGCCCAGCGACGCCAGACCGTGGGCCGCACGGCTGACCTCCTGCTGTAGCTCCGCATAGCTGATGTCGCGAGTGTCGCCAGGCTCACCGATCCAGTGGATCGCGACCTGATCGCCGTGACCTGCCTCGACATGCCGGTCGACACAGTTATAGGCCACGTTGAGCTTGCCGCCGACGTACCACTTCGCGAACGGTGCGTTCGACCAGTCGACGACCTGGTCCCACTTGGTCTCCCAGTGGAGCCGCTCGGCCTGTTTCGCCCAGAACGCGTCACGGTCGGCTTCGGCCTCCGCATAGGTATCGGCGGTGGCGTTGGCACGCGCTGCGAAATCCTGGCTCGGCGGGAAAGTCCGCTCCTCGGTGAGCAGGTTGTCCAGGGTCGCCGACTGTCCGGATCCGGTCCGCTCTGCCATGCTGCGAAGCCTCCTGACTACTGGTTTTCAGGGTCGGGTAACAGGGGATGTGCTCTGTGACTACCGACGTTAGCGCCCCGTGCCCACACTCGCACCAGTCTTCCGGAGAGGACTCCGCGAACGGCTGGGATTGGCCCGCCAGTGGAACCATTCGCACCCCAACGAGTAACGTCCGCGCTGTGACGGACCCGCTAGCACCTCTCCTCGACTTACCCGGCGTGACCGAAGCCGTGCGCTCCGCGCGCGAGTCGGTTGACGCCGTGCACCGGCACCCGGCCAACCGCACCGGCTGGCCAGCCACCGCAGCGGAGGCGTCGGTGCGTGCCGCGCGCGCGTCTGCCGGTATCGACGGCGCCGACCCCGAGATCCCCGAGGGTGGGGAGGTCGATGAGCCGGTGCTCGCCGGATCGCTGCGGGTCGCCGAGTCGCTTGGCCCGCTGCTGCCAACCTGGGAGCGGGCGCCGTTACAGGCGCTCGCCCGGCTGCACGTGCTCGCCGCCGCTGACCTGGTGACCGACCCGGATGAGCTGGGCCGTCCCCGGCCGGGTGGTGACATCGCCAAGCGGCTGGAGTTGCTCGGCCAGTTGGTCACCGGGGCGACGAGCGCGCCAGGGCCGGTGCTCGCCGCCGTGGTGCATGGTGAACTACTCGCGCTCAACGCGTTCCCGTCCGCGGACGGCGTGATCGCCCGTGCTGCCGCGCGGCTGACGATGATCTCGACAGGGCTGGACCCGAAGGGTCTCTCGGTGCCCGAGGTCGCCTGCTACCGCAAGTTGAACCGCTACCGGGCTGCCGCGGAGGGTTTCGCCAGCGGTGAGGCCGACGGCGTCAGGGACTGGGTGCTGTTCAGCTGCGAGACAGTGGAAACCGGCGCGAAAGAAGCCGCGGGCATCGCCGACGCGGCCGCGGAAGACTGACGTGACGGTGCGAGGCAGGCCGTTGAGCGCGGTCCTGCTCGTCACGGTGGTCGCGCTGACGGCTGCGTGCTCGCCGGAGGCGACGAGTGGTGTGCCGACGGCGCCGACGTCGACGGCCCGCGATGCCGCAGCACTGCAGGAACGGGAGCGGCCGCGTTCGTTCACCGTCGTGGCGACGGGCGACATCCTGATCCACTCCGCGCTGACCGCGCAGGCCGACCGCGATGAGGGCGCGGCAGGCGACGGCCGCAGGGACTTCCGCGATCTGTTCGCCGGGATCCGGCCGGTGATCCACGGTGCCGATCTGGCGCTCTGCCACCTTGAGGTGCCGCTCGCCGCGCCAGGAGGGCCGTTCAGCGGCTATCCGGCGTTCAACGCGCCACCCGAACTGGCCGGCGCTCTGGTCGATACCGGCTACGACGCCTGTTCGACCGCGTCCAACCACACGCTCGATCGGGGCGAAGAGGGTGTGCGGCGCACCCTGCGGGCGATGGACGCCGCCGGGCTGCGGCACACCGGCTCGGCACGCACCGCGCGAGAGGCGGCCAAGCCACTGATCATGGACGTCGGTGGCGTCAAGGTCGGTCAGGTGTCGTACAGCTACGGCTTCAACGGCATCCCCATCCCGGAGGGAAGGCCCTGGATGGCGAATCAACTCTCCGCCGAGCGAGTGATCGCGGAGGCGAAGAAGGCCCGCGCCGCGGGCGCTGACGTCGTCATCGCGAGCCTGCACTGGGGTGACGAGTACCAGCACCAGCCGACCGCGGAGCAGACCTCGCTCGCGTCCCGGCTGCTTGGCACGAAGGCGATCGATCTGATCGTGGGGCATCACGCGCACGTCGTGCAGCCGATGGAACGCATCAACGGCAAGTGGGTCGCCTACGGGCTCGGCAACAGTGTGGCCAGGCACGACGAGCCGCGCGGGGTTAGCGAGGAAGGCATCGCGGCTCGTTTCCGCTTCACCCACACCGGTCAGCGGTGGCGGGTCGACAAGGCTGAGTACGTCCCGACCCTTGTCGACCTCGGGCCGCCGATCCGGCTGCGGAACCTGACCGCGCAGGACGCCGCCCCCGCGCGGGAGTCACTGCGGCGTACCGACCGCATCGTGCTCAGCAGGGGCGGCGGCAAGCACGGTCTCAGCAGGCCGGGCCGCTGAGGCCGCTCAGGACGGCTCGTGCGGCTTGCGCCTGCCGTCCGGCCGGACGCCGAGCCGGTGCGACATCGTCGCGTCGTGTTCCGGGTCGACGGCCAGTCGCGCGGTCGGCCCCAACCGCTGCGCGACACCGACGAACAAGCAGTCCGTCACGGTCAGCGCGGTGATGCGACTCGCGGTCCAGCCAGCGCGGAACGTCGTCTCGTGCGCTGCCGTGGTCAGCGTGTAGTCCGCTGTGGTTGCGATGGGTGAGCGTGGGAAGTTGGTGATCGCGATGGTGATCGCGCCGCGCTGCTTCGCGGTGCGCAGCGCCTCAATTGTGTCCGATGTGGACCCGCTGTAGGAGATGCCGATCGCGACATCGCGTTCGCGCAACACCGATGCGGAGTTGAGCATCACGTGGGTGTCCGACCACGCGAAGCTGACCTTGGAGATGCGGTGCAGCTTCTGCTGCAGGTCGGAGGCCACGAACGCGCTCGCGCCGACGCCGTAGATGTCGATCCGTGGCGCGACCGCCACCGCGGTCACGGCGTCGGCGAGCACGTCGATGTCCAACTGCGACGCGGTGTCCTCGACGGCTCTGGCCTCGGCGAAGCTGATCTTGCTGACGATCGCGTCGAGATCGTCGTCAACCGCGATCTCGCTGCCGAGCACCTTGCTGCCACGCGCCTGGCTTCGTGCGGTGTCGGCGGCGAGCGCGATTCGCAGCTGCGGGTACCCGCCGACGCCGACCGCTTTGCAGAACCGCGTCACCGTGGTCTCGCTGGTGTTCGCGGCGAGGGCGACCTCGGTGATGCTGCGGCTCGCGACGGCGGACGGGTCGTCGAGCACGACTTTGGCGACGCGCTGCTCCGCGCGCGCGAGGCCGGGTAGCAGGGAGCGAATGCGTACCAGGGGTCCAGGACCGTCGTCCGCCGCGAATTCGATGACCGGCGTGACACCGTCAGGCTCACTGTCATCAGCGGCGGCAACGTCACCCACAGAGGTTGGAATCGACAACTACGCCCACGCCCTTCCGTCACATCACGATCCACGGGTTGGTTGCCCTGGTAAGGCACACGCTCAGGAGAACGGGCGATAGACACGAACATGCCGATCTGCCCATACCGTGAATGCTGGTCTGTGAAGGACGTCGCTTGCAAGCTCAAAGCCGTTAACGGACGTGGTTAACAAGTTGACAACAGAACGCGACGTCTTTTCATGTTGGTGTGACGGCGGATTCGCCGCGGAGAAGAGGTACCCATGCACTGGCGGCGGCCCGTCGACATGACTGTCGGCGGGCCGCCGCCTGCTCGCGCGGGCAATCGGGTTACCAAGCGTGCAACTCGTGTCGTACCTTGTGGACTAGGCGTCCGGCGTCCCGGTACGCAATCCCGTTGACGACAAGCCTCCCGCGGCGTGCTGCGCGTGGGTGCCCGGTGTCCGCGCACGGAGACCTGGCGGGGTGGACCAGCCTTATCTCCGACTGCTCCCTGGCCGATCAGGTGTCCGCACCTCTCTTTCTACCCAGTGACAGCGGCCACTTCAAGGCCGCGAACGGGTGCACCGGTCAAGAGGTCGTTCGGTAGTGACTTCAGCGCGTTCGCGGACTAGGATTCCTGTTCTGCGCGTGGCAAAATAGCTGCTCAGCGCACCGTTGGTCACTTTTTCACCAGCAGTCGTCCTAACCGGCGTTAAGGGTCCTGGTGACGTCGGTTCTTCACCCCGTACCAGGTCACTCCTGCCACAGCGAGCGCTCCGACGCCGACGCCGAGCGCGACCGCGGTCGCCGTCGGATGCGGGATCTTGGTGCGCAGCGACACCGGCCGGGAGAAGGTCAGCACAGGCCAGGCCCGCTCCTGCGCGAGCTTGCGCAGCTGCTTGTCCGGGTTCACAGCGCACGGCCTGCCGACGGCCTCAAGTAGTGGCAGATCCGTGCTGGAATCCGAGTAGGCGGCACACCGATCGAGGTCGTAGCCGCGTTCCGTCGCGAGTTGCCGCGCCGCCCGTGCCTTCTCTTCCCCGAAGCAGTAGAACTCCACCTCACCGGAGTATCGGCCGTCGATGACCTCCATCCGCGTCGAGACGCTGAAGTCCGCGCCCAGCATCTCCGCGACCGGTGAGACCACCTCTTCGCCGGTTGCCGATAACACGATCACGTCGTCGCCCTCCGCCTTATGCGCCGCGATCAACTCGGCGGCCTCGGCGTAGATGAGTGGGTCGACGACGTCGTGCAGAGTCTCGTTGACGATGGCGCTGATCTGCGCGACGTCCCAGCCGACGCAGAGTGCGGAGACCTGCGAGCGGAGCCGTTCCGTGTGCTGCTGGTCCGCGCCTGCGATGGAGAACATCAGCTGCGCGTAGGCGCTCTTGAGTGCGGCTTTTCGGTTGATGAGGCCCTGCTTGAGCAGTGGCTTGCTGAAGGCGAGCGCGCTGGAGGACGCGATGATCGTCTTGTCGAGATCGAAGAATGCGGCGACACCGGACCTGTTGCCGGTGTCCTCCTGCTGCTCACCTGCGGGCGCGTCGAACATGGCGCAAGCATAGAAGTTCGGCGGGCACCGTGGAGGACGTCTTACTGGCGTCTCATGCCACAAGCGTTCTTCACAGCACGTTCATTCGCCGCCCACTCTGGTTATCCACAGGTCAGCCCCGTTATCCACAACTGAGGGAATCGGACATTTTGCCGCTCGGGGGGCCGCAGGTGAGAGTGAAAGCACAGCCGCGCCGCGTCGCACGTCGGCATTAGGCCCAGGTTCGCGATTCAGCTCAGATCAGCTCACTCCACGGACAGCCTCAACAGAACTGGGGGAAGTATGTCCAATTCCAGGCCACTCGTCGCCGTCAGCGCGGAAAGCGTGCTCGATGAGATCGTGCGCATCGCCGCCGCAGCGGGGTGCGAACTCGACTGCGTGCCCGACCTCATCGCCGCGCGGACGAGATGGACACGCGCGCCGCTCGTGCTCGTTGACGCCGCAATGCTCAGCGACGATGACGCGGGCCAACTACCGAAGCGTGGCGGTGTCGTGCTGGTTACCGATCAGCCCCTCGACGTCGTGAGCTGGGAGGCGGCGTACGCCGCTGGCGTCGAGCGCGTACTGAGCCTGCCTGACGCAGAGTCCGAGCTCGTCGATCTGCTTGCCGACGTCGCGGAGGAACCCGCTGCGGGCAAGGGCACGGTGCTCGGCGTGATCGGCGGCAGGGGTGGCGCTGGTGCGTCGGTGTTCGCGGCGAGCGTGGCCATCGCCCATGCGGATGAAGGGGGCGACGCCTTGCTTGTCGACTTCGACGCGCTGTCGGGCGGTATCGACCTGGTGCTGGGAGCCGAACAGGCCGCTGGGCTGCGCTGGCCGGACGTCACGGTGCGTTCCGGACGGGTCTCGATGTCGGCGCTGCGTGACGCCCTGCCCGATGTGGCTGGCGGTGATGGCAGGCTGGTTGTGCTGTCGTGCGGCAGATCAGGCGATGGTCCAGCCCCGGAAGCCGCTGCCGCGGTGATCGAGGCGGGTGTGCGATCCGGCTACACGGTGGTCTGCGACCTGCCACGGGAGCTGGGCCCCGCCGGATGGCAGGTCGTCGACCTCGCCGACCTGATCGCGGTCATCGTGCCGGCCGAAGTGCGTGCATCGGCATCGGCGTACCGGCTTGTCGAACGGCTCCGGCATCGCGCGCGTCGCGTCGGCCTGGTCGTCCGGGGTCCCTCGCCCGACGCGCTGCCCGCTGATGCCGTCGCGGATGTGATCGGCGGCGAGCTACTCACTGTCATGCGCGCCGAACCACGTTTGGCAAGCGCGCTGGAGCGCGGCGAGTTCCGGCTCCGGCGCGGGGGCCCGCTGGCAGGCGGTGCCACCGACGTGCTCGCCGCGCTGCACGACGACGCGAAGGTGGCCGCCTGATGCATGCCAACCTGGTCGACCGCGTGCGCAGACGACTCGCCGATGACGGTGCCGACGTCAGCTCGGCGACGGTGGCGGCGGCCGTACGCGCCGAGTTCGGCGTCGCGGGACATGAGGACGTGTTGTCAGCGTTGCGTCAGCTCCGGCATGAGCTAGTCGGTCTCGGTCCGCTGGCGGACCTCGTCAGCGATGACGACGTCACCGACGTGCTGGTGACCGCACCGGACCAGGTCTGGACCGATGGCGCCGGTGGCTTGCGGCGCAGCTGGGTCACCTTCCCCGATGAGGCGTCCGTGCGGCGTCTCGCCCAACGACTCGCACATGCCGCGGGCAGGCGGCTCGACGACGCGCAACCTTTCGTCGACGGGTGGCTGCCAGCGGCAGCGGCCGTTGCGCGGGTCCGGTTGCATGCGGTGCTGCCACCGATCGCGGCGGAGGGGACATGTCTTTCGTTGCGGGTCCTGCGACCAGCGGCGCACAACCTCGCCGCGCTCACCGAACTCGGCACTGTGAACGCGGCGGGCGCGGCGCTGCTGCGAGCGATCATGGCGGCGCGCCTGACGCTGCTTGTCTCCGGTGGCACCGGCGCCGGTAAGAGCACGCTGCTTGGCGCGCTGCTCGGGGCGGTCGCACCGGCTGAGCGCATCGTGAGTGTTGAAGACGCTGGTGAGCTTGAGCCAGACCATCCCCAGTTCGTCCGGCTCGTCGCCCGGCCGCCGAATGTCGAAGGTGCAGGCGAGGTCACGTTGCGGGAACTGGTGCGGCAGGCGCTGCGGATGCGCCCTGACCGGCTCGTTCTCGGCGAAGTGCGGGGCGCTGAGGTCTGCGAGCTCCTTGCCGCGCTCAACACCGGCCATGAGGGCGGCGCGGGCACACTGCATGCCAACTGCCCAGCCGAGGTACCAGCCAGGCTCGAAGCGCTCGCCGCCCTCGGTGGGCTCTCGCGCGCCGGATTGCACAGCCAGGTCGCCGCGGCGGTGCGGGTCGTGCTGCACATGCGGCGGCACGGCGACCGCAGGGTGCTGGCTGAGATCGGGGTGCCGCACCGGTGCGGTGACGAGGTCGAAGTGCTGCCTGCCTGGCGCGACGGCGAATGGACCGAACACGGTGAGCTGCTGTCGCGCCTGCTCGCGCAGCGGGAGGTGGAGTTGCCGTGCTGACGGCCGCGACGGTCACCGGCGCGCTGGGGCTGCTGTGCTGGCCCTCCCACCGGGCCACGCTACGGCTGCGCGCGCTGCTAGGGGAGGTCGACACGACGTCGTGGCGCAGCCAGTGCGGTCCACGTCCAGTACGTTCGCGCCCTGTTGCCGTGGTGTCGCTCGTCCTCGTCACGTTGCCCGGGGTGCTCACCTTCGGTGTGGTGCCCACTGGTGTGCTGCTTGCGCTCGCCGGGGCCGTGGCATGGCGCTGGCGCGAGCGCTCGCGCACACGGGCACGTGTCGTGGCGATGGCTGCTGTGGCCGATGCGGTAGGCGGAATCGTCGCTGAACTGCGTGCAGGTGTGCAGCCAGCTGCTGCCGTCGAGTCCGCCGCTGCCGACCTCGACGCCCATCACGCCAGGGCAGCAGCTGAGCTGCGGGCTCTCGGTGCCGCCGCGCGTCTTGGCTGTGAGGCCATCGCACCGATCCTTGCGCGAGCCGACACCGATCCTGTGTCGCTAGCCGTCGCACGGGTTGCTCGTGGCTGGGCACTAGCTCATCGCCACGGATTGCCGCTCGCCGATGTCCTCGACGCCGTGCGGCGGGATGTGGAGTCCAGTGCGCGATTCGCGGCGCGGCTGCGAGCCATGATGGCGGGGCCGCGAGCGAGCGCGGCCGTACTGGCCGTACTGCCCGTGCTCGGCATCGCACTCGGTGAAGCCATGGGTGCGCATCCGGTGGCCGTGCTGACGACGTCCGCGGCCGGACAGTTGCTGCTCGTATGCGGTGCTGCCCTTGTGCTGGCTGGCACGGCGTGGTGTGGGCGGTTGACCCGACAGGAGGCGCTGTCGTGATCGCGCTCGCCTTGGGTGCCGCGGCTGTTGCCGTCCTGATGTTTCCGGCTCCGCGCGCCTCGCTCCTGCGCGCCCACACTCTGTTGTCTGCGAGGCGAGCGCCAGCGGAGCCATCCGCCACTGGGGTCGTGCATCGGGCTGTGCGCCGTGTCCGCCGGTATCGGTGTGAGGACTCACGTGGCCTCGCCGCGCACTGGGATCTGCTGGCCGCCTGCCTGCGTGCCGGCATGCCGGTGGCCGACGCACTCGGTGCGCTGGCCGACACCATGCCGACATCGGCGGCAGCGGGGCTGCGCCGCGCCAGCGAACTCATCGCACTGGGAGCCGCGCCCGATGAGGCATGGCGATCAGCGCTCGAGTGTCCCGCTACGGCACCGCTGGCGCGAGCCGCGTGCAGGACAGCGAGGTCTGGCAGCGCGCTCGCCGGTGCGGCTGCCGATCTCGCCGCCAGAGCACGTGCCGAGGTAGTGGAAGCGGCGCAGGAGCGCGCGCAGCGAGCGGGCGTGCTCATCACGCTTCCGCTTGGGCTGTGCTTCCTGCCTGCCTTTCTTCTGCTTGGGGTCGTTCCTGTGGTGATCGGCCTCGCCAGCACGTTGACCGTCGCGTCATGAACTAGAGGAGCGTCCACAGTGGACGTTCGCGGGAGACATTCCACCACCAATCGAGGAGGTTATCGACCATGCCTTTGTTCCCTTTGCCGCCGCAGCCGATTCCGGTGAGGCCGCAGCTGCCGAAGCAACTCCCGCTGGCGTCGCTGATCGCGCGGCGCCGCCCTGCCGGAGTGCCAACGATGACACTGCCCCCTTTGCCGACGATGCGGACCCGCACGTTGCTTGCCCGGTTGCGGGCATTGGGTGCGGACGACCACGGGATGACCACGGCGGAATACGCCATCGGCACGCTCGCGGCCGCCGCCTTCGCTGCCGTGCTTTACGGAGTCATCAGTGGTGACTCGGTTATCAGCGCGCTCACCGACCTCGTGGAACGCGCACTCTCGGTGGACTTCTGATGGCGCTGCCGCCGCGCTGCCGGGACGACACCGGGGCGGTGACCGTCGAGGCCGCGATCTCACTCGGCGCACTCGTGGCCGTGCTCACGGTGGTACTCGCCGGGCTCGCGGCGGTCACCGACCAACTTCGATGCACGGACGCCGCGCGCGAAGCCGTTCGGCTCGCGGCACGGGGCGACCCGGAGGCGGCGCGACGAGCCGTCGCCTCGATCGCTCCTGCTGATGCGAGTCTCGAGTTGGTTCCCGACGCCGACGGGTTGACCGCCGTCGTGCGCTCGACGCCGGTCAGCGGGCTGTTGCCGGGCATGCGCATCGAGGGCACCGCGTTCGCGGTCACCGAACCCGGAGTCGACTCCGCCTCGGCAATGCCCGCGGGCCCGAGCCCGTGAGGCGGAGAACCAGTGGTCACCCCGAGCCAAGCGGCGATGGCGGGTTCGCCACCGTGTGGACGGCCGGTGCTGCCCTCGCACTGTTGTCCGTGTTCGCCATGCTGATGTACCTCGGTGCCGCCGCGCACGCGAGACATCGGGCAGCCGCCGCTGCCGACCTGGCCGCACTCGGCGCGGCAGCGCGAGTCACCCACGGCGCGGGGAACGCCTGCGAGGCAGCCGCTCTCGTCGCCCGGCGCATGAATGCTGACCTGCGCTCATGCCAGGTGCGAGGCTGGGACGTCCTCGTCACGGTCCGGGTCGCCGCTGGAGTGCCGCTCGGCGACATCGGTGGGGCAGGGGCGGCCACTGCGCGGGCGCGTGCGGGGCCCGTTGAGACGCTGCGATGAGCGGTTCCACCGCCCAGGACGGGCACGAGCAAGATGCCGGTTGGACGGTCACGGCGGCGCGATGAGCGGTATCAGGCGCTGGTCAGCACGGCGTCTAACGCAGTGTCCAGTCACTGGACACGTTCGGTTGAGCCGTTAGGTACAGGTCGTTCATCGCGCTGTGACCACCGGTTATCGACACACCACTACCCGCGATCTGCAACTTGCCGTTTAGTGAGTTGTGCGAGGTCGGCAGACCGGCCCCGCGAGCGAAGGCCCAACGAAGGGCAGGAGGCAGGAACAGCGAGATGAACAATCCGACGATCGGCATCGACAGCGTCTCGTGGCGCGATGCGTTCCGTGTCGAACTCCGTGCGGAAGCCATCGGCCTCGCGACGAGGGGCTGGCCCGTCGTGCCGGGCACCTCCCCGGTGGACAACGACAGGTCCGGTCCTGTGCCGGTGCATGATGACTGGCAGGAACGTGCCGCCGCTGGCTCGCGGAACATCGTCGAGTGGTGGGGCGGCGAGGCGCATAGCATCCTCGTCGCCACTGGAACCTACGTCGACGCCGTCGAGGTGGACGCCGAACTCGGCCACCGTGCGGCCAGCTTGCTCCGCGAAACCGGCCGCCCCGCGCCAATCCTGGCAATGCCGACCGGCAAGTGGGTGTTCCTCACCGAGAGCGGCGACGTGTTGCCCGCTGAACTCGCGGCACGCCCCGGCGTCGTCTGGCACGGCATGGGCAGCTGGGTTCCGCTACCACCGACTCCGTACGAGCACGGCGTCGTGCACTGGCGGGTCAAGCCCGAGGTGTGGGAGTGGAAGCTGCCCCGCACTGGCGCGCTGCACGGCGTGCTCGCCAGGGCACTCGCCACGCTGCACGAACCCCGTGACCGCGAGCTCCACGCCCGCGCCGCATAACTGAAGACCACAAGGTGGTCGTGCTTACCGTGATATCCGCGCTGCGCTTCCCGCCCACCGGTATAGGGGATATCTCCCGCCCCCGACGTCCCCTATACCGGAAGGTCAGCGCGGACTTCCCCGAGCACGGTATCCAGCACAGCCACCGCGCCCGCCTTGTCCAGCGGTTCGTTGCCGTTCCCGCACTTCGGCGACTGGACGCAGGACGGGCACCCTGCCGGACACTCGCAGGAGACGATTGCCTCCCGCGTAGCTGCCAGCCATGGGACCAGAGCGGCATGACCGCGATCGGCAAATCCCGCGCCCCCGGGATGGCCATCATGCACGAACACCGTCGCCTCCCCGGTGTCTGCGTGCAAGGCGGTGGAGACACCGCCGATGTCCCATCGGTCACAGGTAGCGAACAGCGGTAGCAGGCCGATCGCTGCGTGTTCGGCGGCATGCAGGGAGCCGGGGATGCGCGCTGAGGTCAACCCAGCGCCCCCCGGCTCCCTGCCACTCAACAGCCTGCCACTCAACAGCTCGTCGCTGATCGTGTACCAGACCGCACGAGTGCGAAGTGTGCGCTCCGGAAGATCAAGCGGCACTTGGTCGATCACCTCGCCGGACGGCAACCGTCGCAAGTAACCCACCACCTGCGAGGTCACCGCGACCTGGCCGAGGCAGACCGTCACATCGCCGAAGACCTGCCGGGACGTCGTCTCCAACACCTCGATGTCGGTGACGTCGCGCGCCGACGTGCTCCACTCCGGATTCTCCGCGTGCACCAGGGCTATACCAGCGTCCAGATCCAGCTCGTCGACGACGAACGACGCGCCCTGGTGCAGATACACCGCGCCTTGGTGCACCGTGGCGCAGGCTGCCGCGCTGTCCACCGTGCCCAGCACCCGCGACGTCTCCGCTTCCACGATCATCACCTGGTCGTTCCCGCCACCACGGATGCCGACCTGCGCGTGCGGGCGCTGCCGCGACGTCCAGTACCAGCCGCTCGCCCGCCGTCGCAGCAGCTTGTCGTCCACCAGCGTCGCGAGGACCTCTCGCGCCGCGTCTCCGCCGAAACTCGCCAGCTCTTCCGCGCGCAGCGGCAGTTCCGCCGCGGCGCACGCCAACTGCGGGCCGAGCACGTACGGATTCGCCGGGTCGAGTACCGCAGCCTCAACCGGCCGATCAAGCACCGCGTCCGGATGGTGCACAAGGTAGGTATCCAGCGGGTTGTCGCGCGCGACGAACACCACTAGCGCGTCCTGTGTGGACCGACCGGCGCGACCCGCCTGCTGCCAGAACGACGCCAGCGTGCCCGGATAACCCGCAAGCACCACCGCGTCCAGGCCGGCGATGTCGATGCCCAGCTCCAATGCGTTGGTCGACGCCACGCCAAGCAACTCCCCGGAGAGTAGCTTCGCCTCCAGCTCGCGACGTTCCTCCGGCAAGAAACCCGCGCGATACGCCGCGACACGTTCCGGCAGCTCGGGATCGACATCGGCCAGCACCCGCCGGGTGCCAGCCGCCGTCAGCTCGGCGCCGCGCCGGGACGTCACGAACGCCAGGCTGCGGGCGCCCTCGATCACCAGGTCCGCCAGGATGCGCGACGCCTCGGCGCCCGCCGAGCGACGCACCGGCGCACCGTTCTCACCGGTGATCTCCGTCAGCAGCGGCGGCTCCCACAGCACGACGGTTCGCGCACCACGTCCCGACCCGTCCTCGGTGACCGCGACGCACTCCGTGCCGGTCAGCCGCTGCGCGAACGTCGCCGGGTCGGCCGTCGTCGCCGAGGCGAGCACGAATGTCGGCGACGCGCCGTAGTACGCAGCAACTCGCCGCAACCTGCGCAACAGCACGGCCACATGCGAGCCGAACACGCCCCGGAAGCTGTGGCACTCGTCGACGACGACGTAGTCCAGCTGCCGGAAGAACCGCGCCCAGCGCTGGTGGGCACTGAGCATCGCGTGGTGCAGCATGTCCGGATTGCTGAAGATCAGGTTCGCGTGGTCGCGCGCCCAATCCCGCTCCGGTATCGGGGTGTCGCCGTCGCACGCGGTAGCCCTGACCCGCCGCAGCCCCAGATCGGTCACCGACCGGAGCTGGTCGTTGGCTAGCGCTTTCGTCGGCGACAGGTATAGCGCGGTGCTGCGCGAGCGCGTCGTCAACGTCGACAGCACCGGAAGCTGGTAGCCGAGTGACTTGCCGGACGCGGTGCCGGTGGAGATCACCACGTGCCGCCCGTGCCAGGCGTGCTCGGCGGCCTCGACCTGGTGTGAGAACGGCCGCGCCACCCCGGATTTCCGCAATGCGGACACGACATCGTCGGGAACCCATTCGGGCCAATCCTGGTGGCGGGGCGGCCTTACTGGCAGAGTTGTGAGATGCGTCACTGGATTCTCGCCGGAAGGTATCCCGGCCAGCACCCGGCGTAGCAGCGCGCTCGCGGGTGCGACCTCGGCTTCGGCGATATCCACGAACGCGAGCTTCGCACACGACGCAGACACTCTCGGAAACCGTCGGACGTGACTGAGCGCACCGTCGTGACATCGCGCACGCGGCTACCAATAGACTCCGCCACAAATCACACCACTGTGGTGAAGATCCCACTTCAGCACGAGCGG
The DNA here is from genome assembly GCF_000504245.1 of Haloechinothrix halophila YIM 93223. Classification (GTDB taxonomy): domain Bacteria; phylum Actinomycetota; class Actinomycetes; order Mycobacteriales; family Pseudonocardiaceae; genus Haloechinothrix_A; species Haloechinothrix_A halophila. Next base: position 1,122,680 of record NZ_KI632509.1, read on the forward strand.
GTGCGATGCGCTCGCGCGGTGCTGATAACTAGGCGAACACAGGAGGACGAATGTCCCGGCAGTTCCTCGCAGACAGCGTGACGCTGTCTGGAGGCGACTACGGCATCGTGGCCGTCGTCGCCGTGATCGCCCTTGCCGCACTCGCTATCGGTTATGTCCTGCTTCGGGAGGTTCTGGCCGCCGGCCAGGGCACTGAGAAGATGCAGGAGATCGCCAAGGCGGTGCAGGAAGGGGCGATCGCGTATCTGAAACGGCAGCGCAACACCCTCGGCATCTTCGGTGTCCTGGTCTTTGTGCTGTTGTTCTTCCTACCGGCGGACGACTGGGGCGAGCGCATCGGCCGCTCAGTGTTCTTCCTGGTCGGTGCCGTGTTCTCGTTCGCCATCGGATATCTGGGCATGTGGCTGGCGACGCAGGCCAACCTGCGGGTCGCCGCGGCGTCCCGGGAGTCCGGTGGCCGCGAGAAGGCGATGCGGATCGCGTTCCGCACCGGCGGCGTCGTCGGCATGATCACGGTGGGCCTCGGCCTGCTCGGCGCGGCTCTCGTTGTGCTTGTCTACGCTGGCCAGGCCCCGAAGGTGCTGGAAGGCTTCGGCTTCGGTGCCGCCCTGATCGCGATGTTTATGCGTGTCGGTGGCGGGATCTTCACCAAGGCCGCCGACGTCGGCGCCGACCTGGTCGGCAAGGTGGAGCAGGGCATCCCCGAGGACGACCCGCGCAACGCGGCCACGATCGCCGACAACGTGGGCGACAACGTCGGTGACTGCGCCGGTATGGCGGCCGACCTGTTTGAGTCCTACGCGGTGACGCTGGTCGCCGCGCTGATCCTCGGCACCGTCGCGCTCGGCGCTGACGGCCTCGTGTTCCCGCTGATTGTGCCCGCCATCGGTGTTATCACCGCCATCATCGGCGTCTACATCACCAAGGCACGCGAGAACGAGGGCGGCCTGATCACGATCAACCGCTCGTTCTACATCTCAGCTGTGATCGCGGCCGTGTTGTCCACGATCGCCGCGTTCGTGTTCCTGCCTCCCGAGTTCCTCGATGCCAATGGCAACCCGGCGATTGTCGCCACCGTGTCGGTGATCATCGGTATCGTGCTCGCCGGTGTCATCCTGTGGGTGACCGGCTACTACACCGGTACCGAGCACAAGCCGGTCCAGGACGTCGGCAAGAGTTCGGAGACCGGCCCAGCCACGGTGATCCTGACCGGCATATCGGTTGGATTCGAGTCCGCCGTCTACACCGCGCTCGTCGTCGGTGCGGCCGTCTTCGGCGCGTACCTGATCGGCGGCAGTGCCGCGCTCTTCGCCGTCGCGCTGGCGGGTACCGGTCTGCTCACCACGGTCGGTGTCATCGTCGCGATGGACACCTTCGGGCCGGTCTCCGACAACGCACAGGGCATCGCGGAGATGTCAGGCGACGTGGACGAGGAAGCCGCTGCCGTGCTCACCGAGCTGGACGCGGTCGGCAACACCACCAAGGCGATCACCAAGGGCATCGCGATCGCCACGGCCGTGCTCGCCGCGACCGCGCTGTTCGGCTCCTACCTCGCCTCCATCAACGAGGCGCTCACCGAGGCAGGTATGTCGCTGAACTTCGCCGACTACGCCGTCTTCGATCCGAAGGTGCTCGTCGGTGTGATCATCGGTGCCGCCGTGGTGTTCCTGTTCTCCGGGCTCGCCATCAACGCCGTGTCCCGTTCAGCGGGCGCGGTGGTGCGTGAGGTGCGCCGCCAGTTCCGCGACATCCCCGGGATCATGGAGGGCACGACGAAGCCCGAGTACGGCCGCGTTGTCGACATGGTGACCAAGGACGCGCAGCGTGAGCTGGCCACACCTGGTCTGCTCGCTGTGTTCGCGCCGATCGCGGTTGGTTTCGGTCTCGGCACCGGAGCGCTCGCCGGGTACCTCGGTGGCGCGATCGGTACCGGCGTGCTGATGGCGGTGTTCCTCGCCAACTCCGGTGGCGCGTGGGACAACGCCAAGAAGCTGGTCGAGGACGGCCACCACGGTGGCAAGGGCTCGGAGGCACACTCCGCGACCGTCATCGGTGACACCGTCGGCGACCCGTTCAAGGACACGGCCGGTCCCGCGATCAACCCGCTCCTCAAGGTGATGAACCTGGTGTCGTTGCTGATCGCTCCCGCCGTGGTGACCCTGACGGTCGGCGACTCCGCCTCACCGACCGCACGCGTGATCATCTCGCTGGTGTCCGTGGGCATCATTCTCGCGGCGATCATCATTGCGAAGCGCCGCTCCAGCGTCATGACCGAGGAGCCGGCCGCGAACGTGAACGCCTAGCGTTACGGCTCGACGTCTGGTGAAGGCCACCTCGGAGGCGGTGCCGCTGCCCCCGAGGTGGCCTTTCGCCCGTGCGGCGCGGCCACTAGCGCGAGATCGAACTTCTGTTCTACGATATGGCGCCGTGGCGCAGCTCTCCTTTTACTCCGCCGATGCGAGTCAGCCCAGGGTGGCCGACCTCGCGGGTGTGCTGTGCGCACACGGCAGCATTGTCAGCTTCGCGTCGAGCGCGGCGCGGCTGTCGGTCGCGGTGGACGAGCCATGGCGGGCGACGGCGCTGCGGGAGGAATTCGCGGTGCGCGGTGTCACCACGACGCTCACCACGGCGGACTGCGGTAGTCCACTGGTGCGCACCGCCTTCCGGTCAGACCTACTCTGGCTGGCAACGGCGTGGACGTCCGATGGTGCGAAGCGGGTGCCAGACGACTTCTTGCTCACCGGGGCCGTGTTGCGGCTGTGGGCGCTCGCCGCAGGCGTGCGGGAGCGACACGAAGGCAAGCGACGCACCGGGTTCCTGCTGGGGTTGGACCCCGATGAGCAGGGAACTCATCAGCCATTGCTGCGTGCGTTGCGGCAGGCTGGCCTACTGTCGGTGTCCGGTACGGGTAGCGTTGTCGGCGTTCGCACGGACTCACCCTCGGTGCGGATCACGGGCCGTGCCCGACTGCGCAGGCTGGTTGAGCTGGTGGGCGACGCTCCGATCGCGGCGGAACCGGCATGGCCGGCATCACTGGGTGCCGTGTCGGCATAGGCAGGATGGATGGTTGTGGGTCATGCTTGTCGGTCCAACCCGACAGTGCCATTGACCAGCGGTCATGCTAAAGGTGGAAAAAGGAACTCAGTGAGAAACCGCTTTACCCCTGGCATCGACGTATCGCGTGGATGGCTGGCGGGTAACCGGTTCACTGGATTGGCGTCGATGCGATTCGGTGCCGCGGCGCACTCGCGCGACGCTGTCGTGGCGGTATCGCCGCATCAGGAATCGCGCGACCGGTAAAGGAGGCTGCCAAGCGTGGCAGGATCGACACGGAGCAAGAGCGGCACGGGCGCTTCGGCTGACGGCAGGCGGCGGCTTGTCATCGTCGAGTCGCCCGCTAAGGCGCGCAAGATCGCTTCTTACCTCGGCCGCGACTACGTCGTCGAGTCGTCCAAGGGCCACATCCGTGACCTGCCGCGCGGTGCCGCCGACGTGCCTGCCAAGTACAAGGGCCAGCCCTGGGCGCGGCTCGGCGTCGACGTCGAGCACGACTTCGAGCCGCTGTACGTCGTCACGCCGGACAAGAAGTCCACGGTGACCGAACTCAAGAGCCTGCTCAAGGACGTCGACGAGCTCTACCTCGCCACGGATGGTGACCGCGAGGGCGAGGCGATCGCCTGGCACCTGATCGAAGCGCTAAAGCCGAAGGTGCCGGTGCGCAGGATGGTCTTTCACGAGATCACCGAGCACGCCATCCGCGAGGCCGCCGCGAACCCCCGCGAACTCGACAATGATCTTGTCGACGCACAGGAGACCCGCCGCATCCTCGACCGGTTGTACGGCTACGAGGTCTCGCCGGTGCTGTGGAAGAAGATCATGCCGAAGCTCTCGGCAGGCCGGGTGCAGTCGGTTGCTACCAGGATCGTCGTCGAGCGCGAGCGTGCCAGGATGCGCTTCACCTCGGCGTCGTACTGGGACATCGCCGCGACCATGTCGGCGTCGGACGGCGACGGCGGGGCGAAGTCGTTCGGCGCGCGCCTGGTCTCGGTCGACGGCAGCCGGCTGGCGACCGGCAAGGACTTCACGTCGGACGGCGAGCTGAAAGACTCCCTCACTGACGTGCGGGTGCTGGACGAGGCTGAAGCGACGCGGCTGGCCGATGCGCTCGCCGACGCCGAGTTCACCGTCGCCAGCGTCGAGTCGAAGCCCTACACCCGCAAGCCGTACGCGCCGTTCATGACGTCGACGCTGCAGCAGGAGGCCAGCCGCAAGCTGCGGTTCTCCTCCGACCGCACCATGCGGATCGCGCAGCGGTTGTACGAAAACGGCTACATCACGTACATGCGTACCGACTCGACAACGCTGTCCGACACGGCGCTGACAGCGGCGCGGGACCAGGCAACGCAGCTGTATGGCGCGGAGTACGTCTCGAAGACGCCACGGCAGTACACCCGCAAGGTCAAGAACGCGCAGGAGGCCCACGAGGCGATCCGGCCAGCGGGTGAGGTGTTCCGCACCCCCGGTGAGGTCGCCAACGAGCTCGAGTCGGACGAGTTCCGGCTGTACGAGCTGATCTGGCAGCGCACGATCGCTTCGCAGATGACCGATGCCAAGGGCACCACGATGTCCGTGCGGATCACCGGCACTGCCGCTGGAACCGGCGAGGAGTGCACGTTCGCCGCGTCCGGCCGCACCATCACGTTCGCGGGGTTCCTGCGCGCGTACGTCGAGGCCGTGGACAGTGAAGCCGGTGGCGAGGCCGATGACGCCGAGCGCCGCCTGCCGAACCTGGAGCGCGACCAGCGGGTTAACGCCGACGAGCTGGCCGCCGATGCCCACGCGACGTCCCCGCCGCCCCGCTACACCGAGGCGAGCCTGGTCAAGGCCCTTGAGGAGCTGGGCATCGGGCGACCGTCGACGTACGCCTCGATCATCAAGACGATCCAGGATCGCGGCTACGTGTGGCGCAAGGGTTCGGCGCTTGTCCCGTCGTGGGTGGCGTTCTCGGTGGTCGCGCTGATGGAGCAGCACTTCGGACGGCTGGTGGACTACGACTTCACCGCCGCCATGGAGGACGAGCTGGACCGCATCGCGGAGGGCAGGCAAGAGCGCACCGCCTGGTTGTCCGGGTTCTACTTCGGCGGCGACGTCGGACCGGCCGGTTCGGTCGGCCGCGAGGGCGGGCTGAAGAAGCTGGTCGGCTCCGGCGTCGAGGACATCGACCCGCGCGAGATCAACTCGATCCCGATGTTCACCGACGACGAGGGCAGGACAGTCTACGTGCGGGTCGGCCGATACGGGCCGTACCTGGAGCGCACCGTCACCAAGGACGGTGAGGAAACCTCCCAGCGGGCGAACCTGACGGACGAGCTGCCGCCGGACGAGTTGACCCCCGAGATCGCCGAGAAGCTGTTCGCGACGCCACAGGAGGGCCGCTCGCTGGGCACCGACCCGGTGACCGGGCACGAAATCGTCGCGAAGGATGGCCGGTTCGGCCCGTATGTGACTGAGATCCTGCCGGAGCAGGAGGAGAAGCCCGCTGAGAACGGCAAGAAGAAGACGTCGAAGGCGCGCAAGCCGAAACCGCGCACCGGGTCGCTGTTCAAGTCGATGTCGATCGAGTCGGTGACGCTGGACGATGCGCTCAAGCTGCTGTCGCTGCCGCGCGTGGTCGGCACGGACCCCGAGTCCGGTGAGGAGATCACCGCGCAGAACGGGCGGTATGGGCCCTACCTGAAGAAGGGGACCGACTCGCGCTCGCTGTCCAGCGAGGAGCAGATCTTCGACATCACACTGGACGAGGCGCTCAAGATCTACGCCGAGCCGAAGCGCAGGGGGCGGCAGGCCGCTGCCAAGCCGCCGCTGAAGGAGCTGGGCGACGACCCGCAGTCGGGCAAGACCATGGTGGTCAAGGACGGCCGGTTCGGTCCGTACGTCACCGACGGTGAGTACAACGCATCGCTGCGCAAGTCAGACAGCGTCGACGACCTGACGCCGGAGCGCGCCGCCGAGCTGCTGGCCGATAAACGCGCCAAGGGGCCAGCGCCGAAGAAGCGGAGCACCGCCAAGGCTAAGAAGTAGCGTCCGCTGCGCGCACGTCACGGATGTCGCGCCCGTGAGCCCCAGGTAGCCGGGGTGTAGCGCCCGCTGCGGCGGAACCGCATCCGTGCGGGCGATCGCTTGTGCGTGCACGGAGCGCTACGCTCGATAGTGCGCACGATCGACGGTGATTCTGGGGTGGTTGGCATGGCATCGGAAGCCGGACTGGGAAACCTTGACGGCACGCAGCCGCTGGCGCCTGCCACGCTCTATCCCGACCCGACCGCGGGTCTCGTCACCTCGGACTCCGACATCAGCGCGAGCGCGTTCGCGGCCCGCTACGACGATCTCGAGGTCCCCATCGCGCAGCCGGTCGAGGCCGATCAGGAGGCCATCAAGGCTATGACGGAGGCCGTGCTCGCCGACATCGATGAGCCCAGCACCGGCAGGTCGCGGTCGCGGCAGCACCAGACGCGCCAAGACGGGGGCGCACCGCCCGGCATGATGGCCAGGCCGCGACCCGCGAGCGCGCGGATGCGCAACGCGTTGCGTTCCTCTCAGGGCCAGGGAAACTCCGGGAACGGCATATCGCTGCCAAAGCCGACGCTGACGCCGAAGAAGACCAATTCGGGCGCCGTGATTGTCGCCATTGTTCTCATCGTGGTCTTCGGGATGATCGCACTTCAGGTAATCGGCGGCATCATCGAGGCCATCGGCGGTAGCCTGGACTGACTCGCGCGACACCGCTTCCTGCGGTGATACCGGCCACGGCCGCCCGCCCATGCGGGTAGGCCGGCCGGCGAGGGTTACCCTTGCCGAGCAGTGCCACGGTAGCGGCGGGTCACCATGGACAACCGTGCGGCCGTCGAGACGAAGTGGGGTGTGGTTCATCGCTGGGGTGCTTGGCCCGATAGACGAGAGCGGCGCGGCCACCCGAGCGGCCACCAACGCCTCCACGGTGTACCGCGCGCGTCGCGTGCTCGCGATCAAACCATTCCGCAGATTGTGGATGGTTATGTTTTTGTGCAGCACCGCCGACTGGCTGACGCTGCTCGGACTCACCGGTTTCGTCACCAAGCTGACCGAGAGCTACATGGCGCAGAACTTCGCGTTCTCCGGTGTCGTGCTCACCCTGCTGCTGCCCGGTCTGATCTTCGCACCGCTCGGTGGACTGCTCGCCGATCGTTTCGACCGCCGCAAGGTCATGGTCGTCGCCGACGTGGTGCGGTGCGTGCTGCTGCTGTCGATCGCCATCGTCGGCTCGCCGTTGTGGTTGTTCGCGGCCAACTTCATGGTCGGCTTCGCCTCGACGATGTGGATTCCGTCAAAGGAAGCCGCCGTCCCCAACCTGCTGCGCCGGCGCGACCAGGTCGAGACGGCGAACCAGCTCGGCATGGTGATGACCTACGGCTTCGCCGTGATCGCTGGTGCGGGCTCGTACGCGCTGATCACGGTGCTGCCGCAGGTGGTCGGTCTGCCGGAAGGCGCGACCGGTGAGTTCGGCATCGCGAAGTTCGTGGTGATCTGCACCGGCTTGCTCTACCTGCTCAGCGCGATCATCGTCGCGACCCGTATCCCCGAGTTGTCGCTGCGCAACGTCCACGAGTCCGCCGAGGACACCGCGAGCGCGAAGGCCGCCGAGGACACCGCGTCGGCTGGGTTCCTGCAGATGATCAAGGATGGCGCCCAGTACGTGCGCAGCACGAAGCTGGTGCGCGGCCTGCTCATCGGCATGGTGGGCGCGTTCGCGGCAGGCGGCGCGGTGGTCGGGTCGTCGAAACCGTACGCGGCGAGCCTGCTCGCCGGGGAATCCGCGTTCGGCATGATGTTCGTCTGCGTGTTCCTCGGCCTCGCTGGTGGTATGGCTGGCGCGCCGAAACTCGCGCACCGGATGCCGCACGACCGGCTGTTCGGCATCGCGATCGTGTTCGCCGGGTTCGCACTGATGGCGGTCGCCGTCGCGCCGCACCTGATTGTCGCGCTCGCCGCTGTGACGCTGGTCGGCGCGTGCGCCGGGGCGGCGTTCCTGACCGGCGTCACGATCATCGGCACCCAGGTCGACGACGCCATCCGTGGCCGGATCCACGCCATCTATCAGTCGTTGATGAAGATCATCCTCGGCGGCTCGGTCGCGGCCGTCCCGCTGCTGATCGGGTTGGTGCGGCCCAGGGTGATCAGCGTCTTCGACAACCGCATCGTCATCGACGGCACCCGGCCGGTGCTGCTCGGTGGCGGGATACTCGCCGCGCTCGTCGGCATCCTCGCCTACCGGCTGATGGATTCGCGCCGCACCGAGCCGATCATGGCGGACCTGCGCAATGTGTTGCGCCGCAGTCCGCAGCGTGCCAACGGCCTGCTTATCGCCATCGAAGGCACCACGGCCACCGACACCGCCGACCAGGCGGCCAAGCTCGCGTTGTGGCTGCGCCGCAACGTCACTCAGCCGATCGCGCTCGCTACCGACCCCGCGCTGGACGACAAGCGGCTGACGTCGATCCTGACCAACGCCTCGCTCACCGGGGCGCGTGCCCGCGCGCTCGCGGCGGCCGCCGTGCGCGCCGACATCGTGGAACGCGACGTCCGGCCAGCCCTGGACAACGGCGGCATCGTGGTGATGGAGCGTTTCGCGGACTCCTCGCTGGCGCACCTGTCCACGATCGCCGGGCTCGACGCTGGCGAGCTGGAAGGCCTCGCGGACTGGGCCACCGACCAGCTGAAGCCCGACATCACGCTGCTGCTCGACACCGAGCCGACCCCGGACGGCGACGGCGGCGCCTCCCACCAGCAGTGGCGGATGCGAGGCCTGCTGTCCGAGATGGCCGCCGCCGATCCCGACCGCTACGTCGTCATCGACGCCGACGGCCCGCCGGACGAGGTGGCAGAGCGGGTGCGGACGGCCGTCGAGGCCGTGTTGCTCCTCAAGGGCATCCGGCGGTCGCCGAGCGCGGCCGCCGCGGCACGGGACGCGCGTGAGGTGGAGGAAGCGCTGGCCGATGGCGAGTTCACGGTCGCCGATCTGGCCGAGCCGGTTGCCGACGTATCCTCCGAGGTGCCCGCGACACCGGGGCCAGCGACGAAAGGCGGTGGGTCATGAGCGTGTGGTCGCAGCTCGTCGGCCAGGAGCCCGCCGTCGAGACGTTGTCCTCCGCCGTGACCGACCCGGCGTCGATGACGCATGCCTGGCTATTCACCGGCCCGCCCGGCTCGGGACGGTCGGTCGCCGCGAAGACATTCGCCGCCGCGTTGCAGTGCGAGCAGGCGACTGGCTGCGGTGAGTGCACCGGATGCCGGACCGCACTGGCAGGCACCCACGCCGACGTACGGCTCGTGGTCCCTGAGGGGCTGTCGATCTCGGTAGCCGAGATGCGCGCACTGGTGCAGACCGCCGCGCGGCGGCCGTCTACCGGCCGCTGGCAGATCGTGATCATCGCCGACGCCGACCGGCTCACCGAGGGCGCGTCGAACGCGTTGCTCAAGGCGGTGGAGGAACCCCCATCGCGGACGGTGTTCCTGCTCTGCGCGCCATCGGACCACCCGGAGGACGTCAGCGTGACGATCCGCTCCCGGTGCCGCCTCGTCACGCTCCGCACGCCGCCGCCGGACGCGATCGCGCAGGTACTCATCGAGCGTGACGGCATCGAGGAGGAACGCGCGCGGTGGGCGGCATCGGTGTGCGGCGGGCACGTCGGCAGGGCACGCAGGCTCGCCACCGACGACGCCGCACGGCAGCGGCGCGCCGAAGTGCTGCGGATCCCCACTTCGTTGCGCAGGCCGTCGGATGTCTTCGCGGCGGCGGATGTGCTGATCAAGGCTGCTGAAGCGGACGCGGCCGAGGAAAGCAAGGAACGCGACGAGGCCGAGCGCGCCGAACTGCGTACCGCGATGGGTGGCGACGGCACCGGCAAGGGTGTCGCCGCGGCCAAGCGGTCGGCGGAGGCCGCGGTGAAGGCGCTGGAGAAGAAGCAGAAGTCGCGGGCGACGCGCACGCAGCGGGACACGCTCGATCTGGCGCTGGTCGATCTGGCCGGTTTCTACCGGGACGTGCTTGTCGTGCCGAGTGGGTCACGGTTGAACCACCCGGACCACGCGGAGCACAGCACAGAGGCGGCGCGCCGCTGGTCACCGGAGCAGGCGTTGCGCAAGCTGGAGGCCGTGCTCGCCTGTCGCGATGCGATCCTGTGGAACGTCAAGCCCCGGATCGCGGTGGAGGCGATGGTCTCCACGCTGGCGGAGTAGTCGAGACGCTCGCGGAGTAGCGCCGGGCCGAGCCGTGCGCGCGCGTCTTTCCAGGGCTGTCACTCCCGCGGTACCGGGGACGGCGCTTCCCGCCTCGATGCACGGAACGGGACCGTCAGCAACGCGACGCCGATGAGCACCGCGATCGAGCCCGCCCACAGCAGCGGCACGCTGGTCGCCGCCGTGCTCGGAGTGTTCACGTCCGACGGGACCGCGTCACCGGCAGGAGCGTCGGCCACGATGGTGCCGCACTCGACGCCGCCCGGCGCGACCAGCGCGCCCGCCGTCTGCTCACCGAGTGAATACTGCGCCAACGTTGACGGCACCTCGTAGGGCAGCCCAGCGACGTCGGACTTCTTGGACGCCAGGGCGTCGGCGAGCGCGCGAGTCGGGAGCAACTGGATGTCCAATAGCCGCGCGGACGCGGCGAACTCGGTGCCGGTGATCGGCGTGTCCGTCTTGTCGCTGGTCTGGTTGAGCCCGCCGACGCTGAGCCGCAGCACGAACAGGTCGGTGACCGCCCGCCGCGCCGGGCCACTCAGCGCGAGTCGTGTGCCCTTCGCCGTCTGCGCCGCTCCCGCCACGATCGGCACCGACGCCAGTTTGGCCTTCGTGCGCTGGTACAACGCGGGTTTCGGGACGCCGATGGGGATGTCCTTCGTGGCGTTGCGGGCGTTCAGGGTGAACAGTTTCGTGCCGCCACGCTTGACGGTGATGATGGGGACGTCGAAGCTGACCTCGGACTTCTTGGGGTCCCCGGTGGCGCTGACCTCGAGCGATGCCGGTCGCCGCACCGTCGCCGTCATGCCGAGCGGGCTGCCCGGGAGCAATTCGATGCTCTCGGTGCGCACGGTCGACGTCGACCGCACGGCCTTGTCGTCCGATCCCGGTGCGTCTACGACGGAGATCTCGGACCTCGTGTCGAATCCGCCCGGAACGCGCACCAGCGAGCCCTTGCCGTTCTTGCGTTGCTCTTCGCCGGAGAGCAGTCCGCCGAGTGTCCCGAGGCCGCCGTCCGGGCGGAAGCGAACGGCGCGGGCATCGTCCGGCAGTGGCAGGTCGGTGACGTCGATGTCCGGCAGGGTGGGGATAGCGTTGCCCGCGGCGAGCCGGTCGGTCTCTGTGGTCGCGCGCGACGCGGTGTCCAGGCACGGACCGTCATCCTTGCTCCAGCGGGCGTGCACCGTGGCGGTGGTGTCACCGATGTTGACGAGCGCATCGGCGGGAGAATCCGGCGCGCTGAGCTGTTCGGTGGCCGGCTCGGTGTTGTCCGGGGCTGCGGTCTGCACCAGGAAGCCACCCGTGGGGGTTTCGACGTCGCCGAACAGCGACCCTTCCGGCGTCGCCTGGGCGATGCTGCGCTCGAAGGGCAGCGCGGCGTTCGTGTTGAGCTGGGTGGTGGCGAGCCCGTAGCCCGCGTCGAACGGGCGGTCGTCCGAGGGGAGCTGCGCCATGTCGGGCAGGATCGACGTCTCGGGGACGGACCCGGGAAGCAGCCGCAGCATCACGGCGGCCGAACCTGCGTGGCCAACGGCGTGACCAGCGTCGACGGGCTCCTGCTGCGTGGCTGCCGGCATTGTCGCGCTCGTTGAGCTGGCTGCGCTTGCCGGGCTTGCCGCGCTGGTCGTGACGGCGAGCAGCCCGCACGCCAGGCCAAGGGCCAGCGCGCGGTTGCCGCGATGCCGCATAGGTGTCCCTCCGGTCGAACGGGTGTGTGCGTCCTGTCTAGTCGATGTTGGTGGGGGCTGCGAGTGACGCGGCGGGCAACCGCTACACTAGACCGGTCCGAGCGACACGCCGCCTTAGCTCAGTCGGCCAGAGCGACGCACTCGTAATGCGTAGGTCAGGGGTTCGATTCCCCTAGGCGGCTCCACACCGACCAGGGCGTTTCCGAGTCTCGGAAACGCCCTGGCTTTGTCTCGTCTCATTCCCTTTCGATGCCCTCGCGTGGCGCCGTATGTGGTGCTGGCATCAGATTCTCGAACTGTGTGACGGCCTTCTGTCATGGGCGTCGGCAGTTGTTGACGGTGAGTTCCACGTTGGTGTCGGCGAGGTTTCTGCGGGTTTGGTGGACCCGGCAGACCAAGACGTCACCGGCTTCGACGTCGGGCGGCACGTCGTCCAGTTTCGCGCTGACATGTCTGATCTGTGACAGCGGTTCTCCCGGCGCTTCGCCCTGGATGCTGAGACGTGCCCACGTGTTGTCCGCGATCTCGTCGACCTTGTAAGTGACGTTTTCGTCGTAGGTCTTGCCCCCGACACAGGCGGTGAGAAGGAGGGCGAGCACGGCGAGGGCGGTGAGGCGGCTGAGCGGTCGCATGGCGTTCCTATTCGACGATGATCGCGCGGAGGAGGGCGGGGTTGCCGTGGCCGTCAAGATCTGTGCGGTTGCGCAGGTGGTAGTGGAGGTCGGCGGCGGTCGAGGTCAGGTGGGCGTCGGCGTGGTCGGTTGCCATGGCTGCGCGGACGGCGGGGATTTCGCCTGGGGTGAGGGTGATCTGCCAGCTTTCCGGGCCGTCGGTGGTGGAGACGAGCACGCTGCCGGTGACGGTGACGCGAATTTCGGTCCCGTACTTGGCGGGTAGCAGGGTGGTGAGGGTTTCGTCGATGCCGTCGATGGCGAGGTCGCGCTCGGTGGGTTGGAGAGTCCGAAGCGCGGCTTGTGCTTCCCAGCGGCGGAGGTTGAGTTCATGGGCCGCGTGCCGGTGCCAGACCCAGGCGAGATCAGGTGCGGCGGGCGATAACGTCCACACCGGGACGTTCGCTGGGGTGGCCGACAGTGCCTGGTCGAGGGTGGTGAGCTGGTGGTCGAGGTACTCGACCGGGTCGCCGTCGGGCATCGGGGGCGGCGGGAGCATGACGATGCTGCGGGTGTTCAGGTAGTGGGTGACCTGCTCGGCGAAGCGGCCGACGTGGAGTGTGAGGTCCTGGAACGTCCAGCCCGGGGTCGTCGGCACCGGGAGGCCCGGTTCGGCCTGGGACAGGGCGGCGCGGAGCAGCCTCGCGTGGTCCCGACCGACCTGCGTCCATCGGTCGGTGTTCCATGTCGACGTTGGGTGAACGGCCCCCGTGATCGCGTTCATGTGCCCTATCTTGCCGTAATCTGACGATCATGCAGTCGGAACCGGGGAGGTTCCGCGTTCGTCGCAGGACTGACGTGGTCAACGACGAAGGGGACAGCGATGGCGGGGTTCCAGGTCGATCCCGATACCGTGCGGGCGGCGGCGCCGGGGTTGCGGGATTGCTGCGATGAGATCGGTTCCGCGGCTGGTCTGGTCAATTCCGTGTCGCTGCCCGCCGCCGCGATGGGCGGGGTCGACGCGGCCGGGGAGTTCGCCGCGGCCGTGCGCACGCTGGTGAGCGAGCACGGTAGCGATCTCGAGCACGGGGCGCTGTGGGTCGACGACGCCGAGGAGGCGGTGGTGAAGGCTGCCGAGAGTTATGAGGAGATGGACCGGCAGGCCGTCGATCGGTTCACGCGCCTGCTGGGGGAATAGGCGATGGCCAATCCAGAGGAGGTCTACGCCCAGCTCGTGTCGGCAAGCCCGGCCCAGATGTCGGCCACCGCCCAGGCGTTCGGCGCAGCAGCGAAGAAGCTGAGTGAGTCGGAGCGGAGTGCGGAGTCGGCGAAGAACCGTGCGCGGGAGTGGACGGGGCAGGGCGCCGACGCCTTCACACGGCGGGCTGACGACACGATCGCCGCCGCGTCGCTGGCCACGGAGAACCTGACCGCCGCGCGGCGGGCGCTGGAGACCGTCGTGAGCGCCTACGAGTCGGCCAGGCAGGCGGCTGATCGGGTGATCGACGTCTGGCGCTCGACCGCGACCGCCGACTCCGACCGCTCTGAGCTGGCGCGGTCGGTGACGGCGGAACTCGAACAGCTCGTGGACGCCTACAACCAGCAGCTCAGGGCGCAGGCTGGCGTGCTCGCCCGGTTGTCCCCGGCGTTCGAGAAGACGGCGTCGAGCCGGTCCTGGCGGGCGAGTCGCCCGCAGGCCACTCCCACCGTGCCGCCACCGGGGTCGGATCCGGCCGAGGTCGCTCGGTGGTGGCGCTCGCTGAGCGACGAGCAGCGGGACCAGTTGTTGCTGACGGACTTCGAACGGCTCGGCCAACTCCATGGCCTGCCCGCGGAGGTCCTGGACACCGCGAATCGCCGGCGCATCGACGTCGATCGGGTGCGGTATGCCGCCGAAGCCGATGACCTGCGGCGACAAGCCCTGGACCGTGCACGCGAGCTCGGCATCGCGCTCGATGAGAACTCCATGCGTGAGGCGAACGATCCCGCGCTGTCCGACCTCCTGGACGCGAAGCTGGAAGCCGAGCGACGGGCGGACAACGCCGACGCCGCGTACGAAAACCTGGAGCGCGCGTCCCGCAACGCTGTGGACAACGACCTGCCGCCCGACGACGTCCACGTGCTCGCGTACTCGCCCGACGGTCCGGGCCGCAAAGAAGGCACGCTCGCGGTCGCGTTCGGCAACCCGGACACCGCCAGCGATGTCGCGGTCACGGTCCCGGGAACCGGCACCACGATCGGCAGTGACTTCACCGCCCAGGCGGCCAACCTGCGTGGTGAGATGGGCGCCGACGGGACCGCGACCATCGCGTGGCTCGGCTACGACGCCCCGGACTGGGACCACTCGGTCGCTTCGGACATCGGCGCCAAGGACGGTGGTGACCGGCTGGCCGCCGACGTCGACGGGTATCGCGCCGCGGCGGAGGCCGCGGGGACACCGCGCCAGCATGTCACCGTGATCGGGCACTCCTACGGCAGCGCCACCGTCGGCTACGCCGGGATGTCCGGTATGGACGCGGATGACATCGCCTTCGTTGGCTCACCCGGCGTCGGCGCCTCGCACGCCGACCAGCTCGGCGGGGCAACGGTGTGGGCGGGTGGTAACGAGCACGACCCGGTCATCCAGGGCACCAACGGCACGTACTTCACCGAGGACGGTTCCAGCGGGCCGTACGATCCGGACTTCGGCGCGCGCCAGTTCGACACCGATGCCGACGCCAACGTCGTCGACGCGCACACCACGTACTACGACCAGGGGTCGGACTCGCTGCGCAACCTGGCTCACATCGCCACCGGCGACGACGGCGCCGTGACCGAACGGAGCTACCTGGAGGAACCCGTCGCGCCGGGCTTGGATGTTCCGATCCCAGGGGCTGACACCGCATACCGGATCGGCTACGAAGGCGCGCAAGTCGTCGGCAACCTCGCTACCGGCGACCTGGAAGGCGCTGCCCACGACGTCGTCGACGGTGCCGCCAACGTCGTGGGCGGTGCCGTCGACACCCTCAAAGACGGCAGCAAGTTCGTCGCCAACGGCCTCGGGAAACTGTTCTGAGCAGCCTCGAGTCGTCACCAGAGCATCACCACCCGGAGTGCTACCCACGTTAGGAAGGTGATTAACGCGAGTAGCACGGTGGCCGCCACAACAGCTCCCTGCCGGTCGCTACGGCGCTGCCGATCCCATGCGTGGCGGTGACGGCTCACGATTCTCGCTCCGGTTCAGACTCGCGCTCGGCCTCGTCGGCCTCGCGCTCGGCCTCGTCCGCTCGTATCTCCTCGTCTGTGATGATGATCGGCTCTGGATAGAACCGTGTGATGATGAGCTGCCTGCCGCTCGGTGGCGAGCAGCCTGCCTCTGATCGATGTGGCATCGCTCTACTCCCGCACGTTCGTGTGTCTTGCCATCACCCCTACAGTCTGAGAACTTGCCGAGCAACTATCAAGAATTTCGAGAAACTAACTCCATCGGATACACTGTTGGGCGAATCTATGGTGCAGTGGGTGCGGGTTGGATAACCCTTGCGAGAAACATTCCCCTACGATCGGAGACCTCATGAAGGTGAAGTTCTTGGGGCACGACGTCGACGACCGGACAGTGCCCCACGCTGTACGAGACCGACCGCGGCACCTACCTTGTGCAAGGCGCGAAGGTCGCCGACGGCGAGGCGCTCGCCGAGCTACGCAAGCACGGCAACGGCATCCCCGATCATGAGACAGTTGTCGAGATCCCCAAGCACCTACTCACGTTTGCGCCGGAGGTGTCGTGACACGACTGGTCACCGGTGAGGAGTTCGGCAAGCTGTTCACCAGCTTCACCAAGTACGCCTTCCGTTACGAAGCGCAGGCGGACTACCGGGAACCGTTCGAGGCCGAACCGTGGCGAAAGTTCCGCGACGGTGAATACGACGATCTGGAGTGGATGCGTCCGTGGCTGGACGGCGTGCGCGCCGCGACTGCAGCTGGACGGAAGTTCCAGCGTGTGCGCGTTCTGCCGGATCCTCTTACTGACTACTTGCGGTGGGAGATGCACATCGCCCACATCAACGCCGAGGCTGGTGAGGAGATCCGAGTCCTTGACGAGCAGGACCGTGTTGCCCACGACCTCCCGGACTACGACTTCTGGTTGTTCGACGACTCCCTTGTGGCGCTGATGCGCTTCGATGACAACCGCGCCTTCCAGGGCGCCGAGTTGACTGATGACCCCGAGGCGCTGGATACGTGCCGAAAGTTCCAGTCGACGGCCTGGCAGTTCAGCCGTCCGTTCCAGGATGATCCGAGGTTCCAGCAGGCGTGACGTTCGAGCAAAGAGCGGAATTCGGCGAGCACCTTCGTAACCTGCGCTTACAGGCCGGGTTTCATGAGGCGAAGGTGTTCGCCGAACACCTGGGCTGGAACCCTCCAAAGGTGTCCAAGATCGAGAACGGACGTCAGGTCGCGAGTGACACTGACCTCGATGAATGGCTCGCTGCCACCGACGTCGACGAAGAGACGGCCGAGCAGTTGCGCGCAGAACTCAGCGCTGTCCGCGACGAACGCATCGCGTGGAAGCAGCAGGTGCGCGCGGGCCATCGGGCGCGGCAGGATGAAGCGCTCGACCTCGAATCCGCAGCGAAATCGATCCGCGCTGTCGAGTTGGCAGTAGTACCTGGACTATTGCAAACGGCCGACTACGCCCGGCATGTCCTGCTCGCATCGGCCTCCCTGCATGGCGGTAATCAAGACATCGCCGATGCCGTGCGCGCAAGGATGCGCCGCCAGCAGGTGCTTTACGAGCCCGGCAAGTCCCTCGAATTCATCATCGCCGAGGCGGCTCTTACGCACCCGATCGCGCCGCCCGAGGTCATGACCGGTCAAATTCACCGCCTCATCGCGACTATCGGAGCGCCCAATCTCCGGCTGGGTGTTCTGCCTGTTGGCACACAGCTGCCGTTCCCGCTTGTGAACGGATACTGGATTGTCGACCGTCTCGTGATGGTCGAAACGCTCACCTTCGAACGGCGCATCACAGACCCGGACGAGGTGCAAACCTACATCGACTACACGGACCGACTCTGGAAAGTCGCGGCCGAGGGCGACGATGCCCGCACGATCCTGACTCGGCTGACTGGATGACCACGCTCAACCAGCGGGCAGACGCTGAACGGCTCAGGGCGATGCTTAGTCCCTGCTGGTCGTTACCTGGCATCTAGTAGGAGAACGTGATGGTAGAAGATCGGTGGGCCGCGTTCGGCGAACGCCTCAGTCACCTCCGCGCGATCCGGCTCGAACAAGCACGCTGGAAGAGCCAACTGCGCCGAGGGCACCAGCCAGTACAGCAAGCATATGGAGTCTCGGAGCAGCGTGCGGGCGTGATTCGTGTCGTGGAAACCGCACTCGTGCCAGGCCTTGTGCAGACTGCTGGCTACGCGCGAGCGGTGTTCGGGAGTCTAGCGGCGATCAAAGGCACCCACGACGACGCGGGTGCCGCCGTCGCGGCGCGGATGCAGCGGCAGAACGTGCTCTACGACGAGGACAAACGCATTGAACTGTTGGTGACCGAGGCCGCGCTGAACTCGCCTATCGCACCGTCAAACGTCATGGCCGCGCAGTATGATCGGCTGTTCGCGTTGGCGCTGGGGACCGTGCATACCGTTCGCTTCGGCATCATTCCGGGCAGCGCGCGGCTGCCGTTTCCCATCATGCATGGCTGGACCATCCTCGATGACGAGGTGCGCGTCGAAACGTTAGACACCGAACTCGTTACACGAGAGCCGGACGATGTCCGGCTCTACAATGACGCGCTCGACGAGCTCTGGACTGTTGCCGCCGAGGGCGATGACGCTCGCGGCGTTCTCGCCCGGATTGCTGGTCACATCAACGTCGATCGCCCAACGAGCGAGTAGCGTGGTCATCGACGTCCTGGACCGACCGGCACGGCTGGACCGCCCGTCGCGATGGTCTCGACGCTGCGGAGGACGATGAGCGCCGCGCGGCGCGCCATGGAATCGAAGTCCGGGGACTGTGCGACGAGGCGCCACCGGCGGAGAGTGTCGCGGAGTGCCTCCTGGACCTGCGCGCCGGACGACTCTCGCAGCCCGAGCCGTTCCGCCGGTCCGAGACCGTGCTCGCCGATCAAGCGTATGGCTTCTTCGCGCAGCCCGTCGGGGAGTAGCGCGGGGTTGCCGAGCAGTGCGGACGCCAGCCGCAGCTCGTGGAACTCGTGCGCGCCAGTCAGGATGCGGTCCAGCTCGGCGAGCAGGGCAGCGCTGCCACGTCGCGGCTCCATCCGCAGCAGGACGTCCAGTGCGAGCAGCGCGCCGCGCGCCTTGAGCACATCGGCCCGCGTCACGAACAACCGCTCGACCGTCTCGCGGAGCTCCGCGAGACCGCCGCGTTGCGCGAGCTGTGCGGCCAGCGTGGGCTGCGTGTCGTTGCCTTGCCGGACCAGTGTGACAGCCAATCGCACCCCGAACAGCCCGAGCCGCTCGAGCAACCGCTCCCGCGTGCCCGCGTCGACGGGCAGTGGCGCCTGGGTGCTTGCGAACCGCTGCACGGACAGCAGCTGCGCCTCCAACAGCTCCGTCGGCACACTGGCGAGCGTCCGCAGCGCGCCGAACTCGGTGGCATCCAGCGTCCGCCCCGCGCTCGCCGCCTGACCTGCTACCGCGACGACGTCTTGGCATAGTGCGCGCAGCTCTGGTTCGCGCCGGGCGCGGCGCGCGATCTGCCGCGCCGAGATCACCGCGTCTGCCCTGCCTCCGCCGAGTTCGTCCGCCCGCGACAGCACGGCCACCGCGTTGACCGGCGCGGTCTGCGCCACCGGATGTTCATTGACCGCACGTAGTAGGTCCAGTTCCGCACCCTGCGGCCTGCGGAGCAGGCAGAGCACGGCGTCAGCGTCCGCGCACCGTGCACGGATCTCGCCTGGTGCGGCATCCGGCTCGACGCCAGAGGTATCCACCGGCACGATCTCCCGCAGCGAGCGGCCGGACGCGCTCAGCGCACCGGCCACTGTGGACTTTCCAGCGCGGGGCGAGCCGATCACGGCCAGCCGGGTCGGCTCGTCGAAGCGCGCCCGCTGCCGACGCAGCATGTCTACAGCGCGCGGATTGTCCTGGTACAGCTCGACCGCCCGGTCAAGCAGGACCAGGGTGAGTTCCGCGGTAGCCGTCGTGTTCACGCCGTCAGCTCGCGCGGGGCCGGCACGATCGACGCCTGCACCTGGTTGTCCAGGCTCCGCGCTCGCTGGCGCAGCGTGCCCAGTTTCTCCAGCGCGGCGGAGATTTCCTTGGTACGCCGGTTCTTCTCCGTTGTCTCGGTGTCAACCGCCTTCTTGAGTTCCTTGGCTGACGCGGTGATCTCGGCGCGGCGCTCCTCGGCGTAACGCGTGAAGCGGTCGCGCAGCATGCGCTGCAACCGGCGGGCGGTGTCCCTGCTTTCCTTGCTGCAGGCGAGATAGAAGTCGTCGACGTGGCGGTGTGCCGCCGTCTTGGCGACCGTCTGCCTGCGCTTGAGGCGGCTTCCTCGTTCCTCGAACACGCTCTTGAGTCCAAACGCGACACCCGCACCGAGCGAGATCGGGTTGATCAGCGGCATTCCGGCGACCGTCGTGGCGAGCCCGAACATCAGCAGCCCGCTGTAGGAGCCACGCATGCCAACGAACAGCTGCTGTCCCACCGAGAACTTCTCCACGTTGGGCTTGCGCAGTCCGTTGGCGTGTTCCAGTGGCGCGTCCCCGATGCCGACATCGGGCACGAGATCGGGGCGATGCGGCGCGATATACCGGGCGAGTTTGTGCGCGATCCAGTCGAACCGCTCAAACAGCCAACCGAAGTTCGTCTCCGCCACATCGGTGAGCTGGTCCTCCAGCCACTCCTCGAAGTCCTGCCAGGTCTGGGAAGGGTCCGCCGCTTCGAAGTACTCGTCCACCTCCCGCAGGATCCGTCGGGTCCTGTCGCGCAGATCGAACTCCAGATCAGAGGTCAGGTCGGCGACCGCGTCCGAGAGCAACGTCTGCCCGCGGGCCGAAACCCGTTGCAGCTGCTCGACCTCGCGCCCTGCCGCGTGCCAGCGCGCGACGGCGTCCCCGCCGCTACCGCGCTGCATCTCCGCGTGCTCGTCGTGCAGCGTCCTGATCAACCGGTCGACGGTCACCTCGCTCAGCGCGGCGACGGCTCGTTGGTTCAGCACGTCGGACCGCTCCAGCCAGTCGTAGCGCAGCCGGCGCACGAGTTCCTCGAAGCCGGATTCCGCGTTGAGCGCACGGTCACCGGAGCGGGCCGCCACCATGCGCAGAGTGGCGGAGACGGGGACGAGGGTCGCTGGCAGTCCTGCCTCAGCGAGTTGAGCTCGAGTGCGTTCCGCGACGTTCTGCCAGTCAGGCACGATGTCGATCTTGGTGAGCGTTACGAGCACGGTCGGGCAGATGCGTGCTACCCGCTCAAGCAGCTCACGTTCGCTCGCGGACAGCTCACTGGTGGCATCCGTGGCGAGCAGCACGGCGTCCGCGCACAGCACCTCCGACAGCACGTTCGAGAGATGGCCCGTATCGGCCGGTGGCGTGTCGACCAGCACGAGGCCGGTCTGCAACAGTTCGCGCGGCAGGCCGATTCTGGCGTGCACCACGTCGCTTCCCGGGGTGGCCGCGTCGTAATTCGCCCGGTTCGTCACCGATTCGATCGGTACCGGCAGTCGTCGCCCTGATCCCGTGCCGCCTTCGATGGCGCCCCGCCTATCAGGGCCGGTGTCGGCGATCATCGCGGCGTTCGGCGTGTCCGCGTACTCCACGATCGCGGGCACGCGTGTGGTCAGGTCATCCCCCACCGCGCACACCGGGGCGTTGACCAGCGCGTTGATCAGTTGGCTCTTGCCCTGACCCGATTCACCGAGCACAAGGATCCGCAGGTTCGGCTCCAACAGCCGTGCTCTTCGTTCCCACAGCGGTTGCGCCAGATCCTGTCGGTTGTGCGTGACGCATGCCTGGATCGTGTCGTCCAGGATGTCGAGCCAGGGCGGTGCCATCGCGGAGAGTGTGCCGTGTCATCGCCCAAACGTGAAGGTGGCTTGGTTCGAAATCACGAACCAAGCCACCTCACAACTACTGAATGTGTCTGATTTAGCCGCCAATGCCAAGATCGCCGGCGCCATCGCCCAGACCCGGGGTCGGCACGTCCTGCGGCACCGCGCTGTCGAGCGGGCTGTTGCTGACGCCCTCCTCGACGGTGTTGAGCGACGGCTGCTGTGCCTCAGGCAGCTCCGTCCCCGGGGCATCCGGCAGCGGGTTCTCCACCGGCAGGTTCGGCAGCTCGGACGGCACGCCAGCGTCCGGCAGGTCGCCGCCGGTCGGCAGGCCGTTCGTCGGCAGGCCACCGGTCGGCAGGCCACCGGTCGGCAGACCACCAGTCGGCAGGTCATCGCTGGACGGCAGCTCGGAGCGCGCGTCCTGCACCTGGGAGGTGCCGAACTCGCCCGGCGACTGCAGCTGCGCCGGAGCCTGCTCGATCCGCCCGGCGAGCTCGTCGGAGCCACTCGAGACATGCCCTGCCGTGTAGTCGGCGCCGCTGCCGATGTAGTCGGACCCGGTCCTGGCGGTACCGGTCAGGAACGCGCCGAGCGCGTCGCCGCCATTGCTGATCTGGCTCGCGAAGGCGTCGCCGCCGGACGACACATAGCCTGCCACCGTGCCAGCGGCGGCCTCGCCGCCCTTGGCCAGCGTGTCACCGTCGAGGGACGAGCCAGGGTCGCCGTGGCTGTTGAACTCGAAGCCGTCAGGGCCACCGGCGCCGTGCGCGTACACGCTGCCGAGCTGGGAGTCGCCGCTGCCGCCACCGTGCACTTTGTCCGTTGAGGCACCGAAGTGCCCGTCGGACTCGAAATCCATTTCGGACCCGGCAGCCTCGAACTCGCCAGCTGCTCCGTCAGCGGACAGCTGAGAGGTTCCGGTGAAGGAGCCGAGCGGGGAGCCCGCCACCATGGCACTCTCCACGCCGTCCAGGTCGCCCCTGGCGCCTGCGGCGCCGCTGCTCTGCGCGCCGGTCATGGTGCCTGCGAGACCGAGGGACTCCTGCGACCCCCATGCGTCGCCGGTCATCGAGCCGAACTCGGACTCCGACGCCATCTCGCCTGCGAAGCCGTCAAGGCCGCCGTTGCCGCTGAGCGCGCTGCTGAACGGGTCGCCATCGTAGCCGCCGTCGGCGCCCATGTTGAGCGAGCTCGGGGCCATGACGTTCTCCTCGGCCGCGGACTGCGCGACGACCTGCAGGTGCTCGACCGCCGCCGCAGGGTCGGACGGCAGCTCGGACAGGCGGGCTTCCAGCGAGGCGAGACCGGCGTTCGGCGCGTAGGCGAGGACCAGCGGGACAACCTCCTGCACGTCCTGCGGGGTGATGTCCTGCAGGCCCGCCTCGGCGAGCGTGCCCGTCGGGTCGGCACCGAAGTCCGACCGAGCGGTGGCGTCGCTCAGCAACGTGGCCACGAAGTCATAGAGGGTTTCTGGGGGCTGCATCAACTGAATTCTCCTCGCGGGTAGGTCTTGTCCGGCAGAGAAGCGTAGGGCGCGCCCGGTTCGGTGCCATCGGGGATGGCGCCCCTGTTGCGGCGGCGGGTACGACTAGGACAACGGTTAGTAGCGTTAGGGGATTAGGGGAACCCGAATGGGGGATGCCGTTTGGTAGGAAGATCACCAACAGCGACAGACCCGGAGGACAGCAACCGGCCATGCCGTACGTACTGGGGATCGACCTCGGCCACACGCGCACCAGTGCCGCGGTGTGCCGGTACAGCGACGGATCATGGACCGCGCCCGAGGTCGTGTCGCTGGACGGCGGTCCGGGTTGGGTCGAATCGGCGGTGCACGTGACCTCGGACGGCGCGGTGCTCGCCGGTCAGGCGCTCGCGCACCAGCAGAGCGCGCCGGAGCGCACCGTACGCGGGTTACCGCACCGGGTCGGCGATCCGGTGCCCGTTGTGGTTGGCACCCAGGCGTACTCGGGCGAAGTGCTCACGGCCGCGCTCGCCGGGTGGGTCTCCGACCAGCTGGCGAACTCCATGGGGCGGCCCGCGCAGCAGATCGTGCTGACCCATCCGCCAGGGTGGGGTTCGCATCGGCGGCGGGTGCTGCACGATGCGCTTGAGGCAGCGAGGCTGCCCGGCGCGTTGGTGCTGCCCGCGCCGGTCGCGGCCGCGGAGTGCCACGCCGCGGCCGAGCGGATCGACGTCGGTACTGTGCTCGCCGTGTGCAGGTTGGGGGGTGAGCGCGTGGAGTCCTCGTTGCTGCGGCGTGGTCAGGCGGGGTTCGAAGTGCTGACGCACGCGGCTGGCCCTGACCCGAACGCCGGCACACTGATCGACGACTTGCTGGTGGAGCATGTGCTCGACGGCCTTGACGTCACGCCGAGCGATCCCCGGCTGCGCGCTCGGTTGCGCGGCGGGTGCATGCGTGCCAAGGAGCTGCTGTCCGAGCAGCAGGAGGCGATGATCCCGGTGCCCACCGCAGGCGATATCGCGATCACCCGCAGGGAGCTGGATCACATCGCTGCGCCGGTGCTGCGGGCCGCCGCTGATCAGCTCGCGCGGCTCGCCGGACGGGTGCCGGATGGCGAGCTGGCGGCCGCCGCGCTCACCGGCGGCACCGCGCGCATGCCCCAAGCCGCGACGCTGGCCGAGGCGACGTTGCGCAGGAACGGGATCGACTGCCCGGTGCGGGTCGGCGCGGACCCGGCGCACGCGGTGTGCGAAGGGGCCGCGTTGATCGCCAGGCGACGGCTGGCCCCTGACGCGGAACCGGCAGCTCCCGTCGCGGCGCACTCGGACATGCCAGAACAGTCGGTAGCGGGCGCGGAGTACGAACTGGACGAGATCGACATCGGGCCGCCGCCACCCCGGCCACCCGTTGAGATCACGCCACTGGAACCGCCGCCGCGCCGGACCGCCGTACTACTGCGCCGTGGCTCCCGTGGCGCGGACCGAGATGGGGATGGCCGGTGACCCGAGCGGTGGCGGCGAGTGAGCCGATCCTGGATGCGCCAACGTCGCGGCTGTGTGCCGCGATCGCCAGCGGTGAGCGCTCCGACGTGCGACTCGCGGTGGTGGCGCCCGGCGAGTACGGCAAGACGGCCCTGCTGGACCACCTTGAGTCGGCGTGCGCCACGGGTGGCGTGCCGACCGTCCGATTTGACCAGATACGCGGTATCAGGGACGTCGACCCCGCGCTGGTACTTGTCGACGACGCGCACACACTCGATGACGCGGCGCTCGACGAGCTGCGGCGGACGGCAGCGGACGAGCGGCTCGGGCTGATCGTCGCGGCACGGCCGCTGCCCCGGCCCGCCGCGCTCAACGCCGTCCTTGCCCAGTTGCGCGGCCAGATCGTGCTGCGCCAGCTCGATCGAGGGCAGGTCGAGGCGCGACTCGGCGCGGACCGGACCGCCGCCGAGTGGGCGACGTTCGTGCACGCCAGAACCGGCGGCGTACCCGGCCTTGTGCACCGTGTCGTGAGCAGGCTCGACCGGCAACGGCTGGCCGGGCCGCCCGAAATACCGGAGCCGGTGCTTGCCGAGCTGCGCCACGAACTCGACCAGCTCGCTCCCGATGTGATCCGGCTGCTGATCGCGACGGACGCCGGGGCGGGCGGTGATCTCGACTTGCTGTGCGGGGCCGTCGGTATGACATCGGACGCCGTCTTCGGATTGCTTGACGGCGTGCGCACGACGGGGCTTGTCGGTGCGGACGGCACACCGCTGCCAGTGGTCGGGCAGGCATTGCGTTCGCTTGTTCCCGCCGAACGGCGGGCCGCGGTGTGTCAGCGGCTCGCCGAGCTCCAGCTTGACAGGGGTACACCGGTGCTTGGGCTAGTGCGGCCGTGGCCGGGCACAGGAATCACCGGCACGGGGATCGCGAGAGCGTTCCGCACGGCGGCGGAGGAAGCCCTGGCAACGGATCCGCTGCTGGCGGTCCGGTTGTTCGACGCCGCGGTGACCGCGGGAGCGCCTGCCACCACGCTTGGGGCACGGCGCGCCGAGGCGATCGCGCTGACCGGCGACCTTGACACCGCGCTTCGGCTCGCGGACGACGTGATCGCCAGCGCGGAGGCCACCGATCGCGCCGATGCCGCACGGGTCGCGGGTACCGCGCTGGTCCACCGGGGCAGGCTGGACCGCGCCGCCGAGCTGTTGCGGTGGTCGGGCACCGTGCAGTCGCGAGCTTTCGCGGCAGTAGGGCTGGTCGCAACGGGGCGACACGTCGACGCCAAGCGACTGCTCGACGAGTCCGAGCGATCGCGGGCGGACGAACCGCCGACGCTGCTTTCCGGTGCGTTGTCATCGATGGCTCGCGGCGTGCTCGACTCGGTGACCGGGTCTCCGACGACCGCACTGTCCACATTGGTCAGCTCGGCCGAGATGCTTGAGCCGGTCGGCAGGGCGGTGTTGCTGCCGGACAGTCCCGCCGCGCTGGCCGCGGTGCTCGCGTTGCAGTGCGGCGAACCGGCCATCGCGGAACCGCTGCTGGAACGCGCGGTGCGCGACGACACGGGCGGGCGGCCGATGTCCGTCCGGCACCAGCTGCTGCTCGCCTGGATCGCGATGGCGCGGGGCGACACGGCCGCGGCGGCCAAGCGGCTCGCGGCGGTGGGTAAGCCCGCGCAGCCGCGCGACTGGCTGTTCGCCGTCGCCCTCGAGGTCGGGCTCGCACGGCGAAAGAGCGACCTCGCCGCACTGCGCAAGGTCTGGGGGCAGGCATGTGCCGCGGTGATTCGCCAGCCGGTCGACTTGTTCACCTTCCTGCCGCTCGGTGAGTTCGCCGTCGCGGCAGCCAGGCTCGGCGATCAGGGCAGGCTGGCGCCGCATCTCGCGCAGGCGCACGAGCTGCTCGGCGCGCTGGGCGATCCGCCGCTGTGGTCCACGTCGTTGCACTGGAACGAGCTGCACGCGGCGCTCACCGGCGAGCGTTTCGATCAGGCGCGCGGGCATGCCGACGCGTTGCGCGCGAACGCAGAGCACGGCGCGCACCACGCGACGATGTCGACCGCGGCCGAGTGCTGGTTGCGGGTGCTGGACCGCGCGGTGGACCCGGACGAGGTGGAAGCGGCCGCGCGTGGCCTGCGGGATGCCGGATGTGGATGGGACGGCGCCTGGTTGGCGCGGCAGGCCGCGATCCGCACCACGGACCGCGCCGCCATGCTGCGCCTGCTCGACTGCGCACGCTCGATGCAGGGCGCCCCGCTGGGTGGCGAGGGCGCGAGCGCTGACGACGGCTCCGGCGTGGCGCAGCTCAGCGACCGCGAGGTGCAGGTTGCCAGGCTTGTGGTGGAGGGCCTGACGTACAAGGAGGTCGGGGCGCGGCTGTTCATCTCGGCGAAGACCGTTGAACACCACATCGCCCGGATCCGCCAGCGGCTCGGCGCGGACAGCAGGACCGAACTGCTCACTCAGCTGCGCGCGCTGCTGAGTGCGCAGCCCGCGGAGTGAGCCCGCGCGTCGGGTGCCCGGGTGGGAGCGGCGGGAGCCTTCGCTGGCGAGCGTCGCAGGTCCTTGATCGGGTCAGAACAGGTGCTGTATCCCCCGGGAGATGAGGAGCACCGCGGCGATGGCCAGCAGGATCCACAGCATCTCGTTCGTGGACAAGCCTTGCGGCTTCGTGTCGTCGCCGCCGTCGTCGTTGGTGTCGCGGTCGTCGTTGTCGGTGCTCACGCCTCAGTGCCTCGCTGCGCTCGCTACGGTAACCGCGGTCTTGGCGGTTCTGACGGTGGTGGCTCACTCCGGGTGCTCGTCGGTCCTGGCGATGTTGATGTGCTCGGGGCGGGCTCGTACTCGCCGATGTAGAAGACGACCCGATCCGCCTGTTTGATCGTCGTCTCCTCTTCGGGACGGGTTGCGACGACGAGGCCGTGGTACTCCCGGTATGTCTCTTCCAGCTCATATTCGGTGACGTGTACGACGCCCGTGTGGCCCGCGTCGGCGAGTTCCTCGCGAGCCTCGGTCTCGGTCATGCCGAACAGATCGGGCATCGTCATCGGATGCTCGGAGCCGTCGGACACCGTGATGACGACCGTCGATCCTTTCACCGCTTTACCGGAATCCGGTTTCTGGCCGACAACGGTGCCTTTCGGTTCCGCCGACGCCGTCCATTCGGTGACGACATCGAAATCAACGCTACTGAGACCGGCATGGGCGGCCTCCTCGCTCTTCCCGGTGTAGTCGACAACGCGCACCATTGTGGGCCGTTCGTACACCGAAAGCTTGACCGTCTCGCCCTGCGCGACGTTGTAGCCTGCTTCCGGGTGCTGCGTGACGACTTGGTTCGACCTGTCTGGATTCCGGTTTTTGACTTTCTTGATGGTGGGGTTGAGGAGAAGCCCTTTCTGCTCGAGCAGCGTGCGGACCTCACCCTTTTTCTTGCCAACGAGGCTGGGCATCAGGAAACGATCCGGCGCCTGACCGACGTCGATCACGATCCCAGTGCTGGTGGCGACTTTGGTGCCCTCACTCGGTGTCGTGCCAAGCACCCTGCCGTAGTCCTCGCTGTCGCACGCCGGTTTCTTCCCGAACGCTTGCCGCCAGCACGGCACGACGTTGCGTTCGATGCTGTCGAAACCGAGTTCGTGCAGTTCGCTCTCCGCGACCATGAACTGCTGGCCGGATATTCGCGGAATCGCGGCGACTGGTTCGGCGGCCCACGGGTTGAATTGCCACAGCAGGAACACCAGCATCGCGGCGGCGCCGAATGCCGCGAGATACGGCATGCCACGCCGCGCGCCCCTCTCGTCCGGCGGCTCCGTCTCAGCGGGCGTGATGTGCCGCGTGCGGCTGGCGGGCACCACGGTGTCCGGTGTGAGGATCTTCGGCGCCTTGGGCTGCTTGTTGGCGAGCACGCGCGTCAGATCGGCGCGCATCTCGATGGCGCTCTGGTAGCGGTTCGCCGCCCCCTTCGTCATCGCCTTGAGCACGACGGCGTCGAGATTCTTGTTGATCGTTGGCCGCACCGTCGATGGCGCTGGCGGGGTTTCCTGCAGGTGCTGGTACGTGACCGCGATCGGGGACTCGCCTGTGAACGGCGGCCTGCCAGTGAGCAGTTCGAACAGCGTGCAGCCAGCCGCGTAGACGTCGCTGCGGATGTCCACGTCCTGGCCGCGCACCTGCTCAGGCGAGAGGTAGTGCGCCGTCCCCGCGACCGCGCTCGGCAGCGTCATCCCGGCCCGCGCGTCGTGGGCAGCGCGCGCGATGCCGAAGTCCATGACCTTCACCGCGCCGGACTCATTGAGCATGATGTTGCCCGGTTTGACGTCGCGGTGGATGACGCCGTTGCGGTGCGAGTAGTCGAGCGCGGCGCAGACGTCGGCCATGATCCGCAGCGCGTGCTGCTGCTCGAACGCGCCGTGTGAGCTAAGGATGTCGCGCAGCGTCGTGCCCTCGACGTACTCCATGACGATGAACGGCGTCGGTCCGGCTGGCCCTTCGGTCTCGCCGGTGTCGTACAGCGAGACGATCGCGGGGTGGTTCAGCGACGCCGAGTGGCACGCCTCCCGGTGAAATCGCTCCTGGAACGATTCGTCCCTGGCCAGATCAGCGCGCAGGATCTTGATCGCGACCTCGCGGCCGAGGCGCACGTCGCGCCCGCGCCAGACGTCGGACATGCCGCCGCGGCCGAGTAGTTCCCCCATTGCGTACCGCTCGGCGAGCAGCGCCGGTCCAGCCGACGTCGCCGACGGCGCCGACCTTTCCGAAACCTCACCTCGCTCGTACGAAGTACTCATTTTGTTAAATGAAACACATAAACCGTAGCATCGTCAAATCTCGCGGCGTTGGGTGAGCACGTTCTGAAATCGTTCTGCTACGCATGGCTGCTAACTGCTCCATCCCACCGCCCGTCCGCCGGATGTGTGGAGTTCAGGATGGCAGCAACAATGCGGTCTCGCATTCGGAGTGAGCGCGCGTGACCGGGTCGGGTGTCGGATTTCTCCGTCAGCTCCGCTGGCTGGAAAGCGTTAGCCGGTATTCGCGAGCGTGACTAATCTCGTTGATACGGTGCCCGCGATGTCTCGGCGGTGGGCGTAACGGTTAACATGAAGTTCGACCGTGTTTCCGTGCTCATCGGCCAAAGAGATTGTCGTTCGTTGAGCCTAGCCGCAGGAGGATCGATGGCGCAGAAAGTGCTTGTCGAGATAGTTGACGACATGGACGGTTCCGAGGCCGACGAGACCGTGCAGTTCGGTCTTGACGGCATCACTTACGAAATCGACTTGTCGGACAAGAACGCTGGTGAACTGCGTGACTCTATCGCGCAGTATGTTGAGCATGCTCGTCGAATCGGTGGCCGTAAGCGAGCCGGCCGTGGCGCCAAGGGATCGGCTTCGCCATCGGTGGACCGCGACCAGAACAAGGCTATTCGGGCATGGGCCCGCAAACAGGGCTACGAGATCTCGGACAGGGGCAGGATTCCCGCCGACGTCGTCGAGGCGTACCACCAGCGGAAAAAGAAGAAGTGACCGCATTCGGGTGAGGTTCGATCGGTCAGTGGATCGAGCCTCACCCGGTGGCCGCCGGAATGTGCGTCGCCAGCGTAACGCGTATTCCGATACGGTTCTGGCACCACGAGCGCGAGCGGACTCCTTGACGGTAGGCGTCCACCCTCCCTATTCTCACAATTAATGAAATATGTGTTTCATTGATTCACGGGCGGGAGTGGGTATGGCCGGGCGAATGATGCTCATGCGAATTGGTGTCGTCGGCGTGGAACGGCCGGTCCTGCTCTCCGACGACGGTGCCTATTACGACCTGCGCGGCGTCACGCTCGATATCGACGGCGCGTTCTTCACGACGGGCGGCCTGCGGCGCGTGCGATCCGCCTATGAAGCCGGGGAACTGCCGCGAATCCAGCTGGACGATGCCAGGATCGCGGCGCCGATCGCCCGGCCTGGCTCGGTGCTGTGTATCGGGCAGAACTATGCCGCACACGCCGCCGAGTCCGGCGATGATCCGCCAAGCGAACCCATCCTGTTCTACAAAGCACCGAACACCGTCGTTGGTCCGTACGACGACGTGCGTATCCCCCGCGGTTCGTCGAAGACCGACTGGGAAGTCGAACTCGGTGTCGTGATCGGGCGACAGGCCCGCTACCTCGACTCGCTGGATCAGGCGCGTGACTGCATCGCCGGGTTCGTCACGTCCAACGACGTCTCCGAACGCACCTTCCAGATCGGCAGGCCAGGCGGGCAGTGGTCGAAGGGCAAGTCGTGCGAGACGTTCAACCCGCTCGGCCCGTGGTTCGTGCCAGCCGAAGACGTCCCCGACCCGCAGGCGCTCACGCTGCGGTCTTGGGTCAACGGTGAGCCGAGGCAGGACTCCAAGACGTCCGACATGATCTTTTCCGTGGCCGAGATCATCCGGCACCTGTCGCAGTTCCTGGTGCTCGAGCCGGGCGACCTGCTCAACACCGGCACGCCGCACGGTGTCGCACTATCCGGGCGGTATGACTACCTGCGCCCTGGCGACATCGTCGAGATCGATGTGGAAGGCCTCGGCAAGCAGCGCACTGCCTGTGTCGCGGCGTGACGTTTCGCTGGCCGCCATGGTGATGCGGGAGCCGTCCATCCTCGCGGGTCGCGGGCCCAGGCTCGCGCTTCCGCGACGGTAGCTGGGTTTCGTTGACACTCCCTATCAGAGTTCATACCATTGAACGAATCCTAAATTCTAGTTAGTAAAACGTAAGGCACGGCAAAGCCGAGCGGAAGGTGAGTTTTGATGCGTTTCGCCATGGTCGCTCCGCACCAGGGCGCCGACTCACTAGAACCCGTGCG
Organism: Haloechinothrix halophila YIM 93223; assembly: GCF_000504245.1. GTDB lineage: Bacteria > Actinomycetota > Actinomycetes > Mycobacteriales > Pseudonocardiaceae > Haloechinothrix_A > Haloechinothrix_A halophila. The sequence goes on from NZ_KI632509.1 coordinate 1,154,026, forward strand.
CGACGACCTCGACCTCTTCAACGTCGAGGTGGTCACCCTCGGGCTGTCTTCCGCTCCTAGCCGCACTAACGAGACGGCGGCGCGATTCGGTTCGTCCGCCGAACGCGTGCTGGACGATCTGGTGTTCCACGGGCCGTGGGACGGGGTGCTCGTCGCCGTCAACGCGCTGGCAGGCAGTCCCCGGGTCCCGCAGGACGCGGTGAAGCGGTTCGCGCGCCGGATCCGTCACATTCTCGGTCCGCAGCTGCCGGTCGGTGTCATCGACGACGTCAACGTGGACCTGCCGCGGCAACTGTTCGACGGCATCATGGCGCTGTGGTTCCTGCGCGTCGTGGCCCTCGACGCGGCGGATCGGGCGGCGGGTCGCTGATCAGCTGCTCGAGCGAAACTGGGGTCGTTCGCCGCGCAGGATGGCAGCGGCCGCGTCGGTACTGACCTGTCCAGGGCAGCCGTACTTGATCCACGTCGCGCCGAGCAGCAGGGCGCCGCAGTCGGCGACCATCTCGGGGCCGCCGTACGGTGCGAGCTCGCGCTCGACCTCGTCCCAGTCGCGATACACGTGGCCCTGCATGTGGTGTGTCCACTCGTGCACCGCGACGGAGTACACCTTGTCGCACGGAGTTCGTGGCGCGATCCAGATGCGGTCGCCTGGCACTTCCGCTCTGCCCCACGCGCCGGTGTCGGCGATGATCCAGTCGGCAGGACGACCTGCCCTGCCATGCTCGAAGTTCTCCATCCAGTCGCAGCGAGCTTTCGCGGGCCGCGGCGGGGGCAGCGTGGACGGTGCCGGGGCATCCGTCGTGGGCGTCGCTGGCCGCCGATCCGTGCGACGCGGTGGGGTCTTCGGTTTCTTGGGCGGTGCGGCGGGCCGCTGCTTCGTGACCGCAGCCGCTGCCGTCGTCGGCACGACCTGGTCGTGGGTGGCAGCTGACGTGGGAGTCGTGCCACCGCCTGCCGCGCCACCAGCACCGGGATCACCTGCCGCGGTCGTGCGTTGGTACTGCACCGTTGGTCCACAGCCCGCGATGATCAGGACGATGAGGACGCTGGCCATGGCGGACGCGAAAGCGGAAGCCGCTGCAACGGCGCGACGGACGGTGGGGCAGCGAAGGAATGCGGTGACCGGCTGTCTGCCCATGGTGGCTCATCATAAGTCGAGCCCTTGGCATTTGAAATAGGCTACTCTGGTGATGAAACATCGAGATCGTCATCGACGTCGCTTCGCGGCTGCTGCTCATGCGGCGCTGATGACGTCTGCACCTGGGCAGCTCAGGTCCGAACCAGTGCGGCCAACTCGAAGTGCATGGGGTCGGTCCAGTCCCAATCGCCACCCCAGGCGAACCCCCATTTCTTGAAGATGGCAACGACGTCGCGATCGATCTCGCCCTTGGTGCCTCGGTGATTGCCCGCCACATTGAGATCGAAGGCAATGCCCCAGGTATGCAGGGAGAGCCCTCTGTTGGGGTCGTGTCCGATGAATCGGGGTACATAGCAGCCGCCATAGTCGCCTGGGTCGATCGCCGCGGTGAGCCCGCGCCGCACCACTTCGGACAGCGCGGCCCGCAACTGCGGCAGCATGACTCGGTGGCAGGTGACCGTGCCCAGAATGGGCACCGACTCGGTTCGGATATTGGCGTTGACCCATTCCGGCTCCGGCTGTACTGAACCGTCGGGGAAGTAGCGGTAGCTGAAGGTGCCTACCGCCTGCGCGACGGCGCCTCCGGTGAGTGCGGCGGTGTGCGAAACCGTTGCCTCGGTTGGCGGCCGCAACACGGTCACCGTCGCTCGGTGCCGTGCTATGTCCCGTACGGCGGCAGAACCCGCCGCGATGTCGCCGCGCAGCGCGATCACGAGCGCGTTGTCTGGCATGACCCCGAGTTGTTCGCCGCGCTCTTCGTTCATGACGGCGTGCACCCGCGGAATGGTGGTCGCGTGGGCGCCGATCCGCAGCGGTAGCTCGGCTTCGTTCCGCCTGACCGTCAGCGTGCCGCCGAGCGGCTGGTCGAGGCCGGCGGCGATCTCGTGATCGAGGATGATGTCGCCCGCCGCGACAGCTCGCCACACGCCATCGGTTGTCGCGGTCGTCGGTGGGGTGAACCTGCGATAGCGGGCCGCGTCGACGGCGGCGACGGTGATGGACCGGTCCGCTACGCGCACCGAGGCCAGTCCCACGGGAATGGCCGCGCGCACCTGGTCCATCGCGCGTATCCGTTCCCGCAGCCGAGGTCGGAGCGGTGCGGTGCCGATGACAAGAAGGTCCGCACTGACCAGTTCGCCGGTCAGTCGCGATCGCGCTGCCGCCCAGTCGTCGGAACTGGGCGCGATGAACTCCGCGGCGGCGGGTGCGACCTGTTGGTCAGCGCCCCGCGCGTCAGCGATCGCAACTCCGGTAGCTGACGGGGCAGTTGCCTGCGGGCCGCAGCCGGTGAGTACGGCGGTGGACGCGGTGATGACGGCGAGCGCGGCCATCACGCGGGCGCCGAACCTGCCGTGAGAAGACCCTGCCGTCACTCACCACCTCCGACGATCGTTATCAGTATGTATCACTTGAAGTCCATTAGCTGCAACTGCTATTTTATTTCTTGATCGGGGTGACGGGAGGCGGTATGCGAGCGCTGATCTCGATCGTTGCTGCCTTCGTCTTCGCCCTGCTGGTGCCCGCGACGTCGAGTTCGGCGTACGCCGACAACCCTGACAACGACACCGCGCAAGAACGAACCTGGAACTTCGAGCAGGCCAGGATTCCCGGAGCACAGCGCACGGGTAACTGGGGCAAGGGCGTCACCGTCGCCGTCATCGATACCTGGGTGGACTTCGGGCACCCCGATCTCAAGAGCCGGATCGCGGGTTACGCACTGTGTACCGACAGTGCCTCCGGCTGCCGCGACAACGCCTTCGACAGGGACCGCTGTAAGCACGGCACGCACGTGGCAGGGACCGTCGTGTCGGGCCGGTACGGCGTCGCGCCCGACGCGCGGGTGTATGCCGTCCAGGTGCTCAGCTACGACCCTGCGAGCGGGTCGTGTGGTGGCAACTCCGAGGACGTCGCACGGGGCATCCGGTTCGCCGTCGCCAAGGGCGTGGGTGTGATCAACCTGTCGCTCGGCACCCTGGTCCCCGGCGTGTTTTCCAGCGAGGCCGTCGCGTCCGCTGTCGCCGACGCCGCCCGTGCCGGGGTCGTCGTCGTGTTCGCCGCGGGAAACAGCACGGTTCCGCTCAGCGATGACTACGGCTCGAACGCGCTGCTCGTCGCCGCGACCGGGCCGGACGGCGAGATCGCGTCCTACTCGACCCGAGGCGGATCGGTGTCGCTCGCCGCACCTGGCGGTGACGACGGTGCCGCGGGATTGACGGCATGCCGGCCGGACACGTGCATTTTCTCCACGGTTCCCGATGGCGCGTATGGGTTGTTCGAGGGCACGTCGATGGCGGCGCCGCACGTGTCAGGAGTCGCGGCGCTGCTGCTCTCGCAGGACCCGCGACGCGGGCGGGCGGACGTCGTCAGGTCGCTGCAATCGACGGCGCGCCCGCTCGCGGGAACGCGCCATGGCCTGATCGACGCGACCGCGGCGCTGGGGTTACGGAAACAAGCTCCGTCGCCGACGGCGACGCCTGGCGGCACGCAAGGGAAGCAGCCGGATCTCGATACGCGGCAACGCACAAGGCAGCCGCGGCCGTCGCCGGAGCGAACAACACCAAGCACCGGCGTCGCGCCGGACAATTCCCGTGCGGCGACCTTTTCCCGCGACCCGGTGGCCCAACAGCCTGGCGACGGGGAAGGAACCAGAACGACCGAGCAAGCAGCGCCGGTGGGTTCCCCAGGGGCAGGCCAAGGCGGTGGGAGTCCCAGCTCCGGACTGCCGCTCACGATGCTCTGGGGTGGGCTCGCCGCCGCCGGAGCCATCACCGTGTTGGTGGCCGCGACGGGAGCGACCCAGCGTCTCCGGCGGACTCGCTACGACGATCCGTGATGCGCAAGACGAATGGCAGCTCCGTTGCCGACCTCGCGAGGAAACGACAGGATGCCGCCGCCGCGCGGCACCCGGTACGTGGGCGGGTCATCGGTCTCGCGATCACGGCGGCCGTCGTCGCGGTAGGCGCGGGGCTGGTCTTCGCCGCGAACTCGAGCGATCCCGCCCGACACGACGCTGCCGAGAACCGCTCCCAGGTGACGCCGTCGACCACGACCAGCGCGGCGCCGTCACTCACTCCGCGAGGCAACATCCCGAAGGAAGTGGGCGAACTCGCGGGTTTCGGCTCGGCGGACGCCCCGGACCAGAACACCTTCACGATCGAGGAGATCCTGGTCGACCCACCGTGCGCGGCCGGTGGAGGCAGGCCGGACGGCGAGCACACCATCCTGCTTGACGTCACCGTGCGCACTGGTGTCGACACGAAGCGAGCCGAGATGCTCGGCCGCATCTTGACCCCTGGCTTCTTCGCCGCGATAGGCCCTGATGGCACCGAGCATGACGCCTGGCCAGGCGAATGCACGGATCCCGCCGACGCGCTGCGGGACGATTTCGGCCCCAACAGCGAGTATTCGGGCACCGTGGAGCTACGGGTGCCGGTGCGCTCGGGCACGTTGATCCTCAACGGCGTCATGACCAACGCGGCGGGCTGGGAGTGGCGGTTCTGACCCGCCACGCCCAGCTCGCCGTCGTTTCGAATCTCCGCACGGGTCAGAACGTGCTCGGACTACGCGCGCGGACTCACCCGCCGCACGTCGCGGCCGGTTCCGATGTGGTGCCGGACGATGTGTGCTGCTGCTCCGTCGTCATCTGGTGCCCGCCGAGTGCTTCGACGGCGCCGACGACGTCGACGAGGCCGGTGCCCTTGTCGAAGGAGGCCTGGTACTCACCGGCGTCGTGGTACCGCGCGCCGTCGGCGTAGCGGTAGGCGCTGGACTTCAGCGCGTGCTCGATCTCGCCAGGCGTAGCGGATGGGTCGAGCTGGAACAGTTGCGCCACGATGCCCGCGATGTGCGGGGCGGCCATCGACGTCCCGCTGATGGTGTTGAACGCCGCGACGTCCTGGGGGTTCTTACCGGAGCGCGGCGCGCCGCCGGTGGAGCAGATCGCCAGCTGCGGGCGGCACGCCGACGTGATCTTCTCGCCTGGCGCGGAGATGTCCGGCCAGCTCGCCGGCTCGGATCGGTCGCCGCGCGAGGAGTACTCAGACACCACACCGTCGCGGGTGCCGGTGTCCTGATCGAAGTAGGACGCCACCGAGACGATTCCTGGCGTGGGGTCCTGACCGGGCGGATTGGAGCGGTTGACGCTGCCGTCGCCGCCGCCGTTGCCATTGGCCCACACCGTGACGACGCCATCGGCGGCCAGCTTGCGCTGCAGTTTCGCGGTGGCCGATTCGGGATTGAACTTCCCGCCGGACGCCGGGCCGTAGGAGTTGTTGGTTACTTTGATCGGCGGGCACTCCGCGGCGGGCACGCCCTCACCGCACGGTGCGTGGTGGTTGTTCAGCACCCACTCCAGTGCCACATTGGCGTTGATGATCGCCAGACCCGCGCCCATCGACAGCGACACCAGCCGTGCGCCAGGTGCCGCGCCGCGTGCCGTCGCGTCGCCTGCGATCTCGGTGGGCTGCCCGGCCACGATGCCGTTGACGTGGGTGCCGTGGCCACCAGCGGACAGCGTGTCGGTGTCGACGCGCGGACCGGCGTCGGTGAAGCAGGCTTCGAGGTTCGAGCGCACGACACCGCACAGGTATTTGAGGTTCGCGACGACGACGCTGTCGCCGTCCTCGGTCCGGAAGAACGGGTGCGTGGGGTCGACACCGGTGTCGATGACCGCGACGGACACGCCGCTGCCGTCGAGCCGCGAGCCGGAGCGAGAGAGCGAGTCGGCGAGTGCCTGCTCGCCGCGCGTCGCGTCGTGCGAGCTGGTGGTGAACAGCTCGATCGGCTGGTTGCCCTCAACGAAAGTGACGCCTCGCTGCCGCGCCGCTAGCGTGATCCGCGGCGGGGTGCCGCTGGCGATCGTGACGCCGATGCTTTCCAGGTCGCCGAGCCGTTCCAGGCCCGCCCTGCCCACGGCGGATCGTGCCGCGGCGAGGTCCGTGCCGTGGACGAGGACCGTCAGCTCATCCGTGGCCGAGACGGCGTCGAGCTTGTCGACGAGCCAGGGGTCGACCGGGGCGGCACCGGCGAGGCCACCCAGCGGGTTCGCCGCCGCGCTCGCGGGGGCGAAGAACATCAACAACACGAAGGCGATACTGGCGAGACGGGCTGATCGACCGCGACGGGACATGTGGTGGCTCCTCTTCCTTCCGGTGCGAACACCGGTGGAGCGGTGCCGCGTGGGTGGCTGCTGGCGAGATCAGCTCGGACTTGCCGCGACGGCCGCCGCGAGCACGGTGGCGAGTGTGGGAAGCCAGCGGGCCCGGCTGCGTGGCGGCTTGATCCAGCGCACGCCGCGGTTGGCGGGGGTAGGCAGCGGAACCTTGTACGGGCAGCCGAGCACGCTGACGCCGGGCGGCATCTGCGACTGTGAGAGCACCAGCTCATTGGGATCCGCGAGGAACACCCAGCCGTCTACGCCCAAGCCGAGGTCGAGCACCGGACCGCATGACTCCTGGCGCTGGAGGTGCTCCGCCGTCGCACCCGCGAAGATCGCCTGCACCAGCACGCCGACCATCCCGCCGCCCATTTGCAATGATCCGGTGTCGTCGACCGCCCAGCCGTAGCCTTCCCGGTACAGCCGCGCGGTGTACGGCGTCTCGCCGATCGGTAATGACCGTTGCGTCCGCTGGCGCGGTTCAGGATGGGGCGGGGCTGGCACGACCGGCTGTGACTGCTGTGAGGCGGGGGCTGTCATCGCGACTCGCTCTGCGTCGTCACCCTGATGCCGTGCACGCGAGGCATCGCGGTGGGCGGATGGACGAGATTAATGAAACATATATCTCAACTAGTGATAGAGAATACGGCGAGTTGTAGCGAGTGGTCAAGGTAGCCACCGGGACGGATCAGCGCGTCCACCAGCGCGTCCGCGCTCGTCGGCGCTGGCCGGCGTCGCGCGTGATGCGGCTGAGCATCACCCACCGGCACCCACGCAGGCGCCCGGCTACGGCCTGGGTGGTCGTAGCCGGGCGAGGACGTCGTGCGTTCGCGGTCGTGGTGGGTGCGGTGGGAGCGACCCAACGCCGATCAGGCGTACACCCCCATCCGGGGCACCAGGGTGCGCGCCGCGTCGAGCAGCGACCGGACGGTGGGCGCGTAGTCGGCGACGTCGGCCGAGGTGGCCCGGTTGTCTCTGCTGGTTGGCGTTGCCAGTTCGAGTGCACGCTGCCGCAGCAGCTCCAGCTGCGAGAACCGTAGCCCGAACTGCGCGGTGACGGCGCGGCTGACGACGTTGGACGCCGAGTTGGCCGTTGGCCGCAGCCCCTGGCGGGCGAGCATGCCGGATCCGATCAGCTGTGCGGCCTGGCAGACCAGCAGGAACGCCGCTGCTGGCGAGTTCGTCGCGAGCTGGTCGGACGCGTCGAGGTGGGATTCAGCGACATCGAAGAACGGCGTCGCGTCCGCGTCCGTGCCGCTGATCAGCTCAAGCTGACCGTCGTCGAGCAGTTCGCTGAGGACGTCCTGGCCTTGCTCCCACGACGCCACGATCGACGGGTGGCCCGCGGGTCTGCGCAGCACGGCGACGTCGACGACCGGCCGCCGGTCGCGCTGGCGCGGGATCGTCGTGCTATTCACCTCTGCCTGGCTGTCTTCCGTGCCGACCAGGGTGTACTTGATCTCCCGGCGGATGCGCTTGCTCGTCCGCTCGATCGTGGCCTCCAGCTCTGGCTCGTCCAGTGCCGTCTCGTCGGGCACCGTGAGCCGGATCTGGACCGTCGTCGGGTCGATGCCTGGCAGCCCGGCGAAGCGTTCCGCCCAGGTGCTGCACACCGTGATCCTGGTGATGCCTGGTACGCGGCCGAGTTCTTCGCTGAGGACTTGCGGTACGCCGTAGGTCACCCGGATGAGGTCGGTGAGCGGGCCGACGATGGGCCGGTCGGTGACGGCGCGGACCAGCCGGACCGTGCCCACGTTGCGACGCGCCAGGATGCCAGCGGCCTCGAGCAGGTCGCTCTCCTTGGACACCGACGCGAGCGAACCACCCGCGTGGTCGGCGAGTTCGGTGAGGCTGAACGCCCGGTTCGGGTTCATCAGCGTCGCGGCGAGAATGCCAGCCTGCACCCGCGACCGGAACACTGGTAGCAGCGCGGGCGTGCCCTGGTTGCGGCGGGACGTGTTCGAGTTGACCGGCGGATTCGCGGTCACGGCCGCGTGGCCGAGTTGGCTGCGCCTGCGTGCCGCTGCCGCGCCCGCGTCCAGTGTGGACTTCGGCACCTGCAACGCGACCGACAACCATTGGCGCCACTCGTCGCGCGGCACCTGTCGCCCCCGCTCCCAGCGAGCGACTCGATCTCTGCCCATGGTGGCTTTGCCTGAGATAGCGGCGAGGCGGTCAGCGAGTTCGTACTGGCTGATCTTGAGCCGCTGTCGCGCGGAGCGAATGAGCTGTCCGATCGGTGGGTCGGCGTTCGTTTGCATGTGCCGGGGCCCCTTCCCAAGAGTCGATTACTCCAGATGTTCGACGTTACGAGAACCCGCTGTCCCATGGGCGTGCACTTCTATCCGCTTCGCGTGCTCGGGCGGAGGGATTTTCCACCAGGGTTTAACGGAGCCCCTGGTTGCACGTTCGGCCTTCTATGACCGTTAATTCGACACCTGTGGCCAAAGCTGTGCAGGAGCCTCTTATGGAAACGTGCCAGGTTTCTCTTTCGGACACTCTTCTGCCTTCGGGATCATCCCTGCGCAATTGTCTCGCCGCCATGCAAGCTACGGGTTTCGACACCGCTTTTCTTGTCGATTCCGAATCACGGCTCATTGGTGCCGTCACCGCGGAGGCGGTCCGCGCGGCGCTGGTGAACGGGACCGACGTCGATTCCCCCGCCAGTGAAGTCGCCGCGTATCCCGCCGTTGTAACGGGGCCGGACGACAGCAGAGCTCGTGTCGATGACGTGATGCGTGCGGTTGGTGTTTCGCAGGCCCCTGTCGTAGACGGCAGCGGCAGGGTGGTCGGCGTGCACGCCAGTAACGGTGTGATCGGGACACCCCAGCGATACAATTGGGCCGTCATTATCGCCGGTGGCCTCGGAAAACGACTTGCCCCGGTGACGAACAATATCCCCAAGCCGATGGTGCGGATCGCCGGGCGTCCTATTATCGAACATCTTGTATTCCATCTCGTCTGTGCCGGAATACGACGGATCTTCCTTTCGGTCAACTATCTCGGGCATATGATCCAGGATCATTTCGGCGATGGTTCCGGATTCGGCTGCGCCATTGAATATTTGTGGGACGATGAAGATCAGCCCTTGGGAACCGGCGGGCCATTGAGCCTGTTATGGGATTCCGGGGAGCGGCCAGATCAGCCGTTGCTTGTGCTGAACGGGGATTTGGTGACCGGGTTCGCGGTGGGGAAGCTGCTCGACGCGCACGCGGCCGGTGGGGCGGTGGCGACCATCGCCGCCAGTGAGTACCACCACGAGCTGCCGTTCGGCGTTATCGAGAGCGAGGACGGCAGGCTTCGGCGCATCGCGGAGAAACCAGTGCACACGTGGCCGGTCAACAGTGGCATCTACGTGGTCGACCCGTCGCTGCTGTCGCGAGTGCCGAGGGGGAAGCTCTACCCGATCACCAAGCTGTTCGAGCAGTGCCTGGAACGCGGCGAGCCCATCGGCGTATGGCAGATGGACGACCCTTGGCAGGACGTCGGCAAACCGGAGGAACTCGCGCGTGCGCGCGGGCAGCGGTAGCGGCCAGAACTCGCCCTCTCAGCGTCGGCCGTACCCGCTGTGAGACTGGAAATATGACCGACATCACACCGGATCGCGAACAGTGGCAAGCCGCTGCCGCGCCGCTGGGCGCGCCCGCCAAGGATGCTGAGGACGCCAAGGGCACCGAAGAGGTCGCCGGGGTTGCGGAGTCGCGGGGCACCGAAGCGCTCATGCCGGCCGAGCTGTGCGGATCGCCGTTCGCCGTGCCTGGTGTGATGGTCACCAGGGCGCAGGTGGCCGACGGCACGCTGAAGATCCCCTGCGCCAACGGTTACGACCACTTCGAGTTCGACTCCTACGTAACCAGGAACGGCACGCTGATCCCGGTGTTCGCCTGGACCGACAGGACAAGGGTCGCGGAGTAGTGGATCACAAGCCCGTCGGGCCGGTCGCCGGGCCGATCGCGATGCTGCGCAGCGTCCACAGCACGGCGAGGCTCTCGCTGAGCTGGTCCGCGATGTCGGTGCGCGCGTCGTCGACCGTGCCGACCGGGACGTCGGGCCCCAGGATGCGGCGCACGCGCTGGGCGACCTGCCGTGCCGTGGAATCGGGGCCGTGGTGCGCCGACCTGTCGCCGTCGGGCACGTCCCGATCAGGCCCGCCGAGGATGACCAGAACGCCATCCCATGGTCCTCGCAAGGTCAGTTCGTCGAGCATGTCGTCGGTAACGCGCCGAGGGACGCCGCCGTCGCCGCATGGCGCGTGGCCGTCGTGCCGGGACGGCAACACGACGACCTCGCCATCGCCGGGGTCGAACGCGGTGTCCACCGGGATGAGTGAACCCGTGTCATGGCACGGTGCGAGCATCGCGAACCGCATGGAAGCCGCCTTCCGGGGCCATCGTCTTAGGCGTGTCCGACCCACCCAACGTGGCGTGCCGCCCGCGCGGCAAGGGGTCCATTGCAGGCGTGGGTGCGCGCCACGATCCCCCTCGGTGACACCAACGCCCCGCGGGTGTCTCGCCCGGTCAGTCGGACGATGGCGAGTCGTCGGGAACCGGCATCGTGCCCAGCTGCTCCGCCACCTTCTTCAACGCCGCCGCCGCGCGCTCGACGTCCTGCACGGTGAACCGTGCCGATGGCGCGCTGAGGCTGATCGCGGCTGGCAGCCGGGTGCCGAGGATCGGCACCGCGACGCACCGGCCGTCCAGTTCGTTCTCACCGTTGTCGACGGCGTAGCCCACCCTGCGCACCTTGGCCAGCTCATCGAGGTATGTGTCGATGTTGGTGATGGTGTTCGGTGTGCGCTGCTCCATCCCCGATTGCTCGAGCAGTTCCCTGACCCTGTCATCGGACATGTGCGCCGCGATGGCTTTGCCGAGCGCGGTCGAGTGCAACGGGTCCCGGTCGCCTCGGTTCGCCGCCAGCCGGACGCCGCGCTTGCTTTCCACGATGTCGAGGTAGATGATCCGGTCGCCGTCGAGCAGGCCGAGGTTCGCGGACTCGTCGTGCTCGTCCCTGAGGTGTTCCAGCCATGGCCGTGCCCGCTCGCGCAGCACCTCGAGGTGGCGCGACTGCATGCCGACGAAGCCGAGGCCGAGCCGGAACAGCCCGGTGTCGGGGTCCCGCTCAACGTAACGATGGTTCTCCAGCGTCCAGAGGTACCGGAACGCCGATGATTTCGGGAGCCCGGTCTCCATGGCGAGTGCGGGCAGGGGAACACCATCGACGGATTCCTGCAGAAGATTCAAGATCGCACACACGCGCTGGACCGCTCTGACGGTGTAATCGCGCTCTTCGCGCGGTGGCACGTCATCGCCGCTGTTGTCGCCAGCCTTGCCGTTGGATTGCTGCCGCCCGGTCGCCAGCGGACTCACCCCTTTTCCCGATTAAAAGCGTTGTTTCAAAACTCTATCCGACTTGAGTGTAACCACGCAGGGGGCTATCTCATGCCGTTATGAAACGCCTGGACAACGAGCGGATCAACCGGTTGCGACCAGGTGGCGGGACGGGTTCAGCCAACTGGCCCTGACGTGCGGCGTCCTTGCTTCTGGAGACTCGGAGACCACCGCGTCGAGGGAGAGCAGATGCCAGCCTTCATGGAACCGTTCCGAATCAAAGCCGTCGAACCGATTCCCTTCCCTTCGGCAGCCGAGCGTGAGGCCGCGCTCATCGAAGCGGGCTACAACATCTTCCAGATCCCCGCCCGGTTGATCACCATCGACATGCTGACCGATTCCGGCACCAGTGCGATGTCGGCGGCGCAGTGGTCCGCACTGTTTTCCGGTGACGAGTCCTACGCGGGCGCGCGGTCCTTCGAACGGTTCGAGGCTGTGGTGCGGGAGCTGACCGGGTACCCCGAGGTGATCCCGGTGCACCAGGGCAGGGCCGCCGAGCGCATCGTGCTGCATCAGTTGCTTCGCGCCGGGGACGTCTCGGTGTCCAACACACATTTCGACAGCACCCGCGCCAGCGTTGAGGCGGCGGGTGCCTTCGCGCTCGACCTCCCGGTCGAGTACGACGACACCACGTCGTTCGGGGGTGATATCGACATCGACAGGTTAGAGCGGCTGCTGGCAGGGGACACCGGTGCACCGGTGCGGTGTGTCGTGCTGACCGTCACCAATAACGCCAACGGTGGTCAGCCGGTTTCAATAGGCAATGCCCACGCTGTCCGTCGATTATGCGATGAACATGGCATCCCGTTTCTGCTCGACGCGTCCCGCTTCGCGGAGAATGCCTATCTGGTCAGCACGCGCTCGCCAGATGTCGCCGGCAGGACACCACGTGAAATCGCACGCGAAATTTTCGGATTCGCTGACGGCTGCTGGGCGAGCTTGAAAAAGGATGGGATCGGCAATATCGGCGGGCTGATCGCGTTGCGCGATGCGGCACTGGCCAAGCGTTGTCGCGCGAAAGTCATTGAGACGGAAGGGTTTCCGACGTACGGAGGACTCGCCGGTCGTGATCTCGACGCACTGGCGCAGGGGTTGCTCGAAGTGACCGAAGTGGACTATCTGCGGTATAGGGCGGAGTCGGCCCGCTGGTTCGCCGATGCGCTGGCACAGGCTGGGCTTCCGGTGCTGCGGCCGACCGGGTGCCATGCGGTCTACGTCGACGCTGGGCAGTTGTTGCCGCACATCCCGCCGCAGCGACTGCCTGCGACGGCGCTGGTCAACGAACTGTACCGGGTGGGCGCGGTGCGTACGACCGAGCTCGGCACGCTGGTGTTCGGCCGACCGGGCGCCGATGGGTCGCCCGGTACTTCCGCACCACGCGAACTCGTCCGGTTCGCCATGCCCCGAAGGGTGTATACGGTGAGCCATTTGCAGTATGTCGCTGAGATCGCGGAACGTGTCGTGGCAAAGGCGGCCGATCTCCGGGGGTATCGGATCGTTGATCAGGACGATGTGATGCGCCAGTTCACGGCGACTTTACAGCCGGTCGAGTGATCCACACTGTAGTGGTAGTGGACTGGACACGGAGCGTCGATTCGCTGCCGCCTCGTTATTACACGAATGGCCCTAGAAGCGCACGTGGAAATCTGCAAGCGTTGGCATTGCATGGTAGGGAGGGGAAACTCATGTTCGGTAGATAAGGAATCGTGCGCAGCGATGACCAGACTTCCATTATCGCAGTATCCGCTCTTCGATTCGACGGATCTGGACGATACGCGGCAGCGGGTGGCGCAGGTATTTTGCGATCACCGAATTGATTTGGTGGGCCGGGCGTCCCAGCTTGACACGCATATGAACTGTCAGCGGATACGTAACACCGCGCTCGCTTCAATCACATACGGGGGTGATGTCAAGGTTGAGCCAGGGGAATGCGACAACTTCTTTCCCGTGTTGACCATTTTGGAGGGACGCGGGACGTTCCGGTGCGGGGCCGAGAGCGTCGACGCCACGCCGGACGTCATTCCGGTCGCGTCTCCCACAATGCACCTGAGCATGCGGCTCACCGCTGGGACGAAGCTGGTGATCGCCAGGATCGAACGGCCGGCGCTCGAGGCTACGTTGCGCGATCTGCTCGACCAGTCACTGCCGTGGCCGATCGAGTTCAAGCTCGGCATGAACATCACGGAAGGCCTCAGCGCGACGTGGGCGAGCGGATTCCGGCGTTTCGTGAACGAGATGGACCGCAACGACCGCACCTGGTCGCACTCCCGTTCCGCGCAGGGATTGGAGCGCTGGCTGATGGAGGGACTGCTGCTCGCGCAGCCGAACAACTACACCGGGATCCTCAACGGGGAAGCGCTGCCGGTGCCGAACCGGGTCGTCGACGCCGCGATCGAGATCATGGAAGCGCATCCGGAGTGGGACCACACCATCGGCAGTCTCGCCAGTGCGGTAGGCGTGAGCGCGCGGTCGCTGCAGGATGCTTTCCGCCGCTACACCGACGTCACGCCGATGCGCTACCTGCGCAACGTGCGACTGGAGCGGGCGCAGCAGGATCTGCTCGCCGCGGAGCCGGACACCACGACCGTCGGCAAGATCGCGGCACGCTGGGGGTCGCAGCACCTGAGCCGGTTCGCCTCCGCGTACCACGCCCGGTTCGGGGAGTATCCGTCGACGACATTGCGCAAGTGAACGCCCGCGCGGACTGGATGAGGCCGCGCGGAAACTGGCTCGTGCGCGGTCTGCTGGCCCCCTAGCGTCGACTGCGTGTCAACGTACAGCCGCAAAGGGTCGCATTCAGTACGTCCCTACCGAAGCGAGTCGATCGGCAGCCTGGTGCGGCAAGCGCGTCAGGAACTCGGTCTCAGCCAGCACGCGCTTGCCGAGGCGCTCATGTCGTTGTCCAACAACTACGGGGTGAGCAGAACAGAAATAGCCCGCTGGGAACGCGGGAAACGGGTACCGGGGCCGTACTGGCGGGGCTGGCTCAGCTCGGCGCTCGGCGTCCCCGCCGAACAACTTGGTGCCGCTGCACGCGCGGCGCGGGCGCGGCGTGCCGCGACGACTGGGCCCGCGCGCACCGACTCCACCGACGCTGGAGATGGCATCCATGGGTAACGCACTAGTGACGCTGATCAACCCGAATTTCGTGTATCCGCCGATCACGCCGTACGCGCTCGACATACTGACGACGTCGCTTGAGGCGGACGGGTTCGACGTCGAGGTGGTGGACCTGACGTTCCGCCGTGAGGACTGGCAACAGTGCCTCCGGGAGTACTTCGCGACACGGGATCCGATGCTCGTCGGTGTCACGGTCCGCAACACCGACACGATTTACGCGCAGCAGCAACGGGTCTTCCTCGACACCCATCGCGATGTCATCGACACCGTGAAGGACTGCACCGCCGCGCCGATCGTGGCGGGCGGCGTCGGGTTCTCCTCGATGCCGTTCGCGCTCACCGATTACTTCGACATTCCGTACGGGGTGAAGGGGCCTGGCGAGCACATCATGGTGCGGCTCGCCAGGGCGTTGCACGCCGGTGGGCGCACCGACGACATCGTCGGCCTGCTGATCAACCATGGCGACGGCAAGGTGCGCCAGGTGCTGCCGTATCCAGCCAGGGTGCGGCAGGAACGACCACCCGATGCGGTGGCCACCGGCACGGACCTCATCAACACCAGCACCACGTACCTGCGTCGTTCGGACACACCCCATAAGGTCGACAACGTGCGGTATTACCGCACTGGGGGACTCGGCAACATCCTGACCAAGAACGGCTGCGTGTACGCCTGCTCGCATTGCGTCGAGCCGGACGCCAAGGGCACCCAGTTCACCCGGCGCGAGGTCGCCGCCGTCGTCGACGAGATTGAGTCGCTGACCGATCAGGGCATTGACGACGTCCACACCACCGACAGCGAGTTCAACCTCGCCATCGCGCACACCAAGGCGGTGCTGACCGAGATCGTGCGGCGCAAGTCGACTGATCCCGCGACGTCGTTGCACCGGCTGCGACTGTGGATTTACGTGCAGCCGATGCCGTTCGACGACGAGTTGGCCGAGTTGCTCGCCGCGGCTGGCTGCGGTGGCATCAACGTGGCGCCCGATCACGTACGCGACGACATCCTCGACGGCTGGAAGGTCACCGGCAGGGGACGGCGCTACTACACTTTCGAGGACACGCACCGGGTGTGCTCGCTTGCCGGGGACCATGGCATCCCCACGATGGTCGAGGTGCTGCTCGGAATGCCGGGCGAGACCGAGGACACGCTGCGGGAATGCGTGAAGCGCACGCTCGACCTCGATGCCACCGTCACCGGATACAGCCTTGGCATCAGGGTGTTCCCGTACTCGCCGCTCGGCATCCAGCTCGCGCGGGAATGCGACGGCGCCCGCACGGTGCGTGGCCTGCAGTCCATCAGCGCGCTGGAGCCGATCGTGCTCACACCGAGTGGCCGATGTTCGACGGTGGAATACGAGCGACAGTTCATGTTCGACCGGCATGACCGATTCCGGCCGGTGTACTTCCTGTCGCCGAATCTTCCTGAGGACCGTGCGACGGTGGACTCGCCGAGCGGGCGCTGGGCGCATTCCATCGAGCTGCTGCATGACCTCGTGCCCGAGGAGGAGCTGCACCGCGTGATGCTGCCGACGCTTCCCGGACTGACCCAGGACGACAACAACTACGCCGACAATCCATTCCTGCTCCGGCTGATCGAACTCGGCTACACCGGCGCGTTCTGGTCGCATTGGCCGCGCCGCGCCGAGATCATGCGCGACGTGGCATGACGTCGCCGCGCGTCGCGGTGTGCCGCCGCGAGCCGCACGACGTTGTGGCGGCCGACATCGCGACGTGGCCTCGCGGAGCGGGTGTGCCAGGACGTGAGGTGGTCCCGTGACCCGAGCTCGTGAACGACTTCCCGCCAATCCGATGTCCATCTCGTTGGCGATCACCCATCGCCGCCTGTGGTGGCAAACTGACGACGACGATCACATGCCCGAACGCTGGGAGGTGTCGGCGGACGTCGGCGAGCTGGGTGCCTGTCCACTCGGCCACCGGCATGTGGGCGACATCGAGCTGGTGATCGCCGACCTCCGCAGAGAGCGGAACCTGCTCGACTCGGCCGAGCTGGGCGAGTGGGCGCTGGAGTTCATCGCGGACACCGTCGTCGACTCCGAGTCCGGACGGCTACAGCCCGAGCTGGATGCCGTGATCAGCGAGGGAGCCGCGCGGATGGTCATCGTGCGCGACTTCGAACTGGTCGAGTCCTGGCGCGGTCACGGCGTTGGCGCACTGCTCATCGCTGGCGCGTTGCGGTCGTTGGCGCGGGCGGCGCGGCTGGCGGCATGCCGGGTCTCGCCCGCCGACTTCCTGTGTGCGACGGCCGATCGTGTCGCCGCCGAGCTAGCGAGTGTGCGCATCGGCGCCATGCTGGAGCGGATCGGTTTCGTGCGGTGGCACGGTGTGCATGTGATCGACCTGCGTGACCCCGCGCTGCTCGACGCCCGGTTGACGGTGCCTGACCGCTCGTGACGGGTGGGGTTGGCAGGTGGTCAGGAGGCGCTGAGCCGCTGGCGTGGCGCGGTGTCGATGGTGTCGCGGGCGCGGAGCGCGTTGATCTCCTGGGTGAGCGCCTTGAGGTGAGCCAGGATCGTCGCCCGCTGGGCGCGCTCCTGGTTCAGTTCCGCGCGGACCCGGTCGAGTTCTTCGCGCAACGCCTGAACATCGGACGTGGCGCCTTGATGCTCGGCGGACCTGCTCGCCATGACAGCCTCAGCGATGGTCACCGCATGCAGGCTCGCGGGCTGGGCGATCGTGGGACCCGGTTCCCGCGCGAGGAGTACGCGATCGAGTTCGACCGCCTCCGGGGGTAGCGACGACTCCGCGCCCCTTGTGCGCTCGATGAGACCGAGCATGCCGGCGAGCCGTCGCGGGCTCGACTCGGTGATCCGGCCGATGCCCAGGATCTTGTGCCGCTGCGGGTCGCGAGGATCGTCGAGGTCGACGCACGGTAGGAAGGTCCTGACCGTGCCGGACGGCACAGCGTGACCGGCGCCCACCATCTCGTTGAACTCGCGATTCACCGTGTTGTCCAGGAGGAAGACGCTGCCGAGACCGACGAGGTGCCACGTGACTTGCGTGGCCCAGTCAACGAAGTCGTCGGTCTCGCGGGTTCCCTGGCTTGCGATGTAGACGGCCCCGAGCCTTGAGTCGTCGGCGAGGTAGTCCATGAGGTCAGGCAGGTTGCGGCTCGTACCCCACTGTGGCCTCGCCGTCATCTCGGTTCTGCCGTCGTAGCACGTCAGCTTGCCGAGCAGGTCGCGGAGCACACGGGGCACGGACATGCACGCGAACGGCGAACTCGGTTCTGGCCGGTTGCCGTCGACGGTCTCGATCTCCGACCAGAGCCAACCGGGAGCGTCCGGGCGTTCCAGTGCGGTGAACGTCGTGCGCCAGACGTCGCCTCGCACCGCGGCCTCGTGCACCCGGCGCCACCGATAGATCTGGCTGTCGCCGTCGTGCTCGCGGAAGATGGTGAGGACGTTGTCGTCCGCGAAGTCGTATCGCCCTGGCGTCGCCGGGTCGACCTCGATCTGCTTCGCGAGGGACCATCGCGCGATGTGGCCGATGACGGTCTCCACGAGTGACTGTCCGGGATCAACTCGGAGGAAAGATCGGAAACCGACGGCCATGGCGCAACCCCTTCCGTCTTAGTCGTGCCATGTTTTGGCACTTAAAACTAAAGGCTCATTAAGCGAAAAACTACGTCTGAGGGTAGGCAATGTCAACGTCATCGCACGCATACGAACGGCTGACCTGTCTGGTTCAGATAACCCCGTTTTATTTAGCAAAATGACGGGTCGCGATGCTTCGGCGATCAGGAACCTACCTCGGTGCCGGACCGTGGGGCATGTGTGTTCGAGAATATGTCTATACCGTCAGGTTCTGACGCCGGAATTACACCCATGCCAGGCCGACGCTCGGTGTCCTAACTTAACCGCATGGCAGTGCGAAGCGAACTTCGTCCCGGGGCGGTCTCCAGTGGTAGCAAGGAGTCTCCCGCGATTCAGGTCGCTGACCTGGCTAAACGATATGGATCCATTGATGCGGTTCGTGGCGTCTCGTTTGCCGTGAAAAAGGGCGAACTCTTCGCTTTCCTTGGGCCAAATGGTGCGGGAAAGACCACGACCATCAACATGCTCTGCACCCTGGCGCTGCCGAGTTCGGGCGGTGCGACCGTGGCGGGTTTCGATATCGCCGGTCAGGCGCGTCAAGTGCGGCGGCATATCGGTTTGGTGTTCCAGAACTACACCCTTGACCCGCAACTCACCGCGGAAGAAAATCTTCGCTTCCACGCCGTCCTCTATCGAATACCGCGCCATGAGGTTTCCGCTCGCATGGAGCGAGTGCTTAATCTTGTAGATTTGCTGGATCGCAAAAGCAGTAGGGTGTCGACATTCTCGGGCGGCATGATTCGGCGCCTGGAAATCGCACGCGCACTACTACACATGCCCCGGGTTCTGTTTCTTGACGAACCGACCGTTGGACTGGATCCACAGACTCGTTCGAGGATGTGGCAGGACGTGCTTCACATGCGGAAGGAAGACGTCACGATATTCCTTACGACACATTATCTGGACGAGGCGGAAAATGCGGACCGGATAGCGATCATGGATCACGGCGAAATTGTCGCATGTGATACACCAGCCGCGCTCAAGGCGGCTGTCGGCGCCGATGCTGTCGATTTGGTGACAGCCGACGACACAGTCGCACGGGACTCGCTGGCTCAATGTGGCTACGACGCGCACATTATCGGAGGCGGAGTGCGTGTGTATGTGGCTGACGGCGAACGGTCTGTGTCGGGGCTGGTCGCGGGCTCTGATGTCGAGATACAGCAACTACGTGTTCATCGACCAACTCTGGATGATGTGTTCATGCACTTCACTGGCCGGGATATTCGCGCGGAGGGTGGTGGGTTGAGCGCGCAGGAACAACAAGCCCGAACTGTAGCGGCCGGTCGACACTAGGAATTTAGATGACGATACGCGAGGTTACTAGGGTGACTGATAGCCACGTTCGCGACGAGGTGAGCCGCGGGGAACCATTCGACTTGGCCGCGGAGGTTCGGACCGCGATAATGGTCGCGCAACGTGAGTTGCTCAGGTTCGTCCGCGCTCCGGGGCGGTTGTTGGCCAGCTTCGTATTGCCATTGACCTTCTTGCTGGTTTTCGGCCTCGGTCTCAACCGTCTTGTCGGCGCCTCCGGGAGTGTTGAATTCGTTCAGTTCGTATTGCCAGGGGTTGTCGGGATGATCGTTGTCATGTCGGGCGTTGGCAGTTGTGTACTGGTGATATGGGATCGCGAATTCGGCTTTCTGCGTGAAATGTTGGTCGCACCGCCGCATCGAGTGAGTTTGGTTATCGGGAGGATGGCGGGCGGAGTAGCCGTCGCGGCGGCCCAAGGTACGATCACGCTGCTATTCGCGCCGGTTCTTGGTATCAAACTGAACGTGCTGACCGTACTCGCGGCAGTTGGAATCGTTGTACTCATGGCGATCGCTGGAACCGCGGTCGGTATGTTTTTGGCGAGCTGGATCCGGCGGATGGAGAGTTTCTCGGCGATCATGCCGCTCGTGATGATGCCGATGATGTTCCTGTCTGGTGCTTTCTTTCCAGTGCACAATCTCCCTGGGTGGCTCGCCGCGCTCGTACACGTCAATCCACTGACCTATGGAGTGGACTTGCTCCGGCGGGTCGTGCTGTCCGCCCACGTCGGAACGGCCGATTCGCACAGTCCGTTCACAGCGGGCGTTGAGTTGTTCGGGTATCGCCTGCCCGTCGCCGTTGAGGTTGGTTTCATCGTGGGCCTGATCCTGTTGTTCGTTACCTTGACTGTGCGCCGTTTCGGTAGGCCCGAGTGACAAGTCGCTCGGCGGCTCGAGTTGGCACAACTCGGCTGAGTCCGTGTGCCAGGGGCCGGAGGCTGCTCAGTCCGGATTCGCGGCGGTTCAGTCCTCGGATATCGGCGTGGTGCCGAGTTGCTCGGCCGCCGCCTGCAGCGCCTTCGCCGCGGTCTCCACCGCCTGGATCGGAAATCGGGCAGCCGGTGCGCTCAGACTGATCGCCGCGGGAAGCCGCGTGCCCAGGATTGGAACGGCGACGCAACGGCCGTCCAGCTCGTTCTCCCCATTGTCAACCGCGTAGCCCACCCGGCGCACCTTCGCCAACTCGTCGAGGTACCCGTTCACGCTGGTGATCGTGTTCGGGGTGCGGTAGTCCATGCCGACCTGGTCGAGCAGCTCCCTGACCCGATCGTCGCTTAGCTGACTCGCGATGGCCTTTCCCAACGCCGTCGAGTGCAGTGGGTCCCGATCACCATGGTTAGCCGCGAGCCGAACGGTACGTTTGCTCTCCACGATGTCGAGATATATGACGCTGTTTCCGTCGAGAATACCGAGGTTCGTGGATTCATCGTGCTCATCCCGGAGCTGTTCCAGCAATGGTCGGGAACGTTCGCGGAGCACCTCGACGTGTTGTGATTGCATTCCGACGAAACCTAGGCCGAGTTGAAACAGGCCAGTTTCGGGATTGCGCTCGACGTACCGGTGATTCTCCAGTGTCCAGAGGTAGCGGAACGCGGACGATTTCGGGAGACCGGTAGCCGCGGCTACCGCTGGCAGCGGAACCCCGCCGTCCACTGACTCCTGTAGGAGATTCAGGATGGCGCAGACACGCTGGACGGCTCGTACCGTATAGTCCCGTTCCGCTATCGGGGCGCCGTCATCGGAGTCGTTCTTCCGCCTTCGTCGCGGTGGCAGTGGACCCACCTCTTCCAGAGTCGAATTTTCTTTGGAATCCCAGATCACGGCGTACCGTCACATGGGTGTCATTCTGTGACTCGCCAACGTTCGGCTCTTCGGTGCCGTGACGCTAGTTGTCGGTGTGAAGGGTCGAAGTAATCGACAGCGCGGCCCCTTGTGTCAGCATCTCCCAGGCCAGCAGTATTGCCAGGTCGGGCAGGCTTATTTCATTGTATGAAATAAGCCTGCATCTCGCAACCGGGTTTGGTCGCTGCTGTGGATCTCGGTTTATGGCGAGTTGACACTTTCTCGCGCACGGGCGTAGCGTTCTCGGTCAGTCTGGCTATTTGTTCGATATCATTCTTTCTTATCATTTACCGCGTGCATCACCGCGCTGATTTTTCGCGGCGATGAGTAGTGTCATCGACATCGGTGACAGAATGCCGGACGCCGGTACCCGGCGAATGATCGTTCGGTAGCGTCAAAGGCGACGTCGTTCCTGGTGGAAGACCGCACACAGCGGGCAGTGCCGCCCCTGGCGGTAGACGTCACACGACGTGGCTCGTTCCCGCGTAGGCCACGACGTCGATCTCGAACTTGATCGCGTCGGTGAGGCAGTTCGTGATGGTGGTCCGCGCGGGTAGTGGGTGCGAGAAGAAGCTCCGATAGAGCCGATTGAACTCACCGACGTCGTCGGGGTTCTGAACGTAGGCGCTCACTTTGACGACGTCGGTGAGATCGAGGTCGAAATCCGTGAGAATGTCACGGACGTTCTCGATGGATCGGTGCATTTCGTCGGCGAACGTCCCTGACACGATCTGCCCGTTATCGTTCACTGAGGCCTGGCCCGACACGAACACGAGGTCACCGGCTCGGACCGCCTTCGAGAAGTTCGCGGTGTTGCCGTCACGGGCAGAGGTCGTCTGGGTCATCACAACACCAATCGTGGTCGACGCGGCACGGAACAAGGACGTTCATCGTTCGATGTCTAGCACGCGGGAGATCATGTCGGCATTGGTGGGTTTCTCGGCGTTGTCTCGGACGGCCTTCACCGGATCGGGCTCATCGGGAACCGGCGCCTTGTGCTTCGTCGGCTTTGTCTGGTCCGGTCGCTCGGCCGGAGCGGCCTTGCGCAGCGGTTCCGATGTCCCCGAACTCGGCTGGCTCTGCTGCTGGCGCGGCCTCGGCGGTGCGGCCTGGACGTGATCCCGATCCCGTTTGCGATCGTTGTTGGCCGTCGTTTTCTGTGCGACCTGAGTGGCGGCGCCGGCGCGCACGTCGGGAATCGCGACAGCTTTACCGGAATAGACGTCCAGCCACGCGAGCACGATTTCCAGGTACCGCGTCGAGTAGTTGTAGCTGAGGATCGCGGCGCGCAGATCGCCAGCCTGGCGCAGGTCGCGATCACCGGCGCACAGATAGTTGGCCGACGCGACCGTCGAGTCGTAGATGTTGTGCGGGTCTGCGACACCGTCGCCGTTGCCGTCCGCGGCCCATCCTGCCCAGGTGGACGGGATGAACTGCATCGGTCCGACCGCACGGTCCCACACGGTGTCGCCGTCGTAACGGCCGTTGTCGGTGTCGCCGATCGCCGCGATGCCAGGACCGCCGTCGAGGCGTGGCCCCAGGATTGGCTGCAGTGTGGTGCCAGCGCTGTTGACGTTGCCGCCGCGCGCGTGGCCGGACTCGACCCGTCCGATCGCGGCGAGCAGCGCGACGCTCATGCCGCACCGCGGATCGGTCGCGTTGCTGTGCTTCTCGGCGGCACGGTAGGCGCGCAGGGCACTGCGCGGAATGCCGAGCCCGTCGATGGCGGGTGCCTTTCCGGTACTTCCCCTCGGAAGTGCGCTCACGACAACGACGGCTTCCGTGTTCGTGGGGAGAGGCGGCGGCTGCAGGAACAGTGCGGTGCCGCCGTCGGCACCGTATGGTGCGTGCGCCGCGACCGCCCCGAACGGGACAGCGGCGATCGGCGCCGCGTAGCCGGCATTGGTGAGCAGAAGCAGCCCAGCCATGGTCAGGTGCAGCCCGCGCTTGAGATCGAGCGGGGGCAGCGATTCGACCTCCCGAATGCCCGATCGGATGGTGCGTACGATCAGGTCGACAACGCGGGTGACGCGACCGGCCATGCCCGAGCTCCCTCGCATTTTGACTGCCGAAACTAGTGTTTTAGGATATGGCTGCCAAGGAGCTTGGTCAACGTCGGTTACGCGGGAATGCCTTTTCATTCGCAAGCGTCCATTGCGAATGAATGGCACCGGTGTTGCAGATCATGACGTTTGGTGTCGGAGGGTCGGCCTCACACGGGTGGCAGTAGTGGTCGCAGGGCCAGCGGTGAGGAGTAGGCGACACTAGTCGTCACGCTCCCGAGACCGCCAACCTTGCCGGTGATCTGCTCGAGGTGCCTCATGCTCGTGGCGACGACTTTCATGATGAAGCAATCGTCTCCGGTGACGTGGTGAGCTTCGATGATCTCCGGAAGCTCGGCCAAGAGGTCGTGCAACGGCTTGTAGTTGCTATTCGGATAACGCAGACGGAGGTACGCCAAGATGGTGTAGCCAAGGCGCTCATATTCTTATGAGCATGACATCGTCTCGCATGACTTCAGGCGCCCGTATCGCACACTTCGCGGCCAAACTCACATTCGAGACCGACGCATCGGATGTTCACGCCGATCAAGAGAACGGCGTCCAGTTCGCCCTCGTCGACTCCCGCGGAGCCGCGGCATGGGCGCAAGGGCGAGCCGTCGGGGCCATCCACCTGCCGACCGGGCTTATCGCCGAGAAGGCGTTGGACCAGATCCCGCAGGACATGCCGGTGGTGACTTACTGCTGGGGTCCCGGATGCAACGGTGCCACACGTGCCGCTTTGGAGTTCGCGAAGCTCGGCTACGAAGTCAAGGAGATGATCGGCGGATTCGAGTATTGGGCTCGTGAGGGGTACCCCGTCGAGAACGACCACGGTCGGGTCACGCGAGCGAAAGATCCGCTGACAGCCCCGATCGACTCCGTCTCTTGTGACTGCTGAACCTGGGAACATCCGTCCCGCGACCCGCGGAGCTACGTGAGGCCGAGCGAGGCGGCCTGGGTGGCGAGCTGCGTGACGCAGGTCCAGTCGCCGGTAGCCATGGCGTCCGCCGGGGACAGCCACGATCCGCCGACACACCCGACCGTGGGCAGTGCGAGGTAGTTCGGCGCGCTGAGCGGGGTGATGCCGCCGGTCGGACAGAACCTCGCCTGTGGCAACGGCCCGGCGAGCGCCTTCAGGAAGGGTTGCCCGCCAGCGGCCTCCGCGGGGAAGAACTTCATCTCCGTGATGCCGCGCTCCAGCAACGCGAGTGACTCGGACGCGGTGGACACGCCGGGCAGGTACGGCAGCCCGGTGTCCGCCATCGCGTCGAGCAGCGCCGGCGTGCTGCCCGGGCTGACCAGGAACCGCGCGCCCGCACCGACGGCGTCCTTGACCTGAGCGGGTGTGGTGAGCGTGCCCGCGCCGACGAGGACGTCCGGCAGTTCGTCGGCGATGCGCTCGATCGCCGTCAACGCGGCGTCCGAGCGTAGCGTCACCTCGACGATCCGGACGCCGCCAGCCGCTAGCGCCCGTGCGAGCGGCACCGCCGTGTCGGCGTCGTCGATGACGACGACGGGGATGACAGGGCTGACGTCGAGCACACCGGTTGGCTGCGCGCCGGTCATGCGGTACCTCCCGCCGAGGTGAGACCGGACGACGCGGTGCCCATCCCAGCGCCTGCGATCCCGGCGTCGGAACCGCCCCCAGGGTCGGTTCCGACGCCGAGGCCGTACCCCCGGAACACCGTCGCGCCGCGGTCGGCCGCACCGACCGCGGCGCGCAACGGTGCGAACAGCTCGCGTCCGGTGCCGGTCGTCCGCGCCGATGCCGACGGGGCAGCGGCGGGACGGGCCGCCAATTCGGCGTCATCGACCAGCACTCGCAGTGCCCCGTCGTCGGCGTTGAGTTCGATCACGTCGCCGTCCTCGATGCGTGCGATGGGGCCATCGGTGGCGGCCTCAGGTGTCAGGTGGATCGCGGCGGGGATCTTGCCGGACGCGCCGGACATCCTGCCGTCGGTGATCAGCGCCACGGCGTGGCCCGCGTCCTGCAACACCCCGAGTGCGGGGATGAGTTTGTGCAGCTCAGGCATGCCGTTGGCCTGCGGGCCCTGGTGCCGGACGACGGCGACGACGTCGGTGTTCAGCTCACCATTCTGGAACGCGGCGAGGAACTCCGCCTGGTCGGCGAATACCCGCGCTGGCGCGCGCACCACCCGGTGTTCCGGCTTGATCGCGGACACCTTGATCACGGCGTTGCCCAGGTTTCCGGTGAGCATCCGCAGCCCGCCATCGGGTGCGAACGGGTCGGCCACACCACGCAGCACGGACTTGTCCAGGCTGTCGGCAGGCCCCGGCCGCCAGGTCAGCGCACCGTCGTCCAGCGCGGGCTCCTCCCGGTACCGCTCCGCGAGCGACCCGCCTGCCACGGTGCGGGCGTCAGCGTGCAGCAGCCCGGCGTCCAGTAGTTCGCCGACAAGGAACGCCATCCCGCCAGCGGCGTGGAAGTGGTTGATGTCGGCCGACCCGTTCGGGTAGATCGTCGCCAGCGACGGTGTCACCGCTGACAGCGCCGAGAAGTCCTCCCACCGCAGGTCGATGCCTGCGGCGGCGGCCATCGCGACCAGGTGCAGCGTGTGGTTGGCCGATCCGCCGCTCGCCAGTAGCGCGACGATGCCGTTGACGAACGCGCGCTCGTCCAGCACCTCGCCGATCGGCGTGTAGTCATCGCCGAGCGCGGTCAACCCGGTGACCTGACGTCCAGCGGCTTCGGTGAGCGCGTCCCGCAGCGGCGTGTTCGGGTTGACGAAGCTCGCGCCGGGAAGGTGCAGTCCCATCACCTCGACGACGAGCTGATTGGAGTTCGCGGTGCCGTAGAAGGTGCAGGTGCCCTCGCTGTGGTACGAGGCGGCCTCGGCGTCCAGCAGTTCATCGCGACCCACCTTGCCCTCGGCGAACGCCTGCCGCACGCGCGACTTCTCCGCGTTCGGCAGCCCTGAGGTCATCGGGCCCGCGGGTACCAGGATCGCCGGCAGATGCCCGAACGACAGCGCGCCGATCACCAGCCCAGGCACGATCTTGTCGCACACGCCGAGCAATAGCGCGCCGTCGAACATGTCGTGGGAGAGCGCGATCGCCGTGGCCATCGCGATCACCTCGCGGCTGAAC
Organism: Haloechinothrix halophila YIM 93223; assembly: GCF_000504245.1. Taxonomy (GTDB): domain Bacteria; phylum Actinomycetota; class Actinomycetes; order Mycobacteriales; family Pseudonocardiaceae; genus Haloechinothrix_A; species Haloechinothrix_A halophila. The sequence goes on from NZ_KI632509.1 coordinate 1,180,741, forward strand.
AGCGACAGCTCCATGCCCGCGCGGCCCTGCGTGATGCCGTCGCACATCGCGGGAACGCCACCGGCGAACTGCGCGATACCGCCCGCCTCGATCACCGCCTGCTTGAGCTGCCGGGGAAACGTCTCGAACGGCTTGTGTGCCGAGAGCATGTCGTTGTACGCGGACACGATCGCGATGTTCGGCTTCAGCGTGCCGCGAAGCAGGTCCTTCGCGCCTGGCTCTGCCGCCGCGAAGCCGTGCGCCAGATTGGAGCAGGCCAGTCCGCCTCGCGTCGGTCCTTGCGCCGCGGCCTCACGGATCCGAGTCAAGTAGTCGGCTCTGCTCGCCGCGCTGCGGTCGGCGATTCGCCGGGTGACATCGGCGACCGTGGCATGCAGCCGGGTGTCCGTCACACGTCCTCCTCGTGCCAGGTACGTCCGTCGCGTTCGATCAGTGCGGTGGCCGCGGTCGGTCCGCTTGTGCCCGCGGCGTAGCGCTTCGGGCGGGTGCCGGACTGTTCCCACGCCGCCAGGATCGGCTCCGTCCACTGCCAGGCGGCCTCGACCTCGTCGCGGCGCATGAACAACGTCGGGTCGCCGCGAACGACGTCGCCGAGCAACCGCTCGTAGGCGTCCGGCAGTCGCGAGTCGAAGGTCTCGGCGAAGCTGAGGTTCAGCGGCACCTGCCGCAGCCGCACCCCGCCGGGCCCTGGTTCCTTGGTGACCAGGTGCAGCCGCACCGCCTCGTCCGGTTGCAACCGGATGACCAGGCGGTTCGGGGCGATGAACTCGTCGGCGATGCCGGGGAAGATGGAGTGCGCCACCGGGCGGAACTGCACTACGACCTCCGACGCGCGGCGCTCCAGCCGCTTGCCGGTGCGCAGATAGAACGGCACGCCAGCCCAGCGCCAGTTGCCGACTTCGGCCTTGAGTGCCACGAAGGTCTCGGTTGTGCTCGGCTTGCCGTCCAGCTCGTCGAGGTAACCGGCGACCGGTTCGCCGTCGACAAGACCAGGCGCGTACTGCCCACGCACGGTGGCGCGCAGGACGTCCGGCCCCTCCAGCGGGCGCAGCGCCTGCAACACCTTCAGCTTCTCGTCGCGCACCGCGTCACGGTCCAGTCGTGTTGGCGGCTCCATCGCGACCAGGCACAGCAGCTGCAGCAGGTGGTTCTGCACCATGTCGCGCAGTGCGCCCGAGGTGTCGTAGTACCCGGCCCTGCTGCCAGCACCGACGGTTTCGCTCGCGGTGATCTGCACGTGATCGATCGCGCCGGAGTTCCACAGCGGTTCGAGCAGCGCGTTCGCGAAGCGCAGCACCAGCAGGTTCTGCACCGTCTCCTTGCCGAGATAGTGGTCGATGCGGAAGATCTGCTGCTCGGAGAACACCGCGCCGACCTCGTCGTTGATGGCCCGCGCCGAGGCGATGTCGCGGCCGATCGGCTTCTCGAGCACCACGCGGGACTGCTCGTTCACCAGCCGGGACTCCGCCAGCTTCGCGCACACCGGCCCGAAGAGATGTGGCGTGCAGGCGAGGTAGAACACCCGTACGGCCTGCGGCTCCTCGGAGAGCCTCGTGATCAGCTCAAGCCAGGGGTCCTGGCCAGCGATGTCGATGGTGACGTGGTGCAGCCGCGCGAGGAAGTTCTCCTCGCTGGCGGCGTCGTGGCAATCCGCGGGCAGGAATCCCCGTAGTTCGGCGGCGACCTTGTCGCGGTACCCGGCGTCATCCAGCCCGGCGCGAGACACCGCGACGATCCGGGTCTGCTCAGCGAGGTGTCCGTCGCGATCGCGCAGGTACAGGGCTGGCAACAGCTTGCGCATGGCCAGATCTCCCGTGCCACCGAACACGACGATGTCGCAGGGGGCAATCGGGTGGGCTGCCGACATGGCTCGTCTCCTCCGTCCCGGACGGTGCCGGGCGTCAAGCAGGTTCGCTCACAGATTAGACCGAAATAGGTACAAAAACAAGCAAACTTTGGCACTTTAAAGACTTAACTTCACAGTAGGGTTGGATTACGGGGCCGGTAGAACCACATCGGCCGCACCAGGCAGGTTGGGAGCGTGGGCAGTGGCACGACGGGCGAGCGCGGTGGGCGCGTCGGTCGGTGAGGTCTTCCGGCTGATCCGGCAGGGGAGAGCCGCGACGCGCTCGGACATCGGGCGGTTGACCGGCCTGTCCAGGACGGCGGTCACACTGCGGGTCACTCAGCTGCTCGACAAGGGGCTTGTCGTCGAGCGCGCCGAGGGCGGTTCCACTGGAGGACGGCCGCCGGTGCGGCTACGGTTCCACGCCGATGGCGGCACCGTCCTCGCCGCGGCACTCGGCGCGAGCAGGGCGCAGCTCGCCGTCTGCGACCTCGCGGGGACCGTGCTCAGCGAGACCGAGTTCGGCGTCGACCTCGCCGACGGCCCTGAGGTGCTGCTCACCAACGCCGTCAAATACCTCGAGCGGTTGTTCGCCGAGTCGGGGCGCTCCCGCGACACGCTCTGGGGCGTCGGGGTGAGCGTGCCCGGCGCCATCGACGTCGCGACCGGGACCAGCTTGAGTCCCGCCGTGCAGCCCGGCTGGGGAGATGTCGCGGTCGCGGACTACTTCACCACCCGCTTCGGGGTGCCGACACGGGTGGACAACGACGTCAACGTGCTCGCGATCGCGGAGCACCGCAGGCATCCCGAGGTCGACGACCTGCTGGTGATCAAGGCATCGACCGGGATCGGCGCGGGATTGATCGCGGGCGGACGGCTGCAGCGCGGCGCGCTCGGCGCGGCGGGCGAACTCGGCCACACCAGGGTCTGCGACGCGGACGACATCGCGTGTCACTGCGGCAACACCGGCTGCCTGGAAGCCGTCGCTGGCGGTAGGGCGATCGCGGCGGAGTGCGCAGCACTGGGAAGTCCGATCGTTGACGCGTTCGGCGTCGCGGAGCTGGTGCGATCGGGCGACCCTGAGGCGCTGCGGCTGATGCGGCAGGCAGGCAGGCGCATCGGCGAGGTGATCGCGGGTGCGATCAACCTGCTCAACCCTGGTCTGATCGTGGTGGGTGGTGATCTGGCGCACGCCTACGAGCCGCTGGTTGCAGGCATGCGTGAGGTGATTTACCAGCGTGCGACCGCGACCGCGACCCGCACGCTGCGCATCGAGCCGAGCGAGATGCACGCGCGAGCCGGGATCGGCGCCTGCGCCACGTTGATCCTCGACGACGTTCTCTCCCGCCACGCCGTTGACACGCTGCTGTCCTGACCTGCCCGGAGAACGTCTCGTCTGTCTTTATTGCCCGGTCACCCGGGTGGGTTGATGCGCTGCTCCGTTCAGGCGACGCCATTTTTGTATTACCAACCAGTATCCCGCATGGACGTGAATCGTTGTCCCGTTCGACGTGCGATCGACGAACAGGACAAGGACGGTGCTATGACGGCCCTTCGGCGCATGACCGCTGCGGTCTTCGCGCTCAGCCTCGGCTTCGGCTTCGTCGGGATGACCGCAGCGCTCGCGGAGGTACCCGGCGCCGAACCGGGCACCATGTCCGGTGCCAGCGTCACCAAGACGGGCTGGTGGTGGAAGACCAACGACTCCAGCGAGACGCCACCGGAAGTGCGGCCGGTCACCGACGCGGTACCGCCGCCGCCCCCGCCGAAGAACGTGCCAGAGGACACTCTGCCGGTCGCCGCGCACCTGGGTGAGCCCGACAAGGTGTCGGCGATCGAGTTCGACTTCGACGCCGAGCCCGGCGCGCTGGTGACCTCCTTCCAGCTCTCGCTGCGGGAGTCCGAGGAACCCGGTGCCAACGCCGCGGCCGATGCCGAGGAGACCTCGGTGGTGGCCTGCGAGGTGACCGAGGCGTTCTGGACGGACGGCGAGGCCGCGAACTGGCCTGCCCGCCCCGACTACGACGACGGCGGCTGCCAGAAGGGCGTCCGCGACGACAAGGGCGTGTGGACCTTCGACCTGACGTCGTTCGCCGCGAAGTGGCTCGGCACAGATCAGCGTGCGTCCGGCTCTGTCGTGCTCGTCGAGGACGTCGACGCGCCGGTCACCTTCCAGGCGGTCTTCAACGGCCCGGAGTTGGACGGTGTCGGCACCTCGCTCGAGTCGACGCCGGGCACCGACGCCGGCGGTTCGGGCACCGGCGACAGCGGCAGGCCGGACATCGACGTCAGCAGCCAGGCGTCGGGCGCGGGCTCGGTGCCGCCCGCATCGGGTGGCGTTCCCACGGCGAGCTCGGCCGGTATGGACGCCGTACCGCAGGCGGCGGACGCCCCCACTCCCGCGGCGCAGGCGCAGCAGCAACCGCCGCAGCCGCAGGCCGCGGGCAACCAGCCGTTCTTGATCGCACCGTCGGCCGTCGAGGCCGTCCCGGCAGGGGTGTGGGTGCTCGCTCCGCTCGTGCTCGGCGTGGCCTACCTGATGATGCTCGCGCTCGGCCCAGCCGGTGAGCCCAACGCTCACCTGACGCGCAGAGGGGTCAGCAAGGCGTTGGAGCGCTTGCGGAGCACGGGCACGAAGACCGCAGAAGGAGTGCGCTGATGTTGATGCGCAAACGTTCGATGCGGGCAGCGGCCGTGCTGTCCGCGCTGGCCCTCACGCTGGTCGCCGGGTGCGGGCAGAAGCCGGGGGTGGCCCAGCTGTACGGGCCGGGCGGCACCTATGGCTCCCAGGGTGTCGCGCCCGGTCAGCCGGGCGTACCCGGCCAGCCGGGCGCCGTTCCTGGCGCACCGGGCAGCACGGGCCAGAACGCTGGTCCCGGCGCGACCGCACCCGGCCAGCAGGTCGGCGGGACACCGGCCGGTGGCACGGCAGGTACCGCTGGTCCCGGCGGCACGGGCGGCAGTGGCGGCTCCACCGGCGGCCCTGGCGGCTCCGGTGGAAATGGCGGTGGGTCCGGCGGTCCCGCCGACACCACGGGCGTCAGCGACAGCACCATCAAGATCGGCATCCACGCGCCGGTGACCGGCGCTGCCGCGTTCCCGCAGCGTTCGTTCGAGAACGCCGTCGGCGTCTACGCCAGCTACATCAACAGCAAGGGTGGCATCAACGGCCGCAAGCTCGAGGTGCTGTTCCGCGACGACGGTTTCGACCCGAACCGCGCGCGGGCGGTCTGCAAGGACCTCGCGCAGCAGCAGAAGGTGTTCATGCTGATCGGCGGCGCTGGCTCCGACCAGATCGACTCCTGCGCCCGCTACGCCGACTCGGTCGGCGTGCCGTACGTGTCCGCTGGCGTGCATGAGACGCGGCCAGGACAGGGGCCGCTCGGCGACCTGCGCACCTACTACGCGGCATCGCTGACCTACGAGCAGCAGGCCCCGCTGATCACCAACCTGGTGCAGAAGCAGTTCGGCGGTGAGAAGGTCGGCCTGCTCGTGGCGAGCAACGACAGCCTGAACAGCTACTTCGACACCCAGACCGCCGCGCTCAAGAAGGCCATCGGCGACAACCTCGAGTTCGCTGACCGGGTGCCGAAGAACATCCAGTCCGAGGCGCCGACCATCGCGGCCAAGATCTGCAACAGCGGCGTGTCCGCCGTGGTGTGGAACGCGGCCCCGAGCGGTCTGATCAACGTCACCAAGTCGATGACGTGCAGCGTCCGGTTCATGGGGCCGGGTAACACCAACGGCCTCAACATCGTGGCGCAGGGTGGTTGCCCGCAGCTGGACAACGCGCAGTTCTTCTCGTCGTTCCCGCAGCTCGACAAGATCAACCAGCTGGACCCGAACTTCGAACCGGCATACCGGAAGAAGAACGGCGGTTCCGACCCCGATGACATCGGCATCGCGATCTGGGGCATCGAGAAGCTGGTCAGCCAGATCGCGAAGGCAGCAGGCAAGGACCTGAGCAGGCAGAGCTTCATGGCCGCCATGAACAGTGGCAAGAAGTTCGACAACGGCGTCTACCCCGCTGTCAACTTCGGCAAGAGTCGCTTCGGCGGCACCGCCATGCACCTGCTCAGGGCGGACTGCGGCAGCAGCCGGTTCCTGACAGAACGGCTCAACGTCAAATGACGACAGAACTAGGCATCGCCGTCGTCAACGGCGTCTTCCGTGGCAGCGTGTACGCCCTCGTCGCGCTCGGCATCGTGCTGATCTACCGGGCATCGGGCGTGTTCAACTTCGCCCAGGCCGAGTTCGGCACGACCGGGCTGTTCGCCGCGTATATCGGCATCGAGCTGTGGCAGTGGCCGTACTGGCTCGGCCTGCTGTTCGGCCTCGCCGCCGCGGTGGCGATGGGGCTGGCGACCGAGCGGCTGGTCATCAACCCGCTGCGCAACTCGTCGCGGGTGACGCTGCTGGTCGGCACGGCGGGCGTCGCGCTCGCCGCGATCGGCATCCAGTTCTGGCAGAGCAACGAACAGCCCATCCGGTCGATGCCGAAGCTCGTGGAAGGCGTCGCATTCCAGCCGTTCGGTGCGGCGATCACCTACCAGCACCTGATCACGTTCGTGGTGCTGATCGTGGTGGCGCTCGCGCTCGCGGTGTTCTTCCGCTCGCCGTCCGGGCTCGCGATCCAGGCGGCGCAGCAGGAAGGCACCGCCGCTGAACTGGTCGGCATCAGCGTGCGGCGGGTGTCGATGATGACGTGGGGCATCGCGGCGCTACTCGGCGGACTCGCCGGGGTGCTGTCCGGCCCCAACCTGACGTTCACCGCGGGCTTCCTCACCTTCGGGGCAGGGGCCGCGCTGCTGCCAGGTTTCATGGCCGCCGTGCTCGGCGGGATGAAGAGCATGCCCGGCGCGTTGTTCGGCGGGCTTCTCGTCGGCGTGATCGAACAGTTCGGCAACCTCAGCATCCTCAGTGACGTCTCCGGCGGCGGTGCGATGATGCTGTTCCTGTTCCTGCTTGTCGTGCTGCTGTTGCGCCCGCAGGGTCTGTTCGTGCGGAAGGCGGTGGCAGCATGACGGAAACACTCCCGGAAACTCCCGAGGAAAGCACTCGCGAACTGCCGCCCGTCGAGGCGGAGCAGGTCACCGAGGCCACCAGGGTTACCGAGGCCGTCGACGACACCGACGACGATGCCGCGCCCTTCCGGCCTGGCATCGGCGGTTGGATCGCGCGCGGGCTGATCTGGGCGTTGCTCGCTTGGGTCGTGTTCGCGCTGCCCGGCAACATCCTGTCGCCGTTCGAGCTGGGCGTCTCCGACGTCGGGCACGCGAGCAAGGCCGCGATCTTCGCGATCATCGGGCTGTCGTTGAACGTCCTAATCGGCTACACCGGCACGATCTCGCTGGGCCACCAGGCGTTCGTCGGCGTCGGTGCGTTCGTGTCGGCCTACGTCGTGGTCGACATGGGGCTGGAGTTCTGGGTCGCCGTGCCGATCGCGGCGGCGGTCGGCGGGTTGCAGGCGGCGTTGCTCGGCGCGATCTCGCTGCGGCTCACCGGCCTGTACTTCGCGCTGGTGACGTTGGCGTACGGCCTGTTCGCGGAAGAGACGCTGTTCGGTATCACCGCGTTCACCGGCGGCGAGGGTGGCAAGAACGTGCCGCGCCCGCTCGGGTTCGAGGACGACTACACCTTCTACTACCTGTGCCTCGCGTTCCTCGCTGCCGTGTTGTGGGTGGACTGGCGGCTGATGCGCTCCAAGGGCGGCAGGGCGTTGCAGGCGCTGCGGGAGAACCCGAGGGTCGCGTCGTCGTACGGCATCAACGTCAAGGCGTACACGCTGATGGCGTTCGTCGTCTCCGGCATCTTCGCCAGCATCGGCGGCGCGCTGCTCGCGCAGCAGAGCACATTCCTCGTGCCCAAGACGTTCAGCTTCCAGCTCGCGCTGATCTTCATCCTGATGACGGTCGTCGGCGGGCTGCGTAATCGGGTCGGCGTCGTCATCGGCTCTGTCGTGTTCGCCTTACTGGAGGAGGGCACCCTGGTGCACCTGCTGCACCTGGAAGGCATCCTCGACAGCACCATCGGCCTGCCCGCCGAGTTCTTCGGCCTCGTCATCGGCCCGATCCTGCTGCTGCTGACCATCACCCTCTATCCGGGGGGCATCGGGCAGCAGATCGCGCCGATCGCGCAGTGGCTGCGGGGCCGCAAGTTCGACATTCACGCGGGCAAGGTGACCGAAGTGGAGGTGACGGATGTCCGTGCTTGAAGTCCGCAACCTGAGCGTCCACTTCGGTGGTGTTCGGGCGCTGGAGCACGTCAGCATGGAAGCGGGCGAGTGGGAGATCGTCGGCATCATCGGCCCGAACGGCGCTGGCAAGACCACGCTGTTCAACTGCATCACCGGCTTTTACCGGCCGAGCAAGGGCAAGATCCGCTACCGGGGCAAGTCGATCGCCCGGCTTCCCGTGCACAAGCGCACCGCGCTTGGCATCGGCCGCACGTTCCAGAACGTCGGGCTGGTCAAGAACACCACGGTCGCCGAGAACCTGGTGACCGCGCAGCACCTGGAGATCAACTACGACCCGTGGGCTGGGATGCTCGGCGGGCCTGCCACGTTCGCGGAGGAGTCCCGGCTGCGGGAACGGGCCGACCAGCTGCTCGAACTGCTCGATCTGTCCGATGTGGCCGACGCGCGGGTCGCGGATCTGCCGTACGGCGTGCTCAAGCGGGTCGAGATCGCCACGGTGCTCGCCACCGATCCCGACCTGCTGCTGCTCGACGAGCCCGGCTCCGGCATGGGACCGGAAGAGGCGCACGCGCTTGGCGACACGTTGCTTGAACTGCGTAAGGAGTTCGGCATCACCATCGTGATGATCGATCACCACGTGCCGCTGGTCACCCAGGTCTCCGATTACGTCTACTGCCTCAACTTCGGTGAGGTGCTCGCCGAGGGCAGGCCGGAAGCCGTGCGCAGCCACCCCGAGGTGGTGCGGGCCTACCTGGGCGAAGAACCGGAAGCGGAAGCCGAGACGGCATCGGTGCCCGACGCGGACGCGGTGAGTGAGGAGTACGTCTGATGGCGCTGCTCGAAGTGTCCGACCTTGTGGTCGGCTACGACGCCTTCCCGGTGCTGCACGGCATCAACTTCACCGTCGAGGAGGGCGAGCTGTGCGTGCTGCTCGGGCTCAACGGCGCCGGCAAGACCACCACGGTGTCCAGTGTGGCCGGTCTGGTGAAGACCCGCTCGGGAAGTGTCGTCTTCGACGGCAAGGACCTCGGTCGCCGCTCGCCGTCCGCGCGGGTGGCTGGCGGGATCTCGCTCAGCCCCGAAGGGCGGCGGGTGTTCCCCCGGCTGTCGGTGAAGCAGAACCTGCGGCTCGGCGCGTGGACGCGGCGGCGGCAGAGTAAGGCGGTGCAGCGGCAGCTCGACCTGGTCTACGACTACTTCCCCCGGCTCGGGGAGCGGGAAGGCCAGCTCGCGGGCACGCTCTCCGGCGGTGAGCAGCAGATGCTCGCGGTCGGCAGGGCGTTGATGTCGCGGCCGAAACTGCTGTTGATCGACGAAGCGTCGCTCGGCCTCTCGCCGACGGTGGCGCGCACGGTGTGGGAGGTGACCTCCCGCATCAAGCAGGACGGAACGACGGTGCTGATGGTCGAACAGAACGCGGGCGCGCTCCCGTTCGCCGACCGGGCACTGATCATGGAGAAGGGAACCCTGGTGTACACCGGCGTCGGTGACGAGCTGCGTGCCGTCAACCTGCGCGAGGCGTACCTCGGGGCCTAGGCAAGGAGAAGACGTGCAGACCAACCTCAGTCGCCTCGGCGGGCAGCTCGGCGTGCTGCTGTGCCTTGTTGGCTTCGTCGTGATGTTCCTCGGCTGGAACGGCGCCGCGAGCCAGGCGCTCGTGCCTGCCCAGTTCCCGTACCTGATCTCGGGCGGCGTGATCGGGCTCGCGATCGTCATCGTGGGCGCCGCGATGATCGTCGTGCAGAACCAGCGGCAGGACCGCGCCAAGATCGAAGCGGCCCTCGACCGGCTGGCGGCCGCCACGGAGCAGCGGGGCGCAGCAGCCGCTGCCGCCGCTGGCGGGGTCGGCTTCACCGGGTTCGTCGTCGCGGGCGAGTCGTCCTACCACCGGGTCGACTGCCACCTGCCCGAGGCTCGGGACGAGGCCGAACTGGTGCGCATCGAAGACGTCATCACGCGCGGCCTATCGCCCTGCCGGGTGTGCACGCCGCCAAGGACCGGCCAGTTGACGAACTGAGCATGGCAGGCGTCGCCAGGGCGATGCGGGCCGTGCTGCCCGCCTGCGTGCTCGCCGTCGCGGTGTCTTCCTGCGGGATGTACGACGCCGTCTCGGAATCGCCGAGCGAGTCGTTGGACGTCTCCTCGGACTTCTCACCGGTCGCGGCACCGCAGGTCGCGAACGGACCGGAGACGACGGTGGCCGATCCCGGTCCGCTGCGTGGCTCGCTGCGTAGTCCTGACGTGCTTGTGATCGGCGACAAGGCACTCGGCGATGGCTTGCGCGACAAGATCGGCTCGGTGCCCGGTGTGCGGGCGGCCGAGCCGTTGTCGGTGGCCTCCGTGCCGGTCGGCGAGCGTTCGGTCACCGTCGCTGCCGTGGACAGTGACGGCTACCGGCGCTTCACCGTCAAGCACACCGCGACCGCCGATGCCGTATGGCAGGCCATCGCGGCGGGCGATGCCGTGCTCAGTCACGAGATCGGCCGCGACCTGAACCGGCCGCTCGGCGAACGGCTCGGGCTGCGTGCCGGGGAGCACGACGTCGACCTGCGCGTCGGCGCCTACGCCACCACGGTGCCGCGTATCGACGTCGTGGTGAACGAACGCAGGGGCGAGCAACTCGGCATGCGGCGGCACAACGCGATGGTGCTCGCACTCGACGATGCCAAGCGGGACGACGCGTCGGCCGCGCTCACCACGCTGCTCGGTGACCGGGGCTCGGTGCAGGAACTGACGACGGACCCCGCACCGTCCTCCGGCACGCGGCGGGCGGCCTACCTCACCGGCGGCGCGGACTCGGACACGCTCGGTTCGTTCAGCTACCGCTATTTCGAGGACGGCACCGTCGAGCCGGAAGCATCCTGGGTCAATGCCAACATCACCACCGAAACGGTGCCGATTCTGGGCAGCGTCACCTGCCACCGGGTCATGCTGCCGCAATTCCGCGCCGCGCTACGCGAGATCGTCGACAGTGGACTCGCGGATCGAATCGATCGCGCCGACTACGGCGGGTGTTACGTGCCCCGATTCATCGGCCGCGATCCGAACCGGGGATTGTCGTTGCACACGTGGGGTATCGCGGTGGATCTCAACGTATCCGGTAACCATCGCGGCACGGTGGGTGAGATCGACCGCAGGGTGGTGCGGATCTTCAAGAAATGGGGATTCGCCTGGGGCGGTGACTGGGAGTGGACCGATCCCATGCACTTCGAACTGGCCACGATCATTCGGTGATCACGCTCGGAATCCGGTCCGGTCGCCGATTCCGTGCCCTCGCGCGCAATTCTTCTCGCGGACGGTAACCATTTCGTCACGCATTCTTCGGTTGCGGTCAACACCTCGTGCGCGACCGCGTGGCGCAGGCGATTCGTCGATCTTGGGTCGGCAGCGCGAGGTTGGCGGGGCGGTGTGATGCCGATTCCCCCTTCGTTACATGCCAACGCACCTTTTTGAGGGACTGTTAGCGGAACTTTATCTACTCAACGTGTTATTTGACCCAAGTGTCTTCACTCTTTGGAGTGCGCCATACTGCTCCGCACCTTGATCACGCGCATGTCGGATTCGTGTGCACGTGGTCGCCCGTGAACTCCTACCCCTGACGGAGAACATCATGGCTTTCGAGAAAAATCGGGTTCGCGCGGCTGTGCTCGCGCTCCCACTGGCCGTCGGATTGAGCCTCGGCGCGGCCACCGCGGCCCAGGCGGCAACGTTCGAAGAGGACGATCGCGCCACCATCCATACCGGCAACGCCAAGGACTGCGACGACGTCGGACTCGACGGCAGCGTCATCGTCCAGATCGACGGTGAGGAAGACTTCGGCACCGAGCTGATCGAGTACGAGCGCGGCGAGCTGGAAGAAGACCAGTACCTGGACATCCTGTCGATCGAGGACGGCGTCGAGGTCACCGGCATCGTCGTCAAGGGCGGCGAGGACGCCAACATCTACGTCCCTGGCGAGAACGGGCTCGAGGAGAACCCGCCGTGGGAGGACCTGCGGTCGCCGCTCAACGCCGGTGACAAGATCCCGCAGATCAGCCACTGGTACATCTGCGGCAGCTACACCCCGCCGGAGACGACCACCACGACGACCACGTCGGAGACGACCACCACGACGTCGTCGGAGACCTCGACAACTCCGCCGGAGACCACGTCGACCACCGAAGAGACCACCACGGCCGAGACCACCACCGGGGCAACGTCGACCACCGAGGAGACGACCTCGGTCGCCGAGACCTCGACCACCGAGGCGCCGGTCGTTGACAACGCCAGTGACAGCGACGACCTCGCCGTGACCGGCTTCGGCAGCAGCTGGCTCATCTGGGCCGGCGTGCTGTTCGTGGTCGCCGGTGTCGGCACCATCGCCGGTCTGCGGGTGCTGCGCAAGCAGTAACCAGCGGGCTTTCTGATCACTCCGCTCGGCCCCCATCGGTTCGCCCGGTGGGGGCCGAGTCATGGGCCGGGACGTGCCGCGGTCTGTCCGAGTTGATCTTCTTTGCTCCCTCAGTGGCCAAAATTCGTTCCGATTGTCCGGTTCTGCTGGTCATTCAGGGAGCAAAGGAGATCAACTGTGTGCCACGAGCGCGGAGAGGGGTCGGTGTGCCGTGCGGTGAAAAGCGGTGGCGACGACAGGGCATTGCCGACACCAAGCGCAGTGATCGGATCTTCGGGGACCTCGGTCTCGATGACACCGTGTGGCATCGCAAATACGGAGAGCGCGACGTCCGCTGGGTGATGATCCACATGATCGAGGAGTAGGTCCAGCACAACGGTCATGCCGATATCATCCGGGAGTTGATCGACGGCACGACGGCGTCCTGACCTGGTGTTTCACTGTCTCTGGCCGCCCTAGCAGATCGGATTCGAACATCCTCAGGCGCGCCTAGCCGAGTCGCGAAGGCCACCGGACTAGAGTAGGCGCGCAACTCCACGCGAGACGAGTACTGGAGGGTCGTCGAAGTGTCCACGGACTCGTTCGTCCACCTACACGTGCACACCGAGTACTCCATGCTCGACGGCGCGGCGAAGATCGCGTCGCTGTTCGACGAGGCCAAGCGGCTGGAGATGCCCGCAGTCGGCATGACCGACCACGGCAACATGTACGGCGCGGACGAGTTCTATCAGCAGGCTGTCAAGGCGGGCGTGAAGCCAATCATCGGCATCGAAGCGTACGTCGCGCCGCAGAGCCGTCACCACAAGAAGCCGGTGTTCTGGGGGCAGAGCAACCAACGTGGCACCGATGAGTTCGGTGAGGGTGGCGACGTCTCCGGTGCCGGTGCCTACACCCACATGACGATGTTCGCCGAGAACGCGACCGGCCTGCGGAACCTGTTCGCTCTGTCGTCCATCGCCAGTATCGAGGGCTACTACCGCAAGCCACGGATGGACAAGGAGCTGATCGCCGAGTACGCCGAGGGCATCATCGCCACGACCGGCTGTCCGTCCGGTGAGGTGCAGACCAGGCTCCGGCTCGGGCAGAAGGACGAGGCGCTGCAGGCCGCGGCGGACTACCGCGACATCTTCGGCCAGGAGAACTTCTTCCTCGAGCTGATGGACCACGGCCTGCGCATTGAGCGTTCGGTGCGCGAGGGCCTGCTTGAGATCGGGAACAAGCTCGGCATCAGGCCGTTGGCGACCAACGACTCGCACTACGTCACCAAGGACCAGGCCGACGCGCACGGCGCGCTGCTGTGCGTGCAGTCAGGCAAGACGCTCAACGATCCGAACCGATTCAAGTTCGACGGCGACGGGTTCTACCTCAAGTCGGCCGCTGAGATGCGCGAGTACTGGGACGCCGAGGTGCCCGGCGCGTGCGACTCGACGTTGCTTATCGCGGAACGGGTGCAGTCCTATGAGGACGTCTACGCGCACCACGACCGGATGCCGCGTTACGAGGTCCCCGAGGGGCACTCTGAGTCGAGCTGGCTGAGGCACGAGGTCATGGCCGGCCTCAAGCGGCGCTGTCCGGACGGTGTGCCTGACGAGTACATCGATCGTGCCAACCTCGAAATCGACGTCATCAGTAACAAGGGCTTCCCGGCGTACTTCCTCGTCGTCGGTGACCTTGTGTCGTACGCGAAGAGCGTCGGCATCCGCGTCGGCCCGGGTCGTGGCTCCGCGGCGGGCTCGCTCATCGCCTACGCGATGGGCATCACGAACATCGATCCGATCCCGCACGGTCTGCTGTTCGAGCGGTTCCTCAACCCGGAACGCGAGTCGATGCCCGATATCGACATCGACTTCGATGACCGCCGTCGCGGGGAGATGGTCCGCTACGCGACCGAGAAGTACGGCTCGGACAAGGTCGCGCAGGTCATCACGTTCGGCACCATTAAGACCAAGGCCGCCATCAAGGACGCCGCGCGTGTCCACTTCGGTCAGCCCGGTTACGCGATCGCCGACAAGATCACCAAGGCGTTGCCGCCGCCGGTCATGGCCAAAGACATCCCGCTGTCGGGGATCGTCGATCCGGAACACGAGCGCTACCCAGAGGCGGCCGAGGTCCGCGCGCTGATCGAGACCGACCCCGAGGTCAAGACGATCTTCGAGACCGCGCGCGGGCTCGAGGGCCTGATCCGCAACGCGGGCGTGCACGCCTGCGCGGTGATCATGTCGTCGGAACCGCTGATGCAGTCGATCCCGCTGTGGCAGCGCGACGACGGCGCGATCATCACCGGATGGGACTACCCGTCGTGTGAGGCCATCGGCCTGTTGAAGATGGACTTCCTCGGGTTGCGCAACCTCACCGTCATCGGTGACGCGATCGACAACATCAAGGCCAACCGGGGCGAAGAGATCGACCTCGACACCCTCGGCCTCGAAGATCCGGATTCGTACAAGCTGCTCGGTCGTGGTGACACCCTCGGCGTGTTCCAGCTCGACGGCGGCGCGATGCGTGACCTGCTGCGCCGGATGCAGCCGACCGGCTTCGACGACATCGTCGCCGTGCTCGCGCTGTACCGGCCGGGTCCGATGGGCATGAACGCCCACAACGATTACGCCGACCGCAAGAACGGCCGACAAGAGATCACGCCGATCCACCCCGAGCTGGAACCGCACCTGCGTGAGATTCTCGCCGACACCTACGGCTTGATCGTCTACCAAGAGCAGATCATGCAGATCGCGCAGAAGGTCGCCGGGTTCTCCATGGGCCGCGCGGATGTGCTCCGGCGTGCGATGGGTAAGAAGAAGCTGGAAGTCCTCGAGAAGGAGTTCGAGGGCTTCCGCGACGGGATGCGCAACAGCGACCTGGTCGACGGTGGCTTCTCGGATGAGGCGATCCAGGCCCTGTGGGACACCATCCTCCCGTTCGCCGGGTATGCGTTCAACAAGTCGCACGCCGCTGGTTACGGCCTGGTGTCCTACTGGACCGCCTACCTCAAGGCGAACTACCCCGCCGAGTACATGGCGGCGTTGCTGACCTCGGTCGCGGACAACAAGGACAAGTCGGCGGTATACCTGTCGGAATGCCGCAGGCTCGGCATCAAGGTGCTGCCGCCGGACGTCAACGAGTCCGCCCAGCGCTTCGCCGCGGTCGGCGACGACATTCGTTTCGGCCTAGGCGCGGTGCGCAACGTCGGCGCGAACGTCGTCACGTCGATCATCAAGACTCGCGAGGAGAAGGGCAAGTATTCGTCCTTTGTGGACTTCTTCGACAAGTCCGAGCTGGTCGCGTGTAACAAGCGGGTGGTGGAATCGCTGATCAAGGCAGGCGGGTTCGACTCGCTTGGTCTGACCCGGCTGGCCATGATCCAGTGCCATGAGGACGCTGTCGACGCCGTCGTGCCGCTCAAGCGGCAGGAGGCGATGGGGCAGTTCGACCTGTTCGGCGCCGGTGGTGCCGAGGAGCAGGACGACTCGGGGCACTCGCCGCTGGCGCACCTGAAGTTCACCGAGGAGGAGTACCCGCGCAAGCAGAAGCTCGCTTACGAGCGGGAGATGCTGGGTCTGTACGTGTCGGCGCACCCGCTTGACGGCGCGGAACGCATATTGCGCAAGAACGCGCCGAAGCCGATCGCGTCGATCCTGGACGACCCGCCGAAGGAAGGCGAGATCGTCGTCGCCGGGCTCATCACGTCGATGGAACGCAGGGTCAACAAGAAGGGCGAACCCTGGGCGATCTGCACGGTCGAGGACCTGGATGCCTCGCTCGAGGTGCTGTTCTTCCCGAAGTCGTACGCGCTGTTCGCCGCCGACCTCGCCGAGGACAACGCGGTCGTCGTCAAGGGCCGGGTGAACTGGCGCGAGGACAGGATGTCGGTGTTCGGCGGCGGTGTCGTGCCGCTTGACCTGTCTGGCATCGAGCACGGCCACGAGGAACCGCCGTTCGTGCTGCTCGCCGCCGCCGACAAGCTGGACACGAGCGTGGTCGCGGAGCTGAAACGCACCCTCGAGGTCCACAAGGGCGAGACGCCGGTGCACCTCAAACTGCTCAGCAACGACAAGGAGACGGTGTTCGCGCTGGACGCCTTCTCAGTGAGCCCCAGCTCCGCCCTAGTCGGCGAACTGAAGGCGATCCCCGGAATCACCGCGAACGTCTAGCACACCACAACTGCGTCGTGTCCTGCAGTCTCGACGTTGTGTCCTGCAGTCTCGACGTTGTGTCCTGCAGTCTCGACGTTGTGTCCTGCAGTCTCGACGTTGTGTCCTGCAGTCTCGACGTTGTGTCCTGCAGTCTCGACGCCGTGTTCCCCATTCCCGGCAGCCGTCCCTGACAGCTCCTCGGGGTGCGTCCAGGGTTAAACCAGGGCGTTTCCTGATACTGCGCTCAGCTTCGAGTCGGCATTGTCGAGTTCGTGGGAACTCACGCGGCAATTCCGTCTCAACTGCTCGCTCGTCCACCTGCGGTCTACAACGCCTCATACACGATCGTACGCGTCGCGATCACCGCAGTGCGCACGGGCACGCACCTGCTTGGACGCGCGTCGGGCGACGTCGTCGCCCCGGCCGTGCTCGGCTTTACCGGCCTGGGGTGCGCGGCGGTGTTCTTCGTCGTGTTGCACGCGCTTGCGCCCGCGTCGCTGAACCCGTTGCGGGAGCCGATGTCGGACTACGCGCTCGCCGACGGCGTCGGCTGGATGTTTCCGGTTGGGGTCGGGTTCATCGCGATCGGTGGAGCCGGTGCGACGCTCGGCCTCGCGCGGTCGGGACTCCTCGGTACCGGCTGGCTGCGCTGGGCGATGACGGTGATCGTCACCAGCGCCATCGGAACTGCGGTGTTTCCCACAGACGAGGACTTCCCGCTCTCGTTAACCGCCGAGATACACCGGTACGCGGCGATCACGCTCTTCGTCGCCGTGCCGGTCGCCGCAATGTTGGCGGCGACGGCGCATGGGCATGACGCCTGGCTGCTCGCTACCGGGCTGGTGGCGACCGGTTTGCTGGTCGTGTTCCTGCTCAGCCACCTGGCTGTAATGCCGCAGGCCCTCCAAGATCTTCGTGGCTTGTTCCAACGGGTACTGGTCGTCGTGGACCTGGCCATCCTTGGACGCTTCTGCCGCGCGGCGCACCGCGCGACAATGTCGAACACTGCGTCCGGAACGTCGGACACGGCGTCGAGAACGCAGGACACAACGCCACGAGCGTCGGACACGGCGTCGGGAACGTCGGACACAACGCCACGAGCGTCGGACACGGCGTCGAGAACGTCGGACACGATGCGGGGCGAGTGCACCGGCTCGGTGTTACCTGGCGTCCCGGGTTAACGTGCACTCATGCCTATGTACTCGTTCGAGGGAAAACGCCCGACCGTCCACGCTGATGCCTGGATCGCGCCGACCGCGACCCTGATCGGCGACGTGACCGTCGAGGCAGGCGCGTCGATCTGGTATGGCGCTGTGCTGCGGGCGGACTTCGGCAGCATCGTCATCCGCGAAGGCGCCAACATCCAGGACAACTCTGTCGTGCACGTCAACGAGGGCGTCTGCGAGGTCGGCAAGAACGTCACCGTGGGCCACATGTGCCTGGTGCACGACTGCACGATCGGCGAGCAGGCGCTGATCGGCAACGGCTCGACCGTGCTGGACCAGTCCGTCGTCGGCCCGAAGGCGATGGTCGCGGCGGGCGCGGTCGTCACCCCGAACTCCGAGGTCCCCGGCGAGGTCATCGCGATGGGCGCACCCGCCAAGAAGCACGTGCCGCTGACCGACACCGCACGCGGCTGGGTCGAGTACAACGCCGTGATCTATCAGGAGATCGCCAAGCGTCACCGGGACGGCGTAGAGCTGATCGAGGAGTAACACTCGCGGAGTCACCGTATGTCGCACTAGCATCGAGTTGCGACGTGCGACTGGCGCGAGAAGGTGGAGCACCACCGGGGAGCGACTATCGCGGACACCGTGCGCCTGGGTGTCCGTCCGAGATAGGAGTACGCGATGTCCCATCAGCCCCCGCTGCCCACGTTGAGCGCTGCCGACCCCGAGATCGCGAACCTCGTCGAGGCCGAGGCGCGGCGTCAGCACGACAAGATCCGCATGATCGCGTCGGAGAACTACGTCTCGCAGGCGGTGCTGGAAGCGACTGGCACCGTGCTGACGAACAAGTACTCCGAGGGCTACGCGGGCAGGCGGTACTACGAGGGCCAGCAGGTCATCGACCAGGTGGAGAACCTGACGATCGACCGTGCCAAGGCGGTGTTCGGCGTCGACCACGCCAACGTGCAGCCATATTCCGGCTCACCAGCCAACCTCGCGGTCTACCTCGCGCTGGCCAAGCCGGGCGACACGATCATGGGCATGGCGCTGCCAGACGGCGGCCACCTCACCCACGGCTGGACGGTCTCGGCCACCGGCAAGTGGTTCAACGCCGTCCGCTACGGCGTGCGCAAGGAGACCGGTCGCGTCGACTTCGACCAGGTGCGCGAGCTGGCGCGGGAGCACCGGCCGAAGCTGATCTTCGCGGGCGGCACCGCGATACCGCGCACCATCGACTTCGCCACGTTCGCCGAGATCGCCCGCGAGGTCGACGCCGTGTTGGTCGCGGACATCGCCCACATCGCGGGCCTGGTAGCGGGTGGTGCGCATCCTTCACCGGTCGGCCACGCGCCAATCATCACGACGACGACGCACAAAACACTGCGTGGCCCGCGTGGCGCGATGATCATGACGGAGGCCGAGCATGCCAAGGCGATCGACAAGGCGGTTTTCCCAGGACTGCAGGGTGGTCCGCATAACAGCACGACCGCTGCCATCGCCGTCGCGCTCGGCGAGGCGGCCGGGCCGGACTTCCGCGACTACGCGCATGGCGTCGTCGCCAACGCCAAGGCACTGGCGGACGCACTGCTGGAGCACGGGTTCGATCTGGTCTCTGGCGGAACTGACAACCACCTGATCCTGGCCGACCTGACCAGCAAGGAGATCGGCGGCAAGCCGGCCGCGCAGGCGCTGGATCGGGCCGGGATAGAGCTGAACTACAACACCGTGCCGTTCGACCCGCGCAAGCCGTTCGATCCATCCGGCATCCGCATCGGCACGGCCGCACTGACGACCCGCGGATTGCGGCCGGAGCACCAGCCGCGGATCGCGGAGTGGATTGACCGCGTGGTCACGGCGACCGCGCGCGGCGACGAGAGTGTCATCGACACGGTGGCCGCCGAGGTCGGCGAGCTGCTCGCCAACTTCCCGATGCCCGGTTGGGTGCGCTGAGCCCTGCTCGCAGGGGGCGCACCACCACGCCGGGGGCCGGGCGGCGCGTGTTGCTTCGGCGACAAACAGTCAGCCGAACTTTGTCGGCCGCGCGTAGGGGGCTGTGCGGGCAAACGATGTCCCGTTTGCAGCAAACTGTTCTGAGTTTTGATCACTCATCATCTTCCCCATTGCGATTTCCGAATGATTGGAAAGCGCGCGAGGTTGAGGGTTGTTCACCATGAACGGCCCGGCCTTGGTTGAAGCTGGCTCCTACTCTCGTGGAGGTTCGACGATGAACCCTCGGCAACTATTTCCCGCGAATCGCACACGCCGCCTGCGACGTACCCTCGGGCTGCTCGCCGCCACCGTGCTGGCCGTCGCCGGCGCGCAGGTCGCCGCCGCGGGTGTCGCTAGCGGAGCCGAACGTGATCCGGTGATCTTCGTGCACGGCTACAGCATGACCAGCGAATCGTGGGCCGATATGATGGCCGACTTCCTCGCCGACGGCTACTCGTCCGATGAGCTCTACGCCTGGGACTACGACACCGCGCAGTCCAACAAGACCACCGCGGAGGAGTTCGTCGCGGTTGTTGACGACATGCTGGCCAAGACCGGTGCGGCCGAGGTCGACGTGGTCACGCATTCCATGGGCGGGCTGAACACCCGGTGGTATCTCAAGTTCCTCGGCGGTTCCGACAAGGTCGACGACTGGGTGTCGCTTGCCGGCCCCAACCACGGCACGATCAACTCGGGCTTCTGCTATGCGCTGCACACCTCGTGCCAGGAGATGATGCAGGGGTCGGACTTCCTGCTGACGCTCAACGACGGTGACGAAACCCCGGGGACCACCGATTACGGCACGTGGTGGTCGCAGTGCGACGAGATCATCAACCCGTCGACGAGCACCATTCTCGACGGCGCGACCAACACGCAGACGCACTGCCTCGAACACCTGATGTTCCTCAGTGACCCGATCGTCTCGCAGCAGGTTCGCGACTTCGTCCGGTAAGCCGCCGAACGGCGCGAACGGGCGCCATTCCACGCCTACGACGTGGAATGGCGCCCGTTGCGGTGTACCCGGCTCCGCGGGCCCGGCGGGTGATCAGTGAGTTTCGCCCGAGGCCTCCAGCTTGGCGAGGCGGTCCTTCTCCCGCTCGTAGGACGCCTTGATCTCGGTCTCCGCATCGACCCGGCCGACCCACGACGAGCCCTCGACGCTCTTGGCGGGCTCCAGGTCCTTGTAGACCTCGAAGAAGTGCTGGATCTCCAGTTTGTGGAACTCGTTCAGGTGGTGAATGTCACGCAGATGCTCGAGCCGGGGGTCCTCCGACGGCACCGCGATGACCTTGTCGTCAGGGCCCTTCTCGTCGGTCATGCGGAACATGCCGATGGCACGCGCGCGGATCAGGCAGCCGGGGAAGGTCGGCTCCTGCACCAGCACGAGGACGTCGAGCGGGTCGCCGTCCTGGCCAAGGGTGTCGTCGATGAAGCCGTAGTCAGCCGGGTACTGCGTTGCCGTGAACAGGGTCCGGTCCAGCTTCAACCTGCCGGTCTTGTGATCGACCTCGTACTTGTTGCGCTCCCCACGGGGGATCTCGATCGTTACGTCGAACTCCACGGCGTCTCCACAGTCTGTGATGTCTTGGTGCGCGTGCCCGCGTTTCGCGGCGCGCCTGCGCCCGCGCCGACTCGCGCGTGTCTCTGCGATGGTCTCGGCTACTAGTGTGGACCATGCACTTCCCAGTGACGCGATGGCTGGTGGCAGAGGAGACGTAGGTGACAGGGGATTCGGGCGATCGCGGCACAGAGGACTGGCCGGCCGACGATCAGGACGTTGGAGCGCCGTCGCGTCCGTCTCCGCCGCCTCAGGGGCATCCGCGGTCGCAGTCGTGGTCCCGCGCGGGGCAGCACGGCGGGCAGCAACGCCAGCAGGGACGTTTTCCGCACGGTGCGCCGCCGCCAGCGCCCGGTCCGCAGCAGGGTCCGCCGCAAGGGCAGCGACCTGGGCCGCCGCCACCCGGTCAGCCACCGACACCCCCGCCGCCAGTACCACCCGCGCCGGCTATCGCGTCGCCGCAGCGCATCGAACCGCAGCGGCAGCCACGCTGGGGTGTGAGGGGACACCTGGGCGGCCCGCCACAAGGGCAGCACCAGCCACCACCTCAGCCGACGCGGGAGAGCACTGATCCGCATGCGGGTTACGCCTGGCAGGGACACCCCCTCCAGGACTCCGACGCGGAGACGGACTCGCTGCCGTACCCGGCACAGGCTGCGCGCCCCGGCCATGCACCGAATGCCGGACCCACGCCACACCACGCGGATCAGTTCTACGGCGGCGCGCAGCACCCCATCGAGGATCACGGCGGGGTCGCCTATTCGGCCAGCACGGCCCCCGAGCCAGGCCACGCAGGCGCCGCGACGTACGACGGGGCCGCCTATTCGGCCAGCACGGCCCCCGAGCCAGGCCACGCAGGCGCCGCGACGTACGACGGGGCCGCCTATTCGGCCAGCACGGCCCCCGAGCCAGGCCACGCAGGCGCCGAAGCCCCCGAGTCCACACCCGACGGCGCCGATGACACCGACACCGCAGCGGAGGCCAACGTCGCCTTGGCCCCGCGCCGTCGCGGCAAGAAGCCCCTCGTCATCACGCTTGTCGTGCTGCTACTCCTCGGTGCGGCAGGCGGCGCGCTCGTCGTCCCTGACGTCGCCAACCGGTTCGCGCTGCCATGGGCGCCGAACGCCCCGGCGGAGCCGCCACCGGAACCCCGTGCGGTGCAGCGCAGCCTCACGGGGCCTGAGCAAGCCGTCGGCGCGCCCTCACCGGAGGGAGTCAGCGACGCGCTGGAGAAGGCGGCGAGCAGCAGTGCCCTTGGCACGCTGTCCGGCAGCGTGGTCGACCCCGTCACCGGCACCGCGCTGTGGCAGCGGGACGCCGACAAGCCGCTCCCGCCCGCGTCAACGACCAAGCTGCTCACCTCGGCGGCCGCACTGCTCAGCGTCGACCACACCGCCACGCTGACGACCACCGTCGTCGAGGGACCGGAGCCGGGCTCGGTGGTGCTCGTCGCCGGTGGTGACCCGACGCTGTCCTCGGCGGGCAAGGGCGAGGACACCCTCTACACCGGCGCCGCGCGGCTGGACGACCTGGTCAAGCAGGTGCGGAGGTCAGCGGGCGACGTCTCGACCGTGTACCTCGACACCAGCGCCTACCAGGGCGGCAGTCGCGCGTCGGGCTGGGAGCCTGGCGACGCGCCGTCAACGTACGCCGCACCGGTCGAGCCCGTGATGCTCGACGGCGGCAGGACCAACCCGAACAACGAAGACGTACCACGCACCGGCGATCCCGCTGGCGCGCTGGCCAAAGAGTTCGCCAACCGGCTCGGCGCCAGCGTCGGCGGCGCGAAGTCGACCACCGCCCGCGACGCCGCGGTCCTCGGCGAGGTGGACTCCGCGCCGCTGCCGGTGCTCGTCGACGACCTGCTCACCGCGTCGGACAACGTGCTCGCCGAGGCCGTCGCAAGGCAGGTCGCGCTCGCCAACGACCAACCGCCCTCGTTCGACGGTGCCGCCACGGCGACCAAACGGGTGCTCAGCGACGCCGGATTCGACGTCTCCGGCGTTACGCTCGCGGATGGCAGCGGACTGTCCTCGGACAATGCCATCCCCGCCGCGCTGCTCACCGACGTCCTCGCCGTGGCGGCGGGCGACGCCACCGATCCCACGGCGGCGAAACTTCGTCCGCTGCTGGCTGGGCTCCCGGTCGCGGGCGGCACCGGCACGCTCATCGACCGCTATGGCGATGGCGCGCAAGGCAACGGCTGGGTCAGGGCGAAGACCGGCACGCTTTCCGACGTCAACACCCTCGCCGGAGTGGTGCTGACCAAGAGCGGCAGGCTGCTGGTGTTCGCGTTGATGTCGTCCGGCACCGGCCCCAACTCCGCACGGCCCGCGCTGGACGCCGTCGCGTCGGCGCTCCGGGGCTGCGGCTGCCGGTAGGGCCGCGCCGCGAAAGCCGCCGGTGCCGCGACACCCACCGGAACGGGTAGCGTCACACGGTATGGACACGTTGACCGGTCGAGACGCCGCACGCGGTGATCCCGACAGCCCGGTACACCCGCTCGTCGACTGGTCCGTCGCGGCGACAACGGGCGCGCTGCTCGTCGGTGGCGGACCAGATGTCCCCCGCGAGGTCGCCGACAAGGCCGTTGCGCAACTGGGCGAGTTCTCCACCGTCGCCGAGCAGCACGTGCGAGACGTCACCGGGCTCGGCGAAGGCCTGCCCATCCCGGAGGCAGCCGTCGTGGACCGCAGGGCATGGGTGCGCTCCGCTGCCGCCGGCCTCGATGCACTGACCAGCAGCGCACTCGCCTCGTCGTCCCACACCAGGGGTGGTCCGGTCGGACGACTCATGGCGGGCGGCGCAGGAGTGCAGACCGGGCTCGCGCTGGCGTTCCTCGGCTCCAAGGTGCTCGGCCAGTACGACCCGTTCGCCAGGGACCGCGAGGGCGTCCTCCTGCTGGTCGCACCGAACATCGTGCAGGCAGAACACGCCATGGACGTCGACAGCGACGACTTCCGGCTCTGGGTGTGCCTGCACGAGTGCACCCACCGGCTTCAGTTCAACGCCGTCGATTGGCTCGCGGACTACTTCGCCGACGAGGTCGGCCGGTTCATCTCCGGCATCGACGACACCGCGGCCCGCTCGCTGAACCGGCTGCCTGACGTCATCCGCAACGCCAAGCACCCGGACGGCACGCTCGGCGTATTCGAGGCGTTGCAGTCGCCGCGGCAGCGCGAATCGTTCAACCGCCTGATCGCCGTGTCCACCCTGCTCGAAGGCCACGCCGACTTCGTGATGGACGAGGTCGGTCCCGAGATCGTGCCATCGGTCGCCAGCATCAGGCGCAAGTTCACCGAACGGCGCAAGGGCGGCGGTCTGTTCGACCGGATCCTCCGTGCGCTACTCGGCATCGACGCCAAGATCAAGCAGTACGAGCGTGGTAGCAAGTTCACCAAGCACGTTGTTGGTGCGGTCGGCATGGCCGGTTTCAACGAGGTGTGGCGCTCGCCGGACACCCTGCCGACCCGCGACGAGATCAGTGAGCCGGACACATGGTTGCGCAGAGTTCACGGCTAGCGCCCGCCGTCGTCGCGGAAAGTTCGCCGGGCCAGGCCGCGCTGCAGGTCCGCGCCGCCGTGTCGTCGTTGCTCGATGATGCGGAGACCGCGGGCCTGCTGACCGCGCGCGTGGTGGGGATCGCGGTCTCCGGCGGGCCGGACTCGCTCGCGCTCGCCGACGCCGCCGCCTACGCCTGCGGTAAACGGGGTCTCGAGTCGCACGCGTTGATCGTCGACCATGGCCTGCAGGCGAGCGCTGCCGCCGTCGCTCGCGAAACCGCTCGTACGGTGGAGGCGCTCGGCGTGACCACGGCGCGGGTGCTGCAGGTCGAGGTCAGCGGGCGGGGCGGTGTCGAGGCCGCTGCCCGGCGCGCCCGCTACGGCGCGCTGGCCGACGCCGTGCCGGACAGCCTGGTGCTGCTCGGCCACACCCGCGATGATCAGGCGGAGACCGTGCTGCTCGGACTCGGCAGAGGCTCCGGCCCTCGCTCCATCTGCGGCATGCGTCCGCTCGACCCGCCGTGGGCGCGGCCACTGCTCGACGTCCCGAGGGCCAGCACGGTCAGGGCATGCGCGGAACTCGGCGTGCTGCCCTGGCAGGACCCGCACAACGCCGACAGCCGGTTCACACGGGCGCGGCTGCGCGCCGAGGTGCTGCCGCTGCTGGAAGAGGTACTGCAGGGCGGTGTCGCGGGGGCCCTCGCGCGCACCGCGACACAGTTGAGGGAAGATTGCGAGGCGCTGGACGCGCTCGCGGCGGACTTGCGCACGGCAGCAACGGCAACAGGGTCAGCCGGGTCGGAGGACGCCGACAGCACCGACGGCACCGGTGAGCTCGACGTCGTCGCGCTCGCGGACGCGCATGCCGCGGTGCGGCGCAGGGCGTTGCGGGCGTGGCTGCTCGACGCGGGAGCGAGCGACCTGACGGATGGGCATCTGCGCGCCGTCGACGAACTGGTCAGCCGCTGGCGCGGGCAAGGCGGGGTGTGGCTGCCAGGTGACTTGGTGGCCAGCCGCGCTCATGGCAAGCTTCGGGTGTGCCGCCAGGGGCAGACCTGAGCGCAACCGGATTGAGGAGCGAACGTGTACGAAGGCGATATCGCCTCCGTGCTCATCACAGAGCAGCAGATCCGCGACAAGACAGCTGAACTGGCGGAGCAGGTCGCGGCGGACTACAAGGAAACCGGTACGGGTCACGGCGGCAACGATCTGCTGCTCGTCGGGGTGCTCAAGGGCGCCGTGATGTTCATGACGGACTTCGCGCGGGCACTGCCGATCCCGGCGCAGCTGGAGTTCATGGCGGTGTCGTCGTACGGCTCGTCGACGTCGTCCTCCGGTGTGGTGCGGATCCTCAAGGACCTCGACCGGGACATCTCCGGCCGCCACGTGCTGATCGTGGAGGACATCGTCGACTCAGGCCTGACACTGTCCTGGCTGTTGCGCAACCTCGCCACGCGCAACCCGGAGTCGCTCGCGGTGTGTTCGCTGCTGCGCAAGCCGGACGCCGTGAAGGTCGACGTCCCCGTGAAGTACGTCGGGTTCGACATCCCGAATGACTTCGTCGTCGGCTACGGCCTCGACTATGCGGAGCGTTACCGCGACCTGCCATATATCGGCAAACTCGACCCGGGCGTCTACTCACAGTGATGCTGTGCCGGTAGATACCAATCCGACCGGAGCTAAGCCGAACTGGCAGTCCACGCGAGTGTGTCAGTCGACGTACCTCCGATCTTCTTGGTATTTGATCTCAACTCCGCGAATTTCAGTAAGAATCCGTTGCGTGTCGGGGTTTGATCGGGAACCGTATGGGCGGAGAGCGCGTCATAGCGACGAACCGACTGCGTTAACCTATGCGAACAAGACACCGCGCGGAGGGCGCGGTGTGAGTGGGGACTCAGGGGAGAGTGACAGATGGTCAGGAGTCTGAGCGACGCGACCGCGTTCGCCAACGCGGCGGCGATGGGCCAGATCGGAATCGACCCGGATGCGGCGCAGACCGTCCTGAAGAAGATCCGCACTGGCAAGGATCAGGTGGATAGCCTCATCTCCCAGTCGGCGAACCTGGGGGTCGCGCCTCGGCTCGGTGCGAACCCGGTCGGCACGGCGATCGCGGCCAAATATTCCGATCGTGCCAACGGTGGTCGTGACTCGTACGCGCAGGCGCTGCGCAATCTGCGCGCCCAGTACGAGCAGGTCGAGACCGCCATCGTCGCCGCGATCAAGAACTACGACGAGATGGAGGCCGCAGGCGTCCGCTCGTTCAACAACAAGGCGTGACCGGTGTGTCAGCCGCGGCTTCGAGAATTTGCGATAGACAGGGGGAACGATGACTGATTCGTATGGCGGTCCGCAGCAGGAACCCACCGGTGACACCTCGCAGGCGACCACCGACGGCACCGCTGACACCGCCACTGACACCACCAGCAGCACTACGTCCGGCACCAGCGCGCCGACCGGCGGCTCCGGCCTCTCGCTCGGCAGCTCGTCGTCAACGGCCGAGTCGATCGTCGACAGCGCGCGTAGCGTGCGCAACGATTTCCTCTATGGCGACGACCGGGTGATCCTGAACCCGCCGAACTGGGCGAGCCAGTCCAGCACCCAGCTCTACAACGGCGCGGTCAACGACAATGACCCCGGTTTCGCCGATTCCATGGGGCAGACCTGGAGCCACCACGGCACCGAACTGCGCCACGTCGCCGACGCGCTGTACGAGGCCATCACCGAACTCAGCGGCGTCTGGGTCGGTGAGGCGTCCGGCGCGGCACAGGGCGCGCTGATCGGCGTCGCGAACGCCAGCGGCACCGCGGGTGACGCCGCGCGCATCATGGGCCAGCGGATGAGCCAGCAGGCCGCCGCTGCCGCCGAGGTGAAGAAGATGCCGCCGCCCAAGGAATTCGACTACAACGCCGAGATCGACAAGTTGCTCACCGGCCACCCCGCCGCGATGAGCGTCAGCGATCTCAAGGCGGAACTGGACGCCGCGCAGGCCGTGCGAGCCGAGCAGCAGCGCTACATGGACGAGTACACCAGGGCCATGAGCGAGGTCGACAGCGCGACGCCGAGCTTCGGCCCCGAGTCCATCGGCATGAAGCCCGCCAGCAGCAACGGCTACGCGAGCAGCCCCAGCGCCGCATCGGGCAGCGGGGTCAACGTCACCGGTGGTGGCGCCAGCCTTGCCGGGGCACAGGGCAGTATCGATGCCGCCACCGCCGCGGGCGCCAGGACCGGTGCCCCGGTCGCGGGTGGCGCTGCTGGCTCGTTCGCTGGTGGCAACGTCGGTCACCACGCCACCGCGGCCCCCTTGCAGGCCGGGTCGGTCGCGGCGACCGGGTCGTCCGCTGTCTCGGCGCAGCCGAACGGCCCTGGAACGGCGGGCCTTGTCGGTGGCGCCGCGCTCGGCGCGGGTGCCGGGCTCGCCGGTGCGCGAGCCCTCGCCAAGGGCGGCGGCCGGGCAGGCGGTAAGCGCGGTTCCCAGCGTGACCAGCAGCACGAGGCAGCCGAGGGCGCACCAGCCGAGGCAGCGCAGGGAGAGCAAGGAGAGCAGATCGACGCGCAGTCGGTCGATGCGCCCGGGATTGGCGCGCCACAGCACGCTGGACAGTCGCCGTCGCAGCAGGTGCCAGCGGCGAGCTGGCAACAGCCGCAGCTCGGCACAGCGGCGCAGGGCGGTGGCCAGGGTGCTGGCGTGCAGCAGGGCAGCTGGCAGCTGCCGCAGACCGGCGCACCGGCAGCACAGGGTCCGCACGCGCAACCGCTCGCGGCAGGTGCCACCACCGGTGCCGCGGACCACGCCGCGGTTGCGCCCGATGCCGGTCAGGTGACCGCGTCGACCGACAACAGCGCCGCCGCGCAGCCGACGTCCGCGCAGCCCCAGCAGCCGTGGCAGGCACAGCAGGCCGCGAACCAGGCTGGTCCGGTCGCGCCCATGCAGAGCCATCCACACGCGTCCGGTGCTGGTGCGGGCGCTGGCGCCGCGGGCGTCGACCCGAGCGACGCCGAGCACGACCAGGCGTCCTACCTGATCGAGCCGGACCCGGATGACCTGTTCGGCCCGACTGACAGAGCGACAACGGGAGTCATCGGCGCTGAGTTCGAGGACGACTGATGCGATTGGGTGGGCCGCTGACACCCATCGAGTTCGACTTTCTCTGGGAGGCGTACGGCGCCGGTGAGGTGCCGTATCCGCTGGAGTTGCGGTCCCACGGGGCGACCCATGCCGAACGCTCCGAGTTGCGCGACAAGACGATGCGGTCGCTTGTCGCGAAGGGTGTCGTCGACGAGCGGGGCGCGCTCGCGCCCCGGCTCGCCGACTATTTCGACCTGCTGGCTGGCGCGGAGGTCAGCGTTGACTCCGTGCATGTCGTCGGCGCCGAGACCAGGGCGGTGCTCGCGGTGGTCTGCGCCCTCGACGACGACGGCCTGCTCGCGGTGCAAGACGAGGATGGCCTGCACTTGAGCGAGGTGCCCGCAGGGTCGATGGCGAGCACGATCGTGTCGCTGCTGCCTCCGGCTGAGCGGGGCAGGGAACGGTCAATCACGATGCCGGTCGACACCCTCGTCACCGGCGCTGGCGCCGATTTCATGCAGCGCCGCAACGGTGCGCCCGCGACGGAGGCCGGCAGTTCGGACGCCGACCGCAAGACGCTGGCTCGGCTGCATGCTCAGCCGAGGCTGCGGGGCGGCCAGATCGCGGCGAACCTGCGCACCGGATCCGGCAGGCGCTCCCGCTCACCGGTGCTGAGCTGGTTCGACACCGAATCGGGCCGCTATCTGACCAAGGCGACGACCGGCACCGACGGCAGGGAGTGGATCACCATCTCGCCCGCCGACGCGCCAACGCTGCGGCAGCGCGTCGACGAACTGATCACCTGGGTGCGCAGGGATCAAGAGGTGGCGCGGTGACCGAGCGCGTCCTCCGTTCGATGGTGTTCGACTTCCTCTGGGAGGAGCTGCGGCTCGGCGAACACCCGTACCCGCTGCGGGTGCCCTCGCACGGTGAGACCATGGACGGGCGCATGATGCTGCGCGCCGAGATCGGCAAGCTCATGGCCGTCGACGGTGTCAAGGATCAGCGCGGTGCCGTGGATCCCGCGGTTGAGCACTGGCTGCGTGTGCTGGCGACGGCGACCCGCAGCGTGGACGCGATCCACAGCCCCGGTGCCGGGGAGGACCCGGTGCTGGCGCTCGCGGCGTCCGACGGCGAGACCGGGGTGCTCGCGGTGCAGAGCGTTGAGGGCGTCCGGCTTCGCCCGATCTACCCTGAGGCGCTGGTATCGGAGGTCATCGGGCTGCTGCCGGCCGCTGAGCGGGGGACGCACCGGGCGGTCACCCTCTCGCTCGATGAGGCGCTGCGCACCCCGCCCGCGCGGGTGAAGGTCAGCGCGAGCGGCCGGGATGACGAGCCACGCGGCTGGTTCGGACTGCGCAGGTCAGGGCGGTCGAGCAGGTCGCTCGCGGACCGCTCGGCGGGTGACCAGCGCGAGGACTACGCGCTGCTGGCGGCGCAGCAGAGGTTGCGCGGTGGTCAGCTCGCAGCGAACAGCAGGGACGAGATGGGCAGGAAGCACCGGTCATCGGTGCTGGCCTGGTTCGACACCGTCACCGGCCGGTATCTGAACATCGCGCGGTCCGGCGATGACGGCCATGAATGGGTTACCGTCGCGCCGGCGGACACGAAAACCCTGCGCACACGGCTAGCGGAGCTGCTGAGCGAGGTGAGCGCGGCAGTGAGCTGAGCTAGCCGCCTTGTCCAGCTGGTGGAGGGAACTCGGGCGGGCCCTTTCGCGTTGAGCAGTCAGTGAATGGGGCGCTACTGGTCCGGAGGTTGGACGGTACCCTGAACGGACGTGGTGTCGGTCCCATCAGCACATCACACTTGCCGGTGTGCTTCGCGGAGCGCAACGGTGACACAAAGTCGTCAGTCAATCAGGAAGGTCAAGGCCGTCTAGGCTGATTCGCATGGATCGAAAGCGCCTGCTGAGGAACCCTCTGGTGTGGATCGCCATCGCGGTGGGCGTCTACTTCCTTGTCTCAACGGTGCTCGACAGCAACCGGGAGTACACCGAGGTACCGACGTCTCAGGCGATGCAGCAGGTCGCTGCTGGCAACGTCGCGGAAGCGCAGCTCAAAGACAGGGAACAGGAGCTGCTGCTCACGCTGAAGTCGCCGATCGACGCCGAGGGCCAGTCCTCGAACAAGGTGATGACGCAGTTCCCCGCGCGCGCCGCAGAGGACATCTACGACCAGCTCAGCGACAAGTCCGGCGTCAAGTTCGACACCGAGGTCACGCAGGACTCGTTCATCGGGCAGCTGCTGATCTACATGATCCCGCTCGGGCTTTTGCTGCTGCTGCTGTTCTGGATGATGAACAACGCCCAGGGCGGCGGCAACAAGGTGCTCAACTTCGGCAAGTCCAAGGCGAAACAGCTCAACAAGGACATGCCGAAAAGCACCTTCGACGACGTGGCTGGTGCCGACGAGGCGGTCGAAGAGCTGCACGAGATCAAGGACTTCCTGCAGCACCCGGCCCGGTACCAGGCGCTCGGCGCGAAGATCCCGAAGGGTGTGCTGCTCTACGGCCCGCCCGGCACGGGTAAGACGCTGCTCGCGCGTGCGGTCGCCGGTGAGGCAGGCGTGCCGTTCTACACCATCTCTGGGTCGGACTTCGTCGAGATGTTCGTCGGTGTTGGCGCGTCGCGAGTGCGTGACCTGTTCGAGCAGGCCAAGCAGAACGCGCCGTGCATCATCTTCGTCGACGAGATCGACGCCGTCGGCCGCCAGCGTGGCGCTGGCCTCGGCGGTGGCCACGACGAGCGCGAGCAGACGCTGAACCAACTGCTCGTCGAGATGGACGGCTTCGACTCGCGCGGTGGCATCATCCTGATCGCCGCCACCAACCGGCCGGACATCCTCGACCCGGCGCTGCTGCGGCCTGGCCGGTTCGACCGGCAGATTCCGGTCGCCGCGCCCGACCTGCGGGGCCGCAAGGCGATCCTGAAGGTGCACGCCAAGAGCAAGCCGCTCGCCCCGGACGCCAACCTCGACGGGCTCGCCAAGCGCACTGTTGGCATGTCGGGCGCCGATCTAGCGAACGTGCTCAACGAGGCCGCGCTGCTTACCGCGCGGACGAACGGCACCATGATCGACGACCACGCCCTCGAGGAGTCGGTCGACCGTGTCATCGGCGGGCCCGCCCGCAAGAGCAGGATCATCTCCGAGAAGGAGAAGAAGATCACCGCCTACCACGAGGGTGGGCACGCGCTGGCCGCGTGGGCGATGCCGGACATCGAGCCGGTCTACAAGCTCACCATCCTGCCGCGCGGTCGCACCGGTGGTCACGCCCTGATCGTCCCCGAGGACGACAAGGAGCTGATGACCCGATCCGAGATGATCGGGCGGCTGGTGTTCGCGATGGGTGGCCGCACCGCGGAGGAGCTGGTCTTCCACGAGCCGACGACGGGTGCGTCGTCCGACATCGAGCAGGCCACCAAGATCGCCAAGGCGATGGTCAAGGAGTACGGCATGAGCGCCAGGCTTGGCGCCGTGAAGTACGGCCAGGAGCAGGGCGACCCGTTCCTCGGCCGCTCCGCTGGCAAGGACGCCGACTACTCGCTCGAGGTCGCGCACGAGATCGACGAGGAAGTGCGCAAGCTGATCGAGACCGCGCACACCGAAGCGTGGGAGGTGCTGTCCACCTACCGCGACGTGCTCGACGACCTCGTGTACGAGGTGCTTGAGAAGGAGACGCTGACCCGCAAGGACCTGGAGCGGATCTTCGCCAGGGTTCAGAAGCGGCCGCGGATCACGGTGTTCAACGAGTTCGGTGAGCGCAAGCCGTCGGACAAGCCACCGATCAAGACTCCGGGCGAGCTGGCGATGGAGCGCGGCGAGCCGTGGCCCCCGCCACCGCCCGCTCCGCCGGAGCCGCCGCAGGAGCCCGCCGAGCCGCAGCCTGGTCCGCGGTACGAACAGGAGCCGCAGTACCAGCCGGACCAGCCGACCGCGGAGCAACCTACCGCACCCGCCCCGGTTTCCTGGGGCGATGAGCAGCGTGGCGAGCACGCGCGCGGCTCGTCGCAGCCGGAGAACCCGTTCGCGTACCGGCCGAATGGCGGTCCGCCGCAAGGCGGGTCCAACGGCGGTCAGCGCGGCGCCCCGCAGTACGGTGGCGATAGCGGTCCGCAGGGTCGCAATGGCCCGCCGAACTACGGCGCGCCTCCCGGCTGGCGGCCCGCGACGTGGCCGGAAGGCGGCGAGCGGCACCGTGGCGACCTTGATGAGCAAGATGGCCAACACCGAAGGTAAGTACCCGCACCTGCGGGTGGATGACGACGAATTCGAAACCGTGATCGAGCCGCCAGGCGGTCCGGTTTTCGATGCCGCGCGTGCCGAGAAGGCGGTGCGGGAGTTGCTCATCGCCTGCGGGGAGGACCCCGACCGCGACGGCCTCGTCGAAACACCCGCCAGGGTGGCTCGCGCGTACCAGGAGATGTTCGCCGGGCTGCACACCAATCCGGACGCCGTGCTTGACCGGACCTTCGACGAGAGCCACGAGGAACTCGTCCTGGTAACGGACATTCCGATGTATTCCACATGTGAGCACCATTTGGTGCCATTCCACGGAGTTGCCCACGTCGGTTACATTCCGGACGAACGCGGCAGAGTCACCGGACTGTCCAAGCTGGCGCGGCTGGTCGACCTCTACGCCAAGCGGCCGCAGGTGCAGGAACGGCTCACCTCGCAGATCGCCGACGCGCTCGACCACAAGCTGGCTCCGCGCGGTGTCATCGTGGTCGTGGAAGCGGAGCACCTGTGCATGGCGATGCGCGGCATCCGCAAGCCGGGTGCGCGCACCACGACCTCCGCGGTCAGGGGCATCTTGAAGACGTCCCCGGTGACGCGGGCGGAGGCGCTCGATCTGATCAAGGCAAGGCGGTGACGTCGGTGGCTGAGCTGCACCCGGCACTGCCCAAGCCCGGACGCTGCGCCGTGATGGGCGTGCTCAACGTCACCCCGGATTCGTTCTCCGACGGCGGGCGCTACCTCGACATGGCGGATGCCCTCGCGCACGCGCGTGAGATGCACGAGCGCGGGGCCGACCTGATCGACGTCGGCGGCGAATCCACCCGGCCAGGTGCCGAGCGAGTCGAAGCTGACGTCGAAGCGCAGCGCGTGGTCCCGGTGATCAAGGCACTCGCCGCGGAGGGCATCGCGCTGTCGGTCGACACCACACGGGCCGCCGTCGCCGAGGCCGCGCTGGACGCGGGCGCTTCGGTGATCAACGACGTCTCCGGCGGGCTGGCCGACCCCGGCATGGCCAGGGTCGCCGCCCAGGCGGGTGCGCCGTGGGTGCTGATGCACTGGCGCGGTCACAGCAAGCGGATGGACGCGTTGGCCAGCTACGACGATGTCGTCGCCGATGTCCGCGATGAGCTACTGGAGCGAGTGGACGAGGCCATGGCCGCCGGGGTCGCGGAGAACGCCATCGTGCTCGACCCGGGTATCGGGTTCGCCAAGCAGACCGAGCACAACTGGGCACTGCTGAATCGACTGGACGCGCTGATCGCGCTCGGCTTTCCCGTGCTCGTTGGTGCCTCGCGTAAGCGGTTCATCGGCGCACTGCTCGCCGACGCTGACGGCACCCCGCGTGAGCCAGCTGGCAGGGAGGACGCCACGGCGGCGATCTCCGCGCTGTCCGCTGCCCACGGGGCGTGGGGCGTGCGGGTGCACGACGTCGGGCCGTCATTGGACGCGGTCAGCGTCGCCGCGGCATGGCAACGGGGCGGCGTGTGACCGATCGGATCGCGCTGACCGGCCTGCGGGCATTCGGCAGGCACGGTGTGTTCGCGCACGAGCGCCGCGACGGGCAGGAGTTCTTCGTCGACGTCGTGCTGCACGTGGATCTCACGGCAGCGAGCAAGTCCGACGCGCTGGCCGACACCGTCGACTACGGTGCCGTCGCCGACGTCGCGGCCAGGATCGTCGGTGGCGACCCGTACGATCTGATCGAGTCGGTCGCCGGTCGGATCGCCGACGAGGTGCTTGGCGACGCGCGGCTGGCGGGCAAGGTGGAGTCGGTCGAGGTCACCGTGCACAAGCCGAGTGCGCCGATCCAGCACGAGTTCGCTGACGTCGCGGTGACCATCACCCGCGGCCGCGCGGGCTGAGGAACGCCGATGTCGCGCGCTGTGCTTTCGCTCGGGTCCAACCTCGGTGACCGCATCGGCTACCTGCGGCTCGCCGTCGACGGGCTGGGCGACGCCGTGGTCGCGGTGTCCCCCGTGTATGAGACGGCACCGTGGGGCGTCACCGACCAGCCGCACTTCCTCAACGCGGTGTGCGTCGTCGACGACCCTGCCCGCGACGAGTGGGACTGGCTGCGTGCGGGGCAGGCACTGGAACGCGAGGCCGAGCGGGTTCGGGAGCAGCGCTGGGGGCCGCGCACCCTCGACGTCGACGTCGTCACCGTTGATGACGTCCGCTCCGACGACCCAGATCTGCTGTTGCCGCACCCTGGTACACCGAGCAGGGCAAGCGTGCTGGTGCCGTGGTGCGACATCGAACTGGATGCCGTGCTGCCCGGCCACGGCAGCGTCGCTGATCTCCGCGCCGCTCTCCCCGCTGACGAACTGGTCGGCGTCCGCCGCCGCGACGACCTCCGCCTCCCCTAAGCCGGTTCGTATGCCGGATCCCTGAGCTGCCCGCCAATCTCCTACGCTGGCCAGGTGCACTTCACGCGCGCGAGAGACCTGCTGCTGTCTGGCATCGTCGCCCTTGGTGTCGGTCTCGCACTGTTCGACCTGGCGTACGGGTCGATGCAGAGCATCCCGCGCCTCGCAGGGGGATTACTGCTGATCCTGGCGCTGGGCGAGCTGATCGGCGGCTTCGTGATCAGGGACCGGATCAACACGGGACGGCTGACCGAGGCGATCGTCATCTCGCGCGTGGTGATCCTCGCCAAGGCGTCCTCACAACTCGGCGCGATCATGCTCGGTGTCTGGCTTGGCGCGCTGCTGTATCTGTTCCCACGCAGTGCGAGCCTCGCGGCAGCACGCGACGACATCCCGAGCGCGATCATCGGGGCCGTGTGTGCCGCCGCGCTCGTCGCCGGAGCGGTGTGGCTGGAGCATTGTTGCCGCACTCCGCAGAGCAGCGATCGCGACGATCAGGAAACTCCGCGTAACTAGACAATCCGTACCAGCAAGGTCTCGACTCGATAACTTGCAAGGTACGCTCTACGCCATGACTGGCGCGCGAGCGATTGCGGACAGCCGTGACGGGAGCAGACCCTGGCTGATCGCAGGCGCCGTGTGCGCACTTGCCGCGACGAGCGTGCTGATGCTCACCGACGAGGCTCGCTGGCTACGCTTGGGCATCATCGCGGCGCTGTGGGCGGCGCTGCTCGGGGCGTTCCTCGCGACCAAACACCGGAAATCCGCGGAGCATGCGTGGGACTCGGTCGCCGATGCGCAGCACATCTATGAGCTGGAATTGGAGCGGGAGATTACGGCACGCAGGGAGTACGAACTCGAACTCGAGGCGTCCACCCGTCGCCAGGTCGAGCACGAAACCCAGTCCGAGATCCAGGACCTGCGCACTGAAGTCATGGCCCTGCGGGATAGCCTGCAACAGCTCCTGGAAGGGGATGTGGTCTACGAGCGGGTCGCGCTGACCGAGCAGTCGACACGGAGGCGATCAATGCGGGAGGAACAGAACGGCGTCGCGTCCGGGGAGGACGGCTCAGGGCCGCGCCTCGTTTCCGGCTCGACGACGGCGCTTGAGGAAGTCGCCGACCAGCGCACCCAGGTGATCTCGCGGGTCGTCACGTCAAGCGCGCCGAGGGACCGCCGCGCGCGACCGCCGGTCGTCGACGAACCTCAGTACGAGCCGTACCCGCAGGAACCGCGGCATGCCACGGCGTACGACGCGTTTCCACCAGAGTCCGAAGAACCGGAGTTCTACGAACCCGCACCGGCCGCCGAGCCTGCGCAGGAGCGCTACTACCGCGCCGAGCTGCCTACGGGCAGTCGACCGGGCGACGAGCTTTCTCTGCCGGACCACCAGTCCGCGTCGGAATTCTCGCTCGCTGACTACACCAACGGGTCTAGTAACGGAGCAGCCGGAGGAGGCGCGCGTAAGTACGAGTTTCCTGCCTTCTCGTTCTTCGAGGAGGACGCGCAGGAGTCGTTCGATGCCTTCGGCGATAACGGTTACGGTGCGAGTGCCAACGGCAGCGGCCCCGGCCACGCCTTCAACGGCAATCGGGCCGGTGACGGGGCCTTCGCGGCCAACGGCCACGGTGGCGGTGGCAGGCACCAGCAGTCACCACCGCAGCCACCGAAACGCGGGCACGACGACGGCTCCGACACCGGTGACCTGTCCGCGCTGATCGCCGCCAACCGCGCGAACTATGGCGCTGACCAGCCCCGCAATCGGGCCAGCTATGCCGCGAACCAGCCCGGCAGCCACGCCGCCGACCATGGCGGCCGGTGGGCACAACCAGCACAGCCAGCACAGCCTTACCGGCCACAGCCACAGCAGCAACCGCCACCGCCGCCACCTCCTCGACCGGCTCAGCAGGAGCACTCCTGGTTCACGCCAGCCTCGTCGGTGGCGTCGCAGGAGAATGGTCACGCGCGCGGTGCGCACCGTGAACCCGAGCCCGCCGCCAACAGCTCGCTGCCGCCGGGTGCCCTGGAAATCCAGCGGCAGGGCAGACCGGGTGGCAGGCGGCGGAAGCCGGAACCAGACGAGGCGGACACCGCCATGGCCGCGGCGGACCCATCGGAGCCGGTCGTGCCGGAGACGCCGACCGTGCGGGCCGTGCCATCCGGGCAGGACGACTATTCATTCCCCGGCGTCGGCAGGTATGGCAACTACCAGCCGGACTCCGCGCCGTTTCCGCAGCATGCCCCTGCGGGCCAGCCATCGGCGCCACATGCCATGCCGTCCTCGACGTCGCGATCGGAGCCAGGGCCCCGCGCGCCGATGCCGGAGGAAGCCGGCGGCTCGCACGCGAGCGGCCGGTCCGTGCACGACCTGCTCGCCGCGCATGGCAGGAGTGCTCCGGCCCGCCGTCACCGGTATAAGGACTGACGCCTCGCGCCGGGCGCCGCGGCTGCCACTCGCTGCGGACCACGCGTCGCGCACGGGCTGTCACCAGCGGCGATCGCCCGACAGTCACGCATGCGTCCTACGCAGTGAAAATCACCTGATCGGCGCGTGGTGCTCGTCACCTCAGCCCGGCACGACCCCGGTTCGGTGAGCTACGCTCGCGCCGTCGTCCGGTACCCGCCGATTCGGAGCGGGACTGGAACGAGTGAAGGAGCATGCGATGACGATGCGTCGGCCGAGGCTTGCCGTCGGAGTGGTGTCAGCGGGCCGTGTCGGCAGCGTTCTCGGCGCCGCTCTCGCCCGCGCGGGCCACTCCGTGGTCGCGGCAGCGGGCATCTCGGCTGACTCCGTCCGCCGCGCGGAGGAACTACTGCCCGGCGTGCCGCTTTTGCCGCCGGATGAAGTCGTGCGCAGGGCTGACCTCGTCATCCTCGCCCTGCCGGACGACGCGCTCGCTGGCACCGTCAAGGGGCTTGTCGCCACCGACTCGCTGTCGGCGGGCAAGATCCTCGTGCACACCTCTGGCGCCCACGGCGTCGACGTGTTGCGCCCCGCCGCAGAGCGCGACGTGTTGTGCCTCGCGTTGCACCCCGCCATGACGTTCACCGGCCGTGCCGAGGACCTGGAACGGCTCAGTACGGCGTGCGTCGGCGTCACCGCCCCTGACGACGAGCAGCAGGCTGCCAGCGTCGGCTCCGCGCTCGCGGTCGAGATGGGCGCCGAGCCGATCGTGATCCCTGAGGCGGCGCGCCCGCTGTATCACGCCGCGCTCACCCACGGCGCCAACCACCTGATGACGCTGGTGGCGGACTGCCTCGAGCTGCTGCGCGGCGCCGATATCGACAACGCGGACCGGCTGATGGCCCCGCTGCTGTCCGCCGCGCTGGACAACGCGCTCCGCAGGGGCGACAG
Organism: Haloechinothrix halophila YIM 93223; assembly: GCF_000504245.1. GTDB lineage: Bacteria > Actinomycetota > Actinomycetes > Mycobacteriales > Pseudonocardiaceae > Haloechinothrix_A > Haloechinothrix_A halophila. The sequence continues at coordinate 1,219,547 of NZ_KI632509.1, forward strand.
GGCGCTGACTGGCCCGGTCGCGCGCGGCGACGCAGGCACGGTCGATACCCACCTTCGGGTGCTCGGCGAGCACGCACCGGAGGTCTTGCCCTCATACGCCACGCTCGCGCGCCGCACCGCGACCAGGGCGGCGCGCTCCGGACTGCTTCGCGCCGACGCCGTGGCCGACATCGACGCAGCACTGGATGGGTGGCGATGAAACCGAACCTGCCGAAGTTCACCAAGGGCCAGCTCAACGTTTACGAGCGCCCCGATGACGTCCACCGGACGACGTCCGCGCTGCGCGCCGTCGGCAGGACCGTCGTGCTCGTCCCGACCATGGGCGCGCTGCACGAGGGGCACCTTGACCTGATCCGCCGCGCCAAGCGGGTGCCAGGCAACGTCACCGTCGCGGTGTCGATCTTCGTGAACCCGCTGCAATTCGGGCCAGGCGAGGACCTCGACGCCTACCCACGCAGCCTTGAGGCCGACCTCAAGGCGCTGGAGCAAGAGGGCGTCGAGCTGGCGTTCACGCCGCGGGCTGACGACCTCTACGGCGAGGACGCCCCCGTCACGGTGCATCCCGGCCCGCTGGGCGACATCTTGGAAGGCGCGCACCGGCCTGGCCACTTCGGCGGCGTGCTGACCGTGGTCGCGAAGCTGTTCAACATCGTGCGGCCGTCCTACGCGGTGTTCGGCGAGAAGGACTACCAGCAGCTCGTGCTCATCAAGAAGATGGTGCGGGAGCTGAACATGGACGTCCACGTGATCGGCGCACCGACCGTGCGGGAGCGCGACGGCCTCGCGCTGTCGTCACGCAACAGCTATCTCTCGCCGGAACACCGGGAGCAGGCGGTGACGCTGTCCGCCGCGCTCACCGCTGGCGCACACGCGGGCCCTGGCGGCGCCGATGCCGTGCTCGACGCTGCGCGGACGACGCTGGCGGCGACGCCCGAAATCGACGTCGACTACCTGGAACTGCGGAGCACGGAACTGGGGGAGCCGCCAGCGGAGGGGGCGGCACGGCTGCTCGTCGCCGCGCGCGTCGGCGGCACACGGCTGATCGACAACGTAGGGCTCGTACTCGGCACCCCGGCAGGGACGTGAGGAGAAACCGATGTTGCGCACGATGCTCAAGTCCAAGATCCACCGGGCGACCGTGACCCAGGCGGACCTGCATTACGTCGGCTCGGTGACGGTCGATGAGGACCTGATGGCGGCGGCCGACCTGCTACCTGGCGAGCAGGTCGCCATCGTCGACATCACCAATGGCGCGAGGCTGGAGACCTACGTCATCCCCGGCGAGGCAGGCAGCGGCGTGCTCGGCATCAACGGGGCGGCCGCGCACCTGGTGCACCCCGGTGACCTGGTCATCCTCATCTCCTACGGGCAGATGGACGATGCGGAGGCCCGTAGTTACGAGCCGAGGGTCATCTTCGTCGACGCCGAGAACAAGACCGCGGACCTCGGCGTGGACCCGAGCCAGGCACCCGCCGACTCCGGTCTGGTCAGCGGCCCCGTCCCGATCACGCGGGAGTCAGAGCCGGCGCCAGCGACGCAGGAGACCGTTGACGCCGTCAAGCTCGACGCGCTGCTGCACGCGGAGCACTGACGGTGCTGCTCACCGTCGCCGCGCGCGACACAGCGATCGTTTTCGGCCTCTACACCGGCAGGGGCGAGTCCGCGAAGCTGCTGCGCGATTGGCGGATGCGTACCGATCCCCACCTCACGGCCGACGAACTCGCGCTGACCATGCGCGGGATGCTTGGCGAGCACGCCGATGAGATCACCGGTGCCGCCGTGCTCTCCACCGTGCCGCAACTGCGGCGTGAGCTGCGCACCATGCTGCACGAGTACTACCGGGACGTGCCGAAGGTGATCATCGAGCCAGGAGTGCGCACCGGGGTGCCGCTTGTGGTCGACAACCCCAAGGACGTCGGCGGCGACCGGTTGGTCAACGCCCTCGCCGCGCACCGTATTCAGCCGGATCGGCCGTGCATCGTCGTCGATTTCGGCACCGCGACCGTCGTCGACGCGGTCTCCGCGAAGGGCGAGTTTCTCGGCGGGGCGTTCGCGCCGGGCATCGAGATCTCGCTGGAGGCGCTCGCCACGCGAGCGGCGTCGCTGCGCACCGTCGAGTTGGTGCGGCCCCGTTCCGTCATCGGCAAGACGACCGTGGAGTGCCTGCAGGCGGGTGTGCTCTATGGCTTCGCGGGCCAGGTGGACGGCCTTGTCTCGCGAGTGGCCGATGAGCTCTCGCCGGACGACCCGAGCGCTATCGATGTCATCGCGACCGGCGGGCTCGCGCCGATGATCCGCGCGGAGTCCCGCACGATCAGCTACTACCGGCCCGATCTCACCCTGCTTGGCCTGCGTTACGCCTACGAACGCAACGTCGTCGAGTAGTGACCCGCTGAACACGTCATGTGACGTGGTTCAGTCGCGTCGAAACCGGTTCGCACGTCGCCGAACGGCTTTCGTACGCTATGTGACCATGACCGAATCTCAGCGCCCCGCGGCAGACCCGGACGTCCCTGAGCAGATGCGGGTGCGCAGGGAGAAGCGCGACCGGCTGCTCGCGGAGGGCATCGACCCGTATCCCGTCGAGGTGCCGCGCACGCACACGCTCGCCGAGGTGCGGGCGGCGCACCCCGACCTGCCCGCAGACACCGCGACCGGCGACGTCGTCGGCGTGACCGGCAGGGTCATGTTCATGCGCAATACCGGCAAGCTGTGCTTCGCGACGCTGCGCGACGGCGAGACCGAACTGCAGGCGATGATCAGCCTCAACGGTGTCGGCGATGAGGCGCTCGCCGCGTGGAAGTCCGACGTCGATCTGGGCGACCACGTCTTTGTGCACGGCGAGGTCATCACGTCGAAGCGCGGCGAACTGTCCGTGATGGCCGATTCCTGGCAGATCGCGGCCAAGGCGCTGCGCCCGCTGCCGGTGATGCACAAGGACCTCGCTGAGGAAACCCGCATCCGGCAGCGCTATGTCGACCTGATCGTGCGCCCGAAGGCGAATGAAGTGGTGCGCACTCGCGCCGGGGTGATGCGGGCATTGCGCGACTCGTTCCACCAGCGCGGCTATATCGAAGTCGAGACGCCGATGCTGCAAACTTTGCACGGTGGAGCCGCCGCACGCCCGTTCGTTACGGAATCCAACGCATTCGACATGCAACTTTTCTTGCGCATCGCGCCGGAGCTTTATCTCAAGCGGTGTGTGGTCGGCGGCTTGGAGAAGGTCTTCGAGATCAATCGAAACTTCCGGAACGAGGGCAGTGACTCGTCCCATTCGCCGGAGTTCGCGATGCTGGAGTTTTACGAAGCGTATGCGACGTATGACTCCATGGCGACGTTGACGCGGGAACTCGTGCAAGAGGCGGCCAAGGCGGTCTTCGGTTCCCATACCGTCACTCTTTCTGATGGATCTGATTACGATCTGTCAGGCGAGTGGACAACGCTGACAATGTACGGCTCGCTGTCTGAGGCGCTTGGCGAGGAGGTAACTCCAGAAACGTCGGCGGATAAGCTGCACGGTTACGCCAAGGAGCACGAACTTGACGTGGACCCGAAGCTCACTCACGGCAAACTCGTGGAGGAACTCTGGGAGCATCTCGTCGGCGACCACTTGTACGCCCCGACATTCGTCCGTGACTTCCCCGTCGAGACCTCACCATTGACCAGGCAGCACCGGAGTAACCCGGATGTTGCCGAGAAGTGGGATCTCTACGTGCGGGGTTTCGAACTGGCTACTGGATATTCGGAGTTGGTGGATCCGGTCGTCGAGCGAGAGCGGTTGACCGCACAGGCCAAGCTCGCCGCGGCGGGCGATAGCGAAGCCATGCAGCTCGACGAGGATTTCCTGCGTGCGTTGGAGTACGGCATGCCGCCCTCCGGCGGTGTCGGTATGGGTATCGATCGGCTGCTGATGGCGCTGACCGGCCTCGGAATCAGGGACACGATCCTGTTCCCGCTGGTCCGTCCCGAATAGCGAGAACCACTCCTCCGCTGCTTCCTCCCGGTTCTTCATGTTCGATCGGTGTTAGCTAGGGCCAATAGCTGCGAGTACGCGTCGAGTTTGGGTCGAGATATGGAATGATGGGCCCAGCGTGCAATCCGAAAGTTTGCGTTCTCAGTATTTTCCGAGTATTAATGAGCTAACATCGACTTGAGTTAACTGCCTGGCCGAACTAGCGATCATTCGAACAGGCGCCAACCCGGGAGGAAACCAATGGCACAGAAGGTCCTCGTATCCCTTGTGGATGATTTGGACGGCTCAGAAGCCGATGAGACCGTCGAGTTCGGTCTTGACGGTGTGAGCTACCAGATTGACCTCTCGTCCGCGAATGCGGAGGAGTTGCGGGACGCGCTGGCGCAGTATGTTGAGCACGCTCGTCGTTCGGGCGGCAGGAAGCGTAACCAGAAGGCGGCCGCGTCGAGTGGCGGCGGCAAGTCCGCATCGGTCGACCGGGAGCAGAACCAGGCTATTCGGGCATGGGCGCGGAAGAACGGTTACGACGTTTCCGACCGTGGCCGTATCCCGTCGGAAGTCGTCGACGCGTACCACAAGCAGAACTGAGCGGAGCACCCGCTGCAAGGGGCCGCCTGGCTATTCCGGGCGGCCCCGTTCGTGTGTCATCAGATAGTCACCGCGTGAGTGCTGCGCGCCATTCAGAATCATTTTCGTGCCGACGGTCTGGCCCATTCGGGCGAAGCGGTGTGGTTTTCGTGGTTCGCTTGTCGCTCAGTGCTGTCGCTGCGTGAGTGGTGGCGACCGGCGGGGGCATGTCTCGCACGCGCCCTTGCCGTTGTCGAGCAGGTAATGGAAGCAGCAGCTTTCCTTGCGGCGGGTCCAGCACGGCCGGCCGTCGTTGAGCGTGGTGTGCAACGTCGATGCCGACGTGAACGGTTCGATGCGGTCCGGAAGCACCAGGGCGGCGTCGGCGATCCCGGCGCCTTCATCGCCGCCCTGTTTGCCCGCCTTCCACAACGCCACGTCGATGGCGTCGGTCGCCGCACCCCAGAGCGCGTGCTTGCCGAAGCGCACCGGCGGCCGGTAGGCGGCCACGAAACGGCTGGCGTGCGCGGTGTAGCGGGCGCGGAGCAGTGCCGCGAGGGCGTTCTCCGACTCGATGACGGTCGCCTCGGGCGCGTCGGCGGCCGGGTCGTCCGGCAGGCAGGCGAACTCTTCACTGAGCAGCGCGACGCCGCCCGGTTTGGGTTTGCCGTCGCCGGGGATGTGCAGCAGGAGGTCCGCCGGGCGCAGGCTGGGTACCCGGCGCTCGTAGTGGAACAGCAGCGCGCCGAGCGTGGCAGGCACCTGCAGGTACCAGGACTTGATCGAGCCTGCCGCCGTGCGATCGGGGGCCTCGTCGTACTCGGCGCGCAGCCAGGCGCGCTGCTCGTCGTGCCAGCGGTCGAAGACGTCTGACTCGGTGAGGAGGTCCTCGCAGAAGTGCCAGCCCCTGACCTCGCCGGTCAGTTCGGCGGCTGGCGGCGCACCGAACCGGAGCGCCATGAGGTCCTGCTTGCCGTTGACCCTGGCGATCGAGTCGAGCAGGCTGTGACCGGGAGGGCAGGCGGTGAGCGGTGCGGTGAACGCCGAACGCCGAACCGCCATGCGCACCTCCCGGATTAGGTCTCGTTAGGGATGCCTTACTTTACCTCGCGTGAGCGTCTCCCGCCCACATGGAGTACGTCACCCGGACAACTGGGTGGTGTGATGGCGTCGTCGCATCACTGAGCGGTGTGACGACGTCCCGCACGGCGTCCTACCCTCGCCATGTTCGCGCTGAGCGGACACTCGGTTCGCGTGGAATCATCCGCGGCCGCGTAGACGTTGTGTAGACAGAATCAAAGGCCATGTCGGACGAGCTCCGCAGTGCGACGCACATGGGGCCCACTAGGTGAAATACGCCTGAGTGGTTACCCGGCCGACATGGTGTGGCTACTACAGTGGGCTTACGGTGGGATTCCGTATCGCGCACCTGGCGCGATGCCTGGTCCAGTCCAGGTACCGCCGAGCAGCAGTCAGGGAGTGGAGATGTTCGAGAGGTTCACCGACCGCGCGAGGCGGGTGGTCGTTCTTGCCCAAGAAGAGGCGAGGATGCTCAACCACAACTACATCGGCACCGAGCACATCCTGCTCGGGCTGATTCACGAGGGCGAGGGCGTCGCGGCGAAGGCGCTCGAGTCGCTTGGTATCGCGCTGGAGGGTGTGCGCCAGCAGGTCGAGGAGATCATCGGCCAGGGGCAGCAGGCGCCGAGCGGGCACATCCCGTTCACCCCGCGCGCCAAGAAGGTGCTTGAGCTGTCGCTGCGTGAGGCGCTGCAGCTCGGCCACAACTACATCGGCACCGAGCACATCCTGCTCGGCCTCATCCGCGAGGGTGAAGGCGTCGCGGCGCAGGTGCTGGTCAAGCTCGGCGCCGACCTGAACCGGGTACGTCAGCAGGTGCTGCAGCTGCTGTCCGGCTACCAGGGCAAGGAGCCGCAGGAGGCTGGCAGCGGTGGCCGCGAGGGCACGCCGTCGTCGTCGCTGGTGCTTGACCAGTTCGGCCGCAACCTCACCGCATCGGCACGCGAAGGCAAGCTCGACCCGGTGATAGGCCGGGAGAAGGAAATCGAGCGGGTCATGCAGGTGCTGTCCCGCCGTACCAAGAACAACCCGGTGCTCATCGGTGAGCCCGGTGTCGGTAAGACCGCTGTCGTCGAGGGGCTGGCGCAGTCCATCGTCAAGGGCGAGGTGCCGGAGACACTCAAGGACAAGCAGCTCTACACGCTCGACCTGGGCTCGCTGGTCGCGGGCTCGCGCTACCGCGGTGACTTCGAAGAGCGCCTCAAGAAGGTGCTCAAGGAGATCAAGACCCGGGGCGACATCATCCTGTTCATCGACGAGCTGCACACGCTGGTCGGTGCCGGTGCCGCCGAGGGCGCGATAGACGCCGCGTCGATCCTGAAGCCGATGCTGGCTCGCGGTGAGCTGCAGACCATCGGTGCGACCACGCTCGAGGAGTACCGCAAGCACGTCGAGAAGGACGCCGCGCTCGAGCGCCGGTTCCAGCCGATCCAGGTCGGTGAGCCGTCGCTGGAGCACACGATCGAGATCCTCAAGGGGCTGCGTGACCGGTACGAGGCGCACCACCGGGTCTCGATCACCGACTCGGCGCTGGTCGCCGCGTCGACGTTGGCGGATCGCTACATCAACGACCGGTACCTGCCGGACAAGGCGATCGACCTCATCGACGAGGCCGGTGCGCGGATGCGTATCCGCAGGATGACCGCGCCGCCGGACCTGCGTGAGTTCGACGAGAAGATCGCCGACGTTCGCAGGGACAAGGAATCCGCGATCGACGCGCAGGACTTCGAGCGAGCCGCGCGACTGCGTGATGAGGAGAAGACCCTGCTCGGCCAGAAGTCGGAGCGGGAGAAGCAGTGGAAGGACGGCGACCTCGATGTCGTCGCCGAGGTCGATGACGAGCAGATCGCGGAGGTGCTGGCCAACTGGACCGGTATCCCGGTGTTCAAGCTCACCGAGGAGGAGACGACCCGTCTGCTCCGCATGGAGGACGAGCTCCACAAGCGGATCATCGGCCAGGAGGACGCCGTCAGGGCGGTCTCGCAGGCGATCCGGCGTACCCGCGCTGGGCTGAAGGACCCGAAGCGTCCGTCCGGTTCGTTCATCTTCGCCGGTCCGTCCGGTGTCGGGAAGACCGAGCTGTCCAAGGCGCTGGCGAACTTCCTGTTCGGTGACGACGACGCGCTCATCCAGATCGACATGGGTGAGTTCCACGACCGCTACACCGCGTCGCGGCTGTTCGGTGCTCCTCCCGGCTACGTCGGCTACGAGGAAGGCGGCCAGCTCACCGAGAAGGTGCGGCGCAAGCCGTTCTCGGTGGTGCTGTTCGACGAGATCGAGAAGGCCCACCAGGAGATCTACAACACGCTGCTGCAGGTCCTCGAGGACGGCCGTCTCACCGACGGTCAGGGTCGCACGGTCGACTTCAAGAACACCGTGCTGATCTTCACCTCGAACCTCGGTACGCAGGACATCTCCAAGTCGGTGACCCTCGGCTTCGCTTCCACCAGCGACGAAGGCTCGCGCTACGAGAAGATGAAGCAGAAGGTCAACGAGGAAATGAAGAAGCATTTCCGGCCGGAGTTCCTCAACCGTATCGACGACATCATCGTGTTCCACCAGCTCACGCAGGACCAGATCGTCGAGATGGTGGATCTGATGACCAACCGCGTCGAGGAGCAGTTGAAGAACAAGGACATGGCCCTCGAGCTGACCTCGAAGGCGAAGAAGCTGCTCGCCAAGCGCGGCTTCGACCCGGTGCTGGGTGCCCGGCCGCTGCGCCGCACCATCCAGCGCGAGGTCGAGGATCAGCTCTCGGAGAAGATCCTGTTCGGCGAGGTCGAGACCGGGCAGATCGTCATCGTCGACGTCGAGAACTGGGACGAGGAGTCCGGCCGGGACGACGAGGCTCGCTTCGTCTTCCGGGGCGAGGGCAAGCCGGTCGACGTACCGGACGCCCCGCCGGTCGACATCGCCGCCACCGGCGGCGAGGGCTCGGGCTCCGGGTCCGGCGAGGCTGAGTCGGAGTAAAGCCGGAGCGGAACCGGCCATGGTGCCGGTTTCCGCGACAACAGCACAACGCAACGCACGGAGTGCGGCTCTCCAACCCCGAGGGAGCCGCACTCCGTGCGTCGTGTCCCCCGTTCCCGACGTCGTGTGCCTCGTTCTGGACGTCGTGTGCCTTTCTCTGGACTAGCCCGGCAGCGTGAGCGTGGCGAGCACGGCCCGGTGGTCGCTGCCGTCGACGCCGATCACCTCGAAGTCGCGCACGGCCGCGCGCTGATCGACCAACACGTGGTCGAGGGTGACTGGTGGAGCGGTGCGCCGCTGTGGCCACGTCGTCCGTAGCGCGTCGCCGGTCTGCTCGGCGGCGTCGACATAACCAGAGTCGAGCACACGGCGCAGTTCGGCGTGATCGAGCGTGGCGTTGAAGTCGCCCGCCAGGATGCGCGCGGGGCCGTCGCCGGGGGGCGCGGGCAGGCCGCGTAATTCCTGCCGCCAGTCATCCACCTTGCTCACCGGGGGTATCGGATGAACGCCGACTACGTCGACGTCCGTTTCGTCGAGCCGCACCCGCACGCTCGGCTGCGCCAGCAGCGACGGCCCGGCCAGCGACAGTTCCCGCACCGGATGCCGTGACGCGATGCCCGAACCGACCGCGGCCGCGGCGGGTTCGAACGCCCGGTGCGGCATCACATCGGAAAGGCCGGCCTTGTCTAGCGCCGATGCCGCCGCGGCGTCGAGCTCCAGCAGGACAAGGACGTCGACGTCGCGTTCGCGGACGAGTTCTACTACCTCGGTGGTATCAGCGGCACCGTAGAAGAGGTTGAGTGCGAGCACCCGGACGGTTGGACCTGATGCCGTGGGCTGCGGGTCGGCGAGCACGCGCGGCACGAGGGGCGCGGCAAGGGCGATGCTCAGCGCGACGGCCACGGCCGCCGTCCGCCAGCGACGGGCGAGCAGCGCGATAGCGGCGAGTAGCCCGCCCGCGAGTGCGACGTACGGGTTCAGTGCGATGGCCGCTGCGGTGTGCCGATTGCCGTCGGTGTCCAACAGGCCGGAGACACCCAGCCGCAGCACGGCGTATGCCGCGAGCCCGATGACGGCTGCTGCGAGCGCTGCGGTGACCCACCGGTTGCGGCGGCGGGTGTGCGGGCTCGGCGCGGGTGGCTCGGTGGACTCGGCTGCCGGTGTGGGCTGGTCCCCGGTAACGGTCACGCCGTCCACTCTGCCTGGTGTCTCGTAGGAAGACCGTCAAGGCACATGCGACGACGTCGCCGCACCTGGCAGGTGGGCGGACACCTGGAACGGGTGGCCATTCGCCTATGGGCCAGCACTTGCGACTGCTAGGTTCGGCCGACGTGTTTCCGTCGCTTTGGGGCCTACCAACCATGACAAGTACCGGCACCGCCATCCAACCCGTCCTCTGCAGCAACGATGTGCCGCGCCTGCGGGCCTTCTACTCGGATCTTTTCGGCGCCGAGCAGACGTTTCGCATGCCGGACGAAGGTGACGCGTTCTTCATAGGGCTCCGGGTCGGTTCTTCCGACTTGGGAATCGTCGCCGACGAGCAGGGCGCTGCCGCGCAGCCCGGACGGATCATCGTGACGGTCTTCGTGGACAACGTCGATGACCTGTTGCCCAAGGTGGAAGCGGCTGGCGGGACGTTGATCGGCCCGGCTAACGACATGCCGTGGGGGCATCGGGTAGCGCATGTCGCTGACCCCGATGGCAACCCTGTCAACATCACCCAGGTGCTCTGACCGCACCATACGGCGTCCTGAGCGGGGAACACGCCGTCCGGAACGCGGGACACGACGTATCGGGGCCTCACAGTCTGGCATCGATCGCCCGCAGCGCCTCCAACGCGCCAATACCCAGCGAGACGCCCTTGCCGCCGGGGATATCCGGCTCGCGTGGGTTGATCCGCACCAGCGCGCCGGTGTCGATGCTCGCGGACTCCGCGTGCATCCGGACGGTCGGAATCGCCAGGCCAGCGCCAAGTTCGACTACCACGAGGTCGTGATGCCGCGCTTGCCATTTCCGTAGCGCGTCGAGCTGTTCCTGGCTGCGGTCCGGCACCCAGTTGGCGTCGCCAAACATCAGGATGTTCGGCCGCGCGGCGGCGCCGCACCGTTCACACCGGGGCAGCGGCGAGCACGCCCGCATGGTCGCCTCGTCGACGTCGACTACGACGTCATCGGCGGGCCACACCGCACCCGAGCAGCCGATGCCGCACTGGAGATGGTGGATCGAGCCGTGCACCTCGGCGACGGTGTCGAAGCCCGCGCGCTGGAAGTGACCGTCGACGTTGGACGTGAACACCGCGGCACCGCCGTCGAGGCCGTCACCCCACTGGCGCAGCAGGTCGAACCCCTCGTGCGGGACGGTGCGCCGGTACAGCGACAGCCGGTGACCGTAGAAACCCCACGCCAGCTCGGGGTTGGTGGCGAAATGCTCCGGATCGGCCAACTCCGTGAAACGGTAGCCGAGCCGTGCGTACGGCGGATACGCCCGCCAAAACCCCTCGTTGCCCCGGAAGTCGGGCAACCCGGAGTCGACGCCCATGCCAGCCCCCGCGCACACCAGCAGTGCCCCGGCATTGGCGACCAGTTCAGCCGCGCGGGTGTAGTCGGAGTCGTCCGAGTCCGTCACGCCGAGGGATCGGAACGCAGCACGACTTCGAATTCCAGCAGGCTCGCACCGGTCGCCACCGGATTGCGCGCCTCACCCGCATGGGCTTCCTTGGCGGGCCCCTGCGCCCAGTTTTGGAAGTCCTCCTCGGTCTCCCACTTGGTGTAGACGAAGTACCGATTGTCACCTTTGATCGGTCGTAGCAGTTCGAACCCGAGGAAGCCGGGCGCGGAGTCGACACTGCCCGCCCGGGCGGCGAAGCGCTTCTCCAGCTCCTCACCCGCGCCGTCGGGGACCTCGATCGCGTTGATCTTCACAACAGCCATGGCCCCAGCGTACTGTTCGGCAGTCCCCATCGCCCGAGTGCGGGACACGGCGTCCGGAGCGGGGAACACACCGTCGGGAATGCAGGACACGGCGTCGGGAGTGCAGGACACGGCGTCGGGAGTGCGAGACACGACGTCGGGAGTGCAGGACACGGCGTCGGGAGTGCCTACGGCCGCAGTGTGCCGGGGTAGAGGTGCTCGTCCGATGGGATCTCGTCACCCCGGAACCACACGTCGAAGAACTCACCCAGCTCGACATCGGTGCGCTCGCTGACGAACTGTTCGAACTCCGGCCACGAGGCGTTGCCGTGCTGGTGTTCCTGCGGCCATTCCCGCAGCACCTGGTCGAAGACGTCGTCCCCGATCGTGCGGCGCAGCGCGTGCATGGCGAGCTTCGACTTGCCGTACATGCCGTCGAACTCGTTGCCAGCGCCCATCTCGTGCAGTTTGCTCTCCCAGAACGAGTCGTCGCCGCTGAGCTGATCCACCTGTTCGCGGTAGAAGCGATCGAGGTCCGTGTCGTCCTTCGCCTCGGCCCACAGCCATTCGCTGTAGCTGGCGAAACACTCACTCAGGCACAGATCGGACCAGGACTCGATCGTCACCGAGTTGCCGTGCCACTGATGGGCGTATTCGTGCACGACAGTGTCCAGATCAGCCCAGGACGCGTAGGTCGGTCGCCCCTGGGTCTCCAGCGCGAACGAGATGCTGTCGCTCATGTAGATCCCGCCTGCCGTGCGCTGCGGGTACGGCCCGAACTTGCTGCTCAGAAACTCGACGATCTCCTCGGCCCGTGCCTCGAGTTCACGCTTGCCCTCCTGACCGGGCGCATACGCGGACAGCACGGGTGTGCCGTCGTCCAGCCGGGACCGCTCGACGGTGAACTTGTCGATCGCCACCGTGGTGACGTAGCTGGCGGCAGGGTTGGTCTCCTCCCAGGTGTAGGTCGTCCAGCCATCCTTGGTGCGCCGCGAGGTCTGCTTGCCGATCGACACCGCGACCCAGTCCTTTGGCACCCGCGCGGAGAGCGTGAACGTCGCCTTGTCGCGTGGTGTCTCGTTGACCGGATACCAGAACGACGCCGAGTGCGGTTCGCCGAGCGCGTAACTGCCTCCTGACGACGTCGTCAACCAGCCGACGGTGGCGAACTCGTCCTCGTCGGTGCTGGTCGGCTCGCCGTTGTAGCGCACCCGAGTGACGACGTCGTCGCCCTTGCCGATCGGCTCCGCGGGCGTGATGACCAGCTCGTGTTCGTGCTTCCGGGCGAACTCTGCCTGTTCATCGTTGACCGTCACGGACTTCACGTCGAACCCGCGCAGGTCGAGGTTGAAGCGGGTCAGCGGTTGCGTGGCTGTCGCGGTGATCGTGGTGTCGCCGTCGAGGTGCTTGCGATGTGGGTCGTAGCTGATGTCGACGTCGTAGCCGCGTACGTCATAGCCGCCGTTTCCCTGGGTGGGGTAGTACGGATCGCCAGCGCCCGCCGCGCCGTGGGTGGGCTTCGTCGCCGTCGGTGGGGCCTCCTCGGCGTCGCGGGCCGGGCCGGTACACCCGGTTAGGGTAAGCGCGAGGCAGCAGAGCAGCAGCCGCTGTGGAGAGACAGTCACACGAGGAGCCTAAGTGACGCAGCGACCGTGGGTCGTCGATTTCGGCGGGACGGGGCAGCCGATCGTCCTGCTGCATGGGCTGATGGGGCGCGCCCGCACCTGGTGGCCGGTGGCGCGATGGCTGACCGGGCACGGCCATGTCGTCGGTCTCGATGCGCGGGCGCACGGACGCAATCCGTACCGCGCCGCGTGCCGCACCGAGGACTTCGTCGCGGACGTCGCCGCGCTGATCCGCTCGCTCGACGCGGGACCCGCGGTGCTGATCGGTCACTCCATGGGCGGGCTGCACGCGTGGATGACGGCGGCGCGGCATCCCCAGCTGGTGCGGGCCGTCGTCGTCGAGGACATGGCACCCGACCAGCGGGGCAGGACCGTCGAGGCGTGGCGGGGGTACTTCGAGTCGTGGCCGGTGCCCTTCCAGTCGCTGGCGCACGTGCGGGAGTTCTTCGCCCCATACGGTGACTACTTCGTCGAGTGCATGACCGAACGCGAGGACGGCTACTACCTGCTCGCCGATCTGAACGAGCTGTACGAGATCGCGGCGGAGTGGGGCGAACGGGACTACTGGGACGACGTCGATGCGATCAAGTGCCCATTGCTGGTGGTCGAGGCTGAGCACACCGCGATGCCGATCGGGCAGCAGGCGGAGCTAGCCGCGAGGGTGCCGGACGGTGAGCACGTGCGGATTCCCGGCACTGGCCACGTCGTCCACGCCGACGCGCCGGAGGCATACCGCGACGCCGTGGCGGGGTTCTTGCGGCGCGTCGCGGCGCGCGGTGAATGACGCTTCCCGCATTGGCCGCGGTGAAGGCTCCTTCAGCGCGCCAGCGCCAGCCGCCGCTTCCACTCCGACGCCGACCGTTCCTGCCCGACCAGCAGCGGCCAGATGTCGGCGCCGAGAAACCCGCGTTCGTCGACGTGTGCGCAGGCGGCGCAGCCTGGCGTGTCGAGGCCGTGTGCCGCGGCGATGTCCGCGACCGCGGCGCGGGTCTCCGGTCCGAACACGCCATCGGCGGGCACCCGCGCGCCCCGCTCCCGCAGCAGTCGCTGTGCCACCCGCACCCGCTCGCCCTCATCGCCGGGCCGTAGCAGCGGCCACTCCGGCACCGACGGCGGCAGCGGTGTGCCGAGCCGTCGCGCCACGGTGCCGCGCAGCTCGACCAGCCGCCCGTAAAGGACGTCGCCGGGGCACTGCGTCGAGTTGAAGTCCCGGTGGCCCATGATCAGCTGCGGCGGGATGTCGTACTGGTATGCCATGTAGGTGACCAGGTCCGACAGTGCGTCCCACAGCGTGTCGGGGGTGTCTTCCTTGGTGTAGAGGCCTTCGTTCTCGATCCCGATCACCCGGCTGTTGAAGTCCGCGACGTTCGTGCCCTCCACGTGCCGCTTGCCCTCGCGCAGGATCTCCAGGCTGCGGTGCCTGCCCTCGGTGATGTGGCCGCCCCTGCTGATGGTGAATTGCTGCCCGGTGTCGATCCACCCACGCGAATCCATGTGGAAGTTCTGAATCGCCCGTGAGATCTCGAACGCGTGCTCGCGGGACACGTCGTCGGTGTTGCCGGGTTCCACGGTGTGATGGACGACGATGTACGTCGGCGGATGATCGACGACGACGATGTCCTCGCTTGGTGGGCGGGCCTCCCATTCCGCCGTGCCGTAGATCGTCGGCTCGGTGATGTGGCCGGACGACGTAGCCCGCGCCGTGCGTGCCGTCAGCCCTCCGGTGACGGTCGCGGCCAGCCCCGCACCGAGCAGGGTGCGGCGACGGAATCCCGGTGACATCGTGATTTCTCCCCTGGTGAAACGCACGGATCAGGTGCGTGGGGGACGTTAATGCCGGGTGTGACCGCCGACAACTACTGACACGTCAACCGAACGGGGCACGTCTCACCGCCAGCAGGCGAACCGGCGATACAGCGGCGCCGGCCGACGGCTCAGACCCGCGGTGGCCCAACCACGTCAGAGGTGTTCACCAGGGAGCGAGAATCGCCCATCCGCCGTCTGCTCGACGAGGCCATCTTCGAGCAGCGAGAACAGGCAGCGATCGCGCTGCCCCGCGGCGTGCCACACGGTGTCGAGTCGCGTTTTGGGCACGGGCTCGCTGGTGCCGCGCAGGACATCGAGCAGCAGGCCACGCACCTGCCGGTCGGTGCCAGCGAAGCGCTGCACCGGCTTGGCGGGACCGTCGTAGGCTGGCTTGCCAGCCTGGTACCACGCGCATGACGACACTACGGGACAACGGCCGCATTCTGGCGCCCGTGCGGTGCATACCGTCGCCCCGAGTTCCATCAGCGCCGCGGAGAACCGGGCGGCCTTCTGCTCTGGCAGCAGCTTCGCCACGTCGGCCATGTCGCGGGTGTTCGACGGCGGCCCGGCGTCACCAGCACCGTGTACGACGCGGGCGACGACTCGGCGCACGTTGGTGTCGACGACAGGGACCCGCTGGCCGTAGGCGAACGCGGCGACCGCCCGTGCGGTGTACGCGCCTATGCCGGGCAGCGCGAGCAGGGTGTCGACGTCCGATGGCACGACGTCGTCGTGTTCTTCCGCGATGACCCCGGCGGCGGCGTGCAGTCGCAGTGCCCTGCGCGGGTAGCCGAGCTTGCCCCACGCACGCACGACCTCGCCCTGGCTTTCCTCGGCGAGCGCGGATGGCCGGGGCCAGCGCGCGAGCCAGTCGTGCCAGATCAGCTCCACCCGTGCGACCGGCGTTTGCTGCAGCATGATCTCGCTGACCAGCACGCCCCAGCCATCGCAGTCGGGGTCGCGCCATGGCAGGTCACGGGCGTTGGCGTCGAACCAGCCGATCAGGGTTGTCGCGTCGATCGGGCTCGTCGCATCGATCTGGCTGTCGCTGGGGGCACGGGTCGCGTCCGTCATAGCGCCTGTGATTGTGCCTCTGCCCGGCCGCCATCAGGCGGCCACCCTCGGCGTCGGCGGTTACGAGACCTCGCTCAGCGCGCCGGTGTTGATGTCGTAGACGAAGCCACGCACCTGGTCGGTGTGCGGCAGGAAGTCGCTGCGCCGCACCCGGTTCATCGAACGGCGCACGCTGTCCTCGACATCGGTGAACGCCTCAACCGACCAGGTGGGCCGCAGCCCGGTCGCTGACTCGAGCTCGTCTTTGAAACCGTCCTCGGTCACCGCGCTGACCCCGCAGCCGGTGTGTTGCATGATCATGACCTCGCGGGTGCCGAGTTTGTGCTGGCTCAGCGCGAGCGACCGGATCATGTCGTCTGTGACGACGCCTCCCGCGTTGCGCATGACGTGGGCTTCACCATCGCGCAGTCCGAATGTCGCCGCGACGTCGATACGCGCGTCCATGCAGGACAGGATCGCGACCCTCAGGGCTGGCTCGGCCGGTCGGGATTCCTTTTCGAGGCCGAGTTCCTTGTTGCGGGTCATCAGTTCTTCGATCGCGGTCACATGCGCCTCCTCGACTCCTTGTGCGCACCTATTCCAGCGGGACAGCGGGCAGTGGGCAAGGTCAATTAGAGCAACGCCACGTCGCTGGTGGTTACGGCCCGAACCAGTGCTGTTCGGCGGTGCGCGGCGGCGCCGACGTCTTGCCGATCCGCAGTTCCGTCTCCAGTGTGATGACCTGCTGGTTGACCGGGTTGCCCTGGCCACGCCGGGTGGGGTCGAGCAGCAGATTGCCCGCTGACCGGCCCTTTTCCCGCACGGGCTGGTACACGGTGGTCAGCTCGGCGCGCTCGGCATCGGATATGCCGTCGAATCCGGTAATGGTGATGTCGGCTGGCACCCGCAGCCCGCGCCGCCGCACCTCGTTGAGTGCGCCGAGCGCGAGGATGTCCGAGGTACAGATGATGGCCGTGACCTGCGGATTCGCGTCGAGCATTTGGCGTGCGGCCGATGCGCCCTCATCGAGGGTGTGCTCGAATCGCTCCACGACGGGCACGGTCGACCAGTCGACACCGACGGCCTCGAATGACTCCGCGAGCGTGGTCAGCCGGGTGCGCTGCACGTGGTAGTGCGCCTTCTCCTGCCGCTCACGCGCGGCGAAGCCGTCGTTGCGGTCGCGGGCCAGTCGCATGCACAGCACGCCGACCTCGCGATGCCCCAGCTCGATCAGATGGTAGGCGAGCGTGGTCATGGCCGCCGCGTCGTCCGGTCCGACACGGTCGACGCCGGAGAGCACGGGCTGGTCGATGATCACCGTGGGTACCGGCCGCTGCAGGACGGCGTTGAGGTGCGGGTCGTCGTCTGGCACCGAGTAGACGACGAAGCCGTCCACCCCGGCGCGATGCACCGTCGCGACGTCTTCCTCGCCGGGCCGCGCCGGCACGAGCTGCACGCCGACCCCAGCGTCCTCGCAGGCCAGCGCCAGTCCTTCCAGGACGCCGAGCGCGGCAGGGTCGCGGAAAGCGTAGGAGAGGTTCTCGGTGAGCAGCAGGCCGATGGCGCCCGCCTTGCGGGTACGCAGCGATCGCGCGACCGGATCCGGCCCCGGGTAACCGAGCTGGCGCGCGGTGTCGAGCACCCGCTTGCGAAGCTCTGGGGAGAGCTGGTCAGGGCGGTTGTAGGCATTCGACACCGTCGTGCGCGAAACACCCAGCTCCGCGGCAAGGGAGGCAAGCGTCGCTTGCCGTCTGGTGCGAATCGGCCGACCCATAACTAGGAACCGTAACGGTTCAGAACATGTTCTGAGAAGCCGACACCATGCTGATGCGAATCTGGCATGAACGTTGTGGTGACCAGCACAAGAAAAAGGTGATGCGCACAGCCACTCTAATGGGGTACGTTGTTGACAACGGTTTCCATTATAGATTGGCACGCAGTGACGGGAGTACGTCGAATGATCACGATTGGGGTGCGCCGTGCGGGGTACGCGGTGGCAACGGCCAGCGCGCTCGCCTTGGCTGTCACCGGCTGTGGCGCGGATGCGAGTGACGCCGCCGATGACGGCACTATCCCGGTCGTGACCTCGACCGATGCCTGGGGCAGCGTGGTCAAGGCCATCGGCGGTGACCAGGTGTCGGTCACGTCGATCATCGACGCCTCTGACGGCGACCCGCACTCCTATGAGAGCACCGCGCGCGACGGGATCGCCTTCGCCGACGCCAAGCTGGTCCTCTACAACGGCGGCGGCTACGACGACTTCGCCACGCAGCTGGCCGAACAGGCGGCGGAGGCGCCGGTGCTCAACGCCGTCGAGCTGTCCGGCCACGAGGGCGGCGATGAGGAGGGTGCTGACGAGCATGCGGGCGAGGGTGCCGAGCACGGCGATGAAGGCTCAGGGGACGAGCACGCCACTGAAGGCGACGAGCACGGCCACGATCACCATGACGGCTTCAACGAGCACGTCTGGTACGACCTCCACACCGTCGCCTCGGTAGCCGACGCTGTGGCACACGAGCTCGCCGAGATCAAGCCCGCCGAGGCCAAGACGTTCGAAGCCAATGCCAAGGAGTTCACCGCCGGGCTGGAAGACCTCGAGGCGAAGCTGGCGGCCATCGGCGAGGACAACCCCGACGCGAAGGTGATCGCCACCGAACCGGTCGCGCACTACATGCTGGAGGCCGCTGGCCTCACCGACGTCACGCCGGACGATTACCGCGATGCCATCGAGAACCAGACTGACGTGCCCGTGCTCGTGCAGGACGAGGTGCTGAGCAAGGTCACCGACGGCGATGTCGCTGCCGTCGTCAACAACCCGCTGACGCAGACTCCGATCACCGAACGACTTGTCGAGACGGCGAAACAAGCCGATATTCCAGTTGTGGACATCACGCCGACCCTGCCCGCCGACGACACCAGTTACTTGGACTGGGTGAACGCCGAAGCGGACGCGCTGCGCGCGGCGGTGAGTGGGTGACTGAACCGGTCATTCGGATCAGGGATGCGAGCCTGTCGTTCGGGCCTCGCACCCTGTGGTCCGGGATGAACCTGGACGTCGAGCGAGGCGAGTTCCTCGCCGTGCTCGGCCCGAACGGCTCCGGCAAGTCCACGCTGTTGTCCGTGCTGCTCGGCCAGCAACGGCTTTCCTCAGGCACCGTGCACGTGGCCGCGCGCGGGCAGGAGATACGCGCGGTCCCCGGGGGGCCCGCACCTCGCGGGGTCGGCTACATCCCGCAGCAGGGTGTCGTCGAGTTCCCCCACGCGCTGCGCGGCACCGACCTCGTTGGCCTCGGACTCGACGGGCACCGCTGGGGCATCGGCCTGCGTGGCGCCGCGGAGCGCAGGCGCAGGGTGGCTGAGGCGATCGACGCCGTTAGCGCGGGAGCGTTCGCGAACCGGCCGTTGTCGTTACTGTCCGGTGGCGAGCAGCAGCGACTCCGGGTGGCGCAGGCGCTCGTCGGCGAGCCGGACGTCTTGCTGTGCGACGAGCCGTTGCTCTCGCTCGACATCGCCAACCAGCGCGCGGTGAGCGAACTGATCGAGCGGCGGC
The DNA here is from genome assembly GCF_000504245.1 of Haloechinothrix halophila YIM 93223. Classification (GTDB taxonomy): domain Bacteria; phylum Actinomycetota; class Actinomycetes; order Mycobacteriales; family Pseudonocardiaceae; genus Haloechinothrix_A; species Haloechinothrix_A halophila. The sequence continues at coordinate 1,239,080 of NZ_KI632509.1, forward strand.
GCAGGGAAGCGGGCACCGCCGTCCTATTCGTCACGCATGAGATCAATCCCGTGTTGTCCTATGTGGACAAGGTGCTGTACTTGGTCGACGGCAGATTCTCCATCGGCAGCCCGGACGAGGTGATGACGTCGGCGACACTGTCCGCGCTGTATCGGACCACAGTGGATGTCGTGCGCATCGGCGGCCAGATCCACGTCACCGGGCCGCACAGCGCGGTCTGCGAGGACGACCCCCATCACTCTCACCCGCAGGCGTGACCATGGAAGACTTCTTCGACCTCGACCTGATGCTCAGGGCGCTCGAGCTCGACTTCGTCCAAACCGGACTGCTGACGGCCGCGATCCTCGGCGTGGTGGCCGGTGTCGTCGGGCCGCTGATCGTGATGCGCCGCATGGCGTTCGCGGTGCACGGCACGGCTGAGCTGACCTTCACCGGTGCGGCCGCCGCGCTGCTTGTCGGGGTGAGCGTCGAGTTCGGCGCGCTGGCAGGTGCGGTGATCGCCGCGCTGCTGCTCGCGCTGCTCGGCGGCCGATCGAGCGAACAGGACTCGGTGATAGGGGCGGTGCTGGCGTTCGGGCTCGGCATCGGAGTGTTCCTGCTGTGGCTCTATCCCGGCCGCGCGGGCAATAAGTTCGGCCTGCTCGTCGGGCAGGTGATCGCGGTCGACGAGGCGAACCTGATGGTTTTCGCCGTCTCCGGCGTCCTCGTGATCGGTGTGCTCGCGCTGGTCTACCGGCCGCTGCTGTTCGCCATCGTCGATCCGGTCGTCGCGGCATCGCGCGGGGTGCCAGTCCGGCTGCTCATGCCGGTGTTCGCGGTGCTCGTCGGCATCGCGACGGCGCTTGGCGTGCGCACCGTCGGCGTGCTGCTTGTCATCGCGCTGCTGGTGACACCGGCCGCCGCCGCCTGCCGCGTGACCTCGTCGCCAGTGGTGGCCACTGTGCTCTCGGTGATCTTCGCCGAGGTCGCCGTGCTTGGCGGCATCGTGCTCTCGCTCGCGCCTGGTGCGCCGATCAGCCCGTTCGTCACGACGATCGCGTTCCTGATTTACCTGGTGTGCCGGGTGATCGAGCGGCGAAGGCGGGTCGCGACCCGTAGCGGTGGTCAGCTCAAGCCAACAGCAGCAGCAACTGCAACTCGCCAATGACAGCCCCGATGACGCCACCGACGGCGATCAGCTTCGGCTCCTCCTGCTTGAACGCGGGCCGCAGCACGCTTTCGTACTCGGTGGCGGGCAACGCGAGCATGCGGCGTTCGATCATGCCCGCGACGTCCATCGCATTGGTCAGATAGCCGTTGGCGTTGCGGGCGGCGTCCGGGATCACCGGCATCGCCTTCAACGCCGCCGCCCGGTGCAACTGGCCAACCGCGACGTTGCCGCCGGTCGCGGCGAGCAATGGCCGGAACACCCGCGTCTGCTCGTTGACCGCGTCGGCGACGACGTCCTGGATGAGCGCGAGCATCCGGTCTGCCCGGGGTCCACTGAGGACGGCGGCAAGCATGTTGGGCACCGTTAGCACCTCGTCCGCGATCAGCCTCGCACAGCGATGCGCCACCTCGGTGCGCCTGCGGTGGAAGCTGCCCTGCACCCGCCAGCCGAGGATCGAGACCTGTTCGCGCGGCCGGAATACCAGCGTGATCGCCAGCCAGTCAGTGAGGAGGCCGATCGCGGCGCCGAAGATCGGCATCACCAGCGGCTCCTTGGTCAGCGCCCACACCACTGCTTGCGCCATGCCGATGACGAACCCAAGCCAGATCCCGGAGCGGGCGATGAACGTCAGTTCCGGTCGCGCCAACTCCCTGACGATGCGGACGAGGCGGTCGTCGTCGCGGGTGAGCTGGGCGAGCGCGAACTGCTTGACGTCCACGACGGCGTCGATGTTCTCCCGTAACTCGCTGAGCAGTTGGGCGACGATGTGCGGCGACGCCGCCTGCACCTGCTTGATCACCATGTCCTGCGCGAGCGGTGGTAGCGACTCCCAGATGGTCGGGTGGTGCTCGGTGATGACGTCGCGGGCGATGGCGTCCACCGCGTTCAGCAGCGGCTGCTCGATCTCGGTGTTGATGCGGTCGACGTCGATGCGGTCGAGGACCTCGCGCGGATCGATCAGCCTGCTGGTGAGCAGTTCCGCCGCGATGCCCGCGATGCGTCCGCTGTGCTTCGGCACGACGCCCTGCCAGCCGAGTGTGCGGCGTACCGGGCGGAACATCATCTCGATGGCGACACGCTTGGTGACGTAGCCGATGAGCGCGCCGATGACCGGGATCGCCGCGTAGAGCAACCAGTTCTGGCTCAGCTCGGCAATCACCGCCACCTCCGTGGTCTTCCGCACGCTCTAGTGCAGCATCAGCAGCACTTGCAGCTCACCGACCAGCCCGCCAATGATCGCGCCGACGGCGATCAGTTTCCACTCGTCCTGCCGGAACGCTGGCCGCAGCAACTGCTCGAACTCGAATCGGTTCAGCCGACGCATCCGCTCCACAATGGTGTTGCGGACGTCGAGCGCGCCCACAGCGTAGTCCTCGGCGTGGTGCACCGTGGCCGGGACGCGCTCCATCGCCTTCTGAGCGACGGTCGCTTTCATCTCCTGGAACCGGTTCGTTCCGACGGCGGCGACGACGAACGGTTTGATGATGCCAGCCTGCGCGTCGACGGTGCGCTGCACCTCGCGTTGGATGAGCGCGAACAGCCGGTCGGACTTCGGGCCGGTCAGCACCGCCTCGACGATGCGCGGGACGGTGATGACCTCGGCGGCGATCATGTCGCCGTAGTCCGCGGCCACCTGATCCCTGCGCTTCTGGAACACGCCTTGCCAGGTGAATACGCCGAAGAACTTCCTCGGCTCGCGCGGCAGGAAGATCATCTTCAGCGCGAGCCAGTCGGTGACCCAGCCGATCAGGAACCCGAAGATCGGCATGACCAGTGGTTCGTGCGTCAGCGTCCACACCGCGAGCTGCACCAGCCCGAGCGCGAACCCGAAGTAGATGCCGGACCGTGCGATGAAGGTCATCTCCGGGCGGGAGATGTCGCGAATCAGCCGGTTGAGCAAGGCTTTGTCGCGGACCAGGTTCGTCACGACCATGTGTTTGAGGTCGAAGACGTCCTCGATGTTGTCCGAGACCTGCCTCATCATCTTCGCGATGGCCCTCGGCGCCTGTGCCTGGACGCGTGCGAGCAGCATGCGCTGTGCCCGCGTCGGCAGCATCTCCCACAGTTGTGGCTGATACTGCTCCATGACCTCGCGGATCACCTCGTCCACGGCGTCGAGCAGCGGTCCCTCGATCTCCTTGGCGATCTGCTCGGGATCGAGTCGGGCGAAGATCTCGCGCGGGTCGACGAGGTTGCGAGTGAGGGTTTCCGTCGCGATGGTCGCCATGCGGTGTGCGTTCGCGGGGAGAACGCCCTGCCAGCCGAGGTATGGCTCGATGCCGACGAAGTCCAGTGGGCGGAACATCATCTCGATCGCGACGCGCTTGGTGACGTAGCCGATCAGGGCGGCGATGAACGGGATGGAGGCGTAGATCGGCCAGCTGGCGTGCACGTCGGCCACGATGGCGTCGATGTCCACCCAACGCTCCTTACCGATCTCGCAGGTCCACCAGCGAAAAACGGTAGCCCTCGTTGCACGATCCGGTTTGTCCGGGGGATACGGATCGTGTCAAGGGTTACGCGGGGCGTTGGACGACGCCTTCCCCCCGCGCTGGCCGTGGCGAAAGCGTTGTTCATCACACCTTGGCGATCCGAGCGAAGCGGACCTATCCGACAGGCACGTGATATGACTACCGGACCGATCACGGGAAGGGGAGGCGACGTGACGCAGGAGATGGATCGCTCAGCGGGCGTGCGGGCGACGGAACCGCCGCGAGGTAGCCAACCGGGCCGTGCGCCGGAGGTGCAGCGGACGGCGTACCACGTCGCGGGCGTCCTGTTGCTGCTGTACGGCATGGTGTCCATAGCCTGGCGCGTCTACGGCTTCGGTGTCGCCGATGTGACCGTGTATTCGCCGTTGGCCGTGCTCACTGACCCCGACGAGAACCCGATGGGGTTCGCGTTGCTGTCGCTGTACGAGTGGGGTTTCGCGGCCGCGATGCTCGTGGTGGCGCTGTTCCTGTTCGCGCGACGCACCGCGGCGCGCGGCGGCGCGATCTGGATCGCCTGTCTGTTGCTGGCGGGTGTGCTTCGGCAGGCGTTCGCGCTGCTCTCGGAGGAGTATCGCGAATCGATTCTCGCCGCCGACCTGGGATGGTTGCTGCTCGCGACCTATGTGTTCTGCGCTGTGGTGGGTGCCGTCGTTCTCGTCGCGATGCTGCGTGCGCGGGAGGCCGACGACGTGCCGCGCGTCGGGCACGCGGTCGCGTACCGCGTGGCCGGGGTGCTGCTGATCGTGCTCTCGCTGAACAACCTGAGGTTGCTGGTGTGGAATCCCGCGCTGGACTACACCGCGACGGATGTGGCCGACTACGCCATGTGGAACCTGCGCCTGATAGCCAGTCCCGGAAACGCGAGCATGGAAATGGCCGTCGGTGCCTCGTACCTCTACGGTCTGCTCGCCACCCTGTCCATGTTGGTTATCGGTGTCCTCGCGCTCCTGCGTAAGCGATTCGTCCGAGGCGCGGCCATTGTGGTGCTGTCGATCGAGCTCTACGGCGTCGCTGTCGCGCTTGTCTTCCCGTTGGTGGGCGCGAGTTGGGCATCGGCAGGTATCGCCGTCTCGTACGTCGCGGTGACGCTGGTCATCCCGCTGATGGTGATCGTCGCCCTCGTCGTGTTCGCCAGGGACAGCGACAAGCGGGCACTGGCCAGCGACCGGTCACACGCGCCCGGCAGCCCTGCGCTTGCGGGCGACCTCGGCGAGCAGGACACCGGCGGCGACTGAGGCGTTCAGCGACTCGACAGCACCGGCCATCGGGATCGACACGGCGGCGTCGCACGTCTCGCGCACCAGCCGCGAGAGCCCCCTGCCCTCCGAACCGAGGACGACGACCAACGGCTCCGTCGCGAGGTCGAGCCCGTCGATGTCGGTGTCGCCGTCGGCGTCGAGACCGACCACCATCAGTCCCTCTGACGCGTACGCCTTGAGCTGGCGGGTCAGGTTCGTCGCCACCGCGATCGGCAACTGCGCCGCCGTGCCCGCGCTCGTCCGCCAGGTCACCGCCGTGACGCCCGCGCTGCGCCGTTGCGGCAGCAGCACGCCGTGCGCGCCGAACGCGGCTGCGGAGCGAATGACCGCGCCGAGGTTGCGTGGGTCGGTCACGCCGTCAAGCGCGACGAGCAGCGGCGGATCACCGGACTCCCGCGCCACTCGCAGCAGCTCTTCCGGCTCGGCGTAGTTGAACGTCGGCACCTGCAGCCCAAGGCCCTGGTGGAGGGCGTTGCGCGTCTTGCGGTCCAGCTCGTCCCGGGGGATCTCCAAGATCGAGATGCCCTTGTCCGCGGCGATGCGCACCGCCTCTTTCACCCGGTCGTCGGCGTCGATGCCAATCGCGACGTACAGTGCCTCGGCGGGCACATCGGCGCGCAACGCCTCGGCCACGGGGTTGCGGCCAGCGATCAGCTCGGGCTGCTGCGCCTTTTTATCCCGCTGTTGGGCCGCCTGGTGGCGGGCCTTCGATTTGGCGATCGCGCGCCGCTGCTTCGGGTGTCCCGGGCGCATCTCCGCCCTTGGGGTTGGCCCCTTGCCTTCGAGGCCCTTCGACTTTTGGCCGCCGGAGCCGGTGACGGCACCCTTTTTGGTGCCTGGCTTGCGGATCGCGCCCTTGCGCTTCGAGTTGCCTGCCATCAGTCGGATTTCACCTGCCATGTTGGGCCGTCGGCGGTGTCCGCCACGGCGATTCCAGCGGCGATCAGCCGGTCGCGCACGTCGTCCGCCGTGGCGAAGTCGCGCGCGGCCCGCGCCTGCTGCCGCTGCTCAAGCATGCCCTCAACCAGTGCGGTGAGCGCCTGCTGCGTGCCATTGTCCGCGCCGCGCTCGGCCTGCTCGGTAAGCGGGTCGATACCGAGCACACCGGTCATGCCGCGCACCGCCGCCGCATGCTCCGCGACGAGCTTGTCGTCGCGGTCGTCCAGTGCGGTGTTGCCCTCGCGCACGGTGTTGTGGATGACGGCGAAAGCCTGCGGGGTGGCGAGGTCGTCGTCTAGCGCGGCGGCGAACTCGGCGGGCACCTCGCCCGCCTCGATGTCGCCGACCTGCGACGTGGCACGGCGCAGGAACTGCTCCACGCGCCGGTAGCCCTGCCGCGCCTCGGCGAGTGCCTCGTCGGAGTACTCGATGGTGGAGCGGTAGTGCGGTTGGATCAGGTAGTACCGCAGCTCCTGTCCGGTCGCCTTCTCCAGCATCGCCGGGATCGAGACGACGTTACCCAGCGACTTCGACATCTTCTCGCCCGACATCGTCACCCACGCGTTGTGCAGCCAGAACCGCGCGAAGCCGTCGCCTGCCGCACGTGACTGGGCGCGCTCGTTCTCGTGGTGCGGGAACACCAGGTCGACGCCACCGCCGTGGATGTCGAACTCCGAGCCGAGGTAGGACGTCGCCATCGCGGAGCACTCGAGGTGCCAACCCGGCCTGCCGTCACCCCACGGCGTTGGCCAGGACGGCTCGCCCGATTTCGCGCTCTTCCACAGCGTGAAGTCCCGTGGGTCCCGTTTGCCTTCGGCAGCCGATTCGCCCTGCTGCACCTCGTCGAGCCGCTGCCCAGACAGCTTGCCGTAGTCCGGGAACGACTGGACGTCGAAGTAGACGTCGCCGCCGGAGACGTAGGCGTGGCCGGAGTCGATCAGCCGTTGCATCAGCTTGATCATCTGCGTGACGTGCCCGGTCGCGCGCGGCAGCGCGGACGGCGGCAAGCAGCCGAGCGCGGTGTAGGCGGCCTCGAATTCACGCTCGTGGGTGTAGGCCCATTCCCACCACGGCCTGCCGGCATCGGCGGCCTTGGTGAGAATCTTGTCGTCGATGTCGGTGACATTGCGGACGAACAGCACGTCGAGGCCGTTGTGCATCAGCCAGCGGCGCAGCACGTCGTAGTTCAGCGCGCCGCGAATGTGGCCGATGTGCGGGGTGCCCTGCACGGTGGCACCACAGACGTAGATCGAGGCCTGGCCAGGCTGGGCAGGCTCGAACGGTCGCGTGGTCCGGGTCGCGGTGTCGTGCAGATGCAGTGTCACGCCGAAATGGTACGGGTTTGCCCTGATCCGCGAGCTACAGGGCGGGGCGGAGCCGCGAGCCGCACCCTATTCGCCGCGAGTCGCACCGTAATCCGCGTGAGTTGCACCTTGTTTGGCGCGAGCTACACTCAGCGCCCGCCCCGAGCCGCACCCTCACTCCACCGGCAACAGCAGGGCGGTGGCGATAGCGGCGATGCCTTCGCCGCGCCCGGTGAGACCGAGGCCGTCGGTGGTCGTGCCAGACACGCTTACCGGGCCGCCGAGGACGTCGGACAGCAACTCCTGGGCCTCGCCACGCCGGGTACCTATCTTCGGCCGGTTGCCGATGACCTGCACTGATGCGTTACCGAGCCGCCAGCCAGCCGCGTCGATCCGCATGCGCACCTCGGCGAGCAACTCCGCACCGTGGGCGCCGGACCAGCGTGGATCGCCGGTGCCGAACACCGATCCGAGGTCGCCGAGTCCCGCGGCGGACAGCACCGCGTCGCACAGCGCGTGGGCCGCGACGTCGCCGTCCGAATGTCCGGCACAGCCATCGACGCCCTCCCAGAGCAGGCCAGCGACCCAGCACGGCCTGCCTACCTCGATGGGGTGGACGTCGACGCCCTGACCGACGCGCGGGTTCACGCTTCCTCCTTCGGCGCGAGAACCGCCTCGGCGATCGCGAGATCAAACGCCGTGGTGATCTTCATGGCATCCGGATGTCCTGGGACGGTGCTCACGTTCTCGCCAAGTTGCTCGACAAGCCCGGCGTCGTCGGTGGCCGCATCGAACCCAGCCGCGTGCGCCGCACGGATCACGGCGTCGGCGAACCCCTGCGGGGTCTGCACCGCACGGAGGACGCCGCGGTCCTGCGTCGCGGTAACCACCCCGGCGGCGTCGACCACCTTGACGGTGTCAGTCACCGGGAGCACCGGGATAGTGGCGGGAGCGCCGCCGTGGACGGCGTTGACGACGGCGCGGACGACCTCACCCGGCGCGAACGCGCGCGCGGCGTCGTGCACCAACACGACGTCGTACGCACCAGGCGGGACGGAATCGAGCGCGAGCCGGACCGACGAACTCCGGTCATGGCCGCCGACGACAACCTCGCAGCGCCCCCCGAAGGGCGCGAGGACTCGAACGAACTCGTCGTAGTAGTCGTGCGGTGCCGCGATGACGACCGCATCAACCACTCCGGAGTCGAGCAAGCCACTAACAGCGCGTGCGAGCAGCGAGACGTCTCGGACCTCTACCAGCGCCTTGGGCACCGGCGAACCGAGTCGCTCACCCCTGCCAGCGGCAGGGACTATCGCGACGACCTTTGGTCGATCAGGCTGGGAATTCTGGCCGGGCAAGTGCCCTAGCCGTCAATTCCCTGGGGAGCACCGGCGACACCGACGCCGATCCGCTCATCGCCCGCTGCCGCACCATCACCGGCCCCGGCTGTCTTCTCCAGGACCTCGTCCAGCAAGGTCTCCGCCTTGCCTTCGTCGGTGCCTTCCGCGAGTGCGAGCTCGCTCACTAGTATTTGCCGCGCCTTCGCCAGCATCCGCTTCTCACCAGCGGAAAGGCCACGATCTTTTTCTCGCCGCCAGAGGTCGCGCACCACTTCGGCCACCTTGTTCACATCGCCGGAAGCGAGTTTCTCGAGGTTGGCCTTGTACCGACGAGACCAGTTGGTTGGCTCCTCGGTGTGGGGAGTGCGTAGCACATCGAAAACGTGGTTCAGGCCGTCTTGGCCCACCACGTCGCGAACCCCGACGATCTCGGCGTTGTCCGCGGGGACACGAACAGTGAGATCGCCCTGCGCGACCTTCAAGACGAGGTACTGCTTCTCCTCGCCTTTGATCACACGGGTTTCGATTGCTTCGATGAGTGCGGCACCGTGGTGCGGGTAGACGACGGTCTCTCCGACCTTGAAAACCATGTGTCCTCTGCCCCTTTCGCTGCTTCCATGCTAGCACGCGGCTTACCGGTGCCCCCACTGCCCCGGCATCCGTCATCGCAGGTCAGCGGCCTAAGCATACGACGGAGGGGCTTGACAAAACAGTGGTTTGCATGCTCATGCAGGTGGTGGCCCACCGTCCTCGGCCCAACAGGGGTGTCTACTGTGGATCCCACTGGCCCCATGGCGCTCCCACACGGGCCGATCGGGGTAGTCACCGACTTCGCGATACCGGACAGGCGTTAGGCTTTGCACGCACTTATCCGGCACAGGAAGGACACCGGAGCTCATGCGGCAGCAGAATGGTCGCTCGTTTGGTAGGCGTCTCGCGGCAGTGACGGCCGGGATCGCGGCAGCAGCGCTCCTCGCCAGCTGCAGCACCGGGCAGATCACCCAGACTGACACTCAGCTCGCCGCCGTCAACGGGGATGGCGCAGCCGTCGGCCAGCTGCGCGTCAGCAACGCTGTGCTCGCCTACCCCGAGGATGACCAGCGCGTGTGGGTGAAGGGCTCCGACGTGCCGGTGACCATGTCCATCGTCAACAACGGCGAATCGGACGAAAAGCTCAGCTCGATCAGCTCGCCTATTTCTCGCGACGTCGCCATCGAGGGCGACACGACGATCAAGGCGCACAAGGCACTCACCGTCGACGGCGGCACGGCCAAGGCGCCGAACCCGCCTGGCGGCGAGATCGCGGCGGGCGAGGTCGGCACCGCGAGCGTGACCCTGCGGAACATCAACCAGGACCTGTTCCCCGGTCAGGTCGTGACCGTGACGCTGACCTTCGCCGACGCGGGCGCCGTCGACCTGCGGGTGCCGATCGAGGCGCCGGACGAGCCGCGCACCGCCGAGCCGCACGACGAGTCCGACTCGGCGCACTGACCCGCTAACGCGAGGAGCCAACGCACGGAGGTGGCTCGGTGTCCGCTGACTTCCGGGGCGAGTTCGGATATTCGCCCGCCGGAACGTGGGCAGCCCCTGGCCGCATCAACCTCATCGGTGAACACACCGACTACAACGACGGCTTCGTGCTGCCGATCGCGCTGCCGCACCAGGTCACGGTGACCGCTGCCCGTCGGGACGACGACGTGCTGCGGTTGGTCTCTCGCCAGGCTGGCGGCCGTGTCGAACTGCGTATCGACGACCTCACGCCTGGTCGCGTCACCGGCTGGGCAGCCTATCCGGCTGGTGTCGTCTGGGCCCTGCGGCAGCGAGGTCACCCGCTGCACGGCCTTGACCTGCTGATCGACGGCGACGTGCCACCTGGTGCGGGGCTCTCATCGTCTGCCGCCCTGGAATGCGCCACCGCGTTGGCCGCCGCCGAACTCTACGACGTCGACCTCGCCGGTCGCGATCTCGCCGAGCTTGCCCGGTATGCCGAGAACGAGTTCGTCGGGATGCCGTGCGGCGTCATGGACCAGGCCGCGTCGGTGCTCTGCACCGCTGGACACGCGCTGCTGCTCGACACAAGGAGCATGGCCGCGACCCAAGTGCCGTTCGATCCGGCCGCCGAGGACCTCACTCTGCTGGTCATCGACACCCGCGCGCCGCACCGGCTCGTAGATGGCGCGTACGCCGCGCGACGTCGTTCCTGCGAACGCGCGGCGGTCGTGCTCGGCGTCCCCGCGCTGCGCGACATCGGCAGTGATGACCTCGACCGGGTGCTCGCTGCGCTACCGGAGCCGGAGCTGCGCACACGCACCCGGCACGTCGTCACCGAGAACGACCGGGTCGAGCGGTTTGTCGCGCTGCTACGGGCGGGCAGGATCGCCGAGGCGGGGCCGGTGCTGACGGCGTCGCACGTCTCGCTGCGGGACGACTACGAGGTCACCAGTCCGGAACTGGACACCGCGGTCGAGGCCGCGCTCGCGGCTGGTGCGGTTGGCGCACGGATGACCGGCGGCGGCTTCGGTGGGTGCGTCATCGCGCTGATCGCGCGGCAACGCGTGGAGCAGTGTGTCACCGAGGTGCGGCAGGCGTTCGAGCGCAGCGGCTTCGCCGCGCCAGCGACGTTCACCGCGGCGCCCTCCGACGGCGCCCACCGAGTGGCGTGAGCGCGGTGTTGCCTCCCTGCTGCTAGCGAGATCTTTGTCGAACCTGAAGGCCCGGATCGTTGGTCGTGGTTCCATCCGAGCGCGTTGGCGTAGGGCAATGGCGCGGCCCGCAGGGACGATGCTCCCGCCTCACGATGGCGCGTCCCTCGACGCGATCTGCTCGCCATGAGTCGTCAACCGCAACCAGAATCCATCGCCCAACGGCCGCCAATGGAGTCACCAGCAGCTCGGCAATGACGCCGTCTTCAGCCACCATGCCGCTCCGTCCTGTCTTCGGTCAGCTCGCCCAGGATTGATTAGCTGCCAATTCCGAACCATCCCCACCAGCCAAACCGCAAAGCGCGGATGCCGTACTAGTCTTGTTCGAACGTCGAGAAGCTGATCTCGATTGTGCCGGGGATCGGACCAGGCGGCACGTCGATCGTGACCACAGAGAGCCTCGTCATGATCGGCCACACCAAGAGCCGGTCCGGTCGCAACTCAGCGGCTGCGCAGGCACGAACGGGTATGGGGCGGCCCCCGAGCGCTTCCCACTGTGACAGCGGAGTCGGCTGGACGAACACCGATGCTCGGGGGCCGGGTGGCCGCCTGGAATTGGCGACGTGGTTCGCATTGGTCCCAGCGTCAGCCGGCGACCACCTCACGCGTCCGATAACCAATCATCTATCGGATCACCTCCTTTCCCGTGTACGGAAACCATACGTGCGGCCCGCGTGCGTCGTGAACTCATTTTCGCTGCGGCACCGACGGGCTGTCTCGCGGTGAGACCGTGGAGCTGCTGGAATCGGCCGCGCTCGGTGATTTCGATGCTGTCGGTTGACCCGGAGGGCTGGGCGCGAGTGGTTGACTCCAACTTCCTGTGAGCGCCGGCATCCTCCTCGTGCGGTGAGGCCTGCGGCGCTGCCGTGGGCGAGCGTGCGGTGGAGGCGCTCGACTTTGCTCTCGGTTACCGCAGGTGCACGGCGTAGCTGAGATGTGTCGTCCGCGCCGAAGGTTCAATACTGGTCTGCTCCAGGGCAACTCGACCCGCGTCCACGCGATCAAACAGTCGGACTCCGGAGCCGAACAGCACGGGCGAGAGGGCGATATGGAACTCGTCAACGAGACCTGCGTTCAGGTACCGCACGATCGTCTCTCCGCCGCCCGCGATGCGGACGTCGCGATCTCCGGCTGCATCCCGTGCGCTGTCGAGCGCGGGCTCGATGCCGTCGTTCACGAAGTGGAACGTGGTCCCTCCCGGTCGTTCCCAGGGGTCGCGCTTCTCGTGCGACACGACGAATACTGGCGTGTGGAACGGGGCGTCTTCGGGCCACGCGTGCTCCCCGGCCTCGAACATGCGCTTGCCCATCACGCTCGCGCCGGTACGCTCGAACGTCTTCTGGGCGATGTCGTTGTCACGGCCCTCTTCGCCGCCCTCGCCGATCTTGAGGTTCTCACGGGTGAACCGCAGCGGGAAGGCCCACTGCTGTAGCTCCATCCACTGTTGCCCCATCAGTTCCTCGGCGGAGTCAGGGGCGATGAATCCGTCCAGTGACATCGACACGCTGAAGAACACTGTGTCGGCCATCAGTGTTCATCGCCCTTCCTGGCGATCTTCGCGACGTACGCCGCCAGGTTGTCCAGCGTCTGCTGGCCGCCCTCGATCGCGCCGTACTTCTCGACAGCCTCGTCTCGCTGCTCCATCGTCGGGAACAACGTGCGCATCTCGAGCCTGGTCGTGTCGCCCTCGGCCTCGAAGGTCAGGGCCGACTCGAAGGCGTTCGGGTCACCGCGGTGCTCGCCATGGATCATCGCGATCCGCTCCGGCGGATTGATCTCCGTCCAGGTGATCCACTCGCTGTAGTCGGTGCCGTCTGGCGCGTGCATCACGAAATCCCACTCGCCACCGACGCGGAACTCGAAGGCTCGCGTGGTGGTGGTGAATCCCTTCGGTCCCCACCACTGAGAAAGGTGGCGAACCTCGGTGAACGCCTTGAACACCAGCTCTCGCGGAGCATCGATCACTCGGGAGACCACGATCTCGCGGTCGGCCGTGGACTGCGCCGCTGTGTCTTTCTCTATCTCACTCATCAGCCTTGCTCCTGTCTTCCTGCTTGAGTTCCTGCACGTACGCGTCCAGTCGCTCAAAGCTTTCCTTCCAGAACTGCTCGAACCCACCGGTCCAGTCGTGCACGGACCGCAGCCCACGTGCGTCGAGGGTGTAGAGACGCTGCTTGCCTTCTCGCCGGTCGTGCACCAGACCGACCTCGCGGAGAACCCGCAAGTGCTTGGACGCCCCGGGCTGGGACATTCCCAACTCTTCGGCGACCTCCGTCGCCGGCCGCTCGCCTGCCCGGAGCAGCATCAGGATGTCCCGGCGCTGTGGCTCTGCGATCGCGTTGAAGACGTCGGACGTCGTCGCTGCTCGTGCCATGAGCGCGAACATATACCCATATCGGCAAGTGTTTCAAGCCAGCGGTCCACTTCCGCGCCGCTGAAGCGGGCGCGGGTGCGTTGCCCGTGACGCCTGGGTCCAAGCAGGCATCAGGCCCCGTTCACAGCTAGACCGCGACGAACGTCGTGAGCAACTGATTGTCTCCTGCGCGGCGGACTTCGACTTCGTAGTCGTCGACGTCGGCGTCTGGCCCGCCGTGGCGTCGCGCGGTTCCTGGACTTCGGCGGCCTCTGGAGTCACTAGCGTCACGCCGGGTATCCCGGTTTCGTGCCACGAACCGTGCCACGGTCCGCGGGTGGTGTTGGTGTGCCCTCAGTCGTGGTTCCATCCGAGCGCGTCAGCGTAGGAGGCACGCACTCGCATGAGGCAGTCCGCTGCGGGCGGTAGGTCGCGCGTCTGGTGCCCGAGTTGGGCGTTCCAATCGAACTTCGGGAGGGAACGAAATAGGTACGGTCCAACTGTCCAGCCGGTGATGCGTCGGACCAGGCTTGCGGTCTCTTCGTTGAGCGTGCCGAGTGGGGCCAGCGCGGCGAGGTCGTAGAGATCCCGCGCGGTGGTGCGGTCCATCCATGCTGCGGTCTTCATGGCGGCGAACGCGGTCAAGGTGGGTACGCACAGAGTGACGTTGTCGACGTCCGAGTAGCGCAACGAGACTGTCGTGCGATCAGTTGGCCATGCAGCCAGTTCCCGATGATGGGATGTACTGAGCAGTTGGATTCGCACCTCGATGCCGTCGCGACTAAGGAGACGCGCGGCCTCGCTTGATCGCACCCTGTCGAGGGATGGTTGCCAAGATGAGCCAGGGAACTCGCGTCGCAGCATGACCGGAAGCTGGCGGGTCAGTAGTTGAGCGATCTCTTGGCGTTGGTCGGTGTAGAGGTCGATGTCTTCGGAAAGCCGTCCACCGTTGGCCGGGCCGGTCAGCCAGGTACGAGCGAGGGCGGTGCCACCGAAGAAAACCACCGGTACATCCAGCGATGCCAGGGCGGCGAGGATGTGGCTGATCAGGTGGTCGCGGCGTACCTGCTCCTCGGCTACACCGAAAGCGGAGGCAGTGCTTGCTAACTCCTTCGGGTCAAGCACGATCCTGGTTCCCTGCGAGCGCACGCACAGTGTCCAACGCTGCCGGGCGGTGTTGCTGCTCTGCCAGCGTCTGCAACCACGACCACTCCGCGCGCGCGATAAGCGCCCGGATGGCTTCATCGATGTCGGCACGCGCGAGGCCACCGAGTTCCGGGCGGGCGGCCAGATCGAGCAGCGTTTGCTCCACCGTGGTCACCCACCCATCGCCAAGCTCCGTCGTGGTCCGTTCCACGTCCAGGCGGGAGACATTCCGGCGGACGAACATGAGATGTGCCCTGTCGCTCGTCAGCGCGGGTCGTTGCTTGGGCACTGCCGCCACAGCCACAGCGACTTCCCGAGGAATCGCTCCGTGCACGCGGGCTGCGCTCACGCCCATCAAGGCCACGTCGGCGATTCCATAGTCGGCCTGGCCAATCCCCAACACGGTCGCGTGCGGGTCCGGCAACCAGGAGTGGTCGCCCATCCGATGTTGGGGCACCAGGGTGTAGTAGCCGGTGGCCAGCCTACGTATCGCTCCCGCCCGTACGAGTCTCGCGATCTCGCCGCGCGGGTGCGCGTAGATCGCCGCGAGATCGCGCGGACGAAACACCGACGGCGAACGCCGTGCCAGCTCCGGTGGAACACCAACCGCGGAACGGGCCATCCGATACTCCCAACGTAGGGTTTAAGCCTACGTTCATAATAGTACCTAGCTCGCTGAGGTATCCGTCTTCACTCGGGAACCTGCGCCCCGCTCCTCGGGGCCTCGCTGATGAGGCAATCACCAGGACGGCAGTTCGTGTCGACGCGTCATGCGATGTGCTGCCGTCGGCCCTTTCCACGCTCGCGTTTCCCCAGGTCAAACCCTGAGCCGACAAGGGGACTCGAACCCCTGACCTACGGTTTACAAGACCGTTGCTCTACCAGCTGAGCTATGTCGGCACGGCCGGAAAACCGGCGCGTCACCATCGTATGTTGCCATGCCGGTGGGCTCGCCGGACCCCCTCCTGGCACGCTCGGGGAGGCACCCACGAGACCGTCCGAGGGGGCTCATCAAGCCAGCCCCGGCGACATCCACCAGACTTGCTCGAAGGCACTGGTCATGCCGCTCATGAGGTGCCATAACACGGCTCCGGGCCCCGACCCGAATGGCTGTGACGAACCCCACCAGCGGCCCCTGCAACAGTCAGGCTGCCTGCACCGATGCCTTGCGGGATATTCAGTGAGGAGGTGGCAGTATGAAGCTCTCCCCGCGCAGGCGCGGCGCGCACGTCAAGAGGCGTGCATGGCGGGTGCTGGAGGCGCCGTCGGAGGCTCCGATGGACGACACCAGCAACGCGGCGAATGGCAAGAAGGGGCCGCTGCGCGCCTGGGGCATCCTCGAAGCGCCCATGCGCGAGCAGCCGAGCCCTGTCGCGGACATGGCCATGGGGCCGGAGCTGCCAGATGATGCCACCGTCCACTTCGCGCTCGAACTCGCGCTGCGGATCGGCGAGGTGCAGATGGCGACCGGCGCGGGCGCCGCCGATGTCACAGCGACGATCCTCGCCGTGACGTCGACGCTCGGCCTGCCACAGTGCGAGGTCGATGTCATCTACACCTCCATCACCGTGACCTGCCACCGAGGCACCGAGATGGCACCCGTGACGGCGGTGCGCGTCGTGCGCAGCCGCAGCCTCGACTACAGCAGGCTCACCGCCGTCGAGGAGCTGGTCAAGAAGATCACGCGGGGCCATATCAGCGCTGAGGACGCCTACGCCGAGCTGCGCAGGATCAACGCGGCACCGCACCCGTACCCGCGCTGGGTCGCCACGCTGGCGCTCGGCGGGATGGCGGCCTCGGTCACCGTCTTCATCAACGGTGACGCGGCGACCGCCGTGCTGGCGTTCTTCGTCAGCGCGCTGATCAACCGGGTCGGCAGGGTGCTCAACCGGTACGCACTGCCGATGTTCTTCCAGCAGGTGGTCGGCGGGCTGATCGCCACGCTGATCACGATGGCCGCCATCAGTAGCGACATCGGCGCGTTCAAGTCGCCGAGCCTTGTCGCCGCCGCAGCGATCACGGTGTTGCTGTCCGGGCTTGGCACGGTCTCCGCTGTGCAGGACGCCATCACCGGCTACAACGTCACGGCGGCGGGCCGGTCAATGGAAGTCGCCCTGATGAGTGCCGGGCTGATCACCGGCGTCGTGATCGCGTTCCAGATCGCGGTCTCGCTCGACTGGGTGGAACGGACACCGCTGCCAGTGTTGCCCGAGCCGACGGCGGTCGGGCTGCCGATCATGATGCTCGCCGGTGCGGGTACGGCTGGCTTCTTCGCGCTCGCCAGCTACTCGCGGGTGCGGCCACTGCTGGTGGCGGCCGTCGCGGGCATGGTGGGAGCCGGCACTTACGGTGCCATCCGGCTCGGTGGCGGCGACGCCGTCCTGGCGACCGCGATCGCGGCCACCCTCGTCGGGTTCAGCGGCGGCCTGCTGTCCCGGCGGCTGCGGGTGACGCCGCTGGTCGTCGCCGTCTCCGGGATCACGCCGCTGCTGCCGGGTCTGTCCACGTACCGCGGCCTGTACGAGCTAGCCGTCGCCCCGGTCAGCGATATCGCGTCGAAAGCCACGTCAATCGCTGATGCCACTACGTTGATGAAGGCCATCGCGATCGGACTGGCGCTCGCGGCGGGCGTCGTGTTCGGCGAGTACCTCGCGCAGCCGGTGCGGACCAGGCTGGGCAGGCTGGAACGCAAGCTGGTCGGCCCGAGGATGGCCGGACCACTGAAGCCGGCGAAGCGCAGGTTGGAGTAGTGCCATTGCCGCGAGTGCACCCCTATCCGCCCCCAGGACAAGTAGGCTCGGAGCCGTGAACGATCCGGACTTCCTCGTCGTTGCCAACCGACTCCCGGTCGATCTCGAACCCGCCGCGGACGGCACGCAGCGCTGGACGCAGAGCCCCGGAGGGCTGGTGTCCGCGCTTGAGCCGTTCCTGCGCTCCCGCAAGGGCGCGTGGATCGGCTGGCCAGGTGTGCCCGACGTCGAAGTGGACCAGTTCAGCGACGACGGCCTCATCCTGCACCCGGTTCCGCTGTCCTCCGCTGAGGTGCGTGACTACTACGAGGGCTTCTCGAACGCGACGCTGTGGCCGCTGTACCACGACGTCGTGCAGCGGCCGGTGTTCGACCGGGGCTGGTGGGACGCCTATGTGCGGGTGAACCAGCGGTTCGCCGACGCCTGCGCGAAGGTCGCGGGGCAGGGCGCGACGGTGTGGGTGCAGGACTACCAGCTGCAGCTGGTGCCGAGCATGCTCAGGGAGCTGCGGCCCGACCTGCGGATCGGCTTCTTCCTGCACATCCCGTTCCCGCCGGTCGAGCTGTTCATGCAGTTGCCGTGGCGCGCTGAGCTGGTGCGCGGGCTCATCGGGGCGGACCTTGTCGGCTTCCACCGGCCTGGCGGCGCGCAGAACTTCCTGTGGTTGGCAGGACAGCTGATCAGCCTCGAACCGAGCCGTGGCGCGGTCGGTGTGCGCTCCCGGCCGGGCCACGTGCAGGTGGGCGATCGCACCGTGCGGGTCGGCGCGTTCCCGATTTCCATCGACTCCGCTGGCCTTGACGCGCTCGCCCGCACACCAGAGGTCGGCAAGCGAGCGGCTGAGATCCGCGAGTCGCTTGGCAATCCGCACACCGTGTTGCTCGGTGTGGATCGCCTCGACTACACCAAGGGCATCGACCTCCGGCTGCAGGCGTTGCACGAGATGCTGCAGGAGGGGATGGTTCCGCCTGAGGACGTCGCGTTCGTGCAACTGGCGACGCCGAGCAGGGAGCGGGTGGAGCACTACCAGCGGATGCGCGGCGATATCGAGCGAATTGTCAGCCGCATCAACGGAGAATTCGCGACCGTAGGCCACCCGGTCGTGCACTATTTGCATCAGTCGGTCGATCGTTCCGAACTCGCGGCGTTTTTCCGCGCGTCCGATGTCATGGTCGTCACGCCGTTGCGAGACGGGATGAACCTGGTGTGCAAGGAATACGTGGCGTGCAAGCATGATCAGAAGGGTTCGCTGGTCCTGTCGGAATTCGCTGGTGCCGCGGCCGAGTTGACCAGCGCTTTCTTGGTCAACCCACACGATCTGGACGGGGTGAAACGCGCCTTGCGCGCGGCTATTACCCTCGACCCAGCCGAGGGTCGTCGCCGGATGCGCGCGCTACGTCGTCAGGTTCTTACCCATGACGTCGACAGGTGGGCTCGCTCGTTCCTGGACGCGCTCGGCGCCTGACGACCACCGCGTCGTAAATTGGGACATAATCTTTCGTACTTTATCGATTTTGTTGGAGGGGCGTTGACCGCCGAGGCACTACCCGCGGACCTGCGCCGCGCCATCGTGCACATCGCACGCACCCCACGGTTGCTTGTCGCGTGCGATTACGACGGCACGCTCGCTCCGATCGTGGAGAATCCCGACACCGCACGTCCGCTGCCAGAGTCGGTTGGCGCGATGCGGTCGCTCGCCGCGCTGCACGAGACGACGGCCGCAGTGATCTCGGGCAGGGCGCTGCGCGATCTCGCCACGCTGTCCCGGTTTCCCGCCGAGGTGCACCTCGTCGGCAGTCACGGGTCGGAGTTCGACATCGGCTTCGTGCACGAACTCGACGCGGACGCGCGCGAGCTGCACCGCAAGCTCGAAGTCGAGCTTGACCGGCTCGTCGACGGCGTGCCTGGGGTGTCGCTGGAGATCAAGCCCGCCAGCGTCGCGGTGCACGTGCGCCGCGCGGAACCGGACGACGCGCAGCGCGTGGTCGATGCCGTGCACGACGGCCCGTGCCAGTGGGACGGCGTCAGCGTCACCGACGGCAAGGCCGTCGTGGAGCTGTCCGTCGTGCCGACCGACAAGGGCAGGGCGCTCGACATCCTGCGCCACCAGGTCGGCGCGACCGCCGCGCTCTTCCTCGGCGACGACGTCACCGACGAGAAGGCGTTCGCACGGCTGTCTGGGCCGGACCTCGGTGTGAAGGTCGGCGAGGGCGAGAGCATCGCGCAGTACCGCATCGACACCGCGGACGAGGTCGCCACCGTGCTGGCGTTCCTGCTCGAGGAGCGGCGCAACTGGCTCTACGGCGAGCAGGCGCCGCCGATCGAGCGGCTGTCCATGCTGGCGAGCGAACGTGCGGTGGCGCTGGTGACGCCGGACGCGCGGCTGACCTGGCTGTGTCACCCCGGCCCCGATGCGCCCGCCGTGTTCGCCGACCTGCTCGGCGGTCAGAGCGCTGGTCACTTCTCGATCGGCCCGAATCACAACGGCCTCCCACTCGGCCAGCGCTATCTGCCCAACACCATGACGGTTGAGACGCGCTGGTCCCGACTGCTTGTCACCGACTATTTGGAGCCGGACACGGCGGCGCACCGCACCGACCTGGTGCGCGTCATCTCCGGTGAGGCCGAGGCGTCGATCGTGTTCGCGCCCCGGCCGGAGTTCGGCGGCGTGCCGGTACGGCTGCTGCAGGAGCACGACGGGCTGCGGCTGCTCGGTACCTCGGAGCCGTTCGTACTGCGCTCACCTGGTGTGGACTGGACGATCACCTCCGATGGCCTGCACGACACCGCGGAGGCCATCGTCCAGCCGGCGCCGGAGCAGCCGGTCGTGCTTGAGCTACGTTGCGGTACCACGGATCTCGGCAGTCACGACCTTCCCGAGATGGAGCGCAGGCAGCGGGCCGGTGCGTACTGGAGCGACTGGGCGGCCACGCTGAAGGTGCCCGAGGTGGAGCCGGACCTGGTCGCTCGCTCGGCGCTGACGCTACGTGGTCTTGTCGACAAGGAGACCGGTGGTGTGCTCGCGGCGGCCACGACGTCGCTGCCCGAGGAGATCGGTGGGGTCCGCAACTGGGACTACCGCTACTGCTGGATCCGCGACGCCGCGATGACCGTACGGGAGCTGGTCGCGCTCGGCTCGACCGCTGAGGCCGAGGGGTATCTGCGCTGGCTGCACGGGGTGCTGACCACACTGGCTGGTCCCGAGCGGCTGCACCCGCTGTACACGCTGTCCGGCACCCAGATCGGCGCCGAGGCCGTGATCGACTCGCTGCCCGGCTACTCCGGATCGCGGCCGGTGCGCGTCGGCAACCTGGCGAACCATCAGGTGCAGCTCGACGTCTTCGGGCCGGTCGTCGAGCTGGTCGTCGACCTCGCCGAGGTGCGTGGCGAGCTGCGCGACGAAGACTGGCAGATGGTGCGCGCGATGGCCGAGGCCGTCGACCGGCGCTGGTTCGAGCCCGACCACGGCATCTGGGAGGAGCGCCACGTGCCCCGGCACCGGGTGTACTCCCGCGTGATGTGCTGGGTGACCATCGACCGCGCGATCAAGCTCGCGCAGACGCACGGCCGCGAGATGCCAGCGAACTGGCCCGCGCTGCGCGACAGCATCGCCACCGATGTGCTGGAGAACGGCTGGAACGACGAGGTGCGGGCGTTCACCACCGCCTATGACGGCGTCGACCTGGATGCGGCCTCGCTGTTCGTTGGGCTAGCCGGGCTGATCGACCCCGCGGACGAGCGGTTCCAGTCCACGGTGACGGCCATCGAGGGCGAGCTGCGCAGCGGCTCGACGGTGTACCGCTACCGCCGTGACGACGGCCTGCCTGGCGGCGAGGGTGGCTTCCACCTGTGCGCGGCGTGGATGATCGAGGCATACCTGCTCACCGGACGTCGCACCGAGGCGCAGGAGCTGTTCGAGCAGCTCGTCGACGCCGCGGGCCCGACGGGATTGCTGCCGGAACAGTACGACCCGATCGCGGAACGCTCGCTCGGCAACCATCCGCAGGCGTACTCCCACCTCGGCCTGATCCGCTGCGCCTCGCTGCTGTCCCAGTAGCCGTCGTGTCCGACGCTCAGGACGCTGTGTCATGCACTCCGAACAGTGTGTCCGACGTTCGGGACGCCATGTTCGGCGTTCCGAACGTCGTGCGGCGCACCTGAACGCCGTCTCGTTGGCCGTTGCTATCCCTGTTCCGCGTAGTTCCGGTTGTCGGCCAGGTGCAAGGCGGTAGCGAGGTCGGGGACCTCGCGTACCCAGATACCGTCCGGCACCGGACCGGGGTCAGGCGGGACGAGTGCTGTCGTGAAGCCCATCCGCATGGCTTCGGCCAGTCGTCGTCCGATCGCTGACACGCGCCGGATCTCCCCGGTGAGCCCGATCTCGCCGATCGCGACCATGTTGGGACACAGCGGCATGAACTGAGCGCCGGATGAGATGGCGAGCGCGATCGCGAGGTCGGCGGCCGGCTCGCTCAGTTTGATACCGCCAACCGTCGCGGTGTAGACGTCCCGCTCGCCGAGGCGAATCTTCAGCCGCTTCTCCACCACGGCGAGCACCATGCTCACGCGGGAACTGTCGAGACCGCTGGCCGCTCGGCGCGGCATCGGCGCCGACGTCGTTGCGATGAGGGACTGCACTTCTGCGAGCAGCGGACGTTTGCCTTCGAGCGCGACGGTGATGGCCGTACCCGCCTCCGGCTGCCTTCTGCGGTTCAGAAACAGCCCGGACGGGTCGGGAACACCGGAAATGCCGCTGTCGTGCAGTTCGAAGCAGCCGACCTCGTCCGCCGCTCCGAACCGGTTCTTCACGCCGCGCAACATGCGCATCGTTGAGTGCTTGTCGCCCTCGAAGTGCAGCACGACGTCGACCAAATGCTCCAACACGCGCGGGCCTGCTACCGACCCTTCCTTGGTGACGTGCCCGACGAGCAGCACCGGCAGCCCCCGCTCCTTCGCCGCCGCGACCAACGCCGCCGTGACCGCCTTGACCTGCGTGACTCCGCCGGGAGTGCCCTCCGCTTTGGGGGAGGCCATCGTCTGCACCGAGTCGACGATGAGCACGCCAGGGTCGACCGCGTCGATGTGGCCGAGCACCGCGGACAAGTCGCTCTCCGCCGCAAGGTACATCTGGTCGTGCACCGAGTCGGTGCGTTCGGCGCGCAGCCGTACCTGACCGGCCGACTCCTCGCCGGTGATGTAGAGCGACGGACCGAAGCTCCCGTCTCGGGCAGCCCAGCGGAACGCGACCTCCAAGAGCAGCGTCGACTTGCCAACCCCAGGCTCGCCCGCGAGCAGCACCACGGCACCCGGCACGAGCCCGCCGCCGAGCACACGGTCGAGCTCTGGCACGCCGGTCTGGCGCGCACGGGCGGTTTCGACGTCGACCTCGCCGATCGGACGGGCCGGTGCGGACGGTGCGCCCGCCGCGACCTTGGCCAGCGCTGGGTTGGGCGCGCCGCGCTCCTCGACGCTGCCCCAGGCCTGGCACTCCGGACAGCGGCCGACCCACTTCGCGACCTCGTAGCCGCACTCGGTGCACTGGTAGTTCGCGCTCTTCTTCGCCACGAGTCCAGACGCTAACGCCCGGCACCGACAATGCGGTGGCTCCCACGCGGCCCGACGTCGTGTCCGACATTCAGGACGTCGTGTCCGACACCCAGGACGCCGTGTTCGACATTGGCGACGCCGCGAAGGTGCGACTTGCGGTGACCACAGCGCGGTGCGCGCCGACATCCGGTAGACAGGAAGGATGCGGAGTGAGGACTGGGACGAGAAGTTCGCGGCAAGCGAATTCTTGTTCACCGCGCGGCCGAACCAGACCGTCGTCGCCGAGACGACGAGCCTCAAGCCGGGCACGGCGCTCGACCTCGCCTGTGGCCAGGGCCGCAACGCCGTCTGGCTGGCCGAGCAGGGCTGGCACGTCACCGCCGTCGACTTCTCTCGCGTCGGTCTCGACCGGGCGCGGCAACTCGCCGAGTCGAGAGGTGTCGACGTCACCTACATCGAGGCGGACGTCGTCAACTGGCAGCCGCCGGTGCAGGCGTTCGACCTGGTACTCATCGCCTACCTGCAACTACCGTGGGAGGAGCTGAAGACCGTGCTGGCTGCCGCGAGGAAAGCCCTCGCACCGGGCGGGACGTTGCTGCTCGTTGGCCACGACGCGGACAACATCGATCACGGGTACGGCGGCCCGCCTGACCCCGCCGTTCTCTACGACGCGCAGCGGATCAGGGCGGAACTCGACGCCCTTGACGTCGAGACCGCGCGGCAGGTGGACCGCGTCGTCGACACCGACATCGGCCCGATGACCGCGATCGACACCCTCGTCAAGGCTACCGCGCGTGACTAGCAGAACGGCGTACATGATCGGTAGGGAAGGTAGGGATTGTCACACGTGCGCGCACATCATCGCTGGTAGTCATGGTGAGCCTGGTCAACTGCGGCTAGACTCGATATTGAGTTCTGTTAAGTTGATATGACATGTCGGGAAAGCAAACGAGTTCTGCGACCGGTGGTGGCATTGTCACCGTCGGCGATGTGGTGATTGACCATCCGACCAAGGCTGACGGTGCCGCGTTCTGGCGAATAGCACGGGACTCGCAGAAGCTGGACTTGAATTCCTCTTATGCGTACCTGATGTGGTGCCAGGATTTCGCGAACTCGTCGGTTGTCGCCCGGTGTGACGGGGACCCCGTCGGATTCGTGATGGGTTACCGGAAACCGGACGCACCCGACGCCGCTGTCGTGTGGCAGGTCGCCGTTGACGCATCGCAGCGCGGGAAGGGCCTCGCCGGTCGTATGCTCGACGCGATGTACGCGTCGCTGTTGAACGAGGGCGTGCGGTACCTGGAAACGACCATCACTCCGGACAACGAGGCATCCATCGCGCTGTTCAGTTCGTTCGCCACTCGCTGGGACGCTGAGCTGGACCGCAGCGAGTTGTTCGCGGTCTCCGACTTTCCCGACGAGCACGAGCGGGAGGATCTGTTCCGGATCGGCCCGCTCGTCACGCCACCGGAGGCGGTACGTGCCGTAGTCACGAACGTGCACGAACAGACGTGAGAAGAAGTACGACATAACCGAGAGAAACGGCCGCGCGTCCATCGCGAGGGCCGGACGGAGCAAACGTGAGTATTTTTGAAGCGCTCGAATCGCAAGTCCGCAGCTACAGCCGCGGCTGGCCGGTCGTGTTCCATCGGGCGCAGGGGAGCTGGCTGTACTCCGAGGACGGCAAACCCTACCTCGACTACTTCGCCGGCGCCGGGGCCCTGAACTACGGGCACAACCACCCGCTGCTCAAGAAGGCCCTGATCGACTACATCCAGGACGACGGCGTCACCCATGCGCTCGACATGTACACCGTCGCCAAGCGGAACTTCCTCGAAGCGATCGACGAGGTGCTGCTGAAGCCGCGTGACCTTGAGTACAAGGTGGTCTTCCCCGGTCCCGGTGGCGCGAACGCCGTCGAGGCCGCGCTGAAGCTGGCCCGCAAGATCACCGGCAAGGAAGCGGTCATCAACTTCACCAACGCGTTCCACGGCATGACGCTGGGCGCGTTGTCGGTGACCGGTAACTCGATGAAGCGTGGCGGCGCGGGTATTCCGCTGGTGCACGCCACACCGATGCCGTTCGACCGCTACTTCGACGGTGACTACCCCGACTTCTTCTACCTTGAGCGGCTGCTCGAGGACTCGGGCAGTGGCCTGAACGAGCCAGCCGCCATCATCGTGGAGACGGTGCAGGGCGAGGGCGGCATCAACGCTGCCCGCGTCGAGTGGCTGCGCGCGCTCTCCGATCTGTGCAAGAAGCACGACATCCTGCTGATCGTCGACGACGTCCAGATGGGTTGCGGCCGGACAGGTCCGTTCTTCAGCTTCGAGGACGCTGGGATCAAGCCAGACATCGTGTGCCTGTCGAAGTCCATCAGCGGCTACGGCATCCCGATGGCGCTGACGCTGATCCGCCCCGACCTCGACGTCTGGGAGCCCGGTGAGCACAACGGCACGTTCCGCGGCATCAGCCCCGCGTTCGTCACGGGAACGGAGGCGTTGCGCAACTTCTGGTCGGATGACACGCTCGAGAAGTCGGTGCGGGCCAAGGGCGAGCGGCTTGGCAGCGCCCTGACCGAGATCGTCGAAGCGCACCCGGACGCATCGCTGACCGCGAAGGGCAAGGGTTTCGCGCGCGGGATCGAGTTCGCCGACGGTGACACCGCTGGCAAGGTGTGCGCCGCCGCGTTCGAGCGTGGGCTGCTGATGGAGACCTCCGGTCCCGACGGCGAGGTGGCCAAGCTGCTGCCGCCGCTGACCCTCACCGACGCCGAAGTCGAGCAGGGCACCGAGATCATTCGCGAGTCCGTCGCGGCCGTACTCCGGTAACGACGTCCTGACAACGAGATAGCGAGCTAGGAGAGAAGTTTGATCGTCCGAACCCTTGACGACATTGCCGACACCGACGCCGACATCAAGACGCCGAACTGGCGTAGTAAGCGGATCGTCCTTTCCAAGGACAAGGTCGGTTTCTCGGTGCACGAGACGACGGTGTACGCGGGCACCGTGAACGACTTCTGGTATGCCAACCACTACGAGGCGGTTTTCATCGTCGAGGGTGAGGGCGAGATTACGAACACGGCTACTGGGGAAACCCACCAACTGAGGCCGGGCTCGATGTACTTGCTCAACGAGCACGATAAGCACCAGCTCAGGCCGACGACAGACATTAAGGCGGTCTGCGTCTTCAATCCACCCATCACGGGCAGGGAAGTGCACGACGAGCACGGCGTGTACCCACTGGTCATTGAAGACGAGTAGACTGGACTTGTAGACGTCGACGGCCGATTCTGGCGCCGTCGAAATGTAAAAGCACACATGTGAAAACCGCTAACCGCCCGTCCATTCGGAAGGGCGGTTAGGCGCGTTGGTCCCTACGAATAGGAACGCGATTCGAACAGATAACTAAACCGAGGAGGAGGCGAGCATGACGCTCACGGATACCCGAATCCAGGACAGCTATCCGACGCGAATCACCACCGAGCCGGAGCTGATTGAACGGGAAGACCCTGTGGTCTGGGGATCCGACAGTGATGGTCCTATGGGCGCGGCAGAGCTGCGGGCCCATGACGCCAACGGCTACTCCATCGTGGAGGGTCTGCTCTCCCCAGCGGAGGTGCAGGGCTATTGGCAGGAGCTGAACCGGCTTTCGAGCGATGAGACGCTGAAGGCCGATGAGCGTGTGATAACCGAGAAAGCCTCCGGCGAGGTGCGTTCCATCTTCGACGTGCACCAGCTCAGCGACATGGTCGCCGAGCTGGTGCGGGACCCGAGGGTGCTGGACCGGGCCCGCCAGATCCTTGGTTCGGACGTCTACATTCACCAGAGCCGCGTGAACTATATGCCCGGGTTCAAGGGAAACGGGTTCTACTGGCACTCGGACTTCGAGACCTGGCACGCCGAGGACGGCATGCCGAGGCCGAGGGCCGTGAGTTGCTCTATCGCGCTCACCGACAACTACCCGTTCAACGGCGGGCTGATGATCATGCCCGGTTCGCAGCGCACCTTCGTGCAGTGTGTCGGCGAGACGCCGGACGACCACTACAAGTCGTCGCTGAAGGAGCAGGAGATCGGCGTCCCGACCAAGACCGACGTCACCAAGCTCGCCGCCGAGCACGGCATCGACCAGTTCACCGGTCCGGCAGGCGGCGCGCTGTGGTTCGACTCGAACATCATGCACGGATCGGGCAACAACATCACGCCGTATCCGAGGTCGAACATCTTCCTGGTGTTCAACAGCGTGGAGAACGCCCTCGAGGAGCCGTTCGCCGCGGGCTCGCGGCGTCCGGAGTTCATCGCCTCGCGCGACTTCACGCCGGTCCGGCGGTAGTCCCGGTCCGAACGACGGAAAGCCGGTCGGCACGTCCCCCAAGCGTGCCGACCGGCGGGTACGGACAGCGCGACCGCCAGCCCGGTCATGCTGCCCTGCGACTCCCCTCTTCCGCAGGGCCGCCGGACTCATGCGGTGGTTCGCACTGTCCGTACATCTACTAAGAGGTAATCCGAGGGCGTTTGGTTCCAGTCGCCGCAAAATTTCTGGAAATCCGTTGCCAGTGGCGTCGCTTGGCCACGGTTCGGCGCCCCCGCCGCGCACCTACTCTCGCGTGATCACCATCGCCCCGGTGCCGTTGGGCGACGTCCTACCGCTGTAGCGGCTGTTCGGCACGAACGGTTCCAGGTTCGGCCGCTTTGGTCGCATCCCGTCGCCCATGGACTCGCCCCGCAGCAGCCTGCCGATCCACGGCAGCAGGTGCGTCTTCGTCCATTCGATGTCCGAACGCCGCATCGTCAGCCAGTTCGGCTGCTCGACCTCTGGCCACGGCTCCCGCCAGTCGGCCTGCGTCTCGATCCCCAGCACCTCCGCCGTGCGCAGCGCGATCCTGCGGTGGGCCTCCGAGCTGAAGTGCAGCCGGTCGTCGCTGAACGCACGCGGGTCCCGCAGTACGTCCATCGCCCAGAGGTCCACCACCCGTGCGTTGTAGCGCGCCACTGTCGCGTGCAGGTGCGCGTTGTAGAGCGCGACCTTGTGCCGGATCCGGCTGACCACCGACACCTCGCGTGTGTCGGGCCCGGTGAAGACCACGACGTCGATGCCAGCCTCGGTCAGCTTCCGGACCATGTCGTCGAACCGAGCGGCGACGTCGTCGACGTCCGCGCCTGGCACGAGGATGTCGTTGCCGCCTGCGCAGACGCCGACCAAGTCAGGTCGCACCTCGAGAGCCAGCGGCAGCTGCTCGTCGATGATCTCCTGCAACGTCTTGCCTCGCACCGCCGTGTTGGCGTAGGCGAAGTTCGGATTACCTTCCGCGAGCATGACGGCGAGCCGGTCGGCCCAGCCGAGAAAGGAACCGTCGGGTAGTTCGTCGTTCATTCCTTCGGTGAAGCTGTCGCCGAGAGCGATGAAGCTGTCGTACTCAGGCATACCCGCGTCTCCCTTCTGCCGCGCCCCACGGATGGTCTCCCCAGCGCCTGTATGTCCCCTTCGCCACGCGGTAGGGCATATGCACAGAACCACGGGCGTCCAATGATGAGAGAATGCCTGGTCAGGCGGCACCTACGCCACCGTTGGTTGGCGCAACCGTCGCCACATCGTTGCTTTCCGATAGCGAATGGCGTCCTGACCTGTGCCGATCTGACGTTCGATGTGGCGAAAACGGTTCCGTCACATTTCCCATTGTGTTCCGGCGCCGGGGTGCGCTACCGCGACGGGGCGTGGTCAGGCACGCTAGGGGCGTGACTGAGCGACCGACCCCAGATCAGACGTCTGCTGCCGGGCGGGAATCACTGGGGACATTGCTCGGTGGCAGGCGCGGCGCCATCGATGCCAGCCTGCCGCCGCTGGCTTTCGTCGTCGGCTGGTTGATCGCCGATCGTTCGATCGGCTGGGGCGCGTTCGCCGCCATCACGGTCGGGGCGCTCGTCGCGGTGGAACGACTGGCGCGCGGCAAGCGGGTCAGTGCGGTCGTGCTCAGCCTCGCCGCCGTCGTGCTCGCCGCTTACATCGCGCTGCAAACGGGCAGGGCGGAGGACTTCTTCCTGTTGCAGCTGTTCAGCAACCTGGTCAGCGCGCTGGTGTGGGCGTTGAGCATCCTGCTGCGCTGGCCGTTGCTCGGCGTCGTCGTGGGAACACTGCTCGGCCAGAAGACGCGCTGGCGACGCGATCCAGAGTTGCTGCGCGCCTACTCGCTGGCGAGTTGGGTGTGGGTGTTTGGGCAGTACACCGTGCGGGTCGTGGTGTTCGGGCTGCTGTGGTGGAGCGGGCAGGTCGTCGCGCTCGGCATCGCCCGCACCGTGCTGACCTGGCCGCTCGTCGCGCTGACGATCGCGGTCAGCGGTTGGGTGTTACACCGCGTGCTGCCCAGCGACCACCCCGGTCTGCGGCACCCGAGGGAGCGAGGTCTCGCCCGCGCGCAGGACTAGCTTCGCAGCACATCGGCGAGCAGCGCCGGGTCGACGTTGCCGCCGGTCACGACGGCCACGGTGCGACCGGGCGGCAGTTCGGCGCCGCGGTACACGGCGGCGGCGCAGGCGACAGCCCCGCTCGGTTCGGCCACCAGCCGCGCCTGGGTGGCGAGGGTTCGCATGGTCGCGCGGATCTCGCCCTCGCTCACGGCTACCGCGGCATCGATGACATCTCGCAGATGTGCGAACGTCAGCGCGGACGGCTCCGTGCGCAGGCCGTCCGCGATGGTGCGGGCACGCCGCTCCGGTGTCCAATGCACCTGGTGCCCCGCGCGCAGACCCTCCGCCGTGTCCGCGGCGAGTTCCGGCTCGACGGCGATCACTTTCGCCGCTGGCCGTAGCGCCTTGACGGCGACCCCGACCCCGGACGCGAGTCCGCCACCCGCCACCGGCACCAGCACGACATCGACGTCCGGCAGGTCCTCGACGATCTCGAGGCCTATGGTGCCCTGGCCCGCGATCACATCGGGGTGGTCGAACGGCGGGATCAACGCCATGCCGCGCTGCTCCGCGACATCCTTGGCGACGCGCTCGCGCTCGGCCATCGGCACCTCGATGATCTCCGCGCCGTGCGCCGCCGTCGCCTCGACCTTCACCCTTGGTGTCGAGTCCTGCATGACGATCACCGCGGGGATGCCGAACGTCTTCGCGGCGAACGCGACGGCGTTAGCGTGGTTACCGCTGGAGTACGCGACGACGCCGTTCGCCCGCCGCGCGTCGTCGAGGACGGCGATGGCGTTGTAGGCGCCCCTGATCTTGAACGCCCCGATGTGCTGCAGGTTCTCCGGCTTGAGCCACAGCGGCCGTTCGGTGGACCACGGCTGTTCCAGCAGCGGCGTTCGCAGCGCGACGGCGGCGATGCGCGTCGCGGCGTCCTGAACGTGCTCGATGCTCACGCGGGTCACGACGTCCAGGATGCCAGGCCCCCTGACAGCCGCTCCGCCGCCGCACGCGGGTCCTCGGCGGCGGTGATCGCCCTGACGACGACGACCCGGCGCGCGCCAGCCGCGAGGACATCTGGCAGCCGCTGCTCGTCGATACCCCCGATGGCGAACCACGGCCGCTCTGGCATGGCATCGGCCGTCGCACGGACCAGGTCCAACCCCGGCGCGGACCTGCCTGGCTTGGTCGGCGTCGGCCAGCACGGCCCAGTGCAGAAGTAGTCGACGCCCGGTTCGGCGGCGGCGGCCGTTGCCTGCTTGGCCGAGTGCGTGGACCGTCCAATCACGACGTCGTCGCCGAGTATGCGCCGCGCGAGCGAGACCGGGATGTCGTCCTGGCCGAGGTGCAGGACGTCGGCGTCGAGGCTGAGCGCGATGTCGGCCCTGTCGTTCACGGCGAGCAGCTTGTCGTGCCGCTCGCACGCCTCGGCCAGCGTCTCGAGCGCCGCGATCTCCTGCGCGGCTTCCAGGGGGACGCCGTCCGTCTTGTCGCGGAGCTGGATGATGTCGACACCGCCAGCCAGGGCGGCGTCGGCGAACTCGGCCAGATCGCCGCGCTCGCTGCGGGCATCGGTGCACAGGTACAGCCGCGCGTCGGCCAGCCGCCGCCGGATCGTGTCGCCGTCAAGCTGAGGCATGCCTCGAACGCTACCGTGACGTGTGCTTGGTGGAATCCGTCGGTGTCTCGCGCTACGGTGGACAGTGTCCGCACGGGAGCCGCTGCAGCGGCTGAGAGGGAGCATGCAGCTCCGACCGTGGAACCTGATCCGGGTTATGCCGGCGCAGGGAGCGTGATTCGTGTGATGTCGCAGCAGGTGATCGTCGTCGGTGCTGGCGTGATCGGACTCGCCGTTGCCTGGCGGGCCGCGTCGGCGGGGCACCACGTGACGGTCGTCGATCCGGAACCGGGACGGGGCGCGTCCTGGGTCGCTGGCGGGATGCTGGCACCGGTGACCGAAGCATGGCCGGGCGAGGAAGCCGTGCTCAAGCTCGGCGAGCGGTCGTTGCGCCGCTGGCCGGAGTTCGCCCGCGAGCTGGCCGCCGACGCCTTCGACCCCGGCTTATCGGAGGCAGGCACCGTCGTCGCTGGCAGGGACGCCGCTGACGCCGACCAGATCGCCATCCTCGCCGACTACCTCAATCGGATCGGCCGCACCGTCGAGATGGCGAGCGGACGTCGGCTGCGGTCGTTGGTGCCCGGTCTGGCCTCCGCGCTGCGATCGGGGATCGTCGTCCCTGGTGACCTCGCCGTGGACAACCGCCAACTGCTGGACGCGTTGCAGGCTGGCTGCCGCCGTCATGGCGTCGAGTTCGTTCGGGAGCTCGCGCGAGAGGTCGGACGGGCCACGGTCGTCACCGACTCCGGCGCGTACGGGGCTGACGCGGTCGTGCTCGCCGCGGGTGCCCGGAGTTCGTTGCTGCATCTCGAACTGCGGGAGTCCGTCCGGCCGCTCAAGGGCGAGATCGTGCGGCTGCGTCCGCGCCGTGGCTGTCTGCCGCCGCCGGATGTCACGGTGCGTGCGATCGTCGAGGGCAGGCCGTTGTATCTGGTGCCGCGCGCGGACGGCGAGCTGGTCGTCGGCGCGACGCAGTACGAGAGCGGCTACGACGAGACCGTCAAGGCGGGCGGCGTGCGGGAGCTGCTGGACTACGCCGAACAGGTGTACCCGAGCGTGAGCGAGTACGAGCTGACCGAGATCACGGCGGGCTTGCGGTCGGCGAGTATGGACAATTTGCCGCTGATCGGCATGCTCTCGGACGGCGTGATCGTCGCGACTGGCCACTATCGCAACGGTCTGCTGCACGCGCCGGTCACGGCGGACGCGGTGCTCGGCATCCTGGCGGGTGACCGGCTGCCGGACGAGGTCGCCGCAGCGCACCCGGCACGTGACAGAAAGCGAGAACAAGTGTGATGGACGTCGAGGTCAACGGCGAGGAACGCGAGTTCGCGGACGGCACGACGCTGGCGCAGCTGCTTGAGCAGCTCGGCACGGCGCAGCGTGGCGTCGCGGTCGCCGTCGATGGCACGGTCGTGACCAGGAGCGAGTGGCAGGACGTCGTCCTCACCGACGGCGCGAAGGTCGAGATCCTCACCGCGGTGCAGGGAGGCTGAACAGGTGACTTCGGACGATCCGCTCGTCATCGGCGGGCAGAAACTGGACTCGCGGCTGATCATCGGTACCGGCGGCGCGAGCAACCTCGCGGTACTGGAACGCGCGCTCGTCGAGTCCGGCACCGAGCTGACGACGGTCGCGATGCGCAGGGCCGATCTTGAGGGTGGCTCTGGCGTGCTCGACCTGCTGCGACGGCTCGGCATCAGCCTGCTGCCCAACACAGCTGGCTGCCGCAGCGCCGCCGAGGCGGTGCTGACGGCGCGGCTGGCACGGGAGGCGTTGGACACCGACTGGATCAAGCTCGAGGTGCACGCCGACGACCGCACGCTGCTGCCAGAACCGTTCGAGACGCTGGACGCCGCCGAGCAGCTGGTCGCCGATGGCTTCACCGTGCTGGCCTACACCAACGACGACCCTGTCCTCGCGTTGCGGCTGGAGGAGGCGGGCTGTGCGGCGGTGATGCCGCTCGGCGCGCCGATCGGCACTGGGCTTGGCATTCGCAACCCGCACAACATCGAGTTGATCACCGCGCGCGCCGGGGTGCCGATCGTGCTTGACGCCGGGATCGGCACGGCGTCCGACGCGGCGCTGGCGATGGAGCTCGGCTGCGACGCCGTGCTGCTGTCCACGGCGGTGACCCGTGCGGAGGACCCGGAACGGATGGCAACAGCGATGCGCAACGCCGTCGATGCCGGGCGTCTTGCGCGACTGGCAGGCCGGATTCCGCAGCGGTTCTGGGCGCAGGCGTCCAGCCCGCCGCGCTGAGGTGGCCACCGGCGCCTTTCGCGCGAGTCTCACCGTATTTCGCGCGAGTCTCACCTTGTTCGGCGCGAGTTGCACCATCGCGAATCGAGACGTCGAGCCCGAATGGATCTAGAGGCGTTGTGGTCTCCATAACGACCACAACGCCTCAAGATCCACGGCGTGCGGCCAGTGCGTCAGTCGTCTAGCACCCACAGCGGCGACACCGGCCCGACGCCCGCACCGAGTGGATAGGACGCCTCGACGCTGCGCTCGATGAACCGCTTGCCGTGCGCGACGGCGTCGGGCATGCTCGCGCCCTTCGCCAGTGCCGCCGTGATCGACGCCGCGAGCGTGTCGCCTCCGCCGTGGGTGTGCTTGGTGTCGAACCGGGGGCCGGTCAGCTCGGTGAAGTCGCTTCCGTCGTAGAGCAGGTCGGTGCACGTCGGGTCGTGGTGCATGTGCCCGCCCTTGACCAGCACCCATTGTGCGCCGAGCGCGTGCAACTCCTTCGCCGCCTGGCGCTGCTCGTCCACGTTGGTGACGTCGATGCCGACCAGCAGCCGCACCTCGTCCAGGTTCGGTGTCACCAGCGTGGCCCGTGGCAGCAGCTCCGTGCGGTAGGCCTCCAGTGCTTCATCGCGCAGGAGTTGGTCGCCGTGCATGGACGCCGCCACCGGGTCCACGACCAGCGGCGTCGTGCCGGATGCGCCGATGCCGACCTCGTCGCAGGCCGCCACGATCGCCATGATGATCTCCGTGGTGGCGAGCATGCCGGTCTTGGCGGCGTCGACGCCGATGTCGGTGGCCACCGCCCTGATCTGGGCGGCGACCACCGACGGCGGAATCTCGGCCACATCCGACACGCCGACGGAGTTCTGCACCGTCACGGCGGTCACCGCGGTCATGCCGTGGACACCGTTGGCGAAGAACGTCCGCAGGTCAGCCTGCAGGCCCGCACCACCGCCGGAGTCCGACCCGGCGATGGTGAGGGCCTTCGGCGGAGCTGCTCGCGGCGAGTCGTGAGTGCTCATCCGTGTTCTAACTCCGATTGCCACTCACGACTCAGCGCCGTCAGCCATCGGGAGATACACCTTGTTCCCGTGCTCGGCGAACTCCTTGGACTTCTCCTGCATGCCCGCTTCGATCGCCTCGACCGTTTCCAGTCCATGCTCGGCGGCGTAGTCCCGAATGTCCTGCGTGATTCGCATCGAGCAGAACTTCGGCCCGCACATCGAGCAGAAGTGCGCCGTCTTGGCTGGCTCGGCTGGCAGCGTCTCGTCGTGATACGCCCGTGCGGTGTCCGGGTCCAGCGCGAGGTTGAACTGGTCGTCCCAGCGGAACTCGAATCGCGCCTTGGACAGCTCGTCGTCCCACTCGTGCGCGTGCGGATGCCCCTTGGCCAGGTCAGCGGAGTGAGCGGCGATCTTGTACGAGATCACGCCGGTCTTGACGTCGTCCCGGTTCGGTAGGCCGAGGTGCTCCTTCGGCGTGACGTAGCACAGCATCGCGGTGCCATACCAGCCGATCTGCGCCGCGCCGATGGCCGAGGTGATGTGGTCGTACGCGGGAGCGATGTCGGTGGCGAGCGGGCCGAGGGTGTAGAACGGCGCCTCGCCACACAGCTCCTCTTCCTTCTCCACGTTCACCTTGATCTTGTGCATCGGCACGTGGCCGGGGCCCTCGATCATCACCTGCACGTCGTGCTCGCGCGCGATGTGGGTCAGCTCGCCAAGCGTCTCCAGTTCGGCGAACTGCGCGCGGTCGTTGGCGTCGGCGATCGAGCCGGGCCGCAGACCGTCACCCAGCGAGAACGTGACGTCGTAGGCGCGCAGGATCTCGCACAGCTCGGAGAAGTGGGTGTAGAGGAACGACTCCTTGTGGTGGTGCAGGCACCACGCCGCCATGATCGATCCGCCGCGCGAGACGATGCCGGTGACGCGCTGTGCGGTGAGCGGGATGTAGCGCAGCAGCACGCCCGCGTGCACCGTCATGTAGTCGACGCCCTGCTCGCACTGCTCGATGATGGTGTCCCGGTACAGCTCCCAGGTCAGTTTCTCCGGCTCGCCGTTGACCTTTTCGAGCGCCTGGTAGATCGGCACCGTGCCGACCGGGACCGGCGAGTTGCGGATGATCCACTCGCGCGTCTCGTGGATCCGCTTGCCCGTCGAGAGGTCCATGATCGTGTCTGAGCCCCAGCGGGTGGCCCACACCATCTTCTCGACCTCTTCCTCCACAGAGGACCAGACGGCCGAGTTGCCCATGTTGGCGTTGACCTTCACCAGGAAGTTCTTGCCGATGATGGCGGGTTCGGACTCGGGGTGGTTGCGGTTGACCGGAATCACCGCGCGGCCCCTGGCGACCTCGTCGCGCACGAACTCGGGGCTCATCCGCTCGCGCGCGGCGATGAACTCCATCTCCTCGGTGATGATCCCAGCCTTGGCGTACCCCATCTGGGTGTTGTGCTCGCGGCCATCGATCCACGGCTTACGCATCGGCTGCAGGCCTTGATGGACGTCGATGTCCGCTTCGGAATCGGTGTATGGACCAGAGGTGTCGTAGACGTCGAAGTGCTCACCGTTGGTCAGCTCGATCCGCCGCACCGGCACGCGCAGCCCGCGATCGGTGGTGATGTAGTGCTTGCGGGATCCGGTGATAGGCCCGGTGGTGATGGTCGGCTGGACGCCGTCGAGCTGGGTGGACTCGTCAAGAGTAGTCACGCGACTTTCCTCCCTACGCCGGCATTACCCGGTCAGGTTCATGCGGTCGGCGGCGCTGTGCTCGAGGCCAGCCGCCCTCTCAGCCCGCCATGGCGCGAGCTCCCGCGTTGTGTGGTTGTCTCTTCGACCCTGCCATGCCGCCGGTGGTGGTTCAAGGGCGGCACTCAACCGACGGGCAGTTCCGTGGGTGTCGCGAAGACGTCGACCATCGCGCCGTTGCGTAGCACTGTTATCGCGAGTGGCGTACCGATGACCTCGCCGAACAGCTGCCGCTGAATGCCCTGCGCGTCGGCGACCCGTTCTCTCGCCACGGTGAGGATCAGATCACCCTTATGGAGGTCGGCGCGGTCGGCGGGACCCGAGCGGACGACCTCGACGATACGCAGCCCCGTCCGCTGTCCTGTGCGGTCGGCGACGTCGTCTGGCAGTGGTGCCGGGACACCGACGATGCCGAGGTAGGCACGCCGCACGTGGCCTTCCACCAGCAGGGTGTCGATGATGCGGCGGGTGGTGGGGTTGATCGGGACGGCGAGCCCGAGCCCAACCCCAGCCAGCGCGGTGCTGATGCCGACCACGCGGCCGGTGGCATCCGCGAGCGCGCCACCGGAGTTACCCGGATTGAGTGCGGCGTCCGTCTGGATGACGTCCTCGATCACGCGACTCGCCTTGCCCTGACGCACCGGCAGCGACCGGCCGAGTGCGCTGACCACGCCAGCGGTGACGGAACCGGACAGGCCGAGCGGGCTGCCGACCGCCACCACCAGTTGCCCGACGACCAGGTCGTCGGCGTTGCCGAGTCGCGCGGGCTCGTGGGCGTGACTATCGGTGCCGAGCACGGCGAGGTCGGACAGCGGGTCGGCACCGATCACGCGAAAGGATGCCTCGGTGCCGTCCGCGAAAGTGACGGTGCCGCTGTCATGGGCGCCGACGACGTGGGCGTTGGTGAGTAGATGGGTGTCGTCGAAGACCACCGCTGAGCCGTTCCCGCGTCGTAGCGTGACGCTCGCGACCTGCGGCGTCACCGCCTTGGCGACCGAGCTGACCACGCGCGAGTAGGCGTCAAGAGCGTCCTGACCGACGTCGGACATAGGCCACCATCCCGTCGGATTACACCGTTATGTCCAGTGTGCATCGAGCGGGCTGGTCGGTGCTGTCGCGTTCGCCGTGGGCGTAGTCAGCCCGGGTAGCGCCCCTCGGCGGGATTCCAGCTCAGGCCGGGCACGCCCCAGCGGTTCGCCTTGATCATCTTCTTCGCGGCGCGCTGGTTCCTGCCGACCAGTCGATCGAGGTAGAGCAAGCCGTCAAGGTGATCGGTTTCGTGCTGGAGGCAGCGCGCGAAGAAGCCGGTGCCCTCGACCTCGACCGGCTCGCCGTCCAGGTCGACGCCGGTGACCTTCGCCCAGGATGCCCTGCCTGCCGGGAAGTTCTCGCCGGGTACGGAAAGGCAGCCCTCGAGGTCGTCGTCCGGATCGGGCATCGTCTCCGGGCGCTCGGACGTCTCAAGGATCGGGTTGATCACGAGGCCCTTGTGCCGCGCGCCCTCGTCGTCCGGGCAGTCGAAGACGAAAAGACGCAGGTCAACGCCGATCTGATTGGCGGCGAGGCCGACGCCTTCCGCCGCGTACATCGTGTCGAACATGTCGTCCACGAGCGTGCGCAGGTCGTCGTCGAACTGCTCTACCTTGCGGGTCGGGTTGTGCAGGACGGGGTCGCCTGCGATGCGGATGGGATGCACGGTCACGTCCGGAATCTTAATCCGCCCGGATGACCGCGACGGAACCGCTTGCTGGAGTGGGTGAACCGGCACCGACGCGCCGACCCAATGCGGACTGCGTGTCGGTGCCACATGATCTAATGTCGCCAGCGAATCACAGGCCTGTGATTCGCGCCCCCGCGCCAGGCGTAGCACCAGCGAGTAACGACGCGATTGTGAGGCGAACAGCTAGATGGAAGCAGCGGAGCCGGCACCTCGGCCCGATGATCCATCCCCGCTGACGCGTGCCGACGTGGGCGTGGATGGGTTGTCCCGCAGAGACCACGAGATCTTGGCGTTCGAGCGGCAATGGTGGCAGTACGCAGGGGCGAAGGAACAGGCTATCCGCGAGCTGTTCAGCATGTCGGCGACGCGCTACTACCAGGTGCTGAATCGCCTCATCGACTCCGAGGCCGCGTTGCGCGTCGACCCGTTGTTGATCAAGCGCCTGCGTAAGACGAGGGCGGCGCGCAAGAGGGTGCGCGCGGCACGACGGCTGGGAATTGAGCTGCCATGAATCTCCCAGGGATCTCCCGACCGCTGCGTGCCGCGGGGCTCGCGTTGATTGGCGTCGCTGTGATCGCGGTCGCGATCGGCACCGTGACGGTTGTCACGGGCAATGCCGACGACACGGCCGCGCCGAGTGGTGAACAGACGACCACGACGGCGCCCGGCGAGGGCGACGGTGGTGAGTCCCCGACGGCGACGCCGTCCCCATCACCGTCGGACCCTGCGGACGAGACGGAGACGGAGACGAGCGAGCCGGATGCCGGTGATGGCTCGGACGGCTCCGGTGAGGACGGTTCCGAGGACGGCGATGGTTCCGGTGACGGTGCCGGAGACGGCGGGGACGGGGGCAAGGCGGTCGATGGTCCCGGCGGCTCCGGTGGTAAGGACGACGGTGCCAGCGGTAAGGACGGCTCCTCGCTGCAGGAGATGGTCGACGTCCGCGTCTACAACAACAGCAACATCTCCGGGCTCGCGGCACGGGCCGAGCGCGACCTGGAGGCGAGGGGCTGGGACGTCGTCGAGACCGGCAACTACTCCGACGGAGTTATCTACACGACCACGGTCTACTACCGCGAGGGCACCAACGAGGAAGCCGCCGCGCAGGCCATCGGTGACAACTTCAGCATGCGCGTTCGGCCGCGATTCGATGGCATCAAGGACGCCAGCCCTGGCGTGATAGTGATCGTGACCAAGGACTACGAAGGCAGGCAGTCGGGCAAGTAGGCGCGCCCCCGCGTCGTGTCCCCCGTTCTCGACGCCGTGTCCCTCCTCCACGATGCCGTGTTCCCCGCTCAGGACGTTGTATCGCGCGCTCCCGACGCTGTGTTGCGCTAGTGCGCCGCTGCGAACGCTTCCAGCGCGGCGAGCTGCGCCGGGTCGAGCGACGGCCGTACTGCCTCACGGGCGGATTCCAGGTGTTTGGCCGTGACGACCGCGGCGTCCAGTGACTCCCGCATCGCGGTGAGCGCCCCTTCACGGATCAACGCGGCACAGTCCGCGGCTGAATATCCATCCAATGTGGCTGCGAACGCTTCGAGGTCCACATCGGATGCCAGCGGGGTGTTCTGCGCCGTGGCACGCAGGATCTCCGTACGCGCTGCGGCTTCTGGCGGCGGTACGTACACCAGACGCTCGATCCTGCCCGGTCGCAGCAGTGCCGGATCGACCAGTTCTGGCCGGTTGGTCGCGCACAGCACCACGACGTCCCGCATCGGTTCCACACCGTCCAATTCGGTCAGCAACGATGCGACGACTCGGTCCGCAACGCCGGAGTCGCTCGACTGTCCGCGCCGAGGTGCCAGCGCGTCGATCTCATCCAGGAACACCAACGACGGCGAAGCCTCGGCCGCGCGCCGGAACAGCTCCCGGACAGCGCGCTCCGATTCGCCGACCCACTTGTCCATCAACTCGGCACCTTTGACCGCGAACACGTTCAGCGCACCCGTGCCCGCCAGCGCCCGCACCAGGAACGTCTTCCCGCCACCCGGAGGGCCGTAGAGCAGCACCCCGCGCGGCGGCGTCACGCCAAGCCGCGCGAACGAGTCGGGATACCGGAGCGGCCACAACACCGCTTCGGTGAGTGCCTGCTTCACGTCGTGCATGTCGCCGACGTCGTCAAGACTGAGACCGCCAGTGGCGAGCGTGTCCGATTCGGACATAGACAGTGGACGGACAGTGCTGAGCGCGTCCAGCAAGTCCTGATGCGACACCCGCGGCATGTCCGCTTCGCGCTGTCGGAGAGCGGCCCTGAGTGCGGCGTCGCGTCGCAGCGCGACGAGGTCGGCCGCCACGAAGCCGGGTGCCTTCGCCGCGATCACGCCGAGGTCGACGTCCGGTTCCAGCGGGACCTCGCGCAGCAACACCCGCAGCAGTTCGGTGCGCATCTCTGTGGTGGGCAGCGAGAGGCTGAGTTCGCGGTCGAGCAGGTCCACCGCGCGCAGCCGGGTGTCGACGCCTTCGGGATGCGCGGTGGTTGCGATGACGGCGAGGTTAGGCGCGTGCAGCGCGTCGCGGATGCGGTCGAGCAGCACGGTGGCGACCGGAGGCGGGTCCGCGGGGAGCAGGGCATCGACGTCGGTGAGCAGCAGCGCGGCGGGGCCTGCCGCCGACTTCGCGGATTTGATGGCTTCGTCGAGCCGCTTGACGGCGGCGTTCGGTTCCAGCACGGCGATGCTTGGTGCGGCGAGCGGAACGACGGTGATGTCCTTGGCGTGCGCCACGGATCGGACCACGGTGGTCTTGCCGACGCCTTCCGGGCCGCTCAGCAGCACGCCGAGTCGCGCGGAGGCCCCGAGCTGTGCCAGCAGCTCGGGATGTGTGAAGGCGAGCTCGAACCATTCAGCGAGTGTGCTCGCCACCGTGTGCGCGCCCGCGAGGTCCGACACCGGCGGGGTGGGCTCGGCGTGAGACACGGCGTCGGGAGTGTCGGACACAGCGTCGGGAGTGTCGGACACAGCGTCGGGAGTGCCGGACACGGTGCGCCAGGACAGCACCGTAGAGGGGCCGATGGTGACTGGGCCCGCTGGATCGGTGGCGGTGATAGTCAGCAGCTCGCTCGTCCAGGTCATGCCGATGGCGCGGGAGAGCTTGCCGCGCGCGTCGGCGACGTCGGTGCCAGCCGGTGGTGCGAGATCTTGCGGTAGCAGCGACACCGCGTCGCCCACGGTGAACACCTTGCCGATCAGCGCCAGCCGCAGCATGTCCGGCGGCAGCGACATGCTTGCCAACCTTGAGCCAGACACCGTCACGCTGCGAGCGTGCGCGACGTCGGCGGGGGAGACGACCACCTCGCCGCCTTCGGTGACACCCAGGTTGGACAGCGTGACGTCGTCGGTGAGCACCACGCCGTGCTGGCCGTCCTGCGGGGTGCGTGCGGCGAGCGCCGCGCTCACCCGTGCGCCCACCAGCTGGACGGCGTCCCAGGCGCGCAGGCCCAGGGCGTCCAGTACCTCCTGGTGCAAGCGCACCACGCCGCGTCGGGTGTCGAGCGCGGACGGGGTTAGCCGTGCGGTCAGCGTGATCTGTGGTGTCGGCACGGTGCCGAGCCTACTGAGCCGAGGCGGTCGTCGCCGTACTCTTCACGCACCCCGAGCCGTCACTGCTTGCGAAGTCCGAGCCGCCGCCAGTTCCTGGTGCGCCCGCCACCGTCCGATGACGTAGACGACGCGGACGGCTGGCCTGTCGTCACCGTCCGCTGCGTCGAGCCGTTGCGGGGCAGTCGCACCCTGCGCAGCGACGCGCCCGCGATCCTGCTGCGGATCGGCCGGCGCAGCCCGAGCCTCCGGTGCCGCCGGGAGCTGCGCCGGATCGCCCTCCGTTCGTGGGCCGTTACGTCCCACGCTTCCGGGTGCTTCGCCAGCCAGGTGTGCCGGTAGGCCGCATACGGCACGTGCGCCAGGTACAGCAGGAGCGCCGCGCTCAATGCGATCAGTGGAAACTGCACGATCGCCGCCGCGAGTAGGCCAACGCCGACCAGCAGCGGTGCCACCGCCTTCGCGGGTACGTTCACCGACTTGAGCGACAATGTCGGGAGCCTGCTGATCGCCAGCGCCGCGATGGCGATCAGCCACAGCCACACCACAGGGCCCGTCGACCACCAGCCGGTGCCGAACTCCAGCGTCAGGATCACCGGCATCAGCGCCAGCAGTCCACCAGCGGGTGCGGGCACGCCGACGAAGAACTCCGAAGCGAACGGCGGTTTGTCGGTGTCGTCGAGCAGTGTGTTGAACCTGGCGAGCCGCAGCACCATGCAGACGGCGAACACCAGCGCCGCGATCCAGCCCGCGCGGCTGCCGTCGGCTTGCCAGACGAACAGCACCAGTGCTGGCGCGACGCCGAAGGAGACGGCGTCGGACAGTGAGTCCAGCTCGGCGCCCATCTTCGACGTCGCGTCGAGCAGGCGGGCGATGCGGCCGTCGAGGCTGTCCAGCACCGCCGCGACGACGACACCGACGATGGCCAGCGCGAAGTTCCCCTGCAAGGCGAACTGCACCGCGGACAGGCCCGCGCACAGCGCGAGCACCGTGATGGCGTTCGGCAGCAGGCGGACACCGGGCGCGGTGCGCACCATCAGCGCTCCAGTGACGACGGCAGCTCGGCCAGCGCGGTCTCGCCGCCTACGGTGCGTTGGCCCTCGCTGACCAGAACCCGGCTGCCGTGCGGCAGGTAGAGGTCGACGCGAGAGCCGAACCGAATCAGCCCGTAGGTCTGGCCGGTGTCGACCTTGTCTCCCGTGCCGACCTCGCACAGGATGCGCCGCGCGATCAGGCCCGCGATCTGCACGACGACCAGCTCGTGGCCGCCGTTCGTGCGAATGGCGACCGAGTTGCGCTCGTTGTCCTCGCTGGCCTTGTCCAGGTCGGCGGAGAGAAACTTGCCCTTCCGGTACGCCACGGCCTCGACCTGTCCCGCTGCGGGGACTCGCTGCACGTGGACGTCGAACACGGACAGGAAGATGCTGACGCGGGGACGCGGCGTCGCACCGGCGTTGAGCTCGGCGGGCGGGACGGCCTCGCCGATGCTGGCAATGGTGCCGTCAGCGGGCGCGACCGCGACATCGGCGCGCGGCGGGGCGACGCGGCGCGGCTCGCGGAAGAACCAGGCCGTCGCCGCGGCCCCGACGAAACCGAGGGTGCCTAGTGGCTTGCTGATCTTGCGCAGGGCCATGGCCGCGGCTGCCGCGCCGAGCACGAACGGCCTGCCTGCGGGATGCATGGGGGGCACGGTCTCGCGGGCGAGCGTCGCCGCGTGTGCGAGCGTCTCGCGGATACGTGCCTCTGGCGCCGGTGGGGTCGAGCTACCAGAAGAGGCCGGGTTCATGTCTGACTTTCCGTTACTGTTCTGCTGTTGGGCGGGGCAAGGTTACCCCGTTTCAGTGCGTGTCTACGCTACCGCGTGCGGTCACGGCGTCTGCCGCCCGCTGTGGCGAGTCGGACCAGCGCGAGCAGCAGGATCGCACCGAGCACCGCGACGCCGAAACTGGGCAGGTCGAACGCGAAGTTCATCTCTTCCCCGGTCGCGAGCTGGTAGATGAACCCGCCGAGCGCCGCGCCTACGATGCCGACCAGCACGCTGACCAGGCACCCTTGCGGACGCCGATCCTTCCCGCCGACGACGACGTTGGCCGCCCAGCCCGCCAGCGCTCCGAAGATCACCCACGCGATGAATCCCATGTCGCGAGATTATGCCTGCCACGGCCAGCCTCAACTCAGTAGCATCACATCCACCTCAGCCCCCTCGGCCACCTCAGTCGTGTCCTCTGGCAGCACGATGAGGCAGTTCGCCTGGGTGAACGCCGCGAGCAGATGTGAGCCAGGTCCGCCCCGGGGGCCGACGGTGCCGGTGACGCTGCCGGTCTCCGAAGCGACCGGTGGCGTGTAGAAGCCGCGCCGGAATTGCCGCTTGCCAGCGGGCGCGATCAGCCGCTCGAGCAGCCGCGCCCGCACCACCGGCCGGTCGGCGTGCGCGTGGCCGAGTGCGGCGAGCAACGCGGGTCGCAGGAAGACCTCGTACGACACGAGCACGCTCACCGGGTTGCCTGGCAGCGTCACGATCGGGGTGTCGTTGATCGTGCCGCAACCCTGCGGGCCGCCCGGCTGCATCGCGACCTTGGTGAACCGCACGCCCTCGCTCGTCAGCGCGTCCTTGACCACCTCGTAGGCGCCGGCGCTCACCCCGCCGGAGGTCACGATCAGGTCGGCGTGCTCGCTGTGGGCGGCCAGCGTCTCGCGGAAGGTGTCGACGTCGTCGACGACGCTGCGCACGACGTCCACCTCACAGCCGAGCGCCCGCATCGCGGCGGCCAGCATGATGCTGTTGGATTCGTAGATCTGACCGTGTCGCAGCGGTTCCGGCGGCAGCACCAGCTCAGAGCCGGTGGACAGCACCAGCACCCGCAGCCCAGCCTTGACAGCCAGCTTGGCGCATCCGGTCGCCGCGGCCAGTCCGAGCTGTGCCGCGCCGAGTAGCGTGCCCTCCCGCAGCGCGATGTCACCAGC
Source organism: Haloechinothrix halophila YIM 93223 (assembly GCF_000504245.1). Classification (GTDB taxonomy): domain Bacteria; phylum Actinomycetota; class Actinomycetes; order Mycobacteriales; family Pseudonocardiaceae; genus Haloechinothrix_A; species Haloechinothrix_A halophila. The sequence continues at coordinate 1,283,301 of NZ_KI632509.1, forward strand.
CGTAACGTCCTCGCCAGCCCGCCGAACGCTCTTGCCTGCCGCTGCCGCCGCGAACAGCCGCACCCGTTCGGTGCCGCCGTCCGTGTCCTCCACCTTGACGATGGCGTCCGCGCCGTCCGGCATCGGCGCGCCGGTCATGATCCGGTGCGCTGTGCCCGGTTCCAGCGGGGGACCGTCGGTGCGCCCCGCGGGGATGTCGGCGGCCACCGGCAACTCGACCGGCGACTGCTCGGACGCATCCGCGATGTCGGTGGCGCGTACCGCGTAGCCGTCCATAGCGGAGTTGTCGAACGGCGGAAGCGACACGCTCGCGGTGACGTCCTCGGCGAGCACCCTGCCGTGGCACTGTTCGAGCGGGAGTGTCGCGGTGCGCGCGGCCGGTAGCAGGGCGGCGACGGTCGCCCTGTACTCGGCGACGGAGAGTGGCTGGCTCATAGCCGCGATCCTCTCGCGCCCGACTGCCGGCGCGCCAGATGGCCGCGTGCTTCGTGAGATTCGGTCGCTAGCGCACCGGATCTCACTCGTGAGCGGACGGTAACCTCCGCACGTTAGGCTCCCGGGCGTGGCAGACGAGCAGGTCGCGGACCTCACGGGGCGCCGGTTAGGCAATTACCGTATTGATGGTGTGCTCGGTAAGGGCGGCATGAGCGTCATGTACCGGGCGACGGACGTCCGGCTCGGCAGAAAGGTGGCACTGAAGGTCATCGGGGAGCACCTCGGTGCCGACGCCGAGTTTCGCGAACGCTTCGTCGACGAGGCCCGCAACACGGCCGCCATCGACCATCCGAACATCGTCCCGCTGTACGACTTCGGCGAACTCGACGGCATGCACTACATCGGCATGCGACTCGTCGACGGTTCCGACCTCGCCAGCCTGATCTCCGAGGGGCCGATGCGGCCGGAACGCGCGGTGGGGCTGCTGGAACAGGTGGCCGACGCGCTGGACACGTTGCACCGGCGAGGGCTGGTGCACCTCGACGTCAAACCGGCGAACGTGCTCGTCACCAAGCGGGAGTCGATCAAAGAACACGTCTATGTCGCGGATTTCGGGCTGACCCGCAGGGGTGCGACCGGCCACCGCACCAGGGGTGGGGACTTTCTCGGCTCGCCCACCTACGCCGCGCCGGAGCACCTGCGCGGGGAGCCGCTGGACGGCAGGACGGACCAGTACGCGCTGGCCTGTGTGCTCTACGCGTGCCTGACCGGGCGTCCGCCGTATCCCGGCGACGTGCAGAGCGTGATCAAGGGACACCTGAACCTCGCGCCGCCGTCTGCCGCGCGGATCGTGTCGAGCTTGCCGCAGGCGATCGACGCCGTGCTGGCGAAGGGCATGGCGAAGGACCCAGGGCGGCGCTACGACAGTTGCGTCGCCCTGCTCACCGCGGCGACCGAGGCGCTGACGTCGTCTCGCGCGCGCGAGACTGAACAACGGGAGACGCCGCAGCGAGGTGCCCAGCAGTGGGGCAACGGGCAACCCCAGCAGTCGCCCCGGCCACCGCACGGGCCGCGTGCCGGTGCGATGCCAGGACGGCCGCCCGCGCAACGTGGCCCGGGTCCTGTTCCACCTCCTGGGTACGGTTCGCCCGCGCCGGAACCCGGGCCCGCTGCCAGGCCCGCGCCCGCTCCGCCCTACCAGCAGCAGGGGCGAAACTCCCAGCCGAGCTGGTTGGTTCCACTGTTGCTCGGCGCTGTCGTCATCCTCGTACTGTTGCTCGCCGCTGTGATCATCGCTACCGCGTGAGGCGTTATCTCGACGTTTCACGACCTCGCTAGTGCCACCCGAGGTTGCACTCGCATGCCGAGAGTGCTAAACACGTGACTAGCACTCTCACAGGGAGAGTGCTAGGCGAGATGGGGCACCGATCCGGTGTCGCACTCGCTTGAAGGTCGGGACGGTGAGGCTTGGCTCGGACATCCGAGCCTGTCGTCCGTCGCGGGCACCGAGCCTGGCCAAGTTGCAGAGTCCTGCCGTGTGAGCCCCTGCGGCGAGCACGGCGCCCAATACCGGAGGACCACACCGAAATGGCCAAATTGATCGCGTTCGACGAGGACGCCCGCCGCGGTCTAGAGCGCGGCCTCAACACCCTCGCCGAAGCCGTCAAGGTGACGCTTGGCCCCCGTGGCCGCAACGTCGTGCTCGAGAAAAAGTGGGGCGCGCCGACCATCACCAACGACGGTGTCTCCATCGCCAAGGAGATCGAGCTCGAGGACCCGTGGGAGAAGATCGGGGCCGAGCTCGTCAAGGAAGTTGCTAAGAAGACCGACGACGTCGCTGGTGACGGCACCACCACCGCCACCGTGCTCGCCCAGGCCCTCGTCAAGGAAGGCCTGCGCAACGTCGCAGCCGGTGCCGACCCCATCGCCCTCAAGCGTGGGATCGAGCAGGCCGTCGAGGCCGTCACCGAGCAGCTGCACAAGTCGGCCAAGGAGGTCGAGACCAAGGAGCAGATCGCTGCGACGGCCTCGATCTCGGCCGCTGACCGCACCATCGGTGAGCTGATCGCCGAGGCGCTCGACAAGGTCGGCAAGGAAGGCGTCGTCACGGTCGAGGAGAGCCAGACCTTCGGTCTCGAGCTCGAGCTGACCGAGGGCATGCGCTTCGACAAGGGCTACATCTCAGGCTACTTCGTCACCGACGCCGAGCGTCAGGAGACCGTGCTCGAGGACCCGTACGTTCTGCTCTACGGCTCCAAGATCTCCAACGTCAAGGACATGCTCCCGCTGTTGGAGAAGGTCATGCAGTCGAACAAGCCGCTGCTGATCATCTCCGAGGACCTCGAAGGTGAAGCGCTGGCGACCCTGGTCGTCAACAAGATCCGCGGCACCTTCAAGTCCTGTGCGGTCAAGGCCCCTGGCTTCGGTGACCGCCGCAAGGCGATGCTGCAGGACATGGCCATCCTGACCGGTGGCCAGGTCATCACCGAGGACATCGGCCTCAAGCTGGAGAACGCCGACATCTCGATGCTCGGCCGTGCCCGCAAGGCCGTCATCACCAAGGATGAGACCACCATCGTCGAGGGTGCTGGCGACGCCGACCAGATCCAGGGCAGGGTCAACCAGATCCGCGCCGAGATCGAGAACAGCGACTCCGACTACGACCGCGAGAAGCTGCAGGAGCGGCTGGCCAAGCTGGCCGGTGGCGTCGCCGTCATCAAGGCCGGCGCCGCGACCGAGGTCGAGCTCAAGGAGCGCAAGCACCGCATCGAGGACGCGGTGCGCAACGCCAAGGCTGCCGTCGAGGAGGGCATCGTCGCCGGTGGTGGCGTCGCCCTGCTGCAGGCATCCAAGGCCGCGTTCGACAGCCTCAAGCTGGAAGGCGACGAGGCGACCGGCGCGAACATCGTCAAGATCGCCGTCGAGGCTCCGCTCAAGCAGATCGCGGTCAACAGCGGTCTCGAGGGCGGCGTCGTGGTGGAGAAGGTCAAGGGGCTGCCTGAGGGCCACGGCCTCAACGCCGCCACCGGCGGCTACGAGGACCTGATCGCCGCCGGTGTCATCGACCCGGCGAAGGTGACCCGGTCGGCGCTGCAGAACGCCGCGTCGATCGCCGCGCTGTTCCTCACCACCGAGGCGGTCATCGCCGACAAGCCGGAGAAGGGTGGCGGCGCTCCCGCGGGCGACCCGACCGGCGGCATGGGCGACATGGGCGGCATGGGCTTCTGATAGTCCAGACGTCTACGTCTACGAAAGGGCCGGGCGCCGGAAAGGTGCCCGGCCCTCTCCCTTTCTTACCGCGCTCTACCGCGTTCACCCGTCAGCTTTTTCGTGCCGGAGACGTCCAACGGAACACCGTATGCCTTGAGCAGCTTGGTATGCGGCGACTTGGCGGACGCGAGAATGTAGATTCGAATACCGGCGATCACAATTAACGCCGCGCCGATAATCAACAAAATCAGTGCCAGGTCGACATTGATATCCCACAGGGACGGATCGCCTCGCTCAGCGGTCCTGCCTCGTCCCCAGAACAGCGAGATGATCGCGCACAGGATCCCGGGAAACAATACAAGGCCATTCCACCGATTGATCTTCTTCTGGTAGTAGCCCGTTGCCTGTAAGTGGGCCTCTTCCGCGTCCGGCGGCAGGGGCCGCGGGTACGGGTACGGCGGTCCGGATGCGTCGGGAAATGTCGGCATGCGCGCAAGGCTATCGACGTTGGCGGCTCGTCACCCCGCATATATCCCATTCCGTCTTCGCGGTCGCGCGAATCGTGGTGTTAGTCGTCCTGTGGCATCAGCAGCCAGCACGCCACATAAACCACGATGGGAACGCCGACGCCGAATAGGGTGACCGCGACGAGCAGAATGCGCAGCAGTGCGGCATCGACGCCGAGGTACCGCGCCCAGCCGCCACACACTCCGGCGATCATTTTGTCGGTCGAGCTTCTGCGGAGTTGCTTGACGCCGTTGGTGTTCATGTCCTGTGTCATGAGTTCCATGGTCCGGCGCGAGTCCGTTGTACACATCAGGGCTGTCCCTGGTTTCGACCCCGAATCGACCCGCGGTGCGTGAGCATCCCGCGCGGTACACGACGTCGGGAGTGCATGACACGGCGTCGGGAGTGCAGGACACGGCGTCGGGAGTGCAGGACACGGCGTCGAGAGTGCAGGACACGGCGTCAGCGAGGGCTGGCGTTGAGCAGACTGGCCAGCATCATGGCGTCGTGGGGTGCGTGGGCGTCGACATCGTTGTCGAAGTAGACGTAGACGTCACGACGCCGCCGGGGCGCGGGCGGGCCGACGGTGTGCTCGCCGCGCGGTCCGTCGCCGTCGTGCCACTGCCGGATCTTGTCCGCCCACTCGCGCAGCGTCGCATCGCTGTATCCACTGGTGTAGAGCTCGACGTCGCCGTGAAGGCGCACGTACACGAAATCCGAGGTCACGTCTTCCAGATGTGGCCACTCACCAGCGGAGTCCGCGACGCACAGCGCGATGTCGTGCTCGCGGAGCAGCTCGACGCACTCCGCCGTGGCGAAGCTCGGATGCCGCACCTCCAGCGCGTGTCGCAGCGGCCGGTCGGCGTCGACCTCGGTGAACGGTTCCGACTTGAGCTTGTCGTCGTGGCCACGCGCGAGCTCCGCTGCCTCGGCGGTGGATCGGGGCAGCGACGCGAAGAACGACGTAAGCCGGTCGACGTCGAACGTCATGCGTGGCGGCAGTTGCCACAACATCGGTCCTAGCGCGGGGCCGAGCGCGAGCACGCCGCTGGCGAGGAAGTTGGCTAGCGGCGTCTCGATGTCGCGGAGTTGCTTCATGTGGGTGATGAACCGGCTTCCCTTGACGGCGAACACGAAGTGGTCGGGAACCGCGTCGCGCCAGCCGCGATAGCGCTCGGGGCGTTGCAGCGAATAGAACGATCCGTTGATTTCCGCCGTCCGTAGTTGCCGGCCCAGATATTCGAGTTCGCGCTTCCGTGGCACGTCCTCGGGGTAAAACGATCCGCGCCACGACTCGTACACCCAACCGGATGTGCCTATGCGGATTTCGTTCATGGCCATCACCTCCCGTGTGGCTACCCTCGGACGAGTCATCTCAGATCGTGCCGCGCGATTGGGCCGCGTCGGCTTGACGAGATGAGATCAACTTAGGCTAGGCTTACCTATACTCATTGCCGAGGTGGGGAGAGCCGTGAGCGCTGATATCGCAGTGGGCCCGGTCGGTGAGGACGCGCGCGAGGCCGTGTGCGAGTCGGTCTTCGACTGTGTCGGCAACACTCCCATCGTCGCGCTACGGAGGCTGTTTCGCGAGCCGGGCCGCGAGGTGCTCGCCAAGCTGGAGCTGATGAACCCCGGTGGGAGCATGAAGGATCGCTCGGCGCGCTACATCGTGGCGGCCGGACTCGCCGATGGCTCCATCCGCCCGCGAAGCACGCTCGTCGAGAGCAGTTCCGGCAACTTCGGCATCGCGCTCGCGATGGCCGCACGCGTCAATGACCTGCGGTTCGTCTGCGTGATCGATCCCAAGACGACCAGCGCGAACGCCGCGATTCTCCGCAGGCTAGGCGCGAGCGTCGAGATGGTCACCGAGCCGGATGAATCCGGTGGCTACCTGCACACCCGCATCTCCCGGGTGAACGAACTCGTCGCGAAGACACCCGATGCGGTGTGGATCAACCAGTACGCCAATGACCGCAACTGGCAGGCGTACTACTACGGCACCGGCGCCGAACTCGCTACCCAGTTGGTGCATCCACCCGAGTGCCTCATCGCGCCGGTCAGCACCACCGGCTGCATCCTCGGCTGCGCCCGCAGGCTCCGGGAGCGATTCCCCAGCATGCGGGTGATCGCCGTCGACGCCGTCGGTTCGGTGATCTTCGGTGGCAACCCCGGCGCGCGGGAGATCCCCGGCATCGGTTCCAGTCGCGTGCCGGAACTGTGCCGTCCCGGCGAGATCGACGAGGTCGTCTACGTCGATGACGTTGAGGCCGCGCAGGGTTGCCGGGAGCTGGTGGCGGCGGAGGGCATCTTCGCCGGTGGCTCCAGCGGCGCCGTCGTCGCCGCGATCCGCAAGCTCATGCCCGCGTTGCCGGAGCCCAGTCGGGTGGTAGCCATTTTTCCCGATAGGGGCGACCGTTATCTCGACGTCGTGTATGACGACGAGTGGCTCGCCGCAGCACAGCAGCGCAGCAGGAACCAGGCTGACACCAGGAGCGAATGAGATGACCGACGGCGTACCTCGCATCCTCTACCTCAACCGCCGCGACATCGCCGCTGTCGGTGGTAACCACTCCGACTTATACGTCGAAGCGCTGGCGGACGGCCTGGTACAGCACGCCGAGGGAAAGACCGTGCAACCGCTGAAGCCGTACCTGCGGGCCTCGGGCGACCACATCGCGGACAGGATCATCGCGATGCCAGCGCATGTTGGCGCTCCGGGCATGTCTGGTCTGAAGTGGATCGGCAGCAAGCATGACAACCCCGATCGTGCGGGTCGGGAGCGAGCCAGCGCGATCATCGTCCTCAATGACCCCGAGACCAACTATCCGGTCGCGTTCCTTGAGGGCAGCCTGATCTCCGCCTGGCGCACGGCCGCCGTGTCCGCTCTCGCCGCGCGACACCTCGCGCGCGATGGCTTCACCGATGTCGCGCTCATCGGCTGCGGCGTCATCGGATCGACGCAGATCACGGCGTTGCTGCAGCAGTTCGAGCACATCGAGACCGTGCATCTGTTCGACATCAGGCACGAGGCCGCCGAGAAGCTCGCGGCCGCGGTCAAAGCTGAGCACGATGTCAGTGCGGTGGTTGCCGCTCATGCGGAGGATGCGGTGCGGGCAGGCGATCTCGTTGTGCCGTGCACGGTGACCGACACGCCGTACATCCGACGTGACTGGTTGAAGCGTGGATCGTTGCTCTGCAACGTGTCCATCATGGATGTCCACAAAGATGTCTTTCTCAAGGCGGACAAGGTCGTTGTTGACGATTGGGAACAGAGCAACCGGGAGAAGAAGATCATCAATCAGCTGGTGCTCGAAGGCACCTTCTCCCGGGAGCGGCTGCACGCAGAGCTGGGAGAGATTCTGGCGGGTCGCAGGCCGGGGCGGGAGACCGACGACGAGGTCATCGTGCTGAACCCGATGGGCATGGCGGTCGAGGACATCGCCTGCGCCGCCGAGATCTATCGCCGTGCGCTGGAACAACAGGTCGGCACCCTGCTGGACCTGTACTGACCATGGACGCACTCGACGTCGTCCTTCGGGATCTGATTGACACGCTCCTCGGTGAGAACGTCGCGGGCACGGCGGATGCGCTGGAGACCGACGTTGCCGGGGTGCCGGATGTCGCGTGTGCCGAAGGGGAGTGGTGGTGTCGCATTCCGGTCACTGGTGGCGCGCTCGCTTTTCGTTGCCGCGACGGCGGTCCGTTGCAGCCGTGGCGGTTGTCCCGCGCGCCGGTGTGGCTCGTCGGTGATGCCCAGCGGGAGCTGGCGCCCGCCGAGGTGCTTGATTTACTCGTCGCTCGCGACGACCTGCCGGGATACGACGTGGTCGCGGCCGATCTGTGCACGGCCGTCGAGCACGCCGAAGTAACGTCGGCTGGCTGGGCGGCGCTGCCCGAAGGAACACCGCGGCCCGGTGAGCTGCTGACCGGGGAACGGCTCGCGGCGACCCGCAACCGGCCCTTCCACCCGACGGCCCGTGCGGTGTCCGGCTGGTCGGCGGCCGAACTGTCCGAGTACGGACCCATGCGACAGCCGCCGCTCGCGTTGCGGTGGGTTGCGGTGCGACGCGAACAGCTGCGCCACGGCGAAGGCGCCACATCGGACCGAATCGCGGAGGTCCTACTCACACGGTCCGAACAGGGCCAGCTCGCGGACGAACTGGGCGCGTCCGGTGTGGATCCTGACGAGTACCAACCGGTGCCGGTGCATCCGTGGCAGTTCGATCGGGTGCTGCGGACGGAATGGGCGCACGAGATCGCCGCACGCGACGTCGTGCCGCTGGACTGCCTCCTCGGCTGGTGCCACCCGACGGCCTCGCTGCGCACTTTGGCTACCTCGCCGGATGCCGCCCTGCATGTCAAGCTTCCGCTCGGCGGAAGCACCAGCAGCGTGGCCACGCTGGGAGCGGCTCGACTGTTGCCGCCGCGCTACCTGGATAACGGCGACAAGGCGCACCGCACCCTGCGATGGCTGCTCGACACAGATCCGACGCTGGCCGAGCGGGTGGCGCTGTGTGACGAACGCGCCTGGTGCGGCTGGCACGCCAGCACGGCTGGCGAATTCGCGGACCGGCCGGGAGAGCTCGCGGCGCAGGTGCGCCGTTACCCACAGGACGTTTTCGCCAACGACGCCATCGCCCTGCCGATGGCGGCACTCGCGGCCCACGAATGGCGCCATTTGGCGCCCGCGCTGGACGTTGACGACCCAGCGGCGTTCTTCCGCGACATCGCGACCGCCTTCTGCGCGATGATGTTCACCTTCCTCGGCCACGGTGTCCTACCGGAACTGCACGGTCAGAACGTCGTCGCCGTGTTCCCACGAGGGCACGTGTCCACAGCCGCTCGACCTAGCTTCGTGCTGCGGGATCACGACACCGTTCGGCTGTGTCCGCGGTGGATGGCTGTGGCGGGCACACCCGATCCCGGCTACCGGATCAAGCCGGGCGCACCGCAGTCGCTGTGCCTCGACGAGCCGGAGGCGCTGATCGGCTACGCGCAGACCCTCGGCCTCCATGTGAACCTCTACGGCATCGCCGACGCCCTCGCCCGGCACTATGACCTGGACGAACGGGCCTTCTGGCTTTCGCTCACCGACGCCGTCAACACTGGGATCGACGCCGCGACCGTGCGGGATGAGGTCCGTGACACGCTCCGTACCGTGCTGCTCGATGCGCCTGAGTGGCCGAGCAGGCAGGTGCTCGGCCCGTTGTTGCGTGCGGGGCGCGGCAACGGCGTGAGTATGCCCGCGGCGACCGGCAGGATGCCGAACCCGCTGTTACCAACGGCGGTGCGCCGATGACGCCATCGACGCGCCCACAGCGTGCCTTGATCCCGATCCGCACCCGGGTCCCGAGCGAGGCGGGCAGGTGAGCACCATGACGGTCACCGCACATGAGCTGGCCCAGCGCGCGACACGGCAGCGGCTACTCAACGCCTACCTGCGGGAGTCAGGCCATATCCCCACCGAAACGGGTGATGGGCTCGTCAGGGTGCCGCTGGGTGGCGGGCGGGCTGTCGTCGTCTCGTTGCGGTACCGCTCCGAGATCGGTCATCACGGCTACGGCGACGACGTCTGGCTGGAAAGGCCGGGCATCGTGCGCGAACGGTTGAGCCACCGCGAGCTGATCACGCTGCTGCTCGATGAGGTTGCCGCGCTGACGGCCGACGTCTTCTGCGAGGCAGGTGACGGCACCGCGCTCGCGCGACAGATCGAGGGGAGCACCGACGCGACAGCGCGATACCTGGCCGGACCTGAGTCGCACGCCACCGGGCCGACGTCACCAGTTGCTGGTCAGTCGGCGCGAACGGCAGGGGCGACGACGGCCGCTGGTCAGGTGCGTGGCGCTGCCACACGTCAGGCCGAGCAGTCGCTACGCTACGGCCACCCGTTCCACCCGACCCCGAAGAGCATCGACGGCTTCGGTGATGATCTGCCGTGCTACGCCCCTGAGCTGGGCGCGGAGTTCCGGCTGCACTGGTTCGCCGTGCGTACCGACGCGCTGCTGGAACGTCGCGTCGCGCGGGGCGAGTGGGCGCCGCCCGAGGTCGAGCTCCAGACCGGTAGTGGTTACGCGCCGCTCCCGATGCACCCCTGGCAGGCCGCCTACCTGGCACGACAGCCGAAGGTATCCGACTTGCTCGCGGACGGCACGATGATCGCGCTGGGTGAGTTGGGCGGCACCGTGTACCCGACGTCGTCGGTGCGCACCGTCTGCGATCCGGCGTTTCCGACGTCGTGGAAGTTGCCGTTGCACGTACGGATCACGAATTTCGTGCGCACAAACCCGGCCGAACACCTACGGCGTGCCGCCGACGCGAGCGCGCTGATCGCCCGGCTGGCGCCTCGCTGGCGGCATGAGGGTTTCGGGGTGCTGCTGGAAACCGGCTACCGCGCCGTCGACCCGGCCGTGGTCGGCGATGACCTCGCCGCCGATGTCGCGGTGCTGTTCCGGCAGCACCCGTTCACTGACGGCCGCTACACGCCCAGGGTTGTGGCTGGCCTGCTGGAAGACCGCGACGACGACGTGCCGACGGTGATCGAGGACGTGCGGCGTTCCGGCGGTTCGCAGCGGGAGTGGTTGCGGCGCTATCTACGGGTGTCGCTGCTACCGCTGCTGGACGTTTTCGAGCGCGACGGCGTCAGCTTCGAGGCGCACGTGCAGAACAGCCTGCTGCATGTCGAGGACGGCTGGCCTACCCGGTTCTGGGTGCGCGACATGGAGGGCACGAGCGTCAGTGCGGATCGCTGCTCCGATGTGGACACTCAAAGTCCGCTGCGGTACTCCGACGTCGAAGCCTGGCTCCGGCTGCGCTATCACGCGGTCACCAACCACCTTGGACATCTCATCGCGGTGCTGGGTCGATACGGCGACGGTGAGTGTCCACTGTGGACGATGGTTCGCGAGGTGTTGCTGGACGAGGGCGGTGCCCTGGCGCACGAACTCGTCACCTCCCCCGCGCTGCCAGCCAAGGCCAACTTGATCAGCCGGTTCGCTGGGCGCGGCGAACGACCGCTCTACGTCGATGTCCCCAACCCGCTGTACCAGGTGAGCCGATGACCACCGAGATGATTCAGCGAGCGTTACGCGCGTCGAGCTTCGTTGCGGCACGTCGAAGGATTTTCGGGCAGCTGCTGGAGTCACTTGTGTACGAAGACGCGCTCACATACCGGGTGACGGACCGCGTCGAGTCGGGTGTGGACACGACTGAGCCGGGCGAGGACGTCGTCGCTGCCGTCGTTGACGCCACCGATGCCGACGGCGAGCCGGTTCGCTATCTGTTCCGGTTGCGCAGGCGGTTCGGCTTCAATCGGGTCGCGCTCACCGCGGACCCGGTGCGACGACACGGCGCGAACGGTGCCGCCGAGGCAGACTCGATCACCCGGTTCCTCGCTGAAGTTGCGGACGCGCTGCGTGCTGAGTCGGACTGCCTTGCGCGGTTCGCGGACGAGCTGGAGCGGACGCTGCTCAATGACACCCTCGCGCGCTACATCGCGTCCGAACGCGGCGACGTGCTGGCCGATGCCGACTACGACCAGCTTGAATCGATAGTTCTGGACGGTCACCGCTACCACCCGGCATTCAAGTCGCGGGTTGGTTTCGACGTCGCGGACAACCTGGCTTACGGCCCTGAGTTCGCCGTCGAGGTCCGGCCACTGTGGCTGGCGGCGCATCGCTCCGTCACTGAGGTCACCTCAATCCCGTCGCTGTGCGAAGAGGGCTTCCTAGCCACGCAGCTCGGGCAAGCACGCGCGTCCTTTCAGGACACTCTTCGCGCCAACGGACTTCCGCCCGCGGAGTACACCATGCTGCCGGTGCATCCGTGGCAGTGGCGAGAGCACCTCGCCACCGCGTTCGCGGAACAGCTCCGACGGCAGCAACTCATCGTGCTCGGTGAGGATACGCACACCTTTCGCGCGCAGCAGTCGATCCGCACGCTCGCCTGCCGCGACGTGCCGGGACGGCCGTACCTCAAGCTGTCGTTGTCGCTGGTCAACACGTCGACCAGCCGGGTGCTGGCACCGCACACCGTCCGCAACGCGCCGCCGATCTCCGACTGGCTGAGCCGGCTTGTGGACGGCGATGCCTTCCTGCGTGATGAGCTCCAGCTGATCATCCTCCGGGAGGTCATGGGCACCGCGGTCACGCCGGAACCGCCCGCCGAGTTCGCCCGCCCAGCGACGTACGGCACGCTGGCCTGCATCTGGCGGGAGAGCCTGCACGGCTTCCTCTCGTCCGGCGAGTGCGCGGTGCCGGTCACCGCCCTGACCGCGAGCGAGCGCGACGGCACACCGTTCGTCGACGCATGGCTGCGTGAGCATGGCGCTCGCGAGTGGACACGGCGGTTGGTCGACGTCGCCGTGGTTCCGCTGCTGCACCTGCTGGTCCGACACGGCGTCGCCTGCGAGGCTCACGCGCAGAACATGGTGCTGGTGCACCGCGACGGTCTGCCGGAACGCATCGCACTCAAGGACTTCCATGACGGCGTCCGCTTCAGCCGCGCCGTACTGTCCGATCCAGACGAATGTCCGATGCTGTCGAGTCCACCGTCGCATCATGTCAACGCGAACTCCTTTGTGGAGACTGACGACGTCGAGCTGGTCACCGACTTTCTGCTTGACGCGTTCTGCTTCATCAATTTTGGCGAGCTGGCCGGGTTCCTGGATGACGCCGGACTGCTCGGCGAGCGGGAGTTCTGGGCGATCGTGCGCGGCGGCATCGCGGACTACCAAGCGCGATTCCCCGAGTTGGCCGAGCGGTTCGCGCTGTTCGACGTCGCCAAGCCCATGGTCGCCGTCGAGAAGCTGACTACCCGCAGGTTGCTCACCGACACGGAACCGCGACTTCACCACGTGCCCAACCCGCTCGCGCCGGATCGGAGCGACCATGACTGACACGCGGATCGTCTCGGCGCCCGCTGACCCGCTGACGGCACGCGCCCCGGACGACGACCCGGTCTGCCGCTACGGCTATGACCTTGATGCGCTGCGGAAACATGTCGAGGGCGTCGTGGCGACGCTGCCGGAACGCTGCCGCATGTTCTACGCCATGAAGGCCAACAGTGCGTCTCCGATCCTGCGGGCCCTCGCGCCGCTGGTGGCCGGGTTCGAGGTGGCATCCGGCGGCGAGGTCGCCAAGGCCAGGGCCATCAGCGACGACGTCGAGTTCCTGTTCGGTGGCCCGGTCAAGACCGACAGCGAGATCGCCGACGCATTGCGCGCCACGGTCACCCGTTTCCACGTCGAGAGCGTGCTGGAACTGCACCGCATCGACGCCGTTGCCGCGGCGCACGGCGTCACCGCCGAGGTGCTGCTTCGGGTGAACCTCGCCGGAGGGCTTCCCACCGCGACGCTGGCCATGGCCGGACGACCGACCCAGTTCGGCATCGACGAGTCAGTGCTGGCCGAGGCCGTCGCGACCGCGCGGTCGTTGCCGCACGTGCGGCTCGCCGGGTTCCACCTGCACTCGGTGTCCAACAACCTCTCCGCCGACGCGCACCTCGACCTGCTGCGGCTCTACCGCGACACCGTGCTCCGGTGGGAAGCCGAGTTCGGCCTGCGTTGCGAGGTGCTGAACGTCGGCGGCGGTGTCGGCGTGAACTACGCCGATCTCGACGCGCAGTTCGACTGGCCGCGTTTCGCCGAGGGGTTGACGGGGCTGGTGGCGACGTTCCCGGAGCATTGGCGCGAGATCGACTTCGAGTGCGGCCGGTACCTGGTCGCCGCGTGCGGGCGTTACGCCGTCGAGGTCCTGGACGTCAAGCGCAATCACGGCGTCGACTACGCGCTGGTGCGCGGCGGCACACACCACTTCCGGCTCCCGGTGTCGTGGCAGCACAGCCACCCGTTCACCGTGGTGCCGGTCGATGCGTGGCCGTCGGGGCTACCCCGTCCTGTCACGGACGGACCAGTCACCGTCGTGGGTGAGTTGTGCACGCCGAAGGACGTCCTCGCTCGCGACGTCCCGGTGCGGATCAGGGCGGGCGACGTGGTGGTGTTCAGCCATGCGGGAGCCTACGGCTGGGAGATCAGCCATCACGACTTCCTGTCGCACCCGCATCCGGAGCAGGTGTTCGTTGGCTGATCAGGCCACGTCTTCCGCGTCCCGGATCGTGTACGCGTACCCCTGCTCCGCAAGGAAGCGCTGCCGGTGGGCGGCGTAGTCGGCGTCGAGGGTGTCCCTGGTGACCACCGAGTAGAAGTGCGCCTGCCTGCCGTCGGCCTTGGGGCGCAGCACTCGCCCGAGTCGCTGCGCCTCCTCCTGCCGGGAGCCGAACGTGCCTGAGATCTGCACCGCGACCGCGGCTTCTGGCAGGTCGATGGAGAAGTTCGCCACCTTCGACACCACCAGCGTCGGGATCTCGCCTTGCCGGAACGCCTCGTACAGCCGCTCCCGCTCGGCGTTGCGGGTGGAACCCTTGATCACCGGCGCTTCCAGATCGGCGCCGATCTCGTCGAGCTGGTCCAGGTAGGCCCCGATGACCAGCACCGACTCCCCGGCGTGCTTCTCAACGATGGATCGGATCACCGGCAGCTTGGTGCGCGCGGTTGAGCAGATCCGGTACTTCTCGTCCGTCTCGGCGGTGGCATACGTCATGCGCTCGGACTCGGTCGGCGTGACCCGCACCTCGATGCACTCGGCGGGAGCGATCCAGCCCTGCTGCTCGATGTCTCGCCACGGGACGTCGAAGCGCTTCGGCCCGATCAGCGAGAAGACGTCGCCCTCGCGGCCGTCTTCGCGCACCAGTGTCGCCGTGAGCCCGAGTCGCCGCCGCGATTGCAGGTCAGCGGTCATGCGGAACACCGGCGCGGGCAGCAGGTGCACCTCGTCGTAGATCATCAATCCCCAGTCACGGGAGTCGAACAGTTCCAGGTGCCGGTAGCTGCCTTTGGTCTTGCGCGTCAGCACCTGGTAGGTCGCGATGGTGACCGGCCGGATCTCCTTGCGCTCACCGGAGTACTCGCCGATCTCGTTCTCGGTCAGCGACGTCCGCGCCAGCAGTTCCCGTTTCCACTGCCGCCCAGCGACGGTGTTGGTGACCAGGATCAACGTCGTCGCCTGCGCCTGAGCCATCGCGGCAGCGCCAACCAGGGTCTTGCCAGCGCCGCACGGCAGCACGACCACCCCGGAGCCGCCTGCCCAGAACGCGTCCGCGGCCTGGCGCTGGTACTCGCGCAACGCCCAGTCCGTCTCGTCCAGCGCCATCGGGTGCGCCTCGCCGTCGACGTATCCGGCGAGGTCCTCGGCGGGCCAGCCCACCTTGAGCAGCGTTTGCTTGAGCCTGCCGCGCTCGGACGGGTGCACCACCACGGCGTCGTCGTCGATGCGCTCACCGAGCATCGGTGCGATCTTGCGGGAGCGCAGCACCTCCTCGAGCACCGCGCGATCCGTTGTCGTCAACACGAGGCCGTGTGCTGGGTGATTGGTGATCTGCAGCCGTCCGAAGCGCGCCATGGTGTCGACGACGTCGATCAGGAGTGGCTGCGGGACAGGGAAGCGGGTGTAGTTGGTCAGCGCGTCGACGACCTGCTCGGCATCGTGGCCAGCGGCGCGGGCGTTCCACAACGCGAGTGGCGTGATGCGGTAGGTGTGCATGTGTTCCGGCGCGCGTTCCAGCTCCGCGAACGGCGCGATCGCCACCCGCGCGTCATCAGCGCGTTCGTGGTCGACCTCAAGGAGGACGGTCTTGTCCGATTGGACGATCAGCGGGCCATTCACATCCTCCTTTATACCCACTACGTCAGCAGGAGCACGACGAGCAGGTATCGCTGACCTGCCGGTTCGAGAACGGGCTCAGCTGCCCCGTAGCGCTGACGCTGGCACCAGCGAGCTGACGTCGATGCGCTTGCCCACGATCTCGCCGTCGTGCATCAGGTCGGCCACCCGCTGGAGCCGGACGGCGTTGAGTGACGTCGGGAACGTGCCGAGCGCGACCAGTGCTGCCGCCGTTTTGTCCAAGAACGAGAACGTGGCGAGGATCTCGCGAACCTCGGTCGGGTCCTCGGCGAGTTGCTGCGCCTCGGTCAGCACCTCGCGGAACGCCGCTAACGTCGCGGGGTACTTCGCCGCCGTGTCCCCGGTGGCCGCGTAGCTCGACATCGGGAAGTCCAGCATGGCGCCGCGTGCGGTGTCGGTGACGATCCGCGCGCCGAATTCCTGCTGTGCGCGGCTGATATCAGGTTCGGTCAGCCACGCCGCGTCGATCTCTCGCCTGCTCAGCGCGTCCATCATCGCGTCGAACGGCATGGCGGTGAACTGGATGGCGTCGGGATCGACCCCCTCCGTCGCCATCCGGGAGCGGGTGGTCAGCGTGCCGAGCCCACCGAGGCGATCGACCGCGATCCTGGGTGCTGGCTTCGAGGTCGGGTCGTCGTAGCCACTGCCGGGCAGCGTGACCAGCCCCATCGTGTTCGGCCCCGCGATGTAGGCCTCGCCCTGCAGCTGGACCTGAGCCCCGTTCGCCACCGCCTTGAGCACCGCGACGTTGTCGGTGAACGCGACGTCGACGTTGCCCGTCCACAATGCCTTGAGCGCACGCTGCTGGCTGGCCCGCTCGACCAGCGTGACGGTGAGACCCGCGGTGCGGAACATCTCACGCTTGACGGCGAGCCGCAGCGGCGCCGTGTCGATCGCTCTGGTGACAGCGACGCGCAGCTTCGCCAGTTCCACGGAATCATGCGGCCGTTCGGGTGAGATCACTGAACACGCTGACAACAACGCGAGGACGATGATCGTGACGGTGAGTCGGCGATGACGCGGCGGCCCGTGGTTCGTCATGCGCCGCATGCAGACCTTCCGCTTTAGGCAGTTGTGCAGGTGCGTGGCGATTCTATCGGCTCAGGGCGCCCTGTAATCCGCCTTTCGTGGCACCTTGGCAGCGTCCCGATCAGGATGATCAATACGCCGTTCGAGCACGTGCTGATGCACGGGCACGGTCTTTTCGTCAGCAACCGGTCCAGATACTCTCCAGCTACCGCTGCCCCGCACGGCGCGACAACGAGGTCTGGTGCGGCGACCGTGGTCCAATGGACGAGTTGACAGATCCGAGAAGGACAGCAGTGTGCCCCGACGCGCGACCGCTCACCCCGATGACGCGACGCAACGCGCCTCGGCGGAACCGGCCGATGGCGAGGGCAGCAGCGCGCGACGCGAGCCACGCTCCCGCCTGCGCTGGCTGAGCCCCAGCGTCACTGGCGGGTCATGGCGGCTGCGGAACTGGTCGCTGCGCACCAAACTCATCGCGGCACTGCTCGTGCCGACCATGACCGCGCTCGTGCTCATCGGGATGCGGTTCAACAGCCAGGTCGCGTCGGCAAGCGAGCTGGCGGAACTGTCCGCGCGGGTCAAGACCGATACCGCCGTCGCATCGCTGGTGCATGTCCTGCAGCGGGAACGTGACTTGACCGTCCGCCACATCGCGCGTGGCAGGCAGGGACAGCCCGCCGAACTGCGGAAACAGCGTGACCGGGTCGACAAGGAACTCGGCGAGTTCAGCAAGGCGCTCGCCGCGTCCCGGCCGGAGCTGTCCCGCGACGCCGCGAAGCGCTTCGAGGAGCTGCGAGAACGCCTCGACGACCTCTCCAAGCTGCGGTTCGGTGCCGAGCACGCCCAGTATCCCGCCGACGCGGTGCTGCGGTCGTACAGCGAGTTGATCTCGGCGCTGCTGTCCTCCAGGGAGCAGTCGGTCGCCACCATCAACGAACCGGAACTGGTCCGGCTACAGCTGGCGGGCTCCGCGGTCTCGCGCGTGAAGGATCAGATGTCGGTCGCCCGCGCGCTTGTCGCGGAGGCGTTGGTCAAGGGCTCGCTCAGCTCGGACAGGGAGCGGGCGCTCACCGCGGCGAGCGCCGAGGTGGCCGCGTGGCGCACCGACTTCCGCAAGTTCGCCACGCCGGAGCAGCAGCGGATGTACGACGACACCGTCACCGGGCTGATCGTCGACCAGCGCAACGACACTATCGAGTCGGTGCTGGTGCGCACCGAGACCGGCCAGTCGTTCGACGGGGTCGATCCCGGACGCTGGGAGACGTCGTCGACCTACACCATCAACCTCGTCCACAAGGTCGAGAAAGCGCTGCTTGTCGAGATGCAGGAGCGCACCGACGCGCTCGCCGGTCAGGCGCGGACCGCCGCGCTGCGCGACAGCGCGATCGTCATCGGTGTACTGCTGATCGCGGTGCTGCTCGCGCTGGTCATCGCCCGGTCGCTGCTCCGTCCGTTGCGCACGCTGCGTAGTACCGCGCTGGAAGTCGCGGAATACCGGCTGCCAGCCGCGGTGCACGGGCTGCTCGTCGATCCACATGCCGCGCGCTCGGCAGACGTCGCCCCGGTGCCGGTGAACAGCAACGACGAAGTGGGGCACGTCGCGCGCGCGTTCGACGCGGTGCACGGCGAGGCGATCCGGCTCGCCACCGAGCAGGCGGAACTGCGCAGCAACGTCAACGCGATGTTCGTCAACCTGTCGCGGCGCGGGCAGGAGCTGGCCGATCGGCAGCTCGACATGCTCGACCGAATGGAGGCCGAAGAACAGGACCCGGACACGCTGGCGTCGCTGTTCGAACTGGATCACCTCGCCACCCGGTCCCGCCGGATCTGCGAGAACCTGTTGGTCCTGACCGGCAACGACTTCGCCCGCATGCTGCCAGGCACCGTCGCGGCGTCCGAGGTGGTCGGAGCCGCGTTGTCCGAGATCGAGCAGTACCAGCGGGTCGAGCTGGCGTCGGTGCCGGATGTCGCGGTACGCGGCGACGTCGTGAGCGATGTGGTGCACGTGATCTCCGAGCTGCTGGAGAACGCCACCAACGGCTCACCGTACGAAACCACGGTCACGCTGACCAGCTCGGTCGCCAGGAACGGCGCGTGGCTGATCGAGATCACCGACAGCGGGCCCGGTATGTCACAGGAGGCCATCGACTCGGCCAACGCGCGGCTCGCCGAGCTGCCAGAGATCGACGTCGAGGCGTCCAGGAAGATGGGGCTGTACGTCGTCGGCAGGTTGGCGCAGCGCAACGGCCTCGAGGTGCGGCTGCGCCACGCGCCGACCGGCGGGTTGACGGCGTCCGTGCTGGTGCCAGCGCAGGTGATCGGCGAGCTGTCCGATGACACCGAGCGCGGGCCGTCCACCGAGCCAGGCAGGCGCCCGGAGTGGCTGGACACCGTCACGGTGCGGTCGCGCAAGAACCAGGGCTCCGGCCCGCCGAAGCGGGCGCCGGTGGTGACGGAGCGGTCGGCGGACCCCGAGGAGGGCGTCGTCCACCACCCGTTCGACGACGATCAGCCGACCGAGCGGCTTCCCGTGTACAAGGACCTGCTGACCAGGTGGTTCCGCGAGGGCGACGATGAACCGGAGTTGCCGGGGCTCTACACCGGGTCGTCGCGCCCGGTGCGGTCGCTGCCGGAGGTGACGGCGCCGACCGAGGGGGCGGACGGCGACGCGGGAGCGGCTGGTGCGGCTCCGGCTGGCGACGCGGGGGCCGCTGGTGCTGCCGAAGAAGTGACCAGCTCAGCGGCTTCAAGGACCGGTGCTGCCGCCGACACCCAGCCGGATGCCGCTGACCAGCCAGGCCCAGCCATCCAGCCGGGCCAGCTTGTCGAGCAGAGTTCGTCTGCCGAGCTGGACGGCGATGACGTGGACGACGATGACCTGGACGCCGACTCTGGTCCGGGAGCGATCACCAAGCCCAAGATGCGACCCGTGCGGGAGTCGACCGCCGACGCGGAATCCGTCGTGGCGTCGTTCTTCGATGCCGTCCTGGATGCCGAGCCAGCCGCGGAAGCGTCCGAGACTGACGAGACCGAGCCCGAGCGAGCCGTGGAGTCGACGTCCGGCGGTGCGGAGCACCTTGCGGAGTTCGCCGCCGATGTGCGGTCGGAGCAGTACGCCACTGCCGAACCATCCGAACCGGATAAGGCGACCGAACAGGACTCCGCGGCTGCTCAAGCGGCGACCGAGGAACACGACGCGGACGACCGATCCACTGGCGACAATTTCGATCTGTTCGCCGTACTCGATGCGGTCACCGGGCGCAGCAAACGAGTCGCCGCATCCTCCGAACCGTTCCCCGGCACCGCAGCCACCGAACCGAAGTCCGACCGCGCTGCGGACGTCACGTCCGAGCCCGCCGATCGTTCGGAGACCGAGACCAGGCTTACGCCTCGGTTCCGGCCAGCACCCGACCCGGTGGCCGTGTCGTCCTACACGCCCGCGCCGAACGCCAAGGAATCCGACGTCGCGCAGCACGGTGTCAACGGTTTCGAGCCATCGGCATCACCGGACGTTCCAGACGACGACGAACGACCCGCGTCGATGTCCACATGGGAGCCGGGATCGGTCGCACCGGACGATCGTCCGAGTGACCAGCCCAGCATGTGGGCGGAACGGCCGAAGGATGCCGCCAATGGGGTGAACTCTGCGGACCAGGTCGTGTCGCGATCCGCGGACGAATTCGCCCCACCCTCGCAGGGTGAACTCGATCTCGCCGATGCCGATTTCGAGGCTTCCCCTGTGGGCGACACAGACCGCCCCAACTCGGCATCGAGCCTGCTCAGCAGGGATGTCGACGGGGGTATCGGTGAGGATGACCTGTCCATGCAGACCGAGGTCATCTCACGTGCGCCCGACGCCGTCAGGGGCAGGATGCGCAGCCTTTCGGAAGGGATGCGGCGCGCTCGACAGGGCAGCGATGGGGAATACGCTGATTCAGGTCATAAGGCCACCGTGGGTGTGGGGCAAAACCAGTGGCTCGATGGGCGAGTCGGATCAGGAGGCAAGGAGGGGTAGTGGCATCGTCCGCTGGGCGGCCAACCGGGACCATCGACTCGCTGCTCACGGACTTCGCACAACGAGTCGACGGGGTCGCACACGCGGTCATCGTCGGATACGACGGGTTGCCGCTCGCGGCATCCGCTGAGCTGCCGAGGGACCAAGCCGAGCAGCTCGCCGTGATCGCGTCGGGTCTGATGTACATGGCGGGAAATGCGGCGAAATGCTTCACCGGGGGCGCGGTGAACCAGACCGTCGTTGAGATGGAGCGGGGGTATCTGTACCTCATGTCGGTGCATGACGGCGCCGTTGTCGCCGCACTGGCCTCGCCGAGGTCCGAGCTGGCAACGGTGGCGTACGAGATTGCCGTGCTGACCGACTCGCTGGTCGACAGAGTGCCACGCGCTTCGCAGCAAGCACGGGGTGACAAGGGGGCACGATGATGATGAACCAGACCAACAACGACGAGGCGAGCTTTTACCCGGTGCAGGACCAAGTGCCTGCCATGCCGCCCGCGCAGCGCCAGGTGTCACTCGCCCGGCCTTACGCACGCACGCGTGGGCGCACCCGGCCGGATCGCAACTTATCGCTTGAAGCGACGGTCACTACCAGCGAACAGGGCAGACACTACGAGGGCGTGCGCGCGGTGGAGCATCGCACCATCTGCGACTTCTGCGTGCACGCCCGCACCATCTCGGACGTCGTCGCCGAGTTGGGCCTCCCACTCGGCGTCGTGAAGGTGATCGTGGCGGACATGGCCGAGGCGGGTCTGGTGCACGTCCATCAGCCAGGGCTCGCGTTTGGTGACAAGTCCTCTCGCGAGTTCACGGAGCGCCTGCTGCGCAGCCTCCACGAACTCTGAGGCGAGCTCGGGGGACATGGCGTAGCGGGCGTCGTCAGTCGTCCACCAGCGCTGCCGACGTGATCCGGTGGAGGGGGTAGCGCTCGGCGCTGGAGCCTTCCAGTACCCCGCCGGAGAGCCGGACCGGGGTGACGACGCGCTGGGTAGCGGTGCCGTGAGCGTCGACCAGCCCGATCCACACCTGCCGCCCGCCGCGCGCGGCCTCGTTGAGTAGCGCGAGCGTGGCCGACGTGTCGCCGGTTCCCGCCGCGTTGCGGACCCCGGTGCCGTGACGGGCCGCGGCTGCCCTGTCGCCCGCCTTGATCCGGTCGACCACGCCAGCTACCTGCTGCTTGCCGCTCGTGTGCGGTGCGCCCGCCGCGCGTTTGCGCGCCGGAATTCGCCTGCCGCGTTGCCGCAGGTCGATCACTCTGCCGTCAGGGCCTTCCGCCGCGGGGGTGAAACCATGCGCGCGCAGCCCGGTCATCACGTCGCCTAATGGCAGGTCGCTGACCACGACCGTCGGCGCGATCGCTCGCAGGTCAAGCTCCGCGGCCGCTGCACCGGCGAGGACTTCGGCGAGCAGCGCCTCGTCGTCACAACGCAGGAAGGATGCGCACGCCCCGCCGCGTAGCCTGCCGTGACGGCGGGCGACGTCGTCGATCAGGTACGTCAGCGACTGCGGCACCGGCGTCGCCGAGCGGGCGGCGAACAACTCGTGCAGCTCGGTCGCTGTCCGGCCGGAGTCCAGCGCGCGTCGCACCGACGCCTCGCTCACCCGGTACACCGTCCCGTGGCCGGCGGACTCCGTGTCGGCGACGGCGTTGATCTCGGCGGCCACCCCCGGCTCAAGCGGGCCGGGCGCGACGACGGTGAGATCGGCCTGCACCAGCACGTGGTCGACCGGTTCCGGCATCGCCTCGGCCATCGCGTCGGCCGCGCGGCTGCGGTGGTCGTCCTCGGACTCGGTCTCGCTGTCGACGAGCAACGCCCGCGCCGCCGTCGTCGCGGCACCCAGGGCCACAAGGCCGAGCGCGGTCGCCTCGGACAATGTCCAGCGCACCAGGTCATCGCGGAGGCTGCCGCCGCGCCGGGGTGCCTGCCAGGCCAGGTACTCGACCAGGCTCTCGGTCTCGGCGCCCGTGCCTGGTGGTAGCTCGGCGAGCGCACGCAGCACCCGCCGCCTGCCCTCCGGCGCCAGGGGGCGGCGCAGCCGCTCGGACAGCGGCGTCGGCGGTTTGTCGGCCGACGCGTCCGCCGTACGCCCGCCGCCCGCGCGCCCCTCAGCGTCCGTGCGCGCGCCAGCAGCGGTGCCGTAGGCCAATCCGGGCAGCCGGGGCAGTGCGAGCCAGGTATCGGCCAGCAACGCCCACTGCGCGGACGGCGGGGCGGCCAGCCAGGTGTCGGTCAGCGTCGTCGGCACCCACCCGGCGTCCTCGTCCTTGCTCTCCGCGACCAGCCCTGCCCCGACGACCAGCTCGGCCAGCAGCACCGCGCGCTGCTCATCGACGTCGAATTCCCGCATCATCCGACGGATCTCCCGCACGCCGAGCCCGCCAGCCTTGAGGACCGGTGGCGGTGTCTGCCCCCAGGACTCCAGCACGTCACCGACGTGGCGCAGCAGCGACATCGCCTCACCAGCCGCCGTCTGGTCCACGGTGGCCTCGGTGCGCTCACGGGTGTGCAACGGCGGTGGAGTCAGCGTCGATGGCGCGAACGCCTGCCCGCCACGCAGGTGCAGGCCGAGCTGACGTGGCAGCTCAACGGTGGTCGCGTCGCGTCGCATCAGCAGCCCACGTGCCAGCAGCCGCTGCACGGGGGTCGTCGCCTCGGCCAGCCGGATGTCGGTTGCGGCGTCCCGGCTGGTGCCGATCGGCGGGCCGACCGCGAGCGTGTCGAGCAGCGTCCGCTCCTCCGCGGTGACCTCGGCCAGTGCCGCGTCGAGGTCGGCGCCGTCCAGCGCGGGAAGCGGGCGGCCGAGCCCCGCCGGGTACGAGCCGACGACGTCGCGGGCGGCGGGTACCACCGCGATCCCGTCCCCGGCGTCCCAGGCGATCGCCAGCGTCCGCAGCCGGTCGATGCTGCCCGTGGCGTCGACGTCGAGCAGGTCGGAGACGTCGGGCGGCGCGACCGGCGCGGTGTCCGCGCCGAGCAGCAGCAGCGCCTCCAGCGTGGCCAGTGTCGCGGAGTCCAGCTGTTCGCACGCGCGCGCCACCGACCCCGGGGTGCCCGCGCGGGTGGCGAGCACCGTGGAGTCAGGGGGCGGGGGAGTGGCGAGGTCGCGCCTGGCGAGCAAGAGCGCGGCCAGTTCGTCGGGCGTCGCCGACCGGAGAGCCGCTGCCAGGGAGACCGCCGCCGAGTCGTCAGCCGCGTGCATCACATCAAACGATACCGACCAGCATCCGCCTCAGCCCGGGTCGGCAGACTAGAATCCGATCTCACAAGGCACGTCAGGACCCGGAGGAACAACGTGGCGAACGCGAAGAAGGTGGCCAAGGACCGGATCGACCCGGCGTGGCCGCAGGTGGAAGACGGTGAGCACCCGGTGAGCGAACTGGCCGCTGACCGGCAGGGATCACTGTCGCCGTTCGGTGATGTGGAGTTTCCGCTGAAGCGCGTGCCCTACGAGCACCCGGAAACCGAGATCAATAAAACTCCCTGAGCGCGGACGCGATAGGGTCTTTCTCACACCCTATCGGCGCTCGATATTGCGGAGTCCCACATGGCTGTCCCCGGTCCTGGCTATTCGATCACAGTTCGCGTCGACGCCCCCGCCGCTGCGAGCACGGCGGGGGACCTGACCACGGCAGTTGGCCAGGTCGGTGGGGTGCTGACCGCGTTCGACATCGTCGAGTCGCATACCGACCGCATCGTTGTCGACATCAGCGCCAACGTCGTTGACGCCGAGCACGCGGACGGCGTCACCGAGGCGCTGGAGCAGCTCTCCGGCGTGCGGGTGCGCAAGGTCTCCGACCGCACCTTCCTGATGCACCTCGGCGGCAAGATCGAGGTCAACTCGAAGGTCGCGCTGCGCAACCGCGATGACCTCTCTCGCGCCTACACGCCGGGCGTCGCGCGGGTCTGTAAGGCCATCGCGGCCAATCCGGAGGACGCTCGCAGGCTGACCATCAAGCGCAACACGGTCGCCGTCGTCACCGACGGCTCGGCCGTGCTCGGGCTCGGCAACATCGGGCCTGCCGCCGCGCTGCCGGTGATGGAGGGCAAGGCCGCACTGTTCAAGAAGTTCGCCGGGGTCGACGCCTGGCCGGTGTGCCTCGACACGCAGGACACCGAGGAGCTGATCCGCACGGTCGAGGTGCTCGCGCCCAGCTACGCGGGCATCAATCTGGAGGACATCGCGGCGCCGCGCTGTTTCGAGATCGAGGCGCGGCTGCGGGAGAAGCTGGACATCCCGGTTTTCCACGATGACCAGCACGGCACCGCGATCGTTGTCGTCGCCGCCCTGCGCAACGCGCTGCGGGTGGTCGGCAAGGACATCGCGGACTGCAAGATCGTGGTCTGTGGCGTCGGTGCGGCAGGCTCGGCCATCATCCGGTTGTTGCAGCTGAAGGGCCCGCGCGACATCGTCGCCGTCGGCAGGCGCGGCATCGTGCACTCCGGCCTCGGCGACATGAACGCCAACGTGCAGTGGATCGCCGACAACACCAACGCCGAGCAGGCCGATGGCAGCCTGCACGACGCGCTGGTCGGCGCGGACGTGTTCATCGGGGTCTCCGGGCCGAACCTGTTCGGTGCGGACCAGGTGGCGACCATGGCCGACGACGCGGTGGTGTTCGCGCTGGCCAATCCTGACCCGGAGATCGACCCGATCGAGGCGCAGCAGCACGCGGCCGTCGTCGCGACCGGGCGCAGCGACTACCCGAACCAGATCAACAACGTGCTCGCCTTTCCCGGCGTCTTCCGTGGTCTGCTCGACGCCCACGCGCACCAGATCGAGGACGACATGCTGATCGCGGCGGCCGACGCCATCGCGGACGTCGTGGACTCCGACCGGCTCAACGCGGCATTCATCGTGCCGAGCGTGTTCGACGCGGCGGTCGCGCCAGCCGTCGCCGATGCCGTGAAGAGCGTCGCGCTGCGTGAGGGATAGTGGTCGCGTGAGTGAGCTCAGCCACGTAGACGAGTCGGGCGCGGCCAGGATGGTCGACGTCTCCGCCAAGGACCGCAGCACTCGTGTCGCCACCGCGACCGGGGTCATGCGCACCACGCCCGAGGTGATCGGACTGCTCACCGAGGGTGGGTTGCCGAAGGGCGACGCGCTGGCGACCGCCCGTATCGCGGGGATCATGGGCGCCAAGCGCACACCGGAGTTGGTGCCGCTGTGTCACCCGCTCGCGATCTCCGGCGTTGAGGTGGAGTTCGACGTCGGTGACGCCGAGATCGGTATCGCGGCCACCGTGCGCACCACCGACCGCACCGGGGTGGAGATGGAGGCGCTGACGGCCGTGACCGTCGCCGGGCTCACGCTGCACGACATGATCAAGGCCGTCGATCCGGCCGCCACCCTGGACGCGGTGCGGCTGGACCGCAAGGAAGGCGGCAAGTCGGGCATCTGGGAGAGGCCGGAGGGTCGCTGATGGGTGATCGCAGCGCACGGGTGATCGTCGCGTCGAACCGCGCCGCGACGGGCGTGTACGAGGACACCACCGGCCCGCTCATCACGGACTGGCTCACCGAGCGGGGATTCGACGTCGACCTGCCGGTGGTGGTGCCGGACGGCGACCCGGTCGGCGCGGCGCTGCGGGAGGCTGTCTCGGCTGGCGTGCCGGTCGCGATCACCACGGGCGGTACCGGGATCTCGCCGACCGACCGCACCCCCGAGGTGACGGCGCAGGTGCTCGACTACGAAGTGCCGGGCCTGGCCGACGCGATCAGGGCTGCCGGGCTGCCGAAGGTGCCCACCGCCGTGCTGTCGCGCGGCAGGGCCGGGGTCGCTGGCGGCACGCTGATCGTGAACCTGCCCGGCTCGCGCGGCGGGGTGAAGGACGGTCTCGGCGTGCTGGACGACGTCCTTGAGCACGCGCTGTCGCAGCTGGCCGGTGGCGACCACATTCGGGAGGACACCGATGGTGCCTCCTCGGCTGCTGTTCCTGAAAGCGCGACCCCCGCGGTAGCCCCCGAGCCTGCCGCGCGGGTCGTGCTGTCTCAGGTCACCGACCAGCCGGTGACTGTCGATGAACACGCCGACGCCGTCGCTGACCGCACCGCGGGTGCGGTCGTCAGCTTCGGCGGAGTGGTGCGCGACCATGACGGTGGGCGCGAGGTGCGTTCGCTGTACTACGAGGGCCACCCGCGTGCGGGCGACGTCCTCGACGCCGTGGTAGCCGAGGTGACCGCCCGTCACTCGGGAGTTAGGGCGGTCGCGGTTAGCCACCGCATTGGCGACCTTGCTATCGGTGACGTCGCGCTGGCGTGCGCGGTGGCCGGAGCTCACCGGCAGGAGGCGTTCGCCGCCTGCTCAGACCTGGTCGACACGGTCAAGCAGCGGTTGCCGATCTGGAAGCACCAGGTCTTCGCCGACGGCACCGACGAGTGGGTTAATTCGCCGTAGCCCGTAGCCCGTAGCCCGTAGCGGGGTACGCGCCATCACGCGCTGCTGTGCCCCACCGCGATCGGGGCGCGGTGGGGCACAGCGAATCAGCGTGAGCCGTTGATCACTTGGTGGCGATCTTCTGGCCGACCAGGATGAAGTCCGGGTCGCTGATGTAGTCGTCGTTCAGCTTGTGCAGTTTCTGCCAGCCGCCCTTGATGTCCTTGTCGGCCGCGATCTCGGAGAGCGACTCGCCCTTCTTGACCGTGTAGTCGCCGTCCGGGTTGGACTTGGCGACACGGGCCTGGACCGGAGCGGCCTGTGGAGCTTCCTGCTGAGCTTGCCGCTGGGCCGGCTGCGGCGCGGCCGCACCGCCCTCGGTGTTGGAGCCCTGGTAGCTACCGCTGGAACCGGCAACGTGCCAGCCGGTCTTGGCGGTGCATGCGGGCCAGGCGTTGGGGCCCTGGCTCGCGAGGACCTTCTCGGCGATACGGATCTGCTCGGACTTGGACGCCTGGTGCGCGTAGCCCGTGCCGCCGTAAGCCTGCCATGTGCTGTGGGAGAACTGGAGACCACCGTAGTAGCCGTTACCGGTGTTGATGCTCCAGTCACCGCTGCTCTCGCACTGCGCGAGCATGTCCCAGTTGGGAGCGTACGCAGCGTTGGCAGGGGTAGCCATCGCAATCGGAGCACCGACCGCGATGCCCGCGACGGCAACACGAGCGATGTTGCGAGTAGTCGTAGACAGCTTGCGGTGCTTGCCTCGGTAAGACATTGGCCTATCTCAATCCTCCGCGCCGCCGTCTTGGCTGGGGTCATCCCGCGTCCCTGTCCCGGAGTCACTTTCACTCGGGGTTGTTTCCGGGAAACACCGTCGGACAGGGTTTGGCGAACGGGTTCCCGGTCTTGCCGTGGCTGGTCGGGGCCAACCGAGAGACGACGGTACGTAACCGCAACCGTGATCGGAAATTTTCCAGACCGTGATCTAGATCACGGTAACAATATTGGTTGGGTAACGACTTCGTGATAATCGCAGGTCAGAGCGCTGTTACCAGTCCGTTGCCTGTTCGAGATAAATCACCCAGGGTGAGGCTTGCATCACGTGGTTACACCGCCAGTGGACCACTGGTGGGGTCAGATCAACAGTCGCCTCGAGGTGTCCCCGGTCGCATCCACCCCGCTTCAGCGGACCTGAGAATCCCCAGCGTCAGGCCGAAAAATTGGCCCGGAATCCGAGTCAGAATCGAGCCGGAATCAGGCTGGAATGCGTCCCCGAATCGAGTGGGAATCGAGCCGTGTCTGGTCGGGGCATCCGTGCGGCGCTCTGGGGTGGTCGCAGACGCCGCTGTCGAAGTGGATCTTGAGGCGTTGTGGTCGCTATAACGACCGAAACGCCTCAAGATCGCGCTGGTGCGGCGGATCACGCTGGTGCGGCGCAACTGTTGGCGCCTGTAGACCCCGGGGTGAGTCCGGGCTGTCAGCCGCCAGCGAACGGCGGGAGGACGTCGAGTTGGACGCCGTCGTGCAATGGCGCCGAGTGCCGCCGTACCGCCACTTCGTCCAGCAGGAAGCTGGCGGCGGTCAGTACCCGCGCCAGCGCCGGATCGTGGCGCGCCCGCATCGCATCGAGAGCGGCGGTGAGGTCGGCGTCGGCGGGTAGGCTCAGTGTTTCGGCCTCAGTACCCGCCGCCGCCCGCGCGGAGGCGTAGTAGCGCACGTGTACGGAGATCGTGCCGGTCCGTCCGGCCGCTGGGGCGTCGCTCATGCCCTAACCGCCGATGGAGCTCATCGGCCGCAGCGGCTGCGCGAACCCGGCGTCGTTGATCTCGTGCCCGGCGAGCTTGGCCCACATGGTCGCGCGCCAGGCGTTGGCGATGTCCTCATCCGACGCGCCTTCGCGCAGCATCGCCCGCAGATCGGTCTCGCGCTGGCTGAACAGGCAGGAACGGATCGCCCCGTCCGCTGTCAGCCTCGTTCGGTCGCACGCCGCGCAGAACGGTCGCGTCACCGAGGCGATCACGCCGACGTCGCCGGGGCCGCCGTCGACCAGCCAACGCTCAGCTGGTGCGCCGCCGCGCTCTTCGTTGCTTGGGGTGAGGGTGAACTCGGTCCGCAGCAGCTCAAGGATCTGCTCGGCGGTGATCATGGCGGAGCGATCCCAGCTGTGTTGCGCGTCCAGCGGCATCTGCTCGATGAACCGCAGGTGGTAGCCGTTGTCGAGGCAGTACCGGAGCAGACCGGTCGCCTCGTGCTCGTTGACACCAGGCAGCAGCACCGAGTTGATCTTGACGGGGTCCATGCCCGCGTCGCGCGCCGCTTTGAGGCCTGCGAGCACGTGGCTGAGCCGGTCGCGGCGGGTGATGCGGATGAACGTGTCCCGCTCGACGGTGTCCAGCGAGACGTTGATCCGGTTCAGCCCCGACGCCGCCAGCTTGGCCGCGCGCTTGGCGAGGCCGATGCCGTTGGTCGTCATCGCCACGCGCGGCCGGGGCCGCAGCGACGTGATCTCCGCGATCAGCGACTCGAGGCCGGGCCGCAGCATCGGTTCGCCGCCGGTGAGCCGGATGTCGGTGATGCCGAGTCGTTCGACCGCGATGCGCATCAGCCGGAGAAGTTCGTCGTCGGCGAGCACCTGCTCGTCCGGCATCCAGTCGAGACCTTCTTCCGGCATGCAGTACGTGCAGCGCAGGTTGCACTTGTCGGTCAACGACACGCGCAGGTCAGTCGCGACCCTGCCGAACGTGTCGACGAGTGCTGTCGTGTCGGGGCGCCCCGTCGTGTCGGCCGCGCGTGCGTCACCGACCACTTGGGGCAGGCCGAGGTTAATCGCTGTCACCTTTTCCAGGGTAACGGCCAGGGGTGACAAAAGTGACTGCCGCCATCCATCGGCTATCCCGCTCATCGTCGCAATCGCGTAAAAACGGGGCTATTCATGCCGCAACTGCGTGGATACAGTGGCTTATGTGGCGCAGTTTCGAATTTCGGAGGCCGCCGACCTGCTCGGTGTCAGTGACGACACGGTGCGGCGATGGGTCAAGTCGGGCCAGCTTCCCGCGCTGGCGGAGACGGCTGGTCGCACGGTGATCGATGGCGCTCGGCTCGCGGAATTCGCCCGCGAACGGGCCGCTGCCGCGGAGGACCCGTCCGCCGTGGGGCGTTCCGCGCGCAACCGGTTCGTCGGCCTGGTCACCAAGGTCATCGCGGACACGGTGATGGCGCAGGTCGAGATCCAGGCAGGGTCGCACCGGGTGGTGTCGCTGATGAGCGCGGAAGCCGTCCGCGATCTCGGTCTCGCGCCGGGCGAACTGGCCGTCGCCGTCGTCAAGGCCACCACCGTCGTCGTCGAGACGCCGGGCGGCTCCCATGCATAAGGCCACGGCCACCCTGCTGGCTGGCCTGCTTGCGCTGTCCGGGTGCACGGCATCGGCGGAGCGGACGCTGACCGTGTTCGCCGCCGCCTCGCTCACCGAGGTCTTCAGCACTCTGGAGCAGCGGTTTGAGGCCGACCACCCGGACGTCGACGTGCGGCTGCACTTCGCGGGCTCGTCGCGGCTGGCGCAGCAGCTCGCTGAGGGGGCGTCCGCCGACGTGTTCGCTTCAGCCGACGCGGAGGTCATGCGCGACGTCGCCAGCGCGGGATTGCTCGCCGCGGAGCCGGAGCCATTCGCGACCAACACGCTGACCATCGCCGTCGAGCCGGGCAACCCGCTGGGCATCGGTGGTCTCGCCGGTCTTGCCCGCGAGGACGTCACCGCTGTCGTGTGTCAGCCGCAGGTGCCGTGCGGCGATGCGGCGCGCGAACTGGTGGCCGGCCATGACGTCGAGCCGCGCTTCGCCAGCGAGGAGCCCGACGTCAAGGCCGTGCTGGCGAAGGTGCGAGTAGGGGAGGCCGACGCGGGGCTGGTCTACGTCACCGACGCGCTGGCCGAGGCGGGCGCCGTCGACGCGGTGAAGATCGACGGTGCCGAGGGCGTCGTCAACACCTATCCGATCGCGACCCTTGCCGATGCGCCCGCGCTGGCCGCCGAGTTCCAACGGTTCGTGCTGGGCGCGGGCAGCGGCGTGCTGCGTGATGCGGGGTTCGGCGCGCCATGACTAGCGACCGCCTCACCCCGGCAGGCAGGGTGCCTTCGGTGCTGTGGCTCCCCGCCGCGCTCGCGCTCGCGCTGGTGACGTTGCCGATCGCAGGGCTGCTGCTGCGCACTGACTTCGCGCGACTGCCAACCCTGCTGACCTCGGACGCTTCGCTGCACGCGCTTCGGCTGTCGCTGCTCACCGCCGCGCTGTCGACGGTGCTGTGCGTTGTGCTCGGTGTGCCGCTCGCGGTAGTGCTGGCGCGGTCGACGTTCCCGTTCGTGCGGGTGGTGCGCGCCGTGGTGCTGCTGCCGCTGGTGCTGCCGCCGGTCGTCGGCGGGTTCGCGCTGCTCTACAGCCTTGGCCGCAATGGCTACATCGGCTACGTGCTCGACGTCACGGCCGGGATCCAGGTGCCGTTCACCACGGCGGCGGTCGTGATCGCGCAGACCTTCGTCGCGATGCCGTTTCTCGTCGTCAGCGTGGAAGGTGCGTTGCGAGCGACCGGGGAGGACTACGAGCGCGTTGCCGCCACCCTCGGCGCGCGGCCGACGACGGTGTTCACCCGCGTCACCTGCCCGCTGTTGCTGCCCGCGCTGGCGTCTGGGGTGGTGCTGAGCTTCGCGCGGGCGCTTGGCGAGTTCGGCGCGACGATCACCTTCGCTGGCAGCCTGCAAGGCGTCACCCGCACCTTGCCGCTCGAGGTGTACGCGCAGGCCGATGCGGACGTCGACAGCGCGGTCGCGCTGTCGCTGCTGCTCATCGTGATCGCGGTCGTTGTCATCGTGGTCGCGCGGCCGCGCTCGGTCGAGGGGGTACGGGCATGAGCGGATTGCGCGCCGCGGTGCGGCTGCGGCGGGACGGCTTCGCGCTTGACGTCGAGCTGGATGTCCCCGACGGCGCGGTGCTCGCGGTGCTCGGCCCGAACGGATCTGGCAAGTCGACATTGCTTGACTGTCTCGCCGGGCTGCTGCGGCCCGCCGACGCGTCCATATATATCGACGGCCGATCAGTGGCGGAGTTGCCGCCGCCAGCACGCAAGGTTGGCGTGCTGCGGCAGGACCCGCTGCTGTTCCCGCACCTGAGCGTGCTGGACAACGTCGCGTTCGGACCACGCTCGCGTGGCAGCGACGCGCGGGCGGCGCGGGAGGTGGCGCGGCACTGGCTCGCGGAGATCGGCGTCGCTGAGTTCGCCGACCGGCGGCCCGCACGGCTGTCCGGCGGGCAAGCACAGCGGGTCGCGCTGGCGCGGGCACTCGCGACCGATCCCGCGCTGTTGCTGCTGGACGAACCGCTCGCCGCGCTGGACGTCGACGCCGCACCCGCCATGCGTGCCGCGCTGCGTGCCGTGTTGCGGCAACGGCGTGCGGGCCGGGTGGCTGTCGTCGTCACCCACGACCCGCTGGATGCCATCAGCCTCGCGGACCACGTGCTCGTGCTTGCCGACGGCCGGGTCGTCGAGCAGGGACCGACCAGGGATGTGCTCGCCGCGCCACGCACCGGGTTCACCGCCCGGATCGCTGGGCTCAACCTCATCGCGGGCGAGGCGACCCCGGACGGGTTGCGCACCAGCGACCAGCTGCTCACCGGGGTCCTCGCCGGTGACGCCGTCGCAGGGGACCCGGCCGTCGCGGTGTTCTCGCCGCGCGCGGTGTCGGTGTTCCCCTCGGACGACGAGCCGCACGGCAGCCCCCGCAACACCGCATCCGCCACCGTCGCCGCGCTGGAACCGCACGGGACCGTGGTGCGATTGCGCACCAAGGCCGACGGGCAGAGCTGGACGTCCGGTGTCGCCGCCGACCTCACCCCGGCCGCGATCGCGGACCTCGGCATCGACGTCGGCAGCCAAGTGTGGCTGTCGGTGAAGGCGACCGCGGTCGACGTCCACCCCGCGCTGCGCCGCTCGCCCGCCCCCTGAACTGCTGCAAGCACCATGTCGGGCATATCGTCTGGTCTGTGACTCTTCAGCCAGCGACGTACGTGGTGGGCGACGTGCACGGGCACGTCGATCCGCTGCGTGCCGCGCTGCGCGATGCCGGGCTGATCGACGAGGCTGGCGACTGGGCTGCTGGTGAGACGCACCTGTGGTTTCTCGGTGACTTCGTGGACAGGGGACCGGACGGCATCGGTGTGATCGACCTTGTCATGCGACTCAACCGGCAGGCCGCCGACGCGGGGGGCCAGGTGCAGACGCTGCTCGGCAACCACGAGATCCTGCTGCTTGGCGTGCACAAGTTCGGCGACACCGAGGTGCCGTCCGACTACGGCTACCGCAGCTTCGACCGCAGCTGGGCGCTCAACGGCGGCCAGCAGTCCGATATCGACGCGCTCACGTCCGAGCACATCGACTGGCTGATGGCGCGCCCGGCGCTCGCGCACGCCGCCGATCATCTGCTGCTGCACTCCGACACGCTGGAGTATTTCGAGTGGGGCAGCGACGTGGCGGACATCAACGACACCGTGCGCGACGTGCTCGCTGGCGACGACATCGCGGACTGGTGGGAGGTCTGGCGGCGGATGACCACCCGGTACGCCTTCCGAGGGCCGGACGGGCCTGAGGTCGCGGACATGGTGCTCGACCGGCTCGGCGGCGACCGCATCGTGCACGGCCACAGCGTCATCGCGGACCAGCTCGGTGTGCACCCGATGGACATCGAAGGCCCGCTGGCCTACGCGGGCGGCAAGGTGCTCGGCGTTGACGGCGGCTTATTCGTCGGCGGCCCGTGCCTTGTGGTTCCGCTGCCCTGGGAGGGCTGACGGGCGCACCTCACGCGCACAACTCGCCGCGCGCGATCGTCACCGCACGCCCGGTGAGTCCCACCCGATCGCCGGAGAGCGTCATCCGGACGGTGCCGCCGCGTGCGGACACCTGCCTGCCGACCAGCTCCCGCTTGCCCAGCCGCTGCGCCCAGTACGGTGCGAGAGTGCAGTGCGCCGAGCCGGTAACCGGGTCCTCGTCCACCCCGGCGCCGGGGAAGAAGCAGCGGCTGATGAAGTCGATGCCCTCGATGTCCGATGGCGCGGTGACGATCACTCCCCGCGCGGGCAGCTCCGCGAGCGATGCCTTGGGCCGTACCGTGCGCACCTGCGCCGCGTCCGCCGTGACGACGAGCAGGTCAGACACGCCACGCTCGACGTGCTGGATGTCGACCCCGGCTAGCGCGTCGACCAGCGTCGGGTCGGCCTCGACGGGATCGCCGGGATCGGCGGGGAAGTCCATCTCCACCCAACCGTCGCCGGTCGCGGTGCAGGTCAGCATGCCGCTGCGAGTCTCGAACGTCCGTGATCCGCCGAGCACGTGCGCGGTCGCGAGCGTCGCGTGACCGCACAGGTCGACCTCCGTTGTCGGTGTGAACCACCGGAGTGGGTTCGGTTCCGGCGCGTTCGCTTCGACGAACGCCGTCTCGGAGTGTTTGAGTTCCGCCGCGACGGCTTGCATCCACTCTTCGTCGGCTGGCGCGTCAAGCAGCACCACTCCGGCTGGATTGCCCGCGAACGGCGTATCGGTAAAGGCATCGACGATGTACATCCGCATGGACCCGATCATGCCCGAATCGCGCACGGTTACGCTGGACGGTCGTGAGCTTGTGCGTCGGATTCGATCTGGACATGACCTTGATCGACCCCAGGGAGGGCATGGTCGAGATCATCGATGCGCTGGCAGCCGACTCCGGGATCCCGCTGGACGCCGCCGGGTTCGCCGCGCGCCTCGGCCCACCGCTCGCGATCGGATTGCACAACGCGGGCGCGCCTGAACAGCGGATTCCCGAGCTGGTGCCCCGATTCCGGCAGCTGTATCCGGACGTCGTGGTGCCAAAGACCCGCGTGATGCCGGGTGCGCTCGCCGCCATCGCGTCGGTGCGGGACGCGGGCGGCTCGGTGATCGTTGTCACCGGGAAGTACCAGCCCAGCGCCGAGCTGCACCTGCGCACCCTCGGTATCGAGGTGGACGCGGTGATCGGGGAGCTGTTCTCGGACACCAAGGCCACCGCGCTCGTCGAACACGGCGCGTCGATCTATGTCGGTGACCACGTCGGGGACGTGCGCGGCGCTCGACGGGCGGGCGCGGTGTCTGTCGCCGTGGCGAGCGGGCCGTGCGACGCGGACGAACTGGCCGACGCGGGCGCCGACGTCGTGCTAACCAGCCTCGACGAATTCCCCGCCTGGTTTGGCGAGCACCGGGCCTACGCGCCGTAGTTCACCCGATCAGGTATGAGGTGTCACGGTGCCGCAACGAGGCGCGAGTTTCTGCGTATACATCACGGCTGCATCGACACAGGCGGGCACGTATGGTAGCCAAATGGCTACGCTCATCCGATCGGGCGTACTTATCGACCACACAGGAGGGTGACGCGGTGAGTCCACGAGGTGGATCGTCCCGGCGTGGGCGCCGCCGCGAACGCGGCACGGGCGCAACGGCCCCCTCGACGACGAAGAAGACGACGACGGAGAGCACGGACGCCGCCGTGTCCGGCACCCAGGACGTTGTGTCCGGCACCCAGGACGTTGTGTCCGGCACTCAGGACGTTGTGTCCGACACCCAGGACGTTGTGTCTGACACTCAGGACGTTGTGTCCGACACCCAGGACGTTGTGTCCGGCACTCAGGACGCCGTGTCCGACACTCCAGACGCCGGTGCGGCCGTTACGCCCAAGGCCAAGAGCAAACGCAAGGGCAAGGTCGACGCCACGAAGACCGGCACCGAGACCGATTCGTACTCCGGTCCGAGCGACGACGCCGCCCACGCCGAGTTCATCGCGCAGTTCCCGGTAACCGACCCGGATGCCGTAGACGGTGGCTACGTCGCGACGGATACTCCGGTTGACGCCGAAGGCGACGACCAGCGCAGCGGTGCGGACCCATCCTCGGAAGCCGCGAAGGGCACTAACGTCGCGCAGGCCGCCGAGCCGAGCGAGCGAGCCGCCGAACCGGCCGATGCCGTCAGCGCCAACGAAGCCGAGGTCGACACCAGTCAGTCCCCCGAGAACGACGCCGTCGCCGCGACTCCCGAGGTTGCCGAGGCGGACGCGGACACCGCTGAGGACGAGCGTGAGGCCGCACCTGAGGTTGGCGACGGCGGGGCTGAGGCGGACGCGGACACCGCTGAGGACGAGCGTGAGGCCACACCTGAGGTTGGCGACGGCGGGGCTGAGGCGGTGGCCGTACCTGAGTCGAGCGAGGCCACATCTGACGCTGGCGACGGCGAAGCCGAAGCAGAGACGGAAGCCGCGACCAAGGTCGACGCTGCGGGTGCCGAGTCCGACAGCCAGACCGACGTCGATGCGGCTGACGTCGCAACGTCTGAAGCCGAGTCCGGCGACGCCTGGTCCACCGCAGCGGCCGGGGACACCGCAACGGAGCCTGAGCCACCACCGGAAACCGAACGCGGCGCGGCTGAAATCGAGCCGTCACCGGAAGCCGAGCCCACCCCGGCGGCAGAACCCACCCCGGCGGCAGAACCCACCCCGGCGGCAGAACCCACCCCTGTCGCCGCCGCCCTAGCCCCGGACGTCGATGGCACCGACGACCCCGACGAAGCGTTCGACGACGAGGACTTCGACGACGAAGATGCCAGTTCCTGGGTCCGTCCCTATGTCTGGACCGGTGGGCGCACCGAGTCGTCGCTGGACTTCGCCGTCGAGACCCTGGTCAGCGCGCGAGAGCAGGTCGCTGGCGCCGGTGAGGCTATGCGGGACGAGCACCGCAGGGTGCTGGAGTTATGCGAACAACCGCGTTCGGTGACCGAGATCGCCGCACTGCTGTCGGTGCCGCTCGGCGTCGCCAAGACGTTGCTCGGCGCGATGGTTGAGGAGGACCTGGTCGTGGTGCACCGCACCAGCGGGTCGGCGGCGGGCCCCGATCTCGCGTTGATGGAACGGGTACTGCGGGGGCTCAAGAAGTTGTAGCACAACGGGGGTTTGTAACGTCGCCAGATCCGGGAACGCTATTCCGATCGGGCTTCCCGCCACAGCAGCACGAGTCCGGCGGCGAATCCCAGCGACGTGAAGCCGACCGATCCCATGGTCAACCACACCGGAATGGCGCGCTCGCCGAGTGCGTACAGGGCGAGCACGACGAGGATGCCAGTGATGCCGATGGCGAAGCACCCCACCGTGAAGTGCAACGGGCTCACGGAAAATTGTCGTGGGGACATGGGAGCCTTCCATGGACGGTGAACGCTGCAGCGAGGCTAACGTCAGTGACGTGCCGAGCGACTACCGAGAATACCGTGGGCATTAGGTGAGGAACGCGGCTAGGCTGTAATCAGACGCGCGTCGGTGGACGGACACCGAGGCGCGTTAGTCGTGAGAGTAGGACTTGCGGCGGGCAAGCAGAGCGAAGGAATGGTGAGTGCGGTGCCGACCGGCAGGGTCAAGTGGTACGACGCGGAGAAGGGCTTCGGGTTCGTTTCACAGGATGATGGCGACGACGTCTACATCCGTAAGTCCGCATTGCCGCAAGGCGTCGACGCGCTGAAGTCCGGTCAACGGCTGGAGTTCGGCGTCGCCGACGGCAGGCGCGGCCCGCAGGCGCTCTCGGTGCGGTTGCTCGACCCGCCGCCGTCTGTCGCCGAAGCGCGTCGCCGTCCCGCTGAGCAGTTGCACGGCATGGTCGAGGACATGATCAAGCTGCTTGAGGCCCGGGTGCAGCCGGAGCTGCGCAAGGGTCGGTACCCGGACCGCAAGCACGGCAAGAGCATCGCGGAGGTGCTGCGCGCGGTCGCCCGCGACCTCGACCCGTAAGCCGCGGGAGCGTGAGCTGAGCCCTGGCGGCGAGGAGTCAGCCAAGCCTTGGGCGAGCCTTCAGCGGGCCGCGAGTCCGACGCTCCACCAGCCTCGTGCGAGCAGCTGCGGATTGCCCTCGGAGTCGGTGATCGGCTTGCCGTCCTCGCCGCCCGCGTAGGCCCCGCCGAGCTGCAGCACCTCGACGACGAGCAGCCGCTCGCCGGGGCTGGTTGGCCGCGCGGTGTAGGCGTACGACTCGCCTGGCGAGAAGAATTCCTGCCGCACCGGCAGTAATGTGCCATCCGCGGCGACGCCCTGGACGTTGACCAGCCATGGCGCTTCCGCGATCTCGGCGGGCACCGAGACTTGCACCGGCTCGCCCGGCCGGATCGGCAGCGTGGCTTGCGCGTCAGCCGCCGACTGGCAGTCGCTGATCAGGACGTCGCAGTACTTCAGCGGCGCTACGCGCGTGTACTCGCCGTCTGCGTAGATCGACACCTCGGGCGGCCCTGCCTCGGCGCACGACGTCGCGAGCAGCGCGAGCGCGCCAAGCAACACGCCCAGTGCTTTCCTGGCTGACATGATCACCTGTTCCGCTCGGAGCCGCGCCGCGTGCGCGTGCGGCGCGGGATGCCCGCCTGTGCCCGCTGCCCGAACTGCCGCAGTGCGTCTGTGCTCGGCAGCAGCGACTGGCCGCGCTGCACGAGCACCGTCTGGGTGAGGCCGAACGCGAGCAGCAGCGACACGACGAGGAATCCGATCCAGTATGTCGGCGGTAGCAGCAGGCCGATCGCGCCGCCGGAGCACCATGCGAGCTGCAACACAGTCTCCGAGCGGCCGAACGCTGACGCGCGCGACTGCTCGGGGAGGTCGTGCTGGATCACGGCGTCCAGGCTGATCTTGGCGAGCGCGCTGGCGATCGCGCCGACGAGTCCGACGATCGCCGCCGTCGGCACGCCGGGCAGGATCGTGGCGAGCACCGTCGAGGTGACCGCGGCGCTCAGCGCGGCGATGATCACCTGGTCTGGTCTGCCGAGGTGCAGCCTTGACCCAAGGGCGTTGCCGAGGAACCCGCCGAGCCCTGCCGCGCCGCCGATGATGCCGAGTAGCAGCAACTGGAAGAGCGGGCCCTGCTGCTCGTTCGCCTCGGTGCCCGCCTTCACCGCGAACGCCGCGAACAGCATCAGGAACCCGGTCAGCAGCCGGACGGTGCCGTTGCCCCACAGCGCGAGAGTGACACCACGCCCGATGGGCTGTTTCGGTCGTTTCCGCAGTGGCTGGGTGTGCAGCGTCGCGGGGATCTCGCCTTCGGTGCGTTCCACCCAGCCGGGGATGCGCATCGCCTGCACCGCGCCGACACCGCAGATCGCCGCGGCGAACAGCAGCGCGCCAGGCGAGTCGGCCAGCCAGCTGAACAGGCTCGCGAACGCGCCACCGACGCCGCCCGCCGCGAGTCCGAACACCGTCAGTCGCGCGTTGGTCTTGGACAGCGTGATGTCTGGCGGCACCACTCTCGGCGTCACTGCCGATTTGAGCACCATGAACGACTTCGAGAGCACCATCTTGCCCAGCGCGGCCGGATACAACGCCCAGGTGTCGAAGTAGACGGCGATGATCACACACATCAGCGCCTGACCGGCCGATGCCGCCGACATCGCCAGCCTGCGGCCCGCCTGGACCCGGTCGAGCGCCGGTCCGATCAGCGGCGCGATCAGTGCGAACGGCGCGAGCGTGACCAGCAGGTACAGCGCCACCTTGCCGCGGCTCTCCGCGCTGGCCGCCGAGAAGAACAGCGTGTTGGCCAGCGCGACGGCGAGCGCGGCGTCGCTGGCGTAGTTGAGCATGAGTGCGTAGCTGAGCGAAGTCAGCCCGGACTTGTCGGCGCCATCCGCCTTGTGCACGCGGTGGAAGGCACCTACCGCACGTCCGGACAGCTCCCTGCCGCGCAGCGCGGCGACCCTGGTGACGGTGAGTTTCTTCGGCACGCGCTGGCCAGGCGGTGGCGGTGCGTTCGGTTCTGGCGGTGGTCCGTGCCCGTCGTCCGGTAGCGGCGGACGGTCCGCGCGCCACTCGCCTGGCCTGCGGATATGGCCATCGGTGCCGTACCGGTCGAAGCCCCGTGCCCCCGGTTCGTCCGGCGCGCCACGGGGACGCGGCGGGGCCTGCTCCCTGCGCAGGTCGACGGTGCGGGCTTCGTCGGCGGTCACCCGGCGCTGCGGCGGCTCCTGCCGCTCAGGCGCGACGCGGTCCCTGCCAGCGCGCGGAGGGGGTGGGTTCCGATTCCGTTCTGGAACCCACTTTCTGGTCGATTTCCTGCCAGCGCGACGTGACCGGTCGCCAAAATTCGGCGAACCGGACCTGTCATCCGAACCGGGACCGACCACTCTTCAATCCTGCACTATCCGAGCGGGCCGCGGGCACACCGGTCGCGGCACGTCACGGTTGCGGCACGAACCGCACTCGGAAGGTCTTCGGCCACAGCTTGCCGGTGAGGAAAAAGTACTCGCTGCCGGGAATCGCGGCGATGCCGTTCAGGACGTCCGCCGTCGCCTGCTCGGACGGTTCGAGCAGACCAGACGCATCGATGCGGCCGGTGACCGCGCCGTCGGCGACGTCGATGCGCAGGATCGTGTCGGTCTGCCACACGTTCGCGTACACCGTGCCGTTGACGCACTCCAGCTCGTTGAGCCGGTCGACCCGCTCGCCGCTCGAACGCACCCGGACCGACCCGATCTCGGCGAATGTCTCTGGGTCGCGGAACGTCAGCGTGTCCGAGCCGTCGCTCATCACCAGGCGTTCCTGCTCGGGCTGGTGGCACAGCCCCCAGCCCTCGCCGGAGTACTCGACGCGGTCCCGCTCAGCGAGGGTGTCGGCATCGCGGCGGATGGCGACACCGTTCTGCCACGTCACCTGCCAGAGTGAATCTTCGACCACCGTGATGCCCTCACCGAACAGCGGCGGCGGCAGCGCGACCCTGGCCGTTTCCTTACCCGTCGTGATGTCCACCGCCCGCACCCAGGACCTGCCGACGCGGCCCGTACTCTCATATAGGACGCCGTGTGCGATCTCATATCCCTGTGTGAAAGCGTTTGTGTCATGTGGAAGCGTCTCCAGGACCTGCGCACGCAAGCGCTCGGGCGGTTGCGGCGCAACTATCCCGGTCTCACTATTGGTTTTCGTGCTGGTCGCCGGCTCCCCGCTGGCACCGCATCCGGCGAGGGCAACCCAGGCGAGCAGCATGCTCACGATGAGCCGGGTCCCGATCATGAAGAGTCCGCTACGCACCAGCCACGCCTCTCTGCAGAGCCTGCGTTTATTCTCGACACTATGAGCTCGACGTCGACCGCAACCGAGACCGCGCAGCCGCAACCAGCGCCTGAGCTGGTTGACGCGGTCGAGCTGTCGCGCTCGGTCGCCCGCGACGAGGCCGCTGACCGCGGTTACGACCCGGGCTCCGCCGTGGGTGAGCATATCGGCGTAACGCCAGAAAACCAGGACTGTGTCACCCATCTGTTTCATGCGGAGGTGCCTGGTTACCGAGGCTGGCGCTGGGAGGTCACCGTCGCGACGGCTGGCGGGGATTTCCCCGTCACCATCAGCGAAGTGCTGCTGCGCCCTGGCGATGATGCGCTGATCGCGAAGGAGTGGGTGCCGTGGGAGCGCCGGGTGCGCCCCGGCGATCTCGGCATCGGCGACATCTTCCCGCCGGAGCCAGACGACGAGCGCCTCGTGCCCGCCTACCTGGAAAGCGACGACCCCGCTGTCGAGGACGTCGCGATGGACATCGGCCTCGGCCGCAGGCAGGTCATGTCGCGGACCGGACGGCTCGACGCGGCCGCCCGGTGGCGTTCCGGTGAGTTCGGGCCCCGCTCCGACATGGCGCGCAGCGTGCGCGAACCGTGCGGGACCTGCGGGTTCTACCTGCCGATCTCCGGCTCGTTGAGCGCGGCGTTCGGGGTGTGCGGCAACGAGATCGCGCCCGCGGACGGCCACGTCGTCCACGTCGAGTACGGCTGCGGCGCGCACTCCGAGATCGTGGTCGACAAGAGCGCTCCCGTGCCTGTCGCGGACCTGATCTACGACGATTCGTTGCTGGACGTCGAACCGCACGCCAGCGCGAGCGCTCCCGGTGACGGCTGACCCGTTCGAGACCACCGCGCTGCGCGATGCCGTCGTTCAGGCGTGGCGAGCGTCGCCGACCAGGTTCACCGAGGACGCCAACTCCGAGGAAGATCTGCGCATCGGCGGCTACGCCGATCGGCTGTTCGTCGAGCTAGCACAGAATGCCGCCGACGCCGCCACGCTGGCCGGGGTGCCTGGCCGGGTGCGGGTGTCGGTCGTGGACCACGTGTCCGATGCCGGACCGGGTTTGGCGGCCGGTCCCGATGCTGGAGCTGGCCGTGAGCTGCGGGTGGCTAACACCGGTGCGCCGCTGGACGCCGACGGCGTCGCCGCGCTCGCCTCGTTGCGGGCGTCTGCCAAGCGCGGCGGAGTGACCGTCGGCCGGTTCGGCGTTGGCTTTGCCGCCGTACTCGCGGTGTCGAGCGAGCCAAGGGTGGTCTCGCGTACCGGTGGGGTGGCGTTCTCCGAGGAACTGACCCGATCCGTCGTCGCGGAATTACCGGAGCTGACTGACCAGCTTGGGCGACGGGACGGCGCGGTGCCGGTGTTGCGGCTGCCGTGGCCGATCGACGAGGCCCCGCCTGCGGGCTTCGACACTGAGGTGCGGCTGCCGCTGCGTCCAGATGTCGACGTCGACGCGCTGCTGGCCGAGCTCGCCGCCGAGATCGACGACGTCCTGCTCACTCTGCCCGTGCTGACGCGGATCGAGCTGCCCGGCGCGGTGTGGACGCGCTCCGGCGCCGACGTGGTGGAGATCGCGCGCGACGACGAGCCGGTGCGGCGGTGGCTGGTACACGAGTCGAGCGGGGAGTTCACCGCCGAACAGCTGGCGACGCTGGGTATCGAGGCGGTGCCTCGATGGACGGCACTGTGGGCGCTGCCGGTGGATGCCGATGGCGTGCCCGAGCCGCTTGAGCGCGATGTCCTGCACGCCCCGACCGCCACCGACGAACGGTTGACGGTGCCCGCGCGGCTGATCGCCTCGGTGCCGGTCGAACCGTCGCGTCGGCGGGTGCTCGCCGGTCCGGCGGTGTCCGCCGTGCTCGCCGCCGCTGCCGATTCCTATGTGGACCTGGTGCGAACCGTTCCGGCTGATCAGCGACTCGCGCTTGTCCCACCGTCCGGCTTCCCTGCCTCCGATGTGGACGGCATGCTGCGCGAGCTGATCACCGAACGCCTGCGGACATCCGTCTGGCTGCCGCGCGCCGGTGGCGGGGAGTTGTCCGGTTCCGGGGCGCGCGTGCTCGACGTCGACCAGCCGGAACTCGGCGCGTTGCTCGGGGAGGTGCTCCCCGATCTGGCCGCACCGGTGGGGCCTGCCGCGCTCAGGACGCTGGCGCCGCTGGGTGCCGCGACGCTCACCGTGGCCAACGCGGTGGACGGCCTCGCGGGGATCACACGGTCCGCGAGCTGGTGGTGCGGGCTGTACGACGTGCTCACCGTCGCGCTCGACGCCCACGCCGTGAGCGCGGACGCGCTGTCCGGGCTGCCGGTGCCGCTGATCGACGGCCGGCTGGTGACCGGCGTGCGTGGCGTGCTGCTGCCGGAGCTCGCCACGCCGGAACTGCTTGAGCTGCTCGCCGAGGCGGACGTCGTTGGCCTGCACGTCGCCGATCCGAACGCCGCGCATCCGCTGCTGCGGCGGCTCGGCGCGGACGTCGTCGACACGCAGGGGCTGCTGGCGGCGTCCGCGTTGCGAGCGGCGGTGGAGCGCAGCGTTCCTGACGCCTCGGCTGGCATGGACGTCGGGCCGCTGGTGCGGCTGGTACTGCTGTTGGTTTCCGGCGGTTCCGGCAGTGATCCCTCCGGGTGGCTCGGTG
The DNA here is from genome assembly GCF_000504245.1 of Haloechinothrix halophila YIM 93223. GTDB lineage: Bacteria > Actinomycetota > Actinomycetes > Mycobacteriales > Pseudonocardiaceae > Haloechinothrix_A > Haloechinothrix_A halophila. Next base: position 1,327,347 of record NZ_KI632509.1, read on the forward strand.
CGCTCGCGCTGCCCGCCGCCGACGGTGGCTGGCGGCGGGCCGACGAGCTGGTGCTGCCTTCCTCGTCGCTGCTCGACGTCCTCGCGGACGACGCGATCGGTGACGACGCCGCACTCGACGTCGTCGACAAGGACTTCGCCGCCCGGTGGCCAGCGGAGACCCTGTGCGCGGTCGGCGTGCTCGATACGTTCGCCGTGATCGACGACCAAGAGCCGGTCGAGCCCGACCACGCCCTGCCGGACGAGCAGGAATGGTGGGACGCGCGGTCCGAGCAGCCCGCGTCGCTGGTCGCGGTGCGCGATCTGGACCTGGTCGACGACGACGCCTGGCCCGCCGCGCTTCGGTTGCTCGCCGCGGAGCGCGAGACGTGGCAGGCCGTGACCGCGCCGGGCGGGCACACCGGATGGTGGTTGGCCCGGTTCGCGCTCCTTGACGGCCAGTCACCGAATCACTGGCGGCTGCCGGACTGTGACGCGCTCGCTGGACTCTACGACGTTGTGCCGGACCTGGGGCTGAGCCGGGACGTGCTGGTCGCGGCCGGGGTGCGGGACACCATCGACGTCACCGATGCCGAGGCGGCCGAGGATCTGCTCGACCGGCTGGCTGACTCGTCGCGCGAGCTGCGGCAGGGCGTCGTGCTGCGGGCGCACGCCGCGCTAGCCGCCCTGCCAGCGGAGTCCGCCGCCGCTGTTACGCCGCCGGACGCCGTGCGGGCGCTGGACGGCAGCGTTGCCGACGCCGACGCGGTGGGTGCGCTGGACGCGCCGTGGCTGCTGGGCGTGGTGGATCCGGCGGCGCTGGTCGCGGCGGACACCGTCGCGGCGGCGGGAGCGCTCGCCGATGTGCTCGACATCCCGCAGGCCAGCGAGCGGGCGGCGGGCACGGTGGTATCCCAGGGCGAACTGGTCGGCTGGTCGGAGCTGAGCGCGGTGTGCGTCATCGCGGAACTACTGGGCATCGACGTCCCCGAGGGTGGCGTCAGTGTGCACCCAGGTCTCGAGGTGCGGCTGGAGAGCGACGCGGCTGGTCAGAGCGCTCCGAGGTCCGGCTCGGGCGGCGACGCTGCCACGGCGGCCGCGCTCTGGTGGGTCGACGACGGCATGGTCCACGCCGACGACACCGAATCCGGCCTCGCCCGCGCCTTCGCTTACGCCGCGGGGCGTTGGGACCTACGCCACCTCATCGCCGCGCTCCTTGCCGACCCCACCGCGACGACGCTGTTCGCCTGACGCGGTGCCGGGAACGGGGAACACGGCGTCGGGAATGGGGGACACGGCGTCACAACCCCCGTTGGGCACCTCGGGATCCGCTGCGGGAGGCACGGCGTTGCCAGCCGATGATGCTCAGCCCCACGCCGCCGAGGGCGAGGCCCGCGATGGCCGTGCGGAGCCAGATATCGGTGTCGTAGTCGAACCAGACGGTCAGCACCACGAGCGTGACCAGCGCGATCGCCCACAGCGACGTCGCGATCAACACCGCAGGGGTGAGGTCGACCAGCGGCTTGGGCAGCTCCGGTGGCATGGCTGGCGTCGCATCGTCTGGCACGTTGGTCACGGTCGTCAAGTTTACCGCCGCCGCTCGGTAGGCTGACCGAATGGCACAAGCGGCGCATGAACGCACCCTCGCCAGCCAGTTGCGGCTTGCGGTCGTGAGGCTCAATCGTCGGCTACGCGCGCAGCATCCGCAGTCGAGCGTGTCATTGACGCAACTGTCGGCCATGTCCACGTTGCACAAATGCGGCGCACTGACGCCCGGCAGACTCGCCGCGAAAGAGGGCGTGCAGCCGCCATCGATGACCAGGGTGATCGCCGCGCTGGAGCGGCTCGGCTACGTCGAGCGGCACGCGCACCCGACCGACGGCAGGCAGGCGATCGTCGAGCTGAGTGAGCCGGGCAGGGAGTACGTCGAGGCCACGATCTCGGCGCGGGAGGCATGGCTGGACGAGCGGCTGGCGAAACTGTCGTCAGACGAGCGCGAGACTCTCAGTCAAGCCGCCGAGATCATCGAGCGGATGGCGGGACGATAAAGCGCCCCACTTGCGCGGTGGAGGCAGGTTAGGCTAACCTAATCAACGTCCGCTTCGTGGTGGGAGCGGCAGTCAGTTCGGGAACAGACGAGGCCCGTGGCGGAGCAAGCGCCACGGGCCTCGTCGCGCGTAGATTACGTGTCCACGCGCGGCACTTGATCAAGGTGGATGCCGAACCGCGACTGGTATGTGGCCAGGATCTCAGCATTGCTGGCCAGCGTGGTCTCCTTCCGCTCGCCGTCGATCGTCTCCACCAGCCGGTTGCCGCTGAGGGTGACCCTGCCGGACGCCGTCGGCAGCGAGCACGTCACCGACCGGGTGAAGTGGCTCTCGGGCGACGTCGATTGCCACCAGCACGTCGGGCCGAAGTCGCGCAGCTCGCGCGGACGTGGTTCGAGGCGATACACCGGTTTGTCGCCCGCGTAGACGTCGCTGTCGCCGTCCGGCGCGTCGGCCACCCGGAATACACCCTCGGGATCGCGCTGCGGCGCGTCGCTGGCCAGTCGCAACGGGTGCCGGGTGTGGCGGCCGAATCCGACGTCGACCAGCCACGATTCGCCGCAGTCGACCCGCAATGCGAGGTGGTCGAACGGTGGGCCGAGCGTGCCGTCATCGCGGTACACCTTGGCCGCGAGCAGGGAGACGTCGAAACCGAGCGCGCGCAGCAGCAGGGCGAACGCGCCGTTCAGCTCATAGCAGAACCCGCCCCTGCGGCGGCGAACGATCTTGTCGTGGAGGGCGTCCGCGGCGAGCGAGATGGGTTCACCGAGATGGATGGCGAGATTCTCGAACGGCACCGCGTTCAGATGTCGTTCGTGCAGTTCGCGCAGGGTGTCCGGAGTCGCGGCGGACGGCCGGCGTGCGCCGATCCGCGCGAGGTAGGCGTCGATCTTGGTGTCGTCCACGCGCTCGAGCGTGACACTTCGAGTGCACTCGAAGTCAAGCGTGCTGTGTCGTGAAGGGCTTCTTGGGCACGTCTGGTGTCAGGAAGGACTCCTTGAGCCCCAGAACGTTGTGAAGGGCGTCGTCACACCACTATGTGATGCGACGACGCCCTTCTACTGCAGCGAGAGCGAGCCTCAGCTCAGCAGCAGGCCGTTTCCGCCTGCGACGGCGTTGTCGAAGCGCTTGCCGATCTCCGCCCAGTCGTAGACGTTCCACAGTGCCTTGACATAGTCCGGCTTCACGTTCTTGTACTGCAGGTAGAACGCGTGCTCCCACATGTCCGTCATCATGATCGGCACCGTGGGCAGCGCCATGTTGTTGTGGTGGTCGCGCAGCTGCTGGATGATCAGCTTCTTGGCGATCGGGTCCCAGGACAGCGCCGTCCAGCCGTTGCCCTGGATGGTGGTGGCGACCGCGTTGTAGTGCGCCACGAACTTGTCCCATGAGCCGAAGCTGTCGTCGATCGCCGCGGCCAGTTCGCCGGTCGGCTTGTCGCCGCCGTTCGGGGACAGGATCTTCCACCACACCACGTGGTTGGCGTGGCCTGCGAGGTTGAACGCCAGGGTGGTCTCGAGGCCGACGATGGCGCCGAAGTCGCCCGAGTCACGCGCGGCCGCGAGCTTCTCCATCGTGTCGTTCGCGCCCTTGACGTAGGTCGCGTGGTGCTTGCTGTGGTGCAGCTCGTTGATCTCGCCGGAGATGTGCGGCTCGAGCGCGCCGTAGTCGTAGTCCAGGTCAGGGAGCTCGTACAGAGCCATCGCCCCTCCTTGAGGTTGACGCGGGTAAGTAGTCCGTGCGTACCCAACCTAATAGGGATCCAATCCGCGGGCGAACCGGGTGATCAACGTGACGTCATCGGACACCGTTGCCCACGATGTGGGAGGCGCGGTGCGACGTCCCGCTGTCGATGTTGATCTACTTCCTGCGCGCTGTGACCACCAGAACCCGACATACCAGACGCCGAACAGTCGCACGCCACAGGATGTAGATCAACATAGGTGTCTGGTCCCGTCTACAACCGCCAGGTGTGCACCGGATCGCCCTCGTGCATGTGATCGGTGTAGCGGGTGAGCATGTCGCGCAATGCGGACTCCCGGTCCGCGCCCGCGCGCTCCAGCCGATCGACGCACTCCCGCTGCCACGACGACCCGGTACGCCGCGCGATACAGCGTTGCTCGATGATGCCGAGGAAGCGGTCGGCCGCTCGTGCGGACACTCCCGCCGAGATCAACCCCTCGTAGGCGAGTGGCAGTAGCACTCGCAGCACGAGTTCGTCCGGGCGCATCCAGCCGACGTCCGGCCAGTACAGCTGCGCATCCATGCCGTCGCGGGCCCCGCGCTGGAGGTTCTCCTCCGCTGCTTGGAACGCCATCGCCGACCACACTGGACGTTCCGCCTGCGCCAGTGCCCGTTGCGCGCCGTAGAAGAACGCCGCGTTGGCGACGACGTCGGCCACTGTCGGTCCCGCCGGCAGCACCCGGTTTTCCACGCGCAGGTGTGCCATGCCGTCGACGACGTCGTAGACCGGCCGGTTCCAGCGCCACACGGTGCCGTTGTGCATCCGCAATTCCGTTAGCTGCGGTGCGCCGCCGGATTCGAGCACGTCGAGCGGGTCTTCGCCGTCGGTTTCGGTCAGCAGCCCAGGAAAGTACCGGACGTTCTCCTCGAACAGGTCGAAGATGGACGTGATCCATTTCTCACCGAACCACACCCTCGGCCGCACGCCCTGGTTCTTGAGCTCCTGCGACCGAGTGTCGGTCGACTGCAGGAACAGCGGAATCCGCGTCTCATGCCAGAGCGCCTTGCCGAGCAAGAACGGCGAGTTCGCGCCGATCGCGAGCTGCACTCCGGCCAGACACTGCGACGCGTTCCAGTACGGCGCGAACTCGTCCGGGCCGACCTGCAGGTGCAGTTGCGTCGATGTGCAGGCGGCCTCCGGCAGGATCGAGTCGGCCTGGCTGCGCAGCACGTCGGGACGTTGTCCCGGCAGCGGCTGGCCTTCCATCGCGAGGTGGGTGAGTTCGCCGCGCGCGGTGATGATCTCGTCGTTGAGCAGCGAGTAGCGCGCGTTGCTCGTGAACCACTTCGACTCGAAGTGCTCCTCGGCCAGCGTCGGCAGGATGCCGATCATCGCGAGACTCGCGCCAGCCTCGCCCGCCGCGACGTCGGCCTTGGCGAGGTAGGCGCGCAGTCGGGCGTCCCATTCGAGGAGCGCGTCGCCGTGGAGCGTGCGGGGTGGCATGTTCAGTTCGAGGTTGTGCTGGCCGAGCTCCGCGGTGAACACCGGATCGCCGAGGTGATCAAGCACCTCGGCGTTACTCATCGACGGCAGCATGGCGCCGTCGATGAGGTTCAGTTCCAGTTCGAGTCCGATTCGCTGCGGCTGTTCGTGGAACCGCCTCTCCGCCAGCATCCGCTCGATCGAATCGAGGCAGCGTTGCACTTTGTGCCGGTAGTGTGCTCGATCGGTGGAGCTCGCCAGTACGTCGTTGCCCATCGCGCCCCGCTTCCCTCTCGTACGCTTGTGGCGAACCCCCGGCGAATAACCGTGACACAGCAATAGACGCCCCAGCTAGCGGCCAAACTGGTGCTCTCGGTGAGTAAGAGTTAACGCTGCGCATTCAATCCGAGAAGCGGTGCGAAGAACGTCCCCGAACGGCGTCACCCATGCGTAGGGGAGGGGCAGGTCAGTGGCACAGTCGTAGCGTGGCAACCCAGATCGTCATCGACGATCCCGACGACCTTCGCGTCGATGACTTTCGGGATCTCAAACGCGCTGACCGGCGGCCGGACCGTCCCGGCGGCAGGGGACTGGTGATCGCCGAGGGGACGATCGTCGTCCGCCGGATGCTGGCCTCGCCGTTCCAGATTCGCGCGGTGCTTGGCGTGCGGCGACGCATTGACGAACTACACGACGATCTGGCCGACGTCGACTGCCCCGCCTACATCGCCTCCGCCGACGTCATGGCGACTGTGGTCGGCTTCCATCTGAACCGGGGCGTGCTCGCCGTGGCCGACAAGGTGCCCCGGATGTCCGTCGCGGAGCTCGCGGTGACCGCACGGACCGTCGCCGTGCTCGAGGGCGTCGGCGACCACGAGAACATCGGCGCGCTGTTCCGCAACGCCGCCGCGCTCGGCGTCGACGGGGTGGTGCTCGGCGCTGGCTGTTCCGATCCGCTGTACCGGCGCAGCGTGCGGGTGTCGATGGGACACGTGCTGCGGATTCCGTTCGCCACGGCGGACGAGTGGCCGGAGGCACTGAAGACGTTGCGTGACAACGGGTTCCGGGTGGCCGCGTTGACGCCCCGGCCGAACGCGGTTTCGCTCCACGACGTCGTACCTCGCGGGGACGAGCGGATCGCGGTGCTGCTCGGCGCGGAGGGCGACGGACTGACCGACGCGGCGATCGACGCATCCGACGTCGCTGTGCGCATCCCGATGGCTGAGGGGGTTGATTCGCTCAACGTCGCCACGGCTGGTGCGATTGCGTTCTACGAACTCGCCCACCGGGTGAGCTAAGTTAGACCGAACAGCGGAATCGGAGTCAGGAGGCGTAGGTGGAGCTGCGGGTTCGGGGTGATCGCGCCGTGCTTACCCGTGGCGATTCCGACACCGTGCGCGAGGTGGCGCCTGAGCAGCTTCCGCTCGGTCCCGACCTCGCCGCCGCACTGCACGAATGGGCGCGGGTGGCGGCCGCGATGCGCAAGGCGGCGACCGGCCAGAGCGCGGCATTGACCGACCAAGGCCAGGACGCCGTCGGGGTAGTGTCGCGGCGGGGACGTCAGCTTGCCGGGAGGGTGGCCACCGAGATGCGCATGACGGTGCAGTATCGCGATCCGGTGACCGAGATGGCAACGGTGGTGGTGCCTAGCCCGGACGACGGCCGACGGCGCGGACCCCGCCACTCACGCGGCTATGACCGGGGATTGTTCCAGCGCTCGCCGGGCGAGCCGACGCCGTGGGCGACCGGACTCACCGTGTCCGCGTTGATGATGATTGTCGTCGCGGTCGGGATGCTCGGCCTGGTCTCGACGCTGGAACGCGCGACGCAGGGCTGGATCGCTTTCGCCGCTGCGGCCATCGTCAGCGGCGGGCTGCTGCCATCGCTGTGGCTCGGCAGGCGCGTACCGATCGTGCGGTGGGTGTGCTTCGGCGCGGCCGCTGGGCTCGCGGTGTCCTGGCTGGGCGCGCTGTTCGTGCTGCTCTAGGCGCGGTGGCCGACGGCGGACCTCGTGCCGGGGCGCGGTTCGAAGCTGGTACCGCGAATAGCAGGAGAACTGGTGTCGTCATCGCTACGCCGATGGGGTCGCCGACGCGGCGTCCTGCTTCGGCCGCGTGACGCGGATACTGTTGGCGACTCGCATTGCCGCCGTCAGAACCGCCTGGCAGGCTGTCTCGTTCGCGGTGCTGACCGTCATCAACACGACGTGAGCGCCGTCCGGCGTCGGGATCTGGAACTCGGCGGTGATGCGAGGCAACACAGCCGCACGTCCGTTCCGGGCCAGATCAGGCGGCAGGCGGTACTCACCAGCGGTCACCGCGACCATCGCCGGGCCCATGGCCAGCCGGATCACCCGGGCATCCGCGTGGGGCTGACGCGCGAGGTACTGCTGTCGCAGTCGCGCGACCGCGACATCGCGTTCGCTGCGCAGCGCGGCCAGCTGGTCCTCGCTTGTCGTGTTCAGCGACACGATGGCCACGGCGAGATCGGCGAGTGCCGGTTCGTCGAGCGCGGCGACGTCCACGGCGAATCGGCCGTACAGCCGGATGTTCTCCTCAGCGAGCAGTTGCGCGAACCACGTCACGTACCGAGGCAGCTCGGGAGCATGCTCGTTGGCGTGCGGGGTCAACTTCGCCGTGAGCGCGTCGATGGTCGTCGCGTTGTCCTGTTCGTCGGCCCGCAGCGGCAGTCCGACGAACCCTGGCGGCGGAGTCAGTAGCAGTTCCGGTGCCGGTTCTGTCGTCGTCATTGCCATATCCGCTCCTCGGCACGCTCACGGTCACGTTCGGCCTGCGTGGCGTTGTGGGTTTCGTTCGGCACGACGTTCAGGACGTCGCCCGCCGCGCTGAGCACCATGCTCATGTCGCCCAAGACATCCGAGGCGTTGGCGATGGCGTTCGCGTTGTCCTCGATGACGTCCCCGACGGTCCGCGCGGCGTTGATATGGGCCTCCGCGAACTCCGTGCCGATCGTGGTGAGGGCGTCCCCTGCCGCGTCGAGGCACCTGCTGAACAGGCCAGGCTCGTCCGGTGCGAGGTCCCGTGCCTTGTCGAGCAGCCCCGCGATGCGATCCGCGGCCTCGTCGTGCTGCCGGTTGAGCCGCTCAGCCGACTCAATCACCGTGTCGAGGTCCGCGATCGCGGTGTCGAGCCGCTGCGTGGCGTTCGCCAGCGCCTCGTTCGCCGCCCGTAGCTCGTCCGGATCGGTGAAGGTTTGGTTCGCCAGCCTGAACGCCGGATTGTTCCGCGCCGCCTCCGCCTCGTCGCGAGCCTCGCGCGCCCGCAGCTCCAGCTCCCACGCTCGCCGCCGCAACTCGCTCAGCTCGGTGTGCCAGTCGGCGAGCGCCGCAGCAGCCCGCGACATCGAGTGCGTGGCGGTGTCCAGGTATTCGGGCAGGTCACCGACTCGCCGCGCGAACGCCTCACTCGCCTCGCCCTCCCAGATGCCGGTCTGGTTGACGATCGAGATGATCGCGTCGCGGGCGAGCCCGAGTTGGGCACTAGCCCGCTGGTACTGCTCCGCGCTCGCGTCCACCCGCCCGAGTTCGCCCGGCGCTGGATCGAAGCCGAGTGCGTCGAACGCCCGCGTCATGACCCGCGGCCTTCGAGTGCCTTGAAGATCTCGCCGCCCTCGTGTGGCCCCTCGCCGGTCCAGCCGCCGCCAGGGAAGCCGGTCGGCTGACTGTCAGGCAGCGTCGCGTCGTACATCTCCGCGTGCGCCTCGTCGAGCTCCTGGTAGTTGCGTTTCGCGCTGTGCAGTCGCTCGATGACGCCTTCGGCTGCTTCGTCCAGCTTGCCCAGCCCGTAGCGCCACGTCTCCTCGAACTCGTGCGCCGAACCGGTCAGCGTCTCGTGGCCGAGCATGCCGAGCTGACCGTGCGCCGCCAGGTTCTTGTTGGCCTCCCTGACCTGCTGCGCACCGTCCTCAAGCGTGTTGATGAGCCTGCCAAGCTCGGCGATGTTCACCCGGTACCCGGTCATTGCGATCCCTCCCGCCTTCGTGTCCCGTGAGACGAGGCGGGAGGCTGCCGGGTTCCGCCGTGTTAGCCGCGCTGGCTGCGCACGCCGAGCAGGACGTCTTCCCACGCGGGCACGACGGGGTGGCCCTTCTTGGCCTTGCGGCGCGGTGCCGGTGGGACGTCGTCGGGCGCTTCCGGTGCGGCCTCCGCCTCTGCCCGCGTGGGCAACGGAGCCTCGATCACCGTGGCGTCCTCGGGCTCTTCCTCCCAGTCCGGGTCGAGCATGGCCTGCTCGTCGTCCTCTTCGATGACGGGCCGCAACGTGCGTGGCGATCGGCGCACTTCGGGGTCGTGCAGGTCAGCCGCGTTGTCGTCCAGCGCGGCGACGGTGCCGCCGTGGGCGCCGGGAGAGAACGACCAGTGCGCGCGGTTATCCGAGCGACCGGTCTGCCACCGCAGACAGACGACCCACTTGCCGCCCTCGCCGCGCCAAGCGTCCCAGCTCGCGGTGGTGTAGTCCTGCCCGCGCACACCGAAGGCGTAGGCGACGACCTCGCCGAGAGTGCGCACGTCGGGCCCGTCCTCGCGCACGGGGTGGGCATCCTGCGCCAGCTCGGCGGTGCGGGCTCGCTCAAGCAGCACGGGATAGGCGAAGCGCTCGACACGCTGCTCTGGGATCCCGGCGTTCGCCGCGAGCTGCGCGACGGTTTCGCCGGCACGAATGCGGGCCTGAATCTCACGTGGGCGCATCTGGCTCTCCAACTCGATCTGGATCTGTCCGAGCCGGGTGATATCGCCGCGTGCCGCTGCACGTAACCGCTCGTCGGCCGGGAGCAAGAACTTCTCCCCGCGCTCGGTGTCTTCGCACACGATGGACTTCCCGTCCTCGTGCAGCCCGACAACCCGTAGCGCTCGCATTCCCGCCTCCCGCGACGTCACCTATCCGAGTGGTAACAGTAAATCGGCGCGTCGGCTTGACGGTCGAGCCACGCCGATACTTGACCCAATCTGGTCGTGTTGATCACGCGGATGGGCGAGGGGTGAGGTGCGACGAAGGGCTTCTTACCCGCATTTCGCGCGAGTAAGAAGCCCTTCGCTTCACCAGAGCCAGTCGTCAGCCGAGCTGCTCCACCACGTACTCGATGCAGCGGGTCAGCTTGGTGACGTCGTCCGGCTCGATCGCAGGGAAGGTGCCGACGCGCAGCTGGTTGCGGCCCAGCTTGCGGTACGGCTCGACGTCGACGATGTTGTTCGCGCGCAGCGTCTTCGCGACCGCGGCGGCGTCGATGTCGTCCGAGAAGTCGATGGTGCCGACGACCTGTGAGCGCAGCGCGGTCTCGGTGACGAACGGCGAGGCGTAACTGGTCTTCTCGGCCCACTCGTACAGCCTGCCGGACGACTCGGCCGTGCGCTCGGTCGTCCACTTCAGACCGCCGTTGGAGTTCATCCAGTCGAGCTGGTCCGCGAGCAGGAACAGCGTCGCCAGGGCCGGTGTGTTGTACGTCTGGTCCTTGCGGGAGTTGTCCAGCGCGGTGGTCAGCGACAGGAACTCCGGCACCCAGCGGTCGGACGCGCCGATCTCGCCGACGCGCTCGATCGCGGCGGGCGACATCAGGGCGAGCCACAGCCCACCGTCGGAGGCGAACGACTTCTGCGGCGCGAAGTAGTAGACGTCGAAGTCCTCGGCGTTCACCGGCAAGCCACCGGCGCCGGACGTCGCGTCGATCGCGACCAGCGCGCCCTCGCTGCCCTCTGGCCTGCGCACCGGAACCGCGACGCCGGTCGACGTCTCGTTGTGCGCCCAGCCGACGAGGTCAGCGCCCTGCTGGTAGCTGATCGCCGGTGCGCTGCCCGGCTCGCCCTCGACCACGATCGAGTCGGCGAGGAACGGCGCGCCGTTGGTCACCTTCGCGAACTTCGAGGAGAACTCGCCATAGGTGAAATGCTGCGCACGCTCGCGTACCAGCCCGAACGCCGCGGCGTCCCAGAACGCGGTGGTACCGCCGTTGCCGAGCACGACTTCGTAGCCTTCGGGCAGGCTGAACAGCTCCCGCAGGCCCTCGCGCACGCGGCCCACCAGCGACTTGACCGGCTTCTGACGGTGCGACGTGCCCATGACGGAAGCGCCGTCTGATGCCAGGTTGGCGAGCTGCTCCGGCCGCACCTTCGACGGACCGCAGCCGAAACGCCCGTCGGATGGCTTGATGTCGTCGGGGATGATCACCTGTCCAGATTCGGTCATGCCAGTCAGTGTGACTGACGTCCCGCTCTCCTGGCCCATCGGTGTGCCCAACCGCATTCGTTTCAGTCTTTCGCGGGCGTCACCCTGACTCGTCGGCTCACTCGGTCGCGGAGCGCCAGCCCTCTTCGTCGACTCCTCCTGGGATCGGGGCCGCCGGGTCATACGGCGTCCGGGTGAAGATGAACGTCGCCAGATTGAGGTGCTGCGGCACACCCGCCGTGTCCCGCTCGACACGCAGCGTCTCGCCCGCGTAGTAGCCGTCAATGCCTTCCCACAGGTCGTCACCCACAGGGCGGAACCGGGAGCGCCTGCCCGCGGTGACCGGCACCAGATCGAGCCACCCGTTCGGCAGCACCTTGACGTGCATCGGCGACGGCCCCCAGTGCCACAGGCCGGTCAGTTCGAGCAGCTTGAGGTCGATGTCGGCGGGCCGCCACGGCTCCGGCAGGGCTGGCTCGCGCTCGTCGGCGGTGCGGATCAGGTCGATCACCACGCCGAGGATGCCGACGCCCGCCGTGGTGTTGGCCATCGCCAGCGCCCCGGTGCCCGACACCTGGTCGACCATCGAGCACGCGACGAAGCCCGGCATGGACCCGGTATGGCCCGCGTAGCTGCGGCCGTGCTGCCTGGCCAGCTGGAAACCGAGGCCGTAACCCATGGCCCAGACGTCGCCGTCGTCCACGGTGGCCGCCTGACGCATCTCCGCGACGGTGTCTGGATGCAGCACGTCGCCGCTGTGTCCCGCGGTGAACGCCGTCCAGCACGCGAGGTCGTCGACCGTGGACCACAGCTGTCCCGCAGGGGCCATGGCACCAGCATCCGGAGTCGGCTCCGGCAGCACGACGTCCGCGAACGGATGCACCGCCCAGCCCTTCGCCGCCGCGCCCTCCGGATGCGCGGTGGTGCGGGACATGCCGAGCGGAGTGAGGATCTCGTCGCGCAGCGCGTCCAGCCAGGTGGATTCCCGCCGCCGCGCGATGATCTCGCCGAGGATGCCGTAGCCGGTGTTGGAGTAGTGGAACTGCTTGCCTGCCCGCAGTTTCAGCTCGGCTGGGGTGAGGTCGGCCGCCAGCGCCTCCCAGGTGTCGCCGACACTGCGCTCCCACCACGAGCCGGGCGACTCCGACGTCATGCCGGAGGTGTGCGCGAGCAATTGCGCGATGGTCAACCGCCCGAACGCCTCGGTCTTGGCGTCGTCCAGGTGGGCGTCGACGCGATCGTTGAGGTCGAGCTTGCCCTCGTCGCGCAGCCGCATGACCAGCGCGGCCGTCAGGCTCTTGGTGATCGAGCCGAGGCGGTACTGCGTGTCATTGGTGGGCGGGACGTCGCCGACGAAGCCACGGGCGCCCGACCACACCAACTCGCCCCCGCGCACGACCCCAGCGACCAGCGACGGCGCGCGGTTGGTCGACTGCTCGGTGGCGATACGCGACAGCAGGGCGAACTCGGTACTAGGGAGCATGCGGGTCATTCTGCACCGAACGATCGCATCGCGCGGTGCTGTTTCGCCATTGGCCACGGTGCGACTCGCAGCACGACCCGAGACGCCGCCAGGGCCGCTCGGTGCCGCCCTACGGAGCGATGCGGTCGATGCGCCAGTCGTCGCCGTCCTCACGGACGTAGCGGAGCCGGTCGTGCAGGCGGTCCTCGCGGCCCTGCCAGAACTCCACCAGGTCAGGGATGATCCGCCAGCCACCCCAGTGCGGCGGCGGTGGCACCTCGTCGGCGTCGGCGAACCGGCGCTCGATGGCGCGCAGCGCGCTCTCCAGCGCCCGCCTGCTCGGCACCACCCCTGACTGCGGCGACGCCCACGCCCCGAGCTGCGACCCGCGCGGCCGGGACGCCCAGTACGCCGCCGTCTCGGCGGCCGACACCTTCTCGACCGGCCCGCGCACGTGGACCTGCCGGTGCAGCGCGTACCAGGGGAACGTCGCGGACGCGTAGCGGCCGGTGCTCAGCTCGTGACTCTTGGCTGAGGTGTAGTTGGTGTAGAACGCGATGCCGCGCTCGTCGAGGCCCTTGCACAGCACGGTGCGCGAGGACGGCCTGCCCTCGACATCCGCAGTGGCGAGCACCATCGCGTTCGGCTCGGCGACTCCGGCGTCGACCGCGTCGTCAAGCCACTGCTGCAACTGCTTCGTCCACGTCGAGGCCAGGTCGGCTTCGTCAAGCGCCTCACCTTCGTAAGACACCCGCATCCCGGGCAACGTGACGGCGAGACCCGATACGTCACCATCGCCTGTCGTGAACTCAGTCATGCGGTGTCCTCCGGTAATCGACCACAGCGCCATACCAACTCGGTAATGATGAAGGTACGGCCCACGGTACGGGCAATGGAAGGGCGCGATTCGGTGGTGAGTGTTGCCCACGGTCGCCCTGCGTTGTCAGATAGGCATGGCACCCGGATAAAACGTGATCGAACACACTACGTGCGCCGATTGCCCGCCGCGACGGCCAGGAGCACCCTGATGCGATCAACGCACGTTAACCACCGCGGCGCGGCGGGGGACACTTGCCGTGTCGCGCCTAATCCGAGAACCGGACACGGCGAGGAGCCTCGATGACACAGGGGAACACACAGAGCGCAGATGACGGTTTCCGTCCCGGCCTTGAGGGCGTAGTCGCCTTCCGCACCGAGATCGCGGAACCGGACAGAGACGGCGGCGCGCTGCGGTATCGAGGTGTCGACATCGAGGACCTCGCGGGCAAGGTGACGTTCGGGGACGTCTGGGCGCTGCTGGTTGACGGCACGTTCGGTCAGGGATTGCCGCCGGCCGAGCCGTTCCCGATCCCGGTGCACTCCGGTGACGTCCGGGTCGACGTTCAGGCCGCGCTGGCGATGCTCGCCCCGATCTGGGGCTACGAGCCGCTGCTCGATATCAGCGACGAGCAGGCCCGCGACCAGCTGGCCCGCGCGTCAGTGATGGCACTGTCCTATGTGGCGCAGTCGGCGCGCGGCATCGGCCGCCCCGCGGTGCCGCAGTCGCGGGTGGACGAGTGCGACACCGTCACCGAGCGGTTCATGACCCGCTGGCGCGGCGAGCCGAACCCCGCACACGTCAAGGCGATCGATGCCTACTGGGCGTCCGCGGCCGAGCACGGCATGAACGCATCGACGTTCACCGCCCGCGTGATCGCCTCCACCGGCGCGGATGTCGCCGCGTCGATATCCGGCGCGATTGGCGCGATGTCCGGGCCGCTGCACGGCGGCGCGCCCGCGCGGGTGCTGCCGATGGTGTCCGAGGTGGAGCAGGTCGGCGACGCACGCGCGGTGGTGCGCGACATCCTGGACCGCAAGGACCGGCTGATGGGCTTCGGACACCGTGTGTATCGCGCGGAGGATCCACGTGCCCGCGTGCTGCGCCGCACCGCGAAGGAACTGGGCGCGCCCCGCTACGAGGCAGCGGCCGCATTGGAGCAGGCAGCGCTCGCGGAGTTGCGGGAGCGTAGGCCGGACAGGGCGATCGAGACGAACGTCGAGTTCTGGGCCGCGGTGATGCTGGACTTCGCCGAGGTTCCGCCACACATGATGCCCGCGATGTTCACCTGCGCGAGGACGGCGGGCTGGTGCGCGCACATTCTTGAGCAGAAGCGCACCGGACGTCTGGTGCGGCCGTCGGCCGTCTACGTCGGTCCCGAGCCACGCCGCCCGCAGGAGGTCGAGGGCTGGGACACCGTCCAGGCCCTCTGACGCCGGGCGGGCGGTGCGGCGTGCGGCGGCTCGCGAGTCGCACCTTAATCGCCGCGAGTCGCACCCTAATCGCCGCGAGTTTCACCTTGACGGCCGCGAGTCGCGCGTTCCGTGTCGCCGAATGCCGCGGGTCACTAACCTGGAGTGATGACGTCGAGGGGGAGCTCCGAGTACAGCCCGCTGCTGCCTGTTGGGAGACGACGGCCGCTTCCGGTGCGTCTGGTGCGAACCGTCCGTTCGCGCCGGAGCCACCTGCCAGCACCGTGGATCTCCGTCGCGGCGCTCGTGCTCGGTGTTGCGCTCGCCGCTGTGGCGGCGTTGCTCTTCCGCTGGCCGTGGTGGCTGAGCGGCCTCGTTCTCATCGCCCCGGTGTCGCTTGCGGCACTGCTGTTCGCCGCGACCGCGTTCACCGGGGGAAAAGCGGCCGAAACGTGGTCCCAGCTGACGCTGGACGTCCTGTCCAGCGTGAGCCAACGCCGGGCGCGCGAGCTCGCACTACGCCGCAGGGTGGCGCCGTTCCGGTCCGCGCCGTTTCCGCTGTACGGGCTGCCGCCAACGTGGCCCGGCCGCCGGATGTTGGGGAGCACGTCGTCCAGCGCGGACCGGAACGGGCCCATGCGGACGACGGCGCTCGAACTGCGGCACGTCAACGGGCCTGCGGTGGACGTCGAGGCTTGCCACGTCGATGACGACGGACTGACCGTCCGGCTGGACGAGCTCGGAGCCGACGTCGACGACGGTGGCGTGGTCACCATCCCGGTTGACGGCCAGGAGCACGAGTTCCGCTACCGCACGTCGGACGGCGGCGTTGTCGCATACACCCATGTCGGCGACCACGCCATCCTCGTGCGCTGTGACCGGAGCGTTCTGGACGACGTCGAACTGGTGCGCATCACCGACTTGCAGCCCTACATCGACGGCCGCAGCCCGTAGGTTCCCCGCGATCATCAGGCGTTGTGGCGATATATGTCGCCGCAACGCCTGATGATCCACACGGCGACGTCGGTGGGGCGGGCCGCCCGCCACGTCACGCGTTGCGCAACTCCTTGGCGATGACCATGCGCTGGATCTGGTTCGTGCCCTCGAAGATCTGCGGCACCTTCGCCTCGCGCATGTAGCGCTCCACCGGGAAGTCCTTGGTGTAGCCCGCGCCGCCGAGCACCTGCACCGCATCGGTGGTCACCTTCATCGCCGAGTCCGTCGCCACCAGCTTCGCGATGGACGCCTGCCGCGCGAACGGCAGCCCACGGTCCTTGCGGCGCGCGGCCTCCAAGTACGTCGCCCGGGATGACTCCACCGCCGCGGCCATGTCCGCCAGCAGGAACTCGACGCCCTGGAAGTCGATGATCGACTTGCCGAACTGCGTGCGCTCGGTGGCGTAGCGGACCGCCTCGTCCAGTGCCGCCTGCGCCAGCCCCACCGCGCACGCGGCGATGCCGAGCCTGCCGGACGCCAGCGAGTCCAGCGCGATCCGCAGCCCGGCGCCCTCCTCGCCGAGCAGCCGGTCAGTGGGCACGCGCGCGTCGGAGAAAATCATCTGCGACGTCGTCGAGGCCGTCATGCCCATCTTGCGTTCCGGCGTCGCCGCCGAGAGGCCGGGCGTGTCGGCGGCCACGAGCAGACAGCTGATGCCCTTGGAGCCGGCTGGCGAGGTCCGCACCATCGTGGTGTAGAAGTCGGCCTTGCCGCCGTGGGTGATCCACGCTTTGGTGCCGTTGACCACGTATTCGTCCCCGTCGCGCACCGCCCGCGTCGACAGCGCCGCCGCGTCCGACCCGGCGTGGGTTTCGGACAGCGCGTACGCGCCGAGCAGGTCGCCGCCGAGCAGGTCAGGCAGCCAGCGGTCGCGCTGCTCGTCAGTGCCGTAGAACGCCAGCGCGAAGCAGGACATCGTGTGCACGCTCAGCCCGACGCCGACGGACATCCACGCGCTCGCGATCTCCTCGAGCACCTGCAGGTAGACCTCGTATGGCACGTCGCCGCCGCCCCACCGCTCGGCGTACGGCAGCCCGAGCAGGCCGCTCTTGCCGAGCAGCCGGAACTGCTCGCGCGGGAAACGTTCCGCCTGCTCGTACTCGTCGGCGCGCGGTGCGAGTTCGTCGCGGGCGATCTCGCGGGTCAGCGCGAGCAGATCCTCGGCCTCGGTGGACGGCAGCAGGCGTTCGGCTGGCATGGCTCTCCTCGAGCAGTACTGAGAACGATACTGTAGAGCTTAGCTCAGTACTCTCATGTCGAGAAGACCGAAAGCAAGCTGCCTGGCACGCAGGCGTGACCTGCCAGTTCTGCTTGCTGCCGGTCGGATCGGCAGCTACTGGCGCAGTACGCTGAAGCCCATGGCACCCGGCGCACGCAGACAGCCGACGGCGCGGCAGCTGGCGCTGCTCGCCGACCTGGAGGAACTGTTCCTCGTCAAGGGTTTCGCCGCGTTCACCCTCGACGACCTCGCCGCGCAGCTGAGCTGCTCGAAATCGACGCTCTACACGCTCGCGGCCAGCAAGGAACAGCTCGCGACGCTGGTGGTGCGCCGGTTCTTCAAAGGCGCGGCGCGCACCATCGAGGAGCGCATCTCGGACAAGACGGATGTCCGTGAGGTCGTCGCGACGTATCTGGCCGGGGTATCCGACCAGCTCGACCGGGCGTCTCCGGAGTTCATGCGCGACATCGCGGAGTTCGCACCCGCCCGCGCCGAGTACGAATCGAACAGCAGGGCGGCAGCGGAGCGGATTTCGTCATTTATCGACGACGGCGTGCGCGATGGGACGTTTCGCGAAGTTCATGCCACGCTGATCGCGCAATTCGTCGGCGTGCTGATCGAGGCGATCCAGACCGGGGTTGTGGCTGATCGTGCCGGGGTCAGTGACGCCGAGGCGTACACCGCATTGGCCGAACTTTTGCTCGATGGATTGACCCGAGAGTGATCCACCTTACGTGGCGATCATCCACCGACTGTGAGAATGTTCCCAACTCCGCCGTTCCAGGGCCGTCAGATGCTGCGCGAATGGTGCTATCTGCACTAGCGTAAGGCCGAATTCATACCCCAACGGGGCGGTGTGCGGTGCGGGTCCTGTCTTGGGCTGGCTGACCACAGCCGGCCGAGCCCAGTCAGGCGCAGCCGTCCCGTGTGACGTGAGAGGGACGTACATGTCCGACACCGCAGCCACGCCGCACACCGGCACCGAGACCGTCACGCTGCGCTTGCCGAGCGGTGAGCATGAGCTGAACGTAGTACCCGCGGTCGAGGGCGCGCCGGGCATCGAGCTCGGCAAGCTGCTCTCGTCGACCGGGTACATCACGTATGACCCCGGTTTCGTCAACACCGGCGCGACGTCGTCAGCGATCACTTACATCGACGGCGATGCGGGGATCCTCCGGTATCGGGGGTATCCGATCGAGCAGCTCGCGGAGCACTCGAACTTCATCGAAGTCTCCTACCTGCTGATTTACGGTGAGCTGCCCACCGAGCGTCAGCTCGCCGACTTCAACGGCCGCATCGAACGCCACACCCTGCTGCACGAGGATCTGAAGCGGTTCTTCGACGGCTTCCCGCGCGACGCGCACCCGATGCCCGTGCTCTCCAGCGCGGTCTCCGCGCTGTCGACGTTCTACCAGGACTCGCTCAACCCGTTCGACGAACCGAGTGTCGAGCTGTCCACCGTCCGGATGCTGGCCAAGGTGCCGACGCTGGCGGCCTACGCCTACAAGAAGTCCATCGGCCAGCCGTTCCTGTACCCGGACAACTCGCTCAGCCTCGTCGAGAACTTCCTGCGGATGACGTTCGGGTTGCCCGCAGAGCCGTATGAGATCGACCCGGACATCGCCAAGGCGCTCGACCTGCTGTTCATCCTGCACGCCGACCACGAGCAGAACTGCTCGACGTCGACGGTGCGGCTGGTCGGCTCCTCCGAGGCGAACCTGTTCGCCAGCGTCTCGGCGGGCATCAACGCGCTGTTCGGCCCGCTGCACGGCGGCGCCAACGCGGCGGTGCTCGACATGTTGGAGGACATCAGGGCCGACGGTGGTGACGTCGACCGGTTCGTCTCCAGGGTGAAGAACAAGGAGGCAGGCGTCCGGTTGATGGGCTTCGGCCATCGGGTCTACAAGA
Source organism: Haloechinothrix halophila YIM 93223 (assembly GCF_000504245.1). Classification (GTDB taxonomy): domain Bacteria; phylum Actinomycetota; class Actinomycetes; order Mycobacteriales; family Pseudonocardiaceae; genus Haloechinothrix_A; species Haloechinothrix_A halophila. Next base: position 1,346,532 of record NZ_KI632509.1, read on the forward strand.
ACTACGACCCGCGCGCCAAGATCATCAAGAAGACGGCGGACGAGATCCTCGGCAGGCTTGGCAAGAGCGACGAGTTGCTCGACATCGCGAAGAAGCTGGAGGAGACCGCGCTCTCCGACGACTACTTCGTCGAGCGCAAGCTCTACCCGAACGTCGACTTCTACACCGGCCTGATCTACCGGGCGCTCGGCTTCCCGACCGAGTACTTCACCGTGCTGTTCGCGCTGGGAAGGCTGCCGGGCTGGATCGCGCACTGGCGCGAGATGATGCTCGACCCTGCCCGCAAGATCGGCAGGCCGCGCCAGGTCTACACGGGTGCGCCCGAGCGGAAGTACCTCGACATCGAGAAGCGCTGACGTCCTGCGCACCGTCGGCAGCCAGCTGAGCTGCCGACGGTGGTCGCTGGCGCATTGGCGCGCTCAGCGGTGGCGGGGCCGGGCACAATGATCGGGATGTCCGACCGTTGTGCCGTGCTGTGGTTCCGGCGGGACCTGCGGCTCGCCGATCACCCCGCCCTGCTGGCCGCCGCCGACCGCGCCGAGACGGTGCTCGCGCTGTACGTGCTCGACGAGCGCCTGATCGGGCCAGCGGGGGCGCCAGCGAGGCCGCTCAGCCGCGCAGCGCTGCCGTGAGCTTCATCCTGCTGCCGGTGTGCAGCACGGCGTTCTGGTAGATCCGCCCGCCGATGTAGGTGACCAGCGTGATCGCGGCGAGTGTGAGCCCGATGGCCAGCGCGCTTTCCCACACCGCGACGTCGCCCGCCGCGATGCGCCCCGGCATCAGCACTGGCGACATGAGCGGGATCAGCGACAGGACGCGTGCCGCCGTGCCGTCGGGGTCGGCGATCATCACGTTGAACCCGGCGAGGAAGCCGACCACAAGCACCATCGTCACCGGGGTGAGCACCGACTGCGCGTCCTCCTGCCGCGACACCAGCGCGCCAGCACCCGCGAACAGCGCGGCGTACAGGAAGAACCCGAGCAGGTACCAGATCACGCCCCACACCAGGGTGCCAACGGCGACACCGGACAGCGTGAGGACGTCGGCTGCCAGCGCCAGTGCGATACCGGCTCCCGCGATCGCGACCAGCTGGATGAGACCGACCAGCCCGATCCCGATGATCTTGCCGAGCAGTAGCTGCCACGGCCGGATCGTCGCGAGCAGGATCTCCACGACGCGACTGGCCTTCTCCTCGACGACGCCTTGGGCGACGAGCGTGCCATAGGCGTTGATCGACATGAACAGCAGGAACACCATGATCGCGCCGATGGCGAGCCGTTGCTCGTCCTCGGCGCCGCTCGGCTCGATCGCGGTGACCTCAACCCGCGTGGCGTTCGCTTCCGCCATCACGCGAGCCGGATTGGGCACACCAGCCTGCGCCAGTTTCGCGGTGAGCACTTCCTGCTGAGACAGCCCGGTGAGGACGGCCCGCAGCCTGGGGTTCAGCTCCTCGGCGACCAGCACCCGCAGCTCGGCGGGGGTACCGGAGACGACGGCGTCCAGCGAGCCATCGCTGAGATCGGCCCTCGCAGCGGTGAGGTCGACGACGGTGGTCGTCTCGACGTCGATCTCCAGCTCCGACGCCGCTGCCGCCACCCGCTCGGAGAGTCCGGTCGCCTGGCCAGCGAAGCCGATCTTGCTGCGGTCCTCACCGCCGAAGACCGACATCTGGAGCAACACGTAACCCGCCATCACCGCGATGATCACGAGCGTGCCGATCAGGAACCACTTGGTGCGCAGCCGAAGCGCAAGTTCCCGTTGCGCGACGAGGCGCACCGCGGCGGCCGATGTCACTGTGCGTTCCCTTCGACGACGACGTTGCGGAACAGCTCGGGCAGCGTCGGCCGGTGCCGGGAGAACTCGGTGACCCTGCCCGCTGCCATCGCCGCTCGCAGCACGGCCTGCTCGTCGGTGTCCCGCGCCAATTCGAGCAGCGTCGCGCCGCCGTCGGACCCGGCCACCCGCACGCCGTCGATGTGGTCCGCCCAGCCCGGTGCGGCATCGACGTCGACCCGCAGCCGGGTGGTGGCGTCCGCGGTGAGCTCGTCGATGCTGCCGACCGCCACCATCGCGCCGTCGCGGATGATGCCGACCCGGTCGCAGAGCCCTTCCACCAGTGCGAGCTGGTGACTGGAGAACACCACCGGCACGCCCTGCGCGGCCTTCTCCTTGAGCACCTCGCTCATGACGTCGACGGCGACCGGGTCGAGGCCGGAGAACGGCTCGTCGAGCACGAGCAGTGCCGGGTCGTGCACCAGCGCCGCCGCGAGCTGCACCCGCTGCTGGTTTCCCAGGCTGAGTTTCTGGATCTCGTCATCGCGGCGATCGGCGATGCCGAGCCGTCTGATCCAGTTCTCCGCGGCGGCGTGCGCGTCGTTGGTGGCGAGGCCGTGCAGCCGCGCGAGGTACACGAGCTGGTCGCGGACGGTCATCTTCGGATACAGCCCGCGTTCCTCCGGCATGTAGCCGATGCGGGCGCGCGTCTCGAGGTCGATCGGCTCGCCGCCGAAGCGCACGTCACCGGCATCCGCGGCGAGCACGCCGAGCATGATGCGCATCGCCGTCGTTTTGCCGGCGCCGTTGCTGCCGACGAACCCGAACAGCTCACCAGGGCCGACGGTGAATCCGACGTCGTCGAGCGCGACGATGTCGCCGTAGCGTTTGCGCAGGCCAGTGACCTCTACGGCGTGCCGCACCCGGCTCCCGGCGTGCTGCACGTCGAGCGCCATGGCGTGCCTCCTCGCGCGATCGCTGCCTCCCAGCACGGCCAATGATCGCGCGCGGTGATCAGGGCCGTCGCGGCGGGGTGGGGTGGGATGCGTTGTATGACCCTTTCACTCCGTTGGGTGGGGCGAAAGCGTCATTCGTCGCGTCTGGTGCGGGGAAGGCGCCATCCACCGCGCGGACCGGGGCACCGTCCACCAGTGCAGAGAACCGGTCCGGATGGCAACCGACGTAGCCGTGCACCGGTGCGGTCAGCGCGGGGCCGTCGACCGTCACGACGCCGTCCGGCAGCAACTCGCGCCGGTAGCGCGGGTCGTCCCTGCCCGGCTCGCCCCAGCAGCTCAGATCAGCGGCCTCGCAGACGTCGAGCACCTTGAGCTGGTCTTGGGTGACGAGCAGGACGGCGTGCTGCTCGATGACGTCCGGGACGTCCGGCACCGGAATGAGCGTCACCGTGCGCTGGTTGTCGCGGGCGCGCACTCCCGTCGTCCACACCGCCGAGTAACCCGTGCACCAGGCAAGCACCGCCACCACCGGCCCGGTGAGCCCGAGGTTGTCCCGCAACCAGGTGAGCTTCGACGGGCAGGCGTTGGAGCCATACGCGAGCACCGGCGTCCTGCCCACCAGGGGTGGCGAGCCGTGCGCCGCGAGCCAGTCGTCCAGGGGAACGCTGTCAGTGCCGCCCGCGCCGTTCACCAGGTACTCGCCGCTGGCCACCGTCAGCGGGTACCCGACGCCGTCGACGTGGACGAACGACGTCGGCGGACGGCGTCCGGGGTACGGGTCGGCCGGGTACTCGGCGTCGGTGAACAAGTCCGCTAACACGGCCCCGAGTGTGGCCGACCCGCGCCCGGCGACGCTACGCCAGCCGGGTGATCTCCAGCTCGCCCTCGGCATTGGCGGTGCGCAGCCGCTTCTTGTCGAACTTGCCGACGCTGGTCTTGGGCACCTCGTCGACGAACGTCCAGTTCTCCGGCAGCTGCCACTTGGCCACCTTGTCGCCGAGGAAGTCCCGCAACTCGGCGGCTGAGACCTGCTCGCCCTCCTTGAGTACGACGGCGACCAGCGGCCGCTCATCCCACTTCTCGTCCGGGATGCCGATGACGGCGGCCTCGGCCACGGCGGGGTGCGCCATGACGCTGTTCTCCAGCTCCACCGACGAGATCCACTCGCCACCCGACTTGATGACGTCCTTCGACCGGTCGGTCAGCGTGAGGAAGCCGTCCGGGGTGATGTGGCCGACGTCGCCGGTGCGCAGCCAGCCGTCGTGGAACTTCTCCGGGTCCACTGTGCCTGTGGCCTCGCCGGCCGGGCTGGACACGTGGTACGCCGATGCGATCCACGGCCCGCGCACCTCGAGCTCGCCGACGCTCTCGCCGTCCCACGGCAGCTCGGCGCCGGAGTCGTCGATCAGCCGCGCCCGGACCGACGCGGGGAAGCGGCCTTGGGTGTAGCGGTAGGCCCAGGCCTGCTCGCCGGATGTGCCCTGCGGGGCTCGGGCAACACTGCCCAGCGGCGACGTCTCGGTCATGCCCCAGGCGTGCAGCACAGGAACGCCGTGCTCCTCCGCGAACGTGTGCATCATCGCGGGCGGTACCGCCGACCCGCCGACGACGACCTCGCGCAGGTGCGAGATGTCCTGCGGGTTGGCCTCCAGGTGCTGCAGCAGGCCCTGCCACACGGTCGGAACGGCCGCGGCGAACGTCGGCTTCTCGGTGGCCAGGATCTCGGCGATCGGGCCAGGCTGCAGGAACCGGTCAGGCATCACGAGCGACGCGCCGACCATGAACGCCGCATACGGCAGTCCCCAGGACATCGCGTGGAACTGCGGCACGATCGCCAGCGCCTTGTCGGCCTGCGAGAGCGCCATGCCGTCGGTCATGCACACCTGCATCGAGTGCAGCCAGATGGAGCGATGCGAGTAGACGACGCCCTTCGGGTCACCCGTCGTGCCGGACGTGTAGCACATCGCGGCGGCTGAGTTCTCGTCGATCTCGGGCCAGTCGAAGCTGGTGGGCTGTGCGGCGAGCAGCGCTTCGTAGGAATGCACCTTCACCCCATCGGGTGCTTCCAGCGAGGCGGCATCCCCATTGGCGACGATCACGTGCCGCACCGTCTTGAGCTCGGGCAACTGCTTGGCGAGCAGCGGCACCAGCGTGCCGTCGACGATGATGACCTCATCCTCCGCGTGGTTCGCGACGAAGATGAGCTGATCGGGGAACAACCGGATGTTGAGGGTGTGCAGCACCGCGCCCATCGCGGGGATCGCGAGATACGCCTCGAGGTGTTCGTTGTTGTTCCACATGAAGGTCGCGACCCGCTGATCAGCGGTGATGCCCAGCGAGCGCAGCGCATTCGCCAGCTGTGCCGCACGCTCGCCGACCTGCGCGAACGTTTCCCGCCTCGGTTCGGCGTCCGTCCATGTGACTACCTCGCTCGCGCCGTGTGTGCTCGCGCCATAGCGCAGCAGTTGAGACAGAGAGAGCGGGACGTCTTGCATGGTGCCGAGCATGGGTTACTCCTGGTGTCACGTAGGGCCACGGAAGCGGTTTGTGGCGAGCCTAACCCCGTTCGCAACGCTCGATATCCACCTTTCGCATGAGTGCTTTAGCCAGGTGATATGGCGTGTCGAGGAGGCACGTTTGGCCAGGTTGGCGTTTACTTAGTGAGTAGTGCCTGCCTGGGCGAGTCGGTTCGCGGCCCGCGACGGCAGGACGATCAAGCGCAAAGAGGAAGGATTAGTACGTTGGCTCTGCCCACGTTGACTCCGGAGCAGCGCGCCGAAGCGCTCGCCAAGGCGGCGGCCGCTCGTAAGGCCCGTTCCGAGCTGCTTGCGTCGATCAAGTCCGGCGAGCAGAGCATCGACAAGGTGCTCAAGCGCGCCAAGGAGGACAAGACCATCGGAAAGACCAAGGTCGCGGCGCTGCTCAAGGCCGTGCCTGGCCTCGGTGCGGTGAAGGTCGCGGCGCTGCTCGAACAGGCGGGTATCGACCCGGACCGCCGTGCGGCCGGGCTCGGTGAGCGGCAACGCGCCGCACTGCTCGACGCGCTCAAGTAGCGCATACCAACCTAGGTCTCCACCGGCACGCCAGGTGCCGGCATAAGACCTGGTAGACGCCTTAACGGGCGTCTACCAGGTGGCTCGCGCGTGTCTTCGCGAGGTAGTTGCACTGATCACGGCCACGGATCCTGTGCGCCGGGTAGTGCCACAATCGTTCCGTGACGGATACCGCGAGCATGTCGCGCCAGGGTGTGGCCGACCCCGTACGTGCGCTCGCCGACTATCGCCGTGGTGATTTCCTGTTCGCCACCCAGCAGCGCACGCTGTTCGCCCGCGGTGTCGCGCGCGAACTCCCCTTCGCGGGTGATTCTGCGCTGGCTGCTGAGCTGGACGACGCCGCGACCCCGCTCGCGGTTGGCGTGCTGCCTTTCGACCTGACAGCCGGGCCAGCGCCCCGGCTCGTCGTGCCTCGCGAGCTACGGGTGGCAGGACCGGCGCATGAGTCGATCCGGGCGTTGCCCGTGCGCCAGATCGGCGTTCCCGAACGCATGCTCGCCGTGCCCGAGCAGGACAAGCACATCGACGCGGTGGCGCGCGCGTTGGAACCGCTGCGGGACGGCGCGCTGCGCAAGGTGGTGCTGGCGCGGGTGCTCGACATCGCCTTCGCCAACGATGTCGACCCGGCGAGCGTGCTGCACAACCTCATCGCGGACAACCCGGATGGTTTCACCTACGCCGCCGCGCTCCCTGGCGACCGCACCCTGGTGGGTGCGAGCCCCGAGCTGCTGGTGCGTCGTTATGGAACGCGCGTGGTCGCGCACCCGCACGCGGGCACCGCGTCGCGCTCGACCGACCCCGACGTCGACGAGGCCAACGCGCGTGGTCTGCTCGCTTCCGCGAAGGACAAGACCGAGCACGCGCTGGTCGTTGAGGCCGTCGTCGAGGCGCTGCGGCCCTTCTGCCGCACGCTCGATGTGCCCTCGGCGCCTTCGCTCGCGCCGACGCCCGCCGTCTGGCACCTCGGCACTGAGATCACCGGCGAGCTGGCTGACCCAGACGTGAGTGCGTTGCGGCTGGCCAGGGCGCTGCACCCGACGCCTGCGGTGTGCGGCACGCCCACCGCCGCGGCACGCGAGCTGGTCGGCGAGCTGGAACCGTTCGACCGGGACTACTACGCGGGTGCTGTCGGTTGGGTCGACGCCGCTGGCGACGGCGAGTGGGCCGTCGCGATCCGTTGTGCGGAGATCGCCGATCGCTCGATGCGGCTCTACGCGGGTGGCGGCATCGTCGCGGCCTCCGACCCGGACGCGGAGCTGGCCGAGACCTCAGCGAAGTTCGCGACACTGCTGCAAGCCATGGGCGTCGACCTGGACGCATAGGTGCCAGCGCTCCCTGCGCGCCGTGTCCGACGTTCAGGACGCCGTGTCCTGCACTCGTGACGCCGTGTTCGACGTTCAGGGCGCTGTATCCGACGTTCAACTCACAGCGAGGCCCAGTGCTCGGTGATCTCGACCGGCACATTGGTCAGCGCGGCAACGGCAGCGCGGTAGCCGGGACCGGGATCGACGTCGAGCAGGGTCGCGGCGGCGGGGTCGAGCGCGGCGTCATCGGCAGCCACCAGCCGAGGGGGTTCGCCGGGCGCGGACAGGGTAATGTTCCGCAGCGGGATCTTCAGCCCGCGCCCGGTTGCCTTCATCAGCGCTTCCTTGCGCGCCCAGTAACTGAAGAACGCGGCAGCGGCGTCGTCTGAGGTTAGCCCGGCCAGGGCCGTGCGCTCGGTGTCGTTGAGTGCGTAGTTGATGAGGTCGTTGGTCGCGTTCCTGCTGGCGGATTCGACATCGAGTCCTATCGGGACACCAGTCGTGACCGCGACGCCCACCCGGTCGCCGGAGTGCGACAGCGAGAGCGCTACGTCGTCGTGGCCGATGACGCGCGGTTTGCCGTGCGCCTTGCCGCAGTCCTGGCAGGTCGCATCGAAGCTGATCTCGGCGGGCTTGGTACCGAGCCATCGGGCGATGGCGAACCGAGCGAGCACCCGACCGGTGAGGAATCGCTGTTTGTCCGCGTTCTGCCGGTATGCGTCGAAGCGCCCGCGTTCCGCGTCATCCAGCGTGTCAAGGTAGTCGTCCGCCGACGCCAACGGACGCGACCACCACACCTCGCACGCGACGCTCATGGGTCCAACCTACGGGTCATGTCCCGCATCCCGACGTGTGCTGCGTCAATGTCGTCGGGAATGCACAACATGGCGTCGGGAATGCCGAACACGACGTCGTGAGTGCAGGACACGACGTCCGGAAGGTCGGACACAACGTCACGAGTGCAGGACACGGCATGTGGGGTTACACCCGGGTGCCCCAGGTGTACTTCACGATGGTGCGGCAGCGGTCCATGTCGGGCTGTGGTGGGGCGTCGCCGGTGCTGAGCGAGCGGAGCGCGATGTCGGTGAACTGGCTGGCGAGCCTGTCGAGCTTGATCTCGCCCTTCGGTGAATACCATCGCGCGACACCGCTGCACATCTCCAGCAGTGCCCTCCGGGCGATGCCGTCGTGATCGGGCCGGAACAGCCCTGCCTCAGAGCCCTGCTCGATCGTCTCCGCCCACAGTTGTTCGTAGGCATCGCGCTTGTCAATCACTCGCCTGCGCAGTTTCGGCGCGAGCGAACGGAGCTCGTTGTCGACGACGGCGGTCTCCTTGGCTTGCACCGCGTGTGCGATCACGTGGAGCGTGACCAGCCTCCCGAGCTTCTCCTGCGGGTCGGCAACATCGGTTGTCGCCAGCATCGCTGCGGACAGCAGCCGCTCCAGGCTCTCCCACATGATGTCGGCGAGCAGTTCCTCCTTGCTGCCGATGTAGTGGTACAGGCTCGCGGGTGACACCTTCGCCGCCTGGGCCAGCTCCCTGATGCCGACGCCGTGGAAGCCCTTCTTCGCGAACAGCCGGATCGCGGCATTGCGTACTCGGGTCTGGGTCGGGTTTACCGCCATGATTGCTCCACCCTGTCGTAAGTTCGTGCGAGCGCGTCGCCGTCGTTGCCCCGCAATTGTCCTTTCGCGACCCGCTCCGATGGTGTCGTGGGTAGTGAGTCCACAATCGCCCAAAATCGAGGCACCTTGAAATAGGCCAGTTTGGACGAACAGAACTCAGCTAGTTCATCCGGCTTCGGATTCGCGTCCCCTGAGGGGACGACGAACGCCTTGATCTCTTCGCCCCGGACCTCATCTGGTACGGCGATGACGGCGGCGAGCGAGATGTCCGGATGCTGCTGCAGCGTGCGCTCCACCTCGTCGGCCGAGACGTTCTCGCCGCTGCGCCGAATCATGTCCTTTGTCCTGCCCACGTAGTACACCAGGCCGTGCTCGTCCATGGTGGCAAGGTCACCAGTGTGGAACCAGCCGCCGCGAAACGCACGTTCTGTCGCATTGGGGTCGTCGTGGTAGCGCAGCATGAGGCCGGTGCCGCGCAGCGCCAGCTCACCGGTCTCGCCTCGTGGTAGCGGCAGGCCGCCCTCGCCGAGGATGACGGCTTCGCGGTCGCGGGTCGGCCTGCCGATGCAGCCCGATCCAACGAGCGCGTCGTGATCAGCCTCGGACATCCTGATGTCCGCTCCGGTCTCGGTCATGCCGAACGCCTCGTACCATGGCACGCCCCACCGCTGTTCGAGCGCGGCATGCACGTCGCGGGGGATAGCCGAGGCATGGATCGCACGGACGTGATGCCGCCGGTCGTCTGGGTGTTCCGGTTGCCGCAGTAGCAACGTCGGCATCAGACCGAGGCAGTAGAACCAGGTGACGTCGTACTCGCGCACCTTCTGCCAAAACGTCGACGGGTGGAACCGGTCGAGCACGACAAGCGTCGCGCCAGACGCGAGTCCTAACGCGACATTCCATTGCGGATCGATGTAGTGGAACGGCTGCGCGGTGATGAGCGTGTCAGCGTCGCTAATGGCGGGAAAGTCGGTCACCAGCCCGCGGGCCAGCGTCACCCAGTACCGGTGGGGGAGCACGCAGCCCTTCGGCGCCCCTGTCGTGCCCGAGGTGTACTGGATGTTCACCGGCTGCTCCGGAACAGCGGTGCCGGCGTCCCCGCGGGCAGCGAGGCCGATGCCGGAGGTGGCGGTGCTCTCGGTGGTGCTTTCGTGCCAGGAGACGCCAGCTGCCGGACCGACATCGTCCGGCGTCAGCACCCGCTCCAGCGCGGTCGCAGACCGAATGCGGGCGAGCAGGTCGGTGAACTCCGGTTCCACCACCGCTAGTCGCGCGCCGGAATGCGCGAGCACATGCCCGCCGTCGACCTCGCGATAGTTGGTATTGACCGGCACGATCGCTGCCCCGATGCGGGCGAGCGCCAGCCACAGCAGCGGGAACTCTGGCCGGTTGCGCAGCATCACGGCGACCCGGTCACCAGCCGAGATGCCGTAGTCGGCCAGCGCTCCGGCGAGCCGTGCGCTCTGCCGCGCCACGTCATCGAACGTCAGCGAGGTGCCGGTCTCGTCGAACACCCACGCCGTGCGGTCCGGCCATCGTGCCGCAGCCCGACTGACCAGCGAGGACAGGTCGTCGATCTCGGCGAGCGCCGTCATGTGCCCTCCGTGCCCCGCTCGCGGAACCGCCCTGCCGACGCCGCGACGGCCGCGGTGTTCTCGGTGAACAGGGCGTGCGTGACTTCGAGTTCCAGAACGGACTCCAGTGAGGCGTCGATGCCTGAGTCCAGCGCGCGTTTGACCAGCGTGACCGCATAGGACGGTTTGCCAGCCAGCTCGCGGGCCATCTCGACGGCGGCATCCCGCGGTTCGCCGGCGACGACCCGATTGATCAGCCCCATCTCCAGCGCCCGCTTGGCACCGATGCGCTCCCCGAGTAGCAGTAGTTCCTTCGCCCGTACCGGCCCGACAAGCAACGGCAGCAGCCGGGACGCGCCGCCGGTGACGCTGAGTCCGAGTCCGGCCTCCGGGAACGCGAATACCGTGTCGTCCGCGGCGAGGATCAGGTCGCAGCCGAGCGCGAACTCCGCGCCCGCTCCGATCGCGTAGCCGTGCACCGCAGCGATTACCGGCTGTGGCAGGGCGCGCAACCGTCGCGTCACATGCTGAATTCGCTCCAATCTGCCGCGCGAATCACCGGTCGGTGCCGGTTCCTTGAGGTCGTGGCCAGCGCAGAAGGCCCTGCCGTTACCGGCCAACACGACGGCGCGCACGTCGTCTCGCGCCGCGATCTCGTCCAGTCGCGCGATCAGGTCGTCGACGAGCGCGGGCACCACCGCGTTGAGCCGGTGCGGCCGGTCGAGCGCGACCACGGCGACGCCGTCGTCGATGTCAATGGCGACCGTGCGCGCTGAGTCAGCAGACGTCATGACTCCCAAGCCTAGACGATCGAACGATCGGTCGGCTAGGTTTGGGTCGGTACCTACCAATGGCGATGTGGGGGTCGACGAATGCGGGTGGACGCGGTCTACACCGGGGCACGGGTGCTGACCGGCGAGGACTTCCGGCCTGCCGACGCACTGGCCGTGCACGGCGGCAGGATCATCGCGCTGGGCGACGCGGCGCGCGAGCTCAGCGCGGCACGAACCATCGATCTCGCCGGTGCCACCGTCGTGCCGGGCTTCCACGACGCGCACAACCACATGGCCTGGTATGGCACGGGCCTCGACGAACTAGACGTCAGCGACGCTCGTTGCGCGAGCCTCGACGACGTCTACGCCGCCGTCGCCGCGCGCGCCGCCGAGCTGCCGGCAGGCAGCTGGATCGTCGGGCGCGGCTACGACCAGACCAAGCTCGGCAAGCACCCCGACCGGCACGGCCTCGATCGGGCCGCACCACGGCACCACGTGAAGCTCAAGCACACCACCGGTCACATGTGCGTCGTGAACTCGCTGGTGCTGAACCAGCTCGACCTCGCGAACGTGCCCGCGGGCGGCGACGTCGTCGCGGAGGGCGGCGAACCGACCGGTCTGTTGCGAGAGCAGGCGCAACGGCTGCTCGATCCGCTGCTGTACCCGGTGCCACTGGCCGACGTCGAACGCGGCATCGACCGCGCTGGTCAGCAGTACCTCACCGAGGGCATCACCAGCGTGCAGGAAGCGGGCATCGGCAGCGGACTCGTCGGCAACACGCCCATCGAGCTGGCCGCGTACCAGCGCGCTCGTGATGCTGGCACGCTGCGGGTGCGCACCGCGCTGATGGTCGCCGCCGACTCGCTGCATCCGCTGGAACACGGCGACGGCGACGACGTCGATTTCGGCCTCGACCTGGGTCTGCGCACCGGGTTCGGCGACGACTGGTTGCGGATCGGGCCGATGAAGCTGTTCTCCGACGGTTCCCTCGTGGGGCGTACCTGCGCGATGCACCAGCCGTTCGCGGGCGAGACGGATAACGTCGGGTACTTCCAGACGGCGGAGGACGACATCGGTGAGATCATCCGGCGCGCGCATCGGTCCGGCTGGCAGATCGCCACGCACGCCATCGGTGACCGCGCGATCTCCGTGGTGCTGGACGCCTACGCCGCCGCGCTCGCCGAGTACCCGCGCGCCGACCATCGACACCGGATTGAGCACTGCGCCGTCATCGACCAGCCTGACCTGCGGCGGGTGGCCGCGCTTGGCGTCATCCCTGTGCCGCAGGGCCGGTTCGTCAACGAGATCGGCGAGGGCATGCGGGCCGCGCTCGGGCCGGAGCGTGAGGCCTGGTGCTACCGGCAGCGCGGCTTCCTCGACGCGGGCTGCGTCGTGCCAGGCAGTTCCGACCGGCCGGTGGTCAACGGCGCGCCGCTGCTAGGCATGGCGGACATGGTGCATCGCCGTACCCCGACCGGGCATGTGCTCGCGCCGGACGAGCGCGTCAGCGCGCGTGAGGCCCTGCGTGCCTATACCTACGGCTCGGCGTACGCGGGCCGCGTCGAGCGCGACCTCGGCACGCTCGACGTCGGGAAGCGCGCCGACTTCGTCGCGCTGTCCGCCGATCCCACCGATGCCGATGCGCTGGGCGAGATCCGCGTGCTCGCCACCGCGATCGATGGTGCGATTGTCTATGAGAGCTGAGCGAGGGAGGGCCATGCCAGTACGGGACGCGACACGCGCTGACGTCGATGAGATCTGCTCGCTCATCGAGGAGCACGCCGCTTATGAGGACAAGCACGACCTGCGGCTGGATCGTGCGGGGATGACCGAGCACCTGTTCGGGGCCGCCCCGAAGGCATGGGTGCTCATCGCCTATCCGGATGATGACCCAGGCGCGGTGGCCGGTTTCGCGTTCTGCTGGTCGACGTTGTCGACGTGGGAGGGTAAGCCCGGTATCTGGATGGACGACCTGTTTGTCCGGCCCGCTTATCGACGTCAAGGCCTCGCCGCCGAACTGATGGCCGCGTTGCGCAAGCGCACCGACGGCAGGGTCGAGTGGGAGATGCGCGAGGGCAACGACAAGGCGACGGCGTTCTACGCGCAGCTCGGCGCGGTGCCGGTCACCGGCTGGGTGCAGTACCGCTGGCAGCTCTGACGGCGGAGTTGACGGCAGCACATCACCCGGTGAACGGGCCCGTATCGTAGGGGTATGCCTGATCGGTTGCAGCGACGTTCGGCCTCGATCGAGGACTACGTCCGGGTCATCTACGGCCTCGCCGAGCGTGGGGACGAGGTCACCAACACCACGCTGGCCTCGCGGCTCGAGGTCAGCCCGTCCTCGGCGTCGGGCATGGTGACCAAGCTCTCGCAGCAAGGGCTCGTCGCGCACGTCCCGTACAAGGGGATCGGCCTGACCCCGGAAGGCATGAAGCTGGCCCGATCCGTGCTGCGCAGGCATCGCTTGATCGAGTCATATCTGGTCTCCGAGCTGGGCTACACCTGGGACGAGGTGCACGCCGAGGCCGACGCGCTCGAACACGCCGTCTCTGACCTGCTGATCAACCGGATCGCGGCGAAGCTCGGCAACCCGCTACGCGACCCGCACGGCGACCCGATCCCGTCCGCGGACGGCAGTGTCGAGGAGTTGCCCACCCGCATCCTCGACGAGCTGGAACCCGGCGCCGTCGGTGAGATCGTGCGGGTCTGGGACACCGATCCTGACCTGCTGCGCTACCTCGCTGACCGGCAGATCGGCCTCGGTGAACGCATCGAGGTCGTCGAGCGGCAGCCGTTCGGCGGGCCGCTGGTCGTCAAGGTCGGCACGGACACCCACGCGCTCGGTAAGGAGATCGCGCAAGCGCTCTCGGTGGCGTTGCTGTAGGAGTCCGCGATGCGTGGCGTGCTGATCGACATCGACGGGGTGCTCACGGTTTCGTGGCGGCCACTGCCCGGTGCGGTTGACGCGCTGGCCTGGCTGCGTCGCACTGGCCATCCGCTGAAGCTGGTCACCAACACCACGTCACGCTCCCGTCGTTGGATCGCGGACACGCTGGCCGACGCTGGGTTCGACGTCGGCATTGACGACGTCGTTACCGCGCCGGTCGCCACCGCGGCTTACGTCGCGGAGCACTTCGCCGGTGCGCGGTGCCTTGTGCTGAACAGCGGCGACATCGGCGAGGACCTGGCCGGGCTCGATGTCGTGACGGACGGCACGCCGGACGTCGTCCTGGTCGGCGGGGCTGGCCCCGAGTTCTCCTACGACGCGCTCAACACGGCGTTCCGGCACGTGCAGCGTGGCGCGCGGCTGGTGGCGATGCAGCGCAACCTGTTCTGGCGCACCGACTCTGGCCTTCAGCTCGATACAGGGGCGTTCCTCGCCGGACTGGAGCGGGCCGCCAAGGTGGAGGCCGACGTCGTCGGCAAACCGGCGGCCAGCTTCTTCGCCAGCGCGTTGCGGCTGATCGACGTCGCGGCGGAGGACGCGATGATGGTCGGCGACGACATCGAGTCCGACGTCCTCGCGGCGCAGCGAGCGGGGCTGACCGGGGTGCTTGTCAAGACAGGCAAGTACCTGCCGGAGACGCATGCGCGGGCCGACGGTACCCCGGACCACGTGATCGACTCGTTCGCCGATCTGCCCGACCTGCTGCGCGGCGGTTGACTCAGTCCTCGTCGCGGCCTTCAAGCAGCAGCCGCACCGACAGCTCAAGCCGGTGCTGGACGTCGGTGGCCGATGCGCGCCGAGTCACCCATGCCACCAGGTTCGCCATCCAGACGTCGGCGATCATGTGGAAGATGACGCTGTCCCGCTCGGTGGGCACCTCTTTGCCCATCGCACGGGCGAACATGCTCTCCATCAGCTTGCCGACCTGCTCGACCTCGGCGGCGGCCGTGGTGTCGGCGAACATGAACGCGCGCACCATCGCCTCGGTCAGATGCGGGTCGCGCTGCATCATCCTGGTGTTGCGCCCCAGCACGAACAACAGCCGATCGGTTGGCGTGTCGCCGGGGATCTTGGTGCGGTCGAGCTTCTCACTCGCCCGCTGGAATTCCCGCGACAGGCCTGCGACAAGCAGGTGCACTTTGGACGGGAAGTACCGGTACAGCGTGCCGAGCGCGACGTCGGCCTTGTCCGCGACCGCGCGCATCTGCACCGCGTCGTAGCCGCCTTTCGCCGCCAGCGCGAGCGTGGCGTCGATGATCCGCTTGCGCCGTTCGCGCTGTGCCGCCGATCCAAGCTCCTCGCTCGACGTCGTGGCCATTCCGGTGCTGTTGCTCGTCGCTTGTGGCGGCATGGGTGGCATCCGCTGGCTCCCCGTTGGTCGGAACCTGTTGCAGGTTGTCGGAGGTAGCTTACCTGAGCCCCCCGTCTCCGCATGTGGCGCGGTAGTCGACACATATATAGAACACGTTCTACTCTTGAGTGGTCGACATTGCCGAGGAGGAACCCGTGCCGATCGCCATCACCGACACCCAGCGTGCGCTCGCCGACTCGATCCGGGACTGGGCCGAGCGGGCCGGATCCGTGGCCGCCGCGCGCGACGGCGCTCCCGAGCGGACCTGGGCCGGGCTGGCCGACATCGGGCTGTTCGGCATCGCGGTCCCCGACGAGCTCGGTGGGGCCGGTGCCAGCATCGCCGACGCCGCGGCCGGGCTGGAGGCCGCAGCCGAGGCGCTGGTGCCCGGCCCGGTGCTGTCCACGATGCTCGCCGCGGTGCTGCTCGGCCGTCACGCGGACGCCGCCGTGGCCAAGGAGGTCGTCCCCGGCCTGGTCGCGGGGACGTCTCGGGCGGCGGTCGCGCTGGAACCCGGCACGGTCACTGGCACCGCGACGCCCGACGGAGTCCGGCTGTCCGGCGACGCGGGCCTGCTACCCGGTGCCGATACCGACGCCGTGTTGCTGCTGTCCGCCGACGTCGACGGCGAGCAGCGGTGGTGCGTCGTCTCGCCCGGTCTCGCGCGGGTCGAACGCCTTGAGTCGCTCGACCTGAGCCGGGATGTCGCCCGCGTCCACCTGGACGACGTCGTCCTGCCGCCGACCGCGCTGCTGCCGGGCACGCAGGACGTCAGGGAGGTGGCGGCCACCTTCGCCGCGGCGGAGGCGTCCGGGGTCGCGGCGTGGTGCCTGCGGACCGCGAGTGAGTACGCCGGCGTTCGGGAGCAGTTCGGCGTCAAGATCGGCACGTTCCAGGCGGTCAAGCAGTTGTGCGCCACCGCGCTGTGCCGGGCGGAACAGGCCGCCGCGCTCGCCTGGGATGCCGCGCGCGCCGCCGACGACGACCCGGACCAGCAAGCCTTCGCGGCCGCGGTAGCGGCGGCGGGTGCCCTTGATGCCGCCGTGGACAACGCCAAGGACTGCATCCAGACGCTCGGTGGCATCGGCTTCACCTGGGAACACGACGCCCATCTCTACCTGCGGCGCGCCGTCGCGCTGCGGCAATGGCTCGGCGGCAGCGCGGCCTGGCGGCGTCGTGCCGCCCGGCTCGCGCTCGACGGCACTCGCCGGGAGCTGGCCATCGACCTGCGCGAACACGGCCCGGACGCTGCCGAAGCCGAGCGGGTGCGGGCCGACATCGCAGAGATCGCCGCCGCACCGGCCGAGCATCGCAGGGGGATGCTCGCCGAGACCGGCTACCTGATGCCGCATTGGCCGAAGCCGTACGGGCTCGACGCGTCGCCCGCGCTGCAACTCGCCATCGACGCCGAGCTGGACCGGGCCGGGATCGAGCGCCCTGACCTGGTCATCGGCGGGTGGGCCACGGCGACCATTCTGCGGCACGGCACCGACGACCAGCGCGATCGCTTCCTGCTGCCGACGTTGCGGGGCGAGCTGAGCTGGTGCCAGCTGTTCAGCGAGCCGGAGGCGGGCTCCGACCTGGCCTCGCTGCGCACCGTCGCGGAGCGCACCGACGGTGGCTGGTTGCTGACCGGGCAGAAGGTGTGGACGTCGCTGGCGCGGGAGGCCGACTGGGCGATCTGTCTCGCCCGCACCGACAAGGACGTGCCCAAGCACAAGGGCATTACGTACTTCCTGGTCGACATGACCTCGCCCGGCATAGAAACCCGCCCGCTGGCCGAGATCACCGGCGAGGAGCGGTTCAACGAGGTGTTCCTGACCAGCGTGTTCGTGCCGGATGCCAACGTAGTGGGTGACCAGGGCGACGGCTGGCGGCTCGCACGTACCACGCTGGCCAACGAGCGTGTCGCGATGAGCGACTCGTCGCTTGGCGAGAGCCTTGAGCGGTTGCTCAAGCTCGTACCCGAGGACGCCGACCTCGCCGAGATTGGCCGGTTGCTTGTGGACGGCGCGGCGTGCGCTGTGCTCGACCTGCGTTCGGTGCTCAACCAGCTCGCCGCGCAAGGGCAGGGCGCGGAGTCGAGCGTGCGCAAGTTGATCGGCGTGCGGCATCGTCAAGACGTCGCCGAGGTGGCGCTGGATCTGTTGGGGCCTGCCGGCGTGGCCGATGCGGCGGCGACCCACGACGTCCAGCACGAGTTCCTGCTCAGCCGGTGTCTGAGCATCGCGGGCGGGACGACGGAGGTGCTGCGCAACGTCGCCGCGGAGCGGATCCTCGGGCTGCCTCGGGGGTGAGTCGCGGACGGCCGCGTTTTCGGCTTTGATCGTCACGTCACAAAAGTAGAACATGTTCTAGTTTTGTGACTATAATCGCTGGTATGCAGCGACTTACCGGGCTTGACGCCAGTTTTCTGTACCTCGAAACGCCACAGCAGCTGCAGCATGTGTGCGCGCTGCTCACGCTCGATCCCTCTACCGTACCCGGCGACCACACGGTCGACGCCTTCGCGCGGCGGCTCGCCGAACGGTGCGCGCGGATCCCGGTGTTTCGCCGCAAGCTCTACAGCACGGCGTTCAATCTGGATCACCCGGTGTGGGTCGCCGACGAGGAGTTCGACGTCGACAACCACGTCTTCCGTGTCGAGCTGCCCGCGCCGGGTGGCAGGGAAGAGTTGGACGAGCTGTGTGCCGATGTCGCGGGCACGCCGATGTCGCGGGATCGGCCGCTGTGGGAGATGCACGTCGTCGATGGCTGCGCAGACGGACGGCTCGCCGTGGTCGTGAAAATGCACCACGCGGGCATCGACGGTGTGAGCGGCGCGAACCTAATCTCCTACCTGTCGAGTCTTGAGCCGGACGCACCGCTGCCTGAGCCACCGCAGGAGGACCTCGGCCCGCCCAGCGCGGTCGACGTGATCGGTGCGGGGCTCGCCGGGTTCGTGCGCAAGCCCGTCGAGCTGGCGCGACTGCTGCCAGAACTGCTCGGCGTCGCCCCGGCGTTCATCGCCCGCTCGCTGCGTGGCGATGGCATGCGACTGCCATTCACCGCGCCGAGGACGTCGGTGAACGGCACCATCACTGGCGAACGGAGCGTCGCCCACGTCGACCTGCCGCTGGACGACGTCAAGCGGGTGAAGAACGCCTTCGGCGTCACGGTGAACGACGTCGTCCTCGCGCTCTGTTCCGGGGCGCTGCGGATGTTCTTCGAGGAGCGTGGCGAGCTGCCGGATAAACCGGTGCTGGCGACCGTCCCGGTGTCGGTGCGGGACCGCAGCCAGCGCTCGGACGACGGCTCGAACAAGGTGTCCACGCTGTTCTCCTCGCTGCCGACGCACCTGGCAGACCCGGTCGCGCGGTTGCGCGAGCTTGGCGACAGCAACCGCAAGGCCAAGCGGCACCACGAGTCGATCCCGGCTGACATACTTCAGGACTGGGCACAGTTCGCCGCGCCGACGACGTTCGGCCTCGCGGTGCGCGCCTACTCGGCGCTGCGACTCGCGGAGAAGCATCCGGTCGTGCACAACCTGGTGATCTCCAACGTGCCCGGCCCGCCGATGCCGCTGTACCTGCTCGGTGCCCGGATCACCGGGATGTACCCGTTCGGGCCGGTGTTCCACGGCGCTGGGCTGAACATCACGGTGGTGTCGCTGGCTGGGCGGGTCGACGTCGGGCTGATCGCCGCGCGCAACCAGGTGGCTGACCTCTGGCCGCTCGCCGACGCGATCTCCGCCGCACTGGCTGAACTGGTGAGGGCCGCGGAACTTGCCACGGACGGGGGTTCTGGTAGAGACTAGAACATGTTCCAGTTTTGCGGTGTGAGGAGAGCGCGTGGACTTCGGTCAGGATGAGATCGCGCAGGCGATCTCCGGACTCGCGCGCGACGTGTTGCGCGCTGAGTGCGATCCCATGGCCAGCCCCGGCGACGGCTACGACGAGCGCGCCTGGTCCGCGCTGGCGAAGGCGGGATTGTTGTCGCTGGTCCTGCCCACCGAGTTGGACGGCGACGGCCTCGGCATCGCCGAGGTCGCGGCGCTGCTCACCGAGGTCGGCAGGCGCGCGGCGGCCGTGCCCGCGTTCCCCGCGCTGGCGCTGGGTGCGCTGACGGTTGCCCAGCACGGCACCGACGAGCAGCGCGCGGCCCTGCTGCCCGGCGTCGGGGACGGCACGACGTTGCTGACCGCGGCGGTGAGCGAGCCGGGTGCGCCGCTGCCCGCACGACCGACGGCCGCGGCGACGCGGGGCGCGCCGACGTCCGGGACTATGGCCGAGTCCGCGACCTTGAGGCGTTCTGGCGATCCGGATGACCACAACGCCTCAAGATCCACTCAGAAGATGTCGGCCGATGCACCGCTGGCCGAAGCTGACCGAGCTTCCTGGCGGCTCACCGGCACCAAGACATCGGTGCCCTACGCGACACAGGCCAGCCACGTCCTCGTCACCGCGACCACTCCGGACGGCGTCGGCGTCTTCCTGCTGGATCCGCATGGCGAGGGCGTCACCGCCACCAGTGCCCCGACGTCCATCGGCGCGGCGGAGCACACCCTGACGTTGGCCGATGCGCCCGCCGACCTGCTCGGCACCGACACCACAGGAGCCACCGCCGCCGCGCTGCGCGACAACGGCGTCGCCGGGGCGCTCGCCCTCGGCAGTGGCGCGCTCGCGGGTGCGTTGGAGCTGACCACCGAGCACCTGCGCACCCGCCACCAGTTCGGCAAGCCGCTGGCCACGTTCCAGGCCGTCGCGCAGCAGATCGCCGACGTCTACATCGCCGCCCGCACCGTCGAGCTGTCGACGACGTCCGCGGTGTGGCGGCTGGCGACCGCTCGCGACGCCGCCGAGGACATCGACGTCGCCACCTACTGGCTCACCGAGGAAGCGCTACCCGCTGTCCGGACCTGCCACCACCTGCACGGCGGCCTCGGCGTCGATGTCACCTACCCGCTACACCGCTACTACGCGACGCTCAAGGACCTCGCCCGCTTCCTCGGCGGCGCGGGGCATCGGCTCGACGTGCTCGCGGGAAAGGAGCGCTGAGGTGCACATCGACCTCACCGACGATCAGCGCGCGCTGCGCGACGAGCTGCGCGAGTACTTCGCGACGCTGATGACCGCCGAGGAGCGCGCCGCGATGCGCACCGAACGGCATGGGCCGGTGTTCCGCGAGGTCGTGCGGCGGATGGGCCGCGACGGCTGGCTCGGCGTCGGCTGGCCCAAGGAGTACGGCGGACACGGCTTCGGCCCGGTCGAGCAACACATCTTCGTGGACGAAGCCTCCCGCGCCGACATCCAACTGCCTTCGGTGACACTGCAAACCGTCGGGCCGACCTTGCAGGTCTATGGAACACAGTCGCAGAAGGACTTCTTCCTGCCGAAGATCCTCGCGGGCGAGGTGCACTTCGCGATCGGATACAGCGAGCCTGATGCGGGCACCGATCTGGCCTCGCTCCGAACGACGGCGGTCCGCGATGGCGACCACTACGTCGTGAATGGACAAAAGATATTCACCACGGGCGGGCACGACGCCGACTACATCTGGCTCGCCGTCAGGACCAATCCGGACGCGCCGAAACACAAGGGCATCTCGATCCTGATCGTCGACACCCGCGACCCTGGCTATAGCTGGACGCCGATCATCACGTGCGACGGCGCACACCACGTCAACGCGACGTACTACACCGACGTGCGGGTGCCAGTGGACATGCTGGTTGGCGAGCAGGACAAGGGCTGGAAGCTGATCACGTCGCAGCTCAATCACGAGCGCGTCATGCTCGGGCCAGCCGGGCGCATCGGTGCGGTGTATGACCGGGTACGCGCGTGGGCGACGACGAATGGGCTGCTCGATCGGCCCGACGTCGCGGCAGCGCTCGCGGAGACCCGTGCCACCCAGCGCGTCAACGAACTGCTCAACTGGCAGGTCGCCAGTGCCGACGCCGATAAGCCCGTTGATGTCGCGGACGCCTCCGCGACGAAGGTGTTCGGCTCCGAGCGGATCCAACGTCTCGTCGCGCTGCTGGAAGACGTCGTCGCACGCCACGGAGACCTTGCCGACCCCACCACCGCGGGACTCGCCGACTGGCTGGACATGCAGGCCAAACGCAACCTGGTGCTCACATTCGGTGGCGGCGTCAACGAAATCCAACGGGAGCTGATCGCTATGACCGGACTCGATCTGCCGAGGGTGCCACGATGACGACTGACGCGACCGCGACCGAAGCGACCGACCCCGAGGCGGACCGGATCAGGCAGGCCGCTGAGCGCATCGCAGCCGGGGGTCCGTCCGCTCCGGTGCTCGGTAGAGACCCGGTGAACCAGGCCATGGTGAACACCTGGGCCGAGGCCATGGGCGACGCCAACCCCGTCTACACCGACGCATCGGCCGCTGAGTCGTCCGTCCACGGTGAACTCGTCGCGCCGCCAGCGATGGCGCAAGTGTGGACGATGCGCGGTCTGCACGGGACACGCGCCGAGGACGATCCGCTCGGCGCGATGATGCTCGCGCTCGACGAGGAAGGCTTCACCTCGGTGGTGGCGACCAACTCCTCGCAGACGTACCACCGCTACCTGCGACCGGGCGAGCACGTCGCGGCATCGAATCGCCTGGAGAGCGTTGTCGGTCCGAAACAGACCGCGCTCGGTGAGGGCTGGTTCGTCACGACACGGACGACGTGGACGGTCGGCGAGGAAGTCGTTGCCGAGATGACATTCCGGGTGCTCAAGTTCCGTCCAGTATCAAGCCGTCCGACGGTAGCGCGCGAGGGGGCGCGCATCATCGACGCGCCGGAGTACGCCGACGGGGTACTGCGCCCGGTGATCTCCCGCGACACGGCATTCTTCTGGGAGGGCACGCAGGTCGGCGAGCTGCGCATCCAGCGGTGGGGCGACACGTTGCGGCATCCGCCCGGCCCTGTCGATCCCAGCGGCGACCTCGACGCCAAGCCCGACTACATCGTGGCGCGTGGCACCGGCACGGTCTACAGCTACGTCGTCCATCACCACCCGAAGGTGCCCGGCAAGCGGCTGCCGTTCGTGGTGGCGCTGGTCGAGCTGGACGAAGGTGTCCGGGTGCTTGGCGAGCTCATCGACGCCGAGCCTGACGACGTCTACATCGGACTTCCGGTGCGAGCGGTGTTCCTGCGCATCGATGAAGAGCTGACCCTGCCAGCCTGGGAGGTACTGCGATGAGCATTGCTCGCGAATCCGAACCATCGGGCACCGCGACGCTGTCCGCATCGGACGTCGAGGTTGGGGCGACGTTGCCACCGATGACGATCAAGGCGACACCGACGTTCGTCATCAGCACCGCGCTGGCCACCCGCGACTTCCAAGACGTCCACCACGACCGCGACGCGGCCGTCGCGCGCGGTTCCAAGGACATCTTCCTCAACATCCTCACCGACAACGGCCTTGTGCAGCGGTTCGTCACCGACTGGGCTGGCCCGGATGCGCTGGTGCGCTCGATCGACATCAAGCTCGGCGTGCCGTGCTATGCCTACGACACGCTCACCTTCACCGGCACGGTCACCGACCGCGTCATCGTGGACGGTGAGCAGCGATGGGTGGTCGAGGTGGTCGGCAAAGGCAACCTGGGTGACCACGTGCGCGGCATGGTCCACATCGCACTGCCGGAGGTGGCGTCGTGAGTGCCTATCAGCGTTCTAACCCTGACCAGCACTCACGAGTCCGGGAGATCCTGTCCGGCAACGCGGCTATCGCCGGGATCGGCGCGACCGAATTCTCCAAGGACTCCGGTCGCAGCGAGCTGCGGCTCGCGTCGGAGGCGGTGCGGGCAGCGTTGGCGGACGCCGGACTCGAACCGGCCGATGTGGACGGACTGGTCACGTTCACCATGGACAGCAACGCGGAGATCGCCGTTGCCCGCGAGCTGGGCATGGGTGACCTGCGGTTCTTCAGTCGCATCGGCTACGGCGGGGGTGCGGCCGCGGCGACGGTGCAGCAGGCCGCGATGGCCGTGGCCACTGGCGTCGCCGACGTCGTGGTCGCCTACCGCGCGTTCAACGAGCGGTCAGGGCACCGGTTCGGGCAGGTGTCGTCGGCGGCAGCGCAGCAAGTCAACACCTCCGGGATCGACAACAGCTTCACCTACCCGATGGGCATCGCGACACCCGCAGCGACGGTGGCGATGCTGGCCAGGCGTTACCAGCACGACTACGGCGCGACTAGCGAGGACTTCGGCCGGATCGCCGTCATCGACCGCGCCAACGCCGCTACCAACCCGAGCGCGTGGTTCCACGGCAAGCCGATCACGCTGGACGACCACCAGGCGTCACGGTGGATCGCCGAGCCGCTGCGGCTGCTCGACTGCTGCCAGGAGTCCGACGGCGGGGTGGCGCTGGTGATCGTGAGCGCCGAACGCGCGCGCGAACTGGCGCATCCTCCCGCGGTCGTGCGCGCCGCCGCGCAAGGCAGTGGGCCGGACCAGTACGTCATGACCAGCTACTACCGCGACGAACTGGCGTCACTGCCGGAAATGCACGTCGTCGGGCGGGAGCTGTGGCGCCAGGCGGAACTTGGGCCATCCGATGTGGACGTCGCGGTGCTGTATGACCACTTCACGCCGTACGTGCTGCTGCAACTTGAGGAGCTGGGTTTCTGCGGTCGCGGCGAGGCGAAGGACTTCATCGCGGATGGCAGGCTGGAGCTGGAAGGCTCGCTGCCGCTCAACCCCCACGGCGGTCAGCTCGGCGAGGCCTACATCCACGGCATGAACGGCATCGCGGAAGGCGTCCGGCAACTGCGCGGGACGGCGGCAAACCAGGTCACCGGCGCGGAGACCGTGCTCGTCACCGCGGGGACCGGCGTACCGACCTCCGGCCTGGTACTGACGTCGTCGTAGCTTGACCGCGAGTCCCGCTTTCCGGGGCCGCGAGTTCCGACTTCTGGCGGTCAGCTTGCGTCGCGGGAGGTGAGCACCGCCATCGCCGCGTTGTGGCCGCCGATGCCGCTCACCCCGCCGCCGCGCATCGCGCCCGCGCCGCAACGGAGGATGCGCGGGTGCCGGGTAGCGACACCCCACGGGTCGGCCGGGTCGTCGGCGTACGGCCACGCGAGATCGCCGTGGAAGATATGCCCGCCAGGCAGCCCGAGCTCGCGCTCCAGGTCCACCGGCGTCTTCGCCTCCAGACACGGCTTGCCGTCGGCGTCGGTGAGCAGGCAGTCCTCGATCGGTTCGTCGAGCACATGATTCAGCGACGTCAACGTGGCGGCCAACGCCGCATCGCGGGCGGCATCGTTGCCGCCAATGCCGTTGTCGGACCGGAACAGCCGTGCGGGCATGTGCAGCCCGAACAGGGTCAGCGTGTGCACACCGGCCGCGCGCTCGGCGGGCCCGAGAATCGACGGGTCGGTCAGCGAGTGGCAGTACACCTCGCACGGCGGCAGGCTCGGAATCCGACCGGCCGACGCCTCGGCGTAGGCGGTGGCCAGCTGCCGGTACCCCTCGTTGACGTGCAGCGTTCCGCTGAACGCCGCCTCCGCCGTGACGTCCGGGTCGGCCAGCCGGGGCAGCCTGCGCAGCGCCATGTTGACCTTCAACTGCGCGCCTTCCGGCTCCGGCTCCTCGTGCGATTCACCGAGCAGTGCGGCCAGCCGCGACGGCGCGACGTTGGCCAGCACATGACCGGCGCGCACCGTCCGCTCGACGTCGTCGTGGACGTAGCGCACCTCGCCGTCCGGGTCGATACCGGTCACGTCGGCGCTGGTCACGACCTCGACGCCCGCGCGCTCGGCAGCGTCGCGCAGCGCGGCGGTGACCGCGCCCATCCCGCCGACCGGCACCCGCCACTCGCCGGTGCCGTTGCCGATCACGTGGTACAGAAAGCAGCGGTTCTGCCGCAGCGACGGATCGTCCGCCGCTGCGAACGTGCCGATGAGCCCATCGGTCAGCAGCGTCCCGCGAACGGCGTCATCGGCGAACGCCGATTCCAGTGCGTGACCAAGCGGTTCGGTGAACACCTCTCGCCACGTCCGATCGTCGACCAGCATGCGCAGCTCGTCGCGGCTCGGCAACGGAGTGGTCAGCGTCGGAAACACCCGCTTGGCGAGCCGTTCCAGTCGCGAGGAGAACTCCTGCCACGCCGTGAAATCGGCGTCTGATCCGGTGACCGCTGTGAACGACGCCTTGGTGCGTGCCGGATCGGCATTGTCGACAAGGAGACCCGTCGACGTGCCGTCGTCGCGGCGCACCGGCGTGTACCAGCCGAACCGGCGCGCCCGCAACGACAACCACAGCCCAAGGTCGTCGACGATCCGCTGCGGCAACAGGCTGACCAGGTACGAGTACCGGGACAACCGGACGTCGACGCCGGGAAACGCGCGGTACGACACCGCGGCGCCGCCGACCTCGCCCTTGCGCTCCAGTACGCGCACCGACAACCCGGCGCGGGCGAGATAGGCGGCCGCGACGAGCCCATTGTGGCCGCCACCGACAACGACGACATCCGGATCGCTCATGGGAGGCGAGGTTACGCGGCGGGTGCCGGTGCGCACAGCGCCGAGCTGTGCGCCAGCGCAGCGCCGTCACCTGCCGAGCGGCGGATCCGTTACGCCGCGACGAGAACGCCGTCCGCGAGCACCGGCGCGTCCCGCTCAACGGAATGCGTGGTGACCACGAAGCGGTCGCCATCCGCCCACACGCTGGTGCGCAGCGTCTCGCCGGGGATGACCACTCCCGCGAACTTCGCGGACCAGGACAGCACACGGTGCGGATCGCCGTTCAACATGAGGTCGGTGACGGCCTTCGCCACGATCCCGTAGGTGCACAACCCGTGCAGGATCGGCCGGTCGAAACCAGCCGCCTTGGCGAACTCCGGGTCGGCGTGCAGCGGGTTCCGGTCGCCGCACAGCCGGTAGAGCAGCGCCTGCTGCGGGAGCGTCGGCGTCGACACGACCGCGTCCGGTGAACGATCCGGCAGCGTGAGCTTCTCCGAGGGGCCGCGTTCGCCGCCGAATCCGCCTTCACCTCGGGCGAAAATGCTCGATCGTGCCGTCCACAGCGGGCTGTCCTCCTCGTCTATGACCTCGGTCTCCTGTACGATCACCGCGGCCTTGCCCTTGTCATAGACGTCGGCGATCCTGCCGCGCGCCGTGGCCTTGCCCGACGTTGGGATCGGCCGGTGCACGGTGACCGACTGGTTGCCGTGCACGACCTTGGCCAGATCGATGTCGATGCCGGGGAACGACACTGACGGCGGCTCGTAGGTGCGCAGGTTGGGCGCGACCGTGGCGAAGCTCGGCAGCACCCGCAGGTCCTGCTCGTAGGTGTAGCGCAGCTCGACAGGGTTCATCGGGTCGGCGCCCGCCCCGATGCCGAGGTGATACAGCAGCACATCGGAGGGCTCCCAGGAGAACGACGTCTCACCGAGATCGGCTCCGATCGCGACGGCGGGATCGATGGGCATGGGCTGCTCCTCACTCGTAGCTGACGGACACGTCGTCAGTGACGGGCACCGACTGACAGGCAAGCACGATGCCCTCGTCCAAGTCCACCGGTTCCAGTATCTCGTTGTTCAGCATCTTCACCTCGCCGGATGTGATCCGGCACGCGCAGGCGCTGCACGCCCCTTCCCGGCAGGAGTACGGCGCGTCGAGGCCCTGCTCGAGCAGGAAGTCCAACAGCTTGCGCTGCCGCGGCCAGGAGAAGCTGTGCCGCTGCCCATCCAGTTCGACGTCGAGCTGTGTCGGTGCCTCATCCGAACTGTCCTCGGTGGCGGCGTCCACAGTGTCCTCAACCTCGAACGGGTTGCGCGACAACGAAATAAACCGCTCGATGTGGACACGCTTGCGATCGACGTCCAGTTCGGACAACGCCGAGGATGATGCGTCCATGAACGCGCTCGGGCCGCAGATGAACGTCTCACGCCCCGCCCATGGCGACATGAGCGCGGCGAGTTGTGGCACGGACGGCAGTCCCTGCACCGACTCCAGCCAGTGCACGACGGTCAACCGGTCCGGGTGCTGCCGAGTCAGCTCGGCCAGCTCGTCGGCGAAGATCACCGAGTGCTCGTCCCGGTTGGCGTAGAGCAGCGTGAGGCTGCCGGTGCCGGCGGCGAGCACCGATTTGATGATCGACATGATCGGCGTGATCCCGCTGCCGCCAGCGAGCAGCAGCAGGTCGGTGTCCAACGACTTCGGCGTGAACACCCCTGCTGGCGGCAGGACCTCCAGCGCCATGCCCTCACGAGCGTTGTCGCACAGCCAGTTCGAGCCGTAGCCGTCCCGCACCCGCTTGACGGCGACCTTGAGCGGGCCATCCTCGTGCGGCGCGCTGCACAGCGAGTAGCAGCGGCCGACCGAACCGGTGCGTTCGCTGGGAATCCGCAACGTCAGAAACTGCCCTGGCCGGTGTTGGAACTTGTCGGCCAGGTCTTCGGGAACGTCCAGCTCAAGCGAGCACGCGTCCGGCGTCTCGGCGACGACGCGCGCGATACGGAGCCGGTGGAAACCAGCGTCCGGTAGCTCGGGCTCGGTCACGGCCCCTCCTCGCGCCCGTTGGTTCGGACCTGCGAGCAGTCCTCGTGCCCATTCGTTCGGACCTGCGAGCAGTCCTCGTGCCCATTCGTTCGGACCTGCGAGCAGTCCTCACCGACGGGAATCTCACCCTCCGCGGCGGCCGCCGCGATGCTCTCGGACAGCTCGATGCAGGTGTCCAGCAGCGCGGTGTTGCCGCCGCGCGCGACCTCCTCTTGATAGCGCGGGCAGCTGCTTGCCGGGTCGGACGTCCATTGGATGCTGGTGTGCTGCTCGCTGTTCTTGCGCACCAGCACCTCGGTGTCGCAGGACCGGCAGGACACGGGGGTGAGCCGGGCGGTGAGGAACTCGGCGCGGTCGGCGAGCGTGTCGGCACGCACGTCCGGCTCGCCGAACGTCGTCCGACCCCCGGTGAACGCGCGCTGCGCCTCGGTCGACACCGTCACACCCCGGTTTCCTGCGCGTCCTGCTTGCGTGCGAGATTCGCCGCGACTTCGGCCTCCCACGCCTCGACTGCGTGCGAGGTGTCCACTTCGAACTCGAAGCGACGCGTCATGTCCTCTGTGACCTCCTCGACGTCCACATAGAACTGCTCGTACCACCGGCGCAGCTGGTAGACAGGACCGTCTTCTTCGCACAGCAGCGGGTTGTCGATCCGGCTCTTGTTCTTCCAGATCTCGACGTCCTGCAGGAAGCCCTTACCGACGTTCTTGGCGAACTTGCCAGCCACCTTGTCGGCCTGCTCATTGGACAGCCCTGGGAGCTTCTTCACCTTCACGCCCCACTGCAGCACGAAGGAGTTCTGCGTGACGGGGTAGTGGCAATTGATCAACACGTTGTCGATCTCGATGCCGTTCCAGGTGTTGTGCAGGTGGTTGATCATGTATGACGGGCCGTAGTAGTGCGCCTCGGAGCGCAGCAGGTTGTCCGCACCGCCGTAGTTGCCCTCATCGACGTCAGGACGCCCCTTGGTGTTGAGGTACTGCGATGCGATGTGGCCCTCGAAGACGTTCTTGAAGTACGTCGGGAATCCGAAGTGGATGTAGAAGAAGTGGGCCATGTCGACGACGTTGTCGATGATCTCCCGGCAGTTCGACCCCTCAATGAGGAGCGAGTCCCAGGTCCAATTGCTCCAGTCGTCGCCGAAGACGCCCTCGATGCGAGGGATCGTCAGCTCATCGCCGGGCGGACGGCCCTGCGGGTCATGCCAGATGAACAGCTGCTCGTTTTCCTCGTAGGTCAGCCACGACCGGGTGCGGGCCCGCAGCGGTACTCGCTTGCCGTAGGGGATCGACTTGCACTTGCCATCGCCGCCCCAGCGCCAGTCGTGAAACGGGCACGCGACCTCGTTGCCCTTGACCGTGCCCTGGGTCAGGTCGCCGCCCATGTGGCGGCAGAAACCGTCCAGCACGTTGATCTTGCCGTCCTCGCCTTGGAAGACCACGAGCTTGGTGCCGAAGGCGTTGATCGCGTGCGGCTTGCCGTCCTTGTAGTCCTTGGCGAGGCCGATGCAATGCCAGCCTCGGGCGTAACGGGTCGGCGTCGTGCCGACGTCGATGGTGCGGAACCCGGGGTCGGTTGCGGTCATGACAATCCTCCGTCGTGATCGGCGAGTGCGGGTGCTGCGGTTGTTGCCAGGTCGTGCGCGGCCAGGTAGCCGAAGACCATCGCTGGACCGATGGTGGCGCCGGGTCCGGCGTAGGTGTGGCCCATGACCGGGGTGCTGGCGTTGCCCGCCGCGTAGAGGCCTGCGATGACGCTGCCGTCGTCGCGCAGCACCCTGGCGCGGGCGTCGGTCTTGAGCCCGCCTTTGGTGCCCAGGTCACCTGGCACCAGCTTGGCCGCGTAGAACGGCCCCGTGTCCAGTGGGCCGAGGCTGGGATTGGGACGGTTGCGCGGGTCACCGTAGTAGTGGTCGTAGGCACTGGCACCCCGGTTGAAATCGGGGTCGCTGCCGTCGGCGGCGAACCCGTTGAACCGCGACACGGTGCTGGTCAGCGCCTCGGCGGGGACGTCGATGGCCTCGGCCAGCCCGGCCAGCGTGGACGCCCGTGCGAGGGCCCCGGTCTTGAACCAGCGGCCGGGCAGCGGCTGGCGCGGCCCGACCCCGGCGAACAGGTATCGGTTCCGGTAGCGCTGGTCGAAGATCAGCCAGGTCGGGATGTTCTCGGCGGGCCCATCGCCCTGGCCGAGTTCGCCGCCGTACATCGCGTGGGTGGCGTCGACGTACGGCGCCGATTCGTTGACGAACCGCTCGCCGCGGCCGTTGACCATGATGCTGCCAGGTAGCGAGCGTTCGGCAAGGCAGAACCACGGCCCGCCGGGCAGCGGGATCGACGGTCCCCACCAGGCGTCCGCCATGAACTCCACTGCCGCGCCGAGCGCCTGACCAGCACGGATGCCGTCGCCGGTATTGCTGGGCGCGCCGGTGGTCCAGTCAGTGCCGATCGGCTCACGCTGGTGCTGCTTACGCATCGCCTCGTTGTGCTCGAAGCCGCCTGAGGTGATGACGACGCCCCGGCGCGCGGTCAGCCTGCGTTCGGTGTCGCCCTGCCGGACAACGACGCCGGTGACGACGTCGTTGTCGGTGGTCAGGTCGACCAGCGGCGTCTCGAGCCAGACCGGCACGTCCGCCTGCTTGAGCCCTGCCCGCAGCGCGGCCGCCAGCGCCTGGCCCCTGCCGAGTAGCCGCTGCCGCAGTAGCTTCGCCTTCAGCCAGCGCGCCCCGACTCGCATGGCCCGCGCCGGCCCGCGTGGGGTGCGGGCGAGCAGGTTCAGCCGCCGGAAGTCGGCCTGCGTGACGACGACGTTCAGCGGCGACTTGCCGTAGTCGGGCGCCAGTGTGGCCAGGTCGTCGCCGAGCTTCGTGCCGTCGAACGGCACCGGCTCCACCGAGCGGCCGTGCGCGCGCCCGCCGGGTGCCTCGGGGTAGTAATCGGAGTAGCCCGGCACCCACTGCAGCCGCAGCGGGGTGTTCCGCAGCAGGAACGAGATGACCTCCGGGCCGCGGTCGACGTAGGTGTCGATCCGGGCGGGATCGCCGTACTCGCCGATGATGCTGTGCAGGTAAGTGCGGGCGTCATCGAGCGAGTCGGTGAGGCCCGCCGCCCGCAGCGCCTCGTTGTCCGGGATCCACACGCCGCCGCCCGAGCGCGCGGTCGAGCCACCAAAGGTCGCGGCCTTCTCCACGATCACCGTGCGCAATCCCTGGTGCGCGGCGGCCAGTGCCGTCGTCATGCCCGCCGCGCCGCTGCCGACGACGATGACGTCGAACTCGGCGTTGTTCTCGTCGCCTGGCGCCATGCTGCTCCTTGTGCTCGGCCGTTCGAATGCAACGCTGTAACGTGTTGCAGCGGAGAACGGTCTCTTCATCCGTCTAGCGTTACTCTAGATGAGAACATGTTCTAGTTTCTAGGGTAGCTCACCCAGTGGGCTTCGTACACGGGTGAACGGGACTGACTGTGGGTCAGGGTCGTGTCCGCCACGTAGACGAGAACGTGTTCCAGTTCTAAAGTGAGTGGTCATGGGCAGTGACGTGGCCGATATGGCTGTTGCCGGACGCGGCGTGGCGAGCGCGGGTGCCGCGCCCGATGCGGCCTGTGCTGCTTCTGGGGTGTCGCGGTTCGTCCGCGTGGGCGGTGCTGACTCGCTCGGGCAGCGGGCCGCGTCGCGCGGGGTGCCGCTGCGGCGCTATGGGGCGTCTGATCCAGTAACGGGTTCTATCTCTGCCGCTCGGGGAGCGAGGCGCCGGGTGTTGTCTCGGGTCGATCCGGCCCGCGCCGTGGCGGCCCGCGGCGCCGCTGAATCAGGTCTCCACGCTCCCGGCGGGTTCGCCGTGGGAATCCGTTCTCGCTCTAATGTCGGCGGCTTGTCGCTGGCTGGCCGCGGGTTTATCCGCTCGCCGACCAGGCACGCACGCCTTCTCGGTGGCGGCGCGTAGGGGGAGGTGCTGACAAAAACGAGAACATGTTCTAGTCTTAGGGTGAGCGTTTCCATCAGACCGATTGGGGCAGCGACGTGCCGACACCGACAAGCAGCAGTGCCGCCGAGGTGCTCGCGGGGATTGAGGAACTCCTTCCTGCCCTGCGCGAGCGGGCTCAGGACGCCGAAGACCTCCGGCGAGTGCCGGATGAGTCGATCAAGGCGTTGCAACAGACTGGCTTCTTCGCGCTGCTCCAGCCGAAGCGCTACGGCGGCATCGAGGCGGACCCGGTTGACTTCTACACCGCCGTCAAGCAGGTCAGCAGCGCGTGTGGCTCGACAGGGTGGGTCGCCTCCATCCTCGGCGTGCACCCGTGGCACGTAGCGCTGTTCGACGCAGCCGCGCAGGACGAGGTGTGGGGTGATGACCCCGACACGCGCATCTCGTCGTCCTACGCGCCGATGGGCAAGGCCACCGTCGTCGACGGCGGCTACCGGCTCTCCGGGAAGTGGAGCTTCTCCTCCGGCTGCGATCACTCGACGTGGGTGCTGCTCGGCGGTCCCGCGTTCGACGCCGAGGGCAGCCCGGTCGACTTCTGCACCTACCTGCTGCCGAAGTCCGATTACGTGATCAACGACGTGTGGGACACCGTTGGCCTGCGTGGCACCGGAAGCAACGACATCGTCGTCGAGGACGTCTTCGTGCCGCAGCACCGGGCGCTGAGCTTCATCCCGATGTCCAAGTGCCAGGTGCCCGGTCAGGAGGTCAACCCTGGTCCGCTGTACCGGCTGCCGTTCGGGTCGGTGCACCCCAGCACCATCACCGCGCCGATCATCGGCATGGCCCAAGGCGCGTACGACGCGCACGTCGAGCACCAGCGCACCAGGGTTCGCGCCGCCTACGCCGGCGAGAAGTCGCAGGAGGACCCGTTCGCCAAGGTGCGCATCGCCGAGGCTGCCAGCGAGATCGACGCCGCATGGCTGCAGCTGACCACCAACATCGCCGAGGAGTACCGGCATGCCTGCGCGGGCGAGAAGATCCCGTTCCCGCTGCGGGTCAAGGTCCGCCGTGACCAGGTGCGCGGTACCGAACGCGCCATCGCGGCCGTGGACCGGCTGTTCGAGAACTCCGGCGGCAGGGCGTTGCGGACGGGCACGCCGATCCAGCGGTTCTGGCGCGATGCCCACGCGGGCCGGGTGCACGCGGCCAACGACCCGGAGCGGGCGTATCAGATGTTCGGCACCGCCGAGTTCGGCCAGCAAGTCAAGGATTCGATGGTATGAGTTCGCCCGAAGGCCACTACGCGGAAGCTGCGCCTGACCTGCGGTTGCATTACCACGAGTCGGGCACTGAGCACTCCGAGACGATAGTCCTGCTGCACGGCGGCGGGCCAGGCGCATCGGCGTGGAGCAACTTCAGCCGCAACATCGGTGTGCTCGCCAAGCGGTTCCGGGTCATCGCCGTCGACCAGCCAGGTTTCGGCCGTTCCGGCAAGCCCACCGAACATCCGCAGTACTTCCGGCACAGCGCCGACGCGCTGCTCGGGCTGCTCGACGCGCTCGGCATCGAGCGCGCGCACCTGATCGGGAACTCGCTCGGCGGCGGCGCCGCCGTCCGGTTCGCGCTGGACCATCCGGACCGGGCGGGCAGGCTCGTGCTGATGGGCCCTGGCGGGCTGAGCGTCAATGTCTTCTCGCCCGACCCGACCCAGGGCGTGCAGAACCTGATGCGATTCGGCGCGCAGCCCAGCAAGGAGGCGCTGGCGACGTTCCTGCGCGGCATGGTCTACGACCAGTCGTTGATCACCGATGAGCTGATCGAGGAGCGCTACGCCGCCGCGACGACGCCGGAGTCGTTGGCCGCCATGGGCGCGATGGGCAAGTCGTTCGCCGGTCCTGACGCCGAGCTGGGCATGCTCTGGCGCGAGGCACACCGGCTGCGGCAACGGGTGCTGCTGATCTGGGGCCGCGAGGACCGGGTCAACCCGCTTGATGGTGCGCTCGTGGCGCTCAAGCAGATCCCTCGGGCGCAGCTGCATGTGTTCGGCCGTTGCGGGCACTGGGCGCAAGTGGAGAAGTTCGACGAGTTCAACCGGCTCGCGATGGATTTCCTCAGCGATCCGGCTTCGGGGAGTGGTACGTAATGGGCATCCGGTCGCTTGGCTACCTGCGCATCGAGGCCACCGATATGGCGGCCTGGCGCGAGTACGGCCTCAAGGTGCTCGGCATGGTCGAGGGCTCCGGTGACGACCCGGAGTCGCTTTACCTGCGGATGGACGACTTCCCGGCCCGTCTGGTGATCGTGCCTGGCGAGTCCGATCGGCTCTCGGCGGTCGGCTGGGAAACCGCCAACGCCGCCGAGCTGCAGGAGGTCCGTGACCGGCTCGACGCCGCGGGCGTGCCGTACAAGGAAGGCACCGCCGAGCAGCGGTCCGACCGCAAGGTGGACGAGCTGATCACCTTCACCGACCCGTCCGGCAACACCCAGGAGGTGTTCCACGGCGTCGCGTTGCAGCACCGCCGTGTCGTCAGCCCGTACGGGCACCGGTTCGTCACCGGCGAGCAGGGGCTGGGCCACGTCGTGCTGTCCACGCACGACGACGATGCCGCGCTGCACTTCTACCGCGACGTCCTCGGGTTCCGGCTACGCGACTCGATGAAGCTGCCGCCGCAGGCCGTCGGCCGAGGCGAGGACGACCCGCCCGCGTGGCTGCGGTTCTTCGGCTGCAACCCCCGGCACCACAGCCTTGCGTTCCTGCCGATGCCGACGCCGAGCGGGATCGTGCATCTGATGGTGGAGGTGGAGAACACCGACGACGTCGGGCTGTGCCTCGACCGGGCACAGCGCAGGAACGTGAAGATGTCGGCCACCCTTGGCAGGCATGTCAACGACCTGATGCTGTCGTTCTACATGAAGACGCCAGGCGGATTCGACGTCGAGTTCGGCTGCGAAGGCCGTCAGGTGGACGACGAGTCCTGGATCGCGCGGGAGAGCACCGCCGTCAGCCTGTGGGGCCACGACTTCAGCGTGGGGATGCGGTGAGCGCGCGCGCTGCCGCCGAGGTCACCGACGTGGCCACCGGTGCCGCCGCGGACGTCGCGATCGACCCCGCGCGGTTCCGGCGGACGCTGGGCCACTTCTGCACCGGCGTCACGGTGGTGACCGGAATGGGCCCAGACGGCCCGGTCGGCTTCGCGTGCCAGTCGTTCGCCGCACTCTCGCTTGATCCGCCGCTGGTGCTGTTCTGCCCCGGCAAGGGTTCGCGGGCGTGGCCGGTGATCGAGGCGTCCGGCGCGTTCGCGGTGAACGTGCTCGGTGACTCCCAGCGCGAGGTCAGCAACGTGTTCGGCTCGCGTGGGGTGGACAAGTTCGCCTCGGTGGACTGGACGCCTGCCGGCTCGGGTGCGCCGCTGATCTCTGGCTCGCTGACCTGGATCGATTGCGCCGTCGACGCGGTGCACGACGCCGGGGACCACTACATCGTCGTGGGCAGGGTGCTCACGCTGGGCGACACCGGCACGGACCGGCCGCTGCTGTTCTACCAGGGCAACTACACCTCAACCGCCCCGGAACACACCCAGCTCACGCCCGCCAGGGAACGCCTCGACGCGTTCCTGACCTGGCCCTGCGGCGACGACTGGCTCTAAGCGCCGCGAGTCGCACCCTATCGGCCGCGAGTCGCACCTTATTTCGTGCGAGTTCCACCTTGTTGTGCGCGAGTTGCACCGTGCGGGCCCTGCTCCGGTGTTATCTCGACGGGCACCGTCCGGTTCCTGTTGAGGTCACCCTGCTTGACGAGCTGCGTCAGTGCGCTGGCTGCCACCGCTGCCGCTCGGCGCTCGGCGCTCGGGAGCGAAGGGGAGGTCG
This sequence comes from Haloechinothrix halophila YIM 93223, assembly GCF_000504245.1. Classification (GTDB taxonomy): domain Bacteria; phylum Actinomycetota; class Actinomycetes; order Mycobacteriales; family Pseudonocardiaceae; genus Haloechinothrix_A; species Haloechinothrix_A halophila. The sequence goes on from NZ_KI632509.1 coordinate 1,382,166, forward strand.
CCGCGCTGGGCCGTCAGACGCGCCGCGAATGACGGACACGGCGTCGGGAGTGCATGACACGACGTGGTGCGGTCAGCGGCGGGCGAGGTGTTCGTGTGGCATCCCGAACAGCTGCGACGACGAGTGTGCCCGCTTGAAGTACAGGTGGGCGTCGTGCTCCCAGGTGATCGCGATGCCGCCGTGGAGCTGGATCATCTCCGCGGCCACGGTTTCGAATGCCTCAGAGCAGTACACCTTCGCCGTCAGCGCGGCGTCCGGTGCCTCGGGCGATCCGGCGTCGAGCGCATCGCCCGCCGCGTAGCACGCTGACCGTGCCGCCTCCACCAGCATGTGCATGTCCGCCATGCGGTGCTTGAGCGCCTGGAACGAGCCGATAGGCCGACCGAACTGCACACGTTCCTTGCTGTACGCTACGGTCAGAGCTAGTGCTTCGGCGGCCGCGCCGACCTGCTCCGCGGCGAGCACGGCGCACGCGGTGTCCCGCACGGACGCCAGCGCCTGCCGGACGTCGCCGCCGATCCGCCACGCTGGGGCCGCGTCGAGCGCGACGGTCGCGAACCGCCGGGTGCCGTCCATCGACACGGTGTGCACACGGCGCGCCGAGGCTGGGGCGACCTCGAACAACCCCAGTTCGCCCGCGCAGTCGGCGAGCACAAGCAGGATCTCGGCGGTGTCGCCGTCCAGCACGTAGTGTGCGGTGCCGTCGACGACATACCCGTCGCCGCGTGGCCGCGCGGTATACGCCGTCCGCTCGGGGTCCCAGCGCCCGGAGGCGTTCACCCAGCCCAACGCGCCGATCCGGCTGCCAGCGGCCAGTTCCGGAAGCAGGCGCGCACCCGCGTCGTCGTCACCGGAGACCAGCAGCGCCTGTGTGGCAAGGGTCGAACCAAGCAGCGGCGATGGTGTCACCCCGCGCGCCAGTTCCTCGGCGACCGCCTGGAGTTCGCGGATACCCGCGCCGAATCCGCCGTAGCGTTCCGGGATGGCGAGCGCGGTGACACCCACCTGCTCGCACAACACCGACCACAGCTTCTCGTCGTAGCCGCGCGGCGCGTCAATCGCCGCTCGCACGCTTTCCGGTCCCGACTCGCGATCCAGCACGCTGCGCACGGTCCGTGCCAGCTCCGCGCGCTCCTCGGCGGTCGTCATGCCACCCTCCGCTCGTCCAGCAGCGCGCCGAGCACCTGCTCACGGTGCCACGCTTGGGTGCCCCACACTGACCGGAGCGCACGCACCTTGGTCAGCCACAGTGCCATGTCGTGCTCGGCCGTGTAGCCGATGGCGCCATGCACCTGCAGCGCGGTCCGTGCCGCGCGGTACGCCGCGTCCGCGCAGGCCACTCGCGCCGCCGAGACGTCGCGTGCGGTCGACGTGCCGTCCGCGTCGAGGCTGACCGCCGCGCCGTAGAGGAGCGGCCGGGCCAGTTCGAGTTGCGTCACCACGTCCGCGAGCAGGTGCTTGATGGCCTGGTACCCGCCGATCTGGTTGCCGTACTGGCTGCGCTGCTTGGCGTAGTCCACGCTCATCTCAAGCAGCTGTCTGCCCGCGCCGAGGAGTTGCGCCGCGCAGGCAAGCACGCCGTATGCCCACGCACGCTCCGTCCGAGCAGGACAGACAACCGCGCCGATCTCCACAGCGGACAACAGGCGGGCCGCGTCCACAGAGGACGTCGGCTCAGCTGGAGCGAACTCGTGCAACGCGTCATCGACAACGCACAGCCGGATGTCGGCCACATCGGCGTCCACGGCGTAGGGCACATGGGGCTGCCAGGCCAGCGTGCCGATCATCTCGCCGGACGCCAGGCCCGGCAGCCACCGGGTCTCGCCACTGTCGGCCAGCAGCACCGGCAGCGCGGCGATCGACTCCGTCACCGGTCCTGGCACGGCGTGACGCCCGAGCATCTCCACGGCGACCGCGAGGTCGACCGCACTCGCGCCGAGTCCGCCGTGTTCCTCGGCCACCGCTAGCCCGGTTACGCCCAGGTCAGCGAGCCGCCGCCACAACGCCAACCCAGGCTCGTGCTCGCCGCTGCCCCAGGCGCGCACGACCGTGGGCGTGTCGGCGGCGCTCAGCAGGTCGTCGATGCTCGACGCGAAGTCGCGTTGTTCCGGTGCGAGCGTGAACCTCATCGCGGCCCCCTCGGCAGGCCGAGCAATCGCTCGGCGATCGTGTTGCGTTGAATCTGATCCGTGCCGCCATAGATCGGGCCCGCGAGGGAGAACAGCCAGCCATCGAGCCAGTCACCACGCAGTTCGCCGACAGGGCCGAGAATGTCCAACGCGGTCTCGTGCAGTTCGAGGTCCAATGTGGACCAGAAGAGTTTGTTCACACTGGACTCTGGACCCAGTTCGCCACCCTCGGCCAGCCGGGTCACCGTCTCGAACGTGTAGAGCTGGTAGGCGCGAGCTCCGATCCAGGCGTCGGTGACTCGCGAGGCCAGCGCCGTATCGCCGGGATCGCCCTCGCGTTCCCACAAGTCGAGCAGCCGGTCGGCGGCGGCGAGGAACCGTCCCGGCGCACGCAGCGACAGCCCGCGTTCGTTGTTCGCGGTGGTCATCGCGACCCGCCAACCGTTGCCCGGCTCACCGATCACGTCGTCGTCCGGCACGAACACGTTGTCGAGGAAGATCTCGGCGAACCCGGTCTCGCCGTCGAGCTGCGGGATCGGCCGTACCTGCACGCCCGTGGCGCGCAGGTCGAACATGAGGTACGTGAGCCCACGATGCCGCTCACTGTCCGGATCGCTGCGGAACAGGCCGAACGCGGCATCCGCGAAGGCAGCCCGCGAGCTCCACGTCTTCTGCCCTGACAGCAGCCACCCGCCGTCCGTGCGAGTCGCGGTGCTGCGCAGCGACGCGATGTCGCTCCCAGCATCCGGTTCGGACCACGCCTGTGCCCACACCTGCTCCGAACGCGCCATCGCGGGCAGGATCCGGCGCTGCTGCTCCGGCGTGCCGTGCGCGAACAGCGTCGGCGCCAGCATGAAGATGCCGTTCTGGTTGACGCGCGCTGGCGCGCCAGCCGCGTAGTACTCCTCCTCGAACAGCACCCACTCCAGCAGCGAGGCGTCCCGTCCGCCGAACTCCTCCGGCCAGGACACTACCGACAACCGAGCGTCCGCCAGCCGTTTCTCCCACGCGCGGTGCTGTTCGAAGCCAGCAGCGGTGTCGAACGACTCCAGCGGCTTGTCCGGCATGTTCTCCGCCAGCCACGTTCTGACCTCGGCGCGGAAATCCTTGCTGCGCTGATCAAGCTCGAGGTCCACGCTCATTCCTTCCGAGCGGCGTTCGCCATCGACTTCGCGTCCTGGCCGCCAAGCGAGTCGCCATTGGACACTTCGGCGTTGTGCGCGTGGGCGAAGTGGTGTAGCCCGAACGCGGCGTCCATTCCGGTCCGCATGCCCATCTGGTCTTCGGCCTGGTTGACGGCCTTCTTGGTCAAGGCAAGCCCGAACGTCGGCATCTCCGCGATGGTGTTGGCCAGCGTGAAGGTTTCGGTTTCCAGCTCGTCGCGGGGAACGACCCGGTTGAGCATGCCCCATTCCTTGGCCTGCGCCGCACTGAAGCGCTCGCCAGTGAACAGCACTTCCTTCGCCGCGCGCGGGCCGAGGATCCAGGGATGCGCGAAGTACTCGACGCCAGGAATCCCCATGCGCACGACAGGATCGGCGAAGAACGCGTCTTCACTGGCCACGATCAGATCGCACACCCATGCCAGCATCAGGGCTCCCGCGATGCAGGCACCCTGCACGCTCGCGATCATCGGCTTGGGAATCTCCCGCCAGCGGCGGCACATTCCTAAGTACACTTCGGACTCACGGGCGAAACGCTGGTCGCCACCCTGCTTGCCGAGGTGATCCCACCACAACACCGCGCGGTTGTCGAAGTGCGCGTCCATGTCCCTACCGGGACTGCCGATGTCATGGCCCGCCGAGAAATGCTTGCCCGCGCCCGCGAGCACGATGACCTTCACCTCGTCGTCCTCGACGGCGCGGGTGAACGCGGCATCGAGCGCGTAGGTCATCGCGGAGTTCTGCGCGTTGCGGTAGTCGGGGCGGTTCATGGTCACCACGGCCACCGGTCCGCGCCGTTCGTAGTGGACTACGTCGGTCACGACATCTCCTTCCGCTGCTGGTCCCACAGGACCCACTTGAGCACCTTGCCGGTGGCGTTGCGGGGCAGTTCGTCGACGAACTCGACCGCGCGCGGCACCTTGTAGTTCGCGAGTCGTTCCTTGCAATGTGCGAGGACATCCGATTCGGATAGTCCGGAGTGACCGTCCCGCCGCAACACGTACGCCTTGCCGACCTCGCCGAGCCGCTCATCGGCAACGCCGATCACCGCGGACTCCGCGACCCCGTCCAGCCGTGCCAGCGCCTGCTCGACCTCCGCCGGGTAGACGTTGAAGCCGCCGGAGACGTACATGTCCTTGATCCGGTCGGTGATGGTGAGGTAGCCGCGCTCGTTGACGACGCCGACGTCGCCGGTGTGCAGCCAGCCGTCCGCGTCGATCGCCTCCGCCGTCGCCGCTGGGTCGTCCAAATAGCCCCGCATCACGTTCGGCCCGCGCAGTAGCACTTCGCCGGGCTCACCTGGCGCGACGTCGGTGCCGTCATCGGCGACCGTGCGCAGCTCCATGTCAGGGACCGGCCTGCCGCACGTGGTGGCAACCGTCTCCGGGTCGTCCTCGGCGCGGCACATGGTGGCGACCACGGCCTCAGTCAGTCCGTACGCGGTGAGCACGGTGTCGAAGTCCAGCTCGGACCGCATCCGCTCCACCAGCACCACCGGGACCGTCGCGGCTCCCGTGACCGCGAGCCGGAGGCTGGACAGGTCGAACTCCCCGCGGCGCGAGTGGTCGAGCATCACCTGGTAGATCGTCGGCGCGCCGGGCAGCACGGTGATCCGCTCGGTCTCGATCAGCCGGAAGGCCGCTTCGACGTCGAACGCGGCCTGCGGCACGATCGTCGCGCCGCGCTGAATGGCGGCCAGGATGCCCGCCTTGTACCCGAAACTGTGGAAGAACGGGTTGATCACGAGGTACCGGTCGCCGTGGCGGAGCCCGCCGATGTCGGCCCAGGTGGCAGCGACGCCGAGCGACTGGGTGTGCGCGCTCATCGCGCCCTTGCTGCGGCCCGTGGTGCCCGAGGTGAACAGGATGTCGCTGATCGTGTCGGCGTCAAGGTCCGCGGTCCGGTCGGCCACGGCGTCGTCGGTCACCGCGCTCGCCCGCTCGGCGATGTCGCGCCACTCGATCACCCCCGGCTCTGGCTCGGATTCGCCCTCGATCGGCACCCGGAGTACGCAGCGCAGCGACGGCGCGTCTCCTGCCTTGCGCAGCTCGGCGAGCCGGTCGGTGCCGAGGAACGGACCCGCGATGACCAGCGCGCTCGCCTGCGCGCGGTGCACGATGTCGAGTGCCTCGTGTCCGGTGAAACGGGTGTTGATCGGCACCAGTGTCGCGCCAGCGGACAGCGCGCCGAGCGCGGCGACGACCCAGTGGTAGCTGTTGGGCGACCAGATCGCCACGCGCTCACCAGCGCGGACGCCTTCGGCGATGAAGAGCCGGGCGCAGTCATGGACCCGCTGGTGCAGCTCGGTGTAGGTGAGTCGGACACCCCCGTCCACCTGGCCGTCGACGACGGCTTCGGTGTCGGGGAACCGGCGCACCGCATCGGCCAGTGCCGCGGGGATCGTCCCTGATGCCGGCATCGCGCCACCTCCTCCCGGTCAAGCTGTCGACAGGTGCACCCCGGACCCGATACGACCGTCGCACGGGCTACCGAGCAAGTGCTTGGTAGAGTAGCCTACGCAGTGATGCCCCGGTTTGACCAGAGAGGCGGCCGATGGAACCTGACGAACAGTTCCGCACCCGCATCCGCGACTGGCTCGCCGACAACCTGACCGGCGAGTTCGCTGACCTGCGCGGGCGCGGCGGTCCCGGCAGGGAGCACGAGGCGTTCGACGAGCGTGTCGCGTGGGAGCGCCACCTCGCCGCCGCCGGATGGAACTGCATCGGCTGGCCGGTCGAGCACGGCGGGATGGGTGCCACGCTGGCACAGCAAGTGATCTTTCACGAGGAGTACGCCCGCGCCAACGCGCCAGCCAGGGTCAGCCACCTTGGTCAGGAACTGCTCGGACCCACGCTGATCGCGTTCGGCACGCCGGAACAGCAGCGCAGGTTCCTGCCCCGCATCCGCGACGTCGAGGAGTTGTGGTGCCAGGGCTACTCCGAGCCAGGAGCGGGCTCCGACCTGGCCGCGGTCGCTACCACCGCCACCCGCGATGGTGACCACTGGGTCATCACCGGCCAGAAGGTCTGGACGTCGTTGGCGCACGTCGCCGACTGGTGCTTCGTGCTCGCCAGGACCGAGTCCGGCTCGCGACGCCACCATGGACTGTCCTATCTGCTCGTCCCGATGCGGCAGTCCGGTGTGGAGGTCCGGCCGATCACCCAGCTCACCGGGACCTCTGAGTTCAACGAAGTCTTCTTCGACGGCGCGCGCACCGACGCCGACCTGGTCGTTGGTGAGCCGGGCGATGGCTGGCGGGTGGCGCTGGGCACGTTGGCGTTCGAACGCGGCGTGGCCACGCTCGGCCAGCAGATCGGCTTCCGCAGGGAACTCGACGCGCTCGCGGACGAGGCGCGGCGCAGCGGCGCCGATGCCGATCCGTCGATCAGGGAGGGACTCGCCAGGGCACGAGTCGGGCTCGACGTCTTGCGCGCGCACGCCAGGCGCACCCTCGGCGACACCGCTACCGGCACCGCGGAGGTGAGCAAGCTGCTCTGGGCGAACTGGCACCGTGACCTGGGCGAGCTGGCGATGCGGGTCAGGGGCGCCGCATCGCTCACCGCCGAGCCGGAGCTGGACGACTGGCAGCGGCTGTACCTGTTCAGCCGTGCCGACACGATCTACGGCGGCTCCAACGAGATCCAGCGCAATGTCATCGCCGAGCGCGTGCTCGGGCTGCCACGAGAGGTGAAGCCATGACGACTGCTCGCAGGTCGGAATCATCAGACCCGACGACTGCTCGCAGGTCGGAATCATCAGACCCGACGACTGCTCGCAGGTCCGATTCATCGAACATGACCACGACCCCGCCCATCCCGCCGTACCCCAAGGGTAAGGACCTGCTCGCCGACAAGGTCGTCGTCGTGACGGCGGCCGCGGGTACCGGCATCGGCTCCGCCGTCGCGCAACGCAGCCTGGAAGAAGGCGCACGCGTCGTGATCAGCGACTGGCACGAACGGCGTCTCGCGGAGAAGGCCGACGAACTCGCCGCCGATCACGCGGACCGGGTGCACGCCATCGCCTGCGACGTCACCAGCGAAGACCACGTGCAGTCCCTCATGGATGGTGCCGCGGACCACTTCGGACGCATCGACGTCCTGGTGAACAACGCCGGGCTCGGTGGCACGAAGTCCATCGTGGATATGACGGACGATGAGTGGTCCCGGGTGCTCGACGTGACCCTCAACGGCACGTTCCGGGCCACCCGAGCGGCGCTCCGGCGGTTCATCGATCAGGGCGGTGGCGGCGCGATCGTCAACAACGCCTCGGTAGTCGGCTGGCGGGCGCAGGCCGAGCAGTCGCACTACGCGGCGGCCAAGGCTGGCGTGATGGCGCTGACCCGATGCGCCGCTGTCGACGTCGCCGAGCACGGCATCCGGGTGAACGCGGTCGCGCCGAGTCTGGCGATGCATCCGTTCTTGGCCAAGGTCACCACCGACGAACTGCTCGCTGAGCTGGAGAAACGCGAGGTGTTCGGCAGGGCGGCGCAGCCGTGGGAGGTCGCTAATGTGATGGTGTTCCTCGCCAGCGAGTACGCCTCGTACCTGACCGGCGAGGTGATTTCGGTCAGCAGTCAACATCCGTGAGGACCTGATGAGCCCAGCCAAGAGCGCCAAGCAACCCTCGTCCGGCAGGCGAGCCGAACTGCTCGCCCTGGCCTGCCGATTGTTCGCCGAGCGAGGCTTCCGTGCGACCACGGTGCGTGACATCGCCGACGCGGCGGGCATCCTCTCCGGCAGCCTGTACCACCACTTCGACTCCAAGGAGTCGATGATCGACGAGTTGCTGCGCGGGTTTCAGGACGAGTTGTTCGGCCGGTACCGCGAGATCGTTGCCAAGCAACTCGGTCCACGAGAGACACTGCGCGCCGTCATCACCGCGTCATTCGAGTCGATCCACAAGCATCACGACGAAGTGGCGATCTACCAGAACGAAGCGCAGTATCTCGCGCAGTTCCCGCGCTTTTCCTATTTGGAGGAGCGCAATGTGGAGTTCCACGAACTGTGGACGTCCATTCTGGCCGATGGCGTGCGCGCTGGTGACTTCCGAGCCGACTTGGACATCGAGGTCGCCTACCGGTTCATCAGGGACACGGTGTGGGTCGCCGTCCGCTGGTACAGCCCGGGCGGCTCACTGACCGCGGAAGACGTCGCGGAGCAGTACCTGCGGATCCTGCTCGACGGGATCTCCGCGAAACCGACACAGTAGCGACACAGCAAGGAGCGGAGCATTGGCTGAAGCGTTCGTGATCGACGCGGTCAGGACACCGGTCGGCAAGCGTGGCGGCGGGCTGAGCGAGGTGCACCCCGCCGACCTGGGCGGGTATGTGCTCACCGCGTTGCTGGACCGGGCGGACGTCGATCCGGCGCTGGTGGACGACGTGATCATGGGCTGCGTCGACACCATCGGCGGCCAGGCGGGCAACATCGCGCGGTCGGCGTGGCTCGCGGCAGGGCTGCCGGAGCATGTGCCCGGTGTGACGGTGGACCGGCAGTGCGGATCCAGCCAGCAGGCGATCCACTTCGCCGCGCAGGCGGTGATGTCCGGAACGTCCGATCTTGTCGTCGCGTCCGGCTTGCAGAACATGAGCCAGATCCCGATCAGCGCGGCGATGCTGGCGGGCAGGGAGTACGGCTTCGACGACCCGTTCTCCGGCTCGGCCGGTTGGCACAAGCGTTACGGCGACGTCGAGGTGTCGCAGTTCCGCAGCGCCGACATGATCGCCAGGCACTGGGACCTGACGCGCGAGGCGATGGAAGCCTACGCGTTGTCCAGCCACGAGCGCGCTATCGCCGCGATCGACGCGGGACGGTTCAACGCCGAGCTAGCCCCGCTGGGCGGCTGCACCGTGGACGAATGTCCCCGCAGGTCGACGTCCCTGGAACGGATGGCGTCGCTGGAGCCGCTTGCCGAGGATTCGCGGATCACGGCGGCGGTGTCCAGCCAGATCTGCGACGGCGCGAGCGCGGTGCTGCTCGCCTCGGAGTCGTTCGTGGCTGAACACGGGCTGCGCCCGCGCGCGCGGGTACACCACCTGTCGGTGCGGGCGGCCGATCCGGTGTGGATGCTGACCGGGCCGATCCCCGCGACCCAGCACGCGCTCCGCAGGACCGGTCTCGGCATCGGCGACATCGACCTGTTCGAGGTGAACGAGGCCTTCGCCAGTGTGGTGCTCGCCTGGCTGGACGAAACGGGCGCCGACCGGGACCGCGTGAACGTCAACGGCGGCGGGATCGCGCTCGGCCACCCGATCGGCGCGACCGGAGCGAAGCTGTTCACCACGATGCTGCACGAACTGGAACGCCGTGGCGGCCGGTACGCGCTGCAGACCATGTGCGAGGGCGGCGGCACGGCGAACGTGACGATCATCGAACGGCTCTGAGAGGCAGCGTTCCCGAGGGTTTCTCGACGTGGCTGAGCGACGAGCTGGCGCTGGCTCGCGGTTGACACGTTCGTGGCATTGTCATCGAACATAGATTCGATAACAATGGAAGCATGGCGGAGTTCGTGCAGGTCGGCAGCGCGGCGGGGGTCTTGATGCTTCCCGCCGGAGTGGCTGGTGAGCGGCAGATGTCGGAGCCGGCCTCGCGCGACTTCGTGTGCACGGCGCGTTCGGGAGCTGAGATCGCGCGGCTGACCGATTGCGGTGAGTTGGTCGACACGCTGGCGGCCGTGCGGCGGATGCGGGCGCGGGCGGATGCCATCGAGGCGCACACCCTGTCTCGGTTGGCCATGTTGCGCAGCGAACCTACCGGTGAGGTCGATCCCGACACGGGCAGGCCGGTGTGGCGGGAGTCGCGGTACCTGCCCGATGAGGTCGCGTTGGAGTTGCGGGTCACGCGTCGTCAGGCAGAGACCCGGTTGGAACGGGGCACGGCGCTGGTGCGGCGGTTTCCGCGGTTGCTGTCCGCGATGGCCGACGGTGAGCTTGAGGGCTATGCGGCGGCTGGAGTTCGACCCGGACACCGGCGTCGCCACCATCACGAGCCCGACGGGCCGCACGTACACCAAAGCCCGCAGGCCCATCGTCGAACGACCTGACACCACACGTGACGAGAGCACGCGAGAACGGATTATCCACCCGCCAGGAGCGGACCCACCGTTCTGACACCGACGGGTCAGCGGTCCTGTGTGGCCCGCGATGTGTCCGGTCGTCTCACGACGCGTCCGCCGCGGGCCGCTTGGCCTTCGGCAGTGAGGCGACCACCAGGTCGTAGGAGTCTTCGATCATGTCGCGAACTAGCTGTTCCGGCACGGTGCCGTCCAGCACGACGGTGTTCCAGTGTCGTTTGTTCAGGTGGTATCCGGGTGTGATCGCCGGATAGGTCGCACGCAGTTGCTCGGCTAACGGCGGGTCGCACTTCAGACTGACGCTGAGCGGGTCGCCGTCCAGTGCGCTGATCGCGAAGAGCTTGCCGCCCACCTTGAACACCGAGTGCCGTTCGTCGAACGGGAACTCCTCCCGCGCGCCGGAGAAGCTCAGGCACAGCGCTTTCAGTTCATCAGCCGTCATGGCGCGCAGCCTACGGCGCGGCACTGACAGTCTCCGGTGGTGACGACGCCGCAGCCGGTCTGAACTGGTGGATCTTGATGCTGTTTGGCGATACGTATAGCCAAACAGCATCAAGATCGCGAGGTGAGTTGAACGCGCTACGGCAATGCCGCGATCCGTTTCTCCGCCTCGCTCACCACGGACTCGATCAGCTCCGCGACGGATGGCAGGTCGTCCAGCATGCCGACGACCTGGCCGGACGCCAGCACCCCCGCGTCGGTGTTGCCCTCGACAAGGCCCGCCCGCAGCAACATTGGCGTGTTGGCCGCCATCAGCAGCTGCGACCAGTCGCGATCGCCGGAGCGTCGCGTGGCAAGGCCCTCTCGCAGCAGACCATGCCAAGACACGCCGGTGAGCCGTCTGAACCGCAGCGTGTTCCGAGCGGCGCGCGCTAGCCCGCGCACCCGGCCGGAGCGCTCGAGCGCGTCGACCAGCTCGGTGCGCAACACCCGGTGCGGCATGCCGTCCACCTTGGTGGTGACCACGGTGTCGCCGAGCCCGCGCGTCAGGTATGCCCGCTTGACCTCGTCGGGCACGGTGCTTTCCTTGGTCAACAAGAACCGCGTGCCCATACCGACACCGGAAGCACCGTAGGCGAGTGCCGCGGCGAGCCCTCGGCCGTCGAAGAACCCGCCAGCCGCGATCACCGGGATGTTCACGGCGTCCAGCACCGAGGGCAGCAGCAAGGTGGTCGCCACACCGCCGGTGTGCCCACCGCCCTCGCCGCCCTGCACGATCACCGCGTCCGCGCCCCAGTCGGCGACCTTCGCCGCGTGCCGAGCCGCGCCGACCGAGGGGATCACCACGACGCCGTTGTCCTTGAGCTTGCCGATCATCTCCTTGCGCGGGGCGAGCGCGAACGACGCCACCCGCACACCCTCGTTGATCAGCAGGTCCACCCGCCGCTGCGCGTCCTCGGCGTCCGCGCGCAGGTTCACGCCGAACGGCGCGTCGGTGCGTGCGCGTACCTCGCGGATCGCGGCGGCCAACTCGTCGTAGGTCATCGTCGCCGATGCCAGGATGCCGAGCCCGCCTGCCTGCGCGGTCGCGGTGACCAGCCGGGGGCCGGCGACCCATCCCATGCCGGTCTGCACCACCGGGTGCCGCATACCGACGAGATCGGTCAGCGCGGTGCGTAGCGGCGCACTCGGTGGCTCTGATTCGGACCCACGAGCAGTCGTCGGTGGCTCTGATTCGGACCTGCGAGCAGTCCTCATGACGGCACTTCCTTGTCCCGTGTGGTTTTCGGGTCCACGACCTCCCGGATCAGCCGCAGCTCCTCGGCGTCCGGTAGCCGGGTCTCGGTCGTCCGCGAGGTGTCGAGCGGGAACGACGTCTGCTCCAGTACCTCGTCGACGCTCACGCCGGGGTGCACCGAGACCAGCCGCATCGACCGATCCGGCGTGTCGAAGTCCAGTACGGCCAGGTTGGTGACCACCCGGTGCACGTCGTGGAACCGGCTCGCCGCCTGCCCTGCCTTGTGCGCGTTGTCGTAACCGACACCGGACACCACGTCCACGGCGTCGACGAACACCCGCTTGCTGTGCTTGGGGGTCCAGTAGCTGGTGCGGTGGTTGACGGTGTTGCCCGGTGCGCCCCTGACCCCGAGCAGCTGCCGGTCAGGGCGGGCGTGGTCACCAATGGCCGAGATGTTCTGGTTGCCGAAGCGGTCGATCTGATTCGCGCCCATGACGACGTGCCGCGTGCCGTGCGGTACGACGACGTCGAGCACCTTCTTGAATGGCTGCCAGCCCTCGACCTGCCCGTCGGCGTCGAGCAGGTAGGCCTCGCCGTCAGAGAGCAGCAGTCCCGGCGCGAACGTCAGCCGCGCCAGTTTGGCGCCGAGCGAGGGGATGAGCCCCATCGGGCTGGCCACGATCTCGCCAGCGTCGCGGAACAGCTCGGCGCAGGCCACAACCGCCACCTCGGCGCGGGTTACGTCGTCACCATTGTCCGATGATTCGGACCTGCGAGCAGTCGTCATGCCGCCGCCTCCTGAAATCGGGTCACTTCGGACTGATACGTCGTCTCGTCACCGGACAAGAAACGGTCCACAAACGACGGCCACGCTTCCGGGTCCTTGGCGCAGGCGACGTAGTGCCGTTGGAACGCCTCGTCGCGGCCGTAGTCGGGGGCGGCCGAGGTGAAGTGCGCGCCGTGGGGTGCTGCGACCACCCCGGTCACCGCGCCCCGGTTGAGCAGTAGCGACTGCGCCGGCGCGGACGACAAGTCCGCGGTGTCCACAACACGCTCGGCGGAGACGAAACACCGGTCGGCCGCGAGCGCGAAATCGTCGTCGAAGTACGGGTCTGGCCCGAGGTACTGCGCGTTCCCACGCGCATCCGCCCGGTTCAGGTGCACCAGTGCGACATCCAGTCGCAGCGCGGGTACGGCCAGGAGCTCCTCGCCGTCAGCGTACGGCGAGGTGACGGTGCGTAAGTCCGGATTGGTCGTGACCACATCGGACCCGAGTCCCGCGCGCATCGGCAGGAACGGCAGTCGCTTGACCGCCGCCGATAGTCCAGCCGCGACCATGCCCTCGTCGTACTCCGTGACATCGATGGCACCGGACTGCCGTGCCCGCGCGAAGTGCGGATCGAACGGCACCGAGTCGAGCGTGACGAACCCGAACACCAGCTTGCGGATCTTGCCCGCCGCGGCGAGCAGTCCGACGTCGGGGCCGCCATAGGAGACGACGGTCAGATCCTTGACGTCGGTACGCAGGATCGCGCGGATCAGCGCCATCGGCTTGCGCCGCGAGCCCCAGCCGCCGATCCCGATGGTCATCCCGTCGCGGAGTTCGGCCGCCACCTCGTCGGCGGTCATACGTTTGTCCATTCAGGCTCCCGTGCTGTTGCCGAGGAAGTCCTGGCGCGCGGAGTCGGAGACCCCGGCCAGGTTGAGTTCGAAGGTGAAGCCCTGCTCGAAGCGATAGCTGCGATGCACGTCCTGCGGGTCGATGCCATTCAAGGCCTGCTTGGCCTTGCGGATCACCCTGGTGTCCTTGGTCGCGATGTCGCGTGCCACCGCCAGCGCCGCGTCGTCAAGCTCGTCGCGCGGCACGACCCGGTACACCGAACCGTGGTGGTGCAACTGCTGCGCGGTGATGGTGCTCGCGGTGTAGTACAGCGCCCGCATCAGGTGCGGCGGTACCAGCCTGGCGAGGTGAGTGGCCGCGCCGAGCGCACCCCGGTCGACCTCGGGCAGGCCGAATGTCGCGTCGTCGCTGGCCACCACGACGTCGGCGTTGCCGACCAGTCCGACGCCGCCGCCGAGGCAGTAGCCGTGCACGGCGGCGATCACCGGCACCTCGCAGTCGTAGACCGCGGAAAACGCGGCGGCACAGCCGTGGTTGGCGCCGATGAGCGCGCTGTAGCCGTCGCTGGCCTCGATCTCCTTGATATCGACCCCCGCGTTGAAGCCACGGCCCTCGGCGCGCAGCACAACAACGTGGCAGCCGGGGTCGGCGCCTGCCTTGCTGATCGCGGCCGCCACGTCGTACCAGCCCTGCACGGTGAGCGCGTTGACCGGCGGTGCCGCCATGGTCACCACGGCGATATGCGGCTCGGGTTCGGTGGTGCTCACTGCGGGCACATCGACCTCCTGCTACCTAACCTAGCACTTGCTTGGTACAGTAGCAGCCGCACCGGGCCTCCCGGTAGTCCCGGCAGTTCGAGCTCGACGGAAAGGTGCGCCGATGGCCGTATCGCTGGACTTCGACGGCGCGATCGTGCTGGTCACCGGCGGAGTGCGCGGGGTAGGCGCGGGAATCACGCGGACATTCGCGCGGGCGGGCGCGACCGTGGTGACCTGCGCCCGTAACCGCCCGGAGTCCCCGCTGGAGCACGCCCAGTTCGTTTCGTGCGACGTGCGGGAACCCGAGCAGGTCGACCGCATGGTGGACGGCGTCGTCGCCGAGCACGGCCGCATCGACGTGCTGGTCAACAACGCCGGTGGCGCGCCGTTCGCGCTGGCCGCCGACGCCTCGCCCCGGTTCCACGACAAGATCGTCGGGCTCAACCTGCTGGCGCCGCTACTGGTCGCGCAGCGGGTCAACGCGGTCATGCAACAGGGGGCTGGCGGCGCCATCGTCAACGTCAGCAGCGTCAGCGGCACCCGGCCCTCACCGGGCACCGCGGCCTACGGAGCCGCCAAGGCAGGGCTGGACAACCTCACGGCCAGCCTCGCCGTGGAGTGGGCGCCAAAGGTGCGAGTGAACGCGCTCGACGTTGGCATGGTCCACACCGAACAGTCCGAACTGCACTACGGAGACGCGGACGGTGTCGCGGCCGTCGGCGCGACCGTCCCACTGGGACGTCTCGCTGATCCCGGCGAAGTTGGCGCGTGCGCACTGTTTCTCGCATCCCCGCTCGCGTCCTATGTCAGCGGAGCCACACTCGCCGTCCACGGTGGCGGCGAGCGACCCGCGTTCCTCGACGCGGCACAACCCAGGGTCTGATGCTTCGGACCTGCAAGCAGTCCTCAGGGTCTGATGCTTCGGATCCGCAAGCAGTCCTCAGAGGAAAGGAGCACTCGTGAGCGGCATCGTCAAGGACAGGGTCGTCATCGTCACCGGAGCTGGCAGGGGGATCGGCCGCGCGCACGCGCTGGCGTTCGCGGGTGAGGGAGCGGCCGTCGTCGTCAACGACGTCGGGGTCGCGCTCGACGGCACGGGCCAGTCGGCGGGACCGGCGCAGCAGGTGGTCGACGAGATCACCGCGGCTGGCGGGCGTGCCGTGGCCAACACGGACGACGTCGCCGACTGGGACGGTGCGGCGAGCCTCGTCGGCACCGCGCTCGACACCTACGGGCGGCTGGACGTGCTGGTCAACAACGCTGGGTTCCTGCGCGACCGGATGCTGGTGAACCTCGCGGAGGACGAGTGGGACGCGGTGATGCGGGTGCACCTCAAGGGGCATTTCGCGCCGATGCGGCACGCCGCGGCGCACTGGCGCGCGGAGAGCAAGGCAGGCAGGCAGCCGGACGCGCGCGTGATCAACACCAGCTCGGGAGCCGGGCTTCTCGGCAGCATCGGACAGGGCAACTACTCGGCCGCCAAGGCGGGTATCACCGGGCTGACGCTGGTGGCCGCCGCGGAGTTCGGGCGCTACGGCGTGACCGTCAATGCCATCGCGCCCGCCGCGCGGACCAGGATGACCGAGGATGCGTTCGCTGAGGACATGGCCGCCCCCGACGGTGGGTTCGACGCGATGGCGCCGGAGAACGTCTCGCCGCTGTTGGTGTGGCTGGGCAGCACCGAGTCGGCCGGGGTGACCGGGCGGGTGTTCGAGGTCGAGGGCGGCCAGGTGTCGCTGGCGACCGGCTGGCATCACGGACCACGCCGGGACAAGGGCGCCCGCTGGGAGCCCGCTGAACTGGGGCCGGTGGTGGAGGAATTGATCGCCGAGGCTCCGGAGCCGGAGCCCGTGTACGGGGCGTGACGTGACGGGGCGCGTGGTCCCAGAGGCGATCACGCGCCCCGAGGAGCACTTCGCCGGGGAAATCGCGAGATCGACGTCGGTTATAGAACGACTTGTCCGGTCTGCTGGGCAATATGCCCGGCGAAGTCTCCCGAGGGATCAGTGTCGTCCGATTGGCGACAGAGCGCGCCGGTCGGCATGCGGGAGGTTGGTCCGTGGCGACAGGACCAAACGTGCGATGTGCCGATTACGTGGCGCGAACTCGCCCCGGCACGAGCGGAAGGTCGAGCGCGGTCAACAGCCCCGGTGGCGCGGCGATCACCGCGGGGATCGCGTTGACCAGCCGCATGGCGGTTGCCTTGAGACCCGCCGTGTTGTGGTCGCCATCAGTGCCGAGTAACCGCAGGTCAAGCGTGTAGTTCGGCTCGCCACTGACCACTACCCGGTAGCAGCCCTGTCCGGCGGGCTGCGGCCAGTCGGGACCAAGGTCGTCCCGCAACCGGGTGACGTGCTCCAGCACCACGACGGGACGGCCACCTCGCATGCCGCGTACCTCGAACCGCAGCGCGGCCGCGGTGCCTTCCGGAATGGTGCCGGAGGCGATGTCGAACGTCTCCGGCGCGGGCAGCCGTTCCACCTGCTCGGTGACCTCGTCGAGCGTGACGTCCAGCCCCGCGGCGAGCTGCCGCACGACGCTGCCCCACGCGAGCGACAACACACCCGGCTGCAGCAGCATCGGGACGTCGTCCAGTGGCTTGCCGAAGCCCATGATGTCGAACAGCACCTGGGCGTTGTCATAGGTGGCGTAGTTCAGGATCTCCAGACAGCGCACCTCGTCGATGCGCTCGCTGATGCCGGTCAGGGCCAGCGGTAGCCAGTCGTTGGCGAATCCAGGGTCGATGCCGTTGACCCACAGCGACGCCCCGCCTTCGGTCGCTGCCTGCCGGATCGGTTCGACCATCTCGTCTGGCACGGTGCCCTCCGGGTACTGCAAGAACACCGGGCCGGACGAGACGACGTTGATGCCCGCGCGCAGGAACCGGCACAGGTCCTCGATGGACTCCTGGATGCGGTGGTCGGCCATCGCGGTGTGCACGATGCAGTCCGGGCGCGACGTCAGTAGCGCGTCGGCGTCGGTGGTCGCGGCGACGCCAAGCGAGTGGCCGAGCCCAGCCAGTTCGCCGGCGTCCTTACCCGCCTTGGCGTCGCTGGACACCCACACCCCCGCCAGGTCGAGGTCGTCTCGTGCGTCGATGCCCGCGATCGCGTGCCGTCCGACGTTGCCGGTGCTCCACTGCACCACTCGATAGCCCATGTGTGTCACTCCAAGTCGGGGAGGCCGAGGTCGAGGTTCGGTGTCTCCAGTCCGCCGTCGACCTCGAGCACCTTGCCGGTCACGTACCCGCCAGCGCGCGACGTGAGGTAGAGGATCGCCGCGGCGATGTCCTCCACCTCGCCGATGCGCCGCAGCGGTGTCGCCTGCTCCATCGCGGTGCGGATCTCGTCGTTCTGCGCGACGACGTCCAGCGCGGACGTCATGATCGAGCCGACCGAAATCGCGTTGACCCTGATCTTGGGCGCCAGATCGCGCGCGGCCAGCTTGCTCCAGTGCGCGAGCGCCGCCTTGGCAGTGCCATAGGCGAGGTAGCCGCGTCCGCTGACCCGTCCGACCACAGAGGACACCGTGACGACCGAACCGCCGCCGGTTTCCAGCATCTTCGGCACTGCTGCTTGGGTCAGTGTGTGCGCGGTGGCGACGTTGAAGTGGAAGGCGTCCTTGAGTTCGTCCGGCTTGGTGGTGAGGAACGCGTTCGGCATGCTGCCGCCGACATTGTTCACCACGATGTCCACTCTGCCCAGTGCATTGTGGGCGGTGTCCGCGAGTGCGGCGACCGCGTCCAGATCGGACAGATCAGCCGGGACGACGACGGCCTTGCGGCCCAACGCGGTGATCTTTCCCGCGATCTCATCCAACTGCGATTCGGTGCGGGCGGAAAGCGCGACATCCGCCCCCGCCTCGGCCAGTGCGAGAGCGGTGGCAGCCCCGATGCCGCGACCCGCGCCGGTGACGATGGCGGCCTGCCCGTCGAGCCGGAAGCGACCCAGGATCGACTCCGGATTCGGCGATGTCATGGTGTTGCTCCCTCGCGGTGGTCGTCGGCGGCGATCGGGTGCCTCAGACGCGCTCGATGATCGTGGCGGTGGACATCGCGCCCCCCGCGCACATGGTGATGAGTGCCGTGGCGGTGTCGGTGCGTTCCAGTTCGTGCAGCGCGGTGGTGAGCAGTCGCGCGCCGGTGCTGCCGACCGGGTGGCCGAGCGCGATCGCGCCGCCGTTGACGTTCACCTTCGCCGGATCGGGCTGATGCACCCGCTGCCAGGACAGCACCACCGACGCGAACGCCTCGTTGACCTCGAACAGATCCGGGTCGCCGATGCTCATGCCCGCGCGGGTCAGCACTCGTTCGGTCGCCGAGATCGGGCCGTCAAGGTGGTAGTAGGGTTCCGCGCCGACCAGTGCTTGCGAGATGATCCGCGCCCTCGGCGTCAGGCCGAGCGAACGGGCTTTGTCCTCGTCCATCAGCAGCACCGCCGCCGCGCCGTCGGACACCTGCGAGGAGCTACCCGCGGTGTGCAGACCGCCGTCGAGTACCGGTTTCAGCTTCGCCAGCCCGTCCAGTGTGCTTTCGCGCGGGCCCTGATCGCGCTGCACCAGCCGGGTCTCCCCGGTGAGCTGGCCGTCACTGATCACCGGCGCCTTGACCGGGACGACCTCCCGCTCGAATCGGCCCTCTTCCCACGCCGCGAGTGCTTTGCGCTGCGAGTCCACCGCGAACCGGTCGACGTCCGAGCGGGTCAGGCCCCGCCGGGTGGCGATCCGCTCTGCCGCCTCGAACTGGTTCGGCATGTCGATGTCCCAGGACGCTGGGCGCGGTGTGCCGATGTCGGTGCCCCGGTTCGCGCCGAGCGGTACCCGGCTCATCGCCTCGACGCCGCAGGCCACGCCGACGTCGATGGCCCCGGTGGCGATCAGGCCCGCGATCAAGTGTGTCGCCTGCTGGGCCGAGCCACACTGCGCGTCGATGGTCGTTGCGCCAGCCGCCTCGGGCAGTCCGGCGTGCAGCCACGCGGTGCGGGTGACGTTGCCCGCCTGCTCGCCCGCCTGTGTGACCGCGCCGCCGATGACCTGCTCCACCAGCGCGGCATCGACTCCGGCGCGGTCGAGTAGCGCGCGCTGGACGGCACCGAGCGTCTCGGCGGGGTGCAGGCCTGCCAGCCAGCCGCCTCGCTTGCCGATCGGGGTGCGTGCCGCGTCGACGATGACTGGGTTGCCCACCGGCTCCTCCTGAAGAGTCGTAGTACTGACTCAAAGTTAGAACATGTTCTTTTTTTCGGCAATAGCGCGTGCCAGTGGATCGGCAACAACCACAGGTCGACGGCGGTAATGCCGGTGATCTTGGCGCGTCGGGGAGTAGCGAAAGGTTGTTCTCGTGGGTTCTCATCGTGGCGAACCTGTGCTTCAATCGTCGGTAGAACGTGTTTCACAAGGCTGTGTGGCGCAGGAGGTAACCCGTGGCAGCTCCGCTCATTCCGGAAGGCTTCGACTTCACCGACCCGGACGTCTGGGCCGAGCGGGTCCCGATCGAAGAGTTCGCGGCGTTGCGCAAGGCGGCGCCGGTGTGGTGGTGCCCGCAACCGCCTGGCCGGAGTGGCTACGACGACGGCGGCTACTGGGTGGTCTCCCGCCTGGCCGATATCAAGGAGATCTCCAAGCACCCTGAGGTGTACTCCACCTGGGAAAACACCGCGATCATCCGGTTCAACCCCGAGATCACGCGTGATGAGATCGAGATGCAGCGGATGATCCTGATCAACATGGACCCGCCGCAGCACACCAAGGTCCGCCGGATCATCTCCAAGGGCTTCACGCCACGGGCCGTCGAGAACCTGCGCGCCACGCTGACCGAGCGGGCGGAACGGATCGTGCACGATGCGAAGAAGCGCGGCAGCGGCGACTTCGTCGAAGAGGTGGCGTGCGAGCTGCCGTTGCAGGCGATCGCCGAGCTGATCGGGGTGCCACAGGAAGATCGAGGCAAGATCTTCGACTGGTCCAACGAGATGATCGGCTACGACGATCCCGAGTACGACATCGATCCGGTCAACGCATCGACCGAGTTGATGGGCTACGCCTGGAACATGGCGGAGGAACGCCGCAAGTGCCCGGTCGACGACATCGTCACCAAGCTGGTCAACGCCGATATCGACGGGGAGTCGCTCGGCTCGGAGGAGTTCGCGTTCTTCGTCATCCTGCTCGCCGTCGCGGGCAACGAGACCACCCGTAACGCCATCACCCACGGCATGAAGGCGTTCCTCGATCACCCCGAGCAGTGGGAGCGCTACAAGGCCGAGCGGCCGAGGACCGCGCCGGACGAGATCGTGCGCTGGGCAACCCCGGTGAGCGCCTTCCAGCGCACCGTGCTGGCGGACACCGAACTCGGTGGCCAGCCGATTCGCGAGGGCCAGCGGGTCGGGCTGTTCTACGCATCGGCGAACTTCGACGAAGAGGCGTTCGACAACCCGTACGAGTTCGACGTCTTCCGCGACCCGAACCCGCACGTCGGCTTCGGCGGCACCGGAACGCACTACTGCATCGGGGCGAACCTGGCGCGGCTGGAGATCGACCTGATGTTCAACGCGATCGCGGACGCCATGCCGAACATCCGCGAGCTCAAGGAACCAGCTCGGTTGCGTTCCGGCTGGCTGAACGGCATCAAGCACTACCGGGTCGCCTACTCGTAACTCGTTCCCGACGTCACTGGAGGCCGCCGGTATGGACCTGGTCGCGCTGGAGGAAATCCGCGGGCTGAAGTATCGCTACGCCCGCACCCTCGACCTCAAACGCTGGGACGAGTTCGCCGAGGTGTTCACCGAGGACGCGACGGCCAACTACGGCACCAAGGCGACCAGTGAGCCGCTGACGCTCGAGGGGCGCGACGCGATCGTGTCGTACATGCGCGACGCGCTCGGCGGCAACATCATCACGGTGCACTTTTGTGCCCAGCCGGAGATCGAGATCAACGGCGACACGGCAGCGGGGACGTGGTGCTTCGAGGACACCGTGATCGTTCCCGACCACCGGGTCATGATCAAGGGATCTGCCTACTACGAGGACAGCTACCGCCGCGAGAACGGCGTCTGGCGGATCTCGCACATCGGTTACGTGCGTACGTACGAGCTGATGGTGTCGTTCGACGACATGCCGAGCCTGCAGCTGCTGGCTAACCGTTGGTCCGAGGACGTCCCCCAGCCGCAGGCGTGATCACGGCCCATTCGTGTTGTCCGCAGCATCCCCGTAGCCAGGGAGGCCACCGGTGCTCACCGACCCCTTCGCCGAGGCGATCGCCGAAGCCGAGAAGATCATCGAGAGTGCGCCGCACGTGCGCACCGAGCAGGACCTCGTCGAGGGCTACGACTACCTGGCGGGCAGCATCCGCGCGTCGCTGCAGATGGCGTGGGCGTACGAGCGAGACTTCCCGTTCTTCGTCTCGTCCACCGGCCCGTACACCAAGCTCGGTCTCGACAACCCGGACACGCTGTACTACCACGCGTACCTCCGCGACGACGCGGAGTACGTGGTGACTGGCACCCGTGGCAGCACCGCCGACCTGAGTTTCCAGGTGCTGAACGGCGATTACAGTCCAGCGTCCTCTCCGGACAGCCTGACCGCGTTCGATGACAGGGAATTCGACATCGACGCCGACGGCCGGTTCGAGATCCGATTTGGACCCGGTTCCGGTCGGAACTATTTCACGCTGGGCTCAGGTTCAGCGATGTTGGTGGTCCGCGAGGTCTACAGTGACTGGTCCGCCGAGCGCTCCGGGACCATCCGGATCCATCGGGCCGACCGGCTCGGCGGCGCGCCACCGCCCGTGCCGAAGGACACGCTGGTCAAGCGGTACCGTGTCGCGGGAAAGATGTTGCTGTCGCGGCTACGTACGTTCCTGGCGTTCCCCGAGTGGCACTATCTGAAGCTCCCGGTGAACACGCTGACTGAGCCGCGCAGCACGCCGGGCGGGCTGGCCACGCAGTTCTCGTCCGTCGGCCACTACGACCTCGCCGACGACGAGGTCATGGTGATCACCGTGCCCGCAGCGCAGCAGGAGGTCGCGCCGTACCAGGGCTTTCAGCTCGGCAGCATGTGGTACATCTCGCTGGACTACATCAACCACCAGACCAGCCTCACTCGTGACCAGGCGCGCGTCGACCCCGACGGGATGATCCGCTACGTCGTGAGCGAGCACGATCCCGGCCTGGCGAACTGGGTCGAACGCACCGGTCACAGCCGTGGCTACCTGCAACTGCGCTGGCAGCGGCTGACGCGTGATCTCACGCCGGCCGACGGGCCGACGTCCGAGATCGTGCGATTCGACGACCTGCCAGAGAAACTGCCGTACTACGCCGACCAGCGGGTCAGCCCACGGGAATGGTCCGAGCGCATCGCCGCGCGGCAGGCCGCCGTCGCCGACCGGATGCTGGGGTGACCATGCTGCGGGACAAGGTCGTCGTGGTGTCCGGGGTCGGGCCAGGGCTCGGCCGGTCGATCGCGGTGCGGGCCGCGCACGCGGGCGCGGACGTCGTGCTCGCCGCGCGGACGAAGGCCACCCTGGACGCCGTAGCTGACGAGGTGTCGTCCCTGGGACGCCGTGCGGTGACGGTGCCCGCTGACATCACCGCGGAGTCGGACGCGGAGACGCTCGCGGAGGCGGCCGTGTCGGCGTTCGGGCGAGTGGACGTCCTGGTGAACAACGCCTTCGCGATCCCGCCGCTTGGTGATCTCGCCGACGCCGACCTGGACGCCGTCCGCACCGGCTTCGAGACCAGTTCGATCGCCGCACTGCGGCTGACGCGGCTGTTCACGCCAGCGCTGGCAGATGTCAACGGCTCGGTCGTGATGGTGAACTCCATGGTGTTGCGGCATTCGCAGCGCGGGTACGGGGCCTACAAGATGGCCAAGGCCAGCCTGCTCGCGCTCGCGCAGAGCCTGTCCACCGAGCTTGGTCCGCGCGGCATCCGGGTCAACTCGGTCGCACCCGGCTACATCTGGGCCGACACACTGAAGTGGTACTTCGGCTACCTCGCGAAGAAGCGCGGCGTGTCCACTGAAGACGTCTACACCGAAACGGCGGCGAACACCGACCTGCGCAAGCTGCCCGAGCCGGACGAAATCGCCGACGCGGTGGTGTTCCTTGCCTCGGACATGGCGCGGGCGATTACCGGGCAGTGCCTGGACGTCAACTGCGGCGAATACCACCACTGAGGACTGCTTGCGTCGGATACTGACCGCTTGCAGGTTCGAAGCGTCGGATACTGAGGAGTGAGATGCGAGACAGCGTCGGTACGGTCGCGGACCTGCACGCCTCGGCCACCAAGGTCACCGGGCTTGACGACTTCGGCGACGACTCCTACCTCGAAGGTTTGCGGGTACTGCTCGACTCGTATGAGCGCGAGGCGCGGCTGACGCCGCTCGGCAACAGCATCACCCGTGCGTCCCTGCGGGGTGCGCTGGTCGCGCGGCTGCTGGCGGAAGCGGCATGGAAGCAGTACCCGGACCACGCCGACGTGCCGATCGAGCGGCCGATCTTCGTGACCGGCCTGTCGCGCACCGGCACCACCGCGCTGCACCGGCTGCTGACCGCCGACCCCGCGCACCAGGGGTTGGAACTGTGGCTCACCGACGTACCGCAGCCGCGCCCGCCGCGTGAGACGTGGGACGACAACCCGGTTTACCAGCGGATCAAGGCGGGCTACGATCGGCACCACGCCGAGAACCCCGACTTCATGGGACTGCATTACACCTCAGCGGACTCGGTGGAGGAATGCTGGCGGTTGTTGCGGCAGAGTATGAAGTCCGTGGCGGAGGAATGCCTCGCGTATGTGCCAAGCTACTCGCGCTGGTTGTCCGAACAGGACTGGACGGATGCCTACCAGCGGCACCGGCGGTTGTTGCGGCTGATCGGTCGCGATGAGCCGGACAAGCGGTGGGTGTTGAAGAACCCGAGCCACCTGTTCGCGCTGGACGAGCTGCTCGCGGTGTACCCGGACGCGCTGATCGTGCAGACCCACCGGCCGCCGAGCACCACGCTGGCCTCGACGTGCAGCCTGTCGCTCGCGGCGACCGATGGCTGGTCCACGGCGTTCACCCCCGAAGTGATCGGCCGGACCCAGCTCGACCTGTGGGCACGCGGGCTGGCGGAGTTCGCCGAGGCCAGGGCACGGCACGACCCGGCGCGGTTCTGCGACGTCGACTACGACGACTTCGTGGCGGACCCGGTCGGCACCGTGGCGGGCATCTATCGGCACTTCGGGCTCCCACTGACGGATGCCGCCCTGGCGGAGATGCGCCGGGTGGACGAGCAGAGCCGATCGGGCGCCCGGAGGCCGTCCCACCAGTACTCGCTGTCGGATTTCGGACTGACGGCCGCGCAGGTGGCGGAGCGGTTCGCGGACGTAACGGGAGCGGTGTCGCGATAGGCGACACGTCCGCGTCGTCTCCGCTGCGCTGACGCCGGCCGCTGGACATCAGCGGGCTGCTGGTACTCACGCGCCGGAAGTCGATCAACCACCCGCGCGGTGTTGCGTGACAATGCCTTATTTGCCGGGTTCTGCGAACAACACCGCGCGGTAGGTCGCGGCGACGCCTGCGAGCGCCACGAGCGGGGAACACGACGTCGCCCCGCCGCCCTACTCCGGCTTCTCCGCGCCGACCAGCCACAGCGCGAAGTACTGCGACCCGCCGCCGTAGGCGTGGCCGACGGCCTTGCGTGCGCCGTCGACCTGGTAGTCGCCAGCCTTGCCCATCACCTGCTTCGCAGCCTCGGACATCCGCAGCATCCCGGACGCGCCGATCGGGTTCGTGCACAGCACGCCGCCGGACGGGTTCACCGGAAGCTGGCCATCGAGCGCGGTCTCGCCGGATTCCGTGAGCTTCCAGCCCTCGCCCTCGGGCATGAAGCCCAGGTTCTCCAGCCACATCGGCTCGAACCAGGAGAACGGCACGTAGATCTCCGCAGCGTCCACTTCGGACAGCGGGTCGGTGATCCCCGCGTCGTGCCACAGCTGTGTCGCCGCATCCCGACCTGCCTGCGGGTTCACTTGGTCGCGCCCGGCGAACGTCGTTGGCTCGGTGCGCATCGACGTCGCGTGGATCCACGCCACGCCGTCCGCGGCGGCATCACCGGATGCCTCGTCGCCGATCACCATCGCGCACGCGCCGTCGGAGGAAGGACACGTCTCGTCGTAGCGGATCGGGTCCCACAGCATCTGTGACGCCTGCACCTGCTCCACCGTGAGGTCGGCCTGCTGGAGGTGCGCGTACGGATTGAGCGAGCCATTGCGACGGTCCTTGGCCGCGACCATCGCTCCGACCGCCTCCGGCGCACCTGACCTGCGGATGTACGAGCGGACGTGCGGGGCGAAGTAGCCACCCGCGCCCGCGCCGACCGGCATGTTGAACGGGATCGGGATGGACAGCGCCCACATCGCGTTCGACTCGGACTGCTTCTCGTAGGCCACGGTCAGCACCCGCCGGTGCTCACCGGACTGCACAAGGCTGGCCGCGACGATCGACGTCGACCCGCCGACCGAGCCCGCGGTATGCACCCGCAGCAGTGGCTTGCCGGTCGCGCCGAGTGCGTCGGCCAGGTACAGCTCCGGCATCATCACGCCCTCGAACAGGTCGGGCGCCTTGCCGATGACCACGGCGTCGATGTCGTCCCAGCCGACCCGCGCGTCGGTCATCGCACGGTCGATCGCCTCCCGCAGCAAGCCTGCCATGGATACGTCGGTGCGCTTGGCGGCGTGGTGGGTCTGCCCGGTGCCGAGTACGGCCGCACGCTGTTTCATGACTGTGCCTCCATCACGGCGACGAGGTTCTGTTGCAGCGCGGGCCCGCTGGTCGCGTGCGCCAGCGCGCGGTCGGCGTCGCCCGCCATCACGCGGCGTGCGGCCTCACCGATACGGGCCAGTCCCGCCGAGAACATCGGGTTGCCTGCCAGCACGCCGCCGGACGGGCTGATCCGGACGCCGTCACCAAGGCCGAGCGCGTCCCGCAGGATCAGCTCCTGGTGGGTGAACGGCGCGTGCAGTTCGGCCACGTCGACGTCGCCGACGTCGAGCGACGCGCCAGCCATTTCGGTGGACGGCGAGCGGGTCAGGTCCCGCGCGCCGAGTACGGGGGAGTCGACCCGGTGCTCGATCCCGGTGATCAGCGCGGGCCGGGAGACGATGTCACGGGCGCGGTCCGCCGCGGCGAGGATGACCACCGAAGCGCCGTCGGTGATCGGCGCGATGTCGTGCGCCCGCAGCGGATCGGCCGTCAGCGGCGCGTCAAGCAAATCCGCGACGGACGCCTCCCCTGAGCGCTGCGCCTGCGGGTTGTCGCGCGCGTCGGCAAGGCTACGAGCGGCCACTTCGGCCATGTCCTTCTCGCTCCATCGCCCGGACTCCAGCCCGAGCCTGGCTTGCAGCGCGGCGATGCTGATCGAGTCCGGCCACAGCGGCGCAACGGTGTACGGGTCGGTTTGCAGGCTCAGCACCCGCCGCAGCGTGCCAGCCGACGACTTGCCGAAGCCGTACACCAGCGCGGTGTCGACCTCGCCGGTGCGGATCTTCACCCACGCCTCGTACAGCGCCCACGCGGCGTCCATCTCCACATGCGACTCGTTGATCGGCGGGAAGGCGCCGATGGCGTCCACAGCGGAAATGAACGAGAATGCCCTGCCCGCCAAGTAATCCGACGATCCTGAGCACCAGAATCCGATGTCCGACTTGGATAGTCCGGTTTGCTCAAACGCCTCGGCGAGCGTTGGTACCAGCATCTCGACGCCGTTGGTGGTGCCTTGGGTTCGGCGCACGCAGTCCGACTGCGCGAACCCGACGACGGCGGGCCTTGTGGCTCCGCCCCGCGAGCCGGTCTCGCTATAACTCATCGATGCCTCACAGGTGGTGTGCGTAGGACTCGTACGGGGCGTCGGCCTCGCCGGACGGCTCGAAGTGCGCGATGTTGCGCATGCTGGTCTCCCACTCCTCGCGCGGCCGCCACTGCGCCCGCACTCGCATGCCCATCCGCACCTCGTCGGCCTCGCAGCCGCGCACCAGGTGCAGGAACGCGATGTCGGCGCCGTCGAGCAAGATGTAGGCCACGACGTAGGGCGGGGTG
This sequence comes from Haloechinothrix halophila YIM 93223, assembly GCF_000504245.1. GTDB lineage: Bacteria > Actinomycetota > Actinomycetes > Mycobacteriales > Pseudonocardiaceae > Haloechinothrix_A > Haloechinothrix_A halophila. The sequence goes on from NZ_KI632509.1 coordinate 1,409,648, forward strand.
ATCTGCTGGCCGAGGAACGGCACGTTGACGATGCAGAACGTCGTCACGATGCCGGTGTCGGGCAGCTCCACCTCGGTCGTCGTCGGCACGCCGTCGGTGGGGCACGCGCCGCGCGGCGGCAGGTAGACCTTCTCGCACTTCGGACAACGCTGCCCGATCAACTTGCCCTCGCCCAGCGCCCGCAAGTAGCGGCTTTCCTCTGGCGACACCGTGTGGTCGTAGCCGAGCTTGATCGGCGTGATCATGGTGTCCACCGAGGTGCCATCGGCGCGTTCAGCGGCTGGCGGAGCGGGCGACGTCGGCGGTGGTGGCTGGTCGTCCGGCGCGTCAGCGGGCACGAAGTACGCGATGTCGCGGATGTGCCCGACCGGCTCGTCGGTCCAGCGCACCCGAACCCGCATGCCCGTGTGGATCGCGTCGGGCGCCTCGACGTCGACGGCGTGCAGCAGCGCGGTGTCCGCGCCGTCCAGCCGGATCAGCGCCCAGGCGAACGGCCGCTGGATCGGCTGGCCCGCTACCGGCTCGGCGCACCACGACCACGTCAGTACCGTGCCCTCCTGGTCCACCTCGACGAACTCGCTCAGCGGGGCCGCGGTGACCGGGTCGTACTCGACCGGCGGCACGTGCACCCGGCCGTCCGACCCGGTGACGCCCTCGATGCGGCGCTGGGCGAGGCCGGTCATGAACCGTCCGAGTACCGGCCCGAGCGAGCGGGTGTAGTCGAAGTGGATCTCAAGAGGTTCCGACAGCGGCGGCGCTTCAGTAGTCACGATGCGAGTGAAACATGTTCTCGATATGTCCGGCAAGTATTGCCGCTGGGGCGGCGGTAGTTAAATAGAACACGTTCTAATCACCGTCCTTCGAACTGCGGGGTGCGCTTCTCGGCGAAGGCGCGCGGGCCTTCCTTGGCGTCGGCGCTGGTGAACACCGACAGGCCGATCGGCGCCTCGATGGCGAACGCGTCCTCCTCTGCCATGCCCTCGGTCTCGCGCATGGTGCGCAGCACCGCCTGTACCGCGAGCGGGCCGTTCGCCGCGATCTGGTCCGCGATCGCCAGCGCCTTGTCCAGTGCGGTGCCGTCCGGCTCGACGTGGCCGATCAGGCCGATCTCTTTCGCCTCGGCGGCGGTGATGTGGCGTCCGGTCAGCAGCAGGTCGGCGGCGACGGTGTACGGGATCTGCCGTGGCAGTCGCACCGCGGAGCCGCCCATTGGGAACAGGCCCCACTTCACCTCGGAGATGCCGAACTTCGCGCTCTCGCCCGCCACGCGGATGTCGGTGGCTTGCAGGATCTCGGTGCCGCCCGCGATCGCCGGGCCTTCGACAGCCGCGATCAACGGCTTGCTCAGCCGACGCCCCTTGAGCAGTCCCGGGATGCGCGCGGGATCCCAGCCGTTGCCGGACATCGCCTTGCCGGGGTCGTTGCGGCTCATGTTCTTCAGGTCCGCGCCCGCGCAGAAGGAGCCACCCGCGCCGGTAAGCACACAGCAACGGATCGACGGGTCGGAGTCGACCTGCTCCCACGCCCCCAGCATGATCTCGATCATCTCGGCGCTGATGGCGTTGCGGGCGTGTGGCCGGTTCATGGTCACGATCAGCGTGCCCCCACGCTGTTCAACCAGCGCGTGGGGTGCGGTGTCGTTGTCGTGATCGGCGGCTGCGGTCGACGTCATGGAAACCTCTTCCGTAGTTGGCGCGGACATGAATGCGCTCGGGATTGGTACATGTTTCACGCTCTGTGGTCGGCTCGATACCACTGGAGCCAGTTTTGACCATTGCTCATAACGATAACATGTTCTAATTTAGAGCAATGGCACTGAACATCGCTGATCTCATTGAGCACACGGTCGACGCCGTTGCTGAGCGCACCGCCGTGATCTGCGGCGATCGGCAGGTGAGCTACGTCGAACTCGACCAGCGCGCCAACCGCCTGGCCCACCACCTCGCAGCAGCCGGGGTTGGCGAGGGCGACCACATCGGGATCTACTCCCGCAACTCCATCGAGACGATCGAGGCGATGTTCGCGGCGTACAAGCTCCGCGCCGTCGCGATCAACGTGAACTACCGGTACGTGGCCGAGGAGCTGCGATACCTGTTCGACAACGCCGACCTCGTCGCGCTGGTGCACGAGCGCCAGTATGCGTCGACCGTCGCCGAGGTGCTGCCATCGGCACCCAAGCTGCGCCACGTGGTGGTCGTCGACGATGACTCTGGTGCCGACTACGAGTCCTACGGTGGCGTCGAGTACGAGGCGGCGCTGGCGGCACAGTCGCCGGAACGCGACTTCGGCGAGCGCAGTGCCGACGACCTCTACATCCTCTACACCGGCGGCACCACCGGCTATCCGAAGGGTGTGATGTGGCGGCACGAGGACGTCTGGCGCGTGCTCGGCGGCGGCATCGACTTCATGACTGGTGAATACGTGCCGGACGAGTGGACCATGGCCGAGCAGGCCAAGGAGAGCCCCGGCCTGGTCAGGATGACCATTTCGCCGCTCATCCACGGCGCGGCACAGTGGGCCGTGTTCGGTGCGCTGTTCGCGGGTGGCACCGCCGTCCTCGTATCGCAGTTCGACCCGCACGAGGTGTGGCGGGCGATCGAAAAGCACCGGGTGCAGGTGCTCACCTTCGTCGGCGACGCGATGGCCAGGCCGATGCTGAAGGCGTACCAGGAGGGTGACTACGACGCCTCCTCGGCCGTCGCGTTCTCGAGCCACGCCGCGCTGTTCTCACAGTCGGTCAAGCAGGCCTACCTCGAGACCTTCCCCAACGCCGTGCTCACCGACGCCATCGGCTCCTCGGAGAGCGGCTTCACCGGGATCAGCATGATCACCAAGGATGCCGACCACTCGCAGGGCCCGAGAGTGAACTTCACCAAGCAGGCGGTGCTGATCGACGAGGCGGGCAAGCTCATCGAGCCGACCCCCGGCGCGGTCGGGCTGATCGCGCGTGGCGGGCACGTTCCGCTTGGCTACTACAAGGACCCAGAGAAATCCAAGTCGATCTTCGCCGAGATCGACGGCAAGCGCTACGTCATCCCCGGCGACTACGGCCGCTACGAGGACGACGGGTCGGTGACCCTGCTCGGCAGGGGCTCGCAGTGCGTCAACACCGGCGGCGAGAAGGTGTTCCCCGAGGAGGTCGAGGGCGCGCTGAAGTCGCACCCCGACGTCTACGACGCGCTGGTCGTTGGCGTGCCGGACGAGCGCTACGGGGAGCGGGTCGCGGCGCTGGTGCAGCCGCAACCCGGTGTCTCGCTCGACACCGCCGCGCTTGATGCGCACGTGCGCACCAAGGTCGCTGGGTACAAGGTGCCACGCAGCTACTGGATCGTGCCCGAGATCCGCCGCCAGCCAAGTGGCAAGCCCGACTACCCGTGGGCGAAGTCCTACGCCGAGGAGCACGCCGACAGCGCGCTCGCCGTCACCCGCTAAAGGAGCCCCATTGCGCACAGAGCTGTGTGACACGCTCGGGATCGAGTACCCGATCGTCGCGTTCACCCCGTCCGAGCACGTCGCGGCCGCCGTATCGCGCGCCGGTGGGCTCGGCGTGCTCGGCTGCGTCCGGTTCAACGACGCCGCCGACCTGGACGCCACGCTGGACTGGATGGATGCCAACACCGGCGGCAAGCCGTACGGCGTCGACATCGTCATGCCGTCGAAGGTGCCCGACGAGGGCAGCGTCGGTGACCTCTCGAAGCACATCCCCGAGGAGCACCGGGCGTTCGTCGAGCGGACGCTGCGGGAACTCGGCGTGCCCGAGAAGGCCGAGAGCAACGATGGCGCCGGGGTGCTCGGCTGGCTGCACTCGGTGGCGCGGTCCCATGTGGACGTCGCGCTGAAGCACCCGATCTCCCTGATCGCCAACGCGCTCGGGTCACCGCCCAACGACGTCATCGAGCAGGCCAACGGCCACGGCGTCAAGGTCGCCGCGCTGGCTGGCAAGGCGGAGCATGCCGTCAGTCACGTGGACAACGGCGTCGACATCGTCATCGCGCAGGGCTACGAGGCAGGCGGGCATACCGGCGAGATCGCGTCCATGGTGCTGCTGCCCGAGGTGGTCGACGCGGTCGGTGACCGCGCGCCGGTGCTCGCCGCCGGTGGCATCGGGTCCGGCAGGCAGGTCGCCGCGGCGCTGGCGCTTGGCGCGACCGGCGCGTGGATGGGCTCGTATTGGCTGACCACCAGCGAGTACCTGGAGACCATGCGCGAGTCGGGCACGGTGCAGGACGCCCTCGTCGCCGCCAGCTCGTCGGACACCGTGCGTACCCGGATCTTCTCCGGCAAACCGGCGCGGCTGCTCAAGACCCGCTGGACCGAGTCGTGGGCGCAGCCGGACGCGCCGGACCCGTTGCCGATGCCGTTGCAGAACCTGCTGGTCGCCGAGGCGCACCAGCGCATCGCCGCCGCTAAGGATCCGAGCGTCGTCGCGATGCCGGTCGGCCAGATCGTCGGCAGGATGAACGCCGTCCGCCCGGTGGCCGAGCTGATGAGTGAACTGGTCGCCGAGTACGAGCGGGCGCTGGACCGGTTGGACAAGACCCGCTGACTGAGTCGTGAGTGCTCATGGGAGTTCTAACTCTGATCAGCACTCACGACAGGAAGGAGCGTGCTGGTGCTGTCACCTCTTGACGACTACCCGATACATCAGGTCGCCCAGCCGGTGCGTCAGGTAGCGACGACCGATCGCAACTTCTACGACCGCTACTACTTCAACTGTCACGCCAGCTCGCCCGAGCTGTTCTGTGTCATCGGGATGGGGCAGTACCCCAACCTCGGGGTGTCGGACGCGTTCGCGACGGTGCGCACGGGTGACGAGCAGATCGCCGTGCGCGCTTCCCGGGAGCTCGGTTCCGACCGGATGGACACCACCGTCGGCCCGTTCCGGATCGAGGTGCTCGAAGGACTGCGCAAGCTGCGGGTGGTGCTGGAGCCGACCGAGCACGACCTGGCATTCGACCTCACCTTCACCGGGGCCGTTCCCGCCGTACTGGAACCGAGGCATGTGCTGCGCCAGCCGCAGGGCCGCGCGATCATCGACTCCAGTCGCATGGCGCAGACCGGCGACTGGTCAGGCACGCTCACCGTCGCGGGCACCGACTACGACGTCACCCCTGATGTCTGGCAGGGAACGCGCGACCGGTCCTGGGGTATTCGCCCCGTCGGTGAGCCGGAGCCAGCCGGTTACGCCGCGGCGCAGCCACCCTCGTCGTTCTACTGGTTGTACGCGCCCTTCCGGTTCGACGACTTCAGCATCATCACCATCCTGCAGGAGGACGGTCGCGGCCGTCGCTCGCTCGAGGAAGCCGTGCGGGTGTGGCCGGAAGGCAGCGGCAAGGAGCCGGAACCGCTCGGGCGCCCCGAGGTCGCGCTGACCTTCACCCCTGGCACGCGTGAGGTCGCCACGGCCGTACTCGACTTCGCCGACGGCCCGAAGCTCGAGGTCGAGACCGTGCTGCCGGTCGCGCTCGGCGCGGGCGCCGGATACGGCACCGATGACTGGCGGCACGGCATGTATCTCGGCGAACTGGAGGTGCAGGGCCGCAGGCACGACGTCAGCGACGCCGCGAAGCGGGCTGCGTACTTCAGCGTCATCGACAACCTGGCGCGTGCGCGCTGCGAAGGACGGCTCGGCTGGGGGCTGTTCGAGTTCGCCTGTTTCGGTCCGCACGAACCGTCCGGCTTCACCGGATGGGACGACGTCGCCTGAGTGAGTCCCCTGAACCAAATCGGCTGAGCAAGCCGCCGGAGTGAGGAGCACGAGCATGCGAGAGTACAAGGAGCTCTACATCGGGGGCAGCTGGGTCGCCCCGGAAACCGAGCGGCAGATCGAGGTGATCTCGCCGCACTCCGAGCAACTGGTCGGCCGCACGCCGGAAGCGACGACCGCGGACGTCGACCGTGCGGTCGAGGCGGCACGGCGCGCGTTCGACCACGGTGACTGGCCGAACACCGCACCCGAGGATCGCCTCGCCGCGTTGCGTCGGTTCGCCGACGCCTACAACGCGCGGCAGGCCGAGCTGGCGGAGCTGTTCAGCACCGAGATGGGCTCACCGCTGTGGTTCTCCCAGGTCGGGCAGGTGGGCGCGACATCGATGGCGCTGGGCGAGTTCCTCAACATCGGCGAGCAGATCGCGTGGGAGGAGCGCAGGACCGGCTCGTTCGGTGGCGAGGTCGTCGTGCGCCGCGAACCGGTCGGCGTCGTCGGCGTCATCACGCCGTGGAACGTGCCGCATTTCGTGACCATGGCCAAGCTCGTTCCCGCGCTGCTCGCCGGGTGCACCGTGGTGCTCAAGCCGCCACCAGAGGCACCGCTGTCGGCGCTCGTGCTCGCCGAGATCGTGGCCGAGGCCGGGCTGCCGGAAGGCGTCGTGAGCGTGGTGCCCGCCGGTCGTGAGGTCGGCGAGCATCTGGTCACTCACCCGGATGTGGACAAGATCGCGTTCACTGGATCAACCGCGGCTGGGCGGCGGATCGCCGCGCTGTGCGGTCAGGACCTGCGGCGGGTGACGCTGGAACTCGGCGGCAAGTCCGCCGCGGTGATTCTCGACGACGCCGACCTCGGCCAGACCGTGCAGCAACTGCAGATGGCCTCGCTGCTCAACAGCGGGCAGGCCTGTATCGCCCAGACCCGCATTCTCGCGTCGCGGAAGCGTTACGACGAGGTGGTCGACGCGCTGGCGGCCATGGTGGGCGGGCTGACCGTCGGTGACCCGATGAACGTCGAGAATTACATCGGCCCGATGGTCGCCAAGCGGCAGCAGGAGCGGATCCGTGACTACATCGGGATCGGCACGGCGGAAGGTGCGCGGCTGGTCATCGGCGGCAGCGAGATGCCTGCCGGGCTGGACACCGGCTGGTACATCCAGCCGACGGTGTTCGCCGATGTGGACAACGGCATGCGCATCGCGCGGGAGGAGATCTTCGGTCCGGTACTCACCGTGATCCCGTATGACGACGAGGCGGACGCGGTACGCATCGCGAACGATTCCGAGTACGGTCTCGCCGGTTCGGTGTGGACGTCCGATGTGGAGCACGGGCTCGATGTCGCGAGGCAGGTGCGCACCGGGACATTGGGTATCAACCAGTACCTGATGGACTTCGCCGCTCCGTTCGGCGGGTTCAAGGCAAGTGGTATCGGGCGTGAGTTCGGGCCGGAGGGCATCGAACCCTACGTCGAGTACAAGTCGGTCGCACTACCGATCGGCTGAGCCATGACCGGTCCGTTACGCATCGCGACCAGGGGCTACGACGAACTGCGGCAGGGCCTGCAGGATTGGCTGCGTGCCCTGCTGCCAGCCGACGCCGAGCCCATCGTCGGGCCGGTTGCCGCGCCTGGCGGCAACGGCATGTCAAGCGACACCGTGATGTTCGAGCTCACGACAGCGACACACGGCGCACGGCGATGCGTGGCGCGGATCGCACCGCAGCCGGATGCCGTGCCGGTGTTTCCGCACTACGACCTCGCACGGCAGTTTCAGATCATGTGCCTGGTCGCCGAACGCTCCGATGTGCCGGTGCCTGAGCCGCTGTGGTGTGACACCGACGGTGTGGCAGCCGGTTCACCGCTGTTCGTGATGGCGCACATCGATGGCGACATTCCGCCAGATGTCATGCCGTACAACTTCGGCGGCTGGCTCGCCGAAGCGGACCAGGCAGACAGGGCGCGGTTGCAGCACAGCACCATCGTGGCGATCGCTGGCATCCACGACATCGAGCTGACCGACGACGACGTCGCGTTGCTCGATGCCGATCGCGATGAACTGACGCCGCTGCGGCGGCATGTCGCCGAACAGCGGGATTACTACCGCTGGGTATCGCGGGAACGGCGGCACCCGCTGATTGAACGCGGTTTCGACTGGCTCACGGAGCATTGGCCCGCCGAAGAAGGTCCCGCCGTTCTCAGCTGGGGCGATGCCAGGATCGGCAATATCATCTACCGCGACTTCCAGCCGGTTGGCGTGCTCGATTGGGAGATGGCCGCGCTCGGGCCGCGCGAACTCGACATCGGGTGGCTGATCTACCACCACCGGTTCTTCGAGGACCTCGCGGCCATGGCGGGTCTCGACGGGCTGCCTGGCTTCCTGCGTCCGGAGGCCGTCACGGCCGCGTACCAGGCCGTGACCGGATACCAGGTACGTGACCTGCGCTTTTACGTCACCTATGCGGCGCTCCGGAACGCGATCGTCATGGCGCGGATGGCGCAGCGGCAGGTGCGCCTCGGGGAGCGGGAACAGCCGGCGGATCCTGATGACGTGCTCTACGACCGGAGCTCGATCGAGGCACTGCTCGATGGGACGTACTGGGATGCCCTCGGCTGAGCCAAAAAAGTAGAACCTGTTTTCGTTCTGCGTCGTTGTACTGGGTGACACGCTGCCGACGAGGAGGTGTCGCGGTGGTTCGGGCGACAACGAGACGCAGGGGAACACGTTATCGGTATGCGCGTGGTCGGCTGGTTCGCAGGCTAGCGACCGCCGCCGCGTCGGCCGGCCTGCTGCTGACCGTCCTGCCGCCCGGCGCGGCCGCATCGCCGGACCCCGGCGGCGGTTGCCCGGTTGTCGGCACGGCGGTCGGTATCCAGGTCACGGTGAGCGCGAGCGACAACCTGCTGCTGTCCGCGCCGACCGGCGCTGGGGTCCCGGTCGCGCAGGCCTGTGTGGACTACGCGGTGCGGGACTCGCGGGCGTTCGCCAGCAGCCCGTATCCGGGTGAGACGGTCCTCGCCGGACCGGGGCTGCTCGGTCAACGGCTCGGCCAGGACGTGCCCGGCTATCCGGCGTACGCCGCATCGCGACACCCGGCGCGCGGATCCGGCGAGGCCAATGGTCCCGGGTACGACCTCCGGGCCAGCAGTGACGAAACGTCGAGCACCGCACGGGCACACTCCGGCGGCGCGCCAGAGGGCGCTGATGGCTCTGGTGGCTCAGGGGGCTCCGGCGACACGCTGTCCGTCGCCGAGGCCACCGTCGACCCCGACGCGCGCTCGGCCGCGGCCACCGCGAGCAGCGACACCCAGCCGCTGACGATCAACGGCGTGCTCACACTCGGCCACGTTCACAGCACCGCCACCGCGAAACTCAGCGGCGACGGCACCATCCGGCGCGACTCGGACCTGCGAATCGGCAAGACCACGGTCGCGGGCACCGAGGTCGTCATCACACCCAAGGGCCTCAAGGCGGCGGATCAGGCCATTGGCCTGCCGGAGCAACGCCCGGCGGACGCGCTGGAACAAGCCGGAATCGACGTCGAGTACCTCGCGGCGGAGAAGACCGAGGATGGCGTGCTGTCCGCGGGCATCCAGATCATCGCCAAGCACAGCGACCCCGGCTCCGGGGCGACCTACACCGTCACCTACATCGTCGGGCGGGCTTTCGCGGGCGTCGCGCCGGTCAGGGACGACTCATTCTCCGGCGGCGGGCGGGACACCCTGCCGCCGCCGACGGTCGACCCCGTGCCACCGGCGCAGGGCGGGGCGCAGGCAGCCGATCCCCCTGCTGGGCCGAGCCCGGCGGACGTCTCCGCACCAGAACCCGAACAGACGCCGGAACCCGCTGCGGCGCCGGACGTCGAACCGCCAGCGACCCAAGCGGTGCGCCAGGCGGGCAACCCGATTCCGATGGGCATCGGCGCGCTGTACCTGGCGATCGTGCTCGGCGCGCTGGCCATGCTCGTCAGCGCGACGATGCTGCGGCTGTTGGGAGTGAAGACACGATGGACCTCATGACCAGGGCTCGCAGCCAAGCCGATCGGCTGCTCGCCACCGTCACTCTGCTCGCCGGGCTACTGGTGCTGACTCTCGGCTGGTACGGCGTCAGCGGCACGCCCTATCCGGCCGAGCAGCTGCCGTACCTGATCAGCGGCGGCATCGGTGCCCTCTTCCTGCTCGGGCTGTCCGCGACGCTGTGGCTGTCAGCCGACCTACGCGACGAGTGGCGCAAGCTGGACAGGATCGAGCGGGCGATCCGCGAGACACCCTGGGAAGACGGCCAGCACGCTGTCGAGTCGTATCGGCCGGTCGATGTCTCGTCCGGCGCCGTACCGGACACGGTGTCCGACACGGACGCGGCGGATGCCGATGCGCCCACCGCGCGGCTCGACCGGCAGAACGGCGGCAGGGAGCCCAGCTCGGTGTCGGCGGGAGACCGGGTATGACGGGCAGTCCCCAGACCTGGCAGCCGTGGCGGCTACGGCAGACGGGACCATGGCGCGACGCCGACCTCATCTCGGTGTTCCTCACCGCGCTCATTGGCGTGGTCATGATCGTGGCGGCCTGGTTCGGCGCGGCGGGTGCCGCGTCGCTGACTCAGCAGGCCGCCTGGGCAACCCTCGCCGTCGGCGGTCTGGTGGTGTCCGGCATCGGGCTGAGCCTGTGGCTGCTGCGGCTGCGCCGCGCGATCGGGCAGCGCAGGGTCGGTTTGATCTCGCTCGATCCGCCAGCCGCGGCGGAACCAGCACCCCAGCCGATGCCGCGGCACGACACCGCGTCGCTGCCGCTGGTGCGCGCCGAGGGCATGCGCAAGGTGCACGACCCCGGCTGCCCGCTGGTGGCAGGCAAGGACGTCACGCCTGCCGCGTTCGGTGACGGTGAACCCTGCGCGGTGTGTCAGCCATGAACGAGCTGCTGCCCTTCGTCATCATCGGCATCACGACCGGTTCGGTGTACGGGCTGGCGGCGATGGGCCTCGTGCTGACGTATAAGACGTCCGGCATCTTCAACTTCGCGCACGGCTCCATCGCCGCGCTGGCCGCCTATGCCTTCTACGACCTGAACGTACTGCGCGGCCTGCCGTGGCCGGTGGCGCTGCTGCTGGTCGTCGTGGTGTTGCCACCGCTGCTTGCGCTGGTGATGGAACGCATCGCCACTCGGCTCGCCGACGCGACCGCGACCATGAAGATCGTCGCGACGGTGGGGCTGCAACTGGCCATCACCAGCGCGCTGCTGGCGCACTATGGCAGCGAGGGCTTGCCGTTTCCCGCGTTCCTCCCGGTCGAGACCGTCTCGCTGCTCGGCATCGAGGTCGGCATCGACCAGCTCGTCTCCACCGGCATCGCCGCGACCGGCGCGCTGGCGTTCTACCTGTTCTTCCGGCGCTCCCGGCTCGGAGTGCGGATGCGCGCCGTCGTCGACGACCCTGACTTGTTGTCGCTGTCCGGGACCGGGCCGGTGGCGGTGCGCCGCTCGGCGTGGCTGATCGGCACCTGGTTCGCCGCGATCTCCGGGCTGCTGCTCGCACCGCAGATCGGGCTGGACGCACTGCTGCTGACCCTGCTGGTGGTGCAGGCCTACGGCGCGGCCGCGGTGGGGCTGTTCCGCAACCTGCCTGCCACCTACGCCGGCGGGCTGCTGATCGGGCTGCTCACCGCGCTGGCGACGAAGTTCGTCGTCGGATCGGAGACGCTGGCGGGGCTGCCACCGGCGATCCCGTTCCTCGTGCTGTTCGTGGTGTTGCTCGTGGCGGGCAAACGACGCCTGGTCGAGGTCGGCGCCCAGCTACGGGCTCCGGTGTCGTCGCCGCTGCTCACCCCTGGCGCCACCAAGGTCGTCGTGCTGGTCACGCTGGTTGTCGCGCTGGCGATACCGCTGGTTGTCGGCGCGAAGGTGCCAGTGTACTCGAACGCGCTGGTGTTCGTGCTGATCTTCGCCTCGCTGCACCTGCTGGTGCACACCTCGGGGCAGGCGTCGTTGGCGCACGCCGGGCTGGTCGCCGTCGGGGCGGCGTCGTTCTCGCATCTTGCTGTCGGCGCGGGGCTGCCGTGGCTGGTCGCGGTGTTGCTCGCCGGAGTGATCGCGGTGCCGGTCGGCATGTTGGTGGCGGTCCCCGCGATCCGGCTGTCCGGGTTGTTCCTCGCGCTCGGCACGTTCGGGTTCGGGCTGCTGCTGGAGCGGGTGGCCTACCGCACCGATTTCATGTTCGGCACGACCAGCACGCTCGAGGCGACCAGGCCAGCAGGATTCGCCTCCGACACGGTGTTCTACTACGTGCTGCTCGGCTTCGCCGTCGCGGGTGGGCTGGTGGTCGCCGTGGTCAACCGCAGCAGGCTCGGCAGACTGCTGCGCGCGATGGCGGACTCGCCGACCACGCTGACCACCCTCGGACTCGGCGTGAACGTCACCAGGGTCACGGTGTTCGCGATCTCGGCTTTTCTGGCTGGGGTGGCGGGCTCGCTCTACGCCTCGCAGAGCCTGTCGGCGACCGGCACGCCGTTTTCGGCGTACAACTCGCTGGTCTGGCTCGCGGTGCTGGTGCTGTTCGCGATGGCACGCTCGGCCGCGCCGGTGCTCGCCGCGTTGTTCGTCGCGGTCGCGCCCGCCTACGGCGGTGGCGAGGCGATGGTCGACTGGATGCCGGTGTTCTTCGGACTCGGCGCGCTGCTGGTAGCACTGCACCAGGCCGGTGCGCGGCGGTCGGGTGATGCTCAGGATGCCGATGCGCGTGACATCGGTTCGCGGGCGGATGAGCGGATCGGCGGCGGTAGCGCGGCGGCGGAACGGCTCGCGGAGGTCACGGCGGCGAACACCGCTCGGAACGGTTCCGGTGCGCCCGATGGCGCGCGGCTACGGATCGGAGCGTCGCGATGAGAACTGGGTTGCGGGTTGACGGGCTGACGATCAGGTTCGGCGGGCTGACCGCGGTCAACAGCGTGACGCTGGATGCCCCGCAGGGCAGGGTGACCGGGCTGATCGGGCCGAACGGTGCTGGCAAGACCACGACGTTCAACGCGTGCTCCGGGCTGCTGCGCCCGTCCGCGGGCACGGTGAGCCTGTTCGACCAAGACGTCACCGGCGCGTCAGCCGCCGCGCGGGCTCGGCGCGGGCTCGGCCGCACCTTCCAGCGCATGGACCTGTTCGACTCGCTGACCGTTGAGCAGAACATCGCGCTCGGCCTCGAGGCGCGACTCGCGCGCGGGCATCCGATCAAGCAGCTGGTCAGCTCGCGGGCCGACCGCAAGGCGGTGCGCGCGGCCACCGAGGAGGCGCTCGAGCTGTGCGAGCTCGGCGAGCTGCGCCGGGAGCCCGCTGGCGCGCTGTCGACGGGGCAACGGCGCCGGGTTGATCTCGGCCGGGTGCTGGCAGGCGGGTTCTCGATGCTGTTGCTCGACGAGCCGTCATCCGGATTGGACACCGCGGAGACGGTCCGATTCGGACAGTTGGTCAGCCGGGTGGTCGCCGAGCGGGGTTGTGGCGTGCTCCTCGTCGAGCACGACATGGCGCTGGTGATGGCGATCTGCGACTACCTCTACGTGCTCGACTTCGGCGAGCTGATCTTCGAGGGCACACCGGACGAGGTGCGCGGCAGCGACGCCGTGCGCGCGGCGTACCTGGGATCGGAGGCGGCATGAGGACTGCTTGCAGGTCCGAATCGGAGGGCGCCGATGCTTGAGTTGACTGGTGTTTCCGCTGGCTACGGCGAGGCGGCGGTGCTCAGAGACGTCTCGCTGTGGGTGCCGCCGCGCTCGGTCGTCGCGTTGCTTGGGGCGAACGGCGCTGGCAAGACCACACTGCTACGGGTGGCGTCCGGGCTGCTGAAGCCGTCGGCGGGGTGGATGTCGCTGGACGGCGCCGACGTGACCGGCAGGGCGCCGCACGTGCTCGCGAACCGGGGCGTGTGCCACGTGCCGGAGGGCCGAGGCATTTTCCCGACGCTGACCGTGCGGGACAATCTGATCATCCAGGCAGGTGACGGCGACGCCGACGACGCCGTCGAGCGGGCGGTGTCGGCGTTCCCGATCCTCGGCGAGAAGCTCGGCCAGCTCGCCGGTTCGCTGTCCGGCGGGCAGCAGCAGATGTTGTCGCTGAGCCGTGCCTACGTCACCGATCCGGCCTACGTGCTGCTGGACGAGGTGTCGATGGGGCTGGCGCCGGTCGTGGTCGACGAGATCTTCGAGTCGCTGGCGACGCTCGCCGCGCAGGGTTGCGCGTTGCTGCTGGTCGAGCAGTACGTCACCAGGGCGCTTGAGCTCGCCGACTACGTCTATCTGCTCGCGCGGGGGCGCATCGAGTTCGCGGGGGAACCCGGCGAGCTCGATGCGGAACGGCTGATGGCTCGCTACATGGGAGGCACCCATGCCTGACCACCGCACCCAGTCGGCTCGGTTGTCGCCCGCGCCCGTGAACCCCCGGACACGCAGACCGTGGAGGAGGCACACCGTGAGTATCTGGACACGCAGCCGCGTCCTGGTGGCGTTGTTCGCGGTGACCGCACTCGTCATCGCCGCCTGCGGGACGCGCGTCGACCACGACAGCATCGTGCGCGCGGCGGACACCGGCGCTGGGCCAGCGGCATCGGACGTCGCACCCGGCGAGCCGGGCGCGGTCGGCGACGTTCCCGGGGCCACGGAGGGGCCGGGGAACGGCCCGGCCGAGGGCGAGTCGGCGGACGCCGCGCGGGGCGATGGCCCATCGGGCGAGCGCGGCGGAACCTCGGGCGACGCGGGCGGAGCCAAGGGTGATTCCGGCGGTGACCGGGGTGGTGCCACGAACGGCGAGCCCATCGTCGTCGGCACCGTCGGTGCGTACTCCGGGCCAGGCGGCGCGGCGCTGGCGCAGGGCGCGCGGGGGTTGCAGGCGTGGGGCGCGCACGTGAACGCGAACGGCGGCATCGACGGCCGCCCGGTCAAGGTCATCGTGATGGACGATGGCGGCGACGCGGCCAAGGCGCGCAGCCTGATGAAGGAGCTGGTCGAGGAGCACAACGCGGTCGCTGCCGTCGCGGCGATGACCGTCGTGGAGACGTTGAACTCCTGGAAGGGCTACGTCCACGAGAAGAAGTTTCCCGTCGTCGGCGGTACGTGTGGCCCGGAATGGGTCAAGGCGCCGATGTTGTTCCGGCAGTGCCCGTCATCGGCCAACCAGATCTATGGCACGGCGCTCGTCGGCGCGAAGCACGGCGACGGCACGAAGTTCGGCGGCTTGTTCTGTAGCGAGACGCAGTCGTGCACCTACGTCGAGGAGCAGCTATTCGACAAGGGCGGCGCCAAGCGCGCCGGGCTCGACCCGGTCTACCGGGCACGGATCTCGGTGTTCCAGGCCGATTTCACCGCGGAGTGCATCCAGGCGCGGAACGCGGGCGTCGAGCTGTTCATGGTGATCGCCGACCCGAACACGGTCGAACGCGTCACGTCGTCCTGTCGCAGGCAGAACTTCAACCCGCAGTACCTGCAGATTTCGAGCACGATGCGGCCGCAGTTCGCGAGCAACCCGTCGTTCGAGAACGGGCTGGTCGGCATGCCGGTGTTCCCGTTCGCGGGGTTGAGCAACCCGGCGTTCAAGGAGTTCGCCGCCGCGTGGAAGCGCTTCGGCGACGGCAACGCCCCCGGTCCCGCCGCCGCGCAAGCGTGGGCGTCGGCGAAGTTGTTCGAGAAAGCCGCCAGTTCTGCCGGTTCCGAGATCAGCAGGTCGAGCATCGTCACGCAGCTGCGGAAGCTGCGTGACGAGCGCATCGGCGGGCTGACGGTGCCGCTGAACTACGACGCCAGCGGTGTCAGCGATGTCCCGTGCACCTACTACATGCGGATCGCGAGCGGCAAGTGGACCGCTCCTGACGGTGACGACCTCACCTGCTGGTGAGCGGGGTGGGGCCGAAGTGTCGGGCCGTAAGCTAGGTAACGTGACGGAGCAGTTGACGGTGACGGTGGGACGGCGCGCCGCACGGGCGATCTTGATCGATGACCGGGGCCGATTGGTGCTGATCAAGCGCACGAAGCCAGGCCAAGAGCCGTACTGGACGGCGCCGGGCGGCGGTGTGGAGGATAGCGATAGCTCGATCGAGGCGGCCCTGTACCGCGAGCTGAGCGAGGAGTTGGGCGCCGAGGCGGCCGGGGCTTCACAGGTGTTCCTGTTTAGTTCACCGTCGGATGCCGGGGTCGCGGTGCAGCACTTTTTCGTCGCGCGGCTGGTCACGCTCGATGAGTCCGCCCGTAGCGGTCCGGAGTTCAGCGATCCGTCCCGAGGCGGCTATGTCCTGGACAGGATCGACCTGCACAGCAACGAGCTGACCTCGATCGACTTGAAGCCGACCGCGTTGAAGGAGTTCATCCTGGCCAACCGCGAAGCGCTGCTAGCCGAAGCGGCTACCGTCGGTTGACCAGCTGGGCCATCGACATCGGCCCGGTCTCCAGCACTTCGCGATGCGACGAGCGACCGTCGCGCGTGACTGATCGTCAACGACGTGATCCCTGGCCTGCCGCAACCATTCGACTTGCGTGTCGGGATCACTGACATCGAGTGAGATCCGCCGCACGTCCACTATGGACACCAGCCTGTGAACAGCGAGCTTCAACGCGGCCAACGAACCCGTGTTGTCAATGACGTGATCCGCGATATCGACGATGCGGTCCGCGCCACGTTCGTGCTTGCGCGTACTAGCGGGATAGCTCGCTCTCGTACGCGGCGCGGACGCGGGCGAGCCGGTCGCGCCACCATGCGGCTTGGTTGGGGTCGGTGAGTTCGTAGGTGTTGAGCAGGTTCGGGTTTGGGGCCGGTGGTGTGCGCGGCACGGGTAGGTAGCCGTCCACCGCTCGCAGGGAGCCGGGTTCGGACACGATGTCGCTGTCCAGCAATGAGAGCGTGCCGAGTCCGCAGGCGAAATCCAGCTTGGGCAGGGTAGCGGCGAGGGCGACCTGTGCGGCGAGGCCGACGCTGGTTTCCAGCGCGGAGGAGACTACGCAGGGCAGTCCGGCCGCTTCGGCGACCTCTAGGGAGCGGCGCACGCCGCCGAGTGGGGTGCACTTGATCACGGCGACGTCAGCCGCGCCCGCGACGGCTACCCGCAGCGGGTCCTCGGCGCGGCGGATGGATTCGTCGGCGGCAATCCGCACCTCGACTTGCCGCCGGACGGTGGCGAGTTCTTCGATGGTGTGGCAGGGCTGCTCGACGTACTCCAGACCACCCGCTGCCTTGTCGAGCTGGCGGATATGGGACACGGCGGTATCGACATCCCAAACTCCATTGGCGTCCACCCGGATCGCCCCGTTCGAGCCGAGGGCATCCCGGACGGCTTCGACGCGGGCGAGGTCTTCGGCTAGAGATTCGGGATGGTCAGCGACTTTGACCTTGGCGGTGCGGCATCCAGAGTTGGCGGCGATCTCGTGGGCACGTTCGGGGCCGACGGCGGGCACGGTGCAGTTGATCGGGATGCGGTTGCGTACGGGCTCCGGCCAACCGATGGTGCACTGTTCGATCGTGGTGGCCAGCCACGAGGCGGACACGGTGTCGTCGTAGTCGGCGAACGGGCAGAACTCGCCCCACCCAGTGGGGCCTTCGATCAGCATTCCCTCGCGCACGGTGATGCCCCGGAATCGGGCGCGCATGGGGATGGCGTAGATGCGGGCGCCGTCGAAGTCGATCTCGTTGGTCATCAGGTGGCGGTGTCCTCGTCTCGGCGGCTGCTGGTGCGGGTGAGGTCTGTGATGCGTTCGTCCAGCTCGCGCACGTCCGGCGAGCTGCTGCGCAGCGGCCGGACCTGTCGTTGCAGCGTGCGGAGCCGATCGAGTACACGAGTGGAACTGACTTGGCCTGCCGTGCGCACGGCGTCACGACCCAGCGAGGCGGCTTGTTCTAGGTCCCCGCCGACCAGATGCGCGGTGGCGAGGTCGGTCTGGACGAAACACCGGCTACGCACCCGCCACGGCTCGTAGCTGTCCAACGCCTGCTTGATCAGGCGGGTGCCCTGCTCGGGCTCGCCCGCGTCGCGCAGGCACCGGCCGCTACCACGTCGGCGTCTGCATTCAACGCATGGACCAGTGCCTGCCTCTCGATGAGTTCCTTACGAGTCCACTCCGCGGCGAGATCCTGGATCTGCGCGAGTCCGAGTACCACCGGCTCGCTGCCCGGCGAGCCGGATAGCCTGCCGTCACGATCACTGTGCGAAACGAGAAGGAGTGTCCGCGGTGCCCATCGAGCACGAAGCCAAGATCCTCGACATCGACCCGGAGGCCACCGAGAAACTGATCGTCGACAAAGGCGGGCAGAAGCTCCGCGAAAAGTTCATGCGCCGCTACGTCTACGACATCATCCCCGGCGACGAGTCCAAGTGGATCAGACTCCGCGACACCGACGGCGAGACCACGTTGACCGTCAAGGAGATCACCAGCGACGCCATCGACGGCACCCACGAAATTGAGGTCGGCGTTGATGACTTCACCGCCACCAACGCCCTGCTCGGGATGCTCGGCTTCACCCCGAAGTCCTACCAGGAGACCAAACGCACCAGCTTCATCCTCGACGGAGCACAAGTCGAGATCGACACCTGGCCGCAGATCCCGCCGTACGTGGAAATCGAAGCAGGCTCGAAAGACGAAGTCGTGCGCGTCGCCGCCCTGCTCGGCTACACCGAAGCAGACCTCACCGGCGAGAACACCATCAAGATCTACGCCCACTACGGCATCGACCTCAACACGATCACGGAACTGAAGTTCTGACCATCACAGCCATTGATCACCTGTTCCCGCGTGCCCGCGAGGAGCCGCCAGCCGTGAGTGCGAAGCTGCCCGAGCACGCCGCCCAGGAGCTGGGACGACGCCTGCACGCCGCAGGCTTCCGCCCGCTGCCTGACGCTGACAGCGATGGCGAGCTGATCGGCACGCGTCTGGCGCGTGCGCGCCGTACGGGTGCTGAGCCCGTCACCTCCAGTGTCCCGAACGCCGTTAACCACGCATCTATGATCACCGCGAAAGCGCGGACGAGGTCATCAACTCCGCGCAGCGTTCCCCGATCATCATCGCGGGCGCGTTTGTGTTGCCACCGGTCACGGTGGGCATGATCGAGGCGTCCGCGACGCGCAGCCCCTCGATGCCACGTACCCGGAGCTGCGGGTCGACGACGGCGCGTTCGTCGGTGCCCATCCGGCAGGTGCCTACCGGGTGGTAGACGCTGTGGACCCGGTTCGGCAGCTCTCTGCGCAGCGCCGTCTCGTCTCGGAAAGCGTCGCCGGGGCTGAACTCGCCGTGTACCTCGCCCGCGATGAGTTTGTTCGCCATGATCTCGCGGGTGAGTTGGATGCCCTCGATGAGCAGGTCGGCGTCGGCTGGTTCGGCCAGGTAGGCCGGGTCGATCAGCGGGGCGACCGTCGGGTCTGGCGACGCCAGCCGCACCTCGCCCCTGCTCTGCGGGTAGATCAACGTCGGCAGCACCGTCAGCGCGGGCCGCTTGTCCGGCCGGTGGATGACGGGCGCGTCCTGGTTCGGCGTCGGATACGACCACGGCAGCGTATGGAACTGCAGGTCAGGACGATCGGTCGCGCGGGAGGACCGCACGAACCCGACCGCCTCGAACACGGTGCGGCCGAACCACGAGTCGCCCCGCACCATCTCGCTGAGCACGCCGGACGCGAAATGCAGCGCTGTGCCCCGATGCACCGCGGACGGCATCAGGAACGTCATCGGCACGAACAGGTGGTCGTGCAGGTTCTTGCCAACCGGCAGGTCGGCGCGCACCGTGATGCCGAGGTCGCGCAGCTGCCCTGCCGGGCCGATGCCGGAGTGCAGCAGCAGGTGCGGCGAGCCGAACACCCCGGCCGCAAGCACCACTTCCTGCGCGGCGTTGATCACCCGGCGACGGCCCGACTTCTCGGCGATCTCCACGCCGGTCACCCGGTCGCCGTTGAACGTCAGCCGCAACACCTGCGCCTTGGTGAGCACCCGCAGGTTCGGGTTGCCGTTGAGGTAGCCGCGGGACGAGCTGTAGCGCAGCCCGTCCGCCGCGCTTTCCTGGAAGATGCTGACGCCTTCCTGTTCGGCGCCGTTGTAGTCGTCGAGCTTCGGCACACCGACGGTGTCGCTCAGCGAATCGATGAACGCCGTCGACGCGCCGGTCAGGTCGCGTTGCCGGGTGACCTTGATCGGCCCGTCCGCGCCACGCAGCTCGCTTGCGCCCTCCTCCCAGTCCTCCATCCGCTTGAAGCTGGGCAGGACGTCGTCGTAGCTCCAACCGTCGCAGCCCTCGGCGGCCCAGCCGTCGTAGTCCGCCCGGTTGCCGCGTACGAACAGCATCCCGTTCACCGAGCTGGAGCCACCGAGCACCTTGCCGCGTGTGCTGGGGATCTGACGCTCCAGCGCGTGCTTCTGCGGCACCGTGGTGAAGCCCCAGTCGAACCGCTTCTTCAGCTGCGGCACGCTGTGCATCGGCGCGATCATGCCGGGCACCCGGACGAACCGGCTCTTGTCCGGTCCGCCCGCCTCGATGAGCACCACACTGGCGCCGTGTTCCGCGAGCCTGCTCGCCACCGCGCAGCCGGCGCTACCCGCGCCGACGACGACGTAATCCGCTTCCGTCATGCTTGTGACCTCGATCCGAACGTAGGGCCGCCGTGCGGCGCTGTCCATGATGTTTGCTGGGTTTACGCCTGCTTCGCCGCCAGCAGCGACCCGAGGGTACGCAGCTGCGACGTCGCGCCGCCGAGCGCGAACTCGGCGCGTTTGGCCGCCGCGAAGTAGCGGTGCAGCGGCGAGTCGGTGTCGATGCCGACACCGCCGTGCAGGTGCACCGCGGTGTGCGCCACCCGGTGTCCCGCATCGGCCGCCCAGAACTTCGCGGTCGCGACCTGCTCACCGGCGGGCAGGCCCTCGGCGAGCTGCCACGCCGCCTGCCACAGCGTCAGCCGTACCGCCTCGACGTCGATGTAGGCGTCCGCCAGCCGCTGCCGCACCGCCTGGAACGACCCGATCGGCTTGTCGAACTGTTCCCGCTCGCGGGTGTACTCGCCGGTCAGCTCCAGCGCCCGCGCCACGATGCCGAGCTGCAGTGCGCACAGCCCGACGATGGCGTGCTTCCTGGTCAACGCCGCGGCGTCCGAGCGAGACTCGCCGAGGACGTCCTCGGCGGCGACCGCGACGTCCCGCAACTCGACGAGTGCGGCGTCGTCGCCGTTCACGGTGCGCTGTGCCGACACCGTGACCCCTGGTGCGTCGGCAGGGACGACGACCAGCGCGTCGCCGTCGTCTGCGGCCACCTCACACAGGAACCCAGCCGCGTGCGCGCCGTCGAGTACCGCTGTGTGCGTGCCGGACACCAACCAGCCGTCCTCGGAGCGCTGCGCGGCGAATGGCGCGGGCGCGCCCTCGTCGGCCAGCGCGACCGCCATGGTGGCCTCGCCCCTGCTGACCGGCAGGATCCAGCGCTCGACGTGCGTTGGGGTGCCGAACCGGGCGAGTGACGACGCGGCCGTGACGCTCGCCAGATAGGGAACCGGTGCCGCCGTCCTGCCGATCTCGATCAGCAGGCTGCACTGCTCAAGCAGGCCGAACCCGCCGCCGCCGGTTTCGGCTGGCAGCGCGGCGTCGAGCAACCCCGCCTTGGCCATCGACCGCCACAACTCGCGGTCGAACCCGCCGAGGTCGCGGTCGGGGTGTTGTTCGGCCCAGTCGGTGAGGATGCGCCGGGCGAGACCGGCGAGGTCGTGTTGCGCTTCGGTGAGGCTGAAGTCCATCGGTGTCCTTACGGGTGCTGGGTTCGGCTAGCTGAGCAGGGGCTACCGGGAAACGGGCTGGCCAAGGGCGGTCGCGGCGATGATGTCGCGCTGCACCTCGTTGGTGCCGCCGCCGAAGGTGAGGATCAGCGACGAGCGGTGCAGCCGTTCGATCCTGCCGTGCAGCAGCGCGCCGGGGGAGTCCTCTCGGACGACGCCGCCGGTGCCGAGCACTTCCATGAGCAGTCGATAGCCCTCGGTGGCGAACTCGGTGCCGAACACCTTGGTCGCCGACGCTTCGGCTGGTGCGAGGTCGCCGGTGTCGGCCGCCCATGCGATGCGCCAGTTGCGCAGCTTCAGGTATTCGGTGTTGGCATGCACCCGTGCCAGGTGCGTGCGCACCCACTCGGCGTCGATGACACGCGAGCCGTCCGGCTGCTTGGCGCGTTGCGCCCATTCCCGCACCTGTCGCAGCGACTCCCGCAGCGGCGCGGCTGAGGTGAGCGCGACCCGTTCGTGGTTGAGCTGGTTGGTGATCAGCGGCCAGCCCTTGTGCTCCTCGCCGACCAGCGCCGAGGTCGGCAGCCGGACGTCGGAGTAGTACGTGGCGCTGGTGCCTGGCCCGGCGACGGTGTGGACCTTGGTCCAGGAGAACCCGTCGGCGTCGGTCGGCACGATCAGAATGGACAGTCCCTTGTGCTTCGTCGCATCGGGATCGGTGCGCGCTGCCAGCCACACGTAGTCGGCGTACTCGATCAGGCTGGTCCACATCTTCTGTCCATTCACGACGTAGTGATCGCCGTCGCGGACCGCTTTGGTGCGCAGAGATGCCAGGTCGGTGCCTGCCTCCGGCTCCGAGTAGCCGATCGAGAAGTGCAGCTCGCCGCGCGCGATGCGCGGCAGGTAGAACGACTTCTGCTCGTCGGTGCCGTAGCGCATGATGGTCGGCCCGATGGTGTTGATCGTCAGGAACGGCACCGGTACTCCGGCGACCGCGGCCTCGTCGGTGAAGATCAGCTGGTCCAGCATCGGCCTGGCCTGGCCGCCGTACTCCTCAGGCCAGCCGATCGCGAGCCAGCCATCCGCGCCGAGCTGGCGGACGATCTCCTTGTACGCGGTGCCGTCGCCGTACTCGCCGCCCGCCGTCGTGAGTCCTTCCCTCCGCTCTGGGGTCATCAGCTTCGCGAAGTAGTCACGGAGCTGCTCGCGCAGTCGCTGCTGCCCTTCGGTGAAGCTGATCCTCATTGACTAGCCCTCCGGTGCGGTTCCTTGTGAAAAACGAGAACACGTTCTAGTGTAGCCGGGAACACGTTCTAGAGGGAATCCCTGGCGGGCTATTCACAGGTCAGTCGGCGGGGGCCGCCCGGAGGGTGGCTCGCGACGAGTGGCCGCGGGTAGGCGCACGATGTGATGGCTCGTTGCGGTGAATAGCCCGGATTATGACGGAACACAGCTCGCGAAGGTGCGTGAAAGCAAGGTGCAAAGAAGCAGTCTTGAGGGCAGGGTCGCCGTCGTGACCGGCGCGGGCTCCGGGCTCGGCAGGGCCGAGGCGCTGGCGCTGGCCGATGCGGGCGCCAGCGTTGTCGTCAACGACATCAGCGATGCCGCCACCGAGGTCGTCGACGAGATCGAGGCCGCGGGTGGCAAGGCGGCGCTGGTCACCGGCGACGTCGGTGAGCGGGCCACCGCGGACGCGCTGCTGAACACCGCCGTCGAGCGGTTCGGCGGGCTGGACGTGCTGGTCAACAACGCGGGGCTGCTGCGGGACCGGATGCTGTTCTCGATGCGCGACGAGGACTGGGACGAGGTCATCCGGGTCCACCTGCGCGGCCACTTCCTGCTCTCGCGTAACGCGGCCGCCTACTGGCGGGACAAGTCCAAGGCGGAGGGCGCGCCGGTCTACGGCAGCGTCATCAACACCGCGTCCGAGGCATTTCTGTTCGGCGCGGCAGGCCAGCCCAACTACGCCGCGGCCAAGGGCGGCATCGCCGCGCTGACCGTCGCCACCGCGCGCGGGACGTCGCGCTACGGCGTGCGCGCCAACGTGATCTGCCCGCGCGCCCGCACCGCCATGACCGAGGAGGTGTTCGGGCCCGCGCCGGAAGACAAGCTAGACCCGCTCTCCGTCGAGCACGTCGCCCCGTTCGTCGCCTTCCTCGCCTCGCCTGCCGCCGAGCACATCACCGGCCAGGTCTTCGTCGTCCACAGTGGGATGGTGGCGCTACTCGCGCCGCCGACCGTTCGGCAGCGCTTCGACACGCAGGGTGAACGCTGGAGCGTCGAGGAACTGGCTGAGTCGGTGGGTGGCTACTTCGCCACGCACGGTGAGAACGACGGCTTCGCGGCCACTGAGCTGATGTCACTGCCGTGATCCGCGGCGATCGTCATCGTTGTAACCGACAAATCACGTGAGGAGACCGCAGATCATGGGTCGATTGGCTGGCAAGGTCGCGCTCATCACCGGGGCGGCCAGAGGGCAGGGCGCCGCCGCGGCACGGCGTTTCGTCGAGGAGGGCGCGAAGGTCGTCATCGCGGACATCCTGGACACGGAGGGTAAGCGGCTCGCGGACGAGTTGGGTGACGCGGCGCGCTACCAGCGGCTCGACGTCACCGATGAGACCGACTGGCAGGCCGCCGTCGAGCGCACCGTCGCCGAGTTCGGCACGCTCACCGTGTTGGTGAACAACGCTGGCGTGCTGCACTTCGCGAAGCTGGAGGACACCACGCTGGATGACTACCAACGGGTCATCGGAGTCAACCAGATCGGAACATTCCTCGGGTTACGCTCGGTCGTCGCACCCATGCGAGCGGCAGGAGGTGGCGCGATCGTGAACGTCTCGTCGATTGAGGGTATCGCGGGGCTGCCGCACGTGATTTCATACACGGCAAGCAAGTACGCGATCCGAGGCATGACCAAGTCCGCCGCGCTCGAACTCGGCGAGGACGGCATCCGGGTCAACTCGGTACATCCCGGCATGATCGACACGACGATGGTGCACGACGCTGTCGGCGGAGAAGACGTCGACACCAGCTGGATCGGCAAGAAGCTCGCGCTCGGCAGGCTCGGCGAGGCGGGCGAGATCGCCGAGGTCGTTCTCTTCCTTGCCAGCGATGATGCGTCGTACTGCACCGGATCCGAGTTCGTCGCCGACGGCGGCGCCACCGCGACCCACGCCCTGAAGCTGTAACCATGCCGATAGCCCCAGTGCCAGGAGGTAATCGATGACTCAGCGTTCCGCACGAGTCACGATGCCTGGCGCCGGGGCGTTCGAGCAGGTCGGCAGGATGACCACGCTCGCGTGGCAGGTGCTGCGCGCTATCCCGCGCAGGCCGTTCCAGCTGCGGGAGTACATCGAGCAGAGCTGGTTCTTCGCCAGCGTGACCATCCTGCCGACCGCGCTGGTCGCCATCCCGTTCGGCGCGGTCATCGCGCTGCAGCTCGGCTCGCTCACGCAGCAGATCGGCGCGCAGTCGTTCACCGGTGCGGCGAGTGCGCTCGCGCTGGTGCAGCAGGCGAGTCCGCTGATCACCGCGTTGCTGGTGGCAGGCGCCGGTGGTAGCGCGGTGTGCGCCGACATCGGCGCGCGGCAGATCCGCGAGGAGATCGACGCCATGCGGGTCCTCGGCGTCAACCCGATCCAGCGGTTGATCGTGCCGAGGGTGCTGGCCGCCATGACCGTCGCGGTGCTGCTGAACGGACTGGTCAGCGTGGTCGGCGTGCTCGGCGGCTACTTCTTCAACGTCGTCATGCAGGGCGGCACACCTGGTGCGTATCTGGCCAGCTTCAACGCGCTCGCGCAGCTACCCGATCTGTGGGTCAGCGAGTTCAAGGCGGTGCTATACGGCTTCGTCGCGGGCATCGTCGCCGCGTACCGGGGACTGAACCCGGCTGGCGGGCCGAAGGGCGTCGGCGATGCCGTCAACCAGGCCGTCGTGATCTCGTTCCTGCTGCTGTTCCTGATCAACGTCGTCATCACGGCGATCTACCTGCAAGTCGTCCCCCCGAAAGCGTTGTGACGATGGCAGCCCCGACCAAAGAGCCGGACACCGAGCCGACGAGCGATCCCACCAAGGAAGAGTGGGCCGAGCTCGGCGACCGCACATTGGACTACCTCGCCCGGCCAGGGCAGGTGTTCGAGGGCTTCGGCGAGCAACTGGCGTTCTGCCTGAGCGTCGTGCGCTCGATGCCGAGGACCGTGCGCCGGTACAGCAGGGAGTCGCTGCGGCTGTTGACCGAGGTCTGCTTCGGGACAGGGGCGCTGGCGATCATCGGCGGCACGCTCGGCGTGATGATCGGCATGACGCTGTTCACCGGCCTGATCGTCGGCCTGCAGGGGTACTCTTCGCTGAACCAGCTCGGCACGGCGGCGCTGACCGGGTTCATCTCGGCGTACTTCAACACTCGCGAGGTCGCGCCGCTGTCGGCGGGTCTCGCGCTGTCAGCCACCGTTGGCTGCGGTTTCACCGCGCAGCTCGGCGCGATGCGGATCTCCGATGAGATCGACGCGCTTGAGGTCATGGCCGTGCCGAGTTTGCCGTACCTGGTTACCACCAGGGTGCTCGCCGGGGTGGGAGCGGTGATCCCGCTCTACGCCGTCGGACTGCTGTCGTCGTACCTGGCGTCGCGGCAGATCACGATCTGGGTCTACGGCCAGTCCGCTGGCACCTACGACCACTACTTCACGCTGTTCCTGCCGCCGGAGGACGTGGTCTACTCCTTCGCCAAAGTGATGATCTTCGCGCTGGTGGTGATCATGACGCACTGCTACTTCGGCTACACCGCGCGCGGCGGCCCCGCTGGGGTCGGTGTCGCGGTCGGCAAGGCCGTGCGCACCTCGATCGTGCTGATCGCGGTGCTCGACTTCTTCCTCAGCCTCGCGCTCTGGGGTTCCACGACGACCGTGAGGATCGCAGGATGACCCGCGGCCCGCAGCGCGCCGTCCTGCTCCGCAGGCTTCGCCACCAGGCGCTCGGCCTGGTGTTCGTGCTGCTCGCGGCGTCGTTCATCGCGGGAACGATCGGCGTCTACACCAAGGCGTTCACCGACGTCGCCATGGTGACGCTGCGGACGGAGTTCGCGGGCAACCAGATGCGGGAAGGCGCCGACGTCAAGATCAGGGGCATGCATGTCGGCGAGGTGCGCGCCATCTCGTCGACCGGTGACGGCGCGAACCTCGAACTCGCGCTGAAGCCGGAGCTGATCGAGGTCATCCCCGCCGACGTCACCGCGCGGCTACTGCCTAAGACGTTGTTCGGGGAACGCTACGTCTCGCTGCGCTCCCCGGACCAGCCGAGCGAGACGCCGCTCGCCGCTGGCGACGTCATCAGCCAGGACCGCTCGGCCAACGCGATCGAGCTGGAGCGCGTGCTCGACGGGTTGATGCCGCTGCTGCAGGCGGTCGAGCCGCAGAAGCTGTCCAGCTCACTCAACGCCATCGCCACCGCGCTCGACGGCAGGGGCGAGAAGCTGGGGCAGACGTTGACCAGGGTGTCGCGGCTGCTCGGCGAGCTGAACCCGTCGCTGCCGGACCTCAAGGCGGACATCGCCTCATTCGCCAAGGTCGCCAGGACGTACTCCGATGCGCTGCCGGACGCGCTGGACGCCGTCTCGAACCTGACCACGACCACGAGGACGCTTGCCGCCAAGCGGGACGGATTGCGCACGCTGTACGCGTCGGTGACCGGGGCGTCGGATGACCTGGCGGGATTCCTCGATGCCAACAAGGCGAACCTGATCCGGCTCACGACCACCGTGCAGCCGACACTGGATGTGCTCGCCCGCTACGCCCCGCAGTACCCGTGCATGATGCGGCAGTTCGCCATCCAGAAAGACGCCGCGGAGATCGCCTTCGGCAAGGGAGCCGAGCACCCCGATGTGAGCAGGGTCAAGATCGAGATCACCAGCAGCAGGGGCGCGTACAAGCCCGGCGTTGACGAGCCCCGCTACAACGACGACAGGGGGCCGCGCTGCTACACGCCGGTGGAACAGCCCGGCCACTGGCCGCAGTACCCGCCGGACGGCCCGATCAAGGACGGCTCGTCCAAGCCGCCACCAGGGTCCACGCCGGGCGAGGGCGGTAACGACTACGAGGACTACCAGCGCTCCGGCGGTGGTGGGTCGGCGCTGGGCGCGCCGGTCGCTGGCACGCCTGCCGAGACCGAGTTGCTGTCGCTGCTGCTCGCCGCTGAGCGCGGTGTCGAGCCGAGCGCGGTGCCCGGCTGGGGCGGGCTGCTTGTCGGGCCGCTGTACCGGGGAACGGAGGTGGAGCTGCGGTGAGGATGGGACTGCGCACCACACTGGGCCCGACGTTGCCCTCGCTGCTGAAGCTGATCGCGTTCACCGTGGTCACCGTCGTGCTCACCGGGGTGCTCGCCGCGACGATCGCCAACACCAGCTTCGACGACAAGGCGGGTTATGCCGCCCGGTTCACCGACGTCTCCGGTCTCAGGAATGGCGACGACGTGCGAATCTCCGGCGTCAAGGTCGGCCAGGTACGCACCATCGAGATCGGTGACGACGCGGTGGCCACGGTGCACTTCGACGTTGGCCAGTCGTACCGGCTGCCGTCCACGACGACGGCGCGGGTGAAGTACCGCAACGTCATCGGGCAGCGCTACCTCGCGCTCGGCACCCACGTCGCCTCCGACGAACCGTTGCGCAAGGGCGACGTCATCGGCGTCGACCGCACCACGCCCGCGCTGAACCTGACCGTGTTGTTCAACGGCTTCAAGCCACTGTTCACCGCGCTCGACCCGAAGCAGATCAACCAGCTCTCCTACGAGATCATCCAGGTCTTCCAGGGCGAGGGCGGCACCATCAGCAGCCTGCTGCGGCACACCGCATCGCTGACAACGACCATCGCGGACCGCGACAAGGTGATCGGGGAGGTCGTCGGCAACCTCAACGACGTCCTCGGCACCATCAACAATCGCGACGAACAGGCCAAGGAACTGATCGACGCGCTGCAACAGCTGATCAGTGGGCTCGCCGAGAAGCGTAAGCCGATCGGGGAGGCGACCGAGGCGCTCGGTGCGCTCACCGGCAGCGTGTCCGGCCTGGTCTCCGACGCGCGCCCGCCGTTGCGCAAGAACGTGCGGGAACTGAACGACCTGGCAGGCACGCTGTCCAAGGACGCCCCGGTACTGGACGAGATCCTGCACCGGTTGCCGAGGAACGTGAAGAAATACACCAGGGTGCTCAGCTATGGCAGCTGGTACAACTACTACCTCTGCGACATCTCGGGCACGGTCGGCATCGGTTCGCTCAACGTGACCATCCCCGTCGTGCCGCTGCCCGCCACGGATCGGCCGGAAAGGTGCGGGCCATGAGCACCATGAAGCCGCTCGCGGAACGCAACCAAGCCGCCGTCGGGGCCGTCACCGTGCTCTTGCTGGTGGCTTCGGTGCTTGCGGCGCTCAACACCGAACGGCTGCCGCTCATCGGCGGCGGCACGACCTACGCCGCCTACTTCGCCGAGTCAGCGGGACTGGTGCCGGACAACGAGGTGCAGATCGCCGGGGTGCGCGCGGGCTCGGTCAGCTCGGTGGAGCTGGACGACGGATGGGTTCGGGTCGAGTTCCTGCTCGACGGTCCTGAGGGCGGCGAGCTGCCAAGGCTGGGCGCGGAGACCACGGCGTCGATCCAGATCAAGACGTTACTCGGCGAGAAGTACGTCGCGCTGGACCCGCGCGGGGACGGCACGCTCGATCCTGGCGAGCCGATCCCGGTCGACCGCACCACGACGCCGTTCCAGCTGCAGGACGCCTTCAACCAGCTCGGCACCACGATGTCTGATGTGGACACCAAACAGCTCGCGGACAGCTTCGACGTCATCACCGAGGCGTTGGAAGGCGCACCGAAGCATATGCGCGGAGCGCTGGAGGGGCTCTCCGCGCTGTCGCAGACGGTGGCAGAGCGCGATGACGAGCTGGCCCGCCTGCTGGACAACACCAACCGGGTGTCGAAGTTGGTCGCCGACCGCAACGAGCGGTTGCGGAAGGTGATCCATGACGGCAGCGCGCTGCTTGGCGAACTGCGGGCGCGCAAACAGGCGATCAGCGATCTGCTCGCTGGCACGCGTGCCGTCTCGAAACAACTGTCCGGGCTGGTGGCCGACAACCAGAAGCACCTCACGCCCGCCTTGCGCAAGCTCGGCACCGTGACCGATGTGCTGCGCGCCAACGTCGACAACATCGACCGCAGTCTCGAGCTGCTCGCGCCGTTCACCCGTATCGGCGCCAACGCCACTGGGAACGGCCGCTGGTTCGAGGGCTACCTCTGTGGCCTGTTCCCGCCGACCATCACGACCAAGGGGCTGACGATCAACCCGCAAGGCTGCGAGCGGCCGGTGTCCGCACCCGGCCAGGGGATCGGGGGTAACTGATGGCGATCACGACTCGCGCCGGACGCACCACCTACACCTGGCTCGCGCTGGCAGCCGTACTGGTGCTGCTGCTTGCCGCCGTGCTGTGGACGGCCACCCGCGACTCCGGTGAGACCCGGCTGACCGCCTATTTCGACCGCACTGTCGGGCTGTATCAGGACTCCGCGGTGCGGGTGCTCGGCGTCGAGGTCGGCACCATCGACCGGGTGGTACCCGAGGGCGACCGGGTCCGCGTCGACTTGGTCGTCGATTCCGATGTGGACGTTCCATCCGACGCGGGCGCGGTGATCGTCGCGCCGAGCCTGGTCAGCGACCGCTACATCCAGCTGACACCGGTCTATCGGGGCGGCCCACGCATGGCGTCCGGCGAGGTGATCCCGCGAGAACGCACCGCGGCGCCGGTCGAGCTGGACGAGCTGTTCAACAACCTCGACGAGCTGGCCACCACGCTCGGACCGAAGGGCGCGAACTCCGGCGGGTCGCTCAGCAACGTGCTCGACCAGCTCGCGGCCACGATGGACGGCAACGGCAAGAACCTCAACAACACCGTCTCGCAACTGGCGCGGCTGTCCGACACGCTCAACGGCAGCAAGGACGACCTGCACGGCACCATCAAGCACCTCGGTGAGTTCACAACCATGCTGGCCAAGAGCGACCGGCAGGTGGCCGATCTCTTCGACAGGGTCGCCGACGTCAGTCAGTTCCTGGCGAGCGAGTCCGGCCAGGTGGACGCCGCACTAGCCACACTGGCCAGCGCGCTCACCGACGTGCGGGGTTTCGTGGATGACAACCAGCAGCTGCTGTCCTCCAATGTGGACAAACTCGCCGGGGTCACCCGGCTGCTTGTCAAGCGGCGCGCTGAGCTGGCCGAGATCCTGGACGTCGCGCCGACCGGCATGAACAACTTCATCAACGCCTACGACGCCCCGTCCGGCACCATCGCGATCAGGGGCAACCTGAACGAGTTCACGTACCCGCCGGTCATGATGGTGTGCCGGTTGCTCGCGGCAGGCACTCCGCAAGAGGTCCCCGACGTGCTCGCGAAGACGTGCAAGGACCTCGCACCGGTGTTGGACGGCACGCTCAAGCTGCCAAGCGTGTCGCAGGTGATGCACTCGCTGCAGAACGGTGAGCTGCCGCCGCTGCCGCTGCCAGTGCTCGAGGCGATGCGGAAGACATCGGGAGGCGGCTCATGACCCCCGTGCGGATGGCGCCCCGAACGGTCCGCCGCGCCGCGGCGTGCGTGCTGGTGACGATGCTGGTGCTGACCGGCTGCGGGCCAGGGGGGTTCTCCGGTCTCTACAACGCGCCACTGCCCGGTGGGGCCGACGTCGGTGACCACCCGTACCGCGTCACCGTGGAGTTCGCTGATGTGCTCGACCTGGTGCCGCAGGCCACCGTCAAGGTCAACGACGTCCAGGTCGGCAGGGTCGAGCGGGTGCGGCTCGCCGAGGACACCCGGTCGGCGCTGGTGGACATCGTCGTCAACGGTGACGTCGAACTGCCTGCCAACGCCGACGCCGAACTGCGGCAGACCAGCCTGCTCGGGGAGAAGTTCGTCGACCTCCGCCCGCCAGCCGATGCCGAACCGACCGGCAGGCTCAGCGACGGCGACCACATCCCGCTCGCGCGCACCAGCAGGCACGCCGAGCTGGAGGAGGTCTTCGGCGCGCTGTCGCTGCTGCTCTCCGGTGGCGGGGTCGAGCAGTTGCACACCATCGCGTCCGAGCTGAACACCGCGCTGCGCGGCAATGAGGCGGAGATCAAGGCACTGCTGTCGCGGGTGAATCACCTTGTTACCGAACTTGACGGGCACAAGGCGCAGATCACCGAGGCCATCGACGGGCTGGCGGAGCTGTCTCGCACACTGGTGGCCGAGAAGCGCCACCTCACCGAGGGGCTGGACCACCTCGCGCCGGGCATCAGAGTGGTCGCGAACCAGCGGGACCAGATCGTCGACATGTTGACCGCGCTGCGGCGGCTGTCCCGGGTCACGGTGGACACCGTTGGTAAGACCCGCGAACAGCTGGTGGCGAACCTGCGCGCGCTGGAACCGACGTTGCGCAAGCTCGCCGAATCGGGCGACAACCTCACCGAGGCGCTCAAGATCCTGCCGACGTACCCGCTGCCGTGGAACGCGGGCAACACGATGAAGGGCGACTACGCGAACGTCGACGTCGAGTTCGACCTGAACCTCGATCAGCTCATCGGCAACCTGAGCCGCTCGGGGCAGAGCCCGATCCCGCAACTGCCATCGCCGCAGCGGAACGACGGGCCGCCGCTGCCGCTGCCGGAGACGCCGCAGCTGCCGCAGCTGCCCGCGTTGCCTGGCGTCGACGGCTCGGCGGACTCGGACGGCACTGGTTCGCTGCTTGGCTCGCTGCTGGGAGGCTCGTGATGCTGACCTGGTCGACGCGGATCAAGCTGCTGGCGTTCGGGCTGATCGCCGTGCTGTCGGTGGTGGTCGTCGGCGGCAAGTACGCCGGGCTCGACCGGCTGTTCGGCCCGCGCGGCTACGTCGTCACCGCCGAGCTGACCGACTCCGGTGGCATCTTCCAGGGCTCTGAGGTGACCTACCGGGGCGTGACCGTGGGCAGGGTGTCCACGTTGCGGCTGACCAACACGGGCGTCGACATCGAGCTGGACATCGATGAGGACGCGCCGCCAATTCCCGCGGACACCGATGCCGTCGTCGCCAACCGGTCCGCTGTTGGTGAGCAGTACCTGGACCTGCGGCCGGACGGATCGGGCGGGCCGTTCCTGGCCAACGGCTCGGTGATCGAGGCGAACCGCACCGACGCGCCGGTCGCGCCGGAAACCATGCTGGCGCACGTGGACCGGCTCATCGGCAGCGTCAATACCCAGTCGCTGAACACCGTGGTCGACGAAGCCTACGTCGCGTTCGCGGATTCCGGCGATGACCTGCAGCTGCTGCTGGACAGCGCGCACGAGTTCAGCGCGTCCGCCAGGAAGAACATACCCGCGACCCGGCAGTTGCTGTCCTCGGCGCGCACCGTGCTGGAGACGCAGCAGCGCCACGCCGATGACCTGACCCAGTTCGCTGGCGGATTGAAGACGATCTCGCGGCAATTCGCGGAGTCCGATCAGGATCTGCGCACGATCATCGACCGGGCGCCGCAGGTCGCGGACCAGGTCAGCGAGTTCATCGACGTCTCGGGCAACGACACCGCGATGCTGGTGGCCAACCTGCTGACGACGGCCAACGTCGCCGCGCCCCGTACCGACTCGACGAAGCAGCTTCTGGTGAACTTCGGCGTGATCGGGGCGTTCGCGCGCACCGTGTCGAAGGACGGGCGTGGCCAGCTCGGACTGGTGTTCGACATGTTCAACCCGCCATCGTGCACCCGAGGCTACGAGGGGACCAAGCAGCGACCCGCCAACGACGTCTCCGAGGTGGAGCCGAACAAGGACGCCTACTGCGCCGAGCCGCCTGGCAGCCCGATCAGCGTGCGCGGCGCGCAGAACGCGCCGTTCAAGGGGGTGCCGCAGGCGGTGCCCGCGCCGCAGCGGCGAGACTCCGCCGACGGCGGTTCTGGCGGCGCTCCCGGTGGCGACTTGCCCGGTCTGCTGGGGCTGCCAGGGCTGTCTTCGGAGCCGGTCGGGATCGCCGAGCTGCTGGGAGGCGGCTGATGCGACTGGTGCGTGATCCGCTGGTGGCCATCCTCGCGGTGCTGACCGTGGTCGCGGTGGCCGCCGCCGCGTGGTTCGGCACGGCATGGGTCAGCGCCGCTCGCGACGAGGGGCTGGCACGGGCCGAGCAGCGTGACGTGGTGCTCCAGGCGGCCGAGCACGGGCTGGTCACGCTGCACACCCTCGACCACCGTGAGGCGAAGCGGGACGTCGCGGCGTGGCTGGACGTCACGGCGGGCGGGCTGCACCGGGACCTGGCCGGGGACCAGGTTGGTCAGCGAGAGCAGGCACGGCAGACGAAGACGGTGTCCAGTGCGGAGCTGCTCCGGGCCGCGGTGACCGAGCTGAACGGGCACGCGGGCACCGCGCAGGTGATCGCGGTGCTCACGACCACGCTGGAGACGCAGGGGGCGAAGGGCGAGAAGAAGTCCACCGAGCGGAAGCGGGTGAACGCCGAGCTGGTGCGCCGCGACGGGCGGTGGAAGGTCAGCGCGGTGGAGGCGGCGGCATGAAGATTGCTCGCAGGTCCGACGGCACGCGGCGGCGGATCATCGCGGTGCTCGCTGCGGTGCTG
The DNA here is from genome assembly GCF_000504245.1 of Haloechinothrix halophila YIM 93223. GTDB lineage: Bacteria > Actinomycetota > Actinomycetes > Mycobacteriales > Pseudonocardiaceae > Haloechinothrix_A > Haloechinothrix_A halophila. Next base: position 1,443,658 of record NZ_KI632509.1, read on the forward strand.
ACGCTGGCGACCGCGAGCGCGGTGGTCTCCGGGGTCCGGGCGCACCAGCTGCGTGGCACGGAGTCTGCGGCCAACGCCGCGCTGGTCGATACCGAGGCGACCGAGGCCGTTGTGGAGCAGGTGAGCGCGTCGCTGAAGGCGGCGTTCTCGTACCACCACACGCGGTTGGAGCGCACCGAACACGCCATGGACGTCGGGCTGATCGGCGAGGCGGCGGCGGAATACCGGCGGGAGTTCGAGGCGGCCGCGCAGCAGGCGAAACGGCGCAAGCTGGTGAAGGCCGCGACGGTGCGGGCTATCGGCGTGCGGGAACTGACCGACGGGCGGGCGACCGTGCTGGTGTTCCTTGACCAGCAGGTCAGCCGCCAGGGCAGTGCGCCAACGTCGTCCACCGCGACCCTGGACGTCACCGCGCTTCGCGACAACGACGGGGTGTGGCGGATTTCCGACATCGAGGGGTTGTGACCCGGCGGGTGAGCTCGGCCCTGTTGGTCCAGCGGGTCAGGTCTGAGCAGTGGCGGGTGGATCTTGATGCTGTTTGGCGATGCATATCGCCAAACAGCATCAAGATCCACATCAACCCGCCGCACTGCTCGCGCGACCGTGCGGCATCAACCGGCCGCGTTCAACCTGCCACGGCCTCCAGGGCGTCGTTCCAGCTCACGCGCTTGCCGATCTGCGCGCGCAGCCGCATCACGAGACGTCGTTGCTCCACGCCGAGCGCGCCGATGAGCCGGTCATCCCTGCGATACAGCGCCAGGAGCGTGTCCTCACCAACGCCGCCCGCGACGACCCGCACCTCGTCCGCGGTCGGAACGCCGACGAACTGCACGCGGCTGTCGTAGAGGTCCGACCAGAAGTACGGCACCAGCGTGCACGGAGTCGCCTGGGCCGGGTCGGTGGCGTTGCGCGCGGCCAGTCCGCCCTGCTCGGCGGCAGACGTCCAGTGCTCGAGTCGCATCGTCTCGCCGAACAGCGGGTTGAACCAGCGCGCGACGTCACCCGCCGCGTACACGCCAGGTGCGCTGCTCTGCAGGGTCTCGTCGCAGACGACGCCGTCGTCGAGCTTCACGCCAGAGCCACGGAGCCAGTCGATCGCTGGCGCGGCGCCAACGCCGACGATCGCGACGTCAGCGGGCAACGTCGAGCCGTCGCCGAGCCGGACGGCCCGCACCCGATCGTCGCCGTCGATGCCCGTGACGGTGACGCCGCAGCGCAGGTCGGTGCCGTGGCGGGTGTGGAGGGCGGCGATCGCGGGCGCCAGCTCGTCGCCGACCGCGGCGGCGAAGGGCACATGCGCGGCCTCGACCAGTGTCACCTCGGCACCCATCCGTCGCGCGGAGCAGGCCAGCTCCGAACCGATGAACCCCGCACCCACGATCACCACTCTGCTGCCGGGCTGGATGGCGGTGCGCAGCGCGCGGGCGTCGTCCAGCGTGCGCAGCGTGTGCAGCCCGGACAGCGCAGGAAGTCCCGGCAGTGTTCGTGCGGTCGCACCGGTGGCTAGCACCGCCGCCGTGTACGGCACCGGGTCGTCTCCCGCGAGGATGACCCGCTGCTCGGGGTCGAGCCCGGTTGCGGGTGTGCCGAGTCGTAAGTCGACGTCGAGGTCGGTGCGCAGCGCGTCCTCGGTGCGGAACTGCTTCGGCGTGCCGTCGCCGGTCAGGAACTCCTTGGACAGCGGCGGCCGATCGTACGGCAGGTGCTCCTCCGCGCCGAGCAGCGTGATCGCGCCGGTGAATCCTGCCCGTCGTGCGGACTCCACCGCGCGCAGCCCGGCCAGCGACGCGCCAACGACGACGAGTCGCGCCACGCTCAGCCTTCCAGCCGCAACGCCTGTGTCGGGCACTGGTCGACGGCGTCCTCCAGATCGGCGCGGTCCGCCTCAGTGAACTCCTCGGTGAGCAGGTGCACGATGCCGTCGTCGCCCACTTCGAAGACGTCGGGCCGCAGTCCCTCGCACACGCCGTGGCCGGTGCAGACGTCGGTGTCGATGTGCATCTTCATCGCTGGTGTGTCGCCTTTCCGTCGATATCACCTCGGCGGCGCAAGGACCGCCGTCACACTGCCAAGCTCCCCCATATCGGACACTACGCTGTCTCCTGGTTTAACCGGTTCCGCGCGCGTCATCGAGCCCGGTAGTACGACGTGGCCCGGTTCCAGTGTGATGCCAAGCGGACCGACGGTGTTGGCCAGCCATACCAGCGCGTTGAGTGGCGAGCCGAGCACGGCGGCGCCGGAGCCGGTGGCACGCAGTTCGCCGTTGATGTGGAACGCACAGCCCGCGGTGCGCAGGTCGGCGTCAGCCAGCCGGGTGGGTTTGCTGCCGAGTACGACGCCGCCGGACGAGGCGTTGTCGGCGATGGTGTCGACGATCGAGATGCGCCAATCGGTGATGCGGGAGTCCACGATCTCCAGCGCTGGGACGACGAACTCGACCGCGCGCATCGCGTCGGCGGCGGTGACACCGGGTCCTGACAGCGGCGTGCCGAGCACGAACGCGATCTCCGGCTCGATCCGGGGTTGCAGGTAGCCGCTCGCGTCGAACGGCAGGTGTTCGGCGTGGAACATGTTCGCGAGCAAGTGGCCGTAGTCGGGCTGGTGGACGCCCATCTGCCGCTGCATGGCCTGCGAGGACAGCCCGACCTTGTGACCCTTGATCTCGTCACCCGCGTCGACCCAGCGGCGAACTTGTTCCTGCTGGATGCGGTAGGCGTCAGTGACGTCGGCATCGGGGAAGCCGCTGATGATCGGCTCAACCGGGACACCGCTGGCGTAGGCGCTGAGCAGGTGCTCGGCGGCCTTGGTGATGGCATCGGCGTCCATAGTTCGCTCCCTCGGCTTGCCTGGCCATGGTCACATCGACCATACTAGAACACGTTATAGTTTTGCCATGGCGGTGGAAGGTGAGTCGATGAAGTTCAGCATGTCGGTCGCGCTCAGTCCGCCGGATCAGCTCGCGGAGCTGGCAGTCGCCGCGGAACAGAACGGGTTCTCCTCGGTGGTGCTGCCTGACTCGCTGTTCTACTCCGAGGAGGTCTCGGCCGACTACCCCTACACCGCCAACGGTCAGCGGTTCTGGGACGCCGAGACGCCGTGGGTCGACCCGCTGATCGCCGCGACGTCGATGGCCGCCGCGACCAGCGAGATCCGGTTCTACACCTCGGTGCTCAAGCTGGGCTCGCGACATCCGGTGGTGCTGGCGCGTCAGCTCGGCTCGGTGGCCGCGCTGACCGGCGATCGGTTTGGCCTCGGCCTCGGTGTCGGCTGGTCACCGGAGGAGTTCGCCTGGTGTGGCGTGCCGTACGAGCGCAGAGGCAAGCGCACCGACGAGGCGATCGAGGTGCTGCGGTTGATCCTCGGCGGTGGGATGGTCGAGTACCACGGCGAGTTCTTCGACTTCGGCAAGCTGCGAATGAGCCCGGCGCCGCGCGAGCGGATGCCGTTCTACATCGGCGGTCACTCCAAGCCCGCGCTGCGGCGCGCCGCCCGCTACGGCGACGGTTGGTCCTCGGCGATGATGACCATCGACGAGCTGCGCACCACCATCGGCCGGCTGCGTGAGCTGCTCGCGGAGTATGGCCGAGCGGACGACCCGTTCGAGTTCCAGGCGGTGTGCGTCGACCGGTTCGGTGTGTCGGGCTATCGGGAACAAGCCGAGGCCGGTGTGACCGATGCCGTGGTGATGCCGTGGGTGTTCCAAGGGCTGCCGTTCGATGCCCCAGTTTCGTCCAAAGTGGACGCGGTGAAGAAGTTCGCCGATGAAGTGATCGCGGAGGTTGCGGCGTGAGTGTGACAGTGTGCTGGGACGAGGCGGCCGATCAGCCGCCAGCGCGACAGGTCGCGCTGGCGTCGATGCGGGCGGTCGACGCGGGCGACAAGGACGCCTGGCTGGCGCTGTTCGCGCCGGACGCCGTGGTCGAGGACCCGGTCGGGCCATCCGGGTTCGACCCGGAGGGCAAGGGACATCGCGGTGCCGACGGGCTGTCGGCGTTCTGGGACACCGCGATCGCCTCGGTGGAACGGTTCGAGTTCGTGGTGCACGATTCGCACGCGGCTGGTGACGAGGTCGCCAACGTCGCCACGATCACGACGCACTTTCCCGGCGGGCACCGCGTCGACACCGATCTGGTCGCGGTGTATCGGGTCGACGAGGACGGGCGATTGTTGTCGATGCGTGCGTTCTGGGAAGTCGAGCGCGCCATGGCCACGGCGCGGCAGGCGTAACGGTCGCGCCGCTATTTCGCGGAATGTCAGGAATTGCGCGTGATTGCCGCTAGCTGATCCGGCCGCTAACGTCGTTTCAAGATTAATGGATATCACATTTCTCCCTATGAAACGACGGGTGGCGGTATGCGGATCGACCCGGAGAAGGCGAAGGCGTTGCCGATTCGGTCCATCGAGGCCGATGTGGAGCGCGGCAGGCTGCGGTTCTTCGCGAAGGCGGTCGGGCAGACCGATCCGATCTACAGCGACGTCGACGCGGCACGGCGGGCGGGGCATCCGGACCTGCCGGTGCCGCCGACGTTCTTCTTCAGCCTGGAAATGGACGACCCCGACGCGTTCTCATTCCTCGCCGATTTGAACATCGATCTCGGTCGCATTCTGCACGGCGAACAGTCTTTCACCTATCACTCGCTCGCCTACGCGGGAGAAACCCTGCTCCTGAAATCCAGAATCGCCGACGTCCACACGAAAAAGGGTGGGGCGTTGCAGTTCTTGGTCAAACACACCGACATCACGCGGCCCACCGGTGAGCCGGTCGCTGAGGCGGAGTTCAGCCTCGCCATCAGCCACCCGGAGGTGACCTCGTGACGACCACGACCGAGATCGCGGTAGGGACCGAGCTGCCGCCGCTGCGTGTCACACCGATCTCGCGCGCGACGTTGGCGCTGTTCGCGGGCGCGTCGGGCGATCACATGCCGATCCATATCGACATCGACGCCGCGAAGAAGTTCGGTTACGACGACGTCTTCGCGCACGGCATGTTGTCGATGGCCTACCTGGGCAGGCTGCTGACCGACTGGGTGCCGCAGGAGAAGATCCGCTCCTATCGGGTGCGGTTCACCGCCGTCACGCCGCTGCACGCGGAACCCACTTGCACCGGGCGCGTCACCGCCATCGACGACGGCATCGCCATTGTCGAGCTCACCGTCACCCTCGCCGACGGCACCGTCACGCTGCGCGGCGACGCCACCATCGACCTCACCTGAGAAAGGCAGCCATGGGAAAGCTCGACAACAGATCCGCCCTGGTCACGGGTTCGGGTCGCGGCATAGGCCGCGAAATCGCCCGCAAGCTGGCCGGTGATGGCGCGCGCGTCGTCGTCAATGATCTGGACGCCGAACCGGCCAAGGACACCGTCGCCGCGATCGAAGCCGCGGGCGGGACCGCCCTCGCCTGCGTCGGCAGCGTCACCGACGACGACTTCGCCGACCGGTTCGTGCGCACCGCCGTCGACAATTTCGGTGGCATCGACATCATCGTGAACAACGCGGGTTACGTGTGGGACTCGGTCATCCAGCGAATGACCGACGAACAGTGGGACGCGATTCTCGACGTTCACCTGAAAGCGCCGTTCCGGATTCTGCGGGCCGCGCAGCCGGTGATCTCCGCGGCCGCGAAGAAGGCGAAGCAGGCGGGCGAGCCGGTGCCGTGCCGGAAGGTCGTCAACATCTCCTCGATCGCCGGCCTCGGCGGCAACGCCGGGCAGGCGAACTACGCCGCGGCGAAGGCGGGTGTGACCGGGCTGACCAAGACCATGGCGAAGGAATGGGGCCGCTACAACGTCACCGTCAACACCGTCGCGTTCGGACTGATCAAGACCCGTATGACCGAGACACCCGCCGGTGAGGGCGGCACCGTGACCATCGAGGGCCGCGAGATCAACATCGGCGTCAACCCCGATGTGCTCGAGATGATGAAGACCATGATCCCCCTCGGCCGCAGCGGCACGCCGACCGAGGCGGCCGGGTCGGTGTATCTGCTGTGCATTCCCGAGTCGGACTACGTCAGCGGTCAGACCCTCGTCTGCGGCGGCGGCTTCATGTTCTGACCGCACGGAGCGTAATCCCCTGGTTGCGGGCTGGTACCAGTGGAGCTGGCCTGCCAGCGTGAATAGTCGGGTCTGTTGCCGACACGCGAGGTAGCTATGGGCGCGCCGATGCCAGTGCTGGTCATGCAGGGTGTCGCGCTCGTGCTGATCGCGCTGCTCGCGACCACCCGCCTCGTGCACGCACATCCTGCCTCGACGCTGCGGGTGCACGTCCGGCGCGAAGACGAGGCGGCCGAGGTGCTGATGAGTCTCGGCATGCTTGCCATGTTGCTGCCGGCAGGGTGGCCGATCCCGAGGGCAGGATGGCTGGCGGTGTTCGCGCTGACCGCCGTCATTCTTGGGGTGATGTGGGTGCGTCGGCGCGGCGGCGCCTGCTGCGTGCCGTCGCAGTGCGGGCATCACCTACTCGGCTCGGTCGCGATGCTGCTCATGCTCGCCGCGATGGCAGGACATTCCGCTGGTCACGGCCATGGTGAGCCGTTGGTGGCCGCCGGTGACCCGGCGCTGCTCACGGCCGCGGGGGCCGCGACGGCCTACTTCGCGGTCGACGTCGGGGTGTGCCTGGTGCGCGGCAGGACACGGCCAGCGCCCGCGTTGCCGCTGGTGCTGCGGCACCGCACGCGGTTGACCGCACGGGCGGCGATGAACGTCATGATGGCCGCCATGCTGGTGTCGATGTCCTGATGCCCGGGGCGGCTACCGCTCGGCGTTCGCGTGGGACGCGCCGTTGGCCGCCTCGCCGTTGGCGCTCGGCGTGTCGTCGGTGTTGCGGTACAGCACGCCTAGCGCCCACGTCACCGGGCCAGCCAACAGCACGCTGCCCACCTCGGCAGGGCCCAGCCACCACGGCCCGATCGCGCGCTCGCGCGTCACGATCGCGCGCCCGACGATGTCCGCGGCCTCGGCGGAACTCATGCCGGGAAGCTGGCGCATGATCGGCGTCGGCGCGCTCATCCGGGTGTAGATCAGCGACGGATAGAACGTCGACACCGCGACGCCATCGTGGGCGATCTCCGGCGCGATGCTGCGCAGCCACGTATCGAATGCGCTCTTCGACGCCTGGTACGCGCCCCAACGCGGCGCGGGGGTCAGGCGAACGCCGATGGTGGAGACGTTGATGATCTGCCCCTGCCCGCGCGCCCGCATCGACGGCAGCAGCGCGAGCAGCATCCGCACCGGGCCGAGGTAGTTGACGCCGATGGTGCGCTCGAAGTCGCGGAACCGGTCGTACTGCAGGTCCACCGACCGCCGGATCGACTTGCCCGCGTTGCTGACCACGATGTCGACGTGACCGTGCTCGGCGAGGATGGTGCCCGCCAGCGCCTCGGCGGCCACCGGATCGGCCAGGTTCGCGCAGTAGAAGTACGCCGCGCCACCCGAAGCGGTGATGTCGTCGGCGACCTCGGCCAGCCGCTCCTCGGTGCGCGCCGCGAGCAGCACTGTCGCGCCAGCCCGCGCGAGCAGTCGCGCGGTGGTGGCACCCACCCCGTACGACGCGCCGGTGACCAGTACGTTCTTGCCCCGCACGGCACCGGCGAGGTCCGCGAGGTCGTGACCGGGCTGGGGATTGACGGCGCGGTTCACGGCAGCGGTCGCAGCGCGGGTCAGAGCGGACAGCATGGGTTCACTCCTGGGGTGTGTTGGTGCGCATCGCGTCGAGCCCCGCGATGATGGTGCGTGCCGTGAAGTCGAGGAGTTCCTCCCAGCCGCACGGGTGCAGCACCTGCCTGCCCCCGGTGACGTGCTCGGCAAGGCCGGTGATGGTCGCCCATACGAACGGCAGTGCCAGTTGCATCTCGCCCGGTGCCACCGGCCGTTTCGCGGTGCGCGTCAACGCGGCGCCCAGTGTGTTCAGCACCCGCTGCGACGCCGCGACCAGCGGTCGGGCGATGTCGTTCGCCGAGGGATGCTCGCCGAGCACCATCGTCCAGATGTTCAGCTCCCGCCCGAACACCCGGTAGACGTCGAGGTACGCCGTGGCGATCGTGGCGATGACCTGCTCGCCGGTCTCGGCCACCCGGCACGCCGGGGCGATCTCGGTGTGGAAGTCGTCCAGCCGCTGCGTGAACAATGTCGCGAACAGATCCTCCGTGCCCTGGAAGAAGACGTGGATCGTGTCCTCGCTGACCCCGGCGTCAGCGGCGACGTCGGGTACCGACAGCGCGGCGTAGCCGCCGTCGGTCAGCCGTTGACGCGCCGCGGAGAGGATGTCGAGACGCTGCCGGTCGCGCTGATCCCAGCGCGCTCCCGTCACCGTCGACACACCTGACCACCCTCGTCGCGTCCGTGCCCATGAACGCCGTTCAGAACGGCCTTACTATGCGCTCCGCGGGCTGCCATGGTCAATGGTGGACAGCTGTCTGTGCGCACTGTGCGGTGCGGTACGCCATTTGAGTGGTGCGCGCCGGTCTGACCGCACTGCGAAGTTACTTTCGGTATGTACGAGTGGTCCTATCTCTACATAACCTCGTGGGACGACGGCAGCGACACGGTCAGCTATGGCTGGGACGACGCCGGCAACCTGGTCGATAAGACTGGTACAGCGCAGGTGTTCAACGAGCGTAATCAGCTCGTCGAGTCCGGTGGGGACTCTCGGACCTACACGGCTCGCGGCACCCTGTCGTCGAGCACGACCGACGGCACGACGTCGACGATGAGCTATAACGCGTTCGACGAGCTCGTCGCGGCGGACGGCACGAACTATGCCTACGACGCACTCAACCGGCTCGTGTCCCGTGGCAGTACGACGTTGTCGTATCTCGGCACCAGCAGGGATGTCACCGCCACTGGTTCGTGGGATTACAGCTACCTACCCAGCGGCGAGCTGTTGGGTGCCGGTGATGGCACCACCACCGGGCTCGCGGCCACCGACCGGCGCACCGACCTGATCGGACTTTACGACCCGACCACCGGTGGCTTGGGTGGTTCGCGCAGCTATGACCCGTTCGGCGATGAGACCGGCTCCGCGGGTGCTCAACCGTTGCTCGGGTATCAGCACCAGTACACCGACCCGGCCACGGGCATGACCAACATGGGCACCCGCTGGTATGAACCCGGCACCGGAGGGTTCGCCTCCCGCGACTCGGCCGCCCTCGACCCCCGCGATGTGGGCAACGCCAACCGCTACGGCTACGCCGCGGGGAGTCCGCTCAACTACACGGATAGGACCGGTCGGTTGTGCGATCCCTACCCATGTCCAAGTATTCCGGGCACAACCACGGGAACGGCTGCCAAGGTCCTTGGCTTCTTCGCTCGCGCTGGTACTGCTTTTTGGATCCGTAGTCGGATCGCTGGTCCTCAACCCAGGAAGGCTTGCAGACGGCACGTGTGATGCTGATCCGGACTGCGTTCGCTTCAAGCCACATATCCGCGACAGCTGGGAGTGGCGGATTTCCAAGGGGCGTGACGGTCAGGGTCGGCCCAACCCGCCAGATCCACCTGTGCCGCCGGGCCCGCCAGCGCCGCCGGGCCCGCCGCCGATGCCTGGTGGCAGTGGGTGTGGAAACTGCTGGGGCGTTCTCGATGACGCGGCCGCCATTGCGGCCAACGAAGCCACTGAGAACGTGATCAACTGGACTCGGATCATCGATGATCGCGCCACCACCAAGGCTGAGCGTCCCGACCTCAGCATTACCATCCGCGAGGCCGCCAAGGACCTCTGGGAGAAGGCCAACGACGTCGTCAACGACATCCACCTCGGCGTCGTCGGAGACGACGGCAGCGAAGACCAGCCCTATCAGCCTGATGAGGTACCTACAGAAATTGCTGCGCCGGCACCGACGCGTGACGATAGAGACGAGGATCAAGTCCAAATCTTCCGAAACGTCGATGAAGTAGAGTTCAATGACATCGCTGCAACGCAGCGTTTCAATATTGCTCCAGGCATGATGGTGGGTAAGTGGTTCGCTCTTACGGGACCTGATGCCGAAGAGTGGGGACGTCGGCTCAATAAGGGGAACGGGATAACTGTTGAAACTAGGATTCCAAGATCTACATTCGACACGCTGCTATACCATGAGCGATGGGATGGAATAGGTCCAGCGGTGTGGGCAGAGCCGCCGCAGCTCGAATTAATAAACCAGACTATGGACGGAATACGAGTTTGGCCATGAAGGATAGTGTCGAACCCGCTATAGCACATATGAGAGTCGAATGGCGAAAGACCTATGAGGATGGAAGGGGGTTCACGCCTCCGAGCGCCCGAGTGTTCACTGCTGGATGTAGGTTTACGGGCGGGAAAGAGTCTGAACCGATGGGTGTGATCCTAGAACTGTTGGATTCGAACTTTGGCAACCGATGCTTGTACAAGGTCGACTTTCCGGATCGGCGACTCGCATACTCCTATCTTGAAGTGGGTGCCGAAGTAACAATAACTGAAGGGCCAGTTTCAATAGTAGGACGAGGAATAGTTACTAAAGTTCTTAAAGATGAAGCATACATCAGAGAATTCCCCTACCATATGTCGGACTAACATCGCGCTTTCACGCAGCATCAGCGTGAAGGCTCGAAGCCTGACGGTGAATCGATTGCAACACGGTACACGTCATCTGACTAAGGCTGGGATCTCTCCTGTATGGAGGGCAAGACGGGCCCTGCTCTGCGGCAGGCGAGGAGGTCCGGGATGACGATCCGCGATTAGTGCGGCGAGACAAGGCCCGTCGGCGTCGGGTGTGGGCGCCTCCAGCAGTGGTAATCGTGATTGGGCTGGTGATGGCGGCGGGTGCGGACTACCGGGAGATCCATTCGACGACGGCCTTCACCGACGCCGGACTACCGAACGGCACGGACCGCGCCGGTCTGGTGAATGTGACGCCGTTCGCGGCTACGGGCGGGGGCCTGCTGCGCACCCTTGCCGGACTGCTGTGGTTGGTCCCGGCGCTCTTCTGGCTCCGCCGAAAGAGGATGCAGAAGCGAGCGAGCACTGAATAGCTCCCCGACCAAGGCCGGGCGGTTCCATTCTCGTTGCTGATGATAGAAAAATCTATACAATGTTGATGGTCTGCCGTACAATGTCGTGTCTCAAGAACGATTCGATGAACTTTACCGGGACGGAATGACGGAAGTTGTACGCATGTGGGCGGAGGTTGGGCCGAACAGAATTCATAATCCGTATCGAAAGGGGTCAGGTTATCGATGATCCTCGACCCTGCCGGGGAAGTGAAAGAATTTTTGCGTGCATTATACCATGTACGTTCGGTCGTCTTCGAGGAGATTCCCGGTCTCCATGGGAGCGTCCCGTCGATGAGGTGGATGTATCACTCCAAAGCTCTGGATAAATCTGGTTCAGTAGGCGGTCGGATAGATTACAATATGCATGGAATCGGCTGCTGGTTTATCGACGAAAGTGGCGCCTTAATTGATGTCGACTTCGATTATTCAGTTGATGAGAAGGGTGTCGAGATATTCGATTGCTGGAGGGTTAAACGCTACTCTGAAAGTATTGGTTCTGAAGCGTCTCCAGTCCTGAAGAAATTATTGACGCTTGCAGGGGGCTTGTTTCTCTTGAGTGGATAACTGAGTTGCGTAATGGATGGTTTACTCCGGTCTGGGAAAAATTCGATTCCGATAGAGATGTCTGCGTGTAGCGCAAAAGGGTTCAAGGTGGAACGAAGCGCTGTTCGACCCCTCGGTCTCTAGTCTTTTATGCGCGCCAGGTGTTCACGAAGTTTTCATATCCGAGCGAGTTGGTTCGGGTCGTCGAACTGGGGCTCACTGATCTAGCATTCTGGTTGATCCTAGAGAGAGGTCAGTTGGCGGGTCGCTATCGCGGACTGCAAAATGATTCCCGTCACGCGCCGCCAGGATAACGACGATGTCGCGTGCCGGGAATTAGAGCGAAGTCGCGGGTGCGTGGTGATCGTGCGCGACTATGCCTCGCCAGAATGGGAACAGTGTTCGGAATTCGCTACTCTCAACGTCTGACGCCGATATTTTGTAGGGATCTGCATGCGTGCTGAGAAGTTGAGCAAGGTGGTGTCGTACGCGTTGCGTCATGCGCCGTGGTTGTATGAGCTGGAGCTTGATGCCGAGGGGTGGGCTCCGGTTGATCAGTTGTTGGATGCGTTGCGTGCTAAGGGGGGCGTGGGAGGCGGTGGACGGCGAGGCGCTGGCCGTCATGATCGAGTCGTCTGCCAAGCGGCGTTTCGAACTTGTCGGTGATCGCATCCGCGCTTTGTATGGCCATTCGCTGCCCGGGCGGGTTGAGCGGCAGGTGGCTAAGCCTCCGGAGGTTTTTTATCACGGCACTGCTCCCGGGACGTGGGAGGCGATCCGCGGCGAGGGGCTCCAGCCCATACGTCGTCAGTACGTGCATTTGTCTGTCGACACGGCGACGGCTGTGGCCGTTGGCAAGCGCAAGAGCACGTCGCCCGTCCTTCTCAGCGTTGCCGCATCCGAGGCGGCGGCCGACGGCATCGAGTTCTACGTCGGTAACGAGGCAACCTGGCTCGCGCTGCAGATTCCGGCCAGGTTCATTCGGCCCTGCACGTAGTGGCAGCGGTAGTGCGGCTCAGCGCTCCCAGGTCTTGCCCGTGATCCGCTCGTAGACGTCGATGTAGCGCTGCCGGGTCGCCTGCACGATGTCGTCGGGGATCTCTGGGCCTGGCGGGAATCTGGTGGTTACCGGAACGGCCGCCGTCATCGGGATCGCCGCTGTCGGGGCTGCGGCGTGGACTGCATACGCTTCGAGTCCAGCCCGGCTGGTCGGGAGGCGGCATCTGATCTCGAGGCTAGCCTGTCGTCGGTGGCTGGCGACGTGGCCGACGGGGTGGCTGATGCGTGGGACAACATCACAACAACCACTGTCGCGGGCACGGCGGTGGCTGCTCCTCCGAGGCCGGACCTGAGCGATTACGACGCGGCGAAGGCGTGGCTGTGGCGGTCCATGGCCACCGCCGCAGGTACAGCAGCGGCCGTCGATGCTATTTCCAGTTCTGGTGGTTCGCCCGGTTCTGGAAGTGGACCCGGCAACTACCTGCCACAGTGTGGATACGCCTGTGTGGCCACTCTGGGCACCGGCGCCGGTGGTGTGGCTACCGTGACCGCTACCCCCGAACAACTGCGCCAGCAGTATTGGAGTCAGGAGGTCAACGAACGCGCCAACACCAAGGCGCCACGCCCCGATCTCAATACGACCGTCCGTGAGGCCGCTAAGAGCCTTTGGAAAGCCGCCAACGACCCCGGCAACGACATCGACCTGGGCACCGTTGGAGGCGGTGATAATCAACAGGATGAGCGGTACACACCTGAGCGGGGGCCTGATACATCTGCCGCCCCTGCGCCGGTGCCCCCTGGCACAACCCCCAAGAAGTTCCGCAAGCAAGGTTGCGGAAAGGGATGGAAAGACTACGGAGATGTCCTCAAGAACGGAAACCGGACCGGGGTCAGGGCATGCTTGACCTCAAGCGACATCGGCCAGGGGCAGAAAGTGCGTGAATGGATCAAGCCGCCAGGATATGGAGGCAGAGCGCAAAAACATGACAAGGGACATCTCCTTGCGAAGAAGCTTGGAGGTACTGGCGAAATGCCAGAGAACTTTGTCACCGTCTATCAAAGTCCCAACCGAGGTCGCATGAGAGTCGGGGAAAATGAAGTTGCTAACGCGTTGGAAACGCAGGATGTGTACTACACCTCGACGCCGATATATCGAAATGGTGATCCGATACCATATAAGATCATGATCACTGCGAGGGGAACGAAGGGTCTAGCGTTTACGATTCCTGTAGAGAATACGCCATCGTAACAGGAAGGGTTCGAGATGAGTGCGCTTGATCGATTGATTTCTCTTGTGCCACCGTATTCGTACAAAGACGATAGGAGTATCGATTGGGCGGCGGTGGAATCTCAGTTGGATTCGCCGTTGCCGTCGGACTACAAGCGCCTGGTCGAGCGGTATGGTGCTGGTGTTTTCGACGACTTTATTTGGGTATATCAGCCAATGTATCCGACCGAGGCTTTGGATATAGGGTGGCGTAATCGAAATGCATTAGAAACTCTCAGGGTTATAGGTGCGGATCAAATTCCGTATTCGATTGAGGCTGGCGCTGAGGAACTTCTGGTCTGGGGTGGAACCGAGACAAGAGAAGAGTGTTATTGGGTGAAGAGCGACGCCGATCCTGAGAGGTGGACGGTAGTTCTGAATGACGCGGGGGACGATGAGTGGTTTTCATTTGAAGGCTCGATGAGCGAGTTTCTAGTTGCGGCACTGTCGGGAGAATGCGGACGTGACTTTTTCGTGGATTTCCCGTCGCCTCGACCGATTTTTTCCCCCGACCCGCTACCGGTGATCGATTCGACCGATTAACGAACTGAAAGTTGTGGAGGAGATGTTTCGACCTGGCACGTTACCGATGACGGGCTACGCTTGACGGCTGTGATGTCGATAGCAGTGCCACGCTTACGTTGGGTGAGATTGCCGGATCCGCCAGTATCCGATGGCTTGAGAATGGCGATGAAAGGCTTGTGCTTAAGCGCGAGACCGTGTCAAAGGTTTCGGCCCGCGATGAGTATGGAGGCGTCCAGTTTCTAGTTTGGTCTTACTCCGAGGGTCTTAGCGGCAAGCTGATCGTACGAGTTGGCGAGCACGTGTCAGTGCGTGACGCATTGCTCCGCACCTAACTCCGTTGTGGGTGCTTGGCAGCTGGCGAATGGGAAGCGCCGGAGTTCGCTAAGGTCAACGACCGGCGCCGACATATAGGGGAGGGTCTGATTGCGTTTACGTACTGAGAAGCTGAGCAAGGTCGTGTCGCACGCGTTGCGGCATGCGCCGTGGCTTTATGAGCTGGAGCTCGATGGCGAGGGTTGGGCTCCGGTTGATCAGTTGGTGGATGCGCTGCGTGCTAAGGGTGGGGCGTGGGAGGCGGTGGACGGCGAGGCGTTGGCCGACATGATCGAGTCGTCTGCCAAGCGGCGTTTCGAACTTGTCGGTGACCGCATCCGCGCTTTGTATGGTCATTCGCTGCCTGGGCGGATCGAGCGGCAGCCTGCCACACCGCCTGACGTCCTTTACCACGGCACTGCTCCCGAGACCTGGGAGGCGATCCGCGTCGAGGGGCTCCAGCCCATACGCCGTCAGTACGTGCACCTGTCCGTCGACAAAGAGACCGCTGTGGCTGTTGGCAAGCGCAAGAGCACATCACCCGTCCTTCTCAGCGTCGCCGCCGCTGCAGCGGCGGCCGATGGTGTCGAGTTCTACATGGAAACGAGACAACCTGGCTCGCACAGCAGATTCCGGCTAAGTTCATCCGGCGGTGTACGTCGTAGCGAATAGACACATCACCGTGCATCCCTGCTGAGCTGTATGGAGTTCGAATCGACCCCTCATCCGGCATTCCAAGCACGGCGGACTGTACTTACTCGTCCGTGGGACCGATGCGTCGCAATTGGGCAGAAGACGTCAATTATCCTCATCTACTGACTCTGGAGGGGTGTAGTGGAGGACGACGCGGTAGTTGCGGCGATCCCGGAGGCTCCGGGGCCCCGCACCGACCGGCCTGGCGCGGAGGACCCGCATACGCGAGTGGTGATCAGATTTGTCTATCGAGGTTTATGGCGGGGTGTCGGCGGATGCGCGGGGATGTGTGCGCTCGCTGGCATCGTGGCATTCTTCGGCCGGGAGACACTGGCGGCGATTACGCTGTTCATCGGGCTCGCCTTGGCGCTGCTGTTCTTCCGCCAGTTGACGTTACTTCGCGCCGTTGACAAGGCCATGGCGGCGCAGACGTGGCGCCCGGTGATCGCGCGGCCCTTGCGGGCGACTGACTGTCGCGTTGAGGTCCGTGACGGGGCCAACCTGTTCTACCTGAAGGGCGGCGTGCTCGATCCGTTCGCGCAGGTTCTCGCGCGTCACCCACGCGCGTGGCTGGTCGGGCCCGACTCGCGGGGCAGGGTGGCGCTACGCCTGCCAGGAATCCATTCCCCGATTCCGCTGCGAAAGGCGAAGAACGCCGACGGTTATCGCGAGGTGCGGCCACGTCAAACGGACATCGACCCGGCCGCTCCGGCATCCGAGGACGAGGTCGCGATTCGCTGGGCCAAGGTGGTGCGCCGCAAGACTCGTCGATGGTTCTGTTGGCCCGCACTGCTCGCCCTCGCGGTTTCGGTCGGATTCCTCCGTGGAGCGTCCGACCAGACCGCTGCGGATGAGGCGAGTATGTCGGTAGCGATCGCGGCCGCGGCCGGTGTGCTGGTGCTGCTGATATGGGCGCTGTCGCGGTGGCAGAAGGGTCGGGACGCGGTAACGTTGCCGAAGCTGCTCGCCGCTGGCCCCTGGCAGCGTTATTCCATCCGACTCACGTCTCCCTACCGTCCTGGGAAGTTCGCGTTCGGTGATGTCTCCGTCGCGGTTGAGTTCGACGGCATGGAGCATCCGTTCACCCTGCACTACGCGTCGCCGGATGTGGTGGGCTACATCGAGAACACCGGCACGATCTGGTTCGCGGCCTCACCGCATTCCGGCGGACAGGCGATCGCTGTAGGCGTACCGGGATATCCCATCATCGGAATCGTTCGTCCTGCGGCGCCCGAATCCCGCTGAGCTTGCACTAATCCGCTGCTACTTCGAGTCGAGAGCAATGCATGAGGATAAATAGGCGAAGGACGATTTGTTGTTTGATGAGACAGCTAACTCTCCGACAAGAGGTCGTAGACTCGTTCACAGCGGTAGACACGGCCGTAGTTGCCGCCCGTCTGTTCGGTGAGATACCCGAGTTTTTCCAACTTGGTGACAGCGCCGTTCGCGGTCGGGTAGGAAACGCCGAGGTCTCGCTGCACCTGCGGCACCGTCATAACCGGGTAGCCGATCAGGTTTGCAGCCAGGTCCAAAACAATGCCGCGAGCACCGGTTGTCTTCAGGGCGTCTGTCACTTCTGCGGAGAAGTCCATCAATCGGTCGATCGTTTCAGACGCTGCGGTGGCGCGAGCTGCGACGGCCTCGCCAAAGAACTTGACCCAGGGGTCGAAGTTGCCCGTCTTGCTTACGGAGAGCAAGTGGTCGATGTAGTCGTCGCGCCGAGGCTCAAGCCAAGGAGACAAGTTCAGGACAGGAAATCCCAGGACTCCCTCTTCGATGAGTTGTAGCGTGATGACCAGTCGGCCGATTCGCCCGTTGCCGTCACTGAATGGATGCAACGTCTCGAACTGGTAATGCGCTAGTGCGAGCTTCACCAGGGTGGGCATTTCCTGCTCGTTGTTCACCCACTTTTCCCAGTCGCTCACGCCTTCCTCCAGCTGATGGCCCGGAGGAGGCGGGACGAAGCGTGACTGTTCGATCCCTCGGCCTCTGTCCCCTATGCACACCAGGCGTTCACGAAGGCGTCCGGCGTCATATGTGTCTCCCCGTGTGCCGTGCACGAGGATTGCTTGCAACTCGGCGATGACCTTGAGGCAAATCGGTAGTCTTTCGATGAGTTCGAGTCCGCGAAAGGCGGCCCGGATGTAGTTCTGGACCTCGCGTACTTCGGCCGACGACGCCCTGCCATCGGCGTACTCGGCTTCGAGAACGTCCGCGTATGGAGCGAACGTTCCTTCCAGCGCCGAGGTGCTGACGGCTTCCCGCGTCAGTGACGGTCGAACCAATAGGGCCGGATTGGGAAGTCGTTTCACCCGGGCCTCGAGTGCGCCGATCGCACGGTCAGCACCGCTGATGACCTTGTAGGTCGCGGCGGTGAGCTCGACGGTTCCGGGGAGGGGCCTCGGGGCGAAGGCGTAATGGCTGAACGTGCGTCGCATCCGGGCGTCACTGCCGCTGATGGGCACGAGGTCGCCAGCGGGCGACTCCACAAAGTCATCTAGCTGCACTTTTAAAGTATATCGCAACTTACTTTAAAAGCTCGTCTGGGTATGCAAGAAGTCGTTACATCTCGCGGGGGCTTTGTAAGCAAACCCGGAAATCCTTTAAATTACAGGTTCGTAATTTAAGGCTCAGTGCTCCCAGGTGTTGCCCGTGATGCGCTCGTAGACGTCGATGTAGCGCTGCCGCGTCGCCCGCACGATGTCGTCCGGGATCTCCGGCCCCGGCGGCGTCTTGTCCCAGCCGGTGCTGGTCGACCAGTCCCGCACGAACTGCTTGTCGAACGAGTGCTGCGTGCGCCCCGGCTGCCACTCGTCGGCGGGCCAGAACCGGGAGGAGTCCGAGGTCAGGATCTCGTCGGCCAGCGTCATGGTGCCGTCTGCGTCATAGCCGAACTCGAACTTGGTGTCGGCGATGATGATGCCGCGCGACGCCGCGTGCTCCGCGCCCCTGCGGTAGACCTCGATCGACGTCTCCCGTAGCCGTTCGGCGTCGTCCTTGCCGATCATCGCGACGACGTCGTCGAACGTGATGGGCTCGTCGTGTCCCTCGGACGCCTTCGTGGTTGGCGTGAAGATCGGCTCGGGCAGCTTGTCCGCCTCGACCAGCCCGTCCGGCAGCTTGACACCGGATACCGCGCCGGTGCGCTGGTAGTCCTTCAAGCCGGAGCCGCTGAGGTAGCCGCGCACGATGCACTCCACGCCGATCATGTCCAGCCGCTTGCACCGGACCGCCCTGCCGCGGAACTCGTCGGGCACGTCGGTCGTGGACAGCACGTGGTTCGGCACGACGTCGGCGAGCTGGTCGAACCACCACGCCGACAGCTGGGTGAGCAGCGCACCCTTGTCCGGGATCGGCGTCGGCAGCGAGACGTCGTAGACCGAGACCCGGTCGGACGCGACCAGTACCAGGTCGCCCCGGTCGGTGTAGACGTCGCGGACCTTGCCGGTGTGAACGAGCTCCATGCCTGACACCCAATCACGCCGCTGGTTGCCACGCGCGACGACTCCCGGTGTGCTGTGGTCTCCGCGACGCCGTGTCCCCCGTAGCCGACGCCGTGTTCCTCACTCCCGACGCCGTGTTCCACATTCCCGCGGCAGGTTTCTGTGACCGTGCCCCGCCCTCGGTGCTCCTAGGAGGTGACAGCCCACCAACAAAGGAGCCCATCATGACCATCTCGATCCGATCGCTGTTCCGGCTGACGATGTTCGCCGTCGCCGCCATCATCCTCGTCTTCGCGTTCAGCGGGATGGCGTTCGCCGCGCCCGGTGGCGACGACGCCGTCAGCCCGACGCCGCACACCTACCAGCCGGTCTACACCGTGCCACCCAGCTGGGAACCCACCGCGCCGGAGGGTGAGCCGGAGGAGCCGGCCGAGCCGCCAGCTGACCCCGAGGAGCCAGCGTCCCCGGAGCCTGAGCCGACGGAGGCCGCGCCGACAGAACCAGAGACGCCGACGCCGACCCAGCCGCCGACGTCCGAACCGACGTCGGAACCCGCATCGCAGCCCTTCGCGACCCCGGCCACCACGACGTCCAGCGTGCCGTCGAGCCCCGACACCCCGGCCGCCAGCCAGCCGGCCAACACCGGCGCCGTGCGGGTCGCCATCGGCGCTGGACTCGCGGCCGTGCTGCTCGGCGGTGGCTGGCTCGCGACCTCGCTCGCCCGCATGATCAGGCGGGAGCGTCACCCGTGACATGGAAAATGCGGACAAGTGGGGCACTTCGCCCTACCCTCATACCATGGAGGACGCCGAGCTGGCACGACGTGCGGTTGACGGCGATCAGCGTGCGTGGACCGAGATCTACGACACCTACGCCGACCGGCTGCACGACTACTGCCACTCCATCCTGCGCGACCGCCACGACGCGGCCGACGCGCTGCACGACGCGTTCGTCACGGCGGCGTCCAAGATCGGCCAGCTTCGCGACCCGAGCAGGCTGCGGCCCTGGCTGTACTCGATCTGCCGCACCCAGTGCCTCGCCGCGATCCGGAAGCGCTCCCGGGAACGTCCCGACGAGGATGTGGCCGCGATGACGCCGCCGGTCGTCGACCGCGACGAGTACGCCGACGCCGAGCTGCGGCAACTCGTCGCGGACGCCTCGCTCGGGCTGGCGGCCAAGGACAGGGCGGTGCTCGACCTGCACCTACGGCACGGCCTGGAAGGCAAGGACCTCGCCGTCGCGCTCGACGTGACCCCGCATCACGCCACCGTGCTGCTCGGCAGGGTGCGCGGTCACGTGGAACGCTCGCTCGCGGCGTTGCTCGTCGGCCGCACCGGCAGGCGCGACTGCCCCGAGCTGGACGCGCTCCTCAGCGGCTGGGACGGTTCGTTGTCGCCGTTGATCCGCAAGCGCGTCGCCCGGCACATCGACGCCTGCACGACGTGCGGCAGGCGGCGCGAACGCATGGTCAGCCCGCTCGCGCTGCTCGGCTCGCTGCCGATGATCCCGGCGCCGGACGACCTGCGGGAGCGGACGTTGGACGACATCGCGCTCGCCTCGGCGCAGCGTTCGATGGGTTCTCGCGCGCCAGGTGGCAGCAGGGCGCTCGGGCTCGCTGCGGGCTTCGCCGCGTTGCTGCTCATCGGCGGCGCGGTCGTCGCGCTGCAGTCGCCGCCCGCTACCCCCGGCGACCCCGCGGGTGCCATCGCGGGGCCGCAGACGACGTCGACGTTGCCCACGGAGGTGACACCGGAGACGACCACCACCACACCCGAGGAACCCTCCCCGGTGACCGCGACATCAACGACGACCACGCCGCCACCGACGTCGCCTGAGACATCGGAGCCGGACGCGGGCACCGCCACGACCCCTGAGACGGACCGGGATACCACCTCGCCGAGGGTGTTCGACCTGCGGACCGACCGGCAGGGGATCGGGCCGCGTGGCAGCGGCTGCGCGACGACCACGGTGGCTCGCGCCCGCGTCGTCGACGACGGGGAGCCGACCAGCGGCACCAGCGAGCCAGCAGGGACCACCACCAGCGAGCCCGCCGAGCCGCTCGACGTCACGCTGTTCTGGCAGCACAGCGAGGGTGCGGTGCATGACGTTGCCATGGCCCACGAGTCGGCGGACGTCTACCGCGCCGATATCGGTCCGCCCGAGAGTGGCGAGGACATCGTGTGGTGGGTAGTCGCGGCCGATGCCGCGGGCAACTCCACGCGGAGTGCCGATCAGCAGCTCGCGGTGTACGCGGCCTGCCCTCGGTGATGGCGCCACTGCCGAATACGGCGTTGGGAACGTCGGACACAGCGTTGGGAACGTCGGACACGGTGTCGGGAACGTCGGACACAGCGTCGGTTCAGAGCCGATAGGGTCACGGCGTGGACATCGACGTGTTCGTCGCGCAACACCGCGCGGAATGGGACCGGCTGCGGTACCTGGTGCGGCATGCGCGGAAACTACGCGGGCCGGAGGCCGACGAGCTGGTGGCGCTGTACCAGCGTGCCGCGACGCACCTGTCGATCGTGCGCTCCACCGCGCCGGACCCTGCGCTGCTCAGCAAGCTGTCGACGCTGGTCGCGCAGGGCCGCGCCGCCGTCGCCGGTTCGCACAACCCGAGCTGGCGCGAGTTCGGACTGTTCTTCTCCCGGCGGTTCCCCGCCGCGATCTACCGCGCGCGGGCGTGGTGGATCCCGGTCGCCGTAGCGTTCCTGCTGGTCAGCGGTGCGCTCGCGGCGTGGATCGCCACGGACACCGGGGTGCGCGGCCAGCTCGCCACGCCGTCGGAGATCGAGCAGCTCACCGCGCCTGGCGGGCAGTTCGAGAGCTACTACTCCTCGGCTCCTGCCGCATCGTTCGCCTTCGACGTCTGGACCAACAACGTCTGGGTCAGCGCGGGCGCGCTGACGCTCGGGGTGCTGTTCGGACTGCCGGTCATCGTGATGCTGCTGGCCAACGCGGTCAACGTCGCGGTTGCCTGCGGCATGATGGCATCGGTGGGCAGGCTCGACATCTTCTTCGGGCTGATCACGCCGCACGGCTTGCTTGAGTTGACCGCCGTGTTCGTCGCGGCGGGCCTCGGCCTCAAACTCGGCTGGACGGTCATCGACCCTGGCCGACGCAGCAGATCGGCCGCGCTCGCGCAGGAGGGCCGCGCCGTGGTCGGGGTCGCACTCGGCCTCGTCGTCGTGCTGCTGATCTCTGGCGTGATCGAGGCGTTCGTGACGCCGTCGGGGCTGCCGACCGCCGCGCGCATCGGCATCGGCGTGCTCGCCGAGGTGGTGTTCCTGGCCTACGTCTTCGTGCTGGGCCGCCGCGCCGCGCAGGCAGGGGAGACCGGCGACATCGAGGCGAGCCACGCGGGCGCGAGCGCCCCGGCAACGGGTTGAGGCGCACGGGTCGATCGCGCCGGTCGGGAGTTGGCTGGCACCGTGCGGGCCGGGATGTGGATCAACTTGCCCTGTGCTGTGACCAAAAACGTGTCCGTTTTGCCGGATCTAGCTGGTAACAGTGCAGGGTAAGCTGATCAACTTGGGCACGAATGCTCCGAGGCGCCATACCATCACGGAATGAGCGAGCAGATTACTGAGAGCGACGCGGAGATCCTTGCCGCTTCGGGCCCAGACCTGGACCTAGATGAACTTGCCGAGTACGCGGTCGAGGTGCCTATGAGTGACCTCGGCTGAGCGCTACAACCGTCCCTCGGACTTCAGTGCCAAATATCGGTCCGCCAGCGCGGGTGGCAGGTGCTCCGGGGTCGCGTCCACGACGCTCACGCCGTGCCGGGCCAGCAGCGCGGTCGCGTGACGGCGTTCGGCCGTGGTGCGCTCCGCGGCGGCCGCCTCGTACACCGCTTGCGCGTCGCCCCTGCCTGCCGTCATCTCCGCTACCCGAGGATCGGCGATCCCCGCCACCAGCAGTTCATGCCGTGCGGTCAGCGACGACAGCACGGGCAGCAGTCCGTGCTCGATCGGCGCGGCGTCCAGTCCGGTCAGCAGCACAACCAGGCTGCGCTGCCGCACGCGGCGCAGGACCTCAGCGACCATGCCGCGCGCGTCCAGTTCGACAAGCTCCGGCTCCACCGGCGCCATCGCGTTCACCAGCGGTGGCAGCAGGTCCGTCGACGACGTGCCGGACACCGAGGCCTTCACCCGCCGGTCGTAGGCGACGAGGTCCACCCGGTCCCCGGCATGCGAAGCGAGCGTGGCCAGCAACAACGCCGCGTCCATCGCCGCGTCCAGTCTTGGCACGTCACCAACCCGCCCGGCAGACGTCCTGCCGGTGTCCAGCACGATCAGGATGCGGCGGTCTCGCTCCGGCCGCCAGGTCCGCACCATCATGTCGGCCGCGCGGGCCGACGCCCGCCAGTCGATGGACCGGACGTCGTCGCCGACGACGTATTCCCGCAGCGAGTCGAACTCGGTGCCCTGCCCCCTGATCAGCACCGCCTGCCTGCCGTCGAGCTGTTGCAACCTGGCCAGCCGCGAGGGCAGGTGCTTGCGGCTCTCGAACGGCGGCAGTGAACGCACCGTCCACGGCACATCGTGCGAGCACTGCCGCGCCGCCAACCCGAGCGGGCCGACCGAGCGCACCGTCACCCGCACCGCCTTCCGGTCACCTCGCCGCGTCGGCCGCAACGTCGTCGTCACCTGACCGCGCTGACGAGCGCCGACGTCGACGCGATGCCGGTCGGCCACCGCGCCCGCGCTCGGTTGCCATGCGTCCCGGAGTACGCCTCGCACTCGACGTCCCGGATTCTCGATGTGCAGCGTGACGTCGGCCTGCTCACCGAGCCGCACCGACGTCGCCCCGGTGCGGCTGAACCGCAACGCACGGGGGCTGCCCGCGAACACGACGTCGACAACGACCCCGAGCAGCAGCACCACGACGACCACCGCGATACCGGTAGCCGATGGCGCGGCGAGGCCGACGATGACGGCGCCGATGCCCGCGAGCAGCGGGGTCCTTCCGGTGAGCGCCATCGTCAGCGGGGGACGGGCACGGCGGCCAGCACCCGGTCGAGCACGCCATCCGAGGTCGCGCCCTCGAGCTCCGCCTCGGGGCGCAGCTCGATGCGGTGCCGCAGCGCGGGCCGCGAAACGGTCTTGACGTCGTCCGGCGTGACGTAGTCCTTTCCGGACAGCCACGCCCAGGCTCGCGACGCCGCCATCAACGCCGTCGCGCCGCGCGGCGACACCCCGAGCCGCACCGCGCCCGCCGAGCGGGTCGCGCGGCAGAGGTCCACGATGTAGCTGATGACGTGCTGGTCCAGCGTGACGTTGGCGACGGCGGAGCGGGCGGCCGCGAGCTGCTCCGCAGTGGCGACCGGCCGCACACCCGCCGCGTCAAGGTCACGCGGGTCGAATCCGGCCGCGTGCCGCGTCAGCACGCCGATCTCGTCGTCACGCGAGGGCAGCGGCATGGTCAGTTTGAGCAGGAACCGGTCCAGCTGCGCCTCCGGCAGCGGGTAGGTGCCCTCGTACTCGACCGGGTTCTGCGTCGCGATCACCACGAACGGGTCCGGCAGCGGCTTCGGCTTGCCATCCACCGACACCTGCCGCTCCTCCATCGCCTCGAGCAGCGAGGACTGCGTTTTCGGTGGGGTGCGGTTGATCTCGTCGGCAAGCAGCAGGTTGGTGAACACCGGGCCCTGCTTGAAGGAGAACTCGGCGCTGCGCGCGTCGTAGACCAGCGAGCCGGTGACGTCACCTGGCATCAAGTCCGGCGTGAACTGGATCCGGCCGGAGTCGAGGTCGAGCGCTTTCGCCAGCGCGCGGACCAGCAGCGTCTTCGCCACGCCTGGCACGCCTTCGAGCAGCACGTGGCCCCGGCACAGCAGTGCGACGATCAGCCCGGTCACCGCGGCGTCGTTGCCGACGATCGCCTTGCCGACCTCGGTGCGCAGCGCCACGAGCGCGGCACGGGTGTCGTCCACTCTGGATGGTTCGGTCATGCCTGTCGTACCTCGTTCTCCAGCCGGTCGAGTTCTGCCGCGAGCCGCACAAGGGCCGCGTCGTCGGATGGTGCCGGACCGTACAGCAGCCAGTGCACCTCGTCGGCGGGCCTGCCACTCCGGCACCCCGCCGCGACGATGGCCTCGCGGGTTTCGTGACCCGCGTCGGCGGTGAGTCCGGCACTGGCGGCGATCCGATGCCGGGCCGCGTCCCGCAACGCCTCCGCCGCGTGGTCGGCCGCGCCTGCCCGCCGGTACAGCCGGGCGCGCCCTTCGGTGGTCTCCGCCGCGTGCACGACGACCGGCAGCGGCTCGGTGACCACTGGCCCGAGGCGGCGCGCCCGCCACAACGCCAGCAGCACGGCGGCGATGGCCAGTGTGGCGATGCCGTAATGCCAGCCGCGCGGCAACAGCGACAGCAGCGATGACGTGCCGTCTCGCAGCGCGGGGTCGTTCGGCGACGGCACGTACCAGACCAGCCGCTCTCGCTCGCCGAGCAGCCGCATCGTGAGCGCCGCGTTGCCCTCCTCGGCCAACGCCTCGTTGGTCAGCGGGGTCGCGGTGCCGAGCAGTGTCACCGGCGTGCCGTCGTGGTCGTATCGCACCAGTGCCGCGCCCGCCGTCGTGGGGTAGCACAGCTCGCCGTTCGGTGTCCGGTAGCCGATGCCACCAGTTGTCGCGTCGCCCGCTTCGTCGGCCAGCGCGCAGTCCGGCGCGTGCGTGGCATCGGCGGTATGGCCGGTGACGTCGATGTCCGGGTCCACCGCGCGCGCGAGCGTCTGGTTCGGCGCGATGACGACAAGGCCCTCGGCGATCGTGCTGAGACGTTTCAGGTCGGCGGGATCGAGCGTGTTCGGATGGGTGATGAGCACGGTCGCATCGTGGGCCGCCCTGCTGGTGGCGGCGAGGGTGTGCATCGGTCTGACGTCCACGCCGTAATCGCCGAGCATCTGCGCCAGCGCGCGCGAACCGTTCGGGTCGGCCGAGCGCGGATCGAGTCTGCCGCCTTCGCTGTGGCCGCGTACCAGGGTGAGCACGATCGCCGCCGCGATGATCACCAGCAGGATCGCGAGCGGGCCGCGCGCGGCGAGCCACATGCGGCGGGTGTCCGGGCTGACCGGAGTCGTCGCGGCCGTCATGAGGCGGTCCCAGCCAACGCGGGTCGCCCGGTACGCACCGCGTCGTCGGTCTCCGCCACCACGCCGTAGGCATCCGCCGTGGCCGGTTTGCCGCCGTAGTAGACGTCGTCGAAGATCCGCGCCGCCGCGCGCAGGGCGTCGGCGCAGTCCGGGAGGGCGTCCGCCGCCTGTGCGGCGAGTTCGTCCGCGGTGCGTCCAGTCTGGACGTCCAGCACGCCTCGCTGCTCCAATTCCCGCGCCAGCGCGCGGAATCGCGCCACCACCGCGCCGTGCAGGTCGGCCGCCGCCAGTGCCGCCGCCGCCTCCTCCCGGTGCGTGCTTGCGGGGACCGTCGCGTCGCCGAGCGGGGTGTGCCTCGCGTGCGGCGACGTCGCCAGCTTGCCGGTGCGCAGCCGGATCGCCACCGCCACGATGAGCAGCACTCCCAGCACCACGAGCAGGCCGGTGACGCCGCCAGGGCCGAGCTGGGACGCGGCCTCGAACAGCTCGTTCAGCCGGTCGTTGAGCCAGCTGATCAGCCGCTCGAACCAGGACGGTTCCGCCGCGCGGTAGATCGGGTCGGACAGCTCATCCTTGGCCGCATCCCGCGCCTCGTCCCTGCCGGGTTCGACCGGGACCGCGGCGAGCCCCAGCGTCACGCTCACTGTGGCGGCGGGTTACCCGCGTTGCGTGCCAGCTCGATGTCGAGGCCTTCGCGGCGCATCCGCTGATCGGTGTAGAGCAGCGCGACGACAGCCGCGAAGAACGGCTGCGTGATCGTGGCCGCGATGATCGCTCCGATGGCGGCGATGACGAGGCCGAAGAACGTGATCCCGCCGGGATCGCCCGCGAAAGCGCTGGCGCCGCCGCCAATGATGCCGAACGGGATCTGGATGATCCCGCTGATCACGACGACGAGGATCCCGGTCAGCAGCAGGATGCCGAAGATTCGCCACCACGACCGCTGCACCAGCACTCGGGACCGCTTGACCGACTCGATCACACCGCAGCGTTCCAGCACCAGTGCCGGAGCGGCGAGCCCGAAGTACAGCACGTACAGCCAGAAGCCGACGACGATCGCGGCGGGAATGACGAGGAGCAGCAGCGGTGGCAGCACCAGTCCGACGGCGACGACGACGAGCACGAGACCCAGCGCGGGCACGATGGAGAACAGGGCGAGCCCGATCAGCCTGCCGAGCTGTGGTTTGACCTCGGCCCACACCGTCGAGAAGGGAGCCTGCCTGCCGAGCACGGCTTTGCCGACGACCGTGGTCAGGACGCCGGTCAGGAAGGCGCCCGCCACGAGTCCGAGGATGCCTCCGACACCGGTGCCGAGCGCGAGCGGCTCCAACGTCTCGGCGACGTCCGTCGGAGTCGGGTTGGGCCCGAGATCGGAGGTGGGGTCACCGATGCTCGCCTGGAACGGGAGCTCGATGATCGCGGTGATCGTGGCGACGATGGCGGCGACGCCCAGCATGACGCCCGGGTACGAGCGCATGGTCTTCACGGCGGCGTCGATGATCTCGGTCAAGCTCAGCGGGCGCAGCGCGATGACGCCGGGCTTCTGCGGCGCCTGCCAGCTCGGTGGGGGCGGCATGGGTGGCTGCTGCTGGTTGCGGTCGTTGGGCTGGTCGGGTTGGTGCCAACCGGTATCGCTCATAGGGAAGTCCTGGTCGTCGTTGGTGTGTTGTGTCCGGTTTGGAGTCTATTCAGCTCGGCGGTGTGAACCGTGTGTCACCGGGTGAGCCGGGCGTGGTGGGCTGCGACGGTTGCACGTCGTGTCGCGGAGGTTGGTGCGGCGGCGCGGGTGGTTGCTGGACCCCAGTCGCCGGTGCCGCCGTCGGCATACCCACCTTGGCGGCTTCCCGCCTGCGGCGTTCCGCGACGACCGCGGACAGATACGCCCACGGCGGAACTCCTGGCGGGCACGGCGTGCCGGTGCAGTCGGTGACCTCGGCTACCAGCCTCGAGCCGAGGATGGCGCGCGATTCGGGGGCGAGGGTGTGGAACCGGCCCAGGTATTGGCGGATGGCGAGCGCGAGCCCGTCCGGGACCCGGGACAGGTCCAGCTGCGTCGCCCATTCGGCCAGCTGCGGTGGCATTCCGATCTCGCCGACGTGCGGTTGCGGCGACCGCACGTTGATCACGACGGTGCCCGCGAGGTAGTCACCGACCCGTTTGCCGGTCTTCGAGAACAGCGACACGACCACCGCGACGAACCCGCCGAGGCCGAGTGCCCAGAAATCGACGAAGAACCCGGCCAGCCCGCGCACCAGCGCGTGGCGGAATCGGACGGGGCCGCCGTCGTCGCGCACGACCTGCAGGCCGAGGGCGAGCTTGCCCAGGGTGCGGCCCCGAGTCAGTGACTCGCACGTGACGGGGTAGCCCACCAGGACGAACACGGCGATCACGAAGATGATCGTCAGCAGTAAGGAGGTGTCGACGTCGGCACCGGTGAACACGATCGCGTACAGCACGACGAGCGCGAGGAACTGGAGTACGGCGTCGATCGCGAACGCCAGCCCTCTGCTCGCCAGCCGGGCGTGTTGCAGTTCGAGTTCAACGGCTTCTCCGGTGACGAGGTCAGACACGCGCTTCACCCTATCGCGCCGCATTGCGTACGTCCGGTTCGTCTGTAAGGTTCTTCGATTCGGCGGCGGTGGTGTTATGGCGCTGTGATGCCAGCGCGTGTCAGCGCCCTGCGCAGACGTCGTAGGCAGCGCGTCCGCAGCTGACCGACGCTGGCCGGGGTGACGCCGAGTTTCGTCGCGATATCGGCGTAGCTCATCCCTGGTGACCGTGCGATGAGGTGCGCGATGAGCCGGTCCCTGATGGGCAGGGTGGCGACGACTCGCCACAGCGTCCGATCGCGGTCGCGCAGGGAGATGTCGTCGCTTGGGCTCATGGCAGCGTCCGGCGTCATTCCGTTGGTGACGTCATCCGACGGGCTCTCGGTGCGGTGGTGGCGCAGCGCCCGCATCGCCTCGCGGATGGCGATGGTGCGCAGCCAGCCCGCCGCGCGTTCCGGGTGCCGGATGGTGTCGCGGTGCTCCAGGAACCGCAGCCACACCTCCTGCAGGACGTCCTCGACATCGGCGTCGGCGAGCTTGCAGCGCCGCAGCACGGTGCGGAGCCGGGGCGTGAGCCCGCTGACGAAGTCGTCCACTGGCTCGCCCGCCCTGGGAAGCGGTGGTGGCTGACTCGCGTCATCGTTGCTCATGTCCCTGTGACGGGGCTTACAGCCGGACGGCTCCGTCCAGGATCGCGAGTCCCCCGTTCCGGTACCGCGAGTCCCGCGTTGCGGTGCCGCGAGTTCTCCGATCTGGTGCCGCGAGTTCCGTGTTGCGGTATCAGTCGAGCTGGGCGAGCACCGTCTCCGAGATCGCGCGGAGGGCCCGCACCTGCTCCGGAGTGAGCTGGTCGAAGATCAACCGGCGCACGGTCTCGACGTGCCCGGGTGCCGCGTGTTCGATAGCGCGCCTGCCCTCGGGAGTCAGTTCGATGTAGGAGCCGCGGGCGTCCTCATCGCACTCAACGCGGTCGATCAGGCCACGACGTTTCATACGCGCCAGGTGATGCGACAGCCGACTCTTCTCCCACTGCATCTCCTTGGCCAGCTCGAAGGCCCGCACCCGCCCGTCATCGCGGTCAGTGAGGTGCACCAGTACTTCGAAGTCAGCCAGCGAGAGATCCGACTCCGCCTGGAGCTCCCGGTTGAGCTGCGCGTTCAACTTCGCCTGCAGGGAGACGAAGGCGCGCCAGGCGCGCTGTTCGTCATCGGAGAGCCATCGTGTCACGCCCTCAGTGTAGCGGAATAGTTGACGCGTCAACCATGTTGTGTAGGATTAAGATGACACGTCAACCAACTGGAGGTCTACCATGACGACAAGCGCACCGGCTTTCACTGGTGAGGTCACCGGCACGTACGAGCTGGACCCCACTCACACCCGGATCGGATTCGTTGCGAGGCACGCGATGGTCACCAAGGTGCGGGGAGCGTTCAACGAGTTCAGCGGCACCGCCGTGATCAACGGCGATGACCCGAGCCAGTCGAGCGCCACCGTTGCCATCAAGGTCGACAGCATCGACACGCGCAACGCCGACCGCGACGCGCACCTGCGCAACAACGACTTCTTGCAGGTTGAGGACTACCCGGAGATCACCTTCTCCTCGACGAGCATCACCCAGACCGGTGAGAACACCTTCGACGTCACCGGTGACCTGACGATCAAGGGCACCACCCAGCAGGTGACCGTGCCGTTCGAGTACCAGGGTGCCGCCAAGGACCCGTTCGGCTACGACCGCGTCGGCTTCGAGGGCTCGACGGTCATCAACCGCAAGGACTTCGGCGTCACGTGGAACGCTCCGCTGGAGACCGGTGGCGTGCTGGTGGGCGACAAGGTCACCCTCGAGTTCGAGGTGTCGGCGGTCAAGGTCAGCTGAGGCGTTGGTGCCGGGATCGACGAGAAGGGAGCACGACATGGCGATCAGAACCTCGGGGCTGCACCACGTCACGGCGATCGGTGGCGATCCGCAGCGCAACGCCGACTTTTACCTGCGGACCCTTGGGTTGCGCCTGGTGAAGACCACGGTGAACTTCGACGATCCCGGCACGTACCACCTCTACTACGGGGATGAATCTGGCAACCCTGGCTCGCTGCTCACGTTCTTTCCGTGGCGCAACGTCCCCGGTGGGCGGCAGGGCAACGGTCAGGCCACGACAACGTCGTTCTCGGTCCCGCCGAACTCGATCGGGTGGTGGCACCAGCACCTCGCCGACGCTGGGGTCGAGACCAGCCGCATCACCAGCACGGACAACGAGGACACGCTGTCCTTCCGAGACCCGGATGGCCTGGAGATCGCACTGGTCGCGCACCCACAAGGGGATCCGCGCGATCCGTGGGACACGCCGTTCGTGCCAGCCGAACACGCGATCAGGGGGCTGCACTCGGTGACGCTGTCCGTCGCCAAGGAGGACGCGACCGCGTCGATGCTCGCCGAGAACCTCGGCCTGACGTTCCACAGCCAGCACGGCAACCGACTGCGGTTCGAGGCCGCGGACGGCGGGCCAGGCGCGCTGGTCGATGTTCTGGTCACGCCCGACGCGCCGGACGGCCTCGTCGCCGGCGGCACCGTGCACCACGTCGCGTGGCGCGTTCCCGACGACGCGACGCAACGTGCGTGGCGGGAGGAACTGGTCGGCAAGGGCGTCCAGGTCACCGCGATCATGGACCGGCAGTACTTCCACTCGATCTACTTCCGCGAGCCGGGTGGCACGTTGCTGGAGATCGCGACCGAGGACATCGGCTTCAACTACGACGAGCCGCTGCTCGAACTGGGCCAGGCGCTCAAGCTGCCGCCGTGGCTTGAGCCGAACCGGGACCAGATCCAGGCGGCGCTGCCGAAGCTGAACCTGCCAGACGAGAACAATCCCGAGGTCGCGGAAAGGCTGCGGGCATGACGGCGGCGGAGCTGAGCCTGCGGCATTCCTACACCGAAGGCGACGCCGACACGCCGGTGCTGTTGCTGCTGCACGGCACCGGCGGCTCGCCACAGGATCTGCTGGGCGTCGCCCGTGAGCTGGAACCGGCTGCCGGGGTGCTCGCGCCCTCCGGCCCGGTGTCGGAGAACGGCATGGCGCGCTGGTTCCGGCGGCTGGCCGAGGGCGTGTTCGATCACGAGGACGTCGTCGTGCGCGCCAACCAGCTGGCGGATTTCCTGGTCGACGCACGGGAGAAGTACGGCTTCGGTGGGCGGCGGCTCGTCGCGGTCGGATTCTCCAACGGCGCGAACATCGCGGTGGCCACGGCGTTGCTGCGGCCGGACGCACTGCGCGAGGTGGTGGCGTTCGCGGCGATGCGGCCGTTGCCCGATCCGCCGGAGGGTGACCTGACCGGCACGCGGGTGCTGTTGTCCAACGGTGAGCAGGACCCGATGGCGCCGCTGCCTTCCACGGAGCAGCTCATCGCGGACCTCCGGTCGCGTATGGCCGAAGTGCGGGTTCACCGCCACCCCGGTGGCCACCAGCTGACTGTCGACGGCGTCCGGGAGGCGCGGGCCTGGCTCCGGGCGTGACGGCCGAGGTGACCATTGCCCGATGACACCGGGCCAGTGGGCGGCGAACCGCGACCGGCCCGGCGTGATCGGTGTCCACGTAGTCGCTCGTCGACGTTGTGCGGTTCCCAACGCGGGCACGATCACCCGATGGAGAGGCCGAGGCTGCCAGGATTTGTCGGTTTGCCACAGGTGATGCCGGGAAAGTTGCACACGGCGTCGGGAACGCAGGACACGGCGTCCTGAATGTCGGACACGGCGTCGGGAGCGTCGGACACGACGCACCGGAGGCTGGGGCGCGCGCCGTGGCGTGGGAGGCTCGGGGTATGTCGCTGTTCACGGTGGAGGAAGCGCGTGCGGAGCTGCGCCAGCTCCGGCCGGTGGTCGACGAGGTCGTCACGTTGCGGGCGGACGCGGCGGAGCTCGCGGTGGCGACGTCATCCGGCGGCACGCCGTCCGACCTCGGTGGGCTGCCTGAACTCAAGGCCAAACAGGCGCGCCTCGACGAGTTGATCACGCTCGTCCAGGAGGCAGGCGTGGAGATCAAGGGGTTCGCGCCGCTGCTGCTGGACTTTCCGTCCGAACTGAACGGTGAGCAGGTGCTGCTGTGCTGGCTGGAAGGCGAGGACGACATCGACTGGTACCACCGGCGTGATCTGGGTTTCGCCGGTCGCCGTCGCCTGCCGGAGTGAACCGGCTGCCCCGTACAGTTGGGCCCGTGGCGGCAGCACGTTCGACATTCCGGGAGTCCGTGCGGTCGCTGCTGCGCGAACAGCTGCTCGACGCGGCATCCGAATCCCTCGTGGCTGGCGGCTGGAACCAGCTCAAGATGGCCGACGTCGCCCGCGCCGTCGGCGTCAGCAGACAGACCGTCTACAACGAATTCGGCAACAAGACCCAGCTCGGCGAAGCGCTAGCCATGCGCGAGGCGGAGCGGTTCCTTGACGGCATCGCGACCACACTGGACGAGCACCCGGACGATCTGCTCACCGCCATCACAGCCGCCGTGGAGTTCACGCTCTCGGAAGCCGAGGTCAACCCGCTGCTCAAGGCGATCCTGACCGCCACGCGCGGCGGCGCGACCGAGCTGTTGCCGTTCGTCACCACGCGCTCCGGTCCGATCCTGGCCGCCGCGACGCGCGTGCTGCTGACCTACCTCAACGACCACTGGCCCGAGATCGAGCTCGACGAGGCCGAGCGCACGCTCGTCGTCGAGTCGATCGTCCGGCTGGTGGTCAGCCACCTCGTCATGCCGCTCGCGCCCGCCACCGAGGTGGCGCGGCAGATTTCCTGGCTGGCGAGCCGCATCCTGCACCACCCCACGCCCGAAGCCTGAGAATTTTCGCGGCGAACGCCGAGATTTCCAGGCCATCGTGGAATCCGTACCGGGGGTCTCGTACGAATAGGGTGTAACGAGCTATCACACGCGCGAGGAGTAGGACGCACCATGCCGCAGGAACAGTCCAGCACGGAAACCAACGGAACAGCGATCCCGCGCAGGGCGGCCGTCGCGGGAGTGGGTGCGCTCGCGGTCGCCGGCGTCGCGGGGGTGGCTGCTTGCGGCAACGGAGATGGCGGTAACGGCGGCGGCACCGGTGGTGACGGCCCGGACCCGGGCACCGTGGTCGGCAAGGCCAGCGACGTCCAGGTCGGCGGTGGCGCGGTGTTCGAGGACGCCGAGGTCGTCGTCACCCAGCCGAGCGAAGGCGAGTACCAGGGCTTCAGCGCGGTGTGCACCCATCAGGGCTGCATCGTGGACAAGGTCGAGGGCGGTACGATCAACTGCGCCTGCCACGGCAGCAAATTCAACGTCGCGGACGGCTCGGTCGCGCAGGGGCCAGCCTCGGATCCGCTGCCGAAGCAGCAGGTCAAGGTCAATTCGGCGGGGGAGATCGTCGTCGCCTGAGTTGTCGACGGAACCAGACGTCGCCCGCGTCACACGTCGCCCGCGTCACACGTCGATCGCCGTCTCCCGGAAGCTGTCGAGCACCCGCCGGATCACCGGTCGCGCCTTGCTGGCGTGTGACGGCGTCGTGACGCCGATGACCTGGTAGAAGGCCTTCTGGCCGTGCACGGCGGTGTCCCAGAAAACGAAGCGAATGCCGTCGCCGTTTCCCGTGTAGTGCCAGCGTATGGCGGGCATGCCGTTCACTTTCAGCGTGCGTTTGCCGTTGACCTTGACCTTCTTCAGGTCGGACCGTCCAGCGTCGCGCACCAGCTTGGCGAACGCGGGGAACCCGGCGAAATTCCGCTTGTTGGCGGTGACCACGATGACGAACTGACGCTGGGACGCGTCGCCGATCTCGAGCACCGCGTTCTTCACACCGCGGTCCTTGCCTGGCTTGCGCCAATGCTTCGGCACGGTTAGCTCGCTCTTGCCGTCCTTGGCTGTGACAACCCGAGTGTGCGGCGATGGCGGCTTCGTGGAGGCGGGCGGCTTGCTGGTCGGTGTCTGTTCGGGGCGTGCGGTCGCCGTGCTCGAGGGGAGCGAGAAGTGCGGTGACACGCTCGCCTCACCCGCCGTGGTCGGCGGCGGGATCAGCAGCGCGGCCGCGGCGACCGCGCCACCGAGCGCCAGCACGGGCACCAACGTCAGGACCAGCAGCCGGACCCGCTTGCGGCGAGGCCTTGGCGCCGGAGCCGGTGGTGGAGCCATTCCGCTGGGCGGTACCCAGCCGCTGGATCCTGGCGTGGGCATCATGAACCGTGCGTCCCCCTCTTAGGTGATCGACCCAGGGGCGGATGGTAGCGCATTGACCCTATAGGGCGAATACGAGGCGCAGGGGCCGTTCAGTCCACCGGCTGCAGGAATCCGGTCAACTCGATAGTCCCTGGCCCATACTTGTCAGCGAGCTCGTCCCGTAGCTCGTCCGTGGCGACATACACCTCGAGCCGCACGACGTTGCCTGGCTCATCGATCCCACCCGAGATGAAGCCGGGGACATCGCTGATCTCCTGCTGGACCTCCTGCAACCGCGCGTAACTGCGCTCGGCCTTGCTCACGCAGAGCGGTCCGCCCCAGACCTCGCGGATCCACTTCCGCTTGGCGGGGAGGTCGTCGGTGAAGCTCACGTTGAGCACCGCTTCCCGCGGCGGGCCGAGCGGGTCGAGCCACGCACCGCCGAACTCCGGCGCGGACCGCGCGCGGCTGATCGCGCGCTGCTGGTCTTCGGGGTTGGCCTTGTCGGGATCGACGTCGTGCCAGCCGCCATCGGGTTCGTCGCAGGGCGTCGTGCTCTCGTCGGCGGGATCAGCAGGTGGTTCCGACGGCGGCTTGGGTGCCGACGGTGGCTCGGTGAGGTGCAGCCGTTCGCCGTCCCAGGTGCCGACGACCGTGTACTCGCCCCATTGGACATCGCCTTGCGTCTGCGATTCGACCGCATCCCAGTCCCAGCCGACGAGGTCGAGGCCACCGCACTGCGGCGGGTACGACGTCGCCACGACACCGCAGAGCTGCGGGCCGTGCGACTCGTTCGCCAGCACCGTGCCGGTCGCGGTGTAGCGCTGGTCGTCGTCGCCAGCGCGGCTGACGCTGTCAGCGGGGTCGCCGCTGGTGTTGGTGTTGCCGTTCGCGGCGGGCGCTGGTGGCGTCCCGCACGCCGTGAGGGCAAGCGCACCGGCGAGGCTCGCCGCGAGGATCGCTCGGGCCGGATGTTCGATCATGGTGTCGCTCCCGTCTCGTGAGGATTGTCGCCTCCTGGACGGAGCCGCGCGAGTCATCGGTTGCACGCGGCACCGATAGAGCTACACAGCGGCACCGATAGGACCACGTCGGAAACTCGCCAGCATGGGAAGCGCCGCCCGGCAGAGTCGCCTGCTACCCGGACGTATGCGCTCGCGCGCACGACGGCGGGCAAGATGGGGGGCGACGACGTACATCGCCCCCGCGCCGACCCCGGAGCTCGCGCGGACAGGTGACTGAGGAGGTGCGGATGACGGTCGCGGGGGTGCTGCTGGCGGCGGGTGAGGGTTCCCGCCTCGGACGGCCGAAGGCGCTGGTCGAGCTGGGCGGGACGTCGCTGGTCGCACGCGGCGTCGAGATGCTGGCCCAAGCTGGCTGCGCCCCGGTGCACGTCGTCACCGGCGCGGCCGACGTCGAACTGCCCGGCGTCACACTGGTGGCCAACCCGGACTGGCGCACCGGCATGGCGTCCTCGCTGCTGGCGGGGCTGGCGTCGCTCCCAGCTGACGTCGACGCCGTCGTACTCGCCCTCGTCGACCAGCCACTGATCGGTCCGGACGCGGTGCGCCGCCTCATCGCCGCCTACCGAGACGGCGCGCTGGCCGTCGTCGCCACGTACGACGGCAGGCAGCGCAACCCGGTGCTGCTGCGTCGGGACCTCTGGGCCGCGGCCGCCGACGCGGCGCACGACGACGTCGGCGCGAGGGCCTACCTGCGCGCGCATCCCGACGTCGTCACCGAGGTGGAGTGCGGCGACATCGCGGATCCCGCCGACATCGACACCGCGGCCGACCTCGCCGCGCTGGAACGCCGCCTCAGCGCTCGCTGACCGCGCGCCCCGCGACCAGCCGCATCACGTCGGTGAGCACGCTGA
The DNA here is from genome assembly GCF_000504245.1 of Haloechinothrix halophila YIM 93223. Lineage (GTDB taxonomy): Bacteria > Actinomycetota > Actinomycetes > Mycobacteriales > Pseudonocardiaceae > Haloechinothrix_A > Haloechinothrix_A halophila. The sequence continues at coordinate 1,480,126 of NZ_KI632509.1, forward strand.
CCGGGATGGTCGGGTCGATGGCGCGCTGGATGCCGAGTCCGATGCCCAGGCTGAGCAGCGCGGTCGCCGCGTCGTCCGCCGACAGCGGCAGGTCGATGCCGAACTCCGCCGAGTTTGCGGCGACCAGCCCCGCGATGATGTCGCGGATGCCCTTGTCGCGGCTGGCCAGTTCGCCGCGCAGCCGCTCATCGCGGCGCGCGTTGACGGCGAACTCCACTTCGAGCGCGGTCCATGCCTGATCGCCGATGTTGCGTTCCGCCCAGCCTTGAATCCGGGCGATGCGCTCCTCGACGGTCGTCGAGCCGGTGATCACCTCGGCGATGCGGGCTGCCTGTTCCGCGTGGATGTCGTCGAGGACCGCGAGGCAGAGCTCGTCTTTGTTACGGAAGTTGGAGTACACCGCGCCCTTGGAATAACCAGCGGCGTCGGCGACTTTATCCAACGAGGTCGGGCCGTAGCCATCCCGCAGGAACAGTTCCTTCGCGGTCGCGACGAGCTGCTCGCGGGTACGCGCCTGGCTCTCAGATCGGCTGAGTCTGGGCATGGCACCTACCCTATCGACGCCGCGCGCCGACGTGACGATCACGACAGCACGTCGACGTTGACGGGCGGGAAAGACACTGCGAGGTTCAGCAAGTGAGCGATTTTGACGTAGCGACAACAGTTCGGCCCCGTTCCGACGGCGGCTTCGACGCCGAACTGGACGGCCGGTGGAGCGCTGGCGGCGTCCCGCACGGCGGTTATCTGCTCGGGGTGCTGGGCAGGGCGGCGGCTGCGGCGTCGGCCGAGCACCCGCACCTGACGTCGGTGAGCGCGTCGTTCCTGCGTACTCCGCAGCCAGGTCCGGCGCGGGTGGACGTCGATGTGCTGCGGGTCGGCCGCTCCACGACGCAACTGCGCGCCGCGCTGCGGCAGGACGATGCGCTCGTGCTGGATGCGCTGCTCACCCAAGGTGTGCTGGACGACGCGGACCCGTGGTGGTCCGCCGTTTCCCCGGCTGAGATGCCGGACGAGGCGGACTGCGTGCGGATCCCGGTTGAGGCGCCGGGCGCTGGCTTCCGGGTGGAGCTGATGGAGTTCGTCGACCAGCGGCTCGACCCAGGTGTGCTCGGGTTCGCCATGGGAAAGCCGACCGGCAGGGGCGTTATCGCGGGCTACAATCGCTTCGCCGACGGCACGGACTGGACGCCGTTGAGCTTGCTCATTCCGCTTGACGCCGGTCCGCCCGCGTCGTTCGACGTCGGCGCTGGCCGCTTGCTCACCCAGCAGTTCACCGCCTACATCCGGAGCCTGCCCGCGCCTGGCCCGGTGCGGTTCGAGCTGCGAGCGCGGCAGGTGTCCGGCGGCCGCATCGACCAGGATGCCCTCGTCTGGGACAGCAAGGGACGTCTCGTGGGGCAGTCGACGCAGCTCGCGGCCGTGCGGGTGCCGGAATGAGCGGGAAACTCGTCGCCGTTCCGCCGTGTGTCCGGCATCATCGGGGCAGCATGGTCTCGTGGCCCCGAGGGGAAGTATGTCGGCGACCGACGACGCGGCACCCGATGGGTCGGCAGCACCCGATGGGCCGGTATCGCACGACGGGCTGAGTGCCGAACCGGCACCGCGATCCCGTTGGGTCGCGCTCGTGGTGCTGTGCGCCGGGATGTTGATGATCGTCCTGGATGCCACCGTGGTGAACGTGGCGCTGCCGGTGATCAAGGCGGAGCTCGGATTCAGCCAGGCAAGCCTCGCGTGGGTGTTCAACGCCTACATGATCGCGTTCGGTGGGCTGCTGCTGCTCGCCGGACGGCTCGGCGACCTCGTCTCGCGCCGGGGGATGTTCCTCGCTGGCCAGGCGGTGTTCGCGGCGGCTTCGCTGGCGTGCGGGCTCGCGGGGTCGCCGGAGATGCTGGTCGTGGCGCGGTTCGTGCAGGGGATCGGCGGCGCGATGACGGCCGCGGTGATTCTCGGCATGATCGTCACGCTGTTCCCGGAAGGGCGGGAGCAGGCGAAGGCGATCGGCGTCTACAGCTTCGCGGCCGTCTCCGGTGGTGCCATCGGCCTGCTGGCGGGCGGGGTGCTGACGCACGTGCTCAACTGGCACTGGATCTTCTTCATCAACGTCCCGATCGGAATCGCGGCCATCCTGCTCACGCTGCGGTTCGTCGACCCGGACACCGGGATCGGGCTGCGCGGCGGCACCGACGTCTCCGGCGCGGTGCTGATCACCAGCGCGCTGATGCTCGGCGTCTACACCATCGTGGAACCCGCATCGCGCTACGGCTGGGCGGACATCGTCACGCTGCTGCTCGGCGGGCTGGCGCTGGTGCTGCTCGCTCTGTTCGTCGCACGGGAGGCCACCGCGCGCACCCCGCTGATCCCGCTGCGGATCTTCCGCTCGCGCATAGTGGTCGGGGCGAACGTGGTGCAGGCGCTCGCGGTGTCCGGGATGTTCGCGATGTTCTTCCTCGGTGTGCTGTATCTGCAGCAGGTGCTCGGCTACAACCCGCTGCAAGCCGGGCTGGCGTTCCTGCCGAGTTCTGCGGTGATGGGCGTGCTGTCGCTGCGCTATGTCGAGAAGCTGATCATGCGGTTCGGCGCACGGGCGCTGGCACTGCCCGGTCTCGGCGCGCTGGGGTGCGGGCTGGCGTTGTTCGCGCGGGTGCCGGTGGACGGCCGCTACGTCGTCGACGTCCTGCCCGGCGTGCTGCTGGTCGGCGTCGGGGTCGGCACGCTGTTCCCCGCGCTGGCGTCGCTCGCGATGTCCGGTGCGACGAAGGAGGACGCCGGGCTGGCGTCCGGACTGATCAACACGACGAACCGGATCGGCTCCTCGCTGGGGCTTGCCGTGCTCGCCACGCTGTCAGCCACCCGCACCGAGGAACTGGCCGCCACCGGTGCCGCCAGGGACGCGGCGCTGACCGGCGGCTTCCGCGCGGGCTTCCTGCTCGCCGTCGGCATCGTCGTCGTGGCGATGGTGGTCGTGCTGGTGGTGTTGCGGCCGTTCCGGCGGTGACCCTGTCACCCGAACCGGCGAGCGGCGCGCTCCTTGGCCTTCGCGGCCTCCACCTCGCGGTCCTTCGGCGGCGCGGTGGTCACCAGGGAGTCGAGCAGCGTGCGGGTGGCATCCTCGATGGCGGCGACGGCGTTGTCGAACGCGGCGGCGTTCGCGGCGGACGGCTTCGACGCCCCGCTGATCTTGCGGACGTACTGCAGCGCGGAAGCGTGGATCTCGTCGTCGGTGGCTGGCGGGTCGAAGTTGTGCAGGACCTTGATATTGCGGCACATACGGCCAGTTTTCCAGCGTTCGCCCGCCGATTCCAGGGCCGCGTCAGCCGCTGAACCCGCGCTTCGGCCGGCGCAGGCTCTGTACCCCGGTCGTCGCGAAGTACTGCGCGAGGTTGCGCAGCGGATGCCGGTGTGGCGCGGGGTCCTTGCCGTCGCCCATTCGCCAGAGCTGCACGGTGTGCCACGACAGTTCGGCCGCGCTGTCCAGCACGCGGATGCCGATGCGGCGGGGTTGGACGTCGCTGGCAGCGGTCGTGCCGGACAGCAGCCTCGCGGGCAGGTCCGGTTCCAGCGCGAGCGGCCTGCCGAGGCCAACGACGTCGACCGCGCCAGACGACAGCGCGCTGGCCATGCCCTCGGCGGTGCGAAAGCCGCCGGTCAGCATCAGGGGCAGCGACGTCGCCGCCCGGACGCGTTCGGCGTAGTCCAGGAAGTACGCCTCGCGTTTCCGCGTGCTTTCCTTCACCGGCTCGGCCGACACGCCCATCATCGCGGCGGATTCGTAGGTGCCGCCGGAGATTTCCAGCAGGTCGATACCCGCCTCGGCGAGGTCGAGCACGACCTGCAACGACTCGTCCTCGGTCATGCCGCCGCGCTGGAAATCAGCCGAGTTGAGCTTGACACCGAGCGGGACGTCGGACCCGATCGCCGCCCTGACCTCGTGGACGATCTCCAGCAGGAACCGGCGTCGCTTCTCCGGCGTGCCGCCCCAGCCGTCGGTGCGGTGATTGGACAGCGGCGAGAGGAACTGGCTGATCAGGTAGCCGTGCGCCGCGTGGATCTGCACGCCGGTGAACCCGGCGGCGACCACGGTCTTCGCGGTGGCGGCGAAGCGGCGGATGATGTCGGCGATCTCGTCGTGCTCCAGCGCCCTCGGCGTCGCGAAGGTCCCGCCGGGCAGGTCGAGGCCGACCGCGGATGGCGCCACCGGCGTGGCGTTGAGGGTGCGCGGCACCTGGCGTCCCGCGTGGTTGATCTGCACCCAGGCGTGTGCGCCGTTCGCGGTCGTCGCGGCGGCCCACTCGGACAGCGCGGCGCTGTCGCGGTCATCGGTGACGACCACGTTGCCCGGCTCGCCGACGGCCTCGTAGTCGACCATGACGTTGCCGGTGATCAGCAGCCCAGCACCAGACGTCGACCAGCGCTCATACAGCCTGCGCAGCCGGGGGCTCGGGGCGTTGCGTTTATCGCCAAGGCCCTCGCTGAGCGCGGCCTTCGCGATGCGGTTCGGCAGCGTGACCCCGCACGGCAGGGTGAACGGCTCAGCCAGCACGGACTGCGTCGACGTCGTCATGGGCACCTCTCGCGGTTTGGTTTAGACGGGCGTCTAGCAGGAAAGCTACTCAGAAGTAGAGTGGCTGGTCAACGCGGTGCACCTGTCGGGACCGCGGCGCGCGGCCGGTTGGGCGTGATGAGCACGACGAATGACCCAATGGTGATCTGGATTACTCCGTGCTATTCGTGGCACCATGATTACCTGTAACTTGCCGTTACAGGTACGACGGGTAACAGCGCTTGCGCTGACCCGCGGGCCGTTGTCACCGCATCACCCGGAGAGGAACGCCGATGTTCATCGCGCAACAGCCGCTACCCGCGCCACCGGCCGGTGGCGCCGCGATTGGCGAGGTGCTGATCGCACTCTTGCTCAGCCTCGGCGTGATGCTGCCCGTCGGGTGGTTCCTGGTGCGCGAGCGCGCGGGGAAGCCGACGGTGATCGGCCGCGCCGCCGACTGGGTCGCCAGCAAGGACGGCCTGCCGCGCTGGGCGGGCTTGCCCTCGTATCTGACCGTCACGGCGCTGCTCACCGCTGGCTTCGGCGTGTGGTGGGACGTCGCGACCCACATGCAGAACGGCCGCGACGAGGGCCCGCTCGCCAACCCGTCGCACTACCCGATCTTCCTGGCGATCCTCGGCTTCTTCAGCGCGGGCATCATCAGCATGACGCTGGCCAAGGGCGACCTGCCGCGCCGCAGCTTCCGCATCGCGCCCGGCTGGCACGCCCCGATGGGCGCCATGATCATCACGGCGGCTGGTGCGATCGCGCTGGTCGGCTTCCCCGCTGACGACGTCTGGCACCGGCTGTTCGGTCAAGACGTCACCGAGTGGGGCCCGACCCACATCATGATGATCGGTGGTGCGGTCACCTGCGTGCTCGGCATCCCACTGCTGTTCGCCGAGGCGCGCCAGCTCGGCTATCCCGGCGCGCTCGGCTTCGCGGGCAAGCTCCGTAGCGCTATCGCGCTGAGCGTGTGCATCGTGCCGTTCGCGTTCCTGATGGAGTTCGACCTCGGTGTCCCGCAGTTCCCCGCCGCGACGCAGTTCATCATCGCCGGGTTCCTGGTCGGCTGGATCTTCACCGCCGTCCGCGCGTACTTCGGCCCCGGCGGCGCGCTGCTCGCCTGGGGCATCTACATCGGCGCGCACCTGTTCCTGCTCGGCACCACCGCACTGCTGGACGACGTCCTGCTCGCGCGGTTCCTGCTGTTCCTCCCGTCGGCGGTGCTGATCGAGCTGGTCGCGTTCGTTGTCTCGCCGCGCAGGGGCATCGCCTTCGGCGTGACGTCCGGTGTGCTGGTGGGCACGGTCGGCATGCTGGCCGAGTGGCAGTGGAGCAAGGTCTTCATGCCGCTGCCGCAGCCGCTGCCCGCGTCGGCGCTGCCGCTGATGCTGGCCGTGGGCACGGCCGCCGCGATCGGCGGCGGGCTGCTCGCTGGGTGGCACGTTCGGATGCTGGCGCGCGTCGGCGCCCGCGACGGCGTCAGCCACGAGACGTCGTTCGATGGTTTCGAGTCCGGGCTGCGCAGGGGGCGGCTCGGGTTCGCGGTCGCGCCTGGCAGGGCGCTGTTCGGTTTCTGGCAGCGCCGCCAGGTCGCGCTGACCTCGCCGGACAACGGCGGCGTGCTCCGCAAGCACGGCGCTGGGCTGGCCGGTGTGCTGGTGTTCATCGCGCTGATGGCGGTGTTCGCGCCGCCGACGGCGAACGAGGGGCTCACCGGCACTGTCCAGCTCAGCGACGTCACGTATGAGGACGGCCGCCAGGCCGAGGAGTGCGACGGCGAGGCGAAATGCCTCGCACGGGTCACCGTCACCATGGCGCCCGCCGCTGCCGCCGAGGACGCGGTGTGGTTCTACGCGCTGGCCTGGCAGGGTCGGCACGAGAACGCCGAGCCGGACCTGCCGCGCGACCCCATGGGCGACGCGCCCGGCGTGCTGCGGGTCGCGTTGCGGCCGACCGGCACGCCCGGCGAGTACGTCTCCGAGCACAAGCTGCCGTTCTACGGCAACTGGAAGACGTTGATCCGGGTGCACCAGGCGCCCACGGTGCACATGGCGCTGCCGCTGCACGCACCGAACGACCCCGCGATCGAATCGGCCAAGGGGCGGCAGATCGTGACCGGCGACGGCGAGACCGTCGAGCTGATCACCGAGCACGAGTTCCTGCAGCGCGAGATCAAGGACGACGTGCCCGGCTGGCTGTGGGCCGCCGCGTACGGCGTCGTCAACACCTCGTGGCTGGTGCTGATCGGCTTCTACGGCTGGTGCTACGCGATGGCCGCCTACGGCGCGCCGAACGGGCGTCGGCGCGCGACGTCCGGTGGGGCATCTGGCGGCGCGTCCGGTGGTGCGAAGCGCCACGTGAGCAGCGGGGCCTGACGCTGCGTGCGGCGCGCGGACCAGCAGGACTGTACGCGCTGACCTAGTGGATCTTGAGACGTCGTGGCGAAATAGATCGCTGCCGTGTGTCTTGAGATGTCGGACGGTGGTGTGTCGGGACATGGCTGACACCTGAGTGCTGTGGCCAGACTTGCTGGTCATGGCGGAACAGGTGGTTGCTATGGAGATCCGGCTGTTGGTGGCGCTGGCCGGACGCCCAGGACAGGAACGGGTCAATGTCACCGCGTTGTGTGCCGAGCTCGGGATCTCGCGGGACACGTTCTACCGGTATCGACGCCGCTTCGACGGCCGTGGCCTGGAGGGGGTGCTGCCCCGGTCGCGGCGCCCACACCACTCGCCGGGCCAGACCCCGGACTGGCTGGAGGAGTTGATCGTGGCCACGCGCCACGAACTCGACAGGCAGGGCTGGGACTGTGGGGCACGCTCGATCCGCTACCGGCTGCTGCGGCGCGGCATCAGCCCCTCGCCCACGGCGCGCACGATCCATCGAGTGCTGGTGCGCCGCGGTGAGATCACCCCGGCGCCGCAGAAACGGCCCCGCTCGTCGTGGCGGCGGTTCGAGTTCGCCGAGCCGAACGGCTGCTGGCAGATCGACGGCACCGAATGGCACCTGGCCGACGGCACTCCCGCGGTGATCCTGCGGGTGCTCGACGACTGTTCCCGCAAAACGCTGGCCAGCAGGGCAGCAGTGAGCGAGAACGCCGCCGACGCCTGGGGCTGCATGCTCACCGCGCTGACCCGCCACGGACGCCCGGCGATCCTGCTCTCCGACGGCGGCGCGGCGTTCACCGCCCGCCACCGTGGCGGGTGGGCGGCATTCGAGGCCAACCTGCGCGCCCTGGCCATCACCCCCGCGGTCGCCAGCCCGCACCACCCACAAACCTGCGGCAAGAAGGAACGCGAATGGCAAACCCTGAAACGCTGGCTGCGTGCCCGCCCCACCGCGGCCAACCTGACCGAACTACAGCAGCAACTCGACCTCTACGACGCCGCCTACAACGCGCTCCGACCCCACCAAGCCCTCGACGGACACACCCCCGACGAACGCTACGCCCAACGCCACACCACCAGCGACAACAACGACGACACCCCACCCGCACCTCTGCCCCCACTACCAGTGGTGCGCGACGTCAAAGCCAGCACGACCGGCACGGTCGCCATCGGCCGCCACCAACAAGCCCAAGTCGGCATCCAATGGCAACACGCCCAGCTCACCGTATTCCGCGACGGCAACCGCGTCGCGATCTTCCACCGCGACCACCTCGTCCGCGCCCTCGACGCCGACCCCAACCGCCGCTACCAACCCCTCGGCAGCCGACCCGGCCCACCACGACGACCACGCCTGGCCCTACCCAACTCCCCACTGCCCCACCCCCAACTAGCCGAAGCGAGAAACCAACCCAACCACAAATGATCAGCGTACTGTCAGACATGTCCGGACACACGTGTCAGACATGTCCCGCCACACCACAGCGAAATAGATCGCCACGACGTCTCAAGATCCACTTTCTGCTCGGACGAAGTGTGCGTTTCGGGCGTGCGTGGGCCGGAGTCGTCGCGTGGTGCTGTGCCCGGTCCCGTGTGATTCCGCCCGTTCCGATGTTGATCAACATCGCGGAGTTCGCGCCACCAGCATCGCGGGCGAGGCCCGCGTGACCGCCGGGAAGGTGGAACCTATGCAACTAGTTGCTATGCGCCTAGTTGCATAGTAACTTGCTCCGCATGGCGCTGGAGCACGCGATTCTGGTCTCGCTGGAGGAGCGAGCCGGGTCCGGCTATGAGCTGGCACGCCGGTTCGACCGGTCGTTCGGCTTCTTCTGGGCGGCCAGTCACCAGCAGATCTACCGCACGCTCAAGCGCATGGTGGAGCGCGATTGGGTCACCGTTACCGACGTCGCGCAGGAGGGTAGGCCGGACAAGAAGGTCTACCGTGTCACCGATGGCGGCAGGGCGGAGCTGTCTCGCTGGCTCGCGGAGCCGACCGAGCCGGTCACGGTGCGCAGCGAACTCGCCGTCAAGATCAGGGGCGCGTCACTCGGCGACTCCGGCGTCGTGATCGAGGAGATCGCCCGGCATCGCTCGCACCACGCCGAACGACTCGGCGTCTATCGCATGATCGAGAAGCGCGACTTCGCCGACCCCGACAGCCTGCGTGGGCAGCGCCTGCACCAGTACCTCGTCCTGCGCGGCGGTATCAGGGCCGAACAGGGCCAGCTCGATTGGTGCGATGAACTGCTCGACGCCCTCCATCGCGACCGTGCCCGTGGCAAGGCCGACACCGAAGGATGACCATGACCGAGTACCCAACCCTGCTGCAGCCGCTCGACCTCGGCTTCACCACACTGCGCAACCGCGTGCTGATGGGCTCGATGCACACCGGGCTGGAGGACCGCGCGTCGGATTTCGACAAGCTCGGTGCGTACTTCGCTGAGCGGGCGCGTGGCGGCGTCGGGCTGATGGTCACCGGCGGCTTCTCCCCGAACCGCACCGGCTGGTTCTACCCGCTTGCCTCCAAACTCAGCACGCGGGCCGAGGCCCGGAACCACCGCACCGTCACCGACGCCGTGCACGAGGCGGGCGGCACAATCGCGCTGCAACTGCTGCACGCGGGCCGCTACTCGTACCACCCGCTGTCGGTGTCCGCGTCGTCGATCAAGTCCCCGATCAACCCGTTCCGGCCGAGGGCGTTGTCCGGCCGGGGCGTGCGCGGGCAGATCGCTGACTTCGCCAGCTCCGCCGCGCTCGCCCGCGAGGCTGGCTACGACGGCGTCGAGATCATGGGCTCCGAGGGCTACTTCATCAACCAGTTCCTCGCACCGCGCACCAACAAGCGCACCGACGCCTGGGGCGGCTCACCGGAGAACCGGCGCAGGCTCGCCGTCGAGATCGTGCGCGAGACCCGCGATGCGGTGGGTGACGACTTCATCATCATCTATCGGCTGTCGATGTTGGACCTCGTCGATGGCGGCCAGACCTGGGAGGAGGTCGTCGCGCTCGCCAAGGAGGTCGAGGCGGCAGGGGCGACGATCATCAACACCGGTATCGGCTGGCACGAGGCGCGGGTACCGACCATCGTGACGTCGGTGCCGAGGGCGGCGTTCACCAACGTCACCGCCAAGCTCAAGCCGCACGTCGACGTCCCCGTGGTGACGTCGAACCGGATCAACATGCCGCAGGTGGCCGAGGAGGTCCTGGCGCGCGGCGACGCCGACATGGTGTCGATGGCGCGGCCGTTCCTGGCCGATCCGGAGTGGGTGCTCAAGGCGGAGTCCGGGCGCTCTGACGAGATCAACACCTGCATCGCGTGCAACCAGGCGTGCCTCGACCACACCTTCTCGCTGAAGAAGGCCACCTGCTTGGTCAACCCGCGCGCTGTCAACGAGACCACGTTGAACCTGCTGCCTACCCGGCGTGCGAAGCGGATCGCGGTGGTCGGCGCTGGTCCCGCCGGGCTATCGGCGGCGACCGGGCTGGCAGAACGCGGCCACGACGTCGAACTCTTCGAGGCCGAAGCCGAGATCGGCGGGCAGTTCGACATCGCGAGCAAGATCCCCGGCAAGGAGGAGTTCGCCGAGACCATCCGCTACTACACCCGGCGGATCGAGCGCACCGGCGTCAAGCTGCGGGCAGGCACGCGTGCGACGGTCGACCAGCTGGCGAACGGCGGCTACGACGAGGTGATCGTGGCGACCGGCGTGACACCGAGGGTGCCGTCGATTCCCGGTATCGACCACTCGTCCGTTCTGTCCTATGTGGACGCCGTGCGGCACGGCAAGCCGGTCGGCGAGCGGGTCGCGGTGATCGGCGCGGGCGGCATCGGCGTCGACGTCAGCGAGTTCCTGACCCACGCTGACTCACCGACGCTGGACGTCGACGCCTGGCGCGCCGAGTGGGGCGTCACCGACCCCGCTGCCTCGCGTGGCGGGCTGGCCAAGCCTGCGCCGGAGCCATCGCCGCGCACGGTCTATCTGCTGCAGCGCAAGACGTCGAAGATCGGCAAGGGGCTCGGCAAGACCACCGGCTGGGTGCACCGGGCGGCACTGAAAGCGAAGCGGGTCGAGCAGGTCAGCGGAGTGCGCTACGACCGCATCGACGACGCTGGCCTGCACATCTCGTACGGCAAGAACCACGACGAGAGCCGCGTGCTCGACGTCGACACCATCGTGGTGTGCGCGGGGCAGGAGTCGCAGCGGGAGCTGGCGGACGCGCTGACCGAGCGGGGCGTGAGCACCCATGTGATCGGCGGTGCGGACGTGGCCGCCGAACTGGACGCCAAGCGCGCCATCGACCAGGGCACCCGGCTGGCCGCCCGGCTCTGACACCGGCGCGACCGGCCGGTGCACGGCTGGGGGTGTGCACCGGCCGGTCGCCGGTCAGTCGCCGTAGACCGTGAGGACGTCCGGGAGCTCGAGGGCACGGGTGGCGCCTTCGGCCACACAGGTCAGCGGGCGCTCCGCCGTCTTGACCGGGAAGCCGAACGACTCCTCGAGCAGCTGCGTGAATCCGCGCAGCATCGACCCGCCGCCCATGGCGAGCAGGCCCTCCGACATGACGTCGCCGACCGCCTGTGCCGGCAGGTCTTCCAGACACGCCGTCAGGGTGTGCACGATCTCCATCGTCGTCGGCCGCAGCGCGTCGACGACCTCTTCGGTCTCCAGCGTCACCAGCCGAGCGCGCCCGCTCGCGGCGTCGCGGCCCTCGACGACCAGCGGCTCGTCCTCGTCGCCCTCGTGCAGCCGCTTCTTGAGATCCTCCGCGGTCAGCTCACCGACGACGAGCTGGTGTTCCACCCGCAGGTACTGATACAGCGCGTTGGTCAGCTCGTCCCCTGCGACGCGGCAGCTGCGGTGGGTCAGGATGCCGCCGAAGCAGAAGCCGGTGATCTCGGCGGTGCCGCCACCGAGGTCGACGACGAGGTGCGCACGCGGTTCGAGCGGATCGATGCCGGAGCCGAGCGCGCCCGCGACCGGTTCCGGGATCAGCGCGACCTTGCGCAAGCCCGCCTCGTGCGCCACTTCGAGCAGCGCGCGCCGTTCCAGCGCGGTGGCGCCCGCGGGCACCGCGATCACTCCGCGCGGCCGGAGCCCGAGCCACCAGCGGTGGGCGACCTTGCGGATGATGGCGCCGATGAAGGAGCGCGCTGACTCCAGATCGACGATCACGCCATCGCGCAGCGGACGTTGCGTTTCGTAGCCGTTCGGCGTGCGCCCGATCAGCTCCCGAGCCTGCGAACCGACCAGCACCGCCTTGGTCGGTGCGGTGCGTTTCACCAGCATGACCGACGGCTCGTTGAGGACGATCCCTCGTTCCGGCTCACCGACGACCGTGTTCGCCGTACCGAGGTCGATGCCAAAACCACCCATTACGCGCTCCCCGACTTGTGTTTCATGGACTTCTTCATTTCTCTGATCCTCAATCCCGGTTCTTCAGATAGTGCTCCAAGATCCGCGTCACGACCGGGCCGGACACCGCGGAGCCGTAGCCACCGCTGCGCACCATCACGGTCACGACCAGCTGAGGGTTGTCCGCGGGGACCAGCGCGGAGAACCAGGCGTGCGTGCCGCCGTTCGGGGCGCTGGGGTCCTGCGCGGTGCCGGTCTTGGACATCGCGGTGATCGGCAGCTTGGCGAGCTGCCCGCCGGTGCCCTCCGCCGCTGACTTCCGCATGCCCTTGCGCACTGGTCCCAGTTTGTTCGCGAACGGCAGCCGCTTCGGCTCGGTGCTCGCGATCGGGATGTTCTGCGCGCCGCCATAGGACCCCGCGAGCTGCGGGGTGATCATCTTCCCGGTGCCGACGCCGACGGTCCAGCGAGACAGCTGCAACGGCGTCGCCGTGACGGTGCCCTGCCCGATACCCATCAGTACCGTCGAGCCTGGATACCAGTGCCCGCCGATCTCCGAGACCGTCTTCGGCGTGCCGAGGAAACCGGACGCCTCGCCGGGCAGGTCGATCCCGGTCGGCGAGCCGACGCCGAGGTGCCGGGCGACGTTGGCGATCTTCTGCGGCCCGAGCTGGGCGGCGAGCTTGTAGAAGTAGACGTTGTCCGACCACTGGATCGCCTGGAACATGTTGTGCGGCCCCATCGGCTTCCAGTTGTTGAACGTGTGGCCGCCGTAGGTGTAGGCCCCGCCGGTCGGGATGACCTGTCCCGGCGGCAGCGCGCCGTACTTCATGTTCGCCGAGGCCACGACGATCTTGAACGTCGAGCCGGGCGGCGCCGCGACCTGCGTTGCGTGGTTGAACATCGGCAGGCCCGGCCCTTTGCCCACGTTTCGCAGCTCGTCCATGTCGACCGGCGGGCTGTAGACGTTGTTGTCGTATGACGGCACGCTCGCCATCGTCTTCACCGCGCCGGTGCGGGCGTCCATCACGATCGCGGCGCCCAGATCACCGGGGCTGGTGCGCACCGCCTTCGCCAGTGCCTTGGTCGCCACCCGCTGCATGGACAGGTCCAGGTTGAGCCGCAGGTCGTGCCCGGCGATCGGGTCGACGCGCTCGGCCGCGGCGACCGGCCGTCCGCCGGGGTCGACGTAGACGCACTGCTTGCCGTCGACGCCGCGCAGCACGGCGTCGTACTGCCGCTCGAGGCCGGACTTGCCGACGGTCGCGCCGAGCGCGATGTTCGGCCAGCGCTCCATGTCGCCCTCATCGGCGACGCCGACGAAGCCGAGCATGGTGGACAGCATTTCCCCGTAGGGATACGACCTGCGCTCGGACGGCACCACGAGCACACCGGGCAGTTTCGCCTCGGCGACCTGCCGTGCCACGTTCGGCGGGATCCTGCCGACCCGCACCGACAACTCGGTGCCCTCCCGGATCGCCTTGTCCACTTCGGCGCGCTTGACGCCGACGACGTCCGCGAGCTGCTCGCGGGCACGTTCGTCCTTGTCGGGGAACAGCCCTGGCACGACGCGTGCCTCGTATTCGGTGCCGTTGCGCACCAGCGGCACGCCGCTCGTGTCGGTGATGACGCCGCGCTCGGCTGGCAGCCGGATGCAGCGGGTCATCTGATGCTCGCCCTGCAGCCGCAGCTCATCGCCACGGGCGACCTGCAACTGCCATGCCGTCATCGACATGCCGATCAAGCCGACGGTGAGCCCGAACGCACCAGAGCGCACCAGCCGTGGGTGTTGCCTGCGCTTGGGCGGCGGTGCCCACAGGGGGCGTTGGACGCCGTCCCGGCGGGCGGCGAGCACGAAGCCGAGTGCGGCGAGGTGCACGACCGCTGTCGAGCCGCCGTAGCTGAGCAGCGGGATCGGCAGTCCGGTGTGCGGCATGAGGCTGAGGTTGACCGCGATCGAGACGACGGCGTGCAGACCGAACAGCACCGCGACACCGGACGAGATCAACGCTGCCTCGCGGGACCGCGCCAGTCGTGCGGCGGTAGCGCAGCGCCAGACCAGCACCAGGATCGCCGCGATGGCAACGATCGCCGCGACCAGGCCCCAGCCGTGCACGAGGCTGGCGAACGCCAGGTCGTGCTCGCGTTCCGGCAGGTAGCTCGCCCGCAGCCCGTACAGTGGCTCGCGGGCCATGCCGAACAGCCCGCCCTCTCCGATGGCGATGTCGGCCTGCATCGCGGCCCAGCCTGGGCCGTCGGCGTCTCGCGCTCCGGTGAGGAAGGCGTGCACCCTGCTCAGCTGGTACGGCCGCAGTACGAGCACGGCGAGCGGCAGCGCGGCGACGCCGAGGCCGAACAGCGGCAGCAACGGCAGCAGCGGCACCCTGGCCAGCACCAGCATCAACCCGGCCGTCGCGCCGATGACGATCGCCGACGACAGGTTCGGCTGCAGCGCGACGATCACGGCAGGCACGGCCGCGATAACGAGTCCGAGCAGGAATCGGCCGATGCGATAGCTACGGGCGAGCAGTGTCGCCAGAGCGAGCACGACCGCGATCTTGGCCAGCTCGGCGGGCTGCACGGTGAACAGCCCGAAGTCGAGCCAGCGTCGCGCCCCGTTGATGGTCACGCCAAGCACCGGAACGGCGAGCAGCAGCCCGATCGCGATCCCGTAGACGGTCCATGCGATCCGTGGCAGCTCTGTCAGCCTGACCCTGCTCACCACGAACAGCAGGCCGATGCCGAGCACGACGAACATGCCGTGCCGGACCGCGAGATCGGCCATGCCGAGCGAGACCAGGTTCAGCAGGCCGAGCCCACCGAGAACGGCGGCAGCGAGGATCAGCCACGGATCTGTTACGCGGTGGTCCTGTTGCGCGCGCATGACGGCCTCAGCACAGTGCTCGGTTGGCGGACACGAGCAACGGCGCTGAGGCGGCCTTCGCCGGGGTGTCGGTCACCGCGACGACCGCGAGCGAGCGCGAGTCTGGCAGCGTCGGACGGCTGATGCCGTACACCTGCTGCCACCCCGGCGCGGCGGCCATGGTGACCCCTTCGCGTTTGCGAATTTTGTCGGTACAGCGATCAACAATGCGCAGTGACCAGCTGATCTCCCGATGCGAGGCCGACGGGTCGAGTCGCACGTCGACTCGTACCGGGCACACTTCGCCGCGAGTGCATTCACCTTCCGCGCGTTCGATCGTCACACCGTTGATCGGACCGGCCTCCTTCGGGGCGAGCCGGGGAACCGGCCCTGGTTTGTCGTCGTCCTTGTTCGTTTTCTTGTCCGCGGCCGCAGTGCTGTCGCTCTTGCCGGTGGTCTTGCCGCCGCTGCTCTCGTCCTCGGGCGGAGCTACCGGTGGCAGTTGCTGCGACGGCTGGCTTGTGGTGAACACCGCTTCCCAGCCACGGCGCAGTTCGGACCACGCGCGCGGCACGGCCCACCAGCCCGCGACCGCGACCATCGCCACGATCAGCGTGATCACCACGGCCTTGCGGCGGGGCAGCCGCCGCTTGCGGTACCAGGCCCTGCGCCGTGCGCCGCGCAGGTCACCCCTTGCGAGGCTGAACGAGCTGCTAGACGTCGCTGCGCTGGACGTCTCCGCCGCGTCGGTAGTGGTTTCCGAGTCGCCTTCCGAACCTTCGTGACCGCCGTCCGCGCCATCCGCGTTGTCCGCCGCGCCGCTACCGTGCTGCGCTGACCCGCTCACCGGCGTCGTGTCGCGCAGTGCCTTGCGGCCTTCGGTCGCGGTGACCAGCGCGATGATCTGCCTGCGGGTCGTCGTCGTCCAGTCCTGCCAGCTCGCGCCATCGCCAGCCGCGAGTTCGTTGACCGCGCCCCGCACCTTGTCGCGGAGTTCGGACAGATCGGTGCTGGTGCCGGTGAGCCGATCGGTCAGCAGCGCGGCGTCCACCTTGCGGCGCGCACTGCCGCCTCTGGTGTGGGCGGCGAGCAGCCGTACGAGCGAGTTCGCCGTGGTCGCCGCGACCGGCAGCCGCTCGAGGCCACGCTCCGCCGCGCGTGCGCTGCCGTTCGCGGAGCCGTTGCGGCGGCGGGCGGTCGTGCCGCCGGACTTCGTGCCACTTCTCGATCGAGACCCCGTACCGCGAGCTCCCGTACTCTTCTTGGTTCTGCCTTTGCCGCCATTCGAGCTCGCCTTGGTACTCGCGCTGCCACCCGCTGCGGCCTCACCCGTGTCATCGCCGCCGCTGTCCTCTTCGGAGTCGGATGCCGTGCCTGACGCGGTGTCGTTCGCGCCAGCGGCGTCCGTTGTCGCGGTTGACGCCGAAGATGCGGTGCCGATCGCCGCCTCGAGCGAGGGAGCGACCACCACGGTGCCGTCCCGCCGCACGAGTACCGAACGATCGTTCACCTGGTCCGGGCACTCGCCACGCTCCTCAAGAGTGACAAGTGTGTCCATCAGGTCAACCGCGAGTAGTCCAGCCTGCGCGGGCGTCAGCGTGGCGACCGCGAGCAGCCTGCGCAATGCGATGGTGCCCTGAAGGTCCTTACCGGTGTCCTCGGCGGCGTGATCGGGTGGCTGGCCGTTGGCAGCCGCGGCACCAGGTTCCAGCTCGCGTCGCGTGTCCTCCTCGGCGTCGCGTTGCTGTGACTGGTGAACTACGGCTTCTGCCATTGCGCATCCCTTTGCCCCGACTGTGATGTGCACCACCTATTGTCGCGCGATCGGGGGCACTTTGTGCAGGTCCAATCGTGCCCAGCCGATGATCGCTATGGGTGATCACCCTAGCCGCCGTTTGGTTCCGGGGAACCCACAATCTGATTGAGATGCGGACAAGATTCGGGTATGCGCACATATCTGGGCTTGTCCGGTAGGCTTTCCCCGCACAATGTCTCGCCGAGGTGGAGGATGCGGTGGCAGCCAAGCGACCATCCTGGGCGCCAGAGGGTGTCGACATGGAGGTGCCTAGTCCGGCACGCATGTACGACGCGCTGCTCGGCGGTTCCCACAATTTCGACATCGACCGCAAGGCCGCTGCCAACGCGGCTGGGCTGGTCCCCGATCTGCCCAAGGTAGCGCTGAGTAACCGGGCTTTCCTGCGCCGGTCAGTGCGGTACCTCGTCGACATGGGCGTGCGGCAGTTCCTCGACATCGGCTCCGGTATCCCGACCGTCGGCAACGCGCATGAGGTCGCGCAGCGCGCCGCGTCGGACAGCAGAGTGCTCTACGTCGACATCGACCCGGTCGCCGTCGCGCATTCCGAGGTCATCCTCGCCGGAAACGAGCGGGCGTCCGCCATCGAAGGCGATCTGCGTTCCCCAGCCGACCTGCTCACCGATGTCCGGGTGCGCAACATCATCGACTTCGACAAGCCAGTCGGCGTGCTGCTCGTCGCGGTGCTGCATCTGCTCGCCGATGCCGACCGGCCACACGAGGTGGTGGCTACGCTGCGTGACGCCATGCCCGAGGGAAGCTACTTCGTGATCTCGCACCTGTCGAGCGCCAGCCGGCCTGACGACGCGGCTCAACTCGGCGAGCAGGCACGCAACAAGACCGGGGTGCCCATCATCTTCCGGACACGTGAGGAGATCACGCCGTTCTTCGACGGTCTTACGGTCATTGACCCAGGTGTGGTGGAATTGCCGTTGTGGCGGCCGGAATCGGAGGCCGACATCGATGAGGAACCCGGCCGATCCCTGGGGCTCGCGGGGGTCGGGCGAAAAGACACCCCCGCGAGCTGAACGCCATGACTACAGCGCACTCGGTCGAACGGTTCGCCACGAGGTGGGCCTCCTCGCTCAAGGGCGCTGTCGCACCGGCGATGACGCGCGCCGAACTCGAGGACTTCCTGCGGGAACTGACTGAGCAGCTCGCCGAGGCGATGCGGTCGGTGCCGTTCCGTCCCGAGCTGGGCAGGGCGGTGGGCAAGGCGCTCATCGACGCACATTATCGCGACACCTCGGTGCTCAACCGCACGCTCGCGCTGCTCAGCGACGAGTTCGTCGCCGAGATCGGCAGTGAGCTGGGCAGCGAGCTCGGCAACGGGGCACTCATGTCCCGGGTCTCGCAGTTGCACGGCGCGGTCGCGGAAGGCTTCGCGATCGCGCTGCGGGATACGGTGCTCGCCGAACAGGAAACGACCCAGCGGGCCGCGCTCGCCGCCGCCCGTGCCGCCGAGGAACGCCGCCGCGCCAGCGAGGCCCGGTTCCAGGCGGTGTTCGCGGGAGCAGCCGTCGGCATCGGCGTCGTCGACCTGTCTGGTGCCGTCCTCGAGGTCAACGAGGCGATGGCAGGCATGCTCGGCCGCGCGACGGATGACATCAGGGGTCGCACCATCGGTGATGTCATCGGACCGGACAACATCGGCCACGCCTACGGCGAGTTCAAGAAGTTGATCGCGGGCGACATCGACCAGTTCCGGCTGGAGACCGCGCATCTGCGCCCTGATGGCAGAGTCGCCAATGTCGACCTGTCCATGACGGCGGTGCGCGACCGCACCGGCGCCCCGGACTTCTTCATCGGCGTCGCCGTCGACGTCACCGAGCGGCGCAGGCTACAGAACCGGCTGTGGCACGAGTCCCGGCACGATTCACTGACGGGGCTGCCCAACCGCACGTTGTTCTTCGAGCGGCTGGAGGCCGCTGAGCAGCCGCTCGGGCTGTGCTACCTGGACCTCGACGGGTTCAAGAACATCAATGACAGCCTCGGCCACGACGCGGGCGACTACGTGTTGCGGGCGGTCGCGAACCGGCTGCGCAAGGCCGTCGAGCCGGATGGTTGCACCGTGGCACGGCTCGGCGGCGACGAGTTCGTCGTCCTGATCGAGCGCTGCGGCAGTCCGGACTGGGTCGCGCGGGAAGCCGAGAAGATGCTTGCCGTGTTCGGCAGGCCGATCGAGTTCGACGATGAGCAGCTCAGCGTCACCGGCAGCATCGGCGTCGTCCACTCGGCGCTGGTCGGCCGCGATCCGGGACGGCTGATGCGCGCTGCCGACGTCACGCTGTACCAGGCCAAGGCCAATGGGAGCGGCCGCTGGGAGCGTTACGACCCCGCACGCGGTGAGCAAGAGCTGACCAGGCACAGCCTCGCCACCGCCATGCCAGCCGCGCTGGCGCACAACGAGTTCCTGCTGCACTACCAGCCGCTCGTCTCGCTCGCCGATTCAACGGTGCGCGGGTTCGAGGCGCTGGTGCGCTGGGACCACCCCCGGCTCGGCCGGGTCTCGCCGGGACAGTTCATCCCGGTCGCCGAGGAGACCGGCAACATCAACGCGCTCGGGCAGTGGGTGCTCGAGCAAGGATGCCTGCAGGCACGGCGCTGGTTCGACGAGTTCGGCGTCGACGACCTCTACGTCAGCGTCAACGTCGCCGCGACGCAGCTGCGCCAGCCCACCTTCGTCGCCGACGTGCTCGGCACGCTGGACCAGGTCGGGCTACCCGCGATGTGCCTGCAGCTCGAACTCACCGAGAGCGCCGTCGCGGGCGACACCCACGGTGCGCTGGTCGCGCTGCGGGAATTGGCCGCGGCGGGCGTCCGGCTGGCCATTGACGACTTCGGTACCGGCTACTCCAACCTCGCGCACCTCGGCAGGCTGCCGGTGCACCAGCTCAAGATCGACCGCTCGCTGCTGTCGTCCTCCCGCAAGGGCGAGGTGGTCGACCCCGCCCACGACAAGATCATCGCCGCCACGATCTCGCTGGCTCACTCACTCGGGCTGGACGTCCTTGCCGAGGGCGTCGAGACCACGCCGCAGGCCGATCGGCTGCGGCTACTGCAGTGCGACGGCGTGCAGGGAATGCTCTTCGGTGGACCCGTTCCGGTCAGTGAGGCGGCCGAGGTGCTCGCCTGCCAAACCCGGCGTGCCAATTCCGCGTAGGGCAGGGCGTAACTTTCCGCCGCGCGACGACGAATAGCCAGGCATTTAGGACATATGGGCGTGCTGTCTCCGGCAGCGAGCCCAGCCGTCACGTCGTCCGCCATCCGGCGTAACCGGTGGCGGCTGCTCAGAAGGAGTCTTCGTCGTGGTCAAACTAGCTAAACTAGCCGTAATCGGCGTATTCGCGGCCGTGCTCGCACTGTTCGGCGGGACGCTCAGTGCCTCAGCGGGGCACTGGACCAGTGTTGAAGAGATCAGTGGCAACCCGAGCTGCGATGGTGGGCTCAAGATCGAGCCAGTCGAGAGTGGCACCTATGACGGCGTCACCATCACCGTCGACGGAACGTCGTTCAGTTTCAGTTCGTCGACAGAAGTCACCTCGGTCATCGTCAAGGGCGGGCCGAACGCACTCCTGTACACCTACGACCCCGGCGTCTTCAGTGACAGCGGGCTCACCGCTCCGGTGAACGCCAGGAACGGCAAGCCGTACGGCCTGAGCCACCTGTGCTTCTTCTTCGGCGACAAGAAGAACCCCGACCCGAAGAAGTAGTTGTTTCCCACTCCCAGCCGGCCGGGCGCGCGCCGCGTGTCCGGCCTAGCGCCTTTCACTCGAGGAGGTACCGGTGTCCCGTCGTCATTGGGCAAGCGCGGCAGCGGTCGTGCTGGCGAGCGCGCTCGTCGCCCCAGCGCAGGCCGCGGCCGAACCAACACCACAACACGCCGACCTTGGCATGGCCCATCTGTCTGACCTGTACGTCGCGACGACGACGGACGGCCGGGAATTGCTGCGGTTCTCCGCCATGATCGTCAACGTCGGATCAGGGCCGTTTGAGATCGTCGCGTCCAGAGCGGACCAGTTGTCCTCGTTCGATGTCATGCAGCGGATCAGTCAGTCGGACGGATCGACAACAGACGTCCCCACGGATGCTGAGTTGGTTTACGGCGGCGATGGCCACGACCACTGGCACGTGCGGGACCTAGAAAACTACGAACTGCTGCGGCTGGACAACGGCGTCAAGGTCGGCACGGGCGCCAAGAGCGGGTTCTGCTTCTTCGACACCGACCCATACGAGCTGAGCCTGCCCGGCGCGCCAAGTGACCCGGTGTACAGCCATGAGACATGTGGTCACCTCGACTCGCTCGACGTCTCGATGGGGTTGTCGATCGGGTGGGGCGACGAGTACCCGTGGAACCTGCCTGACCAGTACATCGAGATCACCTCGGTCGACAACGGCAAGTACCGGCTGCGCGCCACTGCCGACCAGGGCGAACTGTTCACCGAGGCCAGCGAGTCCAACAACGTCACCTGGGTCGACATCCGGCTGTCCCGGCGCGGCGGCAAGACGTCGGTGAAGATCCTCGACTACGGCCCCGATGCCCTCAGCTCCGGCGATGACGATGGCTCCGGTGGCGATGACGGCGGCGGGCCCGGTAACGGCAACGGCAACGGCAACGACAACGGCGTTGGCAACGGCGGCACCCCGCCTGGCCACGAGTAAACCGCCCGGGTGTCGCGAGGGGCTTCTGTGGGACGCGAGGTGTCCCGGAGAAGCCCCTCGCGCTGCCTCACCCATTCCCTGTCTCACCGCGATGACGGATAATCATCGTTTCGTCGACAGCATGGACATTTTTCTGTGACTACCGGCCTTAGTCATGCATCACAGGAGTATCCAACGTGATGCGATAGGGACGGTGATCATATGCGCATGGCAGGTCGTGTAACAGGCACGGTGGCGGTGCTCGTGACGCTCGTGGCAGGGGCCTGCACGGCGGGTGAGCCGGTCGCGGGCGACGCGACCGGCGCGACAAGCCCGACGACCGCGACCACCGGCACGACAAGCCCGACGACCAAGTCGGAACCCACCGCGACGACGGCGGAGTCGACCACGACCACACCGGAACGGGCAGGGGCAGGGCCGTCGTCGTGCAAGCGGGTCACGACGTGGGACTTCCGGCCGGACCGAGAGCCAGGCAGCTCGTCCGACCGGCTGTTCCAGGCCCGAATCGGGCAGCACAAGTGCTTCGATCGGGTGGTCTTCGACATCGACGGCACCGACAAGCCGGGCGCGCTGGTGCGCTACGTCGATGTCGTGCGCGCCGACGGCTCCGGCGAGCCGTACCCGGTCGCGGGTGACGCCGCGCTTGAGGTGATCGTCCGGGCGTCGATCAGCGGCTACCCGGAGAGCACCGGCACGTTTGGCAGGCCGGGCAACCGGCTCTACACCGCCGAGGATCTGCGCGACTGGCGCACCCTGCGTGAGGTCCGGTTCGCGGGGTTCTTCGAGGGGCAGTCCACGATCGCACTCGGCGTGCGGGAGAACCTGCCGTTTCGCGCGTTCACTCTCGTCGACGCCGATGCGGGCATCAGCAAGCTGGTCGTCGACATCGCACACAAGTAAACGGCCACACGAATAACCGGGGGTGTTGCCATGGCATCATCACGCTGAATCGCGGGACGAGAGCTGGAGGAGCATGTCCGAGGACGTACTCGCCCACGGCAGCGGTGGGCGAGAGGACCTGCTGCTGCCGTTCGCCGTGGTCGTGATGGGTGCGCTGCTCGTCGTCGCGGTGACGTTCGTGGCGCTGAGCTATACCTGGCGGCGGCCACGACTCCGCGGTGCCGCCGCGGGCACGCCGTTGCCGACGCCGCTGGCCGCCGCGCTCGACTCCGCCGCGCTGCACTGGGTGATGCGGGCGTTTGGTCTGCTCGCCGCCGCGGGGCTGGTGCTGATGCTGCTGTTCGGACCGGAAACCGCCCGGTCCAACCCGGCTGGCGGCATGGTATACGGGCTGCTCTGGGTCTGGCTGCCGCTGATCTCGGCGGTGGTCGGGCCGGTGTGGCGGCGGATCAACCCGCTGCGCACGGTCCACGCCGCCATCGCGCGGCTCAACCGCACTGACCCGGCGAGCGGCCACCTTGACTTGCCTGAGCGGTGGGGCTACTGGCCAGCCGCCGCGCTGCTGTTCGGGTTCGTCTGGCTGGAACTGGTGCCGGACGCGCGGGCCGATCCGCCGCTGCTGTTGCTCGGGGTTACCTGTTACGCGGTGGCGATGCTGATCGGGGCGTTGCTGTTCGGCGCTCGCTGGTTCGACCAGGCTGATCCGTTCGAGGCCTACTCCGGCCTCGCCGCGCACCTGGCTCCGCTGGGACGTCGTGAGGACGGCACGCTCGTGGTGCGCAACCCGCTCGACGGCCTTGCCGCGCTGCGCCAGCGGCCTGGCGTGGTCGCGGTGCTGGCGATCCTGCTCGGGTCGACCGCGTTCGACAGCATCACCGACACAGTGTTCTGGCTGGAGTTCACCCGAGCCACCGCGTATCCCGGCCTGGTCGCCGTTCTTGCGTTGCTCGTGGTTGTCGTCGTGATCGCCATGGTCTACGTGCTCGCGGCCCGCACGACAGGGCGTGGCGAGGGGCTGCCTGGCCGGTTCGCCGCCGCGTTGATCCCGCTGACGCTCGGCTACATGATCGCGCACTATTACACCGTCGCGGTTTACGAGAACCAGCGGACCGTGCTCCGCACCCTGGCGACGATCAGCGACGGCGGTCTGTTCGGCGCGAGCGCGTCCGATGCCAGTGCGGTCATCGCCACGCCGACGATCGTCGCCAGCGTCAAGGTGATCGCCGTTGTCGTGGCGCACGCCCTCGCCGTCGTGGTCGCGCACGATCGCGCGGTACGGCTCCGCGCGCGCGAACGCGGCGCACTCGGCGAAGCTCCGCTGCTGGTGTTCCTCGTCGGCTATCTGGTCGCCGGGTTGTGGCTGTTGTTCCCATGACGGCGGGCCCGGGTCGGTGCGCTGCTCGTCGTCGCCCGCTTGGCTGGCGTCGTCGCGTTTGGACGTTGAAGCTGGCTGTCGGAGTGTCGATCTTGAGGCGTTGAGGCGACACATATCGCCACAACGCCTCAAGATCGACACCTCGGAGGTCGCTCGGTGCGGTGTAACGTACGCTGCCGTAGCCGCCGTTCTCACCCCAGCATCACGGGCAGCGATTCCACGCTGTAGACGATCGACGTCTCGCGGAAGTCCAGCTCGTCCTCCGGCGTGGCGAGCCGCATGTCAGGAAACCGTCGCAGCAGCGCGGGAAACGCGGCGCGCAGCTCCATCCGCGCCAACTCCGCGCCGATGCAGCGGTGCACGCCGTGGCCGAACGCGAAGTGCTGCGTCGGCTGCCTGCTGGCGTCGAAGCCCTCCATGCTCGGTCCGAGCGCGGCGTCGCGGTTCGCGCCGCTGAGCGAGCACACCACGACATCGCCCTCCTCGATCCGCGTGTCGCCGATCTGGATGTCGCGCCGGGCGAACCGGGGGAACGCCACCTGCACCACCGTGAGGTAGCGCAGCAGCTCCTCCACCAGGTCGCGCACCGAGTCCTCGTCGTGCGTCGCGCGTTTGCGCGCGTCCGCGTCGCGCAGTAGCACGAGCGCGCCGAGCGCGAGCATGCTCGCCGTCGTCTCGAATCCGCCGGTGAGCACGCCGTCGGCGAGCCCGGCCAGCTCGCGGTCGCTGACCTCATCGCCATGCTCGCGGATGATCATGCCGATCAGGCCGTCACCCGGCTGTTCACGTTCCTGCTCGACGATGCGCTGCAGGAACTCCAGCGACTGCGAGATCGCGCCGAGCGAGGCGTCCGCACCGCCGAACAGGTCGAACCGGCGCATGCTGAGCTGCTGGAACTCG
The DNA here is from genome assembly GCF_000504245.1 of Haloechinothrix halophila YIM 93223. Taxonomy (GTDB): domain Bacteria; phylum Actinomycetota; class Actinomycetes; order Mycobacteriales; family Pseudonocardiaceae; genus Haloechinothrix_A; species Haloechinothrix_A halophila. The sequence continues at coordinate 1,504,923 of NZ_KI632509.1, forward strand.
TGCCGGTGCTCGTAAGGGACGCCGAGCAGCTCGCAGATCACCAGCGAGGGGATGGGTAGCGCGAACGACTCGACCAGGTCGACTGGGCCGTCCGCTGCCGCCATGGCGTCGAGCTGTTCGGTGACGATCCGATCGATGCCGGGCGTCAGGCGCGCGAGGCGACGCATGGTGAACTCCGGCGTCAGCAGCTTGCGCAGCCGCGTGTGGTGCGGTGGGTCGGCGAATCCGAGCCCGCCCGGGTTCTGCTCCGCGTGCGCGCCCGCCTTGCCGACGACGTTGCCGAAGTCGTTGCTGAAGTTCTTCGCGTCCGCGAGCACCGCCTTGGCCTCGGCGTGTCCGGTGACCAGCCAGACATTGACGTCGAACGGGATGTCCAGCTTGCTCACCGGCGCCTGTTCGCGCGTCGCGCGCAGCTCGGGGATCGGATCGAGGCCGTGACGTCGCAACGGGCGCAGCGCTGTCTCCGGCAGGAACGGCAACTTCGCGAGGTCGAAGCCCCGCTTGCGCGCTCGGTGGAGGTAGACGCGTGCCAGCGCCGACCTCAGCCACGATCTGATATCCAACACGCGCGTGACCGTATCGATCGCGGCTGAACACGTGCTGAGATATCGCCGCGATGTGAGCAAACTCAAGGCGTCGAGCCGCACGGAAATGGCCCCCTCGATACCCCCATGGGTATAGTACGGTTGAGTGGCAACATGGAGGTGGACGTCGTGGAGATCAAGCCGGAGTCGATCGGGGATGCGCTTGTGCGGCTGCGCCGTGCGAAGGGTCAGTTGACCGGAGTGATCGAGGCAATCGAAGAAGGCAGGGATTGCTCGGAGGTGCTGACGCAACTCGCGGCGGTGTCGCGCGCACTTGACCGTGCCGGGTTCAAGATCGTGGCGAGCGGAATGCGGCACTGCCAGCAGGCCCGCGACGACGGTGATGAGCCCGAGATGACCGAGCAGGAACTGGAGCGGTTGTTCCTCGCCCTGGCGTGACTCGTGTTGCGGACCCGTAGTTTCCGAGAATACCCCTGCGGGTAACCCTCGCGGGGTCGAAGGGAGTGGGAACGGTGACGTCGAATGTGGTGTCAGGCCAGGGCGGAGACCCCGCTGGCGGACTCACTGTCGAGGTGATCGAGACGTCCTCGCTGGGGGACCGCAGTTATCTCGCGACAGACGGCGAGGTCGCCGTCCTCGTCGACCCGCAACGCGACATCGACCGGGTGATCGCCGCGGCGGGTAGGCACGACGTCCGGATCGTGGCCATCGTCGAGACCCACGTGCACAACGACTACGTCTCCGGTGGACTCGAGCTATCGCGGGTGACCGGCGCGGAGTACGGCGTCGCGGCGGCGGACAACGCACCGTTCCGGCATCGCCCGCTTGCCGACGGCGAGGTCATGACGTTGTCGGACCAGATGCGACTGCGTGCGGTCGCCACACCGGGCCACACCTTCCATCATCTGTCCTATGTGCTCGAAGGCGGGCAGGGCGCCGTCGGGGTGTTCACCGGTGGCTCGCTGCTCTACGGCACCACCGGCCGCACCGACCTGCTCGGCGAGGATCACAGCGAGGAACTGGCCCGCCACCAGCACGCCTCGGCGCGCAAACTCGCCGACATGCTGCCGGATGGCGCGCGGATCTGGCCGACGCACGGCTTCGGCAGCTTCTGCGCGGCGACGCCGTCCTCCGGCGAGTCGGCCACCATGGGCGAGCAGCGCGTGGTCAACCCCGCGCTGACCCTCGGCGAGCACGAGTTTGTCGAGCAGACCCTCGCCGGGCTGGACGCCTATCCGGCGTACTACGCGCATATGGGCGTGAAGAACCTGGCAGGGCCGGAGCCGATCGACCTGCGCGAGCCCGACAGGGCGGACAAGCACGAGCTGGCCAAGCGGCTGGACGCTGGCGAGTGGGTGATCGACCTGCGTTCCCGCAAGGCGTACGTCATCTCGCACCTCGCGGGCATCATCAGTCTCGGTCTCGACGGCGCCATGGTGACGTGGCTCGGCTGGCTGATCGACTGGGGCACGCCGATCACGCTGGTCGGCGAGACCCGCGATGAGGTCGCCGAGGCACAGCGTGAGCTGGCGCGCATCGGCATCGACAAGTTCGCCGCGGCGGCGACAGGCAAACCGGAGGAACTCGCCGCCGACCCTGCCCAGCTGCGTAGCACCGCCACCGCGAGCTTCACCGACCTTGCCGCCGCGCAGTCCGGTCAGCAGCTCAGCGGCCTGCCGCTGCCCGAGGTCATCCTCGACGTGCGCACCAACAACGAGTACCGCACCAGCCACGTCGACAGTGCCGTGCATATCCCGCTGTACGAGCTGACACGCAGGGTGGAAGAACTTCCGCCCGGCACGATCTGGGTGCACTGCGGCAGTGGCTACCGGGCCGCTGTCGCCGCGTCCCTGCTTGAGCGCACCGGGCGTACCGACGTCATCGTGGTGGACGACTACTTCGATGACGCCGCCGACTCCGGCGTGCGTATGGCTGACGCGTGACTGGGATCGCGCTGGGCTGAGCCGTCAGCGCTGGCTCAACGCGTCAGGTTCGCTGCCCGCCGACCACCCACGCCGCGATCTGCGCCCGGTTAGTGAAGCCCAGCTTGGTCAGGATGTGCTCGACGTGGGTCTCGGCGGTGCGCTGCGCTATGACCAGCGTCGACGCGATCTGGCGGTTGGTCATGCCCTTGGCGACCAGCTCCGCGATCTCCGATTCGCGCTTGGTCAGCGGGGTCTGCGGGGCGTGCTGCTCGGCCGGTTCCTCGCCGAGCGCGTAGCCGATCGCGGCGTCGGTCGGCAGTGCGGCGCCGACGGTGAATTCCGCGCCTGCCCGCTCGCTGCCCAGCTCGCCGGTGACCCGCTCGGTGTCCCGGTACAGCGGATCGACGAACGCCCCGTAGTGCGTCGGCGACGCGCCGAGCGTGTGCCACACCGTCGTCGCGGCGCCGAGCAGCCTCGCGGCCCTGACCGGGTCGTCGTGGTGGGTGGCGCAGCCGGCCATCACGGTCAGCGCGAACGCGATGATCACCTGGTCGTCGACCCATTGCTGCAACCGCAGCACCTCGAGGCCCGCTTTCTTGGCCGCGTCGATGTCGCCGCGCAGGTACTCGACGGCGGAACGAGACCACAACGCCCATGACCGCCAGAACACCTCGCCGCGTGCGACGAACGTGTCGATGCAGTCGCCGAGCACCGTGCGTCCGCCGTCGAGGTCGCCATCCAGCCCGAGCGCGAGGCCGTAGTTGAACGTCGACCACAGCTCGGCGCTGAGATCGCCCTGTTCCCGGAACATACTCCCCGCCGTGCGGAATAGCTCGACGGCGGTGGACACGTCGTTGCTGATCAACGCGGCGTAGGCGCGCACGTGGCGCACATAGGCGCGAGCGCTGTCGTCGTCGGTCGCCTCCGCGACATCGGATGCCTTGGCCAGCGCGGTTTCGTAGGCGGCGAGGTCGTTCTGTACCAGCGCGAAGAAGGCGTAGATCCACAGCGCGTGCCCTCTGCCAGCGGCATTGGCTGGGGCGGCGTCGATCAGCTTGGTCAGCCAGATCCTGCCCTCGCAGATGCCGCAGATGATCCAGTACTCCTTGAACGCGAACACCATCCGCAGCCCGATGACGGCCTCGGTGGGGTCGGTGGCGCAGAAGTCGAGCGCCACCCGCAGGTTGGCGTTCTCGCGGCGGAACCGGTTGATCCAGTACACCTGGTTCGGCCCGATCCAGTCGGCCTCGAAGCGTTCGCTGAGCGCGAGGTAGTAGTCCCGGTGCCTCCGCTTGAAACGCAGCAGCGCGCTTGCTTGTCGCAGGCGGTCCTCACCGTACTGGCGCATCATCTCCAGCATCCGGTAGCGGACCTCGCCGTCGCGTTCCTCACGGAGCAGGATCGACTTGTCCAGTAAGCCGTCGATGACGTCGAGAATGGCGGCGCTGTCCAGGCCGTCGCCGGCACAGACCTGCTCGGCGGCGTCCAGGTCGAAGCTGCCGGAGAACACCGACGCCCGCCCCCAGAGCAGTCGTTCCGGCTCGGTGCAGAGGTCGTAGCTCCAGTCGATCAGCGCCCGCAGCGTCTCGTGGCGACTTGGCGCGCTGCGGTTGTTGCCGGTGAGTAGCGCGAACTGGGCGTCGAGCCGGTCGGCGAGCTGGCGCACCGACAGTGCCCGCAACCGCACGGCCGCCAGCTCGATCGCAAGCGGCAGCCCGTCCAGTCTGCGGCACAGGCTGATCACGTCGTCCACGTTGTCCTGGGTGATCTCGAACGACGGCACCACGGCGGTGGCGCGGTCGACGAATAGCCGCACCGCGTCGTAGCGTTCCAGCGCCTGTGGCCGCTCGCCGTGCTCTGGGACCGCAAGCGGCGGCACCGACAGCACGCGTTCACCAGCGACGCCGAGTGACTGTCTACTCGTCGCGAGCACGACGAGGTGATGGCAGGCGGTCACCAGCGTGCCGACGAGCCTCGCGCAGGCGGCTACCAGGTGCTCGCAGTTGTCCAGCACAAGCAGCATCCGTTTGCTGCGCAGTGCGTCGACGATGACGTCGACGGTCGGCCGCGCCGACCGGTCGCCGGGTGCCAGCTGATTGGCGATCGTGTTGACAAGCAGGTTCTCGTCGCGCAGTTCGGCGAGCGGGACGAACAGGATGCCGTCGCGAAACGTCGTGCTTGCCGTCGCGGCGACCCGCAGTGCCAGCCGTGTCTTGCCGACGCCGCCTGGCCCGGTCAGCGTTACGACGGATGCCGCGCCGAGTAGCCGTTTGACCTCGCGTATCTCGGTGTCGCGGCCGACGTAGGTCGTCACCTCAACGGGGAGGGGATCGACCGGCGATCGGTGCGCCGTCGGACTCAGCGCCGTCACGTCATCACCAGTCCCGTTCGCGCGTGCAGCTGTCCGCAGGTGCACGGTGGGTCCTCATTGTGCCTCATTATTTCGGAATCGATACATCGCGCCAACGAAGAAGGTTCGGTTCTCCTGGCGGGTCGCCGCTCAGCGGATCGGGGCTGACGTCGTGGTGCGGTGGGGCCAGCCTGCCACGATGGCGGGGATCGCGAGTACAAGCAGCGTCGCGGGGAGCAGAAATCCGAGCACGGGATCGGCGCGATACAGCCCGGTGAACGCCGCGGGTGCCGCGGCCATGCCGAGGAACCGCGCCGAGGTGACCACCGAGATCGCCGAACTGCGGGTGGTGCCGTCGCCGGTGAGCGCGGTGGTGTTGACGCCGACGAGCACGAGTTGCGTGGCAAGCCCCGAGAGCGCCCACGCCGCGATGATCAGCGGGAGCGAGTCGGACAGGGCGATGCCGCCGATGGTGAGCCCGCCGAGCAGCAGGCCGCCGCTGACCGCGGCCCGGGCCCCGAACCGGTCGGCCGCCCCACCGACGAACCGCGCGCCGAGGATGCCCGCGACGCCGTAGGCGGTCAGGATCGTGCCGCGCAGCGACGGGCTCAGCGCGAAGGCGTCGTCCAGCCGGAACGCGACAAGGAACGGCAGCCCCGCCAGGCAGGTGCCCAGCAGCAGTGCCGCTCCGATCGGCCACCGCACCACCGGGCGGAGCATGCTGCGCAGCGTCGCCGCGATCGAGGTCGGGGCGGCGGGTGTGTCGCCGGGCAGCGGGCTCGCGGTGAGTGCGAGGGCGACCACGGCGATCCCGGCGAACGCCCAGCGCCACGACGCCTCGGCGGCGAGCCCGCCGATCAGCGGGGCGGACGTCTGCCCGATGGCCTGCATGGCGCCGAACGTGCCGACCGTGCGGCCGAGCCGGTGCGCTGGGGTGATCGCGGCGAGCTTGGTCAGCAGCAGCGGCGTGGTGAAGGCGTTCGCCGCCCCCTGTAGGCCTCTGCTGACCTGGAATAGCCAGAACCACGGCGCGATGACCGACAGCAGTGCGGCGAGCACGTAGACCAGGTAGGCGACGCGGATCGAGCGGCTGAGTCCCCACCGTTCGCCCAGCGTGCCGGAGACCAGCATGACCAGTGCGAACGGCAGCAGGTACGTCGTCAGCGACGACGCGGCGAGCGCGGGTGAGACGCCGAAGCTGGCGCCGAGTTCCGGCAGCATGGCCGCGACGACGCCCCCGCCGAACGGGCCGAGCAGTCCACCGATGTACAGCGCGGCCTTGGTGTTCACCGAACACCCCGCTGCGTCATCGCGTTCGCTCCCGTCGCTGTTCCGCTGCTAAAAAGTTCGCGTTGCTAACTAGGTAGCCGCTCATACGGTAATGGCGTCGGGCTGGCCTGGCAGCGCAGCCGTCCGTCGGTGGTGCGTCGGGTCATGCTCTTGCACATCTCGCGGCAATCGGTAAGGGTGTTCACTCACTCGGATGACGTGATCGCAGGGCTACCCGCCGTGCGAACTGGAGTCCGACCCGACGGAATCGACACAAGGAGCACAGATGTCGCACTCGCGCCGGAAGTCATACGCCGCCGTTGCCGCGCTGGCCGCCGCTGGCGGTCTGCTGCTCGGGGTCGCCCCCGCCGCGGCGCACGGTGGTTCTGTCACCCCGCCGAGCGAGCAGCAGGACTGCCGCAACCTCTCGCTGCACGAGAAGGGCGAGGGCAGCAACGCGCAGGACGGTACCAACACGGCAGGCGAGAACGGTGCTGCCGTCGAGGGTGGTCACTGCGACTGACCGATCTCTCGTAACGCTGTCCGGGTGAGCGCGTCCGTTCGCCCGGACAGCGTGCCGTGACCCAGCCGCGTCGTCTCCGGCGCGCCGGGATCATGCCTGCCCCAACGAGCATCCCGATTGGACGCGCCACCAGACTGGGGCCGTCGCCGGGATGTCGCTCGGTGTCGTCACCGTCCTGCTCGCGACCGGCCTCGCGGGGTGGCCGGGTGTTGTTCACGCTCAGGATGGGTACACCCGGAGGAGGCCATCGGCCTAGTCCGGCGGGACGAGAGACACCCGTTCGGCGCAGCGCACACGGTCGATGACCCGTTTAAGCGGCACACATCGATCATCTAGGCATATCCTGGACGTCATGGGCGGGAGCAGGGCATCGTCGACCTACGGTGACGCGGTACGCGACCTGCGGCAGCAGCTCGCGTCCGCACCGTCGGACGCGCCACCCAGGCTGGCCAAACGCACCTCGAATCTGTTCCGCTTCCGCGAACCGCCAACCGGGCCCACGCTCGACGTCAGCGCGTTCAGCCGCGTGTTCAACGTAGACCCAGACGCCCGCACGGCCGACGTCGGCGGCATGACGACCTATGAGGACCTGGTCGACGCCACGTTGCCGCACGGGCTGATGCCGCTGGTCGTGCCGCAGCTCAAGACGATCACGCTCGGTGGGGCCGTCGCGGGGCTTGGTATCGAGTCGACGTCGTTCCGCAACGGCCTGCCGCACGAGTCGGTGCTGGAGATGGACGTTCTCACCGGCGACGGCGAGGTGGTGCTCGCCAGGCCGGACAACGAGCACAGCGACCTGTTCTTCGGCTTCCCGAACTCCTACGGCACCCTCGGCTACGCGGTGCGGCTGCGGATCGAGCTGGAACCGGTGCGGCCAACGGTGGCGCTGCGGCACCTGCGGTTCGCCAACGCAGCCGAATGCGCCGAGGCGATCGCCGAGATCAGTAAGCGGCACGCCCACGGCGACGACGCCGCGCCGGTCGACTTCATCGACGGCACGGTGTTCGGGCCGGACGAGTACTACCTGACGCTCGGCCGGTTCACCGACGACGACGTCCCGCACAGCGACTACACCGGCACCCGCATCTACTACCGCTCGATTCACGAACGCACCACCGATGCGTTGAGCGTTCGGGACTATCTGTGGCGCTGGGACACCGACTGGTTCTGGTGTTCGCGGGCGCTCGGCGCGCAGCATCCGCTGATCCGTCCACTGTGGCCCAAGCGGTATCTGCGTTCGGACGTCTACCGCCGCATCGTCGCGCTGGACCGCCGGTACCGGCTCAGCGATCGGCTGCGCGCGCTGACCCGATCACCACGGCAGGAACCGGTGATCCAGGACATCGAGGTGCCGGTCGACCGGCTCGCCGAGTTCATGGAGTTCTTCCATCGCGAGGTCGGCATCACGCCGATCTGGCTGTGCCCGTTGCGGCTGCGCGGCACGCGGACCTGGCCGCTGTACCCGCTCGAACCGGACACGCTCTACGTCAACGTCGGATTCTGGTCCGCTGTGGACCTGCGCGACGACGAACGGGTAGGCGACCGCAATGCCGAGATTGAGCGGGTGGTGACCGCGCTCGACGGGCACAAATCGCTGTACTCGACGTCGTTCTACTCCGAAGATGAGTTCCGCAAACTCTACAACGGAGCTGAACACGACCAGCTCAAACGCCGCTACGACCGGGATGGACGGTTGCCCGGGTGGTACGACAAATGCGTACGAGGGAGGTAGGCAATGCGGCTTGCCGAACTGTTCATGCGAGCCATCGGGGACAGCGAGCTGTCCGAAGTGCACGCCTATGACGGCAGCCATGCCGGAACCGATGGTGCCCCTGTCCGGTTCGAGGTGCGTTCGCCGTACGCGGTGTCGTACCTGGCGTCCGCGCCGGGCGAACTCGGGCTGACCCGCGCCTACATCACCGGCCATCTCGATATCGCCGGTGACCTGCACGGCGCGCTGACCAGGATGCACACGCTGCGGGTCTCGGACCTCTCGCCAGCGCTGCGCGCGCGGATGATGGTGCGGCTGCTCGCGACGCGGTTGCGATGGCCGGTCAAACGGCCCGCGCTTGAGGCGCGGCTGCGCGGACGTAAACATTCACCGGAACGCGACCAGGCCGCCATCGCGCACCACTACGACGTCTCGAACCGCTTCTACGAGTGGATCCTCGGTCCGTCGATGACCTACACCTGTGCGGTGTATCCCCGTGAGGACGCCACGCTGGAGGAAGCGCAGTACACGAAGCACGACCTTGTCGCGCGCAAGCTCGGGCTGAGTTCCGGGATGCGGCTGCTCGACGTCGGTTGCGGCTGGGGCGGCATGGTCATGCACGCGGCCAAGGAGTACGGCGTGCGTGCGCTGGGCGTGACGCTCTCGCGCAAACAGGCGGAGTGGGCGCAGAAGGCCATCGCGCAACGCGGGCTCGGTGACCTCGCCGAGGTGCACCACCTCGACTACCGCGACGTCGCGGAGAGTGGCTTCGACGCGATCAGCTCGATCGGGCTGACCGAGCATATCGGTAAGTCGCAGTTGCCCAGCTACTTCCAGTCGTTGTACGAGAAACTACGGCCTGGCGGCAGGCTGCTCAACCACTGCATCACGCGGGCGGACAACTCGCGGCCATCGAGCGTGAAGGGCTTTTTCGACCGCTACATCTTCCCGGACGGCGAACTGCTCAGCCCCGGCTTCATCATGTCGACGATGCACGACACCGGTTTCGAACTGCGCCACGACGAGAACGTGCGTGAGCACTACGCCAAGACGCTGACCGCCTGGGCGGACAATCTCGACGCGCACTGGGACGATGCGGTGTCCGAGGTAGGCGAGCAGCGCGCGCGGACGTGGCGGCTGTATCTGGTCGCGTCCCGGATCGGGTTCGAGACCAACAACATCCAGCTGCACCAGTCGCTCGGCGTGAAGCTGGACGGGGCACGCTCCGGCATGGCACGCTCCGGCATGCCGCTGCGGCCGGACTGGGACTGAGCTGGCGCGCCGCCACCGGCGGAACCGCCTGTGGTCGATCCGGAGTGCCACTAGCGTGCGCTGCTGTCCAGACATGTGATCTTGAGGCGTTTTGGTCGCTATGACGACCACATCGCCTCAAGATCCACCGAACATGTGGGCAGTATCGCGTTGCCGATGCCTGGAGAACATCAGCGCCGCATGGGACGGTGGAACGCGTTCTCTTCGAGGAGGTGCCGTGGATCGAGAACATGATCGCGAGCGTGACGTCGAGGAGTCCACCGATGTGCTGGCTGATCGGCGCGCTGCGGTCGCCGAGCTCGGCGCGGAGCTGCGCGCGCTGGTCGAGGCAGCCGTGCGCACCGAGGTCGCGCCCGATGAGTTGCGGCACGTCGCGAAGGAAACGCGGCGGCTGACCGAGCGGCTCGGCGAACGGCAGCGCGAGGTCACCGAGGTGGCGGCGGTCGACGACCTGAGTAGCAGGGTGCGGATGTACAACCCGGTGATCGGGGACGGTCATCCTGTCGCGCCGCCGATCGATTTCGTGCGCGACGGCGACGAGGTCACTGGCCACTTCACGCTGGGTGCGATGCATGAGGGGCCGCCGTCGTGCAGTCACGGCGGCATGAGCGCGCTGTTTCTGGACCAGGCGCTCGGCCACGCGGCGGCGACCATCGGCGCGCCCGGGGTCACGACCGATCTGAAGGTTCGCTACCTGCGGCCGGTACCGCTCGGGGAGCCGCTGCGCATCTGGTCGAAGGTGACCGAGGCGAGCGGCAATCGCACGCACGTCAGGGGTGTCATCACCACGGCAGCCGAACCGGGCACCGCGCTGGTTGAGTCCGAGGGACGCTTCATGCGGCTCAGCCGCGCGCAACTGGAGCGCATCTTCCCGGACCTGGTCGGCAAGCACGTGTCGCCGGGCAGCGTGCACGACTGAGCGCCGCCTAGGCGAACGGGTGCGGCAGCAGCAGTTCCGTGTTGCGGTCGGCAGCAGAGCCGGTTCCGGTGCCGAAACCCTTCTGCGGGTCGTTGGCCATCAGCTCCCGCGCGAATGACGCGACGTCGTCGTCCGCGTGGTCGACCATGGTCGTGAATAGCGACACTGTCCCGTCGTGGTTGTCCAGCACGTCGATCAGCCGTGCCTGTGATGGCCAGTCGATGTGCGCCGCGGAGCCGATGTCCCAGAACGGCCCTTGCCTCGGCGTGATCACGTTGTTGTGGGTGTGGCCGTTGACCCAGCCGATCACGCTCGGGTGTGCCGAGACGACGGCGAGCACGTCGTCAGCGGTGTGGCGGGGGAGGTCGTTGCCGTCCGCTTTCGCGAACGGGTCCGGTGCCTGGTTGGGGTTGGTCAGCGAGCGCGGGCCGTGGTGGCTGAACAGCAGCACCAGTGTGCGCTCGGCGTCGGCTTCATCGAGCCGGTCGTCCAGCCAGGCCAGTTGCCGATCTCCGACGGAACCGTCGGCCAATCCACCCGGATTGACGGTGTCCAGCACGATCCAGCGCACCGCGCCGACGTCTCGCACGTAATAGGCCACGTTCTCGTCGACGTTGCGCTGCGCGAACCCGTGCCCGGACGGCGCGCCTGGCGAGTCGAGGTGTGCTCGCATCCACCCGCGTTTGCGCACGTACTGCCGCTGCTGGTCGGCGGTCACCGGCAGAGCGGGTGCGCCAGGCGTGGTCAGCTGCCCCAGTGCGGCGGCCGGGTCGGTGAGGCTGTGGCAGGTCGCGTGCTCCGGCGTGCCGACCACCTTCACTCCGCCCTCGGCGATCACCCGGTACGGGAGCAGCACCGGCGAGTTGCCCTGGGCGAGGCCATCGTGGTTGCCGTAGCAGCTGAACCACGGCATGCCAGCGCCCGCCGCGTCGAACGGCGCGAGCGCTCGCTCCAACCAGCCGGGCGCGTCCGGGAAGCCGAACAACTCCTTGTACTGGTCGGGCGTCCCGGTGACACCGGGGTCGGGATGCCAGTACGCGCGGTCGCCGGACCGCTGCACCCCCTCGTAACGGGCCAGGTCACCGGACTGCGCCACCAGCGGACGCCCGGTGAGCGCGGAGCCGTCCATCAGATCGAGGAACGTCTTGAGCTCGTTGCCCTGCTGGTTGTCGGTGTTGTCGCCGGTGCAGATCGCGGCCTGCAGTGGGGCGCCACTGACTGGAGACGTACCGATCGCGCGGATACGGCGCAGCATCGCGTCACCGATGCGGGCGCTCGCGGCCTCCTGCGGGCGATGCGCCGACGACAACGGCGTGATCGCGCCGCACTCGCCGTCGGCGTAGCGGTCGGTGAACTCCACCCGCGTCGTGGACTGGGCATCGATGATGTGCTGGTCGGTGAGGTGCACGAACGACACCAGGCTGCTGCGTCGTCCCCTGCGGCCGGGTAGCGCGCTGGCCAGCTCCTCGCGGAGCAGATGCGGCTCGCCCCGGTCCGGTGTGACGGCGCGGTAGTCGCCGATCTGGCCCTCGCGCAGCACCCTGCCGGGACGCAGCGTGCGGGCGAGCGTGGTCAGTCTTCGCGCTCGCCTCGCGGCGTTCCTGCCCGGCGTGACCTGCGCGGACGCGGCGTCCGGTAGCCCAGCCGTGACCGCGGCGGTGCCGATGATGCCGAGGAAGGCTCGGCGGCCGATGCTCACAGCCGGAGAGCGTAGACCTTGGCGCAACCCCGCACTACCGATCAGCCCGGCCGTACCTTCCGAGCGGCTTCGTCGTTAACGCCAGCAAGAGAACACGACACGTATTCAGCTCCTGCCGCCGGGAGGTGCCGCGATGCGTCGCATCATCGCGTTGATCGGATCAGTCGTCGTTGTCGCCGCCGCACTGACGCTCGTTGGCGCACCGCAGAGCGCGGCCACCCCGGTCGCCACGACCGAGGAAACCTATCAGCAGTTCAAGCGGGCATTCCCCGATCCGCAAGGGTGTCTCGACGGCGAGGCGGGCACCAGCCCGTGGGCCAAGGGCGACGTCTGTGCGGCCCAGTTCATCCAATACCAGGAAGCGCTCGACGGGCTGAAGTTCCTGGAGAACCGCTTCCCCCGGTACTTGCGGCTGTTCAACCTGCGCGAGCAGTTCGGCGACCAGTTCCGTGAGGAGATGCGTAGCGCGGGGCTGCCGCAAGAGGACCTGTCGCGGCTGCGTAGCGACCTGCGGGTGGTGAAGGTGACCGACAGGGAGTCGCCGGTGCCAGAGCCCGACCGCAAGCACTTCGCATACGTGCTCTCCATCCACGGCATCGAGAAGGCAGGCCTCGAAGGTGGCATCAGGGCAGCCGAGGAGTTGGTGACCTGGGCTTCCTGCGAACAGGACGCGGATTCCGCGCCCGCCTGCGCCGAGGAGGGGCCGTTCCCCAAGCCGATCCTGGAACCATCCAACTCGGGCCCGACGGCGACCGAGACGTTGCGCGAATCCGTCATCTACTTCGTGCTGGCGAACCCGGACGGCTGGCGGCGCGGCGACGTCACCGACGGCGGCGTGTCCTATCAGCGCTACAACGGCAACGGCATGGACCTGAACCGGGACTGGCCCACCATGGGCTACACCGAGCAGCAGTACACCCCGGGGAGCGAACCGGAGACCAGGAGTTTCGCCGAGTACCTGACGGCGGTGAAGGACCGCACGTCGGCGGGCAGGTTCGCGGGTGCGATCGACCTGCATGGCATGGTGACGGCGCCGTCGTTCTCCTTCACGCTGCTCGGTGCTGGTCAGCGCGACTACCAGCGCAACGAGCTCACCGTGGACACCGCGATTCGCACCTTCCGGGACTCCGAGAAGCGGCTGTCCTGGTCGAACCTGATCGCCACCCAGGAGGAGGGCTGTCCCGGCGACATCGAGGAGCCCGTGTTCGGTGGCGGCATGCCGATGTGCTCCGACCAGTGGGGCACCGTGTGGGACACCATCAACTACCAGATCACCGGCGGGTTCGCCGACTGGATGGAGTCGCCACTCGGCCTTGACGCCGTCGGTATCGACAACGAGATGGCGTTGTCACACCTCGCGCCGAATACCGTCTACGACCCCGAGCTGGAGCAGCTGCACATCGACGGCAACAAGGGCCTTATCTACTCGCAGATCGCCTCCATGCTGGAAGAACGCTCCGCCGAGTTCCAGCCGGACGGCAAGGTCGGCTATATCTTCGACCCGGAGCGCATCACCAACCCGGGCGGCGAGCCCGTCGACGGTCCGGAAGGGATGCCGACCCAGGACACGATCACGCACATCTCGCCGACCGGTATCCAGGAGTTCCAGTTCGACGTCAAGGGCGTGCCGGACGGGTTCTTCAACGGCGGGCTGACCGTCGAGGCCACATTCGGCAACCTCGACGGCATCTCCACCAACTCCGCCGCCGAGCTGATCTTGGATTACTGCGGCCCGCCGCTGCACCCCGGCGGTGAGGAAGGCTGCCGTGAGGTGGCGCGGTACTTCAACCAGAGCCCGATCTACCTGCAGGCGGGCGCGCGGATCGACCTGAACAGCCCGCCTGCCGGGCCGTACCGGATCCGCGCCAACCCGACGCGGGCGCTGCCGACGAGCTACGAGATCTCGTTCAGCTCGGATCAGGCCTATGACCAGCCGGATCAGGCTGGCTACGACGTGTCCAGGATGGACTTCTTCCGCGATCTGAACGAGTACGTGCCCGATGGCAGCGACTTGACGGCGATCCCGGTGGACGACGTCCTGAAGGGCAAGGGCAGGAAGCTGGACCGGTTCGACACCGTCGTCGTCGCCGGTGACCTGATGCCTGGTTTCGTCAGCAACGGCGAGCAGGACCAGGGTGAGCCGCAGCCGTCGGAGTCGTTCAGCTTCGGCCCGGACGCCGCTCCGTTGCCGGGGACGTCGAGCCCCGCTTACGAGTTCACCGTGGCGGATGGTTTCGACAACGACCGCATGGTGGTCGAGGCCAGCTGGGCGAACACCAGCGACTACGACCTGCGCGTTGAGCGGCTGAACCCGGCCACCGGTGAGTGGGAGGATCGCGGCTGCGAGTGCGTGTTCGTCAACACGGGTGAACAGGTGACGGTGTTCGGCCCTGAGCCGGGCGACTGGCGAGTGCGGGTGGAGAACTTCCTCGCCGCCCCGCAGCAGGTCGACGGCACGATCGAGTTCGTGTCCGATCCGGCGCCGGAGGCGGGTGGCGACAGCGAGTACAGCACGCGGCAGTTCGAGCGGTATGCGTCCGGGCTCTCCCGGTTCGCCGCGCGCGGCGGCAACCTGGTGCTGACCGACTCGAGCATCTCGGGCCTGCCCGCACTGGGTACCGGCATCGACCAGGATGCGGTCACCGGCGGGTTCTTCTACGCGGGGTGGATGGACTTCCACGACGGCTCCGATGGTGAAGGCCCCACCTACGACCGGCACCCGCTTGCCGAAGGTGTCAACAAGGAAGGCACCGCGGAGGGACAGGCCACTGTGGACGGTCACGAGTTCAACAACCGGCACCAGACGTACGAGCCGGTGCCGATCGGGTACTACGTGAGCCCGTCCGGATCGGGTAACGCCGACTGCGACAGTGACCGGTGCGACTCGCCGAACTGGATCGTGTCGCAGGAGGCGTGGGAGTCTGCTGGTGGCAGCACGGCCGCGCGGACGCTGGTCCGCACCAGTAAGGGGCCGGGGCCGTCCGAGGTCGGGGTGTCGCTTGGCGAGTTGCCGGTGGGGCAGGGGCGCATCCGAATCGCCGGTGCGCTGCTGCCGGAACCGACCGAGCAGAACCCGCACCCGTACGGCCTGCGCTCCTACGCGCTGACCTACACCGGCTACCAGCTCGTGGAGAACCTCCTCGACCTGCCCTAGCCCGCCCCGGATACGTCGTGTCCGACGCTCAGGACGTCGTGTCTGGCGCTCAGGACGTCGTGTCCGACGCTCAGGACGCCGTGTCCGACGCTCAGGACGTCGTGTCTGGCGTTGTGGACAGGCTTCGCGTCTAGTCGCAAGCCGGTCACAGGACGTTGCAGGATGGTATAGGCGGCCGTCCGAGTGGGGCAGTCTCATTAGCATCGCCCAGTCGCACTATCGGATGACGACAATGGAGTAGGCATGGCCCACCCCGAATACCCGCCGCCCGCGACCCGCCCGGGATCCGTGCCGATGGGCCTGGCCATGAAACGCCGTAACCCGATCACCGTGTGGCTGGTGTGGCCGCTTCTGGCGCTGGGTATCTACCACCTGGTGTGGTACTACAAGATCCACCGCGAGATGGCCGAGTTCGACCGTCGCCGTGAAGTGCCGGTCGGGCCAATGCTGGGTGCTCCTGCTGCTGAGCTGGACGCTCATCGCGCCGCTGATCTCGTTCTACAACACCGGTAACCGAATCAGGAACGCTCAGCACGCCGCCGGACTCGCCCCGACCTGCAGCCCCGTCGTCGGCTTGTTGCTGTGTTTCGTGTTCGGCGCGAAGGTCATTTATTACCAGGCCGAGCTGAACAAGATCGCGGACCGCTACGGCGTCGAGCCGGGCACACAGATTCGGCTCGCTGCCTGATCGCAACTGGGTCGGCGTGAAGGACACGACGTCGCCAGCGCAGAACACGACGTCCTGAATGTCGAACACAACGTCCTGAACGTCAGACACAGCGTCGGGAATGCCGGACACAGCGTCGGGAATGCCGGACACGGCGTCCTGAGTGTCGGACACGGCGCTGGGTTCACCCCAGCGCCGTGTCCCACCTCCCGCGCCGCGGTTAGCTAATCGGGTCGGGGATGCCGTCCTCAGGTGGCGAGTCGTTGCCCGCACCAGAGTTGTCCTCGGTGATCGGGGTGTCGCCGATGTCGGTGACCAGCACCGGTGTCAGCGGGTCCGCCTTACCGTCCTTCAATTCCGACACTCGCAGCCCGGAGATACCCATGTGGCTGTCGCCGGAATAGCGGAACGGTGCCAGCGCGGGCCCATCGAACTCCGTGCCCGCCTGCTCGATCGCCTCGACGATGCCCTCCCGGGTCGGGTTCGGTCCCGCCGCCTGCAGCGCCTGCACGAACGTGTAAGCCTGCGACATGCCGTACACGCGGTAGTTGGTCAGCTTGGCGTCGCCGCCGTGCTCATCCCACACTTGCTGCCACAGCTCCATCCATGGATCGTCCGGCGTGTCGACGCCGGGGATGTACTCCGTGGTCAGCACGCCGTCGAGCAGGCTGCTGCCATCCTTGACCGCGCCTTCGGAGAACCGCGCGAGCAGTGAGCCGACCAGTTCGGGATCGGAGCCGACGTTGCTGTAGAACCACTTCGGGTCGAAGTTGAGCTTCTTCGCGGTGAGCTGCGTCAGTGCGGTGTACGACGGCGTGTTGAAGCCGAGCACGACGTCCACATCGGCCGCTTGCAGCGCTGCGATCTGGGGTGCGACGTCGGTGTTGCCCGAGGTGTAGCGCTCGGTGGCGACGATCTGCTTGTCGAGATACTGCCGCAGGCCCTTCTCGCCGTCCTCACCGAAGTCGTCGTCCTGCAGGAACAGTCCAACGCGGGCGTCCGGCATGTTCTGCTTGACCCACTGGCCGACGATCTTGCCTTCGGTCTCGTAGTCTGGTTGCCATCCGAAGGTGTAGGGCTTGGACTCGACGTCGTCACCCCACTGCAGCGAACCGGACGAGACAAAGAGGTCCGGCACCTTCTCGCCGTTCAGGAAGTCGACGACGGCGCTGTGCGTCGGAGTGCCGAGGCCGCCAACCATCGCGAAGATCTCGTCTGAGAGCACAAGTTCGTTCGTGACCTGGCTGGTCTGCGTTGGGTTGTAGGCGTCGTCGCGCACGACGAACTCGATCTTGCGCCCATGGATGCCGCCGTTGGCGTTGACGTATTCGTAGTACGCCTTGTGTCCGCTGGGAATCTCGCTGTATCCAGGCGCGGCGACGCCGGTGAGCGGGAAGTGCGCCCCGATCTTGATGGAGTCCTCTGTGACGCCGACGACGTCCGCCGAACCGCCTTCGCTGTCGTCCGGCCTGCCGCCAGCGCCGCACGCCGCGAGCACCGCTCCGGCTGTGAGCACGCTGGTGAACACCGTGACGCGCCGTGACCACGTCCTCATATGTTCGCCCTTTCTGTTGGTGATCTGTTGTCCGCCTGACGAGTTAGGTATGCGCACGACGCTTGCGCCATGCGATCCGCGCCGTGCCGACGATGCCCGCTGGCGCGAGAATGACGACGAGCATCGTGGTGAGGCCGTAGACCAACGGCGCGAGCTCCGCGGCCTGCAAGTCGGACAGCCCCGCGTCCAGCCCGATGCCGGTGACGACCTGGGGCAGGAACGTCAGCAAGGCCGCGCCGACCAGCGCACCGAGCAGGCTGCCGAGGCCGCCGAGCACCACCGCGCTGAGCAGCGCGAGCGAGAGTACGAGCGTGAACCCGCTTGGCGCGGCGAGCCGCACCGCGAGCGCGAGGACCGCACCGGCAAGCCCCGCGCACGCGGTGCTGACGACGAACGCGAGCACCCGCGCCCTGCCCAGGTTGATGCCCGCGAGTTCGGCCGCGACGTCGTCGTCGCGCACCGCGCGCCAGGTACGGCCGACCCGGCTCCGGGACAGGTTGGCCAGCAGTACGAAGGTGACGATCAGGCTGATCCAGCCGATGTAGGCGACGTACTTGCTGCTGCTGATGTCGTTCCCGGTGATGAAATAGGCGACGTCGGCGAACCAGTCGGGGACAGCGGGCACCGCGACGGTCAGCCCCTGCTCGCCGCCGAGGGTGCCCTGGAAGTAGAGCGCGATGCCGGGGACGGCGATCGCCAATGCCAGCGTCGCGCCAGCGATGTAGGGACCGTGTAGCCGGGCGGCGGCGACCCCGACACCCGCGCCGATCACGAGCGTTACCAGCGTGGCGGCGAGTAGCACCACAAGCAGCGGTGGCGCACTGTCCCAGTCGGACAGCAGCAACGCCGTGGTGTAGGCGCCGATGGCCATGAACGCACCATGACCGAGCGACAACTGTCCATTCAGGCCGGTTAGCACCGTCAAACCGCCAGCTGCGATCCCCATGTACGCCATCACGGCGAACTGTCCATTGCGGAACGCACTGGTGCTTTCCAGCACCAGTATCACCGCGACCAAGCCGGCTGCTGCCAGCAGCACGTGGCGCGCCAGGGTGGAGGACCAGATGCGCTGTGCGAACTCCGTCATGTCAGACCCTCCTTGCCGGTGCGTGGGAGAACAAGCCGCCTGGCCGGAGCAGCAGCACCACCATCAAGATGACCAGGGCCGCCAGCGCGACGACCTCGGAGCCGATGTAGCCGCTCACGAAACTGAGCGAGAGGCCGAGAATGAGACCGCCGACGACCGCGCCGATCGGACTGTCCAGTCCACCGAGGACGGCGGCGACGAAGCCGAACACCACGACGGAGTCCATGTAGGCCGGATGCACCAGGTTGCCGCCCGCGATCAGCAGTCCGGACAGCGACCCGACCATGGCGGCCAGCGCCCAGCCCTGGGTGAGCATGCGAGTCACCCGGACCCCCAGTAGCCGGGCGACCTCCTGGTTGAACGCGGAAGCTCGCATCATCAGGCCGACATTGGTGAACCTGAACAGCAACACCAGCAACAACATCACCGCGAGCACGGCGAGGATGGAGAACACGCCGAAGCCTGTCAGCGCGATGTTCATGTCACCAACTTTGAAGCCGCTCAGCCCGAACGGCGCCGGAAACGACCGGTACCGGGAACCGAAGATGACCGCGGCGAGCGCGTGGAGGACGATGAACAGTCCTAGCGTCAGGATCACCGCGTTGATGTGCGGCTTGTCTTCGACCGGCCGGATCGCGACGCGCTCGACCACCGCGCCGAGCAGTAAGCCGGAGAGCAACGCCGCCGCGAAACCGAGCCAGTAGGAGTACCCGGCGTCGATAATGACCAGCGCGACGTAGACGGTGATCATCGCCATCGGCGCCTGCGCGAAGTTGACGATCCGGGTCGAGCGCCAGATCAGCACCAGGGCCAGTGCGAACGCGGCGAAGATCATGCCTTGCGTCAGGCCGTTCAACGCCGTTGTGAGGAACTGCTGCACGAGGTCTCCCGTGGTCGCGAGGGGTCGGAAACCAGATCAAAAACCGAGGTAGGCGTGGCGGAGCTTGTCGTCGGCGGCGAGCACGGCCGCGTCGTCGTGGACGACGAGCTTGCCGAGGTTGAGGACGACGCCGTAGTCCGCGATGGACAGTGCGCTTCTTGCGTTCTGCTCGACGAGCACGATGGTGAGCCCGTCCGACTCCACCAAGGACTTGAGCAGGTCGAAGATCTGCGCGACGATGCGCGGCGCCAGCCCGAGCGACGGCTCGTCAAGCAGCAGCACCTTCGGCGTCGCCAGCAACGCCCTGCCGATGACCAGCATCTGCCGCTCGCCGCCGGAGAGCACGTGCGCTGTTTTGTGCCTGCGGTCGGCCAGCTTCGGGAACAGGGTGTAGATCCGTTCCATGTCAGCGGGCTTGGCGCGATCGGCCCGGCCGAGCCCGCCAAGGCGGAGGTTCTCCTCGACGGTGAGTTCGGTGATCACGCCGCGTCCCTCGGGCACATGCGAGAGGCCGAGCCGGGCCATCCGCTCGACCGGAACCCGGCTCAGGTCCTTATCGGCCAGGTAGGCGCTGCCCCGTGTGGGGCGCAGCAGTCCCGAGATCGTGCGCAGCAACGACGTCTTGCCCGCGCCGTTGGCGCCGAGCACCGCGGTGATCTTGCCCTCAGGGGCGGTGAAGGACACCCCGTCGAGCGCGGTGACCGGCCCGTAGGCCGCGGTGAGGTCACGGATATCGAGCATGTCCTCAGCTCCTCGTCGTCGCGGGGTGGTCGTGCTCGACCTCGTCGCCGAGGTAGGCGGCGAGCACGGCGGGGTCCTCCTTGACCTGCTGAGGTGGCCCGCTCGCGATGTTCTTGCCGAAGTCGAGGACGACGATGTGGTCGCAGACGCTCATCACGAGGTCCATGTGGTGCTCGACGAGCATCACCGACATCCGCCGCGACAGGCCCCTGATCAGCTCGCCGAGCTCAGCCATGTCGTCCCCGGACAGGCCTGCGGCGGGCTCGTCGAGCAGCAGCAGGTCGGGCTCGCTGACCAACGCGCGAGCTAGCGCGACCCGCTTACGCACCGGATACGGCAGGCTGGACGGCAGCTGACCGGCGTGCTTGGCCGCGCCCAGCTCGTCGAGCAGTGCCATCGCGCGGTCTCGCAGCGCACGCTCTTCCTTGGCGCTGCGCGGCAGCCCGAGCAGACCTGAGAAGAACCCCGCACGGGCGTGCCGGTCGGCGCCGACGATCACGTTTTCCAGCACGGTCATCCGGTCGAACAGCCCGAGACCTTGCAGCGTGCGACCGATGCCCAGCCCGGCGAGCTGGTGCGGTCGCAGCCGCTTCAGCTCGCGATCGCGCCAGGTCAGCGTGCCGGTATCGGGCTGGACGAACCCGCAGGCGACGTTGAACAACGTGGTCTTGCCTGCTCCGTTCGGCCCGATGACGCCGAGCACCTGGTTCGGCGCGACGTCGAGCGAGACGTCGGAAAGCGCGGCGATCCCGCCGAAGTTGACGTTGATGCCCGCCATACGAAACGTGCTGACCGCTCGATCCGTGGTGGAATGCTCCGCCGGTCCGGTCACGTGACCTCCCTCGGGACGTGCTGTGGTGCACACCACGGTGGGCTACGCGCACACATTTGGAAACGGGCGCAGTGCACAAGATGTCTCGTGCTGATCGCCCGATTTCCTGGTCAGGGCTTGGCTGGACTGTGCACTGAGTGCGATCGTGGCCTAATGAGCCTGTCTGGATCGCCGTCCGCCACCGACACCGACGACGTACGCGACGGTGCCGTCGTGGAGGAGCGCGTCGCGCGTGCGTGGGCGTCGCTGCTCGACCAGGCCGACGCGATCGCTGACAGCATCACGCTGACCCTGCTGGAAAAGGACAGGGACTTCTACGAGACGGCGCCGCCCGAACTGCGCGCCGACGTCAGGGACAACACCCGTGAGCACGTCCGGCGGGGTATCCGCACGATGGCGGGACTGGCCAGCCCCGACGAGAAGGCGGTGCACGTCTGGCGGGAGACCGGCCGCAGGCGGGCGCGGCAGGGTGTGCCGATGGAACTGGTGCTCAACGCCTACAGCCTCGGCACCAGGGTGTTGTGGGAGGCGCTGCTGCATCAGCGGGGCAACGCGGCGGTGGACATCGACGACCACGTGCTGCTGCTCGCCGGCCAGCGGATCTGGCACGCGCTCGACGTTCAGAACGCGACGCTCGTCGAGTCCTACCGGCGGGAGAGCGCCCGGCTGCAACGTCGTGACCTGCAACGACAGCAGAGCATCCTCGATGGTCTCGCGGAGGGGCGTGGGGCCGACCCGGAGTTCGCGGGCGAGGCCCGCGAGGTGCTCGCGATCGACGCTGACGAGCCGCTGGTCTGCGTCGTCGCGGCGTTCGACGATCTGTCCGGTGAGCCGCTGCACGCGCCGGAGGACAAGCTGGAACGCGCGGGCGCCACCTCGCATTGGCATGTGCGGGCTGGCACGCATTTCGGGCTGGTCGCGCTGGGCGAGCTCGCGGTGTCCGACCTGGTCGAGCTGCTGCGGCCCGCCGTGGCGGGCCGGGTCGGGGTGGCGCTGTCGGCGGACGGGTTCGCCGGGTTCGCCACTGCCTACCTGCTCGCGGCGCGGGCGGCCGACACCGTGGCACGCGGAAGCACGGAGATCGTCGCCGTCACCGATCGACTGCCCGAGGTGTTGCTTGCGGGGAATCCGGAGGTCACCTCACTGGTCGTCGATCAGACGCTCGGCCCGCTGCTCGCGCAGCCGTCGCACACTCGCGAGGTACTGGTGACGACGTTGACCGCGCTGCTCGCCCATGACGGCTCACCGACGCATGCCGCCGAGGACCTGTACTGCCATCGCAACACCGTGATCTACCGGCTCAAACAGATCGAGTCGCTCACCGGACGAAGCCTGCAGAACCCACAGGACAAGCTGCTGTTCTCGCTCGGCCTCGCCGCGACTGGGCGTTGGCGGGCGGGCTGAGTGCTGGTGCGTTGAATGACGCTGTGCCCGCGCCGCGCTGTCCCTGCCGCACGACACGAGTTCGTCTATCTGTTCACACCGCAGTACGCCGAGGGCGCGACGGCCGCGAACAGCGCTCCCGCCGCCATGGCGCAGCCGGGACGAGGACGGTCGGGGCGCTGACTGAGTTTGTCGTCCGCGTGGCGACCGGGCGGGGTGACCCATACCGGTAGGTGAGGCACTGAGTTGATCAGCTTCCCCTGCGGTGCAACCAAGTTGTATCCGATTTGTCGCGAATTGATGGTCACAGGCCAGGGTAAGTTGATCAACTAGGCGGTGGCGGCATGAGGTGAACACTTCACCACACCAGATCGCTCATGCTGCTAATATGTTTTTATGCGCACCACGGTTCAGCTGCCTACCGAGCTGCTGCGGGCAGCCAAGGCGGAAGCGGCGGCGCGAGGTGAGACGCTGAAAGAGTTCCTCACCCGCGCGGTCACCCATGAGCTCGGTGGGTCAGCGCCGCCCGGTGAGCACAAACGGGTGCGGCTTCCGCTTGTCGGTAGCTCGAAGCCGGGTGCGGTGGATATCACTAACGCCGGTATCGAGGCGATCTTCGCCGCTGAGGACGCAGAGAAGCACGCCGGTCGCTGATGCTGCTCGACGTCGGGGTATGGCTGGCTGCGGTATGGAGCGGCCATGCGCACCACCCGCGAGTGGCGGAGTGGTTCGACGACCAGCCAGATGCGCTTGTGCTGTGCCGGGTGACTCAGATGGGGCTGCTCCGCTTGTTGTCCAACCCCGCTGTCATGGGCGCTGACGTACTCAGCCGGGCTGACGCGTGGCGTGTCGCGGATGCGCTCCGTGCGGATGACCGCATTCAGTGGGCGAGCGAACCGGTGCAGTTGGAGCAGGCGTGGCGGGCAGTGTCGGCGCGCGATGACAACAGCCACAAGCTCTGGACCGACGACTATCTCGCCGCCTTCGCACAGACGGCTGGGCTCTCGCTGGTCACGCTGGACATTGGATTCCAACGCCGTTATCCAGCCATCACCGTGATCACCGTGCGGTGAATGCGGTCTTACCTGCGTTGGGCGACGTGAATGACGCTTTCGCCGCACCCAACGCGGCGAAAGCGTCATTCACCGCGGTCAGCCCTCGTCGCCCTCGGACTCCGGCTTCTCCGACGCCGCTGACTCCGACGCCGCTGACTCCGGCATCGCGCCGACGAGGCGGTCGGCCAGCAGCCGGGTGAACCGCGCCGGGTCGGCCAGCTCGCCGCCTTCGGCCAGCAGCGCCATGCCGTGCAGCAGCTCAGCGGTGTCGACAAGGCCGGCGTCGCCAGGGTGCTTGGCGTGCGCGTCGCGCAGCGACGTCACCAGCGGGTGGTCCGGGTTCAGCTCCAGGGTGCGCTTGACGGTGGGGATCTCCTGGCCCATCGCCCGGTACATCTTCTCCAGCGTCGGCGTGATGTCGTACTCCTCGCCGACGAGGCACGCGGGCGACGTCGTGAGCCGCGAGGACAGGCGCACTTCCTTGACCTGCTCGCTCAACGTCGAGTTGAGCCAAGACAGCAGGTCGGCGTAGCCCTCCCGCTGCTCGGACTTCGTGTCGTCGGACTCGGACTCGTCCTTGTCGTCGAGGTCGACGGCGCCCTTGGCGATCGACTGGAACTTCTTGCCGTCGAACTCCGGCACCGCGCCGACCCACATCTCGTCGACCGGGTCGGTCAGCAGCAGGACCTCGTACCCCTTGGCCCGGAACGCCTCGATGTGCGGCGAGTTCTCCACGATGGACCGCGACTCGCCGGTCACATAGTAGATGTGCTCCTGGCCTTCCTTCATGCGTTCCACATAGGACCGTAGTGTGGTCTGCTCCTGTGAGGAGTGTGTTGAGTCGAACGAGCAGATCTCAAGCAGCGTCTCTTGGTTGTCGAAGTCGGACAGCAGTCCTTCCTTGACCGCGCGGCCGAACTCGGCCCAGAACGTCTTGTAGCGCTCCGGGTTGTTGGCCTGCATGTCCTTGATGGTCGACAACACCTTCTTCGCGAGCCGCTTGCGGATCATCTGGATCTGGCGGTCCTGTTGCAGCAGCTCACGGGAGACGTTGAGCGTCAGGTCCTGCGAGTCGACGACACCCTTGACGAACCGCAGGTACTCCGGCATGAGCGCGTCGCAGTCGTCCATCACGTGCACGCGCTTCACGTAGAGCTGCACGCCGTGCTTCGCATCGCGCATGAACAGGTCGAGCGGGGCGTGCGAGGGGATGAACAGCAACGCCTGGTACTCGAAGGTGCCCTCCGCCTGCATGCGGATGACTTCGAGCGGGTCCTGCCAGTCGTGGCTGACGTGCTTGTAGAACTCGTTGTACTCCTCGTCGGTGACCTGGCCCTTCGGCCGCGCCCACAGCGCCTTCATCGAGTTGACCGTCTCGATCTCGGTGGTGGCCTCGGCGTCGTCGGTCGCGGGCTTGGTCACCGCCATCCTGATCGGCCAGGTGATGAAGTCGGAGTACTTGGTCACCAGCTCGCGGATCTTCCACTCCGCGGTGTAGTCGTGCAGCTGGTCCTCGGCGTCCTCCGGCTTGAGGTGCAGCGTGATGGCCGTGCCCTGTGGCGCGTCCTCGACGGTCTCGATGGTGTAGGTGCCGGTGCCTTCCGACGCCCAGCGCGTGCCCGTGGCCTCGCCCGCGCGCCGGGTCACCATGCTGACTTCGTCCGCGACCATGAAACTGGAGTAGAAGCCGACGCCGAACTGCCCGATCAGGTCGGCCGACTCCGCGTCACCCGCGTCCTTGAGCTTGCGCAGCAGCTCAGCCGTGCCCGACTTGGCGATGGTGCCGATGACCTCGACGACCTCGTCGCGCGACATGCCGATGCCGTTGTCCCGGATGGTCAGGGTGCGCTGCTCTGGGTCCCGCTCGATGGCGATGTGCAGGTCGGAGGTGTCGACCTCGAGGTCCTTGTCGAGCATCGCCTCCAGCTTCACCTTGTCAAGGGCGTCGGAGGCGTTGGAGATCAGCTCGCGCAGGAAGACGTCCTTGTTCGAGTACACCGAGTGGATCATCAGCTGCAGCAGTTGCCGCGCTTCTGCCTGGAACTCGAATGTCTCGGTCTGCGTACTCACGCGCAACTCCCTTCCCTGCGGTTTGTGCCGGTCCGCACTGTAGTAAAGCGAACCCGAACCACTATGTCTCCCGCCGGGTGCTGCTATCACCGAGCAGCCTGGCGGCGGTGTTACGGGCGTGACGAACAGCGTCGGGAACGCAGCCGGTGGCTGCCGTCACGGCGATGCCTTCGTGTAGCAACATCAACGTGGTGCCTGTCTCATCCGGCGCGGTGGCCCCGGCCGCGGTCGCCAGGCCGGTGAGGTAGTCCCGCAGCCACCGCTTCTGTTCGATGACGACCGCGTGGCCCGGATGCTCGGCCGATGGCAGCTCGGCGAGCGCGTTGATGAACCCGCAGCCACGCGAATCCTCCCGCTCGATCCAGGCGCCCATGGCGTCGAAGGTGGCCAGCACCCGCTCTCCGGCGGACGATGCGTGCTCGTCGACCCACTCGGTCAGCCAGCGTCGCCAGCGCTCGTCGCGTTCGGCCAGGTAGGCAGCCACCAGCTGGTCCTTGGAACCGAAGCAGACATACAGCGTCTTCTTGGTGACACCAGCGGTCGCGGCGATCGCCTCGACACCGACCGCGTGGATGCCCTCGTCGTAGAACAGCTGGGACGCGACGTCGAGCACTCGGCGTCCCGCCGGGGTCAGCGTGTCGGCTGCACTCATGGCGCTCCTTCCGTCCCCACGAAGTATACCGACCGGTGAGTTGACTTCGCTCACCCATGATGTAACCATACCGGTCGGTATACATTGAGGAGGCGATCATGCGAGCGGTGGTACTGACCGGATTCGGCGGGTTGGACACGCTGGACTATCGGGAGGACGTGCCGGATCCGGAGCCGGGACCGGGCGAAGTGCGGGTGTGCGTCGGAGCTGCTGGAATCAACAACACGGATATCTGGACGCGGCAAGGTGCGTATGGTGCGGCCGACGATCCGGACGCGAGCACGGGCTGGCGGCGAGAGCCGCTGAGGTTCCCGCGAATTCAGGGCGCCGACGTCGCGGGCCGGATCGACCAGGTAGGGCCAGGCGTCAGTGAATCGCGGATCGGTGAGCGCGTACTGGTCGATCCGATGCTCTACGACGGCGACGAGCGCGCGCTGGTGACCACCGAGTACCTCGGCAGCGAGCGCGACGGCGGGTTCGCGGAGTACGTCACTGTGCCAGCGGCGAACGCGCACCCGCGCGAAGGCGCATTGACCGACGCCGAGCTCGCGACGTTTCCCACCGCATACGCGACCGCCATGCGGATGCTGAACCGCGCCGACGTCGGGCAGAGCGAGACGGTGCTGGTCACCGGCGCGTCCGGTGGCGTCGGCTCGGCGCTGATCCAGCTCGCTACCCTCCGAGGTGCCGGCGTGATCGCCGTGGTGGGCAAGGGTAAGGAGGTGCGGGCGCGCGAACTGGGCGCCGCCGAAGTGATCGGCCGTGACGAGCTGACCGACGCCGTATCCGACGACGCGGTGGACGTGGTCGCGGACGTCGTCGCAGGCCCCAGTTTTCCGGTGCTGCTGCGGGCGTTGCGGCCGCTGGGGCGGTACGTAGTAGCGGGTGCGATCGCCGGGCCGTTGGTGGAGACCGATCTGCGCACGGTGTACTTGAAACAGGTGCAGCTGATCGGCTCGTCGTTCGGCAGTCACGACGACTTCGCGCAACTGGTAGCGCACATCAGGAACGGCGAACTGAGTCCGCTGCTCGCCGGGACCTACCCATTGCGCGAGTTGCGCGCCGCGCAGGAGGCATTCATGGCGAAGGATTTCTTCGGCAAGCTCGTCGTTGTCCCGGAGATCGCATCATGATCCCCGGTGGCGTCCGGCTGCTGACGTTCGACGTCGTCGGCACGCTCATCGACTTCGAAACCGGAATCCTGAACTGCCTCCGGCCGCTCACCGACGTCGACGACGCGGCGTTGTTGGCGAGCTTCGGGCGTGCCGAAGGTGTCCAGCAGCAGCTGACGCCGGAGAAGCCGTTCACGCAGATGCTTGAACCGATCTACGCACGGATGGTTGACGAGCTTGGGTTGCCTGACGGCGCACGGTTACGGGAGTCGATCCCGCACTGGCCCGCCTTTCCTGACGCTGTCGAGGGACTGCGTGTCCTCGGGCAGCGATACCGGCTGGTCGCGTTGACCAACACGGACAACTGGGCGCTCACCCACATGGCCGTCACGCTGGGCTCGCCGTTCGATGACACGGTCACCGTCGAGGACGTCGGGGTGAACAAGCCCGATCCGCAGATGTTCGCGTATTGTCTTGGCAGACAAAGCATGTACGGCTACACGAAGAGCGCCTTCCTCCACGTCGCGCAGAGCCAGTACCACGACATCGGTGCCGCACATCGGCTCGGCTACCGCACCTGCTGGGTGGAGCGACGTCACGGGAAGTCGGGTAGCGGGGCGACACCGGCCCCGGAGGTGGTGACCGCGCCGGACTATCACGTGACGTCGCTGGCCGAGTTGACGAGTCGGATCACATCCTGCTGAGCACGACGCCTTCCAGGAGCAGTTGTCATCGGTGTCCTTTTCGGTGAGCGCGGTGAGCCCTATCCGATCGAATCTCATGATCCCTGCGTATACAAGGGAATTATTTCAATGCATTCGTCCGGCGACGCGACTTTGGCGATGAAGAAATCGAGCTAGGAAAAGCGGTAATGTGTTGGCGTGAGGTGCATGAGCGATACCGTTTCAAGCGGCGCACGAGGCTGCTGTAGGCCCTCGCGGTTGCTGTTTTCCTGAGTCGCTGATTCTCGCGCTGCCGCATTCGGTGGCGATGGTAGCGTCACGATCATCTCTGCACGAACGTGCTGGAGCATGAACTGCCGACACCGCCTGCGTCACCGGTCCTGGCTGGTGCGCTGTTCGATGAGCTTCTTGTCCCTGGGTATCTCGTAGAACAGGTGGTAGCTGAGCTTGGCGACGAAGATCAGCACGACGACCGCGAAGATCCCATAGTGCAATAGGTTCATCAGTCGCCTCCCAACGGGCGTGCGGTGGTGATCGCAAGGTGTAATGCGAAATGGGGGTAGATACACAATGTTACGTCGTAGTTGTCCCCAATTCAACGACGTCGACAGTCGTTATTGATCCACATCGAAAATCTATACAGCTGAAACGCGGAAAGCAATAGGAGAATTGATCTCCTGGTGGGAGGCGGAGATGGCTGTCGGTGCCCGTCAGTAGCCTCCGGCCGCGTGATCGTCGTCTCGGCCCCGAAGCCCGCGCAGCGTAACCGCCTACCCAGCTCGTACCTCGTCTGGCTTGGCGGCGCGTTGACGTCCCAACTCGGCAGTGCGGCGATGTTCTTCGCGCTGACCTGGGCCGCGACCGCGCATGGCGGTACGGCCGCTGGATTGGTGCTGTCCTCGATCGTGGCCCCGAGCGTGTTGTTCGTGTTGGTCGGCGGCGCGGTGGGCGACCGTGCTGGCGCACGGCGGGTAATGCTGACCTGCGACGCCGTCATGGTGATCGTGGCGGTCGCGGTCGCCGTCACGGCCGGTGCGATCGGCACACCTGTCGCGTTGCTGCTCATCGCGGGTGTGCTCACGGGCGTCAACGACGCGTTCTACTATCCATCGTCCGGGTCGATGCCACGACGCATGGTCGAGCCAAAGCACCTGGGCAGGGCGGTCGCGTTACGGCAGAGCGGCGTGCACCTCGTCAGGACCGTAGGCGCCCCGGTGGGCGGAGCGCTCGTCGCTTTCGGCGGTCTTTCATTCGTGGCTTGGGTCGACGCGGGAACGTTCCTTGTCGCCTTCACCGTGCTGCTGCTGATACGGCCACGGTTCACTCCGCCGGCGCCCGAGGTGCGCAGGCACATCGCGCGGGAGACGCTCGACGGTGTGCTGGTGGTGTTCCGAACACCCGGGCTCGGCACTGTGTTGCTGCTCATCGCGGCTGTGGCTGGTGTGTTCCTGCCGGTCGGCTCGTTGCTGGTTCCACTGCTCGCGCGCGAGCACACCTGGGGTGCGCACGCGGCTGGCATCCTCGTCGGCGCACTCGGGCTCGGAACCGTGCTGGTGACGCTGGTAGTCGCACGGGTCGGCACGTACCGGCTGCCCGGGTTGGCGGCTTCCGGTGCCTGCGCGGTCACCGGGTTCGGCGTGGCGGCCATCGGAGTCGCGCCGAGCCTGCCGGTCGCGGTCGCCGGGGCGTTCGTCGCGGGCGCTGGTGTCGGCACGTTCGTCAGCCACTTGGCGCCGGTCCTGCTCAGCGCGGCACCAGAAAGTCATCTCGCGCGCGTCCAGGCAGTGTTCTCGCTGATACAGAGTGTGTCGTTGCTGGTGATGAGCGCCGGTCTGGGCGCTATCGCGCACGCGCTCGGCCCCGTGGCGACGGTCGGCTTGTGCGCCACCGTGCTCACTCTGTGTGCCGTCACGGGGTTCGCCAGCCGACAAGTACGCCACCTGAGGTGACTTTGAATTGTGGTCTAGATCATGTCGGCGCTCGGGAGTACGGTCTCGGTTGAACCGCAGGAGGTGGGCTATGACCTTCGAAATAGACCCATGGACGCGACGTAGGTTTTTCCAGCTCGCGGGCTTGGCCGGGGCTGGTGTCACGCTGGGGGCCTGCGCCAGTGAGCCGGAGAGCCCCGCGGAACAAGGCGGGGGCAAGGCTCCGAGTCCAGTATTCAACGAACCAGCAACGCAACTGTCCGGCGAATTGAGCATTTTGCTCTGGAGCCACTTCGTGCCCAGCCACGACACGTGGTTCGACTCCTTCGCCAAGGAATGGGGCAAGAAGGTCGGCGTCAACGTCCGGGTCGATCACGTCGACGTCGGCAACGTTCCGACCCAGATCGCCTCCGAGATTCAGGCGGGCCAGGGGCACGACATCCTCCAGTACATCGCGACGCTGTCCGAGTTCGAGGAGGGCGTGCTCGACCTGACCGACGTCAACGACGAGGTCGCCAACCGGCACGGTGAACAGCTCGCGATGTGCCGGGAGTCCAGCTACAACCCGCATACCGACAAGTTCTACGCGCTGGCGCCCGGCTGGGTGCCCGATCCCGGCAACTTCCGCAAGAGTCTCTGGGAGCCGGTCGGATTCCCGGATGGACCGTCCACATGGGACGAACTGTTGCAGGGATCAAGCGAGATCAAGAAGAGTCAGAATGTCCCGGTTGGACTGGGCATGTCCCAGGAGATCGACTCCAATATGGCTGGGCACGCCTTGCTCTGGTCGCACGGCGCGTCGGTGCAGGATGCGAACGAGAATGTCGTGCTCGACTCGCCGGAGACCATCGCCGCCGTCGAGTTCATGCAGAAGCTGTTCAAGAACTCGATGACCGACGAGGTGTTCTCGTGGAACGCGTCCAGCAACAACGAGGGCCTGATCGCCGGCGAGCTGAGCTACATCCTCAACTCGATCTCGGCGTGGCGGTCCTCGCAGGAGGCCAACCCGGAAGTCGCGAACGACACGTTCTTCGTGCCCGCGCTGGAAGGCCCGGAGACCGCGCTGGCGGCGCAGCACGTGATGTACAACTACGTCGTTCCGAAACACGCCAAGAACCCGGACGCCGCCAAGGAGTTCTTGCTGCACTTCACGGACAACTTCGGGCTGGCGACGTATCACTCACGGCTGTACGACTTCCCGTCGTGGTCGAGCCTGTCGCCCCAGCTTGGTGATTGGCTCAGCAGCGACCCGTTCGGCGCGAAGCCAGCCGACAAGCTGTCGTTCCTCGGCGACGTCGACACGGCGGCGGAGTGGAGTGCCAGCATCGGTCACCCTGGCCCATCGAGCCCTGCGATCGGCGAGGTCATCGGCACCTTCGTCATCCCGAATATGTTCGCGCGGGCAGCGCGCGGCGGCATGTCGCCTGAGCAGACGGTGAAGCGAGCGCACGAGGAGTGCCAACGGATCTTCAGCAGGTGGCGCAAGCGGGATCTCATCGGTGGTGGCTGAGGTCGCGGCAGCCGAACCAGTCACGGCAGCGAGGGAGTTGGGGTGTCGGTAACTGTCGAGGTCAGCAACCTCGTCAAGCAGTTCGACGGCGGCCATGTGCGCGCCATTGACGACGTGAGCCTGGCGATCGAGGAGGGCGAGTACCTCGTCCTCCTCGGGCCGTCCGGGTGCGGCAAGACCACGCTGCTGCGCACCATCGCGGGGCTGGAACAGCCGACGTCGGGCGACGTGCTCATCGCTGGGTCCGTCGTGAATGGACTGCCGCCTCGGGTGCGCAAGGTGGCTATGGTGTTCCAGAGCTACGCCTTGTATCCACACAAGACGGTACTCGCGAACATCGTGTTCCCGCTCAAGCCGGAGAAACTGCCGAAGCAGGAGCGAGAAGCCAAAGCTCGCTGGGCGGCGGAACTGCTTGGTATCGACAACCTGCTTGACCGCAAGCCACGGCAACTGTCCGGTGGGGAACGTCAGCGGGTGGCGCTCGCGCGGGCGCTGGTGCGGGCACCGCACGTCTTCCTGCTCGACGAGCCTCTGTCCAATCTGGATGCGAAGCTGCGAGCGTCCGCCCGCGACGAGCTGAAGCAATTCCAGCAGCGGGTCGGCACAACGACCGTCTACGTCACCCACGATCAGGCTGAGGCGATGGGCCTCGGCGACCGGATCGCCGTGATGGACCACGGCAAGCTGCGCCAGCTCGGCCCGCCCGTCGAGGTCTACGACGACCCCGCTGACACCTTCGTCGCGACGTTCATCGGTTCGCCGCCGATGAACCTCATCCCGCGCGACGGCACGTTGGTCGGTTTCCGGCCGGAACACCTGCTGCCCGTCGAGCACGTCGTTGGCGAGCGAGTCGACGCGTCGTTCCACGTTGATCGGATCGAGTACCTGTCCGGTGACCGGCACGTCTACGGCACGGTGAGCGGGATCGGCAAGGACACTCGCGTCATCGCGCGGCTGCCCGCCACGGTGACCGACTCGGTGACGCCGGGGGAGTCGCACGCCTTCGGCGTCAGCGTCACCCGGCTCCGGTTCTTCGATGCCGAGAGCGGCCTTCGCAGCGAACCGATCCAGGTGAATGCCGAACATGGCTGAGACACTCACGGAGACACCGCCTCGGCAGAAGCTTGACGGCGCGCGGCAGCGGCTGAGCGACCGGGACGGCTTTCTCGCGTGGATCTTCCTCGTGCCGACGGTGGTCTACATCGTCGTGCTGGTCGCGATCCCGTTCTTCCTGGCGATCGCGTTCGCGTTCAGCGACGTCACCTCGGGCAACCCGTCCTACGACTGGGTGGGGCTGGAGAACTTCTACCGGGTGTTCGACGACGCGGTGTTCTGGCAGGCGCTGCGCAACACCTTCGTGTTCACCGTGATCTCCATGCTGCTGATCGTGGTGCTCGGCAAGGTGCTGGCGATGGTCCTGGTGGCCGATTTCAAGGGCAAGTGGATCGTCCGGTTCCTGGTGCTGCTGCCCTGGACGACGCCGGTCGCGCTGTCCAGCGTGACGTGGCTGTGGCTGCTGCACTCGATCTACAGCCCGATCGACTGGGTACTGCGCAACGTCGGCCTGATCGAGGAGAACTCCTACTTCCTGGGACGTCCAGCGCTGGCGATGGGCTCGATCATCGCGGTGCACGTGTGGCGGCTGGTGCCGCTCGCCGCCGTGATCATGATGGTGGGGATCCTGTCGATCCCGGACGACATCACCGAGGCGTCTCGCATCGATGGAGCCGGGTTCTGGCGGCGGATGTTCGAGGTCACCATCCCGCTGACGTTCCCGCTCATCGCCGTGGCCGCGCTGTTCGGTGCGATCTTCACGTTCACCGACATGGCGGTGGTGTACGTGCTCACCGGCGGCGGGCCGACCAACTCGACACATGTGCTGGCGAGTTGGTCGTTCGTCAGAGGTATCGGCGGTGGTGACATCGGGCAGGGCGCGGTGATCGCGTTGTTCTTGTTCCCGCTGCTGCTGGCCGCGGCGATCTTGATCCTGCGCGCGGTTCGCAAGATGGAGACGATCTGATGGCGGCGCCGGTAGCGACCGATGCCCCGTCGGCGGCCGAGACCGCGCGGCTGCGACGTCGTTACGCGATGCGCGGGGTGTTGAGCAGGGTGAGCCTCTACCTTGTCGCGATCCTGGCCGCGCTGCTCTGCGCCGGGCCGTTCGTGTGGAGCACGCTGACCGCGACAAAGCTCAACGCCGACCTCTACAACCCGCAGCACAACCCGTTCCTCTACAACAAGCCGCCGACCGCGGACCACGTGATGTTCCTGTTCACCGACACCGCGTTCGCGACGTTCGCCTGGAACACGTTGTGGGTGGGCCTCCTGGTCGTGCTGATCACGCTGGTGCTCGGCGTGCCGGCGGCGTACTCCATCGCACGGCTGAACCGGCCATGGTCGACGCCGATGGGCATCGGGATCTTCTTCGTGTACCTGGTGCCGCCGAGCCTGCTGTTCCTGTCGCTGTCGCGGGTGGTGGTCTGGAGCGGGTTGCAGGACTCGACGTGGTCGCTGGTGCTGATCTACCCGACCATCACCGTGCCGGTGTCGACCTGGCTGCTGATCGGCTTCCTCAAGGCGCTGCCGCGTGACATCGAGGAACAGGCGATGGTGGACGGCTACAGCAGGCTGGGTGCGGTGCTGCGTACCGTCCTGCCGCTGCTGTTCCCCGGCGTCGTCGCGGTGGTCGTGTTCGCGTTCACCCTGACCGCCAGCGAGTTCATCTACGCGCTGACGTTCATCTCACCCACCAGCGAGAAGGTGGTCAGCACGGGCGTGCCGACCGAGCTGATCCGCGGCGACGTGTTCTTCTGGCAGTCACTGCAGGCGGCGAACATCTTGATCGCGGTGCCGATCGCCTTCGTGTTCAACCTGTTCCTCGCCCGGTTCATCTCCGGGTTCACGATGGGCGCGGTGAAGGGTTAGTCACCCTCCCACGGGGCGGGGCCGTCGCCGGTCCAGCGGAAGACGTCGAAGCCACGGCCGATGTCGCCCGCGTAGACGTACGGTCCGGTGTGGAACTTCGCCGCCCAGGTGTTGGCCTCCGGCATGACGGCGCTGGCGACCTCGACTGGATTCGCGGGATCGGACCAGTCGACGATCCGGGTGCCCGCGATGTACCAGCCCATCGACAGGATCTTGGTGTCCGGTGCGAACCGGCCGAAGTGCGAGGTGCACGGCCGGTCGCCAGACGGTCCGGTCACGTCGGGTGTGTAGTACGCCAGCGGCCCCCGCGGTGAGGTCTCGTCGGTGGTGTCGTAGGACGCAAGGCCCTCACCAGGGCAGACGCCGGTGCCATCGACGAGGAACCCGCCGATGACCAGGCTCTCGTTGTTGGTCACCATCAGCTTCTTGTCGGAGCTGGGGAACACGCCGTGCGCGTAGGACCCGACGTTCGGCGTCCGCGACAGCAGCTCTGGCCGCCACGGCTTGGACGAGTCGTAGATGCGGTAGTTGTTCTCCGACGCGGCGTAGGCGCGGTCACCGTCTGGGCTGAATTCGATGTCGTGCACGCCGCCCTCGGTGTCCGGTCCGCGCAGGATCTTCGGGTCGTCCAGCTCGGTGAAGTCCACGATTGGGATTTCGTTGATCCCGCCGGGCAGCGCGCCGTTGGACGCGTACCCGTATGGCTCGGTCGGGTGGAAGATGAAGTTGTGCACGCCGCCGAACCCGGTGCGCAGCCGGTACATCGATGACCACTCGTACGGGTCGGTGATGTCGAAGACGCCGATGCCACCGGAGCCCTCGCCGAGCAGCGGCGTCTCGGCGGGCGCGGTCTCGATCGTTGCGTCGACCGTGGTGCCGTCGATGACGGCATCCCTGACGTCGACCACGTGCTCGGTGCGGAACAGTTCGATCGCCGGGATGTCGGTGGTGATGGTGGTGGCGTTTCCGTTGGGCTGGGTTTCCGGGTCGGGGATCTGGATGAAGCCGACGGCGCCCGCCTCCTGCGCGGTGCGCACCTTCTGGAAGAACGTGTAGATCGGGCATGTGTCGGCTGGGTTCGTGGCGCTCTGCGAGTCGTCGACCAGTGCGATGTTGCCCTGGATGCGGTCGGCCACCGGCGCGTAGCTCGCCGCACTGCAGCCGGTACCCGCGTAGACCAGCTCGCCGGACTGCCCGTCGACGTCGCCGCTCGCGCCCCACTGCACGCCATCGAGGAACGCGCTCAGCTCAGCCGGTGCGTCGACGTTGACGCCGACACCGCCGTAGTTCGGGCACGGGTTACCGCTCTGCTGGCTCAGCGCGAGCACCACTCGCTGTTTGCCGGTCTCGGGGTCGGTGAACTTCTTGATGCCGACGTCGTTGCGGTCCTGGCGGCAGGTCACTTGGCTGACGAACTGCGGGTTCTCCGGGTCGGTGATGTCGAAGACGTAGCCGCCGCGCTGGTAGGAGCCCATGACGGCGAAGTCCCGCGTGGCCATGACCGGCTTGGCCTGCGCTTGGTTCGGCAGCGGCTCGCCAGCGCGGTTGATCAGGTTGCCTGTCTCGTAGTCGCGCAGCGGCACGCGGTGAGTGAAGAACTCGACGTCCGAGCCCGCGAACGGCTCCTCGGCCGGGTCTTCGGCGCGCGGATCGTGCTCGCGCGGATTGAAGTTGTAGACGTGTTCGAGGTTGACCAGGCTCACGTCGCCCGGCGCGGCCTGGGGCTGCGCTCCGGCGGTGGACGCCCCCACCAGGGACGCCATGGCCAGCGCAACCGCGCCCGCCGCTGCCGTGATCTGCTTCCGGCTCCGTTTCGACATCGTTGTCGCCTCCACCAGCAGAGGTCAGCACGTTCGTGATTGAAATAACGATTGTCTGACTGATCCGATGCGCGAAAGTTCACGGCGTTGGATACCGCGTTCACGACATCCGCGCGTCGTGAGCAGTGCCTCGGCAGGTCGGTTGTCGACGTGGCTTTGAGGTGGAGAACTGAGGCGGGGCCTGCGATCGTGGGGCCATGATGTCGGAACCAGCCATCGAGACCGCACTGGAGTGGGTCGAGCGGGGACAACGCCAGCTGGAGGATGCCGTCGCCGCGCTGCGACCCGCGGCGGTCACCGAACCCTCCGCGTTGTCAGGCTGGACGCGCGGGCACGTGATCACGCACATCGCGCGCAACGCTGACGCGCTGGTCAACCTGCTCACGTGGGCGCGGACCGGGACGCCGACGCCGATGTACGCCACGCCCACACAGCGAGACGCCGACATCGAGGCGGGCGCGGGCCGCGCGCTCGACGAGCAGCTGGACGACCTGCGTGAATCGGGACGGCGCTTCGCCGCGACGGCCGCCGCACTGTCCGCGGACGCCTGGCAGGCACCGGTGCGGAACGCGCAGGGCGTGGCGATGCCCGCGAGCACGGTGCCGTGGTTTCGCACGCGGGAGGTGTGGCTGCACCTGGTCGATCTCGACGTCGGCGCTGGGGTCGACGTCATTCCGGACGACGTCGCCGCCGAGCTGGTGCGAGATGTCGCGCGCTGGATGTCACCGAAGCTGGAGCAGGCGGTCTCACTCCGGCCCGAGGGTCATCGGCCGGTGCCGCTCGGCCCCGATGTCGACACGCCCACCACCATCGCGGGCCCCGCGAGCCACATCGCCGGGTGGCTGACCGGCCGCGCGGACGCGAGCCGGTTGCGGTGCGAGGGCACGGTCCCTGAGTTGCCACGCTGGCTGTAACCCAGAACTCGCGGTACCAGAAGTCGGGACTCGGGGCACCACAACGCGGGACTCGCGATGCCAGTGGCCGTCACTCCGGGGCGAGGAAGATCGGGTTGGTCAGGGCGACCATGCCGGAGCGGCCGTTGAGCGGGTCCTCGGTGTCGGGCTCCGGCGCCCCGCGCAACTCGGCGCGCAGGTAGCCACCTGGCCCGATCGGCTGGTCCAGCGTCACGGTCTGCTCGTCGGCGGTGACCGGTTCCGTCCGGACCACGAGGCCATCCCGCAGTAGCGTCAGCACCCGCTCGGTGCCGCCTCGCACCAGCACGGACACCGTGACTACGTCCGCGGGTCCGCCGGTCACCGTGCCACCGACCATGGCGTGCTGTCCGGCGGGGCCCTCTGCGGTCAGGTACAGCTCTGGCCCTGACGGACCCGACGTGACGTAGCTGCGGCCCGCTTTGAGCGCCGCCACCACCGCGTCCCGGGACAGCGAACCCGCGTAGACCACGGTCGTCGGCGCACCCAGCGCGGACGCCTCCGGGTTCGCGGTGCCGTGCAGGTCACTGCCGCCGCTGGCGAACACCCGGTGTCCCGCGGCGAGCAGCCGGTCCCAGATGGCGATCGCATCGTCGTCGTCCGGCTGGTATGGCCCGTTCCACACCTCGAGCCCGTCGGGCAGCAGCGCTGGATCGGCCAGCCCGTCCGCGAGGAACTGCCAGGACAAGTGCGCGCTCGCCGGATGCGCCGCGGACACGTAGGCGCCGTGCCGCCGTGCGGCGTCGAAGAACGCGTCGATCCGGCGTTCGTAGCGCTGCAGCGGGATCCCGTTCGGCCGTTGCCGCCAGTCGAGCCACGCGCCCGGCGGCAGCCCGCTGACCGTCGCGTGACCGTGGAACCAGTTGGTCATCTCCACGCCGCCGATCAGCAGTACCCCAGTGTCTCCCGCGATGCGCGCGAGGTCGTCGTTGCTCGTGGTCACGTTGTGATCGGTGAAGACGACCCAATCCAGCCCCGCGCGCCGCATGGCGTCCGGGTACTCGTCCGGTTGGAGCGCGCTGCCGGACGCGAACGCATCCGAGGAGTGCGTGGTGTGATTGTGCAGGTCACCGCGATACCAGCCAGGTTCGGCGCGGACGACGTCTTGCTCACGCCCGAGCGGTCGCTCGCCGCGCTGCGGCCCGAAGCTCAGCCGCACCGTCACGGTCAGTTCTGTCGGCGTCGGCGCACGGAACACGGGGATGATCACCGTCCAGGTGCCTGGTTCGATCCTCCCGGCACGGAACGCCCGTGACGCGGCGTGCGCCGCGACGAAAAAGGAGTTCTCCTCCTCGCCGTAGACACCCCGGAAACCGGGGGATCCGTAGCCGGGACCGCGCTCGTCGAACAGGCCAATGCCGACGGCGGTGTGCTCCGCCCCGGCACCGGACTTCGTCAGCGACGCCGCCACTCGGTTCACCCCAGCTGGCACGGGGAACGGCAAGTAGAGGTAGGTGCCCGCGCCAGCGGCGGTCGCGGTGAGCGTGAGTTCGGAGGCCGCGACGGCAGGGGATGCCGTGGTGATGCCGAGGCCGGCGACCCCGGTGGTCAGCACCGCGCCGCGTCGCAACATCGCGCGTCGGGACAGCTCATCGGACATCGAGCATCACTCCTCTCGCGATGCGGGAAGGCCGTAGCGTAACCCTCATGGCCGCTGGTGCGGCACCTCTGATCGACGAACTCACCACGAATAACGACTGAATCGGAGAAACGTCGTATCTCGCATCGGACGCGGCCGTTGACATCAACGTGAAGATGACTCGTGGCACTTCCTGAGGTGATCAGTGTGGCGCTGTCTCGACGCGAGGTCCTCGCGGCGTCGGTGGCATCCGGAGCGGTGCTGCTGTCCCGGCCGTCCGGCGCGGCGGCGGCACGCCTCGGGCCGGATGCGGACACCTCGGCGTCGCGGACGTCCAAACTAGACCCAAACGTCCGGCTGGCGCACGCGGACCTGCACAACCACACGCTGCTGTCGGATGGCGACGGACGTGCGGACGCCGCCTTCGAGACCATGCGTTCGCACGGCCTCGATGTGGCCGCGCTGACCGATCATTCCGGTGTCGGCAAGGTGCTCGGGCCGACATGCCAAGGCTGTGACGCCGCGATCGGCATCGACGAGTCCGAATGGGACCGCCTCAAGTCCTATGCGGACGCGGCGAACGCGGATGGTGAGTTCGTCGCGCTGCGCGGGTTCGAGTGGTCTTCGCCCGT
This sequence comes from Haloechinothrix halophila YIM 93223, assembly GCF_000504245.1. Taxonomy (GTDB): domain Bacteria; phylum Actinomycetota; class Actinomycetes; order Mycobacteriales; family Pseudonocardiaceae; genus Haloechinothrix_A; species Haloechinothrix_A halophila. The sequence continues at coordinate 1,544,333 of NZ_KI632509.1, forward strand.
ACTTGGCCACATGAACGTCTGGTTCTCCGCGACCTGGACCGACCCGCTCGCCACCGCTGGTGTCAACGCCAGTTCAACGGCCGGGTTCCTGCTGCACGAGGACGACACCCTGATCGGTCCGGACACCGAGGCGTTGCTGAACGACGTGCTTCGCGGTGCGCCCGACCGGCCGGTGTCCATGGCCGGGTTCTACGACTGGCTCGACGCCGATCCGGAGCGCGCGATCGTTGGTGGTGGGCTGGACGGTATCGCCGGGTTCAACCACCCCGGCAGGGAAGGTGGCAGGTTCGGCTACTTCACCTACGACCCGCGCATCGCCGACCGTGTGGTCAGCATCGAGATGTTCAACCGCCGTGAGGATTACCTGTTCGAGGGCGTCGCGGAGGGCAATCCGTCGCCGCTGGTCGAATGCCTCGACGCTGGGTGGCGCGTCGGCATCCTCGGCGTGACCGACGAGCACGGCGACGACTGGGGTGGCCCGCTCGGCAAGGGGCGCACCGGTCTGTGGGTGCCCCGCCTGAGCAGGGACACCGTGCGCGACGCGATGGAAAGCCGACGGTTCTTCGCCACCAGGGAGCGTGGCTTGCGGCTGGACGCCACCGCGAACGGCACGCCCATGGGTGGCAGGCTCGCGCACCGCGACGGCGAGGTCAGGTTCGCGCTCGACATCGACAAGGGCCGCGAATGGCAGGGTCGCACGCTGCTGATGCAGGTCATGCAGACCGGCGACCCGCTGCCGACGCTGACTCACCAGGTTGAGTTCCGGGTTCCTGGTCCCGACGAGCCCGCCGTCGCGGTGACGGTGCCGGTGAGCAGGGACGACGGCGACTGGGTCGTCCTGCGTGTCACCGACCCCAGCAGGTCGGCTGACGACCGTGCGCAGCCGTACCCCGCCTATCGCGCGGCGGGCAGGGCCGTCGCCTACGCCAGCCCATTCTTTCTCGTCGAGAACGACGAACCGCCGACGTCGCCTGATGCCGTGTCCCTTACCGCGAGTTCGCTCGGCGTCGCGGGTGCGGCTAGCCTGCGCCGTGCCGAGCATGCGCATGATCATGACCGACCCCGCATGGGCGATCTTGGCAAATCGTTGTGGTAATCATTTCTATGAGCAAATTGTCCAGGTACGGTGTGAGGGCGTTGTGGAACGGATGACACGCGGCCCACACGGGTCACGCGGTGACGACGTGACCCACGAACCGAGGTGGCGCGAATGACGGACTCGCTGGCCATGCGCAGCGCTAATGCGGCGACAGGGTTCGTGCTCTCGTCGCTGTTGGTATGCGGGGTGATCGTGGTGTCGGAACCCGGCACCTACGCACTGCCCATAGGCAGTCATGGCGCCCCGGTGGCGGAGGATGCGCGGCCCGGCGGGCTCGGCGATCCGGGAGCGGACACACCACGTCCGACGACCGGGCAGTCGATCACTGTGCCGGTGAAGCTGCGTGCGCCGCGTGACGCCAACGCGCGCGGCGCTGCGGTGGCGTTGCCCGCGTCGGCCGAGTCGGCAGCGGCGCGACCGGATCAGCGACGCACCACGAACCGGAGCGGCGAACCCGATCCCGGGCGGGAATCGTTCACCAGCGACGTGAACAAGGACCAGCCGGAGCGCGACGAGCGCGGCTCGCGGACGTCGTCACGGCGTGGTGCCACATCGTCAGCGCGTACGTCGAACTCGCGCGACACCTCCCAGGAACGGGACACCTCGCCTGACCGGCGAACCAGGACGTCCCAGTCGGCTGACTTCCGCGAGAGGTCCGGCAGGGGAGCCTGAACCACACCGTGGCGGTGGTCCGGACGGCTCCCCGCGGCGCTCCGGTCGTGAGTGCTCATCAGAGTTCTAACTCTGATCGGCACTCACGACCCCGCCGGTGCGAATCGCTAGTGTCGTGACCATGGCGAGTCACATGTCAGCGGAGGAGTTCCGCAAACACGGCAAGCAGGTGATCGACTGGATCGCGGACTACATGGCCGGGATCGAGTCCTACCCGGTGCGCTCGCAGGTGCGGCCAGGTGAGATCAGGGCCGCGCTGCCGGACCGTGCCCCCGAGCAGGGCGAACCCTTCGACCGCGTGCTCGCCGACCTGGACCGGATCATCCTGCCCGGTGTGACGCACTGGCAGCACCCGAACTTCTTCGCCTACTTCCCCGCCAACGCCAGCGGCCCGGCGATCCTCGGCGACCTGCTCTCGTCCGGTCTCGGCGTACAGGGCATGATCTGGGCGACCAGCCCCGCATGCACCGAGCTGGAGACGGTCGTCGTCGACTGGCTCGCTGACCTGCTCGGCCTGCCGGAGCACTGGCGCACCGACGCGCGCGGCGGTGGCGTCATCGAGGACTCCGCGTCCAGCGGCAGCCTGGTCGCGCTGCTCGCCGCGCTACACCGTGCTGGCAGGGCGCGCAACACGCTGTACGTGTCCTCGCAGACGCACTCCTCGCTGGAGAAGGCCGCCGTCATCGCCGGGGTCGCGACGGAGAACGTGCGGATCGTCGACGTCGACCCTGACACGCTGGCCATGCGCCCGGAGCACCTCGCGACGCTGATCGCGCAGGACCTGGCCGACGGGGCGACACCGACCATGGTGTGCGCGACCATTGGCACGACGTCGACCACCGCGATTGACCCGGTGCGGCGCATCGGTGAGATCTGCGCCGAGCACGGGATCTGGCTGCACGTCGACGCCGCCTACGCCGGGGTTGCCGCGATCCGCGACGAGCTGCGCTGGATCAACGACGGTGTCGCGGAGTTCGCGGACTCCTACGTCACCGACCCGCACAAGTGGCTGCTGACCAACTTCGACTGCACCGTGTTGTGGGTTGCCGACCGTGTGCCACTCATCGACGCGCTGTCGATCCTGCCGGAGTACCTGCGCAACGCGGCGACCGAGTCCGGCGAGGTGATCGACTACCGCGACTGGCAGATCCCGCTCGGCAGGCGGTTCCGAGCGCTGAAGCTGTGGGCGGTGTTGCGTTGGTACGGCGCCGATGGCCTGCGCGAGCACATCCGCACCGGCATCGCGCTGGCCGATGATCTGGCGGGCTTGGTGCGCGAGCACGACGACTTCACGCTGCTCGAGCATCACCCGTTCGGACTGGTGTGCCTCCGGCCGCTCTGGAGAGGTCTGTCCGATGTGGACTCCGAGGATGCCACGGCCGCGTTGCTGGCACGGCTCAACGACTCCGGCGATCTCTACCTCAGTCACACCAAGATCGGCGCTCGCACGATGCTGCGGGTGGCCATCGGCGCGCCCGCGACCACGCGCGAGCATGTGCGGGCCGCCTGGCAGCGCATCGAAGCGGAGTATCGAGCAGTGCTGGCGGAAAGGGTGGAGTAGGTCGCCGGCAGCGGCTCCGTTGTCAGGACACGGCCAGCAAGGGGAGGAACCATGATCATTGTGTCCGGGTCACTGTACGTCGATGCCGACGTGCGTGACGCCTACGTCAAGGACTGCGTCAGCGTGGTCGAGCAGGCGCGCGAGTCGCCGGGATGTCTCGACTTCGTCATCGCCGCCGATCCGATCGAGCCTGGCCGGGTCAACGTCTACGAGCGGTGGGACTCCGACGAGAACCTGATGCGGTTCCGTGGCTCCGGGCCGTCGTCGGAGCAGACGGCCCAGATTCGGGACGCCTCCGTCGCGAAGTACCGCATCTCCGCGACCGAAGACCCGTAGCCCGAGGGCGCTGGGCCGCACCGGGCATGGCTTCGTCCGTGTGGCCCAGCTCATGGCGTTCGGTCTCGGCGGGCGTTGACAAGGCGCCGCCGCACCAGAGAAGCTAAGCAAGCGCTTAGTTACCTGTTGCCCTGCCGCGTCTGGGCGCACCGGTTCGGCCGGTGAGGACTGCGAAGGAACGCCGATGACATCGAGTGACCCGCGTGGCGGATGGCTGCCGCCCGTCGCGGAACTGCTGAACCTCCCCGCCGAGCTGAAGCAGGCCATCCCGCCTGAGTACGAAGACCTCAACGGTCACATGAACATCAAGCACTACTTCGAGCTGCAGTCGTTCGCGGCGTGGGGCGTGTTCCGCAGGGTCGGCTACGAGGACGAGCGGCGGCCGGACGAGGGAGCGTTCACGCTGGAACAGCACCTGCGGTATCACAACGAGGTGCTGGTCGGGCAGGAAGTCTCGGCGCACGTCGTGTTGCTCGATCGCTCCGACAAGGTGGTGCACGGCATCTCGTTCCTGGTCAACCGCACTACCGACCAGGTGGCAAACACCCTGGAGTTCGTCTCGGCGCACGTTGATCTTACCCAGCGCCGCATCAGCCCGTTCCCCACACGGATCGCGGACGCGCTCGACGCCGAGCTGGCCCGGTGTGCCCATCTCGGCGACGTCGAATCGCCCGGACCCGCCCGGCTGCGGTCCTGAAGCGGGCGGGCCGGCACCCGCGATGCCGGCCCACCCAATCAGTACGTCACGCCGTCAGGCGCTCACCCGTCTCGGCGTCGAACACCAGCACCCGCGCTGGGTCGCACGCGAGCCGCAGCGACTGCCCCTTGCGCGGCGGATCGCGTGGATCGATGCGCGCCACGACCTCGGCGAGCTCGCTCTGCTCGGTGTCGGTGGCGCTGCCGTAGAGGAAGGCATCCGCGCCCAGCTCCTCGATCAGCGTCACCTCGACGGGCAGGCCGGGATCGTCGTCGGCCACGATGCGCCAGTGTTCCGGCCGGACGCCTACCTTCAGCGCCCGTCCCGGCGTCCGCGCCTGCGTGTCGCGGTCGAGTGGCACGATGTAGCCGCCGACGTCGGCGCCGCCCTCGGTGGGCTTGCCGTCGAGCAGGTTCATCGCAGGTGAGCCGATGAATCCCGCCACGAACAGGTTGGCTGGCTTGTCGTACAGGCTCAAGGGGACGTCGACCTGCTGCAGCACGCCGTCCTTGAGCACCGCCACCCTGTCGCCCATCGTCATCGCCTCCACCTGGTCGTGGGTGACGTAGACGGTGGTGATGCCGAGCCTGCGCTGCAGCGACGCGATCTGACTGCGGGTGGACACCCGGAGTTTCGCGTCCAGGTTCGACAGCGGTTCGTCCATGCAGAACACCTGCGGCTGGCGCACGATGGCGCGTCCCATCGCGACGCGCTGCCGCTGGCCACCGGAGAGTTCCTTCGGCTTGCGATCGAGGTAGTCCTGCAGGCCAAGCAGCTCAGCCACATCCTTGACCTGCGCCAGCCGTCCGTCCTTCGACACGCCCTGCATCTTGAGTGCGAACGCCATGTTGTCGGCGACGCTCATGTGCGGATACAACGCGTAGTTCTGGAAGACCATGGCGATGTCGCGGTCTTTCGGGGCCACGTCGGAGACGTCGCGATCGCCGATGTAGATCGCGCCCGACGTCGTCTCCTCAAGACCGGCGAGCATTCGCAGCGAGGTGGATTTCCCGCAACCGGATGGGCCGACGAGCACCATGAACTCGCCGTCGGAGATCTCAAGGTCGAGCGCGTCGACCGCAGGCGTGTCCGACCCCGGGTACACCCGGCTGGCCTTCTCGAAACGTACAGAACTCATAACACAGGTTCCCTTCACCGGCAGGTACGTGCCGGACGATCCGTAGTAAAGGTGATGGTGAGCGGGTGCCGGTCGGGATGGCCCGACCGGCACCCGCCGCGTCAGAACGAACCGCTCGTGACGCCGCCATAACCGCTGGCGGGCGTCGTGAACGCGTTGTTCGAACCCGGCTGCCACTCGTCAGCCGTGTCCGGGTAGTTGTCCTCCTGTCGCTTGATGCACTTCCACTCCACCGCCGTGCTCGGCGGTAGCTTGCTGATGGTGCCCGTCCAGGTCGGGTAGTTCGTCGGCTCCAGCTTGACCGCGCTGGCGACCGACCACTCACCGAGTTGGGGGACATTGCCGACAGCATAGACGGACTGACCCGTCACCGTGTTGCCGTTGTCACACTGGAATTCCATCGACACTGGCTCCTGGCCGAGCGTGAACTCGAACGTCGTGCCGTTCGAAACGGACAGCGAGTCCGATTTCGCCACGATCAGGTTGCCGCCCGCGTTGTACCAGCCGCTGGTCGCGGCATCGAACTCCGCTTTGTTGGCGTGCTGGGTCAGCGCGGTGCCGTTCAGCGTGACGGCTGACGCCTGGGTGTCGGCGACCAGCTCGACGACGTTGGCCCTGCTGGCGGGCGCGCCGTCGTAGCTGCCGGACGCCGCCCCGACGGTCACGGTGGCGGTGGAGCCGGACAGCTGCTGGCTGATCACCGTGCTGCGCTTCGCACCCGACTGGTAGCTCACCGTAGCGCCGTCGTCTTCCACCAGCGTGAAGTCCGACGCCGTCTCGTCGGCGTAGACCCGCGTGATCAGCTCGTCGCGGGTGCTGCCGTCGGAGCGCTTGCCCATGACGTTCAACGTCTTGTCGTCGACGTGCATCTTCGGCACGATCGCGCCCGCCTTGGCGTAGGCGGGCAACTGGAACTCGCCGTTGCGCCACAGCGGAACGTCGGTCAGCCACTCGCCGGTACTGACGTGCTTCGTGTTGGTGTGATAGTCGAACCACGTGCCTGCTGGCAGGTACATATCGCGCTTGCGCTCACCGGCACCGGCCACTATCCCGACAAGCAGGTCGGATCCGACCATTTTCTGGTGGCCCATTTCCCGGACGTTCGGATCGTCCTGGAAGTGATACACCAGCGGCGGGACAAGCGGCTCACCCTCGGTGTGCGCACGATGCGCCAGCGAGTAGTAGTACGGCGTCAGCTCGTAGCGTTGCCGCAGGTTCTCCCGGTTGCTCGCCGCATCGCCAATCCGGTTGGGCTTGGTCTCGTGGCACTCGCACAGATCCTCGGTGTGCGGGCGCACCGGAACGTCGAACCACGCCGAGTTCGCGAACCACTGGGTGTAGAGCTCGTCCAGATCGGTGTCCAGCATCTCCCTGCGGAACCCGCCGATGTCCGAACCGTAATAGTCCACACCGGACATCGACATGTGCATCTGGACGTTCTGTTGCGCCGCGAGCGCGGTCAGCTTCGATCCGATGTCGCCGGACCACATCGCGGCACCGGTGCGTTGGATGCCCGCTGCACCGGAACGGGTGAGCAGGAACGGCCGAGCCGTCTCGCCGTTCGCCGCATACTGGTCGGCGATACCTTCGGCCCACTTCAGGTTGTAGACGTTGTGGTAGTCGGCGTGTGCGTGCTTGCCAGGTAACACACCCGCCGTCCAATCCGCACTGTCGTACATCTCCGGCTCGCCAAGATCGAGCCAGTGACCGAGCACGCCCTCGTCCAGCAGGTGCTGGCGTTGGTTGTTGTGCCAGCGTGCGCTCGCGGCGTCCTGGGTCCAGTCGATCATGCCGCCCCGGCCCCACCAGTCGTTCTCGGTGAGATACACCGGGTCGCAGGTCGAGCAGCCCGCTCGCACCAGATAGCCGTTGGACGCCATGTCGCTGTGCTCGGGCAGGTTCTTCCCGACGTAGGACTCCTCGATCGGGATCACGCCCACCCCGTCGTCATTGGCCAACGACGCGATCTTGGCCGCGGGGCTGGGGAAGTTCGTCGTGTCCCAGTCCAGTGTGCCCATGCGGGTGTCGTCAGAACCCGCGGTTACGCCGCCGAACCAGGGGACGTCGAGCATCATGCCGTCGACAGGGAAGTTCGCCCCGCGCACGTCGGCGAGCGTGCTGTCGACCTCGGACCAGCTGTCGTAGCCGTACTCCGACATCCACAGCCCGAACGCCTTTTTCGGCGGCACCGGCGGGTGCCCGGTCAGCTCGAGGTAGTCCGAGCGCAGATCCGGCAGGTCGGGACCGCTCATGACGTACCAGCGGATCTGGTCACCCCAGGTGTCCATGGTCCATGGATCACCCGTGAGGTCCCATTCCTGCTTGTAGATCTGGTCGACGAACAGCCCGTACCCGGTGGTGCCAGCGCCGACGGCGAACAGCACCGGGATCTGCGCGTTGCCGACCGGGCCGTTGTCGTCGTCGTAGACCATGGCGTTGCCGAAGTTGTCCCCCGGCGTGCGGGTGCGGCCCACCCAGTCACCGTCTGAGCTGCCGCCCATGAAGAACTGCTCACCGAGCCCGTAGGCGTTCTCCATGCTCGACTTGGTGAACGACAGGCCCTTCCACCCCTGCGACAAGTTGCGCGGACACGACGTGTGCAGCAGCAAGTCCGTCGTGCGGGCGGTGTCGTACACCGTCGCGCACAACGTCGTCGTGTCCACCTCGACCCGCAGCTCCGGCGTGGTCAGGATGCCACCGTCCTGGGTGAGGCTGGACGGGCCGGGATAGTCCGTCTTGGCCACCTGGTCCGTCGTGAACAGCGGATCCGCTGTGCCTGGACCGCTGCCCGCGCCGGTCTCGAAGTGAACAAGGTCGTCGTCGAGGAACTCCACCACCAAGTAGTTGCCGTTCGCGGTGAAGTCCACCCGCTGCTGCGCGGCCTGCGCCGAGGGAGCGAACCCGGCGAGCCCGGTGAGCACCAGCGCCGGTGCGATGAGGAACGCGGTGAGTCGGGCCAATCTGCCGCGTCCTGGTGTGTGTCTCGGTCGTATGTACCGTCGTTTCATGGCCGCCCCACGGTGAGGTTGTCGAGGTTGATCGCCCCGTAGTCGTCGCTGTCGAAGGACAGCCGGATGGAGTGCCTGCCAGCACTGAGCGAGGTGCTCAGCGTCGCGGTGCCCCAGGTGTCCCAGTCCGCCAGCGTTGGCAGTGACACCGTGCCCACCGCGGTTCCGTCGACGTAGACGGTGCGGCGCGCTTCGGACAGCGCGTTGGCGTAGCGGAACCGCAGCTCGTGCGTGCCGCTGCCGTCGGCGTTGACGTCGAAGGCGACCGAGTCACCCGCCGCGTCGAACTGGTCGACGAAGCCGAGGCCGGTGTAGCCGGTGTGGTCGGTGTCGGTCGCGGTGCCGGTCTGGTCACCGAACTCGGCCTCGTAAGCCGCCTTGTCGACACCGTTCAGCACGACGGTGCGGCTCGCGATGTCCGAGGGCAGCTTCACCATGGTGAGCTGCTGTTCCGGGTCCCAGTACCAGCCCTGTGTCGCGGTGTTCAGGTCCGCCGCGCTGGCCACCTCGGTGAGCGTGACGCCGTCGTTGGTCACCGAGCTCGGCTTGCTCGATGCCACCTGGAGCGTGCTCGCCGTCGTCAACGCCGGAGCGTCCACAGTGACCGTATGGTTTGCCCAGTCCGCGGTGGACGTCACCGTGCGCGTCTGACCCGCCGAGTCCTCGAAGTAGTCGTAGCTGGAGGTGCCGGACGGGTAGATGCGGAACGCGAGGTTGGTGTAATCGGTGACGCTGTTGCTGATGTTGCCACCGAGCTGGTAGTTCGCGTTCAGGTTCAGCGGCACGATCGCGCCGGCGCGGGCGTACACCGGGATGCTGTCGGTGCCCGCGAAGTACGTCTTCGTGCCAGCGCCCTGTGCCCTGCCGCCGTTGAAGAAGTCATACCACTCGCCCCGCGGTAGGTAGACGTCCTTGCTGGTGTCGCCCTCGGTGGTGATCGGGGCGACCAGCAGCTGGCGGCCGAACATGTACTGCTGCTCCTTGGCGGCGGCCGTGGCGTCGCCGGGGTAGGCGATGCTCATGGCCTGCATCATCGGCAAGCCGGTCTCGGAGCTGTTCTTCGCTTCGGTGTAGAGGTACGGAATCAGGTTCATCCTGATGTTGGCGAACTTGCGGAACGTCGGGATCACGCTGGTGTCGCCGGTGCGCGCCTGCACGTTCCACGGCGTCCGTGCCTCCGATGTGGCGGGGTCCGCCTTCTCCGAGTGGTACTGCATGATCGGCGAGAACGTCGCCTGCGCGGTCGAGCGCAGGTACAGCTCACTGGTCGGGAACGAGCCGGTGAACCCTGCCAGGTCCCATGCCCAGAACGGAACGCCGGACTGACCAGCGCTGATCCCGGCCCGCACGGCCTCCCGGAACGCTTCGAACGTCGATGCCTGGTCACCCGCCCAGAAGATCGAGTTCGTCTGCGCGCCGGTGGTGCCGGCCCGGCTGAAGATGGTGCCGTCGCCGCCGGTCTTGCTGCTCACGTAGTCGTCGTAGGCTCCGGTGTAATCGTTTGGGTAGCCGTTGTGCAGCTCATCGCCCTTGCGGCCGTCCGCTCCCGTGACATCGCGGCCGAACACGGCCTCGCTGCCGTCGGTCTTGAAGCCGTCGATCCCAACCTCGTCGAACAGGTAGGACCGTTTGCTCATCCACCAGTCGGTCGCGTTCTGGCTCGTGAAGTCCGGCACCGTGCTGTCACCGAACCACCGTCCACTTGGGATTCGGTAGTGGCCGCCGTTGCCGTCGCCGAGCACGTAGCCCTGCTGCATCGCGTAGTCACGGTCGTTGATGTGCTGCTGTGGAGCCGTCGACGGGTTGCTGTCGAAGTTCTCCTTCAGCACAGGGATCTGCCACAGCAATACCTTGATGTCCTGGTTGTGGGCGGCGTTGACCATCGCTTTTGGATCACGCCACGCCGTGCCGTCCGGGAACGTCAGGTCGCTGTAGGACAGTGAGCCACTTCCCGATGTCGGCTCGTAATCCGCGCCGTGCCAGATGTAGAACGTGGCTTCGTCGCTCCACTGTTCCAGCACCATCGCGGAGTGCGGGATGTTGTAGTTGGTGACGTTGGCCAGTTCGGACTCGATTTCGTCCTGTGTGTTCCATTCGTTGGCCGACATCCACAACCCGAACGCCCACTTCGGCGGCAGCTTCGGCCTACCGGTCTCGGCGGTGTAGTCGTCCAGGATGTTCTTTCGGCTGCCGGTGTAGAAGTGGTAATCCACTGTGGAGTTCAGATCGCCACCGGTGTCCACCGTGAACCCGGCCATGTCGCTGAGGTGCGTGCCGAGGTTGAAGATGGAGTACCGGTCGCTCGGGATCGAGACGCCGTACCCGGCGGAGTTGGTGAAGAACGGCACCGACAAGTACGTCCGGTGCGTCGATCCCTGGTTCTGGTACTGGTTGTAGACGTAGTTGTGCACGTCCTGGCCGCGCTGGTTCAGGTAGTCGTAGCGCTCACCGAAACCCTCGAAGCGTTCGCCGGACGGCGTGTACCAATGGTCCTCGATCTTGGTGACGGTGCCGTTGCCGTCGCTGGCCCAGCCAACGTTGCGGAACGTGGCGGGATCGTACTGCCGCGCGATCAGGCTGCCATCGGATCTGTGCACCGCGGCCCGGTACGGCGATTTCTGGATGCGCAGTTCGATGTCCGATGTGGCGATGCGCAGCTCACTCGCGCCGTCGGTGACGGTGTACGGCGCTGATCCCGCGATGTCCAGACCGTTGCCATTGGGTGCTATCTGAGTGTGGAACCGGTCGGGTTCCGGGAACGCGTACCGGATCTTCGGCGTGAGTTCGCCCGCGCTGTCGCCGGTCGAGATGTCGACAGAGTTGCCATTGTCGACATAGCCAGTGACATCGGTGGTGCCGCTCCACGACGTCACCGAGAAGCTGAACGGGCCGCTGGACTGCTGGTTCGTACCATCCACATCGGCATGCACGGTGTAGCTGATCTGGTCGCCGCGTGCGAAACTGCCGAGGTTGAGCTTCCAGTAGCTGTTGTCGCCGCTGTTGTAGTCCCATGCCGCGCCGATGGGTGTTTGGTCGACGCCGTTCTTGGTCCAGGTCACCCACACCGACTGTCCATCTGAGACCGGCCAGGTCGTCGCGTTGATCTCGACGTTCTGGCCCGCCATGGGATCGCGTGGGGCGCGTTCGGTCGGCTGGGTGCCATAAAGCTCGTCGTAGCCGTATGGGTCGTGGTGCACTCCGTTCAGCTCACCGGCCATCGCGGACGGTATCGCTCCTAATTGGAGTACTAGCATCGCGAGTACTAAACCGAGGGTGGCGCTCACCCGTCGTCGCGATCGGAACTGACCTCTTCTCATTACACTTCCTCCCGGTGGGGATCGGAAACTCGGGTGGATCAGTCGGATTCGGCTGCCGGACGTGTCGTGAGGGAGGGGCGGCCCGCCTCGTTGGGCCGCAGCTTCGGCTGGAACAGCTCGCCGAGGAAGAGCCCGGCGGCGCCCTGTGCCCAGGTCTCGTCGTCGCAGGTGTCGACGACGACGTCGAGGTCCTGCTGCAAGCCGTCGAACACGGCGTCGCCGAGCCCGGTGTCGAAGCCGTCGCGGAACAGGTCGGCGGCGCGCGTGCCCTCGCCGGTGAGGATGACGAGCTTCGGGTTCAGCAGGTTGACCAGGTTGCCGACCGCCCTGCCGAGCGTGCGGCCGAGGTCGGTGAAGATCGCGCGCAGTGCCTCGTGGCCGCCGCGGGCGAGGTCGATCGCCTCGTCGATCGTGACGTCGGTGCCCAGGTGTTCGGCGGCTTTCGCACGGATCGCGGGTTCACCGACCAGCGTCTCAAGGCAGCCGATGCCACCGCAGGCGCAGCGTGGCCCGTCGGCGGCGACCTTGGTGTGCCCGAACTCGCCCGCGCCGCCGGACGCGCCTCGGTACAGCCTGCCGTCGAGCACCATGCCGAGGCCGACACCACGGCCGATGCTGACCACGGCGAAGTCGGTGGCGTCCCGGCCAGTGCCGAACCACTGCTCACTCGCGACCAGCGTGTTGACGTCGTTGTCCACCACCACCGGCAGGCCCATGCGCTCGGTCAGCAGCCGGGGAAGGTCGACGTCATGCCAGCTCGCGTACGTCGCGTGCCGGACGACCCCCGCCGCGGGGTCGACCACGCCCGCTAGCCCGACGCCAGCGCCGAACACCGGACGAGAGCCTGCCTTGGGAAGCAGTTCGCGCACCGCCGTGACGACTGCCTCGGTGACGGCATCCACGCTGGTCTCGGCGATCGGCGTGACCGTGCGCTCGACGATGACCGAGTCCAGGTCGGTAAGCACCGCGACCGCGCGGGTCTCGGTGAGCTTGATGCCGACGACGTAGCCCGCGTCCGGGCGCACCGCCAGCAGTACGGGCTTGCGACCGCCCGCTGACCTGCCGGTTTCGCGTTCCTCGATGATCCCGCTGCCGAGTAGTCCTGCCACGATCTCGGACACCGTCGACAGGCTGAGCCCGGTATGCCGAGCGAGGTCGGTGCGGGATTGCAGCGGCGCGGCGCGCAGCTCACGGAACACCAGCGAAGCGTTGATCTCGCGGATCAACTCCTTGCTGCCCGTGCGCATCGGCTGCATCGCCGCTCCCTTACTAGGGTCACCGAAGAAAGTGCGTCGAACCGTAACCCTGCCGTAAAACCCCGGTCAACGCCTCGCCTGCTGGTTGCCCCATTCAGCCCAGCCCGCGTGCCGCCCGTGCGCCGTGTCCGACACTCCCGCACGCGTGTCCTGCGCTCCCGACGTTGTGTTTGGCACCCGGTGCGTCGTGTCCCCCATTCCCGACGCTGTGTCCCTCGCTCAGAACGTTGTGTTCTGCATCTGTGCACGCGTGTTCGTTGCTCCTGCATCGGACGAGGCGAATGGTCGCGAGTGTCGAACACAACCTCTGAACGCGAGACACGACGTCGTCAGCGCGGGACACGACGTCGGGAACGAGCAACATGCCGTCGGGAACGAGGAACACAACGTCCTGAGCGCAGGACACGGCGTCCTGAACGTCGGACACAACGTCCTGGGTGCAGGACACGGCGTCCTGAACGTCGGACACAACGTCCTGGGTGCAGGACACGGCGGGGTAACTGTCTGGGCATCCGGTGTTGACACCGTGGTCGAGGTCACTTAGTTTATCGCTAATTTTAGTAGCAAACAAAGGAGTGGCCTGGTGGTGAGCACACACAGCTCCACCCCGCGCGGCGACCTCGTGCCAGCCGCGATCGTCGGCCTGCTCGGTACGCGTGGGCCGTCGTCACGGGTCGACGTCGCCCGCTCGCTCGGGCTGAGCCCGGCCACGGTCACGCAGGTGACCAAGGACCTCATCGCGCGCGGCGTCCTCGAGGAGCAGGCGTCCGTCCCTTCGCGGGGCGGCAGACCCGCCAAGCTGCTCGGCCTGGTCGCCCGCGCCGGTGTCGCGCTGGGTGCGAAGGTCACCGCGGACCACGTCGCGGTGGTGACCGTCGAACTGGACGGCTCGGTGCGGACGTCGACCGAGCACCCGTTTTCCCCGCACACACCGGACGCCGTGCACAAGCTCGCCGAGATCCTCGCCGCGCAGGCGAACAGTGTGGACGAACGACTGCTGGGCGTCGGTGTCGGCGTACCGGGCTCGGTCGATTCGCAGGACTCGGGCTTCGTGCACGCTCCGACGCTCGGTTGGCAGGCCGCGCCCGTCGGACCCGTGCTGCGTAGCGCGCTCGGCGCCCCAGTGCTGGTGGACAACGACGTCAATACGCTCGCCGCAGCCGAACAGGTCTATGGCATCGGGCGCGAGCACTCGTCGTATCTCGTCGTCACCATCGGCAGGGGCATCGGCTGCGCGATCGTGCTGGACAAGGCGATCTACCGGGGCGCGACCAGCGCGGCGGGCGAGATCGGGCACATCCCAGTCACACCGGACGGCCCGGTCTGCGGCTGCGGCAACACCGGCTGTCTTGAAGCGCACATCGGAGCGGCGGGGCTGCTGCGCACCGCCCGGGAGCGCGGCTTGGTGGGAGCACGCGGCAGGCTCGCCACCCTGTTGCGCGCCGCGCGCGACGGCGACCAGCAGGCACAAGACGTTTACCGCGAGGCGGGTGAGCTGCTCGGCAGGACGCTGGCCGGGATCGTGCTCACCGTCGACCCCGAGGTCATCGTGCTCATGGGGGAGGGCATGGACGCCTGGGAGCACTGGCGGCCTGGCTTCGACCCAGCGCTACGCCGGTGCCTCGCGCCGACCAGGGGCGAGCTGCCCGTCGTCGTCGAGCCGTGGAGCGAGGATCAGTGGGCACGCGGCGCGGCGTCGCTGGTGCTGGCCTCGCCGTTCGATGCCACTGGCAACGGCGGCGAGCAGAGCCACTTGGTGCGGGCCCGGCTCGGCAAGCGTGCCGCGGAGGTGGCGCGATGACGCAGGCATCCGTGACCGAAACCGCGGTCGAGCCTCGTAGTGAGGCGACCGAAACACCTCCACCGCCACCACTGAGACGCAAGGCGAGCAAACGCCGCAGACGTCGGCAAGCGCTGTGGGCGCTGGTGTTCCTGCTGCCCAGCGCCGTTCCGCTGGTGCTGTTCACGATCACGCCGATGGTCTCGTCCGCGTGGGTGAGCCTGCATGAGTGGAACCTCATCTCGCCGATGGAGTGGGTGGGGCTGGACAACTACCGCAACCTGCTCACCGACCCGCAAACCGGCACCGTCTTCCTGCACACGCTGATGTACGTCGCCGGGTACCTGCCGCTGGTCTACGTCGGCGGGCTCGGCCTCGCGCTGCTGCTGAACCAGAAACTCAAGGGCAGGGCGTTCCTGCGCGCGACGTACTTCCTGCCGGTCGTGACCAGCTGGGTCGTCGTCGCGCTGGTGTGGCAGTGGCTGCTCAACCCGGCCAACGGCATTGTCAACGAGGTGCTCGGCACGCTCGGTCTGCCGCAACCAGGCTGGTGGACCGATCCGGACTGGGCGCTGCCCTCGGTCATCCTCGCGTCGGCGTGGAAGGACCTCGGTTTCGTGATGGTCATCCTGTTGGCTGGGTTGCAGGCCATCCCATCGGACTACTACGAGGCGGCCCGCGTGGACGGCGCGAGCGCCTGGCAGCGGTTTTACCGGATCACGCTGCCGCTGCTGTCGCCGTCGACGTTCTTCGTCGTTGTCATCTCGCTGATCAACGGCTTCCAAGTGTTCGACCAGGTCTACGTGATGACCGGCGGTGGTCCGTCCGGGGCGAGCCAGGTGGTCGTCGGGCAGATCTACGACCTGACGTTCCGCTACGGCCGCGCCGCCGAGGCGTCCGCGTTGTCGTGGATCTTGTTCGTGGTGCTGCTCGTGGTCACCGTGATCCAGATCCGGGTGCAGCGGAAGTGGGTGCACTATGCCTGAGACACGCTCCCGAATCGCGCGGATCGCCTTCTACGCCGCGGTGATCCTCGGCGCGGTGATCATGCTGTTCCCGTTCCTGTGGACCGTGATCACGTCGATCACCCCGGATGGCTCGCTGTCCAAGGGCCCGACGCTGTTCGTCGAGGACCCGACACTGGACGCCTACCGCACGCTGTTCGACACGCTGCCGATGTGGCGGATCGTGCTGAACTCGCTGGGCGTCGCGATCGTGTCCACGGCATTGCAGCTCGTGACCGGTTCGATGGCCGCGTACGCGTTCGGCAGGCTGCACTTCCCTGGCAAGAACATCGTTTTCGGCGCCTATCTGGCGACGTTGATGGTGCCGCTGCAGGTGCTGGTCGTCCCGCTGTTCATCGAGATGCGAGCGCTGCAACTGCAGGACACCTACTTCGCGCTGCTCGCGCCGGGCATCGCGTCGGCGTTCGGCGTGTTCCTGCTGCGTCAGGCGGTGTCGGCGGTGCCGACCGAACTGGACGAGGCCGCCGTGCTGGACGGCGCGGGCCACCTGCGGATCTTCGCGACCATCGTGCTGCCGCAGATCCGGCCAGCGCTCGCCACGGTCGCGGTGTTCGCGTTCATGTACAGCTGGAACAACTTCCTCTGGCCGCTCGTGGTGATCCGTTCACCCGAGCTGATGACCCTTCCTCTCGGCCTTTCCACCCTGCAAGGCCAATTCACCACGCAATGGGACGTCGTCATGGCGGGATCCGTCGTGTCCATTGTGCCCATCGCGATGGTGTACCTCCTCGCGCAACGCCACATCATCGCTGGCATCGCGCACACCGGTATCAAGTGAAAGGAATCCGATGCGTTCAATGACGAACGGGCTGCGGGCGATCGCCCTCGCGGGGGCCGCGGCTTTAGCACTCGGCGCATGCACTCAGGGCTCGGCCACCCGCCAAGCCGACTCGCCCGACGGCGAAGCCACCGTGCGCTACATGAACTTCTCCGCCAATGACGGCCATGAGAACGACCTCAAGGCCATTGTGGACGCCTTCGAGAAGTCCAATCCGAACATCAACGTGCAGGTGGAGACCGTCCCGTTCGATGACTACTTCACCAAGTTGCAGACAGCGGTCGCCGGTGGCACCGCGCCGGACAGCTTCGAACTCAACTACGAGAACTTCGTGATCTACGCCGACAACGGTTCGCTCGCCGAACTGACCGATGTGGATTCGTCGGCGTACAAGGCGTCGCTGTTGGACGCGTTCAATCACGAAGGCACGCAGTACGGCCTGCCGGAGTCGTTCTCCAATGTGGTGCTGTTCTACAACAAGACGCTGTTCGAGGAGGCGGGCGTCGAGCCGCCGACCGACGACTGGACCTGGGAAGACGAGCAGGCCGCCGCGAAGAAGCTCACCGACAAGGACAAGGGCGTCTGGGGCGACTACCAGCCGTTCACGTTCCACGAGTTCTACAAGACGCTCGCCCAGGCTGGCGGCGAGTTCCTGAACGACGACCGCACCGAGGCCGTCTTCGACTCGCCGGAGGGCGTCGAGGCCGCGCGGTTCCTGGTCGACAAGGTCGGTAACACCATGCCCACCGAGGCCGACGGTGCGGGTACGCCGGACTTCGACACCGACCTTTTCAAGTCGGGCAAGCTCGCGATGTGGCACAACGGCATCTGGATGTTCAGCCAGCTGGAGGAGGTCGACTTCGAGTGGGACGTCGTCGTCGAGCCGGGCGGTGCGCGGAAGGCGTCCGCGATGTTCACCAACGGCCTCGCCGTCTCGGCCGCGTCGGAGAACCAGGACGCCGCGCAGAAGTGGATTTCGTTCCTCGCCTCGTCCGACAAGACCGCCGAGGTGCGGCTGGACACCTCGTGGGAGCTGCCGCCTGTCGCCGACGAGACCAAGCTCGCGTCCTACCTGGACCAGCCGAAGCCGGACAACCGCGAGGCCGTGTTCACCTCGCTTGATGCCGCGGTGCTGCCGCCCGTCATCGAGCGGCAGCAGGAGATGCAGGACGTGGTGACGCAGGAACTGTCCGACGCCGCGGCCGGCCGCAAGACCGTCAAGCAAGCGCTGGCCGACGCACAGGCCGCCGTGAATGAACTGCTGGAGAAATGACCGAATCTGACAAGAGCAATCCGACCTGCTCGGCGGTGGTGTCTCTTGATGCCACTCTCGGCACGGACGAGCGCGCGCGGATCCGTGCGCTCGCCAAGCACAGCCACGCCGTGATCACCCGCTACCAGGACGACGGCGGTGCGTATCCCGCGTCGCCGACGTTCTCCGCGTACCGGGGTTATGCCTGGCTGCGCGACGGCTCGTTCACCGCGGAAGGGATATCCCGGTACGGCGACATCGAGTCGGCGAACCGCTTCCACGACTGGGTGGACGGCGTGCTGCGTGGTCGCCGGGAGCAGGTCGATCGGCTGGTGGCGGCCGCCCTGCGGGGTGAGCCGCCACCAGCGGACGAGATGCTGCCGACCCGCTACACCTTCGACGGCGCCGACGGCTCTGACCCGTGGTGGGACTTCCAGACCGACGGCTACGGCATGTGGTTGTGGTCGGTCGTCACCCACGCCGACAGGCATGGTGTCGACATCGGACGGTGGCGAGCCGGCATCACCGTCGCCGTCGACTACCTGCTGTCCTGTTGGGATCGGTGCTGCTACGACTGGTGGGAGGAACACGTCGAGCAGCGCCACGTGTCCACATTGGCCGCGATCTACGGCGGGTTCATCACCGTCGCGCCGCTGCTCGACACCCGTCGTGCCGATGCGGTTCGCTCAGCGACCGAGGACATCTACGACCTGGTGCGTGAAGCAGGCATCCAGGAGGGCCACCTGACCAAGTGGCTCGGTAACTCCGCGGTGGACGGTTCGCTGCCTGCCTGCATCGTCCCGTTCGGACTGATCGAACCCGACAGCGAGCTCGCCGAAGCCACCCTCAAAGCGGTCGCGCACGATCTCGACGTCGACGGTGGGGTGCACCGCTTCACCGCCGACGTCTTCTACGGCGGCGGGCAGTGGATCCTGCTTGCCGCGCTGCTCGGCTGGAACCTCGCCGCGCGCGGGGACACCGACGGCGCGCTGCGGCACCTGCGCTGGATCGTGGCGCAGGCCAACGCCGACGGCGACCTGCCGGAACAGGTCGACCACCACCTGCTGCACCCCGAGACCAAGGCGGAGTGGGTGGCGCGCTGGGGTGAGGTCGCCAGTCCGCTGTTGTGGTCGCACGGTATGTACCTGATCCTCGCCGACGAACTCGGCCTCATCGAGCAGGAGGAGCCATGATCCGGCACCGCCCGCACGGCATCGAACATCCCTACGCCGCGTCTCCAGACCAGCGCGTTCCCGTCCTGCCGCTGGCGGGGGAGCGGGTGCGGCTCGGCGTGGTCGCCGACCCGGAGGTGACGTCGGTGACCTGCGAGTTCGGCGACGCCACGCTGACGCTGGCCCCCGCGGAGACGTCGGACGCCGACGCGGCGGCGCTCGCGGGCGGCGAGGGTCATCTAGCCGAGGCACAGGCGTCGGCACTCGGCAGCGGCGGTTGGTCGGTGGCCTCCCCGCCGCTCGCGGCCGACATCACCTACCGGTACCGCTTCCATGCCGCGGCGTCCGACGGCAGTACGGAGACAACCGACTGGTTCGAGGTGTCCCCCGCGCGCTGGACCACCGATCCCGTCGGGACCCTGACCGGCGGGGGCGAGCGGATCGTGCCGGGCAGCGTGGAGTGGCTGGTATCCGATGCGGGCGTGCATCGTGTCCGGTTCGCGTTCGCGCTGGAACCTGACGACCACGTCGTCGGGTTCGGTGAGCGTTACGACGCGCTTGACCAGCGGGGGCGTGTGCTGGACGCGGTGGTGTTCGAGCAGTACAAGCAGCAGGGCGAGCACGGCAGGACCTACCTGCCAATGCCGTTCGCGCACGTGGTCGGCGCCGACGGCGACGGCTGGGGGTTCCACGTGCGCACCAGCAGGCGCACCTGGTTCGACGTCGGCACGAGCACGCAGGACCAACTGGTCGTCGAGGTCGCGCTCGGCCCGGACCCCGTGGTGGACCTCGGTATGTACGAGGGCGGTCCCGGCGCGGTGTTGTCAGCGTTCCTGGACGAGGTCGGGCGTGCCGATGAGCTGCCGGAGTGGGTGTTCCGGCTGTGGGCGTCGGGTAACGAGTGGAACACCCAGGACGTCGTGATGTCCCGAATGGACAGTCACAGGGACCTCGGCATCCCGGTGGGCGCCATCGTGATCGAGGCGTGGAGCGATGAGGAAGGCATTACGATCTTCCGCGACGCGGAGTACGCCGTCACCGAGGATGGCAGCGCGCACAAGGCCAGCGACTTCCATTACCCGGCTGGTGGTGCGTGGCCGGATCCGAAGGCGATGATCGACGAGCTGCACGCACGCGGCATCAAGGTGTTGCTGTGGCAGATCCCGCTGCTCAAGACCGACGACGACCTTGGTCGTCAGGCGAAGGCCGACGCCGAGGCGATGGTGCGCGAGGGCCACGCGGTGCTGGAGGCTGACGGCAGTCCGTACCACAACCGGGGCTGGTGGTTCCCGAACGCGCTGATGCCGGATTTGTCGGTGTCGCGCTCCCGCGAGTGGTGGGCGGCGAAGCGGAGGTATCTGGTCGAGGACCTGGACGTCGACGGGTTCAAGACCGATGGTGGCGAGCACGGTTGGGGTCATGACCTCCGCTACAGCGACGGCACACGCGGCGACGAGGGCAACAACCTGTTTCCGGTGCACTACGCCAGGACGTTCGGTGACCTGCTGCGCTCGGCGGGCAAGGCGCCGGTGACGTTCTCCCGCGCCGGGTTCACCGGCTCGCAGGCGCACGGGGTGTTCTGGGCGGGCGACGAAGACTCCACCTGGGAGGCCTTCCGCAACTCGGTCACCGCGGGCGTGACGGCGGCGTCGTGCGGGATCGTGTACTGGGGCTGGGATCTGGCCGGGTTCTCGGGGCCGGTGCCGGACGCCGAGTTGTACCTGCGGGCGGCGGCTGCGTCGGCGTTCATGCCGATCATGCAGTACCACTCGGAGTTCAACCATCATCAGCGTCCGCTGCGGGACCGCACGCCGTGGCACGTCGCTGAGATGACCGGCGATGAGCGGGTGGTGCCGGTGTTCCGGGCGTTCGCGCTGCTGCGGGAGCGGCTGGTCGGCTACCTCGCCGAGCAGGCGCGGATCGCCGTCACGACGGACCGGCCGCTGATGCGTCCGCTGTTCTTCGACTACGGCTCGTGCCCGGCGGTGTGGAAGTACCCGGGGCAGTACCTGCTCGGCGACGACCTGCTGGTGCACCCGGTGACCGAGCCCGGTGCGACGGAGTGGACGACCTATCTGCCCCCTGGCGACTGGGTCGACGTCTTCTCTGGTGAGACGGTTTCTGGCGAGCCGGTTTCTGGCGGGTCGGTTTCCGGCGATTCGGTGGCTGGCGGCCAGGTGGTGCGCCGCGCGGTGCCTATCGACGAGGTCCCGGTCTACTGCCGCGTCGAGCGCTGGCCGAACCTGACCGACGTCTTCCACCCCTAACGTCGTGTCCTGCACTCACGACGCCGTGTCCTGCACTCACGACGTCGTGTCCTGCACTCACGACGTCGTGTCCTGCACTCACGACGTCGTGTCCCGCACTCACGACGCTGTGTTCGGCATTCCGGACCCGTAGTCCCCGTTCCCGCCGCCGTGTTCGCCATTCGCGAGATGCCTTGCCGCCTGTGCGGGGGCGGGGCAGGGTATCGGCATGCTCGACTCCGTCGCGGTGCTCTCCGACATCCACGGCGTTCTCCCCGCGCTCGACGCTGTCTTAGCTGAGCCCGACGTGGCGGCCGCGGGGCGGATCGTGCTCACCGGCGACATCGCGGCGGGGCCACAGCCCGTTGCGGTGATCGAGCGGCTCCTCGAGCTGGGCGATCGGGTGGTGTGGGTTCGAGGGAACGCCGACCGGGAACTCGCCGCCCTGGCGCGGGGCGGTCACACCGACATTCCCGACCCGATCGTCCCGTGGGCGGCGGACCAGCTCAGCGCCAGACACGTCGAACTGCTCGCCGGACTGCCGCATCCGGTGACCCTGCCGGTCGCCGGGTTCGGGGATGTCTTGTTCTGCCATGGGACGCCACGCGATGACGACGAAGTGGTGTTGGTCGACACTCGGCTGGATCGGTGGGATGAGGTGCTGTCCGGTCTGCCCGCCGCGGTGACCACTGTGGTCTGCGGGCATACGCATATGCCGTTCCTCCGGCTGGCCCACGGCCGACACGTTGTCAATCCGGGTAGTATCGGCATGCCGTACGGCCGCGCGGGTGCGCACTGGGCGCTGCTCACCGGCGGTGCGGTGACGTTGCGCCGTACCGAATTCGACATTGACGCGGCGTGCGCGGCCATCAGCGCTGCCTCGTCCTATCCGGATGTCGGCGACTGGGTCGATTACTTCCTGCGTGCTCGCGCCAGCGACGCGGAGGCCATGGCTGTCTTCGCGCCGCGTGACGGCCGCGCGGCCGGTCCGCACGCTTAGACGTCGCTCACCATCTTCCAGACGCGTGCACTACAGCGTCCGCTAAGGGGACACGACGTCATGGCAGCGCCGACTTTCGTCGGATGCCGGTTAGCGCATCAGCGCTAAGGCAAATGGAGTAACAGGCTAACCAGCTTGGCGTCTACTTTGTCATTTTTCTCCACGCTTCGTTTCTCCTGGTTGTGCCCTGCGTTGTGCAGCACAAGTTAGCGGAGGTGAAACCGGCTCGGGTAGTCGGACACTTCGCCGTATCGACGCATGGGAGACGAAGATGAGAAGAAGGATGGGTGTCGTGGTCGCCGCGTGTGCGGTGGCAGGCGCGACAGTGGCTCCGGCGCAGGTCGCCGCGGCGGACACGCTCGGCGGTGAGCTCGACAGCTACATCGTCGTACTCAAGGACGGCATCGACGCCGCGTCGGTGGCGCAGCAGCAGGTCGGGGCGCTGGGCGGCACGGTGGGCCACGTCTACAGCTCGGCGTTGAACGGATACTCGGCGGAGTTGACCAGCCTCGCGCGGCAGCAGCTCGCGGCCAACCCGGCTGTCGACTACATCCAGGCCGACACGCCGGTGCGGTCCACCGCGCAGAGCACGCCGACCGGCATCGACCGCGCCGACGCGGACGAGAGTCCGACCGCGGCCATCGACGGCGTCGACGAGCGGGTCGACGTCGACGTCGCGGTGATTGACACCGGTGCCGACCTCGACCACCCAGACCTCAACATCTACCGGGAGGGCGCGAAGAACTGTTCGCTGCTGAGCTTGAGCGCCAACGACGAACACGGGCACGGCACGCACGTCGCTGGCACCGTCGGCGCGATCGATGACGCTAACGGCGTCGTCGGCATGGCACCCGGTGCGCGGATCTGGCCGGTCAAGGTACTCAACGCCCTCGGTGCGGGCTTTACGTCCGACGTGATCTGCGGGATCGACTACGTCGCGGCCAACGCCGACCAGATCGAGGTCGCGAACATGAGCCTCGGCGGCAGCGGCAGTGACGACGGCAACTGTGGCAACACCGACGGCGACGCTCAGCACCAGGCCATCTGCGATGCGGTCGACGCGGGCGTGACGTTCGTGGTGGCCGCTGGCAACGACGCTGAGGATGCCAAGGACTTCGTGCCCGCCGCCTACGACGAGGTCATCACCGTCAGCGCGCTCGCTGACTTCAATGGGCAGCCGGGCGGTGGCGCCGAGCCGACCTGCCGTTCCGATGTCGACGACACGTTCGCCGACTTCTCCAACTACGGCGAGGACGTCGACCTCATCGCGCCCGGTGTGTGCATCGAGTCGACCTGGCTCTATGGCGACTACAACACCATCTCCGGCACGTCGATGGCCAGCCCGCACGTCGCGGGTGGTGCGGCGCTGTACAAGGCGAACAACCCGTCCGCCAGTCCGGAGCAGGTCAAGCAGGCCTTGCAGGACGCGGGCACGACGGACTGGACGTGGCCGAGCGAGGATCAGGACGGCATCCAGGAGAAGCTGCTGAACGTCAGCACCTTCTGACGCACATCACGCACGACCGCAGGGTGCGTCCTGCCGTTGCACGGCCACGGCGGGGCGCACCCTGCGTGTGGGTGCGTCTGACGACTACCGGCCGCGCGGCGTCACGGTCGCTCCGCGATAGGAGCCGTGTTCGCGCGGGTAGTCGTCGATGCCTTCCCGGAAGCAGAACACGATGTCGGTGAGGACGGCGTCGCGGTTCATGCTCTGACTCTCCGGCCGGTACGTCTCGCCAGGCGTGTCGCGACCGGTGGGCATGCGGATGCCCCACCTGTCTCGCGTCTGGGCCTCGACATCGGCGACGAGGTCCTCGCCGAGATCGAGCGCGTCGAGCAGTCGGTCGTTCACGTAGTCGGTCAGTCCCTGGCGAGCTTCGGCGTCGCGGCCTGCCTGGTACCGCAGCAGTGCCTGCCGCTCGACCCGGCGCTGTTCTCTGATCAGTCGCCGCTCGAACCGTTCGATGTCCGCGGTGACCGGCTTGAGGAACACGCGCGGGTGTTCGCAGGTGTGATACATCAGCCGCTTGAAGGTGCGGGTCGCGTAGCGCGTCGCTTCCAGCGGCGCGTAGTCGGCCGCGATGTGGGTCGATGCCGAATCGTGGGTCAGGTACCGGTGTTGCTTGTACTCCGGTGGGACGTCGTTGGCACCGATGTAGATCGGCACGTACGGCGTCGTCACCGCACCGGTGACCGCTGTCCACAGCGCGTTGAGATCGGCATGCTCGACGTCGGCCAGCCGCGCGACGTGCCCGTAGCCGGAGCGGTCGTGTGACCAGCGCGGGTCGCGGACGTAGGCCAGCATGTCTTCGAGCGACACCGGGCCGAGGTCCTCGCGCAGCTCTCGCTCCAGGTCGCCCTGCACGTTGTTGCCCCAGGGGTGCGTGGGCGTCACGACGCGATCGTTGGGCTGCCAGCCCGCGTAGACCTCCTGCGGGTCGAACTCGTCGTTCCGCTCGGGATCGAACCAGCCCTGCTCCACCGCGAAGTCGATGAAGTTGTCCGACGCCAGGTATTCGTCGGGGTGGTCTTGGTAGTCGAGCGGGAAAGGGTTGAGGTAACCGGGAAAGGACACCCGTGTCTCGTTAGGGCCCAGTCGCTCGGCGGCCCACAACCCTTGACTGCCACCGTAGTTGACGAGGACCCAGCCCTCGTCTTTGTCGGCGAACAGGTGCGAGTTGCCGCCGTAGGTCGAGTAGCCGTACTCGTCGATCAGTCCGCCGACGATCTCGACCGCTTCCCGCGCGGTCGACGCGCGTTCCATGGCGATGCGCGACAGGTCGCTGTAGTTCGGGCCACGCTGCGGTGTCTCGGTGTGCGCGAGCAGTCGCTGGCTGGATGGCGACCAGATGTCGCGCGCCGCGACACCGTGCTCGTTCAGCCCACCGTTGCTCAACGGTGCGGGGAACCCAGCCCACTCGGAATAGTTTGACGCGATGTACTTGTTCGTCTCGCTTGCTTGCGGGATCTCGGTCAACTCCCCAGGGTAGCCAGCCTCACCGGTCACGCCGACCGTCGTCGTCGCGCCGTCCGGGAACTGTTGCCGGGGCACGATCTCGAGCCAGTGGCTCGACGGCTCATGACCGAACCCGCCGAGCAGCACCGAGCCGTCCTCGGTCAGGTTCTTGCCGACGTAGAACCCGATGCTCTTGGTGCCGTCGTCGGCAAGCGGCCGGTTCTTGGCGGCGACCTGCATGTGGCCCTGCCCGAGGTCGGCGGAGGCGGTACTCAACGGAGCCACGAGCAGGGCCACCGCCACGGCGACCACCGACCTCGGCGTGGATTTTCTCGATAAATTTTGCGAAGTGCGCAGCATGTCCAACACATCCTCCTAGCTGGAACAGGAGCGACGAAACATACGTGCGTGGCGAGGCGGAATCAATGTGCGTGGTGAGTTGCTGCAATTTTGCCCGGAACCGGTGCGACCGCCGAGGCGGCACCGCGACCAGCGGCCAAGCAGCAGTCATAGTGTCGGCCGGTCGGCATAGGCTGCCGACTCATGGAGCAACGAATCAGCCTCATCACCCTGGGCGTCACCGACCTGGCACGCGCCCGCGACTTCTACGAACGCCTCGGCTGGCGCGGCCAGGAGGTCGAGGAGACGGTGTTTCTGCAGGCAGGCGGTAGCGCCCTTGTGTTGTGGGGCAGGGACAAGCTCGCCGCGGACTGCGGGATCGAGAACGAAGGGCCTGCTGGGTTCAGCGGCGTGGTGCTGGCGCACAACGTACGGTCGCAGGCCGAAGTGGACGACGTCATGCGGGACGCGGCGGCAGCGGGCGCCACCATCACCCGGCCCGCTGGCGAGACGTTCTACGGCGGCTATGCCGGGGTCTTCACCGATCCCGATGGTCATCCATGGGAGATCGCCTACAACCCCGGCTTCCCGCTCGCCGAGGACGGTTCGCTCACCATTCCGGACCTCGGCGCGTAGCGCCATGCTGTTATTCGTTCAGTGTTCGCCGCTGGGGATACAGCGTCTCGCCTCTGGCGAGCATCGCCACGAACTGGTCGATGCGGCGGGCCCTGGTCTCGGGACGCTTGGCCGTGGTGATCCGGTGCAGGATCGCGTAGCGGTTGCGGCTGGTGAGGACGTCGAACATCGCCTGTGCCTCCGGCTCCTCGGCTAACGCCGCCGTGAGATCGGCGGGCACCGACATGGTGGTTGAACCGTCGTAGGCGGCGTCCCAGCGGCCGTCCGCCTTCGCGCGCTCAACCTCGGCCACACCCGCGGGGTGCATGCGCCCCTCGGCACGCAGGCGTTCGATGATGCGCACGTTGCGCTTGGACCATGTGCTGCGAGGCCGCCGAGGTGTGAAGCGCTGCAGGTACGTGGCCTCATCGCGGCGTCGCACTTGACCGTCGACCCAGCCGTGGCACAGTGCTTCGTCCAGCGCCTGGTCGTAGCGGAGGCAGGTGGGCTCGGTCGTGCCTTTCTTGGCGAGCACCAGCCATACCCCGGGTGAGGTGGCGTGATGCTCACTGAGCCAGTCGCGCCACGCGGCGGGACCGGCGACGGTCAGTTCCTCCAGTTCGGCGGCCACGATGTGGAGTGTGGCAGAACGACTTGCGGCGCGGGGTGCGTATCGGGATATCAGCGCATACGGGACGTCCGTAGCTATTCGTGGACCTTGTCGTTAGACCACATCAGGAGAACATGAGCCGTGCTCGTGTCTTCCTGGGTTTGGTGGCGACACGGGGAAGGTCGATGTGGTGAAGCGACACGAAGCGCGGAATCGAGTGCGTCGCAGGATGGTCGCGGTGCTGGCGGTGCTGGCGCTCGGGATCAGCCTGGGGGCGCCATCGGCGGGTGCCCAGCAGCATCCGGACGACACCGTGAGTGGCGGCAATGTCATGCCACCCGGCAACACTGGGCACGTTCCCTCGACCGAACTGGTGACCGCGCTCAACGGCGAGTACCACCCGGAGAACGCCTCCGACCAGCGCGATCTCTACGTCGACTGGGGGCGCAAGGACTGGTCGTTCGCCACGCCGACCAGCTCCGGCGGCACGGGCAAGGACGCCATCGGCCCCGCGTACCACCCGGCGGATCGGGAGGATGTCAGCGTCCGCAGGGACGGCTGGGGCGTGCCGCGGATCTTCGGCGAGTCCGACGAGGCCGCGCAGTTCGGCGTCGGCTACGCCATGGCGGAGGACCGGCTGTTCCAGGCGGATGTCTTCCGGCACGTCGCGCGTGGCGAGATGGCGGAGTTCCTCGGCGGCCAGGAGTGGTACGACTACGACCGCGAGTGGCGCAAGGAGTTCTACACCGACGCCGAGCTGCTCACCATGCTCAACCGCTTCTACGACGAGCGGGAGATCGGCCTGTTGCAGGCCTACCTCGACGGCATCAACGCCTACATCGACGAGGCGCTGCGTGACCCGGAGAAGCTGCCAGCGGAGTACGCGGCGTTGCAGATCGTGCCGGAGAAGTGGGAGCTGCGGCACTCCGCCGCGGTGTTCGTGTTGCAGGCGCGGGACTCGGTGGAGAGCTTCGGCAAGGAGCTGTTCAACGCCGCGTTCCTCAGCGACCTCGAGCAGCGGCTGGGCCGCGCCGATGCGGAGCGGGTGTTCGGTGACGTGCGCTTCTATCGCGATCCGGGCGCCTACACCACGGCGCCCCGGTCGGCGGGCCGTTTCCCGTACGAGGGCGGCGGTTTCGACGGGCTCGACGCTCCCGGTGTCGCGATGCCGGACAACGACGAGGCTGCCGCCACGGTCGCCCAGCGCGACACGGTGATCCGCGACGCGCTCAAGCAGGTGGGCCTCGCCCGCAAGCAGGCGTCCAACGCCATCGCCGTCAGCGGGAAGAAGACCGCCGACGGGCGGCCGATCCTGCTCGGCGGGCCGCAGCTGGCCTACCTCGCGCCCGGCATCTTCTGGGAGTTCGAGGTGCACTCGCCGAACCAGGACGCGCGCGGCGTGGGCTTCGCGGGCACGGCGGGCACGGTGCTGATCGGCAAATCTCCGACGCACTCCTGGTCGATCACCTACGGCTACACCGACCAGGTGGACACCTTCCTGGTGCCGCTCGACCCGGCGCGTCCAGACACGCACTACCTGCGCGACGGCCAGAGCAAGCCGCTCGAGGGCTACACCTCGACGGTGCGGTGCCGCACCTACACGCCGGGCCTGATCGGGTCCGATCCGGAAAGCGCGACCTGCGACGGTCTGCCCGCCGGGCAGAGCGACGTCGAGGTGGAGCGGGTGCCGGAGTACGGGCCGGTGATCGGCAGGGTCGACGTCGACGGCGCGCCGCACGCGGTGGTGAAGGTGCGCGCCCACTGGAAGCGCGAAATCGCCAACGGCAAGCCGTTCCTCGCGTTCAACCAGGCGACGACGATGGCCGAGTTCCGTGAGGCGCAGCGGCATTTCACCATCAGCCTGAACGTGAACTACGTCGACGACCAGGGCAACGCCGGCTTCTGGCACGTCGCCAAGCCGCCGATCCGGGCCGACGGCACCGACGTCCGGCTGCCGACGATCGGCGACGGCCGGTTCGACTGGCAGGGCACCATGGCGCTGGACGACGTCCCGCACGCCATCAACCCCGCGCAGGGCTTCACCGCGAACTGGAACAACCAGCCTGGGCGCGGCTGGCACAACGGCGATCAGAACTACTGGGGCGACCTGCAGCGAGTGGAGATGCTCTCGCGCCGGATGGCGGAGCTGGCCAAGCGTGGCGACATCACACGGGACGACGTGTGGCGCGTGAATCGGGAGGCGGCGTTCGAGGACGGTCGCTGGCACGACTTCGTGCCGTTGCTCGAGCAGGCGTACGCCGACGGTGATGGGTCCACTGTGGACGCCGCGCTGGCGCGGGTGCGTGCGTGGGACGGGCAGCGCACCGCGTCCCAGGACGCCGAGGGCACCTGGGTCTACGACGACGCCGCGACGACGATCTTCGACGCCTGGATGCGGCAGCTCCAGCGGCGGGCGCTCGCTGACGACCTCGGGGAGGAGTACTACGACGGCGCGCGCAGGCTCGGCCCGGAGTTCGCGCCAGCGTATTACCACCTGTACTCGACGGTGCTGCTGAAGATTCTGCTCGGTGAACGAGCGCCGCTACGGGCCGAGCACGACTGGCTGAACGGCGCCGACCGCGATTCGGTGATCCGGGAGGCGTTCGATGCGGCGGTCGCCGAGCTGGAGCAGGAGTACGGCGGTGCGCCGGAGAGCTGGCGCGGGCCCGCGGTGATGACGACCTACCAGTCGTTGGGGCTGCTGTCGGTGGCGCCGCACCCATTCGCCAACCGGGGCACGTACAACCAGCTCGCGGCGGTGGACGTCCAGGGTTCTCGGGAGTAGGCCGAGTCGGTGGCCGTGCTGTCTGGGCTGTCCGGGTCGCGGCGCCGCTAGGGCGCGCTGAATCCGCCGGTCTCCTGTTCGAGCGCCTCGGCGAGGTCGAGCAGGAAGTGCTCCTCGTGCCAGCCGCCGATGAGCTGGACGCCGACGGGCAGCCCGGTCTCCGTCCGGGTGACCGGTGCCGCGACGGCGGGCAGGTGCAGGTCCGTTGCCAGCGACACCCAGTCGAACAGGTGTGGATAGGCGACATCCGTGCCGTCGACGTCGATGGTGCGCTCCGGCAGCGGACCCTTGTGCTGATGCGGGAACGCGGGCACCGCCGCGACCGGTGCCAGGATGGCGTCCCACTGGGTGAACCATTCGGCGAACTGGTCTTTCAGCGCTTGCCGGGCCGCCATCGCCCGCGCGACCGCGCGATAGGAGGCCGTGGAGTGGACAGCCATCGCCGTCATGCCATAGGGGTCGAGCGCGCTCTCGCCGGAGGCGATGTGCGCGTCCCTGGTCTGCTCCAGCTTCGCGTAGACCGCGGCGGGCAAGCCACTGCCGATGATCGGATACATCAGCGCGAAGTAATTCTCGATCAACTCGTCCGCGGCGAAGGGAAGCGTGGTGGCCTCGACGGTCGCTCCCTGCCCGCGGAGGTCGTCAGCGGCGCGTGCCACGACGTCGCGCACATCCCGCGACACGGGGAAGGCCGGATCGTCCAGCCACAGCGCGATGCGTGCCCCGCGGACATCGCGGGGCTGCCGAGGCGCGCTGTCGTGCAGGGCGTCGTAGAGCAGCCTGAGGTCATCCGCCGTGCGTGCCATCGGCCCGCCGACGCCGAGGTCGTGATCGACGTGGTGTCCCGGTGGCGGCGGGATGTGGCCTCGCATCGACAACACGTTCCACGTCGGTTTGAGGGCGTACACACCGCACCAGTTGGCGGGGTGGCGTAGCGACCCGCCGATGTCGGAGCCCAGCTCGGCTGGGGTGACGCCCGTGGCCAGCGCGGCCGCGGCGCCACCGGACGACCCGCCTGCCGTGCGTGCCTCGTCGTACGGATTGTTCGTCGTGCCGTGCACCGAGTTGTACGTCTGGACGTCGCCGAGCATGAGTGGGACGTTGGTCTTGCCCCAGATGACCGCACCCGCCGCGCGCAACGACGCGACGAGTGCGGCGTCCTCGCAGTGCGACGGCCGGTCGGTGAAGGCGGGATTGCCCGCCGTCGCGGGCATGCCGTCGACGTCGTAGCCGTCCTTGATCGTCATCGGCAGCCCCGCGAGCGGACCGAGCTGTTCGCCTCGTGCCCTGGCGTCGTCGATGGCCGCGGCATCGGCCCGCGCCCGCTCGAGGTCGGTCGCGATGACGGCGTTGATACTGCCGTGGATCGCTTCGTTGCGGCCGATGTGCTCGTCGAGCAACTCCCGCGCGGATACCTGGCCCGCGGTGAGTTGCTCGAGTAGCTCGCGTGCCGAGCGATAGATCGCGTCCGCCATTGCCCCACTCCCCGTCGTCGCCGTGATCCCGCTTGACTCTGGCCAACGACGGCGAGCACGTCAAGTGAGCGACAGTCGCGCTAGAGCGGTGTCCAGCCGCCGTCGACGGTGAGGGCTTGGCCGGTGATGAAGTCGCTGTCGGGGCCGAGCAGGAAGCTGACGACGCTGGCGACGTCGTCGGCCGTGCCTCTGCGTTGCAGGATCTGGTTGTCGAGGACCGTGGCCGTCACGGCGTCTTGGTCCGGGTAGGCTTCCAGCTCCTCCTCGGTCTGGATCGCCCCGGGGACCACGCAGTTCACCCGGATGCCGCGCTGGCCCAGTTCTTGTGCGAGGGAGCGGGTGAAGCCGAGGATGCCTGCCTTGGTGGTGGCGTAGTGCAGCGAGTTCGGGGCGCCGAGTCGCGCGAGCACGCTGCTGATCGTGACGATGCCACCCCCAGAGCCCGTGCCGCCCGGGCCGTCCGGTGCCGGTGGGTCGGTGCCGAAGGCGCGGCGACAGCACAGGAACGCTCCTTTCAGGTTGACGTCCATGATGCGGTCCCAGGTGTCTTCGGTGATCTCGGTCCACGACTCCCGCCCGGTCGCCGCGGCGTTGAGGACCAGTGCGGTCACTGGCCCCAGCTCCTGCTCGCACCGGGAGAACAGCTCGTCGACGGCGGTCGCGTCGCTGATGTCGGCCGGATACACCACGGCACGCCCACCCGCGTGCTCGATCTCAGCGGCGACGTGCTTGGCCACCGACAGCATCGCCTCGTCCGGATAACTGTTGATCGCCACCGCCATGCCGTCGGCGGCGAGCCGGCGCGCGGTCGCGGCACCGATACCGCGCGACGCGCCGGTCACGAGCGCGACACCAGCCGGCTCGCGCGGACTCATGGCGAGTCCCCGGTGAACCGCGGCGACCGGCGCCCTCGCGCGGGAAGGTCCACCGCGTACAGCAGACCACCACCGGGCGCGTTCTCGTGCGCCGCACTGGTGATGAACAACGTCGACAACGGCGTCGCGGGGGACCGGCTCCCGAACGCGCAGCTGGTCGGATAGCGGGTGGGCACGGTGACGATCCCGGTCTGCTCGCCGGTCGTCGCGTCGATGCGCCAGACCTGCCCGCACCCCCAGATCGCGAGCCAGATGTCGCCGTCGTCGTCGACTGTCAACCCATCCGGCAGTCCGACCTCGGGCGGGACTGTGCACAGCCGCCGCCTGTCACCGAGCGTGCCGGATACGACGTCGCAGTCCCACGCCGTGAGCGTGCCCGCCACGGAGTCAACGTGGTAGAGCACGCCCCCATCCGCCGACCAGTCGATGCCATTCGACATCCCGATGCCGGTGAGCACGGTGGTGACCGTCGTGCCGTCGAAGCGGAAGAGCGCGCCCCTGCCGCTGCCGTCCCGCACCGCCGACCCCGCCCAGCACGCGCCACCCGGATCGATCGCGCCGTCATTCATCGACATCGCCTCGTCGTGCAGGGTCGTAGCCAGCTCATCGACCCGCCCGCTCACCGGATCCAACACCCCGAAACCGTTACCAGTCACCGCGCACAACGTGCCGCCCGAACTCCGCTCAATCGCCGTCACCGTCCGGGTAACGCCGACAACCGACTCGACACCGTCCAGCCCGCGGGTGAACAACCGCCGCCCAGCCACATCCAGCCAACGCAACCCCACATCGTCATCCCACAACGGAGACTCACCGAGTTCGGCGACGCTCTGGGCCACCGGCGTTGCCGTTGACCGGAGCAGGGAGGATGTGCCGCTCATCGCTGCTCCATCCCGGTGCTGAACTCGGCGTCCTCGAACGGATACAGCGGCCTTCGTCGGTGCCGATAGGGGAAGCGTTCGATGCCCATGGCGGTGATGCCGTCGGTGTCGACGGTGAGCATGCGGTTGGCGATAGGGCCGTAGGCGGCGCGCGGTGAGTTGACGCCCTTGGCGACGACGATGTGATAGTCGGCCGGGTCGATCCCGAGGCACCGGTGCTGCTGGAGGCTGGACGCCAGGACCTGCCGTGACGTGAGCACCAGCGTGTGCCCGTCGGTAGTGTCGAGCACCGCTGTGGGGCCCATGTCGAAGAACCGGAAGCCACCGTGGGTCGGGCTCTGGTCCTCGTACTGACCGGCGGAGATGAGCCGGACGGTGCCCTCGACCGAAACTGGCTGCCCTGGCGAGTGCGGATGTCGCGCGCCGACGGTGGTGCGCACCCTCGCTCCGGTGCCCGCCACGGTGCATTCCGCCACGGCGGTGGGATCGGCGAGCGTCTGCAGGAACGACCCCGTGCCCCGGTGTTGCGCCGCGGCGAGCAGCACCGTCGAGTCGCCGGGGGCGCCGCCGCCGATGTTGTCGCCGACGTCGAGGAGCACGACGGGCCCGACCGCCTCGCGAGCCGCGGTGTCGAGGGCTTCGTCGACGCCGAGCTCGCGCGCCTGCAGCTCGGAGCGCGCGGCCCAGATCGCTTCCGCCAGCTCGGTGGCGGCCTGGACAGCCGCGTCCTGGTCGCCGTCGTGGCTGGCCAGTGCTGACATGCCCATGTACGGCACGTCCGCGTAGGGGAAGCCCTGGATGACGCTGGCGTCGAGCATGCCGGGGCGGCCAGCGATACCCGCGGCGGTGGCGATCAACTCGGCCATCGGTTCCTCCGACGTGTCCTGCCGGGTGATGTTGGCGACGAGCGGCAACGGCACGAGCGCCTGACGCGGCCTCACCTCGCCTCTTACGGTGCGGACCACGATGTCGGCGCAGGTCAGCGCCTGCTTGCGGGCATCGACGTGCGGGTTGGTCTGAAACACGGTGGCGACGTCGAGTGCGTCGATCAGCCGGGGAGACAGGTTGGCGTGCAGGTCGAAGGTGGCGCCGAGGACGACGTCATGTCCGACGTGCTCCCTGACCCGTGCGGCGATCTCGCCGTCGGCGTCGGGAATGTGCTCCGCGACGGCGGCACCGTGGAGCACCAGCAGCACCGCGTCCCATGGCCCGTGGTTCTTGATGCCGTCGAGCATGTCGGTGAGCAGATCGTCGAAGACCTCGCCGGTGATCGGGCCGGTCGGGTTGACGTAGGCGAACAGCAGCGGCACGACGTCGACGCCCTGCCACGCATCGGCCGCGAGGAAGCCACCCATGGTGGTGCCTGCCTCGCCGTGCTCGCGGACGATCTCGTCGCCGTGCAGCACGCCACCATCGGTGTAGAGGTCACGATCGGCCTTGACCGGGGAAAACGTGTTGGCCTCGTGGAACAGACCAAGGGTCGCGATCCGCATGAAGGAAACCTTCTGTCACTCCGCACTGTATCCCCAGCAATAAAACACATGTTTCATCTAACTGTGTGTCTATGTCAAACGGACTCGGCTGTCCTGAACGGATGCGTGCGGCGCGCTGGCTTCGCCGGGCACATGTCCGCGAGAAACGGTCAAAGCGCAACGAAACCGGCGTCAATCGCGCACTATCCCCGGCGAAGTCGAGTAACCGCGCTCCGCGGGCTGGGACGTCGCATTCCCGTCGAGTGGCGCCGTTTCGAAAGTCGCTCACTTTAGTCCGAATGGCGGTGTTGATCGTCACAACGACCGGATCAACTTATGGGCCGCCGGGTGAACGGACCCCGGCGGCCTATCGACACGAGGAGAGCGAGGGCATGAAAGCTACTTCTGCGAAACGATGGTGGCTACCACCCGTAGCCGCGCTCGTCGTCGCGCTACCGCTGGCGATCCCGGCATCGGCGCACGACGACAGCATCCAGGGTGACGGCGGCGCGCTGTATGGCGCCGCCGACGTCTACACGCGTCACCAGCTGTCCGGGCACCAGACGG
Organism: Haloechinothrix halophila YIM 93223; assembly: GCF_000504245.1. Lineage (GTDB taxonomy): Bacteria > Actinomycetota > Actinomycetes > Mycobacteriales > Pseudonocardiaceae > Haloechinothrix_A > Haloechinothrix_A halophila. Next base: position 1,579,245 of record NZ_KI632509.1, read on the forward strand.
CGGAGCCAGGCGAGTCCGGCCCGGACGCGCGCGCCGTTGGGTTCGACCATGTCTCGAGCTACACCTTCGACGAGGACGGCGACGGCGAGGTCGACACCGGAATCGGCTCGATCACCGACGTCTGGGAGCACGACGGTTACGCCTACGTCGGCACCTTCTACGAGCCGGACTGCTCGCGGTTCGGCACTCGCATCGTCGACATCAACGACCCGGCGAACCCGGCCTACGTCGGCAACCTGGAGTCCATGCCCAACACCAGGGTCAACGACGTCAAGGTGACGTCGATGGACAGCCCGCATTTCAGCGGAGACATCCTCGCCGCGACCCAGGAGCCGTGCTTCGAGACCCGCGGCGACGGCGGGAGCAAGGAGAACAAGGGCGGCGTCGTGCTCTACGACGTGTCCGACCCGGCCAAACCTGAGTTGCTGAAGAAGGCCTACATCAAGGGCCGTTCCGGAACCGATGGCAACTTCGGCGTGCACAACACCTACTTCTGGGAGTCCGACGGCCGGACCTACCTCGGCATCGTCGACGACGACAATGTTCGTGACTTCCACATCCTCGACGTCACCAAACCGGCCAACCCGGTCGAGGTGGCGGCGGTCGGCTGGCCGGACTGGCTTGACGCGACCACCGACCCGCAGGGCGCGAACGGCCTCGGTTCGTTCGCGTCGACGTTCCTGCACGACATCTGGGTGGAGGAGCACGATGGCAAGACCATCGGCTATCTGTCCTATTGGGACGCCGGGCTGATCCTGCTCGACCTGAGCGACCCGGCCAACCCGGTGTTCCTGGGTGACAGCGACTACGACACCACCGGTCCCGAGGGTGACGCCACTGGTGAAGAGGGCAATAGCCACGTCGCCGTGCCAGCACCCGCCGAGGACGGCCGGTACGTCCTGATGGGTGACGAGGACTTCTCGCCGCACCGCTCGGTGGCTACCTACGATCCCGCCGCGGGCGACCCGGTGGAGGTCAATGCTGCGGAGGGCGCCTTCACTACGCCGCTGGCCGAGCTCGACCCCAACCCACTGCCCGAGGAAATGGTCAGCGCGGGCGGTGAGCTGTGCTCGCAGAACGGCATCGACATGACCGGCAAGGTCGCGCTGATCTCGCGGGGTAGCTGCACCTTCCAGCTCAAGGCCGAGAACGCCAAGGCGCAGGGCGCCATCGGCATGGTCGTCTACAACGACGCCGCGCGCGGCGACTCGCTCGTGCTGATGGGCGGCAGCGGGATCGACGACTTCTTCGGCTTCTTCGTCGGCAACAGCGACGGCGTCGCCATGGAGAACGCGGTCGCGGCGGGCGCCACGACGTTCAACGTGCAGAACCTGTTCGACGGCTGGGGCTACCTGCGCTCCATCGACACCCGGACGGGCGAGGACAAGTTCGCCGAGGTGGACTCGTTCGCACCGCCGAGCACGTTCCAGGACCCGCCGCTGCCCGGTGACTACACGATGCACAACATCGTGATGGGCCCACAGGGCACGGAATTCGCCGACACCGCGTTCATCTCGTGGTACTCCGACGGCATGATCGCGCTGGATGCCTCCGACCCATCCAACCTGGACTGGACCGGGCAGTGGATCGGTTGCTACGGCCAGTCCGACTGCCAGCCGACACTGGACAGCAACGGCAACGCCCAGGCGGCCGCGACCAACTTCTGGGGCGTGTACCCGACCGTCATCGACGGCGAGGTCTACGTCCTCGGTAGCGACCGCAACAACGGCCTTGTCGTGCTCAAGCCGAGCCTCGGCGGCGACGCCGGTGAGGGCCTGCGGCCTGGCAACGGCGGCACGCCGTAACGGCTAAGTCCCTGACTCGGGCCGGGAGCGCTTCGGCGTTCCCGGCCCGTTGTCGTGTCCGGCCTGGCTTCGCCAGGGAAATGGTCGCGAGAACCGGACATGTAGTCCCTAATCCGGAGCGGATCGCGCCATTTCCCCGGCGAAGCCGATGGACTGCCCGCTACAGCTGGAGTCCGGTGAGGACGGTGACGCGCTCCTCGGTGAAGTCAGCCATCGCGGCCGCAGGGCCCTCGCGGCCGACGCCGGAGTCCTTCACCCCGCCGTAGGGCATCTGGTCAGCCCGGAAGCTCGGCACGTCGCCCACCACGACCCCGCCGACGTCCAGCGTGGCGGACGCCTGGAACGCGGTCGGCAGATCGCGGGTGAACACGCCGGTTTGCAGACCGAACCGCGAGTCGTTCACCCGGTGCAGTGCCTCGTCGACCGAGGTGACCGGGTTCAGGCAGACCACGGGGCCGAACACCTCGTCTGCCATCACGGATGCGTCCTCGCCGACGTCGGTCAGCACCGTCGGTTCCACGGTCGCGCCCTCGCGCCTGCCGCCGAGACGCCGCCGTGCACCAGCGGCGATCGCGTCGTCCACCCAGGACTCGACGCGCTCGGCGGCCGCGACGTCGATCAGCGGTCCGACGTGCGTGTGCTGCGAGCGCGGATCGCCGGTGCCCAGCGCACCGACCTGTTGCACAACCCGCTCGGCGAGGTCATCGAAGATGTCCGCGTGCGCGTACACCCGCTGCACCGCGATGCACGACTGCCCGGCCTGATACATCGCGAACGTGGCGATTCGCTTCGCGGCGAAGTCCAGATCCGTCCAGTCAGGACATACGACCGCCGCGGCGTTGCCGCCCAGCTCCAGCGCGACGTGCTTGCGTGGCACCGCGTCCCTGATCCGCCAGCCCACCGGCACCGAGCCGGTGAACGACACCACCGGCAGCCTCGGATCGCTGACCAGCTCGGCGGCGACCTCGTTGCCGACCGGCAGGATCGACCAACTACCGGCGGGCAGGTCGGTTTCGGCCAGCACCTCGCCGAGCGCCAGTGCGGTGAGCGGGGTCGCGGGGGCTGGCTTGAGCACGATCGGCGCACCGACCGCGAGCGCGGGCGCCACCTTGTGTGCCACCAGGTTCAACGGGAAGTTGAACGGCGTGATGCCGAGGACCGGGCCACGCGGCACCCGCCTCACCATCGCGATCCGCCCGGTCGCGCCGGGGTCGGTGTCGAGCCGCTGCAACTCGCCGGAGAACCGGCGGGCCTCCTCGGCGGCCCAGCGGAACGTCGACGCGGCCCGGCCCACCTCCGCGCGCGCCCAGGTGATTGGCTTGGCCGACTCGGCGGTGATCAGCTGCGCGAACTCCTCGGTGCGCTCGGTCAGTGCGCGCGAGACGTGGTCCAGCGCCGCGGCACGGGCATGGGCGGGCAGCGCTGCCGTCTCCGCACGGGCCTCGTGCGCGGCGGCTACCGCGCGCTCGACGTCCGGTGTGGACGGTACGCAGTGGACACCCGCCTTGGAACCGTCGTAGGAGTGGTAGACCGGGGCGGTCTCGCCGCTGGTCACCGGCTTGCCCGCGATCCAGAATGGCGTGCTCATCGGGTTGCCTCCTCGCGGGTCGCGGTTTCCAGTGCCGACAGACCCTCGTCCAGCAGGTCGGCGGGCAGTGTCAGCGGTGGCAGCAGCCGAACCACGTTGCCGTAGGTGCCGCAGGTCAACACCACGACCCCGGCCGCGTGACACGCCGTGGCGATGCGCTTGGTGATATCCGGATCGGGCTCGTGCGTGCCGGGGCGAACGAACTCCACCGCCAGCATCGCGCCCCTGCCCCGGACGTCACCGATGACGCCGGTCTCTTCGGCCAGTGCGCGCAGCCGGGGCAGGACCATGTCGCCGATCGACCGCGCGGCATCGGCCAGGTTTTCCGTGCGCATGGTCTCGATCGCGCCAAGTCCGGCCGCGCAGGCGATCGGGTTGCCGCCGTAGGTGCCGCCGAGCCCGCCGGGGGGCACGGCGTCCATCAGCTCGGCCCGTCCGGTGACGGCGGCCAGCGGGAGGCCGCCAGCGATGCCCTTCGCGGTCGCGACCAGGTCGGGCACGACGTCCTCGTGTTCGCAGGCGAACCACGCGCCGGTGCGGCAGAAACCGGTCTGCACCTCGTCGGCGACGAACACCGCGCCGTTGGCCGTGCACCAGCGTGACAGCGCGGACAGGAACCCCGGCGCTGGCTCGATGAACCCGCCTTCGCCCTGGATCGGTTCGATCACGACAGCGGCGACCGAGTCGCCTCCGAGCTGCTTCTCGATCCGATCGATCGCGGCGGCGGCCGCCTGTTCGCCGGTCAGGCCGTCGTGGCACGGGTAGGACCCAGGAACCCGGTACACCTCGGGCGCGAACGGGCCGAAACCGTGCTTGTACGGTACGGATTTCGCCGTGAGCGCCATGGTCAGGTTGGTGCGGCCGTGGTAGGCGTGGTCGAACACGACGACGGCCTGCCGTCCGGTGGCGACCCTGGCGATCTTCACCGCGTTCTCCACTGCCTCGGCACCGGAGTTGAACAGCACCGAGCGCTTCTCGTGGTCGCCGGGCGTGAGCTGGTTCAGCGTTTCGCACACCTCGACGTAGCCCTCGTAGGGCGTGACCATGAAACAGGTGTGGGTGAACCGCTCGGCCTGCTCGCGCACCCGCTCGACGACGGCGGGTGCCGCGTGGCCGACGTTGGTCACCGCGATGCCGGAGCCCAGGTCGATGAGGGTGTTGCCGTCGGCGTCAGTGAGCAGCCCGCCGTTCGCGGACGTCACGTACGCCGGCAGCACCGAGCCCACCCCGGCCGCGACGGCGCTGGTACGTCGCTGGTGCAGCGCACGCGATTCGGGGCCGGGGACCTCGGTACGGAGCCGGGAGGAAGTGGTCGTAGCCGTCATGCGCCTCAGCATGCGCCACGGGCGCCGGCCCGTCAGGGTGCCAAGTTGGACAAGATGACGGTTAGAATTCGACACTATGGCACTTGCCCTGCGCGACTTGGTGGCGCAACGTCCGCTTGACCTGCGGGTTCTCGCGAGTGAGCATGCGCTCGACCGGGAGATCGCCTGGGTACATCCGACCGAACTGGCCGACCCCACCGCGTTTCTCGACGGTGGCGAGCTGCTGCTCACCACCGGACTCACCATCGACGACGTCTCGGTGACCGACTACGTGCGACGCCTGGTGGCCGCCGGGGTCACCGGGGTCGGCTTCGGCAGCGGCCTCAGCCACGCCGAAGTCCCGCATGCGTTGATCGACGCCGCCGCCGAGCAGGGGCTGCCGCTGGTTGAGGTGCCGCACGGGACGCCGTTCATCGCGATCACCAAAGCCGTCTCCGCCGCCGTCGCAGCCGACGAGTACGCCGCTGTGGTGCGCACGGGGAAGGGGCAGCAGGAGCTGACGCGCACGGCGCTGAGCAGGCGCGGACCCGGCGCGCTGGTACGCAAGCTCGCGCGGCTGGTTGACGCCTGGGCGTTGTTGCTGGATTCCTCGGGTGTGGTGCGCGAGGCGGCGCCCGCGTCCGCACGGTCGCGCGCCGACGCGCTGCGCGCGGAGCTGCGACAGGTGCGGGCCGGGTCCCGGCTGGCGACCGTTGACGGCGACGAGGTGCTGCTGCAGGCGCTGAGCACGAGAGGGCGCGGGTTCCTCGCGGTGGGCGCACCGGCCGGGCTGGACAACGCCGACCGGCACATCGTGACCACAGCGGCGTCGCTGCTGTCGCTATCACTGGAACAGGACCGCGTTCACGGTGAGAGCCTGCGCGGGCTCCGGTCAGGGCTCGCCGCGCTGCTGCTCGCTGGCCAGCAGAAGCTGGCACTGGACACCATCGGCACGGTGTTTGGCTCGCTGTCGGGACCGCCGTGGCAGGTGGTGTCGCTGCTGGGCCACGCGCGGGCGCGGGCTGCGGCGATGGACGTGCTGGAAACCGAGCTGCCGCGGGTCTTCGCCGCCGAGCACGATGACGGGGTGCTCGTCATCGGTGACGACGTCGCTGGTGTCACCCGGCTCGCGGAACGCATCAGCGGCCTGCACGCGGGAGTAGCGTCCACAGCGGACATCGAGGCCGGCTACCGGCAGGCGCATCAGGCCGCGGACGCGGCGCGCACGGCGGGCAAACCCGTGCTGCGCTACGACGAACACGCTGCGGGAGGGCTCCTCGGACTGCTGGCGCCCGAGATGGCGCTGGCGTTCGCAGACCGGATGCTTGCCCCGTTGCGTGACCACGACGCGGCGGGGCGCGGTGAACTGCTGACGTCGTTGCGTTGCTGGCTGGAACACAACGGCCATTGGGACCGCGCGGCCACCCAGCTCGGGGTGCACCGGCACACGCTGCGCAACCGGCTGGCGAAGGTGACGCAGCTGATCGACCGTGATCTCGACAGCCCAGGCGTTCGCGCCGAGTTGTGGCTCGCTCTGCACGCCGAGGGCTGAGTGAGGGGTGCGTCGACGGCGCGGCCAGGAGTGCTTACGCCGTCTCGTCCCGCTCTTCCACCCGATCGATCGGGGAGTAGATCGGGCACCAGATCGCGTCCTCGCGTCGCAGCACGACGTTCGGCAACGCCAGCAGTTCGCACCCGCCGTAGCCGCGCGCCGCGGCGAGCAACATGGACAATCCAACGAAGACGAAGACGTCCCACCGATTCATCGGGGAGATGAACGTCAACACGGTCGCGACGCCGATCACCACCAGCATCACGATGGCTGTCGCGCCCGCTTGTTCCAACGACCAGCCCGTGCGCACCCGCCGGATGTCTGCCACATCCCGACGCTGATACAGCCAGTCGACACCAGCGGCCGCAGCGATCGCGATGACCGGGAACACGACCACGATCGCGAGCGCGTCCCACCACCCGATCCCGTTGTCCGGCCGGTCGAACAGGGTGGGCAGGACGATGAACGCGAGGCCACCAATGACGCGCGCCACGGTGCCCGCTGGGCCGATCTGACGGCGGTTGCTCATCGCGCTCCTCTTCGCTGTCGCTGCTACACGGTACGAGTTCGCTGGCCCAAGGTGCGTCAGTGACCCTGCCAGGATCGGGCCCCGGTACGTCCGCCCGAAGGCCCAGCAGCGCTATTTCAGCGCTATAGCGCTATCGTGGTGCTATGGCCACGATCCAGGTCCGGGATCTACCGGAAGAGGCGTACGAAACGATCCGGCGGCGTGCGCGCGCTGCCGGACAGTCCATCCAGGCATATATGCGTGATCAGATCGTCGATCTCGCCAGCAAGCCGACGAAAGAAGAGGCATGGGCTGCCGTCGAGTCGGCACTTGCCGCTGAAGACTCGCCGGGCGCGGAACTCGACGACATTATCGCTGACCTGGCAGCGGATCGCCGGTGAAAGATCAGGTCATTGACGCGTCCGCGCTCGCGTACGCGTTTCTCGGCAAGACGTCGACGGCTGCCGATCTCCGCACTCAACTGCGTGAGTTCCGATGTCACGCGCCACACCTGATCGATGCGGAGCTGGGCAATGTGCTGCGCAAACGCGCTCGTGCCGGGGACATCACGGCGGCGGAGGCGTTGACGGCGCTGCGAGCCGCACGGGTGATCATCGACTATCGCTACCCGCATACTGGCACGCTCGCCGAACACGCCTGGGGACTGCGTGACAACCTGTCCTTTTACGACGCGCTCTACGTCTCCCTCGCCACGCGTCTCGAACTGTCATTACTGACCGGAGACAAGCGACTCAGCAATGCACCTGGGCTTACGTGCGACGTCGAACTGTTGGGATGAAATGGCGGCGGACCTGTTCGTCACGGGCGCTCGGGTTCGACCGCGCTATTCGAGGCCGCCACCCGCGCAGACGCGGACGGAGCGGCCTTCGAGCTCGCGACCGCCTTGTGACCCGGCGTATCGCTCTTGCTGAGTAGCTGACTCACTCGCTGCGGCGACATGCCGAGTACGGCTGCGATCTCCCTGCCGGTCAGGCCGGTTTCGCTGAGTTTCCTGGCGACGTCTCGCTGCTGGGCCGCGGCTTTCTGCTGCTGTCGCGCGGCAGTCCTGACCTGCTCGCGCGCGGTGCGTACTTGCCGCGATAGGTCAGCATCGAGTTCTGGCACGACATCGACATCGAACGAGTTCTCATCATTGATGTCGAGCTTGAACGCGATGTACTCCCGTGCCATGCTCTCCGCCACGGAGAGTGAGCGCGCCTGTGTTACGCCGACGCCGTCAATGTGCAGCTCCCAGCCACGTGACCAGCGCTTGGCTGTAACGATGTACGTGGTCACTGCAACCATCCCTTCGGCAGGCAGCTCAAACTTCTGATTGTCTCGCGCACAACACCAGGGGAGACGATCTTGTGGTGCGGAACGACGGTCAGGTGCCTACCGCAGGGGCACACCCATTTTTCATGACTGCCTCGTGTCGATTTGTGGGTGCAGCCGTGTGTGGTGAGCGCCCGCTGGACGTCCCGGTACTTCATCTCCTTTACCACGCAGCGTAGTCTATCCCGGCTAGTCAATCAACATCAATGCGGTCTAGATGCTTAGGCGGTCCACGCCTCGTGAAGCGGCGTGAGGGAGATGACCTCGCATGCGTGTTGGATGTGTAGCCGCTATGGAGCGGCCAACGTCCTGCGCGGTACCGGTCCTACGCCGCCGCCAGTTTCCGCGACGCGAGTTGGTCCAGCAGGGAGTTCATCTCGCCCTCGGCTTCAAGCATCGTGGTGATATCACAGTCCACCCGTGCTTGCTTGAGCCGCAACCATGCCTGCCACACCTTGTGCTGCAGGTGCTCGGTTGAGGGGCGGTTCGTTGTGGTGCTCATGTCGCCTGCCTCGGTGTCGGGGGAACCATCTGGCTTCCTGTCGTTGTCAGCCGCGACTACGTTTCCAGCGTGTCGTAGCCAGTGTGGTTTTGTACCCGGAAAGCTACGTAATTTTGTTACGTATTCGGATCCAACGGCGGATCGGATGGGTCACGCCGCGAGTACTGGTCGCACGTGGCATTACCGCCCCGTCGTGGCATGGTGGAGCGCGTGACCGATCCCGTGATCGTGGTGACCAGGAAGTGGCCGGAATCGGTGGAGGCCGAGCTGTGCAAGCGCTACCCATCGGTGCGGCTCAACGCCGACGACGTCCCGCTCGACCAGGACGACCTGCGCGACGCGCTCCAGCATGCGGACGTCGTGCTGCCCACTGTCTCCGACCGGCTACCCGCCGAGCTGTTCCAGCCGCCCATCCGCACCCGGTTCCTCGGCAATTTCGGCGTCGGCTACCATCACATCGACGTCGATGCCGCCGCCGCGGCTGGCGTTGTCGTGACCAACACGCCCGGCGTGCTCACCGATGCCACCGCCGACATCGCCATGACGCTGCTGCTCATGGCCACGCGGCGGGCTGGCGAGGGTGAGCGGGAGCTGCGCGCTGGCGCGTGGACCGGCTGGCGTCCGACCCACCTGCTCGGCACCGAGGTCACCGGCAGGACGCTCGGCATCCTGGGCATGGGCCGCATCGGCGCCGCGGTCGCCCGCCGCGCGCGTCATGGCTTCGGGATGCCCGTCGTCTTCCACGACAACAAGGACGGCGTCGCGGTCGACGGCGTCCCCGACGCCACGCAGCTCGATTCGATCGACGAGGTGCTGGCGGCCGCCGACGTGGTGTCGGTCCACGTACCGGGACGTGCCGCCAACCGCCACCTCATCGACGCCACCCGGCTGAAGCGGATGAAACCAACGGCGTTCCTGATCAACACCGCGCGGGGCGACGTCGTCGACCAGCGTGCGCTCGCCGATGCGCTGTGGGACGGCACCATCGCCGGCGCCGGCCTCGACGTGTACGAGAACGAGCCAGACGTGCCCGCCGAGCTGCGGGCGCTGGACAACGTCGTGCTGCTGCCGCACATGGGCAGCGCGACGGTGGGGACCCGCACCGCGATGGGCATGCGCGTGCTGGACAACCTCGCGGCGTACCTCGATGGGCGCGAACCGCCGAACCGGGTGGCCTAGGTGTTCCCGCGCCGACGGCACTCCCGAGCCGACAGCGATCCCGCGTAACGAATCGGGCGAGTCGGTAACTTACCGCAGCCGGAAGGCGACTCTTGGGTGAACACCGAGCGTCACGCTTGGTCCTGACGGGTGCCAAAGGAGGCAGCCATGGACCGAGACAACCAGCCGCCGACCGAGCCGACCGGGCCAGCAACGCAACAGCCGACCTCGCCGCCGACCGGCCCCGGCCCCGCAGCGGGCCGGGTTCGCACACCCGGCAGGGCGGCCGCGATCAGCATCGCGCTCGCCGCGCTCGCGTTCCCGCTCGCGGGCTGGGGGCTCTATGCCGCGACCGCTCCTCGGGTGGATGTCATCGCCATCGCACTGGGCGGGAGCGGCCAGCCGCTCCCGCTGCCAGACGGCCTCCCCGGGGCACTGTGGTGGGACTTCGCGTTCCTCGCCTGCTACGGCGCCGGGCTGCTGCTCGGCTCGACGGCCGCGCGCTGGGTCGCCAGCACGCCACGTCAGCGCCGCATGGCAGGCTTCGCCCAGTTCGCCGCCGTGACGGTGGTCGTCGCGGGTGTCGTCAAGAACGTCCTGCTGCTGACACACACGACCAGCGCTATATGGCTCCTCGACATCGCTACCGCGGCCACCGTGCTCATGGTCGCCGCACTGCTACCCGCCGCGCCGGTCGCGCTCGCCGGCGCCGTCATCGTGCTCAAGCGGGCCCGGCCGCACCCCGCGTCGCGGATCATGGCGCTGCGCGCTGACGACGTCCGGCCCGGCGAGCCGCTCGAACTGGACGACCCGCCGGTGCTGCGGGAGACCACGGCGGATAGCGGCGACGCCGCGCGGTGGCGCGCCGGGTATCGGGTGCCCGGCGTCGACCCCGTCGACGTCAGCAGGCGTTTCGCCCAGGGGGATGACACCGTTGGCTTCTGTCTCTCCGGTGGCGGCATCCGAGCGGCGAGCGTCGCGATGGGTGCGCTGCAGACGTTGCGATCCGAGTTGCTCGGCGCCAGGTACTTGGTGTCGGTCTCCGGTGGCGGCTACACCGCCGGTGCGCTGCAGCAGGCGCTGACCGACGCCGTCAACGACGAGAGGTTCACCGGCACCAGCGATGACACGGTGCTGCGCGACCCGGAGCACGCTTACCAGCACGGCACCGCCGAGGAGAACCACGTCCGGCGCCACTCGGCCTATCTCGCCGACACCCCGTGGGAGGTGGTCGCCGCGCTGGGCGTGCTGGCGCGCGGGCTGCTGCTGTCGCTGTTCCTGCTGTTCGCGCCAGCTGTGGTGCTCGGTGTGCTCGCGGGCTGGTTTTACCGGACCGTGCCGCTCACGCCGATCGGCGACGTCGTTCCGCAGCCGCGCGCCGGGGCGCTGTACCTGCTCGTGGCATTGGTCGTCGTGGTGTTCCTGCTGTCGCGGTACGCGCAGGTCGCGGCGCGTACCCCGCAGGGGGAGCGGGCACAGCGGGCGGCCAGCGCGCTGACCGGTCTGACCCTGGTATTCGCCGCGCTCACGCTCGTGATTCCCAGCCTCATCGGCATCGCGGAGTGGATCCTTGCCGAGCGGGAGCTGACCATCGCGGTCGGCGGGCCGATCGGCACCGTCGTGCTGACTTACCTCACCACCCTCGTGTCGATCGTGTGGAAGCACCGGACGCGCATCACCGGTCGGTTCGGCAACCGCGGGAAGGACGGCGAGGTCGTCACCGGGGCAGTACCGAGCGGCTTGCTGCAACGGGTGCTCGTCGTCGTCACCCTCGGCGTGCTCGGCGCCGCGTGGCTGCTGCTGTTCGCCGGGTCGGCCACGGTCAGCGGCGATGCCGCGCTGTGGACGGCTGGCGTCGTCGGCGTGTTGCTGCTGGCGATCGGGATTGGCTTCGACGAGACGTCGCTGAGCCTGCACCCGTTCTACCGGGAACGGCTCGCTGACGCGTTCGCGGTGCGTGCCGTGCGCCGAGGCCGTGACGACCGGATTGTCGCCGTGCCGTATCGGAGCACGGAGCTGACCTCGCTGTCGACGTACGGCGCGAGAGGGGAGGGGCTCCGGTTCCCGCAGGTGATCTTCGCCGCCGCCGCGCATCTCACCGGGGAGTCGCGTACCCCGCCCGGGCTGAACTGCGTGTCATACACGATGAGCGCCGACTGGGTCGGCGGGCCAGACGTCGGCTGGACGGCGACGCCGTGGCTGGAGAACGTCGTCGCGGAGCGCTTCCGGCGTGACCTCACGGTCCAGGGCGCGGTCGCGAGCAGCGGGGCGGCGTTCGCCTCAGCCATGGGCAGGGCGGCGCGCTGGTACCAGACCTTGCTCGCTGTCTCCGGCGCGCGGCTCGGGACGTGGCTGCCGAACCCGGGCTACTTGCATGCCAGTGCGAACTCCGGCGACTGGGCGCGGCAGCCGTTGCCGACGGCGCGGCGGTTGCCGTACCTGCTCAAGGAGGTCTGTGGCATCCACTCGCACGACGACCGGCTGCTGCACGTCACCGACGGCGGTCACTACGACAACCTCGGTCTGGTGGAGCTGTTCCGGCGTCGCTGCACCATGATCTACTGCATCGACGCCAGCGGTGACCGGCCGCCGACCGCGACGGCGCTGGCCGAGGCGTTGCGGCTGGCGCAGCACGAACTGGGCGTGCGGGTGGAGCTGGACCAGCCGTGGCCTGGCGACATCGAACCGGGCAGCGGCACGGCGTTACCGCCGGAGAACCCGCTCAGCGCGCTGAACGCGCGGCTGGTGACGAGCCCGGTGATCCGGGGGACGGTGCTCTACCCGCCCGAGTCCGGACTCGACGGCGTGGCGGGCCGGATCGTGATCGCGAAGGCGCTGCTGTGGCCGGAGTTGCCGTACCCGCTGCTCGCGTACGCCGCGAAGCACCCGGAATTCCCGCACGACAGCACGGGCGACCAGTGGTTCGGCGAGGCGAAGTTCTCCGCGTACACCGAGCTGGGACGACGTCTTGGCGAGCGGGTCCTGCACCCGCGGGCCGCCGCGCGGGCCGCCGCCCGGCAGGCCGTCGGCACTGCTCAGTCGTCCACGTAAACACCGGCGCGGCCCGCGGCGATACCCGCCGCGCCGAGGGCAGCGGCGATGCCGAGCAACGCGAGCAGCGGCACCGTCCAGCCGCCGGTAACGTCGAGCAGCACGCCCATGACCAGGGGGCCGGACGCGCCGAGCGCATACCCGGCACCCTGGGTGAGCCCGGACAGCGCGGCCACCGACTCCGACCTACGCGCCCGCAGGATGACCAGTGTGAAGGCGAGTGAGATGCCCGCTCCCTGGGCCAAACCCGCGAGGACACTCCATAGTGGCCAGACGTCGGGCAGCAGGAGCAGCCCGGCCAGCGAGGACAGCCAGAGCGCGGCCACCAGCATCGCCAGCCCACGCTGACCGGCGAGCCGGGTGGCCAGCGGCGGGACGATGAGCGTCGTCGTGATGCCGATGAGCTGGAACAGCGACATGGCGGCACCGCCGGTCGCCTCGCTGGTTCCCGCGGTATCGACGAGGACGGTCGGCAGCCACGCGGTCATCGCGTAGTACAGCGTGGACTGGCAGCCGAGGAACAGTGCGAGTACCCAGGCGAGCGGGTGCCGTACCACCGAAGCGCGGCCGGTTTTCCGGCCAGCCACGGCACCGGCGCGCTGGGGCAGCGCCGTCGTCCAGGCGAACCAGGCAGCCACGGCGAGCACGCCCCAGCCGCCCAGCGCGATCCGCCACCCAGCGGCGTCCGCCACCGGTGCGGTCAGTGCCGCGGTGAGCGCGGCGCCACCGGCGAGCGCGGCGGTGTAGAGGCCGGTGACGCTGCCGACGCGGTCGGCGAAATCGCGTTTGATCACCACCGGCACCAGCACGTTGCCCACCGTGATGGCCACGCCGATCAGGACGGTGCCCGCCAGCACCGCTGGCTGGCCGTCGACAGAGCGCACCAGCGTGCCGAGCGCGATGCCAGCAAGGCCGATGCCGATCGCACGCTCCGGTCCGGTACGGGCGGCGAGCAGGGTGGCCGCTGGCGCGGCGATCGAGAAGCACAGCACCGGGATCGACGTCAGCAGCGATGCGGCGCCCGCGCTCAGCCCCAGCGCGTCCTGAATACGTGGCAGTACCGGCGAGACGGCCGCGATCGGCCCGCGCAGGTTCAGCGCGACGAGGATGGCCGCCGTGAGTAGCAGCCAGCGGCGCACCGGGACGCCATGACGTCGCGGAGTGCTGGTCGTCATTCCTCGGGCGCTACGACGTCGCGGTCGGTGTGCTTGGCCGGTTGCCCTGCTTCGCCTGCTGCACCCGCTCATAGACATGCGCCCGCAGCTCGGTGAAGCGGGGCAGGCTACGGGTGGTCAGCTGATCGCGTTCGGCAGGCAGGTCGATGGTGACGTCCTCGAGCACGACGGTCGGCGAGCTCGACAGGATGACGACCCGCTGGCCGAGGTAAACGGCCTCGTCGATGTCGTGGGTGACGAACAGGACGGTGACACCGAGTCGCTCCCACAGCGCGCGCACGAGGTCTTCCAGCTCGCCCCTTGTCTGGGCGTCGACGGCCGCGAACGGCTCGTCCATCAGCAGCACGTGCGGCTCGTAGGCGACCGCGCGGGCGATCGCGACACGCTGCTGCATGCCGCCGGACAGTTGCCACGGGTGCGCGGTGTGGAAGTCGGCGAGCCCGACGGCGGCCAGCGACTCCGTGGTCAGCCGTTTCCGCTCGGCGCGCGAGATGCCCTTCTCCTTCAGCGGCAGCTCGACGTTCTGCCACACGGTCAGCCACGGGAAGAGGCTGCGCCCGTATTCCTGGAACACCACCGCCATGCCTTCCGGTGGCCCTGATACCCGCTTGCCCTCGAGGACGACCTCGCCGGACGTCGTCTCGAGCAGCCCGGAGATGCACCGCAGGAGCGTGGTCTTGCCGCAGCCGGACGGGCCGACGAGGCACACCAACTCGCCGGGGTCGACGCCGAAGGTCAGGTCACGAACCGCCTCCACCGAACGCTTCCCGCTGGCGTAGACCTTGCGCAGGCCGCGGACGTCGAGCATGGGGGTGTGCTGTCCGGTGTCGTCGGTGCTCATGGCGGGCTCCGGAGTGCTGCGGGTGAGGGTGCTGACAATACTCATGATGTCGCTGTCCTTCGGGGTCTTTCTCGGGCTTTGGGTCATGCGCCGGACTGCTGGGTGTCTCGCTGGCCGAAGTACCAGGCAAGGACGCGGGTCTCGACCAGGCGGAACAGCAGCGAGAGCGCGACCCCGATCAGGCCGAGCAGGATGATGCCGCTCCACATCTGCGGCAAAGCGAAGCTGCGCTGGAACTGGATGATGGTGAAGCCGAGTCCGTTGCTCGCCGCGAACATCTCACTGATGACCATGAGGATGATCGCGATGGACAGCGCCTGCCTCGCGCCCGTCATGATCTGCGGGCTCGCGCCGCGCAGGATAAGCGTGGTCAGCCGCGTCCTGGTGCGGAACCGGTAGCACGCCGCGGTGTCGCGCAGTACCTCGTCGATGGACCGGACGCCCTCGACGGTGTTGAGCAGGATCGGCCAGATCGCCCCGGAGACGATGACCAGCACCTTCATGCCGTCGCCGATCCCGGCGAACAGAATGAGAATCGGCACCAGCACCGGCGGCGGGATGGCGCGGAAGAACTCCAGCACCGGTTCCACTGTGGCTCGCAGCGTCGTCGACGAGCCGATGGCGACGCCGATGCCGATGCCAAGCGCGAGCGCGGCGAGGTAGCCGACGCCGAGCCGCGCGAGGCTCGGCAGGACGTCGCTGGTCAGCTTGCCTTCCAGCCACGTGGGTCCGAACACCTCGACGATGGTGCGCAGCGGCGGCCAGTAGAAGTTGGTGCTGTTCGCTGTCGCCAGCCACCACGCGGTGATCAGTACGGCAGGCAAACCCGCGATGAGCAGCAGCCTGCGCCCTGCGCGCCAGAGCATGGACGTGGTCATGCGGCGACCTCCCTGCGGATGGACGGATGCCAGCGCAGCGCCCGCCGCTCGGTGAACCGGGCGGCGAGGTTGACGCCGACACCGATGACGCCGGTGACGATCACCAGCGCGTACATGGTGTCGACCGCGCCGGAGCTCTTGGCGACGGCGATGGCGTTACCGAGCCCGGGGCTGCCGATGATGAGCTCACCGGTGATCTCCAGGATCAGGGCGACGGCCGCCGCCAACCGGAAGCCGGTCATCACGTAGGGCAGCGCGGTCGGCCAGAGCACGGTGCGGACCTGCCGCCACAACGAGAACCGGTAGGACCGTGCGGTGTCGCGGGCGATCGGGTCGACGTCGGTGACGCCGTAGAGCACCTGCACCAGCACCTGCCAGAAGCTGGCGTAGACCACAAGCAGCAGCGTGGAGCGCATATCGGTGCCGAAAAGCAGCACGGCGAGCGGGATCAGCGCCACCGAGGGGATGGGCCGCAGGAATTCGATGGTGGACGCCGTGGCGGCGCGCAGCGCGGGAACGCTGCCGATCAGGATGCCCGCGCTGACACCGGCGGCCATCGCGATGGCCAGTCCGATGATCCAGCCGCGCAGCGTGGCGACAAGGGCGTCCCAGAAGGCGGGGCTGGCGAGTTGGTCGCTCAGCGCCACCGCCATCTCAGTGAACGGCGGCAAGAACCGGGCGTCAACGACACCCGCGCGAGGCAGGAGTTCGAGCAGCAGGATCAAACCGGCGAACCCGGCGGCGCCGAGTGCGCCGTGTGGGATGCCGCGCCCGCGGCGGGTGTCAGTCGCCGCGGGCGCGGTCGTCGGGGGTGCGGTCGTCATGGCAGCAGCTCGGCGACGTCCGGTGCGGTGTCGATGAGGCCATCGCTCACCGCGAGGTCGGCAAGTCGCTGCACCGGCTCGGTCTTGATCTCCGGGGACCATCGGGGCAGCGTCAGGTCCGCCGCTGTCCCGGTGTCGATGTCGGTGTAGCCGCCGAGGATGTCCCTGGCCTCGTCTGGGTGTTCCTGGGCGTAGGACAGCGACTCGTTCATCGCCTCGGTGAACCGGTCGACGAGGTTGGGGTTGGCGTCGATCAGCTGTTGCGAGGTGAAGTACGCGGCCACCATCAGGTCCTCGTGGGTCTCGGCGAAGTTCGCGGCGACGGTGCGCGCACCCTGGTCGGTGGCGATGGTCAGGAACGGCTCGACCACCCATGCCGCGTCGACCCTGCCTTCCTGCACCGCGGCGGGCATGTCAGGGAAGGGCAGCTCGACGAACTTGATCGTGGACGGGTCGCCGCCCGCCTGTCGCACCACTTCCCTGATGGTGGTGTCGCCGATGTTGTTCAGCGTGTTGACCGCGACGGACTTACCCGCAAGGTCGGCGGCGTCGCTGATATCGCTGTCCTTGGGTGCGACGACGCCACCGAAGTCCTCGCTGGGATCGCCGGTCGTGCTGTTGCCGGACGCGACGACCTGGACCGGCAGCCCCTTGGACCGCGCCAGCAGCAGCGAGGTCACATTGGAGAATCCGAATTGGAACTGACCGCTCATCACGCCGGGAACGATCGCGGCGCCGCCTTGGCTGCTCTCCAGCGTCAGGTCGATCCCCCGCTCCGCGAAGAAACCCTGTTCCTTGCCGAGGTAGATCGGCGCGACGTCCACGATGGGGATGACGCCGACGGTGACCGCGTCGTTGCCGTCCGGGCTTTGGGTATCCGAGCTGCCGGACCCGCATCCGGTGGCCAGCAAGGCCAACGTGGCGGCAGCGGCACTCGCTCGGCGGAATCGCTTCAGCATGGGACTTCCTGTTCGAGGTGAGGGCGGTGTGTGGGGCGTAACGTAAGGTCCTGTAACCGGCGCAACAACGCTTCGTTTCCACTGAGTGGAAGATGCCACGTTGTGCTGCTGTCTAACCGGATCCGGCTCGCCCGCGGCTGCGACGTCGCCGTGACTTCGTCGGTGGCGCGAAAGTCGATCTACTTCCCGCGCACTGTGACCAACGAGACCGGACGAATCGGGCACGACGTGGCCACAGCGCGCAGGGAGTTGATCAACTAGCGAGCGGTCCGCGTTGGTGTTCCCGGGCCGCGGTTCAACTGGCGAGTCGTCCGCGCTGGCGTTCTAGGCCGCGATCCAACGCCGCGCACAGGCGGTACGCCAATCGGCGCGGGTTGGTCGCGTCTTCCCAGCCCCAGCGGATGATCTCGTAGCCGAGGTCGGCGAGCCGTTCCTCGCGCCGCTTCTCAGCGCGCAGGTGCTCACGCATCGTCCACCGGTCCGGTGTCGCTGGCGATACGCCCTTGTCGGCTGGGCCAAGGTACTTCGCGAGGCCATCGGCTTCACCGACAACGCGCGCGTGCTCCCAGAGAAAATCTGCTCGCCCGATGGGGCCGGCAGCGTCGCCAAGCGTGACCTGGGTCCGGGGCATGGGCAGGCCTTGCTGATGGATAGCGATCCGCGACACCGACTCCAGGACGGACTCGCACGCGGCATCGGCGAATGTCACCGCGCGCCGGGCCCCGTCGATGCCCGGCCAGCCACGGCAGTCCCGCAATACCTGAATGAGTTCTCCTTGAGAGGCCAACCCGCTGTGCAGTGCCGCATCGGCCGCGACGACGCCGTGGGCGAATCCGCATTCCCTGGCCAGGTCGACGACGGTGCGGGCGGCTGAGGTGATGGGCACTCCGTGGCAGCGGACGCGGTGCTGTGGCGGGAGAGCGGTCGTCCGCAGTACGTAGTCGTCGCGGTGGCCGCTGGCTGACTCGATGGCGAGGACGATGTCCGTCGGTGCGCGACCGAGCAGGGGTAGCCCGAGTATCCTCGCGGCCGACGTCCCGGCCGCCACGGCATCGCGGTCGAGCGCCAGCAGTGTGCCGAACGCGGCGAGCGCGTGCTCGCGTTCGTCGTCTCCGGCGGAGGAGGCAAGGGCTGACGCTGTGGCGTAAACGCCGCGTCGCAGCGGTATCCACTCTCCGCGCCGGAGCAGCCGCCGGATGTCGGCGTCGGAGTGGCCCGCCGCGCGGGCATGCGCACGAGTGAATACCGCGCTGACAGCACTGTGATCATGCACGTACGGAACGTAGCGACAGCCTCTGACAATCTGCTGAAGTTGATCTACTTCCCGCGCGTTGTGGCCACGTCGTGCCCGATTCGTCCGTTCTCGTTGGTCATGGCGCGCAGGGAGTTGATCGACATTGCTGGGTGTCATCGGTGCGCGGCCAACTGCCGACGACCTCCAGCGCATCGACTGGCTTTGCGGCGTCAACGGCCGTTGCCGGTCGACAACGGCGGCAGGTCGTGCAGGAAGCCCGGTGCGGGGTCATCCGCGGTCTCGGTGAGCCGCCGCGCGATGGCGTTGGCCGCGTTGCGCAGGGTCGGAACCAACTTGGGTAGGTCAGCGCGAACCGAATGCACCACGATGCCGAGGGAGATAGCGGGCGCGCCCTGCTCGCTCGGCACGGGCACGGCGACCGAGCACGACCCGAGCGTCATCTCCTCGGTGGTTCGCGCGTAGCCGCGCTCGGCCGTGTTGCGCAGCTCGCGCAGCAGCCTGCCGCGCTCGGCGATGGTGTAGCGGGTGAATCGGGGTAGCGGCCGCTCACAGTAGGCCTTGATGAACGCCTCCTCGGCGTTGGCGAGCAGTGCCTTCCCGACACCGGTGGAATGCATCGGCAGCCGGGTGCCGATCCGCGAGATGATCGGCACCGACTGGTGTCCTGACAGCTTCTCGACGTAGAGGGCGTCGAAGCCATCGCGGACGGCGAGGTGGATGTTCTCCCTGGTGGCTTCGTAGAGGTCCTGCATGAACGGCAACGCGATCTCTCGCAGCCTGCTCGACACCGGGGCGAGCAGGCCTGCCTCCCACAGCCGCAGGCCGATGCGGTAGTAGCCGTCGTCGTCGCGGTCGAGCGCGCGCCATGCCTCCAGTTCGGCGGCCAGCCGGTGCGTGGTGGCCAGCGGGAGGTCGGCGCGACGTGCCAGCTCGGACAGGGTCAGCCGGGGATGCGTGATGTCGAACGCGCCGAGCAGGGCGAGCGCCCTTCCGGTCACCGACTGCCCTTGTTTCCCGCTGTTGCCTGCCATGACGTTCCTTCGGTGGTCTCCTGCTGGCCGGAAGACTGACCAGCCATCCAGGATGGATCCAGTGTCAGGGGTGATTCTGCCGCATCGGGGTAGTCAGCTTCCATTGAGCGGAAGCACGCTCTGGTCCGGGCCGCGCGGTACCGGGTTAGGTGGGCGCATGCGTACTCACGTCGGAATCGTCGGTGCGGGTCCGGCCGGGCTGATGCTGTCGCACCTGCTGGCCGCACAGGGCATCGACTCGGTCATCGTTGAGACCCGCAGCCGCACGGCGATCGAGGAGACCATCCGTGCCGGGGTGCTGGAGCAGGGCACGGTCGATCTGCTGACCAACACCGGCGTCGACTCCCGGGTGCTCACCGAAGGCGCCAGGCATGACGGCATCGAGCTGCGGTTCGGCGGCAGCGGTCACCGCATCGACTTCGCCGGGCTCGCGGGCCGGTCGGTATGGCTGTACCCGCAGCATGAGGTGCTCAAGGACCTCATCGCGACGCGGCTGAAGGCCGGTGCCGACATCCGATTCGAGGCCAGTGACGTCGCGTTGCGCGATGTCACCACCGACCCGGTCATCTCCTTCACCGACGCCGACGGCACGCCCATCGAGCTGCGCTGCGACGTGATCGCGGGGTGTGACGGCTCAGCGGGCATCAGCAAGCACACCATCCCGGACGCCGAGCGCACGGACTACTTCAAGGCCTACCCGTTCGGCTGGTTCGGTGTCCTTGTCGAAGCGCCGCCGTCGGCGCCCGAGTTGATCTACGCTCACTCCGAGCGCGGCTTCGCGCTCATCAGCACCCGGACACCCGAGGTGCAGCGCATGTACTTCCAGTGCGATCCAGCGGCGAACGCTGACGACTGGAGCGACGACGAGATCTGGGCCGAGCTCCAGGCCAGGGTCGCTGGCGACGGCTTCCAGCTCACCGAGGGCCGCATCTTCCAGCGCGGCGTCATCCCGATGCGCAGCTACGTCTGCCACCCGATGCGCTACGGCAACCTGTTTCTCGCTGGCGACGCCGCGCACACCGTGCCACCTACCGGGGCGAAGGGCCTCAACCTCGCCGTCGCCGACGTCGTCGTGCTCGCGAAGGCACTCGAGGAGTACTACGCGAACGGGTCCACCGAGGGGCTGGAGCGCTACTCCGCCACCGCGTCGCGCCGGGTGTGGCGCGCCCAGCACTTCTCATGGTGGATGACATCGATGCTGCACACACCGCAGGACGGCTTGCCGTTCGACTACCACCGCCAGCTCGGTGAACTCGACCTGGTCACCAGCAGCACCGCCGCCGCGACGCAGCTCGCCCAGGCCTACACCGGCTGGCCACTGGAGTACTAGCTCACGACTCCGGGCACGCCGCGGTTGACCCCCGCACCACCAGCTCCGGCTGGAACAGATACTCCCCGGTCGGCACGTCGACGCCCGCGATCTCGTCCAGCAACGTGCGAACCGCTGCCGTCGTCATGGCGGACACCTGCTGCTGGATCGTCGTCAACGGCGGATCGGTGAACGCGATCAGCGGGGAGTCGTCGTAGCCGACCACGGAGAAGTCCCGTGGCACGGACAGCCCGCGCTTGCGCGCCGCCCGGATCGCGCCGAGCGCCATCAGGTCGCTACCGCACACCACCGCCGTGCAGCCCTGGTCCAGCAGCGACGATGCCGCCGAGTGCCCGCCTTCCACGGAGAACAGCGAGTGCGTGATCAGCTTGTCGACGTCGGCTGAGCCGGACACCGGCGCCATCAGCCGCCGGAACTCCGCGGCTTTGCGCTGCGTGGGCACGAACCGCTCCGGGCCGACGGCCAGCCCGATCCGCTCGTGTCCTAGCTCGCGCAGGTGCGTCACCGCCAGCCGCACCGCGACGCCGTCGTCGTCGGAGAAGAACGGCGCGCGCACACCCGGCGCGTAGCCGTTGACGAACACCACCGGCACGCCGCGCTCGATCAGCCGGGTGTAGCGGCCATGGTCTGCGGTCGTGTCGGCATGCAGCCCTGATACGAACACGATCCCGGACACGCCCCTGTCGGTCAGCGTCTCCAGGTGCTCGTCCTCGGTCGCCCCGCCCGGCGACTGCGTGCACAGCACGGACTGGTAGCCGCGCAGGCTCAACATGCTGTCGATGACCTGCGCGAACGCCGGGAAGATCGGGTTGTCCAGCTCGGGGATGAGTAACCCGATCAGCCCCTTGGTGCGCTGCCGCGTCCGCAGCGGACGCTGGTAGCCGAGCTGGTCCATCGCCGCGAGCACTGCCTGCCGAGTGCTCGCGGCGACGCCTGGCTTGCCGTTGACGACACGGCTGACCGTCGCCTCGCTGACCCGCGCCTGCTCGGCGATGTCAGCCAGCCGCAACGCGTCGGGCTGCTCAGTCATCGGCGTCTCCGGTCCACCACGCGGCACTGTCCGGGGGCAACGTGACGGTCTCGCCAACGGCGTCGGCCACGTCGCGGGCGACGAACTCGTCGTTCGGGCTACTCGTCAACAGTAGTCGCCCCGGCCGGGGCACTATCACCGGCGACGCGCCGAAGTTGACCGTGCAGGTGAACCCGGGCTCGCGACGGAACACCAGCACAGCGCTGCCGGAGCCGGAGCTGGTGTCGGGGTTGGTGTCGGGGTCCACCCAGCGCAGCGGTCCGTCCGGCAGCTCCCGCCGCAATCGCAGCGCCTCCCGGTACAGCGACAACGTCGAGTACGGGTCGTCGGCCTGCGCCTCGACGGTCAGCGACGCCCACTCCGGCGGTTGCGGCAGCCAGGACGATGCGCCGAAGCCAAACGGCGGCTCGCTGCCCGACCATGGGATCGGCACCCGGCAGCCATCCCTGCCGCGCTCGGTGAAGCCCGAGCGAGTCCACTTCGGATCGGCGAGGACGTCGTCGGGCAGGTCGGTCACCTCTGGCAGTCCCAGTTCCTCACCCTGGTACACGTACGCCGAGCCCGGCAGCGCCAGCGTCAGCAGCGCCGCCGCCCGTGCCCGCCGCAAGCCGGTTTCCCCGCCACCGTATCGGGTCACGTGCCGCTCGATGTCGTGGTTGGACAGCACCCAGGTGCTCGGTGCGCCGACCCGGTCGACGGCGTCCAGCGACTCGTCGATCACCTGCCGGAACTCGTCCGCCGCCCAGCGCGCCTCGACGTAGTGGAAGTTGAACGCCTGATGCAGCTCGTCCTGGCGCAGGTAGCGCGCGAGCCGTTCCGCGTTCGGCGCCCACGCCTCGGCGACGCCGATCCGCTCGCCGGGGTAGGAGTCCAGGATCTTGCGCCACTCGCGGTAGATCTCGTGCACGCCGTCCTGGTCGAAGTACGGCAGCTCCGCGCGGCCGAGCAGCCCGATCTGCTGAGTACGACCGGTGTCAGGCAGGCCGTCCGCCTTGATCATGCCGTGGGCGACGTCGATACGCAGCCCGTCGACACCGAGGTCAAGCCAGAACCGCAGGATGTCGGCGAACTCCTCGCGCACCTGCGCGTTCTGCCAGTTCAGGTCGGGCTGGGCTGGGTCAAACAGGTGCAGGTACCACTGCCCGTCAGCCACCTGGGTCCACGCCGGACCGCCGAACACCGACTCCCAGTCGTTCGGCGGCTCGGCGCCGTCCGGACCGCGCCCGTCGCGGAAGATGTACCGGTCCCGCGCGGGCGACCCAGGCTCCGCCGCCAGTGCCTCCTGGAACCAGGGATGCTCGGACGACGTGTGGTTCGGCACGATGTCGGTGATCACCCGCAGGCCCAGCGCGTGCGCGTCCGCGATCAGCGCCTTCGCGTCGTCGAGGTCGCCGAACAGCGGGTCGACGTCGCGGTAGTCGGCGACGTCGTAGCCGCCGTCGGCCATCGGGGAGGTATAGAACGGCGTCAGCCACAGCGCGTCGACTCCGAGGTCGCGCAGGTGGCCGAGCCGCCCGCGCACCCCAGCCAGGTCGCCGACACCGTCGCCATTGGCGTCGGCGAAGCTGCGGACATAGACCTGGTAGATCACCGCGGTGCGCCACCAGCCCGAGTTCTGCGTCATCGATATCCTTTCAGCTCTTGACTCCGCCGGTGGTCAGACCGGCGATGAGATGGCGCTGGACCAGGAAGAACACCACGGCCGCCGGGATCATCACGAGCATCGACGCGGCGGTGAGCATGCCCCACTCCGCGGTGAAGTCGCTGACGAACGTCGCCATGCCGACCGGCAGCGTGTAGCGGCCTTCGCTTTGCAGGAACACGCTGGCGAACGCGACCTCGCCCCACGCGGTGATGAACGAGTAGAACACCGTCACCGCGATGCCTGGTTTGGACAGCGGCACGATCAGCCGCCAGAACGTGCCGAACGGGCTCAGCCCGTCGATGAGCCCCGCCTCGTCGATCGAGATCGGGATCGTGTCGAAGTACCCCTTGAGCATCCAGCCGCAATACGGCACGGCGACGGTGCACTGCGCCAGGATCAGCCCGCCGTACGAGTTGAGCAGCCCGAGGTCACTCAGCACGTTGTACAGCGGCACGATCAGCACCGCGGCCGGGAACATCTGCGTGATGAGGAACATCCACATCAGCGGACGCTGACCGGGGAACCGCATCCGCGACGCCGCGTAGCCCGCCGTCGCCGCGATGAACACCGCCAGCGCCGTGGTGCCCGCCGCGACGATCAGCGAGTTCGCGAACCACGTCGCGAACTGCGTGTTGGCCAGCACGTCGATGTAGTTGCCCAGGCCCAGCGTGCCGAGGGTGTCCGGCTGTGACCAGGTGTTGCGATCGGTCTGCAACGACGTCAGCCCCACCCACGCCACCGGGAACACCGCGGTCGCGCTCGCGAGGACAAGGGTGGTGTGCAGGGCGGCCGAGGACAGTCGACTTCTGGTGCCGCGCGCGCTCATGCCAGTCGCTCGCTTGTCTGCCGCTCAAGCCAGCGGCGGTAGAGGGAGGCGAACACCACCAGCATCGACGCGATGATCGCGCCGTAGGTGGCGGCACCCGCGTAGTCGCGGATGCCCTGGAACGCCCGCTCGTAGGCCTCGGTGACCAGGATGTTCGTCGCCCCGCCTGGTCCGCCGCCTGTCAGCAGCGCGATCACCGGGAACTGGTTGAACGTCCAGATCGTGCCGAGCAGGATCACCGTGCCGGACACCGGCCGCAGCCCAGGCAGCGTGACCGCGTGGAACCGCTGCCACGCGGACGCACCGTCCATTTCGGCCGCCTCGTACAGCTCCTTCGGCACCGTCTGCAGCCCGCCGAGCAGGGCGACCATCATGAACGGCACGCCGAGCCAGACGTTGACCATGATCACCGCGAACTTGGCGGCGACCGGTTCGCTGAGCCAGCCGACGCCGTTGAAACCGAGGCCCTGCAGCACGGCGTTGAGCACGCCGCCCTTGTCGTTGAGGATCAGCCGCCAGCCGAACGCCGCGACGAACGGCGGCACCGCCCACGGCAGGATCAGCAACATCCGGTACACCCCGCGCATCCGCATCGCCCGATTCAGCAGCAGCGCCAGGCCGAGGCCGAGGGCGTAGTGCAGCGTGACACAGGCGACCGTCCACTCCAGCGTCCAGACCAGTCGCGAGTAGAACGTGCCCTCCGCGCCGGAGAGAACGTCGATGTAGTTGCCGAGCCCGACGAAGTCGTAGGTTGGCTCGATCTCGTTCTCGCCGATGGTGCGGCCGACGTTCATCTCGTTCGCGTTGGTCAGCGACAGGAAGATGCCTCGGCCGAGCGGGTAGAGCACCAGCACGCCGAGCACCGCGACGACCGGTGTGACCATCGCGAAGGCGTACCAGTGTTTGCGCAGCCAGTTGGCGCGGAAGGGGTTGCGGACCCGCCGCCGGGGCGGCACCGGTGCTGGTGCCGCCCCGGCCTCAGGGCGTGTGGTCAGTGTCGTCATCACTCGAAGCCGGGGACCGCGCCCTTGGCCTTCTGCTGCGCCTGGCTCAGACCGTCCTCAATGGACGCCTGGCCACCCATGATCTGTTCGTAGAACGGGGTGAACGTGTCGTAGAGGTCACCCGCGCCCGGTGCCGCTGGCCGGGGGACAGCGCCCTCCAATGGCTCCTGGAACGCGGCGATGATCTCGTTGTTCGCCACCTCGGGCATGTCGTACACCGACGCGCGGGTGGGCAGCGTGTTGTTCTCCGCCGCCACGTGCGCCTGGCTCTCCGCCGAGTTGAGGAACTTGACGAAGAGGTACGACGCCGCGAGGTCCGGTGAGCCCGCGTAGACGACGAGGTTATGCCCGCCGACTGGGCCGCCCTGGCCTTCCGGTCCTGCCGGGACCGTGGCGATACCGAGGTTGTCCTTGTCCTTGAACGCCGTGCCGGACAGGATGTCCGAGACCGCCCACGGCCCATTGAGGATCATGCTCGCCTTGCCGCTCTTGAAGGCGTTCTGCATGTTGGTGTACTTGTTCGCGCTGGTGTCGATGGTGCCGACACCGTCGGCGGACAGCTCCTCCACGGTCTCGATCGCCGAGGCGACCTCGGGGCTGTCGATGGTGATCCGCTTGCCCGCGACGTCCGCGTAGTCGCCGCCCTCGCCGTAGACGAACGGCAGCAGAAAGTACGAGTCTGCGCTGAGGAAGATGCCGTCCGTGCCGGAGACCTCCTTCTCCAGCGTCGTAGCGGCGTCCTTGAGCTCGTCCCACGTCTCCGGCGGGCCGTCGATGCCAGCCTTCGCGAAGTGCTCCTTGTTGTAGAGCAGCGAGAGCGTGTCGGTGACCTCGGGGACGCCGTACGTCGTGTCCTCGTACTGCGTGCTGGCCATCGGCGTGTCGAGGTAGTCGTCCGCGCCGTCGAGGGCTGGTGTGCCGTCCAGCGGCTGCAGGTAGCCGAGCGCGGCGAACGTGGGGGTCCAGCCGACGTCGGCCCGCATCACGTCGGGCGCGCCGTCCCCGGCCTGCGCGGCCGTCTTGAACTTGTCGTCCGCGCCGTCAAACGGGACGTTGACGTACTCGACGTCGATCTTCGGGTACTTCTTCTCGAACTTCTCGATCAGGTCCTTGAAGGCGGGTGCCTCGTTCGTCGCGTCCGAGGTGTCCCACCAGGTGACGGTGCCGGACACCGACTGCGGGTCGTCGATCGCCTTGTCGGCCGCCTGTTGTTCGCTGCCGCCGCCACAGGCTGCGACGGTCAGCGCGGTGGTCGCGGCCAGCGCCGCGATGCTGCTACGTCGTGTCATGGTTCTCCTCATTGAGACCGGATGCCGAGACCGGATGCCGGAAAAGGTAGCCGGTCGGATGTAAGAGTTGCAAGAGTTTGCAGAAACTTTCAGAGCGCGAGAGGTGCCCGGTGCCGATCAGCGGTGGATCGCCACCGCGTCCTTTGCGCCGACGGTGACCGTCGCGTTCCCCGAGGCGTCCACGGTGATCTCGGAGCCGTCGCCGTGGATGACGTCGGTGTAGGTGCCCTCGGGCAGGCCGGTCTGGAACGTCCTGGTCAGCGGATCGTCGGAGTTATTGATCGTCACGAACCCCCGGGTGCCCTTGCTGAACGCGATCACGTCGGAGCCGTCGCTCCACCAGTTCCCCACCGGCAGGTGGGCCGCGGCGTTGTGCCAGCCGACCATGCCGAGCATCGCCCGGTCGCGGTGGAAGCACGTCCACGCGCCGCTGTCGCACTCGGCGTCGGTGACGTGGCCGCTGTCGGTGGCGGGCGGCGACTCGTCGCGCTCGGTGAAGGCGTAGCCGGAGAACACCTGCGGCGTGCCGTAACCCCAGGCCAGCGAGAACACGTTGGCAAGCGTGTACGCCTGTCCGTCCTTATAGGACAGTGTGCTGCCGTTGCGCTCGGTGTCGTGGTTGTCGGTGAAGGTCACCGATTTCTCGCTCGGTTGCAGGCCCCAGCGCTTGCCGAACGTGCGCAGGTTGGCGATATTTCCCTCGAACTGTTCCTTGAGCTTGTGGCCGTAGGTGAACTCGAGCAGATCGCCGTTGTCCTGGTACGGCGAGAGCCGCACCGCACCACCCGGGATGACCTCCTGGAACAGGTAGACGTCCTCGGGCAGCCGGTCGGCGATAGCGCCGATGTCGTCGGCGGGCATGTGCTTGGCCGCGTCAACGCGGAAACCGTCCACACCCATGCTGACCAGGTCGTTCAGGTATCCGGCGATGCGGTCGCGTACCGAGTCGTCACCGGTCTTCAGATCGGCGAGTCCGAGCAACTCGCAGTACTGCACCTCGGTCTTGTTGTCGTAGTCCCATACCTCGCCTGCCGGGTTAGGGCAGTCCTCCGGGTAGCTGTGGAAGTCGGGCCGGGAGTACAGGCCGTCGTAGGTGTACTTGTCGGGGAACGTCGAGCCGCCGTAGCCGGTGCCGCCGTCGTTCTGGCCGGTCATGTGGTTGATGACGGCGTCGACGTAGACGTTGACGCCAGCCGCGTCGCAGGCGGAGACCATGGCGGCGAACTCGGCGCGGTCGCCGAGCCTGCTGGTGAGCTCGTAGCTGACCGGCTGGTAGACCTCCCACCAGGGGTGGTCGTACTGCGGCAAGCTCGCTGACTCTTGCGGCGGCGAAACCTGTACGCCGCCGAAGCCGTTCGGGCCGAGGACAGTGGTGCACTCCTCGGCGACCGAGTCCCAGTTCCACTCGAACAGGTTCGCGATGACGTCGCGATTGGGATTGCCAGGTGGGGCGGCGGTTGCCGGTGCGGCGGCGAGCAGGCTGCCGCAGGTAACAGCGGTCGCGGCCAGTGCCGCGGGCAGGGTGAGACGCACGAGACCTCCAGTAGTGCGTGAACCAGTGGGGACGTGACGCGCGTCGCACAGAGAATGACGCGGTCTGCAAGTGATGTCAATAACTTGCATGAAACTTTCAAGCGCGCTGTTGGTCGTTCCCTGCGCCCGCGCCGGTGTGAGCGTTGACATGTCGCCCTGGGCGATCGACGGTTAGCGTGTCCCGGTCGAGTCGCCCATGCGGCCCTGTGGGTACGGGAGGGGAAGTCCGATGTTCGATCTCACCGAGTTGCGCACGCCCATCGTGGCGGCGCCCATGGCGGGCGGCACCTCCACGCCGGAACTGGCCGCGGCGGTGGGCCGTGCCGGAGGTCTTGGCTTCCTCGCGGCCGGCTACGCGACACCGCAGGCGCTCGCCGCACGGATCCGCGAGCTGCGCGAGCGCTCCGACGCGCCGTTCGGGGTCAACCTGTTCGTGCCGGGGCCGGTGCCGGACGTCGCTTCGATCGCCGCCTACCGGGAGGAGCTGGCCGCCGAGGCAGCGCGCTACGACGTCGACCTGCCGGAGCCCGATCCCAGTGATGACGACCGGTGGGACGAGAAAATCGCGCTGCTGCTGTCCGATCCGGTACCGGTGGTGTCGTTCACGTTCGGTGCGCCACCTGCCGACGTAGTCGCCGACCTGCACCGGGTCGGCACATATGTTGTCGCGACCGTTACGTCGGTGGCCGAGGCGCGTGCCGTCGCATCGCTCGGGGTGGACGCGCTGTGCGTGCAGGGGCCGGAGGCCGGTGGGCACAGCGGGATGCACGATCCGTACGGGCCGCCACCTGCGGTTCCACTGCTCGACCTGCTCGCCGCGACGCGGGAGACGACGTCGTTGCCCCTGATCGCCGCGGGCGGCATCGCTACCGGCCCCGACATCGCGGCTGCCCTCCGCGCGGGCGCGCAGGCGGTGCAGCTGGGAACGATGTACCTGCGCACGCCGGAGTCCGGGGCGAAACCCGCTCACAAGCGAGCGCTGGCCGACCCGCGGTTCTACGCCACGGTGATGACCCGCGCGTTCTCCGGACGTCCCGCGCGCGGGCTCCACAATCGGTTCATCGCGGAGCACGACGCCACGGTGCCGGTCGGGTATCCGCTGGTCAATCAGCTGACCCAGCCACTGCGGGCCGCCGCGGCATCCCAGGATGACCCGGACGGCATGAGCCTCTGGGCAGGCACCGGTTATCGCCACGCTCCGGACACGCCTGCCGAGACCCTGACCAGCGAGCTGTGGGAGTCCGCCCAGACGGCCCGGTAGCCGCGAGTTCCGCGCTCTAGTACTGCGAGTTCTGACTTGCGGTGGCGTAGCGATCGCACCGGTGCGGTGCGCGGCGACCGCGTCATCCTGTCGTGGGTCAGTGTCGCCACGCTGGCGGCGTCGATCCGTGGGCACGTCGTCCTGCTGGACAGCTACATCCACAAACGTGAGGACGAACCCAACTACGTGCCGACCACGCTCGACGAGCTGGTCGCGCTCGACCCGTCGCACGTGTTCATCGGCCACGGGCACTTCGACCACGCGGACACCGCGGGCGAGATCGCGGTGCGCACGGACGCGACTGTGGTCGACACCGGCGAACACTGCGCGCAGGCGCGTGAGCAGGCAGCGGCCTACAGCGGACCGGAAACCACGATCGACTGCCGAAGCATGGTTCCCGAGGGTGCAAGCCCTGGCTTCCGGGCCGACAGCGACCGGCTGCTGAATGGCGTCGGTGTCAGTGCGATCAAGCACGTGCATTCCGCCGCCGAGCCTCCGGATCCCAGCCGGGATGCGACCAACGTCGTGCTTCCCATACCGGATCCCGGGTCCGCGCTGCTGTATCCGCCCGGTCCCGGTGCGTTCGCGCACTCGCCCGAAGGCGACGAGGGTGGCAGCGTGCTGTCACGGCACGGTAAGTCGGAACTCACCGGTCTGTAAGCCGGGACTCGCGGCACCGGATCTCGGGACTCGCGCCCAGAGCCACAGATGCGATTACTGTTCGTGTTTGCCGTCACCGTGGCGCCGGGTCGGCGTTATGGAGGGCATGGGTGCGTTTGGCTGGATGTCCCGAGTCCGCCGCCGTGGTGCGGTCCTGTTGCTCGCGGCCGCGATGGCCGCCGGAACGGGCGGGCTGATCACGCCCGCATCGGCGGCGCCGAACGGCGGGTTGCGGATCGACGTCCTCTCCAACCGCGCGGATCTCATCTCTGGCGGTGACGCGCTGGTCGCGATCGCGCTACCGGACGACGTCGACCCGTCGCAAGTGCGGGTCCACCTAGGCAACCGCGATGTCACGGACGCCTTCGCGTTGCGGCCGAACGGCCAGTTCGCGGGGCTGGTCACCGACCTCCCGCTCGGCGACAACACGCTGCGGGCCACGGGCGGTGGCGCGTCGGACGACGTCGTCATCACCAACCACCCGAACGGCGGCCCGGTGTTCTCCGGCCCGCACGTTCAACCGTGGCGGTGTCAGGACGGCGCGCGGGACGAGAAGTGCAATCAGCCGCCCGAGTATCGGCTTCTCTACAAGTCGACCGACCCGACCAAGACCGATCTGCAGCCGTACGACCCGGACAACCCGCCGTCGGACGTCGCGACGACCACCACGGACCAGGGTGTCGAGGTGCCGTTCATCGTGCGGCAGGAGATCGGCTACCAGGACCGCGACCAGTACAAGATCCTGCAGTTGTTCCAGCCGGGCGAGTCGTGGCAGCCGTGGGCGCCGCAGGAGCAGTGGAACCACAAGGTGCTTGTCCCGCACGGCGGCAACTGCGGTACCGACCACGCCTCGGGCGAGGCGCCGCTCGCGGACTACTCCGGCTCTTTCAACGAGGTTCCCGGTTACACCGACAGCTACGTGACCGCGCTCGGCAGGGGATTCGCGGTGATGTCGACCGCGCTGAACAACCTTGGCCACAACTGCAACCTGCTCACCCAGGCCGAGTCGCTGGTCATGGCCAAGGAGCGCCTGGTCGAGCAGTACGGCACCATCCGCTACACGATTGGCACCGGCTGCTCCGGTGGCTCGATCGTGCAGAACACCATCGCTAACGCCTACCCGGGCGTCTATCAGGGGCTCGTCACCACCTGCTCGTACCCGGACGCGATGAGCACACTGGCGCAGTTCCTCGACTACCACCTGCTGCGGCTGTACTTCGAGGACCCGTCGAAGTGGGACGTTCCCTGGTCACCGACCCAGTTCGGCCAGGTCGAGGGACACCTCTCGCATGCCAACGCCGTCGTATCCGACGAGCTGTTCACCAAGCGACTGTCCGACCCGACCCACCCGTGCGAGGGTGTGCCGGACACCGAGCCAGGCGACGAGGGCACCCGCTACGACCCGGAAACCAACCCGGGCGGGGTGCGCTGCTTCCTGTTCGACTACATGATCAACGCGCTCGGCCCGAGGGAACCGGACGCTTGGGGTCCGCAGGAGCAGCGGATCGGACGCGGCTTCGGTGGCATCCCCGCAGGCAACGAAGGTGTCCAGTATGGACTGGAAGCGCTTGAGCGCGGCGAGATCACCCCGGCGCAGTTCGTCGACCTGAACGAGAAGGTCGGCACGCTCACCATCGACGGCAAGCCCACGCCCGGCCGGTACCCCGGCGACCGGCCCGCCCTGGACAACGTCTATCGCAGCGGGCTGGTCAACGCTGCCAACAATCTCTCCGGCGTCGCGATCATCAACCACGGTGGGCCCGATCCCGGTGCGGCGCACGACTATGGTCACGCATTCTGGACCAAGTCGCGGCTCGAGCGCGAGCAGGGCCACACCCGCAACTTCGTCATGTGGTTCGGTGAGGCGCCGCTGATCGGCGACCCGGACTGGGCGACAGAGGCGATGCTGGCGATGGACGAATGGCTGTCCGAAGTGGAGGCCGACGCCAGTGCCCAGCCGCTGCCGGACAAGATCGTCGACAACCGGCCGGACGACCTGCAGGACCGCTGCTCCAACCTGCCAGGACTGGAGCAGATCACGGTGCCCGGCGTCGGCACGGTCTGCGAGCGTCCGGAACGGCAAACACGTTATGGTACCCCGCGCACCATCGCGGGCGGCCCGGTCACCAACGACGTCAACGCCTGCCAGCTCAAGCCACTCCGGCGGACGGACTACTACCCGGTCGCGTTCACCGACGCGCAATGGCGGCGGCTGACCGAGACGTTCCCGGACGGCGTGTGCGACTACTCCGAACCCGGCGTCGGGCAGGGCGGCACCCGCACCTGGCAGACCTATCAGGACGCGGGCGGCGACGTCGTCTACGGCGGAACGTCGTTGGGTGCCCGGCCCGACGGGTCGGGCGTCGGCACGATGAGTGAGTCGTTCGTGCCGTTGCTCGACCAGTGACCCGGGTGACGCGGGCGGCGTAGTCGGCGCGGGTGGCTCGACCAGCGACGCGGCCGACGTCGAGCGTGGGTGGCTCGGCCAGGCGCGGGGCGGTGTGTGGTCAACGCGGGCTGTGCGGGCGCAACTCGGCGAACCAGCGGAGTTCGCGGTGCCAGGTCTCGGCGCAGGTCAGCCCGGCGCGTGTCGCCAGCGCACGTAGGGTGTCCACGCCGAGCCAGGCCCACGGGAACCAAGCGCTGTCGCCGTGGCGGCCTGCGATCCTGACCTGCTCGCGATGTAGCCCGAGACCGGGTGGTCCTGCCTCGATCAGCACGGTGCCATGCCGTGCGACCAGGCGGCGGGCCCGGCGCAGCAGGGCTTCCGGGTCGCCGCCGATGCCGATGTTGCTGTCCGCGAGCAGCACGTGGTGCCAGCGGCCCTCGCCTGGGACGGTGCCGAGGACGTTGCCGTGGATGGCGATGCCACCGCGCAGTCCGGTCAGCGTGACGGCCAGCGGTGAGCTGTCGATGCCGACGCTGAGCACGCCCCGTCGCAGTAGCGTGCTGGTCAACCGGCCCGGTCCACAGCCGACGTCGAGCGTGGGTCCGGTGCACCGTGCGAGCAGGGCTTCGTCGGCGGCGGAGGGTTCGTGGTGCCAGGCCTGTGCGCGCAACGGCAGCTGATCTCCGCCCGCTGTCTCCAGCCAGCAGTCGTGATCGAGCAGAGCCGCCGTGAACGTGTCGGGCACGACGCCGAGTCTTCGGCATTCCGGCCGGTGAGGGCACTGTTTCGGTGCTTACGGAATTCTCACGTCGTGGCGGTTGGATGGAGTCCGCGCATGCGGCTGTGCCGCGGCCAGTGGTGCTGGTCGCGGTGGGCCGGTGTGGTTGTGGGTTGGTCAGGTACCCAGGGGCTCAGTATGGGGTGCGGTGAACCGTCTCGGCTGACGCGCCGGATCAAGCCACGCGGGCGGGAGACATTCGGGTGTGCCGTCGGTGGCCATGCGGACCTCCCACCCGGCGTGGTGGACCAGCCGATGACACGCGGAGCACAGCAGGCAGAGGTTGTCGAGGGTGGTGGTGCCGCCGTGTTCCCACCAGTTGATGTGGTGGACTTGGCACCAGCGGACGGTGCGGGAGCACATGATGCAGCCGCCGTCGCGGGCGGCGAGGGCGCGGCGTTGGGCGCGGGTGGCGGTGCGCACCTCACGGCCGAGGTCGAGGATTTCGCCGGTGGAGCCGAGGACCGCGGGCACGAGGCGGGCGTCGCAGGCCAGGCGGCGGGCTTGTTCCGCGGTGACCGGGCATTCCCAGTTCAGGGTGGGGGTGTCGCCCAGCATCTGCTGCACCGCCCCATCCTCATCCATCAGGGGCTCACGGCGGAGTAGTTGATCCAGCGTCATCGACACCGTGATGACCGGTGTTTCGCCGGCTTCGGTGGGGCGTTCGGTGGCGCGTTGGGTGTAGTCGAGCAGTTCGGCGAACGCATCCCCCTGGCGTTGCCCGGTGGTGCGCTGATCCGGCATGCCCTCCACCGTCGGTCGGGGCTTGGCTAGCGCCGACAACAGGGTTTCCAGCAGCTGTCCGGATTCGGAGTCGAGGGTGCCCCGTAGTTTGAGGCGGTTGTGCCGGGTCCAGGACCACAACAGTTCGCGTTCGGGCTCCGCGAGTTCCTCGTCGTCGGTGGGTTCACGGCCGTCGGGGTCGACTAGGGCGAGTAGGTGGCGTCCGGCGCGGCGCACCACCGCGGGTTGTGCCTGCCGCGCTAGATCGATCAGCGTCTTCTCGTAGCTGGCGCGGTCGGTGTCGTCGATGTCGGCGGGCATGGCGGCCATGGTTTCGCTGATGGCGTCGACGTGGCCGGGGTTGAGCACACCCTCAGCCGCGGCCTGCGCGGCCATCGGCGCCGCCGCGGGCTTCTCACTCGTCCCCTCGCGAGTGGGGTGCAGCCGCTGGGCCCGCGTGGCACGTTTCTTCGCCTCGGTGGTGCTGATCCGCAGCAGGTCGCGCTGCAGTGTCGCCAGCGACGGATACCCATAGGTAGCGAACACCCCGCGCGACTGGATCTCGGCCAGCACCGCCGCCTGAGCAGCCTCGGCACGATTCCGCACCTCCTCGGCCGTGCGCAGCGCCTCGGCGAGTTCGGTGTCGGCCGCTTGCCACCAGCCGTGCGGGCCGGGCTCCGGAAGGAGGGCATCCGCGCTGCTCATACCCCCAATCCTAGACTCCTATCGAACGCCTGTTCTAGTCTTGGGTGTGGAACCCCTGTAGAACTTCCGCTGCACTTCCGTCGACATTTCCTCCCCGGGAGTGCGGCGCGTCCAGGCCTGTCGGTGCCGCTTCGGCCTTCACTCCAAACGCAGCGAACGCTCCCAGTCCACGGCCACCCGCTGCGGATTCTCGGGCAGCACTTTCACTCGAAGCCTGCGGCCGGGCGCGACCGAGCCCGTCGATGCCGCGGTGAGGTATTCCCCGGTTTGCACCGAGTACGGCGCGGCGCCGGGCACGGTGACGTCGAGTTCGAGATACACCAGACGCTCTAAGTCGTCGCCGCGCTTGCCGTCGGCTAGGAACGTGATGACGGCGTCGGCGTCGATGCCGGATCGCAGCACATGCTTCTTGTGTTTGGTCTCGCGGTGCGCGAGCGTTGACCGCTCCAGTGGCTCCGCCAGCGCTTCCTTGCGTTCGGCCATTTCGGCGAGGACTCGCTGCCGCTCCTCGGGAGTACGGTGCCGCAGTCGGAACCGGATCCCCATAAAAGCGAGCATCCCGCAGACCACGGCCAACGGCAGGCCAACCCACCGGTACCAGGTCGGTGCGTCCGTGAGCGCGGCGGCGATCACAAGAGCAATGCCGGCGACCGCGCCGCCGTAGACCAGCATCCGGAGCACCCACTTGCTCCAGCCGCTCGGCGTGGGTACCGCACTCGGCTCGGGTGTCATGGCGCGGCTCGCTTTCCGGACGGCCGCCGGAGGGTGCCGTGCACCGGCGCCGGGACCGTCGCGTCGCAACGACGGCCGCGGTGCCGGACGCGGTACCCTTCGGAGCGTCCGTGCGGTTTGTCGGATTTAGCGGAAATGCTACCGCAGCGGTTGCGCCGTCACCCGGTGAAATAGTCGGTGGCCATCTCCCACGCCTTTCCGGCGACCCGACGGCGTCGTGCCAGTGTCGCGAGGGAGTGTCCTGCCGGGGTCGGCCGGTCAGCCGTAGGTCGCCCGCAGCGCCTTCTTGTCCGGCTTGCCCAGCTGGGTCACCGGGACCGAGTCGGCCACGATGACGTTCTTCGGCGCGTGCACCGAGCCCTTGCGTTCCTTGACCGACGCCGTGATCTCCTCGGTCAGCCGAGCGATCGCGTCCTCGTCGCGGGGCGCGTCGTCGCGGAGCACGACGATCGCCGTGACCGCCTCGCCCCACTTCTCGTCCGGCGTGCCGATGACACCGACCTGTGCGACAGCGGGATGTTCGGCGACGACGTCCTCGATCTCGCGGGGGAAGACGTTGAACCCGCCGCTGACGATCATGTCCTTGGTGCGGTCGACGATGAACCAGAAGCCGTCCTCGTCCTCGCGGGCGACGTCGCCGGTGTGCAGCCAGCCGTTCCGAAAGGTCTCCGCCGTGACGTCGGGCAGCTTCCAGTAGCCCCCGGCGAGCAGCGGGCCCGCCACGCAGATCTCGCCGGGCTCACCCTGCGGGACGTGGTTGCCGTTCTCGTCGAGCAGTGCGGTGCGCAGGAACGCCGATGGCCTCCCGCACGAGGTCAGCCGCTTGTCGTCGTGCTCGTCCTTGGCGAGATAGCTAATCGCCATCGGCGCCTCGGACTGGCCGTAGTACTGCGCGAAGATCGGCCCGAACCGGTCGATGGCCTCGCGCAGTCGTGCCGGGTTGATCGATGCCGCGCCGTAGTACACCGTCTCCAGCGAGGACAGGTCTCGCGTGCGCGAATCGGGATGGTCCAGCAGCGCGTACAGCATGGTGGGCACCAGCATGGTCGCGGTGATCCGCTGCTCCTCGATCGTGCGCAGCACCTCGGCCGGATCGAACTTCGGCAGCACGACCAGCGAGCCGCCCTTCATCAGCGTCGGCGCGAAGAACGCGGCGCCCGCATGCGAGAGCGGAGTGCAGATCAGGAACCTCGGCTCGTCCGGCCACTCCCACTCGGCCAACTGGATCTGCGTCATCGTGGTCATGGCCCGCGATGTGCCGATGACGCCCTTGGGCTTGCCGGTGGTGCCGCCGGTGTAGGTGATCGAGATGATGTGGTCCGGGTCCAGCTCAGCGGCTTCGAGCGGCTGCGGCTGGAACGTCGCGGCGAGCGCGGCGATGTCGGTGCCGACGTGGGACAGCTCCTCCGGCACGGGACCGAGGGTGAGCACCTGCGTCAGGCTCGGCACCTTGTCCAGCAGGCCTTGTGCGCGCTCAACGAACGCGGGCACCGGGTCGATGATCAACGTCGTGATGCCAGCGTCGTCGAGGACGTACGCGTGGTCGTCCAGCGAGCCGAGCGGGTGCAGCGCGGTGCGGCGGGAACCCTGGATCTGCCCCGCGCCGATGATCATCAACACCTCGGGGCGGTTCAGCGCCAGCAGCGCCACCGGTGACGACGTGCCGAGCCCGAGTGACGCGAACGCCTGCACGTACTGGCTGAAGGCGTCGGCGGTCTGCGCGCCGGTCAGCGTCGTCTCGCCGAGTTCGAGCACCGGCTTGTCGCGGTGCCGCCGTAGCGCGGCGATGGTCAGGTGGCCGAGGTGGTTGGGCTGCCGCA
Source organism: Haloechinothrix halophila YIM 93223 (assembly GCF_000504245.1). Lineage (GTDB taxonomy): Bacteria > Actinomycetota > Actinomycetes > Mycobacteriales > Pseudonocardiaceae > Haloechinothrix_A > Haloechinothrix_A halophila. Next base: position 1,616,733 of record NZ_KI632509.1, read on the forward strand.
TGGTGTCGGTCATGGTTGTCTCCCTCTCGTCAGGGGGCGTCAGGGGCCGAGTACAGCGTCACCACGCAGGCGCCGCCGAGACCGAGGTTGTGCGCGAGTCCCCAATGGGCGCCGGGCACTTGCCGTTCGCCCGCCTGGTCACGCAGCTGCCAGCTCAGCTCGGCGCATTGGGCGAGCCCCGTCGCGCCAAGCGGATGTCCTTTCGAGATCAGGCCGCCGGACGGGTTGACCACCCAGCGCCCGCCGTACGTCGTCACGCCCGACTCCGCCAACGTGCCGCCCTTGCCCTCTGGGCACAGGCCAAGCGCCTCGTAACTGATGATCTCGTTGATCGAGAAGCAGTCGTGCAGTTCGATCACGTCCACGTCATCGATGCCGATCCCGGCCTGGTCGAAGACGTCGGCGGCAGCGCGGCGGGTCATGGGCGCGCCGACAACGTCGATCATAGAGCCCGACTCGAACGACGACGCGGTGTCGGTGACAAGGGACTGCGCCGCGATCCCCACCGCCTGCGCAGTCAACCCGCGTTCCCGCACCACGCGCTCGCTCACCACGACGGCCGCGGCGGCGCCGTCCGAGACCGGGGAGCACTGCGACCGGGTCAGCGGGCCGTGCACCGGCTTGTCGCCGAGCACACGCTCCAGCGAGTACGGCTCCTGGAACTGCGCGAACGGGTTGCGGGTGGAGTGCTCGTGGTTCTTCACGGCGACGCTGGCGAGTTGCTTCGCGGTGGTGCCGTGGCGGTGCATGTGCTCCTCGGCGGCGTGCCCGAAGAACTGGGTCATTGTCGGTGCGTCGCCCATGCCGTACCGAGGCACCATGACGTCGAGGTGCCGATCGATAGTGGACACGCCGTCGGCGGTGCCGGACATGGCGTCCTTGGTCATCTGTTCGAAGCCAACCGCGAGCGCCACATCGGACAGTCCACTCTCGACCCACTCACGGGCGAGCACCAGCGCGGTGGACCCGGTTGCGCAGTTGTTGTTGACGTTGACCACCGGGATGCCGGTCATGCCGACGTCGTAGAGCGCCCGCTCGCCCGCCGCCGAGGGCTGGAAGACGTAGCCGACGGCGGCGCGCTGGACGTCGTCATAGCTGAGGCCAGCGTCGGCCAGCGCGGTGCCGACCGCGTCGGTGACCAGCGCCGGATACGCTGGTCCGCCCCCTCCGCTTTTGCCGAACCGCGTCATCCCGACGCCCGCCACGAACGCACGCTGTGTCATCAGGCCGCTCCCGGTTCGCCGCTACCGACCACCCACAGCGCGTGGAACTGCGAGGCCCCGCCCATGGCGTGCCCGATCGCGCGGCTGGCGCCGTCGACTTGGTGCTCGCCTGCCATCTCTCGCACTTGGAGCGCGGCCTCGGCGAACCGCAGCAGTCCGGTCGCGCCGGTGGGGTTGCCGGACAGCACACCGCCGGACGGGTTGATCGGCAGGTCGCCGCCGAAGGCGGTGGTGCCGTCGTCGACCAGTTTCCAGCCGCCGCCTTCCTCGGCCAGCCCGATGTTCTCCAGCCAGATCGGCTCGTACCAGCTGTACGGGATGTAGAGCTCGGCGACGTCGACCTGCGCGGCGGGGTCGTCGATGCCCGCCTGCCGGTAGGCGTCAGCGGCGCATTCCTGGCCCGCCCTCGGGTTCACCTCGTCGCGGCCCGCGAAGTGGCCGGTCTCGGTGCGCCAGGCCATGCCGTGGATCCACGCGGGCGGCCGGGGCGCGCGTTCGGCGTGTTCCTCGCCGGTGACCACGATCGCGCAGGAACCGTCGGAGGATGGGCAGGATTCCAGGTATCGGATCGGGTCCCACAGCATCCGCGAGTCCCTGACCTCTTCGACGGTGATGTCGGGACGATGCACGTGCGCGTACGGGTTGCGGGTGGCGTTGAGCCGGTGGTTCACCGCGACCTGCCAGCCGATGTGCTCCGGCGCGTTCGAGCGCTGGATGTATTCGCGGATCACCGGCGCGAAGTGCCCGCCCGCTCCCGCGCCGAGTGGCGGGCTGAACGGCAGTCCACGCGAGAGCGCCCAGGTGAAGTTACCCTCGGACTCCTTGGAGTAGGCCACCACGAGCACCCGCTCCGCCAGCCCTGCCTGCACCAGGTGTGCGCCGTAGATCGCGGCGTGCCCGCCGACGCTGCCGCCGGTGAACACCCTGATGACCGGCAAGCCGACCGAGCCCATCGCGTCGGCCAGGTACAGCTCGGGGTTCATCACGCCGTCGAACAGGTCCGGTGTTTTGCTCAGCACCACCGCGTCGATGTCGTCGAAGGTCAGCTCGGCGTCGGCCATGGCCTCGGTGACGGCTTCGCGCACCATCCCGCCGATGCTGACCTCGCGGCGTTTGGCCTGCTTGCTCTGGCCGACGCCGGTGACGGCCACGTTGCGACTCATCCGTCTCCCTCCAGCAGGCAGACCAGGTTCTGTTGCAGTGCGGGTCCGCTAGTGGCGTGGGCGAGTGTCCGGTCGGCTCTGCCGTCGAGGATGTGCCGCGCGGCCTCGCCAACGCGGATCAGACCGGTCGCGGTAGCCGGACGTCCGGCGAGTGGCCCGCCCGATGGGTTCACGGCCGCCCCCTTCAGTCCAAGCGCGCCGGACAAGATCGCCTCCTGGTGGCTGTACTCGGTGTGCAGCTCCGCGACGTCCACATCGGACGCCGAGAAGCCAGCGAGTTCCGCGGCCCGGTGTGCCGCGCGCCCGGTGGATGGTGACTCGCTGAGGTCGCGGACGCCGGGGTAGTGGGTATCCATCCGATGATCGACACCGCGCAGCCACGCTGGACGTTCCGCGAGCCGCCTTGCCGCGTCACCGGCCGCGAGGATCACGACGGCAGCGGCGTCGCCGACCGGCGCGACGTCGTGTTCCCGCAGCGGCGAACTGACGTAGGGCGCTTCGAGCAGCTGTGCGGCGTCGACCTGCTCCGATCGTTGCGCCAGCGGGTTGTCCAGCGCTGACGCCAGGCAGCGGGAGGCTACCTCGGCCATGCCTTGCTCACTGGTGAGGCCGGCTTCGATCGTGGACCGCGCCTGTAATCCCGCGATCGCGTCGCGGTGCGGCGCGAGTGGCGCGAGGTAGTACGGGTCGAGCTGGGCTGGCATCACCTGGTCAAGATCGGCGGGCAGCGAACCCCTGCCGATGCCGTATACCAGCGCGATGTCGCCCTCGCCGAGCTGCAGCCAGGACCACGCCTCCGCCAGCGCCCATGCCGCGTCGGATTCCACATGCGACTCCGAGATCGGCGGCCAGGCACCCACCGCGTCCAGTGAGTCGATGTAGGAGAACGTACGGCCCTCGTAGAAGTCGTGGCTGCCGGACGCGACGAAGTCGACGTCGTCGCGGTCGATGCCCACGGTGTTGACGGTCTCCCGGATCACCGGAAGCAGGATGCCTGCCATGTCGTCGCGCCGGTTCGCGGCACGGCACGGCGACTGGGCCCAGGCCACCACGGCGACGTCACGCATCCGCGCCTCCTTCGGTCGTCGGGCGGAAGTGGCTGATGCTGAGCAGTGAGGTGTCCAGTTCGTCGTCGGGCACCCACACCGGCTCCACTTCGAGACCGATGTGGACGTCCTCGGGCTCGATCTCGCGCACCAGGTGCATCAGCCTGGTTCCCGCGCCGTGTGGCTGGATGTGGGCCACCACGTACGGCGGGTCGATCCGCTGGCCGGGGAACGGGAAGCTGACCACGCAGAACGTCGAGATCGCGCCGCGTCCGTCGAGCTCGAACGGTGCCTCCAGTTCGGTCAGGCAGCGGGAACAGAACTCTGGTGGCGGCAGGTACACCTGGCCGCAGCCCGCGCAGCGGCGCGCGATGAGCTTGCGTTCGGCGAGCCCGCGCAGGAACATCGAGCGGCCCGCCCCCGCGACGTAGGTGTAGTCCATCCGGAACGGGTTGGGGATGGTCGTGACGGGCTCCGGTAGCACGTTGGTCATGACGTCACCTCGAAGCACTCGATGTCGCTGAGCTGCCCGACGCGCTCGGTGCGCCAGCGCGCCCGTACCCGCATCCCGGTGGTCATGCGCCCGCTGTCGCCATCGACGTCGACAGCGTGGAACAGCGCACCGATGGTGCCGTCGATCGCGATCAACGCCCAGGCGAAGTCGTGCGGCACCGGGTCGCCCTCCCGGGATGGCACCCAGGTCCACGACGTCACGGTTCCGGTGTCGGCGACCGGTACCAGCTCGCCGGTCTCCGCGCCGGTGCCCGGCTCGAACTCCAGCGGCGGGCACAGCACGCCGCGCTCGGTCCGGACGCCGTACAGCTGACCGTCGCGCAGGCCGCCGAGGAAGGTTCCGATCGTCGGGCCGACCGTGCGCTCGAACGGGAACTCGACCGTGTAGGGCGCACTGAGGCTTTCCGCGGTGCCGGTCATCGCGCTCCTTTCCGTGGTGAGCGTGTCCGTTCCTCATAGGCGGCCCGTTCCGGCGAGCCGACGGCGGACAGCATGGGTGTCTCGGCGCGCAACATCCGTTGCAGCCATTCGGAGAAGCGGCGACCGGTGAGTGTGCTGAGCCGGAGCATGGGGCCGATGCGTCTCGGCACGTACACCTCGAACCGGGGACGTCGCAGCGTGGCGACGATCGCCGCGGCGACGTCGTCCGGGGTGATCGGCGCGAAGCCGGGCACCTCGGGCAGTCCCGCCGCCAGTTCGGTGCGGACGAATCCGGGCAGCACGCAGGAGACGTCGACATCGGACTCGCGCAACTCCGCCCTGATCGCCTCCGAGAAGCCGAGTACCCCGAACTTCGTGGCCGCATAGGTGGCGCCGCCGGGGAACGGGATGCGCGCGGCGACCGATGCGACGTTCACGATGTGTCCGCCGCGCGGCCGCATCCGCCGGGCCGCCTCCCTGCTGCCGTGGATGACCGCGTGCAGGTTGATCGCCAGGATCCGCGCGGTGGCGGTGTCCTGCTCGTCTTCGATGCGGGTGAGCGGCATGATCCCGGCGTTGTTGATCAGGACGTCGATCGGGCCGAGTCGCCGCTCCACGGTGTCGAGGAAGCTGGTCAGCGCATCTCGGTCGGTGACGTCAACCGGCAGCGCGAGCGCGTGGTCGCCGGCGTTCGCCGCTTCGGGATCGATGTCGCCGATCGCGACTGTGGCGCCCGCGCGGGTGAGGGCCGCCGCGGTCGCCGCTCCGATGCCGCGTGCTCCGCCGGTTACCGCGATGACCTTGTCCGCCAGCGAACGCGCCATGCGTACCTCCTGTGCCGACCAGCGAACTTCTTACGAACGTCAAAACTAGAACATGTTCCATTAACTGACAACCCCTGGAAGGCTGCCTTTTGGCACGCGGCTTCGCGGTGTTGTTGAAACATGTCCTACTGAATGCGCCTCGGTGGCGCGCGCATCTCGGCCGCGGCTCGAATGTGGCGTGGCGCACATTCGCTTTTCTCGCGCGAGATGTGAACGGTTAGTGTTACCAAGTGTCACGTTACTTCGAGTAACACTGTGGAGGCATCGATGCCAACCAGCACTCCGGTGCACGCCGACCAGCACGACGTCGCGCGCAGGCTGCTGCATTCGTCCGAGACGTTGTCGTACGATCCGGTCGAGGAGGTGGACTGGGAGACGCCGCTGGATACCGACCACCACGGCGCCAGTCCGGAGTGGAGCACGCTGTACGGCACGGCGTACTGGGACGAGATGACGCCGGCGCAGCAGCGGGAGCTGACCAGGCAGGAAGCGGCGTCGGTGGCCAGCACCGGCATCTGGTTCGAGATGATCCTGCAGCAGATGGTGCTGCGGGACTTCTACGCGAAGGACCCGACCGACCCGAACTTCCAGTGGGCGCTCACCGAGATCGCCGACGAGTGCCGCCACTCGATCATGTTCGCGCGCGGCGCGGCCAAGCTTGGCGCGCCCGCCTACCGGCCGAGCCGGGTCGTGGTCGAGCTGGGCAGGCTGTTCAAGACCGTCGCGTTCGGCGAGTCCGCCTACGCCGCGATCCTCGTGGCGGAGGAAGTACTCGACGTCATGCAGCGCGACTGGATGCGGGACGAGCGGGTCGCGCCTTTCGTGCGCACCATCAACAACATCCACGTCGTCGAGGAGTCGCGGCACATGAAGTTCGCCCGCGAGGAGACGAAGAAGCGGCTCGCGGGTTCCGGCAGACTGCGGCGGCAGATCGACGCGCTGGTCGTCGCCATCGCGTCGTACTTCATCGTCACCAGCATGGTGAACCCGAAGGTGTACGAGCACGCTGGGCTCGACGCCGAGCGTGCGCGGCGGGAGGCCAAGGCGAACGAGCACCACAAGTCGTTGCTGCGGTCGAGCTGCGCGGGGCTGATGGAGTTCCTGAACTCAGCGGGACTGCTCACCAAGGCGTCGATGTGGTTCTACCGGCGCGCGAACCTGGTCTGACGCCATGGCTTTCGCGATCACGCAGACCTGCTGCAACGACGCGTCGTGCGTGTCGGTGTGCCCGGTCAACTGCATCCACCCCGCGCCGGGCGAGCCGGACTTCGGCGATACCGACATGCTCTACATCGACCCGCAGGCTTGCATCGACTGCGGCGCGTGCGCGGACGCCTGCCCCGTCGACGCGATCTTCTCGGTGGAGAGCCTGTCGGAGCAGCTGAAGCCATACGCGGGGCTCAACGCGGCGTACTACGCGGATCAGGCTGCTGGCAGCGCTGACCCGAGCCCGAACTTCCACGTCTGGGATGAGCCGGTGTTCGATCGCGTCATCCCCGCCGACTTCGAGCCGCTCGACGTCGCGGTGGTCGGCACCGGTCCCGCTGGCATGTACGCCGTCGAGGACCTGCTGCTGCACACCAACTCGCGGGTCACGCTGATCGACCGGTTGCCAGTGGCGGGCGGCCTGGTGCGGCACGGCGTCGCACCGGATCACCAGGCGACCAAGAAAATCGGCGAGACGTTCGCGCGTTTCCACAAGCATCCCCGGCTGCGGCTGCGGCTGGGTGTCGAGGTCGGCCGTGACGTCACGGTGGACGAACTGGCGTCGCGTCACGACGCGGTGATCTACGCGGTGGGCGCCTCATCGGCGCGCGGCCTCGGCATCCCTGGCGAGGACCTGCCGGGCAGCCTCGCCGCGACCGACGTCGTGGCCTGGTACAACGGGCATCCCGACGCGCCCGCCGACGCCGTCGACCTCGCCGCGGAGCGGGTGGTGGTCGTTGGCAACGGCAACGTCGCGCTCGATGTCGCCCGCATCCTGACGATGGACCCGGAGGCGCTGGCCGGCACCACGATCTCCCCGGCGGCACTGGCATCGTTGCGGTCCAGCAAGGTGCGGGAAGTTGTCGTCCTCGGGCGCAGGGGGCCGGAGGACGCCGCGTACACCCGGCCGGAGCTGCTTGGCCTCGCGGCGCAGCAGGACGTCGACCTGGTGGTGGACGATCACGACCCGCGCATCGGGGAGGCCATCGACGCGGCGGCTGACGGCTCGAAGGCCGCGCTGCTGCGGGGTGTCCAGCGGGAGGCGGTGGACTGGTCGGCGCCACCGCCGCACGGGCAGCGTCGCATCGTGCTCCGGTTCCACTCCGCGCCGCGCGAGGTCGCCGGGGACACCCAGGTGCGCGGGCTCCGCGTCACCGGTCCGGCGGGCGGCGCCGGGAACGCCAGCGATGCCCGTGACGCCGGAGACGTCGAGGTCGCGGCTGACCTGGTGATCCGCGCTGTCGGTTACCGAGGCACCCCGGTCGACGGTCTGCCGTTCGACGAGCGCACCGGCACGATCCCGCACACCGGCGGTCGCGTCGACGGGCGTCAGCGTGACTACGTCGTTGGCTGGATCAAGCGTGGGCCGTCCGGTGGTATCGGCGCGAACCGGGCGTGCGCGAAGGAAACCGTGGGCACGCTGCTGGACGAAGCCATCGCGGGACGTCTGCCGCGTCGGGATCGGCCCGGTGTGGTCCGGCGGATGGCGCAACGCGTGCGCGGATAGGGCGGCGGGTCGCCGAGCGGCTGCGCCGGTAACGGCTTCCGGTGCGCCGAACTGCCATCAGCGCATCCGGGCCAACCGGCGTCCTCACCCGCGCTCGACCGAGCGTGGTCCGATCCAGGCGCTGACCAGTCGCGCGATCACGATCGTCAAGAACAAGGTCCCCGTGACGGTCTCGAACGATGCCAGGGTGCGGGCCCACGGCGTGACAGGCAGGATCTCGCCGTAGCCGAGGGTGGCCATGGTGACGTAGCTGTAGTAGACCATCTGCTGCCAGCTGACCGGCTCACCCGGCAGCTGCGGATCATGGAAACTGCCCGGCGCGAGGATCTCGATCGTGCTGAAGGTCGCGGCGAAGAACCCGCCGAGGATGAGGTACACGCACACGGCGGCGAGAACCAGCGCGAGCCCGGTGGCGCTGCTGCGGCGGAAGATGAACCGCAGTAGCGAGATCATCAGCGCGAGCATGAACGCCCCCACGGAGATCAGCATCCCGAGCGTGACGGGCGTGCTGTGCTGGGCGAACGAGTACCAGACGCCGAAGACGACGAAGATGGCCCCGATCGTGAGAATGACCGCACTGTGCTGGCCCTCCTCGCGCACGATGAGGATGCCGTAGAAGATCATGCCCGCGTAGAGCAGCATGTACAGGCCGGCCCAGAGCTCGCCGTACAGGGTGATCGGGTAGCCGAACTGCAGCAGGACGATGAACCCGAGCAGAATCCCGAGGTTCCGAGCGCCTGCCGTTGCGGTTGCCGCTGGTGCCGAAACGTTCATGATGGGATGAAAACAGCTGGTGGGTTCCGTGTCTTGTTGTGGTGATTCTGGTGACTGAGGAGACGACGTCGCGTTCGGGCGTGCTGCGACAGCGAGAGCCGGATGTCGCGCCCGACGTTGGCGCGATCGAGCTGTTCTTCGATTTGGTGTATGTCTTCGCGATCATTCAGCTTTCGCATTATCTGCTCGAACACGCGAGCTGGGAGGGCGTGCTCCAGACGGCGATCCTGTTCCTTGCCGTGTGGTGGGGGTGGAACTACACGGCATGGGCGATGAACTGGCTCGACCCGGACCATGCCGGTGTCCGCGCGCTGCTGGCGACGTTGATGCTGGCCGCGTTGGGCATGGCGATCGCGATCCCGGACGCCTTCGGCCACCGCGCGGGACTCTTCGTCGGCGCCTACCTGTTCTTGCAACTGGTGCGCAGCGGGTTCATGGTGTTCGCGTTCCGTCGCACGCTGATGGGCCGGAACTACACCCAACTGCTTGCCTGGAGCGTGTTCGCGGGCGTGTTCTGGGTCGCGGGCGTGTTCGCCGGGGACGACGCGCGCTTGCTGCTGTGGGGTGCGGCCGTCGTCATCGATTACCTCGCGCCGCTCGTGGGGTTCGCGCTGCCGGTGCTTGGTGCGACGAAGATGTCCGACTGGCCGTTGGCCGAGGGACATCTCGCCGAGCGCAACCGGCTGGTGTTCATCATCGCGCTCGGCGAGTCGATCCTGATCCTCGGCTTCACCCTGTCCGGCATCTCGCTGACCGCTCCCGTCGTGGTGGCGGCGGTGGTCGGGTTCGCCACGATCGTGTTGCTGTGGTGGCTGTACTTCAGCTACCGGCTGGGCAACGTGGCTGGCCGGCTGCGCGATGACGTCGATGCCACCACGATGGCCAGGGGAGCGTTCGCCTACGCACACGCCTTCATGGTGGCGGGCGCGATCGTGATCGCCGTCGGGATCGAGCAGGTCACCGTGCATCCGGTGCATCACGCCACGTGGACGATGACGGGGACCGTGCTCGGCGGGCCAGCGCTGTACCTGGTCGGCAACATCATCTTCAACCGTGCTCGCTCGGGTGTTATGCCACGGTCCAGACTGGTGGCGCTGGTCGCGCTCGCCGTGCTCGTACCGTTCGCGCCGATGCTGCCCGCGCTAGCGCTGAGCATCGCCGCCATGGCGGTGCTCGCGGTGCTCGCCGCCAGCACCGGTGAGCTGCGGGCCCGCCGGAGCCGGTCGGTGCGGTGCGCGTCGTGATGCCTCGCGGACGGCGAGTAGGGCCACGGCAGCAACTTCGGGTGGCGACCGCGTGGAGGGTAGCCAGCCGGGCGGGTATCGGTGTACTCCTGAACCACCGGATCGGTAGTCGAGAGGAGAACGTCGATGGGTGCGTATGCGGAGGTGTACGACCGGAGCCTGGCCGACCCGGAGGGGTTCTGGCTGGCGGCCGCTGAGGACATCGACTGGACCCGCGCGCCGACCAAGGCGCTGGACGACGGTCGCGCGCCGCTCTACCGATGGTTTCCTGACGGTGAGCTGAACACCGCCTACAACGCGCTCGACCGGCACGTCGAGGCTGGCCGGGGCGAGCAGCCGGCGTTGATCTACGACTCGCCGGTCACCGACACCAAGACGTCCTACACCTACCTCGAACTGCGCGACTACGTCGCCATCGTCGCGGGCGCGCTCAGCTCGCTCGGCGTCGGCAAGGGCGACCGCGTCATCATCTACATGCCGATGGTGCCGGAAGCCATCATCGCGATGCTCGCCTGCGCGCGCCTCGGCGCGATTCACTCCGTCGTCTTCGGTGGTTTCGCGCCCAAGGAGCTCGCGGCACGCGTGGACGACGCCCAGCCGACGGTGATCGTCGCGGCGTCCTGCGGCATCGAGCCGACGCGAGTGGTGGAGTACAAGCCGATCATCGAGGACGCGCTGGCCACCACGACGCACCAGCCCGACCACGTCGTGATGTTGCAGCGGCAGACCGCGACCGCCGAGATGACCGAGCGCGACGTCGACTGGCACGATCTCGTCGCGAGCGCGAGCCCGGTCGATCCGGTGCCGGTCGCGGCCACCGACCCGCTCTACATCCTCTACACCTCGGGCACCACAGGGAAGCCGAAGGGCGTCGTGCGCGACACCGGTGGCCACGCGGTCGCACTCGCCTGGTCGATGCGCAACATCTACGACGTCGCGCCCGGCGATGTCTGGTGGACGGCGTCCGACGTCGGCTGGGTCGTCGGGCACTCCTACATCGTCTACGGGCCGTTGCTGATCGGCGCCACCACGGTGCTGTACGAGGGCAAACCGGTCGGTACGCCGGACGCGGGCGCGTTCTGGCGGGTGATCTCCGAACACCGCGCCAAGGCGCTGTTCACCGCCCCCACCGCGTTGCGCGCCATCAAGAAGATCGACCCGAAGGCTTCCGAGGTGGCGAAATACGACCTGTCGGCGTTTGAGACGTTGTTCCTGGCTGGTGAGCGGCTCGACCCGGAGACCTACCACTGGGCGCACGACACCCTCGGCGTGCCGGTGATCGACCACTGGTGGCAGACCGAGACCGGCTGGCCGATCGCGGCCAATCCGCGCGGGCTGGAGACGTTGCCGGTCAAGCCTGGTTCGGCGACCGTTCCGGTGCCCGGTTACGACATCCAGGTGCTGGACCAGCGGGGCAACCAGGTGCCAGCCGGGCAGGAAGGCGCGATCGCGATCAAGCTGCCGCTGCCGCCGGGCACGCTGCTGACGCTGTGGGGTGACGACGACCGGTACGTCGAGTCGTATCTGTCCCGCTACGAGGGCTACTACCTCACCGGCGACTCCGGCTACCTCGACGCGGACGGCTACCTGTTCGTCATGGGACGCACCGATGACGTCATCAACGTCGCGGGTCATCGGCTGTCCACCGGCTCCATCGAGGCCGCTCTCGCGTCGCACCCTGCCGTGGCCGAGTGCGCGGTGATCGGCGTGCACGACGAGCTCAAAGGGCAGGTGCCGCGCGGGTTCGTGGTGCTCAAGTCCGGTGTCGACGTCGAGGAGAGCACCCTGCACGACGAACTGGTCGAGGCCGTGCGGCGCGATGTCGGGCCGGTGGCGGCGTTCCGGGATGTCTCGGTCGTCGACGCGCTGCCCAAGACCCGCTCCGGCAAGATCCTGCGCAAGACCATGCGCGGCATCGCGGACGGCAGGGATGAACCGGTGCCCTCGACCATCGAGGACGTCGGAGTGCTGGACAGCCTCCGCGCGGTGCTGCGTGCCGGGCGGTGATGCGCGTGCGGCGGTAGCCTCCAGTACCGAGATGAGCAACGTCGAGACCGATCCGATCGAGACCCGCTGCCGGGCGCGTGTCGAGTCCGCCGAGCCGCCGGAGGCCCCCGCCGTTGAGATCGTGACCTCGCGGGAGGTGCCCCTCGGCGGGACGCGCGCGATGCGCGTGCGCCGCACGCTGCCGCAACGGGCCAGATCGCTGATCGGCGCGTGGTGCTTTGCCGACCGTTACGGACCCGAGGACGTTCGTGACGTCGGTGGCATGGTCGTGCCGCCTCACCCGCACACCGGGCTGCAGACGGTGAGCTGGCTGTTCTCCGGCGAGATCGAACACCGCGACAGTTCTGGCGTGCGGGCCCTGGTTGAGCCGGGCGAGCTGAACTTGATGACCGGTGGCCACGGCATCTGTCACTCCGAGGTGTCCACGCAGGCGACGTCGGTGCTGCACGGCGTGCAGCTGTGGGTGGCGTTGCCGGAGGCGCACCGGAACGCGGACCGCGACTTCCAGCACCACGTGCCCGGCGTCGCCCATCACGACGGCGCTGACATCCGGGTGTTCCTCGGGTCGCTGGCGGGCATGTCGTCGCCGGTGCGGACATTCACACCACTGGTGGGTGCGGAGGTCACGCTCGCCCCGGAGTCCGCCGTCGAGCTGGACGTCGACGCGGCCTTCGAACACGGCGTGCTGGTCGACCAGGGGCCGGTCACCGTAAGCGGCACGTCCATCGCGCCAGCTCAACTGGGCTACGTTGGCATCGGCGCCACCTGTTTGCGGCTGGCGAATCCTTCGGCGGAACCGGCGCGGGTGGTGCTGCTCGGCGGCGCACCCTTCGATGAGGACATCGTGATGTGGTGGAACTTCGTCGCTCGCAGCCACGACGAGATTGTCCGGTTTCAGCACGAGTGGCAGCAGGAGTCGGAGCGATTTGGCCAGGTCGACGGCTACGTCGGCGACCCCGCGCGGCTGCCAGCGCCGCCGCTGCCGAAAGTGCGATTGCGGCCGCGCCGCCGTGCCGGGCGCTGACCGCGTTCAGCCATGTGGCGCGACGTGCCCGGGGCCGTCTCTCGCGGGAACGACACGGTGTCGATCGCGCCACACCCCTCGCCGTGGGCGTTGCCGCACGGACGGGGGTTGGCTAGGGTCCACCGTCGAGCCAGTCGCATCCGGTAGCGGATGCAGGGAATCCGGTGTGACTCCGGAACTGACGCGCAGCGGTGAGGGCGACGGGCGAGGCGAAACGCCACTGGACCAGCGGATCTGGGAAGGTGCCTCGTCCGGGTGACCCCGAGTCCGAAGACCTGCTGGCTCGCTGAGCCGATCCGAGCTTCGCGTACAAGCTCCCGAGCGCAAAGGTCATGTCACATGGACTGTTACCGCGGCGGGGTCACCGCCGATCCACCCTGCTGTTCGCCTGCCGTGCCGCCGGTGCACGACGGGACCAGCCGTGCACACGTTTGAGGACGTCCCGCAGCGCAAGTCCGCGCGACGGCTGCCAGCGCCGTTCGTCGTCCCCGTGCTGCTGGTGCTGCTCGCTGGCAGCGCCATAGCCTCGGTCGGATTCGGCGCGGAGCCGCTGGCCTGGTCCGTCGTCATCGACGCGCTGGCCAACCGGCTGACCGGTGTCACGGGCGATGCCACGTTCGACATCATCGTGTGGGAGATCCGGGTTCCCCGGACGCTGCTCGCGATCGTCGTCGGTGCTGGTCTCGCGGTCGCCGGGGTCGGCATCCAGACGCTGGTGCGTAACCCGCTGGCCGACCCGTACCTGCTCGGCGTGTCGGCCGGTGCCAGCGTCGGCGCGACCGCGGTGATCACGTTCGGCGTGCTGGCTGCCGCGGGGCTGTGGGCGCTGTCCATCGGTGCGCTGCTCGGCGCGCTGATCGCGGCGCTGCTGGTGTTCGGCGTCGCCATGGCCCAGGGTGGCCTCACCCCGCTGCGGCTGGTGCTGATCGGGACGGTGCTCTCCGCCGCGTTCTCCGCGATCGCCAGTTTCCTCGTCTTCCGCAGCGATAACCCGCAGGCCGCGCAGTCGGTGCTGTTCTGGTTGCTCGGCAGCCTCTCCGGCGCGGCATGGAACCAACTGCCGCTGGTCGCGGGCGCGGTCGTCGTCATCGGCGGGGTACTCGTCGCGGGTAGCGGCTGGCTGGACGCGCTCGCCACGAGCCCGGACACCGCCGCCGCGTTGGGCGTGCCGGTCAAGGCGTTGCGCGGCGGGCTGTTCGTGGTGCTCGCCGCCTTGGTGGGCGTGCTGGTCGCCGTCGCGGGCAGTATCGGGTTCGTCGGCCTCGTGCTGCCGCACATCAGCCGGATGCTGGTCGGCGTGCGCCACCGGGCCGTGCTGCCGGTCGCCGCGCTGTCGGGAGCGGTGTTCCTGATCTGGGTGGACATCGCCGCGCGCATCGCGGTGCGGCCCACCGAGATCCCGCTCAGCGTCGTGACCGGCCTGATCGGCGCGCCGGTGTTCCTGGTGCTGATGGGCCGCAGGCACTATCGATTCGGAGCCGACCAGTGAATCCCTTGACCCGTTCCGCACCGGCGGAAGCCCCGCCGGTCCAGGACACCGACACGCACCTCACCGTGTCTCGCCTCGCCTGCGCCGCCGGCAAGCGGGTCGTACTGCGCGACGTCGACTTCGCGGTCCAGCGTGGCGAGTTGCTGGCGCTGGTGGGCGCCAACGGCTCCGGCAAGTCGACGTTGCTGCGCGCGCTCGGCGGGGTCCGTAAGCCCGTCGCGGGCGAGGTGCTGCTGGACGACCTCCCGCTTGGACAGCTGTCGGCGCGGCGTCGCGCGCGGGCGATCACCCTGGTCGGGCAGGAGGAAGCGCTGCCCGCTGACCTGGTCGTCGGGGAGATGGTGGCGCTCGGCCGCACCCCGCACCGACCGCCGTGGGCAGGGGGCGACGCCACCGAACGCGCCGCCGTGCTGGCGGCGCTCGACCAGGTCGGCCTCGGCTACGCCGTGGACCACCCGGTGGAGCAGCTCTCCGGCGGCGAACGACGCCGCGCCCTGCTCGCGCGGGGACTGGCGCAGCAGACGCCGTTGATGCTGCTCGACGAACCCACCAACCATCTCGACCTGCGCCATCAGCTTGGCCTGCTCCGCACCGTGCGCGGGCTGGGCAAGACCGTCGTCGTCGCGATGCACGACCTCGACCTCGCGGCCACCTTCTGCGACCGCATCGCGGTGCTGCACGACGGCACCCTGCTGACCATCGGCACCCCGGCGGACGCGCTGACGCCGACCGTCATCCACGACGCGTTCGGCGTGCTCGCCACCCCGGTCACTCACCCCCTGACCGGGCGCACCCATCTGTTGTTCTCCCCCGACGAAACGGAGCCTCACCCGTGAGACCTGCTCGCATCCTCGCCCCCGCACTCGCCGCTGCCGCGGTGCTGTCCGCCTGCTCCACCGCGGAGTCGGACACGGCTTCTGGTGGCGACGTGACCGTGACCAACTGCGGCGAGGAGGTGTCGTTCCCGTCGCCAGCCGAGCGGTTGTTCGTCAACGACGGCAACATGATCTCGATGGTGCTCGCGCTCGGCGCCCAGGACCAGGTGGCGGCCGTGAGCAGCGTGCAGCGCGACGCGCCGGTGCTGCGCAAGCACTACGGTGACGCGGTCGACGGGCTCAACGACGTCGCGAAGACCTACCCGAGCAGGGAAACCGTGCTGGCGCAGCGGCCAGACGTCGTCGTCGCGGGCTGGAACTACGGCTACGACGAGACGAAGAAGCTCACCCCGGCGTCGCTCGCGCAGCACGACATCGACGCGTACACGCTGACCGAGAGCTGCCGCCAGGGCGCGGGCTCGGCGCGCGGCATCGTCGACCCGTGGACGGCGTTGCGCACCGACCTGCGCAACCTCGGCCAGATCACCGGCAGGCAGGACCGGGCTGACGAGGTCGTTGCTGACCTCGATGAGCGGCTGACGGCGCTGGAGGACGCGCCGGAGCCCGAGGAGCCGCCGACGATCTTCCTGTTCGACAGCGGCGACAAGACCATCTACTCCAGCGGCAACCTCGGCGCACCGCAGGCGATCATCACCGCGGGTGGCGGGCGCAACGCGCTGGAAGACCTCAAGGACACCTGGACCGAGGTGTCCTGGGAGCGGCTCGCCTCGGCGGAGCCGGACGCCATCCTGTTCGTCGACTACCCGCCACAGACGTTCGAGGAGAAGGTGCGGATCCTGCGGGAGCACGCGGCGACCAAGGACCTGGAAGCGGTGCGCGAGGAGCGGTTCCTCAACCTGCCGTACGCGCTGTGGACGTCGGGGCCGCTCAACATCGACGCCGCCGAGCAGGTGCGGGCGGCGCTGGAAGGCTGGGACCTCGTGCCGGACAGCGGCATCGCGCCGAAGAACGGCTCCGACGCGGTGGAGTGAGCCGCGATGCCACGCTGACACCGCTACTGGGCTCAGCTCGTCCGGTTCACTTGTTGATCAGGGACCCTGCTCGTAGGTCCATCATGACCGGACATAACGGACGCGATTTGGGCCTACGGGCAGGGTCGGTGATCAACTCCGGGGAGGGGCGCACCGTCGTCACGCTCGCATGGGTACGGCGCGACGCTGCGCCGTGAGACCTCGCCCGCCTCACGGCGCGAGGTCGCGAACCTCGGCGTAGCGCTCGCGGATGTGCGGCTCGGCGGGAACGTCGTGTACGGCAGGCGCCGTGGCCGACTCCCAGGCGGGCGGTTCCGCCGCGCCGGACAACGCCCAGGCGGCCTGGCGCGCCGCGCCGTCGGCGACGTACTCGCCGGACTCCGGTACCTCGACCGGCATGCCGAACACCTGCGGCGCGATCCGCCGCACCGCCTCGGATCGTGCGCCGCCGCCGATCAGCAGCAGCCGGGTGACCGGGACGTCGTGGGCGCGCAGCGCGTCCAGCGCGTCGGCCAGCCCGCAGAGCATGCCCTCCACGGCGGCCCGCGCGAGATGCTCCGGGGTGGTCGTGGCGAGCTGCAGTCCGTGCAGGGTGCCGGTGGCGTCCGGCCGGTTCGGTGTCCGCTCACCGTCGAGGTACGGGACCAGCGTGAGCCCGTCCGCACCGGGCGGCGCGGCCAGCGCGAGATCCGATAACCGGTCGTGGTCGACGCCGAGCAGCCGGCAGGCGGCGTCCAGCACCCGGCTGGCGTTCAAGGTGCAGGCCAGCGGCAGGTAGGCGCCGGTCGCGTCCGCGAACCCGGCGACCTTGCCGGACGGGTCGGCGGTCGGAGCCGCGCTGACGGCCGACACCACACCGGACGTGCCGATCGACACCGCGACGTCGCCGGGGCGCATATCCAACGCGAGCGCGGCGGCGGCGTTGTCCCCTGCTCCCGCGCCGACGAACGCGCCGTCGGCCAGCACGTCGGAGCCGCGCGCGAGCACCGACTCGGCGGGGTCAAGCACACGGGGCAGCCGGACCTCACGGCCAAGGGCGAGGTCGAGCAGGTCCTGCCGGTAGTCCCCGTCGCGCGGTGACCAGTAGCCGGTGCCTGACGCCTCGGAGCGGTCGGTGACCAGCGCGTCCAGGGTGGACCCGCCGTCGGGACCGTGCCCCGCGATGCGCCAGGACAGCCAGTCGTGCGGGAGCGCGACGGCGGCCACCCGCGCGGCGTTGTCCGGCTCGTGGTCGCGCAGCCAGCGCAGCTTGCTCGCGGTGAAGGACGCGACCGGCACCGAGCCCACCGCCTCGGCCCACGCCCGCTGACCACCGAGGTCGCGGATCAGATCCGTCGCGGCCGTCGCGGACCGCGTGTCGTTCCACAACAGCGCTGGCCGCACCACCGCGCCGTCGACGTCGAGTGCCACCATGCCGTGCTGCTGTCCAGCCACCGAGATCGCCGCGACGTCGGCCAGCCCACCGGCAGACTCGGCGGCGTCGCGGAAGGCGTCCCACCACGCGGCTGGATCGACCTCGGTGCCGTCCGGATGCTTCGCGCTCCCTGAGCGGACGAGCCGCCCGGTGTCGGCGTCACGGACGACGATGGTGCAGGACTGCGTTGAGGAGTCCACGCCAGCGACTAGGGTCATGACACTCCGACGAGGTGCTCGACGGCGAGCTGGTTGAGCTGAACGAAGCCGTAGTCCCGCTCGGCGGCGGCGTCGGCATCGAAGTCCTCGAACGCCGAGTGATCGGCCAACAGGTCAGTGATCGACTCGTCCGCGCCGAGGGTCGGCTCGGCCAGCTCGAACACGCCCGCGCGCCGCATCGCGTCCCGCACGCGGGGGTCGGCCCGGTATGCCGCGCTACGGTCGGCGAGCTTGCGATAGGTGTCCATATTGGCCTGTGCGGACTCCCACACGCCCCGCTCGGTCTCGGTGCGCGACGGCTTGTAGTCGAAGTGCCGCGCACCCTGGTAGCGCGGGCCGCCAGCAGGGAAGCCGTGTTCCAGTAGATCGACGGTGAAGAACGCGGACAGCAGGTCGCCATGGCCGAACACGAGATCCTGGTCGTACTTGATGGAGCGCTGGCCGTTGAGGTCGAGGTGGAACAGCTTGCCAGCCCACAGCGCCTGCGCGATGCCGTGGGTGAAGTTCAGGCCAGCCATCTGCTCGTGGCCGACCTCGGGGTTGAGGCCGACGATGTCACCGTTGTCGAGCCGGGCGATCAGGCCAAGCGCGTGCCCGATGGTCGGCAGCAGCAAGTCGCCGCGCGGCTCGTTCGGCTTCGGTTCCAGCGCGATGCGCAGGTCGTAGCCCTGCTGTTTGATGTGGGCGGCGACGGTGTCGATGCCCTCCGCGTAGCGCTCGTGCGCGGCGTGCAGATCCTTCGCGCCGTCGTACTCGGTGCCCTCACGGCCACCCCACATCACGAACGTGCGCGCGCCGACCTCGGCGGCCAGGTCGGCGTTGCGCAGCACCTTGCGTAGCGCGAACCGTCGCACCGAGCGGTCGTTCGACGTCAGTGCGCCGTCCTTGAACACGGGATGGGCGAACAGGTTCGTGGTGAGCATCTCGATGACCAGCCCGGTCTCATCGGCCGCCTTGCGCACGGCGGCGAGCGCTCGGTCGCGGGTGTCGTCGTCCGCCCCGAACGGGACGACGTCGTCGTCGTGGAACGTGAAGCCCCACGCACCGAGTTCGGCGAGCCGGTGCACCGCGTAGGACGGGTCCAGCACCGGGCGGGTGGCCGCCCCGAACGGGTCCTGCGCCTGCCAGCCGACCGTCCAGAGGCCGAACGAGAACGGGATCTGTTCACCGGGCACAGGGACCTCCTCCGTAGTTTGTATATCCACTGAACTTATTCACCGATGCCGCTAGGGTCAAGACGTGACCAGTACCGGACCCGCCCGCCAGGCGTCGCTGCGCGAGCGCAACCTCGCGACCATCGCGCGCGCCGTGATCGACGCCCCTGACCCGTTGTCAAGGGCGGACCTCGCCGCGTGCACCGGCATGACGCGGGCGACGGTGTCAACGCTGGTGGACCAGCTGGTCGAGGCCGGGCTGCTCACGGAACTGCCAGCGGTGGCGTCGGGCCCGGGACGCCCCGCCGTGCCGCTGGCGCCCGCCGCGCGCACGGTCGTCGGCCTCGGGCTTGAAGTCAACGTCGACTACCTCGGTGGCCGGGTGGTCGACCTGACCGGCGCGATCGTCGACGAGTTCGTCATCGCCGGGACCCTGCGCGGTAGCTCAGCCACGGCCACGCTGCGACGCCTGGGACACCTCGCCCGCGACCTCATCGCGCGGGTGGAGTCGCGCGGGATGCGGATCGCTGGTGCGCACCTCGCGCTGCCAGGTCTGGTGGACACTCGCACGAACCTGCTGCGGATCGCGCCGAACCTTGGCTGGTCGGACGTCGAACCGCTGCCACTGCTCGGGCTCCCGGCTGGGCTGCCTGCGACGGTCGGCAACGAGGCGAAGCTCGCCGCGCTGGCGCAGCTGTGGGGGTGCCCGGTCACGGAGCGGGCGAGCCGCACGTTCCTGTACGTCTCCGGCGATGTCGGCATCGGCGCGGCGATCGTCATCGACGGTGAGCTGTTCGGTGGCAGGCGCGGCTGGAGCGGCGAGCTGGGCCACATCACCATCGACCCGGCGGGGCCGCGGTGCGGCTGCGGCGCGACCGGCTGCCTCGAGCGTTACGCCGGGAAGGAAGTGCTGGTCACCGACGTCGGCCTTGGCATAGACGTCGCCGACGACGTCCTTGTCGACCGGCTCAGCGCCGCCGACGACGCTGCCCGTGCCGCCGTGACCACGGCAGGGGCCGCGCTGGGGCAGGCCATGGCGGACGCGGTGAACCTCCTGGACATCGACACGGTGCTGCTCGGCGGTGTCTACACCGGTCTGGTGCCGTTACTGCGGCCGACGATCACCGAGCAGCTGCGGACCAGGGTGCTGGGCGCGCCATGGGCGCCGGTCGACGTCGCCCCGGCGCCGGTGGCGAACCATGCCGCGCTGACCGGCGGGGCGGCGACGTCCCTGCGCGCCGTCGTGGCCGACCCGATGCCGTGGATCGCGGCGGCGGCCGGGTGAGGCAGCTGCCGCCGACGGAAAGTTGATCACCTAGACACCAGTGCGGCCGGGTGTTACCGATTAGGCCGTTTGGCTGTCTTGTGGTTGCTCGGGCGGTAACAACTAGCATGCGATGCGGGGTCCGCCGTGCCGTCGAAGCCGGCGCGAGAAGAGGGTGCGGGTGAGGTTGTCAGGTTCGCGGTCGGCCGGTCGGCACCGCGCGAGGGGCTCGATTGGTGGGTTAGCGGTACTCGGGCCGTTGGCCGGTGGGCTGACGATGTCGGCGCTGGTCACGGCCGCTGTCTTGCTACTCACTGGCGGTTCGGATGTCGATGACGCGCCGCCTGGCGACGCCACGACGTCATTCACCTCGACACGAGCGGTCACCAGCGAGGTCCCGACGACCAGCGCGCCCGCCACGACGAGCACGTCGCAGGAGACGGCGAAGTCCGCGACGCGGTCGGACACCGGCGCCTCGCCGCCAACAACGACCGATGCTGAGCCAGCACGGCCCGCGACGACAACGACGACTACGCCGCCGCCCACGACGACGGAAGCCGAAACTGATCACTGCCCAGGCAACCAACCGGAACACGTCCGGCGGAAGGTGTGCGACTAATCCGCGACGCTCGGCATGCCGGTCGGCTGGAGTCGTCGCGGCTTGGCCGGGCCGCGCACCGGGGTGCCATGGGTTAGCCTCGCTGCCGGATGCCACGCGGGTGCTCACGGTGCGGCGGCCGCTGGAGAACGGCGAGGTGGATGACCGATGGCGAACGTGACACGGGACCTGGTCGAGCGCGCTTCGCCGGACCAGACCGCGTTGATCACCATCGACGCCGCGCGGAATCGCCGGGTGTGGACATTCGGTGAGCTGGCCGACGGCGCTCGTGCCACAGCCGCCAGGTTCGCCGAGCTTGGCGTGGGTCGCGGCGACGTCGTCTACACGCTGTGCGGGTCGCGCAACGAGTGGGTGCTGACCATGCTGGCGTGCCTGCGGCTTGGTGCGGTGATGGCGCCGTGCAGTCCGATGCTGCGCGCCGACGACCTGCGTACCCGCGCGCGGACCGCCGAGCCGCGACTGGTGGTCGCCGGCGACCGGCACCTCGACGTCCTCGCCGAAGCGGGGCTCGACGGCAGCGTGCTGCCGCTGTCCGCATGGGACATCGAACCTGGCGCCGCGGACGTGCCACCTGCCCAGGACCTGCCGGACGACGACCCAGCGTTCCTGCTGTTCACGTCCGGTTCCACGGGAACGCCCAAGCCGGTGTGGCACGGCCAACGGTACGTCTGGGGGC
The DNA here is from genome assembly GCF_000504245.1 of Haloechinothrix halophila YIM 93223. GTDB lineage: Bacteria > Actinomycetota > Actinomycetes > Mycobacteriales > Pseudonocardiaceae > Haloechinothrix_A > Haloechinothrix_A halophila. The sequence goes on from NZ_KI632509.1 coordinate 1,638,385, forward strand.
AGCGCCTGCAGGCCGAGCACTGGCTGGGCGCCCGTCCCGGCGACATCGTGTGGAGCACCGCTGCGCCCGGCTGGTCGAAATCCACCCGCAACGCGTTCCTCGCGCCGTGGCTGATGGGCGCAGTCGCGGTGCTGTCCGAGGCGCGGTTTGACGTCGAGCAGCGGTTGGCGACGGTACGCGCCGAGGGCGTGACCGTGCTGTGCATGTCGCCGACCGAGTGGCGGATGCTGCTGGCGGCCGGGGAACCGCCCGCGCTGCCGTCGCTGCGGAGGTTGGTCGCGGCGGGGGAGCCGCTGGACAAGGAGACGATCGCCCAGTGGCGTGCCGCGACCGGGCTGACCATCGCGGACGGCTACGGACAGACCGAGACCGGACACATCGCGGGATCACCGCCCGGTTCCGACGCGCCGCAAGGATCGGCGGGACTGCCGCTGCCCGGGGTAGGCACGCGCCTGCACGATGGCGAGCTGCAGGTGGATGCGGCGACGCTGCCCACGCTGTCGCTGGTGCCAGACACGGACTTGGTTGACGGCAGGTGGTGGCCGACCGGCGACCTGTTCGAGCAGGACGACGACGGCTGGCTGTTCTTCACGTCGCGCGCGGACGACGTGATCCTGTCGTCCGGTTACCGCATTGACCCTGTCGAGGTGGAGACGGCGTTGCGCGGCCACGGCGCGGTGCGGGACTGCCTGGTGGCGGGGATACCGGACGCGCAGCGGGGTGAGGTCGTTGCCGCGTTGGTCGTGGTCGACAGCGACCCTCCGGAGGATCTGGCGGCGGTGTTGCAGCGGCACGTCCGCGCGGTCACCGCGCCGTACAAGTACCCGCGCGTGATCCGGTTCGTCGACGCGCTGCCCCGGACGACGACCGGCAAAGCCGCGCGAGACAAGGGACGGGAACTGTTGCGGGCGTGACGGCCGACCAATTTGGTGGCGCGCCAAGCATTTCGAACAACCGTGAGCGCCTGGTCCGCGGTGGCACACCAGCGGCGACACAGCCAAGCTGCGCAGGAAGAACGGCACGCTGGTCGACAGGTGCTCCTGGGGCAGTTCGGGTCCGGGCTACAAGTACTGCTGAGGCCGACGCCGATGCGCTGCGCAACCGGTGATCGGTCATACTGGGTGTATGGCAGAGGAACGGGTGCTCTACAGCGAGCGTCGGCCCTACGTCGTGGCGGACAGCCTCGACGAGCTGGTGGGGCCGACGGTCGGTCTGGTCGAGCTGCCGTTGCGCCTGGACTGGTCCGAGCAGGGCACCTACAACCTGGACGAACCCCGCGAGCTGAACCTCATGTACGAGCGGGTTCTCCGGGAAGCCATGGACGTTCAGGACCTGCGTCGCTACCTCAACGGGCCGATGCTGCGCGCGGTGTGGCGGCAGCTGTTCTTGCCACAGCGCGTGCGGGACCTCTGGGAACAGGGCTTCCCCGAGCTAGCGGACGTCTCCTGAACGCCGATGGACCCGCTGCATGAGCGCCTGGCACGCGTCGGGCTCAGCGCGATAGGCCGGTACGGCTTCTGCCTGGCTGGCGGGTACGCCGTTCAGGCCCACGGGCTGATCAACCGTCGCTCCGAGGACGTCGACCTCTTCACCACGGCTCGCCGTCGACCATGATCCGGGATTCCGCAGGGACATGTTCGCAGACGCACTGCAGGCTGTGCAGCGTTTGCCGCACTCGGCGTTCGCCGCGTACGGCATGTCGGACAGGGACGCGGAGGCTCTCGTCTCTCGTATCGTCAGCTACGCCAAGCAGGTCAACGATACGGCAGGCTGACGCCGACGCCTTACGTCCCTGTCGGGAACAGCATCGCCTCGGTGCCGCCGTCCACGGTCAGTGTCGTGCCGACGATCAGCCGTGCGCGTTCGGATAGCAGGAACGTGATGGCCTCGGCCACCTCCTCCGGCCGTCCTGGGCGGTCGATCGCGGACGGGTAGGCGTCGGCGAACTGGCCGAGCCTCGGATCGCCGCGCAGCTGCTTCGTCATCGCGGTGTCGACGAGGCCTGGCGCGACGGCGTTGACCCGGATTCCAGCGCCGATCCACGCGGGCTTGACGCCTTCACGACGCGCCCACCAGGCCAGCGCTGCCTTTGTCGCGGGATACACGTGCACGGCGTCGTGCGCGGCGGCGGCCTCGCGGGTTTTCGGTTCGTCTCCTGCCAGGCATAGGTCAGCGACCTCGCGAGCCCAGCCGGGCTGGCAGGTAACCGAGTTCGAGCTCAGCAGTACCACGGCGGCCGGGCCCGCCAATAGCGGCCGCAATGCGCAGCACAACTCGACGGCGCCGAAGTAGTTCAGCGACACGACGTCGGCCGGATCGGTGTCGGTGAACCCGCCGATCCCAGCGCATGGCACCACACCGGCGAGCCCATCCGGGGCCAGGGCGACGATCTGCTCAAGGGCGGCGCTACGTCCAGCCATTGTGGACAGATCGATCGTCACGTCAGCCGGGTTGCGGTCGACACCGATCACCCGGTGACCGTCTTCGCGCAGCCGGGACGCCGTCGCGGCACCGATCCCGGATGCCGACCCGGTCACCACATACGTCCCCATCACGACGAGTCGCTGTCGGTCACGCGCATGACTCCGGCCAAGGTAGCGAGATACGCGGCTCCGTCTGGTCCGAGATAGATCGAGGCGTAGTGGTTGTTCCACAACAGACCGGTGCCGCCCAGCCGCTTCCAAACGGTCCGTCCAGTGTGGATGTCGATGGCGGTGAAGTACCACGGGTCCGCCCGCACGCCTTCCGGTTTGGTGTAGACGTAGAGCAGGCCGTTCGCCAGCGACGCCTTCGGCACGTTGGTCGGCGCGATCTCATCGGACGTCCACCGCGTCGCACACCCTGACCGGGAGAACTCCACACGTGCGATGCCTGGCGCCGTGCTTCCACCGAACATTGTCGACAGCGGACTCGTGTAGCCGTAGTTGTTCTCCACGATGACCGACCGGCCTGCCGCGACGATGCTGTTCTCCGTGGCGCTCGTCCCTTCCTCGAACACCGGTACCGCGCACACTCGCCGCCGTGGCCGGTCCTTCGCCGTCCGATGGTAGGCGATCACGTGCATCCTCGGGTCGGCGTTGTCGGTGATGACCACGAGGTCGTCGCCCACCAGCGTCGGCGTCGTGCCGGAGCCCTGCGACAACTGGCCAGGCTTGTGCCTTGACCCGCGGTCGTACTCCTCGCGCCACGTCACGCGCGGCTCGCCGTCCGGCCCTCGGTCGAACCGGTACAACGCGTGGGTGCTGACGATGAAGACGCCGCCGGTCTCGTCGACGGCGAAGGAGTTCACGATCTGCTCGCCGGACAGGCGGATCGACCGCACATCGCCGGATTCCGGGTCGACGGTGCCGACTCCGCCGCCCTGCGTGACGAACCAGATGTGGCCGCTCCAGTCGGGAAGCTGCGCGACAAGGCAGTCGCCGTCAGGAATGTGCTCGCCGAGGTCGTAGGTGCGTTCGAGGGCGAACCCTGGTGGGCCGTCCTGCTGGCCGACCACCCAGATCTGGGCGTTCGTCGTCGCGATCACCGCCCGGTCGCGGTGGTCGAGGTAGAAGTACGCCCCGGCGCAGATGTCCTCGAGCGGGCTCTTCTCCGGGTTCAGCTGGCGCGGCGGCAGCGGGTGTGCGCCGAGCACGGCCAGACTCTCCGGGTCAAGCAGCATCAGCCGCGACCCCTCCAGCCCGCCGCACAGCGCGACGATGCGGCCCGCGCGGTCGAAGGCCATCGTGGCGCACTCTTCGATGCCGTACGTCGCGGAGTTGATTCGCGGGTCCTCGCCGAGCGGGCCGCTGTGGGCGTACGCGTCGGAGGCGTAGGCGTCGTTGTGCATGCTGTTCGACCCGTTGTCCGCGAGGTACGGATGCTCGGGAATCGGCCGCGACGCCACGGGATTGGCCACGGCCGGGGCGCCCTCGAACCGGGGCACGAACAGGTCGGCGGGTCCTGGCGGGATCGGCACCCAGGTGTGCGCCGATGCCGCGGGCACGCCCGCGGCCGCGATCGCGACCGTCGCGCACAGCGCGACCACCCGTGTGATCAGCGTTCTCGTCATGACCCCTCCTGTGTAACCCACTGGTTACAAGTCAGATGAGTGTAACCGCGTGGTTATAGTGGGTCAATGCGACGTCCACAGGGCCGAGACGAGGTCATGGCCGCCGTGCTGGCAGCCGCGACGGAGCTGCTGGCTGAGTCGGGGCCGCAGGACATCACCGTGCGGCGGATCGCCGAGCGCGCGGGAGTCAACCACGCGCTGGCGCATCGGCATTTCGGCACCAAGGAGGAGATCGTCCGGCAGGCGCTGCGCGTCCAGGCGGACACCGTCGCGGAAGACCTGGCTGGCCACGTCGCGCGGGATACCGACGTTGCTGAGCTGATGTCGGTGTTCGCGAACTACCCGACTTACTGGCGCTCGCTCGCGCATGTGGCGCTGCACGACCCGACGCTGGCCGAACAAGGTGCCGCACCGACTACCCAGTTGTTCGTGGACCTGCTGCGCAAGGCCGGTGACGAGCAGGCGCGGGTCAGTGCGGCCGTCACCGCGTCGCTGATGCTTGGCTGGCTCGCGTTCGGCGACTTCGTCGTCACCGCGACCGGCGCTGACCGCGCGCGGACCGATCGTGCGGTGGCGAGCGCTGTCAGCGCGCTGCTGGGAAAGCGGTGATCACGGGCGGAGCGTGGATGCGGTCCGTACCGAATGTCGGTGGGCTTGGCTACCGTGATCGTGGCAGCCACACGAGAGTTTCGATCACGGGGAGATGTGCCAATGGGGGAGCTCATTGTTGATGTGTTCGTCAGCGCGGACGGGTACGCACGTGGGTCGCGGTCGCCGGGTTACTTCGGTTTCGGCGGACCCGACCTGGAGTCGTGGATCAGCGAGCAGCTGAACCGGCCGCAGCGCCTGGTGATGGGACGGCGCACTTACACGATGCTCGACAGTCTTCCGGAGGAAGCGCGCGACGACGGCTGGCACCGCATGGCCGCCACGCCGACGATCGTGTTCTCCAGAACGCTGCGATCGGTGGCATGGCCGGGGGCCAGTGTCTGCGCTAACGATGTGTCGGATGAGGTGGAAAAGCTCAAACAGGACGGCGCGGAGAATCTGCGCACCGTTGGCAGCCTGTCCCTCGCACGGCAACTGCTCGCGGCTGGCCTGGTCGATCGTCTCCGGCTCGTTGTCTTCCCACTGCTTGTCGGCGAATCCGGGCGGGAGCCGGCTTTGGCTGGGATGCCTGACGTCGCACTTGACCTCGTCGACCACGCCATCCTGGACGGCGGAATCGCGTACTACGACTACCGTCCCGCGGGTCCGCCGCCCTACGCCGAATGACGTCGAGACACAGCAGGGGAGTCGATGAGGACGTTGCATCTCAGCTTGCGTGTGGCCGATCTCGAGCGGTCGATTGCGTTCTACACCGCCGTGCGCTACGAGGTGGTCGGCACCGTTCCCGATACGCCGCTCGGGCACCTGACCATGCTCAAGCTCCCCGATGACGAGTTCGTCGCCGTGGAACTCGTCCATGACCCGAGCACGACTGGCGTCGATAGCGGCAACGCCCTCAGTCACTTCGTCATCAGCGTGGCATCGATGGCTGCCACCATCGCGCAGCTCGCGGACCAGGGCATTGACGTCGACGCGCCGACATCCCCTGATGGCTCGGCGGACTTCCTGACGACGTGGCTCACCGACCCGGACGGCAACCGCATCGAGCTTGTCCAGTGGCCAGCCGGTCATGCGGAAGGCATCACCGCAGCCGACTTCCAGGCGTAAGACACGGGAGAGTTGCGGCCCCGGTCACGTGAACCTGCTCGGTTCCGCTGCGTCACGCATGGGGCCATAAACGCCCATAAATCGGTTGAACGCCCAATTACCGGCAGTACTTCACTCGAAAGTGCTCATTTTGTAGTGCCACAAATGCGCGGCTCAGCGGATAGCGTTTCGGCAGTCCGCGTCCGACGGCTCGCTCGTGACGTCGTTGTGAAAGGAAGTTCGATGGCAGGTCAACACCGTTCTGGGGAGCCGGGTCGGCCAAAAACCGGCGACATGGGTCGTCGTCGCTTTCTCGGCTATCTGATCGCCGCGCCGACGCTGGCGGTCGGCGTGAAACTGGGCGAGGCGGGCTTCGATCCGGAGCCAGCCGTGGCCGAAGCTGGGCTGCCGTCGGTATTGCCCGAGGTGCAGGAGGTCTACGACCTCAGCGACCTGCTGCTGGACTCCACGCGGCCGACGGCCAACTTGATCACCGTGGTCGTCAACGAGGACGGCACCGTGTCGTTCGCCATGCCGCGCTCCGAGAACGGCCAGGGCGTGACAACCATGGCGGCGATGCTCATCGCCGAGGAGATGGACATCCCTGTCGAGGACGTCAAGGTCGAGCCCGCCGACGCTCGCCCTGAGCTGCTGTTCAATCAGCAGACCCAGGGATCGAACACGGCCATCACCATGTACACCCCGATTCGGGTGGCCGCGGCGCTGGCGCGGGGCAGGCTGCTCGAGGCCGCGGCGATCAAGCTCGGCGACGAGGCCACCAACCTGCGTACCCGCGCGGGCCGGGTGATCTCGAAGGCCGGTTCGAGCATCCCGTTCGCCGAGTTGGCCGCCGAAGCGGCAAGCACCGAGACCCGCGAGGCGCTGACACAGCTGAAGCCACGGGAGGAATACACGGTCATCGGCACCGAACAGCGCCGCGATGACATCGTCGCCGCTGTCACCGGGCAGAAGACGTACACGACCGATATCGACTTCCCCGAGGCCTTGCCCACCATGATCGCCCGGCCGCCGACGATCAAGGGCACGGTGGAGTCGGTCAACAACCTCGATCAGGTCAAGAACATGCCCGGCGTCTCCGATGTCGTCACGATCTCGACCGATGCTTCTCCGCGTACTGGCCCCAGCCCGTCCGGTGTCGCGGTGCGCGCACGCACGTTCGGCCACTGCATCGAGGCTATCCGGGCGCTGGACATCACCTGGGGCCCCGGATCAGTCGACGGCGAGTCGGACGAGTCGATCCTGCGGCAGATCCGCGACGCGCAGGCGCCGTTCAACGCGCCATCACCGACGCCGCTGGACCAGGCGGCGGGCGAGGTCCCGCTCGTGACGGAGCCGCTGGGCAACGTCGGTCCCACCGAGGCCATCGAGGAGGAGTTCGTCTTCTACTGGCGGAGCAACGCCGCGATGGAGCCCAACGTCGCGGTCGCCGATGTCCGCGAGGACAGTGCCGAGGTCTGGACTCCGACGCAGGTCCCGATCTGGACCCAGCAGCAAGTCGCGGAGGAGCTGGGGCTGCCGGTCGGCAAGGTCACCGTGCACGTCATGCGCGGCGGTGGTGGCTTCGGGCGGCGGCTGTTCAACGAAGCGCCGCTCGAGGCGGTGCGGGTCTCGAAGCAGACCGGTAAGCCGGTGCGCCTGATGTGGCACCGCGCGGACGAGTGCAGGGCGGGTCGGGCACACCCGATGTGCACCTCCCGGATCCGCGCGACCTACAGCAAGAGCCTCGGCAAGGTGGTCAGCTTCGAGCAGCGGCACACCGGCGTTTCCACCGACTACACCGAGGTGTTCGGCGAGATGCTGACGTCGAACGCGGCGCGGCTGCCGTTCTCGAACGAGCTCTCGGTGTCGCAGAGCGTTTTCTACCTCACCGTCAACGTGCCGTATGACTTCGGCGGCATCGTCCTTGGCTACAACGAGATCTTCGCCTTCGACAAATTCGCCACCGGCAGCGTGCGCAACCTGAACAACGCGGACGTCCGGCCCGCGCAAGAGCTGATGGTCGACCGCCTCGCGGCGAAGCTGGGCAAGGACCGGCTGGAGTTCCGCCTGGCGCACCTTGAGGAGGGACGTGCCAAGCGGGTGCTGGAGAAGGTTCGCGATGCGGGCGAATGGGGCCGCGAGCTGCCGAAGGGTGTCGCGCAAGGCGTAGCCGTGCACGAGGAGTACAAGGGCGTCATGGCGGTGCTCGCCGAGGTTGACGCCCGGCCGCGGACCGCCAACCGTCAGATCCGGGGCGCGACCACCGGGCCGCGCGTGACCAGGGTGACTATGGCGGTCGACGTCGGCCTGCCGATCAACCCGCTTGGCCTGCGGGCGCAACTGGAAGGCGGGATCATGACCGGGATCTCGCACGTGTTCACCGGGAGCCTGCACCTGCGGGATGGGAACTTCCAGGAAGCGAGCTGGGACGACTACCGCTACACCCGGCACTGGAACGCGCCGCCTGAGGTGAACATCATCGTGATCCCGCCGGAAGGCGAGCGTATCGGCGGTGCGGGCGAGTTCGCTGTCGGTGCGTCGACGGCCGCTGTCGCCAGCGCCTATGCGGCGGCGAGCAAGACGATGCCGACGACGTTCCCGATCGGCCACGAGAAGGGCTTGCCGTTCACGGTGAAGTCGTTCGAGCCACCGGTTCCGCCATCGCCCAAGGACGGCCTCCGCGCGTACCCGGCGCCGTCCGCGGCCAAGGGCGCGTTCAACCCCGCTCGGTAACCCGCGCAACTGCTAGGAGCTTCCGTGCCCAAACACACCTTCAAGGTCAATGGCCGTCAGGTGACGGTCGACATCGAAGACGACACGCGGCTGCTGTGGGTGCTGCGCGACGTTCTCGGCATCACCGGGCCGAAATACGGCTGCGGCATCAACGTCTGCAAGGCGTGCACCAGCCACATCAACGGCAAGGCGTTCAACCCCTGCTCGGTGCCGGTGTCCAAGATCGGCCCCGACGACGAGATCACCACGATCGAGGGGCTGCCCGCCACGGTCGGCAAGGACCTGCACCCGATGCAGGAGGCCTGGATCGACCGGGACGTGCCGCAGTGCGGCTACTGCCAGCCGGGGCAGATCATGGCCGCCGTGGACAAGGTGCGCGAGGTCAAGCACAAGGGCGGCACGATCACCGACGAGGACATCGACGAGATCCGCAACATGTGCGCCTGCGGTACCTACTTCCGTATCCGGGAGGCCATCAAGCAGGGTGCCGAGGGCATGTAACGGTTCGGCAATCGAAATCACATTTCCTCACCGCGAAATTCAGCAACAGGTTGACGTCAGATTCACCCGAATGCGCAGTGTCCACTGGGCCGTCCGCTTCGAACAGTGAAGTGTAAGGACTTCGCCTGCCGTGTGCCCCGTTCGACAGGCGTCCGTATCTGTGTAGCTCGGTCGCGAAGGTTGCTGACGGCGGCCGATGGAGGGAATGCGCATGTCATCCTCGCGTCCCACACGCCGCCGGCGTGTGGCCACTGCTTTAGTCGCTGCCGGTAGCACGGTGCTCGCATCCGTGCTGGTCGGCATTTCGTCCGGACCGGCGGGCGCGTCCAGTCACAGGGAAGCGCCGCTGATCCTCGGCGACCCGCCGGTCGACAACACCGACGTCTACGCGTTCGTCAGCCCGGACGACCCTGACATGGTCACTGTGGTGGCGAACTGGTTCCCGTTCCAGGAACCGGATGGTGGACCGAACTTCTACCCGTGGGCGACCGACGCCCATCACGACATCAACATTGACTCCGACGGGGACGCCAAACCCGATCTGACCTACCGGTGGACCTTCAGCACCGACGATCGCCGAGGCAACTCGACGTTCCTCTACGCCAACGGCCCGGTGACCTCGCTCGATGACGAGAACTTACTTTTCCGGCAGTCCTACACGCTCGAGGTAATCGACCACAGGGGCCGGTCAACGGAGTTGATCAGTTCCGGCCAGGTGGCGCCGTCCAACGTCGGGCCCGCGTCCATGCCGGACTACGAGGCCCTGCGTGACCAGGCGATCACCGACCTGCCCGACGGCGGCAAGAGCTTCGCGGGCCAGGCCGACGACCCGTTCTTCCTCGACCTACGCGTGTTCGACCTGCTCTACGGTGGCGACCTGTCCGAGACCGGCAGGGACACGCTCGCCGGGTTCAACGTCAACACCATCGCGCTACAGGTGCCGAAGTCGGAGTTGGCGCTCAAGGGCGACGCGGATCGCAACCCCGTGATCGGTGTGTGGAGCGACACCGAGCGCACATCGCTCACTCTCAGGAAGGAAGGCAAGGAGAAACAACTGGGTCGAGACGTGCAGGTCTCCCGCCTGGGCAACCCGCTGATCAACGAGGTCATCCCGGCCGCGGGCATGAAGGACGGCTTCAACGCCTCCGAGCCCGTCGAGGACGCGGACAACGATGCGTTGGTCGGACGGGTCACCGATCCCGAGGTGCCCAGGCTGATCGAGGCCATCTACGGCATACCGGCACCGGAGACGCCGCGCAACGACCTGGTCGAGATCTTCCTGACTGGTATCACCACCAAGAGTGGTGACGAGATCGACGTCGACCTGAACTCGCAGCTCAACAACTCCGACGTTGACGCCGACCGGTTCCGGCCGTCGGAGATGCTGCGGCTGAACACGTCGATCCCACCCGCGGAGGAACCCAACCGTCTCGGTGTGCTTGCCGGAGATCTGCAGGGCTTCCCGAACGGGCGGCGTCTCACCGACGACGTCGTCGACATCTCGATCCAGGCGCTGGAAGGAGCGGTGCGCACCGGCGAGATCGTGCCGGCACTCGCCGCGGGAGACAAGGTGGACGCCAACGACCGCTCGTTCGGCACCACGTTCCCGTACGTCGCGCTGCCGCACAACGCCGCCTCGAGCGACGGATCCTCCGGTGGTGCATCCGCCGTGCCACCAGCCGGTGGCGGCAGCGGAGGAAGTTGGACGCCTGCTGCGGAGCCCGTGCTCGGTGCGCTGGTAGCGGTCATCCTGATCGGCTCGGGTGTGTGGCTGCTGCGCCGCAGGCCGGACCGGGGTCTTGCCGGGGTGTCCGGCTGACCGCGACCGACTAGTGCAACCCCCCCGGGTGCTGCCATGCAGGCAGCACCCGGGCCTTACGGGAAGGACCCGCCAATGTCACGGGCCGCCAATGGCAAGCGCGGAAAGTTCGCCATCGCGGCGATCGTCGCGGGGGGTGTGCTGCTCGCGATCAACGCCCCCGCGCTGTTCTCGGCGGATGGCGACACCGCGCCGACAGACATGCCGCGGCAGGTCGTGTCGCTGGCAGACCAAGGTAGCCAGACGATCCAGTCGATGCGCACCAGGCTGGCACGCGTCCCGCAGGATGCTGAGACCTGGGCTCAGCTCGGACTTGCTTTCATCGAGCAGGCCAGGATCACCGGTGATACCGACTACTACGCCGACGCGGACGAGGCGCTGGACCGGTCGCTGCGAGAGCAGCCGGAAGACAACGGGACGGCGTTGATCGGGAAGGCCGCGCTGGCCAACGCACGGCACAACTTCTCATCGGCCCGGGAATGGGGCGAACAGGCCAAGACGGTGCTGCCGGACACCGCCGAGGTCTACGGTGCGCTCGCCGATGCGCATACCCAGCTCGGCAATCCGGATGCGGCGACCGCGGCCGTCCAACGGATGCTTGACCTCGAGCCGGGCGTGGCGTCGTTCACCCGGGCCGCCTACGACCTCGAGCAACACGGCCGAGTCGAGGACGCACGCCGCGCGCTGGAACGCGCATTAGGCGCTGCTGGCCGGCCAGCCGACGTCGCGTTCAGTCGCTATCTGCTCGGCGAGCTGGCTTTCGCATCTGGGCAGCTCGCCGAGGCGGCTGACCAGTTCCGCAAGGGCCTGCTGGTTGCCCCGCGCAACATCCCCCTGCTCGAGGGACAGGCGATGATCGACGTCGCCCGCGGTGACATCGATCAAGCCCTCACGAGCTACCAGGAGATCGTGTCGCGGAGTCCGTTGCCGGAATACCGGCAGGAGTACGCCGCCGTGCTCAGTCTGGCCGACCGGCAGGCTGACGCCGAGAAGCAGTACCGGCTGATCACCCAGCGGTTACGTGAGCTCGAAGCCGACGGCGCCAATGAAGCACTGACGGCGTCCGAGGTCGCGGCCGACCGGGGCCGCGAGGCCGAGGCCCTGCGGTATGCCCGGCAGGAATGGGAACGGCGCAAGCACACGTCGGTGGCCGACGCGCTGGCCTGGGCGTTGCACCTCAACGGGCGTGACGCCGATGCGTTGACCTACGCCAACCGTGCTGTCGCACTCGGTGAGCGAAACGCGGACTATGCCTTCCACCGAGGGATGATCCTCGCCTCGCTCGGCCGCACGGCCGATGCGACCGCCGCGCTGGAGCGGGCTCTGCGCATCAACCCACACTTCTCACCGGTCGATGCACCCTTGGCTCGCGAAACCCTCAAGACCTTGCGGAGCAAGTGAAGCCGGTATGCGTGGGCTGAGCTGTCTACTCGCGGCGACGATGATCGTTGCCGGCTGCACGCCGGGGGGTGACCCTGAACCGGGCCCCCGGTTCGATAACGAGCGCGGAGCCGACATCACCTGTATGCGTCACCAGGAAGAAGGCCCCGGGGCCCGCTATACCGACGACACCATGCGACGCAGCGAAGAAACCATGACCCTGCTGCGCTACTACACCTCACACGGGCGCAAACCGTACTGCGACGGCGCTGGACCGACTGACGTCGACCGCGCGTGGGCCAGGCTCTACGTCGAGCTCGGGGCAGATCCCAGCAACCTGGGCGCCAGGTTGCGCTGAACGTGATTCCGCCGCTGGTTGACCAAACCCGAGTCCGGTCGACTCCGAATGCCTTGATGGCGTGGGAGTAGCGCGCCCGTTCGCATGCGGTTGCCGACGCGAGGTAGCTGCGGGTGGAGGCGGTGTCGATGGACGATTTGCTCGGTCGGATCGCGCAACACGACTGTGCTGCGTTCGACGTCTTGTACCGCGCGGGCTTCCCGCTGGTCTTCCGCGCGGTGCTTGCTGTGCTCAACGACCATGCCCAGTCCGAGGAGGTGACGCAGGAGGTCTTCTTCGAGGTCTGGTGCACCGCAGCCCGCTACCAGCACAGCCGGGGCGACGCCGAAGGATGGATAGTGACCATCGCTCGCCGCCGGGCGATTGACCGCGTACGCAACGCCCAGTCCGCCAGAGCACGCGACCACAAAGTGGCCGGGCAGTTGAACAGCGTCACCGCACCGGATGCCGCAGACGAAGCGCAGCACCTCCTGGACCGCGCCGCGGTTCGGGACGCGCTGGGCACCCTCGACGACCAGCAGCGAGAACTGCTCGTGCTGGCCTACGGCCATGGCATTTCCTGCCGCGAACTCGCCGAACATCTGGACGTTCCGGTGAGCACGGTCAAGGCCCGCGCGCGCCGGGCACTCGCCGAGCTACGTCGCCGCTTCCACAACGTGTCGGCGACGCGGTGAGAAGTCCCGCGCCGCTCAGCGTCTATGACTGGGCACGGGCTCCGCGGCGGATCTGGAGCCAACGGCGACGCCGATCACGGCGGTGAGCGCGGCGATGCCTTCCGCGACGGCGCTCAACGACTTTTCGAAGAACCAGATCGGCTCGTACATCGCGGGGATGGGTCCCAACTGCGGCACGTCGACGTAGCGGTAGAGCAGCACGGCACCGAACGCGCTGACGGCGATCAGGAAAGCGACCGCGAACGATGGCCGACTTCGGCGGACGAGCACGTACACCGCGGCGAGCACGGCGACAACGGCTTGGATTCGGAAGACCGTGCCGCCGCCGATGCCGTCTGGGAACGCCATCTGGTAGTCCGATGCGAGACGAAAATGGACCACGGCGTCGATTACGAGCCCGACTGCTGTCACTCCCGCCAGCCCCCAGAGTGTGATGTTTTGTCGGCCATTGGTATTCATGGCAGCCTCCGAGTCGTCCGGTTCGAGAAATAGATGCTTGAGCGTTATGTGGTGGGGTGGCTGGATTGGAGGGTGGCGTAGGTGACGATGTTGTCTTCGTAGCTGCCTTCTTCGAGGTCGAATTCGCCGCCGCAGGTGATCAGCCGTAGTCCCGCGTGGTCGATGTTGCCGTACACCTCGTGGGTGGGGAATTCGTTCTTGGCGTACCGCTCGGTGCGGTCGACCCGAAACACCGCGGTGGTGCCGTCGGCCCGATCCACTGTGACCTTGTCACCCTTGGCCAGTTTGGTGAGTTCGAAAAACACCGCTGGCCCGTATTCTGCGGAGTCGACGTGGCCAAGCAGGATTGACGGTCCGGCTTCGCCCGGGGTCGGGGATTGGTTGAACCAGCCCGCCTTCGAATCCGGTTCTTCCGGCGGAACCTCCAAGCTTCGGTCATCCTGCAGGCCGAGATGCAGCAACCGCGAACGCACTCCGATGGCTGGGACGGCTAACGCTACCGGCTTGGACGGCTCCAGCACCGGCCCCTTGATGTCCGGCTCGGCCCCGCCCGTAGCGGGCTCCGTCGTTGGCTCCTGCTCGGACGGCGCAGAGGACTGCGACCGGGTCAGGGATCCGGCGGCGCCATCGGACAGCTGCGGCGGCGATTGCTGGGTCACCACACCCAGCACGATCGCGAGCCCGCCGAGTACGGCCAGCACGAGCGCCACCGCCACGGCGATCTTGCCGCGGCGATAGCCACCCGTGGTCGGTGTCGACTCACTCATCGGCACGACACCGACTGTTCACCTGTGCTGGGCATGCTCAGCTCTGCTCGCCTGATTCGCGACGCCGCAGGGCAAGCGCACCGGCACCGGCAGCGCCTGCCAGCGCCAGGCCGCCCAGGCCGAACAGCCACTCGTTCTCGATTCCGGCGGTGCTGCCACCACCGGTGTCGGCGCCACCTTCAGGCGTGGCTCCCATCTGCGATGCGCTCAGGGCGCCACACAGCGCCGGCGCCGTCGCGGCCAGCGGCAGCGAGTCGTCGAGCGGGCTCTTGGCGTTGGCGGCCTCATCGCTCAATGTGGATGGGTCCAGCCCGTGCACGACGATCACACCGGTGCCGTTGCGCACCGATTCGGCCGATTCCTGGTTCAGCTCGAACGTGCGCTCGTAGTTGGCATTCGGCCCACCGGGGAAGCGCTCCACCGCGAGGCCCGAGTCAGCGCCGGTGTCACCCTCAGTGGTCAGCGACGTGCCGATCTCACCGTAAGCGGGTTGCCCCTCAGGGGTGTCCACCACACCGTCACCGTTCTCGTCGAATGACTGATCAGGGCACTGGCCCTTGCCGGCGATGTGAATGTGCTGGGCGTGCGGGAACGGTCCGTCTTGAAACGTTTCGGCCAACCCCGAGTAGGACACCGTCACCGTGGCTTGGTCACCGTTGAACTGCAGCGAGGCCTGTCCCGAGCCGCCGGAGTCGTTCAACGGCTCCAGCGTCGTCTGAAACGACTCCGAGCCGCCTTGTGCCATCGCGGACCCGGGGAAGAACAGGGCGAGACTCAGCGTCCCCGCGATCGCCAATGGCCGCAGAATCTTGGTTTGCATCGGAAACTCCTTACATCACAATCGGAGCGAGGCTCACGCACCCGCTCCTGGACTACCCACACCAGGCGGGTTTTCGATTCACAACATCCCCTGATCAAGCACCCCACTCGTGCGCGTGGCTCGGTGCGCTGATCGACTGGGATTTGCGTCGTTTCTCCGGTAACTCCTTTCGTGTGCGGATCACTCTTCGAACGTGTCCGACCGAGGGGTGCGACAAACGTCGCGTCGGCTACAGATCGGCCGCCGACGAGAAATCACTCGATCGAGTGGCTGGGCTGGGCTGGGTAGGGTCGAGCCTCGGCCTCGTGGGTCATTCGACGACCAAGGTCCCCGTCATGCTGGGATGGAAGGTGCACTCCAGGGGATAACTGCCGGGCTCGGACGGCGCGGTGAACGTCGCGGTCTCGCCGCCCTGGATGTTGGTGTCGAAGCCGCCTTGCTCGGTCGCGGTCACCGTGTGCGCGGTGTTGTCCTCGTTTGTCACCGTGATCTCCGCGCCCGGCGCCACCGAATCGGGCAGGGTGAACTCGAAGTCCTTGATCCTGATCTTGGCAGGCGCCGCGGCCGCCTCGGTGGTCTCGTCGGTTTCGGCCACGGTCGTCTCGCCTGGCTGCGTCGTCGGCGCCGGTGTCTGGGGCTGGCTCGGTTCATCGGTGGAACCGCAGCCGGCTAGTCCGAACAGCGCGGCCGCGACCGCGGTGGTGAGCAGTGTTGATCTGATCTGCAATTGACACCTCGAGAGATTCGGAGCTTCGTCCGCAGAGATTCGGTGCTACGCCGCCGCGCGTAGTGGTGCGCCGAGCGCATGCAGGTGGTGCAGCACGTGCCAGTAGGAGCGCAGCAGCCCGCACTGGCTGTAGTCGATGCCGTGGTCAAGGCAGAACCGGTGCACCAAGGGTTGTGCCTTGCGCAGGTTGGGCCGCGGCATCGTCGGGAACAGGTGATGCTCGATCTGGTAGTTGAGACCGCCGTACACGAAGTCGATCCAGGGGCCGCCGCGCACGTTGCGGGAGGTCAGCACCTGTCTGCGCAGGAAGTCCAGCGAGACGCCACTGGTCCAGGTCGGCATGCCTTTGTGGTTGGGGGCGAACGAACATCCCAGATAGATCCCCATGAGCCCCTGGTGCACGGCGATGAACGCCACCGCGGTGCCAGGGGACAGCACCAGGAACACCGCGGCGAGATAGCCGCCGATATGCGCGAGTAGCAACCCTGCCTCCAGCTTGCGCGATGCCACTTGCCCGCGCCAGACGGCTTGGGCGCTGGAGACGTGCAGATTGATGCCTTCGAGCAGCAACAGCGGGAAGAACAGATACGCCTGGTATTTCGTCATCCAGCGCAGGATGCCGCGTTTGGCACGTGACTGACCTGGTGTGAACGCGAGGAAGGGGATGTCGATGTCGGGATCGTCCTGCTCGTGGTTCGGGTTCGCGTGATGACGATGGTGTTTACTGACCCACCAGCCGTAGCTCATGCCGACGATGCCACCGTGGACATATCCGATCGCGTCGTTCGCTCGCTTGCCGCGAAAGATCTGCCGGTGTCCCGCGTCGTGGCCGATGAACGCAAACTGGGTGAATATCACCGCGAAAAACACCGCTGTGAACAGTTGCCACCACGAGTCGCCGACGAGAACGAAGAGCACACCGCCACCGGCCAACACCAGCAGATTCACGGTGATGCGCAGGATGTAGTAGCCGCGTCGTCGATCAAGCAGTCCGGCATGCTTGACACTGCGGGTCAGCTCGGCGAACTCAGTAGCCCGCATCGGGGGCCGCTGCGAGGCCTGGATAGGCGTCATGCCTTATCACCTCCCTGAGGCATCGCCGGGGAACGCAACTGGGCGGTCAATCGCCGCAACGCGCTGGTCAGTCGGATGGCAGCGTCCGCGACCGAGATGCCCACCCTGGTGGCCGCCTCGGCCACGGTGTCACCGCTGAAAGCTACTGCCTCGAGTACTACGCGCTCGCCGCCAGGAAGAGACGTCAGACAGCTGGCCGTCCGCGACCGCATCACTTCGGCAAGGGCCCACTCAGTGTCATCGACGAGGCGCTCGCTGTGAGGGATTGTGTGCAGCTCCGGGGCATGTCGCGAACGCAGCCCGTACTCACGCCGCCAGTGCAGCGCCTCAGCCCTGGCCAGCGCAGCCAGGGCACACCGCAGCCCACCACCGTGGATCGCCGCCACGACCGTGTCCGGATGGCGCCACACCCCAAGAAAGACCGTCTGGGTGATGGTTTCGGCGGCGTCGCGGTCGCCCACGATTCCGTGTGCGACTCCATAGACCGTTGCGCTGAACTGATCGAACAGTTCATCCAGTGCATTCGGATTGCCGCTACGCAAGTAGTACGACACCTGCTGCTCCCACGAGGTCGGAGCATTTGTCGTGTCGTTGGCTACTGAAGACCGCATTGCTACTCCCGGCTTCTACTCAACATCCGCCGGGGTCACGGGCGGCATACAACTTACTGATACCCGCTACAGGGGTGCCGCAAACTGCGCAGGCAGCTACTGCGACCAGTCCACTCTATAAACCTTCATTCGGCCCAGTGCGGCCTGCACGACACGCAGGAGAATGTCGAACTCCTGTTCGGTCCAAGTGCGATCGCGCGTCATCAGGATGCCTTGGCTTGCTCGATCGCATCACGGCCCACCCGAGCGTCGTCCAGTTGGGCGTGCTGGATCGCACTATTCAGCGCGTTCGCCGCGTGCGTGGCGAACACCCCGCCGATCATCGTGTCGTCGGCGGTGAATGCCCGCGTTCCCACGGCGTAGAGGCTGAGGGCGCCCAACGGTCTGTGCTCCTGCACGAACAGCCGGAACGAGAGCATGCTGCCCACGCCCAATGCGCTGGCTCGCAAAGCGAAGATTGGCCAACGATGCTCGTCTTCCATAGCGCGAACGTGCACCGTGTTCCTGCCGTGGATGGCCGCAGCGCCAGGACCCTGTCGCAGATGGGTCTGCAAATGCTCGAGCTCGTTCGCGATCACATGAGTCGTCGCATCAGGAAAGAATTCACGGGGCTCGCGGTACCGGGCAATGCTGGCGAAATCCGCTCCGGGCACAGCAGCACACACCGCTGCGGTGATGCCGGCCAGGATATGCGCCAAATCAGGCACGGTTCCCGAATCGCGGGTCATGTGGCTCGTCGTCGGGGTAGCCGTATACGAATAGCCAGGCGATGGCTCGACGTCGGAGCTGTGCGAGATGGTGCGCTGCTGTTCTGACATGAACGTCCCCTGTGCCGTGTTCGGACCATGTGGTTCGACTGGCAGGGTCAGGGGCAGTCTGCGCCTGTCGCGCTCGAGCGATCCCGAGGCGACACATACTGTTTGTACCATAGAATGGCCGACTTGTTCTAGGTGCGCACTACCCGGCGAGGCGACGACTTCGACTCGTGAACAGCCTGATCGAGCAGCATCGGCAGCCGGGGTAGGGTGCCGGTCAAGCCCTCGGCCTGAGCCATGACCCCGGCGCGGCCGGGATGTCGTGACGTTGCGAGCGACGGAGGTCGCTGATGTGGCCGAGCGTGCCGCCTGCCTTGGTGTTGGTGCGGCATGAGTGAGCCGGACGAGGGCATGGGCCGGTCGGACGATGACGTGCGTGCTGCTGTGGTCTCGGCGTTGCGGCGGGAGAGCCCGGATATCGATCCGCTGGTGCGGGTGTGCCGAGCGTGTGTGGCGTTGTTGCCGGTGGATGGGGCATCGGTTTCGGTGATGAGCGGTAGCCAGCATCGGGAGACACTGCACGCCAGCGATGCGGTGATGGCGCGGCTGGATTCGGTGCAGTTCACCATGGGTGAGGGGCCGTGTTTCGAGGCGTTCGACGAGCGCCGTCCGGTGCTGGTGCCGGATCTGGCGCGGGACGGGGCGGGCTCGTGGCCAGCGTTCGCTTCCGAGATCGCCGATCAGCAGGTCGGGGCGGTGTTCGCGTTCCCGATCCAGAGTGGAGCGATCACCATCGGTGCCATGGACATGTACCGGCGCGAGCCTGGGCTGCTGAACGCGGGGGAGTTGGCGACGGCGTTGCGGGTGGTCGATCTGGCGGCCGTAGCCATCGTCGGCGCGTCCTCCGGTGATGGCACCGACGCCGATGTGCGCGATCTCGCTCCGTTGCGCCGCGACCGTGCGGAGGTGCACCAGGCGACCGGAATGCTGATCTCCCACCTCGGCGTCCCGCCGGAACTGGCGCTCGCGCGGCTGCGCGGCTACGCGTTCGGCACTGGGCGGCTGGTCGAGGACGTTGCCCGCGAAATCGTCTCCCGCAGGCTACGGTTGGAAAGTATCGATATTTGACCCCGGCCGTGACCGGGTCGATGCATGATGGATGGTGGCCAACTGTCCGTTCTACCTTGGGCGAGGAGACGAATGGAGTCCTGGAGATGAATGACCCAGCCTTATCCGGTGTGCCCCGGGAGCTACGGCTGCTGCAGGCGTTCGTTGACGCTGCCGACACCCTGGTTGACGATTACGACGTCACCGAAATGCTGCACCAGTTAGCCGTTCGCTGCGTGGAGCTGCTCGACGCTGGCGCGGCCGGATTCATGCTGTCGGATCAGCGGGGGAGCCTGCAGGTACTGGCATCGTCCGATGAACGCACACAATTGCTGGAACTGTTCCAGCTACAGGCTGACGAAGGGCCATGCCTCGACAGCTTCCGCACTGGCCAGCCGGTCCTGGTATCGGATTTGTCTGAATCTGAGCAGCGTTGGCCACAGTTCGTGCCCGAAGCCATGCGGGAAAACTACCGCGCGGTGCACGCGCTGCCGATGCGGCTGCGCCAGCAGACCATTGGGGCACTGAACCTGTTCGGGCACCAGCCGGGTCCGATCAACGAGCAGGACCTGCTGGTGGCGGGCGCCCTGGCCGACGTGGCCACCATCGGCATCCTGCAGGAGCGCGCCATCCACCGCGGCGAGGTCGTCACCGAACAACTGCAAGACGCGCTGAACAACCGGATCACCATCGAACAGGCCAAAGGCCTGCTCTCCCACGCCCACGGCGTCGACATGAACCAGGCTTGGGAACAGCTACGCACCTACAGCCGTGGCAACCGCACTCGCGTTAGCGACGTCGCGTACCGGCTGGTCACCGGCGAGCTACCGCCCGTCGCGCTGCTGCCTGGGCGAGGTGCGGGGCCGGAACACGCGAAACTCTCGTAGCGCGTCCTGTCGTGAGTGGTGATCAGGGTTAGAACGCCGATTGCCACTCACGACTCGCGTGACCGCCTCGGCCGGGCGGCGAGGACCCGTTCACGGTGCTCTTCGGGTAGGTGTTTCACGGCCTCGCGGACGGTGACCCCGGCGGCGCGCGCGGCGCGTGGCCGCAGCCATTCGGTGACGAGGTCCGGCCGTTGCTTGCCTGTTTCTCGCAGCACCCATCCGATCGCCTTGCGGATGAAGAACTCGCGCTCATCGAGCAGCTCGTCGGCGATTTCGGTGAAGCGGTCGACGTCACCGGCGCCACGGCGCAGCTGCGGCAGGTGCACGAGGAGACTCGCCCGCCGCAGCCACATGTCCGCATCGCTGGCCCAGCGTCGCACGATCGGATCCCAGGCTTGGGGGTCGCGCTCGACCAGCGTGCCGACCACGCGGATGGCCACCGGGTCTACGAGCGCCCAGGTGTGGGATTCCCGCAGCAGCCGTTCGAGTAGCGGGACGTCGTTCGCGGACAACGCGGTGTTCGCCAGGTCGAGCAACTCCGCGGCGAGCATTCGGCGTTCGTGCACCGGTTGTTCCCACAGCGCCTCAACGAGCATCACGAGCTCGTCGTGAGTCAGGTCCGGCCGCTCGCGGTGGACGGCTGTGGCGACCTTGCGGATCTCGGGGACGCTCACGCCGAGATGTTCGAGATCGCTCTTCAGGTAGCGGCGCTCGCCGTCGGCGCGCTCTGGACGGGCCACCGCCCGCAGACGGTCATCGAGCTCGTCCGCCACCGCCCGAGCTGTGCTCATACGTTCGACATGAGCAAGCCGTTCGACCATGTCCGCACCCTACTGGGCCGCACCGTCCGGATCATGCGATACACGAAACCGGCCGGGACACGTACCCTACGGCCATGCGCTCGGCGCTCTGGTTACCGATCTTTGACGATCTTGCCGATCCTGGGGTTCTCGCACGCTTGGCGGCCGAGGCGGAGGAGGCCGGTTGGCACGGGGTCTTGCCCGCCGCCGTCCGACCAAGGTCGCCCGGGAAACCGCGACGCTGGATCGGCTCAGCGGTGGCCGCGTCACGCTCGGAGTCGGTCTCGGCAGTGACCGCTTCGGCAGCGAGTTCGCCAAGACTGGCGAGCAGCCCGATGAGAGGTTGCGCGGCCAGATGCTCGACGAGTCGCTGGAAATCCTCACGGCCGCGTGGTCCGGCGACCCGGGACGTCGTCGTTGACGCGCTGACCAAGCACACCGAGGCGGCGTAGGAGTTGTCCCCAACTCGACAGGATGCTGCCTCGCCGCGGCGGTGAATTCGGCACGAGGTCACTCACCCGCCGTGCCGTCGTCTGTTGCGCCGCCATCCGTCGCGCCGTCGTCTGTCGCGCTCTCGTCCGGCGCGCCC
Organism: Haloechinothrix halophila YIM 93223; assembly: GCF_000504245.1. GTDB lineage: Bacteria > Actinomycetota > Actinomycetes > Mycobacteriales > Pseudonocardiaceae > Haloechinothrix_A > Haloechinothrix_A halophila. Next base: position 1,660,192 of record NZ_KI632509.1, read on the forward strand.
TCACCCGCCGCGCCCCCCTCCGTCGGGATCACGTCCGGTTCCGTCTGCTCGGTCGTGGTGGTTGGTTCTTCGGTCGTGGTCGTCGGCTGCACGGTCGTGGTAGTTGGCTCCTCGGTCGTGGTCGTCGGCTGCTCGGTGTCGCTCTCCGGCTCGGTCGTTGTCGGGCCGGTCTCGTCCTCGCGCAGCAGCCTGTCGTCGTTGATCAGCAGCCGCTTGGGCGAGGTGATGAGGGTCAGCGAGTGCACCTCGTTGCGGACGGTGTCGTCGCCGAGGTCGAGCTCGATGCCGACCCTGACAGTGTCCGAGCCGATAGCGCGCGGCTCGTCGACGATGTCGACGTCGTCCACGTCCGACCAGTGGTCCAGATAGCTCTGCTTGCCTTGCTCCCGCAGCGCGGGGCCCAGCCGCTCCCACGCCTGCTCAGCCTGGTCGGGTAGCAGGTCGTAATAGTCCGCGACGGCTTCCTCCATCGCCGCTGGCGTGAGTTCGACGGTGTCCGAACCGGGGTCGCCACCGTCAAACAGGAAGTAGGCGGCAAGCCCGATCCCCGCCAGCAGCGCGACCACGAGGGCGGCGATCGCCCAGCGCCGCCCTGAACGCTTCGGTGGTCCAGCCGGTACCGGCTCGGCGTACTCCGCGGCCGGGGGAACGCCGGGTAGCGTCGGCGGGTTCATCGCGCGGGTCGGCGTCTGGCCTCCGGGCCAGGCGCCGAGCACCGCCGTCGACTGCTGACCGGCCGCGGCCTGGGTGAGCATCTGCTCGGCCTCCCGCACGCTGGCCCGCTTGGCCACGTCCAGCTGCATCATCCTCTGCAGAGGACCGGTCAGCACGCCCGCCTGCTGCGGCGGCGGGAACTGTCCGGCTGCCACATTGTGCAGCAGGGCCAGCGAGTTCTCGCCCGCGTTGCCGAACGGCGGCGTGCCTTCGACCGCGGCGTACAACGTGGCACCCAGCGAGAACACGTCCGAGGCTGGCGAGGGCTTGGTGCCCCGCGCGACCTCGGGCGCCAGGTACGCGGGTGTTCCTGCCACCATGCCCGTCTGCGTGACGGCGACGTCGCCCGCGGCGTGCGAGATGCCGAAGTCGGTGATCTTGGCTGAGCCGTCTTCTTCTGCGATGAGGATGTTGGCCGGCTTGACGTCGCGATGGACTACGCCCGCGTCGTGCGCGGCCGCCAGTGCCGACGCTGCCTGCGCGCCGATGCGTGCGACTTCCGCCGCGGGCAGCTGCCCGCGCTCGGACATGAGCTCCGCCAGGCTGCGCGACGGCAGGTACTCCATCACGAGCACCGGTAGGTCGTCATCGACGACGACGTCGAACACGCTGATGACGTGCGGGTGGTGCAGCCGCGCGGCGACCCGGCCCTCCCGCATCGCCCGCCTGCGTGCCTCGTCGGCCCGCGCCGGTTCGAGCCCGGGCTGGATCAGCAGCTTCTTGACCGCGATCTCGCGATTCAGCCGCTCGTCACGGGCCTGCCACACCACGCCCATCGCCCCGGTCCCGATCAGACGTTGCAGCCGGTACCGCCCCGCGATGAGGTCGCCGGGTTCAGTCATCGAGGTTCACGTCGTGAGTCAGCACTGGTCCAGGTTAACCAGTATCGCCAGGACCCGCGGGTGAGCATGCTCGTCGGGGCGGAACCTTCCCAGCGGCGCCTGCCGATGGCGTCGTCTCCGGAGAGGCGTCGCGTCAGGTACACCGGGATGGTCGAGGCGAGGACCAGCACGGCGGCGGCCACGTTGACCACCGGCACCTGGTTCGGGCGGAAGATGTCTTTCATGATCCAGATCGGCAACGTCTCCAGGCTCGTTCCCAGCGTGAATGTGGTGGGGATGATTTCGTCGAAGGACAGCGCGAACGCGAACAGCCCTCGTACTTGGCGAGGCCACGAAGCCGATAGTACGGCAACTCGCGCTACAAGCCGTGTCCCCGCGTGCCCGGCGACCACCGTGGTGCGGCCGACGTCCGCGGTAGAAGTCGAGCGCTAACCTGCCGGTCTGGTGACCGACAGGTTAGCCGTGCGCGTGACTGACTAATCACCCACGGGCGTGCCAACGGAATGTGCGTGCGGCGATCGCGGCGGCCATCGCCGTCAGGGCGAGCAGCCATGCGACGTTGGGGAGGGCTGCGCCGAGCGCGCCTCCGAGACCAGCGCTGCCGTGTGCGCCGTCCCAGCCGATCCGCACGAGTTGGGCGATCGCGCCACCACCGGTCGCCGGTATCCACCAGCTGAGCTCGCCCGGTGCGGTGGTGCTCGCCCAGATGCCACCGCCGATCAGCGCGGTCGACGCGGGCAGCAGGGCGACCGACACTGCCTCGACCGTCCGGGTGAACGCAGCTGTCACGAAGGCGAGAGCGCACCCGAACGCACCACCGAGCACGAGCGCGATCCCGAGGACTAGCGGCTGTTTCGGCGCGCTGCCTGTGGCGTACGCGGTCATGGCGAGCAGTACGGTCGCCTGACCTGTGAACAGGACCAGCGCGGGGGTGAGTGTCCCCGTGAGGATCGATCCGATGGGCGCCGTTGACAGGCGCCACCGTTCCAGAAGGTGCTGTTGCCTTCGCGCGACCAGCGTCGTGGTGGCCACACTCAGCACGGTGAACGCGATCAGCACGAGCAGTTGCAGAACAGCGCCGAACGACGCGAAGCCGGTAGGCGAGTCTGAGACGATCCACAGCACGCCGAGGGCGAACGGAATGAGTACCGCGTTGACCAGCGCCGTGCGGTTGCGGGTGAGCATGATCAGTTCGGCTCGTGCGAGTGCGACTGTCGTCGTCATCGGGACGCCTCCTCGGGTGATGTGGTGCTGACCTGGTGAAAGACGTCCGCCAGGGTTGTCATGCGGTGCGCTGTCAGTACCTCGTCCAGGGTTCCGGAGACCGCGACGCGGCCCCGGTGCACGATGGCGAGCCGGTCCGCGAGCGTGGCGGCTTCCTCCAGATAGTGGGTGGTCAGCAGGATGCTTGTGCCACGCCGCAGGAGGTCGCGCAGCAGCTCCCAGGTATCCGCTCTTGTCTCCGGATCCAGTCCGCTGGTTGGCTCGTCGAGGATGAGCAGCTCGGGGTCGGTGGCCAGCGCTGTGGCCAGCTCGAGCTTGCGGCGTTCGCCGCCGGACAGCCTGCCGATTCGCACGTCACGGCGATGCGCGAGGCCCACTCGTGCGAGGTTGTTGTCCGCAGGAACGTGCGTGGCCGCCGCGTCGGTTAATCGGTTCCACAGCTGGAGGAACTCCAGCGGGGTCAACTCCTGCGGCAGCGCGGACTCCTGGAGCACGATGCCGACTCGGGCAGTGACCATGCGGCGCTGACGCCATGGGTCCATCCCGAGCGTCCGCAGAGAGCCGCCGCCGGGCTGACGCCTGCCTTCCAGCACATCCAGGGTTGTGGTCTTCCCCGCGCCGTTCGTGCCGAGCAGAACAAACAACTCGCCAGCGTGCACGTCGATATCAATGCCCCGCAGTGCCTCGAACGCGCCGTAGTCGTAGCGCAGACCGCGTGCGATGAGTGCGGGTGAGTGTGCCGTAGTCATACCGGTAACGGTGCTGCTGGATCGCTGCCGGTGGCAGTACCACAACCGCACGACTTCTGGTGCGGCCGTCACGCGTGTCGATGACACATGGCACCGGTGCCCGAGGCGTTGTTTACGGCATCATGACGAGAATGACGGATTCAGCGAGCAACGTCGAGCGGGCGCGGCGCTTGACGTGGTGGTCTACCGTCGGGCTCGTCGTCGCGGTCGGCGCAGCGCTGGTTGCCGCGATCGTGGCCACCGAACCACGCGTCACGCTGGCCGCGATCGCCGTCGCGGGCACGGCCGCGGGTTCGGTCGGTGCGGCCTGGCTGCTGCATCGCCGTCTCGCGTCCGATGGTGAGACCGGCCTCCCGGCCGGTCCCGCGGCGCTGGCCGTCGCGGGCGCGTTGATCCTCACGGTCGCGTCCCCGTGGGCCACATCTGGCCCCACCAACACCTGGACGATCGTGGCGGGCATGGTGACCGGCGCGATCGCATGCGCGACGCTTCCGCGATTGCGGTCACGGATCGTGCTCGTGGCGACGGCAACCACGATCGCCGTTGCTGTCGCCGCCCGCTTCGTCGCGCGTGGTGATGTCTCCCTGCCGGATCCGGCGTTCGGTGCGGTACTGATCGTGTTGATCTCCGTGGCACTGCTCTCTGGCGACTGGTACTTCGACATCGTGGTTCAGCTCGAACATGCCCGCCGGGTGGACGGCGAACTCGCCGTCATCGATGAGCGCCTGCGGTTCGCGGCGGATCTGCACGACGTGCAGGGGCACCACCTCCATGTCATCGCGCTCGAAAGCGAGCTGGCGGCGCGGTTGGCCGAGACCGACCCGCAGGCCGCTGCCGCTCGTATGCGGGAGGTGCACCAGCACGCGCAGGCCGCCATGGAAGAGACTCGGGACCTTGTGCGCGGCTACCGCATCACACCGCTGACTACCGAGATGACGAACGCGACCCGTGTACTGGCAGCCGCGGGGATCGAAGGACGTCTGCACCCGGGCAGCGAGTCGGCGGTGGACGCGGTCCCGAGCGAAGGGCGGCAGCTACTCGGCCAGGCTGTCCGCGAAGCGACGACCAACGTGCTTCGACACAGCCACGCCAACGAAGCCACCGTGGCACTCTGGACCGACAGGGACGGTGTGCGGCTTCGGGTGCGCAACAACGGCGCGATGGTTCCCGCGTCCGAGCCAGGCACCGGGCTGACCACGTTGGCCGAGCGGCTGGCGGCATCCGGCGGCGCGCTGGAGTGGCATCGCGATGGCGAGTGGTTCACCGTGACAGCACTGCTGCCCGACGGGGAGGGAGCGCGGACATGATCCGGCTGTTGCTCGCCGATGACGAGGACCTTGTGCGTGGCGCGCTCGCCGCTCTGCTTGAGCTCGAACCGGACATGACCGTTGTCGCGCAGGTCGCGACCACGACCGAGGCCGTAAGCGAAGCCAGGGCACATCATCCCGACATCGCGGTGCTCGACCTCGAGATGCCGCCGGCTGATGGTCTGCGGGCCGCTGAGGAGATCCGTGCGGAACTAGCTACCGAGATTGTTCTTGTGACGCGGCACGCCCGTCCCGGCGTGCTGCGCAGAGCCCTGGCGACCGGTGTCAGCGGGTTCGTGCCGAAAACAACGCCTGCCGCACGCCTCGCGGAGATTCTGCGGGGAGTCTCGTCCGGTCGGCGCTACGTTGACCCGGAGATCGCGGCGTCGGCGTTGACCGAGCACACCTGCCCGCTGACCGCACGCGAACTCGACGTCCTGCGCGCGGCTCGTACCGGCGACTCCGTGCAAGCCATCGCCGCGTGGGTCCATCTCGCGCCAGGCACCGTTCGCAACTACCTCTCATCGGCGATGAGCAAACTTGGCACCACAAGCCGTCACGCCGCTGCCTATCGGGCATGGGAAGAAGGCTGGATTTGAGTACCGCGATCGTCACGGCGCCGATCGCGATGAGGTTCATGATCCCGAGGTGCCGTCCGCACCACTTCTGCTGAATGAGTAATCGTCTTATGAAGATCGACTAGCTACTTTTGATTGACACCCGTTAGAAGTATTTCTAAGGTGCCAGGTCATGAACCTCGCATCGTCGCAGCGCAGCGCCGTGATTCGGGTCCGCCGGCTCGTCGTTCTGGTGCTGTCAGTCGTGCTGGCATACGGCGTGCTCACGCCAGTAAGCGCGGGCGCCCAGGAAGATGAACCGCCGCCGGATGACAAATTCGAGCAGATCACGCTGGCCAGCGGGCAGTCGCAGGTTGGCGAGGCGATCGCGTTCGCGGTGCTGCCCGACGGTCGGGTGCTGCACACCGCCCGGGACGGCAGGGTGTTCCTGAGCAGCGAAACCGACGGCACGTCGGTGGCGGCCCGGATCCCGGTGTACCAGCACGACGAGGAGGGGCTGCAGGGCATCGCGCTGGCGCCGGACTTCGCGCAGTCGCGGTGGGTCTACGTGATGTACGCGCCGCCGCTGGACACACCGACGGATGACCCCGCGACGCCGGGTACCAACGAGGGGGACGCGCCCTCGGAGGGCAGCCAGCAGGACTTCAAGCGTTTCGAGGGTGAGACCTACGTGTCGCGGTTCCAGTTCTCCGGCGGCACGCTCGACCTGGACAGCGAGCAGGTCATCCTGCGGATCGCCGCTGACAGGGGCATGTGCTGCCATGTCGGTGGTGACCTGAACTTCGACACCAGGGGCAACCTGTTGATCTCCACCGGGGACGACACCAACCCCTTCGAGTCCGACGGCTACACCCCGATCGACGAGCGGCCTGAGCGCAATCCGTCATTCGACGCGCAGCGCACGGCGTCGAACACCAATGACCTGCGCGGCAAGATCCTGCGCATCCATCCCGAGACCGACGGTAGTTACACCATTCCGGAGGGAAACCTGTTCGGCGCCGGAGGGAAATACCCCGATGCCGACCCGGCGAAGGTCCGGCCGGAAATCTACGCGATGGGCTTCCGCAATCCGTTCCGGTTCAGCATCGACCCCGCGACGGGCTGGCTCTATGTCGGTGAGTACGGCCCGGACGCGGCCAGCGAGTCGGAGAGCCGAGGGCCAGGCGGCCTGGTCGAGGTCAATCAGATCAGGGAGGCGGGCAACTACGGCTGGCCGTACTGCAGCGGACCCAACTTCGCCTACAACGACTACGACTTCGCCACCGGCGAGTCCGGTCCGAAGTTCGACTGCGACGCCCCGGTCAACGAATCGCCGCGCAACACCGGGCTGCGCCAGCTGCCACCCGCCGAGCATCCGTGGCTCTGGTACGACGGCGGCACCGTGCACTACAACGGCAACTCCACCGACGAGTTCGGCAACGGGGGCGAGGCACCCATGGCCGGCCCGGTCTATCGCTACGACCCAGACCTGGTTTCCGACACGAAGTTCCCGGAATACTTCGACGGCCACTTCTTCATGGGTGACTGGAGCCGAGGCTGGATGAAGGAGATCGAGATCGGCCCCGACGGCGAGCCCGCGCGGATCCACCCGTTCTTCGACTCCGGCTCCGTGGCCGCGCCGATGGACTTCGAGTTCGGCAAGGACGGCTCGTTGTACGTGCTGGACTACGGCAGCGGCAGCTACAGCGGCAGCTATACCGGTGGCAGCCCGGACGCCGCCGTCTACAAGATCAACTACGTCGAGGGTTCCCGCTCGCCGATCGCGGCGATCTCGGCCGACCGCACCAGCGGCACCGCGCCACTGACCGTCGAGTTCTCCAGCGAGGGCAGCCGTGACCCCGAGGGCGACCCGCTGAGCTACGCGTGGGACTTCGACGGCGATGGCACGACCGACGCGACGGAGCCGAATCCGACGCACGTCTACCGGAGCAACGGCGTGTTCACCGCGCGGCTGACCGTGACCGATGGTGCTGGCAAAACCGGAACGGCGACACAGGACATCGTCGTGGGCAACGATCGTCCCACCGTGACGCTGACCGCTCCCGCCAACGGCGGCGTGTTCGACTACGGCGACCGGCTCGACTTCACCGTCGAGGTCACCGATCCTCAGGACGGTGACATCGACTGCGGCGAGGTCCACGTCGAGACGGCGCTCGGTCACAACGAACACGCCCACGGCGACCAGAGCTTCACCGGCTGCTCCGGAACGGTGACCGTCCCCGCCAAGTGGGAGCCGGACACCCAGTCCAGTTTCTACGTCGTCTCCGCCAGCTACACCGACACCGGCGGAGCCGACGACACCCCGGCGCTGACCGGTGGCGACGTCGCGGTGCTGCAGCCACGCACCAAGCAGGCCGAGCACTTCACCCGGCAGAATGGTGTGGCCGTGGTGGACGCCGCCGATCCCACCGGGGGCGGTGGCAAGGCCATCGGTGAGCTGGAAAACGGTGACCACGCGTCGTACGAACCGGTCAACCTCACTGGCATCGACCGGATCGACCTGCGGGTCGCGGCCGATACGGCAGGCGGCACGATCGAGATCCGCCGGGACGCGCCGGACGGTGAGCTACTCGGCTCCGTCGACGTCCCGGGCGATATCGATCCGGACGCCTGGGCGACCTACAGCGTGCCGGTGACCGACCCCGGCGGAACCCACGAGCTGTTCCTGGTGTTCCGCAACCCGCTACTGCCGCCGAACCCGCTCGTGCCGGGCAGCATGATGTCGGTCAACTACCTCACGTTCGTGGGCACCGGGCTGCCCGATGCCGCGCCGCCGGACACCACAGCACCGGCGATCACGGAGCTGGCTCCTGCCGACGGCTCGTCCACAACGGACAGGCAACCGGAGATCGCCGCCACGGTGCGCGACGACCGTTCCGAGCTCACCGCGTCGCGGCTGAGCCTGTACCTCGACGGACAGGCCGTTGCGTTCAGCTACGACGAAGCCACCGATCGAATCAGCCACGTGCCGCCGAAGAAGCTGAAGTTCGGCACACATCGGGTCCGGGTGATCGCGGAGGACGCCGCGGGCAACATGTCGAGCCGCACCTGGAGCTTCACGGTTGTGAACTGACCACCCGTTCGCTGAACACCGCACACCCCTGGAGTAGAGATGCGTGCTCGACTCGCCGCACTCGCGGCCTTACTGCTCACCGGCACCGCGGTGCCCGCTGCCTCGGCAGCTACCTCGGCGGACGGCACCGCGGCAGCCGAACCCGATACCGAGCCGCCACGCGTGCTGGTGTGGGGCGGCACCTACGGGTTCCGCCACCCAAGCATCACCACTGGCGAGCGGACGATGCTGGAACTCGCGCAGGCGACGGGTGAGTTCTCGGTGACCGTGACCGAGAACCCAGCCGACCTGTCCATGGCCACGTTGCGCGACTACGACGCGCTCATGTGGATCAGCACGACGGGCAAGGCGCCGATCACCGAGCAGCAGCGCGACGAGGTCATGCGATGGTCAGCGTGCGGCGGCGGCAACCTGGGTATCCACGCGGTGCTGGACAGCGAGTACGGCTGGCCCGAGCACGCCCAGCTCTTCGGCGCGCAGTTCGATTCCCATCCGCACGGTGCGGGCGCACCACCGGCGCGGGTGGTCGTCGAGCAGCCATCGGATCCGACGGTCGCTGGCTGGTCGGACGCCGACTCGTTCCCGATGCGGGACGAGTACTACCGGTGGCGCGGCGCGCGCGGCGTCCCCGGTATCTCGCTGCCGCGCGATCTCCCCGGCACCGAGGTGCTGCTCTCTCTCGACGAGACGTCAGTGGCCGACGGCGTGCAGGAGGGCGACCAGCCCTACGAAGATAACCAACCCATCGCCTGGAAACGGACCTACGGCGATGGACGGGTGTTCTACAACAACATGGGACACAACGAGAGCACCTGGTCAGTGCCCGCCTTCCAGCTCTCCCTCGTCAACGCCATCGAGTGGTTGGCCGGTGTCCGCCCCGACCCTGAGTGTCTCGACGCGGACGCGCCACTGCCCGACGGGCCGCAGCCGCCCGCCGCGGAACCACGGCAGATCGGCAAGCCGTGTCCGATACCGGCGATGCGAGAGACCAACGCGACCGAGGACTTCCGGGCCGTGCACACCACGGACACGCAAGCCTTGAACGGCGGCATCCCCGGCAACTTCGCCTGGGGCGCGCAGACATGGGTCGTCGACCTGAGCCCCAGCCGGGCACGAACCGCAGACGTCACCATCGACCTCGACTGGTCGCTGCCCACCGACGACTACGACCTCAGCGTGACAACCGGGTGGGGCTACTACGGCTCCGACAATCCCGTGGGCACGGCGCGGGAACAGGTCGTCATCGACGATGTGCCGCACTGCGCCATCCTGCAGGTGGCCGGGGACAACATGTTCGCACCCTCGATGTCCGGAACGACGGCGACCATCGACGTCGCGCCCGATCCCGCTCGGCCGCCCGCACCGGGCACCGGCCCCAGGGCCCGGCGAGAGTAGTCCTCACGACGTGCGGCGGTATGAGCCCACCGGATCTCGTACGGCGTGGGATGATGCGGAAGCATGCGTCTACGAATGAGGACTGCTGGCAGGTCCGAATCATCGGATCCTGGGACTGCTGGCAGGTCCGAATCATCGGGCATGAGGACTGCTGGCAGGTCCGAATCATCGGACATGAGGGTCGCGCTGCTGGTCACCTGCATCAACGACGCTATGTTCCCGGACACCGGCAAAGCGGTGGTGCGGCTGCTGTCCCGGCTGGGGGTGGACGTCGAATTCCCGAGTGGACAGACCTGCTGCGCCCAGCCGATGGTGAACACCGGTTACCTCGATGAGGCGATCCCGGTCGTGCGGTCGTTCGTAGACGCCTTCGCCGACTACGACGCGATCGTGGCGCCGTCCGGCTCCTGCGCCGGGTCGGTGCGACACCAGCACGGCATCGTCGCCCGGCGTAGCGGCGACGACGGCCTCGAGATGGCGGTGGCGGAGACGTCAGCGCGGGTGTACGAGCTGTCCGAGTTCCTGGTGGACGTGCTCGGCGTCACCGACGTCGGTGCGTACTTCCCGCACGCGGTCACCTATCACCCGACCTGCCACTCGCTGCGGATGCTCGACGTCGGAGACCGGCCGCTGCGGCTGCTGCGGGCCGTGCGCGGGCTGCGGCTGACAGACCTGCCCGCCGCCGAGGAGTGCTGCGGGTTCGGCGGCACGTTCGCCGTCAAGAACGCCGACACCTCGGTGGCGATGGGTGCCGATAAGGTCCGCCATGTGCGCGAGACGGGTGCGGAGGTGCTCGTCGCGGGGGACAATTCCTGTCTGCTGCACATCGGCGGGATGCTGTCCCGGCAGCGGTCCGGTGTCCGGGTGCTGCATCTTGCCGAGGTGCTCGCCAGTACGGAGGAGCGATGAGCGCGACATTCGTTGGCATGCCTGCCTTTCCGGACGCGGCGAAGGCAGCGCTGGCCGACAGCCAGCTCAGGGGCAATCTCGCGCACGCCACCGGGACGATTCGCGGCAAGCGGGCGCAGATGGTCGGTGAGGTGGCCGAATGGGAGGAACTGCGTCAGGCAGGCGCGGCCATCAAAGACAACGCCCTGCACAATCTGGACGAGCACCTGCTGCGGCTGGAGCGGTCGCTGACCGAGCGTGGCGCGACCGTGCATTGGGCGCGTGACGCCGCCGAGGCGTGCCGCATCGTCGCGGGCATCGCCCAGGACAACGGCATCGACGAACTTGTCAAGGTCAAGTCGATGGCGACCCAGGAGATTGGACTGAACGAATCCCTTGCCGAGCAGGGGATCGCGGCGTGGGAGACGGACCTGGCCGAGCTGATCGTGCAGCTTGGCGACGATCTGCCCAGCCACATCCTCGTGCCAGCGATTCACTGCAACCGAGCGGAGATTCGCGAGATCTTCCTGCGGCGGATGGCAGCGGCGGGCCGGGCCGCGCCCGATGACCTGACCGACAACCCCGCCGACCTGGCCGGGGCGGCCCGGCTGCACCTGCGGGAGAAGTTCCTGTCCGCGCGGATGGCCGTTTCCGGTGCCAACTTCGCCGTCGCCGACACCGGCACGCTGATGGTCGTCGAGTCCGAAGGCAATGGCCGGATGTGCCTGACGCTGCCCGAGATCCTGGTGTCTGTCGTCGGGATCGAGAAGGTCGTGCCCAGCTGGGACGATCTGGACGTCTTCCTGCAGTTGCTGCCCCGGTCGAGCACGGGCGAGCGGATGAACCCGTACACCTCGACGTGGACCGGTGTCACGCCGGGCGACGGGCCACAGGAGATGCACGTCGTGCTGCTGGACAACGGCCGCACCCGCGCGCTGGCCGACGAGGTGGGGCGGCAGGCGCTGCGCTGTATCCGGTGCTCGGCATGTCTGAACGTGTGCCCGGTCTACGAGCGCACCGGAGGCCATGCGTACGGGTCGGTGTATCCGGGGCCGATCGGGGCGATTCTCAACCCGCTGCTGCGCGGAGTCGGCCACGACGAGCAGGTCGACTCGCTGCCGTACGCGTCCAGCCTGTGCGGTGCGTGTTTCGATGCGTGCCCGGTGCGCATCGACATCCCGGAGGTACTGGTGCACCTGCGGTCGAAGGTGGTCGACGCGCATCGCGGCCAGCCGAAGCCGGAAGCCGTGGCGATGAAGGCCGCGTCCTGGGCGCTGGCCGACGCACGCAGGTTGGGGCGGCTGGAGCGGGTCGCCGGGGCCGCTGGACGTCTACTGGCGCGGGTGCTGCGCCGCAGCGCGCCTGGTGGCAGACGAGTGCTGGGCTCACTGCCAGGCCCCGGATCTCGGTGGACCGGTGCTCGGGATCTGCCAGCACCACCGGCGGAATCGTTCCGGGGGTGGTGGCGGCGCACCCGCACGGAGCGGAGTGAGTCGTGAGCAGCGCACGCGAGGAGATCCTGGCGTCGATCCGGTCCGCGCTGGCCGACGCGCCGCCCGACGTCGATGTGTCGCGCGGCTATCGCGATGTTCCGGCGCCTGCTGACCTCGTCGAGCTGTTCGCCGAGCGAGTGGCCGACTACCGGGCCACCGTCACCCGGTGCGCGCACGCCGACGTCGCCGGTGCCATCCGAGCCGCACTCGGCGATGCTTGCCGCGTCGTCGTGCCCGGTGATCTGCCATATCCGATCGATGACGCGCTGGACGACGACCTGTCGGCGTCCGAACTGGACACCGTGGATGCCGTGGTCACGACGGCAGCGATCGGGATCGCGATCACCGGCACCATCGTGCTCGACCACGGTCCCGGTCAGGGCCGCCGCGCGGTGAGCCTGGTGCCCGATCGCCACGTCTGCGTTATCCGGACCGACCAGATCGTCGCGGGCGTGCCGGACGCCATCGCCCGTCTCGATCCGGAGCGGCCGCAGACCTGGATCAGCGGTCCATCGGCGACCAGCGACATCGAGCTGAACCGGGTGGAAGGCGTCCACGGGCCAAGACAGCTCCACGTCGTGGTCGTCCACCCGGACTGACCGGCGCGCCCGCTGTCAGCGCGAATGTCGTGATGGCGACGGGTCGCCGAGCGCGTATGTCCTGATCCCACATCAGGTGGATTGCCGTCTCTCGCCCGTGTCCGTCGGCGATATGGCCCCTAGGGCTCCGATGTCGCGCGCGGATTGGGAGAATGATTGTCGTGAACGTTCGTGGTGCGGTCTTGGTCACTGGTACCGAAGTGCTCAGCGGTGCGACTCGCGATCGCAACGGGCCGTGGATCTCGCAGCGGCTTGGCGCGCTGGGGGTGGAGGTCGAGGGCATCCACCAGGTCGGCGATCGACCTGAGGACCTGCTGGCGACGCTGGAGTTCCTGCGCGGGCGCGGTATCGATCTGGTCGTCACTTCCGGCGGACTCGGGCCGACAGCCGACGACCTCACCGCCGAGGTCGTCGGCCGCTTCGCGGGCCGCCCACTGCGCCTCGACGAGAAGATGGAGCGCACGATCGAGGCGATCCTGGCCGAGTTCGCGCGCCGGTTCAACTTCGACCCCGAGTCGCTGCGTACGGCCAATCGCAAGCAGGCGATGGTGCCCGAAGGCGCGGTGCCGATCGACCCGGTCGGCACCGCACCGGGCCTCGTCGTGCCCGCTGGCGATCAGGTCGTGATTGTGCTGCCCGGCCCCCCGCGCGAGCTGCAGGGAATGTGGGAGAACGCGATCGCGGCGGCACCCGCGCGCGAGATGCTGGCTCGGGCCGAGCCGTACCAGGTACTCGCGTTGCGCCTGTTCGCGGTGCCCGAGTCCGAGCTCGCGGCCAGCCTGCGCGAGATCGGCGCCAGCACCGATCTCTCCGCGCTGGAAATCACCACGTGCCTGCGCGGCGGCGAACTCGAGGTCGACGTGCGCTACCGCGACGGCGCCGAAGACGCGGCCGCCGCGCTTCGCGCCGGATTGGTCGAGCGCCACGGGCCGTGTGTGTTCAGCGAGACCGGCCAGTCCGTGACCGACGTCGTCGTCGGTCTGCTCGACGGACGCACGATCGCGGTGGCTGAGTCGTGCACGTCGGGTCTGCTCGCCGCCCGGCTGACCGAACGCCCCGGCTCCTCGGCCTACTTCATGGGCGGTGTCGTCACCTACTCCAATGATGCCAAGGCCGAGCTGCTCGGGGTGCCCGCCGAGCTGATCGCGCGCACGGGCGCGGTGTCGACCGAGGTGGCCGAGGCGATGGCCGACGGCGCGATCGAGCGCTTCGGCGCCGACATCGGCGTCGGTATCACCGGCATCGCCGGCCCGGACGGCGGCACGCAGGACAAGCCGGTCGGCTATGTCTGCATCAGCGCCGCGGTACGCGGCGAACGCCGGACACGCGACCCGGTGCTGCCCGGTGGCAGGGCCGACGTCCGCGAACGTTCGGTCACTGCCGCCCTGCACCTGGTGCGCAACCTCCTGCTCGGCGAGCAGCTCCCGCGCTGAGCCGAAGCTCGAGGACAGGAGTTTGGCCAGCCCAGTACGATCCTGGTCATGATCGCGGATGGGTTCGTGCCAGTCGGCTTCGATCCGCCGACTTCATTCGTCACCGACCTGTTCCACCTCGCACCGCTGGGGCCGCAGCACAATTCGGCCGATCACGCCGCGTGGATGTCGAGCATCGAGCACATACGCTCCACTCCCGGTTATCCCGACGGCAACTGGCCACCACGCAACGGCATGACGCTCGAGGAGAACCTCACCGACCTTCGCCGCCACGCCGACGACTTCACACGAGGGGCCGGTTTCACCTTCACAGTGCTCGACCCACGCGACAACGACGTCATCGGTTGCGTCTACCTGTATCCCTCGGACTCCGATGAGTGGGACGTCACGGTGCAGTCCTGGGTGCGGGCAGACAGATCGGACCTCGACGCACCACTCGCCGACGCCGTCGCACGCTGGCTTGCCACGGACTGGCCCTGGAGGCGTGTGGACCGCTGCGGTCGTCCGATGTAGGACCGCCTTCGTGGTCAGGCTGGGTTGGCCGACAGTGTTACGGCGTCACCGTGAATCCGCCCTGAGGTTGCCGAGAGGCGGCGGCCGCTTCCGTTCCTTTTCATCGCGATGATCTCCGCGGCGATTGACACCGCCGTCTCCTCGGGAGTGCGAGCGCCGAGGTCAAGGCCAATGGGCGAAGCCAACCTGGAAAGCTCGACGTCGCCTAGCCCGAGCTCGCGTAGCCGCGCGAGCCGGTCGTCGTGGGTGCGGCGGGAGCCCATCGCACCGATGAAGCCGGCATCGGTACGCAGTGCCAGTTCCAGCAGCGGAACGTCGAACTTCGGGTCGTGCGTGAGTACGCACAGGACGGTGCGACCGTCGATGAGTCCGTCGTCGATGGCCTCCGCGAGGAATCGGTGTGGCCAGGACACGACGACGTCATCGGCCTCAGGAAAACGCTTGCGTGTAGCGAATACCGGCCTGGCGTCGCATACGGCGACGTGGTAGCCGAGGAACTTGCCGATGCGGGCGACGGTGGCGGCGAAGTCGATCGCCCCGAATACGAACATCCGCGCGGGTGGCGCGAAGGACTGCACGAACACCGCGATGTCGTCTCGCCTGCGTTCGCCACGTGGTCCGTAGTGCCGGATGGCGGTGACGCCCTGGTCGAGCATTCCCGCCATG
The DNA here is from genome assembly GCF_000504245.1 of Haloechinothrix halophila YIM 93223. Lineage (GTDB taxonomy): Bacteria > Actinomycetota > Actinomycetes > Mycobacteriales > Pseudonocardiaceae > Haloechinothrix_A > Haloechinothrix_A halophila. Next base: position 1,675,666 of record NZ_KI632509.1, read on the forward strand.
TCGTCGGCGACGGCGGCATCCAGTGCCGGATCGCCGAGACCGCCGGCAACGCGATCGGGCCAGACGATGAGTCTCTTGCCGAGACGGTCACCAGAACCCGTTACCGTCGCCACGGCAACGGGGACTGCCGCGTTGATGGAGCTCGCGACATCACCGAATTCAGGGAACGACGCGACGTCCACCGGCTGCACCAGTACATCAATGGTGCCGCCGCACGTCAGCCCGACGGCGAACGCGTCGTCGTCGGAGACGCCGTACCGCTGCGTGACCGGTTGACCGGTCTCAAGTACTTCTCGGCCCAGCTCGTAGACCGCACCTTCGACACAGCCGCCGGAAACGCTGCCCACTGCTTCCCCACCATCGGATACGGCCATGGCGGCACCTGGCTGCCGCGGCGTGGAGTGGAACGCGTTGATGACGGTAGCCAGCGCGAAGCGTGTTCCCTCCGCGTACCACTGGTCGATATCCGGCAATACATCGCGCATTCGGGACTCCTACCGGTCATCGCTGACCGTTTCGTTGCGGACCACTGCTCGCCCGGCCTCCAGTCGTGCCACGGGAACCCGGAATGGTGAGCACGAGACGTAGTCCAGTCCTGCGTGTTCGAAGAACTGGATGCTGTCCGGGTCGCCGCCATGTTCGCCACACACGCCGAGCTCGAGAGCCGGACGTTGAGAGCGCCCTTCGGCGGCCGCGAGACCCACTAACCTGCCGACCCCTTCCGTGTCGATCGACTCGAACGGCGAGACACCGAAAATCCCTTTTTCCAAGTAGGCGGAGAAGAAGGATCCCTCGACATCGTCCCGGGAGAACCCCCAGGTCGTCTGTGTGAGGTCATTTGTTCCGAACGAGAAGAACTCGGCGGCGTCAGCGAGTTCTCCTGCGGTGAGCGCTGCTCGTGGCAGCTCGATCATGGTTCCGATGGGGAGATCGAGCGGTACGCCGGTACGTTCGCTGATCTCACGTAGCACGGCGCGTGCCTGGTCCTTGGCAAGTTCGAGTTCTTGGACCGAGCCAACCAGTGGAATCATGATCTGTGGTCGCGGGTTGCCGCCAGCCATGATTCGCTGAACGGTTGCCTCGGCGATCGCTCGAATCTGCGTTGTGAACAGTCCTGGGATCACGAGGCCGAGGCGGACGCCCCGCAGACCAAGCATGGGATTCCGCTCGTGTAGACGCCGCACCGCGGTGAGCAGATGCCTGGTGTGCGTGAGCTCCTCGCCGCGCTCATCCGCGACGGCTACGTGAACGGCCAGTTCGGTGAGATCCGGGAGGAACTCGTGCAGCGGAGGATCGATGAGCCGGATTGTGACCGGCTGGCCGTCCATCGCGGTCAGGAGGGCGACGAAGTCAGCTTCTTGTAGCGGCGCCAGCGATTCGAGTGCGGCTTCCTGGTCGGCCGTTCCGTCGATCCCGACGCTGGCGAGAATGACATCTTCGATGGCTTTGCGACGTTCACCGAGAAACATGTGTTCGGTGCGGCACAAGCCGATGCCTTCCGCACCCATTCGTCGTGCCCGCATGGCGTCCTCTGGCGTGTCCGCGTTGGCGCGAATGTGCAGACGTCGTCTGTGATCGGCGTGCCGCATCAGGCGATGCACCGCTGTCACCAGATCGTCGTGCGCCTCGGTGGGATCGAGCTCGCCAGCGAAGTAGCGCGTAACCGGAGATGGCGTGACAGGTACGGCGCCAACGAAGACCTCACCTGTGGCGCCGTCGATGGACAGCGTGTCTCCTTCATTGATCACAACGCCGTTGTTGGCGGTCAGGTGACCAGAGCGCTCGTCGACGGCGAGTTCGTCCGCACCACACACGCACGTCTTGCCCATCCCACGCGCGACTACCGCAGCGTGCGACGTCTTCCCTCCCCGACTGGTCAATACGCCCCTGGCCGCCATCATCCCGTCCAGGTCGTCCGGGTTGGTCTCGCGGCGCACGAGGATGACGTCTTCTCCGTTGGACGCCCAGTGGGCCGCTTGAGTAGAACTGAACACGACCCTGCCGACGGCGGCACCGGGTGATGCGGCGATGCCAGTCGTCAGCCGTTCCCGTGCATCCGAATCCTCGAAGCTCGGGAACATTAGCTGTGCCAAATGTGTCCCGGTCACGCGGGTCAGAGCCTCGTCGAGGTCGATGACGTGTTCGTCAACCAGCTGAGTAGCGATACGAAACGCTGCCGCCGCGGTTCGCTTGCCGATCCTGGTCTGCAGCATCCACAGCTTGCCGCGCTCGATGGTGAACTCTATGTCGCAGAGATCTCGATAGTGGCTTTCCAGCGTTGCCATGATCGTCAGCAGTTCGCCGTGACTGCGCTGGTCCGTCCGCTCGGGTTCGGAGAGCGGCAGCGTGTTGCGGATGCCAGCTACGACGTCTTCGCCTTGCGCATTGGGCAGATAGTCGCCGTAGACCCCGCGCGCTCCACTAGCTGGGTCGCGAGTGAAGGCCACGCCGGTGCCGCTGTCCGCGCCGAGGTTGCCGAAGACCATCGCGCATACGTTGACCGCTGTGCCGAGCTCGCTTCGTATGCGCTCCTGCCGACGATAGGAAACGGCGCGCGGCGCATTCCACGATTCGAACACGGCGTGGATCGCCATGCGCAGTTGCATGGTCGGATCTTGCGGGAATTCCTGGCCAGAGTGCCGTGTGATGATGACCTTGTACTCGTCGACCAGCCGTGCCAGGTCGTCGGCGTCGAGCTCGAGATCATCGGACACATCCGCTCGCCGTTTGGCGTCCGCCATAGCGTCGTCGAAGTGTGACCCCTCGATATGGAGAACTGTCTTGCCGAACATCTGCAGCAATCGACGGTAGGAGTCAAACGCGAATCGTTGACTGCCGGACTGCTCGGCCAAGCCATGCACGGACTCGTCATTCAGCCCAACGTTGAGAACGGTTTCCATCATCCCCGGCATCGAGAATTTCGCGCCGGATCGAACGGAAACCAGTAATGGGTCGTCTGCCTGTCCGAGCCGCTTGTGCATACGCGACTCGAGAGCGGTGAGGTGTTCGACCAGCTCATCTCGCAGTTGTGGTGGCTCGTGGCCAGTTTCCAGGTAGTGGCGGCACGCTTCGGTCGTGATCGTGAATCCTGGTGGCACGGGCAGGCCGAGGTTGGTCATCTCGGCAAGATTCGCCCCCTTGCCGCCAAGCAGATCCTTCCAATCTCGATGACCTTCGGCGAAGGCATACACAAACCGGTGGCGTTGGGCTGATGTCGTCACAAAAGTCCTTGTCAGGGGTTAGCGGTTCAAAGCGGGGAACACGGCATCCGCGCAGAACTGAAGCTGTTGTGCTGCCGCGTCTCCATCGACGGGAGACAGCACCACGCTGGTGGCGCCCGCGGCGAGCAGGCGTTCGATCCTTTCGGTTACTTCGTCCGGGTCGCCCGCGACCGCCAGCTCGTTGACCCATTCGTCCGGCATCTCCCGAGCGAGTAGGTCGGCCCCACCCCGCTCGAGGAGTTCACGGAGCTGGTCGTTGTAGCCGAAGGGAGCTGTCAGGGCGTTGTGCGGTCCCACGGCGGAGAGATACAGCGCGACCTGCTGCCGAACCGCGGCTTTGGCGCTCTTGCTGTCCTTGTTGATACTGAAGAGTGCGAACGTGGGGATCAGGTGATCCTTTCGTCCGCCCTCATTCATGCCTGCCGTGATGTGCTCGGTTGCGAAATCGAGGTACTTGGTTCCGCAGAGCAGGCTCATGACCGTGCCGTCGGCGATCTTGCCCGATAGCTTCAGCGATTTCGGGCCAAGTACGCCGGTGAGGATCGGGACCTCGACTTCCGGCCGATGCGCGAGGGAGACCGAATGAAAAGCGAACTGCTTTCCCTCCGCATCGATGGTTTCGCCGTTGAGTAGTCCGCGGACGGAGTTCACGCACTCGGTGAGCGCGGTCAGTGGTGACTTCGCCGTGACACCCATTTGGTCGGTCCAGAACGGCACGCCGTGCCCGACCCCGGGCAGGAAGCGTCCAGGGTGCGCGAGAGCAAGGGTCGCGATCTCCATGGCCGTGACCGCGGGATGCCGGACGACCGATGCCGCGACCCCCAGCCCCACCTTGACCTGACTCGTCGCGCCGAGAGCGAGAGCCGCACCGGTGAAGCCGCCGTAGCAGAAGTAGTCTTCCGCGACCCACACCTCGGAGTATCCGAGGTCTTCTGCCTGCCGCGCGAGCGGCCCGATCTGATTGGGGGCAGTAGCGGTGGCGATGAACGCGCCGACGGGGATGCCGCTCATGGAGTCTCCTTAGCTCGATATCAGCTGGTTGGCCAGTACTCGCAGTGTCGCGCGCTCAGGCCCGGCGAGCACCGGCGTAACGCGCAAACATCCCCTCCACGGATTGCCGGTCTGCACAATCCGCTGTTCCCCTCGCCGGGACCGGGCATGCGCGGACGACCAGCGCATGCCCGGTCCCGGTCGCCTGCTCAGTCCGATACCGATAGCTGTTGTCGGTCCCCTGACACCGGCTTCGAGGCTTCGCGGTGGGCGGCCTTGAGGAATGCCCCGCTTGCTTGCGCGCAGGCGGCGCAAATGGCCTGGTGTCCTGAGCTCGGATCGCGGTCCATCTCAAGGGCCACATAGGCTTTCGCGCACCGATGGCAGCGCACTCGTGCCTCCCAGACATCGCCGACCTCGGTTCGGGGGTCGTGGGATCGACGCAGTTCCGCGACATCCGTCTTGCCAGTCGACAACGCTATCCATTCCCCGATCGCGGAGATCACGAAGGCGGCGGGTAAGGCCCAGGTCGCTGTCCACGATGTCTGCTCATCGACACTGAGCATGATCATTCCGATTCCGGTACCGACTGCCCACGCGCTGAACGAACGCCAGTTGACGGGTCGGACCCGGCCGGGGCGCCATTCGGGGCCGGTGTTCTGGTGACGCTTGCGGGTACAGGCGAGGAACACGAGCGCGCAGGCCGTCCAGGACACGCACAACACCGACTGGTAGCGCAGCGCGGCGAGAATGTAGGTGAACACATCGCTGAGCATGATTACGTAGACGATGGCGCCGACGATCAATGCCCAGGCGATCCTCGGCAGCTTCAGTTTGAATACCTTGGCGGAAACGTTCTCCAGGTTCGTCGTCGCCAGGTAGAAGTTCGCGGTATTGATCCGGGTTTGACTCACCCACACGAACAACAGCCCCCAGATGCCCATGAGCTGGACGATGCCGACGACGCCGGAGATCTCGGAGAGCGGTCCGTCGGTGGGAATAGTGAGCGCGATGAAGATCCCGATGATGCCGTTGATCAGGATCGTGAACAGGTAGAACCCTGGCCCGAAGGTGAACCATCCGTTGATCCGGGAGTCGCGCTTAGTGGTTCGCGCGAAGCGCGCGAAATCCCACGTCGCCATCATCAGCACCCAGTCGCCCAGGTAGACAGTGAATGCCCACCACCATCCGGGACCGGAGACGGCGATGGTGTCCGGCTGTTGCGTGAGCCAGTTCGCCGAGACGTCGAACTTGATGGTCGCCCAGATGGTGACCGCGCCAAGGCCGAGGACGTAAAACGGAAACAGCAGCCCGTTGAATTTGTCGAGGAACACGCGAAGGCCACCGAAGACGAGTGGCACGCTGTACAGGACGACGACCAGGTACCACAGCTTGATGTCCATGGCGCCGAAATAGTGCTGGAACGCTACCGCGATCACCGAGCCTTCGAAGACCGCGAAATATGTGGCGATGATGGCGATCGTCAATGGCGCGATCACGCCGCCATTGCTGCCGAACAGGCTGCGGGAGAACAGGCTCACCGTCGTTCCGGTGCGTGCGGCATAGACCGAGAGCACGTAGTTGATCGCTCCGTAGACCACTACTGAGAGAACCATGCCGATAATCGCGTCCTTGGTGCCCACGGTCAACGCGACGAGCGCCGCGATGATCAACCAGAACATCGCGCTGGCCAGCGCCCACCAAGCGCCAAACATTGACAACGGCCCGAGTCGCCATGAACGCGGTACGACGTGAGAGCTGTAATCCTCCGTAGCGGCCTCACGGAGGACTTGCGGATCATCGTGGTGGGTTACCTCCAACGGAGGTAGTGGGGGAGTTGTGCTCATAACGTGCTCCTCGCCGATCGGTGGGGATTTCGTTTATCGTGCGGCGAAATCACGCACAGATCATCGGCTGCTTGCACAAAACTGGCCTGCGCGTTCGACGGGATGAACAACTAACGGGTGACGAAAAATAAGGCACCCGCACCGGGTGCCTTATTGAGACCATGCTGATCCTAGAGGCTAGTACGACAGCGGTAGATCGTGATCTTGGGCGTGGTGGCGTGACATGAGGGCGGCCACCGCGTGATCATGCCGGGTTTGTGTGGAACCAAGTTGATCTTGCGGTGGCCGCGGCTGCCAGTGTAGACCCTGGCGTGTTCGGGGCGCGATTTCAGGATCTGTTGGCACGCATCTGTGGCCGGTTCGGCCGTGTAGAGCCGCGTCGCCACGCCGAGGACCTGGTGCGCGGGCTGGTCTCGGAGGTGCCGACGAAGAACTGTTGGACCATCGCTGAGCATGTTGGACACGCCACGCCGGAAGGGCTGCAGCACCTGCTGCGCCGGGCGGTGTGGGACCACGACGGCGTGCGGGACGACCTGCGTGACTATGTGGTCGAGCGCCTCGGTGCCGAACGGGCCGTGTTGGTGGTCGATGAGACGGGCGATCTCAAGAAGGGAAATCGCACTGTCGGGGTGCAGCGCCAGTACACCGGCACCGCTGGTCGGATCGAGAACTCGCAGGTCGCGGTGTATCTGACCCTATGCCACCAGTCGGGGGCATGCGCTGATCGACCGGGCGTTGTACCTCCCGAAATCCTGGGTCGCCGACACCGAGCGGCGTGCTGCTGCGGGGGTGCCGGGCGAGGTGGAGTTCGCGACCAAGCCCACGCTGGCGCGCGAGATGATCCTCGCCGCGCTCGACGGCGGCGCCACCGCGTCCTGGGTGGCTGGCGACGAGGTCTATGGTGCCGACCCGCGCCTGCGCAACGCACTGGAGGATCGCGGTGTCGGCTACGTTCTGGCCGTTGCCCGCAGCCACCCCGTGATGACCGCGGCGAGAAAGCTCCGCGCAGACGCCATCGCCGCCCGCCTGCCCAGATGCGCCTGGCAGCGTCTCTCCGCCGGAGCGGGTTCCAGGGGCCAGCGGTTCTACGACTGGGCTTGGATCACCATCGACACCGCCAAGCCGGGGCAGCGATGGCTACTCATCCGCCGCAACAGCAGCACCGGCGAGCTGGCGTTCTACCGCTGTTACGCCCCGAGCCCGGTGCCGCTATCGGAGCTGGTGCGTGTGGCCGGACGGCGTTGGACCGTGGAGGAGTCGTTCCAGGCCAGCAAAGGCCTGACCGGGCTGGATCAGCACCAGGTTCGCCGCTGGGTCTCCTGGCACCGCTGGACCGTGCTGGCGATGCTTGCCCACGCCTACCTCGCCGTGCTCGCTGCCACCGAACGCGAACGCCACCCGCCACCCGACGGGTTGATCCCGTTGACCTGCAACGAGATACACCACCTCTTCAACGTCCTCATCGCCCGCCCGATCAGCGACTTCAGCCACCGACTGCGCTGGTCACTCTGGCGACGGCAACACCAGTACCGCGCCAAAACCAGCCACTACCAGCGACGCGCACGAACCGAACCATGAACATCTCGATCTACCGCTGTCGTACTAGATCGCAATCACGACAACGGCAACGATCGCCGCCAGTATCACAAGAGGAATCGCGACACGTTTGATAATGGGCCAGCCCGCGACCCCGATGATGTTGATCGCGTCGTTGGTGGACGTGCTGTCGTCGTGATTCGCATCCACCATTCGCAGATCAGCGGACCGTCCGCTGGGAGCATCGGTCTCGCCCGCGGCGTTGCGTGCCCCGTGCTGTGGCTCGTTGACGGCGGCCGGATGGGTAGCGCCAAGCTGATGTGCCAGGCAGTCGGCGAACTGGCCGAGGAGACGGTTACTGACGTCCTGCATGACACCACGGCCGAACTGGGCCGGTTTCCCGGTGACCGTGAGTTCGGTGACGACGTTGACCCTCGTCTGGTCACCCTCCGGTTCCAGTGACGTTGTGATCGTCGCGGACGCCGTACCGGTCCCCTTGGTCTCCTTGCCGGTAGCTTTGATCACCGCCCGGTAAGCGGTGTCGTCACGCTCAACGAACCTCGCCGTGCCGCTGTAGGTGACCTGAACGGGACCGAGCTTCACGCGGACACGACCGGTGAAGCTGTCGTGGTCCACGGTGTCGAGTGTCGCTCCAGGCAGACACTGTGCGACCTGCTCGATATCGAGCAGGATCTTCCAGGCCTCGGACGCGCTCAGCGGCACGGTGAACGAGTTCGTCAGCTCCATATAAGACTCCTTGGTGGCTATTTGGCTCCATTCTTGGCGCGTTGCCGGTGTTGGCCAACTGCCTTTTCGCACAGAAGCGACCCCGCAGATTTTTCGCGCTGCACAATGCGTACTCGGCGGATCGGCGGGAGGGTATGGAAAGGCGCGATTTTTCGTTCGTCGCGCTGGCCAGACCCGGGGCCGGCCGGGATAAGAAGACGTGGGAGGACACCGTGGTCGAGCAGAACGCCCACGAAGGGTTGATCGGGGCCCGGGTGCGCCGGAAGGAAGATCTCAGGCTGCTGACCGGTCGCACGCAGTTCGTCGATGACGTTCAGCTGTCCGGCATGCTGGAGGCTGCCGTCCTCCGTAGTCCCGTGCCTCACGCGCGGATCGTCAGTATCGATGTGAGCGAAGCGCTGGAACATCCTGGCGTGTACGCGGTGATGACCGGTGCCGAGGTAAAAGAGGCGGTGAGCTCGCCGCAACCGGTGATCTGGCGCATGATTCCCGACCAATTGATACCCGACGGCTACCCGCTCGCTGTCGATAAGGTTCGTTACGTCGGTCAAGGGGTCGCCGCGGTCGCGGCCAAGGACCGCGCGACGGCCGAGGACGCGCTTGAGCTGATCGACGTCGAGTACGAGGAACTTCCCGCTGTCGCTTCGCTGGAGGACGCCCTCGCGGAGGACGCCCCGAAGCTGTACGAGGACTGGCCAAGCAACGTGAGCGGCAGTACAACAATCCCCAAGGGTGATGTCGCCGCCGCGTTCGCTGATGCTGACGTGGTAGTCACCGAATCTTTCCGGTTCGCCAGGCAGACCGGCGCGCCACTTGAGACGCGAGGCGTCGTGGCGACCTGGGATCCGTACACCAGCCACCTCGACATCTGGCTGTCTACTCAATCGCCCAACCTCGCGCGGGACCTGCTGGGTGAGGTCCTCGGCATCTCGGTCGACAAAATCCGAGTTCGCACGCCCGATGTAGGTGGGGGCTTCGGCAACAAGTTCGACTTCTATGGTGAGGAGATCGTCGCCGCCATACTGTCGCGGAGTACGGGACGGTCGGTGAAGCTCATCGAGGACAGGATGGAGAGCTTCGTCGCGAACGCGCACTCACGTGAGCAGAAGATCGATGTCGAGCTCGCCGCGACGTCCGACGGTGCGATCACCGGACTGAGGGCCACTGTGTACGCGGTGCTGGGTGGGCAGCTCGGCACGGTCGGCATCGGGCCATGCTGGACGACGGCGGCCCTGATGACCGGGCCCTACGACATCCCCAACGCGGAGCTCTCCGTCGTTGGTGTCATGACCAACCGCTCTCCGTACGGTTCCTACCGCGGTTGGGGCCAACCGAAGTCGAACTTCGTTCATGAACGGATGGTCGAGTTGCTGTCTCGGCGCATCGGCATGGACGCACAGGAGATCCGCAGGAAGAACTTCGTACCTCCCGACGCGTTCCCGTACGCCAGCCCGGTGTTCTTCTATGACAGCGGTCGTTATGCCGACTGCCTCGACCTCTGTGAGAAGTCAGTCGAGCAAGCGGGCTGGCTTGAACGTCGCGACAAGGCTCGCGCTGACGGCACCGCGGTCGGGATCGGCTACTCGTTCCATGTCGAGATCACGGCGTTCGGCCCTAGCCGCATCCTCAACATGGCTGGATTGCAACACGCTGGCTTTGATGAGGAAGTCGTGCGCATCGACTCCACCGGCCACGTCACCGTCTATACCGGACAGAGTGCCATGGGGCAGGGTGTGCAGACCGCGCTCGCGCAGGTCGCGGCCCAATCTCTTGGTGTGGCACTGGACGACGTCACGGTTGTCGTCGGCGACACCGACACGTGTCCGTACACGGGTTACGGCACCGGCGCCAGTCGTGCCGCCGCGGTCGGCGGTGGTGCGGTGCTCACGGCCGCGACGCGCCTGAAAGAAAAGGTGCTCCGTATCGCTGGGCAGATCTTGGAGGCTTCGCCAGAGGATCTTGTTGTCCAGGACGGCCGGGTCTCGGTGACCGGAGCGCCGGACAAGTCGATCAGTATGGCCGAAATCGGCGACGCCTCGTATCGACGCATGAACGGGCTGCTTCCTGAGACCGAGTCGCCCACGCTGGAGGAACGGGAGGTGTTCGATCCAGCCAACGTCGCGTTCTCCTATGGGTGCACCGCGGTACTGACCGAGGTGGACACCGAAACCGGCGAGGTTCGGCTGCTGGACTACCTCATCGCGCACGACTGCGGAACCGTGATCAACCCGCTCATCGTGGACGGCCAGCTCCACGGCGGCGCGGCCCAGGCGATCGGCGGCGCGCTCTACGAAGAGCTTGTTTACGGCGATGACGGGCAGATCCAGACGACCACGTTCATGGACTACTTGATCCCGACGGCGACCGAGATCCCGCCGTTCCGGCTCGAGCACATGGCCACGGTCGCGGACCACATTCCCGGCGGTTTCAAAGGCATGGGGGAGGGCGGCACCATCGGCGGCGGCGCGGCCATCGCACATTCGGTCGAGGATGCGCTTTCTGACTACGGCGTCTCCATCACATCGCTTCCGATCACACCTCCACGACTGCTGGCCGCGATGCGGGCCGGGAAGGACAACGGATGAAGGCCGCGACTTTCGAGTACGTTCGAGCGACCTCGGTCGACGAAGTTGTACGGACACTCGCCGATGATGAGGACGCGAAGATTCTCGCGGGTGGCCAGAGCCTCGTGCCATTGCTCAATATGCGGCTCGCGCGGCCGACCACGATTATCGATATCAGTCGGATCGACGACCTGTCGTACGTGCGCAGGGCGAATGGTCATCTCGAGATCGGAGCGCTGACCAAGCACCGCGTTGTGGAGACGTCGGAGCTGGTGCACCGCCATGTCCCGCTGCTCGCCGACGCGTTGCGGTATGTCGGTCATGTGACGATCCGCAACCGCGGCACCATCGGTGGCAGCATCGCGCACGCTGATCCCGCGGCGGAACTGCCTGCCACGTGCGTCGCGTTGGACGCCCAGCTCGTGGTCCAGGGACCACGAGGTCAACGAGTGATCGCAGCGGCGGACTTCTTCCACGGTTACCTCATGACCGCGCTCGATCCCGAAGAGGTCATCACCGAGCTGCGGGTCCCAGTCCTCGCGAAGGGAACTGGGTGCGCGGTTGAGGAGCTCGCCCGCCGGAGCGGTGACTTCGCGCTTGTCGCGGTGTTCGCCGCGGTGACCCTTGAACTGGACGGCACGTGCCGGGAGGCCCGGATCGCGGTGGCCGGTGCGGGACCGGCGCCGGTGCGTGCCACAGCGGCCGAGGCCATCTTGAGAGGCAATGCGGTCACCACTGACGTGATCACGGCCGCGGCCAATGCGGTCGCCGACGCGACAGACCCGCCCAGCGACATCCATGGTCCCGCCGAGTACCGGCGAGAGATGGCTGCCGTGCTCAGCCGCCGGGCGATCAAACAGGCAACCAACCGAGCGAATGGTGGTGTGTAGATGACTGGCAAAGTAACCGTCACTCTTAAGGTGAACGGTCGCACGTTTAGCGCTGACTGCGAGCCCAGGAAGACGCTCGCCGACTTCCTGCGCCAGGACCTCGGATTCACCGGCGTCCATCTCGGCTGCGAGCACGGCGTATGCGGAGCATGCACCATCAGCGTCGACGGGAGCACCGCGCGCTCCTGCTGCATGCTCGCCGTGCAGGCAGAGGGTACGGAAGTCACCACGGTTGAGGGACTCGCGAGTGACGGAAATCTGCACCCACTGCAGGAAGCCTTTTGGAAACACCACGGCTTGCAATGCGGCTTCTGTACCCCTGGGATGCTGGCCGCCGCGTCCGAGCTGCTTGAGGACAACCCGGATCCGACAGCGGACGAAATTCGTGAAGGAATTTCAGGTAATCTGTGTCGCTGTACGGGCTACCAGTTCATCGTTGACTCGGTCCAAGACGCCGCGCAGCACCTACGCTCGACGACGTGACGACACCAGTCGAGCCGCATCCGGCGTTCCCGACGATCGCCCATCTCGAGAAGGCGCTCCGTGAACAGGACTACCTGTCCGACCACGGGCTGGCGACCGCACTGTTCCTCGCGCTCGGTATGCGACGGCCACTGCTCCTTGAGGGTGAAGCCGGCGTTGGCAAGACCGAGGTAGCCAAGACACTGGCACAACTGCTCGGCAGTGAGCTTGTCCGGCTGCAATGTTACGAAGGCATCGACGCGGCGCAGGCCATCTACGAGTGGGACTATTCGCGGCAGCTGTTGTATGCGAGGGCATCTCACGAGCTGCACCAGGATCCGCGTCGCAGCGTAGGCGAGCTTTACGGTCCAGAGTTTCTGCTCGAGCGTCCCTTGCTGCGAGCTATCAAGTCTGGATCGCGCGCGGTGCTGCTCATCGATGAACTGGACCGCGCGGACGATGAGTTCGAAGCATTCCTGCTGGAAATACTCTCCGAGTACGCTGTCACCATCCCTGAGGTGGGCACGATCAGTGCGGAGTCGCCGCCAGTCGTGATCATCACCTCCAATCGCACTCGTGAGCTACACGATGCACTCAAGCGGCGGTGCCTGTACCACTGGATCGACTTCCCCACGCTGGAACGGGAGGTGGAGATCATCCGGTTACGCGTTCCCGACGCCTCGGAGCGGCTGGCGATCTCGGTGGCGACCGCGGTGTCCCGGCTGCGTGATCTTGACCTGATCAAGCAGCCGGGTGTGGCGGAGGCGATCGATTGGACGGCTGCGGTGGCTCTCGTCGGTGCGCACGAGATTGATGCCGATGTCGCCGAGTCCACGATCGGATCGGTGGTCAAGAACCGCGAGGACACTGAACGAGCTACGGCCGCGTTGGCCGAGACGTTCCATGACTGACGGATACGCTGACCTGGCCGGTTTCGGTGACCGGCTGCGACAGGCCGGGGTGGCGGTGAGCCCAGCCACGATGGTCGATTTCTGCGCGGCGGCCGTGCTCGCAGGGCCAGATGAGCTGTACTGGTCCGGCAAGGTGACACTCGTGTCGCGGCCGCAGGACCTACCGATCTACGACCGGGTGTTCGCGGAGTACTTCGCGGGAACGCCGATGCGGCGGACCCAGACTGTGGTACGGGCGTCCGATCAGACGCGTCTGGCCGACCTGCGCGATGACGAGGGTGACGAACTCGACGACGCCGATGGTGTGGCCAGCGCGACCGAGTTGCTGCGGCGCAAGGATTTCGCCGCGCTGTCGTCCGACGAGCTTCGCCAGCTGGCGGCGTTGCTTGCCGAGCTTAACGTCAGTCCTCCGCCGCGCAGGTCCCGGCGCTGGCGCCCGGCTCGGCGGGGTAAGCCGGACTTACGTCGTACCGTCCACCGCGCTCTGCGGTCGGCAGGCGAGCCACTGGAACGTCCCGCTCGTGTGCGTCGCTTGCGTGCACGCCGGTTGATCTTCATTCTGGACGTATCGCACTCGATGGTCGACTACGCCCGCGCGTTGCTGATGTTCGCGCACGCGGGCGCCCGTTCCCGTGCTCCGGTGGATGTCTTTTGCTTCGGGACTCGCCTCACCCGCCTGACGGCGATGTTGTCGCGGGCGACACCGGAGGACGTGCTCGCCCGAGCCGCGGACGTGGTGCTCGATTGGGACGGTGGGACGCGGATCGGTGACTCGATCAAGCAGTTCCTGGACAGCTGCGGGCACTCCGGCCTCGCTCGCGGGGCCGTCGTGGTCGTCTGCTCGGACGGTCTCGACACCGGGGACCCTGACGTGCTCAGCACACAGATGGCGCGGCTGTCCCGGCTCACCCACCGGGTCATCTGGCTCAACCCGCTCAGCGCCAGCGCGGGTTACGAGCCGTTGGCTCGCGGCATGCGTGCCGCACTACCGCACGTCGATGTGTTCGCCAGCGGTCACAACCTCGCCGACTTGCAGGAACTCGCTCACCTGCTGGCCGGGTTGATCGAACCGTATCGTCAGAACCGCTCACCCTCCGCGCCGATGCCGTAGAGTCCGACCATGTGGCAGCTGCGAGCGGAGGATGTGCGGACGCTCGCGCTCGGTGCCGCGCTCCTGGGCGGCGGCGGGGGCGGGTCGACCCGCGCGGCTGCGCTGGTCGCCGAGCGTGCGCTGCGGTTGGCTGGGCCATTGACGGTGATCGATGCCGCTGAGCTCGGTGCTGACGCCTATGCGGCGCCACTCGGGCTGGTCGGTTCGGTAACGGTCTTCGAGGAGAAGCCGCTGTCCGGGGCGGAGGTCGGACGCGCGGTCGCAGCGCTCGAGCGGTATTCCGGCGTTCGGTTGCACGCGGTGCTCGGATTCGAGGCAGCCGGTGTCAACGCGTTGCTTGCCGTTGCCGCGGCGGCCACCCTCGGACTGCCGCTCGTGGACGCTGACGGCATGGGCAGGGCCCTCCCGCAGCTGGATCAGACAGTGTTCACGTTGAATGGGCTGGCTGTCTCTCCCATGGTCGCCGCGGACGATAAGGGAGCACTCGCGGTGCTGGATGGTGTGGACGGTCTGCTGGCGGAGCAGTTGGCGCGATCGGCCGTCGTGACCATGGGTGGCTGGGCCGTGGTGGTAATGGCGCCGCAGCGAGGCGATGATCTCGCTCGGTACGCGATTCCGCGCACGATTCACCGCGCATTGCGAGTCGGGGAAGTGCTCAGCCAGCAAGACTACGGTGCCGTTCTCAGTAGCCACGGGGGTCGCGCGCTGTTCCGCGGCCGGGTCGTCGACGTAGAAAGAGGGCCGAGAGGTCGATTCGGCGGCGGTAGCGCGATCCTGCAACATCTCGACGATGCCGATCGCATGCTGCGGGTCGAGTTCCAGAACGAGAACCTGCTCGTGCTCGAGAACGGCGAGGTACGAGCCTGTGTACCGGACATCATCTGCCTGCTTGAGGCCGATCGTTGTCTGCCGGTGACCAGCGAAGACGTTCGGTACGGTCTCGAAGTTGACGTTCTGGTGCTGCCGTGCGCCGCGGCATGGCGCACGCCGGCGGGGCTCGGTCTGGTGGGTCCGCGCGCGTTTGGCTACGACGTACCGTATTCGATTCCGCGAGGTGAACCGTGACCGAAGTTGTGGACCGGCCTGTCACCTTGGCTGAGCTGCTTCGGCTGGAGGAGCTGGCCGGGTATGAGATCAGCGGTAGCAAGGACCGCCTTGACCGCGAGGTGCGAGACGTTGTCGTCGCTCAGGTCGGCGGCAGAACGACCATTGGCCGTGGTGCCCTTGTCGTGGCCGCCTACCGGCGCTCGTCGGGATACGAGGCTGAGCTGCTGTTGCGTAAGGCCGACACCGGTGGCGCGGTAGCGGTGATGTTGACTGGGGCGAGCCGGTTGATGTTGTCGACTCGCAGGCTCGCCGAGCGCCTCGGCATGCCGCTGCTCGCTCTACCGGACGCTGACCCGGTACATATCGCCTGGCGGGTGTCGCGTCACGTGCACGACCCCGAACGGTTCTCCGCGGTGATGCTGCCTCGTGTGCTACGCAGGCTGCGGACCCCGGTCACGAAACCGGATGAATTGATCACCATGATCAATACGGAACTCGGTGCATCGTCAGCGCTGCTGAGTTCGGATGGTGCGGTGGTCGCGGGAGAGCGTCCTGATGAGCTCCCCACGGCGCTGTTCGAACGTCCGGTTCCGCAAGCGATCGACGTCGTCGACGGGCACCTGGTGTGCGCCCCAGTATTCGTAGAGGACGTGCGCCGTCCAGAGCTCTGGCTCATTGCTCGGATACCGTCATCCCACCAGTACTGGGCGGAAGGCACCTTGCAGGCGTTGTCCGCCGCGGCCATGGCGGGAGCCAACTGGGCCGCACGGCAGCGGCTGGCGAGCGAGCGCGATGCGCGCGATCGGAGCACCCTGCTGTCAGAATTGATCGACACGGGCGGAGCGATTCCTCGGCATCTCGCGGAGCGCGCGGTACGGGCAGGTTGGCGGCTCGACGGCTGGCATACCGGAGTTCATATTCGCGTACTGAGCGATCCGGCGTCGGTAGTGCGACATACGGCACGGGTGCGTCGCGCGTTGGACGACAACGGCTTCTCCGGGCCCGTTGTGGAGCGGACCGACGGCTGGTCCTGTTGGACCACGGAGAACCGTGAGCCGCGGAGTGCTACGTATCGGGATACCACGGCGACGATACGTAAGGCTGTCGATGCCGTGTCCGATGACCTTGACGTTGTCGCTGGTGTCGGTAGGCCCTACACCGGGCCTCGCGGCATATCCACGACCTTACGGGAGGCGCGCGAGGCATGTCTGTTCGCTGACGCAGCCAGCAAGGGCGGTCGAGTGGAGCACGTGGACGAACTCGGCGTGCGGCGGGTGCTGGCGGACTGGTACCACGCGGAGGCGTTCCGGTCGTACGCTCGCACGCTTCTCGCGCCGCTGCTCGACGCCGGCGACGACCAGCTCGTGGAAACGTTGCGGACGTACCTCGAGCTGGAATCGTCGACGTCGGCTACCGCTGCCGCGTTACGGATACACCGCAACACCGTGATGCACCGGATAGGCCGCATCGAGCAGTTGCTGTCAATGAGCTTGTCCCGCTCAGACGAGCGGTTGGTGCTCCAGTTGGCGTGCCGGGTGTTGCGAGGCGGGGAAGAGCGCGGAGACTGACGCGCACTACCCAGCTCGCTTGTCGTTGAGCGCGCGCAACACCGCGAAGGGAGTCAGCGGCAGCTCCTTGAGCGGCGCATCGATGGCGTCGGCGACCGCGCACGCGATCACCGCGGCGACCGGAACGATCGACGGTTCCGCGGCGCCCTTAGCGCCAAGTGGTCCGTAGGGGCAGGGATTCTCGAGAACAGCGATGTCGATCGGCGGCGCGTCGTTCGCGGTCGGCAGGCGGTAGGTCTCTAGGCCAGTGTCGAGCACGTCCCCGTTCTCCCCGATCCGCAGATTCTCGAACAGCGTGTAGCCAACGCCCTGTACCACACCACCCTGGATCTGCCCCTCGATCATCTGCGGGTTGATGGCGCGTCCGACGTCCTGTGCGACGACATAGCGTGACACGGTGACTTTCCCGGTATCCGGGTCGACCTCGACTTCGGCCAGGTGTGCGTGGTAGGTCGCCGCGGTGAAGGAGGTGAACAATGCCCCTGCCATGCAGCCAGAGTCGAACGGGATCGGCGGTGCGGCGAATGCGCCCGATGCGACGATCGGGCCTTGGCTGAACATCGCGGTTGCCACTACCGCGGGTAGCGGCAGCTGTTTGTCCGGTGCTCCCAGGACCCGAACGGACCCGTCGACGAGTTCCAGATCGGTGGTGGATGCCTCGAGCATGCCTGCCGCGACGTCGAGGATCTGATCACGCACCTTGAGCGCCGCATCCTGGGCGGCGTTGCCCATACCGAATGTGGTGCGGCTGCCTTGTGCGCCGTGGTCGTATCCGCCCGTGTCGGTGTCGGCCGTACTGACCTGCACGTCGTCGAACCGTAGACCCAGCTGGTCAGCGACGATTTGCCGGATTCCGGTGGCCACCGCGCCGGTACCGATCTCGGCGGCGGCGCAGGTGATCGTGGCAGTGCCGTCTTCCTCCATCTTGACACTCGCCCCTGATGGGCCTGGGTTGGTGATCCAGGTCAGCGGAACGACCGCGATGCCGCGGAGTGTGCCCTTCTCGGACTTCGGTCGCGCCCAGGGCCGCATGCGCTCGACCGTGGTCATGGCCTCCTCGAGGAAGGCATCCTCGAGTACCTGTCCGTTCACCATCTCATCGCCGGCGCGGATGAGATTGCGCATCCGCAATTCCCTGCGGTCGATGTCTAGCTCGCGGGCGATGTGGTCGAAATGCATCTCCTGCGCGTATACGCAGTACGGTGCGTTGACCCCTCGGAACGCCGCGGTCGGTGGTGTGTTGGTGTACGCGACTTGGCTGACGTACCGTGCGTTCGGGATGCGGTACGTACCGCCAAGGACGAGTGAGGCGACGTTCGAGCAGGCGATGGTCTCGCCGCTGCTGTTCGCCCCGTTGTCCGCGATGATGCGCCCTTCCTGAGCGAGGATGGTGCCGTCAGCCGCCACCGCCGTGCGGAGGCGCACGATCGCGTTCTCCCTCGGCCCGCAGGTCGCTTGTTCCTCGCTTCGCGTGTTGACGATCCGCACCGGTTTTCCGGTCTTGCGCGCCAGGATGCAGGCGAACGGCTCGAGCATCATGTCGAGCTTGCCGCCGAAGCCGCCGCCGATGGTCGGCACGATCACCCGCACGTCCGATGTGCGGGCGCCGAGTAGCTCGGCGACACGGCCGCGCACGTTGAACGGGAACTGGGTCGGTGTGTGCACCACGTACCGGCCGTGTTCGTAGCGCGCGACCGCGGCGTGCGGTTCAATGGACGTCTGATGTTGCCGCTGTGTCCGGAACTCATCCTCGACGATCAGGTGGGCGTCGGCGAACGCGGCATCGGCATCTCCCCGATCGATGCGGGCCTCCCACGCCAGGTTTCCATCGCGGGGGCCGGGAACCGCCGTTTCGTAGGATTCCCATTCCGGGTGAATCAGCCGGGTGCCCTCGGCCAACGACAGTTCCACGTCGAGCACGGGTTCGAGGGGATCCAGCACCACGTCGATCGCAGCCAATGCCGCATCGGCCTGCTCTGCCGTGTCGGCGGCGATCGCGGCCAGTGGTTCGCCGACGTAACGGATCACATCGCGCGCGAACAGCGATTGGTCCTTGAGCACGAAGAACATCCCGGAGAGCCCGGGGGCGTCGGCCGCGGTCGCGATGGCCCGTACGCCGGGCATCGACTCGGCTTTCGACGTGTCCAGTTCGACGATGCGTGCCGCGGGTACCGTTGACCTGAGCACTTTCGCTGTGAGGTGGCCCGGCTCGGTGTAGTCCATGCCGTAGATCGCGGTGCCCCGCACTTTGTCCGCGCCATCGGCACGCCGCACATTCGTTCCGACAACGGTCATCGCGGATCTCCGTTCGTCTCGGCGGCCGCCAGTGCCGCGTCCACAATCTTCTGGTAGCCGGTGCAGCGGCAGATGTTGCCCGTGAGTGCCGACCGCACGTCGCTGTCCTTCGGGTGGGCATGCTGTTCCAGCAGCGCCGTCAGCGTCATCACCACACCGGGAATGCAGGCGCCGCATTGCACACCGCCATGGGCGAGCAAGGCGTCCTGCACCGGGGTGAGCTGTTCGCTTCCCTGGGGCAACCCTTCTACGGTGAGCACATCGGAACCGTCCGCGTTGGCCACGGGATACAGGCAGGCGGCCGCCGGTGCACCGTCCACGAGGACGGTGCACGCTCCGCAGCGCCCTTCGCCACAACCAAGCTTGGCGCCCAACAACCCCAGCTCATCACGCAACACCGACAGCAGTGATGTGAGTCCCGCCGACTCGATCTCGACTGACTGCTCGTTCACGGTAAAGGAATAAGACATGGGCCCTCCTAGTCTGAGCCGGAGTCGATGCGCGCGATCGCACGCCGGATGAGGGTGGGGAGTACGGCGAGGCGATACCAGGCTGGAGCGTCGAGACCGTCGCGTGCGGTGAGCTCACCTGCTGCCTCGGCACCAGCGGCCTCGGTCGCCGCGGCATCGCCGATCCGATGGCCAATGAGCGCGTTGGCCGCGGACATGCACAGCTTCGCTACTGGCTCGACGCTTCCGACCGCGACGCGCGCATCGCGTACGACGTCGTTATCGATGTCGACCGAGACGGCGACGTTGACGATGGGATACTCTCCGGTCGCACGAACCGTCAGTCGTTCGAATGCCGAGGCCCTCCCCTCCGGGGTTGGCACCCGGACGCGGCTGATGATCTCCCCAGCGGGGCGCGCATCGCGTGTCGCGAGGTAGTCGCCGATGCCTTCCTCAGCGGTGCCATCCGGAGATGTCAGTCCTAGCCGCACCTGCGCCGCCAGCATCGCGGGCACGAGATCGGCTTCGGCGAATCCCACCGCGCGGATGTTGCCGCCCACCGTGGCGACGTTGCGTACCTGGGGAAATGCCGATCGCGCCGCTGCGTCGCGGATTCCCGAGAACGCGGGGCCCGCTTCGATAGTGCCCAGGTCGGAATGGGTGGCCATGGCACCGATATCGACCGAGTCGCCGACAGCGATGCCGGACAGCTCCGGAATCTGCTTCAGTGCGACGTACTGCCGTCGTACGGGGACGTCGCGGAGTGGCGCGCGCATGATCCACGTACCACCCGCGATCGCGTCCCCTTCGTCGCCGAGGTCGGCGAGCATAGCGGCAGCTTCCTGGATTGACGTCGCGATATGGACGTCGTTGTTCGCCACTGTGGTGGACACTCGCTACCTCCTCTTTCCGGGGCTGTTCATCGAACGACTGCCTCTGCCAGCTGTTCGAAAGGCACGAAGTTCTCGGTCAATCCGAAGGCTGCTGGCCCGAACGTCTCCAGCGCCTCAGGGGTGCGCATCATCTCCGGCGTTGAGATGGCGAATACCCGAACCCGTTGGCCGTAGCGCAGCGTCTCCGCGGTGATCGGTTCGCCGGTCTCCAGGTGCAGGATGGTGATGAGGTCAGGAACGAGCACGCGCGTTCGGTTGCCGATCCGCGCGACCAGGTATTCATTCTGAAAATCGACGGCGCAGTCCGCATCATCGTCAAAGCCGGCGATCCGGGCAGTGCCTCGGGTGAAGCCCTCGACGGTAGTGCGTTCGACGTCGACGATCTTTCCGGTGAAGATCACCTCGCCGTGGTGGTACAGCGTTTCGGAGAGCACATCGGACAGGGCCTCGACAGGATCGCGGTGTTGTTCGCGTGCTTCCCGGATCGTTCGTCCCAGCCGTAGTGCGAGCGAGAGCGTGCGGGGAATAGCGGTACGCCGTACGGCAGCTCCACTCATTCCGTATTCTGCTATGTACCCGACGCCGCCCATTTTGATGGTGAGCGCCCGCGCCCAGTTCTCCATCTTCTTGTTGTTCGCCGCTGTATCGACAATCGCGGTGTGCCCATGTTCGTCAGCGATCGCCAATGGTGAGCCGTTGACGCCATAAACAGCGAACGTCTCCATCTGTAGTTCCGGAAAGGCTCGCCCCATACCGTCAGCGTCGACGACTGGAATCCCGAGCTGAGCGGCCACGAACAGTGGGATCGTTGAGTTGATCCCGCCGGATTCGATTGGCATCGTCGCGGTAGCCGTGTGGCCGGTGTGACTCTCGAGCGCTCGTAGCGCGTCGACTGGTTCACTGCCACGCGGTAAGCGTTCGACGAGCACGCTCGGCGCACCCATCAGGGCAGTCGGTATGACGAAATCGTCGTCGGAGAGCTCGTCCGGGTCAATCACCGTGATCGTGCCGCGGTCGCGCAGTGCTTCAACCACCAAGGTGTGGCCGATCGCGGGGTCACCACCACCGCCGGTGCCCAGCAGTGCGGCGCCCCGTACGAGGTCGCCGAGATCGTCGATGGTGATATCGAAGGCCATGATGGGGTGTCCCTCCCGGACAAGTCAGTGTCAGTGGTGATGCGTGGGTAGTCACAGGTCGCGGAGTGTGAGGTCGCCGACGGCGCGCACACGGATGCGGGTCGCGTTGCCGGGCAGGTAGGCGATGGGCACTTCTTCGACGTCGACGATCTCGACGCTCGCGGGCTCGGCACCTGCCGCGACGGCACGGTCAACCGCTTCCTGCTTGGCTGTGTCGAGTACGTCGTCCCGTTTTCCTGGTGCGACCGCGAAGATGCGATCGACCTCGCCGCCGATCTGCGCGATGGCGGCCCCAATGGCGTTCGCCACCGCGAAGTGGTCCGGGCGCAGCACTTTCGCCGCACCGTCGAGTTCATCGGGGAGCAGGATGCTTCCACCGCCGACGAGCGCTACGGGAAGCGGCGTCGGACTGGTTCGCATTCGATCGACCACTTCGGCGACCTTTGCCGCCATGTGGTCAAGACCGGCCCTGACCTGCGTGGGGTCGAGCTTCGCGACGAGCGCGGGGTCACCGACCTCGGCTTGACCGGACGCGACAGCGAGATCGGTCGCCGTGAGGGTGTGACCACCGAAAACGTACGCCTCATCACGCAGCCGGTAGCCGACGCTGTCCGGGCCAACGGTGACGTCGTCGTTATGTACGCGGACCCGGCTGCCACCGCCGATCCCGACCGAAAGTACATCGGGCATGCGAAAGTTCGTACGAACGCCGCCAACGTTGACCTCAGCGGTCGCCTCCCGTGGGAAACCGGACTGCAGAATTCCCACGTCGCTTGTCGTGCCGCCCACGTCAACGACCGCGCAGGTTTCCAGACCTGATAAGAACGCCGCGCCGCGCATGGAGTTCGTCGGACCTGAGGCGAACGTCGCGACCGGGTACTCCCTGGCGTAGTCGACGTCCATCAGTGTTCCGTCGTTCTGGCTCAGGTACAGGGGAGCGGCGAAGCCTGCCTCCCGCAGCGTCGCGGCGAGCCCGATGCAGACCTGCTCAGCCAGTTCGCGCAGGCACGCATTGATAATCGTCGCGTTCTCTCGTTCCAGCAGGCCCATACGCCCGATTTCGTGCGACATGCTGACGTGTACACCGGGAACCTGTTCGAGGACGAGGGACGCGACCTCCTGTTCCAGCTCCGCATTGACGGGACTGAACACCGATGAAATGGCGACGGATCGGATACCGCGCGTGTGGATATCCTCGATAACCCGAAGGAGCTCGGAACGGTCCAACGGCGATATCAGCCGACCATCGAACTCGTGTCCACCATGGCAGAGGTAGCCCTGGCCATTGATCGCCTTGATCAACCGATCAGGCCAACCCACCAAGGGCGGTAACGACGCCGTCGCGGGCAGGCCTAACCGCAGGGCCGCCGTGGGGGACAGCCGGTCGGCTTCGACGATCGCGTTGATGAAGTGGGTAGTTCCGATCATCACGGCTTTGATCGCGGCGGGCTCGAAGGGCCTTGCGTGCCGCAACTGGTCGATCGCATTGACGATTCCGCTGGTGACGTCGGCGCTTGTCGCCGTCTTCGTTTCGGCGAGAACGGAATTTCCATCCAGAAGCACGGCGTCTGTGTTGGTTCCACCGACATCAATGCCAATGCGCATATACGTCACCTCGTGTGTTCTCGTCACGGCTCCGAGCCGAGGCGGGTGCATCTCGGACGTCCTCGGAGCCCGCTCGCCTTGAACATTAGGAGTCGTCGGTCGTGGGCGTCATTGTCAGATCGCTCAATGACACCGATGTGGTTAGTGCAGAGTGCTGCGGCTGAAGAGCGTGGTCGCAGGCGCAGGATGCGCATCGCCGGGAAGTAGCTAGGTGCACAATACAGACTTTTCTGGTCAGCACCTTGCCCAATGACGGGAGATTGGCGGCCTGCCTAGCGTGACCGCAACCATGCAGAGTTCTTGGTCTCGGAGGTCCTCTCATGACCGTCGCTATGGAGCAACACCTTGCGGTCACCCATGACCGTCCGCGTCTTGCTGTGCTCGTCGATCACAGTGACGGGGATGCCGCTGGGCGTGATGTGAACGAGCGGCGGCATCGGTCCAGGAATGATCCCGACCCCGGTGTCACGCTTGGCGAGGTCGTCGCGACGGTGGGTAGTCAGGCGCTCGAGGTGGTTTCGGCCCCGCAGGGAGTGGGTGTCCCCGTAGCTCGGACGGTGATCTGGGATCCCGACGGTGAGGTTGAGGTCGGGCCGGGAGACGTCGTACTCGCGGTCGGTGTCTGCCCGACGTCCCCCGCGTTTGTCGACCTGCTCGACCGGTCCGCTCGATGCGGTGCCGCGGCGGTTGTCGTGAAGAACCCTTCTGGCCAGACGTGGCGGCGCCATGGGTTCCTGCACTGGAACATCGCCGTACTGGGTGCATCACGGAGCGTGACATGGGATTGGCTGCACGGTGTCATGCGGACGGCGACATCGCCGCATGCCGGGGCCGACGGCCCCGACAGCCACGGAGACCTTTTCGCGCTGGCCGATGCCGCGGCCATGAGTCTTGGTGGCCCGGTCGAGATTGACGACCGCGGCTTGCGGGTGCTCGCCTTCGCCAGCTCGGGCTACGAGCTCGATGACCTGCGCAAGTCGAGCATCCTCAACCGTGAGACACCCGCGGAAGCGAGCGAGTGGTTGCGTTCGACGGGCGTCATGCAGCGCTTGCGCGAGTCCTACCACCCGATCCACGTATGTCCGCCGAGCTCCAAGCCGCGGCTGGTGGCGCCGATCCGGGTCGGGGTCGAGATCCTCGGATACGTCTGGGTCGCAGAGAATGCCGAGTCTTTCCGGCCGGAACAAGAGGCTGAGCTCGAAGGCATCGCGCGTGCGGCTGCCGGAGTACTGCTTCGGCAGCGCGTGTGCACGACGGATATCGATGCTCGCGTACGCGAGTCATTCCTGCGTGCTGTGCTCGACGGACGTGAGGCGCCAGCAGGAATGGCCGCGGCAGCGGGATTGGATAGTGCGGGACCGATCCGTCTTGTCTCCTGCACGTTGGCCGAGGGAGAAACCGCCGAACCAACTGATCTGGTGTACTTACGCAACGTTGTAGGACTGCGCGTAGCCGCGCTGACCACCGGCGCGACCGTGATTGCCATCGGTGACAGGACCTACCTGGTAGCGCCGTGCCGAGACGTATCCGTGGCCGCCGCCAAGCAACTCGCGCACGACCTCATTACGCGGGTGGCGAACCAACTTCATCTCGATATCGTTGTCGCGATTGGCGAGGAAATCGACCTCACTGGCTTGCTGGCATCGCGGCGTGCTCTCGATCGGGTTCTCGACCTGACCGCTGCTGGGCAGGGTCCACAGATCGCCACCGAGGCCGATCTGCAGTCTCACACCGTTTTGGCCGAGCTCAGGGAAGTCCTGCACCAACGTCCGCACCTGATGCGCGGCAGGCTCTCGATGCTCAAGGAAAGCGACCGCACCCAGAACACCGAGTACATCGCTACATTGCGGGCCTATTTCGAGGCATCGTGCGACCGTGCGCGAGCAGCCCAGCTGTTGTTCGTGCATCGCAACACACTTCGTTACCGGTTGTGCCGCATCCAAGACATGTGCGGTCTCGATCTCGAGGATCCAGTGGAACGGCTGGTCACCGAGCTGCAGCTGCGCCTAGGCATGACGTCGTGATTCGGAGGGACGTAAGCATGGTGAGCGAGTACAACGGTCGGCGACCCGCCAGTAAGGCCGTGCCGTCGGCAGCGATGCGACAGGCGCTGCGTCGCGCCGACAACGGCTCCGTGTTGAGCCAGGACGAAGCGACCGTGTTGCTGCGGGCCAAGGGTGCTGACTTGTCCCGTCTGTGTGCCGCGGCGGGGCGGGCACGCGACGCGGGATTGTCCGCGGCGGGCAGAGCGGGCGTCGTGACGTACTCGCCGAACGTCTTTATCCCGCTTACTCGTCTTTGTCGCGACCGTTGCCACTACTGCACGTTCGCGACAGTTCCGCACCGGCTGGCCGCCGAAGGCCAGGAGCCGTTCTTGCCACCGGATGAGGTCATCGCGATCGCTCGTCGTGGTGCCGAGCTCGGCTGCAAGGAAGCGTTGTTCACACTCGGTGATCGGCCTGAGGACCGCTGGTCCGCGGCCGCGGACTGGCTCGCGTCTCGCGGCTTCGCCTCAACAGTGGATTACGTGCGAGCCATGAGTATCCGAGTGTTGGAGGAAACTGGCCTGCTGCCGCACCTGAACCCCGGTGTGCTCACCTGGAGCGAGTTGCAGCGGCTCAAGCCCGTCTCGGCATCGATGGGCATGATGCTCGAGACAACCTCGACACGACTCTGGTCAGAGCCGGGTGGATGTCACCACGGATCTCCGGACAAGGAACCCACAGTGCGACTGCGCGTACTCGACGACGCGGGCAGTCACGCTATCCCGTTCACCACAGGCATCCTCGTTGGTATCGGGGAGACGATCAACGAGCGCGCGGAGGCGCTGTTCGAGCTGCGTCGGATTGCCCGCCATTCCGGCCATGTGCAAGAAGTCATTGTGCAGAACTTTCGTGCCAAGCCGGACACCGCGATGCGGAAATCACCCGACGCCGATTTCGAGGAGTATCTGGCGGCTATCGCTGTCGCCCGACTCGTTCTCGGACCCAAGGTCCGCATCCAGGCCCCGCCGAACCTGTCGCAGCCCGATCAGCTCGCCGAGCTGCTGGCGGCGGGTGTCGACGACTGGGGTGGTGTATCACCGGTGACGCAGGACCATGTGAACCCTGAACGACCGTGGCCCCATCGCGACGAGCTCGCCAGGCGCACCGCTGACGCGGGCTACACGCTCCGCGAGCGGCTCACGGTGCACCCCGAGTACGTGCTGCGCCAAGAACCTTGGCTGGACCCGAGGATCTCGACACACGTGACCGCGCTGGCCGAGCCAGCCAGCGGGCTCGCCAGAACTGGCTCGACGCCGACGGGACTGCCGTGGCAGGAACCAGATGGTGGATGGGAATCGGCAGGCAGGACGGATCTGCACACCGCGATCGATGTATCGGGACGATCTGCGGACCGGCGGGCCGACTTCGACGAGGTATACGGTGACTGGACGGAGACGGGGAAGCTGGCGCGGCACGCCGCGGCCCAGTATCCGACTGGCTCACTCCAGCGGGCGGACCCGGAGATCACCGCCGCGCTGCGGGCGGCAGAGCGAAACCCGGCAGCACTCACTGATGCTGAGGCCATCGCCCTGACTGCGTGTGACGGAAGCCAGCTCGAAGCGTTGTGCGGGATCGCGGACGACCTGCGGAAGCAGGTGGTTGGCGACGACGTGACCTACGTGATCAACCGGAACATCAACTTCACCAACGTCTGCTACACCGGTTGCCGGTTCTGCGCGTTCGCCCAGCGCCGCAACGACGCCGACGCCTTCACCCTGTCGGTTGAGGAGGTCGGCCACCGGGCGGAGGAGGCATGGGCCGAGGGCGCGACCGAGGTCTGCATGCAAGGCGGTATCCATCCTGACTTACCCGGTACCGCCTACTTTGACCTCGCCGCGGAGATCAGGAGACGAGTGCCCTCGCTGCACATTCACGCGTTCTCCCCCATGGAAGTGGTCAATGGGGCCAGCCGGACCGGAATGTCCATCCGGGACTGGTTGCATGCCGCGAAAGAGTCCGGTGTCGACTCGATACCCGGTACGGCGGCGGAGATCCTCGATGAGGACGTGCGCCGGGTACTCACCAAGGGAAAACTGCCCGCCGATCTGTGGATCGAGGTCATTACCACGGCGCACGAGGTCGGACTCCGATCCAGCTCCACGATGATGTACGGGCATATCGACACGCCGGCTCACTGGGTGGGTCACCTGCGACGGCTCGCCGGCATCCAAGCGCGGACTGGTGGGTTCACCGAGTTCGTCGCACTGCCGTTCGTGCATCACAACGCCCCGCTCTACCTGGCTGGAATCGCGAGGCCCGGTCCGACCATGCGGGAGAACCGCATCGTGCACGCGCTCGCGCGCATCCTGTTGCATGGCTTGGTTCCCAACATCCAGTGCTCCTGGGTCAAGCTGGTGTCGAGGGGACGCAGACCATGCTTCGCGGTGGTGCCAACGATCTTGGCGGAACCTTGATGGAGGAAACGATCTCCCGGATGGCCGGATCGGAGCATGGTTCGCACAAGAACGCACATGAGCTTGCCGGCATCGCCGCCGGCATAGGACGTCCTGCGCGGCAGCGCACGACAATGTACGAACGAGTCCCACCGCGTCAGGGCGACCGGCAGGGTGAGGCTGTGATCTCGATGAATTCTGGTGATGAGTGATGGTTTTGCGGCTTGGCTATAAGGCGTCGGCGGAGCAGTTCGCGCCGCGGGAGCTGGTGGAGTATGCGGTGCTGGCCGAGGAAGTCGGGTTGGACAGTGTCTGGGTCAGTGACCATTTCCAGCCATGGCGGGACAAGGGTGGTCATGCGCCATTCTCGTTGGCGTGGCTGGCGGCGGTGGGGGAGCGCACGTCTCGAGTCGCTCTTGGTACGAGTGTGCTGACAGCGACGTTCCGTTATAACCCCGCGGTGCTGGCGCAGGCGTTCGGGACGCTCGGGTGCTTGTATCCGGGTCGGATCATGCTCGGTGTTGGTAGTGGTGAGGCGTTGAATGAAGTCGCTGTCGCCAGAATCGAGTGGCCCGGATTCAAAGAGCGGTTAGCGCGACTCCGCGAAGCGATCGAGCTCATGCGTCGGTTGTGGAGCGAGAAGCGGGTGAGTTTCGAAGGGGAGTACTTCCAGACGCTGGACGCGACCGTCTACGACCGGCCCGACGGCGGGGTGCCGATCTATCTGGCGGCGGGAGGCCCGGTGATGGCGCGTTACGTGGGGGAACAGGCCGACGGGTTCATCTGCACCAGCGGCAAGGGTATGGAACTGTATACCGAGAAACTACTGCCCGCGGTGGCGGAGGGCGCTGGACGAAGCGGCCGAACGGTTGCCGACCTCGACAAGATGCTGGAGATCAAACTCTCGTTCGACCCGGATCACGCCCAGGCGATGGAAGACACGCGGTTCTGGGCTCCGCTGTCGCTGACGCCGGAGCAGAAAGCAGGCATCGAGGACCCGGCTGAGATGGAACGCGCGGCCGACGACCTGCCTATCGAGCAGGTGGCGCGACGCTGGATCGTTGCCTCTGACCCGCAGGACGCGCTCTCGCAGATCAAGCAGTACGTCGACGTGGGGTTCAATCATCTGGTGTTCCACGGGCCCGGTCACGACCAGGAACGCTTCCTGCGCAATTTCGCTGACCACCTCCTGCCGGAACTCCGAGCCTGGGGCTCGGAGGTGCACACGGGATGAGTGGGATGCTCGACGACTATGCCGGCGCCGCATCCACACCCGACGTCGCGGTCCACGAGACGGCTGCGGAGCTGTGCGATGCGGTGGCCAGGAACCTGGTTGACGAGTTGGCGGCCGCGCAAGCCCGCAACGGGCTCGCGTCAGTGGTATTGACCGGGGGCCGCACCGGGATCGCGGTACTCGAACGCGTGCGGGCTAATCCTCGAATCCGGAATGTCGATTGGTCGGCGGTGCGAATCTTCTGGAGCGACGAGCGCTTCGTTCCGGCCGGGCATCCCGATCGCAACGAGGCGCAGGCACGCGATGCTTTGCTCGATCATGTGCCCGTCGATCCTCGCCTGGTGTATCCCATGGGTGCGTCAGACGATCCATACGGTACCGACAGTGCGACCGCGGCAGCCGCCTACAGCGACCTGTTGCGACGGATGGAGCGGCCGGACTGTCCGCTGTTCGACGTCTGCCTGCTCGGGGTGGGAGAGGATGGTCATGTGGCGTCCCTGTTCCCCGGGCATCCTGCCTCGGAGGAGCCGCTGCTGGCAGCCGTTTCCGTGCGCGACAGCCCCAAACCACCGAGTGAACGGATCTCCCTCACTCTAGGCACGATCCGCTCTTCGGCCGAGGTGTGGCTTGTCACCACCGGCGCCGCGAAAACCGCAGCGGTAGCGGATGCCTTCCGTGGCAACACCGACTTTCCCGCATCTAGGGCCGTCGGTATCGAGCGCACGATATGGCACCTGGACCGGGAGGCGGCCGGTGGACTATGAGGAGTGGGTAGTCGTTGTCCCTGTAAAGGGCTGGTCGACCGCGAAGTCGCGGATGGGCGGACTGTCGCGTGATGACCGGCGGGAGTTGGCCCTCGCAATGGCCAGCGATACCATCCGCGCGGTCACTGACACTCCCGGGATCCGGTCGTGCCTGGTAGTGGGTCCCAGTGAGGTACTGCGTGATCTCGGCTGCCACAACGGGGACGACTCGCTGCGGGGTCTCGTCGAGACCACTCTTGTCGGCCAGGTTGACGCTCTGAACCTCGCCCTGCGACGTGGCCGTGACGTGGCGGTCGCGTCCGGTTGGCGGCAGGTAGCGATGGTGGTCGCGGACCTGCCCTGGATCAGTGCCGGGGCCTTGAGGGAGTTTCTTCAACTGGTGCCCGAGACCGCTCCTGGCTTCATACCGGACAGCTCGGGCACGGGAACCAACCTGCTGGCTTCGCGTCGGGGTGCTCAGCTGGTGCCCCGATTCGGTGGATACTCCGCGTCCCGTCACCGGTCGGCGGGAGCGGCGGATCTCTCCTCGCAGTGCGACGCGAG
Organism: Haloechinothrix halophila YIM 93223; assembly: GCF_000504245.1. Lineage (GTDB taxonomy): Bacteria > Actinomycetota > Actinomycetes > Mycobacteriales > Pseudonocardiaceae > Haloechinothrix_A > Haloechinothrix_A halophila. Next base: position 1,705,917 of record NZ_KI632509.1, read on the forward strand.
GCTGCGGGTTGACCTCGATACGGAAGCGCACTTAGCGGTTGCTCGCACACTGGCTGGACCCGCGCTGTCCCGGTGGTTCGCGGGACAGGGCAGCAACAAGGCCATATCAGAGTGTGGCTAGTGGCCTGGCCACCGGAAACGGACCCGCTTGGCGTCAGTCATGGGTTTCCTGACGTGGCGGAGAAAGCGGACTGACAAGCTCAGTCATGAAGATTCGGCGAAGTGAACAAAGCCTTCGTGACGCTGGGAACCATATAGTTGAGGCAATGCTCGCTCGTCAGTATGTCAGGGCGTGAAATCGGGCGTTATCGCGAGGTTCGGAGGTACGTACATGTCCCCTCGACTCAGCGGGTCCGTACGACGAGTGCGCTTGTGCGGCTGCCGTGCTGACCTGCTCAACGTAGCCACTTCGACCGAGGCATGATGAGTACGCCCAGAGTTCACAGCGCGCCGGCCATGGAGGTCATGGCGGTGCGCGGGCTGCCGGAGTTCGAGCCCGGTGATGACCTCGCGTCGGTGATCGCCGAACAGGCACCGTGGCTGCGATCAGGTGATGTCGTCGTCGTCACCAGCAAAGTCGTGTCCAAAGTTGAGGGACGTCTGGTCGAGGTCCCGAGCGACCAGGATGAACGCGCCACCGCGTGGGCTGAGCTGGTGGACGCCGAGTCGCGCCGCACCGTCGCCCATACTGATCGCGCCCCGATCACCGAAAGTCGGCTGGGCATCGTCCAGGCCGCTTCGGGAGTCGATGCGTCCAATGTGAGCGCGGGCGTGGTAGCGCTGCTGCCGGTAGACCCAGACGCGTCCGCGGCCGCGCTGCGAGTGCGACTGCGCGAGCGGCTCGACGTGGACGTCGCCGTGGTGATCACAGACACCATGGGGCGCCCGTGGCGGTTAGGGCAGACTGACGTGGCCATCGGGGCGAGCGGTCTGTCTGTGTTGTGTTCCTATGTCGGTACCCGAGATGCGCACGGCAATGAGCTCGCCGTAACCGAAATCGCTGTGGCCGATGAGATCGCCGGCGCCGCCGACCTCGTCAAGGGGAAACTCACCGGAGTACCGGTGGCCGTCGTGCGTGGCCTGGACGTCAGCGAGGATGGCTCGCGTGCTCGCGATCTCATCCGGCCCGTCGACGAAGACTTGTTCCAGCTCGGAACGGCAGAGGCCGTCGAACGCGGTCGTCGTGAAGCCGTGCTGCTCCGCAGATCGATTCGCGAGTTTTCCGATGATGTGGTCGACGCTGAGATCATCCGGGATGCCATTGGTACCGCGCTGACGGCGCCCGCGCCGCACCACACCGCACCGATACGATTCGTCTGGGTGCGCAGTCCAGTGCGTCGCAAGGAACTTCTTGAGTCGATGCGGCAGGCTTGGCGTAGCGATCTCGCTGCTGACGGTTTGTCTCCCGAACGGATCGAGAAACGGCTGGCGCGCGGTGACTTGCTCTTCCGTGCTCCTGAGCTGGTCCTGCCTTTCCTCGTCGCGAACGGTGCTCACACCTATTCGGACGCTCGCCGAACCGGCTGCGAGCACACCATGTTCACTGTCGCTGGTGGAGCCGCCGTGCAGGCCCTGCTTGTCGCGCTTGCCGCGGAGGGGATGGGCTCCTGCTGGGTAGGTTCCACGATCTTCGCCCCGGACGTGGTGCGAAACGTACTCAGCCTTCCCGCCGACTGGGAGCCGCTGGGTGCGATCGCCATCGGCCACCCAACTACTCCGCTTACACCTCGAGATCCTAGGGACACCGAGAGTGGTCTTGTCGAGCTCTAGAACGAGCCGACCGCCGCGTCAGAGGAACGCGAGGCCGGGATCCTCGAGGAGCGCGGCGGTGTCGGCGAGCAGCTGAGATCCTTGCTGTCCATCGATGATTCGGTGATCGAATGACAGCGAGAGCTGCGTGACCCAGCGTGGCTCGATCCGCTCCGATTCGCCGTCCGACACGACCCACGGCATGCGCCGTACGGCTCCGCATGCCAGGATCGCGGCCTCGCCCGGGTTCAGGATCGGGGTTCCGCTGTCCACACCGAAGACGCCGATGTTACTGACGGTGATCGTACCGTGTGACATGTCCTCGAGGGTGCTCGAACCCGCGCGTGCGGTGGCAGCGAGCCCTGTGATCGACTCGGCCAGGTCACGCAGCGAAAGGCGCTCGGCGTTCTTGATGTTCGGCACCATGAGACCGCGGTCGGTGGCGGTCGCGATACCCAGGTTGACGTAGTGCTTCACGACGATCTCGCGAGCCTGTTCGTCCCACGTCGCGTTGGCTTCTGGTGTGTTCCGTAGCGCGAGCAAGAGCGCACGCGCAACGAACACTAGAGGTGTTACTCGCACCTCGCGAAATTCTCGGCGAGCGGAGATGGCCGTGCGCAACCGCATGGTGGCCGTGATGTCGACCATGACGAACTCGGTCACGTGTGGTGCGGTGAACGCGGACGAGACCATCGCCTCGGCAGTGTGCTTGCGAATCCCCTTGATCGGGATCCTGCGCTCGGCGGCGTGCTCTGGCTCAGTGACGGGCCGCGTTTCGGCAGCGGTCGTCGCTCGACGGACATCGTCACGGGTCACTGTGCCGTGTGGACCTGTAGGGCTGATCGTCGTCAGGTCGACGCCGAGTTCCTTGGCCAACTTGCGGACAGGCGGTTTGGCTGCCGGACGCGTCGTGCCCGATGTAGTGGGAGCAGCGGACGGCGTCGAGTCGGCGGCGTCCGCCACATCGCGCGACGGGGGCCCCGCTAGGGACAGCTCGGAGGTTCGTGCCGCTGGCCGGGGTCCGTATCCGACAAGGAGCTCGGCTTGCTCGGCGTCGTCCTCGACCGCTGGGGCCGCATCGCCATTGAGCTCCTGCTGGCTCCCGGGAGACGCATCCGGAGCGGAGTCGATGGTGATCAGCGGCTTGCCGACTTCGACGGTGTCTCCCTCGGCGGCGTGCAGGGTGACAACCGTACCCGCGAACGGGGAGGGGAGCTCTACCATGGCCTTGGCCGTCTCGACCTCGACCAGCGTTTGATTTATCTCGACGATGTCCCCGGGTTGTACTGACCAGCGCGAGATATCGGCCTCGGTCAGTCCTTCACCGACGTCGGGCAGGCGGAAGTCTTGGGGATTGGACACGGTGGCGTGGCCCTCTCTAGTAACGGAAGCTGCGATCGGTGGCCGACAGGATTCGCTCGACGTTGGGCAGCCAGTCATGTTCAAGCCGGCTCGGCGGATAGGGCGTGTCGTATCCGGTGATTCTGAGCACGGGGGCTTCCAGGAAGTAGAAGGCTTCGTGCTGGATCCGAGCGGTGATCTCCGCTCCCATCCCGTGGGAAAGCGAGGCTTCGTGTATCACGAGTGCTCGACCGGTGCGGCGGACGGAATCGACCACGGTCTCCGTGTCGACGGGCGACAGGCTGCGTAGGTCGATGACTTCGACGCTGTGTCCCTGAGCCTCAGCTGCCTCGGCCGCCTGTAGCGTGGTGTCAACGGTGGGTCCGTACGCGATGAAGGTGATGTCGTTGCCTGATCGGACGATGCGGGCCTTGTCGAGTGCCAGATCTGGTGCATCGGTCACGTCGCCTTTGGCCCAGTAGCGACGTTTCGGTTCGAGAAAGATGGTCGGGTCATCGGAGGCGATAGCTTGGCGGATCATCGTATGGGCGTCTTGTGGCGTTGAGCAGGTCACGACCTTCAAGCCCGCGGTGTGTGCGAAGTACGTCTCTGGGGACTCCGAGTGGTGCTCGATCGATCCGATGCCGCCCCCAAAGGGAATGCGGATGACCACCGGAAGGCACACAGCCCCGGCGGAACGGTGTCGAATCTTCGCGAGCTGGGTGATGATCTGGTTTACCGCGGGATAGACGAAGCCATCGAACTGGATCTCACAGACCGGCCGGTAGCCGCGCATGGCAAGGCCGATCGCGGAGCCGACGATGCCGGCTTCGCCGAGCGGGCTGTCGACGACGCGATCCTCGCCGAAGTCCTTCTGTAGCCCGTCGGTGGTTCGAAAGACGCCGCCCAGCCTGCCGATGTCCTCGCCGATCAGTAATACCCGCCGATCGGATTCGAGCGCGCGACGCATTCCATCGTTGAGCGCTTTGACCATTGACAACATCATTGTGAGGCTTCGCTCCGTTCCATCGACGCGACAAAGTCGTGGTGTTCGCGCATTTGGTGGCGCAGCTCAGCGGGCATGTCGGCGTAGGTGTGTTCGAACGGTAGCGTCGTGCCCGGTTCGGCGAGTGCCCTGCAGCCAGTCCTGAGCCGCTCGGCAAGGGCATCGCTCTGCTTATCGACGTCGGAGAAGAAATCCGGATCAGCGAGGCCTTCCGTGGACAAGAAGGTGTGCATCCGGGTGAGCGGATCCCGTCCCGTCCATTCCTCGGTCTCGGCCGCACTGCGGTACCGGCTCGCATCGTCGGCGGTGGTGTGCGCGTTGACCCGATAGGTAAGCGCCTCGATCAGCGTCGGGCCGCCGCCGGATCGTGCCCTCCGCAGCGCATCACGGGTCGCCGCCAGGCAGGCCAGCACGTCATTTCCGTCCACTCGAATACCGGGGAAGCCGAAGCCGGCTGCTCGGCGTGCGGCCGGGATCCTGCTCTGCGTGCTGTACGGGGCTGAGATGGCCCATTGGTTGTTTTGGCAGAAGAACACAACGGGCAGCTGCTGTGTAGCGGCCCAGATGAATGCCTCATTGGTTTCACCCTCGCTCAGGGCTCCGTCGCCGAGGAAAGCCAGGACTGCCGTGTCGCGGTCGGCGTCTCCGCTTCCCACCGCGTCGTCGCGAACCACGCCCATCGCGTAGCCGACCGCGTGCAGCGTCTGGGCGCCGATGACCAGCGTATACAGATTGAAGTTGCGGTCGTAGGGATCCCATCCGCCCAGGGTCGTGCCTCGGAACAGACCGAGCAGCGAGATGGGATCTACGCCGCGACAACATGCCACTCCGTGTTCGCGGTAGGTCGGGAACACCATGTCTTGGTCGAGGAGAGCGTGCGCCGCGCCAACCTGGGCAGCTTCTTGCCCGAGAAGCGACGGCCACAGTCCAAGCTCGCCCTGCCGTTGCAGTGCGATCGCTTCGCTGTCCAATCTGCGGGTGAGTACGAGATCGCGATAGAGCGCACGGACATCTACCGTGGTGAGGTCCAGCGAGAGCGTCCCGTCCAGCTCGGCGGTGCCATCTGGGGTCAGCAGCTGGTGCAGCGGCTCGTTCCCCTCGGTTGTCTGGACTTCTGCCATAGTGGCCTCCCGCGTCGGCTCGGAGTCGTTGGTATTCCACTTCTCGTTGAACCAGCCAGGCAAGGAGTCCGCAAGATACGCGCAGATGGCGCAAAATAGTGACCTTGATTGGCGCTCAGACAGGGACAAAATTGCGCGAGGTGCTAGTGTGTCCGTGATGGATACGGGTGTCATTGACGGGGTGGACCGCGCCATTCTGGACTTGCTGGTACAGGACGGGCGGCGCACGGTCACGGATATCGCTGAGCGAGTCAGTATGTCGGTGTCACCGGTAAAGCGCAGGATCGATCGGCTCGAGCGCCTCGGCGTCATTGTCGGCTACACGGCGATACTGGACCGCAGCAAGTTGGAGTCGGTGTTCGAAGCGTTCGTGGAGTTGCGCTTCTCCGGCGACACCGATGTCGGAACCATCACCATGGCGGCGAGCCGGGTGCCTGAGGTTCTTGAAGTGTTCACTGTGGCTGGTGACCCTGACGCGCTAGTGCGTCTGCATGCCACTGGGGTCGAGCATCTCCGTGAGATCATCAATGAGCTGCGTCGTAGTGGCCAGGTCATCGGTACGAAGACGCTGATGGTTCTCGGCACATGGCGGCGTGCCATGCACGCACAGGATTAGCGCGATGACTACCCGGTAGAACGTGCCTCCAGAGAAAGCCACGCCTCGCGGCATACCGAAAGATAGGTATACATACGGGTAGTTGCCCGGTCTCGCGTCGCGTCCTGGGTATGCATGCTTGACTTCATGGTTGACGGCGTTGTTCACCAGGCGTCCGCATTAGATCGGCAGGATGCCGCGGCGCTACGAGGGATCGAGGCCACCGAAGCGAGGCGGGCAGGCGGCGTCTGGAGCCAGCATAATCCGGCGCACAGACACGATCCGTATTGTTCAGCGCACGTTTGGGATCTCGTTGGTCACGCGCGTTCCGGCGACACCGGTGCGTTTGCTGTTCTGTACCAAACCCATGTGGAGCACATCTACCAATACGTCTTCGCCCGTACTCACAACCGAACGGTCGCCGATGACCTCACCAGCGAGACCTTCGTGCGTGCGCTGAGAGCGCTCGACTCGGTAACCTATCGCGGATCCACCTTCCGTGCGTGGCTCACGACGATCGCGCGGAACATCGTTCTCGACAACGTACGGTCTTCGAGGACCCGTCGCGAGGTCAAGCTCCCTGATGACGCTGAATTCTGCGCGGAGACACGCGATCCGGAGTTCGTCGTCTGTACTCGAGAGACGGAGCGCGAGGCCAGAAGGTGGATCGACCAGTTGACCGAGGACCAGCGGCAGTGCGTGCTGTTGCGATTCTTCGATGATCTGTCGGTCGCTGAGGTCGCGGCCCGGATGGGTCGGAGCAGAGCCTCGGTCAGGTCGCTGCAGGCGCGTGCCATCCGGAAGCTGGCGAGCATCATGACGCGGGACCCCGGTGGCGAGGCGCTGCTCGGATAGAGCGTCACCGTCGTTGCGGGCGCCCGGACCGCGAGGGTGTATTGACACAGCGCGCGCCGGTGTGCATGATTTCGGGCATACATCGCTTGTTTTCGTGCAGGTCGGTCAGCGTCGCCGCGATCCGGCGGGCGCGGGAGACCACATCGAGGGATTCAGTCGTATGAGCATCGCGAAGGCGCCGCTGTGGCGGAAGCTGCGGGAGCACAGGGAGTCACTGGAAACGACGCATCTGCGAGAACTGTTCAGTCACGACAAGCGGCGCGGTCCTGCCATGACCGTCGAACACGACGGTGTCGTCCTTGACTATGCGAAAAACCTGGTCACGGCCGAGACCATGGAGCTGTTGCTTGACCTTGCCGCGGACCGCGATCTCGCGACCGGGATTGATGCGATGTTCTCCGGTCACCCGATCAACACCACGGAGCACAGAGCCGTTCTGCACACCGCGCTGCGCGCGCCGCGGGACTGCTCGGTGCTGGTGGACGGCCATGATGTCGTGCCCGACGTGCACGACGTACTTGACCAGATGCGCGAGTTCGCGGACGGTGTCCGTTCGGGAACCTGGCGAGGCTTCACCGGCGAGCCGATCCGGACAGTGGTCAACATCGGCATCGGTGGCTCCGATCTCGGTCCGGCGATGGCCACTCACGCTCTGCGTGAGTACATGCCAGATGAGCTGGACATCAGGTTCGTATCGAACGTGGACGGCCATGACATCGAACGAGCGTTACGCGGCCTGGATCCGGCACGGACACTGTTCGTCGTCGCTTCGAAAACGTTCACCACGGTGGAGACCCTGACTAACGCACGCACCGCCCGGGCATGGTTGCTGGCAGCGCTCGGCGACTCCAGCGCGGTCGCACGACATTTTGTCGCTGTCTCGTCGAACACCGACGAGGTAGCCGCATTCGGCATCGATCCGGCAAACATGTTCGTGTTCTGGGATTGGGTGGGTGGCCGATACTCGCTGCCGTCGGCTATTGGGCTTTCGGTCATGATCGCGATTGGGCCCGAGCGGTTCCGTGAGTTGCTCGCTGGTGCACAATCGATGGACGAGCACTTTCGCCGTGCTCCTTTCGAGCGAAACCTGCCAGTCCTGCTCGGTATGCTCGGCGTGTGGTATCGGGGCTTCTGTGACACGCAGACCCACGCTGTGCTGCCTTATGACCAGCGACTGGCGAGATTGCCCGCGTATCTCCAGCAACTGGACATGGAAAGCAACGGCAAGTCCGTGACCCGCGACGGCACCCCTATCGATATCGCCACCGCGCCGATCGTATGGGGCGAACCGGGAACCAACGGTCAGCACGCATTCTTTCAGCTGTTGCACCAGGGAACGGAAATCGTGCCATGCGATTTTATCGGGGTGCTCGAGCCGACGCATGGCATGGTGGAACACCACGACCTGTTGATGGCGAACCTGTTCGCACAGGCAGAAGCTCTCGCTTTCGGTAGAACGCCGGCCGAGGTCGTTGCCGCCGGGGTGCCGGAATCGCAGGTGCCGCATCGCACCTTCGCGGGAAACCAGCCGAGTACCACGATCCTGCTACCCAGACTGACGCCATACACACTCGGACAACTGATCGCGTTGTACGAGCACAAGGTATTCACCCAGGGATGGATCTGGGGAGTCAACTCGTTCGATCAGTGGGGAGTGGAGCTGGGCAAAGCGCTTGCCACCCGGATCTACGGCGAGTTCGACATGGAGCGCGTGAATGACGACGGCCATGACAGCTCGACGCACGCACTGATTCAGCGCTACCGGCGGGTGCGGAAGAACTAGTCCGCCCCCGCGGCGATCCGCCGGACGGCGAGACGATCGGCGGCCTCGGCAGGACTCACTCCTTCACGGTCCGCGATCGCATAGACCTCGCCGAGCGTGCCCGATATCGACGTGATCGAGTCCCACGCGCGCTCGGCATCGAACCCACGGAATTCGGCAGCGACGTGGATAAGTCCGCCCGCATTGACCAGGTAGTCCGGGGCGTACAAAATGCCGCGCCGGTGCAGCGACATCGCTACAGTGGGATCGGTCAGCTGATTGTTGGCGGCGCCGCATACGATACGTGCTGGGATTATCGTAGCCCTCTCCTCAGTGAGAGAACCCCCGAGCGCACACGGGGCGTAGACATCGAGTGGCAAGCTCAGCAGCTCGTTGATGCTGGGCACGGTCCGCACGTCACCAAGGGAGCGAACCCTAGCGAGTGCGGCATCATTGACATCCGTGACCGCGACCCGCGCACCTTCTTCTAGGAGATATCTGACCAGGTGGTAGCCCACCTTACCTGCGCCTTCGACGCCAACCAGCCGACCACGCAATGACGCCGTCCCGCGCAAGTACACCTCGCTGGCGAGCATGCCACGGAAGACTCCGAGTGCGGTGTGTGGTGATGGGTCGCCGAAGCCGCCGCATGCGGCGGACAGGCCCACAACATACTTGCAGTGCTGGGAGATGACGTCCATGTCCCGTACGGAGGTTCCGGCATCGGGAGCGGTAATGTATGTGCCTCCCAACGAATCGACCCGTCTGCCGAAGCTGTGGAGCAGCTCGTCGGTTTTGTCGCTCGCCGGGTCGCCGACGATCACTGCCTTTCCTCCGCCCAGGCCGACGCCTGCCAGCGCACTCTTGTAGGACATTCCTCGTGACAGGGAGAGAACGTCGTTCAACGCATCGGACTCAGTGCGGTAAGGATGCATACGCACGCCACCCAGCGCTGGGCCGAGAGCGGTGGAGTGAATCGCGACGATCGCGCGCAGGCCACTCCGCTCGTCGTGGCAGAAGATGACCTGCTCGTGCCCCGAAGCGTGGGAGAAAACCGCATTGGATGTCACGCCAACGTACCCTTCTTGAGCATACTTGCCCCGGTGTATACCAGATCCGCAATGGCAAAAACGCGGATTGCACCGCGGTACCGTCCGATCACCGGCATAACCTGACCGTATATAAGTCGGCACGCGATTGATACCGCAGGGCTTACAAACTGTCGCCGAGCGTCGTTGTTGCTGAAACCAAAGCGGCCCAGCGCTGCCTTCAGTCAAGCGTCCGGTGCCGGTGGAGTGGCTTGGCGAAGTGCACTGGCCGTCCGGACAGCATTCTCTGAATTGGGCAGTGACTCGGATCACGACCAATTCTAGTCTTGACCCCACAACTGGTGGCGAGTCTCCAGTTTCGTCATATGCCGGCTGGAATGAGTGGAGCGCGCGAACATGACCGATGAAGGAGCAGGTCATTCGGTTCCGGGGCGCCAGCGTGACGTCCCGGAACCACGTAGCAACGGCACGGATCGTCAGGCCACAACGGCTCGGCATGTCCTGAAACCGAGCTTTGGCGCGAGCGCGCCAAGGCCGATTCGCCGCGTGATTACCGAGGTGGGTCAGCCGGGCATGCTGGCCATTCAGACATGTCAAACGTTGGTTCGTAAACGCCGTGGACTGCTGGCGGACGTTCGCGACGACATGTTCGATCAGTTCAAAAAGGTCGCGGTACCCGGATTTTTCGCCATGTTCGGCTATGGGATGCTGCTCGTCACCTTCTCGGTGTCTATTCTGCTCATCCTGGGTGCCGCGAACCGCCTCGGCACGATCTACCTCGCGATCGTGATCCGGGAGATCACACCCTTTATCGCCGGTACCGTGGTAGCCGGCGTCATCGGCACCGCGACGACGACCGAGATCGGTGCTCGAAAGATTCGGGAAGAGATCGACGCGTTGCGCGTTCTCGGGCAGGATCCGATCCGCATACTTGTGCTTCCCCGAGTGATTGGTCTGGCGATCGTGTCGTGGGTAGTAAATACCCTCGGAATCATCGTCATCGTCATTCAAGGATATGTGATTGTCACCATCCTCGGTGGCACATCGCGCGCCGCTTATCTCACCAACTTCATGCAAAATCTTACAGTTCCAGAGCTTGTTGGAAACTTTGTCAAGATGATACTCATCGGCCTGCTCATCGGATTTATATGCGCTAGCAAGGGCATGCATACCGAATCCGGCTCCGAGGGACTGGGTCGAGCGGTCAATCAGGCTGTGGTGATATCGGTACTTGCCGTCTTCATCCTCAGTGTGCTCTTCAACATGGTGCTGCTGGGCACCGTTCCAGACATCACGGTCTCGCGGTGAGAAGGGGAACGGACATGACCATCGCAACGCACGAAGCCCCGGGCACCAAGGAACACAAGCCGGAATCGGCTGCTGGGACGACCTATCTCGAGGAAGTCGTCTTGCTCTGCCGCTGGACGGTGAGCACGATCGCGGAGCTTCCTCGCGCGCTGCGATTCCCCAGTGAGATCATCCGGCAGTGTGCGATCATGATCCGTTCGAGTTCGATCGTGATCTGGCTTTTGCTGCTGACTGGTGGCGTCATGGTAGCCGAAGTGAGCCATTACCTGCTCACGCAGATCGGCGCCCAGGCGTACATTGGTTTCGTTACCGCTGCCGCGACACTCAAAGGAACATCGTGCGTCTTCCTGGGTTTCATTGTCGCCGCGAAGATAGGCTGCGGGATCGTCGCCGAACTGGGTGCGATGCGCATCAACGACGAGATCGACGCGATGGAGGTCATGGGAGTTCCGTCGCGCGCCTACTTGGTTGGCACTCGCGTGTGGGCGTCTATTATAGCGATGCCGTTTCTGTTCATCACCGGGTTTTCCTGGGCGGCGGCCGGGAGCTATGTAACCAATGTCGTTGTCCTCGGGACGGTGTCGGCTGGCGGCTATAACGCGGTATTTTGGTCCTTCATCACTCCAGGCGATATTTTGTTTCGTTCGATGACTTGGGCTATGGTCACCGCTCTGCTCGCCATCATCATTTCCTGTTATTACGGATATACCGCTCGGGGAGGGCCCGTCGGTGTCGGCGAGAATACCGCGAGATCCATGGCGTTCAACGTGGTAATGGTCAATTTGCTCGGCGCTGGCTGCATGTTCCAGCTCTTCTACGGTACGAATGTCGTTCTCCCTATTGGAAACTAGCTGGACGCATGCGCTGGCTAGATCACGGTTACTGAACCACAATCACGGAATTTGAACGAGGAGGTTCCATGTTGCGGCCTAGTCTCTTTCGCGGGCAGCGGGATCCGGGATCGATGGACCAGGGTGCGTACGCGGCTTCCTCGGTCGACAGCTATCGGGACGGTGTGGCGTACAGCGTCGAAGTTCGCGACGTTCACAAGTCTTTTGGTAGTTCGGCTGTGCTACGCGGGTTGAACATCAACTTCGCGGAGAACGCTGTCACGACCATACTTGGCCCGTCCGGTACCGGTAAGAGCGTGCTGCTGAAACACGTCGTTGGCCTGCTCGAACCTGATCGCGGCGAGATCAGTATATTTGGTCAAGACATCTGGTCGATGAGCGAAGAGGAACGTTCCGAGCTACGGAAGCGCTTCGGTGTGCTCTTTCAGGACGGTGCGCTGTTCGGGTCGATGAACATCTTCGACAATGTCGCGTTTCCGCTTCGCAAGAACACTGATCTCGCCGAATCGGAAATCACGGATATTGTGTTGAAGGGTCTCGCTGAAGTGGGTCTGAGCGAGTCCCTCAAGAAGTATCCGAACGAAATTTCGGGCGGCATGAAGAAGCGTGCCGGATTTGCTAGAGCGCTTGTCATGAAACCGGATATCGTGCTGTTCGACGAGCCGGACTCGGGACTCGATCCGGTCAGAACGAGCCTACTGTGTGACCTGATCGTAGAAATGCACAGGGAACACAAGGGAACCTATGTTGTCGTCACGCACGATATCAACACCACGCGTCGTGTCAGTGATTATGTTGGCGTTCTGTGGCGCGGCGAACTTGTATATTACGGCTCTGTCGAAGAGGCATTCGCCGCCGATGATCCGTTCGTCCAGCAGTTTCTCTCCGGAGACTCGGCAGGCCCGCTAGGAATGGAATGATATGGCAGCGCGAGTGTGGCTAGTGATCGGTGTGATGCTGGGTGTAGCCGGACTTGGTGGCCTGTACACGCTTGCGTCCGACGATGATTACCGGGTGCAGTTCGTGGTTCCGTCGGCAGCGCAGCTCGTAGAAGGGTCGTTTGTCTGGATCGACGGGCAGGAAGCAGGCTCGGTCAGTCGTCTCGAGGCAAGGGATGGCAAGGCGATCGTGACGGCCACGATCGATGAGGCATACGCGCCGATTCGTGAAGGTGCGGTGACCAGGGTCGAATGGCAATCTGTGCTTGGCGAGCGAATCCTGAGTATCGAGCCAGGTCCGGCGGAGGCTAAGCCCATTCCCAGCGGTGCGATGTACACCGCGAAGTCGAGCCAGATCGAGGTTGACCAGGTGCTGGCTACATTGGACGACAAGACCAGGAACAGGCTGAACTCCTTGATAAGGCGCTTCGCGAAGACGGTGGACGGCAAGGAGAAGGACCTGCGGAAGACGTTGGCGAGTGCTGGGCCTGCCGTGAGAGCCATGGGGTCGGTGTTGGAAGCCGTTGGCCGGGACGGCCCCGCGATTCGGGAACTGGTGACCGAACTGGAGCAGTTGACGTCGGCGGTCGCGGAACGGCAGACGGACCTGTCCAATGTGGTTCAGGATTTCAACAAGGTAGCCGGCACGATGGCCGAGAAACAGCAGCAGCTGAAGGAAGGCCTCGCGGAGCTCCCGGCAACATTGAAGGAAGCGAAGGGCACCCTCGATGAGGTTCCGGAGACGGTAGATGAGGCCAGCCCCTTGCTGGACGACATGGATCCGGCGACACGGCGGCTGGCATCGACGTCGCGCATGCTGCGACCGGTACTCGCGAGACTCCGGCCAACTGTGGCGCAGTTGCGGCCCACGCTGGAATCGGCAGCTGGCTTGCTTGGCAAAACGCCCGCGTTGCTTGACCGAACGCACGACGTGGTGCCGCAGGTGACGAGGATCATGGAGAAGGTGCATCCTGCGGTGTCGTACCTGCGGCCATACACACCGGAAGCGGTCGGTTGGGTGAACAACTGGGGCCGGGATTACGCGCACTACGACGCGGAAGGACATGTGTGGCTCGGTGGGCTGGCGCAGGTTGGCCCGGCTGCGTTCAACGCTCAACCGTCCGGCGGTCTGCCACCACTATCGACGCATCAGCCGAAGCCAGGTGAGGTCGTAGACCAACCGTGGACCGACGCGCACGGGAGCGGAATGCGATGAAGCTGACTCAGTCCTACCGCGGACGCCTCGCGGTGATCGTGGCCGTGGTCGTCGTCGCGGTAGCCGCGATAGCGATGGCTCCTGGCCGGGACGGTGAAGAGGTGACGGTCGTGGCGATGTTCGAGGACGCCAGTCCCATCGTCGCGGGCAACGAGGTCAAGGCATCCGGCGTCACGGTCGGCGGCGTTGAGTCGGTCACGTTGCAAGGCGGCCTCGCCAGGGTCGAGATGGTGGTCGAACGGTCCGTACTGCCGCTGTATAAGGACGCGAGTGCCGAGATCACGTTGAAGGATCTGCTTGGCGAGCGCTTCATCAAGCTATCTCGGGGGTCCGAAGGCAGCGGGATGCCTGATGACGCGTTGTGGATCCCGGTGGAGCGAACTCGGAGCGGAGTCGATCTGCAGGACATCCTCAACGATGTGGACAACCCGACTGGTGCGGCGCTCGCCGCTCTCGTCACGACGCTCGGCGAAGCGGCCAACGGCCGGGGTGAGAAGATCGCCGAGGGCATCGAAGCGCTGGCTCCAGCCATGCGGCAGACGGACCGTCTCGGTGAGATGCTCAGTGAGCACAACGAGTTGCTGGCTCAGCTGGTCGATAACGTCGAACCGGTGGTGCGCGCGCTGGCCGACGGTCGCGGTGACAAGCTCGACGGCCTTGTCGACTCGACGGCTAGGACGCTGTCGGCGGTGGCGGCCGAGCGAGAGTCGGTCGCGGCGACGTTGCGACGACTGCCTGGCACGTTGAGTAAAGCGCAGCGGACCCTCGCGAAGGTCGCCGACGTATCCGCTGATGCCGCGCCAACCCTCGCCGCGCTCCGTCCCGTCACGGGTGATCTTCGCCAGGTCGGGACTGAGCTGCACACGTTCGCTGATGCCGTTGACCCAGCTCTGGCGAGTCTGTCGCCGGTGCTTGAGCGAGCGGACGAGCTCCTCGACCAGGCTGGTCCGCTCGTCAAGACGCTGCGGCCCGCCGGTCCTGATCTGCGTGGCGTGGCTCAGCACGGTCGGACGTTGATGGAGCAGGCGCTGAGTAAGCGACTCGACAACTTGATGGAGTTCATCAAGGGCTGGGCGCTGAGCACGTCCGGCTACGACGGGCTCAGCCACTACTTCCGCGCCTCGATCGTCACGACGCCGAAGGCGCTGGGCACGATCGCGGATGGTGCGGGGCCTGGCGGTACGGACGTATCAGAGCTCGCGGAAGGGCTGCCGGAGCTGCCGCTGGATGGCTCACCGTCGCTACCGCAAATACCCGGCGGTGCTGGCGGAGACGGAGCGAAGAAGGACGGTGGCGGCGCCACTGACGGGAGTGCGACTGGTTTGACGGAGACGCAAGAACAGTCCCTGCTCGGACAGCTACTCGGAGGGCGGTGACGACGTGGGGCCTCGCGAATCGCGCAGGAACCGGGTCACGATCCTGGCCGGAATCGCCGGACTGACCGGAATGGCGCTGATCCTCTACCTCGCTGTCTCGGCACATACCGGCTTGCCATGGCAAGAGACGACGACCGTCCGGGCGGCGTTCACTAGTACGGACAGCCTCATGGAGGGAAACGAGGTTCGGCAGAACAGCGTCCGGGTCGGCAGCGTAGCCGATATCGAGTACCGCGACGGCCGTGCGCTCGTCACTATGCAGCTGGACGGGGAACACGACGTCTATGCCGACGCTAGGGCGGAAATCTGGGACTTCTCCGCGCTGGGTGTCAAGTTCATCGAGCTTTACCCCGGCAGCGCAACGGCTGGGGAGCTGCCTGGCCGCACTATTCCGGTTGCCAAGACGAAGAGTTCGGCGGATATACACGAACTGTTCGACGTGCTCGACGAGCGCAGCAGGGCCGCGGCGACCAGTGCGATCCGCGAACTCGGCGGCGGTGCGGCGGGCCGGAGCCGCGACGTACGAGACTTCGTGCGGTCAATGCCGGATTTGGCGGATGATCTCGGGTCAGTGTCGATGACGCTGTCCTCGGACCAGACGAATCTCATCGGCATGCTACGCAGCGGAAATCAGCTCGCATCCCGGTTCGCCGGGCGCAGCGAACAGATCAGTCGGCTGATTGAACAGGCTGACTCGACGTTACGAGCGTTGACAGTTGATGACGCCGATCCGTTGATGGCGTCGCTGCGTCAGCTGCCACCGGCACTGGACAGTCTGGACGGTGCTTTCGACGCGCTCGACCGACCGCTGTCCGACACGCGGTCAGCGGTCGCGCGGTTGCGTCCGGGCGCAAGGGCCTTGGCGCAGGCCGAGGACGACCTGCGCGGAGTGCTGCGGGAGTCCGTTGGCCCATTCGGGAAGGTGCCCGCGGTCGCCGAGCGAGCGACACCCGCTGTGGAGGACCTGACCGGTACCTTTGCCGACGCGCGACCGCTTGCCCACCAGGTCACACGAGCCTTCGACGATCTGGCCGCACCACTGTCAGCGCTAGCGCCCTATGCGCCGGAGATGGGCCAGTTCTTCGTCAGGGGACACAGCTGGACCTCCCAGAGCATCGACGGCGTCAATTACGCCCGCCTTGGTATCGCGTCGCCGATGTTGCGGACGGCTGGCGGGCTGCTTGGGCCGTCAGCAGTCCCGCAGAACGTGTACCCGGAGCCAGGTGAGGCCGACCATGACCGCGCCACCGGATTGCTGGGAGGCCCACGGTGAAGATTGCCAGCAGCATGACGAAAGCGGTGAACAGCACGACAGCGAGCATCGCTTCCCGTACCGGGATGTCCCAGCGGGCGATCGGCGGACTCCTGATCCTGGTGGCGTTCTTCGGGTTCATGTTCGCTCTCTACAACAAGGAGCGGATCGGCAACGTCGCGTCGCGCGTGTTCACTGACACGACGACGATCGAGGCGGAGTTCCCGCGTGCGTACAAGCTTCGTGACCACAAGAGCGATGTGAAGTTGGGTGGAGTCATCGTCGGGTCCACAACGGACGGTCGACCTTCTGGTGACGGCACGCTGATTGTCACGATGCAGGTGGACGGTGACGTCCGTGACAAGCTCGGTTCCGCGCCGTCAGCGAGCATCAGGCCGACCCTGCTGCTTGGTGGCAACTACTATGTTGACCTTCAACCGGGCGGGCGTGGCGAGTATGACGGCAGCCGGATTCCGGTGGAGCGTACGTCGCTGCCGGTCGAACTTGATCGTGTACTGGACGCTGTGGGCGGTAAGGAAGCCAAAACGGGCATCCGAGCGTCGATCCGGCAGTTCGACCGCGTACTCGAGCAAGGCGGTACCGAGGCGATCCGGGATGTGTTGCGGAACGCGCCGGCCACATTGGACCCAGCCACCAAGGTCCTGCGCGGTGCTCTTGGCACGAGGCCGAATCGGGATCTGTCCGAACTGGTCACCGGTATGCATGCGACGGGGAAAGTTCTGACCGCGCGGTCCGGGCAGCTGCAGGAGATCATCACGTCGCTCCGGGCGAGTACCGCCTCGCTGGCAGCGGGGAGTGAACCGCTCGCCGCATCGGTCGGAACCCTGCCGGAGACACTTCGGGTGACGCGCGCGGGGTTGGCCGACCTCAGGCCCACTCTGCGAAAGCTGTCCAGCACGGCAGACGAGTTCCGGCCAGCGGTCAACGAGCTCGATGGGATGCTGGCGAAGCTCAACCCGGTGCTGAAGCCAACCCTCGGGCTGCTCAACGATCTGAAACCCACGCTTGATGAGGCGCGGCCTCTTGTTCGGCGGCTGGTTCCGGCTACTAGCAAGGCGACCGGCGTGCTCTCCGACGTGACAGGTCCTGTGCTCAACCGCGTAGAAGGGCCGATCTCGGACACGGTGCTCTCGCCGTGGAGCGGCAAGGGACGCTACGCAGGCGGCGGTGCCAGCGGGAACCGGCTCTACGTCGAGCTCGGCTACCTGTTCAGCCGGGGAGCGGATGCGCTCAGCTGGAATGACGGGTCGGGTGGTCACTCAAGGCTTGCCGCTGGCATCGCGCCGAACTCGGTTAGTGGAATCGGGCAGCCTCTCGACATGCGGCAATATCTCGAGATGGTCGGGGCGCTCCCGCCAGGTTCGGTGAGCCAGAACGATCAGCGGGGAGCGGACGATGATTCGGGTAACTAGAGACACAAAGGTGAGCAAGCGATTGTCCGTACGGCGGACCTGGGATCGGATCAGGACGGTTCCAGGGTTGGGACGCAACCTGACGCTCGTGATCGCGTTTCTCGCACTCGGTATGACGGCGTTGGGGGTGAATTTGGTGAACGCGCACTTCACGCCGCCCTGGTCGGACCGGTACGTCTTTGTCGCCGAGTTCGAGGACGCCGCTGGCAACAATGCTGAGGCCAAACATCTCGTCACCATCGCCGGTGTCGAGGTAGGGCAGATCGTCGATTGGGCGGTGAGCGACAGCGGGACGGCGCGCTTGACACTGAGCATTGAGCCGGGACATCAGATCTACGACAACGCGCGCGCCGTGATGCGTACGGTCAATCCGCTGAACCAGATGTATGTCGAGATCGAACCCGGTGGACCACCTGGTACGCCGTTGCCGGCTGGCGATACGTTGCCTGCCAGCCGGACCGAACGGGCGATCCAGCCCGATGAGGTGCTGAAGCATCTCGACGAGCGGTCACGGCGTGCACTGAGCGCCCTGCTTCGCGAGTCCGATGTGGCGCTGGCAAGGGCACCGGAACAGCTTCCCGATGGATTGCGCGCCACTGACGCGACAGTGCGTCATCTGAAGCCGGCATTAACCGCCTTGCAATCCCGCAGGGACAAGCTCAGCGAACTCACCAGTGGCCTGTCACGAATCGCGCAGGCAGTCGGTGGAAATCAGGATCGTCTTACCAAGCTCGCCGATTCGGCGCAGCAAGCTTTGCGTGCGGTGCGACGCAACGACGACGAGCTGCGAGCCACCCTCGGTGAGCTGCCGGGGTTGAGCGACCAGCTGCGGCGGGCATTGGCCGGCACCCAACAGCTCACGGACGAACTCGATCCCGTGCTGACCGACCTCGATGCCGCCAGCGACACGCTACCGTCGGCGCTGCACAGAACCGGTGAGCTCGCCGAGGAGCTGGGTCAGACGGTTGATAAGGCCACGCCCGTTGTGGCGAAGGCAAGGCCGTTGGCAGCCGACCTCCGGCCGTTGGTAGCCGACACCGACATGGCGTTGTCCGATGTACGGCCGGTAAGCAAGGGACTCCCACATGACACCGCGGTGCTCGAGTCGTACCTGACCGACCTTCAGGCGTTCGTGTACAACACCTCGTCGGTGTTCAGCCCGCGAGACGCACAGGGAACGATCATCCGCGGCCATGCTGTCGCGCCGGTGCCGGACGGGGGCGCTATCCCCGGCGTGCGAGGAGGCTACGCACCCACTCCTGAGGAAAGTGGAGTCGGTCGTTCGGGTCAGTCATCCGGCGGTGGCACGAGCAGCGCCGGAGCTAACGGACATGGCGGGTGATGAGGATGTCTACCAGTACTTCTCCTATGTTGCGCACGGCTGTGGTACTCGCGTTCCTCGCCGCCACGGTCGGGGTCATCCTCTACCTGCTGTCCGGGACGGCGCTGCGAGTGCCGCTGCTGGACGAACCGCGTGGGTACGAGGTTGTCGTTACCCTCGATGATGCCGACAACCTGGCGACTGGCAGCCAGATCCGGACCGCGGGCGTCCAGATCGGTGATGTGCAGTCAATCGAGCAAAGCGGCGATCACGTCCGGGTCGTCCTCTCCGTCTATTCCGATCACGCGCCGTGGCACGAGGGAGTGTCAGTCCGGGTCGGTGCGCGGTCACTGGTGGAGGAGACCTACCTGGACGTGCGGGACGGTACCGGTGAGCAGCTCTCGTCCGGGACCGTGTTGCCCGCGAGCGCGATCGAACACAGCACCCAGCTGCGTGACGTACTCGCGAGCATGGACGGCAAGACCCGGAACCAATTGAGCGGACTGCTTCGATCCCTTGGTGCGGGCACCAAGGGCACCAGTGACCAGGTGGCGAATGTCCTCGCGGGGCTTGGTGACCTTGGCAGGGAGGGGCACACCGCGCTCGACGCGATCGAAGCACAGAGCGCCGACTTGCGGAAACTGGTTGGTCATACGCGGACCCTGCTCGACGCGCTGGACACCGGCGACGGGCAGTTGGCGACCATGGTCGACAACGCGCAGCGGCTGACGTCGGCCACCTCTGGTCAGCATCAGGCGCTGGCTGAGTCGATGCGACTGCTTCCCGATGTTGTAGACAGTTCTGGCGCGGCCGCGAATGCGCTCACCGAGCTGTCCGATTCGCTGGCTCCAGTCGCGCGAAATCTGGACAAGGCCGCTCCGCACCTCACCGCCGCGCTCCGCGAGCTCCCCGCCACCAGCGCTGACGTGCGAGGCATGCTGCCCGCCCTGTCCGGGGTGCTCGATCGGGCACCAGCGACTCTGGACCGCACGCCTCGGCTGTCGGAAGACGTGGGGGAGTTGACGCCCACGGCGATCACCATGTTGCGCGATGTGAACCCGATGCTGGCCTACCTCAAACCCTATGGGCCAGAAATCGCGGCCTGGTTCGCCAACTTCAACGCGATCTCCCGGTATACCTCCGAGTCTGGCGTGCACTACTTCCGCCTGATGCCATACCTGACCGATATGTCGGTCGTCTCGCCACTGGACACGCCGGGTGTGCTGTCGTACAAGAACCCGATGCCCAATCCGGGTGCTGGCGCTAACCCCGGCCCGTACGACCAGGAATACCCCAGGGTCGAGCGTGCCCCGGACCCACGTGGGAAGAACGAGCCTGAATGAGCGCGCGACCGAGTCGGCTCCGGTTTCGCGTCCGGATCAGCCGGTCCGGGCTCGTGAGGGTGCGGGCTCGGCTGCGGCGATTGCGGCTTCCGTCGAAGCGGCGGATCGCGGTTGGCCTTCTTGTGGTGGGGATCGCGTTCGGCGTAGCAGGCGGACTGCTCCAGGTGCGTACCGACACCGGCGTCGAGTCGTTCTTGCCCGCTGGCGACCCCGCCGTCCGGGCGCTGGAGGAAGCCGCTCGCTCATTTGGTGGCGATCCGATCGTGGTGATCGCCGAGTCGACAAGGAAGGATCTCCCGGAACAGGGCCTGCTGGCTCCCGCTCAGCTGCCCCAGTTGCTCCGCCTTGAGGGGGAGCTTTCCCAGCTCCCGGATGTGGCCGCGGTATACGGTCCGGCGACAGTTCTCAATCAGATCGCGGCCTCCGCGCAGAACATGCTGGCCACACTGTCCGGTAAGCGAGACGCCGCCAAGGAACGCGCTGAGCGGAGGGCAAAAGAACGGGGCGCATCGAAGGATGAGGTCGCCGCGGCGGGTGCCGTCGCGATGGAGCGGTTCGACAGCAGGTACGGCCGACTGCTGGTCACAGGGTTACCCGCTGGGTTGCCTACCCTGCGCAATCCGGCCTTCGTCGACCAGGTCATATTCGCTGACAACGGTGAACCGAAGGCGCGGTGGGACTTCGTCATCCCGCGTAGGGACACGGTGAGTATCCTGGTGCGCCCGAGGGCGGGCCTGGATCAGGCCGGTACCGAGCGTCTCGTCGCCGACGTCCGTGCCACACTCGCGGACGCGTCGCTCGCGACGCGACGGGCCACGGTCACCGGCGTCCCCGTGGTTACCGCCGCGCTCGGGACCCAGGTGCGGCAGGAGATCCTGCTCGTCGGCGGGGCGGCGCTGGCCGCGGTGGCCGCCAGCTATCTGTTGGTTCCGTGGCTGCGGAAGCGGTGGCGTCGGTTGCTGCCACTCATGGCGACACTTACCGCGACCGCACTCGTGTTGTCGGGGTTCGGTTGGTTGGGCTGGCCGCTGTCGCTCGGGGTGATCGCGTTTCTGCCGATCCTGCTCGGCATCGCCAGCGATTTCCCCGCCTACCTCCTGAACGCCGTGAGCATCAGAAGAGTCGTCGCGGTGGCCGTGGCCAGTGCGGCGGCATTCGCATCGCTCGCGTTCTCGCCGATGCCCTTTGTCGGTGATCTCGGCCTGGCGTTGGCGGTCGGGCAATTGCTCGCGCTGGGCGTGGCGCTGTGGTACTTACGGTGCCGGCGACATGACAGCGCCGACGCCGAGGAAGAACGACCGTCCGGGCACACCGCAGGGCCAATGCCGGAGCGGGGCCGGAGCTCGGGGAGTCTGAATGTGTTCGCGCGCGGTGGCGCGCTGGTCTTGCTCGGTGCGGTGGCGATCTTCGGCTGGGTCTCGTTTGATCGGATGACCATCGAAGCGAATCCGATCCGGCTCGCCGACGGTATGTCAGAAGTCGCCGATATCCGGCACGCCGAGCGAGTCTTGGGAGCATCCGGCGAGCTGCAGTTGCTTGTCAGCGGTGACGTGGCAACTCCAGAAGCGTTGAACTGGATGAAGAAGGCAGAACAGAAGCTTGTCGTCGAGCACGGTGGCGACCTTCAGCCAATTCTGACCCCGCCAGGACTGCTGGATTTCCTTGGCTCGACACCGAGCCAGTCGCAGATCCATGCGGGGCTGAGCTTGCTACCCGAGTACCTCACCCATGCGGTGATCCGCAGCGACGGGCGGCAGGCCGCGATGAGCTTTCGGCTCGGTGTGCAGGACCTGGCTGATCAGAAGCGGCTCATCGAGCAGGTACGCGCCGGGCTTCCTCGTGCCCCGAAAGCGCTCGACGTCGAGGTCGTCGGCTTGTCTGCGGCGGCGTCTAGGGCATACGAGCTGATGTCAGCTGACCGGTACCTCACCAGCGGACTCGGCCTTGCTGGCGCGGGATTGGTGCTCCTGTTAGGGCTGGCCCGGCGCACGGACGCGTTGCGCGCGGTACTCGCCGCGGTGCTGGCCGTCGGGTGGGGGCTGGCGTGCGCTTGGGCGCTTGATATCACCCTCACCCCGTTGACCATCGTGCTCGGGTCCTTGACGACCGCGATCGCCTGCGAGTATTCGGCGTTACTCGGCGCGGTGAACGTTCCGTCGGCGATGCGGTTGCGCCGGACCGTCGGTGTTGCCGCCCTGTCCGCCGCGCTGGGCTATCTCGCGCTGCTTCTCTCCGGCCTAGCGGTGCTCCGTGAATTCGGGGCGATGCTCGCCGGTGCCGTTGCCTTGTCCTACCTCGCCGCGATCGTGCTCGACCGGCTCCTGCCAGCGCGATCCAGCGTGCCGACCAGAGTGGAATCCGTGGCGAAGACGAGTGTCTAAGAGCGAACGACGGTGACATGGAGCTGAGAATGCCGAAACCACCAGTATCGAAATGGGTCAACCATGTCGCGGGGTGGAGCCGTCGCGCGGCCGCCGGAGGTTCCGCGCTGCTCTTTGGCGGGCGACGACGCGTCGTGACGATGGTCGTGGCCGCCACGATGCTGATGGGCGCCGCGAGCGCGATCGCGTACGACCGCATGACCGGATTACCAGACGATGCGGCGCTACGCGTTGGCGAGCAGGTCGTCACCGAGGCAGAGCTCGAGGAACGGATTGATGCGCTGCGCGCGCTGTACGGAATACAACGGCCGTCCGAGGACAGCGAGAAAGCGGACGAGTTCCTACGCGACGCGGCCAAGGCTGTCGCGGTCGGCATCGTGCTGGACGACGTGGCCCGAGAGAAGGGGATCGATATCTCGGACAAGGCTGCCAGGGACCGCCTCGCCGAGGTGATCGAGTCCACTTTCGGCGCAGCGGGACGTGACAAGTTCGTCGAGCTGCTCGGGCAGGTCGGCACGTCAGAGAAGGAGGTGCTTGCTGAGATCAAGCGGCAGCAGATCAGCAGTCGCCTACTCCGTGACGTGACATCGGACGTTGCGAACGTGACGAAAGAGGAGGTCCGTGCGGCGTTCACGCAGCGCGAGGACAAGCTGGTCACTCCGGAGCGGCGGCGACTGCGCAACATCGTGGTGAGCACCAAGGCGAAGGCGAAGAGGCTTCTCGGTAGGGCCGATGCTGGTGCCCGCTTTCCCGCGTTGGCGCGGAAGCATTCCCTCGATGGGAGGACCAGGGATGATGGTGGCGACCTCGGTTTCGTGAGCCGTGAACAGCTCGATAGCTCGTACGCCAAGGTCGCGTTCAACACCGCGAAGCAGGACTACTTCGGACCGGTACGCACCGAGCACGGGTGGAATGTGGGCAAGGTGGTCGCGGTTCGTGCCGAGCGAAAGCTGTCCTTTTCGGAGATTGAGAGCAACCTGCGGGAGCAGTTGCGCTCCGAACGGGAGCTGGATGCCTGGCACACCTGGTTGACCACGAAGCTTCGGGAGGCCGATGTGGAGTATGCTGACAGGTTTCGGCCACCCGAACCGGAGGCACCACCGGAGTAGTGGGTCACGAGGGTGCTGAGCTTGTTGGCGACTCGCTGTACCGTTCAGCGACCCATCTGGCGATTTGGGCACGCGATGTGAAACCGAGCTTCGCGAGCACATGCTCTACATGCCCCTCCGCGGTTCTGCGTGAGATGACGAGTTGATTCGCGATCTCCCGATTGCTGAGCCCATCCGCGATAAGCCGCGCGACCTCCTTCTCCCTTCGGGTCAGGTTGGTGGCGTCAGTGGTGCCGTGTGATCCGTCGGATTCTTGCTTGGTGCGCTCACCCAGCGCGAAATCGACGGCCTCAGTGAGCGTCATTTGTGTGCCTCTGCGGAACGCCGCCTGGTACGGCCTGCCACCGAGCTGGCTGGCGGTGCGCCTGCACTTCTGGTGAAACCGGTCCAGCCCGGGAATGGCTCTGAGCGACATACCGATCCGCTGCCAGATTGTGCTTGCCGCTCCCAGCAGAACCGCTGCCGTCTCACGCTGGTGCATGCTCGCGTTGATCCACGCGATGGCCTCGAGACACTCGGCGATACCGAGCTGGTCATCAAGTGTGCGCTTGTGCCGCAAGCAATCGGTTGCCACGGTGAGGGCCTGGTCATTGTCGCCACGAAGCCACGCGTTGAGACCCGCGACCCACAGCGAGTACGACCACACCCAGGACTCGCCCCGCCGTTCGGTGAGTTCACGGCAGCGCGAATGGCTGGCTTCGACCTTGTCCAGCTCGCCGGCGAGTAGTGCGGCCAGACCATGTAAGAACAGGGTGAAGGTTTCGCCGTCGACGTCGCCGACGGCGACGAAACCATCCAATGCCTCCTCCAGCCGCCGCATCGCCTCTGGGAGATCGTCGGCGAACATCGCGACTAAACCACGCCCTTGCGCGATGTGCGCTGAGTCTCTAGGGGCCGCCCGCTCGTCGATGATGGCGGCGGCCTGGTCGAGCAGCGTCGTCGCGACGGCCGGATCGTCCTGCAGAGTGGCCAGGCACGCGGCGACGTACAGTGCGTGAGGACGCGGCTGGCTCTCCGTGGGAGAATGCTTCAGCGCGAGGTCAAGCCAGTGCCTTCCCTCGCTGAGGAAGCCGGTCGAGAGCCAATAAAAATACAGGGTGCTCGCCATCCGCAGCCCCGCAGCGGCTTCCTCGGGCACGGTGACACTGTAGTCGAGCGCGGAACGCAGATTGGCATGATCACGCCGGACGCGTTCGATCCGTTCTGGCTGGTTGGTTCCTACCCAGCCGGAGAAGACGCTCGTGACGAGCTGGAGGTACCAATCACGATGGAATCGTCGCCAGGTAGCGAATTCCCCGGACTCCCGCAATTGTTCCTCGCCGTACTGCCGGATCGTCTCGAGTAGCCGGTAACGTGCACGACCGTCCACGTCATCTCGCACCAGAATTGATTTGTCGACAAGCGATGCGAGCAGTTCGAGGATGTCGGATCGAGGCAGCAGATCATCGGAGCAGACTCCCTCTGCCGCGTCGAGCTCGATTCCGCCCGAGAATACTGAGAGCCGGGCCCACAGGAGTTGTTCGTTCGGTGAGCACAGCTCGTAGCTCCATGCGATCAGTGCCCGCAGGGTCTGCTGGCGCGTAGGCGCGTTACGCCTACCTCGGCTGAGCAGCGCGAACCGATCAGCGAGCCGGTCGAGTACCTGATCGAGAGACAGTGCGCGCAGGCGGACAGCGGCCAGTTCCAAAGCGAGTGGCAGGCCGTCCAGCGAGTGGCAGAGCGCGGCGACCGTGTGGCTGTTCTCCTCGGTCAACTCGAATCCGGGCATCGCGGACGCGGCGCGATCGAGGAACAATCTGACCGAGTCGTAGTGTGCCAGCGCCGACGTCGAGGGCCACTCCGGCTCCGGCACCTGCAGGGGAGCGACGATGAGTGTGCTCTCGCCCGCGATGCCGAGTGGTTCTCGGCTGGTGGCCAGTATCCGCAGATCCGCGCAGCTCTTGAGTAGTTCGTCCACGAGCTCGGCGCAGGCAGTGAGCAGGTGCTCACAGTTGTCCAGCACTAGCAAGAGTTGCTTCGACCGCAGGTAGTCCGTGAGCGTTTCCGTGCGCCAGTTGCGGGACAGCTCGCGTAACCCGAGTGCCTCGGCGACGGTATGTCCGAGCAGCGTTGGGTCTTGAAGGTCGGAGAGCTGTACGAAGTACACGCCATCAGGAAAGGCACGCTGTGACTCGCTGGCCAGCCGCTGCGCGAGCCGCGTCTTACCGACGCCGCCAACTCCGGTCAAGGTGACCAGGTGTGTAAGCGAGAAAAGTCTCTTAGCCTCGCGAACTTCTCGCCGCCGACCGACGAAACTCGTACCCTCCACGGGTAGCGTTCCTAGGCGTGACCGCGGTGCTCGTGGCGTCATTCGCCGGATTCTAGTGGACTTGTGACAATATGGTGCTTCGCGCGAGCCCGCTGAGTTGGCTGCGGGCCAGCTCGATCGCCCCTTGTGGATGGGTGGCAAGGTTCGCGGCGTTGCGTTTGTGCTGGTAATCGGGTTGTCAGGATATGCATGACTGGTTGCGCGACCGGTCGTATCACGTCTGGATGTGTCCGGCACCGCCCGGTCTAGGCCGCTAGAGCACGCACGCGACACACGTCACTCCACTCGGTAGTCACGTCCTCGCGCCATCACTGAGCGCTCCCACCGTGATCGGCGGTCGGCGCCCGACGACGAGCCGACGGCCTCGGTACGCACCCATGCTCACATGCGTTGTGCCAGGTCAGCGTCCTGTTCCGCGCTCAACGTCCCCGGCCTGCTGAACCAGGTACGGGCACGTGGACACGTGAGAAATACGTAGTTCATTGCGGACTTCCGGGTGTTGCTGTCAGCGCGGTCGCGGTCAGCCTGGTGGCGATTGCGCAAGACGACGAAGGGACCTGCCGTGACCGCTATTCACAGCGTTAGTCGCGAAGCCATCCCGATTCGATCTCAGGTCGAGCTCGAGCCGTTGATGTGGGAAAATGATCGCGCTGGGTGGATGTTGCGAGACTTGCTAGGCGGAGTGCTCGGTGAGTACCTCGACACCATCTGGATCTCGGGTGGCCTCGATGTCGTGGTACATGGTGTGAAGCTCTGGGATACGACTGGAGCGACCGACGTTTCATCTGGTGATCTCCTGTTAACTGTCGGTATGCATGTCGGCGACTTGTCTGGTGTGTTGGATGCCGCCGCTCGTGCCGGAGCTGCCGCCGTTGTCATCAAGCGACCGAGCAATCCCGCCTGGGTACGCTCAGAGGCGCAACGTGTGGGCGTAACCGTGCTCGCCGCACCGCCTGAGCTGCCCTGGGACGATGTGCAGCGGACGATCATGACGGTGATTCCCACTGCGCCAACCGCATGGAACCCGCTTGGCGGTATGCCGATCAGCGATCTGTTCTCCCTGGCGGATGCAGCGGTCGCTGCCCTGGGTGGTCCGGTGGAGATCGATGACGCCGACATGTGCGTGCTGGCGTACTCACATCACGATCACGAGATCGACGAGCTGCGTCGATCGTCTGTCCTTTCGCGGCAGCCACCAGCAGCGTTCATGGACTGGTTCCGGCAGAGTGGTCTGCTGCGCAGAGTGCGTGCCGCGGAGCGACCAGTGCGGGTGGAGCCTGCCGGACACCACCCCCGGTTGGTCGCGCCGATCCGCGCGGGGCGCGAGTTTCTCGGGTTCGTGTGGGTCGCTGAGGCTGAACACGAGCTCGGGCCGACACAGGAGATCGTGCTCGCCGAGATCGCGAGGATCGCGTCCGGGCGTATCGTCAGTCTCCGCACCGCGGGTGACTCCGACCATCGGTTGCGCGCTCACCTGCTACGGAGCGTGCTTGACGGTACCGGTTCGCCTACCGCACTGTCCGACCTGCTCAGTCCAGATGACGATGCGTCGTTCCGGCTGGTCGGCTTCGGTGCGCGTGACGGCGCGCTCGACGCACCCATCAGGCACATGCTCGTGCGAGACATCATCGCTGTGAGGGGGGAGACACCCCGCGAGTCGGGATGCGTGGTGGCCGTGTCCGGCCAGGTATACGTGCTGTGCCGTGACTCGGGACGCACGTTGGAGGATGCTCGTGCCTTCGCCCGCGACATAGCTGACCAGGCGGCTGCCCAGCTGCGGGTCGATGTGATCGCTGCCGTCGGCCAGCCACTCTCCGACCTCGCTGAGCTACCGAAGGCGCGCGGGGATGTCGAGCGGCTACTGACGATGACCTTCACCGACGAGAATAACCGCGTTCGCGCCGCCGAGGACGCTTGGTCAAAGACATTACTGGCGGAGCTGCGCGAGCTGATCGCTAGGCAATACCCGCACCTGCTGCGCGGCCCGATCGAATGGCTCAATGAGCATGATCACGAACGCGGTACCGAATATCTGGATAGCTTGCGCTGCTATTTCAACGCGCAATGCGACCTGACTGAAGCAGCCAGGAACCTGTGTGTCCATCGCAATACTTTGCGTTACCGAATTGGGCGGATCCGCGAATTGTGCGGGCTGAATGTGTACGACCCGGCTGAGCGGCTCGTAGCGGAACTGCAGTTGCGGTTGATTAAGAATTACTGAGCTTCCCGTGCGTAGGAGGGTTCTGTGTCATATAAATTCACGGTGAATGGTGAAGGGGTGGACATCGACGCTGCGGGCGTGACGCCCCTGCTGTCGGTGTTACGTGAGGATCTCGGGCTCACCGCGGCGAAACTCGGCTGCGGCGAAGGACGCTGCGGCGCGTGCACCGTCCTTCTCAACGATCGGCCGGTCGCGGCCTGTGTGGTGCCGCTGGAAGCTGTTGCGGACGGCGCGGTGCGGACCGCGGAATCGCTCGCGTCAGGTGACGCTCCGTTGACCCAGGTGCAGGAGGAATTGCTCAGCGCGGGAGGGGTGCAGTGCGGTGCGTGCACCCCCGGAATGATGATGACCTTGACCGCGCTCACCGAGCAGCAGGGGGAGTGGACCGAAGATTCCGTGAGAGCGGCATTGACAGGAAACATCTGTCGCTGCACCGGATATCACAAGATTGTCGATGCGGCGATGCGCTGCGTGACGGCCGAGGGAGGTTCCCGATGAACGCTGCGGTGAGCGTGGATGGCGACGCGGAAACGACCGCGAACGGAAAGGTGGTTGGGACAACCGTCCCTCGGGCTGACGGTGATGCGAAGGTTCGCGGCATCGCGATGTATGGGATGGACTACACCGAGCCAGGGGCGCTGACGGTGCGGGTACTGCGTTCGTCCGTCCCCGCCGCACGTATCGTACGGCTGGATACGAGCAAGGCCGCGAGCCTGCCCGGGGTGCGTGCCGTGGCTACGGCAGCCGATACACCTGGGACCTCCGGCATGCTTGTGGTCAAGGACCAGTCCGCGTTCGCCCGTGAGGATGTGCGCTATGTCGGCGAACCGATCGCCGCTGTCGCGGCGGATACGCCGGCGCAGGCTGATGCCGCCGTAGCAGCGATCGAGCTGGAGACGCGGCCGTTGGAACCGGTCTTTGACTTGGACGAGGCATTGGCCGAAGGCACAAGGCACATTCATCCGGGTTGGTCTGACTACGAGGTGGCCGTTGAGGGGCACCGTGGCGGCAACCTCGCGTGGGAAGCGAGGGTCGAGCGTGGTGATGTCGATGCCGCCTTCGCCGAGGCCGATTACGTCGTGACCGACGAGTACCGGACGCCACGCCAGCACCAGACATCCATCGAGCCACACGCGGCGGTCGCCAGGTACGAGAACGGGCGCTATACGGTCCACACGCCGACGCAGTTCCCCTTCATGGTGCGTGACCGGGTGGCAGAACATCTCGGGGTCAGGCCGTCGCAGGTTCGGGTTGTGGTAACCGAGATCGGTGGCGGATTCGGTGGCAAGCTTGACGCGATGCTGGAGCCGATCGCGTGCGTACTCGCACGCAAGGCTGGCCGCCCTGTGCGGTTGGTCAATAGCAGGACCGAGGAGCAGACCACCTGCGCACCACGGGAGAACGCGATCATCCGGTTGCGTACGGCCGTTTCGCGGGACGGGACACTGCTCGCGCAGGAAGCCGAGGCACTCAGCGATAACGGTGCCAACTCAAGCGGAGAAACGGTGCTCTGCGCGAACGTACCCGCGTTGGTGCTCGGGTCAACCTACCGAATCGCCAACGTCCGATACAGCAGCAAGGTTGTCTACACCAATACCGCGCCCACCGCGGCCTTCCGGGGTGTCAACGGCCCCTATTCGGTGTTCGCACGCGAGATGCATCTGGATCATATCGCCGCTGAGATCGGTATGGATCGTCGCGAGTTGCGGATGAAGAACCTCCTGCGCACCGGCGACACGATGATCAACGGCCAGGAACTCGATGATGCTTGCCTCGACGTCGCGATGGATCGGCTCAACGAGATCGCGCCGTGGGGTGAGCGCCGGTCCGAGGACGGTCGGCTGCGCGGTATCGCGGTCGTGCCCGCGACGTGGCTGACGAACCCAGGTCCATCAGCGGGTGCGGTGCGGTTGAGCGAAGACGGCAGCGTGGTGGTTACCTCTGGCGCGGTGGACATCGGGACCGGTGCGCTGACCGGGATCCGCCAGATCGTCGCCGACGAACTCGGGGTCCCTTTCGACCAGGTACTGATCGCTCACCCGGATACCGACACCGCCGGCTTCGACAACGGGGCCCAGGGCAGCAGGACGACCTTCGGTATGGGTGCTGCCGCGCTCGATGCGGCGACCCGCGTACGTGAGCAGGTACTTGAGGCCGCGGCGGGAATGCTGGAGGTCAGTGCGTCGGACCTGGAGCTTGCCGAGGGCCACGTCGCGGTGCGCGGTGTTCCCGACCGGAGGGTGTCACTGGCCGCGGTCGCTGGCACCGCGATGTGGACCACGGGTCCGATTGGCTCAACGGGCAAGTTCGCCGCGCCTCCGGTGAATTTCGACGCGGGATGCATGACCGGCGCGCTGTTCACCCACATGATCGGCGTTTCGTATCACGCCCATCTGGCTGAGGTGGAGGTCGATCCTGACACCGGCAAGGTGACTGTGACCCGCTACGCAGTCGTTCAAGACGTGGGGCGCGCGATCAATCCTGGCCTGATCGAAGGCCAGGTACATGGCGCGGTGGCGCAGGGTCTCGGATATGCGCTCTATGAGGATCTGCGCTTGCGGGACGGCGTGGTGATCGACACAGGGCTCGAGTCCTATCGGTTGCCTACCGCGCTCGACATCCCGCCGATCGAGACGGAACTACTGGAGAATCCTGGTAACCAGGGTCCACTCGGGATCAAGGGGGCCGCCGAGCCTCCGATCGTTCCCGTCGCCGCTGTCGTTGCCTGCGCGGTAGCCGACGCGATCGGTTCGCCGATCAACTCGCTTCCGCTGACACCGTTCTCAGTGCTCGCCGCATTGCGTGGTCGAGACTCCCGCGATGAGTCATCCCGTTCTGGTTAGCGACGCGGCTGCGGCGGAGAACCGCGCGCTGCGCGGCCTGGTAACGGTATATCGCCAGCTATCAGGGCTGTTGTTGCGTCGGGAAGTTGACCTCAGGGCTATCACCGACGTACTGGCGGCTGAGCTGCACTGCTGGGCGTGGGTGGCCACCGTTGAGCTGGACATCGTCACGGCATCCGTGCCAGATTCCCCGGGAGAGCAAGGCACCGACATCGACGAGCGGTGTCGGGCGGATACTCAGTGGGCCACGGCAGTTGCCGCGGCTGAGCGGAGTGGGCTCCCGGTCCGGGTTCCTGCCAACCTCGGTGGCGCTTTCGTGGCCGCGCCGATCACGGTTGCCAATCACTTGTGGGCTTTCCTCGTGACGTGGCAGGCCGATGGGCACTCGGCGTCAGAGGAACTGCCGTTGCTGATCACGGAGCATGCCGCGGCCATCTGCGGTGCCGTTGTCAGCCGGGAGCGGGTAGCCGTGGAGGCGTCTGGCCGGGTGCGGGAGGATTTGATCACGGGATTGCTGCTTGGTAGGGCAACTGACGAAGCGGAGGCGACGCAGTGGGCTGAGCACCTGGGTTTTGACGCTACCCGTCCTCACCGCGTGCTGGTCGCGATCGTCGATGAGCCTGGATCGGATACGCCGGCCTTGCTGAATGATGGACAGCATGCGCCCAACGGTGCTGAGCCGTCGGCGAAACGAAGGGTGCTGCCCGGCACCGTGCTGGAAGCGGTCGAGGAGTTCTTCACGGCGAGAGTGCCGGGCGTGATCGCACTGACGCGTGTTCCGGAAACCGTAGTGATCATCCCGGAACCGTCGCCGACCGGCGGGACCGACGGTGCGTCGCGGCCAGCGGATCCGCCCACATTGGCTGAGTCGGTGATCGACTCGCTCGGACGCAGATTTCCTGGTGTGGTGCTGACTGTTGGGATCGGTGGCCGCTGCATGCAGCCGACCGAGCTCGCACGGTCCTATGCCCAGGGGCGGCGCACCCTTGAGTCGGCGAGCCGATTGTCTCGGCGCGGTCAGGTGCTGTCTTTTGACGCTTTGGGCATCCACCGTCTGCTGAGCCAGGTTCCCAGTACGGGGGAGTTGCGATTGTTCGCCCGCGAGGTGCTCGGCTCCCTCGCGGAGCCAGGGGATGAACGTTGTGAGGGCTTCGCGGAAACGCTGGCGTGTTACTTCCAATGTGACAGCAGCCCGCAGCGCGCCGCTCGGGTATTGCATGTGCATCCGAACACGATCACGTACCGGCTCAAGCGGGTTGAGGAGTTGACTGGGCTCCGCCTCGACCGTTATCGCGACCGGCTGATGGCACAGGTGGCGCTGGAAGTTCTCGGCTTGATGGAGATGGAGTCATGATCGAGTTCGGTGCCGCGGTGGAGTCTCGCGTCCTTGTGTGTGACGGCGGAATGGGCACGATGCTGCAAGCTGCCGGCGTGCCGGCCGACCAGCCGCCCGCCGAGCTCAATCTTCGTGCACCGGAACTCGTTACGGCGCTGCATCAGGCCTATGTGGACGCCGGGGCCGACATCATCCAGACGAATACATTCGGTGCGAACGCACTTCGGCTGGCCGATAGCGATCCTGAACACGTGAGGTCGGTCAACCGTGCGGGCGCGAGACTCGCCAGATCGGTCGCGGATGCCTCAGGGCGTGGCATCTTCGTCGCGGGATCTATCTCCCCCGTGGTGCCGCCACGGTACCGCGACATCGCACGGGACGATGCCGTTGTCGACGGCGTCGGCTTCGACGAGCGATGGGAACTTGCGATCAGTCAGCAGATCGAGGCTCTCGTCGTGGGTGGTATCGACCTTCTGGTGCTGGAGACATTTGGGTATCTCCACGAACTAGTGTCGGCGATGCGCGTCACCCGGCGGCTCTGCGACCTCCCGATCATCGCGCAACTTACCTTCAGCGACCGTGAGGCGACGCTGGGCGGGGAGGCAGTGTCCGAGGCGATGCATGGGCTGCAGGAATTGGCGCCCACGGTCGTGGGAAGTAACTGCACGCTCGGCCCGCAGGCCGCACTCTCCGTGGTGCGGAATATGCGTGAGCACACCACGCTCCCGCTCGCGGTGCAGCCGAACGCGGGCCTGCCGTACGTCGGCAGGGACCGTACGCTTAGGTATGCCCACGACAGTGCCTACTTCGGACGATACGTCCGCCGGTATCTCGACGAGGGCGTGAGAATTGTCGGCGGATGTTGTGGCACGACCCCGGATCATATCCGTGCGGCGGCAGCCGCGGTCGCCGCTGCTCGCCGTTCTGAACTGACTGTCGCCGCGTACCGGCGCGAATCCTCGCTTGGTGAGTTCGTGTCGCACAGCATTGATCGCGAGAGCAGTACTTGGTCCGCCAAGCAGCGACTTGGCGCTGAGCTGCGAGTGGCTCCCCGAAGTGCCATCGAGACGGTGGTCGCACAAGCGACGGCACTCGTCGAGGCTGGTGCGCAGCTGGTGGTGGTAGGTGGTGCCGACGCGAGGCAAGGCCACGGTACCCCGATCTTACTCGGCAGCCAGCTTGGCCAGCGGCTACCGACCGAGGTCGCGGTCACGATCACGACCTGGAACAGGTCGATCATGACGCTGCAAGCGGACCTGCTCGGCACCCACGCGTCGGGGGTGAGCACCATCCTGTGCGAGACGGGAAATCCACCGCTCGACGGCGACTACCCCGATCCGTATGGAGCGCAGGAAGTCGATGCACTCGGATTGATCCGGCTGCTCGACGGCTTGAACCAAGGTGTGGACAGCAACGGCATCGAACTGCAGCAGGCTACGTCGTTTCGCATAGGAGCGAGGTGCAATCCCGGTGCCGGGGATCTCGATGCGGAGATCGCACGCACGCGACAGAAAGTTGACGCGGGTGCGCACTTCCTGTTGACCAGAGCCATATATGAACCTGCCGCGTTACGGACAATGTTGACCGAGTTGGCGGATCTGCGTGTCCCTGTCTTCGTGACCATCGACCCGCTCCCAAGCTATGCCGAGGCAGAGTACCTGCGTGGCGAGGTACCGGATATCGTGATTCCCGACGAGACCATGGAGCGACTCCGGACGGCTCACCCCGATGACGGCCCGCGTATCGGAATGGAGCTTGCCGAAGATCTCGCCGGCGAACTGCAGCATTTAGTGCACGGCATTGTCGTTGTCGCCCGAAATGGTGATCCAGAGGCGTTGCTGCGCCTGCGCACGGTATTAATCGACGCTCCCCGGTGAACATGCCGATCCGGTGATACGGGAACTTGTCGTTGCCCACAAGACCCTCGCGACGAATCCTGTGAGCGAACCTATCGTCATCGCTCCGTGAAATGCGGATACTAGATGTAGCAAAGACAGGAAAGCAGCCCGTACGTATATTCCGCCACGGCGACATCGCCCAGTTCAGCGGGTGGAGTGAAGGTGATCCACGATGATTATGACTGCCGAGTCCGGTGTCGTGGAGTGTGCGCGGGGCGGAAACATCTCCGGCGAACTCGACGATACCGCTCGTCTCATCGTTTCAGGTGCGGATCGGCCACGTATCGTATCGACGCTGACCGGGTGTCTGGCTCAATTCGGGGGGAACATCGTTGATTCTCAGCAGTTCAGTACTGGAACAGATGAAGGCATGTTCTTCCTCCGTATCGAGTTCCAGCTACCTGGCTTGCGGCGTGTTCTTCCCGAGCTAGAGCTCGCTCTTGAGCATTACGCCAAATCATATGGGTTGCGCTGGAGGGTCATTCCAGCGGCCGACGTCAAGCGGATGGCCATTATGGTGTCGCGGGAGGACCACGCTCTGAATGAACTGCTCTGGAGATGGCAATCTGGGGATTTTCTGGCCGATGTGTCGATGGTTATCTCGAACCATCCACACCACCAAGCAACCGTGGAGGGGCTTGGTATTCCTTATCACTATATACCAGTGACACCGGATACTAAGGTCGCTGCGGAGGACAAGCAACTCGATCTCCTGTCGGGAAATGTCGATTTCGTGGTGCTCGCCCGCTATATGCAGGTGCTTTCACCGCGGTTTGTCGAGTACTTTCCGAATCGGATCATCAATATTCACCACGGCCTCCTGCCTGCCTTCGCTGGCGCGAATCCGTATCGTGCGGCGAAGGAACGTGGGGTCAAGATTATCGGTGCCACAGCGCACTACGTGACGTCGGAGTTGGATGCGGGTCCGATTATCGACCAGGACGTGATCCGCATCGACCACCGTCAAAGCGTGGCGGAGTTGCGACGCCGAGGGCGCCATTTGGAACGATCCGTACTCGCTACAGCGGTGTCATGGCACGTGCAAGACCGCGTGATAGTCCACGGCAATAGCACCGTCACCTTCACCGATTGACCGGGGTCCTCGCCGATCGGCGTCATCCGAAACAGGTCGAAATAGCTGCGGGCTCGATGCCGGTTCGCAGTAACAGCACAGCGAAATGCAGTTTGGACGGATAGAATGACTAGTAACCAATACCCTACCGACGAGTTTCTGTTCACATCGGAGTCGGTGACCGAGGGCCATCCAGACAAGATGGCCGATCAGATTTCCGATGCCATTCTCGATGCCGCACTCGAGCAGGATCCGACATCGAGGGTGGCGTGCGAGACGTTGGTGACGACCGGTCTGGTGATGTTGGCTGGTGAGATCACCACCGACGCGTCATTGGACTTCGAAGAACGAGTACGCGAGACCATCAGGTCCATCGGCTACGACCGGGAAGAACTTGGTTTCGATGCCGACTCGTGCCGGGTGATCGTTGAGCTGGACAAGCAATCAACGGACATCGCTCAAGGCGTCGACACCGGTCAAGAAGTGCGTGAACAGCAGGTCCCGACGGATCCTTATGACAGCGCGGGGGCCGGTGACCAGGGAATGATGTTCGGTTACGCCACCCGGGAGACCGATGAGTTGATGCCGATGCCGATCGCGCTGGCACACCGGCTCTCTCGCAGGCTGGCCGCGGTCCGGAAGCTGGGCATTCTCGACTACCTGCGCCCGGACGGTAAGACGCAGGTCACCGTGCGGTATCGCGACGGAGTGCCGGTGAACGTGGAGAAGGTACTCGTGTCAACGCAACATGATCCTGGGGCCGAAGAGTCGCTTCGGGAGGACCTGTGGCGTCATGTCGTTGTGCCGGTTCTTCCTGCCGAGCTGTATGAACCGAACGAGTTGAGTGAGAACTTCTTCGTCAATCCGACCGGTCGCTTTGTCATCGGTGGCCCGGTTGGCGATGCCGGGCTGACCGGGCGGAAGATCATCGTGGATACCTACGGCGGCTTCGCGCGGCACGGCGGCGGCGCGTTCTCCGGAAAGGACGCGTCCAAAGTAGACCGTTCTGCCGCCTACGCCGCGCGCTACATCGCCAAGAATGTGGTTGCCGCTGGGCTCGCTGACCGCGTCGAGATCCAGGTGGCATACGCCATCGGAGTCGCCCGCCCACTCTCGCTGCTGATCGATACGTTCGGTACGGAGAAGGTGGAGCGGTCGGTCATTCGTGAACTCGTCGACAAGTACTTCGACTTGCGGCCTGCCGCGTTCCGAGAGTATCTCGAGCTCCATAAGCCTGGATTCGTCGAGACAGCGGCCTACGGCCATTTCGGTCGCGATGATCTCGACGTGGCCTGGGAGCGCACCGACAAGGCTGAACTTCTGCGGAAGGAAGCGGGTCTCGATTCTCCGCTTGAAGCGGCAGCGCCGAACTGAACCACCACCTTGGATGTGAGGAGTTGCCGTGCGTCAACGCAAACGCCCCGTGCCGACCAGCCCATCGCTGTCCGCGCGCGTGCTATATCGGCTACATCGATTCCTTGAGCCCAACCCAGTCTATCGGTGGGTGGCTCGGCGCCTTGAACGATCCCAGACACTGTATA
Organism: Haloechinothrix halophila YIM 93223; assembly: GCF_000504245.1. Taxonomy (GTDB): domain Bacteria; phylum Actinomycetota; class Actinomycetes; order Mycobacteriales; family Pseudonocardiaceae; genus Haloechinothrix_A; species Haloechinothrix_A halophila. The sequence continues at coordinate 1,743,142 of NZ_KI632509.1, forward strand.
CCGGATTCGCGCGCGCCGAGGAGTCGGTGAAAGAGCGGTCGTTTGGGTGTCAGATGTGCGGTCAGTGCGCACTACCCGCGACCGGGTACGCATGTCCGATGAGCTGCCCTAAACAACTGCGCAATGGCCCGTGCGGTGGTGTGTCGTCGTCCGGTGCGTGTGAGGTGTATCCGGATCAGCGTTGCGTTTGGGTGACCGCCGTCGAGCGAGCCCAATCGGCGGATCGGCTGGACGATGTCTGTCAACTGCAACGTCCGATCGACCACCGCCGCTGGGGCGAGAGCTCGTGGGTGAATTACTGGCAAGGCAGGGATGACGCTCTCTGGACTGATCATGACGGCTTGACCAGGGAAGCCACCTTGCATCCCCGCACCATCACGGCGACGAGTGGTCGATGATGAGTGGATCGGCGCTGGAAGAGGCGGTGCGATCGGACCGGTTCGTCGTCACAGCGGAAGTCGGTCCGCCTCGTGGCGCCGACCCCGCGGCTCTCAGCGCAGCGGTGCGCACGCTCCGTGGTTGGGTCGATGCCGTCAACATCACAGATAACCAGAGCGCTGTAGTGCGGTTGTCGAGTATGGCAGGCAGCGTGCTCGCATTGGCTCAGGGAGTCGAACCGGTCATGCAAATCTCCGCGCGGGATCGCAACCGGATCGCGATTCAGTCCGACTTGCTTTCGGCGGCCGCCTTGGGAATTCCGAATGTCTTACTTATAACGGGCGACCATCCCAAGTTTGGGGATCATCCGGAGGCAAAGCCGGTATTCGACGTCGACAGCGTGCAGATGCTGTGGGTCGCGCGAACGATGCGTGATCACCAGCGTTTGCACTCCGGACGGCTCCTCGACTCGCCGCCGCGGTTGTTCCTCGGCGGAGTGGAGAATCCGTGTGCTCCTCCTGCTGACTTCCGAGCCCGCCGGCTCGGCAAGAAGGTAGCGGCTGGGGCGCAGTTCGTGCAGACACAGTTCGTCTTCGATGTCGCGTGTTTCGAGCGATGGATGGCCGACGTGCGGGAGCTTGGGCTGCACGAGCGAATCGCGGTCCTCGCGGGTGTCGGGCCCATCGGTAATCCGCGGGCATTGAAGCATATGCGTACCAAAGTACCCGGGCTATCGATTCCAGACGCGGTGGCGGAGCGGCTGAGCCGGGTCGACGAAAGTCATTTCGCTGAGGAAGGCATCCGACTGTGCGTTGAGACGATCCAGCGGTTGCGGGAGATCCCAGGGGTCGCCGGAGTGCACCTGATGGCCTTCGGCAGGGAGCACGTGATTCCCGAGGTCATCGAGCGTGCGGGCATCCGCCCACCTCGGTCGGCGAACGACGGTAGTGATTTCAGGCAAAGGAGCGGTCATGTTGGTTGATGTTCGTCCGACGAGACGGTTGCGGGGATCATCCCCGGTCGACGTCAGCGCTGCGCTCGGCCCCATCGTCGAGGCGCTTGGCCAGGACACCGTGGATCTGTCCCGCTTGCGCGTGGTGTGTGACTGGGTCCAGTACAAGCACAATTTCCGTGATGTCATTGACATCCGTCCGATTATGGGCAACGCGTCGTCCGAAATGGGGCTGGAAGCGGCAGTCGATCTGCGACGCTGCGCGGGAACCGACCTGAGTGCGGCGACGGCTACGGCGCTTCGGGAGTTTCACCATCCAGGTTCTGCCGATCGCACCTATCTCGAACCGTGGACCGCGGGGAAGGACAGCTGCATCTGGGAGTTCAATTCGCTGTACTGGCAGGCGTTGGGTCGCTGGGAGGAAGTGTCAGGAAAAGACTACGAGCAAGCACTTCCGGGTGGTAGCAGCGATGGTCGCAATCAGGACGCTGCGCGCGAATTGATCCTTGAGTTGTTCGACACCTGGGATGAGCTGGCTAGGTTGTCGTCGCTGCCTGAGCAGCTTTATGTGGTGGAACTCGGCGTCGGCAACGGCGGTCAGGCCAAGACCTGGCTGGACGAGTTCCGTGAGCTCGCGCTGATCCGGGGTGTCGATTACTACCAGCGGTTGCACTACATCATGGGTGACTACTCGCCGCATGTTCTGAAGCTCGCCCAAGACGCTGTCGCCGAGCATTCAGGGCAGGTCAGTTCGATCGTTGTCGATGCCACTGATCCCACCGCTTCGTTAGGATTCTTGCGGCACAAAGCATTCCTTGTCTACATATCCAATGTCTATGACAATCTGCCAACGGACGAGGTAGCGTCGATATCGGGGCGTACCTACCGGGTCGAAGTGCGGGCATATGTGCCCCGTGAGGGAACCCTTGCGCTCGCTGAGATGCTGTCCAGTTCGCCCGATCAGGTAGGCGCTGTGGTCGGAAAGCTACTTCGCCTCGGGCCTGAACTGCTCGCCGAGGCGCTTCTCGGTCAGCTCCCTGACGTACCTTCCGCTGTTCGCTTCTGGCAGGAGGCGTGGTCGTGGCTGCGCCTCGAGGAGCGTTACGTTCCGCTGGAAGGGCTTGACCTGTATCAGATTTGTCCGTCGGTGACGGGCGAGGCATTGCGCCCAATTCTCGAGGATCGCGGTGACCTTCGAATGCAGGTGAGCAACGGTGCGGTGGCGAGCTTCGTCGAAACGCTGCGGTTGCTGCATCCGTACGGCCGCCTGCACTGTCATGACCTGTTCGTCACGGACGCACGGCGGTACGACTCCCATTTCTGCGGGCCAGGCAAGTACGACGGCTCGATCGTCAACTGGGTCAATGGCGCACTCGTGCAATACATCGGGAACCGGCGTGGCTTCGAAGTCAACTACTCGCCCTTCCGGCACCGCGAAGGGACCAACATCACCACGCTGACCGCGCATGTGAGGGAGTGACATGACACCGCTGCAGGGCGCGTCGCCGCTACCGCTGCTGCCGACCACGGTGGTCGGTTCCTACTCGGTTCCCGAGTGGCTCGAGGGCGCCAAGACCGACTACTACCAACGCAAGATCAGCAAACACTACCTCGACGATATCCACGAAGTAGTGACCAAAGCAGCACTGAAGGATCAGGAACGGGCGGGTATTGACGTCGTCTCTGGTGGCGAGCTGACCAGGGACAACGACATTGACTATCTGCTGGTGAGGCTTCCTGGAATCGATATCCCGGACACTGGCAAGTCGAACTCGTACGATTACTACGACGCAGTCGTCCGGCAGCAGTTACCAACGAGTTCGCGGTTCCCGCTCAGTCTTACCGCCGACTACCAGTTGGTCCGGGACAACACTGACCATCCCGTGAAGTTCTCCTTCACCGGCCCGTTCTCGCTGTCGCGCAAGCTGCGTAACGAAGCCTACGCGGACTCGGCCGATTTGGTTCGTGCCTTGGCCGAGCTGTTGAATGCTGAAGCCAAACGCCTGGTTGCGGCGGGTGCGACCGTGTTGCAGCTCGACGAACCGCTGCTGTGTGGTTATCGGGACCAGGTGAGCACGGCGATCGACGGCATCAACACCGTGGTTGACGGTGTCGACGCATCATGGGCGCTTCACATCTGCTATGGCAATCGATATGCGCGTCCGAGTTGGGAAGGACATTACGACTTCCTGTTTCCCGCGGTGATGGACGCACAGGTTGACCAGCTCGTGCTCGAATTCGCCCGCCGAGGGTATGAGGATCTTGATCTCCTCGCGCGGTCCGGCTGGGACCGCGGTGTCGGCGTCGGCGTCATCGACGTCAAGAGCGACGAGGTTGAGACTGCGGAAACGGTGGCGCGCCGAATCCGCAGGGCACTACGTGCGGTTTCGCCCGAACGCATGACGATCAACCCCGACTGCGGGCTCAGGCACCTGCCGGGGGACGTCGCCCGCGCCAAGTTGCGCGCGATGGCTGAAGGCACAGCGATCGTTCGCAGCGAACTGTCCGGCGTCACTCCGCCGTCCGACACCACCGCGGTCCGCGAAGAGTCCGCTGTTTCCCCTGAGCCTGTACAGGAAGGAGTCACCCAGTCATGAAGATTGCCCTCACCGGCTCCATCGCCACTGATCATCTCATGACCTTTCCCGGTTCGTTCAGTGATCAGCTGATGGCCGACCATCTCGACCAGATATCGTTGTCGTTCCTCATCGACGAACTCGAGGTTCGGCGGGGTGGCGTCGCCGCCAATATCGCCTTCGGACTCGGTCAGCTCGGTCTGCGACCCAGGCTTGTCGGGGCCGCCGGTGAGGACTTCGCCGAGTACGCGGCGTGGCTCGATCGCTGGGGTGTGGACACCAGTGATGTCCTGATCTCCTCGACGAGTCACACGGCCCGATTCGTATGTACGACCGACAATGCACAGAATCAGATCGCCTCCTTCTATCCAGGTGCTATGACCGAGGCCCGCGAGATCGATCTGTCATACATCGCGGATAGGGCTGGCGGCCTCGATCTGGTCGTGATCAGCCCCAACGACCCCGATGCGATGGTGCGGCATACCCAGCAGTGCCGAGACATGGGTATTCCCTTCATCGCTGACCCGTCGCAGCAACTCGCTCGCGCCGATGGCGCGATGGTCCGGGAGCTCGTCAACGGAGCGACCTATCTGTTCACCAACGAGTACGAGTCGATGCTGCTCAAACAGAAGTCCGGTTGGACAATCAGTGAGGTACTGGCACGGGTGGGCGCGTGGGTGATCACGCACGGCGAAGACGGCGCCACGATATCGCGCAGCGAACAGCCTGCCGTTTTCGGGCCTGCCGTACCACCCAGGACGCTCGCCGAGCCGACAGGCGCAGGCGATGCCTTCCGGGCTGGGTTCATCGCCGGTATCGCCTGGGAGTTCGACGATGACGTCTCCGCCCAGCTCGGCGCCACCATGGCGACCCTCGCGCTCGAAGTCGTCGGGACACAGGAGTACAGCGCTGAGACCGCCGACATGCTTGACCGGTTGCACGTCACGTTTGGTGCTGAATCCGCGGAGCTCGTCAAGCAGCGCCTTGTCGAACGCTCCGTCCTGACCTGCCCATAATCGCCGAGGAGAGTGTATTGCGATGACATTTGATTATGAGATTGCCGATATCGGGCTCGCTGACTTCGGTCGTAAGGAGATCCGGCTCGCCGAGCACGAGATGCCGGGACTGATGGCTACTCGGAGGGACTACGCGCCACTGCAGCCATTGCGCGGTGCGCGGATCACCGGTTCACTGCACATGACGATCCAGACCGCCGTACTCATCGAGACGTTGGTGGCGTTGGGCGCCGAGGTCCGATGGGCGAGCTGCAACATCTTCTCCACCCAGGACCATGCGGCGGCAGCGGTCGTCGTCGGTCCGGACGGCACGGCGGACGAACCGCGCGGTGTTCCGGTGTTCGCCTGGAAAGGCGAGACGCTCGAAGAGTACTGGGCATGCACCGAGAAGGCACTGTGCTGGCCGGACGGCGGGCCGAACATGATTCTCGACGACGGCGGCGACGCGACCATGCTGGTGCATAAGGGTGTTGAGCACGAAAAGGCCGGTACGATACCGAATCCCGCCGAGGCGGAGAACGAGGAGCACCGGGTGGTCCTCGGCCTTCTCGAGCGTTCGTTGCGTCACGATGGCGAGCGTTGGACCACCATCGCCAACGACATTCGCGGTGTAACGGAAGAGACCACAACCGGCGTGCACAGGCTCTATGAGATGTACACAGCCGGTTCGTTGCTATTCCCCGCTATCAACGTCAATGATTCCGTGACGAAATCGAAGTTCGACAACAAGTACGGTTGTCGGCACTCGGTCGTCGATGGCCTCAATAGGGCTACGGACGTGCTGATCGGGGGCAAGGTCGCCGTCGTATGTGGCTACGGTGACGTGGGTAAGGGGTGTGCGGACGCGCTGCGAGGCCAAGGTGCGCGGGTCATCGTGACAGAGATCGACCCGATTTGTGCGCTGCAGGCCGCCATGGATGGTTATCAAGTGGACACCATGGACAACGTGGTCGATGCCGCTGACATCTTCGTCACGACGACGGGGAACTTTGACGTGATCACCGCGGATCACATGAGTCGCATGAAGCATCAGGCGATCGTGTGCAACATCGGACACTTCGACAACGAGATCGACACCGCGGGCCTCAGTGCGGTTCCCGGCATCGTGCGGGAGAACATCAAGCCACAGGTGGACGAGTGGACCTTCCCTGACGGGCACTCAGTCATCATGCTCGCCGAAGGCAGGCTGATGAACCTGGGCTGCGCGACGGGGCATCCGAGCTTTGTGATGTCCAACAGCTTCACCAACCAGACGATCGCGCAGATCGAACTGTTCACAAAGTCGAGCGATTACCCAGTTGGCGTGTACATGTTGCCCAAGCATCTCGACGAGAAGGTCGCCCGACTGCACCTGGACGCCCTCGGCGTCAGGCTGACGACGTTGACGGAAGAACAAGCCAGCTATATCGGCGTCGCCGTCGACGGCCCGTACAAGCCAGATCATTACCGCTACTGAGAATCAGGCGTTAAGCGAACTTGGAGGTTGAGCTGCGATGACGACACACGTATTTTTCCTTAATAAACTACGGCAGGACTGCGATCGTGACGAGTACGAGCGGTGGCTCCGCGAGGTGGATTACCCGACAGCGCGCTCGTTGAGCTCGATCGAAGACTATCGTGTGGTTCGGCTGGAGGGAATGCTCTCCGAGTCGGAGCTGCCCTGTGACTATGTGGAGATTGTCGAAATCTCTGACCTGGATGCCTACGCGAAAGACATCGGGGATTTTCCCGGGCGTGAGCGCTTTCTCGAGCAGTTGGCGTCCTTCGTCGACGACGCGATCATCACGCACGGTACGGTGATCGAGTAGATCGTTCGTGAGATGAGTGGGCCCGGCACCGTGTGGTGCCGGGCCCTATTCTCGTCAACGGTGGTCGTTAGGAAAGTCGTGGTAGGACTTTGTCGGCGACGAGCTTGAGCTCATCGGTAGCGCCACCGGGGTTGACTGGTGCGAGCACGACGCTGGTCGCACCGGCATCGAGCAGGTTGCGAACCTTGTCAGTGACCTCGTCCGGGTTGCCAGCGATCGCCATCTCTTCCACCCATTCGTCGGGCATGTTCTTGGCAAGCTCGTCAACGCCGCCCTCGATCAGCTCCTTGAGCTTGTCGTTCCACCCGAGCGCACCGCTCAGGGGGTTGTGCGGACCAAGCGCCGTTAGGTACATCGCCAGCGCGGGGCGAACAGCCTCTCGTGCTGCCGCGCCATCCTCTGCCACGCTGGACAGCGCGAAGACCGGAACCTGATGCTCGGTTCGGTTCGCGGCACGCATGCCCTTCCGGATGTGCTCCAGTGCTGCTCTGACGTAGGTAGGGCCAGCGAGAACACTGACGATCGTTCCTTCGGCGATCTTGCCGGAGAGCTCGAGTGACTTCGGCCCCACAACGCCGGTCAACAGCGGAATGTCATCGGGAGCGGGGTGGGCCAATGCTACTGAGCGGAACGTGAACTGCTTACCTTCGTCGTCGAGAGTCTCCCCGCGCAGCAGCTTCCTGATTCCGCTGACGCACTCGTCGAGCGCGCTCAGCGGTGACCGCGCGGTGATGCCCATCTGGTCGGTCCAGACGGGAACCCCGTGGCCGATCCCAGGTACGAAGCGTCCGGGGTAGGTGCGAGCGAGGCTGGCGATCTCCATCGCGGACACGGCTGGGTGCCGAGCTACCGCGGCGATCAGGCCGAGATTCACCGAGATTCGATGTGTCGCCTGCAACGCCGCAGCGGAGGCCGCGAAGCCGCCGTACATGAAGTAGTCCTCCGCGACCCAGAGTTCACCGAAGCCCAGCTCCTCGACCAGGGCCGCGGTGGGTCCGACTTCCTCCGGAGGCGTTGTGGTCATGACAAGTACGCCCAAGGGGGTGGTGTTCATCAGGTGTGCTCCAGACGGAGTTCGACCGGCGCGCCGCCGGAATCGGATACTTTGAGGACGATTGTCCTCTCGGTGTGAGCCTTCGAGTATTGCCAGATATGGCAAGAAACCGGGTTGTTCCCTGTGCGATGGGTCAATTGTTCAGGTTGGTGCACGGGGATAGTTTGACCAAAAGGGTATAACGCAGCACGTAGGTTCGTATTTGTATCGACGGCTCACCTCTGCTGCGGCGCCGTCGCTGTCTGTGAAAGGATTTTCTTCAGTCATGAAACGCAGCGTTGACCGAGTATTGACGACTCACACCGGGAGTTTCGAACGTCCAGAGGACCTCAACGAGCTGCTCCTGAACCAGGTGCTCGGTAAAGGTGTGGACCAGGAGCTCTTCGAGAAGCGAGCCCGCGAGGCGACAGCCGACATCGTGGCGCAGCAGGTCGAGTGCGGACTCGACGTCGTATCCGACGGCGAGGCAGCGAAGCCGGGATACCTGGAGTACGCCGGTAGCCGGATTGAGGGCTTCGGAGAGGAGATCGACGCCTCCGAGGTGTTCCAATTTGGGGATATGGCCGACTTTCCTGAGATCGCATACCGGATCTACAAGGACACGGTAGTCAAGATTCCGGTGTGTACCGGCCCACTGCGGTACACTGGCTTCGAGCACGTCAACCGGGACATCGCGAACCTCACCGCGGCGCTGGAACGGACGCCGGCAACCGAGGCATTCATTCCAGCCGTCTCGCCGGGTCTGCTGGCCATGAGCGCGCCAAATCGCTATTACAAGAACTACGACGAGTATGTCCTCGCGGTAGGCGAGGCGTTGAACGCGGAGTACCGCGCCATCGTTGATGCCGGGTTCCTGTTGCAGATCGACTCTCCCGATCTCGCGCTGGGATTCGACATGCACACCTGGATGCGTGACCAGGTGGAGTCCCGTGGCTTCCGCACCGTTCAGGATCTGCACGTCGATGCCCTGAATGTCGCGCTGCAAGGCATCTCGTCTGAAAGCGTCCGCATGCATCTGTGCTGGGCGAACTACAACGGACCGCACCGGAACGATATCCCGCTCCAGGATGCTCTTGAGCCCGCGTTCCGGGCCAACGTGTGTGGTATCAACTTCGAGGCCGCCAACCCTGCCCACGCACACGAGTGGGAGGTGTTCACCGACATGAAACTGCCGGACGGCAAGGTGATCATCCCGGGCCTTGTCGACTCGAAGACTGAGATCGTCGAGCGCCCAGAACTGATCGCGCAGCGCGTCAAGCAGTTCGCGAACCTCGTCGGGCAGGAGAACATGATCGCCGGAGTCGACTGCGGGTTCGGCACTTTCGTCAATGTGCTGATGGTGAATCCGCGGATCGCGTGGATGAAACTCCGCGCGCTGGTCGAGGGAGCCGAGCGGGCAAGCGAGGACTTGGCGAAGGGCAAGTAGGCCAAGTGGTCGATTGGCCTCGTGCCCGGGAGTGATAGGGACCGCCATGGTTCCGAACGGCACACCGGCCCCCATGCCCGTACGGCGCATGCGGGGCCGGTGTTGCCCATGGCGATGATTCAGGAACTGGGTGACGGGCCTCTGGCGGCTCTGTCCAGTGATGGCGCCCGGCTCGACCAGAGGAGATCTTGTCTTGTCGCTCAGCGTGTTCGACCTGTTCAGCATCGGGATCGGCCCGTCCAGCTCGCATACCGTTGGGCCCATGCGGGCGGCCCTGCGTTTCGTGGTCGAACTGCGCGAGCGAGGGCAGCTGACCGATACCGCGCGGATACGTGTGTGTCTATACGGGTCACTCGGCGCGACCGGCAGCGGACACGGTAGCGATACAGCGGTTCTGCTCGGTTTGTGTGGTGAGCAGCCGGAGACCGTGGACGTAGAGTCCATTCCAGCTCGTGTTGCCGGTATCAGGTCTCTGGAGCGACTGCTGCTCGATGGTGTGCATGAGGTGCGCTTCACCGAGAAGTCCGATCTACGGCTCAGCGCGAATGAGTCACTGCCGCTGCATCCGAACGGTATGCGCTTTACCGCGTTCGATGGCGACGAATTCGTCGTCCTTGAGCGGATCTACTACTCCGTGGGCGGCGGCTTCATCGTCGATGACACGGTGCGGGACTCGTCGTCGTCTCAGCCTGTACCGTATCCGTTCGATTCAGCGGCCGAACTCCTCGCTCTCGCGTCGAAGAACGACCGTCCGATCAGCGCCATCGTGCTTGGTAACGAGCAAGCCTGGCGCGCGCTGCCCGCGATCAGAACCGGTTTGGATGAGATCTGGTACGCCATGAGTGACTGCGTGCGCGCGGGAATGGCCACCGAAGGAGTGCTTCCTGAGGGTCTGAGAGTTCGCCGCCGTGCTGCCGCCCTGTACGAACAGCTGTCGTCGACCGCCGCCGCCGATGATGGGCTGCGTTGGATGGACTGGGTGATGCTTTACGCTCTCGAGGTCAACGAGGAGAACGCCGCGGGTGGCAGGGTGGTCACCGCGCCGACGAACGGCGCGGCGGGAATCGTGCCCGCTGTGCTGCATTACTACCGCCGCTTCGTGGCCGGCGCAGATGAGGAGGGAGTGCGTCGCTTCCTCCTTACCGCGGGCGCCGTGGCCATGCTGTTCAAGTCGGGCGCCTCTATTTCCGGTGCGGAAGCCGGTTGTCAGGCAGAGGTCGGGTCCGCATGTGCGATGGCGGCGGCAGGGCTGACCGAGGTGCTCGGCGGCTCCCCTGAGCAGGTGGAGAACGCGGCGGAGATCGCTGTGGAGCACAACCTCGGGCTTACCTGTGATCCGGTCGGCGGTCTGGTGCAGATTCCCTGTATCGAACGCAACGCCGTGGCAGCCGTGAAGGCCATCACCGCGGCTCGGATGGCGATGCACGCCGATGGCCGTCACCGGGTATCCCTTGATCAGGCCATCGCGACGGTCCCCGAAACCGGGGCGGACATGAACGACAAGTACAAGGAGACCGCGCTCGGCGGTTTAGCGGTGAACGTGACGGTGTGCTGACAGCGTGCGTCGTCGTTTTACCGGGTGGGCTTCGACGAAGGGAAGGCGCCGCGATGGATCGGCACAAGTGCGAAGAGAACCGGCTCGCCGACGGACCGCTTGAGGAGCTGCTTTCGGCCGCGCGCGCGACACGGGACGCACGGTTCGGGACGAGGGTGACCTACTCGCCGAAGGTGTTCATACCGCTGACGATGTTGTGCCGCGATCGGTGTGGATACTGCACCTTCGCGAAGTCACCCGCGCGTACGGACGCCCCCTACCTGACCCCCGATGAGGTGCTGTCGATCGCGATGCGAGGCGCAGAGGCAGGATGCCACGAGGCGCTGTTCACGTTGGGTGAGTACCCGGAGGATCGCTACCCGGTAGCGCGGGAGTGGCTAACCAAGCATGGATATAGCTCCACAGTGGACTACCTAGCCGCGATGTGCGAGCTGGTCCGTGACGAAACCGGGTTGCTCCCGCACGCGAACGCGGGTGCGCTGAGCAAGGACGAGCTCGCGCGGCTGCGAGAGGTGTCGGCCAGCCAAGGAATGATGGTGGAATCTCTCAATCGGGATCTGGCAGCTCATCGCGGTGCTCCTGACAAGTGGCCGGAGCGGCGATTGGCGACGCTGGAAGCAGCTGGCGAGCTCGCTATCCCGTTCACCACCGGAATCCTTGTCGGAATCGGAGAGTCCCGCGGCGACCGACTGCATGCGATCCGCGCGATCGCGGAATCGCACCGGCGCCATGGCCACGTCCAAGAAGTCATCGTGCAGAACTTCGTGCCAAAACCGGACACCGCGATGCGTAACGCGGCGCCGTGCGAGCCGGAAGAGTTTCTCCGTGCGATCGCGATGGCACGCGTGGTCCTCCCTCCCGATGTTCACCTGCAGGCTCCGCCGAATCTGGTCGACGACTTCGGATCCCTGTTGGACGCGGGCATCGATGACTGGGGTGGTGTATCCCCGGTTACGCGTGACCATGTCAATCCGGAATGCGAGTGGCCGGAGCTGGAACGGCTCCGGACGGTGACGGAACGGCGAGGCAAGGTGCTCGCGCCTCGGTTGACGGTCTATCCGGAGTTCGCGGAAGCCGCTCCGTACTGGCTGGCCGATGGCATGCGGTTCCCGGTGCTTGATCGTTCGGACGCGGCGTACCTCGGCAGGGACGATCCCGGTGCGTTGTTCCCTGAGCGGCACAAGGACGCACACAATGTGGGCACGGGAGCCGAGGTGAAGCTGACCGGCAGGAGCTCGACCGCATGGTATTCGGGAGCGGTCGGCACGCCTCCGGCCCTTGTTCCCGGACGCGCTGATGCGAGCGTGACGGGAGCGGTTCGGGAGACCCTACGGTCGGCTCTGGCCGGCGAGGAGCTGGGTGAGGCCGAGATCGTCACCTTGCTCTCCGCGCGTGGCCCTGAAGTCGCGGCTGTGGCCGAGGTAGCTGACGAACTTCGCGCCACCGCCGTGGGCGACGCTGTGACGTACGTGCGCAACCGCAATATCAACTACACCAATGTGTGCACGTTCAAATGCCGGTTCTGCGGATTCGCCAAGGGACCGTTGTCGTTGAACTTGCGTGGCAAACCGTACCTGCTTGACATGGCGGAGATAGCCGAACGCGCTCAGGAGGCGTGGGAGCTCGGTTGCACCGAGGTTTGCCTGCAGGGCGGGATCCATCCCAGCTTCGATGGTGAGCACTACATCGAGGTGTGCCGCGCGGTGAAGCGAGTGGTCCCCGAGATTCATGTTCATGGCTTCACCGCACTCGAGGTGACCGAGGGAGCGCGCAGGCTCGACGAACCACTGGAGAGTTACCTGAAGCGGTTGAAGGATGCCGGACTACGCTCGTTGCCTGGTACGGCTGCCGAGATCCTCGACGACGATATCCGGGCGATACTGTGTCCGGACAAACTCAGCACAGAGGAATGGCTTGAGTGCCACCGTGTCGCTCATAACGTGGGATTGCGTTCCAACATCACGATGATGTTCGGCTCGGTTGAGCAGCCGGTGCATTGGGCGCGGCACATGCTGCGAACTCGTGAGCTGCAGCGAGAGACGGGCGGTTTCACCGAGTTCGTCGGTTTGCCATTCGTGCACATGGCGGCGCCCATCTATCTCAAACGCCAGGCCCGCCGTGGTCCTACCTGGCGCGAGGTCGTCCTCGTGCACGCGGTCGCTCGCATCGTCTACCACGGGCTCATCGACCACATTCAGGCGTCCTGGGTCAAGATCGGCCTGTCCGGCGTCAGCCAGCTCCTGCGGGCCGGTGTCGATGACGTCGGGGGCACTCTGATGGACGAGAACATCAGCCGCGCGGCGGGAGCGAGTCATGGCCAGCAGATCGACGAAGCTCGACTCGCCGACATGGTGTCTGGCCTCGGACGTCGACTCGCACGCCGAGACACCCTCTACCAGCTTGTAGAACCGACGGCAGCCAGACTCCGATGAGCACGGAGTGCATGGATGTTGGCGCCGCCCGCCGGGAGCATCGTACCCCGATGCTCCCGGCGGCGGGCCCGTTGATCAGGAACTTCGGCGCTCGAACTGGTGAATGCGGAGAAACGTCGGCTCCCGGGCACGTCGCGTACCCGGGAGCCGGAGAATACTAGCGAGTTCGGCTATGTTGATGCGGCCGATGTGCGTTCGACGCGCTTCAGCGCACGGCGGATCAGCGTGGGCAGCACCTCAAGGCGGTACCATCCCGGTGCGTCCAAACCATCGCGTGCGGTGCATTCGGCGGCAGCCGCGGCGCCCGCTCGGTCGATCACCGTGTCGTGGAGCGACTGGCCGGTGAGTTCAGCCGCGGCGGCTTCGCACAGCCGTGCCACCGGCTCGACGCTACCCGCCGCGATTCGCGCACCTCCCACGGTGCCATCCTCGTCGAGGTCTATCGAGACACCGACATTCGCGATGGCGTACTCACCTGCCGCGCGAACCGTGATTCGCTCGAATGCCGAGTGCCGAGTGGACGGTGCTCGCACAGTCACCCGGGTGATGAGCTCACCCGTCGGCCGGTTGCCGCGGGACGCGAGGTAGGACTGGATGTCGAGGCGACTGAACCCTGTCGGGGTGCACAGCTCGAGCTCGGCGTCGGCCGCGAGCAGAGCTGGTACAAGGTCGGCTTCGGCAAAAGCTGTGGTCGCGATGTTTCCACTGAGGGTCGCGGTGTTTCGCACCTGGGGAAAGGCGGACACGCCTGCGGCCTCCGCGACGCACGAGAACGCCGTGCCGCCGTTGATCGCCGCGATGTCGGAATGAGTGAGCATCGCACCGAGGGTGACGTCCTTACCGGTGCCCACCTCTCGCAGTCCGGTGAGATGGTGGAGTGATACGTAGTTCGATCGTTGCTGCTCTCTGCGCAAGTGTGCTCGCAGGATCCACGTGCCACCTGCCAGTACCTCGCTGTCCGTGCCGAGTTCGGCAAGGAGACGAGCGGCGTCTCTGGGTGAGGTTGGCCAGTGCACGATGGGGCGCGTGTTGTTGAGGATCGTCGACATCGGGCTGCCCTCCTTGTCGGTGCCGGTTACAGTACGGTGGCCTTCGTCCGCTGCTCGAACGGGACGAACTCCTCGTCGAGGCCGAACGCGCTCGGGCCGATGACATTGAGCGCCTCGGGCGTGCGCATCATTTGTGGTGTGGCTATCGCGAAGACGCGGACACGTTGCCCGTAACGCAGCGCTTCGGCGGTGATCGGTTCACCGGTTTCCAGGTGGAGGACGGTGATCAAGTCGGGTACCACGACTCGCGTGTTTCCGTCGACCCTGGCAACGAGAAACTCGTTCTGGAAGTCGATGGTGCAGGTCGAGTCGGTGTCGAATCCGGTGATCGTGGCGGTCCCCCTGGTGAAACCTTCGACGGTTCGACGTTCAACGTCGACGATCTTTCCGGTGAAGATGGATTCGCCATGTCCGTACAGTGTGTCGGTGAGGGCGTCGCTGAGGGCTTCTGCGGGATCACGGTGGTTCTCCCTGGCTTCACGCAACGTGCGGCCGAGTCGCAATGCGAGTGACAGTGTCCCTGGTATCGCCGTCCTGCGAGCCTCGGCGCCGTTCATCGAGTATTCAGCGATGTAGCTGACTCCGCCGACCTTGATCGCCAGAACTCGCGCCCATCCTTCGAGGCTCTTGTTGTCGTCACCGGTGTCGAGTATCGCGGTGTGCCCGTGCTCGTCGGAGATCGCCAATGGCGATCCGGTGACGCCGTAGATCGCGAAGGTCTCCATTTGGAGTTCGGGGAAGGCCCGCCCCATCCCGTCCGCATCGACGACCGGAATTCCGAGTTGTGAAGCGACGAACAGCGGGATGGTTGAGTTGATACCGCCGCATTCGATGGGCATCGTCGCGGTGGCCTTACATCCCAGGTGGCGTTCCAATGCTTGTAGCGCACTGACCGGTTCAGTGCCGCGTGGTAGTCGCTCTACAAGTACGCTCGGTGCTCCGATGAGCGCGGTGGGGATGATGAGACTGTCGTCGCTGAGTTCGTCGGGACTGATGACTGTGACCGGGCCGTTTCTGCGCAACGCCTCGGACACCAGCGTGCGGCCGATCGTCGGATCTCCGCCGCCGCCGGTACCGAGCAGCGCGGCACCGCGTGCGAGGTCACCGAGGTCGTCAGGGGTGATTTCGAAGGCCATGTTGTGTCCTTCCGGACGGGTTCGGCAAGAAGATGGTCAGCGAAAGTGGGTCATTACGAGTTGTCGAGGATCAGGTTTCCTACGGCGCGCACCCTGACTCTGGTCGCGTTGCCAGGCAGGTAGGCGATCGGAACTTCCTCGACGTCGACGATCTCGACCGATGTGGGGTCGGCGCCCGCCGCGACGGCCTTGTCCACAGCCTCGTGCTTCGCCGTGTCGAGAACCTCATCTCGCTGTCCCGGGGCGATGGGAAAGATCCGATCAACTTCGCCACCGATCTGAGCGATAGCCGCGCCGACCGCGTTGGCTACGGAGTAGTGGTCCGGACGCACCACCTTGGCGGCGCCGGCGAGTTCGTCGGGTAGCAAGATGCTCCCGCCGCCGACCAGTGCCACCGGCACCGGGTTCGAGCTGGTTCGCATCCGGTCGACGGTGGTCGCCACCTGTTCGGCGATCGCGTCGAGCCCGGCCCGGACGAACGCGGAGTCGATGTGGCCAACCAAGCTCGGATCACCGATGGCGGCTTTGCCCGCCGCCACCGCGAGATCGGTCGCCGTCATGGTCTGCCCGCCAAACACCATGGCTTCGTCACGCAACCGGTAGCCGACACTGTCCGGACCGACCGTCACGGTCGCGTTCTCTTCCCGTACGCGGCTGCCGCCGCCTATTCCGACGGACAAGACGTCGGGCATGCGGAAGTTGGTGCGTACCCCACCGACACTTACCTCTGCGGTCGCCTCCCGAGGGAACCCGGACCGCAAGATCCCGACATCGCTCGTGGTTCCACCGACATCGACTACGGCACAATCTTCGAGTCCGGACAGAAACGCGGCACCGCGCATCGAGTTCGTAGGGCCGGAAGCGAACGTGGCAACCGGGTACTCCCGCGCGTAGCCTACGTCCATCAGAGTCCCGTCATTCTGGCTCAGGTAAAGTGGGGCGTGAATACCAGCGTGCGCAAGTGTGGTTGCAAGGCCGGTACATACCTGGTCGGCCAGTTCGCGCAACGCCGCATTGATGACGGTGGCGCTCTCGCGCTCGAGTAGGCCGATTCTGCCGATCTCGTGAGAGGTGCTGATATGCACGCTGGGCAGCTTCTCCCGCAAGAGCGCGGCCACTTCGGCTTCCATCTCGGCGTTCACCGGGCTGAACACCGATGAGATCGCCACGGAGCGAATGCCATGTTCGCCGAGATCAGCCGCGACTCGGTTGATCTCGGAGTAGTCGAGCGCGGAGATCGTTGTACCGTCGAACTCATGGCCGCCGTGGCAGAGATATCCTCGCGCGCTTATCGCCCTCAGGAGGTTGTCGGGCCAGCCCACAAGTGGGGGCAGTGCCTCAGTGACCGGTAGCCCGAGTCGGACGACGGCCGTAGGGCAGAGACGGTCAGCCTCGACGATGGCATTGATGAAGTGCGTGGTGCCAATCATGACCGCTTGGATCGATGCCGGTTCGAATGAATGCTTCCGTCGCAGCTCGTTAAGCGCGTCACTTATGCCGCTGGTGACGTCAGCGCTCGTTGCCGATTTGGTCTCCGCGAGAATTGTGTTTCCGCTGAGGAGAACGGCGTCGGTGTTGGTTCCGCCGACATCAATTCCAATACGCATTAACGTAACCCCACGTTTTGTTCGGGTTGTACGGATGATCAATTGTCATCGGGTTCTCTATCGAGGCAGGAGCCTCGTGTCGCCGTGGTTGTTGTGCCTCCGGTAATGGGGAACGCGGCGCTTAGGTCACTGACGTAGTAGAGGCCCATGCAGTACTTACACCAACAGGCTAGTGCTCAGCCGTACGCCGCGTCCCTAGCTGAGCTGTAGAAAGTCAATCACTCAATTAGTGCAGAGCGCTGGCGTTTACCACGTGGCCACCGCGAGGAACGCCACTCCATGTCGCTGTTTGGTCACAGGCACAGTCTGCCCGGCGGAAATTTGTGGAGAAATAGTAAATCACGGTCTTCTAATGGTTTCTCGTATTCGGTACTGTCTTTTCAGGTCAATTGACGATGCACTCGCAACGCGTGCGACGTGCAGATGAGCGGCGAGCTATTACGCGAAATGCATCAGGTGTTACATATGCGGCGATGTAGAGCGCGCTGTTCCGGGTTGTTCTCGGACCGTAATAGCGACAACGTGACGAGTGCTGGTGGTGAGCCGGATGGTATTGAAAATTGGCTACAAGGCTTCGGCCGAGCAGTTCGGTCCGCGTGACCTTGTGGAGTTCGCCGTCCTCGCGGAACAAGTTGGGCTGGATAGCGTCATGGTGAGCGATCACTACCAGCCATGGCGGCAGAACGGCGGTCACGCACCATTCTCCCTCGCGTGGCTAGCCGCCGTCGGTGAGCGGACGTCACGTGTCGTTCTCGGCACGAGCGTGTTGACTGCGACGTTTCGGTACAACCCTGCCGTGTTGGCGCAGGCGTTCGGCACGCTCGGTTGCCTGTATCCCGGCAGGATTGTGCTCGGCGTCGGCAGTGGGGAGGCGCTGAACGAGGTCGCCGTCGCGCGCGTGAAGTGGCCGGGATTCAAGGAACGGCTTGCGCGGCTGCGGGAAGCCGTTGACCTGATGCGGATGCTGTGGCGTCGCGAGCGGGTGACGTTCGACGGCGAGTATTTCCAGACTCTCGATGCGACAGTGTACGACCGGCCCGATGAGGGAATACCGATCTACATAGCCGCGGGTGGGCCAGTGATGGCGCAGTACGTGGGCGAGCAGGCGGACGGGTTCATCTGCACCAGCGGTAAGGGGATGGAGCTCTATACCGAGAAGCTGTTGCCAGCTGTCGCCGAGGGTGCCAGAAACAGTGGCCGCGAGTTGCGGGATCTCGACCGCATGATCGAGATCAAGCTGTCTTTCGACCCTGATGCGGACAAGGCCATGGAGAACACGCGCTTCTGGGCGCCACTGTCGTTGACTCCGGAGCAGAAGGCGGGCATCGAAGATCCAGCCGAGATGGAGAAGGCGGCCGACGAGCTACCGATCGAGCAGGTCGCTCGCCGCTGGATCGTCACATCGGATCCTGAGGAGGCGCTTGCGCAGATCAAGACTTACGTTGATGCGGGCTTTGATCATCTTGTCTTCCACGGTCCTGGCCACGATCAAGAACGGTTTCTGCGGAGCTTCGCTGAGCAAGTTCTTCCCGGGTTGCGGGCGTTGAGTTGATGGTGCGGAGGGAAGACGCTGTGAACGACTGGAGCATCATCCTGCCGGTGAAATCGTGGACGTCGGCCAAGAGCAGAATGCTACTAGATCTGGGTTTCGCCGAACGAGTCACCTTGGTACAGGCACTCGCGAAAGACACGCTGCGCACGATCTGCGACATGCCAGAGGTAGGCAAGTGCTTTGTGGTGGCCCCGCCGGAGGTCCTGGCGGATCTCGCACGGACAGTTGGTTCGAGACGGTTTCGCGCGGTGGAGGACCACACGGGTGGTGAAGGACCGGATCCGTTGAACTCCGCATTCCGGCAGGGGCGTGCGGCTGCTGTGCAGGAAGGTTATCGACAGGTCGCTTTGCTGGTCGCTGACCTGCCTGGGTTGACCGCGCAGGGACTACGCGATTTCCTGCGATCCGTTCCGCGGCGGTCACCGGCGATGGTGCGAGATAGTGCCGGGACTGGCACCACTGTTCTCGCCAGTCGTAGCGCTGAGTGGCTGCGTCCTGAGTTCGGATCGGGGTCGGCTGAGCGGCATGTTGGTGCGGGCGCTGTTGACGTGACGTCCCAGTGTGATCCGTGGCTGTCGCACGATGTGGATACGCTGTGGGATCTGTGGGCGACACGGGTAACGCCTGGGTCCTTTCTGGAGCACTGGTTCAGCAGATGGAGTGCGCTGCCGGTCGGCTCAGGCGAATCGTCTCTTCGAGTGCCCACCCAGTTCCGCGGCTCGTCATCGGATCAGCATGCCTATCCGCCCAGCAGCGGCATGGGGTGATGACCCACTGTTGGCCCTGAGCTACCACGCTCAACTACCTGTGTTGCTTCGTTAGCCGCATGACGCGTGTCGGGCCGATACCACGCAGCGTGTGCGTTCCGGCCGGGTGTAGTGCGTACTCGGCCTTGGTACTGAGTTCGGTCGCCAGCTGCTGCGTCGTGAGGATGGTGGCGGGTTCGGCCAGACGTGTGAGTCGGCTGGCGAGATTCACGGTTGGGCCGAATACGTCGCCGAGATGACAGATGATCGGGCCGTAGGTGAGACCGATACGCACGGCGGGTATGTCGCGGTCATTGTCAAAGGTGGCGATGAGTTCGGTAGCGATCTCAGCGAGAGTGTCAGTGTCGGCGGCGGCGAAAAGAATTTCGTCACCGAGAAGCTTGATAATAGTGCCGCCGTGTGCGGTGATGGTGTCAGCACCGCGTCCTTCGAATCGTTCGATGATGTGCGTGAGCTCGGTTTCGGACGTGCGGTTGCTGAGCTCGGTGAATCCGACCATGTCGGCGAATCCCACACCGAGGGTCGTCGGGCTGGTTCCGTCGTGATGCGCGTTGAGACGGTTTAGCGCGGCGCGCAGATGGCGTCGCCAGGCGTAGCCGAAGAGCCATTCGAGATCGTGGCTCACGCGGGTGGTGTGCTGTCGTGCCTCCGCGGACTTGTCGTGATCAGGGTTGTCGCGTTGGTCGGATGGTTCGTAGTGGAGTTCGACATGGGATGCGGCCAGTCGGGACATTGCCCGTCCAAGCAGCCTGGTGAAGTGGACCACCTGTGGCTCACTGACCGTGTCATCTGCGACCAGGCTTGTCAGAATGCGAAGAGCATTGATGTCTGAGGCGGTGAACTCCACCTCAGACTCATCGACGTTGGCGAAGCCGAGAGCGCGCCAGAATCTTCGGGCGCGGTGGATCTGTACGTCTGTGGCCGCGGCGACATCACGGCTCGTGTAGTTCCGTGGTTCGCCGAGTATGTCGTCGGCCAGCGATCTGTCGATGGAATGGGTCACTGGCTTTGGCCCTCGTGGTTGTCCCCGATGTGGGTGCCTGTCGGAGCAGGAACAACTGTGTGATGTGTTGGCGGCACTCGAAGTACGCGGTTTCCGTAGCTGCTGATGTCGTTGAGCCCGGTGTCGGTGATGATGAGGTCGGTTTCGTCGATGCTGGCGACTCTGGCCAGTGCGCGCTGGCCGAATTTCGTGCTGTCTGTGACGACGACGACCTCTTCACCTGCTGCGATCATGGCGCGTTTGATGGGCACCTCGAGGGTGTTGGTGTTGGTGATGCCTGCGATGGGATCGATGGCATCGGCGCCGAGGAAGGTCCATTGGGCGGTGTAGTCGCTGAGGAAATCCACGGCTCGTTCGCCGATGAGTGTGAAAACAGAGCCGAGGAGTTCGCCCCCGGTGACGAGTAGTCGCACGTCACTCAGGCTGGCTACGAACTTCGCGATGCGCAGATCGTTGGTTATCACGGTGAGTCCGTTGCGGTCGCGGAGTGCGGCGGCCACCTCGTAGGTGGTGGATCCGCTATCAAGGATGACCGTGTCGCCGTCGCGGACGCGGCTGGCCGCGCTGAGGGCTATGGCGGCCTTCTCGGTGAGGCGCTGTGCTTGTTTTGTGGTGTAGGGAATATCGGTCGCGTTCCCCGGAAGCGGGCGAGCCCCGCCGTGTGTGCGTTGGACCTTGCCAGCCCTGGCTAATGCGTCGAGGTCGCGCCGGATCGTGGACGCATCGACACCGAGCCCCGCGGCCAAGTCTTTGCCTTCGACGTACCCCTCGGCGAGCAGCCGGTGCAGGATTTCGCGCCGACGCGTGCTCGTGGCCATCAGACCCTCCTTGCTCGTGTGCTGCGCGCTCCAGCGTAGCCCGGGGGTGCCATGCGTCATTGACTCTGTATAGATCATACTGCATGATATCGTGCAGAATGTCGCGCGAAAACATGCACGCGCTGATGAAAGCGTGAGGAGTGGGTGATGGCTGACGCGCTGGAGCGCCTGACAGGCGCCGGTGTAGCGGTGTGGCTGGATGATTTGAGCCGGGAACGGCTGGAGTCGGGAAGCCTCGCGGAACTGGTGGCGCATCGGCACGTCACTGGGGTGACGACGAATCCGACGATCTTTCAGCAGTCGATTGCTTCCGGGGCGACCTATCAGCGGCAGTTGGCCGACCTGGCCGCGCTGGATACTCCGGTGGGTGAGGCGGTGCGGTTGGTTACGGCGCATGACGTGCGAGCGGCGTGTGATGTGCTGTGGCCGGTATTCGCTTCTACGTCTGGCGCGGATGGCGTGGTGTCGATCGAAGTGGACCCCGGATTCGCGTACGACGCGGAGCGGACGGTGGCTGAGGCGCGCTTGCTGTCGTGGCTGGTGGATCGGCCGAATGTGTTGATCAAGATTCCGGCCACAGTGGAGTGTCTGCCCGCGATATCGGCCTGTCTTGCCGAAGGGATCAGCGTGAATGTCACCTTGATCTTCTCGTTGGAGCGCTATCGGGCGGTGACCGAGGCGTTTCTGGATGGTTTGGAGCGGGCGCATGCGGCGGGTCGCCCACTGGACGCGATCAACTCGGTCGCCTCGTTCTTCGTTAGCCGGGTTGACACCGAGGTGGACGTCCGGTTGGACACGTTAGGAACTCGGCAGGCACACGCATTGCGTGGGCATGCCGCGATCGCCAACGCCAGGCTTGCCTACGAACACCATGAGCGAGTCGTCGCCACCGAGCGATGGCGACGGTTGGCCGAGCACGGGGCGCGCCCACAACGTCCACTGTGGGCGTCAACGGGTGTGAAAGATCCAGCCTATGACGACACCCGTTACGTGGTGGACCTCGTCGCGCCGGACACGGTCAACACGATGCCCGAAGCCACCCTCGACGCCGTAGCCGACCACGGGCAGGTGCGTGGTGACCGGGTCAGGGCGCACTACGACGAGGCTCGGCACGTGTTCAAGAGTCTGGCTGCGGTAGGAGTCGACATCGATGACGTCGTAACCCAGCTCGAAAAAGAGGGTGTGGCCAAGTTTCAGAAGTCGTGGACGGCGCTGCGTAGCGATATCGCGGCCGCGATGGCGATGAAGGGAGACTGACGTGCAAGTTGGCATGATCGGTGCCGGTCGGATGGGCACGAACCTCGTTCGGCGGTTGCTGCGGGAGCGGCACGAGTGCGTTGTCTACGATGCCGACTCGGAAGCGGTTTCCCAGGTGGAAACCTACGGCGCACTCGGTGCGACCTCGATTCCGGACTTGGTCAGCAAGCTGCAGCCACCCCGAGTGGTGTGGGTGATGGTGCCCGCCGCACTGACCGGTGCGGTAGTGGATGAACTCGCCACCGAGCTCACCGCCGGTGACGTTGTCATTGACGGTGGCAACTCGTACTACCGAGACGACGTAACCCGGGCCGACGCGCTAGCGGAGCACGGCATCGATTATGTCGATGTCGGCACCAGTGGCGGAGTGTTTGGATTGGATCGCGGCTTCTGCTTGATGATCGGCGGCAAGGCCGATGTCGTGGCCCGGCTCGACCCGGTGTTCCGCGCGCTGGCACCTGGTGTGGACGTGGCAGCAAGGACACCCGGCCGAGTCGACGAGCCGTCGACGGAGGAGCGTGGCTACCTGCACTGTGGTCCGGCGGGCGCGGGACATTTTGTGAAGATGGTGCACAACGGAATCGAATACGGCCAAATGGCTGCGTTGGCCGAGGGGCTGGCGATCCTACGGAAGGCGAACATCGGAATGGCCGACCGTGAGAGCAGCGCCGAAGCCGCTCCTCTTGGCGACGCCGAGTTCTACCGCTATGACTTCGACATCGCCGCGATCGCGGAGATGTGGCGGCGAGGCAGTGTCATCAGCTCGTGGCTTGTGGACCTCACTGCCGCCGCGCTGCGTGACGACCCCGAACTGGCGGAGTTCACCGGACAGGTCGCGGACTCCGGTGAAGGCCGCTGGACCGTGCAGGCCGCGGTCGACGAGGGTGTACCCGCCTATGTGCTCACGGCCGCGCTGTACGAACGCTTCAGTTCCCGAAACGAGGGCGACTACGCGGACAAGGCGCTGTCGGCAATGCGTAAGGCCTTCGGCGGGCATATGGAGGTGGGGTCGAACAGATGATTCCACGTGAGGTCGTGCCGGTAGTGTTCGCCTAGGTCGAACTGCTCAAGAGCCAAGATTCGGGTAAGGAAGACGGGATCCCGTGATCGAGAACGCTGCAACACGTGCGAACAACCCGCTGGTTCGACGGAACGTGCCCGCGGACTGGACTGAGCTGGACACCCGTGCGGTGGACACGATTCGTGTGTTGGCCGCTGATGCGGTCGAGCGTTGCGGTAGTGGGCATCCGGGTACTGCGATGAGTTTGGCGCCGGTGGCCTACAGCTTGTTCCAGCGCGTGATGCACCATGATCCGGCTGATCCGTCCTGGCAGGGCAGGGACCGGTTCGTGCTCTCGGCTGGGCATTCTAGTTTGACGCTCTACATCCAGTTGTTCCTCGCGGGCTACGGCCTGGAGCTGGACGATTTGAAGGCGCTGCGCAAGTGGGGTTCGCGCACGCCCGGTCACCCGGAGTACGGCCACACCCCTGGGGTCGAGACGACGACGGGCCCGTTGGGTCAGGGGTTGGCGAACGCGGTGGGGATGGCGATGGCCGCCCGCCGGGAGCGTGGCTTGTTCGACCCGGACGCCCCTGCTGGCACGAGCGTGTTCGACCACCACATCTATGTGATCGCCTCCGATGGTGACATTGAGGAGGGTGTGACGTCGGAGGCGTCGTCGATCGCGGGCCGCCAGGAGCTGGGCAATCTGGTGGTGATCTACGACGACAATCAGATTTCGATCGAGGACGACACCGCGATCGCACTGTCCGAGGACACCGCGGCCCGGTATGAGGCGTATGGCTGGCATGTGCAGACCGTCGCCGGTGGTGAGGACGTCGTCGCGATCGAGGCGGCCCTCGAGGCGGCGAAGGCGGACACGACGCGGCCGTCCATGATTCTGTTGCGCACCCTGATCGGGTATCCGGCTCCGACGCTGGGCGGCACCGGTGCCGCCCACGGTGCCGCGCTGGGGGCGGAGGAGGTCGCCGACGTCAAGCGCATCCTCGGCTTCGATCCGGATCAGCATTTCGCCGTCGACGAGGATGTGCTCACCCACACCCGCGGCGCGACCGAGCGCGGCAAGCGCGCGCATGCCGCGTGGAACGAGCGCTACGACACCTGGGCGGCGGCCCATCCGGAGGCGAAGGCGCTCGCGGACCGGCTCGCCACCCGTGCGCTGCCCGAAGGCTGGACTGAGGCGCTACCTGTGTGGGCGCCGGACGCGAAGGGGGTGGCGACGCGGAAGGCCTCCGGTGAGGTGCTCAACGCGGTGGCCGACGTGTTGCCGGAGTTGTGGGGTGGCTCGGCCGATCTGGCTGGCTCGAACAACACGTTGATCAAGAGTTCGGACTCGTTCGGCCCCGTCTCGTCGAGCACCAGCCAGTTCACCGCCCGGCCATACGGGCGGAACCTGCACTTCGGGGTGCGGGAGCACGCGATGGGCTCGATCCTCAACGGTATCGCGCTGCATGGCGGCACCCGCCCCTACGGCGGCACGTTCCTCATCTTTAGCGACTACATGCGCCCCGCTGTGCGGCTCGCCGCGCTGATGCAGGCCCCGGTGACCTATGTGTGGACCCACGACTCCATCGGGCTCGGCGAGGACGGGCCCACGCACCAGCCGGTCGAGCAGCTCGCGTCGCTGCGCGCCATCCCGGGCTTGAACGTGGTCCGCCCGGCTGATGCCAACGAGACCGCCGCCGCCTGGCGGCGTGCCCTCGAGATCACCGACGCTCCCACCGGGCTGTGCCTCACGCGGCAGAACGTCCCCGTGCTCGACGGCACCCGGGAACTGGCCGCTGAGGGCGTCGCGAAGGGCGGTTACGTGCTCGCCGACGCCGACGGCGGCCCACCGCGGGTGGTGCTCATCGGTACCGGCTCCGAGGTCCAACTCGCGCTCGCCGCCCGCGAGGCGTTGCAGGCCGACGGCGTGCCCACCAGGGTGGTCTCCATGCCGTGTGTCGAATGGTTCGACGCCCAGGACGCCGCCTACCGCGAGAGTGTGCTGCCGCCGTCGGTGACCGCGCGCGTGGCCGTCGAGGCGGGCATCGCCCAGCCGTGGCACCGGTTCGTCGGCGACACCGGCGAGATCGTCTCCCTCGAACACTTCGGCGCCTCGGCGGACTACACCACCCTCTACCGCGAATTCGGCATCACCACCGAAGCCGTCACCACCGCCGCACACCGCTCACTCGCCAACGCAGGGTAGGCGCACACCAACGACTGCGGTTATGTGGGTAGGTGCGTGTTCGGGGAGGTGCGTGTGCGTTTGCGCAGGTAGAGCCAGCTCAGTAGTCCGATGTTGATTACTAGCCAGCACGATAGGAGTCGGTAGACGAGTACGGTTGCGGCTGCTGTGGTAGCGGGTGTTCCCGCGGAGATGAGGCCGGTGATTAGGCTGGCTTCGATGAGGCCGATTCCGCCTGGGGTGAGTGGGATCTGGCGGGCGAGTTGGGCGCCAAGGAACATCGCGGCTAGTGGGATGATGCCGATTTCCAGCCCGAGGGCTCGTGTCACGAAGAGCAGGCACAGCAGTTCGGTGGACCAGTTCGCCAGCGCGGCGGTGAGGGCCGGCATCCAGTATCGGCTGGTGACTGAGCGGGCAGCGAGTTTGATGACGATGGTGGCGATCACGAGGAGCACGCCGGCGGAAGCGGTGGCTGTCGTGGTTACCTGCGGTGGGAGCATGCGGTCCAGGGGCAGGTTTAGCAGGGCGGCCGCGATGACGCCGGCTGCGTAGATCATGGCGAGTGCAGTGGCCAGTAGGACGCCGGAGAGCGTTAGCACCATTGCCGCTGCTCGACGGTCGGCGCCGTGGGCGTGGAACTGCCGGTAGGCGTAGGTTGCTGAGACGACGGAGCCCGCGGGCAGGCTGTAGGCCATCGCTGCTCGGCTGTAGGCGAGAGCGAGTGCGTGCCGGTGGGGAAGGGTGACGCCGATGCCGGCGAGCAGGGTGCGTTGGTGGCGGGCGAACATGTCGAGGGAGATCAGTATGGCGAGACTCGCCGCGATCAGCCATGTCGTATCAGCTGCCCGTAGCACGGCGATGACGTCGCTGGGTTGGGGGAGTTGATCGCGCAGGTGGTAGGCCGCAGTCGTGCCGAGTACCGCGACAACCACATAGCCGCCAGCACGACGCACTCCCAGCATGATCGGGCGCACCGACGTCGGCCGGTTGCCACATCCCACTGTCACGCGTGCTCCTCGTGTCGAATGGCTCCATGGACATTGGCGTATCGGCCGCCTCGCCAAAGAAGGAACCATCGTTCTCTAATAAGACCGTTCTCTACTGAGACGCCGTCTTGACCGAGGTCTCGTGCCGGACAGTGTTGACAGGACTTCGCTTGGCCAGTTGATCTAACAGCGCATTCAGTCTGCGTTCGGATCGAGCGACACCAGCTGCGTCGTTCATGTCGCGGGCATGTTTCAGGTCCAGTAAGGCCTGCTCGATCAGTCGGTGGAGCTCTGTAGTGGATACGGGGAGATGACGGCCAGTGCTGATGGGACACATGGGGATGCCTTCGCGGTGCGACGGTTGGTGACCGGGCCTGCCGGGTGGCAGCCGAACTCGCCCGGCAGGCCCGGAGAGGAGGTCAACCGCGATGTGCGGTTGTGTGCATGCCCCGAGTGTTACGGATTCGGGTGGCAGGCGAACCCGGAGAAGTACCCAAATGTCTACCTGGTTCGGAAACCAAGCTGCTGCGAATGCTCGAGTCGCACAACCAACGAATGCTCAGATCTCTACGGCGTCAGCTCGTCTTCGCTCTACCTGGCAGCGCTGGTGTATAGGCCCGCGCGAGCAACTCGCGGGCTTCACAGTCCACGCTGCTCGTGCCGACGGGACGGCGGATGTACCAGCGTCCGTGAAGGGCGTTCGCGGCTGGTGGCTAACGGGAGTCCGGCTTCGGGTTGTGTCCGGCTTCGGGGTGTGGGTGTCCAAAGGCTGGGATCGTTCGGTCCGACTCCGCGGGATTAGTGGTCGGTTTCGGATCGATAATTAACGACTCCGGTCGTCATGGTCATATCGGGCCAACGCCACGGTGATGCACTCAGCGCTGACCGGGTCTGTGATGCGGCTATGTGCGGCCCGTAGCAGTTCCGCCACGAGGTGACCAGCAGTAGTTTGACCAGCCTCCTCTCGAACATGATCGATCACGCGAATGATGCCGTCATCATCTAGTCGGTCGACGGCAGCGCGTAGTTCTGCGAACTTGGCGTTGAGATACGCGTCGGTGGGCAACTTGCCTACATCGTCCATAACCTCTCGCAGTCTGGCCTACCGATGTTGGACATGCGAGCGTGGACAGCCCGTCGGAGTAGCGATCCGGTCAGGGCACCTAGACGACATGTTCAATTCTGGCCGAACTGACCAAACCGAGCTTCGCCCCGCTAAGCGCTCGCTCTCGCAGCCATGGAACGGATTCTACGACGATCTGCATCACAACTGGCGTCACGCGACACGATCAAGCTGCGAGCGCCTCAGCGTTTCCCCTGGTCACACTGTGCGCCCCCGGCAGGATTCGAACCTGCGACACCTGCTTTAGGAGGGTGGCCTACAGCGACGTCCAGAGCCTCTACCAGGCACTATGACCACGCGAGTGATCTCTACAGGCATCAGAAACCACACGATTCCCCCGGTTTCGTGCCACGGGCCCTGCCATGCCCGGGATAGCTATGCGGAGCGTTTGGTCTTGTCCGGTGCCGTGGCGCGTTTGCGCGTCGGTGTTTTCTTTGTTGTGGCGCGTGATGTGGTTTTCTGTGGTGTCGTGACGGCCTTGAGGAGGGTGTCTAGTTTGTGGTTTATCTGCTGCAGGTCGTCGGCATCCCCGGCGCTGTCATGGACTCGTTGCTCAAGGATGTCGCGGATGTAGGCGGTGTGGCGTTTGCCTTCACGCCGCGCGTTCTCTTTGAGTTGCTCGAACACCTCGCGCGGCAGGCGGAGCGAGGTGGTCACCATTGGCTCGACCCATTTGCCGGTCTCCATCTCGTCGGCGGTGTCGTGCTCGTCGTAGTAGCTGGCCAACGCCTCCAGCTCTTCGGCCGGGCGGGGTAGCTTCTGTGTATTGCTCATCGTCTTCACCTCGCTTTCCGTTTGAAGGTGCGCTTCTCACGATCGGTCATGTCTCGGGCTGTGACGATGAACGCCTCACCGTCATCGTCGACGGCCACCACGAGCAGATGCCGTCCCGCGCGGGTGCGCCCATAGATCAGCGTCGAATCATTCTTGCCAGAGGCCATCCAGTACGGGCGATACAAGATCGCGTCGCGGACTTCCTCCATCGTCACGTCGTGACGGGCGATGTGGTTGGCGGACCACTCGCTGTCTTTGACGTCTCGCCACACTTGTCCAGTGTATTGCGAACGCAATGCAAACGCAATGGTGGTGAGTCAGAGTGCGGAGCTCGCCGCAGCGTCCGCGCTTATCAGCGCGCTTGCCCGGCAGGTCGTAGTGCACGGCGGGCGGCCAGTACGTCGGAGCAGCGATGTTCGGTGATCTGACTACCGCTTACCCGGAGCGTGCGTCGGTGTTGACTGGGACTTCTGCAGCCACTACAGCCTCAGAAGGAGGGTCACTAAAATCACGGGATCGCGGCGCGTCAGGGCCACGTCGTCGGGTCAATGTGGGGCGAGTCTGCGTCACGGATCGTGCCACAACGGTAGAACACGTTCTATCGAGAACGGCATTGTCGCAGGCCACACTGTGCGCCCCCGGCAGGATTCGAACCTGCGACACCCGCTTTAGGAGAGCGGTGCTCTATCCCCTGAGCTACGAGGGCTTGGGCTCCCAGCGTAGCGGGTCCATCCGACGCCGTGGTCGCGGGACTCCCCAGCACGTCGCGACCGGCCGTTACGCCGGTGCGGCCTACTTCCTGCCTCGCCCATCGGTAACCCCGGGACGTCGTGCACGGAACTACGAGAAATCAGCCCTCGAGAAGAGGACTGTCTTCTCAGAAGGGTTCACGTCATGAAACGGACAATAGTGGCAGCGGCGGTGGCCGCCCTGACGTTCTCGATGCTCTCCGTAGGGACCGGTGTGTCGCAGGAACTGCCCGAGCACGGACACCTGCTCCTGACCGGGCTCGAGTTCAATGATCAGGGCGAGCCGGTCGGCTACAAGAAGTGCCGGGAACTCGCCAACGGGCAAGCGCTGCGCCTCAATGCCCACCATGAGCACCTGCATTTCGGGCGAGCGGGCGAAGCGCTGTGGAACAACGCGAACAACGCGGTCGTGCCGCTGGCACCGTTCCCCGGCGTCCCCTGGACGAACTGCGAGGAGTTCGCTGCGATCGTCCTCGGCGAGTAGGAAATGGCGGCGCGTCTGGCCGGGCCGACATGGCGATTCGACAGCGGTCGGCGTGCCGACCGCTACTGAATGCTCCTCCAGCCGTAATTCCGGGCCGTCTGCGACGTCTCTCTAGGTAGCCTCATCACACTATCGAGGGGCCCGTATGACGAGTCGGAGGAGTGCAATGATCAGGGTGATGTTCGCGGACGATGAGGAACTCGTTCGCGCGAGTCTGCGCACGATGTTGTCGGGCGCCGACGGCATCGAGGTCGTTGCCGAGGCCGCGGACGGCGGTGCGGCGGCCGAGGCGGCGCGACTGCATCACCCCGACGTCGTGCTGCTCGACATCAAGATGAGCGCGGCGGACGACGGCCTCCAGGCGCTACGCACGATCATGGCACTGCCGCACCCGCCCGCCGCCGCGATGCTGACGACGTTCGACATCGACGCCTACGTCTCCCGCGCGCTGAGCATGGGCGCGCAGGGATTCCTGATCAAGGACATCCGCCCCGCGCCGCTGGTGCAGGCCGTGCGAGATCTGGCACGCGGTGGCGCGGTGCTCGACCCAGGTGTCGCCGCGCGGATGGTCCGTGCGCACCGGGACGAGCAGCGTGCCGCAGAGCCCGCGCGCGAACTGCTCGACTCGCTGTCCGAACGCGAGCGCGAGGTCGTCACCCTGATCGCGCAGGGACTGTCCAACTCGGAGATCGGGACGACGTTGTTCCTGTCCGAGGCCACCGTGAAGGGGTATGTTTCCTCCGTGCTCACCAAGATCGGCGCCGCGAACCGGGTGCAGGCCGCGCTGCTGGCCTACCGAGGCGGGTTACTCGAACGCTGATGCTGGTCGCGCTGGAGATCCTGGGCCTCGTCGCGTTCGCCGCATCGGGTGCGCTCGCCGCGGTGCGCGCGCGGCTCGACGTCTTCGGCGTCATCGTCCTCGGCCTCACCACCGCGCTCGGCGGCGGCATCATCCGCGACGTCCTGCTCGGCGTCCACCCGCCGACCACGCTGCGTACGTGGCCATACCTGACGGCGGGCGCGCTGACCGCCATCCTGGTGTTCGCCTTTCACCCGCAGGTGGCGCGACTGCGGCGTCCGATGCTGGTCGCCGACGCCATCGGGCTGGGGCTGTTCGCCACATCGGGTACTGGCGTCGCCCTCGCCCTCGACGTCCCGGTCTACACCGCGTGCCTGATCGGCATGACCACCGGCATCGGTGGCGGAGCGATCCGGGACCTGCTTGTCGGCGAGATCCCGCTGGTGCTGCGCCGCGAGA
This sequence comes from Haloechinothrix halophila YIM 93223, assembly GCF_000504245.1. Lineage (GTDB taxonomy): Bacteria > Actinomycetota > Actinomycetes > Mycobacteriales > Pseudonocardiaceae > Haloechinothrix_A > Haloechinothrix_A halophila. The sequence goes on from NZ_KI632509.1 coordinate 1,774,093, forward strand.
TCTACGCCCTGGCCGCGTTGTTCGGCGCGGTGCTCGTCGGTGCCGGGCACCTGGCCGGCCTGCCCGCGACGCCGGTGCTCGCCGGTGCCGCCGCCGTCGTGGTCGCGGTGCGGCTGCTCGCGCTGTGGCGGCAGTGGCACGCCCCGGTGGCGCGCGAAGCGTGACCGGCCCTCTCAGGCGCAGCTCAGCCAGCCAGGTAACACTGGGTGCATGCGCATCCTGGTAGTGGACGACGACCGGGCGGTTAGAGAATCATTGCGTCGCTCGCTCGAGTTCAACGGTTACACCGTCGACCTGGCCAGCGACGGTCAGCAAGCTCTCGCCGCCGTCGCCAACGACCGGCCGGACGCGATAGTGCTCGACGTCATGATGCCCCGGCTGGATGGCCTCGAGGTAGCGCGCAGGTTGCGTAGCGGCGGCGACGACCTGCCGATCCTGGTGCTCACCGCGCGGGACACGGTCTCCGACCGGGTCTCCGGTCTCGACGCTGGCGCCGACGATTACCTGCCCAAGCCGTTCGCCCTCGAGGAACTGCTCGCCAGACTCCGTGCGTTGCTGCGCCGCTCCGCCGCCGAGACCGGCGCCGCCCAGGACGTCAAACCGCTCAGCTACGCCGACCTCACTCTCGATCCCGTCACCCGCGAGGTGCGCAGAGGCGACCGCGAGATCAGCCTCACCCGCACCGAGTTCACGCTGCTTGAGCTGCTGCTTACCTATCCGAAGCACGTCCTGACCCGCAGCAGGATCCTCGAAGAGGTCTGGGGCTACGACTTCCCGACGTCGGGCAATGCGCTTGAGGTCTATGTCGGCTACCTGCGCCGCAAAACCGAGGCGGACGGCGAGCCGCGCCTGATCCACACCGTGCGCGGTGTCGGCTACGTGCTCAGGGAGACGCCGTAAGTGACTGCCGCGGCTCCTCAGGTCAGGCGGCGGTTCTCGCTGCGGGCCCGCGTCACGCTGCTCGCCGCGGCCTGCGTCGCTGGCGCGGTCGCGCTGGTCTCGCTCGGCGCGTACCTGACCATGCAGGATAACCTCTACGAGCAGGTCGACCAGCGGCTGGTGCAGCGTGCGCAGGACGCCGTGCGCACCCCGCCGGTGCGCAACCGGCTGGTGCAGATCCCTGGCGCGTTCCTGACCAGCGCGGATATTCATATCGGGGTCCTCAACGCGAACGGTGACCTCGCTCATCCTCGTGACGGTCAACCGCCGCCCATCGGGCAAGCCGAGCTCGACGTCGCGCGGGGAGACGCCGAGTCCTCGCTGCGCACCGACACCGCGACCGGCATGCGCATCGTGGCGCTGTCGTCTGGGCCTGGTCAGGCGATGGTGCTCGCCCAATCGCTCGCACCGACCGACGAGGCGCTGCGCAAACTCGCCGTGGTGTTGTTCGTGGTCAGCGGCGCGGGTGTGGTGGTAGCCGCGCTGGCTGGCACCGCGGTCGCGCGGGGTGGACTGCGACCGGTGCAGCAGCTCACGGCAGCGACCGAACGGGTGGCTCGCACCGGCGATCTGCGCCCGATCCCGGTGTCCGGGGATGACGAGCTCGCCCGGCTCACCTACAGCTTCAACACCATGCTGGCCACCGTCGCCGCCGCGCAGGAACAGCAACGCCAGCTCGTCGCGGACGCGGGACACGAGCTGCGCACCCCGCTGACGTCGTTGCGCACCAACCTCGAGCTGCTGCTCGCGGCGGAGAAGGCGGACGCGCCAACCTTGTCCGAGGAGGACAGGACCGAGATCGAGTCGGATATCAAGGCACAGCTCGACGAGGTCACCCAGCTGATCGGGGACCTCGTGCTGCTGGCGCGAGCCGACCAGCCGCGTGCGGAACTGGAGCGGGTCGACCTGGTCGAGGTCGTCGAGCGCGCGCTGGACCGAGCGCGCAGGCGCGCCACCGGTGTCGAGTTCGACGTCTCCCTACAGCCGTGGCAGCTTGTGGGCGACTCGAACGCATTGGAACGCGCGGTGCTGAACCTGCTGGACAACGCGGTGAAGTTCTCGCCACCCGGCGGCTCGGTGCGGCTGGTGCTGCGCCCGCTCGGCGACGGCACGGCGGTGGTCGAGGTGTCCGACCAGGGGCCGGGCATCGCCGAGGAGGATCTGCCGAAGGTGTTCGATCGCTTCTACCGCTCGATACAGGCCCGCACGCTGCCCGGGTCGGGGCTCGGCCTCGCCATCGTGAAGCAGGCGGTGGATCGCCACGGCGGCGCGGTGTATGCGGGTAGCGCGACAGAAGGCGGGGCGTTGTTCACGATCCGACTACCCGGCCAATCGACGGAACCCGGTGAGTAACCTAGCTACGTTGGCCACGGCCGCCGCCGACAGTGCCACACTGAGCGTGTGGGCCGATTCACGGCTTAGGCCACAGATTCGTTTCAGGCGACTCTCAGGACCATGCCGCATGGTGGAGACATGACAGACAACGACCAAGGCACGCCGAACCCGTGGTCAAGGGATGACAGCTCCGAACCCCATGGCGAGCAGCCCGCACAGGGCCCAGAGCCGGGCTCGCCGGAGCAGGGCTCGCTAGAGCAGCCCGCGCCGTTCAGGCCTCCCGAGCCGTCTGACCAGCCGGACCAGCCCGCGCCTCCCGAACAGACCGGGCACGGCGCCGAGGGCTACCAGCCGACCGCTGAGTACCCCAGGCCCGAGTACGGCGCCGGTTACCAGACCGCACCCGAGTACCCGGCCGCATACGGTGACTACGGGACGTCGTCGGCGGGCGCGCAGTCGTACGGAACAACGCAGTACGGCACAGCGCAGTACGGCACGGCGCAGTACGGGATGCCGCCGTATGGCGCTGGTCCGCGGAGCACCACGCCGTCGAGCGTGTATCCGCAGCCGCCGCATCGCCCCGGTCGCCGGTCCAATGCCGGCAAGGCCGTGATTCTCGCGGCTGTCGTGGCGCTGCTCGCTGGTGGTGCGGCCGGTGGCATCGGCGGGTATCTCGTCGCGTCGGAGCAGAGTGCGCTGTCGGGGGCGACGGAGAACTCGCTCGACCAGCCGCGTCCCGCGCGCCAGACCGGCAATGCCCCGGACGGCAGCGTCGAGTCGGTCGCGCAGAAGGTGACGCCGAGTGTCGTGCAGATCGAAGTCGCGAGCGCCGACGGCGCTGGTGAGGGATCCGGATTCGTACTCACCGACAACGGCTACATCCTGACGAACAACCACGTCGTCGAGCCGGCGGCGGACGGCAATGGTGCCATCCGCGTCGCGTTCGAGGACGGTCGGCGGGTCGAGGCATCGGTTGTCGGCCGCGATCCGACGACCGACATCGCCGTCGTCAAGGCCGACGGCGTGTCCGGGTTGCAGCCGGTGGAGCTCGGCCGGTCGGACGACCTCGACGTGGGTGAGCAGGTCGTGGCCATCGGGTCGCCGTTCCAGCTGTCCGGCACCGTGACGTCGGGCATCGTGAGTGCGCTGCACCGGCCGGTGCGCGCCGGTGGCAGCAGTGGTGACCTCGCCTCCGTCATGGACGCGATCCAGACAGATGCCGCGATCAACCCGGGCAACTCGGGTGGTCCGCTTGTCGACATGTCGGGCAGGGTCATCGGGATCAACTCCGCGATCTACAGTCCCGGTGGCGGTCTCAGCGGGTCGCGAGCGGGCAACGTCGGTATCGGCTTCGCGATCCCGATCGACCAGGCCCGCCGGACGGCGGACGAGATCATCAAGACCGGTAAGGCCACGCAGACCTACATCGGCGCGCTGGTTAGCGACGCGCGTGACCGTGGCGCGACCATCCGCGAGGTCGAGCCGGACGGTCCGGCCGCGAAGTCTGGTCTGAAGAAGGGCGACGTCGTGATCAAGGTCGGTGACCGGATCATCGCCGACGCCGACGAACTCGTCGCGTCGATCCGTACCAGGGCGCCCGGCGAGGAGGTCACCTTCACCTTGAAGAACAACGAGACCATCACGGTGACCCTCGGCGCGAAGTCCGTCGGCGGCTGACGCCACCGCGTCGTGTCCGACGCTCAGGACGTCGTGTCCGACATTCCTGACGTCGTGTCCGACGTTCTGGACACGGCGCGTCGGCTGACTGGGAGTGAGCTGTAGACGAAGTGGTTGCTATAGCAGCCACGGTGTCTCAAGATCCACTCGCAGCTCGGACTGCTGATCACGCGCGCAGGCCCATGCGCTCTGGCGCTCCTCGCACCGCGAGGACGTCGCCGAGCGCCTGGGCGAAGCGGCTCTTCGGCGCGTCCGGCGCGACCCGTACGGCGTCCGCCATGGTGTCGACATCGGACAGCACAGGCAGATCGGCGATCCGCAGTCCGCGCGCATGCAGCGCGTCGCGGGTGCGATCGCCAGTCTCCGATGTGGACATCGGCACTCCGGTGAGGGCGGCGGCATGTGCGGGGTCGCGGAGGCCGAGCGCCCACCAGCCGCCGTCGGTCGCGGCGCCAAGGACGGCGTCGACCCGGCTATCGCCGTCGGCGTGACACACGGCGCCCTGGGCGGGGAACACGACGTCGTGAGTGGGGGACACGACGTCGGGGGCGCGTGCCTCCAGCAGTGCCAGGGCAGCCGCGAGTCCGTGCGTGGTCACCTGCGGGGTGTCCATGCCAATCTGGAGTACTGGAGCTCCGGGGTGCAGCCGTGCGGCGTCGGCGTGTGCGTTGGCCAGCCGTTCGCCCAGACCGATGCCGTGCTGCGGGATAACGTCCACCCGCCGGAGGGCCTGCCGTACGTCGGCGGCTAAGTCGCCATCCGCTGGCATGTCCCCGTCCGCGATCGGCACCCGATCGGACGCCATGCCGCCATCAGAGAGCACCCCATCCGTCGCCATGATCCGATCAGCATTTCCCGCCAGCGCGACGACCACCGGCGCCCCCGTCGCCCGGGCCGCATCGAGGGTGTCCAGCAGACATGCCGCCGCGAGCAGCGCCGCCTGTGTCGGCGTCGCCGGTGGGCACAGTCGGGTCTTCGCGAAGCCCGGGATCGGGGCCTTCGCCATGACCAGCAGAAACGGCGTCCTCGCTGGCAAGGGTGCGCTCACTGCCGCAACACCCGCGTCATGTCGCGTACCGCGCGTGCCGTGCCGCGCACTGATCCCGACACTTTGGACTCCGTGCCCTTCGCGCGTTCGGCGTAGCGAACGTCGTGTTCCACCACCCGCCAGCCCGCCCGCTGCGCCTTGACCAGCAGCTCAAGCGGGTACCCGAACGCCCGATCGGCCACGCCTAGCGCGAGCAACAACACCCGGTTCGCGGCCCGCGCTGGGGCGATGTCGGTGACGTCGAGCCCGTGTCGCCGCAATAGTCGCGCCAGCAAGAGGTTGCCCGCCCGCGCGTGCCACGGCCAGACACCCCGCGCTACCGGCACCCGCCTGCCGACCGCCAGGTCCGCGGTCCCTGCCAACACAGGCGCGGCCAGCGTGGGCAACTCCGCCGGATCGAGGGAACCATCGGCGTCCAGGAAGCACACGACGTCGGTGGTGGCCGCTTCGAGTCCGGTGTGGACCGCCGCGCCGTAGCCCGCGCGCGGCTCGTGCACGACCGTCGCACCCAGCCGCGCGGCGATCTCAGGGGAGCCATCCGTGGAGCCGTTGTCGACCACCAGCGCGCGATAGCCGTCCGGCAACGCGCCGAGCACGCCGGGCAACGCGGCGGCCTCGTTCAGGCACGGCAGCACGACGTCGATCTTGTCCACGCCCTCGAAGCTAGCCAGCATCAGCCGCGTTGGGTAACCCCTGAGCGGATTACCGAATCCTGACGTCCGCCCGGTTCGGTTACCGTCGCGTGCCTGGTCGGGCTACCGTTCGGGCAATGGCAGTGCCTCCCGCCGCGCCGGACGTCGACTCCGGTGCCGACGCCGACGCGCGCACCTCACATCACGGAGGTGCGCGCCGTGACCTGCTCGCCGTCGCGGTCACGGCCGGGCTCGTCGCCACCGCCATCGCGGTTGGTGCCTACCTGAACCGAGCGGGCTCCGACGTCGTGCTGTGGGCACCCGCCGCTCCGCTCTACGGCCGCTGGGAACCTCGCTTCGGCCTCGCCGCGGTGCTCGCCGCACTGCTCGCGATCGCCGTCATCGCCTGGGGCCCCGGCCTGGCCGAACGACTTCGCTGGCGGCCCGCGCTCGCGCTCAGCTACGTCACCGCCGTCGGCTGGACGCTCTCGCTCGCCCTGATCGACGGTTGGCAGCGCGGCCTCGCCGGCCGGCTCGACAACCGCTGGGAGTACCTGGACGAGGTCCCAGGCATCACCGACATCCCCGCGATGCTCACCGGCTTCACCGACCGCATCCTGCTTGGCCAGCCGGACACCTGGGCGGTACACGTCGCGGGTCACCCGCCAGGCGCGCTGCTGGTGTTCGTGTGGCTGGACCGCGTCGGCCTCTCGGGCGGCGGCATAGCGTCGCTGGCGTGTGTGCTGGTCGGGGGGCTGATCGCCATCGCCGTCCCGGTCACGCTGCGCACCCTTGGCGCGCCCGATGCCGCCCGGCGGATGCTGCCGTTCGCGGCCCTGTTTCCCGGCGCGGTGTGGATCGGCGCGTCGGCAGATGGCCTGTTCGCCGGGTACATGGCGGTGGCCGTCGCGGTGCTCGCGTTCGCGGTCGCGGCGACCGGCCCGCGCCGCGACGTCCTCGCGCTGCTCGCCGGGGTGCTGCTCGGGTTCGGAGTCTTCCTGTCCTACGGCTTCGTGCTGTTCGGCCCGCTCGCGCTCGCCGTGGTCGCCTACCGGCGCGCATGGCGCGTGCTCCTGGTCGCTGTCACCGGCGCGCTCGCCGTCGTCGCGGCGTTCGCGCTGGCCGGGTTCTGGTGGCTTGACGGCTACACCACCGTCGTCGAACGCTATTACCAGAACCTCGGCGCGGTGCGGCCGTACGAGTACTGGGTGTGGGCGAACCTCGCCGCGCTCGCGATCATGGTCGGGTTCGCGGTGGTTGCCGGGCTCCGCCGCGCCCTTGCCGACCTGCTGCGACGTCGTTGGCATCCGGTGGTGCTCGTTGTCGCGGCGGCGCTGGTCGCGATCATCGCCGCCGACATCTCCGGGCTGTCGAAGGCCGAGACCGAACGCATCTGGCTGCCGTTCGCGGTGTGGCTGCTGCCCGCCGTCGCGCTGTTGCCGCGCACCGCGCATCGCTGGTGGCTCGCGGCGCAGGCAGCACTGGCTGTCACGGTGAACCTGCTGGTCGGAACGCCATGGTGAAGGGTGACGTCGATGGGTGAACAACAAGGCAGGGTGCTGGTCGTTGACGACGATGACACGGTGCGCGACGTCGTGCGTCGTTACCTGGAACGCGCGGGCTTCGACGTCGTCCTCGCCGGTGACGGCGACGAGGCGCTGCGGCAGTTCGCCGCGCGACCGCCCGACCTCGTCGTACTGGACGTCATGATGCCGGGCAAGAGCGGCCTCGACGTCTGCCGCGAGCTGCGCAAGACCAGCGACGTGCCGATCGTGATGCTGACGGCGCTCGGCGAGGAAGAGAATCGGATCGCGGGGCTGCAACTCGGCGCGGACGACTACGTCACCAAGCCGTTCAGCCCACGCGAGCTGGCGCTGCGGGTGGCGTCGGTGCTGCGCAGGGCGCGGTGGATGGCACCGGAACCAGCGCAGCGGGAGCTGTCCGACGGCGATCTGCGGCTCGACCTCGCCGCGCGCAAAGCCACCCTCGCGGGTGCCGACCTCGCGCTGACCACGCGGGAGTTCGACCTGCTGGCGTTCTTCCTCAGCCACGCAGGCACCGCGTTCTCCCGCACCGACCTGCTGGCGAAGGTGTGGGGCTGGGACTTCGGCGACCAGTCCACGGTGACGGTGCACGTGCGGCGGCTGCGGGAGAAGATCGAGCCCGATCCGGCCGCGCCGACGCGGGTGGCGACGGTGTGGGGCGTCGGATACCGCTATGACCCGGTTGAGCAGCCATGACACTCGCGGCGGAGACGTTCGCCGAGCAACTCGGCCACATCTGGGACATCCTCCCGTACGCGGTGGGGTTCACGCTGCCGGTCGCACTGCTCGGCGCCTGGCTGCTGCACCACATGCGCAGCAGGTCGATCGCGGCGGCGATGACGGTGCTCGCGCTGCTCCCCGTGGTAGCGACGCTGGTGGGGATGCTCGGCGTCAGCGGGTTCATGTTCACCCCGACACTGGCGATCTGGCTCCTCGTCGGACTGCTGGTCGCCGCCGTGACGATTCCGGCCGCGGTGCTATCCGGGCGCTATCTCGCGCGCCGCAGTGTGTGGGAACGCGAGGCCCGCGACCGGGAACGCGCGGCCGAGGCGGCACGCCGCGAACTGGTCGCCTGGATCAGCCACGATCTGCGCAGCCCGCTCGCCGGTATCCGCGCGATGGCCGAGGCGCTCGCCGACGGTGTCGTCTCCCAGCCAGCTGACGTCGCCGACTACGCACAGCGCATCAGCGGCGAAGCTGCCCGGCTGTCCGGGATGGTGGATGACCTGTTCGAGCTGTCCCGGATCACCGCCGGCGGGCTGCGGCTGACGATGTCTGCGATCCCGCTCGCGGACGTCGTTGGCGACGCGCTGGAGTCGCAGACCGCTGTTGCCCAGCGCAAACGGGTTCGGGTGGAGGCGAAGGACTCCGCGGAGCCGGTGGTGCTCGGCAGTGACCCTGAGCTGACCCGCGTGGTCCGCAACCTGGTGTCCAATGCGATCCGGCACACCCCGCCGGACGGCACCGTCGCGGTGTCGATCGGCGTGGACGACGGATCCGCGCTGCTGTACGTCGACGACGCCTGCGGCGGCATTCCCGACGAGGAACTGGAGCGGGTGTTCGACGTCGCGTTCCGTGGCAGCGCCGCGCGGACTCCGGAACGGTCGGGAGAGGCTGGTGGCGGGCTGGGGCTGGCGATCGCCAAGGGGCTGGTCGAGGCGCACCACGGCCGCATCGGCGTCCGCAATCACGGCCCAGGGTGCCGGTTCGAGGTCAGGCTGCCGTTGGCGACGTCGTGAGCCTCCGCTGCTGGACGTGATGCCCTGGCGGATCGATTCCCGCCCGCGACGTCGTGCCGCCGGGCGGCCGGGTCATCGGGTGACGGTCCGTACCGGGGTGCGCAGTTCGGCCGTGGCGAACTCCGCGATGCCCTCGGCGAAGCCGGTCCGCGCGGTGAAGCCGAGGATGTCGCGGGCGCGGGCGGGGCTGGCGACGATGTGCCGGACGTCGGCGGGCCGTGCGCCGCCTACGATGTCCGGCGCTGGCCCGCCGCAAGCCCGCGCCAGCTCCTCGGCCAGCTCGCCCACGGTGTGCGGAGTGCCCGAGCACACGTTCAGCGGCACCAGCTCGCCGGGCGGCGCGTCGTCGAGCAGTGCGAGCAGGTTCGCTCGCGCCACGTCGCGGACGTGGACGAAGTCCCTGCGCTGGCGGCCGTCCTCGAACACCCGCGGGGGCTCACCCCTGCGCAGCGCCGAGCGGAACAGCGACGCTACCCCCGCGTACGGGGTGTCCTGCGGCATCCGGGGGCCGTAGACGTTGTGGTAGCGCAGCGCGTGCACCGTGCCGCTCGTCTGCCGCGCCCACGCTGCGGCCAGGTGCTCGGTCGCGAGTTTCGTCGCGGCGTAGGTGCTGCGCGGCAGCAGCGGAGCTGACTCGTCCACCAGCCAGGGTGTGAGGACGTCGTCGCAACTGGGGCAGCGCGGGTCGAAGAGCCCGGCGTCGATGTCGGCCGCGCGGCGCGGTGCGGGCTGGGTGGGGCCATGCGCCGCGCAGGAGTACGCGCCTTCGCCGTAGACCACCATCGACGAGGCCAGCACAAGCCGAGACACCCGCGCCCTGTGCATGGCGGCGAGCAGCACCGCCGTGCCGTAGTCGTTGTGCCAGGCGTACGTCGGCGCGTCGGCCGGGTCGAGCCCGTGCCCGACGATCGCTGCCTGGTGGCACACCGCGTCGACGTCGCTGAGCAGGTCAGCCAGCAGACCGGCGTCGGTCACCTCGCCGCGCACGAACCGGTGCCGGGAGACGTAGCCGGGCGGCTCGCCGCCGTCGTGCGCGGTCGGTACGAGGGCGTCGAGCAGCACAGGGTCGTGCCCGTGCTCGGCAAGCAGGTCAGCCACGTGGGAGCCGATGAACCCGGCCCCGCCGGTCACAAGTACACGCACGGTGTCTGACGCTAGCGTCGCGACGCCGGGTGCGCGCCGTGCGCGGCGGGATGTCAGGAAATCGTCATCCCTTGTCGCGCGGGCTCGGGGTGCGCTCGCGGGGTGGCGTGGCCTCGGCATGCGGTCGGACTCCCGTCCGCCGCGTGTCGGCGTGGCGAACGCCTCGGGATGGCGCTGTGTCCGATGTGGCGGGACCGACTACCGTTGTCGACATGGAACGCAGCGCGCAACGGCTTGGCAGGGCTCTCGTCGTGGTCGTCGACGACAGGATCGCCAATGGGGAGCATGAGGATACCTCGGGACCGCTGGTCACCGAGCTGCTGGAAGAGGCAGGATTCATCGTGGACGGAACCGTGACGGTGCACTCGGACACCGTCGCGATCCGCAATGCCCTGAACACAGCCGTCATCGGCGGCGCGGACGTCGTCATCACCGTCGGCGGGACAGGCGTGTCCCCGCGCGACGTCACCCCGGACGCCACGCAGGGCGTGCTTGACCAGACCATTCCCGGGATCGCCGAGGCGCTGCGGTCGTCGGGGCTCGCGGCGGGCGCGGTCGACGCTGGTGTCTCGCGCGGGCTGGTCGGTGTCTCCGGCAGCACGCTCGTAGTCAACCTCGCCGGGTCTCGCAGCGCGGTGCGCGACGGCATGGCCACGCTGTCCTCACTGGTCCCGCACGTGATCGGCGAGTTGTCCGGCGGGCTCGCCGCCGAGGCGTGAGCTGACGCGGGGCTGCTCGACCGACGCTGCCCCTCGGGGACGAGTGGGCACGCGGTCGCCCCGCCACGACAACGCCGGGCGCCCTGTGGTCGGCGCCCGGCGTCCGGCAGTGAGCCCGTTAGCTACTTCTGCTCTGGCGGCTTGGTGTCCTTGTGCAGGACACCCTCCATCTTGTCGGCGGCGGTGGTGATCTTCTCCTCGTACCGGCCGCCGGTGACCTTGTTCGCGGCACCGGCCGCTGCTTCGACACCGCGCGAGGCTGCCTCGCCCGCCTTCTCGGCGAGTGGGCCGACGCGCTCGGTCAATGGGCCGACCCGTTCGGCGAGGTCGCCCGCGACTTCGGTCGCCTTCTCCGTCGCTTTGGACGCCATCTCTTTCGCCTTGTCGAGTTTCATTGTCTGGCCACCTTGTCGATTTCGTGGTTGGGCATTTCTATCCTCGCACCAGTCCTGGGTGTCCGCGAGCCAGGATCAGCCCCCGACCAGGCGAAGCGCGTTCGTCTGGCGTGCGAGAATGGAAACCGTGCCGAGTTCCGATGACCCCACGCCGCCGCGACGGACATCGTCCAGTGCGCCCGCGTCGCGACGGACGTCGCCGCGCCGCGAGAATGCCTCGCGTCTCGACGAGGTGTTCGGTCAGATTCTTCCGGAAACCACCTCCGACGAGCGGGAGCCGTCCTCGCACGAGGCGAGCGGTTCGAGCGACGACTGGTACCTGGAGAACCGGCCGCCGCACCACTGAGGCCGAGAGCTCAGGGTTTGCCAGCTTGCTGGCGCAGCAGGTCGCGGATTTCGGTCAGCAGTTCCGCCTCGGTTGGCGCTACCGGCTCCTCGCCCGCCTGCTTAGCGCGTTCTCGCCGCTCCTGCATGTGCTTGACCGGCACCACGATCAGGAAGTAGACGACCGCCGCGATGACCGCGAAGTTGATCGCGGCATTGATGACGTTGCCGATGTTGATGAACGTCGCCGGGTTGTCGGAGAGCACGTGGAAGCCGAGGCCCTGGGTGGCGTCCGATCCGCCGATCGCGTTGATCAACGGCTGGATGATGCTCTCGGTGAACGCCGTGACGATCGCGACGAACGCGGTGCCGATGACGACCGCGACCGCGAGGTCGACGACGTTGCCGCGCAGCAGGAATTCCTTGAAACCCTTCAGCACGGTCTCCTCCTCGCAATGGGATGACGCCGTCGCGCGGCGTCCGGGGATGGGGCAGGCACACTCCGCACTGTCCGGAGTGGAGCGAAACGCTATCGCAGCGTAACCGTCACCGGCTGGCGGAGTGAGGCGGCGGCGACTCGCGTCGCGGTATCCGCTGGCAGTGAGATCAGCACGAGGCGCCCGTCCGGGGTTGATGTTCGGTTCGTGTCGTCTGGCGCGGTCACTGTCACCACGGTCGCGTCGCTGGCGAGGACGCGGCCCTCGTCGCTGGTGTCGTCCGCGGTGATCACGTCGACATGCGTTCCCGGCCGCAGGAGCCCGGTGATCGCTGCGTCGGACAGCCGGATGGGCACGGTGGCGGTCTCGTCCCGCGCCGCATCGTCGGGTTGGGCGCCACCAGCGGTATCGGCGTCCGCGGTGCCTGCCCCGCCGCCGGACCCGGTCAGCGATATCGCTGCGCCGTTGACGATGCGGGCGTCGGTCAGTGGCTCGCCCGCGCGGGCGGATCCGGCCAGTGTCACGCCGACAGCGGCGTCCGGGTCGGTCAGCGCGCCCGCGGGAACGGCGGTGGGTGGCAGCCGCGCCAGGGTGATATCAGCGGCGCGCAGCGTCGTGCCGGTGGCGACGTCGCGCGCCGTGACCACGACCGGCGATGCGCGCGACGCATCGGACCCGCCCGGCGCGAACGCGAGCAGCGCGGCGGTGGCCAGCAGGGCAGCCGCGAGTGCCTTCCGCGCTGTCGCACTGTGCCGTGATAGCGCGATGGGTCTGCGACGCAGCCAATCGCGGGGCCGGCGGAGGACCGTGAACCATGACGTGCCGATCATGCCGACGACGCTAGAAGCTCCAGGAACGGCGCTTCAAGCCCGGTCATCAGCGTGTGGACAACCGGGCTTCGGTGGATAACTCGGTGAGGCTCAGGAAGCCTTCGTCGCCGACGCGCCCGCGCTCGACGTGCTTGAGCTGCTGGAAGAGCTGGACGAGCTCCCGGAGTCCGAGGACGTCGACGAACCGCTGGACGAACTCGACGAGTCGCTGGAGCTGGACGAGCTCCCCGATGTGGATGACCCGTTTGCCCCGCCACTGGAACCATTCGCCTTGCCGTTCGAGGCGCGGGAGTCGTTGCGGTAGAAGCCGCTGCCCTTGAAGATCACGCCGACCGAACCGAACAGTTTGCGCAGCCGACCGGTGCACTCAGGGCAGTCGGTCAAGCTGTCGTCGGTGAACGACTGGACGGCCTCGAACTGGTGGTCGCATTCCTTGCAGGCGTACTGGTAAGTGGGCACCTTAAGCTCCCTCGTCAGCTAGCACTCAACCTATGAGAGTGCTAGCTCCATAATGCGTGATGCCATCCACCGAGCGCAATCCGGGGTTCGTCACACCGCACGCGACGAGTTCCTGAGCCGCCATGCTGCCCACGCGACGCCGCTGGAACCTTCGTCACATCGGCAACGACACCAGCCCGCGTTCCGGCAGCAGCGCCCCCGTCAGCCGCACGTCGTGCGGTTCCGCGGGCAGTTCCGGTACCAGTTCGGCGTCCCGGACTACCGCGATCAGCCGGGCGGACGGCGCGGCGAGCGGCAGCGAACGGTCGTAGTATCCGGCGCCCCTGCCGAGCCGCACGCCGCGATAGTCGATCGCCAACGCTGGCACGAACACCAGCGACGCCCGCCCCAGCGCCGCAGGGCCGATCCGCTGACCAGCCGGTTCGAGCAGCCCCGGCAGCGTGCCAGTGCGCAGTGTGTCCGGACCGTCGTAGCGCGCCCAGTTCAGCGGCCCCGGCGCGTCGGGCACGATCGGCAGCAGCACCTCCGCCCCCGAACCGTGCAACGCGTCCACCATGGCCAGTGAGCCCGGTTCGGAGCCGAACGGGACATAGCAGCACACCGTGGCAGCATCCGCCGACTGGCCGGGGGCGGTTTTCACCAGGTCCGCCACTGCGTTGGCCATCGCACGGGCCAGCGCCTCGGCGTCGGCCCCCGCGTCCTCAGCGGAGACCGCGTCACGCTCGGCGAGCAAACGTGCACGCCATGCCGCCTTCGTCGTGGTGTCGGGGCCGGACCCGACGGTCTTGTCAGATTCCGTCACGCCGCCAGGCTACGAGGTCACGCGGTCGCCGCGGTGAACCCACCGGCATGTGATGCGTGGCTGCTGCCACGCTGAGGGCGGCTGAACGGTTAGGCTTCGCAGCATGACGGGCCCACGCGCTAACGAGAAGACGATACGTACCGCCATCGTGCCAGCCGCGGGACTTGGCACGAGATTTCTGCCCACGACCAAGGCGGTCCCCAAGGAGCTGCTTCCTGTCGTCGACACGCCCGGCATCGAACTCGTCGCAGAGGAAGCCGCTGGTGCGGGGGCCGAACGGCTGGTGATCGTGACCTCGCCAGGCAAGCAGGCCGTCGCCGACTACTTCGAACTCGCACCCGCGCTGGAGGACACGCTCGCGCGCAAGGGCAAGGACGCGCTGCTCGCGAAGGTGCGCCACGCGCCGGGCCTGCTGGACGTCGAGGTCGCCATCCAGCACGAAGCGCTCGGCCTCGGTCACGCGGTCGCCTGCGCACTGCCGAACCTCACCGAGGACGACGATGCCGTCGCCGTGCTGCTGCCGGACGATCTCATCCTTCCGACCGGCGTGCTGGAGCGGATGGCCAAGGTGCGTGCGGAACACGGCGGCAGCGTGCTGTGCGCGTTCGACGTCGGAGACGGCGATGTCTCCGCGTACGGCGTCTTCGACGTCTCCGACACATCGGACGTCGACGTCAAGCGGGTGCACGGGATGGTCGAGAAGCCCGCGCCGGAGGATGCGCCGTCCACCTTCGCGGCGGCGGGGCGATATCTGCTCGATCGGGCGATCTTCGACGCGCTTGACCGGATCACTCCTGGTGCCGGTGGGGAGCTGCAATTGACCGATGCCGTCGGCCTGCTCATCGATGAGGGGCATCCGGTTCATGTTGTGGTGCATCGTGGTGGCAGGCACGATCTCGGCAACCCCGGCGGTTTCCTGCGCGCCTCGATCGACTTCGCGCTGGAGCACCCGGAGTACGGTCCTTCCCTACGCACCTGGCTGGCTGAACGAATCGGAAGCTAAGCGATGACAACACCCGACCAGCAGGAACGCGGTACCGAGGTCAACGACGTCGCACAGCGGGCGCATGGCCTCGGCACCTCGCCCGAGCCCGAACCCGACGTGGAGTTCCGCTCCGTCGACGACCAGTTGGCGATGGTGCTCGATGCCGCGGTGCGGCCGAGGCCGGTCAGGGTGGCCATTTCGGAATCGCAAGGACTGTTGTGCGCGGAGGAGGTCGTCGCGGAGCACGCGCTGCCCGGGTTCGACCAGGCCGCCGTCGACGGTTACGCGGTGCGCAGTGTCGACGTCCGCGATGCCGACGCGGAGAACCCGATGGAACTTCCTGTCGTCGGGGAGATCCACGCGGGATCGCGGCAGCCTCGCCGGTTGCAGCCAGGTCAGGCGGTGCGGGTAGCGACCGGCGCGCCGCTGCCGACGCTGGCCGACGCCGTGGTGCCGACCGAGTACACCAACGACCACCCCGCCGTGGTGTCGGTGACGCGGTCGGTGCCGTCAGCGGCGTACGTGCGCCGGACCGGTGAGGACGTCCAGATCGGTGACGTCGCCGTCCGGCAGGGCGACATCATCGGCGCGGCGCAGGTCGGTCTGCTCGCGGCGGTCGGCAGGTCCAAGGTGCTGGTCTACCCCCGGCCGAGGGTGTCGATCGTTTCGATCGGGGACGAGCTGGTCGACGTCGACCGCACGCCTGGCATCGGGCAGGTCTACGACGTCAACTCCTACGCGATCGCGGCTGCCGCGCGTGACGCGGGCGCCGAGGTCAACCGAGTCGGCATCGCGCCGAGCGGTGGGCACCGGCTCAAGGAGGTCGTCGAGGGCAGGCTGCTGATGTCCGAGGTAGTCGTCGTCGCGGGCGGCACCAGCGGCAGCGCGGGCGACGACGTCGTGTCCACGCTGCGTGACCTCGGCCAGATCGACGTCACCAGGGTGGCGATGCACCCCGGCTCGCTGCAGGGGTTCGGCAAGCTGGGCCCGGACGCGGTGCCGACGTTCCTGGTGCCAGGCAATCCGATGAGCGCGCTGGTGGCGTTCGAGGTATTCATCCGGCCGCTGATTCGGTCGGCGCGTGGCACCCGCAACCCGCACCGCCGGGTGATCAGCGCGCGGTTGCTCTCGCCGATCACGTCGACGCGGGGGCGTAAGGGCTACCTGCGCGGACAGCTGTTGCGGGACGAGAGCAACGGCGAATACCTGGTGCAGCCGCTCGGCACGTCCGGCACGCATCTGCTCGCCTCGCTCGCCGAGGCGAACTGCCTGATCACGGTCGGGGAGATGCAGACCGAGATCACCGTGGGGGAACAGGTGCGGGTCGCGTTCCTCGCCCAGCGCGGCTAGCGTAGCGGCGATTATGTCGCGACCCCTCTACCCGGAAGCTGGACCGGGAGCCGACGAGCGCAGAAGCCCAGGCTGGCCAGCACGTCTCGGGGCGCTGAAGGTGCCCGCGGGGGAAGTGCGGTTGCGGCCGCTGCTCTACCGAGACGGCAGGGCGTGGCGCAAACTCCGGCTGCGGGATCGCGAGTATCTGCGGCGCTGGGAGCCGAACGCGCCGGGAACGTGGGAGGAACGCCACGGGGTGATGTCCTGGCCGACGCAGTGGTTCGGGCTGCGCACACTCGGCAGGCGGGGGCTGTGCCTGCCGTTCGCGCTCACCATTGACGGTGAGTTCGCTGGTCAGCTCACCATCGGCAACATCATCAGGGCGTCGCTGCGGTCGGCGTGGGTCGGTTATTGGGTCGACTCGGCGCGTGCCTCCGGCGGGGCGGCGACGGCAGCGGTCGCGCTGGCCGCCGACCACGCCTTCGCACACGCCGGCTTGCACCGGTTGGAGGCGACGGTGCGCCCGGACAACGTGGCCAGTGTGCGGGTGCTGACGAAGCTCGGCTTCCGCAAGGAGGGGTTGTTCGAGCGCTACCTCGACGTCGATGGCGCGTGGCGGGACCATCTCTGCTTCGCCATGACGGCGGAAGAGACCGGGAGCGGTCTCGCCGCGCGGCTTGTCGACGCGGGCAAGGCGGAGTACATCTAACCAGCGCACGGCGTTGTTTCCAGTATGCCCGACTTGGGTGACACTATTCACCCGTTCTGGTGATGCCATTCTGTGATCTTGCGGCGTGGCTCCGCCCGATCTGTGACTCCTGTGGCTAGCGTGGCGTCACGGGAAGCAGTTGTGCAGTCGGGGAGCAAGAAAGATGCCAAGCTCGTTGATCATCGTCGCGCTTGCTGCGGCATGGCTCATCGTGCTCGTGCCGATGGTCGCGCGGAAGCGGCAGGAGGTCGGGCACACGGCAGACGATGCTCTGGCATCACGCATCGTGCGGCGGGGGAGCCCGCGCGGCGATAAGCGGGAGGAGCACCTGATGTCCGAATCCGCAGCACACGACGACCGCGCCGATGAGGTTCAGCTGGACGAGCCGGTCATGTCCGACGAAGATGACGTCGATGTCGCCGAGGCCCATGATGTGACCGAGCGTGACGACATCGACGATGTCGATGGCGTCCACCCGGACGACTACGACCGGGACGACTACGCCGACGTCGGCGACCGGGGCTACGACTACGAGGAGCCGCCGCGACAGCGGACTTCCGCGCGCCGGGTGGGCTACCGACCTGGCAGGGGCGGGTTCGATCCGGAAGCGGCCGAGATCGCCGCGCGGGCGAAGTACGCGTTCCGGCAGCGGGTCGTGCTCGCGTTGCTGGCGACTGTGGTGATCAGCGCGATCGTCGCCGGCGTCGTGCTGCCGATGCTGTGGTGGGTCACCGGCGCCGCGGGCACCGTGCTGGCGGGGTATCTGGTGTACCTGCGCAGGCAGGTGCGGATCGAAACGGAGATCAGGCAGCGCAGGCTCAACCGGCTGAACGCGGCCCGCGGACAGTGGCACGAGGACGACCTCGACTACGACCCGCGCTACGACGGCCACTACGACGAGCGCGCCGAGCACGAGGCGGAGTACGACGACGCCGAGTACGAGGACTACGACGCGGGCTACCGCGCGCGGCCGTCGATGAGCGAGCGCCCGATTCCCGGTGTGGAGCGCAAGCCCCGGCCGCACTCGCGGATGCGGCACCGCAACACCGTCGTCGTCGACATCGACGACGAGGATCCGGCGTTCGAGCAGCTCGAACAGCCGGGTTCGCCGGTGTATCGCAGGGCGGTCGGCGAGTAGCGCACGGACGGGACCCCGGCTCACGAAGCCGATCACCGGCCCTGTTATGCTCGTCGGGCCGCAAGGGGCTGTAGCGCAGTTGGTAGCGCGCCTCGTTCGCATCGAGGAGGTCAGGGGTTCGATTCCCCTCAGCTCCACAGGTGCGATGTCCCGGGACACTGTTGACAGTGTGTCCCGGGACATTGTTGCATTTTCGGGTTGTTTCCTGGGTCTTCTGTCCGCTCGCTCGCTCTCTCGCCGCCGGGCATCGTTCTCGCCGTGGTTAAGGCCCCGTTGCCCCTGCGGGTGGTCTGCGGGTGGCGCGGTGGGCTGGTTGTCGGGAGCGGGGTCGGGAAGTTGCGGGGGTTTTCTTGTGTGGGCCGGGTGGGCGGCCGAGGGGTTGGTAGTCGCGGTCGGGATCGAGGGTGAGTTCGCGGAGCAATTCGCCGGTGTCGGTGTTGATGACGCGGATGTAGCGGTCGGCGGCGAGGATCAGGACGCGTTGGCGGGCGTGTTCACGGCCGAGTCCGATGTGGCGGAGCCGGGACTGGTAGCGCAGGGTGACGACGCCGCCGGTGCCGACGCGGTCGCGGCGGATGCGGTAGTGCGGATTCAGGCGCGGGCCGGTGGGCCGGGCCTTGGGTCGGGCGGCGTAGGCGGCCGCTGGGGTGCGGCGTGCGATCGCGCGGTGTGGGCGAATGGTGTTGTAGTAGCGGCGGAACCGGTCAAGCTGCTGTCCTCGCTGCCGTTTCCGGCGCGCAGTGCGTGGGGTTTGACCTTGGCCAGCAGCCATCCGGCGAGGGCGGCCACGGCGATCACGATGGTAAACGGCACGCCGAACAGGGCCAGGGCGAGGAAGGCGCCGGCGGCCAGCCCGCCGCGGACGCCGTTGAGCAGCCACCCGATGTAGATCGCTAACTGTTGGGCTTCGGGGCCGGGTAGCAGCATGCAGTAGTTCAGGGCGTGCAGGAAGCGGCGTTGCCCGATCCAGCGTTTGTCGTCGACCAGGGTGTGTTGCATGACGGCGATCTGCCCGGCGGGGCCGCCGAAGGTTTGCAGTGAGATCGCGAACCAGGTCCGTATTGCCTGGCCGAAGGGCACGACATCGCCCTCGGGATGCCCGGATGCGGATTCGGGAGTGTCCGGCTGCGTTTCTCCTTCGGCGCCGGTGCTCGGAGTGGACTGGTCAGGATGCTGGGTCATGCACACGTTCCTTTGTGGACGCCGGTTCGCCTCAGGCGGGTTCGCGGCCGAGCAGCGTTGCGCGGCGGTAGTACTCGCTCGTAGAGCCCGTCAAACAGCGGGCGGGTGTGGTCCCAGGACCTGTTCGTCGTCGCAGACCATGGACAGCGCGCGCAGGGCGGCGTCGATGCCGGGAGCTTCGGGGGCGTCGTAGCGGTCGTCGTCGAGGTCGGCTTCGTGGATGATCTCGGCGATGCGCCACAGCACGGGGTCGGTGATGTCGTAGCGGCGCAGGATGGTCTCGAAGCTGCAATCCCCCTGGTGGTGGCCGAGTTCGACGCCGCGCATGTCCAACGGGGGCGCGTCGGCGGGCGCTGCGGCGGGGTCGGCGACGAAGACGAACTCCGCGTCGGCGTCGATGGTGCGGCGGATCAGTCAGGCACAGGCGGCCCGGTCGATGTGGATGTTGTCGCGGGTGGCCCACTTCGTCGGTCAGCTCTCCTGGGCAAGGTCGGTTGCGGTGGGATGCAGCAGCGCCTCGACCGAGCGGCGCGCCCGTTCATGCTCAGGTGGGGGGAGTAGTCGCGGCGCGTGATGCGCCGCAGTTCGGCCCGCAGTCGCCGCGCCGCAGACAGCCGCGCGTTCTCCGTCAGGTCGGCGACGGGGGTGGCTTCCTCGGCGAGGGCACGGTATTCGGCTGCTCGGGCTTCGGCCATCGAGGAGGCCAGTTCCCGCTCCTGCGCGAGGCTGGCTGGCCGGGCGATCCAGATCCCGGCGGTGCCGCCGCCCTCGATGATCTCGTCGGCGAGCCACTCCAGGTACTCGCGGGTGCGTGCGTCCGCTGGCAGGGCGACGACGCCGTCGGCGAGTTGGGCCACGCCGAGGCGTTTGAGCTTGCGCCACACCAGCGATCCGCGGAGTGGAGGGCTCCCGCGGCATCCGGTGCGACAGCAGCACCCATTCGCCCGGCGCGCGGGAACCTCTCTCCTCCAGCGGCATGTAACCGTGGTTACATTGAAACCACGGTTACATCAACTGGCCTTGTCTGGAATAGGGCCACGTCTTTCGCAACGCGGCTCAGCGGCGCCGCTATCGCGAGGGTTTCGGGGGCAGGCCGAGCACGCGGGCCACCCAGTACAGCCCGGCCAGGCCGATGAGTCCGAAGACGATGTCGTCGAGGATGTCGGCGATGGGTTCCAGGGCCGTGTCGAGGACGTTGACGTCGGTGATGAACGCGGCCCAGGCGAACGCGCCGACGAGCAGGAGGACAAAGGCCGCCCAGTCCAGGGCGTTCTGCGGTCGCATCGGTACTCCCTAAGGTTGTTCTTGTCTGGGGTTGGATGCCCTGGATGCCCAGGACGATGGGGTGTGGCTGAGGGATTACTTGGGCGGCTTCACGTTAGTGGCGTCCAATGCCGGGCGCAGGGCGTGGGCGAGTTGGACGGCGTCGCCTTTGGCCCAGAAGTGGGTGTAGAAGCGGCGCGGTTCGTCGTTCAGTCCGTGGTTGTGTAACGAGATCACGGTGATGCCGCCCTGGCGCAGCGCCCGCAGCACGGGTTGCACTTCGTCGGCGTTCATGACGAAGTCGCCAGCCACCTCGCCCAGCGTCGCCTGTTCGACACCACCGCGCACCGCCTGCGTGGCTAGACCCCCAGGCCATCGCCCCGCCGCCGAGCGCGTCCCTGTCCGTGGCTGCACGTCACCTCCTGCTGGCCGGGTCACCTTCCTGCTGCAACCCTGGTTGCAGCACGGACAGTACGAGCAGTCGATGAGAGGACAATGAGAACGCCTTTCCGGCGGCCCGGGATGCAGCGATGGTGAGATCACCATGCGTGTCCTGGTAGTCGAAGACGAAGCCAAGATGGCCGGGCTCCTGTCCCGGGGGCTGCGCGAAGAAGGCCACGTCGCCGACGTCGCCACCGACGGTCACCAAGCCCTGGCCGCGGCGCTGGCTGGCGAGTACGACGTGATCGTGCTGGACGTGATGCTGCCCGGCCCGGACGGGTTCGAGGTGTGCGCGCGGATGCGGGCGCGGAAGCTGTTCACGCCGGTGTTGATGCTCACTGCCCGCGGTGCGGTGCCCGACCGCGTCCGCGGTCTGGACGTCGGCGCCGACGACTACTTGACCAAACCGTTTCACCTCACCGAACTGTTCGCTCGGCTTCGCGCCCTGGACCGCCGCGGCCCGGTGGAGCGCGCACCGATGCTGGACGTCGGCGATTTGCGGCTGGACCCGGCCGCGCATCGCGCCTGGCGCGGCGATACCGAGATCTCGCTGAGCAACCGAGAATTCGTGCTGCTGGAAACCTTGATGCGCCGTCCCGGCATGGTGTACACCCGCGACCAACTGCTTGACCGGTGCTGGGACACCGCCTTCGACACCACCTCGAATCTGGTCGATGTCTACGTCCGCTACCTGCGGCAGAAAATCGACCGGCCCTTCGGCGTGCGCTCCATCGAAACCGTGCGCGGCGCCGGATATCGACTCCGCACCGACGGAGGCCACCATGCGCCCACCACTGGCTAGACTGCCCATCCGCTGGCGGCTGACGATCCTGTTCGCCGCCGTCATGGCGCTCGTGCTAGCCGGGGCGGGCACCGCGACCGTGCTGCAGTTCCGCGACGCCGTGAACGAAGGCGACCCCACCGGCGTCCTGCAACAGCACGCCAACGCCATCGTCGCCGACCTCATCCGTGAACTACTCATCGTGCTCCCGCTAGTGCTGCTCGTGGCCGTGCTTGCCGCCTACACCCTCAGCGGCGCCGCTCTACGGCCAGTCGAAGCCATGCGCAGCCGCGCAGCCACCATCGACGCCGACCAACCCGAACACCACCTCCCCGTCCCCGACACCGGCGACGAAATCGCCCGCCTCGGGCGGACCCTCAACGCCATGCTCACCCGGCTACATACCGCCCTGACCCGCGAACGCCAGTTCATCGCCGACGCCAGCCACGAACTGCGCACCCCACTGAGCCTGCTGACCACCGAACTCGAACTCGCCCTGCGCCGCCCCCGCAGCCACGATGAACTCACCAAAGCCCTGCACTCAGCGCTAGACGAAACCCAACGCCTGTCCCGCCTGGCAGAAGACCTGCTCACCCTCAGCCGCACCGACCGCCAGCAAGCCGGGCCATCGTCCACAGTTGTCGAACTTGGCCCCGTGCTCGAAGCCGTCGCCGACCGCTTCCGCCCTGCGCTTGAGCACCAGCATCGTCACGTCACCGTCGAGGCCCCCGCCGGGCTCACCGCACTGGCCAACGCCGACCACCTCGACCGCGCACTCGCCAACCTCGTCGACAACGCGCTACGGCACGCCACCGGTGACATTCACCTCACCGCCGCACGCACCAACGGCCACGTAGAGGTCCACGTCCTCGACCACGGCCCCGGCCTGCCCAACGACTTCCTGCCCTACGCCTTCGACCGCTTCAGCCGCCCCGACACCGCCCGCACCCGCCCCGGAAGCGGCCTCGGACTCGCCATCACCGCCGCCTTGATCAACGCCAACGGCGGCCACACCCAACTGACCAACCACTCCGATACCGGAGCCGACGCCTCCATCACCCTCCCCACGCCACACGACCAGCGACCACACAGATGAGCTACCAACGCCAGACACCTCATCGGCCGACCGAAAGCGAGATTTCTGTCCAATGTGGATATAGCCCTTCGCATCATCGAACTGGATCGGGAGGAGGGGCCTCGGCTGCGCAATCTCGTGTCGGTCCCGCTGTTCCGCGTCAATGGCTGAAACAGCCAGCTACTCGTGCGGCTCGCGATCGGCGGCACCACGGTGATCCTGCCGACCTTCGACGTACAGACGTTCCTGCGTGCCATCGACGACGAGCCGATCGTCATCCTCCCGAGCGTGCCCGCGATCTACGCCCCGGGATCTTGATCGACTTCGCCGAGGCAGTAGGAGCGATTGACTCGGATGACAAAGGACTGGTTGAAGGGCGCGTGGTCCACACAGAAATAATGCCCGTGTAAGTGCGTGGCACTACCGAAGTTGATGTCCAGCACCCTTGCAACAAGCTGTCAGAGTTATTGTGCATCTCTGGCCGTGATCTAAGATCTACCCTGTAGGTCAGACAAGCCTTCCTTGGCCGATCCCCCGATAGGGAAAGCCCCGGCGTTTATCCCCCTCCCCCTCGCGCCGGGGCTTTCCCATCTCTTGCGCAAAGGGTGCCATGGCCTCGCCTATGTTCAGCGGCAAACGTTTGCTCAACCAGCGTGCTGACCGGACAGCTACCACATAGCATCGCGTCACTCAGTTCGAATAGCGCCTCGGCGCCGCGAGATCATCGAGACTCGCCAGGCACGTCTGCGCACCTAACCCTAGCTATGCTGCGCGCTGAGTTTCGAGTAGGCCCAGTCCGTCAATTTCCAATCGCTGTTGCAGCAAGTTGCCAGGATTGTTGTGCGCGTCAAGTAGCAAGCAAATAATTAGCATGTTGGGTAGGTGGATGGCCTGCTCAATTGTCCATGGTTGAAAGCCCCGGCGCACGTCCCCTCGCGCCGGGGCTTTCCCTTTCGACTGCGCTGCCGCAACTTGTGTGGAACTGGCTGGAGACCAAGGTGACGCAGGTGGACGCGTTGGCTATCGCCTGCTGAGCGACGTGTGCAAACCGTGCAGTGTTAGTTTGCGAGCCCTGGTCAGAACGACCGAGTGGAGGCGCTCGGGATTTGTTGTCTCAGCTGCGTAGCATTTCCGCGACGAGGAATGCTAGCTCGAGTGACTGTTGGGTGTTGAGTCTCGGGTCGCAGGCGGTTTCGTAGCGGCCGGAGAGGTCCAGGTCGGAGATGTCCTGCGCGCCACCGAGGCATTCGGTGACGTCCTCGCCGGTCAGTTCGACGTGGATGCCGCCGGGGTAGCTGCCGAGTGCGCGGTGCACCTCGAAGAAGCCCTGCACCTCGTCGACGACGCGGTCGAAGTGGCGGGTCTTGTAACCATTGGACGACTCGTGTGTGTTGCCGTGCATCGGGTCGCACTGCCAGATGACCTTGTGGCCGGAGGCCTCGACCTTCTCCACGATCGCGGGCAGCACCTCGCGCACTTTGCCGTTGCCCATCCGCGCGATCAGCGTGAGCCTGCCCGGCTGGTTGTGCGGGTCGAGCCGTTCGACGTATTCCACCGCCTGCTCCGGCGTGGTGGTCGGGCCGATCTTGACGCCGATCGGGTTGGCCATGATCTCGGCGAACGCGATGTGCGCGCCGTCGAGCTGGCGGGTGCGCTCACCGATCCACAGGAAGTGCGAGGACAGGTTGTAGAGCTGGGCGTCGCTCGACTCCGGATCGTCGAGCCGGAGCATGGCGCGCTCGTAGTCGAGCAGCAGCGCCTCGTGGCTGGCGTAGATCTCGGTGGTGTGCAGCGAGGAGTCGTTGACACCGCAGGCCGACATGAACCGCAGACCCCGATCGATCTCGCTGGCAAGGGCCTCATAACGCTCCCCGGCTGGCGAGTTCATCACGAAGTCCTTGTTCCAGTCGTGCAGATGCGCCAGATCGGCCATGCCCGCCGCGGTCAGCGCGCGCACCAGGTTCATCGCCGCACCGGAATTGGCGTAGGCACGGATCATGCGGGCAGGGTCAGGCACCCGCATCTCGGGCGACGCCGCGAGCGAGTTGACGATGTCGCCCCGATAGACCGGCAGCCCGAGCGCGTCCGTCGAGTTGGACCGCGGCTTGGCATACTGGCCCGCGATCCGGCTGACCTTGATCACCGGCAGGCTCGCGCCGTACGTCAGCACCACCGCCATCTGCAACAGCGTGCGCAGGTTGGCACGGATGTGCGGCTCGGTGTTGGACTCGAACGTCTCCGCGCAGTCACCCCCCTGCAGCAGGAAAGCCTCGCCGTTGGCAACACTCGCCAGCCGCTGAGTGAGCCGATCGACCTCGGCGGGCACCGTGATCGGCGGAACCGACTCCAGCACACCGCGCACATGCAGCAGGTTCTCGTCGTCCGGCCACTCCGGCTGCTGGGCCGCCGGCAACGCGAGCGCGTCGTTCAACCGCTCACGCAACTCAGTAGGCAACGGCGGCAGCGGCGGCAGCGTGTTCATGGGGACGTCAACTGTCCAATTCACGAACCCCACAGTACGAGCAGAAGCGACACATACCGCGTTACTATGCACCAACTGGCAGACACCCACCCGAGATGCTTGCGATGGGCGTAACGTTTCTAGGTTGGGTGGTTTAGAACGGACAGTCCAGAAGCTGGGTCGTGTGGGGTTGGAACCAGGTCACCCTCGGTGCGCAGTGAGTTGGCGAAGCCCCTCGTCACGGGTGATGACGGGGCGGTAGCCGAGCTCGCGGTAGGCGAGGCCGTCATCCACGGTCATTTCCTGGCCGGAGAGGGCGAGGAACGTACGGGTGACCGGCGGAGTCCCCGGCATATGCAGAGGCCGCCAGATCGCCTCACCTATCGCACTGACGGCTGCGAGTAGCCAGCGCGGTACCGAACGGTCTGGTAGCTCGATTCCGGCGGTCGCGGCCAACTCGGTAAGAAAGGTGCGAAACTCGACCTTCTCCCCATCTGTGATGAAGTACGCTTGCCCACCGCGCCCGTGCTCCAACGCGCACAGAATACCTTCGCACGCGTTGGTGACGTGGCACGTCGACGTTGCGTAACGACCACCGTCGACCCACGCGAACCGGTTCTTCTCTACTGCCTCGATGATCGCTGGCAGCACCGTCGTGTCGCCGGGCCCCCAAATAAATCGCGGCCGCACCGCGACCGTTGTAAGTTTCGGTGAGTTCGCTTCGAGCGTGATCTTCTCGGCCATGGCCTTGGTACGGGCGTATTCCCCAACCGGACGCCGTGATCGGGAATAACTCTCGTCCACCTGTACTAGCGGTCGCCCAGTGGCAAGCACCGCCTCCGTGCTGACGAGTACGAGCCGGGGCACGCCCTGCCGGCGTGCGGCGTCCAGCACCGCGTTTGTCCCCTCGACATTGACTTGATCGAAACGGCGCCGCGGTCCCCATTGGTCGGTCAGCGCCGCCGCATGTACTACTGCGTCACAGCCCGTCATGCCTTCACGTAGCGCGTGATGGTCAGCTAGGTCACCGTGTATCGCGACGGCCCCGCATTCTTCGACCGCCCGCGTCGTCGCGTCAGACCGGACCAGCGCCCGTGTCTTATGGCCTGCGTTGACGAGGGCGCGCAGCAGGTGCCCGCCGAGGAAACCGGAACCACCGGTCACGAAGATGTTCATGCTTCACCGTAAGTGCTTGAAGTGTCGGACATGGCTTCTGCGCATTCGCCTCGCCGAAGAGGGGTGAGCGTAGTGTACGCATCCGGGCAGGCCACATCCGTGTCCTTGCCACCATGCGTCGCAACCCGTTGAGCGCTGGACACGAGTCGTTCTCCGGCTGTCGTTAGCAATTGTTGTCGTCAGGAGGCCCGAGTGAGAAGACCTCTATACGGTCGTGGGTCTATAGATCTGATACGAACCTGAAGGTACTGGCGCTAACGGAGGCGCGGAGTCGGGGTACGAGGCCCGCCAGGGTTGGCTTCAGATTCGCAGCGCGCCGGTCGTCGAGACGCAGCGAAACAAGGCCCATGGCAATGCCAGCGGCTTTACCCGGTGGAAGATTCCGCGTCATGCTACGGCTGTGTCCGAGGCATCGTTGGCCACTCCCAGTATCGTGTGTGCGACTTCGGTAAGCAGCGCGGGCACTCGTTCACCGGTTCGGCCAGCGCGCAGCGGAACTATCAGACGCAAGTGGGCCAGGCGGTGTGCGGTGGCTTGGTCACAGCATGCCAAGCCGTCGATGAACAGGTCAGGCTCGGCACTGCACGTGATCTCCGCGCGCCCGAGGGCGACAGCACGCAGCGTAGCTCGTTCACGATTATTCAACCGCACGAAATCGCTGTTCATGGGGCACCTCCCGAGTTCGTGCCTCCTAATGACTCGACTGTGGCACGCGGGTGAGCACCGATCTTGAAGCGTTGCATCATGTTGCATAACTGCTTACTGGTCGACCGATCACCGGTCCCAACTCACGCCGGATGTGTTCACGCGTCGGGTACGACTCGCTGATGGTGGCCGATATGGATGGTGCATTTCGGAGAACGGCGAGCCTGTTGCCTATAGGTGTCGAGGCGCGGTGTTCGAGGGCTGCTGAACGGGCGGTTGCGGGGATACCGACACAACGGACGGTCCGTCCGGGTCACGAAGGCAGGCTCGGCCGTACGGCTCAGCTAGGCGCCCTAATCACTAGCCCCACGAGTTAACTGAACACAGTCCCGGTTTGGGCGAGACCACCTATTGAGTGCCTGCGACACCAACGAAATCTGAATCGGATTCGACTTTGCGATGGAAGCTTCGCCGTCACTCGAATGGCGGTACATACCCGGAGGGCTAGTCACAGTCGGCGACGCTGCGGCCACCAGTAGTCGACCTGGGTGTTCCACCTAAGATGGGCGCTCTACCTTGATCTATGGCGCCCATGGTGTTTTCGATCGCTGTGATGCAGACTACAAGGCGCTGAATCGAATCTGACCACGACCGGATGAAACGCGTGTAGTGCTCATGTTTTTGTATACGAAGGGTTGTCGTTCAACGGAACCGTTCATCCTTGTCTAAGGTCGGACTCTACGTGGAGCTTGACGCCAGACGAGAGGGGGCCAAATGACTCAGCGTGCTGTCACGCGGTGGTCTGTGCCTGACGTGACTTTTTCGGAATCGCAGCTGGCGGTTGCTCGTTCTGTGCTCGAATGCGACATGGGTGGCTCCGCGCAAGTGGAGCTGGCGTTCCTTGGCGGCAGCCTCGCGGCCGGGCTCGGACACGCGACTTCGGATGTGAATTTGTACGCTGTCGGTCAGGCGCCGGCGGGTACCGCTGCGGTCTTTCGTTCGGGAGGTGTCGTAGTACGGGCACTCGCCTTGCGCTCATGTGCGGTACACGCGCGATTGCAGCTCGCAGACGCATACCGGATGACAGACGCGAAGCACCCGCAGGCGACCGCTTCATGGGGTGACCTATCGGCACTTGTGGACATGACACTCGGACGTGTTCTGTATGCTTCACCGCAGTGGCGGCAGCTGATGGCGGATCTGCGCACCAATGCCGTACGCGAACTGCTGATCGCCCGGCATGCCGCAGATGGTGCCGCTGCTGTGTCCGAAGCCTTCGGCGCCCTGATATCTGGTGATCTTTACACTGCGTACAGCGTGTCTGAGATGGCGCTCGTCTCCGCTTGTGAGGCTATGTTGTGCGCGGCGGGTGATCTGTACTTCGGTCGCAAGTACCTCTCACGCCGACTGTCGCGGGTGCCCATGGAGCAACAATGCCGGGATGAATTGACGCGCTTGCTCAACTTCCCATGGCTGGTCGCTGACGGCCAGGATTCGCAGGCTGTGCGCAGGCTGGTTGACGACCGGTTACTTGCTGCGAACATGTTGCTGGCATCGGCCGTGCTCGAAGGCTGGGAGTCAGACTCCGGACAGCCTGTGCACGCCGTACCAGCCGCGGGTTCCAGTGGTGGTCCGCGCCGCAGCCCGTACTTCGCTCCGGTGCGCTACGCAGACGGCTTCACGCTGGCTGGACCCGGCGCGGCGTATGACGTTTCTGAACCTACGCTTCGCCTCTGGCGCCGTCTAGACGGTCGGCCGCTCGGTGAACTGATGTGTGTGCTGGCCAAACACGAGCCACAACTCGCTGTGCTGGGGCTTGATGACATTGATCAAGCAGTACAAACCCTTCGACGAATTGGTGCCGTCGAGTCAACTCCTTCGCCACCAGGGATGCCTCAACTCGGCGCATGGATCGAGCAGGCTCCGTCACTTCGGACTGGTGCGCTCTCGGTCGCGTGCAGCGCGCGTCTCCCATTCTTTTCGTCATGACACATGGTGTTTTCTGAGGTAATGAGCATGAGCGCTTGAAGGTGTGAACGGTAACGAGTTATAGTTACTATACCTTTACCTTGGTAAACAGCCAGCGGATAGAGTGTAGTCGCGCGGACGTGGCTTGATCGGCTACGGCGCGGTGACTGATGTGGCCACGATGGGAGCAAGACGACGACGAGTCTGGCTGGCACGGCTACACTGAGCCAGTCCCAGGTAGCGAGGGCCGACGAGCGGTCTCTTTGGGCTGTGGGGTGACCTGTGCGTTGGCTACAGTTGAAAAGGGGAGCCTGATCCTCGGCCGAGTGTGGTAAGGAGATCCCCGAGGTGAGCGTCGTCCAGCAGCCCGACTTCGGGCAGCGGCTGAAGCAGTTGCGCAAGGAGCGTGGGCTGTCTCAGCGTGACGTCGCCGGTAGTGTAGTCAACCCGAGCTATATTTCCCTGCTCGAGACGGGTGTGAGGGTTCCTACGCTCGAAGTGGTGGTGCGGCTCGCGGAGGTTCTCAACGTCCCACCAGACTCGCTGATTGGATCCACGGTCGCAACGGACGGTGGCAAACCGAAGCGGCCTTGCCGCTTGGTTAATGACCTGATCGCACGGAGTTCGTTGGACTACGGTGACACCGCCGAGGCGCAGCAGCGTTACCAGGAGGCGTACCAGGCCGCGCTGCGCGATGAGTCCGTGGCGGATGTCGTTGAGTATGGCTTGGCACTGCACAACATATTCGAAGCGCAGGCGCGACATGAGGACCGTTACCAGCTGTTGGCAGAGCTCGAGGCCGTGGCTGCCAAGCTCGACGCTCCTGAACTACTCGTTAAGGTCGACTTCGAACGCGCTTCGGCCGCCCGTGAAACTGGGAGATCAACTGAGGCCGTCGAATTAGCTGAGCGGGCGGCTAGCCGTGTGACAGGTACCGCACTGGAAGGGACATCGGAACACGTTCGCTTGCTTGGGGTGTTGATCTCCGTTCGGTGTGAGTTCGGCGACGTCACGGAGGTGCCTACGCTGGTAGGTCGGATCGTCGAGGTTGCCGATGAGATCGGGCGTGACGGCGTCTGCGGGCGCGCGCACTGGGCTGCGGCTGCCGCCTACGCACAGATCGGCCATCCGGGGCTCGCTGAGGAGCACATCCGGCTAGCCAAAGGAATGCTGGGAACACCGGAGACGCCACTACGTGAGTGGGCGCGGTTCTCCCGTGCGGCTGCGGCCACGTTGCTTGATGCTGGCTCGGACTTCAATGAAGTCACACAGTACCTCCGGGTTGCCAAGACTACGCACGAGATGGTTGCCGTTCCGGGGGAAGCGGGCCTGGTCGCTGTGCTCGAGGTGCGGCACGCGCTCGCGACAGGAGCCCCGGCGAGGGCGCTGGAGCTCGCTGAATCCGTTCCCGACGACTTGCCAGAGCCGGAGCGAGTCCGACTGCATATCGATGTTGGTCGGGCTCGCCGCGCTCTCGGTGACAGCGATGGTGCGATCACGGAGCTGCGCTCAGCCGCGTCGATGGCTGAGGACCACGCACAATTCCGCCTTGCTACGAAGATCTGGCGGGAGATCGACGAGATCCGCTCGCAGTAGTTGGTGTCGGCAGACCACAAACATTACTTCGGTAAAGTTTTTGTGTACAGCTGGTGCTCAAGTGGCAACAACTAGTAATAACACCTGGTCAGACCGTTTCTTGTAGAGTCAGCAAGCATGTTTGCAGCAAGTTGCAGCGCTGACTCAACTGTTGACTCGATCATTACTCGCGGTTCTATAATCAGCTTTCTCCAGAAATGACCGAACGCGCTGAGTTAGGCACTGCACCGAGGGGTAGTGAATCGTGAGAAGGCGCTGGATCGGCTGCGACGAGCGAGCCGAGGTTCTTTACGAGACAATGTTGCGGCGACCGCGCTGGCTTGTTGATGATGTCGCGATGTCGCTGGGGTGGAACGAGTCAGAGGTACGGCGGATTCTTACATGTCTCGAGGCTGAGCGTCTGGTGACGCGGTCGACTGTGGACGCGCGAAGTTTCCGAGCAGTTGAACCCGCGCTTGGGCTTCCGTCGCTTGTGGCGAGCAAGCTCAAGCATGGATCACGCAGGTCGGAACTTCCCACTGTCGTCGCCATTGAGTCGTTTGTCTCGACGCATGAACGAATGGTGGGACAGTTCGGTGAACGTGAGACGCTTGATGATGCGGACGAACTGGCGGCTGCTACGGAACGTGTGGCCACCAAGGCACGCACCGAAGTAATGTTCTCTCTGCGGAGCTACATCCCAGGGGCTTTCGAGTTTTCTCGTCAGCTCGTGGAGTACTTGCTTCGGCGTGGAGTGCGAGTACGTGCGGTGTGGGCTGGCGAGATCTCCCGCTTGCCACCGGTGCGGCAGCACGTAGCGTGGCTCCGTGCTCGTGACATCCGGCCCCGAGTGGCGCCTGCTGTGCCCTGCCGGACGGTGATCGTGGACGGCCTTGTTGCTCTCGTGTTGGATGATGCGGGTAACGGCCGCATTGAGCGGCGCCCCGATGTCGTGCGAAGCCTGTTGTCGAACACCCAGCAGCAGTGGACTTCCGGCTGTGAGTTACAAGAAGCCGATCCTGTCCCGTCGACTGAGTTCGCGCAACGCCGCTACGAACTGGTGCTACGCATGCTTGCCGATGGGATGACCGATGACGCTGTCGCCCGCAAGCTCGGTGTCAGCGTGCGCACGGTGCGCAACGATGTGGCTTCCGCGATGAGTGCCCTTGATGCGGGAAGCCGGTTCCAGGCTGGTGCCCGTGCGGCACAGCTCGGTCTGATCTGACGCTGTTTGCAGTTTCGTGCACTGATCATTGCCTGCTTATCCACGATCGAGTGAAACTGTATCGGCTCGAATCGGCGGTTGCGAGAGATGAGTACTGACCGGTAGCAGGGAATGTGAGGCCGAAGTATGTCGTCAGAATCCCATAACCGTGGGAAGCGTAGCGCTTCGCAGCGGGTCGTTATCAGCGGTCTCGGAGTTGTTTCCAGTATCGGCATTGGAATTGGGCGATTTGCTGAGGGATTGCAGCAGGGAAAGGTCGGTGCGCGGCCCATTACGGCCTTCGATACCACCGGGTTCTCCCACGCGCTGGGATGCGAGATTGTTGATTTCGAACCGGATAGATGGATCACCGCGCTCGATCCAGCCGAGCTCGGCCGCGCTAGTCAGTTTTCTGTTGCCGCGGCCGCGATGGCGATCGCTGATGCCGGACTCGACGCTGACGTGCTGCGGGACACCCACAACGTCATCTCCATCGGTACCACCGATGGCGAGTCACGAGATCTCGATGCCCTTGTGGAAGCGGAGCTCCGCGATGGCCCCGAACACATGGATCCCAGACTCGCTAGGCACGTTCCCGCTGGCCGGTTGTCGACATCAGTTGCCAATGAACTCGGGTTAACCGATGTCGAGGCGATCACCATCCCTACCGCCTGCGCCGCGGGCAACTATGCCATCGGGTATGGGTTTGACGCTGTACGGGAGGGATCAGCGCGTTTCGCTTTGTGCGGTGGTGCTGACGCCATGTGCCGGAAGACTTTCACTGGCTTCTATCGTCTCGGCACTATCGCACCCGAGGCGTGTCAGCCGTTCGATGTCAATCGAAAGGGCATCCTCACCGGCGAAGGTGCGGGCGTACTAGTGCTGGAGAGTCTTGATTCCGCGGTGAGTCGAGGTGCGCGGATCTACGCTGAGGTCCTCGGTTACGGCATCAATTGCGACGCGCATCATCAGGTCGCACCGAATCAGGCGAGCGTTGGTCGTTGTATGCAGCTGGCGCTAGAGGATGCCGGAGTCAAGCCAGCCGAGGTGGATCTGATCTCCGCGCACGGCACCGGCACGAAGGCGAACGACATCACCGAAGCCGGAGCTATCCACGACCTCTTCGGCGAGGACGTGCCGCCAGTGGTATCCGTCAAGTCGATGATCGGCCATACCATGGGCGCGGCGAGCGCACTGGCCGCTATCGCTTGCGCGATCGCAATCGATCGTGGCTTTATTCCGCCGACCGCGAACCACGTCGAGACCGATCCGGAGTGCGGCGTGGACTGTGTTCCTAATCAGGCTATCAATGCGGATCTTCATGTCGTGCAGAACAACGGACTCGCATTTGGCGGAAACAATTCCGTTGTTATTCTCGGTAAGCATGGAGAGGCGGCGTCATGAGTCCGGTCATTACAGGGGCGAGTGCGATTACCTCAGTCGGCACGAATGTGGATGAATTTTTTTCCGCTCTTTGTTCCGGAAATACGGGTTTGCATGAGTTGCGGGGGTTCGATAAAGGGCACTTCCGGGCGACCCACGCCTATGAGATTGATGACCGACCCGCCCAGGGAGTGGATGTCCCTGGGCGGGCGAGTAAGTGGCTCTCTGAGGCTATCGCTCAGGCCGTCGCGCAGGCGGGCATCGGTGAAGATCTCTCTGATGTGCCGGTTCTGATTGGAACGGGTCTGCGTGAACTGCGTTCGCTCGAGCTGTGGTGGCGCGGCGGAGGGACGTTGACGGAAGACGACCTGCATTTTGGGCCGGTATTGCGTGAGCGGTTCGGGGTGACTGATACCCATACATTTTCGAACGCCTGCTCAGCCTCTGTTTACGCGCTGGCGATGGGTGCTGACTTGTTGGCAACAGGGCAAGCCGACACGGTGATCGTCGCTGGAGTCGACGTACTCACCGAGAGCATGCATGGGTTGCTGGAGCGAGTGCACCCCTCACCTCCCGAGCGGGTTCGCCCATTCGACCGGAACCGGACTGGGGTGTTGATGGGCGACGGTGCCGCCGCGGTCGTGCTGCGCACGACGTCACCTGGCGCTCTTGGTGCCCTGCGCGCGGTCGGTGTGAACTGCGATGCTTATCATGCGACCGCGCCCGACGCCGCTGGAATCGCCGCGGCGATGCGGGAGGCTCATCGGCTGGCCGGCGTCAAGCCCGCTGACGTCGATCTTGTGATGATGCATGGCACAGGGACCCTGCTCAATGACGAGGTCGAGGCGATAGCCACTCGTGAGGTGTTCGCCGATTGGGTGGATGTACCTCTGATGACCGCGATCAAGTCCATGACCGGGCACACGTCGGGCGCGTCTGGCCTGCTGAACTTGGTGAGCGCTTTGCAGTCGTTCGCCACAGGGCGAGTCCCGGTAACGGTCGGCTTAGTTGAACCTGTGGCGGAGGCCAGTTCATTCCGGTTGGTCACGGGGGAGACAGAACACGCGGACATCGCAGTGGCGCAGATTAACGCCTTCGGCTTCGGCGGAATTAACGCTGTGGCGATTGTTGAGGCAACGACCCAGCGGGAGGTCTCATCGTGAGAACAAAGGTCGCCACCCCACCGAGCGTAGCCGTGACAGGAACCGGTGTAGTGCTGCCCGGCGCCAGTAACGCCAGCGCGTTACTGGCCGATCCGCCGCAGTCCGCTGAGCCAGTCGATCCTGCCGCGCTTGTCGGACGAAAGGGCCTCCGTTACAAGGACCGTGCCACCAGGCTCGCCTACTGTGCGGCCGATGTGGCGTTGCGTGACGCCGGGCTTACGGCCGAGCGCGGCCTCGCCGTCGACTCCGACACGGTCGGTGTCGTCGCGAGTTCGAACTTCGGCAACGTCGACACGGTCGTTTCTGTGCTCGATACGATCCATGCCGAGACCGTTGCTGGCACATCCCCGATGGACCTGCCGAACGCATCGAGCAATGTGATCGCGTCCTCGGTGGCGATCAGGTTTGGGTTGCGTGGCCCCAACCTCATGGTGTGCAACGGTGCGACGGGCGGACTCGACGCTGTGCGGTGGGCGGTCACCATGATCGCAACCGGCAGGGTTGAGCGCGTGCTCGTTGTCGGGACAGAACCAGCCACTGAGCCTGTTCGCCGGATCCTCCACGGCGGACGACCACTTGATGGAGCGGCGGCACTCGTTGTGGAGTCTTCGCAATCTGTGGCCGAGCGTGGAGTTCCGGCACAGGCCTGGCTTGGCCACTTCGTACGCACGGCCAGCCTCGTTGAGTGTGTACTCCAGCTGGCCGAGGCAGACAGAGGGACGCAACCTTCTTCGTGGCAGGTACCACCAGGTGGTGCGCCAGGGGACTTGCTCCCCGGTGTGCCGCGCATTGATCTCACCAGCAGTTGGGGTCAATGTTCAGGGGCGCTTGGTGTTCTGCAGTGCGCCGCGGCCGTGGGCTGGTTCTCTGATCACGACACAGGAACGGTATATGCCACGGCGGGCACACCCGCTGAGTCAACTGCCGGTCTTGCTTTGACTGGAGGAGCCACGTGAAGTCTAACGTTGTGTCCGATGGGGTCGTGCTCAATTCGCACGGACCACAGGAGCGTCCATATCGGATGTTGCTGCTACACGGGTTGGCCAATTCCGCATCAGTTTGGGAGAACTATCTGGCCCAGGTGCCCGCCACACATTGTGCCTTGACGGCGGAGCTGCCGTGGCGAGCCGAAACGATCGTCTCGTTCGCGTCATCGTACGACCATACGATTGATGCCGTTAAGGCAGCGCTACGCGGGCTCGATGGCCTGGCTGATGTGGTGGTCGCACATTCGTTCGCGGCCAACTTGTTGATGGCGATGGTCGATCACGAGCTACGGCACGGCAGGAATCCGATGCCGCAGTATGGCATCAAGCAAATCGTGCTCGTCTCACCCTTTTACCGGCGGCAAGCTCACGACTTCACATGGCGAGACATGTCGTACTTCTTCAACGGCTTCCATCTGATTATGGAGGAGGGCCTGCGCGTCGCTAGTCGCGGCCGCGTCGCTGACGATGTCCTCCTGGATATGGCATATCGAGTCCGCGACCGTGTTGGCCCCTACGGCTGGACCGCGTTCTTCGATACCTACTTGCGCACCCCGTGGCTGCTACTCGACCGCGTCGACGTGCCGTGTCTCGTAGTGACCGGTGAGGACGACATTGCCGCCCCACCGGCCGAAGCGATGGCTCTCGCGCGAGAACTGCCCGATGCTCGGCTCGAAGTCTTGCCGGATTGTGGTCACTTCCCCATGGCCGCTTCACCTACGGCGTTCGCGGCTGCCGTCGCTGGCTTTCTTGGCGAACTTGACCCCATGCCCGCAGCAGAACTGGAGACGAACCTATGACCGTTGTGACCGATGAGTTGACTGTGTCCGGCGCCGTGCGGGCTCTGTGCGATCAGTCAAGCGAGGTGCATGTGCGCCCGCGCTATGAGGGAAACAATATCTGTACATGGATCGGTTTCAAGCACGTCAATTACCTGGTTGAGGAGGCCGTCCTCGAGCATTTTCGCAAAGCGGGCTTGTCAAGCAGGCGGCTATTCGAGGAATTCGGTCTCGGAGTGGACATCGTCGCACTGGATACCAGGATCCTCAACGCCTTCCACTTAGACGATAGCGGCATTGCCACAGTGGTTCCCACCATCGGAACTGATGACAACACGCTGTCCTTCACCGTCACGATCGTGCGAGATGGGTCCCGCACGAAGGATGTTACCTCGAAAGTCACCGTGTTGCTGCGGATCGATACGTACATTGAGGAACCTGCTGAGTTGCCCGCCGAGCTGTCACGGTTCGCAGTGCGACGGTTGGCGACCTCGGCGCCTGGTGAGCTGATCAAGGAAGCTGACACCACCTCCCTTGCGGCTGGGCGTGGCAGTGCCGCGGCGCCTGAGAACGACCCGGTCCTGGCTAGCCTCACGGACGGACGCAATGCGTTCGGCTGGAAATGGCGAATCCCGTATCCGTACTGTCACAACAACGAGCGGTTGCAGATGTCTGGCTACCTGCGGCAGATGGAGGAGGTCGTGGATCTCTTCCTGGCTGACCGTGGCATCTCAATTAAGACGTTGCTTGATGAGCGACGCTGGATTCCGGTAGTTCCTCATTCCGAGATCACATTCCTCGATGAAGCACTGATGGAAGAGAATCTCTACACCGTGTACACCGTTGAAGAGATCTTTAAGGATTTCACATATCGATCTCGCATGGATACCTATGTAGTCCGTGATGGCAGGTTGGTGCAGACGGCCACCGGTGTTATCACGCATGGTTATGCGGTGATCGAGAACCGCCGTGACTGGCGACTGGTGAACTTCGACCAGCGGGTGTTGAGTGCGCTAGGTGGTCGATGACCGATGGATCCGAGCAGGGTATTGCTCATAGAAACACGGGGGCCACATTCGGGTCCCGGCTGTGCTGCATTCCTTGCCGACGGGGCCGCATTGGCCGCTCACGGTTCTTCCGTACGTGTGCTGCTACTCGGGGACGCGGTGACCGGTGCCGTTGCTAATGCGGTTCCCGAAATCGCCTCGCTCATCAGGGCAGGGGCTGAGGTGGCAGTAGACGACATTTCGATCGACCGCAGGGGCATGTCTCACGCTCGGCTGTTTCCCGGCGTCACGCGTACCTCCCTGGAAAAGACCGCGGCTGAGATCGTCGACAGCGACGTGAAAGTGGTGTGGCACTGATGCGGAAGAGCTTGCCTCAGACTGACCTGCTGTTGACGTTGATGGGCGCTCCGCATGCGGATGACACGCTGACCGATACGTTGCGGCTGGTGCAGGCCTTGTTGGATTCCGGCACTCGTGTCTCCGTGTGGGCATGCGGTTACGCGACATTGCTCACGCAGCGCGCACTTGGCGAATGTAAGCCACGCAACCCAGCGAGTTGGGATACAGAATACCCGTCGACCGCTGCGATCATCGCGACGATGCTCGCAGCTCATCCAGAACACCTGTATTGGTACGGCTGCCGTTTCTGCAGTGACGACCGGGGTGCCGACGACCACTTAGCCGAAGTTGTAATGCGACCGCCCGCTCGCTATGCGGAGAATGTTGCAGCCGCTGGCAAAACGCTGGTGATCGGGGTGATGTGAAATGCAGGACAACGCGATGCTTGCCATCGTCGAGCAAGCCTATCGGGGGGCGTTGGAAAAGCAATTCTTTGACTGCTTCTGCCTCGCCGCAGAATTACACCGGCAACTTGGCGGTCTCGATATGTTGCTGCGAGGTGCGGCAGCGACTTATGCGGTACCCGCACCGGAACCTGTCTCGCTCATTCTCGGTGGGCGCGAGCTGGCAACCTTCTCCGTGCCGAGGACAAATCTCGGCACGCTCCTCGATGCGGGCGCGGGTGTGTTCGTCGAACGGGAGGGATTGGCGGAACACGGATTGACCGATGTGGAGCCGATCGACGGGATCACGGTCGTCGAGGGGCAGGAACTGGCGCGTCGATGGCCGGACTACCGGACGGTGTGCTTCCTGTGATCAGCACGCCACAACCACGACCGAAGGAGTCGTTATGACGACAACCGCAGACCCGCCGGTGCTCTCCGCGTGGTCAGCCGTTTCCGGCTTCGGTATCGGCCGAGCGGCCTTCGCCGCTGGTCTCGCTGCGGGTGCCCAGGTTGATACCGAGCTTGACCCGGATCAGTGGCAGGTCCCGGTGCAACGGGCCGCACTCGTGCCTGCCTTTGATGCCCGTGCCGAACTAGGGCGCAAGGGGACTCGCTCGATGGACAGGGCCACCGCGCTAGCGGTGACCGCGGTGGGCAGACTCCTCAATGAGGAATGTGGTGAATGGCAGCGTGAGATTGGCGAGAATACCGGTCTCGTGTTGGGAACCACGACCGGTAGCGCTCAATCAATCATGGACTTCACCAGGGATTCGTTTGAGGGCGACAAGCCGTTCTTCGTCGATCCAGCACGGTTTCCGAACACAGTTATGAATTGTGCGTCAGGACAGTGTGCGATCTGGTACGGGTTGCGCGGTCCCAACGCGACGGTGGCTGGCGGCAGGCTCGCAGGGCTATACGCACTAAACTACGCCGCGCGGATGCTGCGGGGCGGGCGAGCTGAGACGGTGCTGTGTGGTGCTGTTGAGGAATATTCGCGTGCCCGTGCTTGGTTGGAGCATCACGCTGGAAGCGGCGGCGATTCCGGGTTACTTGGCGAAGGATGCGCGATCTGGAAAGTTGAGGCCGGTGGTGGCGACGGGTTGGCAGAGTTGCTCTCGGTCCGTTTTGGTGTGCCAGATCCTTCTGATCCTGCCGCTACATTCACGACAGTGATCAAGAACGCCTTACGAATGGCTGATGCCGAGGCAGCGGATCTTTGGGCAGTATCGCCGTGCTGTGCACCTGGTGTGTACGGCGACCTTGAGCGACGAGCGTTGGAGAACGTACTCGTCAAACCAACTCCCACACGGATCGTTCCAGGCGACCTGCTTGGTGACACGGCGGCCGCGGGAGCGGCGCTACAGGTGAGTGCCGTGCTCGCCGTTGCCGAGTCGGACCGGACCGCAGCGGGTCGGCTGGCGCTGGTGACCGGCATCGACCCTGAAGGTGCGGTCGGTTGCGCTGTGCTCCGTCTGCGTTGAACGACCGTCCGGAGGAACAAGAACAGCATCGGAGGAACGAACGATGGCCACACCAGCGACACCCAAACTTGACAAGGACGAGCTGCGGAACCTCATCGCGGAGATACTCGACGTCGACATAGAAGACGTCGGCGATGAGACGAGCTTCATCGACGATCTCGATGTGGACTCATTAATGGCGCTGGAAGTCGTTGTGGTGTTGGAGAAACGGTACGGAGTGAAACTTGTCGAGTCTGAGATGACGCGGATCGGATGTTTGAACGACGCACACGCGCTCATCGAGGATAAGCTCGGCGGAGCTGACCGTTGACGGCGTCATGTAGTCCGCTACGCGGCGAAGGAGAATTGCTCGCGACGACGAGCGATACCATGCTGGCCCGCTACCACATTGATCCGAGTGAGGAGATCTTCGCGGGTCACTACCCTGGTTTTCCGATATTTCCCGGAGTGTGCCTGGTAGAGCGGGCCCATCAGACCGCACTGCGGCAGGCATCCCGCTCCTTATGGCTTGTTGCTGTGGAGTCCACGCGGTTCATCGGGCCCGCGTTTCCTGATGACACTCTCACGGTGTCGGTGCGTTTACAGGACATCGAGGAGGGCGTGCGGTGTTCGGCGGAGGCCAGTACTGATCGAGGCCCCGTCGCGAGCATTCGACTCCGCTATAGCGAGGAGGCGCCAGCATGACAGTTGATGCGATGCCCACGTGCGCCGCGATTGGCCCTGCGGAAATCCGGCAGCTGCTCCCACACCGTTACCCCATGCTTCTTGTGGACGATGTCATTGACATCGTTCCAGGTGAAAGGCTTGTGGCGCGGAAAGCGGTGTCGGTGAACGAGCCGTGGTACGCGCGTACAGATGAGACGGCGCCTGCTGCTGACTTCGCCTACCCGAAGACGCTGTTACTGGAATCGTGGTGTCAAGCCGCAGGTGTGCTCGCCACAATCAAACGACCAAATCCCGACGTCACGGCCGGCAAAGTGATGCTCTTCGGGGCAATCACCGATGTTGAGTTCCACAATGACGTGTTCCCTGGAGAAGTCGTCGAGCATCACGTCGCGATATTCCGCGCTGTGTCCGACACCGTCATCGTCACGGGGGCCAGCAATGTTGCCGGGCGCGCTGTACTGACCGTGTCGCGCGTGGTGATGGCCTTCAGGGACGCGGCGATGGTGCGCCCCTCCGAGATGAAGGAGGAAGCTGATGAATGACAACCGGGTCGCCCTGATCACAGGTGGATCGCGCGGTATCGGCCGAGCCTGCGTGCTACGACTCGCCAGCGACGGTTACGACGTGGCGTTCTCCTACCAGAGCAACGCCGAGGCCGCGGTGGAGGTCGAGAAACTCGCGGCGCAACAGGGTGTTCGGGCACGCGCGTTTGAAGCCGAGATGGCTGACGATGCCATGGTCAAAGAGCTGCTGGAGCGAGTTCGCGACGAACTCGGGGCGCCTGATGTGCTTGTAACATCCGCGGGAATCACGCGAGACGGCGCACTCGTAATGATGAGCGATGATGACTGGCATGCCGTGCTCGATGTAAACCTCGACGGCGTCTACCGAACGTGCCGGGCCGCCATCTTTGAGATGATGAAGCGTAAACGCGGAAGTATTATCAATATATCATCGGTCGCGGGGGTGTATGGCAATGCGACCCAGACGAACTATTCGGCGGCGAAGGCGGGAATCATTGGATTTTCGAAGGCACTCGCGAAGGAGACCGGCCGTTATGGAATCCGTGTCAACGTCGTAGCGCCGGGCTTCATTGACACCGACATGACTTCCGGACTAGGCGAGGAAGTGCGGAAGAAGTCGCTCGAGTCAATCCCGATGCGCCGGTTCGGTACCGCTGACGAAGTGGCCGATGTTGTCTCGTTTGTTGCCTCCGACCGCGCCTCCTACCTGACGGGGAGCGTGGTGCAGGTTGACGGTGGAATCGCACTATAGGTGGGAGGAAACGACGACATGCCTACGAAAACTCCCCGCTGGTATTTTTCCTTCCGGAGCCCGTACTCGTGGCTCGCGTACCGCGATCTCATCGACCGGTATCCGGACATCGCGGACTCGATTGAGTGGATCCCCTTCTGGGAACCGGACAGCGAATCAGCCAGCATGCTCGGTGAGGCCGGCGGGAACTTCGCATATGTGCCGATGTCCAAGGAGAAGCATCGCTACATCTTGCAGGATCTGCGCCGACTCGCGGCCGAGCGTGAACTCAATTTCCGCTGGCCAGTAGACCGCGATC
Organism: Haloechinothrix halophila YIM 93223; assembly: GCF_000504245.1. Lineage (GTDB taxonomy): Bacteria > Actinomycetota > Actinomycetes > Mycobacteriales > Pseudonocardiaceae > Haloechinothrix_A > Haloechinothrix_A halophila. The sequence goes on from NZ_KI632509.1 coordinate 1,815,874, forward strand.
CGCACTGGGAGGTCGCGCACCTCGGCTACATCGTCGCCAACAGCGAGGGACGCGGCAGGGCCTATGTCGACGAGGTGTACCGCAGCCGGTGGGAACTGGGGGAAGACATTTCTGAGTCGGAAGTGGTGGCCGCCGCGGCGCGGCGTGCTGGTCTTGACGGTGAGTTGGTCGCCTCGGCTCAGCATGATCCGGCTGTGCGTGCTGAAGGCAGGGATGTACTCCTGCGAATCGATCGCGATGGCGTTTTCGGTGTGCCATTTTTCGTATCCGGTCATGACAAGTACTGGGGGGTGGAACGGCTCCCCTCGTTCGCGGCCGTAGTGCGAGGCCAGGTGATGCAGCAAGCACCTGTCAAGGGGGACGAACCAACGTTCGCCCCCTTGGCCGGTGCGGACTGCGGCCATGCTGGCGGCTGTGGCTGAAATCGAGGAGGGACAGAGATGACTTCGTCCACGACGGTCCGATTGCCACTTACCGCGGCACAGTCGGGTATCTGGTTCGCACAACAGCTCCATCAGGACAGCGCCGTGTTCAACACCGGCGAATACGTAGAGATCAACGGTCCTGTTGATGTCGATCGGTTCGCTGCCGCGCTGCACCAGCTTGTAATTGAAGCGGAGTGTCTACGGCTACGGTTCGCTGATGATGGCGATGGGCCGTACGCTGAACTGACTGAGCCGGACTGGACACTTCGGGTCACGGATCTTCGTAACGAGCCCGATCCGCGGGGTGCGGCCGTAACCGCCATGCGTGCGAACATGGCGATCCCGCGAGATCCAGCCGTTGACGTGCTATTCGACTTCGAACTTTTCCGCGTCGGGGACCAGAACTACCTCTGGTTCTACACATATCATCACGCTGTCGTCGACGGTTTTACCGTAGCGATGCTCACTCGCCGTGCCGCTGAGATCTACACAGCTCTCGGGAAAGACACGGAAGCGACTGGAAATCCGTTCCCACCGCTGACGGAGTTACTCACTCTCGAAGCGCACTATCGCGAAGGGAATACGTACACGGCCGACGCAGAGTATTGGGCGCGAGTGCTTGCGGACCGGACGCAGCCGGTTACGTTGGCCCACACCTCACCCGTTCCCGCTCGCGACCTGGTACGGCGCACTGAGTTCCTTGATCCTGTTGCCGCTGAGCGCCTGTCGAATCTCGCGCGGGAGGCTGGGGTCAGCCTTCCCCCAGCGATCATGGCCGCGGTGGCCATCTACTTGCACAAGATGACCGGTCGCACCGACATCTTGCTTGGGGTGCCGGTGTCTACGCGCTTGGGAAAGCTCGCTCGGAGCGTGCCAGGCATGGTGTCCAATGTTGTCCCACTGCGTCTGAGTGTTCGTACAGATGCGACGGTAGGCGAATTCATGGAACACGTGGCCGCGGAGCTACGCGAGGCCATGCGTCATCAGCGCTACAGGTTCGAGGATTTGCGCCGCGATCTCCGCCTCGTCGGCAGCGAGGAGCGCATCGTTGGGCCTGAAGTGAACATCATGATGTTCGACTACGACCTCAGCTTCGATGGGTGTCGTGCTGTGGTGCATAACCTATCCATAGGTCCATCGGACGACCTTTCCTTCATCTTCTACCAGCGTTCTGATGGACGTGGTTTACAACTCGACTTCGACGCCAACCCTGAGCTATACGGTGACGAGGAGCTGGCCGCTCACCAGCGACGGTTTTTGGACTTCCTACGGATCATCGACAGCCGTCCAGACCAGCCCATCGATGCACTCGATGTGCTCACCAGTGGTGAACGTGAACTGGTGATCGATACCTACAACGCCACTGCGCACGAGGTTCCCCACGACACCCTTACCGACTTACTCAACGCGGCGGCGGATGCCACGCCAGATGCTACGTCGGTTGTTTTCGAAGGTAGTGAACTGAGCTACCGCGAGCTGCATGAACGGGCCAACCGGCTGGCCGGCCATCTTACCGCGTGCGGTGTTGGGCCGGAGAGCGTCGTGGCGCTAGCTATACCCCGTTCGGTCGAACTGATGGTTGCGCTATTGGGAGTGCTCAAGTCCGGAGCGGCGTACCTGCCAATCGACCCCGGGTACCCCGCCGAGCGTATCGCGTTCATGGTGACCGATGCCCGTCCAGTTCTGCTACTAACCACGAGCGTCACGAGCGGTTCCTTGCCCAGCGACTTGCCAACTGATGTGCTCGCACTGGACACTCCAGCCGCGGAAGAACTGCTGGCAGGGTACTCGGCTGCTAAGCCGCCAGATCCGGGGCTGCGGGATGGTCATCCCGCCTACGTCATTTACACGTCGGGATCGACCGGGCGGCCTAAAGGGGTCGTCGTACCACACCGAGGCATTGTCAACCGGCTGTGCTGGATGCAGAGCCGGTACGAACTGAGCAAGCAGGATGTCGTGCTTCAGAAGACCCCCTCTGGGTTCGACGTGTCGGTCTGGGAGTTCTTCTGGCCGCTGATTCAATCCGCAACCCTGGTGTTGGCCCGCCCTGACGGCCATCGCGATCCAGCCTACTTGGCCGATCTCATCGCCAGCGAGAAGGTCACCACCGTCCACTTCGTACCATCGATGCTGCGTGCCTTCCTCGCCGAGCCCGCCGCGGCGAGCTGCGGAGGGCTGCGGCGAGTGATGTGTAGCGGCGAGGCATTGCCGCGCGAAGTGCTCCAGGGGTTTCTTGATCTGTTCGAGGACCACGGCACGGAGCTGCACAACCTGTATGGCCCCACCGAGGCATCGGTGGATGTGACCGCATGGGAGTGCGAGCGCGGATCCGGCACCGTACCCATCGGAACGCCCGTGTGGAACACCCGAACCTACGTGCTCGATGCTGAGCTGCGGCCGGTGGCCCGCGGCGTGTCAGGCGAGCTGTATCTCGCCGGTAGCCAGCTCGCACGCGGTTATCTTGGTCGAGCGTCGCTCACCGCGGAGCGTTTCGTCGCCGATCCGTTCGGCGAGCCGGGCTCGCGCATGTACCGCACGGGAGATATCGCTTACTGGGATGAGCGTGGCCGCCTCGGCTATGTAGGTCGTGCCGACGATCAAGTCAAGATCAGAGGTCTGCGAGTTGAGCTTGGTGAGGTGTCCGCCGCGCTCGCCTCACACTCCAGCGTCGGGCAGGCCGAGACCGTGCTGCTAAGCGAACCATATGGCAGCGAACACATCGTCGGCTACGTCGTGCCGGACGATGCATCGAATCCACCGTCCGAGCAGGTTCTGCGTACGTATCTAGCGACGCGGCTACCCGAATACATGGTGCCGACGGCGATTGTGGTGGTCGGAGACTTCCCATTGACGCCGAATGGAAAGCTCGACCGGAAGGCTCTTCCTCCGCCCGATTTCTCCGCGAAAGTGGTTGGCGAAGTTCCACGCAACCCACAGGAAGAGATGTTGTGTGGTTTGTTCGCGGATGTACTAGGACTCCGTCGGGTCGGGATTCGGGACAACTTTTTCGAGATCGGTGGCCATTCCCTGCTTGCGGCGCGTTTGGTAAATGGGATCCGGGAGACTTTCGGCGTGCCGCTGACGATCCGGGGTCTCTTCGAAGCACCCACCGTGGCGGCCCTTGCGGAGACGATATCTAACGGTGGGGAATCTGGGAGCCCGCTTGACGTCCTGTTGCCGCTGCGGCCCTATGGCGATGCGCCGGCACTGTTCTGTCTGCACCCCGCAGGTGGTCTGAGTTGGTGCTATTCTGGGTTGATCAACCATCTTGCTCCCGAGATCCCGGTGTATGGGCTGCAAGCAAGAGGTCTTGACTCAACCGAGCCACTAGCGGCGACGATCTACGAAATGGCTGAGGACTACCTCGAGCAGATCCGTGCGGTGCAGCCGGACGGTCCGTATCACTTTGTCGGCTACTCCTCGGGCGGCATTCTCGCGCACGTCTTGGCCACGATGCTTACGGAACGCGGCGCGGAGGTCGGCGTGGTTACCGTCCTCGACACCTATCCCGGGCAAACCCTCGCCGAGCTTGGCGAACAGGAGGTGATGGCGGATCTACTCGGTTGGGTTGGCTATGACCGGCGATATCTGGGCCGCAAGCGGTTGCGGTTTTCCGACGTCGTAAAGATCCTGCGTAAGTTGGGTAGCTCACTGGCGAGTCTCGAAGAGCGGCACGTCGGTGCGATTAGCCGGATATATGCCAACTGCCGTGAACTGATGCACGAGTTCCGGCCGCAGCTGTACCACGGCGACATCGTGGTGGTCGTAGCGGCCATTGACAAGATCGATATCTCACCAACTCCGGCGACATGGGAACCGTATGTTGGAGGGGAGGTGCGCGTACGCACCATCGACTACAGGCACAACGACTTGATGAAGCCTGGGCCGCTTGCGGAGATCGGCCAGATCCTCGCGACTGAGCTAAACACCTACGAGTCTCACCGTAAGGAAAGGGTGTAGCCACATGGCGAATCCATTCGAGGACGACGACGGCCAGTACTACGTTCTTGTCAACGACGAGGGGCAGCACTCGTTGTGGCCAGCATTCATTGACGTACCAGCAGGATGGACGGTGCGACATGGTCCTGACATTCGGCAGGCGTGTTTGGACTACGTGACCGAGCACTGGACAGATATGCGCCCGCTCAGCGTAGTTAACGGAAAGTGACAGCTCAGCAAGGCCCCCGCCGGTTTACGGCGGGGGCCTTGCTGAGCCGTCACTATGACTGCGCCTTGCAGGAGAATGCAGCGTTCGACTGAAAACAGCGTAGTGGGGCCAATAATCGTCGGTGGACGTAGAACCTCCCACTACAAGGAGTATTCCGCGATGAGCGCAGCAGTCACTGAACGTCTTGAGCTGATCAAAGAGATCGTGTGCGACATCCTGGAGATTGACCCCGACGAGGTCACCAATACAAGTCTCTTCGCAGAGGACCACGACGCTGACTCGTTGCGCGCCATCGAGATCCTCGCCGCGCTCGAGAAGCGGTTCTCCGTCGTCATCGATCAGTCCGAATTGCCCAGGATGATCAACCTTGACGGTGTCTATGCCGTCGTCGCTGAGGCGGCTGGCTGGTAAGGGACGGCCGTCGTACGGAAGTCCGGGGTACGCCATTCCCGGGAATGGTCAGAAGCTGAGCCGTTAAAGGTGGACGCCATGCATAAGCCAGATCAGCACATCGTGCGTGGAATGGAGTATGCGGCAGTGCGCACGGTCGCCTTGGCGTGTGGAGTCGGTATCGAGCGGGTTGTCATCGCCGCGGCGGCCGCCTTTCTGCAGCCATTGTTGGACGTTCCGAGAATCAGTCTCGGTTGCCGTGGCAGTGCTGATCATCTTACCGCGCTCGTGCCGATGCCCGGGTCCACGCGAGATGCCCTGGTTGGCGCGGCGGACGTCGCGCCAACCAGCCACGCCGACCCTTATTGCATTCTTGACATCGATGCCAGCGAGCACGAGCTGCGGATCAGGTTCCCGGCACCAGCGGGCATGGCGATGCCGTGGCCACCGTATCGCGATCTGTTTTCCGGTTTCCTCATGCGCTTCGTCACGGTGGAACCGGAGACACCTATTGGCGGCATCCCGTTACTCGCTCCTGATGAACTTGGCATGGTTCTCGACGGTGGTGTCGGCACTGCCACCGATATTCCACAATGCGACCCCGTGCGACTGTTCGAGGCGTCGGCCGCGCGCCATGCCGATCGAGTCGCAGTACGGGCGCCGGATAGCGAACTGACCTACGCCGAGTTAAACGCGAGGGCGAATCAGCTCGCGGGATTACTTTTGTCACGGGGCGTCCGCGAGGAACAGTTCGTTGCGCTAGCGCTGCCTCGCACGACTGACCTGCTGGTCGGTCTGCTGGCTGTGCTCAAGACAGGCGCAGCGTATCTCCCGATCGATCCCGCTCAGCCCGCTGAGCGGCTCTCGTTTCTGCTTGCCGATGCCAAGCCCGTCCTGATGGTCGCCACACGTGAGACCGCAGGGGCCATCGATGACATGCATGACACGGCAGTCCTTCACCTCGACTCACCTGATACGACACGGGAGCTGGAGCGACAGTCCATAAGCGATGGTCAACGGAACGTCTCCGGCCTTCGCCTTCAACATCCCGCGTATGTCATTTACACCTCGGGCTCCACCGGTAGGCCGAAGGGTGTCGTGGTGAGTCGCGGTGCGCTGCTGAACTTTCTCATCACCGTGGGCGCGTGGTTCGACCTGCGATGCTCCGATCGACTGCTTTCACCCACCACGATCGCGTTCGACATGGCCGTGCCGGAAATGTATTTGCCGCTACTCGCGGGCGCACAGCTGGTACTCGTACCCGCTGCCGACGCGCGTGAGCCCGCCGTGTTGACACGCGTGATCAGCACCGATCGCATTACCGCCTTGCAGGCCACACCGAGCTTGTGGCAGGCCCTTGTCGCATACGACCCCGACGCGTTGCGCGGGCTGCGTATGTTCGTCGGTGCGGAAGCGCTGCCCCCCGCGCTCGCCGCTGCCTTGCGGGAACTTGGCGAACGGGTACTTCACCTGTACGGGCCAACCGAGACGACGGTCTGGTCAACCGCGACTCCGCTCACTGAACGGAAAAGTGGGCCTTCCATTGGTGGGCCGGTCGGCAATACGCGGGTGTACGTTCTGGACGGCGCATTGCGGCCGCTGCCGGTTGGCGTTCCTGGTGAACTGTACATCGGTGGTGCTGGGCTCGCCCGTGGCTACTTGAACCGCCCAGAGCTCACCGCTGAGCGGTTCGTCGCTGACCCATTTGGACCACCGGGCGCGAGCCTATATCGCACGGGCGACATTGTGCGGTGGGCCGACGACGGTCAACTGGAGTTCGTCGGCCGCGCCGATCACCAGGTGAAGATCCGGGGGTTCCGGGTGGAGCTCGGTGAGATCGAGGCCGTACTGGCTGACCACCCTAGTGTCGCGCAGTCGGTAGTCACGGCACGCACGGATAGCCCTGACGGCGCCACCCAGCTTGTGGGCTATGTCGTCGATAGTCACGTTGAACGTGCTGATCCAGCTGCGTTACGGGCTCACGTGGCTAGGTGGCTGCCGTCTTACATGGTCCCCGCGACCGTGGTCGTGCTTGATGCGCTTCCGCTGACCCCGAACGGCAAGCTCGACCGGAAGGCGTTGCCGGCACCTGGCCGCACGGCAGGGTACGGCAAGGCGCCACGTACACCAGCTGAAGAAGTTCTCTGTGGCTTACTCGCCGAGATCCTTGGTGTCGACCGCGTCAGCGTCGACGACGATTTCTTCACGCTCGGCGGTCACTCCCTGCTAGCGACAAGGCTCATTGGCAGGTTGCGCGCCACATTCGGCGTTGAGCTGGCGGTACGAGATGTGTTTGAGGCACCGACCCCTGAGTTGCTACTCGGCCGTATCGAAGGAGCTGACGCGGCGAGGCCACTCCTGCGACCGAAACAGCGACCCTCCCGCCTGCCGCTCTCTGCGTTGCAACGTGGGTTGTGGATAGAGAACACGCTTGCCGGGTCGGCTGCGACGTACAATCTGCCCACCGCGCTATGGCTGCGGGGGAAGCCGGATGTCGACGCGCTGCGTACCGCCCTCGCTGACGTAACCGCCCGGCATGAACCGCTTCGCACGATCGTCGCCGAACAGGACGGTGTGCCGTATCAAGAGGTGCTGGACGACGCGGTTCCCGAACTGACACACGAGAGTGTTGATCGTGCCCGACTCGACGCCGTCGCATCGACCTACGCGTATCAAACGTTCGATCTCGGTGTCGAGATGCCGTTCCGTGCCACTCTGCTCTCCTGCTCAGATGACGAGCATTTGCTATTGCTCGTCATTCACCACATCGCGACGGACGGTGCATCGGAGTTTCCCCTCGCAAGGGACCTTGCCGAGGCATACGCAGCGCGCACACGATGCGACGCTCCACAATGGAGCCCTCTCAGGGTTACCTATGCCGACTACACGATGTGGCAGCGTGAGCTGCTCGGCGATATCGACGACAATGACAGTCTCGCCGCCCGGCAGCGGCGGTTTTGGGTTGACACTCTCGCGGGCATGCCTGATGTGCTAGAGCTACCGACGGACCGCCCGCGTCCAAAGGTGGCGAGCCATCGCGGAGATACCGTCAGCTTCACTATTCCGGGAGAGCTGCGCACTCAGCTGGCCGCGCTCGCGACAAGGACAGGCACCACTGTCTTCATGGTGTTGCAAGCGGGGCTCGCCGCGCTGCTCACCAGACTCGGTGCCGGAACGGACATCCCGATCGGGACGGTGGTCGCTGGGCGGGACGAATCGGTGGACGACCTTGTCGGCTACTTCGCGAACACGGTAGTGCTGCGTACAGACACCTCGGGAAACCCAGGGTTCACTGAGTTGCTTGCCCGTGTCCGTGACATCGACCTCGCCGCGTTCGCTCACGCCGACCTTCCGTTCGAGCGGGTTGTCGACGCAGCGCAGCCGGACCGATCTCTTGCCGCGAATCCACTATTTCAGGTGGCTTTGGGGTTACACACGGATACGGCGGACTTGTTCCACCTACCTGGACTGGAATGCGAGCCGTATCCATTGTCGCTTCCGGTGGCCAAATTCGACCTCACGATCGAACTGGCCCAACACGACGATGGGTTCGCGGGCGTGCTCGAGTTCGCGACCGACCTGTTCGACAGAGATACCGCGGTGAAGATCAGCGAGCGGTATGTCCGATTGCTTGATGCCGTCGCCGCGGACGCTTCGGCGCGGATCGGTTCCGTTGAACTACTCAGTGCGGCTGAGATGCACAGCGTGCTGCAGCATTGGAACGATACTTCGGTCGAGCTTCCGGCGACGACGATGCCGGAGATGTTCACCGAGCGAGTGGTCGCTACGCCGGACGCTGTGGCTGTGGTGTTCGACCCATCCGATGGCTGTTCCGGCGATCTGGTCGAGGAACTAACCTACGCTGAGCTCGACGATCGGGCGGGCAGGCTCGCGGGTGCCTTACGAGAGTGTGGTGTGGGACCAGAACGGTTCGTCGCCGTCGCCATGCCTAAGTCGGCCGAGCTTATCGTCGCGTTAGTCGCGATCGCGAAAAGCGGTGCTGGGTACCTTCCGGTGGATCCTGCCTACCCGCCTCAGCGCATCGCTTACATGCTTTCCGACACGGATCCGGCCCTGGTTGTGACCACGGCCGCGATCGCGGAGTCGTTGCCGGAGGGGTGTCCCACCCTGGTGCTCGACGATCCCGGCACGCTAGCCGACATCACATCGCGTGAACCACAACCAGCGGTCAAGCCTCGACCGGAACATCCGGCCTACCTCATCTACACCTCGGGTTCGACAGGAAAGCCAAAGGGCGTTGTGGTCACCCACAGTGGCTTGCCCAGCCTACGCGAGCAGTGCGTGAGTGTGCTCGGACTTGGCCACGGGGCCAGGGTCCTGCAATTCGCGTCGCCCAGTTTCGACGCGGCGTTTCTTGAACTTCTTATGGGCGTGCTGTGCGGCTCGACGTTGGTTATCGCGCCGGCTGAACATCTCCTGCCCGGTGACACACTCACGCGATTGCTCACCCGCCAGAAGGTCACACACGCGATCATTCCTCCGGTCGCGTTGGCCGCGTTGCCCTCGAACGATGCGATCTTGCCGGGTGGAATGCTCATGGTCGCAGGGGAGGCCACCCAGGCGGAGTTGGTCGGACGCTGGTCGCGGGGCAGGCGAATGATCAACGGGTACGGCCCGACGGAGTCCACCGTTATGGCTTCGCACAGTGAGCCGCTTTCCGGGTCGGCCACACCACCTATTGGCAAGCCAATAGTCAACACGAAACTGTATGTACTCGACGAGCGGCTTCAACCGGTACCACCAGGGGTGCTTGGTGAGCTCTATATCGCCGGGGCTGGGCTCGCCCGTGGTTATCTGAATCGTCCCGCGCTGACCGCGGAGCGGTTCGTCGCCGATCCTTTCGGTCGTGCTGGCTCGCGCGTATACCGCACCGGCGATTTGGCGCGCTGGACCGCTGACGGTGAACTGGAATTCGCGGGCCGAGCTGATGATCAGGTGAAGATACGTGGTTTTCGGATCGAGCCGGCGGAAGTGGAAGCCGTTGTCGCTGATCATAGGGACGTCTCGGCGGCGACTGTGGTGGTGCGCGAGGACCGGCCTGGCGTTCGTCAGCTTGTCGCATATGTCATCCCCGAACCCGGTGCCGCTCTCGATTTAGCCGCGGTACGCGCACACGCATCGCGGGAGCTGCCTGACTATCTGGTGCCCGCGGCGATTGTTCCGCTCGCCGAGTTCCCGATGACTCCGAACAAGAAGCTCGATCGTGCCGCGCTGCCAGCGCCCGAGTTTGGCGGCAGCGGGGTCGTCGCGGCGGCTGAAGACGGTGTGGAGCGCGCGCTGCAGACGGTTTTCGGGGAGGTCCTCGGTGTGGCCGGTATCGGCGTCGATGAGAGCTTCTTCGAACTCGGCGGGGATTCGATCATCGCCATTCAGCTCGTTGCCAGGGCGCGCAAAGAAGGTCTGTTGTTTACCGCGCGTGAGGTGTTCGAACACCGCACTGTTCGCGCCCTCGCGGCCGTCGCCGAACGAGTACACGAGGAAAAGCTACCTAGCGCGGAAGTGGCTACTGGCGATGTACCAGCCACACCCGTCATGCGCTGGTTGGCTGAGCGAGGTGGTCTAGACAGTGGGTTCCACCAGTCGATGCTGCTGAGTACACCACCGGGGACCCGGCTGCCGGTCTTGCAACGGGCTCTTGGCACTCTCATCGGTCACCACGATATGTTGCGTGCTCGGCTACGCCGTCACCCAGAGTTGGTACTCAACGTGCCTGACCACGCGACGGTGACGGTTGACAGTTGCTTGCGCCGAATCGACGTAGCTGGCGTTGACGAAGCCTCGCTACGTGAGCTGATCGCGGGAGAGGGACACCGCGCAGCAGGTGAGCTCGACCCTGAAGCCGGACAGATGATCCGGGCTGTGTGGTTCGACGCAGGTCCCCACCGTCCAGGCAGGCTACTGCTCGCTGTTCATCATCTCGTCGTCGATGGGGTGTCCTGGCGGATCATGCTCGACGATCTCCGACAAGCCAACGCGGCACTCGCTGAGGGACATGAGCCACAGCTGCCCGCTGTGACGACGCCGTTTCGAGCGTGGTCACTCGGGCTAATACGGGCAGCCGAGGCAACAGATGGGACGTATTGGCTTTCCACTGTGGCTGGACCTGATCCGCTGTCGGCACGTGGCGCACTAGATCTGGCACGAGACACTTACGCTACCGCCGGTGAGCTGCGCGTGGTGATAGAGCCCGCGGACGCTGTGAGTTTGTTGGTCGATGTTCCTTCCCGGTTCAACGCGAGCGTTCACGACGTGCTTCTCACCGGCCTCGCCTTGGCTGTGACCCACTGGTGCAAGCACCACGGCGTGGCATGCGACGGCGCCGTACGAGTCGACGTCGAAGGCCACGGTCGTGAGGACGCGATGGTGCCGGGAGCGGATACCTCACGTACTGTCGGCTGGTTCACCAGCCTGTATCCGGTATTGCTCGATCCAGGCGTGCACGACGTCGAAGCAGCGCTCAACGCTGGCGATACCACCATGCTCGATTCGGCATTGAAACGAGTAAAGGAATGTCTACGCGCTGTTCCCTCTTCAGGAATCGGGTACGGACTACTACGCCATATCGCCGGCCAGCTCGGTGAGCATGATGAGCCCATACTTGGGTTCAACTATCTCGGACGCTTCGCAACCGGGAACGGGGAGTACTTCGTACCCGCGTCGGATGGTGACGTACTCGGTGGTACCACCACGGAGTCCATGCCGATGACACATGGCATTGAGCTGAATGCCCACATCGAGGATCGTGTCGACGGCCCGTATCTGGTGTGCGCATGGACTTACGCGAATCGTCTGTTCGACGAGACTGAGATCAATGAGCTCGCACGAACTTTCGTTCGAGTGCTCATGGCGCTGGCGACACAGGACGGCCAATCCGCACGAGGGGGACACACACCATCCGATCTGGACTTGGTGTCGCTATCCCAGGACGAAATCGACCTGCTGGAAGCAGACTGGAGGAGCTGAGATGGGGTCAGGCCTGTCGGACGTACTTCCGCTCTCGCCGCTGCAGGAGGGACTGCTATTTCAGTCGCTGCTGTCCGGTGCGGATGCCGATACCTATACCGTGCAAATCCGATTCGACCTCGAAGGCCCGGTCGACGCGGATCGATTGCGCGCCGCGCTAGAAGCCCTGCTGGATCGGTACCCCAATCTCCGCGCCGGATTTCGGTATGAGGGAATCTCCCGGCCCGTCCAAGTGATTCCACATGACACCGTTGTGCCATGGCGAGAGTTTGATCTGTCCATGATGGGCGATGATGAGGCCGAGAAGGAACTGTGCGCCGTCGCTGACGCTGATCGGCGACCATTCGACCTCACCTGTCCACCATTGCTGCGGGCGAGCCTGGTGCGCCGGTCGTCGTATCGGAGCAGCCTGGTATTGACCAACCACCACATTCTTCTTGACGGTTGGTCACTGCCTATCGTCGTGCGGGAGCTATTCGAGCTCTATGCGGGCGGCGATACGGCAGAGTTTCCCCCTGCCGCGTCGTACAAGAGCTACCTCGCGTGGCTGTCACGGCGAGACGGCCATGCCGCCTCGGCGGCATGGCGCGATGCTCTGGCGGATCTCGACGGGCCAACGTTGGTTTCCGGAGCGGATGCGGATGCCGCGGGCCGGTTCGGGGCGGTATGTGCGGTGACGACCACCGTGCCGAGAGAGGTAATGACTCGGCTCCGGCAAGCCGCGGGTTCGCGAGGACTGACGCTGAACACCGTTGTCCAGGGAGCATGGGGTCTGCTGCTCGGCAGGATGACTGGGCGAACCGACGTGGTGTTCGGAGCGACCGTTTCTGGCCGCGCACCGGAACTACCTGGTGTCGAGAGCATGGTTGGTCTGCTCATCAATACCATTCCGGTCCGGGCTCAGTATCGGCCAGCTGAGCCGATGTCGACCGTGCTGAGTCGTGTCCAGGAACAGCAGGCAGCGTTGCAAGAGCATCAGCATCTGGGCCTGGCGGACATCCAGCGGGCAAGTGGTCATAGCAGACTATTCGACACGATCGCGGTATTTGAGAATTATCCAATTGATCCAAAGGAGCTCACCCGTTCTACGGGCGAGTTGACGGTGCGCGATCTGCGGGTGGCCGACGCGACTCATTACCCACTTGGCCTTATCGCTACCCCAGGTGACAGTGGACTCGATATGCGGATCGATTACCGCGACGATGCATTCACCAGAGAGCAAGCCGAGTTGGTTGCCGAGCGGTTGACAGAACTGCTAGCAGCGCTGGCTACAGACATGGATCGCCCCGCAGGGCGGTTCGACGTTCTTACGGCCGACGAATCACGTCAAGTGCTCACCGAGTGGAACACCTTGGACGGGTTTGAGCCCGAACCAGTCACCGTAGGGATCGCGGAGTTATTCGCACGTACGGTGGCGGAGCATCAGAACTCCCTCGCTGTGGTGGATGGGGCGCGACGGCTCTCCTATACGGACCTTGATACGCGAAGCAGCCAGCTCGCCCGCGTGCTCATCGACAGCGGGGTTGAGCCTGGTGACTTCGTCGCTCTCGGGCTGCCCCGTTCCGCTGACCTGGTCGTCGCGATTATCGCCGTGCTCAAGGCCGGTGCTGCTTACGTGCCACTTGACCCACAGTATCCGGCTGATCGGATCAGGTACACGTTGGCCGACGCCCGGCCTCGGCTGCTGGTCACTGAATCGTCATTGGCGGAAAAGCTAGCGAGCACGGGCGATGTGCCCAGAGTGGAACTGGACCGGATCCATCGCCGCATGGCGGACGCGTCACCGAGTGACCCGCGGGTCACGGTGTCACCTACCGCACCTGCCTATGTCATCTATACGTCCGGTTCCACCGGGAGGCCAAAGGGAGTTGTCGTATCACACGGCAATGTGGTGCGTCTGTTCAGTGCCACCCGGCAGTGGTTCGACTTCGGGGCGGATGATGTCTGGACGCTGTTCCACTCATATGCCTTCGATTTCTCAGTATGGGAGCTGTGGGGACCACTGTTGCACGGTGGAGCTCTGGTCGTTGTGGATCACGCCACCACGCGTTCGCCCGGTGAATTTCTCGAGCTGCTTGTGCGTGAGCGAGTGACCGTGCTCAACCAAACGCCGTCTGCCTTCTATCAGTTGATGGCAGCCGACGCCGAGCAGCCCGAGCTTGGCGCCCAACTCGCGCTCAGGCGCGTCATTTTCGGCGGTGAGGCCCTGGACCTTTGGCGTCTCACCGATTGGTACGCGAGACATGCCGATGACGCGCCTGAACTGGTCAACATGTATGGCATCACTGAGACCACCGTCCACGTCTCCTATCTCGCCCTTACCACAAACGCAGCCGCGAAAGGGCAAGCCAGCATTATTGGCCGTCCAATCCCAGACCTGCGAATTTACCTGCTGGACGACAACCTGCAGCCGGTCCTGCCCGGCGTTACGGGCGAGATGTATGTGGCAGGCGCCGGGGTGGCGCAGGGCTACCACGGGCGCGTTGATCTGACCGCCTCCCGGTTCGTCGCCGATCCGTTCGCCGCCGATGGCGGACGCATGTACCGCAGCGGTGATCTCGCCCGCTTATCCGAGGATGGGAACCTGGAGTTTCTTGGCAGGGCCGATCATCAGGTGAAGATCCGCGGATTCCGGATTGAGCTTGGCGAGATCGAGGAGGTACTCGCCACCGACGATACGGTCGGCGACGTTGCCGTAGTAGCCCGTGAGGATATTCCTGGCGATCGAAGGCTCGTCGCTTACGTTGTGGCCGCGCAGAGTCACCAACCTGATCCGGCCGGGTTACGCGCGCTTGCCGCGCGTGGGCTGCCCGACTATATGGTGCCCAGCGCTTTCGTCGTTCTTGACCGGCTCCCACTCACCAGCAACGGCAAGCTCGATCGTACGGCGCTGCCCGCACCCGAGCCTGAATCAAGCGAGTTTGGCGATCTGCCCAGTGATCAGATCGAGGAGCTCATTTGTGGAATCTTCGCGGATGTGCTCGGTCGTACTCGCGTAGGACCTGGCGAGAGCTTCTTTGAACTTGGTGGACATTCCCTGCTGGCTACCCGGTTGGTCAGCAGGGTTCGCTCCACGCTGAATGCCGAACTGAGCGTGCGAACGCTGTTCGAGTCGCCGACTCCCGCCGCGCTTCGGACGGTGCTGGCCGGGGCAAGCGAGGCAAGGCCCGCGCTCACTCCGATGCGACGGCCTCCGGTGCTCCCACAATCCTATGGCCAAGGTCGACTGTGGTTTTTGAACCGGCTCGACAGTGACCAGGACAGTGCGGCGGCCTACAATATGCCGATCGCCCTGCGGCTGACCGGCGGGTTGGACGTGCCCTCGTTGCGGGCCGCCATCTCCGACGTTGTTGAGCGGCACGAACCGTTGCGCACGATCTTTCCCGAAATGGATGGGGTCGGTACGCAACATGTTCTCGAGCCGGAGCGAGCGAACCCAGAACTCTCCATAATCGCGACTAGTCATGAGCAGCTAGACAGCCAGCTACAGCACCTCTTCTCCCGTGGTTTCGACCTCACTGTTGAGCCGCCGCTTCGCGTTACGTTGTTGCGGCTCGGCCAGGACGAGCACGTGTTGTTGCTTGTCCTGCACCACATTGCGGCGGATGGCTGGTCCCTTTCCCCGCTCGCAGGGGATCTCAGCGAGGCATACACCGCACGCACGCGCGGATCGGCGCCCCGGTGGGCGCCGTTGCCCGTGACGTATGCGGACTACGCGTTGTGGCAACGGGAGTTGCTCGGCGACGATACTCAGGCCGACAGCCTGCTTGCTCGTCAGCTCGACTACTGGCGCGAGACGCTGGCCGAACTGCCTGACGAGCTGGCGCTGCCCACCGACCGGCCTCGCCCGGCTGTGGCCGACCATCGCGGCGACTGCGTTCGGTTCAGTGTGGGCCATGACCTGCATGCTGCGATTCGCGCGCTCACCCGAGCGACGGGGACGAGCCTGCACATGGTGCTGCAAGCAGGCCTCGCCGCTCTGCTCACTCGTCTAGGTGCCGGCACCGACATCCCTATCGGAACCCCGGTAGCGGCCCGTACTGATTCCGCGACAGAGCGCCTCGTTGGCTATTTCGGGAACTCCCTTGTGCTGCGCACTGACACCTCTGGCGACCCGGCTTTCAACGAGTTGCTTCGCCGGGTACGAGAGACTGATCTCGCCGCATATGCCAACCAAGAGGTGCCCTTCGAGCGCGTGATTGACGCGCTTAACCCGGATCGCTCGCCCGCGCGGCACCCGCTGTTCCAGGTTGTTCTCAGCGTGCAGAACAACCCCGAATGGCAGCTGAATCTACCTGGCCTTGTCACTGAGCGGATCGCGCTGACCCCGACTACGGCGAAGTTCGATTTGTGCCTTGATGTAACAGAGCACACCGATGGTGTGGGTGATCCTGCCGGGCTTGACTGTGTTCTCAACTACGCCGCCGCTCTGTTTGACGAAGAGACTGTATCGGCGATCAGCCGGTGGCTGCTACGGCTGCTGACCAGCGCTGTGATGGATCCGGACCGGCCGATCGGCAGTGTCGATCTGCTCGATGCCGATGAACGCAGGCAGTTGCTCGTGGACTGGAACGGCAAAGACCGTGACGTCGAGCAGGTTCCCGTTGACGAGTTGATCGCATGTCGTGCGATGGAACATCCTGCCGCGCTCGCGGTGACCGCCGATGACGGTGCACTGAGTTACGGTGAGTTGAATGAACGAGCTAACCGGCTTGCCCGGTTGCTCGTCGAGCGGGGTGCGGCCGCTGAGCGATTTGTCGGCGTCGCGTTACCCCGCGGTATCGACCTCGTCGTCACCTTGCTCGCGGTATTGCGGACGGGAGCCGGGTACCTCCCCGTCGATCCCGATTATCCAGCCGACCGCATCGACTTCATGGTGTCCGATGCCGCTCCCGTGCTGCTGGTGACGTGCTCAGGGGTTGAGCGGTTGTTGCCTGACAGCTGTCGTGACAGGCCACACGTCGTACTCGACGACTCGGCTACCGCTGCTGCTGTCGCTGACCAGTCAGCGTCCAGGGTTACCCCTGGCGAGCTGACATGCCCCCGTGACGAAACGAACCCTGCCTATGTGATCTATACCTCGGGCTCAACTGGAAGGCCGAAGGGCGTGGTCATCGAGCATCGGGCGCTGACAACGTATCTCGCATGGACGGCGCGCGAATACCCCAGCGCGAGCGGTCTCGCTCTCGTCCATTCGCCGATCTCATTCGACTTGACGGTGACGGCGCTCTACACGTGCCTCGTGACGGGTGGGCAGGTGCACCTCACGGTTCTGGAGGATGCCGACAGTACTCGCGCCGTGCTCGCCGAGCGCGAGTGCACGTTCCTCAAAGGAACCCCTAGCCATCTCGCGCTGCTACGTGCGCTTCCCGATTCTTACTCGCCCTCTGGGCATTTGATGCTCGGCGGGGAAACCTTAGTTGGCGAAGCGCTGTCCGAGTTTCGCGAGCGGCGGCCGCGGACCACGGTGCTCAATGTATATGGACAGACCGAGACCACGGTCAACTGTGCTGAAATGCGTGTGCTGCCTGGCGACGGCGTACCGCGAGGGGCGCTGCCATTCGGCAGGCCGTTCGACAACGTACGCATGTACGTTCTCGATGAGGCGCTTCGCCCGGTTCCGCCAGCGGTTACCGGCGAGGTGTATGTGGCAGGTGAACAGCTTGGTCGCGGATACCTGAACAGAGCCGCGCTGACCGCTGAGCGATTTGTTGCTGATCCCTTCGGCCCTGCTGGCACCAGGATGTACCGCACGGGTGATCTAGCCAAGTGGCGGCACGACGGCACGTTGGAATTCGCCGGTCGCGCCGACGATCAAGTCAAGGTGCGCGGCTTTCGTATCGAGCCTGGTGAGATCGAAGCCGTGGTCGCGAGCCATGATTCGGTGCGTCAGGTCGCGGTGGTTGTCCGCGAGGACATCCCAGGTGAGCGGCGCCTGTACGGGTATGTCGTGCCGCATGATGGGGCGACACCGGAACCGAACGAGCTGCGTGCGCACGTCGCGGCGGCGGTTCCTGACTACATGGTGCCCGCCACATTCGTCGTCATGGACGCACTGCCGCTGACACCCAACGGGAAATTGGATCGCAAAGCACTTCCTAAACCAGACTTCAACGCGGCTACGGGTGCCACTGGCCCCCGCACTGCGGTTGAAGCGACCCTCGCCGCGCTGTTCAAGGACGTACTCGGGCTCGACTCGGTTGGTGTCGACGACAACTTTTTCGATCTGGGTGGGGATTCGATCATTTCCATCCAGCTCGTCGCGCGAGCACGCCAGTCGGGGCTGGTTATCACGCCACGCGACGTGTTTGAGCACAAAACTGTGGCCGCGCTCGCGCTTGCTGCTCGGAGCCTAGATGCCGCGACCAGCGGTGAGCCGGATGTCGGTACCGGCGATGTTCCCATGACTCCTGCTATCGCCCGTTTCCGTGAACGTGGCGGCCCCATCAATGGCTACAACCAGTCGATGTTGCTTCGTGCGCCAGATGGACTGGCACTAGACACGCTAACCGCGGCGGTGCAGGCTGTGCTCGATCGGCACGACGCGCTACGGATGAGGCTGGACCGGGAATCCGCCGGCACGCAGTGGTCGTTGCGTATCCCTGAGCCCGGGACTGTCGACGCCGCCGAGTTTGTGCTGCGGCGAGACATCCGTGGCCTCGACGCGGACGAGGCGCGTGAGCGGATCTCGTCGGAGAGCGCGGCCGCATGGGCCCGTACCGAGCCGGAAGCAGGTCGCCAGCTGGTCGTCGTCTGGTTCGACGCCGGCGGTGACGGGGCCGATCGATTGTTGCTTGTAGCGCACCACATGGTGGTGGACGGGGTTTCCTGGCGGATCCTTATCGACGATCTGGCGGCCGCCTGGCGAGCGGTGGACGCGGGCGATACCCCGCGGCTTCCACCTGTCAGCACATCGTTTCGTCGCTGGTCGCAGCACCTGCATGCCGCTGCGTACGACGAGAAACGGGTTGCCGAGTTGGACGACTGGCTCGCGCGGCTGTCGAAGTTCGACCCGCCGCTTGGTGCGCGCCCGCTCGACCCCACCCAAGATACTTTCGCGGAACTGCGCTACCTAGTGCAGCACGTTGATGCCGATATTGCCGAGCCGCTACTGACCACCCTGCCTGCCGCGTACCGGGCCGGTCCGAACGACGTATTGCTGACGGCACTCGCGCTCGCGGTGACCCGGTGGCGTATCGAGAACGCCGGATCCGAACTCGATGAGTTGGACGAGTGGCAGGACGAGGAGCCGACAGGTGTTCTTGTCGATCTCGAGGGGCACGGACGCGAGGACATCGTCGCGGGGGCGGACACGTCCCGTACCGTCGGCTGGTTCACCTCGCGTTATCCCGTGCGGCTCGATCACGAGTCACTCGACTTCGCCGAGGTCGACGCTGGTGGCGCGGTCGTGGGGCGGATACTCAAGTCAGTCAAGGAAACCCTACGAGCGCTGCCGGACAACGGCGTTGGCTACGGGTTGTTGCGGTACCTCAACCACGACACCAGAGATGTGCTCGCCGGGGAACTTGAACCGCAGGTGAGCTTCAACTACCTCGGTCGCGTTGCTACTGGCACGGGTTCCGCCGGGCCATGGTCGGCGGTGGCAGACGCCGACACCATTGGAGGTGCCGATCTGGCTGGAGGCAGGCCGGATCCTCGCACGCCAATGGCGCACACGCTGTCGATTAACGCGGTAGCCGAAGACCACCCCGCCGGAACGCGCCTGGTTGTGGTGTGGTCGTGGCCGCGCATGGTGCTCACCGAGGACGAAGTACACGCGTTGAGCGAGGCATTTCGCAGCGCGCTGCGTGGCCTTGTGGCACATGGCGAGAGCGGGGATGCGGGCGGAATGACGCCCTCGGACGTGAATCTCGTCTCGTTGAGCCAGCACGAGCTCGACTCCTTCGAATCTGAGGTTGCCGAGGACCACGACGACGAAGACGAAGAGTTCACGACTGAGTGGGAGATGGCCCGGTGAGCACCCAACGCGTCGAAGACGTCTTGCCGCTGTCTCCGCTGCAGGAGGGGCTGCTGTTCCACACCCTGCTCGAGGACGACGGCGAAGACCCATATATCTCACAGATGTTGCTCGACCTCGAGGGCGAGCTGGATGTCGGGGCGCTGAGGCTCGCTGCGAAGGCACTACTGCGCAGGCATGCGAACCTGCGGGCAGGGTTTCGCTACGAGGGAACGGCCGAACCCATCGCCGTCGTACCCCGGGCGGTGTCACTTCCGTGGCGACAGATCGATCTCTCAGCGGTGGAGCCCGCGCGGCTGGACGACGAGCTGGAACGAGTACAGCGCGAGGAGCGGGCGCGACGATTCGATCTCAGCCGGCCACCGCTGCTGCGGTTCGCTGTGTTCCGCTTGGCGGAGGGGCGTTACCGACTCTCACTCTGCAAGCACCATCTGCTCCTTGATGGTTGGTCGATGCCGATCATCGTGCGCGAGCTCTTCCAGCTTTACGAAGCACGGGGAGACCTATCAGTGCTCCCGCCGGTGCGTCCGTACCGTGACTACCTGGCCTGGCTCGGGACGCGAGACAAGGAAGCAGCCATGGCCGCTTGGCGGGCGGCTCTGTCGGGAATAGACGCTCCGACCGTCTTGTGGCCAGACCTGCCCGCCGCTACTGAACGGCCAGCGGAGGTAGTCATCACAGCTCCGGCCGACCTGACTTCTCGCCTCAATGCTATGTCACGTCGAGTCGGCGTCACGATGAACACCGTCGTGCAGGGCTGCTGGGGAATGCTGCTCGGCAGACTCACCGGCACCACAGACGTCGCCTTCGGCAGCACAGTTTCAGGACGTCCGCCGGAGTTGCCTGGTGTTGAGTCGATGGTGGGAATGTTCATCAACACCCTGCCGGTACGCGTTCAGCTTCCGCCGTCCGTCTCGATCCGGTCTGTGCTGAGTGAGTTGCAGGGGCGCGCGTCGGAGTTGATGGAACACTCTTACGTTCAGCTGTCTGAAGTGAATGCGGTTACCGGATTCCCACAGCTGTTCGACACCGTGACCGTCTTTCAGAACTTCCCTGCCGAGCCGGGGACAAAAAAACTGGAAGCCGGTGGTCTGCGCATCACCGGCGGCACCGGGCGCGACGGCACGCAGTATCCACTCAGCTTCGCCGCGGGGCTGTCAGGTGACGAACTGCAGTTGCGATTGTTGTACCGCCGAGACTGCCTCAGCGATGCCGCGGCCGAGGAACTGCGCGACAGGTTGCTGCGGATATTCGAGGCTGTCGCGGCTGACCCGGACGCGCCAGTCGGAACGATTAACGATCTCACCGACGGTGAGCGATCCTGGCTGACCGGTGGCGCGGGCGCCAACCCTGGCGAGTCTCGCACCATCGCGGAGCTGTTCGCGGAACAGGTGGCGGCGCGCCCAGACGCGATCGCCGTGGTTCACGACGACCGCGAGTGGACCTACGCCGAGTTGGATCGTTACGCGAATCAACTTGCTCGTCTGCTCATAGCCAGAGGAATCGGTGCGGAGCAACTGGTGGCGCTGGGTGTCTCCCGGACTGTCGGCATGCTCATCGGTGTCCTCGCTGTGGTCAAAGCCGGAGCCGCTTATCTGCCGGTAGACCTCGATTATCCGCGCGAGCGGGTCGCCTACATGCTTGACGATGCCGCCCCGGAGCTGGCGCTGGTGGACGAATACACACAGGAGCCACTGGTGAGTGCCGCACCCGAATTGCCGGTGTTGCGAGTGGACAACGACGCTCTTGCCGCTGGTTACTCGGCGGAGCCGATCACCGACGCGGACCGGCTCAAGTCGGCGTCGGTGCACCACCCTGCCTACGTCATCTACACCTCTGGCTCCACAGGGCATCCCAAAGGCGTTGTTGTCAGCCACTCCGGTGTGGCAGCGATGGTGGCCACCCAACGCGACCGGATCATCGTCGGACCTGGCGACCGGGTGCTCCAGTTCGCGTCGCCCAGCTTCGATGCTTCGTTCTGGGAACTGGGCATGGCGTTGCTTTCTGGCGCGACGTTCGTGCTCGGGTCCACTGACCGGCTCATGCCGGGCGAACCGCTTGCGGGACTATTGGCAGAGCAGCGAGTCAGCCACGTGACTCTTCCCCCGGTAGCACTCGCCGCGTTGCCAGACGACGACGGGACGCTCGCGGGTGGCACGATCGTCTCCGCCGGAGAGGCCTGCTCGCCCGAATTGGCCTCCCGATGGTCGTCGGGGCGTCGCATGATCAACGGGTACGGGCCTACCGAAACAACTGTGGCCACCTCGGTGTCTGATCCGCTGTCCGGCAATGGGATGGCACCTATCGGACGGCCCGTTCACGGCGCGCGGGTGTACGTGCTTGACGCAGGGCTGCGTCCGGTCCTTCCCGGGGTCGCCGGGGAGCTGTACGTCGGCGGGTACGGGCTCGCACGCGGCTATCTCGGTCGGTCAGCGCTGACCGCGAGCAGGTTCGTTGCGGACCCCTACGGTCCGCCCGGTGCCAGGA
This sequence comes from Haloechinothrix halophila YIM 93223, assembly GCF_000504245.1. GTDB lineage: Bacteria > Actinomycetota > Actinomycetes > Mycobacteriales > Pseudonocardiaceae > Haloechinothrix_A > Haloechinothrix_A halophila. The sequence goes on from NZ_KI632509.1 coordinate 1,838,306, forward strand.
TGTACCGCACAGGGGACCTTGCCCGGTGGCGAAGCGACGGTCAGCTGGAGTTCGCGGGCCGTGCCGATGATCAGGTGAAGATTCGCGGGTACAGGGTCGAACCCGGCGAGGTCGAGACCATTCTGCTGACCCATCCGGTGGTGACCCAGGCCGCGGTGATCGCCCGCGAGGACCGGCCAGGAGAGAAGCGGCTGGTTGCCTATGTCGTGATTGGCGAGAGTGGTCAAGAGCAAGCGATTGGTGCGCTCCGGAGCCACGTTGCCACCGTATTGCCTGACTACCTGGTACCAGCGGCGATAGTGGTGCTGGACAGGTTGCCGGTGACGCCAAACGGCAAGCTCGACCGTGCTGCGCTTCCCGCTCCTGGCTTCGATTCGACCTCACGTCGCGAACCTCGCACCCATACGGAACGGGCACTGTGTGAGCTGTTCTCGGAAGTACTCGGTGTTGATCGGGTTGGGATCGACGACGGTTTTTTCGACCTGGGTGGGCATTCCCTTCTTGCCACCAAGCTTGTAGGGCGGATCCGCTCACAGCTCAGTACCGAGGTCGCGGTCCGTACGTTGTTTGAGCATTCCACCCCGGAAGCGCTCGCGAAGGAACTCGACGGTGACGACATCGGGATAGAGCGAGACGGATTGGCGCCCCGCGTCAGGCCGGAGGTGATCCCGCTATCTCACGCGCAGGCCAGGCTGTGGTTCCTCAACCGCCTCGAGGGACCGAGCGCCACTTATAATGTGCCGCTTGGACTGCGATTGTCCGGCTCGCTCGACGTCGACGCGTTGCGTATGGCACTGGCCGATCTCGTGGCACGGCATGAGCCGTTGCGCACTGTGTTCGCTGAGCGCGGCGGCACGGCGCAGCAAATCGTGCTCGATGCGGCAGAAGCTCGCCCAAAGCTTACGGTCAAGGACGTCGAGAGTGACGAGCTGGCTGCCGCTGCCGCAACGGCGGCGGCAGAGGGGTTCGATCTCGCCGTACATCCCCCGCTGCGCTGCACGTTGCTACGTGTGGGACGTGACGACCACGTGTTGTTACTCGTGCTCCATCACATCGCGGCGGACGGCGCATCAATGGTGCCGTTGGCGCGCGATCTCGGCACTGCTTACCGCGCTCGCCTCGGAAACGAAGAACCCCAGTGGACTCCACTGTCGGTCCAGTATGTGGATTACACGCTGTGGCAGCGAGAGGTTCTCGGCAGCACGGATGATCCTCGTAGTGCGTTGTCGCGACAAGTGAACTACTGGCGTAAGCAACTGGAAGGTCTGCCGGAGGAACTCGACCTACCGACGGACAGGCCACGGCCTGCGCACGCCATGTATGAGGGCGGCAGCGTACGCATGCGCGTTGACGCTGCTACCCACCGCCGGCTGGCCGAGCTGGCGCGGAAGAGCTCGGTCAGCCGGTTCATGGTGCTACAGGCGGCTTTCGCCGCCCTGCTCAGCAGACTCGGTGCCGGTGACGACATCCCGATCGGTACGCCGATCGCCGGGCGGGATGACGAACGTATTGAGGACCTAGTCGGTTTCTTCGTCAACACCCTTGTCCTGCGCACCGACACGTCAGGTGATCCAACGCTTCGTGGGCTAGTTGCCCGTGTCAAGGAGATAAACCTCGAGGCGTACGCGAACGCCGATCTGCCTTTCGAACGATTGGTCGATGTTCTACGACCAGCCCGGTCGCTGGCTCGACACCCGCTATTCCAGGTGATGCTGACTCTGCACAATAACGCAGAGGCCACGCTTGATTTACCCGGTCTCGAGGTCGAGCCGTATCTTCCCCAACGCACGGCGTCCAAGTTCGATCTGTCGCTGAGCCTCGTGGAGCGAACCGGCACGGATGGTGAGTTGACGGGGGTCGATGGGTCGCTGCAGTACAGTACCGACCTGTTCGACCATGATACTGCTGAACGGCTGGCGGCCCGTTTCGTTGCTTTTCTTAATCGAGCACTCACACTTCCTGACGAGAGACTGTCCGAAGTGGATGTTCTATTGTCTGGGGAGCGAGACGAGATACTCCGCAACGGCGATGGTGGAGGCCGGGCTACGCACCCGCCCAGCGTGCTCGCTGTGTTCGCTGAACGGGTTCGACGCAACCCGCACGCGATAGCGTTAACTGACGGGGAACGACGTCGTTCCTACGCTGATCTGGATGCGGAATCCACCCGACTAGCGGTCGAACTCGCCGGTCGCGGAGCGAACCGGGGTGGCATCGTCGCGCTGCTGCTGCCGCCATCGATCGAACTGGTTACCGCGATGCTCGCCGTACTCAAGACTGGCTCGGCGTACCTGCCGATCGATCCCAGCTATCCGGCGGAACGTGTCCGTTATCTGCTTGACGACGCCGCACCGGCGCTGGTGCTGAGCGACTGTGAGACCGCGGGGCGGTTGCCTACCACTGTCGCACCCGTACTGTGTCATGACCATCGCGAGTTCGCCGCCGCGGTTGCCGCGCGTCCAACGACAGGACCGTGGCCCGGCACTCCGTCCCGGACCGATCCCGCTTACGTCATCTATACCTCGGGATCCACAGGCGGGCCGAAAGGCGTTGTGGTCGAACACCGCGCGCTCGCCGACTATCTGTCCTGGACGGTGCGAGACTATCCGGATGCCTCGGGTGCGGCTGTGCTGCACTCCAGCATGTCGTTCGATCTCACCGTCACCGCGCTCTACACGACGTTACTCTCGGGTGGAACGGTGCATCTCGCACCGTTGCGCGAGGACGAGAACACCCTTCGCGCGCTGCGGGAACACAAGTGCACGATACTCAAGGCAACGCCGAGTCATCTGCCGCTCCTGGAGTCCCTTCCTGGGGCCTTCTCACCACAAGGAACACTGATACTGGGTGGGGAAGCACTGCTTGGTGAAGCATTGTCCGACTGGAAAGCTAGCCACCCTGACGTCCGGATAGTCAATGCATACGGCCCTACAGAGGCCACCGTCAACTGCACCCAGTACGAGTTGCCGCCGGACATCAGACCCGGGCCGGTGCCGATCGGACGCCCCTTCCCCGGCACAAGGGCGTATGTGCTCGATTCGAGGTTGAATATCGCCCCGCCGGGTGTGACAGGCGAGCTGTTCATCGCCGGAGAATCACTTGCCCGCGGCTACCTCGGGCGGTCGGCACTGACCGCGGAACGTTTCACCGCCGATCCCTATGGTCCGCCTGGCTCCCGAATGTACCGAACTGGCGATCTAGCGTACTGGACGACGGCTGGCCAGCTGGTTTACACGGGCCGTGCCGATGATCAGGTGAAGCTGCGTGGGTTCCGTATCGAGTTGGGCGAGATTACGGGAGTGTTGCGTGGCGCCCCTGGTGTGCGGGACGCGACAGCCATTGTTCGTGAGGACAGAACGGGTGATAGGCGGCTGGTCGGCTATGTGTGCGGCCAGGATGTTGACACTGTCGCGGTTGAGGCTTACGTGGCGAAGCGAGTGCCTGAATACCTGCGCCCGACGGCTCTTGTCGTGCTCGACAAGTTGCCGCTTAACCCTCACGGCAAGCTCGATCGTGCGGAACTGCCTCAGCCGGAAGCGCGGGCGAGCACAGCTGGCCGTGCGCCGTGCACCAAGCGGGAGCGTGTACTCGCGGAGCTTTTCGCAGAGGTACTTCATGTCAGCTCGGTAGCAGCGAACGACAATTTCTTCGATCTCGGTGGCCATTCGTTGCTCATTCCCCAGCTCGCAGCCCGTATCGACGACGTGCTTGGGGCGGAGACCACGATCCGCTCATTGTTCGAAGCACCGACGCCTGAGCAACTAGCGAGACGTCTGGGCACAGACACTCTCGATGACGCACTGGACGTTCTACTCCCGCTGCGCGCCGGTGGAACACGGCCGCCGGTGTTTTGTGTGCATCCAGGGCTTGGTCTCGGCTGGGTGTATTCCGGTTTGGTTGAGTCGCTAGGTCCGGATCAACCAGTTTACGCGCTCCAGGCGCGTGGTCTTACAGGAGAAGGTGACCTCCCGGCGAACATTCAGGAAATGGTCAAGGACTATCTTGATCAGATCCGCGCTGTGCAATCCCGCGGCCCGTATCACTTGCTTGGTTGGTCGTTTGGTGGCGTCGTGGCCCACGAGATAGCCACTGTGCTGCAATCCGAAGGTGAAGAAGTCGGGTTGCTTGCCATGCTCGATGCCTATCCGCCCGCGGAACATTCCCGGCACGTGCCGAGTCGAGGCGAGTTTCTCGCTGGCTTGCTCGAACTTACCGGAGGGCAGCCGAAGAATCACAGCTCGCTGACACACGCGGGAGTGGCCGAAGAACTGACTAGAGCTGACGGTCCGCTCCGCGGCGCGGAGCCTCGGCACGTCGCCGGGATCGAGCGAGTGGCACGGAACAACGGCGAGATCGCTATGGCGCACTGTCCCAGCATCTTCCGTGGGGACGTTCACTATTTCCTGGCGACGCGCAAGCCAGCGCACGCACCTGATGAATCTAGCTGGAAGTCCTTTGTCGAAGGACAGCTGCGCGTGCGCTCGATCGACTGCGCACACGACGAGATGACCAAGCCCGAAGTGATCAAGCGAATCGGCGATGAGCTGGCTCGTTTGCTCGGGTGAACAGTAAGGAGGAGCGATGGAATTCGCGATCCAGGCGGAGGGACTCCGCAAAGCCTATGGTGACCATGAGGCGCTGCGCGGGGTCGATCTCGCGGTGGAACCCGGCTCGGTTCTCGGTGTACTCGGGCCGAACGGAGCAGGAAAGACGACCATTATCCGCATCCTCTCCACATTGGTGGAAGCGGATGCTGGCTATGCCAAGGTAGCTGGACTCGATGTCACACAGCAGCCGAATGCGGTGCGTTCTCGGATTGGGCTGACTGGTCAATACGCGGCGGTCGATGAACGACTGACCGGGCGGGAGAATCTTGAGCTGATCGGGACATTGCATCACCTCGGGAGAAGTGAGGCGAAAGCTCGGGCCGCGGATTTGCTTGACCGACTCGACCTCGTAGAGTCCGCGGACAAACTGAGCCGGACGCTTTCTGGCGGCATGCGCCGCAGACTTGACCTCGCGGCAAGTTTGGTCGCCGATCCTGTGGTCATTTTCCTCGACGAGCCGACCACGGGTTTGGATCCGGTGAGCAGAACTGTGTTGTGGGGAATGATCAGAGAACAGGTGAAACGCGGCGTTAGTGTGCTACTGACGACGCAGTACTTGGACGAGGCTGATCAACTCGCCGATCGCATCGCAGTCGTCGACTCTGGCCAGGTGATCGCCGAGGGCAGCCCGGATGAATTGAAGACCAAGGTTGGCGGTGAGCGGTTGCATATCCGGATCGCCGAGTCCGCCGATATGCCGGAGATCGTGGGACGCATCAGCACAGCGACCACGGCGACACCACTGGTGGCAGAGGACGGTTGTACGGTGTCGATTCCCGTCGACACGGACTTTGCCTGCGTGTCGACGGTGGCGGCCGCACTTGATGGTGCGCCGGTCGAGGTGCGCGAGTTCGCGATGCGTCGACCGTCACTTGACGATGTCTTCCTCGCTCTAACTAAGAATTCCGATGAAAAGGAAAGGACAGTCGCATGAGTGCGATAACAACTCTGAACGGGAGTGGGGAGCTCGGGAACGTAAAATGGACCGCCCTCAGCGACTGCCGTGCGTTGATTGGCCGGCATCTGCGGCACCTTATCCGAATGCCGGAGAAACTGGTCAGTGCGACATTGATGCCCATGGGTTTCGTTGTGTTGTTCGGCCTGTTGTTCGGATCAGTGATTTCGGTTTCCGGTGGTAGCTATCAGGAGTTCATCATGGCTGGGATCTTCACTCAGGTGATGATGACGTGTGTACCGAACACCGCGATCGGCACGGTCGAAGACTTGCGCAATGGCCTGGTGGATCGGTTTCGCTCGCTACCGATGAATTCCGCGGCCGTGCTCGTCGGGCGCACCGCAGGGGATCTCGCGCTACGCGCTGTCACGGTGCTGGCGATGACCGCGGTTGGATTCGCCATCGGCTGGCGGATTGAGACTGGCTTCTTCGCCGCACTTGGTGCGTACGCGGTGCTGTTGTTGTTCGGTTTCACGATGTCCTGGATCGGCGCGGTGCTTGGCCTCGTTGCCCGAAGCGGCGAAGCGGCCGCCACGATGCCGTCGCTCCTGCTGATGCCCCTGATGTTCCTGTCGAGCGCGTACATTCCGACTGGCGGTTTGCCGGGGTGGCTACAGGCGATCGCCAACTGGAATCCGCTCTCGGCCGTGGTCAATGCTCTGCGTTCGCTGTGGGGGAACCCGGCGGCGACGGACGCGAGCGTCTTCACAGTGCAGTACGCGGTACCGCTCGCACTCGGCTGGATGGCCTTGATTCTCCTGGTGACGGTGCCGGTTGCGGTACGTCGTTACAGGCGAGCAGTCGCTCGCTGATCCGGAATGGAGGAAGCTGATGACTGCACCGCAACGCAGAATTCTGCTGTCAAGCGTGTCATCTGACGCGCATACGTGGAATTTGGCTTACTTGCAACTACTCTTGGCCGAGTCCGGGCACAGGGTCGACAATCTCGGCGCGTGTGTACCAGACTGGCTGCTCGTTTCGCGCGCTATTGCGACCAAGCCGCACGTCATCGTGATCAGTACGGTCAACGGCCACGGTTACGCTGATGGTCTCCGATTGATTGGCGCGGTGCGTGCGGAAGCAGCGTTGTGCGAGGTTCCGGTCGCGATTGGCGGTAAACTGGGCGTGTCCGGCCTGTTGACTGCTGAGCACGAGCGGAATCTCCTCGACGCGGGGTTCGATGCTGTGTTTGAGCATGATGCGAATCTGATTGATTTCCTGACGTTTGTCGACATGGCGCCGGCCACCGACATAGCGGCTGAACATCATGCCTGAACTTTTGACGCGGATGAGTGATGAGTGAAGACCGTGGTTTCTCCGGATTCATCAGCAGGGCGCGCGAGCGTGGCAAGCTCGTGGTCCAGCCCCGGATGGGGTTTTCCTCTCCCGTGGAGATGGCGCGCGGTCTCGCGGCTGTGCGGGCGGCACGCGCGCTAACGGTGGGTACCATCACCCTCGATAGCTACACCAGGACCGGGCAGCTCGATGAGGCGCGACGGGCCTTGGCTGATGGGATTCAGCTCAACGGGTACCCAATCGTTACCCACGGACCGAAAGTGACGCGGGAGATACTCGGCGGCGTCGTCAGTCAGGCGTTCCCGGTCCAGGTGCGGCACGGCTCATCGCTACCCGGCGACATCTTCAACGCGATCGTGGACTCCGGGCTCGTGACGACCGAGGGTGGTCCAGTGTCCTACTGCCTGCCGTACAACCGCACGCCGCTGCGGCTGGCTGTACAGGAATGGCGCCGTTGTACGGAACTGCTTGCCGAACGTAAGCACGCACACCTTGAGACCTTTGGCGGGTGCATGCTGGGGCAGCTCTGCCCACCGAGCATGCTTATCGCGCTATCGGTGCTTGAGGGGATGTTCTTCGCGCAGCATGGCATCAGCAGCATCTCGTTGAGCTATGCCCAGCAAACCAGTGCCGAGCAGGACAGGGAAGCATTGGCTGTACTGAACCGTGTCGCGAGTGAACTCCTTCCTGGGGTGGAGTGGCACGTCGTGCTCTACACCTACATGGGTGTGTTCCCTGCTACTCGTGCCGGTGCGCTCGATCTGCTCGGTGACGCTGCCATGCTGGCGGTAAGGGGAGGAGCGGAGCGATTGATCGTCAAAACTCCCGTCGAGACGCACCGTATTCCGACGATCGAGGAGAATGTCGAGGCGCTCGAGTTCGCCGCGGCGGCCGCAGAGCACGAGCGACTGCGTGACGAACCACCGGCGAATGTCGTTGACACTGGGCTCTATGACGAGGTTCGGGCGCTCGTGGAGCGAGTGCTTGAGCTAGACAATATGATTGGCAGCGCGCTCGTGCGAGCTTTCGAGGCCGGTTACCTCGACGTTCCGTACTGCTTGCACCCAGACAACCGGGGTGCTACATCGAGTCACTTAGACAGCGAGGGCAAGCTTGGCTGGGCGCGTACTGGATCCCTGCCGCTGCCCGCCGTGCGAGGGCCAGCAGCCGAGCTGACAAGCAGCGACTTACTTGCCGCGCTTTCGTACGTGGCCCGCAGCTATGACAGGGTACCTGTTATGGAGTGAGCGAGCTGTGTGACGACATCGGCGACCAACTCTGATTCGCATTCTGCGAGATAGAAGTGACCACCGGGGAAAACGCGGTGGGTGAAGTGAGCGGACGTGTGCGCCGTCCAACCGAGAATATGCTCCTCGGTGATGTCCGGATCATCATCACCAACATAGGCGGTGATGGGAGCCGAACTCACGCCGTCGAGCGTGGGTTTGTAGGTTCCGAGCAGCCGGTAATCGGCTCGAATGGCGGGCAGGACTAGGTCACGGAGATCAGGTTCGTCAAGCACGGTAGAACTGGTTTCGTCGAGCCTGCGGACATCGGCCATGATCGCCTCGTCGCCGCCGAGGTAAGGCGGCCGTCCGGTGAGCAGTCGTGGTGCTCGGCGGCCAGACAGTAGTAGCGCTTCGGGCGCTATCCCATGATTGTGCTCGAGCAACAACGCGGTCTCGAATGCGATTGATGCACCCATGCTGTGCCCAAATAGGACCATTGGCAGGTCAGAGAGGGGAAGTAGCGCCGTCAGCAGTGCGTCCACCATGTCCGGCATACACTCGATGGGTGGTTGCCCGAGTCGGTCCTGCCGGCCGGGATAGCACGTGGCTAGCAATTCGACATTTAGGGGTAGGTGAGCTGACCAGCCGCGGTAGGCTGCTGGCGTACCGCCAGCATGTGGCAGGCACACCAGGCGGAGAGCGGGTTCAGGCAGGGGACGGAAGCTGCGGAACCAGGCCGTGGTATGAGGGTTATGAGTCGCCACAGCGTTACGTTAAAGCCAAGTTCGCCGAGGCAGTAGCGTCGTTGCAGGGAGCGGAAGCACCACTTCACGTGCGTTGACGTGTGATGAGAAACAGGACACGGAGGAGAAGGACGCTACTCACCACCAGAAGGTGGTAGCCAATGATCTGGTGGAGACTTACATCGGGGGTGACGGCCGGGCCACCGGTCGTGCCCAGTAGTAGTACAGCCATTAGCCCGGTGATGCCGCCTAGGAACGCCGTCAACGCTGAGTGCAGCAGTCTGGTCACGATCTTGCGTTCGCGCTCGTCGGCGAGTACTCGCACCTTCACGGAGAACTCACCGCGCTCTAATGACTCGGTGATGCGGTCGATACGGCGCGGGACCCGGCGCAACATCGGCAGTAAGGCGAACATCTCACTGGCCGCCATTGTGGGTAGTGACCGCTCGGTAAACTGCTTGGTGAACAGCGACAACGCGCTGCGTCGCGCCTCAACGACCAGGTTGAACTCAGTGGTGAGGCCAGAGATGGTGCCTTCGAGTGCGAGCAGCGCGCGAAAGACAGCCGCGATCTCGGGCGGTACCTCGAGACCGAACTCAGCGGTAAGAACGAGCAGGTCGGAGAACACGCTCATATCCGGGACGGAGCCGTCGGCTAGGTTGGTGACCGTGAACCGGCCGAGCGCTCGTTCGAGTCGTTGCTTGTCGACGTCATCGTGGCAGTAGACGATCTCTAGTAGAGCATCGCGTAACGCGGCCGGGTCGCCGGAGTTGGCGGCGAGCAGGAGGTGCTGCAGGCCGGCCCGTAACCCGGCGTCGAGTCGGGCGACTGAACCGAAATCAAGCAGCGCGAGTCGGCCGTCTTCGAGTAGTAGTACATTGCCGGGATGCGGATCGGCGTGGAAGACACCGTCGGCGACGATCTGTCGTAGCAAACTCTCTAACAGCGTGCGTGCGAGTGCACCTGGATCCAGCCCGCGCTGAGCTACGAGCGATCCAGCGGAGCCGAGTGGGATCCCATCCAGCCAGTCGAGTATGAGGACCCGCTCTGTACTGAGCTGCTCGTGTGCCACCGGAAGAATGATGGGGCCGCCACCGTGCGCGGCATCTGCGGCCAGGATGGCAGCGGTGTTGCGTGCTTCTATCCGGAAATCGAGTTCGTCCAGCAGCGCGGTGGCGAACCCGTCGGCGAGGTCGGCAAGCCCGATGGCGCGGCCCCAGCGGGTGCGGTTAGCGAGGACGCTGACGAGGCGTCGCATGATATCGAGGTCGCGTTCGACGACAGCCAGAATCCCTGGACGCTGTACCTTGATGGCGACCTCTTCGCCAGTACGCAGTTGGCCGCGGTGTACTTGGGCGATCGCGGCGGCAGCCACCGGTTGATGGTCGACCCGAGAAAAGACAGTATCGGGATCGCGGCCGAAGTCTTCCGTGAGCACTTCCCTGACCCGTTCCCACGGCACGGGGCAGACGCGGTTATGCAGGCGGGACAGCTCGGTGACGAACTCCGGTGGCAACAGGTCATGGCGAGTGGCCATCACCTGGCCGAGCTTTACGAACGTGACCCCGCCCTCCTCAAGCGCGAGTCGCAGGTTTCGGGCGAGCTTCGCGGTGTCGCTCCGCCTGTTGGCACTGCCTCGGCCACGTACGTACGCTGCGAGACCGTGTCGCACAGCGATTGACATGATCTGCCCATACCGGTGGGTGCGTGCGGCGCGGGTGCGCAGCGCGCCGATCCAGTCCATCGGCCCGCCCAAGGAGCCAGACGGCGCGACCGCCTCGGCTAGCGCGAGGAACCCCATGGCGATGAGGACGCCCACCCCCAGTTGCAGGCTGATCTGTATTGGCCGGTGTCCTTCAAGTTGTACGGTGCTGCCCAGCACTGACTCCGCGATTACCCCGAAGGTCCCGGCGAGCACAGCGCGCATCAGTCCGACGCGTAGTCCTAGGATTTTGCGGGCAGCGACAGCAAGCATGGCCACCAGGAACATCGTCCCCGCGACGAACATCAGAATCCAGGTGGTCGTCCCCATGCCTTCGCCTCACAAACTAAGCGCGGCTGCCCCCGTGCGGCCGCCGCGGACTGGCCAGCGCCGAGCGCCGGATCGCCCGCAGCCACTCCCGTCGGATCTGCCCGCTTGGCAGCCGGATCAGTAACCAGTACACGGAGAACGCACGCCGGGATGGCGCATCCGTGGCCAGCACCCTCGTCTCCGTGCTCAGCAGTCCGCCGCACTGCCTGATGTTGAATGCGACGCGGTAGTAGCCCGAGCCGCTGAACTCCCGGAACTGCCGATATGGGTCCGAACCGAGTGCGAATGGCTCCGAACTGCCACCGATCGGTGCGATCGCACCGATAACCAACTCATCCGTTTCTCTTGCGAGCACCCGGAAACCGCCCGAGGTCAGCTGTGACAAGAACGTCGAGTCGGCGCAGGGCGACTTACGCCCAAGTGAAGACACTGTGATCATTGCCCGGAATATCGGCAACTCCCGCCAGGTGACGGTCTCGGCAGCAGCGAGCACGTCAGCGGCCGGCGCAGATACCGGGAGTTGATGCCGCTCCCGATGGTCCCAGTCCGGGAGCAGGTCGTCGAGTAGCATCATGATCACCGTGCCTTGCGCTGTTCAGCGTTGAAAGTCGACGCGGCCAGGATGAAGAAGATTCCGCCGAGTAACCACCATGGCTCGAAGAGAAAGGCACTGAGCCGATCTGCTTGTGATGTGGGCACATCAGCGGCGCCGAACAGCATCTTGATGTCCGTGACGATGGTGTCCGCGGCGTGCACGATCGCGAGGACTCCGGTGAGTGCGGTGAGCCACGTGACCGTCCGGCGATAGCGGCGGCCGATTGGCCTGACAAGAGCCAGAGCCAGGAGCGCGCCAGCCAAACAGAGCGGAACCGCGACGATATCGACAACGAGCAGCAAGGGATGCTCCGTGATCGAGAACCCGTCAGGCAATCCGACCGGGCCACCCATCGCCCAATACACGTGGACAGCAGCGAAGATGATCATCCAGCTCGCACACAGACTAGCGAGCAAGCGGAGGCGCATCGAACCACCGACATGCCGATGGGCGGCGTGATCACTGGCCGATGTCGCGGTCATCGCATCTCCTGTCTCGATCCGCCGGAACGTCGCGTACGACAAGTTCAGACTAGACCTGTGAGCCAGGACGAACATCATGATTGCCGCTTTCGGCAAGCGCTCTCGTTAATCCGATCGAGTGAACAGCCTCGCGTGTTCGACGAGTAACGAGGTTGGGGCGGGGAGATTGAGGAACTTCGATTCCGATACCGGCGCCGACAGCGGTCCCGGCGCGATGATGCCCGGGTGACCAATGGTTGCGGCAGGGTAACGGAATTGAGCAGCACGGTCAATATCCGCTGCGAGTTCTTGCAATTAGTCTCTATTCGTTAATTATCGAAGCTATGATGATCACATAGCTGGAAACGTCCCCTTCAAGGCGAAAATTTGGGGTTGTGCATGCTAGTTGGAAGTTCGCGGTGAGGTCCATTTACCGTTTGAGTTTCGAGGGGGTTATGTGAATTCTCGCGGTCTCCGCAGGGGTAAATATTGTGAACATACTAGTTCTGGTTATTTCGGTTGTTCATGCACGGAGACGAATCGCCGTAGTGTTATCAGCGGTGCGTTGGTGGGATTAGGTGTCCTGCTCGTACCACGTGGTATAGCGCGTGCTAGTTCGGCAAGTCCGACCATATACACCACATCTGATTGGAATGCTCGCGCGCCAGAGCGAGCGCCAACCGTCCTCGACGAGCCGGCGGGCAAGATCGTAGTTCACCACACAGTTACGGAGAATAGTGCGGACTATTCACTTGAACATGCTTTCTCGTTAGCTCGGTCGATCCAGAACTATCATATGGACAATAATGGCTGGATCGATTCCGGTCAGCATTTCACCATTAGTCGCGGCGGGTACATGACCGAAGGGCGACACGAGAGTCTGGACGCGCTGCGGAATGGCAGCAAGTTCGTGGAATCAGCGCACTGTCGCGGTCAGAACCGGATGGCCGTTGGTATTGAGAACGAAGGTACCTACACGTCAGAAGCGCTACGTACTGAACATTATTCGGCATTAGTCGAATTGTGTGTTTATCTGAGTGAACAGTACGGAATTGATCCCTACGAGATATACGGTCACCGTGACTTCAATGCGACCACGTGTCCAGGTGACGAACTGTACGCGATGCTGCCGACGCTGCGCGGCGATGTAGCGGCCACGGTCGGTGGTGACCCCACCGGGGTGAGTTGGCCAATTTCGCGCGCTGGGGACTCCGGTGAACGCGTACGCAGTGTGCAATACCTGCTCAACGAGCATGGCGACAGCATCATGGTTGATGGAATATTCGGGCCCAACACCGAAGATGCCGTGCGAAACTTCCAGTCAGGGGTGGGTGCGGCAGTGGACGGCATCGTGGGCAATCAAACCTGGAATCAAGCAGTGCGTGACCGGGAACGTGGCAGTAGCGGTCAGGCCGTACGGGCGGTGCAAAGTCAGCTTTCGAGTCGCGGGTATCAGATCGCCGTCGACGGTTTGTTTGGTCCGAACACCGAGTCCGCGGTGACTGAATTTCAGTCCAATAATCGCATTCGCGCAAACGGTGTAGTGGATGCGCGTACGTGGAGTGTGCTCGTCCAGTGAGCGAGATCTGGCGTCGCTGAAAGCGCAGAATCGTCGTTGGTTAGCTGGACGCCACCTGGGATGTGTGTAGGTACAACGGAAGTTGATAAAGGAGGAATGTTGAGCGTACGCAGGAGATTGTTACGATTGCTTCCTGGTGCTCTAGTTCTTGGTCTGGTGATGGCCGGGATGACGGCCATTAGCCCCACGCATGAGGCAGCCGCGGATAGTTGTTATACGTGGAATCGGACTCTTTCAAAAGGTGACTCCGGATCTGACGTAACTGTCCTCCAGGTTCGCGTGTCCGGCTGGGCAGGTTATGGTGATCCTATTGCTGTCGACGGGATATTCGGCTCGGAGACCGAGGCTGCGGTCAAGCGGTTCCAAAACGGGTACGGCCTCACGGTGGACGGAATCGCTGGTCCGGAGACTTATGATCAAATCTATGCGCTTCAAGATTCAGACTGTACACCGGCGCATTTTTCTTGGTCTGAATTCGACTCGCCGGACTGCAATTGTTTTTCCGGAGGTAACACCAGTACTGAACAGGTGAAGGAAAACGTACTGTTGACAATGTGGAAGCTAGAAGCGAAGCGACACAAACTGGGTGATAAACCCCTATATGTCAGCTCTGGCTTTCGCAGCGTTGCATACAACGATTCTGTCGGCGGTGCGCCGAACAGTAAGCACACCTATGGTCTCGCCGCTGATCTCACCGGATCGCCGGGGTTGTGTACGCTCGCTCGTGCGGGTAGATATGCTGGATTCAACGGCATAATCGGCCCTGGTGCCCCGAACCATGATGACCACGTGCATTTGGACACGAGGTCTAGTCGGTACTGGAACGCGCCCAGCTGTTTCTGAGTCGTCACTGTTTGACATGTTTTGAGGTCGTCTGAGGATCTGTCCTGCACAGATCGATCGTCGACGGTATGACGGCACAGTGAAGCTCCTGGTTCTGGTGTTGGTGCTCCTGGTCGACACCGCTCAGACCAGGAGCTTCACTCTTTGTTGATCACTATGCCTTTGCCCACTACCCGCCAACCGCGTCACCTCACGTGAAAATAACCGAACATGTAGGTTCATGAAGGCGGCCTGGTTTTCTCCTGGCAACTGTACTAAAGCCGGTACTTAAACTGTTTGGACACAAAAGACAGATCTGTATTGGAGCTTTACATGTTGGTTATGAGTAACGTGCATCAACGTGTCTATGACTCGGATAGCGCTCAGCTGAATGATGTCATTGACCAACTCGCCGATCCGGAAAAATCAGTGTGGCCACCGCGCTGGCCTCAGTTGATTCTTGAGGAGGGGTTGACCATTGGCTCCAAAGGCGGCCATGGGCGCATTCTGTATTCTGTCTCACGCTACCATCCCGGCCGCTTCGTCGAGTTCCGGTTTGACCCCAGTATGGGGCTGCGAGGTAGACATTCGTTTGAGGTTATTGACGATGATGATCCGAACACAACGTTGTTTCGACATTCCATTGTCGCAGTTCTTGATGGGCCAGCGAGGTGGCGATGGCCGCTGATGATCCGTTGGACTCACGATGCGTTGATTGAAGATTTATTTGATCAAGTTGGATATTCTATCGGTCAACCCCCTCAAAGGCCTGCTCGCTGGCCGGTGTGGGTTCATGTCGTTCGATGGCTACGCGGTCACGGTCGTGCGGTCCGCGCCGCCGCAGGAGGAGAACGGCCAACCGGATGATCATGTCGTTCGCCTGCCGCAAATCTTGCCCTCGCTGTGCTGCTGGAGTTGTCGGTCGGTCAGCGACTGCGCGCAGATGACGCGGTGACCGTCGCCTGTCACCGTAGAATTACGGGCGGTAACGAAAGATGCATCGCCACAGCGCCGTCTGCTAAATCGTTGCATTTTCTGCAACACGCTATTGTGGCCGATACACCGGGGTCTACAGCATCATCCGCATGGGTGGCACCGAACACACTGCGGCGGCGAAACTGGTCGCTCTCCTGGATGCCTTGTCTGGGTCGGATTCGCCGTCTCGGGAGGGGTTGACGGTCGCCGAACTGGCGCGGTCGATGCATCGGGACAAGTCGATCGTGTCCCGGCAGCTCAGGCCGCTTGTCGAACTCGGTCTGGTGGAACGCTCCGAGGATGGCAAGCACAGTTTGGGATGGCGCTTGTTCGCGATAGCGGCGAAGGCGGGGGACCAGCGGTTGCTGCTGTTGGCTCCGCCGGTGATGCGTCGGCTCACCCAACTGGTGCGGGAGCGGTGCCATTTGAGCATTCGACGTGGCACAGATGTGTTCACGATCTTGTCCGAGAGCCCCCAGCGTCCAGTCGAGGCGATTGGTTGGATCGGCCGGACATCGCCCGTGAACTGCACGTCGTCCGGCAGGGCACTGTTGTTCGATCACACCGACGAGGAGATCCGGGAGTTGTATGCCGAACGGTTCATTCCGGGGCCGGGCCCTCATGCGGCGACGAACGTGGACGATCTCCTCACCCGGCTCAAGGAGGCGCGGAGGCGCGGTTTCGCGCTGGTAGACGGGGAGTTCGACGCCGACCTCAGTGCAGTCGGTGCGCCGGTCCGCGATGTTCGGGGCAACATCGTCGCCGCGCTGAATATCTCCGCCCCTGCCTACCGCCTGCGAGACCGCATCACGGCCGCTGGCCAGAACATCGCGCAGGCAGCCGCACATCTCAGTCGTTCGCTGTCGTCGCCCCCTGCCGCCAAAGAGTGATTCACCAATGAAGGAGCACAACGTATGCCCAGGTTTTCCCTTCCGTTCTTCAGCGACGGCCATCGGCTCGATGCTGATTTGCATCTGCCGGACGACGACGGCGAGCACGCGCCTTACCCGATCGTCGTCGCCGCGAGCGGTTACCAGGGTTTGAAGGTCATCCACCCGGAACGCTTCGCACGTGCGCTTACACCGCGTGGTTATGCCGTCCTCGCGTTCGACTACCGCGGCTTCGGGCTAAGCGAGGGCGAGCGTGGCAGGTTGGTCCCGCAGGAGTGGGTTCTCGACGTGCGCGCGGCCGTTGACCGCGTCTCGTACCATCCTCGCTTGGACGGGGAACGGGTAGCGTTGCTCGGCTGGGGCCTCGGCGGCGGTGTTGTGGTTACCGAGGCTGCCGATGATCCGCGTGTGAAGGTACTCGCCTGTTGCAACGGAATCGCGGATGGTTATCGGTCCACCCGGAAGATGCACGACGACCAGACGTGGCGCAGCCTGCTGCGAAGGGTTGAAGCGGACCGCGAACGACGCACCACGCTTGGCCGTTCGGAGATCACCTCACCCTGGGACATCGTGCGTCTCGACCTTGATGATCGCACCGACGGCTACGTGGACGAAGAGTTGTACAAGGCACCCGGCTTCGGTGCCGGGGTAAACCTTGAGTCCGCTGACTATTTGTTGCGCTTCCAGCCCAAGGAGCATGCCGCCAAGCTGACGGATCAGCCGCTGCTGATCGTGCATGGCGAAAACAACCAACTGCACAAGGTGGAGGAGGCCCACACGCTTCACGACGTCGCGGCTGGGCCCAAGCGGCTCGAGATCCTTGAGGGGAAGGGCCACACGGAGTGGATGTTCGATGAGGATCCGACCTTCAAGCACATGATGGAAACCATCGACGAGTTCTTCAGTGTCGCCTTCAGTTCCGGCAAAGCTTGATGACCCCCGACTGGAGAACCTCATGAGCTTTCTCGATTACGTCGTTGAGAACTCGGAACGGATCCTGTTCCTGCTGCTTCAGCACGTGCAGGTTGTCCTGCTGGCGGTCGCTATCGCGACTGTCATCAGCGTTGCCGTCGCCATCGGAACAGAAGCTTCCCAGAGATTCCGCTCGGCGACGCTCTCGGTAACCGCCACGATCCTTACGATCCCATCGTTCGCGCTCTTCGGTCTGATGATCCCGATCTTCGGGCTCGGTGTCATGCCGACCGTCCTGGCGCTCACCATGTATGCCATTTTTCCCATCCTCCGTAATACCGTCACGGGACTCGAGACCGTGGACGCAAACGTCGTGGACGCGGCGCGCGGCATGGGGATGGGAGCGGCGGAGAGGCTCAGACGCGTGAGCCTTCCGCTCGCGTGGCCGGTGATCCTCAACGGGATCCGGGTGGCCACGATCATGGTCGTCGCGATCGCCGCGATCGGAGCCGCGGTTCGTGGTCCTGGGCTCGGCGAGCTCATCTTCCGAGGACTGTCACGGATGGGCGGCGCCAATGCGCTCAACGAGGCACTGAGCGGAGTGGTCGCGATCGTGATCGTCGCCGCTGTCCTCGACCTGGTCTTTCTGATCACCGGCAAACTCACCACTCCGCGAGGCCTTCATGCCTGACATCACCAACGACCCACGAGACCGGAGCGAGGCCATGATTTGGCTGCAGGAGGTCACCAAACGCTACCCAGGGGCAGCCGCGGACGCGGTCGCCCCACTCACCATGGAGATCAAGCGTGGCGAGTTCGTGGTCCTCGTCGGCCCTTCTGGGTGCGGCAAGACCACGACGCTGCGAATGATCAACCGTCTGGTGGAGCCATCGTCCGGCGAGATCTGGATCGACGGCAAGAATGTCACCCATACGGACCCGAATGAGCTGCGTCGCCGCATCGGTTATGTGATCCAGCAGGTGGGGCTCATCCCGCACATGTCGATCGGACAGAACATCGGTCTTGTGCCCCAGATGTTGGGCTGGGAGAAGCCGAAGATCGCCGCCAGAGTCGATGAGCTGCTCGAGCTTGTCGGTCTTGATCCTGCTTCGTATCGCTCCCGATATCCGAAACAACTGTCCGGCGGCCAGCAGCAACGAGTGGGCGTCGCCCGTGCGCTGGCGGCGGACCCGCCGATCATGCTGATGGACGAGCCGTTCGGTGCCATCGACCCGATCACCAGGGAGCGTCTCCAGGATGAATTCCTCGAGCTGCAACGACGGATCCGGAAGACGATCGTCTTCGTCACCCACGACATGGACGAAGCACTTCGTCTTGGCGATCGAATCGCGATCTTCGCGGAAGGATCTCGCCTTGCGCAGTTCGCGAGTCCACTCGAGATCCTCACCGACCCCGCGGACGACTTCGTGCGTTCGTTCATCGGTGAGGGCGCTGCCCTTCGCAGGCTCTCCCTCCTCAAGGTCGGTGACCTGACCGCCCCGGACAACGGCTACCACGGCGAGGCCGCGAGCCTCGCCGTCACGCCGGACGAGACCATCGCCGCTGTACTGGAGAAGATGCTGCTACACGGCGCCGACCGAGTACGCGTCAGTAGTGGTGGCGAGATGACCGTCCAGGACATGCTCCTCGCCTCGTGCCGGCTGGACGGGGGTGCGGCGTGAGCCAGACGGTAACCGATCGGGTCGCGCTCGATGATGAGTCGCCGATAAAAGCGACGTGGGTGCTACCGGTCGTCGCCGGAGCGCTGGTCCTCGGGACGCTGGCGTTCATCCGGACCGCGGACCTCGACTCCATTGAGGCCAGAGCACTCACGACGGACATCCTGCTGACACGACTGTGGGAGCACGTGCTCCTCGTCGCGGTGTCGACGGTCGCGGTGATCGCCATCGGTGTCCCGGTGGGGATCCTGCTCAGCCGTTCCAGGGCGCGGTTCATTCAACCGCCCGTGCTGGCGCTGGCGAACGCTGGTCAAGCGATTCCGTCGATCGGCATCTTGGTCCTGTTGGCCTTGATCTATGGGGTCGGCTTCGACATGGCAGTGATTTCACTCATCCTGTACGCCCTGCTGCCGATTCTGCGCAACACCATCGTCGGCCTCAAGCAGGTCGATCCATTCGTGATCGATGTCGCGAGGGGGATGGGGATGAACCCGCGTCGCATTCTGCTCACGGTGGAACTGCCGCTCGCTGTGCCTGTCATGCTTGCCGGGATCAGAGTGTCGTTGATCTTGAACGTCGGCGTCGCCACGCTGGCGACGTACACGAATGCGGGCGGTCTCGGAGATCTCATTGAGAGAGGGATCGTCTTCTACCGGATGCCGATATTGCTGACCGGGTGCCTCCTCACCATCGCGCTGGCGCTTGTCGTGGAC
This sequence comes from Haloechinothrix halophila YIM 93223, assembly GCF_000504245.1. Lineage (GTDB taxonomy): Bacteria > Actinomycetota > Actinomycetes > Mycobacteriales > Pseudonocardiaceae > Haloechinothrix_A > Haloechinothrix_A halophila. The sequence continues at coordinate 1,857,791 of NZ_KI632509.1, forward strand.
TGGCTAGCCGGAATCACCGAGCGGGGTCTTCGCCCCAAGGGGCTATGAACTACATCAACAATCGAAAGGCAATTTCATGCGCAAAAGCAGCGAGCTCGTCTCCATCGTAACCGCAGGGGCGCTATTGCTGACCGGCTGTGGGCTCGGAGACTCACCACCAAGCAACGTATCGGCAGGCTCGCTGGCGGAGTCAGGTAATCTCGCTGGTGTCGAGGTGACGGTGGGTGGCAAGGAGTTCACCGAGCAGCTGATCCTGTGCGAAATCACAGCGCAGGCGTTGGAGTCCGCCGGGGCGGAGGTCCAGCGAACGTGTGGCATGTCGGGCACCAGCACCGTGAGGTCCGCGCTGGTAAGTGGGGACATCGACATGTATTGGGAGTACACCGGAACGGGCTGGATCACTCACCTCGGCAAGACGAAGCCGATCGCCGATCCGCAAGAGCTGTACCAGGCTGTCGCCGACAAGGACGAGCAGCAGAACTCGATCTCTTGGCTTGATCCGGCTCCGGCCGACAATACCTATGCCGTCGCGGCAAGCCGGGAGAAGGCCGAGGAACTCGGCGTCGAGACCCTTTCCGACTACGCAGAGCTCGCCACCAGTGACCCGGCAGCAGCAGGTTTCTGCGGCGCGGCCGAGTTCTTCGGGCGTGACGACGGCTGGCCGGGGTTACAGGACGCCTATGGGTTCGAACTCAAGGATGCTCATGTTTCCGAGCTTGCGGCCGGCGCCATCTACAACTCCATCGACAAGGGAAAGCCGTGCGCTTTCGGTGAGGTGTTCGCCACCGACGGTCGGATCGCTGCCCTGGACCTTGTCGTGTTGACGGACGACAAGGACTTTTTCACTGCATACAACCCGGCGGTGGCGATTCGTAAGGACGCGCTGGCCGCCAACCCAGCGATCTCTGACGTGCTCGCACCGCTGGCTGACTCACTCACCGACGAGACGCTGCAGACCCTCAACGCTGAGGTCGATGTCGACGGCGCCACGCCGGAGAAGACCGCGAAGGATTGGCTGGTCGAGGAGGGCTTCGTCGGTGAGTGAGCGCACTGACCGGACGTCGGAGGACACCAAACTCCGCGTCCGGCTCTTGCAAACCGACCCGAAACTGGGCGATGTGGACGGCAACTTGGCCCACCTCGACTCGTTGGTTCGCTCCGCGAGTGGATCTGATCTGGTCGTCGCACCTGAACTGGCCACGCATGGATACCACCTGAGTCAGGTGCCAGATGCGATGCCGCTCCGGCCGGATGATGAGAGGTTGCTGGCCCTCGGTGAGCATGCTCCGGCCGTGGCGGCGGGTTTCGCGGAGGCCTTCCGCCATCACACGTTCAACAGTGCCGCTCTGTTGACGGGCGGCGATGCCTGGATTCAACGCAAGATGTACCTGCCCACCTATCGTGGGTGGGAGGAACGGAAGCACTTCCGCCCTGGCGGGCAGCTGATATGCCGTGACCTGCTTGGCACGCGGCTGGCGATGCTCGTCTGCAACGACGCGTGGCAGCCCGCGATTCCGTGGCTGGCGGCGCACAGCGGAGCTGAGGTCCTTGTCGTCCCAGCCAACAGCGCGGAGGCCGAGGTAGGTGTCGCGACGCAGCGTGCATGGGAGATCCTGTTGCTGCACACGGCCGTCGTGCTCCAGTCCTTTGTGATCTTCGTCAACCGCTCTGGTACTGAGAACCAGCGCGATTTCTGGGGAGGATCGCGCGTGATCGACCCCTCGGGGGAAGTGATCGGTCAGCTCGGTTCCGAACCCGGCGAACTCGACTGTGTACTCAATCTCAAGGAGCTGCGGTTGCTGCGTCGTCGCTGGCCACTGCTGCAGGAGTCGCGCGCCGATGTCGTCGCCAGAGAGTCGGGGCGACTTGCGGCAGAGGAGTTCTGAGGGTGTTCGACAGCCACGTGCATGCCGGACCGGATGTTGTCCAACGCATCGGCGACGACGCGGACGTTGCCGATGCGTTCGACCTCGCCGGCTTCTCCGGTTTCGTGCTCAAGGCCCACTACGAGGCGACGGTGGGCAGGGCACACGCCGCCGCGAGGCTCACCGGGCAGACGGTGTACGGCGGGATCGCGCTCAACCAGCACTGCGGTGGCGTCAATCCCACCGCAGTCGCCACGGCGCTGTCGTCGGGCGGCAGGGTCGTGTGGATGCCAACGGCCGATGCGCATACCCAACGAACCGCAGGCCTGCCGCGGCTGTGCCATCAGGAGCCACGGCTGCCGTCGCGGACGTACGCCGTTCCGCCAGTGGAGCCCGCGGCTGGCGCGGACACGGAACTTGTGCTCGCGCTCGTCGCCGATCACGACGCCGTGCTTGCCACGGGACACCTCAGCGATGAGGAGTGTCATTGGCTGAGCGAGCGGTCACGCTTCTACGGCATCAACCGGCTCATGTTCACGCACCCGTCCTACACCGTCCCCGGCTTGCGGCCCGCTGAGGTTCGTTCGCTCGTCGAGGCTGGCGGGTATGCCGAGGTCACCGCCTTCCAGCTGTTTCACCAGTCAGGTTGTACGCCGGCAATGCTGGCCAGGGTGGCCGAAGCGGCCGGGGACAAGCTCATCCTCTCGTCTGACGCAGGCCAGCCGGACTCGCCGTCGCCGCCGGAGGCATTGATGATGCTGATCGACGTCCTCGCCGCTGAGGGGCTCGATCGCTCCTGGCTCGAGGCAGCTGCCTCGACCACGCCGACGTCACTCTTCGCCCCGAGGTGACCGCGATGACCGAACCGCTGTTACGAGAACTAGCTCCGAGGCTCGACGGCGATGTCCGCACCGACGACGGCACCCGTGCCGCCTACGCATCGGACGCGTCCAACCACCGAGTGGTGCCGCGCGCCGTGGTGTTCCCGCGCTGCGTCGAGGACGTCGCCAGCACCGTCCGACTGTGCGCTGAGGCCGGGGTGCCGATCACCTCGCGCGGCGCGGGCACCAACATCGCGGGCAACGCCATCGGGCCCGGTGTGGTCGTCGACTACTCCCGATACCTGAACCAGATCCGCTCGGTCGACCCTGAGACACGCACGGCAGTGGTCGACCCCGGTGTCGTGCTCGACCGGCTCCAGGACGCGGCACGTCCGCACGGGCTCCGGTTCGGTCCCGACCCATCGACCCATAACCGTTGCACCGTCGCAGGCATGATCGGCACCAACGCGTGTGGCTCCCATTCGGTGGCGTGGGGGACGACCGCGGCCAGCGTCATCGACCTCGACGTCCTACTCGCGGACGGCGAGGTCCGGTCGCTCGGGCGAGCCGCCGACCTTACCGCCCGGCTTACCGGCCTGCGCGATGAGAACCTCGCGGTGATCCGGCGGGAACTTGGGCGGTTTCCCCGGCAGATCTCCGGCTACAGCTTGCAGCACCTGCTTCCTGAACGCGGATTCGACCTCGCCAAGGCGTTCACTGGCAGCGAGGGAACCTGCGGCGTCATCACCTCGGCGACAGTCGCGCTCGTCGAGGTCCCGCCCCACCGGGCTTTGGTGGTGGCTGGATTCCCGGACGACATCGCGGCCGCAGTGGCGGCACCGCAGGTCACCATGGTGGGTCCGCTCACCGTCGAAGGAATCGACGACAACCTGGTGCGCGCGTTCGACACCCGCCCCGGCCTCCATTTCCGGCCGGAGCTACCGCGCGGTCGTGCCTGGCTGCTGCTGGAGGTGTGCGGCCAGGATCGTGAAGAAGCCGATTCGCACAGCCGGAAAGTCTCTGAAGCCGCGCACGCGGCCGGCGCCTTGGACACCCGGATCGTGACTGACGACGCTGAGCAACGAACGTTCTGGCGCATCCGGGAACGCGGCGCGGGCCTTGCCACCCGCACCCCGTCGGAAGCGGAGGCATGGCCGGGTTGGGAAGACGCGGCTGTTCCGCCGGATCGACTCGCCGACTACCTGACGGGCTTCCACGCGCTGCTCGCCGACCACGACCGGCAAGGCATCGTCTACGGGCATTTCGGCGAAGGATGCGTCCACGTCCGAATCAACCACGACCTGCTCAGCGACCAGGGAAGGGCGGCCTACCGCCGGTTTCAGGAGGAAGCGGCAGAGCTGGTCGTGGCACACGGCGGCTCGCTTTCCGGTGAGCACGGCGACGGGCGCGCACGGTCGGAGCTTCTCGGCATGATGTACGGCCCCACCGCGCTGCGTGCGTTCGCGGCCTTCAAAGCGGCGTTCGATCCGGGAAATGTGTTCAACCCAGGAATGATCATCGATCCCGAACCGCTCGACGCGAACCTGCGGCTCGATGTCAACCGGGCCCAAACCGTTGACCTGGAGTTCGGATACTCCGAAGACGACGGCGACTGGGGCAAGGCGATGCGTCGATGTGTCGGTGTCGGTGCCTGCCGCACGGAGTCCGGGGGTGGCATGTGCCCGTCGTATCGCGCTACCAAGGACGAACGGCACAGCACCCGAGGCCGCTCGCGAGTGTTGTTCGAGATGCTCGACGGTCACCTCAGCGCCGATGGCTGGCGGTCCAAGGACGTGTACGAGGCGTTGGACCTGTGCCTCAGCTGCAAGGCCTGTTCGAGCGAGTGTCCGGTGTCGGTGGACATGGCCACCTACAAGGCCGAGTTCCTGCACCAGCATTTCCGTGGCCGGATCAGACCTCGCAGCCACTACAGCATGGGCTGGCTGCCGCTGTGGCTCGCCGTGGCAAGGCGTATGCCACGGCTGGCGAACATGATGCTGAAAAGCAAAGTTCTCGCGCGCCTCGGCGGCATCGACCCCCGGCGTGCGCTGCCCGCACTGTCCACGACACCGGTAAAGGCGAACGTGGGGCAGTCACAGCGGCCCGCACCGGGCGCCGAGCAGGTCACGCTGTGGATCGACACATTCACCGCATCTTTCGGGCCCGCCATCGCCGAGGACGCACATACCTTACTGCTCGCCGCAGGGTATGACGTCACCGTGGTGGGGCCGGACGTCTGTTGCGGGCTGACCTGGGTATCCACCGGGCAACTGACCACGGCTCGGCGGGTGATGGCCCACGCTGTCACGAAGCTGGCCGAGGCGCCGGGCGGGATTGTCGTGATCGAGCCGAGCTGCGCCGCAGCATTGCGCGGCGACGCACCGGAGCTCGTGGGGACCCCACAGGCGAAGGAAGTCGGCACACGCATCCGCACCCTCGCCGAGGCTCTCGAGTGCCGCGGCATCGAGTTCGAGCCGATCGACCAGCAGGCAATCGGACAGTTTCACTGCCACCATCGCGCGGTATTCGGGACCGAACCGGACCGGCGATTGCTCGCCCGGCTGGGCGTCGACCTCACCAGCGTGGACGAAGGATGTTGTGGCCTAGCGGGAAACTTTGGATTCGAGCAAGGCCACTACGGCGTATCGGTCACGTGCGCCGAGCAGTCGTTCATCCCCGCGCTGCGAGCCGACCCCACATCGATCGTGGTCGCCGACGGATTCTCCTGTCGGCTGCAGATCGAACAGCTCGGCGGACGCAAGCCACTGCACCTCGCACAACTCCTGCGGCAGCAACTCACTGGCGCTCACTCCGTCGAGGCTGCGGAAGGCTTGGGGCGGCTTGCCCCGGACATTCTTCGGCGAACAGGGAAACGACGAAGCCGCGGCCAGTAGCGGGACAGGAAGGATGTCGTAGCCGAAGGCGTGTGGGCGCTGTGCACGCTCCGCGGCGCACGTGCCACCGCCCATGTCTGCGCAGAGATGGGCGCGAGGAGTGAGTCGAAGTAGGCCCCTGTGGGTGTTGCCTACCAGTCGCTGTGACCGGCAGGACGGAAGGACTCCACCGGGATATCGGCCATTATGACCGTGCCGACGGTGCGGGACTCGTCGTGGCCAGTCCCCACCGAGCGGTCAGGCGATGTTGCGGAGGCTGTGGCAGCTGGCTGCCCAGCCGCAGACCTGCTGAGCAGCCTGTCCTGTCGAACCGGCTAATCGATGTGGTCGTCGGTGTTGTCGCGGGCGGCTTCGGCGCGGCGGTCGGCGATGAGTTCGTCGACGACGCTGCCGGTGTGCCCGGCTTCCCGGTCCGCCCTGATCGCCTCGTCCTGTATGCGGGCCAGGAGCTGGTTCCTGGGTCCCGGATCGCTTCGTGGATGATCTGGGCGAGGAGGTCAGGGTCGTCGTGGTTGATGTGGTGATCGGCAGGTCACCGAGATCGTGGGCCTCGGTGCGCAGAGGCTGCCGGCCGCAGAGCAGGCCCACGAACTCTTGAGAGCAGGCCCACGAACTCTTGGACGACCGCGCGCCGGTTGCGGCTGCTCAAGTAGCGGGCGAGGTGGGCGTCGACGAGGTCAGCGGGGACTTCCCGCTGCGCGGCCTGCCGCAGCTCGGGAAGCCAGCCGAGTGCGAGCCGCAGCTGGTACCAACCCAGCAGCCGCAGTCTCTGGAAAGCCTCCGCGACGAGATCGAGGTGCTCGACGGCCGCTGAGATTGCTCCGTACGCGATGGTGGAGGCGGGCATTCGCATGTACTGCTTGTCGTCACCTGCTAGGCGACTGCCCGGTTCCAGTGTTAGTGGCGTGGACATCACCGTCGAATCACAAGGAGCCAACCGGCGACCAGACTCGATCCACCGACGGTGGACCTCGCGCATGGTGATACCCGCAGCAGCAGGCCCAGGGTGAGCAGGAGGCCACGGGCGATGGAGAAAGACGTTCACCGCGAATAATGGAGGACGCGTCAGTGCTGTCCGGCGTCGAGCCGGTATGCCTCTTCGCGCAGCGGGTCAGCATCGTTCGCATCGTGCGATATCTCCGCAAAGGTGCTGCTAGCGCTGTGACCAGGGACGTTGTTTTCTCCTGTGCGCAGCGTTGGCACAGCCTCGACCTCCTCGGGCTCCCCTGTCGATGACTCGGGAACAGTTCCGGTCGCCGTCTCGGCGCTGCGCCGTTTGAGGGCTTGGTTGAGCAGTTCCACCGACAGCAGCAGTGCCAGTGGTGGGCAGGCGGCTACCGCGATGGAGAAGGCGTTCAACTCGGGTGCGGAGGCGATGTTGGCGCACAGCGACAGCCCAATACCGGAAGCGAACGACAGCCACTAGGAGCGTGCATGCGCACTGCAGCCGCAGGGTTGGGTCAGGACGGAGGCTGGAGGTAGCCGTCTCGGTGACCATTAGACCTCACCTGCCCGAGGCCGCCCCTGCGGGTCGCGCATCGTGACGCCGCGCTCGCACAGACGTTGGCGCACCGTTTCGGCGGCGACATCCGTGCGTTCGCCGATCCGGGCCAGCGACCACCCCTGGTTGTAGAGGCGAATGGCGTCGTCGATCTGTTCGTCGGTCAGGCTGCGGCGGCGCATCGGCACGTTGTGGCGGTGGAGGATTGCGCTGACGGTCCGCCGCTCGATGCCGAACTGATCACCCAGTTCATGGACGGTTGCGCCCGACTTGTAGCCCTCGATCAGCTGCTGCACCTGGTCGCTGTCGAGCTGTCGAACGCGACTGGGACGTTGCCGCTTTGGTGGTGGTTGGGCGGGCTCGTCCAGGTCCGGCAGCTTCTCCCGCAAGGCTTTTAGCGCGGTGACCTGGTCTTTTGTGTTGTAATAAGTTCCCCCAACCTCCACTTGAAATCCCAGGTCCAGGCCCGGTATGTCACCGGGCCTGGACCTGTTTCTTTTGACCCGACCCACGTTTACCCCACGGTGTGGCCCCAGAAGTGGGGGCCCATGACGCATGCCGACTTCGACGTGGCCGTGCTCGATGGCGGGGGGGACATCGGTTACCCGAGGGGCGCCAGACCAGATGGCCGCCGCGATCGTCAACCGGATGGGGATTCGGCACCCTTCAGGGGCGATGGTTCCGGTAGCTATCGAGGATCGGTGTTAGTTCGTCCGGGGTTGCGCCGTGGAGGATGACTCGGTCGGCGCCGTAGTCGAGTTCGTCGCGGATGCGCTGCGCGCACTGCTCGGAGCTGCCGGTTGCGGCGGGGTGGAGCCACTCGTCGGGGATCAGTTCGGCGATGTGTTCGATCTGTGTTGCTGTGGCTTTGTGATCGATTCCGCCGCCGATGGATTGCACGATCGGGTCGTCGCGGAAGTGTTGTAGTACAGCGGGATCCCAGTCGTTGGTTCGAACCAGCAGGTCGCCGTAGCCCTGGAGGTAGGTTGCGAGGCGGGCGACGGTCTTCTTCAGCCGGAGGTCCTCTGGGAGGTGGTCCCCGACGGTGGCCAGGCATGACCACACTCGAACGGTGCCGGGGTCGCGTCCGGCTCGCTCGGCGGCCGTTTTGACCGTGCGGACGCAGCGTTGCAGGGTCTGTGGCGTGAAGTAGGTGTGCAGGATGACATCGTCGAAAGCCCGACCACCGAGTTCGAGTGTCCGAGGACCGAAGGCGACCAGTCCCAGCGGAATCTGTTCGCGAAAGTCGCTGTCGAGAAACAGGACCGGGTAGTTCCCGATCGGCCCGTCGTGGTTGACGATGGCCTCCCCGCGCCAAAGTCGTCTCATCACCGCGGCGAAGTCTTCCATCTGCGCGGTCGTCACCGCGGGGATGCCGAAGCCGGAGTAGATCGCGCTTATGCCGCGCCCGATGCCGAGGGTGAAGCGGCCACCGGAGAGCCGATGCATGGTGGTCGCCCACGACCCGGTGATGAGCGGGTGGCGGGTGTTGTGATTGGTGGCGGCGGTGGCGATGTGCATGCGTGAGGTCACCGCGCATGCCGCGCCGGTCAGGGAGGATGCCTCCTTGACATTCCATCGTTCCGAGATGAACGCGGTGCCCAACCCGAGTTGTTCACCACGACGCGCCTGCTGGGCCAGGGCGGCGGGACCCTCACTTCCGGATCCCCCGAGCAGGTAGAACCCGAGTTCTGAAAAAAACGCGGGCACAGGCGAATCGGTTCCGGATTCCGTGCGCTGTCCGATGGTTGGGGGAGATTCAGGCATCTGTGAGTCCTCGGATGAGAGTGAAGGTGTCGTGGTCGCGCAGCGCTTGGCATCCGCGCGAGAGCATGGCCAGGACCATGTCGTCACCGCGGTCGGTCTCGGCGGAGAAGGCGAAACCCAAGGTCGTGATCAACGGGACCTGGAGGAGTCCGAATCTGTAGTCGGTCCAGCATTCGTGCTCCGAATAGTCGCGTACGCCGTGCCGCCGCAGTGCCGTGTGATAGCTGGAGACCACTCGGCGTTCATGTTCGCGGCGCAGCGCCGGTTGAAGGCAGGTCGCCAGGAAGTAGGCGAGGTCGCGCCCGGGCAACCCGACCGACAGCGTCTGCCAGTCCACCACGGTGACGGAGTTGTCGGTGGGGTCGATGAGCAGGTTGTCCAGGCGGTAGTCGCCGTGCAGCAGGCTGAAGCGGGCAGGTTCGGCCAGCAGCCAGGATTCGACGAGCCCGGCTGCCTCGCACAAGGTGTGGCGATCTTCGGTGGCCATCTTCGCACCGAGACGTCCGATGGTGGTGTCGGTGGCGATGCCGGCAAGTTCGCCCAGCCCGCGGGCGAGATCGGCGTTGCCCTTGGGCATGGTTGCCGCCGGAAACTCGAGCCAGGCCGGGTCGCACCAGCGTGGTCCGTGTAATCCCGCGAGGGCCTCGACGGCGAGCCGGGCCACGTCGGCGTCGCAACCGGCGAGCTGGTCACCCTGCACGGCAGGTACCAGATCCGCCATGACGAGCACGAAATCCTCGCCGCCGCGGTCGATCGCGCAGTGATGCACCGTCGGAACGGGTACGGCGACAGTGTGGGCGACGTCGCGATAGAACGCGTGTTCCGCGCGATACCCCAATGCGACTCGCGCGCGCACCGACTCGTCCTGCGAGGGCAGTTTCACCACGAGGGTTTCCGGTCGCGCGGCCGCAGTCCGGCTCGATCGGAAGCGAACCCGGTAGATGGCACCTGTCTGCCCGGTCCCGAAGGCAGCGACCTCGACATGGTCGACAGCGATACCGAGCACGTGTGACAGCCACGGTGCGGTGATACCCGCGGGGCCGTGTGGAAATGTAGGCTTGCCGGCCATCCGTTCACTCATTCCTTCAGAAGCGGATCGGTGCCCAACGGCTTCAGGGTTGGTCCGTGGTCACCGGCCACAAGGGTGCGGGTGTCTGCCCGAGTGGGTACCAGCCCGGCAGGCGCCCTGCCGTGGCACTCTTGTTCATTCGTTCCGCGAAGTCCTCGCTCACTTTGCCCGACTTCAGTAGCCGGATGTACAGGTCGGCGACGTGCCCGAAATCGAAAAAATCGCGCTGCCAAGCCCATTTACCCTCGCCCGCATAGCAGAACCAGCTGCCGCCGAGGCCATAGACCTCGTGCTCGGCGCCTTCGGTGTCTCGGGCGATCTGTTTCCAGAAGCCCAGTACCTCGCCTACCTGCTCGTCGATCAGGACGCGCTGATAGGGGTAGCGCCAGCCGAGCAGGCCTTCCATTTCCTGGCCGAAGGCGATATCGCGGATCTCGTCGATCCCGATGCACATCACGTCGTCCTTCGGTCCGATGTTCCAACCGTAGGTCGCATCGGGGACGAAGAAATCCGCGAGAGGGCGCCAATCTCCGGTGCCCTCGGCGTCGATATTGGCTTGTAGCCAGCGCTCGACGACGTCTTCCATTTCGGCACGGGGGAAAGCGGTCACTGTGATGGTCCTTCTGTTGGTCGCGGTGTTGGTAGGCCGCCGCTGTCGATGGGCGGCCGATTCGCGTCAGGCCGGGTTTGCTGTGCGGGCTCGCCGGATTCGGCGCCGGTCGGCGAGCAGATCCTCGAGGGTCTGCCGGACCGGGCGGAATGTGATGCCGAGATCACGCTCGGCCGGAGAATTGTCGGCGGGTGGTGCGTCGATGAGGTAACGGACGCCGGCCTCGCCGAATTTGTTCAGGCTCGGCGGCAGCCGATCGCGGAATCTGTCGGCGAGCTTGGCCGCCCCCACGAGAAGACCGTCGGGAATGGGGTAATGCCGTACGGTGCGACCGGTGATCTGGGTGAGATGGGCCGCCAATTCACCCCCTGTGATGCGATGTCCACCGAGCACGTATCTGCGGGGCCCTCGCCCGGGTTCGAGGAGCCGGGAGTGGGCTTCAGCGAGATCGCGCACATCACCGATCGTGATGGCCGCACCACGCCCAGGGACACCGGACCGAGTGAACGTGGCGATGGCTTCACCGGATTCTCCGAACTGTTCTCCTGCGGCCGGTCCGAGCACGCTACTGGGATAGGTCACGACGACGGGTGCGCCTCGCTGCTGCAGTTCGCGCGCGTATTGCTCGATCCTGGCTTTGGAGCGTCCGTAGGCATCGCCGCCGCCGCCGGGCGGGAGATCGGCATGCAGTAACGGGCACTGCCGATGCCACAGCGCTGTCACGCTCGATACGTACACAATCGGGTCCATACCGCGGGCCACCGCTTGCCCGAGCACATTCTGTGCACCGGCCAGGTTGGCCCGGTCCATGTGCACGGCCGCTCGGGTGTCCAGCGCCACGACCGCTGCCGTGTGCACCACGGCGTCGCACCCGTCGAGCGCTTCGCGCACCCGCTCCGGATCGGTCATATCACCGCGCACCACATCTGCGCCGTCGAAGTCCATGGCCGCGGCGATCGAAGACAGCCGCGCCGGATCACGGACCAGCAGTCGCAGCCGGTGACCGCGATCGTGTACGGCTTTGGCCGTCCATGCACCGACGAAGCCGGTGGCCCCGGTTATCAGTACGCGCATATCAGCCCTCCTGTTTTGCGGTGTTGCCGACACCGGCCCTGCCGGCTTGTTAGGGGGCGCCTGCCGCGTGCGGCGAGGCCGGTGGGCTGGATCCCACGACCGGCGGCTGCATGTGCTTGTGCTCGATCTTCGTAGCCATGCTTCCTCTCATCATCGGAAGGCGGCGGCTGCGGTCGCCGGGGGTCCGAGTTGATCGCGAGTGAGTCTACAGTCACATTTGACAGGTGTCTATACGCGCGGATGGCGTCACTCCGGACGCGCGAGCTGCAGCGAACTCGCGCCCGTCGCACCGGGGATGGGGCTTGCCGACCGGCGGGAGGAATAGCGCAGTTGCGGTTTACACCTGTCAATCCTAGTGTCGATCGACATGACGGAAGTGACGGAAAGCGCCAGCGCTGGGCGGCGCGCACTGGCCGGGCGGTCGCCGGAGACGGTGGAGCGGTTGCTCGACGCCGGCCTCGAAGTGCTTCGCGAGCAGGGCTACGACCAATTGTCGATGCGAGAGGTCTGCCGGCGGGCTGGACTGACACATGCCACGGCCTACGGTTACTTTTCCGCCAAGCAGCATCTGGTCGCCGAGGTCTATCGGCGACGAGTCGAGCAGTGGTGCCGGCAGCCGGTCACCGGGCAGACACCACTGGAGCGACTGTCGGCGGTATTCGCCGAACTGGGCGCGCTGATGGCCGAGGAGCCGGAACTGAGCGTGGCCGCATCCGCCGCGGTGCTCGGCCGCGACCCCGACGTTGCGCAGATCCGCAGCTGGATCGGTGCGGCCATGACGAGGCGGCTACGGGACGCCGCCGGCCCGGCATGCAGTGAGGCGGCGCTGGACGCCCTCAATATTGCTGTCAGCGGTGCCATGATCCAAGCCGGGATGAACTACTCCACCTACGAGGAAATGACCGAGCGGCTGATCTCGGCGGCCAGGCTGCTGATCGAGCCCAATTGACGCTCGGTCCGGCACGCCCACCCGCGCTTTGTCATGCGAAGCTGCGCCGGTGCAGCTCTGGGAGGGTCACACCGCGGGCGGTGGTCGAGTTCGGGTAGCGCCGCGGCGCGGACGCTGGTCATCTAGCCGTCGAGGTCGCCGCGGCTGGGGGCGGGTCGGTTTCGACGGCATCCTGCTGGCCGTCATCTACACCAGCGCCGTGATCACTCTCGCGTTCTGACCGCTGTCCCGTCGCGCCATCGCCAGTGGGTGGCGGGGTAAGTCGCCCGGTGGTTGGACTAAGCCACGGTGGGGAACACCAGGGTCATGACACGTGTTGTTCGTAGAACTCAGCCTGCTCGTCACTGTGCTGTCGTGCTGGCTGCCGCTGCGCTCGCCGCGGCATCGTGTAGCGACGATTCGGCTCCGGCTGTGGACGAGGCGGAAAAGGTTCCTCCCGAGACGAATACGGACAGCGGCGATGTGAGTATTCACAGGGAACTGCGGTCGGTATCAGACACCGTGGAAGGTGCGCTCACCTACAATCCCGATCTGGCTCCGGTGGGTGCGCGGATGCTGGTCGAGTCCGTGAGCAAAAGCGGCAGCACGACGGTTCACTTTGAAATCGATGGGTTTCTGCCCAATCGCGGCTATGCCGCTCACGTGCACACCGACCACTGCGGCCCCACTGGGGACGGTGCTGGGCCTCATTACCAGCATATTGTGGACCCAGCGGCCACGCCGGATGATCCATCGCGCGATCCCGAGTATGCGAACCCGCACAACGAGATATGGCTGGATCTGACGACCGACGGCGACGGCAGTGGCGAGACGACGACGCAGGTTCCATTCGACTTCACCGACCCGGTCACCAACACCGTCCGGGCGCCGAACTCCGTCGTGGTCCATGAGCAGGAGACCACCCTCACCGGTTCGGGCGAGGCAGGGAAGGCCGGTGGTCGCGTGGCCTGCTTGACTGTTCCGTTCGGTAGCTAGGACGACGAGGTCCGGCGGCGCGTGGGTTCGCGCGCCGATGTGAGGTTGATTCCCTCGACCACACGAGCGCAGTAACGCGACCTTGACGCTTCACCACGCGCCGTCGCGACAGAACTGTCGTGACGGTGACGTTCGTTGTGTGTCCGCGGACAACGACCGCTGCCCTCCTTCGGCCCGACTATGGGTGCCGCAAGGAGGTTCGAGATGAAACTGCAGGGGCCACTGGTCACATTGTTCGCGGTCGCCGTGATCGCGGTGACGTTGTTCGCGGTGAACGAGTCGCAAGCGCCGGATCTCGCCGCCGAGCAGGCGGCACCATCGACGGAGGCGGCCGCGCCGCCCACAACGGAGACCGCGCCACCGAGCACGACAGCCGCGTCCGCCGCGCCGTCGACCACCACGACGCAACAGGTCGACAGCGCCTTCCCCGACGAAGCCGTCTACGTCGGACGTTCGCAGACCGGCGGAATCGCCGTCGCGGTAGCGGTCTCCGGTACGCGGGCAGCGGGCTACCTCTGTGACGGCGAGAGCGTCGAGTGGTGGCTGGAAGGCACGGTCTCCGGCGACACCGTGACGTTGCGTGGCCCGGATGGCACGCGGCTGACCGGGCAACTTTCCAACTACTCCGTGAGCGGCGAGATCACAGCTCCCGGCAAGCAGTGGCGGTACTCCACACAACTCGCCAACGAACCCGCTGGGTTGTACCAGGGCAGCGCCACCGTCGACGGCCAGCAGAACGAGATCGGCTGGATCGTGCTCCCTGACGGCAGCCAGGTCGGTGTGCGCACGGTGTCCGGCCAGCCCAGCCCGGCACCGGCGTTGTCGGTGGCCAAGGGCGGCGCACGGGTCGACGGCGCTTTCGTCGCTGCGGAACGCATCGACGGCGACAGCGACGTCCTTGGTGTCAGGTAACGCAGGAACGCAAGGAGCGAGCGATGACTCTCCAGCAACCCAACGCCTCGGCGTCGGACGCCTTCAAGATCGGCGTGCCGGTCGCGATCGGGGCCGCCGTCGCGATCGCCATCGGCGTCTACGGCCGGCTGCACGATCCCACCGGTTACTCGGTCAACATCGCCGGATTCGGCAGCCCGCTTGGCGTGAAGACGTGGCTCACCACGGTCGCGTTCGTGCTCGCGCTGGTGCAGGTCGGCTCGGCGCTGGTGATGTACGGCAAGGTCCGCGTCACCGCGCCGTCGTGGATCGGCTCGCTGCACCGCTGGTCCGGCCGCCTCGCGGTGCTCGCCGCGGTGCCGGTCGCGGTGCATTGCCTGTACGCGCTCGGCCTGCAGACCGCGACGCCGCGCGTGCTGACGCACTCGCTGCTCGGCAGCTTCTTCTTCGGCGCGTTCGTCACCAAGATGCTGCTGCTCACCCGCAGAAACCTGCCTGCGTGGGTGCTGCCGGTCGTCGGCGGCCTGGTGTTCGCCGCGTTGGTTGGGTTGTGGCTGACGTCGGCGTTGTGGGTGTTCTCGACCACCGGAATCCCGGCGTAGTCCGGGTGACATCGAAAGGGAGTTGACGATGAGCAACGAAACAGGACGTGCATCGCGTCGTGCGGTCATCGTGGGCGTGGGTGCGGGCGCGCTGGCCGCGGGCTGCACGACGTACGGGAGGTCGACGGACCCGCCGCCCCCTGCCTCGGCGGACAGCCCCGCGGCGGAGAGCCCCGCGGCCGATGCTTCGGCTTCGGCGGAGTCCGGTGGCGGTGGTGCCGCGCTGGGCAGCGTGTCGGATGTGCCGGTCGGCGGCGGGCGCGTGTTCGGGGAGCAGCAGATCGTCGTGACCCAGCCCAGTGCGGGGACGATCCGGGCGTTCTCCTCGATCTGCACGCACCAGGGCTGCACGGTGGCCAACGTCAGCGGCGGCACCATCAACTGCACCTGCCACGGCAGCAAATTCCGCGTCGCCGATGGCGCGGTGGCGGGCGGGCCCGCGCCGGAGCCGCTGCCGGAACGCGACGTCGTCGTTGACGGCGACGAGATCCGGCTGCGGTAGGGCCCGCTGGTGCGGCCCGGCGGCGGTGACGTCCGCCGCCGGGCCGCGTGGCGCCACGGTTGTGGCGGACATCGCGATCGTTGCTCGCCCACACGGGGCTAGGCTTGCACTATGGGGAGAAGTACTCGTTCAGTGAGGAATCGGGCACTGGGTGGCATGGCGGCCCTGTTTCGCGCGATCGCCATCCGTCGTCACGGCGACGCGCCAGAGCGGGTGCTGGCGGTGGCTCGAACCGTGATGCGAGCGAAGAAGTACTGCGTGTTGGTCACTGACGGGATGCCGGACCTGATGCGCGAGTCGTCCAGCCGTTCCGTCCTGACGAGAATTTCGTGGTCCACATAGGAACTTCGCCGACATCTCGTAAGGCCATGCAGATCGCCGCGACTGGTCGGGCCGTGCTCGTGTATGAGCGCGATCGGGACGGTGCCTGCGTCGTCGCGCGGTGTAGCGCGCGGCTACTCGACGACGTCGAAACCCGCCGCCGCTACTTCATGCCGATGTGGCGGGCGTTCTGGCCGGCTGGCCCTGACGACGCGGAGTTCGTCGTCGTCCGGTGTGAACCGGACACGCTCGAAGTGTGGGACGCGCGCCGGGCAGTCACTCCGCAACCCTTCGGGCTGCGTTCGGCCCGTATGGTCCGTACCGATGGGACGTGGCGCGCTGACTGACCTGGCGATCATGCGGCATTGTGGCGATACGTGTCACCGCACCGCATCAAGATCCATCCCGGTCGGCGGCACAGTGGTGCCGACGTCGATGTCCGCGTGGCAGGCCCCACCGCCGCGTCACGGCCCGAGCAGCGACTCCACCTGCCCCGCCGCGAGGGCATGGTCGATCACCATGAACGCCGCGCCGTAGACGCCCGCCTCGTCGCCGGAGTGCGACGGCACGATCCGCAGGTTCTGTGTCGCCAGCGGCAGGGAGCGCTGGTAGACGGCTTCCCTGACCCCGGCGATGAGGTGTTCGCCCGCCAGCGACAGCGCGCCGCCTACCGCGAGCACTGACGGGTTGAACAGGCTCACCGCCGTCGCGAGCACCTCGCCGATATCGCGGCCAGCCTGCCGGATGTGCTGCAGCGCTGGTACCGAGCCGTTGCGGGCAAGCGTGACGACGTCGGCGCTGCTCGCCGCGGGCACGCCAGCCTCGGTCAGCTTCGCCGCGATCGCCGCTCCGCTGGCCACGGCCTCGAGGCATCCGACGTTGCCGCAGCGGCAGACGACCTCGGTGTCGTGCGGTACGCGGACGTGGCCCATGTCGCCCGCCGCGCCCTGCGAACCCCGGTGCAACTGGCCGTAGCTGATCAGCCCGCTGCCGATACCGGTCGCGACCTTCACGAAGATCATGTGCGCGTACTCCGACCAGTGGCTGCGGTACTCGCCGAGCGCCATGATGTTGACGTCGTTGTCCACCAGCGTCACCGCGCCCAGTTCGCCGCCCACGAAGGCTGGCACGTCGAAGCCGTCCCAGCCTGGCATGATCGGCGGGTTCGTCGGCTTGCCTGACAGGTGCTCGACCGGCCCTGGCAGCCCGATGCCGACGCCGAGCAGGTCGCGCTGGCTTCGTCCGGCCTGGGTGAGCAGCGCGCGCCCGCGTTCGCAGACCTCGCGGAGCACCACCTCTGGGCCATCGGCGATGTCGAGCACCTTGTCCTGCTCCACCAGCACTTCGCCCGCGAGGTCGGTCACCGCGAGCTTGGCGTGCGTCGCGCCGATGTCGGCCGCGAGCACCACCCTGGCCGCCGGGTTGAACGCGAACATCGTCGGCGGCCGTCCGCCCGTCGAGTTCGCCTTATCGCTGAACTTGAGCAGTCCCGAGCTGAGCAGGGTGTCGATGCGCTCGGCGACGGTTGAGCGTGCCAGGCCGGTCTCGGCGGACAGCTCGGCGCGAGTGCGTGGCCGCCCGTCGCGCAGGAGCTGAAACAACACCGCCGTGCCCGCCGGTGACAGCTCGCCCCGAGTCATGTAATCGCCTTCCTTCCCCTCAGCACCAGGATCTGCCGTTTCAACACTAGAACATCCTCGTCTTTTCTCGAGCATCCTACGGCCATTTGGACGTCTTTCGATGAACTTCTGCTTGACTCTCATACAAAAGTCCGCCTATGGTTCCCCACCATGGGTTCGAGGGAGAGTCAGATCACAGCGCCAGCAGGGCAGGAGCCGCTGCTGCGGATGAGCGGCATCGTCAAGCACTTCCCCGGCGTGAAGGCGCTCGACGGCATCGACCTCGAAGTGCGGGCGGGCGACGTCCACTGCCTGCTCGGCCAGAACGGCGCGGGTAAGTCCACGTTGATCAAGGTCCTGGCTGGCGCGCACCAACCGAACGGCGGCACGATCAGCTGGCAGGGCGACGAGATCCGCATCGTGAACCCGCAGGACGCCCTCGATCACGGCATCGCGACGATCTACCAGGAGCTCGACCTGGTCGACGGCCTGACCGTCGCGGAGAACATCCACCTCGGGCACGAGCGCGCGCGATGGGGAGTCGTCGCGCGGGCCGAGGCGAACCGCGCGGCCGCCGAGCTGTTGCGTCGCCTCGGCCACCCCGAGGTGGCGCCCGACATCGAGGTCGGACGGCTGTCCTCGGCCGGCAAGCAGATCGTGAGCATGGCCCGCGCGCTCTCGTACGACGCGAAACTGATCGTGATGGACGAGCCGTCCGCCGTGCTTGACCAGGAAGAGGTCACGCGGCTGTTCGGTGTGATCCGCGAGCTTGCGGCGCAGGGCGTCGCGATCGTCTACATCTCGCACCGGCTCGAGGAGATCCGCGAGATCGGCGACCGCGTCACCGTGCTCAAGGACGGGCGCACCGCCGCGACCGGACTCGCGGCGGCCGAGACACCGACCTCGGAGATCATCCGGCTGATGACCGGCAGGTCCATCGAGTACGTCTTTCCCGACCGGCCGGAGCGCCAGCAGGTGGGCGACCCAGTGCTCGAGGTGTCCGGGCTGGGCCGCGCGGGGGAGTTCGGCGGTGTCTCGTTCACGGTGGCCGCCGGTGAGGTCGTCGGTCTCGCCGGGCTGGTCGGCTCCGGTCGCTCCGAGATCCTGGAGACGATCTACGGCGCGCGCAAGGCCAAGGCCGGCACCGTGACCGTCGCCGGACGTCGGTTGCGCGCGGGCAGCGTTGGCGCCGCGGTGTCCGCTGGTGTGGGGCTCTGCCCGGAGGAACGCAAGAGCCAGGCGCTAGTGCTGCACGAGTCGGTAGCACGCAACATCACGCTCGCCAGCCTCGGCCGGTTCGCCCGAGGTGGCTTCGTCAACCGGGGCGACGAGCGGCGCGCCGCTGACGAGCAGGTCCGCGCGCTCGACGTTCGCCCCGCTGATGTGCGGCGGCACGTGCGCACGCTTTCCGGTGGCAACCAGCAGAAGGTCGTGCTCGCCAGGTGGCTGCTGCGCGAGTGCCGGGTGCTGTTGCTCGACGAACCGACACGCGGCGTCGACGTCGGTGCGCGATCGGAGATCTACGCGCTGGTCAGGGAGCTCGCGGCGAGCGGGATCGCGGTCGTCGTGGTCTCCAGCGAGATCGAGGAGGTGATCGGGCTGTCCGACCGGGTCCTTGTGATCTCCGACGGCGCCCTTGTGCACGACAGTCCCGCCGAGGAGATCAACGAGCACCAGGTGCTCGACATGGTGATGGAAGGAGAGGCGGCATGAGTGTTGCTTCTGAGGAGAGAGCCGGCACCGGCGGCGCGGACGTGCCCAGCCGGGAGAGTCCGCTGCGCAGCGTCACCGCCCTGTTCTCCGGCCCTGCCGGGCGCAACCTCGGCCTGGTGATCGCGCTGGCGCTGCTCTGCATCGTCGGCATGATCACCGCTGGTGACCGGTTCGTCTCCTTCGACAACATGATGACGATCCTGCGGCTCGCGTCGGTGATCGGTGTGGTCAGCGTCGGCATGACGTTCGTGATCACCGGTGGCGGCATCGACCTGTCTGTCGGCGCGATCGTGGCGCTGTCCTCGGTGTGGGCGTCGACCATCGCCACGCAGACGCTCGCGGAGAACACCCACTGGATCGTCATGGTCTCCACGGCGTTGCTGGTCGGCGCTGTCTGCGGACTCGTCAACGGGTTGCTCATCGCCTACGGCAGGATGGCGGCCTTCATCGTCACGCTGGCGATGCTCGCCGGGGCGCGCGGTCTCGCCGAGATCATCGCGCAGAAGCGCACCCAAGTCGTCACGATCAGCGAGTTCATCGATGTTGTCGGCGGCAGAGTCCTCGGCATCCCGGTGCTGGTGCTGATCTTCGCGATCGTCGCGGTCGCGGGCTGGATCCTGCTCAACCGGACCACGTTCGGCCGCAGGACCCTCGCGGTCGGCGGCAACCCGGAGGCGGCCCGGCTGGCCGGTATCAACGTCAAGCGTCACACGACGCTGCTGTACGTCCTCGTCGGTGTCGCATGTGGACTCGCGGCGGTGATGCTGCTGGCGCGCACCACTGCGGGGACGTCGACGCACGGCATGCTCATGGAACTGGATGCCATCGCGGCCGTCGTCATCGGCGGGACGTTGCTCTCCGGTGGTCGCGGCACCATCGTCGGGACCGTCTTCGGCGTGCTGATCTTCACCACGCTCACCAACGTCTTCACGCTCAACAACCTCGACACGTCCACCCAGGCCGTCGCGAAGGGCGTGATCATCGTCGTCGCCGTGCTGTTGCAACAGCGCGTCGCGGCCCGCAACGGCTCCCCGCCCTAGCCACGGCCCGCAACCCCACCCAACCCCCACATCCGAGGAGAGAACCATGTCGCAACGCAGCAGACTCCTGCGCACGACGGGCGCCGTCGCGGCGGTGGCCCTGCTCGCCACCGCCTGCACCGGCAACGACCCGGCGAGCCAGCAGACCAACACCGAGCCGAGGGCGGTCAGCTCGAACGACGACCCCGGCAAGGAAGTCACTATCGGCTTCTCCGGCCCTGAGGCCGATCACGGCTGGCTGGCGGCGATCAACTCGACCGCCGTCGCCGAGGGCGAGAAGTATGAGGACGTCGACCTCCGCGTCGCCGAGGGCACCAACGACCCGAGCATGCAGATCAGCCACATCGAGACGTTCATCAACGAGGGCGTCGACGCGATCGTGCTGCTGCCCACCGACGGCGCCGCGCTGACGAAGGTCGCCACGCAGGCGATGGACGCCGGTATCCCGGTCGTCAACGTCGACCGCGAGTTCTCCAGCGAGTTCGCCGCCCGCACCACGATCCTCGGCGACAACTACGGCATGGGCGTCTCGGCTGGCACCTACGCCTGCGAACTGGTCGAGGAGAACGACCTCGGCGGCGACGCGGTGATCGCCGAGATCGCTGGCCTCGACTCGCTGCCGCTGACCCAGGACCGCTCGGACGGCTTCTCCGACGCACTCAAGGAGTGCGACCAGAACGTCGACCACCGGGTCGCCGCGGAGTTCACTGTGCAGTCCGGCGAGAAGGTGGCGTCGAACCTGCTGCAGGCGGTGCCGGAAATCGACATCATCTGGAACCACGACGACGACCAGGGTGTCGGTGTCAAGGCCGCGTTCGACAACGCCAACCGCGACGAGTTCTTCTTCATCGGCGGCGCGGGCTCGGCCAACGCGATGCGCTGGATCCAGGAAGGCGAGATGGAAGCAACCGTGCTCTACCCGCCGACGCAGGCCGCGGACGGCATCCGGCTCGCCCGGCTGCTCGCCCAGGACAAGGGCATGTCCGACCTGGTGCAGGTCGAGGTGCCGCGCCGGATCGTGCTGAACGCGCCGGTCGTGACCAAGGAGAACGTCGAGGAGTACCTCCCGCTTGGGTTCGAGTCCTGACGCACCGCACCAACGAACCGCCCAGGGAGGGCTGATGACGCACGCGGACAGAGCGCCGATCGGGATCGGCATGATCGGATACGCCTTCATGGGGATGGCGCATTCCCAGGGATGGCGCAACGCCAAGAGTTTCTTCGACCCGAAGCTCGAACCACGGCTGGTGGCGCTCGGCGGGCGCGATCGCACCGCGGCCGAGGAGATGGCACGCCGGTTCGACTGGCAGCAGGTGGAGACCGACTGGCGCGCGCTGATCGCCAGGGATGACGTCGGCCTCGTCGACATCTGCACTCCAGGCGACACCCACGCCGAGATCGCCATCGCCGCGCTCGCGGCGGGAAAGCACGTGCTGTGCGAGAAGCCGCTGGCCAACTCGGTCGCCGAAGCCGAGCGGATGACCGAGGCCGCCGAGCGAGCGCGGGCAGACGGTGTCAAAGCGATGGTCGGCTTCACCTACCGGCGGGTGCCAGCATTGGCGCTGGCGCGGCGGCTGGTGCTCGGTGGCCGCATCGGCAGGCTGCGGCACGTCAGGGCGCAGTACCTGCAGGACTGGCTCACCGACCCGGACGCGCCGTACTCCTGGCGGCTCGACGCCAACCGGGCCGGTTCCGGCGCGCTGGGTGACATCGGCGCCCACGTGATCGACCTGACCCAGTTCCTCACCGGTGAGCACATCACCGGGGTCAGCGCCACGATGGATACCTTCGTCCCCGAGCGCCCGCTGCCGGGCGGCGATGGCACGGGCCAGGTCACCGTGGACGACGCCGCGGTGTTCCTCGGCCGCTTCAGCGGCGGCGCGATGGCCACCTTCGAGGCCACTCGCTACGCCACCGGACGCAAGAACGCCATCCGCATCGAGCTGAACGGGACAGAGGGCAGCCTGGCGTTTGACTTCGAGGACATGAACACGCTGCGGTTCTTCGACTCGTCGGTGCCGACCGAGACGCAGGGCTTCACCCGCATCCTCGTCACCGAGCCGACACACCCGTACCTGGGCGCGTGGTGGCCGCCCGGCCACTTGCTCGGCTACGAGCACGGTTTCTCCCACCAGGCCGCCGACCTGCTCACCGCCATCGCCGACGGCACCGACCCCGAGCCCTCGTTCGCGGACGGGCTGCGGGTGCAGCGTGTGGTCGCCGCGGTGCAGGCCAGCGCGGCGACCGACAGCCAGTGGGTGCCGGTCGATGGCACTGGCAGTGGCGACACCGGCAGCACGGGCACGACGGATAGCGCGGGCACAGCGAGGGAGGTTGCGTGATGGGCCGACACGTCACCCTGTTCACCGGGCAGTGGGCGGACCTGCCGTTCGAGGAGGTCGCCCGGCTGGCGTCGGAGTGGGGTTACGACGGGCTGGAGATCGCGTGCTGGGGTGATCACCTCGACGTCTGGCGCGCGGTCGAGGACGACTCCTACCTCCAGTCGCGTGTGGACATCCTGGACAAGTACGGCCTTGGTGTCTGGGCGATTTCCAACCACCTCAAGGGCCAGGCGGTCTGCGACGATCCGATCGACGCACGGCATCGGGCCATCCTGCCGGACCGGATCTGGGGCGACGGCGAACCGGAGGGTGTGCGCCGCCGCGCCGCCGAAGAGATGAAGCACACCGCACGGGTCGCCGCGAAGCTCGGCGTGAACACGGTCGTCGGCTTCACCGGCTCGGCGATCTGGAAGTACGTTGCGATGTTCCCGCCGGTGCCCGCCGAACTGGTCGAGGCTGGCTACCAGGACTTCGCCGATCGGTGGAACCCGATCATGGACGTCTTCGATGCCGAGGGCGTGCGGTTCGCGCTCGAGGTGCACCCCTCGGAGATCGCCTATGACTACTGGTCCACCGTGCGCACCCTCGACGCGATCGGCCGCAGGGAGTCCTTCGGGCTGAACTGGGACCCGAGCCACATGGTGTGGCAGGACATCGACCCAGCCGGGTTCCTCGTCGACTTCGCCGACCGGATCTACCACGTCGACTGCAAGGACACGAAACGCAACACCGGCAACGGCCGCAACGGAAGGCTCGGTTCCCACCTGCCGTGGGGGGATCCCCGGCGTGGCTGGGACTTCGTGTCCACGGGGCGGGGCGATGTGCCGTGGGAGGCGTGCTTCCGCGTGCTCAACGCCATCGGCTATGAGGGTCCGATCTCGATCGAATGGGAGGACGCGGGTATGGACCGCCTGCGAGGCGCTCCCGAATCACTGCGCTACGTGCGCGAGCAGTTGTTCGACCCACCTGACGCCGCGTTCGATGCGGCTTTTAGTACTCCGCAATAGAACGAAGGAGTAGGAATCATGTGTTATGGATTCGACGGTGAGGGCGCGATACGTCGTTCCCTCGGAGAAAAGGGGCTCGACCGGCGAAGCGCGCTGCGAACGGCGCTGAGTGGCGCGGTCGGTGCTGGCCTGCTCGCCGCCGGTGTCGGGGCGCCCGCGGCGAACGCCACCGTCAAGAGCACCGGACTGCACCGGGTGCCGCCAGGGCTGATCAGCATCCAGCTGTGGACGATGCGCTCCGCGCTGTGGGGCGAGCCCGGCTTCGATGAGACGTTGCGAACGATCGCCGACATCGGCTACCCCAAGGTGGAGCAGGCGCTCGGCTACTTCGGCCGCACCGCGAGCGAGCTCCGCGACTTCTACGACAGCATCGGCATCTCGGCGACGTCCAGCCACGATGGTATCGCCGACTCCGAGCAGGCGCTGCACACCAAGATCGACAACGCGCTCACGCTGGGCCAGTCGTACATGGTGGTGCCGTACCTGAACTCGTCGGACAAAGCCGACTGGCAGCGGTGGGCCGAGCGGATGAACCATGAGGCCGAGGTGGCCCGTTCAGCGGGGCTGCGCTACGGCTACCACAACCACGCCCACGAGTTCACCATCGACCTCGGTGGCGGCGTGACGCCATGGCAGGTGCTGACGTCCGAACTGGACCCGAAGCTCGTACACCTCGAGATCGACATCTACTGGGCGGTGCGCGGGGGCATCGAAAGCGGCGACGGGGCGAGCGACCCCGAGGGCTTCACCATCGACGTGATGCGGTCCGCGCCACAACGGGTGCTGCAGTACCACGTCAAGGACCGTCACGCCCATGACGGCGACATGGCCGACCTTGGCACCGGCCACATCGACTTCGGTCGCATCTTCCGCGCCCACTCGGCGCTGGAGTACATCGTCGAGAACGACACTCCTGACGTGAGTCCGGAGCAGACCGCCGACGTCGGCTACTCCTACCTGCGCAAGCTGCGCTTCTAGTTCCCACCCGGCCCGTGCGAATGGCGCCAGCGCGGGTTCCGGCAACCACTACAGCACCGAATCGCGACCGGCGACGAGTTCGCCGGTGGGGCCAGTGCGCCCATTTTCGGGCTGGCCCTGCGTATCTCGTCCGTACCTATGGCGACATAGGCACGGGGTCCCCACCGAGGAGAGGTTGTCATGCGAAGAATCCCCGTCGTGGCGGTTACGGCCGCCATGGTGACGGCGTTAGTGACCGGGTCCGCGACATCCATGGCCCACGAGGGCCACGAACCGCCGGCGGACTCGCTGTTCCAGAAGGTCGTCCTCGACGACACCCCCGGCGAGCCGATGGATCTCGCCGTGCTGCCGGACGGCAGAGTGCTGCACACGACGAGGCCGGGCGAGGTGCGGCTGCACAACCCGGACACCGGCCGCAACATCGTCGCTGCCGAGGTCGACGTCTACGAGCACGACGAGGAAGGCCTGCAGAGCATCGCCATCGACCCCGGCTTCAACGGCACCACGAACCGCTGGGTCTACTTGTACTACTCGCCGCCGATGGACACCCCGGTGGACGATCCGTCCACACCGGACACCAACGAGGGCGACGCGCCCGGATTCGGTACGCCGGAGGAGTTCGCCGCGTTCGAGGGCGCGATCCGGCTGTCGCGGTTCCAGCTCAACGGCGACACGCTCGATCTGTCGAGTGAGCAGCAGATCATCGACGTTCCGGTGGACAGGGGCATCTGCTGTCACGTCGGCGGTGACATCGCCTTCGACAGCGATGGCAACCTGTACCTGGCGACCGGCGACGACACCAACCCGTTCGCATCGGACGGCTACACGCCGATCGATGAGCGGGACGAGCGCAACCCCGCCTACGACGCGCAGCGCAGCTCGGCCAACACCAACGACCTGCGCGGCAAGGTGCTGCGAATCAAGGTCGGCGCTGGGGGCCAGTACAGCGTCCCTGAGGGCAACCTGTTCGAGCCGGGCACGGCGAAGGCCCGCCCGGAGATCTACCTGATGGGACTGCGGAACCCGTTCCGCATTGACGTCGACCCGCAGACCGACGCGCTCTACGTCGCCGACTACTCGCCGGACGCCGGTAGCGCCGACCCGGACCGTGGCCCGGCAGGGCAGGGCAAGTGGTTCGCCGCGACCGATGCGGGCAACTACGGCTGGCCGTACTGCGCGACCGCCGAGATGCCCTATGTGGACTACGACTTCGCGACCGGCGAGTCCGGCGAGGCATTCGACTGCGCCGCGCCGGTGAATGAGTCGCCGCACAACACCGGGCTGACGGAACTGCCTCCTGTCGAGCAGCCGCAGGTTTGGTACGGCTACGGCCAGTCAAGCGAGTTCCCCGAGCTGGGCACCGGCGGCATCGGCCCGATGGCCGGTCCCGCGTACGACTTCGACCACAGGAACCGTCGTGGCCGCGCGCCGGTCGGCTGGCCGAAGCACTACGACGGGATGCCGCTGTTCTTCGAGTGGACCCGCGACTACATCAAGGGATTCCACCTCGACGACTCCGGTGCGGTGACCGGCATCGAGGACGTCGTGCCGTCCATCCCGCTGTCCGCCCCGATGGCCATGGAGTTCGGCCCGAACGGTGCGCTCTACATGCTGGAGTACGGCAAGGGCTTCTTCGCTGAACTGCCCGGGGCGGCACTGTCGCGGATCGACTACATCGGCCCGAACGGCAACCACGTCCCGCACGCGC
The DNA here is from genome assembly GCF_000504245.1 of Haloechinothrix halophila YIM 93223. Classification (GTDB taxonomy): domain Bacteria; phylum Actinomycetota; class Actinomycetes; order Mycobacteriales; family Pseudonocardiaceae; genus Haloechinothrix_A; species Haloechinothrix_A halophila. Next base: position 1,884,039 of record NZ_KI632509.1, read on the forward strand.
AGGCCACGGCCAGCGTCGACAACGGGCAGGCGCCGCTGACGGTGTCGTTCTCCAGCGACGGCACTGAGGATGCCGATGGCGACCGGCTGCGCTACGCCTGGGACTTCGACTCCGACGGCGAAGTCGACTCGCGGGAGCAGAACCCGACGCACACCTACACCGAGAACGGCGTCTACACCGCCACGCTGCAGGTGACCGACGTCGGCGGCAGGCACCGGGGTAAGAGCGGTGTCGACGAGGTGGAGATCGTCGTCGGCAACCAGGCGCCGGTGGTCGAGTTCGTCACGCCGGTCGACGGGCAGGAGTTCTCCTTCGGCGACGTCGTCGAGTATGAGGTCTCGGTGACCGACGACCAGCCGGTGGACTGCTCGCAGGTCGAGGTGACCTACATCCTCGGTCACGACGATCACGGGCACCCGCAGACCACGGCGTTCGGTTGCTCGGGGTCGATCCAGACCAGCGAGCCGGAAGGACACGACCCGGAACACGATGAGTTGCACGGCGTGTTCAACGCGAGCTACACCGACCCGGGCGCCGACGGACTGCCGTCGCTGTCCGGCAGCGACGAGGTCGTACTCGAACCGTCTGAGTGAGCCCTGACGGGGCCTCGGGTGCGCCGCGCCCGAGGCCCCGATCAGCAGGTCGCGGCTAGTGGATCTTGAGGCGTTCTGGTCGCCGGGACGACCAGAACGCCTCAAGATCCACTCCGCCCGATCTCAACCACGACGCAAGGGAAGGCCGGAGGATGGCACCAAAGATCGGACTGTGGTTCATCGGCGCACGCGGGTCCGTGGCCACCACCGCCACCGTCGGCGCGCTCGCGCTGACCGCGGGGCTGACGCGGCGCACCGGCTGCGTCACCGACCTCCCCGAGGTGGCGGCTGCCGCGCCGCCGGGCGTGGCCGACCTACTCATCGGCGGCCACGACATCGTGACCGACTCGCTACCCAAGCGCGCCGAGGCGCTCGCGGACGGCGGGGTGTTCGGCATCGAACTCGCCCGGGCGGTGCACGACGGGCTCACCCAGGTGGACACCCGCATCCGGCATGGCATCGCCGCCGACGATGGCACTCAGCGTGACGCCATCGAGCGGGTCAGCCGCGACCTTGCCGGGTTCCGCGCGGCGCACGCGCTCGACCAGGTCATCGTCATCGACGTCGCTACCACGGAACCGCCCGTCGAGCTCACTCCCGAGTTGTCCGATTTGGACGCACTGGAACGGGCGCTCGCGGCGGACGAGGCGCCGCTGCCGCTCAGCTCGGTCTACGCCTACGCGGCGTTCCGAGCAGGCTGCCCGGTCGTCGCGTTCACACCGAGCCCCGGCCCCCGATTGCCCGCGCTGACCCAGCTCGCCGAGCGGGTGGGGCTGCCGTGGGCTGGCTCGGACGGCAAGACCGGCGAAACGCTGATCAAGTCGGCGCTCGCACCGATGTTCGCCACCCGTGCACTGCGGGTGCGGTCCTGGGCGTCGTACAACCTGCTCGGCGGCGGCGACGGTCGCGCGCTGGCCGATCCGGTGACGGCGTCGAGCAAGACCCAGTCGAAAGGCAAGGGGCTTACCGAGATGCTGGGCGAGCCGGTGGACGGCCCGCTACACATCGACTACGTCGAGGATCTCGGTGACTGGAAGACGGCATGGGACATGGTGTCCTTCGAAGGCTTTCTCGGCACCAAGATGTCCATGCAGTTCACCTGGCAGGGCTGCGACTCCGCGCTCGCCGCGCCGTTGGTGCTCGACCTCGCGCGGCTGGTGGCGCGTGCCCGACAGGCCGGGGAGTCCGGCCCGTTGGGCGCGCTCGGCTTTTTCTTCAAGGACCCCGCTGGGGATGGTGGGCACGATCTGGGCGGCCAGTGGCGTGCCCTTGTCGAGTGGTGTCAGCGACTCGGTGCGGGAGGTGACCGATGAAGGTGCGGGATGCGGTCGAGCTGGTGCGGCTACCTGCCGTGCTGACCATTCCGGGCGACAGCTTCGCGGGGGGCGCGGCGGCGGGCTGGCCGTATGGCAAACGGGGTTGGGCGATGCCCGCTGCCTCGGCGTGCTTCTACCTGGCAGGCATGGCGCTCAACGACTACGCCGACCGGGAGCTGGACGCCGTCGAACGCCCGGAGCGGCCGATCCCGTCCGGCAGGGTGTCTCCGGGGGAGGCGCTGGCGCTTGCGTCCGGACTGACCGGCGCTGGCCTGGGCATCGCCACCGCCGTGGGAGGCCGTGCCGCGCTGCGAATCGCGGTGCCGGTCGCCGCCGCGGCGTGGACGTACGACCTCGCCGCGAAGGACACCCCGGCCGGTCCCGCCGTGATGGCGTCCGCGCGCGGGTTGGACGTGTTACTCGGAGCTGGGGGTCGACCGCGCAGGGCGGCGTTGCCTGCTTGCGCGGTCGCCGGGCACACGCTCGGCGTGACCACCCTGAGCAGGGGGGAGGTGCATGGTGGGTCGCGGCGCACAGGCTTGGCGGCGCTCGCCACGACGGCGTCGGCGGCAACGGCGGCGGTGGTGGCCGCGCTGCCCCGCCGTCAACGCACCGGGCCACACGACACGGCACCCAGCGGGGCCGCGGTGCCGCACCGTGCCACGGCATCCAACCGCGCGAACGCCATTCGCCGTGCCACGGCTAGTGCCGCGTTCGCCGCCACCTACGTGGGCACGGTCGGCCGCGCGCAGGTCCGCGCGGCACGCAACCCCGACGCCGCCACGGTGCGCACCGCGACCGGTGCCGGCGTGCGGGGTGTCATCGGGCTGCAGGCCGCGTTGGTGGCGGGCACCGGCGCGATCGGACTCGCAGGAGGACTGCTCGCCGCTGGTCCCATCGCACGGCTGGCGTCCAAGGTGGTGTCGCCGACATGACCCTGCGGTTCGGCTATGGCACGAACGGATTCGCCGGGCACCGCCTGGACGACGCCCTCGGCGTGATCGCCGACCTCGGCTACGACGGCGTCGCGCTCACCCTCGATCATCCGCACCTCGACCCGTTCGCCCCCGATCTCGCCGCCCGCACCGACCACGTGCGCCGTCGCCTCGCCGCGTACGGGCTCGCCGTCGTCATCGAGACCGGCGCGCGCTATGTGATGGACCCGTGGCGCAAGCACGAGCCGACGCTGGTATCCGACGTCGACCGCGAGCGCCGGGTGGACTACCTGCACCGCGCGATCCGTGTCGCCGCCGATCTCGGGGCGGAGGCGGTGTCGTTCTGGTCGGGCACGCTGCCCGAGGACGTGGCTCCCGAACAGGGTTGGCACCGGCTGACCAGCGGCGTCGCCGAGGTGCTTGCCGAGGCGGAGCGCCGCGACGTCCGGTGCGCGTTCGAGCCGGAGCCGGGCATGTTCGTCGACACGCTCGCCGGGGTGGCCGAGCTGCGGCGCAGGCTGGGCGAGCCAGATCGACTGGCGGTCACCGTCGACATCGGACACTGCGTTTGTAATGAGCCCGCTCCGCCGCAGGACCGCGTTCGCGATTTCGACGGGCTCATCGGCAACGTGCAGATCGACGACATGCGCCCTGGCGTGCACGAGCACCTGGAATTCGGCGACGGCGACGTCGACCTGCCCGCCACGCTCGGCGCACTGCTCGACGTCGGCTATCAGGGCCTGGTCAGCGTCGAGCTGCCCCGGCATTCCCACGCCGCACCGGCCGTCGCCGCGCGTTCGCTCGACGCGTTGCGCACCGCGCAGGCAGCGGCACTCGCGGCGGAGGTGACGCGGTGACCGACCGGCTGGACGACCTGCTCGACAACGAGGGCAGGGCCAGGTTGAGAGAGCTGATCGACGAGGTGACGTCGACGCCAGCGCGGATCGCGGTGCTGTTCCCCGCCGTGGCGCGTGCCGTCGGCAGGGGCCCGGTCGACCCGGACGACCCTGACGGGTTGGTCACGCCCCGCGTCGAGGATCAGGCCAGGGTCGCGTTGCTGCGTGCCGCCGCGCGGGGCTGGGACCGGGACGGCCTTGTCGCGGAGGTCGCCGCGCTCTACCGGCACGGCGACGCCGACGAGAAGCGCGCCGTGCTGCGGGCACTGGATCACCTCGACCTGGCCGACGCCGCGCTCGACCTGGTGGGCGACGCGCTGCGCGGCAACGACACCCGGCTCATCGCGGCGGCACTCGGCCCGTACGCGGCGCGTCATCTTGACCCGCACAACTGGCGGCACGGCGTGTTGAAGTGCCTGTTCACCGGCGTTCCGCTGGCTGCGGTGTCCGGGATCGCGGAGCGTGGCGACGCCGAGTTGGCCCGCATGGTTGATGGCTTCGCCGCCGAGCGCCGTGCGGCGGACCGCGACGTGCCCGCCGATGCGACGTGGCTGCTCAACCAGTTGACCTCGCGGCGACCGGACCTCGATGCGACGTCGGGAACCGTCCCTGACCAGCAACGCGTGCGGCACGACTAGGAGGACTGATGCGCATCTTCGACCCCCATATCCATATGACCTCCCGCACCACAGACGACTACGAAGCCATGTACGCGGCCGGGGTCCGCGCGGTCACCGAACCGGCGTTCTGGCTCGGCCAGCCGCGCGGCAGCGCCGCGTCGTTCTACGACTACTTCGACGGGTTGCTCGGCTGGGAGCGGTTCCGCGCGTCCCAGTTCGGCATCCGGCACCACTGCACGATCGCGCTCAACCCCAAGGAAGCCAACGATCCCCGCTGCGTCGAGGTGCTGGACGTGCTGCCCCGGTATCTGGCGAAGGACGGGGTGGTCGCCGTTGGCGAGGTCGGGTTCGACTCGATGACCGACGACGAGGAGAAGGCGTTCGTCCGGCAGTTGGAGCTGGCTGGCGAGCATGACCTGCCGGTGCTGGTGCACACCCCGCACCGCGACAAGGTCGAGGGCACCCGCCGCAGCCTCGAGCTGGTCGCCGCGTCTGGCCTCCCGCCGGAGCGAGTCCTGATCGACCACCTGAACGAGGTCACCGTCGATCTGGTGGCCGAGTCCGGTTGCTGGCTGGGTTTTTCCATCTACCCGGACACCAAAATGGACGAACATCGGATGGTGCGCGTCCTCAGCGACTACGGCCTGGAGCGGATGATCGTCAACTCCGCGGCCGACTGGGGTCGCAGCGACCCGCTCAAGACGGCAAAGACCGGGCAGGCGATGCGCGAGGCCGGGTTCAGCTCCGACGACGTCGACCGGTTGCTGTGGCGCAACCCGGTCGCGTTCTACGGCCAAAGTGGACGACTGCTGCTCGATCCGATCGACAACGCCGCCGTTGATCAGACCGCGACATTCGAGGGCAACTCGGTGCTGCGCGGGCAGCGCCCGGCGTGAGGGACCGCGTGGACGTCCCCGCGACCCGCGTGAAGGGAGCCCGCCGTGCGCTTCACCCATCCTGACGGCAGCCGCGTCCATCTCGCGTACTGCACCAACGTCCATCCCGCCGAGGACATCGATGGCCTGCTGCGTCAACTCCGGGTGTTTGGCGGGGGCATTCGCGCGGAACTCGACGTCGACCGGCTCGGTGTCGGGCTGTGGCTGCCCGCGCCGCTGGCCGCGCACCTGGCCGACCATCCCGACCTTGACCGGCTCCGGGCAACGTTGGACGACCATGGCCTTGACGTCGTCACGCTGAACGCCTTCCCGTACCAGGGGTTTCACGCGCCGGTCGTGAAGAAGGCGGTCTACAGCCCCGACTGGGTGGAGACTCGGCGGCTGGAGTACACGCTGACCTGCGCGCAGGTGCTGGCGCGGCTGCTGCCGGACGACGCCGTGCGCGGCAGCATCTCCACGGTGCCGCTGGCGTGGCGTGCGCCGTGGTACTCCGACCGGCGGCTGCGCGCTCGCGAGCTGCTTGACCGGCTCGCGGAAGGACTCGCGAAGCTGACCGCCGAGACCGGCAGGACGATCCGTGTCGGGCTGGAACCCGAGCCGGGCTGCGTCGTGGAGACCATCGACGACGCGATCGAGCAGTTGTCCGGCATCGATACCGACCACATCGGACTGTGCCTTGACGCCTGTCATCTCGCGGTGGGCTTCGAGGACCCGGCGTCCTCCGTGCGGCGGTTGGTCGATGCCGGGTTACCGATCGTGAAGACACAGGCATCGGCGGCGCTTCACGCCGCGGCTCCCGCAGACGCCGCCACCCGGCAGGCGCTGGCGTCCTACACCGAGGACCGGTTCCTGCATCAGGTGCGGGAGCGCGGACCCTCGCGGATCGCCGCTCGCGACGACCTGCCCGACGCCGTCGACGGCCATCGCGCCCTTCGCGGGGAAGGGCCGTGGCGGGTGCACTTCCACGTGCCGATCCACCGGCAGCCAGAGCCGCCACTGGAGTCCACTCAGGACGAACTCGGCGCCACGTTGGACGCCCTGCTCGGCGGGCCCGCCGCACTGACCGACCATGTCGAGATGGAGACCTACACCTGGTCTGTGCTGCCCGCGGCGCAACGACCGGGCAGTGACGCCGAACTGGTCTCCGGGCTCGCCGCAGAACTGCGCTGGGTCGTCGACCGGATGCGGCGAGCCGGATTGGAGGACGCGTGATGACTGGACCGACGTCGACGGGAGCCGACGTGAACAAGATCCTGCTGCTCAACGTCGTCGGGTTGACTCCCCGGCTGCTGGCGCACGCGCCCCGGCTGCGCGCGCTCGCCACGGACGGCTGGCACGCCGAGCTGGACACCGTGCTGCCCGCGGTGACCTGCGCGGCGCAGTCCACGATGCTTACCGGGCGCCCGCCGAGCGAGCACGGCATCGTCGGCAACGGCTGGTACTTCCGCGACCTCGGCGAGGTCTACTTGTGGCGGCAGCACAACCGGCTGGTGCAGGGGGAGAAGGTGTGGGAGACCGCCCGGCGCGCCCACCCCGGCTACCGGGCTGCCAACGTGTGCTGGTGGTACGCGATGGGCGCGAGCACCGACTGGACCATCACACCGCGCCCGGTCTATCACGCCGACGGCCGCAAGTCACCGGACTGCTACACCCGCCCGCCGGAGCTGCACGATGAGCTGACCGGGGCGCTCGGTACGTTTCCGCTGTTCAACTACTGGGGCCCGACGGCGTCGTTGCGCTCGACCGAGTGGGTGGTCGCGGCGTCCCGGCGACTGTTGCCTGAGGCCGACCTGACGCTGGGCTACGTGCCACATCTGGACTACGACCTGCAACGGTACGGCCCCGACAGCCCAGAGGCGCTCGCCGCGGTGCGGGACATGGACCGCGCCGTCGCGCCGCTGCTGGACGACGCGCAGGCGTCCGGTGCCACCGTCGTCGTGGTGAGCGAGTACGGCATCACACCGGCGTCCCGGTCCGTCGACGTCAACCGGATGCTGCGGCGGTCCGGCTTGCTCGAGGTCTACACCCAGCACGGCATGGAGTACCTGGACCCGTGGACGTCGCGGGCGTTCGCGGTTGCCGACCATCAGGTCGCCCACGTCTACGTCGACGACCCCGCCGACGTGGCGTCCGTGGCGTCGCTGTGCCAGGACCTGCCAGGTGTCGATCTCGTGCTGGACCGCGAGGCACAGGCCGAATTCGGCATTGACCACGAGCGCGCGGGCGAGCTGGTGCTGGTCGCGGAGCAAGGCGCGTGGTTCACCTACTACTACTGGCTGGATGACGCCCGCGCGCCGGACTTCGCGCGCGGCGTCGACATCCACCGCAAACCCGGCTACGACCCGGCCGAACTGTTCCTCGATCCAGCGGATCCCACGGTCAAGGCGCGTGCCCTGCTCGGGTTGGCGCGGAAGAAGCTGGGATTGCGGTACGCGATGAACGTGGTGCCGCTGGACGGGCGCTGGGTGAAGGGCACCCACGGGCGGCTGCCCGACGATCCGAAAGACGGCCCGCTGCTGCTGTGCAGCGACCCTGCGACGCGCCGCGACCGTCTCGCCGCCGCCGACGTCCGGGACTTGGTGCTGGAGCTGGCCGGGGTGGCGGTGTCCGACGTGCGGTGATCTTGAGGCGTTCTGGTCGCTATAGCAACCAGAACGCCTCAAGATCGCGGGAGCCAACGACCATTCGGCATCAAGATCCACCGCAGGGGCGCCGGGAGCGCGTCGCTGGTTCCTCCGCTTAGCTCGTTCGCGTGACCAGGTGCCAATCTACTCGCGAGTAGGTATGGTGTTCCGGTGGCCGGCTACGACGATGCGCAGCCGGAGTTCTGTTCCTACGAGCGGTTCGGGCTCCGGTTCTTCCAGCACGCCGTCACCGTCGAGCGGATCGCCGCAGGGGTGTCCGGCCTGACCGGCACGCCGATCGAGTTCGGCCCGATCGCGGCCGGACCCGCCAAGATCGCCAAGGTGCACGCCACCGGCGCCATCGGCGATCCGGTGGTCTCGCCGCTGGCCGAGCAGGAGCCGCTGCGATTCAGCCTGCATGTCCCGGTGAACCTCCGGTTCGCGGTGTCGCTGCCCGCGACGGTGCACCGGTTCCGCGCCGACGTCGGCATCGACTTGACGTTGACCGCACGCGCCGCCGAGCCGCTGCGCGTCCTCATCGACATCGACCCGCCGGAATCAGGCGACATCACGGTCCTGCTCAAGGCGGAGGGCCTGACGTCGTCGGTGTTGCAGTGGATATCTGGAATGGACGCCGAGCTGAAGCGGTTCCTCGTCCGCTACATTCGTGCCGAGATCGCGAAGCCGCACATCGCGCAGGCCCGTTCGGTCGACCTTCGGCCGTTCGTGCTCAGTGCCGATTCCTGAGGGGGCCGCGCTGCTGGGAGTGATCGCCGTCGGCTGGTGCCGGTTACTGATGGGCTGGCGGCCGTTGTCGCCGTGGCTGCTCCTCGCACTACCGATGCCGATGGCGTTCGCGTTCGGGCTACTCGGAGCCTGGTAGCACCTACCCCCCGGCCGGGTTTGCCGAGGTCGTTCGCTGCGCCTTCGCACCGAGACAATCACCCTCCGTCACTATCGCGGCGAAAGCATCACCCGTCGTACCCGACGCTGGGCCATTCAGGTGGTGTACGTCACATTTTGAGCCGGGTTCGCGAATCACCCAGTTGGGGGTGGCATGCACGCCGCCCTCGTTTGCGTGAGAAAGGAACCTGTCGTGACACAATCATGGCGGCGTACGGCCATCGTTATCTGTGCGGCCGCGACACTGATCGTGCCTGGCACCGCCAGCGCGCACGACCCGGACCTCGACCATCCCGGATCGAGCTCCCCTGAGGACAGTCAGCACAGCAAGAACATGAAGCTGCTCGCCAATGTCGAGCGTTCGGAAGTGGCGACACAGTCGGACCTGGCGTTCGACGGCGACCTCGCCTATGCGGGTAACTACCTCGGTTTCCGGGTCCTCGACGTCTCCGAGCCCGGCGAGCCTGAAGTCGTCACCGACTTCCGGTGTAATGGGGCGCAGAGCGATGTCTCGGTGTACGAAGGGCTGCTGTTCCAGTCCGTTGACTCGCCACAGAGTCACGGTGGTTGCGACAGCACCGGTGTGACCGCGTCGACTCCTGGCATGTTCGAAGGCGTCCGCATCTTCGACGTCAGCGACCCTGCCAACCCGCAGCACCTTACCTCGGTCAGCACCGACTGCGGTTCGCACACCAACACCCTGGTGCCCGATCCCGCGAACAACCGGGCGCTGATTTACGTCTCGTCGTACCCGATCGGCAGCTCCGCGCTTGGCCCGAACTGCGTGCGGCGTGAGGACGGCGGTGGCCACAGCAAGATCTCCATCATCGACGTGCCGCTGAACGATCCGACCAGCGCGACGGTCTCGCCGTACCACCTCGATGACGACACCGAGTGGGCCACCTACCTCGGCTCCTACACGCTCCGGGCATGCCACGACATCTCCGTGTTCACCGAGATCAATCGCGCCGCGGCAGCCTGCCTGTCCGAGTCGCAGGTGTGGGACATCTCGGACCCGGCGAACCCGGAGTTTCTGTACCGCTACGACAACCCTGTCGTCAAGCCGGAGAACATCGACCTGTTCCACTCCGCCACCTTCAGCTGGGACGGCGAGGTCGTGGCGTTCGGTGACGAGTCAGGTGGTGGCGGTGCGGCGCGCTGCACCGACCCGAACGACGATCAGGGCCGCATCTGGTTCCTCGACCTGGCGACCGGCCAAGAACTGGCCAGCTACAAGATCCCGCGCGCGGTCGAGGGCACCTGCACCATGCACAACTTCAACTTCATTCCGCGCAAGGACGGCAGCAAGGTGCTGGTCAGCTCGGCCTACACCGGCGGAACGACCGTGGTCGACGTCGACAAGCTGCTCGCGGGCGCGAGTGAGGCGGACGCCGAGGTGGGCTTCTATCAGCCCGGCGGCGGCAACGCATGGTCCAGCTACTGGTACAACGGCTTCATTTATGCCAATGACATTCAGCGCGGGGTGGACATCTTCCTGCTCAGCGACAAGGCCCGTGCCGGGGCGATGAAGCTGCCGTACCTGAACCCGCAGACGCAGGAAAGCGTCATCAACTAACTCCTATCCCCACCGGAGATTCATCATGTATCGATCACCACGACGGCTCCTTGTCGTAGCGGCCGCCGCAGCACTACTGATCACGCCGGGTGCGGCGCTCGCGCACCCGGACGAAGACCACGACGACACGCCCGGCGAACCGGGCAGCTACAGCGAACGGGTAAGCACGCAGAACATGCACGCGCTCGGCCACAGCGAGCACCCGGCGCAGTTCTTCGGCGTGCCCTCCGCCGAACGCACGATCAGCTCGGACATCGCGTTCTGGGGTGATCTGGCCATCCACGGCAACTACGACGGGTTCCGCATCGTCGACATCTCGGCACCGGGCAACCCGAAGCTCATCTCGCATCCGAAGTGCAACGGCGACCAGGGCGACATCGTCGTCTGGAACGACATCGTGGTGCGCTCGTGGAACTCGCCAGCGCCGGAGGGCAGGCAGTGCATGGGCGAGCCGGTGCCGGTCGGCTTCGAAGGCGTGCACCTTTTCGACATCGGTGACCCGGCGAATCCACAGCTCATCGGTGAGGTCGAGTTCAGCGAGGCCGGTGCGGCTACGCGCGGCACGGCGGATGGGTGTGGCTCGCACACCCAGACCGTCGCGCCTGATCTCGACAATAACCGGCTGATCATCTACAGCAACAACTCCTCAGGCGGCGGCAGGCCGATCTGCGACACCATGAACGTGCTCGAGGTGCCGCTGGACGACCCGGCCAGCGCGGCGCACATCGGTTATGTGCCGCTCACTGGTGGCTCGCTCGGCAGCAACAACGGCTGCCACGACGCCAGCGTGATCCTGGGCGACGTCAACAAGCTGGCCTGCGCCAGCGGCCACGCCGCGAACGTGTTCTCCATCGGAGGACCTGGCGGCGGCAGCCTGGAGAACCCGCTGTTCCTCTACAACATCGAGGAAAGCGACGATGCGGGCAACAAGGTCGGCGTCGGCGGCAGGTGGCACTCGGCCGCGTTCACCTGGGACGGCGAAGTGCTGGCGCTCGGCTGGGAGCCGGGTGGTGGCGCCGGAGCGGAGTGCGAGGCAGATGACCCCGCGATCAAGAAGAGCATGTTCTTCTACGACGCCAACACCGGCGAGAAGCTCGGTCAGTGGACGCTGCCTCGGCCACAGACCGACAAGGAGAACTGCACCATTCACAACTACAACATGGTGCCGCTGCGCAGCGGCAAGTACGTCGTTGTCGGCGGGCACTACCAGGCTGGCACCTGGGCCGTTGACTTCACGGATCCGGCGAACCCGACGACCATCGGTTTCTCTGACCCGTCACCATTGGAGCCGGCCAACATCGGTGGCGCCTGGTCGACGTACTGGTACAACAACTTCATCTACGAATCGGAGATCCAGACGGGGCTGAACGTGTTCCGGCTCAGTGACAAGCGCACCGGCGGTGCGATGAAGCTGGATCACCTGAACCCGCAGACGCAGGAGTTCTCCCTGCCGTAAGCGGACGGCGTGGTTCCCGCCGCGGCTAGTGGATCTTGATGCTGTGTGGCGATACGGATCGCCACACAGCATCAAGATCACGATCCGAGCCGGTGCCGTCGCACTGTGCCTAGTGGATCTTGAGGCGTTGTGGTCGCTATAACGACCACAACGCCTCAAGATCTGGGCGTAGCGACGGACTCAGCCTGCCATGGCGCGCGGCGCCCCGGCCATTCACCGCATCAGGACCACGGCACACCGGAGTCGCGGTGGAACGCGATGCCCTGGGCGGTCATCCGCTTCGCCTGGCCGGACAGCCGCTGCCGGAAGTCCTCCCAGCGCGTGTCCTTTGACCAGCCCACCTCGGCGATCGCCTGCATCCGGGGGAACGCCATCCGCTCGATCTCGTCCTCGGTCGTCACCAGCTCCGTCCACAGTGGAGCTTCAACGCCGAGCACCTCGCCGTCACCTACCCCGGCGAGGGCCTGCGTCGGTTCCCACTCGTACGCGGTGCGCACGTTGACCGGCCCGGCCCACGAGTTGCCCCACGGGTTGGATTCCTCGTACTTCATGTCCAGGTACGTCTTGTTCGCCGGGGACATCAGCACCCGCCTGCCGCTGTCGGCCTGACGCCGGGTTGGCCCGTCCTTTGCCTCGATGCGCCAGTACTGCACGACGCCCGAGCGTGGCACGTCCGCCTTGGCGAACTCGTGCCAGCCGACCGGGCGTTTGCCAGCCTTGACGATCATCGGCAGGACCTTGCTGAAGAACTTGCGGTAATCGGCGTCGCTGGTGTTGTTCGCCTCGTCGCCGCCGATGTGCAGGTATGGGCCCGGTGTCATCTCCGCCACCTGGGTGATGACGTCGCGAGCGAACTCATAGGTGACCTGCTTGTCGATGCACAGCGAGGAGAACCCGACCTTGGTGTCGGTGTAGGGCGGCGGGGCCTTGCCGTCGCAGTTCAGCTTGGCGTACGAGGTCAGCGCGGCGTTGGTGTGGCCGGGCATGTCGATCTCCGGCACGATCGTGACCCCGCGTGACGCCGCGTACGCCACGATCTCCCGGTACTGCTGCTTGGTGTAGAAGCCGCCCTTGCCGCCCCCGACCTCGTTGCGGGCGCCGACCTCGGTGAGCTTGGGCCAGCCGTCGATCTCGATGCGCCAGCCCTGGTCGTCCGCGAGGTGCAGGTGGAGGTGGTTGATCTTGTACTGCGCCACCCGGTCGATGTAGCGCTTGACGACGTCCACGCCGAAGAAGTGCCGCGCGACGTCGAGCATCGCGCCCCGGTAGCCGAACCGGGGCGCGTCCTCGATGACGCCGCCTGCCACCGCCCACTCGCGGTCGACGGTCTTGCCTCGCTCGATGTCGGCTGGCAGCAGTTGCCGCAGCGTGTGCGCCCCCGCGAACAGGCCCTTGGCGTTGTCCGCGCTCAGCGTGACGCCGTCGCGGGCGATCTCCAGCCGGTAGCTCTCGTCCTGCTGGTCGCCGCCCTCGCGCAGCACCAGCCGGATATCGGCGGTGTCGTCTTCGCCGGACGTCACGCGCAGCGGGAAGCCGGTCGCGGGGCGCAGCACGTCGGCGAGGTAGTCGCCGGCCGCCTTCGCATCGCCGGGCGCGGAAATCGTGGTCCGCTTGGTCAGCGCGAAGTTGTCGTCGTCAGCGGCTCGAACCGTCGCCGGGGCGGGGATGACATCGGACAACGACGGCGCGTCGTCCGGTAACCGCACCGGTTCCGGCGTCGGCGACGGCGTCCCGGGCCGAGGCGACGTCGCCTGGGCACTCACGGACGGCGTGCCCTGCGTCGGGGGGTCGTCGGTGCATCCATTGACCACTAGGCTCACCACAAGAAGGCTCAGGAGGATCGCGGCGCGTCGTGACTTTATCCTCGCTCCCACGCGCCTATCGCACCATGTGGCGGCAGACCGCGCGTTGCGGGGCCCATTGTGGCGGGTGGCGACATACTGTGGGTGAATCTGACGTGTCGCGCGTGTCGTGATTCGCACCCGGAATCCTGTTCGGTGAAGGAGCATTCGTGGACCTGTTCTCGGACCTCGCGAGCGGGCTGCTCTCGTTCTCGAAGCAGCTGTTTGGTCCGGGTATCTGCCCTGGTGACTGGGTATGGGCCACTGGCACGGCCGGTGCGCTCATCGCCTTGCTGCCGATCATTGGCGCGCTCGGCGTCAGCGTCATCCGGAAGGTCACCGGCAATACCTACACCGCCGTCACGCTGAGTGTGTTCGGCGGGATCGGCGTCGTGTTCGTGTTCGTGCTGCCGTGGATTCTGATGGCCGGGGTGTCCGAGACGTTCCGGGTTGTTGCCGCCGGTGGCCGCGGTGGGCTGAGCCAGGGCGAGGTCTCCGCCCTCAACACCACCTACTGCGAGTTCATCGGTGACCAGAGTGTCTATCTCGGCAAGGGCCCTGGCGTGTTCGACACGCTGTTCTACCCGGGTGGCAACGAACTCGCCTACGGCTTCTACCTCGGCGCACTGGTTGGTTTGCCGATCTTGTCGCTGATCTTCGTGATGTTGCAGGGCAAGCTCGCGTTTCGCCGTGGTCCCGGATGGCCCGCGCGGTTCTTCTGGATGCCGTTCATCGGGCTGATGCTGCTCAGCGTCACCGTCAACGCCAACACCGCCATCCACCTGTGGCTCGGGTTCCTGCCGGTCACCGTGCTCGGGCTGATTCCTATCGCCGTGCTCGGCCCGCCGAGCTGGCACGCCATCCGCAGGGCGGACGCCCGCAAGGCCCGCCGCGATGTGGCACCACCCCCGCCGCCGCAGCGCCCAGAGCCGTCCGCGCAGCAGGCACCGTCCCCGCCGCAGGGGAACTACCCGCCGACGGTGGTGGCACCGACGTCGGGGGAGTCCGCCATGGCAGGTATCGCGCCGGTGCCGATCCCCGCGAACCCGAGTCCGGCGACGTCCGGCACCCGCTACCAGCGCACCCGCAGGCTCGGCCACGGCGGCTTCGGCACCGTCTGGCAGGCCTACGACTCCCAGCTCAACCGCACCGTCGCGCTCAAGGTCGCACACGCGCCCGACCACGACACCGTGGAGCGGATGCAGCGGGAGGCTCGCGCGCTGGCCGCCGTGGATCACCCCAACTGTGTGCGGGTGTACGACCTCGTCGAGCAGGCGGACGGCCTCGCGCTGGTGATGGAGTACCTCGACGGCGACGCGCTGGCCTACGCCGTCGACGAGCGCGGCCCGGTCGACGACGTCGCCGCCGCCCGGCTGTGGTCCACAACGGCGAGCGCGCTGATCGCGGCGCACGAGAAGGGCGTGCTGCATCGCGACGTCAAGCCGTCCAACATCATCGTCGACCCGCGCGGCATCCCGCACCTGATCGACTTCGGCATCGCACGGAGCAAGGGCGACGCGGCGATGACCGCCACCGGCATGATGATCGGTACGCCGGATTACACCGCGCCGGAAATCGCCAACGGCGCGGGGGCCAGCCCCGCGTCCGACGCCTGGCAGCTCGCCGCGACCGTGAGCTTCGCGCTCACCGGGCATCCGCCGCGTGGCGAGCGGGAGAACGCCATGGCGGCGCTGCTCGCGGCGTCTCGCGCCGAGCCCCCCGCGGAGTTGCCGAGTGGCAGCGTCCACGCCCGGCTGCTGACGGCGGCGCTGGACGCCGAACCGCGCAACCGGCCGACGCTGAACGCCGTCGTCGAGGAGATGAACGCGTGGCTGTCCGGGGTGGGCGAGTCGCGCGAGGGCCCGGTCACCCGGGTGATCCCCCGGCAGTGAGGGTGTGCCGACCGCCCTCACGTCAGCTCGGCGAATCGCTCCGTGTCCGTTGCCTTCCCCGCCACGATCAGCAGGTCGCCCCTGCGGACGACGGTGTCCGCCGTGGCGTAGGTGAAGCCCTCGCCGCGCCGCTTGATGCTGACCACGGTGATGCCGTACTTCGACCGCAGCTCGCTCTCCGCGAGTGGCCTGCCGACCGCCTCGGCAGGCGCGACGGTCTTGACCATGGCGTAGTCGTCCTCGAACTCGATGTAGTCGAGCATCCTGCCCATCACCAGGTGCGCGACGCGCTCACCCATGTCGTGCTCCGGAAGCACCACGTGATGCGCTCCGACACGCTCCAGGATCCGCGCGTGCTGCCGCGACAGCGCCTTCGCCCAGATGTTGGGGATGCCGAAGTCGGCGAGCAACGACGTCGTCAGGATGCTCGCCTCCAGGTCGGCGCCGATGGCGCACACCGCACGGCGGAACTGGTGCACCCCGAGTTGCTTGAGCGCGTCCTCGTCCGTCGAGTCAGCGACGACGGCGTGGGTGACGTCCTCGGCGTACTTGTCGACCAGCTTGGCGCTGGTGTCGATCGCCAGCACATCGGTGTGCTGCCGTGCGAGTTCGAGTGCGAGCGAACCGCCGAAGCGGCCGAGGCCGATGATCACCGCGCGGTTGCCGCTCGCTCCGTTCCTAGCCAACGATGGGTCGCTCCTCAGGTAGTTCGTAACGCCGTGGTCGGTCCCGCAACGCTAGCGCGGTCGCCAGTGTGATCGGTCCGAGGCGTCCGATGAACATCAGTATCGACATCAGCACATGCATCTCGGGCCGCAACTCGGCGGTGATTCCGGTGGACAACCCGACCGTGGCGACGACGGACACCGACTCGAACAGGACGTCGTCGAGCCGGTGGTTCGAGATCGACAGCATGGTGATCGTGGTCAGCATGACCAGCGCGACACTCAGCAGCGCCACGGTGAGCGCCTGCCGCTGCACGGTCGCCGCCAGCCGCCTGCCCATGACGTGCACTGTCGGCTCGCCGCGAATCTCCGCCAGGATCACGAAGGCGAGCAACGCGAAGGTCGTCACCTTGATGCCCGCCGCCGTGCTCGCACTGCCGCCGCCGATGAACATCAGCACGTCGGTGACCAGCAGCGTCGACGACTCCATGTCACCGGTCGGCACCGAGTTGAACCCGGCGGAGCGAGGCATCGTCGCGGCGAACAGGCCGGCGAGCAGCTTGCCTATCACGCCGAGCCCGCCCATCGTGGCTGGGTTCTGCCACTCGTTGATCGTGATGTAGAGGAATCCGATGGTCAGCAGCACGCCAGTCGTGAGCAGGGTGATCTTGCTGTGCATGCTCCAGTGGATCTTGCCGCGTAGCCTGCGGCCCAGCTCGAACAGGACGGGGAAGCCGAGCCCGCCGATGATCACCGCGATGATCACCGCCAGCGAGATCCACGGGTCGCTGACGAACTGCTCCATGCTGTCGGAGTACAGCGAGAAACCCGCGTTGTTGTACGCCGAGATGCCGTGGAACACGCCGGAGTACAGCGCATCGCCGAACTCGTAGTCGTAGCCGGTGATCAGCCGGGTGGTGAACACGGTCGCGACGATCAGCTCGACCGTCAGGCTGATCAGCACGATCCTGCGGACGACGTCGCGGACCTCGCCCAGATCGAGGCTCTTGGTCTCCCGCTGCGCGCTGAGCTGCATCCGCAACCCGAACCGGCGGGAGACCATCAACACGAGCAGCGATGCCAGGGTCATGATGCCGAGCCCGCCGATCTGGATCAGCGCGATGATGGTGATCTCGCCGAACGTCGACCAGTGCCCGCTGGTGTCAACCACGATCAGACCCGTGATGCACACCGCCGACGTCGCGGTGAACAGCGCCGTGACCAGGTCGGTCGCCTGGCCGTTCTCCGCCGCGATCGGCAGCACCAGCAGCACGGTGCCGAGGGCGATCGTCGCGGCGAAGCCCATGATGACGGCGCGAGCCGGATGGCCCGTGGTCGGCAGTGCCTTCCGCATGCCGAACAGTGTCCGTCCCAGGGCGGTCCTCGGCTTGGATGATCCAGTCCGTGTCATGGCGCCCCGCGCGCTCGGCGGCAGCCGAGCAGGGTCAACGCGCGCACCCGTACGTCTCCTTCACCTACAGCGGTGGGTGGCCCACCGCGCCCCGACGGTGTTCTCCTGCGGTTTCGTGGCGTGTGGCCGCTCCGCTGGCCGTGGAGGGGCGACGCCGAGACGGGAGCCTATCCCCGCGCGGGAGTCACCGCCACGAGGGCAGCCACATTTCGGCTTCCCATCGCGCGGTCGTGATCGAATCGCCATTCAATACCGGCCACAGCCAGACGAAGTTGGCCACGACGAGCCCGATGTAGAGCGAGAGCACCAGCAGCCCTGTCCCTCTGCGTTCGGCGCCGTCGCGGGCGGTGCCGAGGATCTGGCCAAGCACCAGCGTCAGTCCGAGTATGAGGAACGGCGCCAGCGGCGTCGCGTAGAAGTAGTACATCTGCCGGTCGAGATTGAGAAACCACGGCAGGAACCCGGCGGCGTAGCCGACCAGCACCATGCCGTAGCGCCAGTCCGAGCGGAACACCGTGCGCCACAGCCCCCAGACCAGCACAGGCACCGCCAGCCACCACAACGCTGGCGTGCCGATCAGCATCGTCGCGCGCACGCATTCCGCCTGGCCGCAGCCAGCGGCTTCCTCACCGGAGCCGTAGTAGTACAGCATCGGCCGCAGCCCCATCGGCCACGTCCATGGCTTCGACTCCCACGGATGCGGGTCACCGTCCGGTGTGGCGAGGTTGGCGTGGAAGTCGAAGACGTTGGCGTGGTAGTGCGCGAGCGAACCGAGTGCGTTCGGCAGCACGGCCGCGAGGCTGTCCGGCATGATCCCGGCCAGCGAGGCAGGCAGGAAGCCCCAGTAGCCGCTTTCCGGGTTGGCGATCTCCAGGTAGTGCCGGTCGGTGGCGGTCTCGCTGGCGAACCACGCCCACCAGCTGCCCAGGTAGAGCGCGACGGCGAGCACGACGAGCGCGAGCACGGCTGGCAGTGCGTCTCTGGCCAGGACACCGCGCAGTGGCCGGGCGATTCCCGCTGCGCGGCGGGCGCTCCAGTCCAGTACCAGCAGCATGAGCAGGAACGCCACGACGTAGTAGAGGCCCGACCACTTCACGCCGCACGCGATGCCGAGCATCACGCCAGCGCCAAACCGCCACCAGCGGATACCGAGCTTTGGGCCGTACGGTGACGTCGAGAGCCAGTCGTTGCGCAGTGCGTCGGCGAGCCGTTCCCGCACCTGGTCGCGGTCGCGGACAAGGCAGCCGAACGCGGCGAGCACGAACACCGCGAGGAAGATGTCCAGCATCCCCATCCGGGACTGCAAGTGCAGCACACCGTCGGCGATGACAAGCACCCCGGCGACCGCGCCGAGCAAAGTGGAGCGGGTGAGCCTGCGGGCGATCCGGATGACCAGGAAGATGATCACGATGCCCGCGATCGCGGCGCTGAACCGCCAGCCCCAGCCGTTGTAGCCGAACAGCCATTCGCCGATGGCGATCAACTGCTTGGCGACCGGCGGGTGCACGATCAACTCGTAGCCGTAGTTGTCCTCGTAACCGCCGTTGCGCAGCGCCTGCCACGCCTGGGGGACGTAGTGCTTCTCGTCGAAGACCGGCGTGCCCTTGTCAGTGGGGAAGCCCAGGTTCCACAGCCGGATGACCGCGCCGATGCCGGTGATGACGAGGGTGACGAGCCAGGCGCGCAGCCGGTCGTCCGGCATCTGCCTGCCAAGCAGGGTCAGTTCGGCGTCGGACGGCGGCTCGATCTGTCGCGCTGGGAGCTTGCGCGTCACGGTCAGCGCGTTGTCGGGCAGCACCGTGGTCACGAGGCTCAATGCTAGGCCCGATGGTGTGAGGACGGTGTGGGGGTGCCGGTTGCGGTCCTGGTGCGGTGTGGGGCTGTGCGATGAATGACCCTTTCGCCGCGGTGGGTGCGGTGACAGCGCCATTGGCCGCGCCCAGTGCGGCGACGGCGGCATTCACCGTGCGAAGCTGGCGGCGTGGACACGCCGACAGATGACCAGGGCAGGCTGGTGCTGGCCGCGACACCGCTTGGCGACTCCCGCGACGCGTCGCCTCGGCTGGTCGATGCGCTTGGCAGCGCCGACATCATCGCGGCGGAGGACACCCGCAGGACGCGTGCGCTGGCCGCCGCGCTCGGCGTCACCCTCGCCGGACGGTTGATCAGCTTCTACGACGCCGTCGAGATCGCTCGCATCCCCGCGCTGCTGGATGCCATCCGGGAGGGCAAGACGGTGCTGCTGGTCACCGACGCCGGGATGCCCAGCGTGTCCGACCCGGGGTTTTCACTGGTCAGCGCCTGTGCGGACGCTGAGTTGCCCGTCACGTGCCTGCCTGGGCCGTCCGCGGTGACCACGGCGTTGGCGTTGTCCGGGCTCGCCTCCGACCGGTTCTGCTTCGACGGCTTCGTACCCCGCAAACCGGGCGAACGAGAGAAGTTCCTCGCCGCGCTGGCCGAGGAACCTCGGACGACGGTGTTCTTCGAATCGCCACACCGGATCGCCACCACGCTGGCCGACGCCGCGCGGGTGCTTGGCGGCGAGCGGCGTGCCGCCGTGTGCAGGGAGCTGACGAAGCCGTACGAGGAGGTGCTGCGCGGCACCCTCACTGAGCTGGCCGAACGCGCCGCCGCGGGCTTGCGCGGGGAGGTCACCGTCGTCATCGCGGGCGCCACCGCGCGGCAGCCGGACGTCGCGGACCTGGTCGCCGCCGTTCGGCAGCGGGTCGACGCTGGGGATCGGCTCAAGACGGCCGCGGGTGAGGTCGCCACGGCGCACGGCGTGTCCAAGAAGGAGCTGTACGACGCCGTCCTCGCCGCACGGAAGACGGACTAGCTCGGGCCCGACCGGCCTTGGCCCGTGGATCATGAGGCGTCGTGGCGATATGGATCACCAGAACGCCTCATGATCCATGCGGGACGGGTGCTCGGTGCCAGCGGCCCCTAGGGCTGGCGCCGCGCGTCCAGCTCGCAGGACTGCTCCGGCGTCGGGTGGTGCGGCTCCTCCTGTTTGCGCGGCAGCGTCTCCCGCGCTGGCACCCACACCAGCGCTGCGATCAGCGCGAGCGCGCCGGTGAGACCGAACGCGAGGCCGAACGAGACGTCCTCGGCCAGCGCACCGCCCAGCAGCGGCCCGAGGATCGCGCCGACGTCGGCGGCCATCTGGAACGTCGCCAGCACCGGCCCGCCACGTCCGCGCGAGCCGACCACATCGGCTACCGTCGCCTGCATCGGCGGGGTGAGCAGGCCAGCACCGAGGCCAGCCACGACCGTGGCCGCCATGAACTCGAGCAGCGAGGACGTCAGGCCCATCCAGATCGTGCCGGTCGCGGTGACCCCCAGCCCGGCGAGCACGAACGGCTTGCGGCCGATGGTGTCGGCGAGCTTGCCGGACAGCAGCAGCATGGCGACGTTGGCCGCGGCGAACACGCCGAACGCGATGCCGACCAGGCCCTCTCGCTGCTGGAGCACCTGCACCAAGAACAGCGGCACCAGCGCCACCCGCACGCCGAAGACCATCCACCCGAACGAGAAGTTGGCCAGCAGCGCCGACCGGTAGGCGTGGTCGCGTAGCGCGGCGGGAAGGGTCAGTGCGGGCGCGTCATCGCTGTCCGCCGCGCTGATGAGGGTCGAGTTACGCAGCATCAGCCACACGAACAGCGTCGTGATCAGCAGCGCCAGCGCGTAGACGAGGAACGGCGCACGGATGTTGATCTCGATCAGCCCGCCGCCAGCGAGCGGCCCGATGACGTTGCCGATGAGGAACCCGGTGCCGAACAGGCCGGCCGCCCTGCCCCGCAACGGCGGCGGGGTCAGGTGGATCAGCAACGCGATCGCCGAGACGGTGAACATCGTCGAACCGATGCCGCCAGCCGAGCGGAACACCAGCAGTTGGACGTAGCCGTTGGCGAACGCGGTCGCGCCGGTGGACAGCGCGACGATCAGCAGTCCGGTGAGGTAGACCTTGCGCTCGCCGAGCCGGGAGACGAGACCGCCGGCGACCGGGGCGAACAGCAGCCGCGCCGCGGCGAAGGCGCTGATCACGAGCGATGCCGCCGTAATGCCGACGTTGAAGCTGTCCGCGAAGATCGGGATCGCGGGCGCCACGAGCCCGAACCCCGCCGCGATCAGCACATTGGCGATGACGAGCACCCACACCTCGCGCGGGAGGGTGTCCGCGACCGCATCGGCGGGGGTGCCGCCGTCAGCGGTCCGGTCGGTACTCATCGTCATCGGTGCCCCCTAGCTGGATCAGTCGTCCGAACAGTAGGCAACGTGACGTGCTAATCACAAATTCCATTCAGCTCCCGGCTGTTACGCGGGCTCGTCCGCGAAATGCCGCAGTAACGCCTCAAGCGGGGCCGCTTTGTGCAGGCATTCCTGCCATTCGGCTGCCGGATCGGACAGCGCGGTGATGCCGCCGCCAACACCGAGCGCGACCGTGCCGTCAGCCACTTCGAGCGTACGGATGGCGACGTTCAGCTCCATCCCCGCCACGGGGGAGACCAGCCCCGCGGCACCGCAGTACACCCCGCGCGCCGCTGGCTCGAGTTCCGCGATCAGGTCCAGCGCCCGCAGTTTCGGCGCGCCGGTGACCGACCCGGGCGGGAACGCGGCGCGCAGCAGGTCGGCGTCCGTCATGCCGGGCGCGAGCTCCGACGCGACGGTCGACTGAAGGTGCCACACCCCGGGCGCCTCGGTGACGCTGAGCAGTTCGGGCACCGTGACGCTGCCGACCGCGCTGACCCGGCCAAGGTCGTTGCGCACCAAGTCGGTGATCATCACGTTCTCCGCGACGTCCTTGGTGGAGCGGCGCAGCAGGTCGGCGTTGGCCGCATCGGCGTCGCCTCGGCGGGGGAGCGTGCCCTTGATCGGCGTCGACCGCACCCGACGTCCGGTGCGGGCGAGGAACAGCTCCGGTGACAGCGACACCACCGCGCCCCAGCCGCCAGCCAGGTACGCCGCACGCCGGGGCCGTAGCCGCCGCACGCCGACGGTGAACAGCTCGCACGCCGAGCCGTCGAACTCGCCGTGGAAACGAGCGCAGATGTTGGCCTGGAACAGCTCGCCGTCCGCGATGGCGTCCATGCAGGCCGCGACCGCCTTGGTGTGCGCGCTGCCGTCCGGCCTGCGCAGCCTGGTCGGTGTCCAGCCGTGTTCGGCCGGCTCGCCGCCAGGGGTCCCGACGTCGAACAGTGCGTCGAACTCCGCGGCGAGCGCGTCCAGGTCAGGACCGGGCTCGCCCGCGTCAGGCACGAGCGCTTCGCACCACCACTGCCCGGTCGT
Organism: Haloechinothrix halophila YIM 93223; assembly: GCF_000504245.1. Classification (GTDB taxonomy): domain Bacteria; phylum Actinomycetota; class Actinomycetes; order Mycobacteriales; family Pseudonocardiaceae; genus Haloechinothrix_A; species Haloechinothrix_A halophila. Next base: position 1,906,949 of record NZ_KI632509.1, read on the forward strand.
GTCCAGCCGCAGCACGTGGTCCGCCCAGCCCCACGCGGCTGGCGGCAGCATCCCGGAACGACCGGCCGGATCGGTCAGGTCGTAGCCGAGATAACCGAACCAGCCCCCGCCGATGGCGCCATCGACAGGGGAGTTCACCGGAGTAGTCACATCGGGCTGCCGGGCTGGCGTAGCGAAGGCGTCAGCCACCTCGGTGACCGGCCGCAGCTCGACGGTGGGAGCGATGACCGCACGCGAGCCGAACCAGTCCCCGGTCAGTGCGGCGGGAGCGGGTAGCTCGCGCCGCCGGGCACGGGCGTCGAGCAGGGACAACACCTGCTCGGGCCGTGTGCCGGTCCGCAATGCCGTCCGCTCCAACCGCATGCGGCCATCCTCCCTTGTGCCGCCAGTCCTAGCTCGAATGGGGCATACCTGGCCGGTGTCAGCCGCGCGCGGGTTGTCCGTAGGCTACGCAGGCATGAGCACTCCCGTTCTCACCGCGGTGGCCTGGCCCTACGCCAATGGCCCCCGCCACATCGGCCACGTGTCCGGCTTCGGAATCCCCTCCGACGTCTTCGCGCGGTACCAGCGAATGGCGGGGAACAAGGTGCTCATGGTCAGTGGAACCGATGAGCACGGCACCCCGATCCAGGTCCAAGCCGACAAGGAGGGCATGACCGCCCGCGAGCTCGCTGACAAGTACAACCGGCAGATCGCCAACGACCTGCACGGCCTCGGGCTGTCCTACGACCTGTTCACTCGCACCACGACCGGCAACCACTACCGCGTGGTGCAGGAGCTGTTCACGGCGCTGTGGCGCAACGGCTACGTCGTCGCCAAGACCCAGCTCGGCGCGATCAGCTCGTCGACAGGCCGCACCCTGCCGGACCGCTACATCGAGGGCACCTGCCCGATCTGCGGGTACGACGGCGCTCGCGGCGACCAGTGCGACAACTGCGGTAACCAGCTCGACCCAGCCGATCTGCGCAACCCGGTGTCCCGCATCAACGGCGAGAAGCCGGAGTTCATCGAGACCGAGCACCTGTTCCTCGATCTGCCCGCGTTCACCGAGTCGTTGGGCGAGTGGCTGTCCACCCGCACCCACTGGCGGCCGAACGTGCTCAAGTTCAGCCAGAACCTGCTGGACGACCTGCGCCCCCGCGCGATCACCCGCGACCTCGACTGGGGCGTTCCCGTGCCGCTCGACGGCTGGCGGGAGGCTCCGATGAAGCGCTTCTACGTGTGGTTCGACGCGGTGATCGGCTACCTGTCGGCCAGCGTGGAGTGGGCGCGGCGCAGCGGCGACGACGACGCGTGGCGCGAATTCTGGACCTCGCCCGATGCCAAGGGCTACTACTTCATGGGCAAGGACAACATCGTCTTCCACTCGCTGATCTGGCCGTCGCTCCTGCTCGGTCAGAACGGCGCGGGCGACAAGGGTGGCACCCCGGGCGCGTTCGGCACGCTGAACCTGCCGACCGAGGTCGTCTCCAGCGAGTTCTTGACGATGAGCGGGTCGAAGTTCTCCACTTCGCGCGGCACCGTGATCTACGTGCACGAGTTCCTGGAGGAGTTCGGGGCGGACGCGTTGCGCTACTTCATCTCAGTGGCGGGGCCCGAGAACCAGGACGTCGACTTCACCTGGGATGAGTTCGTCCGCCGCACCAACTATGAGCTGGCGAACGAGTGGGGCAACCTGGTCAACCGGTCCATTTCGATGGCGCACAAGAACGTCGGCGCTGTGCCGAGGCCGGAGGCCCCACAGCAGGCCGATGCCGACCTGACGGCGCTGTCGGCGCAGGCGTTCGACACCGTCGGCGAGCACCTGCGACGCTCGCGGTTCCGGCAGGCGGCCACCGAGGCGATGCGAGTGGTCACCGCGGCCAACCGGTACCTGTCCGAGCAACAGCCATGGCAGCTCAAGGACGATCCGGCCCGCCGCGACACCGTGCTCCACACCGCGCTGCAGGTCGTCTCGGACGCCAACACGCTGCTGACGCCGTTCTTGCCGCACGCGGCACAGCAGGTGCACGAGGCGCTGGGCGGCACCGGCGTGTGGTCGGCGCAGCCAGAGCTGCGAGACGTCGAAGACCTGGATGAGCCAGGCAGGTCGTACCCGATCCTCACTGGCGAGTACGCCGCGGAGCAGGCGCGGTGGGAGCCGGTGCCGATCGAGGTGGGTCGTCCGCTGGCCAAGCCGAGGCCGATCTTCGGCAAGCTGGACCCGTCGTTGGCCGAGACCGGACCGTCCTGGGCGCCCGTCAGGACCGCCGATGAGTGACAAGCGTCGCGAGCGGCCGCCCGTGCCCGAGCGGCTGCCAGTGCCGATCATCGATGCCCACACGCACTTGGACGCCTGTGGCGCGGAGGCAGCCGGCGACGTCGCGGTGATGCTGGACCGCGCCGAGGCGGCCGGGGTGACCCGGGTCGTCACCGTCGCGGATGATCTCGCCGCCGCGCGCTGGGCCGCCGAGGCCGCGGACTGGGACGAGCGGCTCTACGCCGCCATCGCGATCCACCCCACCCGCACCACGGACTTCGATGACGTCACCCGCGCCGAGATCGAACGCCTCGTCATGGGCGAGCGCGTGGTAGCGGTCGGGGAGACCGGTCTTGACTACTACTGGGACTACTCGACGCCGGAGTCCCAGCAGACGGCGTTCCGCTGGCACATCGACCTGGCCAAGCGGGTCGGCAAGCCGTTGATGATCCACGACCGCGACGCGCACGAGGACGTGCTCCGGATCCTGGCCGAGGAGGGTGCACCGGATCGGGTGATCTTCCACTGCTTCTCCGGGGACGCAGACGTCGCGCGCCGTTGTGTCGACGCGGGGTACGTCCTGTCGTTCGCCGGGCCCGTCACTTTCCGCAACGCGCGTCCGCTGCGGGAAGCGGCCACGCTGGTGCCGCGGGATCAGTTGCTGGTGGAGACCGACGCGCCGTTCCTGACGCCGCATCCGTACCGGGGCAGGCCGAACGAACCCTACTGCGCCGCTTACACCCTGCGTGACCTCGCTGAGCTGCGGGAGGAAGACGTTTCCTCGCTGGCAGCGGCCGTCAACGCCACCGCGGAGCGGATCTTCTCATTGCGCAGCGTCACGGCGAGTGTCACGAAAAGCGACAACTAGCGCGGGACTGGTCCACCCGAGGGAGTGATCAAGTTCACGACATCGCTCAGGGTGTTTGCGCAACGCCCTGGACTCCGTTATGGTCTCGTGACCGTAGTGAGTGGGCTTGGTGATGGGTTGATGTCGCTGAGTTCGCTCATGGAAACCCTCAGTCGCGTCGGTGCACGTCGGGGAGATGGGGCAACGGTTCAGAGCTGGTGCCACAGACGACGCCGACTGCGGGAGTCCGTGCGTACGCGCCCGCGTGCGTTGAGGAAGACCGCTGTGCGAAAGGGATCGGCTTCGTGACTGTTGACCAGTGGCGTGCCCCGCTGCGCCCTGAGCGCTCTCCGGTGGCTCAGCTGGACCGGCCCACAACCGATTTTCACTGGCCGCAATACGACGCGGACATCACCGAGTTCTCGACATCGCCCGCCGTCACGCCGCAGGACGTCCACGCGGTGCTCGGTCCGCAGGCGGAAGAGATGCTGCGGGACCTCGACGTTGATGTCGATCAGCTCATCCGGTTGGTCAACGCCGAGACGACGGTGCTGCCCGTCATCCCGGACTACATCCCGGACGACATCGTCAGGGAGCACAGCCCGGCGAGGGAGCCAGAGCCGGAGGAGTCTGGGCTCGCCACGGCGATCAGGACCTGGAAGCAACGCTTCCTCAAGGGCGCCGTCGTCGCGGTGCTCGTCTCGCTGACCGGCGGCGGTGCCGCCGCGCTCGCGATGAACAAGAGCGTCACGCTCAACGTCGATGGCAAGACGCAGACCGTCAACACCTTCGGGTCGACGGTCGGCGATGTCCTCGACGACGCGGGTATCACCATCGGCAAGCACGACGCGCTGTCGCCGTCCCCGAACGCCGCCGTCGGCCACGGCGGTGTCGTCAAGCTGGAGCGCGGACGGCAGCTCACTCTCGTCGTCGACGGCAAGCAGCGCGAGACCTGGGTGCGCGCGACCACCGTCGACGAGGCCATGCGGCAGCTCGACATGGACAAGATGCTGTCGAACGGCGCGTGGCTGTCAGCGCCGCGCGACGGCTCGGTGCCGGTCGACGGCATGACCCTCGAGGTCAAGACCCAGAAGGACATCACGGTCTTCGACGGCGGCAAGCAGCCCCGCAAGGTCACCACCAACGCGGTGACCGTGAAGGAGTTCCTGCAGACGCAGGACATCAAGCTCGGCGAGCGCGACTCGATCGAGCAGGGCATCAAGCGCAAACTCGTCGACGGCGCTGAGTTGCACATCGTTCGCACCGGCGTCTCGACGATCAACCTCAAGGAACCGATCGACATCCCGGTCAAGACGATCGAGGACCCGGAGATGCCGGTCGGCACCGAGCGGGTGAAGCAACAGGGCAAAGCGGGCGAGAAGCTGGTCACCTACCGCGTGACCCGGCGCAACAACGTCGAGGTCAGCCGCGAGGAGATCAAGGTCAAGGTGCTGAGCAAGGCGGTGCCGAAGATCGTGATCGTCGGCACCAAACAGCCGGTGATCAGCGACGCCGCCGTGTGGGACCGGCTCGCGATGTGCGAGTCGAGCGGCAACTGGTCGATCAACACCGGCAACGGCTATTACGGCGGGCTGCAGTTCAACAAGCAGACCTGGGATGCCTACGGCGGTGGGCAGTACGCCGCATACCCGCACCAGGCGAGCCGTGAGCAGCAGATCGCCATCGCCACCAAGCTCCGCGACGCCAGGAACGGCTACAGCGCGTGGCCCCACTGCGCGCAGCAGCTCGGCCTGCCGACGTAGCAGCGGCCGTTGGCCCGGTGCCGCGGCCTGCCAAGCAGGCCGCGGCCCCGCAGTACTGGCGGTGACCTGCCGAGTTGGCCGGGTTCGCGACGACATAGGCTCCGATGGTGACTCAACCGGACGTTGCCCTGCTCGGGCCAGCTCAAGTACGCGCGCTGGCCGAGGAGTTCGCGGTGCGCCCGACGAAGAAGCTCGGCCAGAACTTCGTGCACGATCCGAACACGGTGCGGCGAATCGTGCAGCTCGCTGGCGTCAACGCTGACGACGTCGTCCTTGAGGTGGGGCCGGGGCTCGGGTCGTTGACACTCGGGCTGCTTGCCACGGGTGCGACGGTGACGGCCGTCGAGGTGGACCCCGTACTCGCCGAACGGCTCCCCGCGACGGTGACGTCCCAGGCGGGCTCGGCTGCGTCGCGGCTGACCGTGCTGACGGCGGATGCGCTCCGGCTGCGCGCGGAGGATCTGGCAGCCGCCGCTGTCACCACCGACACCGTGTCTGGCACTCAGGACGCCGTGTCCTGCGGTCCAGACACGCGGAGCCTGGCCGAGCCGAATCTTCTGGTGGCCAACCTTCCGTACAACGTCGCGGTGCCCGTGGTGTTGCACCTGCTCAGCGAGCTGCCGTCGCTGCGGCGGGCGCTGGTGATGGTGCAGACCGAGGTGGCCGACCGGATGGCGGCTGGCCCTGGCGGCCGGGTGTATGGCGTGCCGAGCGTCAAACTCGCCTGGTACGGCACAGCGCGTAAGGTCGCTCCGGTCCCTCGTGCGGTGTTCTGGCCGGTCCCGAACGTGGACTCGGCCCTGGTGTCGTTCGAGCGTCACCCCGACACCGATCCGCACCCCGGTTCCGGCGCCGGTCTCGGTTCGGCCCCACCGTCGGTGGCGGACCGCGACCGGGTGTTCGCCGTGGTGGATGCCGCGTTCGCCCAGCGCCGCAAGACACTCCGTGCGGCGCTGGCGTCCTGGGCTGGCTCGGCGCAGCGTGCGGAGGAGATCCTCCGCGCTGCCGACATCGACCCCAAGACGCGAGGCGAACAGCTCACCATCACTGATTTCGTCCGCATCGCCAACGCCGCGTGACATCGTGTCCCACACTCCCGACGTCATGTCCCACACCCACGACGCCCATGGCCGGCCCCTGTCGTGGCCCAAAACCGCCCCCAATCTGTGATCTGGAACATCCAGAGCCCGCCTGGTGTTGCCAACAGTGGTGGGTTTCCGATGTAATACTGGGGCATCCATCCCGAGCGGCCGAGAGACCTGGCTCGTCGACGCCGCAGCAACCACCCAGCGATGGGCAGGTGCTTCCGCCAGGACCGATGGAGGGATTTCCTGTGTATCGGTCACGAATGCTGACGAAGCGTCGCGTAGTTGATCAGTGTCGCCGCACCGTGTGCGCGTGTCGTCGCTGTCGCTGACACCCAGCTCGTCCTGACCACAGGCCTTGCCGCACGCCTGACACCGCGCTGTGCGAGGGCCGAACCACACTGGAGTTTTTCGTGATCACTGTCGAAAATCTGACCACATCCACCCCGTCCACCACGCTGCGCGACGTCTCCTTCGAGATCGACGCCGGCGCCGTGTTCGGCCTGCTTGGTCGTGCGAGATCGGGGACGTCGACGCTCGCGCGGCTGCTCGGGCTGGACGAGCAGCCCGAGGCTGGCGCCATCCGCGTCGACGACGTCGACACCACCCGCCTGGACGCCCGTTCGCTGCGGGACCTGCGAGAGCGGTTCAGTCTTCTGGAGGCGTACCCGTCACTGCGTGGCGAGCGCACCGTCGCGGGCAACATCGCTACCCCGCTGGAGCGGCGTGGCGTCGACGGACCGAGCAGGCGTGAGCGGGTGCTGCGGCTGCTCGACCTCGTCGGTCTGGCGCGCGCTGGTGCGCAACACCCCGGCGAACTGGACGACGGCCAGCGCAGGCGCGTCGCGCTCGCCCGCGCGCTGGCCACTGACCCCGCGGTGCTCGTCGTCGACGATCCGACGGCGGGGCTCGACGCCGAGCAGGCGGGCGGAGTCCTGGCGACGCTTGACCGCGCGCGGGCCGAACTCGGTGTGACCGTCGTGCTCGCGACGGCGGACGCGGACGTCGTGCGCAAGGTGTGCGACTCGGTCGCTTTGTTCGCGGACGGCAGGCTGCTGGAAACCGGCACGGTGTTCGATCTGATCACCGACCAGGACAGTCACCTGGCGAGCCGTGTGTTGCCGCGCACCGACGTCACCGGCACCGATGGCTACGACATCGTCGCTGACGTGACGCTCATCGGCCACGCCACGGTCGGCACGACTCTGCCCGCGGCGATGGATCGGGTCGGTGTGGAGATCGACACGCTGAACGGCGGCACCACCAGGATCGGTGAGGTCCCGGTCGCCCGGTACCGGATTGGGCTGCGCGGCGAGAAGGCCGCGATCGCGCTCGGTTGGATCGGCGAGCACGGCGGCCTGGTCACACCGGTGCGCCGCACGACGCGTGTCGCCACCATCGGCGGTCGCGTGACCCGCAAGCCGGCGCTGGCCAGCGTCGCGGCGTAGGCACGCGGCCTCGGGAGTGCCGGACACGGCGTCGGGAGTGCCGAACACAGCGTCCGGAGTGCCGAACACAGCGTCCGGAACGTCGGACACGGCGTCGTGGGCGCAACGGGTCACACACGCACGGTAGGCGTAGGCTGGCCACGTGCTTGCCGTTGTACCGCCACCGGTGACCGTCCGGGTGCCAGCGAAGGTGAACCTGCACCTCGGTGTAGGTGACGCGCGCGATGACGGCTACCACGAGCTGACCACGGTGTTCCAGGCCTTGTCGCTGGTGGACGAGGTCACCGTCGCCGCGAGCGAGGAGCCGGGCATCGAGGTGTCCGGCGAGGGCGCGAGCACCGTGCCACGCGGGGAAGCCAACCTCGCATGGCGGGCGGCCAACGAACTCGCCAACTACGTCGGCAGGACCGGCGATGAGCCCAAGGTCAGGGTCGTCATCCGCAAGGGCATCCCGGTCGCGGGCGGCATGGCGGGCGGCAGCGCGGACGCCGCCGCGACACTGGTGGGGCTCGCCGCGTTGTGGGACCTCGACATCGCCAGGGACGAACTCGCCGATATCGCCGCGAAGCTCGGCAGTGACGTGCCGTTCGCGCTGTCCGGCGGAACCGCGCTGGGTACCGGGCGCGGTGAGGATCTGGTGCCCGTGCTGTGCCGCCACACCTTCCACTGGGTGCTGGCGTTCGCGACGAAGGGCCTGTCGACGCCGAGGGTGTTCGGCGAGCTGGATCGGCTGCGCGACGGTGGCGACCCACCGCGCGTCGGTTCGCACGCCCCGCTGCTCGAGGCGCTGGCATCCGGCGATCCGAGACAGCTCGCCATGCTGCTCGGCAACGACCTGCAGTCCGCCGCCGTGTCGCTGCGGCCGTCGCTGCGCCGCACGCTGCGCGCGGGCGTGGACTCGGGCGCGCTGGCCGGCATCGTCTCGGGGTCCGGGCCGACGTGCGCGTTCCTGTGCGAGGACGAGGACGCCGCCGTCGACGTCGCCGCGCAGCTCGCGGGCACCGGCGTGTGCCGTACCGTCCGGGTCGCGCACGGTCCCGTGCACGGTGCGCGGGTCATCGGCGGCGAGGACAGCCGTCCGACCCCGCCCCAGGTGCACGCCTGAGGCCGTGCCCTAAGTTGGATAGGTCGTAACCCCGACCCCTGCTCAGGAGAGCACTCCTCCATGGTCAATTTGATCAACACCGAGGACGTCTCGAAGTCCTTCGGCGAACGCACCCTGCTCGACGCCGTCTCGCTCGGCGTCGAGGACACCGACCGGATCGGCGTCGTCGGCCTCAACGGCGGTGGCAAGACGACGTTGCTTGAGATCCTGGCCGGTATTGAGCCACCGGACTCCGGCCGGGTGGCACGGGCGCGCGACTTGCGGCTCGCCGTCGTCACCCAGCGGGTCACCATCGACGCCGATGTCACCGTGCGCGACGCCGTGCTCGTCGGGTACGACGCCGAGTACGAGTGGGCCGCCGACCCTCGGGTGCGCTCGATCGTCGAGGGCCTCGGCATCACCGCACTCGGCCTCGAGAACCGGGTCGGTGCGTTGTCCGGCGGGGAGCGGCGCAGGGTGGCGCTTGGCGCCGCGCTGGTGGGCGAGCTGGATCTGTTGATCTTGGACGAGCCCACCAACCATCTGGACGTCGAGGGCGTGCGCTGGCTCGCCGACCACCTGCTCGCCCGCAAGGTCGCGCTGGTCGTCGTCACCCACGACCGCTGGTTCCTCGACACCGTGTGCTCCCGGACGTGGGAAGTCGTCGGCGGTGGCGTCGAGCAGTACGAGGGCGGCTACGGCGACTGGGTGTACGCCCGCGCCGAACGCGCCAAACTGTCCGCCGCCGCCGAGGAGAAGCGGCGCAACCTGGCGCGCAAGGAGCTCGCCTGGCTGCGGCGCGGCGCGAAGGCGCGGACGTCGAAGCCGCGCTACCGGGTGGAGGCCGCCGAGGCGCTGATCGCCGACGTCCCGCCGCCCCGTGACCCGCGTGAGCTGCACGCTTTCGCCAAGCGGCGGCTCGGCAAGACGGTGATCGAGCTGGAGGATGTCACGCTGCACGCTGGGGAGCGGGAGCTACTGCGCGACGTCACGTGGCGGCTCGGGCCGGGCGACCGGATCGGCCTCGTCGGAGTGAACGGCTCCGGCAAGACGTCGTTGCTGCGGCTGCTCGCCGGTGAGCGTGACCCCGACGCTGGCAAGCGGATCGAAGGCACCACCGTGCGGCTGGCGTATCTGACGCAGGAGCTGGAGGACCTGCCCGGCGACCTGCGGGTGCTTGAGGCCGTCGAGCAGGTGGCCAAGCGCGTGGTGCTCGGGAAGCACGAGATGTCGGCATCGCAGCTCGCGGAACGGTTCGGCTTCCCAGCGCGGCGGCAGTGGACGCCGGTGGACGACCTCTCCGGCGGCGAGCGCAGGCGGCTGCAGCTCACCCGGCTGCTGATGGCCGAGCCGAACGTGCTGCTGCTCGACGAGCCGACCAACGACCTCGACATCGACACGCTGCAGCAGCTCGAGGACCTGCTTGACTCGTGGCCGGGCACCCTCGTCGTCGTCTCGCACGACCGCTACCTGGTGGAACGCGCGTGCGACACCGTGGTGGCGCTGTTCGGCGACGGCACGGTGACCGATCTGCCCGGCGGAATCGACGAGTACCTGGATCGCCGTGCGTCGCTGCTGAGCGCGCCCGTCGATGTGCCGCAGGCGGCGAAGCCGAAGTCCAGCGCCGCCGAGCAGCGTGCCGCCCGCAAGGAGCTGGCGAAGCTGGAGCGCAAGGTGGAGACGCTGCACCGCAAGGAGCGCGAGCTGCACGACGCGCTCGCGGACGCGGCCACCGAGCCAGACATGCTGCTCAAACTGGATAGCGAACTCAAGGCTGTTATCGCCGAGAAGGAGGACGTCGAGGCCCGCTGGATGGAGCTGGCCGACGCCGTCGAATAGTCGACGTCATACAAGCCGGGGTATCCGGGCTTGTGTGTCGGTACCAACCATGCGGTCTATAGGCTCGACGGTATGAGCAGGTTTGTCGACCAACTGATAGCGACCGCCCTTTCCGACGGCGGCAGCAAGCGCGGAATGACCACTGGCGAACCGCACGACCCGGTGCGGGCGACGTGGGCCGAGGTGCACGATCGCGCTCGGCGTATCGCGGGTGGCCTCGCCACGGACGGGCTGCGACCCGGCGGTTCCGTCGGCGTGCTCGCGGCCGCACCGGCGCTGATCGCGCCCGCCGTGCAGGCGGTCTGGTTCGCCGGTGGCAGCGTCACCATGCTGCACCAGCCGACCCCGCGCACCGATCTGGCCGAATGGGCGGCGGACACGCTGACCGTGCTGCGCATGATCGGCTCCGACCTCGTACTGCTCGGTGACCCGTTCGACCAACTCGCGCCGGTGCTCGCGGAGAATGGCATCCGCTACCTGATGATCAACGACCTGTTCGACGGCGAGCCGATCGACGAGCCGGTCACCGCGGGCGAGGACGACCTGGCGCTACTACAGCTGACCAGCGGATCGACGGCCGAGCCGAAGGCCGTCAAGATCACCCATGGCAACCTGTTCTCCAACATCTCGGCGATGATCGAGCGCTCCGAGGTCGACCCCGAGGTCGACACGATGGTGTCGTGGCTGCCGTTGTTCCACGACATGGGGATGGTCGGCTTCCTCACCGTGCCGATGACGTTCGGCATCGAATTGATCAAGATCACCCCGGTGGAGTTCCTCAGCGGGCCGTTGATCTGGCCCGAGCTGATCAGCCGCTACCAGGGCACCGTCACGGCTGCGCCGAACTTCGCGTACGCCATCGTCGGCAAACGGCTCGCTCGGGTGGGTGACGACGAGGCGTCCTACGATCTGTCCAGCCTGCGTATCGCGCTCAACGGCGCGGAGCCGATCGACGCTGCCGCCGTCCGGATGTTCACCGACGCAGGGGCCCGCTTCGGTCTCGACCCTGGCGCGGTGTTTCCCGCGTACGGTCTCGCGGAGGCGACGCTGGCGGTGTCCTTCGCGCCGCTGGGTGCCGGGTTCGAGTTGGACGTCGTCGAGCCGGACGCGCTGGAGAAGCACGATCGGGCGGTGCCGGTGGCCGAGGACGATCCACGGCGCGACACCGACAAGGCGCGTTCGTTCGTCGTGCTCGGCAGGCCGCTGTCCGGTCTCGAGGCGCGGATCGTCGCAGACGACGGCACCGTGCGCGGCGATCGCGAGGTCGGCGAGATCCAGCTGCGCGGCGAGGCCGTCACCCCCGGCTACCTCACCGTGGATGGGCCGCTGGACGCCCAGGACGCTGATGGCTGGTTCGCCACCGGCGACCTCGGCTACCTGGTCGACGGGCAGATCGTCATCTGCGGCAGGCGCAAGGACGTCATCATCATGGGTGGGCGCAACATCTTCCCGACCGACGTCGAGCGTGCCGCGCAGGCGGTGCCCGGGGTGCGCGCGGGGAACGCGATCGCGGTGCGGATCGACGCGGGCACCCGCAGGGAGCGCTACGCCGTGGTGCTTGAGTCCACGGTGGCGGGCACAGACGACGAACGTGCGCTGGCCAAGGAGGTCACCGCGCGGGTAACCGACGCGGTCGGTGTCCGGCCGTTCTCGGTGCTGGTGTTGTCGCCGGGTTCGCTGCCGAAGACACCGTCCGGCAAGGTCAAGCGCGCCGCGACCGCGACGACGTACTCGGACGAGATCGACAAGGCGAGCGCCTAGCGATGGCGACGCGTGCCCAGCTGGTGCCAGCGGTGGTACCATACGTCTATGGATAAGACTACCGTGTACCTTCCCGACGACCTGAAGGCTGCGGTGAAGCGTGCTTCGCAGGAGCGTGGGATCTCTGAGGCCGAGATCATCCGGGAGTCGATCCGGTCTGCGGTAGCAGGTGAGCGACCTCGGCCGAGGGGCGCGCTCTATGCGAGCAGGGAGCCAATCGCCCGGCGCGATGAAGAGCTGCTGGCCGGTTTCGGTGAGCGGTGATCGTTGACACCAGTGCGCTGCTGGCTTACTTCGACAGCAGCGAGCCCGACCACGATGCGGTACGGGACGTCATTGAGACCACGAGTGAGCTGCTCGTGGTCTCGCCTTACGTCGTGGCCGAAGTGGACTATCTTGTCGCCACTCGCGTCGGCGCTGCCGCTGAACTCGCGGTGCTGCGTGAGCTTTCTGGTGGCGCATGGGAGTTGCCCGCCATCGGCCCTCCCGAGCTTGAGCGGGCGACGTCAGTGGTCGAGAAGTACAGCGATCAAGACATCGGAGTCGCCGACGCGTCAAACGTCGTGCTGGCCGATCGCTACCGCACTCGCACGCTCGCAACGCTGGACCGCAAACACTTCACCGTAGTTCGGCCAATCGGCGGGGGACGATTCACCGTCCTGCCGTAGCTTGGCGCGCCTTCAATTCGCCGCCCGATGGGTACCGCACCGTCGTCAGGTAGGTCTGTGCCCTGCGCGCCGCGAGTTGATCAACTTACCTCAGGCTATTACCATATCGTGCCCGATTTGCACGGTTCTCGTGGTCGTAGCGTGAGGTAAGTTGATCGTTTTTTGGGCGAGGACGACGCCGAGGTTGCGTGCCCGTGGCCGCACGGTGCGTTCGCGTGCCGCCACCCGGCCAGCGCCACGGAGACGGACATTCTGGGCGCGAAAATGGCCCTCAGCGGGTGGACGGTCAAGGCGATGACATCGGCGTCAGTGCGCGGCCTGCACGAACGTCGTTCGGGTGCGACTTCCGCGATCTTCAGGCCTTTTGGCGATCCATATCGCCAAACAGCATCAAGATCGCCGGGGCAGTTGGACGGTAGTCAGCCTGGAAGGCGGCGTAAAAAGGACAAAGACGGCGCTGCGGGGTCGGCGCGCGCGCCAGCGCGCCGTCCTCAGTGGAACCGGTTCTGCGCCGACGCCAGGCCCTTGCTGACCAGATCCTCGACGGCGTCTGCGCAGCGGTCGACGTGGTATGCCAGGTCGCGGCGCTCGGCGCGAGAGAAGTCCTTGAGCACGTAGTCGGCCGCGGCCATCCGCCCCGGCGGACGGCCGACGCCGAAACGCACCCGGTAGTAGTCCCGCGTGCCGAGTGACTTCGAGAGGGAGCGCAGCCCGTTGTGGCCGCTCTCGCCGCCGCCCAACTTGAGCCGGACCTCGCCGAAGTCGATGTCCAGCTCGTCGTGGACGACGACGATGCCGCTGGCGTCGAGCTTGAAGAACCGCGCCAGCCCTGCCACGGGACCGCCGGAGAGGTTCATGAACGAGCGTGGCTTGGCCAGCACGACGGGCGTCCCGGCCAGTCTGCCCTCGACGACGTCGGCGCCTGCCTTGTGTGCCTTGAACTTCCCACCGATACGGGCGGCGAGCTCGTCGGCGACGAGGAAACCGACGTTGTGCCGGTTGCCCGCGTACGCGGGTCCCGGATTGCCGAGGCCGGCGAGCAGCACTCGCTCGCCGGCCCCCGGAATGTCCAGTTCGGACACGTTACTCGCTGGACTCCTCCGCGGCGGACTCCTCGGCGGCTGCCTCCGCGGGGGCCTCGCCCTCTTCCTCCTCGGTCGGCTCCTCGAGCGACTCGGCGGTCGGCGCCTCGTTGACGGCGGCGACCAGGGCGTCGCCCTCGGTCAGCAGCACAGCGCCCTCGGGCAGGGTGACGTCCGAGGCGTGGATCTGGGTGCCGATCTCGGCGCCCTCGAGGGAGACCTCCAGCTGCTCGGGGATGTGCAGCGCGTCGACCTCAACGGACAGGACGTCCTGGTCCTGGTTCACCAGCGTGCCGCTGACCGGGTCACCGGTCAGCACGATCGGGATGTCGACGGTGACCTTCTCGCCGCGCTTGAGCAGCAGCAGGTCGACGTGCTCGATGTAGTTCTTGAGCGGGTGCACCGTGATGGTCTTGGTCAGCGCGAGCTGCGACTTCCGCTCGCCATCGACCTTCAGGGTGATCACGGAGTTGCGGCCGTGGTCACGGATGACGCGGGCGAACTCGACCGCGGGCAGCGACAGGTGCTTCGGGTCGGAGCCGTGGCCGTAAAGCACGGCAGGGATCTTGCCTGCACGGCGAGTGCGGCGCGCCGCGCCCTTGCCGAACTCAGAGCGCTGCTCAACGGACAGACGTACCTCGTCCAACGGTCTTCTCCTTGAAAACTAGCCAGGGAAATGGGGCTTGCGGGGTCGACCCGGCGCGAGGGGCTTCGCGCATGACGGCGCGCGGCATCCGAAGACCACCACGTCGATCACGCCAGGCCGAAACCCGCCTCGCCGGGGTAACCCAGACAGTCTAGCCCTGCCGGATCACCCCAGCGAACGGGGGTTGCGACGGTCAGTGGTGCAAGCGGTGGCTCAGGCGTTGCCGTCGAACAGGCTGGTCACCGAGCCGTCCTCGAAGACCTGCTCGATGGCCCGCGCGATGAGCGGCGCTATGGACAGCACAGTCATGCCGGGGAACCGCTTCTCATCAGGGATCGGCAGCGTGTTGGTGAAGATCACTTCCCGCGCGCCGCAGCTAGACAGCCGCTCGGTGGCGGGGTCGGACAGCACGCCGTGGGTCGCCGCGACGACGACGTCAGACGCGCCGCTCTCCTTCAGCACCTGCACGGCGCCCGCGACCGTGCCACCGGTGTCGATCATGTCGTCGATGATCACGCACAGCCGGTCCTTGGCGTCACCGACGACCCGGTTCGCCATCGCCTCGTTCGGCCGGTCAGGGTCGCGGGTCTTGTGGATGAACGCGATCGGCCGGTTGCCCAGCGTCTGCGCCCACTTCTCGGCCAGTCGCACTCGGCCGGAGTCGGGCGAGACCACGGTGATCGGCTGGTCGCCGTAGTGGTCCTGCAGGTAGTCGCACAGCACGGTCTGCGCGAACAGGTGATCCACGGGGCCGTCGAAGAAGCCCTGGATCTGCGCGGTGTGCAGGTCAACGGTCATGATCCGGTCGGCGCCAGCGACCTTGAACATGTCCGCGATCAGCCGCGCCGAGATCGGCTCGCGACCCTTGTGCTTCTTGTCCTGCCTGCTGTACGGGTAGTACGGCATGATCACGGTGATGCGCTTGGCGCTGGCGCGCTTCAGCGCGTCCACCATGATCAGTTGCTCCATGACCCATTCGTTGATCGGCGGGCAGTGACTCTGGATCACGAACGCGTCGACGCCGCGCACCGACTCCTCGAATCGGACGAAGATCTCACCGTTGGCGAAGGTGCGCGCCTGCTGTGGCGTGATGGTGACGTTGAGGCACTTCGCGACCTCTTCGGCGAGTTCGAGGTGCGAGCGCCCTGCGAACAGCATCAGATTCTTTTTGGGCGTTCCCGACTTCGAACTCATGACCGCGACTCCGTGTCCTCGTTGTCTTGCTCTGCCGTGCCCCCTCCGGACTCGGCCTGCTGTGCCTTCTCAGCCGCGTCCGCCGCTGGGGTGCCTGGCCTGCGCCGGGCAACCCACCCCTCGATGTTGCGTTGTGGTGCGCCGGCGACGGCGAGCGCGCCAGGGGGCACGTTACGCCTGATCACCGACCCGGCGCCGGTGTAGGCACCATCGCCGATGGTCACCGGGGCCACGAACATGTTGTCCGATCCCGTCTTCACATGCGAGCCGATGGTGGTGTGATGCTTGGCAACACCGTCATAGTTGACGAACACACTCGACGCCCCGATGTTGCTGTACTCCCCAATGGTCGCATCCCCGACGTACGTCAGGTGGGGGACCTTCGATCCAGTGCCGATGGTGGCGTTCTTGGTCTCGACGAACGTGCCCAGCTTGCCATCGGCGGCCAGCACGGTGTTCGGCCGCAGGTAGGTGAACGGGCCGACCTTCGCTCCCGGTCCGATGGCGGAGTCCCTGCCGTGAGTGCGTACCACGGACGCGCCAGCGCCGACCTCGATGTTGGCCAGCGTGCAGTCCGGGCCGATCACGGCGTTCTCCGCCACCCGGGTGCCCGCCTTGAGCTGCACGCCGGGCTCGATCAGGACGTCCTGGGCGAGTTCGACGTCGCTGTCGATCCACACCGACGCCGGGTCGGTCACGGTCACCCCCGCGCGCTGCCAGTGCCGCACGATCCGCTGGTTCAGCTCGGCGCCGACTGTGGCCAACTGCACCCGGTCGTTGATGCCCTCGGTCAGCCACGGGTCGTCGACGACGAGCGCGCCGACCCTGCGGCCGTCGGTGCGGGCGATACCGAGCACGTCGGTGAGGTAGAGCTCACCCTGCGCGTTGTCGGTGGAGAGCCTGGTCAGCCCGTTCGCCAGCACGGCGGCGTCGAAGGCGTACACCCCGGAGTTGATCTCACCGATGGCGAGCTGATCCTGATCGCAGTCCTTGTGCTCGACGATGGCGCGCACCGAGCCGTCGTCGTCCCTGACGATCCGGCCGTAGCCGGTCGGGTCAGCAGGCACCGAGGTCAGCGCGGTGACCGCGTTGCCAGCCTCGGCGTGCTCCGCGAGCAGCGCGGACAGCGTCGCGCTGTCGAGCAGCGGCGTGTCCCCGCAGGTGACGATCACGGTGCCTGCCGGCTCATCGGACAGCGCGGCAAGCCCGCACCGCACCGCATCGCCGGTGCCGTCCTGGCGTTGTTGCACCGCCGTCGTGACGTCGCGGCCGAGCGCGCCTGCCACGGCGGCGACGTGCTCTCCGACTTGCTCCTTGGCGTGACCGATGACCACGACCAGGTTGTCGGGGTCGAGTCCCGCCGCCGCTCTGACGGCGTGCTCGACCAGCGATCGTCCCGCGATCGGGTGCAGCACCTTGGGGGTCGATGAACGCATGCGGGTGCCCTCGCCAGCGGCGAGGACCAACGTGTGCAGTGGGGTGGTCACGGCTCTCCCAACTCGGGTACCTCGTGTGGCCCACGATCCTACGACGTCGTCAGGACGGCTCGGGGGCGTCCTGTGTCGCCGCGGAGACGCGGTTGCCGCCGCTGCGTTTGGCCTGGTACATCGCGGCGTCGGCGCGGGTGAGCACCGACTCGGGGTGTTCGAACGGCGCCATCGACACCAGTCCGACCGACAGCGTCACCCCGCGGGAGAGGTGGCCGGGCAAATCGGACACCGCTGCCACCGTGCGGCTCATCGCCGCGGCGGCCGACGCGGCGGGGGCACCGGGCAACAGCACCACGAATTCGTCACCGCCGTAGCGGGCGACGAAGTCGTCCCCGCGCAGTGCGTCCCGCAGTGTGCTGGCGATCACCCGCAGCACGTCGTCGCCCTCGGCGTGGGACTGGTTGTCGTTGACACCCTTGAAACCGTCGAGGTCGACCAGCGCGACCGAGAGCGGCTGCATGTTCTTGTCCGAGGACAGGGTGCGGAGCCGTTCGTCGAGCGCGCGGCGGTTCGGCAGGCCGGTCAGCGGATCCTGCAACGCTTGCGCGGCTTGCGCCGCGATCGCGCCGTGCTCCGCTGAGAGCCGTTCGTGCTTGCGCCTGGTCTTCAGCGCGTCGGCGCGGGACTGGCGCATGTCCCACAGCTCCTGTTCCAGCGCGAGCGTGTACGCGGCGACGGTATCCGGCAGGCCGGGGTTGGCCGCCAGCTCGAACCGTGCCAGCTCCCGGTCGATGTTGAGTCGCGCACATGAGGGGGTGTTCGCCTCGTCGGCCTCTCGTCGCGCCGTGAGCAGTACATCGCGGGCCGCCTCACCCTGGCCGTCGCGCTCGAGGCAGCGGGCGAGCGCGATCGCGACGAGCATCTGCTCCTGATCGCCGCTGCGATGGGTGAACAGCCGGGTCAGCCGCTCGATGTGGCTGGGACCAGGGTCGTTGAACGCCACGGCTGCCGCGATGAGCCCGATCTGCTCGATCGCAGGGGCTTCCCGTAGCCGGAACAGCGACTCGGTGAACGGCGCCTCGACCGCGGCCGCCACCGATGCCGCTACCGCGAACTTTTCCTGGGCCTGCTCGGTGTGTTTGATGCGCTCCAGCCGGATCGCCCACGCCAGCAGCATCTCGATGAGGTTGAACATCTGCAGCGTGATCTCGTGTGGCCCCGCGCTTTCCCGCATCGCCCGGTGCGAGCGGGCGCTGACCTCCTCCGCGGTCTCGTACAGGCCGAGCTCGTTGAGTCCCTGCCAGCAGTCGACAAGCGCGGTGACCAGTGAGCGGTTGAAGATGCGCCGCTCGGAGCGGGTCGCGGGAGTCGGCGGTTCGTCCAGGATCGCCAGCGCGCGGGCGATCTCGGTCAGCGCGTCGTCCTCCTTCTCCGCGAGGATCATCCGCTTGCCCTGCAGGGCGTGCGCTCCCGCGCGCAGTATGGGGAGGCCGTGTTTGCGGGTGTGCGCCAGGAGCTCGTCGAGCAATGGTTCCGCCTGCGAGCCGAGGCCGGGCGTGGACAGGCGCGCCATCGCGGCGCTGCGCAGTAAGTCGGCCGCCATGAGCGGCTCGCCCCTTGTGCGGGCTTCTTCCAGCAGGACGTCGAGTTCGGCGACGATGCCGAGCTGCTCATCGCGGGTGGTGGACTGCACTGCGGCGCGTAGTTCGCGGGCGCGGCCAACCAGCCAGGCGTCGGACATATCGACGACAGCAGGCCGCCTGGCATCGCGGATGCGTTGTCCTTGGCGCAGCGGCCGCACCCCCTTGGTTGCTCGCGCGGTGCTCCGCCGCCAGGACTCGAACCTGAACCGTCAGAACCAAAATCTGAAGTGCTGCCCATTACACCACGGCGGATCGGGTGTTGCTGCCCATCTGCAGGGTAGACGGGATGCGGAGGGTGATCGATCCTACCCCCGTCTTCGCCTCATTTGGGACTGGACGTGACGCACGACTGGCTCACTACCAACGCCGTCACACTTCCGGTACCGTAACTTACGCCACCGTAGGTAGAAGCGGCCACGGTGAATCGTAACCAGCGATGTCGGAAGGCGGGATGCGCATGACGGCCACGATGCAGGAGCCAAGCCAGGCTGAGCGGAAGGGTCCGAAGCCGATCCTCGGCGAGCGGCGCTCGACGGGCGTGCAGGTCTCGGTGTACATCGGGGTGGTGGCGCCGCTGCTCGCGCTGCTCGCGGCGATCCCTTTCGCCTGGGGCTGGGGCCTGAGCTGGCTCGATGTCGGGCTGTTCGTCGCGTTCTACGGATTCGCCGCAGCGGGCATCACCGTGGGATTCCACCGCTACTTCACACACGGCTCGTTCAAGGCCAAACGGTGGCTGCGGATCACGCTTGCCATCGCGGGCAGCACCGCGCTGCAGGGTCCGCTGCTGGTCTGGGTCGCCGACCACCGCAGGCACCACGCGTTCTCCGACAAGGAAGGCGACCCGCACTCGCCGTGGCTGTTCGGCACGTCCCCGGTGGCGATCGCCAAGGGCTTCTGGCACGCGCATATGGGCTGGCTGTTCGATCGCGACACCACCAACATCGAGCGGTTCGCGCCTGATCTGGCCAAGGATCCCGACATGCGCGCGGTCGACAGGCACTTCTGGCTGTGGACGTTGCTCAGCCTGGTGCTGCCTGGCGTGCTCGGCGGGCTGCTGAGCTGGTCGCTGTGGGGCGCGGTGACCGCGTTCTTCTGGGCAGGACTGGTGCGCGTGTGCGTGCTGCACCACGTGACCTGGGCGATCAACTCGGTGTGCCACATGATCGGCGAGCGGCCGTTCTCGTCGAGGGATCGCTCCGCGAACTTCTGGCCGCTCGCGATCCTGTCGCTGGGCGAGTCTTGGCACAACCTGCACCACGCCGACCCGACATCGGCCCGTCACGGCGTCAAGCGAGGCCAGATCGACATCTCAGCGCGCATGATCTGGTTCTTCGAGAAGTTCGGCTGGGCGCACGACGTTCGCTGGCCCAACAGCAAGCGCCTCGCCCGGCTGGCCGTCGACACGCAGTAGCCCGTGTGCCGCCGCCGCTGTCGTCGTTGACGTCGCCCGCCCGCGTCGCCTCCCATGGCGACGGTCGTGCGGTTACCGGCGGGTACCCAGCGTTACGCTGCTGACATGGCTGGCAGGAGACGCGCACGCAGGGCAGCGGCGGCGAGCAACGCGGGGTCACGACCACCTGCCCCAGTGACCCGGGTCAGGATGACCGGCACCGAACGCAGGCAGCAACTGCTCGACGTCGCCAAGGCGTTGTTCGCGGAGAAGGGCTTCGACGGGACGTCGATCGAGGAGATCGCGCATCGGGCGAACGTGTCCAAACCGGTCGTCTACGAGCACTTCGGCGGCAAAGAAGGCATCTACGCCGTCGTCGTCGACCGGGAGACGCACACACTGCTCGACCGGATGGTCTCCAGCCTGCACGGCGGGCACCCCAGGGTGATGCTGGAGGAGGCCGCCATGGCGCTGCTCGGCTACGTCGAGGAGTCGCACGACGGCTTTCGCATCCTGGTGCGGGACTCGCCGGTCGCCAGTACGACCGGCACGTTCTCGACGCTGCTCAACGACATCGCCAGCCAGGTGGAGCACATTCTCGCGAACCAGTTCGCCGCGCGCGGCTACGACGTCAAACTGGCGCCGATGTACGCGCAGGCGCTGGTCGGCATGGTCGCGCTGACCGGCCAATGGTGGCTGGACGCCCGCAAGCCGAAGCGGGACGAGGTGGCCGCGCAGCTGGTGAATCTTGCGTGGAACGGACTGTCCCATTTGGAGCAGAAGCCCACGCTGCGATCGAATCCGCCGTTCTGAATCTCCGGCGCGCCCGTGGCCGCGCCGGGGCAGGTCAGTGGGGACCTGCCCCGGCGCGGGCGGATCAGCACATCACCCAGTTGCCATCCTCCTTGATGGCATCCTCGGTCGGCTCGAAGGAGTCCGGCGCACCGGCGTCCTTGAGTTCCTGCGGCATGTTCTCCAGGGCCAGCTTGAAGGTGAGTGTGGACTTGTCGCCGTCCGTCTCAGCGCTGACGAATTCGGCCGAGAACTCGAGATCCGGTGCGTTGAGCTTCTCCCGCGCCGTCTCGACGTCGAATTCCTCTGTGATGCTGTCTTTGTTCTTCTCGCACGTCAGTTCCTTGATGCCAGCGAGGTCCTGGTCATTGGCCGCCGTGGCGATGGCGTTGCCGAGGTCCTCGGGGCTGTCGTGGCCCGATCCGCCGCAGGCCGCGACGCTCGCGATCGCCGCGACTCCTGCCATGGCGCCGATGACGCGCGAGACAACACTGTTCCGGTACATCTGGGTCTCCCCTCGTTAATTGTGATGGCGGCCAGCATGGTCGGCGGTTGCCGTTCATGGGCCGCGCCTAGCGGAGGAGCGAACCTAGCAGAACAGGACGACCATTGTGGTCGTTTTCCGCGAGCAGGAGTAACCGGTCACGTCCTCGGCGTCACACGGAGCAACTTGTCGTCGTCGCCGTTGGTCGTGGTGATGTAGAGCGCGCCGTCAGGGCCGGTGCGCGCGGCGCGCAGCCTGCCGTACTCGTCGTCGAGTTCCGGTGGGTCGGTGCGGCCGATCGCGTTGCCCTCCTTGCCGATGGTGAGCAGGATGAGCTTCGCGCCCTTGAGCGCGACCACGGCGAGCGTGCCGTCCAGCGCGCCCCACTGCTCGCCGGACAGGAACGTCGCCCCGCACAGCGCCTCGGTCATGTCGCCGGTCGTCCACGCGGGCCGCATCGCGTTCGGGAACCGCTCGCGGTCGGTCATCGGCACGCTCTCGTCGTAGCTGTCGACGGTGCCGCCCTGCGACGGATCCCAGCCGTAGTTGCGGCCGAACTCGATCAGGTTCACCTCGTCGTCGACGTCAGGGCCGTGTTCGGAGACGTAGATCCGATCGGTGCCCGGCTGCACCGCGATGCCCTGAATGTTGCGGTGGCCGTAGGTGATGATCCGCCGTGTGTTGGCGTTGTCTGAGTCGGCGAACGGGTTGTTGTCCAGGCCCTTGCCGGTCTCCGGGTCCACCCGCAGCACCTTGCCGCCGAGGCTGGTCTTGTCCTGCGGCACGACGGGATCGGCGGAGTCACCGGTGCCGACGAGCAGCGCGCCGTCCTTGGTCACCACGGGGCGGCAGCCGGAGTGCCTGCCGCTTGGGTTGATCGGCAAGCCGGTCACCAGCGGCTTCACCTTCCTCGCCCGCGTACCGTCCTCGGACAGCCGCCAGGTCACCAGCCGGACGTCCTTCGGTTCGCCGTCCTCCTCGTGGGTCTGGCACGTGGTGAACTCGCGTGTCTCCGCGAAGTCGGGGTGGATCGCGATTCCCATCAGACCGCCCTCGCCGACGTCGTAGACATCGGAGAAGTCGGCGCGCACGGTGGTCATCTCCGCACCCTCATCGGCGCTGGAGAGCAGTCGCAGCCTGCCGCGTCGTTCGGTGACGAGTAGCTGGTCATCCGGCAGGAAGCCGATGTCCCAGCCGTGTTCCAGGCCGCCGGTTACCGTCACGACGTCGAGACCGACGGGCGCGGGTTTGCTCGGTGGGACGGAGGTTTGCTGCGTCCGGGTCGCTGGCGATGGCGTGCATGCGGTGACCAGCACGCTGGCGGTAAGCAGTGTCGCGATCATGCGTCGTGCCATGACGCCCATCATGCACATGCACGCTACCTCCTGGGCTAGTGCATCGCCCTCGTGTCGATCTCGCGTCGAACTCGCGTCGAACACTGCCTTGATGCCGGATTCGCCGGGTCTGATCGCGCCGCTGGGTGGTCATCCGCCGCCGCGTGCCCGCCCGTACCCTGGAGGCGTGCCCGCTGCGTTGTCTGGATTGCTCGCCGCCACCCTGCCCAGTTCCCCGCTCACCGCTGTCGTCGACCGCGCGGGCGCGCCGGAACTGGAGCTGCAGGGCCCGCCCGCCGCGCGACAGCTCGTCGTGGCCGCGATGGCGGCACAGCAGGGTGCTGACCGGCCGGTGCTCGCCGTGGTGGCGACCGGCCGTGAGATGGAGTTGCTGACCGCCGCCGTCGGTGACCTGATCGGCCACGACGCGGTCGCCTCGCTGCCGTCGTGGGAGACGCTGCCGCACGAACGGCTCTCGCCCCGTGCTGACACGGTGGGCAAACGCCTGGAAGTGTTGCGCAGGCTCGCGCAACCAGGCCACGGCGGGCTGCGGGTCGTTGTCACCGCCGTGCGCAGCCTGATCCAGCCGATGGCGCCCGGCCTCGGTTCGCTGGCGCCGGTCGAGTTCGTCGTGGGCGAGGAACTGGACTTCGAGGACTCTCTCGCGCGGCTGGTCGACCTCGCCTACGGTCGCGTCGACATGGTGGAGAAGCGCGGCGAATTCGCGGTGCGTGGCGGCATCATCGACGTCTTTCCGCCAACGGCCGCGCACCCGTACCGGGTTGAGTTCTTCGGTGACGAGGTCAGCGAGATCCGCACCTTCGCCGTGGCTGATCAGCGTTCGCTGCCGGAGGAGATCGACGCGGTCACCGCGCCCGCCTGCCGCGAGCTGCTGCTCACCGCCGACGTCAAGCAGCGTGCCGCGGACCTGCTCGCCGAGCACGAGGCCGACGCGGCGCTGAGCGAGATGCTGAGCAAGCTCGCCGACGGTATCCCGTGCGAGGGCATGGAGGCGCTGATCCCGGTGCTGCTGCCCGGCAAGCTCGACCTGCTCACCGACGCCATGCCCGATGGCACCCATGTGCTGCTCGCCGATCCGGAGAAGATCCGCGCGCGGGCCTCCGATCTGGTGCGCACCGGGCAGGAGTTCCTCGAGGCATCGTGGGAGGTCGCCGGTGACGGCGGACGGGCGCCGCTCGACCTCGGCATGTCCGCCTACCGCGACCTGGACGAGGTCCGTCGGCACGCCACCGACACCGGCAGGGCGTGGTGGACGCTGAGCCAGCTCACCGCCGAGGGCGCCGGGGTGGTCGACGTCGGGACCGGTATCCACGCCGCACCCACCTACCGGGGCGACATCGAGCAGGCCGGCAAGGAACTGCTCGCGCACACCAGCGCGGGCGGTGCCGCGGTGCTGGTGGTGGCTGGCTCCGGCACGGCGGACCGCGCGGTCGAGCAGCTGAGCGCGGCCGAGGTGCCTGCCGTCCACGCGGACGGCCTGCGGGAAACGCCGAAGCCCGGCATCGTCACGGTCACAACGGGCACGGTCACCGATGGGTATGTCGTGCCGGACTCCGCGCTTGTCGTGCTTGGCGAGGCAGATCTGACCGGCCGCGCCACCACGCCGGGCACGACGGACGGCGATCTCGGCGTCAAGATGCCGTCTCGCAGGCGTAACGCCGTCGACCCGCTGGCGCTCAAGGCGGGCGACTACGTGGTGCACGAGCAGCACGGCATCGGCCGGTTCGTGGAAATGGTGCAGCGCACCATCGGCGGTGCGACCCGTGAGTACCTCGTACTTGAGTACGCGCCGTCCAAGCGCGGCCACCCTGGCGACCGGTTGTTCGTGCCGACCGACCAGCTCGACGAGGTCTCCCGTTATGTCGGTGGCGAGCTGCCCACGCTGAACAAGCTCGGCGGCTCGGACTGGAAGAACACCAAGGCCAAGGCGCGCAAAGCGGTCAAGGAGATCGCCGCCGAGCTGGTGCAGCTCTACGCCGCAAGGCAGGCGGCGCCAGGGCACGCCTTCGGTGAGGACACGCCGTGGCAGGCCGAGCTGGAGGACGCGTTCCCGTTCGTGGAGACCACCGACCAGCTCGCCGCGATCGACGAAGTCAAGGACGACATGAAGCGCAGCGTGCCGATGGACCGCGTGATCTGCGGTGACGTCGGCTACGGCAAGACCGAGATCGCCGTGCGGGCCGCGTTCAAGGCGGTGACGGCCGGCAAGCAGGTCGTTGTGCTTGTCCCGACCACATTGCTGGCACAGCAGCACCACAACACGTTCGTCGATCGGATGGGCTCGTTCCCGGTGAACATCAAGACGCTGTCGCGGTTTACCGACCCGAACGAATCCGAGCAGATCGTCGCGGGGCTCGCCGACGGCGAGGTGGACATCGTCATCGGCACCCACCGGTTGCTGCAGACCGGCGTCCGCTACAAGGATCTCGGCCTGGTCATCGTGGACGAGGAACAGCGGTTCGGCGTCGAGCACAAGGAGCACATCAAGGCGCTGCGCACGCACGTCGACGTGCTCACCATGTCCGCGACCCCGATCCCGCGCACGCTGGAGATGAGCATGGCAGGCATCCGCGAGATGTCGACCATCCTCACCCCGCCGGAGGAACGCCACCCGATCCTGACCTACGTCGGCGGCTACGACGACAAGCAGGTCGCCGCCGCGATCCACCGCGAGTTGCTGCGCGAGGGCCAGGTGTTCTACGTGCACAACCGGGTGTCGTCGATCGAGAAGGCGGCCAAGCGCATCCGCGAGCTGGTGCCGGAGGCACGGGTTGCTGTCGCGCACGGCCAGATGAACGAGGACAAGCTCGAGAAGATCATCCAGGGTTTCTGGGAGCACGAGTTCGACGTCCTGGTCTGCACCACGATCGTGGAGACCGGGCTCGACATCGCGGCTGCCAACACCCTGATCGTGGAGCGCGCAGACATGCTCGGCCTCGCCCAGCTGCACCAGCTGCGCGGTCGTGTCGGACGCAGGCGCGAGCGCGGCTACGCCTACTTCCTGTACCCGCGCGAGACCCCGCTGACCGAGACCGCGCACGACCGGCTCGCCACCATCGCGCAGAACACCGAACTCGGTGCTGGCATGGCGGTGGCGATGAAGGACCTGGAGATCCGTGGTGCAGGCAACATCCTCGGCGCTGAGCAGTCCGGGCACATCGCCGGTGTCGGCTTCGACCTGTACGTCCGGCTAGTCGGTGAGGCGGTGAATGCCTTCCGCGAGCATGCTGGCGCGGAGCCGGTCGGGGAGCAGACCCCAGCCGAGGTACGGATCGACCTGCCGGTGGATGCGCACATCCCGCACGACTACGTACCGGGTGAGCGGCTGCGGCTCGAGGCGTACCGCAAGATCGCGGCGGCCACCGATGCCGATGGACTCGCCACGGTGCGCGAGGAGCTCATCGATCGTTACGGCCAGCCGCCAGCCCCAGTGTTGCGGCTGCTCGACGTTGCCACGTTCCGGCAAGTCTGCCGCGCGGCGGGCGTCACCGAGGTGACCAGCCAAGGCAACATGATCCGCTTCGCGCCGATGCCGCTCGCCGACTCGCAGTTGGTGCGGCTCAAGCGGCTCTACCCGAAGGCGGTGCACAAGTCGGTGACCAACACCGTCGCGGTGCCACGCCCGACCGAGGGGCCAGCCGGCGGCCGGATCGGCGCGCCGCCGCTCATCAACAAGGACCTGCTCGACTGGTGTACGTCGTTTCTCGAGTCGATGGCCCCTGCCGCCACGGCGAGCTGACACCGCCCGCGGTGAGCGCCTGCCCCGTGGCGAGCTGACGTCCGGTATGGCGAGTTGAGCTGGGCTTTTCGGGTGGTTACACCCCTGGTGTGAGGGTTTGGCGTGTGAATCGCTCACCCGAGTGGGTGAGTACTACTGACCTAGTGGCGATCAAGCACGTATCAAGGATTTGTGGCACGTCGATGGCGGGAGACCGGAATCGCGGTACTGGGCGCGGGCGTCGTCGTCGCGCTGGTCTTGGTGTTGCTGCAGTTCGTCGGCGACGACGAGCCAACGGACCAGGCGGTGCAGCCGTCGCCGAAACCGACGTCGAGCACGACGTCGGCGACGAAGGCCAAGCCGAAGGGGCCGCCCAAGCCGAGCCGGTGGCCGCGGGGCCTCGTCGTCAAGGTTGACAACGCACCGGCTGCTCGGCCGCACGTCGGTTTGCAGATGGCGGATCTGATCTTCGTCGAGCCCGTCGAAGGTGGATTGAGCAGGATGGCCGCTGTCTACTGGGGCAAACGGCCCAGCGCCGTCGGCCCGGTGCGCAGCGCCCGCGAGACCGACATACAGATGCTCGCGCAGATGCGGCGTCCGGTCCTGACGTATTCCGGCGCGGCCCCGGAACTGGGCCCGGCCCTCGCCCGCGCGCCTATCGTCCGGGCGACGCCGAGGACGAAGCCCGCCGCGTTCTACCGCGCAGGCGGGCGACCGAGCCCGCATAACCTGTTCGTCAACCCGCGACGGCTGCCGAAGACCAAACAGGTGTCCTCCCCGCTCCCGTTCGGCGGCGCGCCGAAGGGTGGCAAGAAGACCAAGCGCTTCGGCGTGTCCTACCGGTCGGCGTCGTACGGCTTCCGCTGGTCACCGCGCAAGGACAACTGGGCGATCACACTCAACGGCCGTCCGCTGACCTCGGCGGGTACCGGCAGGGTGCGCGCGGGCACCATCGTGGTGCAGCGGGTCACGATCACGCGGGGCCAGGGCATCGTCGACACGGCGGGCGACATGTCGCCGGTGGCGAAGACCGTCGGCAAAGGCAAGGCGACCGTGCTGCGTGACGGTAAGGCCTACGCCGCGAAGTGGTCTCGGCCGAACCCGAAGCGGGAGACGGTCTACCGCATCGCCAGGAACAACAAACGACTCCCGTTCGCCCCTGGGCGGGTCTGGGTCCTGCTCGTGCCCAAGTGACCCGCGAGTTCCGGTGCCGCGAGTCCCACCTTGCTGCGAAATGGATCAACTTGCCCTGGGTTAGCACCACCAGAAGTGGTCAAATCGGGCGCGAGATGGTCGTAACCCAGGGCAAGCTGATCAACTCGCGTAATGCGGCTTCGCGTTTTGCGGCCATGCCCTTCATCGCTCGAACCACCGCTGTGAGAAAGTACCCGATGTGATGGACCTCATCCGCCGCTTCGCGCTGCTTGTCACCGCCGCGACCACCGCCATCGTTCTCGCCGGATGCAGCGGTGAGCCAACGAAGGCCAACGCCGCCGCGATCATCGGCGACGACCGGATCTCGCTCGACTCGGTGCAGGACGAAGTGCAGTGGCTGCTCGACAACGTGCCGGACATGCAGCAGTTGCAGGAGCAAGACAAGGTGTCGCTGCTGTCCCGCCATATCGTGCAGACCAGGGTGCGCCACGAGTTGATCGGGGCCGCCGCGCAGCAGGAGGGCCTGAGCGCGGACGCGGGCGAGGTCGACGAGCTGTTGCAGCAGGTCGGCGGCGCGGAGCAGGCGCCGAGTCAGTTCGGCGTCCGGTCGTCACGGGTGCGCGAGTTCGCCTCGGATTATGTGCTGTTGCAGCAGCTCGCCGAGCGCAACCTGGACCGGATCTCCGTCGAGTTCGTCGGCGCGTACATCTCTGGCGAGTCGCCGGAGCAGACCGCCAAGGAGAAGGCGCTCGACCTCGGCAGGGAGATCGCGGCTGACCCGGACCAAGCCAAGGAACTGGCGCAGGAGAGCGGCACCGAGGTCATCGACCAGTCGGTCACGCTGCGCGAACTGGCATCCGGCCAGCAGACGGCGCTGCTCGCGGCGAGCCCGCTGTTCAGTGCGGACGAGGGCACCGTCGTCGTCACCCAGCCGAGCCCGCAGCAGGGTTCGCTGTGGCTGGTCGCGCTGGTCGAAGACCGTCTGGTCGGCGCTAGTTCGGGCGGCGAGTCCGGTCAGCCGGTCCCGCCGCAGCTGCTCGCGCAGATCGGCATCCAGCAACTCGCGCCGTTCGCTGCTGAGCAGGGCGTCGAGATCAGTCCACGCTTCGGCGTGTGGGACCAGGCGACGGTCGCCATCGCTGAGAATGAGGACGCCGTCGCGAGCTACCTGCTGCCCACAACGGCCAGCAGCGAGCAGTGACGTCGACACCGCACCCCGGCTGTGCCGTCGTCCTGCTGTCAGCGGCCTACCCCACGCTGCCCGCCAACGC
This sequence comes from Haloechinothrix halophila YIM 93223, assembly GCF_000504245.1. Taxonomy (GTDB): domain Bacteria; phylum Actinomycetota; class Actinomycetes; order Mycobacteriales; family Pseudonocardiaceae; genus Haloechinothrix_A; species Haloechinothrix_A halophila. The sequence continues at coordinate 1,935,843 of NZ_KI632509.1, forward strand.
GATTCCCACGGTGCGCGCGGCGGACGCGCTTTACGCCGCGGCTGACATCGATGAGTCCGTCGCGCTCGCCGCGGGCGCCAAGCCAGCGCCGGAGCAGGCTGTGCTCCTCGCCGAGGCAGCCCGTGGCGTGGTGGTGCTGCTCGCCGCACAGCGCACCGAGCCTGCCGCCGCCGCGCTGGCTGAAGCGGGCGTGTTGGTGATCGAACCGGAGCTGCCGCCGCTGCTGCGCGCCGTCGCCGTCATGGACCGGCTGCGCTCGCCAGGCGGCTGCCCGTGGGACGCCGAGCAGACCCACGACTCGCTGCGGCAGTACCTCATCGAGGAGACCTACGAACTACTCGACGCCATCGAGACGCGTGACCGGCCCGCGCTGCTTGAGGAGCTTGGCGATGTTCTGCTGCAGGTGCTGTTTCACGCCCGGCTGGCGGCTGAGGACGCCGACGAGCCGTTCGACATCGATGACGTCGCAGAGGAACTGGTGGACAAGCTCGTCGGGCGGCACCCACACGTATTCGCCGACGCCGAGCGGGTTCACACCGCGGAGCGGCAGCAGCACCGCTGGGAAGAGTTGAAACAGCAGGAGAAGCAGCGCGAGTCGATTGTGGACGGCGTCGCGCTCGGCCAGCCTGCCACCGCGCTGGCTGCCAAGCTTGCCTCACGCACCGGGAGGGCGAACCTGCCAGCCGAGCTGTTCCCACGGGGCGACGACGTCGGCCAGCGGCTGTTCCGCGCTGTCGCCGAGGCCAAGCGGGCAGGGGCAGAGCCGGAAGGCGAGTTGCGAGAAGCCGCACGGGCGTTCGCGGCCGACGTCAAGGCCGCCGAGGCCGCGGCGCGGGCGGATGACGTCGACCCGGCGACGCTTGATGCCGCGGGCTGGCGGCGATACTGGCCACGCTGACCGGGCTGCGAGACGACGCGCCATTTCGGACGGTAACCTGATCGAGTGACTGAACCGGTGGGCAGGACACGCACGAGCGCGTCCACGTCTGCCGGGAGCCGCGTCGCGTACGGCAAGATCGCCGGGACCGTCGCGCTGGTCGCTGCCGCCGTCGTGCTGATCATGACAGTCGGCGTCACTCCGCCGGACGATGCGCCTGCTTCCGACGACACCCGCACCGCCGCCCCGGTGCCAGGTGCGGCGGCACCCACCCCCGCGCCACCGGCGCCGATCGACCGGCCCAACGCCTCCGACGCCGCCAGGCTCACCTCGTGGGCCAAGCGCCTCGCCCGCAGGACCACGATCCCAGCCCGCGCGCTCGTCGCTTACGGCCGTACCGAGATGTGGATGCGCTCCGAGGCGCCGGACTGCCGGTTGTCCTGGGCGACGGTCGCCGGGATCGCCGACGTCGCCTCCGAGCACGGCACCGTGGACGGTGGACGCATCGGCCGCGACGGCTTGGCGACGACACCCATCCTCGGCCCGCTGCGCGACGGCACCAACGGCACGGCGAAGGTCCCGGACACCGACGACGGCGAGCTGGATGGCGCGGCGCGCTGGGACAGGGCCGTTGGCCTGCTGCAGATCATGCCGGAGCGGTGGCAGCGATGGCGCGCCCGCGCCGCCCGCGACGGCGAAGCCCCTGACCCGCATCACATCGACGATGCGGCCCTTACGGCTGGCCGCATCCTGTGCGACTCCAAAGCGGACTTGTCCACACCGAAGGGCTGGTGGCAGGCGGTGCGGTACTACCGCGGTGGCGGCGACGGTGTCGGCTTCGCGCGGAAGGTCTTCACCTCGGCGGATCGATACGCGACCCGCGGTCGCTGATCGCGCGCCACGTCGCATGACCGCGGCCCCGTCGCTGTAGGGTTCCGGGGCTATGAGCGAAGAAGACGGTGAGAGGAACGTGACACCCAGGTATCTCGGTCTCGCTCCCTACCTCTATTACGCCGACGCGGGGCAAGCGCTCGATTGGCTGGTCCGGGTGTTCGGCTTCACCGAGCGAGTCCGCTACGTCGACTCCGCGGGGAACGTCTTTCAGGCGTCGGTGCTGGCAGGCGACAACGAAGTGCAGATGGCCGGGGTCGGGGCCGACTACTGGGCGACCAAGGGCGTTGACGGGCCGGTCGGGCAGCTCAACATCATCTTCGTCGATGACGTTGACGCGCAGCACGCCAGAGTCCAGGCCGCGCTGCCCGACGTCGAGGTGTCGCAGCCGCAGGACCAGCCGTACGGCGCACGGGTGTTCACCGTTGAAGACGTCGGCGGCAACAGCTGGACGTTCTGGCAGCACATATCAGACACTGTTGAGCTGCCGACCGGTTGGCGTGAGATTCGCCCGGAGTGACGCCGTGCCCCGGTGACAGCGCTGTCGAGCCTGGCCGCCGCGTCCTGGTGACAGCGTCGCCGTGCCCCGGACGTGCTGGCCCTTCCGCGTGCCTCGTACGGGTGATCTGGATCGCCAGCTAGGCTCTGAGGGGGAGTGGAACCAGACCCACGAAGAGACTCGAGGCGTGAGGAGTGTGGCGTGGCGATCATCGATCAGGTAGGTGCGCGAGAGATTCTGGACTCGCGCGGCAACCCGACGGTCGAGGTTGAGGTGGCCCTCGACGACGGGACCCTGGCGCGGGCCGCTGTGCCGTCCGGGGCCTCAACCGGCGAGCACGAGGCGGTCGAGCTGCGCGACGGTGACCCGAAGCGCTACAACGGCAAGGGCGTCGACCGCGCCGTCGCCGCGGTGCTCGACGAGATCGGCCCGGACCTCGCCGGCGTCGACGCCGTCGACCAGCGCATCGTCGACCAGAAATTGGTCGACCTCGACGGCACGCCGGACAAGTCCCGACTCGGCGCGAACGCCATCCTCGGCGTGTCGCTTGCCGTCGCGAAGGCCGCCGCCGAGTCCGCGGAGCTGGAGCTGTTCCGCTATCTCGGCGGACCGAACGCGCACGTGCTGCCGGTGCCGATGATGAACATCCTCAACGGCGGTGCGCACGCCGACACCGACGTCGACATCCAGGAATTCATGATCGCGCCGATCGGCGCTGACACCTTCCGCGACGCGCTGCGCTGGGGCGCAGAGGTCTACCACGCGCTCAAGGGCGTGCTGAAGGGCAAGGGCCTCGGCACTGGTCTCGGCGACGAGGGTGGCTTCGCGCCGAGCCTGAGCAGCAACCGCGAGGCGCTCGACCTGATCCTGCAGGCGATCGAGAAGGCCGGGTACCAGCCCGGCAGCGACATCGCGCTCGCGCTCGACGTCGCGGCGACCGAGTTCTTCTCACACGGCAGCTACCGGTTCGAGGGCTCGAAGCGCAGCGCGGCGGACATGAGCGCCTACTACGGCGAACTGCTCGACGCGTACCCGCTGGTCTCCATCGAGGATCCGCTGTCAGAGGACGACTGGGACGGCTGGGTCGAGCTGACCAACGCCATCGGCGGCAAGGTACAGCTCGTCGGCGACGACCTGTTCGTCACCAACCCCGACCGGCTTGAGGACGGCATCAGCAAGGGCGCGGCGAACGCGCTGCTGGTGAAGGTGAACCAGATCGGCACGCTGTCGGAGACGTTCGACGCGATCACGCTGGCCGGTTCGTACGGCTACAAGAGCATGATCAGCCACCGCTCCGGCGAGACCGAGGACACCACGATCGCCGACCTGGCGGTGGCCACCGGCGCCGGGCAGATCAAGACTGGTGCGCCAGCCCGCAGCGAGCGGGTCGCCAAGTACAACCAGCTGCTGCGGATCGAGGAGAACCTGGCCGACGCCGCCAGGTACGCGGGTGACCTGGCCTTCCCCCGGTTCAACCCGAGCGCCTGATCGGGCATGGCCAGCCGAGGGCGTCCGCGCGACGGGAAGCGGCCGGGCGGGAGATCGTCCGGCCCCTCCCGGCGGCCCCGCAGGGTCGTCGGCTCCGGCTCGGCGCGGGCACGGCTGCGGGCCAGTCTGCGATCGAAGCGGATGGCTTCCGCCGCGCGCACGCTCGGGCTGTCCACCACGCGCCGGGCGGCCATCGCCGCGCTCGTGGTGTGCGCGCTCGCCTTCACGCTGGCCGTTCCGCTGCGCACCTACCTCGCGCAGCGGGCGGAGATCGCCGAACAGACCGAACGCGCCGAGGAACTGCGAGAACAGGTCGCGGAGTTCGAACGCCGCAAGGCTGAGCTGTCCGACCCCGCGCAGGTCGAGGCGGAGGCGCGGCGTCGGCTGCGCTACGTGATGCCTGGGGAGACGCCGTACATCGTGCAGTTGCCCGGTGACGGCGAGCATGGCGCCGGCGCTGGCGATGGCCGGGGCGACGGCTCGACGTCGACTTGGTACGAGGAGCTCTGGCGGAGCGTCACCGAACCGCAATTGAAGGACTCAGGCTGACGTCGTGTCCCCCGCTCCCGACGTCGTGTTCCACGTCTGCGGCTCCACGCCGCCGGTGACCTGGTGCCCCGAGGGCGCTGAGTGTGGCGCACTTCCGTAGTCTTCCGCTGTGCAGGACACCCGGTTCGAACCCGTCACCGATGCCGACCGCGCCATCGTCGCCGAGCAGCTCGGCAGGCCGCCCAGGGCGATGCGGGCGATCGCGGCGCGCTGTCCCAGTGGGCACCCCGCCGTGGTGCAGACCAATCCCCGGCTGGAGAACGGCACCCCGTTTCCGACGCTGTACTACTTGACCTGCCCACGGCTGTGCTCGCTCGTCGGCGGGCTGGAGGCATCCGGCATCATGCACGAGATGACCGACCGGCTCGCCACCGATGAGGACCTGGCTGCCGCGTATCGCAAGGCGCACGAGTCCTACCTCGCTGAGCGCGACGCGATCGAGTCGCTCGGCCACGACGTCTCCGCTGGCGGTATGCCCACGCGCGTGAAGTGTCTGCACGTCCACCTGGCGCACCGGCTCGCGGTGGGGCCCGGGGTGAACCCGTTCGGAGACGAGACGTACGAGTTGCTGCGCGGCGACTGGCCGTCCGGCGACTGCGCGGCTGGCTGACCGGCGAGCGTCACCCACGGCGCTGGCGTGACGTCGGTCCTACGGGCACGGCGTCTACCCTCATCAGCATGACTCGGGTTGCCGCGATCGACTGTGGAACGAACTCCATCCGCCTGCTCGTCGCTGAGCTGATGCCGAACTACGACGGCACGCTGTTCCTGCGGGATCTGCACCGCGAGATGCGCGTCGTGCGGCTCGGCCAGGACGTCGACGCCACCGGCAGGCTCGCGCCGGAAGCCATCGAGCGCACCAAGCAGGCGCTCACCGCCTATACCATCGCCGCCCGTCGCAAGGGTGCCGAGCGGGTTCGGATGGTGGCGACGTCGGCCACCCGCGACGCCAGCAACCGTGACGACTTCTTCGACATGACCGAGCAGATCCTCGGCGTCCGGGCCGAGGTGATCAGTGGCGATACCGAGGCGCGGCTGACGTTCACCGGTGCGGTCGGGGAGCAGGACCCGGATGATGGGCCCTTCCTCGTCGTCGACGTCGGCGGTGGGTCCACCGAGCTGGTGCTGGGCGAGTGGGACGGCAGGAAAGCCAACGTCCTCGCCGCGAAGTCGGTCGACATCGGGTGCGTGCGGATCACGGAGCGGACGCTGCCCTCCGACCCGCCGACGGCCGAGGAGATCCAGGCCGCGCGGGAGTTCGCCGCGGAGGTACTTGCCGAAGCGTTCGACGCGGTCGACGTCTCCCGCGCGAAGACATGGATCGGGGTGGCGGGCACGGTGACCACGCTGTCGGCGGTCGCGCAGGAACTGGATGAGTACGACGCCGAGCGCACCCACCTGTCGACGTTGACCCCGGCCGACCTGGAACGCACCGCGACGTCGCTGCTGGCGGCGAACCACGACACCCGCGCGGCCAACCCGGTGATCCACCCCGGCAGGGTCGACGTCATCGGGGGCGGCGCACTGATCGTGCAGGTCATCGCCGAGGAACTGGCCCGGCGGGGCGGACCGAGCGACTTGGTAGTCAGCGAACACGACATCCTGGACGGCATCGCGCTGAGTCTCGCCGACTAAGTTGTCGCTGGCGGACTGACGCGGCGCGAAGGGCGCGCTCGACTTCGCCGGGGGAATTGCGCCGAGAAACGGGCAGATCGTCAGGAATCAGGCGCGAATCACGCACTATCCCCGGCGAAGTCGTGCCGTCGCGCGCACCTGAGTGTGTGATCCACTTCTCGTCCGTGTAATCCGTTCGTTATCGTACGGTTCATTCGACTGGGTTACTCTCTACAAGTTTTCTTCGTTGTTCGGTTTCTAGTCTTCTGGGGGATCTCCGCCGTGTTACGCCGTTTTCTTGCTGCCTCGCTCGCGGTCCTGGTGGTGCCGTTAACGCCGGTTCCGGCGGCCGCCGCCGACCCGGGCTACGACGTCGAGCGGTTGGCGACGCCAGAACCTACCGCCAAGAACACCGACCACGCCGCCGATCCGGACACGCTGCTGGTGAAGTTCGCGCGCGGCGCGTCGGCGTCGGCGAAACGCGGCGCCGTGGCGAAGTACAGCGCCACGCGGGTGACGACGCGGCCGGGCCTGTCGTACGAGCTGGTCCGCGCGCCGGGCAGGGCGAAGGCCGTGGCGACGTCGCTGGCGAACGATGACGCGGTCGCGGACGTCGAGCTGAACCACATCCGCAGCGTGACCGCGCGCCCGAACGACCCGGCGTACACCCAGGGGGACCAGCGCTACCTGCGAAAGCTGCGCCTGCATCGGGCGTGGAACCGCGTCAAGGACGCCCGCAGCCAGGTGATCGCCGTCGTCGACACCGGCGTTGACGCGCGTCACCCTGACCTCTCCCGCAGGCTGGTCAGCGGCTACAACGTGCTCAACCCTGGCACCGCGCCGGTCGACGACAACGGCCACGGCACGATGGTCAGTGGCATCGCGGCCGCCCAGACGAACAACGGCGAGGGCATCGCGGGCGCGGCCTGGAACGGCCGGGTCATGCCGATCAAGGTTCTCGACCAGGACGGCAACGGCACCGACTGGGACATCGCCGAAGGCATCAGGGTCGCGGCCGACCGGGGTGCGCGGGTCATCAACCTGTCGCTCGGCGGCCCGGCGCACAGCGACATGCTGCGCGAAGCCGTGCGGTACGCGCGCGACAAGGGTGCGCTCGTCGTGGCGGCGGCAGGCAACACGAGTGGCAACGACCGGAACTACCCGGCCGCGTATCCCGAGGCGCTGGCCGTGGGCGCGACCGACCACTCGGCCAGGCTCGCGTGGTTCAGCACCTGGGGCAATTGGATCGACGTCGCCGCGCCCGGGTTCAACGTCGTGGCGACCTATCCAGGCAACCGCTACGTGATCGACAGTGGCACGTCGTTCGCCGCGCCGCTGGTGTCCGGCATCGCGTCACTGGTGCGGGCGAAGCGCCCCCGGAAGTCGCCGGGCTGGATGCACTGGAAGCTGCGCCGGACGGCGCGGGACGCGGGCCCGCGCGGCATCGACCCGTACTACGGCTGGGGCGTCGTGGATGCCTTCCACGCGGTCGGTGGCATCGCGACCAGGGACGTCAACCAGCCGCGGCTCGGCCCGTCGGAACCAAACGGCGTTCCGGCGCGCGCGGTCGAGCTGAGCGGCTCGGTGACAGGCACGATGGGCATGGCGGGCGACGTCGACTGGTACAAGATCGAGTCATCCCAGGTCGACAAGCTCAAGTTCACGCTCACGCCACCGAGCTACGACGCCGCGCGCCCTGGCAACGTCGACCCGATGCTGGCGGTGTACGACTCCGAACTCCGGCAGCTCAAGGACGTCGACAACGCGGGCCCGGGTGCCCCCGAGTCCGCCACGGTGACCGTCGAGGCGGGCACCACGTACGTCGCGGTGCGCAACTTCAACGGCGCACCCGACACCCGCTCGTACACATTGACGTCGAAGCGCACTCACGTCGGTATGTTCCCGACGAAGTGGGAGCGGCCGACCGCGGGCGACACGCGCAATGTCGAGGTCGGCGACGTCACCGGTGACGGCCGCCCGGACGTCGTCGTGGGCAGCGAGGAGAGCGCCGATGGCGCGGCCGACGGCGGGCTCACGGTGTTCCCGACGCAGGCTGACGGTTCGCGCGGTCCCGCGGAGACCTACGCCGTCACGAGCGGCAGGGTGGCGCCCACGTCATCGGGTCTCGCCCTGCTCGATGCGAACGCCGACGGCAAGCTCGACGTCGCCGTGGCGACGTGGACAGGCGTTGAGATCTTCCACCAGACCACGACCGGAACGCTGGCGAGCGCCGGTATCCTGCCGGAGACAGGCAGGACCGGGTATCTCGAGGCTCGTGACATCAGCGGCAATGGCCTCGATGACCTCGTTGTCTCAGGAGCCGTCGACACGGACGCGACTCGGTGGGCCTTGTCCGTCTTCCTGCAGCAACCGGATGCCACCTTCGTGAGAAGCGAGGTCGGGCGTGCGCTGAGTGATGACGTGGCCGTCGGCGACGTGACCGGGGACGGGCGTCTCGACATCGTCGGTTTCCGCCGGGAGACGGTGAGTGAGCAATACTTGCTGATCCACGAGCAGACGGCGGACGGCTGGACGTTCATGGAGCGCCACACGCCCAATGAGGGACTCATCGAGTCGATCGAAATTGACGATTTCACCGGAGATGGTCGTGACGACGTCATGTACGTGGTTGACGGTGGCGGGTATCTCAGGGTGCTCCAGCAGACGGAGACCGGTGAGCTGACCCGATTGCCGAAGTCCTACACACTGTCGTCCTCGACATTCACGACCGGGGATGTCAATGGCGATGGCCGTATCGATGTGGTGGGAGCTTCGGCGCGCGGCAGCGCGATCGTCGCGCTGCAGCGTGCGGACGGCACGCTCGGGCCACGGACCTTCTCGTCCGGCGGTGGTTCCTCACCACATAACGGGCTGGCGATCAGCGACCTCGACGGCGACGGCGATGCCGATCTCGCCTTCGCGGATCCTCGCGATGACCGGGTGGCCGTCCTGTACCAGGGGGAGCCGACCGTGACTCCCGCCGGCGAGCGGGAGTGGGTGCGGTCGGTGTGGCCGTTCGACTTCGCGCCGAACCGCGCATTGTCGAAAGTGCCCGCGGTGGAGTTCGAGCGCGATGTCGACCCGGCGTCGGTGACCGGCGCGACGGTGCGCCTGGTCGACGGCCAGAACAACCGGACCGTGCTCGCTACGGTCACGTACGACGCCACGGCGAAGAAGGCGACGATTCAGCCGGAAGCCCGGTTGCTGGAGGCACGTCCGTATCGCGTCGAGGTGAAGAACCTGCGCGACGTGTCGGGTGCGGCGCAAGCCGAGCCGTTCACGACGTCGTTCCGCACGCGGAATCTGGCCCCGTCGCGGGTAACCGGCCTGGTGGCCAAGGGACGGTTCAAGAAGGCGAAGCTGTCCTGGTCGAAGCCGGATATCCCGGACTTCCGCCGCGTGCTGGTGCGGCGCAAGGCGGGCTGGCAGGCACCGTCGCGGTCGGAAGGCAAGCGCGTGTACTCGGGCAGGCGCAACGCCGTCACAGCCAAGGGGCTGCGGCCCGGCCGGACCTACAGCTTCTCGATTTGGGTGCAGGACAAGGACGGCAAGTTCAGCCGCGCCTCGAAACGGCGGCTGAAGGGCACCTACGTCGTGGCGAAGGCGCGCCCGAGGGTCATTTCCGCAGGTGACAGGGTCAAGGTCCGGGGGAAGCTATTCCGGTCGGCCGGTGACAAGCCGATCGCCGGGAAGCGCGTCGTGATCCAGACGCGTCGCAAGGGCACGGCCAAGTGGTACGTGCTTGGTCGGCGCACCACGTCGGACACCGGCTACTACCAGATCGTGCACCGTACGAAGGTCGCTCGGCAGTACCGGGTGAAGTTCAACGGCAACCGGGCGTTCCTGGGCTCCCGCAGCCCGAAGCGCACGGTGCGGATCGGCTGATGCGTGTGGGGCGCTGCGGCTCGCCCTCGACGCCGTGCGTGCCGGGCGGCGTGCGGGTGCCTCCCTCTTCGCCGGGCTAATTGCCCCGGGAACCGGACAAAGCACCATGAGTCAGGCGCGAATCGCGCAACATCCCCGGCGAAGGCGGCCCGGCAGCCACGACGTCACGCCGAGGTCCGACGTCACGCAGCGCTGCCGCGCAGCCAGGCCCCGCCACCCTCAGCGGTTGGACGCCGTCCGCACGAACTCCGCCAGATCCGCCGACTGCCGCAGCCGCGACGGCTCGTGCACATACATCATGTGCCCCGCCGGGTAGTACGCCCGCGTGATGTTCTCCCGCAGCTCGTCCGGGATTGTCAGGTGCGCCAGGGTGTGCTCGGCCGCGAAGTACGGCGTCGCGCCGTCGGTGTAGCCGAGGCTGACGTGCAGCTTCAGGTGCGGGTTCGCGCGCATCGCAGCCGACACCTTGTCCACGGTCGACACGTACTGGTTCTCGAACTCCTGGTACGACCACGCCTTGTGGGCGGCCACGTTGATGATCTCGTACGGCAGGTCGTTCTCGTAGCCCAGTTCGCTGCGCACGTAGTGGTTCAGTGCCGCCGTGTACGGCCCGACCATCGCCGCCATCGAGGGGTCGTCGGTGAGCTGTTCCTTGCCGTAGTCGGTGTCAGGGCCGGTGAACCGCGAATCGAGCCTGCCGACGACGAGCTTGCGGTCCCGCAGCAGCTCCGCGAAGAACCGCAGATGCTCGATACGCAGGTCGACCCGGTCGACGTAGTCGGGCGACAACCCGGTCAGCGTGGCCAGTCGTGCGACGGTCTCGCGGCGCTCCTCGGCGGTCAGCCGCGCACCCCGCGCCAGCGCGAGCGGGTAGTCCCGCTCGGCGAACTCCTCCGCCTCCCGGAGGACGTCCTCGAGTTCCCTGCCGTCGTGCCGCCCGTGGTAGTGCGCGATCGACGCGTAGGTCGGCAGGAACAGGCTGTACGGCAGGTCGTTCTCGCCGGTGAACCGAATCGTGCTGAAGTCGAGCACCGCCGAGATCAGCAGCAGTCCGTTGAGGTACATGCCGTAGCGGCTCTGCAGGTGCTCGGCAAGCGCGGCCGCGCGCAGCGTGCCGTACGACTCGCCTGCCAGGAACTTCGGTGACAGCCAGCGCCCGTTCCGCGACGTCCACAGCCGGATGATCTCCCCGACGGATTCGATGTCGCCACTGAATCCGTGGTAGTCCTGCGGTTTCTCGCCCTCGGCTGGGCGGGAGTAACCGGTGGACACCGGGTCGATGAACACGAGGTCGCTGTGTTGCAGCAACGTCTCGTGGTTGTCCGTCAGTCGGTACGGCGGCGGCTCCGGTGCGCCGACGTCACCAGCGACGACCCGGCGCGGCCCGAGCAGGCCCAGGTGTAGCCACACGCTCGACGAGCCGGGCCCGCCGTTGAACGCGAACGTCACCGGACGCTCGGCCGCGTCGGCGTCATCGAGGGTGTACGACGTGAGGAACATCTCGGCTTTGGCGACGTGGCCGTCGAACGTGCCGTCGGTGACGCTCTCCTTGCGCAGCACCATTCGGCCGGTCCGCGCGGTGTAGCGCAGTTTCTGTCGCTTGATCGACAACGTGTGGTTGGTTGTGACGAAGTCGTCGGTGGGGGTGGGACGATCGTCTTTCGAGTCGGGTGCGGTCTGCTTCCCTGCGTCGGGTTCGGATGGGTTGGCCATGCTGATCACTCTATGACGATCACAATGGGAGTGTGGTCACTCAACCCGCCGCCGTCGCGGCACGTGCCGCCGACATCGACCAACTCGACGCCGACGTCGCCGAGTGCACGGCGTGCCCGAGGCTCGTGGCGTGGCGGGAGGAAGTCGCCCGCACGAAGCGTGCCGCGTTCGCGGACCAGACGTACTGGGGACGTCCTGTCCCCGGCTTCGGTCCCGCTGATGCCGCGCTGGCGATCGTCGGGCTCGCGCCCGCCGCGCACGGCGCGAACCGCACCGGACGGATGTTCACCGGTGACCGCTCCGGCGACTTCCTGTACTCCGCGCTCTACGATGTCGGGCTCGCCTCGCAGCCGACCGCGACCAGCGCCGACGACGGCCTCGAGCTGTTCGGCGTGCGGATCACCGCCCCGGTGCACTGCGCGCCGCCCGCGAACAAGCCGACCCCCGTCGAGCGCGACACCTGCCGCCCGTGGCTGGCCCGCGAGCTGGAGTTGCTCGCGCCGACGTTGCGCGCCGTCGTCGTTCTCGGCGCGTTCGGCTGGCAGGCTCTGCTTCCGGTGCTGTCCGACGCAGGGTGGCACATCCCGCGTCCGCGCCCCCGCTTCGGCCACGCCGCCCACCACGCCGTGTCCGGCACTCAGAACGCCGTGTCTGACGTTCCGGACGCTGTGTCTGACGTTCCGGACGCTGTGTCTGACGTTCCGGACGCTGTGTCTGACGTTCCGGACGCTGTGTCTGACGTTCCGGACGCCATGTCCGCCAGTCCCGACACCCTGCACCTGTTCGGCTGCTTCCACCCGTCGCAACAGAACACCTTCACCGGACGACTGACGCCGCGGATGCTGCGGGACGTCCTTGCCAGTGCCGCGAGCGCAGCGAGGTTACCCGTTCGTAACGTGACGTAGGTATCCCCGCTGAGGGTCCCCACAAGCGTCGTGCTCTGTGTGGTGCGACGATGTCCGTATGGGCGCAACGAAGTCGGAACCGACCCGCATCGTCATCCTCGGCGGCGGATATGTCGGGCTCTACACGGCGTTGGGGCTGCAGCGCATGCTGCGTGCCAATGAGGCTGCCGTGACCGTGGTCGATCCGCAGCCGCACATGACCTACCAGCCATTTCTGCCGGAGGCGGCAGCTGGCGCCATCGAGCCGCGCCACGTCGTCGTGCCGCTGCGGCGCGCGCTCAAGCGCTGCCATGTGCTTACCGCGCGGGTGCAGCAGATCGAGCACAAGCGCAAGGTCGTCACCGTCGAGGCCGCTGACGGGCACGTCGAGGAGGTCCCGTACGACCACCTCGTGGTCGCGCTCGGTTCCGTGGCGCGCCTGCTTCCCATCCCGGGACTCGCCGAGGAAGGCATCGCCTTCAAGACCATCGGCGAGGCGATCTACCTGCGCAACCACGTTATGTCGCAGATGGATCAGGCGTCGAGCACCCGTGACCCCGAGGTGCGCAAGCGCAAGCTGACGTTCACCGTCGTCGGCGGCGGCTTCGCGGGCATCGAAGCGCTGGCCGAGCTGGAAGACATGTCGCGGTTCGCTTGCCGCTACTACCCGAACATCGAGCCGGAAGACCTGCGCTGGGTGTTGGTCGAGGCGGCGCCGCGCATCCTGCCCGAGGTGCGCGAGACGCTCGGCGTCTACACCGTCGAGCAGTTGGAGAAGCGCGGCATCGAGGTGTACTTGTCGACGCTGGCGAAGTCGTTCGAGAAGGGCCACGTCGTGCTCTCCGACGGCACCGAGTTCGACTCCGACACGATCATCTGGACCGCCGGTGTCAAGGCCAACCCGGTGCTGGCCGACTCCGATCTGCCGCTGCACAAGTCCGGCAGGGTGCAGGCGACCCCCGCGCTCCAGGTGCTGGACAATCCGGACGTCTGGGCTGCCGGTGACTGCGCCGCGGTTCCGGACCTGTCGGTCACCGAGGAAGACCCGACGGCGATCTGCCCGCCCAACGCCCAGCATGCCGTGCGCCAGGCGAGGCACCTCGCGAAGAACGTCGTGCGCGCGTTGCGGGGCAAGCCGGTCAAGGACTACAAGCACAAGAACATGGGCTCGGTGGCTAGCCTCGGCCTACACAAGGGTGTGGCCGACACCCTCGGCATCAAGGTCAAGGGCTTCCCCGCGTGGAGCATGCACCGCATGTATCACGTCAAGGCGATGCCGACCTTCAACCGCAAGGCGCGCATTACGGCGGACTGGCTGCTCGGTGGCCTGTTCAAGCGCGAGGTGATCTCCATGGGGCAGATCCACTCGCCGCACGAGGAGTTCCATCGCGCGTCGGGCAAGGTGCCGGAGCGGAAGCCGGACGAGAAGGCCTGACGACGTCGGGAACGGGGGGACACGACGTCCCCCGACGAACCATCCCTGTAGTGCCCCCGACGGGACTCGAACCCGCACTTGATCGATTTTAAGTCGACTGCCTCTGCCGATTGGGCTACGGGGGCACCGCTGAGCCTATGCGTCGCGGCGCGCCGTGGCACCCGTGGGGCGTTTCGCCGCGGCGTGTCCCACATTCAAGATGGCGTGTGGGACGCGGCGCTCAGTAGCCCATGGCGTACGGGTATGGTCGCGGGCTATGCGATCGGTCGGTTCGTCACCTCTGCCGGATTCATCCCCGTCCGACAAGGCGACGCAGGAGAGCACACGGGCCCCGCATGACTGGGACATCGGGTCGTTGCGGTCGCCGCTCGGCAAGTCCGCGACCACGATGCTGGCCGTGCTGGTCCTGCTGTGGGCGGTGGACGTAGCCAACGCGCTGGGGGACCGGCGGTGGAACTTCGAGTTCGGCATCGTTGGCCGCGACCCCGGTCATCTTCTCGGCATCGTCACCGCACCGTTCCTGCATGGCAATATCGAGCATCTCGTGGCCAACGGCAGCGCGCTGTTCACCCTCGGTCTGATCGCCGGGTTGTACGGCATCTGGCGGTTTCTCGGGGTGGTGCTGGTCGTCGTCTTACTCGGCGGGCTCGTGGCCTGGGTCTTCGCGCCGGAGGGCACGGTCTCGGTCGGCGCTAGTGGAGTTGTCTTCGGTTTGTTGGGCTATCTCGTCGCGCGCGGGTTCGTCGAACGGAGACCTCTCGACATCGTCATCTCGCTCGGCGTCGGTGTCGCATTCGGCTACCACATCGTTTCTGGCGTGGTCCCGACTGAGGCGCGTGTCGCGTGGTGGGCACACTTGACGGGTTTTCTCGCCGGCATCGTCGCGGCTTGGCTTTTCCGCAGGCGTCGTAAGCCCGCCACTGCCGACACCACTTCCGGCGCCGCGCCACCCGCCGCCGGGTCAGCCGCAGGCGGGTCGGCCGCAGGCGAATCACCGGCTGTCGGCTCGGCCCCGCCAGTGGGTTCCGAGACCGGCACCGTTGACTCGGCGGTAGACGCCCCGCCAGGAACCGACTCCCGGTAGCGTCCTTTTCGTGTCGCGTGGGTCCACACTGTGGCCGATGTGGCGCGAGCCCGCAGCGTGATCACGGCACGTCTGCTCGTTCGCGGTGACAGCGTCGTCTGTCCGCTTCGGGAGCGACGGAACGTCCGCGATCGGACGTCCGTCAGGCCTTGGTTGCGACGGTCATGAGGTACTCCCAGTCGTGGATCACTGTCCCGTCGGTCGCGCGGTTCGCCCCGGTCGCCAGTGCGATCAGGTCGTCGCGGAAGGCGCTCCGGCCGTCGTCGGTGAGTCGCTGGGACGCCTTCAGCGTCGGCCCGTAGTGGGTGAGGAAGAAATCGGCGAAATGCTCCGGTGAGAGGAACCGCTGGGTCACGCTGGTCGTGCTGAAGGTCAGTTCGGACACCGCATCGCCCAGCATTTCGCGCACCGTGTTCTCGTCACCCCAACGGACTGGGGGGAGGGTGCCCGCGGGCGGTGGTGCGTGTCCGCCCACCGTCTTGAGCATCTCTCCGACGAATCCGGTCGGCGTCCAGCACGCGAGACCGATGCGTCCGCCCGGCTTGCACACTCGCACGAGCTCGTTCGCGGCCTGCTGGTGGTCGGCGGTGAACATCACTCCGAATACCGAGAGCACGTAATCGAACGACGCGGCATCAAACGGCAGATCCTCGGCGTCCGCCACGCGGAAGTCGACGGGAAGGTCTTCCGCTGCCGCGCGCCGCTCGGCTGCTTCGATCAGTTCGGGCACGTAATCGATGCCGGTGGTGTCGCAGAAGCGGCGGGCCGCCGCCAGTGCCACATGCCCGGTGCCGGTGGCCACGTCCAGCACCGCGGAGCCCGGTCGCAGGTCCACCGCGTCGCACACCGCATCCGCCAGTGGGACGGTCAACCACGCGACTTTGCCGTAGTTCCCGCTACTCCACGTCAGTTGCTGCTTCGTCTTGATCTCTGCGAAATCGTTCTGGACAGCCATCGCGACGCGGTCCCTTCTCGGTTGTGGTTTGTCTTGTTGGCCCGTTACAGAAGAAGACGTCCGAAATCGTCTCGCTGATTGCATCCGTCCGCCACCGCGCCCTGACCGCCGTCGTCAGCGAATCGTCAGCGCCGGGTGTCAACGTTGCGAGGGTGTCGCAGAGTGAGGAGACGAGAGCGGTGGACGCAGTGACGACGTGGTTGTTGTTCGTGCTGGTGATCGGCGGTATGACGGTGGGTCTCGGCCGGGCGATGTGGCCCCGGCGGTCCCGGCCGTTCGCCGACCGGACGCTGCGGAGTGACCTGGTGACCGGGCTGGCGGCCGCGCGCGGAATGGGCGCGAACTACCAGCGCACCATGGAGCGCTACCTGCACGAGCTGAACAGCAAGCCCGGCTCGGGCGGAAAAACGAGGTGCTGAGCGTCGGTGGCCGACCGTAATGTGGAGGGCATGCGGTTCCAGATCCTCGGCCAGCTCGCGGTCTGGGACGGCGATGTCCGGATATCGATCCCTGGAGCCAAGCAACGCGCGCTGCTCGGATACCTGCTGGTGCATCACGGATACCCGGTACCGGCTGACCGGATCATCGACGAGCTGTGGGGCGAGGACGTGCCGAGCAAGGCGCGCAACGCGCTGCAGGCCAAGGTATCCAGCCTGCGTGGCGCGCTGGCGCCCGGCGATCCGGAACGGGGCAGGGCACTGCTGCGCGCCGATGAAGGTGGCTACCGGCTCGCGGTGCCCGGCGACGCGGTCGACGCCGCTCGCTTCGAGAAGCTGGTGTCCGAGGGGCGCCGGGCCATCGATGGCGACCAGCTCGCCCGCGCGTACGGGCTGTTCGACGAAGCCCTGACGATGTGGCGCGGCGAGCCGCTGCCTGAACTGCACGACTACCGGTATGCCACGGTCGCTGCCGAGCAGCTCACCGCCCGCTACCTCACGGCGATCGAGCTGCACGCCACCACCTGGCTGTCGGTGGGTGGTAGCCGCGATCTGCCGGACAAGTTGCTGCGCATCCTCGCCGAGCACCCGCTGCGGGAGTCGTTGCGCGCGCTGGCGATGCGGGCGCTGGCCCGGCAGGGCAGGCAAGCAGAGGCACTCGCGGTCTACACCGATGGCCGCACGCTGCTCGCCGAGGAGCTCGGTGTCGACCCTGGCGCCGAGTTGCGGACCGCGCACGCGGACGTGCTCGCGCAGCACCCAGTGGCCGAGGGCTCGGGGCAGGGTGCGCGGGTCAGGCTGCCCGCCGAGTCGACCAGCTTCGTCGGCAGGCACCGTGACCGCAGGCGGCTGTGTGAGCTGATCGAGCGGGAGCGGCTGGTGACCGTGACGGGGCCCGGCGGGATCGGCAAGACCCGTCTCGTGGTGAACACGCTGAGCACGATGGCGCCGCCCGCGGACGGGATCTGGTTCGCCGACCTGCGTGGCGTCGCCGAGCACGACTGCGCCATCGACCGGCTGACCGAGATCGCCGACACGGTGCTGCGGACGGTCCGCGACCGCGACGGCGCCAGCCTCGGTAGCGACGAGCGAGTCGTCACCGACCGCCACCGGGCACCGCTGGACCGCATGTGTGCCGGTATCGGCGGCAGGGACGCGGTGCTCGTGCTCGACAACTGCGAACACATCAGCGCCGACGTCGCCACGCTGGCACGTGAGCTGCTCGTGCAGTGTCCCGGCCTGCGGCTGGTGACCACGACGCGGGTGCTGCTCGGCTTGCCGGAGGAGGCGATGCTGCGGCTGGAGCCGCTACCGGTGCCACCCGAAGGTTCCGGCCGGGACGCCTGCCTCGCCTCCGAGGCAGTGGCGTTGTTCTCTGCACGGGCACGGTTGAACGCCGAGTCGCTGTCCGACGCCGATCTGGACCGGGTCACCGCCATCGTGCGGCGCACAGAAGGCATCCCACTCGCGATGGAGGTCGCCGCGGGCCTGCTGCGCGGCATGACTCTCAAAGACGTGGCCGATCACCTGCGCGGCGACCGGCATCTGCTGCAGAACGGCAACGACTACACGCTCAACGACACCATCGCCCGCAGCTGGGGCCTGCTCGACCCCGCCGAGACCGACCTGTTGACCCGGCTCGCCACAATCGAAGGCCGGTGGGGGCTGGACGCCGCCTACGCGCTGGCGGGCACATCGGTGCCGCACGACGAGGTGGCCACCACCGTGGCCAGACTGGTCGAGCGGTCGCTGGTCAACTACGACCCGGCCAGCCCACTCGCACCGTACCGGTTGCTGGAGGCCATCCGCGATTACTCGGCGCGCAGGCTCGCGGGCCACCCTGAGCGCGATGGCATCGTGCTGGCGCACGCCGAGCATTTCCTGCGGCTGACCGAACGCACCGACCCGCTGCTCCGTGGCGCCGACCAGCCGGAGGCATTCGCGCTCCTCGGCGCTAACCACCCCGACGTGCTGACGGCGATCCGCACCTTCCTCGCGGCGGGGCGGGTCGAGAACGCCTTGCGCACGGCGACGGCGATGGGCTGGTACTGGTGGCTCAGCGGCAGGCGCCGCGAGGGTCGCGCTGTGCTGTGCGACCTGTTGACCCGGATCAAGGCCGACGGCGACATGCCGCTGGTCCGCACGGCGCGGGCGTGGGCGGGAGCGCTCGGTTTCACCGGCGGCGACGCGGAGGAAGCCGTCGAGGAGTGCATCGACGCGCTGGATGAGATCCCGTCGCGACAATGGGACACCGGCTTGTTGCTTGTGGCCATCCTGGTCGCCGACCGGTTGTATCTGCGCGGCGACCCGAACCGTGCGCGGCGGTTCCGTGAGCGGATCGAGGAGGTCGCCGAGCGGGAGGACGACCAGTGGTACACCGCAGCTGCTCGGTTCACCGCCGGCATGGAGGCCACGCTGCACGGCCGCGTGCCGGAGGCGCGCCACTTCGCGGAAGCGTCACACGCCGGCTTCGTCGACTCGGCGGACCTGTGGGGACAAGCGCAGTCGCTGGATCTGCTCGCTGGTCTGGACGAGAATGCAGGCGACTATCCCTCGTCCCGACGCGCGAGGGAGCGCGTGATTGAGCTCGCCGAGCGGTTGGGACTGCACGATGTGCACGCCTACCAGCTCGTCCGCATCGGTAACTTGTGCACGCTGACCGCCGACCTCGACGCGGCAGAGCGGCTGTTGCTGCACGCCCGCGACCTCGCGAAGCAGCTGGGTATCGCCAGCACCGTCGCCTACGCCGACAACGGACTCGGTCTCGTGCTGCGACGGACAGGCAAGCCACACCAGGCGCAGATCCGCCACGAGGCCGCGCTGCGGCACTACCGCCAGATCGGCTCGACCTCCGGGATCGCGTTCACCAGCGCGATGATCGGGCTGGCGGCCGGGGCGGCGGGCAACGTCGGCGACGCGGTGCGCTGGCAGCGCGACGCGCTGCACGCCTCGATCGCCAGCGGCGACCGCCGTGCCGTTGCCCTCGCATTGGAAGGGCTGGCCGTCGCGCTCGCGCCGTCGGAACGCGCCGCGGTGCTCTTCGGCGCCGCTCGCGCGCTGCGGGCGGAGGCTGGCACACCACGACCGGCGGGCGAGATCCCCGACGTCGACCGGGTCGAGACAGGGCTGCGCGACCGGCTGAAGCCCGACGTGCTGGAGCGGGCGGCGCTGACCGGCAAGTCGTGGGCCAGCGAGCTGGACGAGCTCGCCACTCATGTCGAGTCGATGCTCGACCATCAGTGATTCATCAGCCCGACCGGCGACAGTGGTGTCATGTTTACGGTCTACTGCCCCCGCCACGGCTCTGAGGTACTGCTCGGACTGAGCCGCCTGCGGCGGATGGTCAATCTCGAATCCGGCGTCATCCTGATGGAGTTCACCTGCTACGACGGTGAGGTCGTCGGGCTGCTCACCGGTGCCCGCGTTCCCCACGAACAGTCCGTGCCACCAGCAGACGCACTCGAGGACCACCCGGTTGGCGCTGCGGTACACCACGCCTAGCTGTTCCCGGCAGGGTAACCGTCGTGATCACGAACGGATACCTACATCCGCTGCGGGATCGGCACACCCGTCCTGGCGTGGTCCACGGCTTCGTCGAGCAGTTGCGTAAGCCGCCGGGGTCGTTCGACGAACCCGGCGGCTTCGGCCTCCGTCGCGGTGAACGCCAGCGCGCCGGACGGCATTGGCGCACCACAGCACGCGAATGCGTCGCGGACCAGTTCGACCCCGACGCCCGACAGTGGTGCGGTGCCCTGTGCGGCGAAGACCGTGCCGATCAGCCCGCGTTCCATCAGCCGGATATCCGCCGCCGCGGCGAGTGCGAAGCCAGTGTCGATGGCGTCGCCGTTCACCGCCGCGACGACGGGCGCCGGATGCTCGGCCACCGCGCGCAGCGCATCGTCCTGTGCCGTCAGCAGCTCCTCGATGGCCTGGGGCCGTGCCGGGCGCGTGGTGTCCCCGGCAGGGGATACGGCTGCGATCGGGGCTGAGATCTCGGCCCCGATCGCGAACGTCCTGCGATACCCCGTCAGCACCACCGGATGCGCTGGGCCGATGAACTCCATCGCCGCGGCGAGCCGCCGCAACAGCGGTGTGTCGAGCCGATTGTGCCCCCGGCCGTGCAGGTGGATCACGGCGACGCCGTCGCGTTCTTCGAGGTCGAGCATGCTCGAGTCTCCTCAGCTGGCTTTTCGCTCTGACATGGGCTCCGCGAGCCGCGCGACGTGCCGTCCCACCAGCGGCCCCGCCTGCTGAGCCAGCGAGGCGACACCCCGCGCGGTGAGCGTGACGGCGTGCCTGCCCGATGGCGTCGCGGGGCCGATGGGCCGGATGAGCTCCGCGTGGGTGAGGGTGTGGGCCAGCGCCTGGTCGCAGCAGGCAAGCCCGTCGATGAACATGTCCGGCTCGCAGCTGTCCGACACCTCAGCGCGGCCGTCGGCCACGGCGGCGAGCATCGCGCGTGTCCGTGGTGACTGCGGGACCGCTTGTGGCATCGAGTCCACCTCCGACTGCGGCTGCTGGGACCGGTTTCTGGATCGTTCGGTCCTAGGAAACCGCATCAGCGCAGGACCTGCGGTCGCAGTTTGAGACGTCCCGCCGTCAGCACGGCACGTCGATGCCGTACTCACGGATCTTGCGATAGATGGTGGCGCGCGAAACCCCAAGGGCTCGCGCGGCCGTTGTCTTGTTCCCCTCGGCATCGAGCAGCGCCTGCACGATGGCGTCCCGTTCCATTGACTCCAGCGGTGTCAGCACGCGCCGGGATACCGAGCGGCACTCCGGCGGCAGATCGTCCGGCTGCACCGTGCCCGAGCGGCGGTGCAGCATCACCTTGTGCAGCACGTGCCGCAGCTGCGTGATGTTGCCCGGCCAGCTCGACCGCATGAGCAACTGGATCGTGGTCCGCGCGCACATCAGCCGGGTGTCCTTGCTCAGCTGCAACAACAGGAACGGCACCAGCTCGTTCAGGTCATCGATGTGGTGGCGTAGCGGCGGTACTGTCACCGAGCTGGGGAAATGCCGGAGGACGTCGTGTCCGATCCGCTCCCGCCCCGAACTCGAGGTCGCGACCACCCACGGGGTCGCGCCCGCGCTCGCGGCCGACAGCTCCCTGCCAAGCCCAGGCCGGTACTCATCAGGTAGCGCGTCGATGTGGCGCAGCACCAGCGTGCCGTGTCCCTCGCTGAGGGCCTGCCTGACACGCTGCCGCCACTCGTCGCCGTCGCGGTCCCGCGCGGCGAAGTCGATCACGGTGTACGGCTCGGTCGGGCACGATCGCGCGTGCACGGCCTTCACTACCGCGTACTTGCCGACACCCGGCTCGCCCTCGACAAGCAGCCACTCGCCCGCGGTGTGGTTGTTGGTGATCTCGTGGCAGGCGTGCACCCACATCGCACCCGAACCGACGATGCCTGGCAGCATCGGGCGGTGCTCGATGTTGACGTTCGGTAGTTCGGCGTTGCGGGTCAGCTTGGCGCGGACGACGCCACCGGCGGGACCCGCCGAGCTCGCCACCGGCGTAACGGACATCCGTGCCTGGCCACCGCTCGGCAGGTTGACGGTCAGCGTGACGTGTTCCCGGTGGCACATGGCTTCCGCCGCTCTGGCGAGCAGCGCGTCCTGGTCCTGCGGGGAGAGCACTTCGCGAGCGTGCTCGTTGGTGACGACGAGATCGTTGTCGAGCGCGAATACCAAGCCGTGCCCTCGGCGGCACGCGCGAAGGTACTCGGTGAACAGGCTCAGCTCCCGCTGTCCGACCTGCGTGGTCAGCTCATGCTCGATGTCCTTGGCTGTCGCTTTCGCCAGCGTCAGCAGCAGCGGCCCTGCCTCCTTGCGCCAGCACGTGAGGTCAAGCAGGCCGAGCACCTGTCCCGACGTCGGATGCCGGATAGGCACCCCAGCACAGCCGAGCGTGTCCAGGCTCTCGGCGTAGTGCTCGTGCCCGAACACCGTCGCCGGTTGCAGCCCTTCCAGTGCGGTGCCGATGCCGTTGGTGCCGACGAACTCTTCCGCGTAGCTGAATCCCGGTGCCAGTTGCACCCGGTCGAGATAGCGCTCCAGGTTGGCGTCGTCCGTCCTGCGATCGAGGACGACGCCGTTGGGATCGGTGAGGATCACGCTGACCGGCAGGTCGTTGAGCTGGTCCTGCAGCCGCCGCAGGATCGGCGCCGCGCTGCGGGTCAGCGGCGTGTCCTGCTCGGGGTCCTTGACATAGGGAAGCTGGATGTGGTCCGCCGCGACACGCAGGCTCTTCGACCTGTGCCACGACTTCAGAATCGTATCGCGCACCTCGCCGGAGTGAACGTTCTCGGCGCTGAGGAACCGCTCCCGCGCCGTAGCAACATGCGTAGCGTCTCGACCCTCCAGCTGGGCCACGGTCTCACCTCCTCGGCGCGTCGCGACGCCGAAGGTCGCAGTGATGTGCATCACACGGAGTACCCTCGTCGAGGGTACGGCTCAGTCGTAGACAGATCTGTCTCATATTGAGACTTTCTTGTCGGCAAACGGGTGATTCACCCGAGCGTGAACGGGTCGCGGGTGTTACCGCTTAGTTCGACCCAGACTGCTTTGTTCTCGATGTACTGCTCGATCGCCTCCCATCCGTTTTCTCTGCCCAGCCCGGACTGTCCGTAGCCGCCGAACGGCACGCCAGGCGCCACCGCGCGATAGGCGTTGATCCAGACCGTGCCCGCTCGCAGTCGTGCGGCCACGCGGTGCGCGCGGTGGACGTCCTTGGTCCACACCGCGCCCGCCAGGCCGTATGGGGTGTCGTTGGCCAGCCGCACCGCCTCCTCTTCGTCGGTGAACGAATACACCGCGAGCACCGGCCCGAAGACCTCCTCCCGCACCACGGTGTCCTCGGGCGTCACCCCGGTGAGCACGGTCGGCCGCACGAACAGCCCGCCGAGTTCCTCGTCCGCCGCGCCGCCGGTGGCGACCAGCGTGCCGTCCGCTGTCGCTCGCCGCAGGTAGCCGAGCACCTTCTCGTACTGTGGCTGGTTGGCGATCGGGCCCATCTCGGTCGCCGGGTCCCGCGGATCGCCCAGCCGGATCGACGCCGCGCGGTCCGCCACCCGCTCGACCAGTTCGTCGTGCACGCTTTCGTGCACGATCAGCCGCGACCCGGCCATGCACGTCTGGCCCGCCGCGGCGAACACGCCCGCCACCACGCCGTTGGCCGCCGCCGCGAGGTCAGCGTCGTCGAAAACGACCTGCGGTGACTTGCCGCCCAGCTCAAGGCTCACCGCCGTCAGGTTCTCGGCGGCGGCCCGCGCCACCGCCAGACCGGTCGACGTCGATCCGGTGAAGGCCACCTTGTCCACGCCGGGATGGCCAGCGAGGTATGCGCCCACCTCCCTGGACTGGCTGGTGACGACGTTGACGACGCCGGGAGGGAAACCGGCCTGCTCGAACAGCTCCGCGAACGTGGGTGTGGACACCGGGGCGTGCTCAGACGGCTTGACCACGACGGTGCACCCGGCCGCGAGCGCCGGGGCGAGCTTCCAGCTCAGCAACAACAGCGGGGAGTTCCACGGCGTGATCGCCGCGACGACACCGATCGGCTCCTTGCGGGTATAGACGAGGTAGTCCGGATTCGGCGCCGGGATCTGGCGTCCTTCCAGCTTGTCCGCGAGCCCGGCGTAGTAGTGGTACCACCCGCCGAGCGCGCCGAGCTGGCCCTGCATCTCCCGGTACAGCTTGCCGGAATCGTTGACTTCGAGCCGCGCGAGCCGCTCGGCGTTCTCGTCGATCAGATCGGCGAGCCGTCGCATGAGCGCGGCCCGCCGCTGCCCGGTCGTGCTGCCCCACTCACTCTCGAAGGCGTCCCGCGCCGCCGCGACGGCGGCGTCGACGTCCGCGACGCCGCCGTCGGGGAGCACCGCCCAGCTCTGGCCGGTGTACGGGTTCCGCGACTCGAAGGTCGCACCCGATGTCGCATCGACGGTGTGACCGCCGATGAGCAGCTTGGTCCGTTCGAGCGTGGCAGTCATGAACGACTCGTCATGCGTTACTCGGTGAGAGTTCGCCCATCTTTGCCCACCCCTCGTTGGGAATCTGGGCATTGATGATCTCCGGCGTGGTCGCGATGTAGTCCGGCATCCAGTTCATCGCGGCCTTGAAGTGCGCGGAGTTCACGTGCTGCTCGCCAGCCTCCTGCGAGGCGAAGCCCTCCACCAGCACGTACTGGTGCGGAACCTCAACACTCTTGGACCACTCGAAAAACAGGTTGCCCGGCTCGGACCTGGTGCCCTCGGTGAACTCGGACACCGCGTCGAGCCAGCGCTCGCTGTACTCCGGGCGGATCGTGAACTTGACGACGATGAAAATCACGGCAGCCTCCTCAGCCGACCGACGGTCCGAGGCCGAGCGACTGCGGTGTGCTCGCATCCGGCGACGGCTGGTTCAGCCCCTCATCGAGCGGTCCGAACTCGGTCATCAACGCCGGACTGCCGCCCCACGGTGTCTGCTCCTCCGCGACCAGCGAGTTCGTCGTCAGTAGCAGGCCGGCGACCGACGCGCCGTTCTGCAACGCCGAGCGACAGACCCGGAGCGGGTCGATGATGCCTAGTTCGATCATGTTGCCGTAGCGCTCGTGCAGTGCGTCGAACCCTTCGTCGTTGCCCAGCGTCGCCGTGTGCGCGATGATCTCCTGCGCCTGATACCCGGCGTTGTCCGCGATCAGGTACGCGGGCTCGGTGAGCGCCCTGCGCACGATGTCGGCGCCGGTGGCGTAGTCGCCGGTCAGGCCATGATCGGCGAGCACCTTCTCGGCGTGCAGCAACGCGGCTCCGCCGCCGGCCACGATGCCCTCGGCCATGGCGGCGCGGGTGGCCGACAACGCGTCCTCCACCCGATGCTGGAGTTCCTTCAGCTCGGACGGAGTCGCCGCGCCGACCCTGATCACCGCGACCTTGCCGGTCAGCGCGCCGATCCGCTCGGTGAGCACGTCCTCGTCGACGCCGAACTGGGCACGCTCCAGCTCGGCCCGCAGCTGGTTCACGCGGAAGTCGAGCCGCTCGGGGCCGCCGGCCCCGCCGACGATGGTGGTGGAATTCTCGGTGACCCGCACTTGCCGCGCGCGACCAAGATGCTCCAGCGTCATCGTCTCCATCGAGAAGCTGGACTGCTTGGACAGCACCGCGCCGCCGGTGATGGCGGCGATGTCCTCCAGCTTGTGCAACCTGCGGTCACCGAAGCCGGGCGCCTGGACCGCGGTCGCCTGGAACGTGCCGTTGCGGTGGTTGTGCACCAGCATGCTCAACGCGGACCCCTCGACGGTCTCCGCGATGACCACCAGGGGCCTCGGGTCTCGCATGATCTTGTCAAGCAGCGGCATGAGCTGCTGGACCTTGCTGATCTTCTCGCTGCACAACAGGATGTACGGATCCTCGAGCACCGCTTCCATCCTGCCGGGGTCGTTGACCAGGTACGGGGACATGTAGCCGTTGTCGAACTCGAAGCCTTCCACGAAGTCGACGCTCATGCCGATCGTTGGCGACTCCTCCACGGTGACGACGCCGGTGTCGCCAACGGTGTGCAGTGCCCTGCCGATGACGGCGCCGACGTTGTCGTCGTCGTTGGCCGAGATCGCCGCGACCCGCGCGTAGTCCTGTTCGGAGTCGACGGGGTGCGCCACCTGCTGCAGGTGCTCCACCAGCACGGCCACCGCTTTGTCGATGCCACGCTTGACCAGCACCGGGTTGCCGCCGTTGCTGATCGCCTTCATGCCTTCGTGCACGATGGCCTGCGCGAGCACCGTCGCTGTCGTGGTGCCGTCACCGACGATGTCGTTCGTCTTGATGGCGGCTTCCTTGACCAGCTGCGCGCCCATGTTCTCGAACTGGTTCTTCAAGTGGATCTCGCGCGCGATGGTCACGCCGTCGTTGGTGACAACGGGGGATCCGGTGATCTGTTCCAGGATCACGTTGCGGCCCTTGGGGCCGAGTGTGGACTTGACCGCTTCCGCGAGCTTGTCCACCCCGCTCAGCAGTAGCTCGCGGGCTTGCGGTCCGAAGCGCAATTCCTTGGCCATGGTGCGATCTCCTCGTGACGAATGCGGATGGGCGGCGATCAGGGGGTGAGAATGGCGCGGCCCCGGACGCGACCGGCGTCGAGATCGGCCAGGGCGTCGAGTGCGGCATCGAGGGGATACTTCTTGGTGTGCAGCGTGACCTTGCCCGCTTGGGCGAGCACCATCAGTTCGACGAGGTCGTTGTAGGTGCCGACCAGGTTGCCGATGATGTTGCGCTCGGTGGAGATGATGTCGATCGTCGGGATGTCGATGTTGCTGCCGTAGCCGATGATGAAGTGCGAGCCGGCCCGTTGGGTCATCGCGAAGGCGTCCTGCTGCGCACCCTGTTCCGCGACGAAGTCGAGCACGACCTCGGCGCCGTTGCCGTTGGTGATGTCAAGCACCGTGTCGACATGTTTCCCGTCGGCGAGCACCGTCTGGTCCGCGCCCAGCTTCTTGGCCAGCTCAAGCGCCTCGGCATTCTGGTCGACGACGACGATCGTGGTCGCGGTCAGTGCGCGCAGCGACTGGATGCCGATGTGGCCGAGCCCGCCAGCGCCGTTGACGACGCACACCGTGCCTGGATACAGCAGCGGCGCGGCCTTGCGCACGGCGTGGTACGCGGTGATGCCCGCGTCGGCCAGCGCGGCGACGTCCTCCGGCCGGGTGCCGGGATCCAGTTTGATGCACGCTCGCGCCGAGGTGAGCAGGTACTCGGCCATGCCACCGTCGCTGTCGATGCCGGGGAAGGCGTTGTTGGAGCAGTGCATGTCGTCTCCAGCGCGGCACGCCCGGCACAGCCCGCAGGTGGGCGTGGGATGCAGGATCACGGTGTCGCCGACGGCCACATTGGACACCGCTGAGCCGACATCGTGCACCCAGCCCGCGTTCTCGTGACCGATGGTGTAGGGCAGCGCGACGCCGGTCTTGTCAGCCCATTGCTCCTCGATGATGTGCAGATCGGTGCGGCACACCCCGGCCCCACCGATCTTGACGACGACGTCGAACGGTCCCTTCACGGTCGGTTCGGGAACCTCGTCGATGGTTGGTTGCTGGTGGTACTTGTGCACCCTGACGGCCTTCATGGTGTTCTCCTTATTGCTTGCTACCGGGGTAGCGGGCGGCCAACATGCCCCGGCACACGCCCGAGTTGGCTTCCTGGCTGACGCGCGTCGCCCTGGCGAGGCCAAGATGCAGCCGCAGCGCATCGGGCTGGACAGCCTCGCCGGTCGCGGGGTCGACGATCAGCGCGTCGTGATCGGCGCAGGGCAGGCCGAGCTCGTGCCTGCGGTCGATGAGTCGCCACAGGTCCGGGCCCTCCGGCGCATCAGCGAGGGTGAGATCGGCGAGCCGGGCCGGGTCGACGCCCTCGGCCAGTACCGACCGGCACACCCGGTCGGTGCCTGCCAGCACCGCCTTGCGCAGGAAGTCAGCCCGCAGCTCGTCCAGCTCGTCGGCGGCCTCGCCGCGGAACGACTCGACGAAACCGGAACGCGCGGCGACGCCGGTGTTGATGGCGTCCGCCGCGAAATGGTCTTCCAGTCGCACGTCGGCCTTCGTCACGCCGGGGACCGCAGACACCGCGTCGTAGGCGTCGGCGACCATGAGGTAGGCGAAGTTCGGCGCGCAGAAGTAGGTGGGCAGCCGTAGCCGCACCACGGCCTCACCCTCCGGTGTCACGTCGTGGTGGGAGACGAACCCGAGTTCGGTGAGTGGGTCGTCCAGTTCTGGGTCGCGGACAGTGCCCAACGCCGACCAGACCGCCGCCGCGACATCGGCGGCCTGGTCGGAGATGGCGCCCGCTGAGCGTGCGGCCGTCATCGTCACGATGCAACCGGCTCCGCGGCCGGTTGCCCTTCGAGACGCAGCTCCGCGGGTACGTCGAGGTCGTACAGCTTGGCCGCGTTGAGGCCGAGGATCTTCTTCTTCGCCTCGACGCTGACCGGGCCGTAGTCGGAGTACTCCTCGGTGTCCGGCATCTTCCAGTCGACGAACCCCTCGACCTGCCACTTCGGCTCCCAGATGGCGTAGTCGGCGCCGAAGATCAGCTTGTCCTCACCGAGCCAGAACAGCAGCTCGCCCATGACCTTGTTGAAGAACCTCGGCCTCGCGTGCATCAGCCCGCCGACCACGACCGCGAGCCCGGCGTAGACGTTGGGTTCCTGCACCGCCATGAAGCAGAAGTCCTCGATCCGGGGCAGCCCGACGTGCTCGACGATGAAGTTCAACTCGGGGAAGTTGGTCGCCGCGTGGTCGATGTCGCGGACGTCGAACGCGTCCTTGTCAAGCGGCCAGATCGTCGGTCCTTTGTGGACGTGGATGTTCTTGATGCCCAGCTCGCGGCACTTCTCCAAGTAGCGAGCTGCCTCCGGGCTCTTGAGGTCCCAGCCGCGTGACTCGCCGCGCCATTCCGCGGTGTAGAGCTTCACACCTTTGCAGCCCCACCGGTCGACGTCGGCTTCCAGTTTGCGCAGGCCCTCGTCGCCATCGCGGGCGTCGAACGTGGTGTTGAGAATGAACTTGTCGGGATACTTCTCCTTCAGAAGCGCGTCGCGCTCGACGGTGTTGAAGCCCTCGGTGTACCACTGTTTCAGGTTGGTCGGCTGGAAGATCGCGACGTCGACGTAGCCGTCGGTGAAGACGTCCTTCATCATCCGTTCTTCGGAGTACTTCTGAAATTCCTCGAGCGACCAGTGGGTCTCGGGCGGACCGAGGCCCTGGTAGGCGTGGAAGCACTCGATCCAGCCCTTGGCATACTGCTCCTGGCCCGGTTTCCAGTTCTCCGGGCTGGCATCCCAGAAATGGGTGTGCCCGTCGACTACAAAGTATTTCTCGCCATTCTTTTCGTACACGGTGTTCCCTCCGGTGTTCATAAGCCGGGCGTGACTAGCCTTCTTCGGCTGGACCGAGTGCTACCGGCACGCGATTGCGGTGTTGGTAGGTTCCACTCCAGCCGGAAGCGGCCGAACGGGCAGGCCAGTGAGGTATGCCCCGGCGCGCTTCCGGCTGTCGTGTCATGTGACCGGCTGCAGGTCGAAATCGAGGAATTCGGCGGCGTCCTCGGGATTGGCGAACATGATGGTCCGGTCGTCCTCGTGGATCATCCGGCCGTAGTGGGTGGACATGCTTTCCTCGAACTCGGCCGAGTCGAACCAGCCTTCTTCCTCGCCAGCAGCCTCGTCGATCTCGTCGTAGACGACGTCGAGCCGCCCGGTGGCGTCCACCCGGATCATCGAAGGCAGGTAGGTGACGGTCGCGTTGGGTTTGGTCGCCATGACTTCGGCGACGACCGCCCCGACCTGATTGTTCATCAGGGTGAACCCACACATGTTGGATGCGGTGTTGTTGGATTCGAACGGGCTTTCCGCTGTTTTGAACGTGGTCACTGGTCCAGCTCCTTCGGTACTCGCAGATCCATGTCGGACAGAATTCCGCTGAAGCGGTTCTTCGAACGGTCGAGCGCGTCCTCGAAACGTGGCGGCTTCGCGTCCGGCAGTGACCACAACGGCTGCAACGTCCTGGCCGCGTTGAGGCAACGCGGCACCCAGGCGGCCAGCCACTGCTCGAGGTGCCGCCGGTTGTGCTCCGCGAACTCGCGATCGTCGATCAGCAGCTGGAACATCGGCTTGGTGTAGCGCAGGTCCCGCTCGGCGTAGTCGTACTCCTCCGCACCGATCAGCGTCGGGGTGACGAAGTCGCCGTTGCCCGGCGCTGCCTGCTGCACCAGGTTGGACCGGAACAGCTCACCGATGAGCGGCTCGAACACGATGTTCGCCGCGAAGATCGCCTCGCACCAGTCGTCGATGCCAGTCAGTTGCTCGGCGACCTCCCGCACGCCCTGCCACACCGGGTCGGAGTTCCATGCTTCGACGTGCGCGGTGCCATCGAAGCCATCGATCTCCTCGGACAACGTCAGGTTGTACAGCGCCAGATCCTGCGCGGAGCGGATCTTGTGCATGCTGTTCACCGAGATGGCGTTGTTGTGCATGTTGGTAGGCGCCCGCCGGTTGGCGTTGGCGAACAGGTACAGCCCGAGACCGTGGTTGACGTGCATCCACGCGCCGATGTGCTGGGCGACGAACTGGACCCAGTTACTGCTCCACTGCTCGAACGCCTTGGCGCGCTTCGCGGCCTCGATGTTCTGGTTGAGCTGACGCACCACGTTCGCGTTGTAGCGGTACAGCGTGAGTTCCCACTCCTCGTTGGGATCGCGGAACTCGTGCCAGCCGTGCGCGGGCCACTCGTAGCCTTGGCCGCCGGAGCCAGGTCCGCGTACCGGCTCGGGACGGTCGGTACCCCATGCCTTGAGCACGGTCCACTCCAGCGGGTAGCCACCCTTGCCGTCCGAGAAGCCATACAGCCAGCCCTGGGCGAGGTAGTGCCGCGGATCGGGCTGCACCTCGACGGTGACGTCCTCGTAGTGGCTCTGCTTGCGCTTGGCGGAGACGAAGTAGTTGAACTTGCGTGCGTTCGAATCGGGGAACTCTCGTGCGCCTGCCTCGGCGTCGGTGAACACCGGTTTCGGCACGCTGCGTTCTTGCGTGGTTGTCATGTGCTCGTTCCTTTACCGTTGGTGCTTGCCTCGTCGAGGCCGGTTGTCAGGTATGGATCGGCGTCTCATGTGGTGGCGTGGCGTCAGTCCTCTGGGTCTCCGGTCGTGGTGAACTTGTCGTAGAAGATCGCGTCCTCTGCGATCCCGAGCTCGGGCAGCAGTTCCAGCGCGGCCTCAACCATCGGCGGCGGTCCGCAGACGTAGCCGTGCACGCCGGAGAGGTTCTGCTCGCGTTGCCGCACGACGTCGGTGATCAGCCCGACCTCGCCGTCCCAGTCGTCGTCATCCGGCTCGGAGAGCGCTGGCACGTACCTGAAGTTCGGCAAGGTCTGCTCCAGCTCCCGCAGCTCCTCGTCGAAACACAGGTCACGACGAGTGCGAGCGCCGTAGTAGTACGTCGCCTTCCGGTCAATCCCACGCTCAGCCATGCAGCGCAGCAGCGACAGGATCGGCGCCATCCCCGCGCCACCACCGACGAAGATCAGCTCCGTGTCCGGCGCGTCCCGCAGCGTGAACACCCCGAACGGGCCGGTGATGTCGAGCCGGTCGCCGACCGCCACCTGGGTGTCGAGGAACTCCGAGAACCGTCCGTCCGGGTAGACCTTGATGACGAACTCCAGCAGGCCG
This sequence comes from Haloechinothrix halophila YIM 93223, assembly GCF_000504245.1. Classification (GTDB taxonomy): domain Bacteria; phylum Actinomycetota; class Actinomycetes; order Mycobacteriales; family Pseudonocardiaceae; genus Haloechinothrix_A; species Haloechinothrix_A halophila. The sequence continues at coordinate 1,967,345 of NZ_KI632509.1, forward strand.
CCTTCCCTGCTCGACGTGTTGGCCATCGAGAACGAACGGGACTCCTCGGTGCCGGGAATGGTGAAGTCGACGTACTGGCCTGGGAAGAACTTCAGCTCACCCGGTTCGACCAGCCGCACGACGAGATGCCGCATGTCGTGCGTGACGTTGTCGTTGGCGACAACTTCGACCACCGCTTCTTGAATCGGCAGCCCCGAGCGGATCATCTCCTCGTCGTAGTTGAGCAGCTCGATCGTCAGGTCCTCGTACGCGTGCGCCCGGCACAGCAGGGTGAAGCCGTCCTCCTTCTCGAAGTCGGGCAGCGCGAAGGTGGAGTACCGGTCGTGCTCGACGTCGTCGCCGTCGAGGATGAACGACTTGCAGGAACCGCACTGCCCTTCCTTGCAGCCGTGCATGAGCATCACGCCCTGCTCGGCCGCGGCGCGCAGGATGTTCTGGTCCTCGTCGACCTCGATCTCGACGCCTACCGGCTCGAACCGCACCCGGTGCTTGTCTGCCATGGCTGCCTCATCACGAATCGCTCAACAGGAATTGGCACCACGAGGGAGGGGGAGGGCCCTGAAGGGCAATGGATCGGGGCCCTCCCCGGGGTCGTGGTGATTACTCGACTCGACTGCTCAGGGCAGCTCAGGACACTGAGCCTGCCGGCCGGCCAGCCGGACCCTGCCGGTTGTAGTCGGCCTGGAACGCGGCCCTTTCCTCGTCGGTCATCTCGTTGAGCACGACGTTCGGGCTCTGCAACGGCGGGCACCTGCGCAGGTGGTCCAGCGTCCACATCTTCTTCGGATCGAGGTCCAGATGCGGCTGGGCGACCAGCGTCTTGCCGTCGTCGCGGACGAAGCCCATGTCGGAGACGATGTCGGCCCAGTTCCAGCCGTGGTACAGCGTCTCCCACTCGCGGGACCCGATGAGCTGACCCATGTTCGGCGTCGAGCGGCCCTGGTAGGTGGGCCGGAACGCCTCGGCGTCGGTCCAGCGGCAGGCCTCGTGGCAGTAGGTCCGCCATTGACCGTCGACCTTGTCGACCACCATGTCCTCACGCACGAGGCACGGCACCATGCAGGTCCAGCACCGGTGCGGGTAGACGTAGTCGACGTCCTCGAGGGCGATCGGGTTGTGTCCATTCGGGACGGACAAGCGGTTGTAGTTCTCCCACCACTTGCCGTACTTGTTGTACCAGCCTGGGTACTTGTGCTCGAACCACTCGAAGTCCTCGTCGGTCATCGGGTCGATGCGCCAGTAGTTGGCCAGCCACCCTGTCGCGAAGAACTGCGCCACCTCGTGCACGTAGCCCTTGTGCCAGATCTGGTTCCAGGACTCCTCGATGAGGTCGTGCGGGATTTCGAGGCCGTACTTCTCGAGTGGGACGAGGTAGCTGCGGTAGTAGTCGTCGTAGATCCACCGCCGCCACATCTCCGCGTAGCTCTCGCGGTCCTTGCGCCGGTCCTTGGTGCCGTACTCGATGAACGTGCCGATCGCGGCGTCGACAACCCGGTGGTTGTTCCACCACGCGTACCGCAGGTCCCTGGCGAGTAGCTGGTGGTTGCTCTCGTCCGAGAGCGCCATCAGCAGGGTGGCGTAGCCGTTGCTGATGTGACGCGACTCGTCCGACTGCACCGAGTGGAACACCGTGGGCAGCAGGTAGTCACCGTTGGCCGCCGCCTCGGCGGGCATCGCCACGAACAGCGTGTTGGTGAACGCTGTCTCGGCGACGATCGTCAGGTAGATGCTCGCGGCGGTGATGGCGTCACCGGTGATGAAGCCTTCCGCGAACTGCCTGCCGATGGTGCCGCAGTAGTCGTTCTGGAAGTTGCGCAGGCTCGAGTTGAACCCGGCGGGGTCGATGTAGTTCTGCATGTACAGGCGCTTGAGGTTCTGCTGGATCGTCGAGTGCCTGACCTCGTCGATCATCTGGATCGCCTGGCCGTTGTGCAACTCGGGGTTGGGCACCGTGCGGAACAGCAACGGCATCGCGCGGGCGGCCGAGATCTCCGGCAGCGGGATGATCGACAGGAACAGCTTCTGCCATTCCAGCCACCGCTCCTGCACCTGCCGGAACATGTTGCCGCGAATCGCGCCGTCCTCCGCGCCGTAGACGCGGTGGTCCTTCTCCTCCTGCATCGGGAAGTAGGACCGCAGGACCTGCTTGAGTGGGTCCTTCTTCTTAGCCTTGCGGAACGTGTAGTCGGTTCCGTAGTGCGATACCGGCTCGTGATACGCCGGTTCCCAGGAGAGTTCCTGGATCTTCTGGTGGGCCTTCGCCACGCTCTGGCGGCTCATGATCACTCCTTACCCGTCGCTCTTGCCGACGGCGACTGCATCGCCTCCACCGCGTTCTTGGCTGCCCTCCGGCCGGCTTTCGCGTGCCTTCGGAGCCTCGGGTGCGGTGGGGACGAGCGCCGGTTAGGTGGCATGCGTCCTGTAGTTGTCGATTAGAGGGCCGGGTGCCTGTGATGTGGGTCTCAATATGAGACGACCTGCGACGGTTCCGTCACCGTTCGTCCATCAGCACCGCTCTGAGCTGGGCAAGTTCTTCATGGACGTCGTGCTGAATCCGGGCGTCGCCTTCCGCCGTCGGCGTGACACCGAGGGCGTGCAACAACTTGGCGGCGTGCTCGCCGGGGTCGCCGTTATCGCCGAACGTGGGATGCAGTCCTTGCTCGACGAGGTGGCCGAAGACGACGTTGACGATCGTCCACTGGCTGTAGGTCTCGTCGCTGTGCGCCGGGGCAGTGCGTGCTGCTTGATCTCGGGTCGCCGTTGAGTCACGGGGTGTGTCGTCGCGCATCGGATACCTTCCGCCGAAGCGGCCCCGCTGGCCGGAATGCCCATGCGCACGCCCAACGGCGGCCGCGCAGTGTGCTGGAGCATCCATAACACCTCGGTCGCGGCGGCGTGGACGTCTCAATCTGAGACATCCGCGGCTGGCCCGTGGGCTTAGCGTGTGTCGTCTGGCTCCGGTGGCGCCGATCGATGCTGGCCCGCGTTTCGTTCGGCGTCATCGGGGTCGGCAGGCGTGCGCCGGTGGAGACCGGGGCCCACGCGCTACCGGGCGGCCGCCGCCGACCCGGGCACCGCCGAACTGAGCAGAAGGGCTGACCGCGACATGACGAGCGCGACGGACACCCCCATCGCCGTCCGGCGACTGAACACTCAGACCGCCCAAACACTTACCGACCTCGCTTCGATCTTCAACGAATTACAGACGGTGCTGCGCTGCTGCGAACGCCTTGTCACGGAGCTGGCCGCGCCGCGTGGCACGGTCGATGATCTCGTCGTCGAGGGGCTGTGGACAACGGCGCTGCTGTCGTACTCGCGGTGTTTCACCAGTGGTGACCGAGGACAGTGCCTCACCGAGTCCGATGTCGCGGAGACGGAGTTGCAGGGTGAGGTGCTGGAGTGGCACAAGTCGCTGCGGAAGATACGCAAGCATTGCGCCGATCCGGTGCACAACCCGCGTGAGCGGTTCGACATCGGCGTTGCCCAGGACGACGACGGCAGGCCGATGGGCATCGCGATCACGTCAACGCCGCAGCCCGCGCTGGACGATCGCACGGTGCGCCAGACCGGCGCGATCGCCTACGCGCTCAGTCAGCTTGTCGATAAGCGGATCACCGAGCATCAGGAGAAGGTGTACGCCGCGGCGCAGCAGATGCCCACGTCGGAGCTGAACAAGCTCGCGCGCATCGAGGTCGCGGTGCCGGAACAGGAGCCGGAGCAAGGGGATTCGGAGTAGGGGCGTCGGAGTAGGAGGCGCGGAGCGACCGAAGTCGATCAACTTGCCCTGGGCTGTGACAACGTTACGATCGCTTTGCCCGATTCTGTTGGTACTAGCGCAGGGGAAGCTGATCAACAGTGAGCGCGGCGTGACGACATAGCCCGCGTCGCCGCGACCCTAGTCGTCCTCGCCCTTCTCCTTGCCGTCGCCCTTGCCCTTGTGCGCTTCCCAGCCTTCTGGCTTCTCCTTCTCTTTGCTCTTGTCGTCCTTGTCGTCCTCAGGCGGTTCCGGGGCGGGGATGCGTTCGCGGTGCAGCAGCGCGACGGACGTGATCAGCGGCCTCGGCGTGTCAGTCGTGAACTCGAGCTGGCGGAATTCGCGGACTCGCGAGCCGTTGGATTGGTGCAGCTCGACTCCGATGTGGACGTTGTTGCTGCCGGTGTTCCGTGGCTGCGAGAACACCACGACCTGGCGGATCGACTGCCACCGCGCGAGGTATTCGCCCCTGTCGCTTGAGCGCATCGCGGGCGCGAGCCGCTGCCACGCCTGTTCCGCCTGGCCGGGCAGCAGGCGGTAGTACTCCAGTGCGGCGCGCTTGAAGTCGGCGGGTTGCAGGGTCTGCGTTGGCGTCGACGTCTCGCTCTCGGGCGCGGGTTGCGCGACCGGCGGCGACTCCGCGCTGAGCAGCGACACCAGCAGCACGATCACCGCGAGTGCGGCGACGGCGACGCCTGCCGCCAGGTAGCGCGCCCGATAGTTGGTGCCGACCTGCTGCTGGACTGGCGGGCCGGGGTGCTGCATCGGGTGCGCGTCGAGCAGAGTGCCTGCCGGGCCGTTGGCTCCGGGGGCCGGCATCGTGGCGGACTCGGGTGTGGCCCACGGGGCAGCCGCGGCCTCGACGAACGGCGGCAGCGGCGCGCCCGTCGTCGAGGCCCGCAACGCGTCGGTGACCTGTCCCGCGTCGAGGCGCTGTGCGGGATCGGCGTTGAGCATCGCGGCCAGCACCGGGGTGAGCCCAGCAGCGTGGTGCGGCTGGCGCACCTGGCCCGCCGCGATGACGTGCAGCAACGCGAGCGGGTTCGCTGCGTCGTCGCCGAACGGCGGGCTGCCCTCGAGTGCCGCGTAGAGCGTCGAGCCGAAGGAGTAGATGTCGGACGCTGGCGTTGGCCGGTGGCCGAGCGCGATCTCGGGCGCGAGGTACGCGGGCGTGCCCGCGAACATCCCGGTCTGCGTCAGCGCGACGTCTCCCGCGGCGTGTGAGATGCCGAAGTCGGTGAGCTTCGCGGTGCCGTCGTCGGTGATGAGGATGTTGGCTGGCTTGACGTCGCGGTGCACGATCCCGGCCGCGTGCGCGGCGGACAGCGCCGACGCGACCTGTGCGCCCACGTGCGCGACGTCATCCGGCGACAGACGGCCGTACTCGGCGATGATGTCGGCGAGACTGCGCGACGGCAGATACTCCATGATCAGCACCGGCAGACCGTTGTCGATCTCGACGTCGTGGACGGCTACCGCGTTCGGGTGGTGCAGGCGCGCGGCGATCCTGCCCTCCCGCATGGCGCGCTGCCGTGCCTGCTCGGCGTGCTGCGGATCGACGTTCAGCTGCGACAACTGCTTGAGTGCGACTGTGCGGTGAAGTCGCTGGTCAACGGCCTGCCACACAACGCCCATCGCGCCACGACCGAGCATCGCCCGCAGCCGGTAGCGACCGGCGATCAGATCGTCGACCTCACTCACGGTGCGGCCCTCCGGGACTGCTGTTCACCCAGTCAGGTTAGCCGTCGCGCATCGACGGCTGTCGACCACCGTTCTGAGTCGAGTGATGCGTACACGCGAGGCCGCGAGGTCAGGGTGACCCCAACCTCGCGGCCTGCGGTGTCGGACCCGGCGTCCGGCGCCGTTGCCGAACGCTGTGCCAGGGTTACCGGAGCAGGTACTCCATCGCCCTGCCCATCACGGCCTCACGGCTCGCGGCGTCCGAGATCCCTTCGAGCCCGAATCCCATGTAGAGCGTGTCGTCAGTGGCGACGACCGCGCCCTCCGGGAACCCACCGGCGGTGGTGCGCTCGAAGTTGTTCGGGTTCGGCGAGCTGCCCTCGGGCGGCCCGGTCACCTCCCAGCCGTCCATACCGGACTCGAAGCTGGTGCTGCCCTCGCCAGTCGAGACCTCGATGTCGTCGAGGAACACGCCGAGGCCTTGCACTGCCCAGTCGCTGGCATAGGCGATGGAGACCTCGACCTGCTCGCCCGCGTAGTCGGACAGGTCAACCTTCCACTGCTGCCAGCCGCCGGAGCCGCCGGACGTCGCGTGCCACTCGCCGGTGGTGCCGGTCGCCTCGCACGAGCCATCCGCGTTGAGCGTCTGGTAGTGCTCCAGCTGCGGGTGTAGGTCGTTCCAGCCCGCCGAGCAGCTGTCACCGGTGTCGGTGGAGGTGTGCCCGTTCAAGTCGGGCAGCGTCGTCCAGTCGTCTTGGCCCGCCGTACGCGCTTCGACGAACATGTGGTCCCAGTGTGCCTCCGTGTTGTATGAGGTCCAGAACGACATTTCCGCGCCGTCCGCGGGCACCGTGATCGTGCGGGTCAGCCGCTTGTACGCGACATTGCCGATCTGCGAGTACACGTAGTGCTCGCCGGTATGCGGGTCGAACGGACCGCCAGGACGGTCGTACTTCGCCGCCGCCCAACTGTCGAACTGCGGGAACTCACCCTCCGGCAGCAACCCGCTCGTGGTGATGAACGACGACGCGGTGTCTTGGTTGTCCGCGCTGTCCCCGCCGTTGAGGGAGAGTGCCATCCCGTCGAGCGGGGTGTCGCTACCCGTGACGCCGTAGGGCTCGCCGGTTTCCGGGTTGATTCCGGCGCCGAGGTTGGCGATGCCTGCCCCGAACCAGTACTCGATGACGTCGTTCATGCCGTTGCCCGAGCCGGGTAGCGAGCGGCAGCGCGACTGCACGGCCGGATCCGCGCGGCATTCGGCGTTCTCGAACGGATCGTAGAGCTGCGAACCGACGTTGGTGGTGTATTGCTGACCAGCCCACTTACCGGTGTAGAGCACGCGGCCACCTTCGTTGATGTAGTCGCGCACCTCGAACAGTTCCGTCATAGCCAGGCTGGACGCGTTGCCTGGTGCCCAGCCCTTCTCCCTGGTGACGATGTCATCGCCGGTGTACCAGACAACGGCGTCGTAGTGGGCCAGCACGCCGAGTGAGTCCGGCGCGGTGCGGCCCTTCGCGTCCACGTCGTAGACGTCGTACGACAGGCCGTTGGCCTCCAGCGCGTCGGTGTAGTACCCGAGGTACTGCGGACCGCCGTCCGGCAGGTTCGGTGACGTGCCGGTGTAGTCCTCAGCCGCCATCACCAGGACGTCGGCCTCGTTCTCGGACACCGCGTCGTAGCTGAACGACTCGCTGGATTGGCCGCCGCCTTCGAACCACACCTCGACGGTGTCACCGGGATCAGTGCCGGTGACCTGGCCGCTGACCACGTGGTAGTACTCGTCGTTGCCGACGCCATAGGTTTCGCCGGACGTCCACTCGCTCGTCGGCGCCGTCTGGACGCCGCCGCCGTTGACGCGGTACTTCAGCGTCACTGGGCCGAGGCTGCGCTTGGCCAGCACCCGGACCTCCTGCGGATCGCCGTAGGACTCGCTGAACCGGAAGTCGAACATCGACGTCGCGCTGTTCTCCGGGTCGATGTCGGCCTGGCTGAGGTAGAACGGCTCCGCCTCGATGCCGACCGGCGACTCCGGATTCTCCGGGTTGGTCGCCGAGCGTGCGAGCCCGAGCGAGAACGGCAGTGTCTTCTCGAACTCCGCCTGGATCAGCTCCTCGTCGTCAGGGAAGACGAAGCCGCTGCCCGGCGTGCCTTCGCCGAGCTCAGGCGTGAACGCGATGGTGCCGTTCGCGGAGTCGGCGTAGTCGGTCGTCTCACCGTTGGTGACGTACAGCTCGTCGGAGCTGATACCAGGGTCGAAGCCCTCGATCGCGGGCTTCTCGTCGGTGCCAGCCAGCGCCACGTAGAGCGGGTTGTCCGCGTCAGGCGTGCCGATCTGCCAGCCCTGCGGGTAGAGGATCCACTCGCCGTAGGAGTGCCAGTTGGATTGGAGCTTCGGCTTGATCCGGTCGAGCAGCCCCTGCATCGCCTGGGTTTCCGGCTCGGACGCCGGGGAGGGACCACGGTAGGTCTGGCTCGCGATCTGCGAGGACGAGCCCTCTTCGTCGTAGGAGAAGTGCTCGTCGAAGTTGCGGTTCGGGTCGACGCCGTCGGCGTTGGTGATCTGGCCGTCGCCGTCGTTGTCTCGCAGGTTCTTCCGCCACAACCGCTCGTGGTCGAAGGTGTACTGGTAGCCGTCCGGGTTCGCGACCAGCACGAACCACAGCTCGGTACGCTTCAGCATCTTGCGGACGTCGCGATTGTTGGCACGCCACTGGTCGATGAACCAGTGCAGCGTGCGCCGGTTGACCTCGGTGCTGATCCACTCGCGCGCGTGCTGCGTCGACGAGTACAGCACAGCGGGCCGCGCGCCATCCGGGATACCGCGCGCGCCCTGTGTCACCTTGAGCCCGATGATCTCCCGCCCCTGGTGGCTGTGGCCGAGCACCTCGAGCTTGGTCAGGTGCGGGTTGCGCCGCGCGATGTCGTACAGCTCGTCGCGGATGCCGCCCCGCTCGTCCCACGAGCGCCAGACGTCGTAGCCATTCTCCGCCTGTGCCGTCGCGAGCTGCTTGGACGTCTTGCCGTTCTTGTTGCGTTTGACTTTGAGATCGACGCCGCGCTCGGCCAACTGCTCACGCTGGCTGTCGTCGAGGACGATGTCGAGTTCCAGTTTGGACCCGCGCTGGCGGGTCTCCACGATGTCATGCCCCTGTCGCGCCAGCTCGTCGGCGCGCTTGGCGGCCACCGTCGCGGTGTAGACCTCAAGGTCACCGTTCGGTGGTTCCGCTTGCGCCGGCGAACCGACGGCCCCTGCGGTGATGAGCAGGGATGCCGCGATTGTCACCAACAATTTTCTCACTGCAGTGCCCCTCAACCTTCTGGGTGATCGAGACCGCAGGGAAGCGTACGCCCGTTGTGTGACAGCTCACAGATTCGAGATTTTTTCGTTATTTGGTTAATTCGTAACCAGCGGAAATAGGTCGAGAGTGCTATGTCGACTGGGCTACGACGAAAGTATGGAGCGTGTCCAGCACGATCTCTAATGGTGGCACGAATCGCTGCGCCCTTCGTTGTGTTCTGTTCTCTTAATCCATAAAGGCGGTTCTATATGCGCTCTTTTCACGCTTATGCTCGCTCGCGCTTTTCGCACTGTCGTGTGAATAGGCGAGTTGAGCATCGTAGTCATTCTCGTCGTGCCGAAATCGGCGTGGCGAAACCGAAGGGAGCGTGTTCGTGCGAGTGGTCGCGAGAATTGCCGGACTGGCGTTAGCCGGTGCGGTGGCGCTGTCGGTGGGTGCGCCCGCCGCGCAAGCGCATGATCCGGAAACCGAGGAGGGGGCTGCCGCGATCGCGGCGTTCATGGCTGATCATGAACCCGCGGAGCGGATGGCAGCGATTACCGGTGCTGAGGTGCCGTGTGAGAACGGCATGGCGGGTGACTATCCGTGTAAGAATGTCGATCTGCAAAGCGTGTTGCCGCTGTCGGACATCGGCGGTGGGAATGGCAGCGATATTTGGGGCTGGACCGACGCTAGCACCGGCAAGGAATACGCGTTGATGACGCGGTCGAATGGCACCGCGTTCGTCGACGTCACCACGCCGACCTCGCCGGTCTATCTTGGCAACCTGCCGTCGCACGGCGGGGAGAGCAGTTCGTGGCGGGACGTGAAGGTCTACAAGAACCATGCGTTCGTGGTCGCCGACGCCATCAGCGGCCACGGAATGCAGGTCTTCGATCTGACCCGGCTGCGGAACGTCACGTCGCCACAGACCTTCACCGAAGACGCCCACTACAACGACTTCGGCCCCGCGCACAACATCGTCATCAACACCGACAGCGGCTACGCCTACGCGGTCGGTTCTGACACGTGTAATGCCGGTCCGCACATCGTCGACATCTCGACGCCCAAGTCTCCGGTCGCGGCCGGCTGTGTGGGCGGTGACGGTTACACCCACGACGCGCAGTGCGTGAACTACGCGGGCCCGGACGCCGACTACGCGGGCCGTGAGATCTGCATGAACTCCAACGAGGACACGCTCACGATCGAGGACGTGACCGACAAGGCCAATCCGGTCCAGGTGTCCCGCACCGGCTACAGCGGTGCCAACTACACCCACCAGGGCTGGTTCACCGAGGATCAGCAGTACTTCGTGCTCGACGACGAACTGGACGAGTCCAACAACCTGTTCGACAAGAAGACGAAGACGTACATCTTCGATGTGTCCGATCTGGACAACCCAGAGCATATCGGGACGCACAAGTCATCGGTGACCGCGATCGATCACAACCAGTACGTCAAGGGCGACCACGTCTACCAAGCCAACTACCAGGCCGGACTCCGCATCCTCGACGTGACCGGTGTGGGCAGCGGCACGTTGTCCGAGGTGGCCTACTTCGACATCTACCCAAGCGGCAACGCCGCGGAGTTCAACGGTGCCTGGAGCGTGTATCCGTACTTCGACAGTGGCACCGTGATCATCAGCGGCATCGAGCAGGGCCTCGTCGTCGTCAAGCCGGACCTGAGCGGGGGCACTGACCCGGATCCCGACCCGGAGCAGTGCTCGGGCAGCAACGACACCAACGTCAGCATCCCGGACGCGGGCAGCGCGGTGACGAGCGCGATCGAGATCAGTGGCTGCGGTCGTGCGGCGTCGTCCTCGGCCAGTATCTCGGTGGACATCGAGCACACCTACCGGGGTGACCTGGTGATCGACCTGATCGCACCGGACGGCAGCGACATCCGGCTGAAGTCGTCCAGTTGGTTCGACTCGCAGGACGACGTGCACGAGACGTACACCAAGGACCTGTCGGCGTATGACGCCGATGGCACCTGGAAGCTGCGGGTGCGTGACGTCTACGGCGGCGACACCGGCCATATCGACCACTGGTCGCTCGACCTCTAATCGGCACTGACTAGCACGCGGCTGCCCGGTGTGTCTGTGTGGGCGCACCGGGCAGCCGTGGTGTCGGGGCACCGGCACGCGGGACTCGCGGCCCGGATCTCGGGACTCGCGAGCAACAATGTGCAACTCGCGCCGAATAGGGTGTAACTCGCGCGGGATATGGTGGGACTCGCGTGGCGGCTACTGGCGCGTAACCTGCTGTCTAGTACAGCGGACGAGCAGGAGGAGCCAGGCGATGACCGAGACCAGGGTGCACGCATTCACCGACGACGCGCTCGGCGAGGACGACGCCGTCGCGATCTCGGCGCGCATCGCATCGGGCGAGGTCAGTCCACGCGAGGTCGTCGAGGCCGCGGTCGCGAGAACCCAGCGGGTGGACGAGGTGCTCAACGCCGTCACCTACCCGGCCTACGAGTGGGCGCGCAACGCCGCACCCGCATCGGGACCACTGTCCGGCGTGCCGACGTTCCTCAAAGACAACACCGACGTCGCGGGCATGCCCACCGGGTTCGGCACCGCCGCGTTCCGCGCGCGGCCCGCGACGAAGAACGGTCCGTTCACCGCGCAGTTCCTGGGTACCGGCCTGACGGTGCTCGGCAAGAGCAGGCTGCCGGAGTTCGGCTTCAACGCGTCGACCGAGTTCGCGGAGGGCGATCCCACTCGCAACCCGTGGCACACCGAATACTCCTCGGGTGCGTCGTCCGGCGGGGCGGCGGCGCTGGTGGCCTCCGGCGCGGTGCCGATCGCGCACGCCAATGACGGCGGCGGATCCATTCGTATCCCGGCCGCCTGTTGTGGACTGGTGGGGCTCAAGCCGTCGCGCGGGCGGTTCATCGACGGCGACCAGGCCCGCACGATGCCGATCAACCTGATCGGCGAAGGCGTTGTCACCCGCTCGGTGCGGGACACGGCGGCCTTCTTCGCGGCGGCCGAAAAGTATCGGCCAGCACCGAATCTGCCGCCGGTGGGCGACGTCGAAGGCCCGTCGGGGCGCACCCTTCGGGTCGGGCTGCTGCTGGAGTCGGTGTCCGGCGCGACGACGTGCCCGGAGACTCGTGCCGCCGTGGAGGACACCGCCGCGATGCTGGAGAAGCTCGGTCACCATGTCGAGCCGATTCCGCTGCCGGTCGATGCCGGGTTCGTCCGCGACTTCACCCGTTACTGGGGCATGCTGTCGTTCCTGGTCGGGCGGTTCGGCCGGTTCGTCATCGACCGTGACTTCGACGCGAGCAAGATGGACAACCTCAGCCGGGGGCTGCACGACCTCTACCAACGCGAGCTGCATCGCACGCCGACGACGCTGTACCGGCTCAGCCGGGTGCGACGCGCCTACGCCGCGGCGTTCGCGCGGCACGACCTGATCCTGTCGCCGGTGCTGGCTCACGTGACGCCGAAACTCGGCCACCTCAGCCCGACGTTGCCGTTCGATGAGCTGCTGGAGCGGCTGCAGCAGTACGTGGCGTTCACGCCGCTGAACAATGTCTCCGGTGGACCCGCGATCTCGCTGCCGATGGGCGCCGCGGGGGAGGGGCTGCCGATCGGGGTGCAGTTCTCCGCGGCCGTCGGTGATGAGCGCAGCCTGCTGGACGTCGCGTACGCGCTGGAGCAGGAGCGGCCGTTCCGGCGGATCCAGGACTGACTACGAACCCGGCCGGGATGGGCTCGCGTGCTCGGCGGGGACCGTGCCCATCCTGCCAGCCTGGAAGTCCTGGATGGCCTGCATGATCTCGTGCTCGTCGTTCATCACGAACGGGCCGTACTGCACCGTGCGCTCGTTGATCGGCTGCCCACCGAGCAGCAGGACCTCCCACACGCCGGTGCGGTTGTCCTGGCGGTCATCCGCGATCAGCGTGATCGCCTCGCCATTGCCGAGTACGGCGAGCTGGCCCTCGCGCAGCGGCCGGCCTTCGTGACCGACGCGGCCGGAACCGGACAGCACGTACACCATCGCCGTGAAGTCCGGCGGCCACGGCGTGCTCAGCCGTGCGCCAGGGTTGAGCGAGGCGTGCGCGTACGTGATCGGAGTATGCGTCCAGCCCGGCCCGGAGTGACCGTCAAGCTCACCCGCGATCAGTCGGACGAGCGAGCCGCCGTCGTCTGAGGCCAGCAGGGTCAGCTCGCTGCCACGCAGGTCTTGGTAGCGCGGGTCGACCCATTTCTTGCTGCGCGGCAGGTTCACCCACAGCTGTACGCCGTGGAACCAGCCGCCGTTGATCACCAGCTCCTCGCTGGGCAACTCGTCGTGGAGCACACCGCTGCCTGCCGTCATCCACTGCGTGTCGCCCTCGGCGATGGTGCCGCCACCGCCGTGTGAGTCGTGGTGCACGAACACGCCGTCGAGCAGGTACGTGACCGTCTCGAAGCCCCGGTGCGGGTGCCACGGCGCGCCCTTGGCCTCGTGCGGTTCGTACGCCACCTCGCCGAGGTGGTCCAGCAGGATGAACGGGTCAGCACCGCGCAGGTCCGCGCTCGGGAACGGCCTGCGCACCTCGAACCCCGCACCCTCCATCTGCTTGTGTGCGGTCACGACGGTGCGCGGAGCACGATCGGTCGCGTCCAGCCCGGGACGCGTGATGCGCGGAAGGACAACGGGATTGGCCACGGTCACCGCTGGCATGGCTGCCTCCTGACGACGAAACGAAACGATGTCCATGCAAACGCATGGAGAGGCACGGTATTCCCGCGCCCCTCCATGCGTTTTCCGGGCCGAGGGCGACCCTGGTCACAGTGCCGGTCGTCAGATTTGACCGTCAGGTCATGCGATCCAACCGTCGGTCAGAACGTCAGGCGTACCGCGTCGATGTAGCCGGTGTCGTACGAGTAGGTGTCCCGCACCCGGAGTCGCCAGGTGCCATCCGCGGTTTCGCTGGCGGCATCCACCGTGTAGGTGGCATGCACGTCGTCGGCGCCATCCCAGTAGCTGGCGTCCTTGAGCCGGTAGTCGGTGCCGTCCGGTGCGACGAGGTCGATCACCAGATCACCCCGGTAGCTGTGCACGATGTCGACCTTGACCTGCAGGTCGGTCGGGGCGTTGCCGTCGACGCCGCTCACCGCGACGTCGCTGTAGGCCGCGGGACCGTTATCCGGGATGTCGACGTTGTCGAGGTTCTCGAACACCGTGTCGTCCGGCGGCGGCTCGGAGCCGCCATCGCAGTTCTGACCGATGACGCGCGGCGGGCAGTCGGCGTAGGAGAGCAGATGCAGCATCGCCTCCTTGTTGCGGCTGGTCTCCCTGTCGATGACCTCGTCGTCGGGGTAAAAGCCGTCGAGGCCACCCGAACGCGGGTACATCTCGAACGTGTAGCCGTAGATGCGCTGATCGCCCCACAGCCAGTCGTCGATCGTGCCGTCGGTGATGTAGAGGTCGGACGACTGCTCGGGGGTGTAACCGTTCGTCGCCGCCATCTCCTCGCCGAGCGTCGAGAACACCTTGTGATCGTCGGCGTCAAGGCCGGGCGCGGTGTCGTCGTAGGTGTAGCCGTAGGGCCAGAGGATCAGCTCGCTGAAGGTGTGGAAGTCGATCGCGACGGTGATCTGCTGCTCGCCGCCGACGACGCGGCTGCGTACGAAGTCGGCGACCAGCTTGACCTCCGGCGACGACTCTGGCGCCGAGCCTCGGTAGGTGTCACTGCTGGGATTGCCAGACGAGCCGCCGCAACAGCCCCACTTGTAGGCCCAGTTGCGGTTCAGGTCGGTGCCGACGTAGCTCGATCCCGAGTTGGGCTGGCGGTTCTTGCGCCAGCCGCGATAGGAGCCGGTCTCGATGTCGTACTCACTGCCGTCCGGGTTCATGGTCGGCACGATCCAGATCTCGCGGCTGTTGACCATGTCGGTGATCGTGGCGTCCGACCCGTACGAATCGGTGAACAGGTTCATCGAGTACAGCGCCATCTCGACGGTGAGGTGCTCGCGGGCGTGTTGCTGGTGGGTGAACAGCACCTCGGGCTCGTCCTCGTCGACATCGGGGTTGTCGGAGATCTTGAGCGCCAGGATGTCCCTGCCCTCATAGGACGTGCCGATGACCTGCTTGCTGATCAGGCTCGGATGATCCGCGACCGCCTTGTCGATCTCGGCCATCATCTCGTCGTAATTGTGGAATCCCGAGTCTTCCGGCGGAAAGTCCATCGCGGACGGCTCGCTGGCGCGCTCGCGGGCCGCCTGCCGTTCTACCTGGTAGCCGAGCTCGCGGAGTTCGCGCACCTCACCGGGCGTGGCGGTGATGTTCAGCGTGCCGTGCTCCGTCGAGTTGATCACGGCGCCGGTGCCCGCGACCTCGCTGCGCGCGTCGACACCGCGCGCGCCGGACACCAGGTACTCGGCCGTGGCGCGGTCGGCGCGGTCCTCGCCGCCGGGTTGGCCGGTCGCGGTGCCGCCGCCGAGCACGACGGCGATGGCTGTGACCGCGGCGACCGCAAAGGACAGTCGTTGGCGTTTCACCCTTACCTCCTCCAGGCGCCACCGGGGTCACCGGCGGCCAGGGACCAGTGAGGGTGATGATCCTCACACGCTGCGTGAGGTCGCTAGGTCGGAAAGTTGGGTTTTCACCACGATCGTGCCCCCATGGCCGGATTCTTCCTGGTCAGTTCCACAGTGGACGGCGTCAGTGGCCCTGCTGCCGCGCGCCAGCGGGTTGCGGGCTCCTACCGTCCTGTGAGGACTGCTGGCCGGAGTTGGTACCGGAGTCGGCCTGGCTGCTGGAGTCGGCTTGGCCGTCGGCACCGTGGCCGTCGTCGGTCTTGCCGCCGTCGCCATCGCCGTCGGCGTTCTCGGCGCGCGGCACCGGCTGCTGTTCTTCCTCGGTCGGCTCAAGCGTGATCTCCGCGCCGGACAGCACCTCGTCGGCCTTGCGGAGCTTGCCGTGGGCGTCCTGGGAGAGCGCGGTGAGCCGCGCGACGACGGCGTTGGCCTCCTTGAGCCTGCGGTCGGCCTCGTTGGTGGCTTCCGCGAGGCGCTTCTTGGCCTCGGCCGACGCCTCAGCGAGCCGCTTCTCGGCCTGGTTCTTGCTCGCGGTGCGCTGGTCGGCGATGTACTTCTCCAACTCGGCGCGCTGCTGCGCCATGTTCGCCTCGAACTCCTGCTCAATGGCGCGGCGCTTGCGCTCGGCCTCCTCGTCAAGCTTCTCGCGCCGCTTGACGGCGTCGACCGTCAGCTCCTGGACCTCGGCGCGGGTCTGCTCCAGCGCGGTGCGGTGCTCGGCGTGCAGCGCCTCCGCCTGGGTGTCCAGTTCCTTGAGCAGCGACCGGTACCGCTCGCGCAGCGCGATGGACGCCTTCGCGGTCTCCTTCCAGTTCTCCTCGGCCGCTGTCTGCGCCCTGGTGGTGACCTCCTCTGCCTGCAGATAGGCGAGGTGGCCGACCCGCTGCATGCGCTGGTCGAGATCCTCGAGGTTCTCCGGCGGCACCATCAGCTCGTCGACGCGCTTGCGCAGCTTGCCGGTTTCCTCGCGCTCGGTTTCGAGCTCCTGCGTGACGGCGTTGACCTGCTCCAGCGCCTGATCGCGCTCGGCACGCAGCTGGCGCATGGCTTCGTCTATCTGCTCCAGATACTCCCGCACCTGCTGGCGGTCATAGCCGTTCCAGTGGTGGGCGAACTCGCGCTGGGACGGGGCCTGCGGCAGCGCCTGTGAGCGGGCCTGTGCCCCGGATTGAGACGGTCCTTGCGACCCGGCCTGCGAACGGGCTTGCGAACGGGCGCTGTCTCGCTTCGGGCTGGGCGAAGTCATGCCCTGACGCTACCTGCGCACGGACCGTTGTCATGGCAGACCCACGGTACCCCCGAACTCGTGCAGGTCTTGCGCACACATCGTTACCGTCTGTCACTTGTGCCCCTGCCGACACAGGCGTCGTGAGTGCGGATCCGAGTTCTAACCGTGATCAGCACTCACGACCCTGCGTCGAGCGGGTTACCAGTGGAAGCCGCGGGTGAGCTTGACCAGCGCGTTGGCCGCCTTGCCGAGGTGCTTCTCGCCGCGGCCGATCTTGAGCCGGTTGTCGCCACCGGCGGCGACCGAGTCGGGGAAGACCCGGTACGCCTGGTATGCCACCGCATCCGACAGCCCAGGCGAGAACTTGTACGCGGTGTTGATCAGTTGACCCGCAGGGGTGCCGATGTGCTTCGGGCGGTTCTTCAGCGCGTGCACCACCATCCCCGCCGCGTCGTCCGGCGACTTCGTCGGGAAGGCGTCGTAGATCTTGGTCGGCCGGATCATCGGCGTACGCACCAGCGGCATGTGGATCGTCGTGAACGAGACGCCGTCGCCGTGCATCTCCACCGCCGCGATCTTGGTGAAGTAGTCCAGCGCGGCCTTCGACGCGACATACGCCGAGAAGCGGGGTGCGATGCCCTGCACGCCGATCGACGAGATGTTGACGATGTGGCCGAACTTGCGCTCGCTCATGTGTGGAAGCAGCGCGAGGATCATCCGCACCGCGCCGAAGTAGTTGATCGCCATCGCGCGCTCGTAATCGTGGAAGCGGTCGTAAGACAACCTGATCGAGCGCCGGATGGAGCGGCCAGCGTTGTTGACCAGCATGTCGACGCGGCCGTGATCGGCGAGCATCCGCTCGACGTTCTTGCGCACCGACTCGTCGTCGGTCAGGTCGCACGGATACACCGACGCCTTGCCGCCAGCCGCGACAATCTCGTCGCGCACCTCTTCCAGCTCGTGCTCCCGGCGCGCGACGAGCAGCGGGATGCCGCCCTCGCTCGCCACCTTGAGCGCGGTGGCGCGGCCGATGCCGGACGACGCGCCGGTAATGACGATGGTCCTGCCGTCGAGGTTCCCGCGTGGGCCATGCTTGCGAGCGCGGAACGGGTCGAGGTTTTCCGCCCAGTACGCCCACAGTGTCGTCGCGTAGTCCTGCAGCCGGGGCACCTCGACCTGCCCCGCCAGCTCCTTGCGGGTGGCCGCCGACGAGAACACCGACGGGAAGTTCAGGTGATCCAGCAGGACCGGTGGCATGCCGACGCGCTCCATGACAGCATCGCGGGCGATCGTCACTCCTGGGATGTGCTCGGTCAGCTTGACCAGCTGCAACAGGCTCTTGCCGACGTCGCCGCCGATCTCCGCGCTGATAGTGGGCGCACCAGCCGCGCGGGCGAAGGCGTTGAACACTCCGATCGTCGGCTGCGGCTCGGGGTTGACCAGGTGGAAGACGCGGTTGTCCAGGTTTCGCTTGGTGATGAGCAGGTGCATCGCCGCCGCGACGTAGTCCACCGGCACGATGTTGGTGTCACCGAGGTCGGGCGCCATGGTGGGCAGGTTCGGCAACGACGACAGCCGGGAGATGGTGGGGAACAGGTAGTACGGACCGTCGATCTTGTCCATCTCGCCGGTCTGCGAGTTGCCGACCACGATCGCGGGCCGGTAGACGCGCCACGGGACGTCGGTCTGCTCGCGCACCAGGCGTTCCGATTCGAACTTGGTGCGGTGGTACGCGGTCGGCAGCCGCTGGCCCTCGTCGAACATGTCCTCGGTGAAGGTGCCCTCGAAGTCGCCCGCGACGGCGACCGAGGACACATGATGCAGGCAGCCGGCCTCGATGGAGCGGCTGAGCGCGATGACGTTCGCCGTGCCGTCGACGTTGGCCCTGATGCTGGTCTCGTCGTCCGCGGTGATGTCGTAGAGCGCGGCGAGGTGCACGACGTTGTCGACCGTGCCACGCAGTTGCTCGATGTCTTCAAGCGACACCCCGGCGAGGTCCTGCGCTATGTCGCCGACGACCGGGGTGACCTTCTCGGCGTTCGGCCAGCTCTTGGCGATGTCGGTGAGCTTGTGCTGCGAACTCGCCCGGACCGTCACCCACACCCGTTCGGTGTCCTCATCCGCGAGGATCAGCTCGACGAGATGCCTGCCGATCAGGCCGGTTGCTCCTGTCACGAGGTAGGTGGTCATCGTTGGTGCTCCTTCGCCGAGGGTGATACGTGGTGTAGTGACTACGCCGTGTGAGGGTCATTCTGGTCCACTGGTGTTCCTGCTGGCTACGGCATCTTGTGTGAGTATCAACGCGAGTGATGTCCGTAGGTGATGCGGAACCTCCCGCCGTCGCGGTCGTTGGGCGGACCTGGCCTGTCCGTGCTCAACGGAGTAGAACGCCCGAGTAGGGTGTCGTGGCGCGACGGGAACTGGCCGGAACGCGCGGTCGTTGTACTCGTTGCAGGCGCTAGCGACATGCATGCTTGAGAGGTCCAGGAGGGCTCAGTGCGAACCAGTAGCAACCCCGCGTTCCGCAATCTGCCTGTCGGCAGTGCCGCAGGCGCGCCGTATGCGGGCTACGACCAGCCGGGTTACGGCGCCCCGCAGACCGCGACGGGTGCCGACGACCGGCCGATGACCGTCGACGACGTCGTGATGAAGACTGGTGCCTCGATCGGCACCGCGCTGCTCACCGGCGTCATTACCGCGATCTGGGCACGGTCGGAGATCGTGGCGGGCGGATCGTCCGGCGCGGTCTTCGGCGTGATGATCGTCGCGCTGCTGGCGGGTCTCGGCCTCGCGCTGTACATCTCGTTCAAACAGAAGGCGAGCGCTGGGCTGACGCTGGCGTACTCCGCCGTCGAGGGCGTATTCCTCGGTGCCATCACGGGGATCTTCGAGCTGATGGTGCCCGGGGTGGCGTTGCAGGCGATCCTCGGCACGGCGCTGGTGTTCATCACGATGCTCACGGTGTACAAGACCGGCGCGGTGAAGGTGACCCCGAAGCTGCGCAAGTGGGTTATCGGCGCCGCGGCGGCCGCTTTCGGGCTCATCGTCGTGAACCTGTTGCTGAGCTTCGTCGGAATCGACCTTGGTGTCCGTGGCGGCGGCCCGCTCGGCATCATCATCGGACTCGTGTTCATCGGTATCGCAGCGTTTATGCTGCTGCTCGACTTCGACATGGCCGACGGCATGATCCGCGCGGGCATGCCGCAGAAGTGGGCGTGGTTCGCCGCGTTCGGCCTGATGACCACGCTGGTCTGGCTGTACTTCGAGATGATCCGCCTGCTCTGGCTGCTGCAGAGCGAGTAACCGCACGCGAACGCGACAGGGGGGCGCCGAGTCCGTATGGACCGGCGCCCCTGTTCGCGTTGGCGCTCGCGAGTCGCACTCAGCTCATACGCTCAAGCACCATCGCCATGCCCTGACCACCGCCGACGCACATCGTCTCGAGACCGAACTGCTTGTCGTGGTGACGCAACGAGTTGATCAGTGTCGAGGTGATCCGCGCGCCGGTCATGCCGAACGGGTGGCCGACGGCGATCGCGCCGCCGTTGACGTTCAGACGCTCGATGTCGATACCGAGTTCTTGGTACGACGGAATGACCTGCGCGGCGAACGCCTCGTTGATCTCAACGAGGTCGATGTCGCTGATGCTCATGCCGGCACGCTTGAGCGCCTGCTTGGACGCCTCAACGGGACCGAGGCCCATGATCTCCGGCGACAGGCCGGTCACGCCGGTCGAGACGACCCGCGCCAGCGGCGTGATGCCCAGCTCGGCGGCCTTGGTGTCGGACATGACGACCACCGCGGCGGCGCCGTCGTTGAGCGGGCAGGCGTTGGCCGCCGTGATGCGGCCGTCCGGGCGGAACACCGGCTTCAGCCCGGACACGCCCTCCAGCGTCACGCCCGCGCGCGGGCCGTCGTCGGCGTCGACCACGGTGCCGTCCGGCAACGTGACCGGGGTGATGTCCTTGGCCCAGAAACCGTCCGCGATGGCCTTCTCGGCGAGGTTCTGCGAGCGGACGCCGAACTCGTCCATCTGCTCGCGGGTGATGCCCTTCAACCGCGCCAGGTTCTCGGCGGTCTGGCCCATCGGGATGTAGACGTCAGGCACCAGGCCCTGCTCACGCGGGTCGGTCCAGCTGTCGGCGCCCTCAGCGGCGACCTGCGCTGTGCGCGCCTCGGCGTCGGCGAAGAGCGGGTTGTGGGTGTCCGGCAGCGAGTCGGAGCTGCCCTTGGCGAACCGCGACACCGCCTCGACACCGGCCGAGATGAAGACGTCCCCCTCACCGGCCTTGATCGCGTGCATCGCCATCCGGGTGGTCTGCAGGCTGGACGAGCAGTACCGGGTGATGGTCGTGCCCGGCAGGTGGTCGTAGCCGAGCTGCACGGCGACCGAACGTCCCATGTTGAAGCCCTGCTCGCCGCCGGGCAGGCCGCAGCCGAGCATCAGGTCGTCGATCTGGGACGGGTCGAGCTGCGGCACCTTGCCCAGCGCGGCCCGCACCATCTGCACGGTGAGATCGTCGGGGCGCATGTCCACCAGTGATCCCTTGCCCGCACGCCCGATGGGAGAACGGGCGGTCGACACGATCACAGCTTCAGGCATAACGGGGTCTCCTTCTAGCGAGAATGCGTTGCGTACATCGTGCACGCCTTACTGACGGGTCGCTATGGGCGCTCCGCCTAACGTGCGGTGGGTGTCGTGAAGGCCACGTTCCTGGCGGCTAGGGCCAGTACGAGCATCTCCATGGCACCCCAGGCATCACTCGCACGGGTGGACGCCCGGAGCGACGCGCCGTGAATCGGCCGGTTTGGGGAGCAGCAAAACGGGGCCGTTCGCGGCTAGGCTGCCTGCAGAAGAGCCGAGGCGCCACGAGCGCCGTGTGAAAGCAGAGGAACCCTGGTGGACTACGCCGAGCATGTGATCGATCTGGTGGGCGACACCCCGCTGGTGAAGCTGAACGCGCTAACCGCGCACATCGCCAAAGACGCCGACGGCAACGCGCCGACGGTGCTGGCTAAGGTCGAGTACTTCAACCCGGGGGGCAGCGTCAAGGACCGCATCGCCGTGCGCATGATCGAGGCGGCGGAGCGGTCCGGCGAACTCAAGCCAGGCGGCACCATCGTGGAGCCGACGTCCGGCAACACCGGCGTCGGGCTGGCGATGGTCGCCCAGCGCAAGGGGTATCGCTGCGTGTTCGTATGCCCTGACAAGGTCAGCGAGGACAAGCGCAACGTCCTCAAGGCATACAGTGCCGAGGTCGTGGTGTGCCCGACCGCGGTGCCGCCGGACCACCCCGACTCCTACTACAGCGTCTCCGATCGGCTGGTGACCGAGATCGAGGGCGCGTGGAAACCCGACCAGTACTCCAACCCGAACAACCCTCGGAGTCATTACGAGACCACCGGACCCGAGCTGTGGCAGCAGACCGGCGGCGCGATCACGCACTTCGTCGCCGGGGTCGGCACGGGTGGCACGATCAGCGGCACCGGCAAGTACCTCAAGGAGGTGTCCGACGGCTCGGTGCAGATCATCGGCGCGGACCCGGAGGGCTCGGTCTACTCCGGTGGGACGGGACGTCCGTACCTGGTGGAAGGCGTCGGTGAGGACTTCTGGCCGGAAACCTACGACCGGAACATCGCCGACGAGATCATCGCGATCAGTGACACCGACTCCTTCACCACCACCAGGGAACTGGCGGAGCAGGAGGGACTGCTCGTCGGCGGATCGTGCGGCATGGCGGTCGCGGCGTCGGTCCGGCTGGCGGAACGACTCGCCGCGGAGGGGCGTTCGGACGCGGTGATCGTGGTGCTGCTGCCTGACGGCGGCAGGGGCTACCTGACCAAGGTGTTCAACGACTCTTGGATGGCCTCCTACGGCTTTCTGCCCCCCGGTTCGACCGACGCCACCGTCGGCGATGTGTTGCGGCGCAAGGACGGCACGCTGCCAGAGCTGGTGCACACCCATCCGACGGAGACCGTCGCCGAGGCGGTATCCATCTTGCGCGAGTTCGGCGTCAGCCAGATGCCGGTGGTCAGCGCGGAGCCGCCGGTGATGGCCGCCGAGGTCGTCGGTGCCGTGAACGAGC
This sequence comes from Haloechinothrix halophila YIM 93223, assembly GCF_000504245.1. Lineage (GTDB taxonomy): Bacteria > Actinomycetota > Actinomycetes > Mycobacteriales > Pseudonocardiaceae > Haloechinothrix_A > Haloechinothrix_A halophila. Next base: position 1,989,912 of record NZ_KI632509.1, read on the forward strand.
GCGAACTGCTCGACGCGCTGTTCTCCGGCAAAGCGGAGCTCGCGGACCGGCTGGACCGCCACATGTCGGCCCCGCTCCCCACGATCGGGGCGGGTGAGCCGATCACGGCGGTGAGTGCCGCGCTGGTCGATGCTGATGGGGCATTGGTGCTGATAGACGGCAAACCGGTCGGCGTCATCACCCGGCAGGACCTGCTCGCGTTCCTAGCGGGCGGCTGACGCCACTGATCCGTGGGGTAATCCCGGCGAGGACGGCGGCTATCCGCTAGCGTGTGCCGCGAGTGAGAGTTTCACGTAATCGCTAAGGGGATTGAGCCCACATGAGTGCTCCCGAACCACCGAATCCACAGCAGCAAGACCAGGTTCCGCCGGGCGGTGAACAGCAACAGCAGGACGTCCCCTTCGGCGATGCGCCGGAGCCTACGCAGGTCGTTCAGCCAGGGCAGCCGTCAGGGCAGGACCAGGGGCAGGAGGCGAACGCGACGCAGTTCGTCTCGCCTGGGCAGCAGCCTGGCGGTGGACAGGGACAGAACGCCGAGTCCACGCAGCTGGTCTCGCCCACGCAACAGCCGTCGGCGATTCCGTACACGCCGCCGCCGAGCGCGGCGGACAACCCGGGCGCGATGTCGCAGCCCGCGTCGCCACCCGCCGGTTTCGGTCAGCAGCCGCCACCCGGCTTTGACCCGTACCAGGGTCAGCCGGGTGGTCCTGGCATGCCGCCGCAGGGGCCACCGCCGGGGCAGTTCGGGGGTCCGCCGCCCGGTCAGCCACCAGGGTTCGGCGCGCCGCCCGGATTCCCGCCGCCGATGGGCGGGGCGCCGGTGGGCCAGCTCGCCGAGTGGGCTCCGCGTGCGGCAGGGTTGCTGATCGACCATGGCATTCCGCTGCTGGTCGTGATCTTGTGTGGTCTCGTGGCGATCGCCGACGCGACGGTCGGCGGGATCCTGGTCGTGCTCGCCTACCTCGGCTGGCTGGGGTTCACCATCTACAACCGCTGGATCCTGCAGGGCAAGACCGGGCAGTCCTGGGGCAAGAAGATCATGAAGCTCAAGCTGGTCAGCGAGAACACCGGCCAGCCGATCGGTGCAGGCAGCGCCTTCGTGCGCGATTTGGCGCACAACCTCGAGTTCGGCATCGGCTACCTGTGGCCGCTGTTCGACGACAAGAAGCAGACGTTCGCGGACAAGCTGGTGCACACGGTCGTCGTCACGGCGGCACCCGACGGGCCAGGTGGTCCCGCCGGGTTCGGGCAGCCGGGCATGCCGCAGGGCTACGGCCAGCCGGGGATGCCGCCTCAGGGGCCGCCCCCTGGTTACGGCCAGATGCCGCCGCCCAGCTTCTCGCAGCAGGGCCCGCCGCCTGGTTACGGTCAGCCGGGGATGCCCCCGCAGGGCCCGCCCCCTGGCTATGGCCAGATGCCGCCACAAGGTGCGCCGCAGGGTTACGGCCAGATGCCGCCGCAGGGATCACCTCCGGCGGGCTTCCCGCAGCAGGGCCCACCGTCGGGTGGCTTCGCCCAGCCCGGCGCGCAGCAAGGCCCGCCCGCTGGCGGATTCGGGCAGCAGGGGCCGCCGTCCGGTGGCTTCCCGCAGCAGCCCGCGCCGTACGGTGACTACAGCCAGCAGGGCCAGCAACCAGGTTACGGCCAGCAGCCGCCGTACCAGGGCTGATCGACCTTCCGGCCGAGCCGCACGCTCACCGACGAATCCGGTGGCGTGCGGCTTCCGGCTGTCCTGACGGGAGCGGTTGATGAACTGGTGCGGCCTGATCGCAGGCGTGCTCGCCGTGTTGTACGGCGTGATCGGCGGACTTTTCGCCGTCGTCGGCGGCCTCGAACTGGCCGAGGCGAACACGCTGGACCCGGTCGGTGCCGTGGTGTTCGTCGTGCTGGTGGTGATCTCCGTGCTACTGCTTGGCGGCGGCATCCTGCTGCTCGCCAGCAAGGCTTCTGGGCGCTGGACGGTCGCGACCGGTGCGGTGTTGAGCATCGGCGGCATCGCCTACGTCTTGTCGAGGACGTCGACCGCGCCACGTGGCGTGACGCCCGAACTGGCGATGTCAGGTCTCACCGAGGTTCGGCATATCGCGGTGGTCGCGCTGGTCCTCGCGGTGGTGATGCTCGCGCTCGCGTTGGTGCCGATGCGCGGTCAGGCGACGGTGTGAGTGGGTAAGGTCTCGGCCGCCGAGGTCGAACAGGGCTGAATGACGACGGCGATGCGTCGTGGTGGGGAGGACACATGAACCAGCCGTGGTATCCGCAGCAACCGAGCTTCCCTGGGGTGCCCGGTCCGCAACCACCTTCACACACCTCGTTGGTGATGGCAGGTATCAGCAGCGTGGTCTTCGCCGGCGGCCTTGTCATCAGCATGTTCGACGCGTTCGATTACGTCGAGGTTTTGTCGCAGGACACCGTTGTCATGCTGCTGTTACGGCTGCCGTGCGCAGTGGCGGCCGTGATCGGTGCCATCCTGTTGTTCGCCAAGCAGATCAGTGGTGGCTACGTAGTCGTAGGGTCCGTCGTGGCGCTCTACGTGACGTTCATCGTCACTGTGTTGCTCAGCTCAAATCCTGGTTCATACCTGGGGATTGTGTTCAAGTCGCAATCGGGCCGCGTCGGCTACTTGTTGCTGATCGGCATTCTCGCCGCCGTGCTGAGCGTGGTGCCGCCGACGAGGCGGTACATCCGCTACGCCAAGGCGAGCGTGTCACCCGTGCCGTATCCGCAGCAGCCGTGGTACCCGCCGCAGGGCTACCCACAGCAGGGCTATCCGATGCAGCCACCACAGGGCTACCCACAGCAGGGGCCGCAGCCACCAAGAGCGTGAGCCGGGAATACCCTCGATGCCATGGTCGACGACAGCTCACACCTCGGATTCGAAACCCGCGCCATCCACGCAGGACAGGAGCCTGATCCCCGGACAGGCGCGGTGATCACGCCGATTTTCCAGACGTCGACCTACGCGCAGGACGGCGTCGGTGGTACGCGCGAGGGCTACGAGTACTCCCGCACCGCCAACCCCACCCGCACCGTCATGGAGGACGCGCTCGCCGCGCTGGAGGACGCCGCGCACTGTGTCGCGTTCGCGTCCGGGATGGCAGCCAGCGACGCGGTGCTGCGGATCGCGTTGCGGCCCGGCGATCACCTCGTGCTCGGCAACGACGCCTACGGCGGCACGTTCCGGCTGATCGACAAGGTGCTCACTGGCTGGGGCGTCGACTACACGGTCGCCGACATGTCCTCGCTTGACGAGGTGCGCGCGGCACTGCGGCCGGAGACCAAGCTCGTGTGGTGCGAGACGCCCAGCAACCCGCTGCTCGGTATCGCCGACATCGCCGGGCTTGCCGACGTCGCCCACTCCGGTGGCGCGCAGCTCGTCGTCGACAACACCTTCGCGACGCCGTACCTCCAGCAGCCGATCGGGCTAGGCGCGGACATCGTGGTGCACTCCACGACGAAGTACCTCGGCGGGCACTCCGACGTCGTCGGCGGTGCGGTGGTGACGAACTCCGACGAGATGCGCGAGGAGTTGTTCTTCCTGCGTAACTCCGCCGGTGCGGTGCCTGGTCCGTTCGACAGCTGGCTGACGCTGCGCGGCATGAAGACCCTGGCCGTGCGGATGGAGCGGCACTGCGACAACGCCGAGCGGATCGCGCGGGCGCTCGCCGAGCACGAGGGCATCACCGAGGTGTACTATCCGGGCCTTGCCGAGCACCCTGGACACGTTCTGGCGGCGAAGCAGATGCGACGGTTCGGCGGGATGGTGTCGTTCACCGTGGCGGGTGGTGAACAGCGTGCCCTCGACGTCGCGGCCAAGACGAAGCTGTTCCTGCTCGCGGAGTCGCTGGGCGGCATCGAGTCGCTGATCGAGCATCCCGGTCGGATGACGCACGCCAGCGTGGACGGATCACAGCTTCAGGTGCCGTCTGGGCTGCTGCGTATCTCCGTCGGCATAGAGAACGCCGATGACCTCATGGCGGACCTGACGGCGGCGCTGGGGTAGCGCTTACGAGATCACCGTGTAGCCGGAGTTCTGCAGTTCGGCCGCGACCTCGGCTCGGTGCTCCGGGCCGCGCGTCTCCAGGTTCAGTGACACCTCGACCTCGTCCAGTTCCAGTGCGCCCGCCGTCCGGGAGTGCTCGACGTCGAGGACGTTCGCGCCCAGCTTGCCCACCGTTGTCAAGATCTCGCCAAGCGAACCAGGCCGATCGCGGACGCGCAGCCGCAGCGAGAGATACCGGCCGCCAGCGGTCATACCGTGCCGGATGATCCGCAGCAGGAGCAGCGGGTCGACGTTGCCGCCGGACAGGATCGACACGATCGGCGGCTCGAACGCGCGCGGATGCTCCAGCAGCGCCGCGACGCCCGCCGCACCCGCCGGTTCCACCACCAGCTTGCGGCGTTCCAGGCAGAGCAGCACCGCCCGGGACAGCGACTCCTCGCTGACGGTGACGACATCGTGGGCCAGTGAGGACACGTGCCCGAAGCTCACCTCGCCGAGCTGGCCGACCGCGATCCCATCGGCCATGGTGTTGGTCGACCCCAGCGGCACCGGGTGCCCCGCGGACAGCGACGGCGGGTACGCCGCCGCGCCCGACGCCTGCACGCCGACCACCTTGACGTCCGGCCTGCGGGCGGCCATCGCCGCGCCAACGCCCGCGAGCAGGCCGCCGCCACCGGTCGGCACGATCACCGTCGCGGCGTCCGGCACCTGGTCCAGGATCTCCAGGCCGACGGTGCCCTGGCCCGCGATGATGTCCGGGTGGTCGAACGGGTGGATGAACACCGACCCCTCACGCTCGGCGAAGGCCGTCGCGGCGGCGAACGTCTCGGTCAACTCTGTGCCGACCAGATGCACTTCGGCGCCGTAGCCCCTGGTCGCCGCGACCTTCGGCAGTGGGGCGCGCTCTGGCATGAACACCGTCGCCCGCGTGCCGATCAGCGATGCCGCCAGCGCGACACCCTGCGCGTGGTTGCCGGCGCTGACCGCGACGACGCCCCGCTCGCGTTCGGTCGCCGAGAGGCCGTGGATACGCGTGTAGGCGCCCCTGATCTTGAACGACCCGGTGCGCTGCAGCGTCTCGCACTTGAGGTAGACGTCGCCGTTGTGCAGCCGGGCGAGGTCCCTGGCGTGCTCCATCGGCGTCTTGCGCACCACGTCGGAAAGCAGGTCCCGAGCGGCCTCGATCTGGTCAATGCTGACGAGGTCCATACCCGCGGATCATGCCACGTGTGAGACGCGCCTCATGTCGCCCAGGGGGCACCCGGTACGCTGGACAACCACAACGAGCTGTCGACGTGGGAGAACGGATGATTCGGGGGAACAGGGCATCGCGGGCAACCCGCGCTACAGGTGGGGTATCGCTGCTCGTCGGCGTGGCCTCAGCCGTTGCCCTGGCCGGAGCGGCGTTGTTCACCGTGCAGCAGGCCACCTGTGCCGACCCGGGTACCTACATCCGGCACGCCGATCACGTGGAGCTGGTCGGCGGGTGCGTGGATGGCAGTGAGCTGCCGACTCACGGTGGCAACGACAGCGACAACACCCATGACGGTGACAAGGGCTTCTACCGGCCGTAAGCAGCAGCCTCGCCCTACACGTAGAGCGCGTCGAACGGGGCGAACGGCAGGTTTCTGATCACGAACCACACGCTGAACACCACGGCGAACGCCAGCGGCGCCCACCGATAGTGCAGCCAGCTGCGCACCCGCCTGCCGCGCAGTCTGCTCACCGTCCACGCCACCGCGCTCCACACCAGCAGGAACCCGATCACGAACGACACCGCGTTGTAGTGCAACGCTGCGCCGATGTCGCCGTGCAGCGCGCTGTAGAGCATGCGCATCCCGCCGCAGCCCGGGCAGACAATGCCGAACAGGGTCTTCGACGGGCACACCGGCAGCGGGCCGCCCGGCGTGGTGGGGTCGCCAGCGAGCACGACGGCGCACACGGCGACACCACCGGCGGCGACGGCCAGCGGCGGCGCGAGGGCGCGCAGAGTGTCACGCGCGCCTCGCACCGGATGCCCGGAGTAGTCGGCGCTCAGGGCGCGGACGCCAGAGCCGATGAGAGTCATCGCCAGCTAGTACGACGTCGAGTACGTGCTCACCGAGAACGCGCCGGCGGCGATGACGAAGACGAACACGATGACGACGATCACGACCGATGCGATCGCGCTCCACATCGCCCATTTGCCCGCGTCAGACGCCGACTTCTGCGCTGCCTCGTATTGCCCCTGATACCACAGCTTGTTGACTTCGTTGGCCTTGACGATTGACACGATGCCGAGCGGCAGACAGCACATGACCGTGGTGAGGATGCCCCACACCAGGTTGTTGTCCGGCGGCGGACCAGGCGGCATGCCCGCGCCGTACGGCCCTGGCATGCCGGGGCCCATACCAGGGCCATAGCCGCCCTGCTGGCCTTGGCCGTACGGGTCGTGCGGCTGCTGCGGGTATGGGTTGGTCACGACGTCCCCCTAATCTCCCGGGAATCTCCCCTGCGGTTTCCGGGAGACCTTACTGGGTCCGCCGCCGGATTGTGGGCATACCCTCAGAGATTGCCCCTGCGTTCCTGCTCGCGCTCGATCGCCTCGAACAACGCCTTGAAATTGCCGATGCCGAAGCCGAGCGAGCCGTGCCGCTCGATCAGTTCGAAGAACACCGTCGGGCGGTCACCGATCGGCTTGGTGAACATCTGCAGCAGATAGCCGTCCTCATCGCGGTCGACGAGGATGCCGTGCTCCTTCAGCGTCTCGATCGGCACCCGTACCTCGCCGATGCGCTCCCGCAGCGCGGGATCGTCGTAGTACGAGTCGGGCACGGCGAGGAACTCGACGCCAGCGGCGCGCATCTGGGTGATCGTGGTGATGATGTCGTTGGTGGCCAGCGCGATGTGCTGGCAGCCAGGCCCGCCGTAGAACTCCAGGTATTCGTCGATCTGCGAGCGCTTCTTCGCGATCGCGGGCTCGTTGAGCGGGAACTTCACGCGGTGGTTGCCGTTCGAGACGACCTTGCTCATCAACGCCGAGTATTCCGTGGCGATATCGTCGCCGACGAACTCCGCCATGTTCACGAAGCCCATGACGCGGTTGTAGAAGTCGACCCAGTAGTCCATCTTGCCGAGCTCGACGTTGCCGACGCAGTGGTCGATGGCCTGGAACAGCCGCTTCGGTGCCCCTGCCGGCCGTTGCAGGCCGCTTTCGCGGGCGACGTAACCGGGCAGGTACGGGCCGGTGTAGCGGGACCGGTCGATGAGCGTGTGGCGGGTTTCGCCGTACGTCGCGATCGCGGCCATGCGGACGGTGCCGTGCTCATCGGAGACGTCGTGCGGCTCGTCCAGCACCGTGGCGCCGCACGAGCGGGCGTGTGCGATGCACTTGTCGACGTCGGCGACCTCCAGTGCGAGGTCCACGACGCCGTCGCCGTGCTTGCGGTGGTGGTCGAGCAGCGGTGAGTCCGGCTTCACCCCGCCCTTGATCACGAACCTGGCTGAGCCCGAGGTGAGCACATACGCCTTGTGATCGGCGGTGCCGTGCTCCGGCCCGGTGTAGGCGACGAGCTTCATGCCGAACGCGAACTGATAGAACAGCGCGGTCTGCGTGGCGTTCCCGGAGACGAACACGACCGCGTCCATGGCTTTGACGGGGAACGGGTCCTTGCTCGGGTCGTGGTCGACGAGGCCAACGAGCTGGCGCAGTTGGTCGTAGCTAACGTCGTCGAGCTGGTCTGGCGAACGGCTCACGGTGTGTGTCATCGCTGGCTCCTCGTGGGTGCGGTTTCTCCTGCGGTGTAGCCAGCATGCGCCGGGAGTAGCATCATGTGCAATCGACGTCGTCTTGGCTGTGCAATCTGTATGATGATCGCGGGTTAATAGCCGTCAGACTGAACAGTCTGCGTACCTGGGAGGAGGTGGCTTGACGTGGCCGGAGAGCGGGTGGACGCGCTCGACGCCGAGCTGTTGCTGTTGCTCGCCGACGAGCCTCGGTTGAGCGTGCTGGAATGCGCCCGCAGGCTCGGCGTGGCGCGCGGGACGGTGCAGGCGCGGCTCGACCGGCTCGCTTCGGGTGGGATGTTGCGCGGTTTCCCGCCGGACGTCGACCTCGCGTCGATCGGCTACGCGCTGACCGCCTTCGCGGTGCTGGAGATCGCCCAGGGCAGGCGGCAGGAAGTGGCGGGAGCGCTCGCCGCGATCGACGAGGTGTGCGAGGTGCACGCCACCACCGGGCAAGGGGACCTGTTCGTGCGGATGGTGGCGCGGTCCAACGACGATCTGCAGCGGGTGATCGACACCGTGGTCGACGTTCCTGGCGTGCGCAGGACGTCGACGTCGATCGCGCTGTCGACGCCGGTGCGGCCCAGAATCAGGCCGTTACTCGAACGGATCGCGCGCCCCTGACCTGAAGGGCTATTCACGAGTCTGTGGACGGGGCGCCCGGAGGGTGCCTGCGGCCACAGACTTCAAGTGAGGCCCTGTATCAACGCGACGTGTAGCCGTGAATAGCCCGACTTATGCATCAGGCAGAGACGCGCGATCCGTTCAAGACGTGGGGTTCTCAGCCGCCGTAGGGCACGACTTTGATCAGTGTGACCTTCTGCTTGTTGCCGTTGGGCAGCTCGTACTCCCGTGACTCGCCCTCCGCTGCGCCGAGCAGCGCGTCGCCGAGAGGGGATTCGGGGGAGTACACCTCGATGTCGCCGCCGCCGCCTTCCTCACGGGTCGCGAGCAAGAAGGTCTCCTCATCGTCATCCCCGTCGTAGCGGATGGTGAGAACCATGCCCGGTTCCGCGCGACCGTCATTCTTGGGTGCCTCGCCGACCTTGGCGGTGCGCAGCAGCTCCTGCAGGTGCCGGATGCGGGCCTCCTGCTGCCCCTGTTCCTCACGAGCGGCGTGGTAACCACCGTTCTCCTTGAGGTCACCCTCTTCGCGACTGTCGTTGATCTTCGCGGCGATGACCGGGCGATTTTCGATCAGCTCATCGAGCTCCTGCTTGAGCCTGTCGTAGGCATCCTGGGTCAGCCAGGTCACCTTGGTGTCGCTCACGGTCACCATCTCCTCGTCGTACGTACCGGCACGGGCTTCGTGCCGGCCGTGTCGCCTCCGCAACACATATAAGGAAAGACACGGCCCGATCGGGCCGTGCCAGAACATGAGGATAGCACGCTGAGCGGGTCAAATGCCGCTCTCACTAATCAGCATGCGGCATTCGCCGCTGGATTCACTCCGTTGGCCGCTATGGTCTTGACAGATAATCCGGAACGGAATATGTGCAACCGAACACATCGGCCGTGACCGGGGGTGACCCGCTAGTGATCACCGTACGTAGCCGTACGCTGCCCTCCGATGGGGGAACGTAGACCTCTCGCCTGCCGGTTTCCGCCCCACTGATGTCCCTCACACGCACCACGCACACCGCGGGCCGCTCCGGCTCGTTCCGCTCGACGTCGAGCGTGACTTCCATCGTATTGTCTGGTCGCACAGTGAAAGCGACGCGTTCAGCCGAGAGCGGATCCGAGCCAATCAGGCGGAACGCGACGTAGGCGATGGCGGCGCTGACGATCACGGCGAGGGCACCGAAGAGGATGGCACCGCGCTTGGTCTTGCCTGACGATCGGGCTGTTCCGTAGCGGTCGGCCAGCGGCTGGGGTGTGCTCACGGAATGGACCTACCCTCCCGGCCGTTGCTGTCGTTGGGACGAGGACAATGCACAGTATCCCCGGTCGGCTGTTCACGAGTGAGCCGGTGGGGCCCGCCCGCAGGGTGGGCCGCGACGGCTCGCTGCCGGTGAGGAGCATGAGCGACCGGACACGCGGTGGTGAACAGCCCGACCTGTGAATGGGACACAGCTGGGTCGAGCACAGCGAGAGAAGGGTGTCGAGGGTGACCGACGACAAGCACGTCACCACGCAGGGGGCGGATGGGCAGGACGGGCTGCGCCTGATGGCGGTGCACGCACATCCTGACGACGAGTCGAGTAAGGGCGCGGCCACCATGGCCCGCTACGTCGCGGAAGGCCACGACGTCAGGGTGGTGACCTGCACCGGTGGCGAGGCGGGCAGCGTGCTCAATTCGGCCATGGACCGGCCGGAGGTGCATGCCAACCTCACCGAGGTCCGCCGCGAGGAGATGGCGCGCGCCGCGAAGATTCTCGGCGTGAGCCACCGCTGGCTCGGCTTCATCGACTCCGGCCTGCCAGAAGGCGAGCCGATGCCGCCGTTGCCGGAGGGCAGCTTCGCCGTCGTGCCGATCGAGGAGCCCACCGAGGCGCTGGTGGCCGAGATCAGGGAGTTCCGCCCGCACGTCGTCGTCACCTACGACGAGAACGGTGGCTACCCGCACCCCGATCACATCCGTTGCCACGAGATCTCGGTCGCCGCGTTCGAGGCGGCGGCCGATCCCGAGCGGTTCCCCGACGCTGGGGAGCCGTGGCAGCCCCTGAAGCTGTACTACTCACACGGCTTCTCCCGCGCCAAGATCACGACGTTCCACGAGGGCCTGCTCGCGCGCGGGCTGGACTCGCCGTACGGCGAGTGGCTCGGCAGGTGGGATCCGGACAAGGCCGATGTGATGGAGCGGGTGACCACCAGGGTCGAGTGCGCCGACTACTTCGAGTACCGCGACGACGCCCTCAAGGCCCACGCCACCCAGATCGACCCGAACAGCCGCTGGTTCGCCGTGCCGCTCGAGATGCAGCGCGAGGTGTGGCCGACCGAGGAGTACGAGCTGGTCCAGTCGTTCGTGGACAGCACCCTGCCCGAGGACGACCTGTTCGCGGGCATCGACCGGAAGGCACACTCATGACGATGCTGCTGCCCGGCCTCGCCGGGCCGGTCCCGCACGCGCAGACGACGGCCATCGTCGTCGCGCAGCAGGAGGAGCCAGTGCGCGACGAGGACGAGGGCAAGGCGTCGCCGGTCGGCCTCGTCGTGCTGATCTTGTTCCTGGTCGCGGTCGTATTCCTTGTGCGGTCGATGACCAAGCACCTCAAGCGGGTGCCTGCCAGCTTCGAGGAGTCCGAGCAGCGGGACGAACCCGAGCGGCACCGCGACGACGACACCGACGCTGAGGACAAGCGGGAGTCCTGACCCGCGCTCCGGCTACAGGCGCGGGTCGACCGGGTCGGACTCCAACGCGAGCACCGCGAACACGCACTCGTGCACGCGCCAGAGCGGCTCGCCCCGCGCCAGCCGCTCCAGCGCCTCAAGGCCGAGCGCATACTCTCGCAACGCCAGCGCCCGCTTGCGACCGAGCCCACGGGATCGCAGCCGCTCCAAGTTCTCCGGCATCGTGTAGTCGGGCCCGTAGATGATCCGCAGATACTCCCTGCCGCGCACCTTCACGCCCGGCTGCACCAGCCCACGCTTCGCCCTGGTCAGGTTGGCGGCTGGCTTGACGACCATGCCCTCGCCACCTGACTCGGTCAGCCGCTCCCACCACCCGACGGCCTCGGCCACCTGGTCCGGGTCGGTGGTGTCGACGTCTCTGGTGGCGGTGGCCGCGAACAGGTCAGGATCGGCCTCGCGCAGCCTGCCAAGCAGGTCGAGGTGCCACGAGTGGGGGCGCTCGTGGAACGCGGCACCCTCGGCCGCCAGCACCTGGAACGGCGCCAGCCGCACACCGGACAGCGCCTCGGTCTGCCAGCAGTAGCGGCGGTAGGCGTCCCGGTAGCGCTCCAGGGCGTCCGCCCTGCTCCGCGTGCGGGCGAGCAGGTCACCGACGTCGATGCCCCTGGCCACGACGTCGTCCAGTGCGGAGACGGCTGCTGGAAGCATGGCGCCGCCCGCCGCGCCGACGGCCGCGTACTGGTTGGCGATCAACGCACCCGCCTTGAGGTTCCACGGCATCAGCTCGGCGTCCAGCAGCAGCCAGCCAGTGTCCAGCTCATCCCACAGCCCGGACTTCTCGGTGGCGGCACGGACCCGGTCGAGCAGGCTCGCCGTGCGGTCGTCGTCAAAGAAGCCGCGGCCCGTCCTGGTATAGACCGCGCCGGGGCCCTCGATGCCGAACCGAGCGGGCGCCACCGACGCATCCCGGCAGACCAGCAGCACCGCTCGGGAGCCCATGTGCTTCTCCTGGCACACGACCCGCGCCACGCCCGCCGTGCGGAACTCGGCGAACGCCTCGTCCGGGTGCTCCAGGTAGCCTTCGCGACCGCTGGTCGCGCTCGGCGCCATCGTTGGCGGCAAGTACGCCAGCCACCGTGGGTCGAGGGCAAACCGGCTCATCACCTCCAACGCGGTGGCCGACTGCTCAGCGGACACCCCGATGCGGCCGTGGCTCGCCGTCTGGAGTACCCGCTTTCCGGTGACGTCGGTCAGCGCGAGCGTCGCCGGGTCGCGGCGCGTGTCCCTGTCGGGCTGCGGCTGGAGCGGCTTGACCGGCTCGTAGTAGACCCGGTGCGCCGCGACGTCCACCAGCGCGCGCTCCGGGTAGCGCAGCGCGGTGAGCTTGCCGCCGAATGTGCAACCGGTGTCCAGGCACAGCGTGTTGTTCACCCACTGGGCCTCCGGTACCGGCGTGTGCCCGTAGAGCACCATGGCCCTGCCCCGGTAGTCGTTCGCCCAGGGGTAGCGCACCGGCAGGCCGTACTCGTCGGTCTCGCCGGTGGTGTCGCCGTAGAGCGCGAAGGAGCGCACCCTGCCCGACGCGCGGCCGTGGTAGCGCTCGGGCAGCCCCGCGTGGCTGACGACTAGCTTGCCGCCATCGAGCACGTAGTGCGCGATCAGCTCGTCGCAGAACGTGGCGGCCCGCTTGGTGAACTCGTCGTCCTCCTCGGCCAGTTGCACCAGTGACTCCGCGAGTCCGTGCGAGACCCGCACCTTGTGCCCCGACAGCGCCCGCGCCAGCTTCTGCTCGTGGTTGCCGCACACACACAACGCGGTACCCGCCGCGACCATGCCCATCACCAGCCGCAGCACGCCGGGGGTATCCGGTCCTCTGTCCACCAGGTCGCCGACGAACACCGCCGTCCTGCCCTCCGGGTGGCTGGCGCCGATCGCTCTGCCAGCGTCGTCTCGTGCCAGCTCGTAACCGAGCTTGACCAGCAACTCCTCCAGTTCGGTACGGCAACCGTGCACGTCGCCGATGACGTCGAACGGGCCTGTCAACTCGCGTCGGTCGTTGTGCAGCGGCTCCACCACGATCTCGGCATCGTCCACCTCCTGCTCGCCGCGTAGCACGTGGATCCGGCGGAAGCCCTCGCGCTGCAACGTCTTCAGCGAGCGTCGCAGCTCGCCGCGATGCCTGCGGACGACGTGCGCCCCGAAATCGCGATTGGGCCGCGTCTCGTTGCGCCGCACGCACACCGACTCCGGCACGTCCAGCACGATCGCCGTGGGCAACACGTCGTGCTCCTTGGCGAGCTTCACCAGCGAGGCGCGGTCACCGCGCCGTACGTTGGTCGCGTCGATGACGGTGACCTTGCCCGCCGCGAGCCGCTTACCCGCGACGTAGCGCAGCGCGTCGAATGCCGCAGCCGACGCGGATTGGTCGTTCTCGTCGTCCGAGACGAGCCCGCGGAAGAAGTCACTGCTCAACACCTGTGTCGGCGCGAAGTGCCGCCGCGCGAAGGTCGACTTGCCCGAGCCGGACGCACCGATCAGCACCACCAGCGCCATGTCGGGAATGCCAAGCACGCTACGAGATGGTGCGGACCCGCGAGCAGTCCTCTCGGTCATGCCGCCCCCTCCTTCCTGGTGAACACTGCCAACTGCGTTGGCGGACCGACCTCAGGGTCCACATCGCCAACCGGCAGCAGCCGGACGTCGTAGCCGTGCGCCTCGGCGATGCGGCGCGTCCACTCGCCGAAGCGGGCGCGGTCCCACTCGAAGCGGTGATCGGGATGCCGGAAGCGCCCGGCAGGCAGCGACTCGAACCGGACGTTGTACTCGGCGTTCGGCGTTGTCACGATGATCGTTCCCGGCTTCGCCGCGCCGAACACGGCGTGCTCCAGCGCGTCGAGTCTGCTCTCGTCGATGTGCTCGATCACCTCCATCAGCACCGCCGCGTCGTAGCCAGCGAGCGCTGGGTCGACGTAGGTCAGCGCCGATTGCCGCAGCGACACTCTCGACCGGAGCCGGTCGTCCTTGTCGAGCCGCAGGTTGCGTGCGGCGACTTCGAGCGCCCGCGCCGAGACGTCCACCCCGACGATCTCGGTGAACGACGGTTCGGTGAGCAGCACGCGCAGCAGTGCGCCAGAACCACAACCCAGGTCGAGTACACGGCGGGCGCCGGACGCCCTGAGCGCGGCGAGCACGCTGCCCTTGCGCTGCGCCGCCAACGGTTCTGGCTGGTCCGGCGCTTCGGTCACCACTGGTTCGGCGAGTGCGTCGTCCAGCGCATCGGGCTCGACGTTGTCCGACTCCGCCAGGCGCGACAGCGCCGCGCCGACCAGTGGTCGGGAGCGCGCCAGGTAGCGCCGCGTGATCAGCTTCCGCTCTGGATGCCCTGCCAGCCAGGCATCGCCAGCACGCAGCAGCTTGTCCACCTCGTCCTCACTGACCCAGTAGTGCTTGCCGCCATCCAGCACCGGTAGCAGCACATAGAGCTGGGTGAGCGCGTCGGCCAGCCGCAGCGTCCCGCGCAGTTCGACGTCGAGGTACCGCGACTCGCCCCAGTCATGGAAGTGTGGGTCGAGGGCGATCGGCTCGGCGTCCACCTGCCACCCGAGCGGCCGGAACAACCGCTCGACCAGGTCCGCGCCACCGGACGACGGCAGCGACGGCACTCGCACGCTGAGTGGGATCGGCATCGCAGCCAGCTCAGGGCGCTCGGCACAGCGCCCCGTCATCGCCGTGGTGAACGCCGCGCGCAGAGCTACCGCCAGTTGCGAACCAGCGGTGTACGGGCGGTCGTTGACGTACTGTGCCAGCCCGCCTTCCTGACGGCCGCGTACCAGCTTGACCGGGTCGACCTCGACCAGCAGCGCCGCGGTGCACTCGGTCTCGGTGGCCGTTGGGTAGAAGACATGCGCCGTGCCCGCCGAGACCGGCACCGACTGCGCGCGATCCGGATGCTTGTGCAGCAGGAAACCGAGATCGGTCGCGGGCCGGTGGGTGGTGGAGATGGTCAGGAACACGGCAGCCCAGTCTGCCTGAGCCGGGCGCGGTCCACACCTTGTTTCTGCCACCCTGGTGATATGAACCGCCTAGGCAGCGCATCGAGTCCGTACCTGCTCCAGCACGCCGACAACCCGGTCGACTGGTGGCCCTGGTCGGCTGAGGCGCTGGCGGAGGCCAAGCGCAGAGACGTGCCGATCCTGCTGTCCATCGGCTATGCGGCCTGCCACTGGTGTCACGTCATGGCGCACGAGTCGTTCGAGGACCCCGAGATCGCCGCCGTGATGAACGAGAACTTCGTCAACATCAAGGTCGATCGCGAGGAGCGCCCCGATCTCGACGCCGTCTACATGACCGCGTTGCAGGCGATGACCGGCCAGGGCGGCTGGCCGATGACCTGCTTCCTCACCCCGGACGGCGAGCCGTTCCACTGCGGCACCTACTTCCCGCCAACGCCGCGCATGGGCATGCCATCGTTTCCGCAGGTGCTCGACGCCGTCGCGCAGACCTGGCGTCAGAAACCCGACGAGGTCCGCGAGGCAGGAAGTAAGCTCGTCGCGCACCTGGCTGAGCAGATCCGTCCCCTGTCAGGGTCCGAGGTCACCGAAGAGACGCTCGACGGCGCGGTGGCGACGTTGCGCTCGCAGTTCGACGACGCCACCGGCGGGTTCGGCAGCGCGCCCAAGTTCCCGCCGTCCATGGTGCTGGAGTTCCTGCTTCGGCACCATGAGCGCACCGGGTCGGCCGACGCGCTCGCCATGGTGGAGTCCTGCGCGGACGCGATGGCCCGCGGCGGCATCTACGACCAGCTCGGTGGCGGGTTCTCGCGGTACTCGGTCGACGCCAACTGGGTGGTGCCGCACTTCGAGAAGATGCTCTACGACAATGCGCTGCTGTTGCGCGCGTACGCGCATCTCGCCCGTCGCACCGGCTCCGCGCTGGCAAGGCGGGTCGCGGAGGAGACGGCGGAGTTCCTGCTGCGCGACATGACGACCTCGGAGAGCGCTTTCACCGCGTCGCTGGACGCCGACACCGACGGCGTCGAGGGGCTGACCTACGTGTGGACGCCGCAGCAGCTCACCGAGGTGCTCGGTGAGGACGACGGCGCCTGGGCGGCCGAGGTCTTCGGCGTCACCGATGAGGGCACGTTCGAGCACGGGACGTCGACGTTGCAGCTGCGCACCGAACCGGGCGACCCGCAGCGGCTGGCGAGCGTGAAGCAGCGGCTGTTCGCGGCACGTGCCGAGCGCCCGCAGCCCGCCCGCGACGACAAGGTGCTCGCGGAGTGGAACGGCCTGATGATCACCGCGCTCGCCGAGGCGGGGACGGCGCTGGGCCACCCGGAGTGGATCGAGGCCGCTGAGCGGGCCGCGCGGTACCTGCTCGACGTCCATCTCATCGACGGCAGGCTGCGCAGGGCTTCCCGTGATGCCACGGTGGGCGATGCGGCCGGGGTGCTCGGTGACTATTCCTGCGTGGCCGAGGGGCTGCTGGCGCTGCACCAGGCGACCGGTGAGCCCTCCTGGCTCACCGAGGCGACCGCGTTGCTGGACTTCGCGCTGGCGCACTTCGCCGACCCGGAGACACCAGGGTCCTACTTCGATACCGCGGACGACGCCGAGACATTGGTGCACCGTCCCTCCGACCCCGGCGACAACGCCAGCCCGTCCGGCGCGTCCGCGTTGGCGTCGGCGCTGCTCACGGCCTCCGCGCTCGCCGGGCCGGACGTCGCGGGCCGCTACCGCGACGAGGTTGAGCGCATGCTCAACCGCAACGGGACGCTGATCGGCCGCGCGCCTCGGTTCGCGGGCACCTGGCTGGCGGTGGCGGAGGCAGCGTGGTCCGGCCCGGTGCAGGTCGCCGTGGTCGGCTCGGACGACGCCCAGCGCGCCCTGCTGCGCGACGTCGCGGCGGGTGCCGCGCACGGTGGCGCGGTGGTGCTGGCTGGTCCACCGGATGCTGACGGTGTGCCGCTGCTGGCCGACCGCCCGCTGGTCGACGGCGACGCGGCAGCCTACGTCTGCCGTGGCTACGTCTGCGACCGCCCAGCCACGTCGTCAGAGGAACTGGCCACGGCGCTGCGTTAAGGCCGGGTACGGCGGGGCACGCATCGTGTCCTGCACTCCCGACGCCGTGTCCTGCACTCCCGACGCCGTGTCCTGCGTTCCCGACGCCGTGTCCCGCACTCCCGACGCTGTATCCGTGGTTACGTCGCCGTGTCCGCTGTCGGAGAACTCCATCGCCGTTCCCGCGCCCGAGGCGTAGCGTGAATATCGATGTAATGGTGTAATCCAAGGCTGGAGCTGGCCATGTACGCACACTTCACGGCGGAGGGACGCATGGGACGCGGCTGGAAGGGCAGGGGCGGCTGGGCGCAGGCCGATGTGCCGCCAGCCGACGACGCGGGGGCGTGGTTCGCGGGCAGGTTGCCCGACGACTGGTTCACCGGGACGCCGCGTGTCACCGTCGACCGGGAGGAAATCCTCGTGGTCGGCGAACTACCGCCTCTGCCAGAGACCTTCGCGGACGACGCCGAGCGTGCCGCGGCGGAGTCCGGCCGGATCGCGCGGTTCCGCGAGGACACCCGCGACACCAGAGTGGAGATCGCTCGCCAGGCCGAACACCGCTACCGGCGCAAGGTCGCCTGGGGTGCCCGGATCGGGGACACCGAGGAGCTGTTCACCACCCACTCCGCTCCGGTCATGACCCGGCTACGGCAGCCGGAACGCCAAGTGTTGGACACGCTGGTTGACGCGGGCGTCGCCCGATCCCGCTCGGAAGCGCTCGCGTGGTGCGTGCGGCTGGTCGGGGAGCACACCGAGTCGTGGCTGGCCGAGCTCCGTGAGGCCATGAGCACGGTCAACGACCTCCGTGCCAAGGGACCCGATCTTGACGACTAACTAACGTCAGGAAATTTCTCGCGGCATCATGTCGAATCCGTAGGGGACGGTTCGTGTAGAGGGTGACAAGGCCTCACCGGCCTCACCGGGAGGCATCACCCGAGGTGGGCGCATGGGTGTTCGCTGGCGGGCTGTTCCCGCCGAACCGTACCGGCAACGCGGCGGAGCGTGCGTTCTTGGCGGCCAGACGTTCGGCATTGCGTGGCTGACTTCCCGGGCGTCAGGTCAGCGCGCCTTCCAGGTTGCGGAGGTCCTTGCGCAAGTTGGCCCGCACCATCGGGCCGAGCAGCGGGCCAGCGATTCGGTAGAAGCCGCTCGCATTGCCGCGCACCCGGATCTGAGCCAGCGTGCCGTCGGGATGGTCGTCGAACCGGTAGGTTACGTGCATGGGGAATGGCCCACGCACCGATTTCATGTCGAGTAGATGCGGCGGCTCGTGCTCGTCGACGCGCAGCACATAGTCGATGCGTTTGCGCAGAAAGTACGCGGTCCGGGTGATCTCGGCACCGACACCGAACCCGCCGTACGCTGCCTCGGTGGTCAGCTCGGCGTTGGTGATGCTCTGCGTCCACTCATGGTCGTGCCGCCAGTCCATCGCGTAGGCGGCGACGTCGCTCGGCTTGGCCGGGAGGACACGCTGCGCACTGACGTCCATGGTGCGGAGTCTAAGTCGGTGCGCTGGGGTGCGCAGGGCTGCCGGAGTTCCGCAGTCGGGCTGGCGCGCGCTTCGCAACTACGCGTACAGCGTGAACCAGATCGCGATGTAGTGTGCCAGCGCCGCGACGGCGGTGAACGCGTGGAAGACCTCGTGATAGCCGAACACTTCGGGCCGCAGCCTGGGCCAGCTCGCGGCGTAGCAGATGCCGCCGAGGGTGTAGAGCAGCCCGCCGACCAGCAACAGCACCAGCGCCGTCACCCCGGCGTTAGCCAGTATCTCCGGGAGCACGAACACCGCGACCCAGCCGAGGGCGATGTAGATCGGCACACCGAGCCAGCGTGGCGCGGTGGGCCAGAACAGCTTCAGCATCACCCCGGCGACCGCGCCGCCCCAGACGACGCCGAATACGATCCAGCCCGTCGTCCGCGACATCGCCAGCAGCGTGAACGGCGTGTAGGTGCCCGCGATGAACACGAAGATCATCGAGTGGTCCAGCCGCTTCATCCAGGTGTAGACGCGGCGGTTGGTCCAGGTGCGGCGGTGGTAGAGCGCGCTCACCCCGAACATGCCCAGCACCGTCGCGACGTAGATGGACGTCGCCACCGCGGCGAGCCCGGATACCGTCGATGCGGCGAGCGAGATCAGTGTCGCGCCCGCGGCGAGCGTGATGAAGAACGACCAGAAGTGGATGTGGCCGCGCAGTCTGGGTCGAGCTTCCGCGGCGTGTAGGTGATCCAGCACCGATGAGTTGGATTCCGTCGCAGCGCTCACGAGGCCAGATTACGTGACAATGTGGCCATATTCAGCGGCTGGTAGTGGGCGTCACGTAGCATCACGCGATTGCGTAGGCTGCCGCTGTGAGTCTTCGTTCGTACCTGTCGAACATCGTCTACGGTGCCTACGGGCGTCGGCTGATCCAGCAACGCCAGGGCAGGACGCCGCGTCACATCGCAGTGCTGCTCGACGGCAATCGCAGATGGGCGCGCGAGGCCGGGTTCACCGATGTCAGCCATGGCCATCTCGTCGGCGCGCGCAAGATCGAGCAGCTGCTGAGCTGGAGCGAGGAAGCCGGCGTCGAGGTCGTGACGTTGTTCCTGCTCTCGACCGACAACCTCAACCGCGACCCGGACGAGGTCGGCCCGCTGCTTGAGATCATCGCCGACGTCGTCGACGAACTCGCCGAGCCCAACGAGCACTGGCGGCTGCGCATCGTCGGCGCCTTGGAGACCTTGCCGGAGAAGGTCGGCACCCGGCTGTCGGAGGCCGCTGGGCGCACAGCTGGCCGCGACGGCATGGAGGTCAACGTCGCCGTCGGTTACGGCGGCAGGCAGGAAATCGCCAACGCGGTGCGCAGGCTGCTGCAACACCACGCCAGCGAGGGCACCACGATCACCGAGCTCGCCAAGATCCTCGACGTCGATCACATCTCCGAGCACCTCTACACCTCGGGCCAGCCCGATCCCGACCTGATCATTCGCACGTCGGGGGAGCAGCGGCTGTCCGGTTTCCTGCTGTGGCAGTCGGCGCACTCGGAGTTTTACTTCACTGATACGTATTGGCCCGCATTCCGACGTGTGGACTTTTTGCGTGCTTTGCGTGATTTCGCATGGCGGCAACGCCGGTTCGGATCCTGAGTACAGCGCTGCCGACTACCTTCGGTAGGTCACTCGCAACCGACGGTTAGGTTGCAATTCACCGAATCACCTGTGTGGCAGCCTGGGCGATCACGCGTGTTTTCGGTAACTTCCGAAGTGACGGCTCGATCTGTGTACCGGACCGTCCCGGGAGGCCCTGGTCATGGCTGACGTTGGTGGAGCGGAGATCCCGCTCACGAGACTGAAGCGGGGGCCGGCACCCGGCCCTTGTGGGGATAGCGCCTGACCTGGGCGTCAGGCGACGAACCACCAAAGGGCGGTGCCCGGCCAACGCGAGATAGGGGCGTGGTGTCGCGTCCCAAGGGAGAAGCCGTGACTGAGCAGCGTGCGTCCCGCAAGGCCATCACCCGCTCGGGTGGTCGCACCGCAGGATTCGAGGCCCCGTCCGACTCACCCCCCACAGCGGCTTCGGACAAAATTTTCGTGCTTGACACGTCCGTCTTGTTGTCCGACCCGTGGGCTATCACCCGATTCGCCGAGCACGCTGTCGTGCTGCCGCTCGTGGTGATCAGTGAGTTGGAAGGCAAGCGTCACCACCCGGAACTGGGGTGGTTCGCGCGGGAAGCGCTGCGGTTACTCGATGACCTGCGGCTCACCCACGGCCGCCTCGACCAGCCGGTGTCGATCGGCGAGTCGGGCGGCACGCTCCAGGTGGAGCTGAACCATTCCGATCCGACCGTGCTGCCTGCCGGTTTCCGCACCGACAGCAACGATCACCGCATCCTGGCCTGCGCGCTGAACCTGGGCGCGGAGCGCGGCGACGTCACGCTGGTGACCAAGGACATCCCGCTGCGGGTCAAGGCGGGTGCGGTCGGGCTCACCGCGGACGAATACCGGGCGCAGGAGGTCGTCCCGTCCGGATGGACGGGTATGGGTGACGTCGACGTGCCGCAAGAGGCCATCGACGCGCTGTTCGCCACCGGCAGTTTCGATCCGGCTGACTTCGGCAGGTCCGACGTCGCGGAATGGCCGTGCCACACCGGGCTGCGGCTGCTCGCCGGGACGTCGAGCGCGCTCGGCAGGGTCAACGCCGACAAGCGCGTGCAGTTGGTGCGCGGCGACCGGGAGGCGTTCGGCCTGCACGGCAGGTCGGCGGAGCAGCGGATCGCGCTTGACCTGCTGCTCGACCCGGACGTCGGCATCATCTCCCTCGGCGGGCGTGCCGGGACCGGCAAGTCGGCACTGGCGCTGTGCGCGGGGCTCGAGTCGGTGCTGGAACGTCGCCAGCACCGCAAGGTCGTGGTGTTCCGGCCGGTCTACGCCGTCGGCGGGCAGGAACTCGGCTACCTGCCCGGGTCCGAGAACGAGAAGATGCAGCCCTGGGCGCAGGCGGTGTTCGACGTCCTCGGTGCGCTGGTCAGCCAGGAGGTCCTGGACGAGGTCTTCGACCGGGGCATGCTCGAGGTGTTGCCGCTGACCCACATCAGGGGGCGGTCGCTGCACGACTCGTTCGTGATCGTCGACGAGGCGCAATCGCTGGAGCGCAACGTGCTGCTCACCGTGTTGTCCCGGCTGGGGACGGCCTCGCGCGTTGTGCTCACCCACGACGTCGCGCAGCGCGACAACCTGCGGGTGGGCCGCCACGACGGCGTCTCGGCGGTGATCGAGAAGCTCAAGGGCAACCCGTTGTTCGCGCACCTGACGCTGTCCCGCTCGGAGCGGTCACCGATCGCGGCGCTGGTGACGGAACTGCTGGAGGATCACGGGTAGTCGTCGTGGTGGGGGCGTGCGTCTCGGCGCACGCCCCCGGGCGTCACCAGCCGGACGGCAGCGGGCGGCCTTCTGCGTAGCCCGCCATGGACTGCACGCCCACGACCGCGCGGTCGTGGAACTCCGGCAGTGACCGTGCGCCCGCGTACGTGCACGCGGACCGCACGCCGGAGCAGATCGAGTCCAGCAGGTCTTCCACGCTGGGTCGCACCGGGTCAAGCGCCATCCGTGACGTCGAGATGCCCTCCTCGAAGAGCGCCTTGCGTGCCCGGTCGAACGCCGACTCGGTGCGTGTCCGCGCGCTGACCGCCCGCTTGGACGCCATGCCGAACGACTCCTTGTACGGCTTGCCGTGCTCGTCGTAGTGCAGGTCGCCGGGTGACTCGTAGGTGCCAGCGAACCAGGACCCGACCATCACCGCCGACGCCCCTGCCGCCAGGGCCAGCGCGACGTCGCGCGGGTGACGCACGCCGCCGTCAGCCCAGACGTGCCCGCCAAGCTCGCGGGCAGCCTCGACGCACTCGGCCACGGCGGAGAACTGCGGCCTGCCGACGCCGGTCATCATGCGGGTGGTGCACATCGCACCTGGCCCGACGCCGACCTTGACGACGTCCGCGCCCGCGTTGATCAGGTCCCTGGTGCCCTGTGCGGTGACGACATTGCCCGCCACCACCGGCACGTGCGGCTCCACCGACCGGACGGCCTTGAGAGCGGCGAGCATCTTCTCCTGATGCCCGTGCGCGGTGTCGAC
This sequence comes from Haloechinothrix halophila YIM 93223, assembly GCF_000504245.1. Classification (GTDB taxonomy): domain Bacteria; phylum Actinomycetota; class Actinomycetes; order Mycobacteriales; family Pseudonocardiaceae; genus Haloechinothrix_A; species Haloechinothrix_A halophila. The sequence goes on from NZ_KI632509.1 coordinate 2,012,635, forward strand.
GACGAGGGCGTCGATGCCAGCGTCAAGCAGTGCTCGCGCCTTGGCCGCGACGTCGCCGTTCACACCAATGGCCGCGCCGATCCGCAGCGCGCCGTTCCCGTCGACCGCAGGGGTGTACAGCTCCGTGCGCAGCGCTGATACCGGGGTCAGTACGCCGGCCATCCGGCCGTCGGCGTCCACGCCGATGGCGAGTGGGCTGCCGTGGGCGTGCAGGTGGTCGAAGACCTCGCGCGGCGGGGTGTCCAGTGGAACCACTACCGGCGGCGGCTCGGCAACGTCAGCCAGCCGGGTGAACCGGTCCACGCCGTAGCACGCCTCGTCGCGGACGATGCCGGTCGGACGGCCATCGGCATCGGCGATGACGACCGCGCCGTGCGCGCGCTTGCCCGCCAGGTTGACGGCGTCGACGACGGCGTCGTTCTCGGTGAGCACCAGCGGGGTGTCCCAGCGGGTGTCGCGATGCTTGACCCAGCTCACGATGTCCGCGACCGCGCTCGGGTCGACGTCCTGCGGCAGCATGACGAGACCGCCCCTGCGGGCGACCGTCTCGGCCATGCGCTTGCCCGCGACCGCGGTCATGTTCGCCACGACGATGGGGATCGTCCCGCCGGTGCCGTCCACGGTGGCGAGGTCGACGTCGAAGCGCGACTCCATCGCCGACTCGGACGGGACGAGGAACACCTCGTCGTAGGTCAGGTCATGCCTGGGGGTTTGTCCGTTCAAGAACTGCACGGCACCACGCTACGTCGTCCGGGTAGCGGACCGCACGGGAGGCTGCTATCGCAGCAGGGCGCGGACCGCGTCGATGGAGTCGGCTTCGGCGGGATCCTTGTCCGGGCGGTACCGCAGCACCCGCGCGAACCGCAGCGCCACCCCACCGGGGTAGCGGGTCGATGTCTGCACGCCGTCCAGCTCGATCTCCACGACCAGTTCGGGCCGGACGTAGACCGTGGAGCGGGTGCGCCTGGTCTCGATGCGCTGGAACTCCGCGGTTTGCCAGGCCAGCAGCTCGTCAGTGAGCCCCTTGAACGTCTTGCCGACCATGATCGGCTCGCCGCCATCGGGGGCACGCGCGCCGAGATGCAGATTCGACAGCGTTCCAGTGCGCCTGCCGTGGCCCCATTCCGCGCCGAGGATGACCAGGTCGATGGTGTGCACCGGCTTGACCTTGAGCCACGCGCTGCCGCGCCTGCCCGCGGCGTACGGCGTGTCCAGGTCCTTGGCCATCACGCCTTCGTGGCCCGCGTCGAGCGCGTCGGCCAGCAGCCGTTCCGGGTCGGCCGGATCAAGCACGCCCGGTATGACGTGCTCGCCGGCCACCCGGTGCAGGGCCTCGCGGCGGTGCCGCAGCGGTTCGTCCAGCAAATCGCGGCCGTCGAGGTGCAGGCAGTCGAAGAAGTACGGCCGCAGCAGCAGCGCGCGCACCTGCTCCTCCCGCGTCGCGCCGAATCGCGCCTGCGTTTGCTGGAATGGGCGTGGTTTGCCGTCGTCGGTGAGCGCCAGCGTTTCGCCGTCGAGCACCACCGTCCGGCACGGCATCGCTCGCACGACGTCGACTAGTTCGCCGACGTACTCGGTGATGTCGCGCAGCGTGCGGGTCCACACCCTGACGTCGTCGCCGTCGCGATGCACCTGGATTCGCGCGCCGTCCATCTTGTACTCGACAACGGCGGGGCCGAGCTGTGCGAGCGCATCGGTGAGTGACTCGGCAGGAGAGGCGAGCATGGGCCGGATCGGCCTGCCCAGTTCGAGTCTGAACTCCGTCAGTGCTGCTGAGCCGCCGGTCATCGCGGCTTCTGCCGTCGCGGGCAGCCTGCCGGAGAGCATGAACGCGCGCCGCACCGCGTCGCCGCTGACCTCGGCCGCGGCCGCGATCCCGTCGACCATGAGGCCTTCCAGCGCGCCCTGGCGGAGCTCTCCGGTGATGAGCTGGAACAGGAACGTTTGTTCCTGCTCGGTGGCCTTGCTGAGCAGGGCCGTGAGGACGTCGGTGCGCCGTGCCGCCGAGCCGGCGCCGGTGGTCGCGGCGAGTTCGCTCAGCGCCGCGTCGACGTGGGACAGCGTGAGGCCCGGTTCCGGGGCCGGCTCGACGTCCAGCCCGACCAGCGTGCGCCACCCGGTGCCGAGCCTGCCCTGCAGCGGCTGTCCGGTCAGAAACGCGACGGCGACCGCCCGCTCCCCAGGTACCGCCGCGCGCAGCACGTCGGCCAGCACCGCGATCTTCGCTTTGCGGGAGCGGGTGGCCGCCAGCCGTCCTGACGCCGCGACGACGTCCGCAAGCAACATGCGCCCATGATGCCGTGTCCCACCGGCACGCTGCCGTGTTCAGGTGTGCTACCCCCGGTTCCCACGGGCCATGCGGAGCAGGTCGAGCGCGTTGTCGAGCTCGGCTTCGGTGAGCTTGCCATCCGCGACGTGACCTCGGGCGACGACGACCTCCCTTATGCTGCGGCCCTCCGCCAGCGCCTGCTTCGCCACGGCGGCCGCCTCCTCGTAGCCGATGTAGCGGTTCAGCGGCGTCACGATCGACGGCGAGCCTTCCGCCAGCGTGCGGGCGCGTTCGGTGTTCACGGCAAGCCCGGCGAACACCTTGTCCGCCAGCAGCCGCGACACCGCCGCCAGCAGCCGCGCGGACTCCAGCACATTGCGGGCGATGACCGGCAGGTTCACGTTGAGCTGGAAGTTGCCCTGCGACCCGGCGAACGCCACCGCCGCGTCGTTGCCGATCACCTGCGCCACGACCTGCAGCGTCGCCTCGCAGATGACCGGGTTCACCTTGCCCGGCATGATCGACGAGCCTGGCTGCAAGTCAGGCAGCGTCAGCTCGCCGAGCCCGGTGCGCGGGCCGGAGCCGAGCCACCGGACGTCGTTGGCGATCTTGTTCAGCGCGACCGCGACCGTGCGCAGCTGCCCGGACGCCTCGACGACGCCGTCCTGGCTGGCTTGGGCCTCGAAGTGGTCGCGCGCCTCGGTCAGCGGCAGTCCGGTCACCGACGCCAGCTCGGACGCCACCGCGTCCCCGAACCCAGGCGGGGCGTTCAAACCGGAACCGACGGCGGTCCCGCCGATGGCCAGTTCTCCCAGCCGGGGCAGGCACGTCCGCAGCCGCTCGATGCCGAACCGGATTTGCGCCGCCCATGCGCCCGCTTCCTGCCCGAACGTCACCGGCACCGCGTCCATCAGGTGCGTGCGGCCGGATTTCACTAGGTCGTCCCACTCAGCAGCCCGCGACTCGATGGTCGCGGCGAGGTGTTCCAGAGCAGGGATCACATCAGTGAGCACTGCTTCCGTCGCGGCGATCCGGATCGTCGTCGGGAAGGTGTCGTTGGACGACTGCGAGGCGTTGACGTGGTCGTTCGGATGCACGTCGGTGCCGAGCGCGCGGGACGCGAGCGTGGCGATGACCTCGTTGGCGTTCATGTTCGATGAGGTGCCCGACCCCGTCTGGAAGACGTCGATGGGGAAGTGCGCATCATGCTCTCCGGCGGCCACCTCGTCGGCGGCGGACGCGATGGCGGCAGCGACGTCGGCGTCCAGCACACCGAGCCGGGCGTTGACCCGCGCGCACGCCGCTTTGAGCAGGCCAAGCGCGCGGATCTGTGCCCGCTCTAAGCCGCGTCCGGAGATCGGGAAGTTCTCCACCGCGCGTTGCGTTTGCGCGCGGTACAGCGCGTCAGCGGGGACGCGGATCTCGCCCATGGTGTCGTGTTCGATGCGGAATTCCTGGCCAGTCATAGTTCGAGTCTGGCCCCGTGATGGCGGACATACCACCGGGCGAGGGGATAGCCTGGCAATCATGAGGACTGCTCGCAGGTCCGAATCATCGGACATGAGGACTGCTCGCAGGTCCGAATCATCGGACATGAGGACTGCTCGCAGGTCCGAATCATCGGACACCGACTCGCCGAGCGAGAACATCAGCGTCGATGTCGTCATCGTCGGGGCCGGGCCGACGGGCCTCTACGCCGCGTACTACGCGGGATTTCGGGGGTTGTCGGTCGCGATCGTCGATTCGCTGCCCGAGTCGGGCGGGCAGATCACCGCGATGTATCCGGAGAAGCAGATCTTCGACGTCGCCGGGTTCCCTGCCGTGCTTGGCCGGGACCTGGTGTCCGCGCTGGTGGAACAGGCCAAGCAGGCCGATCCGATCTACCTGCTCGGCTGTAAGGCCACCACGCTCGACGAGCGCGAGGACAAGCTCATCGTGGGCATCGAGGACGGCCCCGACGTGCACGCGGGCGCGATGCTGATCACGGCGGGCATCGGCGAGTTCACCCCGCGCCCGCTGCCCGCGGGTAACGAATGGCTCGGCAACGGCCTCGTCCATTTCGTTCCCGCGCTGGACAAGCACCGTGGTGAGGACGTCGTGGTCGTCGGCGGCGGCGACTCGGCGTTCGACTGGGTGATTGCGCTTCACCCGATCGCGGCAAGCGTGACGCTGGTGCACCGCAGGGCGCGGTTCCGAGCCGCGCAAGCGATCGTGCGGCAGGTCAGTGATCTCGGTGTGCGTATGGTGACCGACGCCGAGGTCACGGCGTTGCGCGGTGACGGCAGGCTCGCCGAGGTCGAGGTGACCACCAAGGGCGGCGAGCGGGAAGTCATGCCAGCGCAGACCGTGGTCGCCGCGCTCGGTTTCACCGCCGACCTCGGGCCGATCGAGTCCTGGGGATTCCATGTCGACCACCGGCAGATCACCGTCGACACCACCATGGCGACCACGCGCCAGCGGATCTACGCGGCGGGCGACGTCGCTGGCTACCCCGGCAAGGTCAAGCTGATCTCCACCGGCTTCGGCGAGGCAGCCACCGCGATCAACAACATCGCGGTGCTGCTCAATCCCGATGCGCACCTGTTCCCAGGGCACTCCAGCAATATGGAGTGACAGCGCTTGTGATCAGGGCAGCGGCGGCACCGCGCGCTCGCCGGTCTCCGGCGAGCCGTCGAAGTCCACCGACGCGTAGGAGCGCAGCTTGGTCAACCGGTGGTAGCCGTCGATCATCCGCACGGTGCCCGACTTCGAACGCATCACGATGGACTGCGTCGTCGCGCCGCCAGCGCGGTAGTGCACGCCGCGCAGCAGGTCGCCGTCGGTGACGCCGGTGGCGCAGAAGAACACGTTGTCGCCGCGCACCAGGTCGTCCGTGGTCAGCACCCGATCCGGATCGTGACCAGCGTCGCGTGCTTGCTCGCGCTCGGCGTCGTCCTTCGGCCACAGCTTGCCCTGCAGGGTGCCGCCGAGGCACTTCATGGCCGCCGCCGCGATGATGCCTTCCGGCGTGCCGCCGATGCCGAGCAGCATGTCGACACCTGTGGTGGGACGGGCGGCCGCGATCGCGCCCGCGACGTCGCCGTCCGAGATGAACCGGATCCGCGCGCCAGCCTCGCGGACCTCGGAGACCAGCTTGTCGTGTCGGGGCCGGTCCAGGATGCACACGGTCACGTCGGAGACGTCACTGTGCCTTGCCTTGGCGACCCTGCGGATGTTTTCCGCGACCGGGGCCGAGATGTCGACGACGTCGGCCGCCTCCGGCCCGACGGCGATCTTCTCCATGTAGAACACGGCGGACGGGTCGAACATCGCGCCGCGCTCAGCGACCGCGAGCACCGCGAGCGCGTTCGGCATGCCCTTGCTCATCAGCGTGGTGCCGTCGATCGGGTCGACCGCGACGTCGCAGTGCGGGCCGTCGCCGTTGCCGACTTCCTCGCCGTTGTAGAGCATGGGCGCTTCGTCTTTCTCGCCCTCACCGATGACGACGACACCATGCATTGACACGGTGCTGATCAGCTGCCGCATCGCGTCGACGGCCGCGCCGTCGCCCGAGTTCTTGTCGCCCTTACCGACCCAGCGGCCCGCCGCCATCGCGGCCGCCTCGGTTACCCGCACCAGCTCCATAGCGAGGTTGCGGTCAGGGGCCTCCTTGGTGTGGCTGTTGCTCTGGCCGACGCGGGTCATGCTGCCTCCGGGGTGGACGATGTGCTGCGTCCTGATGCTACCCGGCGGTCCCGTTGCCGCCGCCGGTGTCCAGCGCGGCGCCATCCGCCTCGGTGGCGTCGCCTGCTCCGGTGCCGTTCGCGGTGTCTTCCACGCTGGCGAGCTTGTCGTCGATGCGCTTCCGCGCGCCTTCCAGGTGCCGCTCGCACACCCTGGCCAGCGTCTCGCCTTGCTCCCACAGCGCCAGCGAGTCCTCCAGCGAGAGTCCGCCTGCCTCCAGCCTGCGAACCACCTCGATCAGCTGATCACGCGCCTGCTCGTAGCCGAGGCCGTCGAGTTCGCTCGCCTCGGTCTTGTCGGTGTTCTCAGCGCTCACGGATCAGTCCTGCCTCGCCCTTCTCGCCGTGCCGGCCACCGCGCGGTGCCGGTGTTCGCGGCCGCGCTCAGTGAAGCCCGGCCGTCTCGGGGTGCAACGCTACCGCGTCAGTCGTCGTCCACCGTGGCATGGATCGCGCCGTCACCCACCCTGATGCGCAGCCCGGTGCCGGCGGGGGCGTCGGATACCGACCGCAGCACGCCCAGCGAGCCGTCATCGCGCCGGAACTGGACTACCGCGTAGCCCCGCTCCATCGTCGCGGCGGGGCCGAGCGCCGTCAGTTTCGCCCGCGCCTCCGACACCACCGCCTGCTCGGCGTTCAGCACCGTCAACGTGGCCCGTCGCGCCCGTTCCACGTGCAGCCACACTTGCTCGGAGTCTCGCTCCAGTGGGCGTTTCGGGTCCGCCAGCACCGGACGGCTGCACAGCTGGTCCAGCAACGCCCGTTCCCGGTCGACCCAGCCGCGCAGCGCGCGCCGCGCCCGGTCGCGCAACTCGCCGATCCGCGCCGACTCGACGGCGACGTCGGGCACGATCCGTTTGCTCGCGTCGGTCGGCGTGGAGCACCGCAAGTCAGCGACGTGATCAAGCAACGGCGAGTCCGGTTCGTGCCCGATCGCGCTGACCACAGGCTTGCCCGCCGCCGCGACCGCGCGGCACAACGTCTCGTCGGAGAACGGCAGCAGGTCCTCCACGCTGCCGCCGCCGCGTGCGAGCACGATGACGTCGACGTCCGGGTCGGCGTCCAGCTTGCGCAGCGCCTTCACGATCTGCGGCACGGCCGACGCCCCCTGCACTGCCGTGTTGATGACCGTGAACTGGACGGCGGGCCAGCGGGCGTGCGCGTTGGCGAGGACGTCGTGCTCTGCTGCCGAGGCGCGTCCTGTGATCAGCCCGACGCCCCTGGGCAGGAACGGCAGCGGACGCTTGCGCTCCGGCGCGAACAGCCCCTCGGCCGCGAGTAGCTTGCGGAGCCGTTCGATGCGCGCGAGCAGCTCGCCGACGCCGACCGGACGGATCTCGCTGGCCCGCAGGCTGATGGTGCCCCTGCCGACGTAGAAGTTCGGCCGCGCGTGCACGACGATGTGCGCGCCGTCGGACAGCGGCTGCTCCAGGTCGCTGAGCAGCTTCGTCGGACAGGTGACGGTCATGGAGATGTCGGCGGACGGGTCGCGCAGCGTCACGAACGCCGTGCGCGTGCCCGGTCGCGCCGAGATCTGCGTGACCTGGCCTTCCACCCAGACCGCACCGAGCCGGTGAATCCAGTCGGCGATCTTGCGGGCGACCGTGCGGACCGGCCACGGCGACTCGGCGGTGGGCTTCTGCTGGCCGGTGCTGGTCGTGGCGCCGGTGGAGGTGCCCGTGGACTCGGTGGTCACGAGGTCTTTCCGGCCCCGCCCTCGTCGGCCTGCTGGCTGACGGTGTCGATCCGGCGTTCCAGCATCCCGGTGAACGACGGCCGGTTCGCCGTCGCCCGCTCATAGGCGAGCAGCTCGACGAGCTGTTCCCTGCTGAACCGACGCAACCGTGCCCTGACCTGTGGCAAGCTCAGCGAGTCGTAGTCAGGCAACCAGCTTGGCGGGCTGACCCGAGCGGCAGCCTCCTCGCGCTCGGTCTCCGCTTCTCGCTCGGCGAGTGCGTCCGCCTCCCGCGACCACGGGTCGGCTTCCTGCTCGGACTCGTCGGCGGTATCGAACCGGCTGGACCGCAGCGACGCGCCGGGAAGACGTCCGTTGAGCTGACCGCGTGGCGAGGGCACCGGCACGTCGGGATCGTCGAACCCGGTGGGATACAGCTCGTCGCGCTCGTCGACGTCTTCGTCGAAGGTGGCCCAGCTCGGGGTCTCCTCCACCGGCTGCAGCCCGGACAGTGCGGACTCCCCCTTGATCGCCAGCTCGGTGACGTGCTGCTGCACGCGCATCGACAGCTGCAACACCTGGCTCGCTACCGTGACCGGCAGGCCGGTGAGCTGCTTCGGCAGGTCGCGCGCGTGTTCTTTGGCACTCACGGCGATGCCTGCCGCGAGGCGAATGGGCAGCGGAAGTGGCTTCATGGCTTTAGTCTCCCTCACTTGGTGGCCACCACCCAACCGCGCCTGGCGAGGTGTGGCCAGCCTCCGATGCTTCGGACCTGCAAGCAGTCTTCAGGCGTGACCCCGAACACCCTCGCATACCCCGTACCCTTGATGGCGTCGAGCGAGCATCCGACACGCGATGGGACTGTGATGACTGCGAGCGAGGCCACAACAAAGCGAGTGCTGCTCGCCAAACCGCGCGGCTACTGTGCGGGCGTCGACCGGGCGGTGATCACCGTCGAAAAGGCACTGGAGAAGTATGGCCCGCCGGTGTATGTGCGCAAGGAGATCGTGCACAACCGCCACGTCGTCGACACACTGCGCGAGCGGGGCGTGATCTTCGTCGAGGAGACCTCCGAGGTGCCGGAGGGTGCGCTCGTGGTGTTCTCCGCCCACGGTGTCTCTCCCGCCGTGCACACCGAGGCAGAGGAGCGCAATCTGCGCACCATCGACGCCACCTGCCCGCTGGTGACGAAGGTGCACAAGGAGGTCAACCGCTTCGACCGCGAGGACTACGACATCCTGCTCATCGGCCACGAAGGCCACGAGGAGGTCGAGGGCACCTCGGGGGAGGCGCCGGACCGCGTGCAGCTCGTCGACACCGCCGAGGACGTCGATCAGGTGCAGGTGCGCGATCCCGAGAAGGTGGTGTGGCTGTCGCAGACCACGCTCAGCGTCGACGAGACCATGGAGCGCGTTGACCAGCTCAAGGAGCGGTTCCCGAACCTGGCCGACCCGCCGAGCGACGACATCTGTTACGCGACCTCGAACCGACAGGTCGCGGTCAAGGAGATGGCGCCAGAATGCGACCTGGTCATCGTCGTCGGGTCGAAGAACTCCTCCAACTCCAAGCGGCTGGTCGAGGTCGCGCTGCAGGCTGGGGCGACTAAGGCGTACCTGGTGGACTACGCCAACGAGGTGGACGAGTCCTGGCTCGACGGCGTGAGCACCGTCGGCGTCACCAGTGGCGCGTCGGTGCCAGATGTGCTGGTCATGGAGCTGCTGGAGTGGCTGTCGGAGCGCGGCTGGGCCGACGTTGAGGAAGTCACCACGGCGAACGAGAAGATCGCCTTCGCGCTGCCGCGCGAGATCCGGGACGCCCGCGAGCGCTCCAGCGTGCGCTGAGGAGCTGGCGGCGGACACCGGACGTCTGTCTGGCCCGCCGTCGACGGCCTGGTGACCGCGCTGCCGTGCGATCAACACTGAGCTACGCCTCGGATCAGGCCGACGGCGCTCAGGCGCGGCTCCGGGGGCTCAGCCCTGGTCGTCGTCCCACGGCCGACGCCGGGGCGGTGGTGGTTGCCTGCGCGGCGGGCGTGGCTGTTCGTCAGGTGGTGGCGGTTGCCTGCGCGGCGGGCGTGGTTGCTCGTCAGGTGGCGGCGCTGGCCTGCGTCGGGGCGCCTGCCCCCCGGGCGGCGGACCTCCCGCTGGCGGCTTGTCACCGGGCGGCGGGTTTCCGGCTGGTGGACCGCCTGGTGGTGGTTTCGGCGCGCCTCGACGTGGCAGTGGCTCCGCGCCGTCACCCCGCGGTGGCGGTGGGGGAGCCTCACCGCGTGGTGGCCTGCGGCCGGGCTCGCTCGGTGCGCGGCGCCTGCCGGGCGGTGGCGGACCGGCACCCGGGCCTTCGGGACGTCGTTCCGGTGGTGTGCGCGGCGGGCGCTGCGTCGGCCCGGAAGGAGCGGCACCGGGACGGGCACCGTGCGCGTCGGGAACAGGACGACCGCCCGGCCCCGCGGGCGGCGCGCCTCGGCGTGGCGGTGGCTCGGCCGGACGCTCGCCACGTCGCGCGGGTGGCGGCTCCACCGGCTCCCTGCCGCGCCTGGCTCGCTCCCCGTCCGGGTCGCTGCCGCGCGCGGGCCGCTCATCGTCCGACTCGCGGGCGGGCATGAACTTACGGACCTTGTCCAGCAGCGGGCGCTCGGCTGGCTCGTCCGGATCGTCTTCGTCGGGAATGGCACGCCGTCCCCGCGCCGGGGCGGCTCCTGCCCCAGCGGGCTTCTCATCGCGCGGACGGGGCCGACCAGCTGGCGGCACGTCTTCCGCGTCGTCCTCGTCGTCTTTCGCGCGGTCGGGATCGCGCTCCAGGAACATCCTGGCGAACCCGGTAGCCAGCGTGACACCCGTGGTGATCGCCATGGTCGGGAAGCCGTTGATCACGGGAAGGCCGTAGCCGAGCAGGATGTCCTTCAGCCCGGAACCATCGACGCCTTCGGAACTGAACATCACGATGCCCGGCACGATGGTCGCCAGGATCAGCGGCGGCTGCACCATCGGTGCGAACAAGCTGCCGCGCTGAACCCATGCCACCGCGGCGATGCAGGCGACGAAGTACCCACCCTGGAACAGAACGGTCGGCTTGTCGTTGAACTGGATGTCGACCACGGCGGCGAACAGAGTGAGGCCGAAGGCGAGCACGATCGCCTGCCACCAGGGCAACCCCTGGGACGTGCCGATGATCGGACGCTCGTCCCACGGCACCGACTCGATCTCGTCCGCGAGGTCGTCCTCGCGCTTGCTGATGCTGGCCACGGGTTACCACGTTAGCTGCTAGGAGGTGGCGATCTCATCGCCTCTCCTGATTTCCGCCACTGTCGAGGCGCTCGCCGAGGCCTCGGAGATGGGATCGACTGCCGTGCGGAAGGTCTCAAGCGCGTCCAGTTCCCTGCGTCTGGCCGACAGGAAACGTTGCAGGTGAGTGCTGGATAGGTTGACCGCGTCGACGGCGTTCGAGGCCGCCCGGTGTGCCCCGCGCGCTTGTGCGCGCACCCGCTCCATGTCGTCGGCGAAGGTTCGCTCACTGGCCGCGAACAACGCCGCCGACGCCACGATGGCGAAGCCGGTCGGTCCGCAGAGGAACACCCTGCGGTCGAGCAGCCAGCGCAACAGTTCGGGTTCGGTGTCGATCGCGGCGACGACGGCGGCGTCCGATGGCACGAACATCACCGTGCCGTAGATCGCGTCGGCCCAGCGCTGGTAGCCCTTGCTCGCAAGCTCGCTCGCTCGCGCGCGCAGGTTGCGGACGTGCACCCGCAGCGCGTCGGTCCGCTCGGCTGGATCGTCCGTTTCGACCGCCTCTGCCCAGACCGCCATGCTCGCCTTGGCGTCCACCGGTACCGATTTGCCGCCGCTGACGTGCAACACGAGGTCCGGTTTGGCCGAGCCACCGCCAGCGAGGTCGGTTTGCAACGTGAAATGCAGCCCTTCCCGTAACCCGAGGGCGCGCGCGGTCGCGACGAGCACCTGTTCGCCCAGCTCACCTCGGCCCCTGATGGAGGAGAACGCGACTTCATAGCGGCGCAGCGCACTCTGCTGCTCGTCGAGCCGCGCGCGTTCCTCGGCGAGCAACCGAGCGGAGGCGTCGGCCCGCTTCATGCTGTCGGTGTAGAGCCGCCACACCACCGCGAGCCCAGCGGCGAGCAACAGCGCCATGGCGACGGCGGCGGTCGCGATCACGGTTGCGGTCATGTCGCGCAGCGTGCCAGACACCCCCGACACAACGTCGCGCACGGCACTGGCGGCGGCGCGTCGTCCCGGGACTGTCGGTGCGCCGCCATAGGGTTGGGGCCATGCGGGTGCTGCACACCTCCGACTGGCATATCGGCCGCACGTTCCATGGGGTCGATCTGCTCGCCGATCAAGACGCCGTTCTCGGCGCGATCGCCGACATCGTCGCCGAGGACGGTGTCGACGTCGTGCTCGTCGCCGGCGACGTCTACGACCGTGCGGTGCCGTCGGCGGAGGCGGTTCGGGTGGCGGGTCGCGCGTTCCGGCGGATCAGGGACGCGGGGGCGTTGCTTGTCGTCACGCCTGGCAACCACGACTCCGCCGTCCGGCTCGGCGCGTTCGGTGAGTTCACGTCCAGCGAAGGGCTGTACCTGCGCACCACCATCGACGGGCTCGCCGAACCGGTGCTGCTTGACGACGAGCACGGCAGCGTCGCGTTCTATGGCATCCCGTACTTGGAGCCCGACCCCGCACGGCACAGCATGGGCATCGACGAGCGAGGCCACACCGGGGTGCTTGGCGAGGCGATGCGCCGGATCAACGCCGATCGGGCCACCCGCGACGCGCGGTCGGTCGTGCTGGCGCACGCCTTCGTCACCGGCGGTGCCGGATCTGACTCCGAACGACCGATCGGCGTCGGCGGCGTCGAACAGGTCGGTGCGTCGGTTTTCGACGGCCCGGACTACGTCGCGCTCGGCCACCTGCACGGGCCACAGACGTTGAGCGAACGGTTGCGCTATTGCGGCAGCCCGCTGGCCTACTCGTTCTCCGAGGCATCGCACCGGAAATCGGTGTGGCGCCTCGACCTGGACGCCGACGGACTGGCTGACGTCACCCGACGCGAGCTGCCGGTGCCGAGGCCGCTGGCGACGGTGACCGGGCGGCTCGACGAGCTGCTGTCGGACCCGGAGCATGAACGTCTGGTCGGCAGCTATCTCTCGGTCACGCTCACCGATCCGGTGCGGCCCATCGATGGGATGCGCGCGCTGCGGGAGCGCTTCCCGTACGCGGTGCACCTGGAGTGGGTGCCGCCCGAGGGGAAGGGCGACGCGCTGCGCTACCGCGACGCCGTGCGCGGGCGCAGCGACGCCGAGATCACCGACAGCTTCTTCAGCGCCTGTCGCGGCAGCGAGCTGAGCGCGAGCGAACGCACCGTCGTCGACCGGGCACTCGCGGCGGCGGCCAAGGAGGAGGTCGCGGCGGAATGAGACTGCACCACCTGGCAGTGAGCGCCTTCGGTCCGTACGCGGGCAGAGAGGACGTCGACTTCGACGAACTCGGCGCGGACGGGTTGTTCCTGCTGCACGGCGAGACCGGGGCGGGCAAGACGGCGCTGCTCGACGCGATCGCGTTTGGTCTGTTCGGCCAAGTGCCCGGCGCGCGCAACGAGGCGAAGCGCCTGCGCAGCGACCTCGCGGCCGAGGACACCCCGACTGAGGTGTCGCTGGAGCTGACGGTGCAGTCCTGCCGCATGCGCATCGTGCGCACCCCCGAGTACGAGCGCAGGAAGCGCAGGGGCAGCGGCACCACTAAACAGCAGGCGAAGGCATCGCTGACGTGGCTCGACGGTGCGCCCGACGGCGTGTCGGCCGAGCCGATCACCCGGATTGACGAGGTCGCCCGGACGGTGCAACGCCTCATCGGGATGACTGCGGAGCAGTTCTTCCAAGTCGTGCTGCTGCCGCAGGGCGAGTTCGCCCGGTTCCTGCGCGCCGACACCGCCGACCGCGAGCGACTGCTTGAGCGGTTGTTCGACACCCACCGGTTCGAGGCGGCGCAGCACTGGCTGATGAACCGACGCAAGCAGCGCCGGTCTGGGCTGGAGGTGCGCAGGGACCGGCTGCGCGAGGTGGCGGCGCGATTCGCGCAGGCGGCGGGTGTCGAGCTGCCGGACGAGCGAACTGGTCCGGGCGCGACCGACGACCTGCTGGACTGGGCCGCCCAGCGACGTTCCGAGGCCGACGCCGAGCTGCGGCGTGCCGAGACCGCCGCCGAGGAAGCCCGCCAGGCCAGCGCCCAGGCGGACGACGTCCTGGCCGACCGTAAGACTCGGCAGGAGCGGGTGCGGCGGGTCGCAGCGGCGCACGAGAAACTGCGACTGCTCGCGGAGAAGGCACCCGACCTGGACCGCACCCGCCAGGAACTGTCCAACGCCAAGCGCGTCAGCGCCGTGCTGACGGCGCAGCACCATGCTGACCAGCTCGCTGCCGCCGTCGACAAGGCCGTCGCCGCCGAGCAAACCGCCGTCGCCAACCTGGGGGACCACCCTGCGGACGGCACCGAGCCAGAGCTGCGGGACCGTGCCAGCGACCTGCGGGAGACGGCGGGCGCGCTCTCGGAAGCGCTCACCGAGGCCGAGCGGCAGCGCGAGGACGAGCAGCGGCTGCGGCAACTGGACGCGACGGCGGAGCAGCAGGCGAACCGCGCCCGGCAGCTCGCCGAGAACAGGCAGACGCTCCCCGCGCAACTCACCGACTGCCGAGAGCGGCTCGCCAACGCCAGCGATGCCGCCGCCAGGATCGACACCGCCCGCACCCGCCGCGACGACCTGGCGCACGCCCTCGACGCCGCCCAACGGCTGCCGCGGGCGCGCGAGGCCGCACAGGCGGCGGCACAGCGGCTCAGCGATGCCATCGACGTCCATCAGACCGCGCGGGAACGGCGACAACAGCTGCGGGAACAGCGGCTGTCCGGCATGGCGGCCGAGCTCGCTGGCGAGCTGACCGATGGTGCGCCGTGCCCGGTCTGTGGGGCCGCCGAACACCCGGCGCCCGCTGCCGCTGCCGTGGGCGTGAGCGAGGCCGACGAGCAGGAGGCCGAGCAGGCGGAACAGCGCGCCCACGCTGAACGAGAGCAGGCGATGACCGCCCGGCACGAGGCGGACGCGGCGGTGGCCCGGCTCGCTGAGGTGGTGGGCGATCGCGACACGGACGTGCTGGCCGAGCAGCTCGCGACCGCGCGCGAGGAACTGGCGGCGCACGAGGACAAGGCCGCGCGGCGTGAGGCGATCGAGCAGGAGCTGCGAGACCTTGAGCAGACCGCGCGACGGCTCGACGATGAACACGCCGAGGCCGACCGGGCCGCCGCTACCGCCAAGGCCGAGCGGGAAGGGCTCGCCGCGACCATCGAGCAGCGCGCCACCCGGCTGGACGCCGCGCGGGGCGAGTACGCCAGCGTGGCCGAACGCCGCACCGCGCTGCAGGACCTCGCCGCCGCCTACGACGCGCTCGCCTCGGCGCGCGCCGAGCTGGTGTCCGCCAGGCACCGACTCGCCGAGCAGCGGGACAGGGTGGCGGACGAGGTGGTGACGGCGGGCTTCGCGACTCGCGAGGACGCGCTCGCCGCCGCGCGCGAAACGGCCGAGATCGAGGCGCTGGAGCGCAGGATCAACGAGGCCGCGGTCGAGGAGCAGACGGCACGGGCCGTGCTGGCGGAACCGGAGTTGGTGGGGATCGAGCCAGATGCCGTCGTCGATGTCGACGCCGCGCAGGAAGCGGCGAGGGTGGCGCGGGAGCAGGCGGATGCCGCGCTCGTCGCCCAGCGCACCGCCGCCGAACGCGCCACCCAACTCGCGCGGCTTGGTGAGCGGTTGTCCGAACTGGCCGCCGAGCTGGCGCCCGCCGAGGCGGAGTTCGCTGAGCTGGACGCGCTCACCGACGTCGTCAACGGCAGGGGTCAGAACGCCAGGAAGATGTCGCTGCACTCGTTCGTGCTGGCCGCGCGGCTGGAGGAGGTCGCCGTGGCGGCGACAGCGCGACTGAAGGTGATGAGCCAGGGCAGGTACTCATTCGTGCACTCCGACGCGGCGGGCGCGCGCGGCACCCGAGGCGGGCTCGGGCTCGACGTGCTGGACGACTACTCCGGCGCGGTGCGGCCAGCCAAGACGCTCTCCGGGGGCGAGTCGTTCCTGGCGTCGCTGTCGCTCGCGTTGGGGCTGGCCGACGTCGTCGCGGCCGAGACCGGCGGTGCGCAGCTGGACACGCTGTTCATCGATGAAGGCTTTGGCACCCTCGACGCCGAGACGCTGGACGTCGTGATGAACACGCTCGACGGGCTCCGGGCAGGCGGCAGGGTGGTCGGGCTGGTCTCGCACGTCGAGGAGCTGCGGCAGCGGATCCCCACCCGGCTGCGCGTCCGCAAGGCCAGGAGCGGGTCGACGCTGGAGTTGTTGTGTCAGTAGATCACCGTCAGGAGGCTCCCGCTGCCGTGCTGACGGTTACCGTGCGACGCTCCGCGCTTCGTGCGCGAGCAGCCAGCGTTTGACGTCGACTCCCCAGCGGAACCCGCCCATGGCGCCGCCCACCCGCACGACTCGGTGGCACGGCACGAACAGCGCCGCCGCGTTGCGAGCGCAGGCGGAAGCCGCCGCCCGGATGGCTGCGGGCCGTCCTGCCAGCGCGGCGTAGTCGCGGTAGGTGACCGGATCGCCTGGCGGGACTTTGCGCAGCACATCCCAGGCGTGCGTCAGGAACTCGCCGGAGGCCTGCCGCACGGGGATCTCGTCGATCGCGGCTAGCTCACCGGTGTGATACTTCCGCACGGCGGCGCTGACCGGCCCGAGGTCACGGCGCTGCCGCAGCTCGGACGGCCGCAGCCCGGGTGCGATCTGCGGGGTGAGGTCGTCGACGTCCGACGTCCAGCCAGCGGCAAGCACCGCGCCGTCGCCAGTGACGACGGCGGTGAACGGCGCGACCGGGGTGTCCATCGTGGACCAGTAGGCGATGCTCATGTCGTCCTTTCAGGGGTCAGAGGTGTCGCGAAGGGCTTCTGTGGGACACCAGGCGTCGCGAGGAAGCCCTTCGCGACACCCGCCGCGCGCCACAGGTGCATCCCGGCGTACGAACGCCAGGGGCGCACGGCGATCATGCGTTCGGTCAGGGCAGTGGGGTCGGCGGGGAGGTTGAGTGCTTCCGCGCCGGTGCGGAGTGCGAGGTCGCCGGTCAGCAGGACGTCGGGGGAACCGAGTACCCGCAGGAGCAGGTAGTCCGCCGTCCACGGACCGATGCCAGGCTGTGCCAGCAGCTCCTCGCGCAGTTCAGCGGGGTCACGACCGAGGTGGACGTCGAGCGCGCCTGCGGCCAGCGCCGCCGACACCGCGGCGATTGACTCGACACGGCGGGCGGGACCGGTCAGAACCTCCGCGCCATGCTCCGCGATCGCCGCCGGGGTGGGAAACAGCGTGGTCAGCTCGCCGTCCGGGTGGGCAAGGGGCTCACCGAGGGTCGCGCACAGCCGTTCCGCCGCCGTGCGGGCCGCCGCGACAGTGACCTGCTGGCCGAGCATGGCCCGCACCAGCGTCTCCGCGCCGTCGACGCTGCCAGGCAACCGGATACCCGGCGTCGCATCGACCGAGGCCACCAGCAGCGGCTCTCCCCGGAGCGTCGCGTCGATCGCGGCGGGGTCGGCGTCCAGGTCGAACAGCCTGCGCAGCCGGTTCACCGCACTGGCGATGTCGCGGGTGTCGGTCAGCCGCAGCGTGCAGTCGACGTGTCCCTCTGCGGGCCGTAGCCGGGCGGTCGCGGAGCCGTGCGGCAGCCGCAACGCACGGGCGTACTCGCCGTCCGCGACGGACTCCACCCCTGCGACCGCGCGCGCCGCGAGGAAGTCCAGCACGCCAGCGCCGTCGAACGGGGTTCGTGCCGGAAGCCGCAGCCGCAGTGTCACCGCGCCGTTCGGAGCCGCGCCGTCCAGCGGAGCAGTGCGCCGGGTGCCGCGCAGCCGGGACGGCGTCGTCGCGAACACCTCGCGCATAGTGGCGTTGAACTGCCGCACGCTGGCGAACCCCGCCGCGAACGCGACGTCGGACAGCGACATCGACGTCCGCTCGATCAACAGTCGTGCGGTGTGGGCGCGGTGCGCGCGGGCGAGTGCGAGCGGACCAGCGCCAAGCTCGGTGGTCAGCGCCCTGCCCAGCTGCCGTTCCGAATACCCCAATCGAGTGGCCAGGCCGGGCACGCCCTCGCGCTCCACGACGCCGTCCGTGATCAGGCGCATCGCGCGGGCGGCGAGGTCGGCGCGCAGGTTCCACTCCGGCGAACCGGGCACCGCGTCCGGCAGGCAGCGGCGGCACGCGCGGAACCCGGCTGCCTGTGCGGCCGCCGACGTCGGGAAGAACTCGACGTTCCCAGGCAGCGGCGTCTGCGCTGGGCACGAGGGCCTGCAGTAGATGCCGGTGGTGCGCACCCCGGTGATGAACTGGCCATCGAAGCGCGTCTCACGGGACGCGACAGCGCGGTAGCAGCGCTCGAAGTCCTGCCAGAGCGCCTGGCGCGGAGCCGTCTGCTGGGTCATGTCGTTGATCCTGCCACCGCGCTCCGGCGATGACTGGCGGAAATCGGACATCGCGAGCCTGGTGGGCGACCAGGACCGCCGCCAGGGCGGCCCGTAGACTCTGACGTCGTGAGTTTGACCCTCGGAATCGTCGGCCTGCCGAATGTCGGCAAGTCCACCCTGTTCAACGCCCTGACCCGCAATGAGGCGCTCGCGGCGAACTACCCGTTCGCGACGATCGAGCCCAACGTCGGTGTGGTCCCGTTGCCGGACCCGCGCCTGGACAAGCTCGCGGAGATGTTCTCTTCGGAGAAGGTCGTGCCCGCCACGGTGTCGTTCGTCGACATCGCGGGCATCGTCAAGGGCGCGTCCGAAGGTGCGGGCCTCGGCAACAAGTTCCTCGCCAACATTCGCGAGGCCAACGCGATCTGCCAGGTCATCCGGGTGTTCGACGATCCGGACGTGGTGCACGTCGAGGGGCAGCTCAACCCGATCAGCGACATCGAGACGATCAACACCGAGCTGATCCTCGCCGACATGCAGACGCTGGAGAAGGCGCTGGTGCGGATGGAGAAGGAGGCTCGGACTCGCAAGGAAGCCCGCCCCGCGCTGGAGAACGCCAAGCAGGCAAAGGCGATCCTCGACTCCGGCCGCACGCTGTTCGCCGCGCAGGACGAGGTCGACCTCGATGAGCTGCGTGAGCTGCACCTGCTGACCACCAAGCCGTTCCTGTACGTGTTCAACGCCGACGAGGCGGTGCTCACCGACGAGGCCAAGCGCAAGGAACTCGCCGAGCTCGTCGCCCCGGCCGATGCGGTGTTCCTCGATGCCAAGGTCGAGGCGGAGCTGCTTGAGCTGGACGACCCGGACGACGTGCAGGAGCTGCTGTCCTCGGTTGGTCAGGACGAGCCTGGGCTGCACGCACTGGCGCGTGCCGGGTTCCACACACTCGGCCTTCAGACGTACCTGACGGCGGGGCCGAAGGAAGCGCGCGCCTGGACGGTCCCGAAGGGCGCGACGGCGCCGCAGGCCGCAGGCGTGATCCACACCGACTTCGAGCGTGGCTTCATCAAGGCCGAGGTGGTCTCTTACGGCGACTTGCTCGATGCGGGGTCCATGCAGGCCGCACGGTCCGCTGGCAAGGTGCGCATGGAGGGCAAGGAGTACGTCATGTCCGACGGGGACGTGGTGGAGTTCCGCTTCAACGTCTGAGCTGGGTCGGGCCTCGGGCGACTCAGTTGACCGCTCGCGCGTACCACCGCACTGTGAGCGCGTGACTGCCCCTATTGCCACCTCCGCTGCGTAAGCCGAGCTAGTCGTACGTGATCTCCGCGAGGATGAGTGCGGCGAGTTCGCGCGGCTTGCTGAACTGGGGCCAATGACTCGTCGGAAGCTCGACGATCGTCACATCACGGGCGCGGCCGAGCTCAGCGAAGTACGGCACCTCGTTCGTGATCGCCTCCTCGATCTCGCTGCGCGAGAACGTTGTCGAGATGAGCGTCATCGGGACGTCGTGCCGAGCCGGATTGCTGAGCTTGAGTGGGTCATTGGCCATCCCCCATGGTTCGGGAATGGCCCTGGCGCGGAAGTCGGTGAGCATCGTGTCGGTCAGGTCGCGTAGGTCGCGATCCTCACCACCGTCACGGAAGAAATCCCATGGCGGGAGCGGGATCTCGACGCCGTCGCCTGGAAGCGACGGGTTGACCGCCGCACCGTCCGGCATGGGGCCGCTGTCGACGAAGATGACCCGACTGACGCGCTCGGCGCGCTGATCGGTCGCGCCGTAGACGACGTTGCCGCCACCGCTGTGACCGACGAGGACGACGTCGCCATCGGTGTTGTCGATGACGTCGACGAGCGCGGCGATCGAGTCGGCCATGCCGATGCCGGATCTATCGGTGTCGATCGAGTCGAGTCCAGGACGAGTGATGGGATTGACGTTGTGGCCCGCGGACTCAAGTGAGGGGACGATGTTGTCCCACGACCGTGCCCCAAGCCAGAAGCCCGGTACGAGGATGATGTTCATGCGGTGAGGTTAGTGCCGGGCACCGACAGAATGCGGATGGTGCCAATGCCGAGGTCGCTCTGCGCTGGAGTGATGTGCGTCAAGCTCAACGGCTGACCTGTGCCTAGCTGCCGCCGTCGCCGGTGGCTCCCGAGCTTCGCGAGCGGCGGACATGATCGAGCACGAAGAACAGCGTGATCAGCAGCTCGTCGGTCAGATGAGTGGTGTCGTCGGTGAGTTCCACTCGCTTCGGGCGCGAGCCGAGCCGGTCGTGGTGAATCCGCATCGGGCCGATCGTGTCGATCCTGCTGCCCAGCATGCGATAGGTGAGGTCGTACGGCCCGACTTGGATCATCCGCGAGCCGAGGTGGTCGTACTCGACTGACCAGCTACCGAGCGCGCGGGGACGGGAGCCGAGCCTGTCGTACGTGATCTCGGCGTCCCCGATGCCTTTCAGCCGGGCGCCGAGCATGTCGTACTCGAGCGTGTAGTCGCCCAGCGTGCGGGGCCGGGAGCCGAGCCGGTCGTAGGTCAGTGGTGTGTCGCCGATCCGTGCCAGCCGGGAGCCCCACCGGTCGTAGTCGAGTGTGATCGTGCCCATGCTCGCTCCCGCTTGAGCTATCTGGTGAAGGACGTCCATAGTGTCCGTCGCTCGGCGGCGGGCGACGTTTCGGTTCCTGGCGGATGTCGACGTCTGTCGGTCACATGACAAGGCCCCGGGGGGTTTCCCTGGCCGAAGCCGGTACGCCGTCACTCCCGGGGCTCTCTGTTTGTGGTCCATCTTAAGCTCAGCGTGACCAAACTGCGCAAGCTACGAAACCGCATTGCGCACCACGAGCCGATCCATGCCAGGGATCTCGCCGCGGATTTCACCCGGTTGCTTGATTCAGCCGGGCGGGTCGCTGCTGACCTTGCCGCGCACATCGATCTGACCAGCCGGGTCCCGGCAGTACTCATGCAGCGGCCTGGCGATTGAGTATGTCGCACGGAGATGCGGGACTGGCAGCATCCGGTCCAGACGCTGTCCGCGGATGTCGACGTCTGCCGCGTCGGTGCAGGCGACGTGTAGGCGTTGTGGTCGCTATAACGACCACAACGCCTCAAGATCCACTGTGTCCGACGCGCGCCCGGCCGTAGCCCCGCTCGGGTCCGCTACAACTCCGCCAGCAGGGAGTCGATCCGATCGATAAGCGCCACGTCGTTGCTTGTGATTCCGCCCTTCGAGTGCGTGCTGACGGAGAACTTCAGCGTGCGCCACCGGATGTCGATGTCCGGGTGGTGGTTCATCTCCTCTGCGATCTCGGCGATCCGGTTGACGGCCTCGATGGCCTGCGGGAAGCTGGCCAGTTCGACCGTGCGGACGAATGCGGTCCCTGCCACGTCCCAATGGGGCCTGGCCGCTTTTGCTTCTGCGATCTGATCATCGGCTAGCAGCTCAACCATGACACTCATCGTGCCACCCACTCGGTACGCTTGCCCGTGCTGCGGGCGTGCGGAGGTACATGGGGGCTCGCGTCTGGCCCGACGGCGTCGTGGAGGATTCGTGAGCGGAAAGATGTGGCGAGTGGCTTCCCGCTTGGTCGCGGGTGCGCTGGCAAGTGTGCTGGTCGCTGCCTGCGGTGACCCCGCCGAGAGCACGTCGGACCCCGCCGCGCCCACGGTCATGGTGCTCGCCTATGAGGGCTGGTCGGTGCCGCGCGAACTGCGGGATGCCTTCCAGCGGCAGACCGGCTTCGAGTTGTCGGTCAAGCACGTCGGCGCCAGCGCCGCATCCCTGACCGAGCACCTCACCTCGAGCGTGGGTGAGCCCGAGGGAGACGTGGCCGTTGGCTTGCCGGCTCGGCACGCGAAGCGGGCGCTCGCCGCCGACGTCTTCGCGTCGTACACCAGCCCGGAGGCCAACCAGGGGCAACACCGGTTCACCATCGATGACCAGCAACGCCTCTCCGCGATCGACCTCGCCGATGTCTGCGTGAACGTCGACAAGAGCTGGTTCGCCTCGCGCGACCGAACCAAGCCGAAGACACTCGCGGATCTCGTGCGGCCGGAGTACGCCGGGCTCATCGCGCTGCCTGATCCGAGCCGTACCGAAGCCGGGTTCGGCTTCCTGCTCGCCACGATCGCGCGCTACGGCGAGACCGGCTGGCGGCAGTACTGGACCCAGTTGCGGAACAACGGCGCACACCTCGTCCCTTCGCTCGACGCCGCCTATGAGGAGCGTTTCTCCGGTGCGTCGACGTCCGGGTCACTGCCACTTGTCGTCGCCCCGGCGTCGTCGCCTGCCGAGGAACTGAAGGACGACGGCACGTCCCCGGTAGCGGTGCTGCCCGACACCTGTTTCCGCACGGTGCGCTACGCGGGGGTGCTGGACGACGCTGATCACTCAGAGCGGGCGCATCGGGTGATCGACTTCCTGCTGTCGCAGCAGTTCCAGGCCGCCATCGCCCCGACCTACGGCACGTATCCGACGCGCGAGCGAGTGGAGCTTCCGGAAGGCTGGCGCGGCACGGCCCCGCTGCGCACCGAACCGATGACGCTGCCAGCGGCCGACGTCACGACGAGCGAGCGACGCTGGCTGCGGGAGTGGCGCGCGGTGTGGCGCTGAGCGACGGGCGGGGTGCCATGAAGGGCGTCATGCTGGCAGCGGACGCGAGGAAGACGCTCTCCATGGCAGAACCCCTCACCCGTCGCTGGTCACGAGCCGTGCGTACGCCAGGGACAGCCCGATCGCGAGGTAGCAGGCGGCACGCAGGACACCCTCGCCGAGGCCGTCCCACCAGATCGGGTCGCGCACCAGGTTGATCAACGCGTCCCACGACGCGGGCAGCAGGAACGGGTGCAGCCAGTCCAGCGACTCGAACACCAGCAGCACCTGCGACACGATCACGCCGCCCAGCACGGTCGCGAGCACCAGCATCGGGTGTTCGGTGCACGCCGAGATCGCGAGCGCGACCGCGCCGAGTGCCCACAGTTGCACCGTCACCCACCCGACGGCGATGGCCACCCTGCCGAGCGCGTCGAGCAGCGGCAACGTTGTGCCCGACAGTGTGAATAGTCCGTCCGTGCCATTGCTGATGAGTCCCGTGAGGAATCCGGTCGTCCCGACCAGGCCCGCGGCGACCAGTCCGACGACAGCGACGCCGAACGCCTTCACCAGCAATAGACGTCCCTTGCCGACCGGGGCCAGCAGCCACCCGCGCAACGTTCCGTTCGCCTGCTCACCCGCGAGGGCGTCGCCCGCCGCCTTGGTCACCGTCAACGGCAGCAGCAGCCCCAGCAGCACCGTCAGCGCCCCGATCGGCAACGCCAGCGCGCTGGACGCCGCCGTCACGAACACCGGCGGATCGGCGTCGCCGGTCGGGCCGCCGTCCGCGAAGGACAGCGCGATCCCGATGATCACTGGGATGACGGCGAGCAGCCCCAGCACCACCAGGGTGCGTGGCCTGCGGAAGATCCAGCGCAGTTCGGCCCACAGCAATCGGGGCAGGGCGACCCGCGCCTTGGTGAGTCGCCACTCGCCGGTGACGGGTGCGGTTGTCATCGTCATGACATCAGCTCCGGGACACGGTCGAGTGGGACGTCCTCGGGATCGCCCGCCTGGGTAAGCCGCGCGAACAGGTCTTCCAGTCCGGTGCGCTCCCTGCGGGCCTCCTCGACGGCGACCTCGGCGCGCACCAGCGTCTCGATCACCGAAGACGGGGTCGTCGCTGACAGGTCGACGCGGACGCCTTCTGGTGCGAGCCGAGCGGGAATCCGGTTGTCCCGCAACGCGTCCACAGCGGGCTGACCGTCCGGAGTGGACACCAGCAGCGTGGGGCTCGTCGACTCGAGCAGCTCGTCAAGCTCGCCCTGTGCGACGACGGTGCCCTGGTTGAGCACGACGACGTGAGTGCAGGTCGCCTCCACCTCGGCGAGCAGGTGCGAGGACACCAGCACGGTGACGCCTTCGGCGTGCAGGTCGGCGATGATGCGCCGGATCTCCCGCGTGCCCGCGGGGTCGAGGCCGTTCGTCGGCTCGTCGAGCACCACGAACCGGCGCGGTGCGAGCAGCGCACCCGCGAGCCCGAGCCGCTGTTTCATGCCGAGGGAATAGCCCTTGTACGCGCGCTGTGCCGCGTCCGAGAGCCCGACTCGCTCCAACGCGTCCGACACCGCCGCATCGAGCTGGCGCCGGCCAAGTAGTGGTTCGGCCGCCGCGAGCCGCAGCAGGTTGTCCCTGCCTGACAGGAACGGGTGGAATCCAGGACCCTCGACCAGGGCGCCGACGTGCGGCAGGCTTATCTCGCTCGCGGCGGGCATCGGCTGGCCAAGCAGCTCGACCTCGCCCTCGGTGGGTCGCACCAGGCCGAGCAGCATCCGGATCGTGGTGGTCTTGCCTGATCCGTTCGGGCCGAGCATCCCGACGACAGCGCCAGCTGGCACGTCCATGTCGACGCCGTCCACGGCGACCGCGCTGCGGTAGACCTTGCGCAGCCCGCGCGTGCGCGTCGCGAGCCGGGGTGCCGCCGCCTCGCGGGCGGCGGCACTGGCCGTCAGTGTTTCTGTCACTGCTGCTCCAACGCCTCGATGAGCACTTGGCGGGGGACGGCGCCGACGGCGAACCGCCCGTCGTCGGTCACGACACCGGTACCAGCCCGCGTGGTGAACTCGAATCCACTGACCTCGCCGTCGGTGAATCGCTCGCCGAACCGGCTGAGCAGATTCATCGTGGCGTTCTCCGGTGCGCTGTTCCGGCCGGATAGCTCGTTCAGGTGCTCCGCCGCCCCGGCGAACGCGTCCTCCGGCACGGTTCCGGTGAGTACCGTGTCCCACCCTGAGCCGGTGACCGCCAACGGCTCACCCAGCGCCTCGCCGACGTCGTCGAGCGCCTGCGCCGGATCGGCGTGCTTCGGTAGTGCCTCGCGCGCCTTGTCCGGGTCGGCGGTGGAGACGTCGGCGTCCTTCGGCGGAGTGAACTCGAACAGCTCGTCCGGCTGCGCTCCGACAGCGAACTCGGTGAACCCGGCGCTGACCACTGGCTCGGGCGACCCGTTCGGCATCACCTCGACCCGCAGCGGCAGCTTGGTCGCCGCGTCGATGGCGACCGTGACTTCGCGCAGCAGCGTGCGCTCCGATGGTTTCGGTGTCAGCACCAGCTCGTAGGCGTCGCGGTCGGCCACGCGCGCGGTGCCGTCGATGGTGATCGTGCTGCTCTCCGAGAGCACGTCGATGATCTCGGCCGCGGCGCTGGCCGGGTCGCTGAACTCGCCGCGTTGACGGGTCAGATCACGCACCTGGTCGGCGTGCGGGTACCGGGTCGCGGTGTTGGCCGACGAGTCGTACGTCCACGCTCCGTCCGGCCCGTGAACAGCGGTGAACTCTGTCGAGCCCCGCTGCAGTGAGATGCGGGCGCCCTTGTCGCTGTCGTGGTAGACCCGGGCGGACTCGGCGTCCGCCAGCCCGAGCCCTGGCAGCGCTGGCAGGCCAAGCTCGTTGTTCACCGCGACCGTGCCCTCGAATGAGGGCGCCTCGGCCGACAGTGCGGCTTCCACCAGTTCCGTCGCGCTGAGTTCCGGCAGCTCGGGCTCAAGACCAGCGTCCGCGGGCATGGCCATGATCAGCAGGCCGGCAAGCCCGACCGTGGTACCGGTGGCAGCCGCGGCGATCCCCTTCGTTCTCGGTTGCATGCGCCCTCCCTGTTGTCCGTGACCAGTGTGCTGGTCGTCGTGGGATCCACGGTGCGCCCCGTTCGCTGAGACCATCCTGAGACGACGTGCCACGCTGAGAACGCGCTGAGGAGCCGTCACGCGAACCGGCAGGAATCAGGCATGCTGAGACGCGTGAAGACACGAGTGCTCGTCGTCGACGACGAGGCGGGTGTGCGCAAAGCCCTGGACAGGGGTTTGCGCGCCGAGGGGATGGACGTGGTCACCACAGGTGACGGTCCGAGCGCGCTGCGGCTGGCGCGGACCGGGACGTTCGACGCGCTGTTGCTCGACATCATGCTGCCTGGCCTGTCCGGGTATCGGGTGTTGCAGCGACTGCGCCAGGAAGGGGTGCGGACGCCGGTGATCCTGGTGTCGGCCAAGGACGGTGAGATCGACCAGGCGGACGGGCTCGACCTCGGTGCGGACGGCTATCTGGTCAAGCCGTTCTCGTTCGTCGTGCTGCGCGCCCAGTTGCGGGCGGTGCTGCGCAGGACGGGCGGGGACCGTGCGCGGGGTGTGGTGCGGCTCGGCGGACTGGAGATCGACCGCTCGGCGCGCGAGGTGCGCTTCGACGGCGCGACGGTCGCGTTGAGCCCGCGCGAATACGCGCTGCTTGAGGCGTTGACGCGCGCCGCGGGCACGGTGCTCACCAAGGACGACCTGCTCGCCGAGGTGTGGGGCGACGAACACGCGGCGACCCGCAACGTCGTCGAGGTCTACATCGGCTATCTGCGGCGCAAGCTGGACGCCGTCGGCGCCGGTGATGTGGTGCGGACGGTGCGCGGACACGGGTATCAGGTCGCGTCGGGCTGATGGCCTCGCTCGGCGCGGTGTGGCGGCGCAGGTCGCTGACGTTTCGCATCACGACGCTGGCGTCCGTGGTGACGCTGGCCTGCCTGCTCGGGCTCGCGCTGCTCGCGGGCAGGCTGCTGGAGCCACTGCTCACTGAATCGGTGGACGCCGAGCTGTCCGAGGTGCTTGCCGACGCCGTGGCCGACGTCCGCGCTGGTGAACCGGTGGACGCTCCGGCCGGCGTGCTGGTGCGAGTGCTCGACACGGCGGGTGCGCCAGTCGACGGTGGGGCGGACCCCGCGCTGGGCAGGGAGACCGTGCGCACGCTCAAGGCGGGGCTTCCGGTGCGTGCCGACGGCGAGCCGCCGATGCGCTGGCACGGCACCGTCGCTACCGCGCCGGACGGTTCGCAGCGGCTCGTCGTCGCGGGAGCGGGGCTGGTCGGCTTCGCCGCCGCGGTGCACGACGGGGCGCGTTGGCTGCTCGTGGTCGCACTGGTCGCCGCGATCGTCGCCGCCATCGCGATCTCGTTCGCGGTGCGCTCCGCGCTGCGTCCGGTCAGCAGTATGGGCAGGCAGGTACGCCGCCTCGGCGACGACGAACGGTTGCCGCTGCCATCGGCCGACGACGAACTGCGCGCGCTAGCCGCCGAGTTCAACGTGCTGCTGGCGCGGCAGCGCGAGGCCCGCGAGCGGCTGTTGCGCTTCACTGGCGACGCCGCGCATGAGCTGCGCTCGCCGGTCGCGTCGATTCGCGTGCAGTCGGAGGTCGCGGTCGCCAACCCCGACCCTGGGCTGAGCCAGGAGGTGCTCGGCGACGTGCTCGCCGAGTCGGAACGGCTGTCCGCGCTGCTGGACGGGCTGCTCGCGCTGGCGCGCTCCGACGCGGGTGAGCTGCCGCAGGCTACCGACGTCGACCTGGTCAGCGAAGCGCACGCCGCCGTCGCGCGGCTGCCAGCCGAGGTGCCGGAAGGTTGGCGTGGCGGGCGCGAGCTGGTGCGCGTCGAGGCGGCGGCTCCCGAGGTGTGGGCGTCGGCCGCGCACGCCGAGGTGGAACTGGTGCTGGACAACCTGCTGCGCAACGCCTGCCGCTACGCCCGCGCGCGGGTGGTCATGTCGGTGCTCGCCGCGCGGTCGGTCGCGCGGGTCGTGGTCGACGACGACGGGCCGGGCATCGCGCCGGAGCACCGGCGGCGAGTGTTCGACCGGTTCTATCGGGTGGCCGACGACCGCGCCCGTGACTCCGGCGGATCGGGTCTCGGGCTGGCGCTCGTCGCGGAGTTGGTGCGGCGCAGGGGCGGCACGGTCACCGTGGCGGACTCCCCGGACGGCGGCGCGCGGTTCCTGGTCAGCTGGCGCACGGGGTAGCGCGCGGCCAGGCGCCTGGACGTGGCGATCATGAGGCGGTTTGGCGATACGGATCGCCGGAAAGCCTCATGATCCACTCTCGGTGGACTCCGCCGCCCGTTAGGCTGCGCGCTGTGGCGAAAGTGGTGGTCGGCGCGGCGATCGTGCGAGATGGCGCGCTGCTTGCCGCGCAGCGTTCCTATCCGCATCAGCTCGCGGGGTTCTGGGAGTTGCCAGGCGGGCAGGTGGAACCGGGGGAGTCGGAGCCGGACGCGCTGCGCAGGGAGTGCCGCGAGGAACTCGACGTCGACGTCCACATCGGAGGACACGTCGGCGCGGCCGACTTACCGGGTGGCAGCGTGCTCCGCATCTACGCCGCGAGCCTGACCGATCCGGCGGCCGAGCCCGTCGCGCTGGAGCACGTGGCACTGCGCTGGGTTGCCCGCGACGCGCTGGACGACGTCGACTGGCTGCCAGGCGACCGGGTGCTGCTACCTCAGCTGCGTGCCCTGCTCGGCACGACCGCACGGCGGTGAACATCCCCCGGACGAACCAGCATCGACCGGGCGGTTAACAGCTTTCACTGTGCGAAATCAGGCTTACCGTTGGGGTATGTACGTTGTCTTGAGCACCTACACCGCGCCGTTAGAGGAGATCGACTTCGTACTGCCGGACCACTCCGAGTGGCTCGCCAAGCACTACGAAGCCGGCGACTTCCTGATGTCAGGCCGTCGAGAACCCCGCGTGGGCGGCGTGATCATCGCGCGCCCGATGCTGCGCGGCAAGCTCGATGCGATCCTGGCGACGGACCCGTTCGCCTACAAGCGCATGGTGCACTACGAGGTGATCGAGTTCTCCGCGACGCGGACGGCCAAGGAACTGAACTGGATCAACGAAGCGCTGGTCAATCAGGACTGATCAGGCAATACGGTTGCCACGCCACCCTGGTCACGCCGCCGCGTCGAGTGTGTCCGCCTTGGCCTTCTTCAGCGCCCGAACCGGGCAGCGCGCGCAGCGTGGCTTCGACTTGCAGCACTTCTTCTTGACCTTGCCTGCCTTGATCAGCCCGCGTACCTCGGCCTTGGCGGCGTCATGCGACCCGGCCTTGCCGCGCTTGCTCTTTTTCTTGCCACCCACGGCGCCGAGTCACCTCCCGGAACGCGTTCGCACGTCCCACTCAGGTTAGGCTCACCTACTACTATGCGATAGGTGTGACCGGTCACATCAGGTCGCCGGGTATCCTGGACTCCGACCACTAGCAGCTGGAACGAGCCAGCACCTAGCCGCCCGCGCGCAGTGGTCTCTATCGACACCCTTCCGATGAGGAGCTCAGCCGTGCCCGCTGCGAGCACAACCGTGACACCCACGAGAACCGACCTGCGCAACGTCGCCATCGTGGCGCACGTCGACCACGGCAAGACCACGCTGGTCGATGCCATGCTGCGGCAGTCTGGCGCCTTCGGCACGCACGGCGAGCTGGTCGACAGGGTGATGGACTCCGGCGAGCTGGAGCGGGAAAAGGGCATCACGATCCTGGCGAAAAACACCGCCATCCGCAGGAACACCCCTGACGGCCCCGTCACCATCAACGTCATCGACACCCCAGGCCACGCCGACTTCGGCGGCGAGGTGGAACGCGGCCTCGCGATGGTCGACGGGGTGCTGCTGCTCGTCGACGCCAGCGAGGGCCCGCTGCCGCAGACCCGGTTCGTGCTGCGTAAGACCCTGGAAGCCGGGCTGCCCGTCATGCTCGTCGTCAACAAGGTCGACCGGCCGGACGCGCGGATCTCCGAGGTCGTCGACGAGACGCACGATCTGCTGCTGGACCTGGCCTCTGACGTCGAGGACGCCGACGAGGACGCGATTCTCGACCTGCCGGTCATCTACGCCTGCGCCCGCGACGGCAAGGCCAGCCTGACCCAGCCCGCCGACGGCGACGCGCCGGACAACGACAACCTCGACCCGCTGTTCGACGTCCTGCTCAACCACGTGCCAGCGCCGAGAGCCGACGTCGACGCGCCGCTGCGCGCGCTGGTCACCAACCTCGACGCCTCGAACTTCCTCGGCCGCATCGCGCTGCTGCGTATCCACGCCGGCAGGCTGCGCAAGGGTCAGACGGTTGCCTGGCTGCGTGAGGACGGCAGCGTGGCGAACGTCCGGATCTCGGAGCTGCTTGTGACGCAGGCGCTCACCCGGGTACCGGCGACCGAGGCCGCTGCCGGTGACCTTGTCGCGATCGCGGGCATCAGCGAGATCACCATCGGCGACACCCTCGCTGATCTCGAAGCCCCGGAGGCGCTGCCTCGCATCACCGTCGACGAGCCAGCCATCTCGATGACCGTCGGGGTCAACACCGCCCCGCTCGCCGGTCTCGGCGGTGGCGACAAGCTCACCGCCCGGCTGGTCAAGGCGCGGCTCGACCAGGAACTGATCGGCAACGTCAGCGTCCGCGTGCTGCCGACGGAACGGCCGGACTGCTGGGAGGTCCAGGGCCGTGGCGAGCTGGCGCTCGCGGTGCTGATCGAGCAGATGCGACGGGAGGGCTTCGAGCTCACTGTCGGCAAGCCGCAGGTCGTCACTCGCACCATCGACGGCACGCTGCACGAGCCGTTCGAGCGGCTCACCCTCGACGTGCCAGAGGAGCACCTCGGTGCCGTCACTCAGCTGCTCGCCGCGCGCAAGGGCAAGATGGAGCACATGGGCGGTCACGGCACCGGCAGGATCATCCTTGAGTTCGTGCTGCCGTCGCGGGGGCTGATCGGCTTCCGCGCCGACTTCCTCACTGAGACGCGCGGCGCCGGCATCGCCAACCACATCTTCGAGGGCTACTTCCCGTGGGCTGGTGAGATCCGCACCCGGCACAGTGGCTCGCTGGTCGCCGACCGCAAGGGGCCGGTCACCACCTACGCGTTGCTGCAGCTCGCCGACCGGGGCACGTTCTTCGTCGAGCCGGGTAGCGACGTCTACGAGGGCATGGTCGTCGGGGAGAACCCGAGGGCCGAAGACCTCGACGTCAACATCACCAAGGAGAAGAAGCTCACCAACATCCGTTCCTCGACGGGTGATGAGCTGGAGCGGCTGGCACGGCCGCGTAAGCTCGGGCTGGAAGAAGCGCTGGAGTTCTGCTCATCGGACGAGTGCGTCGAGGTCACGCCCAAGTCCGTGCGCGTGCGCAAGGTGACGCTTGACAGCAACACCCGTGCCAAGGAGCGTTCCCGTGCCAAGGCGCGGGACAACGCGAGCTGACGGCGCGCGAAACGGCGGGCGAGACGTCCCGCGCTCTGGCACCATGCCGATGACGCCGGGGTGACGCGACACCGTGGTATCGCCATACCGCGGTATCGCTATGCCGTGACCCGGCGACGTGGGGAGTGCCGAGGGGACGTGAGAACGACCGGGGAGGTGGGCGTCGCCATGGTGGGTGGCCGCACGAGCATGGTGCTCGTGCTCGGCTGCGCCACGGCACTGCTCGCTACCGCGTGCACTGACCCGCCGCCAGTGCCAGGGCCGCAGCCGACCAGCGTCGTCGAGGCACCAGAACCCGGGCCAGACCAGATCGTGATCGGCGTGGATTCGATCGTGGGCGGCTACAACCCGCACACCGTGGCGGACCTGTCTCCTGTGACGCGCGCGCTCGGGCGGCTGCTGCTGCCGTCGGTATTCGTGCCGGGCAGCGACGGTCGCCTCGAACTGGACGAGACCGTGATGCGCTCGGCAGCGGTGACCTCGACCGACCCGTTCACGGTCAGCTACACGATCCGGCCGGACGCGTCGTGGTCGGACGGTGCGCCGGTCGCCGCCGAGGACTTCATTTATCTCGCCGAGGCGATGCGCAGCCAGCCAGGGACCATCGACCCCGCCGGGTACCGGCTCATTACCGACATCGCCTCCCGCGAAGGCGGCAAGCGCGTCGAGGTGACCTTCGCGGACCGCTATCCCGGCTGGCGCAGCCTTTTCAGCGACCTGCTGCCAGCCCATCTGCTCAAGGACGTGCCCGGCGGCTGGCAGAACGCCTTCGCGAGCAGCTTCCCCGCGTACGGCGGGCCGTTCGCCATCAAATCGATCGACACCGCGCGCGGCGAGATCCTGCTGGAACGCAACGAGCGGTATTGGGAGAAACCCGCAGCGGTCGACCAGTTGGTGCTGCGACGCTCGGACAAGCAGGGCATCATCGCCGCGTTGCGGGACGGCAACAACCAGTTCGCGCTGACCAGAGCCACCGGGCAGGAACGCGCGGCGCTTCGTCGCCTCGGCGACGCCGTCACGCTCTACACCGTGCCCCGGCCCGCGGTAGCCGAGGTGTTGCTGCGTCCCACGAGCGACGTCCTCTCCGACGACACCACCCGAGCCGCGATTGCCGCGCTCATCGACCGGAAGCGGCTCATCGCGGCGGGGGCGGAAGGCGGGCCGTCCGGCCGGTTGCGGGCGACGGCGCAGCTCGGCGTCCCGTCGGCCAGTGGTTATCAGCCCACCATCCCGGCAGCCGAGCGCACACCGCGTCCGCAGCGGATGCGGGAACTGCTGCGGCGGGCCGGGTACCAGCGCTCGATGGGCGTGTGGCGCGACGCCAGCGGCGACACACTGCAGCTGGTCGTCGCCGCACCACGGGAGCAGGAGCCGTACCTGGCGATGGCGCGTGAGCTGGTGCGTCAGCTCACCTCGGCGGGCATTGAGGCCAAGCTGGCCACTCCGAAGCCACGGGAGTTGTTCGGAACGGACCCCGCCGATCCGGACGCCGACCCGCTCGCGGGCGGCGTCGGCGTCGACATCGTGCTCGCGCCGCGCGCCGTCGGCGCTGATGCCGCGTCGACGTTCGCCTCCCGGCTCGCCTGCCGGGAGCGTCCCGGTGACAGCGACGGCAGTGCCAACGGCACTGACGGCAGCGAGAACGGTGACAGCGACGGCGCTGACGGCGATAGCAGCGAGAGCGCCGACGACGGCGTCGTCGAGCCGGGCAATCTCGCCGGGTTCTGTCACGAGCGGCTGGAGCGGCTGGCACAGGCCGTGCTGACCGGCGAGCGCCCCCTTGCCGACGTGCGGCCCGAGGTGGAGTCAACGCTGTGGCGCGCTGACGTCACCATCCCGCTGTTTCAGTTCGCCGACACCCTCGCCGTCGGCGACTCGGTGGCTGGGGTGACGCCGGGCAACGGCTTCACGGGTCCATTTGGCGACGCTGTCAACTGGATCCGCACCGGGGAGTGAGCACGGTCTCGCTTCCAGCTGCGAGTACCAGTGCCGCGATCGTTTTGATCAGCGTTTCGAAATGACGCGTTTGTTCGGTTCCCGAACGATCCTTCATCGGTTCCTCAGCTCGGGGGACCCCGATGTGTGTGAACCATTCGGCGCAGTCGCAACCTTTTCCTGACCCGGTCGTGACCTGCTACGAGAGCGTGCGGGTAAACAAGCTCGCCACTGGCGAAAATGGGCACGTCACCCTTTGGTCACGATCGGACGCCAACCGGTGACGTCCTATGATTTCCTTTCTACGGTGCTGCGTCAGCGAGCCATGTTCTTATTGGCATGGCACATGCTCCGATGACCAATACCGGAGTCACTTGGGCGCAAGTCCCAGTGCTTTAGGAGGACACACTCGAATGAGGAGATCTCGAACAATCTCCGCTGCGGCATTGTTGATGGGCTCAGCGTTGATCCTGAGCGCCTGCGGTGGTGACGGCGGTGACGGTGACGGCGCGGCGGAGCCGGGCAACATCTACGCCGACTGCGACGCCAACCCGAACGAGTGCAACGCGGTTCCCGATGACCAGTTGCAGGACGGTGGCGAAATCTCGTTCGCCATCGAGAAGAACATCCCGAACTGGAACATCATCTCCAGCGAAGGCAATGTTCAGGAGTCAGCTTTCGTCCTCAAGGGCGTCCTGCCCTACACCTTTTATGCCGAGCCGGACTTCACGGTCACGATGAACGAAGACGTGCTGGTGTCGGCCGAGCAGGTCAGTGACGATCCGCAGACGATTGAGTACGAGATCCAGCCGGACGCGCAGTGGTCCGACGGCACGCCGATCAACGCGGACGACTTCATCTACAACTGGAAGGTGCAGAACGGCGAGGACTGCCCGGACTGCGCGCCAGCCTCGACGTCGGGTTACGACCAGGTCGAGTCGGTCGAAGGTAGCGACGACGGCAAGACCGTGACGGTGACCTTCAAGGAGCCGTTCACCGACTGGAAGGTGCTGTGGGGCTCGGGCGGTCCGATGTATCCGGCCCACATCGCCGAGGAGAACGGCGGCACGGACAGCCCCAAGGGGCTGGCGGAGTCGTTCGAGTGGTTCGGCAAGAACGTGCCGGAGTACTCCGGCGGCCCGTTCAAGATCGAGAACTTCCAGGACAACGAGTCCGTGACCGCGGTCCCGAACGAGAACTTCTGGGGCGAAGCGCCCAACCTCGACCGGCTGATCTACCGGGTCATCACCGAGGCATCCGAGCAGCCGACGGCGCTGCAGAACAACGAGGTGCAGGTCATCTACCCGCAGCCGCAGGTGGACTTCGTGGACCAGATCGACGCCATGCAGGGCGTGTCTTCCCACATCGGGATGGGCCTGGTCTGGGAGCACTTCGACTTCAACCTGAAGAACAAGTTCCTCTCGGATGAGCCGCTGCGTGACGCGCTGTTCACCGCGGTGGACCGCCAGGGCATCATCGACAAGACGGTAGGCCAGTTCACCGACAAGGCCGAGCCGCTCAACAGCCACAACTTCGTGCCAGGCCAGGACGGCTACGAGGACGTCGTGAGCGAGTTCGGGCACGGCAGCGGTGACGTCGAGGCGGCGAAGAAGATCCTCACCGACGCTGGTTACGAGCTCTCGGGCGGCAAACTGCAGACGCCGGACGGCAAGACCGTGCCGGAGATGCGCATCCGCTACACCACCGGCAACGAGATCCGGCAGAACGAGTGCGAGCTGTTCGCACAGGCCGCCAAGGAGCTTGGCGTCACGGTCAACGTCGAGCCGACCGACGACCTGGGTGGCACCCTGGTCGAGGGTGACTACGACATCATCGTGTTCGCCTGGGTGAGCTCGCCGTTCCCGTACAGCGGTGCGGTGCAGCTGTGGACCAGCGACTCGGGCAGCAACTTCGGCAAGTACGAGAACGAAGAGGTCGACAAGCTGCTGCGGGAGGCCGCGTCGGAGACTGACACGGCCGTGGCGACCGAGAAGCTGAACGAGGCGGACAAGATCATGTCGGAAGATGCCTACGTTCTGCCGCTGTACCAGAAGCCCACGTTCATCGCGGCGCACGACAACGTCGCGAACGTGCGCAACAACTCGACGCTCGACGGCCCGGTGTACAACGTGGCCGAGTGGGGCCTCCGCAAGGAGTAACCACGGCCGAGCGAACGTGACCTTGGGTGGGGCCACCACACAACCTGGTGGCCCCACCCGAGTGAGCGGGCCGGTTTTCCGGTATCCCCGTCAGACCGACGTACGATAAGCGTCAGCGGCTCGCCACGAGCGGTCGCTGCGGTCCTCCGTCCGAAGCAGGATGATCTCCATGCTTGCCTATGCCTTGCGCCGGGTGTTGCTCTCGGTGCCGATCCTGATCGCGTCCACGTTCGTCGTGTTCGTGATCACAGCGCTGTCGAAGAGTCCGATCAGTGACCTTCGCGCCAAAAACCCGCCACCACCCGAGCGCACGATCGAGCTGGAGCGGCAGCGGCTCAACCTCGACCAGCCGTTGCTCGAGCGCTACTGGAACTGGCTGCTCGGCCTGTTCCGCGGTGACTTCGGGCCGTCTGTGCAGTCACGAATGGACATCGGTGCCGAGGTCGTCGACCGGTTCATCGTGACGTTCCGGCTCATCGGGCTCGCCATGCTCGTCGCGCTCGTCCTCGCGATCATCGTGGGTGTCATCAGCGCGGTGAAGCAGTACTCCGGTGTCGATTACACCTCGACGTTCCTTGGCTTTCTTTTCCTCTCGTTGCCGTCGTTCTGGTTCGCCATTCTGCTCAAGCAGGCGGGAATCAGCTTCAACAACGCGGTCGGCGAGCAGGTGTTGTTCACCATCGGCGACAGTTCCGTCTACGTGACAGGGGGAACGTGGGCCGAGTTCACCGACGCTCTCGGACATATGGTCTTACCGACCATCTCGCTGGCGTTGCTGTCGTTCGCGGCCTGGAGCCGCTTCCAGCGGGCGTCCATGCTTGAGGTGCTCAACAGCGACTACGTCCGGCTCGCTCGCGCCAAGGGCCTGCGGCGCGGCACGGTGATGCGTAAGCACGCACTGCGCACCGCGCTGATCCCGCTCACCACGGTGACCGCTCTCGACCTCGGAGCGATCATCTCGGGCGCGGTTGTCACCGAAAAGGTGTTCCAGTGGCAGGGGGCAGGGACCTTCCTGCTCGACGCGATCGAGCGAAGCGACGTCTACGCGGTACAGGCGTGGCTGCTGGTGTCGGCCACGTTCATCATCCTGTTCAACCTGGCCGCTGACCTGCTGTACGGCGTACTCGACCCGAGGATCCGCTATGCCTGATGCGACTGAGACCCAGCAGAGCAGCCCGTTGACCGGGCAGCCGAGCGAGACAAGCCCGGCAGGGCAGCCGGAGCGGGAGTTCACGGTTCCCGAGCGGAGTCAGACGCAGATGATCCTGCGTCGCTTCTTGCAGCACAAGTTGGCCGTAGCCAGCTTGTTCGTGCTCCTTGGTGTCGTCCTGGTCGCCTTCGTCGGTGGCGCGCTGTGGAAGTACAGCTACGTGGACATCACCGCGGACGAGTCGGTGCCACCGTCGTGGGAGCACCCGTTCGGCACTGACGCGGTCGGTCACGACTCGTTCGCGCAGGTGTTGCGCGGTACCCAGCTGTCGCTGGGCGTCGCGGTGCTCGTGGCCCTGTTCTCCACCATCGTCGGAACGGTCTGGGGCTCCATCGCGGGCTACTACCGTGGGTGGCTGGACACCGTGATGATGCGCATCGCTGACCTCGTGCTGACGTTGCCGTTGCTGGCCGTCGCGGCCGTGCTTGGCCACAACGTCGGTGGTTCGTGGTGGTTGATCGCGGTGGTCATCGCCGGGCTGTACTGGGCTTATGTCGCCCGTGTCGCCCGGGGTGTCGTGCTGTCGCTGCGGGAGAAGGAGTTCATCGAGGCGTCTAAGGCGCTTGGTGCCAGCGATATGCGGATCATCCTGCGGCACCTCGTGCCGAACTCGCTTGGTGCGGTGATCGTCAACGCCACGATCCTGGTCGCGATCGCCATCCTCATCGAGACGGCGCTGTCGTTCCTCGGCTTCGGTGTCCAGCCGCCGGACACGTCGCTCGGGCTACTCGTCAGCAATGCGCAGACGGCGGTGTCGACCCGCCCGTGGCTGTTCTACTTCCCCGGCCTTTTCATCATCATCATCGCGTTGACGATCAACTTCATCGGGGACGGCTTGCGCGACGCGTTCGACCCCAAGCAGACGAAGGTGCGTGAATGACCGCTACAACTCCACGCAGCGATCCTGGTGGAACCGTGCTCGAGGTGGACGACCTCCACGTCGAGTTCCCGACAGACGACGGTCTCGTGCGAGCCGTCCGGGGTGTCAGCTTCGGGCTGCGCCGTGGCGAGGTGCTCGGCATCGTGGGCGAGTCTGGGTCCGGCAAGTCCGTGACCTCGATGGCCGTGATGGGCCTGCTGCCGGACACGGCTCGAGTGTCCGGTGCGATCCGCTATGACGGTAAGAACCTGGTCGGCGCCAGCGACAAGGAGATGTCGACCGTCAGGGGCAAGCGGATCTCGATGGTCTTCCAGGACCCGATGACGTCGCTGAACCCGGTCTATCCCATCGGTTACCAGATCGCCGAGGCGATCCTGGCGCACGAGAACATCCGCAAGGATGCCGCGATGAAGCGGGCGGTCGAGCTGCTCGAGGTCGTGCACATCCCGAATCCGGAGGAGCGTGCGAAGGCCTACCCACACGAGCTGTCGGGCGGTATGCGGCAGCGGATCGTCATCGCGATCGCGATGGCCAACCGCCCGGACATCATCATCGCCGACGAGCCGACCACCGCCCTCGACGTGACGGTGCAGGCTCAGATCCTGGAAGCGCTCGCCAATGCGCAGGCGGAGACCGGAGCGGCGATGATGCTGATCACCCATGACCTCGGTGTGATCGCGGGCCAGGCCGACCGGGTCCAAGTGATGTACGCCGGAAAGGTGGTGGAAGCGGGCACCGCTGAGGAAGTCTTCTACCGCCCCCGGATGCCGTACACGCTGGGTCTGCTCGGCAGTCTGCCCCGGCTGGACGTGCGCTCGGAACGGTTGACGCCGATCAGTGGCTCACCGCCCTCCGCGGTGAACATGCCGCCTGGATGCCCGTTCAGCCCTCGGTGCCCGATGGCAGCCCCGGAATGCGACGTCGAGGAACCACCTCTTGAGCAAGGTATGACCGCGACGCACTTCGCGGCCTGTTACTTCAGTGCCGACGTCGAGGGACACACACCGGACGAGATCTTCCGTTCGACGGAAGCCGCTGATGCCGCGTCCGGATCGAGTGCCAGGGAGGGGAGCCGATGAGGACCAGCGAAACCACCGCGGTACCCGCGGCGACGACCACGGGGGAGCCGGTGCTGTCCGCCCGCAACCTCGTGAAGCACTTCCCCGTTCGCGGCGGCGGATTGCTGCGTCGCAAGGTGGGCGATATTCACGCCGTGTGCGATGTCTCGTTCGATATCTACGAGAACGAGACACTGGGGCTCGTCGGCGAGTCTGGCTGCGGCAAGTCCACGACCGCACGGCTGCTGATGGACCTGCATCCCGCCACGTCAGGGGACGTCTACTTCGACGGCACCAGTATCAGCTCCCTGTCGCGCAAGCAGATGCAACGGACACGCCGGAACATGCAGATCGTGTTCCAGGACCCATATGCGTCGCTCGACCCGCGGATGCCGGTCAACGAGATCGTCGCGGAGCCGCTGCGTATCCACGGTGTCTATGACGCCGATCGGGTACGGCAGCTGCTGCACACGGTGGGGCTGCGGCCGGAGCACGGCAACCGGTTCCCGCACGAGTTCTCGGGCGGGCAACGCCAGCGCATCGGTATCGCACGGGCTCTCGCCCTCGAGCCGAGGCTGCTGGTGCTCGACGAGCCAGTGTCGGCGCTGGACGTGTCGATCCAGGCCGGTGTGCTGAACCTGCTCGAGGATTTGCAAGCAGAACTCGGGTTGTCGTACCTGTTCGTCTCGCACGACCTGTCCGTCGTGCGGCACGTCGCCGACCGCATCGCGGTGATGTATCTCGGCAAGATCGTGGAGTTCGCTCCCGCCGAGCGGCTGTTCGAGGCGCCCGCGCACCCGTACACGCAGGCACTGATCTCGGCCATTCCGATCCCCGATCCACAGAAGGAGCGGTCGAGGCAACGCATCGTGATCACGGGTGACGTGCCAAGCCCAGGCAACCCACCGAGCGGGTGCCGCTTCAGGACGCGGTGTCCGAAGTTCGCCAATGAACTCAGCGAGTCGGACAGGACGTTGTGCGTCGAGCAGGAGCCTGAGCTCATCGACCGTGGTCAGGGGCATCCCGCTGCCTGCCACTTCGCGGAGAGCGCGGCACTGCTGTAGTTCGCGGCGGCCGAGTGGGGCGCTGCTGGTGGTGGTTCGCTCACGTGACGCGGCACACGTCGGCGATGTGTCGGATGTTGGTTCGCTACGGTGGCGAGGTGATCAGCGACAACACTGATGGACGGGTGCATGGCTGAGGAACGCTCGCGACACTCGTTGCTGCTGGTGCACGCGCACCCGGACGACGAGACCCTCACCACCGGCGGCACCATCGCTCGCTACGCGGCCGCTGGCTATGACGTCACGGTCGTCACCTGCACGCTCGGCGAGGAAGGCGAGATCATCCCGCCCGCGCTCGCGCAGCTCGGTGCCGCCGACGCCGACCAGCTCGGCGGTTACCGGCACGGCGAGCTGATGGCGGCGTGCGCGGCGCTCGGCGTGCGGCAGCACCGTTACCTCGGCGGCATCGGCCGCTGGCGTGATTCCGGCATGGCGGGCACTCCGTCCACGAAGCATCCCCGCGCGTTCGTCGGCGGTAGCGTCGATGAACAGGCGTCCCAGCTTCGTGCGGTCCTCGACGAGCTACGGCCGCGGGTGGTCGTCGGCTACGACTCCTACGGCGGGTACGGCCACCCCGACCACATCAGGGCGCATGAGATCACTATGGCCGCCGCTCCCGGCGCGGATTCCGTCGACCGGGTGTTTCACACCATCGCGCCGAGCGGTCCGGTGCGCCGGGAGCTAGCGCGGCTGCGGGAGGCCGACGACGTGCCGTTCCGTGTGCCTTATGACGACGAACTGCCTGTCGTGCCTGACGAGTGGGTGACCACCGAGGTCGACATCGCAGGGCACGGCGATGCCAAGCTCCGCGCGCTGGATGCCCACGCCACGCAGGTCACGGTCGCCAGAGGCGGGCGGCCGTGCTTCGCGCTGTCGAACGGCGCCGCGCTGCCACACCTGGACACCGAGTACTTCGAACTGGTGCACGGCCCGAGCACCGGCTGCGAGCGCGACCTGTTCGGCGGGCTGTCGTGACGAGCGCTCGTGCCGGGTCGGCCCTCGACGGCCTCGCGCTGTCCCTGCTGTTGATCAACTCCGTCGCGCTCGCCATGCTGGAGCTGTTCTTCCTACCACTGCGGTTCGACGGCGTCATCCTGCCGGACTACGGCGGTGCACCCGTTCCGGTGAGCGTGCTTGTCGCGTTGATCACGACGCCGTGGCTGGTCTCGCAGACCGCCCAGCTCGCGGTGCGAATGGGCGGTCCGGCAGGGTTCGCCGGTCTGCCGTTGACGCTCTGGTTCGTTACCGTGATCGGTATCGGGTTGTTCGGGCCAGGTGGCGATCTCGTGCTGCCGCAGGACTGGCGGGCGATCGCGCTGCTCGCCGCTGGCGCGCTGCCGTCGGCGGTGGTGCTGGGTCGCGTGCTCGCGCAGGCCCGCGTCGCGCGCTCGGGCAGGCCGGGCGGCTGAGCATCGTGCGGTCGGGCAGCGCGGCCGCCTGAGTCGCAAGGAGGACCGATGGGCGAGGTCATCACCGATCGGCAGGTCGTCGCGGTGCTGCGGCCGTTCGTGCGGGCGACAGCGCCCGTGCTTGACGCGTTGCGGGAGGCCGATCCGCTCGGGCTGCGTGCCCGAGCGGCTGAGGCGGCGCGCAGGGGTGAACACCTCGCCGAGCTGGCCAACACTCCGCCTGGCCTGCGCAGGCGGCTGCTCAACGGGCTGAGCACCGTGAAAATCCCCGGCACGGGTGCATGGGAAACGATGAGCCCTGATCTGCGCACTCGCTGGTGGATCAACCGAGTCGGCAGGGTCACGGCGTTGCTGACCTCGGTGCCCGGCCTTGGTGGTGCGCTCGCGGACCGGCTGCCGGTGCAGGACGCTCTCGGTACCGCGTCGCAGGGCTTGTTGCTGTGCGCCATCGCGGGTGAGCGTGGCGTCTCCGGCCACGCCGATAGGGTGCGGCTGCTGGCGTGGGTGCTGTTTGAACGCGACATCGATCCCCGGATCGCCGCTGGCGATTACCCCGAGCACGACGCATCGGCCGAGGATGCCCGCACCGCGGAACTCACCGCCGAACTGGGGGAGAACGGCGAGAAACGGGGTGGCCGCCGGATCTCGTTGAAGGGCTTCGCCGTCACGCTGTGGCGGCTCGGCCGCTCGCTCTATGCCGTCACCGAGGAGATGGAGAAGCGCCCGCACGGCAGGTTCTGGCACCGGTGGCTCGGCATGCTGCCGGTGGTTGGCATGCTCGGCGACTACCTTGGCGAGCGGTCAGGGCTGCGCCGCGTCGCGAAGCGGGCGGACCAGTGGTTCATCCGATCGGGTCTTACCGCCAGAACTGGAGGATGAACAGCCCGGTGTAGGCGGCGTCGGGGTCGCCGCCACTGACCTCGAACAGCAGGCCCGAGATGCCGAAGAACACCGCTCGCACCGGCTCGAAGGCGATCAGCAGCGCGAACAGCGCCAGCGGCGCCCACGGCCGCGCCTTCATGCCGATCTCGCGGGCTTGTGGCGACAGATACGGCTCGAGCGCGCCGTAGCCATCGAGGCCTGGCACCGGCATGATGTTCAGCACGAACGCCACGATCTGCAGCAACGCGAGCAGTGAGAGCCCGAGCAGCAGCCCGGTTGGCATGGTCGGAATCAGCGCGATCGTCACGGTGAGCAGAATGCCGAGCACCAGGTTCGACAGCGGGCCCGCCAGCGACACCGCCGCCGCGACGCGACGCGAGCGCAGCGCCCAGTGGTTGATCCACACCGCGCCACCTGGCAGCGGGATGCCACCGATGGCGAGCAGCAGCAACGGCAGCACAAGGGAGAGCACCGGATCGGTATAGCGGCGCACGTCCATGGTCAGGTAGCCCTTGGCCGCGACCTCGATGTCACCGCCCCGATATGCCACGATCGCGTGACCGAACTCGTGCAGGGTCAGTGACAACGCCCAGCCGCCCAGCACGAGCAGCACGATGCCGAGTGTGGTCACCGGATGACGTTCGATTCCCGCTGCGCTGACCTCGGCCGGCGGGTAGAGTGTGGCGAGCACACCGCCTACCGCGGTGACCGCGAGGATTCCCAGGAAAATCGGGCTTGGCCGCACTGCTGATCGTTGCACGATCACAGTCTCGCGTACGTGGGTTCGGATGCCGCAGCCGAGGGGTCGGCAAAGGTCATCAATTCGAAATGTTGAGCCGTCGTCCGCTCGGCGTGTCAGCTTGCGCGTTCGCCGCTCAAGTATCCCCCAACCATGGGACATTGCTTGACCGGAGCGGATCACAAGGGTGTAATCACAGTGATGTCATTCGCTGCGGCTACGCTGGTGACGGCAGGGGGCAGCGGGTGGTGTTCGCCAACTTCAACTGCGTGGAAGCAAGGAGGCGGACGTGCGGAACGCGGACGTAGGCCATCACACGGGGGCGGTCATGAGCTGGGCCGAGAACATCGGATTCGATGACGGTGTTCTCGCGGAGATGTTCGACATCACCGAGGAGCAGGAGTGGCAGGAGCGCGCACTGTGCGCCCAGACCGATCCTGAAGCCTTCTTCCCTGAGAAGGGGGGATCAACTCGGGAAGCCAAGCGCATCTGCCAGGGCTGCGAGGTACGGTCAGAGTGCCTTGAGTATGCCCTGGCGCATGATGAACGCTTCGGAATCTGGGGCGGTTTGTCGGAGCGGGAACGCAGGAAGCTGAAGAAGCGCGCCGTGTAGCGGCGGGAAAGGGCGACACTGCCTATGCAGACCGCACCGGTGGTCGCGGTCGTGGTCTGCCACGACGGTGAAGCCTGGTTGCCAACGGTGCTCTCGGCGTTGCGCCGGAGCACGGTGCGGCCGCAATGCG
This sequence comes from Haloechinothrix halophila YIM 93223, assembly GCF_000504245.1. Taxonomy (GTDB): domain Bacteria; phylum Actinomycetota; class Actinomycetes; order Mycobacteriales; family Pseudonocardiaceae; genus Haloechinothrix_A; species Haloechinothrix_A halophila. The sequence goes on from NZ_KI632509.1 coordinate 2,055,946, forward strand.
TGGTCGCCGTCGATACCGGTTCCACCGATCGCACACCTGAACTGCTCGACTACGCCCTGAGCGGGCAGGATGCGATCGTCGACTCGATCCTGACGATGCGCGCCGATACCGGCTTCGCCGAGGCCGTCGCCGCAGGGGTGCAGCACGCGACCGTCAGCTTCGACGAGCGGCACACCTGGGTGTGGGTGCTGCACGACGACAGCGCGCCGGAACCGGACTGCCTCACCGACCTGCTGCACGCCGCCGACGCGGCGCCATCGGCTGGTGTCCTTGGTCCGCTTGCCGTTGACTGGCTGGACACCCGGCTGATCGCGGAGGCGGGGCTGTCCACCGACGCGTCGGGCCACCGGCACGACGGCATGGGAATCGACGCCGCTGAGTTGGCGGAGCAGAGCTCCGAGGTGTTGGCGATGCCCAGCGCTGGCGTGCTGATCAAGCGCACGCTGTGGGACCAGCTGGGCGGCTTCGACGAGGATTTCCCGCTGCTGCGGGAGGACATCGACTTCGGCTGGCGCGCCAACGTCGCCGGCGTGACGGTGCTGTGCGTGCCGCGCGCGAGGATCAGGCATGCGCGGGCGCTGCGCAGAGGGGAGCGCGGTGTCGGTGCGATCCCTGGTGCCGCGTCCGACCGGGCGAAGGCGCACGCCGCCGACCGGATCGGCGGCGTGCACACCCTGTTGGTGAACTGCTCGACGCCGTCGTTCCTTCTCGGTGTGCCCCGGCTGGTCGTGCTGTGCGTGCTGCGGGCGATCGGGTTCGTGCTGGCTCGAGACCTCGTGCGCGCACGGGCCGAGCTTGCCGCCGTTGGGTTCATGCTGCGCGGCGGGCAGTTGCTGCCAGGGCGGCGGCTTCGGGTTGAGGTGCGGCATCGCGCCGGCACGGGCGATGGGCGCACCGGCCGATACCGCCATCGCGCTGGCGTGCGCGGGCTGTTCGTGAGCAGGACGATGCGGCTGCGGTTCGCTGTCCGGAGCGCGGTGCGCTCCCTCATCCGGCGGCGGATCGCCAGTGAGGCCGCGCTGGGCAGGTTGCCCGAGTCAGCCACCACCCGCGCGACGTGGATACCGCCGGAGGAACTGCGGGCGGCCGCGTTCGCTGGCGGTGAGCCCAAGGACGTCGTCGCGGTGCCGCTGGCAGGGCCGCGACGGTCAACCGCATCGGCCCTCGTGCGTGGCGAGGCCGCTACCGCGGCCGGGAGCCGCGACGTCGCCGCTGCGGCCGGGAACGCTGAGGTCGCTCCCGCCGCCGATGGCGCCGAAGTCGCGGATACCACCGATGTCGAGCAGCCACAGCGGCCGAGGCCCGGCGATGACGCGCACGGCGGACTGGTGTTCGTCGAGGTCAACCGCGCAAGGGTGCTCGCGGCGACGTTATTCGCCCCGCCGCTGCTGCTCGTGCTTGGTCTCACCGGACTCGCGCTGCTGGTCAACGGGCACCGGCTCGGGCTCGATCTCGCCGGGGGACGCCTGCTACCGATCGGGGAGCTGAGCCAGGTCTGGTCGAGCTACCTCGCCGGCTGGCACCCGGAAGGCGGCGGGACATCGGCGCAGGCGCCACCCGCGCTCGCGATCGTCGGTGCGCTCGGCGCGCTGCTGTACCCGATCGGGGGAGCATCGGCGGCGGTCGCGCTTCTGCTGCTGCTCGACATTCCGCTCGCGGCGCTCAGCGGGTACGCGGCCAGCGGCAGGCTCGGCGTGCACCGGTGGGTGCGCGCCCTGCTCGCCACCGGCTACGCGTTGCTGCCGCCAGCCACCGCGGCTGTGGCGCAGGGCCGGATCGACGTCGTCGTCGTGCATATCCTGCTGCCGCTCGTGCTCGCTGGTATCGCGGCGGTGCTGCGGCCCCGTTCCGGCGGCCAGCGGTGGCTGTCGGTCGCCGTCGCCGTTTCGCTTGGACTCGCGGTGATCGGCTCGTTCTCACCGCTGACGCACGTGCTGGCGCTCGTCGTGCTGCTCGGCGGGTTCGTGTTCGTGTCGTCGTCAGTGCCGATCGGGCGGCGGCTGGCGGGCATCGCGCTCGTCGCGCTGCTGCCGATCGCGCTCACCCTGCCGTGGCCCGCGGCGCTGGTCACCAATCCCGCACTGGTGCTGCACGGCCTTGGCGCGCGAGTTCCCGGCATCGACGCCGACGTCGCGGAACTGCTGTCGCTCTATCCCGGTGGTGCTGGTGGGCTGCCGATCGGCGGCGTGCTCGTTGCCGCCGCGTTCGCCGCCGTCGTAGTGCGGCCGACGACGCGGGTGTTGCCCGGCGTCGGGCTGGTGCTGATCGGCGCGGCTGGCGTCGCGCTGGTCCGGCTGGTGCCGGTGGCCCCCGTCGCGGGTGGTGACGTCCGGCCGGGCTGGGCGGGCGCGCCGCTGCTGCTGGTCGCGGCTGGCTTGCTCGCCGTAGTGCTCGGCGTTGTCCGCAGGGATGCCCGCGACGGCGGCACCACCAGTGAGAACGACAGCGCCAGCAACGGCAACCGCCCGCTGCTGGCGCGGCGGTTCGCCGTCGGCGCTGGTGTCGCCGCTCTCGTCGTGTTCGCCGTCGCGGCCGTGACCACCGCCGAGGAAGGGCCACTCCGCGACGCCGAACCCGGCCGGTTGGCCGCACCGCTGGCAGCGGAACTGGCCGACAGCGGCCGGACGGTGCTTGTGCTGTACGGCGACGGGCAGCCCAGGATCTCGGGCGACGACATGCCCGCGTTCGGTGACGATTCCCTTGACCTGCCCGACGGCACTCCGGAACGGCTCGCGGGCTGGCAGCGGACGCTGCTCGGCGGCCAGAACGGCGGCGTCGACGAGGTGCGCGACGTGCTGGCGTCGGCCAGTGCGGCCGGGGTGCAGTTCGTGGTGCTGCCCGACGGCGTCACCCCGGACCAGTTGCTGGATGCTGGGGACGGTCTTGTGGCCGAGACGGTGCCGCTGGCCGATGGCAGGCAGGTGCTGCGACTGCTGCCAGCCAACGGTCCGGTCATGCTGATCGCGCCGTCACTGAGCAAGCTCGCCATCGGGGGCAAGGCCCCACCCGGCGACGTCGACGGCGAAGGCACCGCGGTGGTTGAGGCCGAGTTGCCTGACGTCCGGGTGCGGGTCTCCGACGGCCCGGCTGGCAGGCTCCTCGTGCTCGCCGCGAACCTGGAACCGGGCTGGGAGGCCAGCGTCAACGGAGAGCAGGTGCCGATCGTGCCCGCGTGGGGCCATCAGGTCGGCGTCGAAGTCCCCACCCGCGCCGCGGACGTCGTCGTCCGCAACCAGGCCACGATGCGCACCCTGCTGCTGTTGGTGCAGGTCGGTGCGCTGCTGTTCACCCTGCTGACCGCGATACCGTCACGCAGGCCGCGCACCCCTCACGGTCCGTCGATCACCTCGGGATCCACGCCGAGATAGGTCGCGACCTGCTCGATCAGCACTTCGTTGATGAGGTCAGCGAGGTCGGCAGGGTCCTTGGCCCGCGCCTCGAGCGGGCGCCGGTACAGCACGATGCGAGCCCGCGTCGGCACCCCGTTGCGGTCGACGCCGACCGGCACCAGCCGGGACAGCGGGACGGCGCCGTCGAGCAGCACGCCCTCGCCGAGGCCGCGCACGTCGGGGCGGCGGACGTCGGGCACCTCGTCGACGGCGACGTCGAGCATCGCGAGGTCGTCCGCCCAGCGTGACTCGATCGGTTCGAGCGCCTCGACCACGAGTGCGTCGAACTGCTCCGACCTGCTCGACGCCGCGGGCAGTGAGGACGGGAGCAACGGACCGCGCAAGCCGCGACCACGCCGGTCACGGCGACGCCGGTGCCGGGAACGGAAGCTGCGTGTCGTGCCCACACTCAGCAGGGTACGCGCGCGACGTCGCGATGCTGCCCCTCACCGGTCAGCCAGCGCCAGCATCGCCCAGTCGTCGCAATGTCCGATGATTCGGACCTGCAAGCAGTCCTCATTGGCGAGATCGACTCGTCCGCGACACGGTGTGCCTCCCCGTGACGCCGCCGCCGAAGCGCTATGGTCGGGGTCGTGTCGAGCGTACGGGTGTGTTCGCGAACCGGGTGCCTGTTGCCCGCCGTCGCCACGCTGACCTATGCCTACAGCGATTCGACGGCGGTCGTCGGCCCGCTCGCGACGGCATCGGAACCGCACTCCTACGACCTGTGCGAGGAGCATGCGGTGCGACTGACCGCGCCCAAGGGCTGGGAAGTGGTCCGGCACGAGGGAGAGTTCTCCTCACAGGAGCCATCGACCGATGAGCTCACGGCGCTGGCGGAGGCGGTCCGGGAAGCGGGACGCTCCGAGCGGGTGCCAGCGCACCAGCCGCCGCAGCCGGAGCAGCACACCGGCGGCGGCCGCAGGGGCCACCTGCGCGTTCTGCCCGATCCGGTCAACCGGTAACTTTCGTACTCAGCTGGTCCGGCGCCCCATCGACGTTTCGGTGGCACTGTGTAGGCTCTGCGCCACTGAGCTTTGCGCAAGCGTGAGAGCATGAGCCGGATCGCTCGGCCCGGCTGGTCCGGGCAGCCGCGTGATCCGCGAGCATCGATTCGGGAGATGGCGTGAGTGACCTGTCGGGGATCGTGAAGGCGTACGACATTCGAGGTGTCGTCGGGGAACAGCTAGACGAGGACCTTGTCGAGCGGTTCGGGGCCGCGTTCGCGCGGCTTGTCGTCGGTGAGGCGGCATCCGCCGTTGTCATCGGCCACGACATGCGCGACTCGTCGCCGGGCTTGGCCTCGGCGTTCGCGCGGGGGGTGACGTCGCAGGGCGTCGACGTCGTCTCCATCGGGCTCGCCAGCACCGACCAGCTGTACTTCGCCTCCGGCTCGCTGAACCTGCCCGGCGCGATGTTCACCGCGAGCCACAACCCCGCCAAGTACAACGGCATCAAGCTCTGCCGGGCGGGAGCGGCTCCTGTGGGGCAAGACTCCGGACTCGCCGAGATCAAGGAGTCCGTCGAGCAGGGCGTGCCGCCGTTCGAAGGCGCCCGCGGCGTGGTGACCGAGCGCGACGTCCTCGCCGACTACGCCGCCTACCTGAGGAAACTGGTCGACCTCTCGGCGAGCAGGCCGCTGAAGGTCGTCGTCGATGCCGGCAACGGCATGGGCGGGCACACCGTGCCACAGGTCTTCAGCGCCCCTGGCGGACTGCCGATCGACATCGTGCCGATGTACTTCGAACTTGACGGCAGCTTCCCGAACCACGAGGCCAACCCGCTCGACCCGGCCAACCTGGTCGACCTGCAGGCGAAGGTGCGTGAGCTCGGCGCCGACGCTGGCGTCGCGTTCGACGGCGACGCCGACCGCTGCTTCATCGTCGACGAGAACGGCGACCCGGTCGCGCCGAGCGCGATCACTGCGCTGGTCGCGGTGCGGGAGCTGGCGAAGGACCCTGGCGCGACGGTGATCCACAACCTGATCACCTCCAAGGCGGTGCCCGAGATCGTCGCCGAGCACGGGGGCAAACCGGTGCGCACCCGCGTCGGGCACTCGTTCATCAAGGCCAGCATGGCCGAGACGGACGCGATTTTCGGCGGTGAACACTCCGCGCACTACTACTTCCGCGACTTCTGGCGCGCCGACACCGGCATGCTTGCCGCGATGCACGTGCTCGCCGCGCTCGGCGAGCAGGACGGCCCGCTGTCCGAGCTCACCGCGAGTTATCGGCGTTACGCCGCTTCCGGGGAGATCAACTCCACGGTGGACGACCAGGTCGCACGGCAGCTCGCCGTCAAAGACGCCTTCGGGAACCGGCCCGGTGCTGTCGTCGACGAGCTGGACGGGCTGACTGTCGAACTGCCGGAGGGCTGGTTCAACCTGCGGCCGTCCAACACCGAACCGCTGTTGCGGCTCAACGTCGAGGCCCAAGACGAGGACGCGATGCGCGCCCTGACCGATGAAGTGCTGGCGATCGTTCGCGGGTGAAGCGCATCCTGGGACAATCAGAGGGATACCGGGCAGACACCGGATGGACACCACGGCAGCGACGCCGGGTGGTAGGGAGGAACTATGGCCGTCACTCTCGACGAGCAGTTGCTTGAGATTCTCGCGTGCCCGTCATCCGATCATGCGCCGCTGACAAAGGGCACCAAGGACGATCCCGACGCGGACGTGCTGACCTGCACCGAGTGCGGCCGCCAGTACCCCGTCAAGGACGGTATTCCCGTCCTGCTGCTCGACGAAGCGACCGAACCTACCCGTGAGCCCGGTTCCACGACCGATGGTGTTTGACGACTCGTTGCTCGACGACCCCGCGAGGTTGGCCGACGCCGACACCTCGGGTGTGCTGCGCGCTGCCGCGATGTCGGGCGCGCAGGTGCGCTCTGTTGTGGAGCGGGCGGCCGAGCTGGAGCTCGACGCCCGGCTCGACGTGGGCAGGGCCCGCTCCCTTGTGCTTGTCGGCCGGTCCGGCGTCGGCAGGGCGGTGATGCGGCTGCTCGCGGCGCTGCTCGGCCCGAGCTGTCCCAGTCCTGTCGTGCTTGCCGATGTGGTGCCAAGCTGGGTGGGCGCTCTCGACGTCGTGTACGCCCACACCGATGACCCCGGTGACGACGAGCTGGCCAGCTCGCTTGCGAGGGCTAGCCGCTACGGCGCTGCCGTGGTGTTGACGGCCCCGGAGGAGGGTCCCGTCGCGACAGCGGTCGCTGGCAGGGGCACGCTGCTCGCGCCCCGGGTCGTCGTCGGGCCGGACCGGATCTTCCCGACCGTGTTCACCGTTGGTCTGCGCACGCTGTCCGCGCTTGACCTGCTCGACGTCGACTTTGACGCGCTGGCGGATGAGCTGGATGCCGAGGCGGAGCGCGACCACCTGCAGCATGAGTCGTTCGTCAACCCGGCGAAGTCGCTCGCCCTCTCGCTCGCCGACCGCACTCCATTGCTGTGGGGGCTGGACCCGGTCGCGGGCGCGGTGGCCGAGCACGCGGCATACTTGCTCGCGGCGGAGGCGGCCGTCGTCGCCGATGCCACCGATTATCGGCACGCGTTCGCCAGGAGTGCGCTCTATCGCGAAGTCTCTTCGGGAAGTGGCGGACGCGACATTTTCGCTGACCCCGACGATCCCGATACGTTGGTCAACAGGCGTAGGCTGCTGCTGCTCTCGGTCCGGCAGGACGCCGCGGCCACCGCGACGCGCCGTGCCGCGACCGAGGTGTTCTCCTCCGCGGATGTCGTCGACATCGTGGATGAGATTGGTGCCGCCGAGCCGGTTGCTGCCGCCGTGCTCGCGTTGCGCTTCGAACTGGCCGCGGTGTACCTCGGCCTCGGGGCGGGCACGATCGGCGGTGCGAACCGGTTCACTCCGGTGCAGTCCTGAGCCCGGTCGAGGAGCGAAGACGTGGAGTTACTGCACAACGCGGTGCGGCCGTACGCGTGGGGGTCGCGGACGGCGATCGCGGAACTGCTGGGAAAGCCCGTGCCAGCACCGCATCCAGAGGCCGAGTTGTGGATGGGCGCCCACCCCGGCGATCCATCCCGCGTCTGCTGTTCTGGCGGCGATCTGCGCAGCCTGTGCGACGTCGTGTCCGAGGACCCGGAGGGTGCCCTTGGCGCATCGTGTGCGCGTCGCTGGGGCGGCAGGCTGCCGTTCCTGCTCAAGGTGCTTGCCGCCGAGGAACCGCTGTCCATGCAGGCCCACCCGACAGCGGCGCAGGCCGCTGAGGGGTATGCCCGCGAGGAGGCCGCTGGCATTCCGCGAGACGCGCCGGAGCGCAACTACCCCGACCCCACGGCCAAGCCGGAGCTGGTGTGCGCGCTGACCGAGTTCGAGGTGCTCGCGGGGTTCGCTGACGCCGCCCGCACGGTACGGCTACTGCGCGCCATCGAAACGCCTGAGCTGGCTGCTTTCACCGACCTGCTCGCTGGGCAGCCAGACACCGACGGGCTGCGCGCGCTGTTCACCACCTGGATCACGTTGCCGCAGCAGCGCATCGACGATTTGCTGCCCGACGTGCTCAAGTCGTGCGCCAGGCATGCCGAGGCGCGTGGTGAGTTCGCCGCCGAGTGCGCCACCGTCGTCCAGCTCGGCGATGAGCACCCGCACGACGCGGGGGTGCTGACCTCGTTGCTGCTCAACCGGATCGAGCTGGGCGCAGGGGAAGCGTTGTACCTGCCAGCAGGCAACCTCCACCTGTACTTGCGTGGCACGGCGGTGGAGATCCTGGCCAACTCCGACAACATACTGCGCGGCGGGCTGACGCCGAAGCACGTTGATGTCCCCGAGCTGCTGCGAGTAGTGGACTTCTCGCGCGGCAGCATGCCGGTGCTGCGCGGCGAGCCGGACGGCGACCCGAGGCTGCGGGTATATCGCACCGACGCGCAGGAATTCGAACTGTCTCGGGTGGAATGGCCCGAGGACGACAACGGCGAAGTCGAGCTGCCCGCCGGGCCACAGATCGTGCTGTGCACCAGGGGCGGCGCGGTGCTGCGCGAGTCGTCGACCGGCCGCGAGCTGTGGCTGTGCCGGGGTGAGTCGGCCTGGCTCGCCGCCCGTGACGGTGCGGTGTCCGTCCGGCCGACGATGTCGACTCAGCCTGCGCAGCTGTTCCGCGCCACTGCCGGACCCGGTGGGTGACGCTTTCGCCGCGCTGGGTGTGGTGACGCCGGGGCCGGCCCGCGGCGCCGTGGCTGCCGGAAACCGTGGTCCCGGCCCGCGTCGCGGTCACTGGTACTAAGCTGCCGCTGCGGAACAGCGAGCGGACTTGGGGAGTAGAGCGTGGCGGCTGACGGCAGTACCAAGGCGATCCTGGCGGCGTTGTTCGCCAACGCGGGCATCGCGGTTGCCAAATTCATCGGCGCCGGTATCACCGGGTCGTCGTCGATGATGGCCGAGGGGGTGCACTCGGTCGCCGACACGTCCAACCAAGGTCTGTTGCTGCTCGGGCAGAAGACGTCGCAGCGTCGCGCGACCAAGCAGCATCCGTTCGGCTACGGCAGGGACCGCTACTTCTATTCATTCATCGTGGCGCTGCTGCTGTTCACGCTCGGCTCGTTGTTCGCACTGTACGAGGGTGTGCACAAGGTCCTTGAACCGGAGGAGTTGTCGTCTCCGCTGGTCGCCATCGTGATCCTGCTGGTCGCGATCGGGCTGGAGATCTACAGCTTCCACACCGCCATCGTCGAGTCGCGCAAGGTCAAGGGCGACGCGACGTGGTGGCAGTTCATCCGCCAGGCCAAGGTGCCGGAGTTGCCGGTGGTGCTGCTCGAGGACGCCGGGGCGCTCATCGGGCTGGTGTTCGCACTGTTCGGCGTCAGCCTCACGGCGGTGACCGGCGACCCGATCTGGGACGGCATCGGCACCGTCATGATCGGTGTGCTGCTTGGCGTCATCGCGATCGTGCTGATCATCGAGATGAAGGGACTCCTGATCGGCGAGGGCTCATCGGACGATGAACTCGACCTGATCGTCGGGGAGCTGGAGCGGGGGCCCGTCCAGCGTGTGATCCACATCCGCACCCAGTACATCGGGCCGGAGGAACTGCTTGTCGCCGCGAAGGTCGCGCTGACGCGGGGTATGCCGCTGACCGAGGTCGCGAGCGCGATCGACGCAGCGGAGGAGCGCGTCCGCACCAAGATCCCCGCCGCGCGGCTGATCTACCTCGAACCGGACCTCGACCGCACCCCGGATACCGCACCCTCCCGCTAGCGGCGGGGGCGTAACGGGCGGTCGCTAGTGCCGTGAATGACGCTTTCCCGCATCGAGTGCGGGAAAGCGTCATTCACCGCGTCCACCGCAGCGACAGCGTTAGTCAGCGCGCTCCGCTCCGCATGGTGCTCAGCCGGTCACGGGGTGAGGGACCAGCTGTTGAGCGTGCCGCTGTCGCCGGAGAACACGTCCTTCACGCGCAGCTGCCACGTGCCGTCCGCGTCGTAGGCCGACAGGTCCTTGGTGTAGGTGGTCTTCACATCGCTCGACCAGTCCCAGTAGGACGACTGCTTGAGGTTGATCGCCTCACCACTCGGCGTGATCAGGTCGATCACCAGGTCACCACGCCACGTGTGGGAGATGTCGACGGCGATCTCGGCCGACGACGACGTGGCGCGGTCACAGCCGTCGATGGTGATCGCGCTGGTCACCGCAGTGCCGTTGTCCGGGATGGCGACACTGGTGTCGTTGGTCGTGGTCTCGCACGTACCGGGCTCCGGGTCCGGCGGCGGGGTGGTGTCGCCGTCACCGGTGTAGAGCAGCAGGTTCGGCGAACCGGTACCGGGGTTGGTGACCTTGTCCGGCGTCGCGGTGTTCACGATGGCGTCGTGCACGTCCCGCGGGTTCGCCGTCGGGTTGGCAGCCAGGTACAGCGCCGCGGCCCCCGCGACGTGCGGTGATGCCATCGACGTGCCGGACTTGGTGCTGGTGTCGCTGTCCGAGCCGATCCCCGCCGACGTGATCTCGTCGCCGGGAGCGAAGAGGTCGAGGCAGGACCCGTAGTTGCTGCCCTGGCCGCGGGGCCAGTCGGTCGGCCGCTCGTCGGACGACTTGGTCGCGCCGACCGTGATCGCCTCGGGCACCCGTGCCGGTGAGTAGCCGCACGCGTCTTCGTTGGAGTTGCCCGCGGCCACGGCGTAGGTGATGCCGGACTCGATGGAGTTGCGCACCGCGTTGTCGATAGCGGTCGTCGCGCTGCCGCCGAGGCTCATGTTCGCCACCGAGGGGCCGCTGGCGTTCTCGGTCACCCAATCGATGCCCGCGATGATGCCCGAGTTCGTGCCGTAGCCGTCACAGCCGAGCACCTTCACGGCGATGAGATCGACCTCCTTGGCGACACCGTGCGCCGCTCCGCCGACGGTGCCAGCCACATGCGTGCCGTGCCCCTGGCAGTCGGTGTCGGTGCCGTCGCCGGTGGTGTTGACGCCCCATGTCGCACGGCCCTCGAAATCGTCGTGCGTGGTGCGGATTCCGGTGTCGAGGACGTAGACGTCCACATCGGATGCGCTGGTCGAGTAGCTGTAGACGTCGTCAAGCGGCAGGTCGCGCTGGTCGATCCGGTCTAGACCCCACGACGGCGGGTTGGTCTGGTCGGTAGCCTCACTGGTCACGCGGACCGTGCCGTCCTGTTCGACGTAGGCGACGGCCGGATCCGCCGCGACCCGCTCGGCCTCCTTGTCGGACATCGTCGCGGCATAGCCGCGTATCGCGGTGTCGTATTCGTGCGTGACGTCCGCGCCGTAGGTGGTCTCGTGGGACCGCGCCGTGGTCTCGACGGCACTCGCCGAGACTCTGTCTTTGAAGACGACGATGTAGCTGCCCTCGATCGCCTGCTCGCTGTTGGCACCGAGAATGGTCGCCTCGTGATCGTCGTTCTCGGCACCAGCCGTGGCCTGGCCAGCCAGTGCGACCACAGCGGCGATCGCTGTGGTCGCTCCTGCTCTGGCCCAGGCTCTGCGCCGTATGAATGGCGTTGTGTTCACCTGCGTTGCCTCCTAGGCAGGGTTAGCGCACACCGGGATTCGCCGGGTGCGCGCTTCTAGGGGTTGGATTCGGCGTCCTCGCGAACGCCGGCCATGACGCTAAGACGGCGATAGCCAGCGAAAACAGGTCCAAATAAGACAGACGATCGATGTCTGGACGAACAGTGCACCGCCCGCTAGTCGGCGGTGGCCGCCTCGCACATGCCGTAGCGATAGCAGGGCTGAGCTGCGACAACGCGCGAATGGTCTGGCCAGACGTCACGCAGCCTCGTTGTGGATGTCGTGGCGTTCGCAACGAGCGCTTGCTTGGGCACACTGCGAGCGGGAGTTACCCTGATCAGTCCCATGTCGTTGGTGCTTATAGGGCTTGTGATCGGCGGAAGGGCCAATGCGGATGGGCCATTTTCGTGACGACACGTTCTGGGGTCAGGCGCTGCCGCGGTGATGACGCTTCTCCCGCGCCGGGCGCGGCGACAGCGTCGCTTAACGCGCGCTGCCGCCGTTCGGCCGGGACATGTCCGGGAACAGCGAGGGCTGCTCTTGGGCTGGGCGCACCGCGGCGCCGGGGACCTCGAGACCGGCGGCCATGGCTACCGCGCGGTCCCACTCCGGATCGACGAGGTAGTCGTTGTGCCGTAGTACGCCCGCGGCCCAGCGGCGGCACTCCTCGGCGCGCGGCACCGGGTCGGCCAGCCAGTGATCCCCGCCGAGCACCAGGCTGTTCGACTTACCCCGCACCGCGGCTGGCAGCGGGCCGATGGTGCCGTCGCTGAGGTAGCCGATGCCGAGCAGCTTGCCGCCGACGACCTGGTGCCGCCAGGTGGTGACACCGCCGCCGAACGAGTCGGTGCCCCGGCACAGCCCGCGCCAGCGGCCGTCGAGCGAGCCATAGAGCGTGCTCAGCGTCGTCGGGGACAGCAGCGAGGGAAACGCCCGCTGGTAGCCCCACTGCGCCGGGGTGCCCGCCGTGATCAGCCCGACGCGCTCGCGCTCCTGGTCGTTGAGGTCGGTCGCCAGCCGCGCCGCGGCGATCATCGCGAGCAGCCCGCCGTGGCTGTATCCGGACAGCACCACCCTGGTGTCCGGCTCCCGCAGGTGGTACCTGACCCGCTCCACCAGGTCGGGCACCACCTTCACCGCGTACGACGGCGGCACGATGGGATGCGCCCGCCTCGGCCAGAAGAACACCAGGTCAGCAAGCGCACCGAGGTGCCTGCGGCGTTGCGGATAACGCGCCGCCGCGTAGACCGTGCGCATGAGCCCGGCCGCGAGCAGACCGAGGGCGAGTACACCCAGCCCGGCGAACGGCTCCAGCCACACCGGCAACGGCCGGTCGGTCAGCCGCAGCGCCACGAGCGGTACTGCTCCCGCGCCGAGCGCCAGCGCCATCGCGGCGACCAGCCGGTGGAGGTGCTTACGCTCGATGATCGCGGTGGCCCAAGCATCGGCGGCCGTGCGCTGCTCCTGTGGGTCGCTCTGTAGGAGGTGCAGGATCCGAGGGATGCCCTGTAGCCGCCTGCGCAGCGGGATCGCTACCAGATAGGTGGCGGCCCACAGCAGCGCCGCGATCACCGTGCCCGCGCCCCACAGCACGGTCAGCGAGGTGTAGCTCGGCGGTAGTACCAGTTCCCGCCCGCCAAGCACCTGTCGCACCGTGATCGCGAAGCCCGCACCGAAACCCGCGCCGAGTAGGCAGGCGAGTAGCACCGTCGGCGCGGCGACCCAGCCGCCGAGCCACGGCCGCAGCCGGTGCGGCAGCGTGCGCCACTGGCGTCGCGCCAGCAATGCCAGCAGCGCGAGCACCAGCGCGAATGCCGCCGTCGTGGTGAGCACCAGCACCAGCAGTCCCTCGGCCATCTCGTCGACGCCAGGCAGCGCGGCGCCCGGCGTGCCGCCGCCAGCGCCCGGCGTCAACGGCGAGCCGGCCAGCGCGGCCACCACGACCAGCGCGACGGCGATGGTGAGCAACCCGGCCACGAGCACCGGCGGCAGCAGTCGGCGCAGCCAGTCGGCGATGTCGTCGAGTAGCACGATGGCCACCACCGTCAGCCCGAGGAACGCGAGTGCGACGAGCCAGACGACGCGGGCAGCGGTGCCGTCCGGGGGCGTGACTACCCCGCCGAGCGGCAGCAGCGCGACGCAGGCCAGCGCGGCCATGGTGTGCAGTCCACGCAGCACGCCTGCGTTGCGGTGTGGGTAGAGCGAGTGGCCTGGAACGGCGTCCGGCGAGGGCCGGGACATCGTCGTCATCACCGGGATTCCGGTGCGCTGCCAACTGCCAGCCGACACCCGGTACAGCACCGCGATCACCAGCAGCGGCGGCACCATCCCGATCAGCGTGCGGACCACATCGTTCTCACGGATCACGCCGGGCACGGTGGCGAGGCAGCCGGTGTCAGGGGCGAGGCACTGCGCGGCGAGCAGGTCGAGGCTGATCACACCGGCCTGGGTGACGAACAGCGCGGTCAGCAGCAGTCCGAGCACCCGCAGCATCGCTTGGCTCAGCGTCACGAGCGCGCGCGTGACGCGGCTGCCCTCCGGGGCAGGCGGAAGCATGCCGTGGGCGACGTTGGCCAGCGAGAACGGAAACAGCAGCGCCCATGCCGCCTTGGTCGCTCCGCCCGATGTCATCTTGTGCCACAGGTAGCCCTCAACGGTGCGGGGGATCGCGCGTCCGAGCGCGTGCAGCACCGGCCCCGCGACCGGCCTGCGCAGCCGATCGGCTGACCGGACGATCTCGCCGGTCTCGTCACCAGCGACGGTCACCGCGGCGACCGAGTCCAGGAGTTGTTCACCGTCTACGCCGACGAGTCCTGGCACTCGCAGTTCGATCACGCGGGCGTCAGGGCCGGGCAGTGACATTCACGACCTCGCATACGACGACGGCACCGTCACAAGACAGGACACAGCTCCCTCCGCTGCTGGCTTGGTGACCGAATCATCTCACTGAGCCCCACGATTCGGCCGGATTACAGAGGCTTGGCACGGTAATCTCCGCAGCTCGGCGACACGCGCAGGAAACGCCAGCCGAACGCGGAAAACACGCGGACGGGGAACTCCCGGCCAACGAACGCAGGGCCTCGATTGTCCGGTTCGGGACGTCTGGCAGAGTTCATCACTCCATAGAGTGATGCGTTCCCGCCGGCGGCGCCAGGGCCGCGCGCGGTGCGGACGTCGACGTCGTCGCACCGCCTGAGGACGAGGTCGGTACTGTCCAGATGCCAGGCTGATCACGGACGGAGGAGGAACGCAGCGGTGATGCGACGGGCGGGGGTGCTGCTCGCCAGCGTGCTGCTGGCGCTGCTGACCGGCTGCGAACCAGGGGACGGTGACACCGCGGCGGCTCCCACCAGTACGGTGCCGGACCTTGCGGCGCACACGAGTGTCCTTGAGCTGGTCAGGGCCGCGGACGAGGCGGTGAAGCAGCGCGGCACGGCGTTGTTCCAGCTCACCGGCGGCACGCCGAACCAGCAGGGCGGCCAGCCGACGCAGCAGGGCGCTACGCCGAACCAGCAGGGCGGGCAGCCCCAGCAGGGCGGCCAGCTCCAGGGCGGTCAGCCGACGCGGCAGGGCAGCGCGTCAGCGCAGCCCCGGCAAGGAGCCGCGCCAGCCGGGCGCGACGCGGGGCCCGCACGGAAACCCCTTGGCGCTGGGCGGTTGGCCTACCGCGAGCAGGGCGTTGACGTGTTGGTCCGCACCGTGCGGCGGAAGCAGAACATCGAGTACCGCGTCGTCGGCGACGCGCTGTTCGCGCAGCCGACCGGCAGGCTGATGTCCATCGCACGGGGTATGCCCTGGATCAAGGTGCCTGCGACATCGGCCAACCCACTGTCGCGGATCCTCGATCCCGCGATGGTGCAAGCGCCGAGCACGGTCGACCCGACGCGGACGTTCGACCTCCTCGTCGCGGCGGGCACCATCGCGGACAGCGAGCGGACGAGGCTGGGCGATGCCGAGGTCACCCGATACGACATCGACCTCGACATCGCTCGGCTCGCCGAGCACGTCGGGCTCAGCACGCCAGGGCAGTCACGGCAGCCGCTGGTGACGGCGCTGCAGGCGCTCGCTGACCAGGGCACGACGACCGCGACGGTCACCGTGATGCTGGATCGTCACGACCTGCCGCGCCGCATCCAGTTGGTCAACCTATCGGCGCTGCCTAGGCGCGGTCCTGACGCAGGGCCAACGCTGCCGATGATCACCGTGAACTACCGTAACTGGGGCAAACCGCCCGTCGTGGCGCCGCCACCAGCTGGCACGGTGGCCACCGTGCCAGGCTGATCCCGCCGCGTCCCGGCACCGCGCCGGTGCCGCTAGGGTGCTCGGCGTGGGCAAGCTGATCGTCATCGAAGGCCTGGACGGCGCGGGCAAGAACACCCTCGCCCGCGCGGTCACCAAGGAACTGACCGCGCGCGGCGCACACGTGATCGGCAGGGCGTTCCCTCGCTACGGCGAGGACATCCACGCCGACCTCGCCCGCGACGGGCTGCACGGCAGGCTTGGCGACCTCACCGAGTCGGTCAACGGCATGGCGCTGCTGTTCGCGCTGGACCGGCGCGCCGCAGCCGACCAGCTGCGCGCGGACCTCGACCGCGCGGACGTCGTCCTTGTCGACCGCTACATCGCCTCCAACGCCGCCTACGGGGCCGCGCGGCTGCACCAGGACGCCGACGGCGAGATCGTCGAGTGGGTGCGTGCCCTGGAAGTGGACCGGTTCGGTATCCCGGTGCCGGACGAGCAGATCCTGCTGCGGGTGCCGGTCGCGGTCGCGGCTGACCGGGCGCGTTCTCGCGAGTCTGATGACGCCACTCGCGCCCGCGACAGCTACGAGTCGGACGACTCGCTGCAGACCCGCTGCGGTCGGGTGTACGAGCAGCTCGCGGATCGGAGCTGGCTTTCGCGGTGGCGGGTTGTCGACGGCGGGGGCGAAGTAGACGCGGCGTCGCTGGTCGCCGCGCTGTGAGCCCGCCGAACCGAGCCCATACCTCCGATCGGGCTAATGCCGTTCTGGCCTTCGACGTAAAGCGTTCGTATCGCCGGGTCGCGCGGCACATCTCTGACCGATAGTGCGAACATGAACGCATGAAGGCACGTGTTCTCGTAGTCGACGACGACCCCGCACTCGCTGAAATGCTCACCATCGTGCTTCGCGGTGAGGGGTTCGACACCGCGGTGGTCGCGGATGGATCACGCGCGATGACCGCGTTTCGCGAGTTCAAGCCCGATCTGGTGCTGCTCGACTTGATGTTGCCCGGCATGAACGGCATCGACGTCTGCAAGGCGATCAGGACCGAGTCCGGCATTCCCGTCGTGATGCTGACCGCCAAGAGCGACACCGTCGACGTCGTGCTAGGGCTCGAGTCCGGCGCCGATGACTACGTCGTCAAGCCGTTCAAACCGAAGGAACTGGTCGCGCGAGTACGGGCGCGACTACGCCGAACGGAGTCCGAGCCTGCCGAAACGCTGGCCATCGGCGATCTGAGCATTGACGTGCCCGGACATGAGGTCACCCGCAACGGCGAGCCGATCGCGCTGACCCCGCTCGAGTTCGATCTGCTGGTCGCGCTCGCCCGCAAGCCGAGGCAGGTATTTACCCGCGAGGTGCTGCTTGAGCAGGTCTGGGGCTACCGCCACGCCGCGGACACTAGGCTGGTGAATGTGCATGTGCAGCGGCTGCGCTCGAAGGTGGAGCGCGACCCGGAACACCCCGAGGTCGTGCTCACCGTGCGCGGCGTCGGATACAAGGCGGGCCCGCCGTAAGTGAGAAAGCGGTTGGCCTCGCTCGGTGAAGCGATCGTAGCGTTGGTGGGCCGTGTCGTCAGCTTCTGGCGAGACACGGCAGCCGCCATCGGCGAGCGTTGGCGCAGCTCGTTGCAATTCAAGGTCACCGTCTCGACCCTCGCGCTGTCGACGGCGGTGGTCTTCGTGCTGGTCATGCTGCTGCAGTACCAGATAGCAGAACGACTGCTCGACACGAAGCGGCGCGCGGCGATCGCGCAGACCCGTGCCGTGCTCGCGACCGCGGAATCCGAGCTGGAAGGCATCGACGCCAACCCGGAATCCCTGCGCGAGCGCCTTGAGCAGGCGAGCAGGAAGATCACCAGCTCGTCACCAGCGGCGCATGAGCTGGAGGGATCGGCGGCGGGTGCCTTCGAGCCGGTGCTGGCAAGCGGTGATCGCTCCTACGCCGGTGTTGGTAACGGACCCGCGACACCGGACGAGTCGATTTTCGTCGGCAGCTACGGGAACGTGCCCACCGATCTGCGGGAGTTCGTCGAGCAAGGCAGGGAAGCCGAGCAGATCCACACCGTCGGCGGCACCACCTACCTGATCATCGGTGCGCCGATCACGACCAACGCGCGCCCGCTGCAGCTGTACTTGCTGTTCCCGCTCAGCTCGGAGCAGAACACCGTGAGCACGGTGCAGAACACCCTTCTCGCTGGCGCTGCCGTGCTGCTGCTCCTGCTGGCGGGCATCGCCAACCTGGTGACAAGACAGGTGGTGCTCCCTGTCCGCAGGGCGGCCAATGCCGCGGCCCGGTTCGCGGAAGGCGACTTGGACAAACGTCTGGCCGTCGCGGGCTCTGACGACTTGTCCAAATTGGCGACGTCGTACAACGAGATGGCGGAGAGCATCCAGACGCAGATCCGTCAGCTCGAGGAGTTCGGCCAGCTGCAGCGCCGGTTCACCTCCGACGTCTCGCACGAGCTTCGCACCCCGTTGACCACCGTGCGGATGGCCGCCGACGTGCTGCACGCATCGCGGGAGCAGTTCCCACCTGGGCTGGCTCGCTCCGCCGAGCTGCTCGCCGACGAACTGGACCGGTTCGAGGCGTTGCTGGGCGATCTGCTGGAGATCAGCAGGCTGGATGCTGGTGTCGAGGAGCTGACCGCCGAGGTCGTCGACGTCCGTTCCATCGTGGAACGGGTACGTGAACAGGTGAAGGTGCTCGCCGGGTCCGCTGGCAGCACGATCGAGCTGGATCTGCCCGATGACGAGGCGATCGCCGAGATCGACGCACGACGAGTTGAGCGGATTTTGCGTAATCTGGTCGCCAACGCCGTCGACCACGGCGAGGGGCAGCCGGTCAGAGTGGCGCTCGGCGTGAACGATGAGGCAGTGGCTATCACGGTGCGTGACTACGGCGTCGGGTTGCGGCAAGGCGAGGAGGAGCTGGTGTTCAACCGCTTCTGGCGCGCTGACCCGTCCCGGAACCGGCGTACTGGCGGCACCGGACTGGGCCTGGCGATCAGCCAGGAGGACGCGCGTCTGCACGGCGGCGAGCTCGAAGCGTGGGGCGCATACGGCTACGGCGCGTGCTTCCGGCTCACGCTGCCGAAGGCACAGGGCGCCGAACTCACCGATCTCACGGTGATCCCGCTCGACCTGCCGCCTGACCCGCCGGCGCTGCCTGCCGGCGACGGCCAGCAGCCTGATGGGGACTCGGCGAGCGTCCCCGGCGATGCGGAGAACGCCAGGGGTGGCACTGACGGCATGGGCGGCGCTGACGGCCCGAACGGTGCGAGCGGAGCGGACGCCAGCGGCGACGGCTCCGCGACAGCGGACACCGGGGAGCCGCACGCGGATCGCGAGGAGGTGAACTGGTGAGCAGGCGGTGGGTACTCGCGATCCTCGGCTGTGTGCTGCTCGTGGCGAGTGGGTGCGCGAATGTGCCCAAGGAGACCAAACCGCAGGTCATCGGCACCGCGGACACCGCGGACACCACCGGCGATTCGCTGGACGACATCCAGCCCGCTGAGGACCTCTCGCCGTACGACACGGTGCGCAAGTTCGTGCTCAGCTCCCAGGCCGCGACCGACTACAAGGAAGCCCGGCTGTACCTGGCCGACAACGTCGCCAAGGACTGGCAGCCCAGCTCGAGTGTCGTCATCTTGCGAGACCAGTTCAGCACCTTGCCGGTCGATGCGGATCGCCAGCCCGAGAACCCTGACGAGACCATCATCCGGCTGCGGGGCCGCAGGATCGGCGCGCTCGGCTCGGACAACGCCTTCATCCCCGGTGGCGGGACGTACGAGATCGAGATCTCGCTGCGACGCAGGTCGGGGGACCGGCAGTGGCGCATCGTCGACCCGCCCGCCGAGATGATCACCACCGAGTCGCAGTTCGCGGAGAACTACTATCAGCTGCCGCTGTACTTTTTCGCGCCAGACAGCGCGGTGCGGGTGCCCGATCCCAGGTACGTGCTCGCTCAGCCGCGTGAGGGACTGCCTGGCAGGATCGTCGACACGCTCCTGCAAGGGCCGTCCGACGGGCTCGCCACCGCGGTGCGCAACCCGCTGGAGAAGGCCAAGCTCGACACCAACGTGACTGTCAACGAGGACGGCGCGCTCGAGGTGCCGCTGACCGGCGTCGCGGGGGAGAGTGCCGGCGCACGGCGGTTGATGGCTTTCCAGCTCGTCATGTCGCTGGACGCGGTCGCGACCAACCGGATCCGGCTGCTCTCCGATGGCCATGACCTCGTGCCCGGCCGCAGAGACTGGCGCATCACCGACGTCCCGCCGGTGCACGCGTCGGTGTCGGCGAACCTTCCTGGCCTCGCGCTGCAGGGCAGCCAGGTCGTGCGGCTCGACGACTGGGAACCGATCGCTGGCCCTGCCGGGAACGGTGCCTACGACGTGCTGTCCGCGGCGCAGTCCGTCGACGGTGGCAGACTCGCCGTGGTCGAGGACGCACGGAAGCGGGTCCGGCTGCGGGTGGGCGCCACTGATGATGTGCTCTCGGTCGTCGACCTCGACGCGAAACAGATGACGCGCCCGACGTGGCGACCGTCCTATTCCGAGGACAACACCAGCAACGAGGTCTGGACCGTCACCGACAGGAAGAAGGTCGTCAGGGTCACGCTGTCGCTGGACAACACCTGGCAGGCGCAGCAGGTCGACGACAGCGCCCTGCAGGGCTTCGGCCCGATCACCGCGTTGCGGCTCTCCCGCGACGGCACGCGCGCCGCCATCGTCGCCGACAGCCGGCTCGTCGTCGCGTCGGTGGTTCGCACGTCGGACGCCGTCCGGCTGCGCGCGCCGCGCATCCTGCAGCCCGAGACGCTGACCGACGTCGTCGACGTCGACTGGCAGGCGCAGGACGCCCTGGTCGTGGCCACCAGCTCCTCGATCCGTCCCGTCGTGCGGGTGCCGGTGGACGGCTTCGGCATGGAGAGCTACACGACGTCCAACCTCGAGCCGCCGGTGACCGCGGTGACCGGTGCGCCAGGCAGGCCGGTCGTCGCGGCCAACGCTGGTGGCCTGTGGTATACCTCGGACCTCGCCGAGGTGTGGCGGCAGAGCTCCCGCGAGCAGAGCCTGCTGAGTTCGCCGTTCTATCCCGGCTGAGTGTCGGTGCCGCGTGACAGGCTGCCGGCGTGAGGCTGCCCGCCATGCTCGATCACGCGGTGGATCGCGCGCTTGACCTGCTGCTGCCACCGGTCTGCGCCGGATGCGGCGCGTCCGGCGCGCCATGCTGTCCCGGCTGCGAGAGCCTGCTGACGTCGCCGTCGCGGTTGCCGTGCCCGAGCAGGGCTCCCGCGTACGCGCTGGCAAGCTACCGGGGCGTGCCGCGCAGGCTCGTGCTGGCCTACAAGGAGCGGGGCCGCAGGGACCTCGCACCCGCGCTCGGCGGACTGCTCGCCGCCGCGCTTCCCCTGGCCAGTGGGGACACGTCGAACTGCTGGCTGGTGCCAGCGCCTTCGCGGCGCGTCGCGGCGAGGCTGCGGGGTGGGCCGCACATGGTGCGGCTGGCCAGGCACTGTGCATCGCGAGCGGCGGAACTGGGTATCCGGGTAAATATCGCACCGGCACTGCGGCTGGCATCCGATGCCGAGGACGCGGTCGGCCTGGATCAGGCGAGGCGTGCGGCGAATCTGGCGGGCCGGGTGCTGCCGGTGCCCGCCGCGCTGCCCCCGGCGGGCACCGGTGTGGTGCTGCTCGACGACGTCATTACCACCGGCGCGACCGCGGTGGCCTGCGAACGGGCGCTCGCGAGTGGTGGTGTCCCTGTCACGGGCGTGCTGGCGGTGACCTCACCCCGGCTGCGGTAACGCATCCCCCGCCCGAGTGAAGTCGGGTGATCGTTTGCTCGACAGGTCGTTCCCGGATTGAGCGGGCGCCAATGGGAACTCTGACCACGCTGCGTGCGTTGTATAGGCATGACGCACCTGCTGTGTCCCGGGTCACCACGGTCCTATCCGCTCGGCGTGTCGAGCGCTCAACCAGCAGGAATATCCCTGGGGTTCCGGAATGGAACCAGGCGATTCCGCCGTATGGGTGCGGTACCACCCGGCTGGCCCAATAGCGGCGCCGCAGCGTCGATGATCGTCGCCCTCCGCAGTGGCGCGGCATTATGCCTCACGCGGCGATGTCCCCCGCACCGGGGGCTGTTGCCAACGGCGTTCTACGGCTAACGTGCTGCGCTAACAGGGCAATACCGGCCGCGAAGGAGGTGACAAGCCCATGTCATTCCGGTGCCGGTGCGTGTGACACGCCTGGTGCCTTCGTCACACGCCGGGACCCCGATCCTCACCCCGGTACCGACCAGTTCGGAAACACAGCTCACATCGTTGAGCGAGGGAGGTCGTGTATGGACATCGTCGTGAAGGGCCGCAACGTGGAGATCCCCGAGCACTATCGGGTGCACGTTAGCGACAAACTTGCCCGTCTCGAGCGCTACGACAGGAAAATCATCCGCTACGACGTCGAGCTCTTCCATGAGCCAAACCGTCGGCAACACAAGAACTGCCAGCGCGTCGAGATCACCGGGAAGGGTAAGGGTTCCCCGATCCGCGCGGAAGCAAGGGCGGGCGACTTCTACGCCGCACTCGACGCGGCGGTCGCCAAACTGGAGAACCGGATGCGGCGGATGCACGACCGCAGGCGGGTGCATTACGGGCGTCGTTGCCCCGAGTCAGTAGCGGAAGCGACCTCGGTCAACGCGAACGGATCCGCGACCAATGGCATGGGCGAACTGCCGGTGGCCAACGGCCGTCGTCCCGCGGCGCCGACCGCGGTGCTTGACGCCCCCGCGCCACTCGAGACGCAGACGTCCGCCGAGGTCGAGGTGCCGGAGCAGCGCTGGGACGACGGCGTCGTCGAGTACCAGCCGGGCCGGATCGTGCGCGAGAAGCAGCATTCCGCCGAACCCATGACGATCGACCAAGCCCTCTACGAGATGGAGCTCGTAGGACACGACTTCTACCTCTACAACGACGCCGATGCGGGTAAGCCCAGCGTCGTCTACCGCAGGAAGGGTTTTGACTACGGCGTAATCAGGCTGGGCTGAGCGCAGCGCCGCTCTCAGGCGCACAGCCACGAGTCTCATTCACAGAGTCGTTACGGCTGCCCCGGAACTATCTGGTTCCGGGGCAGCGTTGTGTTGACGGGTGTGCGTGCCGTGTCGCCGGTTGCCTACGATGGGGGTCGCGGCACGTTCACTCACCGAGACCGGCGTCCGGACAGCGCGTGACGCGAGGACGGCCAGCCACAACCACATGACAGCAGTAGACGTCACCACACAGCGAGGTCGAACCGGATGGTTTTGAGCCGCCTGCTCCGCGCGGGCGAGGGAAAGCGGGTCAAGCGACTGAAGTACATCGCGGACTCGGTTAACGCCCTCGAAGACACTGTCAAGGACTTGTCCGACGCCGGGCTGCGCGCCAAGACAGACGAGTTCCGCGACCGTCACCAGGGCGGCGAGTCGCTGGACGACCTGCTGCCCGAGGTCTTCGCCGTCGGCCGCGAGGCCGCCTACCGAGTGCTCGGCCAGCGGCACTACGACGTGCAGATCATGGGCGGTGTCGCGCTGCACCTCGGCCAGGTCGCTGAGATGAAGACCGGTGAGGGCAAGACGCTGACCTCGGTGCTGCCGTGTTATCTCAACGCCATCTCCGGCAAGGGCGTTCATGTGGTCACGGTCAACGACTACCTGGCCAAACGTGACGCCGAGTGGATGGGCAGGGTGCACCGCTTCCTCGGCATCGATGTCGGCGTGATCCTGCCCCAGCAGCCGTCGGCGGACCGCAGGGCGGCCTACCAGGCCGACATCACCTACGGCACCAACAACGAATTCGGCTTCGACTACCTGCGCGACAACATGGCCTGGAGCCTGGATGAGTGCGTGCAGCGCGAGCACAACTACGCCATCGTCGACGAGGTCGACTCGATTCTGATCGACGAGGCGCGGACCCCGCTGATCATCTCCGGTCCCGCCGACCAGTCCTCGCGCTGGTACGGCGAGTTCGCTCGCCTCGCGCCGCTGATGAAGAAGGACGTCCACTACGAGGTGGACGAGCGCAAACGCGCCATCGGTGTCACCGAGGAGGGCGTCGAGTTCATCGAGGACCAGCTCGGCATCGACAACCTCTACGAGGTCGCCAACACCCCGCTCGTCGGCTACCTGAACAACGCGCTCAAGGTGAAGGAGCTGTTCAAGCGGGACAAGGACTACATCGTCCGCAACGGCGAGGTCATGATCGTCGACGAGTTCACCGGTCGTGTGCTCGCTGGTCGCCGCTACAACGAGGGGCTGCACCAGGCGATCGAGGCCAAGGAAGGCGTCGAGATCAAGGCCGAGAACCAGACGCTGGCCACGATCACGCTGCAGAACTACTTCCGGCAGTACAACAAGCTCGCGGGCATGACCGGTACCGCCGAGACCGAGGCGGCGGAGTTCCACCAGACCTACAAGCTGGGCGTGGTGCCGGTGCCCACGAACCGGCCGATGGTGCGTATCGATCAACCGGACCTGATTTACAAGTCCGAGGAATCGAAGTTCGAGGCGGTCGCCGACGACATCGCGGAGCGGCACGCCAAGGGCCAGCCGGTGCTGGTCGGCACCACCAGCGTGGAGCGCTCTGAGTACCTGTCCAAGCTGCTGCTCAAGCGGAACGTGCCGCACGAGGTGCTCAACGCCAAGTACCACGACAAGGAAGCCCTGATCATCGCGCGCGCCGGACGTAAGGGTGCGGTCACGGTCGCGACGAACATGGCCGGTCGCGGTACCGACGTCGTGCTAGGCGGAAACCCGGAGATCATCGCCGACCAGGTGCTGCGGGAGCAGGGCCTCGACCCCGTGGAGACCCCCGAGGAGTACGAGGCCGCGTACCCGAGGGCGCACGAGCATGCCCTCGCGGAGAGCAAGGCCGAGGCCGACGAGGTCCGCGAGGCTGGCGGGCTGTACGTGCTCGGCACCGAGCGCCACGAGTCGCGCCGTATCGACAACCAGCTGCGTGGTCGTTCCGGTCGCCAGGGTGACCCCGGCGAGTCCCGGTTCTACCTCTCGCTGGGTGACGAGTTGATGCGCCGGTTCAACGCCGCCTTCGTCGAGCGGGTGATGACGTCGATGCGGCTGCCGGACGACGTGCCGATCGAGCACAAGTTCGTCACCAAGGCGATCCGCAGTGCGCAGACCCAGGTTGAGCAGCTGAACATGGAGTCGCGCAAGAACGTCCTCAAGTACGACGAGGTGATGAACCAGCAGCGGTCTGTCATCTACGCCGAGCGCCGCCGCATCCTCGAAGGTGAGGACCTGCGCGAGCAGAGCAAGCACATGCTGAACGACGTGATCACCGGCTACGTCAACGAGGCGGCCAGCGAAGGCTACGCCGAGGACTGGGACCACGATCAGCTCTGGACCAACCTCCGCAACGTCTACCCGGTGTCGTTCAACTGGGACGATCTCGAGGCGAAGCATCGCGACATCACCAAGAAGGTGCTGCTCGACGAACTGCTCGCCGACGCGGACGCGGCCTACGACCGGCGGGAGGCCGAGATCGACGGCCTCGCCGGCGAGGGTGCGATGCGCGAGCTGGAGCGCAAGGTCGTGCTCAGCGTGCTCGACCGCAAGTGGCGCGAGCACCTGTACGAGATGGACTACCTCAAGGAAGGCATCTCGCTGCGTGCCTATGCTCAGCGTGACCCGCTGATCGAGTATCAGCGCGAGGGCTTCGACATGTTCCAGGGGATGCTGGACTCGTTGAAGGAAGAGGTGGTCGGACACCTGTTCCACCTGCAGATCGAGCAGGCAGAGCCAGCCCAAGGCGGCGAGGAGCAGGCCACCGAGGTGCCAGCGGCTGGCGGTCAGCGCCGTGCGGGCGGCAGGCACGCCAGGCAGGCGCCGCCGCAGCCAGCGGCGGCGCAGGGCGAGTCGGTTCCGCCAGCGCTGCGCGGCAAGAGCGCCGGTGCGCAGGCGGGCCTGACGTTCTCCGGCCCCGACGAGACGGGCGGTGTCAAGCGCAGCGGCGACGGCGGCGCCAAGCCGGATGCGGCTGCCGCGGGCGCTGGCGGCGGCGGTTCCCGTAGGGAGCGCAGGGCGGCCGCGCGGGCGGAGGCCAAGCGCAACAAGAAGGGCGCCCGCCGCTGAGGCGGGTCACGCCACGTTCCGCGCTCGCGCCAGCAGGGCAGGAGTGAGCAGGCAGAACTCGATGACCTGCCAGCCACCCCAGCACAGCGGGGTCAGGCAGCTACTTGTCGCGAACGCCGCTCTACGGATCCGTTCGTGCACGGTGGCGTTGACATGCAGGACATGTGGGCCCTCGCGGTGGCAGTGCACCCGGCTGACCAGGAAGTGCCGTCCGAGCCACGGCTGCGGGTCGCCGAGCAGCCGTTGCCGCAGCGGTTCGCTGAGCCGGTCCCGTAGCGCGTGCGGTGAGCGCCTGCCCGCGGTCAGCTCGACCAGGGCCGTGACGAGCTGGATGAGTTCGGCGTCGCACGGGCGCTGGTGTGCGCCGTCCACCGTGTGCCAGGGCAGCGCCGGTGCCGGTTCACCGCCCAACGGCAGTGTGAGCTGGTTGCCGTGGTGCTGTGGTGATGCGTGCGGCGATGCCGCGGCGTGCGATGGCGCGGGTTCGTACGGCGCGAGCGGCCGGATGGTGGCGGTGGTGCGGTGCCGGGCCCTCCGCTGGGACACGCGAGACTCCCCTCGGCTCGGTGTGGGTTGACCTCTCCGCGAACAGTGAGGGCCCGTCAGTACCGATCAGGACGAGGATGACCCGTGTGGGTGGTGCTCAGCCGCGCCGGGCCAGCTCGAAGCAGAGCACCGCTGCCGCCGCCGAGACGTTCAGCGACTCCACACCGCCGTGCAGCGGGATCGACAACCACTCCGTCACCAGCTCGCGCACCTGCTCGCTGACGCCGAGCGTCTCAGCCCCGAGCACGAACGCGGCCCTGTCCGGCAGTTCGGCGTCGAACACGCTGGCCGGGGCCTGCGCACCGAGGGCGTAGAGCGGATAGCCCGCTTCGAGCAGGTCGATGACGGCGTCGGGCGCGGTCGCGCAGCGCAGCACCGGCGCGCGGAACGCGACACCAGCCGACGCCTTGACCACGATCGGGTCAAGCGACGCGACGCCCTTGCGCGGCACCACGATGCCCTCGATGCCTGCCGCCGTCGCGGTGCGCAGGATCATGCCCACGTTCGACTGCGTTGTGATGCCGTCGAGCAGGAGAAGCCGTCGTGGCAGTGGGTGTTCGGCGAGCGCCGCGCTCAACGGCCGCATGTGCGGGGCGACGACGTCGGCGAGCACGCCCTGGTCCTGCTTGCCGTTGCCTGCCAGCACCTTCACCCGATGTGCGCTCGCGCTGGTCACCGGGATCGACCGCTCCCGCGCCGCTTTTCTGATCTCGGTGAGCGAACTGCCGCGCGCCGAGTCCGCGATAACCACCTTGTCGATGTCGAGCGACGTGTCGCCGAGCGCCTCGAGCACCGGTTTTCGCCCGTAGACGGTCAGGAAACGGTCCTTGGGGGAGACCTCTGCGTGCACGCCGCGAGCCTAGTCGATGCCGCTGCCGCGCTGGGGGCGACCTGCTCGCACCCCACGGTGTCGGTCCGATGTGTCAGGATCGACACCATGCCGGACCGTCTCTCCGCACTCGACGCTTCCTTGCTTTACATGGAGGACAGGTCGACGCCCATGCACGTCGGTGGCGTCGCGGTATTCGAGCGGCCCGATGTCGGGTTCGACTTCGAGTTGATGTGCAAACTGATCAACCACCGGCTCGGGTACCTGCCGCGCTACCGGCAGCGGGTGATGCGGGTGCCTGGGCACCTCGCGAGGCCGGTGTGGGCCGACGATGTCGACTTCGACCTGAACTACCATGTGCGGCGCTCCGCGCTGCCAGCCCCTGGCACCGACGACCAGCTGTTCGAGCTGGTCGCGCGGCTGCTCGCCCGGCCGCTCGATCAGGGCAGACCGCTGTGGGAGGCGTACTTCGTCGAGGGGCTCGCCGGTGACCGCGTCGCGCTGGTGACCAAGACCCACCAGGCGCTCGTCGACGGCATCGGCACCATCGAGCTTGGTCAGCTGATTCTCGACCCCGCGCCCGGTGAGCTGGACCCCGTCGATGACGAGATGTGGCTGCCTGGCAAGACGCCGAGTAAGGCCGAGCTGATGTTCGACGCGGTCGCCGAGACGGTGCAGCAGCCGACGATGCTGGTGGAGAGCGCCAAGGCGGCCGCTGGCGACGCGGCGGCGACAGCGGTGAAGCTGGCGGACGCTGTCGGTGGGGTGGCATCGGCGATGCGGGCGGCGCTGAAACCGGCGCCATCGAGTCCGCTCAACGTCGAGGTGTCCGGCGGGCGGGTGTTCGCAGGCGTGCGCACGACGCTGGACGACTACCGGCAGATCAGGGCTACCCACGGCGGCACCGTCAACGACATCGTGCTTGCCGCGATCACCGGGGCACTGCGGGAGTGGCTGCTCTCACGGAAGGTGCCGCTTGATCAGACCAGCACGGTGCGTGCGCTGGTTCCGCTCGCCGTCGCTGACGCGAGCACCCGCTCGTATTCCTCGGCTGGCATCGTCGGCAATGAGGTGGCGGCGTACCTGGTCGATCTGCCGGTCGGGGAGACCGATCCGGTGATGCGGCTGCAGCACATCAGTCACGCCATGGCCAGCCACGTCGACTCCGGCAGGTCGGTCGCGGCGCAGACGCTGCTGCGGGTCGGCGGGTTCGCGCCCCCGACGCTGCATTCGCTCGGCGCGCGCACGGCGGGTACGTTCTCCAACCGGATCTTCAATGTGATCGTGACCAACTCGCCGGGCCCGCAGATACCGATGTTCGCCGCACACGCCAAGATGGTGGAGATGTTCCCGATCATGCCGCTGGTGCGTAATCACGCGCTCGCCATCGGCGTGACGTCGTACTATGGCGGAGTCTATTTCGGACTCAACGGGGACAGGAAGGCTGTGTCTGACATCGATGTCATCGCCGCGATGGTGCACGAATCCCTCGCCGAACTGAAGGGAACCACGCGATGAGGGTTTATCTGCCCGCGACCATCGGCATGCTGCGCGAACTGGTCGCGAAAGACGAATTCCTGCCGCTCAACGGCACCGGGTTCGCGCTGACGCCCGCGTTGCGCGAGTCCTACACCAGCGGCTCGACCGAGGAGCTGGAGTACGTCGCGCAGCTCGACGCCGCCCGCGCATCGCTGCGGCTGATCGCGGCCGATCTTGAGGGCGAGGAGACCGTCACGCCGCGTAGAGCCGTCATCGCCGCCGACGTCGATGACGTCGAGCAGCGGCCCGATCTGGACAACGCGGTGGTGCGGGTCAGTGGCCCCATTCCGATGTCTGCGGTCGCCTCGGTGCACGTCGATGGCGCGGACGCGGAGGACGCGGTGCTCGCCGCCGCGAAGGTGGTCGACGCCGCTGACCTGGGCGATCTCGACGCCGAGTTCGCCATCGGCGACGCCGAGGACCACGAGCTGGCCTGGTACGCCCCGCAGGAGCTGCCGTTCCTGCTTGAACTGCTCTGAGTCTATGGATCGCGGCTCGGTTCGTGCTGCTCAGGCGGCGTGTCTCGCTAGCTAGGTGCCGCTTCCGGCTGACGCGCGTCACAACGGCCCGGTTCGTGCCAGGATGGTGGGTGACAGGGCTCATAGCGACCGCCCAGAAACACCCGCCCACAAGGCGAACCACGGGAGAACACCATCATGGACGCGATCACATCAGTGCCCGCGCCGCGCAACGAACCGGTCTACACCTACGCGCCGGGCACCGCCGAGCGACAGTCACTGCAGCGCACCCTGACCGACCTCTCATCGACCACCCACGAGCTGACCCAGACCATCGCGGGCGAGCAGCGCATGGCCGGTGGTGAGCCGTTCCGCGTCGTCAAACCGCACGAGCACGGCCACACCCTTGGCAACTGTGCCCAGGCGACCCCCGGCGAGGTGACCGACGCGGTCACCGCGGCGAAGGAGGCGGCCCCCGCATGGCGGGAGATGCCGTTCGACGAGCGTGCCGCCGTGTTCTTGCGCGCGGCGGACCTGCTCGCCGGCCCGTACCGCGACACGATCAACGCCGCGACGATGCTCGGGCAGTCGAAGTCCATCCAGCAGGCCGAGATCGACGCGGCGTGCGAGTTGATCGACTTCTTGCGGTTCAACGTCCATTACGCCCGCCGCATCTACGCCGAGCAGCCGAACTCGGTACCCGGGGTGTGGAACCGGATGGAGTACCGCTCGCTGGAAGGCTTCGTCACCGCGATCACGCCGTTCAATTTCACCGCCATCGCGGGCAACCTGCCCACCGCGCCCGCGCTGATGGGCAACACGGTGGTGTGGAAGCCGACGCCGACCCAGCAACTCGCCGCGCACTTCACCATGCGGGTGCTTGAAGCAGCTGGCCTCCCGCCCGGCGTGATCAACATGGTGACCGGCGACGGTAAGGCCGTCAGTGAGGTCGCGCTGGCCGATCCCGACTTCGCCGGACTGCACTTCACCGGCTCGACGGCGACGTTCAAGCTGCTGTGGCGCACGATCGGCGAGAATCTCGACCGCTACAAGCACTACCCGAGGATCGTCGGTGAGACCGGCGGCAAGGACTTCGTCATCGCTCACCCGTCGGCGCGCACTGACACGCTGGTCACCGCGTTGGTGCGGGGCGCGTTCGAGTACCAGGGGCAGAAGTGCTCCGCCGTGTCGCGTGCCTACATCGCGCGCTCGCTGTGGGAAGGCGGGGTGCGCGATCAGCTGGCCGACGTCACCAAGACGATCTCGTACGGCGACGTCAGCGACCTGTCGCATTTCGGTGGCGCCGTGATCGACGCGCGGGCCTTCGCCAAGCACAAGGCGCTGCTGGACAGCGTGGACGGCGACCCGGCGCTGGACGTCCTCGTCGGCGGTGGCTGCGACGACTCGGTCGGCTACTTTGTCGACCCGACGATCCTGGTCGCCTCCGATCCGAACCACGAGGTCTTCTCGAAGGAGTACTTCGGCCCGATCTGCGCGGTGTACGTCTACGAGGACGATGACTACGCCGAGGCGCTACGGCTGGTCGACTCCTCGGCGCCGTACGCGCTGACCGGCGGGGTGTTCGCCGACGACAGGGATGCGATCCAGCAAGCCCACCGTGCGCTCGGCTACGCGGCGGGCAACTTCTACGTCAACGACAAGCCGACCGGCTCCATCGTCGGCCAGCAGCCGTTTGGCGGGGCCAGGGCGTCCGGCACCAACGACAAGGCAGGGTCGATGTTCAACCTGCAGCGCTGGGCCAGTCCCCGGTCGATCAAGGAGAACTTCGTCGCCCCGACCGACCACACCTACCCGCACATGGGCTGACGCGCGAGTCGCACCGTAATCGCCGCGAGTCGCACCTTAAGCGGGCTGAGTTGCACCTTAAGCGGCCTGAATCGCACCCTACGCAGCGAGCGGGGCCTGCCACCGTCTGGTGACAGGCCCCGCTCGCGTGCGCTAGCTGGCGGTTACCGCCGGGCTCAGTTGCCGCCGGGGAAATTGCCTTCGTTGACCTCGGACGCCGGGGGTGCCTCGATGGTGACCGGCTCGCCCCAGTCGCTGTAGGTCATGGCGACGTGGGCGTCATCGAAGTTCATGCCCTCCGGCATCGGCTGACCGCTCGACTCCATCGCGCTGTTCATCAGCTCGCCCATGTTCATCTGGAACTTCAGCGGCAGCTGCTCCTCGCTGATCCAGACCTCGACCGGCAGTGCGTCGAGCTTCATGTTCTGCGTGTCGAACATCTTGCCCATGCCACTGCCGTACTGGGACATCATCTTCTCGACGTCAACGTCGATCGTGTACTTGGTCGCGGGGACGCCGCCGACGTCGGACTCCTCGGTCGATGTGATGTCGCCCGAGTCCTTGAGCATCTCAAGGGCCTTGGTGGGGTCGTTCTGCTTCATGGTCTTGCTCATGTCCACGCCGCCGAGCGCGGACATCTGGGCGAGGTCCATCTTGATCCACGGCTTGGACGTGTCCATGCCTGGCATGTTGGGCATTTTCATGTACATGGTGTCGTCGAGCAGACGCATCTCCATGGCCATGTTGCCCTGACCCATGGCGCTCATGTCCATGTTCATGGTCATGGCCATCTTGGTGTTCTCACCGTCGAAGAGTCCCTGCCCCTCGCCGGTGGCCGACATCGTTCCCATGTTCATGTCCATGGTGAAGTGCGCAGACTTCTTTTCTTGCGTGCTCGCCGTTGCCGCGCTGACGAGGCTGGCAGGATCGGTGAACGTCTCACCCGGTGACGCCTGGCCTGCCGTGGTCTCCTCGCCGCACGCGCCAAGGGCCAACGCGAACGCGAGGGTGCCGGCTGCGATGAGTGATTTCCGCATGGAGCTCCCTCAGTAGATTTGTCCTGTTCCCCTCCAGACTGACGTTAGCAGGGCTGAGTAGGTTTCACGGTCACTGCGGCCGATGACGATTCGTTACCGCGCTAATCGACGTCAAGGCCCGCGCGGGAGGCGAGCAGCCGCCGCAGCGAGGTCAGCCTGCCCGCTGGCGCGACGTCCTCGGCGACGACGGTGTCCAGGGCACAGTCCGGGTCGCTCGGCGCGCCGAGATGACCGCAGCCAGGCGGGCAGTGCTCGGCAACCTCGGCGAACTCGGTAAACGACGAGACGATGTCGTCCGCCGTGACGTGGGCGAGACCGAACGACCGGATGCCTGGCGTGTCGATCGCCCAGCCGCCCTGCGGCAGCGGCATCGCGATCGCGGTGACCGAGGTGTGCTTGCCCTTGCCGATAGCGCTGACCTCGCCCGTGAGCAGTTCCGCGTCCGGGACCAGGCGGTTGACCAGGGTGGACTTGCCGACGCCTGAGTGCCCGACGAGCGCGGTCACGTGCCCGGTGAGCCGGTCGGCCAGCTCGTCGACCGGTGCGTCGCGACGGGTGACGATGGCGGGCAGGTCGAGATCGGCGTAGCGGTCGATGATCTCGTCAGGCGAGGCGAGGTCGGCTTTGGTCAGGCACAGGACCGGCTGCAGTCCGCCGGTGTAGCAGGCGACGAGGCAGCGGTCGATGAACCCGGTGCGGGGCGGCGGGTCGGCCAGCGCGGTCACGATGAGCAACTGTTCGGCGTTGGCGACGACGACCCGCTCGTACGGGTCGGTGTCGTCGGCGGTGCGGCGGAGCACGCTGCTGCGGTCGGCGACGCGCACGATCCTGGCGAGGGTGTCCGGGTTACCGCTGGTGTCGCCGACCAGCGAGACGCTGTCTCCGACGACGATCGGTGTGCGGCCGAGCTCGCGTGCGCGCATCGCGGTGACGGTGCGCTCCGGGTCGCCATCCACGGCGCAGGTCCAGCGGCCCCTGTCCACGGAGGTGACCATCGCGATCACGGCGTCGATGTGCTTGGGCCTGCGTTTGCTGCGGGGGCGCGAGCCCTTGCCCGGGCGTACCCGGACGTCGGACTCGTCCAGCGTGCGCCAGTCCTTCGCTACCACCGCATCCCCTGCCTTCGGCTTGCCTGGAACGTCACCGTCTGAGGCCAAATCGTGCCACGATGAGGGTGCGACTGCGACGAGGAGGGCTGCGAGATGTGCGGGCGTTACGCCACGACGAAGGATCCTGCGACGCTGGTCAAGGAGTTCGACGCGACCGACGACACCGGTGAGCATAAGCCGACGGCGGACCACAACGTGGCGCCGACCCGCAAGGTGCCGTCCGTCGTGGCCAGGCATCCGAAGGACGCCGACGGCACCCCGCGGCAGGACGCGCCCGCTGAGCGGCTGCTGCGGGTGATGCGCTGGGGGCTGATCCCGTTCTGGGCGAAGGATGCCTCGATCGGCAACCGGATGATCAACACTAGGTCGGAGACGGCGGCGAGTAAGCCTGCTTTCCGTCGTGCGCTCAAGCGACACCGCTGTCTGCTGCCCGCCGACGGCTGGTTCGAGTGGCGCCGTGGTCCGGCGAAGGGGGAGAAGTACCCATACTTCATGACCACGACAGACGGCTCGTCACTCGCGTTCGCCGGGATCTGGGAGACCTGGCGCGACCCCAAGGCTCCCGATGACGCCCCGCCTGTGGTGAGTTGCTCGGTGTTGACCACGGACGCCGTGGGCAACCTCACCGACATCCACGACCGGATGCCGCTGCTGATGCCGCGCGAGCAGTGGTCGCGGTGGCTCGACCCGGATGTCGAGGACGTCTCGGACCTGCTGGACCCGCCATCGCTGGAGTTCGTGGATCGCCTCGAGCTGCGCCCGGTCTCCGACAAGGTGAATAATGTCCGCAACAACGGACCTGAGCTGCTTGAGCGGGTCGACGGCTCCACCGACCTCGATTCGCCAGCGCTGTTCGACAAGGGCACACTCGAAGTTCCATGACACGCATCGACATCGACACCCCCGTCGGCACCGCGCGCGCTGAGCTGCACTCCGCCGAGGAAGGCTCGGCCGCCCTGCTACTCGGGCACGGTGCCGGGGGCGGATTCGATGCCAAAGACTTGGTCGCGGTGACGCGTGCCACGCAGGCGGCCGGAGTGCACGTCGCGCTGGTCGAGCAGCCGTATCGGGTTGCTGGCAGACGGGTGCCCGCACCGGCGAAGCAGCTCGACACGGCGTGGCTCGCCGTCGCCGACGACCTGGAACGGCGCTGGTTCGACGAGATGCCGATGGTCTTCGGCGGCCGGTCGTCCGGTGCGCGGGTGGCCTGCCGTACCGCAGAGGAAGGTTCTGCCGTCGCCGTGCTGTGCCTGGCGTTCCCGCTGAGACCGCCGCGTACCCCGCACAAGTCGCGGCAGGCCGAGCTGGACCAGGTGCGCGTGCCGACACTCGTCGTCCAGGGCGACGCCGATCCGTTCGGCTGCCCCGAGGCGGGCAAGCACCACGAGATCGCCGTCATCCGGGGCAACCACGCCCTCGACTCCGACCTCGATGCGCTCACCCGGACGGCCGTGGAATGGCTGGCCCGCGTGTTGCGCCCCCTGGCCTGACCCCCGGCATCGTGTCTTGCGCTCCGGACGCCGTGTCCTGCGCTCCCGACCTCGTGTTCGTACTTCGCCGGGCAAATGGTTGCGGGAAACAGACAAGCAAGAACGAATCCGGCGTAAATCGCGCAATATCACCGGTGAAGTCGGTGAGCCTCGCCGCTCAGTACTCCCCGCGGGCCTACCCCGCGATGGGGGCGATCGTGGCCGAGGTGAGGGCGATCAAGTCCTCAGGGGCTAGCTCGACCTCCAGACCTCGGCGCCCGGCGGAGCAGTAGATCGTCGCACCCGCGTCCGTGGCCGAGACATCGATCACCACGGGGAGCCTGCTGCGGTGACCCAGCGGCGAGATGCCGCCGAGTACGTACCCCGTCGCCCGCTGCGCGGCCGCCGGATCCGCCATCGTGGCCCGTTTCCCACCAACAGCGGCGGCCAGCGCCTTCAGGTTCAGCTGGCCGGTCACCGGGACCACACCCACGGTGAGCTTGCCGTCCACGTCGGCGACCAGCGTCTTGAACACTCGCGACGGGTCCAGCCCGAGCGCGTCGACCGCCTCGAGGCCGTAGGAATCGGCCTTCGGGTCGTGCTGATAGGTGTGCACGGTGTGGCTGATGCCTCGCTTGGTGAGCAGGGTCGTCGCCGGAGTCTGCTTGCCTGCCACGAGGAGTGAGACTAGCTCACACTGGGAATGCCGGTCGGGACGGACGCGTTGCACACGACGTGCCGACTTACACCGCAACCGCAACCGTCCGTGACCGGGCTCCGAGCATCCAGCTGACTGGGCAACCGGGCGCGGTCGCCGCATCCCGCGTATCCTCGGCACGGTCGTCGATGTATCCGATCGTGCGGCAACGGACCGAAACGCAACGGAAAGGGATCGGTGTGCCAGAGACCACCGACGCCGAGCAGGCCGAGTTGGTCGAGCGTTTCGAGCGCGAAGCCATGCCGCTGCTCGACCAGCTTTACTCGGCCGCGTTGCGGATGACCCGCAAGCCAGCCGACGCCGAGGACCTGGTCC
This sequence comes from Haloechinothrix halophila YIM 93223, assembly GCF_000504245.1. Classification (GTDB taxonomy): domain Bacteria; phylum Actinomycetota; class Actinomycetes; order Mycobacteriales; family Pseudonocardiaceae; genus Haloechinothrix_A; species Haloechinothrix_A halophila. Next base: position 2,091,497 of record NZ_KI632509.1, read on the forward strand.
AGGAGACCTACCTCAAGGCTTATGGCGCCTTTTCCTCGTTCAAGCAAGGCACCAACCTCAAGGCGTGGATGTATCGCATCCTGACCAACACCTACATCAACGGCTATCGCAAGCGGCAGCGGCAGCCGGTGCAGCAGCCGACCGAGGAGATCAGCGACTGGCAGATCGCGCAGGCGGCCAACCACACGTCGCGCGGCCTGCGGTCGGCCGAGGTCGAGGCGCTGGACAAGCTGCCAGACTCCGACGTGAAGGACGCGCTGCAACAGCTCCCAGAGGACTTCCGGCTCGCGGTGTATCTAGCCGACGTCGAGGGGTTCGCGTACAAAGAGATCGCCGAAATCATGGAGACGCCCATCGGGACCGTGATGTCGCGGCTGCACCGGGGCCGCTCACAGCTGCGTGAGCTGCTGTCGGACGTCGCGACTGACCGTGGCTTCATCAGGAAGGGCCAGGAGGTGACGACGCGATGACGGGCGAGTGCTCGGAATCCGAAGGCCCCGACTGCACGCAGGTTCTTGCTGAGGTCTACCTGCTGCTGGACAAGGAATGCACCGACCAGCACGAAGCTGAGCTGCGGCGGCATCTTGAGGACTGCCCGCCGTGCCTCGAGGAGTACGGCATCGGGGAGCAGATCAAACAGCTGCTGGCTCGCAAGTGCGGTGGCGACCACGCGCCGGACCAGCTGAAAGAGCGCCTACAGGCGACGATCCGCAAGACCGTCGAGGAGCGTTCGGGCTACTCGGTGTCCGAGTTCTCCGCCGAGGTGCGCGAGGAACAGCGCTGACGGGTTGGCCGACGCGCGGGACCTCTCACTTCCTGCCGCTGCCCCGTTGTCGCCCATGGCTCGCCGATAGGGGTGACGGCAGCGGTGGCGTTCGCCCGTACGAGGTCCCGCGCGGACGTCCGCTACGTGTTGGGCTTCTTGCCGTGGTTCGCGCCCTTCTTCTTGCGGTCGCGACGCTTGCGAGCTCGCTTCGACATAGCTGTCTCCTTGCCGGTCGGCTGCTGGTCAGCGGCTACTCGCCGCTGATCACCATGTGTGCTCTCCCGAGTCTGCCATGCGGGCCGCCGACGCCTGCCACGGAGGCGGGGATGGTTTGATGCCAGCATGAGCACGCTCGCCGATTTACTTGCCGAGCACACCAGCCTGTCCGGCGACGCGGCTGACCACCTGCAGACCGTGGTCGCGGAGTGGCAGTTGCTGGCGGACCTGTCGTTCGCGGATTTCCTGTTGTGGGTGCCGATCGACACTGGCGCCAATGACGCCGATGCGCGTGGCACCACGGGCGGGCATGGGACGGCCGCGAGTGGAGCCACTGGCGGGCACGCGATGGGCGCGCATGGCGTCATCGGCGCGCCGGGTAGTGCCGTCGACGACGTCGAGGCGGGCAGCGTCGAGTTCGTCTGCGTGGCTCAGGCGCGCCCGACGACCGGCGCGACCGCGCACCCGGAGGATGTCGTCGGCACCACACTGGCCATCGCGGACTACCCGCAGCTGGTGCGTGCGATCCGCGAGGTGCGCATCTTCCGGGAGGAAGATCCGTACTGGAACCGTGACGTGCCGATCCGTAGGGAGGCCATCCCCGTCTCGTTCGGTGACGAGGTCGTCGCGGTGCTGAGCAGGGAGACCAACCTCACCCTGCCGAGGGTGCCGAGCTCACTCGAAATCGCCTACCTGGCTGGCGCGTCCGATCTGTGCCAGATGATCGTCGACGGCACTTTCCCGAACTCTGAGTCGCTCACCGACGTGCACACCAGTCCCAGGGTCGGGGACGGTTTCGTCCGGCTGGATCCGTCCGGCACCGTCGTCTTCGCCAGCCCGAACGGGCTGTCGGCGTATCACCGGATGGGCTTCGAATCTGAGCTGATCGGCACGCGGCTCGCGCCGCTGACCCGATCGCTGATCGCGGATCCGTTCGACGCCACCGAGGTCTCCCACCGCATCCTGGACGCCCTTGAAGGCCGTCCTGGCAGTCGCACCGAGGCGGAGTCGCGGCCCGGCGCCGTGGTGCTGTTCAGGGCGCTTCCGCTGCGCCCTGCGGGCGTGCCAGCGGGTGCACTGGTGCTCGTCAGGGACGTCACCGAGGTCAAGCGCAGGGACCGCGCGCTGCTGAGCAAGGACGCCACGATCCGGGAGATCCACCACAGGGTGAAGAACAATCTGCAGACCGTGGCGGCGCTGCTGCGGCTGCAGTCACGCCGCACCCACAGCGAGGATGCCCGGCACGCGCTGGAGGATTCGGTGCGTCGTGTCGCCTCGATCGCGCTGGTGCACGAGCGACTGTCGATGTCGGTCGACGAGCGGGTGGACCTGGATCAGTTGCTGGACAAGGTGCTGCCGATGCTCAGCGAAGTGACCACAGCGGAGTCGTCGGTCAAGCTGACGCGAGAAGGCAGCTTCGGCAGTGTCGTCGCGGACATCGCGACACCGCTGGTGATGGTGCTCGCCGAACTGGTGCAGAACGCCGCCGAGCATGCCTTCGACCCGCGTCAGCCCGGCACCGTCACGATCGGCGCGTCTCGGTCGGCGCGCTGGCTCGACGTCACGATCTCGGACGACGGCAGGGGGCTGCCCGCTGACTTTTCCCTCGAACGGGCGGACGGGCTCGGGCTGCAGATCGTGCGGACGCTCGCCGAGTCGGAGCTGCGGGGGGCGCTGTCGGTGCGCGGCCGTGAGCCACAAGGCACCGTGGCCGCACTGCGAATTCCGCTGGCGCGGCGGCCATGACAGTGCCCTGCATGGTCCGACGCATGCCTGATGAATGGCCCCGCGAATGGGCGTGCGGAAATGCCACTAGACAGCAGAAAAACCGGTAGCCGCCTGTGCGGTACCGGTTCTCTGCTGATTCTTGCGGGAGGCTGTCCGAATGCTTTCGGTTCAGGCCGTACGCATGCCAATGTGGGCGCGACGACGCTTGAGCGCACGCCGCTCGTCCTCGCTCATGCCGCCCCAGACGCCGGCGTCCTGGCCACTGGCAAGTGCCCAGGCCAGGCAGTCGGACGCTACGGTGCAGCGGTGGCACACGGCCTTCGCCTCGGCTTCCTGCACCAACGCAGGACCACTTGTTCCCACGGGGAAGAACAGTTCAGGGTCCTCGTCTCGGCAGGCCGCGCGGTGGCGCCAGTCCATTTCTGTGCTCCTTCATGGCGGCGCGGAAAAGCCCGCGCCATGGTCGTCAATGGCGGTCGTTCTTGGGGTGCTTGTGAATGCTTTCACGAACCGCTGTCTTCGGCAAGGGGTTTCGCAAGATCGGTGAGTCAGCTCACCTCGTGGGTCTATGCCTCTGACCTGCGGATTCCAGTGGAAAATGAACTTGTCTCGGGCGACGCCTTGCGGTGAACGGCCATCACTGAGCGACGAGTGGTACTCCGCACTTTGCCCGTGCTGATCAAGCTGGGTGGTGCGGTTCCTACGCTCACACGACGACGGTTAGCGCGTCGGCGACGCTTCGGAACTCGACGCTGGTCCGTTCCCCGACCAGGTCACCATCAACCTGTAAGTTTACCGGCTTTTCCGAGGTCACGCTGACCGAGCGAACGTCGTCCCGCTGCACGAGCCGCTTGCCGGGTTTGCAGCCTGCCGCGCTCAACGCGCGCCGCAGGTAACCGAGCACGCTGATGATGTCGAGACTGCGAGGCGCGAAGACGCCGATTCCCGTTTCGAAGGAGCACCCTGGGTTGAGCCGGATCGGCCGGGACCCGAGGTAGGACCACGGGTCGGCGTTGGAGAGGAACGCGCTGCGCACGGTGGCCGGTTCCTCGTTGTCGACCGTGAGCGTGAGTTCGGGCCTGCTGTGCGCGGGCCAGAAGTAGGACCGCACGGCGACCCTGGTGTAGAGGCCGGGGCCGGCTTCCTTGCCCCTGATTCGGTCAACGCCTGCTATCACGTCGGCGTCCCAGCCCATGCCCGCGCTGAATGTGAACCACCGGTCGTCGGCCGCGCCAAGCCCGATGCGGCGGCTGCGCTCCAGCATGAGCGCCTCGAGCAGCACGTGGGTGGCCTCGACAGGATCGGGTGGATATCCGACGGCGCGGGCGAAGACGTTCGCCGACCCGCCGGGCACGACCGCCAGCATCGGCAGGTCCGCGAACGACACGCGATCGCTGTCGGCTGCGGGCAGCATGCCGTTGACGACCTCGTTCACGGTGCCGTCGCCACCGTGCGCCACGACGAGATCGAGCCCCTCGGCACGGGCAGCGGCCCCGATCTCGGCGGCATGCCCGCGATGGGTCGTCTCGACCACGTCGAGCTTGACCTCGCTGGCCAAGGCGTGGGCGAGGACGTCCCGCCCACCAGGCGTTGTCGCTGTCGCCTGCGGGTTCACGACAAGAACTGCGCGCATACCCGCAGAGTACGGCTCCCTACTCCGGTCGTGTTCACCTCCACCTGATCCCGCTGCTCGGGATCTGTCCGCGTCGGCGACAAGTGCACCCCGGCGACCGCCGGCTCATCGTTGACGACACCACGATCATCGTAGGTTGGCGCCGGTGGGGAAACGTCCGAGTGGGTGGCGCTACCATCGATGTCGCTTACGCTCAGTATCCACAGGGGTCGCAGTGGCAGTGCGGCCAGGTGGACCGTGACGACAGTGAGGACCCGGTGCGGCGCGACGATCTGTTCCTTCCCGCTCCCCGCGAAATCCGCGTCGCCGGAGTGCTGACGACGCTGCCCGGCCTGGCCGCGGTCGTATTCGCCGTGGTGCTCCTGGTGGACGCGCTACTCGGCACGACGGAGACCGCTGGCGGCAACAGCGTCTATGGCCAGGCGTTCTACTACGCGCTGCTCGGCGCGGGCATGGTCACGTGCGGCGTCGGCCTGCTGCTCGGGCATACCTGGGCGCGCACGCCCGCGTTCGTGCTCGCGCTCATCATCGGCGGCGTTGGCTGGTACACGACGGGGCCGTCCGGCCAGCCGCTGTGGGGCGTGCCGATCCTCGCGGTGGCTGTCGTGCTCGTGGTGCTGCTGTTCCGCACGCCGTCTCGGGCCTGGGCGCTGGGGGAGTACCCCGAGGGCGTTGACAGCGAGTAGTCAGCCCTCCGCCAGGGCCGTCAGTGGCTTGTCGGTGAGCCGGTACACCGTCCACTCGTCCATCGCCTCAGCGCCGAGCGACTCGTAGAACTCGATCGCCGGGGTGTTCCAGTTCAGCACCCACCACTCCAGCCGCTGGTAGCCGTGCTGGGCGCACTCCTCTGCCAGGGTCGTCAGCAGCGCCTTGCCGAGTCCGCTGCCGCGTTGTTCCGGCTGGACGTAAAGGTCCTCGAGGTAGATGCCGTGCACGCCGCGCCACGTCGAGAAGTTCAGGAACCACAGCGCGCACCCGACAACGGCGTCGTCGACAACGGCGACGTGTGCGTACAGCGCGGGCCGCTCGCAGAACAACGCGGCGGTGAGCTGCGCGGCGGTGAGGTGACACTCGTCCGGCGCCTTCTCGTAGGCGGCCAGCTCGTGCACCAAGCCCACCACCGCCTCGACGTCGTCCGGCTGCATGCGGCGAATGCGCGGGTCGGGCACCTGCGTCCTCCTTGCGGTCGATATAGGGCGTTGCGATCCATCTAACAGCCGATCCGTGCGGCGTGCGAGTGAAATCTCTGGCAATCTACTCGCGAGTAGTTAGGAGCTGGTCATGGTTGAGACAACGCGAGAGACCCCCACCCCGCCCACGCTGGCGCTGTGGCGGAAGCTGACGAGCAAGCCGGGCGGCAAGCGGCTGTTCTCCACGGCCATCTCGCTGAAAGTGCCCTACTTCGGCACCGTGCTGCCCACGGTGCAGGCGCTGGAACCGGGCCGGTGCGAGGTCACCGCGCCGAAGTGGTTCGGCGTCTACAACCACATCAAGACCTTCCACGCCATCGCGACGTGCAACCTCGCTGAGATCGCCATGGGCATGCTCGCCGAGGCCACCGTGCCGGTGACGCATCGCTGGCTGCCGAAGGGCATGACCGTCAGCTACGTCGCGAAGGCCGAGACCGGCCTGCGCGCGGTCGCCGAGTTGCCGGAGATCCCCGAGTTCGGTGCCGAGGGTGTCGAGCTGCCGGTGCCGGTGACGATCTACGACAAGCACGATAAGCCGGTCACCGAGGGCGTCATCACCGTCTGGGTCACGCCGAAGAAGTGACGTCGGACCACTCCGCGCGCAGCTCCTCGTAGCGGGCCACACAGTGCTTGTAGTCCGGCAGGATGCCGGCGTCGGCCGCTTCGGCCAGCGTGGGCGCCGCGGTGTCCTTGCCGGAGAGCACGGGGTCCAGCTCGGCGGGCCAGGGCAAGCCGAGCGCTTCGTCGAGCGGGTTGACGCCGTGCTCCGCACCGGGGTTGTAGCCCGTGGAGCACAGGTAGCTCATCACGGTGTCGTCGGTGAGGGCGACGAAGCCGTGGCCGATGCCCTCGGAGATGTAGACGGCGCGAAACGACTCGGCGTCCAGCCGAACGGCGTCCCACTGGCCGAACGTCGGTGAGCCGGCCCGGACGTCAACGACGACATCAAGCAGCGCGCCGCGCGGGCAGTAGACGTACTTGGCCTGGCCAGGCGGTGTGTCGGCGAAATGGATACCCCGAATCACGCCGCGTCGTGACACGCTGTGGTTGGTTTGCTCGACCCGCAGTCCATGACCGGTCGCCTCCCGCAGCGCCGTCCCTTGGAACGGCGCGACGAACAGACCGCGGTCGTCGGGGAACGTGCGCGGCGTGAAGACGTACGCGTCGGGCACCGCGAGCTCACTAACCTGCATAGTTGCACTCTCGCATGCCACCGGGCCAGCGTGGACGGGTGTGGGGTACGCCGAGGGGACTACGGCGTGGGCACGTGAAAGGTCGAGAGGGCGAGAGGGCGATCGAGTGGGAGACCACTGAGGGGTCGAGTGAGAGATCACTGACACAACCCGATGGCGGCGCGGCAACTGCTTGCCCGACCTGTCACACTAGGAGTAACCACGCTGTCCGCTGCCGCTGCGGTGCACCCTGAAGCGAGCGGCGAAGCCGGACATCGCGCCCTGTGACGCCGGTGCCACCGCACCCTTCCAGCGCGCTCAGGTACGGGCTAAACGTGCGGCGAAACGTGATGTCGCCCGAAGTGCGGCTAGCCCGGACCAGGCTCGGAAATGCCATGAGACGATGAACCGATCCCGTCGCGCGAAAGGTCCACGCCGGGTTCGGACGCGACAAGGCAGGACTGAGGAATGACTGCGGTCCATCGAATACCGAGAACACGATGACAGGAACCACGATGAACGACCTGGCCAGCTCAGCCACCGTCCCCGCGACAACTCCGGTGACCAACGAAGAGATCTTCGTAGGCCACGAGGGTGGCAAGCTGTCCGTAGGCGCGACGCGGCCGATTTCGGACCCGCGCGAGTTGTCGATCGCTTACACGCCGGGTGTCGCCAAGGTCAGCACCGCGATCGCCGAGGATGCCTCGCTCGCCGCGCGCTACACCTGGGCTAGTCGGCTCGTGGTTGTCGTCAGCGACGGCACGGCCGTGCTCGGTCTCGGTGACATCGGGGCGAGCGCGTCATTGCCCGTGATGGAAGGCAAGTCGGTTCTGTTCAAAACCTTTGGCGGGCTCGACTCGATCCCGCTGGTGCTCGACACCACCGACGTGGACGAGATCGTCGAGACGCTGGTGCGGCTGCGGCCGTCGTACGGCGCGGTCAACTTGGAGGACATCGCGGCGCCGCGGTGCTTTGAGCTGGAGGACAAGCTCAAGGACGCGCTCGACTGCCCCGTGATGCACGACGACCAGCACGGCACCGCGATCGTGGTGCTCGCCGCGCTGCGTGGGGCGAACACGGTGCTTGGGCGTGACATCAGCAAGCAGCGCGTGGTGGTCTCCGGTGCCGGTGCGTCCGGCATCGCGTGTACCAGGATCCTGCAGAACGCCGGGGTCGGCGATGTCACGCTGCTGGACTCGAAAGGCATCATTCACGTCGGCAGGCCGGGTCTGTCACCGATCAAGCAGGACATGGCGTGGTCGACCAACCGGGCGGGCCTCTCCGGCGGTATCGCGGAGGCGCTCGATGGCGCCGACGTCTTCCTTGGACTCTCCGGGGCCACCATCGATGGGTCGCTGATCGGCATGATGGCCGACGATCCGATCGTCTTCGCGCTGTCGAATCCCGAGCCCGAGGTGCACCCGGAGGTCGCGTCGAAGTACGCGAGCGTGGTCGCCACCGGGCGCAGCGACTTCCCGAACCAGATCAACAACGTGTTGGCCTTCCCCGGCGTGTTCCGTGGCGCACTGGACGCCGGTGCGCGGGCGATCACCGACAACATGAAGCTCGCCGCCGCCGACGCGATCGCCGCGGTGACCGCGGACGAGCTCGCGGTGGACAAGATCGTGCCGAGCGCGCTCGATCCGAGGGTCGGCCCCGAGGTGGCCGCAGCCGTGGCGAAGGCCGCGACCGCGGACGGCGTCGCGTAAAAGTCAGACCGTCGGTACTAGGCCTTGTGGCCGCACCTCCTGCGGCCACAAGGCCTAGTTGCGTTGTGCCAAATGGAGCAATTCGTATTGTTGTCAACCGAGCAGTGAAGTGCTCGTTGCGAATGTGTTTTGGCGCGGCGAGTCATTGTGCCGCTTCCCGCTGTGACTAGTGCTGATGTTTTAGCAGGTGAAATCGCTCTGGGGGTGGATTTCCGTGCGCGTTAAGCGCCGAGAACAAACTTTTCCTGCTGTGTCCAGAGGTGGATCGGTGGCGGTGATCACTCCCTGTTTCGCTGATCTGTGCGGTCTTAGCGTCTTGGTCAGCGTTCACCCGGACGTGTGTCACCCCTAGAGCGTGTGCCGCCACGGTGCGCGCTTAACCCTGCCTAGGAGGAGATCCATCGTGAGTAAGTCGCCACACTCATGGCGCAGAACCTGGGTCAAGATCGGTGTCGCGGCGACGGCTACCGCACTTGTCGCGATGTCCGGTCAGTCCATCGCCGCCGCGGAACAAGCGGCTGACAAACCACAGATCGTCGGCGCACAGAGCGACAACGCGATCAAGGACAGCTACATCGTCGTGTTCAAAGATGGTGTCTCGGCCAACTCCGCCAACAGCAAGTCGAGAGAGCATTCCCGGCGGTACAACGCGGATGTCACCCACAGGTACACCAGCGCGTTGCGCGGCTATGCGGCCACCATGAATGAGCGTAATGCCAAGCGGGTCGCCGAGGATCCGTCCGTGGCTTACGTCGAGCAGGACCAAACCGTTGGGTTGGCCGGTGATCAGACGAACCCGCCGTCCTGGGGCCTTGACCGGGTCGACCAGCGCGAACTGCCGCTCGATGATCTGTACAGCTATTCCACTAATGCGTCTAATGTGGACGTATACGTCATCGACACCGGTATTCGGATGAGTCATAACGATTTCGAGGGTCGTGCGACGAGTGGCTATGACGCGATCGACGGCGGTGCGGCCGACGACTGCAACGGTCACGGCACCCACGTCGCCGGTACGGTGGGCGGCGCGGCGTATGGCGTGGCCAAGAAGGTCAACCTGGTCGCGGTGCGGGTGCTCGACTGCGACGGCTACGGGTCGTACTCCGGAATCATAGACGGCATCGACTGGGTGACGAACAACGCGAGTGGCCCGTCCGTGACGAACATGAGCCTCGGCGGCAGCGCTTCGAGTGCCATCGACGACGCGGTCCAGAACTCCATCGCTTCCGGCATCACCTACGCGGTGGCGGCTGGTAACTCCGACGACGACGCGTGCGACTATTCGCCGGCACGGGTGCCCGAAGCGCTGACGGTGGGCGCCACCGATTCGTCCGATGAGCGGCCGACCGACTGGCCAAACGGTCAGGGCAGCAATTACGGCACCTGCCTTGACCTGTTCGCGCCTGGCGACGAGATCACGTCGGCGTGGATCGGGTCGGACTCGGATACCAACACCATCTCCGGGACGTCGATGGCGTCGCCGCACGTGGCGGGTGCGGCAGCGCTGTATCTCGCGGACAACACCGGGGCCTCGCCGAGCCAGGTGCATGATGCGATCGTGCACAACGCGACGACGGATGTGGTGATCAATCCAGGCAGTGGTTCACCCAACCGGCTGCTCTACACCGGTTCCGGTAGCACCGACCCGGAGCCGAGCGATTGCACCGGAACCAATGACACCGACGTGAGCATCCCTGACGGTGGGGTCGCCACCAGTGACATCACGATCAGCGATTGTGGCCGCAAGGCGTCCTCGTCGTCGACAATCACCGTGGACATCAAGCACACCTACCGCGGTGACCTGGTGATCGACCTGATCGCGCCGGACGGCACCGCGTACCGGTTGAAGAACTCGGACTACTGGGATTCGGCCGATAACGTGCAGGGCAGCGTCACCCGTGACCTGTCAAGCCACGACGCCGACGGCACCTGGACGTTGCGCGTGGAGGACGTGTACGTGGGCGACACCGGCTACATCGACAGCTGGACGCTCGAACTGTGAGGTGATGTGACGGTTCTTCCCCTGTGACCGCGGACAGAGTCGCGGAGCAAAGACAGAACGTCGGTACTAGGCCCTATGGCCGCACCCAGTGCGACCATAGGGCCTAGTCGTATTGGCTGGATGGCGTAACTCCCTGGCGGTCCTCGGCATCGAGACTGGTGTATCCGAGCTGTGAGTGCGCCGCGACGCCGTGTTCACATTGCGATGCTCTGCCGTGGCATCCCCGCACTCGTGGGGGCATTTCGCAGGTGAACGCGTTGCGCGCGGCGGGAGGCTCGTGGTCGTCGTGTGCTGAGAACGACTTTTTCTGCTGCGTCCATAGGTAGATCGGTGACGATTATCGCTCCCTATTCCGGTGTGTCGGTGCGGTCTTAGCCTCATGACCAGCGTTCACCCGAACGTGATTCACCCCTAGAAGCGGCGTCTAACCAGGACGCTCGCTGACCCTGCCTAGGAGGAGATCCATTGTGAGTAAGTCGCCCCATACGAGGCGCAGAACCTGGGCCAAGATTGGAGTCGTGGCAACGGCTACCGCCCTCGCCGCGCTCTCCGGTCAAGGCATGGCCGCTGCGGAACAAGAATCGAGTAAGCCGCAGATCGCCGGTGCCCAGAACGAAAACGCGATCAAGGGCAGCTACATCGTCGTGTTCAAGGACCGTGTGTCGGCCAGCTCCGTTGGGAACAAGGCGAGGGCGCATTCCCAGCGGTACGGCGCGGACATCACCCACAGGTACACGGGCGCGTTGCGTGGCTACGCCGCGAAAATGAACAAGCGTGCCGCTGAGCGGGTCGCCGACAATTCGGCGGTGGCCTACGTCGAGCAGGACCAGAAGGTTCAGCTGGCCGGTGACCAGACGAACCCGCCGTCCTGGGGTCTTGATCGGGTCGACCAGCGCGATCTGCCGCTCGATGATCTGTACAGCTACTCGACCACGGCGTCCAATGTGGACGCGTACGTGATCGACACCGGCATCCGGATGAGCCACAACGACTTCGGCGGCCGGGCAACCAGTGGATACGACGCGGTCGACGGCGGCAGCGCCGATGACTGCAACGGTCACGGCACGCACGTGGCCGGCACCGTCGGCGGCACGGAGTACGGCGTCGCCAAGGAGGTCAACCTCGTCGCCGTGCGCGTGCTTGACTGCAACGGTTCCGGCTCGAACTCCGGTGTGATCGCCGGTGTCGACTGGGTGACGAACAACGCGAGTGGCCCGTCCGTGGCGAACATGAGTCTCGGTGGCGGTGCCTCCTCTGCGCTGGACGACGCCGTGCGCAACTCCATCAACTCGGGTGTCACCTACGCCGTCGCGTCTGGCAACGGCGACTTCTTCGGGAACCCGCAGGACGCCTGCAACTACTCGCCTGCGCGAGTGGGCGAGGCGCTGACCGTGAACGCGTCCAACAGCTCGGACAGCGCGGCGTCGTTCTCGAACTACGGCAGCTGCACCGACCTGTACGCGCCCGGGGTCGACATCACCTCGGCGTGGATTGGGTCCGATTCGGACACCAACACGATCTCCGGGACGTCGATGGCGTCGCCGCACGTGGCGGGCGCCGCGGCGCTGTACCTCGCGGACAACACCGGGGCGTCACCGAGCACGGTGCACGCCGCGATCGTGGACAATGCCTCCACCGGCAAGATCAGCGGTGTGCCGTCGAGCGACACGCCGAACCGGCTGCTCTACACCGGTACCGGCGATGGTGGCGGCGATCCTGACCCGGACCCGACCGGGTGCACCGCCACCAATGACACCAACGTCAGCATCCCGGACGCGGGCACCGCGACCAGCGACATCACGATCAGCGACTGCGGTCGCAAGGCGTCATCGTCGTCGACGATCACGGTGGACATCAAGCACACCTACCGCGGTGACCTGGTGATCGACCTGATCGCGCCGGACGGCACGGAGTACCGGTTGAAGAACTCCAGCTACTGGGACTCGGCCGACAACGTGCAGGGCAGCGTCAACCGCGACCTGTCCAGCCACGACGCGGATGGCACCTGGACGCTGCGGGTGCGGGACGTCTACTCCTACGACACCGGATACATCGACAGCTGGACGCTCGAACTGTGAGGTTATGAGTAGGTTCCTTCCCACGTGACAACCGCGGGGCGTGCGTACGGCGCACGTCCCGCGGTCGCGTGTGGGCGGGACTCGCGGTGCCGTAACGGGGAACTCGCGGCACAACAACGAGGGACTCGCGGTGGGCGGATGGGCATGAAGAAGCCCCGGCGCCGAGGGGGAGGGAGCGCCGGGGCTGGTGCCGGCCCTGGGGGTCGACCGGCGACGAGCGAACGATACCGTGCACGCTCGTCACCTGGCTAGTTACCCAGGGAAACGAGAAACGTCTTACTCGAACGCCTTCGCGAGGATGGCCTTCTGCTCGACCTCGTGCACCCGGGGCGAACCGGCGGACGGCGCCGCCATCGGCCGCCGCGAGACCACCTGCAACGGTTTGTCGAAGGCGTCGGAAACCCGGCGAGGCAGGTTCAGGCCGAAGAATGGCCACGCACCCTGGTTCTCCGGCTCCTCCTGCACCCAGGCGACCTCCTGCGCCGACGAGTACCGTGCCATCGCTTCCCGCAGCTTCTTCTTCGGAAGCGGGTAATACTGCTCGATCCGCACGATCGCCACGTCGTTCGCGCCCCGCTGAGCCCGCTCGGCCGCCAGCTCCCAGTAGAGCTTGCCCGAGGTGAGCAGCACCTTGCGCACCGCACTAGGTTCGACCTCGGCGTCATCGATCACCGAGAGGAACTTCGATCCCTCGGTGAAGTCCTCGACGTTCGAGGTGGCCGCCTTGTTGCGCAGCATCGACTTCGGCGTGAAGACGATGATCGGGCGGTCGACGCCGTCCAGCGCGTGCCTGCGCAGCATGTGGAAGTAGTTCGCGGGGGTCGATGGCACCGCCACCGTCATCGAGCCCTCCGCGCACAGCGACAGGAACCGCTCGATGCGCCCGGACGTGTGGTCCGGGCCCTGGCCCTCGTGGCCGTGCGGCAGCAGCAGCACCAGCGGCGAGAGCTGGCCCCACTTGGCCTCACCGGATGAGATGTACTCGTCGATGATGGTCTGCGCGCCGTTGACGAAGTCGCCGAACTGCGCCTCCCACAGCACCAGTGCGCGCGGCTGCGCCACCGAGTAGCCGTACTCGAAGCCGACGGCGGCGAACTCGGACAGCGCCGAGTTGTAGACCATCACCCGGCCCTGTTCCTCGGCGAGGTGCTGCAGCGGGGCGTGCTCCCTGCCGGTCTCGCGGTCGATCAGCACCGAGTGCCGCTGGGTGAACGTGCCGCGCTGCGAATCCTGGCCGGACAGGCGCACCAGCTTGCCCTCCATCGCGAGCGAGCCGAACGCGAGCAGTTCCGCGAACGCCCAGTCGATGCCGCCCTCGCGGGACATCTTGTGCCTGCGCTGCAGCACCGGCTTGACCCTTGGGTGCGGCGTGAAGCCCTCCGGCAGGTTGACGAAGGCGTCGCCGATGTGGTGCAGCGTCTCGGTGCTGATCGCGGTCGGCACCTGCGCTGGCACCTGCTGGTGCTCCTCAACCGACGGGCTCGCCTTGATCGGGTGTTTCTCCAGCTCGCGCACCTCGTTGAAGACGTGCTCCAGCTGACTGGAGAAGTCACGCAGCGCGGTCTCGGCCTCCTCGACCGAGATGTCGCCGCGGCCGATCAGCGATTCGGTGTAGGTCTTCCGCACGCTGCGCTTGCCGTCGATGATGTCGTACATCGCTGGCTGGGTCATCGACGGGTCGTCGCCCTCGTTGTGACCCCGGCGGCGGTAGCAGATCATGTCGATCACGACGTCCTTGTTGAACGCCTGCCGGTAGTCCACGGCGAGCTTGGCGACCCAGTACGCGGCCTCGGGGTCGTCGCCGTTGACGTGGAAGATCGGCGCCTCGATGATCTTGGCGACATCGGTGGCGTACTGGCTCGACCGCGCGTGCTGCGGCGCGGTGGTGAAGCCGACCTGGTTGTTGATGATGACGTGCACGGTGCCGCCGGTGCGGTAGCCGCGCAGCAGCGCCAGGTTCAGCGTCTCAGCCACGACACCCTGGCCCGCGAACGCCGCGTCGCCGTGCAGCAGCACGGGCAGTACGGTGAAGCCCTCTGAGCCTTTGTTCAGGATGTCCTGCTTGGCGCGCACGATGCCTTCCAGGACAGGATCGACCGCCTCCAGGTGCGATGGGTTGGCGGTCAGCGACACCTTGGTCTCGCCGTCACCGAACATCCTGAAGTACTTGCCCTCGGCGCCGAGGTGGTACTTCACATCGCCAGAGCCGTGCGCCTGGCCGGGGTCGAGGTTGCCCTCGAACTCCTGGAAGATCTGCGAGATCGGCTTGCCGACGATGTTGGCCAGCACGTTGAGGCGGCCCCGGTGCGGCATGCCGATGACGACCTCGTCCAGCTCGTGCTCTGCCGCCTTGTCCAGCACGGTGTCCAGCAGCGGGATCACCGTCTCGCTGCCCTCGAGTGAGAACCGCTTCTGCCCGACGTACTTCGTCTGCAGGAACGTCTCGAATGCCTCGGCCGCGTTGAGCTTGGAGAGAATGTACTTCTGTTCCGACGTCGGCGGCTTGGAGTGCTTGATCTCGATCCGGTCCTGCAGCCAGCGCCGCTCCTCTGGATCGATGATGTGGGTGTACTCCACGCCGACGGTGCGGCAGTAGGAGTCTCGCAGCACGCCGAGCACGTCGCGCAGCTTCATCCGCTGCTTGCCCGCGAAGCCACCAACGGCGAACTCGCGGTCAAGGTCCCACAGCGTCAACCCGTGCGAGAGGATGTCCAGGTCCTCGTGGCGGCGCTGCCGGTAGTTCAGCGGGTCGGTGTCGGCCATCAGGTGGCCGCGCATCCGGTACGCCTCGATCAGCTCGATGACCCGTGTGGTCTTGTCGATGTCGCCTTCTGGGATGTCCTGGACCCAGCGCACCGGCTCGTACGGCAGGCGAAGCGAGGTGAAGATGTCGTCGTAGAAGCGGTCCTCGCCGAGCAGCAGCTGGTGGATGCGACGCAGGAACTCGCCCGACTCGGCACCCTGGATGATGCGGTGGTCGTAGGTCGAGGTCAGCGTCATGATCTTGCTGACGCCCATCGTGATCAGGGCCTGCTCGCTGGTGCCCTGATACTGCGCCGGGTACTCCATCGCGCCGACGCCGATGATCGCGCCCTGGTTCGTCTGCAGTCGGGGCACCGAGTGGTTCGTGCCGATGCCGCCAGGGTTGGTCAGCGAGATCGTGGTGCCGGCGAAGTCGTCCGCGGTGAGCTTATTGGTGCGGGCCTTCTTGATGATCTCCTCGTACGCCTGCCAGAACTGCAGGAACGACATGTCCTCGACCTCTTTGATGGAGGCGACGACGAGGTTGCGCTGGCCGTCCTTGCCCTTCATGTCGATGGCGAGGCCGAGGTTGACGTGCTCGGGTGTGACCGCGTGCGGCTTGCCGTCGACAAGCTCGTAGTGGCGGTTCATGTTCGGGTAGTCCCGCAGCGCCCGCACCATCGCGTAGCCGATGAGGTGGGTGAACGAGATCTTGCCGCCGCGCGTCCGCGTCAGGTGGTTGTTGATCACGATGCGGTTGTCCGCCATCAGCTTGGCGGGCACCGCGCGCACGCTGGTCGCGGTCGGCACCGCAAGCGATGCGTCCATGTTCTTGGCGATCGCGGCCGCGGCGCCGCGCAGCGCGGTGCGCTCGGGCTGCCGCTTGTCGGTTGCGGGTGCGCTCTGCGCTGGCTTGGCCTGCTGCGTGGGCTGGGCTGGCTGCTGCGTGGGCTGAGCGGGCGTGGCTTGCTGGGTCTGCTGGGCGGGCTGCTGGGGACGGGGTTGTTGCTGAGGTGCGGCCGGGGCCTGCTGCCGGGGCGCTGGCTGGGGCGTCGGCCTCGGCGCCGGGGTCCCGCCGGTGCCATCGCTGACCGCGGTCGACGCGCCGGTTGCCGTCCCTGCCGCCGCCGTCGATCCGTCTTGGGTGGAGCCGTCACCTGCGCCAGTCGGGGTGAAGTCGGCGAAGAAGTCATGCCACGCGGCATCGACTGACTTGGGATCGTCGAGGTAGCGCTCGTACATCTCCTCGACAAGCCATTCGTTGGGGCCGAATTGTGACGCAGGGCTGCTGCTAGACACGGCTGGGACTCGCCTCTATCCGTCTGTCGTATGGGTGTATCAACCTGTCGCGCTTCCAGGCTAACGCCATCACGCGCGACGAGGTGAGATAAGTTCCCGCCCACCCCGCACGTCATGGTGTGCGAAGCGCGAGGGCCATTCTTCCACTCGTGTGATTGAGTCGTGCGCCGGTCGGGTGTCAACGTGATGTGTCCCGCAACCCGACGTGATTGGCATCATGTTCGGTATGGACTTCGTGGCCAACTCCGACCGGGTGCGAACAGCACAATCGCTGGTCAGCGGCTCGCGACGAGCGGTAGCGCTGACCGGCGCCGGAGTGTCGACCGAATCGGGGATCCCGGACTTCCGCGGCCCCGAGGGTGTGTGGACCCGCGATCCCGATGCGCAGCGGCTGTCGAACATCCACGACTACATGGCCGACCCGGAGTTGCGGCAGCGAAGCTGGCAGGCGCGGTTGCACCACCCCGGCTGGCAGGCGCAGCCGAATGCCGCGCATCACGCGCTGGTGACACTGGCACGTTCCGGCCCGCTGCGAGCGATCGTGACGCAAAACGTCGATGGGTTGCACCAGCGCGCGGGCAGCGACCCTGACTCGGTGATCGAGCTGCATGGCACGCTGTACGAGACGGCGTGCCTGACCTGCGACGAGCGCAGGGGCATGCGGGAAGCGCTCGACCGGGTCGCCGCTGGTGAGACCGATCCGCCGTGCCTGGTCTGCGGCGGCATCCTCAAGTCGGCGACGATCTCGTTCGGTCAGGCGCTCGACCCCGGCGTGCTGTCCCGCGCTCGCACCGAGGTCGAGGCGTGCGACCTGCTACTCGCCGTTGGCAGTTCGCTGAGCGTGCACCCCGCGGCTGGGCTCGTCGGGCTGGCTGCCCGCAACGGCGCTCGGATCGTCGTCTGCAACGCCACCGAAACGCCGTACGACGACGTCGCCGACGTCGTGCTGCGCGGCTCACTCGGTGAGGTGCTGCCCGCGTTGGTGTGATGGCGCGGGGCTGGTCAGGCCGTCGGTGATGCTGCCCGCCGCGTCGTTCGCGCCGTCGCCCAGCCGCCAGAACCGCGCGTACGCGCCGTCCGCGGCGAGCAGTTCGGCGTGCGTTCCCTGCTCGACCAGCCGCCCGCCGTCCAGCACCAGGATGCGGTCAGCCCGCGCCGCCGTCGCCAGCCGGTGTGCCACGACGAACGTCGTCCTGCTGCGAGCCAACTCCTCGGCCGCGGTCAGTACTGCCGTCTCGGTCGCCGGATCCAGCGCGGCCGTCGCCTCGTCGAGCAGCAGGATGTCCGGGTCGACCAGATCGGCGCGGGCGAGCGCGATCAGCTGCCGCTGGCCAGCCGACAGTGACTGCCCGCGCTCGCCGACCTGCTGGTGGAACCCGGACGGCAGCGCGGCGATCGCGTCCAGCGCGCCCACCGCGCGTGCCGCCGCCTCCACCTCGGCGTCGGTCGCGTCGGTACGCGCGTAGCGGATGTTGTCCGCGACGGTTCCGGAGAACAGGTGTGCTTCCTGCGGCACGATGCCCATGCGTGCCCGCAGCGCTGGCAGGTCGTAGTCGCGGACGTCGACGCCGTCGATGCGTACCGTGCCGGACGTCGGGTCGTAGAACCGCGCCAGCAGCTTCATCACGGTCGATTTGCCCGCCCCGGTCGCGCCGACCAGCGCCACCGTCTCGCCCGGCGCGACGTCGAACGACAGCGCGTCCACCGCCGCGGTGTCGGTGCCGGGGTAGGCGAACCGGACGTCCTTGAACTCCACCTCGCCGGACAACCGCTCCGGTGGTGCGACCGGGTCGCTCGGCGGCGGCACCGACGTCGGCGTCGCGAGCAGGTCGCCGATGCGTAGTAATCCGACCTTCGCCTGCTGGTAGCCGTCGAAGACGCTGGACAGCTCCTGGATCGGGGAGAAGAACAGCGACAGGTACAGCAGGAACGCCATCAGCACGCCCGCGGTGAGCGTGCCCGCCGCGACCTGGCCTGCGCCGACGTAGAGCACCACCGCCTCGACCAGCTGTGACAGCAACGCCACGAACGGGAAGTAGGTTGCGATGTAGCGCTGCGCCCGGAGCCGGGTGCGGCGGTAGTCGTCGCTGCGGGAGGCGAACGCTCGCGCCGAGTGCCGCTCCCGGGTGAACGCCTGTGCGGTGCGCAGCCCGGTCACGTTTTCCTGCATGTCGGCATTGACGACGCTGACCCGCTCCCGCGCTTCGGTGTAGGCGCGCGACGAGAGCCGTCTGAACACCGCCGTCGCTGCCAGCAACACCGGCAGCATCGACAGCGCGATCAGCGCCAGCGAGAAGTCGGTCAGCAGCAGCGCGACCGCGATACCGACGATGGTGAGCACGCTGACCACGGCGGTGGCGAGTCCGGTCTGCAGGAACCGCGACAGCGCGTCGACGTCCGTCGTCATGCGCGTCATGATCTTGCCGGACAGTTCCCGTTCATAGTAGTCGAGCCCGAGCCGTTGCAGGTGCGCGTAGCAGCGCACCCGCAGCAGGTACAACACGCTCTCCCCTGCGCGTGCGGTGAGCTTCGTCCGTGCGGCGATGACCACCCAGTCCGCCGCGACGATCACCGCGCCGAGCGCCGCGATGCCGAGCACGACGTCCGCCGCGCCCGCGCTGATGCCGTTGTCGACGCCGTACCGGAACAGCGAGGGCAGCGCGACCGAGGCGAGCGCGTCGGCGGCGACCAGCCCGACGACGACGGCGAGAATCCAGCGCACCGGTCGCAACAGTTTGGTCAGCCGGAAATGCGGGTCGGGTGCGGCCGGGTCCTCCGCGCCCAGGTCTGGCCGGTCGGTGGCGGGCGGCAGCCTGCGCACGGCGTCGATGAGCTCCGGTGTCGGCGGGGTGTCGACCGCGGCGCCCGCGCCCCTGCCCGCGCCAGGCCGCCCCGTGGCTGCCGCGCTGGGCTTCGTTCGCTGCGCCGCGCTGATCGCCAGGGCCGCGGCGTCATTGGCGTCCTCGGTGCCCGTTGTGTCCGGCCAGAGGGTGCGATGAAAGGCTTCTTCCTCGCGTCTGGTGGGCGACAGAAGGCCTTCGTCATACCCCGCGACCAGGCTCTGGAACAACGCCGACCGTGCCAGCAGCTCGGCCTCGGTGCCGACGTCGACCACGCGGCCCTCATCGAGCACGGCGATCCGGTCGGCGAGTGCGAGCGACGACCTGCGGTGCGCGATCAGCAATGTCGTCCGCTGCCCGTGGGTGACCTCGCGCAGCGTCTCGTTGATGGCGGCCTCGGTCGCGGCGTCGACCGCCGACGTCGCGTCGTCCAGCAGCAGCACCCTCGGGTCGGTCAGCAGCGCCCTGGCCAGGCTGAGCCGTTGCCGCTGGCCGCCGGACAGCGTCAGCCCGCGTTCGCCGACCAGGGTGTCGTAGCCGTCAGGCAGCGCCGTGATGAACTCGTGCGCCTGTGAGGCCCGCGCTGCCGCCACGACCTCGGCGTCGGTGGCGTCCGGGCGGCCGTAGGCGATGTTGTCGCGGATCGACGCCGAGAACAGGAACGGCTCCTCGAACACCACCCCGATCGCCGACCGCAGGTCGGCCAGGCGCAGGTCCCGGACGTCGTGCTCCGCGCCGGGTGCGCCGAGCCGCACCGATCCGCCGTGGACGTCGTAGAACCGGGGGAGCAGCAGCGAGATCGTCGACTTGCCGGAGCCCGCTGTGCCGACCAGCGCCACCGTCTCGCCAGGACGCACCGTGAGGCTCAGCCCCTCGAGCACCGGGTCGTCGCGGGTGTAGCCAAACCGGACGTCGTCCAGTCGCACCGACAGCGGGCCGTCCGGCAGGCCGTGCGCGTCAGGCCGGTCCTTCACCTCCGGTTGAGCATCGATCAGTTCGTACACGCGCTCCGCGCCCGCGCGCGTCGTCTGCGCTTGCACCAGCAGGCTGGCCACCATCCGCGCTGGGCCGATCAGCGCAGAAATATAGGCGGCGAACGCGACGAAGGTGCCGAGACTGATCTGGCCATGCAGCGCGAGCATCCCGCCGAGTGCCAGCACCGCTACTTGGCCAGCCGAAGGCAGCGCCGAGGTCGTCGCCGTGGGCACCGCCGCCAGCCGCGCGGCGCGCATCCGCTCCGCGAACAGTCTCGTAGCCGTCTGATTCAGCCGGGACACCTCGCGGGACTCCTGCCCAAAGCCCTTCACCACGCGGACGCCGGTGACCGTCTCCTCGACGTGCTGCGCCACGTCGGCGGCGCGCTGCTGCGCCGTCCACGTCGCGGGGAACAGCCGCCGCCTGCTCACGCCGAGCACGATCGCGACGCCCGGCGCGACGATGAGCGCGATCAGCGTCAGTGTCGGGGACATCCAGAGCATCGCGCCGAGCGCGAGCACGCCGAACACCACCGAGCCCAGCGTCAGCGGTGCCTGCATCAGGATGCCGGTGACCAGCTGCAGGTCGGTGATCGCGCGGGAGACGATCTGTCCGGTGCGCAGCGAGTCCTGCTTGCCGCCGTCCAGCCGCGACACCGCGCCGAACACGCGTTGCCGCAGGTCGTGCTGGACGTCCAGCGCCAGCCTTCCGCCCAGGTACCTGCGGGCGAACGCGCTGCAGAACGTCAGCAGCGCCAGGCCGCCGAGGCCGAGAGCGAGCCAGCCGATACGGCCGGTGTTGCCCGCGACGGCGTCATCGACGGCGAGCTTGATCAGCAGCGGTCCTGCCGCCTGCAGGCCGCCGCCGAGTACGGCCGCGCCGAACGCGAGCAGCACCAGCGCGCGGTGCTGCCAGCACGCGGTGGCCAGCCGCCGGATCCAGCCCGGCCCTGCGTGCTGCTGCGACTCGTCGTCCCGGGAGGACGCCGTGCCGGACGGCTGCGTGATCGTTACGGACACACCATCCAGGTTAGGCATGACCCCCGACGGTGAGCGCCGCCACAGGGACCTCAGGTGATGTCGCGGGACTGTGTGCGCCAGAGCCCGAGCGCCAAGAACAGCATCGCCCATGCGAGGAAGATCGCGGCGCTGGCGAACAGCCCGAACGACCCGAGCCCGCCAGCGGCGAGCCGTGCGGTGTCCTGGAAGCCTTCGAGCAGGTCGCTGGACACGCTCGACATGCCGGTGGCGTTCGCTTGGATCTCGGCCGCGAGCGTGTCCGCCGCCGTGGAGCCGGTCAGGCCGTTGGCGGCGCCGTTCGGCAACGCTCCCGCGACGTTCGCGTCGCCCTCGGCGAACCCGGTGAACACCAGGTCGCTGATGGGGCCGAGCGCGAGGCCGTAGACCAGCAGCACGATCACGGTGCCGACGGGGGAGCCGATCAGCGCGCCGACACCGAGCCCGAGCAGCGTCCACAGCACGCAGGACAGTACGCCAGCCGCCGCCGTCGCCAGCCAGGTGGTGAATCCGACAAGGTGATCGCCGCCAGTGCCGATGACGATGCCGAGCGTGGCGGCGAGGATGATCGCGATGCCGTAGATCGCGCCCCAGATCGCGTAGGTGATGCCCTTGGCGCCGAGCAGCATCGTCCGGTTCGGTGCGGTCAGAAAGCTCGTGGTGATCGTCTTCCTGCCGAGTTCGCTGGCGATCGCGAGCCCGCCGAAGAGCATCGGGAAGATCGTCGCGATGTTGATCGCTCTGGTGAGAAACACGACGGAGAACGAGATCTCATCCAGCTCAAGCCCGGCGAGCCGCATTACTTCCGAGCCGCTGAGTTCCGCGGCGATGCCGTCGAACACCGAGGACAGCATTCCGGCCCAGCTGCCGGCGACGAGCAGCGCGACGATCAGCAGCCCCCACCACAGTTTGGTGGACAGGATCTTGCGGAACTCCGCTTTGACCAGCTTGCCCATCAGCGCTGACCTTCCCATCCGGTGTTGCCCTCGTCCTGCTGGTACGGCTGCTGGCCCTGTGGTTGCGGCACAGTGCCTTGTTGTGACCAACCGTCCTGCGGTGGGCCGTACCCGCCGTGGGGTGGTGCTCCGTAGGGGGTGCCAGGTGGCGGTCCGTACGGCGTGCCGGGCGGAGCTTCGTAGGGCGCTCCCGGCGGAGCGCCGTAGGGTGCGCTCGGCTGCGTCCCGTATGGCATCCCATGGGGTGCGCCGTACTGTTGCGGCGCCGCCGCCGCGTACTGGCCGCTGGTGAGCTGGAAGAACAGGTTCTCCAGATCGGCGTGGCGCTCTTCGAGGCCGTAGATCGCGACGCCCGCCCGCAGCGCGATGTCGCCGACTTGCCGTGCGGACGTGTTCATGACGGCGAGCCTGCCGTTATCGGCTGGCTCGATCTCGCTGATCTGCTCCTCCCGCAGCGCCGTCGACAGTGCGTCCTGATTGGACGGCAGCACCAGCACCCTGGGTCGCTGCGCGTTGCGGAGGTCGTCGAGCTGGCCGTAGTACATCGTCT
Organism: Haloechinothrix halophila YIM 93223; assembly: GCF_000504245.1. Classification (GTDB taxonomy): domain Bacteria; phylum Actinomycetota; class Actinomycetes; order Mycobacteriales; family Pseudonocardiaceae; genus Haloechinothrix_A; species Haloechinothrix_A halophila. The sequence continues at coordinate 2,114,369 of NZ_KI632509.1, forward strand.
GGCCGTGGCTGATGATCACGACCTGGTCGATGGTCTGCTCCACTTCCGCGAGCAGGTGGCTGGACACCAGCACGGTGCGGCCCTGTTTGGCGAAGTCGCGCAGGAACGTCCGCAGCCAGGCGATGCCCTCCGGGTCGAGTCCGTTGGCCGGTTCGTCCAGCACCAGCACCTGTGGATCACCCAGGAGCGCGGTGGCCAGCGCGAGCCGCTGGCGCATGCCGAGTGAGAACCCGCCCGCGTGGCGATCGCCCGCCTCGGTGAGCCCGACCGCTGCCAGTACGTCCTCGACGCGCCGGTCCGGGACGCCGATCGCCGCCGCATACACTTTCAGGTGGTTTCGTGCGGTGCGTTTGGGGTGGAATCCCTCGTTTTCCAGCACGGAGCCCACCACCCGCGCGGGGTGGCCGAGCTTGTCGTGTGGCAAGCCGTTGATGGTCGCTGTCCCTTCGGACGGCGTGACCAGCCCCAGGATCATGCGCAGCGTCGTCGTCTTGCCCGCGCCGTTCGGCCCGAGAAACCCTGTTACCGAGCCGGGCTCGACGGTGAAGCTGAGATTCGCCACCGCCTGTACCGACCCGAAGTTCTTGCTGAGCTGCCGCACCTCGATCCGGCCGCTGCCGTCGTGCACTGCCTCGCCTCCCGTCGCTCCCACCTCTTGCCGAGCACCACATGAGCCATGTGGAGCATCGCGCGCGGGTTTATCGAGAATCTACGCCTTGGATGCAGCGAAATGTGTGGAAGTTCCCTTAAGCTGGTAGTGGCGGCCCGCTCCCGGTGACCCCCAGGCTGGTTGAGCGGGCCGCCCCTTGCTGTCAGATTCCTAACACGCCTGGGTTCATGACTCCTGCCGGATCGAGCGCCGCTTTGGCGTGCCGCAGCGCCGCCGCGAACGGATCGGGCCGCTGCTGTTCATACGACGGGACGTGGTCCCTGCCGACGGCGTGGTGATGGGTGATTGTCGCGTGGTTGCGTACCAGCGACTCGCTGGCGGCAGCTTTGATCTCGTCCCACATCGCCACCTCCGAGCCGCGCTGACCAGCGGCGATGACCGTGAAGTATGGGGCGAGACCGTCAGGGTAGGCGTGTGTGACCCTGCAATTGATCATGCCGGGCGAGCCGGTGACCCGTTGCACGGCAGAGCCGACGTCGTCGGCCACCGACTTGTACAGCTCCTCGGCGCGGTCCCAGGTACAGGCCGTCTCGAACGTTTCGACGATGGCGCTCATCCGCGCCAGCCCGTCGCGCAGGTAGGGCATCCGCAGGAACGCCGAGCGCCACGACTCGACGGCGCTGTCATCCGCGCCGTTTCCGTTGCCGTCGGTGCGGCTGGGCTCGGCCGGGGTGCCGCCATGTTCTCGGGCGATGTCGACCGCGACGTCCAGTTGGTTGGTGACGGGGAAATACGCGGACTCGAAACCGAGCACGAGCACGCTGGTGCCGTCCGTACTCGCGCCGCTGAGCGCGGCTTCGCCCTGGTCAAGCAGGCGGCAGTTCGCCGGATACAGGCCGGATTGGACGATGGTGCGCATCGCGGCGAGTCCGTCGTGGAACGAGGGGAACGACACCGACAGGGACGCCTTGTGCACCGGTCGGTCCCGCACCCGCAGCCAGGCCTCGGTGATCACGCCGAGGATGCCTTCCGAGCCGAGGAAGAACCGGTCGGGGGAGGGGCCGGCACCGGATGCGGGCACCCGCAGCGACTCGCTGACGCCGCTTGGCGTCAGCACCCGCAACGACTCGACGAAGTCGTCGATGTGGGTGTGCAACGTGGCGTAGTGCCCACCAGCCCGGGTGGCGAGCCAGCCGCCGACTGAGGAGAACTCGAAGCTTTGCGGGAAATGCCGCAGCGTGAACCCGTGGGGACGGAGCTGGTCCTCCAGGGCTGGCCCGAGCGTGCCTGCCTGTACCCGGATCGCTTTGCTCGTGGTGTCAACGTCGAGCACCTGGTCCATTGTGGATAGATCGAGCGAGAGCCACGGGTGCTCGCCCCGATACTCCACACCGCCGACGACCGAACTGCCACCGCCGTACGGGACGACGGCGACTCCGGCGTCCGCTGCCCAGTCGATGAGCGACGCGATGTCGCGTTCGTCGCGCGGGTACGCGACGGCGTCCGGCGGGTTCGGCAGCTCCCGGTGCAGCGCGCGGACGACGTCCCGGTATGCCTTGCCGTAGGCGTGCGAGGCTCGGTCGGCAGTGCTTGTCGAGCACAACGGCGCGAGCGAGGCCGGCGGCCGCGTGCGCGGTGCGGGCAGGTCGAGGTCGCCAGGGTCCGGTATCGGCAGCGGGGTGTCCGGCAGGCCGGGGAGCTGCCCCGCGAGCTGCGCGCACTCGGCGTCGCTGACCGCCTGATCGACTGTGCCCCAGCCCCACCATGACCGCATGGGGCCACGCTATCTCGGCGCACCGACATCCGGGAGCGTGGGCAGCCAGTGTCGATCAGCTTCCCCTGCCGTAGAACCAGATTGTGTCTCGTATGCCTGTTTCTGGTGGTCGCAGTGCAGGGGAAGCTGATCAACTTCGGTGAACAGGCCTCGCGGGCGAACCCCGGCCAACCGCCCTGCGGATATCAGCCCAGCACGGACTCCAGTGTGGTGTGCTCGATGCCGTGTGCGATGGCGACCGGCTCGTTGACGAGCGCGCCCTGGTGCGTGGTCAGGCCGAGTGCCAGCGGCTCGTCGGCCCGCGCCGCGGCGCGCCAACCCTTGCCAGCCAGCTCAAGCGCGTACGGCAGCGTCACGTTGGTCAGGCCGTACGTCGAGGTGCGCGGCACCGCGCCGGGCATGTTGGCGACGCAGTAGAACACCGAGTCGTGCACCAGGTAGGTCGGCTCGTCGTGGGTGGTCGGCCGGGAGTCGGCGAAGCAGCCGCCCTGGTCGATGGAGATGTCGACAAGGACACTGCCCGGCTTCATCCGCGCCACCTGCGCGTTCGAGATCAGCTTCGGAGCTCGCGCGCCCGGCACCAGCACCGCGCCGATCACCATGTCCGCTTGCATGATCGACTCGTCCAGTGTCAGTGCGTTCGAGGTCAGCGTCCGGATCCGGCCGCCGAAGTCGTTGTCGATCTGACGGAGCTTGTCGACGTTGGTGTCGAGCACCTCGACGTCGGCGCCCATGCCCAGCGCGATTCGCGCGGCGTTGATGCCAGCGACGCCGCCGCCGATGACCGTCACCCGCGCCGGGTGCACACCGGGGATGCCGCCGGGCAGCACGCCGCGCCCGCCGCTCGGCTTCAGCATGGCGTACGAACCCACCTGCGGTGCGAGCCTGCCAGCGACCTCAGACATCGGCGCGAGCAGCGGCAACGCACCAGACGGCAGCTGCACCGTCTCGTAGGCGAACGACGTCGTGCCCGCGTTGATCAGCGCGTCCGTGAGCGGACGGTTCGGCGCCAGGTGCAGGTAGGTGAACAGCACCTGGTCGCGCTGCAGCAGCGAGTACTCCTGCTCGATCGGTTCCTTGACCTTGAGCACCAGCTCGCCCTCGGCCCAGACGTCCTCGGCTTTGGAGAGCACCTTGGCGCCAGCGGCGAGGTACTCCTCGTCGCTGATGGCCGAGCCTGCCCCCGCATCAGCCTCGACGAACACGTCATGACCACGCTCGGTCAACTCGTGTACGCCTGCCGGGGTCGCCGCGACCCGGTACTCATGCTTCTTGATCTCGCGGGGGACTGCGATACGCACTGTGCGCCTCCGATGGTTCTGCGGGCTGACACCTCAACGGTGTACCCGGAATCACCGAATGTCATCGTTCTGGCGCGACAATGTTGTCCCGCGATCATGGTTGTGCCGCAACAGTACGGTCAGGACCAACGCATGCTGACCAGCTGCGTCAGCAGCGCCAGCCGGACGTCGGGGTCGTCCAGGTCGATGTCGCACAGTTCCAGCAGCTTGCGCATCCGGTAGCGCAGCGTGTTCGGGTGAATCCGCAGCTCATGCGCTGCCGCGCGGGGATCGCCCGGATGACGCAGCCAGGCGTAGAGGGTGTCGACATAGGCGGTCTTGCCGGTGCGGTCCTGTTCTCGCAGGTGCTCGAGTGGGCCGAGTTCCAGCACACCGGAGCCCGCGGTCGCGGTGGCGACCCGGTGCAGCGTCAGCGCCGTCCATGCCTCATCGAAGCTGATCACCGGTCCCTCGACCAGTTCGGCGCGCAGCAGCCCCAGCGCCTCGTCCGCCTCCGCCCGGGACTGCGACAGCTCCGCTCCCGGACGTCTGCTGCCCGCCGCGGCGCGGAAGGTGCGTTTGGCCGCTGCCGACTCCTTGGCCAGCACCTGCCGCACCTCGGACCAGTCCGCCCGCTCGGCGGGCACCACCAGATACAGCACGCCACCGAGGGTGCAGCCGTGCGCGTGTGCGCCGATACGCTTACCGACCCGTTCCAGCAGCGCAAGCCGCAGCCCCTCCGCACGGGGATGATCGTCAGGGTGCTTGCCACCGGTGTCGACGGCGATCACGCGGTGCGCCGCCGCGGTCATGCCCAGCTCTGCCATCGCCCTGCGTGGGCTCGCCGTGCCGTCCAGCAGCCCCGCCACCAGCTCAGCCGTCGCCCGCCGGTGCGCATCCGCGCTGGCGCGTCTGCGCAGCAGGTGCACCGCCACTACCGGCGCCGCGTCGGCGAACGCGGCGGCGCGCTCCTCCGACACCGGGCCGTCGACCACCGCCCACATCGAGCCGAGCAACTCGCCGCCCATCCGGATCGGCACGATCAGCCGGGGCAACGTGCCATCCTGCTGCGCGGGTACGAAGATGGTCTGCTTGCCCGTGGACAGCTCCCGGAACACGCCCCGCGACCGGAACCGCGCCAGGACATCGTCGGGGATGCGCCTGCCCATGATCGTCGACACCCGCGCGGGATCGGTGAGGTCTTGGCGTGCGGAGTACGCCAGCACGCGGGAGTTCGTGTCCTCGATAGTCACCGGCGCGTCGACCACGGACGCGGCCGCGTCGGCGAGCCGGAACAGATCGGCCGAGCCCGCTTCGGGCGCGTCGGTGGCCTCGCGTTCATCGGCGATGGCGTCCAGCACCGTGCGCAGCAGCCACACCAGCTGTGCCCATGACGTCTTGGCGTGCACCTCGATCAGCCCGATCTCGGCCTCGGTCGCCGCTTTACGCACCGCCGCCCTGCGCGCCAGCGGTGGCTTGAGCAGCACGGCGGCCGCCGAACACGCCGCGCTTTCGCGCACGAGGTCGACGGCGTCGTCCACGGTCGTCGCGGCGACCGCGAGCACGAGATCGCCCGCGTTGAGGTGCATCAGGCCCGCGCGCAGGGCCGAGCCGTAGGTGCCGTGCGAGCCGGCCTCGGCGATCACCACGTCAGCGACGTTGCGCTGGCCATTGCCCTCCGGCAGCACGACGGCGTGCAGCAACGTCGGGCCGACCCGGTTGACGACGCTGGCCAGCGAGGTCATGGTTCGTCGTCCGCCAGCGCGTCGGTGATCCAGTCCGGCACATCGAGGTCGCGATCCACGCACTCGCCAGCCAGCCTGATGGTCCAGCGCAGCGCCTGCAGCACCAGGCTGTCCACCTCCTCGGGCTCGGCGTTGTCCAGCGCGATAGCGACGTGCTGACGCGCGTCGTCGGTGTTGCCGTGCATCTCGGCGAGCAATGTGCGCACGGCGGTGCGCACCGGAGGGTCGGCCTGGTCGATGGAGACCTCGCTGCCCTCATCGTCGAAGACTTGCACCTTGACCGGCGTCGTGCCGCCGTCGCCGAGCGCGGAGACGAGGACGCCGCACTCACCGAACAGCAGCATGACGAGGTCACGCACGTTTTCGCTGGCATGCGCCAGCGCCGCGGCGTCGTCACCACGCCGCGCCGCACGCAGGGCGAGCGTCGCTTGTGCCGCGAGTCGGGCCTTTCCGGGAAAGTCGGCGTCCACGGGCCCTATCAAACACGAGATCATCAGGCCGCGTGAAGTGCTCCCAGTGCCATATCGGTGAGCAGGTCCGCCAGTTCGGCCCTGCCGAGGTAGCGGGTGTGCGGCGTTGAGTTGATGAGCCCGAACACCGCGTGGGCGCAGGAACGCGCTCTCGGCAGCGGCACGTCGGGCATGGCGTCGGTGATGGTGCTGGCCCAGACCTCGACGTAGCGACGCTGCAGCGTACGGACCTGCCTGCGGTCCTCGTCGCGTAGGTTGCCGAGGTTGCGTTCCTGCACCGTGATCAGCGATGGGTGGTCGAGCGCGAAGTCGGTGTGGAAGCGCACCAGCGCGGTCAGCGCCTCGGTCGCGGTGTCGGCCTCGGTGGCCCGCGCGATGCCGCCCTGCAGCAAGTTCTCGCTGATGGATGTCAGCATTTCACCCAGAATGGCGTCTTTGCCCTTGAAATGGCGGTAGAGTGCGGGACCAGAGACACCGACAGCGGCGCCGATGTCGTCGATACCGACGCCGTGAAAGCCGTGAAGGGCGAACAGTTCCGCCGCCGCGGCCAGGATTTGGTCTCGTCGCGACGGTGTGCCGGTGACCGCGCGCGGCGCGGTGCTCGTATCGCTTGCCTCAGTCACCGCGAACTGCTCCCCTCGAAGGTGCCGGATCAGTGTCTTACCAGAGGTCGGGCCATTCACCCCGGTGGGTCCCGTGAATCACGGCTCTCACCTGTAGTGAGCCGTTGTGACCCACCCTTCTGGCGGGCCGCACCGGCACACTTGTGAATAGCCCTCCAGGGTGGACGGATGCGTTAACACATACTAACATCGGTAACCAGGTTAACGACGACTAACGGGGTGAGGGAACGCCGAATGGACGCCAAGCCGCTGCGGTCCGACGCCGATCCGGCCTCGGAGGACTTCCAGCGCTACGCCGCGGAACACGGCCAGCTGGTCGCGGACCTGAATGGTCGCGTCAAGCAGGCCATGCACGGCGGGCCGGAGAAGTCACGGGTCCGGCATGTGGAGCGCGGCAAGCTCTTACCACGTGACCGGGTCGACGCTCTGCTCGACCCGGGGTCGCCGTTCCTCGAGCTCTCGCCGCTGGCCGCGAATGGCATGTATGACGACGAGGCGCCCGCCGCGGGGATCATCACCGGCGTCGGCAGGGTGTCGGGCCGCGAGTGCGTGATCGTCGCCAACGATGCCACCGTGAAGGGTGGCACCTACTACCCCATCACGGTGAAGAAGCACCTGCGCGCGCAAGAGGTCGCACTGCACAACAACCTGCCGTGCGTGTACCTCGTCGATTCCGGGGGCGCGTTCCTGCCGGAACAAGACGGGGTCTTTCCCGATCGTGAGCACTTCGGGCGCATCTTCTACAACCAGGCCACGATGTCGGCGCGCGGCATCCCGCAGATCGCGGCCGTGCTCGGCTCCTGCACCGCTGGTGGCGCGTACGTGCCCGCGATGAGCGACGAGGCCGTCATCGTGCGCAACCAGGGCACCATCTTCCTCGGCGGTCCGCCGCTGGTGAAGGCCGCGACCGGCGAGGAGGTCACCGACGAGGAACTCGGCGGCGGCGACGTTCACGCCAGGCAGTCCGGCGTCACCGACCACCTGGCGAACGACGACACCGACGCGCTGCGGATCGTGCGCTCCATCGTGTCCACCCTCGGGCCGCGCGTACCCCGGCCATGGGACGTCGCCCCGGTGGAGGAACCCGCCGTCGACCCGACCGAGCTGTACGGCGTCGTGCCGACGGACTCCCGCACGCCCTACGACGTCCGCGAGGTCATCGCCCGGGTCGTTGACGGCAGCCGGTTCGCCGAGTTCAAGGCGGAGTACGGCACCACGCTGGTCACCGGGTTCGCCCGGATCCACGGTCACCCGGTTGGCATCATCGCCAACAACGGCGTGCTGTTCGCCGAGTCGGCGATGAAGGGCGCGCACTTCATCGAACTGTGCGACAAACGCTCGATTCCGCTGCTGTTCCTGCAGAACATCACCGGGTTCATGGTCGGCAAGGACTACGAGGCTGGCGGCATCGCCAAGCACGGCGCGAAGATGGTCACCGCCGTCGCCTGCGCGCGGGTGCCGAAGCTGACCGTGATCATCGGCGGCTCGTTCGGCGCCGGCAACTACTCCATGTGCGGGCGGGCGTACTCGCCCCGATTCCTGTGGATGTGGCCGAACGCGCGGATCTCCGTCATGGGTGGCGAGCAGGCGGCGTCGGTGTTGTCCACGGTGCGCCGCGATGCCATCGAACGGCGCGGTGAGACCTGGTCCGCCGAGGACGAGGAAGCGTTTAAGGACCCGATCCGGGAGCAATACGAACACCAGGGCCACCCGTATTACTCCACGGCACGGCTCTGGGACGACGGTGTGATCGATCCGGTCGACACCCGCACCGTCGTCGGGCTCGCGCTCTCGGCCGCGGCCAACGCGCCACTCGACGACATCAGCTACGGCGTCTTCAGGATGTGAGGGGCAGTGTTGAATCTACCCACCCACCCCCCGTTGAAGACAATCCTCGTCGCCAATCGCGGTGAGATCGCGGTCAGAGTGATCGGCACGCTGCGCCGCATGGGCATCACCTCGGTGGCCGTCTACAGCGACGCCGACGCCGACGCGCGGCACGTCCGCGAGGCTGATGTAGCGGTGCGGATCGGACCGGCAGCCGCTACCGAAAGCTACCTGTCGATCGATGCCATCCTGGACGCCGCGAAACGAACCGGTGCGCAGGCGGTGCACCCCGGCTACGGCTTCTTGTCGGAGAACGCCGCGTTCGCTCGGGCCTGCGCCGACTCAGGGCTGGTGTTCATCGGACCGCCCGCGGCGGCGATCGACGCCATGGGCGACAAGATCCGCGCCAAGCAGACCGTGTCCGCGGCCGGGGTGCCGGTGGTGCCCGGAGCTTTCGGCTCGGCGGCGGAGCTGACCGCCGCCGCGGACGATATTGGCTATCCGATCCTGCTCAAGCCGTCCGCTGGCGGCGGTGGCAAGGGCATGGTCGTCGTTCGTGAGCCGGGCGAGCTTTCGGATGCGATCTCCTCGGCGCAACGGGTCGCGCGGTCGGCGTTCGGCGATGACAGGCTCCTGGCCGAGCGGTTCGTCACCAGCCCTCGGCACATCGAGATCCAGGTGCTCGCTGACACCCACGGCACCGCGATCCACCTCGGCGAGCGCGAGTGCAGCCTGCAACGACGGCATCAGAAGATCATCGAGGAAGCGCCGTCACCGCTGCTGGACGCCGACATCCGCGCGCGCATGGGCGCCGCCGCCGTCGATGCCGCCAAGGCGGTTGACTACGCAGGGGCGGGCACCGTCGAGTTCATCGTGTCGGCCGACCGGCCGGACGAATTCTTCTTCATGGAGATGAACACCCGGCTGCAGGTCGAGCACCCCGTTACCGAGCTGGTCACCGGGCTGGATCTGGTGGAACAGCAAGTGCGGGTCGCCGCGGGGGAGCGGCTTGGCGTCAGCCAGGACAAGGTCCGCCTCGAGGGACACGCCATTGAGGCGCGGGTCTACGCCGAGGACCCGGCCAGCGGGTTCCTGCCCACTGGCGGCACCGTGCTTGGCGTCGCTGAACCGGACGACGAGTGGGTCCGGGTCGACTCTGGCTTGCAGCCCGGCACGGTCGTCGGCTCCGACTACGACCCGATGCTCGCCAAGGTCATCGCCCGAGGCGACGACCGGGGGCAGGCGCTCGCGCGGTTAGACGAAGCGCTGGCGGCCACAGCGGTGTTCGGCATCGTGACCAACGTGCCCTTCCTGCGCGCGCTGTTGGCCGACGACGACGTCCGCGCGGGCAACATGGACACCCAGATGGTCGACCGGCTGGCGGAGCGGCTCGCGAAGGCCGACCCGGTGCCGGACGAGGTGTTCGCCGCCGCCGCACTGGATGAGCTGCTCAGCATGCAGCCCGCTGGCCGGATAGTTGACCCGTGGGACGTGCCGACCGGCTGGCGGCTCGGCGGTGCCATCGGCACGGCGTTCCGGTTGACCTGCGGCGGTCGCGACGTGACCGTGCGGGTGGACGGCACCCCGGAGAACGCCATGGTGACCGTGGACGACGGCCAACCGGCTCCCGCGCGGGCGTTCTGGCGCGGCGGCAAGCGCGACACTGGCACTAGGCGCAAGGAAGATGCCGGTCACGGCACCCTGGAACTCACCTATGGCGGCCGGCGCCGCACCTACGGCCGGGTGCACGACGAACGCACCGACACGCTGTGGCTTGCCGAGGGTGGACGCACCTGGGCGGTCGGTGAGCACTCGCTGCTCGACGTTGACGACGCGGCCGCGGGCGAGGCAGGTCCGGTCACCAGCCCGATGCCGGGCACCGTGCTCGCGGTCAAGGTCGAGCTCGATGCCGAGGTCAGCGCCGGGCAACCACTCCTGGTCGTCGAAGCGATGAAGATGGAACACACGATTACCGCGCCGATCGACGGCGTCGTGAGTGAGATATCGGTCAAGGCGGGCCAAAAGGTCGCACTTGAGGAAACCCTCGCCGTGGTGACTCCGCGCGAGAGCAGCGAAAAGGAGCAAGGGTCATGATCGACCTCCGGTTGGACGACACCTACGAGACGCTGCGCAAAACCGTCGAGAACTTCGCGCAGCGCGAGGTCGCACCGGTGATCGGCGACTTCTATGAGCGCGAGGAGTTCCCCTACGGCATCGTCGCGCAGATGGGCGAGATGGGGCTGTTCGGCCTGCCGTTCCCCGAGAAATACGACGGGATGGGCGGCGACTACTTCGCACTGTGCCTCGCCCTCGAGGAGCTGGCGCGGGTCGACTCCTCGGTGGCGATCACGCTGGAGGCGGGCGTGTCGCTCGGTGCGATGCCGATCTACCGGTTCGGCACCGATGAGCAGAAGGAGCAGTGGCTGCCCGCGATGTGCCGGGGCGAGACCCTGGGCGCGTTCGGCCTCACCGAGCCGGGCGGCGGTTCCGACGCGGGGGCGACCAAGACCACCGCGAAGATCGACGGCGACAGCTGGGTGATCAACGGCAGTAAGTCGTTCATCACCAACTCCGGCACCGACATTACGTCGCTGGTCACGGTCACCGCGGTCACCGGCACCAAGGACAACGGTGGCAAGGAGATCTCGGCGATCATCGTGCCGTCCGGCACGCCAGGCTTCACCGTGGAGAAGAAGTACTCCAAGGTCGGCTGGAACGCCTCCGACACCCACGGGCTGTCGTTCGACGATGTCCGCGTGCCGCAGGAGAACTTGGTCGGCCAACAGGGTCGCGGCTATGCCCAGTTCCTGTCCATTCTGGACGAAGGAAGGATCGCGATCGCCGCGCTGTCAACGGGTCTCGCGCAGGGATGCGTGGACGAGTGCCTGCGTTATGCGCGGGAGCGGGAAGCGTTCGGCCGCCCCATCGGCGCGAACCAGGCGATCCAGTTCAAACTGGCCGACATGGAGTTGCGTACGCACAACGCGCGGCTGGCGTACTACGCGGCGGCGTCGAAGATGCTGCGCGGCGAGCCGTTCAAGAAGGAGGCCGCGATCGCGAAGCTGACGTCGTCCAACGCCGCGATGGACAACGCACGCGAGGCGACGCAGATCTTCGGCGGCTACGGCTTCATGAACGAGTTCCCGGTCGGCCGGTTCTACCGCGACGCGAAGATCCTGGAGGTCGGTGAGGGCACCAGCGAGGTCCAGCGGATGCTCATCGCCCGCGAACTCGGACTCTGACGCACGGCGGCGCCCGAGGCGGGCTCGCGAGTCACACCTTAATCGCCGCGAGTTGCACCGTATTCGCGGTGAGTTGCACCGTATTCGCGGTGAGTTGCACCGCCGAGCGCGCGAGTCCCGCGCTACGGGGTCTCGCGTCCCGGCTTCCGGTGCCGCGCGTTCCGTGTTCCGGGAATGCGAGTCATCCGTTACTGTGCGTCGCATTCCCGGAAATGCGGAGGCAATGATGACGAACGACGACAAGACGACGTCTGCCGACACCACGTCCGAAGAGACAACATCCGAAGAGACAACGTCCGAGAAAGCGACGTCAGCGGCGGACAAGCCTGCAGCAGCGCCAGCCAAGTCAGACACGGCGGCACCCAAGCCGGATACCGACGAGCGCCCGCGCGAGTCACGCGAGCCCGTCGATTCCATCAGGACCGAGTTGGAGGACCTGCGGGATCAGGCGTCCCGGCGGGCGAAGCGTTCGCAACGGCTGTCGCGCTTCTGGGCCACGGTGCAGATGCTGCTTGGCATCGCGTCCGCCGTGTTGGCGCTGATCGCGGCGGGTGTGGTGATGAGCTCGACGATCGACGACGGATTCGCGGTGGCATCCGCCCTCGTCGCCGCGGCCTTGGTGCTGATCATGACGTTCGTACACCCCGATGCCAGGGGTGCGAACGCGCGCCTGATCGCGCGCGGCTGGAACACGCTCGAGGTCGACCTGCACGTGTTCCTCGTCGCGGAGTACGAGAGCACTATGGTCAACGAGCGGAAAGACGTCCTGCGCAGCGCCATGGCACGGACGCTTGATCTGCTGGCGGGTAGGTACGAGAACACGGAATCGCGCCGGAGCTGACTCACCGCACGGTGACGTCGACCCGCTGCGCCATGTTGTTGGCCATGCCCTGCCGGTTCCAGGGCTGGTCGACCGGCTGTGTTTCTCCTCGGTCGTTCGTGGCGCGCACGCACAACTCGTAGTCGCCTCGCGCGTCGGCCTGCCAGGTCAGTCGCCAGGACCGCCAGGCGTACGGGCCAGGTCGCGGCCCGAGTTCGGCCTCCAGCCAGCTTGCGCCGCCGTCGGTGCTGACCTCGACCCGCGTCACGGTTCCCGTGCCGGACCAGGTGCGCCCGAATAGCGGCACGTCGCCCGCCTCCACGATGCGCCTGCGGGTCTGGAAGTCCGGGAAGCCCGGCGGCACCACCAGCGCCTTGGGTCGGATGCGGGTGACCGGCTCGCCCGGATCGTCGGCGTCCTGCTTGAGCCGGTACGCCGTCGCGTTCTGGAAACCGGTGAACTGCTTGCGCACCACCTCGATGTCGCGCAGCCACTTCACGTGCGCCATGCCGTACCAGCCTGGCGCTATCAGCCGCACCGGCGCGCCGTGTTGCGGCGGCAGCGGCGCGCCGTTCATCTCGTACGCCAGCAGGACGTCGTCCGCCGTAGCGTCCGCGACCGACAGCGCACGGGCGTAGTCCTGCTCGACGCCGCGTTCGGTGCCGTGGTCGTGACCGGTGAACACGACGTCGACGGCGTCCGGCGCGATGCCTGCCTCGGCGAGGATCGGTGCGAGGGGAGTGCCGGTCCACTCCGCGGTGCCGATCGCCTCGTCCAGCCACGGCTGGCTGATCGGGCGCGGCAGGAAGCGGGCTCGGCCGTTGCCCGCGCACTCCAGCGTGACCGTGTGGGTGACGCGGGGCCTGGCACGCACGGCATCGAGGTCCAGCTCGATGCGGCGCTCCACCGCGCCGCCAATCGACAGCCGCCAGGACGCCGGATCGACATAGGGGATGTCGTAGTGCACGAGCAGGTAATGCAGGCCCGGCGGCGTGAGGTCGTAGCGCAGTGCCTCCAGCGGCATGCCATGGTTGCGCGCCGCGAGCTTGAGCTCGTCGACCGAGATGCCCTCGTCGGGCGCGGCTACCCGTGCTAGCTCATCGGGCCGTTCAGACGTCGAGGTCATGTGCCGCCCCTTTCGCGGTGGTCTCGATACGTCAGTCTCGTCGCGGCCGTACGGGCGGAGCAAGGAACTTCGATGACGGTTTTTGTCGGTGCCCCGTCGTACGCTCCGAACGCGGAGTCGCCGCACGGGCGCACGTCTCGACCTGTGCCCGCCTGACGCTCCGCGGAAATCCGAGAAATGGCGCAGATCGTGAAAGGTTGAGTGTCATGCCCAAGCCCATTCCCGACAACTACCCCCGGATGATGCCGCACGTGACCGTGCAGGGTGCGGCCAAGGCGATCGAGTTCTACACCGAGGTCTTCGGCGCCACCCAGCGCGGTGATGTCTTCACCATGCCGGATGGCTCCGTCGCGCACGCCGAGCTACAGATCGGTGACTCGGTTCTCATGCTCGCCGACGAGAACCCTGAATTCGGCAACACCAGCCCGAAGACGGTCGGCGGCACACCGGTGACCATGATGATCTACGTCGAGGACGTCGACGCCACCGTGGAGAAGGCAGTCAGCGAGGGCGCGACGCTGGCTGGGCCGGTGAGCGACGAGTTCTACGGCGACCGGGTCGGCAGGGTCACCGATCCGTTCGGGCACATGTGGCACGTCGCCAGCCACATCGAGGACGTCTCCGACGAGGAGATGGCCAAGCGCGCCAGCGACATGCTCGGCGGCTGAGTGCTTCTGGCCATGTTTCGACATGTGGCCGTCGTGCCGGTCGCACTATGCTGAGGGGATGTCTGAGATGTCGTAGTTTCGAGTGCCTGATGGCGGTGGGGTGGTGGAGCGCCGATGCGCACTACCGACACAGTGGTGCGTGGGCAGCAGGCATACGCGCGTCGCGCCTGGCGGGATGCCTACGAGGAGCTCGCCGCCGCTGATGCTCACGCACTACTGGGCGCGGAAGATCTTAACCGGCTCGGGACGGCGGCATATCTGATCGGCGAAGACGAAGCCGCCGTTGACGGCATGGCGCGGGCACACCGCGAGTTCCTGGCTCATGGCGATTCCGGCCGCGCTGTGCGGTGCGCCTTCTGGCTTGGGGTGATCCTGCACCACCGTGGCAGGCACGCCGAGGGAAGTGGCTGGCTCTCTCGTGGCCAGCGCGTGCTTGACGAGTCCGGTGAGGACTGCGTCGAACGGGGGTATCTGCTGGCTCCGGCCGCGTTGCAGGCGCTGGACGGCGGTGATCCGGAGACGGCGTACGCGGGCTTCGGAGAGGTGCTCGCGATCGCCGACCGCTTCGCTGACCCAGACCTGATGGCGCTGAGCAGGCTCAGCCGGGGGCACGCCCTGGTGCTGCTTGGTGAGGCGCGGCGGGGGCTCGCGTTGCTCGACGAGGCCATGCTCGCGGTGACGATGGGCGACATCTCGCCCATCGCGGCTGGGATCATGTACTGCGAGATGATCATCGCCTGCCGGCAGATCTTCGACCTGCGGCGGGCACAGGAATGGACGGCGGCACTGAGCCGATGGTGCGCGGATCAGCAGGAGTTGAAGCCGTACCGCGGCCAGTGCCTCATTCATCGTTCGGAGATCATGCAGCTGCGCGGCGAATGGTCCGACGCGCTCGCCGAGGTCACCGACGCGTGCACGCACCTCGCGGAGCTGCCTGGCGAGCCGGTACTGGGCATGGCCCTCTACCAGCAGGGTGAGCTGCTGCGGTTGCGTGGCGCATTCGGGCGCGCTGAGCAGGCATACCGGAAGTCAAGCGAGTGGGGGCACCCAGTGCACCCTGGCTTGGCGCTGTTGCGTCTCGCGCAGGGACGTCTCGACGACGCGGTCGCCGCCATCCGGCGGGTCACGGACGAAGCCGAGGGCGATCGGGTGAAGCGCTCGCGCGTTCTCGCCGCGTTCGTCGAGATCATGCTGGCTGCGGGCGACACAGGAGCGGCCCGCACGGCCGCCGCCGATCTCGACACGCTCGCTCTCGACTTCGACGCGCCTTACCTGCGAGCGGTGGCGGCGTCGGCACGCGGTGCCGTGCTGCTCGCCGAGGGTGACGCGAGTGCGGCCTGCGACGCCCTGCGGCGTGCCTGGACGACGTGGCTGCAGCTGGACGCCCCGTATGAGGCCGCAAGGGTGCGGCTGCTGATGAGCCAGGCCTGCGAGCGGATGGCCGACCATGACACGGCGGCCATGGAACGAGACGCCGCCCGCCGCGTGTTCGAACAGCTCGGTGCCGTCCCGGCGTTGGCGGAGGTAGCGAAGCTGTCCCGCACGTCGCACGACGAGCCAGGTGGGCTCACCGCACGGGAACTGGACGTGCTCAGGCTGGTCGCGACCGGCGTCACCAACCGCGAGATCGCCGACGCGCTGGTCATCAGCGAGAAGACCGTGGCTCGGCACATGAACAACATCTTCACCAAGCTCGGCGTCTCCTCGCGCGCGGCGGCCACCGCCTACGCCTACGAGCACGGGTTGGCATAACGGGCGAGCCTACACAGAATTGCCCATAGCCCTGAGCCGCGGTGATATGGGCCGTACGCCCGAAGCGTTGGTTGGCAGCGTGGCCGGATCCTTCTCTCATGAGCCACAGAGGAAGGACGTCACGATGACCGCATCGATACCCGCTCCAGAACAGATACGCGCGGCATGGGACACCCTCGCCACCGACTTCGATGACCTCGTGTCACCCAGGACCATCACCTCAGGCGAGACGCTGGTCGCCGACCTCGGTGTTCGGCAGGGAACACGGTTCCTCGACGTCGCGGCGGGCACGGGAGCGCTGGCTATTCCCGCCGCCCGGCGCGGCGCGAGCGTCGTGGCCGTCGACATCGCGCCCACGATGATCGAACGGCTCCGTGCGAGGGCCACCGCGGACGCACTGTCCAATCTGGACGCTCAAGTCATGAGTGGCGAGGAACTCGACCTGCCGGATGACAGCGTCGACGTTGCCGCATCGCTGAACGGCGTCTCTCTCTTGCCTGACTTCGACCGCGGCCTTGCTGAGCTGGTGCGGGTGACCGCGCCGGGTGGCCGCGTCGTCATCGCGTCGTTCGGGCCGCTGCCGCAGACGGAGTTCGTCAGTTTCTTCATGTCGGCGATGCGGACCGCGATTCCCGATCTCACGCCGCTACCAACGAATCCGCCGCCACTGCCGTTCCAGGTCGCCGATCCGGAGACGATGCGGACGAAGCTCCTGCACGGCGGCCTCACGGACGTCTCGGTGCTGACTCCGACGTGGGAGTGGCACTTTCCGTCGGCTGATGCCTACTGGAGTGCCGTGGCCACCAGCAACCCCATCGTGGCGCGACTCGTCGTCGACCTGACCGCGAGCCAGCGCGACGACGTCGTGCGGGTTCTGGACGGGATGTTCCGGGAACGGTCCGGCGGCGACCCGGGAGCGGGCCTGCGCAACGTCATGACCATCGGCATCGGAACGAAGTGAGGGCACCATGACATCGACAACGAGGACCAGATACGGCGCCGCGATCGTCGCGCTCGCGCCCGTGGTTATGCTCATCGCCTTCGTCGGGCACCCCTTCATCGCGGTACTACCGGACGCGGCCGCCATCGGTGAGGCGGTTGAGGCGAACACCACGCTGTGGGGAGCAGTCCACCTGCTCACCGCCGTGGGCATCGCGTTGACCGCACTGGCATTCCTGGCGATCCGCGCGTACCTGCGCGATACGGGGGAGGACCGGTCTAGTGCCTGGGCGCTGCCCTGGGTCGTGCTCGGCAGCGCACTGTACGGCTTTCTGCCGGGGCTGGAGTTCGCGCCACTCGCGGCGGCGAGAACCGGCGGCGATGTCGTCGCGGTGCAGGAGACCCTGGCGTCGTGGTTCATCCCGATGCTCGCCGCGAGTGCGATCACGTTCGCCATCGGGGTGGTCGGTTTCGCCAAGGGCATCGCGGTCAGCCGGATCCTCAGTCCGGCACTGACCCGCGTCGTCGTCACCGCACTCGTCGTGCTGGCGGTGTCTCGGTTCGTGCCGCTCGCTGTGGTGCAGTTCTACCTGCAGGCGGCGGCGGGAATCGTGGCTCTGTGGCCGGTGGCCTACCAGATGTGGCGGCCGCAGGTGGCACCCGCCGTCCGGCGTCAGCCAGCGGCCGCCTGAGCCGTGCGATAGGCCTCCAACCTGGCAGCCAGTTCGGTGGGCCTGCTCAACGCGACGAGGTGCCCGCCGGGCATCTCGTCGACGTCGAGGGCGAGCCGCTCCTTGACGACGCGGCGCTGGAACTCCAGCGGGAAGAACCGGTCGTCGCGGCCTTGCAGGAATCGGGTCGGCACCTCGGGCCACCCGTCGAGTGGCCACGGCGTCTGCATCGGCGTCATCGACTGGTCGGGCTCGCCCTGCGCCATCGCCTTGTCGATCACATCTTGGGGTACGTCGTGGAAGAAGTCCGCCATCAGGTCGAAGCCGGCCGGACGTCCCTCACGGGCGGCGTTCTCGGCCTTCGCCTCAGCGTGGCCGGTAGCCTCCCACCAGGCAGCCGGCGGCTCGCCCGGAAGCGGAGTCATCGCGTTGAGCATGATGAGCAGGCTGACGTCGGCTCGTTCGCAGACCAGCGGTGCGGTGAATCCGCCCAGCGACTGCGCCACCAGCGTGATGTCCTTACGGTCGCCGATCGCGTCGATCACCGCGTCGGCGTACTGCACCAGCCCTGCCGAGTTGTCCCCTGCCGGCAGGTCGACGGCGATAGCCTCCTGGCCTCGGGCGCGCAGTTCGGGGACGAGGCGATGGAAATACCAGGCCTGTCCACCTGCTCCCGGTATGAGTACGAAAGTCATCGATCCCCCTCGTGTCTGACGACAAGAACGGCCACTATAGCCGACTGAAGTGCCGAGGTTGGATCCTGCCGAGAAGCGGGCAATGACCGGAGTAGGACAGCCATTGTGGCAGCGAACGACGTGTCCAGCCCGCGCGACGGCGACTGGCTCGTTCGATGCGAGGCGGTGGCCGCATCGACACATGCTCACCCTGATCCCGCCGCTCGATCCGGGAGACGCGACAAGGCGAGGTGCGCGATGGAGCATATCCACGCACACCTCGCCTCGTCATGACGTGTCGAGGTCCGCTTGGTTAGCAGTACACCCTTTTCGCCTTATGCGACATTGAGCGCCGAGGCGGATTCTTCTTACAACCAACCCCGCCTCGAGTCCCGAGGACATACGACATCGCGTTGCCCGATTTCACGACTGTGGAGCCGGTTCCTCGGCTGTTGCACTGCCGAAGATTCCACCGCGAGCGAACCTTGTACACACCCTTGAAGAACACGTAACGGTCACCTGGCCGCATGGTGTGGGTGACAGAAACCGAACGACTTGTGGTGCGAGAACCACGTGCCTTGACTGACACATGGAATTTGTTCCTCGTCTTGACGCGGAAAACCTTGAAGATTCGTCCCCTCGCCTCGGCCGATAGGGATGCCGCACCCCTCACCCGGGCAGCCACGGTCTGGCGGTGGTGTGCCTTGGTTGTTCGGGTGATCTTGCTCCCGGTGAAGTTTTCCCGCATCGAGGCATGCGTAATCACCTTGTGGCGGCGTGGTGATTTCACGACCGTCCAAGTGGAATTGGGATGGCAAGCCACCGGATCCGCATGTGCGGTGGCGGTGGGTACGAGCAACAACGTGGCGGCGACCACTGCGACGCTTACTATCGCGGCGATGGAACCGCGGATTGTCTTGAGCATTGACAGGATTCCCTCCAGAAAGTACCGCGCCCTCCTGTCGCGGTCTCGGAGAAAGTAGCAGATGTGTGTGGCTGCGTGGGCGAAATCAGAAACTTCACGCCAGTGGGTTACTCGCCAACGGATTTCGGTGAGGCCGTCAGCATTCCTGGCGCCGCGATGGGCTCGTGACCAGGTCAGACACATCTCGGCCCCGGCGTCCAGGCGGACTTTCCGGGGCCGAGAATGTGGTGGGGCTATCAGCTGGTCACTTCAACTCGCTGCTGCTCTTACCGAGCAATCGCCGGGCGATGATGAGCTGCTGGATCTGCTGGGTGCCTTCGAAGATGTCCAGGATCTTCGAGTCGCGGCTCCACTTCTCCAGCAGCGAGTCCTCGCTGTAGCCGAGCGCGCCGCACAGCTCGACGCACTTGAGTGTGATGTCCACGACGGACCGACCGGCCTTGGCCTTGGACATCGACGCCTCGATGGAGTTCGGCTTGCGGTTGTCCGCCATCCACGCCACCGCGAGCGTCAGCATGTGCGCTGCCTCGTAGTCAGCCTCCAACTGCAGGTATGTCGCGGCGGCCGCGTGCTGGGAGTTGGCGGGTGTGTCGTAGTCGACCGTGATACCTGCCTCGGACAGAATCCGCGCGGTCTCCTCCAACGCCGCGCGGGCGAGACCGACGCCCATGGCCGCCACCAGCGGCCGGGTGTTGTCGAAGGTCTCCATGACCCCCGCGAAACCCTTCTTGGTGTCGATCTCGGGGCTGCCGAGCAGGTTCTCCTTCGGCACGCGGCAGTTGTCCAGCCGGATCACGGCGGTGTCGGACGCCTTGATGCCGAGCTTGTGCTCCAGCCGCTCCACCGTGATGCCCGGTCGCGACTTCTCCACGACGAACGACTTGATCGCCGCGCGCCCGACGGACTTGTCCAGCGTCGCCCACACCACGACCGAGTCGGCCCGGTCGCCGGACGTCACGAAGATCTTCTCGCCGTTGAGCACGTACTCGTCGCCGTCGAGCTCGGCGGTGGTGGACACCGCTGCCGAGTCGGAACCGAACTCCGGCTCGGTAATCGCCATCGCTGACCAGGTGCCGGCGAACCGCTCGAGCTGCTCGTCGTTGGCGACCGACGCGATCGCGGCGTTGCCGAGACCCTGGCGCGGCATCGACAGCAGCAGCGCGACGTCACCCCAGCACATCTCGATGGTGCCGAGCACGGTGCGCAGGTTGGCGCCGTTCACGTTGCCGCCGCCGTTGCCGTTCTCGTCGCGGCGCACGCCGGATGCCCCAGCGCCGCCCTCGCCGGACTCGTTGAGCCCGTCGACCAGCGCGGCGAAGGTGTCGAGCTCCTTCGGGTAGGCGTGCTCGGCGCGGTCGTACTTGCGCGAGATCGGACGGAAGACCTCTGACGCTGCCTGGTACGCCTGGTTGATCAGCGGCTTGGCCTTGGCGGGAACCTCGAGGTTGATCATGCGAGGACAGCTCCTTCCATGACGCCGACCGCGCGCAGATCGCGGTACCAGCGCTCG
Organism: Haloechinothrix halophila YIM 93223; assembly: GCF_000504245.1. GTDB lineage: Bacteria > Actinomycetota > Actinomycetes > Mycobacteriales > Pseudonocardiaceae > Haloechinothrix_A > Haloechinothrix_A halophila. The sequence continues at coordinate 2,135,025 of NZ_KI632509.1, forward strand.
ACGGGGTGCTCCTTGGTGAATCCATGCCCACCGAGCAACTGCACACCCGCGCTGCCGATCCACATGCCCTTGTCGGTGGCCAGTTTGCGGGCGAGCGCGACTTCGCGGGCGTATGTCTTGCCCTGCTCGGCGCGCGCCGCGGCCTTCAGCGTCAGCAGCCGGATGCTCTCCAGCTCGATCGCGATGTCGGAGACCATGAACGCGACGCCCTGCCGGTGGCTGATCGGCTCACCGAACGCGACCCGCTCGTTCACGTAGGGGATGACGTAGTCGAGCACGGCCTTGCCGGTGCCAGCCGCGAGAGCGCACCAGCCGAGCCGGGACAACCGCACGACCTCGGCGAACACCTCGGGCTTACCGCCACCGAGCAGCGCACCCGCGCCGACGTTGACCTTGTTCAAGTGCAGCTTGCCGGTCGCCGCGCCGCGCAGGCCCATCGCCGGGTCGGCCTCGACCGACACGCCCTGGGTCGAGGACTCCACGATGAACAGCGCCGGACCACGGCCTTCGAGGTTGGCTGACACCAGGAACAGCTCACCGGCACTCGCGCGGGGGACCAGCGCCTTCACACCATCGAGTTGGTAACCCTTTGGGGTGCGCTTGGCCGTCGTCGCTGGCTTGAACGGGTCGAACAACGCCGTCTGCTCGGCCAGCGCGAGCGCGGCGGCGGGCACGTTCTCGCCCGCGAACTCGGGCAGGTAGGTCGACTGCTGGTCGGCGTCACCCCACTGCGCGAGCGCGGTGCTGACGGCGGACGGCGCGAGCACCGCGACGGCCAGACCCATGTCGCCATGTGCCAGCGCCTCGGCTACCAGCACGTTCGTGGTGACCGAGCGCTCTGTGCCGAAGCCTCCGAGCTCCTCGGGGATGCCGAACGCGCCGATGCCAAGCTCGGCGGCGCGGTTGAGCAGGCCGTCGGGAGTCTCCAGCTTCGCGTCGGCGTCGTAGGCGGCGGGCCGCAGCTGCTCGGCGGCGAAATCGCGCACCGTCTCCACGATCATCTGCTGTTCTTCGGTCGGCTCGAGGTCGAACAGACCGGTGTCCTGCGCGGGAGCCAGCCGGGCGGGCTTGTCGAGCTTCTTGCCCGGCGTGAAGCCGCGACTGGCCGCGCCAGCGGCACGGAACCCGTGTTTGACCGACGTGGTCACCGCCTTCTCGAACGGCTTGCGCAGCCCCATCTTGTCGATGACCTGCGAACTCGAGATCTTGGTCAGGGCAGCGAGGCCGAAGCCCATCGCATCACGCTGCTTTGGCGGTGGTCCGCCTCGTTTGCTTCCCGCTCCCGCGGGCTGAGCGCTAGACACAGTCACTCTCCCATTGGCCGCAGGCGGCCGTCGCTTACCTACTCGTGAGTAAAGTAAACCCTGCGGGCAGGTTCGCGCTAGTCGGGTGGCGCAGCTAACGCCCCGCAAGGGTGAACCAGGCGACTCACTGTGTGGGAGACATCACGTGCTGTCGGCGTCCGTGAGTCAGTATCCGTGCGCTGCGGCGATCACGCGAGGCTGCGTGCGGGATGCTCGAGATTCCTGGTCAGCGAGTGGCCGGTCATGGCGAACCCGATGAGCAGCAAGAGCGGCATGAGCCAGGCGATGGGGTACTTGTAGCCAACCGTGATGAAGTCCGGTGCGGCCGCCAGTGGGGCGGGAGCGTCCTCCGGCTTCGGCTCGGCCTCCTGCGTCGCGCTGGGGGCGTCCGCTATCTCGGGCGACGGGGCGTCGATGGGGTCTGGCGTCGGATCGGAGGGCAGTGGGGGCGGGGCGAACTCGGCCGGTTGGTCGAGCGCGGGCGGCGGAACGGTGAACTCGTCCTCCTCGTAGCTGAGTTCCGCGGTGATCGGCTTTGGTTCCTGCTGCCTGGGTGGCTCCGTGTCAGGTGGTGCGGGCGTGCTGGTTTCCTCGGCAAGGGGTGCCGCGTCCGCGGGCGGTGCTGGTGGCGCGGGTGGCTCGTCCGGCGGTTCCTGGTCCGAGTCGTAGTCCTTGCCGAAAAAGGTCACGTGCCAGGTCTCGGACTCCTTGACGGCCTTGGGCGCGGGCAGGATGGCCAGGGCGGCCGGCGTGCCGTCGGACCACGCGCGCAGGAAGGGTGCGAGGTCGACCCGGAAGGTCGGGGACGGCTTCGCTGAGAAGCGGGCGTTGGCCGAGGCAGCGTCGCAGTTGACGTCGGGTGGTGTGTCTGGCGATGCCTTGGTGTCGGAGACGGAATCGGTCTGGCAGACACGGAGTTTCGCCTGATCCGCCCGGACTGATCCGTCGCCCGGATTCATATCGACCGGCAACACGACGTGTCCCTCGGTGAAAGTGGCACCGAACGGCACGTTGGCGCCGAGCACATCGAGCTCAATGTAGGTGGCGGTTGTGGGGGTGCCGTTCGAAATGCCGACGTGGAGGGTGTTCCGGGGAAACTCTGAGGTGGGCGCCGTGGAACAGTCGGTGTCGCCCTCGCACGCGTCGTGTGCCGGCGACACATACCAGGCTTCGGATTTGGTGCCGACTGTCACGGAATCATCGCCTGCCGCCTGCGCCGCGAATCCATTCGCGACGGTGAGCAAACCGGCCGCGGCGAGAACCGCGATACGTCGAAGTCTCACGTGGTGCCCCACCAAACTCTTACCGTTAGGTCATCGACACATGAGAATCACCGTACTGTCCGGTTGCGACGTCGGTCAAAAATGGTCGGGAAAACCTCTGTACTTGTTTCTTTCTCGCGATTCTCAGTAGGTTTTCGTGATGTGGTTCGCGACAGTTCGAGTGCTGCCTGAACTGGTCACATCACTGCTTCGCCGTGGTCGGCCACGGTGGTTGCCAGGTACTGGAATCGGCACGCCCTTCGGCGAGAATGAGTCGCTTGCCGTGATCCCGGCACGGTTCGAGCAGTTCGACCGCGGTCATCTGTTCCATACTGTGAACGACGAGCACATCCCACGTCGCGGGTGGCTGGCCCGTTAGCCACGCCGCCAGTTGTGAGCGGTGCCAGGGAGTGCCGAAAGGGAAATCATCCTCAATCCACGTGACGATGCGCGCGTCATTGCTCTCGCACCACTGATCGATGGCATCCCGCTGCGGTGTGGCGAAAGCGCTCCGCAGCACGCAGACCGCCCTGAGCGTCTCGTGCTGCGTGCTGTTCTTTCGGCGGAGAAAATTGAAGATCACGGTTTCCGGCCTCCCCGTCGCTACGGGTTCGACGGCCACCGTATCGTCACACCGGCGATTTCCAGAGTCAATCAGCCCTATATTTCTCTCAGTGCCGGAAGTCAGAACTCACGAGCCTGGAAGTCGGAACTCAGGCCTCCGCAAGTCGGAACTCGCGGCCTCGGAGCGCGGGACTCGCGGCGTTGCTAGCGCGGCAGGCCGACCGCGACCGCCATGATCGTGGCCAGCTCGGCGTGCAGGTTCGGGCGTCCGGCGAGTCGCCCGGTGTGGATGACGTCGTTGGCGATGGTCAGCGCCATGTGCACCACGACCCTGCCTTCGGTCGCGCCAAGCTCCGGCCGGACGACGCGCAGCAGGTAGGTCCACTCCGCGACATAGTCCCGCTGCACCCGCTTCAGCTCGGCACGGTCGGCGTCGGACAACGCGCTGACCTGGCTGGATGCTGTCATCAGGTCCGCCGAGCTGGCCATGGTTTCGATGTAGGAGGCGATCAGCCCGCGCAGCGCGTCCGCTTCGCTGCTCGCCGTGCGCGCGACGGCGAGCCTGCCGAACTCCAACTGCTGCGCGATCCGCTGCGCCGCCGCCATGAACAGTGCCGCCTTGCTGGGGAAATGCCGGTACACGCTCGGTCCGCTGATGCCGGCAGCCGAGCCGATGTCTTCCATGCTGACGTCGTGGAAGCCACGGTCCTGGAACAGCTTGCTCGCCGCGGTGATCAGTTCGTCCTTGCGGGTCGTGCGGAGGAAGGTGGACTCCCGCGCGGTCTGCTGCGTCGCCGTGAGAGCTGGCTCGGTTGGCAGTGTGGTGTGCAACACGGCCCGTGCGCAGGCGATCAGCAGCTTCGTGTAGCGGCGCTTGGCGATTCGGGTGGAGTGCACGGCGGTGCTGCCGTACACGCTCAGCGCGGCCCAGCACAGCAAGTCGGCGTCGCGTTCGTCCAGCTCGGGCCGGAGTGTCCGCAGAGCGCCGCTCCAGCTGCCGATCAGCATGCCGGAACGCCTGCGCACCTCCCGCTGGTGCTCCGGGCTCAGGTTGCGCCGTTCCCAGCGCCACAGCGAGGCGACGTCGCGGTGGTCCACCGACATCGCGGCGAGGCGCTCGAGTAGTCCGTCCACCTGATTCGGGGCTGGCTTATCCGTGTCATCGAGCGCACGCTGGGTGGTGGCGATGAGTTCATCGATCCCGCTCAGCACGACGTGCGCGAGGATCGCCTGCTTGTCGGAGAAGTGCCGATACAGCGCGGGGCCCGTGACCCCGGCCGCCGCGGCGATGTCGGTGATGCCGACCTCGTGGTAACCGCGCGCGCAGAACAGCTCGGCCGCGACGGCGGCCAACTGTGCCTTGCGGTCGCGTGGCCGTCGGGCCGACCGGCGTCCGCGCGGGGTGTTAGCGGTATCCACGGTGTTCATAGGTGAACATACTGTAGCGTGAGATAAGCGTATGACAAGCCCACCGAACCCATTGACAACTGCGGAAATGCAGTCACTATGTTAGTGAGCATTAGCCCCATCCATGCAGCCAGTGTGGTACCGCCAGCGGCCAGGAAGGATAGATTGGCGTGAGTACAGAGGCGTTCATCTACGAGGCGGTTCGTACGCCTCGGGGCAAGGGCAAGAACGGGTCCTTGCATTCGGTCAAGCCGATCGACCTCGTCGTCGGCCTGATCGAGGAGATCAAGCAGCGGCACCCGAATCTCGACCCCGCCGCTATCGACGACGTGATCCTCGGCATCGTGTCCCCGGTTGGTGACCAGGGCGCCGTGCTGCCGCGCATCGCCGCGCTCGCCGCGGGCCTGCCGGACACCGTCGCGGGCGTGCAGCTCAACCGGTTCTGCGCCTCGGGTCTCGAGGCGATCAACCAGGGCGCGCAGAAGGTCCGCGCCGGATTCGACAATCTGCTGATCACCGGTGGTGTCGAGTCGATGTCGCGGGTGCCGATGGGCTCCGACGGTGGCGCCATGGCGATGGACCCGGCCACCGCGTACGACACCTACTTCGTGCCGCAGGGCATCGGTGCCGACCTGATCGCCACGATCGAGGGCTTCTCCCGGGAGGACGTCGACGCCTACGCCGCGCGCTCGCAGGAGCGGGCCGAGGCCGCGTGGTCCGGCGGCTACTTCGCCAAGTCCGTCGTCCCGGTCAAGGACATCAACGGCGTCACGATCCTCGACCACGACGAGCACCGTCGTCCCGGCACCACGACCGAGAGCCTCGGCAAGCTCAACCCGGCGTTCGAGGGCATCGGCGAGATGGGTGGCTTCGACGCCGTCGCGCTGCAGAAGTTCCACCAGGTCGAGAAGATCAACCACGTCCACACCGGTGGTAACTCGTCGGGCATCGTCGACGGCGCCGGGCTGGTGCTGGTCGGCAACGAGCAGGCCGGTAAGGACTTCGGCCTGACGCCGAGGGCGCGCGTCGTCGCGACCGCCGTTACCGGTTCCGACCCGACGATCATGCTGACCGGCCCGACCCCGGCGACCCGCAAGGTGCTGGACAAGGCGGGACTGAGCGTCGACGACATCGACCTGTTCGAGCTGAACGAGGCGTTCGCCTCGGTGGTGCTGAAGTTCCAGCAGGATCTGAAGATCCCGGACGAGAAGCTCAACGTCAACGGCGGCGCCATCGCCATGGGTCACCCACTCGGCGCGACCGGCGCGATGATCACCGGAACCATGGTCGACGAGCTGGAGCGCCGCGATGCCCGCTACGCCCTGGTCACGCTGTGCATCGGCGGCGGCATGGGCCTGGCCACTGTCATCGAGCGGGTCTAACAACTCCTAGGGCGAACGAGACTTCACACAACCGAGGAAACGGATAATGACTGAAGCGAAGACCATCCGTTGGGAGAAGGATTCCGACGGCATCGTCGTGCTCACGCTCGACGACCCCAAGCAGTCGGCCAACACGATGAACAACGACTACATCGAGTCGATGGGTGTCATCGTGGACCGGCTCGAGGCCGAGGCCGACGACATCACCGGCGTGGTGATCACCTCAGCGAAGAAGACGTTCTTCGCCGGTGGTGACCTCAACGACCTCGTCAAGGCGAGCAAGGACGACGCGCCGCGGCTGATGGAGCACGTCGGCCTGCTCAAGTCGCAGCTGCGCAGGCTGGAGACGCTGGGCAAGCCGGTCGTTGCCGCCATCAACGGCGCGGCGCTCGGTGGCGGGCTGGAGATCGCGCTCGCCTGCCACCACCGCATCGTGGCCGACGTCAAGGGCGTGCAGATCGGCTTCCCCGAGGTCACCCTCGGCCTGCTGCCCGGTGCCGGTGGCGTCACCCGCACCGTGCGGATGCTCGGCATCCAGGACGCCGTGATGAACTGGCTGGCGCAGGGCCAGCGCCGCAAGGCCGCCGACGCCAAGGAAAAGGGCCTCGTCGACGAGCTCGTGTCCAGTGTGGACGAGCTGCTGCCGAAGGCCAAGGAATGGATCAAGGCCAACCCCGAGGCCGCGCAGCCGTGGGACGTCAAGGGCCACAAGATTCCGGGCGGCACGCCGTCGAACCCGAAGTTCGCCGCGAATCTGCCCGCCTTCCCCGCCAACCTGCGCAAGCAGCTCAAGGGCGCGCCGATGCCCGCGCCGAGGGCGATCCTGTCGGCCGCTGTCGAGGGCTCGCAGGTTGACTTCGAGAACGCGCAGCTCATCGAGAGCCGCTACTTCGTGGACCTGGTCACCGGCCAGACCTCGAAGAACATGATCCAGGCGTTCTTCTTCGACCTGAACCACATCAACGGCGGTGGCTCCCGTCCGGACGGCTACGAGCAGCACACCGTGCGCAAGGTGGGTGTGCTCGGCGCGGGCATGATGGGCGCCGGGATCGCCTACGTGTCGGCCAAGGCAGGCATGGAGGTCGTGCTCAAGGACGTCTCGCAGGAGAACGCCGAGAAGGGCAAGGACTACTCGGTCAAGCTGGAGGAGAAGGCGCTCAAGCGAGGCAAGACCACGCAGGAGAAGTCCGACGCGCTGCTGAACCGCATCACGCCGACCGCTGACCCTGCCGCGCTCGAGGGCGTCGACTTCGTGATCGAGGCCGTTTTCGAGAGCCAGGACCTCAAGCACAAGGTGTTCCAAGAGATCGAGGACGTCGTCAACCCGGACGCGGTGCTTGGCTCCAACACCTCCACGCTGCCGATCACCGGCCTCGCGACCGGCGTGAAGCGGCAAGAGGACTTCATCGGCATCCACTTCTTCTCGCCGGTGGACAAGATGCCGCTTGTGGAGATCATCTGCGGTGAGAAGACCTCGGACGCCACGCTGGCGAAGGTCTTCGACTACACCCAGGCGATCAAGAAGACGCCGATCGTGGTCAACGACAGCCGTGGCTTCTTCACCAGCCGCGTCATCGGCACGTTCATCAACGAGGCGCTCGCGGCCGTTGGTGAGGGTGTCGAGCCGTCCACCATCGAGCAGGCGGGCTCGCAGGCCGGGTTCCCCGCGCCGCCGCTGCAGCTGTCGGACGAGCTGGCGCTGACGCTGATGCAGAAGATCCGGCAGGAGACACGGGCCGGTGTCGAGGCCGCTGGTGGCACGTGGACGCCACACGGCTCCGAGGCCGTCGTCGACCGGATGGTGGACGAGTTCGACCGCAAGGGTCGTGCCGCTGGCGCTGGGTTCTACGAGTACGACGAGAACGGCAAGCGCGTCGGCCTGTGGCCGGGCCTGCGCAAGGCGTTCAACTCGGGCTCTGGCGAGGTGCCGTTCGTCGACCTGCAGGAGCGGATGCTGTTCATCCAGGCGGTCGAGACGGTGCGCTGCTTCGACGAGGGCGTGCTCAACTCGATCCCGGACGCCAACATCGGCTCGATCTTCGGCATCGGCTTCCCGCCGTGGACCGGTGGCGTGATCCAGTACATCAACCAGTACGAGGGTGGCCTGCAGGGCTTCGTCGACCGCGCGCGCGAGCTCGCGGCGGCCTACGGTCCGCAGTTCGAGCCGCCGCAGTCGCTGGTCGACAAGGCGGCCAAGGGCGAGCGCTACGAGTGATCGCCTAGCTGTCTAGCCGCGTAAGGCCCGGGTGCCCTGGTGGGTGCCCGGGCCTTCGTGCGTCTCTGGGCACCTGTCTCTGGGCACCTACTGTGCCCGCAACCCGCCGAGCATGCGCCGCATGACATCGGCGCACTCGTCCATGACACGCGGTTTGTCCGCAGCGGGGGTATCCGCCAGCGTCATGCCCGCGGCGCCGAAGATCTGGAACGTGAAGCGGATTGTGGTGTCGACCGCCTTGGGTTCCAGGTAGCCCGCTTCGATCAGCGCGTTGACGGAGGTTTCGACCAGGCCATAGGCGTACTTCTCCTCGCACTCGTGCCAGCGTGCCAAGCCGAGCGCGGTTGGCCCTTCCTGCCAGACGATCCTGCTGTACACGGGGTCGCAGCAGAGGTCGAGGAAGGTGTCGATCGCGTCGATCGCGCCGTCCCACGGATCGCTGTGCTGGGCGACGGCCGTGCTGATCCGCTTGGTCATGTGCAGTTCTTGCTCGTCGAGCACCGCCTCGAACAACGCCTGCTTGCCCGCGAAGTGGTGGTAGACGGCACCGCGAGTCACCTGCGCCGCCGAGGCGACGTCCTCGAGCGATGTCGCCGCGAACCCGTGCCGGGTGAACAGTTCCGTCGCCGCCTCGATCAGGGCGGCGCGGGTCGCTTCTGCGTACATCTCTCGGCGTGACTTGACGGATCCCATACCCCGAGTATATTCACATACACAAGGTATGTGAGATTCAGAGGGTAGGTGGAGGTCATGTCAGGGTGGGAGCAAACGCACCGCCGCTACCAGCTCGTCTACGGCGTCGCTGACGACGTCGCGCGGCGCGGGCAGGTGGCGCTTGAGGAATGGCAGCCAGAGATCGAGGCGGAGTACGGCAGCACGGACGCCTTCTTGCTCGACGTCCGGCGCCGGTGGGATCTGGCGATGGCAGCGCGGATCGAGGACGACAGGCGGCTCGCCGACGTTGAGGCGGAGGTCGGCCGCGCCAATGCGGCACTGCGAGCGGTGCTGGTGCGGTTCGCCGACCACCCCGCGCTCGCCGGCCGCAGCAGGACGCCCGCGATCAGTATCGCGTAAGGAGACGAGATGTCCGAAGCAGTCGAGACCCCGCTGTTCGATCCGTTCGCGCCAGGGTTCACCGATGATCCGTATCCGCAGTACGCGCGGCTGCGTGAACAGGAGCCCGCGCATCAACACCCGTTGGGCTTCTGGATTCTCACCCGATACGACGACGTCGCCACGTTGCTGAAGTCCGGCAACTCGGTTGACGACGACAACCTCGCCGAAGGTCCGATGCGCGACCTGGTTCGCTCGACCTACCAGCACGACGGCCCGCAGTTGCGGGGCAGCTCCATACTCGATCGGGATCCGCCGGATCACACTCGGCTGCGGCGGCTGGTCGCCAAGGCATTCACCGTCCGCGCGGTCGAGGCGCTGCGGCCGCGCGTGGGCTCGCTGGTCGACGCCATGCTCGACGACGTCGCGGGCGCGGGGGAGTTCGACCTGATCGAGGCGCTCGCCTTCCCGCTTCCATTCGCGGTGATCACGGAGATGCTCGGCATGCCCGACGTCGACACCGTGCGGCTGCGCGAGTTGACCGGCACCGTCGTGCGCTCGCTGGAGCCCGTCGTGGACCCGGACTTGATGGCGCGCATTCAGGCCGCTGACGCCGAGCTTGCCGACGTCGCGGCCGAGGCGATCGCGTGGAAGCGCCGCAATCCGGGTGATGACCTGCTCACCGCGCTCATCGAGGCGGAGGAAGATGGCGACCAGCTCACCGACGAGGACCTGATCGCGCAGGTCGCGCTGCTCTACGTCGCTGGCCACGAGACCACGGTGAACCTCATCGGCAACGGTGTGTACGCGATGCTGCGGCATCCCGAGCAGCACGTGCGGCTGCGGGAGAAGCCGGGGCTCGCCGCCAACGCCGTTGAGGAGATGCTGCGCTACGACAGCCCGGTACAGTCCAGCCGCCGGATCACGCTCGCGCCGTATCGGGTGGGCGACGTCGAGATCCCCGAGGGTTCGTTCGTGAATGCTTCGCTCGCTTCAGCGAACCGGGATGCCGCGTTCTGGGGTGACGACGCCGATGAGTTGCGCATCGACCGGGAGGGTGCGCGTAGGCATGTGTCGTTCGGGGCTGGACCGCATCACTGTCTTGGGGCTGCGTTGGCTCGGCTGGAGGGGGAGGTCGCGCTGGAGCGGCTGGTGACGCGGTTCCCGTCGCTGGAGCTGGCGGGGGACGTCCGGTGGAACGGGCGGATCAACCTGCGCGGGTTGGCGACGCTGCCAGTGGCGGGCTGACACGTTTGCTGCTTTCCGCGCGGTCACGAGACCAAGCTTGTAGTCTCCGGCGTGATGATGAGCGGCATGTCCAACCCCGCGGACTGGGAGCCACGGTGACGCAGCCCCATTCCGCGGCGTCCACGCCGCATTCCGTGCCACTGCCCGATCGACTCGTGCGCACGATCAGGACTCGCTCCACCGCGCTGGGGGTGACTGTCCTGGTGCTCAGCCTTGCTGCCGTCCCGACACTGCTGATCGCCCCATACAGCTTGGTGCCGTATGCCGACCCGCTACGCCTTGGTGTGCCGTTGTTCGCCGGCATCACTGGATGTTGTCTGGTCGGCGCGGGCGTGTTCACGCTCGTTGCTCGGGGCAGCGTGGCGGATAGCCACCTTCGGCTGAACACCATGCGCGTCACGCGTGCGGGTCTGCTCTTCGCCGTGGTGTTGTCGACTATCTCCGGGCTCGTCGCGTGGGGCGTCCTGGCGCTCGTCGCGTCGACACCACCCGAGCGGTACCGGGACGAGGTTCAGTTCGACACCGGTGAGTGGCTCTATGTGCTGCTGCTGTTCGGTGCGATCGCGCTCATCTGGGCGTGCTTTTTCGCGCTGCGGCCCGTGTTGTGGCGCTCGCGGTATGTCGCGAGGGAGTGGATCCGCTGGGGAGCGTGATTCCTTACGCGTCGTACTCGAACATGTTCGGCTGACCTGCCGCGTAGCGCTGCTCGTCGATCCGCTTGAACGGTTCGAGCTCCTCGGGCTGGTAGAGCCGCCAGGTCGGGGCGGGCGGCGCACTTGATCCTGTCGTCTCGAGTAGCGCGTTCACCGCGTATCGGGCGGATTCGTTGGCGCCTTCCATCGTGGCGAGGTCGACGTCGGTACGCACGTAGTCGCCCGCAAGGAACAGGTTCGGCAGCGCGGTGCGTACGGTCGGCCGCAGGTCCCATGATCCGGTGGTGTTGATCAGCAGCGGCTCGTCGTTGTGGCTGCCGTCGTCGTCCCATGTGATCGCGGGGTCGAGGAACCACGCCTCGACGTCGGACTCGCGCAGCACCTCATCGCCGCTGTCGTTCAGGCTGGCCATGAGCTGTGCCAGGACCTCCCGCGCGATCTCCTCGGCAGTACAGTCCTTCGCCTTCTTGCCATTGAAGCCTGGAGTGTCCCAGTCGGAGATGTCCACCGACAGGCAGTCGACCACCGTGCCGTCGCCGAAGTCGTTCGGGAAGTCGTGCCGTGGCCAGAACTGTGCCTGGTTGATCGACGTCAGCGCCCAGGGTGCGTGCATGTAGGCGACGTGGCCGGGACAGATCGATACGGGGCGGTTCAGGTAGAACTGAATACCCGTCATCCAGTCGACGAACAGTCCGTCCATCCTGGACAGTGTGGAGTCCATCGACCGCAGCTCATCCGACCACAACAACCGGGCCTTCTCCGCGGGCAGTGCGCAGAAGAACCAGTCGGCGTGAATTCGGCTGCGACCACCCTTGGCGTGCCGCGCGGTCGCCGACGTGATGCGTCCGTCTCGCAGGCGCAGCTCGGTGACGTGGTGGTCCAGATGGAATCTGACGCCGAGCTGCCGCAGCAGGCCAACCCACGGATCGATCCAGGCCTCGTTCGTTGGCCCGTTGAGCAGCCGGTCGGGTTCACCGTCGTTTCCGCGTCCCATGATGTTGAGGAGGAATGCCTGTGCCATGGTGCCGATCGTTCGCGCACTGGCCCGGGTTTCCTTCGCTGCGACCAGCTGTCGGGTGAGACCCCTGGCGAGCAGTTGCTGGTAGTCGTCCGAACGATTCTCCGCGTCGACGTACTCCCACCACGACACGTACTCCCATTGCCCGTAGCGGCGCGCGTCGCAGCTGGTCAGATACACCCAGATGCGGTTGCTGAAGTAGGCCCACTCGTCCGGCGGGATGCGGGTCCCGAGGTCGAGCGCGGCTCGCAGGGTCTGCGTGATGGTGTCAGCGCTCAAGAGTTGCGGGTCCATTCGCGTCGGTACCGTCAGGTCTGGTCCGTCCTGATAGGACTGCCGGGTGGCCGCGGTGTCGGTGAGGTTCTCGTAGACAGTGTGGTCACCAAACGGGATCCGTCGCATGGTGTCGGGGAGGTGGTGGTAGAAGCCGGGAAAGAAGCGGAAGCCGTGTTCCCCCGGGAGCGGCTCTCTGTCGCCGCTTCCCGTGCCGGGTACCGGCATACTGCGCGCTTTTCCACCCAGTTCCTTGCCCTCGTAGACGTCGACCTCGAACCCACGCTCGATCAACTCGTGGGCGGCCGCCAGGCCGGACATCCCGCCGCCGAGTACGGCCACTCGGCGTCCCGCGCTGGCGGGCCCGGGAAGTGCCGCGTTGGCCTTCAGCGGATTCGCGGTCATCGTGGCTGTCGCGCCCGCCATCGCGGACATGCGGAGCATGTCGCGTCGGGACAGCCTGCGACGTAGCCAGGGAGTCGGGGGATTGGTCATCGGGCACTCCGTTCTGTCGTCAGGCCGTCGGGCGCGGCAGCAGCCGAGTCGTGGTGAGCAGGCCTACGCGGGCGCGTGCGGCTCGGGTCTCGGGCAGCGGGCCTGCCGCATAGTGGATGCCGTTGAGCGCCGACCACATCGCCGCGCGGCGCAGCCGGATCGACGTCGTCGAGGAGCGGGGTACTCGCAGTAGGCGCTGTGCCCAGCGCGGTTGCAGATCGAGGACGGCCCACTGCAGCAACCGCAACGCGGGACGCAGCGGGGCGGGCGACACCGCACCACCGAGCCCGGCAAGGAACTCGACCGTCGGCATCGTGACACCCATGAGCGGGATCGACGCGCGTAAGCAGTCCCGCACGTCGGACTTTGTCGCTGGCAGATCGGTGCCACCCAGTGCTTCGCCGACCCGGGTGAACTCCCGGTAGTAGACGTCGAGGTCAGCGCCTCGGAGCGGATGCGGGTGGTACCGCTCGTGGGCGGTGGCGATGCCCCAGACCACGGTCGCGTACGCCCAGCGCAGCGTCTCCGGGTCAGCCGCGTCGTAGCCGCGGCCATCGGGTCGCTCCCCTCGGACGGTGCCGTGCATGCCGCGGACCGTCCTGACGACGCGTTCGGCGGCGTGGCTCGGGCCGTAGGCCACGGCCATGAAGAAGGAGTATGAGTGCCCGGCACGGGTCAGCAGACCCTTGAGGTCCAGCCCGGACGGTTCACCGTTCACCCAGCGCACGCCGCGTGAATGCTGCTGACCCATCCACGCGAAGTCCGGATGCAGGGTCTCGATCGCCGCCGAGGCGAACAGCCCGAGAACAAGGGCGGGAGTGTGTTCGTGCACGTACCAAACGGCGCTGTCCGGGCCGAACCATCCGGGGTCGCCGTCAGGCGCGTCGAAGGTCACGCCTTTGAAGAAGTTCCTGCGGATCAGGACGTCGAACGCCTGGTCCACCACCACGCTCGCCGGGTTCGCCATCACCGCCGCCTCCCGTCATGATGTGACACGTATGCGTGTCAGATGAGGGTAGCGTACGATCTGACACGAGCTAGTGTCAATATGGATGTCTCGCCCGGAGGAGGTGACGACGTGCCGCAGACCCGCCGCACGTATCGCGGCATGAGCGCTGAGGAACGACAGGCGGAACGGCGCAAGCAACTGCTCGCGGCGGGTCTGGAGCTCTTCGGAACTCACGGGATCACCGCGACGCGGGTGGACGACGTTTGCGCCGAAGCCGAGCTGACGAAGCGGTATTTCTACGAGAACTTCTCGTCGCTGGAGGAGTTGCTGCTCGCGGTCGTCGAGGACGTGCTGGCCGATCTGACCGCGCGAGTCGTACCGGTGATCGCATCGAGCGGATGGCGCGACCCGCGGCCGATGCTGTCGACGTTCATCGGCGCGATGCTCGACGATCCACGTTTGGTGCGGTTGCTGGTGATCGAGACGCACACCGGGGCGCTGGTGCGGCAGCGGCACCAGTTCATCGAGCGTGCTATCGACGTCTGGCTCGAGGCGGCACCCGACCGCGACCGGGACCCGTCACTGTTGCAGACTCAGCGGTTGCTGGCGCACGCGTATGCGGGGGCCGTGGGGGAGGTCGCGGTGGCCTGGGCGAGTGGCCGCATCACGATGTCCGCGGAGGAGATCATCGATCACCTGGAGCGGATCTTTCTGCGAATCGCTCCGCAGGTGGGGTGAGTTGCGGCATCACGGCAGCGGAAGATGGTAGGCAGCCACTATGACCCTCGATGATCTCAGCCAGCGACTTCGCGAGTTCGCCGACGCGCGCGATTGGCAGCGTTACCACACACCGAAGAACCTTGCCATGGCGTTGTCCGGCGAAGTAGGCGAGCTGACAGCACTGTTCCAGTGGCTCACACCGGAAGAGTCAGCACGATGGCAAGACGCCCCGGATTTTGCCGCGAACGTTCGTGACGAGTTGGCCGACGTCACCATTTACCTCGTCAGGCTGGCCGATGTCCTCGGTGTCGATCTGCTCGACGTCGCCAAGACCAAGCTCGACCGCAACGAGATCCGGTTCCCGGCGCCACGGGACTGATCACATCCACTAACCTTGACAACCGACATCGCGGCCCGACGGGCACCGAAGTAGCCACTTCGTCGCTGCCCCCACCCGCGCGTGAATCACGCGTGCCTTGTGGGGTAAGAAGTGGCTCTCGTCCGGCGGAGTGCGGCCGACCTGCTCGTGGAAGCCAAAGCCGATCGGTTGCATGATCTGCTCGCGGAACAAGCGGCTTACAAGCTGGAATCGCGAGTGGGTACGAGCGAGATAGCTTCCTGGCGGAAGAGCCTGCCGACGTTTCTGACCGACCTCGTTGAAGCTGGTCTTGGGCACATCGAGGTGTTGCTGGAACACAAGCTGCCGCACAGCCCCAAGCGAGTCGATGCCGTGCTCTGCGGTACGCACCCACGCACGGGCGAGCCCAGTTTCGTACTCGTCGAGCTGAAGCAGTGGTCCAAGGCGGAGCTGCAGGTCGGCGAACTGGTTCGCATCGCGGCCTACGGTGACGAGCCTGTGCTTCACCCAGCTGAGCAAGTACGCCGGTACTGCCAGTACCTTGTTGACTCGACGCCGGCGCTCGCCGCGCAACCATACGTCGTCCGCGGGCTCGCTTATTTGCATAACGCATCCACCGAAGGCGTCGCCTCGCTGAAGCAGTACACTCCGGACGAGTACGGTCAGCTCTACACGCTGGATGAGCGGTCCGCCTTTCTTGATCGGCTACGAGCGCTGCTCGACCCGGAAGCGGACCAGGCTGTGGCGCGCAGTGCCGCCGACGACTTCCTCGGTTTCCATCATGCTCCGTCCAAGCCACTGTTGAATCTGGCGGCCAGTGAGGTGCGTGAGCGAGAGCAGTTCGTCCTGCTTGATGAGCAACAGGTCGCCTATGAACTCGTCACCCAAGCTGTTGAGCGGGCTCGCGCGGCAAATACCCGGACCGTCGTCACCGTCCTTGGTGGGCCCGGTTCGGGCAAGAGCGTCATCGCTCTGAGCCTGCTCGGCGAACTCGCACGTCGCGGTCGCACGGTCCACCACGCCACAGGATCGAGCGCGTTCACCAACACGATGCGCAAGATCGCTGGACGAAGGAACAAGCGCGTGCAGTCGCTGTTCAAGTATTTCAATAACTACACGGCGACCGAGCCTCGCGGCCTCGACGTGCTGATTTGCGATGAGGCACACCGCATCCGCGAGACAAGTGTCAACCGCTACACGAGCAGGGCCGTGCGTGAGCGAGCTGGGCGGCAGATCGATGAACTCATCGACGCGGCATGGGTGCCGGTGTTCTTGCTCGATGAGAACCAGATCGTACGTCCAGGAGAGATGGGGTCGCTCGACGAGATCACCGCGGCGACCCAGGCCAAGGGCTGCGCACTTGAGGTCGTACGACTTGACGGCCAGTTCCGTTGCGGTGGCTCGGCGGCGTTCGACACCTGGGTCGCCCGACTGCTCGGGCTCGATCCGCAACCACCCATCGAGTGGGGCACGCTGGCCAACGCGGTCGACGACGACTTCACGGTTACAAGCGCACCTTCACCCGACGCCCTGGAATCCTGGCTACTCACCAAGGCAGCCGAGGAAGGTGGCACAGCCAGGGTAGCGGCGGGATTCTGCTGGCGTTGGAGCGATCCGGTCGCTACGGATACCGGCAAACAACTCGTCTCCGATGTCGTCATCGGAGACTGGAAGCGGCCCTGGAATGCCAAGCCAGACAAACGGGTGCCCGATGCTCCCGAGTCGTACTACTGGGCATCGGACGAGCGCGGGTTCGGGCAAGTTGGTTGCATCTACACGGCGCAGGGTTTCGAGTACGACTGGGCGGGCGTCATCTTCGGTCCTGATCTCGTCCGCCGTGATGGCGAATGGGTGCCGCGACGTGACTACTCCCATGATGGTGCCGTCAAGAAGGCCGACGATCTGCATTTCGGCGCTCTGATCAGGAACACCTACAAGGTGCTGCTCACGCGCGGAATGCAAGGCGTGTGCGTCTACTCGACGGATACCGAGACGCAGGAGTTCCTCGAACGGATGACGCGCTAGGAACGAAGCCCCACATGAGCCACGGCTCGCCTGAGCGCAGCGCTAGCCACACTGCGCGAGGGGGAGTCCGGGTGATCTACCTGGACACTTCCATCATGTCTCCACGGTTTCGCGTTTGATGCTGAGGTCCGCCCGATCGGCGGCGCGATGGCCCGCATGCCAACCAGCCCCGTTGTTGATCGGGGACGACCTTAACGGCCGCCCCCGACAGTTTCCTCAGTCTGCCGTCAACGAGCGCAATGCTTCATCCACACAGTCGGCCCAGGCTTGCTCGCCGAGCTCGGTGACGCCCGAGTCGCCGGCGAACGCGCTGGAGATCACGACGTCCGGGGTGAGATCGGCGAGACCGGACAAGCTGGCCGCCAGTGCGCCGCGGTCGCTGAAATCGGGAATATAGCCGGCGAACCACTTACCTTCCGCGTCGCGCAGAATGGAGTCGCCGGTGAACAGATACGTCAAGCCGTGCACGGAATGAACCAGGAAGCAGGCGCTGCCTGGTGTGTGCCCTGGCGTTGGGATCACCTCGAAACCGTCCAGTGCCACATGACGCTCGTCAAACGTGTCGTCGGGTGGGCACGTCTTCGCGACCAGATCCGCCTCGACCGCACTGGAATGCAGCGTCGAGCCGAACCGCTGCTTGATGGTGGCCAACGACGGCGCGATCTCATCCTGGTGGCTCAGATACTGGTGAGCCACACCGCCGAGCTCGGCCATGTCGTCGATCTCGTGCTCCAGCGTCGTGTTGTAGAACAGCACGTTGCCACTGGGCGCGGTCCACAGGTAGGCGTGGGTGCTCAGTCCTGGCGCCGGGAACTCCGGCTCGGTCTCCCACAGGTCAGGCTGGATTTGCTTCATGGTGTTCCCCTCTCGGTAGCCTGGTTACCGAGAGGCTAGAACTTCGAGTTAAGTCGAAGTCAAGTTCGCTCGTCCAGCGGCAGTACCGACTCACAGCAACGGCGGCACGGCCGCGTCGATGAGGTGTGGACCCGGTTCGGCCACCGCCCGTGCGAACTGCTCCGCCAACTCCTCGCACGTCGTGGCCCGGGTCGCGGGCACGCCCATACCCTCGGACATCTTCACGAAGTCCATCTCCGGCGACGACAGATCGAGCAGCGACTTCGCCGTCGGCCCGGACAAGTCCGCGCCGACCCGCTGCATCTCCATCCGCAGGATCGCGTAGGCGTTGTTGTTCAGGATCACTGTGGTGACGTCGAGGTTCTCCCGCGCCTGCGTCCACAACGCCGACAGCGTGTACATCGCGCTGCCATCGGCCTCCAGGTTGATCACCGGACGACCCGGCGCTGCGATCGCGGCACCTGTCGCCACCGGCATGCCCTGGCCGATCGCGCCGCCGGTCAGGGTGAGGATGTCGTGGCGAGGCGAGTTCGCCGTCGCGGCGGGTAGCAACAGCCCCGAGGTGTTGGCCTCGTCGGCGATGATCGCGCCTTCGGGCAGCAGCGCGCCGATGACCTCGACCCAGTTCTGCGGCGTCAGCTCACCGGACGGCACCGCAGGCGGCCGCGCGGGCGACAACGTTGGCTTGGCATCGGCCGCCACGCGCTCGGCCACTGCCTCCAGCGCGGCGGCGACGTCGTGCTCCCGGTCGGCCAGCGTGTGGACCTGCGCGCCCTCGGGGACCAGGTCGCTTGGTTTGTCCGGGTAGGCGAAGAACGTCGCGGGCGACCGCGCTCCGGCGAGGATCAAATGCTTGACACCGTCGAGCTGGTAGGCGGCCTGCTCAGCGAGGTAACCGAGTCGATCGATGGCAGGCAGTCCCGTGCCGCGCTCCAGTCGCGCCGGGAACGTCTCTACCAGCGTTCGCGCGCCGGTGGCGTTGGCGATCCGGCTGGTCGCCAGCAGTCCGCGCTCCCGGCACGCGCCGCCGCCGATCAGTAGAGCCGCGGGCTCACCACTGCGCAACACCTCGGCCACCGCATCGAGCGTCGCGTCCGGCGTCGCCCGAGGCGTCCGCGGCGGGACCGGATCGACCGCGACACCACTCTCGCCCCAGGAGACGTCGGCGGGCAGGATCAACGTCGCGATCCGTCCGGGCGTGTCCATCGCCGCCGCGACGGCCGCTGCCGCGTCCGCGCCCACATCGGCGGGATGCTCGCTGCGGCGTACCCACCCGTTCAGCGACCCGGCCACCGCCTCGATGTCCGACTCCAGCGGCGCGTCGTAAGCCTTGTGGTACGTCGCGTGGTCGCCGACGACGTTGACGATCGGCGTGCACGCGCGGCGGGCGTTGTGGAGGTTCGCCAGCCCGTTGCCCAGGCCAGGTCCGAGGTGCAGCAGCGTTGCCGCGGGCGTGCCCGCGATGCGGGCGTAACCGTCCGCCGCACCGGTGACGACGCCCTCGGCGAGGCCGAGCACGCCGCGCAGCTCGGGCACGCCGTCGAGGGCGGCGACGAAGTGCATCTCCGATGTCCCCGGGTTGGTGAAGCAGACGTCGACACCAGCGTCGACCAGGGTGCGGAGCAGAGACTGCGCGCCGTTCATAGCGCCGCCACCAGTGCGCGGCCCGCCTGACGTCCGGAGAACAGGCAGCCACCGAGGAACGTGCCTTCCAACGCCCGGTAGCCGTGCAGCCCGCCGCCACCGAAGCCCGCGGTCTCACCGACCGCGTACAGGCCGGGCAGGGGCTCGCCGTCCGAGCGCAGTACGCGGGCGGAGAGGTCGGTCTCCAGTCCGCCGAGCGTTTTGCGGGTGATGACGTTCAGCCGGACGCCGATCAGCGGCCCTGCCTTCGGATCGAGCAGCCGGTGCGGTGTGGCGACGCGGACGATCTTGTCACCGAGGTAGTTGCGCGCGCCGTGCATCGCGGTGATCTGCATGTCCTTGGTGAACGGGTTGGCTAGTTCGCGGTCGCGCGCCAGCACCTCGCGCTCGACGTCGTCGGCGTCAAGCAGTGGCTCGTCGGTGAGCCCGTTCATCTTCGCGACCAGGTCGCGGACGTTGTCCGCCGTCACGAAGTCTTCACCTTTGTCGAGGAACGCCTGCACCGGTGACGGCGGGCCGGACAGCACCCGCTGCTTGACCGTCTCCCGGACACTCTTGGCAGTCCAATCTGGATTCTGCTCGGAGCCCGACAGCGCGAACTCCTTCTCGATGATCTTCTTGGTGAGGATGAACCACGAGTGGTCGTGACCGGTCGTGCGCAGGTGCGCCAGCGTGCCGAGGGTGTCGAAGCCGGGATAGAGCGGCACGGGCAGTCGACGTCCCCGCGCGTCCAGCCACAGCGACGACGGGCCCGGCAGCACCCGGATGCCGTGCTGCGGCCAGATCGGGTCGTGGTTGGTGACGCCCTCGACGTAATGCCACATCCGGTCGCGATTGATCAGGTTCGCGCCCGCCGACTCGCTGATGCCGAGCATCCTGCCGTCGACGTGCGCGGGCACGCCGGTGATCATGTGCTTCGGCGGGGTGCCGAGGCGATCCGGCCAGTTCGCGCGGATCAGGTCCTGGTTGCCGCCGATGCCGCCGGACGCGACGACGACCGCCTGCGCGCGCAGCGAGAACGTGCCCACCTCGACCCGCGAGCTTTCCTGGCCGCGTGCGACGGTGCTTGGTTCAAGCACTGCCCCCGCGACGCCGTCGACGGCGCCGTTCGTGACGGTCAGCTCGTCCACCCGGTGCCGGAATCGCAGCTCCACCGTGCCCCGCTCGACGCCCGCCCTGACCCGGCGCTCGAAGGGCTCGACCACGCCGGGGCCGGTGCCCCAGGTGATGTGGAAGCGCGGTACCGAGTTGCCGTGGCCGGTGGCGTTGTAGCCGCCGCGCTCGGCCCAGCCGACCACCGGGAACCAGCGCATGCCCTGCTCATGCAGCCACGCGCGCTTCTCGCCAGCGGCGAAGTCGACATAGGCCTCCGCCCAGCGCCGCGGCCAGCGGTCCTCGTCGCGGTCGAACTCTGCGGTGCCGAGCCAGTCCTGCCATGCCAGATCGCGCGAGTCGTGGATGCGCACTCTGCGCTGCTCGGGGCTGTCGACGAAGAACAGCCCGCCGAGCGACCAGTGCGCCTGTCCGCCGAGCGAGGCCTCCGGTTCCTGCTCGACGATGATGACCCGCTTGCCCGCGTCGGCCAGTTCGGCCGCGGCAACCAGTCCGGCTAGACCGGCACCCACCACGATCACGTCCGCGTCCACTGCGCACCTCACCTTCCACCGGAGTTGATCGCAGCGTAGTACTGACCGGTAGCCGGAGAAAGGTGAGCGGTGCTCGTTTCTACTGCCGGTGTTGCGCGACCATTCGAGAGGTGTCTGCCATGATCAGGTCGGCGTTGATCTGCGCTGCCGCGTGCGCGCCTGCCGCAGCGGCCGGACCGACCTGGGCGGCCGGTTCAGTGACGTTGCCCGCGACCCACACTCCGGGCACGTCGGTGCGTCCGGTCGCGTCGGCGGGGATGTGCTCGCCCGTCCCTGACGGGTGTTCCGCCGGCTTCAGTCCGAGTTCTGCCAGGAACCCCGCGCGGGCGACCATCCTGGGTGCGACGACCAGCGCGTCACGCCGGACCAAGGAGCCGTCGCTCAGCTGTACACCGGTGAGGCGGTCGTCTGCGCCCTCCAACGACGTCACCTCGCCGTCCACCACGGGTATGCCCCACGCGGCCAACTGCTCGGCCTGCTCAGTGGTCGGCGGCAGCGTGTGCGCGAAGTAGGTGACATCGTCGCTGAGCTGCCGGAACAGCAACGCCTGGTGCATCGACATCGGCCCGCTGGCGAGTACGCCGATTGTCTGATCGCGGACCTCCCAGCCGTGGCAGTACGGGCAGTGCAGCACGTCGCGGCCCCAGCGAGCCCGCAGCCCGGGGATGTCGGGTAGTTCGTCGGTGAGACCGCTGGTGACCAGCAGGCGTCGCGCCCGGGTTGTAGTGCCGTCGGCGAGCGACACGGTGAAGTCGTCACCGCGTGTCACGGCGGTGACCTCGCCGGATATCACCTGGCCGCCGTAGCCGCGGACCTCCGCCCGGCCAGTTTCCAGCAGTTCAGCTGGGTTGGTGCCGTCGCGTGCCAGCAGTCCATGTACGCCTGCCGCTGGGGCGTTGCGCGGGGCGCCCGCGTCGATTACCACCACCGAACGCCTGCTCCGCGCGAGCATCAGCGCCCCGTTCAGTCCCGCGGCCCCGCCGCCGATCACGACTACGTCGTAGCTGTCCCTCAGTTGATCAGTCATATGGCCAGCATGGGAGCCATCTCGTATACTTGGCAAAGTCTTTTGCCGCTATGGCAAACTCGCGGCATGGACGACGACCTCGACCGAGCGCTGGACGCTGTCGGCCCCCGGCTCCGTGCGCTGCGCAGGCAGCGGCGGACCACGCTGGCCGACCTGTCGGACGCGACCGGTGTCTCGGTGAGCACGCTGTCACGCCTGGAATCCGGTGACAGGAAGCCCACGTTGGAGCTGTTGCTGCCCTTGGCCAAGGCGCACGGCGTCACGTTGGATGAGCTCGTCGATGCCCCACTTACCGGCGATCCGCGCATCCACCTGCGTCCGGTCGCCCGCAATGGCATGACGATGCTGCCGTTGACCCGGCGCCCCGGTGGCATCCAGGCGTACAAGCTGATCATTCCCGGCAGCGATCCGCCGAAGGAGCCCGATTCGCAGATCCACGAGGGCTACGAGTGGATGTATGTCCTCAATGGACGGCTACGGCTGGTTCTCGGTGACCACGACTTCGTGCTCACCCCGGGTGAGGCTGCCGAGTTCGACACGCACGTGCCGCATTGGTTCGGTGCCGCCGATGCCGAGCCGGTCGAGATCCTCAGCCTGTTCGGCAAGCAGGGCGAGCGGGCGCATCTGCGTGCCCGACCCCGGCAGGCAGCCGAGTGATTTGGCGTGTGAGTCAATTGGTGCGTTGGTCTAATATGAGTAAATGGTCCGACGTGAGGTCGCGGCTGAGGTAGACGTCACGGCGGTGCTCGAGCGGGGACGCGCAGCCTATGCGCAGGACCGATGGATCGATGCCTTCGAGGGCCTGGCAGCGGCGGACGAGCGTTCGAAGCTGGGCGCTGCCGATCTCTGCGTGTTCGCGAGTGTCGCGTACTTGGTCGGCCGTGACGCCGTCGCCCTTGACGCCTTTCAGCGGGCACATCAGGCGTTCCTCCGCGACGGCGATGCGGGAAGGGCCATACGCTGCGCGTTCTGGCTCGGGTACGTGCTGATGGTCTCCGGCCGACCGGCAGAGGCGATGGGGTGGTGGACGCGTGGCCAGCGACTGCTCGACGAGGACGGTCTCGATCGCGTCGAGCAGGGATATCTGCTGATCCCGCCAGCGCTGCGCACGCTGAACGAGGGTGATCCGCGCGCCGCCTACGACGGCTTCGGCGAGGTCATGGCGATCGCCAAGCGCTTTGATGACCCCGACCTGCTCGCGTGGAGCAGGCTGGGGCGTGGGCGATCGCTGGTCAACATGGGTGAGACCGGGCGCGGGATGGCCATGCTTGACGAGGCGATGGTCGCGGTGACGTCGGGAGACATCTCGCCGATGGTGACCGGGCGTATCTACTGTGCGGTGATCATCGCGTGCCGGGAGGCCTTCGATCTGCGACGCGCGCAGGAATGGACCAGGGCGTTCGGCCGCTGGTGCGCCACCCAGCAGGGGCTGAAACCGTATCGGGGTCAGTGCATGGTCCATCGTTCCGAGATCATGCAACTGCACGGCGAGTGGTCCGAAGCCATCGACGAGGTGCGCCAGGCGTGCGCACACCTGTCCGATCCGCCCGGTGATCCGGTGCTTGGCATGGCCCAGTATCAAATGGGTGAGCTGTTGCGGCTCCGTGGCGAGTTCACCAGGGCCGAAGACGCCTATCGACGTGCGGGCGAGTGCGGACATTCCGTCCAACCTGGACTCGCGATGTTGCGCTTGGCGCAGGGCCGTGTCGATGACGCCGCTGCGGCCATCCGCCGGGTCGTCGCCGACTCGGCGGACGACCGCACCGAGCGGGCCAGGATTCTCGGCGCCTTCATCACGATCATGCTGGCCATCGACGATGTCGACGCCGCACGAACCGCGACAGGAGAGCTGGAGCAACTCGCATCGGACCTCGACGCGGTGTATTTGCACGCTGTCGCCGCGTCCGCGCGTGGCGCGGTCGCGCTCGCGGACGGTGATGCCCAGGGCGCGTGCGCCGCGTTCCGGCGTGCGTTGGCCGCGTGGCAGGAGCTCGATGCTCCATACGAAGTGGCCGAGGTGCGGATGTCAATGATGAAGGCGTGCCGCGAACTGGGCGACCACGACACCGCGGCGATGGAGGCGAACGCTGCGCGCAGGACGTTCGAGAACCTGGCCGCGGCGCCGGCGTTGGCGGCGCTCGGGGAGCCCGCTGCCGCGGGGCCCAGCAGGTTGACCCGCCGCGAGCTCGACGTAGTGCGGCTGGTGGCGAGCGGCGTGACGAATCGAGACGTCGCGCGGGCGCTATCGATCAGCGAGAAGACGGTTGCCAGGCACCTGAGCAACATGTACAGCAAGTTAGGTGTCACCTCACGCGCGGGTGTCACCGCGTATGCCTACGAGCACGACCTCATCCGCGGTCGCTGACCTGGGCCTACACAGATCTACCCATCTCGGGTCGGCGGCCGAAGTTGGGTAGTTGTTCCGAAGCATCGAGGGGCGCGCACAGCAGATCCTGGTGGGGTCACAGCTCACGGCGAGCGACCCGATGAATATCGGCGTCGGTATCCAGCGCTGAGCGATAGGAGACAAGGCCATGAAACCAACGACAAGGAGCCGCTACGGTGCGGTCACCGTGGCGGTGGCACCAGCCGTGATGTTCGTTGCGCTCGTCGCGCATCCCTTCATCGCCAGACTGCCCGACGCCGACGCTATCGCCTCGGCCGCTCAGGCGAACCAGGCCATGTGGGCGGCCGTGCATCTCCTGACGGTGGTCGGCGTCGCGTTGACAGCATTGGCGTTCCTCGCGATCCGGGCGCACCTGCGCGACGCGGGGGAGAACCGGTACGCGTGGGCGCTTCCCTGGCTGCTCTTCGGCAGTGTGCTGTACGCGGTCCTTCCTGGGATGGAGCTGACACCGTTCGCTGTCGCGCGAACGGGTGGTGATGTGGCCGCAGCGCAGCAAGAGCTCGTACCGGTGTTCGTCGCGGTGCTCGCGGTCAGCTCGATCACCTTCGCCATCGGTGCCGCGGGGTTCGCGAAGGCGGTCCTCGCCAGCGGCGTCCTGGTCAGGCCGTTGGGCCTCGTCGTCGCGACCGCGTTGATCGTGCTCGCGTTGTCCCGGTTCGTGCCGCTGGGCGCGGTGCAGTTCTACGTGCAGGCAGCGGCTGGGCTGGTAGCGCTGTGGCCGTTGGCTTTGCACATGTGGCGAGGCTCGGTGACGGCGCCGGTCGTGCGAACGCAGACCGAGACGGTTCCGTGACAACCGGCGCCGTGGCTCGCGTTCGTGGCGCAGGCACCCCAGGCTTCGGGGTACCTGCGCCATGCGGCGTTCGTTGCCGGATACCACCTCAGTGGATGACGTCGTAGACGAGTTTCTGGATGCCGTTGGGGTAGGTTTCGCTTTCGATGAC
The DNA here is from genome assembly GCF_000504245.1 of Haloechinothrix halophila YIM 93223. Classification (GTDB taxonomy): domain Bacteria; phylum Actinomycetota; class Actinomycetes; order Mycobacteriales; family Pseudonocardiaceae; genus Haloechinothrix_A; species Haloechinothrix_A halophila. The sequence goes on from NZ_KI632509.1 coordinate 2,160,474, forward strand.
TGTGAGCATGGTTTTGTCGGCGTCGGCGTTGCTGAATAGCCGCTTGCCCGCGCCGAGCAGGACGGGGAACACCAGCAGGTGGTAGCGGTCGATCAGGCCCGCGTCGGAGAGGTTGCGGTTCAACGTGGCGCTGCCGTGGACGATGATCGGCCCGCCCTCGGTTTCCTTCAACGCCGCCACCTCGTCCAGCGAGCGCAGGATGGTGGTCTCGCCCCAGTTGTCGACGAGGTCGTCGTCTTTGAGTGTTGACGACACGACGTACTTCGGCATCGCGTTGTACCCGGCGAACTCCTCGGTCATCGTCGGCCAGACCGGGCTGAACTGCTGGTAGCTGACCCGGCCCAGCAGCATCGCGGTGGCCTCGTCCTGCTCGCGACCCTTCAGTTCATAGACCTCGGGCTGGAAGTCGATGTCATTGAACGTCCAGCCCGCACTGCGGTGGTTCTCATCCGGGCCGGGGGCCTCGATGACGCCGTCCAGGGAGACGAAGGCGGTCGTGATCAGGGTGCGCATGGCTTCCTCCTCATAGTCAGGTGAACTCCCACTTCACCTGCTACGTCGGAGCCCACCACACCACTTCGACACAGCCGACGCGAAACTTTTCGGGATTTTCGTTGCCGATGCTGGAGGGCCTGGACATGGCACGTTGGCGGAACGCGCGACGCACCGTTCGCAGGACACGGCGTCCTGAGTGTCGGACACGACGTCGTGAGTGCCGGACACGGCGTCGTGAGTGCCGGACACGGCGCACCAGGTCTCGGCTAGTCCGCGTGGCGGAAGCTGAGGGTCTCGCCCTCGACGCCGCGGAGCCAAAGATCCTGGGCCGCAGCCGCCATGTCGTCCAGTCCCTCGACGATGGTGGCGAAGACGTTGCCCGGCACCCAGCCCGCGTCGCCGTTGATCAGCAGATTGTTGCGGTCGTAGAAGATCGCCAAGTCCGTTGCGCCCGCCGCACTGTGCGCCTCACTCTCCGCGTCGTAGCCGTAGGCTGGATTGCCGATCTCCCACGGCTCGAACGCGAAGTACATGACGTCGCCGGGAATCGGCGTCACCGTGGGGTTCTCCCGCCCCGGCTCCGGGTCCGCGAACGGTGCGACCAGCGTGTACACCTCGTTTCTGGCGTACTTCGCGTGGTACGCCTGATCGCCCTGCGGCAGCGCGCGCCAGACCGCCTCGCACGTGCGGGGGGCCTGCTCATCGAGCAGGACCGCCCGGCACGAGACGCCGCGTTTGTCCAGGCTGATCGTGATGTAGCGGCTCATGACGCCCCTTCCGGGTCGCGGTCGTGAGTGCTGATCGGAGTTCTAACCCGGATCAGCACTCACGACGTGACCTCGGCGACGACGTCCGCCCAGATGTCGAGGGCAGCGTCGATCTGCTCAGCGTTGACCACCAGCGGCGGGATCATCCGCACAACGTTCATGTGCGCGCCGCAGGTCAGCAGCAGCAATCCCTTCTTCGCCGCCGTCTGCTGCGCTGCCTTGGCGGTCTCCGGGTCCGCCTTGCCATCCGCTGTGACGAACTCCGAGCCAACCATCAGCCCGAGCCCGCGCACATCGCCGATCTCCGGGTGCTTGGCCGCCACCGAACGGGCACCGTCGATGAGGCGCCTGCCTTGCTCAGCGGCGTTGCCGACCAGCCCCTCATCCTGGATGACGTCCAATGTGGCCAGTGCGGCGGCGCAGGCGACGGCGTTGCCGCCGTAGGTGCCGCCCTGCGAGCCAGGCCACGCCTTCGCCATCAGCTCAGTCGGCGCGGCGATCGCCGACAGCGGAAACCCGCTGGCGAGGCCCTTCGCGGTGATCACGACGTCGGGCTGGACGTCGAAGTGCTCGTGACCCCAGAACTTGCCTGTCCGCCCGAAGCCGGTTTGCACCTCGTCCAGCACCAGCAGGATGCCGTGTTCGTCGGCGCGCTGGCGCAGCCCGGCGAGGAACTCGGCGTTCGCGGGCACGTAACCGCCTTCGCCCAGCACCGGCTCGATGAAGAACGCCGCGATGTCGCCGGGCGCGCTCTGCGTCGCGAACAGATAGTCCAGCTCTTGCAGCGCGAACTTCGTCGCGGTCTGCTCGTCCCAGCCGTAGCGGTAGGCGAACGGGAACGGTGCGACGTACACCCCCGGCATCAGCGGCGAGATGCCAGAGGAGAACCGGGTGCCGCTGGTCGTCATCGACGCCGCCGCGACGGTGCGGCCGTGGAACCCGCCCTCGAACACCACGACGTTCGGACGTTCGGTCGCCTGCCTGCTCAGCCGCAGCGCCGCCTCGACGGCCTCGCTGCCGGAGTTGACGTAGAACAGCGAGTCCAGCCCCGGCGGCAAGACGTCGCCGAGCCGCTCGGTCAGTCGCTGGAGTGGCTGGTGCATCACTGTCGTGTACTGCCCGTGGATCAGCTTGCCGACCTGCTCCTGCGCGGCGGCGACGACGCGCGGGTGGCAGTGACCGGTGCTGGTGACGCCGATGCCCGCGGTGAAGTCGAGGTGCCGGTTGCCGTCGACGTCATAGAGGTAGACGCCTTCGCCGTGGTCGACCACGACCGGAGTCGCTTGCTTGAGCAGGGGAGAAAGCTGGGACATGTGGGTACTCCTTTGCTCGGGGGTCGCCCGACGCGGGTGGGTGTGGCAGGCGGGAACAGGCGTGGCGACACGCTTGTAGATTGTCAACAATATCCATAGCATGACGTCAGAGGGCCGAGCAATCAACCCGGAATCGCACGTGCGACACGCTTGGTACCACGGCTTCCCCAGACACGGCTTCCGATAAGGAGTGCGGACATGAACGCGACCCCGAGCGAATCCAGCGTCGTCGACGCGGTGGGCAAGGACCTCTTCATCGACGGCAAGTGGCGGCCTGCCAGCGGCTCGAAGACGCTGCCTGTCCACGACCCGTCGACCGGCGAGGTGCTGTGCGAGGTCGCGGACGCCTCACCGGCCGACGGCAAGGACGCGCTCGACGCGGCTGTCGCCGCGCAGGCGAGCTGGGCGAAGCACCCGCCGCGCGAGCGGGGCGAGATCCTGCGGCGCTCCTACGAACTGCTCATGGAGCGCAACGAGGAACTGGCGCTGCTGATGACCCTTGAGATGGGCAAGCCGCTGGCCGAGTCGCGTGGCGAGGTGGCCTACGCGGCGGAGTTCTTCCGGTGGTTCGCCGAGGAGGCGGTGCGTATCGACGGCGGCTACGCGGTCGCGCCGAACGGCAAGGGCCGGTTCCTCGTGCACCGGCAGCCGGTCGGACCGTCGCTGCTGATCACGCCGTGGAACTTCCCGATGGCCATGGGTACCCGCAAGATCGGCCCCGCGGTCGCGGCGGGCTGCACGTCGGTGATCAAGCCCGCCGCGCAGACGCCGCTGTCGATGCTGGCGCTGGTCGGGATCATGGCAGAGGCCGGGCTGCCGGAAGGGGTCGTCAACGTGATCACCACCAGCAACTCCGGTGGGGTGATCGAGCCGCTGATCCGCGACGGCAGGGCGCGCAAGTTGTCGTTCACCGGTTCGACGTCGGTGGGGCGCAAGCTCCTCGAACAGTGCTCGGAGAAGGTGCTGCGGACCTCGATGGAACTCGGCGGCAACGCGCCGTTCCTCGTCTTCGACGACGCCGACATCGACGCGGCGATCGAGGGCGCGATGCTCGCCAAGCTGCGCAACATCGGCGAGGCGTGCACCGCGGCGAACCGGTTCTACGTGCAGCGCGGCATCGCGGACGAGTTCGCCCGCAGGCTCACCGAGCGGATGTCGGCGCAGCCGATCGGGCGAGGCACCGAGGAGGGCGTCGTGATCGGGCCGCTGATCGACGAGGCCGCCATCGAGAAGGTGTCCAGCTTGGTCAGTGACGCGGTCGACAGGGGAGCGAAGGTGCTCACCGGCGGTGCCGGGGTGGACGGTCCCGGCCACTTCTACCAGCCGACCGTGCTCACCGACGTGCCACAGGATTCCCGGCTGGCGCACGACGAGATCTTCGGGCCGGTCGCGCCGATCAACGTCTTCGACACCGAGGACGAAGCCATCGCCAAGGCCAACGACACCGAGTACGGCCTTGTCAGCTACCTCTACACCCAGGACATCAACCGTGCGCTGCGAGTCACGGAGGCGCTGGAGGCCGGCATGGTCGGACTGAACCAGGGCATCGTGTCCAACCCGGCCGCGCCGTTCGGCGGCATCAAGCACTCCGGCCTCGGTCGCGAAGGCGGCACCGTCGGTATCGACGAGTTCCTGGAGACGAAGTACGTCGCCGTCGGGCTGAGCTGATCCTGATCACGCCGTGGGGTAGCGGGCCGCTACCCCACGGCATGTGCGCGTGTCGTGGCTGGTCCTCGGCGCATCCCGAGCGCGGTTATTTCTTCGGCCCGTTGCCGTTGTTGTTTTCCTTGCCGCGTGGCGGCTCGTCTTGCTCCGACGTCGTGGTGTTGCCGCCCAGCGTTGTGGTGAGGAAGTCCAGGATGCTGGGGGCGTTCACTTCGGCGTAGACGCCGGGAAAACCGGGGTACGCGCAGCCGATGCCCCAGCTGACGATGCCGATCTGCACCAGCCTGCCGTCGAGTTCGTGGAACAGCGGACCGCCGCTGTCGCCCTGGCAGGAGTCCGCGAGCAGTTCCTCCGCGCAGATCTCGGTCTCCGGGTCGAAGCCGGCGAGGCCGTTGCCGGTCATGCCTTCGCACCGGTCATCGGCGACCGCTTCGACGTCGGCGCGCTTGAGATGGCTCGGGGTCGTGGGCGACCCGAAGAACTCCGTGCCCCAGCCCGCCACGGTGAGTGGTGTGCCTTCGGCTTCGAGGTCGTCGTCGCCCGTGTCGGCCAGTGGGATGGTCGGCACGGACACCGGTTCGGCGAGCTTGAGCAGCGCGGCGTCGTTGGTGCCGTCGTAGTCCGGGTGCACGTGGATCTCGGCGACCGCGACGCGCTGACCACCTTCGGCGTCCAGGTCAGTCTTACCGACGACGACGTCCTGGTCGGACGGCTTGGCGTCATCGACGCAGTGCGCCGCGGTGAGCACCCACTCCGGGTCGACGACGCTGCCGCCGCAGAAGTGGAAGTCGCCGTCCTGCAGCGACGCCATGAACGGGTACTGGCCCTCTGCCGCCTGCTCGCCGCCGACGATGGCCTGAGCGGGGTGCGTCAGGACCACGGTGGCGGCAACCGCGACGGCGGTGGCGATGGCAGCGCCGACCGCGGTGTGCTTGCTCGTGACTCGCACGGAATTCTCCTCTGTCTGCCCGACGGTTCGTTCCGTGTAACGAGCGCGACAGGGATGAGTCACTCGAAAGAGTGAATGCTGTTCGGATGAGTGCTGTGGATCTTGAGGCGTTCTGGCGACCCGGATCGCCAGAACGCCTCAAGATCCACAGCGGCCGGATGCGGTGCGGGTCGTTCACTTAGCCCGCGATGTCGACACCGTCGGCAGGAACCGAAGGTGGCGGGCCGGAGTGGAGGCTGCTGCCAGGGGCGAGCCGGGTGATCGCGTCCTCCATGTGCGCGTCCAGCAGCTCAAGCACGCGCTGCTCGTCCCCCGCCGTCATCGCCTCGATGATCGCCGTGTGCTCGGTGACCCTGTCTTCGCCCGGTTGGTCGGTGCGCTGCAGCGCGGCCAGACACATCCGGGTCTCGATCAGCAGGGTGCGCGCCATCCGTACCAGCCTGCGGCTGCCGGAGGCGCGCACGAGTGCCTCGTGGAACCGCAGGTCCGCTTCTGGCAGCGCGTTCGGATCAGGGTCCGCTGCCGCCTCGATCATCTCGTCGAGTGCTTCGCTGAGTTCGGCCACCGCGCTCTCGGTGTCGCCGCGCATGATGCGAATGGCCGCCGCGCGCTCGATCGCCGCCCGCGAGGCGTAGATGTCGTAGACGTCGCCGGGCTCGAGGTCGATGACGAAGAGGCCCCGGTGCCGCTCGCTGCGCAGCAGGCCTTCGGACACCAGCCGTTGCATCGCCTCCCGCAGTGGGCCGCGCGACACCTCGAACCGTGCCGCCAGTTCGGCTTCGCCGAGTTGGGTGCCCGGTGGCAGTGCGCCGGTCATGATCGCGTCGCGCAGTTGCCGCGCGATGATCGACGCCGTCGATTCTCGGTTGACCGGTTCGATGTCAGACAGCATCGGCGTCCCCCTCGCGGAACAATCTGCCGATCCCATCCGCCCGGGTGGACGCACCCGCCAGCCGCAGTCCCTCCCAGATGGTGACCTGGTTGGCGGTCAGCACGGGCTTGCCGAGGCGCTGCTCGATCGGATCGATGAGCGCGATGGTCCGCATCGCGGTGTCCGGGATCAGCAGGGCGTCCGCGTCGGGGTGATCGCCTCGGGTGACCAGTTCGGCCACTTCGTCCGGTCGCAGCTGGCCGACCTCGGCGGCGGTGTCGATGCCCGCACTGGACAGCTGGGTAACGTCGACGCCCTCCGCGGCGAGGAACTCCCGGAACAGCGTGGCGACCTCGTCGGGGTAGCTGGCCGTGATGGCGACCCGCTTCAGCCCGAGCGCGCGCAACGCCCTGGTGAAGGCGAACGAGGTACTCGACGCCGGTGTCCCGCTGGCGGCGGCGAGCTTGGTGATCTGCTCGGCGGCACCGTTCCGGCCGAACACGAAGCTGCCGCTGGTGCAGGCCCACACCACAGCGTCGGGAAACAGCGGTGCGAGCTGCTCGGCGCCTTCCGCGAGCCGGTGCTCGCTGCCGAGGTCGAGCAACTCCGCGACGGCGTGCAGGTCGGTGCCGTAGATGTGGGTCACCGACAGCGTGACGGCGTCGCCGAGAAGTCGTTGGGCTAGCGGGTAGTCATCCTCGGCCGCGTGGTCGGGGTAGATGAATCCGATCGTCTTCACCGGTGCCTCCTGCCGCCGCTGGTCGTCACCTGCGTGCTACTGAGCGGTCGCTACGTGAGGATTGTTGACAATCCTAGTAGAAGCTACACCGTTCGGGTTATGCAACCTCGGCGTGCCAGCTGCCCGGCCCCACCACCGGCAGCCCCATCCGCACCATGCAGGCCCACATCGTGAGCTGGTTGGCGGTCAGTACCGGCTTGCCGAGCCATTGTTCGAGCGGGTCGATGATGTCGAACGTGGGCAGATTGGTGCAGCTGACGAAGATGGCCTCCGCGTCGGGGTGGTCGGCGGCGACGATGCGTTCGGCGATGGTGCGGTAGCTGACTCGCCAGATGCCGCCACCGAGACCGAGGTGATCGCTGGAGACCGTCTCGACGTCCAGTTCGGCGAGGAAGTCGTGCAGCTTATGAGTGAGTTCCTCGACGTACGGGGTGAGTACGGCGATGTGCCGCAGGTTGAGCTGTCGCAGCACCTCGGCGAGCGCGCCCGAGGTCGTCACCGCGTCCGGCGCGCCGGCGTCGCAGATGACCTTGCGCAGCTCGTGTTCGCCGTCGACGCCGTTGATGAAGCTGCCTGAGCTGCACAGGTACGCCACGACCTCCGGCTCGACGTGCAGCACGTCGCGGGTTGCCGCGGCGACGTGCCTCGCGTTGCTGACCAAGTGCGCCATGTCGAGACTGACCGGCACCGGTTCATAGGGGGTGCGCGCGAGATGCAGCGAGACCTCGATCGGAACCCAGCGCCAGAGCTCGCGTTCGAGTGCGAGGTCGAACGGTGCGATGACTCCAATGCCACGCTGGGCGAGCGGCCCTTCGGTGAAGGACAAGTCCAGTCCGGACAGGTCCAAGGCTCACCCCTTCGTCGTCGTACTGTGCCGGTGGGTACCAGTCCGACCGAAAGGAGGTTGACCTGGCAGTTTCCAGTCGGCTTGCTTTCGGTCTTCGTGGTAAGACGCTGTGTTGCTTGACTGCCCCGGGGGATCCCTCGGATTGTTGACAATCATACGATCAACTCATACCGTGTCAACGTGATGGGAGCCGGTGACCACGTTGAGAGTGCCCCTGTCGTCGCCGTCCTATGCGGACAGGATCGGCCGCGCGGCATGGCACCGGTTGAGGAGGCAGCGACCGTACGGTATGCGGACGCCGCTGGACTGCCGGACGCACTACGCGGCGCCGATGTCCTCTTCGTGTGGGACTTCCTTTCCACGGCCGTGCCGGATGCCTGGCCTGCTGCCGATCGGCTCCAGTGGCTGCACATCGCCAGCGCGGGCGTCGACCCGGTGATGTTCCCCGGCCTGCGAGACAGCGACGTCACGCTCACCAACTCGCGCGGTGTGTTCGACAATCCGATCGCCGAGTACGTGCTCGGGCTGATCATCGCCTTCGCGAAGGACTTCGCGGGTTCGCTCGACCTGCAACGCGCGGGAACGTGGCGACACCGCGAGACCGAACGCGTCGGCGGCAAGCGTGCGTTGATCGTCGGCACCGGCCCGATCGGCAGGACCATCGCGCGGATGCTCACCGCCGCGGGTCTGTCGGTGGCGGGCGTGGGCAGGCGAGCCCGAGATGGCGATCCGGACTTCGGCACCGTGCACGCTTCCGACGACCTGGCCGAGCACATCGACTGGGCGGACTACGTCGTCGCCATCGCGCCGCTGACCGAGAAGACCAAGGGCATGTTCGACCGGCGGATGTTCGGCGCCATGAAGCGGGCCGCGCGGTTCATCAATGTCGGCAGGGGCGAGCTGGTCGTCACCGAGGACCTGGTCGACGCACTGCGCGCGGGCGAGTTGGCCGGGGCGGCGCTCGACGTCTTCGAGACCGAGCCGCTGCCAGGGGAGAGCCCACTGTGGACAATGGACAACGTGCTGCTCTCGCCGCACATGTCGGGCGACGTTGTCGGCTGGAAGGACACGCTGGTCGAGGTGTTCGTCGGCAACTTCCAGAAATGGCTGGCGGGTGAGCGGCTCGACAACGTCGTCGACAAGGAACTGGGCTACGTGCCGATGGGTGCCGGGCCGCCATATCAAGAAGACCGAAAGTAAGGCGACTGGCATACTCGTGTGACCTGCCAGGCAGGCTTACGTCCGGCCGGATGGGTATCTACCGGCACAGAAGGAGGAGCGCATGACCGCGAGTGCTGGGACGTTGTTGACGGCGAGTGAACTCACGGTCGCGTACTCGCAGGGCGCGGTGTCACCCGTCGAGGCGACGAAGGCGGCACTCGATGCGATTGAGCGCCGTGACGGTGACATCAATGCCTACTGCCTCGTCGACCCGGACCACGCGCTCGCGCTGGCGAAGGCGTCCGAGGAACGGTGGCGAGAAGGAAACCCGATCGGCTGGCTTGACGGCGTGCCCGCCTCGATCAAGGACATGTTCCTCACCGCGGGCTGGCCGACGCTGCGCGGTTCGCTGTGCGTCGACCCGGACCAGCGGTGGGAGGTCGACAGCCCAGTGATGGCGCGGATGCGCGAGGCGGGGCTGGTGATGCTCGGTAAGAACACAACGCCTGAGCTTGGCTGGAAGGCCACGACGGACAGCAGGGTCACCGGCATCACCCGGAACCCGTACGACACAAGCAAAACCGCGGGTGGTTCCAGCGGCGGCAGCGCGGCGGCCGTCGCGGCGGGCATGGGGGAGCTCTCGGTTGGCACCGACGCGGGCGGTTCGGTGCGCATCCCCGGCTCGTTCTGCGGGGTGGTCGGATTCAAGCCGACGTACGGCCGGATTCCGCTGTACCCGGCGAGCCCGTTCGGCGCGCTCGCGCACGCCGGGCCGATGGCGCGGTCGGTCGACGACATCGCACTGTTCATGGACATCCTCGCGATGCGGGACCACCGCGACCCGACGGCGTTGGCACCGCTGACCGCCAGCTACCGCGAAGCAGTGCACCGCGACGTCCGCGGCCTGAACGTGGCCTACTCGGCTGACTTCGGCTACATCGACGTCGACCCGGAGATCGCGGACTTGACCTCGCGCACCGTGCACACGCTGCAGGAAGCCGGGCTGGTCATCGAGAACGCCGACCCTGGGTTCGACGACCCGGCCGACACCTTCGAGCTCCTCTGGTACACGGGTGCGGCCAAGTGGCTGAACACGTTCCCCGAGGGCGCCGAGGAGAAGATCGACCGGGGGCTGGTCACCGCGTGGCGGGAGGGCCTGACCTACTCGGCGATGGACTGGCTCGCGGCCGATCAGTCGCGCCGGGAGCTGGGCATCCTCATGGGCGAGTTCCACAACCGCTACGACGTGCTGATCACGCCGATGATGCCGATACGGCCGTTCGAGGCGGGCCACGATGTGCCGCCCGGCGGGCCGTACACCAAGTGGTGGGAGTGGACGCGGTTCAGCTACCCGTTCAACCTCACCCAGCAGCCAGCGATCAGCGTGCCGATCGGATTCACCTCCGACGGACTGCCAGCAGGGCTGCAGATCGTCGGTCCCCGGCATTCGGACGACCTGGTGCTGGCCGTCGCACGGCTGGTGCAGGAGGTCCAGCCGTGGCGCATGGACATACCAGCGGGCGAGGCGCGCTGAGTCTGGCCGTCGGCCGGTGTGTGCGTGGCGGGGTCAGCCTTCGCCGGCCGTCCCAGCCGCTCCGGCCGTACCGCCGATGGTCTCCCGCGTGAACGCCGCGATCTGTCGCAGCGCCGCGCGCGTCTCAGGGGAGAAGTAGCCGAGCACGGGGAAGGCGTGCACCTGGCCGTGCCAGACCTGCAGCTTGCATGGCGCACCGGCACTCCAGAGCCGTTCGGCCATCAGCTCGGCGTCGCAGAGCAGTACCTCGGACTCGGCCGCCATGATCAGCGACGGTGGCATCCCGGTGAGGTCCTCGTTGACCGGCGATACCGGCGGCTCGTGGTGTTCGGGGTCGCCGCGCCAGAAGTCGGTCAGATCGGCGAGCCGGTTCACCGGGATGTAGGTGTCGCGCCGCGAGTTGGCGTGCGCCATGCGGGCGGCGGAATCGATGTCGAACAGCGGGGACGTTGCCACGATGCCGCCAGGCAGCGGCAGCCCAGCCTCGCGGGCCCGCAGCGTCGTCGCGAAAGTCAGGTAGCCGCCAGCCGAGTCGCCGGCGAACACGATCTTCTCCGCGGGTACGCCGTCGTCAAGCAAATGCTGGTAAGCGGTGAGGCAGTCGGTGACCGATCCGGGGATCGGCGTCTCGGGCAGCTGGCGGTAGGCCACCGACAGTGCGGGCAGCCGGGTGGCCGACGACAGCGCCGCGATGCCGCGCCGGTGGGTGTTGAGCCCGCAGAAGAAGAAGCCGCCGCCATGGAAGTACAGAATCGCCCCGTCGGTGTGTGGCTGCTCGGCGCGGCGCGCCCGCACCCACTCCGCCTCGAAGCCGTCGAAGGCTACCGGGGTGAGCGTGGTGTTGCGCGGCGCCGGCGCTCGCGCGGCGAGGCGGTCCAGGCGTTGCAGTGTGGCGATGCTGTTCGGGGACAGCGTGCCGAACCGGAACACCGTGCGTCCTGCCGCCCACGACGCCGCGTACAGCGCTCGCGACCGGTAGCTCAGCCGTCCACGTCGCGATGGCCGCGGCCGTCGCGTGAGGCCGGTGTCGCCCGCTCGTCGGCCGAGGATGGACTCGGATCGATGTGGTCCGCTCAGCGCCGCCTTCAGCCACCAGAACCTCATGCCCATCGCCGTCCCTTCAGTCTGCCGCCATTCTCATCCTCAGCGTATCGAAATACTGTCGGTATTCGAAGCGGGTAGGTCGCATCCCGTAGCGCCGGACCGGGCCGGGTCAGAGTTCCGCGCGGAGGGTGGCGAGGAGATCGAGGCTCTTTTCCGGGGTCGCGGCTTGGACGGACAGGAGGTCGATGACCTTGAGGTATTGCTCGATGTCGTGTCGTTTGTCGAGATAGAGGGCGCTGGTGAGTTGTTCGAGATAGACGACGTCGGGCAGGTCGGTGTCTGGGAAGCGCAGGAGGCTGAACGGGCCGCCAGCCGCCGCGTGTCCGCCGACGGAGTTGGGGAGCACTTGCACCGTGACGTTGGGCAGTTCGGTTGACGCGACGAGGTGATCGATCTGGGCGCGCATGACGTCCGTGCCGCCGATGGCTCGGCGCAGCGCCGCCTCGTCGATGATCGCCCACAGCATCGGCGGGTTGTCACCGGTAAGGATCCGCTGGCGGCCCATTCGCAGATTGATCCGCCGGTCGATTCCGGACGGGGGCTCGTTCGCGTGGCCGAGGAGGGTTACCGCGCGGGCATAGTCGGCGGTCTGCAGGAGGCCGGGGATGAACTGGTTCTCGTAGTTTCGGATGACGCGAGCCGCTTGTTCGAGCCCGAGATAGGTCTCGAACCACGACGGCAGCAGGTCGTTGTACTGATGCCACCAGCCTGGTTCGTTGGCTTGGCGGGCCAGCGCCAGCAGTGCCTCGCACTGGTCGGGGTCGGTGACCTTGTAAAGGGTGAGCAGGTCACGCAGGTCGCGTTCCTTGAACCCGACTTGGCCACGTTCAAGCCGACTGATCTTGGCGTGGGAGGCGCGGATCGCGTCGCCCGCGGCTTCCCTGCTGATCTTCTGCCGCTGTCGAAGCTGCCGGAGCTGGCCGCCGAGTGTGATCCGCAACACTGTGGGTCCACCGCCAGATGGAGTAAGTGACAGCGGCTCATCGGCGGATCTACGGCCTTCTGGTGGGCTAATCATGTGCGCTCCTCGGCGGAAAAGCCCTAGTGTGCCATAAAGGACACGTGATGGCGCAATTGTCAGCGGGGGCTCACGATGTGCCGACGAGGTCGTCCCAGTCGCCCTGCTTCGCGCTCGCGATGAACGCGCCGATCTCGGCGCGGCTATAGACCAGCACAGCACCCTGGGGGTCGCGCGAGTTACGGAGTGCGATCTCCCCGGTAGGTAACTGCGCCAGTTCCACGCAGTTCCCACTCGGATTGCTGCGCGCGCTCTTGCGCCAGACCAACCCAGGCCAGCGGGCGTGATCAGCGTTGGCTCGGTCCGTCGCCATGGATGCTGCCTTTCGTGGCGTGCCCGCAGCGCTGGTCGCATCGGGCCGTTCTTACATCTGTTCTTGCGAACGTTCTTGCATCTGCAAGGTACTTTCGGCACAGTAGCAGCGGATGGACAACCTGCAGGCGCGGGGCGATCCGGGGGAGGCAAGCGATGAGCGACGTGCTGGGCCACCGGGTTGCCCTTGCTGCCGCGTCGGGGCGCCACTGGGCACGTATCGGTGGGGGGTGCGGGCTCCGATGAGTTTTCTGACCATGGCCGTGGCGCTCGGAGTGACCGGCGTTCTCGCGTTCTGGCTGATGCTCGCGATACGGCGTGTCCGCGCGTTGGAACGACGAGTGCGGGTCGCCGAGCGCGCCGCGCGAACCGATTGCCTGACCGGGCTCGCCAACCGGGAGGGCCTCCGGTGCGCGATCGAAGAGCTGCGCGCTACCTCGGGCCGCGGTGAGCACGTCGCGGCGATCGCGCTCGACGTCGATGGGTTGAAACAGATCAACGACCACTTCGGTCATCCGGTCGGCGACGAGGTGTTGGTGCAGATCGCCCACCGCATTACCGGAGTGCGGGCTCGCACCACGTGCATCGCCCGCGTCGGTGGTGACGAGTTCGTCGTCCTACTCGACAGCTATCCCCACGCCGCGAAGGCAGGCCGCTACGCACGATGGCTCGCGGACGAGTTGAATGCGAGCATCGGCGCGATCCGCATCGCCGACGACCGGCATATCACCATCACCGCGAGCGTCGGGGTCGCCATCCAACCCGCTCACGGCCTCGATGAGCTGCTCGCCGAGGCCGATCGAGCGATGTATCGCACGAAGACCGCGGCCACGCACTCCCACCACGCCTCAGTCCGTTCCCGACTCACTGGGGCACCACGTCATCGACTGTCCGATTCAACCGAGCCAGCGCATCGCGAAATCGCGCTGGCCACGACCGAGGAGAGAGCCGACCATGCGCAGCCCCGCGCCCACCGCGGAATCACCAGCACGCTGTCGCCGCCAACAGTGCCAACGCGACCCGATCGGCCGAGGTTTGTGTCTTGAACACTACGGCCGCTGGCAGCTCGGACATGATCCGCTCGAGCTGCCCGGCGACTCGGCTCCCGCGCCGCGAAGCTCGGTCTGGACGCCCGCGAATATCTCCCGTCAGCCATGACGGGTGGGTTCCTCGCATCGCTCCGATGCCGCTATGGTCACACGAAAACCGCACCGGCGGACCTGGTGGCGAACGAAGGGCGCGATGACAACTAACGAGCACTCTGCCGAGATCGATGTCCAGCTGGACAAGCCCACCTCAGCACGAGCCTATGGCTGGATGCTGGGCGGCAAGGACAACTACGAGGTTGACCGGAACAGCATCCTGACCGTGGTGCAGGAATTCCCTGGCTGCGTCGATATCGCTCGACAGAACCGCCAGTTCCTGTACCGCGCCGTGCGGTACCTGGTCCGCGACGTCGGCATTACCCAGTTCATCGACATGGGCTGTGGGTTGCCCACCGACAACAACGTCCACGAGGTCGCACAGCGGTGCGATCCCGACGCCCGCGTCGTCTACGTCGACATCGATCCCATCGTGCTGGCTCATGGCAGGGCGCTGCTGGCCAACAACGCCGCCACCGCGGTCATCACGGCCGACATGCGCGAGCCGGAGGCGATTCTCGAACATCAAGACACTCGTCGGCTCATCGACTTCAGCGAGCCGGTCGCCGTGTTGTTCCTGTCGGTCGGCCACCACCTCCAGGACACCGATCCGGGAGCCCCCCGCCACGCGTTGCGTCACATCATCGATGAGGTGGCCGTGCCTGGCAGTCACCTCGCCGCATCCCAAGTTGTCATCGATGACCCCGTCCGGGGCGCTCGCATGTCGGACAAGCTCAATGGGCTAGGCGTGCCCTGGCAAACCCGCACTCCGGCCGAGTTCGGCGCCCTGTTCGATGGTCTACAGCCCGTCGAACCAGGACTCGTCAACCTCAAAGACTGGCGCCCTGACCCCACCCAGCCGCCACTCGAGCCGGTTCCTACCGAGCTCCATCGCTACGTCGGAATCACCAATACCAACACCGAGGTCTACGAATACGGTGGTGTCCTCCGGAAAGAGGCGTAACTCCCCACGCGTACGGCACTGAGATACACCGCTAGCGCGCCCCTGCCGCGGTGGCCAGTTCGGACATCGCGGTGTCCAGGTGCAGCAGCATCCGCTGCAGGTGCGGCACGCTGTTGCGGCAGCCGGTGATGCCGAAGTCCAGCATGTCGTTGTTACTGGTCAGCGTGATGTTCACCGCTTGGCCGTCGAGACAGATCGAGGCAGGGTAGACGCCGTCGAGCCTGGCGCCGTTGAAGTACGTCGGCCCCTTCGGCCCCGGCACGTTGGAAATCACCAGGTTGAACGCGGGCCGGGTGTGGTCGGCGACGCCGGGGATGGGCGACAGGCCGAGGGGCGAGACGTTCAGTGCCGACAGCAGCATGACCTGGATCGGGGTTAGTCCGGCGAACAACTTCTTACCGCTGCTCATCGACGCCGCGATCCGCGCGAGCCTGCGCGCGGGGTCTTGCTCGTTCGTGGCGAGATCGCAGAGGATCGCGCCGATCGCGTTGCCGCCCTCCTCGGCTGATTCGCTGCTGCGCAACGACACCGGCACCATGGCGGTGAGCGGCGCGTCAGGCAGTGAGCGATGTTCGATCAGATAGTCCCGCAGCGCGCCGGAACATGTCGCGAGCACGACGTCGTTGACCGTGGTGCCGGTGGCTTTGCTGATGCGACGGAACGACTCGATCGGCCACGACTGCGCCGCGAACCGCCGCGCGCCACCGATGGAGACATTGAACATCGTGCGCGGCGCCTGCATCGGCAGCGGTACCGAGTGCTCCCTGGCGGCTTCGGTCAACGCCCTGACCGCCGTCGGCCCGAACCCGGCGAAGTCGCTGGCGAGGCCGGTGATTCGCTGCAGCAGCGAGCCGCCGCTGGCGGACTTCGTGCGTTTCTTGCCCGGCTGCAGCTCCCATGGCGCGCGCACGTCTCGCGCGGACGGGTCGTCGGTGAGCGCGTTCTGCATCAGCCGCAGTGCGGACACCCCGTCGAGCAAGGCGTGGTGCACCTTGGTGTAGATCGCGAATCTATTGTCCGAGAGCCCCTCGACGAAGTGCGTTTCCCAGAGCGGCCGGTGCCGATCGAGCAACGTGCCGTGCCAGCGAGACGTGAGTTCCAGTAGTTCCCTGATCCTGCCAGGGGTGGGCAGCGCGGAACGCCGCACGTGGTACGAGAGGTCAAGGGCGGTGTCCTCGGACCAGAATGTCTGCCCGAGCGTGTTGACCGGGCTCATGGGCCGCTTCTGGAACAGCGGGGCGACCTCCGCGCGTTCGATCAGATCGCGGTAGATCGACTCGATGTAGTCGTCGCCTGCGCCGTCTGGCTTTGTGAACAGTTGCAGCCCGCCGACGTGCATTGGGTGCTCTCGCGATTCCATAAGCAGGAACATCGAGTCGGTAACCGGCATCAGTTGCATGGGCGAACCGCCTTGTGTCGGGGACTGGGTGCGGGGCGTGCGGCCACAATCCTACTGTTCGCGCGCGACTGCGTTGCGTTACCGCGTCGGCGTTCTGCCATCCGGTTGCATGGGGCCAGGACCAGGCGACCACCAGCCGGGATGCACCTCGGTGTCCCGGATGACGTGCGGCGGCACGCCTTGCTCAAGCGGCTCGATCTGTTTGAGCTGTCCCCAGGACTGTTTCGGCTCACCCGCGAGGAAACTCGGCACCTCGGACTCCTCGGCCACCAGCTCCATCCAGCCGAGCGGCCCGCCCGCGCTGCTGTCCGACCAGCCTGCCTCGGCGGCCAGCTCGCCCGCCGTGATGCGGTAGGCGGGCATCTCACTGATGCCGTCATGGGTGGTGGGCAGCCGCAGACACGGGTAGACGAATGATGTCGGCCAGTCCATATAGACCGGGTTCGCGCCGATTCGCGCGGTCAGCGTCGTCAGCGACGGCACCCTCGGCGCGGTGACGGCGATCCAGCCCTCGTCGGTGAGGTCGTTGTCGGTGGCCACGATGCGTACCGCGGTGGCATCGTCGTCGACGTCGTCCTGGATGATCCGCGCGTCCTCCCAGCTCATCGCGGCGTCGAACGGCACAGGCATCCGCTTGCGGTCGATGATCTCGAAGCCGCGCGGTGTGCGCTTGCCGTACTCGGCCGCCAGGGAGAGCCCGGTGCCCTGGCCGCCCGCGACCGAGACGACGAGCTGCTTGTTCAGCTGCTCCTTGTCGAGCTGGAACCAGTGCGAGCGCAACGTTCCGGTGGCGCCCTGCGGGTGGTCGTAACTGCTCCACATCGGCACCAGTTCGGGACTGAACCCCTGGGGCGGCGTGCCGAGCGGGTCGTCGCCGCCAACGGAGCGGTTGTGGAAACCGATGGTGGAGATGCGGTACTCGTCGGGCTGCTCGACAAGCGCGGTCTTGCTGCCGCGTTTCCCGTTGTCGCTGGCCTTCGGGCCACGTGCCTTGTCAGGTCCCGTTGTGTCGCTGCCGTTCGCGGTGCCCTCGCTGTCACCGCTCTTCTCGCCGTTCGATCTGGTGCTGGTGTTGGTCGCCTCGCTGTCGGTGTCCTCGTCATCCTTGGGCGGCAGGGTGCGCTGCAGCGCGGGTGGGTATCCGGGCAGCACGTTCGCGACCGGGTCCTCCTCGACGAGCACGTGGTCGGACATGTTGCAGCTCGAACTCATCAGATGGTCGATGTTGGCGGCGGCGAGGCTGTAGCTGTCGCGCTGGTGATAGCCCGCCGTCGCGACCGTCGCGAACTCCGACAGCGCGAACAGCCCGCACACGATCGTCAGCGATGCCGAACTGAGCGCCAGGGCGTGGGAACGGCGTTCCGGCTGCCGGGGCGGTGCGCCCGGTCGTTGCGTGCGGACGTTTTGGACCAGCGCCCCCACCGCCGTGACCACCGCGGCGAGTAGCAACATCGTGGACACCTTGAGCGGGCCGATCGTTGGCGCTGACGTCGCCCACGGAACGCCGAGTTGCGAGACGAACCAGTACGAGTTCGGTCCTGTCGTCGCGAGCGCGGCGACCACAAGCAACCCGGCGAGGAAGGCGTTGCGGTTGCGGGCGGAACGCAGCACGGACTGACTCGTGGCCAGCGCCGTCAACGCGGCCATTGCCGCGCCGACCCCGGCGAACGCGCCGAAGTGGTGTGTCCATTTCGTTGGGGTCAGCGCGAGCAGCAGGAAGAACAGCGCGACCGTGCCGATCAGCCTGCGGCTCGGACCGAGCGCCGCGCCGGGAATCCTGCCTCTGCGCAGGATCACGACCAGGCAGGTCATGGTGCACAGGATGATCAGGAGGACAGGGAAACGACGGGTCAGCGAGTCGTCCCCAGCGCCGCCGCCACCGCCGAACAGCAGATCGTAGCGGGAGAACTCCTGGAACCACGCCAGGCTCGGCCCGACCTGAGTGCGTAGCCGTGTCGCCTCGGCGACGGTCGCCAGCGTCTGGTCGGCGAAGACCACCATCAGCACCGCGACACCCGACGCCACGATCGGCGTCAGCACTCCGACCCAGCCGGTACGCGCGCGCTGGCGCAGCAACTGGAACAGCGGCTTCGCGGCCACGATGAACGGTGCGACCGCGATCAGCCCGGTCGGCGTCGCCGCCAGGGTGAACGCCGCCGCGAGCACCCCGAGACATACTGGCAGCAGTCGTCTGGTGACCAGCGCGCGCTCGACCGCCGCGATGGCCAGCAGTGCGCCCACCGCGGCTACCGGTTCGGGACGCACGCCGTTGTTGAACGGCATCCACCACACCAGGAAGACGGCGGCAGCGGCCCAGCCTGCCGCCGTCGAATTGCGCACCTGGGTGCCCAATCGGGGCAGGATCTCGCGGCTGATCAGCAGCCACGCGATCACCGCGAGCAGGAACGACGGCAGCCTGATCCACGGCGGCGCCGTCGACACCCAGGTCATGACCTCGGTGAGGTGGTAGAACCAGCCGAATGGCGCCTCCGCGACGCCGAACCAGCGGTGGTAGTTGGTCAGATAGCCCGCATCGTCGGCCACTCGCGCCATCGACAGGATGTAGCCGTCGTCCGAGGTGACCGGGCCGATGATCACCCACAGGCCGAGCGCGCCGATGACGGTGGCGTCACGACCGGTGAGTTTCCACCATCCGATCGGCGCCCAGCGAGGCGCGCGCCGCGCGAAGCGAGTGTCGAGTCGGTTCACCGCGATCAGGCAACCGAGCAGCGACAACGCCCCGACGATGGTGGCCGCCGTTTTCCACATCGTCGGCGAGGATTGATACCGGGTGTCCGGGGTGATCGACACGCTGAGCCCGTCGATCGGGTGCCGTTCGGCGGTGATGTCGGTGTAGATGCCGACGACCCTGGGCCGGATGTCGCGCTCTTCGTCGAACACCACCGTGTCGGCGACGGTGATCTCGGTGCGCGTGGCCGTCGATGTGTAGCCAATGTCGCAGCCCGTTGGCGGTAGCCGCTGCGACACGATCTGCTGGCCACGGTTGACCGTGGTGAACGTGCCGTTCTTGACCCGCAGATACATACCGGCACCGGTGTCCATCCGCTGGTGCGGCACGGTCGAGAGCAGCACGCCGCGGGTTGCGGGGGTGTCGTCGAGCGCCGTGACGGTGTCGCAAGGAATGGTGACGTCGATGTGGTGCGCCCAGTAGCCGGTCAGCGGTGCGTTCACCGGACTGGTGTCGCCCGCATGCGGCCATTCGATCTGTGCCGTGTCGAACGTCACGGGCAGTAGTGGAATCGCCAATGCGCAGGCGGCGGCAAGCATGCCGAAGACGGTCGCGAGCAGCCGCCAGCGCCGATGTGGACATGAGCCACGTCCCGGCTGGTCTGATGTGCGCGTTGGTGCCGTTGCGTCCGTTGTGCTCGGGTTCTCCACCTCGTCGACGGTCTCCACGCCGCCCCTCGCATCCCTTCGTGAACCCGACATCGCACGTCACGCTAACGCACCCATGGCGCGGGCCCGCTATCGGCGGCGGTTAACGCGCGGTAGTGAATCCCGCCCCACCAGAGATCGCGCGGCGGCCACGGCCTAACCTCAAGAGAGCACGTATCGCAGGAATGGAGCTCGATCGCAGGTGACCCACGATATCGCAGGAGAGGCACGTCGTCGGCGCACCTTCGCGGTCATCAGTCACCCTGACGCGGGTAAGTCGACGCTGACCGAGGCGCTCGCGCTGCACGCGAAGGCCATCACCAACGCGGGCGCGGTCCACGGCAAGGGCGACCGGCGCGGTGTCACTTCGGACTGGCTCGAGATGGAGCGCGAACGCGGTATCTCGATCACGTCCGCCGCGCTGCAGTTCACCATCGACGACACCGTGATCAACCTGCTCGATACGCCGGGCCACGCCGACTTCTCCGAGGACACCTTCCGGGTTCTCTCCGCCGTCGACTCCGCCGTCATGCTGCTCGACGCCGCCAAGGGCCTCGAACCGCAGACACTGAAGTTGTTCGACGTCTGCCGTTACCGGGGCATCCCGGTGCTGACGTTCATCAACAAGTGGGATCGGCCTGGCCGCGATCCGATGGATCTGTGCGAGGAGCTTTCCGAGCGGATCAACCTGCCCGCGATGCCGCTGACCTGGCCGGTCGGCATCGCCGGCGACTTCAAGGGCGTCGCCGACTTGCGCGCGGGAACGATGATCAAGTACGAGCGCACGGCGGGTGGTGCGACGGCGGCGGGCGAGCGGCATCTCGACCCGGCCGAAGCCGAGGCCGAGGTCGGCCAGGCGTGGCAGGACGCCCTCGAGGAGTCCGAACTGGTCGTCGGCGACGGTGGTGAGTTCGACATGGACCGCTACCTTGACGGCTCGGCGACCCCGGTGCTGTTCGGTGCCGCCGTGCTCAACTTCGGCGTCAAGCAGCTGCTGGAGCAGCTGGTCGCGCTGACGCCGCGCCCCGAGCCGAGGCTCGATGTGAATGAGCAACCCCGGCCGCTGGATTCGCCGTTCTCCGCGTTCGTGTTCAAGGTGCAGACCGGTATGGACCCCGCTCACCGCGACCAGGTTGCGTTCGCGCGCGTGTGCTCTGGCCGGTTCGAACGCGGCATGACCGTGACGAACGCGACCACGGGGCGACCGTTCGCGACCAAGTACGTGCAGCAGGTGTTCGGCCAGCAGCGCTCGACCATGGACGAGGCCTTCCCTGGTGATGTGATCGGACTGGTCAACGCCACCGCGCTGCGGGTGGGTGACACGCTCTACGAGGGCAAACCGAAGGTGAAGTTCCCCGGTCTGCCCAGCTTCGCGCCCGCGCATTTCGCCGTCGCGCGCCCCCGCGACCTCGGGCGGGCCAAGCAGTTCCGCAAGGGCGTCGACCAACTGGAGTCCGAAGGCGTGGTGCAAGTCCTGCGGTCTGACCGCAGGGGCGAAGGGGTGCCGATCTTCGCCGCCGTTGGACCGATGCAGTTCGAAGTCGCCTCGCACCGGCTCAAGGTCGAGTTCGGCGTCGGGGTCGAACTGGAGCGGCTGCCGTACCGCACCGTCCGGCTGCTCACCAACAGCGAGCACCGCAAGACCATCGAAACCAGCCGCAGGGGAGAGGTGCTGACTCGCTCGGACGGTGCCGAATTGGCGTTGTTCGCCGACGAGGTCGCGCTCGGCACGCTCCAGCGGCAGCACCCTGATCTGGCGGTCGAACACCTGGTCGCGGGCACCGACTGAGACGTGCACCGACTCCGGAGCGCGGCTGGACACGGTCGAAAGCCCCTCGGAATCAGGGACCGTTGGCAAGTGCATTTTCCTGAGCCGACACTTACTGTAGGTAGGTACACCGATTTGACCGATCGTGCGAGGACACCCAGAATGCACGCCTCCGAGATCATGGCACGACCAGTACCCACCGTCGGCCCGCACACTCCGGTCGCCGACGCCGTTGACATGCTCACCGAGCGAGCGCTACCCGCATTGCCTGTTGTGTCCGACGACGGGCAGCTTATTGGCCTGTTCAGCGAAGCCAACGCGCTGTTCTCCGAAGTAACCCTGGCTGGGGATGACACGATCACCGTGGAATCGGTGATGACTACCAGGTTCGAGTCCGCCAGTCCGGACGCCGACGTCGCCGATGTCGCCCGGCTGATGCTGGACAACGAGCTCAGCTGTGTGCCTATCGTGGAGGGCGGGATGGTGTTCGGCCTGGTCAGCAGGACCGAAGTCCTGCGTTGGCCGGACCGGATCGCGGCGTGGTCCGCGGATACCGTTCCCGTCCGCTGAGCGCCTACCGCAGCGGCACCGACCACACCAGCTTCGTGGTCTCGCCCGGAAGTCATGGTGCCAGGGTTCTGGTGTGGCGCGGCGACGTGAGGGGGTCGTTGGTCCCGGACGTCGTCGACTACTCCCCGAGCACCCGCCGGGCGTTCCGATCGATCTCGTCCGCCTGCGCGCGCAGTTCCCGCAGGTTTGTGCGATGCTCCGCCACCGCCTCGCGCTGGTAGGCGGCGTCGAGCGCGTAGAACATGCCGACGTAGTTGCTCCGTACTCGACAGTCCAGATCCGCCTGCGCGGCGGCGATCTCCGGCTTGGACGCGCCGGGTTCGGCGTACCACGTGCGGTCCCTGCCCGCGTCCAGCGGCGAGTCGTAGTCATAGCCCGCGGCCGTCATGCATTCGCGCCATTCCGTGACGGCCGGGTCGAGCCGAGGATCGGCGAGTGCCTGTTCGTACGCACGACCGGCGAGCCTGCGAGACAGCGGCGCCTTCGGAGGTCCGTCCTCGGGTGGTTTCGTGCCGAGTTCCCGCATCGCCGCGCCGTTGCAGCCACCCTCGGGCACCGGCTTGCCGTCGTAGCGCTCCACTCCGCCGGTCATGACGTTGTCGGCATCCGTCGACCAGGACTGCTCAGCGTCCGTGTCGTCCGGGACACCCGGCTGCGGCGGCTGGTGGTAGCCGTACTCCTTGACGACGTCGGCGTCGATGATGCCGTAGCGGTCCATGTGCTCGGGGCCCTCCGGCGGAACGTGCTCCGACGACGTAGGCCAGCGCAGCCCATAGTGGCGGATGCAGCGCTGGACGAGGACATCCCACGCCCGGTTCATCCGGTCGAGCAGGGCTTCGGTGTCGACGTGGTACGGGTCTAGCGGCAGATCGAGAGCGGCGAGGTCATCGGCGTCGCGGACGACGGGGACCTCGCCGAGCGTGGGCGATTCGCTCGGCGAGGCCGGTGTCGTGCATCCGCCCGCCGTCAGTGCGGCGAGAACTGCCGCGAGCACTGCCAGTGCGGCGCGCGTCAGCATGCGTCAGGAACGCCGGAAGTGGGATTCCAGGTTGTTGTCCGCCCATCCGAGGCCGCGGTAGGCGTAACACGTGACGTTGTTGCACTGCGGGTACTTGAGGTGTTTGAGCCGGTCGCCCTTGCCCTCGGGGTAGTTGGTCGCGATGACGCGGTAATGCTCGTTGCCGTTGGCCGTGCTGCTCGCGGTGTTGTACAGCGTGATCGGTGAGTTGACGTAGTACCGGCCGTAGTAGGTCTTGTGGTACCGCGTACTGGTGTCGTAGATATCGCCGAGATAGTCCGGTCGCGACCACAGCGCGAACTCGCCCTGGTGCCAGTAGCCGTCGCGGAGGGCTGCTGTCGAGAACTCGCCGCGCGGGGCCGGTTTCACCGTGGCCGGGTCGGCAGGTGTCGGCAGCGGCTGTTGCGTGTGCGCGCGGCCGGGGTTGTCGTCACTGGGTTGGGCGTGTCCGATTGCGGGTGCCGTGACAGCCGCCATGGTGAGTGCGGCGATCGCGGCCAATGTGCGTCCGAGTTTCCCCACAAGAGCCTCCCTCGCGTCGCGGGCGCGGCCAGCCGGTCATGGGTTGGCCGACCGCTGCCTCGGTGATCTTGTAGATCACTCAGGACGCTACGTGGCTGGGTGATTACCGAGAATGGGTCTTTGGTACGAATATCTCTCATGTTCGCCGCTTGGGTCTCGCAATGCGTCCTGTGTCGCCGCGACCGCTTCGACCCTGCTGCGCAGCCCGAGCTTGCGTAGCACGCTGGATACGTGGTGCTTCACCGTGCTGACGCTGAGCACCAGCTTGTCCGCGATGTCCGCATTGGACTTGCCCCTGCCGAGCAGGTCGAGCACCTGCCGTTCGCGGGGCGTCAGCACCGCTGCCGCGTAGGCAGGCAATGCTCCGCCGCCACCATCGCTGAGCGCGTCCAGCACCCGACCGGTCAGCGGTGGCGCGATGTACGCCCCGCCTGCGGACACCGCGTCAATGGCGCTGGCGATGTGCTCGACCGGGGCATCGGGTGCCACGATTCCGCGCGCCCCACGCCGGATGGCCGCCGCGAGCAACTCGTTTCCGTCTCCTGTCGGCAAGTCGTCGTCGGCGAGCAGGACAACGCCACGCACGCCGCTGGCTGGGTGCCTGCTGGACAACCCGCTCAGGGACAGCACATCCGCCGCGGCCATCGTGGTGTCGACGACCACGACATCCGGCCGTTCCCTGGGAAGCAGCGACATGACGGTGGTCGCGTCCGACGCGAGCGCGCCGACGGTCAGTGCCCGCTGGGTGTTCAGTATCGCGGCGAGCTCCGCCGCGTTCGGGCCGTCCCGCCAGCAGAGCACAACGCGCACATGCCGCTTGGTATCAGGTTCCACACTTGCTCCCCTCGCCACCTGATGTCACCACGACGTCACGGACAGCGTTCGAACGGTGGCGAGATTATGTCAGCGCTGACGGTTGGTGAGACACCGACAAACAGAGCAAACGTTACGAAATTACGTATACCGGTCGCGGCCCGCGTCGTGCTGCCCCTCGCGGCATCGATGGCTCGGACCCTGCGAGCAGTCTTCGCGGTCGTGAGCAGGGGACAGCACGGGGAGAAGGTCATCACCGCTTGGTGACGAACTCCCGTAGCAGCCGCATCGGCATCGCGAACAGGCTGGCACGCAAGCGATCCGGGTGCCCCTGGAGCGATCCGTTGACGAGGGAGAGAAAGACATGAATGACGTCGTTCCGGAGAACTATCCGGTCGTAGTGGGAGTGGACGGGTCGGAATCAGCGCTCACGGCCGTCCGGTGGGGCGCGCGCGACGCGGCCCACCGGCACACCTCCCTCCGGCTGGTCCACGCACTCGGTCTGCCGAGCCTGTACGTCGGCGCGTGGCCGCCCTCCACTGAGCTGCGGGAGGAGCTCGCCGAGCGTGGTAACGAGATCCTCGTCGCCGCCAAGGACGCCGCGAAGCAGGTTGCCGACATCGAGGTCGAGGTCGTCTGCGATAACGGCGACCCGGCGCCGGTGCTGATCGAGAAGTCCCGTGAGGCGTGGCTGATCGTGCTCGGCGCGTCCGGCCACGGCGGGTTCCTTGCCGGCCTCGCGCTCGGCTCGACGCCGGTCAAGGTCGCCAGCCACGCGCACAGTGCGGTCGTCGTGGTCAGGGGCGAGGACGCCGACAGCCCGGAGCGAGACGCGGTCGTCGTCGGCATCGACGGCAGCCCGCTGTCGGAGTCCGCGCTCTCGTTCGCCTTCGAGGAAGCTTCGCTGCGGGGCGCGCCGCTGACGGCGGTGCACACCTGGTTCGACGGCGATGCCGCCGAGATGCTCGCGCCGGAGCGGTTTTCCGAGGAGCGCGGCACGGCGCAGGACGTCGCGGAGCGGATGCTGTCCGAACGGCTCGCCGGCTGGGGTGAGAAGTACCCCGACGTGACCGTCGAGCGGGTCGTGGTGCGCGGCAGGCCGCACCAGAAGCTGCTCAAGCTCAGTGAGCAGGCGCAGCTTGTCGTCGTCGGCAGCAGGGGACGGGGCGGCTTCGCCGGTCTGTTGCTCGGCTCGCACAGCCAGGCGTTGATCCACGCCGCGAAGTGCCCGGTGATGGTGGTGCGCCCCGCCGAGGACCGTGCGTGACGCGCCGCGCTTGACACCTCGGGCTTGACGCCGCAACCTCTGACGTATCGAGCCCGCACAGTGCGCCCCGCGGCGCCCGCGTCGCGGGGCGTTGTGCGCTGTGTCCCCGGGACGCTCGTATGGTGCGTGGGTGTCCGACAGTCGCGCGAAGGGGCCCACGGTGACCGGTGAGCATTTCATCCCGTTCCGCAAGCGCAGCGTCATCGCGCTCTGCGCCGATGAGCTGCCCGAGGCCGATCGGAAACCGTTCCTCGCCTTCACCGAGATCTTGGCCAGCCTGCTGCACCACCGGTTCCGCGCGCGTATTGAGGAGCTGAAGGACGCCTACCATGCCTTCGACCCTGACGTTGACGAGCGCACCAGCGAACCGGTGACGACGGCCGAGCGTGCCGAAGCGAAGCGGAAGCTGGTCGAAGGGCTGGCCACGCTCGCAGAGGACGCCAACTTCACGCTCGTCAGCGAGGAGGAGTTCAGCAAGGCGGTCAGCGACCACTCACTGCTCAAGGTGCGGATGGAAGTCGACCACGACGCCATCGACGACGTGCTCATCTACCGCAGGGGCGCCACCAACCGAACCGCGCGAGTGCCGCACTGGTTCGGGTTGCGTCGCAAGACCGTCGAGTTCGTCAGCTACGACAAGGTGATGATCTACGTCGCGTTCCCCGAGGACATCGGCGAGGACGAACGCGAGGAGTTGCCGTTCGAGCCGGGTTCAGTGATGATCAAGCTGTTCCAGGACGTCCCGCGCCGCGACCTGGAGATGCTGCTGCCCAACGTCCGGGTGCGGATGCGGTTGATCGACAAGCTGCTGATCGGCGTGCCCGCGGTGGTTTCTGGGATCGTCGTCGTGGTCACCAAACTCATCGCCTCGCTCGGTGTGCTGTTCTTGTTGCTCGCGTTCTGGCTTGGGCTGCGCGACCAGCCGGTCGACCTGGACCAAGCCGCGTTGATCTCGCTGGGCGCCGGTCTCGCCGCATTCGGCGGATATCTCTGGCGTCAGTTCAGCAAGTTCAAGAACCGCAAGATAAAATTCATGAAAATATTATCGGAAAACCTGTACTTCCGTAATCTGGATAATGATACTGGGGTTTTCCATCGCATTCTCGACGCGGCGGAGGAGTCCAAGGTCAAAGAGGCTGTGCTCGCCTACCATCTGCTGCGCCTCTCGAACTCGCCCCTGACGGCCGATGAGCTGCGCGAGCGTGCGGACCGCTGGTTGGAACGTCGATCTGGGGTGCGGGTGCGGTTCGACGTCGAGGACGGCCTCGGCACGCTACGCCGCCTGAAACTGCTCACCGAACACGACGGAAACACGGTTTCCGTGGTGCCATTGGCGGACGCCAAACGCCGCATCGATCACATCTGGGACAACGTGTTCAGCTATAACGACGAACTGGCCGAGCTCGCGCACGTGTCGCGCCGATAGCGAGTGAGCTTTTTCCGTCTTGATCATGTTGGTGTGGTGGAGGGTGAGGATCGCGGCGAGCACCTCCACCGCTTCGGTGACATAGCGGTACACCGACATAGCGGTACACCGTGGCCACGCCCTCGCCGAATCCGGCGGCCGGGCTCGCGTAGGTGTCGCCGCTGCGCAGGTGGGTCGGCACCAGCAGCGCTTGCCGTTCCGGCGGTACTTTGCGCCACCGCGACCCGATCACCCGCCAACCACCGTCCACTCAGGTTGAAAGGCTCAAGGCTCAGTGACAAGGGCGGTATTTAGTCCTTCCAGGAAGTGACGATTTCCCGCTGCCGCCTGTTTTGTAGCGGCGCACTCTTGGCGGAGACAGTCCCCTGCGGGAGGTAGCGATGATCGCCTCATTGACGTCCGTGACCACGCTGGCACTGGAGGCAGCCGTCCGGGCTCCTTCGCCCTTCAACACCCAGCCGTGGCGTTTCGACGTCGATGGCGACCGGATCGAGCTGCGCCTCGACCGGAGGCGAGTGCTCGACGTCGCCGACCCCGACGCCCGCGAAGCGCGGCTCGCGTGCGGCGCCGCGCTGTGCAACGTGCGGATCCAGCTGCGTGCGCTCGACCGAGTCAGCCTCGTCGACCTGATGCCAGACCGCGACGCCCCCGACCTGCTCGCGGTCGTGCGTGTCGCAGGCGAACGGCCGGCGACTGACAGCGAACGCAAGCTCGCCGCCGCGATCTTCAAGCGCCACACCAATCGGCACCCGTTCCTGGACCGGCCGATCAGCGTGAGCGCCCGAGCAACGATGGCGTCCGCGGCTCGCGCCGAGGGGGCGCGGCTGGTGTTCGTGGATGCTTCGGAGCGTTACGACCGGCTTGTCGACCTCATCCGCAAGGCCGAGCAGCGGTTGGACAATGACGAGGCGTATCGGCAGGAAGTCCGGTTCTGGCTCGGCGGTCCGGTCGACCGTGACGACGGCGTCCCGATCGACGCGATCGGCCCTGGCCCGGTCGACGACCAACTGGTGCGACTGCGCGGTTACTACCGGACCAACCCGTTGCCCCCTCGGCGGTTCGAGCAGCAGCCGTTGCTCGTCGCGGTCCTCACTACGGGCACGAGCCCGCGCTACGACGTCATCGCGGGAGCGGGGATGCAGCGAGCGCTGCTCGCCGCGTGCAGTCTCGGGCTGTCCGCGTCGTTCTTGTCGCAGCCGTTCGAGGTGCCGGACATCCGCGATGACGTCACCAAGGTCTTCGGCTCGGACGGCCAGGCGCACACGCTGCTGCGGGTCGGCTACGGCTACCCGACCGGCGTCACCCCTCGCCGCCCCATCGGCGAGGTGGCGAGCGCGGCAGTGAGCGGACACGCCAACAGCACCCCCTGACGCCGTGTCCGGCGCTCATGACGCCGTGTCCTGCACTCACGACGCCGTGTCCTGCGCTCACGACGCCGTGTTCGACATTCACGATCCTCACGACTCGGCGAAGCGGCGGGCGGAGAGGTTCTGGTGCGCGAGTCTGCGGATGGCCGCCAGCGCCGCATCGCCAAGCACGGTGCCGACGACGACGCCTTCCACCACGTTCTCCACCGTGCCGAGCCCGCTGACGTAGCCGACGTCGACGTCGGCGATGGACTCCGCGGCCTCGCAATAGGTGTCGAATGAATCAGCGATGTGCGCATGCCCGAGCTGCCGCGCGCGGACGATGATGCCTGCCAGTACATCGAGTTCCGGGGTGTCCTCGGCGATCTGCCAGCCATGCCGCTCAATAAGCGCGTCGACGTCCTCGCGGGCGGCCACGAGATCGTCATCCGGCGTGGACGCGGTCGGTTCGGACAGGCTCGCGGAGACGGTGCCGAGCACCTTGTGGAGTGATATGTCCGGTTCGTCGAGGGTGGCGAGCACCTCGCGCACGGTTGCGACCGGCAGTTTGCCGACGTCGATCAGCGCCCGGATCAGCCGGAGACGTTCCAGGTGGGGCTCGTCGTACTGGGCCTGGTTGCGGTTGGTGCGCTCACCTGGAGGGAGAAGACCTTCCCGCAGGTAGTACTTGATCGTCGGAATGCTGACGCCAGCCTGGCGGCTCAACTCGGCGATGCGCATCGCGCCTCGTTCCTTCTCGAATCTTGCGTTCTTTCGACGATAGTGTAACTATCCATAAGTAGATACCGATACTATCTAATATTGGAGTGTGTCATGGTGACGGTCCGTTCGACCCTCAGCCGGACTGTGTCCTGGCATCGGCCGCTGATGCTGTTCGCGGGGCTGATGGTCCTCTCAACCGTCGTATCGCTGGTGGGACTGCTGGTCGACGACCGGGTGCTCGTCGGTGATCCGATCTGGCTGAAGCCGTTCAAGTTCTCGATTTCGCTCATGATCTACGCCGTGACCTGGGCGTGGCTGCTGTCGTTGCAGCGCAAGCGACGTCGGTGGGTGTGGTGGGCGAGCACCGCGATCGCTGTCCTGGCCGCGGTCGAGATGGTCGTGATCATCGGCCAGGTGATTCGGGGCGAGATGAGCCACTTCAACGTCTCCAGCGCGTTCAACGCCGCGCTGTTCTCGATCATGGGGTTCTCGATCGTGGCGTTGTGGGTGCTCACGCTGGTGCAGGGCATTGTGTTGCTGCGCGACCGCATCGCGGATCCACCGATCGCGCTCGCGATCCGTGCGGGTGTGTTGCTCGGTCTGGTCGGGATGGCACTGGCGTTCTTCATGACGGGGCCGACGCCCGAGCAGTTGGACGCGCTGCGCGCGGGAGAAGACGTCGACGTGATCGGCGCGCACAGCGTCGGGGTTGCCGACGGCGGACACGGTATGCCGATCACGGGATGGAGTACCACGGGCGGTGACCTGCGGATTCCCCACTTCGTCGGAATTCATGCGATGCAGGCCTTGCCGCTGTTCGGGCTCGGCCTGACGGCGATGGTGCGGCGATTCGGATCGCGCGGTTGGCTAGTGCGGTTGACTGACGAAGGGGCGCGGCTCCGGCTGGTGTGGGTAGCGGCCAGTGCCTACGCCGGGCTACTGGCGCTGGTGACGTGGCAGGCCCTCCGTGGGCAGCCGCTGCTTGCTCCGGACGCCTGGACGCTTCTCGCCGTCGCCACGCTCATTACCGGAACGGCTATCGGGGTGGGTATCGCCGTGTCCGGCACTCAGAGCGCTGTGTCCGGCACTGCGGACGCTGTGTCCCGCGCTCAGGACGCCGTGTCCCACACTCCCGACGCTGTGTCCCGCGCCCAGGACATCGTGTCGCGTGCTCCGGACAACGTGTCCCACTCGCACGACACGGAGGCAGCGCGATGAGCACGCTATTCGACCTCGCCTTCCTGTCGGCAGCGCCGTTCTGGGCGTTGATGATCGTGACCCCGACCTGGCGGATCACGCACCGCGTAGTCAGCTCGCCCTGGCTTGTGCTCCCGACGCTCGTCGTGTGGGCGGTGGCTGCCATCCCGCTGCTCGGTCCGTTGTGGACGTTGGTGGTCAACCCAAGCCTCACCGGCTTCGAGCGCCTGCTTGCTGATCCCGCCGCGGTGACGGCGGTGTGGGCGCAGATCATCGCGTGGGACCTGTTCGTCGGCCGCTGGATCTACCTCGACAGCAGGCGGCGTGACGTCCATCCGCTGGTCATGGCACCGGTGCTGGTGCTGGCGATCTTGCTGTCGCCGATCGGCCTGCCGGTGTATCTAGGGCTGCGGTCCATCCCCGCGCTTGCGCGACGAAACGACGTCCCGGCTATGGCGACGTAGCCACATACGGTGAGTGTCGCCCATCCTGCGTTCACCGCATCGAGGCGCGGCGGTAGCTGTCCGGGGCGAACTCGTCTCGCGCGATGAACTTGCGCCGCAGGTTCAGGTACGTCGGGCCTGACATCCGGGCGCGGCGCGGCAGGATCGGCGTGATCGCACGCGAGATGGCGGCAAGGATGTCTGCCTGGCGCTGCTTGTTCGGGCTCCACCGAATGCCGAACCGCTTTCGTAGTTCGGGCGTCAGCGCGCTGGCACCGGTCAGCGTCAGCAGGTAACCCGCAGGCAGACGCACCAACCGCCATAGCCAGCCGAGCCGCGATGGCCACCCGGGTGGCGCGCCGGGCGTGCGGATCGTGCGTACCACCAGCCGCACGGTCTCGTTGTCGACAAGTTCCTCGCGCATCATGGTGTCGCAGTAGGACTGGAAGCCCGCCCAGTCGGGCGGAAGGTCGCCCTCGCGGATGCCGAGCAGTCGGCCGAGCCCGAGCCACTCCTGGTACGACGCCTCGACATCGGCCTGGCTCAATCTGCGGATGAACCGGTTGTGCAGCTCGACGATCGCGAGCATCAGTGTCGCGTGCACCCACGCGTATGCCTGCGGTTCGAGCGCGTGGTACTTGGTGCCGTCGACGCGCGCGCCCTTGATGCGCTTGTGCATCTCGCGGACGCGACTGGCGGTTTCGATCGCGTCGTCACCGCCGTAGACAAGCAGATTGAGGTAATCAAGCGTGCGCATCAGGCGCTGCCACGGCTCGGCGACGAAGTTCGAGTGCTCGGCGACACCCGCGCCGACCGTGGGGTGTGCGACCTGCAGGATCAGCGCGTACGGCGCGAGTAGCAGGCTGCGAATGTCGCTGGCCTGTGCCCAGGACCGCGAGTCCGGTCCGACGACGTATTGACGTGCCTCGTCCGGTGACGGGCGTACCGAGCTCATAGCGCAACCTCCTTGGCGGCGGTGGGTGCCGCCAACCCCATGGAAGCTCACTGTTGGCACTATGTCAACAGTATCGAGACGTGTCAGCGCATGGCTACGTCGTTCCGGTCGCGTCCGTCGGAGTGCCCTGGTGGAAACGCAGCTGCCACCCAGCGTCGGACCTGACCCACAACGAGCTTCGGTAGGAAACCTGGGTCTCGGAGTAGCGCACTTCGCTGACATAGGTGACCAGGGCGACCGCCGGAGCGATCTCGTGGACGTCGATATCCCGCAGCGTGGCGTTGAGTTCCTGGTCGGGAAACGCGAGGCACTCTGCGCGGGAGTATCGCCGACCGGAGCGTCCGAACTCGAAGAAATTCTCGCTCATGAGGCGTCGCATGTAGGTTTCGTCGAACCGCGTATGCCGTGCCCAGAGCGCTGCTTCCAGCTCTTCTAGTTCCGCTATTTCGGTATCGCTGAGACTCATTCCGTGCCTATGCTGTCGTTTTCCGGGGGCTGGTGGACGGTAGCGAGGTAGCGCTGCGGACGGCGAGTGATTTCTGGTCGCTTAACGCACCAATGGGTGGTGGGCATGGACTGGTCCAGGCAGGTCGATTACGGCGTGCGGTTCGAGTGGGGACCCACCGGTGCGGCCACGCTCGCACAACGTTGCGCGTGCCTGGTGATCGTTGACGTCTTGTCATTCACGACGTCGGTCAACGTTGCGGTGCAGGCGGGGACACGGGTGTTCCCGCATCCGTGGCGTGACGACACCGCTGCCGAGGTCGCGACGAAGCACGACGCCACGCTGGCTGTCGATAGGACCGCTACGAGCGCGACGTCGCCGTGGTCGTTGTCCCCGGCATCGCGGCGCTGCGGGCGTCGCAGGCTGGACCGATGTCACCGGAAGCGTGCGCCGCCTATGCCTGCTACGCCGCAATCGACGACGTCCGCGCGTCGATTGCGGGCTCCGCATCGGGCGTCGAATTGATCAGTTGCGGGTTCGGCGAGGACGTCACGATCGCCACCGAGGTCGACGCCTGCGCCACGGTTCCGGTGCTGACTGATGGTGTGTTCATCGGCGATGCAACGCTAGGTGGGTCGTGAGTGCTGATCAGGGTTAGAACACTGATAGCCACTCACGACACGTCGAGCACGCCGAGGTTCTGCGGCCGGACGGCGATCCGATTGCTCGTTGATCTGCTGTCACGCACAGTCCCGCATGTTCACGGCGTCATCCAGATCATGAGGCGACGCGATTCCGCGGGCGCTTGCGGATCACGGTCCTCGATCCTGTCCAATCGATACCCCAGTCGTTGTGGTATCGCGGCGCTGCGGACGTTCAACTCGTCGCAGTGGATCTCGACTCGGTCGACGTCGGGCAGTCGTAGCAGGTGCGGCGTCAGGACCCGCACCGCTGCGGTGGCGTAGCCGCTGCCAGCGTGCGTGGCATGTGTCCAGTAGCCGATCTCGATGCCGCCGGGGCCGATGCGTCGGTGGGCTCCGACGCATCCGGCGAGCGGTCCATCGGGCAGCCAGGTGTGGTAGATGTAGTCCGTTCCCTTGGCCCACAGTTCCTCTACCCGCCGGCACCGTTCGCGCTGCACGGCGAGTGTGGCGGCCGAGGCCGTCGCCCACGGCATCCATGGCCGGAGGTAATCCAGGCTGGCTTCGACTGCCTCGGTCACCGCCGCTGCGTCGTTCTCTTGGGCGCGCCGCAGCACGACTGGTCCTGCGCTCAGTTCAGTGGGCATGACGAAGTACTCCATCGGCCCATTTCAGTCAGTGTGCAACCGGTGCGCGATCGGTTTTGCTACGCGGACAAACCGCCAACCGCGTAGCATCCTGGGCGTGTCGAACGTGCTGCCCTTTACACCTCGCGCGCGCCGGTCGCGGCGCATGCCGCGTCGCGATGACGTGGTGACCTACCAGGTCCGCGTCGAGGTCACGGAGACGTCGACTTCGCTGTGGCGGGAGCTGGAGCTGGCTTCCGACCTCTTCCTCGACGATGTGCACGCGGTCCTGCAAGTGGCGTTCGGCTGGGCGGATTCGCACCCGCATCGGTTCGCGTCCGGCCCGAGCTACTACAGTCGGCGCGCTGAGTACTTCCTCACGCCGTTCGAGGTGGACGAGGGTAAGGATGGGGTACCTGAGTCGCAGGTGCGGCTGGACGAAGTTCTGGCCGAGCGCGACGACACCGTGTTCTACTGCTACGACTTCGGCGACGACTGGCAGCACGTGATCACGCTGAACGAGGTGCGCCCTCGTGACGCGGCACAAACGCGAGCGCGCTGCATCGACGGCGAAGGGCCCGATCCGGCAGAAGACTGTGGTGGCGTCCCCAGTTACGAGCTGCTCGTGGCCGTGAACGATCCGCGGCATGCTGATCACCGCGAGGCGCTGCGGGAGTACGCCAGAGTCTTCGGTGAGGACGCCGACCCGACCGTATTCGCGCCGTCGGAGTTCGACCTGGACGCGGTCAACGCCGAGCTGACCCGGCTCGCCCTCGACAAACCGGTCTCTGACCTGCCTACCCGGCTACAAGAGTTGCTTGAATCGGTGCGACTGGCGCCAGCGCGACGCGAGCTGCGGCTGTTGATCAACGATGCCGAGCTCGACAAGCCAGTCTCGGTAGACATCGATGACGCGACCAGGTTCGTGCGTCGCTACACCTGGCTGTTGGATCGAGTCGGCAGCGAGGGCATCACGCTGACGTCCGCCGGATACCTACCGCCCGCACACGTCGAGGCGGCTGTGGCGGATCTCGGGATCGACGAGGAATGGATCGGCAAGGGCAATCGCGAGATCCAGACCACTCCGGTCCTTGAACTACGAGAATCGGCTCGGCGTGCTGGGCTGCTGCGCACCCAGAAGGGGCGCCTTCTTCGAACGGCCCGTGGCCGTGACCTGGCGACAGATCCGATGGCACTGTGGTTCTATCTCGCTGAGCGGGTGCCGCCGGAAACCCGCGCCGAATCCCGGGTGCAGGCAGGACTGTTGCTGCTCATCGCTATCGCCGCCAGGTTCACCGACGACGTGAACGCGCTCGTCGCTGGGTACCTCGGAGCGTTGGGCTGGGTCAATGCCGATCGGCGTCCGCTATCTCCGTTGGACGCCGCGCGGGCCGCGGAGGAGACGGAAGCGGTCCTGCGGACGCTCGGCGCGTTCGAACAGGCTCCGGGCGCGCCATGGCGGCGACAGCCCAGCGCGGACGCCGTCGCGTTCGCCCGCGCGGCGCTGCGGTCGTCGTAGCGCCCGCTACCGCCGCGACTGGAGAACCTGCTCCGGTAGTCAAGGCGCGCCAGAGCGGCGCCAGCGGAGCAATGTCTCGCATACCAGACACAATGGCGTCATCGCCTGCTGACGCGGCGCGTCCGGCCGAGTGCAATGACCCACATGCCGCAGCGGCGGGCTGCGGCGTAGGGCATGGCATTCGTCAGGAGGTTCGTTGATGAGTACGAGCGACGTCGCTAGCGTGTCCCGGAAGGCGGTGACCAGCAGATTGCTGCTGGCGACCGTCGCCGGCGCGTTCTTCTTCCTGCTCCCGGTGCGCTGGGACGGCAGTTGGACGGTGCCGTTCGACATCGTGGTCAGTTCGATCACCGACGGACTGCCGGGGCTGGTCACCTACTACACACTCGCGATCATCCTCGGCGCCCTGGCGTTGACCGTCGCGGCCTACACGCCACTGAGCTCTCGCTATGTCTTCGTCGGCTCGTTCCGTGCGTCGTGGCTGATGATCGCGTTGCGGCTGGCTGGCGCGGCGCTGGCATTGCTGATCGTCACCGAGACCGGGCCGCCGGCACTGCTCGATCCGGGTGTCGGTGGGCTGATGTTCGGCACGCTGGCCGCGTCGGTGTCGGTGATCGTGCCGATCGGAGCGCTGTTCATCACGTTGTTCGTCGCGTTCGGTGGCCTTGAGCTGGTGGGCACGCTCGCTCGGCCGATCATGCGGCCGCTGTTCCGCGTGCCGGGTCGCGCGGCGCTGGACGGAATCGCGTCCTATGTGGGCAGTTACTCTGTCGGTCTGTACGTGACGAACAAGATGTATCTTGAGTCGCGCTACTCCGCTCGTGAAGCCGTCGTCATCGCGACCTGCTTCTCCACGGTCAGCCTCGGGTTTTTCGCGGTCGTGGCGTCCACACTGGACCTACTGCCGTACTTCGGGCTGCTGGTGCTTGTCGTGTCGCTGACGTCGATCCTGCTCGCGGCGGTCCTGTGCCGGATCCCGCCGTTGTCGCGGATCGCGGATGACTATGTGGGTGAGCCCATCATCGAACCCGAGGTGACGCAGCAGCTGCTGAGCACGGCGGTGCGTGCGGGTCAGCAGCGTGCGGCGAGTTCGGACTCCGTGCCGCGCGAGTCCGGACGCGGAATGCTCGACGGCCTGCGACTGGCGATGCTTGTCGTGCCCGCGATCTTGTCGGTCGGTGTCGCCGCGATTGTGATCGCCAATCACACGCCGGTGTTCGCGTGGTTGGGTGCGCCGCTCGAGCCGGTGATCTCGATGCTGGGCATCCCGGACAGCGGTGTGGTCGCACAGTCGGCCGTGATCGGCATCAGCGAGATGTTCCTGCCCGCGTTGCTGGCCGTGGACACCGCGCTGGCAGCGAAGTTCTTCGTCGCGGCGTTGTCGCTGACACAGATTTTCTTCTTCAGCGCCACCATCCCGTTGCTGCTGTCCCTCGAACTGCCGGTGAAGCTGTGGCACTGCCTGGTGCTGTTCGTACTACGGACGCTGATCGCGCTTCCGATACTGGCGCTGGCGACCCACCTGCTGTTCTGACCGCGACCCAGCAAAGAAGACCAACAAGCCGGATCTGCCGCTGAGCGCGTTAGCGGGAAGCCGACGCTGAATCGCATGCAATCGTGCGAGATTGCATGCAATAATGCCCGTCATGTCGACGTGGGATGTGCCAGCGAAGCCGACCCTACGAGGCCACTACGGGATGGTGGCCTCGACGCACTGGCTCGCGACCGCGAGCGCGCAGAGCGTGCTGGAGCGGGGAGGAAACGCCTTCGACGCGGCGGTGGCGGGGGCCTTCGTCCTGCACGTGGCCGAGCCGCATCTCAATGGTCCCGGCGGGGACCTGGTGGCGCTCATTTCCCTGGATGGCGGCGACGGTCCGGTCGTGGTCGGTGGGCAAGGCCCGGCTCCTGCGGGGGCGACCGTGGCACACATGCGCGCGGAGGGTCTGGACTCGGTACCGGGGTCGGGTGCGTTGGCCGCGGCGTTGCCGGGCTCGGTCGTCGCCCTGTTCGGGCTCTTGCGTGATCACGGTACCTGGGAGTTGCCGGACGTCCTTCAGTACGCGATCGACTACGCCGTCGCGGGTGTGCCCGCCGCGCCGAGCCTATGTTCCGTCCTGGAAACCGTGACGGAGCTGTTTACCCGGAGTTGGCCGACCTCGCGAGCGATGTGGCTGCCTTCCGGACGTCCACCGGCGCCCGGTGATCGCATCGTCAATCCGGTGTACGCGCGCACTCTGGAGCGCCTCGCGAGAGTGGGATCGGCGGGCAGTTCCCGCGAGGAACGGATCACGTGTGCCATCGAAGAGTGGCAGAGTGGTTTCGTCGCACGGGCGATCGATGAGTTCGTGAAGACCCCACACGAGCACTCGGACGGCGCTGATCACGCCGGCGTCATCCGTGAATCCGATCTGCGCGCCGTCCAGCCGTCGTACGAAGATGCCGTGGATCTGCGGTTCCGCGACGTTACTGTGCACAAGGCTGGCATCTGGTCCTCGGGTCCCGTCCTCCTGCAGACCCTGGCGATACTGGACCATTTCCCCGATGACGATCTCGACCCCTCCACCGCGCGGGGAATCCACACGATCACGGAGGCGATGAAGCTCGCGTTCGCCGATCGCGAGGCCTACTACGGATGGCGCGACAGTGTTCCGATCGAGCGACTGCTCGATCCGGACTACATCGCGTCGCGTGCGCGGATGATTGGGCCGGAGGCGTCGATGCGGTGGCGGCCCGGCGTGCCAGACGGCGGCGAGCCCTTCGTCCCGCCGTTGCGAACCGATGTCGACCTGCGCGCCGTTGGTGTCGGCGAGCCGACCGTACGAGCGTCAGGCGAAACACGAGGAGACACCTGCCACCTCGCTGTCGTCGACCGGCACGGCAACTTCGTCAGCGCGACCCCGTCCGGTGGCTGGCTGCAGTCGTCGCCCACCATTCCTGAGCTGGGGTTCTGCCTCGGGACGCGCCTGCAGATGATGTGGCTCGATCCGGCGGCTCCGTCGGCGCTGCAGCCAGGGGAGCGGCCTCGTACCACGTTGTCGCCGACGCTGATCAGCCGTGACGGCATCACGATCGAGGCGGTTGGTACGCCAGGTGGCGACCAGCAGGACCAATGGCAGTTGCCGTATCTACTCCGCAGATACATCCAAGGAAGTGCGATGCAGGACGCCATCGACGCACCGACGTTCCATACGACCCACCTGCCGAGCTCCTTCTGGCCACGTCAGTGGACGCCAGGTGGTCTCGTGCTGGAGGATCGATTGCCGCCGGAGGTGGTTAGTGACCTTCGGGACCGTGGGCACCACGTCACGCTTTCCGGCGCGTGGTCGCTAGGCCGACTGTCCGCCGTCGCCCGTGATCCGGCGACGAGTGAGCTGTTCGGGGCGGCTAACCCGCGCGGCCGCCAAGGGTATGCGGTCGGTCGATAACGGATACCCGGGCGTTGACCGGATCCTCGACTCCGGTCACGCCCCGCCAACCGGTAGGAAGGCCGTTCATGGTTGATGCCGAGGCGAACGCGACGTCCGCGAGCAGCGTCCCCCAGCGCTCGCACGTCGTCGAGTATCTGACGACATCGCTGGGTGACCGGATCGCCAACAACGAGTTCGAGATTGGCACCTGGATTAGGCAGGAGAAGCTGGCGAAGGAGTATGGCGTCAGCCGTACCCCGGTGAGTCTCGCGCTCAGCAAGCTCGAAGCGATGGGCACCGTGGAGCGCATCGCCAACCGTGGGTTCCGGGTGCGCTATCCCTCGCTGCTCGACATCATCGAGGTCACGGAGGTACGCGGTGTCCTTGAGGGGCATGCGGCCTTTCGCGCCGCGACACGTATCACCGAACCACAGATGACGGAGCTGCGGTCAGCGATCGAGAGCTTCCGGCAGGTGACCGAGATGGCCAAGCACGGCGAGAGCGGAGCCAGGGAACTGTGGCAGCGGGCCAACAGCGGCTTCCACAAGACGATCTTTGACGCCGCTGGCAATGCCCAGCTCGAGAAATCCGCCGAGATGCTCCATCACCGGCTGCCGCGCAACGTCACCTGGCTGGCGCTGGGGTCTGATCCCCGTTTGCTGACGCAGAACGCCGATGAGCACGAGAACATCGCCGAGGCTATCGGCAGGCGTGACGCTGATAAGGCACGCGATCTCACCGTCGCGCATATGGATACCGCGCGCGAGCTCATCTCGGCACATCTCGACGCTCGCCGCTGACGCCGAACCGGCACCGGTCGGCGCGGTCTGCCATCCTCGATGCCATGACGACGGTAGCGATCATCGGAGACGGTCCAGCGGGTCTGAGCGCGGCCCTGTTCCTGGCGAAGAACGGGCATCAGGCGATCGTCTATGGCCAGGACAAGACGGCGATGCACTTCGCCCAGCTGCACAACTATCTGGGCATCGACAACATGGGCGGCACCGACTTCCAGACCGCGGCGCGTGCCCAGGTCGCCGGTTTCGGTGCCAACCTCCTCGATGCACAGGTGGAGACGGTCACGCACCAGGACGGCCGCTTTACCGTTCACGCAGGTGACGACGCCCGCGAGGCGGACTACGTCATCCTCGCGGGCGCCAAGGCGGCACGGCGGCTCGCCGAGCAACTGGGTGTGGATCTCACCGACGACCGCGCGCGGGTCGATACCGAGAACCGGACGAATATCGACCGCGTGTACGCGGTGGGCAGGCTCGCGCGGGGCAACCGCAGTCAGGCGATCATCTCCGCGGGTGCGGGCGCGGTCGCCGCGCTCGACATCCTGTCCCGGGAAGAGGGCAAGGACGTCCACGATTGGGACACGCCACCCAAAGAGGGCGAGTAGCGGATTGGGGTGACCCGTGGCGATGGGTCACCCCAACAGCTCGGCATCACGCCACTCGGGCGGCGCTACACCAGCTCGGAGGAGACGACCGACGGCAGGTCGCGGAGGTGGTCGAGCAGCAGCTCGATGTCGTCGTTGGTGACCATGACGGTGCAGACCATGCTGCTCTCCGGCACGCCGTCGCGGACGTCGACGGACAGGTCATGGACCTTGAAGCCCCGCTGCTGCAGCGTCGAGACGAGCGTGAGTATCCCGTCGGTGCCGCCGGTGAAGTAGGTGGCGATGCGGCGACGGGCCAGGAACGACGGCGTGCGATACGGCGAATAGGCGGCTGAGAGGGACATAGCGGATCTCCACGGTTAAGGAACCAACGGGGGATCGGGCCAGGTCCCGAGAGGATGTCCACGTGTCCGCGGTCGACAGCGCTGCGCGCCAGCGACCTGGGTTCAGCTGGCGCGCCTCAGTACTACTCGCCTCGGAGTCGTGTAGCGCGGCATGGGGTCAGGCTAACACGACACCGACCACGGCAGCTCGGTCCTCGGCGACAAGATCGCGTTGGCTGAGAAGAGGACCGGAATCCCGGCCGTCGTTCCGGCGATTCGACGTCTCGACTCCGCCGTTTGGCGGAATGAGC
Source organism: Haloechinothrix halophila YIM 93223 (assembly GCF_000504245.1). Taxonomy (GTDB): domain Bacteria; phylum Actinomycetota; class Actinomycetes; order Mycobacteriales; family Pseudonocardiaceae; genus Haloechinothrix_A; species Haloechinothrix_A halophila. The sequence goes on from NZ_KI632509.1 coordinate 2,200,872, forward strand.
GACGGTGCTTAGACTGCCTGTCGTGCAGAAGCTGGGCGAATTGCTGAAGCCGCATCGACGTCGGAGTGAGGTAGCGACTGGCTCGTCGCTGTCGCTGCGAAGCGCGGCGCTGTCCGACGTCGGCATCGTACGCAGCAATAACGAGGACTCCGCGTATGCGGGCTCGGCGCTGATCGCCGTCGCGGACGGCGTCGGAGGCCATGCGTATGGCGAGGTGGCGAGCTCAGTCGCTATCACGACCCTGGCTGCCCTCGATGGTGATATCGCTGGCGAGGAATTGGTCTATACGCTGGCGAACTCGGCGCAGGCCGCCAACGAGCGCATGGCCGACATGATCGTGGAACGGCCCGAACTACACGGGATGGGCACCACGCTCACCGCGCTGCTGTGCTCGACCGGCAACCGGCTCGGCGTGGTGCACATCGGCGACTCGCGGGCATACCGGTTGCGTGACGGCGCGCTGCGGCAACTCACCACCGATCACACCCTCGTGCAGTCGCTGGTCAGTGCTGGAAAGATCAGTGCGGAGGAGGCGGCGGCCGACCCTCGGCGCTCCCTGATCCTGCGTGCGCTCGATGGGTGCGGCGCCGCTCACTTCGACCTGTCGGTGTTCAGGGTTGTTCCCGGCGATCGCTATCTGGTGTGCAGCGACGGCGTGTCCGACGTCCTCACCGAGGAGGAGATCACCGAGAAGCTGAGCGTGGGATCGTCGGCGGATGCCGTCGCGTCGCTCGTCGCGTCCGCGCTGGAGGCAGGGTCATCGGACAACGTCACGTGCGTCGTCGCTGACGCCGTCGAAGGACATCCGGAACCGTCGACGGCACCCGTTTCGGTCGGCGCGGTCGAGGACTGGCACGGGTAGGACCGCGGAGCGATCCATCACCAGGCCCGCGACTGTACGTGCTGAATTGGTGGCCGTTAGCTGTCGATACCGAGCGAGAACGCCGCTTCGAGGTCGTGCTTGGAGTAGGTGCGGAACGCGATGTGGGTCTCGGTCGACTGAACGCCGTCCACCTTGTTCACTCGTCCAGGGATGACTTGGGCCAGTTCCTCATGCTCGTGCACGCGGACGATCGCGACGATGTCGAACTCGCCGGTCACGGAGAAGACCTCGCTGACGCCGTCGAGGTCGGCCAGTGACTCCGCGACCTCGGGGATCCGGTCCGTGTCAGCGTGGATGAGCACGATTGCGGTGATCACGGGGCACTCCTTGGTCCGGGTCGCGGTCAGCGGCCACCTTACCTACGTAGCCGGTCACCGCATGTCACCCATCGGTGAACGAGTGCTGTCGGCTCACCACGTGATCTGAACGTGGTCCCTCGGCTCCAGTTCGGCGAAGAACTTCTTGGCCGCCGCGTGCCGCAGTCGCACGCAGCCGTGCGACCCACGCTCGATGTTGCCTTCATGAATGGCGTGACCGTTGTTGGTGAAGAACACCGAATAGGGCATTGGTGCGTCGTAGGTCTGGCTCCAGTGGTCCCTGTTCTTCCACGTCACGTGGAACATGCCGGTCGGGGTCTCGTACCCAGGCTTTCCGGAGGACATCGGCACCGGGCCGTAGGTCACCTCGCCGTTCGACATCAACCAGGCCTGGCTGGAGCTGAGGTCGAGACAGGCGTCGGCGCGGGCGCCGCACGGCGTGCCGTCGTGGGCCTGCGCCGCGGGACTCGCGAACGAGGTTGCTCCTGCCGTGAGGGCGACAGCGGCTACGGTGGTTCCGATCTTGCTGAGCATTCCCATGATGGCCTTCTCTCTGGTTTGCGGAGAAAGGTTCACTCATGGTGTAGACCAGCTGCGAGAGCAGTAAACGCTGCCCTGTCCGGTATGTCGGAAGTATCCCGATACGGGAGGGGTGGTTTCGCTGTCAGTCCGGGGGCCTGGTGGATGGTTCGGGCGAGGCCTGCAGCTCCCCGGCCGGCAGGCGGTCCGCGCCCCAGCTGCGCCGGATGTAGCCGATGATCCGGTCGATCTCGTCGTCAGGGACTCGCTCCAGGTCACCGCGTTCGAGCGGGTCGAAGTGGTAGATGTAGAGCCGCGACGCGAACTGCTCGAACGGCAGTGAGCCCTCTCCGAACCGCTCACCGTTTCCCGCGGTGCTGACCACGACGCCGTCGCCCCAGTCCTGGCCGCTGTCGTTGTTGGGGTTGTAGAAGTAGACGCGCGTGACATCCTGCGGATCGCGTGCCACCCGCAGGATCGTGATCGCATGCCAGCCGACGTAGCGGGCCGCGCTGTCGGTGACGGCGACGCCCCCTGGCTGCGGGTGAATCAGCGGCTGGTCCCCGTTGTAGCGGGGATGGTAGGCGGCGTAGAAGTGCCGCAAGAACTCCTCAAGATCGACCAGCTTGCCGGTCTCGACGTCGACGTTGATCCGGAAGCCGCGTGCCGACCACCAACCGTGGAATTCCGGGTTCACCCAGCGGTGCGGGTCGCCAGCGCGGCCGACGCAACGCCGCCCCATCTCGGCGTAGATCCGGTCCAGGTGCGGCACCACGATCAGCGACACCGGATCCAGGTCGGTGGGCAGCGTGGTCGCCACCCCACTGATGCTGTCTCTGGATGAGATCGATTGCCCCTCGAAGTGCATGATGATCTCGTCGTCGCGAGCCACCCACACCAGCACCTGCAACAGGTAGTCCGGGTCGTTGTAGGCCCACATGGACAGAGCCCGCGCCGATTGGCAGGTGGGGTTGTCGCCCTGCCCGACGCCGAGCGGCAGCCCCAAGATCGACAGCACGCCTGACAGCAAGCGGGCACGCGGTGACGGCGTCGTGCCGTACGCCAAGGTCAGGCGTTCCTGCGCGTACGGCGACAACGGCAGCGCGATCTGCCGCCACAGGGCGGGCGCGACCGGCGGCTGGTAGAGGATCCCTCGGTCCAGCAGCAGCGCGAGGCCGTAGACGGCCTGCGCGGTCTGTGGGTGCACGGCCTCCTCGATCAGGCGATGCACCAGGTCGTGAAAGCGCAGCATGCAGTCGCGACCCGTGCTGGACAGCCCCATCGCTTCGGCGAGCAGATAGTCGCTCTGATCAAGCAGGAACCGCAACAGTTCGGCGTGGTAGGGCGACACCAGACCGGTGTCGTGCATCGCCCTGGCGAACCCAGCCGCCTCGTACTGCAGGGCGTTGGCATCCATGGCCTCAAGCCGAGACCGGTAGACGTCGACACCGGGGTCCTCCCGGCACGCCTCCGTGGTGCCGTACAGGCTGCTGATCAGCCGGTCAACGCCCTGCCCCGCCGATCCTAGCTCGACGTCGGGGTCACTCCGGAAGATCGCGATCTGAGTGATCAGGTGTTGTACCTGCTCCACCTGGATCGGCCGTTGGCGCAGGATTCGCCAGATTTCCTCCACCAGCCGGTCGAGGACGCTCTCGAACCCCACGTTCTCGCCGAGATGCCGAAAAAGGTCCCTGGTCAGCTGCGCCATCCGGCCCTGCTTGACCCGTTCCGCCTCGCTCGGCGGCGTGAACAGCAATGCCATGTTCGTCGCCAGCACCTGCGACAGGAACTGGTGCGCGTCCTCGGCGGAGACGTTCGGGTGTGCGTACTCGCCGGTGGCGATCGCCAGCATGCGGAGCTCGCTCACCGCCTCCATGAGGACGGTGTCCGCATTCTCGCTCTGCAGTCCGGCACCGCACAGCGCGGGGACCAGGACCTCGGGGGTGGCCCAGTCCGTGCCGTGGAACAGGCCGGCCTCCTCGAGGTCGGCGGCGCGAGCCTGGACGGCCGCGAAGCCACCGGGTTGCACCAGTACCCGGCGCAACGAGTCCAGCAGTCGCCGCAGCCTGAGGTGTTTCCCGAAGTCTCGGGCTTCCGCCATGGCGTGCGTGGCGTCATCGAGTGCCGCCAGCCGCTTCGTCAGCGTGGCGTCATCACTCGGATCGTTCTCTCTTGGATTCACCGGGTTTCCCATGGCAAGACGTCTCGTCCGCGGAGGCTAGACGTAGAAGTCAAGGTCTTCCTGTCTCTTCAGCAGGCCCCGCATGGCGTGCGGGTCGTCGCCGAAGAAGTACACCAGCCCCCAGTGCGTGCCGAACGCGGTCCGTTTGGTGACGGTCTCCTCCAGCGGCGCGGAGAGCTCGTGGGACTCGAAGTAGTCGTGGTCCTCTGTCTCTTCCGGTATCGACAGTTCGCTCACCACCCGGCGACGCGGGTACACACCGAAGCAACCAGCGTGGCCCCTGGCGTCAACGACCTCGCGCGGGAAGAAGGCGTCGATCTCCTCCTCGGTGGTCTTCGGGTCGAACGCCAGCACCAAGGCCTGGTAGGCGTTGAAGCCGTAGGCACGTTCGAGCAGCTCGAACACCTTGAAGCCGGGCGGCCGGTAGGCGACCTCACCGAAGTACATCTCCCCGTCGCTGGTGACGAAGTACTCGGGGTGGATGAACCCGAAGTCGATCTCGAAGGCCTTGATCAGCTTCTCGATCTGCCGGGTGATCTGCGGCCGGAACTTCTCCAGCTCCGGCGTGGCTGGCACGAACACCGAGTAGCCGAGGGTGACGTACTCCGAGATGTTCAGGAAGCGGATCTTGCCGTTGAAGACCCACGCCTCCACCGCGAACTCCCAGCCGTCGAGATGGGACTCCATCAGGACCGGGAACTCCTCGTCCGGGATCGTGTCGACCTCGTCCGGCGTCCGGATGACCCGGTGTCCAAGACATCCGGCCTTGTCGAACGCCTTGAGGTGGATCGGGTCGCTCGGGTCGCCGTCGAGCTTCAGCAACGTCTGGTTGACGCGCTTGAGGAAGCGGATGACGTCGTCCCTGTCGTGGGCTTCCTCGAAGATCCCGACGCGGATGCCACCGAGCTGAGCGCGCCGCTTCATCAGGGCCTTGTCCCGCAGCAACATCGCCTGACCGAGGAGGCGAGGGTTACCCATCAGCACCGAGTTGATGGCGCCAGCCCACTCGACGGTCTCCTCATAGAGCGGGATGGCGACGTCGACGCCCATCTTCTGCAGGGTCTCCGCGATCTCAAGCGAGCGGTCGTTGAGCCGTTCGAAGTTCCAGGAGACATAGGGGATGTCGTGCTCCTCGCAGTACTCCTCGGCCCAGTCTGGAGCAACGACCACGTAGCGTCTGTCGAACCGGTCGAGCGCCTCAACCGCGTTCAGGCTCCATCCCAGCACGGCGACGTAGCCCTTTTCCGGGTTTCGACGGACCGGCTCTGGCTTCGACATCGGTACACTCCTCCCGTTTTGAATTCATCCCTTTCACGGGAAGACCACGTCGCCACCGTACCCGCTGGCGGTGGCGCGCGCGTGCCGCGGCGACGGTGGGGCCAGCCACGGCTGCTACCGACGTCGTCAGCGACTCTCAGCTACCCGTCAATGCGCTGTATGTCGTCTGGGTCGCCATGGCTGTCGCGCTGCGAGGCCGCACCGCGGGTTTCGGCGCCGGTGGGGATGGCGTGCGTCAGCTCAGCGGAGTCGTCTGCTGTGTCGGGGCCAATCGGGTGTTCCAGTTCGTTGACGGTGGGTTTGCCGAACATGGGAAGTCCTTCGCGCTTGCGGAGCAGACCCCACAGCAGCGGAGTGGCCAGGAGCGCGAGGAGCCCGATCCCGACGATGAGGAGGGGATAGGTCTGGTTTTCGCCAGCTCCCAGCGGCGCCCAGCCTGCTTCGTCGAGGAGAGCGAAGCCCGACATGGTCAGTACGACTACGAGGCCGCGCCGGATCAGGGAGCTGGGCACCTTCGGTGCGATTTTCGCGCCGAGCAGCGTTCCCGGCACTGAGCCGATGATCAACGGAATGGTCAGGCCCAGGTCCAGCCCGTGGGTGAAGATGTTGGCGATGGCCGCGGCCATGACGAGCGGAACCGCTTGCACCAGGTCGCTGCCGACGAGCTTCACCGCGGACAGGGTGGGATACAGCGTGATCAGGGCGATCATGATCACTGATCCCGACCCGACCGATGTGATGCCGACGAGAAGCCCACCGAGGGCGCCGACCAGCAGGGTGGGAAGAGGTTTGATCACTGGCTCTCCCACGCTGTGCGTCCCGCGCCGTACCCGGCGCAGCTGGATGTACAGGCGGAGCGCGAACGTCGTCGTCGCGAACAGCAGGGCGAAACCGATCGCCATCGTCAGGATGGTTTCGAAGTCATCAGGCGGTGCCAGCCACCTGAGCAGCGGAGGCCCCAGCAGTGCGGTCGGTACTGAACCGATGATCAGCCACATGGCGAGCTTGAGATTCGGTGACCCGTGCCGCCAATGCACGAGGGCCCCACCGGACTTGTATACGGCCGCGGCGGTCAGATCAGCCGTGACGATAGCCGAGGGATTGCCTGCTCCGAGGAACAGCAGCGCGGGGGTCATCAGCGCGCCACCGCCCATACCCGTGATCCCAACCACGATGCCGACCAGGAAGGCGGCGATGACGATCTTGATCTCGTCCATGGAGGACGCCAGCCACCCGTCCGCAGCCAGCTGGTTCATGGTTTGCCACACTTGCGGGCCCTCCGGGGGTGGTGGTTGGCGGACAGGTAGCGCCGTCGACGTCTAATCCGCCATTGTGCACTAAGTCGACTCGATCTGTCATGTTTGGGGTCCTGGAGGCACGTTAAGGCCTCACAACCGCCTGGTTGGGCCCACGAGGCTCCTCCCGGGGCCAGACGGTGGGCGTGCTGTCGCGGTGAGCGCGAGTGCGTCACCTGTGCACATGCGGTTGCGGAATGCGGCCAGCCGGTAGTTGTTGTTTACATAGCTAGTAGCTACATAGATCGGAACTAGGACGTTGCCGCGGCACGCGGGTGACGCCGTCGGCGTTGGGTGAACGGGCGGAACTCTACGGCGCCATCGCGCTGGCGACCTCAGCTGAACTTGGTTACCGGTCGCTCCTGTAGCTCATCGTCCAAGTAGACGTCCACCTTCTCGTCGAAGAACGCTACAAGGCCTGCCACATCCTCTGCCTCGGGAATCGGCGACTCGTACGACCACACCACATCCTTGTGCACGGTGTCGCCAACCTTGGCCGAGAAGTAGGAGGCGTCGCCCTTGATCGGGCAGTGGGTTGTGGCCTCCGTCCGCTCGAGCAGGTCGAAACGTACGTCCTCGCGTGGCAGGTAGTAGCGCGGCGGGAACCCCTTCTCCCGCAGCACCATCGGTCGCCTCGAGTCGGCGATCGCCACACCGTCAATCTCGACTCGCACGTGCGTGTCGAGCGGTCCAATCCGCATGTGTTCGGAGATGTCCATGTCCCGACTCTACTCAAGGTTTGAATCTGCGACTGAATTGTTCACGCGTTGTCCACAGTGGCCACTCCCACCTGTTTCAGCCTCGCAGTGACAGGGGTCACATAGAGAGTGAGGGAGAGAGCAGCCCGATAGGTGTCACTCACCTGTCACTCTCCGGTCACACGCTTTTCGCAGGTCACACAGTTGAGAGTGACAGGGTGGCAGGTGTGACCGGCCGACACCAACCTGATCGGTGCGGGGCGGAACTATGCGAGCAAGGGGATGGGGACGTGAGCAACGAAGTCATGGAATGCCCGAACTGTGCCGGATTCGTCACCACCGAGGAAGTCTGGCGGCAGACGTGGGCGACGTGCACGCGAGACTGCGGATGGTGGAGCAAGCTGGATATTGGATCAAGCTCGAATCAGGTGACCGAGTCCGCGTTCTCCTGATCCAGCGCTGCGACGCGACCGCACAACAGCAGGTCGACACGGTGCCCGCCGAGACATTCTGGCTCGTCGCGGGTGTCGATCCCGCACGGGGGAGTTGCCGTAGCTTATGGCTGGGCGTCGTGAGTGCGGATCAGAGTTCTAACGCTGATCAGCACTCACGACTCTGATGCTGGCCGGAAACAACAAAACAGGCCTCGACGTGCGTCTCCGCAGGTCGGGGCCTGTCTTCTATGGTCCGGGCTGGGCGCCCTCGGCAGGATTCGAACCTGCGACACCTGCCTCCGGAGGGCAGTGCTCTATCCACTGAGCTACGAGGGCTCACCGGTTTCCGGTGCGTCCTGCGAAAGCCTATCGCATGCCGTCGTCGCCCGTCGCACTGAGGGGCATCGACGTTACCGTGCGAGGTGGGACACACCACCGCGCTCCTCGGTTGCACTTATGCATACTTCGCAATATGTTGACCGGCAGGGGACGACACGGGAGGTCTTGTGGCACACCAGCACGGCCCAGCGGTGGAGCCGGCGAGCGCGTCCGGCCGCTACGTCAAACACCTGGCCGCCGCATTCGTCATCACCTTCTGCTTCATGGTGCTGGAGTTCGTCGTCGGCTTCGTGACCGGCTCGCTGGCGGTGCTGTCTGACGCGGCGCACATGCTCACCGACGTCTTCGGCATCGGTGTCGCCCTGTTGGCGATCGTGCTCGCCAAGCGCACCACCCCGACGTCGACCAGGACGTTCGGCATGTACCGGGGCGAGGTGTTCTCCGCGCTGATCAACGCGGTGTTGCTGTTCGGTGTGGCCGGGTTCGTGCTGTTCGAAGCCGTCGGCCGATTCCAGGACCCGCCCGAGGTGCCCGGCTTGCCCGTCCTGCTGGTCGCGCTGGCGGGAATGGCGGCCAACGCCGTCGCGTTCGTGTTGCTGCGCACGGGCGCCAAGGAAAGTCTTAACCTGCGCGGCGCCTACCTGGAAGTGCTCGCCGACCTCGTCGCGTCATTCGGCGTGCTGATCAGCGGCGTTGTCACGCTGCTGACCGGTTGGCGCTACGCGGACCCGATCGTTGGTGTCGGAATCGCGCTGTTCGTGCTCCCGAGGGTGGTCGCGCTCGCGCGGCGCTCGCTGCGCATTCTGCTGCAGCACGCCCCCGAGCGCATCGACGTCGACGAGGTCGCCACCAAGCTCGAGGCGATCGGCGGCGTCACCGACGTCCACGACCTGCACGTCTGGACTCTGACGTCCGGCATGGAGGTCGCATCGGCGCACATCGCCGTCGAGCAGAACGCCCACGGCACCGGCGTATTGCGCGCCGCGCAGCGCGTGCTCGCCGACGACTACCGCATCGAGCACGCCACGCTGCAGGTCGAGAGCTGCGACGCCGCGCGTCGCTGCGACCACCTCACTTGGTGACTCTCGCTGGCTCGAGTCTGTTTCACCCGGCGTGCCATCCGCGCCCGATTTATGGTCCCTGCGACACGATCAGCTAGGCCGCAAGTCTTGTTTTCGTGCACTCCTGCACGTAACTTGCACCACAAAACGTTCGTTATGTCGGTGCGGACCGATCGAGGGGCCACTAGGTGAGGACCGGAGGGACGGATGACGGCTGTCGTTGAGCCGGGCTCGGATGCGCCCCGGCGGCAGCGCACTCCCCGCAAGGAACGCAAGGTCTCTCCCAGCGTCCGCGAGCTCGGCGAACTCGTCGGCTTCGCTGCCGACACCGTCGTCGCGATCTGGACGTCGATCACCCGCCGGAAGTTCTCCTGGAAAGAGTTCCTGGTCCAGCTCCAGTTCCTCGCCTCGGTGTGCTCCATCCCGGCGATCCTGGTGATGATCCCGTTCGGCGTCGTCGTCGGCGTCATCGTCGGGTCGCTGGCCTCCAACGTCGGCGCGGAGAACTACAGCGGCGCCGTCGTCGCGTTCCTCATCGTCGGGCAGGCCGCGCCGCTGGTCTCGGCGCTGATGATCGCGGGCGTCGGTGGCTCGGCCATGACAGCCGACCTCGGTGCCCGCAAGATCCGCGACGAGGTCGACGCGCTGGAGGTCATGGGCATCTCGGTGCTGGAACGCCTTGTTGTGCCGCGCGTGTTCGCGGCCGTCGTCGTCACCATGCTGCTGACCAGCCTGGTCATGGCGCTCGGTATCGGCGCGAGCTTCGTGTTCCAGGTGACCGCCATGGACGTCACGGCGGGTAGCTTCCTGGACACCATGACCGACTTCGCCTCACTCAACGACTTCATCGTCGCTCAGATCAAGGCAGTTCTGTTCGGGCTCACGGCCTCGGTCGCCTGCTGCGCCAAGGGACTTACCGCCAAGGGCGGGCCCGGTGGTGTCGGCAACGCCGTCAACGAGGCCGTCGTCATGGCGTTCATCTTCGTGTTCTTCGTCAACGTCGGGGTCGGCGAGGTCTACGCGCTGCTGCTGCCACCGGGAGGTGGCTAGCATGGCCATTCCCGCCGTGCGTCGCATCGGCACCAGCCTGGCGCGCCCCGCGGACGCGGTCGGCTCGCGGTTGGCCGAGGTCGGCAACCACCTGGTGTTCTACGCCCGGGTCATCGGCTACATCCCGATGACCATCACCAAGTACTGGAGCCACATCGTCCGGCTCATCGCCGAGATCAGCTTCGGCACCGCCACCATCCTCGCCGCGGGCGGCACGGTCGGCGTCGTCTTCGCGATGTCGTTCGTCTCCGGCGCGCAGGTCGGCTTGGAAGGGTTCCGCGGCCTCGACCTGGTCGGCCTCGCCCCGCTGTCCGGCGCGGTGTCCGGCCTGGTCAACACCCGCGAGCTGGCGCCGGTCGTCGCGGGCATCGCGCTCGCGGCGAAGGTCGGTACCGGCTTCACCGCCCAGCTCGGTGCGATGCGCATCTCCGAGGAGATCGACGCGCTCGAAACGATGTCGGTGAGATCGCTACCGTTCCTGGTCACCACCCGGATGATCGCGGCATTCCTGACCGTCATCCCGCTCTATCTGGTCGGGCTGTTCGCCGCCTACGCCTCCACCCGGTTCATCGTCGTCAACGTCAACGGTCAGTCGGAAGGCAACTACGACCGCTGGTTCGAGCTGATGCTGCCCACCCAGGACGTCTTCTTATCGCTGCTCAAGGCATTGATACTCGCCATGATCGTCACGATGATCCACTGCTACTACGGCTACAACGCCAGTGGCGGGCCGGAAGGCGTCGGCAGGGCGGCTGGCCGAGCGTTACGCACCAGCATCGTGATGATCATGATCGTCGACATCCTGCTGACCTTCGCGTTCTGGGGCGTGTTCATGGAGCTGCCTGGCCTCGGAGGTGAGGCATGAGGCGGTCAGGACCGAGGAAACCGCTGAGCAAACTCGCGCTCGCGACCCGGGGCGCGATCGCCTGCCTGCTGGTGATCGCCCTGATGGTCTACATCACCATCGCCAGCACGGGCGCGCTCTCCGACAATCCCGAAATCACGGCGTCGGTTCCGGCCAGCAATGTCGGCATCAGCGAACAGGCGCCGGTTGAGTACAAGGGCGTCGTCGTCGGCAAGGTCATCCGCGTCGAGACCGAGCAGACCACCGCCAACGTCACCATGCGCATCTACCAGCGGCAGTCCGACGCCATCTCGGAACGCTCGCAGGTGCGGGTGTTGCCGCGCACGCTGTTCGGCGACCAGTTCATCCAGCTCATCCCGCCGCCGGACGGCGAGGCGGGTGAGTCGATCACCGACGGCGACACACTCATGCCCGACACCTCGACCGAGACCGTGCAGCTCTACGAGGCGTACGTGCGGCTCACCGACTTGCTCGATCGGATCGACCCGGAACAGATCGCCACCGCGCTGCACGCCATGGCACAACTGCTCGACGGCAGGGGTGAGAAGTTCGGCCGCATGATCGACCAGCTCCACGAGCTGACCGACGACGTTCCCGGTCTGCTTGACCTCGTCGACGACGGCACGACCACCACCTCAACGCTGGCCGACCAGCTCGCCGAGGCCGCTCCGCACGGCATCAGCGCCATGCGCGACGCCATCGCGCTCTCCGAACTCGTCGTCGCCGAGCAGGACACCCTCGCTGGCGCGCTCACTGGCGGGATCGCGGTGAGCGACGAGAGCACGCGGTTTCTCGCTGACAACACCGACCGGTTCATCGAGCTGCTGCGCGCCTCCGGTCCCGTCGTGGACACGCTCGCGCGCCACCCGCGCGCCGTGCCGGACGCCGTGCGCAACGCCCGCACGCTGCTGGAAGCTGGCATCCCCACGTTCCAGACCGGGCCATGGTTCCGGATCAGGGCCAACCTGACCACCAAGGAACCCCGCCCGTACACGCGGGATGATTGCCCCCGCTACGGCAGCAAGCCAGGCCCGAACTGCCCCACAGGCACGCGATCCGAAGCCCAGCAGGCCCGGTACGGCGGAACCGCTGGCCCGGTCGGCAGCGAGCAGGAGGCCCGCACGCTCACCGAACTGTTACGGGCCGCGCCTGGTGGGCAGGACGAGCAGTCCGATGGCATGGTCGGCGTCCTGCTCGGCCCACTGGTGCGCGGCAGCGAGGTGGTGGTCCCGTGAACCGCGAATCCATGACGTCCACAGTGGTCAAGCTCGGCATCTTCGTGGTGATCACCGGGCTGTGCACGCTGCTCGTCGGCAACACCCTCTACCGTCCGCTCGGCCAGTCGGCCACCACCTACCGCGCGGCGTTCACCGACGTCGTCGGGCTCAAGCAAGGCAGTGACGTCCGCATCGCCGGGGTGCGGGTCGGCAGGGTGAACGGGCTGGAGCTCACCGGCGAACACGCCACCGTCACCTTCGAGGTCACCGACGACCAGACGTTGCCAGCCGACGTCGAAGCCCACGTACGCTACGCCGATCTGCTCGGCGCCCGCTACATCGCACTTCAGCCGGGCAGCGGCACCGCGTCCGGCAGCGGCGAGCCGCTGCCGGATGGCGCGGTGATCCCGCTGAACCGGACCAGACCCGCCGTCGACCTCACTGAGTTGTTCAACGGCTTCCAACCGGTGTTCAACACCCTCCAGCCGGAGGAGATCAACACGCTGGCGCGGCATCTCATCGCCGTGTTCGAGGGCCAGGGCGGCACGATCGACAGCCTGCTCAGCCATGTCGTCGCGCTGACGACCAGCGTCGCGGATCAGGACAAGCTGATCGGCGAGGTGCTGACCAACCTCAACAAGGTCACCGACTTCGCGCTGCGCAACGAACCGGACTTCACCCGGCTCGTCGACAGCCTCGCCAGCCTCACCAAGCGGATGGCGGCCAGCAGGAAGCAGATCGGCACCGTCATCGACGCGTCCAGCGAGCTGGCGCGCGGGCTGTCCGGTCTGGTCACCGACCTCCGGCCCGCGCTGGACAACGACCTGCGCTCGCTGGACCGGTTCGCGGGCACGCTCGCGGACAACTCCGACGAGTTCGCCAGCACCATCCAGGCCGCGCCGGAGCTGTTCACCTCGGTCAACCGGGTCGCGGAGTACGGGGCATGGGTGAACGTCTACCTCTGCACGCTGATCATCGAGTCCGGCGCGCCACTGCTCGGCGACATCGACACCGGCGTGGGACCGCATTCGGAGGTGTGCCAGGCATGAGGGTGCCATTCCGGGAACGCGATCCGAGAAAGCTCGCGATCATCGGCACGCTGGTCGTCGCGCTGGTCGTCGCGTCGTCGCTGCTGCTGCCGCAGGGCGTGTTCTACGCCCGCACCACGCACTACTCCGCCGAGTTCGCCAACGCCGCCGGGTTGCGCACCGGCGACCCGGTCTACATCGCGGGCGTGCCGTCCGGCCGGGTCAGCACCATCGAGCTGGCCGGCACACACGCGCTGGTCGGCTTCCGCATGGAGTCCGATCGCACGCTGGGCGAGCAGACCACGGCGGGCATCAAGATCCAGACCGTGCTCGGCAAGCGCTACCTCGACCTGGCGCCGCGCGGCGGCGGCGAACTCGACCCGGACACGCCGATTCCGCTGGCACGTACGTCGGTGCCGTTCTCGCTGGACGACCTGTCCCGCTCGGCCGCGAAAGCGACCGAGGAGATCGATCTCGACGCGCTGCGCGGGCTGCTCGACACGCTGGAGCAGGATTCACCCGACCCACAGCTCGCCGGGGAGGCGCTGGACGGCATCGCTCGTGCCAGCAAGGTGTTCGTCAAACACAGTGCGGCATTCCAGGACCTCATCGACGGCGCCGAGCGGGTCACCTCCGGCTTGCTCGAGCAGAAGGACACGCTGGTCTCGTTGCTCGGTGACGCCGACCTGATCGCGGCGACGTTGTCCCGGCGTTCCGAGGCGATCGGCAGGCTGATCAGTGACATCGCCAACCTGAGCAGGCAGTTGGAGTCCTTTCTGGATACCAACCGGCCACGCATCGAGTCCCTGCTCACCCGGCTGACCACGATCACGAAGACGCTCAAGCGGACCCAGCAGGACTTCAACGCCACGCTCACCCAGTTCGCGCCGGCGTCCCGCTACATCGCCAACACCTTCGGCCACGGGCCGTGGGGCGACGTCGTCGGTCCCGCCGCGATCGTGCCGGACAACGTGCTGTGCCTGACCGGCGTCGTGCGGGGGTGTTCATGACCAGCGTGCCCCGCAGAGTCCTCGCCGCGTTCATCGTCGTGACGCTGGCAGCCGCCGGGCTGTACCTCTGGGTGCGCCCGCAACCCAGCCTCACCGTGCACGCGCACTTCGCGCAGGCGGACGGGATGTTCGTCGGCAGCAACGTCGCGGTGCTCGGCGTCAACGTCGGCACCGTGGAGGAGTTGGAACCGCGCGGCGACCACGTGCGCATCACCATGTCGCTACCCGCCGACACCGAGATTCCCGCGAGTGCTGAGGCATGGGTGATGTCGCCGAACGTCGTCTCGGACCAGTACATCGAGCTGACCCCGCCGTATCAGGGTGGGCCGACGCTTGACGATGGCGCGGTGATCGGACTCGGCCGCACCCACTCACCGATCAAATGGGACACGCTGGTCAAGTCGGTCAACGAGTTGCTGGAGACGTTCGGGCCGCAGGGCGCGAACTCCGACGGCTCACTCGGCAGGGTGCTGGACAACGCGGCGACGCTGCTCGACGGCAGGGGCGAACAACTGCGAACGGCGATCCGCAACCTCTCGCAGGCCACCGACGTCGTCGGCGGGTCGATGCCCGACGTCAAGCGGCTGCTGCGCAGCTTGGACAAGCTAGTCGCCGTCCTCGCGAACAACAAGTCCACAGTGGACTCTCTGACCCGGTCGGTCGACGACGTCGCAGGCGAGTTCGCCCGGCAGGAGAACGAGATCGCCAACGCCATCGGCTCGCTGTCGAGCGTGCTGACCGAAGTGAGCCAGCTGGTCAAACGGCATGGCACGGAGATGTCGGACAATGTCGACCGGCTCGCCGAGGTCTCGGTCGAGCTGGCCAAACACCAGCGGCAGCTCGTCGAGATCATGGACACGTTCCCGCTCGCCGCGGAGAACATCACCCGCGCGGTCACCGACGACGGCAAGCTGCGGATCCGGCTCGATTTCTCCACCAACCTGTCGCAGTTCGAGTGGGGCCAGCGATTGTGCGCCGAGGTCGCGATCTGGCTCTGCGAGGGCAGGGGCATCTACAACCCGATCGAGCTGCCCCCGACGTTGCCACCCGCCCTGCTGGGAGGGGGTGGCTGATGCGCCTGCTTACCGTGTTGCTCGTGCCGCTGCTGCTTGCCGGATGCGGGTTCAGCCTGCAGAACGCGCCGGTCGGCAGGAGCGTCGACGGGCCGTCGTACCGGATCACCGCCGAGTTCGCCGACGCCACTGGGCTGCCGATCGGCGGGAAGGTGCGCATCGGGCCCGCCACCGTCGGCAGGGTCGAGTCCAAGACCGCCAAGGGCTTCGTCGCCCACGTCGTCATCGTGATGCGCGAGGACGTCGAACTCCCGCGCGGCACCACGGCAGGCCTGGAGCTGAGCACCGCGCTTGGTGACCAGTTCGTCGCGCTGAACCCGCCGCGTGACCATGACGGTGTGTTGCTCAGTGACGGTGGGCGCATTCCGCTCGCGGACACCGAGCAGAGCCCGAGTATCGAGGACACCATGGCGCTGCTCGGCAACGTGCTCAACAACAGTGGCATCGAGCAGGCCCGCACCATCGTCACCGAGCTGAACACGATGCTCGACGGGCGCGACGACACCGCGCGTGCCCTGCTCGGTCGCCTCGACACGGTGCTCGGCGCGATCGAACGGCGCACCGGCGATTTCACCCGCACGCTGCGCTCGCTCAACCGGCTCGGTGGCACCGTGTCGGACAACCGCGCGGTGCTGCGCAAGGCGTTGCGTACGATCCGGCCCGCCGTGGACGCGGTGCGCCGCCAGTACGGCGACGTCGAACGGCTGATGGGCAGCGTTACCGAGCTGTCCGGTGAGGTGAACACGGCGCTGCGCGAAACCCGCACGACGATGACACGGCAGGTGCGCCAGCTCCAGCCGGTACTGCGGGAACTGGCCGCCGTTGACGGCGAACTCGGCGCGACGTTGCGGCAGTTCGAGACGTTCGAGCGGGTGTTCAGCCGCGCCGCACCGGGCGACTACCTCAACCTGTACGGCCTCGCGAACGTGCCCGATAGCGTGACCGGGGTGCTCACCGGGTTGGATGACTACCTGCCCGGCGGTGGTTCCTCAGCTACCGGCTCCGGAGCGGACGCCGTCGAACGGCTGCTGCGGAAGGGAGCGCGCTGATGGCAGGGCTCAAGCAACGGCTGCCACTCGGGCAGATCGCGCTGTTCTTGGTGATCGCGCTGGTCAGCACCGCCTACGTCGCGGTCAACGCGGTGGGCACCGACGTCGTAGCCCCGCGCAACCACTACACCGTACTGATGGACGATGCGGGCGGCCTCACGCCGAAATCCCCGGTGACGTACCGGGGTGTCACGGTCGGCGACGTCACCGACGTTGTTGCGCTGCCGGGCGACGAGGGCGTACGGGTCGAGCTGTCGGTGCTCGCCGACGTCAAGGTGCCGACCGACACCGAGATCGTCGTCGCACAGGACACCCCGGTGGCGCTCAAGCACGTCGACCTGCGCCCGCCTGACGACGCCGGGCCGTACCTCGCGGACGGCGCCACGGTCGGCCCGACACGCACCAGCAGGCCGCTCGCGCTGGAAGAAGTCCTGGTCAACCTGATGAAGCTCACCGACTCCATCGACATCGACGACGTGTCGGTCATCGCGGAGGAGCTGTCGACTGGGCTCGCGGGCACCGCGCCGGAACTGGAACGGCTCGCGGACAACAGCTTCGCGCTGGTCGACGACCTGGTCGAGCTGGAACCCACCGCGCGCAGCCTGATCGGCAACGGTCAGGAGTTCCTTGACGCGACCGGGTCGGATACCGGGCGGCTGCCGCGCATCGCGCGAGCGCTGGCGCGGATCAGCGAGCGGCTGCGGTCGGTGGCGCCGGAGGGCGTGGAACTAGCGCGGCAGGTGCCGCCACTGACCGAGCGGTTGGTGCCGTTGCTGCGGGAGACCCAACCGTCGGTGAGTGTGCTGCTGGCGAACCTGGTCACCCCGGCGCAGATCGTGTCGGCGCGGATTCCCGCGCTGGAACACGGGTTGATCTTCATTCCACGCTCGTTCGGTGAGTTGGCCACGATCGGCGATGGCGACACGGCGAACTTCGAGTTCGTGATGACGCAAGGGCCGGTGTGCTACTACGACTCGCCGCGCCGGACCCCGCAGCAGACCGGGCCGAAGGAGCCCGCGCTGACGTACCACTGCCCGAGCGAGGTGCCCGTGCGCGGTGCCACCAACGCGCCCCGGCCGGAGAGCGCGCGGCAGCGGCCGGTCGTGACTATGGCCGACCCGGCGACCGGCCGGGCAGCCGTGCCCGGTGGCGAGACGGTGCGGCTCGGCCACGGCGGGGGCCAGGCCGACGTGCTCGGCGACGACTCGTGGCAGGCGATCTATCTGCAAGGAGTGCAGCCATGACGATCGAGCGACCGTCCCCGGTTCCCCGGGAAGAGAAAGCGTCGGGAACGCAGGACACGGCGACCGGAGTGCAGGACACGGCGTCCGGAGTGCAGGACACGGCGTCCGGAGTGCAGGACACGGCGTCGGGAACGCAGGACACGGCGACCGGAGTGCAGGACACGGCGCGGCGGGGGCGGGGGCTCGTCCTCGTGCTCGCGCTGCTGGCCGTGGTGTCACTGGGGGCGGCAGGGACGTTCGGGGTGCTGTGGTGGTCCGAACGCGGGCAGGACACCCAGCGCGGCGAGGTCCTGGCGCTCGCGGAGCGGATCGCCGTTGACGTCACGACCTACGACTACCGGAAGATCGAGCAGAACTTTGACCGTGTGGTGTCCCAGTCGACCGAGAAATGGGCTGAGGTGTACCGCGACGAGCGGTCGGAGCAGCTGGCCGAGGTGATCGTCGACGGCAAGGCGACGTCAGAGGGAACCGTGCGGGACGCCGGGATCGCCGAGTTGACCGAGGACAAGGCGGTCGTCATCGCGTTCGTCGACCAGACCATCACGAACGTGCACACGCCGCAGCCACGCATCGACCGGAACCGGATGCGGCTGGTGCTGCGTAAGGTCGATGACGAATGGCTGCTCGACCGCTACGACCTCGCCTGAGCGGCTCGCGAGGCCGCCCACACCACATCAGCTGGGCCAGCGGTGCCGGGGCGCGCTCAGCACCCCGGCGTGCGAAGTCAGCGGCACCGGGCCGAACTACCGCGAGAGTGTGCCCACCCGGGACGATTGGAACTCGTGCGACCTAGTGGCCGTGAGAGCGATGGCGGCGTCGGCGAGCTTCAAATTGTTGGCACGGCAGTACGAACGCAGGAGCTTAAACGCTTCGTCGACATCGAGATCGTACCGCTCGGACAACACCCCTTTGGCTTGCTCGATCACGATCCTGCTGTCTAGCGCGCGCTGTAGCTGTTCGCTCAGCGTCTTGTAATGATCGAGATTCTCGCGCAGTTCGGTTTCGATGTCCGCCTGCATTTCGGTGCCTCCATGAACGCGCGTGCGGAATTTCGGGGCGAATGGCCCCATGCCAGAACGCTTCGTCTGTGTCGCTCCCCACTGCGGTGTACTCGGGCAATCTTTGCACCGTCGGGAGGTTTGGAAAAGGGCAAAAGGTCCCTAATTCAACGAAGCGGCACTGACCAGACCAGCCGGGTTCCGCCACTGGCCGGGTTCTCGACGCGCAACGAGCCATCAGCCGTACGCGCGCGTTCGTTGAGGTTGTGCAGTCCGCTGCGCGCGACGACGTCCGGGATGCCGACGCCGTCGTCGGACACGGAGATCGTGAGGTCGTCGCCCACCGACACTGTTAGCGACACGGTGTCCGCGTTGGCGTGGCGGACCACATTGCTGACGGCCTCGCGGACCACGGCCTCGGCGTCCTCGGCGAGTTCGGCGTCGACCACGCCGAGTGGGCCGGACATCCGCACCATGGTGTGCAGCTCGGTGTCGGCCGTCAGCTCGGTGAGCGCGAGGCTGAGCCGTTCCCGCAGGCTGGACGACCCGCCTGGCCCGCCGTGCAGGTCGAAGATCGCGGTCCTGATGTCGCGGACGATGTCGTGCAGGTCGTCGACGGTGCCGAGCAGTCTGGTTCGTACGTCGGGGACACGCACCCTCGGCATGACGCTCTGCAACGACAGGCCCACCGCGAACAGCCGCTGGATGACGTGATCGTGCAGCTCGCGGGCGATGCGGTCGCGGTCGGCGAGGAGGTCCAGCTCGCGCATCTGCCGCTGGCTCTGCGCCAGTTGTACCGCGAACGCCGCCTGGTCCGCGAACGACGCCGCGACGGACAGCTGCTGATCGGTGAACGGCGCTGAGCCGGGAGAGCGGGTCGTGACCAGCACACCGGACACCGATCCCGCCGCGCGCAGCGGCAGCACCATGGCGGGGCCGAAGTCCAGGTCGCCGGGATGGAACGTCAGCTTGTCGACCCGGGACGGCGTGCTGGTGCGAAACGCCTCGCCCGATGTCGAGTCGACCACTGGAATGATCTTGCCGTTCACCTTTTGGGCCGTCTCGCCCTCGGTGACCGTGATGACCAGCTCGCTGACCTCGTTGACCGGCTCTTCGGGGTCCTCGGGCACGGCCAGGAACGTGTCGTCCGAGTTGGTCAGCTGCCGCGCCCGCCGCGCGATCAGCCACAGCACCTGGGACGGCTCGGTGCCAGCCAGCAGCTCGGTGCTGATCTCGGCGTTGGCCTCCAGCCAGTCCTGCTGGATTTTGGCGTCCTCGTAGAGCCGGGCGTTCTCGATCGCGATACCGGCCGCCGCGGCGAGCGCTTTGACCACGACCTCGTCGTCCTCGGTGAACGACTTACCGTCCGCCTTCTCGGTCAGGTAGAGATTGCCGAACACCGAGCCGCGCACCAGGATCGGCACGCCAAGGAAGCTGTGCATCGGCGGATGGTTCTCGGGGAAGCCCACCGAGTCGGGATGGGTGGAGAGATCGTCGAGTCGCAACGGTTCCGGCTTCTCGAACAGCACGCCGAGCAGCCCCTTACCCGCGGGCAGGCTACCGATCAAGTCGCGCTGGGAGTCGTCGATGCCTTCATAGACGAACTCAGTCAAGGCGCCGTCGTGGCCCCGCACACCGATCGCGCCGTAGCGTGCCTCGACCAGCGTGGTCGCCGCCTGCACGATGCGGCGCAGCGTCGCGTCGAGCTCCAGACCCGATGACACAGCCAGGACGGCTTGCAACAAGCCGTCCATCTGATCGCGGGTGCCTATCATGCGTTCGATGCGTTCCTGGACACCTGCGAGCAATTCCCGCAGCCTCAGTTGCGACAGCGTGTCACGGATCTGGGGTTCGCGATAATCATGACTGGGCACGTCTGTGTTCATCAGCTTCACTTTCGCACCACGGGAACAGATCCGCTAGGGGGCAAAATGGCCGGTCAGCCGCGTGCTAACCCGACGTCACTCAACCAGCCTACAGTCCGATGCTCACCTGCTCCGTTGTTGATCTCGCAGCTTCGTCGCGAGCACTGCCACCTGGGTGCGCCGTGCCATGCCGAGTTTCGTCAGCAACCGGGAAACGTAGTTTTTCACGGTCTTCTCCGCGAGGAACATGCGTTCGGCGATCTGCCGGTTTGTCAGCCCTTCTCCGATGAGTTCAAGTAGCGTCCGCTCGCGCTCGGTCAGCGACGCGAGTGGGCCCTGGTCGGTGGCATCCGCGCGCAACTTCGTCATGAGGGCCGCCGCCGCGCGATTGTCCAGCAGTGAGCGTCCGCTGGCGACCTCGCGGACCGCCTCGATGAGGTCCATGCCCTTGATGTCCTTGATGACGTAACCGCCAGCGCCGGCCAGGATCGCATCCAGCATCGCCTGCTCGTCGGTGAACGACGTCAGCACGAGGCAGTTCAGCTCGGGCATGGCCGAACGCAGGTCACGGCACAGTTCGACGCCGTTACCGTCGGGCAGCCTGACGTCGAGCACCGCGACGTCCGGCTTCAGCGCGGGAATCCTCGCCATGGCTTGCGACACCGTGGACGCTTCCCCGATCACCGTCAGCTCGGGATCGGCCTCAAGGAGGTCAGCGACTCCTCTGCGCACCACTTCGTGGTCGTCGACGAGAAATACCTCGATCATGCACGATCCTCCCGCGCGTTGTTGCCCAACATACGCCGAGCCGTCATGGCCGCACTAGACCGGCGTACTGCCCATGGTGTCTGCCTCCGTGCCTTCGATCATGGGCCATCAGGCCCCGTTCCTGTCGCCTTTCGGCCCTTGGTGCCCCGCTCGGTACGCGGCATGCTCGCGGTGGAACCACACCTGCGAATGGAGACTCGGATGGCCGACACGACGGCCGCTCACCCGATCGTGGTAGGGATCGACGGCTCGACATCCGCCCTCGCGGCCGTTGAGTGGGCCGCGCGCGAGGCAACGCTGCGGGGTGCGCCGCTGGTCGCGGTCCGTGCTTGGACCTACGCGACCATCGAGACCGGCTGGCCTACCGTGCCGATGCGGGTCTCCGACGATGACATCGCCGGCAATGAGCGGCGGCTGCTCGATGAGTCCCTCGCGCCGTGGCAGGAGAAATACCCTGAGGTCGCCGTCGAGGGGCGTGTCGTCAGGGGACGCCCCGTCCGGGCGTTGCTGTCCGAGGGGGCGCACGCGCAACTGCTCGTCGTCGGCTCGCGCGGCAGGGGTGCGATGGCCGGTCTGGGATTGGGGTCGGTCAGCCAGGGTGTGCTCCACCACGCCGACCGTCCGGTCGCCATCGTCCGCACTCGCCCGTAGGACGCGACGCGCGACCGGGTAACGCCGTGTCCCGCGTTCCGGACGCCGTGTTCCTCGCTCCCGACGTCGCGAGTGTGGAACACGACGTCAGGAGCGGGGGACACGACGTTCCGGAGGCGTCAGTTGCCTAGGTCCACCACCGCGGGGCTGGGCGAGCCAGCGTAGAGCTCATCGATCTCGCTGCCGTACTTCTCCGCGATCGGCTTGCGCTTGAGCTTCATGGTCGGCGTCATCTCTTCGCCGCCCGGCTCCCAGATCTGCGGCAGGATGCGGAACCGCTTGATCTGCTCCACACGGGACAGCTTGGTGTTGCCTTCCTTGACCGCTTGCGTGATGGACTCGCGCACCGTCGCGTTGTCGGCCACCGATCCTGGCGAGGTGTCACTCAGCCCGAGCGATTCGCGCCGCGCCTCGATCACCTCGGGGTCGAGCACGATCAGCGCGGACACGTACGGCTTGTTGTCACCGATCGCGACGACCTGGCTGATCAGCGGGCTGACCGCCTTCATCGCGTTCTCGATGTTGGTCGGCGACATGTTCTTGCCCGCCTCGTTGATGATCAGTTCCTTCTTGCGGTCGATGATCTTCACGAAGCCTTCGCCGTCGATCTCGGCGATGTCGCCGGTGTGCAGCCAACCATCGGAGTCGATGGTCTCCGAGGTCTTCTCCGGCTGCTTGCGGTAACCGCGCATCACGACGGGACCGCGCACCAGCAGCTCACCATCCTCGGCGAGCTTCAGCTCAACCCCGGTGACTGCCTTGCCGACCGAGCCGACCTTCATGTCGGACGCGGACGTCGCGGTGGTGGCGCCGGTGGTCTCGGACATGCCCCACACCTCATACACCGGGATGCCGAGGCCGTGGAAGAACTCCAGCACCGATGGCGGAATCGCCGCCGCACCGGAGGCCGCCCAGCGCAGGCGGTCGAGGCCGAGCGTGTGCCGCAACTTCGACAGCACCAGCGTGTCCGCGAGCTTGTGCTTGGCGGCGAGTACGCCGGTGGCCTGCTTACCGGCCAGCCGGAGCCGCGCCTCCTGCATGCCGACGTCGATGGCCCAATACGCGAGCTTCTGCTTCACCCCAGTGGCCTCGGTCGCTAGCTTGCTCTCGATCCCGGCCTTGATCTTCTGCCACACCCTTGGCACGGCGAACCAGATCGTCGGACGTGAATCAGGCAGCGCCTGGGCGACCGTGCGCGGGTCCGCGACGAGCGTGAGCTGCATGCCGCGCATGATGCAGGCGTAGTGGCTGGCCACCCGGTCCGCGATGTGCGCGTGCGGCAGGTACGAGGTGGACGCGTCGTCCGGGCCGACCTCGAGCAGCGGGATCAGCGCGTTGACCTCGGCCACGATGTTGCTGTGGGTGACCTCGACGCCCTTCGGCGGTCCGGTGGTGCCCGAGGTGTAGATGAGCGTCGCGACATCGTCCGGCTCGACCGCGCGCCACGCCGCGTCGAAGTCGAAGTCGTCCTTGCCGGACGTCTCCAGGTCGGCGAGCGAGGTGGTGCCCTCATGCGCACCGTCTACCGTGATGATGTGCTCGACCAGGCTCTCCGCGGCCTTGACCTGCGGCAGGAAGCTCTCCTGCGTGATCACGACCTTGTTTTCGGCGTTGGAGAACAGGTACGAGATCTGGTCCGCCGAGCTGGTGTTGTAGATCGAGAACGGGATCGCGCCCAGGTGCAGCGCCGCGGTGTCGACCAGATTGAACTCGGGCCGGTTGGTCAGCATGATGCCGATGGTGTCGCCCCGTGAGACTCCGAGTGCCGCCAAACCTGCCGCGATCGCACGTACCCGGTCGCCGTACTGCTGCCAGGTGATTTCCTGCTCACCGTGCGGGGTGCGCAGGGCCACGGCGTTCGGGCGCATCGTGGTGGTCTTCTGAAACCCTTCACACAGCGTCGTAACGGAACCACCCGCAGGATGCGGGCACGTCATCACGTCGGCTTTTGTCATATCCGACCTCCAGGCGGTGCGCTGTTAGTGCTTTGAGCACGAACAGCGATTGACTCGTTGTCATGGCAGCGTAAACGTAGCGATGGCAGCGCTCACCATCGTGCGCACCAAATCGTGACCTCTTCTGCCGTCCGAATCGATCAACGAGCAGGCCGCTACCCGAGATACTAGTTACTTCGGCGTATGGTGTCGTCCATCCAGCGCAAGGAGGTGTGATGGCCAGGCTCAGCGAGTCGGCTCATGTGCCGGCGTCACCGGAGACGGCGTGGCGCACCGCCGCCGACCTGTCCCGGCTCGGCGAGTGGATGACCATGCACGAGGCGTGGCGCGGTGAGGTGCCCAGCGAGCTCGCCACCGGCACCGAGCTGACGTCTGTCGTCTCGGTCAAGGGCATGCGCAACCGCATCAGCTGGCGCATCACTAGCTACGACCCACCCCACGGGCTCACTCTTACGGGTGACGGCGTTGGCGGAACGTCCGTGTCGCTGGCGTTATCGATCACCGAGGACGGCAGCGGTTCAGGTGGCTCGCGGGTTGGCTTCGACGTCGAGTTCGGTGGCAAGCTGGTGTTCGGACCGGTCGGCATGACCGTGAAGCGCGCGCTGAAGAGCGATGTCAACGCCTCGATAGACAACCTCGCCGCGTTGCTGCGCTGACCTGCACGTCAGTCGCGACGACGGTAGTCACGTGCGGGCAGGACAGCGACGTGATGACGGCGGAGCGTGCGACTCGCCGGTGGTGCTGTGCGGCCATCACTGCCGAACGCTTACGGTGGGGGAAGCACCACAGAGGCCAATGCCGATTGGAGGCGCGGGCGATGCTCGCACTGACCGAACCAGCCGCTGAGGCGATCAGCGCGCTGACACAAAGCCAGCAGGACGAGCAACAACAAGGCGGCGGGCTCCGGCTCGCTCTGACCGGCGAGTCCGACGACCTGCAGCTCACCCTCGCGGTTTCCACCGAGCCGGAGTCGGGTGACCAGGTAATGGGAACCGAGGACGGCGCTCGAGTTTTCATGGAGTCGCGGGCAGCTGAGTTTCTTGACGACAAGGTCCTTGATGTCCAGCAGGACGAGCAGGGACAGCTCAATTTCGCCGTTTACGCCCAGGAACAGCAGAGCCAGGGCTGACTCCTGGTCGTGACCGCCGCACCTGGAGGTGTGGCGGTCACGACCGGGTGGCGAGGGAGCGCAGGAAGAACCCGACGTTCGCCGGGCGCTCCGCGAGCCGCCGCATGAAATAGCCGTACCAGTCGTGCCCGTATGGCACGTATACCCGCATCGTCGCGCCTCGCGCGGCCAGCCGACGCTGCTCATCTGGCCGCACCCCGTGCAGCATCTGGAACTCGTGGTCGTCCGCTGCCCTGCCGTACTTCGCGGCCAGGCTGTCCGCGATGGCGATCAATCTCGGGTCATGGCTGGCGATCATCGGGTAGCCCGCGCCCGCCATCAGCACCCGCAGGCATCGCACGTACGAGCGGTCCACCTCATCCTTGGACTGAAACGCCACCGAAGCCGGTTCGGCGTAGGCGCCCTTGCACAGCCGCACCCGCGAGCCAGCCGTCGCCAGCGCGGCGCAGTCGGCCTCGGTGCGGTGCAGGTACGCCTGCAGCGCCACCCCGACCCAGGGGAAATCAGCCCGCAGCGCGGTCAGGATCCCCAGTGTGGAGTCGGTGGTGGTGTGATCCTCCATGTCCAGGGTGACGGTCGTGCCCGCGGCGCGGGCCGCCTCACAGATGCGCCGCGCACCGTCCAGCGCGATCCGCTCTCCGTCGTCGCCGAGAAACTGACCGACGGCGGACAACTTCACCGAGACCTCGGCCCCGTCGGCGAGTCCCGCCTCGGCCAGCGCCGCGAGCAGGTCCTCGTAAGCCGACACGGTCGCCTCAACCGCGTTGTGGTCATGGGTGTCCTCACCTAGATGGTCGAGAGTGACGGCGAGCCCGTCGGCGCGGAGGTCCGCGACCGTGGGCAGCACCTCGTTGACTCCCGTACCCGCGACGAAGCGAGTGACCAGTGGCTGGGCGAGTGGGGTGTGCTCGACAAGGTTGCGGAGCTGGGGTGAGCGGCTCGCGGCGAGCAGTCCGGTGCGGAGCACGGCGCCTCCTCAGTGTCGGTAGATACCAATCCGGCCGAAAGGCCCGGCGGGCAGAGCGAGTGAGATTGGCCCGCTGGGCCCCCGTTCGGCCTTCTTGGCATCAATCCTGGTGCGGGTGCCGCGACGTACGCGGCGGGACGAAGTTCTCCTTGATCGAGCGCGGGCTGGTCCAGCGCAGCAGGTTGTAGATCGAGCCTGCCTTGTCGTTGGTGCCCGACGCCCGAGCGCCGCCGAACGGCTGCTGTCCCACGACCGACCCAGTGGGCTTGTCGTTGATGTAGAAGTTGCCCGCCGAGAACCGCAGCGCTTCGCTCGCATGCGCGATGACGTCGCGGTCCTGGGCGATGATCGCGCCGGTCAGCCCGTAGTGCGACTTGTCGACCTCGGCCAGCATCCGGTCGTAGTCGGCGTCGTCGTAGACGTGGATCGCCAGGATCGGGCCGAAGAACTCCTTGCGGAACACGGTGTGCTCCGGGTCGGAGCCGACCAGCACGGTCGGCCGCACGAAGTAGCCGGTGCTGTCGTCGGTGGTGCCACCGGCGACGATCTCGATGCTGTCGTCGTCACGCACCTTGGCGAGCACGTTGTCCAGCTTGTCGAAGGAACGCCGGTCGATCACCGCGCCCATGAAGTTGGAGAAGTCGTTGGGGTCGCCCATTTCGAGGCATTCGACCTCGGCGACGAGGTCGTCGCGCAGCCGGGACCACACGGACTTCGGCACGTAGGCGCGCGACGCTGCGGAGCATTTCTGGCCCTGGAACTCGAACGCGCCCCGCACCAGCGCGGTGCGCAGCACGTCGACGTCGGCGGTCGGGTGGGCGAGCACGAAGTCCTTGCCGCCGGTCTCACCGACGATGCGCGGGTAGGCGTCGTAACGGCCGATGTTGGTGCCCACTTGCGACCACAGCTGCCGGAACGTGCGGGTCGAGCCGGTGAAGTGGATGCCAGCCAGCGCACGGTCGGCCAGTGCGACCTCGGAGACCGCGTAGCCGTCGCCGGTGACCAGGTTGATCACGCCGGGTGGCAGGCCAGCCTCCTCGAGCAGCCGCATCGTCAGGTGCGCGGCGAAGGTCTGCGTCGGTGCGGGCTTCCACACCACGACGTTGCCCATCAGCGCTGGCGCGGTCGGCAGGTTGCCCGCGATCGCGGTGAAGTTGAACGGCGTGATGGCGTAGACGAAGCCTTCCAGCGGCCGGTGCTCCAGCCGGTTCCACTGACCGGGCGGGTTGATCGGCTGGTTGGTCATGATCTGGCGCGCGTAGCTGACGTTGAATCGCCAGAAGTCGGCCAGTTCGCAGGCGGCGTCGATCTCGGCTTGGATCGCGGTCTTGGACTGGCCAAGCATGGTCGCGGCGTTCAGTGTGGACCGCCACGGACCCGCGAGCAGGTCGGCTGCGCGCAGGAAGACGGCGGCGCGCTCGTCGAAGGACAGTGACCGCCAGGCAGGCGCCGCCGCGAGCGCGCTGTCGATGGCCTCGCGGGCATCGGCGGTGGTGGCGTTGCCGAGGGTGCCGAGCACGGCGGCGTGGTTATGCGGCTGGACGACGTCGATGCGCTCGCCGCCACCCATGCGCTGCTCGCCGTTGATGGTCATGGTCAGCTCGAGCGGCTCCTTGGCCAGCTCGGTGAGTTTGTCGGCGAGCTCGGCGCGGGCGGGCGTGCCCGGCGCGTAGTCGAAGACCGGCTCGTTCACCGGCGTCGGGGGTGCGGTTACCGCGTCCACGGCACGGCTCCTTCCTTGTGGCGGCTGCATAGGCGATGTTCCTGGTGACAGTAGGAGTTCGCGGGCCGCCAAGGATTAGACGATGAGCTAAGGTTCTAGGTCAGTATTTGTCTGGTCCCACAACGTTGAAGGCGTGCCATGGTCGCGACGCTTGGTCAGCTGCTGATGCAGCTCGGCGACTCGATGCTCGAGCTGCACGTCGCGCCACACGGCCTGGACGTCGAAGTGCGCGAAGTCGTCATCTGCGACCCCGACGACGCGACCGACGTACGCGAACACGACCTCGCGCTGGTGGTCGGGGCGCGCGGCAGGCAGGCGGCGCCCGCCGTGCTCGCCGCTGGTCAGCGGGGCGCGGCTGCTGTCGCGGTGAAGGCGTCGGCCACCGGTGTCGACGACCCGTTGCACGCCGCTGCCCGCGATGCCTCGGTCGCGCTGCTCGGGGTGCCAGCTGAGGTGCGCTGGAGCCAGCTGGACGTGCTCGCCAAAGACGTCCTCGCCGATGCAGGTGAGGACGCGGGGCTGGACGCGGGGGCGTCGCGCACCGACTTGTTCGGTCTGGCGCAGACGATCGCGACCGTTACCGGCGGCCACATCAGCATCGAGGACAGCGGCAACCGGGTGCTGGCGTATTCGTCGACCGGTGACGAGGTGGACGAGCTGCGGCGGCTGTCCATTCTGGGCAGACAGGGCCCTGAGCAGTACTTGGCGCTGCTGCGGCAATGGGGCGTCTACGAGCGGGTGCGTTCCGGCGAGCGGGTCGTGCGGGTGGAGGCGCGCCCCGAACTGGGGATCGTGGAGCGGCTCGTGGTCGGCGTGCACGCGGGACGTCGCTGGCTGGGCACCATCTGGGTCGCGCGTGGCGACAAGCCGATGGCGAACCGGGCCGAGCGAGCGCTGCTCGGCGCGGCGCGGGTGGTCGCGGCACAGCTCGCGCGACGGCGTCCCACCCCGGACGTCGGCGTGCAGTTCCGCGACAGTCTGCTCGCGGGCTTGCTGTCCGGCCGGATGGACCCGGCGTCGGTCGCTGGCCAGCTCGGCGCGTCCGGTGACGCGCCCGCGGTCGTGCTCGGGTTCTCCGTCGCCGAGACGCAGCAGGTGGACCGCTCGCAGCTGGAGCTGCTGCGGGCCGAGCTGATCAACCTGGTGTCGGTGCACGCCGCGGCGTTCCGTCGCAGCGCGTTGGTGACCGCGCTTGATGGCCGCACCTATGTGTTGCTGCCGGAGCTGACCGGGCGCGGCGGGGCGAACGCCGTGCTGCGGTTCGCCAAGGAAGTCGCCACGGCGGCTGGCAAGGACCTGCGGATGCCAGTGCAGGCGGGCGTTGGCTCCATCGGGCCGGGGATCGCGGCCGCCCCGGAGTCGCGGCGGGAGGCCGATCGGGTGCTCGACACCATCGCCGCCGACCGCGCCACCCTCGCGGCGTCGCTCGACGAGGTTCGCGCCGAGGTACTGCTCGCGGAGACGGCGGCGTTGTTGCGGGAGCAACCGAGCGTGCGGGACCCGAGAGTGACCGCGCTGGCCGAGCACGATCAGCGCTACGGCGGACAGCTGGTGACGACGGTGCTGCGGTACTGGGACGCGCTCGGCGACGCCAGGGCAGCCGCCGAGGCGCTGGGCGTGCACCCCAACACGGTGCGGTACCGGGTGCGCAGGGCCGCGGAGGTGAGCGGGCTCGATCTAGCCGATCCGAAGCAACGGCTGTTCGCCGAATTGCAGCTACGGCTCACCTGAACGTCTCCCTACTTTTGTGAGATTTTTTCAGTTGTTCACCACGGGGACCGCCTGGCTGATCAATAATGCTCAGCCGTGTCTGATTCCCCTGCATCCGCGTCCCCCGACCTCGGCATGCGACGTCGCGACGTCCTCCGCGCCGGTGGCCTCGCGGGCGCCGCCACCCTGCTTGCCCCCGCCCTCCCGTCGCATGCCGCGCAACCGACCGGTCCCGCGTTTCAGCACGGCGTCGCCTCCGGCGACCCGCTGCCCGACCGGGTGATCCTGTGGACCCGCGTCACGCCCGCCGCCGATGCCACCCCCGGCTCTGGCGTCGGCCCCGACGTCACCGTGCGCTGGCAGGTCGCCACCGACGCCGAGTTCCGTAGCGTCGTCGCGTCTGGTGCCGTGCGTACCGGTGTCGCCCGCGATCACACCGTGAAAATCGACGCCGACGGGCTCGCGCCCGGCCGGTGGTACTTCTTTCGGTTCGCCTTCGCTGACCAGCACTCCGCGATCGGCCGCACCCGCACCGCCCCCGCCGCCGACGTCCAACCGGACCGGCTGCGGTTCGGCGTCGTCTCCTGCTCGAACTGGCAGTCCGGCCACTTCGCGTCATACCGGCATCTCGCGGAGCGCGACGACGTCGACGCCGTGCTGCACCTGGGCGACTATCTGTACGAGTACGGTCCCGGCGAGTACGGCTCGTTCCGCCGCCACGATCCGCCGCACGAGATGATCACGCTCGCGGACTACCGCGGGCGGCACGCGCAGTACAAGACCGACCCCCAGCTCCAGTCGCTGCACGCCGCCTGCCCGTGGATCATCACCTGGGATGACCACGAGACCGCCAATGACGCCTGGTCCGGCGGCGCGGAGAACCACACCGAGGGCGAGGAGGGCTCCTGGACCTCGCGCAGGCGGCAGGCCAAACAGGCGTACGCCGAGTGGATGCCGATCCGGTTCGGCGACGGCGCGCAGCTGTATCGGCGGCTGCGGTTCGGCACCCTGGCCGAGCTGACGATGCTCGACCTGCGCACCTACCGCAGTCAGCAGGCATCGGAAATCGGCGAGGCCGACGACGCCGACCGCACCATCGTCGGTGCGGAGCAGCTCGCGTTCCTGCGCGACTCCCTTCTTGCCGAGGACGTCCAGTGGAAGCTCATCGGCAACCCGGTGATGTTCTCGCCGCTGCTACTGCCGCCACTGCCGCGCGTCGTCGGCGAGCCCCTCGCGGAGCTCACCGGATTGGTGCCTGAGGACGGCGTGCCGGTCAACGTCGACCAGTGGGACGGCTACCAGCACGACCGCCGCGAGCTGATTCGGTTGCTCGCCAATCAGGGCGTGCAGAACACCGTCTTTCTCACCGGCGACATCCACACGTCGTGGGCGTTCGAGGTGCCGCTCGACGCCGGGCTGTACCCCTTCTCGCGAACGGTGGCGACGGAGTTCGTCGTCCCCTCGGTCACCTCGGACAACATCGATGAGCTGACCGGCGCGCCGCCGCGCACGGTGTCGGTCAGCGTCGAGCAGGCGGCGAGGACGCTGAACCGGCACCTGAAGTGGGTGGAGCTGGACTCGCACGGCTACACGATCTGCGACGTGACCGCTGACCGAGTGCAGATGGACTGGTACTTCCTGGCCGACCGGGAGGACGCGGGCAGCGCCGCACACCACGCGAAGTCGTTCGCGGTGACGGCGGGCACCCAGCGGCTGCGTGCGGTCAGCGACCCGGTGTAGCCGCGGTTACGCTGGCCGCATGAGGATTGCGCGCAGGTCCGAATCATCGGAGACCATGCTGGCCGACGCCACGTCACTGGCGCGGCGTGCCGTGCGCGATCAGGAGGCCGCATGCCCGACCTGATCAGCCGTGGCGAGCGGTTCGCGGAGTTCTGGACCGAGCGGCACCTGTGCACACTGACCACAGTGCGGCCGGACGGAACCGCGCACGTCGTGCCGGTCGGCGTCACGCTGGACCTAGAGTCGGGGCTCGCGCGGGTGATCTGCTCGCGGCAGTCGGTCAAGGCGCGACTGGCCGCGGCGGCGGGGGAGCGCGGCAGCGCGGTGTCGGTGTGCCAGCTCGACGGGCGTCGGTGGTCAACGCTGGAAGGTCGCGCGGTGCTGCGTGACGACCCGGAGTCCGTCGCCGACGCGGAGAATCGCTACGCCAAGCGCTACAAGCAACCCCGCGTGAACCCGCGCCGCGTCGTCCTGGAGATCGCGGTGACGAGGGTGCTCGGCTCGGTCTGACCGCCCTTGGCCCGCGAGTCGCACCCTATTCGCCGCGAGTTGCACCGACCGCTGCCGTGAGTTCCGCGTTCCGGGCCGTGAGTCCCGAGAACCCGTCGCCCGCAGTGCCGCTCTCGTCCACCCGAAGGTGCAACTCGCCGCGGATAAGGTGCGACTCGCGGCGAACAGGGTGCGACTCGCGCGAAATAAGGTGCGACTCGCGGCGGCGCTCACTCGGTCTCCCGCGTGTGAGGCGTGCGATGCGCGTCGCCAGGCGGGAGACTCGGCGCTATGACGCTGCGTACCGACCTCGAGGCCGCCGTCCGTGGGGCGGTGGACTTCACCGACCGCAGGCGCGCCGAGTACAGCTCCGACGCATCGAACTACCGCCAGGTGCCGCTCGGCGTCGTCTTCCCCGTCGACGCCGATGACGTCGCCGCCGCCGTCGCGGTCTGCGCCAAACACGAGGTGCCGATCACCACCCGGGGTGGCGGGACGTCGATCGCGGGCAACGCCATCGGCACCGGTGTCGTGCTGGAGTTCTCCCGCCACATGAACCGGATCATCGACATCGACCCTGACGCGCGCACCGCGACGGTCGAACCCGGCGTCATCCCCGCCGTGCTCAACGCCGAACTCGCCCACTACGGGCTGCGATTCGGACCGGACCCTTCGACCCACGCGCGGTGCACCATCGGCGGCATGATCGGCAACGACGCCTGCGGCTCGCACTCCGTCGCATGGGGACGCACGTCGGACAATGTCGTCTCACTCGATGTGCTGACCTACGACGGCACTCGGCTCACTGTCGGCGCGGGCGGCGTCGCCACACCCCGCACCGATCGGGCGGCCGAGATCCACACCGCCCTCACCGCGCTGGCCGACACCCATCGCGCTCAGTTCCGCACCGAGTTGGGGCAGTTCTCCCGGCAGGTGTCCGGCTACGGCCTGCATCACCTGCTGCCGGAGAACGACACCAACGCCGCGAAGGCGCTGGTGGGCACCGAGGGCACCTGCGTGATCGTGCTGGCAGCGACCGTCACACTCGTACCACTGCCCGCCGAGCAGCGCCTCGTCATCGCCGGGTTCCTGGATTCGGAGGTCGCCGCCGACGCGGTGCCCGCCATCCTGGCGCACCAGCCGCTGACCTGCGAAGGCATGGACGACCGCATTCTCGACGTCTTGCGTGTCCGCCGCGCTGGATCAGTCCCGGAACTTCCTGCTGGCGACGCATGGCTGCTGATCGACGTCGACAGCGCTGAGAAAGCGCGGACACTCACCGACGCGCTGCGCGGCATCGACGGTGTGCGCGGAGTGGCCACAGTGGACGATCCGGCGCATCGTACGGCGGTGTGGAAGATCCGCGAGGACGGTGCCGGTCTGGCGACCCGCTCGCCGGAGGGCACGCTGTCTTGGCCTGGCTGGGAAGACGCCGCCGTGCCGCCGAGCAACCTCGGTGCGTACCTGCGTGGCTTCCACCGGCTGCTGGAACGGTACGGGCTGCACGGCGTCGTCTACGGCCACTTTGGCGAGGGCTGCCTGCACGTCCGGCTTGATTTTGACTTCGGCAGCCACGATGGCGTTGGCAGGTTCGACGAGTTCATGCGTGCGGCGGGCGAACTCGTGAAGGAACACAGCGGGGTGCCGTCCGGCGAACACGGCGATGGCCGCGCTCGCTCCGAGCTGCTCTCGGCGCTCTACAGCCAGGAGCTGATGCGCGCGTTCGCCGAGTTCAAGGCGATCTGGGACCCGCACGGCAAGCTCAACCCCGGCGTGATCGTCGACGCCGCCGCCATGACCGAGGACTTGCGCATCGACCCGGACCGCACCTGGCGACGTCCGCCGACGACATTGGCGCTGCACGAGGACAGGGGACAGATCGGCACCGCGGTGCACCGCTGCGTCGGCGTCGGCAAGTGCCGCACGCTATCCGGTGGCGTGATGTGCCCGAGCTACCGCGCCACCCGCGATGAGAAGGACAGCACGCGCGGCCGTGCGCGAGTGCTGCAGGAGATGCTGCTCGACGAGACCGTCACGGACGGCTGGCGCTCCGATGAGGTCGGCGAGGCGCTGGATTTGTGCTTGTCCTGCAAGGGCTGCAAGAGCGACTGCCCGGTCGGTGTCGACATGGCGACCTACAAGGCCGAGTACCTGCACCACCGTTACCGGGGCAGGCTCAGGCCAGCCGCGCACTACTCGATGGGGTGGTTGCCGTTGATGGCGCGGTTGGCGTCCCGGATGCCGAAGGCGGTCAACGCGCTCACGGCATCGCCACTGTCCCGAGTGCTCAAACGGGCAGGTGGCATCGCGGCCGAGCGGGAACTGCCCCGGTTCGCCGAGCACACGTTCCTTGAGTGGTACGCGGCACACCGGTCACCGGGCGGGGGCCAGGACGCGCCGCGCGGCTCGGTGCTGCTGTGGCCGGACACGTTCACCAACTTCTTCGCCCCGCACATCGGTGTCGCGGCGACCGAAGTACTCGAAGCCGCCGGGTTCGAGGTGTTGACCGTCGACCGGCCGCGCTGCTGTGGGCTGACCTGGGTGAGCACCGGCCAGCTCGGCGTCGCGCGGCGGATGCTGCGGCAGTCGCTCGCCGACGTCGCGCCGGTGATCGACGCTGGAGTGCCGATGGTGGCGCTTGAGCCGAGCTGCGCCGCGCTGTTCCGCTCCGATGCCACCGAACTGCTGCCGGACGACGAGGGCGCGGCCGTGGTCGCGGCGCACACGTACACGTTCGCGGAGCTGCTGGCAAGGCACGCGCCGGACTGGGCACCGCCAGCCGTCGACGGGCACGCGACGGTGCAGGTCCACTGCCACCAGCACGCGATCATGGGTTCTGGCCAGGACGCCGCGCTGCTGCGGTCGACCGGCGCGGACACCCGGGTGCTCGACGCGGGGTGTTGCGGGCTCGCTGGCAACTTCGGGTTTGAGCGTGGCCACTACGAGACGTCGGTGAAGGTCGCCGAGCACGGCGTCCTGCCCGCGCTGGCGTCCTCGCCGCCTGATGCCGCTGTTGTCGCGGACGGCTTCAGCTGCCGCACCCAGTTCGAGCAGCTGGTCGGCGTCCGGTCGCGGCATCTGGCCGAGGTGCTGCGGGACGCCTTGCCGGAGCGCGAGACGCGGTAACGCCGCGGACGTGGTGGGTGGCCTGAGCGCGGGAAACGCCCAGGCCACCCTGAAGCGGGTCAGAACAAGCCGCAGTTACTGAACTGGGGGAAGCCGCTGATCCGCTCCTCCATCCACATGAACGCCTCGCTCGACGCCTCGGGGATCGCGCCGACGTGGGTCGCGGTCTCCAACGTCTTGAACTTGACGTTGGCGCCGAGTCCGCACCAATCGCGAGCCATCTGGCGTCCCTGGTCGTACGGCACGATGTCGTCGCCCCTGCTGTGCAGCACCAGGGTGGGAACTTCCGGACGACGGTTGCCCAGCTTCTGCTCCTCGACGACCGAGTCGAACGGTTCCTCGTCCATGTACTCGGTCACCGCCCTGCCGTCCTTGGTGAAGTCCTTCGATTCCTTGAAGGCGTGGTTCACCAGCGTCTCTTCGACACACTCCGACTCGAGTTGCTCGCGCTGCTTCGTGCCCTCCTCGTTGAGCAGATCGTCGATGCCCAGCTCGGGGTAGGCGGCGTCGAGGCCCACGATGGCGTAGCCGAGCAGGCCGGCGGCGTGACTGCCGTCAAGGTGCCTGCCAACGACCTTCTTGTCGGCGGGTGGCGCGCCCGAGTAGGAGCCGAGCAGATCCAGCTCCGGCGCGTAGCTGTCTGCGACCTCGGCGGCCGCACCGGACGCCCCGCCACCCTGGGAGTAGCCCGCGGTCAGCACCGGACCGGAATCGGGCAGCTTCACGTCGGGCAGCCGCTGCGCGGCCCGGATCGAGTCCAGCACCGCGTTGGCCTCAGCGGCGCGGTTGACATAGGTGTGGTTGCCTGGCGTGCCGAGACCCTGGTAGTCGGTGATGGCGATGCCGTACCCGCGCTCCAACAGGCCTTCCAGGAACGTGCCCTCGTACTCCAGCCCAGCGGCCATGCGCTTCGACGGCGCGCACTTGTCGGCCAGACCTTGTGTGCCGACGGCGAACCCGATGATTGGCCGTGGCCCGACACCCATCCAGGGATAGTTCGACCGCAGCAGCGTGCCGGTGACGGCCATCGGGTCACCGTGAGTGTCTGTCGACAGGTACATCACCCGGTAGGCGTCGGCATTGGCCTCCAACGTCGTGGTGGGGTCGAGATAGAACGTGGTCGGCTCGCTGCGGATGATGTCGCCTGGCTCGCCGTCTGGCAGCGGTGACGGTGGATCGTAGAAGGTATCAGCGCTCGCGGCCGGAGGGGCTGACATCGGGGTGGCGACGACCGCGGCACCCGCGAGCAGCCCGACGAGGGCCGCGGCGAACGTACTTCGTGGAAAACGACGCATGAGTTGCTCCTCTCTGAGCGAACGTCCGGTCCGTTTGTGGAGCACAACGCGCCGTTCACCACCTGCGATGTGGCCGATGGAGCCTGGTATGCGGATTTCGTCCGCCATGACAGGAACCGCGTTCATCGGTGTTGCGGATGTGCGCAAAGACCGCCAGGCTCTCGCTGCGGTTCGGCGCACCCGGACGCGCGACCGATGAAATTGACTTTTCCCAGACGATCACTAATTGTGACGTACGTGACAATGACAGGGGAGTCGTCCGGCACCCAGCCTGCGCGTGGCGCGAGGGAACGGGTGCTCGATGCGGCCGAGCGCACGGCGACGGAAGTGGGGATGGCCAAGCTGCGAGTCGGTCAGGTCGCGGCGTTGGCGGGAGTAAGTAGGCAAACGGTCTACAACGAGTTCGGCGATAAGTTCGGCCTCGCGGAAGCGGTGGCGGTGCGGGTGGCCGACCGGTTGATCGACGCGATCGAGGTTGAGCTGGCGCGGCATCCGTCGTTGCCGGAATCGGTGGCCTCGGGCATGGCGCTCGCGTTGCGGGTGGCGGCCGAGCAGCCGTTGGTGCAGCTCACGCTGGCCCGCAAGGACGACGACGACATGATCGCCTTGCTCACGACGGATGCCGCCGCCGTTATCGAGGCCGCGACGAGGCGGCTGGTCCAGATCGGCGGCAAGCTCTGGCCGGAGGTGGCGCCGGACGATCACCTGCTGATCGCGGACCTGGCGACCCGCCTGACGATCAGCCACCTGGTGTGCTCGACCGACGCGCCGGAGCAGGCCGCGGGCAAGTTCGCGACGTGGGTCAGGGCGTTGCTCGCCTCGCGTGGCTATCCGTTCTGACGCCGCTGCTGGGCGCGGCGCACAACCCAGACACAACACCGCGCACCGACCAGTGAACGTCGACGGCCCTGTCACCCAACCGGGGCCATACTCGCCGGTAGGGTGCCGGACATGGTTCAGGCTTTGGTTGCGCGCGGAGTCGACTCCGAGCTCGAGATCTGTGACGTCCAGCTGCCCGAGACCGGGCCGCACGAAGTGCGCGTGGTGGTGCGTGGCGCCGGCGTGTGCCACTCCGACCTCTCCATGATCAATGGGGTGCTGTCGCCGTCGTTCCCGTTGATCCTCGGCCACGAAGCGTCCGGCGTGGTCACCGAGGTCGGGGACAGGGTGAGCAGGGTCGGCGTCGGTGACCATGTCGTGCTCAACTGGACGCCACCGTGTCGCGACTGCTGGTTCTGCCAGCAGGGTGAGCCATGGCTGTGCACCGCGACCGAGGGTGTCGCGTCGACGCCGCGCGGTAGCCTCGCGGACGGCACGCCGACGCACGTCACCCTCGGCGTCGGCGCGCTCGCCGAGGAGGTGGTGATCGGGGAGAACGCGGTCATTCCGCTGCCGAAGGAGCTGCCGCTGGCAGAGTCCGCGCTGCTGGGCTGCGCGATCATCACCGGCGTCGGCGCGGTTCGCAACAACGCGAAGGTGCGCCCAGGCGAGTCGGTCGTCGTGGTCGGCCTCGGCGGTGTGGGGCTGTCCGCGATCGCGGGCGCGCGCCTGGCGGGGGCGTCGCGGATCGTCGCGCTCGACCTCAACGAGTCCAAACGGGATCTCGCGCTCGAGGCTGGCGCGACCGACTTCGCGCTCGCGGACAAGGCCGCATCGAAGCTGATCCGCTCGCTGACCGAGGGCCGAGGCGCGGACGTCGCGCTGGAGTGTGTCGGCCGGTCGGCGGCTATTCGCACCGCGTGGGGCAGCACCCGCAGGGGCGGGCGCGTTGTCACGCTGGGCGTTGGCGCCAAGGACGACCCGGTCAGCTTCAGCGGCCTGGAGATCTACCACTTCGCGCGTTCGCTCAGCGCGTCGGTGTACGGCTCGGCCGACCCGGATGTCGACGTTCCGGCGATCGCCCAGTCCGTGCTCGACGGCCGCCTCGACCTGGACACCTTCGTCTCGCACCGCATCGGCCTCGACGGCGTGCCAGCCGCGTTCGAGCGGATGCACGCGGGGGAGGGCGCGCGCTCACTCGTCGTCTTCGACTGACCTGAAACCAGGACAGACCAGCACAGATTCAGTACACGGCGGCATCCCGGCAGGCGGGGTGCCGCCGTTTCGCGTGCGCGTGGCCGGGTATAGCGAGACCAGGAGCGACAGCGTGTATCGATGGTTGTCGCCGTGGGTGACAACGTCCGCAGGATTTACACGAAACACTGTGGTGTCGTTCTGTTGACACAAGTCCTCTGCGTGTCTACCTTCGTGGCATAGCCCGTTGATATGTAAGTAACCCACATCACGATCGGCAGTGGGCCAGAGACGCAAGGAGGCGTCGTCATGACATCGATGGCCGCTGGGCAGGAGGCCCACACGGAAGTCAGCTGGCGCGACGGCAAGCGCTACGCGTGGCTGCTGGGACTGGTTGTCCCCGCTATTCCGTTCATCATCTGGGGTGTCTACTCCGCCACGGACGGCGGCTGGGCCACTCACCTGGCCTGGTGGCTCGCGCCGATCATCGTCTTCGTCCTGATTCCGACGCTGGACATGCTGATCGGCAACGACGCGGAGAACCCGCCCGAGGAGCTGGTCAAGTGGCTGGAGCAGGACCGCTACTACCAGTGGATCCTGTATCTGTTCCTGCCGGTGCAGTACGCGGGGCTGGTGCTCGCCTGCTGGATGTGGACCACCTTCGAGATGACGATGGTGGACAAGATCGGGCTGGCGATCTCCGTCGGTGTCGTCGCGGGCATCGGCATCAACACCGCGCACGAACTGGGCCACAAGAAGGAGAAGCACGAGCGCTGGCTGTCCAAGGTCGCGCTGGCGCAGACGTTCTATGGCCACTTCTTCATCGAGCACAACCGCGGCCACCACGTCCGCGTCGCCACCCCGGAGGACCCGGCCAGCTCGCGCTTCGGTGAGTCGTTCTGGCGGTTCCTGCCGCGTTCCATCTGGGGCAGTCTGACCTCGGCGTGGGGACTGGAGCGCAAGCGGCTTGCCAGGATGAACAAGGGCCCCTGGACGCTGCGCAACGACGTCCTCAACGCGTGGGCGATGTCGCTGGCGCTGTTCGGTGCTCTGGTCATCGCGTTCGGTCCGAGCATCCTGCCGCTGCTGGTCATCCAGGCGATCTTCGGTTTCTCGCTGCTCGAGGTCGTCAACTACCTCGAGCACTACGGCCTGATGCGGCAGCGCGCCGAGAGTGGCCGGTACGAGCGGCCCGCCGCGCGGCACAGCTGGAACAGCAACAACGTCGTCACCAACGTCTTCCTGTACCACCTGCAGCGGCACAGTGACCACCACGCCAACCCGACCCGGCGCTACCAGGCGTTGCGGGACTTCGATGAGGCGCCGCAGCTGCCTGCCGGGTACGCGTCGATGATCGTGCTCGCGTGGGTTCCGCCGCTCTGGCGGAAGGTGATGGACAAGCGGGTGGTCGCCCACTACGACGGCGAC
This sequence comes from Haloechinothrix halophila YIM 93223, assembly GCF_000504245.1. Classification (GTDB taxonomy): domain Bacteria; phylum Actinomycetota; class Actinomycetes; order Mycobacteriales; family Pseudonocardiaceae; genus Haloechinothrix_A; species Haloechinothrix_A halophila. The sequence goes on from NZ_KI632509.1 coordinate 2,240,271, forward strand.
ATCAGCAAGGCCAATATCCAGCCGAGTAAGCGGGAGAAGATCCTGGCCCGCTACGGCGCGACCGCATAAGGGGTAGCCATGAGCAAGTTTCGCTGTCCCGTGTGTGAGTACGTCTTCGACGAGGTGGTGGGAGACCCGCACGAGGGCTTTCCCGCTGGCACCAGCTGGGACGACGTCCCTGACGACTGGTGCTGCCCCGACTGCGGGGTGCGCGAGAAGGTTGACTTCGAGCCGGTAGGTGCCGCATGACCCGCGTGGGAAACGCCGGAAATGCCATCGTGGTCGGCACTGGCGTCGCGGGCGCTACCGCCGCGCTGACGCTGCGCAGCACCGGATACGAAGGCCGGATCGTGCTGATCGGTGAGGAACCCGACGAGCCGTACCGCAAGCCGCCGCTGTCCAAGGACGTCTTGCGCGGCACGATGCCGTTCGAGCGCACCCGGCTGCGGGCACCGCAGACCTGGGAACAGCAGGATGTCGAGCTGCGCACCGGGGAGCGGGTGGTCGACGTCGACGTCCTCGCGCGGAAGCTGGAGCTCGACGGCGGCGAGCGGCTGGACTACGAACTGCTGCTGTTCGCCACTGGCGGCAGCCCCCGGCCGCTGCCGGTCGCGGACGGGATGGCCGGCGTGCACATGCTGCGCAGTGCCTCCGACGTGCCCGCGCTGCGGGACCGGTTGGCCGAGGGCAGCAGGGTGCTGGTGATCGGCGCCGGGCTGATCGGTGCCGAGGTCGCGGCCACCGCGCGTAGCAGGGGTTGTGCGGTGACGATGCTGGAGGCCGAGCCGACGCCGTTGTCCCGGCTGCTGCCGCCCCGGGTTGCCGGGGTGTACGCCGATTTGCACCGATCGCATGGCGTCGAGCTGCACACCGGCGTCGACGTCACGGGCGTCGAGCGCACCGAGAGCGGCCTCGTCACCACGGACGCCGACGGTCGCGGCTGGACGGCGGATACCGTCGTCGTCGCGATCGGCATGGTGCCCAACACCGAACTGGCTGAGCGGGCGGGTATCGCCGTCGACAACGGCATCCTGGTCGACGAGTACTTCGAGACATCGGTGCCCGGGGTGTTCGCGGCGGGCGACGTCGCCAATCAGCCGAACCTGATGCTCGGCGGGCGGCAGCGCATCGAGCACTGGCAGAGCGCGCAGGAACAGGGCGCCGCCGCGGCGCGCAACATGCTCGGCGACCGCACTCCGTTCTCGCAGGTGCCGTGGTGCTGGTCCGATCAGTACGGGGTGAACCTGCAGGTCGCGGGCTGGCCGATGGCTACGGATGACCTCAGTATCCGCGGCGAGGTTGACTCGTTGAACTTCACGGCGGTGTTCCACCGCGACGGCAGGCTGGTCGGCGCGGTCGGCGTCAACCGGGCCAAGGAGATCAGGGCGTTGCGCAAGCTGATCGCGACCGCGCCGGGCGCTGGGCCGGAACTGCTCGCCGACGACGCGACCGACTTGGGCACGCTCGCGTCGTCCACTGTGTCCACGGCGCTGACATGAGCGGGCGCGACGCCAGCCTCACGGGTTTGGTGTCCATGATGTTGACACGGCATCCGTCCGCTGCAAATGTCGACGATATGCCGAAACCGCGCGCCCGCCGCTTCGCTGACGCCGCCCGTGAGCTGTTGCGGGACACCCTGTTCGACTCCGCGAGCGAGTTATTGGAGCAGCGCAGCTGGTCCGAGACCCGCATGGCCGACATCGCCAAGGCGGCCGGGGTCAGCAGGCAGACGCTGTACAAGGAGTTCGGCTCCCGGCAAGGGTTCGCACAGGCCTACATCCTGCGAGAAGCCGAGCGGTTCCTCGCAGGCGTGCAGGAAGCGGTAGCCAAGCACGAGGACGACCCGAAGGCGGCGCTGGCCGCCGCCGTCGAGGTGTTCCTGACGACGGCTGCCGAGGAACCACTGATCATGGCGATCGTGCGCGGCGACGCGGGCGACGGGCTGCTGTCGTACGTGACGAACCAGGCGGGCCCTGTCCTGGGCTATGCCACTGACCGCCTCGGCAAGATCCTGAGCGAGATCTGGCCGAAGGTGCCGGAGCACTCGGTGGCGCTGATCGCGGAGAACATGGTCCGGCTGGCGATCAGCCACGCCGCGTCGTCGACGGCTACCGCGAAGGAGGTCGCGGACGGCATGGCGGAGCTGTTCGGGCCGTATCTGGAGCAGGTGGTCGGCGAGCCTGGGGCGTGAGGGGACGTCCGGCGGTGCCTGGCGGCGGTGCCTGGGGCGTGCGGCTCGAGGTCGGCGTCGCTGTCGGAGTAGTTGATCGGAGTAGTTGATCTACTTCCTGCGCGCTATGACCATATAGTGTCCGTTTCGTCCTTTTTTCATGGTCACAGCGCGCGGGAAGCTGATCAACAAGGCGGGTGCCTAGCGATGCTGGCACGACGTCGATCTGTGTGGTTATTTGATCGGTGGCTTCCTGATGACGGCTTGTAGGTGAAGATGTTCGACGGCGCGGCGGTTGACGTCGGCGCCGTGGTGGACGATGGAGTGCAGGATGCCGTTGTAGAGCAGGTCCCACAGCTTGCGGTTTTTCTGCAAGTACCAGACCTGGGTATCGGCCTTGTTGCCCGCGGCATCAGTGAGTTCCAGGTGATAGGTGCCGAACCCGGTGGTAACCCGAATCGTGTTGAGGCGATAGGTGTCGACCCACTGGTCACCGGTAAGGCGGAGCCAGTCCGCTCCAGCCGTCATACGGGTGCCCCTGCGGATAAGAAGAATGGGTGAGGTGAAGACGATCAAGATCGCCCAGAGCCACCAGACCCTCATCCAGTCAAAACCGCTGTCCTTTACAGAAAGGAATACCACCCCGAGAAGAAAAAGGAATCCCGCCGCACTCCAACTGGTGCTCTTGGCGTCGGCGAACCATTCTAGTGCTGGCCCCTTGCCTTGCGGTGGTTCGTCGGGACCCATGTCGGTCGCCTTGTCGTAGGGCTTCCAGCTTGCCTCGACCGGTGCCTGCGGCGGGCGCGGTTCACCGGTGACGGCGTCGGGCTTGGGTGAGGGATGCGTTGGGGCAGTCATAACGGACCTCAGAACAAACTTCCTGCGAACCTGCCGACTGATTTCGCTCCGTCGACGAGCGCGTCACCCGCTGCTTCGGCGCCATCGACCACAGCTTCTCCTGCCGCTTGTGCGCCATCAGCGACCGCTTCGGCGCCATTGGCTATTGCGCCACCAACCACTTCCGCACTGTCGGCGGCGAATCCGGCGATTTCGTCACCCCATTCGTCGACCACATAGCCGACCACAGCGCCTGCCCCGGCACCAACAACGACGCCGACTGGGCCACCAATGGCTGCGCCAACGGCAGCGCCAGCAGCAAGGCTCGACGCTCCTGAAACGATTGCCTTCGTCGGGTCCTTGCCATTCTTGATATCCAATCCGACCCCTGCCGCGGTGATCAACCCGCCTGCGATCGGAACTCGGCCCAGCACTGTTCTGCCCACACGAGCCGCTGTGGACCCGCCTTTGAATGCGACGTCCTTCACCTCCGCAGTCAAACTGGACCTGGCCCACTGGGGTAGTTTGTCGAGCATCGCAGCGGGTGCGGTCTTGACCGCGTCGTCGAGTAGTGCGCTCTGCTTGCTCGCGAACTGCGCATTGAGGCGAGCCGCCTTTGCGAAGGCGGGATCGGTGACCGACTTGTTCATCGCCAGATTGAGCGCCCGATCAGCGTGGCGGCCGTACGACGCCGCCAGCGTGCGGAACTTGCTGGTGCGCTTGACCGCTTGGGCGGCAAGGCCGCTCGACACGTCCGCGATGGTGAACGGCGTCTTCTTCAGTTGGTCGGTGCTGAACTTGGTCAGGTGATGGAGCGCGGCGTTCTGCTTGCCGCGTGCATCGCTGACGATCTGCGATGCCTCGTTGTATGCCTTGACCTTCGCGTTGTGAGCGTCGACTGCGGCTTGCGCCGAGGTGTGCGCGGCCCGTTGCTCCGCCGTTGCCGAGCCATCCGTAGGTAGTGGCTGGGGCGAGGGTGGAGCTTCGCCCGGTTCCGCGATCTCGGTGTCGGTGACGTCGAGCCCGCCCGCGACGGCGACCTGCCGTGCCTGCTCCATTCGGGACTTCACGGTGGCCATGTCGTCGGCGAACACGGACACGACCGTCTTGGCGTCACCGAGTTGGCTTGCGAAGTCGTCAATGCCGGTACCCGTCGTCGACATCGCTTCGCGGAACGCTACGCCGGAGTTGCCGTCCCAGGCCGTCTCTGACTCGCCTCGAACGTTGATCACGGTGCTACCGCATCGCCAGCGGCGCCGAGGCCGGTCACCGCTCCGGCCATGGACTGGGTCAGGTGACTCAACATCGACCCCAGGATGCCGGTTGCATCGCCCGCTTCGGGCACTTCTGGCGGGTTCGTGGTGTTCTCCAGGTCCGTACTCGCATTGCGGAGTTTGGCCGCGAATCCGTTGAGCGCGGTCCGATCGACGTCGATGTCATCCATTACTGCGGTCCTTCCGGGTCTCCTCGACGTAAGCCCGGCGGGATAACGGTGTCGAGCAGTACCCCGTCGGCGCCGCTTCGACGTACCAACTCCGGCACTCGTTCCCTGGGGATCGCGATCCAGGGCTGCTGCTCGCCAGCACCGGCTACCAGAGTTTGGGGTGAGCTGTAGACCATGACGGCACGCTCGCCGCCATCAGTCTCGCGCATTTCGAGCGTGACTTCGGTCTCGTTCCGGTACGGCTGGGAGGCGACATAGACAACGTCCTCGCTGTCGCCGACCGGCGGCTGCGCTTCGGTCATCTCAGTAATGCTAAGCCGAGTCGTTCGCTTGTGGTGTGGGATTCGCACGTTCGGGCCCGACGCAGGCGCCGGGCCCGAACGGCTCACTCCGCTTCGAGGTCGCCTTCGACCTGCAGGTAGACGTCCCGCATCTGATCGAGCATCTCCTGGTCCGGCTTCGCCCACAGGCCACGGTCGGCCGCCTCGGTAAGCCGTTCCACGATGCCGCGCAGCGCCCACGGATTGGACTGCTTGAGGAACTCCTGGTTCTGCTCGTCCAGCACGTACGTCTCGCCGAGCTTCTCGTACATCCAGTCGTCAACAACCCCAGCTGTGGCGTCGAAGCCGAATAGGTAGTCCACTGTGGCCGCGAGCTCGAACGCGCCCTTGTAGCCGTGCTTGCGCATCGCCGCCAGCCAGCGCGGGTTGACCACGCGCGACCGGAACACACGTGCGGTCTCCTCGGACAGCGTGCGGGTGCGCACCGCGTCCGGAATGGTCGAGTCGCCGATGTAGGACGCGGGCGCCTGCCCGGTCAGTGCGCGCACCGTGGCGACCATGCCGCCGTGGTACTGGAAGTAGTCGTCCGAGTCGGCGATGTCGTGCTCGCGGGTGTCGGTGTTCTTCGCCGCGACCTGGATCCGCCGGTAGGAGTTCTCCATGTCCTCGCGCGCGGGTGCGCCGTCGAGTCCACGCCCGTAGGCGTAGCCACCCCACACCGCGTACACCTCGGCGAGGTCGGCGTCGTCGCGCCAGTTGCCGGAGTCCATCAGCGGCAGCAGCCCGGCACCGTAGGAGCCGGGCTTGGACCCGAACACCCTAGTCGTGGCGCGGCGCTTGTCACCGTGCTCGGCGATGTCCGCCTGCGCGTGGGCGCGCACGAAGTTTTGATCCTCCGGCTCGTCCAAGTCGGCCACCATCGTGACGGCGTCGTCGAGCATCGCCACCACGTGGGGGAAGGCGTCCCGGAAGAACCCGGAGATCCGCACTGTGACGTCGATACGTGGCCTGCCCAGGTCCTCCAGCGGGATCGGTTCCATGCCGCTGATGCGCCGGGATGCCTCGTCCCAGATCGGCTGCACGCCGAGCAGCGCCAGCACCTCCGCGGCGTCGTCACCGGAGGTGCGCATCGCCGACGTCCCCCACACCGACAGCCCGACCGAGCGTGGCCAGTCGCCGGTGTCTTGCCGGTACCGGTTGAGCAAGCCATCGGCCAGTGCCTGTCCGGTCTCCCAGGCGAGCTTGCTCGGGATGGCCTTCGGATCGACGGTGTAGAAGTTGCGTCCGGTCGGCAGCACGTTGATCAGGCCACGCAACGGCGACCCGCTCGGCCCCGCCGGGATGTACCCGCCGTCGAGCGCGTGCAGCACCGCGTCGGTTTCATTCGTGGTACCCGCTAGCCGGGGCACCACTTCGGTCGCCGCGAACTCAAGCACCCGCTCGACGTCGGCGGGATGGCCCGCCGCGACCTCGGCAGCGGCGACCGGGTCCCAGTCGCGCTCCTCCATCGCCGCGACCAGCGCGTGCGCCTGCTGCTCGATCTCGTCCACCTTCGCGGCAGGCGCGTCCCCGCCTTCGGTGAGCCCGAGCGCGGTGCGCAGGCCCGGCAGCGCGTCGGCCTTGCCGCCCCACATCTGCTGCGCCCGCAGCATCGCCAGCACCAGGTTCACCCGTGCCTCGCCGGTCGGCGCGTCGCCGAGGATGTGCAGGCCATCGCGGATCTGGGCGTCCTTGACCTCGCACAGCCAGCCGTCGACGTGCAGCAGGAAGTCGTCGAACTCGGCATCGTGCGGACGCTCCTCGACGCCGAGGTCGTGGTCCAGCTTGGCCGCCTGGATCAGCGTCCAGATCTGCTGCCGGATCGCGGGCAGCTTCGCCGGGTCCATCGCCGAGATGTTGGCGTACTCGTCGAGCAGTTGCTCCAACCGGGCCATGTCGCCGTAGCTTTCGGCGCGCGCCATCGGCGGGATCAGGTGGTCGACGATCGTGGCGTGCATCCGGCGCTTGGCCTGCGCGCCCTCACCCGGGTCGTTGATCAGGAACGGGTAGATCACCGGCAGGTTGCCCAGCACCGCATCCGGTGCGCAGGACGCCGACAGCGCCGCCGTCTTGCCGGGCAGCCACTCCAGCGACCCGTGCTTACCCAGATGGACCACGGCGTGTGCGCCGAACGAGTGCTCCAGCCAGCGGTACGCGGCCAGGTAGTGATGCGAGGGCGGCAAGTCGGGGTTGTGGTAGATCGCCACCGGGTTCTCCCCGAACCCACGTGGCGGCTGGATCATGATCAGCACGTTGCCCGCCTGCAGCGAGGCCAGCACGATGTCGCCGTCCGGATTGGCGGAGTGGTCCACGAACAGCTCGCCCGGCGGCGGGCCCCAGTGCTCCTCCACCTCGGTGCGCAGGTCCTCGGGAAGCGTGTTGTACCACTCGCGGTACTGCGCGGCGGGCACCCGAATCGGATTCCCGGCCAGCTTCTCCTCGGACAGCCACTCCGGGTCCTGCCCACCGGCCTCGATGAGCGCGTGAATAAATCGGTCGCCCGCAGGTTCAGCACTGTCGTCATCGACACCGGGGATCGGGTCGGGGCCCAGGTCGTAGCCGCGCTCGCGCAGCTGTGCGAGCAGTTTGACCGCGCTGGCCGGGGTGTCAAGGCCGACGGCGTTGCCGACGCGGGAGTGCTTGGTCGGGTACGCCGACAGCACCAGCGCGACCTTGCGCTCGGCGGGCGGGGTGTAGCGCAGCCGCGCGTAGCCGAGCGCGATCCCGGCCACCCTGCTGGCGCGCTCAGCATCCGGCACGTAGCGGGGCAGGCCGTCGGCGTCGGTCTCCTTGAACGAGAACGGCACCGTGATGATCCGGCCGTCGAACTCCGGCACCGCCACCTGCGTGCCCGCGTCCAGTGGGGACAGGCCCTCCTCGTTCTCCAGCCAGGCCTCGCGGTCGCTGGTCAGGCACAGCGCTTGCAGCGTGGGGATGTCCAGGTCGGCCAGTTCGGCGATGTCCCAGGACTCGTCGTCACCACCGGCCTGTGCCGCTGACGGCTTGGTGCCGCCCGCCGCGAGCACGGTGACCAGCAGCGCGTCGGCCTTGTGCAGTTCGTCGACCATCTCAGGGGCGCGGTTGCGCAGCGTGGCGCAGTAGATCGGCATCGGGCGTCCGCCCGCGTCCTCGATGGCGCGGCACAGCGTTTCGACGAACGCGGTGTTGCCCGCGAAGTGGTGTGCCCGGTAGTAGAGGATCGCGATCGTCGGGCCGTCGGTGTCGGCGGCCTCGCGGTCCAGGTGGCCCCAGTTGGGCTGCTCGGCGGGCGGCTCGAAGCCGTGCCCGGTGAGCAGCAGCGTGTCGGACAGAAACCGGTGCAGCTGCGTCAGGTTGTCCGGCCCGCCCTGCGCGAGATACAGGTGCGTCTGCGTCGCGATCCCAGCAGGCACGTGCGAAAGCTTCATCAGCTCCGCGTCCGGCGCCTGCTCGCCACCGAGCACGATCACCGGCACCTCGGCGGCCCGCACGATGTCCAGGCCTTCCTTCCAGGCCCGCTCGCTGCCGAGGATGCGGACGACGATCACCTCGGCGCCGTCCATCAGCGCGGGCAGCTCATCCAGCTCGATGCGTGCGGGGTTGGCGAGGCGGTAGTCCGCGCCGCTCGCGCGGGCCGACAGCAGGTCGGTGTCCGACGTCGACAGCAGCAGGATCACGATGCGTTCGCTCCTCTCCGGGGTCCTCGCCCCGGTTCGTGGGGATCGCGTCGGGCGGAGTGTCTGGCTTCCGGTGTGACCGGTCACAGTTGCGGGACAGCCCCGGAGTTCCACCGGGTTCCTCAGATGCCAACGCGGTTGCTGGTTCGTCCAGCAATCTACAGTGGGACATTGTGCCTAACCATCGGACCCGTGCCACGGACGCCTGCCCTGGGGCGCTGACGACGCATGCCGCCGACGATGGTGCGCTGGCGCGGGTGCGGTTGCCCGGTGGCCGCGTGAGTGGCGCGCAGCTGGGCGAGCTCGCTTCCTGTGCCGAGATGCTTGGCGACGGCACGCTGCACCTGACTTCCCGCGCCAACGTGCAGCTGCGCGGGGTCTGCGACACCGCTGCGTTGGCCGAACGACTGGCCGATGCGGGGCTGTTGCCCTCCGCGACGCATGAGCGGGTCCGCAACGTGGTCGCTTCGCCGGCGTCCGGCCTGCTCGGCGGGCTGGCCGATGTCCGGCCGCTGGTAGCGAAGTTGGACTCCGCGATCTGCGCGCGGCCCGCACTGGCGGAGTTGCCGGGGCGGTTCTGGTTCGGCCTCGACGACGGGCGCGGCGATGTCGGCGGGTCGTTCGACGACCGGGTCGACGTCTGCTGGCGTGCGGTGTCCGGCGACTCCGGCGCGCTGCTGCTGGCGGGGGAGGACACCGGTGTGCGGGTGCCGGTCACCGAGGCCGTCGACGTCCTTGTCGACGTCGCGGCGGCGTTCGTGCGGTGCCGGGGCGAGGCGTGGCAGGTGCGGGAGCTGGACGACACCCAGCGCTCGGCCGTGCTCGCGGCGGCCTGCGGCGAACGACACGGTCAAGGCACTGGGAGCGGCGACATCGTTCAGCACCGCGATAGCGTCCCCCCGCTCGGCACGCTGCGCCAGGACGACGGCCGGTCCGCCGTCCAAGCGGGACTCCGGTTCGGGACGGCGATGGCGGAGCACGTGCGGCTGCTCGCCGAGATCGCCGGTGAGGTGATCGTCACACCGTGGCGGTCGGTGCTGCTACCAGACCTCGACCCCGAGGACGCCTACGCCGCGACCCGACGTCTACACCACGCGGGACTGCTGGTCGAGCCGCACAACCCCGCCGCGTCGATCACCGCCTGCATCGGCAGTCAGGGGTGCGGCAAGGCGCTCGCGGATGTCCGTGTGGATGCGACGAATGCCATGTCCGAGCTGGCCACCGTGAATGACGAACCGGGCGTTGCGGCACACTTCGCAGGCTGTACCCGCCGATGTGGCAGACCGTCCACCCCGGCCGTCGACGTCCTCGCCGCCGACGATGGCTACCTGGTCGACGGCGACAAGGTTCCCGTGGAGGAGTTGGCGGACGTGCTGGCACGGAAACGCGCGACCGGCGCGGGAGACACCGCGCCGCACGCGACCAGCGGCGTTGAGCGCGGAGCACGCCCGCCGGCGTGGGAGGCACAGAAAGGACGCACGTGATCGACTACCTCACCGACGGGGCGGAGATCTACCGCCGCTCGTTCGCCACGATCAGGGCGGAAGCCGACGTCGACCGGCTGCCAAGCGACGTCGAACGCGTCGTCGTCCGCATGATCCACTCCTGCGGGATGACCGACCTCGCCCGCGACGTCGCGTTTACGCCGGACGTCGTCAAGGCGGGCCACGACGCGCTCCGTTCGGGCGCTCCGATCCTCACCGACGCGAAGATGATCGCCTCCGGCGTCACCCGCCGCAGGTTGCCCGCCGACAACGACGTGGTGTGCACGCTGGCCGACCCTCGGGTGCCCGACCTCGCCACGAAGCTGGACACCACCCGCAGCGCGGCGGCGCTGGAGCTGTGGCGTGACCGGCTGCCCGGCTCCGTCGTCGCTATCGGCAACGCGCCCACCGCGCTGTTCCGGCTGCTGGAGCTACTGGACGAGGGCGTCGGCGCGCCCGCCGCGATCATCGGCGTTCCTGTCGGGTTCATCGGCGCCGTCGAGTCCAAGGAGGAGCTGGCCGCGCGGGCACCCGCGCCGTATCTGGTGGTGCATGGCAGGCGTGGCGGCAGCGCCATGGCCGTGGCCGCGCTCAACGCGATCGCACAGGAGGCGGAACTGTGACCGCGCAAGCCACCGGCACGCTGTGGGGCGTTGGCCTCGGACCAGGTGACCCCGAACTGATGACCGTCAAGGCGGCCAGGCTGATCGGTGAGGCCGACGTCATCGCCTACCACTGCGCCCGCCACGGCCGTAGCATCGCTCGCTCGGTCGCCGAGCCGTATCTGCGTGGTGACCAGCACGAAGAGCGCCTGATGTACCCGGTCACCACCGAGGGCACCAACCACCCCGGCGGCTACGAGGGCGTGATCCAGGAGTTCTACGAGCACGCCGCCAAGCGGCTCGCCGAACATCTCGACGCGGGACGCGACGTGGTGCTGCTCTGCGAGGGTGACCCGTTCTTCTACGGCTCCTACATGTACATGCACGAGCGACTCTGCGACCGCTACCGTGCGGTGGCCGTGCCCGGCGTGACGTCGGTGAGCGCCGCGTCCGCCGCGCTCGGCAGGCCGCTGGCGCAGCGCGATGAGGTACTGACCGTGCTGCCCGGCACGTTGCCGACCCCGGAGCTGGCGATGCGGCTGGCGGACGCCGACGCCGCCGCCGTGATGAAGCTCGGTCGGACGTTCGGCTCGGTGCGCTCGGCGTTCGAGGAGGCGGGCAAGCTCGACGACGCCTACTACGTCGAGCGCGCCACCTGGCACGACGAGGCCGGGCCAGGGTCTACCGGCAGGGGTGTGCAACGGGTGGCGCCGCTGGCCGACATCGACCCGGAGACAGTCCCCTACTTCTCGGTGGCGCTGCTGGCCAGCCCTGCGTACGCCGCCCGCAAGGGTGGCTCAGGAGTCGTGAGTGCTGATCACGGTTCTAACTCTGATCAGCACTCACGACCGGGCACCGGTGGCGAGGTCGTCGTCGTGGGCCTCGGACCCGCTGGGCCGGAGTGGCTGACGCCGGAGGCCGCGCAGGCGCTCGCGGAGGCCGAGCATCTGGTCGGCTACGGCCCCTACGTCGCGCGGGTGCCGCAACGGCAGGGCCAGCAGCGGCACAGTTCCGGCAACCGGGTGGAAGCCGACCGCGCCACGGAAGCGCTCGAACTGGCCCGCGACGGCGCGTCCGTCGCGGTGGTGTCGTCCGGCGATCCCGGCGTGTTCGCCATGGCGGCCGCCGTGCTGGAACAGGCAGAGGAGCCCCGCTGGGCCGACGTCAGGGTGCGGGTGCTGCCCGGCGTGACCGCCGCGCAGGCCGCAGCGTCCCGGGTCGGTGCGCCGCTGGGGCACGACTACTGCGTACTCTCGCTGTCCGATCGGCTCAAGCCGTGGGAGATCATCGAGCGCAGGCTGGACGCCGTTGGCGCGGCCGATCTCGCCGTCGCGCTCTATAACCCGGCCTCGCGCAGCCGCACCGAGCAGCTCGGTAAGGCGCGTGACGTGCTATTGCGGCACCGCGCGGAGACCACGCCGGTCGTCATCGCCCGCGATATTGGCGGCGACGAGGAGTCGGTGACGGTCACCACGCTCGGTGAGCTGGATCCCGCCACTGTGGACATGCGGTGCCTGCTGATCGTCGGCTCGTCGAAGACTCGCGTGGTGGAACGGGACGGCACTCAGACGGTGTGGACGCCGCGCAGCTACGACTGATCCGTGCTGGTTGGGACCCGACGCCTCGCACCGGCGCGGTCAGGGAAGCACCCGTCGCGCCGGTAGCGAGGCGTCGCCGCGCCATGGTCCATGTGGCCTAACGCCCGTCCGGCGATGAGGATGCGGGTTTTGTTGTGGGGTTCACCGAATCGAGTGGTGCCGCGTGCTCCCGACGGCGCTTCATCACCGCGGTGACGCCTGCCGACGTCGCCACACGCGCGGGTCAGCGCGCGCCGTAGCGCTCCCAGTGCAGCGCCTCGGTGAGCGGCTTGCGGCTCCGCCAGCCGTGCCGTTCCAGATCCGGTACCTGCTGCAACTTTCGCACCGGGCCAATGCACAGCCAGGCCACCGGGCGCACGCCTTCGGGTAGCCCGACCAGGTTGGCCAGGAACTCCTCGCGGTAGAAACTCACCCAGCCCACACCCAAGTTCTCCGCCGTCGCGGCCAGCCACAGGTTCTGGATCGCCAGGCACACCGAGTACAGGCCCGCGTCCGCGATCGCGTGCCTGCCCAGCACGGCGGGCGAGCCGCGCTCGGGGTCGTAGGTGACGACCACGCCGAGGCTGGACTCCAGGATGCCCTCGATCTTGATCTTGCGGAAGGTGTGGCCGCGCTCGCCGTCGAGCTGCGACTCGAACACCTCGCGCTCACTGAGCACGTGCTCCCGGAACTGGGTACGGGTGTCGGTATCAGACACGAGCACGAAGTCCCACGGCTGCGACATCCCCACGCTGGGTGCCGTGTGGGCCGCGCCGAGCACCCGCATGAGCACGTCGTCGTCGATCGGCTCCCCGGTGAACTCGGCGCGCACGTCACGCCTGCGTGCCAGCACGCGGTAGAACGCGTCCAGCTCGGGGGCGAGATCGGACTCCATGCCAGCCTCGGTACCGGACCCGGTGCCGGACTCGGTGCTGAACGCCGTGCCGTGCTCGGTCATGCCACCTCCAGTGCCCAGTGCAGGGCGTCGTCGACATCGGACACCGTGGGTGTGTCTGGCCGGGGTGGCCTGCGCACGATGACCGAGGGAATGCCGTGCCGCGCGGCCGCCGTCAGCTTCGCGGCGGTCATGCTGCCACCGCTGTCCTTGCTGACCAGAACGTCGATGCGATGCGTGCGCAGCAGCTCAAGCTCGCGGTCCACTGTGTACGGACCACGGTCAAGCAGTAGCTCGTGATACTGGGGCAGCGGCGCCTCCGGCGGGTCGACGCAGCGGATCAGGAACCACACCGCGTCGACGTCGGCGAAGGCGGCGAGGCCTTGCCTGCCGCTGGTGAGAAACGCTCGCTCGCCGAGGCTGGGCAGCAGCTCGGCCGCCTCCTCCAGGCTGTCCACCCAACGCCAGTCCGCGCCGTCCGGCTGGGTCCAGCCGGGACGTTCCAGCCGCAGCAGCGGCACTCCGGCACGTGCGGTCGCGGCGACAGCCGAGTCGGTGATCCGCGCGGCGAACGGGTGCGTGGCGTCCACCACCGCCCGGACGTCGTGCTTGGCCAGCCAGGCCGTGAGGCCGTCCGGCCCGCCGAAGCCACCGAGCCTGACCTCGCCTTCTGGCAGCCGGGGCCGTTCGACCCTGCCCGCCAGCGAGGACATCACGGCGACGCCTCGTGCGTGCAGGGCAGCCGCAAGCGCGCGGGCCTCGGACGTGCCACCGAGGATCAGGACGGGATAGCTCACACTGGACACACTATGGGAGAGCATCTGCGCTACGGCTGGACCACGGGTGCGTGTGCGACGGCCGCCACCACGGCGGCCTTCACCGCGCTGCTCACCGGCGAGTTCCCCGATCCGGTCGAGGTGGTGCTTCCCAAGAGCAAGCGGCCGACGTTCGCGCTGGCCACCGAACGATTGGACGGCGACGCCGCCAGCGCCGGGGTGATCAAGGACGCCGGTGACGACCCGGACGTCACGCACGGCGCGCTGATCGTGGCCACGGTGCGGCGGGGTGAGCCGGGCAGCGGTGTGACGTTCGCCGCCGGGAAAGGCGTGGGCACCGTCACCCGGCCCGGGCTGCCGCTCGACGTCGGGGAGCCAGCGATCAACCCGGTGCCGCGCAGGCTGATGCGCGAGGCCGTCGAGCGGGTCGCCGCAGCGCATGATGTCCCCGCGGACGTCGCCGTTGAGATCTCGATCGCGGACGGCGAGGAGCTGGCCCGCCACACCTGGAACCCGAGGCTCGGCATCCTCGGCGGGTTATCGGTACTCGGCACGACCGGGGTGGTGGTGCCGTATTCCTGCTCGGCGTGGATCGACAGCATCCGGCGTGGCGTGGACGTCGCCCGCGCGATGGGGGAGCGGCACGTGGCGGGCGCGGTGGGCAGCACGTCGGAGCAGGTCGTCGCCGAGCTGTACGGGCTTGACGAGAGCGCGCTGCTCGACATGGGCGACTTCGCGGGCGCGGTGCTCAAGTACATCCGCCGCCACCCGGTGCCGAGGCTGTCGATCGCGGGCGGGTTCGCCAAGATGTCCAAGCTCGCGGCGGGCTACCTTGACCTGCACTCCAAGCGCTCCCAAGTGGATCTCGCACTGTTGGCAGAGCTGGCCAGAGACGCGGGGCACGAGCCGCTCGCCGGGGAGATCGCCGCCGCGAACTCCGCGCTGCACGCGCTGGACCTGGCCGAAGCGGATGGGCTCGCGCTCGGTGGGCTGGTCGCGGAACGGGCGCGGCAGGCGGCGGCCGACGTGCTGGGCGACGCGCCGGTCGAGGTCGACATCGTGGTCATCGACCGAGCGGGCCGCATCGTCGGCCGCGCACCCCAGCCGTAAGCGCCGTCAGTCCAGCACGTCCTCGATCCGGGTGGCGGTGACCGCACGGCGAATCCAGGCATCGAGCTGGTCCAGGTCGGTGCACTCGGTGATGCGGGACTTGGCCTCCTCAGGCACGGCGATCTCGCGGGCATCCAGCACGGCGAGCAGTGCGTTGGCTTCGCCTTCGGCACGCCCGGCCTTCTCGCCCTCGGCCTTGCCCTGGCCGAAGTACTTCCTGGCGAAGTCGCTTTGGTATTCGTACTTTCGGGTGAGCAAGAGAGCCTCCAGGTGGTGTCGTGCCGCTTCCGGGAGCACCGAGAGCACGACGTCATGGTAGAGCGTGGCATGGTCTTCATCGACATGTTCCAGCGCCGCGATGAGGGCGCGGAACACCTTGTCCCGGTCCGGGTGAGTGCCGTGCGCCATCGCCGAGAGCACCACCAGCTCCGGCGCGTGCGGCGCGTCGTCGACGTCGGTGACGACCGGAACCTTGTCCGGGCCGAGGGCCAGCGGACGCAGCTCCCAGCCCGGATGGCCGACGTGAATGGGCGCAGCGCACCAACCCGCCGTGTCCGGATCGGCGCACAACACCAGCAGGATCGCCGGACAACGCAACCGAGCGTGCAGTGTCGTCAGGTACACCGGCCAGGTTCTGCGTTTGCGCTTGTCGCGTGCCAGCTGCACTTCGATGATCACCGCGAGTACCGCGGTTCCGTTGCGAGTGAGCACGACGACGGCGTCCGCCCGGTACTCGGTCGGCGCCAGGTCTGTCAGGTCACCGGAGTCGAGCCGCGCCTGCTCGAAGCGGGGCACCATGATGCCCAACGGCTCGGTGAGCAGCTCGGCTGCCAGCTCTGGCCGGTTGCGGAACAGTTCGATGAGGGCTTCGTGGGTGGTCGAGGGCACGACCCGACGCTAGAGCGAGCCGCCGACGAATCCGAGTCAGCGACCGGCTTCGGCGTCGAGGCACAATTGCCACAATTTGGCCCGTTGCTCGGCGTTTTCCCTGGTCCACGGCACGTAGTGGGTCGGCCGAGTCGCGCGGTCGTGCCAGAATTGCCCCGACGAATGGTCCACTCGCGCGGTGGCGGTCAGCCAGACAATGGTGTCCGCGCCCTGCTCATCGTCGCGTAGCAGCGGTCCGACGATCCGGTTGAACAGCGGCATCGATTCGGCGACCCCTGGCGTGTTCGCCCAGCCCGGATGCATCGCGTGCACCACGACGTCCGCGGCCGGAATGTGCTCGGCGAACAACTCGGTCAGCACCACCTGCATGCGCTTGGTCCTGGCGTAGGCGGTCGTCCCGTTGTACTCGCCCTCGCGGAACTCAGGATCGTCGACGCGCAGTCGCTGCGGATACATGCCACCCGATGCCACGAAGATGACGCGCCCCGGCGCCGCGGCCGACAGTGGCTCCCGCAGCGCCCGCGTCAGCACGAACGGCCCCAGCACGTGCGTGGCCAGCGCTGTCTCGTGCCGTTGTGCGGTGGTGGCGCGCTCGGCGGGCATCACGCCCGCGTTGTGGATCAGTGCGTGCAGCTCGGGAACCCGCTGCCGGAATTCCGCGGCGAACTCGGTGACCTGGTCGAGGTCGCTGACGTCGCACACCTCGACCTGCGCCTCCGCCGACGGCACCGCCTCGGCGATCCGGGCGAGGGTGCGCTCGGCCTTGTCCATGGACCGCACCACGAGGTGCACCCGCGCGCCCAGCTCGGCCAGCCGGACGGCGGTGGTGGCGCCAAGCCCCCTGCCAGCGCCGGTCACCAGCACCGCCTTGCCGCGCAAAGCGCCGGGACGCGGTTCGTCGTCCCAGTGCCTGCTGCGCAGCAGGTAGCCGATGCGGGAGTAGCCGGGCACGATGGCCCGGTCCAGCACCGTGTCGAACATGGTGCCGAGCGCTGTCGTCACGGTCACACCTACATCCTCCGCCTAGAGCCTCGTCACCGGAGTTCGGTGCCGGGTCTCAGCTGGATTGCCGTCGCGTGGCCAGAGCCGGCGACCGCCTCCCTGCTCGTAGTACCAAAAATTGTCGGTTTGGTCGGCCTCAGTTGGGCCTGCGAGCAGGGACCCTGATCAACAAGCCGACGCGCGGCGAGCAACCATTGCCGGCGGGTTCCCCTCACAGCGACCGGGGCTGCGTGCCGCGCTCCCGACCCGCCGAATACAGGAAGCTGTCCGGGAACGACTCCGCCGCGAGCACCTTGCCGACGAAGATCGTCGCCGCGCGGGTGATGTCGGCCTCGCGCACCAGCCTCGCGATCTCACCCAGCGTGCCGCGTACCACCCGCTCGGTCGGCTGGCTGGCGTTGGCGACCACGGCGACCGGGCAGTCGGCACCGTAGTGTGGCAGCAGCTCGTCGACGACCTGCTCGATCCGCCCGATCGCCAGGTGCAGCGCGAGCGTGGCGCCGCTGGCGGCGAACGTCGTCAAGTTCTCGCCATCAGGCATGCTCGTGGAGCGGGCCTGCGCCCGTGTGATCACCAGGCTCTGGCCGACCGTCGGCACGGTCAGTTCGCGCCCCAGCGTCGCGGCGGCGGCGGAGAACGCGGGCACCCCCGGCGTCACCGCGTACGGCACGCCAGCCGCGTCGAGCCTGCGCATCTGCTCGGCCACCGCGCTGTAGACGGCGGGGTCGCCGGAGCACAGCCGCGCGACGTCGTGTCCCTGCTCGGACGCGGCCACCAGCTCCGCGATGATCTCGTCAAGGGTCAGCTGTGCGGTGTCGATGGTGCGCGCGCCGTCCGGGCAGTGGGCGAGCAGGTCGGTGGGGGTGAGGCTGCCGGGGTAGAGGCACACCGGGCAGTGGGCAAGCAGGTCCCTGCCGCGCACGGTGATCAGGTCGGCCGCGCCCGGACCCGCGCCGATGAAGTGCACCGTCCCCTTGCCGGTGTCCTGCTGCCGCCCGTCGTCGCCCTGCGTTGTCACGGACACCATCGTGCCCCAACGAGGTGCCGCGCTCCGGCGGGGTGCGGGACGACGTGAGCCACAACGCCTCACACCGGACGTCGTGGCTGCGCCCAGCCGAACGTCAGCTCCACCGCCCGCTGCCAGTTTGCGTACTCCGCATCCCTGCGGCTGGCCTCCAGCTGCGGCAGCCATCGTGCCGCCAGGTGCCAGTTGCGCCGCAGCCCCTCCAGGTCGGGCCAGAACCCCACGCCGAGCCCCGCCGCGTAGGCCGCGCCCAGTGACACGGTCTCCGCCACGATGGGCCGCATGACCGGGACGTCGAGCACGTCGGCGATGAACTGCATCAGCAGGTGGTTGGCCGTCATACCGCCGTCGACCCGCAGCGTGGACGCCGTCAGCCCGGAGTCGGCGTTCATCGCGTCGACCACCTCGCGGGTCTGCCAGCCAGTCGCCTCGAGCACCGCTCGCGCCAGGTGTCCCTTGGTGATGTACGACGTCAGCCCGACGATGATGCCGCGTGCCTCGCTGTGCCAGTGCGGCGCGAACAGTCCGGAGAACGCGGGCACGATGTAGCAGCCACCATTGTCGTCGACCGTCCGCGCCAGGGTCTCGATCTCCGGCGCGCTGCCGATCAGCCCGAGGCTGTCGCGGATCCACTGCACCAGCGACCCAGTGACCGCGATCGGCCCTTCCAGCGCGTACACGGCTGGCTCGCCGCCGAGCTGATAACCGATGGTGGTGAGCAGGCCGTGGGTGGAGCGCACCAGCTCGCGTCCGGTGTTCATCAGCAGGAAACTGCCAGTGCCGTAGGTGCACTTGGTCTCGCCGCGCGCGAAGCAGGTTTGCCCGAACAGCGCCGCGTGCTGGTCACCGAGCGCCGCCGCGATCCGCAGCCCAGGCACCACCCGCTTGGTCCGCCCGAAGTCCGCTGTGGACGGCTTGATCTCCGGCAGCATCCGCTTCGGAATGTCGAAAAAGGACAGCAGCTCGTCGTCCCACGCCAGGGTGGCGAGGTTCATCAGCAGGGTGCGGCTGGCATTGGTGACGTCGGTGACGTGCTCCCCGCCGTCGACACCGCCGGTGAGGTTCCAGATCAGCCAGGTCTCCATGGTGCCGAACAGCACGTCGCCGCGTTCGGCGCGGTCCCGCAGTCCGGGGAGGTTGTCCAGCAGCCACCGCAGCCGGGGCGCGGCGAAGTAGGTGGCCAGTGGCAGCCCGCAGCGGTCGCGTACCGTCTCCGCGTCCGGTTTGCCCTCGAACTCCCGCACCAGCTCCTCGGTGCGGACGTCCTGCCACACGATCGCTCGCCCGACCGGCGTCCCTGTCCTGCGGTCCCACACCACGGTGGTCTCCCGCTGGTTCGCGATCCCCAGCGCCATGACCTGATCGGGGGAGATCCCGGCGTCGGCCAGCGCGCGGGGGACGATCCGATCGACGTTGCGCCAGATTTCAACGGCGTCCTGCTCCACCCAGCCGGGCTGCGGGAAGTACTGCTGCTGCTCGCGCTGCGCCACCGACACCAGCCGGGCGCGCTGGTCGAACAGGATGCACCGGGTCGAGGTGGTGCCCTGGTCGATCGACATCACATAGCGTTGCGTCATCGCGTGTCCCTCCCCATTACGCGACATCGTGGCGCGGCGCGCCAGTGCTGTCAGCGGCTCGCGCCGAGATCGCGCGACACCGCACGGGCGGCGTTACTGACGTGGGTAACCAGATCGGCCCTCGGCCGTAGTCCTCCGTCGCAGAGCCGGTCGGCGGGGCCGGTGATCCCGATCGCGCCGACGACGAGGCCGCCGTAGGAGCGGATGGGCGCGGCGATCCCTGCCTCGCCAGGCATGAACTCCTCCGCTTCCCCTGCCCAGCCTTGCTCCCTGACCTGGGCCAGCGCGCGAGTGAGCGCTGCCGCGTTGACGACGGTGCGCCGGGTGAGCGACGGCAGGTCGGAGCGCTGTGTCTCGGCCGCCAGATCGGCGTCGTAGGCGAGTAGCACCTTGCCGAGCGCGGTCGCGTGCAGCGGCAGCAACGTGCCGACGTCGAGGGTCTGCAGCGTGTCGTCCGGCCGGAAGACGTGGTGCACGACCATGACGTTGCCCTCGAGCGGCGTGCCGATCCGGACGGCCTCGCCGCTGCGCGCGGCCAGCGCGTCGGCCCAGTTGATCGCGCGGGACCGCAGCTCGTTGACGTCGAGGTAGCTGGTGCCGAGATGCAGTAGCGCCGCGCCGAGCTGGTACTTGCCGGTCGCGGCGTCCTGCTCGACGAAGCCGACGCCCTGCAACGTGCGGAGGATGCCGTGCGCCGTTCCCTTGGCGAGATCGAGCGACGCGGCGATCTCACCGACGCCGAGCCGTCCCGAGCCACGCGCGAGTAGCCGCAGGATGGCGGCTGCTCGTTCGATGGCTTGGACCGGACCCGGCATGCGTCGCAACGTATCCGGAAATTCGTGATTCGACAATGTCGAACGCTGGATGCCGGCGGTGTGACCAGCCTGTGCACGCCGGTGAGCTGTGTCATAGCAACCTCCACGATCGGTGGAGGCTAGCCACGTCTGATCGCGGCAGCCAGCGTTCCCGTTCAGCATTGTCGAACGACGACCGTAGAGCGCGACCGATCGCGTCCTTACCGTCTGAGCGCATCGCATTCCTGCAATGGAGGAGGGAACATGGATCTCGGCACGGTCTTCATGAGCGAAGTGCTCGGTACCGGCATGCTGATCCTGCTTGGCTCGGGCGTGGTCGCCAACGTGCTGCTGACCAAGTCCAAGGGCGTCGACGGCGGCTGGTTGCTGATCAACTTCGGCTGGGGCCTCGCGGTGATGGCCGGGGTGTTCGTGGCCTACCAATCGGGCGGCCACATCAACCCGGCGGTCACGTTCGGGATCCTGCTGAGCGGGGCGGAGGAGTACGCGGACGGCGTCGCCGTCAGCCTCGCGTCGACCGCGGTGTACATCAGCGGACAGCTGATCGGTGCGTTCCTGGGTGCGTGCGCCGCGTACCTGGCGTACAAGAACCATTTCGACGCCGATGAGGACGAGGAGAAGAAGCTCGCGGTGTTCGCGACCGGACCCGCGATCCGCGCCTACCGGTGGAACTTCCTCACCGAGGTGATCGGAACGTTCGTGCTGGTCATCGTGGTGCTGTCGTTCGCGGGCACGCCGCATGGGCTCGGCCCGGCCGCCGTCGCGCTGCTCGTCGTCGGCATCGGCGCCTCACTCGGCGGACCCACCGGCTACGCCATCAACCCGGCGCGCGACCTCGGCCCGCGCATCGCGCACGCGGTGCTGCCGACCGGCGCCAAGCACACGGAAGCGGCCGCCGCTCCCGCCACCGTCGCCGCGTCGGCGGGGCCGGGCACCGTGCGCACGCCACAGCGCAAGAACTCCGACTGGGCATACGCCTGGATCCCGGTACTGGGCCCGCTGGTCGGCGGTGGCCTTGCCGGACTGGCGTCCGCACTGTTGTTCTGAACAGCGCCCACGACTCACCGGCCACGACGACCAGCCAGCATCCCGTATCACTGAGAGGACGACGATGAGCGACTACATCGGCGCGATCGACCAGGGCACGACGAGCACCCGCTTCATGGTGTTCGACCACGGCGGCAACGAGATCGCCCGCCACCAGCTCGAACACGAGCAGATCCTGCCGCAGGCGGGGTGGGTGGAGCACAACCCGACCGAGATCTGGGAGCGCACCCGCGCGGTCATCCAGAGCACCCTCACCAAGGCCAAGCTCGACGCGAGCGACCTCGCGGCCATCGGCGTCACCAATCAGCGTGAAACCACGGTCGTGTGGAATCGCCGGACCGGGCGGCCGTACTGCAACGCGATCGTGTGGCAGGACACCCGCACCGACCGCATCGCCGCCGACCTGGAGCGCAACGGCCACGGTGACACCATCCGCCGCAAGGCGGGGTTGCCGCCCGCGACGTACTTCTCCGGCGGCAAGCTGCGCTGGATCTTCGACAACGTGCCCGGCGTGGCCGATGACGCCGAGCGTGGCGAGGCGCTGTTCGGCACGACCGACAGCTGGCTGCTGTGGAACCTCACCGGCGGCGTCGACGGCGGGGCGCACGTCACCGACGTCACCAACGCCAGCCGCACCATGCTGATGAACCTGGAGACCTGCGACTGGGACGTCGAGCTGCTGTCGATCTTCGGGGTGCCGCGCGCGATGCTGCCGCGCATCCTGCCGTCGTCCAACCCGGACTTCTACGGCACGACCCGCGCGGATGGGCCGTTCGGTGGCGAGATCCCGCTGGCAGGTGACCTCGGCGACCAGCAGGCCGCCACCGTCGGGCAGGTGTGCTTCCGGCCAGGAGAGGCGAAGAACACCTACGGCACGGGCAACTTCCTGCTGCTCAACACCGGTACCGAGATCGTGCGCTCGGAACACGGCCTGCTGACCACGGTCTGCTACCAGTTCGGCGATGCGAAGCCGACCTACGCGTTGGAAGGATCCATCGCGGTCACCGGATCAGCGGTGCAGTGGCTGCGCGACCAGCTCGGCATCATCTCCGGCGCCGAGCAGAGCGAGTCGCTCGCCAGCCAGGTCGAGGACAACGGCGGCGTGTACTTCGTGCCCGCGTTCTCCGGGCTGTTCGCGCCGTACTGGCGTTCGGACGCGCGCGGCGCGATTGTCGGACTGTCCCGATACAGCACCAACGCGCACGTCGCGCGGGCCACGCTGGAGTCCATTTGCTACCAGACCCGCGACGTCGTCGACGCGATGGCGGCTGACTCCGGCGTCACCCTCGACGTGCTGCGGGTCGACGGCGGCGTCACCGCGAACAGCCTGTGCATGCAGATCCAGGCCGACATCCTCGGGGTACCGGTGTCCCGGCCGGTGGTCGCGGAGACCACCGCTCTCGGCGCGGCGTACGCGGCGGGGCTGGCGGTCGGCTTCTGGCAGAACACCGACGAGCTGGAGCGGAACTGGAACGAGGACGTCCGCTGGCAGCCGACCTGGAGCGAACAGCAGCGCGAACGCGGCTACGGCCGGTGGAAGAAGGCTGTAGAGCGCACCCTCGACTGGATCGACGTCGACGAATAACGGGACCAGACGTGGCCCCGCCCGGTCACAGAGCTTGAATAGACGAGGAGAACCACAGTGTCCGTACGACTGGACCCGGCATACCGCGCCTCGGCGCTAGGCACACTCGGCGAGGACGAGCTCGATGTTCTGGTGATCGGCGGCGGCGTCGTCGGCGCGGGTGCCGCTCTCGACGCCGCGTCGCGTGGCCTGTCGGTCACGCTGGTCGAGGCGCGGGACTGGGCGGCGGGGACGTCGAGCCGGTCCAGCAAGCTGATCCACGGCGGGCTGCGCTACCTGGAGCAGCGCGACTTCGCGCTGGTGCGGGAGGCGTTGAAGGAACGCGGGTTGCTGCTGCATCGGCTCGCGCCACACCTGGTGCGGCCGGTGCCGTTCCTGTTCCCGCTGCGGCACAGGGTGTGGGAACGCGCGTACGTCGGCGCCGGGGTCGCGCTGTACGACACCCTCGGCGGTGCGCGTGCTCTGCCCGCGCACCGGCACCTGTCCCGGCGCGCGGCGCTTGACCTCGCGCCTTCACTGGACCCTGAGGCGCTGACCGGGGCGATCCGCTACTACGACGCCCAGGTCGACGACGCCAGGCACACCATGATGCTGGCCCGCACCGCCGCACAGCACGGCGCGACGGTGCTGACCCGGACCAAGGTCGTCGGCCTGCTGCGCGACGGCGCTCGCGTGGTCGGCGCGCGGGTTCGCGACGTCGAGTCCGGCGCGGAGTACGCGGTGCGCGCCCGCCGCGTCGTCAGCGCGACCGGGGTGTGGACCGACGAGATGCATCAGCTCACCGGGCTGCCGAGCCCGTTCAACGTGCGGATGTCCAAGGGCGTGCATCTCCTGGTGCGGCGCGATCGGATGCGGCTGGAGACGGGACTGATCACCACCACCGAGAAGAGTGTGCTGTTCGTCATCCCGTGGGGTGAGCACTGGATCATCGGCACCACGGACACCGAATGGACGCTGGACCGCGACCACCCAGCGGCAAGCAAGTCCGATGTGGACTACCTGCTCGATCGGGTCAACGCCGTCCTCCGTGAGCCGTTGACCACGGACGACATCGACGGCGTCTACGCGGGACTTCGCCCGCTGCTGTCCGGGGAGTCGGACGACACCGCTCAGCTCTCGCGGGAGCACGCGGTGGCGGAGCCCGCGCCGGGACTGTTCGTCATCGCGGGCGGCAAGTACACCACGTACCGGGTGATGGCCGCCGACGTCGTGGATGCCGCCGGGCGCGGGCTCGGCAAGGCGCTCGCGCCGTCGGTGACCGAGCAGCTGCCGATCCTGGGCGCGGTCGGCTACCACGAGCTGCGCGACGACAGGGAGAGCGTGGCGCAGCGCCATGGGCTCTCGGTGTCCACAGTGGAGCGACTGCTCGGTCGCTACGGCTCGGCGGTCACCGACCTGTTCGGGCTGATCGAGCGCGAACCGCGTCTCGCAGAGCCGATCCCCGGTGCCGAGGGCTACCTCAAGGCCGAGGCCGTTTACGCCGTCACTCATGAGGGGGCGTTGCACCTGGACGACATCCTCACGCGGCGGACGCGGATCTCCATCGAGGCACCGGACCGGGGACTCGCCGCCGCGGCCGAGGTCGCCCACCTGGTCGCACCGCACCTGAGCTGGGGGTCCGGTGCGTTGCGCCGGGAGGTGGCCTGCTACCGCGATCGGGTGCACGCCGAGCGCTCCGCACAGCAGGCCGTCGACGACGACGCCGCCAACGCAGCCCGGCTGACGGCACCGGACGTCGTGGCCGCGGCGACATAGGCGTGGGCAGGGGTAGCGGGCGACTGACCGCTGGGCGACGGATCGGGTGGCGACGGCCTACAGTCGGGGGCGTGAGTGAGCCCCGGTGGAGCTATCTGACCGATATGGACGGCGTGCTGGTGCGCGAGGATCACCTCGTGCCCGGTGCCGACGAGTTCCTGGCCGAGTTGCGTGGCAACGGGATTCCGTTCCTCGTGCTGACCAACAACTCGATCTACACGCCGCGCGACCTGCGTGCCCGGCTGTTGCGCACCGGCCTGGACGTGCCCGAGGAGTCGATCTGGACGTCCGCGCTGGCCACCGCGCAGTTCCTCGATTCGCAGCGGCCGAACGGCTCGGCGTTCGTGATCGGGGAGGCTGGACTGACGACGGCGCTGCACGCGGCCGGGTACGTCATGACCGATTCCGACCCGGACTACGTGGTGCTCGGCGAGACCCGCACGTACAGCTTCACCGCCATCACCAAGGCGGTGCGGCTGATCGAGGGTGGCGCGCGGTTCATCGCCACCAACCCGGACGCTACCGGCCCCAGCGTGGAGGGGTCGTTGCCCGCCACGGGGTCGGTGGCAGCGCTGATCGAGCGGGCCACCGGCGTGAAGCCGTACTTCGTCGGGAAGCCGAACCCGCTGATGATGCGCTCCGCGCTGAACAACCTCGGCGCGCACTCCGAGAGCACCGTGATGATCGGGGACAGGATGGACACCGATGTCCATGCCGGAGTGGAAGCCGGGCTGCAAACGGTGCTGGTGCTGTCCGGGATCTCAACCACGGAGTCAGCTGGCCGGTATCCCTACCGCCCGACGCTGATCCTCGACTCCGTGGCCGACCTTCTCGGCCGGACGAAGGACCCGTTCGACGGGCCGTAGCCGCGAGTCCCGCGTTCCGGGGCCGCGTGTTCCGACTTGCGGGAGCGCGTGTTCTGAGTTCTGGCGCTACGTGTTCCGACGTCGACGTCCGCGCGGCGCGGCTCGGTGCAACTCGCGCGGAATACGGTGCGGTTCGCGCCGGATACGGTGAAACTCGCGCGGAATACGGTGCGACTCGCGGAGAGGCGGGCGGCGCTAGCGCGTCACGCTCCACTGCGTCACCGTGCGGGCGGGCTGCCAGCCCGTGAAGCCGCCGAGGCCCGAGGCGTGCTCGACGGCGATGCGCGTCAGCTCGCCGCCGTGTTCCTGGTACGCTGCGGCGAGGGCGGCCTCGGACTCCAGCGTCACCCCATGCGCGACCAGCCGCCCACCAGGCGCGAGCCGCTGGATACACGTCGTCAGCACGCCGGGCGCACTCACCCCGCCGCCGACGAAGATCGCGTCGGGGGCCTCGTCGCGTGCCAGCACGTCAGGTGCCGCGCCCTCGACGACCTCCAGCTCCGGGACGCCGAGCCGTTCGGCGTTGCGCGTGACGCGCGCCGCACGATCGGGGTTGCGTTCGAACGCGACGGCCCGGGTCGACGGGTGCGCGCGTAGCCACTCGATGGCGACGCTGCCCGCGCCCGCGCCGACGTCCCACAGCAACTGCCCCGGCATGGGCGCCAACCGGGCGAGCGCGCTCGCCCGCAGGTCGCGCTTGGTGAGCTGGCCGTCGTGCTCGAATGCGTCGTCCGGCAACCCGCCGACCAGCGATAACGGCGTCGTGCTCCGGTCGGCGCGGCATTCGATCGCGAGGACGTTCAGCGGCGGGCTGTCGCCACCCGGCCAGGCGCTGGCAACACCGGTGACGCGCGATTCGTCGTCCGCGCCGAGGTCGGCCAGCACCGTGAGCGTGCTCGCGCCGTAGCCGCGCGCGGTGAGGACGTCGGCGACCCGTCCGGGAGTGGTGCCGTCGGAGGACAGCACCAGCAGTCGCGCGCCGGGCGCGAGCACGCGGGCGACGCGGTGCACGTTGCGGCCGACGGCGCTGATCACCTCGGTCTCCTCGAAGGACCAGCCGAGCCGCGCCCGCGCCAGCGTGACTGACGACACCGCTGGCAGCACCCGCACCCGCTCCGCACCGAGCATGCGGATCAGCGTGGTGCCGATCCCAGAAAGCAGCGGGTCGCCGCTGGCCAGCACGCACACGCGGCGTTCGGCATGCTCCGCGAGCAGCGCGTCGAGCTGGGGGAGCAGTGGGCTAGGCCACGGCACGCGCTTCGCGCCGGAGTCCGGGAGCAGCGCGAGCTGCCGGTCGCTGCCAAACAGCACCTCAGCCTCGGTCACGGCGGCGCGCGCCGGGGCGGACAGGCCGTCCCAGCCGTCCGCACCGATACCCACGACGTCGATCACGCCGCGTTGCTCCGCCAAAGCCACGTTCGCACGGTAACCGAGCAGGCAGCGCCCATCACGAACGGCGTGGTCGCGACGTCAGATGTCCCACAGACGGCGTTCGCGACACCATGCGCACCCCGCCGTGAGAGGTCGTGTGGGATGATGCCGTGTCGACGGCTGCCGAGGAACCCGGTGCGAGTCCGGGGCGGTCCCGCCACTGTCACCTGCCGTGCGCAGGGAGCCAGAACGTCGGTGGTCGTTGCCTGTGCCGGGGCTTTCCCGGACGGGCGAGGCTGAAGCGGACGTGGACATCCGCTGATAGCGAAGGAGCCTGTGTGCGACCGTTCCCCTTCACCGCCGTCGTCGGCATGGCAGACTTGCGCCTCGCGCTGGTGCTCTCCGCGGTCTCTCCCGCGGTGGGTGGCGTGCTGGTGCGTGGCGAGAAAGGCACCGCGAAGTCGACCATGGTCCGCGCGCTCGCGGGGCTGCTGCCCGGCGTGGACGCCGTCGACGCCTGCCGGTTCTCCTGCGATCCGGCCGCGCCCGACCCGGCCTGCCCTGACGGCCCGCACCCGGCGGGCGCGGCATCGCACCACCGTCCTGCGCGGCTGGTCGAGCTGCCGGTCGGCGCCGCCGAGGACCGCGTCGTCGGCTCGCTGAACCTGGAACGCGCACTGGGCGAAGGCGTCACCGACTACCAGCCAGGGTTGCTCGCCTCGGCGCATCGCGGCCTGCTCTACGTCGACGAGGTCAACCTGCTGCACGATCACCTGGTCGACGTCCTGCTCGACGCGGCGGCTATGGGCCGCGCGACGGTGGAGCGCGAGGGCGTGTCCATCTCACACGCCGCCCGGTTCGTGCTGATCGGCACGATGAACCCCGAAGAGGGCGAGCTCCGCCCGCAGCTGCTCGACCGGTTCGGCCTGACCGTCGAGGTGGCCAGCAGCCGGGACGCCGCCGAGCGCGTCGAGGTCGTCAAGCGCCGCATGGCCTACGAGTCCGACCCGGACGGCTTCGCCGCGCACTACGCCGACGACGAGGCCGCGCTCGCCGACCGCATCGCCGAGGCCAAGCGGCTGCTGCCCGAGGTGGTGCTGTCCGACGACGCGCTGCTGCAGATCGCCGAGGTCTGCGCCACGTTCGAAGTGGACGGCATGCGCGCCGACATCGTCACCGCCCGCACCGCGGTCGCGCACGCAGCCTGGGCGGGCCGCACCGACGTGACCACCGAGGACGTCAGGGTCGCCGCACGGCTGGCGCTGCCGCACCGCCGTAGGCGCAACCCGTTCGACGCGCCCGGCATCGAGGAGGACCAGCTCGACCAGGCACTGAGCACCCACGACAACCACGCCGACGGCCCCGAGGACGACGGCCCGGATGGCCCGGACGCCGACGGCCCCGAGGACGACGGCCCGGATGGCCCGGACGATGACGGCCCCGGCTCAGGTTCGGCACCTCCGGATGAACAGCCCAGCCCCAACGGCGACGCGAGCGGCAACGGCCAGAGCAGCAGCCCGCAGAGCGGCACCAACGACGACTCCGACGATTCCGAGGGGCAGCGGGAACGCACCGTCGGTGCGGGTAGTCCGTACCGGGCGCGGTTGCTGTCCATCTCTGGCAATGGCGCAGGCGAGCTTGGCAAACGCTCCCGCGCGATCACCGAGTCCGGCCGCACCATCGGCGCGCTGCCGTCCGGGGTGCGCTCCGGCTCCGCCCACCTGGTCGCCACGCTGCATGCCGCCGCCCCGCACCAAGCGGCGCGCGGTGGCATCGGGGGCAGGCCGCGCATCGAGGCCCGCGACCTGCGCTACGCGCTGCGGGAGGGCCGCGAGGGCAACCTCGTGCTGTTCTGTGTCGACGCGTCCGGCTCCATGGGCGCGCGCGAGCGGATGCGCGAGGTCAAGTCCGCCGTGCTGTCGCTGCTACTGGACGCCTACCAGCGCCGCGACAAGGTCGGCATGGTCTCCTTCCGCAGGGGCGAGGCCGACCTGGTGCTACCCCCGACGACCAGCGTGGAGGCCGCGGCCAAGCGGCTGGAGGAGTTGCCGACCGGTGGCAGGACTCCGCTGGCCGAGGGGCTGCTCAAGGCGGGTGACGCTCTGCGCGTTGAGGCACTGCGTGACCCGAAGCGCAGGCCGCTGCTCGTCGTCGTCACCGATGGCAGGGCGACCCACGGCCCCGACCCGGTCGCCCGCTCGCATGCGGCTGCCGGGTTGCTCGCCAACAATGGCATCGCCAGTGTCGTCATGGACTGCGAGACCGGCAGGATGCGCCTCGGGCTCGCGGGCGAGCTGGCACAACGGCTCGGCGGGGAGCACGTGCCGCTCGGCGAGGTCGCCGCAGACACGCTTGCCGGAGAAGTCCGCGTTCGCACGATGGGAAGGGCAGCCTGATGCCGAAAGGACAGCCAGACGTCGTCCCCAACGACGGCTTGACCACGCGGCAGCGCCGCAACCGGCCGATCTTCGCGGTGCACACCGGCCCGATGAAGGGCAAGTCGACTGCCGCGTTCGGCATGGCGATGCGGGCATGGAACCAGGGCTGGTCGATCGGTGTATTCCAGTTCGTCAAGTCCGCCAAGTGGCGCGTCGGCGAGGAGTCCGCGTTGCGTGCGCTCGGCGAGGTGCACGAGAACACCGGCCAGGGCGGTCCGGTCGAGTGGCACAAGATGGGCGCGGGCTGGAGCTGGTCGCGTAAGAAGGGCACCGAACAGGACCACGCCGCCGACGCGCGCGAGGGCTGGGAGGAGATCAAGCGCAGGATCGCCGCCCAGCAGCACGACTTCTACGTGCTGGACGAGTTCAGCTACATCCTGCACTGGGGCTGGGTGGACGTCGATGACGTTGTCAAGACGATCAGCGAGCGCGAGGGTCGCCAGCACGTGATCATCACCGGCCGCAACGCCCCGGACACGCTGATCGACGCCGCCGACCTCGTGGTGGAGATGACCAAGGTCAAGCACCCCATGGACGCCGGTCAGAAGGGGCAGCGGGGGATCGAGTGGTGACCGTCCCAGGGGTCGTGAGTGCTGATCAGACTTCTAACTCGGATCAGCACTCACGACGGGTGCCCCGGCTGGTGATCGCCGCGCCCGCGTCCGGCAACGGCAAGACGACCGTGGCCACCGGGCTGATGGCGGCGCTGCGGGCGTCCGGGCTGGACGTCTCCGGCCATAAGGTCGGCCCGGACTACATCGACCCGAGCTACCACGCGCTCGCGACCGGACGTCCCGGCCGCAACCTCGACCCGTACCTGCAGGCCGAGGAGCGGGTGGTGCCACTGTTCCTGCACGGCGCGGCCGGGGCTGACATCGCCGTGGTCGAGGGCGTGATGGGACTGTTCGACGGCGCGCTCGGCAGCGAGGGCTTCGCGTCGACCGCGCATGTCGCACGGCTGATCGACGCGCCGGTGGTGCTGGTCGTCGACGCGAGTGCCGCGGGCCGCAGCGCCGCCGCGATGGTGCACGGCTTCGCCAGCTACGACCCCGACGTGACGCTGGCCGGGGTGATCCTGAACAAGGTCGGTTCCGAGCGGCACGAGACCGAACTGCGGTCCGCGATCGAAGGGCTCGGCATCCCGGTGCTCGGCGCGCTGCACCGCACCGAGGGAATTCACGCACCGAGCAGGCACCTCGGGCTGGTGCCGGTCGGGGAGCGGGAACGCGAGGCCACCACGATGCTGGATCGGCTGCGCGCCTGGGTGACCGAGGGCGTCGACCTGGACGCGGTGCGCCGAGTGGCCGCCGCCGCACCACCGCTGCTTGGCGTGCCATGGGAGCCGGGCGCCGCACTCGGCGTCGCCGGCACTGCCGGTGGCCCGGTGGTCGCCGCCGCTGGCGGGCGGGCGTTCACGTTCCGCTATGCCGAGAACATCGAGTTGCTCACCGCGGCTGGCGTGGCGGTCGTCGACGTCGATCCCGCCGTCGACGAGCGGCTGCCCGATGGCTGCGCCGGGTTGTACTTCGGTGGCGGGTTCCCCGAGATGCACGCCGACGACCTGTCCGCGAACGAGTCGCTGCGGGCCGAGGTCGCGGGTGCCGCGGCGCGCGGGCTGCCGGTGGTGGCAGAGTGCGCCGGGCTGACCTACCTGTGCCGGGAGCTGGACGGGCTGCCGATGGCTGGCGTGCTGGATGCCACCGCCGCGATGACACCGAAGCGTACGCTGGGCTACCGGACGGCACGGGCCGTCGGCGACAGCGTGCTCGCCAGCGCGGGCGACACCGTGACTGGGCACGAGTTCCACCGCACGGTCGTCACCCCCGCGCAGGGCAGGCAGGCGGCCTGGCGGTTCCACGGCAGGCACGAGGGCACCGTGGAAGGCTTCGTCACCGGCCCGACCGGGGTGCACGCCTCGTACCTGCACATCCACTGGGCGGGCCACCCCGCGCTGGCGAGCAGGTTCGCGGCCAGTGCGACGGCGGCCGTCCGTGCCCAGCGAGCGAGCACAGCGTGATGGACGGTGTATGACTGACGACCAGCCCGGCCCTGGACCCGATGGTCCGTTCGACCCCGGCTCTAGTGGCCCGAGCGACGGCCACGACCTGCGCCACCACGGCGACGCCGACATCGCGCCCGGCTTGGTCGACCTCGCCGTCAACGTGCGGCTGCCGTCGCCGCCACCGTGGCTCCGCGAACGGATCGCCGCGTGCCTCGGTGACCTCGCGGCGTATCCGGACGACAAGGAAGCCGCCACAGCGGTCGCCGCCCGGCACGGGCGCGCGCTGGATGAGGTGCTGGTCACTTCCGGCGCCGCAGAGGCGTTCTCGCTGCTGGCGCACGCGCTACGGCCGAAACACGCGGTGATCGTGCACCCGCAGTTCACCGAGCCCGAGGTAGCGCTGCGCGGTGCCGGACACACGGTGAGCCGGGTGTTGACGTCCGCCGACGACGGCTTCCGGCTCAACCCGCACGCCGTGCCGGAGTCAGCCGATCTGGTGATGGTGGGGAATCCGACGAACCCGACTTCGGTGCTGCATCCGGCGAAGACGCTGCGGGCGCTGTGCCGCCCCGGCAGGGTGCTCGTGGTGGACGAGGCGTTCGCCGATGCCATCCCCGGCGAGCCGGAGAGCCTCGCGGGCGAGCGGCTGAACGGGGTGGTCGTGGTGCGCAGCCTGACCAAGACGTGGGGCATCGCCGGGCTCCGCGCCGGCTACGTGCTGGGCGACTCCACGCTGGTGGCGCGGCTCCGGGCCGTGCAGCCACCGTGGTCGGTGTCGACACCCGCCGCTGTCGCGGTGACCGCCTGCTGCGGCGCGGAGGCGGCATTGGAGTCCGATGGGCTGGCCGCCCGTGCCGAGCGGGACCGCACGGTGCTTGTCGACGGTCTGCGCGAGCTGGGCGTCACGGTGGCCGGACGTCCCAGAGCGCCGTTCGTGCTGGTCATCGTGCCGGACGGCGAGAAGGTGCGGCTGCGGCTCCGCGAACTGGGCTACGCGGTGCGCCGGGGCGACACCTTCCCCGGGCTGTCGACCGACTGGCTGCGCATCGCCGTCCGCGACCCGCACACGAGCAGGGGATTCCTGGACGCGCTCCGCCAGGCGCTCTCCGACGTCGGTTGACGCGCCGCGGCGGCTGACGCAGCGCGGCATGTGGCACGAACTAGCCGTTACGCGGAGCGGCGGAACAGCCCGCGGATCTTGCGCCACATGCGGCGGCGGAACTCGCGCGAACGCTCGGCGCGCTCGTCCTCACGGGCCGCCCGCATCTCCTGCTCAGCCACGAAGGCCTTCGCACTGTGCTCATCCCTGGTGCGCACCCAGTGGCCGTTGCCGGGACCAACCATGTCGCTCTACCCCCTCTTCGTGCGAGCGCTACTCATCGGCACGGTAGCAACCCGGGCGGCTGAAATGCGAATGACGAGTTGACGACTACGTACGAGCAAGGGCGAAGGCGTGGTCGGCACCCGCGGATGCCGTCGTCACCATGCCGGATACGAGTACTCCGGCGATAATGGAGATGACCAACCTGCCGAGCAGACTCCTTCTCGTGGGTAGAAATCGATACTTCCGCATGCCGCTCTCCCGTGAGCAACCGCCAGCTTCGGTCCGGCCCGGGGCCAGTCCTGCCCGGGCTACTGGCGCTGTCCAGTATTCGAAGAGAGTTGTCGCGGCATTACGTGTTTGTGATCTTTATCGGGTAACTTGAGGTACTTGTATGGACTTTGTCGTCATCTTGCTCATGCTGGCCCTCTGCTTGCTGGATGCCGCTGGCCAACGGGAAGCCTGACGCCTCACGCCGCCAGCGCCAGCAGCGCACCCAGCGTCGCGGCTTCGACGCACGCGCCGAGGACGTCACCGGTGATGCCGCCGAGCCGCCGCACGCACCGCCACAGCAGCGCGCCGGACGCCACCAGCGCGAGCAGTACCGCGAGCACGCCCCGCCATGGCGCCAGCCCAGCTGCGACGCCAGCCAGCGCGGCCAGCGCAGCGCCGATAGTCAGCGCGAGCCCGACCTGCCACATCGGCGTCGACCCGGCCACCGCCGCGCCGAGTCCGCCCGGTCGTGCGGCTGGCACCATCCGCAGACAGCACATCCCGAGCACCAGCCGTCCCGCCAGCACCCCCACGGCGGCGGCGAACACCCCGTGATCGGCCGCGATCGCCCCGGTGAGCGCCGCGATTTGGCCGAGCAGCACCAGCACCACGGTCGCCATACCCATCGGCCCGACATCACCCTTACGCATGACGTCCAGGGCCCGCTCTCGGTCGTAGGACGCGCCGAGCCCGTCGGCGGTGTCAGCGAGCCCGTCCAGGTGCATGCCGCGCGTGCCGAGAGCCAGCGACCCCACCACGAGCACCGCCGTCACCAGCGGCGGCAGGCCCACGACGTCGGCGCCAAACACCACCGCACAGGCCAGTACCGCTAGCGGCAGCGCCGCGAGCGGTGCCAGCAGCATCGCCTTGCGCGCGACGTCGGTGTCGACCTGGCGCGGCGGTGGCACCGGGATGGCGGTCAGCGTGCCGACGGCCAGCCGCAGCGCATCGCCCATCAGGCCGGATCGGGCGGCGCGATGTCGGCAAGCAAGCCCATCTCGGCGATGATCGCCCGCGCCGCCCGCAGCGTTGGCACCGCCTGTACCGCGCCGCTGCCTTCGCCGAGTCGCAGCCCGAAGTCCAGGATCGGCTCCAGCCCGAGCGACTTGAGCGCGTAGGCCTGCGACGGCTCGGTCGAGCGGTGCCCTGCCAGCCACCACTGCGCCGCGTCCGGGGCGATGTCGGCGGCGACGACGGCCGCCGCGCAGGAGAACACGCCGTCCAGCAGTACCGGCACGCCGCGTACCGCGCCCTGCACCAAGAAGCCCGCCGTCGCCGCCGCGCACGCGCTGCCCAGCGCGGTCAGCAGCTCGAATGGCTCGGCTGTCCGATCGCCCGCGCGAGCGAGCGCCGCCTCGACCACCTCGACCTTGCGAGCGCGGCCTTCGTCGTCCACCCCGGTGCCGGTGCCGGTGACGTCCTCGGCTGGCAGGCCGAGCGCACCCGCCACCAGCGTGGCGGCCACGGTGCTGTTGCCGATGCCCATGTCGCCGGGGATCAGCAGGTCAGCGCCACTGTCACACTCGGCGTCCGCGATCGCGCGCCCGGCGTCGAACGCGCGGCGCGCCTCGCCCGGGTTCAGCGCGTCGGTGGTGTCGATCGAGCCGGAGCCGCGCCGGATCTTGTGCTCCCGCACCTCGGCGGGGACGTCGTCCAGATCGGCGTCCACTCCGATGTCGACCACACGCACGTCCGCGCCGACCTGCCGAGCCAGGACGTTCACCCCACTCACGCCGGACAGGAACACCCGCACCATCGCCGCCGTGATCTCGGCCGGATACGCCGACACCTGCGACGCCGTGACGCCGTGGTCGCCTGCGAACACCACCACTCGCACGTTCTCGATCGGGCGCGGCGGAACCTCGCCGTGCGCCGCGCTCAGCCACGCGGCCAGTTCCTCCAGCTTGCCCAGCGAGCCGAGTGGCTTGACCAGGCCATCAAGGCGCTGCTGTGCCGCGTCGCGGGCGGCCGCGTCGGGGGTGGGGATCGCGAATTCGCTCACCAGTGGTTCCTTTCGCATCTCAGCTCGGCGCGATCGGTGCCGACAGTTCCAGCGCTCGACCAGCGACAACGAGCACGACGGCGTCGGTGGCATCGGCCACCCGCCGGTTCAGCAGGCCGAGCTCGTCCCGGAACAGCCTGCCCGCGGGGGTTGACGGCACGATACCGCTGCCGACCTCGTTGCTGACCAGCACGACCGGCGCCGGTGCGGTGCGCAGCGCGTCCACCAGGTCCGAGATGGTGGCCTCGGTGCGGTCGCGCCAGCCGTCGGTGTTGTGCCAGGCACCGGTCTCATCGCAGATCCGCGCGAACCAGGTGGCGAGGCAGTCGACAAGCACAGGAGCGTTGGCGGTGCGCACTACGCTCGCGATGTCGAGGGTCTCGACGGTGTGCCAGTGCCGTGACCTGCGCTCCCGGTGTTTGCGGACCCGTTCGGCCCAGTCTGGGTCGGAATCCGAGGGCGGTTGGCCGGTTGCGACGTAGACGACCTCGGTCTCGTCGGCGAGCAGATGCTCGGCGTACTGCGACTTGCCGGATCGCGCGCCGCCGAGCACAAGCGTGGTGTTCGGGCGCCGTGACGCGCTGCCTGCGGTGAGCTCATCGAGCACACGCATGCCCGTGCGGTACACGGTGCGCAGCGCGGTCATCGGGGTCGGCAGGAACATGCCGGTCATTCTCGCAGCGCTGGCTGGGGACGCGCCGCCGGTGTGGGAGTTACCACGTCTCTCCGTCGTCGTGCGTGGCCAGCGCGGCGTCGCCCGGTAGCGTCGTCCCATGCTCTCCACGTCGCGCGCGACCGCTGCCGGGCTGCTCGCCGGGTACCTCGCGGACCTGGCCTTCGGCGATCCGCGCCGCGGACATCCCGTGGCGCTGTTCGGCCGCGCGGCCGACGCGCTGTCTCGCCGGATGTGGGCGGACTCCCGAGCACGCGGCGCGGCCTATGCCGGGATATGCGTCGGCTCGGCGGTGGGGGTCGGGACGTTGGTACACGCGGCCACCGCCCGGTCGCCGGTGGCGCGAGCGATGGTGACGGCTGGGACGACGTGGGCGGTGCTGGGCGGTACCGGCCTGGCGGGCGAGGGCACGGCGATGGCCCGGCTGCTGGAGTCCGGTGACGTCGAGGGCGCTCGCGCCCGGTTGCCGCACCTCTGCGGCAGGGATCCCGCGGGGCTGGACGAGAAGGATCTGGCGCGCGCGGCCACGGAGTCGATCGCGGAGAACACCTCGGATGCCGTCGTCGCGCCGCTGCTGTGGGGTGCGGCCGCCGGGGTGCCTGGACTGCTTGGCTACCGCGCGCTGAACACGCTCGACGCCATGGTCGGCCACCGCACGCCCCGCTATGTCCACTTCGGTTGGGCATCCGCGCGGGGTGACGACGTCGCGAACCTGGTGCCGTCGCGAGTCAGTGCGCTAGCCGCGGCCGGGTGTGCTCCGGCCGTCGGCGGACGTGGCTCCGACGCCGTGCGGGTGTGGCGGCGGGGCGCGGCCAAGCACCCGAGTCCGAACGCTGGCCCCGTGGAGGCCGCGTTCGCAGGGGCGCTCGATGTCCGGCTGGGCGGCGTGAACAGCTACGCGGGCGCGGTCGAGAACCGCGGCACCCTGGGGAATGGCCGCACGCCCGGCGTCGCGGACCTCCGCCGCGCCGTGCGGCTGTCCCGCGCGGTCGGTGCGGTGGCGGCCGGGGTCTCGGTGGTCGGTGTGATCGTGGCGGGGAGGCGCGCATGACGGCGGGAGGCGTGCTCGTCGCGGGGACGACGTCGGACGCGGGTAAGAGCCTGGTCGCGGCGGGGCTGTGCCGGTTCTTCGCCCGCCAGGGGCTGTCCGTCGCGCCGTTCAAGGCGCAGAACATGTCCAACAACTCCATGGTGTGCCCGGACGGCACCGAGATCGGCCGCGCGCAGTGGCTGCAAGCCCGCGCCGCCGGGGTGACGCCCGAAGCTGCTATGAATCCCATCCTG
Organism: Haloechinothrix halophila YIM 93223; assembly: GCF_000504245.1. Taxonomy (GTDB): domain Bacteria; phylum Actinomycetota; class Actinomycetes; order Mycobacteriales; family Pseudonocardiaceae; genus Haloechinothrix_A; species Haloechinothrix_A halophila. The sequence continues at coordinate 2,277,065 of NZ_KI632509.1, forward strand.
CTCAAACCGGGCAGCGACCGTCGTAGCCACGTCATCGCGCTCGGCAAGCCGTTCGGCACGCTCGACGCCGGCGAGTACGCCACCGGCCGGCAGGGCCTCGCCCGCATCGCCTTCGACACCCTCGCTGAGCTGCGGGAACGCTTCGACGTCGTGGTCTGCGAGGGTGCGGGCAGCCCCGCCGAGATCAATCTGCGGGGCGGGGACTACGTCAACATGGGCCTCGCGCGGCACGCACGGCTGCCGGTGGTCGTGGTGGGCGACATCGACAGGGGCGGCGTGCTCGCGTCGATGTTCGGCACCCTCGCGCTGCTGGACGCCGACGACCAAGCGCTGCTCGCGGGCTGGCTGGTGAACAAATTCCGGGGTGACGTCGATCTGCTCCGCCCCGGTCTCGAGACCCTGGCGCGGCTCACCGGTCGCCCGGTCTACGGCGTGCTGCCCTGGATCGAGGGCGCCTGGATCGACTCCGAGGACGCGCTCGCGCAGGCGGGCTGGCGGCGCGATCCGGCGCACCTGTCGGACCACGCTCGCCCGCTGCGGGTCGCGGTGGCCCGGCTGCCCAGGACGTCCAACGCCACCGACGTCGACGCGCTGGCCGCCGAACCCGGCGTGACCGTCACGCTCACGACGGACCCGGACACACTGCTGTCCGCTGACGTCGCCGTGCTGCCCGGCTCCCGCGCCACCGTCGCCGATCTGGACTGGCTGCGCGAGTGCGGTATCGCGGACGCGGTGCGGGTGCGCGCCGAGAAGGGACGCCCGGTGCTCGGCATCTGCGGCGGTTACCAGATGCTCGCCACCGCGATCGAGGACGACTGGGAGTCCGGCGAGGGTCACGTCGACGGACTCGGGCTGCTGCCCACTCGGGTCGACTTCCACCCTGACAAAGTGCTCGCTACTCCGCGCGGCGGGTGGCGTGGTGAGGACGTCGTCGCGTACGAGATCCACCATGGAGTCGCGCGGCTACTGCCCGGTGAGCAGGATGCCGAGCCGTTTCTTGACGGCTGGCGCAGCGGTGCTGTCTGGGGCACGACCTGGCACGGCGCGTTCGAGAACGACGGCTTCCGCCGGGCGTGGCTGACCGAGGCCGCGAGCCAGGCCGGAGTGGCGTGGGAACCGGCCGAGGGCGCGCCCGGTTTCGGTGAGCTGCGGGAGTCCATGCTGGACCGTCTCGCCGACGCCATCGCCGAGCACATCGACACCGGTGCGCTGCTGCGGTTGATCTCCGACGGCGTCCCGAACGACCTCCCGTTCGTGCCACCGGGCGGCTGAAGCGTTGCCGAACGACGAACACAACGTCGGGAGTGCCGGACACAACGCCGTGCCCGCGGCTTGGGGGACCACGGGCACGGCGTCGATGTCGTAGCGTTCAGGCCGCTCAGGCAGTGGCGGCCGTAGCCTTCGCGGGCGTGGGTGTCAGCGCGCGGTGCACGAGCGTGCCGAACGCGGCTCCGAGTACGAGCCAGAGCACGACAAGTCCGCCGAGCGAGGCGAGTCGGAAGTCCCATAGCAGTGTGGCGGGGAAGTCGTCCGGCACCTCGTTCACGGTCGGCATCAGCACAGCGCACACCGTCATCACCACGGCGTAACCGAGGATCCCGATGCCGCTGGCCACCCAGCTGCCGAAACGGTCGGCGAATGAGCGCGCCGCGGTCACCGCCAGCCCGGCGGTGATCACCGACAGCGCGAGGAACACGAAGTACAGCTCGGTGCGGGAGCCGACCGTACCGGTCTGGCCCACCGCTGGCGGGTTCGCCGGGTACTTCAGGAACGGCACCAGCGTGACGGCGACGAACGCGCCCCCGGCGAGCAGCGAGGCGTACGTCCGCACGCTGAACCCGCCGAGCCGCCCGTAGATCACCGCGAACACCACGGCGAACAGTCCGCCGAGCGCGAGACCGATGCCGAGATGCGCGGCGAGCAGCCCGACCGTGCTCTGGATGCCCCTGCTGACCAGCGGCTCCTCGGCGTGATGGCCCGCTTCCTCAGCGGCGTGGGCCTCTTCCAGCGCGATCGCGGCGTCCACGTGGGGCTCACCGACGACGAACGCGAAAACAGCCGCGGCGAGACCGGCTAACAAACCGGCGATCAGGCCGCGGACCAGCAATGTCCGCATCATTCGGCAGCCCCTCAGTGGCAGGGGAAGGCCATCAGGTGGCGGCCGTCGTGCAGGAACTCGTGCACGTAGCCACCGGCGGCGAGCAGCGTGGTCGCGCCGTCCTCTGTGCTGATGAAGAACATGGTGATCATGGCGAGCGCGCCGATGAGAACCGCCCACGGCACGATCTCGCGCAGCGGAATGCGTACGGGCGAGGGGATGGACGTCGACGCGGGGACTGCCGCTTCGGACATGAACCTGACCTCCTTGGGCTTGCGCGGCCCGATTGGGTAGTGGCGATGGCGGCGGGTCTGACTTCCGGGCAGGCTCTGCCCGGATACAGTGGCGCGTCCGTGCCGGATTCTCACCGGCTTCCGGCCTCCATCGCACGTGGCCGAGCCACCGTAAGCCGCTGATCACGACAGCGTCAATGTGACGCATGTCTGTCGACACGCTTGCGAACGGACGCCACACCGATGGCGCAGCGGCCCTGTGCGGTGCGTGTTCGCGTCGATGTGATGATGTTGTGGCGTGAACGACGATTTCGAACACTGGTGGGAGCGGCTGTTCGGCGCGCAGGCGGACCCGACGGCCATGGTGCCGGTGATCGCCGTCGCGATCGCGCTGGGCGCCGTCGTGCTGCGGCGTCCCTGGCTGGTGACCCGCACCGTGGTGACGATCGTGCATGAGGCGGGACACGCCTTGGTCGCGCTCCTGTCCGGCAGACGGCTGCACGGCATTCTGCTGCACTCCGATACCTCGGGCGTCACCGTCTCGCGGGGTAAACGCACCGGACCGGGCATGGTTCTCACCGCGTTGGCCGGGTATCCGGCGCCTGCCTTGCTCGGGGTGGTGTTCAGCGGGTTGATCAGCACCGGCAGGCAAGGGCTGGTGTTGTTCGGGTGCGCGCTGCTGGTGCTCGGCGTGCTCGTGCTCGTCCGCAACGCCTATGGGGTGTTCGCGGTGCTGGTCACGGCGGTCGCGCTCGGGCTGATCGCCGCGTTCGGGACGCCCGACGTCACCGGAGTGTTCGTGTACGCGATCACGTGGTTCCTGCTGCTTGGCGCGATTCGCGCGGTCGCGGAACTCCAGCGCAAACGTCGCACCGGCATGGCGGCGGACTCCGATGTCGACCAACTCGGACGGCTGACCGGACTTCCCACGACACTGTGGTCGCTGGCGCTGGGTGTGCTCGTGGTGGGTTGCCTCGTCGTCGGCGGGATGCCGCTGCTCGAGCCTGTGCTCGGCGGTCCGGAGCGCTGAGGCACACTGGAGCGGGCAGACAGCGATTTTCGAAGGGACGAGGTGACCGCGGTGTCGGACGAGGTGGCGAAGGCAGTCGAGGAATGCGCGCGTTCGGCCGTGCGCGCCGCGCCGTCGCTCGCGGCGGCCACCAACAAGTCCATCGACACCGCGCTGACCACCATGGCTGAGCGGCTGCTCGCCGAGCGGGACACCGTGCTCGCCGCCAACCAGACCGACATCGACAAGGCGCGCGCCGACGGTATGAGCGCTGGCCTGCTTGACCGCCTCACCATCACCGAGCAGCGACTCACCGGCATGGCAGAGCAGCTGCGGCTGCTGGCCAGCACCCCGCACCCGCAGCGCAGCATTCCGATCAAGGAGCTGGATGGTGGGCTGCAGCTGGTTGAGCGCAGGCGCCCGGTCGGCGTGATTGGCGCGAATTACGAGGCTCGCCCGAATGTGACCGTCGACGTCGCGTCGCAGCTGGTCAAGTCCCGCAACGGCGGTGTGCTCCGCACCGGCAGCGCCGCGCTGGGCTCCGCGCAGCGGTTGCTCGACGTCGTCATCGCGCCCGCGCTCACCTCGGCCGGGATCGACTCCGATGTCATCCAGCTAGTGCCACGCGCCGAGCGGGAAGCCGCGTCCGCGCTGGTCAGCTTCCCCGGGCTGGTGCCGCTGGTCATCCTGCGCGGCAGTGGCGAGACCACCCGCACGCTGGCGCGCACCGCGGCCGCCAACGACGTCCGCACGCTGGCCCACGCCGACGGTGGCGGTGTGCTGTACGTCGACAAGGCGGCGGACCTGGAGAAGGCGCGAGAACTGGTCTCCGACAGCCTGGACCGGCTCGGCGTGTGCAACCGGCTGAACCTGCTGCTCATTGACACCTCGATCTATGACACCGCGTGGCCGGTGCTGTCCGAAGCGCTGGCCGAGCGCGAGGTGACCGCGTCGCTGCCGCCGCACGATCACCCGATCGGATACGAGTGGGCACTGGACTCCGAGCGCGAGGCCACCGTCACCGTGGCGCGCGTCGAGGGGCTGGCCGAGGCGGTCAGCATCGCCAACGAGCAGACGTCCGGCCTCGCGGCGGGTATTACGACCGAGGACTCCGCCGCGGCGGAGGCGTTCTTCGATGCTTACACCGGCACCGGCGTGTTCTGGAACGCGCCCACCCGGCTGCTGGACGGTTTCAAGCTGCTGGCCGTCCCGGAGACCGGCATCAACCTGGACAAGGTGCCTGGCCCGCGTGGACCGGTGACGTTCACCGACCTGTACGTGCGCCAGTACGCCGTGCTGCCTGCCTGAGTCGGCCTCATGGTCGTGGTGACTGAGTCCTGGGCGACGATCATGGCTGGTGGTCTGCTCACACTCGTGGTGCTCAACGTAGGGATCCTCGTGTGTCTGCTTGTGCTTGTGGCACGGAAGTAGAGCAAGCATGACCCCGTGCGAAAGATCACATGCGCCGATGTCGGCGGCCCGTTCGCGAGTAGTCAGCGCTTGTCGTCCAGCGCGGGGTGCTCGATGCCCCAGTTCTCAAGCGCGTTGGCGATGAAGTCCGCGCCGATGTGGTTCGCCGCAGCGCGGTTACCGGTCGCGGGCAGGTCGTCCGGTGTTTGCTCGACGACGCGCCCGGACTGGGCGGCGGGGTGCTTCCAGTGGCCGCCGCAGCCGTTCGGGCACGGCCACTCCATGGTGCGCAGCGTGCCGTCGGGGCAGGGCTGCTGCCAGGACATCGTGCCGGTGCCCAGGCAAAGCCTGCACTCGCTACTTGCTGGGGACTTGTCCGAGTCCGCCGCAGGTTGGGCAGGCGGCTCGTTTTCCGTCTGGTCCGGCATCTTGTAGTCCCGATCCGTGGCAGGTTGGGCACTCTTCCATCTTCATGCTGGTGGCTCCTCTTCAGATCCGCCAGCAGAAGCGCATTTTTGGTGGGCTGAGCGGCTCTCGGCGGCTATCTCGCAGCGATCTGTGTCGGCGGCGTGCAGGTAGACCGTTCCGCAGTACCAGCACGTGCGGCCGCGCCGCTTGATGTCGGACCACTCCTGCGCCAGCGTCGGCGGGGCGACTCGCTCAGCCAGATCCGGTGGGGTCGGATGAAGCTGGGTGTGACGCGCCCGCTGCGTCAGGACGGCCGTCACTGCTCGGGCTCCCGGTCGACGAATTCGCGCTCGCGCTCCTCAGCCTCGCGTTCGGCTTCGTCCGCTCGTATCTCCTCGTCGGTGATGACGATCGGCTCTGGATAGAACCGCGTGCTGATGAGCTGTCTACCGCCTGGCACGCCGCTGCCTGCTCCTGATCGATGTGGCATGCGCGGAGCGTCACACGGCGGCTACAGGGGGATGGGTACAGTTTGTGCCCCCACTCTGTTGGACTACGCGGCGATGCCGACCCGGTGGCAGAGGTCATGCACATCGTCGCGCATCCCGGACGGTGGCCGCTGCCGCAAATCACGCAGCAGCTCACGCGCCCACCCGTTGTAGCGAATCGTCTCGCTCGCGGTCCGCTCGGAGCGGTCGAGCAGCGCGAGCGTGGCCACGCGCTCGTCGCGCTGATGCGCAGCGCGGGCGACCTCGATCAAATGCCGGGCGCGGCGTGGCACGCTCGCGATTGTGTCGGCGTCGATGCTCTCAGCCGCGCGCATGGCCTCCCCGGGCCGCCGCAGGTCCACGCCGAGAGTAGTGGCGTGTGCTGCCATCGTCGGCGCTGAGAAGCTGCTCTGCACGTGCCGGTAGGACGGCCCGAGAGTCCGGGCGATCGCGTCGGCGCGCTCCCAGGCTCCCCAGGCGTCGCCGTGTCGGCCGCGCCGGGCGTGGGTGAGCGCGATCTCGGCTTCGAGTGCACCGACCATGCCGCGCCAGTTGTCGGGTGCGCCATCGAGATGCGGGGTGAGTTGGCCGATCGCGTCGTGTGCGAGCCCGAGTGCCTCATCCCATCGGCCCGAGTCGCGAAGTGCCTGAATCATGGCCCAGGCTCCGCTCGCGATGCAGTAGGGGTCGTCGGCCTCCTGCCCTTCGGTCAGTGCTCGGTCGGCGACCATCCAGACAAGCTCCGGCGCGGGCTGGTAAGCGACGTAGAAGTCGGCGAGTTGGTAGACCCCGGACAGTACGCGGCGGGCGTCGCGGCGCCCGTCGCCGCGCGTGGTTCGGGAGGCTTGCTGCGCGTCGCGAATCAGATCCGGCAGCAGCACGCCGAGCTGTGTTCGATGGTCTGGCGAACCGTGCCGCACCTGCCATGCGCGTGCGAGCCGCTGCCGCAAATGCGGCACGCTGATCTCCCGGCGAGGTGGACTGATGCGGTATTCGGTAAGCGCAGCCTGCACGTCAGCGAGCGCGGGATGCCGCTCTCCGGCATACACGCTCACGGATACCGCGTGCCCGTTGCCGGTCAGATCCGCAAGATCGTCAAGCCCAAGCGCTTCGGCCAACCGCAACAGCATGGGCAGCCGCGGTGTGTGGAGACGGCCCGACTCCACACCCTTGAGCCAGGAGTCGCTGCGATCCACGAGCTGCGCGAGCACCGGACGGGACATGCCCGTTCGCTCGCGGTACCACTGGATACGCCGTCCGATAGGCAGGCTGTCGTCAGGTCCCGACACGTAACGTCACCTCTTCGCGGAAGGCCTCTTCGCGTAGTCCCCGGCCGCCGCCGGGACTTTCCGCCGCGAAGAGGTACGCGTCACAGGATACTCAAGGTGGCAACGATCTTGCGTGATCGATTACCCCGTTGTCGCGTTTGGCGCGAGACACTGCGTCCGGAACGAGGAACACGACGTCCTGAGCGCGGAACACAGCGTCCTGAGCGGGGGACACGGCGCAACCGCGTGCGGTCAGGCGCGGCGGAGCACCATCGGCTTCAGGCGCTTGTAGCCCCGTACCGAGATCGGGCGTTTGCTGCGGAGCGCGAACTCCTCGCGGCCGGAGAGGGCGTCGGCCAGCTCCTTGTCGACGAGTACCGTGCCGGGCCGGGCTGCGGAAGTGAGTCGTGCGGCCAAGTTGACCACTGAGCCGTAGACGTCACCGAACCGGCTGAGGATGCGCCCGTACGCGAGCCCGGCGCGGACCTCGGGGATGTCCTCGTCGGCCTCGGTCTGTTCGGTCAGCGTGAGCGCGATCTCGGCGGCCTCGACCGGGCTGTCGCAGACGAACAGCACTTCGTCGCCGATCATCTTCACGATGTGCCCGTGGTGCTCGGCGATCACGCTGGTGGCCAGTCCTTCGAAGCGCTCAAGCAGCGTGCTCAGCTGGTCGCGGTCGACCCGGCGCGTCATCCTCGTGTAGCCGACCATGTCCACGAACCCGACTGCCTGGCTGCGGGTCTCCAGCTGCGCGTCCGTCGCCAGCGCCCGTCCGGAGAACGCGGCGAGATGCCTGCGCCAGACGTAGTTCTGCAGCCGTTCGATGGCGGGCACAGATGCCTCGACGAGCTGCGCGAACTGCTCCTCCGACTCGGCGACGTCCGGCCGCTGCTCCAGCCAGGATGTCACCAGCTGCACCTGCCATTCGGCGAGCCGCGACAGGTGATGCCCCAGCGCGCGGGTCATCGCGGTGTCGGTCTTCTCGTCGATCAGTCCCGACTCGAGGAACCCGTTGGCGATCTGCGCGGCCTCGACATCGGCGTCGGTGAAGACCACATCGTCGTCGGCGGCGCCAGCGAAGCCGAGCGCGCGCCACAGCATCGCGGTGCGGTCTGGCGAGACCCCCGCCCGCTCGGCGACCTCAAGCCGGGTGTACTTGCGCTCGCCGCCGAGCAGGACGGCTGCCACCCGTTCCTGCAGACCGTTGCGCTCGTCCTTGCCGGAGGCGCCGGTCCCGTCGGGGGTGCTCGCTACCATCGACGCTCAGGTGGTGTGAACGATCAGGACGTCTGAGTTCGACTTGCGCGCCACCTCGGACGGCACCGAACCGAGGATGCGGCCCGCGAGCGTGTTCAGGCCACGGTTACCGACCACGAGCAGGTCGGCGGAGTGCTCCTTGAGCACCTTCAACAGGGTCGCCACCGGCTCACCTTGCACCGGCACCGTCTGCACCTGCTTCGCGCCCTGCGCGATGGCGCGGTCGTGCGCGGTGTGCAGCGTGTCCTCCGCCGGCGCTGAGCCGACGACCTGGTACGCCTCGTCGCCAAGCACGTCCTGTGCCTTGTCGACGTCTTCCTGCCGGGTGGGGAAGTACGCGCATGCGATGACGAGCGTGGCATCGCACGACGCCGCGACGGCGGCTGCGCGGTCGACAGCCGCGTAGGAAGACCGTGAACCATCCGTTCCGACGACGATGGTCTTGTAGGCGACCATGAAGCTCCTCCTGTGACGTTAGGCGTGCCGCGTGACGCGGAACCGAGTACCTGCGCTGGTGCCTTCGGCGGTTTGTGCTCGCCAGCAGAGACTAGCGGTAGGGGCCGCCTTGTGCTGTTCGGACAACGACGATGCGCGTGTCAGGTTGCGAGTAGCAGGCAAGCATTGTCATACCCGGACAAAAACGTGCTGGCGCGGCGTGTGGTCAGCGCGCGACACCGGACTGTTCCGCCCTGCCGTTGGCGGACGTCGACGGCTCCTGCCGTGACTCCTGTCCATCAGCGACGGTGGACGTGACGCCGTTGGCCTGCTGTCCATCGGCGTCGTCAGCATCGGTGCCTGCGTCCTCAGCCGTGGCTTCGGCACTGCCGGTGCGTTCCGCGTCCTCGGCGGCCCGCGCCTCGGCGTCGGACCCCGGCTCGTCGGAGCCGCCCGCGGCGTCGGCCGCGTCCGCCGTTGTGCCGGTTGCCTGCGTTGTGCCGTTGTCGTGGCCGCCCCGCGCGCCATCACCCTGTGCATCGCCCGCGGTGACCTCGTCCTGCTTGCCCACCGACGTGACCGCCCGGTCAAGCAGCACGTCGGCGTCCGAGATGACCGAGCGGATCGCCTTGATCTGCCCCGCGATCTCTTCGCGCAGCGCCCGCATCTCCTCCACCCGGTCGGCGGCGTGGTTGATCCTGCGGTTGGCGGTCTCCGTCGCCTCGGCCACCCTGCGGTTGGACTCGTCGGTCGCTTCCGCGAGCCGGGCGTTGGCCTCGGTGATGGACTCCTGCTTGCGCTTGTTCGCGTCCTCGACCGACTCCCGGTACCGCTTCTCGACGTCGGCCTTGTGTTCCTGCTGTTCCTTGGTGATCTGCTCGCGGACCCGCTTGGCCTCCTCGGAAGCCTCGCGCAGCCGGCGTTCCGCCTCGGCCTTGCTCGCCGCTTCCTGCTCGGCGAGCTGACGCATGGCCTCGGACCGCCGCGTCGCCATCGCGATCTCGAAGTCCTCTTCGACCTTGGTGCGGCGTTCCTCCGCCTCGAGGTCGAGTTGCAGCCGCTCCTCCTGCGCATGGTTGAGGATCTCTTGCGCTTCGGCACGCGCCTTGTCCATGACCTCGCGGTGCTCGTTCTCCATGTCCTGCCGCCGCGCGTCGAGATCGGCGAGCAGCTGGTCGTAACGAGTCCGCATGGCGGTGGCGTCGGCCTCGGCCTTGGCCCTGATGTGACTGGCCTCGGCCTCGGCCCTCGCCCTGGTGTCGGACGCCTCGTCCTGCGCCCGCCGCACCATTCTGCGCAGCCGCGCCGAGAGCCCTTCGATCTCGGTCGGCGGCAATGACAGCGTCTCGACCTCGCTCTTGAGGTCGTTGATCTCGGTGCGCGCCATCTCGAGTTGCCTGGCGAGGTCGCCTGCCTGCGAGATGGCCGCGTCCCGGTCGGACGTGATCATCTTGAGGTTGGCGTCGAGCTCCTCAAGGTGCTCGTTTACCTGACTGGGGCTATAGCCCCGTCGGACCACATCGAAGCCCGCACCGAGTGGTACCAGGTCCTGTTCCTCGCCGAGACTCATGGCGACACGCTACCTCGTTACGCTCCGCTATATCACCCGGCGGTGGTCAGATTCTCGCTCGTCAGGGCTGATACTCCGGACCGGTGAGCAGTCCTCAGATGCCACGGAACTGGTTGATCTTGTCCAGGTGACGCTCGCGCTTCTCCTGGTCCATCACGCCGAGCCCCTCCTCCGGTGCGAGGCACAGCACGCCGACCTTGCCCTGGTGCGCGTTGCGATGCACGTCCAGCGCGGCCTGCCCGGTGTCTTCCATCGAGTAGGTCTTCGACAGCGTCGGGTGGATCAGGCCCTTGTCGATCAGCCGGTTCGCCTCCCACGACTCGCGGTAGTTCGCGAAGTGCGACCCGATGATCCGCTTGAGGTTCATCCACAGGTAGCGGTTGTCGTAGGTGTGCATATAGCCGGACGTCGATGCGCACGTGACGATCGTGCCGCCCTTGCGTGCGGCGTAGACAGACGCGCCGAACGTCTCCTTGCCAGGGTGCTCGAACACGATGTCCGGGTCCTCACCGCCGGTCAGCTCGCGGATCTTCTTGCCGAACCGGTTCCACTCCTTCGGGTCTTGTTCGGTCTCGGACTTCCAGAATCGGTAACCCTCGGCGTTACGGTCGATGATGTGCTCTGCCCCCATCGAGCGGCAGATCTCCGCCTTCTCCTCGCTGGAGACCACGCACACCGGGATCGCGCCGCCGTTGAGTGCGTACTGCGTGGCGTACGAGCCGAGCCCGCCGGACGCGCCCCAGATCAGCACGACGTCGCCCTGCTTCATGTCGGCGCCGTTGCGGGAAACCAGCTGCCGATAGGCGGTGGAATTCACCAGGCCAGGTGAGGCAGCCTCCTCCCAGGTCAGGTGTGCGGGCTTGGGCATCAGCTGGTTCGACTTGACCAGCGCGACCTCCGCGAGCCCGCCGAAGTTGGTCTCGAACCCCCAGATTCGCTGCTCGGTGTCCATCATCGTGTCGTTGTGCCCGTCGGGCCCTTCCAGCTCGACCGACAGGCAGTGCGCGACGACGGTGTCGCCGGGCTTCCAGTTGTGCACGCCGGGGCCGGTGCGCAGCACGACGCCGGACAGGTCGGAGCCCACGACGTGGTACGGCAGGTCGTGGCGCTTGGCCAGCGGTGACGTCTTGCCGTAGCGCTGGAGGAACTTGAACGTCGGGATCGGCTCGAAGATCGACGTCCAGACGGTGTTGTAGTTGATCGCGCTGGCCATGACGGCCACCAGCGCCTCGCCTGGCCCGAGTTCCGGCGTCTCGACGTCGTCGACGTGCAGCGACTTGCGAGGATCCTTGTCGCTGCTCGGCATCCCCTCGAACATGTCCACCTCGTCGGCGTGGACGGTCACACCCCGGTAGTGCTCGGGGACGTCGAGCGAACCGATCGCGTCGAGCTCGTTCGCGAGGATGGCGTCAAGGACGTGCTGCACCATAGATGGCCTCCGTGGCTGGCGTGGGCGGCGGCTGAGTTCCCTTCCGGGATTGAACCATGGACGAGCGCGGGAAGCTACTGATCAGTAATGCGGCGTTGGCCGGCAATGTCACCGGGTTGTGTTACGGCGACAACGTCGGCCGTTGTCCGTGTTGTGATCCAACAGCTGCCATTCCAACCTGGATAATCGCGCAAAACAGGCGGACCATCGCAGTAGCGACACACGACACTTCGGAGGTGATTGGCGATGTCGCAGTCGGTTAAGGCATGGACACGGCCTCACGACTGGGCCGAGGTGGTACTCGGGGTGGTGCTCGCGCTGTCCACGATCGTGGCTGAGACGTCGGCCGCCGCAGCGTGGACGATGGTCATCCTCGGCGCGCTCATCGCGATTGATGGGCTCGTCTCGCTGGCCATTCCGGACATGGTCTACGGCGAGTGGGCGCAGCTTGTGCTCGGTGTCCTGGTGTTCATCTCACCGTGGGTCATGGGCTATGCCGACCTGACCGGCGCCGCGTGGACGTCGTGGGTGATCGGTGTGCTGACCGTCGCGGCAGGCGCGACGGCGCTGCCCGTCGCCACCAGCGCCCACCGCACCGCGGGCCAGCACTGAGCACCTAAGCCCCGAGGTCAGTGGGCGGCAGGCTCGACGAGTTCGACGAGCACGCCGCCCGCGTCCTTGGGGTGCACGAAGTTCACCCTGCTGCCCGCTGTGCCCTGCTTGGCCTCCGGGTACAGCAGGCGCAGGCCATTCTCTCGCAGCGCGTTCGCCGCCGCGTCGATGTCGGCCACCCGGTAGGCGAGCTGCTGCAGGCCGGGGCCGCTGCGGTCGATGAACTTGCCGATGGTGGAGTCCGGCGTCAGCGGGGCGAGCAGCTGCACGGCGGTGCCGTTGTCGTCGCCGGGGGCGTGCAGCATGGCCTCGCGCACGCCCTGTTCCTCGTTGGTCTCGATGTGGGTGGCCGCCAGCCCGAAGTTGTCGCGGTAGAACGCGATGGCCTCGTCCAGGTCAGGCACCGCGATGCCGACGTGGTCGATGGCGGTGACTAGGGGCGTGATGTCTCGCAGCGCGTCGTTCATGCCTGTCAGGTTATCCCTACCGGTTGCCCATGCCTGTCGGGTTATCCCTACCGGTTACCGGAAGCGGTCGTGCTCACTGATGCTTCGTGACGCCGTTCGCTACCGGTATGGTCGCGGGGAGGAGACGCAGAGACTTGGAGGCTAGTTGTGGCCGGATCCGTGATTGTTGGTGCCGCTCGTACCCCGATCGGACGTCTACTGGGGTCGTTGAAGGACTTCTCGGGCGCGCAGCTCGGCGGGGTCGCCATCAAGGCGGCGCTTGAGCGGGCTGGGGTGTCACCCGATGCGGTGCAGTACACGATCATGGGTCAGGTGCTGACCGCGGGCGCGGGGCAGATCCCCGCCCGCCAGGCCGCCGTCAACGCGGGCATCCCGATGGATATCCCCGCGCTGACGATCAACAAGGTCTGCCTGTCCGGTCTTGACTCCATCGCGCTGGCCGACCAGCTCATCCGTGCTGGCGAGTTCGACATCATCGTCGCCGGTGGTCAGGAGTCGATGACGCAAGCGCCGCACCTGCTGCCAAAGTCGCGCTCCGGGTTCAAGTACGGCGACACTACGTTGGTCGACCACATGGCCTACGACGGCCTGTTCTGCGCGTTCGACCAGGTCGCGATGGGGTCGTCGACCGAGAAGTTCAACTCCCGATACGGCTTGAACCGCGAGGAGCAGGACGCCTTCGCCGCGGCGTCGCATCAGAAGGCGGCCGCCGCGATCGCCGAGGGCCGGTTCGAGGCCGAGTTGGCGCCGGTCTCGATCCCGCAGCGCAAGGGCGAGCCCACCGAGTTCACCACCGACGAGGGTGTGCGCGCCGACACCACCGCCGACGGGCTGGGCAAGCTGCGGCCCGCGTTCTCCTCAGACGGCACCATCACCGCTGGTTCGGCCTCGCAGATCTCTGACGGCGCCGCCGCCGTCGTCGTCATGAGTGCCGCGAAGGCCGCTGAGCTTGGCGTCGAGCCACTGGCCGAGATCGGCGCGCATGGTGTGGTCGCCGGACCGGACGCCAGTCTGCACGAGCAGCCCGCCAACGCCACCAAGGCCGCGCTGGCGAAGCAGGGCATCGACATCGGCGCGGTGGACCTGGTGGAGATCAACGAGGCGTTCGCCGCCGTGGGACTGGTGTCGACTCGTGAGCTGGGCATCGCCGAGGACAAGGTCAACGTCAACGGTGGTGCGATCGCCCTCGGCCACCCGATCGGTGCATCCGGGGCGCGGTTGATCGTGCACCTGGTGCACGAACTGCGCCGTCGCGGCGGTGGCACCGGTGTCGGCGCGCTGTGCGGCGGCGGTGGCCAAGGAGACGCGCTGGTCGTTCGCGTGCCATAGCGCCTGGGCGCCGGTCACCGGCCCGCAGGGACTCTGGCTTGGCCGTCTGGCCCGCTCACGGCCTCCGCCTGACTGTGGCCGGGCCAGCCACAACCCAGTCGCCACGTACGGAAAGGATCCCGTGACCTCGCTGAACATCGAGGATCTGATCAACCGTGCCCGTGAGGGGCAGCCGCGCGCGGTGGCGCGGCTGCTTTCGTTGGTCGAGGACGCCCATCCGGCGCTGCGTGACGTGTTGCGGGAGCTGACTCCGCACACTGGCAACGCCTGGGTGGTCGGGTTGACCGGGCCGCCAGGCGTCGGCAAGTCCACGACGACGTCGATGCTGCTCGGCGCGCTACGGGCGCAGGGCAAGCGGGTGGCGGTGCTGGCGATCGACCCGTCGTCGCCGTTTTCCGGCGGGGCGCTGCTCGGTGATCGGATCAGGATGACCGAGCACGCCACCGACGAGGGCGTGTTCATCCGCTCGATGGCCACTCGCGGCCATCTTGGCGGTCTCACGCTCGCCACGCCGCAGTCGGTTCGGGTGCTCGACGCGGCGGGCTTCGACGTCGTTCTGATTGAGACCGTCGGCGTCGGACAGTCCGAAGTGGACGTCGTTACACTTGCCGACTCGATCATGGTGCTGCTCGCGCCGGGGATGGGCGACGGTATCCAGGCAGCGAAAGCGGGCGTGCTGGAGATCGCTGATCTGTTCGTGGTGAACAAGGCCGATCGCGACGGTGCCGACGCCACCATCAAGGATGTCAAGAACATGATCGCGCTCAGCCGCCGTGGCGTGCGAGGCGCCTCGTGGCGGCAGCCGATCGTACCTACCGTCGCCACCACCGGTGACGGGGCTGACGACGTCATACGAGCGCTGGGCGAGCATCGGGAGTGGCTCGAGTCCACCGGCGAGCTCACTCGACGGCGTCTCGCCCGCGCGCACACCGAAGTCGAGGCGATAGCGATGCGGCAACTGCGCGCCGAGCTCGCCGATCTGCGTGGCGGCGAGGCACTGGAGCTGCTGAGCAAGCGAGTCGTCGACGCCGAGATCGACCCGTACTCGGCCGCCGACGAGCTGTTGGCCGCATTACGGCATTGACAGCACCAGCTGACTGAGAGCATTACCTGCCAACAGAGCATCACATGCTGACGAGAGGGGAGATCATGAGCGCACAGCGGTTGCGCGCCCTGCACATACCCGGCGACCCGCTGGTGCTGCCGAACGCCTGGGATGCCGATAGCGCCCGGCTTGTCGTTGAGGCCGGGTTTCCGGTGGTCGCGACCAGTTCGGCCGCCGTAGCGGCATCGCTCGGTTACTCCGATGGCGAGCAGGTGTCGCCGGACGAGATGTTCGACGTCGCGGCCAGGATCACCGCCGCCGTCGACGTCCCGCTGACCGTCGACGTGGAATCTGGTTACGGATTGTCCGCGCTGGAGTTGGCCGACCGGCTGGCCGAAGCGGATGCGGCCGGATGCAACATCGAGGACACCGACCAGCAGGAAGGACGGCGCCGCTCGGCCGACGAGAACGCCGCGCTGCTCGCCTCGGTGAAGGAGCACTCCGGTGAGCTACTTGTCGTGAATGCCCGGATCGACTCCTTCCTCGGTGCTCAGGGCGCCGAGGAGGAGCGCGCCGCGCTGCCCGATGCCATCGAGCGCGCCCGGGCCTACCTCGACGCGGGCGCCGACTGTGTGTATCCGATCCATGTTCGCTCCCCCGAGGTGCTGGGCGAGTTCGTGTCGGCAGTGAGTCCGGCCCTGGTGAACGCGACTTACCTGCCCGACGGTCCTGACCTGGCGATGCTCACCAAGCTCGGTGTCGCACGGGTGTCGCTGGGCACCGGGTTGTGGCGGCTGGCACAGGCCCGCATCTCGAGTGCGCTGTCCGCGCTAGCCGGGGGCGCGTCGCCGTTTTAGGGCGCCCGTACTGGGTCGTCGCGCGCTGCTGGTCGAAGCGTTGGAGTCTCGCCACGCGGCCGAGCCGCGGTAGTTGATCTTCTTTGCTCCCTGGGTGACGAGATTATGTCCGCTTTGCCCGAAATTTCGTCACTCGCGGAGCAAAGAAGATCAACTACCGCTGCGGGCTACCGCGAGCCACGCGGTGTGGCGAACGGCGCCGAATGTGCCACACGGCGTCGGGAACGTCGCACACAGCGCCGGGAGTGCGGGACACGGCGTCGTGAGTGCGGGACACGGCGCGCATCGGGCGCCGTGCCGCTAATCCGCCCTAGGTCAGCCGCGCAGTACCCGGTTCACCGCGTCGACCTTCGGTGGCACCGTGGCCTTGGGGCCGATGTGGTCCTCGACGGCGTCCAGGGTTTTCAGGCCGTCACCGGTGATGAGCAGGACCGTCTCGGCGTCCGGATCGATCTTGCCCGCCTCGATCAGCTTCTTCGCCGTAGCGACGGTCACGCCGCCCGCGGTTTCGGCGAAGATACCCTCGGTGCGCGCCAGCAGTCGGATGCCCTCGACGACCTCCTCGTCGGTGACGTCCTCGACGGAACCGCCGGTGCGGCTGACGGTGTCCAGCACGTACGGGCCGTCGGCGGGGTTGCCGATCGCGAGTGAGCGCGCGATGGTGTCCGGTTTGACCGGCTGCACGACGTCGTGGCCGCTCTTGAAGGCGTGCGAGACGGGGGAACAGCCGGTTGCCTGCGCGCCGAACACCTTGTATGGCGTCTGCTCGACCAGGCCGACCTCGCCCAGCTCCTTGAAGCCCTTGTCTACCTTGGTCAGCTGCGAGCCGGACGCGATCGGCACCACGATCTGCTCCGGAATCCGCCAGCCGAGCTGCTCGGCCACCTCAAAGGCGAGCGTCTTGGAGCCCTCCGAGTAGTACGGCCGGACGTTGACGTTGACGAACGCCCAGGTCTCGTTCTCGGCGGCCAGCTCGGTGGCCAGGCGGTTGACGTCGTCGTAGTTGCCGTCGACGGCGATCAGCGAGCCGTCGTAGACGGCGGTGGTCAGCACCTTGGCGCGTTCGAGCGAGGACGGGATCAGCACGACCGAGTCCCAGCCAGCGCGGGCGGCGGCCGCGGCGACGGCGTTGGCGAGGTTGCCGGTGGACGGACACGCCAGCACCTCGAAACCGAACTCACGGGCGGCGGCCAGCGCGACGGCGACGACGCGGTCCTTGAACGAGTGGGTCGGGTTGCCGGTGTCGTCCTTGACCCAGATCCGCTTGACGCCGAGTGCCTTGGCCAGCCGGTCGGCGCGGATCAGCTTGGTACAGCCGGGCTCGGTGTTCGGGATTTCCTCGACGTTCGAGGGGACGGGCAGTAGCCGCTTGTAGCGCCAGATGTTGCGCGGACCGGCCTCGATCTCCTCGCGGGTGATCCGGCCGAAGTCGTATGCGACCTCGAGCGGGGAGAAGTCCTCGGCGGAGACGAACTCTGGGGCGAGGGGCTGGCGGTGGCCTTCCTCCTTGGACACGAGCTCGACGGCGGGACCGAGATCCACATCAGAGCCGGAGCGAAGCGTGCTGGGGGCGCCGAAGGTTGCTGTCATGCGAGGTTCCTCTCCTCATCTGTCCCACAGGTGGGCCGGAATTGGCACCGTGATCGTCAGCTACCTCGCGGATCGAGATGACTGGCTGACGCCGGTTGCCGGGGCTTCGCAGGGCCGTTCCCTCTGCCCCTCTGGATGAGCGGTATTCAGTTGTGCGCCGCTGTGGGCGTCTGGCACTACACGTTACGGTACGCCCTGTCGATCGCGCCATGCGGTAGGCGGCGGTGTCGACGTGGGTCCCGCCACAGTTGATGTTGAGGCGGCTGGGACGACGTCGGCGGCTGGGTCGTAGATTGGGCGCGTGAGCTCCGCCGCGAAGCCCTCGAAGACGTCGAAGAACGCCGCGCCGCTGCATCTCGTGCTGGGTGACGAGGCGTTGCTGGTGGAACGCGCGGTGCGGGCAGCCGTCGATGCCGCACGCGCCGTTGACCCGACGTCGGAGCTGACGACGTTGCGGGCCTCCGAGCTGACCGCGCCGGTGCTGCTAGAACTGGCTAGTCCCTCGCTGTTCAGCGAGGGCAGGGTGATCGTCATCGAGGCAGCGCAGGATATCGGGCAGGACACGGCGGACGCGCTGCAGTCCTACCTCGCGGACCCGGTCGACGGCGTTGTGATGGTCGTGGTGCACAGCGGCGGCGGGCGCAGCAAGGCCGCCAAGGCGCTGCCGAACGCGCTGCGCAAGGCGGGCGCGGCGGTCGCGGAGTGCAACAAGCTCACCAAACAGTCGGAGCGGGAAGCGTTCGTGCGCGCCGAGGTGAAGCGTGCCGGTGGCAGCATCGACGCGGGCGGGGTGAGTGCGCTGCTCGACGCCGTTGGCTCCGACCTGCGGGAACTGTCCGCTGCCGCGTCGCAGCTCACTGCCGACTCCGGCGGCAAGGTCGATGAGCAGGCGGTGCGGCGCTACCACCGGGGGCGTGCCGAGGTGAGCGGTTTCGTCGTCGCGGAGAAGGTCGTCGCTGGCGACGAGGCCGCCGCGATGGAGTCGCTGCGCTGGGCGTTGCAGATCGGGGTGCCGCACGTGCTGATCGCGGATGCCTTCGCCGACGCGGTGCGCACCATCGCGCGGGTGTCTGCGGCGGGCAGGGGCAACCCGAACCACATGGCCGGTGAGCTGGGCATGCCGCCGTGGAAGATCCGCAAGGCGCAGGGCCAGGTGCGGGGCTGGAGCACGCCCGCGCTGCGGGAATCGATGCGGATCGTCGCCACCCTCAACGCCGAGGTGAAAGGCGCCGCGGCCGATCCGGACTACGCGCTGGAACGTGCCGCGCTCAAACTGCTCGCGGCGCGCAACCGCCGTTGAGGTAGTCGTCCGACCGGCCAGCTGAGTTGCGGCGACCGGCTGTTCGGCGCACGAAAAACGGGGCACGCCAACGACGTGCCCCGTTTCGCGAAAGTCGTTACATCGAGTTGACCCGCTTGGCCATGGACGACTTCTTGTTCGCGGCCTGGTTCGCGTGGATAACGCCCTTGTTGGCCGCCTTGTCCAGCTTGATGCCGGCCTCGCGCTGCAGCTCGATGGCCTTCTCCTTGTCACCGGCCGCCGCTGCCTCGCGGAACCTGCGGATGGCCGTCTTCACCGAGGACTTGACGGCCTGGTTGCGCTGCCGCGCCTTCTCGTTGGTCTTGATGCGCTTCATCTGGGACTTGATGTTGGCCACGGGCCGTCTCCTTCGTCTCGTCGGTGGATGTCGTGCCGCGCTTGTCTGGCCCTGCGTGCGCAGGCTTCCTCCCTGGCGGAATGCCACACGGCAACAACGGTCCACGGTAGCAGCGGTCGCGCTCGGCCCCGCAGTGAGGTACCCAGGAGCGATGGGGCCACGCGCGGCAGGAGACGTGCGATGGAGACGGGCGTGATGGAGGTGCCATGGAGGTACTGAGCAGCCGGATCCTGCTGAAGCCACGCGATCCGGAGCGCAGCAGGAAGTTCTACGCGGACCAGCTCGGGTTGGCGATCTACCGCGAGTTCCCTGGTGGCACGGTGTTCTTCCTCGGCGGCGGCTTCCTTGAAGTCGTCGGGCAGGGCAGCGAGGAGCCCAGTGCCGACGTCGCGCTGTGGTTGCAGGTGCGGGACCTGGCGGGCACGGTCGCGGAGCTGGTCGAACGGGGTGTGCCGATCACGCGCGAGCCGAGGCAGGAGCCGTGGGGGCTGTGCGAAGCGTGGCTCGCCGATCCGGATGGCACCAGGATCGTGCTCGTCGAGGTGCCGGACGACCACCCGCTTCGCGTCGACACCCGCTGAGCCGCGTCACGCGGGCTTGGTGGCGCGGAGCTGGAACGCGAGGGAGGCGAGCTGACCTGGTGGCTGCCACGTCCAGCTCTGCACGTCGCTCAGTCCAGCGGCCTCGACCGCCGTGATGAGCCGCTGCCGAGCTACGGGCAGCCACTTGTCGTGCGACGACAGTACGAGCCGCCCGCTAGGTCGCAGCACCCGGCTCACTTCGGCCAGTCCTGCGCCGAGGTTGTCCCAGAGCTGGATGTTGTTGACGCTGAGCACGACGTCGAACGCGTCGTCGTGCGCGCCGGTCGACTCCGCCGAGCCGTTTCGCACACCAACCTTGCCCGCGTGCACCAGGTCCCGACACCGGTCCACGCACGCGCGGAGCATGTCCTCCGAGGGGTCGATGCCGGTGGTGTGCCGCGCGCGTTCGGCGGCGGCGCGAAGACCCACACCGGGACCGGGCCCGATGACCAGCACGATGTCGGTCTCGGTCAGCGAGGCGACGTCGATCACGTGGCGTTCGGTCGCGGCGTTGCCTCGCGCCATCAGCGCGCCGCCGATCCGGCCGAGTCTGCCGCTCGGATGCCCGAATGCTCGATCGAGGATGGGTAATACTGGTTGGCTCATATCCCGAGCACATCACGGCCGCTGACCTGGCGCATCGGGGTTTCGCCCTGATTCGGCCATGCGGGAGATCAGGGTCTGCGACACTGTGCGCCGTGGTGAACACAGGGGAGAGTGACCAGGTCTGGGAGCGGTCGAACGCGCAGCGCACGCGGTTGAGCTACGTACTTCGGTGTGTGGGCGCCCTGCTCCTTGGTGGATTCAGCCTGCTCGGCGCGTTGACCGTGATGACGGTGGCCGACGCCTCGTCGGGTGGTCCCGAGGCATTCGCGACTGGCACCGCGCGTGTGGGGCAGTGCATGGAACGAGGCCCGGTGAGTGTGTCCGGCCTCGGCTACTTCCACCGTTGCCAGGCTGACGTTACCTGGAACGATGGTAGTTCGAGCCGTGAGTGGTTTCCTGCTGGTCAGCTGAGCCCGGACGATCGTGGGCGGGCGGTGCCCGTGTTCGATCCGAAACTCCCGGAGTCAGGCGTTGGTCGTGGTAGCCCCATCTCCAGTAAGCCCGGCGTGAACGATAGCGCGAAGTGGGTAACGATCGGAATTATCGGTGCCACGGCGCTCGGGGCCTTTGGTGTCTTCGCGTTGCTCGCCGCCCTCGTGAACGCATATTGGGTGGTTCTGCCGGGGCGTCGGGCGTTCGGTGTCGTGAGTCCTGCTCGGGGCGTGTGGCAGACGATGAACGAGAACGCTGGTCGCGAACTCGGTCAGTATGACCGGGCCAAAAAGGGTTGGCCGGTCACCGATGCTGATGTGGCCGCGGTTCCCGTGTTCCGTCGCCAGAAGCGGATGCGTCTACTCAGCGCGTTGAGCGGCGGCGTCATCGTGCTGCATCTCCTTACCTCTATTCCGCGAACCGACGCACCTCGGGCGATCGATTTCGTGTCGCCGTGGCCGGAGATCGCGCGTGCTTGGCTGGTGGGACCGGACGGCACCAATCTCACGCCCCATTTCGGTGTCGCGGTGGTTGGTGCAGGCATAGCGGTGCTGTTGTGGTGGATGCCGTCCCAGATGCGCGTCTCGTCAGCGCGTGTCGTTACGTACGGAATGCCGTTTCTCGTGAAGCAGGGAAACCGGACGCGAAAGCAGGGCAAAGAGGAACTGCGCCGGATGGCAGAGGGAAGGCAGTCAGCGTACCGGCGCGGAGTCGCGTTCGCGGTCGTCATTCTGGCGTTTGCCGTATATGCCGCGATTCATGCGTTCGGTCAGCTCCCCAGCGGGGCGCCGATTGCCGTCGTACTGGCGGGGTTGCGCGACGCCATCGCGTTGACGTCGGTCGGACTGATCCTGCTGGCCACGGTCGAACCGAAGTACGACCGGCTTAGCAGGCTGCTGGCGATCCACGAAGAACACGCCGCTATCTCAGGCACGCACGGAACCAATACCGGCGGGGCGAAGTCGTAGGCCCCGACGGAGCAGGAAGGAGAACAGGGGAATGCAGCCCGGCTTCGATGACGCGCAGCGATGGGTGGAGGATTACACCCGCCGCGTCGAGGACATTCAACGGCGAGCCGAACAGGCACAGGAACAGATCAACTCCGCGCGAGCTCATGCGTCCAGCGCGGACGGGAGCGTCTCGGTCGTACTCGCGCCGGGAGGACGCCTCGAGAAGCTGGAACTGACGCCGGAGGCGATGCGGCTTGGTCATGAGCGCCTCGCCGAAACGATCACGCAGACCGTCATGTCCGCTCACGCCAATGCGACGGCGCAGACCCAGGAAGCGCTGCGGCCACTGGTGGGCGAGTCGGATGCCATGGACTTCCTGCGGGGGCAGATCAACGCCTCGTTCGCGCCAGCGGACGACGACCCGGGTAATGCGCGATCCCAGCGCGATGATGACGACTTCGACGATGACGACGAGGGCTTCAACCGCCCGTTCACGAGGTGAGACATGGGGGACGGATACAAGGTCCAACCGGAGGACCTGGCTACGCACGCCGGCACGGTGGAGAAGATCGGTGAACGTCTGCGGAAAGCCGCTGACACCGGCACCGGCGTCGATCTCGGCATCGACACCTACGGCATCATCGGCCAGTTCTTCAGCACCACCGTTCGCGCGGAGATCACGTCAGCGGGGGAGTCGATGCGGGAGTACGCGGACGGATTGATGTCGCTGTCCAAGGCGGTGGAGACCTGCGCGGAAGCGTATGAGCGGCTTGAGGACGTCTCAGCGAAGGATTACGAGGCACAGGCGAAGGGGCTCGGGTAATGCCTGAATCGACAGCAGGGGCAGGAATCTTTGACACGCTCAATGAGACACGCGTAGACGTCGTTGCCGCAGCCGACGGCCTGAGCAATCCAGGAGACCTGGCTGTGGATGGCCTCAGCCTGGGACTTGATGCTCTCGGTTTCGTCGCGAACCCGTTGAGCGGGCTGCTGTCAGCCGGGATTGGCTGGCTCATCGAACATCTGGACTTCCTCAAGGAGCCACTTGACGCGCTCGCTGGCGACCCCAGCGCGGTCACGCAGGTGGCGATCACCTGGGGAGAAGACGTCAAGAGCGAGGTCGTCGCCGTCGCCGAGAGCTTCCGAGAGTCAGTGCGGCGGGAGACCGTCAGTTGGCAAGGTGATGGCGCGGAGGCGTATCGGAAGCTGGCCGACGGCGTCGCCGCGCAACTCGAGTCGCTGGAGTCCGCCGCGCAGTCGGTGTCGACTGCGATCCAGAACTCGGGTGTGCTGGTGGCCACCGTGCGAGGCATCATTCGCGACCTGATCGCTGACGTGGTCGCCGAGCTCGTTATCGCGGCAGCATCGGCGCTCGCCACGAGCTGGGCCACGTTCGGCGGCTCCATAGCCGCGTTCACCGGCTTCGCGGTGGCGCGGGGAGCGGCGACCGCCGGCAAGATCGCGAGCAAGATCTCGAAACTGGTGTCCAAGCTCGCTGAGATCTTGAATAGGTTCTCGCATCTTCGTGGTGCGGTACAGGCGTTGGGCAGGACCGCCAGGAAGTTCGATGACATCGCTCAGAACCTGGGTAGGACCGCGGGCCGTCATGGACAGGCCGCGCGGACCGTGATGAATCGAGCTGACCGCATCGAGACCGCTTTCGCGGACAACACCGTCGGCAGGGTTGTGCCGGACAACGTCCGTGATGCGGCTGGACGATTCAACGAGACGTATCTGGGAATACGCGGCAACGACGGATTCGCCGATTCGCTGAATACGGACGCACTGGGCGTAGGAACCATCAAGGGCACGCTCAATGAATACGCGAACAGGGACGATAATTACCAGACTGAACTCGGCAAGATGGAAGAAGAGGAAGAGTCCCAGCAGGGCTCCTGACGGCCCTGGCGGGTGCGCTGCCACACTCTGCTCGCCGCCACCTGCCGCAGCGCCCACCGTGGCATGGGACGATAGGTAGCGCACCCCCAGACCAGTCAGAGGACCACGCTGAGTGAGCAAGTTCGCCGATACGACGTTTACGCCGCCGGAGCAGATCCGCAACTTCTGCATCATCGCGCACATCGACCACGGCAAGTCCACGCTTGCCGACCGGATGTTGCAGCTCACCGGCGTTCTCGAAGCGCGGGACTACCGGGCGCAGTATCTGGACCGGATGGACATCGAGCGGGAACGCGGCATCACCATCAAGGCGCAGAACGTGCGGTTGCCGTGGGCCGTCGACGGTCAGGACCACGTGTTGCACATGATCGACACGCCCGGCCACGTCGACTTCACCTACGAGGTCTCCCGCGCGCTCGCGGCGTGTGAGGGCGCGATCCTGCTGGTCGACGCCGCCCAGGGCATCGAGGCGCAGACGCTGGCGAACCTCTACCTCGCGCTGGAGAAGGATCTCCACATCATCCCGGTGCTGAACAAGATCGATCTGCCCGCGGCTGAGCCGGACAAGTACGCCGCCGAGCTGTCGCACATCATCGGTTGCGAGCAGTCCGACGTGCTGCGGGTGTCGGCCAAAACCGGCGACGGCGTCACCGAGCTGCTGGACGAGATCGTGAAGCAGGTGCCGCCGCCCGAGGGCGACGCCGACGTGCCCGCCCGAGCGATGATCTTCGATTCGGTATACGACACCTACCGGGGCGTCGTCACCTACATCCGGGTGGTCGACGGGCAGATCACGCCGCGCCAGCGGATCAGGATGATGTCCACGAACGCCACCCACGAGCTGCTCGAGGTCGGCATCATCTCGCCGGAGCCGAAGCCGAGCAAGGGGCTCGGGGTCGGGGAGGTCGGTTACCTGATCACCGGCGTCAAGGACGTCCGCCAGTCCAAGGTCGGTGACACCGTGACCTGGGAAAAGCGTGGAGCGACCGAGCCGCTGCCCGGTTACCGCGAGCCGCAGCCGATGGTCTACTCCGGGCTCTACCCCGTGGACGGCTCGGACTACCCGGTGCTGCGGGAGGCGCTGGAGAAACTGCAGCTCAACGACGCCTCGCTGACGTTCGAGCCAGAGACGTCCACCGCGCTGGGCTTCGGCTTCCGCTGCGGTTTCCTCGGGCTGCTGCATCTGGAGATCACCCGCTCCCGGCTGGAGCGGGAATACAACCTCGACCTGATCGCCACCGCGCCCAACGTCGTCTACCAGGTGTATCTGGAGGACGGTTCCGACTTCGAGGTGACCAACCCGTCCGACTGGCCGACGGCCAGCAAGATCGCCGAGGTGCACGAGCCGGTCAGCAAGGTGACGGTGATCGCGCCATCGGAGTTCATTGGCGCGATCATGGAGCTGTGCCAGGGCAAGCGCGGTCAGCTGCTCGGCATGGACTACCTCTCCGAGGATCGCGTCGAGCTGCGCTACCAGCTGCCGCTCGGCGAGATCATCTTCGACTTCTTCGACTCGCTGAAGTCCCGCACCCGCGGCTACGCCTCGCTGGACTACGAGGAGGCGGGCGAGCAGGCGTCCGAGCTGGTCAAGGTGGACATCCTGCTGCAGGGCGAGCCGGTCGACGCGTTTTCCGCGATCGTGCACAAAGACCACGCCTACGCGTACGGCACGAAGATGGCCACGCAGCTGCGCGAGCTGATCCCCCGGCAGCAGTTCGAGGTGCCGATCCAGGCCGCCATCGGCTCGCGGATCATCGCGCGCGAGACCATCCGCGCCATCCGCAAGGACGTCCTCGCCAAGTGCTACGGCGGCGACATCTCGCGGAAGCGCAAGCTGCTTGAGAAGCAGAAGGAAGGCAAGAAGCGGATGAAGACCGTCGGCAGGGTCGAGGTCCCGCAGGAGGCCTTCGTCGCCGCGCTGTCCGCGGACGGGCCGGCCGACAAGACCAAGGGCAAGAAGTAGTACGCCACCAGCGGGTGACCAGGTCAGGTAACTAGCTGGCCGCCGCGTCTGGCTTGGTTGCGGGCACCTCAGCGTGCGGCGTCGTGCGTGCGCAGCTCTCACCGAAGTAGCTCACCAGCTGGTTGACCTCCTCGGCGTGGTCGAGTTGCGGGCAGTGCCCCCAGTCCTCACGTACCAGCAGTCTGCTGTGCGGGACGAGGGTATGCAGCATCGTTCCGCCAGCCGCGCGGACCAGCCGGTCGCGCCCGCAGGCCACGACCAGCAGCGGCGCGGTGATCCGGTCCAGCTCGTAACAGTCGTCCAGCTCCTCGACCAGCCTGCGAGCCTGACGCAGTCGCGATGCCGTCGACCGGTAGTCCGGGAACAGCGACAGGAACCGCCGTACGTGCTCGTCGTCGCTCGGCCTCGGCGTCGCGGAGAGCAAGCGGGGAATGACGTTGTCGGCGACCGTGCGGATTACCTTGCCCGGCACCGGGAGCGGCAGCGAGGCGTACACCCGCAGCGGCAACGGGTACTTGCGGATAGTTCGCACCAGCCAGGTGTCGGAGAAACCCGGCGCGGCGATCGAGGTGACACCGGCGATCGGCAACCAGCGGTTCTGCGCCGCGCGCAAACTCACCGTGCCGCCGAGCGAGTTGCCGACCAGCACGACCTCACCGTGGGCGGCCTGGTCCTTGACGACCGCGCTGACGAAGGCGTCCAACTGCGGCAGGATCGGCCCGTCGCGCAGTTCGTCGGCGTCGCCGAAGCCAGGCAGGTCGATGGCGACGGCCGAGTGGCCCTCTGCCGCAAGCTGGTGCAGCAGCGCCGTCCAGGTGTCCGCGCTGTCGCAGTAGCCGTGGAACAGCACGAAGCGGGGACGCGGTGGCAGGGCGCGCTTGCGCCGCACTTTGCCGGTGCGTGCGCGCTGGGACGCGGCCGGACCGACCGTCAGTACGCGTGTGCGCACCCCGGCGAAGGTCCGGTGGTCGACCCGGACAGGCGCCTCGCCGTCACGCGAGACGCCGTCCGTGGGCCGCTTCGATGCGGTCGTCATGTAATCAGGTTAAACAGAAACGACCTGTTTTATGCCAAGGAAACGCGGTCACAAAGCAGCATCGGAACACTCCGCCGATCGAGACCCATCCGAGGATGGTGCGCCCGAGGGAATCGATTGGGCTGTTTGGGCTTACAGAGTGAACACGGTCTTACCTGCTGTGTCCCCCTCGAGCATCGTGTGAAAGCCTTCCTTGGCCTCCGACAGTGGAAGTTCGGTACCGATCTGCGGGCGGATTCCGGCAAGCCGGACGAATTCCAGCAGACTGGCCAGTTCGTCGCGGGTACCCATGGTGGAGCCGACCACCCGCAGCTGCAGGAAGAACAGCCGCTGCAGATCAGCGCTCGGGTCCGGGCCGCTGGTCGAGCCGGACACCACGATG
Source organism: Haloechinothrix halophila YIM 93223 (assembly GCF_000504245.1). Lineage (GTDB taxonomy): Bacteria > Actinomycetota > Actinomycetes > Mycobacteriales > Pseudonocardiaceae > Haloechinothrix_A > Haloechinothrix_A halophila. The sequence continues at coordinate 2,304,077 of NZ_KI632509.1, forward strand.
ATGCCGCCCGGCTTGAGTGACTTCATCGAGTGCGACCAGGTCGCCTTGCCGACCGTCTCGAACACGGCATCGACTCGCTCAGGCAGCCGCGTGCCCGGCTCGAACGCCTCGTGCGCGCCGAGCTGCTTCGCGAGGTCCCGCTTGGCATCGGAACGTCCTGTCACCCACACCCGCATGCCCGCGGCCCTGCCGAGCTGGACCAGCGCCGTGGACACGCCGCCGGATGCGCCTTGCACCAGCATCGTCTGCCCCGGCCGCAGGCCCGACTTGACGAAGAGCATCCGGTACGCGGTCAGCCACGCCGTGCCCATGATCGCGCCCTCCGAGAACGACATCTCGGCGGGCTTCGGGATCGCGTTGCGCTTGGGAACGACGACCTTGTCCGCGAAGGTGCCTTGGTACTTCTCGGTGAGCAGGGTGCGTTTCGGGTCCAGAGTCTCCTCGCCGCGCCACTCCGGGTCGCCGATGACCGAGTGCAGCACCACCTCGGTGCCATCGTCGAGTACCCCGGCGCCGTCGCAGCCGAGGATCATCGGGAACTGCTCCTCCTTGATGCCGACACCGCGCAGCGTCCAGATGTCGTGCATGTTGAGGCTCGCGGCTTTCACGTTCACCGTGACCCAGCCGTCCGGGACATCCGGTTCGGGGCGGTCCCCGACGGCGAGTGAGGCGAGCGGGTCGTCAGCGTTGGGCTCGGAAGCGTAGACAGCGAACATACGGACACCGTAGACGACGCGGCCTAGCTTCCGGGGACTACGCTTGAGGTGTGGCTGCTGATCTCGGGACCTGGTGGGACGGCGTCGAGCTGTGGGTCGTGCAGCTGTGGTTCCCGTTACAGTTTGTCGTGGTCATGGCCGCCGTCGTGCCGGTGTGCCTGGTCGCGGCGTGGGCGGTCGACCGCGTTGTCGACCGCGTCGCGGCAGCGCTGCGAGGGTCACGCGGCTGAGCGACGACGAGGGGGCCGATAGTGGTCAGGTGGCGTCTCGGTGCTGTCGTGGCGGCGTCTAGGATTCGCACGTGTTCTCCCGTAGGCGGATCAGCGCGGCCCTTGTCGGGCTCATCGTCCTCGTCGTCGGCGGCTGGTTTGTCCAGGACGTCCTCGCTGGCGAGGATAGGAACGATGCCGGCTTCGACGTCGTCGTGTTGTCCGAGCTGCCCCCGCAAGCCGCCGAGACGTGGCAGCGGATCGAGGCAGGCGGGCCGTTTCCTTATCCCAGCGACGGGACGGTGTTCGGCAACCGGGAGGGGCTGCTGCCCGACCAGCCGCATGGCTACTACCAGGAGTACACGGTCCCGACGCCCGGCCTCGACCATCGCGGTGCGCGACGGCTCGTCACGGGGGAGGAAGCCGAGCTGTACTACACCGAGGACCATTACCAGTCATTCGTACTCGTCGACCCCGATCGGTAGGTATCTGTGAGCACCATGGCAGAGCCACCCAGCGCGACGACCGTCGCCGCTGAGGCGAGGGCGCGCGGCGCTTTCGTGCACACGCTGCAGGGCGATGCGCTGAGAGACAAACTCGCCGTGCTGGACGGGATCGCGACGACGTTGCGGTTCCCCGACACATTCGGCCGCAACCTGGACGCGCTCTACGACTGCCTGACGGACCTGTCCTGGCTCCCGGCAGGCGAGCATGTGCTGATCTGGGTGTCAGCCACCGGGCTCGCCGAGCGGGATCCGAAGGCGTACCTGGCGATCCGCAGCGTGCTCTCGGACGCCCAGCGCGCCCTCGGCCCCGCTGGCGAGCGCGCCGACGGACGCCAGTTCACCGCGGTCGTCGCCGCGCCGTGACGCCGTAGGCGCCGTGTCCTGCACCCGGGGCGTCGTGTCATGCATTCAGGACGTCGTGTCATGCATTCAGGATGTCGTGTCCTGCGTTCTGTGCTCGCACGGCACGACGAACGGTAAGCCCGGCGATCACGTCAGCCGTCGCTCCCGCAGTTCTTGATCCGCGGCTACGCTGGCGTCATGTCAGGCAAGGGGAGGAGCCGACCAGCTCGGGTCGAGGACGTCCATGACCTGGCTGTGGCGATGCCGCACGTTTCGGTCACCTACGGGTCTGGCGACAACCCGATCTACCAGGTGGGTGGGAAGTCGTTCATCTTCTTCCGCACGCCGCGACCGGATGCGGTTGACCCGGAAACAGGGGAGCGCTATCAGGACGTGATCGTCTTCTGGGTCGCCTCCGAGGCGGAGAAGCAAGCGCTGGTGCAGGACCAGGGCTCGCCGTTTTTCACCACGCCGCATTTCGACGGACACCTGTCGGTGCTAGTGCGGGGTAGCCGGATCAACGAGCTCACTCGGCAAGAACTGGCGGAACAGGTGCAGGACGCGTGGTTGTCACGCGCGTCGGCGCGGCGAGCGAAGGCGTGGCTCAGCGAGCATCTCTAGAGGCGTTGTGGTCGCTCCAGCGACCACAACGCCTCTAGATTCACGCAGGTCGACGGTCTCAGCCGTTGCGTTTCACGGCCTTTTCGATCCGGTCGCCGATGTTCTTGTCGACGTTGCGCCAGTACTCGAACGCCCGCTGCAGGATCGGCTCGGAGACGCCGTTGCTCAGGTGACCTGCCACATTGGACACCAGGCGCTCGCGGGCCGTGTCGTCTAGCACCTCACGGACCATCGTGCCCGCCTGACCGAAGTCGTCGTCGTCCTTGCGCAGCGTGTACGCCTCACGCACCATCTCGCCGTCGGCGTACCAGAGGCCCGCCTCAGCGGTCAGCGACGGATCGGCCTGCGGGCCGCCGTAGGAGTTCGGCGCGTACACCGGGTCGGAGGCGTTGATGGTGCGGCCGACGCCGTCCTTCGAGTAGCTGTGCACCGGGACCTTGGGCTGGTTCACCGGGATCTGCTTGTAGTTGACGCCGAGCCGGGCGCGGTGCGCGTCGGCGTAGGAGAACCCGCGTGCCAGCAGCATCTTGTCCGGGCTGAGTCCGGTGCCGGCCACCAGGTTGTTCGGTTCGAACGCCGCTTGCTCCATCTCGGTGTGGTAGTCGGTGACGTTGCGGTTCAGCGTGAACCGGCCGACCTCGATCAGCGGGTAGTCGCCGTGTGGCCACACCTTGGTGAGGTCGAACGGGTTGAACCGGTACGTCTTGGCGTCCTCGAACGGCATGATCTGCATGTACAACGTCCAGCTCGGGTAGTTCCCGGACTCGATCGCGTTGTACAGGTCCCGCTGGTGGTAGTCGGCGTCCTCGCCCGCGAGGCGGTCGGCCTCGTCCTGGGTCAAGAAGTCGATGCCCTGGTCGGTTTTGAAGTGGTACTTCACCCAGAACCGCTCGCCATCGGCGTTGATCCAGCTGTAGGTGTGGCTGGAGTAGCCGTTCATGTGCCGCCATGTCTTCGGGATTCCTCGGTCGCCCATGAGCCAGGTCACCATGTGGGCCGACTCAGGGGAGAGCGTCCAGAAGTCCCACTGCATGTCATTGTCGCGCAGGTTGTTGTTGACCCTGCGCTTCTGCGAGCGGATGAAATGCTGGAACTTCATCGGGTCCCGGACGAAGAAGATCGGCGTGTTGTTGCCGACGATGTCCAGATTGCCCTCGGAGGTGTAGAACTTCACCGCGAAACCGCGTGGGTCGCGCCAGGTGTCCGGGCTGCCCCGTTCGCCCGCGACGCTGGAGAACCGGATCAGCATGTCGGTCGTGGCGCCTGGCTGGAATACGGCGGCCTTGGTGTAGGCGCTGACGTCGTTGGTCACCTCGAACTGGCCGAACGCGCCACCGCCCTTCGCGTGCGGCTGGCGCTCCGGGATGCGCTCCCGGTTGAAGTTCGCCATCTGCTCGATCAGGTAGTGATCGTTGAGCAGAACCGGACCGTCCGGGCCGACGGTGAGCGAGTGTTCGTCACTCGCGACCGGTATGCCCGCATCGGTCGTCGTCGGTTTGCGCTCGGCGTGAGTCATTGCCATGCCTCCTCGTGGTGGGGCGGTGCGAGTGAGGCGGCGTCGGGTGGCGCCGCATTCGAGCAATCAGGCGCCCCAGAACACGATCTCGGCCACGACGACGTCGACGTGCCGCTTGTCGCCGAGGAAAGACAGCGGTGATGTGGTCCCACCCCACGGTCGCGTTCGTCAACGGTCAACTGGGGATAGTCGGCCAGCCGGCGCAGCATGGCCTGACGGGGTCCGGTGACCCGGTGCCCCGCCTCGCGTAACCGCTGGCCGACCGACACGTTCTGGGGCATACAACCCCAGTCCACAACCGTTTCTGTAATCAGTCAAGAACACGCCGTGTCTCACCAGGAGACCGGGTGAGATGACTACCCGTTCGAGGTAGCGCGATCAGACGCTACGCACGCTTCTCCTTGATGCGCGCTGCTTCCTTCCTGACCTCGGCTTGGGTAGCGCGTTCCCGCTGCAGCCAGTCGGGGTTGTCCGCCTTCAACGCGTTGATCTGCTCCGTGGTGAGCGGATCGGTGATCCCGCCGCGTGCGAGACCGCCGATGGAGACGCCGAGCTTCGCCGCGACGACCGGCCGGGGATGCGGTCCGTTGCGGCGCAGGTCCCGCAGCCACTCGGGCGGATCGGCCTGCAGCGCGTTCAACTCGTCGCGGGAGACGACACCCTCCTGGAACTCCGCGGGGGTGGCTTCCAGGTACACCCCCAGCTTCTTGGCCGCTGTCGCGGGTTTCATCGTCTGGGAGGTGCGCTGCGACGTCATGGCGTCAAGGGTATCTGGCGTTCGCGGCACTCATCACGCCCGGTAATCTGCCGTGGTGACAGGCTCGCCTTCGTTCCGGCTCGCGTATGTCCCTGGTGTGATGCCGAACAAATGGGTGCGCCTCTGGCACGAGCGGGTCCCCGATGTCCCGCTCGTCCTCACCCAGGTGCCCGCGGCGAATGCCGACGACCTGGTGCGGGATCGCGACGTCGATGCGGTGCTCCTGCGGTTGCCCATCGACCGTACGGGCCTGCACGCGATACCGCTCTACACCGAGACGACCGTGGTCGTCGTCCCGAAGGATCATCTCGTGACCGCGGCCGACGAGATCTCCGTCGATGACCTCGCCGACGACGTCGTGCTGCACCCCCATGACGACACCCTCGACTGGCAACAGCCGCCCGGCCAGCCCGCGGTTGACCGTCCCGCGACGACAGCCGATGCCGTCGAACTGGTGGCGGCGGGAGTGGGGCTACTCGTCGTCCCGAAGTCGCTCGCCCGGCTGCATCACCGGAAGGACCTCACCTTCCGGCCGGTCGTGGACGCTCCGGAGTCGCGTGTCGCGCTGTCGTGGCGCGAGAACGAGACCACCGATCTGATGGAGCAGTTCATCGGGATCGTTCGAGGGCGGACCGTCAACAGCACGCGAGGGCGGCCACCGGAGCCGAAGCGCGACCGAGCCGATGCCGGTGGGCGGAAACCCGCGGCCGGAAGCCGCCAGCGGCGCGGCTCCGGCGGCCCGCACCGTGGCAGGCGAGGGAAGCCTCGCCGCCGCTCGTAGCCGTCGGGAGCGTGCGCCCGGTCCGTAGCATGGGAATCATGTCCACTCCGACGGCCCTGTTCCGGTTCGACGACTCCTACGCCCGCACGGTGTCCGATCTGTCCGTGCCGTGGACGGCGGCGCCGGTGCCCGATCCCGAACTGCTGGTGCTCAACGACGACCTGGCGACCGAGCTCGGCGTCGATCCGGCGGCGCTGCGCGAGCCGTCCGGTGTCGGACTGCTCGTCGGTCAGGTGCCCGAGGAGACCACCACGGTCGCCCATGCCTACGCGGGCCACCAGTTCGGCGGGTACGTGCCCCGGCTGGGTGACGGCAGGGCGCTGCTGCTTGGCGAAGTGATCGACACCTACGGCCGTCGGCGGGACCTGCACCTCAAGGGTTCCGGACGCACCCCGTTCGCCCGTGGTGGTGACGGTAAGGCGGTGGTCGGGCCGATGCTGCGGGAGTACCTGTTCGGCGAGGCGATGCACGGCCTCGGCATTCCCACGACGCGGGCGTTGTCGGTCGTCGGCACCGGCGAGCAGGTACTTCGGGAGCGGGAGTTGCCTGGCGCGGTGCTCTGCCGGGTCGCGGCGAGTCATCTGCGCGTCGGCACGTTCCAGTACGCCGCCGCGTCCGGCGACCAGAAGCTGCTGCGTGCGCTCGCTGACTATGCCATCGAACGCCACCATCCGGACGCCGCGGACGCGGACAACCCGTACCTCGCGCTGTTGGGCCGCGTGGTCGACGTGCAGGCTGAGCTCGTCGCGCGGTGGATGCTGGTCGGCTTTGTCCACGGCGTGATGAACACCGACAACATGACGATTTCCGGCGAGAGCATCGACTACGGGCCGTGCGCTTTCATGGACGCCTTCGACCCGCGCACGGTGTTCAGCTCGATCGACCACGCGGGCCGCTACGCCTACGGCAACCAGCCCCGGGCCGCGCAGTGGAACCTCGCGCGGCTCGGGGAGGCCCTGGTGCCGCTGATCGACGAGTCCGTGGACGCCGCCGTCGAGGCCGCTACTGACGTGCTCGGTGGGTTCGCCGAGCGCTACGACCGCCGCTGGTCCGAGGGAATGGCCACCAAGCTCGGACTAGGTGAGCCGAATCCGGAGCTCGTCACGGACCTGCTTGAGCTGATGCGCGACCAGCACGTCGACTACACCCGGTTCTTCCGTGCGCTCGCGGCAGGCACGGCGCGGAGCCTCTTCACCGATCCGGAACCGTTCGACGCGTGGGCGAAGCGACGTGAGGCTCTGCTACCCGCTGACCGCGAGGCCGTGGCAGCGGCGATGAACCGCGTCAACCCCGTCTACATCCCACGCAACCACCGAGTCGAGGACGCACTCGCGCAGGCGACCCTCGGGGAGATGGGCGAGTTCCACCGCCTCGTGGACGCCGTCTCCCGGCCGTTCGACGAGCGGCCAGGGCTGGCGGACTTCACCCAGCCCGCTCCACCGGATTGCCCGCCGCACGTCACCTACTGCGGCACCTGAAGCGCGGCGACCGCGAGACCGTCAGGACTCCGGGATCCAGTTCGGCTTGCGCTTCTGCGCGAACGCCGTGATGCCTTCCTGGCCTTCCTCGCTGGCGAAGAACCGCGCCGACAGGGACAGCATGTCGTTGAACGACTTCGCCAGGTCGTCCGCTGTGACGTCGCCGCGCAGCAGTTCCTTGGTGGCCGCGACGGCCTGCGGCCCGCCCGCGACCAGCGCCTTCACGAACCTGCCAACCTCGTCGTCCAGCGCGTCGGCGGGGACGGCCGAGTTGATCAGGCCGATGTCGGCGGCCCGCTTCGCCGTGAACTGCTCGCCGGTGAGGAAAAGCTCATGTGCCGCGCGGGGCAGCAGGCGCGGCAGCACTGGGATCGAGATCACCGCGGGCACGACGCCGATACGGACCTCGCTGAACGCGAAGGTGGCGTCTTCAACGGCAACGGCGATGTCAGCGGCGGCCACGATGCCGACACCACCCGCGCGGGCCGGTCCGGCCAGCTTGGCGACGACCGGCTTCGGGCTGGTCATGATCTGGGTCAGCAGCTGCGGGAACTCGTTGACGCCCTGATCGCCCGCGCCGGAGCCGCGCGCCTCTTTGAGATCCATGCCGGCGCAGAAGACCGGACCGGTGTGGTCGAGCACGATGACGCGCACAGCGTTGTCGTCGATCGCGCTGGTTAGGTGCTGCTTGAGCTCGGCGCGGAGCTGTGAGGACAGTGCGTTCCGGTTGCTGGGGGAGTCGAGAGTGATGGTCGCGACGCCGCGATCCACCACGTAGTGCACCAGTTCGTCAGCCATGGGGACAGCCTCGCACACGTCCGTGCGCCGGTCGCGGCGGCGAGTCGTGATGGCGATCACGCGAGCTCGGGGCGCGGGCATCTCGGAACACGTGGCACCGGAAGTCGGAACACGTGGAACCGGAAGTCGGGACTCGCGACCCCGGAACGTGGGACTCGCGCGGCCGAGGGTGCGACTCGCGGCGAATAAGGTGCGACTCGCGGGGCGCTACGCGGCGTGGGCAGTCGTGCGGGCTGCCTGGGCCGCTGTGGCGTAGCGAGTGAGGACGACGGAGGCGACGGCGTCCGCCGCGCCGAGTGGCGCGGCGAGCACGGTGTTGGGAGCGACGTCGTGTGCCCGCTGTTCGATACGGTCGAGGAGCAGGCCGGGGGCAAGGAACCACGGCGCGATGGCGATCCGCTCGGCGCCCCGGGCGCGCAGCTGGGTGATGGCGGACCGCACGTCCGGGCCGCAGGTCGTGAAGGCGTGCGTGACGGCCGCGTAGTCGCCGCGCCCGTGCAACCGCGCCGCGACCTTGGCGACGACATCGTTGGCGGCGGCATCGGCGGAGCCCACCCCAGCCAGCACCACACCGAAGCCGGGGTCTGGTGCCGCACCCGCTTCGGCCAGCCGCGCGCGGACCGCGTCGAGCAGCAGCGGGTCGGGGCCGAGCACGTCGGACACCGCGACGCGCAGGCCCGGCGAGCGCTGCTCGGCCTCGGCGATCAGCGCGGGCAGGTCCACGCGCGAGTGGAAAGCATTACCCAGCAGGAGCGGCACGACAACGGCCTCGGCGTGGCCTTCCGCGGCGACGTCGTCCAGCACGGACGTGAGCGGCGGCTCGGACAGGCCGAGGAACCCCACCCGGACGTCCACGCCAGGGGCGACGGCGCGCACGCGCTCGGCGAGCCGCTGGATCGTGGCGGCCGAGCGCGGGTCCCGGCTGCCGTGCGCCACGAGGACCAATGGCGCGGCGGTGTGCGGAGCGTGCCGGGCAAGCCCCGAACCATGCGGGGCCGGGCGGTGCGGTGCCGACCGCATCGCTACCCGACACCCAAGGCGGACAGGGGCGCGCCAACCAGGCCAGCAGCGAGCGTGTCACCGCTGGACGGGTCGATCACCAGGAACGCGCCGTTGCGGTGGGCGTGGCCATAGTCGTCCACCGGCAGCGGCTCGGCGGTGCGCAGCTCGACGCGCCCGATGTCGTTGAGCGCCAGCGTCTCCGGGCCGTCCTCGACCGACAGGTTCTGCTCGTCGAACCGCGCCGACAGCTCGGTGACCATCCCCTGCACCGTCTTGGTGCCGTGCTTGACCAGCACCCGGGCACCCGGCTTCAGCGGTTTGGACGCCAGCCAGCACAGCGCGGCGGTGAACTCGTCGGTGACGTCCGGCGCGGAGGCCGCGGCCGCGATGAGGTCGCCGCGCGCGATGTCGACGTCGTCGGCGAGCACCAGCGTCACGGACGCGCCCGAGCCCGCCTGCTCCAGCGAGCCGTCGGCGGTGTCGACGCTGGTGACCGTGGTGCGTTGCCCGTTGGGCAGCACGACGACCTCGTCGCCGGGCCGCACCGTGCCGGACGAGATCTGCCCCGCGTACCCCCGGTAGTCCGGGAACTGCTCGGTACGAGGGCGGATCACGTACTGCACTGGGAGCCGGAACGGTTCATCGTGCGGGTCCGGCGCGACTGGCACCTCCTCCAGGTGAGCCAGCAGCGTCGGCCCGGTGTACCACGGGGTGTTGTCCGATCGGGTTGCGACGTTGTCGCCGTGCAGCGCCGAGACCGGCACCGACAGGACGTCGCCGACGCCGTAGCCCAGTGCCGTGGCGTGGTCGGTGAACTCCTTCGCGATGACCTCGAAGGTGCCCTCGTCGTAGTCGACCAGGTCGATCTTGTTCACCGCCAGCACCAGTCTCGGCACGCCGAGCAGCGCCAACACGGCGGCGTGGCGGCGGGTCTGCTCGATCACACCGTTGCGGGCGTCGACGAGCAGCACGCCGAGCTGCGCGGTGGACGCGCCGGTCACCGTGTTGCGGGTGTACTGCACGTGCCCAGGCGTATCGGCCAGCACGAACGACCGCTTCGGCGTCGCGAAGTAGCGGTAGGCGACGTCGATGGTGATGCCCTGCTCACGTTCCGACCGCAGCCCGTCGACCAGCAGCGACAGGTCCGGCGTTGACGCGCCACGGTCCACACTGGCCCGCGTGACGGCATCGAGCTGATCGGCGAGCACCGACTTCGTGTCGTAGAGCAGGCGACCGACCAATGTGGATTTGCCGTCGTCAACGCTGCCAGCGGTGGCGAGGCGAAGCAGTGAACTCATGGCTTAGAAGTACCCCTCACGCTTGCGGTCTTCCATGGCTGCCTCAGAGAGCCGGTCGTCGGCCCTGGTGGCACCACGCTCGGTCAGCCTGCTCGCCTGCACCTCGGCGATGACGTCGGCGACCGTGGTCGCGGTCGATTCGACTGCCCCGGTGCAGGAGCCGTCGCCGACGGTCCGGTACCGCACCAGCTTGCGGACGACTTCCTCGTCGTCACGCGGACCGCCCCATGGGCCCTCGGTCAGCCACATGCCGTCGCGCCAGTACACGTCGCGTTCGTGCGCGTAGTAGATCGAGGGCAGCTCGATCTTCTCCTTGGCGATGTAGTTCCAGACGTCGGCCTCGGTCCAGTTGGACAGCGGGAACACCCGCACGTGCTCGCCGGGCTTGTGACGGCCGTTGTAGAGGTTCCACAGTTCGGGCCGCTGGCGACGCGGGTCCCACTGGCCGAAAGCGTTGCGCAGGCTGAAGATGCGTTCCTTCGCCCGTGCCCGCTCCTCGTCACGGCGGCCACCACCGAAGACGGCGTCGAACCCGTGCTCGGTGATGCTGTCCAGCAGCGGCACCGTCTGAAGCGGATTCCGGGTGCCGTCGGGGCGCTCCTCAAGGCGTCCGTCGTCGATCCAGTCCTGCACCTTGGCCACGACGAGCCGCAGGCCGTGCTCCGCGACGACGCGGTCGCGGAACTCGATGACCTCATCGAAGTTGTGTCCGGTGTCGACGTGCAGCAGCGGGAACGGCACCGGAGCGGGCCAGAACGCCTTGATCGCCAAGTGCAGCAGCAGGGTGGAGTCCTTGCCGCCGGAGAACAGGATTACCGGTCGGTCGAACTCGCCAGCCACCTCGCGGAAGATGTGGATGGCCTCCGACTCCAGCGCGGCCAAGTTGTCGGTGGCCGCGTCCAGCCCGGCGTCGAGGGCGACCGGTGGGTGCGTCTCAGTCATCGGTTCCTTCCGGTTGGTGCCGTCGGTTCGGACCTGCGAGCAGTCCTCGGGTCCGTCGGTTCGGACCTGCGAGCAGTCCTCACGGCCGTCGGTTCGGACCTGCAAGCAGTCCTCACGCGTGCAGGCCGCACTCGGTCTTCGACTGACCTGCCCAGCGGCCGCTGCGGGGGTCGGCGCCCGGTGCGACCTTCGCGGTGCACGGGGCGCAGCCGATCGACGGGTAGCCCTCGCTGACCAGCGGGTTCTCCAGGATGCCGTGCCGGTCGATGTAGGCACGGAACTCCTCGTCGGTCCATGCCGCGATGGGGTTGATCTTGACGAGCCCGTTCTTGTCGTCCCACTGCACCAGCGGTGTGTTCGCACGGGTCGGAGCTTCGACACGGCGCACGCCGGTGATCCAGGCGTCGTAGCGGGACAGGGCGTTCTGCAGCGGGACGACCTTGCGCAGGAAGCAGCACTTGTCCGGGTTGGTGCGGTTGAGCAGGCCGAACTCCGCCTCCTGTTCGGCCACCGACTGCTCAGCCTCGGCGTTGACGATGGTGATCTGCGGGTACTGCGCCGCGACGGCGTCGCGAGTGCCGAGCGTCTCCGCGAAGTGGTAGCCGGTCTCCAGGAACAGCACGTCCACGTCCGGCTTGACCTTGGCGGCGACGTCGACCAGCACCGCGTCCTGCATGTTGGACGCCACGATCAGGCGGTCGCCAAAGGTGTCGAACGCCCAGCGCAGCACCTCGTCCGTGCTCGCATCCGCCAGCTTGGCGGCCGCTCGCTCGGCGAGCGCCTTGTGCTCTTCCTTCTGACTCGTGGTTTCTGTGATGGTCATCCTGCACCCTCCGGAAAGTTCAACCCGAGCAACGTCACCGTGAACACCCGCCGGCACGAGGTACACAACCAGGTGTGGTCCTCGTGCGGTCGCAGGTCTTCGTCACCGCAGTACGGGCAGTAGAACGGTTGCGCGCGTTCACTCATCTCATGTCTCGCTATGTGAGATCATCGTCGGCCGCGCGGGCGGCCCACTGAGCGAAGCGCTCGTCGTCTGTGCGTTGGTCGATGAAGTTGCGCACCACTCGCTCGACGTAGTCACCCAATTCGGCGCTAGTCACCTTGTGGCCGCGCAGCTTGCGGCCGAAACCGGCGTCAAGGCCAAGTCCGCCACCGAGGTGCACCTGGAAACCCTCAACCTGGTTGCCGTCGGCGTCGGTGACGATTTGGCCCTTGAGGCCGATGTCGGCGGTCTGAATTCGCGCGCACGAGTTGGGGCACCCGTTGAGGTGAATGCTCAGCGGCGGCAGGTCGGCGGCCGCGGTCAGGTCCGCCAGCCGCTTCTCCAGGTCGTCGACCAGGTCCTTCGCGCGCTGCTTCGTCTCGACGATGGCGAGCTTGCAGAACTCGATGCCGGTGCAGGCCATCACCCCGCGCCGCCACGGCGACGGCTCGGTGGACAACCCCAGTGCGTCCAGCTCGCCGCGCAGGCCGTCTACCTCGGACTCGGCGACATCGAGGACGACCAGCTTCTGCTGCGGCGTCAGCCGCACCTTGGTCGAGCCGGCACGCTCGGCGGCCTTGGCGACACCCATCAGCGTGGTGCCGGACACTCGGCCCGCGACCGGCGCGGCACCGACGTAGTACTGGCCGTCCCGCTGCTGGTGCACGCCGACGTGATCGATCGGACGCTCCGGCACCTCAGGTGCGGGGCCATCGATCAGCTCGCGGCCGAGGTACTTCGTTTCGAGCACCTCGCGGAACTTCTCCGGTCCCCAGTCCTTGACCAGGAACTTGATCCGCGCGCGGTGCCGCAGCCTGCGGTAGCCGTAGTCGCGGAAGACGCTGACCACCCCTGCCCAGACGTCGGGCACCTCGTCCAGCGGTACCCATGCGCCGAGGCGCTTGCCGATCATCGGGTTGGTCGACAGCCCGCCGCCGACCCAGACGTCGAAGCCTGGCCCGTGCTCCGGGTGGTTGACGCCGACGAACGCGACATCGTGCACCTCGTGCGCCACGTCGGGCTGGCCGGTGATGGCGGTCTTGAACTTGCGCGGCAGGTTGGAGAACTCGGGCGCACCGATGTAGCGGCGCTTGATCTCCTCGATCGCCGGGGTGCCGTCGATCACCTCATCGGCCGAGATGCCCGCGACCGGAGAGCTGAGGATCACCCGGGGGCTGTCGCCGCAAGCCTCCATGGTGGTCAGGCCAGCGTCCTCGAGGCGCTGCCAGATGGTGGGCATGTCCTCGATCTGGATCCAGTGGTACTGGATGTTCTGCCGGTCGGTGATGTCGGCCGTGTCCCGCGCGTAGGTGTGCGACAGCTCGCCAAGCAGGTGCAGCTGCTCCGTGGTCAGCGCACCGCCGTCGCTGCGCACCCGCAGCATGAAGTACGAGTCGTCCAGCTCCTCCGGTTCGAGCGTGGCGGTCTTGCCGCCCTCGATGCCGGGCTTGCGCTGGGTGTAGAGGCCGTACCAGCGAAACCGTCCGCGCAGGTCACCGGGGTCGATGCCATCGAAGCCGGTGTGGGCGTAGATGTTCTCGATCCGAGCGCGGACGTTGAGCGGGTTGTCGTCCTTCTTGCTCTGCTCGTTCTTGTTCAGCGGCTCGCGGTAGCCGAGGGCCCACTGGCCTTCGCCCCTGCGCCGACGTGGGGTGGCGTTCCGCTTGCCAGCGGTGGGTGTGGTCACGTCGTCCTCCGGTATCGCGACGGTGCCTGCGTGGATGCTTGGTGGGGCATGAGCGGGCAACACGACGCGACGTGCCGTGTCGGCCACTCACGAGGTGGAAGCTGTGAAATACCCCGGGAAGATCAGGCCGATGCCTGGCACAGGGCGCTGGAGACACGCCGGTAGTCGACGTGGCGACGAACCACGAGCAGGACACCGGCGGAAGAACTCATGAGCCTTAGCGTGCCATCCGCCCAGGATGTGGTCCAGTCATGCCCACATGTTGGGAGGTAGAACACGTGCGGCGGCTGTGCGTCCGTCTGCGGCATGGCGGCCTGGGACACTGGGAGTGTGCCAGCACTGCCAGAGGGCCGCGATGACGTCGCCGCGCCCCGCGACGCATCCCTGCCCGAGACCGCCCTGCGCGGCCTCGGGCAGCGCCCGTTCGGCGTGTACGTGCACGTGCCGTTCTGCGCCACGCGCTGCGGGTATTGCGACTTCAACACCTACACGGCCGCGGAACTTCCTGACTCGGCGTCCTCTCCTGAGTCCTGGCTGGCGGGACTGCGTACTGAGCTGGACCTCGCTGTCCGGGTGCTTGGCGAGCCGCCACGCGCGGAAACGGTGTTCGTCGGCGGCGGGACGCCGTCGCTGCTCGGCGCGGACGGCCTCGCCGCCGTGCTGGACGCCGTGCGCTCCACCGTGGGTCTCACCGACGACGCCGAGGTCACCACGGAGAGCAACCCCGAGTCGACGTCGCCGGAGTTCTTCGCGGGGATTCGCGCGGCCGGCTACACCCGGGTGTCGCTCGGCATGCAGTCGGCAGCGCCACACGTGCTGGCCACGCTCGATCGGGTGCACACCCCGGGACGTCCGGTCGCGGCGGCGAAGGAGGCCCGCGCGGAGGGCTTCGAGCACGTCAACGTGGACCTGATCTACGGCACGCCCGGTGAGACCACCGACGACCTGCGTGCCTCGCTGGACGCCGTGCTCGACGCGGGTGCGGACCACGTCTCGGCGTACGCGCTGATCGTGGAGGACGGCACCGCGATGGCACGCAAGGTCCGATCGGGTGAGTTGCCGATGCCGGACGACGATGTCCTCGCCGCCGACTACGAACTCGTCGACGCTGCGCTGACCGAGGCGGGGTTGCGCTGGTATGAGGTGTCGAACTGGGCGGCATCGGCCGAAGCGCGGTGTCGGCACAACCTCATCTACTGGCGCGGCGGCGACTGGTGGGGTGCTGGTCCCGGGGCGCACAGTCACGTCGGCGGCGTGCGCTGGTGGAACGTCAAGCACCCCGCCCGCTATGCCGGATTGCTGGCGGCGGGGGAGTCGCCAGCGGCGGGGAGGGAGCTGCTGTCGGTGTCCGATCAGCAGCTGGAGCGGGTGATGCTGGAACTGCGGCTCGCCGACGGACTCGCGTTGGACGTCCTCGACGACGCCGGTCAGCGTGAGGCGCGGCGGGCCGCGACCGAGGGCCTGCTGGACGCCGACGCGCTCGCGGCTGGCAGGGCGGTGCTGACCGATGCGGGGCGGTTGCTCGCGGACGGCGTCGTCCGGCGGCTGGTCGGCTAGCGCGAGGCGAAATTACGTCGTCATCGACGCCGCGAATCCGTACTCTTGCGGTCCGCAAGATCGAGACCGGGAGGGGTGCGGGATGACCAGACGAAATGTGGAGTACGGCGACGCGTCTGTCGCGCTGCCGAACGAGATCCTGCGATCCGTCGTTGGTTCCGGTGTGCACGGGATCGCGGTGGCTGGCACCGACGATCACGACGAAATGGGCGTGTACGTCGAGCCGCCGGAGCACGTCGTTGGCTTGGTCTCCGCGCGACCGGACTACATCTGGCGGACCCAGCCCGAAGGCGTCCGTTCCGGGCACGGTGACATCGATCTGGTGCTGTACTCGCTGCGGAAGTTCCTCCGCCTCGCGGTCAAGGGAAACCCGACGGTCCTGCTTCCGCTGTATGCGCCGGGAGACGAGCTGGTCACCGTCACCTCGCTGGGCAGGGAACTGCGTGAGATGCGCGCGTCGTTCCTGTCGCGGCAGGCGGTCGAGCGTTTCCTCGGCTTCATGCATTCCCAGCACGAGCGCATGATGGGGCGCGGCAGACGAAGTCGGGTGCCGAACCGTCCGGAGCTGATCGAGCGGTACGGCTGGGATGTCAAGTACGGCAGCCACGCGCTGCGGCTCGCCTTCCAAGGGCAGGAGATCGCTCGCGACGGCCAGCTCACGCTGCCGCTCATCCCGGAGCAACGGGAGCGGGTGCTCGCGGTCAAACACGGCGAGGTTCCGCAGGCCGACGTGTCGGAGCAGATCGCGGACATCGAGTGCGACATCCGGCGTCGTCTCGACGAGGACCGGACCCCGCTGCCTGCGACGGCGGACCTGCCGCTGATCTCGGCCTGGGCCATCGACGCGCAGCGTCGTCACTGGGGCTGGCTCCAGGACGACGTCGCCTGACGCGAGGCAACTTGATCTTTCTTTGCTCCTTGGGTGACCAGCTGAACCGGTCTAAACGGACAAATTTTGTAACTCAAGGAGCAAAGAAGATCAACTGCGGGTAGCCAACGCAGTGAAAGCGCCTTTCGCCGCACCGAGCGCAGCGAAGGCGTCTTTCACCGCGCGGCGCCCTGGACCACGCGTCCGGTCGCTACCAGTTCGATCGTCAGTAGCACCGCGATGGCCTGTGCGGCCAGCACTCCGACCAGCACGAGCAGCTGCGCGGCACCGGCCTCCAGCGGGCTCGCCCCGCCAAGCAACACGCCGACGTACGCACCGGGCAGGGTGACCAATCCCACCGTGCGGGTCTGGTCTAACGCTGGCACCAGCGCTTGCGACGCCGCTGGCCGGAACACTTCCAGCGCGGCGAGGCGCGGCAGGAACCCCAGCGCCAGCGCGGCCTCGTACTCGCCGTAGCGGTTCCGCAGCTCGTCCAGCGCCCGCTTGCCCGCCAACGAGGTCGCCACCATCGCGTTGCCGATCAGGATGCCCGCGATGGGGATGATCGACACGCCGCTCATCGGCACCAGACCCGAGCCGAGGATCAGCCCGAGCACCGGCGCGAGCCCCACTGTGATCGCTACCGCCGCCCAGGCCCCGCTCCGGTGGGGCGTGATCCGCCGCCAGGACGTGACCCCGGCCGCCGACAGCATCACGACCAGGAACAACGCCGTCAGCCAGCCGGAACGCAGCACGAACACGATCACCGCGGACACCGCCGAGAGCTGCACCACGGCGCGCACCGCGGCCAGCACCGTTGTCCGCGTCGTGCCGAGCTGACCAGCGGCGGAGACGATGGCCGCGATCGCGACCAGGCTCACAAGCACCAGGGCGAGAACGGCGTTGATCGGGATGACGGCATCGCGCACGGTAACGATCTTGCCCTGTTCCGCGTCCGCGCACACCCCACGGTTCGAAGACTGGGAAGACACGGTCCGGCGACCGCGCCGTAAACTGGGCGGTAGTCATCGGCGAGCGGAGGTGAGATGGCCAACGCGGAAGACCGCAGGTTTGAGGTGCTACGCGCTATCGTCGCCGACTACGTGTCGAACCAGGAGCCGATCGGGTCGAAGGCGCTGGTTGACAAGCACAACCTAGGTGTGTCCAGTGCCACTGTGCGCAACGACATGGCCGCGCTCGAGGAGGAGGGCTACATCGCCCAGCCTCATACGAGCGCGGGCCGGATTCCCACCGACAAGGGGTACCGCGTCTTCGTCGACCGGCTCTCCGAGATCAAGCCGCTGAGTGTGGCCGAGCGGCGGGCGATCAAGAACTTCCTCGAAGGCGCGATCGACCTGGAAGACGTCATGCGCCGGTCTGTGCGGCTGCTCGCGCAGCTCACCAGGCAGGTCGCCGTCGTGCAGTACCCGACGCTGTCGAACTCGACGGTGCGGCACATCGAGCTGGTCTCGCTCACGTCGGCGCGGCTGATGATCGTGCTGATCACCGGCAGCGGCAGGGTGGACCAGCGCACCGTCGACCTCGGCGACGTCATCACCGAGGACAACATCGCGCGGATGCGCACCGTACTCAACAGTGCGCTGGAAGGGGAACGGCTGACCGACGCCGCCGCCGCGGTGGCCGAACTGCCGGAACAAGCCC
Organism: Haloechinothrix halophila YIM 93223; assembly: GCF_000504245.1. Classification (GTDB taxonomy): domain Bacteria; phylum Actinomycetota; class Actinomycetes; order Mycobacteriales; family Pseudonocardiaceae; genus Haloechinothrix_A; species Haloechinothrix_A halophila. The sequence continues at coordinate 2,321,802 of NZ_KI632509.1, forward strand.
CGCCTGAGCTGCGCGACGCCATGTTGCGGGTCAGCACCGTTCTGGTGGAGTCTCTTGTCGAGCACCCTGAGGAACGACTCGTGCTCGGCGGCACCGCCAACCTGACCCGCAACGTCGCCGATTTCCCCGGGTCACTGCGGCAAGTGCTCGAAGCGCTCGAGGAACAGGTCGTCGTGCTCAAGCTGCTCGCGGCCGCACGCGGACCCGGTTCGGTCACCGTGCGCATCGGTGAGGAGAATGAGGACGAACAGATGCGTAGTACCTCCGTTGTGTCGATCGGGTACGGCTCGGACGACATGCTTTTCGGTGGTATGGGCATCGTTGGCCCGACGCGCATGGACTACCCGACCACGATCGCCGCCGTGCGTGCTGTGGCCAACTACGTCGGCCAGATCTTGTCCGGAAGGTAGCGCCGCGCTGGTGCGAGGCTTCCGGCTTGCTGCACTGCGCCCATGATCTTGAGGAGGACGACGAGGAGTGGCGAGGGACTACTACGGCATCCTGGGTGTCGCCAAGAACGCGACAGACCAGGAGATCAAGCGCGCGTACCGCAAGCTGGCCCGTGAGCTGCACCCTGACGTCAATCCGTCTGAGGACGCGCAGCAGCAGTTCGCCGAGGTCACGACCGCCTACGAGGTGCTGTCCGACCCGCAGAAGCGCAAGATCGTCGACCTCGGTGGCGACCCGATGGACAACGGCGCGAGCGCGCGCGGCGGGCGCGACCCGTTCGCCGGGTTCGGCGGGCTCGGCGACATCATGGACGCCTTCTTCGGTGGCGGTGCTGGCGCCGCGACCGGCAGGGGGCCGCGCAGCAGGGTGCAGCCCGGCTCCGACGCGCTTATCCGCGTCGGCCTCAGCCTCGAGGAGTGCGCCACCGGCCTCTCCAAGGAGATCGCGGTCGACACCGCCATCCTGTGCGATCTGTGCCGGGGTGACGGCACCAACGAGAGTGCCACGATGGCCACCTGCGACACCTGCGACGGGCGCGGCGAGATCCAGTCGGTGCAGCGCTCCTTCCTCGGCCAGGTCGTCACCGCGCGGCCATGCCCGGTGTGCCACGGTTTCGGCGAGGTCATCACCGACCCGTGCCGCAAGTGCGGCGGCGACGGCAGGGTTCGTTCCCGCCGCACCGTCACCGCCAAGATCCCGGCTGGCGTCGGTGACGGTATGCGCATCCGGCTGTCCGGGCAGGGCGAGGTCGGGCCCGGCGGCGGTCCCGCTGGCGACCTCTACGTCGAGATCGACGAGGAACCGCACGACGTCTTCATGCGCGAGGGCAACGACATCCACTGCCACGTGCGGGTACCGATGACCACCGCCGCGCTCGGCGCGACCGTGCCGCTGGAGACGCTGATCGACGGCGAGCACGAGTTGACCTTGGAGCCGGGCACCCAGCCGGACACGGAGCTGGTGCTCACCGGCAAGGGCATGCCGAAGCTGCGGTCGTCCGGCCGTGTCGAAGGTCGCGGCGACCTGCACGTCCACGTCGACGTCCAGGTTCCGACCAAATTGGACGATCAGCAGCGCAAGCTGCTCACCGAGTTGGCGGAGCTGCGCGGCGACGACTCGTCGGCCGTCATGGCGGGCAGTAAGCAGTCCGGCGGGCTGTTCTCTCGCTTCCGTGCCAAGGCAGGCCGCTGAGTCCTGCTGCCGTGACCGCTGACGGATCCGCCGACGAGCCCACCTCGGAGCGGGCGGACGTCGTGGTGTCGTCAGGGACCGCGACGTCCTCGGCGGCTTTCTCGCCCCGACTGCCGTTGTTCCTCGTCGACGTGCTGCCGTCGTCCGGGGAGTTCGTGCTCGGCGGCGACGAGGCGCGCCACGCCGCGACCGTGCGCCGCACGCGCGTTGGCGAGCAGGTCATGCTCGGTGACGGTGCGGGCGGGGTCGCGCGGTGTGCCGTGACGGCGGTGCGCTCCGGCAAGGACCCCGCGCTGACGCTGTCCGTGGAACAGCTGATGTCGGTGTCAGCGCCTGAGCCGCGTGTGACGATCGCGCAGGCGTTGGTGAAGGGCGATCGTGGTGAGCTGGCGGTGGAGCTCGCCACCGAGGCGGGTGCGGATGCGATCGTGCCGTGGCGTGCCACGCGCTGTGTGGCCCGCTGGGATGACGGCCCGCGCGGCGCGAAGGCGTTGGCGCGGTGGCGGGCGAGCGCGCGGTCGGCTACCAAGCAGGCCCGCAGGCCGTGGCTGCCCGATGTGCGTGAGCCGGTCGACACCGCGGGTCTTGCGGAGCTGGTGCGTGGTGCCGAGACGGCGTTGGTGCTCGACGGTGAGGCGTCTCATGGCATCGGCGATGTCGCGCTGCCGTCGTCCGCTGAGCTGATGGTGATCGTCGGGCCCGAGGGCGGCATCACCGGCGACGAACGCGATGCGATGGTGGCCGCCGGCGCGGTTCCGGTGCGGTTGGGACCGGCGGTGTTGCGGACGTCGACGGCGGCCGCGGTGGCGCTCGGCGCCATCGGAGCACTAACCGCACGCTGGGCTTAAGTCAACGGCTTCGCGTCGTCTTGGTCGATACGTTTGCATCCGTTGGTAATCATGCGAACGCATACAGTACCGGTCCTCAGATACTGCCTCGGATTTGACAGGACCCTATGGCGAACGCGGCGGATCTGTGGTTAGTATTCAAGGCAGCAGGGGCCAGATTGGACCTCTCGCACAGACTCCGCCGGACACCTCCCCCCTCGGTCCGGCGGCGCCGCGGAGGCGGTGGAGCGACCCCCAGGTTCCACCGCCCCGCGGCTTCTTACTGTGCGTCGTGTTTCTCACTCCCAGGTGCGCTGGTCCGTGATCAGTTCGCTCTCGTCGAGTTCGGTGACCAGCGTGATGTCCGCCGTGAAGCGGAGGGCGGACCTGATCCGCTCCTGGACGGCGGAGGCGACGGCGTTCGCGTCAGTGCCGGGTTCCGGCACGACCTCGCAGCGCAACTGGTCGCGGTGATCGATGCGGTCGACGAGGAACCGGTACGACACCACGCCGCTCACCCCGCGCATCGCTGCCTCCACCTGCCGAGGGTGCAGGAACATGCCGCGCACCTTCACCGCGGCCCCAACTCGGCCGAGCACACCGGCCAGTCGCCGCTCGCCGCCGACGTCGCGCCACGCCGACAGATCCCCGGTCCCGAAGCGCACCAACGGATACTCCGCCCGCAGCGCGGTCACCACGATCTGCCCCTCGCCCTCATCGATCGGCTGCCCGGTGTCCAGATCGCAGATCTGCACCACGATGTCGTCCGGCACGACCAGGCCATCACCGGGAGACGTCTCGTAGCCGAGCAGCCCGGTTTCCGCCGTGCCGTAGGCCATCAGCACCGTCGGCACCCACGCGGCCAGCGCCTGTCGCAGATCGTCCGGCAGTGGCTCGCCGGTGACCAGTGCGGTGCGCAGCCGCCAGCGAGCCGGGTCCAGCTCTGCCTGCTCAAAGCGTTCGATCAGCGAGCGCAGGTAGCTGGGTAGCCCGACATACGCGGTGACGCCGAGGTCGCTGATCGCCTGTGCTTGCAGGTCGAGGTTGCCGACACCGCCTGGCAACACGGTGCAGCCGAGCGCCTGCGCCGCTTCGTCGAACATCGCGCCCGCGGGGGAAAGGTGGTAGGCGAAGCAGTTCAGCAGCACGTCAGACGCCGTGACACCGCAGGCGCGCAGCGCCGGCCCCCAGCGCCACGGATCAGGCCCGGACAACTGTGGCTCGTAGATCGGCCCCGGCGACTGGAACACCCGCGCGACGTCGGCGTCGGCAGCGAGCAAGCCGCCGAACGGCGGGTCGGCGCGTTGCCGCGTGAGGACGTCGTCCTTGGTCTGCACTGGGATCGCGGCCAGGTCGTCGACGTCGCGGATCGCGGCCGGATCGACGTCCGCCTCCGTCAGTCGCGCCGCGAACGCGGGCACTCGCCGCGCGGCCTCGCTGACGGTCTCGGCCACCTTGCTCACCTGCTTCACCGTGCTGCCTCCCGAGCTGCCTGCTGTCATTTCCCCTCGCTACAGCCAGCGCTTCCTGCGCTTGTAGTGCTTGACATCGCGATAGCTCTTGCGGGAGCCCTCCTCGCCGAGCCCGAGGTAGAACTCCTTGACATCCGGGTTGTCCCGCAGCTCGGCCGCCGGTCCCTCCAGCACGATCCGGCCCTGCTCCATGATGTAGCCGTGGTGCGCGATCGCCAGCGCTCGCGCCGCGTTCTGCTCCACGACCAGCACGGTGGTGCCCAGTTCGGTGTTGAGGCGTTCGATATAGCCGAAGATCTCCTGCACCAGCAGCGGTGCGAGACCGAGTGACGGCTCGTCGAGCATCAGCAACGTCGGCTTGGCCATCAGCGCGCGGCCAATCGCCAGCATCTGCTGTTCACCGCCGGACAGGAACCCGGCCGTGCGGGAGCGCAGATCGCGCAGCCGGGGGAAGTACTCGTACGCGAGATCGAGGTCCGACCGCGACGGCCGTCCCCTCGTGTACGCGCCCGCGATCAGGTTCTCCTGCACCGTCAGGTGCTCGAAGACGTGCCTGCCCTCCATGCACAGCGAGATGCCGCGCGTGACCCGCTCGGCGGCGTCGATGTGAGTGATGTCGTCGCCGTCGAAACTGATCGAGCCGTCGGTGATCTCGCCGTGCTCGGTGGGCAGCAGTCCAGACGCCGCCTTGAGCGTTGTCGACTTGCCCGCTCCGTTTGAGCCGAGCAGCGCCACGATCGACCCCGTCGGGACCTCGAGTGAGAGGCCCCGCAGCACCAGGATCACCTCGTCGTAGATGACCTCGATGTTGTTGATGGTCAGCAGCGAGCGGCCGGGCACGGCGCTGTGATCACCGGCCGCTCGCTGCGTGTCCACAGTGGAGCTGGTCATGGCGTCGCTTCCGCTGCCAGCTCGCTCAGCTCACCGGATTCGACCTCGTAGATCCCGGTGCCATCGACGCCCTTGTGGCTGTCGGCGCTGAAGTCGACCGGCTGCGTCACGCCGCCGGTGTCGACCGGGTCCATGGTCTCCAGTGCTTCCTTCAGGTTCGGCCCTGTCACCTCGGTGCCCGCGTCGACCAGCGCACGGATGCCCTCGGCCATCACGTGCATCGTGTACCAGCCCTGGGTGTAGTGCAGGCCCTTCTGCTCAAGGCTGCCGCCGTTGTTCTCCAGGTGCTGTGCGGCGTCCTCCAGTCCTGGTGCGCCGCTGTTCGGCGGGGCGAACGGCTGCACCATCACGTGCCCGTCCGCCGCGTCCCCGGCGAGCTTGACGAACAGTTCGTCCGAGCACCAGTTCAGGCACACGATCTTCATGTCCAGGTTCTGCTGCGCGATGTTCTTCGCCACCACCGCGGCCGGGCTGGAGACGTTCTGGATCACGATGTACTTCGCGCCCTGCGACTTCGCCCTGCCGAGCTGGGCGACGTAGTCCGTGGCGCCCGACGGCATCGCGTACGACTTGTAACCCAGGTCGAGGCCGTTGTCGTCGATGTAGTCCTTGCCATCGGCGACGGGGGATTCACCGAACGGGCTGTCGTGGTGGAACACCGCCACTTCGGCCTCGTCACCGGAGTCCTCGGCGATCCAGTCCAGCGCCACCCGCATCTGGTCCGAGTAGGTGGTGGCGACGACGAAGTTGTACGGCGTCTCTTCCGGGTCGACCAGCGTCTCCGCGTAGGACGCCGACATGAATGGCAGCTCGTCCTGGGTGACCTTCTGCCGCAGTGCTTCGGTGTCGGCGGTGCCCCAGCCCTGGATGGCGACGACGCCCTCGTTGACGTACTGCGAGTAGAGCTGCTCGGCGCGGGCGACGTCGTAGGCGTAGTCGTTGAGCTTCAGCTCCAGGTTCCTGCCGTCGATGCCGCCGTTGGCGTTGAGCCACTCGACGTAGCCCCGGATGCCTTCGCTGTAGGGCGTGCCGACATCCGCGGTGGCGCCGGAGAGGTCGGAGAGCACGCCGATGGCGATCGGGCCTTCCTCGCCACCGGTGCCGGCATCGGGGCCGCCACAGGCCGTCAGGGTCAGGCCCGCTGCCGCCGCGAGGGCGAGCGTGGTGCGCATCCTGTGTTTCACTGCGAATCCTCCTTGCAGGGACGTGCCGCCGGTCAGTACCGGAACGGCCAGAACCGGATGTAGTCCTTCATGCGTTGCCAGATGCGGTTGAGTCCGCGTGGTTCGAAGATCAGGAACAGCACGATCACCAGGCCGAACACGACCACCTGCACGGCAGGCACCTTCGCCGCGGCGTCCGACCACACGCTCTGGATGTCCTGTCCGAATCGGGTGATCAGCGCGGGCAGGGTGATCATGAAGATGGCGCCGTAGACGCTGCCCGCGATGGAGCCGAGCCCGCCGACGATGATGATCGCCAGATAGAGCACCGAGACGTCCAGCGTGAACCTCTCCCACGTGACGATGCCGGTGTAGTGCGCGGTCAGCGCGCCAGCCAGCCCCGCGTAGGCCGAGGAGATCGCGAACGCGAGCACCTTGGTCTTGGTGACGTCGATGCCGATCGCCGATGCGGCGATGTCCTGGTCGCGCACCGCCATGAACGAGCGGCCGAGGCCGGTGCGGAACAGGTTGCGCCCGGTGATCACCGCGAGCACCGCGAACGCCGCGATGATCCAGTACCAGTGGAAGTCCTTGCGGAACACGAACCCAGCCATCTCCAGCCGGGGCAGCGAGATCGCGTCGGTGCCGCCGGTGACGGCGTCCCAGGTGCGGACGGTGAACAGGATGACCTCCTGCGATGCCAGCGTCGCGATCGCCAGGTACAGCCCTTTCAGCCGCAGCGCGGGGATGCCGAAGAACGCGCCGAGCACCGCGGTGGTCAGCACCGCGAGCGCGATGGAGACCGGCACCGGCAGGTCGGCGCGCAGGTGCAGGATCGCCGAGCTGTAGGCGCCGACGGCGAGGAAGCCACCCTGGCCGAGGCTGATCTGGCCGGTGTAGCCGACGAGGATGTTCAGCCCCACCGCGCCGACGATGGCGATGCCGATCTGGTTCACGATGGTCAGCCAGTACGGCGTGACGAGGAACGGCAGCGCCAGCACGAGAAGTGCCACCAACACCAGCCGTGCCTTCTCGGCGCGGGTGTGGCGCAGCCGCAGTTCGCTGGCGTAGCTGCGGTGATGAACCCCGGTTGCGGTCGCTGGCATGGCTTAGACCCTCTCGATGCGTGTCTGACCGAACAGTCCGTACGGGCGGACCATCAGGATCGCGATGAGGACGATGAACGGGACGATCTGCTCGAAGCCGTTGCCGATGTAGCCAGCCGAGTACTGCACGAGCAGACCGATGATTGCCCCGCCGACGATGGTTCCCGGTACCGAGTCCAGCCCGCCGAGGATCACCACGGGGAACACCACCAGCCCAAACCCGGCGAGGTTGGCCGAGACCCCGGTGAGGTCGGCGAGCAGGATGCCGCCGATCACCGCCGTGACCGCGGCCAGCGCCCAGGCCATCGCGAACACCTTCCGCACGCTGATGCCGATGGTCAGCGATGCCTGCTGGTCGTCGGCGACGGCGCGCATCGCGATGCCGTGCCGGGAGCGGGTGAAGAACAGCGTGAACGCCGTCAGCACCACGGCGGCGATGACGATCGCCGCGAGGCGGCTGTACGGGATGGTCGCGCCCGCCAGTTCCAGTGAACCGGACGGCAGGAACTTCGGTGTCTGCTTCGGTGACGTCCCGAAGAAGAACTGCACCCCGCCGCCGAGCATGGACGACAACCCGATCGTCACCATGATCACCGCGATGGCGTCCTCGCCGATCATCGGCCGCAGCACGAACCGCTCCACCAGCACGCCGAGCGCGATCGCGACCACGACGCCGACCAGGATCGCCAGGCTCCAGTGAAAGCCGAACACCAGCATCGCCGCGTAGAAGACGTACGCACCGATCAGCAGGAAGTGCCCTTGCGCGAAGTTGATCACGCCGGTCGCCTTGTAGATCAGCACGAAACCGAGCGCGGCGAGCGCCAGGATCGCGCCGTTGGACAGCCCGAACAGGGTTAACTGGAAGAACTCGGTCATGATTGGCGGCCACTCCAGACGGGCCTGCGCTTGTGCCCCTCGGGCAGCGCGAAGGTGGACAGGTCGAAGATCCGCAGCGGCGTCTTGCGCTCGACGCTCGTGCCGTCCTGGTAGGTCACGGTGGACGACAGCGTGACTTCCTCGTCGCCGCGGGAGAGTGCGGCGATGATGTCGGCATAGCGCTCGGCGATCACGCCCCGGCGCACCTTGCGAGTGCGGGTGATCTCGTCGTCGTCCGGGTCGAGCTGCTTGTGCAGCAGCACGAACCGCCGCACCGCGACGCGCTCGGGCAGGTCGGCGTTGGCGCGCACCACGTCCTCGGCGATCAGCCGGTACACCCCGGGTTTCGCCGCGAGGTCGGTGTAGGTGGTGTAGGAAATGTGCTCGTGCTCGGCCCACGAGCCGGTCGTCGCCGGATCGATGATGATCATCGCGGTCACGTCGTCGTCGGCTTCGCCACCGAACACGACCGCTTCCTCGACGTACGGGCTGAACTTGAGCTTGTTCTCGACGAACGCCGAGGAGAACAACTGCCCGTCCGCGGTGCGGCGGACGTCCTTGGCGCGGTCGATCACCACCAGGTGGTCGTCCTCGAGGTAGCCCGCGTCGCCGGTGTGCAGCCAGCCATCCGTATCGACCGTGCCCGCTGTGCCCTCCGCGTTTCGGTGGTAGCCCCGGAACACCGACGACGACCGCAGCAGGATCTCGCCATCGTCTGCGATGCGCAGCTCGGTCTCCGGGATCGGCTGGCCGACGGTGTGGAACCGGACGTCGTCGTCACGGTGCACGACGGCGATGCCGCAGATCTCAGTCTGGCCGTAGATCTGCTTGAGGTTGACACCGATGGCGTGGAAGAACCGGAACACGTCGGGTCCGAGCGGCGCGCCGCCGGTGTAGACGCGCTTGAGTCGCGCGAGCCCGAGCTGGTCGCGCACCGGGCGCAACGCCACGGCATCCGCGATGCGGTGCATCAGCCGCTGCCAGGTGCCGGGTCGCTCGCCGCGCACCCGGCGTTCCGCCACGGCGTCGCCGACGGTGTAGCCCCAGCCGAAGATCTTCCGCTTGAGCGCGCCCGCTTCGTCGATACGTACCTGGACATCCGAGAGCATCGACTCCCAGATGCGCGGCGGGCTGAACATCACGTCCGGGCCGATCTCGCGAAGGTCGGCGCGCTGCGTCGAGGAGTCCTCCGGGAAGCTCAGCGTGAGGCCATGCGAGAGCCCGCACGCCACCGCCAACATCTGCTCACCGATCCAGGCGAACGGCAGGAAGCTGACGTAGCGGTCGGTATTGCTCAGTGGGTCCACATCGCTGAGGTGGCGCGCCATGGTCAGCAGGTTCGCGTGCGACAGTTCTGCCAGCTTCGGCAGCGACGTCGTGCCCGATGTGGTGCAGATGATCGCGATGTCATCGGCGGTGGTGGCCTCGACGCAGGCGTCCAGGTGGCCGGGATGCGCCTCGCCCCACACATGCCCGTCCTTCTCGACCTTGGTGAACTCCCGCAGATACGGCTCGCGGTACTGCTCAAGGCCATGCGGGTCGTAGTAGATCACCGTCTCGACGTCGGGTAGCCGGTCCTTGAGCCGGATGATCTTGTCGACCTGCTCCTGGTCCTCGGCGACGACCACGCGGACCTGGGCGAGGTCGAGCACGTGCACGACCTCTTCACCGATACTGCTCGGGTAGATGCCGACCACGGCCGCGCCGATGGACTGCGCCGCCAGCTCCGCGATCAGCCACTCGGGGCGGTTGTCACCGATCACCGCGACGATCTGGCCCCGTTCCACGCCGAGTTCGGCGAGGCCGTGCGCGAAGTCGGCCACCCTGGCGGCGTAGTCGCGCCAGCTGATCGGCTGCCAGATGCCGTAGAGCTTCTCCTGCAGCGCGACGTCGTGGGGGCGTGTCGCGGCGAGCTGGCGCAGCAGGAGCGGGAAGGTGTCAGGGTTGCGGTCCGTCGCCGGGGGACTGGACGCGGCCGATGCCGAGCCCGCCGGTGCGGCGTTGTCGGTCGACATCGGCGCTGATGATTCGGATCTGCGAGCAATCCTCATGCGCTCAGCTCCTCACCCAGATACGCCTTGATCACATCGGGGTCGCTGCTGACCTCGGCCGGGGAGCCGTCAGCGATCAGCGCGCCGAAGTCGAGCACGCTGACCCGGTTGGAGATGTCCATGACGACGTTCATGTCGTGCTCGATGAGCATCACGGTCACGCCGGCCAACTCGTGAACGTCGAGGATGTAGCGGGCCATGTCCTCCTTCTCCTCGGCGTTCATGCCCGCCATCGGCTCGTCGAGCAGCAGCAGCGCCGGTTGCAGGCACAGCGCGCGGCCCAATTCGACGCGTTTCTGAAAGCCGTAGGCCAGCGCGCCGACCGGGGTGTGGCGCACCGCTTGGATCTGCAGCAGGTCGATGACTTCCTCGACGAGTTCGCGGTGCTCGATCTCCTGCCGCCTCGCCGGGCCATACCAGGCGAGTGACGGCAACAGCCGGTGTCGCATGTGGACGTGGCGGCCGAGCATCAGGTTGTCCAGCACGGTCAGGTGGCGGAACAACTCGATGTTCTGGAACGACCGCGCGACACCGAGCGCGGCGATCCGGTGCGGCTTCATGCGCACCAGGTCATGGGTGGTGACTGAGCTGTCCTCGGTGCGGGTGCGGAGCGTCGCGCTGCCGTGCTGCGGGCGGTACAGCCCGCTCAGGCAGTTCAGCAGGCTGGACTTGCCCGCGCCGTTGGGACCGATGACCGCGTGCACGTGTCCCTGTGTGACGCGGAAGGAGACATCGTCGAGCGCTGTGATGCCGCCGAAGCGCAGTGTGATGCCGGAGACGTCGAGCAGGGTCTCGCCTGGCGGCACCTTGCTGCCGTTGAGCGGATGGCTATAGGCCCGGGAGATCACGTGTGGCGCACCTCCGTCGTTGGATGTGACGCAGACCTTACGTTTTCACTATTTGAAAGGCAATACCTAATTTTGGAGGTGTGCTCCGGTGTGGCGGCGCTGTGGGTGTCACGAGGGTGTCTTCATGGCGCCTGATGCTGGTAGGAGGCCCGCTGCGCCTCGTCTGTTCGGTGGATGATTTCACTATGTGCAAGCACATCCCTCATGCCGAGAGCCGTATCCGGTAGAGTGCGGGCCATGCGGCACACGGAAGCACCTGCGGGAAGGGATGGACGGCGTGAGTGAGCCAGACGCGCGGGGCACGCTCGGCACGGTCCGTAACGCGGTGCTGCTGCTCGGGTTGCTGTCCGAGGGGCCCGCCTACCAGCAGCTGACCGATCTCGCTGACCGTTCGGGTCTGTCGGTGCCCACGGTGCACCGGCTGCTGCGCTCGCTGGTGCTCGCCGACCTCGTCGAGCAGGACCCCAGTTCGTCCCGCTACGGGCTTGGCCCCGAGGTCGCCCGGCTGGCGCAGCGCTATCTCGCCCGGCTGCCGATCCTGGGTGCGCTCGCGCCGTACCTGGTGCCGCTGCGTGACGCCGTCGGCCACACCGTGCACGTCGCGGTGCTGGTCCGGGGCCACATCGTCTACGTCGACCGCGTCGACGGCGCGGACGGCGGGCTATACCGCGACACCCACCGCGTGCACCCGGCGTTCGAGACGGCGGCTGGCAGGCTGCTCGCCGCTCGCGCCACCGACGACGCCTGGCAGCAGTGCCTCGACGCCGCCACCCCCGACGACCGCAAACATGCCGAGAACGAACGCGTCGCGTGGCGGGAAGCGGCCCACCTGCTCACCGAGGGCGGCGATGCGGACGAGCCCGCTGAGGTCGCCGTCCCCGTGCTCGACGGCAGCGGCCGCGCCATCGCCGCGCTCGCCGCTACCCCGCCTCCGATCGCGTCCGAGGCGCAGATCGCCGAGATCGCGGCACACCTGGCGAGGGCGGGCCGCGCGGCGGGAAGGACGTTGAGTCATGCCTGAGCGCGGCGTCGCGAAAGGCCTTGAGCCATGGGCGGCCGTCGCGGACCAGCTGGACTGGCACCAGCCGTGGACCACGCTCTATTCCGACGATGGCCGCTACGGTCGCTGGTTCGCGGGTGGCACGCTCAACCTCGCGGTGAACTGCGTCGACCGGCATCTGCCTGAGCGTGGCGAGCAAGCCGCGATCAGTTGGGAGGGTGAGCCCGGCGATCGCCGCACCCTCACCTACCGGCAGTTGCACGACGACGTCGTCGCACTGGCCGGGGCGCTGCGCACGCTTGGCGTCGGCGTTGGTGACCGGGTCGCGCTGCACATGGGCTGGCTGCCGGAGACCGTCGTCGCGATGCTCGCCTGCGCCCGCATCGGCGCGGTGCACACCGTGCTGCCCACGCCGTTGCCCGCGGAAGCGCTGGCGGAGCGGCTGGACGACTTCGGCCCGCGCGTGCTGTTCACCCAGGACGGTGCGTGGCGGCACGGCACGATCCTGCCGCTCAAGGCCCGCGCCGACGAGGCGCTCGGCGCGGTCGGCGGCATCGAGCACACCGTCGTCGTGCGGCGCACCGGCGTCAACGTCGCCTGGTATGAGGGCGACCGCTGGCTGCATGACCTCGTCGCGGGCACGCGGCCGGGTGGCGTCGCTCCCGACACCGACCCGGTGCCGGTCGACGCCGAACACCCCGCGCTCGCGTGCCATCTCGCCAACCGCCGCAGCAGGCCGGTTTCGGTGCTGCACGGCTCCGCGACGCTGGCCGCGTCCGCGCTGGCGATCCACCGCAACGCCCTCGCCGAGGGTGACGTGTTCTGGTGCGCGGGCGACGTCTCGTGGGTCGGCGCGCAGGCGCACGGCGTGTACGGGCCGTTGCTCGCGGGCACCAGCGCGGTGATGTTCGAGGGCACCCTCGACGTCCCGACGCGCCACCGCACCTGGGACATCGTGCGCCGCTACGGCGTCACGACGCTGCTGACCACGCCGACCGTGATCCGGCTGCTCCGTGGCTGGTCGCGTCGCCCGCCTGAGCCCGACGTCGTGGCGAGCCTGCGCCGGGTGGTGATGATCGCCGAGCCGGTCGACCCGCCGCTGACCGCGTGGCTCACCGAGGACGTCGGGCGTGGGGAGATCACCGTCGCGGACGGCTGGGGACAGGTGCAGCTCGGCGGTGTGGTCAGCGTGGACCGGCCGATCGACGCCGCGGCGCTGCCCGACCCTGGCTTCGCGATCGTGGACGCCGACGGGGCTGAGCTGCCCGATGGCGCCAGCGGTGAGTTGCTGATGCGGCTGCCGTGGGCAGGCATGCTGCGCGACATGGAGGGCGCGGGTGCCGAGGACGTCGCGAAGCGGCACTGGCACCGGGCCGGGTCGTACTCCACGTATGACCTCGCGCGGCGGAAGCCGGACGGCACGCTGGAGTTCCTCGGCAGGCTAGACGAGGTCGCCAGCGTGTCCGGGCAGTTGGTGTCGCTCGGCGAGGTGCGGCAGGTGCTGCTTGACCACCCGTTCGTTGTCGCCGCTGAGGTGGTGGAACGCGCGGACTCGCAGCTCGGCCGGTCGCTCGCGGCGGCAGTGGTGCTCGCCTCGGACGTCACGGCGGACGAGTCCGTGGCCCGCGATCTGCTCGACGCCGTGCGCGACGTCCTCGGCGGGCTCGCCAGGCCTCGCGCGCTGGTGTTCGTCGACCGGTTCGGTGATGAGCTGTCCGCCGACGTGCTCCGCAGGACGCTCGGCTTGCTCACCGCTGGCGTCGGGGAGGAACCGCTGCACCTGACCTGGGACCAGATCCTCGCGGCGGCCCCCGCGGTAGACAACGCGGGCGATCGGTCGTGAGCCGGGATGAACGGTGGTCAGCCCCGAGTCCGTTTCTTCCTCCATATGGAGGTAGTCGGGGATGACCTCGATGTCATCGTTGTGCCGAACGGAGGAGCGGCGCCGCCCGCGCGGACGACGGGGTCGGCACGGACGCGCCGCGTCGAGGAGCGATAGGCCGTGCCAGTTCCGACGCCGCGTCCACACCCGGATGATCCGCCGCGCCCGGAGATCGCGGAATCCTGGCGCAGAGCCGCGGGTGCGGGACTCACGCCGGAAGCCACGCCCGACAGAGTGTCGGTCTCCGACTTCGACCGCACCAGCAAGCTCATGGTCGCCGCGAACCCCGTGCTCGACGAGCTATTGCCGCAACTGGAGTACGCCTCGCTGTGCCTCATTCTCGCCGACCGGCACTGCCGGATCGTCGGCACCCGGTTCGCCGAGTCGGGCCTGGAGGGCGCGCTCGAGCGGATCGGGGCGGTGCCCGGCAGCACCTACTCCGAGGAGATCTCGGGCACCAACTCGGTGGCCACCCCGTACGAGACCCGCCGCGGCTTGCTCGTCAACGGCGAGGAGCACTACCTCGAGTCGCTGAAGAAGTTCAGCTGTTACGGGCACCCGATCCACCACCCCATCACACGCAGGCTCGAAGGCGTCCTGGACATCACCGGAGCCATGCCACAGGCCAACCCGCTGTTCGTGCCCTTCGTGCGGCGCGCGGTGCGCGACATCGAACAGCGGCTCCTCGAAGGGGCGCCACGCGGTGAGCAGTTCCTCCTCGCGGCGTTCCAGAACGCCGCCAAGCAGCACTCGCACGCCGTCGTGGCGTTCGGCGATGGCATCGTGCTCACCAACCCGGCCGCTCTCGACCTGCTCGACCCGGCCGACCACGCCGTCTTGCGCGCCCTCGCGGCCGACGTATCCGCCGACCGCACGATGATCCGGAGCCTGCGACTGGCGTCGGGCCGGGTGGTCACTATCGAAGCCTCGCGGGCGAGTGGCACCTCGGGGACGCTGTTCCGCCTGGTGCCGCGGCAGGAGCGCACCGCTGTTCCCGCTGCCCACCCCGCAGGGTGGCTAGCCGCGCCCGCCGCGGGTGTCGAGCAGCAGCTCACCCGGCTCAGCGAGACCCGGTCCGTAGTGCTGATCTCTGGCGAACCTGGCACCGGCCGCAGCCACGCCGTCCGGACGGTCGCGGCGGACGACCCGGTCGTCACCCTCGACGCGGCCGACGTCCCATCGCTGGGTGAGGGGCCGTGGGGCGACCGGCTCGCCACCCTCGCCGCCACGCACCAGGGCGTGGTGGCGGTGGAAGAGATCCAGCTGCTGCCCGCCGCGCTCTGCGTGCGGCTGACCGGTGTGCTGGCCGACGCCTCGGCCCGGTTCGTGCTGACGAGCACCCGCCGCGACCGCTTTCCCGCGCACGTGGCCGCCCTCGCCGCGAGTTGCGTCGCGCACGTCGAGCTGCCACCGCTGCGGCGGCGCCGCGAGGAGCTGCCCGCGCTGGTCGATCGGATGGCCAGGGCGCTGCGGGCCGACGCGGCTGTGCGCTTCACCCCCAGCGCGCTGACGGCGCTCGCGGCGCAGCAGTGGCCGGGGAACCTGCGGGAGCTGTCGATGGTGGTGCGCCACGCGGTCACGGCGCGTTCCGCGGGCGACATCACCGCCGCCGATTTGCCCGAGGCCTACCGGGGTGGGGTGGAGGCACGTTCGCTAACACCCTGGGAGCAGGCCGAGCTCGACGCGATCGTGGCGGCACTGCGCGAGACTCGGGGCAATAAACGGCGGGCCGCCGAGCGGCTGGGTATCAGCCGCTCGACGCTCTACAACCGCATTCGTTCGTTACGGATTGGGTCGTGACCCACGCGGCATGTTCTCCGCACCATCCTTGATCGCCGCGCGGATCCGCTGGTAGGTCCCGCAACGGCAGATGTTGCGGATGTTGTCCATGTCATCGTCGTCGATCTCGCGCCCCGGTCCCTTGCGGGCCTTGTTGACGTGGGCGACGGCGGCCATGATCTGGCCCGGCTGGCAGTAGCCGCACTGCGCGACGTCGTGCTTGAGCCAGGCTTCCTGCATCGGGTGCAGGTCCTTACCCACCGTGGCTGGCAAGCCCTCGATCGTGACGACCTCGTCGTTCGGCTTGAGCTGTTCGACGGGCACCGAGCAGATGTTGACGGCCTTGCCGTTGATGTGGGACGTGCAGGCCTGGCAGACGCCGAGGCCGCAGCCGTATTTCGGGCCGGTGACACCGAGGATGTCGCGCAGCACCCACAGCAGGCGGACGTTGCCTGGGACGTTCACGGTGACCTGTTCGCCGTTCAGCTTGAATGAGTATTCGGGCATCTGAGCTCCTTGGTAGGCGGGTCAGTGGGCCTTGGTCAGTAGGCGTGGTCGAGGCCGTCGGTGTGCGACTGCGGCATGGGCGGCTGGGTCGGGAACGGGTGGAACGGCAGCTCGTTGTTGTGGTTGATCGGGAACTCGGTCGGCATCGTCCCGGTAGCGTGGGCGTAAGCGCAGGCCACCGCCGCCATCGCGGGGGCGACCGCGAGCTCGCCCGCGCCGCCTGGTGTCCGCCGCTCGTCGTAGGTGTTGGGCAGGAAGTGGATGGTCATCTCCCGCGGCGTGTTCCACTGCCGGGTGTAGTAGCCCTGGTCCCAGCTGCCCTCGAGCGGCAGGCCGTCCTTGATGTGGTTGCTGAAAGTCAGCGCGATGGCGATGCCGTCGTTGGTGCCGCCCTGCAGCTGGGCCTCGAACCCGTTCGGGTCGTAGACGTGCGCCGGCTCCACGACCACCGTGACCTTGGTGACCCGGGGACCGGTGACGTAGCCCTCCTCGGGGGCCGGAGTGACCTCCCGGTTGACCGTCTCGGGCCGGCAGTCGATCTCGACCAGGGTGCAGATGCGGTGCTTGTACTCGTCGGCGATCGCGATGCCCTGCGCCACGCCGTCCGGTAGCTTTCTGCCCCATTCGCCGAGCTCGGCCGCCTTCCGCAGCACGGGGTGGTACTCGGACTTGCCGTAGGCCAGCCGGAACTCGAGCGGGTCCTTGCCCATCGCGTTCGCCAGCTGGTCCACCATCAACTCCTGCGCGCACCGCACGTTGGGCGAGTACACGTTGCGCATGCTCGAGGTCCAGAACGGCAGCGGGATCTCGTTGAGCAGTGACTCGGTGAGGCCGAAGTTGTAGAACGTCTTCGTCGTCAGCTGGTAGATGCCCTCGGCGACCGAGAGGTTGCCGAGCTCTTGCTTCGACAGCGTGCCGGTGATGATCTCGCCAAGGCCGTGCCCGAAGTCGGTTTTCACGCTGGTGTGGTGCTGCATGTAGCTGAGCACCTGGTCGCCAAGGTAGGTCGCGCGCACCCGGGACACCGCCATCGGGTGGGCGCGACCGTGCCGGAAGTCGTCGCTGCGGTGCCACATCAGCCGCACCGGCTTGCCAAACAGCTGCGAGGCCTCCGCGGCGTCCATCGCGGGGTCGTGGAACAACCGCCTGCCGAACGAGCCGCCACCGGGCACGACGTGGAACGTGACCGCGTTCTGCGGCAGGCCGAGTCGTTGCGCGATCTCCTGCAAGGCGATGATCGGGATCTTCGACGCGTACCAGATCTCCGCGCTGTCGGAACGCACGTCCGCGACCGCGAATCCCGTCTCGAGTGGGGTGTTGCTGTTGAAGTAGTTGACGAAGTCGAACTCGAGCACCTTCGCCCCCGGCGGCGCGGGCGGCATCGGGATCGTGGCGTCCTTGAGCTTTTTCAGCACCGTGTCGTCGGACTCGTTGGCCAGCGGTCCGGGGTGCCACTTCACTTTTAGCGCGCGCACCGCGTCGATGCACTGCCCGAAGGTCTGCGCCCGCACGGCGACACCGTTGGTGATGACGCCGACGTCGGTCACGCCGGGCATCATGGCGACCTCGTCGCGGTTCTCCACCGACTTGATGGTCGCTCCGATGTCGGGGCCGCGATGCACCATGGTTGGCAATGCGCCGGGGATCTTGAGGTCACCGGCGTAGGTTTTGCGTCCGGTGACCATCTCCAGCGCATCGATGCGGTCCTGTTTGGTGCCGATGATCGTGTACTCGGATCGGGGTTTCAGCGGCGGTGTGGCCACTGCCGTGGTCGTCAGGGCCGCGGCGGCCGTCGCCAGCGAGCCGTAGTCGGCGCTGCGGCCATCCGGGTGCCGGATCACGCCGTCCCGCACCGTCAGGTCGTTCCGGGAGACGCCCCACTGCTTGGCGGCGGTCGTCATCATCTGCTCGCGGGCGATGGCCGCGGCGATGCGGAGTGGTTCCGATTTGGCGTGCAGGTTGTTGGAACCGCCGGTGAGCTGGTTGAACAGCAGTTCGGGGCGGGCGTCGGCCAGGGTGACCTTCACCCGTTGCAGCGGTACGGACATTTCCTCGGCGATCACCATGGCCAGCGCTGTGGTGATGCCCTGGCCGTTCTCGGACACCGGCGACGCGTGGTGGATAGTGCCGTCCTCGCGGACCTCGACCGTGATCAGGTTCGCCGTCGGGCGCGTGGCGTCGGTCAGCGCGTCCGACAAGTCATAGACGTCCGCGAGCGCGGGGGTGGGCGGAAGCCCGGCCGCCGCCGCCTTCGGCGGATCCACGACGTCGCCAATCAGGCGCGTCGCGACGACCAGGGTCGGCGCGGCCAGCAAGTAGCCCAGGAACTGGCGCCGTCCGGTTCCCTCAGGCGCGGAATTGTCCGGCTCCGGCGAAGCGCGGTGAGAAGTCATCGTTGTCCCTCTCGACAGGTTCGTGTGGCCGTCGTCACTCTAGGGACTGATTCACTGTGTGAACTGTTCAAATCTTGGACACTTTCGCGCCGGGCTTGCCGTTTTTGCCCCATTCTTCAGTCGCGATGGGTGGGGCACGACGCTGGGAGGCCGTCGCTTGCCGTGCGCGGGCAACGCAATACGCTGGGGACCCATGAGCGAGACCTTGTTCGAGCAGATCATCGCGCGGGAAATCCCGGCGGACATCGTGTACGAAACGGACACCACGCTGGCGTTTCGCGACATCAACCCGCGCGCGTCGACGCACGTGCTCGTCGTGCCCAAGACGCGCTACCGCAATGTCGCCGAGCTGGCGGCGGCGGACGCCGGTCTGCTCGCCGACGTGCTCAACACCGCCGCCAAGGTCGCGGAGTTGGAGGGCGTCGCGGACAAGGGTTACCGAGTGGTGTTCAACACCGGCGAGGACGCCGGTCAGACCGTGTTCCATGTCCACGCCCACGTGCTCGGCGGCGGGCCCCTCGGGCCGGAAGCCAGGGGCTGACGACTCCCGGCGGCGAGCCAACCCCCAGTAATCGTGGCTGCGGACTGTCGGTGCGACCGGCTAGCATCGAGAGCACGGAAGTAAATGCCCAACCGCGACCACATCGGAGAAAGCAGGCCCTCGACACGTGGCAGGAAGCCCTCAGGCGAGCAGCAAGCTCCCCACCGACCCTACGACGACAACAGCGGCACCAGCGCAGTCACAGTTCACTATTCCAGCAGCGGCAGCGCTGACACTGCTCGGCTCAGCCGATGAGAATCTCATCGCACTGGAGAAGCAGCTCGACGCCGATATCCATGTCAGGGGCAACGAGGTCACACTGACGGGCGCGCAGGCCGACGTCGCGTTCGCGGAACAGGTGTTTACCGAACTTCTCGCGCTCGCGGGCAAGGGCCAGCAGATCGGCGCGGACATCGTCCACCGCACGGTCGGGATGCTCACGGGCGACAGCGCCGAGTCCCCCGCCGACGTGTTGAGCATGAACATCCTGTCCCGGCGGGGCAGGACGATCCGGCCGAAGACGCTCAACCAGAAGCGCTACGTCGACGCCATCGACGAGCACACCGTGGTGTTCGGGATCGGCCCGGCAGGCACCGGTAAGACCTACCTCGCCATGGCCAAGGCGGTGCAGGCGCTGCAGGCCAAGGACGTCAACCGCATCATCTTGACCAGGCCTGCCGTCGAGGCAGGGGAGCGGCTCGGCTTCCTGCCTGGCACATTGTACGAGAAGATCGACCCGTACCTGCGGCCGCTGTACGACGCGTTGCACGACATGGTCGACCCGGAGTCGATCCCGAGCCTCATCCAGTCGGGCACCATCGAGATCGCCCCGCTGGCGTATATGCGGGGCCGGGCGCAACCAGTGTCAAGCAAAGTGCTGACGCCAGCAGGCTTCCGGCCGATCGGTGAGCTCGAAGTCGGTGACCTCGTCATCGGCTCCGACGGGCACCCGACACCAGTGCTCGGCGTCTTCCCGCAGGGCGAGAAGGACATCTACCGGGTGACCACGCAAGAAGGGGCATCGACGCTGTGCTCGGGTGATCACTTGTGGGCGGTGGCCACCCGTGACGATCGGCGCAGGGGCAAGCCACTACGTGTGCTTGAGACGCGCGAGATGATCGGTCAGCTCCGCGCGAACCATTACCACCGCTTCGAGCTCCCGCTACTCAGCAAGCCCGTTGAGTTTCCGCCTCAGGCCGTTCCGATGGACCCCTATGCCCTCGGCCTCCTGCTCGGTGACGGCTGTTTGACAGGTTCAACCACCCCTTCGTTTGCCACCAATGACCCAGAACTGGCCGAGGCGCTGGAGCAGGCAATCAATGGCATTGAGGTGCGTGCGCGGGGCGGCGTGAACTACGTCCTGAACCGGGTTCGCGCACCAGGTGAAGTCATCACCCTGGAGAATCCGGTCACCGGAGCGTTGCGCAAGCTGGATCTGTGGGGTGTGCGGTCTGAGACGAAGTTCGTGCCAGAGGGGTACCTCTACAACACCTCGGAGGTCCGACTCTCCGTGCTGCAGGGCCTACTTGACGCTGATGGCGGTCCGGTCACACAGGATGGGCGCACGTGCCGGATTCAGTACACCACCACGTCCCCACGACTGCGCGATGACGTGCTCTTTCTGGTGCAGTCCTTGGGAGGCATCGCGTACCACCGGACCCGTGCGGCGAAGGGCCGCGAGCCGGGGTACGCCAACGGCAGGGACGTCGCCTATCGGCACGATGCCTACGTCATCGATATCGGTCTGCCCTCCGACTTCGTACCGTTCCGGCTGCGTCGCAAACTCGACACGTGGGGGACCGCGGGCGGCGGTAGACCCGCGCGTTTCATCGACAGTATCGAGCCAGTGGGCTCTGACGAGGCGGTGTGTATCCAGGTCGCCGCCGAGGATTCGCTGTATGTGACCGAGGACTTCCTGCTGACGCACAACACGCTGAATGATGCGTTCATCCTGCTCGACGAGGCGCAGAACACCACGCCGGAGCAGATGAAGATGTTCCTCACCCGGCTCGGGTTCGGTTCCAAGATCGTGGTGACCGGTGACGTGACGCAGATCGACCTGCCAGGGGGTCAGCGCAGTGGCCTGCGGGTGGTGCGTGAGATCCTCGAAGAGGTCGACGACGTGCACTTCACGACGCTGGGGTCGAGCGACGTGGTGCGGCACCGGCTGGTTGGTGACATCGTCGACGCTTACGAGAAGTGGCAGGCCGAACGCGACGCCGAGGAGGGTGACGCGCAGCCGCCGTCCGGCAGGACCGGCAAGTCCGGTAACCGGGGCAAGGGCGGCGCGGCCGGTGACGGTGTGAAAGGTGACGGGTGAGCATCGAGATCGCGAATGAGTCGGGGATCGACGTCGAAGACGAGACGATCGTCGACGTCGCCCGGTTCGCGCTGGACCGCATGGAGGTCAGCCCGCTCGCGGAGCTGTCCATCGTGCTCGTCACGCTCGATGTGATGGAAGACCTGCACGAACGGTGGATGGACCTGCCAGGCGCCACCGATGTGATGGCGTTCCCGATGGACGAGTACAACGTCCGCAGGCCGGACGCACCGGAGTCGTCGCCCGCGCTGCTGGGTGACATCGTGCTGTGCCCCGCCTTCGCCAAGGACCAGGCGAAACAGGCGGGCCACGCGCTGCTGGACGAGCTTCACCTGCTGACCGTGCATGGCGTGCTGCATCTGCTCGGCTACGACCACGCTGAGCCGGAGGAGGAGCGCGAGATGTTCGGCTTGCAGCAGCGCATCCTGGTCGATTACGGCGACGCGATCGCCGACGCTCGGCGCAGGAACGCGCAGCGCAGCGCGGACGAACGGTTGCTCGGCATCGTTGGCCTCGACGAGCCGCGCGGCTCGACCGAGAGTTGACCCGGAGCGAGTCGGCGGCGTCATGACAACTTCCGCGGTACTCGTGGTACTGGCGGTGACCCTCGTGCTGGCGGGCGGCCTGTTCGCGGCGGCTGACTCCGCGATCAGCGCCGTCTCCCGTGCCCGCATCGCCGGACTGGTTCGCGCGGGCACGCCCGGCTCGCGCCAGCTCGCGGCGGTCGTCGATGAGCGCAGCAGGCACATCAACCTGCTGTTGCTGCTGCGGCTGGGCTGTGAGCTGACCGCGACCGTCATGCTCACCGTCGTCATGCTCCGTTGGATCCAGCCGGAGTGGCTTGCCGTCGTCGCGGCGGCGGGTGTGATGCTCGTCGTCAGCTACGTGCTGGTCGGCGTGGGACCGCGCACCATCGGCCGCCAGCATCCGTACTGGGTGGGCCTCGCGGTGGCGGGGCCGGTGCGGGTGCTTGGGTTCCTGCTCGGCCCGCTGAGCAGGGTGCTGATCGTGCTGGGCAACGCCATCACCCCGGGCAAGGGCTTCCGGCAGGGGCCGTTCACCACTGAGGTCGAGGTTCGCGAACTGGTGGATCTCGCACAGGAACGCGGCGTCGTCGAGGACACCGAGCGCGAGATGATCCACTCGGTGTTCGAACTGGGCGACACCGTGGCGCGTGAGGTGATGGTGCCGCGCACCGAGATCGTCTGGATCGAGCGCACCAAGACCGTCCGGCAGGCGCTGGCGTTGTCGCTGCGCAGTGGATTCAGCCGCCTGCCGGTGATCGGGGAGAACGTCGACGACATCGTTGGTGTAGCCAACATCAAGGACCTGGTCAGCGCGAGCATGGTGGCCGGCGGCGACGCGCGGCCGGTGGCCGAGGTGATGAACTCGGCCACCTTCGTGCCCGATTCCAAGCGGCTCGACACGCTGCTGCGGGCGATGCAGGTCTCGCGCAACCACGTGGCGATCGCCGTCGACGAGTACGGCGGCACGGCGGGCCTGCTCACCATTGAGGACATCATCGAGGAGATCGTGGGCGAGATCACCGACGAGTCCGATATCGAGGAGCGACCGCCGGTGGAGTACCTCGAGGACAACGCTGTGCGAGTCTCGGCGCGGCTGGGTGTGGACGATCTCGGTGAGCTGTATGGCGTCGACTTCAGCGAGCACGACGTGGAGACCGTGGTGGGGCTGCTCGCGCAGCGGCTGGGTAGAGTCCCGTTGCCGGGGGCGGAAGCCGAGGTCGCGGGCCTGCGGCTGCACGCGGAAGGCGGCAAGGATCGCAGGGGCCGCATGCGGATCAGCACCGTCGTGGTGCGTCCGGAAGCGCCCGAGGTGAGCCTCGCGGCCAATGGGGTCAACGGCAATGGATCCCAGCCAGCCGACCACATCGACCGTGGCCAGTGAGACGACAGGAGCAGTGCGGATGCCGGAGCAGATCCAGCTCGACGACGAGGATGCCAAGATCGTGACCCTGGCGCGGTCCTCCCGCGCCCGCACGCAGGCCGCCGAAGGCGCCGCGGTCCGCGATACCGACGGCAGGACCTACGCCGCGGCCACGGTGGCGTTGCCCTCGTTGTCGTTGACGGCATTGCAGGCCGCCATCGCCGCCGCCGTGTCCAGCGGCGCGGAGGGCATCGAGGCTGCGGCGGTCGTCACGGCGTCCGAGGTCACGCCGGAGTCGGTGCGCGCGGTACGCGACCTGGCTGAGAAGGCCCCCATCTACGTCGCCGACGCGCGCGGCACGGTCACCGAGGTCATCGGGTGAGCGAGCCGCATCGTTCCGGATTCGCGTGTTTCGTGGGCAGGCCCAATGCGGGCAAGTCGACGCTGACCAACGCGCTGGTCGGTAGCAAGGTCGCGATCACGTCCAGCAAGCCGCAAACCACCCGGCACGCCATCAGGGGCATCGTGCACCGGCCCGATGCGCAGCTGATCATCGTGGACACGCCTGGCCTGCATCGGCCGAGGACGTTGCTCGGGCAGCGGCTCAACGACCTGGTGTACGCCACGTGGTCCGAGGTCGACGTCATCGGGCTGTGTGTGCCCGCCGACGAGAAGATCGGGCCAGGCGACCGCTATATCGCCGGTGAGCTGCGCAAGGTCGCCAAGCGCACCCCAGTGATCGGCGTGGTTACCAAGACCGACCTGACATCGCGCGACCAGGTGGCCGCGCAGCTGGTGGCGATGCAGGAGCTGTTCGATTTCGCTGAGATCGTGCCGGTATGCGCGAAGGACGGCTTCCAGCTCGACACCCTCGCTGATCTTCTGGTCACGCGGCTGCCGGAGGGTCCGGAGCTGTATCCCGGCGGAGAGCTGACCGACGAGCCGGAGCAGCGGCTGGTCGCGGAGCTGATCAGGGAGGCAGCGCTGGAGGGTGTGCGCGACGAGCTGCCGCACTCACTGGCGGTCACCATCGAGGAGATGTTGCCGCGCGAGGGTCGTGACGACCTGCTCGACGTGCACGCGTTCCTGTACGTGGAGCGGCCAAGCCAGAAAGGCATCGTCCTCGGTCACAAGGGGCAGCGGCTCAAGCAGGTCGGCACGCAGGCGCGCACGCAGATCGAGAACCTGCTCGGCACGAAGATCTACCTCGATCTGCACGTCAAGATCGCCAAGGACTGGCAGCGCGACCCGAAGCAGCTCCGCCGCCTGGGGTTCTGACGCCTCGGCCATCGCTCCGTGCGGCCCGCTGTGTCGTGGCCGCTGGTAGCGGGCCGCGTGGCATCGTGCCGCGTGGCCATCGGACCGGCATCGTGGCAGGTTGACAGCGACATCGGCGGTTGTCATGATGCGCTTGTTGGCAACTAGTCAACAAATACGAAGGTGTGGTGAGCGTGGTGCGCCGTTCCCAGCGGTCCGGGCAGTCCAGCGCGGGCGATATTAGTGCGCTCGGTGATGAGATTCACGGTGCGTCGCTACTCGCTGGCGCTGCCAACGTCATCATGCAGCTGGCCCGCAGGCCGGTGGGCCACGGCGTGATGTACAGCCCCGTAGCCACGGGCAACATCTGGGAACATCCGATCAAGCGCACCCGCACCACGCTGGCCTACCTCATGACCGCGATGCGCGGCACCGACGAGGAACGTCGTGCGCTGCGCAAGCAGATCGATCGAGTACACGCGCACGTGCGCTCAGCGCCAGACGCCGAGGTTCCCTACAACGCCCTCGATCCCGAGCTCCAGCTGTGGGTGGCCGCCTGCCTGTACCGGGGCGTCGAGGACACCTACCGCGCGTTCGTCGGCGAGCTGGATGACGCCACCGCCGAGCAGCTCTACCAGGACGGCAAGCGGCTCGGCACCACGCTGCAAGTGCGTGAGCAGTCGTGGCCAGCCGACCTGGCGGCGTTCGAGGAGTACTGGGGCAAGGGCGTCCAGCTGATCGAGATCGACGAGCCCACCCGCGAGTACCTGCTCGGCATCGCCCGGCTGCGCTTCTACGGCCGTCCGGTGTCGTGGCTGCTCGGCTGGTTTGGCGAGTTCATCACCACCGGGTTTCTGCACCCCCCGTTCCGTGAGGCCATGGGGCTGCGCTGGGACGAGCGCAGACAGCGCCGCTTCGACGCGCTGCTGCGCGCGATCCGGCTGGCGAACCGGGTGCTGCCCAGGGCGCTGCGGGAGTTCCCGTTGAACCTGGTGTGGTGGGACACGCGCAGGCGGCTGCGCACGGGCAAGCCCGTCATCTGACGACGCCGTGTCTGGCCAACGCCGAATACCGCAAGGGGTGGTGTGGATCTTGATGCGAATAGGCGATCCATATCGCCACAACGCCTCATGATCCATTCTCGGTCGCCACAGCGGCGCGGCCAAGCTTGGTGCCCGCATCGCCGTCAGAGCTGAGTAAGTCTGTAGACAAGATCGACTCGACGGCGTACGGACCTTGCGTCTCACGCCGACGTCGCCACAGCCCTGACGGGCCCACCGCGTGGCCATCCCCCTGAACACCCGACGGAGTGGGATGATCGGGGAGTGGCCCATCTGTATCGCGACACCGGTGTGGTGCTGCGCGTGCACAAGCTCGGCGAAGCCGACCGCATCATCACGCTGCTGACGCGCAAGCACGGCAAGCTGCGCGCCGTCGCCAAGGGCGTGCGCCGCACGTCCTCCCGGTTCGGCGCGCGGCTGGAGCCGTTCGGCCACGTCGACGCCCAGTTCTACCCCGGCAGAACACTGGACGTCATCACCCAGGTGACCACGGTGGATGCCTTCGCGGTCGGCATCGTGTCCGACTACCAGCGTTACACCGCCGCCAGCGCCATCTCCGAGACCGCCGACCGGCTCGCCGCCGAGGAGGGCGAACCGGCGCTTCGGCTGTACCTGCTCGTCGTCGGGGCGCTGCGGGCGCTCGCGGACGGCCAGCGCGACTCGTCGCTGGTGCTGGACGCCTTCCTGCTGCGGGCGATGGCATTCGCGGGCTGGGCGCCCGCGGTGTCGGAGTGCGCTCGCTGCGGCCTGCCAGGGCCGCACACGGCGTTCAGCGTGCAGGCGGGCGGCCTGGTATGCGCCCGGTGCAGGCCAGCCGGCGCGGTGAACCCGGCGCCCGACGTGATCGGCTTGCTCGTGGCCTTGCTGCACGGTGACTGGGACACGGCCGGCGCGACCGCGCAGGGTACTCGCCGCGACGCGAGTG
This sequence comes from Haloechinothrix halophila YIM 93223, assembly GCF_000504245.1. Taxonomy (GTDB): domain Bacteria; phylum Actinomycetota; class Actinomycetes; order Mycobacteriales; family Pseudonocardiaceae; genus Haloechinothrix_A; species Haloechinothrix_A halophila. The sequence goes on from NZ_KI632509.1 coordinate 2,348,229, forward strand.
GCCTGGTCGCCGCGCACCTGCAGTGGCATCTTGAGCGTCAGTTACGCTCACTGCCGCTGGTGGAGCGGCGCGTGTGGCAGGGCACCCTGGGCACCGAAGCAGCGAGTGAGGCAGCGAGCGGAGGCTGAAACAGTGCGGCGTAGCCGTCACGAACCGGGCACGCCCGGCACGATCAACTCCCCGGACCCGCACCCGTCCGGGGCGCGACCGCCGGATATCCCCGCCGAGTTCCTGCCGCGGCATGTCGCGCTGGTCATGGACGGCAACGGTCGCTGGGCCAATCAGCGCGGGCTGCCCCGCATCGAGGGGCACAAGCGGGGCGAGGCCGTCATGATCGACGTCGCGAGCGGCGCGGTCGAGCTGGGCGTGAAGTGGCTGTCGGTGTACGCGTTCTCCACCGAGAACTGGAAACGCAGCCCGGAGGAGGTGCGCTTCCTGATGGGGTTCAACCGTGACACCATCCGCCGCCAGGTCGACTACCTCGGCTCCATCGGTGTGCGGATTCGCTGGGCGGGCCGCCGCCCCAAGCTGTGGCGCAGCGTCATCAAGGAGCTGCAGGCCGCCGAGGAGAAGACCAAGCACAACACGAAGCTGAACATGACCATGTGCGTGAATTACGGTGGTCGTGCCGAGGTCGGTGACGCCGCACGCCGGATCGCCGAGCTCGCGGCGGCAGGCGAGATCAACCCGGCGAAGGTGAACGAGCGCACTATCGCGAAGTACCTGTACCAGCCGGAGATGCCCGACGTCGACCTGTTCCTGCGGCCGTCGGGCGAGCAGCGGACGTCCAACTTCCTGCTGTGGCAGTCGGCCTACGCCGAGTTCGTGTTCCAGGACACGCTGTTCCCCGACTTCGACCGCACGCACCTCTGGCAAGCCTGTCTGGAGTACGCCAAGCGCGACCGGCGCTTCGGGGCCGCCCGCGACGCCGTGGAAGAGAGACAACGATGAGTACCGAGGCCACTAAGACCGCCGAACTGCTGGCGAACGCCAAGGCAGCGATGGAGCGTTACATCGAGGTGCACGTCGACGATGACGGTGCGCTGACCTTCCGGCACGCGGACGTGCCCTGTGCGGTGCAGGCCGTGCGGCTGGCGGAGGGCCTGACGGTGCTGAGCTTGACCTGCGTGGTCGCCTGGGACCTGCCCGACGACCCGTCGCTTGCCGCCTCCGCGGCCGAACGCGCTGGTCAGGGGCTGTTCGGCACCCTCGGCGTCGTGCACACCGAGACCGGTCTCGACGTCACGCTTCGCTACGCCTTCCCCGCCGACGGGCTGGACGAGACGCCGCTGGGCACGCTGCTGATGCTGGTGGTCTCCACCGCGTCGCAGCTGCGCTCCGATCTGCTCGGGATGGCGGAGGTCGAGCAGCAGTAATTCTGATCAACTTACCCTGTGCTGTGACGAGAGAATAGGACAAATCCGGCAGGAAAGTGGTCGTAGCGCAGGGTAAGCCGAGTCGGCTGAGCCTACGCAGCGGCGCAGCTTGAGCACGTCCCGACGATCTCAACGGTGTGGCTGATGTCGGAGAAGCCGTTGCTCGTCGCGATCCTGTCGGCCCAGCGCTCCACGGCGGGTCCCTCGATCTCCACGGTGTAGCCGCACTTCCGGCAGACGAGGTGATGGTGGTGGTGATCGGAACAGCGCCGGTAGACCGCCTCACCGGATTCGGTGCGCAACACGTCGATCACCCCGGCGTCCGACAGCGACTGCAACGTCCGGTACACCGTGGTCAGGCCGATCCCGTCGCCGCGTTTGCGCAGCTCGTCGTGCAGTTCCTGGGCGGAGCGGAAGTCGTCGATCTCGTTGAGCAGCTCCACAACCGCGGCGCGCTGCTTGGTCGCCCTGCGACCGGGAACCGGCGCGCTGCCCGCGCGTGACTCCGCTCGTGTCATGGACGTTGGTCCTCCTCCATCTCGGCTACGTGCGCGACGGCGTCGGCGACGATGTGGGCGAGGTGGTCGTCGGCGAGTTGGTAGACGACTTCCCTGCCGCGCCGCTGTCCCCGCACCACGCGGGCCGCCTTGAGCACCCGGAGGTGCTGGCTGATCAGTGGTTGCGCGACGCCGAGGCCGTCCACCAGCTCGTGCACGCACCGCTCGCCGGAACGCAGCTGCAGCACGATCGCGATCCGGACCGGCGCTGCCAGCGCCCGTAGCAGCTCACCTGCCTCCGCGAGGGTACCCGTTGGCGGCACCGGGATGGTCGGCACGGACCGATCCGACGAGTGCGGCGGTTCCTGAGTGCCGCTCGCGGTGCCGGCGGTGTCTTCGGTGTCCGGAGTGTCCTCGGTACCTGCAGTGCCCTTGACGGTCGGCGCCATGGTGTCATGGTAGTCGCCGAGGTCGAGCGCGCCGCGAGGCGTTACTGTCAGTGAGCGCCCCAGCCGCCCACTCGGGTTGTCCCCGCGAGGGCTACGCTTGAGCATTCAGAAACCCCAGTACTCACACATTCGGAGAGTCCTTCCCGTGGCGACCGACAGAATCGAGACCGTTGTCAGCCTGTGCAAGCGCCGTGGCTTCGTCTACCCATGCGGAGAGATCTACGGTGGCACCCGCTCGGCTTGGGACTACGGACCGCTCGGCGTCGAGCTGAAGGACAACATCAAGCGGCAGTGGTGGAAGTCGATGATCCAGGGCCGCGACGACGTCGTCGGCCTCGACTCCTCGGTGATCCTGCCGCGCGACGTGTGGGTCGCGTCTGGTCACGTCGAGGCGTTCGTCGACCCGCTGATCGAGTGCCTGTCATGTCACCGCCGCTGGCGCGCCGACCAGCTCGCCGAAGAGTACGTCGAGCGCACCGGCAAGGAAGCGGATGAAGGTCACCTGTCCGACGTGCCGTGCCCGAACTGCGGCACGAGGGGCGAGTACACCGAGCCGCGGGAGTTCAACGGCCTGCTCAAGACCTATCTCGGCCCGGTTGAGTCCGAGGAGGGGTTGCACTACCTGCGGCCGGAGACCGCGCAAGGCATCTTCGTGAACTTCTCCAACGTGCTGACATCGTCGCGGAAGAAGCCGCCGTTCGGCATCGGCCAGATCGGCAAGTCGTTCCGCAACGAGATCACGCCGGGCAACTTCATCTTCCGCACCCGCGAGTTCGAGCAGATGGAGATGGAGTACTTCGTCGAGCCTGGCGAGGACGAGGAGTGGCACCAGTACTGGATCGACGAGCGCACCAAGTGGTACACCGACCTCGGCATCGCCAAGGACAACCTGCGCCACTACGAGCACCCGAAGGAAAAGCTGTCGCACTACTCGAAGCGCACCGTCGACGTCGAGTACCGGTTCCAGTTCTCCTCCGGGCAGGAGTGGGGCGAGCTGGAAGGCATCGCCAACCGCACCGACTTCGACCTGACCACGCACTCCAACCACTCCGGTGTTGATCTGTCCTATTTCGACCAGTCGACAGGGGAGCGGTACCGGCCGTTCGTGATCGAGCCGGCAGCCGGTGTCGGACGTCCGATGATGGCCTTCCTGCTCGATGCCTACACCGAGGACGAGGCGCCCAACGCCAAGGGCGGCGTCGACAAGCGCGTCGTGCTCAAGCTGGACCGCAGGCTCGCGCCGGTGAAGGCGGCCGTGCTGCCGTTGTCGCGCAACGCCGACCTGTCGCCGAAGGCCCGCGACATCGCGACCACGCTGCGCAAGAACTGGAACGTCGACTTCGACGACTCGGGTGCCATCGGCCGCCGTTACCGCCGCCAGGACGAGATCGGCACGCCGTTCTGCGTCACCATCGACTTCGATTCGCTGGACGACCACGCGGTCACGGTGCGCGAACGGGACACGATGAACCAGGAGCGCGTCGCGATCGACCAGCTGGAGAGCTACCTCGCCGCGCGGCTCGTCGGCTGCTGATCCGAACGGACGCCCCCGGTACGTCACTGGCACGGGGTGCGGGAAGATGGCCTGGTGATCGCTGAGTCGAGGGAACCCCGCTTCCGACGCTGGTTACTGCGCGCTGTCGTTGGCGGCATCCTTGTCGGCTTGGTGCTCGTCACGGGGACGGCGTTCCGGATCTGGCAGGTGGCGCGCGTCGACGACCGCTCACCAGCGGACCTGATCGTGGTGCTCGGCGCCGCGCAGTACAACGGCACGCCGTCGGACATTTTTCGATGGCGGCTCGAGCACGCGCGGGACCTGTATCAGGACGGCGTCGCGCGGTATGTGGTGACCACCGGCGGCAGCCGTGACGGCGACGCCTACACCGAGGCGGAAGCCGGGGCACGGTGGCTGGAGCGCCACGGCGTGCCAGCATCGGCGACCATCGCGATCGGCGAGGGTGTGGATACCCTCGGCAGCATCGAGGCGGCAGGCGTCGAGGCCCGTGAGCGCGGGCTGGAATCGGCGGTCGTGGTCAGCGATCCGTGGCACTCGCTGCGGGCGCGGACCATGGCCAAGGACTCCGGGCTGGACGCGTGGACGTCGCCGACGCGCAGCGGTCCCACCGTGCAGACCCGCGAGATCCAGTTCCGCTACATCTGGCGGGAGACCAAGGCGCTGCTGTTCTACCGCGTCGCCCGCGCGTCGGCGGATGAGGCGGGCTCGACCGGGCTGGGCTGAGCGCACGGACCCGGCTGGTCCCCGTCGAGGATTCGGCACTGTCGCCGGTTCTGCGTAGCCTGGGGCGGTGAGCTACACCGACCATGACCGCGAGCGGGTGATCGCCGAGCCCGCCAAGGACACGCGCGGTATCGGCGACGATCGGTCGCCGTTCGCGCGCGACCGTGCGCGGGTGCTGCACTCGGCAGCGCTGCGCAGGCTCGCGGGCAAGACGCAGGTCGTCGGGCCAGGAGAGGGCGCAGAGGTGTCGGGTGTGCCACGCACCCGGCTCACCCACTCGCTCGAGGTCGCGCAAATCGGCCGAAACATCGCGGAGTCGCTCGGGGCCGACGGCGACCTGGTCGACACCGCGGGCTTGGCGCACGACATCGGGCATCCGCCGTTCGGCCACAACGGCGAGAAGGCGCTCGACGAGCTGGCACAGGACTGCGGTGGCTACGAGGGCAACGCACAGACGTTGCGCATTCTGACGCGCCTTGAGCCGAAGGTGCGCTCAGACGGCGAGTTGACCAGCGGGCTGAACCTCACCAGGGCGTGCCTCGACGCCACCACCAAGTACCCGTGGCGGCGCAGTGCTGGCACGCGGAAGTTCGGCGCGTACGACGACGACCTGCCGGTGTTCGAGTGGATGCGCGCTGGCGCGCCGGAGGGCCAGATGTGCCTGGAAGCCAGCATCATGGACTGGTCGGACGACGTCGCCTACTCGGTGCACGACGTGGAGGACGGGGTGCTGTCCGGCCGCATCTCGCTGCACGTGCTCACCGACGCCACCGAACGCGCCGCGCTGGCGGAGCTCGCCGCGAAGCACTTCTCGTCGCTCGCGGTGTCCACGCTTGAGTCCGCCGCGCAGGAACTTCTGGCGTTGCCCGCCGTGGCTGAGCTGGCGGTGCCGGACTACGACTTCTCGCTCGGTGCGCTGGTCGCGCTGAAGCGGCTCACCAGTGAGCTGGTCGGCCGGTTCGCCACGGCAACCGTCACCGAGACCCGCGCGACCTACGGCGACGGTCCGCTGACCCGGTACGCGGCGCGGCTCGTCGTGCCCGATCGGGTGGCTGCCGAGGTCGCGCTGCTCAAGGCGCTCGCACTGCGGTACGTGATGAGCGACCGACGCAGGCTCGCCGTGCAGGAGGGGCAGCGGCAGTTGCTGACGGAGTTGGTCGAGGTGCTGCTGCGGCGTTCGCCCGAGGTGCTGGACCGGCTGCTGCAACCCGCGTGGCACGCGGCGGCCGACGACGCCGGGCGCACCCGCGTCGTCGTTGATCAGGTCGCGTCGCTGACCGACGCGCAAGCCGTCGCCTGGCACGCCTGGCACACTGGTCGGCATGGCTGAGATCACCGCGCAGCGAGAGCACCTGCGGCTCTGTCTCGCGCTCCACCGGGTGCTCGCTGCGGAGGGTGGTACCACGTGTTTCTCGCCGTACTCGGTGGCTAGCGCGCTCGGGCTGGTGTATCAGGCGGCGCGCGGCAGTACGGCCGACGAGCTGCGCGCGCTGCTCAGCGAGGACGAGCCGGACATCGCCAAGCAGCTGGAACTGCTCGCGGACGCCGCGGTACTGGACACCGGTCGCGATGGCGAGGAGCCGGTGATCGCGGTGTCCAACACGCTGTGGGCATGGGACCAGTTGCGGCTCAACGACGACTTCGGCGCCGACCTGGCGGCCTGGCCGGGCGCCAAACTGGCGCACGCGCCGTTCGTGACCGACCCCGAGGGCGCAAGGGAAGCCATCAACGCCGATGTCGCACGGACCACCCGCGACCTGATCACCGAACTGGTCCCCTCAGGTGCGGTCACCGTCGACACCGTGGCGAGCCTGGTCAACGCGCTGTACCTGAAGGCAGCGTGGCGGAACCCGTTCGCCGTAGCGCAGACCACCGACGGGGTGTTCCACACGCCAGGCGGCGACCGCACGGTGCCGATGATGCGGCAGGTTGAACAGCTCGGCTACGCCGAGGCGGATGGCTGGCGCGCGGCCGTGCTGCCCGCGGCAGGTGGGGTGCAGGCAGTGGTGCTGCTGCCGGACGCCGCCGCTTCGAGCGCTGCTGCTTCCGGTGCCGCTCCGGCCTCCGCGCTGGCCACTGCGGAGTCCTCCCTGGACGCCGACACGCTGTCCGGACTGCTCGATGGCGTGCGCACCCGACGGGTCTCACTGCGGCTGCCGCGCGTCGACGTCGGCATGAACGTGTCGCTGAACAGTGCGCTCGGCGAGCTGGGCGTGGCGGAGCTGTTCACCCCGGACGCCGACCTCACCGGGCTTTCGGACGACCCCCGGCTGCTGGTTTCCGACGCGCTGCACGAATCCGTGCTCAAACTGGACGAGGACGGACTCGAAGGCGCCGCCGCGACCGCGATGATGATCCGACTGACCTCGGTCAGCGTGGAGGAACCGGTGTCGTTCGTCGTCGACCGTCCGTTCCTGCTGCTCGTCCGCCACACCACCACCGGCGCGGTCTACTTCCTCGCCAGGGTGACCGACCCGACCTGACCCGTGCGTCGTGTCCGGCGTTCCCGACGCTGTGTCCTGCATCCAGGACGCCGTGTCCTGCACTCAGAACGCTGTGTTCGTCACTCAGAACGCTGTGTCCTGCACTCAGGACGCCGTGGTTGTCATTCAGGGCGCTGTGTGCCGCACTGTCACACCGAAGCGCGCTGTCTCGTCGTAGGGATGACACGACACCGACGACTTTCGGAGAGGAGTGCGCCATGCCGCGCATCCCCGCAGTGGCCACCAAAGACGCAGGCTGGCTGACCAAGTTCAGCTACCGGTTCGCGCGCAAACGGTATGGAGCGGTGCCGGAGCCCATGGCCGTCGCCGCCCACCACCGCAAGTTGATGTCCGCTGGCAACATCCACGAACTGTTGGTGCAGCGCGCCAGCACGGTCCTGCCCGCGAACGTCCGCGACCTCGCGGTCTACCGAGCCGCGGTGCGGCTGGGCTGCTCATGGTGCATCGACTTCGGCACCATGCTGCAACGGCACCAGGGCCTCGACGTCGACCGGCTCAAGCAGATCGACGACTACGCCGATTCTCCCCTGTACAGCCCCGCCGAGCGGTTGGCCATTGCCTACGCCGACGCGATGACGGAGACGCCGATCAGCGTGACGGACGCGCAGGTCGCCAAGCTGGAAGCGGAGTTCGGGCGCGATGGCGTGGTCGAGCTGACCTACCACATTGGACTGGAGAACATGCGCGGTCGGATCAACAGTGCCCTCGGCGTTCCGGAACAGGGCTTCACCTCGGGAGAGGCGTGCCAAGTCCCGCAACCCTGAGGACCCCTCGGCCGTTGTGACGGGCTTCTTCGCAACACAGCACGATGCGAAGGAGCCCCTTCACAACACCTCACTCCGCCAGTCGCACGATCATCTTCCCGGTGTTGTCGCCGCGCAGGACGCCGAGGAACGCGTCGACGGCGTTGTCCAGGCCATCGACCACGGTCTCGTCAGCCACCAGGTCACCGTTGCGCAGCCACGGCCCGACTTCGCTGACCATGTCCCTGAACCGGGAGCTGTGGTCGCCGACGATGAACCCACGCAGCGTCAGCCGCTTGCCGATCGCCAGCCACATGTTGCGCGGACCCGGTGCGGCTTCGGTCGCGTTGTACTGGTTGATCGCCCCGCACAGCGCGACCCGGCCGTGCGTGTTGAGGTGCGTGATCGCCGCCTCGAGGTGGTCGCCACCGACGTTGTCGAAGTAGACGTCGATGCCGTTCGGCGCGGCCTCGGCGAGCTGCTCGCTGATGTCGCCGTCGCGGTAGTTGAACGCCGCGTCGAAGCCGGCCTTGTCACGCACGTACGCCACTTTCTCCGGCGACCCTGCGCTGCCGATCACCCGCTTGGCGCCCTTGAGCCGCGCGAGCTGGCCCGCCATGCTGCCGACCGCGCCCGCAGCGCCGGAGACGAACACCGTGTCGCCATCACGGAACTCGGCGACGTCGAGCAGCCCGGCGTACGCGGTCAGCCCGGTCATGCCGAGCGCGCCCAGATACAGCGACAGCGGCAGGCCGGGGATCGGCTCAACGGCGCGGGCCGTCTTGGCGGGTACCAGCGCGTGCTCACGCCAGCCCAGGCCGTGCAGCACGGTGTCGCCCGGCTTGAAGCCATCCACAGTGGACTCGACGACCTCGCCCACCGCGCCGCCGTCCAGCGGCTCATCGATCTGGAACGGCGGCACGTACGACTTGACGTCGTTCATCCTCGGCCGCATGTAGGGATCGACCGACATGAACAGGTTGCGCACCAGCAGCTGTCCTTCGGACGGCGCGGGCAGCTCGGTATCGGTCAGCGTGAAGTTCGTCGGTTCGGGCCAGCCGGACGGGCGGGAAGCGAGGCGGATCTCACGGGTAGCGGTCATGGTGTTCCCCTTTCGTGCGCGCGCCGCGCGTTGACGGCGTCGGTCAGCGTGGTGAGGCTGTCACGCAGGGCGAGGAGCTCGCTGGGGTCCAGGGACGTCGAACCTGCCGCCCGCTCGGGAACGGCAGCGGCCTGTTCACGCAGTTCGTCCCCTTGCTCGGTGAGATGCACGACCACGGATCGCTCGTCAGAGTCGCTGCGCTTGCGCTCGATGACTCCTCGGGTCGCGAGGCGTTTGAGCATGGGCGAGAGCGTTCCGGAGTCGAGGTCGAGCGCCTGGCCGAGTTCGCGGACCGTGGTCGGTCCGCGCTCCCACAGCACCAGCAGCACCAGGTACTGCGGATAGGTGAGATCCAGCTCGTCGAGCAGCGGGCGATACAGCTGCGTCAGTGCGCGGGACGCCCGGTATAGCGCGAAGCAGACCTGCTTGTTCAGGTCCAGCTCGCCACCCTGCGATGTCATACGGACACCTCCACGTTCTAGGATGATGCACAACTAAGTTGCGCACAATCAAAAGCGGGCCGCCTCACACCAGCCCCGCCATGCGGAGCTTGTCCGGATTGGCCTGGTCGTAGATCGCCCAGATCGTGCCGTCGCGGATCGCCAGCGTCTGCAGGTGCGCGTCGAGGGACTGCTGCGGAGCCGGTGGCAGGAAATGCGCGAGGTCGCCATTGGCCAGCATCAAAGCGCCGCCTTCCAGCGCCGCGGCGTCGTACTTGCGCACTAGGCCGAGCAGGAAGCGCACGATCTTGTCGCGTTCGGTCAGCATCCGCACGGCGGTGCGTGCCTTGCCGTTGGCGTCGCCGATGAACACGACGTCCGGGTGCAGGAGTTCGGTCACGGTGGCGACGTCGCCCGCCAGCAACGCCGTGGTGAATCGCTCCAGTATCTGCCGCTGTTCCGCCAGCGGCGCTCGCGGCGGCGGATCGGCGTCGGCGAGCTGCTTGCGCCCGCGCGAAGCGTGCTGCCGTGCGGTCGCGGGCGTGCAGCCAAGGATGTCGGCGATCTCGGCGAATGGGATGTCGAAAGCGTCGTGCAGCACGAATGCGACGCGCTGCTCGGGAGAGAGGCGGTCGAGCACGATCATCGCCGCCATGCGGACGTCGTCATCGCGGACGACGACGTCGAGCGGATCGTCGCGGGGCGGTGCGCCGAGCGGGGTGACGATTGGCTCCGGCAGCCACTGGCCGATGTAGGACTCCCGCCGCACCGCCGCCGAGCGGAGCCGATCGAGGCAGAGCCGCCCGACGACGGTGGTCAGCCATGCGGCGAGGTCGTTGATCTCAGCGCGCTTGGCGTCGTCCAGTGCGGACAGCCGCAGCCACGCCTCCTGCACGGCGTCCTCGGCGTCGGCGCGCGTGCCGGTGAGTCGATAGGCGACGGCGGTCAGCTGGCCGCGCAGTGCGGCGAAGTCCTGCGCGAGATCATCGAGCATGACTACGAGTGTGCCGCAGCGCCCAGCATTGATCCGACTGACTTCGCCAGGGAAATTGCGGATTGGGCGCCTGATGAGTGGCCGAGTGTCCTATTTCCTGGGCAAGGAACCCGGCGAAGGTGTCGTTCAGCTCACTCCGGTTCGACGAACAACGCCGCCATCGGGCAGGCGTCGACACCCTGCTGGGCGAGATCCTCCTTGCCCGCGGGTACCTCACGCCCCTGGCCGACCGCGCTGTAGCCCTCGTCGTCGAGCGGGAACAGTTCGGGGTCGACCTCGAAGCAAGAACCGTTCGCGGCGCACTGGTCGTCATCCACGCTGATCTTCATCGGCCACACTCCTCGCGGTGGTAGGCAACAGTTCGGCTTGTGTCGAAACTGTAGACACGAAATGGTTCTGTGTCCAGAGTAAGGCAGCAGTCGCCATGAGCACCGCCGACCCGCCCGAGCGGTCTGCGCGTCACCCTGATGTGGCGTGACACTAGACTCGGGGACCGTGGCAGGGCTGATCCGGGAAAGCGACATCGCGCAGGTCCGTGAGCTCAATCGGATCGACGACATCGTCGGCGAGTACGTCGCGTTGCGACGCGCTGGCGGCGGTGCTCTCAAGGGACTCTGCCCGTTCCACGACGAGAAGACGCCGTCGCTGAACGTGCGGCCCACCCACGGCACCTTCCACTGCTTCGGCTGTGGCGAGGGTGGCGACGTCATCAAGTTCATCATGCAGATCGAGCACCTCGATTTCGTCGAGTCGGTGCAGCGGCTCGCCGATCGAGTCGGCTACACCCTCACCTTCACCGGTGGCGGCACCAGCGTGCAGCGCGACCGGGGCACCCGTATGCGGCTGGTCGAGGCGAACCGCGCAGCGCAGGAGTTCTACGCCCAGCAGCTGCTCACCGAGCCCGCCAGGCCCGCGCGCGACTTCCTCAAGGAACGCGGCTTCGACCAGACGGCGGCGCAGCGATTCGGTTGCGGTTACGCGCCGGACGGCTGGGACACCCTCACCAAGCATCTGCTCAGCCAGGGTTTCGACATCAACGAGCTCTACAAGGCGCAGCTCGCCAAGGAAGGCAGCAGGGGTAAGCCGATCGATCGGTTCCACCGCAGGCTGCTCTGGCCGATCAAAGACCTCGCAGGCGATGTCGTCGGGTTCGGTGCGCGCAGGCTCTATGACGACGACCCGATCCAGGCGAAATACCTCAACACCAGCGAGAGCCCGGTCTACAAGAAGTCCCAGGTGCTGTTCGGGCTCGACCTGGCCAAGCGGGAGATCGCCAAGCGGCATCAGGTGGTCGTCGTCGAGGGCTATACCGACGTCATGGCGATGCACGCCGCTGGAGTGCCCACCGCGGTTGCGTCATCCGGCACCGCGTTCGGCACCGACCACATGGCTGTGCTGCGGCGGTTGATGATGGACGACGACACCTTTCGAGGTGAAGTCATCTTCACCTTCGACGGTGACGAGGCGGGGCAGAAGGCGGCGCTCAAGGCGTTCGAGGGTGACCAGACGTTCGCCGGGCAGACCTACATCGCCATCGCGCCGGAGGGCATGGACCCATGCGAGCTGCGGCTGACCAAGGGCGACACGGCGGTGCGCGATCTGGTCGCGCGGCGCACCCCGCTGTTCGAGTTCGCCATCAAGACCATGCTGCGCTCCTATGACCTCGACTCGGTAGACGGTCAAGTGGCCGCTCTGAAGGACACCGTGCCGCTGGTGGCGCGGATCAAGGACGAGGCCAAGCGCGATGGCTACGCGGTCAAGCTGGCGTTCTGGACCGGCTGGCAGGACGAGTCGATGGTGGTGCGCCGCGTCCGTGAGACGTCCGGCAGCGGCGGCAAGGCCGTTCGCCGCGCCCCTTCGCACCGTCCGGAGACGGCGGACGGTGACGTTCCTCGCCCCGCGCCGCGCGATCCCGGCCTGCGCGCGCAGCGGGAGGTGCTCAAGGCGGCGCTGCAGGAACCGGCGCTGGCCGGTCCCGCTTACGACGCGCTCCCCGAGGAAGCCTTCACCCACCCGGCTTACATCGCGGTGCATCGGGCGGTGCTGGCCGCTGGCGGTGCGGCGTCCGGGTTGGCTGGTCCCGCGCTGCTGGACGCGGCGACCCAGCAGGCCAAGCAGGGCACCGTGCGCATGGTGCTGTCGGAGCTGGCTGTTGAGCCGCTGCACGCGCGCGGCGAGGTCGACGCTGACTACGTGGCCACCGAGATGGCCGTGCTGCAGGAAAGCTTGGTGGGGCGCCAGATCAACGAGGTGAAGTCGAAGCTGCAGCGGGTATCGCCGGTGGAAGACGGCGATGAGTACCGCAGACTGTTCGGCGACCTGGTGGCGCTGGAGCAGTACCGCAAGGCCCTGCGGGAACAAGCGGTCGGGGGCTTCAGCTGATGCTGGGATGGTTGCGGCGGCTGCTCGGCGACGAGGTGCCGGAGGGCTTCACCGGCACGCTGGTCGATAATGAGTACGTCCTCGCCACCGCGACCGCCGAACAAGGGCCCCTCGTCGCGACGCGACTCGGGCTGTGGCTGCCGGAGGAAGCCGGTGCGCGACGCGTCGGCTGGCACCTGATCAGCAAGGCCACCTGGGACAACGACGTGCTGACCGTCATCCAGGCCGAGGAGACAGGGCAGGCGGGCGACGCCACGGTGATCGCGGATCTGGCGCCGAAACGGTTCCCGCTGCGACATCCCGGCAAACTGCCCAAGGTGGTGCACGCGCGAGTCACCGCGTCGATCTGCGCCAAGTATCGCAAGGAACTGCCTGGTGGCGCGGCGTGGTTCGTGCAGCGCAGCATCCCAGGCACGAAAACGGAGGTGTTGCAGGTGCGGCCCGAGCCAGGCGTCGACGAGTTCGTCGCGGCTGAGATCGCGCGGGAGGCCGCCGAGCAGCTCCGTGAGGAGGAACGATGAGGTGGGATCCCGAGGCGTATCTCGGCTACGCCGGTGTGCGGTCTCGCCCGTACTTCGATCTGATCGTGCGGATCGACGAGCGCTCGCCACGCAGGGTGGCCGACCTCGGCTGCGGGCCTGGTCACCTGACGCAGGCGCTGGCGCAGCGGTGGCCGTCCGCCGCGCTGGAGGCGTGGGATTCCTCGGCGGACATGGTGCGCGAGGCGCAGGCGCGCGGCATCGACGCGCGACTCGGTGACGTCCGTGATTGGGCGCCCAAGCCCGACACCGACGTCGTCATCTGTAATGCCGTGCTGCACTGGGTGCCTGACCACATCGATCTGCTGCGCAAGTGGGTGAGTGCCCTGCAGCCAGGAGCGTGGCTGGCGGTGGCGATGCCGCGCAACATCGATGAGCCGTCGCACACCCTGGTCCGGGAGTTGGCGAACGAGCCGCGGTGGCGGGACCTCGTAGCCGAGGTCGTCGCGCCAGCCACCGACGTGCTCGACGCGGTGTCCTACGCGGGTCTGTACGCGGACCTCGGGTGTGAGATCGACGCCTGGGAGACGAACTACATCCAACGGTTGATGGGCGACGATCCGGTGCTTGAGTGGCTTAGTGGGACCACGCTGCGGCCGGTGAAGACCGCGCTCGACGACGAGACCTGGCAGCGATTCCGTGACGAGCTCGCGCCGCGGTTGCGGGCGGCGTACCCGCGGCGGGACGACGGGACGACGCTGTTCCCGTTCCGGCGGGTGTTCGCCGTCGCGCGAGTGCGCTAGACGGTCGGCTCCTCAGGGCTGTCGCTCCGGCTGCCGGCTCTCGTACTTCTGCGCGAACGGAACCTTCTCGCCGATCTTGGCCCTGGCGACGCCTGCCGCACCTTGTACGGCTGGGTGGTCGGCCACCTTGCGGTAGGTGCGCACGATCTGCTCGTAACGGCTGCGCCCCGCACGTGACCCGAGCACATACCCGACCGCCGCGCCTAGCAGGAACTTCACCATGCCACCCTCCTCGTCGTTGACCTGGGGCTGCCTATTGTCCCCCACAACAGCCGCCGTGTCCCGGCGGCCGGGCGTGGGGCATGTTGCGCGGTGCGCCCGACCGGTCGCCGGGAGTAGGGAGGGCCCCGTGCGGGCGGAGATGATGATGTATGTATAGTCAGTATCCGCAGCGCGCGGCGCGGCAACGCAGTCCCTCGTAGCTCAATTGGCAGAGCATTCGGCTGTTAACCGAAGGGTTGCTGGTTCGAGTCCAGCCGGGGGAGCACCAGCCCAGGTCAAGCACCTGGGCTTTTCGTGTATCCGGGGTCCGACACGGCGAATCCGTTAGAAACCCTCCGTTCTCAGCCGTTCGCAGCATCACCACGATCATCCCGGCTTGTTGCCCGGTGCGATGAGTTCCACGACGGAATCATCGTTCGCCGACATACCGGACGTGACTGCGTATCCTCGCGAAGCAGGTACGTGAGCCGTTCGTTAGTCGGCAGGGCGCTGGCACCGGAGGTTGCCGGATGGGGGAACACGACAGATGAGTACTGCAGATCCGTCCACGTCGCGGGAACGGCGCCGCCGACCGTTTCTTGGATTGAGTGTCGGCATCGTGGTCGCTGGTGTGGTGGCGTATCCGGTGTTCGCAACCGGACTGTTCGCCCTCATCAGCTTCTCTGGGTGCTTTATCGGTCCGTGTATTGAGCCGGACCCAGATCCTTGGACCGGTACGCTATGGGGGATCGTGACCGTAGTTCTGGTTGCGCTACCGTTCACCGTTGGTGTCGCCACGGCAGGGGCCAGCCTGCGAGCGACCGCAATTGTGACGCTGTTGACGGCCGGGACTGCGACGGCGTTGATCGCCCTGAGCGTCCTGCAACCGTGATGCCGCGGCACCAGAACCGCTGTTTCCTCGGATTTGAGGTATGCGCGACAAGCACGCACGCCGTCGACCCCTTAGAGTTGCGGCAACATCGCGATTCTGAGGGGTGACGACGTGAAGTACATGCTGCTGGTCCACAGCGCGCTGTCGGACTTCGAGACCCGCGACATCAAGCCGGAGGACATGCAGGAGACGTTCGACTTCATGATGCAGTTGAACACCGAGCTGCAGGAGTCCGGCGAGCTCCTTGATGCCGCGGGCCTCGCCGATCCGAGGCAAACTGTCACGGTGCGCAAGCGCGGCGGTGCGGCCGTGTCGACGGATGGGCCGTTCGCCGAGGCGAAGGAAGTGCTCGGCGGGTACTGGGTGCTCGACTGTGCGGACAAGGACCGTGCACTGGAGATCGCGCAGCGGATCGTCGAGTTCGACGGTCCGATGAGCCCCGACACCATCGAAGTCCGGGAAGCAATGAGCTGAGGCATGTCGAAGCGCGGTCGTTGGCTCCGACGTCTCTGGTGATCGCATCCGCACGGGATGCCACTGAGACGAGATGGAGCGAATGGACATGCGATACATGCTGCTGGTCAAGACCCCACCTTCGGCATGGGAAGGTTGGGAGACACTGGTCGACGGCTTCGAGCGGACGATCGAGTTCATGGACAAGCTCAACGCCGAACTGGCCGAGACGGGCGAACTCATCGATGTTGCGGGTCTGGCAGACCCCACATTGGCGAGGACACTGCGCAAGCAGGATGACATGGTCGTCATCACGGATGGGCCGAGTGTCGATGGCTCCGATGTGATCGGGGGCTACTGGGTGGTTGACTGTGACAACTTCGACAGGGCATCCGAGATCGCGGCGCGAGTCGTCGGATTCGACGGCGTGAACAGCCCAGACGCCATCGAAGTTCGGCCCATCATGGATGCCAACAGCGGCCAGGAGATGTGAGAGACGTGCGGATCGACCAAGGCGTCGAGGACCTGTTGCGTGACCTCGCGCCGCAGGTTCTCGGCGCATTGGTGCGCCGGTTCGGCCACTTCGACGCGGCCGAGGACGCTGTGCAGGAGGCGTTGCTCGCCGCGGCCACGCAGTGGGCCGAGGACGGTGTCCCGGATAACCCGAAGGGCTGGCTCATCCGGGTGGGCTACCGGCGGATGACTGACCAGCTCCGGAGCGACCAGTCGCGTCGGGAGCGGGAGGATGCGCAGGCCGCACGGGCGCCGCGCGATGCGTTCGTGGCTCCGCCGCCCGATGCGAGCGCCGATTCCGACGACACGCTGATCCTGCTGTTCTTGTGCTGCCATCCGTCGCTGACGGCGTCGTCGCAGATCGCGCTGACCCTGCGCGCCGTCGGTGGTTTGACCACTGAGGAGATCGCGAAGGCCTTCTTGGTGCCCGACTCGACGATGGGCCAGCGCATCAGCAGGGCCAAGCAGCGCATCGCTTCGTCCGGGGTGCCGTTCCGGATGCCACCCTCTGACGAGCGGGACGACCGGCTCGACGCGGTGCTGCATGTGCTGTACCTGATCTTCAACGAGGGCTACACCGCCACTTCCGGTGCGGCGCTGGATCGCGTTGAGCTGTCCAGTGAGGCGATCCGGCTGACGCGCGTGGTGCACCGGCTGTTGCCTGACGACGCCGAGGTCGCCGGGTTGCTGGCGTTGATGCTGCTCATCAACGCCCGCCGTGAGGCCCGCACCGGGCCGGACGGCGAACTCATCCCGCTCGCCGAGCAGAACCGCAGCCGGTGGGATCTGCACGCCATCGCCGAAGGCTCGAAGCTTGTTGAGGACGCGATGTCACGCGGCGACCTCGGGCCATACCAGCTGCAAGCGGCGATCGCCGCGCTGCACGACGAAGCCGCAAGCCACGACGAGACGGACTGGCCGCAGATCCTCGCGCTCTACGGCGTGCTCGCGCAGATGTCGGACAACCCGATGGTCACGTTGAACCGGGCGGTGGCCGCCGCGATGGTGCACGGCCCTGAGGCGGGATTGCGGCTGCTCGAGTCGTTGGACGACGACAGCAGGCTGGCCCAGCATCACCGGCTGGACGCGGTGCGCGCGCACCTGTACGAGATGGCCGGTGACACGGACACGGCGATCAAGCACTACCGACAGGCCGCCCGTCGGACGACGAGTATCCCCGAGCAGCGGTATTTGGAGTCCAAATCCGCCCGGTTGGCGTGACTCTGACCTCTCAGCCACTTGGTGAACATGCTGTTCGCAGGGAACCTTGAATCCTTGTCGTCCCTCGCTCCGTTGTCGGCACGCGAACTTACGACCAGCTCGCGGCGCGGTAACGAGTCGACATCAGCCGGTGCGGAAGCGTGACGACTGACGCGCGCCGCGCGATTTAACGAATACGGCACAGGAGTGCTGTATCGGATTCTTAGGGGGATCGTGCTGTATGGCAGCTCTGTTCGGATTCTTTCTGCTCGGGACGATCCTCGTCGTGATCTTGGCGTTCGTCAGGGACAGCCCGGTGCGTCAGTGGTACGCCGGTCGTCAGCACCCTGGCCGAACGGTTGGTCTGGCCATTGTTGGGTGGGTACTCGTCGCCGCTGTTCTGGCCTCGGAAGCGTCGGAGGAAACATCTGGTAGCCCGACCGCGAGCACGTCCACACACTCCGAGACGACGACACCACAAGCCACGAAGTCCGAGAAAGAGCAGAAGGAGAACGCGCGGCCGGCCGGTGCACCAGCCAAGGCTCCGGCGGACGTGCAGAAGGCAAAGGTACGTCGCATTGTCGATGGGGACACGCTAGAACTTGTCGCAACAAGCCGACAGGGCCCGCTACCCAGCAATTCCCAGGTCGATGTCCAGTTGCTTGAGATCGATACACCGGAAACGAAGCACCGAAGCAAGCCGGTGCAATGCTACGGCCCCAAGGCGACCGCTCACGTGAAGAATCTAGTGCGGCCGGGCAGCACTGTTTGGGTGCAGCGTGACGAGGAATTGCGCGACCAGTACGGGCATTACCTCCTGTATCTCTGGAACGACAACGGTGTCTTCGTCAACCTCAATATGGTGGCTAGTGTCGCGTGTTTGAAGTCGTTTGACGATTTGCTTTCTTCAGGATCTGGTCTGGAGTTTTGGTCCAGATGAAGGGGTGGCAGCGGTCGTTCCAGCCGGTGATGAAGGCGCGGATTTTGGTGTTGAGGTCGCGCACGGAGCGGAAGCTGCCGCGGTGGATGGCTTGGCGTTCGATGATGCCGAACCACACCTCGACCAGGTTGAGCCACGACCCGGAGGTCGGGGTGAAGTGCACGTGGATCCGTGGGTTGGCCGCCAGCCAGTCGCGGACCTCGACGCGCTTGTGGGTGGCGTAGTTGTCCATCACCAGATGCAGTTCACGATCGGGATAGGCCTTGGCGACCTGCTTGAGGAAGGCGAGGAACTCCTGATGCCGGTGCCTTGGTTTGCAGGCCGCGGTCACCGTGCCGGTGGCGATCTCCAACGCGGCGAACAGCGTGGTGGTGCCGTGGCGGACGTAGTCGTGGGTCCGCCGCTCGGGACGTCCGGGCTGCATCGGCAGCATCGGCTGAGTCCGATCCAGCGCCTGGACCTGCGACTTCTCATCGACGCAGAGCACGATCGCGTTCTCCGGAGGCGCCAGATACAGCCCCACCACATCGGTGACCTTGGCGACCAGCTCCGGGTCGGTGGAGAACTTGAACGTCCCGGCCCGCCAGGGCTGCACGCCGTACGCGCGCCACGCCCGGGCCACCGTGCCGTTGCTGATTCCCAGCCGGGCAGCCAACAGCCGACTCGACCAGTGCGTCACCCCGAGCTTCTTCGGTGGCGGCTTCAACGTCGCCGCCACGACTTGGCGATGATCTATCGCCCGCGGCCGACCCGAGCGCGGCTCATCGTGCAAACCGTCGATACCCAAACTCTCGTAGCGTTCCCGCCAACTGATCACCGTCGGCCGCGACACCCCCACCCGCTCGGCGATCGCCGTATTCGACACCCCCTCGGCGGCCAGCAACACGATCCGAGCCCGCTGCACCAGCCCAGCACGCACCGATGAACTCCGCGTCAACGACACCAGCCGCTCACGATCACCATCACGCAACACCAGAGCAGCCGCAGCACGATTCGCCATGCCGCATTCTGACACTCACCGAACCGTCAAACCACTATCGACACGCGACACTAGCGGTCACGCGAAGGCAGTGCTGAACCAGCCAAACGATCTCCACTGGAAACAAATCAAGGCTGCTGGCCGAAAGGCGAAATCACGCGAAGCCGGTCTGTGGGGCGCATGCTCGCACTTCGGAGCGCGGAAGTACACGCCAAAGCCGGAACCTGAGCCGCAGCCCGAACCGCAACCGCAGCCTGCACCTAAACCCCAACCAGGTCCGGGAGTGGTGAGTTACCCCTACCCGCCGGACAAGGACTGCGGCGAGATCTCGGAGCGCAACTTCCGCGTCCAGGAAGGCGATCCGCACCGGTTCGATGCCGACGGCGATGGCATAGGTTGTGAAAGTTAGGGGCGATCCTTGCGACGCGGTTCAAGTGATCCGATGGTCGGGGAGTAGACCTTCTGCGGTGCGGGTTGCCTCGCCATCCACAGTGATCGGCGTGAGGACGTGATCGGCGTCGTACGCGGCGAGGACTGCCGTTTCCAGCAGGTCGAGCGACACATCGGGTGCCTCATCGCGGATCGAGCCGACTGAGGCGATGTCGAACGGCAGATCGAGTGCTCGGTACACGCCGGAGAGCACCGCGCGGAGCACTTCAGCGTCGTCGTGGATCGCCACCGCGCTGAACAACCACGCACCTTTGATGACGCGCTGCGCGGTTCCGACCAGCTTCACCGAGCCCCGGGCGTTCACGCTGTACGCGCCAGGGCAGTACTCGCCCGGCACCTCCCCAACCCGGGCGTCGATCCCGAACTCGGACAGCACTTGCGCCCACAGCTTGCCGTAGGTGGCGAACCGCTCGTCCATGCCGCCGAGTGTCTCGGCGTGCGGGTGAATGTGGTCGAGCACCAGCGAGTGCTCCGTGTAGGCGACGGCGCGCCCGCCTTGCGGTCGCACCACTGGGGTAAACCCGGCCGCGCGGGCGGCGTCCACGGCGGCGGGAAAGCCCGGTCGCCGGGTGTCCCGCCTGCCGAACGCCACCACTCGGGACTGCGGCCGGTACGCCCGCAGCACCGCACCAGGGATCTCGGCGTCGAGAGTGGGGGACACAGCGTCGAGCGTGGGGGACACGGCGCTGGGTTCGGGGGACACGGTGCCCGAGGAAGTGGCGCCGACTCGCCGCAAGAGCGCGTGCGTCACGGCGACATCCCATGCCGGGTCCTTCACACCAAACGCGCCACGCAGCAGATCCACGCGAGCAAGACTACGACGCCGGCACCCGCCGGTCCCGCGTTACCCAGACCGTCGCGCCCCACGCCAACACCGCCACACCGGCCAGCGCCGCGATCAGCACCTGCTGGCCAGCCTGCGTCACCAGGGCCGCTGCCGCGACCGGACCGGCCAGACCCGCGACACCCCAGCCGCTGAAGACCATGCCGTAGCTGGTGCCGAACCGCGCGGCGGGCACGGTGTCGGCGGTGGCTACCGGGGTGAGCACAGACAATGCGCCGTACTGCGCGCCGAGCGCGAACAGTGCGGACAGCGCCAGTGCGGGCACGTCCTGCGGGACCAGTGCTATCAGGGCCGCCAGCAGCAGGAACGCCGTGCCGTGCAGCGTGGCCGGGTAGCCCGCGATGTCGGCCAGCGGCCCTGCCGCCAGCCGTCCCAGCACGTTGCCCGCGTTGAGCAGCGCGACGGCGGCGACCACGAGCGCGGGGTCGCCCGCGAACGCTCCCGCGTGGGCGAACGCCACCAGCGCGGGGAGGCTGCCCAGTGAGAACAACACCCACAGCGCCAGTACCGCGCGGCGTGGGACGGCGGCGGCAACTCCGGGGTCACTCGGCACGCCACGAGTGGCGCGAGCAGTCGAATCCGACGTGCCACCACCCGTGGCGGTCGGGTCCGTGGCGGTAGCCGCCGCGCCCGCACCCGGCAGCAGCGCGGCCGATCCCAGCAGCGCTAGACCCAGCAGCCCGGCGAGCACGAGGAACGTCCCGGCACGCCCGGCCGCAGCTAGCAGCCACGCGGCGATCGGAGCCAGAATCACAGCGCCCGCCGCGTAGGCGCTCACCACGAGCGCCACCGCCCGCCCGCGTCGTCCATGGCCGCCAGCGCCTGCAGGTCCACCCGGGTCATCCACCGTGCCCGCTACGCGCACCGCCGTGCCGTAGCCGACTCCGGTCGTCAACCCGAGCACCACCCCGAACCCGATCAGCAGCACCGGAACTGACGATGCCACCGCGCACAGCATCAGTCCGGCCACCACCCCGGCGGCAGTGACCACCGCGAGCACTCGGGGCGCTACGGCGTCGGCCAGCCTGCCGCCGAGCAGCACGCCGGTGGTGAACAGCGCGAGCCCGACCGCGAACACGACGCTCAGCGACGGCTCAGCCACCGCGAGTTCGGCGGCCAGTGTCTCGGTGAACGTCGACCAGATGAACAGCGGACTGACCGCGACGTCGAGCAGGGCCGCGCCCATCAGGACGCGGCCCCGCTGACTGAGTCGACCTACGATGTGCCTCCTTCGGGGCTGCCGGACTCGCCCGCTGGCGCCGTCCGGGAGCCGGACTGAGCGGTCACGGCCGGGTACCGCATGTTTTCGACCATCTCCTCGATGTGCTTCGGCGGGGGCGAGGTCAGCTTCGAGACGATGACCGCCACGATGAAGTTGACCGCCGCACCCACGGCACCGATGCCCTGCGGGCTGATGCCGAGGATGTAGTCGTTCGCCGTCGTTCCGAACACGTCCAGCGTCCAGATCATGTACGTGATCGTGAACCCGAGACCGACGACGATGCCTGCCGCGGCGCCCTTCGCGTTGCACCGCTTCCAGAAGATCCCGAGCACGATGGCTGGGAAGAAACTGGCCGCGGCCATGCCGAACGCGAACGCCACCACTTCCGCCACGAACGCGGGCGGGTTGATGCCCGCGACGATCGCGACGACCACCGCCAGTGCCATCGCGATCCGGCCGACCAGCAGCCGCTCGTTGTCGTCGGCGTGCTTGCGGATCCGCCGGAAGTAGAAGTCGTGCGACACCGACGAGGAGATCACCAGCAGCAGACCGGCCGCCGTGGAGAGCGCCGCCGCCATACCGCCTGCCGCGACCAACCCGATGATCGGCGCCGGCAGGCCCGCGATCTCGGGGGAGGCCAGCACCAGGATGTCGTTGTTGATCGTCAGGTCAGCGCCGTCCGCCGCGCTGTTGCTGACCGAGTTGATCGTTTCGGCATCGGGAGCGATGGTAACCAGCCCGGTTGTCGCCCAGTTGTTGATCCACTGCGGTAGCGCGTCCACGGCGGTGCCCTTGACGCCTTCCAGCAGGTTGAGCTTGGTGAACGCGCCAACGGCCGGGGCCGTGGTGTAGAGGATGGCGATGAACAGCAGTGCCCAGAACGCCGAGTGCCGCGAGCCCCGCACCGTGCGGGTGGTGTAGAACCGGATGATCACGTGCGGCAGACCGGCGGTACCGATCATCAGCGCCAGCGTCACCAGGAACATGTTGATCATCGGCTGCTGGGCGAATGCCTCGGTGTACTGCTCGAGGCCCATTTCCGCGCCGATAGCGTTCAGCTCATCCAGGATCGTGCCGAACGACACCTGCGGGATGGGGAATCCGGTGACCTGCTGGGACACCGCGACCGCGGGGATCAGGTAAGCGACGATCAGCACGGTGTACTGCGCCACCTGGGTCCAGGTGATGCCCTTCATGCCGCCGAGCACCGCGTAGATGAAGATGATGCCCGCAGCGATCAGCACACCGCCGGTGAGGCCGATGCCGAGGAAGCGGCTGAACACGATGCCGCCACCGTTCATCTGGCCCACGACGTAGGTGAACGAGATGATGATGGCGGCGGCAGCCGCCACGGTGCGCACCGTCTCGTTGTACCGCTCACCGACGAACTCGGGGACCGTGTACTTGCCCCATTTCCGCAGGTAAGGGGCGATCAGCATAGCGAGCAGCACGTAGCCACCCGTCCAGCCCATCAGATACACCGAGCCGTCGGAGCCGAGGAACGCCAGCAGGCCGGCCATCGAGATGAACGACGCGGCCGACATCCAGTCCGCCGCGATCGCGGCGCCGTTGGCCACCGTCGGTACGCCGTGCTTGGCGACGTAGAAACTCTCCGTCTCGCTGACCCGGCTGCGCCAGGCGATGTAGATGTAGACGCCGAACGACAGAACGATGAAGATCGTCGTCCAGAGCTGGATCTCGCTCACAGTCGCTCACCATCCCCGTCGCGCTCGCTGACGCCGTACTCGTCGTCAAGCCGGTCCATCCGGATGGCGTAGATGAGGATGAGCACCAGGAATGTGTAGATCGAACCTTGCTGGGCGAACCAGAAACCGAGTGGGAAGCCCGCGATCTCGATCTTGTTGAGCTGCTCGACGAACAGGATGCCGCAGCCGAAGGACACGATGAACCAGATGCTCAGCAGGATCACCATGAGCCGCAGGTTCTTGCGCCAGTACTCACGGCGCCAATCCCCCTCGGGTGGGCTGTGTTCGTCATACTTCGAATGCGTCACCGTCGAGTCTCCTTTCGAGCCTTTCGCGCGCTTAGCGCAACGCCAGGTCGCGGGCAAGATCAAGGAAGACCGCCCCGGTGGCTGGGTTGGGTTCCCGAACGGTCACGGGCCGCCGCGAACGTGACGCGGCGCACACGGGCAGCCGTTCGCGTCGCCGTACCGGCCGCCCGGAAGCGGTAGCTGACCGTTGGGGAACGAACGCTGTCGGCGTGGCCTACGTCACTCCTAAGCTGCCGGACATGTCATCGGTTACCACAGCGGACAGGACTCGCCCGGCTCGTCGGCGGATCATGCACGTTGGCAGTGGTGGAATGATCCTTGGTGGGCTGCTCATCGTGGTTGGTTCGCCGATGCCCTGGGTGTCGACTCCGGTCGGCAGCCTGTCCGGTGCCGCTGGCGCGGGGCTGTGGACGTTGTGCGCGGGCTTCCTCGCGATCGCGGGTGCGCTTATCCCGCGTCGTCGAGTGGCGTTCGTCCACGCCGTTATGCCGGGGGTCGCAGCAGCACTGATCGTGTGCTGGCAGCTCGTCAGGATGGTGCAGATCAGCGTCGGCACCGACGCCTGGGGCAAGCTGCTGCCGGGCATCGGTTTGGTGCTCGTAGGGGGAGGCGCGGTCGTGCTGCTGCGTTCGGCGAAGCGGATCCGTGACGCGGGACAACCCGCCAACTAGCACCGGCTAGCCGGGACTAGCCCTGACTAGCACCGACTAGCTCCCGACGACGCCGGTCGACCGTCCTGCGGCTGACCTCCGGCTTTGTTCCGATACGTGTTCCGGGCGAACCGTTTGCTGGCTAGGGTGCGTGATGTGCGCGATACCGGTGCTCCTTCACCGTTGAACGATGACGATGGCCAGTGGGCCGCCGTCATCGGCGACGACTACGACATGCCAGCCGACGTCGATGCGTCGTTCCGCACGGTGCGCAAAGTCGCCGTCGGGCACTTTGCGGTGTTCCTCTGCGTCGTGGTCGGGGTACCGGTGCTGACGCTGACCGTCGACTGGTGGTCGGGCGGCAGGCTGATCGGCGGGATGAGCCCAAGCTTCGTCATGGCGGCCTTCGGGCTGTACGTGTTTTTCTTCGCGCTGGCGGCGGCCGCCGCGACGCTGTCGAACGGGGTGGAGGAACGCATGCTCGGCGCCCAGGAGCGGGAGCCGGTGGACGAGAGCGACGACTCATGACGGTCGCCAGCATTATCGCGCTCACGGTGCTGCTGCTCGCGGTCACCGTGCTCGCCCTGGTACTGCGGCCCGGCAGGGCGTCCACCCTGGAGTTCTACCTCGCTGGCAGGCGGGTTGGCGTCGCGACCAACGCCTGCGCGATCTGCGGCGACTACTTCTCCGCCGCGTCGTTCCTCGGGGTCGCGGCGGCGGTGTATGTGTCCGGTTTGGACGGTATCTGGTATGCGACGGGGTTCGCGGCGGGCTTTGTGCCGGTGCTGCTGTTCGTCGCTGCCCCATTGCGGCGGTTCGGGGAGTTCTCCATCCCGGACTTCCTTGGCCGCAGGCTCGGCTCCGGCCGCATCCGGCTGATCGCGGTCTGCGTCGTACAGCTGATCATCCTGTCGTACTTGGTCCCGCAGGCCGTCGGCAGCGGCATCACCTGGGAGTTGCTGGTCGGGGAGGGTGTGCTGGGCCTGACGCCGTACGCCACCGGCGTCGTGCTGTCCACCGTGGCCATTACCGCGCTGGTCGTGCTCGGCGGGATGCGCGGCACGACGTGGACGCAGGCGGTGCAGTTCCTGCTGCTACTCGCGGCGTTCATCTGGCTCACCGTGGTGGTGCTTGGCTCCGGGTTCAGCTACCCGGATGCCGTGGCCGAACTGGATTCCGAACCGCTCGCCAACCCCGCGTTCGCCGGTGGCGAGTGGGGGCTGGCGACCGAGTCGAACCGGCTCGACACCGCCGAGCCAGCGACGTTCGGCGAGCCGGGCGGGCGGTACGGCCCGTTCGGGCAGCTCACGCTGATGGTGACGCTGGTGATGGGCACCGCTGGCCTGCCCCACATCATGAACCGCTACTTCACCAGCCCCACCGGCACCGCCGCGCGGATGACGACGGTGTGGGTGCTCGGCTTCGCCGGGTTGTTCTACACCCTCGCGGTGCTGCTCGGCACGGCGTCCCGGTCGCTCATCGCGAAGTCCGTCGAGAGCCATCCGTGGCTAGCGGAGCTCACCGTGGACGGTGTGCTGCGCGTGCCCGAGCATGCGCCGCTGGTGCTCGGCCGGATCTTCGGCGGCGAGGCCGGGTTGGGGTTCATCGCGATCGGCGCGTTGATCGCCGTGATGTCAACCATCGCCGGGTTGCTGCTCGCCTCGGCGGCGTCCTGGGGCCACGACGTCTACGAGCGCCACATCAACCCGAGCGCGAGCCAGCGGCAGGCGGTGTGGGCCGGACGCGGCGCGGTGATCGTGGTGGCGGTGTTCTCGGCCGCGCTTGCGCTCGGGCTGCGGCCCGACTCGCTGACCGCGCTGTTCCCTTCGATCGTGGCGACCATGGTGACCTGGGCATTCGCGCTGGCAGGCTCCGCACTGGCGCCGGTATTCATGCTGGCGATCTGGTGGCGCGGCACGACCTCGCGTGGCGCGGGGGCTGGCATGATCACCGGAGCGGTTACCGCGATCGGCATGTTCACCAGCGCCACCCTGACCGGGGACAATGGCGTCGGTGAGGTGCTGCTCGCGCCGACGATCGTGGCCGCGCCACTGGCCACTCTGGTGACGGTGGTGGTGTCGCTGTGCACGCCAACGCCGAAGGATGTGGACCGGATGTGGCTGCGGCTGCACGGCACCGCGGCCGACCGGCGAGCCGCGCGGCTCGCGCGGCTGACCATCGCGGGCGTCGGTGGCGTTAAGGGCGTCAAGGAAGACAGGAGCGAGCGATGAGCAGGGGAAGTCTGCCGCTGGCAGGCGCGATGATCCTCGCGTGGGGACTGGTGTACCTGGTTACCCAGCGCGTGCCTGATCCGCCGCTCGAAGTCGGCGTCACGATGCTGATCGGCGTCGCGCTCACCGTGGCGTTGACCATCGGCTATCCCTCCGCGTTGCGGGGTCCGCGCAAGCCTCGCCCGCCGCGCCAGCCCGGCAGGCACGGCCGCACCATCGCCGCCGTCGGAAGGTCTATGCCGCTGCGGTCCGGGTTGACCACCGAGGCGGCCGAGCGTGCTGTGGCACTGCTGCATCCGCTGCTCGGCGGGGACGCGGTCGCGATCACCGACCAGGAGCGAGTGCTGGCGTTCGTCGGGCCTGGCTCCGATCACCACACCGTCGGCGACGCGCCGCAGACCGAGTCGGCCTCCCGGGTGCTGGCCAGAGGCAAGACCAGCGTCGTCCGCAGCAAGGCGAAGCTGGGCTGTCCTGAGCAGGACTGCCCGCTACGCAGCGCCGTGCTCGCGCCGCTGTCCATCGGCAAACGGGTGGTCGGCACGCTCAAGGTGTACCGGCTCGACGAAGTCCCACCGCCGCGTGAGCTGGTCGAAGGGCTCGCCGGCATCCTGTCGCTGCACCTGGAGCTTGCTGAGCTGGATCGGGAACGCAAGCTCGCCGTCGACGCGCGCCTCGACGCGCTGCGGGCGCAGATCAACCCGCACTTCCTGTTCAACACGCTCAACACCATCGCCTCCAAGGCGCGCACCGACCCGGAGGAGGCACGGCGGCTGCTGCTGCGGCTATCGGACTTCTTCCGCTACGCGGTACGCCAGGACGGGCAGCTTGTTGAGTTCGGGCAGGAGTACTACTTCGTGCGCACCTACGTGTCGCTGGAACAGGCCCGCTACGGTGACCGGCTCAATGTGCGCTACGACATCGACCCGCAGGTGCTCACCGCGAATGTTCCGGTACTGACCGTGCAGCCGCTGGTGGAGAACGCCGTGAAGCACGGAATCGCGGACAAAGTCGACGGTGGCACGGTGTTGCTCAAGGCTCGGGTCGACCCGCTGACCAGGACGACGTCGATCCGCGTCGCCGACGACGGTGTTGGAATCTCGCAGGAGGTGCTTGACCGGCTGACCACGAGGGACGGTGCGGCGAATGGGGGAGTAGGTCTCAGCAACATCTCGCAGCGCTTGGAAGTGCTGTACGGCGAACGCTATCGTCTCGACATCCAGTCGAATGACGGCGGCGGCACCGTTGTCGAGCTCCAGATTCCGTTGAGGTGATCGAGTGCGCGCCCGTTGCCTGATCGTCGATGACGAGGCACCAGCCAGGGCGGAGCTGCGCTACCTCCTCGGTGGCTTCGACCAGGTACAGGTCGTGGGGGAGGCTACGAACGCGGAGGAAGCGCTCGTGCTGCTGCGCTCGCTCGACTACGACATCGTGCTGCTCGACATCCGGATGCCAGGTGGTACCGGCATCGAGGTCGCCGAGGCGCTGCGGTCGGGACCGCACCCGCCGAAGGTCATCTTCACCACGGCGTACCCGGACTACGCGCCGGACGCGTTCGACCTCGACGCCGCCGACTACCTGGTCAAACCGTTCGACGCCGAACGTCTCGGCAGGGCGCTGACACGGGCACTCGCCCCGGCGCAGGGCGACACCGATGGGGAGTCGACGCCCGCACAGGGCATCCCGGCGGCCCCCGCTCCCGCGACGCCCCCTGCCCCGGCGTCGCACCCGGATCCGCTGGGCCGGATCCCGGTGCAGCAGGGCGACCGCACGGTACTGGTGGACTCCTCGTCGATCATCTTCGCCACGGCAGCGCGGGGATACTCCTATCTGCAGCTGTCCTCGGAGCGGGTGCTGGTGAGCTTCTCACTCAACGAATTGGAGCGCAGGCTCGGCGGACACTTCTACCGCACGCACCGGTCGTACCTGGTGAATCTGGACCACGTGCGGGAACTGCGCCCCGACTTCAAGGGCGCCCTGGTGCTGGTCATGGACGACCAGCGCCGCAGCCGCGTTGAAGTCTCCCGGCGCCACGTCCGCGATCTCAGGAAGCTGCTGGGGCTGTAGTCCGGGATGCTTGATCACGTCCTTGCGGGATGCCGCCACCGGAACAACTCGGTCAACGCGCGGAGGACCGTGGCCTGGTCGGCCTCGGTCAGCTGCGTGGAGCTCGGCAGCGACAGTCCTCTGCGGTACAGCTTCTCGCTCACCTCGCCGCCGAGTCGTTCCGCCGACCGGTACGGGGCCTGCGCATGCAGTGGCGGCCACACGCGCCGTGCCTGGACATCTCGCTCGGCGAGCGCGGAGACGACGTGCTCCGGTCCCAGCATATTCTCGTAGATCAGCAGCGAGTACAGCCAGTACGACGGGTTCGCCCATGACGCGCGGGGCGCCACGCTGAGTGGCAGGCGACCGAGACCGTCTGAGTAGCGGCGGGCGATCCCGCGCTTCGTACGTACGGCGTCGTGTAATCGCTCCAGCTGCGCGAGCCCCACCGCTGCCGACAGATTGTTGAGCCGATAGTTGTAGCCCACGGTGTCATGGTGGTAGGTCGTGCGGCCCAGCTTGGCCTGATTCGTCAGGTGCTGCGCCCGCGCGGCCAGCTCGGCATCGGCGGTGACCAGCATGCCGCCACCGCCGGAGGTGATGATCTTGTTGCCGTTGAACGAGAAGCAGCCGATATCGCCGACCGTGCCCACTCCCATCCCGGCAGCCGCGCCGGAGCACCACTCCGCGCCGAGAGCCTCGGCCGCGTCCTCGACGATCAGGATGCCGAACCGGTCCCGCAGCTCCAGCAGTGGCTCCATGCGCGCCGGGTGCCCGAACACGTGCACGACCTCGACGACGTCGGGGATTCGCTCACCTCGGCGGGCGCGGCGGCAGACCTCGTCGTGCAGCAGTTCGGTGTTCATGTTCCAGGTCGCGCACTCGCTGTCGACCAATAGCACGTCGGCGCCGGTGTAGGTGACGGCGTTGGCCGATGCGATGAACGTGAAGTCGGATACCGCGACGAGACGTCCTGGCTGCGCACCCGCGAGCCGGAGGGCGACGTGCAGCGCCGCCGTCCCGCTCGCGCACGCGACAGCGTGGCTGGCACCGACCGTGGCGGCGAACATCTTCTCGAACCGTTCCACGAACGGTCCGACCGAGGACACGTAGCCGCTGTCGACGCACTCCCGCAGGTACTGGGCCTCGTTGCCGGTGAATGTCGGCTCGCTGAGCGGAATCATCGCTGGTACCGCGTGGCTCGGTGGGGATCGGTCCGTGGTGTGAGCCAGCGGACGGTTTCGGCGAGGCCTTCGCGCAGCGTGGTGCCCGCCTGCCACTCAAGCAGTTCCTTCGCTCCGCTCGGATCGGACAGCAGGACCTGGACTTCGCTCGCCTCCGGCCGGATGCGTTCGGTATCGGAGACGACCTCGGCGTCGGTGCCGGTCGCCTCGCAGCACAGCGCGAAGAGGTCACCGATGCTGACCGCCTCTCCCGTGCCGAGGTGTACCGTCTCGCCGCGCGGCAGGTCGGCGGTCGCCATCCGCACGTAGCCGTCGACCGTGTCGGTCACGAAGGTCAGGTCTCGCTGCGGGGCCAGGTTGCCGAGCCGCACACTCGTCGCGCCGGCGAGCAGCTGACCGAGGATGGTGGGGATGATCGCGCGCGCCGACTGCCTCGGGCCGTACGTGTTGAACGGACGCAGCGTGACGACGTCGGTGTCGAATGTCCGGGCGTATGCCTCGCACAGCTGGTCGGCGGCGATCTTCGTCGCGGCGTAGGGGGACTGCCCCCGCAGCCGGTGACTCTCGGCGATCGGCACCGACTCCGGTGTGCCGTACACCTCGCTCGTCGACGTGTTGATCACGCGGACGTGTGGGCTGTCCCGCACGGCCTCGAGAACGTTGAGTGTTCCGTTGATATTCGTTTCCACGAACGACGCGGGTGCCTGATAACTGTAAGGAATGGCGATCAGCGCGGCGAGGTGAAAAACGATATCGATCTCGCTCATCGCGTCGTGCACGAACCGTCTGTCACGGATGTCGCCGAGCTTCACGTCGAGGTTCGACAACTGTTCTGACGTCAGTTCGTCGAGCCATCCTAACGAGCAGTGTGAATTGTATTCACAGAACGCTGTCACCCGCGCTCCCTCGGCCATCAAACGTTCCGTGAGGTGGCTTCCGATAAAGCCGTTCGCGCCGGTGACAAGGACGCGTGCTCCGGAAAGATCTGTCATTAAGATTCCTTTTCGTCTCTGGTGGAGACACAGTCGTCGCGGCCGCCGTATCGCATCGAGGATGCGGTCGGGATCAGCGCGGTTGATAGGTGCCGAGTTCTGTCGTGTTCCGCCGCGGTGGCGATGTCCGGTCAGAATCGACCGTGACAGACAACATCTGTGAATTGTGCGAATCGTTGCGTGGAACAAGACTCTTGACGAAATGATTCCCGCGTCGTAGCGTGTTTCATATACTGAGTCGTATGTTCTATTTTTGATGTTGACCGGTTCCGCCGGGTGCGCGCGGGGCATATACGCCCGTCACTCCCGTAGTAGAGATGAGGACCCTTAGCGGTCATTCGCATGCCCGGAGGTATCTGTGCATAACACTGGTGAGGCCGTCAGTACGATTACACAAGATCTAGATCAATCCGGCGAACTCCGGCGCCGGGCACGGGAGCGAACCCCCGGTGGCGTGCATTCCAATGTTCGGCTCGACGGCCCGGATGTCGTTCTCGCCCGCGCCAAGGGATCGCGCCTCCACAGCGTCGACGGCGTCGATTATGTCGACTACCTGCTCGGTCAGGGTCCCGCGCTCTACGGGCATGCCCCGGAATTCCTGACTTCGGCAGTCCACGAAGCGTCCTGCGACGGCCTGATCTTCGGCGGGCAGAGTGAGCTGGAGGTTCGCGCGGCGGAATTGGTGTGCGAGACGCTCGGCTGGGCGGAGATGGTGCGCTTCGGGCTCACCGGAACCGAGGCGGTGCAAGCCGCGTTCCGGCTCGCCAGGGCGGTCACGGGCCGCACCCATGTCATCCGGTTTGAGGGGCACTATCACGGTTGGCTGGACAATGTCCTCCTCGCTGACCATGACGGTGCGTGGGAAGCGGCGAGCGCGGGACAGGTGGCGTCGCATCTCGATGACTTCACGGTGCTGCCCTGGAATGATGCCGACGCGCTCGGCACCGTGCTGGAGCGAGACGGTGAGCGGATCGCGGCCGTCATCATGGAGCCGGTCATGATCAATTCCGGTGTGATCGAACCCGAAACCGGTTATCTGGAACGGGTGCGCAGGATGTGTTCGCGCCACGGGGTCGTGCTGATTTTCGACGAGGTGATCTCCGGTTTCCGGGTCGGTCCCGGTGGTGCCGCTCGTCGTTATGGCGTGACACCGGATCTGGCGCTCTACGGCAAGGCGTTGGGCGGTGGATATCCGGTCTCCGCGCTCGCGGGCCGCGCGGATCTGTTGAATCGCATCGGAACCGGCGAGGTCAACCATTCCGGCACATTCAACGCATGGGCGCCCGGAATGGCGGCGGTGATCGCCACGCTCGAACATGTGCGGGATGAACCGCCGTACACCAGTATTATGGCGCACGGCGGGAAACTGATGGACGGCATCCGGGAAATCGGAGAATCGTTCGGGGAATCGTTGCGAGTCGAGGGTCTCCCGGTTGCGTTCCATGTGTCGTTCGGCGATGTCGAAGTCACCGATTATCGTAGTTTGCATCAGCTCGATCTGAAACGCTACGCGAGTCTCGCGTCGGTACTCGTCGAGCATGGGGTCTGGGTGGCGCGCCGAGGTGTCTGGTTCGTGTCAGAAGCGCATGGGTCCGCTGAACTCGATGATGCGCTGACACGATTCGAAATGGCGTTCAAAGACTGGCTCGGCCGCTGAACCAAAAGTCTTGTTCCGAAATCGGATGCGCGGTGCTAGCGGACCGTCCGGGAGAGCGTGAGCGCGGCTGTGCGAACAGCGGGGGCGAGTCGTTCGGTGCGCATGCGGTTGACCCACCCGGCCACGGAGATCGCCGCTACCGCTCGGCCGTCCGCGGCCACGACCGGGCTGGCGACGCACACGGTGCCGATGCTTGACTCCTCGTGCTCGTACGCCGCGCCGTCCGCGGCGATCGTGGTGAGCTGCCGACGCAGCAGTGCGGGCGAGGTGATGGTCCGCCTGCTGATGCGGGGCAAGCCCGCGTCGATCACCGCATCGATGACGTCGTCCGGCGAGAACGCCAGGATCGCCTTACCGACGCCGGTGGCGTGTGCTGGGAATCGCCCGCCGATGCGGGACGGCAGCCTCGGCGCGTCCGGGCCTCGCACCACGTCGAGGTAGACGACCTCGGTGCCTTCCAGTATCGCGAGGTGCACGGTGTTGTGCGTGGCTTCGCGGAGGTCGGCGAGCAGCGGGCGGGCGGTGTCGACGAGCCCGCGCTGCCGGACGGCGAGCTGGCCGATCTCGAACAGCTTCAGGCCGAGCCGCAGCGCGGGACCCTCTCGTTCCAGTAAGCCGTGCTCGACCAGATGCCCAGACAGCCGGTGCACGCTGGTCTTCGGCAGCCCCGTCCGGCGAGCGAGCTCGGACACCCCGATGGCATCGTCGCCTGGCCGGAATGCCGCGAGCAGCGCGGTGAGCCGGGCGGCAGTGGACGGGTCGGCGGCCGCGACACGTGGCGGCTCAGGCGACGCGGTGCCTGCCGGGCCACTGTTGTTCCGCTGAGCGGTACGCATGCGTTGAGTGTGCCGCACCCGGGCGCGCACCGTAAGACCCATGAGTACGGACACAGCCGTGGCCGCGATCGTCGGCCCGGGCAACATCGGCACCGACCTGCTGGCGAAGCTCCGCCGCAGCGAGTTGGTCGACGTGCGGTACATGGTGGGTGTGGTGCCCGAGTCTGACGGGCTTACCCGCGCGGCGGAACTCGGGCTGGAGACATCGGCCGATGGCGTGGACTGGCTGCTGACCCGAGACCGGCTGCCGGACTTGGTGTTCGAGGCCACCTCGGCGAAGGCGCACGCCGCCAATGCGCAGCGCTACGCCGAAGCGGGCATCACAGCCGTCGATCTCACTCCTGCGGCGCTCGGCCCGTTCACGTGCCCGGTGGTCAACATCGGCGATCAGCTGGACGCACCGAATGTCAACATGATCACCTGCGGCGGGCAGGCGACGATCCCGATCGTGCACGCCGTCTCCCGCGTCACCCCGGTGCCGTATGCGGAGATCGTGGCGTCGGTGTCGTCGCGCTCGGCGGGTCCTGGCACTCGCGCGAACATCGACGAGTTCACCGAGACCACAGCAGCCGGGATCGAGAAGGTCGGCGGCGCGGCCAAGGGCAAGGCGATCATCATCATCAACCCGGTCGAGCCGCCGATGATCATGCGGGACACGGTGTTCTGCGCGATCGACCCAGATGCCGACCGGGACGCGATCAGCGAGTCGATCCACCGCATGGTGTCTGACGTGCAGGTGTACGTGCCGGGTTATCGGCTCAAGGCGGACCCGCAGTTCGACGACCCGCAGCCGAACTGGAACGGCCGCGCACGGGTGGCGGTGTTCCTCGAGGTCGCTGGCAACGGTGACTATCTGCCCACCTACGCGGGCAACCTCGACATCATGACCGCCGCGGCATCACGAGCGGGCGAGTTGCTGGCCGAGAAGATCATCTCCGACCGGAAGGCGGTGCGGGCCTGATGGGCACGTGGGACGACACCGAGCGCGAGGTCAGGCTCGTTGACACCTCGCTGCGCGATGGCAGCCACGCGATGGCGCACCAGTTCACCGAGGCCAACGTCCGCGACACGGTGCGGGCGCTGGACGACGCCGGGGTGTCGCTGATCGAGGTCAGCCACGGCGACGGCCTGGGCGGGTCGACGTTCAACTACGGGTTCTCGCTGGTCGACGAGCGCACGCTGATCTCAGCCGCCGTCGACGAGGCCCAGCGCGCGAAGATCGCCGTGCTGCTGTTGCCTGGCCTTGGCACGGTCACCGACCTGCGCGCCGCCGCGGATCTGGGGGCGGGCGCTGTCCGCATCGCCACTCACTGCACCGAGGCCGATGTGTCGATCCAGCACTTCCAGGCCGCCCGCGACCTGGGCTTGGAGACGGTCGGGTTCCTGATGCTCTCGCACATGTCGACCCCGGAAGATCTGGCGAAGCAGGGCCGGATCATGGTCGATGCCGGGTGCCAGTGTGTCTACGTGGTCGACTCGGCGGGTGCGTTGATCTTGGAGGACGCCGCCGACCGGGTGGCCGCGCTGGTCGCGGAGTTCGACGGCCAGGCGCAGGTCGGCTATCACGGGCACCAGAACCTGTCGTTCGGTGTGGCCAACTCGGTGCTCGCCTACCGTGCGGGCGCCCGGCAGATCGACGGCTCGCTGGTCGCGCTCGGTGCTGGCGCGGGCAACTCGCCCACCGAGGTGCTCGCGGCGACGTTTCACCGGCTCGGCATCACCACCGGGGTCGACAAGGACGTGCTGATGGATGCCGCCGAGAACGTGGTCAAGCCGTTCATCACCCGGCTGCCGGTGATGGACCGGTCGTCGATCGTGCAGGGTGTGGCCGGGGTGTACTCGTCGTTCCTGCTGCACGCCGAGCGCGCGGCGGAACGCTATGGTGTGCCCGCGCACGAGATCCTGTACCGCTGCGGCGAACGCCGCTACGTCGGCGGCCAGGAGGACATGATCATCAATATCGCGCTGGAAATCGCCGAGGAACGACAGGCGACGGTGTAGTGCGGCGTCGGGGCGGCGCTCAGCCAGAGCGTCGGCGCGGCCACGCCTGCGGCACCACCTTGCCTGCCACGAGGGTATCCGCGTCGAACTCGACCAGCTGACCGTCGCGCCTGCGGACGGCGATCCGTCCTTCAGCCCAGGTCTCCAGCACGCCCACGACGTCGGTGAACCTGTCGCCCGCGGTGCGACGCCGCAGCGACACCCGCTTGCCGACGTCGTCGGGCGTGACCGCAACCGTCAGACGGAACCCCGCGGCGGGTCGGTGGTCATCCTGCATGTGTGTCGTCCTGGTCTGGAAGCGAGCTGGTGGGGCCGACCTTACCCGCGCCTGCTCCTCCCGGCGTGTGCCAGGAGGAGCAGGTCAGTGTGGGCTAGTAGGCGCAGATCGCCTGAGCCACGATGAAGTCCCAGTCCGCGCTGGTCGGTGAGGTCTCCACCGCGTGCGCCATCACGCGACGCAGGTCGTTGTACGGGTAGACGACCTGCAGCCCGACACCGGCCGGAGCGTTGCCACTCGTTGCCGCGCCCGCGCCGTGCACGCGCTTGCCGCTCGGGCAGCTCGCGGTGGCGGTCTTGGTCGATTCCGAATCCCGCTCCGACGACTCCCCGTAGACGACCTCGTAGCCGTACGGCCGGTTCACGCACACCGCGTATGCGGTGACGTTCCACTTGCCGCTGTAGCCGTTGGCCTCTTCGCGTGCCTGCGCCCGGGTGATGTCGCCGGGGCCGGATGCCCGTGCGATCTGCAACGCGACTTCGCCGGTCGAGGCGTAGTTGATCCGCGCGCCGGAGCCGATCGCTCGCTTGCCCGACGGGCACACCGCCTTGGCGTGCTGCTTTTCCTGCGAGGAGTACGACGTCGTGCCGGTGACGATCTGGTGCCCGGACATCGGATCGGCGCAGATCGCGTAGGCCTGCACCCACCAGTTACCTGACGTGTAGATGATCTCCTCCGCGGTGACTCTGTAGCCGTCGCGATAGCTGTCGAACGGCCGCAGCTGGGTCAGTGCGAGGTTGTCCTCGGCGTACCGATCGACCGCGTGCACCCAGCCGCCGCCACCCACGATCTGCTTGCCGGACGGGCAGCGCGCCGTCACGGTCTTCGACGCCTGCGAGTCGGTTGCCGAGGCCGGCGAGTGCACCTTCTCCAGCCCGGTGACGGCGGACGCGGAGGTGGCCGTGGTCAGCTGCACCGCTCCCAGCGCACCCGCCACCAGGACCATGCCCATGGCTCTGCTCACCCAGCGAGCCAGGTTCCGATTCCTGCTGTGCATGTCTGAACTCCTTCGTGCTCTGCGGTGCCGCCCTCGCGGCACGTCGCACACTCTCGCCGCGGCACCCCAGTGACGTCGTTGCGCGCGGACACGGAGACTCCGTGTTCGTGGACACGGAGCCGGGCGGCCGGACTGCGTGTGGGGTGAGCCGGCAGCACCAGCGGGCGGCCGGTCAGCAGGAGGTCAGCGCAGGGCGCGGGTGTCGTGCACCGTGATGCGTCCCCGGCTCAGCGTGAGCACACCGCGCGCCTCAAGCGCGCGCAGCACGCGGTTCGCCGTCGCCCGCGTTGTGCCGGCGATGCCGGCGACGTCGTCCTGCGTGAGCTGGATTTCCGCCGTTGCCGACGTGTCGGCGTAGAGGTCGGCGAGATCCGCGAGACGCCGGGCGATGCGCTTGTCGACGGGCAGGTACAGCGCGTCGAGCACCATCGAGGACAGCCGCCGCACGTAGCTGGCCAGCGTGCGGGTGAGGAACCGGTCGATCGCCGGATGCCGTTCCCGCAGTTCGAACAGGTCGGTGCGGAACAGTGCGATGGTGTCGGTCTGCTCCAGTGCCTCGACCGTGGCGCTGCGCCGGGCGTCCGGGTCGAGCAGCGCGAGCTCCCCGAACGCGTCACCCGGCCCGAGCAGCGACAACGTCGCGACGTCGCCCATCGGCGTCGTCACCCGGACGGCGACCCGACCGGACAGGATCAGGTGCAGGCAGTCGCCGGGGTCGCCCTCGTGGAAGATGACCTCGCGGCGGCGGAACCGGCGCGGCTTGGCCGCGTCGAGCAGTCTGCGGCGCTCCGGCTCGTCGAGGTCCTGGAGCACGGGCAACTCGCTCGGAATCATGCGTGCGCTCCCTGCGTCGCCGTCTTGTCGCCGGTGTCCTTGTCGGCCGGTCGAGAGTGTGATCACGTGTTCCGGCTCAGCCTAATGGCTCATGGGGTGACGGCACGCGCGACGCATGCCCTCGGTCCCGTCATCCCGTCGTCAGCGTATCCAGCACGAACACCGGCACCGGGTCGCGTTTGCCCTTGACCGTGACCGACCCCCGCTCGGACACCGCGGCGTCGTCACCCAGGCAGGCGCGGGTGCCCGGACCGATCACCACTTGGCCGGGCTCTGCCAGCCCCTCCAGGCGCGCGGCAAGGTTGGTGGTGTCGCCGATCGCCGTGAAGTTGCGCATCTGGTCGGCGCCGATGTTGCCGACCAGCGCGGGTCCGGTGTTGATGCCGACCCGGAACCGGGGCCAGTCGTCGTGCCCTTCGGCCACCGCCGCGATGACCTCGTGGAGCCGCAGCCCTGCCCGCGCCGCGCGGAGCGCGTGATCGGGCTGGCGCACCGGCGCGTTGAAGATCGCCATCATGGCGTCGCCGACGAACTGCACCACGGTGCCTCCCGCGTCGAGCACGACCGGGACAGCGGCGCCGTAGTAGGTGTTGAGCATGGCGACGACCGCGTCCGGCGACGTGCGTTCCGCGAACGACGTGAAGCCGCGCAGGTCCGCCATCAGGACGGTCACCTCGGCGATCTCGCCGCCGAGGCCGGCTTGCGTGGGGTCCGCGAGCAGCGCGGTCGCCACCGCGGGGGACATGTACGACCGGAACAGCCCGTCGAGCTGGTGGTACAGCCGGGCGTTCTCCAGGGCGATCGACGCCTGGCTGGCGAACGACGCCAGCAGCGCGCGGTCGGCGTCCGCGAACTGTGAGCCGGGCCGGTGCGCCTCAAGCACCCCGGCGGGACGTCCTTTCACCGTCAGCGGCAGTGCCAGCGTGGCCCCGTCGGGGGAGGTGGTGAGTTCCAGCGTGTCGAGTGCCTGATCGGCGGCAGCGGACGGCGCGGTGTCGGCCAGGCTGGTGCCAGGACGGCTGGTGTCCGTCACCGTGCCGTCCGGCGCGGCGACTGGAAAGGACAGTTCTCCCGAGCGCAGTAGCCCCAGTCGTAGCCGGTCCTGCCGGAAGGCATCCGTCGCCAGCGACAGTATCCGCGCCAGCAGGTCGTCCTCCGCGCGGATGACGCTGGCTTCCCTGCCGACCGCGACCAGGTTGCCGAGTCGTCGTGCCTGCTCCCGTTCGTGCCCGAGCGCTTCCGCGGCCCGTTCCAGCACAGCCACTTGCCGCTCGGTCAGCCCGAACCGTTCCGCCAGTCGCGCGGCCTCGGGCGAAACCGGCCGCTCGTCGCCCGCCTCCCGGCGTCGCACGGCGTCGACCATCGCTTCGAGTGCCTCGGCGTAGTCCCGGCGCAGGTCGGCCACCGTCTGCTGCAGGCCGATGCTGTCGAACAGCCCGACCGACGAGCCTTCGCGGCGGAACTGCACATGGGCGCTATAGGCGATGAAGCAGAACGCCAGCGCCATCAGCACGTGCCACAGCCACCACGACGCCTGCCAGCCACGCGCGAACACCATCGTCGCCAGTGCCTCAGCGAGCAGCACGAACGCGGTCAACGTCGACAGCAGCACCACGGCGGGACGCCGCCGGTACAGCGCGAGATAGCGCAGCGCCGCCCCGGCGTAGAGCAGGCCACCGACGATCCCGAGCGTGCGCTGGCCCGCCGTCACGCTCGCCGGATCGGGCGGCGAGTCAAGGGGCGCGAACCCCGCCAGCGAGATCGCCGCCCACGCGAGCAGCAGTGCCCACGCCACGGCAAGCCACCACCGTCGGTCGCGCATGATCGCCGCCGTGCCGCGTTCGCTCCATTCCACCGCGGACAGTGCCGCGGTGACGCCGCTGAGCGTCAGGCCGACCGGCGTCGCGACGGCGAATCCGGTGTTGGCCGACTCCAGCAGCACACCCGGCGTCGCCAGCGCGTGCAGGCCGAGGAAACCCGCGCTGATCAGGAACGTCAGCGACACCAGGAACTGCCTGGCGTCGTCCCGGCGCAGCGCGGCGCGGCTGATCAGCATGCCAAGGATCGCGCCGACGACGGCGGTCACCAGCACCAGCACGAAGTGTGCCTCGCGGTCCTCCCACCGCAGGTCGAGTTCGGGCTGGGCGATCAGCAGCCACAGCGCGAGCATCGGCGCCGCGACGTGCAGCAGCCACACCACGACCCGCATCGCCGAGCCCCTGCCCACGGCGGCCGCCGGGTGCGTGGTGGCCATCGGACTACCTCCCTGTGGTGGGCCGGACATGCGACCGTGAGTGGTCCAGCAGAACACATACCTGCTCGCGGCACGGTTCGCATACTAGGTCGAACCGGTCAGACTTCCGCGACCGCACGAAGCGATGCGGCGGAGTGCTGAACGACGCTGTCGCGATGTCGACCCGGCGACAGCGTCGTCCAGCATTCGGCGTCAGGCAGACACCTTCTCCTCCGCGGCGACAGGCTGCGGCCGGGAGGGACCGGTGCGGGCGTGGGTCGCGTACACGGTCAATCCGACGAAGGTCAGGCCGCCGACGATGTTGCCGATGATCGTCGGGATCTCGTTCCAGAGCAGGTAGTCGCCGAGAGAGAAGTCGCCGCCGAGCATGAGTCCGGACGGGAACAGGAACATGTTGACGACCGAGTGCTCGAAGCCCATGTAGAAGAACACCAGGATCGGCATCCACATGGCGATGACCTTGCCGGACACCGACGTCGACATCATCGCGGCGACGACCCCGGTGGAGACCATCCAGTTGCACAGCACGCCGCGGATGAACAGCGTCAGCATTCCCGCCGCGCCGTGCTCGGCGTAGCCGACCGTGCGGCTCTCACCGATCGTGCCGAGTGCCTGGCCGACCTCGTTCGGATCCACGGTGAACGCGAACGTGACGATGATCGCCATCATGAGCGCGACGACGAGCGCGCCCGCGAAGTTCCCCACGAAGACCAGGCCCCAGTTGCGCAGCAGCGCCTTCATGCTCACCCCGGGCCGCTTGTCGATCCAGGCCAGCGGAACCAGTGTGAACACGCCGGTCACCAGATCGAACCCGAGCAGGTACAGCATGCAGAACCCGACGGGGAACAGCAGCGCGCCGACGATCGGCTGACCCGTCTGCACGGTGACCGTCACCGCGAACGCCGCCGCCAGCGCCAGGATGGCGCCGGCCATGAAGGCACGGATCACGGTGTCCCGGGTCGACATGAGCGCTTTGGACTCGCCAGCGTCGATCATCTTCGTGGCGAACTCTGCTGGGGCCAGGTACGACATGCGGTCCCTCTTTTCACTCGGGTGCAGGGGTAGTGAAGACCAGCGAACACCGGCCGGGCGAATCATGGCCCGGCGGGTCACCGGTTGAGTGTGGGCGCGACGTATGTCGTCCGTGTGACATCGGTGGGAGCAAGACGTCACAGTGGCGCTGGTCGAGCCGTCTCAGCGTGAAGAATATGTGTCGGCGGCGTGCGGCGTATGGAGTGTCCAGCCCTTGTCGGCGAGGCTGGATGCGTCCGTACCGACCGTGAGGAGCCTCGCCAATGACGCCGATCATGAGCAAGTCCGATGCCGCCGATCTGGTGATCGCCGCCCGGGTGCGGCGCGGCCTGACCTGGGCCGAGATCGCCGACACGATCGACGCGCCTGTCGTGTGGACGACGGCAGCGCTGCTCGGTCAGCACCCGATGACGTCTGAGCAGGCGCAGCGGGTCTGCGCGCTGCTCGAACTGGACGACGTGGTCGCCGAAAGTCTGCGGTCGCAGCCGTCCCGCGGCGCCGATTCGGCGTCGATGTCCGATCCCACGATCTACCGGTTCATGGAGGCGCTCGCCGTGTATGGCCCGGCACTCAAGGAGCTCATCCACGAGGAGTTCGGCGACGGCATCATGAGCGCGATCAACTTCAAGGTCGACGTCGCCCGCCGCCTGGACCCTGACGGCGACCGGGTCGTCGTCACCTTCGATGGGAAGTTCCTCGACTACCGGTGGTGACGGCGGCATTGGCCGCAGGTCGTGCTGGTTTGCGGAACACGGCGTCGAGACTGCATGACACGGCGTCACGAGTGCAGGACACGGCGTCCGGACCGCATGACACGGCGTCGGGAGCGCATGACACGACGCCACAGCAGATGGACAGCGTTCTGGACAGTTGTTTACACGACACTAGAACGTGTTATACCTTGGCGTGGTTGACGGCTCCAACCACCGGCGAGGTACGCGATGAGCACGGCCAGTGTCACCCTCCACGATCCGGACGTTTACGAGCGCGGCGTGCCGCACGAATTCTTCGCGGAACTGCGTCGTGCATCCCAGCTGTACTGGCAGCCCGAGAGCCCGCCCGGCCGTGGTTTCTGGGCCGTCACCCGGTACGACGACGTGGTCGCAGTCTCCCGCGACGCCCAGACATTCTCGTCCTATGCCGGCACCGCGATGCTGTCCGATTTCGACGACGAGGTGGTCGAAATGCAGCGCGCGATGATGGTGAACATGGATCCGCCGGATCACACCAGACTGCGGAACCTGGTCAATCGCGGATTCACGCCGAGAATGATCGGCAAGCTGGAGCAGAGTATTCGTGACATTTGCCACCAACTCATTGACGAGGTCGCCGAGCGCGGCGAGGCCGATTTCGTCCACGACATCGCGGCGCAGTTGCCGCTGGCGGTCATCGCGGAACTGATGGGCGTTCCCGACGCCGACAGGGAGAAACTGTACGACTGGTCGAACCGGATGATCGGATTCGACGATCCCGAGTTCCAAGTCGAGGGTTCAGACGGCGCGGTG
This sequence comes from Haloechinothrix halophila YIM 93223, assembly GCF_000504245.1. GTDB lineage: Bacteria > Actinomycetota > Actinomycetes > Mycobacteriales > Pseudonocardiaceae > Haloechinothrix_A > Haloechinothrix_A halophila. The sequence goes on from NZ_KI632509.1 coordinate 2,390,438, forward strand.
GCCGCCAGCGAGATCTTCGCCTATGCCAACGAACTCGCGGAACGACGCCGGGCCGAGCCGCGCGACGACATCGTCACCAAACTGGTCCAGCCGGACGCCAACGGGGACGTGCTCGACGCGCTTGAGTTCAACATGTTCTTCGTGCTGCTCATCGTCGCCGGCAACGAGACCACCCGCAACGCCGCGTCCGGCGGCATGCTCGCGTTGCTGGAGCATCCCGAGCAGTGGCACCGGCTGCGGGAGGATCGCTCGCTGGTGCCGTCGGCGGTGGAGGAGATCCTGCGCTGGGTCAGCCCGGTCATGGACTTCCGTCGCACCGCGACCCGCGACGCCGTCGTCGGAGGACAGGAGATCAGCGCGGGCGACAAGCTGGTGTTGTTCTATCCCTCGGCGAACCGGGACGAGGCCGTGTTCGACAACCCGCAGGTGTTCGACATCACCCGGGATCCGAATCCGCACATCTCCTTCGGCGGCGGTGGCCCGCATTTCTGCCTCGGTGCCCATTTGGCACGACTGGAACTCCGCATTCTGTTCGATACGCTCGCCGATCGGGTGCCCGATGTGGCACTCGCTGGGCCGGCGCGCAGGCTGCGGTCCAATTTCATCAATGGAATCAAGGAAATGCCCGTGCGACTGCGGTAAGGCGGCCGCGGGGAGGACTCAATGAACGTCATCGTGGATTACGACGCCTGCGAAGCCAACGGCGTGTGCGAGGGATTCGCGCCCGACATCTTTCACCTCGACGAGGAGGACCAGCTGCACGTGCTCGCGCAGCCGGACGAGGACTCGGCGGACCGGGTTCGCCAGGCGGTCCGCGCCTGCCCGAAGGTGGCCCTATCGTTGACCGAGACGGCCGCCGAGTCCCCGGACGATCGGTAGACGACGCGGCGTGCTGAAACGGCCATGCTAGGCTGACCGACCGTCGAGAACGTGTTCTCATTTTGTCCTGTGAGGTGATCCGTGCGGATAGCGCTGCTGTCCTATCGCAGTGAGCCGCATTGCGGTGGGCAGGGTGTCTACGTGCGCCACCTCAGCCGCGGGCTTGCCGAGCTGGGCCACGAGGTGGAGGTGTTTTCCGGTCAGCCGTATCCGGTGCTCGATTCTCGGGTCCGGCTGACCCCGGTGCCGAGCCTTGACCTGTATCGGGAGCCGGACCCGTTCCGTACACCACGCCCGAGCGAGTTCCGCGACGCCACCGACCTGCTGGAACTCGCCACGATGTGGACCGCGGGCTTTCCCGAGCCGCGCACGTTCAGCCGCCGCGTGGCCACGTTGCTGCACGCGCGGGCTGGCGAGTTCGACGTCGTCCACGACAACCAGTCGCTGGGCCCTGGTCTGCTGTCGCTGCGGCGTGCGGGCATTCCGCTGGTCGCGACCGTGCATCACCCGATCACCCGGGACCGCACCACCGACCTCGCGGCGGCGACCGGGTGGCGGCGGCTCACGCTGCGCCGCTGGTACGGCTTCGTGCGGATGCAGGCGCGCGTCGCCCGGCAACTGCCCGAGCTGCTCACCGTGTCCGGCTGCTCCGCCGACGACATCAGCGACGACTTCGCGGTGCCGCGCGAACGGATCCGGGTGGTGCCGCTTGGGGTCGACACCGCGGTGTTCCGGCCGCCCGAGCGGCCCCGCGTACCGGGCCGCATCGCCGCGATCGCCAGCGCCGATGTCCCACTGAAAGGTGTGCGTCACCTGCTGGAAGCCGTGGCCAAACTCCGCACCGAGCGGGATGTCGAACTGACCCTGGTCAGCCGGTTGACGCCGGGCGGGCCCACCGAACGGCTGATCTCCGAGCTGGCGATCGGCGACATCGTGCACACCGTCAGCGGTGTCTCCGACAACGACCTCGCCGGACTGCTCGCCTCGGCCGAGGTGGCCTGCGTGCCGTCGCTGTACGAGGGGTTCTCGCTGCCCACCGTCGAGGCGATGGCCTGCGGCACCCCGCTGGTGGTGAGCAGGGCGGGCGCGCTGCCCGAGGTGGTTGGCGCCGACGGCGAGTGCGCCGACCTGGTACCGGCGGGCGACACCGAGGCGCTCGCGCGCGGTATCGCCGGGCAGCTCGACGACCCAGATCGCCGGGCGAGGATGGGTACGGCGGGAAGGCAGCGGGTGCTGCGCCGCTACAGCTGGACGTCGGTCGCCGCGGCAACGGCCGAGTGCTACGCGGAGGCGATCGAGCGCATGAGGACTGCTTGCAGGTCCGAATCATCGAACACATAGGACTGCTCGCAGGTCCGAATCATGGGAGACGAAGGGAACGACGACATGCTGACCGTGGACTTCGACCGGCTCGGTATCGGGCCGGGACGATCGGTGCTTGACATCGGTTGCGGTGCCGGGCGGCACGCGTTCGAGGTCTACCGCAGGGGCGCCGACGTGGTGGCGTTCGACCAGGACGCCGCCGAGCTGGACGGCGTCGCGGCGATGTTCGCCGGGATGGCCGACGCGGGGGAGGCGCCCGCCGAGGCATCCGCACGGACCATGGTCGGCGACGCGCTGGAGCTGCCGTTCCCGGACGATTCGTTCGACTGCGTCATCGCCTCCGAGGTGCTGGAGCACATCGTCGAGGACGAGAAGGCGATGTGGGAGCTGGCGCGGGTGGTCAAACCGGGCGGAACGGTCGCGGTGACGGTGCCCCGGTGGCTGCCGGAGCGGGTCTGCTGGGCGCTGTCGGAGGCCTACCACCAGGTCGAGGGCGGGCACGTGCGGATCTACCGGGCGAACCAGCTCACCGACCGGCTGCGCACCGCAGGGCTGCGCCCGCTGGGCAAGGACTACGCGCACGCGCTGCACGCGCCGTACTGGTGGCTCAAGTGCGCTGTCGGTGTCGATCGGGAGGACCATCCGCTGACCAAGGTGTATCACCGGATGCTGGTCTGGGACATGCTGCGCGCGCCGTGGCTGACCCGTACCGCTGAGCGACTGCTCAACCCGCTGATCGGCAAGAGCATCGTGGTGTATCTGGACAAGCCGGAGGCCACGGTTGCGTAGGCACGGCATCCCGGCCGTGGCTGGGGTGTTGTCGGCCGAGGACGTCGAGCGCAGCGCCCGTGCCATCGTGGCGGTTCAGGAGCCTTCTGGGGCGATCCCGTGGTTCACGGGTGGGCACGTCGATCCGTGGGATCACGTCGAGTCCGCGATGGCGCTGTCCGTGGCGGGGTTGTGGGGTGAGGCCGAGGCGGCGTATGCCTGGTCGCGGCGGACGCAGCGCGCGGACGGATCCTGGCCGCTGCAGATCCGTGGCAGCCGGATCGAGGACGCCGGTGCTGACACCAACTTCTGCGCTTACATCGCCGTGGGCGTGTGGCACCACTATCGCGTCACCGGCGACGAGGCGTTCGCCGCGCGGATGTGGCCGACGGTGCGCCGAGCGCTGGACTTCGTGCTCGAATCGCAGACCGCGCGCGGCGAGATCGGCTGGGCGAAAGGCGCGGGTGGCGAGGTGTGCTGGGAGGCGCTGCTGTCCGGCTGCGCGAGCATCCACCACAGCCTGCGCTGCGGTCTCGCGTTGGCTCAGGTGATGGGGGAGTCGCAGCCGGAGTGGGAGATCGGACTCGGTCAGCTGGCCCATGTGCTCGCCGAGCATCCCGAGGCGTTCGCCGAGAAGACTCGGTACTCGATGGACTGGTACTACCCGATCCTCGGTGGCGCGGTACGGGGGTCGGCAGGTCGCGAGCGGATCGAGTATCGGTGGCCGGACTTCGTCGTCGACGGGCTCGGTGCGCGTTGTGTGGACGACCATCCGTGGGTGACCGGCGCCGAGACGTGCGAGCTGGTGATGGCGCTCGACGCGCTGGGCGAGCGGGAGCGGGCGCTGGAGCTCTTCGCCGCGATGCAGCACCTGCGGGAAGAGGACGGCTCCTACTGGACCGGGCTGGTGTACGCGGATGGCAAGCGCTGGCCGGAGGAGCGTACGACGTGGACCGCCGCCGCGGTGATCCTCGCCGCGGACGCGCTGTCGCACAGCACACCGGGGAACGGCATTTTCCGGGGCGAGGAGTTGCCGGTCGGTCTCGCGGTGGATCGGCATGCGTGCGGTTGTGACCCGGCTGTCAGGCGGCTAGCGAGCCCGGCTGACCGCTGACGCGGCGCAGCAGCCGTAGCGATCCGACCGCGCTGATCTGGGTGAACGCGCCGGAGTCGAGTGCCCTGCGGTAGATCTGGTGCGGCGCCTGGCCGCCGTCGCGGGGATCGGGGAACACGTCGTGGATGGCCAGCACGCCGCCGTTGGCGACCCAGGGCGCCCAACCTTCGTAGTCGGTGTGTGCCGCCGCCTCGGTGTGCCCGCCGTCGATGAACAGGAAGGTCAACGGCGTGCGCCAGAACGCGGCGACGTCCACCGATCGCCCCACGACCGCGACCACGGTGTCCTCGAGGCCTGCGTTGGCGATGGTGCGACGGAATGTGGCGAGGGTGTCGATCCGTCCGACATGCTGGTCGACGAGATCCGGGTCGTGGTACTCCCAGCCGGGTTGGTGCTCCTCGGAACCCCGGTGGTGGTCCACGGTGACGATCGTGCCGCCGGTCGCCGCGGCAGCGGCCGCGAGGAAGATCGTGGACTTGCCGCAGTAGCTGCCGATCTCCACCGCGATACCGGAGCCGAGTTCGTCGCGCACCGCGTCGTGCAGCGCCAGCCCCTCGTCGGTGGGCATGAACCCTGGTGCGCGCAGGGCGTGGTCGAGCAGGTCCGGGTGCATCGTGGCGTCGTCGCTGGTGGCGGTCACGGGCGTCCTCTCCTCCGTCGTGCCGGGAGTCTCGGGTGAGCGTACTCAGTCCAAGCTGATGCGTACCTGGCGCGTGACCGGGACGGCCTGGCAGGCGAGCACGTAGCCCTCGGCGATGTCGTCGGCGTCGAGGATCTGGTTGTCCACCATGCTGACCTCGCCTTCGACCACCCGACACTCGCACGACGCGCAGACGCCTTCACCGCAGGAGGACGGGACGTCGACGCCGTGGGCCACCAGCAGGTCAAGCAGGCGGGTGCCCGTTGGCCAGTCGATGCGGCGTGGCTCGTCGCCGATGTCGACGTGCAGCGCGACCGCGTCCTCCGTGGCCGTGGACGCCAGGGGACTCGTGGCCGTGACACCGGCGGGCTCCGGGGCATCGGCGGGCACCGCGTCGGCGAAGGGATCGCCGCCGAGCGAACTGAAGCGTTCGAGGTGGATCCGGGACCGCTCGACGCCGAGTTCCCGCAGCACCACTCGCGCCACGGTCATGAACGGCTTGGGCCCGCACAGGAAGACGTCGGTGAACCGCCGACCGGTGAGCAGCCCGCGTAGCCCATGCTCGGTGGGTATGCCCTGCAACGACTCCAGCCAGTGCAGCACGGTCAGCCGCTCCGGGTAGTCGGCTTCGAGCCGGCGCAGTTCGTCGCGGAAGATCACCGCGTCCTCGTCGCGGTTGGCGTAGCACAGCACGACGTTGCCGGTGCCCGCAGCGAGGGTCGACTTGGCGATCGACAGGATCGGCGTGATCCCGCTACCCGCTGCCAGCAGCAGGACGTCGTCGTCGAGCGAGGCCGGGGTGAACACGCCCGCCGGTTCGAGGGCGTCGAGTTCCGTTCCGGGACCGACGTGGTCGCAGATCCAGGTGGAGGCACGCCCATCCGCGATCCGCTTCACCGTCACCGTGAGCCGGTCGTCGGTGTGCGGGGAGCTTGCCAGCGAGTAGCACCGCGCGAGGGCGCCGTGCTCAGTGGGCACCCGCAGCGTCAGGAACTGGCCGGGGCGGTAGCGGAACCGCTCGCGCTGCCGCTCGGTGAGGCCGAACACCAGTGACACCGCGTCGGCCGTCTCCGGGATGACCTCCGCGACTCGCAGCCGATGACTCACCGGTGCTTGCCCGGCACCACTCGCGTTCATGGACAGTAGTCTAGACAGATGTCCAGTCACTGTGCAACAGTCTCGATCGAGGTTGGCGCAAGCCAATTGTCCATAGTACTGTCTGGACATATGTCTAGTACCCGAGCGGGAGGGTCGACCATGACCGAGGTCGCGGCAGGGACGTCGAAGGCATCGGGGACGCCCACGGCATCTGAAGCAGTGGCGTTCAACCCCTACGACTACGCCTTCCACGAGGATCCTTACCCGCTCTACGCGCGACTGCGCGACGAGGCGCCGATCTACCGCAACGCCGAGCTGGACTTCTGGGCGATCTCGCGCTACGACGACGTCGTCGCCGCGTTCCGAGACACCCAGCGGCTCTCCAGTGCGAACGGTGTCTCGCTCGACCCAGCCGCGTACGGGCCGCACGCCCACAAGACGATGTCCTTTCTGGCCATGGACGATCCGCGGCATCAGCGGATGCGCGCGCTCGTCTCGCAAGGCTTCACGCCGCGCCGGGTGCGCAGACTGGAGGACCGGATTCGCGAACTGACCCGGCAGTATCTCGAACCGGCGCTGGCGAAGGGCGAATTCGACTTCATCGCGGAGTTCGCGGGCAAACTGCCGATGGACGTCATCTCCGAACTGGTCGGCGTGCCCGTCGCCGACCGCGATGAACTGCGCCGGCTCGCCGACGCCGTGATGCACCGCGAGGAGGACGTCCTCGACGTGCCGCCGGCCGCGATGGAAGCGGCACTGGAGCTGGTGCAGTACTACGCGGACATGGTGGCGCAGCGGCGCGCGAAGCGCACCGAGGACCTGACGTCGGCGCTGCTGGACGCCGAGATCGACGGCGACCGGCTCACCGACGACGAGATCATCAGCTTCCTGTTCCTGATGGTGGTCGCGGGCAACGAGACCACCACCAAGCTGCTCGGCAACGCGCTGTACTGGGGCTGGCGGAACCCGGGCCAGCTTGCCAAGCCACTGGCGGATCCGGAACGTGTCCCGGACTGGATCGAGGAGACGCTGCGCTACGACACGTCGAGCCAGATCATCGTCCGGACCGTCGTCGAGGACTGCGAGTACCACGGCCAGACCGTGCCCGCGGGCGCCAGGATGCTGTTGCTCGTCGGGTCGGCCAACCGGGACGAGCGGGTGTTCGCCGACGCGGACGACTTCGACCTCGACCGCGACCGATCGGCACAGATCGCCAGCTTCGGCGGCGGCACGCACTTCTGCCTTGGCGCGCACTTGGCCCGGCTGGAAGCCCGCATCGCGCTGACCGAATTGGTCGGCAGGGTGTCGTCGTACGAGATCGACGCGGACGCCGCGCAGCGGGTGCATTCCACCAACGTGCGCGGCTTCGCCACGCTGCCGGTTCGAGTGGAGGTGGCCTGACATGCCCCGGTTCGAGCCCCATCCCGAACGACGTCCCACGGTCGTCACCGGCGCGTCGTCCGGCATCGGCGAAGCCACCGCGCGGGCTATCGCCGCTGCCGGGCACCCGGTGGCCCTCGGCGCGCGCCGGGTGGAGCGGTGTGAGGAGATCGCGGCGAGCATCCGCGCTGACGGCGGCGATGCGCTCGCGCTCGGCCTCGACGTCGCGGACGCCGACTCGGTGAAGGCGTTCGTCGCGGCGGCGACCGAAGCCCTCGGGTCGGTGGAGATCGCGGTGTCCGGTGCGGGCGATCTGGACGCCTCGCTGATCCACGAGCAGGACTCCGACGCGTTCCAGCGCGCGGTCGACGTCCACCTGGTCGGTACGCACCGGTTGGTCGCCGAGGTGGTGCCCGGCATGGTGGAGCGCAAGCGCGGCGACGTCGTGTTCATTGGCTCCGACGTGGTGCGCGCCCCGCGCCCCAGGGTGGGTGGCTACGTGCCTGCCAAATCCGGGGTCGAGGCGATGGCGCGGACCATGCAGATGGAACTGGAAGGCACCGGTGTGCGGGCGTCGATCGTCCGGCCCGGACCGACCCAGACCAGCATGGGCATGGACTTCGACGAGTCCGTCGCTGGTCCGCTGATCGAGGACTGGGCCCGATGGGGCTTCGCGCGGCACCCGTACTTCCTGCGGCCGTCCGACATCGCGAACGCGGTGTCCACTGTGGTCTCACTGCCCCGAGGGGTGAACATGACGCTCGTCGAGGTGGAGCCCGAGGCGCCGCTGGCCGAGCGAGGGTGAGTCGGGAGCGGCCGTAGGCGTCCAGTTAGGTTCGCTGCGCCACCTTCAGCGTGCTCGGTGACGGCGTGTTGAGAGCATGTGTCGCTGGCTGCCGCGACGTCGGTGTCGGGCGGAAATGTCGACGGAAGTGCAGCGGAAGTTCTACGGAGGTTCCACACCTGGTGCTAGAACAGGCGTTCGATGCGCGGGTAGTCTTAAGGGTATGAGCAGCGCAGATGCCCTCCTTCCGGTGCCCGGCCCGTATGGCTGGTGGCAAGCGGCCGACGTGGAGTTGGCTGAGGCGCTGCGGGTGGCTGAGGAGTTGCGGAATCGTGCCGAGGCTGCTCAGGCGGCGGTGCTGGCCGAGATCCAGTCGCGGGGTGTGTTCGCTACGTATGGGTATCCGTCGCTGGCGACACTGCAGCGCGACCTGTTGCGGATCAGCACCACCGAGGCGACCAAGCGCGCTAAGCGGGCGACATTGCTGCACCCCACTCGCGAGGGGACGAGTGAGAAGCCCGCTGCCGCGCCGATGGCCGCGCGGGCCGCGGCTGAGGGTGTGCTCAACCCCGGTCATGTGGACGCGATCAGCGAGACCATGGCCGCGATGCCCGCCGAGGTCGACGACACCGAACGCGCCGGGTATGAGAAGACGCTGATCGATCTAGCGCGGCAGGCACAACCCGCGGTGGTGCGCCGCGCCGGACGCCACCTACTCGCGCTAGTCGATCCCGATGGCCGTGAACCGACCGACGATGCTGAGTTGGCGGAGCCGGAGCGGGAACTGGTGTGGTCCTGGACCCGCCACAACCGCCTCAAACTACGGGGCACCCTGGATGCCGAATCCGGGCAGTTGTTGGAGACGCTGCTGTCGGCGCTGGCCAAGCCCCGGCCCACGGTGGAGGGCATGCCGGATCAGCGCACCACCGGCCAACGCCAGGGGGATGCGTTCGCCGAACTGCTCGACTACACCCAACGCGCCACCGCACGCCCCACCGAAGCCGGCGAAACCCCGGTAGTGACCGTGTCGATGACGCTGGATCAACTACTCCGCCGTGAGCCCCTGATGGATGGTGATCGGGCGGTGCAGCACATGCTGGGCGACACCCCCACCCTGAACTGGGAATCACCCGTCACCGCGGAACAAGCCCGCCGCCTGGCCTGCGACGCCCGCCTCATCCCCGCCGTCCTCGGCTCCACCGGGGAAATCCTCGATCTGGGGCGTGA
>NZ_KI632509.1:2399750-3746612 GCF_000504245.1 Haloechinothrix halophila YIM 93223
ACCGGCCAACGCCAGGGGGATGCGTTCGCCGAACTGCTCGACTACACCCAACGCGCCACCGCACGCCCCACCGAAGCCGGCGAAACACCGGTCGTGACCGTGTCGATGACCCTCGACCAACTGCTGCGCCGCGACCCCCTCATCGACAGTGATCGGGCGGTGCAGCACATGCTGGGCGACACACCCACCCTGAACTGGGAATTACCGGTCACCGCCGAACAAGCCCGCCGCCTGGCCTGCGACGCCCGCCTCATCCCCGCCGTCCTCGGCTCCACCGGGGAAATCCTCGATCTGGGGCGTGAGGTGCGCACCGCCACCCGCGCCCAACGCCGCGCCCTCGCCGCCCGCGACGGCGGCTGCATCATGTGTAGCCGCACCGTGCGGTGGTGCCAAGTCCACCACATCAACTGGTGGGAACACGGCGGCACCACCACCCTCGACAACCTCTGCCTCCTGTGCACCGCCTGCCACCGACTCGTCCACCACGCCGGGTGGGAAGTCCGCATGACCACCAACGGCACACCCGAATGCCTCCCACCCGAATGGCTCGACCCGGCGCGTCAACCCAGACGGTTCACCGCACCCCATACCGAACCCCTCGGCTAGCGCCCCACGGGGAGCAGACAATCACACACCGGCCCACCGCGACCAGCACCACTGGCCGCGGCACAGCCGCGCGCTCGTATCGTCATCGTCCGGGTAGTCCCATAGTGGAACGTGTTCTGCTTCTTATCGGACATGTGTATGTACACGAGTCTTCCCAATATCTATAACATGTTCTATTCTGATCGCATGAGTGGCAGGTATCGCGAGCTGGCGCGGGCCGACCTCGCCACGCTCGTGCCCGAGCTGCTGCTGATTGGGCAGCTGATCGACCGCTCGGGCATGGCGTGGTGCATCTCGACGCTCGGCCGCGAGGAGATGCTCCAGGTCGCGATCGAGGAGTGGATGGCGGCCAGTCCGATCTACACCAAGCGGATGCAGCGCGCGCTCGACTTCGAGGGAACCGACGTACCGACGATCTTCAAGGGACTGCAGCTCGACATCGGCGCGCCCCCGCAGTTCATGGACTTCCGCTACAACGTCACCGACGCCAACCACGGCACTTTTCACCTGGACCATTGCGGCGCGCTGATGGACGTCGAACCCATGGGCGACGCCTACGTCACCGGCATGTGCCACGACATCGAGGATCCCACCTTCGACGCCACCGCCGTCGCCACCAACCCGAAGGCGCAGGTGCGGCCAGTGCACCGGCCTCCGCGCAAGCCCGCTGATCGGCACCCCCACTGCGAGTGGACGGTCACCATCGACGAGTCCCACCCACCGGTCAGCGAGTCCGCTGGCTGCACCGCGACGCGTCGGACCCATGCCGCCTCGCTCGAACTGGACCCGATCGACCCCGGCGATGACGGCAAGGCTGACTATTCGGGACCGCTGCTGTCCGATCTGGACTTCGCTGAGTTCTCCGCTTCCGCGTTGGCCCGGATCGCCGATGAGGTGTGCCTGCAGATGCACCTGCTCTACCTCGGGTTTCGACGCGCCGTCACCGCCAGGCTTGAGCCGGACGAGGCTCGGGAGCTGTGCCTAAAGCAACTCATCGGCATCGCCGGGATCGCCGCCGAGCGCATCCACCGTGCGCTACGACTGCCGAGCGGTGTCGCGGGTGCCGTCGCCGTGCTCCGGCTGCACCCGCTGCTCAATCCCGCTGCCTACGTCACCGCGGAGTTCGGCGACGACGCCGTCGTGGTTCGCCGATCGCTCGCTCACGATGACGACGCCTGGCTCGCGCTGTGCGGGCCGGAGTCCATCGCGCCGTTGCAGGCGATCGTGCGCGCCGTCGACCCGCGACTGGACGTCGCCGTCGTCGGAGACGCGACGGCGTGGCGGTGCCGCGTCGTCGAGCGCGCCGAGTCAGCCGCGGAGTTCGACGAGGTCGCCGTTACCCGGGTCAGCACCGGGGCGTCGTTCCAGTTCGAGCCACGTCATTCCCTGCCCATCACACCCGTTGGATAGCCCATGGTCAGCTCTGCACGACGTCTCAAGCCGCGCCCTAAGGGGCTCGATTCGCCGCTGGTGCCGAAATTGATGAAGGTTGGCAGCAAGGCGCAGGTCTGGGTGTATCGGCGGACCAACGGTCGTATCGCCAGCAAGTGGCGTATCGGGTCCGCGTTCCGCAAACCCGTCGATTTGTTGCTGCTCGACCATCGGGGTCGCAAATCCGGGACGGTCTATACGATTCCGCTGTTGTATTTGGCGGACGGCGAGAACGTCGTCGTGGTTGCCTCGCAGGGTGGGCTGCCGCGCCACCCGCAGTGGTACCGCAATCTGTGCGCCAACCCGGACACCCAGGTGCGCATCAAGTCGGAGGTGCGGCCGGTGCGTGCCCGTACCGCGAGCAGCGAGGAGCGCGAGCGGCTGTGGCGCCGGCTTGTCGAGTTGTATTCCGATTTCGATAGTTATCAGTCGTGGACGGACCGTGAGATCCCGGTCGTGATTCTCGAGCCCCGTCACTGAGGAGTGCGCCATGGCTGACACGGTCCAGCAGCTGCTGCTCGCCAACGCCGACCGGGACGATGTCGGTGTGCGGTTCGGGGATCGGTGCTGGACGTGGCGGGAGTACGTCGCCGAGAGCCTGGCGCGCGCGGCCGTCATCACCGGTGGGTTCGACTCCGACCGGCCGCCACACGTTGGGGTGTTGCTGGAGAACACCCCGGAGATGGCGATGGCGCTCGCGGCGGGCGCGCTCGGTGGTTACGTCACGGTGGGCCTCAATGCCACGCGTAGGGGAGAGGCGCTGGCCCGCGACGTCCGCAAGGCGGACTGCCAGTTCGTGCTCACCGACTCGCGGCATCTGCCGCTGCTGGACGGCCTGTCGTTGGACGGTGTGCGAGTCATCGACACCGATGCCGCGGAGTGGTCCCGGTTGGTGGCGGACGCACCCCGCGATCGGGAGTTCCGCACGGTCGATTCGATGGACACATTCATGTTGATCTTCACGTCGGGTACCAGTGGTGAGCCGAAGGCGGTGCGGGTCAGCAACTTCATGGTGACCATGTCTGGGACGCACCTGGTTGAGCGGTTCAGTCTCACCGATGACGATGTGTGTTACGTGTCGATGCCGTTGTTCCATTCGAATGCGGTTGTTGCTGGGTTTGGGCCCGCTGTCGCCTCTGGGGCGACGCTGGCGTTGGCGCGCAGGTTCAGCGCTACCGGTTTCCTCGACGACGTCCGCCGGTACGGCGCGACGTATATGAACTATGTGGGCAAGCCGCTGGCGTATGTGCTCGCTACGCCGGAAAAGCCGGATGATGCGGACAATCCGCTGCGGATCGCGTTCGGTAACGAGGCGTCCGATCGCGACATCGTGGAGTTCGGCCGCCGGTTTGGCTGTGAGGTGTACGACTGTGGTTCGGATCGACCGAAAACGCCGATCATCATCAGTCGCACCGAGGGCACGCCGCCTAGTTCGATCGGGCAGCCGTGGGTAGGGTGTGGCCGTTTACGACCGGGAGACCCGCACCGAGTGCCCGCGGGCGGTGTTCGATGAGCACGGCGCGGTGACACAGACCTGGACGAGGCGGTCGGCGAGTTGGTCAACACTCAGGGTGCGGGGATGTTCAGTGGCTACTACAACGACGAGGACGCCACCGCTGAGCGGCTCGACGGTGGCATGTACTGGTCGGGTGATCTCGCGTACCGCGACGCGGATGGCTTCGTGTATCTGGCTGGTCGCGCGGGTGATTGGCTTCGGGTGGACGGTGAGAACCTCGCGGCGGCGCCGATCGAGCAGATCCTGCTGCGGCATCCCGCGATCAGCCAGGTCGCGGTCTACGGCGTGCCGGATGTCGACGTAGGTGACCAGCTGATGGCCGCGATCGTGCTGGTCAGCGGTGCCGAGCTGACGCAGGGGGAGCTGACGGAGTTCCTGGCCGCGCAGCCCGACCTGTCGCCGAAGGCGTGGCCCCGCTACGTGCGCATCGCGGCGGAACTACCGAGCACCGCGACGAACAAGGTACTCAAACGAGAGCTGCAACGGCAGGGCGTCGACGTCGACGATCCACTGTGGATCCGCGCCGAACGCGGCAGGAACTACGCCGTGCGCGCCGCCGCGGAAAGAAGCTGACGGCCCCGGATGCGACGTTAGGCCCGTCGCCGAGCAGTGCGGCGGTGCAGGCAGTAGACAGTTTCAATTTCGTGTGACACCTGAATGCGCTGAATGTTGGGAGTGTCACGTCGATTGCTGGCCCCCTTGACGGAAAACCGACACGACGTACTGTTGGTTCATATAACGATGCTACTGTTTCATTTTTGTATGGTGGCTGCCGGGTGTGTGCGGTGTTGTGTACGCCCGTCATAGCCGCGGCGAGGGTGAAGATCATTTATTCGTGTCCGGATCTCCGGAGGTTTCCGTGGGTAAGACTGGTGGGTCGGTGACGTCGCTGACTGAACAGCTCGATCACTCTGGTGAGTTGCGGCGTCGGGCGTGTGCTCGAACGCCTGGTGGGGTCCATTCGAATGTTCGGCTCGATGGGCCTGATGTCTTTCTGAAACGCGCTGAGGGAGCACGTCTGTATGACGTGGACGGCCGTGACTATGTCGACCATCTGCTCGGTCAGGGGCCTGCGTTTCTAGGCCACGCCCCTGACTTCCTCACCCGTGCGGTGCATGCGGCGTCGTGTGACGGTTTGATCCTCGGCGGGCAAGGTGAGTTGGAGGTCCGCGCGGCGGAGCTGGTGTGCGAGACGCTCGGCTGGCCGGACATGGTGCGCTTCGCGCTGAGTGGCACCGAGGCCGTGCAGGCAGCGTTGCGTCTGGCGAGGGCGGTCACCGGTCGCAGGCGTGTGATCCGGTTCGAAGGGCATTACCACGGATGGTTGGACAATGTGCTGATCGCTGATCGGGATGGTGCGTGGGAGGCGGCGAGCGCGGGCCAGGTGTCGTCGCATCTCACAGACTTCACCGTCCTTCCGTGGAATGACGCCGACCTGCTCAGTGGCCTGCTCGAGCGGGACGGCGAGGAGATCGCCGCGGTGATCATGGAACCCATCATGATCAACTCCGGAGTGATCGAGCCAGCGCCGGGATATCTGGAGCGAGTGCGCAGACTGTGCTCGCGACGCGGCATCGTACTGATTTTCGACGAGGTCATCTCCGGCTTCCGCGTAGGCCCTGGTGGAGCCGCTCGCCGCTACGGGGTGACACCCGATCTCGCGCTGTATGGCAAAGCGCTCGGGGGCGGGTATCCGGTGGCCGCGCTCGCGGGCGGCGCTGACCTGATGTGTCGGATCGGGACGGGCGAAGTCAATCATGCCGGCACGTTCAATGCTTGGGCGCCGGGCATGGCCGCCGTCATCGCCACCCTCGAACACATCCGGGACGACCCGCCCTACACCACCATCCTCGAGCACGGCACGAAGCTGATGGCAGGCATTCGCGAGATCGGAGAATCGCTCGGTGAGCCGCTGCGAGTCGAGGGGCTTCCGATGGCGTTCCACGTGTCGTTCGGCGACACCGAGGTGACCGACTATTGCGGCCTGCGACGGTTTCGTCTCGACCGCTACGCGAGCCTCGCACAGGTGCTCGTCGAACATGGCGTCTGGGTTGCACGCCGAGGCATCTGGTTCGTCTCCGCAGCACACGGACCCGCCGAGCTCGACGATGCCCTAACCCGGTTCAATTCCGCCTTCAAAGACTGGCTCAACCGTTAGCATTCTGATAAATGAAACATATGTTGCACTAATCCTCAATCCGGTGGTACAAAGAGTCGTACCTGGCTCAGTCCTGGAGGAGGCGGCGATGGCAGAACCCGCATACCGGGCGCCGAGTTACGGGTTAGAAGAAACATCGGTAGCCGGGTCCGAAGAGCCGTCAGGAATGACTGCTCGTACCGATGAGCGGGACGCCGAAGTTCACCGGGCTACTGATGTAGACCACGGTCTTGAACCGGAGAGTCATGGCGATGGCTACGACACCGTCCGCCAGGAGGCGACCGCAGAGTCGGGGACGTTGCCGCAGTCAGAGCCCCCGGTAACCCAGATAGACGAGACCACGGAGTTTGTGCGGCCCGCGCCGGTCGAAGACGAAAAGCCACGCTCGCGGCTCGGCGCGGCTGCCCCGCAGCGTCTCGGTGGGTCAGCCACCACCGCAACGGGAATCTGGATCGGCCTGGTGCTCGCGGCCGCTGGTTTGGCGGCGATCGTCTACACCTGGCGAGAGGTTGCCGCGCTGACGAACGTCGCGGAGCAGATGCCGTACTTGGTCAGTGGCGGCATCGCGGGGCTGGTCCTCATTATCGCGGGCGCCACCGTGGTCGACGTGACGGTGCGCAGGAGAGACAGCAAGGAACGCACTGAGCAGCTTGCTCAGATGACGCAGGCGCTCGCCGAGGTCAGGGAGCTGCTGGAGTCTGAGCAGAGCGAGCGCAGGGCCGAGTAAGCATGACGACCTCCGAGATCGGCGTGTCCGCGCAGGCACCGGTTGGCGGCATCGACTCCGAGACTCTCCGCCGTGCGATCGCCCTGGCGAGGGCGTGGCGAGATCCCGCGCTGCCTGGGTTCGCCTTCCTGCTGTTGCTCGCCGTGACCGGGAGCGTCGTGCTGGTGATCACCGTAGTCGCGACGACGGGCACGCCCTACGTAGCGCTACAGCTGCCGTATGTCATCTCCGGTGGCTTCGGTGGCGTCGCCCTGGTCGCGATTGGCGCGCTGCTCGCGGCGGTGCAGGCCGAACGACATGACCGTGTCGCGGCCATCGAGCAAACCCGGGAGGTCGTCGACGAGGTCTGCGCGCTTACCGGCGCCGCGCTGCGCAGGTACCGGGACTGACCGGACCGGGGTTGCGGTAGTCGTCGCGTGGTCCGATGCTGGGCGTATGACTAACCCGGCTTGGTGCGTTCATCCTGGCAGGTAGTGGCGGTCTGTGATGCCGCGGCCAGGATTTGACGATGTCTCGCCGCAGGTAGGCGCCGGATCGGATGCCGAGACGCTCCAGCGGGCGATCGCGCTCGTCCGGGCATGGCGCGATCCAGCCTTACCTGGGCTGGTATTCCTGATCGCGCTGGCCGTCACCGGTGGGGGAGCGATCGCATTCGTCGTGTTTCAAATCGTGGGCGTGCCCTACGTCGCGTTGCAGCTTCCATTCGTCGTCTCGGGAGCGCTGGGCGGCGCCGCACTCGTTATGACTGGCGCTCTGCTCGCGGCGGTGCTCGCCGAACGGCGCGACCGGGTCATAGCCCGCGCCGAAATGCGCGAGGTAGTGGACGAACTTTGTGCCATCGTTCATCTTGTCAGCCAACGTCGGCAGTGAACCTCCGCTGTGTGGTCGTCGATCTGACAGCGCCAGCGTGACGGCGGTTCGCACGGCCTCGCGGTGATTGACCGAGATTGGCGGCGAACGTACATTAAACTCAGTGTATTGATAGATAAAACACTCGGAGTGCTGGCGTGGTCACCGGCGCGAGAAATCAGGAGCCACTCGTGACATTTCGGCGCAGCGTCGTGTTACTCGCCGTGGGGTTGCTGATCGCGTTGTTCGGCCCGGTTGCGCAGGCAGCGGAAAACGGGTCGGCGACTGTCGGTACCCAGACCGAAGCGTGGTACGTGACGACCACAAGTGAGTCGTGTTCCACCACGGCCCTTGACTGTTCCCTGCTGCCGCCACCGGACTATCCCAAGAACACACTGCACGTCGGCGTCTCGGGCGGTACGCCGACCGCGGCGACCTATATCGAACTGGACCTCTTCAGCGCCAACATCCCGCTGGGAGCGATCTTCACGAAGGGCACGCTGACGCTGCCCGTCGACATGGCACCATCCGACGGCACGCTGCGGCAGGACATGGCCAAGCTCCGAGTCTGCCAGGTCACCGACTTCTTCAGCGCCGCCGAGGCATCGCCGCAGAAGCCACCGGAGACCGACTGCAAAGCGGCCTCGGCCAACGCCACCTACTCGGCGAAGCCAGCGCCGACGTTCCACGTCGACCTCAAGCCGTTCCTGGCGGGATGGGCGCAAGGCGACCCGGCCGCGCTGGCGATCATGCCCGCACCGAAAGCTGTAAAGGATTCCGAGACATGGCATGTCGCGTTCTTCGGCAAGGACTACGGCGCTGGCCAGCAGGAGGACGTGCCGGTCTCGATGGAGAACGGCGATCCCAAGTCCATCACCGCGAAGCTGAGCTACAAGTCAGACGAGCCTGACATTCCTCCGCCTCCGCCACCGCCGGAGATCGGGATCGCTCCGCCACTGGCGCCGAGCCCGCCACCGGTGAGTCCGATCGACACCACACTGCCCGAGTTCGGCGGGGATGCACCCGCGCCTAAGGTCGAACCACCGCCAGAGACGGCCAAACCAGCGCCACAGCCGGTCGCGGCTCCCGAGTTCATCACTGTCGGCTACAAGTACCCGATCGCGTGGATCATGCCGCTGTTGCTGCTCATCGGGTTCGCCATGACGGGGCATTCGCTGACGCGAAGTCTGGAACGGCCTGGAGGTTCGCTGGCATGACAGAGGAGACAGGACGGCACCGGACAACGTTCGAGGAGACCGAGCACCCGGAGTACGTCGACGACACACGGCAGTTCGAGAGTGCCGACCCCGCGGAGGAGCCCGCCGACCAGGCGGAAGAAGTGGCGTCGCCGGCTGAACTCGACCGGGAGCACCGAGAGCGAGACGACATCGGCCGACCACCGCCTCGGTGGAAGGCGTTGCTACTCACCCCAGCGAACGGCGTCTGGGCGGGCCTCGCCGTCGTGGCCGCGGGCTTCAGCGCCATCTTCTACAGCTGGGGTGCGGTGGCGGGAACACTCGCTGTCGACGAGCAGATGTCGCCGCTCATCTCCGCCGGGTTCATCGGGCTCGCGCTCATCGTGCTCGGGCTCGCCGCGGTGGACATTGCGGTGCGGCGGCAAGATCGGCCGGAACGCTTGCAGCAGGTCGCCCAGGTCGAGCGCTCCGTCGCCGAGCTGCGTGACTTGCGTGTGGGGCGGACCCGCGCGCGTCCCTGACGTCGGCAGACTCAGCGGCCGGCGAGCTGGGCCTGCCACATCCAGTGCGCCTTTTCCAGCGCGGCGGTCGCCTGGAGCAGCAGATCCTGCGTCACCAGGTCGCTCTTGTCGGTCTCATCGACCCCGGCGCGCAGCCGACGGATCACCCGTTCGAGTGCAGACACGACGTACTCGATCACATCGACGTCGCGGAGCCAGTCTTCGTCCGGTTCGGGCACGTCGCTGGTGTCGGCGACGGTGTGCGGGCGTCCATCGGCCGGAACGCCCAGCGTGGCCGACCGCTCCGCAACCTGGTCGGCGAACTCCCGCGCGCTGGCGACCAGTTCGTCCAGCTGCAAGTGCACCGTGCGGAACTGTGTCCCGATGACGTTCCAATGCACCTGCTTCGCCGCGAGGTGCAAGTGCACCAGGTCCACCAGCGCGTGCTGCAGCACCCGACACGTGATGTCGCGCTCCTTGGCGTCGACCTGGGGCGTGATTGGTTCTGCCTTCTTCGCCATTGCTTCTGCTCCCTTCTGTGTCTCGTGTGTGCGGGTACCCGATGTGCCGGGCGATCTCACCTAGGCGCCGGTGTGCGGGGGAGCGACACCGGGTACTCGGCACGCAGGCGAAGGAGGGAGTGCAACCCGTGATCGACAACGCGCTCTGGGACGAGTTTCACCACGTCGTGAACATGACATCGCGCGAGCTGAGCGAGTGGCTGCGCATCGAGTCGGCTACGCCAGAGGGCGAGGAACTGCCCGACCGCGCTGGTACCGAGACCGGACAGCACGTGCTGCATGTACTGCGCAAACGCAAGGCCGACCTGACCGCTGACGATGTCGAGCTGATCCGCTACGTGATCGACCAAGTACACGCGCAACGACGCGACGACCTGGAACCGGTGCAGGGCGACTCGGCCTGGCGCCACGGGCTCATGGACATCGGGCATGATCCGCTGCGCGCTCCGGCTCGACCTGGGGGTGAGACACGACCGCCGGAGTAAGGATCAGATGGTTTTACTCCGGGGAGCGGGGACCTGGCAATATGCCGGTGCCTTCGATCTTCGCCGCCTTCGAATTTTCTAGTCTTTGCCGGTGATCACGGCCCTATCCGCGGCTCATGTGCAAAGAATGTGCAACGCCCCGCCGGTCGACCGCGCTCACGCATCGTCACCTGCGGTTGAATTGGCGGGGACAAAGCGTGGGAGGCCGGGGTGTCGAACTTGGCCGGACCGGGTCAGTTATCCGAACCAGGTCACGTTTAGGTCTTCCACCCGGTCCTAATCGTCAAGGACGAGGTATGTGATGAACCCCGTTTGTAGGCGACATCGAGTTGCCGTATCCAGATGTCTGGGTCGGCCTCGTTGTAGGGATTGCCGTTCCACGGGTCAGTTCAAGGACGCCCATTGCGTCGGCGAGCGGGGGCAACGCGTCGGCTGGAAGGGTGCGGATCTGTGCGATAGGCCAGAAGGTCAGACGCCCAGCTTGGCCCGCAACGCCTCCCAGACTCAACTTGTCCGACGCATCCCACAGAGCATGCTGATACGCCGGGTCGAATGCAGAGACTGTCTCGGGCGAGGCGAGTCGCTCCCGGCTGGAGTGTGGGCCGTGGGGCGCGGCGGCTGTCATGGTGACGGGATAGCCCGCTTTTAGCCTCTGGCGAGGTCGTTCTTGCCGTGTTTGGGCACGCCGACCTCTTCGAGAGGCGGTGCGTAGGCTTCCACCGAACTCTCTTCGAGGACCTCGGCGATTGGAGGACCCTGCTTATGGGCAAGTTGCGGGTAGTTCAGCGTTACGCATACTGGGCAGATCGACGTATCCGTACCATCGCGGCGGACAACGGAATCTCCCTCGATCGGCGCACCAATTGGAAAGCCAAGATCGGCAATATCCCCCTAATCGGTGGGATGGAGTTTGCGCAGGATGCGCGTATTCTTGACCGGGCCGAGGTAGCTAAGAGAATCGAGAAGGCAATCGGCAGACGAGCAATCCAAGACTCCGTGACGCCGCCGAAAGGATATTTTGCGAAGGGTGTAGGCCACGTAGAGTTTGCGCAACTTGCCGGCGTCTACGGGCGTCGGGACGGTGCCGTCATGCATACCAGCATCCGAACCAGTACGGGCGACCGTGTCGACGTGTGTTTGTTCGGCAGCCTCGAGAACATGGCAGACCACGCTGGCGCCTCTGACAAGCCGCCCGAAGGATGGACATCCTCAGCGGCCAGGACCATTGAGCTCTACGTTCAGAGCCGCGGAACGGTTAACGACTCGCAGTGGGACGACCCCGAGACCTTGGCGCTCGAAGTGCTGAAGATCGCCACCGAGCAAGGCATAATCGGCGAATGGAAAGATCACGTGGACAAGCCATGGACACGGGGCTTTACGCTAGGATGCGCTGAGGAATCCGAGTGGTTCGCAGAGATCTACGACGATGTCGTGCTCGATAAGGATCGCTGGACGTTTCGTCACGACGAAGCCGGTTACGGAGTCGATCGTATCCTCATCGGTGCACCGCTGTGGGTACGAACTCCAAGTCCACAGGCCATGAAGCGGTACCGTGATCTGCGCTGAGCAACCAGCCAGCATCGCAAGCTCGGTCGGGCGCTGTGCGGCTGGCCGGTCCAGCGCGACCTCAGCTTGCTCGGCAACGACCGCGTACCAAACCATCGAGCTGTCGCGGACGGCGTGTCTGTACGTCGACGGAACACGTGACATGACGAGCGAGTATTTACCCTGTTCTACGCGCGGGCAAACGGCACGTCGGTTGAGAGAGCGTCAGCTTCGGGGACGCTAGCTGTGACGGCACGGTAGGAGAACTCCTTCCCGCCGTGGGCGGCTCCGGTGCTCCGGGACTTGCGGAGCGCTCCGACGGCTGCCAGGCGCTTCAGTCGGTTGTTGGCATTCTGCGGGCTGATGTCTAGTGACTTGGCAAGATCGTTAGCCTTGAACTCGCCCAACTCCAGAGCGGCGTTGAACGTATCGGTGAGAAGCGAAGCCCCGACGAGTGTGAGCGTTCCGTCTTCGTTAAGGACGGCAACCTGGGTCTCCCGTCGCTCCAGGCAGATGGTGACGGCCTCAGCGTTCTCGGTGTTCAGACCCGCGACCTTGATGGTCATCTCATGGCTAGAAGCGTCGAATGTCGACAGGAACTTGCCAAGGAACTCATCAGCGAAGCTGATGGTCATGGCCTTCACGTTGGTGAAGTCGATCGTGAGGTCGACGCGTGTCTTGCCTGCAAGCATCTCTTCAAGGCTGTTTCGTCCATCCCGTGCAAGGCTTCGGGTGGTGGGGAAACTGCCTAGTTGGATGACGTTGAAGACGAGGGGCTCGGTCATCTTTTCTCCCGTTTCATTGTACCGATTGAACCATCCTTACGCCTGCGCTGGAAGCTCGTGGGTGAGCCACGCCCAAACGCCCCGGGTTATGTCTCGACGGGTGCTTACCTCCGCCGACTGGTTCCGACTCGTGGCGGTGACGCTGATTTCACCAGCACCGGTACGAAGGTGTAAGCGGATCGTGCCGTGCTTCCGTCCGCCGCCGATGAGGTCGGAGAGACCGTAACCCCGCTTGTCGCTGGTTCCCGTAATACCGTCCTTCATGGCCTTCTTCAGCGCCTGCTCGTCAGTGGTGAGGTGCTGGTGCTCGGGGTTCTGGCGTAAGTGACTCAGGATTCCAATGCCGTTGTCGCAGACGGCTAACTCAAGCCGTGGGCTTCCGGTAGTCGTACCCGTGTAGGTCTGCGCCGTGATGAATGCACCAACGTTGCTGGCCCCGTGTTCAACAGCGTTATCCAGCAGTTCGTTGCATGCTCGGGCCACGGCTGGACCTGCGGACTTCGGGTAATACGCCGTGACAAGGCTCCCTAGCCTCTCTGCGAGATCGTTCACGTTGGCTTCTGTGAGTGGGGAAGCCTCGAGGAGGCGGTGCCGTAGGTTAGCGCGCTCCTCCGGTGGAATGCGCCCCACGATGCGAGTACGTCGGGGCATCTGACGCAAAACGTCCATCCGTTGCAGATAAGAGGCCGCATTCGGCTCCCGGGGTAATCGGAATGTCACCGGCATCGCAGCCGCCGATGCCCAGTAAGCAATGGCGAGCATCCCGGCCAGATCCAACGGGCAAACGAATCCGATATGCCACGCGTCGATGAGTAGGGCATCAGGACCAGTCTCGAAGGTCGGGATGGCCGCAGCCGACGCGAGCGGCGTGTCGCCGATGAGGACCAACTCCATGGCCTCAAGTCTCCCTCGGATCCATGCTCGTACGTCGCATTGCGCGCCTCGATGGCCATCCGGCACTCTCCATGGTACGGTTTCACCAGAGTCGATGAAACCGATGAAAGGATACTGTGGTGACTCACTCGACCGAGGAGCAGAACGAGCCCGTAGGCAACCAGCACGGCACGTCAGGACAGGGGGCAAAAGGCGCTGCGCTGACGGTGACGGTGTACGCGCCGCGGTCGCCGCAGCCCAAGACGTTTCAGTTCCGGCGCCAGGAGACAGTTGGCGAGGCTGCCCATGCGGCTGCAGAAGCATTTGGCTACGAAGGCGGCAACCCTTCGTTCGCCACCGAGGAACAGGTCGTGCTCGACCGGAACAAGCCGCTGGCCGCCGCGCACGTCCGCGACGGCGACACGCTTGAGTTGGTCGATGTCGGTGGCGGGGTCTGATGTGATCCCCACCTCTGTAACTCGAGCGCTTGTGGCTGAAGAACTGGTCGCGGTAACAGCCTGGGCAGAACGGCGGCCAGGCTGGGCCGCGCGCCTTGATGACGCGGATCTGTTGTTAGTGATCGACGGCACTCATCCCGTCACCGATGTGCCAGTGCGTATCATCGCGAACCTTAAGGGCTACCGCGCGATTCCCCCGGGATGGACCTTCGGTGCTCCGTCCGGGGCCACCGCCGCTGCGCCCTTCCCTGAGCGGAACACCACCACCAGAGGAGTCGGCTCAATCTTTCACCCGAGCCGGATCATCTGCGCCCCGTGGAATCGACTGGCCTACGCCGAGCACAATGGCCCGCACGCCGACTGGGGTGGGCTCGCCAACTGGACTTCGGCCGGCGCAGGCATCACGAAGGCCGACACCTTGGCCGACATGGTGGACCAGATCTTTTGGCACCTCTCGCTAAGCAGGGGTATGTGCTGATGAGTGTGCATCGCCGTTCACAGATGCCGACCGGGCCAGCGACTGGCAGCCTGCTTGTAGTCGACCAAGTGCTCGCCCCGACGCGCGCGGCCCTGCAAGCAAGCAGCGGGATGCACCGCTCCCACGAAGGTTTGGTGCTCTGGCTCGGGCGCACTCTCGGCGCGGACACGCTCGTCCTCACCGTTACCGCGCCACCCACCGAGCACCGCCAGGATGGCGTGTTCGTCGCCGAACCCGCGGTGGCGGCCGCCGCCCGGGCTGCGCGGTCTATCGGCCTCGGTCTTGTCGCCCAAGTCCACAGCCATCCAGGGGGCGATACCCAGCATTCCGACGGAGACGACCGACTGATACTCATGCCCTTCGAGGGCATGTTTTCCCTCGTCGTCGCCGACTACGGGCAAGGCAGCCTGATGCCGACACATGGCGCAGGCCTGCACCAGTACCAACACGGACAGTGGGTCTACATCACAAATGACGCTCTGAGGGTCGTGCCCGCAGTGACCAGGATCGGAACGTTCCATTGACTAGCGCCGCCACGACATCTTCTACGCCGAACGCGACAAGCGCAGCCTACAGTACGGCGCGCGCGTCAACGCCCTCGAACGCCCGGTTAGCATCCTGGTTGGCGCGGATGTGGCCGCCTCTCGTGCTGGACAACTCGCTACTCTCGCGCTGATCAACATGGTGGCACGCACCCACCGCTGCATCTCCATCGACGTCCCGCCCGCCGCGCTGATCGCTCGCAGCCTGGTGCCAGCGGACGACCTACCGGCCGCGAGCCACGCCACAGCCTTGGCCATCAACCCCGTCCTGGACCTCGCCACTCTCTCGGAGGCAGCCTCGCCGCCTCAATCACTGTCGATCGGCCTCGGTCAACATGTACCCACCGGTCTGGACCTGTACCTGGGATGGGCGGGAGGGTGCGGAGCCGTAGCTACCAAGCCGATGACCGACGACCATTGGGACACCAGCTCGGTGTTCGGGGCCGCAGCCTCCGCGGTTCTCGGCGCATCCGCGCTGTTCCGCTTGGCGCACGGGCAACCTGTCCGCGACGCCCGGCTTAATCCGATCGAACTCTCTGCCGACCTGACCGCTGGCACCCGCGACCACCCGGGACCGGTCGAGATTGGATCCGTGCTGACCGTCGGAGCCGGCGCTGTCGCATCCGGGGCCGCGTACTGGGCCCGCGAACTCGGCATCACCGGCGAACCCTGGGATTTCGTCGACGGTGACATTGTCGAACTCCACAACACCAACCGCTGCCTAACGATGACTGCTGCACACGCGGGCTGGGCCGACGGCTCGCCTAGCGGTAAGCCCGTAAGCAAGGCCGAGGCGACCGCGTGGGTCGTCGACGGATGCAGCCATGAGGAGTGGTACGAACAGTGGCTTATCGAACACCAGGAACGCCATGACCTGGTGCTGTGCCTAGCCAACGAGCGTGGGGTGCGACCATTCGTGACACAGCGCGGCGAACCGTTGCTACTACACGCCACCACATCTCCCCAATGGACCGCCGAGCTACACCGACACCTGCCCAGTCGCGACGATTGCCCAGCCTGTCGGCTGCCTGACACCCGCACCGCAAAGCCAATGTGCGCCAGCGGGCCGGTTAGTCTCGGCCAGCCGGACAGCCCGGATGCCGCGCTGCCCTTCTTATCCGCCGCAGCAGGACTGCTACTCGTCGCGGCCCTGGCGGAGCTACCACGCGGCGTTCTACAGGCAGAGCCTCGCAACCACTGGCAACTCGATCTGACCTTCGCTGAGCGACTCTTCCGCTCACACCGATGGCAACCGTCCGGTCAATGTCCTCATACTCAACCAAGATCAATCAGGCGGATGATTCAACGCGAAGACCCGCGCCGCTGGGACCACCTCGATACAGCGACTGACGGCACCTCAGGAGGATAGGTACCGGGGATTGGCACTGCTACTTAGGGGCGGGGCTGCCCCCAGCTTCGCGCGCCCACAACAGGATCGAGGTCAGCTTCAGCCGACACGGCGATCGGGTAAGTGCCTAGATCCGTGAGACCAGGCGCTGGTTCTTCGAGCGGAACCTCCGCAGTCGACGTATAGGGCAACCGGTATCAGTGTATAGGGCAACCGGTATCAGTAACTCGCCAACCACCTCTGGGCTCGGGGCGAACCGGCCCCAACGCTCCGCTGTGCGCAGAGCCGTGGATCCAGATCGACGCCAATCGACGTTCGCTATATCGCGATCCATGCTGTCATCGGTAGGGCCGAGAGTCCGTGCATCAGCAAGAGCAGGCAGCACCGTGGGTCCTGATTCTGACCCGTGGGACACGACGCTGAGCGGCAGGCTGTGATCCACATCGCCGTTGTGACGGCTCCGAAATAGTTCAACGTTCAACCATGTTGCTGCGGGATGTAGGCATTCGAGACCCCAACGAGCGAAACGGAGCCCATCCCATGGCAGCACCGACCGCGACCGCCGACGTCCTTCACCTGTCGGACGACGCCCAGGACCTGCTCTTCCGCGAAGCCCGCACGGCCAACACCTTCAGCGACGAGCCCGTCACCGACGAGCAGGTCCGTGCGATCTATGACCTGGCGAAGTGGGCGCCGACCTCGATGAACCAGCAGCCGCTCAGGCTCACGCTGCTGCGGTCCGACGAGGCCCGTCAGCGGCTGCTGCCGCACCTGATGGAGGGCAATCGGCCCAAGACGGAGTCCGCGCCGCTGACGGTGATCCTTGCGGCCGACACCGAGTTCCACGAGCACCTGCCCCGCCTGTTCCCGCACGCGCCGGGCGCGAAGGATCTGTTCGAGGCGGACGAGTTCCGGCATCAGAACGCCCACCTCAACGCGACGCTGCAGATCGCCTACTTCATCCTCGGCGTCCGCGCGGCGGGGCTCGCGGCTGGCCCGATGACCGGCTTCGACAACGCGGGCGTCGATGCCGAGTTCTTCCGTGACGGCACGACGAAGTCGCTGGTCGTGATCAACATTGGCAAGCCGGGGGAGAACCCGTGGCTCGAGCGGCTGCCCCGGCTGAACTACGACGAGGTCGTCACCGAACTCTGAGGTCAACACGGCGTCGGCAACGCGCCACAGGACGTCACGAACGCCGGACGCGGCGTCCGGAGTGCATGACACGGCGCGAGGGCGACACGGTGGGAAAACGCCGAGCGGTACTCGATAGCATCGACAGGTACGGGTGCCGCTCGGCGCCCACCTGTCGTCAACCGAACCCGAGGAGTTCACCGTGTCACAGCCGTCCCAGCTCGCCACCGCACCCACCGGACGCGTGGTGGTGCCGGCGGGCACTACGGCGGGTGCCGCGGTGCGAGACGCCGACCTGCCAAGCAAAGGCCCCGACGCCGTCATCGTCGTCCGTGACGCCGAGGGCAACCTGCGCGACCTGTCCTGGGCGCCCGAGGCCGACACCGAGGTCGAGCCCGTAGCGGCCAACACGGAGGACGGCCGCAGCGTCATCCGCCACTCTTGCGCGCACGTGCTCGCCCAGGCGGTGCAGCAGGAGTTCCCGCAGGCCAAGCTCGGCATCGGCCCGCCGGTCAAGGACGGCTTCTACTACGACTTCGGCATCGACCACCACTTCACCCCGGATGACCTGAAGGCGCTGGAAAAGCGCATGAAGCAGATCATCAAGGGCGCCCAGCGGTTCTCCCGCCGGAAGCTCGACTCCGTCGAGGCCGCCAAGGAGGAGCTGGCCGACGAGCCGTTCAAGCTCGAGCTGGTCGACATCAAAGGTGACGTTGACACCAGCGAAGTCATGGAGGTCGGCGGCGGCGAGCTGACCGTCTACGACAACGTCAACCCGCGCACGGGCGAGCCGGTGTGGGGCGACCTGTGCCGGGGCCCGCATGTGCCGACCACCAAGCACATCCCGGCGTTCAAGCTCACCCGCGTGGCAGCCGCCTACTGGCGCGGCAACGAGAACAACCCCCAGCTACAGCGAATCTACGGCACTGCATGGGAGTCGCCCGAGGCGCAGGACGAGCACCTGGAGCTGCTTGCCGAGGCCGAACGCCGCGACCACCGCAAGCTGGGCAGCGAGCTGGACCTGTTCAGCTTCCCCGAGGAGATCGGCTCCGGACTCGCGGTGTTCCACCCGAAGGGCGGCGTCATCCGACGCGCCATGGAGGACTACTCCCGCGTCAAGCACGAGGAGGCGGACTACGAGTTCGTCTACTCGCCGCACATCACCAAGAGCGCGCTGTTCGAGACCTCAGGGCACCTCGACTGGTACGCCGACGGCATGTTCCCCGCCATGCACCTCGACGCCGAGCACAACGAGGACGGCACGGTCCGCAAGCCGGGGCAGGACTACTACCTCAAGCCGATGAACTGCCCCTTCCACAACTTGATCTTCGCGTCGCGTGGCCGGTCGTACCGGGAGCTGCCGCTGCGGATGTTCGAGTTCGGCTCGGTGTACCGGTACGAGAAGTCCGGTGTGGTGCACGGGCTCACCCGCGTCCGGGGCATGACTCAGGACGACGCGCACATCTACTGCACCCCCGACCAGGTGCAGGACGAGCTGAAGTCGCTGCTGACCTTCGTGCTCGACTTGCTGCGCGACTATGGCCTCGACGACTTCTACCTCGAGCTGTCCAGCCGCAACGAGGACAAGTACGTCGGCTCGCCCGAGGTGTGGGAGGAGGCCACTGAGGCGCTGCGGGTGGCGGCCACCGACAGCGGCCTCGAGCTGGTCGACGATCCGGGCGGCGCGGCGTTCTACGGCCCGAAGATCTCGGTGCAGGCCACCGACGCGCTGGGCCGCACCTGGCAGATGTCGACCATTCAGCTCGACTTCAATCTGCCGGAACGCTTCGACTTGTCTTACACCGCATCGGACGGCTCGCGGCAGCGACCGGTGATGATCCACCGCGCGCTGTTTGGCTCGATCGAGCGGTTCTTCGGTGTGCTCACCGAGCACTACGCGGGTGCGTTCCCGGCGTGGCTGGCGCCGGTGCAGGTGGTCGGCATCCCGATCGCCGACGAGCACGTGCCGCATCTGCTCGACGTCGCCAAGGCGCTCAAGGCGCGCGGCATCCGGGTCGAGGTCGACACCGGCGATGACCGGATGCAGAAGAAGATCCGCACCCACACCAAGGAGAAGGTGCCGTTCCTGCTGCTCGCGGGTGGCAAGGATGTCGAGGGTGGCGCGGTGTCGTTCCGGTTCCGCGACGGTAGCCAGGTCAACGGCGTGCCGGTGGCCTCGGCGGTGGACGTCATCGCGGACTGGGTGGAGCGCAGGGAGAACGCGTCGCCGACGGCTGATGCCGTGGAAGCGGTGCTGGCGTGACGGACGGCCCCGAGCTGACTGAGCAGGACGGCGTTGGTGTGGCCGATGCGCTGCAACGGCTGTGGACGCCGCATCGCATGGCCTATATCAAGGGCCAGGGCAAGCCGGACGACGACGAGCCGAAGGGCTGCCCGTTCTGCCGCATCCCCGGGATGGACGACGAGTCGGGGCTGGTGGTGGCGCGCGGCGGCGAGGTGTACGCGGTGCTGAACTTGTACCCGTACAACCCGGGTCACCTGATGGTGGTGCCGTACCGGCACGTCGCGGACTACACCGACCTGACGGCGACCGAGACGGTCGAGGTCGCCGAATTCACCCAGCGGGCGATGCGAGCGGTGCGGGCGGTCTCCGGCGCGCACGGCTTCAACATCGGCATGAATCAGGGCGTGATCGCCGGGGCGGGCATCGCGGCGCACTTACACCAGCACCTGGTGCCCCGGTGGGGTGGCGACTCGAACTTCATGCCGGTCGTCGGCCACACCAAGGTGCTGCCGCAGCTGCTCGGCGACACCCGCAAGCTGCTCGCCGACGCCTGGTACGACGTCTAGCGGTAACCGTAGGCGTGGGCCGTCTATCTCCGCGTGTTGATCAGGGACCCTGCGCTGAGGACCATGCCAACCGAACAAATCAGACGAACTTTGGGCCCGCCAGCAGGGTCCCTGATCAACAAACATCATTCCTCGCTCTAGCCGACAGGCGTCGAGCCCGCGGGATGGAAGTCTCCCGAGACTCGATCGTCCGCATTCAGCGCGAACTTCGCGATGAGGGCGAACGAGTGTGAAGACTGATCGTGTGATCGATATTCCAGGCCGCCAAGATCCAACAAATCTGAAGGCTCCCGGCGTCGGTGCCCCTCCGTACCATGGCGACGTGGACCAACCAGGACAGCTGAGCGCGGGGGAGCGCGAGGCGTGGGACGGCTTCAGCGCCGCCATCACGATGCTCACCGAGCACCTGGAGCGGCGGCTGCAGCAGGACGCGGGGATGCCGCACGCGCACTACGCCGTCCTCGCCGCGCTGGCCGACGCGCCGGAGCGGACGCTGCGGATGCACGAGCTGGCCTGTGCGGTCCGGTTCTCCCGCAGCAGGCTCTCGCACGCCATCGGCAGGCTGGAGGCGGCGGGCTTGGTGCGGCGCACTCCTTGCCCGAGTGACAAGCGTGGCGCGCTCGCCACGCTCACGCCGGTGGGTGCGGACGCGCTGTTGGCGGCGACCCCGGCCCGCGACGCCGCCGTCAAGCACGCGCTGTTCGACGCGCTGAGCGCAGAACAGGTCGACCGGCTCGGCGAGATCAGCGACGCCGTGATGGGGGCACTCAGCGAGTCGTGTGACGTCGTCCACTCCGGTGATATGTCCGACCGGGAGTCTGACGGCTGCGCGCCTGACGGACAGCTAGGCTGATCACACGTCATCGCTCGCGTCCCCGGAAGTAAGGCCCCGTCACCGATGTTGAACGTGTTCGCCCGTGCGTCGATCTCGCGTGTCGTCGACCCGATCGGGGTCGTGCTGGTGCGCGCGGGACTCACTCCGAACGCGGTGACGGTCATCGGCACGGTGGGCGCGATTGTCTGCGCGCTGGCGTTCTTCCCGAACGACATGCTGCTGTGGGGCACCTTCACGGTGTGGGGCTTCGCGATGGTCGACATGCTCGACGGCGCCATGGCACGCGCGACCAAGTCGACGCCGTTCGGCGCCGTGCTGGACGCGACCTGTGACCGGCTCACCGACGGCGCTGTGTTCGCCGCGATCGCCTGGTGGGCCTTCACCGTCGCCGAGGACACCGTCTCGGCGGGCGTCGCGCTGTTCGTGCTGGTGCTGGCGCAGGTGATCTCCTACATCAAGGCGCGGGCGGAGGCATCCGGTCTGAGCGCCGACGGTGGCCTGCTCGAGCGCGCGGAACGGCTCATCATCGCCCTCGTCGGCACCGGGCTGGCGGGCTTCGGCGTGCCGTATGCGATCCCGGTGTCGCTGTGGTTGCTCGCGGTGCTGTCGGTGTGGACGTTGATCCAGCGGGTACGCTCGGCGCGCACATCAGCGCGGGAGGTGACGCCGTGAGCCGCACCGCCGACTTGCTCAGCGACGCCGGGTTCGGCGCCGGGTGGCGGCTGGTGCGGCTGCTGCCCGCGAAGATGGCCGACGCGCTGTTCGCGGCCGGTGGTGACATCGCGGCGGTGCGCGGCGGCAACGGCGTCGCCCAGCTGCGTCGCAACCTGCGGCGCGTCGTCCCGCAGGCGGATGACGACGAGCTGGACGAGCTGACCAAAAAGGCGATGCGCTCCTACGCGCGCTACTGGCAGGAAGCGTTCCGGCTGCCGTCGATGAACCACGGCACCCTCGCCGACCGCTTCGAGTCGGGCGTCGAGGGTAAGGAGAACCTCGACGTCGCGCTGCGCGACGGCAACGGCGCGATCCTGGCGCTGCCGCACAGCGGCAACTGGGACGCGGCGGGCGTGTGGCTCGTCAACCGGTACGGCCGGTTCACCACGGTCGCGGAACGGCTCAAGCCGGAGTCGCTGTACCAGCGGTTCGTCAACTACCGGGAGTCGCTCGGCTTCGAGATCCTGCCGCTGACCGGCGGCGCGCGTGCGCTGCCGCTGCTGAAGAGCCGACTGCGGGACAACGGCATCGTCTGCCTGCTCGCCGACCGCGACCTGACCAGCGCGGGCATCCCGGTCACGTTCTTCGGCGAGCCCACCCGCATGCCAGCGGGCCCGGCGTGGCTCGCCGCCCGCACCGGTGCCGCGCTGCTGCCGCTGACGACCTGGTTCACCGAGGACGGCTGGGGGCTGCGCATCCACCCGCGCGTGCGGGTCAACGACCGCGAGGAGATCGCCTCGGCCACCCAGCACGTCGCCGACGCCTTCGCCGGGGACATCGCCGCCCATCCCGCCGACTGGCACATGCTGCAGAAGCTGTGGCTGGCCGACCTCGACGAGGCGCGCAGGCAGGACCTCGACACGGCCGACGCCGGTGACCCGTGAGGGCCGCGCGGTGAGGACCGGGTTGTGAGGGTCGGCTCGTGAAGATTGGCATCGTCTGCCCGTACTCGTTCGCCGTGCCAGGCGGAGTGCAGGGCCACATCGTCGAGCAGGCGAAGGCACTGCTGGCGCGCGGCCACGAGGTCTCGGTGCTCGCCCCCGCGGCCGCCGACTCCGAGCTGCCTGACTTCGTGCACCCCGCTGGCAGAGCGGTCGGGGTGCCGTTCAACGGCTCCGTTGCGCGGCTGCAGTTCGGCCCCGTCTCGTATGCCAGGGTGCGCCGCTGGATCGCCGCCAACGACTTCGACGTGCTGCACCTGCACGAACCGGTGGTGCCCAGCCTGTCGATGCTGGCGCTGAAGGTGGCCGACGGCCCCATCGTGGCGACGTTCCACCTGTCCACTCCGCGCTCCCGCACCATGGTCGGCTTCCGCCCGATGCTGCGCCCGCTGTTCGAGAAGATCACCGCGCGGATCGCGGTGTCCGTGCTGGCGCGGCGGGTGCAGGTGGAACACCTCGGCGGCGACGCCGTCGAGATCCCCAACGGGGTCAACGTCGACTTCTACGCCAACGCGCGACCGCTACCCGGTTACCCGCGCGAGGGCGGCACGGTCGGCTTCGTCGGCCGGTTCACCGAACCCCGCAAGGGCATGACGGTCCTGCTGGACGCGCTGCGCCCACTGCTCACCGAACTACCCGACCTGCGGCTGCTCGTCGTCGGCGGTGGCGAGCCCGAGGAGCTGTACGAGGAGGCAGGACCGGAACTCGCGGCGCGGATCGACCTGCTCGGCCAGGTCGACGACGAGACCAAGGCCAGCGCGCTGCGCAGCGCCGACGTCTACTGCGCACCGAACCTGGGCGGGGAGAGCTTCGGCATGATCCTCACCGAGGCGATGGCGGCGGGCACCCCGGTGGTGGCCAGCGACCTTGACTCGTTCCGCCGCGTGCTCGACGACGGCAAGGCAGGGGTGCTGACCCCGACCGGCGACGCCGAGGCGCTGTCCGCGACGCTGCGGGACGTGCTGCGTGACCGCGACCGGTTGGCCGCACTGGCCGCGGCGGGCACGGAGCGGGTCGCCGCCTACGACTGGACGTTGGTCTGCGACCAGGTGCTGCGCGTGTACGAAGCGGCGATCGCCGCCGATCCGCGCCGCGTCGGCGAGGCCTCGGTGGTCGCGACGGCGCCCTCGGAGCAGAACCCATGAGCACGACCGCGCTGTTGCTGCTGCTCACCGCCGTGGTGGTGATCGCGCTGCTGCTCGGCGCGCTGCTGGTGGCCACGGCCAACCGGCTGGACCGGCTGCACGTGCGCACCGACTCGGCCTGGGCCGCGCTGGACGCCGCGCTGGCGCGCAGGGCCGTCGTCGCCCGCGCGGTGGCCAGCGCGGGCACCACAATGCCGCTGTCGGCGCGGATAAGGGCGGCGGCCGACGCCGCCGAGTCGGCATCGCGGCCCGAACGTGAGGTGGCCGAGAACGAACTCACCCGGCTGCTCGCCCGGCTCGACCGAACCGTGTTACCGGACGGCCTCAAGCGCGAACTCTCCGACGCCGAGCAGCGCGTCGTGATCGCACGCCGGGTGCACAACGACGCCGTCCGCGACACGCTCGCGCTGCGGCGACGGCGCAAGGTGCGCTACTTCCGGCTCGCGGGCAGCGCCCCCGAGCCGGAGTACTTCGAGATCGCCGAACCCGATCCGTAGCGCATCGGGCCCGCCGGGCGGAGGCGCGGCACCGCCGAGCAGGCCCGTGCTGCCGTGTCGCTCAGGCCGGGGCGTGCATCCCCTGCGGCAGCGGCTCGTACCGGCTGAACGTCCGGGTGAACGCGGCCGTGCCCGATGTCATCGACCGCAGGTCGATCGCATAGCGCAGCAGCTCCGTCGCGGGCACCTCCGCCTTGATCACACTGTGCCCGTTCCCGGCCGACTCGGTGCCGAGCACCCTGCCGCGCCGCGCGGACAGGTCGCCGAGCACCGTGCCGAGGTGCTCGTCCGGCATGGTCACCGCGACCTCGTCCAGCGGTTCGAGCAGGACGACCTTGCCGTTGGCCGCGGCGTCCTTCAGCCCGAGCGCGCCTGCCGTCTGGAACGCGGCGTCGGAGGAGTCGACGCTGTGCGCCTTGCCGTCCAGCAGCGTCACCCTG
Source organism: Haloechinothrix halophila YIM 93223 (assembly GCF_000504245.1). Taxonomy (GTDB): domain Bacteria; phylum Actinomycetota; class Actinomycetes; order Mycobacteriales; family Pseudonocardiaceae; genus Haloechinothrix_A; species Haloechinothrix_A halophila. Next base: position 2,424,286 of record NZ_KI632509.1, read on the forward strand.
ATGTCGATCACCGGGTAGCCATCGAGCAGGCCCTTCGCCATCTGCGCCCGCACACCCTTTTCCACGCTCGGGATGAACTGGTGCGGAATCGCGCCACCATAGATCTTGTCCACGAACTCGAATCCCGAACCCCGGGGGAGTGGTTCCACCTCCATCTCGCACACCGCGTACTGGCCGTGCCCGCCGGACTGCTTGACGTGCTTGCCGCGCCCGTGCCCCTTGGTCGCGAACGTCTCCCGCAGCGGGATCCGCACGTCCTCGGTGCCGACGTCGGCCCCGCCGGAACGCAGCCGCGACAGCGCCACGTCGGCATGCGCCTCGCCCATGCACCACAGCACCAGCTGGTTGGTTTCGGCGTTGCGCTCCAGCCGCAGCGTCGGATCGCCAGCCACCAGCCGGGCGAGGTTGCGGGCGAGCGCGTCCTCGTCGCTGCGGTTGTTGGCGACCACCGCGATCGGCAGCAACGGCTCCGGCATCGGCCAGGTCGCCATCAGCAGCGGCTCGTTCGGCGAGGACACCGTGTCGCCGGTCTCGGCCGACGACACCTTCGTCAGCGCGCACAGGTCACCGGCGACGCAGTACGGCACTTCCTCCAGCTCGGCGCCGCGCGCGGAGTACAGGTGCAGGATGCGCTCGTCGACGTCGTGGTCGGCGTGGCCGCGTTCGGCGAGGCCGTGCCCGGAGACGTGCACCTGCCGGTCCGGCCGCAGCGTCCCGGAGAACACCCGCACGAGCGACACCCGCCCGACGTAGGAGTCCATCGTCGTGCGCACCACCTCCGCGGCGAGCGGACCGTCCGGGTCGGCGCGCAGCGGCTCGTGGGGGGCACCGCCCGGTGAGGTCACCTCGGGCGGATCGTGCTCGACCGGGGACGGGAACGCCCTGGTCATCACCTCGAGCAGCTCGGCGAGCCCGACGCTGGTCGCGGTGCAGACCGGGATGACGGGGTGGAACGACCCGCGCGCCACCGCGGTCTCCAGGTCGTCGATCAGCGTGGCCTCCGCGATCTCCTCACCGCCGATGTAGCGGTCCATCAGCGTCTCGTCCTCGCTCTGCTCGATGATCCCTTCGATCAGCGCGTCCCGTGCCTCGGAGATCGCGGCGAGGTCGGCCTCGGCGGGGGTGCCGGCCACCGGCGGGGAGCCGTTCGAGTAGTCGGACAGCCGCTGCGAGATGAGCCCGATCAGCCCGGTGTCGCCCACGGGCTGATACAGCGGCAGCACGCCCGCGCCGAAGGCCTGCTGGCAGGCGGCGAGTTCGCCGGGCAGATCGGCGCGGGGATGATCCAGCCGGGAGATCACCACGGCGCGGGGCATGCCGACGGCGGCACACTCCTGCCACAGCGCGACGGTGGTGTCGTCGATGCCGTCCGCCGCGCAGACGACGAACAGCGCGGCGTCCGCGGCGCGCAGGCCCGCCCTGAGTTCGCCGATGAAGTCGACGTAGCCGGGCGTGTCGATGAGGTTGATCTTGATGTCGTCGTGGTGGAGGGGAGCGAGCGCGAGGCCGACGGAGCGTTGCTGCCGCACGGCGGCGGGGTCGTGGTCGCAGACCGTGGTGCCGTCAACGACGCTGCCTGCTCGCGACACGGTGCCGGTCGCGGCGAGCAGGGCTTCGGTGAGGGTGGTCTTGCCTGATCCGGACGGCCCGACGAGTGCCACGTTGCGTACGCCGGACGGCGAAGCGACAGCGGTGTCAGAGCCGCCGTTGCGCGTATGTCTGTCAGCCATGGCGGCCTCCTGTCCCAGCGGATGAGGTGTGTCTTCGATCACACACCTGATCGCGAGCTGGGGCAAGAGCACCGCTGTACCAGACCGGCCACGTGGGTGGCACGAATCACCAAGTGGACTGCTGAAATACCCCAGTACTGGCCTGCTTGAGCGGTCCACGTGCGACGTAGGATGGAGGCGAAGCCACGAAATGAGAAAGGTTCTCGCAGTGACCGCTGCCCAGACTCAGTCCGAGACGCCAACCACGACCCCCGAGAAGGGCACCGCGCGCGTCAAGCGCGGCATGGCCGAGATGCTCAAGGGCGGGGTGATCATGGACGTGGTCACGCCGGAGCAGGCCAAGATCGCCGAGGACGCGGGCGCCGTCGCCGTCATGGCCCTCGAGCGCGTGCCCGCCGACATCCGCGCGCAGGGTGGCGTCGCCAGGATGAGCGACCCCGACCTGATCGACGGCATCGTCAACGCGGTGTCGATCCCGGTGATGGCCAAGGCCAGGATCGGGCACTTCGTCGAGGCGCAGGTGCTGCAGGCGCTCGGCGTCGACTACATCGACGAATCCGAGGTGCTCACGCCCGCCGACTACACGAACCACATCGACAAGTTCGCGTTCACCGTGCCGTTCGTGTGCGGCGCGACCAACCTCGGCGAGGCGCTGCGGCGCATCACCGAGGGTGCGGCGATGATTCGGTCCAAGGGGGAGGCCGGCACCGGCGACGTCTCCAACGCGACGACCCACATGCGCCAGATCCGCGGCGAGATCCGCAAGCTGTCTTCGCTGCCCGAGGACGAGCTCTACGTCGCGGCCAAGGAACTGCAGGCGCCGTACCCGCTGGTCGAAGAGGTGGCGCGGAACGGCAAACTGCCGGTGGTGCTGTTCACCGCTGGTGGGATCGCCAGCCCCGCGGACGCCGCGATGATGATGCAGCTCGGCGCCGAGGGCGTGTTCGTCGGCTCTGGCATCTTCAAGTCCGGCAACCCGCAGCAGCGGGCGGAGGCGATCGTCAAGGCCACCACGTTCCACGACGACCCCGACATGATCGCCAAGGTGTCCCGTGGTCTCGGCGAGGCCATGGTGGGCATCAACGTCGAAGAGGTCCCGGAGCCGCACCGGCTCGCCGAGCGCGGCTGGTAAGTACGGAAGGGGTCGACTCGGCCAGAGTCGGCCCCCTGAAGCGCATCGCATCGCACCGAAGTCGATCAACTTCCTGCGGCCTGTTGCCACGCAAACCGGGTGAAAACGGACATCTGCTGGTAACAGCGCGCAGGAAGTTGATCGACTCTGGCGTGGTGGGTCTGCCAGGCGGCTCAGCCGTGCGGCGGGGACCAGCGGTCGCGCGGCCACCAGTCAGCGGCGATCCGCTGCGCACTGCGTGGTTGCTTGATGACAGTGACCGCCTGGAACCGGTGCCGCCGGGTGCCGGACGGCACCCAGGACACCATCTCCTTCTCAATCCCTCGGCAGACACGCCTGACGAGCAACACCGGAAGTCCGACAACGACGAACGCCATGACGGCGAGCTCGATGACGACGGCGGCCATACGGGTCCTGCTTCCTACGAGGGCGAGCTATCGCAGAAGTGACGTCCCGGTGACACCGGGCTGTACGGGATCCGTCGTATTGTAACCCTTTCGTGTTACGGCGAAACCGCTCACCAGTACTCACGCGGCAGTTTGCCTTCGATGTCGCGCACGTGGTCCCGAGCGCAGTCCGGGCACAGCCACTGCGTGCCGCTGGCGTCGGTGTCGCTGGCCCAGGCGAGCGCGTCGACGCCGGTGTCCGCGGCTCGGTCCCTACCGCAGCGTTCGCAGTGGATCGGTTCGGACGTCTCGCTCATACGTGCTCCATGACCAGTAGGAACCAGGTGCCCGGTTCAAGCGCTTCGTAGACGTGCGGCACGTCGCCGGGAAACGCCGTGTAGTCGCCCGCGTCGAGTTCGACCGCGTCCTCGATGGGGCCGGTGCGCATCCGCCCCGCTCCCACGATCAGGTGCTCGACGGTGCCGGGATTGTGCGGATCCGCCTTCCGGGGTGCGCCCGGCTCCATGGTGATGGTGTAGATGTCGCGGCGCGCATGCGGCGGGCAGGACGCCAGCAGGGTGCCGATGAAGTGGGCCTGCTCCGAGGTCACGGCGGGACCTTCGCCCGCGCGGACCACCCGCACCATCGGCTTGGGCGGGTCGACGAGCCGGGAGAACGGCACCTCGAGGGCGACGCCGAGCGCCCAGAGCGTCTCGATGCTGGGGTTGCCCGCACCGGATTCCAGCTGCGACAGCGTGGACTTGGCGACCCCGGCGCGCTTGGCGACCTCACTGAGGGACAGCCCGGCGCGGGTGCGTTCGCGTCGCAGGGCGTCGGCGATGGCGGCCAGGGGCGCGGTGGTCTGGTCATCCGACATTGTTCGCTCCACAAGTACACTCGTTCGTGTTGACGAACGACGTGGTGTCGTTCATTATAGTGCTCATGCGTTCGTTACGTCGAACACGACGGGTGTTGCAGGGGGATCTCGCCAGGGACATCGCGCTCGTGCTGCTCGCGGACGGCATCGTCGGTGTCTCCTTCGGTGCGATCGCGGTCGGGTCCGGCCTGCCGGTGTGGCTGCCGATGCTGCTGTCGCTGCTGGTCTTCGCCGGTGCGGCGCAGTTTCTGTTCGTGGGCATCATCGCAGCGGGCGGGAATCCGGTCGCCGCGGTCCTCGCCGGACTGCTGGTCAACGCCCGCCACGTGCCGTTCGGCTTCGCCATCGGCGACGTGCTGGGTAGCGGCTGGCGCAAGTGGGCGGGCACCCACGTGATGATCGACGAGTCGGTGGCCTTCGCGCTCGCCCAGCACGACGCCGAACGTCGCAAAGCGGCGTACTGGGCGTGCGGCGTCGGGCTGTTCGTGTGCTGGAACGTCGGCGTCGCGCTCGGCGCGGTCGCGGGCACCGCCGTCAGCGACACCGCGGCGCTGGGACTCGACGCCGCGTTCCCCGCCGTGCTGCTGGCGCTGGTGTTGCCCTCGCTGCGGGACAAGGCGACCGCCGCGGCGGCGCTGGTGGGTGTGGCGGTCGCGCTGGTGGCGACACCGGTGCTGCCCGCGGGACTGCCGGTACTGCTCGCGCTACTCGCCCTGCCGATCGCCCTCGTGCTGCGCGGAACGCGCGCCCCGGCGACGGTGCACGCGGGGGAGTCGCGCGAGTCCGGGCGGCACGACGACCCAGCGCCGTCCGGGGAAGCGACAGGGGAGGAGACGTCGTGTCCGAGCAGATAATCCTGATCGCCGCCGTCGGGGTGCTGGCTGTCGGGACCTACGCGCTGCGCGCGTGCGGGCCGGCGCTGCGCGAGCGGGTGCGGCTCCCGCAGCGGGCGGAAGAGGCCATGACGCTGGCCTCCGTGTTGCTGCTGGCGGCGCTGGTCGGCACGGCGGCACTGATCGAGGCCGACGGGTTCGCCGGCTGGGCCCGCCCCGCCGGGGTCCTGGTCGGCGGGGTGCTCGCCTGGCGCAAGGCGCCGTTCGTCGTGGTGGTGCTCGCCGCCGCCGCGACCGCCGCGCTGCTGCGGCTGGCCGGGGTGCCCTGAGCCGTCAGGCCGGTGGAATCTGGCCTTTCCTGCGATGCTCGAACAGCAGGTTGGTATGCAGCTGGGCCACCTCCCGCCTGCCGGTGAACGAGTCGAGAACCAGGCGTTGCAGGTGTTCGGCATCGGTGACGGCGACGTGCACCAGGAAGTCGTCAGGGCCCGCTACGTGCGACACCGACAGCGTTTCCGGCAGCTCGAGCAGATACTCCAGGAACGGCCGCACCACGTCGCGGGTATGCGGCCGGATTCGCACCGCGATCATCGCCTGCAACGGGCGCCCGATCGCGCTGAGGTCGACCTCGGCGCGGTAGCCGGTGATGACGCCTCGTTCCCGCAGCGCCCTGTGCCGGACCAGCGCCGTCGAGGGCGCCACCGTGACGCGCTCCGCGAGGTCCTTGTTCGGCAGTCGAGCGTCCTTCTGCAACTCGAGCAGCAGGGCGGCATCGATCGCATCGAGCACGGACATCACCTCGGTTCGCCGCAGGATATTCGAGAAATCTCCATAGACGTAGTCACTCCATCACTATGACTCAAGTATTGGCGAACCCACTACGGTCATATGGAGGGCGGACATGAGCGGCATGCGTACCCGCGCCGTGCATGGCGGCAGGCACGACCTGAGCGACATCGGGGTCCATGCCCCACCGATCGATCTCTCGACGACGTATCCGATCCCTGATCAGGACAGCGGCGGCGTCGCGCTCGGCGAGCTGGCCGATGGCGCGGAGCGGGCGGCATCACCGGTGTACGCCCGGCTGCACAACCCCACGACGGCGCGGTTCGAGCAGGCGCTCGCCGAGCTGGAAGGCACCGAGCAGGCCGTCGCGTTCGCCAGCGGCATGGCGGCGCTGACCGCCGTGGTGCAGGCGAGCTGCGGCATGACAGGACACCGGCACGTCGTCGCGGCGCGCCCGCTCTACGGCGGCAGTGATCATCTGCTCACCACCGGGTTGCTCGGCACCGACACCGACTTCGTCGACCCAGCGGGCGTGGCCGCCGCGATTCGTCCCGATACCGGCCTCGTGGTGCTGGAAACCCCGGCGAACCCGACCCTCGACGTCGTCGACATCGCCGCCGTCGTCCGTGCGGCCGGTGATGTGCCGGTAGTCGTGGACAACACCTTCGCCACGCCGGTGTTGCAGAACCCTGCCGACCACGGCGCGGCGTACGTGTTGCACTCAGGTACCAAGTACCTCGGCGGGCATGGCGACGCGCTCGGCGGTGTGGTGGCCTGCTCGGTGGAACGGGCGGCGCCGCTGCGGCAACTGCGCATCCTTACCGGGGCCGTGCTGCATCCACTCAGCGCCTACCTGCTGCATCGGGGGCTGCCCACGCTGCCGTTGCGCATCGATGCGGCGCAACGCACCGCGGCCGAACTGGCGCGACGACTGGCAGCACACCCCAGGGTGTGCTCGGTGCGCTATCCGGGCCTCGCCGGACAGAACGACGCGGGCGTGCTCGGCCGCCAGCTGCGCGGACCGGGCGCGATGCTGGCCTTCGAACCGGACGGCGACCCGCACACCGTGGTGCGCGCGCTCGACGTCGTCACCCCCGCGGTGAGCCTCGGCTCGGTCGACACCCTGATCGAACATCCCGCGGCGCTGACACATCGGCTGGTCGGCGAGGACGTGCTGGCCGCCACCGGTGTTTCCGCGAGCCTGCTGCGGCTCTCCGTTGGGCTGGAAGACGTCGACGACCTCTGGGACGACCTCGACAAGGCGTTGCGCGCGGGCTGAGCGATTTTGACTGCCTGGCGCGGGCCTATTCGCACCCGGTCAGTGCTCGCCAACGCTGCGCGATTAGGCTGGTGAGCAGTCATTTCGGGAGGAATCGCGGTTTGTCTGCTGCTCAGCCATGTGTCGGTGTGCTCGCGTTGCAGGGCGATGTGCGCGAGCACGTCGCGTCGCTGCGCGCCGCTGGTGTGCGCACCATGACGGTGCGCAGGGAGTCGGAGCTGGCCGCCGTGGACGGCCTTGTCATCCCCGGCGGGGAGTCGACGACGATGTCGCGGCTGCTGGACACCTTCGAACTGCTCGAGCCGCTGCGGAAGCGGCTCGCGAGTGGCATGCCCGCCTACGGCTCGTGTGCTGGCATGATCCTGCTGGCCAACGAGGTACTCGACGGGCGGGAAGACCAGCACCAGCTCGGCGCGTTGGACATTACGGTGCGGCGTAACGCGTTCGGCAGGCAGGTGGACTCCTTCGAGGAGGACCTCGCCTTCACCGGAATCGACGACGGACCGGTGCACGCGGTGTTCATCAGGGCGCCGTGGGTGGAGTCGGCACGCCAGGATGTCGAGGTCCTCGCTGCCGTGCCCGACACCGCTGTCGCCGGGCCAGCCGCGGGTAGGATCGTCGCGGTTCGCCAGGGCACGGTGCTCGCGACCGCGTTCCACCCCGAGCTCACCGGTGATGGCAGGGTGCACCGGCTGTTCGCGGACATCGTCCGCGCGGCCGTGTCCGAGGACGCGGCATGAGGACCGACATGCCAAGAAGGCCGAAAGTAGGGCGACGGGCATACGATCGCTGACCTGCCCGGTCGGCCACGTCGGCCGGATTGGCATTTTACCAGGCGAGTAGCGACGAAGATGGAGGAGAGATGAGCGGCCACTCAAAGTGGGCGACCACGAAACACAAGAAGGCCGCCCTCGATGCCAAACGGGGCAAGCTGTTCGCACGGCTGATCAAGAACATCGAGGTGGCCGCCCGCACCGGCGGGGGCGACCCCGACGCCAACCCGACGCTCTACGACGCGATCCTCAAGGCGAACAAGAACTCCGTTCCGAAGGACAACATCGAGCGCGCCCGCAAGCGGGGCGCCGGTGAGGAAGCCGGTGGCGCCGACTGGCAGACGATCATGTACGAGGGATACGCGCCCAACGGCGTCGCCGTGCTGATCGAGTGCCTGACCGACAACAAGAACCGCGCCGCGGGTGAGGTGCGCACCGCGCTGACCCGCAACGGTGGCTCGCTGGCCGACCCCGGTTCGGTGTCGTACCTGTTCAACCGCAAAGGCATCGTGATCGTGCCGAAGAACGACCTCACCGAGGACGACGTGCTGATGATGGTGCTCGACGCGGGCGCGGAGGAGGTCAACGACCTCGGCGAGAGCTTCGAGATCGTCTCCGACGCCAGCGACCTGCTCGCGGTGCGCGACGCGGTCCGCGGGGCCGGGTACGAGTACGAGTCGGCCGAGGCCAGCTTCCTGGCGTCGGTGAACGTGCCGTTGGACGCCGACGGCGCGAAGAAGGTGTTCAAGCTGATCGAGGCGCTCGAGGACGCCGACGACGTGCAGAACGTCTACGCCAACTTCGACGTCAGCGACGAGGTGCTCGCGGAGGTCGGCTGAGGCGCGGTCGTGAGTGCTGATCCGGGTTAGAACCTGGATCAGCACTCACGACTGGTACCCACGGCAGCATGCCGCTTCGTGTTTGCTAGGCCGGATGGGTGATGGCAAGATCCGCTGGACGGCTGTGGGGAAGCGGACCGTAAGCGGGCAGAATGAACGCCCGTGACCACGGACGCATCACCCACACCGGTACCCCATACCGACGATCTCGAGCAGCTTCGTGACTGGCTGATCGAGGAAGCGGACACCAGAGGTAACGCGGTCGTGTCGGTCGCGCCCGAGGACGGCGTCGGCGGCTACTGCTTCACCGCGGGCGCGTGGCGCAAGCACGGTGTCCCGGAGGCGGTCGTGGTCGGCCTGCCGGAACAGATCGCGACGGTGCTGCTCGACGCGTACGTGGACAAGGCGGCCATGGGCGTGCGGTTCGAGCCGGGCGTGCTCTACGACGGCTTCTTCGACGGCATCCCGGTAGCGTTCGAGCACGTCGACCCCGCGCACTACCCGGCGTACTTCGGATCGGCGTTCGTGCTCTACCCGGATGGCGACTTCCCCGGTATGCAGATCATCGTCCCGACACCAGAAGGCAGCTGGCCATGGGACGACGACGCGCCAGAGGGCTTCGCGCAGTGGCAGCCCCTGCTGAACGCGACCGGAACCCCGTCGTTCTAGCGGACTGACGGCTATCCGGCGCGTCGGGTCGAGCGCGCCGAGGGCAGGCGGGTAACCTCCCTCCTCGAACGAGTGTTCGCCATGGTGGAGGTCGTAGGTGCGCGTTCTCGGGGTCGATCCCGGCCTGACCCGATGCGGGGTCGGCATCGTCGATGGCGGCACCGGACGGCAAGTCAGCTACGTCGGCGTGCACGTGGTGCGCACCCCCTCGGATCTCGACCTCGCCGACCGGCTGCGCCAGGTCGCCGACGCGATGGACGAGTGGCTGGAAACCTACCGCCCGGACGCCGTGGCCATCGAGCGGGTGTTCAGCCAGCAGAACGTCCGCACGGCGATGGGCACCGCACAGGCGAGCGGCGTGGTCGCGCTGAGCGCGGCACGGCGGTCGCTACCGGTCGGATTCCACACGCCGAGCGAGGTGAAGGCCGCCGTCACCGGCTCAGGGCGAGCGGACAAGCAGCAGGTCACCACCATGGTCACCCGGCTACTACAGCTTCAGGAGCGACCCAAGCCCGCCGACGCGGCCGACGCGCTCGCGCTCGCCGTCTGCCACCTGTGGCGGGAACCGATGCGCGCCAGGCTCGCCGAGGCGGAGCGGCGCGCGGCCGACCTGGCAAAGGCACACAAGGCGCGGCTGTCGGCCGCGCGAGCACAGCGGACTGGCGCGGCAAGTCGGCCGGGCCGAGGAGGGACAGGATGATCTCGTCGGTACGCGGGCAGGTGCTCGCGATCTCGCTCGATCACGTCGTGGTCGAGGTCGGTGGGGTCGGACTCGCCGTGCTGGCGACCCCGGCCACGCTCGCCACCCTGCGGGTGGGGGAGCAGACCACGTTGCACACCCAGCTCGTGGTGCGGGAAGACTCGCTGACGTTGTACGGCTTCGTCGAGACCGAGTCGCGCGAGCTGTTCGTGCTGCTGCAGTCGGTGTCCGGCATCGGGCCTCGGCTGGCGCTGGCCGCGCTCGCCGTGCTCGACCCCGACACCCTGCGCGGCGCGCTGGCCGAGGGCAACACCACCGTGCTCACCCAGGTGCCTGGCATCGGCAAGAAGGGCGCGGAGCGACTCAGTCTCGAGCTGCGCGACAAGGTCGATGCCACGCCGATCAGTGGCGCGACCGGTGCGGGTGCGCCCAGCGCGGTGCCAGGTGGCGCGGCCGACGGGGTGAAACCGGACGTCGTCGAGGCGCTGGTCTCGCTCGGCTTCGCGGCCAAGCAAGCGGAGAAGGCCGTCGACGGGGTACTCGAGAACGGCGCCGTCGGCAGCGGTGAGAACGGCGGCTCGAGTGGCACTGACACCTCGGCCGTGCTGCGGGCCGCGCTGGGGGTCCTCGGTAAGAAGCGGTGACGAGCGGGATGCACGATGAGGGACGTGATGAGCCCGGAAGACGCTGAGCACTCGGCCGCTGGCTCGGCCGCCGACCTTGACGACGCCGCCGCGGAGTCGACGCCGCTGTCCGCCCTGCCGGAGAGCGGCGAGCGCGAGCTCGAAACCACGCTGCGCCCGCGCAAGCTGTCCGAGTTCGTCGGCCAGGGCAGGGTGCGCGAGCAGCTGGAGCTGGTGCTGCACAGCGCCAAGCGCAGGGGAGTGCCGCCGGATCACGTGCTGCTGTCCGGTCCGCCGGGGCTCGGCAAAACCAGCCTGTCCATGATCATCGCGTCCGAGCTGGACAGTGCCATCCGCATCACCTCGGGGCCAGCGCTCGAACGCGCCGGTGACCTGGCCGCGATGCTGTCGAACCTGGTGGAGGGCGATGTGCTGTTCATCGACGAGATCCACCGCATCGCCCGGCCCGCCGAGGAGATGCTGTACCTGGCGATGGAGGACTTCCGGGTCGACGTCGTCGTCGGCAAGGGACCGGGCGCGACCAGCATCCCGCTGGAGATCGCGCCGTTCACCCTTGTCGGTGCCACCACCCGGTCCGGCGCGCTGACCGGTCCGCTGCGGGACCGGTTCGGCTTCACCGGCCACATGGAGTTCTACGAGCCCGTCGAGCTGGAGCAGGTGTTGCGCCGCTCGGCGGTCATTCTCGGCGTCGCGCTCGAAGCGGACGGCGCCGAGGAGATCGCGGGTCGCTCCCGGGGCACGCCCCGTATCGCCAACCGGCTGCTGCGCCGGGTCCGCGACTACGCTGAGGTGCGCGCCGACGGCAGGGTGACCAGGGAGACCGCCCAGGCCGCGCTCGAGGTGTACGACGTCGACGAGTGGGGCCTCGACCGGCTGGACCGGGCGGTGCTCGGCGCGCTGGTGCGCTCGTTCGGCGGCGGTCCGGTCGGGGTGTCCACGCTGGCCGTCGCGGTCGGGGAGGAGTCGTCGACGGTGGAGGAGGTGTGCGAGCCGTACCTGGTGCGGATCGGGATGCTCGCCCGCACACCCCGCGGCAGGGTGGCCACGGCAGCGGCGTGGCAGCACCTCGGGCTGCCGCCACCGAAGGGGGGAACGCCGGAGGCCACCCAGTCGTTGTTCGACTGACACGCGAGCGGCCTGCGGTGACGCAGGGGCTGCCGTCGGTGGCTAGGGCGTAAACTGGCAGACTCGCAGCAAATACGTACTCGCCAACGGGTATGGCGGGGCACACCGCCGTGCCCATAGAGGGAGAAATCGATGGAACTGCTCATCGTGATGATGGCTGGCCTCGGCTTGATGATGTTCTTCGCCGTGCGCAAGCAGAAGAAGGAGATGGCGGCGCACCACGAGCTGCAGGACAGCCTCAGCGAGGGCGACCGGGTGCGGACCACGTCGGGCCTGGAGGGCATCGTCGTCGACGCCAGCGACGACACCAAGATCGAGCTGGAGATCGCGGACGGCGTCGTGACGACGTGGCTGCGGCCCGCCGTGCGGGAGAAGGTCGAGGACGACCTCGACGAGGACGTCGACGACCTCGACGAGGATGCCGACAGCGAGTCGGACGAGGGCAGCGAGGCCGACGAGCGCGGCAGCGCCGGGGTCGCCCCGCCGATGGAGCACAAGGGTAAGTAACGATCTTCTTCGCATAACGCGCGACTTACGTGGCTCCGGGTACAGTGCCCGAGCCATGGCCGTCGTGTGGCCATGCGACGAGTGTCATGCGCCCCACCCGGGGCCGTGTCAAAGACGAGTTCGAGGAGAGACCCTCCCGTGGCACCACCCGCCGGGACCATCCGTCCAGGACGCTATCTGGCGTTCTTCCTTCTGATCGTTGTCGTGCTGTACGGACTGGTGTTCTTCACCGGTGACCGCGATCCGAGCCCCCGCCTCGGCATCGACCTCAAAGGCGGCACCAGCGTCACCCTGACCGCGCGCACCCCGGACGGCTCAGAGCCGACCCCGGAGGCGCTGGACCAGGCACGGGCGATCATCGCCGAACGCGTCAACGGGCTGGGTGTTTCCGGCGCCGAGGTCGTGCTGGACGGCAAGCAGATCGTGATCACGGTGCCCGGCGAGGAGGGCCAGGAGGCCAAGACCCTCGGCCAGACGGCGAAGCTGGCGTTCCGAAAGGTCATCGCCGGTCCGTTCGACCCAGCCGCTGTCCAGCAGCAGCCGGGCCAGCCCGGCGGTGATGGCGCGGGCGACAAGCCCGGCACGTCCGATGACGACGGCACCGCGAAGCCGGGTGACGGCGCGAAGAACGACGGTGCGAACTCCGACGCCGACGGCTCGGGAGGCGGTGGCGGTGCGTCCGGTGCCGCGCCCGCCGCGGCACAGGAGGACGACCCCTCCCTGCCCAAGGAGACTCGCGAGGAGATCGCCGAGGCGAAGGAGGTCCGGCAGAACGAGGACCTGCTCGGTGGCGGTCCCGAGGCGCAGCAGGCGTTGCAGCAGGCCCTGCAGCAGATCGACTGCTCGAAGGGTGCGAAGGACCCGCTGCGCGGGAACGACGATCCCGACAAGCCGCTGGTCGCCTGCGACCAGGACCGCGAATCCACGGACACGCGGCTGGCCTACTTGCTCGGCCCGGTGATCCTGGATGGCCAGGAGATCAGCGACTCCACCGCAGGCGTGAACTCCGACGGCGTCGGCTACCAGGTCAACATCACCTTCACCGGCGACGGCAACTCGAAGTGGGCCAAGATCACTTCCGAGTTGGCCAAGGAGTCCGCCCAGTCACCGAGCAACCCGGCGCAGGTCGCGTTCGTGCTCGACACCGAGGTCGTCTCCGCGCCGACGGTGACCACCGCGATCGCGGGCAACACCCGCATCACCGGTAACTTCACGCGGGCCGAGGCGGAGGATCTCGCGCAGATCCTGAAGTACGGCTCGCTGCCGCTGTCGTTCGAGACCTCAGACGCCACGACTGTCTCGGCGACGCTGGGCCTGTCCTCGCTGCGGGCGGGTCTGATCGCGGGCGCCATCGGGTTCGGCCTGATCGTGCTCTATAGCCTTGTCTACTACCGGTTGCTCGGTGTGCTGCTGGTCGCCTCGCTCGGCTTGACCGCGGCACTGGTGTTCCCGGTGATCATCCTGCTCGGCCGATCAGTCGGGTTCACGCTCGACATCGCGGGGGTCGCTGGTCTGATCATCGCGATCGGTGTCACCGCGGACTCGTTCGTCGTGTACTTCGAACGAATCAAGGACGAGATACGCGGGGGGAGAAGTGTGCGCTCCGCGATCCCGCGGGCGTGGGTGCGCTCCCGGCGGACGATCCTCTCCGCCGACGCGGTCGTGCTGCTGGCCGCGGTCGTGCTCTACCTGCTCGCCGTCGGCAGCGTGAAGGGCTTCGCGTTCACCATCGGCCTGACGACGGTGCTCGACCTGGTCATCGTGTTCATGGTGACCCACCCGATGCTGGTCATGGCCGGGAAGTGGAAGATCCTCAACAACCGTGTGCTGTCCGGCCTCGGCATGGTCACCGACGCCGGCGCCGCGGTGCAGCGGAGTAAGAAACAATCCGGCCCTGCGGCCGCGAGGGGGGTCTGATCATGGCGGACTCGACGGCCACGACAGAGCAGACCGAGCCCACGGCGCAGCCGCCCAAGCAGGGCAGGCTAGCCAAGCTCTATCTCGGCACCGGCGGCTTCGCCATTGTCGATCGGAGAAAGACCTGGTACATGATCACCGCGGTGATCATGCTGATCTGCGTCGGCAGCATCGTGTTCCGGGGCTTCACACCCGGTATCGAGTTCGTCGGCGGCACCCAGATCCAGGTGCCCGCGCAGGGGGCGCAAGGCCCAATCGCCGCCGACGAGGTGGAGCGGGTCTACGCCGACACCTTCGGCCAGACACCGTCGTCCACCCAGACCATCGGCTCCGGTGGCAGCAAGGCGGTGCAGATCAGGACCGAGGCGCTGAACGCCGGTGAGCTCGACCAGATCAAGCGCGCGCTGTTCGACGAGCTCAAGCCGCTCGGCGCGGACGGTGAACCCACCGTCAACGCCATCAGCGACAGCGGTGTAAGCGGGACATGGGGCGACGAGATCACCAAGCAGGCACTCATCGCGCTCGCGGTGTTCCTGGTGCTGGTGACGATCTTCCTCGCGGTCTACTTCGAACGCTGGATGGCGGTGGCCGCCCTGGTGGCGCTCACCTTCGACCTCACGGTCACGGCTGGGCTGTACTCACTGATCGGCTTCGAGGTCACACCGGCAACGGTGATCGGTCTGCTGACCATCCTCGGCTACTCGCTCTACGACACCGTCGTCGTCTTCGACAAGGTCAGGGAGAACACCAAGGGACTGCTCGACCTGAGCAGGCAGACCTACCCCGAGTCGGCGAACCTCGCGCTGAACCAGACGCTGATGCGCTCCATCAACACCTCGCTGACCTCGCTGCTGCCGGTGCTCGGCCTGCTGCTGATCGGTGCGGGCCTGCTCGGCGCTGGCACGCTGAAGGACCTGGCGCTGGTGCAGGCCATCGGCATCGTCGCGGGGACGATGTCGTCGATCTTCCTCGCCACTCCGGCGCTGGTGGACCTCAAGATGCGCGAGCCCGCCTACCAGGAGCAGGCACGCCGCGTCGAGTCGCGGCGCACGCTCGGCAAGCGCACCGTGAGCCAGACGGCGCGGGCCTCGGCTGGCCTGTCCGACACGGAGTCGGACGCGGACGACGAGGAACACGAGGCGGAGCTGCGGAAGGAGAAAGCGGTCGTCGCGGCATCCGCCGTGCCCGGCCGCAACCTGAAGAAGAGCGACCAGCGCAGGCTCGCGGGAAAGCCGTCCGGCAAGGAGCCAGGAAGGCCCTCGGGTAAGCCAGCGGGCAAGCCCACCGGCAAGCGCGCCAGATAGCCCCAGCGCACCGTCCTGTCCCGCCACAGCGCCGTCATGGGATGGCAGCGTGCCGTGGCGGGAACACCGGAGCTAGGCTGGAGACCCAGGACGTAGCTAGCGAGCGCCGGTAGGAGGTGCGGGTGAGCAACGAGCTCCGGTCCCCAGCGACGCAGGACGACGCTGGGCGGGGCGCCGCGCAGCAGCGGAGCTCAGGCCGCGCGAACAACGGTGAGCAGCAGAACGGTGCCCCCTCGGCCACCCGGCGGGTCAGGGCGCGGCTGGCGCGGCGGATCACCGCGCAGCGACCCGCCTCGGTCAAGCAGGTCCTCGAACCCCTAGCCGCCGTCCACCGCGAGCTGCACCCCAGCGCCGACCTCGGCCTGCTGCAGCGCTCCTACGATGTGGCCGAGGAGCTGCACCGGGGCCAGCGCCGCAAGTCGGGCGACCCGTACATCACCCATCCGCTCGCCGTCGCCACCATCCTCGCCGAGCTGGGCATGGACACCACCACGCTGGTGGCCGCGCTGCTGCACGACACAGTGGAAGACACCGGCTACTCGCTGGACAAGCTGCGCAAGGACTTCGGCGACGAGGTCTCTCACCTCGTCGACGGCGTCACCAAGCTGGACAAGGTCAAGCTCGGCACCGCGGCCGAGGCGGAGACCATCCGCAAGATGGTCATCGCGATGGCTCGCGACCCGAGGGTGCTGGTCATCAAGCTGGCCGACCGGTTGCACAACATGCGCACCATGCGCTTCCTCCCGCCGGAGAAGCAGGTGCGCAAGGCCCGCGAGACCCTTGAGGTGCTGGCCCCGCTGGCGCACCGGCTCGGTATGGCCACGGTCAAGTGGGAGCTGGAGGACCTGGCGTTCGCGATCCTGCAGCCCAAGAAGTACGACGAGATCGTGCGGCTGGTCGCCGACAGGGCGCCGTCGCGCGACGTCTACCTGCGCTCGGTGATCGACCAGCTGCTGGACAACCTCGCGAAGTCGCGGGTGCAGGCCAAGGTCGAGGGCAGGCCGAAGCACTACTACTCGATCTATCAGAAGATGATCGTGCGCAGCCGCGACCTGGACGACATCCACGACCTCGTCGGAGTGCGCATCCTCGTCGACGACGTGCGCGACTGCTACGCCGCCATGGGCGTCGTGCACGCGCTGTGGCAGCCGATGCCCGGCCGGTTCAAGGACTACATCGCACAGCCGCGCTTCGGCGTGTACCAGTCGCTGCACACCACGGTCATCGGGCCGGACGGCAAGCCGCTCGAGGTGCAGATCCGCACCTACGAGATGCACCGCACCGCCGAGTACGGCATCGCGGCGCACTGGCGCTACAAGGAGACCAAGGGCACCCACAACAACGGCAAGTCAGGGGCGCTCGAGGTCGACGAGATGGCCTGGATGCGGCAACTGCTCGACTGGCAGCGCGAGGCCGCCGACCCCGGCGAGTTCCTGGAGTCGCTGCGCTACGACCTCGCCACCCGCGAGATCTTCGTGTTCACGCCGAAGGGCGACGTGATCACGCTGCCAGCCGGGTCGACGCCGGTCGACTTCGCCTACGCGGTGCACACCGAGGTGGGCCACCGCTGCATCGGCGCGCGCGTCAACGGCAGGCTCGTCGCGCTGGAACGCAAGCTCGACAACGGTGAGGTCGTCGAGATCTTCACCTCGAAGGCCGAGAGCGCGGGCCCGAGCAGGGATTGGCTCGGCTTCGCCGGTTCACCGAAGGCGCGGGCGAAGATCAGGCAGTGGTTCGCCAAGGAACGCCGCGAAGAGGCCATCGACGCGGGCAAGGAAGCCATCACCAAGGAGATCCGCCGCGCCGGACTGCCGCTGCAGCGGCTGATCTCCGCCGACGTGATGGGCGCACTGGCCACCGAGCTGCGCTACAACGACATCACCGCGCTGTATGCCGCCGTTGGCGAGGGCAACACCAGCGCCAAGCACGTGGTGTCGCGGCTGGTGGCGTTCATCGGTGGCGTCGAGGAGGCCGAGGAGGAGCTGGCCGAGCGCGCCACCCCGTCGACGATCAGCCGCAGACGCTCCACCAACGACGTCGGCGTGGTGGTCAAGGACGCCGGTGACGTCTGGGCGAAGCTCGCGCGCTGCTGCACCCCGGTGCCTGGCGACGAGATCCTCGGGTTCGTCACCCGCGGCGGCGGGGTGAGCGTGCACCGCACCGACTGCACCAACGCCGAAGATCTGCAATCCCAGCCTGAGCGGCTGGTCGAGGTCGAGTGGGCGCCGTCGGAGTCTTCGGTGTTCCTGGTCGCGATCCAGGTGGAGGCGCTGGACCGGCACCGGCTGCTGTCCGACATCACCAAGACCCTCGCTGACGAGAAGGTCAACATCCTGTCCGCGTCGGTGACGACGTCCCGCGACCGGGTAGCGGTGTCGCGGTTCTCGTTCGAGATGGGCGACCCGAAGCACCTCGGCCACGTGCTCAACGCCGTCCGCAAGGTCGAGGGCGTCTACGACGTCTATCGCGTCACGTCGGCCTCCTGACGCGGTTGCTCCGCCCGCGTGCTGTGCTCTGTGGGCGTCGCACACGCTGTTGATCAGCTTCCTGCGGGCTGTGAACACGGGAACCAGGCAAAAAGGACGCCAGATGGTCCTAGTGCGCGGGAAGTTGATCAACTGTGCGCCACGAGCGTGGAGAGGAGTCTGGATGTAGGTAGGGCTTCTTGATGCGGTGCTGTGTGGGAGATGAAGGTTGTGGCCCTTCGGCGTCGGCCTGTGGGGGCAGGCGTCAAACCGCCTCATGCTGCGTTGGCTGAAGACCGTCGTGGTGAGCGATGAGGAAAAGGCACCCGAGAGGTGTCAGGTGGGGATCAGGAAGACGAGCGCGAGCGAACCGCTGTTGAGGTGTCGAAACTATTAGGTGGCATCGAAACCGGGGAGAAGTTGAGTTCCCGGGATGAGCCTGGTGGGTGCCCACTTATTGGCCAGGTGGTGTCCGGCATGAAGGCGGCGTGAGTCTGGTCTGCGGCTCCTGCGCGGAACGTGGGAAGGCGAGTGTCGATACTGCACGTCCACACCCGGCGGTGCGGGTGTGCGAGAGGGAGCGCGCCGACGGCGGAAACCGGAGGCGTTGAGTACCGAGGCGGCGCTCGCTGGCGGACCGGCTCGTAGTAGTGGTGAAGCCCTGTAATGGGGGTGGAGCGAAGGGGCCGGCTCATCGTGGATTTGGTCGCACGAGCAACCCGGGGACAGCTGTCCTCGCGGGAGGAGACGGGTGGGCAAGTCAGGTCCGGTGGACAAGTCGTTTGATATTTCGAAGCAACTGGTGTGGGAGGCGTATCGGCGCGTTAAGGCCAATAAGGGTGCCGCTGGGGTGGATGGCGTGACGATGGAGATGTTCGAGACCGATCTGCGGAACAATCTGTACAAGATCTGGAATCGGATGTCGTCGGGGACGTATTTTCCGCCTGCGGTGAAGGCGGTGGAGATACCGAAGCCGCATGGCGACGGGACCCGGATCCTTGGGGTTCCGACCGTGGCGGACCGGATCGCGCAGACCGTGGTCGCGCTGCAGTTGGAACCCCGGACGGAGTCGATCTTTCATCCCGACTCCTACGGGTATCGGCCGGGCAGGTCCGCGCATGATGCGCTGGCCCGGTGCCGGACGCGGTGTTGGAAGAAGGACTGGGTGCTCGATCTTGACATCCGTAAGTTCTTCGACTCGCTGGATCACGGTCTCGTCGTCAAGGCGGTCAAGGTCAATACCGACCGCAAATGGGTGCTGCTGTATGTGAAGCGGTGGCTCACAGCGCCGCTGCAGCTGCCCGATGGCACCCTGGTCGAGCGGGATCGCGGTACCCCGCAGGGATCGGCGGTCTCCCCGGTCCTGGCGAATGTGGTGCTGCACTACGCGTTCGACATGTTCCTGGCTCGGGAGTTCCCGACCGTGGAGTTCGAACGTTACGCCGATGATGCGGTCGTGCACTGTGTGACCGAGCGCCAAGCCCGCCAGGTGCGGGCGGCGCTGGCCGAGCGGCTGGAGGGTCTGGGGCTGCAACTGCATCCCGACAAGACCCGGATCGTGTACTGCAAGGACAACAATCGGCGCGGTGCGTACGAGCACACGTCGTTTACGTTCCTGGGCTACACGTTTCAGCCGCGAGCAGCGGTGGACAAGGGCGGGACGCTGTTCGTCAGTTTCCAGCCTGCCGTCAGCAAGGACGCGCTCAAGAAGATGCACGCGCAGGTCCGCCGCTGGCGGCTCCACCGACGCACCAGGTACGACCTGGACGAGCTCGCCGAGGCGATCAACCCGATCGTGGCGGGCTGGATTAACTACTATGGCCGGTTCTACCGGTCGAAGATGTATCCCCTCCTTCAGCGCATCAACACCTACCTGATGCGCTGGGCAGGCAAGAAGTACAAGCGACTGCGCGGCTACCGCTGCTTCACCCAGTGGTGGTTCGGACTCGTCGATCGAGAGCCCGAACTGTTCACCCACTGGCGGTGGGTGCGCACGTTTGCGGGACTGCGATGAGAAGAGCGGAGTGACGGGAGACTGTCACGCTCCGTTCTGAGGGAGCCCGGGGGTGAGATTCCCCCGGGCCACCCGACTCGGCCAGCAGCCGACATCCTCAGTGGTGGTGGGTGAACCTCGGCGTCCTGCGCTCCAGGAACGCCGCCACACCCTCGGCGTAGTCCGCGCCGTGGATGGCGTCGCGGCGGAGCTGGTCGACCTCCGCATCCGGCTCGTCCTGGCCCGCCGCGATCTTGCCGATGATCCGGTTCATGCCACGCACCGACGTCTGCGATCGGGTGGCGAGCGTGGCGACGAAGTCCTCGACCGCCGCGTCCAGGCCGCCGTCCGGGTAGACGTCGTTGACCAGGCCCATCGCATGCGCCCGGTCGGCGCCGACCAGCTTCGCGGACAGCAGGATGTAGCGGGCATTCGCCGGGCCGACCAGCGAGACCAGCTGGTGCGTCGAGGGATAGTCGTAGATGATCCCGAGCTTGGCCGGAGTGATGCCGAACCGCGCACCCTCTGCGGCGAACCGGAAGTCACAGGCCACCGAGATCTGGCAGCCGCCGCCAATGCAGTTGCCCCTGATCAGCGCGATGCTCGGGGTGACCATGTCGGCCAGCGCGGTGACAGCGGCGTGCACCGCCTTGTCGTAGAGCGCGGCGCCGTCCGCCGTGGACCGCAGCTCACCGAACTCGGCGATGTCCGCGCCCGCCGAGAAGTTGTCCCCCTGCCCGGTGATCACCAGCGCGGTCACCGCCGGATCGGCCTCCACCTCGGCGACGATGCCGGGGATGGCCGACCACATGTCGAAGCTGATCGCGTTGTGCTTGTCCGGTCGCGTGAACGTGAGTCGCGCGACGCTGCCCGCCCGCGCCAGCTCCAGCCCTGTCGTCATGCGATTGACCTTACGGCCCGTGCTCACGCGTCAACGGTGACCTTGGTGAACTTCACAGGGATCTCCGGCTTGCCGGTGCCATCGCCTGCGGCGCCCTGCTCACCGATGCCGCCGTTGGCGACCTTGTCCAGCGTGGCCAGACCCTCGTCGGAGATGGTGCCGAACACGGTGTAGTTCGGGTCGAGCTGTGCCTCGCCGTAGACCAGGAAGAACTGGCTGCCGTTGGTGTCAGGCCCGCTGTTCGCCATCGCGACGAGACCGCGACCGTAGGACAGCTGCGGGAACGTCTCGTCCGCGAAGGAGTAGCCGGGGCCGCCGCGCCCGCTGCCGGTCGGGTCACCGCACTGCAGCATCTGCAGGCCACGCGTGCCGAGACGGTGGCACTCGCTGCCCTCGTAGAAGTCCTGCTTGATCAGGTTCACCATGCTGTTCACGGTGCACGGGGCCAGCGACCGGTCCAGCGTCAGGCCGATGGGGCCAGCCGTGGTCTCCATGGCGACGTCGACGGTGCCGCGTGCGGGCACCGTGCCGTTCTCCGGCCGGTCGACGTCCTTGGCCGCGGGGGAGGGGCTCTCCTTGTAGGCGCACTTGCTCGGGTTCGGCAGCGGCTTCGTGCGCTCCGGCACCGGTGCCCGCTCGGACGGGATCTGCAGACTCGGCTCCTGCGGCTGCTGTTCGTCCGCCTGCGCGGTGGAGTCGTCACTGCCGCGCGTCGCGAGGAAGACGACCAGGCCGGTCACGATGACGACGGCGCCAGCGGTGACCGCCGCGCCGATCACCCTGTTGCGCTTCACGCGCTCTTGCCGGTGCTCGATCTGCCGCTCCAGCTTCCGCTTCGCGGCCTCACGGCGTTGCTGGTTGGTCGCCACGCGCACTCCTCGCATCCTCGGGTCCGGCTTGCGAGCCTGCCGGTCACAAACCACGTCGCGGGGATTCTATGGGCACCGCCTGTGAAGTGGCTGTGGAGGCTCAGGTCTCGTCTTTGGGTGTCCGCGCCCTGCCCAACGCCTTGCCAAGCGTCTCGGCCGTGCCCTGGGCGACACCGAGCCCTTTCGACAGCAGCCGGATGGAGTCGTTGAGCGCGTTGTTCACCGCGGTTTGCGTCAGGATCGCCCGCGCCAGCTCGCCGATGCGGTTGACCGAGTCGTTGAGCTGACTGTTGAGCGCCTCCAGCTGCTGTTGCGTCTCAGGCAACTCCTCGGCGACGAAAGTGCCGATTCGGTCGATCCGGTCCAGCGTCCGCTTCAGCTTGACGATTTCCTCGAGCAGCACCCCGCCCGGACGGAGCTGCTCCAGCGTGCGGGCGAGGCTGGGCAGCGCGCCAAGCGCCGCCGAGGTGTCCTCGACGACCTTGGCGGAGGTGTAGATCGTGGCGTCGATGGCGTCGATCGGCCGGGTCACGATCATGTTCACCGTGACGTCGCTGAGCCGCTGCCGTCGCTGGCTGTGTCCAGTCCATTGCCCACTGCGCTGGCTCATGCTCGGTGTCCATTCCTCTGTCGGGGCGGCCGCGTCGGCGGCACCTCCGACTCCGGCGACGACGACCGCTGCTACCTGGCCTGCCGCCCGTCGCTGCGCGATCCGTCGAGCACCCTAACCGGCGCCGACTGGTTCTGCCCAATATCGTGTGGCGGACGACATGGGGCGAATCCGCCGCTCAGTGGGCTTCAGCAGCGAGCGGCAGCCGCGGTTCGCGGATCACGATGGCCGCCGCGAGCAGGCTCGTCAGCGGCACGGCCGCGACGATGCCGATGCTGCCAGCGAGGGTGCGCAAGATCTCCTGCGCGATGTCCTGCGAGGTGAGGATCGTGCCGAGCCCGACCCCGGACACCGCCGTGTAGAGCAACACCGGCAGCGCGGCGCCCGCGTAGGCGAGCACGAGGGTGTTGACCGCTGAGGCGACGTGATCCCTGCCGATGCGCACCCCCGCGTCGTACAAATCACGCCAGCTCAGTTTCGGGTTCGCCCGCCGCAGCTCCCAGATCGCGCTGGCCTGCGTCACGGTGACGTCGTCGAGCACACCGAGCGCGCCGATGACCACGCCCGCCAGCAGCAGTCCCTGGGCGTCGATGCCGTGGCCCAGCGCCGCGATCAGGTTGCCTGTCTGCTCATCGAGCCCGGTCAGGTGCATGAGCCCGGAGAACACCGCCGAGATGATGCCGATCAGCAGCAGGCTGATCAGCGTGCCGAGCAGCGCGACCGAGGTGCGCACCGACAAGCCGTGGGTGAGATACAGCGTGGCGAACATGATCAGCCCGGCGCCGGTGATGCCGGTCAGCAGCGGGTCCTCGCCCGCGAGGATGGCGGGCACCACGAACAACCCGAGGACGGCCGCGCTGACGCCGAGCCCGGCCAGCGCGCGTGCGCCGTGCCAGCGACCGAGCAGCAGCACGGCCCCGAGGAACACCACGACCAGCATCAGCAGTGGCGTGCCGCGCTGGAAGTCCATGATCAGGTAGGCGTCGTCGTTTCTGGGGTCCTCGCCGGTGAAGGCGAGCACGATGTCGTCGCCGACGGCGAAGGTGGGCCGCGACGGCCCAACCGGCTCCGTCTTGTGGATGACGCTGCCCGTTGCGGGGCCGTCGGTGAGGGTGATGTCGAGCAGCAGGCACTGCGGCTGCCCCTGTGCTGGCTGGTCAGGTTGCCCGCCGGGCTGGCTAGGTTGCGCCTCGGGTTGGCCAGGCTGTGCCCCGGGCTGGCGCAGACAGGACCCGAGCGACGCCGCGGTGACGGTGCCGTCGACCGGCGTCCCGGAGTCGACGGCACTGTCCGGCAGGCCTCCGGTGGGAAGCAGCACGAGGAACACCACGAACACCGCGAGGAGGAACGGCGCGAGCAGCGCTGCCAGCAGCATCCGCACCTGCCGTGACGCCGGGGGCGGCGGTTCGTGCGAGTGGGCGTGCGAGTGGCCGTGGCCGGGCGGCGGTGTGGGCGGCCCCGCTGGGGACGACTCGGGCTGGTCCGGCGACTCCGCCCGGTCCGACGGCTCAGCCTGGTCGGACTGACCCTGGGCCGCGTCCTGCTCGGGCGGTCCAGGCGGCGGGACGGCGGGCGTGACCGGCCTGGTCTGCGCGGCGGGGTCGATGGCGCCGGGGGGCTCGACGCGCCGCCGCCGCGGACGCGGCTGCCGCTCCTCGGGCCGGTCGGGCGGTGACCCGGCCCGTCGCCGTGGCCGACGCCCCGTCGGTTGCTGGGGCTGTCGCTCGCCGGGCGGGCCTGGCTGGTGTCCTTGCTGCTGCCGAGGCTGCTGCTCCGGGGGACCCGCTGGCTTGCGACGCCGACCGCCCTCTCCTGGCGTCCGTCGGGGCGGCTGACCCGCTGCCGCGCCAGGGACCCGTGGGATCGGCCTGGTCTCGGCCTCGTCGTCGCCACGGCGGTCGGCGCGGCGCCGTCCGCCGTCCCGGGGTGATGTCACGGACTCCATCCTGCGGGAGCGGGAACGGTTATCGCCAGGTGAACCGGCTCAGGTCACGTTCTCATGCGGGTGTGACCAGGAAATGTGCCTAGCCGGATCAGGACGAGCACCAGCGCACCGAGCCCGCTGAACACCCCGCCGACGCCGCCGAGAATCGTCACGAGCAGCCAGCGCGCCGTCCACGAAAAGCCGGACGCGCGATGTCATGGCGGCGAGTATGTCAGCGGGGCCGTCGTGTTCGGGTGATCTTGGGGAATTCCAGTGGCCTGTCACCTCCGGTAGCCAGGTGACCGGCGAGAACCAGGCGTTCGTTAGCCTTGCCATTGGCGCCCATCCGCCGCACCCATCGACCTAGAGAGTGAGCAACTCCCGTGCTTCGCACCCACGACGCAGGCAGCTTGCGTGCCGACCACGCCGGAACGACCGTCACCCTCGCCGGATGGGTGGCGCGCAGGCGTGATCACGGCGGGGTGATCTTCATCGATTTGCGGGACGCCACCGGGGTCGCACAGGTGGTGTTCCGCGAGGGCGAGATGGCCGAGCGCGCCCACGGCCTGCGTGCGGAGTTCTGCGTGCGGGTCGTCGGCGAGGTCTCGCCGCGCCCGGAAGGCAACGAGAACCCGGACATCGCCACCGGCGCGATCGAGGTACTGGCCACCGAGTTCGAGATCCTGTCGGAGTCGGCGGCACTGCCGTTCCCGATCGACGACCGCGTCGACGTCGGCGAGGAGACCCGGCTCAAGCACCGCTACCTCGACCTGCGCCGCAACGGCCCCGCGCGCGCCATGCGGCTGCGCAGCGAGGTGAACCGAGTCGCCCGCGAGCTACTGCACGACGAGGGCTTCGTCGAGGTCGAGACGCCCACCATGACCCGTTCCACCCCGGAGGGCGCGCGCGACTTCGTGATCCCGGCGCGGCTCAAGCCGGGCAACTGGTACGCGCTGCCGCAGTCGCCGCAGCTGTTCAAGCAGCTGCTCATGGTCGGTGGCATCGAGCGCTACTTCCAGATCGCGCGCTGCTACCGCGACGAGGACTTCCGCGCCGACCGGCAGCCCGAGTTCACCCAGCTCGACGTCGAGATGAGCTTCGTCGACCAGGACGACGTGATCGCGCTCAGCGAGCGAGTCATCGCGGCGCTGTGGCGGCTGGCGGGCCACGAGGTGAGCCTGCCGATCCCGCGCATCAGCTACGCCGACGCGATGGCCAAGTACGGCACCGATAAGCCGGACCTGCGCTTCGACCTCGAGATCACCGAGATGACCGACTACTTCGCCGACACCCCGTTCCGGGTGTTCCAGGCGCCCTACGTCGGTGCCGTGGTCATGGCGGGCGGCGCCGACCAGCCGCGCAGGCAGCTCGACGCCTGGCAGGACTGGGCCAAGCAGCGCGGCGCGAAGGGGCTGGCCTATGTGCTGGTCGCCGAGGACGGCATGCTCGGCGGTCCGGTCGCCAAGAACCTGTCCGAGTCCGAGCGCGACGGCCTCGCCGACGCGGTCGGCGCCAAGCCGGGGGACTGCGTGTTCTTCGCCGCGGGACCGGCGCACGAGGCCAGGGCGCTGCTAGGCGCGGCCCGCGACGAGATCGGTCACCGGCTCGGCCTGATCGACGAGGACGCGTGGTCGTTCGTGTGGGTGGTGGACGCGCCGCTGTTCGAGCCAGCGGGCGTGACCGACGACGTCGCGGTGGGCCATGGCGAGTGGACCGCGGTGCACCACGCCTTCA
Organism: Haloechinothrix halophila YIM 93223; assembly: GCF_000504245.1. GTDB lineage: Bacteria > Actinomycetota > Actinomycetes > Mycobacteriales > Pseudonocardiaceae > Haloechinothrix_A > Haloechinothrix_A halophila. Next base: position 2,450,283 of record NZ_KI632509.1, read on the forward strand.
CCTCGCCCACCCCGGAATGGATCGACAAGTTCGAGACCGACCCTGGCAACGCGCTGGCGTACGCCTACGACATCGTCTGCAACGGCAACGAGATCGGCGGCGGCTCCATTCGTATTCACCGCGCTGACGTGCAGAAGCGCGTGTTCGACGTGATGGGCGTGACCGACGAGGAGGCACGGGAGAAGTTCGGCTTCCTGCTGGACGCCTTCGCCTACGGCGCGCCGCCGCACGGCGGGATCGCGTTCGGCTGGGACCGCATCGTCGCGCTACTCACCGGATCCGAGTCGATCCGGGACGTCATCGCGTTCCCGAAGACCGGCGGCGGCTACGACCCGCTCACCGGTGCGCCCGCGCCGATCACCGCGCAGCAGCGCAAAGAAGCGGGCGTCGACGCGAAGCCGGAGAAGAAGCCGGGCAGTTAAGTGCGCTGAAAGACGCTTTGGCGAACCATCATTTGCGGGAATACCGTTTGATGTATGGGCACGAAACGGGATGATACCGCAGGTCAGTGCGCTGGCGGCCCGTTCTGGATTCGTATGGCCGCCTGTCGCGGGTGCCGGAGACGGGTCGTTGGTCGGGTGGCTCGTACGCCGACAAGCCCACCAGCAGCGGGCGTAGGAAGATAGCTGCCACCGGCCAGCCATGCGGCGTCCCCGGCCCGCACGGACGCCGCTTACCCTGGCCGGCATGACGATTGACGCGGTGTTCTTCGACGTCGGTGAAGTGTTGGTGGACGAGACCAGGGAGTACGGCACCTGGGCCGACTGGCTGGGGATTCCTCGGCATACCTTCTCGGCCGTGTTCGGCGCGATCGTCGCTCAGGGCCAGGACTACCGTGAGACGTTCCAGGTGTTCCAGCCGGGCTTCGACCTGGCGACCGAACGCAAACGCCGGGCCGAGGTGGGGCAACCGGAGTCGTTCGGTGAGATCGACCTGTATCCCGATGTGCGGCCGTGCCTCGGTGAGCTGCGTGCGCAGGGTTTGACGGTGGGTGTGGCCGGGAATCAGACCGCTCGCGCGGAGGACATCTTGCGTGAGCTGGAGTTGCCGATCGACGTGCTGGGAACGTCGGACAGTTGGGATGCGGAGAAGCCTTCGACGGCCTTCTTCGAACGCTTGATAGTCGAGGCCGGCGTGCCGGCCGAGCGGATCCTGTACGTGGGTGACCGTCTGGACAATGACATCCGGCCCGCTGCGGAACTGGGCATCAGCACCGCTGTCGTTCGTCGGGGGCCGTGGGGGCACATCCTGCGGGAAGCGACCGCACAGCGAGTCCTGGACGCCGACGTGGAGCAGTGGTGCCTGTTCCAGCTCGATGGACTGGCGGACCTTCCTTCTCTAGTGCGCCGCCACAACCTTCAAACGGGCTGACTCACGATGCGGCCAGTGCTCGCAGGTCGCTGGCGCGTTCAGCGAGTTCGGTGCCACCACGCGTGCCGTTGAGTCCCCTTCGCTGCGTTCAACGCAGTGAAAGCGTCATTCACCGCACCCAACGCAGCGAAGGCGTCTTTCACCGCGCGGGCTCACCCCGCAGCCGAGGCGCTGCGGCTTCCGGCGCGTCGATCGGCTCGCCGTCGTCCAGCTCGGCGGCGAGCCCGTCCGCCCACGTCACCAGCGAGGCGACGGCGATCCCGTGCGGCGGCTGCTCGGCGTAGGGGCCGATGTGCTCCGCGCCGCGCCGCAGCAGCCGCGCGCCGCCGACCAGATTGCCGCGCGCCGCGTGGGTGAGTCCGACAGCGAGCTGCGCCAGTCCCTTCCAGAGAGCGCGCTCCTCGTCGTGCTCGGTCGACTTCCACGCGTCCTCGAACACCTCGTGCGCGTGAAATGGCTTACCGTCGTCCAGCAATTGCTGGGCTTCGTCAATAGTGCGGGCGGGCGAGCGCGTTACGCCTTCAGGCTGGCGCTCGACTCCGGGGGTGCCGTAGGGCAGTGGCCTGCCCAAACCGTCCCGTGGCCTGGCGTTTCGTGCCCTGCCCTCGTCATCGCGATCGCGGTCGCGCGGGTCGTGCTGTGACTGTTTGGTGCTTCTCATCGCGACTTCCACGCTAGTAGGCTCCCCAGCTGATGCACGTGGACACCTCCGCACACGACGACGAACGGGTCGACGGCGAATCGCACGACAACGCTCTTGCCGCAGCGCTGGACGCTGCCGAGCTGGCGTTGGCCAACCGGTTCGGCTCGGCCATCACGTTGTCCAAACCAGAAGACCTCGCTGGCAGCGGGCCTGCCGTCGTCGTGCGCGCCACCGTGGCGTCCTCGCCGTTCTCGCTGCCACGCACGCTGGTGATCAAACACTACCCGCAACCGGACGACGAGGCGAGCGATCCGTTCGCGGCTGAGGCGGTCAGCTACCAGCTGTTCACCGCACTGACCTCGGAAGACCGGATGTGCCCCGAGCTGCTCGGCCACGACGTCACACACCGGGTGCTCGTGCTGTCCGACCTGGGCAGCGCGCCGACGCTCGCCGACAAGCTGCGTACCGGTGACGCCAGGTCCGCTGAGGGCACGCTGCTGTCGTGGGCGCGGGCGCTGGGCAGGATGCACGCCACGACGGCGCACCGGGAGGCGGATTTCAACGCGCTGCTGCGCCGGTTCGGCGGGCAGCCTGCCCGTGAGGACACCGAGGCGGCCGACGCCGCCGACCAGCTGCCCGGTGTGCTGGCGGACGTGCTCGGCGTCGAGACGCCCGATGCGGTCGCCGAACAGGTGACGGTGGCGTCGCGGCGGCTCAACGACGGCGAGTACCGGGCGTTCTCCCCGGTGGATCTCGCCCCTGAGAACAACCTCGTCACCAGCGACGGGGTGCAATTCCTCGACTTCGAGCACGGCAGGGTGCGCAACGCCATGATCGACGTCGCGCACCTGCGGGTGCCGTTCGCATTCTGGCGCGGCGCGCTCGCACTCCCAGCCGGGATGAGCGAGGCGATGATCGCCGCGTGGCGCGCCGAGGTGATCGGAATCTGGCCGCGGCTCGCCGACGACGACGAGTTCACCGGCGCGCTACTGGACAGCCACATCGCGTGCGTGTGGACGCAGACCGCGCGGGAGCTGTCCGGCCTCGGCGACGCGAACGACACCGGCTCGACCAGCAGGGCGGCGGCGCTGGAGTCCTGGTGGCGCGAGCTGGCCGCACGAGCGGAGCAGCTGCACGCCGACCAGATCGCCGAGCACGCCGCCAGCGTCGCAGCGGCGATCGAGCAGCGCTTCGGCCCCGGCCTCGAGCTCGCGTTGTATCCGGCGTTCCGGTAGCTCATCGTGTCGGTGCCACGCGGTAGCGTGTGAGCCGTGCAGGACGAACTGTTCACCGTCAACCGGGACGTGCGTGACAACGGCGAACACCAGCACGCCACAGACGATGCCCCCGACCCCGCCGCGCCGCTCGCGGTGCGGATGCGCCCACGCAGCCTCGACGACGTCGTCGGCCAGGCACACCTGCTCGGCGAGGGCGCGCCGCTGCGCAGGCTGGTGGAGGGCGCCGCGCCCGCCTCGGTGATCCTGTTCGGCCCACCGGGCACCGGCAAGACCACGCTGGCCTACCTGATGGCGGGTGCGACCGGACGCAGATTCATCGCGCTGTCGGCGTTGTCCTCCGGGGTCAAGGAGGTGCGCGGCGTGATCGACGCCGCCCGCCGCAGGCGCTCGCATGCCGCCGAGGACACCGTGTTGTTCATCGACGAGGTGCATCGGTTCTCCAAGACCCAGCAGGACGCCCTGCTCAGCGCGGTGGAGGACCGAACGGTGCTGCTGGTGGCCGCGACCACGGAGAACCCGTCGTTCTCGGTGGTGTCGCCGCTGCTGTCACGCTCGCTGGTGCTGCAACTGCGCTCGCTCACCGACGACGACATCAGCGAGGTCATCACCCGCGCGCTGACCGACGAACGGGGCCTCGGCGGCGCGTACGACCTCGACGACGACGCCCGCGCCCACCTGGTGCGGCTGGCGGGCGGCGACGCGCGGCGGGCGCTGACCGCGCTGGAAGCCGCCGCCGACGCCATGACCCCAGACGACACCGACGGCACCGCGGACACCCCAGGCGATACGTCCGGCGAGACCGGCGCGCGGCCGAGTATCTCGCTGGCCACGGTGGAGGCCACCGTCGACAAGGCCGCGGTGCGCTACGACCGGGACGGCGACCAGCACTACGACGTCATCAGCGCGTTCATCAAGTCGATCAGGGGTTCGGACGTCGACGCCGCGCTGCACTACCTGGCGCGCATGGTCGAGGCGGGGGAGGACCCGCGGTTCATCGCGCGCAGACTGGTGGTGCACGCCAGCGAGGACATCGGTATGGCCGATCCCACCGCACTGCAGGCAGCGGTGGCCGCCGCGAACGCGGTGCAGTTCATCGGCATGCCGGAGGGCAGGCTCGCGCTGGCACAGGCCACGGTGCACCTGGCGACCGCGCCGAAGTCCAACGCGGTGATCAGCGGCATCGACGCAGCGCTGGCCGACGTACGGGCGGGCAAGGCGGGCACCGTGCCGTCACACCTGCGCGACGGGCACTACACCGGGGCGAAGCGGCTGGGCAACGCGCAGGGCTACGCGTACCCGCACAGCGTCGCCGAAGGTGTGCTGGCGCAGCAGTATCCGCCCGACGAGTTGGTCGGCACGGATTACTACCATCCGACCGATCGGGGCGCGGAGCGCGTGCTCGCCGAGCGGGTCCCGAAGCTGCGGACGGCCGTGCGCGGGGAGTAACCGCGACCTGACCCATCACTGGGATTCGCCGCCCAGCTCAGCGGCGGGTCACTCCATCGGCCGAGGGCAGCGCGCGGTAGCCTGACGAACGTTCCGGCACGTCAGATGGAGGAGGCCCCGTGTCGCCAGGGCACATCGCAGCGCTCGTTGCAGCAGGAGCATTCGTGCTGTTGGTCATCCTGCTCGCGATACCCCTGGTCAAGCTCGGCCGTACACTGGACGAGACCACTGTGGCGATCCGCAAGGCGCACGAGCGCGGCGACCCGCTGCTGATCGGCGCGAACGACACCATCACCCACGTCAACACCCAGCTGGAGCGGGTGGACGGCGTCACGGCCAACGTGCAGCAGGTGTCGAGCAACGCATCGGCGTTGTCGTCGGTGTTCACCGCGACCCTCGGCGGCCCACTGGTGAAGACGGCGGCGTTCTCCTATGGCGTGAGCAAGGCGATCAAGGCACGCAAGCAGGCCAAGGCGGGTGAGGTCGGCAAGCACGCCCGCCGGACGAGGAAACGAGGCAGGAAGTGAAGCGGATGTTCTGGCTTGGCGTTGGCATCGCCGCGGGTGTGGCGCTGTCGCGTAAGGCGAGCAACACCGCTCGCCAGGCGACTCCCGCGGGGTTAGCCTCGAACCTGGGGGACGCGATGCGCGAACTCGCGAGCGCGGTCGGCGCGTTCGGCGCTGAGGTGCGCGCGGGCATGACCGAACGAGAGCAGGAGCTGCACGAGACGGTGACGCGGCAGACAGGCGTGCCGACACGGCACGTGGACGCGCCCCGGGGCAGGCATGCCTACGGCTCCGAGCGGGCGGCACGGCCGACGCGAGCGCCCCAGGCGGACGGCTGAGCCGAGCTCGCCGCTGTCCGCCTGTCCCCGTCGCTGCTACCCACCCAGGCTGACCCGGCACGGGTCACGCCCGAGAACAGACCACAAGACACAGGACCACCACGTGGAAACTCACGAGATCCGCAATCGCTTCCTCCGCCACTTCACGTCGGCGGAGCACACCGAGGTGCCCAGCGCCTCGCTGATCCTCGACGATCCGAACCTGCTGTTCGTGAACGCGGGGATGGTGCAGTTCAAGCCGTACTTCCTCGGTGAGGTGCCCGCGCCGTACCCGCGCGCGACGAGTGTGCAGAAGTGCGTGCGCACCGGCGACATCGACGAGGTAGGCAAGACCACCCGCCACAACACGTTCTTCCAGATGGCGGGCAACTTCTCGTTCGGTGACTACTTCAAGGAAGGCGCGATCACCTACGCCTGGGACCTGGTCACCAAGTCGCAGGCCGACGGCGGTTACGGCTTCGACCCCGGCCGCATCTGGGTCACCGTGTTCGAGCACGACGCCGAGGCGGCCGCGCTCTGGAGCAAGCTCACCGACATCCCGCCGGAGCGCATCCAGTACCGCAACGCCGAGGACAACTACTGGGACATGGGCGTGCCCGGTCCCGGCGGTCCGTGCTCGGAGATCTACTACGACCGCGGCCCCGAGTACGGCCGCGACGGTGGTCCCGTCGTCGACGAGGACCGCTTCCTCGAGATATGGAACCTGGTGTTCATGCAGGACATCAGGGGCGAGGACCCGCCGAAGAAGGGCTTCCCGCCGATCGGGGAGCTGCCGAAGAAGAACATCGACACCGGCATGGGCGTCGAGCGGGTCGCCTACCTGCTGCAGGGCGTGTCGAACGTCTACGAGACCGACCTGGTGCGCCCCGTCATCGCCAAGGCCGAGGAAATCTCCGGCCGCAGCTACGGCGACAACCACCCGGACGACGTCCGGTTCCGCGTCATCGCCGACCATGCCCGCTCCGGCGCCATGCTCATCGGCGACGGCGTCACGCCCGGCAACGAGGCGCGCGGCTACGTGCTGCGTCGGCTGCTGCGGCGCATCGTGCGCTCGGTGCGGCTGCTCGGCGTGCAGGAGCCGGTGCTGCCGGAGTTCGCCGCCGTCGTCCGCGACGCCATGGCCCCGTCCTACCCGGAGATCGCCCGCGACTTCGAGCGCATCAACGACGTCATGGCGCAGGAGGAGGAGACCTTCCTCGCTACGCTGACCACCGGCTCGAAGATCTTCGACATCGCCGCCGAGAAGGCCAAGCAGGCAGGCAGCTCGATCTTGGCAGGCGACAAGGCGTTCCAGCTCCACGACACCTACGGGTTCCCGATCGACCTGACGCTGGAGATGGCCGCCGAACAAGGCCTCGAGGTCGACGAGGACGGCTTCCGCTCGCTGATGGAGCAGCAGCGGGAGCGCGCCAAGGCCGACGCGGCGACGCAGAAGACCGGCCACGCCGACCTGTCGGCCTACCGTGACCTGCTTGAGCGGCACGGCGAGACACAGTTCCTCGGCTACACCGACCTGCAGGCCACCGCGAAGGTGCTCGGGCTGCTGCACGACGGGCAGTCGGTCGCCAGCGTCCGCGAGGGCCAGAAGGCCGAACTGGTGCTGGACCGCACCCCGTTCTACGCCGAAAGCGGTGGCCAGATCGCCGACACCGGCGTGCTGATCGGCTCATCCGGCGAGGCCAAGGTGCTCGACGTGCAGAAGAACGTGCCTGGCCTGTTCGTGCACACCGTCGAAGTCATCGGCGGTGAGATCGGATTGGACACCGAGGTCACGGGATCGGTCGACGAGGCCCGCCGGATGTCGATCCAGCGCTCGCACTCCGCGACCCACCTCGTCCACGCCGCCGTGCGTGGCGCGTACGGCAGGCGTGCGGCACAGGCGGGGTCGCTGAACTCGCCGGGCAGGATGCGGTTCGATTTCACCTCACCGAAGTCGGTCTCGGCCGACGTGCTCACCGCCGTCGAGGAAGAGGTCAACGAGTACCTCGTCAACGACGTCGAGGTGCAGTCCTACACGACGTCGATGGACAAGGCGCTCGAGATGGGCGCGGTCGCGCTGTTCGGCGAGAAGTACGGCAACAACGTCCGCGTGGTCGACATGGGCGAGTACTCCCGCGAGCTGTGCGGCGGCACCCACGTCGAGCGCATCGGCCAGCTCGGACTGGTGAAGCTGGTCAGCGACTCGTCCATCGGCTCAGGCGTGCACCGCGTCGAGGCACTGGTCGGTAAGGACGCGTTGCAGTACGTCCGCAAGGAACAGCTGCTCGTTTCGCAACTGGCTGGCACGTTCAAGGTGCCGACCGAGCAGCTGCCGGAGCGCATCGAGGACGTCCTCAAGCGGCTTCGCGACGCCGAGAAGGAGATCGAGACGCTGCGCACCCAGCAGGTGTTGGGCTCGGCGGGCGAACTGGCTGGGCAGGCCCGCGACGTCGACGGCATCTCACTGGTCGCGGCCAAGGTCGCCGAAGGCATCGACGCGGGCGGGCTGCGCAAGCTCACCGGCGAGGTGCGCAACCGGCTCGGCTCCCGGCCCGGCATCGTGGCGCTGTTCTCGCCGAGCGAGGAGAAGGTCAGCTTCGCCGTCGCCACGACGGCGGAAGCCCGCGACAAGGGCTTCGCCGCTGGCAAGCTCGTTCCCGGCTTCGCCGAGGCGATCGGCGGCAGGGGCGGCGGCAAGCCGGACCTCGCGCAGGGCGGTGGCACCAACCCCGCTGGCATCGAGCAGGCGATCCACGCGGTCGAGGCGACCATCAGGGATGCGGCGTGACTGAAGCCCGGTTCCGTGCGCGCGTATGAGCAGGCGCCCCGACACCCCAGGAGCGGACGACCCCGGTAGCGGACGTCGGTTGGCCGTCGACGTCGGATCGGTGCGAGTGGGTATCGCGCTGAGTGATCCTTCGCCTATGCTTGCCACACCGCTTGTGACTCTTGCGCGTGATATAGACGCGGATAGTGACATCGAGCAGGTAGTGCGGCTCGTGGCTGAGCACGACGTGGTCGAGGTGATCGTGGGGTTGCCCCGGACGTTGCGGAATCGGCACGGTGCGGCGGCGGAGACCGCTGTCGGCTACGCGGACCGGCTACGCGAACGGCTGGGCGCGGTCTCGGTGCGGCTCGCGGACGAGCGGTTGAGCACGGTAAGCGCGACCAAGATGTTGTCTGATAGGGGTGTCAAAGGTCGTAAGCAACGCGCTGTCGTCGATCAAGCGGCCGCGGTCGAGATTCTGCAAGGGTGGTTGGATGCACGCGCCTCACGGCGTCGGACGAGTGAACCCGGTACGGAAGGTTCTTAAGTGACGGGTCCGTACCGAGGGGACGACGAGCCGGGGCGACCACCGAGGCCGCCAGGGCACCCGCCGCGACGACGTCCGATGCCGCCGCCCGGCGCCGGTCACGAGCCGGGGGTGCCCCCGCGCAGGCGCGCGGCTCCGCCGCAGCGTCCGCAAGGCGCGCCACCGGCCAGGGCACCGCGGCGCGCCGCGCCACCACCGCAGGGACGTCCTGCCGGGCCACCGCCAGGTGCACCGGAACCACCCCCACGGCCGCAGGAGCCGCCACCACGTGCGCGCCGGATGCCGGAGGAGCCGCCGGCGCGGCGGCGCAGGGCCGCGCCAGAGCCCCCGCCGGGCGACGTCCGCCCCCCGGCGCGCGAGCGCGACATCGAACGGCCGCCGCCGCGCTACTACCAGGAGGAGCCGCGCGAGCCCCGTCCTCAGTTCGAAGGCTTCGACGGCTACAGCAGTGGCTACACGGCCCGCCCCGACTACGCGAACTACCCCGATTACGGCTACGACGCCGCTGACTACGGCGCCTACGAGGCTCATGACCGCCCGTACGGTGCTCGTGATGATGCCTATGACGGCGACTATGCCTATGACGACGAGCGCGCGGACTACGACGAGTACGCCGAGGACGCGCGTCCCGCCGAGGTCCCGCCGAGCCGCCAGGAGCGTGGCAGGCCTTCCGAGCGGTCGGGCAGGAAATCCGGGCGTGACCGGCGGCCAGCGGCGTCACGGCCACCGCGCGGACGCGGCAAGGGCGCCAGGAAACGCCGCCGGTTCTTCGGCTGGATCGCCGCCCTCAGCGTGATCGCGGGGCTCGCGGCAGCCATCTGGTTCGGCTCACAGGAACTCCTCGGCATCAACTACGACAACTATGAGGGCGCCGGCGTCGCCGACGTCGTCATCAAGGTGTCCGAAGGCGACTCGACCAGCGCCATCGCCAGCACGCTCGCCGAGGCCGACGTCGTCGCCAGCAAGCAGGCGTTCCTGGTCGCCGCCCAGGGCAACACCGAGATCCGAGGCATCCAGCCCGGCTACTACAAGGTGCGCGCGCAGGCGTCCGGCGCCAACGCGCTGGACTCACTGCTCGACGAGCAGGCCAGGGTCGGGCATCTCCAGCTCAAGAGCGGCAGCCAACTGCACGACGTCGAACTGGCTAACGGCAAACAATCGGTCGGTGTGTTCAGCGCGCTGTCCAAGGCATCGTGTACCAAGCTCGACGGTGAAAGCACCTGTGTGAGCGCCGAGGAGCTGCGCGAGGCCGCCGCGAACACCGACCTCGCCGCGTTGGGTGTGCCGAAGTGGCTGGCGCGGGGTGCGGGCGGCGCACCGGCCGACCGGCGGCTGGAAGGGCTCATCGCGCCCGGCCTCTACGACGTCAAACCGGGCTGGTCGGCGGAGGAACTGCTCACCGAGGTGTTGGGCACTTCGGCGTCCCGCTACGAGGCGGCTGGTCTGCCGGGCGGCGCGGAGAAGACCGGCTACAGCCCGTACGAGGTCATCGTGATGGCGTCGGTGATCGAACGTGAAGGCGTCGAAGCCGACTTCCGCAAGATCTCGCGGGTGATCTACAACCGGCTCAAGAAGGACATGCGGCTGGAGATGGACTCCACCATCAACTACGTGCTCGACCAGCCGAATATCCGCACGTCCGGCAAGGACCGGGCGAAGGACGGGCCGTACAACACGTACCGGAACACGGGCCTGCCGCCGACGCCGATCTCGTCGCCGAGCACGGAGGCGCTGGGGGCGGCGCAGCAGCCTGCCAAAGGGTCGTGGCTCTACTTCGTCCGGTGCGAGAAGAACGGCCTGTCCTGCTTCGCGGACACCTACAAGCAGCACAGGGCCAACGTCGCGGACGCGCAGCGGCGCGGGGTCTGGTGAGCCGTGACTGCCGGAACGTCCCGCAAGGCCGCCGTGCTCGGCAAGCCGGTGGCGCACTCGCTGTCGCCGGTGTTGCATCAGGCGGCCTACGACGCGCTCGGCCTGACCGGCTGGACCTACGAGCGGTGCGAGGTCGACGCAGAAGGGTTGCCGTCCTTCGTGGCCGGTCTCGGGCCGGAGTGGGCCGGGTTGTCGGTGACCATGCCGGGCAAGCGAGCGGCACTGGAGTACGCGACCGAGGCGACGTCGCGTGCGGCCGCCGTGGGAGCCGCGAACACGCTGGTGCGGATCGACGGCGGCTGGCGCGCGGACTGCACCGACGTCGCGGGCGTCGTCGGCGCGCTGCGGGCAGCGGGCGAGTTCGGTGGGGGCAGTGGCCCGGGTGTCGTGGTCGGCGCAGGAGGCACGGCCGCGGCCGCGGTGACGGCGTTCGCCGAACTCGACCTCACGGAGGTCCGCGTCGTCGCGCGCGATCCCGCCCGTGCCGAACCGACGGCCGCCGCCGCACGCGGGCTCGGCCTCACCGTCGAGGTCATCCGTTGGTCCGATGTGGACTGGCGTGCCCTCGCGGAGAAATCGGCGGCACTGGTCAGCACGGTGCCCTCAGCCGCGGTGGCCGAGCACATCGACGACCTGGTGCATGCTCCATGCCTGCTTGACGTGATCTACCACCCGTGGCCGACCCCGCTCGCGCAGGCGCGGGAGGCGAGCGGTGGTTCGCTGGCCACCGGCCTCGACATGTTGCTGCATCAGGCATTCGGCCAGGTCGAGCAGTTCACCGGGCACGCCGCACCCCGGGAGGCCATGCGCGACGCGTTGCGCACCGCCACCGGCGACATCCTGCCGCTGCCACTGGACTGAGGGCCGTGGCGTGGCGGCTGCTCGAAGTCGATCTACTTCCTGCGGGTGAGAACCACGCCATGTCCTGTTTTGTCCGGTTCCCGTGGTCACAGCGCGCAGGAAGCTGATCAACAAAGCGGGATCAGCGCGGGCACCCACATGCCGACCAGACGACCGAACGGTAGGTCGGATAGCGTGCGAAGTATGCGCATCGCCATCCTCGATGACTACCAGAACGTTGCCCGCTCCTTCGCCGACTGGGACCGGCTCGACGCTGAGATCACGGTGTTCACCGAGCACATCCCGAACCAGGACGACGTGGTGGCCGCCCTCGCCGGGTTCGACGTCGTCGTAGCCATGCGGGAACGCACCCGGTTCTCCGCCGACGTGCTGCGGCGGCTGCCCGACCTCAAGCTGCTCGTCAGCACCGGCCAGCGCAACGCGGCCATCGACCTCACGGCGGCGAACGAGCAGGGGATCGTGGTGTCCGGCACCGGCTACATTCCGCACCCGACAGCGGAGCACACGTGGGCGCTCATCCTCGCCGCCGCCCGTCACATCCCCGAGGAGGAGCGTGCCGTGCGAGACGGCGGTTGGCAACGCACCGTCGGCATGAGCCTGCACGGCAAGACCCTGGGGCTCATCGGCCTCGGCAGGCTGGGCTCCACCGTCGCTGGCATCGGCAGGGCGTTTGGCATGAACCCGATCGCGTGGAGCCAGAACCTGACAGACGAGCGCGCCGCCGAACACGGCGTGCGAGCCGTCTCGGAGGAGGAACTGCTCCGCACCGCCGACGTCATCTCGATCCATCTCGTGCTGTCCGAGCGCAGTCGGGGCTTGCTTGGCGCGGACGAACTCGCGCTGATGAAACCGGGCGCGATCCTCGTCAACACATCGCGCGGCCCGATCGTGGAGGAGAACGCGCTGATCAACGCGGTCACGCACGGTGGGATTCGTGCGGCGCTCGACGTCTACGACACCGAACCGCTACCCGCCGACCACCCGATCAGGCAGGCGCCCAACACGGTGCTGACACCGCACATCGGATACGTCGCCGACGACGTCTACCGGGTGTTCTTCGAGGACGCGGTCGAAGACATCGCCGCGTTCGCGGCAGGGGAGCCGGTGCGGGTGATGTCGCCGCCGAAGTGACGGCCCGAGACGTCCGGTAGCGCCGTCAGGCGCCTCGCGGCGGGTCAGCGCTACCGGTGCTCGGCCAGCACCGCGTCGGTGAACTCCGGCCACACCTCGGCGGCCCACGCGCCGAAGTCGCGGTCGGTCAGCGCCACGCAGGACAACCCGGCATCGGGGTCGACCCACAGGAACGTTCCCGACTGTCCGAAGTGGCCAAACGTGCGCGGCGAGCTGGCCGTACCGGTCCAGTGTGGACTCTTGCCGTCGCGGATCTCGAAGCCGAGGCCCCAGTCGTTCGGCTTCTGGTGGCCGAAGCCGGGCAGCACTCCGTTGAGCCCGGGATGCACCACCGTGGTGGCCTCGGTGAGGGTGGAGGCGTGCAGCAACGTCGGCCGCTGCAACTCGGCGGCGAAGCGAGTCAGGTCGTCCACGGTGGACTCGGCGCCTGCGCCGGGGGAGCCGTTGAGCCGGGTCGAGGTCATCGACAACGGCGTCAGCAGCGCTTCCTGCTGATAGCGCGCGAACTCGATCCCGGCGGCCTCGGTCAGCGCGTCGGCGAGCTGCTCGAACCCGGCTGACGAGTACAGCCGACGGTTACGCGGCTCGGCGACCACCTTGTGCTGGTTGAACGCCAGCCCTGAGGTGTGCGCGAGCAGGTCCCGCACCGTCGTGCCCTCGGGACCGGCAGGGGTGTCGAGTTCGAACACACCCTCCTCGATCGCGATCAACGTCGTGTAGGCGGTGAGCAGCTTCGTCACCGAGGCGAGGGGAAACACCCGATGCTGGTCGCCGTAGCTGCCGACGACCGAGCCGTCGGCGCTGACCACCGCCATCGCCGCGTGGTCGACGGGCCATTGCTCGATCAACTTGACGCTCTGCATCCCATCCTCGCTCATCGGGTACCGGCCGCGCGGTGATCGATCGGATCACTCGTCGTCCGTACTCTTCCAGCCGTGGCGCGCGGGCGCGCGAACAGACCACCGCCAGGTGATGTGGATCGCGCCAATCCAATCCGGCGTCGTCACCGAATAACAGGTAAGAACGGCCGCATGTGGTGTTCGGTACCACCGCACGTCATGCTAACGCCGACTTGTACCACCGATCGAAGGGCTGGCTCATGTCGCTACTGATCCGACTATTCGCCGTCGTCTCGCTGCTTGGGGTAGGCCTCGTACACCTGATCGGATGGTTCGACTGGGCGCGCTTCACATCGGTCGTCGGACCGATGTTCCTGCTCAACGTCGCCGCGTCGGTCGTGCTCGCGATCGCGGTGCTGGTGTGGCGGCACTGGCTCGTCGGGCTGGCGACCCTGGGCTTCGGCGCGGCCACGCTCGGCGCCTACGTCATGTCGCTGACCGTCGGGTTCTTCGGCGTGCAGGAGCAGTTCCAGACGACGCTGGAGGTGTGGGGTGTCGTGACCGACGTCGCCGCCATCCTCGCGGGGGCCCTGCTGCTTTTGTCCCACCAACGGAGCCAACGGCTGGCGTAATCGGCGATGTGGCCCGCGAGCGCTTCCACTCGCACATGAGGTGATTGCGGTCACCGAAACCACCGGCCAGCGTGGGAATCATGACTCCTCACACCGGTTACCAGGTCGCCGCGATCACCGTCCTGCTTGGCTGTATCGCACTCCGGTGGGCATCGGACGGGCTGCCCGCGTGGTGGCTCCCCGTGCCCATCGCGATCACGCTGCTCGGGGTGCCGCTCGCCGCGAGCGACCTCACCCGACGCCGCCTGCCCAACGCGCTGACGCTGTCCGCCATCGGCGTGGTCGCCGGTGCGCTGGTGGCGGTCGCGGGCGGCGCGGGAACGATGGCGGTGCTGGGCGCAGCGGCGTGGGGCGGGATCAGCCTCACCGCAGCGCATCTCGCGGTGCATCTGGCCGCGCCCGCCTCGCTCGGCGGCGGTGACGTCAAGCTGGCTACCAGTGTCGGTGCCGTCCTCGGCGCCGTCGGGTGGCAGGCCGTGCTGCTCGGGATGCTGCTCGCGTCCGGTGTGGCGGTCCTGCTCGGCACGGCGGCCCGGCTGCTGCGAAGACCCTGCTGGCGTGACGGCGTGCCCTACGGGCCCGGCTTACTGGCGGCGACCTGGGCGATTGTGGTGTTCCCTTGGCAGTGGTCATGGGCCTGATATGCCGCCCGCACGACGCCATGACAAAATCTCCTGGTGTTGCGCTGGATAACCGCAGGAGAATCACACGGTCCGAGCCTTGCCGGAGTCATGGAGGGCATGGTCGCCGGTGTGGAGATCACCACATCGGAGCTCGGCGAACAGCTGGCCCGCAGGCGGCTCGGCTTCGGCAGGAGCCCCCGCATGGGCTTCGAGACCGACGCCATCGAGTTCACCGGTGGCGTCCGCCACGGCCGCACCCAGGGTGGCCCGATCTCGGTGCATATCGCCAATGCCGAGTGGCCCAAGTGGGAGAAGGTCATGGCCGCCGACCCGGTCGACGAGTCGGAGCTGGCTGGCCTCGCCCGCAACGAGCCGCTGACCCGGCCCCGGCCCGGCCACGCCGACTTGCCCGGCATGCTCAAGTACGGCTTCGACGAGGCCCGCCCCGTGCTGGAACGCGCCAGTGCCAGGGAGACCGCGGCCCGCACCGCGCTGGGCACCGTCGCGAGGGCGTTCCTGCGGCAGTTGCTGGACATCGAGATCATCAGCCATGTGGTCGGCATCGGCGGCGCCGAGGCCCCGGACGGCCCGCTGCCGACCCCAGCCGACCTCGCCGCGATCGACGAGAACCCGGTGCGCGCCTTCGACCCCACCGGTGCGGAGGCGATGATCGCCGAGGTCGACGCCGTGCGGAAGGCTGGCGACACCGTGGGTGGCGTCATCGAGGTCATCACCTACGGCCTGCCGCCGGGCCTCGGCTCGCACGTGCACTGGGACCGCAGGCTGGACGCCCGGCTGTCCGGCGCGCTGATGGGCGTGCAGGCGATGAAGGGCGTCGAGGTCGGCGACGGCTTCACCACCGCGCGCCGGTGGGGCAGCAAGGCGCACGACGAGATCGACCTCGGCACCGGCCCCGCCGGGGTCGCCCGGCGCTCCAACCGGGCCGGTGGCCTGGAAGGCGGCATCACCAACGGCGAGCCGCTGCGGGTGCGGGTCGCGATGAAGCCGATCTCGACGGTGCCGCGCGCGCTCGCGACGGTGGACGTCGAGACCAAGGAACCCGCGGTCGCGATCCACCAGCGCTCCGACGTGTGCGCGGTGCCGAGGGCCGGGGTTGTGCTGGAATCGGTCGTCGCGCTGGTGCTCGCCGAAGCGGCATTGGAGAAGTTCGGCGGCGACTCGCTCGCGGAGACGACCCGCAATGCCGAGTCCTACCTCGACGGGCTGCGCGAGTGGTGGTCACGCTGACGCGGCGATCACCACACGGCACGCCCGCCGGTCGGCGGCGGACGCGAGGCGACCGGCTACCGTGAGGGCCGTGACCACACGCAGTCCCCAGGCAGTACTGATCGGCCCGCCAGGATCGGGCAAGAGCACCGTAGGGCCGTTGCTGGCCGAACGGCTCGGCTGCGACTTCGCCGACGCCGACGCGGACGTCGAAGCGGCGGAGGGCCGCAGCATCTCGGACATCTTCACCGAGAACGGCGAACCGTACTTCCGCGAGCTGGAAGAGCGCACCATCGCCGACGGGCTGACCCGCCACGACGGCGTGTTCTCACTCGGCGGCGGCGCGGTGCTCTCGGAAGCGACCAGGAAGCGGCTCGCTGGGCACACCGTCGTGTTCCTCACCGTCGGGCTCACCGTCGGCATGCGGCGCACCGGGCTGTCCACCGCACGGCCGCTGCTCGCGGGCGTGAACCCGCGCGCGACGTTCAAGGCGATGCTCGAGGAGCGGCTGCCGTTGTACCGGGAGGTCGCCACCATCGAGATCGCCACGGACGAGCGCACCCCCGACGAGGTGGTCGACGAGATCGTCGTGGCCTGTACCAAGGAGACCGAGGGCGGGCCGACGGACTACCGTCGCTGAGCTGCGGTGTCGGATCACGTTCGGTCGGATTGGTACCTACTGACACCGCAAGACCCAGGAAGGACAGCGATGAGCGAGCCGACAGGCGGGCCAGCCGAGGCGGCCGACGAGCAGGTGAGCACGGGCACCAGCGAACCGGTGCGCGTCACCGTCGACACGGCCAAGCCCTACGACGTGATCATCGGCAGGGGGCTGCTCGGTGAGCTGGGTCAGGCCGTCGCCGGGGCGTCGAAGATCGCCATCATCCACCCGCCGACGCTGACCACCACCGCCGAGGCCACGCGCGACGAACTCGCCAAGCAGGGCCACGACGCGCACCGCGTCGAGATCCCCGACGCCGAGGACGGCAAGGCGCTGTCGGTCGCCGGGTTCTGCTGGGAAGTGCTCGGCAGGATGGGCCTCGACCGCGATGGCGTGGTCATCGGGCTCGGCGGGGGAGCGGTCACCGACCTCGCCGGATTCGTCGCCGCGACCTGGATGCGCGGCGTGCGGCTGGTGAACGTGCCGACCACCCTGCTCGGCATGGTCGACGCCGCCGTGGGCGGCAAGACCGGCATCAACACCGAGGCGGGCAAGAACCTGGTCGGCGTCTTCCACGAGCCGAGCGCGGTGCTGGTCGACCTCACCACCCTGGAGACGCTGCCGAGCAACGAACTCGTCGCGGGCATGGCCGAGGTGGTCAAGGGCGGCTTCATCGCCGACCCGGTGATCCTGGACCTGATCGAAGCCGGCCCCAAGGCTGCCGTCGACCCCACCGGCGACGTACTCGCCGAGCTGGTGCGCCGCAAGATCCAGGTCAAGGCCGACGTGGTGTCGGCAGACCTGCGCGAGTCGATGCTGCGCGAGGTCCTCAACTACGGCCACACCCTCGCGCACGCCATCGAACGACGCGAGCGCTATCGGTGGCGGCACGGTGCTGCCGTCAGCGTCGGACTGGTCTTCGCCGCCGAGCTGGCCCGGCTGGCTGGCAGGCTGGACGACGCGACCGCCGATCGGCACGCCGCCGTGCTCTCCGCGCTCGGGCTGCCGACCACCTACGACGCCGACGCGTTGCCACAGCTGCTGGAAACGATGAGCAAGGACAAGAAGTCCCGCGCCGGGGTGCTGCGATTCGTCGTGCTGGACGGACTCGCCAAGCCAGGCAGGCTGGAAGGTCCCGACCCGTCACTGCTCGCGGCCGCGTACTCGGCGGTCGCCGCGGACCAGGGCTCGGATGGAGGAGTGTTGCTGTGAACGTCCTCGTGCTCAACGGGCCCAACTTGAACCGGCTCGGCACCCGTGAACCGGACATCTACGGTTCGACCACGCACGACGACCTCGTCGACCTGTGCAAGCGCACCGGCGCGGTGCTCGGCATCGACGTCGCGGTCCGGCAGACCAACCACGAAGGCGAGATGGTGGAGTGGCTGCACGAGGCGGCGGACGCCGAGTGGCCGGTGGTGCTCAACGCCGCCGCGTGGACGCACTACTCCATCGCGGTGCGCGACGCCTGCGCGCAGCTCACCGCGCCGCTGATCGAGGTGCACCTGTCGAACGTCTACCAGCGCGAGGAGTTCCGGCACCACAGCGTGATCTCGGCGGTGGCGTCCGGGGTCATCGCCGGACTTGGCATCGACGGCTACGCGCTGGCGCTGCGCTGGATGGCCAAGCACCTGGAATGAATCAGGCGATGGGCCGCGCGCCGGTGCTCGGCTCGGCGCTCGCGCTGGTCCTGGTGGTGAGCCTCGCGGCAACCGGTTGCACGACGGTCGAGGGAACATGGACCAGCGCTGACCCGCCGTCGCCATCATCGTCGCGGTCGCAGACGCCCGACGCCGAAGCACCGGCGGAGCCCGCCGTGCGGCTCGATGTGACGCGACACCGGGGTGGTCCTCGCGCGATCGCGGCGAGCACAGCCCCCGCCGCCGATCACGGCGCGACGTTGCTGAGTGAGGGCGCGCGCACCCGGCTGTGGTGGTGTGGGCGCAAGAGCGGCACGAAGAAGGCACGCGACGTCATCCTGCACGCCAGCGCCCGGGATCTCGACGGACGATTCACCACGGTGCGTGGCACGAAGCGCGGCGCGAAGCCACGGACCGTGTTGTCCGGCGGCAAGAACGGATTCGATGCCGCGCACACCTGCGACCCATCGGTGATCAAGGTCGACGGCGTCTACTACCTGTACTACACCGGCACCACCGGCAAACCGGGCGCGGGCAACGCCATCGGCGTCGCCAAGAGCAAGAACGGGCTGCGCTGGCGGCGCATCGGCGGCGGTGCACCGATCGTGCGCCCGGCGCGGCCGAAGCGGGACGGCTACGGCGCGGGACGGCCCGCCGTCGTTCACCTCGACGGCTGGTTCTACCTGCTGTTCACCGACAGCACCGCGAGCCGCGGCGCGAACGCGGGGCAGTTCCTGCTGCGTTCGCGCGATCCCGCGTTCCGCAAGCGCGTGCAGTCGCTCGGTGAGCGTGGCTTCCACCCCGTCAATGGCACTGGCGCGGCGCGCACTCGATCGCTCGCGGATGCCGCCGACGCCGACCTGATGTGGGTGGACCTGCTGGACGCCTTCGTCGTCGCCCACCGGAGTGGTACCGGCACCACGCTGACGTTCTGGGACCGCGGCTTCAGCGGACATCCGTACCGGCGCCTCACGGTACGGGGTGTCGGCAGGGACGGTCCCGGTCTCGTCCGCGCCCCCGCCGGGCACGCGCCCCGCTCGGAGCGGGATCCCTGCGGCACGGTTCCGGTCGACCTCGTCCGGGCGGCTCGGGGCACGCCCAAGCGCACTGGTCTGCGGCACGTCGGCGTCGACGTGGTCGGCGCGCGGGGCTGCGCCACCCACGCGGACGCGCTGCGGCTGCTCGACGGCTACGCGTTCCCCTCGCCGGAACACACCATGGACCTGATCACCGACGGCGAACTCATCCGGGTGGAACGGCGTTCGGTGGCGACGATCCTCGCCAGCGACGGCACGCTCGGACGGCGGCCCTCGCTCCCTGATCTCAACGTCGCCGCACGGCTCAACAGCGCCGCGCCGGTGCTGCGCTCGCGCGACGGGCAGACCGGACTATTGCTGGACGACGGGCGGCTCTGGCCGCTGCGGACCCCGGCGCTGGCGAAACGGATCGCGCGGCGCAACGAATCGCCCATGCGCACCGTCGGCGACATCGCCTGGGGCGCCTACCCCGTGGCGTCGCCGCTCGGCTGACCGGCATCCCGGGTGTCTCCAGTGTCCTCGGTGTCCGCTATGGGGGTGGCCGGATCCGGCGAGACCCTGCGGCCCACGAACTGCCCCAGCCACGCGGGCACGATCACCAGCAGCACGAAGAACGCCGCGCCGCTGGTGAGCTGCACACCCAGCGCGGACACCCCGGTCTGGTCGATGAACACCGCACGGCCGATCACGTACGCGATCCCGGCGACCGGGCCCGCGGTCAGCGCGGCATAGACCCACGTCCTGGCGCGTTCGGGTAAGCGCAGCCAGCCGTCGATCGCGCCCCACGTGAGCGCGATACCCAGCATGGCCGCGAACACCACCGACGTCACAACGGTCATGGCGTCGCGGTGGAACACGTCGGCCCACGCCACGCCCACAGCAGCGGCGGCGTAGACGAGGGCGAGCACGAGACCGCGAATCAACCAAGCAGGCACGGGTCCACTGTAGGAGAGTCACCGGACCGCTAGGCTCGGGGCGTGCCCGATTCGCAACTCGACCGCAGCCATCAGACCAGGCGTGGCGCGCTGCGTGCGCTGCTCGCCGACGCCGAACTCGACGCGCTGCTCGTCACCAACCTGCACAACATCCGCTACCTCACCGGGTTCACCGGCTCCAATGCCGCGCTGCTGGTGCACGCCGACGGCGAGGAGCGGACGGTGTTCTGCACCGACCGCCGCTACGCCACGCAGGCGGAGACGCAGGTGCCGGACCTGGAGCACGTGCTGGAACGCGCCACCGCCCCCGCGCTGGTGGCGCGGGCGGCCGAACAGCGGTCGGCCCACGGCGTGCTCGGGTTCGAGAGCAACCACGTCACCGTGGACACGTTCGAGACGCTGGCCCAGCTCGCGTCGGGCATCGAGCTGCGGCCGACGCCCGGCCTGACCGAACACCTTCGCACCGTCAAGGACGCCACCGAGATCGAGGCGCTGCGGATGGCCTGCGCCGCCGCCGACCGCGCACTGGCCGACCTGATCGAGCACGGTGGTGTCCGGGCGGGCTGGACCGAACGTCAGGTGGCGCGCGAGCTGGAGAACCTGATGCTCGACCACGGCTCGGAGGGCCCGTCGTTCGCCACGATCGTGGCGGCCGGGGCGAACTCGGCGATCCCGCACCACCGGCCGACCGACGCGGTGCTCGCCGATGGCGACTTCGTCAAGCTGGACTTCGGCGCGATCATCGACGGCTACCACTCCGACATGACCCGGACGCTGGTCATCGGCAGGCCCGCGGCGTGGCAGCGCGACCTCTACAACTTGGTGATGACCGCGCAGTCCGCCGGTGTCACCTCGGCACGAGCGGGCGAGAAGGTCTCCGACGTCGACGAGGCGGCACGCGGTGTGATCGAGCGCGCGGGCTACGGCGACGAGTTCCTCCACGGCCTCGGTCATGGCGTTGGCCTCGATGTCCATGAGGCACCGAGTCTGGCCAAGACGGGCGTAGGTACACTTTCCGCCGGTATGACGGTCACCGTCGAGCCGGGCGTGTATCTCGCCGGCCGTGGCGGTGTGCGGATCGAAGACGTCGTGGTTGTCGGTGAGGGCGACAACGACGTGCTGACGCTCGCGACGCGGGACCTGGTGACCGTCTAGTGCATACCAAGAAGACCGGAAGTACGGCGACTGGCATACTCGCTCGACCTGCCAGTCGGCTTACTTCCGGTCGGATTGGTATCTACCGGCACAGTATGCGCAGATTCGTAACAGGAGAGCTGGAGACTCGTGGCCACCACTAACGACCTGAAGAACGGCATGGTCCTCAACCTTGACGGCCAGCTGTGGTCCGTCGTGAACTTCCAGCACGTCAAGCCGGGTAAGGGCGGTGCGTTCGTCCGGACCACGCTGAAGAACGTGCTCAGCGGGAAGGTCGTCGACAAGACATTCAACGCGGGCACGAAGGTGGACACCGCGACCGTCGACCGGCGCACCATGACCTACCTCTACAACGACGGCACCGACTACGTGTTCATGGACGGCGAGACCTACGACCAGGTCGCGCTGCCGCCTGCGATCGTCGGCGACGCCGCGCAGTTCATGCTGGAGAACTCGGAGGCACAGGTCTCGTTCCACGAGAACGAGCCGCTGTTCGTCGAGCTGCCGGTCTCGGTGGAGCTGGTGATCGAGCACACCGACCCCGGCCTGCAGGGCGACCGCTCCACCGGCGGCACCAAGCCCGCCAAGCTCGAGACCGGCGCCGAGGTCCAGGTGCCGCTGTTCGTCGAGAGCGGCGAGAAGATCAAGGTCGACACCAGGGACGGCCGCTACCTCGGCCGCGTCTCCAGTTGAGCACCGGTTCCGCCACGCGTGCCCGCCCGCCGTCGCGGCGGGACGCGCGCAGGCGCGCGGTGGAGATCCTCTACGAGGCGCGGCAACGCGACACTGACGCCGTCACCCTGCTGTCGGGCCGGGTGGGCTCACCGGATGTCGATCCGATCGCTGACTACACGATCACCCTGGTCGAGGGCGTGACGGCGCACCAGGCGCACATCGACGAGCTGCTCGCCGAGCACGCACAGGGCTGGACGGTCGACCGGATGCCACCGGTCGACGCCGCGGTGCTGCGCGTCGGCGTGTACGAACTGCTGTGGGCGAACGACGTGCCCGACCCGGTGGCCATCGACGAGGCGGTCGGCATCGCGAAGGAACTCTCGACCGACGACTCGCCCCGGTTCATCAACGGCGTGCTCGGCAGGCTCGGCAGTATCGCCGACCGGCTCCGCACGGTGCTCTGAACCGAGCGGTCGTCCGGTGCGGCTCTCACCGCGCGAGAGCGCACTGATCACGCCGCATGGCCGCCCGCGCATACGCCCCCTGCGCGGGGCGGCCGATCACCGGTGCCAGCTGAGCTGGCGTCGGTGATCAGGCGATCACGTGATCACCGCAGCGATCACGCGTCGTCCTTGGCTGGCCGCGCCTCCGGCGGCAGCACGCCCCAGTCGATCAACTGCTCGGTCAGCTCACCAGGGGTCATGTCGTAGATGATCGCCAGCGAACGCAGGTCTTCGGTGCGGATGGAAAGCACCTTGCCGTTGTAGTCGCCGCGCTGGCTCTGGATCGTGGCCGCATAGCGGGCGAGCGGACCGACCTTCTCCGCGGGCAGCTGCTGCAGTCGCTCCAGATTGATCACGATCTTGGTGGCCGGCTCCGCTCCGGACGGCACCCGCCCCTCCGGCAGCAGCTCCACGACGGGAACCCCGTAGAAGTCGGCCAGCTCCGCGAGCTTCTGGACGGTCACGGCACGATCGCCACGCTCGTAGGAACCAACGACGACGGCCTTCCACCGCCCGCCCGACTTCTGTTCAACACCATGCAGGGAGAGGCCCTGCTGTTGCCGGATCCCGCGGAGCTTGGCCCCGAGCGCCTTGGCGTAATCGCCCATATGCTCATATCTCCGTTTCCTGCACCCCGCAGCTCTGGTGAGCGGCGGGCACTCCCTGTGTCCTTCCGACGTGGTCGGGCGAGCCGGCTCCGCCGGGTGCGGTGTCACCGCTGACGGTCCACGCACGGTCATCGGTGCTGGTCATAGACCGATTTTCGCCCGATTTCCGCCTT
This sequence comes from Haloechinothrix halophila YIM 93223, assembly GCF_000504245.1. Lineage (GTDB taxonomy): Bacteria > Actinomycetota > Actinomycetes > Mycobacteriales > Pseudonocardiaceae > Haloechinothrix_A > Haloechinothrix_A halophila. The sequence goes on from NZ_KI632509.1 coordinate 2,473,690, forward strand.
CGGGGGTGGCTAGCCTTCCCTGGTCGAATACTCAGCGTAATGGTTACCCGATGTCGTCACCAGGTCAACCCGATCTTCTGGGGTAATTGGACTAACACGAATACACCACCCGGACGGCTGAGTGGAAGCCCCTGCTACGGTCTGTGGGGTAGTCGTACGGTAGCGCGCGAGCGCCGAGCCGGCACAACCGAACACCGAACCGGAGTCCTTTAACGACCCGTCCAGTGAGGCGGGGAAGGAGTCGAACGTGGCGTCGCGATCACGCGATGCGACGGATGCGGCGGTAGAGCGAGAACTGCTCTCCGCCGGTGACGTCGCGCGCACCGTAGCCAGGATGGCCCACCAGGTCATCGAAAAGACCGCCGTGGGAGCGGACACCGAGCCCCCAGTGTTGCTCGGCATCCCCACGCGCGGCGCGCCGCTCGCGGACCGGCTCGCCGACCGGATCTCCGAGTTCTCCGGTATCTCCGTGCCGCACGGCAGCATCGACATCACCCTCTACCGCGACGACCTGCGGCACCGGCCCACCCGCCCCCTTGAGCGCACCCGCATGCCGGAGTCCGGCATCGACGGCAAGATCGTGATCCTGGTCGACGACGTCCTGTTCTCGGGCCGCTCGATCCGGGCCGCCCTGGACGCGCTCCGTGACCAGGGACGTCCCAAGGCGGTGCAGCTCGCCGTGCTCGTCGATCGTGGCCACCGCGAGTTACCGATCCGCGCCGACTACGTCGGTAAGAACGTGCCCACCTCGCGCGCCGAGGACATCTCGGTGCTGCTCACCGAGGTCGACGGCTCCGATGCCGTGCTGCTACGCGCGGCGCGAGAGGAGGACCAGGCGTGAGGCATCTGCTCGCCGCCGAAGGTCTCGACCGCGACACCATCACCGAGCTGCTGGACACCGCCGACGGGCTGAAGCAGACGCTCCTCGGCAGGGAGGTCCGCAAGCTGCCGACGTTGCGCGGGCGCACCGTCATCACCGTGTTCTACGAGAACTCCACCCGCACCAGGGTGTCGTTCGAACTGGCTGGCAAGTGGATGAGCGCCGACGTGATCAACGTCTCGGCGGGCGGCTCCTCGGTCGGCAAGGGCGAGTCGCTGCGCGACACCGCGCTCACGCTCACCGCGGCGGGCGCGGACTGCGTGATCATTCGCCACCCGGCGTCCGGCGCGGCGCAGCGGCTGGCGCACTGGCTCGCCGACTCTCCGGTCGCCGTGGTCAACGCGGGGGACGGGATGCACGAGCACCCCACCCAGGCGCTGCTGGACGCCGCCACGCTGCGGGAGAAGCTCGGTTCACTGGACGGCCGCCGCATTGGCATCGTCGGCGACGTGCTGCACAGCCGCGTCGCCCGCTCCAACGTGCACCTGTTGACCTGCCTCGGCGCCGAGGTGACGGTTGTCGCCCCACCCACGCTGCTGCCGCAGGGCATCGAGACCTGGCCGGTGACCGTCTCCCACGAGATCGACGCCGAACTGCCCAGCCTGGACGCGGTGATGATGCTGCGGGTGCAGGCCGAACGGATGCACGGCGGCTTCTTCCCTTCGGCGCGGGAATACGCCATCGGCTACGGGCTCAGCGAGGCCCGCGCCGCGCTGCTGCCCGAGCACGCCGTGATCCTGCACCCGGGCCCGATGCTGCGCGGCATGGAGATCGCCTCGCGCGTCGCCGACGCGCCGAACGCGCTGGTGACCGACCAGGTCGCCAACGGCGTCCACGTGCGCATGGCCGTCCTCTACCACCTGCTCGCGTCCGAAGGAGCCGAGAGTGCCTGATCGTTCCAGCCAGCCCGTGCTGCTCAAGGGGGTGCGCCGCTACGGCGAGGGTGAGCCGGTGGACGTCCTCGCCGCCGACGGCGTGATCGCCGAGATCGCCCCGGACATCACCCCACCCGATGGCGCCGAGGTCATCGACGCCGACGGCCAGGTGCTGCTGCCCGGGTTCGTCGACCTCCACACCCACCTGCGCGAGCCGGGCAGGGAGGACACCGAGACGGTCGCCACCGGCTCGGCCGCCGCCGCGCTCGGCGGCTACACCGCCGTGTTCGCCATGGCCAACACCGACCCGGTCGCCGACAACGCGGTGATCGTGGAGCACGTCCACCGCGCGGGGCAGGCCGCGGGGCTGGTCGACGTCCACCCGGTCGGCGCGGTCACCGTCGGACTCAACGGCGAGAAGCTCGCCGAGCTGGGCACCATGGCGGAGTCCGCCGCTCGGGTGCGGATGTTCTCCGACGATGGCCTGTGTGTGCACGACCCGCTGATCATGCGCAGGGCACTGGAGTACTCCCGCGCGCTCGGCGCGGTCATCGCCCAGCACGCCGAGGAACCCCGGCTCACGGTCGGTGCGCAGGCGCACGAGGGCACGCAGGCCGCCCGGCTCGGGCTGTCCGGCTGGCCCGCCTCCGCCGAGGAGTCGATCGTCGCCCGCGACTGCATCCTCGCCGCGCACGCCGCCGCACGGCTGCACATCTGCCACGTGTCGACGTCCGGCACGGTGGACGTGCTGCGCTGGGCGAAAGAACGCGGCACGCAGGTGTCAGCCGAAGTCACCCCGCATCACCTGCTGCTCACCGATGACCGGCTCGAAACCTACGACCCGGTGAACAAGGTCAACCCGCCGCTGCGCACCGGTGCCGACGCGAAGACACTGCGGGAAGCCCTCGCCGAGGGTGTCGTGGACTGCGTGGCCACCGACCACGCCCCGCACGCGGAGCAGGACAAGGACTGCGAGTGGCAGGCGGCCCGGCCGGGCATGCTCGGGCTGCAGACCGCGTTGTCCATCGTGGCCGAGACGATGGTGCGGCCCGGCCTGCTGACCTGGCGCGACGTCGCGCGGGTGATGAGTGAACGGCCCGCCGAGATCGCGCGGCTCGCCGACCAGGGCAGGCCCATCGCCGAGGGTGAACCGGCCTCCCTGACGCTCGTCGACCCGGAGGCACGCTGGACCGTGCGCGGCGCCGAGTTCGCCAGCATCGCGGCCAACACCCCCTACGAGGGGATGGAGCTTCCCGCGCGGGTCACGACAACGTTGCTGCGCGGGCGTGTGACCGCGCGTGATGGGAGGATCCGGTAGTGGAGCGCATGATAATGACCCTGCTGGTCATCGGGTTCTTCGTGCTGTGCGCGGCCGCCATGTGGTGGGGCTGGCGACGCAAGGCAACCGCGCAGCGCGCCAGGTACGCGCCGTTTCCGCCGGTGCCAGCGGCGGACGATCTCGGCGAACCGATCGCGGCCATGACCGGCATCTACGTCGCCACCACCGCGGCGGGACGCTGGCAGGAGCGCATCGTCGCCTACGGCGTCGGCTGGCGCGGGCCTGCCACGCTGCGACGCCACCCGGCAGGCGTGGTGGCCAACCGGGGCGGCGCGCGGGACCTGTTCATCGCGACCGAGGCCATCCTCGACGTCACCACCGCGCGCGGCATGGCGGGCAAGGTGATGGGCACGGACGGCCTGCTCGTCATCACCTGGCAGCACGGCGACACCGAGGTGGACACCGGTTTCCGGGGCGACGACCGTGGCGCCTACGCCGACTGGATCGCCGCGCTGCGCCCGGAACGGCCCGCCGAGCTGGCCACCGACAGCGCCACGGCCACCGCACCGGCCGCACCAGCCACCCACGATTTCAGCGACGACAAGGGAGAGACCCAGTGACAGAGTCCGTCGGCCTGTCCGCCGCGACATCGGCCGCCCCTCCGGCGGCTCTCGTGCTCGAAGACGGGCGCGTGTTCCGGGGCACCGGCTACGGCGCCCAGGGCAGGGCACTCGGCGAGGCGGTGTTCTGCACCGGCATGACCGGCTACCAGGAAACCCTCACCGACCCCTCCTACCACCGGCAGATCGTGGTGCAGACCGCCCCGCAGATCGGCAACACCGGCTGGAACGACGAGGACGACGAGTCGTCTCGCATCTGGGTCGCTGGCTACGTGGTGCGCGACCCGGCGCGAGTGCCATCCAACTGGCGCTCGAAGCGCGCGCTCGACACCGAGCTGGCCAACCAGGGCATCGTCGGCATCGCGGGTGTCGACACCCGCACCCTGACCCGGCACCTGCGCGAGCAGGGCGCCATGCGGGCAGGGGTGTTCTCCGGTGACGGCATGGCGAGCGTGGACGAGATGGTCGCCGACGTGCTGGAGTCGCCGCCGATGGCCGGCGCCGACCTGGCCGGTGAGGTCACCACCCGCGAGCCGTACGTGGTGCCCGCGCAGGGCGAGACCCGGTTCCGAGTGGCCGCGCTCGACCTCGGCATCAAGGCGAACACGCCGAGGATGATGTCGCAGCGCGGCATGGAGGTCCACGTCCTGCCCGCGACGTCGAGCATCGAGGACGTGCTCGCCGTCTCGCCGGACGGCGTGTTCCTCTCCAACGGACCCGGCGATCCCGCCACCACCACGCATGCCACCGAGCTGACGAAGGCGGTTCTCGAGCGGAAGCTGCCGTTGTTCGGCATCTGCTTCGGCAATCAGATCCTCGGCCGCGCGCTCGGCATGGGCACCTACAAGCTGCGCTACGGCCACCGGGGCATCAACATCCCGGTGATCGACGTGGCGACGAGGCAGGTGGCGATCACCGCACAGAACCACGGCTTCGCCCTCGACGGCGAGCCGGGCACCGAATTCGACACGCCGTACGGCAAGGCGATGGTCAGCCACTACTGCCCGAACGACGGCTGCGTCGAGGGGGTGCGGGCGCTGGACGTGCCCGCGTTCTCGGTGCAGTACCACCCCGAGGCCGCGGCGGGCCCGCATGACGCGGCACCCCTGTTCGACGAGTTCGCGACCCTGATGGAGGCCGTGAAGTAATGCCCAAGCGCACAGACATCGAGCACGTGCTCGTGATCGGCTCCGGCCCGATCGTGATCGGCCAGGCTGCCGAGTTCGACTACTCGGGCACGCAGGCCTGCCGGGTGCTGCGGGAGGAAGGGCTGCGCGTCAGCCTGGTCAACTCCAACCCGGCGACCATCATGACCGACCCGGAGTTCGCCGACTCGACCTACATCGAGCCGGTGACGCCGGACTTCCTGGAGCAGGTCATCGCGGCCGAGCGGCCAGACGCGCTGCTTGCCACCCTCGGCGGGCAGACCGCGCTCAACGCCGCCGTCGCCCTCGACGAGCGCGGCGTGCTCGAGAAGTACGGCGTGGAGCTGATCGGCGCCAACATCGACGCGATCCAGCGCGGTGAGGACCGGCAGAAGTTCAAGGACATCGTGCGCACCATCGGCGGCGAGGTGCCGCGCAGCAGGGTGTGTCACTCCATGGCCGAGGTGCACGAGACCGTCGCCGAGGTCGGGCTGCCGGTCGTCATCCGGCCGTCGTTCACCATGGGCGGGCTGGGCTCCGGCATGGCCCACACTCAGCAGGACCTGGAGCGCATGGCGTCCTTCGGGTTGGAGGAGAGCCCGGTCACCGAGGTGCTCATCGAGGAGAGCGTGCTCGGCTGGAAGGAGTACGAGCTGGAGCTGATGCGCGATCACCACGACAACGTGGTCGTCGTCTGCTCCATCGAGAACTTCGACGCGATGGGTGTGCACACCGGCGACTCGATCACGGTCGCGCCGTCGATGACGCTCACCGACCGCGAGTACCAGCACATGCGCGACATCGGGATCAAGGTGATCCGCGAGGTCGGCGTCGACACCGGCGGCTGCAACATCCAGTTCGCGTTCCACCCCGAGACCGGCCGCATGGTCGTCATCGAGATGAACCCCAGGGTGTCGCGGTCCTCCGCGCTGGCGTCCAAGGCGACGGGCTTCCCGATCGCCAAGATCGCCGCGAAGCTCGCGATCGGCTACAGCCTCGACGAGATCACCAACGACATCACCGGCGAGACGCCTGCCTCGTTCGAGCCGACGCTGGACTACGTCGTCGTGAAGGTGCCCCGGTTCGCCTTCGAGAAGTTCCCCGGCGCCGACCCGACGCTGACCACCACGATGAAGAGTGTCGGCGAGGCGATGGCGCTCGGCCGCAACTTCACCGAGGCGCTCGGCAAGGCACTGCGGTCCATGGAGACCAAGGCCATCGGGTTCTGGACCCAGCCAGACCCAGACGGGGCCACCGTCGAGGCCACACTGGACGCGCTGCGCACACCCCGCGACGGCCGGATCTACACCGTGGAGCGGGCGCTGCGGCTCGGTGCGAGCGTGGCGCAGGTCAGCGAGGCCAGCGGCATCGACCCGTGGTTCATCGACCAGATCCTGTCGCTGGTCGAGCTGCGGGCGGAGATCGTCGACGCGGCCGTGCTGGACGAGCCGCTGCTGCGCAGAGCCAAGCGCTATGGGTTGTCCGATCGCCAGATCGCCGCGCTGCGGCCAGAACTGGCGGGCGAGGACGGCGTGCGCACGCTGCGGCACCGGCTCGGCGTGCGGCCGGTGTACAAGACGGTCGACACCTGTGCGGCCGAGTTCGCCGCCAAAACGCCGTATCACTACTCGGCGTACGAGTTCGACCCCGCCGCGGAGAGCGAGATCGCGCCGCAGCGCGAGAAGCAGAAGGTGCTGATCCTCGGGTCCGGCCCGAACCGCATCGGGCAGGGCATCGAGTTCGACTACTCCTGCGTGCACGCCGCGCTCGCACTGCGTGATGCCGGGTACGAGACCGTGATGGTCAACTGCAACCCGGAGACCGTCTCCACCGACTACGACACCTCCGACCGGCTCTACTTCGAGCCGCTGACGTTCGAGGACGTCCTCGAGGTGGTGCACGCCGAGCAGGAGTCCGGCACGGTGGCCGGGGTGATCGTGCAGCTCGGCGGGCAGACGCCGCTCGGGCTGTCGCAGCGGCTCGCCGACGCGGGCGTGCCGATCGTCGGCACCCCGCCGGAAGCGATCCACCTCGCCGAACACCGGGGCTCGTTCGGCGCCGTGCTGGACGCGGCAGGACTGCCCGCCCCGAAGTACGGCACCGCGACCTCGTTCGAGGGCGCCAAGCGGATCGCCGACGAGATCGGCTACCCGGTGCTGGTGCGGCCGTCCTACGTGCTCGGCGGGCGCGGCATGGAGATCGTCTACGACGAGGCGCATCTCGAGGGCTACATCGAGCGGGCAACCGAGGTCACCCCGGAGCACCCGGTGCTGGTGGACCGGTTCCTCGACGACGCGATCGAGATCGACGTCGACGCGCTCTACGACGGCGAGCAGCTCTACCTCGGCGGCGTGATGGAGCACATCGAAGAGGCAGGGGTGCACTCGGGTGACTCCTCCTGCGCGCTGCCGCCGATCACGCTCGGGGCGACCGACCTCGAGACGGTGCGGCGCTCGACAGAGGCGATCGCCAAGGGCGTCGGCGTGCGCGGGCTGCTGAACGTGCAGTACGCGCTCAAGGACGACGTTCTCTACGTGCTCGAGGCCAACCCGAGGGCGTCGCGGACCGCGCCGTTCGTGTCCAAGGCGACCGGGGTGCCGCTGGCGAAGGCGTGCTCGCTGATCATGCTGGGCGCGAGCATCGACGAGCTGCGGGCATCCGGGGTGCTGCCGGTTCGTGGCGACGGCGGCACGCTGCCGCCCGACTCGCCGGTGTCGGTCAAGGAGGCGGTGCTGCCGTTCCACCGGTTCCGCACGCCGGAAGGCCACGGCGTCGACTCGCTGCTCGGGCCGGAGATGAAGTCGACAGGCGAGGTGATGGGCGTTGACGCGTCGTTCGGCGAGGCGTTCGCCAAGTCGCAGGCAGGCGCGTACGGCCCGCTGCCGACCTCGGGCACGGTGTTCGTCTCGGTGGCCAACCGGGACAAGCGCTCGCTGATCTTCCCGGTGAAGCGGCTGGCCGACCTGGGCTTCGAGGTGCTGGCCACGGCGGGCACTGCCGAAGTGTTGCGGCGCAACGGCATCGCGTGCTCGGTGGTGCGCAAGCACAGCGAGGGCTCCAGCGCGGGGGAGCGCGATATCGTCCAGATCATCCTGGATGGTGCGGTGGACATGGTGATCAACACCCCGTACGGCAACAGCGGACCGCGCATCGACGGCTACGAGATCCGTACCGCCGCCGTCTCCCGCGACATCCCGTGCATCACCACGATCCAGGGCGCGGCGGCGGCCGTGCATGGCATCGAGGCGGCGATTCGCGGTGAGATCGGCGTCCGCTCGCTGCAGGAGCTGCAGGCAGCGCTGCGCGCCGGTCAGGCGGCCCAGGCGTGAGGTTCGGCCAGCGGCTCACCGAGGCCGTCGCCGCGCGGGGACGGCTGTGCGTTGGCATCGACCCGCATCCCGAGCTCCTCGACGCCTGGGGCCTGCCGAACGACGCGTTCGGGCTCGCGCAGTTCGCGCAGCGCTGCGTCGCGGCGATCGCGGGGGAGGCGGCCGTGGTCAAGCCGCAGTCGGCGTTCTTCGAGGCGTTCGGCTCGGCGGGCATCGCGGTACTTGAGCGCACCATCGCGTCCTGCCGGGAGGCGGGCGCGCTGGTGCTGCTCGACGTCAAACGCGGGGACATCGGCTCCACCATGGCCGCCTACGCCCGCGCTTACCTGGACGACGCCTCGCCGCTCGCCGCCGACGCCGTGACGCTCTCGCCGTACCTCGGATACGGCTCGCTCGCCCCAGCTATCGACCGTGCCGAGCAGCAGGGCAGGGGCGTATTCGTGCTGGCGCGGACGTCGAATCCGGAGGGCGGCGAGGTGCAGCTCGCCACCGTGTCCAGCACCGACGGTCGCACCACCGCACAGGCGGTGGTGGACGCGGCCGCCGAGCACAACGCGGGAGTGGCGCCGCTCGGCGATGTCGGGGTCGTCGTCGGCGCGACCGCCGATCACGGACTCGACCTGACCCGCCTGAACGGGCCGGTGCTGGCCCCCGGGTTCGGAGCGCAGGGCGCCACCGCCGAGGACCTCACACGGCGATTCGGCGGCCAGCTGGCCGGGGTACTGCCGACGTCCTCGCGGGACATCCTGCGGCACGGGCCGGACATCGAGTCGCTGCGGGCCGCCGTGGCGCGCGTGGCGGCGACCCTGCCGGGGGATTGACCTGCCGGTGTTGCGGCAGTGCGCCGCTCGCTGTCACCACCGTTGGCCGGTTCACACGTGCCACTGGCGAGATATGGCCGACACCTCGGCAATTGACGACCTGCCAGTGCCCCACAACCGTGGTATTGCCGCTAGTCTTGCGCGTGCGCGTCACCTGAACGCGCACGCGCCCGGCGCAGACGAAGATCAACACCGGGGGTCCGGTCCCGCATCGGTTCCCGGTATGTTGCTTCGCGAGCAATGGGCGTGGCCGGACCGGCACTCGCCGCGCGGACCCATGGGTGCTGCGGGGCTGATTCGGCGACCCGATAGCAACAACACAGCGCGACCATACGCAGCTCACGACGCATACCCCGCGTTGTAGTCGCAGGTCGCGGGTAGGTACCGTCGCGTCGACGAAGCGACCAGATTTCAATCGGAGGACATCGTGGCACTTCCCCAGCTGACCGAGGAACAGCGTGCTGCTGCGCTGGAGAAGGCTGCTGCCGCTCGCCGGGCACGCGCCGAACTCAAGGAGCGGCTCAAGCGCGGCGGCACCACCCTTGCCGACGTGCTCAAGCAGGCAGACGAGGACGAGATCCTTGGCAAGATGAAGGTTTCCGCCCTGCTCGAGGCTCTCCCCGGCGTAGGCAAGGTGCGGGCTCAGCAGACCATGGAGAAGCTTGAGATCGCCGCGAGCAGGCGGCTGCGCGGCCTCGGTGAGCGGCAGCGCAAGGCGCTGCTCGCCGAGTTCAGCGGCGAGTGACGCATTCGCGGCAGCGGGGTCGGCTGGTTGTACTGGCCGGCCCCGCCGGCGTTGGTAAGAGCACTGTCGTCAGCGAGCTGCGTAAGGCGTACCCCGAGCTGTGGTTCAGCGTGTCGGCCACCACCCGGCAGCGCAGGCCAGGCGAGGTCGACGGGAAGGACTACCACTTCGTCGACGCCGCCGAGTTCGACCGGATGATCTCCGAGGGCGAATTGCTCGAGTGGGCCGAGATCCACGGTGGCCTGCACCGCTCTGGCACACCGAGGGCGCCGATCGAGCGGCGGCTCGCTGAGGGGCTGCCCGCCCTGGTCGAGGTCGACCTGCAGGGCGCACGGTCGCTTCGCAAGGCCATGCCGGAGGCGATCCTGGTCTTCCTGGCCCCGCCGAGCTGGGAGGAGATGGTCGACCGGCTGGTCGGCAGGGGCACCGAGTCCTCAGCCGACGTGAGCAGGCGGCTGGAGACGGCCAGGCAGGAGTTGGCGGCGCAGAAAGAGTTCGACGAGGTCATTGTTAACGCCGACCTGCAGCGGACCGTCAAGCAGTTGCTAACCTTACTGTGTCCGTAGATACCAATCCGGCCTCAGCAGATCCCACGGGCAGTTGAGCAAGCGTATGCCCGTCGATCCGCTTCGGCCTTCTTGGTATGCCGGAGACGTCCCGGACAGGGGCGCCACACCCACGACTTCAGCACAGGAGCGTTGCGAGTGACCACCACGCTTGGTCTGTCGGGCGACAAGCTCGAAGGCATCACGAACCCGCCGATCGACGACCTGCTCGACAAGGTCAGCTCGAAGTACGCCTTGGTGATCTACTCGGCGAAGCGCGCACGGCAGATCAACGACTACTACGCGCAGCTCGGCGAGGGCCTGCTCGAGTACGTCGGCCCGCTGGTCGAGCCCGGCCCGAGGGAGAAGCCGCTGTCCATCGCGCTGCGGGAGATCCACTCCGGCCTGCTTGAGCACACCGAAGGCGAGTGAGCCCGAGCGGCTCACCCGATGAGTTCAGGACACTCCATGGCTCGTGAGCCGCGCCCGGCCGCCCGCGTCGTGCTCGGCGTCGGCGGTGGCATCGCGGCGTACAAGACGTGCGAGGTGCTGCGCGGGCTGACCGAGTCCGGCCACGACGTCCAGGTCGTGCCGACCGCGGCCGCGCTGAACTTCATCGGGGCCGCCACCTTCGAGGCGTTGTCCGGCAACCCGGTCCACACCGGGGTGTTCTCGAACGTGCCCGAGGTAGAGCACGTCCGCACCGGCCAGCAGGCGGACCTCGTCGTGGTCGCGCCCGCCACCGCTGATCTGCTCGCCAAAGCGGCGACCGGCCTCGCGGACGACCTACTCACCAACACGCTGCTCACCGCGCGCTGCCCAGTGGTCTTCTTCCCCGCGATGCACACCGAGATGTGGGAGCATCCCGCGACGCAGGCCAACGTCGCGACGCTGCGGGAGCGGGGCGCGATCGTGCCCGATCCGGACGTCGGCAGGCTCACCGGCGTCGACACCGGCAAGGGCAGGCTGGCCAGCCCCGCCGAGATCACCGACCTCGCGCAGCTGCTGCTCGCCAATCCCGATGCGCTGCCGCGCGACCTCACCGGAATGCACGTCGTCGTCTCGGCGGGCGGCACAAGGGAGCCGCTCGACCCGGTGCGCTATCTCGGCAACCGCTCGTCCGGCAAGCAGGGCTACGCGCTGGCGCGGGTGGCCGCCGCTCGCGGGGCACGGGTCACCCTGGTCGCCGCGCACAGCGTGTCGCTGCCGACCCCATCCGGGGTGGACCTGGTCAGCGTGTCCACCGCCGCCCAGTTGCGAGATGCCGTGCTCGACGTCTCGGCCGAGGCCGACGTCGTGGTCATGGCGGCCGCCGTCGCGGACTTCCGGCCGAGCGAGCTGGCCCAGTACAAGATCAAGAAAACCGAGGGCGAGCCAGCGCCGGTGGCGTTGGAGCGCAACGCGGACGTGCTCGCCGAGCTGGTGCGCCACCGGCGGCCGGAGCAGATCATCGTCGGGTTCGCCGCCGAGACGGGTGACGGCACCGGCGACGTGCTGCATCACGCGCGCGCCAAGCTGCGCCGCAAGGGCAGCGACCTGCTCGTCGTCAACGCCGTCGGGGAGGGCAGGGCGTTCGAGGTGGAAGACAACGCGGGCTGGCTACTCGCCGCGAATGGCGACGAGATCGCTATCCCGTTCGGCTCGAAGTCGCAACTGGCCGCCGCGGTGTGGGACGCCGTCGCCTCGCTGCGCCAGCCGTGATGCACTCGCGACATCACCGGGGTTCGATCGCGTAATCTGATCCCAAGCGCGGGCTCGCGCGGCATTCGCCATCGCAGGCAGAAGAATCGAGGCATGACCGTGACCGCATCGCAGACCAGGCTATTCAGCTCCGAGTCGGTGACCGAGGGCCACCCGGACAAGATCTGTGACGCCATCAGCGACTCGGTGCTGGACGCGCTACTGGCCCAGGACCCGCAGAGCAGGGTCGCGGTGGAGACCATGATCACCACCGGCCAGGTGCACGTCGCGGGCGAGGTCACCACCGAGGCCTACGCGGACATCCCGTCGATCGTGCGGGACACCGTGCTCGACATCGGCTACGACTCCTCGGCGAAAGGCTTCGACGGCTCCTCCTGCGGGGTCAACGTGGCCATCGGCTCGCAGTCGCCCGACATCGCGCAGGGCGTGGACACCGCCTATGAGTCGCGGCTGGAGCACAAGCTCGACGAGCTGGACCGCCAGGGCGCGGGTGACCAGGGCCTGATGTTCGGCTATGCCTGCACCGACACTCCCGAGCTGATGCCGCTGCCGATCGCGCTGGCGCACCGGCTGTCCCGCAGGCTGGCCGCCGTGCGGAAGAACGACGTGCTTGGCTACCTGCGACCGGACGGCAAAACGCAGGTCACCATCGAGTACGCGGGCGAGCAGCCAGTGCGGCTGGACACCGTCGTCATCTCCACCCAGCACGCCGAGGACATTGACCTCGACACGCTGGCCGCCGATGTACGGGCGCAGGTGATCGCCCCCGAACTCGCCGAGCTGGCACTGGACTCCGGCGACACACGGGTGCTGATCAACCCGACCGGCCGGTTCGTCGTCGGTGGCCCGATGGGTGACGCCGGTCTGACCGGCCGCAAGATCATCGTCGACACCTATGGCGGCATGGCCCGTCACGGTGGTGGCGCCTTCTCCGGTAAGGACCCGTCGAAGGTCGACCGTTCCGCCACCTACGCGATGCGGTGGGTCGCCAAGAACGCTGTGACCGCGGGGCTGGCCAGCCGCATCGAGGTACAGGTCGCCTACGCCATCGGCAAGGCGGCGCCGGTCGGGCTGTTCGTGGAGACGTTCGGCACCGAAACGGTAGACCCGGCCAAGATCCAGCAGGCCATCACCGAGGTGTTCGATCTGCGGCCCGCCGCGCTGATTCGCGACCTGGACCTGCTCCGCCCGATCTACGCGCAGACCTCGGCCTACGGTCACTTCGGCCGCCTCGACGTCGACCTGCCGTGGGAACGCACCGACCGCGCCGACGCGCTGAAGCAGGCCGCGGGCGGCTGATGACGGCCACCGCGCGAGCGACGCGCAAGGGGGAGCGGCGCCCGGCCCCGTCGCTGCCCATCGCGCGGATCTACGTCGACGTCGGACTGCCGCATCTGGACCGCACCTTCGACTACCGCGTCGCCGACACCCAGCACGACGACGCCGTGGTCGGCTGCCGGGTGCGGGTGCGGTTCGCTGGCCAGCTCGTCGACGGCTACCTCGTCGAGCGCGCGGACACCACCGACCACACCGGACGACTCGCGTACCTGGAGCGGGTGGTCTCGCCAGAGCCGGTGCTGTCCCCGGAGATCGCCACCCTCGCTCGCGCGGTCGCGGACAAGTACGCGGGCACCATGGTCGACGTGCTGCGGCTGGCGATCCCGCCCCGCCACGCCAAGGTGGAAAAAGAAGCCGTGTCCGACGTTCAGGACGCTGTGTCTGGCACTCCTGACGCTGTGTCTGACGTTCAGGACGCTGTGTCTGGCACTCCTGACGCTGTGTCTGACGGTTGGGGCGGTTACCGGCACGGCGCCGCGCTACTCACCGCGCTCGGCGGCGGCGCGCGGGCACGCGCCGTGTGGCAGGCGTTGCCGGGGGAGGACTGGCCCGCTCGGCTCGCCGAGGCGGCCACCGCCGTCGCCGCAAGCGGCAGGGGCACCGTCATTGTCGTCCCTGACTACCGAGATGTCGCTCGGCTGCATGCCGCGTGTGCCGCCCAGCTCGGGGAGCAGCAGGTCGTCGCGCTCTCCGCCGACCTAGGACCCGCCGAGCGCTACCGCCGCTGGTTGCGCGTCCGCAGGGGAATCGCGCGGGTCGTCGTCGGCACCCGCGCGGCGATGTTCGCGCCGATGACCGACCTCGGGCTGCTCGTGGTGTGGGACGACGGTGACGATCTGCACGCCGAACCCCGCGCGCCCTACCCGCACGTGCGCGACGTCCTGGTGCAACGCGCGCATCTGTCTGGCGCGTCCCTGCTGGTCGCTGGCTTCGCCCGCACGGCGGAGGCGCAGCTGCTCGTCGAGAGCGGCTGGGCGCATCCTGTCGTCCCAGACCGCGCCAGCCTGCGCGCCCGCGCGCCGAGGGTCACCGGCTTCGGGGAGGACTTCGACCTGGCGCGCGACGAGGCCGCCCGCGCCGCGCGGCTGCCCGCCGTCGCGTTCGAGGTGGCCCGAGCCGCGCTGAAGAACGACGCCCCGGTGCTGGTGCAGGTGCCCCGGCGCGGTTACGTGCCGTCGCTGGCGTGCGGGTCGTGCCGCACCCAGGCCCGCTGCCGCCGCTGCGCGGGGCCGCTCGCCGTGCCCGCCGGTCAGCAGGACGGCCACCAGGACGTCGCACGGGCGCCGGCCTGCCGCTGGTGCGGCGTGCCGGAGTCGCGGTTCCGCTGCTCCGCGTGTGGTTCCGCGCAGTTGCGGGCGCAGGTGATCGGCGCGCGCCGCACCGCTGAGGAATTGGGCAGGGCGTTCCCCGGCGTCGCCGTGCGGACCTCCGGCGGCACCGAGGTGCTCGCCCACGTCGACGGTTCCGCCGCGCTGGTCATCGCCACGCCCGGCGCGGAGCCGGTCGCCAGCGGTGGCTACGGCGCGGCGCTGTTGTTGGACGGCTGGGCCCTGCTCGGCAGGCAAGACCTGCGGGCGGGGGAGGAGACGCTGCGCCGCTGGATGACCGCCGCCGCGCTGGTGCGGCCCGGCGAGCAGGGCGGCAGGGTCATCGTCGGTGCCGATGTCGCACTGGTGCCGGTGCAGGCACTGATCCGATGGGACCCCGCCTGGCATGCCGAACGCGAACTCGCCGAACGACGTGAGCTCGGATTCCCGCCCGCCGTGCGGATGGCCAGCCTGGAAGGTGAACCGGAACCGCTTGCCGCCGCGCTGGACGAGGTCACGCTGCCGGAATCCGCCGAGGTGCTCGGGCCAGTGCCGGTGATGACGCCGCCACGCCCTGACCGGCACGGTGAGCAGCGCGAGCTGGAACGGGTGCTGCTTCGGGTACCGAACGCGGACGGCAAGGCGCTCGCCGCCGCGCTCGCCGCATTGCAGGCTGGCAGGGGAGCGCGCAAGGAACCGGACACGGTGCGGGTGCGGCTCGACCCGCTCAGCCCAATCTGATCGAGACCGCGCCAGACGACCGCCGGACGATCCCGCCACCGGTCCGGGTCACACCCGCATAGCCGCCGCGCTGCGCCCGTGGTCGCCGCACGTAGACTCGACCGCACTATGCGTGTGGTCTTCGCGGGGACGCCCGAGGTGGCAGTCCCATCCTTACTCACCCTGCTCGAGTCTGAGCGGCACGAGGTCGTCGCCGTTGTCACCCGCCCCGACGCGCGGGCGGGCAGAGGGCGCAAGCTGGTGCGCTCACCGGTCGGTGCGACCGCCGACGAGCACGGCATCGAGGTGCTCACCCCCGCCAAGGCAGGCGACGAGGACTTCCGCGCGCGGCTGCGCGAGCTGGCGCCCGACGCGTGCCCGACGGTGGCGTACGGTGCGTTGCTGCCGCGGGCCACGCTGGACATCCCCACGCACGGCTGGATCAACCTGCACTTCTCGCTGCTGCCCGCGTGGCGCGGCGCGGCCCCGGTGCAGGCCGCGATCAAGGCGGGCGACGAGATTACCGGTGCGTCGACGTTTCAGATCGTGCCCGAGCTGGACGCGGGCCCGGTGTACGGCGTCGTGACCGAGCCGGTGCGCGACGACGACACCGCTGGCGTGCTGCTCGACAGACTCGCCGAGTCCGGCGCGGTGCTGCTGCGGTCCACACTGGACGGTGTTGAGGACGGCACGCTGCGCGCGGTGCCGCAGCCGGAAGACGGCCGGAGCTACGCACCGAAGGTGACCGTCGAGCAGGCGCACATCGCGTTCGACACACCCGCTGTCGCCGTGGACAGGCACGTGCGCTCGGTGACGCCGGAGCCAGGTGCGTGGGCTGAGTTCCGAGGTGAGCGGCTCAAGCTCGGGCCGGTGCGCATCGCAACGGACACCGATGGCCTCGACGCGGGCGAGATCCGCGCGGAGCGGCATCGGGTGCTAGTCGGCACGGCGACCGACCCGGTGGAGCTGACCGAGGTGCAGGCACAGGGCAAGAAGCGGATGGCTGCGGAGGACTGGGCGCGCGGCACTCGCATCGACGAAGGAGAACGGCTCCGATGAGCTATGACCGACGAAAGCCATCCCGCCCCGACCGGAGCCGCCCCGCCCGCCGCAAGGAAGGGCCCCGGACACCGCCCAAGGTCGACCCACCGCGCCAGGCCGCGTTCGATCTGCTGCGCGCGGTCAGCGAGCGCGACGCCTACGCCAACTTGGTGCTACCCGAGATGCTGCGGGAACGCCGCATCACAGGGCGCGACGCGGCGCTGGCGACCGAGCTGTCCTACGGCACCTGCCGCGCGCGGGGACTGCTGGACGAGATCATCGCCTCGTGTAGCGATCGTGGACTGTCCAGTGTGGATCCCGCGGTTCTCGATGTGCTGCGGCTCGGCGCATACCAGTTGCTGCGGACCAGGGTGCCGGAACACGCCGCCGTGGCGTCGAGCGTGGACCTGGCGCGAGGCGCGGCTGGCTCGTACGTCACCGGTTTCGTCAACGCCATGCTGCGCCGGATCTCGGAGAAGGACGAGCAGCAGTGGCTGGACGAACTCGCGCCGACGCCCGAGAAGGACAGGATCGGCAACATCGCGCTGCGCACCGCGCACCCCCGCTGGATCGCGCGGGCTTTCGCCGAGGCGTTGGGCACCTCGGGCGATGAGCTGACCGCGGCACTGGAAGCCGATGACACCCGCCCCGACGTCCACCTGGTCGCGCGGCCAGGCGCGATCAGTGCCGACGAACTCGCGGCGATCACCGGTGGCGACGTCGCGCCGTACTCGCCGTACGGGGTGCGGCTGCCGCCTGGCTCTGGCGACCTGGCGGACTCCGAACCGATGCGCGAGGGACTTGCCGCCGTGCAGGACGAGGGCAGCCAGCTCTGCGCGCGAGCGGTCACGACCGTGCCGGTGGACGGGTCCGACGAACGCTGGCTCGACTTGTGCGCCGGACCCGGCGGCAAGGCGGCGCTGCTCGGCGCGCTCGCCTCGATCCAGGGCGCGACGGTCGATGCGGTGGAGCAGGCCGAGCACCGCGCGAAGCTCGTGGAGTACGCCACGGCGGACCTCCCGGTGACGGTGCACGTCGTCGATGGTCGCGACTCCGGTCTGAACCCCGGCTACGACCGCGTGCTGGTCGACGCGCCCTGCACCGGGCTCGGCGCGTTGCGCAGGCGTCCTGAGGCGCGCTGGCGGCGGCAGCCGTCCGACGTCTCTGGGCTGACGAGGCTCCAGGCTGAGCTGCTGACGTCGGCGCTCGATCTGGTGCGGGTCGGGGGCGTGGTGGCCTACGTCGTGTGCTCACCGCACCTGGCCGAGACCGACGGTGTCGTCCGCGAGGTCGCCCGCCGCAACGGCGCGGAGATCCTCGACGCCCGCGAGCAGTTCCCCGACATGCCCGACCTCGGCGACGGCCCGTTCGTCCAGCTCTGGACACACCGCCACGGCACGGACGCGATGTTCTGCGCGCTGCTGCGTAAGACGCGGTGAGCATCGTGCCCGTTACGGGTAGGCCATGTAGCCGTACCAGGACCAGTACGAGAAGGAATAACTGACCTTCTCCCAGGTGCCGGTGCCGTCCGGGTCGCAGCGGTACGTCGTGACCGTCCCGTCGGGAGATGTGACCTCGATCTCGGAGCCGGGCTTGTAGTATTTGCCGCCCCACTCGCAATACCGCAGGATCGGCCCGGTGGGGAGGGCGTCGGCCACTGGTGCTTGCAGGACGCCGATCGCGACCGCCATACCGGCGGCGGCACTGAGTTTCGCTAAGTACCTCATCGTTTCGCTCCTTCGTGACTCAAAGAGTGGTGAGGAACTCAGCGTCGCCGCGTGGGGCGTTGCCGTCTGTCGCGGCGGCGACGGTGCGGACGTCATGCTGGCGACAGTGCGCTGCCGGGCAGTGCCGTGGGTCAGCGCTCGACGTCACACCCCGCCCACACCCCTCCTGTACGCCAGGCGGCCGAACCGTAAACTACGTACCGTGACGAACCGCCCGATGATCGCGCCCAGCATCCTGTCCGCCGACTTCGCCCGCCTCGGCGAGGAGATCACCTCGATCGCTGGTGAGGGCGACAACCGGGCCGACTGGGTACACGTCGACGTCATGGACGGTCACTTCGTCCCGAACCTCACGATCGGCCTGCCGGTGGTGCGCTCGCTGCTGACGACGTCGGACGTGCCACTCGACTGTCACCTGATGATCGAGGACCCCGACCGCTGGGCCCCCGGCTACGCCGAGTCCGGCGCGTACAACGTCACGGTGCACGCCGAGGCCGCCCGCGATCCGATCATGCTGGCCAAGAACCTGCGGGCGGCAGGATCGCGTGCCGGGTTGTCGATCAAGCCGAAGACCCCGCTGGACGACTACGTCGAGGTCCTCAAGCACTACGACACGCTGCTGGTGATGTCGGTGGAGCCGGGCTTCGGCGGGCAGTCGTTCATCCCCGAGGTGCTGGACAAGGTCCGCGCCGCGCGCAGGCTCGTCGACACCGGACACCTGACGCTGCTGGTCGAGATCGACGGCGGCATCAACAACGACACCATCGAACAGGCCGCCGAGGCGGGCGTCGACTGCTTCGTCGCTGGCACCGCCGTCTACGGCGCGGAAGACCCCGGCAAGGCGGTCGCGGCACTGCGGGACCAGGCGGCGTCGGCGTCCGGCTGCCGCCACGCACATCGGGGCGGCACCGCGCCCGGCGCACAGGACGGCCACGGCTGATGACCCCGGAACAGGCCATGCGGGACGCGATCGCGCTCAGCGAGGCCGTACGGGGAACGACGAGTCCGAATCCGCCCGTCGGGGCAGTCATCTGTGACGCCGATGGGGTGCGGGTCGGGCGGGGTGCTACCCAGCCACCGGGCGGTCCGCACGCCGAGGTCATGGCGCTGCGCGAAGCGGGCGAGCGCGCCAGGGGCGGCACCGCGTACGTCACGCTCGAACCCTGCGCCCATCACGGCCGCACCCCACCCTGCACCGACGCGCTCATCGACTCGGGCGTACGCGCGGTGCATTACGCCGTCGCCGACCCCACCCCGCTCGCCCACGGCGGGGGCGAGGTGCTGGAGCAGGCCGGGATCGCGACCAGCAACGGCCTGCTCGAAGACGACGTCCGGCGCGGCCCGCTGCGGGCCTGGCTGCACTACATCCGCACCGGTCGCCCGCACGTCACCTGGAAGTACGCCGCCACGCTTGACGGCAGGGTCGCCGCCGCCGACGGCACCAGCCGGTGGATCTCCGGCGAGCCCGCCCGCGCCGAGGTCCACGCGCTGCGCACCAAGATCGACGCCATCGTCGCTGGCACCGGCACGGTGATGACGGACGACCCGCAGCTCACCGCTCGCGACGCCGAGGGCCGACCGCTCGAGCGCCAGCCGCTGCGCGTCGTCGTCGGCGCCCGTGAACTCCCACCCACCGCGCGTGTGCTCGACGACAGCGCGGAAACCGTGATCATCGCCACGCGCGACCCGGATAAGGTGCTCGCGGCACTCGCGGACCGGGGCGTGGTCGACGTGCTACTGGAAGGCGGCCCGACGCTGGCGGGGGCGTTCGCCGCGGCTGGCAGAATCGATCGGCTGCTCGGCTATCTCGCACCCGCGCTCGCTGGTGCGGGTCCGGCGGCGCTAGGGGATGCTGGAGTGTCAACGATCACCGACATGCACCGGTGGGTGGTCGAAGAGGTCACCATGACAGGGGATGATGTGCGGGTCAGCGCGGTGCCGGCTGCCCGGCAGGACTAGGAGGTAGGCGTGTTCACCGGAATCGTCGAGGAGATCGGTGAGGTCATCGGCATCGAACAGGTGCCCAACGCCGCACGGCTGAGCCTGTCCGGGCCCCTGGTGACCACCGACGCGCGGCACGGCGACTCGATCGCGGTCAATGGCGTCTGCCTCACGGTGGTCGACGTCGCTGGCTCGACGTTCACCGTGGACGTGGTGCACGAGACGCTGCAACGTTCCAGCCTGGCCAAGGTGCACGTCGGCGACGGGGTGAACCTGGAGCGCGCCGCCGCGGTCGGCGACAGGCTCGGCGGGCACATCATGCAAGGCCACGTCGACGGCACCGGCACCTACCTCGCCCGCGACGCCTACGGCATGACGCGGTTCACGCTGCCGCGGAACCTGGCGCGCTACGTGGTCGAGAAAGGCTCGATCGCGGTGGATGGCGTGTCGCTGACGGTGGCGTCGGTGACCGACGACGAGTTCGCGGTCGCGCTGATCCCCACCACCCTGGAGATGACCAACCTGGGCACCAAGACGCCAGGCGATCCGGTAAATCTGGAAGTCGACGTCTTGGCGAAGTACGTGGAACGGTTGATCGCGGCGCCAGCCGGGAATGCCAGCGCCGAGCCCGGCGCTCATCCCAGTGATGGTCCTGGCGATAATGCCGGCGAGAAGGAGTGAGCATGGACAAGTTCGCCGAGATCGAGCGCGCGATCGCCGATATCGCCGAGGGCAAGCCCGTCGTCGTGGTCGACGACGAGGACCGCGAGAACGAGGGCGACCTGATCTTCGCCGCCGAGAAGGCGACGCCGGAGCTGGTCGCGTTCATGGTGCGCTACACCTCGGGCTACATCTGCGTCCCGCTGACGGAGTACGACGCCGACCGGCTGAACCTGCCGCCGATGTTCTACGCGAACCAGGACGTGCGCGGCACCGCCTACACCGTGACCGTTGACGCCAAGGAAGGCGTCTCCACCGGCATCTCGGCGTCCGATCGCTCGCACACCATCCGGCTGCTCGCGGAGCGCAGCTCGACGGCGGACGACTTCAACCGGCCGGGGCACGTGGTGCCGCTGCGCGCGAAGGAAGGCGGTGTGCTGCGGCGGCCGGGCCACACCGAGGCGTCGGTGGACCTGGCGCGGATGGCCGGCCTGCGGCCCGCGGGCGTGCTGTGCGAGATCGTGTCGCAGAAGGACGAAGGCGACATGGCTCGCTACGACGAGCTGAAAGTGTTCGCCGACGAGCACGAGCTCGCGCTGATCACCATCGCGGACCTGATCGCGTACCGCAGGCGCACCGAGAAGCAGGTGGAGCGGGTCGCGGAGGCCCGTATCCCGCTCAGGTACGGCACCTTCCGCGCCATCGGCTACGACAGCCTGCTTGATGGCATCGAGCACATCGTGTTCGTCTACGGCGAGATCGGTGATGGCGAGGACGTGCTGGTCAGGGCGCACTCGGAGTGTCTGACAGGAGACGTGTTCGGCTCGCTGCGCTGTGACTGCGGCCCGCAGCTCGACGCCGCGCTACGCGCCATCGCCGACGAGGGCAGGGGCGCCGTCCTCTACATCCGTGGCCATGAGGGCAGGGGCATCGGCCTGATGCACAAGCTGCAGGCGTACCAGCTGCAAGACGGCGGCGAGGACACCGTCGACGCCAACCTCAAGCTCGGCGTGCCCGCGGACGCTCGCGACTACGGCACCGGCGCGCAGATCCTGCGCGACATGGGCATCAAGTCGATGCGGCTGCTGACCAACAACCCGGCGAAGCGAATCGGGCTCGAGGGCTACGGCCTGCGGGTGACCGGCCGCGAGCCGCTGCCGATCTCGCCGAACCCGGAGAATCTGCGCTACCTGCAGACCAAGCGCGACCGCATGGGCCACGATCTGACGGCGCTGGAGCACCTGGATGACGTGGGCGCGCAACTGGAGGAGACGAACCAGGACCGCACCGGCGGCAAGGACGGGGGAGTACCGGCATGAGTGGCGAGGGACGTCCCGAGGTCGCGCTCGAACCGGGCGCGTACGAGCACGTCCGGCTCGGCATCGTCGTCACCCGCTGGCACGCCGAAATCACCCAGAGCCTGCTCGACCGGGCACAAGCGGCGGCCAAGGAGGCGCGGCTCGACGTCGAACCGACCGTGGTGCACGTCGCGGGCGCGGTCGAGTTGCCGGTGGTGGCGCAGGCATTGGCGCGCGACCACGACGCCGTCGTCGCGCTGGGCGTGGTCATCCGGGGCGGCACGCCGCACTTCGAGTACGTCTGTGACGCGGTCACCCAGGGCCTCACCCGGGTGGCGCTCGACGAGAACACCCCGATCGGCAACGGCGTGCTGACCTGCGACACCGAGCAACAGGCGCAGACGCGCGCCGGACTGCCAGACTCCGCGGAGGACAAGGGGTACGAGGCGACGGTCGCGGCATTGGACGCCGCGCATGTGCTGCGCTCGCTGCGCAGGCGCTGGACCGAGAGCAAGGGGATGGCGTGACGGTGGCCGACGACACGCAGGGCGCTGACCAGCGGCTCACCGAGCCGGTGCGGTTCCGGCCGTTCTTCTCGGTAATCGCCGCCAGTGTGCTCGCGGTGCTGATCCTGATCGCGTTCACCATCGTGGGGCTGCTGCTGCGCCAGTCCGACACCGGGGCGGTGTTCCGGACGTCCGACCAGGTCGCGATGATCATCCTCGGTGTGTTGCTCGCCGCGGGGACGATGCTGTGGGCGGTGCCGAGGGTGCGCGCCGACGCCGAAGGTGTCGAGGTCCGCAACGTACTGACGTCGCGCCGGTTCGCCTGGCGCGAGGTGCTGGCCATCAGCTTCCCGGACGGCGCCGCGTTCGCCCGCCTCGAACTTCCGGACGACGAGTACTACACCGTGATGGCGGTGCAGGCCGTCGACGGCTGGCGCGCCGTCACCGCCGTCCGCACGCTCCGCGCCCTGCACAAGCAGGCCTGGCAGGCCGAGCAGGAGTAGGCAGGCCTGGCGGGAGTAGGCAGGCCTGGCACCGAGTCGATCTTGAGGCGTTGTGGTCGCTATAGCAACCACAACGCCTACACACTCGCCTCGCCGAGAACAGACTAGGCAGGATTAGAGCTCAGCGGAGCAACTGGATGGCGCAGCTCAGCCCCGGTGCGTTGGTGAGTTTCTCGTCGCTGGTTAGTAGCGGAAGATCGAGCGCGGCGGCGAGCGTTACGTATAGGCCGTCGTAGAAAGTGATGGTGTGGCGAAGCCGCCACGCTGCGCGAAGAAACGGGCCGTGCTCGTAACGCTCGTCGATGAAATGCTCGACGGCGTAGAGGCCTGCTTGCGCCACTTCGCTGTTGATTTCGCCTCGGCGTTCCAACCGCCGGAGCACCTGCCCCACCTCGGCGTCGATGAGTGCGGGGGCATGCGTCCGGCTATTGTTGAAGATCTTGCGGACAGCGGTTCCGACGGTGTCTTTCCGACTGAGTGCCGCGATCAATGCGGACGCATCGACGACGTATTCAGTCACCCCGTGCCTCGCGCAACGCCTCGTCGATCGACTCCGCCGTCGCGCCCGGGGTGTCGCTGCGTGTCAAGGTCTCCTCGATGATCCGCACGTACTCGGACTTGGTGCGCTGCCGTGCCGAGTCGATGAGCTGCTGCCGCATGTAAGCCTGGAGAGACTGTCCCGCCTCCGCGGCACGTCGACGGAGTGTCTCCGCGACGTCGTCCGGCACGTCCTTTACCTGGATAGTCGCCATGGCGCTATTGTAGCGCCAAAGTAGCGTCACTTTACAGCTCCAGATCCGCCACCACGGGCGCGTGGTCGGACGCGCCGGTGCCTTTGCGTTCGTCACGGTCGACGTAGCAGTCCGTGACGACCTTGGTGAACGCCGGATTGCCGTACACCAGGTCGATCCGCATGCCGTTGTTGTTCGGGAACGCGAGCTGCCGGTAGTCCCAGTAGGTGTAGGGATGGTCGTACTTCAGCGGGCGCGGGAACACATCGGTCAGCCCCGCCTCCCGCAGCGCGGCCAGCGCCGTCCGCTCGGGTTCGGTGACGTGCGTGCTCTCCGTGAACAGGCTGACATCCCACACATCGTCGTCGGTCGGTGCGACATTGAAGTCGCCGAGCACGGCGAACGGACGCTCCTCGGTCAGTTCCGTGGCCGCCGTCGCACGCAGGGCCTCCAGCCAGCGCAGTTTGTACTGGTAGTGCGGATGCGATGGCTCGCGCCCGTTGGGCACGTACACCGACCACACCCGCACGCCATCGCACGTCGCGCCGATCGCGCGGGGCTCGGTGGTCTCGAACAGCGCGCCATCGGCCAGGTAGCCCGGCTCGTCGGTGAGTCCCCGCGTTACGTCGGCCAGCCCCACCCGCGACAGGATCGCCACGCCGTTCCACCGGCCGGTCCCGTGCGCGGCGACCTCGTAGCCAAGCGACGCGATCTCGGCGGCGGGAAACGCCTCGGCGGCGCATTTGGTTTCCTGCAGGCACAACACATCGGGCTCGGCCCGCGCCAACCACCCCAGCAACCGGGGCAGCCGCGAGCGCACCGAGTTCACATTCCACGTGGCGATCCGCACGGCCCGAGCCTAGCTATCGGCTCCACCGGACCCGCACCAGATCGGGCCACGCCCGCAGTGCGTCGGCGTCCCCGATGGTCTCCAGCGCGGTGATCGGACGACGGTTCCACAGCGCGAGATAGATGTCCTCGGCGCTGCCTCGCACGGTGACATCCGCTCCGCTTGCCGGACCACTGGCGGGCAGGTCCGTCACGCGTTCGGTGACGACGGGCTCGGTGCTGACCCGCAGCAGCCAGCCTGCCCCGGTGTCGCTGGCGTGCAGCGCGATGGTGATCGGCTCGTCGCTGCGGAGCTTGCCGGATGGACGGATCACGAACCCGGTGACCAGCTCGTTGATTCCGTCGGTGGCGACCGCGGGGTCCACAGGCGTCGGATCACCCGCAGCCAGTTCGACGTCGACACCGTGCATCGTGGTCTCGTGCGTCTGCCGACGTGCCCAGAACACCAGCGGCGATGGCGCGGGCAAGAACGACCAGCACTCCAGGTCGGCCGGCGCGGCGTCGATGGCGTCGATCAGCGCGGCGTGTCCCTTGCGGAACCAGTCAAGCAGCGCGTCGTCGGCGGGACGGCGGTCGGCGTCGCGATGGGGGTCGGTGCCGGGATCGACCACCTCGCCAGGGGAGGCCAGCCCCTCCTGCACGTGGCGGGTGGCCCAGCGGTGCACTCCGCTGGTGTGGAAGACGAGGTCGCGCACGGTCCAGTCAGGGCAACTCGGCACCACCGCGTCGAAGTCCGCCCGTTCGGCGGCCGCGACCAGCCGCGCGCCCGCGTCGCGCAGCGCCGCCACATACTCCGGTATCTCCATGCCAGGCAGCATGCCAGAGCCCACCGACAGTACGGGGCTGATCGTGCCCGCCAGGGTGTGTGACAGCAGCACGAGTTGGCCTTGTTGCTGTCGTTAGTTGGCGACAGGATGTTTGTTGATCAGGGACCCTGCTGGTGGGCCCACAATTTGTCTGATTTGTTCGGCCGGAGTGGTCCTCCGCGCAGGGTCCCTGATCAACACGCGGAGATACACGGCGCGCGCCGATCGCCGCCCCAGCGGGCCGGCCCGGTTTCGCACACCAGCCATGGAACACCGGAGCGTGATCGGGTGGGGGCGGTGCGCTGTCGGCGCCCCGACGTAGGCTGGTGGACGTGGCTGATCTGTCCACTACTCGTCATGCGTCCCTGTCCCGCGGGGCGTCGCGCAACGGCTCGTTTCGCCCGTCGCCGGGAAGCATTCCCGACGACCCGGGCGTGTACAAGTTCCGCGATGCCCACGGCAGGGTCATCTATGTCGGCAAGGCCAAGAGCCTGCGCAGCAGGCTGAGCAGCTACTTCGCCGACCCTGCCGGGCTGCATCCGAGAACGCGGCAGATGGTGAACACCGCGGCGGACGTCGAGTGGACCGTGGTCACCACCGAGGTCGAGGCGCTCCAGCTGGAGTACAACTGGATCAAGGAGTTCGACCCCCGGTTCAACGTCCGCTACCGCGATGACAAGTCGTATCCGGTGCTCGCGGTGACGCTGAATGAGGAGTTCCCCCGCCCGCACGTCTACCGGGGGCCGCGCAAGAAGGGCGTACGCTACTTCGGCCCGTATGCCCATGCCTGGGCAATCCGCGAAACCCTTGACCTGCTGCTTCGGGTGTTTCCCGCGCGCACGTGCTCGAACGGCGTGTTCCGCAGGCACCAGCAGATCGGCCGCCCCTGCCTGCTCGGCTACATCGACAAGTGCGCCGCGCCCTGCGTCGGCGAGGTCAGCCCCGAACGGCACCGGGAGATCGTCGAGCAGCTGTGCGACTTCCTGTCCGGACGCACTGAGACCATGGTGCGCGATTTGGAACGCGAGATGGCCGCCGCCTCCGAGGCACTCGACTTCGAGCGCGCCGCCAGGCTGCGCGACGACATCGCCGCGCTGCGCAGGGCGATGGAGAAGCAGGCGGTGGTGTTCTCCGACGGCACCGACGCCGACGTCGTGGCATTCGCGCACGACGAGCTGGAAGCCGCGGTGCAGGTCTTCCACGTGCGTGGCGGCAGGGTGCGCGGCCAGCGCGGCTGGGTGGTGGACCGCGACGAAGTGCCTGGTGAGGACACCGCACAGGATGGTGGTGACGCCGTCCGCGCGCAGCTCGTCGAGCAGTTCCTCGCCCAGTTCTATGGTGAGCAGGCCGAACTGGCCGCGCAGGTGGAAGGCAGCGGCCCGCCGGTGCCTCGCGAGGTGCTTGTCCCCGCCCTGCCGGATGACGCCGTTGCCGTCGCGGAGTGGCTGTCCCGGCTGCGGGGCTCAAAGGTGCGGCTACGGGTGCCGCGGCGCGGCGACAAACGCGCGCTGGCCGAGACCGTGGAGCGCAACGCGAAGGAGGCGCTGACCCAGCACAAGCTGCGCAGGGCGTCCGACCTCAGCTCCCGCTCCGCCGCGCTGAACGAGCTGCAGGACCTGCTCGGCCTCGACACCGCACCGCTGCGGATCGAGTGCATCGACATCAGCCACATCCAAGGCGCCGACGTCGTCGCGTCGCTAGTGGTGTTCGAGGACGGCATCCCCCGCAAGTCCGAGTATCGGCGGTTCGCGATCAAGGAGGCCGCCGAGAAGGGCGACGTCGCCTCGATCGCGGAGGTCGTGCGCCGCCGCTTCGCCCGCTATCTCGCCGAGGCCGAGGCGCCGGCAGGGGAGCAAGGGGCAGTGGCGGCCGAGAACCCCGGCACCACCGACGTCCCCGAGTCACCCGATCCTGCACAGCGCAAGTTCGCCTATCCACCGAACCTGCTCGTCGTGGACGGTGCGGGCCCGCAGGCCACGGCCGCGGCCGACGTCCTCGGCGATCTCGGCATCACCGACGTCGCCGTCATCGGGCTGGCCAAACGGCTTGAGGAGGTGTGGCTGCCTGGCGACGAGTTCCCCGTCGTCTTGCCGCGCACCGCGGAGGCGCTGTACCTGCTGCAGCGGGTGCGCGACGAGGCGCACCGGTTCGCGATTCGGTATCACAGGGACAAACGAGCCAAGCGCGTGCGAGCATCGGAGCTGGACTCGGTGCCCGGGCTGGGGAAGGCCCGCAAGGCCGCGCTGATCAAGCACTTCGGCTCGGTCAAGAAGCTCAAGCAGGCGCGGGTCACCGACATCGCCGAGGTCAAGGGATTCGGCCAGGCGACAGCGGAAACGGTCTACGCGGCGCTGCATGGCCCACAAGAGGACGCAGCGCACAACACACAGCGGGATCCGCGGGACAAGGACGGACAACAGTGAACATGAGCCAGAACACGACGCCGGATGACAGCGACTTCGGGAACTCGGGGATGGAGGTCGCGGTCGTCACCGGCCTGTCAGGGGCTGGGCGCAGCACGGCGGCGAAGTGCCTGGAAGACCTCGGCTGGTTCGTCGTGGACAACCTGCCACCGGAGCTGATCACCACGATGGTCGAGCTCGGTGCGCAGGCACGCGGCGCGATCACGAAGGTCGCGGTCGTGATGGACGTCCGGTCGCGGGCCTTCACCGACGACCTCGCCGCGGTGATCAAGGAGCTGGACGCGCAGGGCTACAAGCCGCGCGTGCTGTTCCTTGAAGCGACCGACGAGGTGCTGATCCGGCGGTTCGAGCAGGTGCGGCGCACCCACCCGATGCAGGGCGACGGCAGGCTTTCCGACGGCATCATCGCGGAACGCGCGCTGCTCGACCCGCTGCGGGAGGAAGCCGACCTGGTGCTGGAGACGTCGTCGCTGTCGGTGCACGACCTGCGCGCCAAGATCGAGGAAACCTTCGGGTCCGAGGCCAGCCTGCGCACCAAGATCACCGTGCTGTCGTTCGGCTACAAGTACGGCCTGCCGATGGACGCCGACCTCGTCGTCGACGTCCGCTTCCTGCCGAACCCGTTCTGGATCCCTGAGCTGCGCGACTACACCGGATTCGACACCGAGGTGAGCAACTACGTGCTGACGCAGGAGGGCGCGGAGGACTTCCTGACCCGTTACCAGGAGCTGCTGCGGATCGTCGGCGCGGGCTATCGCAGAGAGGGCAAGCGCTACCTGACCCTCGCGGTGGGCTGCACCGGCGGCAAGCACCGCAGTGTCGCGATGTCGGAGGAGCTCGCCCGGCGGCTTTCTGCCGAGGACGACACGCTGTCGGTCAAGGTGGTGCACCGGGATCTGGGCCGTGAGTGACGAGACAACGGACGCGGGACAGGCGGACGGCGGTGCGCACGCCCGGCCACTGCGCGCGGTCGCGCTCGGCGGCGGGCACGGCCTGCACACCACGCTGTGTGCGCTGCGTGCGCTGACCCCGGACGTCACAGCCGTGGTGACCGTCGCGGACGACGGCGGCTCGTCCGGCAGGCTGCGTAGCGAACTGGGCGTGCTGCCACCTGGTGATCTGCGACAGGCGCTGTCCGCGCTCGCGACGTCGGAGGACGGTGACGCGTTGTGGGCGCGGGTGTTTCAGCGTCGCTTCGGCGGCAGCGGCGCGCTCGCGGGCCACGCGGTCGGAAACCTGCTGCTGGCTGGGTTGTTCGAGGAGGTGGGCGATCCGGTCACCGCACTCGACGAGGCGTGCGCGCTGCTGGGTGTCTCCGGCCGCGTGCTGCCGATGTCGGTCGATCCGCTGTGCATCGAGGCCGAGGTGTCCGGGCTGAACGGCACCGACGAGCCGAGCATCATCCGGGGCCAGGTCGCGGTGGCGAGCACACCCGGCAGAGTGAGACGAATCTCGCTACACAACGCGGAAAACCGGGACGTCGAACCCCAAGCGTGCGCCGCTGCGGTCGATGCGGTATTAGAGGCGGACCTCGTCGTGCTCGGGCCGGGCTCCTGGTTCACCAGCGTGCTCGTGCACCTGATGCTGCCTGACCTGCGCGATGCGCTGGTCCGGACGGCGGCGCGTAAGGTGGTCGTGCTGAATCTGGTTCCACAGCCAGGGGAAACGGCTGGGTACTCGCCGGAGCAGCACATCGACGTGCTTCGCGCGCAGGCTCCCGAGTTGCGGGTGGACGTCGTGATCGCCGATCGTGGTTCGGTTCCCGCTCCCGCGCGGCTGTACCGTGCCGCCGACGAGATCGGGGCGCGGGCGGTGCTCGCCGACGTGGCTGACCCGAGCGTGTCCGGCAGGCACGCTCCGGATGCGCTCGCGGCGAGTGTGCGAGAGGCTTTCGGGATTCCAGGCGCGTAACGCGCAGCGGCAACTGGCGAAAACCCGCGTGCGGGGCTGAGCACCATCACCGAAAGGGTGAGCAACGGAAGTGGAGGGGCTATGGCGATGACCGCCGCCGTCAAGGACGAGTTGAGCAGGCTGGAGATCACCAAGATCGGGCCGAGGCGTTCCGAGGTGGCGTCGATGCTGCGATTCGCGGGTGGCCTGCACATCGTGAGCGGCAGGGTGGTCGTCGAGGCCGAGCTGGACACCGGCTCTGTCGCGCGCCGGCTGCGCAAGGAGATCCACGAGCTGTACGGGCATCACTCCGATGTCCACGTCATCTCGTCCGGCGGACTCCGCAAAGGCACCCGGTACGTGGTGCGCGTGGTCAAGGACGGGGAGGGGCTCGCCCGCCAGACCGGGCTGATCGATCAGCGCGGCCGTCCGGTGCGTGGCCTGCCCGCCGCCGTGGTCTCCGGCGGTGTCGCCGATGCCGAGGCGGCGTGGCGGGGCGCGTTCCTCGCGCATGGCTCGCTCACCGAGCCAGGTCGCTCGTCGTCGCTGGAGATCACCTGCCCCGGCCCCGAGGCGGCGCTGGCGCTGGTCGGCGCGGCGCGCCGGATCGGCATCCAGGCGAAGTCCCGTGAGGTCAGGGGAGCGGACCGGGTCGTCGTCCGCGACGGCGATGCCATCGGCGTGCTGCTGACCAGGCTCGGCGCGCACAGCAGCGTGCTGCGCTGGGAGGAGCACCGGATGCGCCGCGAGGTGCGGGCGACGGCGAACCGGCTGGCGAACTTCGATGACGCGAACCTGCGGCGTTCCGCGCGGGCCGCGGTCGCGGCGGCGGCCAGGGTGGAGCGCGCGATGGACATTCTCGGTGAGAGCGCCCCTGAGCATCTGCTGTCGGCGGGCAGGCTGCGGCTGGCCAACCGGCAGTCCT
The DNA here is from genome assembly GCF_000504245.1 of Haloechinothrix halophila YIM 93223. Classification (GTDB taxonomy): domain Bacteria; phylum Actinomycetota; class Actinomycetes; order Mycobacteriales; family Pseudonocardiaceae; genus Haloechinothrix_A; species Haloechinothrix_A halophila. The sequence goes on from NZ_KI632509.1 coordinate 2,504,295, forward strand.
CGCTGGAGGAGCTGGGACAGCTCGCCGACCCCCCGATGACCAAGGACGCCGTCGCGGGCCGTATCCGCAGGCTGCTCGCGCTGGCGGACAAGCGCGCCAAGGATCTGGGCATCCCGGACACCGAAGCGGCGGTCACCGAGGAGATGCTCGAAGCCGAAGCGTGACGGTTCGTCACCACCTGTAACGGTGAAGCAGCGAAGAATTGCCAGGACCAGGTGCGGCGAGCCCGAGACGGGCAGGCTACCGTCTGACGTCGTGCGTGAGGATGCGAGCGGGATGATCGACCGTGGTCTTGACGGCGGCCTTGCCCGCAGGCTCAAGGCGCTCGCCTGCACCGCCCCGTTGCACGACCTCGATGCCCGCAAGGCGAAGCTGGACTGGGCGGACGCCACGGCGTATCAGATGGCCGAGATCGCGCTGCACACCATCGATCAGGTCACCGTGGCGATGGACTTCGACACCGGCGCGAGCCACGAGGTGATCGTGCGCAGGCTGCTGCCGTTCATCGCCGCGCAGGCGCCGCACCGGGCGAGGACCGAGCACGAGAAGGTCGCCCGCTGGGTGCTGGACAACCTGCTCAACGTCGGCACCGTGGATCGCGGGTTCCGCAGCATCTACGGCACGGTCGGCCCGGACGGTGCCTACGAGCGCAGGGCGTTCGACTTCAAACTGCTGGTCGAACTGTCCGCGCCGAACGGCGAGATCTACCTGCGCGCCACGGACGAGGCGATCAACGTCCTGGTCGGGGCGCTCGACACCGACGTCGAATCCGCGCAGATCGCCGCCGAGGTGAAGCTGGAGAACCTGATCAAGCGCGGCAGGCTCGCCGACGCCAAGCTGGCCGCCGAGCAGGCCCGCTACCGCACGGTGCAGTACGGCGAGACGCTGCGCACCATCCTGGACGCCACCCGCCGCGACGTCCGCTCGGTCGACTGGGAGCACGCGGTTCCTGAACTGCTCGACTCGGCGCTGGAGCACATCGAGTCCCGGTTCCAGGCGGAGAACGCGATCCTGCGCAACATCACCAAGGCGCGCGACGAGGCCGAGGACCCCGGTCGCAAGCGCAGCGCCGCCGAGCTGGTGGAGATCGTCACCGACTGCATCACCCGCCACACCCAGCTGCAGGCCAGGCTGCAGGCCGCGGGCGCGTACTTCCGTGCCGAGCAGGACCGCCAGCAGTTCGCGGGGCCACCCCGTAAGGGGGGCGTCGACGTCTTCGGGCAGCTGCTCGTGCCCACGCTCGGGCTCGGTGTCGGCGACGCGAAGGCGCCGGTTGAGGCGTACTTTCGCGCCGCGATTGGCCCGAACACCCCTGGCGTGGCGACGCTGCCGTCGTTGGTGTCGATGCTGCTGCGGCCCGCGCCGGAGCGCAGCACGCTGGTCGGGGAGCTCCCGGAACCGGAACTGGCGCCGGCGGAAGACGCCAACCGGTTCAGCGAGGAGCACTGGGGGCGCGCGGACGCGCTGCTTGACCTCGAGGAGGTACCACGCAGGCTGTCCGGACTGATCGAGGAGGCTCGCGAGACCGACGCCGACCTGGCGCGGCTGGTCGTGCTGCGGGTACTGCACGCCTACAGCCCCGAGATCAGCGGGGCGGTGCGCGGCGGTGAGCGAACCGCGTTGATCGCCGTGGACGACGGCACCCCGCTGGACGACCCGGAGTTCGGCGGCACCGACCTGCTGGTCACCACAGCGGTGCTGGCCGAGGAACTCGCGGAGGCGGCGGACGAGACAGCGGAGGACTCCGCCGGTCCGGATGCCGACTCTGCCCCTGACATGCCAGCCGTTCCCGTCACCGCCGAGGAGGTCGCGTGAGCGCAGCACGGGATACCGCCAAGGACGCCGAGTCGGCGGCACGCCTGATCGCCTACGGGCTGCGGCCGAAGCAGCTACCCGCCCGCGACGCCAGCTACGCCGAGCTGGTACGCCGCTACAGCGAGGACCGGGAGTTCACCCAGCTCACCCAGTCGGTCGCGGCGGGGCTCGGGCTGATGGTGCTCGACGTCAGCCACCAGGCAGGCGCGGTGCTCGCCGCCACCGACGAGTCCGCGTTCGAGATCAAGATGGACAGTTACGCGCGGCAGAGCAAGATCCGCGAACGCCGCGACACCGAGAAAGTCATGCACGGCGTCATCCACCTCGCGGTGGCGGCGCTGGCGTTCCCGCGCCCGGACGATCTCGGCAACGACACCTACGTCGGCCGCGTCAGCGTCGACCAGGTGGACGCCGTGGTGCGCGAGGCGTGCCGCATCCTCGACGAGCGCGCGGCGCAGGCGGAGGCCAACGACGACCCGCCCTCCGACGCGCCCGAGCTGGAACAGGCGTGGCGCGCCTACGCGCGGCGGCCGGAGACGGCGACCACCAAGGACGGCAGGCTCGCGCCGGACACCACCCGAGGCATGATCAGCAGGGCGCTGCGGTTCTTGTCTGAGCAGGGCTTTCTGGTGCATATCAACACCGACGACGGCGGCACCTATCGGACGACGCCGCGCTATCAGGTGCAGGTGCGGGAGCTGGCGGCCGACGCCGCGTTCACCGAGCTGCTTGACCTCGACGTGGTGGCGATCTCCGGCGAGGACGGGTCGCTGCGTGCGGGTAGCCCCGGGACCCTGTAGGACGCTCTAGGAGGCGGCGATGTACGAGCTATCGCGGGTGCGGCTGCACTCCGTCGGACCGGCGGGTGCCCGGTACCAGGACGTCGTGCTCGACCTGAGCGGCGTTGGCGAGCCGGTCAGCTCACCATCGCAGGAGGCGCTGTTCAGCGCGGGCGTGCAGCTGGACAACGAGCAGCCGGGCCCGCCGAGGCGTCCCTCGCCAGCGAGCGTGCTGTTCCTGGAGAACGGCGGCGGCAAGTCGGTACTGATCAAACTGATCTTCTCGGTGATGCTGCCCGGCCGCAGGCAGGTCGTCGGGACCACCAACACCCGCGTGCTGGAGAAGTTCGTCGGCGCCAAGGATGTCGCGCACGTGGTACTGGAGTGGCAGCACACCCGGACGGGGCAGCGGGTGATCACCGGCAAGGTCTCGGAGTGGCGTGGCCACGTCGTCTCCTCCGACCCCGCGAACCTGCTCGACTCCTGGTACTGCTTCCGGCCGAGCGTGTCGCTGCAGCTGGACTCGCTGCCGTTGACCGAGGACAACCGGCTGCTGACGATGTCGGCGTTCAAGGACCGACTCGACGCCGAGTACCGCGAGGCCACCGAGATCGAGCTGTTCTGGACCCGCAAGCACCACGAGTGGACCGAGCATCTCGGCATGATGGGGCTGGACACCGAGCTGTTCCGTTACCAGCGCGCGATGAACGCGGGGGAGGGCGAGGCCGCCGACGCGTTCTCGTTCGGCACCGACGAGGCGTTCGTCGAGTTCCTGCTGCGCGCGGTGCTGGACGAGCAGGCGCCAGCCGACCTGGCCGATGTGGTGCGCAACTACGCCGACAGCCTCAGTCAGCGTGGCGAGCTGATGACCGAGCGCGACTTCGTGTCCGGTGCGATGGAGCTGCTCACGCCGCTGGTGGAGGCGGAGTCGTTCGCGACGGCGTCCCGCTCGCTCGCGGAGACCGCCGCGCGCGAGGCCGGTGAGTTCGCCGCCGCCGTCATCGCCCGCGACGGGGCGGAGAAGGAGCGGCTTGGCGGGCTGTCGCAGCAGGTGGACGAACTGCGCGACGCCGAACGGCTCGCCGAGGGCGACCTGCGCAGGCGCAACGCGATGGTGACCGAGCTGCGCCGGGTCGTGGCGGGGCTGCGGCTAGACGCCGCGCAGGCCGACTCCGACCGGCTCGCCGAGCAGGTCGCGGAGGCCCGCACGACGGCACGCGCCTGGCGGGCGACGTCGACGGTGCTCGGCCACATGGCCGCCGCACGCAAAGCCGACGCCACCCGCAAGCTCGTCGGTAACCGTGAGCAGCGCGCCCAGCCCGCGCTGGCCGCGAAGGAAGAAGCCGCCACGGCGTTGGCGCGGGGTTTGCTCGCCATCGCGGAGAACGCCGGTGCGGACGCGGCTGCGGCCGAACGGGAGGCCGACGAGGCACGCGCGGCGGCGAACGAGGCGCAGCGCGACCGCGACGCCGCCACCAGAGCCGCCGCGGAACACGGCGCCCGCGCCGACTCGCTGCAGACCCGCATCGACGAGGTCAACGACAGCGTGAAGCAGGCGATCGCGGCGGGCACGCTGCCTGCGGGCACCGAGGTGGCCGACGCCGAACGGCAGGCGCGTGCCGCGACGGAGGACGCCGAGTCAGCGCTGGTACGGGCCGAGCGCGAGCTGGAACGCGTGGAGTCGGAGCTCGCCGAGGCACAGGACACCCTGCACGGACTCGACCAGCGGCAGTCTGCGGCGGCCACGGCGCGCGAGAGCGCGGAGTCCGAGCTGGCCACCGCGCGGCGCAGGGCGGAGGCCCTGGCCGCAGAGCCGAGGCTCGCCGAGGTGCTCGGTGTCGATGACGTCCGGCTGGACTCCGACCTCGAGGCGCTGCGGGCGCGGCTGGCCGAGGCGCGCGCCGAGACCGAACGAGCGCAGACCGAGCTGTGGGTCGCGGCATCGAACGACGAGCGCGCGCTGGCGGCGTTGGGCAGCGGCGGGCTGCTGCCCGCACCCGACGACGTCCGCGAGGCGCTGGATCTGCTGGAACAGCACGGCATCACGGCCTGGTCCGGGCTGCGGTTCCTGTCCACACTGGACGCTGAAAGCCGAAAGGCCGCGCTGCGGCGGTACCCGCACCTGGTGTCCGGTGTGCTGATCAACGACCCCGCCAGGCTGGCGCAGGCCGAGCGGGTGCTGACCGAGGCCACGCTGCTGCCCAGTGCCGTGCTCGCGGTCGGTGTGACCAGCGCTCTCACGGGGGAGGCCGCGGCCGGTGCTGACACCACCGCCAGCGGCGCGGAGTTCATCGTGCCGCCGAACCCCGCGCTGTACGACGAGGACGCGGCAGAGGAAACGCGCGAGTCGATCGCGGCGCGGCAGGCGCGGCGGCAGGAGGAGATCGCGCGGCTGGGCGAGCGCGCCGAGGCGGACGCCGCGCTCGAGTGGAAACTGGCCGCGTGGCGGGAGGACTATCCCGCCGGTGCGCTCAGCACACTGGCCGAGCGGGCAGACGCCGCGACATCCGAGCACCACGCCGCGGTGACCGCTGCCGGCGAGCAGCGAGCGACCGTGGATCGACTCACGGAGCGGCGGGCGGAGCTGCGCGCCGAGGTCCCCGGCTTGCGTGACACCGCACGGAAGACAGCCACGGATCTGGGCACCATCGGTGAGCTGGCCACCGCCGCCGCGCGCATCGGGCAGTGGACGGACGAGTGCGCGAGCGCTCGGGAGGCTGCTGAACAGGCGCGCCAGGAGGCGGAGACGGCGGAGGCGTCCGCGACGCGCTGGCGGGAGCGTGTCGCCGAGGCGCAGCGGAAAGCCGACGAGCACAAGCGGACGGCCTCGAGCGCGCGGGCGGAGCTGGCCGAGGTGCCCGGTGGCGGCTCGGTGAGCACGGACCAGCCGGTCCCTGAAGAGCCGGTGGCGGTGCTGCGACAGAGTTTCGCGGCAGCGGCGGCGGCCTACGCGAAGGTGGAGGTCGGCAACGACCTGCGCGCCGAGCTGGACCACGCCGAGCACGCCGAGGCGACCGCCCGCGCCGCGCTGGAGGCGCTCGATCCTGACGTCCGGATGCTGGCGACGAAGCTGCTCGACACCCCGGACGGCTCGGACGCCGCCGCGCGAGAGGCCGCGGAACGCCGCGCGGAGCGGGCCCTGCAGGCACTGGAGATGGAACGCGGTGACGCGATCGGCGTGCTCGCGTCGCGCAGGGCGGAGTACGAGGCGCTGCCCGCGGCGCCGTCCGTGCTGGACTCGATGGAGCGGCCGAGTTCGATCGCGTATGGCATGGACTTGATCGCGTCCGCGACGGAGGAGGTCTCGTCCGCCGCACGCGAGGTGGACGAGCTGCAGTCCGCCCGTGCCGAGGCGGAGCACGCGTTGCAGACGGCGGAGGCCGCCGCGACCGGGTTCGGCATGCTGGCGGAGTCGCTGACCGCCGTCGCGGAGGGCCATGCGGGCGATGACGTCAGCCCGTACGACGGCGATGTCGACACCGCGCGGGAGCGGGCGCAGGCGTTGACGAGCAAGCTCAGCACCGCGCAAGCGGCGGTGACCGACGCCGAGAAGACGGTGCGCGGCTACGTCGACGAGCTGGTGCAGTACGCGGCCGAGAAGCGGTTCGAGGACTTGAGCAGCCCGGTGCGCAGGCAGATCATCTCGGTACGCCGTGACTCGTTGCCCGAGCACGCCGAGGAGTGGGTGGCCGCGCTGCGGCCCCGGTTGCGCACGCTGACGGGCGATCTCGATCAGATCGAACGGCACCGCTCGGGCATCGTGACCCGGCTGCAGGGCATGGTCGAAGGCGCGTTGCGGGTGCTGCGGGCGGCGCAGCGGCTGTCGCGGTTGCCGGACGGCCTCGGTGACTGGTCGGGCAGCGAGTTCCTGCGTATCCGGTTCGCTGAGCCGGACGAGTCGCAGCTCGCGGAGCAGCTGGGCGAGGTCGTCGACGAGGCGGCGGCCGCGCAGGTGCGGGACGCGAAACGCGGCAAGAGTGGGAAGGACGGCAAGACCGACGGGATGTCGCTGCTGCTGCGCGGCGTGCGGGCGGCCGTGCCGAAGGGCTTCCGGATCGACATGCTCAAGCCGGACTCGGTGCTGCGCACGGAACGGCAGCGGGTGTCAGAGATTCGCGATGTCTTCTCCGGTGGCCAGCAGCTCACGGCGGCGATCATCCTGTACTGCACGATGGCCGCGCTGCGCGCCAACGACAAGGGACGGCTGCGCGACCGGCACTCCGGCGTGCTGTTCCTCGACAACCCGATCGGCCGTGCGTCGGCGGGATACCTGCTCGAACTGCAGCGCGCGGTCGCGGAGGCGCTGGGCGTGCAGCTGATCTACACGACGGGTCTGTTCGACGCGGGGGCGTTGAGCGAGTTCCCGCTGATCATCCGGATGCGCAACGACGCCGATCTCCGTGCGGGCCGCAAGTACCTCTCCGTCGACGCGACGATCCGCAATCACCTCGACGAACTCGGTGAGGAGGACGGCGTCGCGCGGCTGTCGGCGACCAGGGTGTACCAGCGCACGGGGTAAGGCGAGGGCATTCGCTGCGGGTGGCGGGGCAAGCGGAGCCTGCCCCGCCACCCGTGCTGCCGACCGCGCTGTTCGCCTCGACTTCGCCAGGCATATTGCCCGCAAGCCGCCCGACTCTTGTCTGAGTGTCCAGTTCCGGACGCAATAACCCTGGCGAAGATGAGGCGGGTTCGTGACCAAAAGATCTACTATGACATAACGCATAGACCGCCGGAAGGCGGCGGGCGCGGGCGGCACGGACGCGGCGTCACGGCGCTAAGCACGGACGCGGAAGTCTCGCTGATCCGCGACGAGGCGCCCGGGCCCCGCAGGGCCGCCGTCGCGGTTACTGGCCCGTATGGCACCGTGTCGCTCCGTGCCAGTGCGCCACCCCCGACGTCTCGGGAGTGGCTGTTGGCGGATCAGTGGCGTTCATCCAGAAGGAGTCTTGTTGATCCCGACCACACGACGCCGGTGCGCCGCCGTCCTCGTGATGATGCTGGTGGCGTTCGTGGGTTCGCCTGGTATCGCGTTCGCGCATGGCATCGGCGGTTCGGCCGCTGACCTGAGCGTGTGGGAGTTCGTGCCGCTCGGCATCGAGCACATGCTGCTTGGCTGGGATCACCTGCTGTTCATCGGCGGGGTGGTGCTGCTAGCAGGTGAACTGGGCAGGGCCGCGAAGCTGATCACGGTATTCGTCCTGGGGCACAGCGCCACACTGATCATCGCGACCCTGGCCGAATGGCAGATCAACGCTACCGCGGTCGACGTCGTCATCGCGCTGAGCGTGGCGTTCGTCGGCGTCGTGGGCTGGATCGGTCGTCCACGGCGGTGGTGGGGGTTCGGCACGGCGGTGCTGGCGTTTGGCCTGGTCCATGGGCTCGGGTTGTCCACCCGGCTACAGGCGCTGGGGCTACCGGAAGACGGCATGCTCACCAGGGTGATCGCCTTCAACGTCGGTATCGAGCTGGGACAACTGTTGGCGATCGTCGCCATGGTTCTACTCGGCAAGCTTCTCGCACGGGTGATCACCTGGTCGCACGCCGAACGTGCCACACACGGCGGATTCGTGGCCGTCGGTCTCGTGGCTGCGATGCTCCTGGCCGTGTTGGCGGTCACCGGCGTCACTGGCGAGGAACGCGCCGAATCTGTTGGCAGCTGTTCTGTCGGTGCCCGCGCCACGACGTACTCCGCCGAGGGCGGCGGGCATCCCGATAAGAAGTTCTACGGACCTGCCGAGACGTACCCTGAAACCGACTTTGGGCACGTGCTCGGTGACGGCTACGTCCTGGTGCACTACCCAGCGACTCTGCCGAAGGCTCACGTCGCGGAGCTCAAGAAGCTCATCACCGGGCCCGACGGGACCGGCATGCTCGCGGGCCCGGCCTCGGAGCAGGACGAGCTTTTGAAAGCCGTCAACGCTCAAGACCAGCTCGAATGCGACGAGTTCGATCTGCCCGCGCTCCGGCGGTTCACGGCGAACTGGCACGCCGAGCTGAAGGGGACGACCTCGAACTGAGAGGCCCCGCCGCGCGCGGCACTGGTGATGGCCGCAGCGGCGCCACGGGGGAGCGGGCTGGTCGTCCTATCGCCGCATGGCCGGGTACGGCGTGTGCTCGACTCAATATGAGATCGCGGGGTTGTTTTCATGTCCAAAATATCTACTATGACATAACCCATATACCGTCGATAGACGGCTGGTGACGCGTACAAGATGGCATTACGAAACACTCAGCATCGATGCTGCGAATCATGGCCGCCTTGGTGGCGGCCCCATCGCGACCGCATCACACGACATGGCGTCGCGCTACATCACGACGCCGTTCGCGCCGCTGCTTCGTGCTGGATCAGTCCACTCGCGAGCGCGCTCATGATCGCCTGCGCGCGGTTGGACGCGCCGAGCTTGTCGTAGATGCGGGAGACGTATGTCTTGGCGGTGGAGGGGCTGAGGTAGAGCTCGCGGGCGATGGCGGGGATGGACAATCCGTCCCCAAGTAGTCGCAACACCTCGGCTTCCCTCGGGCTGAGGGCATAGCGGGTCTGCGCATCGTGCTTGCGGGTCAGCGCGTCGGCGAGACCGGTCGCGGTGAACGACGATGCGGCGACGGCGGCGTGCCGGATGGCGGACAGGACTTCGTGAGTCGGTGCGGTCTTCGCGACGAACGCTGACGCGCCGTTCTCCAGTGCACGAAACAGCACGTCGTCCTCGCCGTTGGAGGTCAGGACGACGATGCCGAGGTCGGCGTGACGGTCGCGGAATTCGCGTGCGAGTGCGAGCCCGTCGCCGTCGGGTAACGCGGCGTCGACGGTCACGACGTCTGGTGCCGTGGTCTCGATGGCGCGTCGTGCCTGCTTAACCGAACTGGCCTCGGCGACGACCTCGAGGTCATCCTGGCCGGACAACAGTCCGGTGAGGCCGAATCTTGTCAGCGTGTGCCCGTCAACAACAGCGACTCGTGCTGGCATGTCCTATCCCGTCGTCTCGGCATGGCGGTTGGTTACGCCCTCACAACAACCTCCCTCCTCGACGGGATCATCGCCCGATAGGCCTTTTGCGCTACACGTCGTAACCAATCTGAGTCATAACGAAAGTCGTATCTATGCGTATTTGGGGGAACGTCCGATCCTGGCGTTCAGAGCGTGACTACTGAGACGAGTGCTCCTGCCAGCAGAAACGGGCCGAATGCGAGCTGACTGGACAGCGTGACGCGCCGAGCGATGAGCAGGCCGATACTGGTCAGGCCGAAGAACAAGAACCCGGCCGCCGTGCCCAGCACGAGCACCGGCCAGCCGAGCCAGCCGAAGGCCAGGCCGAGCAGGCCGGCCAGTTTGACGTCGCCGGTGCCGAGGTCGCCGGGTCGCAGGCACACGAGCAGGTAGAACGATGCCGCGAGGGCGAGCCCGCCGAGTAGGGCGCGACCCAGTGCGGCCATGTCGGCGTCTACGACCGCTGCGACGGTGAACAGTGCGATCGCGGCGGGGTAGGCGGGCAGAGTGAGCCGGTCCGGGAGTCGCTGCACCCGCGCGTCGATGGCGGCCAGCGCGACGCCGAGCGCACCGAGGAACGCGTACGCCGCCGCGTCCCACTGGCCCGCGAACCGGCCGAGGACAAGCGCGAGCACGGCGGCTGCGGCCAGTTCGAGTACCAGCGGTGTGGTGAGTGGGGTACGACAGGACGGGCAGCGCGCGCTGAACGCACCAAGCGCGCGCCACGTCGGCAGCCGCTGCTGGCAGTCAGGACACGCGCTGCGCGGCGGCTCTCCGGACGGCACCGCGTGACGGACGACGACTCCGCGCAGGGCGGGGCCGAGCAGCACGCCCAGCAGTGCACCCGCCACGGCCCAGGTCGCGTCCATGGGCCCGACGGTAAGCGGCCAAGGGGCCAGAAGGAACGGCCGCGAGACAAGTCAGTCCGATTGGCGCTGTGTGTCGGTCGAACGGATGACATGTCACCCGATTGGGAGTCAATTCCTGTCTGTCTGACCGATTTCATGCTGTGTCCACTCAGGAGGACTCTCACCTGTGCAGGCGGCACAGGGTCGCCACGCCGGTGGGGCCACCGGTGCAACCGCATCCCACAGGAGAACTCCGATGCTGTACTACATCTCGCTGCTGCAGAGCTTCCTCAGCAAGCCGCTCGAGAAGGACCGCGACAAGGGTGCCACCGCCGTCGAGTACGGGCTGATGGTCGCCGCCATCGCCGCCGTGATCGTCGGCGTTGTCGTCATCCTCGGCGGACAGATCAACGCGGCCTTTCAAACAGTGGTCGACGCCCTTCCGTAATGCGGCTAGCGCGGTGGGGCGGTCCCGGTGACCAGCCCCGCCGAGCCGCTCCGCGATCGTCATCGCGGTCGGGGAGCAGACCGGTGCCATGTTCACCGACATCGTCACCAGATTCCCGTGAACCCACCACGCGCGGGGCGGCCACGCATGCCACTTCGTGGGCAACCGAGAGGAGACGCGTCATGAGGCTCGGGCGCGGTCACACTGGTGACGACCGAGGCGCGGTCGCGGTCGAGTTCGCCATTGTGCTGCCGGTGTTGCTGCTGCTCGTGTTCGGCATCATCGACTTCGGCCGCGCACTCAACGCGCAGGTCACTCTGACCCAGGCCGCGCGAGAAGGCTCGCGGCTAGAGGCGCTCGGCCAGGACGATGTCGTAAGCCGCACGCAGGCGGCGGCGACCGGGCTCACTCCGGTTCCCAACGTCGCTATTTCGTCATCCTGTCCTGACAACGACGACGCCGTGGTCACCGTCACCTACACCTTCGATTTCGCTACGCCGGTCGGTGCGATCGGCGCCATCTTCGGGGGCGGCGGCTACGGCGACCCCATCACGTTGACATCTGAAGGGGTTATGCCATGCGAAGGCTGATGCGCGCGCTGCACCATCGCGGTCCGGCGAACGACCGCGGCGTTGTCGGCGTGCTGGTCGGCGTGCTGATCTCAGGAGGCGTGCTGTTGGGCTTCGCGGCGCTGGTCGTCGATGTCGGCAAGATCTACGGCGAGCGGGCCTACCTGCAGAACGGTGCCGACGCGGGCGCGCTCGCGGTGGCCCAGGCGTGCGCCAGCCAGCAGCCTGAGTGCTCCACATTGCTTGGCGCCGAGAACACCGCCAAGCGCTACGCCGACGAGAACGCCACGGACGACGGCGTCTCCGCGCTCGATAGCGACCTCACCTTCCCCGTCTGCGGGGACGACGACCTCGGTCTGCTTCCGCCGTGCCCGGCGTCCACCGAAACCATCACGGACTGCCCGCCCGCACCGTCGTCTGGCGCCGAATACGTCGACGTGCACACCGCGACGCGCACCGACGACGGCTCCACCCTGCTTCCCCCAGTGTTCGCCAGGACCTTACTTGGCAATGAGGACTACGACGGAAAGAAAGTACGAGCTTGTGCGCGGGCGCAATGGGGACCGCCAAAGACCGCGAACACCATCGCGGTGACGATCTCGACCTGCGAGTGGAAGCAGGCGACCAGCGACGGTACTGTCTTCGCCCCTTACCCGCTGGATCCGAATCCAGCCACCGATCCACTGTTCTATGGCCCATTCGACCGGGTGCTGCGGTTGCATGATCCCCAGGAGGACAGCAGCACGGCCGGTGATGATGGGAGCTGTCAGGACGACAAAGCTGTCGACGGGCCGGGACAGTTCGGCTGGGTCGACGATCCCGACTCCACCTGTTCGGTCTTCATCGACGGCGGGACCTATTCGTCCGACACCGGTGCGCCGGCGAGCCAGGCGTGCAAAGAACTGCTTCACAAAGCCTGGACGGAGCACACACCGGTCTACATTCCGCTGTACTCCGAGGTACACGGAACCGGCACCAACGGGACTTACACGTTCGACGGGTTCGCGGGCTTCATCGTCACCGGCTATCACCTTCCCGGCTTCAAGGAATCGGATTGGGCCGACCCGAGCAACGACTGCAAGGGCCCAGAGAAGTGCATCAACGGCTTCTTCATCGATACCACCATGCCGTCCACCGGAACCATCGGTGGCCCTGACAGGGGCCTGGACATCGTCGTTCTCACCGGCTGACCAGGCAGCAACCGCGCTGTCACCACGAAAGAGGAACCATGAACCGTCGCATACTCGCCATCGTCATCGCGGTGTTGCTGGCCGTGGTCGGCACGACGGCCGTGCTGATCTACGTCAACAATGCCGATGCCCGAGCCCTCGAAGGCAAGGAACCCGTCCCGGTGCTCGTCGCGGAGGAGGCGATCCCAGCCGGCACCGCCGCCGAGGCCGCGAAGTCGTTGCTACGCGCGGAGAACATGCCTGCGGAGTCGGTTCCGTCCGATGTGCTCGGCTCGATCGACGCGAGCCTCGAGAATCTGGTCACCTCGGCGCCGCTCGCGCCGGGACAACTGCTGACTCGATCGATGCTGGTGGAGCGCTCGGCGCAGGAGTCCATCGCGCTGCCCAAGGGCAAGCTGGCCGTGACCATCCCGGTCGAGGCAGGCAGCCAGGGCGAGGACCAGCTGTCGTCCGGGTTGCAGGTGGCGGTGTTCGACACCTTCACGGTCGAGCAGGGCACTGGCCCCGGATTCATCCCCTCCGGCGAGAAGCTGACGTTCAAGAAGGGTAACAACCACGCGACGCGGCTGTTGCTGCCCAAAGTCGAGGTGATCGACGTGGTCGCTGAGAAGCCGCGGAACGAGGAGAGTTCCGCGAGCAGCTTCGGCAAGTACCTGGTCACCGTCGCGGTGTCGCAGCGGGAAGCGGAAAAGCTGATCCACGCGCTCAACACCGGCACGGTCTCGCTCGCCCAGGTCAACGACGACTCCAAGGTCAAGTCCGGTGTCGGCATCGACAACCGGAACCTCTTCAACAAGGGAGGCTGATCATGACGATCCTGTGCCAGGCGGTCGGGCGCTCGCCTGAACTCGACGCCAGTATCGGTGGCGGTGTGCGCGCGGCGGACAGCCTCGCCGAAGTGGAACGGATGCTCACCGCGGACCCCGGCGAGACGCTCGTGGTGATCGGCCCCGACATCGACACCGAGGCCGCGCTCGGGTTCGCGGCGGGGCAACGGTTGCGGCGGCCCGCGCTCGGCGTGGTGCTGGTGCGCGAGCAGGTCGACGTCGAGCTGCTGACCAGGGCGCTGCGCTCGGGCGTGCGGGAGGTGGTCACCGCAGGCGAACTCGCCGAGCTGGCGCAGGCCTGCGAACGCTCGCGCGCGCTGTCTCGCAGCTCGTCGGCTCCCTCGGCCGAGGAACAGGCGAGTAGGGGACAGGTCGTCACCGTGTTCTCCGCCAAGGGTGGCTGCGGCAAGACCACCCTCGCCGTCAACCTCGCGCTTGCCCTCGCCGACGGTGGCGCTCGATCGGTGTGCCTCGTCGATCTCGACCTCGCCTTCGGGGACGTGGCCATCAACCTGCAGCTCGATCCGAACCGGACGCTCACCAACGGACTGCCGATGGTGGGACGGCTGGACGAGACGGGCGCGACATCGCTGCTGACGCCGTACCGCGACGGATTGTCCGTGCTGCTGGCGCCGGTCACGCCAGGCGAGGCGGAGAAGATTCCCGCCGCACTGGTCAGCGAACTGCTCGACGCGCTGCGCGAATCCGTCGACTACGTCGTGGTCGACACGCCGTCGCAGTTTAGTGAGCATGTGCTGAACGCGATGGACGCCTCACAGCACCACGTGCTGCTGACCACCCCTGATGTGCCAGCGCTGAAGAACCTGCGGCTCACCCTCGACATGCTCGACCTGCTGTCGTACCCGCGAGAGATGCGCTCGGTGGTGCTCAACCGCTCCGACGCGAAGGTTGGTCTGTCCACTGAGGACGTGGAGCGCGTCGTGCGTTGCCCGATCGCCGCCTACATCCCGTCCAGCCGGGACGTGCCGATCTCGATCAACAAGGGCACGCCGATTCGGACGTCGACGCCGCAGCATCCGGTCAGCCAGGCCATTACGCGGTTCGTGCAGGAGGCGCTGCTGAAGCCTGCTTCGGCCACCGCCGCCGGGGCGGGCGAGACATCCCGGGAGCCGCGGATACCGCCGCCACGGAAGCAGGGTGCGTTCGCGCGGCTGCGCAAAGGGAGGCGATGAGCATGAGCCTGTCCGACCGGCTCGCCCAGCGGCAGCAGCACCCCGCCACCAACAACGGCGCTGGCGTTGGCAACGGCACCGCCGAGGCCAGCAACGCCACCCCGAGCAGCAGCGTCTCGGCCGGTGCGGCGACCAGGAACGGCGACGGTACGCCGGTGCCGCGCAGACAGGCGCGCTACATCGACCCCTTCGCCGATGTGAAACGCAGTGTGCACGAGGGTCTACTGGAAACGCTCGGCCCGAAGCTTTACGACGCGCACCTCGATCAGCGTGAGCTGGAAGAGAAGGTGACGCAGACGCTGCGCGCGGTGCTGCAACGCGACGAGACGCCGATGACGGCGGCCGACCGCGCTAGGGTGGCCCAGGAAGTCGCCGACGACATCCTCGGTCACGGCCCGCTCGAGCCGTACCTGCGGGACCCCGAGGTCTCCGAGATCATGGTCAACGGCTACGACCAGGTCTACGTCGAACGTGGCGGGCGGTTGCACACGGTGGACGCGGTGTTCACCGACGAAAGTCACCTACGCCGCACCATTGACAAGATCGTCGCGCGGATCGGCCGCCGCGTGGACGAAGCCAGTCCGATGGTGGACGCGCGACTGCCCGACGGCAGCCGCGTCAACGCCGTCGTGCCACCGATCGCGCTGGACGGTTCGCTGCTGACGATCCGTAAGTTCGCCGCCGATCCGTTCACAGTGGACGACCTGATCGCGTTCGGCACTATGACCGGTCCGGTCGCCGACCTGCTGCGGGCCTGTGTGCGAGGCAGGCTCAACATTCTCATCGGCGGCGGCACCGGCTCGGGCAAGACGACCAGCCTGAACGTGCTGTCGTCGTTCGTGCCAGCGGACGAGCGCATCGTCACCGTCGAGGACGCCGCCGAGTTGCAGCTGCGGCAAGAGCATGTGCTGCGATTGGAGTCACGACCGTCCAACACCGAGGGCAGGGGCGAGGTCGCCATCCGCGACCTGGTTCGCAACACGCTGCGGATGCGACCAGACCGGATCATCGTCGGTGAGGTCCGCGACGGCGCCGCACTGGACATGCTGCAGGCGATGAACACCGGCCACGACGGCTCGATCACCACGGTGCACTCCAACTCACCGCGTGACTCGCTGGCCCGGCTGGAGACCATGGTGCTGATGGCGGGCCTCGACCTGCCCGCGCGGGCGATCCGGGAGCAGATGGCCTCAGCGATCGACCTGATCGTGCACCAGACCCGGCTCAAGGACGGTACCCGCCGCATCACCCACATCACCGAGGTCGTCGGGATGGAAGGCGAGGTCGTCACGCTGCAGGACCTGTTTCAGTTCGACTTCCACGCCGGGGTGGACGTCAATGGCCGGTATCGCGGCACGCTCCGTTCAGCGGGGTTGCGCCCGATGTTCCTCGAGAAGCTGCACGACAAGGGCATCCCGGTGCCGCAGGGGTTGTTCGAGTTCCAGGAGCCCGGCCGATGATCGCACGCGCACGGCTGCTCAACGTCACCGCGGCGAGCGCGGCCGCGCTCGCGCTGCTCGCGGGCGGCCCCGCTATGGTTGGCGTGGCGAGCGGGATGGCGGGGCCAGAGCCGCGACCGCAGGCACCCTCGGCGCAGATCGACGACGTGCGCGTGTCACCGGGGCTGGCTCACATCAGTCTGACCACATCGGACATGCCGAACGAGGTGTCGCTGTCCGGCGCGGACGTGCGGGTCACCCTGAACGGCAGTCCGGTGCCCGCCGAGGTCACCTCGCAAGACAGGGACAGCACAGGCGCGGACCAGGATGCCCCGGCGCGGAGCGCCATGCTGCTGCTCGACACCAGCGGCTCGATGGCGGGCACCAACCTGACGGCGGCTCGCACCGCGGCGCTGCGTTATCTGGACTCGGTGTCCGACGACGTACTCGTCGGACTGATCACCTTCGCCGACCGGCCGGTGCTGGTGGTGCGGCCGACCGCTGACCGAGGGCCACTCCGCAGCGGGCTCGGCGGGCTGCGGGCCAACGGCGAGACCGCGCTGCACGACGCCGTCGCGCTCGGTGTGTCCACACTGGACGAGATATCCGATGCGGCACAACGCAGGCTCGTGGTGCTGTCCGACGGCATCGACACCGTCAGCGAATCGTCGCTCGAAACGGCGGGAGAACTGCTCGGCACCCACGACGTCGACGTCGACGTCGTCGCGTTTCAGTACAAGAACGAGGACATCTCGGCGGTACGCGACCTCGCAACGGCCGGGAACGGTCGGGTGATCACCGCGAATGACGCTGGCCAGCTGTCCGCGGCGTTCCGGTCGATCGCGCAGCGGTTCACCGAAAGGGCAGTGGTGACCGCGACGATCCCGGACGCGTTCGCGGGGGAGCCGGTCCTGCTGCGGGTGCGGGTGGATTCCGAAGCGGGAGCGTTCGGGGCCAGTAAGGAGGTCAGCCTGGCAAGCCTCGCGGCGCCCAGCGCGGACGAGCCGTGGTACGCGGCGCTGCTGCCGGAGACTCAGGAATGGACCTGGCAGCTGTGGGTCGTCATCGGCGTCAGCTTCGCCACGTTGCTGCTTGTTGGCCTGGTGTTGTTGACCGGGGTTGGCCGGACCAGGGACACCGGTGCACGCGTCGTGCAAGCCATCTCGCGGTACGGAGCAGCCCGGGCGCCCAGTGCGCCGGAAACGAGGGAGGAGAATCCGTTCGCCAGGAACGCGGTCGGGTTGACCGAGCAGATGCTGCGATCCGGTGGCTGGGAAGACGGACTCACCGAACGGCTCGACCTGGCGGGAATCCGCATGAAACCAGCTGAGTGGACCCTGCTGCGAGTGTGCGCCGGCGTGGTCCTGATCGCGCTCTTGACGTTGCTTGGCATACCGTTCCTGGTCAGCATCGTGCTGGGAGCGCTGGTGACATGGGCCGTGACCTGGGCGGTCGTACGGATCCGGATCAGCAGGCGGCGGGCTGCCTTCGCGGATCAGCTTCCCGACGTGCTGCAGCTGATCGCCGGGTCGCTGAAGTCAGGGTTCTCGCTGGCGCAGGCGCTGGATACCGTCGTCAGGGACAACACCCAGCCTGCCGCTGGTGAGATCTCTCGTGCGCTGGCCGAGACCAGGATCGGCTCCGCGCTCGAACCGGCACTTGAGCGGGTCGCCGCCAGGATGGCCAGCGACGACCTGCGCTGGATCGTCATGGCGATCCGAATCCAGCGTGAGGTCGGTGGCAACCTCGCCGAGGTGCTGCTGACCACGGTCACCACCATGCGCGAACGAGCGCAGGTACGCAGGCAGGTTCGGGCGCTCAGCGCGGAGGGCAAGCTTTCGGCCTACATCCTTATCGCGCTCCCGATCGGGATCGGGACGTTCTTCGTACTGACCAAACCGGAGTACATGGCGCCGCTCTACACCACAACGGTCGGGTGGTTGATGCTCGTGTCCTCGGTACTGCTGCTGGCCGTCGGCACGTTCTGGATGAGCCGTCTCGTCAAGGTGGAGGTGTGACATGGACCTGGTGTTGCTGATTGGCCTTGGCGCGATCGTGACAGCGATCGTGGTCGGCGTCGTGGCCGCCGTGACCCGGCCCGCGCAGGAGGGCGTTTCCCGGGCGCTGGCCAGCATCGAGGACACCTACGCCGCGCGTGAACCAGCCACAGCCGAGGCGGTCACGAACCGGTTCGAGTCCATGCCCGGCTGGTTGCGAGGCATCGCGGTACGACTGTCGCCCAGCGGCATCGCGAACACCCTGCAGCATCGGCTCGACCTGGCGGGTAACCCCGCCGGGTGGACACCGGATCGCGTGCTGGCCGCCAAAGGGCTCGCCCTGTTCGGCTTGGCGGGGCTCGGTGCGCTCTACGGGATGTCGTTCTCGCCGGCGTGGTTGATCATGGGTGCCGCGCTCGGCGGTGTGTTCGGGTTTTTCCTGCCGGACTTGCTGGTCTACAACGCGGGTATCAAGCGGCAGGAGAAGATTCGCAATGCGCTGCCAGACGCGCTGGACATGCTGACCGTCTGCGTCGAGGCTGGACTTGGCTTCGACGCCGCGCTGGCACAGGTCGCCAGCAACACACGCGGCCCGCTCGCGGCTGAGCTGTCCCGGGTGTTGCGGGAGATGCAGATCGGCGCATCCCGCACTACGGCGCTGCGCGGGATGACCACCCGCACCACGGTGTCCGAGCTCCGGTCGTTCGTCTCCGCACTGGTGCAGGCCACTGAGCTGGGCATCTCGATGGCGACGGTGCTGCGCGAACAGGCCAAGGAGCTGCGATTGCGGCGCCGCCAGCGCGCGGAGGAACGCGCCCAGAAGGTGCCAGTCAAGATCCTGTTCCCCTTGATCACCTGCATCTTCCCGGTGATCTTCGTCGTCATCATCGGACCAGGCGCGATTACCATCGCGCGCACCCTGTTCAAGCTCTGACCCTCACCGCACGGCGGCCCTGACCCTGGTCGCCGTGCGGCCTGTCACACAGGCTGGACGCCTTCTCGTGACCATGGGCCGTTGCCGCTAGGGTGGCAGACGAAGTCAGCCAGGTTCCTGGATCGAGTCAGCCAGGGGAAACGCAAGGAGACAACAGCAGTGACGGTTCGCGTAGGTGTCAACGGCTTCGGCCGCATTGGCCGCAACTTCTTTCGTGCCGTAGCAGCCCGAGCGGCAGCGGGAAACACCGACATCGAGATCGTCGCGGTCAACGATCTGGTCGACAACAGCGCCCTTGCCCACCTGCTCAAGTACGACAGCGTGCTCGGCAGGCTGGACGCGGACGTCAGCGCCACCGACGAGGGCATCGTCATCGACGGCCGCACCGTGAAGGTCTTCGCCGAGAAGGACCCGACGAACCTGCCGTGGGGCGACCTCGGCGTGGACGTCGTCGTGGAGTCCACCGGCTTGTTCACCAAGGCCGAGGACGCCGCCAAGCACGTCAAGGCAGGTGCCAAGAAGGTCATCATCTCCGCGCCTGCCAAGGGCGAGGACCTGACCGTTGTGCTCGGCGTCAACGACAACGCCTACGACGGCACCCAGACGATCATCTCCAACGCCTCCTGCACCACCAACTGCCTCGGCCCGCTCGCCAAGGTGCTGCACGAGAACTTCGGCATCGAGCAGGGTCTGATGACCACCATCCACGCCTACACCGCGGACCAGAACCTGCAGGACGGCCCGCACAAGGACCTGCGCCGCGCCCGCGCCGCCGCGCTGAACATCGTGCCGACCTCCACCGGCGCCGCGAAGGCGATCGGCCTCGTGCTGCCTGAGCTGAACGGCAAGCTCGACGGCTACGCGCTGCGCGTGCCCGTGCCGACCGGCTCCACCACCGACCTGACCGCCACGCTGTCGAAGGAGGTCACGGCCGAGGAGGTCAACGCAGCGTTCAAGGCCGCTGCCGAGGGCCCGCTGGGTGGCGTGCTGCGGTACAGCGAGGAGCCGATCGTCTCCTCCGACATCGTCACCGACCCGGCCTCCTGCATCTACGACGCGCCGCTGACCAAGGTCATCGGCAACCAGGTCAAGGTCGTCGGCTGGTACGACAACGAGTGGGGCTACTCGAACCGGCTCTCCGACCTCGTCGCCCTCGTCGGCTCGAAGCTCTCCTGAGCATGGCGGGTATGAAAACGGTCGCCGACCTGATCGCCCAGGGCGTCGCTGGCAGGACGGTGCTGGTCCGCTCGGACCTCAACGTTCCGCTCGACGGTGATGTGATCACCGATGACGGCCGGGTCCGCGCCGCCGCACCCACCATCCGCACGCTCGCCGAGGCGGGTGCGCGGGTGGTGGTCACCGC
The DNA here is from genome assembly GCF_000504245.1 of Haloechinothrix halophila YIM 93223. Lineage (GTDB taxonomy): Bacteria > Actinomycetota > Actinomycetes > Mycobacteriales > Pseudonocardiaceae > Haloechinothrix_A > Haloechinothrix_A halophila. Next base: position 2,524,682 of record NZ_KI632509.1, read on the forward strand.
CCATCTCGGCAGGCCCAAGGGCACGCCGGACCCGGCGTTCTCGCTGGCTCCGGCCGCCGCTCGGCTTGGTGAGCTGCTCGGCGCCGAGGTAGCGCTGGCGGGCGACGTCGTCGGTGAGAGCGCCCAGGCTGTCGTGGCGAACCTGACTGACGGGCAGGTCGCCATGCTGGAGAACGTGCGCTTCGACCCCCGCGAGACCAGCAAGGTCGACGCCGAGCGGGTCGCGCTCGCTGAGGACTTCGCCACGCTGGTCGGCCAGCACGGCGCGTTCGTCTCGGACGGCTTCGGCGTGGTGCACCGCAAGCAGGCATCGGTGTACGACGTCGCGACGCTGCTGCCCGCGTACGCGGGCGACCTGGTGCTCTCCGAGGTCGACGTGCTGCGCACGCTGACCGGCGACCCGGACCGCCCCTACGTCGTGGTGCTCGGCGGCTCGAAGGTGTCCGACAAGCTCGCGGTCATCGAGGCGCTGCTGCCAAAGGTGGACAAACTGCTGGTCGGCGGCGGAATGTGCTTCACCTTCGCCGCCGCCCAAGGCGGCCAGGTCGGCGGCTCGCTGCTGGAGAAGGACATGATCGACACCTGCGAGCGGCTGCTCGCCGACGCCGGGGACAAGCTGGTGCTGCCCACCGACGTCGTCGCGGCGGACGACCTCAAGCAGCCGAGTGTCACCGAGGTGCTGCCGGTGGGCGAGATCCCCGATGCCAGGTTGGGCCTGGACATCGGTCCGGAGAGCGTGCGCCGGTTCGCTGGCGAGCTGGCCGCGGCGAAGACGGTGTTCTGGAACGGCCCGATGGGCGTGTTCGAAGTACCGGAGTTCGCGGCGGGCACCAAGGGCGTCGCGCAGGCCATCATCGACAGCGACGCGTTCAGCGTCGTCGGTGGCGGTGACTCCGCGGCCGCGGTGCGCACGCTGGGCCTGGCCGAGGACGGCTTCTCCCACATCTCCACCGGCGGCGGCGCGTCGCTGGAGTATCTCGAAGGCAAGGATCTGCCCGGCGTGACGGTGCTGAGCGCGAGCTGAATGACACTGTCACCACGACGAACGCAGCGACAGTGTCATTCACCGCGCCCAGCACGGTGAAAGCGTCTATGGAGCTCACAACCAGGAGGGCACAGCCCATGACCACCAAGCCGCTGATCGCGGGCAACTGGAAGATGAACCTCAACCACCTTGAGGCCATCGCGCTGGTGCAGAAGATCGCGTTCACGTTGCCGGAGAAGTACTACGGCAAGGTGGACGTCGCGGTGCTGCCGCCGTTCACCGACATCCGCAGCGTGCAGACGCTGATCGACGGCGACAAGCTCAAGCTCACGCACGGCGCGCAGGACATCTCGGTGCACGACTCCGGTGCGTACACCGGCGAGGTGTCCGGTCCGATGCTGGCGAAGCTGGGATGCAGCTACGTCACGGTGGGCCACTCTGAGCGCCGTGAGCACCACGCCGAGACCGACGAACTGGTGAACAAGAAGGTCAAGGCGGCGCTGCGGAACGGCATCCGGCCGATCTTGTGTGTCGGTGAGCAGCTCGATGTGCGCGAGCAGGGCAACCACATCGAGCACACCACCGGCCAGCTCATCGCGGGCCTCAAGGGGCTCAAGCCCGAGCAGGTCAGCGAATGCGTCGTCGCGTACGAACCGGTGTGGGCGATCGGGACGGGCAGGGTCGCGACACCTGCCGACGCCGAGGAGGTCTGCGGCGCGATCCGGAACGCCCTGACCGAGAAGTACGGCGAGGAGATCGCCGGAACGGTGCAGGTGCTCTACGGCGGCTCGGTGAAGTCGAGCAACATCGTCGACCTGGTCAAGCAGCCCAACATCGACGGTGCGCTCGTCGGCGGCGCCAGCCTGGCTGCCGAGGAGTTCACGAAGCTTTGCGCGCTCGCGGCCAACGACCCCGGCCTGTGGGGCAATTCGGGGTCGTGAGCAAGGGGCGCTGTGGTGACGATCTCGTCGCCCGGTAGCCTGGTGCATCACAGACAGCGGAACACGGTGGCCGAACAACGGCCCCAGTACCACGAGGACGACATGGAATTCTTCCTGAAGGTCTTGCTCGCCGTGACCAGCGTGCTGCTGATCGTGGCGGTCCTGCTGCACAAGGGCAGGGGTGGCGGACTCTCATCGCTGTTCGGGGGCGGCACGCAGTCCAGCCTCGCGGGATCCAGCGTGGCCGAGAAAAACCTTGATCGGATCACGCTCGGCCTCGGACTAGTGTGGATCATCTGCATTATCGGCGTCGGACTGCTACTGAAGCTCTGAGTCCGGTGCTGGTGCGCCGGATCGGCTACTTCCACATGTAGACACAGGGGGTGTGAGAACCATGGTTGGCGGTAATGCCATTCGGGGTACGCGCATTGGAGCCGGGCCGGTCGGTGAGTCGGAGCGCGGCGAGTCGGCGCCCCGGGTCAAGGTCTCGTACTGGTGCGCCAATGGTCATGAGGCGACGCCGTCGTTCGCGATGGACGCCGAGATCCCGGACGAGTGGGAGTGCCAGCACTGCGGCCTCCCCGCCGGTAAGGAGCGCGAGAACCCGCCGGACGCCCGCAGGACCGAGCCGTACAAGTCGCACCTGGCGTACGTGAAGGAACGTCGCAGCGACGAGGACGGCGAGGCGATTCTCGCGGAGGCGCTGCAGCGGTTGCGGGAGCGCAGGGGCGCCTGAGGCCCCGCGCGGCGGCCGTGACAGGCATCCTCTCTGGGGTACTGATCACCGCCTGGTGCGGCGCGTTCGGCCTGCTCACCGGAGACGTCGGCTGGCTGCTGCTCGGTCTGGTCATCGGGCTCGCGCTCGGCGCGGTCTACGGCTGGGCGGTCGCGGCGGCCCCGGTCTATGACCTCGGCTCGGCACGTGGCATCGGCACGTTCGCCATCGACCACACGTGGAGCCTGCCGAACACCCTGGTGGGAGCGGTGTTTCTCGCGGTGAGCCTGGCATTCGGCAACCGGCTGGATCGGGACTTCTCCGGGCACATCGGCCTGCGATCCCCGGCCATTCCCGGCTACGCGGGCACCACGATCGGCCCGGTGCAGGCAGGCACCGGCACCGGCGTCGACCGGCACGAGGCCGTGCACGTGCTGCAAGCCCGGCTATTCGGCCCGCTCTACGTGCCGCTGGTCGGGTTGAACTACGCGGTGGCAACCGTGCTGCCGTACTGGCTGCTCTATCACGACCACGTTCGCCGCCCGATTCGCGGCGTTCGCGGGTATTTCAGTCGCGGCGTGTATCCGCACACCTGGCATGAGGAATGGGCGTACCGGGTGGAGGGCACACCGCCGTAGCCGGTGCCGGACGCCGCTGGCCGGACAGCGTGGAGCCGTCTCGCCTGCGCGCTCAGGTCTTCGCGGGCGGCTTCGACTCGTGGAGCGGGTAGTCCGCGCGCACCTCGAACCCGCCGTCGTCGGTGGACCGCGCATGGAACGTGCCGTCGAGCCGTAGCGCCCGCTCGGCCAGTCCCGCCAGCCCGTGCCCGCCGGACGGTAGGGACCGCGATGGCTGGCACGGCCGGTCGTTGCGCACCGCGACGTGCAGCGTCTCGTCGTCCACCACGACCCGCACTGTCGCCGCCGCGCCCGGTGCGTGCTTGTGCACGTTCGTCAATGCCTCCTGCACCGTGCGGAACGCCGCCGCCGACACCTGAGTGGGCAGCGTTTCCGGCACGTTGTCCACTTTGAGCCGCACCGGGACGTCGACGTCGCGGATCAGCGAACCGAGGTCGGTGAGCCGTGGGGTTGGCAGTTCCTCGTCCGTGCTGGAGCGCAGCACGCCGACCAGTGACCGCAGCTCCTCCAGCGTGCGGGTGCTGAGCTGGCGGATGGTGCCAGCTGCCGCGGTGACCTCATCCGGAGTCTTGGCGCACTCCAGGGTGTTGGCCTGCATGGCGATGAGCGTGACCTCGTGCGAGACGACGTCGTGCATCTCGCGGGCGAGCCGGGCGCGTTCGTCGGCGCGGACGGCGCGGGCGTGCATGCGACGCTCGCGGTCACGGCTGGCGTCGAGTTCGGCGAGCCGGTTGGAGAGATCCTTGCGGGCCAGGATCAGCAACGCCAGCACGACCGGCATACCTGCCACGATCAGACCGTAGATGAGGTCGAGCACGTGCTGGCGCCAGTCCAGCGCGAGCATCTCTGGCCATGGCCAGAGCACGAACCGGCAGGCGATGACGAGGCCAGCGCCAACCCAGGTCTGCCAGTGCATGCCTTTGCGGTAGGCGAGGAAGCCGAGCGCGATCATCGCCGCGAGTTGCGACCAGCCGACGAAGAATCCGGGGATGGTGGCCAGCACGGTGAGGAAGGGGAGTCGTCTGCGGCAGGCGAGTGCCGCGCAGGCGATGCTGGAGAACGTGAGGGAGTAGGTGGGCGCGTCCTCGGGGATGACCAGCCACACGTCGAGCACGGCGATGCCGATCGCCAGCGTGGTGAGCAGGATCGAGGACAGGGAGGGACGGTCGCGCAAGGTGTCGTTCATGCTCGCGAGCAGCACCTTCGGTCGCGGGCCGACGCGCAACGCCGGGATGGACAGTCCCTGAGTGCTCATACTGAAGACCTCCGGCCGCGTTCGCTTCTCGTTATGAAAGAGGCTCACAGCGGCCGGATGGGACGAGTGGCGCACGAAAAATGTGCGCACGCAAACGTCAGTGCGTGGCGGAGGCATCACCGTGGGTGGTCAGAATGCGCGAGTCGCACCATAATTCCGCTGAGTTGCACCTTGTTCGCGCCGAGTTGCACCTTCGGCGCACGACTCGCGGCGAATAAGGTGCAACTCGCGCCGAGGAAGGTGCGACTCGCGCCGAGGAAGGTGCGACTCGCGCCGAGGAAGGTGCGACTCGCGGTCGGGTCAGCGGTGGTCGAGCTTCGCCGCGGCGGGCTCGTCGAGGAGCCAGAGTGTGCGGCTGCGGCCGGTGGCACCCGCGACGGGCAGCTGGATCTCGCCCGCGCCGGAGAGCGCGAGCGCCAGCGCGTCCGCCTTGCCTTGACCGGCCGCGAGCAGCCAGACCTCCGAGGCATGGCGGATCGTGGGCAGCGTCAGCGACACCCTGGTCGGCGGAGGCTTCGGGCAGTTGCGCACGGCCACGACGCTGGCGTCCGTTTCGTACACGGCTGGCGACTCGGGAAACACCGAGGCCACGTGGCCCTCCGGCCCCACGCCGAGCAGCGCGATGTCGAACGTGGGCACGTCGCCGCGGCCGCTGGCATCCTCGGCCAGCAACCGGGCGTAGACGTCGGCAGCGGCGTCCGGGTCGTCGCCGAACGCGCCGTCCGAGGCCGCCATCGGGTGCACCCGCGCCGGATCGACCGGCACGTGGTCGAGCAGCGTCTCGCGGGCCTGCAGTTCATTGCGCTCGGCGTCTCCTGCGGGTACGAACCGTTCGTCACCCCAGTACAGGTCCAACCGGGACCAGTCGACGGCCTCGCGGGCGGGGGAGCGGCGCAACTGCTCGAGCACCGCGATCCCGACGCCGCCGCCGGTGAGCACCACCGAGGCGCTGCCCTTGCTCGCCTGCAGGTCGACCAGCGTCGTCACCAGCCGCGCGGCCGCCGATGCGGCGAGCACGTCGGCCGTGCGGTGAACGAGGATCTCCGGTCCGGTCATGTGCGCGCGCCTTCCTGGTTGTGGGGCAGCAGACTCACGCCGCGCAGGGCGCGTTCGTACACCTCGTCGGGATCGAGCCTGCGGAGTTCCTCGACCAGCACGTCGGACAGCGAGCGCCGGTGCAGGTCGATGGTGCGGTCTGGTTGGCCGTGCTGGCTGAGGGTGCCGACCTTGCCGTCTGGCCGGTGCAGCGCCACCTGGCCGGACGGTCGCTCCAGCGACACCGAGACGATCCCCGGCCCGTCGGACTGCTCGCGGCGCACCGGCACCCGCAGGTAATAGGCGAGCCAGCCCGCTAGCAGCTCGGTGGACGGCGAGTCGCCGTCGCCGGTGACGGTCGCCGCGGTCACCGGTTCGTGCGGTGGCAGATCGAGGGCGGCGACGAGCTGCGCGCGCCAGTGCGTCAGCCGGGTCCAGGCGAGGTCGGTGTCGCCATCGGTGTAGGACGTCACCCGCTGGCGCAGCGCCGCGATCGGCTCCTGCTCGGCCGCCGCGTCGGTAATCCGCCGCTGTGCGATCCGCCCGAGCGGGTCGGTCGCGGGCTCCGCGGGCGCGGCGCCGGGCCACCAGGTCACGATCGGCGCGTCGGGCAGCAGCAGCGGCACCACAGCACTTTCGGCTTCCCCCGCGAGTGGTCCGTACAGCCGCAGGACAAGCACCTCGCTGGCGCCCGCGTCGCCGCCGACGCGGATCTGCGCGTCGATGCGGGGTGCGGCCTCCCGCAACCCGCGCGCGGCGACGATGATCCGCGAGGGGTGCTCCCGGCTGGCCTCGTTGGCGGCGTCGATGGTGTCCTCGATGCTGGCGCCGTCCTCGGTGACGATCACCAGCGTCAGCACTCGCCCCAGCGCGACCGCGCCGCCGCGTTCACGCAGCTCGACAAGCTTCTGGTTGACCTTCGACGTCGTGGTCGACGGCAGATCGATGATCACCGGCCGCTCCTCGCGAGTCGCGTGTGGACGTCCACACTCATGGCCTGCGCCATGTCCTGCCGTCGCGGGACAGCACCGCGTCGGCCGACGGCGGACCCCACGAACCTGGTGGATAGGGCTCCGGCGCGCCGCGCTCTGCCCAGTGCGTCAGCACCGGATCGAGGATGCGCCAGGACTCCTCGACCTCCTCGTCGCCGGGAAACAGCGACGGCTCGCCGCGCAGCACGTCGAGCACCAGCCGTTCGTACGCTTCGGGGGAGGACTCGGTGAAGGCGTGCCCATATCCGAAGTCCATGGTCACGTCGCGGACTTCCATGGTGGTGCCCGGCACCTTGGAGCCGAACCGCATGGTGACGCCCTCGTCCGGCTGCACTCGGATGACCAGCGCGTTCTGGCCGAGTTCCTCGGTCGACGTCGAGTCGAACGGCAGGTGCGGCGCGCGGCGGAACACCACCGCGATCTCGGTGACCCGCCTGCCAAGTCGCTTACCGGTACGCAGGTAGAACGGCACTCCGGCCCAGCGCCGGTTCTGCACCCCGAGTGTCACCGCCGCATACGTCTCGGTGGTGGACTTTGGATCGAACCCGGTTTCGTCGTGCAGCGCGGTCACCTGCTCGCCGCCCTGCCAGCCGCCGGTGTACTGGCCGCGCGCCGTCGTCTGGTCCAGCGGACCGATCGGCTGAGTCGCGCGCAGCACCTTGACCTTCTCCGCCCGCAGCGCGGCGGGCTCGAACGACAGCGGTTCCTCCATCGCGGTGAACGCCAGCAGTTGCAGCAGGTGATTCTGGATGACGTCGCGGGCGGCTCCGATGCCGTCGTAGTACCCCGCCCTGCCGCCGACGCCGATGTCCTCGGCCATGGTGATCTGCACGTGGTCGACGTGATGGCAGTTCCAGATCGGCTCGAACAGCTGGTTGGCGAAGCGCAGCGCCAGGATGTTCTGCACGGTTTCCTTGCCGAGGTAGTGGTCGATGCGAAACACCGACTCCTCGGCGAACACGGCGCCGACGATGTTGTTCAGCTCGCGGGCGCTGGTCAGGTCGTGGCCGAACGGCTTCTCGATCACCACCCGCCGCCAGGTGTCCGATGTGGACGTCGCGAGCCCAGACTTCGCCAGCTGCCGCGTGACCACGCCGAACACGCTGGGCGGGATGGACAGGTAGAAGGCGTGGTTGCCGCCGGTGCCGCGTTCGGCGTCCAAGTCGTCGACGGTCTTGACCAGCCGCTCAAAGATGTCGTCCTCACCGAAGTCACCCGGCACGAACCGGATGCCCTCGGCCAGTCTGCGCCACACCGACTCCTTGAACGGCGTGCGGGCATACCGCTCAACGGCGTCCCGCACGATCGAGGGGAAGTCATCCTGCTGGCCACGCGCGCAGCCGACCAGCGCGAACCCTGGCGGCAGCAGACCTCGGTGGGCGAGGTCGTAGACGGCGGGCAGCAGCTTCTTCCGCGCCAGGTCTCCGGTCACCCCGAAGATGACCAGGCTGGACGGTCCCGCGATGACCGGAAGCCGTTTGTCCCGGTCATCGCGTAGGGGGTTCGTCCAGGCGGCTGTGCCCGACTCGGTCATCGCTCACAGATCCTGCACGGCACGCACCAGTTCCGCCAGCCCAGCGAGCCGGTCGGTGAGGTGCAGCCGCAGCACGGGGCGGCCGCGATCGGTCAGCACCTCCGCGTCGCCACGCGCCTGCGCCAGCTGCAACGTGCTGAGCTGGTATGGCAGGCCTGGCACGTCCAGGTCCTCCTCGACCGCGCCGGTGAGCTGCAGGAACACGCCGTTCGGGTGGCCGCCCTTGTGGTACTGGCCGGTGGAGTGCAGGAACCTCGGCCCCCAGCCGAACGTGACCTGCGCGCCGATGCGCTTGGCCAGCTCGGCCCGCAGCAGCGACGCCGAGGCGTCGTCCTGCCGGTCCAGGTAGGCCTGCACCGCGAGGTAGCCGTTCTCGGGCACGGTCGCGACGAACTGCCGCAGCACGTCGGTCAGCGAGCCCTCGCCGGACACGCCGGACGAGGCGTACACCTCGACTGAGCCCAGCACGGCTGATGGCGCGATCGTGGTGCCCGCCGAGCCGTCGAGCAACGTGCGGGCCGCGCGCTTGGCGGCCTCGACGTCGGGCTGGTCGAACGGGTTGATGCCGAGCAGCCTGCCGACGATCGCGGTGGCGTACTCCCACAGGAAGAACTGTCCGCCGAGCGAGCCCTCAGTGACGATGGCCGCGGTGCCGGGCTGGTCGGCGAGCCTGCCGATGCTGATGGTGGTGGCGTCGTCGCCCGCGTCGGCGAAGCCGGGCGCATCGGCGGACTCCACCACGACCGGCAGCAGCCCGGTGCCCTGTTTGCCGGTGGATTCCGCCACGAGCTGTTCGATCCACGCCGAGAGCCCGACGATGCCGGAGCCAGTGTCGGTGAGCACGATCTTCTCCGCGCCTGCCTCGTGGGCCGCGCCGAACGCGGCGGCGAGCTGGATCGCGGGGTTGGCGGTCGAGTCGTCGGAGAGCTGGTCGGCCGCCGCTGTCGCCTGGTCCAGCAGTCGCGCCACATCGGCGCCCGCCAGCCCGGCTGGTACCAGACCGAACGCGGTGAGCGCCGAGTAGCGACCGCCAACGGTGGGGTCGGCGAGAAAGACCTTGCGGTAGCCCTCTTGGGTGGCCAGCTCCGCCAGCGGCGAGCCGGGGTCGGTGACGACCACCATGCGGCTGGCGGGGTCGATGCCCTCCTCGGCGAAGGCTGCCGCGAAGATCCGCCGCTGGCTCTCGGTCTCGGCGGTGCCGCCGGACTTGGATGACACGACGAGCACCGTGCGGGTGAGATCTCCCGCGAGCGCGTCGGTGATCTGGCCGGGGTCGGTGGTGTCGAGCACCGTCAGCGTCACCGGCTCGGTCGCCGCGATGACTTCCGGTGCGAGCGAGGACCCGCCCATGCCGGCCAGCACGACGCGATCGATGCCGTCCGCCCTGAGCTCATCGTGCAGTGCGGTGATCTCGCCGATGAGCTGCCGGGACGTGACGTGCAGCGTGGTCCAGCCAAGCCGGATCGCGGCTTCCTGCTCGGCGTCGGCGCCCCACAGCGTCGGGTCCTGCGCGGTGACCTTGGACGCGATCTTGTCCTCGGCCAGCTCAGCCGCGAGCGGAGCCGCGGCGGCCGCCAGCGAGGAGTCGGTGATGTCGACGGTGACCGTTGTCGCGGGTGCACTCACGCCGATCAGCCCTCGTGCGCCGCGACGAGCTGGCCGTTCACCGTTTCGAGTAACTGCACCCAGGATTTGTCGAACTTCGCCACGCCTTCTTCCTCCAGTACGTGAAACACGTCGTCGAGATCGATGCCGATCCTGATGAGCCGGTCGAAGATGTTCGTCGCGACGGCCTGCGTGTCGGTCACCGTGTCGCCGATGATGGTGGCGTGGTCGGCGACCGCGTGCAGCGTCGCCTCCGGCACCGTGTTGACGGTGCCCGCCACGACCAGCTGGTCGACGTAGCGGGTGTCGGAGTAGGCCGGGTCCTTCACACCAGTGGACGCCCACAGCGGGCGCTGCGGGCGCGCGCCCTGCTCGGCGAGCGTGCGCCAGCGTGGCGTGGCGAACTCCTCGGTGTAGAGGGCGTAGGCGAGCCGCGCGTTGGCGATTGCCGCCTCGCCGCGCAACGCACCGGCCTCCTCGGTACCGATGGCGTCCAACCGCTTGTCCACCTCGGTGTCCACCCGGGACACGAAGAACGACGCCACCGAGTGAATGGCGGAGACGTCACGGCCGGTCGCCGCCGCCTGCTCCAGCCCGGTCATGAACGCGTCGATGACCTCGCGGTAGCGCTCCGGGGAGAAGATCAGCGTCACGTTCACGCTGACGCCTTCGGCGAGCACCCGGCTGATGGCGGGCAGCCCTTCGACCGTGGCGGGGATCTTGACAAGCAGGTTCGGCCGGTCGACGGTTTTGGCCAGGTCCAGCGCCTCGGACACGGTGGCGTCGGTGTCCCGCGCCAGCCGTGGGTCCACCTCGATGGACACCCTGCCGTCCACACCGCCGGTCGTTTCGAACGTCTCCCGGAAGAGATCACACGCGTTGCGCACATCGGTGGTCGTCAGCTCCCGGACGGCCTGCTGCAGGTCAGCGCCTCGTGCCGCGAGCTCACGGATCTGCTCGTCGTAAGCGGCGCCGTCGGCCAGAGCCCCCGCGAAGATCGTCGGGTTCGTCGTGACCCCAGTGATGTGCGACCGCGCGATCAACTCGGCGAGATTGCCCGACACCAACCTTTCCCGGGACAAGTCATCTAGCCAGAGGGATACCCCAGCGTCGGACAGGTGAGCGAGTCGATCGGTCGTCATGATCTGCCATCCCTTGTGTGTGCGGCGTGCTGTCGGACTCACGCGGCGGTCGTGACCTGCCGCGTGATCAGCGCCCTCTTCGGTTGTACCGCAGTCGTTGGTGTGCGCCTACCCTGCGTTGGCCAGTGACCGGTGTGCGGCGGTGGTGACGGCTTCGGTGGTGATGCCGAATTCGCGGTAGAGGGTGGCGTAGTCCGCCGAGGCGCCGAAGTGTTCGAGGGAGACGATCTCGCCGGTGTCGCCGACGAACCGGTGCCACGGCTGGGCGATGCCGGCCTCGACGGCGACGCGTGCGGTCACCGACGGCGGCAGCACACTCTCGCGGTAGGCGGCGTCCTGGGCGTCGAACCATTCGACACACGGCATGGAGACCACCCTGGTGGGCACGCCGTCGGCCTGCAAGGTCTCCCGGGCGGCGAGCGCGAGTTGGACCTCGGAGCCGGTGCCGATGAGCACCACCCGGGGGTCGCCGCCGTCGGCGTCGGCGAGCACGTAGCCACCGCGGGCGACACCCTCAGCGGCCAGTTCTCGGGTGCCGTCGAGCACGGGGACGTTCTGCCGTGTCAGGCACAGCCCGGTGGGAGCGTCGGTGATCTCGAGGGCACGCCGCCAGGCGGCGGCGGTCTCGTTGGCATCAGCCGGGCGGACCACGTTCAAGCCCGGGATGGCGCGCAGCGACGCGAGCTGCTCGACCGGCTGGTGCGTGGGCCCGTCCTCGCCGAGCCCGATGGAGTCGTGGGTCCACACATAGGTCACCGGGGCCTGCATCAGCGCGGCGAGCCGCACAGCGGGGCGCATGTAGTCGCTAAAGATGAGGAACGTGCCGCCGTAGGGGCGGGTGCCGCCATGCAGCGCGATACCGTTGAGGATCGAGCCCATCGCGTGCTCCCGCACCCCGAAGTGCAGGTTCCGCCCGTATGGCCGGGCGGTGAACTGGCTGGTGCTCGACGAGACGGGGCCGAACGAGTCCGAACTCTTGATCAACGTGTTGTTCGAGCCAGCCAGATCGGCCGAGCCACCCCACAACTCCGGCAACACGTCGGCCACCGCGTTGAGCACCTCACCGGAGGCCTTCCGCGTCGCCACCCCCTTCGCGTCCGGCGCCCACACAGGTAGCGCCTCAGTCCAGCCTTCGGGCAGCGCACGGGTGGCGAGCCGGTCCGCGAGCGCCTTCGCCTCCGGATGGGCCGCCGCCCAGGTGTCGTAGCGCTCGTTCCACGCGGCATGCGCGCGCTTGCCGCGCTCGGTCGCGCCGCGGGTGTGGGTGAGCACATCCTCGTCGACGGCGAAATGCTGATCCGGATCGAAGCCGAGGATGCGCTTGACGTCGGCGACCTCCTCCGCCCCCAGCGCGGCACCGTGGGCGGCACCGGTGCCGCCCAGCGTCGGAGCCGGATACCCGATCAGGGTGCGCAACAGAATCATGGACGGCCGCGTCGTGTCCGCCTTCGCCGCCTCGAGGGCCGCCTCGATCGCGACGACGTCCTCACCACCGGCGACGGTCTGCACATGCCAGCCATACGCCTCATACCGGGCCGCGGTGTCCTCGGACAGTGCGATCGCGGTGTCGTCCTCGATCGAAATCTGATTGTCGTCGTAGATCACCACCAGATTGCCCAGCTCCTGGCGGCCCGCGATCGACGACGCCTCCGACGTCACACCCTCCTCAATGTCACCATCGGAGGCGATCACATAGATGTGGTGGTCGAACACGCTCGTGCCAGCAGGGGCGTCCGGGTCGAACAAGCCACGCTCCCGGCGGGCGGCCATCGCCATCCCCACCGCGTTCGCCAACCCCTGACCCAACGGGCCCGTCGTCGTCTCGACCCCAGGGGTGTGGCCGTACTCCGGGTGACCGGGCGTGCGCGAACCCCACTTGCGCAGCGCCTTCAAATCGTCCAGCTCCAGGCCGTAGCCCGCGAGGAACAACTGGATGTAGAGCGTCAAACTAGAATGCCCAGCCGAGAGCACGAACCGGTCCCTGCCCTGCCAGGACGGATCAGCCGGATCATGGTGCATCACGCGCTGGAACAAGCTGTAGGCCACCGGCGCCAAACTCATCGCAGTACCCGGATGCCCACTACCGCAACGCTCGACCGCATCAGCGGCCAACACACGAATCGTGTCCACCGCACGGGTGTCCAGCTCAGTCCAGTCCGCGGGCACGTTCCGTCGAACCAGCGGGTTGTTGTCGGCGGTAGTGGCGGTGTCGGACACGAGGACTCTGACTCCATTCAGGTGGCTCGCACGCTGAGTGCGGGGGTTGATGCTTGTGGCGTCTGCGATGATGCGCGTGCTGGCGTCCGTGCCCCGATGACGTCGCCTCGGCGGAGCCAATCGGGCCATCCGGGCACGCGACGTTCCGGACGGCAGTGGCCAGACCCCACCAAGGGTAATGGTTCTCGCGCGCGAAGCGCGGCCGTGGTGCGGTTACTACCCGGCTCGGGTGGTCGGCGTCACCGCGATTACCATCTGTTGTTGGTTCCCGGCGCGCCGCGCTGAGGGCCGCGCGACACCGACCCGAGATGACATCCGACCTGCCGCTGGGAGCGACATGACACTGGTCGACGGTGCTCGCTCCCGTACGTCGGACCACACTGTCACCGGGATCGAGCTGGTCAAACGCCGTATCGGCGCTTATGCCGCACTGGCGAAGCCCAGGGTGATCGAACTCCTCCTCGTCACGACCATCCCGGCGATGTTCCTCGCTGGCAGGGAGTTCCCCGACCCGTGGCTGGTGCTGGCCACCCTGCTCGGCGGCACCATGGCCGCTGGCAGCGCCAACGCGCTGAACTGCGTGGCGGACTCCGACATCGACAAGGTGATGAACCGCACCAAACGTCGTCCGCTGGTGCGGGACTCGGTCTCGCCGAGGGGTGCGCTGGTGTTCGGCATCGCGCTCGGTGTCGCCGCGTTCAGCGTGCTCTACTTCACGGTGAATCCGCTCTCGGCCGCGCTGGCCGTCGGGACGATTCTGTTCTACATCTTCGTCTACACCCTGGTGCTCAAGCGCCGCACCGCGCAGAACGTCGTCTGGGGCGGCGCCGCCGGCTGCATGCCAGTCGTGATCGGCTGGTCAGCGGTCACCGGGACGGTGGAATGGCCCGCCCTGGTGATGTTCGGGGTGATCTTCTTCTGGACGCCGCCACACACCTGGGCGCTGGCGATGCGCTACCGGGACGACTACGAGCGCGCTGGCGTGCCGATGCTGCCGGTGATCGCCACCCCGGAGCACGTCGCCAAGCAGATCGTCATCTACTCCTGGGTGATGGTGGGCTGGACGCTGCTGCTCGCGCCCGCGACGAGCTGGCTCTACGCCAGCTTCGCGCTGCTGGCAGGCGGCTGGTTCCTGTTCTACGCGCACCGGCTGCACGCCGGCGTGCGGGCGGGCGAGAAGACCAAGCCGATGCAGCTGTTCCACCGCTCGAACACCTACCTGATGATCGTGTTCGTCGCGCTCGCCGCCGACTCGGCCATCGGGCTGCCGGTCATCGGCCTGCCGTTCTGACATCGGTCATGGCGTCCGGATTGTCGCCGTGCGGCGGAATTACCAAGAAGACCGGAAGTAGGTCGACTGGCACACTCGCTTGACCTGCCAGTTCGACCTATTTCCGGTCGGATTGGTAACTACCGGCACAGTAATCGGTACGCTGAACAGTCGGCCATATCGGCACGCAGCCAGCAGGGACCAGCAGGAAGTGGGGCGCCTTGTCCGTACCCGGTGACGCCAGCGCGACCGAAACCGTGACCGACCCAGGGACCGACGCCGCGGCCGACCCCGATCTGGCGGCCGAGCAACGGCACGTCAGCACCGTCTACGCCAAGCTCGACGCCGAGCGTGAGGAGACGTCGACCCGGCTCGCCCGCATCCTGCGCAACGGCAGCGGCAGCAGCCCGCAGGAACGCACCGACCGCGACGTCGCGACCACCACGCTGGCCGAACGCCTCGACCAGCTGGAAGCCGTCGAAGCCGGGCTGTGTTTCGGCAAGCTCGACAACACCGATGGCAGCAGCATCCACATCGGGCGCATCGGGCTGTTCGACACCGACAACGACTACGAGCCGCTGCTGCTGGACTGGCGTGCGCCAGCCGCGCGGCCGTTCTACCTGGCCACCGCCGCGTCGCCGCTTGGCGTGCGCAGGCGACGGCACCTGCGCACCCGGCTACGCCAGGTCGTCGGCATCGACGACGAGGTGCTCGACCTCGACGCCGAGGACACCGGCGCCGACCTGGGCCTCGCGGGCGAGACGGCACTGCTGGCCGCGTTGAACCGGCAGCGCGACGACTCGATGCACGACATCGTCGCCACCATCCAGGCCGAACAAGACGAGATCATCCGGGCCGACCTGTCCGGCGTGCTCGTCGTCCAAGGTGGACCCGGCACCGGCAAGACCGCCGTCGCGCTGCACCGCGCCGCCTACCTGCTCTACGAGCACCGCGAGACGCTGGCCAGCAGGGGAGTGCTCGTGCTCGGTCCGAACGAGACATTCCTGCGCTACATCGGCCAGGTGCTGCCCTCGCTCGGTGAGACCGGCGTGCTGCTGTCCACAGTGGGCGGCATGTTCCCCGGCGCGCGGGTGCGCGAGACCGACGGCAGGGCCGCCGCCGAGGTGAAGGGCAGGGCCGTGATGGCCGAGGTCCTCGCCGCCGCCGTCGCCGACCGGCAGCGGGTGCCGGACGCTCCGGTCGCGGTGCTCGCGGAGGAAGAACGCCTGGTCCTGCACCCGGAGGACTGCGCGGTGGCCCGCGACAAGGCGCGCGCGACACGCAGGCCGCACAACCTCGCCCGGCGGGTGTTCTTGGACACCATGCTCGACACCCTGGCCGAGCAGGCGGCGGGCACGTTGACCGGCACGGTGCTCGACGACGTCCCCGAGGTCACCTACGCCGAGGGCGAGGACCCGGACGCCGTGCTGCTCGACTCACGTGACATTGCCGACATCCGGTCCGAACTCGCTCGCGACGACGCGGTCCGCCGTGCCCTCAACGGGCTGTGGCCGGAGCTGACGCCGCAGCAGGTGCTCGGCGACCTGCTCACCGACCGCCCCAGGCTGGACAGTGCCGCCGACGGCCTGCTCAGCGCGGACGATCGCGCCGCGTTGCCGCGGACGAAACCCCGGCGGTGGACCAGCGGCGACATCGCGCTGCTGGACGAGTTGGCCGAACTGCTCGGTGAGGACGACACCGAGGAGGCCGAGCGGCGCGCGCGGCGGGAACGGGAGCAACGCGCCTATGCCGAGGGCGTGCTGGACGTGCTGGACCAGGACGACGAGATCGCGGACGAGGAACGGCTGCGCGTCGCGGACGTGCTCGACGCAGAACTGCTCGCCGAGCGTGAGCAGCACCGCAGCCAGCTCAGCGCGGTCGAACGCGCCAGGGGCGACCGGAACTGGACGTTCGGGCACGTCATCGTGGACGAGGCGCAGGAACTGACCGCGATGGACTGGCGCATGGTGATGCGCCGGTGTCCCAGTCGTTCGATGACGCTCGTGGGTGACATCGCGCAGACCGGTGCCGCGGGGGGAGCGGCGTCCTGGAAACAGATGCTCGCCCCGCACGTCGACGGCCGGTGGCGGCTGGCCGAGCTGACCGTGAACTACCGCACACCCGCCGAGATCATGACCCTGGCAGGTGACGTCCTCGCCGAGATCAGCCCGGAGCTGACACCGCCTCGGTCGGTGCGTGCCACCGGCATCACGCCGTGGCGCTACGACCTGGATGCCACCGGCACCAGCATCGACGGCGCGGAGGCAGGCGCGACGGATGCCACGGGCGCTGGGACGGGAGTCACGGAGGCGATCGCCGCGGACGTCGCGCCGCTGGCCATGGCCGAACGCACCGCGGCGGACGGCGGCACCGTCGCCGTGGTGTGCCCGCAGCGGCTGCAATCGGCGTTGCGGGCGTCGGTGGCGGGGGAGCGCGTGTCGGTGCTCACGGTCGAGCGGGCCAAGGGGTTGGAGTTCGACTCGGTGATCGTCGTCGCACCCGGCGAGATCGCGGCCGCCTCCTCACGCGGGCTGGCCGACCTGTACGTAGCGCTGACCCGCGCCACGCAGCGGCTCGGCGTCGTCACCACCGGCGAGCCGCTGCCGCGCTGCCTGGGCGGTGTCAGCGCCACGGTGAGCGGTGGTTAATCTCTGCTGCATGCGGATTCGAGCCAAGAACGTCGTATCGGGTGTGAGTGTGACCGCGGCCGCTGGTGCCGTGGCCGTCGCGCTCACCGCGTGCTCCCCCTCGCTGGAGGCGCCCTCCGACATGCGCCCTGGTCAGGAAGTGCCGATGTCGCTGTCGGCGCCGGCGAGCCTGTCGCCAGCACCAGAGCATGGTGCCGACGACGGGGCAGTGGACGAGGCGTGCCCGATCGAAGACTTCACCGTGGAGGGCGATTCTGGCAGCAAGCCGAGCATCGTCGTGCCCGACCACTGCGAGACGCCCACGAAGCTGCAGCAGAGCACCCTTGAGCCCGGCTCGGGGCCCAAGGTCACCAAGGGTGACACCGTCTCGGTGAACTACGTCCTCGTCGGCGTCACCAGCGGCAAGGAGGTCACCAGCTGGACCTCGCCGACCGAGACCACGCCCGAGCAGATCACCGTCGGCGCCGGTGACGTCATCCCCGGCTGGGACAAGGCGCTGGTCGGTATGAAGGCCGAGGGCAGCGCCCTCGTCGTCATCCCGCCCGAGCAGGGTGCGGCGGCGACCACCGGTACCGAGGACCTCGACTACGCCCAGGACGAGACCCTGGCGCTGGTCATCGAGGTGCAGGCCATCAACTGACGCTGGGTTGCCGTGGCCGCCCCCGCGAGTGCGGTCACGCACTACCAAGCAGACCGGAAGCACGTGGACGTGCCATCCTGGCTTGCCCCGCACGTTCACGTGCTTCCGGTCGAATTGGTATCTACGAGCACTGCAACAGCAGTTTCCCCGTCGTCTTGCGGCCTTCGAGGTCGGTGTGCGCTTGGCGTGCTTCGGCGAGCGGATACTTCCCGCCGATGTGGACGGTGAGGTCGCCGGAGCTGAGCGCGTCGAACAGTTCCCCGGCACGCCACTCCAGCTCGTCCCGCGTGGCGATGTAGTTCGCCAAGTTAGGCCGGGTGAGAAACACCGAGCCCGCCGAGTTGAGCCGCTGCGGGTCCACCGGATCGACCGGCCCGCTGGACGCCCCGAACAGCGCGAGGGTGCCGCGCACCCGCAGCGAGTCGAGGCTGCCGTCGAACGTGGTCGTGCCGACCCCGTCGTAGACGGCGGCCACACCCTCCCCGGCGGTGATCTCGCGTACCTGCGGAGCGAAGTCCTCGTAGCCGAGCACGGTCTCCGCGCCCGCCTCCGTGGCGAGCCGGGCTTTCTCTTCCGTCGACGCGGTGGCGATCACTCTGCCGCCGCGCGAGCGCACCAGCTGCGTCAGCAGCAGTCCGACACCGCCCGCCGCGGCGTGCACCAGCACGATGTCACCCTGACGCACCGGGTACACCGACGCGGCCAGGTAGTGCGCTGTGAGGCCCTGCAACAGCACGGCGGCCGCCAGTTCGATGTCCGCCTCGTCCGGCACCGGCACCGCCGACGACGCGGGAACGATCGCCTGCTCGGTGTAGCTACCGGGCACCATGGCCCAGGCCACCCGGTCGCCGACGCGAATCCCGGACACACCCTTGCCCACCGCGGCGACCGTGCCAGCGCCTTCCACCCCGGCGACGAACGGCAGATCGCGCGGGTAGAGCCCGCCGCGCTGATAGGTGTCGATGAAGTTCACACCCGCGGCAGCGACATCGACCAGCAGTTCGCCCTCACCTGGCTCGGCCACGCTGACATCGGTGTGCTCCAGAACATCGGGGCCGCCGGTCTTGCCGACCACGATCGCCTTGGGCATGGCTACGCTCCTTGAGTTCGTCGGTGTGAGTCAGTCCACTACTGTGTCAGTAGATACCAATCCGACCGACAGCGTGCCGACCGGCGGTTGCCGAGCGAGTGTGCCGGTCGGCCCGCTTTCGGCCTCCTTGGTATGACAAGTGCCACGGCGCTCGCGGCACCCGCGGATGCCGCGTTCGATCTACACTGCCGCTGTGAGCGAGGAGAAGACCACCCCCACAGCCACTCGCAGGCAGGTGTCGAGCGCCCGCGCGTTCGCCGATGCGCACGGTACCCCGGTGCGCGCCGTCGTGGAGCCGATCGGCCGGTCGGGCGCACGCGTGGTGCTCGTCGGCAAGGACGGCGCGCTCGGTGACGTCGTCGTGCCGTCGGTCGAGACCGGCACCGCGCTCATCGACGCCGTCGACGACCTGGAGAAGTCCGACTGGGATTCCGACACCGTCGGTGCCGCCGCCATCGGGCCGGGCCACCGTCGCCGGATGGGACGCTCGCTGCTGCGTGGCTGAGCCGAAGCGGGTGCTGCTCGCCGGGTGCGCTGACCTGCCACGCGGTGACGGCGACGAAGACATCTTGCTGCCCGCGCTCGCCGAGGCGGGCTGCAAGGCCGAATGGATCGTGTGGGACGACCCCAGCGCGCCGATCTCCGACGCCGACCTGGTGATCTTGCGCGCCACCTGGGACTACGCCAGCCGTCGCGATGAGTTTCTGCGCTGGTGCGAGTCCGTGCCCGCGCTGCGCAACCCGGCGTCCGTGGCGCGATGGAACACCGATAAAGCGTATCTGGCTGAGCTGGCCGCCGCTGGGCTGGCGACCGTGCCGACCCAGGTCGTCGCGCCAGGCTCGGCACCGGACTGGCCGGCTGGCGAGTTCGTGGTGAAGCCGTCCGTTGGCGCCGGCTCGCGCGGCGCACGGCGGTTCGCGGCTGACGACGTCGATGGCGCGCGTGAGCACCTGGCCGGGCTACACGCCGACGGCCGGACCGCGCTGGTGCAGCCGTACCAGGCAGACGTCGACGCCAACGGCGAGACCGCGTGCGTCTTCCTCGCTGGCCGTTACTCACACGCGTTCGTGAAGGGCCCGATGCTGTCCGGTGCGTCGATGGACGGTTCCGGGTTGTTCGTCGCGGAGAAGGTCGCGGCGGCGCGGCCCGCCGACGACGTCCTCGCGTTCGCGGAACAAGCCATGGACACCACGACGTCGCTGCTCCGGCTGCGCCGCAACGAGCTGCTGTACGCGCGGATCGACGTGGTCCGGGGTGCGGACGGCACGCCGATGCTGCTGGAACTGGAGCTCACCGAGCCGTCGCTGGGGTTGTCCCTCGCCGGGGACGCGGCGGCGATCCGGATGGCCGAGGCCGTGCGGGAGCTGCTGGACGGCTGAGGGCGCCTGACGCCGGCCGCTGGGCGTACACCGGCCGGCCTCGGTTCACCCGTTTGGTGACCTCCCTGCTCGTAGGACCAAACGATGTCCGCTTCGCCCCATTCTGCTGGTCCTACCGGCAGGGTCCCTGATCAACTTCAGCAGGTCCGCAGCGAATGCGTCATTCAGCGCGGACGGCCGCGGCCGCAGCGGGCTCCGCGCCCACCGAGGCCGGCGCGCCGCGATCCCTCGCGGAGCACCACAGCGCCGCCGTGGCGATGACGACCAGCGCCGAGCCGAGCACATGCAGCGAGACGAGCGGCTCGGGAACTTCGAGCTCGTACTGCACCGAGCCGAGCGCGCCCTGGCCCAGCGCGGCGAGCCACAGCAGTGCGTAGCGCCGGGTGAACCGGGCCGATGCGGCCGTGCGCAGCGAAGTCAGGCCGATCAGCACCAGCACGCCGAGGAAGACCACGAGCGCGCCCGCGTGGATCTTGGTGAGCAGCGCGATGGGGACGTCGAGCCGGGGCGTCTCCGGGTCGCCGCCGTGCGGCCCCGCTCCGGTGACGAACGTGCCAGCCGTGAGCACGCCGGCCAGTGCCGCGACCAGCGCGACGAGCAGCCGACGTCCGGTGTCTCCGACGTGCCAGCGAGGCCCGGCGTCGCCCTCGCCGAAGGCGTGCAGCAGCAGGACCGCGATCCACACCAGCACCGCCGAGGCGAGGAAGTGGATCGCGACGGTCCACCACAGCAGCTCCATGCGCACCGTGATGCCGCCGAGCACACCCTGCATGCCGGTGCCGCCGAGCACGGCGAGCGCGAGGCCGAGCGGCCTGCGGCGGTTGCCCGTTTCGAGGTGCAGCCGCCAAGCGGCGAGTACGCAGGCGATCGCGACGAGCCCGACGATCCCGGTGAGCATCCGGTTGCCGAACTCGATCCACTGGTTGAGCGTCTCGTACTCGGCGTGCTCGACGGGGAACATCGTGCCCTTGTGGCACTGCGGCCACGTGGAACAGCCAAGCCCGGAGCCGGTCACCCGGACCACGGACCCGGTGACGCCGATCCCGGCCTGGGTAGCCACCGCGGCGAGCCCGAGCGCCTGCTGCGTCGCACTGGATGGGCGCGGCAGTCGGGCGATCAGGGGTTCTGACCACGAACGAAGTCGGGCGAAACGCACTTGACGATGGTATGTCGCGTGGCGGCCACGCGACGGTGCGGGGTAGCGAGAGGTGGGCGAGGCCACGCCGTGACAGCCACGCCGGATGGCACAACGAAACGTGCCGCCCGGTCGTGGTGACCGGGCGGCACGTTCTGCTGGAACAGTACTGACTACTTGACCAGGGCTGCCTTCAGCGAGTCGATCGCACCAGCGAGCGTCTCGATGTGCTTCTTCAGCTCGGTGGCCACGGCGTCCGCCGGAACGGCGCCGCCGGTGATCTCCTCGAAGAAGCCACCAGCGGTGGACCGGTAGTCGTCCAGGTTGGACAGGGCTTCCTTCTTGCCTGCTTCGTCGTCACCCGCGGAAGCAACCGCGTAGGACACGAAGTCGTCGATGTGCGAACGCCACACCTGCAGGAAGGTCTTCTCGTTGTCCGGACCGGCGACCGAGCCGACCGCCTTGGACAGCTCGACCGAGTTCTCGTCGAGCTCGCCAGCGGCGGCCTCGAACTCGGCACTGTCCGGACCAGCGGTGTAGGCGGTGAAGACCGCGACGCTGGCCAGGTAGACGTGGCCCTGCAGCAGACCGGTCAGGCCGGAGCGCAGCTCCGACGCGGGGCTGTTCGGGTTGCCGTCGATGTCCGCGGCCTTGTCGATGCCACCGGCGAGCGCCTTGGCGGTCATCGGCATGTGGTCGGCAGCGGCCTTCAGCTTGTCGAACGCCTTGCCGTCACCGGACGCGAAGGCGTCGATGGCGCCGGACAGCGTCTTGACGTGCTTGCCCAATGCGCCTTCGACCGCATCGGCGGGCAGCGCACCGTCGGTGATCTTCTCGAAGAACTCAGCGGAGGTCTTCTCGTAGGCGGCGAGGTTGTTCAGGGCTTCCTTCTTGCCTGCCTCGTCGCCACCCTTGGCCGCGACCGCGTAGGACACGAAGTCGTCGACGTGCGAACGCCAGGCTTGCAGGAAGGTCTTCTCGTTGTCCTCACCGGCGACCGAGCCGACGGCTGCGGCAACGGCCTTGGAGTTCTCGTCGAGAGTCGAGGCGGCGGCCTTGAACTCATCGGAGTCAGGACCGGCGTGGTAGGCGGTCGCGACCGCGATGCCCGCGAGATAGACGTGCTCCTGCAGGACCTCGGTGAGGCCGGCACGCAGGTTCGCCGCATCGGAGCCGACGTCGCCCTTCATGTCGGTTGCCTCGCTGATGCCGGTCGCCAGTGCCTGCGCCGTCATCGGCATGTGAGAAGCCGCGGTGCGAGCGTCAGCGAACGGATCGCCGGTGCTCACCGCCGTCGGCAGGTTGCCCTCCTGCGCCTCCGCGGTCGGCGAGGGGGGTGTCGTGTTGTCGTCGGAGGTGTCTGTCCCGCCGCATGCCGCGAGGCCCAAGGCCAGCGCGGCCGCTACAGCGGTAACTCGAACACTCTTGGTCAGAGGACGCATTGCGTAATCCCTACGAAGATGGTTGCGAAGTGCCGCGCTCGGTTTGGCGGCAAAACGTGACTTCACAGGTACTTCGCTGCCCGCCCACCGCCGGATTGGTCGCGGGACGATCCATCTTCGTCGCGACCGATATCCGGGATACGTCCGTCAGCCTGAACGCCGATCACGAAGGCCCGCTCACCGCGAGTGGATCTTGAGACCGTTTGGCTGTTCGAGCGACCATTTCGCCTCAAGATCAGCCGGGTGCCACCTAGGACAGCTTGGTCGTCCTACTCGCCAGCGTGCCGGCCCCGGCACCCCACGCGGCGAGCACGCCGAGCTCTGCCCACGCTGTGGTGCCGTCAACCAGCGCCGCACGCAACCCCTCGGCCAGCGCGCCGGACGGCAGTAGCCGCACCACCACGGCGAGGGCGTCCGGCAGCGCGGCGGGCGCGAGCAGGATGCCGCCAGCGAGCAGCAGCACGAACCACGCGATGTTCGCCAGCGCCAGCACGATCTCCGCCCGCAGCGCGCCGCCGAGTAGTACGCCGAGCGCTCCGAAACAGATCGTGCCGATGACCAGCAGGAGGACCGCCATCAGCGCCCCGGACAGCGCTGGCTGCCAACCGAGCAGCGCCGCGACTCCGCCGAGCACGAGCACCTGCGCGGTGACCACAACCAGCGCCGCCACGATCCGGCCGGTCACCAGCATCCACCGGGGCAGCGCGGTGGCGGAGAGTCGTTTGAGCACGCCGTAGCGGCGGTCGAAGCCCAGCGCGATCGCCTGCCCGGTGAACGCCGACGACATCACCGCGAGCGCCAGGATGCGCGGCGTGACCCAGTCCACTTTCGCCACCGAGGACCCGTCGGCGGCGACGAGGTCACCCATCGGCAGGACGTCAAGCAGCGTGAGGCCCACCAGCAACGCCAGGGGGATCAGCAGCGTCAGCAGGATCTGCTCGCCGTGGCGCAGCGTCAGCAGTGTCTCCACCCGCGCGTGGGTGAACAACATCCGCGGGATGCTGCCGCGTCCCGGCGCGGGTGCGAACGTGCCTGGTGCGAAACGCGGGGGAGTGTCGGTCATGCGCGCAGCTCCCGTCCGGTCAGTTCCAGGAAGACGTCCTCCAGATCGCGTTTGCCGACCTGTAGTTGCTCGGCGAGCACACCCTGTTGCGCGCACCACGCGGTCACCGCCGAGATCACCTGCGGGTCGACGCTGCCGTCGACCCGGTAGCTGCCCGGTGAGGTTTCGCGCACCACATAGCCTTCCGGTAGCGCGGCCGCGAGCAGTCGGGTGTCCAGGCCTGCCCGCGCGCGAAACCGCATCTGGGTGTTTTCCGGGTCGCCGTTGGTGAGCGCGGTGGGCGAGCCGGATGCGACGATCTCGCCGTGGTCGATGATCACCACGTGGTCGGCGAGTGTCTCGGCCTCCTCCATCAGGTGCGTGGTCAGCAGGACGCTGACACCGTCGGCGCGCAACGCCGCCAGCAGCTCCCACACCAGCCGTCGCGCCTGCGGGTCCATGCCAGCCGTCGGTTCGTCGAGGAACACCAGTTCCGGCCGGTTGACGATGGCGCAGGCCAGCGACAGCCGCTGCTGCTGACCGCCGGAGAGTCGCTTGAACGGAGTGCGCCCGCACGCGCTGAGGCCGAGGACGTCGAGCAGCCAGTCGACGTCGAGTGGCTGTGCGGCGCAACTGGCGACCAGCCGCAGCATCTCAGCGCAGCCGATGCCGGGGTACGCGCCGCCACCCTGTGGCATCACGCCGATCAGCGGGCGCAGCGCGGCGCCCGCCGCGACCGGGTCGTGCCCGAGCACCCGCACGGCGCCGGCGTCTGGGCGCAGGAACCCTTCGCACAGTTCGATCGTGGTGGTCTTACCAGCGCCGTTCGGGCCGAGCAGCGCGAGCAGCTGGCCGCGTGGCATGTGCAGGTCAATGCCGTTGACGGCGGTGGTGGTGCCGAAGCGCTTGGTCAGTCCCGCAAGAGCGAGCGCGGGCTCACGGCTGTCGCCATCGGCGCGCTGGGGGGACTCACTCACGACTGTCAAGGGTAGAACTTCCCGTCGTGACGGCTGTGGCCGGTTCCGTGTTCGTAGCCGAGCCATCCCGCCGCGGCATGGGCGGGATCGGTGCGCGGGCGAACAACGGCACGGTGCGGCGCACCACGAGCAGGGCGAGCACCGTGACGACGATGGCGGCGAGGTACGCCTGCGGCAGCACGAAGCTCCTGCCGTCGAACGGGCTGCCGGTGGGCGTGATCACGACCGCGAGGACGGCGCTGCCGATGGTGGCCGCTACCCGGAAGCGGGATGTCCCTGCCGCGGCGGCCAGCGGGATCACCGCCCACAGCATCCACCACGGGTGCAGCGCCACGTGCAGGCCCATGACCACGGCCATCGCCACGCCGAGCCCGATGATCGGTCGGAGTTGCCAGTGGAAGCTGCGCCACAGCAGGTGCAGCGTGATGACGGCGGCGGCCAGCAGGCCGAGCAGGCTGAGGATGTCCATGACGGCGTGGGTGTGCACGCCGAGGTCGAACCCGATGCCGACGCCGCCGGTGAGATAGCCGAGCAGCGTGGCGGGCGAGATGAGCGTGCGCGCCATGCCCGGTGTGCCGAGCGCGCCGATCCAGCCGAAACCGAGCCCGGTGCCCAGACACACCGCCACCATCACCGTGACGAAAATGACGGTCAGCCCCGCCGCTGCGCGGGCGAGGTCGCTGAGTCTGCCGTGCCACCGGCGGGCGATCATCACTCCGAAGAACCCCAGGGCGAGCGCCGCGTTGATCTTGACGGCGGCGGCGAGCGTCATCACCGTCGCGCCGAACGCGATATAGCGCAGTTCGCCGGGTGCCAGCGGCGGCGTCGAGTCGCCCTTCACCCTGATTGGCAGCCTGCGCAGCCCCAGTTCGAGCCCGGCCATCATGAGGCCGATGCCCAGCGCTTCGTTGTGCACGCCCGCGACCAGGTGGAAGATCAGCAGCGGGTTGAGTCCGCCGAGCCACAGTGCCGTCGTCGGCTCCACCCCGAACCGCTTCGCCAGCCGGGGCAGCGACCACAGGATCAGCGCGACACCGACCAGCGCGATGGCGCGTTGCAGCATGACGCCGAGCACGATGTGGTTACCGCTGATGCCGGACATCCAGCTGCCCAGCTCGAGAAACAGTGGCCCGTACGGCGCCGGCGTCTCGCGCCACACGTTCGACACGCCCATGGTCAGCGGGTCGCCGACGCCGAGCGCCTGGGCTGGCCCGAGGGAGTAGGGGTCGAGGCCGCGGTGCACGATCTCGCTCTGCGCGAGGTAGCTGTAGACGTCGCGGGAGAACAGTGGCGGGATGAACGTCAGCGGCGCCAGCCACATCACCACGGTGCGGGTGGTCTGTGCCTGAGTGGCAATCCGCGCGCGGGCGGGGCGGGCGTAGCGGCCGTAGAGCAGCCAGGCGATGACCATCAGCAACATTCCCGCTACGGCGATCGCCAGCGACACCGTGGTCACCCGTGTGAACAGGCTCAGCACCGGGATGTCGTGCGCCGGGTTGATCACCGGCACCGCGCCGGCACCCAGTGAGCCGAGCGCGAGGAACAGCGCGCCGACGATGCCGAGCCTGCGGATGGTGGTGAGCGCGCGCAGTTCGGTCGCGTTCAGCGGAGCGGGGCCGTCGTCGGCGAGCCAGGGCAGGGCGAGCTCAGGCTCTGCTGCCTGCCGTTCTCGCTCACTGACCGCCACAGCACCACAGACTATCGAGGACAACCTGAGGCGTCGTCACGGGAAGGGCATGCCGGCACATAACAGAGTGACCCCACTCACCTCGCGGGCGGTGGTCTTTGCGGTCGCCGACTAAATACGACACACTTGTGTTGTGAAAAAGAACGGGAGCACCGACACGGTGGCGACAGGAGACGGCGCACGCGGCCGCGACCTGCCGCTAGTCGGTGTGCCCACACAGACCGGACATGAGGGCCGGACACGGCACGAGGTCGCCCGGCTGCTACTGGAGCAGGGCCCGATCACTGCGGCCGCGGTCGCCGACCAGCTCGGCATCAGCCCGACGGCGGTGCGCAGGCATCTCGATGCGCTGCTCGCCGACGGCGAGGCTGAGACGCGGGACGCGTCGAGCAGGGTCCGCAGGGGCAGGGGACGACCGGCTAAGTCGTTCCTGCTCACCGATGCGGGCAGGGCACGCTTCGGCCACGCCTACGACGACCTCGCGGTCGCCGCCATCCGGTTCCTGGCAGAACACGGCGGTAAGGACGCCATCCGCGCGTTCGCCGAGCATCGGGTCGCATCCCTCGTCGGCCCGCACCGCGAGGCGATCATGCGGGTCTCGGACCCGCAGGCGCGGTTGGAGGCCCTCGCCGTCGCGTTGACGAGGGAAGGTTACGCTGCGTCGACCCAGCGAATCGCCGCGGGAACGGGGCAGCAGCGCGAGTCGGTCGGCGGTGCGAGCACACAGTTGTGCCAGCATCACTGCCCGGTCGCGCATGTCGCCGCCGAGTTCCCGCAGCTGTGTGAAGCCGAGACGGCGGCATTCGCCGAGCTGCTCGGCACACATGTGCAGCGGCTGGCGACCATCGCACGGGGCGACGCCGCGTGCACCACACACGTGCCCACGGATACGCAGAATCCTCCGAGGGACAAGAGAGCAGGATCCACGAAGAAAGGGATGCCCGCATGACTGCCGCTGCAGAGCAGCGCACCCCCACCACGGTGCAGACCAAGCCTGGGGAACAGCTCTCCCAGGAAGAGACCATTGCCTCGCTCGGTAAGTACGAGTACGGCTGGGCCGATTCGGACGACGCGGGCGCGAAAGCGACACGCGGGCTCAACGAGGAGATCGTTCGTGACATCTCCGACAAGAAGGATGAGCCGGAGTGGATGCTCGAGCAGCGTCTGAAGGGCCTGAAGCTGTTCGAGCGCAAGCCCATGCCGAACTGGGGTGCCGACCTTTCCGGGATCGACTTCGACAACATCAAGTACTTCGTCCGGTCCACTGAGAAGCAGGCGACCAGCTGGGAAGACCTCCCGGAAGACATCAAGAACACGTACGACAAGCTCGGCATCCCCGAGGCGGAGAAGCAGCGCCTCGTCGCCGGTGTCGCCGCGCAGTACGAGTCCGAGGTCGTCTACCACAAGATCCGTGAGGACCTCGAAGAGCAGGGTGTGCTGTTCCTCGACACCGACACCGCGTTGCGCGAGCACCCGGAGATCTTCCGGGAGCACTTCGGCTCGGTCATCCCGGCCGGTGACAACAAGTTCTCCGCGCTGAACACCGCGGTGTGGTCTGGCGGGTCGTTCATCTACGTGCCGAAGGGCGTGCACGTCGACATTCCGCTGCAGGCCTACTTCCGGATCAACACCGAGAACATGGGCCAGTTCGAGCGGACGCTGATCATCGTCGACGAGGACGCCTACGTGCACTACGTCGAGGGCTGCACCGCGCCGATCTACAACTCGGACTCGCTGCACTCGGCCGTCGTCGAGATCATCGTGAAGAAGGGCGCCCGGTGCCGCTACACCACGATCCAGAACTGGTCGAACAACGTCTATAACCTGGTCACCAAGCGGGCACGTGCCGAAGAGGGCGCGACCATGGAGTGGATCGACGGCAACATCGGCTCCAAGGTCACCATGAAGTACCCGTCGGTGTTCCTCACCGGTGAGCACGCCAAGGGCGAGGTGCTCTCGGTCGCGTTCGCGGGCGAGGGCCAGCACACCGACGCGGGCGCCAAGATGGAGCACCTCGCGCCGCACACGTCGTCGTCGATCGTGTCGAAGTCGGTGGCGCGCGGCGGTGGCCGTACCTCCTACCGTGGCCTGGTCAAGGTCGCCAAGCGGGCGCACCACTCGAAGTCCAATGTGGTGTGTGACGCGCTGCTGGTCGACACGATCTCGCGCTCGGACACATACCCGTACGTCGACATCCGCAACGACGACGTGTCGATGGGCCACGAGGCCACGGTGTCCAAGGTCAGTGAGGACCAGCTGTTCTACCTGATGAGCCGTGGCCTGGCTGAGGAAGAGGCCATGGCGATGATCGTGCGTGGCTTCGTCGAGCCGATCGCTCGCGAGCTGCCGATGGAGTACGCGCTCGAGCTCAACCGCCTGATCGAACTGCAGATGGAAGGAGCCGTCGGGTGACGGTGGCTGAAAACAACACCGGGCTTGCCGGCCCTGGAGGCACCAACACCGCTACTGCCGCGGAGGCCGTCATTCCGGCGGCCTCCCGTGGCGAGCGGTTCACCGGTTACGACGTTGAGGCGTTCGAGGTGCCGAGTGGCCGCGAGGAAAACTGGCGCTTCACGCCGATGAAGCGGCTGCGCGGCCTGCACAACGGCACCGCCGAAGCCGACGGCACCGTGAGCGTCGACGTCGACGCGGCGTCCGACGTGAAGGTCGAGGTCGTCGGCCGGGGCGATGACCGGCTCGGTGTGGGCGGTGCGCCCAGTGACCGGGTGGCCGCGCAGGCGTACTCCTCGTTCACCGAGGCCACCATCGTCACCGTGCCCACCGACACCAAGCCGGACAAGGCCACGCTGGTGCGCGTCACCGGTCCCGGCGAGGGCAAGACGGCCTACGGCCACCTGCAACTGCGGGTCGAGGCGTTCAGCAACGCATCGATCGTGCTGGACCACGTCGGGTCGGGCACCTACGCCGACAACGTCGAGTTCGTCGTCGGCGAGGGCGCGAAGCTGACCGTGGTGTCGGTGCAGGACTGGGCCGACGACGCGGTGCATGTCTCCGAGCAGCACCTCTCGCTCGGCAAGGACGCCACGCTCAAGCACACCGTGGTCACCCTGGGCGGGGACCTGGTGCGAGTGTCGCCGACCGCGCGGTTCGCCGAGGCCGGTGGCGACGTCGAGATGCTGGGGCTGTACTTCGCGGACGCGGGCCAGCACCAGGAGCACCGGCTGTTCGTCGACCACGCGGTGTCGCACTGCCGCTCCAACGTGATGTACAAGGGCGCGCTGCAGGGCAATGGCGCGCATTCGGTGTGGATCGGTGACGTGCTGATCCGCGCCGCCGCCGAGGCGACCGAGACCTACGAGCTGAACCGCAACCTGGTGCTCACCGAGGGCGCGCGCGCCGACTCGGTGCCGAACCTGGAGATCGAGACCGGCGAGATCGAGGGCGCGGGCCACGCCAGCGCCACCGGCCGGTTCGACGACGAGCAACTGTTCTACCTCCAGTCCCGCGGGATCCCCGAGGACGCGGCGCGCAGGCTCGTCGTGCGCGGGTTCTTCCACGAGATCCTGATGAAGATCGACGTGCCCGAGGTCCGGGAGCGGCTTGTGGCGGCCATCGAGGCCGAACTCGAAGCCGTGGAGAACACGGCGAACGCCGAACCCGCGACCACTGCCTGAGCCACCACCACGAACACAAGGAACTGAAGCGACCATGTCCACTCTGGAAATCAAGGACCTGCGCGCCAGCGTCACCACCGACGAAGGTGCCAAGGAGATCCTCAAGGGCGTCAACCTGACCGTGAAGTCGGGCGAGATCCACGCGATCATGGGCCCGAACGGCTCGGGCAAGTCGACGCTGTCGTACGCCATCGCCGGTCACCCCAAGTACGAAGTGACCTCCGGCGAGGTGCTGCTCGACGGCGAGAACGTGCTGGAGATGAGCGTGGACGAGCGGGCCCGCGCCGGGCTGTTCCTCGCCATGCAGTACCCGGTCGAGGTGCCGGGCGTGTCCATGTCGAACTTCCTGCGCACGGCGGCCACGGCCGTTCGTGGTGACGCGCCGAAGCTGCGGCACTGGGTCAAGGAAGTCAAGGAGGAGATGGCGAAGCTGGAGATCTCCGGCGAGTTCGCCGACCGCAGCGTGAACGAGGGCTTCTCCGGCGGTGAGAAGAAGCGCCACGAGATCCTGCAGATGGCGCTGCTCAAGCCGAAGTTCGCCGTGCTCGACGAGACCGACTCCGGCCTCGACGTCGACGCGCTGCGGGTGGTCTCGCAGTCGGTCAACGAAGTGGCCGAGTCCACCGACATCGGCGTCATGCTGATCACGCACTACACCCGCATCCTCAAGCACATCCAGCCCGACGTGGTGCACGTGTTCGCGGACGGCAAGATCGCCGAGTCCGGCGGCAAGGACCTCGCGGACGAGCTCGAGGAGAACGGCTACGTCAAGTACATCGGGAAGCCGGAACCGGCTCGTATCTAACGACCCGTCGTGAGTGCGGATCAGGGTTAGAACCCAGATCAACACTCACGACCCGCACCCGAGAGGAGGCAGCGCATGACCACGAGCACGACGCCGGGTGAGACGGGCAGCGTGACGCCCGGTTCGGCCGCGACTGCTCCGGCTGATGCGCCGCTCGACGTGGCCGCGCTGCGCGCAGACTTCGCGATCCTGACCCGTACCGTGCGCGACGAGAAACCGCTGGTGTACCTGGACTCCGGAGCGACGTCGCAGCGTCCCCGCCAGGTGCTCGACGCGGAGCGCAAGTTCCTCGAGACGGCGAACGCGGCCGTGCACCGGGGCGCGCACCAGCTCGCCGAGGAAGCCACCGACGCCTACGAGGACGCTCGCGCGGCGATCGCGGCGTTCGTCGGGGTCGATGTCGGTGAGGTGGTGTTCACGAAGAACGCCACCGAGGGCGTGAACCTGGTCGCCTACGCGATGAGCAACGCCACGACGGCCGGCCCCGAGATGGAACGCTTCACCCTCGGCAAGGGCGACGAAGTCGTCATTACCGAGATGGAACACCACGCGAACCTGGTGCCGTGGCAGCAGCTGTGCCAGCGCACCGGAGCGACACTGCGCTGGTTCGGCGTCACAGCGGACGGCAGGCTCGACCTGTCGAACATCGATGAGCTGATCACCGAGCGCACCAAGCTAGTGGCGTTCACCCACCAGTCGAACGTGCTGGGCACCATCAACCCGGTGCGCCAGATCGTGACGAAGGCACGCGAGGTCGGTGCGCTGACGCTGCTGGACGCCTGCCAGTCGGTGCCACACGGTCCGGTGAACTTCCATGAGCTGGGTGTCGACTTCGCGGTGTTCTCCGGGCACAAGATGCTTGGCCCGTCCGGCATCGGTGTGCTCTACGGGCGCAGGGAACTACTCGAAGCGATGCCGCCGTTCCTGACCGGTGGGTCGATGATCGAGTTGGTCAAGATGGAACAGACCACCTTCGCGCCGCCGCCGCAGCGGTTCGAGGCCGGCGTGCCGATGACGTCGCAGGCAGTGGGCCTCGGCGCGGCCGTCAGGTATCTGAACAGCATCGGCATAGACAACATCGCCAAGCATGAACATGAGCTGACCAGGGCTGCCGTCGCCGGGCTGAGCGCCATCGACGGTGTGCGGATCATCGGGCCTGGCATCGAGGCGGACGGCGACGTCCACGACCGTGGTGGCGCGGTGTCGTTCGTGGTCGACGGGGTGCACCCGCACGACGTGAGCCAGGTGCTCGACAGCCTCGGCATCGCGGTGCGCGTCGGGCACCACTGCGCGTGGCCGCTGCACCGGGCGCTGGGAATTCCATCGACCGTGCGTGCGTCGTTCTATCTGTACAACCAGCTAAGCGATGTGGACGCGCTCGTCGCTGGCGTGCGCGAGGCACGGCGCTTCTTCGGTGTAAGCGAGGACGACGCTGGCGGCGCCGGTAACGGACAGGCGGGTGGATAGGTAGTCCATGCAGTTGGAAAGCATGTACCAGGACATCATCCTGGACCACTACAAGAACCCGCATGGTCGTGGTCTGCGGGATCCGTACGACGGCGAGTCGTTTCAGGTCAACCCGACCTGCGGGGACGAGATCACGCTGCGGGTGCACGTCGACGGCGACACCATTACCGACGTCTCCTACGACGGCCAAGGCTGCTCGATCAGCCAGGCATCGGCGTCGGTGCTGAATGACCTCGTCGTCGGCAACACCGTCGAGCAGGCCATGGCCACGATGAACGCCTTTGTTGAACTGATGCAGGGACGCGGCACGGTCGAGCCGGACGAAGAGGTGCTCGACGACGGCGTCGCGTTCGCCGGTGTCGCCAAGTACCCTGCCCGGGTGAAGTGCGCGCTGCTCGGGTGGATGGCGTTGAAGGCCGCCCTTGCCAGTGCCGGAGTGGCAGGAGCCGCACAGGGAGTTGAAGTGCAGTGACAGAGAACCAGACTGAGACGCCGCAACAGACCGATCCGCGTGCCGGGCGCACCGCCGCCGACCTGCCGGAGCAGTCCGAGTCGGCTGCCGGTGGTGGCGTGGCGGCCGTCGAGGACGTCGAAGAGGCCATGCGCGACGTGGTCGACCCCGAGCTGGGCATCAACGTCGTCGACCTGGGCCTCGTCTACGGCATCCGGGTGGACGAGGAGAACACCGCGACCATCGACATGACGCTGACCTCGGCGGCCTGCCCGCTGACCGACGTCATCGAGGATCAGACCAGGTCGGTGCTGTGCGGCAGCTCCGGTGTCGTTGACGACTACGCGATCAACTGGGTCTGGATGCCGCCGTGGGGGCCGGAGAAGATCACCGAGGACGGTCGCGAACAGCTGCGCGCCCTCGGCTTCACGGTCTAGTCCTCCCGCGGGAGTTCGTGTCCTGCACCCATGGCGCCGTGTCCGACACTCACGCCGCCGTGTCTGACATCCAGGACGTTGTGTCCTGCACTCACGCCGCCGTGTCTGACAGTCACGGCGGCGTGTCGTGCGTTCGAGACGTTGTGTGCCACGCTCGTGCCGCTACCTGACGGGTGTGCTGGAGACCAATAAGCACGAAACCGCGACGCCGCGCGTGATGCCTGGCACCTCCTGAACGTCAAGTGACGACGAAAGCTATCTGTCTCATCGGTGACCTGAAATCTGGAATCACCGGTTCGGCGGTTTCCGTTCCGCTCGCTGTCACGGTGAGTATGCTGGCTGGCACGGGAATCGGCCCGAACGGGGCCGGAACCATCGCTGGTGAGGAGGGATGCTCGTGGGTGTCGTCGGATGGATCGTTCTTGGCGTGATCATCCTGCTGGTCGTGATACTCGTGTTCGTCGCGATCTCGGCCTACAACGGGCTGGTCAAGCGCCGCAACGCCTATAAGAACGCGTTCGCGCAGATCGACGTCCAGTTGACCAGGCGCCACGACCTGATTCCGAATCTGGTCGAGACCGCCAAGGGCTACATGAAGCACGAGCGGGAGACGTTGGACGCGGTGATCAGGGCGCGGTCCGGTGCGGTCAACGCGCAGGATGCGGCGCGGCAGAATCCTGGCGACCCGAACGCGATGAACGAGCTGGGCCAGCAGGAGAACGCACTCACCCAGACGTTGGGCAGGCTGTTCGCGCTGCAGGAGAGCTACCCGGACCTCAAGGCGAACCAGAACATGATGCAGCTCTCCGAGGAACTGACCTCGACCGAGAACCGTGTCGCGTTCGCCCGTCAGGCGTACAACGACTCCGTGATGGCCTACAACAACAAGCGCGAGGTCTTCCCGTCGAACATCTTCGCCGGCATGTTCGGCTTCAAGGAAGCGGCGTTGCTCGAGGTGGACCGGCCGGAGATGCGGGAGGCGCCCGAGGTGTCGTTCTGATTCGCGCCGCTGAGACCGTCATAGCCCACCAGCCGGATCTGAGTCTATGAATTTCTTCGAGCGTCAGACCCAGGTGCGCAAGGTGTCCGCGCGCCTGGTGTTCCTGTTCATCGCCGCCGTCGTCGGCATCATCGTCGTCGTGGATGCCGCCGCGTTCTTCCTGCTCGGGCTGTACGAGCAGGGTGCGGGCAACGCGATCAACGTGCTGTTCTGGATCACGCTGCTGATGCTGCTGGTAATCGTGGGGACATCGTTGTTCCGGATGCTAAGTCTGCGCAACGGCGGCGGTGGCAAGGTCGCGCAGTCACTCGGCGGGGTGTATGTCCCCGAGGACACCACCGACCCGCAGCTGCGCAGGCTGCGCAACGTCGTCGAGGAGATCGCGATCGCGTCCGGCACGCCGGTGCCCGAGCTGTACGTGCTGCCGAACGAGCAGGGCATCAACGCGTTCGCGGCGGGCTGGTCCACGGCGGACGCGGCGGTCGCGGTGACCCGCGGGACGCTCGAGCGACTCAACCGCGACGAGCTCCAGGGCGTCATCGCGCACGAGTTCAGCCACGTCGTCAACGGCGACATGCGGCTGAACATCCGGCTGATGGGCGTGCTGTTCGGCATCCTCGCGCTCGCCGTGGTCGGCAGGATCGCGCTGTACAGCGGCAGGGGCCGCAACGGCGCGCCGATCATGGTGATCGGGTTGTTCGCGATCGTCGCTGGCTACATCGGGCTGTTCTGCGGCCGGTTGATCAAGGCAGCGGTGTCCCGGCAGCGGGAGTACCTCGCGGATGCCTCCGCCGTGCAGTTCACCCGGCAGGCTGACGGCATCGCGGGGGCATTGAAGAAGATCGGCGGACTCGACGCCGGGTCACGGCTGCGCAGCGGCAAGACCGACGACGTGAGCCACATGTTGTTCGGGGAGGGCAGGCGGTTCTCCTCGCTGTTCGCAACCCACCCGCCGTTGCCGAAGCGCATCCAGCAGCTCGACCCGACTTTCGACCCGAACGAACTGCACGAGCTGAATCAGCGCTGGTCGTCCCGGCCGCCGAATGGCATGGCCGAGGACGCCGCGCTCGGGCTCGCCGAGGGGTCGACAGGTGGGGCACCGCAGGCACCCGCCGCGACCCAGGCGGCCGCACCGTCGCAGCGGATTCCGGTCAGCCCGGAGAGTGTCCTCGCCGGGATCGGTGACCCGTCGGCGGGGTCGTACGAGCAGGGCCAGCAGCTGCTGAGCCGGATTCCCGCCGAACTACGGGACAGGGCGCGGCGCGTCGACACGGTCGTGCCGCTGGTGTACGGGCTGCTCATCGCGGACGACGACCAGGCGCGGCAACACCAGCACGCCACACTGACCGCCCGCTACGGGCAGGCGTTCGTGGATGCGGTGGCGCGGGAAGCCCCTGCGCTGCGTGGGCTGGACCCGGAACTACGGCTGCCGCTGGCTGAACTGGCGTTCTCCGCATTACGCAGGCGTGAGCCGCAGGAACTGCGGCAGATCATGCACACCATCGGGGAGCTGGTCAGGGCGGACGGCAGAGTCGACGTGTTCGAGTACTGCCTGTCCACGCTGCTGCACATCGAGCTGCACGAGGTGCTGTATCACCGTCCGCCATGGCGTGAGCGCAGGCAGCGGCTCGGTGAGAAGACCACCGCGCATGCTGTCGCGCGGCTCTTCGCGCTGTTCGCCCGGATCGGCAGCGATGACCCCGCCGCCGGGCAGGCCGCCTACGACGCGGGCATGGGCCGGGTGTTGCCCGGCGCGTCGATCCCGTTCGCCGTGCCGGACGAAGGTCTCGTCGCGCTGGACGCGGCCTGGCCGCTGCTCGACGGCCTGCACGGCCAGGACAAGGCGCGGCTCGTCGAGGGCCTGGTGCTGGTCATCAGCCACGACGGCGTGATGACCGTGGCCGAACTGGAGCTGCTGCGCACGGTGTGCGGGCTGCTGCACGCGCCGCTGCCGCCGATCGCGACGGCGGCGCGGCCGACGGGGCCCGTCCCCGGCCAGGCATAACTGGCACGTTCCCGCTCCGGTCGCGTGATCGACGTCAGCCCTATGCCCTCGGGGCGCTACCCGTCGCTGTCGCCCTGCCGGTGACGGGCGTCGCCGAGCAGCTGCGCCAGCGCGTGCACCGGAGACGTCTCCAGCTTGTGCCGGTGCGCGTCGTAATGGTCACGGGTGGTGCGGATGTCGGCGTGGCCCAGCAGGTCCTGCACCTTCTGCACCGGGACGTCGCTGGCGAGCAGCAATGTGCCGGTCGTTCGCCGAGCGGTGTGCGGGCTGATGGCATCCGCGCCCGAGATGCCCGCCGCCTTCGCCTGGGTTCGCAGCAAGTGCCAGATGTGGCGCTGGCTCAACGGTTTTCCGCCTGGTTTCGCCGAGTCGTAGGGATGAGGTGACGTCGCGAGCAGCGGGCCGGTGAGTCCGTCCGCGCCCACGCCGAGCCGGTTCGCCCGGTGCCGCAGGTAGTTGCTCAGCGGGTGCAGCGCGGCGGGGGCGAGTGGCACGAGATCGCGGTGCCCGCCCTTGGCGAGGTAGCGCAGGATCGTGTGACCGGCGTCGGTGTCCAAGTCCTCGATCCGCGCCGTCGTGATCGCGGATACACGCACGCCCGTGTAGAACAGCAGCGCCACCACGGCCGCATCCCGCCAGGACGCTTCGGTGTCGTTGCGCATCGCGCGCTGTTCGACGTGGTTGAGCAGCCGCGCGGCGGCCGAACCGTCCAGCGCGGGTAGCGGTGACGTCCTGCCGCGCTTCGGCCGCGACACCGCGGCGACCGGATTGCGCTCGGTGACGTCGTTCGACTGCAGGTAGCGGTACCAGCTGGACACCCCGGCGAGCGTGCGCGCGACCGTCGACGCGGACGCGGGCCGTGGCACGCCGTCCTTGCCGGTGACGGTGAGCCCGTTCTTCCACGCGTCGACGTCGGCTCTGCGCGCGTGCAGTGGGTCGAGTCCGGTGCGGTCACACCACGACAGCCATGCCGCCAGGTCCGCGTAGTACGCCCGGCGAGTGTGTTCGGTTTTGTCTGTTTCCAGCCACAGCACGGTGATCTGCCGGACGCCGTAGCGATCGAGGGGATCGGCCGGCGGTAGCGCGGGCAGCAGTTCGACGGCTGCGGTGATCGCGTCTCGGAGCCCAGTGTGCGTGCTCGCTGAGAGGTCCGGAACGCGGCTGGTATCGCGTGCGAGGTCGAGTGAGCGACCGGGGGAGCCCCCTGCTTCCAAATGCTCGGTCATAACAGGCATTATCACCGAGCACAATCACTATAAGATTGAGCAGTATCGCGTGTCGTGAAACAAAAACACGATCGCGTGCGCGAAACTAGAAGACATGACGATGGACGAGAATCTCGACACGGAGCAGGGGAACGAGCCGCAGACGGGCGCTGAGCGCAATGCGGAGCACGATGGAGCCACCGAGGACGCGGGTGAACGCGAAGACGGCGTTGACAGCGGCGATGAGAGCGCGATGAGCGAGGACATGACCGACGAGCCGATCGTGCGGTGCGCGCTGGACGGCTGTGACAACCCGTTGCCGCCGCGCCCGGTGGACCAGCACGGCCGGCGCAAGGGCGGACGGCCGTCGTCGTACTGCTGCAAGTCCCACGCTGATGCGGCGTCACGCGCGCGTCGGGTGGCTCAGGCAGCGGCGGTCATCGACCCGTTGTCGGATCTGCGGCAGGCGAGCGAGTCGCTCAGTGCGGTGACAACGCCGGTGGTGGAGGCGATCACGGCGCTGCGGGAGCGGTTCTCGGCTGCTGAGGAGGGTGCGATCGCGCAGGTGCGTAGGGCCGAGGAGGAGGCTGGGACGGCGCGCAACGAGGCAGAGGACGCTGTCGCGCGGGCCGAGCAGAGCGAACGCGCGCGGAATGCGGCACTGGTTCAGGCGCGGGAGGACAAGCAGGCGCGCGAGAAAGCCGAAAAGGCGGCGGCGACAGCGACTGCGGAGGCCGAAGCGGTCACGAAGCAGGCGTGGGAGAAGGTCGCCGAGCACGAACGGGCCGCGGGCGCGGCAGACGCGGCTAGGGCCGTGGCGGAGAACGCGCGGGACGAACTCGCCGCGACCCTGCGGTCGGCACGCGCGGAACTGGACGCACTGCGCGAGGAGCGGGACGCGCTCCGGCGGGAACGCGATGAGGCGCGCACCGAGCTGGGGGAGCAGCGGGCCGAAGTGGCGCTGTTGTCGGAGCGGTTGTCATCGGCACGCGCGCAGCAAGCCGCTGCGGAGAATGCGGCCGAGCACGCCAGGAAGGAGGTCGCGCGCACCCAGGATCAGGCGGCTGAACTGGTCGAGGAGGCGCGACGGCAGCGAGCGGAACGCGACGACGCTCTGAACCGGTTGGCAGAGGAGCACGCCGCTCGCCGCGTCGCCGAACAGACAGCCGAGGCGGCGCAGGCCACGGTGGAATCACTGCGCACGGCACTAGCCGAGGCCAACACCAGGGTGGACACGCTGCTGGCTGCACGAGAAGCGAAGCAGAAGTCGTCGGTGGCACCGGATCAGGCCGAAAGCGGTGATGCGGACGCTAAGCGGTGATTGTCAGCGTCCTCCGCACAATGTGGCAATGGCGTGGTCGATCCATGCTGTCAGGAACGCGTCCTCGCTAACGTCGCCGGGCACCTTGCCGATCAGAGCGTGCAGGATCCGGTAGTAGGTCAGCGAGGCAAGCAGCACTGCCGCAGTCGCATCCGGGTCGGTAACGGTCATTCTGCCTGCGGCGACACCGTCACGGATCCATTCCGCCGTGGTCTCGTAGAGCCCGCTGCTGACGCCGTGCCACATCTGTTCCAGCAGATCGGGGAAGGGCTCGAGTTCGCGGAAGATGATTCGTAGGTGGTCGCGGTTGGTGTCCAGTGCGGTTCAGATCAGCGGAGCCACCAGTTCCAACGTCTCACGTGGGTCGTCGGGCAATGTGCCGGCGTCACGACGGCCATCGGCGATGGACTCCAGGTGCTGACGAACGATCTCGGACAGCAGCGCGTGTTTGGACGGGAAGTGCTTGTACAGCGCGCCGGAACCAGCGGTCAAACCGCAGGCCACCTGGATGTCGGCGACCGAGGTCGCCGCGAAACCCTTGGTCGAGAACAGTGTGGTCGCCGCGACGGTGATCTCACCGAGGTCGCGTTCCGGCCGAAGTTGCCGGGGGTGGCGATGCCGTCGCCGAAGTGGACGCAGCAGATCCGGCTGACCGCTGGCAAACGCATCGACATCACCAACGCGCCGCTGCCTCGAAACAGGCTCGCCAACCGGATGATGACCTTTACTGGCACCTTCGAGGTCGAACCGGTGGAGGAAGGAACCCGGGTGGTTCGGACGGTCCGGATGGACTTCACACCGTGGGCGCGTCCGCTCGCTGAACGGATTCTGAGAGGCAAGCTGCAACCGGCGGTGGAGGATGAGATCCGACTCGCGAAGGCATATTTGGAGACTCGGTGTGACCGTTGACGTGCGGTGGCCGATACCATCCGCTTCACGCCGTGCGGCCCGCGCTATCAGTACAGTTTGGGTCAATAGCGGTGTGGCGTGGCGACGCATGCCCAATTCAGGTGGGGAGAACTGACGTGCGCCGAGAGCAAGTTCATCGGTTGGTGCGGGTCGTACTCGGTGCTTCCTTCTTTACCTTCGTCATGTACTTCTCGCTGTTCGCAGCCAGTGGAGCTACTTGGACTGTTGACGGACAAGCAGGGCTCGAACAGTTGCGGCGTAGCCTCGGAACGCTCAGCGTTTCCGTCGTCATGGGGCTGATCGCGCTGGCGGGAACTCGCTTGATCATGGGGTGGCGGGTGCTGTCGCCATGGCTGTTGCTGGCGCTGCCCATTCCGGCTGCCTATGCGGTCGCAGCCCTCGGCTACTGGTAATCGCCTGCGCAGGTGGGATCGACGCTCATGTCAGGGACACTCGGGTCAATTCGGATTGGTGAGACAAATTCTTGACTGCGGTTGATGGTTCAAGCCTGCGAGATTGGCTAGGTCGGGAGGTTGCATCACCGGACACCAGTGCGTGCAGCGAGCGATGACGGCGCATTGTTGATCAACCACCCGCGCGGTGTTGCGCGAGAATGTCGGCGTTATCCGGTTCGGCGAACAACACCGCGCGGTAGGTTGATCAACAATGCGCCAGTCACGCGGTGACCTGGTTAGAACGGCGCTGCTGCCCGAGCGTGTGACCGGCTCGGACAGCTTATCGCTGTTAGGATGACGAAGCGGTATCTATCGCTGCCAGGAGGAACTGTGGTTCGCGATCGCATCACCACGCAGCCGGGGGTTATGGGGGTCAGCCCTGCATCCGTGGCATGCGATTTCCCGTGAAGACCATCGTTCACATGGTTGCCCAGGGCATGTCGACCGAGCAGATCCTGGCCGAGCATCCCGACCTCGAAGCGGAAGACGTTCGGCAGGCACTTGAGTTCGCTGCCGCGTCCCTTGATGCGGACAGCTACCTTCCGTTGCGCCATTCGGCATGAAGGTCCTGCTCGAACGCGAATCGGAAAGCCTCGGGGCCATCACTTGTTCTGCTCCGAAACCTG
Source organism: Haloechinothrix halophila YIM 93223 (assembly GCF_000504245.1). Lineage (GTDB taxonomy): Bacteria > Actinomycetota > Actinomycetes > Mycobacteriales > Pseudonocardiaceae > Haloechinothrix_A > Haloechinothrix_A halophila. Next base: position 2,565,367 of record NZ_KI632509.1, read on the forward strand.
CCAGAGGTAACGGCGGCGCAGGTCAGTGCTCTCATTCTGGGAACCTCGATCAGTTCGAGGCGGCACTCGTCAAGGGAGCGGTGGTGTCGATCGTGGACGACCGAATCCGTGTTCGCCGACTGCCGTTTCAGTGATCGCCCGCGGCTTCAGGCCGCGCCCGTGGCAGCTCTGCCGCGCAGGACGTCGACGCGATCCACGCCCGGTCTGCCAAGCACCCAGCTGGTGCCGCCGATCGACTTCGCGCGCTGCTTGAGCCGTGCCAGCTCCCGCGATACCTCCTGATAGGACGTCACCGTGCCGGGGGCGCAGGTCAGCCCGGCGAGCGTGACGCTGACCGTCATGTTCTCCACCGTCCACGGTGTGTCGAGCAGCGCGGGCGCGAGCGTGCCGATCTCGTCCATGTCGGCCGCGATGAGAAAGTCGTCCCCGCCAACGTGGCTGACCGTCATCTTGGGCAACTGTGCCGCGAGGTCGGTCAGTGTCTCGCCGAGCGAGCGGATCAGCTCGTCCCCGGCCGCATAGCCCACCTGCGCGTTGACCTGCTTGAACTCGTCGATGTCCAGCGACGCCGCGATGAACGGCTCCCCGGCGATGATGCGTCGTTCGACATCCTTGGCGATGGTGGCGCTACTGGGCAGACCGGTGATCGGGTGCAGCGAGGCGGCTTCCTCCACTGTGGCCTCCGCGACGCCACGCACCACCTCGGCGACCCGCACTATGCCGAGGCACACGCCATCTCTGCCGATGACGACGATGTCATCGTGCATCCGGTTCGCCTCGGCGGCGGCGACGACGTCGAGCAGGTCGAGCGCACCCGCGCCCGCTGGCACGGTGTGCGGGGTGTCGGCGAATGTCGCCGCGGGCTTGGTCGCGTGCAGCGCGTGGCCGTAGCGGCCGGACAGTGCCAGCAAGAACCGGCTCTTGTCGACCGTCCATTCCGGACGTCCATGGTGGTCGAGTCCGACTAGTGCGTGTGGCTGGTCGTCGGCCGCGAGGGCGTTGCGGGCGTCGTCGCAGGTCGCGTCGGCGGGCAGCGTCACGGCGGGGCGCACGAAGTCCGCCACGGTGGGAATCCCGAACGACGACAGCGCGGCGTTCTCCTGCCGCGTCGCACAGAGCACCGTGCGTGCGGTGAGCGATCCGGCGTCGGCGTCCAGCAGCGGCCCTTGCAGGATGCGCAGCCCGGCGTCGCGGGCAGCGGCGAACTCGTCCTCGGTGCGCACACCGGTCGCGACCAGCCGCGCTCCGGTGTGCGAGCCGACGTGCAGCAGCGCGCGCACCAGCGCGGCGGATGTCGTCCCGCCAGGCAACGCACGCACGACCGAACGGTCCAGCTTGAGGATGTCGACCGGCGCGGCGCTGAGCAGCCCGAGCGGTAGGTCGCCGGCGCCGAGGCCGTCGAAGGCGACCTGGAAGCCCAGCTCGCGCAGCCACGAGACAGCTGTGATCAGCCGGTTCGGGTCTGCTTGGGTGAACGGCGGGCCAAGCTCGATGACGACCTGGCTGGTGCGGCGGCCCGCTCGTTCCAGCGCGTCGAGCAACGGACGCAGCGAAATCTGGTCGGCGGCGATGGCGGTCGCGAGCAGGTTGACGTGCAGCGGTAGCAGCGTGGGTGTCGCCGCCTCCTGCTCGACCGCGGTTGCCGCGAGCGCGATGTCGGTCTCGACGAGACGTCCCTGTTCCCGGGCGTGGCGCAGGATCTCCTGCGGCGTCGGCCCCGACGTCCCCGCGAGCGCTTCGACTGCGACGGCGTCGCCGGTGTGCAGGCTGTAGAGCGGCTGAAACGCGAACCGCACGGAGTCGGAGAAGCCAGCCACGGCGCCGATGTTGCCGCAGGACGCCGTGACCCGACAGTGATGTCAGCGGATGTTCACGGCGCACGCCCTGGTGTTCACCTCGGCGACACCGGCTTGTCGCCTGACGCGGCCGGTTACGCACCGCACGCCGTTTGGTGGGCCGATTACGGTAGATGTGTGAATGAGCGTGATGATCACAGAGCAAGTCAGCCAACGACGGCCGACGTCGACCGGTCGACGCGCCGGGACGGAACCGCGACCCCGCCGATCGGCGTGGCCAGCGCGTTCCGCACCGACAGGGACCGGATCGCGGTGTCGCCGTTCTTCGCCCGGCTGGGCGGGGTCACTCAGGTGGTGAGCGGCACCGACGCCGGGGTGTTGCATAACCGGCTGACCCACAGCCTCAAGGTCGCGCAAGTCGCCCGCGCCGTGGCGGAGCGGATCAACGCATCGGCCGAGTACGGCGCGCTCGCCGAGAAGCTCGGCGGCTGTGACCCGGAGGTCGCCGAGGCGGCCGCGCTCGGTCACGACTTGGGCCACCCGCCGTTCGGCCACCTGGGTGAGCAGGTGCTGGACCACATCGCCCGCACCCGGTTCGGCCTCGCCGACGGCTTCGAAGGCAACGCGCAGAGCTTCCGCATCCTCACCACTACCGACGTGCGCGGCCCTTCCGGCGTCGGGCTCGACCTGACCGCCGCCGTGCGCGCGGCGGTGCTCAAGTACCCGTGGGCGCGCTCGCGCTACCCGCAGCCGCACCCGTCGACGATGGATGTTCCGCCACGTGGCGCCGCCGAGTCGTCCGAGGCTCCTGGCTGGGGGTCGAGCAAGTTCTCCGCCTACGTCACCGAACTGGACGACCTCGACCAGGCGCGGGCGCCGTTCGCCGACGCGATCGAGTCTTGGCAGCAGACCATCGAGGCGTCGGTGATGGACACCGCGGACGACATCGCCTACGCCATCCACGACCTGCAGGACTTCCACCGCATCGGCGTGCTGCAGCACGCGTCGGTGTCCCCGGAGCTTGGCGTGTGGCTGACCGCGTCACGCGAGCTGGCGCATCTCGACGACGCCACGCTGGCGGCACACTCCCGGCGTCCCGGGTACTCGCTGGAGCAGCTGCGGCGGCGGATGCACGCCAAGGACGCCGCGATGGTCGACGACGACGCCTTCCGCGCCGCGGTCACCACGGTGCGCACCGAGTTGGTTGACGGACTGCTCGCGCAGGTTTTCGATGGCTCGGTCGAGTCGGAGCAGGCGCTGGCGGATTTCTCGGCGCGCTGGACGTCCCGGCTGGTCGACGGCATCGCCATGACGGACTCGCCGTCCACCCGCTCCGGCCATGTGACGCTGCGCCCGCAGCAGTGGCACGAGGTGCAGGTGCTCAAGTTCGTGCACCGCCGGTTCGTGTTGCTGCGGCCCGATCTGGCGTTGCACCAGCGTGGCCAGGCGTCGCTGATCACGAATCTGGTCGGCGAACTGGACGCCTGGCTCAGCGACGCGCGGGAGTCGTCGCGCATCCCGCGCAGGCTGCACGACTTGGTCGAGCTGGCGCACACGGAGTATGCCGGGCTCGCCAAGGACCGCCCCGAGCTGCTACTCGCGCCGGACGGCTCGGCTGCCCCGGACGTGGCATCGCTGGCCAAGGGCCGGGCGATCGTTGACTTCGTCGCGTCGCTGACCGACAAGCAGGGCGCGACGTTGCTGGACGCGCTCGCGGGCCGGGTCAGCGCCCCCTGGTCGGACTCGTTCGTCCTGTGAAGGTCCGGGAGGTCGCGGGCGGCGGACGTGCCGTCGAGGTGCCGCCGGAACGGCTGGCGCGGTGGTTCGGCGGGTTCGAGAAGCGCAACGGCCCCGCCGAGCGCACCGTGCTCAGCCCGGAGGAAGTGGTGGTGACAGCCGCCAACGGCACCACGGCCACGGTGGCGGTGCCGTTCCCGCCGCTGGACGCCGAGGGTGAGCGGTCCGGCCTCGATGTCGACGCACTGGTTCAGCACGCGATGGCCGAGCGCCGGATCGGGCTGGTGCTGGTCCGGCTCGGCGCGCACAGCATCGGCATCGCCGAGGGGGAGCGGGTGGTCACCTCCCGCACGGATCGGCATCTGGTGCACGGCCGCACGTCGAAGGGCGGCTGGTCACAGCAACGGTTCGCCCGGCGCAGGGACAAACAAGCCACTGAGGCGCTGGCGAGGGTGGCTCGTGATGTCGCCGACGTGCTCGGCCCCCGCGTGGGCGAGCTGGACGCCGTTGTGTGCGGCGGCGATCGTGCCGCCATCGACGAGCTCCGCGACGACCCGAAGCTGGCCAGGGTGTTCGCGCTGGCCAGGCCCGTGGTGCTCGACGTCGGCGAACCCCGCAAAACGGTGCTGGACGAGGCGGCACGCCGAGCGCGTGCCGTTGAGGTGGTGGTGCGGGATGGCTGACCTGCACGGTTCAGCCCCGCGGCTTGTCGATCTTGAGGCGTTGTGGTCGCTATCACGACCACAACGCCTCAAGATCGCTTACTCCGACAGCCCCGGCGATGGTGTTCGGCCGCCGAGCGTGTGGATCATCATGCGTCGTGGTGACACGGATCGCCAGAACGCCTCATGATCGTTTCTTGGCAGCGCAGAGCATCGACTAATTGGCGATGTTCTACATTTGCGTAGTACACTCGGCCCATGAGCGAGGTGGGCATCAGGGAGCTGAACCAGGACACGTCCGGCGTGCTGGCCAGGGTCAAGCGTGGTGACACGGTCGACGTGACGGAGCGGGGCACCGTCATCGCACGGTTGGTGCCCGCGCAGCCCGCGCCGATGGCGGACCTCATCGCGTCAGGGGCGCTGCAACCCGCGACGGCGACGGGTCCGATCCCTCGTCCGACTGGTCCCATCCGTACCGAGAGTCAGGCTGGCGAATTGCTTCGGGAGATGCGTGACGACGAGCGGTTCTGATGATCTATCTCGACACCGCCGCGCTGGTGAAGCTCGTTCGGCGCGAACCGGAAAGTGACGCTCTTGCTGACTGGCTCGACCACGCCACCGACACAGACCGGGTGTCGTCCGCGTTGTGTGAGGTTGAGTTGCCGAGAGCGCTACGGCGCACGGAGCCGGATTTGCTCGCCGCTGTCCCGGCGTTGTTGACCCACATCGCTCGTTACGCCATTGACGATCTGGTCCGGTCGACCGCCGCGAGTTACACAGACCAGCACTTGCGCACGCTCGACGCGATCCATCTGGCCACCGCACACGGCGTCTTCGGACCCGCACGCATCACGGCATTCGTCACGTATGACCGCCAGTTGCGTGCGAGCGCCGCACAGTGGGGGCTGAGCACGGCGAGTCCTGGTCAGGAGCCGTCGGCATGAGCCGCGTCACCACGTGAGAATCCGCTCGACACCGGCCCGTACACTGGGCGTCATGGTCGTCCGGTTGGAATAGCTGACAACGGCGTCCCGCGGCTCCCCGAAAACGGGTCTGAGCGCGGGACGCGATGACGTCCTGCCTTTCCCGCGACCGTGTTCGGAGTTCATTCGTGATTTCTGCTACCGGCCTTGAGCTGCGCGCCGGGTCCCGCATCCTGCTGTCCGAGACCGCGCTGCGCATCCAGCCAGGCGACCGGATCGGCCTCGTCGGCCGCAACGGTGCTGGCAAGACAACGACGTTGAAGGTGCTCGCCGGGGAAGGCGAGCCCCACGGAGGCGAGCTGCGCCGCAGCAGCGCCATCGGCTACCTGCCGCAGGATCCGCGTGAAGGCGATCTGTCGGTGACCGCCAAGGATCGCGTGCTCTCGGCGCGCGGCCTGGACCAGATCGCCCGCGACATGGAGAAGGTGCAGCTCGCGATGGCAGAGCTGGCCGATGATGCGGAGCGGGACAAGGCCATCCAACGTTACGGCAAGTTGGAGGAGCGGTTCGCCTCGCTCGGTGGGTACGCCGCCGAGAGCGAGGCCGCGCGGATCTGCACCAACCTGGGCCTTGAGGACCGGGTGCTCGGCCAGCCGCTTGGCACGCTCTCCGGTGGGCAGCGCAGGCGCGTCGAGTTGGCGCGCATCCTGTTCGCGGCGTCCGAGGCGGGTGCGAGCGGCAAATCCAACCGCATCCTGCTGCTCGACGAACCGACCAACCACCTCGACGCGGACTCGATCAGCTGGCTGCGCGGCTTCCTCAAACAGCACGCGGGCGGCCTCGTGATCATTAGCCACGACGTCGAGTTGCTGGACGAGGTCGTCAACAAGGTCTGGTTCCTCGACGCGACCAGGGCTGAGCTGGACGTCTACAACATGAACTGGCGGCGTTACCAGGACGCTCGCGCCACCGACGAGAAGCGCCGCAGGCGCGAGCGCGCGAACGCCGAGAAGAAGGCGTCGGCGTTGCAGGCGCAAGCGGCCAAGCTCGGCGCGAAGGCGACCAAGGCCGTTGCGGCGAAGAACATGGCGCGCCGCGCGGACGAGATGCTGGCGAACCTGGACGAAACCCGCCAGGCGGACAAGGTCGCCAAGATCAGCTTCCCGGCGCCCGCATCGTGCGGCAAGACACCGCTGACGGCGTCCGGGCTGTCGAAGTCGTACGGCTCACTGGAGATCTTCACCGGCGTGGACCTGGCGATCGACCGGGGCTCGAAGGTGGTCGTGCTCGGCCTCAACGGCGCTGGCAAAACGACGTTGCTGCGGCTGCTCGGCGGCATGGAACAGCCCGACACCGGTGAGCGGGTGTCAGGCCACGGGCTGCGCCTCGGCTACTACGCGCAGGAGCACGAGACGCTGGACCATGACCGTTCGGTGTGGGACAACATCCGCGGCCTCGCGCCGGACACCGGCGAGCAGGAGCTGCGCACGCTGCTTGGCACGTTCTTGTTCACCGGCGAGCAGCTGAACCAGCCAGCTGGGACGCTCTCCGGCGGTGAGAAGACGCGGCTGGCGCTGGCGGGGCTGGTCTCCAGCGCGGCCAACGTCCTGCTGCTCGACGAGCCGACCAACAACCTCGACCCGGCCAGCCGCGAGCAGGTGCTCGACGCGCTGCGCAGCTACACCGGTGCGGTCGTGCTGGTCACCCACGACCCTGGCGCGGTGGAGGCGCTGGAACCGGAACGGGTGATCCTGTTGCCGGACGGCACGGAGGATCACTGGTCCGAGGAATACCTGGACCTGGTCCAGCTCGCCTGAGCCGGACACGCCGGTCGTTGGTGACGGATAACCGTGAGCACCAGCGATCCGGTGAATGTCCCACAGCCCATCGCGGTGGCCGGTAGCATACCGGCAGGTAGCCGCCACCGAGAGCGTTCGAGATTAGGCCGTACGTGGTGCGTTCGCCCGTATTTGCGTTCCCGCCTGGCGTTAAGCCGCGCTGTGTTCGATCATTGCGGCTAGAAGGGGCCTTCTGGCCCAGAACACTCCGGCGGGAGGCGTGACAACCGTGGCTGATCTGAAGAAAGGCGCGCGCATCACCGGTAACACGCGCGAGAAATTGGCGACCGATCTGAAGAAGAAGTACGAGAAGGGCGCGAGCATCCGCGCCCTCGCCGAGTCGACAGGGCGTTCCTACGGTTTCGTGCACCGCGTGCTGTGCGAGTCGGGTGTACAGCTGCGCGGCAGGGGTGGGGCGACCACACGGAAGAAGAAGTAGCAGCGGCTACGCGGTAGGTGGCCCGGCCTGTGCCGGCGGCGTCCGCTGCCTACCGAAGCACAGCCACGCGCCCAGCAGCACCAACGGATAGACGAGGTAGCCCCACCTCGTCGCCGGTGTCAGCAGCGTGGCGGCGCCGAGACCAACGGCGATCCGCAGGGCCGCGTCGGCGGCGGTCGCCGGAGGTCGCAGCACGAGCCAGCCCGTGATCACGACGGCGGCGACGCCGAGCAGCGCGAGCGCGAGCACATGACCCATCGGTCCCATGCTCGCGAGTAGATGTCCGGGCAGCGGACTCGCCGCTGGCGAGTCGACCTCGGCCGCACCCATCGGGAACCGTATAACGTTCTCGACGAACGCCTGTGGCTCCGTGGCGATGATCGGTACCGTCACGGTGGCGCACGCGGCGATCAGCGCGGCCGTGAACGCCGCTGCCGCGCGGGCGCCGTACCGGACCAGCACCAGGATGACGAGCACCAGCACCGCGGGTGCCGCGGTGAGCTTCGCGCTGACCACGAGCGCGAGCATGATCCCGGACATCACCGGGTTGCCGCGCGCCGCGAGCGCGATCGCCACCAGCAGCAGCCCGAGCACCGCCAGGTCAGGTCCCGCGACGGCGAAGGTCAGCGCGGTCGCGGGGGAGACCAGCGCGAGCTGCGCCGCTCCGATGGGTACCGGCGGCCTGCCAAGTAGCCGCAACGCCAGCAGTGCGCCCGCCGTCGCGACGAGCGCGAACACGATCCTGGCGTCGGTCAGCGCCAGTGCGACCGCGTTGTCGGCGCCCAGTTCGACGACGAGCGCCTTCGGTAACCCGAACAGCGCCATCACCGGGCCGTAGGGGGTGTAGTCGTCGACCATCGGGGGCCGGTCGAGGCCCGCGACGTCGAGGTACGGGCTGCCGTCGCGCAGCAGTAGCAGTGCCGAGCGTTCGATGACCCACACCTCGGGCTGTGCGCCCCACGCCGCGGGGTTGTCGCTCCAGTCGCCGCCGCCGAGCCGGCGCAGCACCAGGTGCGCCAGCGGCGCGAGGAGCGCGAACAGGCACGCCACCGACACCGAGAACCACCGCGAGTGGAACCAGTGGCGGGGGAGTTCCCGGTGGCGCGCGTACCCCACAAGCACGACGACGTGCACGGCCGCGAGCCCGTAACCGACCGCCGCGTAGCCGCCCCAGACGCGGTGGGTGGCGAACTCCGAGGCAAGCGCCGTGATCACCGCGAAGACGGTAAAGCTCAGGTAGACGGTGAGATCGAGTGCGCGGGTACGCGCAGCGACGCCACCGCGCGCGGTCAGCTCCGCCGTCTCACTCACACCTGAGCCCCTCATGTCGACTTGGCCGTGCCCCGCAGACTACTGCGGCCACCGGGGTTCGCTGCGTGTCGGTGCCAGCGTGCATGATGGGAACGCTGCGGCCGGAATCGGGAATGAACATCTGGATCTCTACGTTACGCTGCACGGACGGAGCGCAACCTTGGAGTAATGTCAAGGTTTTCGCTCGTGCTGGGCATGGCGAGGGCACGATGAGGAGTTGATCAGTTCCATGGACAACACCTGGACCTTGATGCGGGGCAGTATGCGCAGCGCGGACGTGCCTCGCAGCTTGCGGCCCGGCACGGTCAGCAGGATCGTCCGGTTCGCGCGGCCCCACTGGCGCAGGCTGGTCGTGTTCCTGCTGCTGACCATGATCTCCGCGGTACTCGCGGTGAGCACGCCGCTGCTCGCGGGCCGCGTCGTCGACACCATCGTCGGGGGCGAGGACAGCGGCATGGTCGTACTCCTCGCGCTCGCCATCGCTGGCATCGCCGTCGCGGACGCCGCGATCGGGCTCGCCGAGCGCTGGCAGTCCGCTCACATCGGCGAAGGCCTGATCTTCGACCTGCGCCGCGCGGTGTTCGAGCACGTGCAGCGCATGCCGATCGCGTTCTTCACCCGCACCCGCACCGGCGCGCTGGTGAGCAGGCTCAACAACGACGTCATCGGTGCGCAGCGCACCTTTACCGCGACGCTGTCCGGGTTCGTCACCAACATCATCCAGCTCGCGCTCTCCCTTGCGGTCATGATGACGCTGTCCTGGCAGGTCACGCTGTGTGCGCTGGTGCTGCTGCCGATCTTCGTGCTGCCCGCGCGGCGGATCGGGCGGAAGATGGCCGACCTGCAACGCGACGCCGCCACCCACAACGCCACGATGACCACACAGATGACCGAGCGGTTCTCGGCGCCCGGCGCGACCTTGGTGAAGCTGTTCGGCCGGCCGGTGGCCGAGGCGGACGACTTCGCCGAGCGCGCGGGCAAAGTACGCGATATCGGCATCCGCACCGCGATGCTGACCCGGTGGTTCCTGACCAGCCTGACGCTGGTGTCCTCGCTCGCTCTGGCGCTGGTGTACGGGTTCGGTGGCTGGCTCGCGATCGGTGGCGGCCTCGAGGCCGGCACCGTCGTCGCGCTCGCGCTGCTGCTGACCCGGCTTTACACCCCGCTGACCGCCCTGGCCAACGTCCGGGTGGACGTCATGACGGCGCTGGTGTCGTTCGAGCGGATCTTCGAGGTGCTCGACGTCAAGCCGGGCATCGACGAGAAGCCGGACGCCAAGCCGCTGCCCGACGGCCCGGTGTCGGTGGAGTTCTCCGATGTCCGGTTCTCCTACCCCTCGGCGAAGGATGTCTCGCTGGCCTCGCTCGAGGAGGTCGCCACGCTCGACACCAGGGGCGGTGAGGAGGTGCTGCACGGAGTGAGCCTGCACGCCCCCGCTGGGCGGATGGTCGCGCTGGTCGGCTCGTCCGGGGCGGGCAAATCCACGATCGCGTCGCTGGTGCCGAGGCTCTACGACGTCGACAGCGGATCGGTGCGGCTCGGCGGGATCGACGTGCGGGACCTGAGCTTCGCCACGCTGCGTGCGACCGTCGGCGTCGTCACCCAGGACGGGCACCTGTTCCACGACACCATCCGCGCCAACCTCGCCTACGCTCAGCCGGACGCCAGCGATGAGGAGGTCTGGGACGCACTGCGCAGGGCACGGCTGGACGACCTGGTGCTGTCGCTGCCGGACGGGCTCGACACCGTCGTCGGCGAGCGCGGCTACCGGCTTTCCGGCGGCGAGCGGCAGCGGCTCACGATCGCGCGGCTGCTGCTGGCTCAGCCGAGGGTGGTGGTGCTGGACGAGGCCACCGCGCACCTGGACTCCGAGTCGGAAACCGCGGTGAGCGCGGCGCTGGCCGACGCCCTCAACGGCAGGACGGCGATCGTCATCGCGCACCGGCTCTCCACCGTGCGGGCCGCGGACCAGATCCTGGTCGTCGAGGACGGTTCGATTGCCGAACGTGGCACCCACGAGGAACTGCTCGCGGCGTCCGGCCGCTACGCCGCGCTGTACCGGACACAGTTCGCCACCGACGAGTCGACGGACGAGCGACTGCAGCCATCCGAGGTCGCGTGATCGACGCGTGGACGCCACAGCGCGCTGCCCCGATGCGCGGGAGGGCGCACGTGTGAGTGAGGATGCCCGAGTGAGTGACGAATCGGTCGAGATCGGACACGACGCCGCGCTGACGGTGCTGCGGGCGCGAACGACCGTGCGCGCGGTGGCGCTGGTACTGCACGGCGGAGCCGAGCACGGCCACGAGCGCATCCGGCCGTGGTCGCACGCCTACCTGCGGATGGTGCCGTTCGCACGGGCGCTGCACCGGGCCGGCAGGGCGCACGGCCTTGAGGTACGGCAGGTGCGCAACCGGGTGCGCGGCTGGAACAAGCCGCACCTCCATCCGGTACACGACGCCAGGGAGGCGCTCGCCGGGATTCGCCGCAGCCATCCCGATGTGCCGGTCGTGCTCGTCGGGCATTCGATGGGCGGGCGGGTCGCGCTGCGGGTGGCCGACGATCCGAGTGTGGTCGCGGTGTGCGCGCTAGCGCCGTGGACGACCGAGAAGGACTGGGTCGAGCCGGTCTCCGGTGTCCGGGTGCTCATCGCCCACGGCACCCACGATGTGATCACCTCGCCGAGGGCGTCCTACGAGTACGCACAGCGGGCCGACCGGGTCACCGACGTGGTTCGCGCGGAGGTGCGGCACGAGGGTCACGCGCTGCTGCGCAGACCGGGAACGTGGACGCGGCTCGTCCTAGGATTCACACTGGACGCAGCAGGAATCGGAGCACGAAATGGGCAGCGAGAACCCCTCCTGACCTCGGCATGGGACCTTCCCGCAGCCGACAGACTCCGCTTCCGGGTGTAATTCACCGCCTCGCCGGGGCACGTCTCAGCTTTCCCCGACGTTGGTGGAATGATGCGCCCATCCAAACGCGGCTTCGCGCCGTCAGCACGGCGGCGCACGGGAGAGGATGAGGCTGATGGCTGACAGGCGTGGATCGCAGGGCCCTGGCTGGGGAAGCGGGCGCGGCCGGCATCAGGACGCGCAAATGATGCCGCTACCAGGCGCGCAGCGGAACCAGGCGCCGAGAACCCGCACGATGCCCACGCGACCGCCACAGCAGCCACCCCAGCGGCCGCCACGACCGCCGACGCAGCGTGGCGGGCAGCGCCCTATGCCGGGCGGCGGGCGCAAGCGCTGGGGCTTCCGCCGCGTCGCGAGCCTGATCGCGATCGTGCTGGTCGCGCTGCTGGTCGCCATGTGGCTGTATCTGGAGTTCTCGATCAACCGGGTCGACGCGCTCCCTGACTACGAGGGCAAGCCCGCGGCCGCCGAGGGCACCAACTGGCTGATCGTCGGTTCCGACAGCAGGGCAGGGCTGACGCCGGAGCAGGTCAAGCGGCTGCGCAGCGGCGACGAGAGTGCGGCGAGTGGCCAGCGCACCGACACGATCATGGTCGCCCACCTCCCGGACAACGGCACCAAGCCGACGCTGGTCAGCTTCCCGCGTGACTCGCAGGTCGATATCCCCGGTCACGGCGTCAACAAGATCAACGCCGCGTTCTCGTTCGGCGGGCCGGAACTGATGGCTCGCACCGTCGAGCAGGCGACCGGGCTGCGCATCGATCACTATGCCGAGATCGGGTTCGGTGGCTTCGCACGGATCGTGGACGCGGTCGGCGGCGTCGAGATGAACATCCCCGAGAAGATGGTCGACACGAAGACCGGCGTGACGATCCCGAAGGGCAAGCAGGAACTCGACGGTGCGCAAGCGCTCGGCTTCGTCCGGATGCGCCACAGCTCGGCGACCCCGCGTTCCGACCTGGACCGAGTGATCAACCAGCGCAAGTTCATCGGCGCGCTCGCGGGCGAGCTGTCCAGCCCCGCGACGTTCCTCAATCCGTTCGACGTCGTCCCGCTGCTGGGCGCGGCACCGGATGCGCTGACGATCGACGAGGGCGATCACCTGCACAACGTCGTCGGGCTCGGCTGGGCGATGCGGGGGATTTCCTCCGGCGGCACGGTGACCACCACGGTCCCGGTCACCTCCGGCTCGGCGACGAACTGGGACCCGGCGAAGTCCGAGCAGCTGTTCAACGCGCTGCGCAATGACAAGCCCATTCCCAAGGACGTCATCGTGAACTGACGCGGCTGATATGACGTTGGCCCGGCACCTGCTTCGGTGCCGGGCCAGCGTCATGTCGCGGCGTTGCTCAGCTTTTCGTGGCGGCTGCGTTAGCTTTCGGCGTTGCCCTCCTGCGACGCCCGAAGCGCTCGCAGTGCCTTATCGGCGTGCACGCTCATCCGAAGCTCGCTCTTGATGACGTCAAGGACGCGGCTGTCGGTACCGATCACGTAGGTCTTGCGCTTGGTCAGCAGCGGGCCTCGGTTGCGGCTCGCGCCGAACCGCGTGGCGATCGCGCCATCGGGATCGGACAGCAACGGGTAGTCGAAGTCGTTGCGGCTGGCGAACTCGGCCTGCGTGCTCACCGAGTCGCGGCTGATGCCGATGCGCTGCGCGCCGACCTCGGCGAACTCGGCCGCCAGGTCGCGGAAGTGGCAGCTCTCCGTGGTGCACCCCGCTGTCATCGCCGCGGGATAGAAGAACAGCACGACTGGCCCCTTCGCCAAGAACTCGGACAGGCTGCGGGGTGTGCCGTGCTGGTCGTGCGCCGTGAAGTCGGCGACGAGATCACCTTTGTGCATACGCCACATCGTGCCCGATTACGTCAGGTCATACTGCGGCAGGCCGGATGGCGGCCAGCACAGTCACCCACCACGATCCGAGCGGCCCGATGCGCTCACTCCGTCGCGATCAACTCGCCCATTTCCTCGGCGGGCAGCGGGCCGCGGAAGAAGCGGCCCCGCGCGGCGACCACGCCCATGCCCGCGAGCGCGGTCGCCTGTTCCTCGGTGTGCACACCCGCCGCACCGATCCGCACCCCGAGTTGCTTCGCGCTGCGGACGAGGTGCTCCAGGTGTTCGACCTGCGTCGCCCCAGGTTCGGACGCACCCAGCATCGCGTCGACGATCTGCCCGTTCAGCGACACGTACTCCACGGGGAGCCCGTTGCGCCGGATCAGTTCGAGGTCGGCCGCCGCCGAGACCGCGAGCACCAGCTTGACGCCGAGGTCGTTGAGCACGCTCAGCGAGTCGTGCACCTCGCCTCGGGTGTCGACCAGTGTGCCGCTGTCCGCGCACAGCCGTAGCGCCGTCGACGGGATGTCGTGCTTGGTGAGCTGGCTGCGGACGATGCCAACGAGGTCGTCGTCGATCGCGAGCCGCCGTGGCGGCAGCACACACAGGTCGGGCGTGTGCTCACCGGCCTGCTTGCGCCACTGGGCGTAGTCCTTGAGCGCCTGGTCGAACATCCAGGTGCCGATGCGGACGGTCATCCCGGTCGCGTCGGCCAGCGGCAGGAAGTCGTCGCAGTCCAGTACGCCTTCGGTGGGGTGGTTCCAGTAGAGCCGGGTGTTGACCACCGGCACCAGTTGTGAGCCGTCCAGCTTCACCATCGGCTGGTACCGCACCTCGAACTCGCCGCGTTCCAGGCCGCCCGCGATGCCCGCACCGAGCCGGTAGCGACGCCGGTCCTCGGTGTCCAGATCAGTCTCGAACAGCATCCACTTCGCCCTGCCCGCTTCCTTGGCGCGGTGCAGCGTGACCTCGGCGGCGCGCAGCATGTCCGTGTCAGAGGTGCTGCCAGGGGCACGCAGCACGATGCCCGCGCTGGCGCTGATGCCGACGCCGGTGTCGTCGAAGTAGATCGGCTCGGCGAGCCGGTCGAGCGCGTCCTCGACCCGGTCGATGACATGCTGCGGGGTGAGGTCACCCTTCAGCAGCACGCCGAAGCCGTCGCCGGTGAGGCGTGCGACGATCTCGTCGGCGCCGGTGAACGCGTGACGCAGCGTGGTCGCGATCCCTTTGAGGATCTTGTCACCCGCCTCCGAGCCGAGCCCGTCGTTGATCATGCGAAAGCCGTCGATGTCGAACAGCACCAGTGCGACGGTCGCGTGCGTCGTATCCACCATGGCGGATTCGAGCTGGCCGTGGAAGCTCGTCGCGTTGGGCAGCCCGGTCAGCGCGTCGTGCACGTTCTGGTGCCGCAACCGCTCGTGCAACAGGTTCAGGTCGGTGACGTCTTCGACCATCACGACCGGATACGTCATGCCCTCCTGGTCGGCCGGTAGCGAGCTGAGTGTGAGCTTGGCGCGCGCGTCGTCACCTTCGGCCTGCTTCAGGGCGGTTTCGAACCGGGTCGGTGCGTCGGGTTCGGCGCCGGAGTAGCTGGCGAGTAACGCGTCCAATGCCACCGCGTCGGGTTTGCTCGTGACGTAGTTGGTGAATTTCGTGTCAGCCAACGCGTCGGGCGCGATACCGAGCAACGTGCCAAGTGCGGGGTTGGCGCTGACGATTCCGCCTGTGGCATCCAGTAGTGCGATGCCGATGGGAGCGTCAGCGAAGAGGGCGACGAACCGATCGCTAGCCGCGCTCCGTGTGTCGATCGGAGCACACGGGTCGTTCAAGGTGCACCTCGTTCGGGGTATACCGCGTGGGCCGCTGCGGATGCGGTCCAAGCGGGTGGGCGGGCCGGACAGAACCAACACTGAGTATGGCTGAGAACGAACCCTTGCTAAATCACCATGAACCGTGTGAGGTGTCTACCGGCCGATAGAGTGACCTTGAGCGATTATTGATTACGTTTTGTGGTTTCGCCGGGAATCCTGTGCAGCTGCACAGGAAGGCCGTCCACCGGCACTGGCAATGCGACATAGTCCCACCGAGATTGGTACTTTTCCGGCAGTTTCCAACGGTAGGTTCGCAGCATTTCGTGTAGAAGAGCCTTCACTTCTATGGTGCCGAACTGCATTCCGATGCATTTGTGCGCGCCACCCCCGAAGGGAACCCACGCGAACCGGTGCGACTTGTCCTCCCTGCGATGCTCGGCGAACCGCTCCGGGTCGAACCGCATCGGGTGACTCCAGTATTCGGGCAAGAAGTGGGTCACCATCGGTGACAGCCCCACGAATGATCCCGCAGGCACATGGTGGCCGAGGATCTCGACGTCCGTGACGGTTTTGCGGGGCAGGCTGGGCACGGGCGCGATCAGTCGCAGCGACTCCTTGATCACCAGGTCGAGTGAGTGCAGCGACTCCAGCGCGGCGAGGTCCGGCAGGTCGTCACCCAGCGCGAGCGACTCCTGGCGGACCCGTTCCTGCCACTCCGGGTGCTTGCCGAGGTAGTACAGCGCGGCCGTGCTGGTGATGGTGGACGTGTCGTGCGCGGCCATCATCAGGAAGATCATGTGGTTGACGACGTCGGCGTCGTCGAACCGCTCGCCGTCTTCGGTCGTGGCGTGGCACAGCGCGGTGAACAGGTCGGAGCCGTCGCTGGCGCGCTTGGCGGGCAGGCTCTCGGTGAAGTAGCGCTCCAGGAGCGTGCGTCCGCGCAATCCCGCCGACCATCGACCGAACGGGACTGGATAGCGGATGATGGCGGTGCTCGCGCGCACCGTGTCGACGAACGCACGGTTGAGCCGTTCGGTCTGGCCGCCGGGCGGGGAATCCATGAACACGCGCGCCGCGATGTCAAGGGTGAGCCGCTTGAGTTGCCAGTACATCCGTAGCCGCTGACCAGTGGGCCAGTCGCGCATCCCTTCGCGCACCGCGGCGGTGACGTGGTCGGCGTAGCCCGCCATCCTGGGGCGGGTGAACGCCTGCTGCATGATCCTGCGGTGGAACTTGTGCTCGTCGAAGTCGAGCAGCATCAGGCCTCGGTGGAAGAACCTGTCGATGAAGAAATGCCAGCCTTCCTGCGAGAACGCCTTGTCGCCGTTGGCGAGCACCTGCTGAGCGGCGTCCGGGCCGACCAGGTTGATCATCCGCTCGCCGAGAATCCCCGACCAAGACACTGGGCCGTAGCGCTCGTAGCGGCGCAGCGCGAAGTCCAGGCCGTAGCGCATGAATTCAAGGCTGTGCCCGACGAATGGTGGACCGAAGTCACCGGGCACCGGCTTCAGTCCGCTGCCCGCCGGAGGTTCGGCGAACGGTTCTGCCGGCCAAGTCTTGCTGAGCACCTTGTTGTCGATGGCGCGGGGGAGTGGCACCGAGGTCAGTGTCGGGACACGTTCGCGGAGGCCGGTCACGAGGTTCGGCATCGAGTCCTCCCCAAAGAGGCTGCGCTATACGGATGTACAGCTCACGGTTCCGCGTTGTTGGCCGCTCGTCAAGAGGGTGCGACCGGGTGGGGGACGCGGCGGTGCGCTTCTGGTCGCCGGCGGGCCCCGTGGTCGGAGTTGTAAAAACAAGCACGCATGCTTGCTTTTTTCTTGTCGGGGTGCCAGGGTGGGCGAATAAGCGCAGGATGCGTCCCAGGCAATGAAGCAGGAGGACCGCATGGTCGAACTGTCGGCTGTCCTCGCCGATCTGGCGGCCGAGAGCGAGGAACTGGACCACGTCGTGGCCGGGTTGTCCGATGAGCAGTGGGCGCTCGACACCCCGGCGGCCGGCTGGACCATCGCACACCAAATCGCCCACCTGGCCTGGACGGACGAGCAAGCCCTGCTCGCCGCGAGCAAGCCAGACGTCTTCCTGAGCGAGCTGGAACAGGTCGCCGCAGAGGCAGACCCGCAGACGCTGGTTGACGACGCCGCTGCCGCGGGCGCGCAACGCAGCCCTGCCGAGTTACTGGCCGCGTGGCGGCAGGTCCGCGCCGAGCTGAGCGACGCGCTGGCGGCCGTGCCCGATGGCAGCAAGGTGCCGTGGTTCGGCCCACCGATGAGCGCGGCGTCCATGGCCACCGCCCGGATCATGGAAACCTGGGCGCACGGCCAGGACATCGTCGACACGCTGGGGCTCAGCCGCGAGCCCACCTCCCGGCTGCGGCACGTCGCCCACATCGGCGTGCGCACCCGCGACTTCGCCTACGCCGTCAACGGCACACCCGCCCCAGCTGAGCCGTTCCGGGTGGAGTTGACCGGCCCGGACGGTGACACCTGGACCTGGGGACCCGACGACGCCACCCAGCGCATCACCGGCGACGCACTGGAGTTCTGCCTGCTCGTCACCCAGCGCAGGCACCGTGACGACACCACGCTGACCGCCGAGGGCGCCGATGCCGATAACTGGCTCGGCATCGCGCAGGCGTTCGCGGGCCCGCCGGGCGGCGGCAGGAAGGCAGGGCAGTTCCAGTGATCCGCATCGGCAACGCCTCCGGCTTCTACGGCGACCGGTTCGCCGCTGTCAACGAGATGCTCACCGGCGGCGAGTTGGACTACCTCACCGGCGACTACCTCGCCGAACTGACCATGCTGATCCTCGGTCGCGACCTGATGAAGGACCCGAACCGCGGCTACGCCAAGACGTTCCTGCGGCAGATGCGGGAGAACCTGGCGCTGGCAGTCGAGCGCGACGTGAAGATCGTCGTCAACGCCGGGGGACTGAACCCGGCCGGGCTGGCCGACGCGCTACGGGAGCTGGCCGCCGAGCTGGACGTTGGCGCCAGCATCGCCCACGTCGAGGGCGACGACCTGCGGTCGCGTGCTGAGGAGCTGGACCTCGGTCAGCCGCTGACCGCCAACGCCTACCTCGGCGCGTGGGGGATCGCGGAATGCCTGCGGGGCGGTGCGGACGTCGTCGTCACCGGCAGGGTCACCGACGCATCGCTGGTCGTCGGACCGGCCGCCGCTCACTACGGCTGGAGCCCCGAGGACTACGACGCGCTCGCGGGCGCGGTCGTCGCGGGGCATGTCATCGAGTGCGGCGCGCAGGCCACCGGCGGCAACTACGCGTTCTTCACCGAACTCGACTCACTGGACCGGCCCGGCTTCCCGATCGCGGAGATCGCCGCCGACGGCAGCAGTGTCATCACCAAGCACAGTGGGGGTGCCCCCGCCAGTGAGGGCGTAGCCGGCGGGGGAGGCACCGGTGGCGCGGTCACGCTCGGCACCGTCACCGCGCAACTGCTGTACGAGATCGCTGGTGCGCGTTATGCCGGTCCGGACGTCACCGCTCGCTTCGACACCATCCAACTCAGCGAAGACGGCCCCGACCGAGTCCGCATCAGCGGGGTGTCCGGCGAGCCGCCACCACCCGAGTTGAAGGTGTGCCTCAATACCCTGGGCGGTTTCCGCAACGCGATGACGTTCGTGCTCACCGGGCTCGACATCGAGGCCAAGGCCGAGCTGATCAAACGCCAGGTGCACACGGCGCTCGCCGACGACCCGCCCGCCGAGATCAACTGGACGCTGGCGCGCACCGACGTGGCGGACGCGCCGACCGAGCAGCAGGCCAGCGCGTTGTTGCAGTGCGCGGTCAAAGACGCCGACGCCGCGAAGGTCGGCAGGCGATTCTCCGGCGCGGCGATCGAACTGGCGCTGGCGAGCTACCCAGGCTTCACCGTCACCGCACCACCCTCGGACGCCTCGCCGTACGGGGTGTACCGGGCGGCGTTCGTCGACGCCAAGGCGGTGCCGCATGTCGCGGTACTGCCGGATGGCGCCCGCACCGACATCGCCCCGGCGGCGAGCACCCAGCAGCTGACCGAGGTGGCCGAACCCGCCCTGCCCGAACGGCTGGAGCACGGCCCGACGCGTCGTGTCCCGCTGGGCACGATCGCGGGCGCACGCAGCGGCGACAAGGGCGGCAGCGCCAACCTGGGCGTCTGGGTGCGCTCCGAACACGCTTGGCGCTGGCTGGTGCACACGCTCACCGTCGGCGAATTGCGACGGCTGCTGCCGGAGACCGCTGAGCTGCCGGTGACCAGGCACGTGTTCGGCAACCTGTGGGCGCTGAACTTCGTCATCGACGACATCCTCGGTCAAGGTGTCGCGTCTCAGGCCCGCTTCGACCCGCAGGCCAAGGGTCTCGGCGAATGGCTGCGATCCCGTCATATCGACATCCCGGAGGAGCTGTGAGTTCTGCTGGCAGGAACGAACCATCAAGCACTGTGAGCGATCCGTTCGACACCCCTGAGCGCAAGGCGCTGCGAGAGACGGTGCGCCGGTTCACCCGCGAGGAAATCCTGCCGCACCAGGACGACTGGGAACGTGAGGGTGAACTGCCGCGCGAGCTGCATCGCAAAGCCGCCGACATCGGACTGCTCGGGCTGGCGTTCCCCGAGGAACACGGCGGCGGTGGCGGCGACGCCATCGACGCGCTGGTCGTGGCCGAGGAAATGATCTACGCGGGCGCGTCCGGCGGCCTGATCGCGTCGCTGTTCACCCACGGCATCGCGCTGCCGCACATCGCGACCGCGAACGACCCCGCGCAGATCGACCGCTGGGTACGGCCCACACTCGCAGGCGAGAAGATCGGCTCATTGGCGATCACCGAACCGGATGGCGGTTCCGACGTCGCGGGCATACGGACCACCGCCAAGCGCGATGGTGACGAGTATGTGGTCAACGGCGCCAAGACGTTCATCACCTCCGGCTGCCGGGCGGACTTCGTGACGACGGCGGTGCGCACGGGCGGTGAGGGCGCACACGGGGTATCGCTGCTGGTGATCGAGCGGGACACGCCGGGCTTCACGGTCTCGCGCAAGCTGGACAAGATGGGCTGGCGCTGTTCGGACACCGCCGAGCTGTCGTTCGCGGACTGCCGGGTGCCCGCGGCCAACCTGGTCGGCGAGGAAAACACCGGATTCGCACAGATCGCGCAGAACTTCGTCACCGAACGCCTCAGCCTCGCGGTGCAGGCATACGCGGCGGCGCAACGGTGTCTCGACCTCACCGTGGCGTGGTGCCGGGACAGGGAGACCTTCGGACGGCCGTTGATCTCCCGGCAGCTGGTGCAGCACAAGCTCACCGAGATGGCGCGGCGCACCGACGTCGCCCGCGTCTACAGCCGCGACTTGGCACGGCGCTACGTGGCGGGGGAGAACGTGCTGACGCAGGTCGCGTTCGCGAAGAACACCGCCGTCGAGGCGGGCGAGTGGGTCGCCAACGAGGCGGTTCAGCTGCACGGCGGGCTCGGCTACATGACGGAGTCCGAAGTGGAGCGTCAGTACCGGGACATGCGGATCCTGGGCATCGGTGGTGGAACGAACGAGATCATGACCGGGCTCGCGGCTAAGTTGTTGGGATACACATCATGAGGACTGCTTGCAGGCGTGAGGGCCGCTCGCGGGCCCGAACTGAAGCGACTGAATCATCAGACATCATGCTCGCCGACGCCGCGATGGTGGCGCGGCGTGCCGCGCGCGATGAGGAGGCGGCATGACGGTAGTGCGCACCAGCGTTGACGCGGCAGCGGAGGACTTCGCGGAGTACCGCGACGCGATGCTGACCAAGCTCGATGAGCTGGAGACCGAACACGCCAAAGCCATCGAGGGTGGCGGCGAGAAGTACACCGAACGGCACCGCAAACGCGGCAAGCTGCTCGCGCGGGAGCGCATCGAGCTGCTCATCGATGAGGACTCGCCGTTCCTCGAACTCTCGCCGCTGGCGGCGTGGGGATCTGACTACAAGGTCGGGGCGAGCATGGTGACCGGCATCGGCGTCGTGGAAGGCGTCGAGTGCATGATCATCGCCAGCGACCCGACGGTCAAAGGCGGGTCGATGAACCCGTGGAGCGTCAAGAAGGGCTTTCGCGCGGCAGACATCGCCGCGCAGAACCGGCTCCCCACGATCAACCTGGTCGAGTCGGGCGGCGCTGACCTGCCGACGCAGAAGGAGATCTTCATCCCCGGCGGGCGCACCTTCCGCGACCTCACGCGGGCGTCCAAGGAGCGGGTGCCCACGGTGGCGCTGGTGTTCGGCAACTCGACCGCGGGCGGTGCGTACCTGCCTGGCATGTCGGACTACGTCGTCATGGTCAAGGAACAGGCGAAGGTGTTCCTCGGCGGTCCGCCGCTGGTGAAGATGGCGACCGGCGAGGAGTCCGACGACGAGTCACTCGGCGGCGCCGAGATGCACGCCCGCACCTCTGGCCTCGCGGACTACCTTGCCGTCGACGAGGAAGACGCGATCCGGCTCGGCCGCAGCATCATCAAGCGGCTCAACTGGAACAAGCAGGGCCCGAGCCCCAAGCCGTCCTACAGTGAGCCGCGCTACGACGCCGAGGACTTGCTCGGCATCGTGCCCACCGATCTCAAGGTGCCGTTCGATCCGCGCGAGGTGATCGCCCGCGTCGTCGACGGCTCTGACTTCGACGAGTTCAAGCCGCTGTACGGCTCGAGCCTGGTCACCGGGTGGGCCGACATCCACGGTTATCCGGTCGGCATCCTCGCGAACGCGCGTGGCGTGCTGTTCAGCGAGGAGTCGCAGAAGGCCACGCAGTTCATCCAGTTGGCGAACCAGTCGGACACGCCGCTGCTGTTCCTGCACAACACCACCGGCTACATGGTCGGCAAGAACTACGAGCAGAACGGCATCATCAAGCATGGCGCGATGATGATCAACGCGGTGTCGAACTCGACGGTGCCGCACATCTCGGTGCTGATGGGCGCCTCCTACGGCGCGGGGCACTACGGTATGTGCGGGCGCGCGTACGACCCGAGGTTCCTGTTCGCGTGGCCGAGCGCGAAGTCCGCCGTGATGGGTGGCCAGCAGCTCGCCGGAGTGCTCTCCATCGTCGCCCGGGCGTCGGCCGAGAGCAGGGGACAGGCCTACGACGAGGACCAGGACGCCGCCATGCGCGCCATGGTCGAGGGCCAGATCGAAGCGGAGTCGGTGCCGACGTTCCTCTCGGGGATGCTCTACGACGACGGCATCATCGACCCCCGCGACACCCGCACCGTGCTCGGCATGAGCCTGTCCGCGATCCACAACGGACCAGTCGAAGGAGCGAGGGGCTATGGCGTCTTTCGAATGTGAGCACGGTGACCCGATGATCAATTCCGTACTGGTCGCCAACCGGGGTGAGATCGCGCGCCGGGTGTTTCGCAGCTGCGCGGACGCCGGGATCGGCACCGTGGCGGTGTACTCCGACGCTGACGCCGACCTGCCGCACACCCGCGAGGCCGACGCCGCCGTCCGGTTGCCGGGCAACACGCCGTCCGAGACGTATCTGCGGGGCGATCGCATCATCGAGGCCGCGCACCAGGCGGGCGCGGACGCCATCCACCCCGGCTACGGTTTCTTGTCCGAGAACGCCGACTTCGCCCAGGCGGTGCAGGACGCAGGGCTGACGTGGATCGGCCCGCCGCCCGCCGCGATCGCGTCCATGGGCTCCAAGGTGGAAGCCAAGCGGATCATGGCCGATGCCGGAGTGCCTGTGCTGTCCGAACTGGACCCCGCGGAGATCACAGCGGACCAGCTCCCGGTACTGGTGAAAGCGTCCGCCGGTGGTGGTGGCCGCGGCATGCGTGTGGTGCACGAGCTGTCAGCGCTGGAGGACGCCGTCAAGGCCGCATCGGCCGAGGCGGGATCGGCGTTCGGTGACGCCACGGTGTTCTGCGAACGCTACCTGCCCACCGGACGTCACATCGAGGTGCAGGTACTCGCCGACGAGCACGGCACCATCTGGGCCGTGGGTGAGCGCGAGTGTTCCATCCAGCGCCGCCATCAGAAGGTCATCGAGGAAGCGCCGTCCCCGCTGGTGGACGACGCGATGCGGCAGCAGTTGTTCGACGCCGCCCGCGCCGCCGCCAAGGCCATCGGCTACGTCGGTGCTGGCACCGTCGAGTTCCTGGCCACCGACAGCGGCGAGTTCTTCTTCCTCGAGATGAACACCCGGCTGCAGGTGGAACACCCGGTCACCGAGTGCGTCACCGGCGTCGATCTGGTCGGGCTGCAGCTGCGCATCGCCGAGTCCGACCGGCTGCCACCGGAGCCTCCGCCGCAGGACGGCCACGCCATCGAGGTGCGCCTCTACGCCGAGGACCCCGCCCAGGACTGGCAGCCGCAGAGCGGCACCATTCACGCACTCGACGTCCCGAGGGTGGCCGCCGAGTTCCGAATCCCGCCGCGTGGTGGGATCCGGCTCGACTCCGGTTTCGAGGGCGGTTCCGTTGTCGGCGTGCACTACGACCCGATGCTGGCCAAGGTCATCGCCTGGGCGCCGACCAGGGGCGAGGCGGCCCGCGCGCTGGCGGCGGCGCTGGCGGGCAGCAAGATCCACGGCCTTGTCACCAACCGGGACCTGCTGGTTACCGTGCTACGGCACCCGGCGTTTCTGGCTGGCGAGACCGACACCGCGTTCTTCGAGCGTCACGGCCTCGACACGCTGTCCACACCGCTGGCGGACGACCGCGCGCGCCAGCTCAGCGCGCTGGCCGCCGCGCTCGCGGCGGCCGCTGCCAACCGAGCGCAGGCGAAAGTCCTGTCCGGACTGCCCAGCGGCTGGCGCAACGTGGCCTCGCAGCGGCAACGCAAGAGCTACCGCGTCGGCGAGGACACCGTCGACGTCGACTACCGCATCACCCGTGCGGGCCTCGACGCCGATGGCCACGACGACGTCTCGCTTGTGACGTCTACCCCTGGGCGGGTGGTGCTGACCGTCGCCGGGGTGCGGCGCACCTTCGACGTCGCCCGTTACGGCGACCAGGTGTACGTCGACTCACCGCTCGGCCCGGTGGCCCTGCGCAGGCTGCCGCGCTACACCGACCCGGACGCCGCCGTGCCAGCGGGGTCGCTGCTGGCGCCGATGCCCGGCTCGGTGCTGCGAGTCGCCGTCGAGCAGGGCGCGACCGTCCAGTCCGGACAGCCACTGCTGTGGCTTGAGGCGATGAAGATGGAACACCAGATCAGCGCACCGGCCGACGGCGTCGTCGCCGAACTACCGGTCAGCCAGGGACAACAGGTCGACGTCGGCACCGTGCTCGCCGTCGTGCACGCAGCATCCGAGTCGTGAGTGCTGATCAGCGTTAGAACTCTGATCAGCACTCACGACCCAGCCATAAGGAGCGGACACAGTGAACAACTTCACCGAGACCGAGGAGCGGCAGGCACTGCGTAAGGCGGTGTACGACTTCGGCAGCAAGTACGGCCACGAGTACTACCTGAAGATCGCCCGCGAGGGCGGCCACACCAACGAATTGTGGGACGAGGCGGGCAAGCTCGGCTACATGGGCGTCGCCGTGCCCGAGGAGTACGACGGCGGAGGCGGCGGCATCGGCGACCTCGCCGCCGTGTGTGAGGAGCTGTGCGCGGCCGGGACGCCGCTGCTGCTGATGGTCGTCTCGCCCGCGATCTGCGGCACCGTCATCGCCCGCTACGGCACCGAGGAGCAGAAGCAGCACTGGCTTCCCCGGTTCGCCACCGGCGAGGTGCGGATGGCGTTCGCCATCACCGAACCGGACGCGGGCTCCAACTCGCACAAGATCACCACCACCGCGCGCCAGGACGGCGACGACTGGGTCCTCAACGGCCAGAAGGTCTTCATCTCCGGCGTCGATGAGGCCGAGGCGGTGCTGGTCGTCGGCAGGACCGAGGATGCCAAGACGGGCAAGCTCAAGCCAGCGTTGTTCATCGTGCCCACCGACGCGCCTGGCTTCGAAGCCCAGGACATCCCGATGGACATCGTCTCAGCCGACAAGCAGTTCACGCTGTTCTTCGACAACGTCCGGCTGCCCGCGAACGCGCTGGTGGGGGAGAGCACCGACACCGCGCTACTGCAGCTGTTCGCCGGGCTCAACCCGGAGCGCATCATGGGCGCGGCGTTCTCGCTCGGTCTGGCGCGGCTGGCGCTGAACAAGGCGACCGAGTACGCCAAGACCCGTAACGTCTGGGGTGCGCCGATCGGCTCCCACCAGGGCATAGCGCATCCGCTCGCGCAGATCAAGGTAGAGATCGAGCTGGCGAAGCTGATGACGCAGAAAGCGGCCGCGCTCTACGAGGCGGGCGACGACATGGGTGCGGGCGAAGCGGCCAACATGGCCAAGTACGCCGCAGCCGAAGCCGCGGTGCACGCCGTCGACCAGGCGGTGCACACCCACGGCGGCAACGGGCTCGCGACCGAGTACGGCCTGGGTGCGATGATCGCGGCAGTCCGGGTCGGGCGAATCGCGCCGGTAAGCAGGGAGATGATCCTCAACTTCGTGGCGCAGCATAGCCTTGACCTGCCGAAGTCGTACTAAGGAGTCACATGACATCGCTCGCGGGTAAGACGCTTCTCATGTCGGGCGGCAGCAGGGGCATCGGTGAGGCGATCGCCCTGCGTGCCGCTGCCGACGGCGCCAACGTCGCCATGATCGCCAAGACGGCCGAGCCGCACCCGAAGCTGCCCGGCACGATCTACACCGCCGCGAAGGCGGTCGAGGAGGCTGGCGGGCAGGCGCTGCCCATCGTCGGTGATGTCCGTGACGACGAGTCCGTCGCCAAGGCGATCGAAGACACGGTGGCGCGGTTCGGCGGCATCGACGTCGTCGTCAACAACGCCAGCGCGATCGACCTCTCGCCGACCGAGCACATCAGGATGAAGAGCTACGACCTGATGCAGGACATCAACACCCGTGGTTCGTTCCTGCTGTCGAAGTTGTCGATCCCGTACCTGCGGAACTCCGACAATCCGCACATCCTGACGTTGTCGCCGCCGATCAGCCTGGACCCGAAGTGGTTCGGGCAGATCGGCACCGGCTACACCATCGCGAAGTACGGCATGAGCCTGGTGACGCTCGGGTTGTCCGAGGAACTGCGCGGTGACGGCATCGCGGCGAACTCGCTGTGGCCGCGCACGACGATCGACACCGCCGCGATCCGCAACGTGGTCGGCGCCGAGCTCGCCAACACGTCGCGGACGCCGCAGATCATGGCCGACGCTGCGCACGCGATCGTCACCAAGCCGAGCAAGGAAGCGACGGGGCAGTTCTTCATCGACGACGAGGTGCTGACCGCCGCGGGCGTGACCGACTTCGCGCAGTACCGGCTCTGTGAGCGGGAGGAAGACCTCTCGCCGGATCTGTGGGTCGAGGGGAGCCGCTGAGCATGACGTCGGTGCGGCAGCCGCAGCAGGATCGGAGCAGGCAGACGCGGCGGCGGTTGCTGGATGCCGCCGTCGCGTGCCTGACCGAGCTGGGCTGGACCCGCACCACGGTCGTGGTCGTCGCGGAGCGAGCCGGGGTCTCGCGGGGGGCGGCGCAGCATCACTTCCCGACCCGTGAGGATCTGATCAACGCCGCTGTCAACTACGTCTCCGAAGTGCAGTTGGAGGAGCTGGCCGACCAGGTCGCGGCATTGCCGACCGACGGGACGCGGCGACGCGCGGTCGTGGAGATGCTGCTCAACCTGTACACCGGGCCGTCGTTTCGCGCCGCGTTGCACCTGTGGGTGGCGGCGTCGACCGACGAGCCGCTGGGTGCGCTGATCAAGCCGCTGGAACGGCAAGTCGGTCGCGAAGCGCACCGGATGGCGGTGAACCTGCTCGACGTCGACGAGTCCGTGCCCGGCGTCAGGGAGACGGTCCAGGCCACGTTGGACCTCGCGCGCGGGCTCGGGCTGGCGAACCTGCTCAGCGACGACACCGCCCGCCGCGCCCGCATCGTGGCGCAGTGGACGTCGATGCTGGAAGCGGAGCTGTCAGCGGCCACGGTGTCGTAGCGCTCAGATCCGACCCAGGCGGGCTTGACTGTTGGGGTGACCTGGCTCACGATAGCTTTCACAACTTGGCATCTCACTTCCGTACTGCGGAATGGGAAGGAGCTATCGTGGGCACCCGGATCCTCGTCGTCAACGTGAACACCACCGCTGCCATGACCGACACCATCGCCGCGCAGGCGCGTGCGGTCGCACGACCCGGCACTGAGATCGTGGGGCTGACGCCGTCGTTCGGCCCCGAGTCGGTCGAGGGCAATTTCGAGAGCTACCTGTCCGCCGTCGCGGTCATGGATCGGGTGCACACCTACGAGGGTCAGTACGACGCTGTCGTGCAGGCCGGGTTCGGTGAGCACGGCCGGGAGGGGTTGCAGGAGCTCTGCGACGTCCCGGTTGTCGACATCACCGAGGCGGCCGCGCACGTCGCATGCTTGCTCGGCAGGAAGTACACCGTGGTCACGACATTGAGCCGTGCCGTGGGGCAGATCGAGGACCGGCTCATGCTCGCGGGACTGCACACCCGCTGCGCCTCGGTCCGGGCGAGCGGGCTGTCCGTGCTCGACCTCGAAGCTGATCCCGAGGCCGCGGTGAAGGCGATCGCCGAGCAGGCCCGGCTGGCGGTCGAGCAGGACGGCGCCGAGGTGGTCTGCCTTGGTTGCGGCGGCATGGCCGGTCTCGACGACGAGATTCGCGCGGTCACCGGCGCTCCCGTCGTCGATGGCGTCGCCGCCGCTGTCGGGTTGGCCGAGTCGCTGGTGGGGCTCGGTCTGACGACGAGCAAGATCGGAAGCTATGCCGCACCGCGGCCCAAGACCGTCACGGGCTGGCCGGTGAGCGGTTCTCTTCGCTAGCTCCCAGATTCCCATAAGCGCAGGTCACACGCTCTCCGGTGGAGCGTGTGACCTGCGCTGCGCGCGTGATGTGACGCGTGGTCGCACGGCGTCCGCATTCGTCTCTCACGAGGTCTGGACACCATCTGTGAACTGGCTTACTCTGCCATTAATCGGAATCATTATTCCATAATACGGAATTGTGGCAGCGAGCGCGGCGGGCTACAAGTACGGCATCCCGTTCATGGTGCAGGTGCGCAGTGCCTTCGGATCTAGCGGCAGCCGGATTCCCGGTCTGGTCCGGTCCGTGCCCGCGCTGGTACGGCTTCCAGAGCTGGATCGGCGCTGGCGCGCTGAACGCCGTCTCCGCCACGCTGTTGGGGTTCGACAACCTCGTGCTCTACTTCATCCTCTTCCAGGGGCTGCAGATCGCGCTGTCGGCATTCGGCTTCAAGGGGATCAAGTGGCTGGAGAACATCGGGGCGGTGTTCATCCTTGCCGCGCTGGTCTACATGTTCGTCAGCGTGATCACCCGCTACGGTGACGAGATCACCGCCAACCTCGTCAACCTCGACGGCACCTGGGGTATGCCGTTCTGGGGCGCGACGATGCTGTTCCTCGGCATCTACGCCACGATGATGCTCAACGTCAGCGACTACTCCCGTGAGCACACGAAGGGCTCGGGGCCGGGGCTGCTCGTGACGATCTACTCGATGTCGATCCTGCCGGTGACGCTGTTCATGGGCCTCATCGGGGTGATGGTCTCCGGCGCGACCGGTGCGGTCGATCCGATCCAGGTCTTCGCCAACGCCGTCGACAACACCCCGCTGTTGGTCATCACCCTGCTGTTCATCGCGTTCGCCCAGGTGACGACCAACGTGCTGAACAACGTCGTGCCACCCACCTACGTGCTGATGGACGTCTTCAAACTCTCGTACCGGACGTCCACCATCCTTGTCGGGGTGCTCGCGGTGGGGACATTCCCGTGGCTGCTGGTGCGGGATGAGTCCGCCGCGGGGCTGCAGATCTTCGTGCAGACCTACTCCGCGTTCCTCGGCCCGATCTTCGCCGTGATGGTGGTCGACTACTACGTCATCCGTCGCAGGCAGTTGGAGCTGGAGAAGCTCTATGACCCAGCCGGTTCCTATCGCGGCATCAACTACGCGGCCCTGATCGCGGTGGCTGTCGGTGTCCTCGTCGCGTTCTCGTTCTCAGAGGTGTCCTGGTACGCCAGCCTCATCCCGGCTGGCCTGGCCTACTACCTGCTGATGCGGAACTGGTCCGGGTGCCGTCGGTTCCTGCCCGACGAGCGACGCACGACCGTCGAGTCCAAAGAGGAGATCCCGGTCGGTTGAGCGTGACCACGCTGTGGATCATGAGGCGTTGTGGTCGTTATAGCAACCACAACGCCTCATGATCGACTGAGAAGGGCCGGTGTAGCGAGCCACGCCCGACGTCGTCAGATCCAGCCGTTCCGGCAGGCGTACACCGCCAGCTGGAAGCGGTTCACCACGCCCGCGCGGGTGGTCAGGCTCTCCAGGTTCCGCGACAGTGTGCGGCGGCTGATACCCAGCAGTTCCGCGATCGCGTGGTCGGTGATCCCGCTGGCCAGCAGCTCGATGATCTTGCGTTCGATCGGCCGCAGCGAGGACGGCTCCTTGGTGCCAAGGTGCATCGGCAGCGCGGCCCGCCAGGAGCTCTCGAACAGCCCGATCAGCGCGTCGAGCAGGCTGGACTGCCGGATCAGCAGGCTGGAGCGGCTGATTTCCATCTCCGCGTCGGACAGCGACACCATCGCCAGCCGCCCGTCGTAGATGCTGAGCTTGACCGGCACGTCCGGCAGCACCCGCGCCTGCTCGCCCGCTGCGATGCAGGGCTGGATGTTGTCCGCGTAGTAGTCCGGCTGGCGCACCGCCGCGCGGGCATAGACGCACCGGTATGCCACGCCGCGCTGCAGGTTCTCCACCTCGAGGTCGTTCGGGCCGCGCTGAGTGGTGTAGGGCGGCGAGTCGAACCGCAGCACCTCCTTGGTGGCGGCCGACTCCTCCAGGTGCACCCGTTCCGCGATGTACGGGGCGGTGATCACCTCGACCAGGTCGTCCGGCGACTGCTGCCAGACCGAACGGCGGAACTGCCGGTACGCGTTGGTCGCGGCCAGTTCGGCGGCGCGCAGCTCGGACTCCCGCGCTCGCGCGAGCCGCTGCAAGCCGGTGCTCGGCTCGATGGGCGCGACGGTGTCGACGTCGGTCGTGGCGACGAGCCCCGCCTTGGTGAGACTCTCCACGGCCGCCCCGGTGTCCGCTTCGGACAGTCCGAGCGCGCCGGATATCTCGTTGTGCGTGGCTGGACCGGTGCCGAGTAGCCACTGATACAGCCGGACATCGTCGCTGCCAAGCCCTAGCCTGCGCAGATGGATGTCCAGCTCATCGTCTGACATGAAGGACCTCACCATGTTTCGCCTGCCCACAACGATGGTACGGGCAGGCGGCATGGGCCGCTGAGGCGGTACGGGGCGCGAAAAGAGCTCCGGCAGCTTCTGACTGTCGGAGCCCTTCTCGCTGATCCCGTGCGGGGCGAACCACGACGCCCCGGAGAGGATCACCCTCGGATCCGAGAAACTTTCTACATGCTTCGACTGGTCCGTAGTGTCGCACCGTTGCCAGTGGCCTCAGATCGCCACGAAGCGGTCCGCTCTCAGCAGCAGTCTTCGCAGCTCTCGCAGCAGTTGTCACCACCGCTGACCAGCAGATCAGTGTCGCGCATCATTCGCACCTCCCTTCCGATTGGTCGTTCGAATTATCGGGTGGGCACCACTCGCCGGGGCTGACGTCGGGGCACTGCCCACTGGGCAGCCCGGCGAGGGTCTCGACCAGTTCGGCCCGCAATGCGGTGAGCCGGGTCAACTCGTCATCGATGTCATCGATCCGCCTGCGCAGCAGCCCCTCGGCTGGTTCGCAGGGGCAGACGCCGGTGTCGCGGACGCTGAGCAGGTCGGCGATCTCGCGCAGCCGCAGCCCGAGCCGCTGGCAGCCCTGGATGAAACCGACTCGCTCCACGGTTTCGGTGGGGTAGAGGCGGTAGCCGGACGGCGTGCGCGGCGGTGGCGCGAGCAGCCCGGCGCGTTCGTAGTACCTGATCGTGTCCGGCCGGACCCCGACCTGGGTGGCCAGCTCGGCCACCCGCAGGCCCGGCGCTGTCTTCGTCGTCACGCCATCGACGGTAAACCTTGGATCGCACTCCAAGGTCAAGCAGAACGAAGCAGGAGTATCAGACGACGTTCAGGAGCGTCCGGTACGCGTCGCCTTCGCCACAGGGCCAGGTTTATCCGAATTGGTTAGCCTATGCTTGCTTAGCGAAGCCTAAGCTGTCCAACGACGAGGTGACGCAGGATGTCGGTCGACGCCGCACCCCAACGCAGGGATGTGGACGACGGCGTCCTGGCCCCCGGAGTGCCGTTCGCCGCGAACCTCGCCCAGTACGGCGAGCGCACCGCGCTGATCGACGCGTATGGGCGGCGGCTGACGTACCGCGAACTCGCCGACCGGGTGGCCGACATGCGCGCCTGGCTCGGGACCACGCGCAGACTGGTGCTAGTCGCGGCGGCCAATGACATCCACCCGATCGTGGCCTACCTCGCCGCGCTCGCCGACGGGCATCCCGTGCTGCTCACCAGCGCGGACGACGCCGAGTACCGCGAGGAACTGCTCGAGAGCTACGACCCGGACGTCGTCATCGATGGCGAGTTCGCCGAGCGTCGCGCGGGCACCGCGCACACCCTGCATCCCGAGCTCGCGCTGCTGCTGTCGACGTCCGGTTCCACCGGCTCGCCCAAGCTGGTGCGCCTCTCGGCGCGCAACGTGCAGGCCAACGCGGAGTCGATCGCGCGGTACCTGGAGATCGAGCCGACCGACAGGGCGATCACCTCGCTACCGATGCAGTACTGCTACGGACTGTCGGTGATCAACAGCAACCTGCTGCGCGGCGCGAGCCTGGTGCTCACCGATACCTCGGTGATCGAGCCGGAGTTCTGGACGCTGTTCCGCGAGCACGGCTGCACCAGCCTGCACGGCGTGCCCTACACGTTCGACCTGCTGGATCGCGCCGGTTTCGCGGACATGGAGCTGCCAACGCTGCGCTACGTGACACAGGCTGGTGGCAGACTCGCGCCCGAGCGGGTGCGGGAGTTCGCCCGGCTCGGTCGGCGATCCGGGTGGCGGCTGTTCGTGATGTACGGCCAGACGGAGGCCACCGCCCGCATGGCGTACCTGCCGCCCGAGCTGGCCGAGCGTCACCCGGATGCGATCGGCGTCGCGATCCCGGACGGGGACTTCGAGCTGGCCCCGGTCCCGGGATCCGCGGCGAGTACTGCGGTGGCCGATGGCGTGGCAGACACGACGGACCAGGGAGAACTCATCTACCGGGGCCCGAACGTCATGCTCGGCTACGCCGAATCCCCCGCGGACCTCGCCGAAGGCAGGACCGTGACAGCGCTTGCGACCGGCGACCTCGCGCGGCGCACCCCAGACGGGCTGTACGTCGTCACCGGCCGCGCCAGCCGCTTCGTCAAGGTCTGCGGGCTGCGCATCGACCTGGACCACGTGGAGCGGCTGTGCGCAGACCGGGACATCACCGCGCTGTGCACCGGGCACGACGACCGGCTGCTCCTCGCGGTGTCGGTCGCGGACGACGTGGGCGTGGCGGCCGAGTTGGTGACCTCCCGGCTAGGACTACCCGCCGCGGCCGTGCGGGTGGGCGTGCTGGCCGAGACACCCCGGCTGACGTCCGGGAAGGTCGACTACGCGGCGGTTGCCGCCGCGGTGGCTGCCTCGGCGTCCGGGACAGCGGACGGTGAGGGTGCGCCCGCCGCCAGTGGGGTGCGGGAGATCTTCGCCGACGTCCTGCCGCGCTATACGCCCGACGACATCGGCGATGACGACAGCTTTGTCACCCTCGGCGGCGACTCGCTGTCCTATGTGCGCGCGTCGGTAGCGCTGGAGAAGCTGCTCGGCGAACTACCAGCGACGTGGCCGTCGATGCCGGTGGGCGAGCTGGAGCGGCTGCGGCCGCGACGCCGGGTGCTGGCCGCCCTCGAGACCAACATCCTGCTGCGCGCGGTCGCGATCGTGCTCGTCGTCGGCAGCCACGTCGGACTGTTCCATATCCTTGGCGGCGCCCATCTGCTGCTGGTGCTCGCCGGGTGGAGTTTCGCCCGGTTCTGTCTGGGACCAGGTGTGGCGAACGGTTTTTCTGGGACAGCTGATGCCGCGACGAACCCCTCCCGCGCCATCCTCCGCAGCACCGCCCACATCGCCATCCCGAGTGTGGCGTGGCTGGCGTGGCGCGCGCTAGCCACCGACGACGTGGGCTGGGACAACGTCGTCCTGCTGAACAACTACCTCGGTATCTCATCGGCGAACGGCTACTGGTTCGTCGAAGTGCTGGTGCAGACGTTGCTGCTGCTGAGCGTGTTGTTCGCGATCCCGGCCGTGCGGCGGTTCGAGCGAAGTCAGCCGTTCCTGCTGCCGCTAGCGGTGCTGGCGGTCTCGCTGACCGGGCGGCTGTTCATCAGCGACATGGCGCACTTCTTCGAGTGGGCGCTGGCCACTCACACGATGCTGTGGTTCTTCGCGCTCGGCTGGCTCGGGTTCCGCGCCCGGACCTGGTCACAGCGGCTCGTCGTGGTGGCCGCCGCGGTGCTGACCATCTCCGGCTTCTTCGACAATGCCGTGCGCGAGGGCATCGTCCTGGTTGGTCTCGTGCTGGTGCTGTTCCTGCCCCGAGTGCGGATTCCCCGCGTGCTTCTCGCCCCGGTCGGGCTGATCGCCAGCGCGTCGCTCTACATCTACCTCACGCACTACGTCCTGCTGCCGGGTATGCTGGCCGTCGCATCACCGCTCGTGGTGACGGCGTCCGGCATCGCGCTCGGCATCGCGGTGTGGTTCGCCGTCGAGCGCGGAACTGTGATCGGGGCGCGGCTCTGGCGGAACAAGCGAACGGCCCGCCACCGCCACGGTGACGGGCCGTCCTACGAGGTGTCAGTGAGAGTGCGGCAGGGATAGGCACGCGACCCGGTCGCCCGAGACGCCGGCCTCGCCGGGTGCGGTGGACGTCTTCTGGGCGGAGTGCACGACGACCGACCTCGGCCGGTCCCAGTCGGTGACCTCGAAGTCGACCGTGACCGTGGAGCTGCCATTACCCTCGGCGTCGGTCTCGAAGTCCAGCCAGAACTCGTTCTCAGGGTTGACGAACTTGGGATCGGGCGTCTCCGACCCGTCCTCGGGAGCGGGCTCGTTCTGGTAGTGCCCGCCGGACGCGGCGGGGTCGGCCGCGCACTTGTCGGTGTGCGCGTGTGCGGCGTACCCGCGGTTGGGCCGCATTCCCGTGACCTCAAGCGAGAACGTCGTGCTGTTCCCGGAAGGCGCCATCTCGATGGCCATCTCGGCACCCACCGGCGCGAGCCGCGGGTTGTAGGTGAAGGCGTCCCTGGCGTTGGCAGGAGCCTGCAGCGCCGCCGCATGGCTGAGGGTGTGTCCCGCATGCGCGTCCGTCGTCTGGGTGTCCTCCACGGCGCCTGCGCCGGAGTCGCACGCGGTGGCCAGCAGGCCGGACGCGGCCACGGCCAGCACCACCGGGATCTTGCGGTGGAATGTGATTCGCATACCGCGAGTATTCCTCAAGAATTCGCGTCACCCGGAACCGGCCCCTGCTTTTCGACACCATTACCGAGCGGTCGAAAACCCACTGTAGAACGGCGATAATGAACGCGACAGGCAAGCTCGGAATGTTATGCCGATTGCTCAAAAATCGATTACCCGCATCGGCGGGCAACGAGGTAGCAGCGATGCACCGACGCGGTGCCAGCGCGAGGGCTGTGACCGCGCGCGACGCGGAATCGTTACGGCCGGATGTCGACGCCTCGCACCTGAACCGCGCGCAGTGCCATGTCAAGAAGGAACCGTTCATCAGGATTGTCCAGTGAGCCGCCGAGCAGATTCGTGATCTGGTTCATCCGGTACCGGACGGTCTGCGGGTGGACGTCGAGGCGGGCCGCGACGTCGCTGACGCTGCCGCCCGCGTCGAGCCACGCCCGTAGCGTCTCGGACAGCCGCGTGCGTTGCCGTGAGGTGAGCCCGGCGAACGGCCGGAAGGCGCGTTCGGTCAGCTGCGCGAGGATGAACTCGTCGGCGTACATCGCGAGCGTGGGCAGATGCTCCGCGCAGTCGATGACGCCGCTGCTGGGCAGCACACCCCTGCGGCCGAGATCGAGCGCCTTGTGCGCGCACTCCAACGACTTGACAGCTTGACTCAACGACACGCGCGGGCCGACGGCCGCCAGGCCGCCGCGCAGCTTCCGGCGCAGGTCACCGAGGTGACGATCCGGCTCAGCGAGCACAAGGCACGGTTCGGTGCGATCGGGATCGACGAGTACGTCTGGGCCGAACGAACTGGCGTGCAGCGCGCGTTGACCCGGCCGTTGCTCGACCGCGACAAGCGCGACGGCGTCGGGCACCGTCCAGCCAGCGTCCTCGGCGAGATCCGTGATCGCCTGCGGCGAGATCGGCGGATCGGCGAGGATCATCCGCACCAGCCGCTGCCTGATCCGCTCGGCCGTGCCGTTCGCACGCGCCTGGGCTTCGGTGTGTCCGGCGATGGCGGCCGACGACAGCTCGTCGGAGTAGTGGAAGAGCGCGTCGGCAAGGGTGTTGAACGTGCTGCTCGGCACCCCGGCCGCAGCACCGGCCCGCCACAGGTGTCGCCACGCCACTCGGGTGCCGATGCGCACCGCGGTTTGCATCGAATCCATGCTGCGGCCCGCGTAAAACTCCATTCGCCCGATTCGTCGAAACCAATCCTCATTGGTACGGCCATCGGTGCGTGGTTTGTCTTTTCCGTCAATGAGACGGCGCACGGCGCGTTCGACCGACGACACCAGAACTTGTGTCAGCTCGTCATCGCGCGGCGCGCCATAGGCGGGCACGCCAGCGCGAATCTCCTTGACGATTTCGGTGATCATCCGCCCCGCCACGGGCCGGACGATGACCGCGATCTGCGAGGGCGGAATCGTGGACAGGATCTCCTGTGCCGTCCCGCCCGCGCGCTCGCCGGGAACGTGCGTTGACTGGCGATGAACGGAGGTCACGAGAGCCACCCCAGGTGTTGAGAGTTACCAAGGCTGTACGCCGTATGGGCGACAACTTTCGTTCGGCGGGGTGATAGTAGGGATGATCAATTGCCCAGTCAAGCAGCGCTGCGTACGCAGGGTGCGTGTGTCGTGTAGTCCAGGTGGCTGACGCCGGCGTAGGTCAGTTGGCGTGGGGGAGCGCGCCGGCTCAGCCGTCGCCCGCGGCGCGCTGCGCGTGGCCAGTCAGCGACATGATGTGCTCCAGCAATGTGGTCAGCACCTTCTTCGTCGACTCCCGCTGGCGCACATCGCACAGCAGCACCGGCACGAACGGGTCGACATCGAGCGCGCCGCGCACCTCGTCGACGGTGTACATCTGCGTGCCGTCGAAGCAGTTCACGCCGACGACGAACGGCACATTGCGCTCCTCGAAGAAATCGATCGCGGCGAAGCAGCTGGCGAGCCGCCGGGTGTCGGCCAGCACGATCGCGCCGAGCGCCCCCTGGGCGAGCTCGTCCCACATGAACCAAAACCGGTCCTGGCCGGGGGTGCCGAACAGGTACAGGATCAGCTCCTGGTTAATGGTGATCCTGCCGAAGTCAAGTGCGACGGTCGTGGTGCGCTTCTGCTCCACCCCGGTGACGTCGTCGACGCCCGCACTGCGCTCGGTGAGCTGCTCCTCGGTGCGCAGCGGTTCGATCTCGCTGACCGAGCCGACCAGCGTGGTCTTGCCGACGCCGAACCCGCCGGCGATCAGTATCTTGAGCGCCGTCGCGTTGATCGCGGGTCGAATCATTCGGTCAGAGCTCACGAATTCCATCCAGCACCTTCTGCAGCGTGTCCGGGCTCGCAGCCGATGAGTGCTTTGCCAAGCCGGTTCGGAAGATTACGTAGTTCTGCTCGATCAGGTCGCTGAGCAGAACCTTCACGACGCCGAGTGGCAGGTCGGCGCCCGCGGCGACCTCGGCGATCGAGATGGGGTCTTGACAGGACTCAAGGATGCGACCATGGGCGTGGTCCAACTCGCCGCCGTGATGCCTGCGCAGCGCGACGACGAGCGTGATCATGTTGAGATCATCGCGCGCGACGTGCGTCCGGCCGCGGGTAAACGTGTACGGGCGGGCGAGCGGACCAGCGTCTTCGTCGAACCAAGCGCTGTCTTCGCCGGTCATGATGCTTCGGAGTTTCTCGCATACCCGACGGTCGGGTTGCGCGGCGCCGTCGCCATGTGCCGCCCGACGCTGGCCACCATGCGGTTGACCTCGTAGGCGATCAACCCGAGATCCGCGTCCGCCTGCGCCAGCACGGCGAGGCAGGCGCCGGTGCCCGCCTCCGTGACGACGAGGAAGGCGCGTTCCAGCTCAACGACCGTCTGGTGCACCGCCCCGCCGTCGAAGTACTTTCCCGTGCCTTTGGCCAGACTCTGCAATGCTGACGCGACCGCGGCCAGATGCTCCGCATCCGCGATGGACATCTCGTTCGACTTGCCCATGAGCAGACCGTCCGAGGAGAGCAGCACGGCGCGGTCGGCACCAGTGGCTCGGCGCAGCAGATCATCGAGCAGCCAGTTGGACTCCTTCGGTGACAGATTGACCGTCATGACATCTCTCCTCCGGGCCAGCGGGGTGGGTGAGGGGTATCCGTGTCGTCGGTGCGCGCCCGCCGCGTTCCGCGCTGGAACGCCGACATCGTGGCCTGGAATCTCTCCGGGCTCGGGTCACCCGGTGGCTCGTCGGGTGGCTCCGGTGTCGTGGACTGCTCCGATTCGGCGGATTCCTCGTCGGCATGCAGCTGCGGAGCGAGGCTTTCGCGCCGTCTGCGCTGTGGCAGCGGCGGTTTGCCGTTCCCGTTGCCCGCCGAGGGCGTTGGCCTTGGCGGCGTGTACTGCTCTGCCTGCGACGACGACCCGTTGCTGATCACCGAGGAATCCATCGAGATCTTCACGGTGTCGTTGCCGCCACCGCTCCGGCCGGCGTGCTGACCACCATGGGACATAGCTCCGCCGGACTGGCCGTTGGCGCGGTCAGCACCGTCGGTGGAAGGTGGCGCCGGCGGTACGGCGGGGATGTTCTTCTGGGTGTCTTCGAATCTCCGCTCGGGGGTGCGCGCCTGCCTGGCACGCCGGTGGGTCGGCGGGGGCATCGGAACGACGCGGTCGTTGGTGTTGACGTCGTCGTGATCCGCGCCGGGGACAGACGCATAGCCGGAGTCGTAGCCGTTGCTCGCACCTGGTGCGTATCCCGGCTCGGCCATGTGCCGAGGGCCGCGGCCATAGCCAGGCTCGATGCCGGCCCCAGCAGTGGGGTCGGCGTTGAAGTCGTGGCCGAAGTCGGCGCTGGCGTCCTCCGGCGCGCCGTGCTGCGGCATGGACTCGGACGCGAGCGCCTTGGTGGGAATCAGCACGATCGCGTTGATGCCGCCGTAGAGGGACTCCCGCAGCGTGACCTTCGTGTCGTGCTTGGCGGCCAGCTGGGCGACCACGAACAACCCGATCCGTGCTTCCTCCGACAGCGACATCACGCTGAAGTCGGGCGGGGTGCGCAGCATGGCGTTGATCTCTTCGAGCGTCTCGGCGTCGATGCCGAGGCCCTGGTCCTCGATCTCGATCACGACGCCCCTGCCGACGACGGCGGATCGCACGTCGACGTCGGTCTGTGGTGGTGAGAACGAGGTCGCGTTGTCGAGCAGCTCGGCGAGCAGGTGGATCATGTCGGCGACGGCGTCGCCGCGCACCGCCACGTCGGCGACCTTGCTGACGTTGACCTTGGTGTACTGGGCGGTCTCCGCGACCGCGCCGTTGATCACGTCGCGCAGCTCGACCGGTTTGCGCCACTGCCTGCCTGGCTGTTTACCGCCCAGGATGATCAGGCTCTCCGCGTTGCGCCTGCCCTGGGTGGCGAGGTGGTCGAGCTCGAAGAGGAGCTGCAGCTGCTCCGGGTCCTCCTGCGACCGTTCGGCCTGGTCGAGCACCTGCAGTTGCCGGTGTGCGGTGACCTGGTTGCGGTGGGCGATGTTGAGGAACACCGCCCTGACCCCGGCGCGGATCTCGTTCTCCTGCACCGTCGCCGAGATGGCCTGGCGCTGTGCCTGGTTGAAGGCGTCGGCGACCTGGCCGATCTCGTCGTCGCCGTGGTTGAGCCATGGCACGTCACTGTCGAGGTCGACCCGCTCGCCGTGGTTGAGCCGGTCGACGACGTCCGGCAGCTTGTACCGGGAGAGGTCGAGGGTGTCGTCCCGTAGCCGGGTGAGCCTGCGGGCCAGCTTTCGAGACCAGCGCAACGCGATCACCATGGAGGTCGCGGTGACAAGCAGCAGGAGCCCGCCCGCGGCGAGTGAGCTGGTCAGCAGCCGGTTACCACTGCCAGCGCCGAGTTCGGCGGCGTGGGCAGAGTGCGACGCGTACAGCTCGCGCAACCCGTCGGACAGCTTGGC
This sequence comes from Haloechinothrix halophila YIM 93223, assembly GCF_000504245.1. Taxonomy (GTDB): domain Bacteria; phylum Actinomycetota; class Actinomycetes; order Mycobacteriales; family Pseudonocardiaceae; genus Haloechinothrix_A; species Haloechinothrix_A halophila. The sequence continues at coordinate 2,604,979 of NZ_KI632509.1, forward strand.
CGCCGAGTTCTGCCACGCCTCGAAGTTGAACGTCACCGGGTGCTGGCCGGGGCCTCGGGCCATGATGCTGTTGTCGCCGGAAACCACCGTGCCCCACCACGGCGCTTCCTTCATCTCGTCGTAGCGCTGCTGCTCGGTCGGCGTCATGCGCGGATACATGGTTTCCGCGATCTCGTGATACGTACCCATCTGGTGCGCGAGCTCGTGGAACTCGTCAAGGTCGAGGCCCTGTGCGATGCCTCGGAGCAGCAGCGCGTGCGACCGCGACTGCGCTTCGACCGAGCGGAACAGGTCGTAGCTGATCATCTGCTCGAAGCCGACCTCAGCGTCACTGGCTGACCGGGCGACACCCTGAATGCCCGCGCCGATCAGCTCGATCATCTCGCCGTAGAACTCGTAGACCTGCTCGGCGTCCGCGCCGCCGGAGTCGATCCGCTGCCGGAACCCCGGCAGCTCGGCGGTGAGGTTCTTCAGATCTCCCAACGGGCCAGCCAGCTGGTCCGGCGCCGTCTCAGCCAGCTCCTCGGTGACATCCGTCATTTCCTGTACGGCTTCGTCCACCTTGGTGCGCTGATTCGCCAGCAGGCCGTCGGCGGGCTTGAGCCCGTTGACCACCTTGAGCGTGCTCAGCCTGCGTTCTTCCTGCACCGTCGCGATGAAGTGCGTCGACGGCTCGAGCGACTTGCGCACGTTCTCCGCGAACGTGCGGGTGCTGAGGCCTTGCAGCGCCAGGTAGCCGGATAGTCCAATGCCGACGATCATCAGCGCGACGCTGGGAATCAGCGCGATGCGCAGCACGCGAGCATTGATCGTGCTAGATCCGCGCGAACGCGAGAATAGTCCCATAGGGGCTTTGCCAGAACCTTCCCTCATTACTTTGCGTGAGCAGCCAGCGTGCACCGCAGATACCTCGGCGCAGGGTAGCGATAGCCGCCAAATGGATCGAGGGCACCTCCCCATGTTTTGCGGTAGTGACAAGAAAATCCGGTGGCATGCCGATGAACTTCATCGTTTTGCGATAACGGAACTCGGCATGCGATTAGATGCGTGACGCACCCGGTCGGGTGACGAAATGCTTGCTCGCCACAGACCGCCATAGACCGCCATTGACGCTGACATCGTATGTCCTTTTTGGCGTTTTGAGAGGAGATTGGATGGCTGAACCGGAGCCAGCAGCCCAGGACAAAGGTCGTGGGCTGAAGCGGCGAAAGTTCCTGACGTTCCTTGTCGCCGCCCCGACGCTCACTGTCGCGGGGCGGTTCGGGTTCGATGCGTTGACGGAGGCGTCAGCGGTGCCGAGCCTGCCGTCGGTTGAGGAGATCGCGGACCTCGGCGAGGTGATCCGCCTTGCCAGCATGCCGACGATGCACCTGATGGTCCTCGAGGTCACCGAGGACACCACGGTGCGGTTCGAGTTGCCGAGACTCGAGGTCGGTCAAGGCATCTCGACGTCGATCGCGATGGTGCTGGCCGAGGAACTGGACGCCCGGCTCGATGACGTCGACGTCGAACTGTCCGACTCCCGGCCGGAGCTGCACTTCAACCAGATCACCGCCGGGTCCACGACGATGCGGGTGCTGTGGGACCCGGTGCGGAGAATGGCGGCCGATGCGCGTGCGCGGCTCGTCAACGCGGCCGCGAACCAGTGGGGCCTGCCAGCGGAACAACTGACCACGAAGGACTCCGCGGTGCACGCCCCTGACGGGCGGACCCTGAGCTATGGGGAACTGTCGGCCGCCGCGCGGGAGGAATCCGGCAACGGCGAACCGAAGCCCGCATCCGAATACACAGTGGTCGGCACCCCTGTCGCCAGGACGGACGCCCGCGACATCGTGACGGGCAAGGCGCAGTACGCCATGGACCTGCAGATCGAAGGCGCACTGCCGACCGTGGTGGCGCGCCCGCCGACGATCAAGGGCACGGTGGGCTCGGTCAACGACGCGCGGGCGAGGTCCATGCCCGGGGTCGTCGCGATCACCGAGATCCCTACCGGTGTCGCGGTGAGCGCCGAGACGTTCTACGACGCGATGCGTGCCAGGGACGCCCTAGAGATCTCGTGGAAGCCGGGCCCGATCGACACTGTGTCGGATTCGGACATTCGTAAGAAACTGAAGAATGTCGCCCATCCGCTCGCCGCGCCGAAATTACGGGGCAGGCATCTGGACGCGACGTTCGACTTCGCGTTCGTCAACCACGCGCCGATGGAAGTCGAAAGCGCGGTCGCGGATGTCCGTCACGACGGCACTGCCGAGGTGTGGATGCCCTCACAGACGGCGATCTGGGCGCAGGGCGCCATCGCCAAGGAACTTGGCCTCAACCGGGATGCCGTCTCGGTGCACGTGACCCGTGCCGGCGGGTCGTTCGGGCGCAGGCTGTTCGCCGACGTGGGGCTTGAGGCGGCACGGGTTTCGCAGGCGATCGGTCGGCCGGTCAAGCTGATGCGGACCCGCCAGGATGACATGAAGCACGGCAGGATGCGTCCCGCGTACCACCAGAAGATCAGGGCCAGTTACACCAAAGGTGAGGTGCTGTCCTTCGAGCACCGCGTCACCGGTGTTGGGCTCGACTTCGACCACGGTCTCGGTGAGGCGCTGACGTCGACGCTGGCGCAGACCGTGGAAGGTGGCGCGAGCCAGTACTACTTCGCCGTGTCCCAGTCGATGCCGTACCACGTCGGTGTCGTGAACCATACGCTGCAGGAAGTGCAGCTCGGTATCCCCACGGGCAGCTTCCGGTCGGTTTTCTCGGGCACGGTGCGCGCGGCCGAGGAAGTCGTCATGGACGAGCTCGCCGAGCAGATGGGCAAAGACCCGCTCGAGTTCCGGCGCGAGGTGGCCAAGGCGGACTCCGGCAAGGCGGTGCTGACGAAGGTCGCCGAGGTGTCTGGCTGGGGCAAGGACATGCCAGCCGGTCACGCGCTGGGCGTTGGCTACCACTCGGAGTACCGCTCACATGCCGCGTGCGTCGTCGAGATCAACGCGACGGACCCGGCGAACCCGAGGGTCACCAAGGCGTTCATCGCGGCAGACGTCGGGCAGGTGATCAACCAGAAGGGCCTTGAGGCTCAGCTGATGGGCGCAACGATGGACGGGATCGCCACGGTCCTGCAGGCGGGTGTGCACATCGACAACGGCGCGGTGCGGGAGAGCAGCTACGGCGACTTCCTGTGGACGAAGCAGGGTGATTCCCCAACCCAGTTCGAGGTGCACCTCATCCGCACGGACTGGGCGCCGGGTGGCGCGGGTGAACTGGCCCTGCCCGCCGCTGCGGGCGCGGTGGCGAACGCGTACGCGAAGGCGACCGGCACCAAGCCCCGTAGCTTCCCGATCAACCACTAGAGGAGACTTTCGTGCCGAAAAAGCACCGATTTAGCGTCAACGGTGACAAGGTCGAGGTTGACGCCGACGCGAACATGCCCCTGCTGTGGGTGCTGCGGGACAAGCTCGGCATCACCGGCCCGAAGTACGGCTGCGGCGTTGGCCTCTGCCGTGCCTGCACCAGCCACCTCAACGGCAATGAGATCCAGCCGTGTGTCGTGCCGGTCTCGGAGTGCGATGGCCAGGAGGTCACCACCATCGAAGGGCTGGCCGATGGCGACGAGCTGCACCCGGTGCAGCAGGCCTGGGTCGACGCCGACGTCGGTCAGTGCGGGTTCTGCCAGCCTGGCCAGATCATGGCTGCCGTCGCGTTGTTGCAGCGCAAGTCCAAACCAACCGATGCCGACATCGACGCGATCGAGAACATGTGCCGGTGCGGCACCTATCCTCGGCTGCGCGCCGCGATCAAAGAGATCGCTGGCATTCCGACCGACCCGCCGGGTAACGGCGAACCGCCGAAAGGGCCGCCGGAGGGCAAGCCGCCGAACGGCAAGGGTCCAGACGGGCGTCCCGGTAAGCAGCCGCAGCAGGGCGGTGACAGCTCGTCCGCCGAGGGTGAGCAGTCCGGCGACGAGAAGTCGGGCTCGCTGTTCGACGGCATCAAGTCGGCCTTCGGCTGACCGTCCTGCCACTAGTCATGCCCGGAGTCGGGGTCGGGCATGTGGATCATGAGACTTCGTGGCGATACGGATCGCTGTGACGCCTCAAGATCCATCCACACGAGCGATGCTCGTGCGGTGGCAGACGCCTTCGCTGCGGTGAAGGCGTCTGCCACCGCACGGCGGGCGCCCACGGCACCGGCTCAGCTCGCCCCGTGTTCGGCCCACCACCGCTGGCCGGACTCCGGCAGCGTCTGGATCGGGTCGTAGTACTCGTAGCGGCGCTCCAGCGCCTCGGGATCGTCCAGCTCGATGCCGGTGCGATAGTTCTTCGTCCAGTACGAGATGCCGCGCTCCCGGTCGTACTCCGCGACCTGGTGCACCCAGCGTTTCCCGACATAGGGCACGTCGCAGATGATGCGCGGCGTCGCGTAGCCCGGTAGATACCCCATGATCGAGTGCTGCAGCCGCTGTGCCTCCCACACGGCGACGCGCCAGTGCTCCGAGTTCGGGATCATGTCGCACATGTAGAAGTAGTACGGCAGGATGCTCGCCTCGCCCTGCAGCGCGAAGCACAGGTCGAGCAGCGCGTCCGACGTGTCGTTCACCCCACGCATCAGCACACCCTGATTACGCACGTCGCGCACACCGACGTCGAGCATCGCCCGCGCCGCCTCCGCGACCAGTGGCGTCACCGACTGCACGTGGTTGACGTGGGTGTGGATCGCCAGGTTCACGCCCCGCCGCGCGGCCGTGCGCGCGACCCGCTCCATCCCTTCGACGACCTTCGGCTGCAACCAGTGCTGCGGCAGCCCTGCCAGCGCCTTCGTGGCGAGCCGGATGTCGCGCACCGTCTCGACGTCGAGCAGCCGCATCAGGAACGACTCCAGCTGGTGCCACGGCACGTTCGCGACGTCACCCCCAGAGACGACGACGTCGCGCACGCCGGGAGTGTTCTTGAGGTAGTCGATCATCGCGTCCTGCCGGTCCACCGGCTTGAGCGCGAGCTTGTGCTTGTCGATCTGCGGCGTCGAGTTGCCGACGAGGTCCATCCGGGTGCAGTGCCCGCAGTACTGCGGGCACGTCGACAGCAGCTCGGCGAGCACCTTGGTGGGGTAGCGGTGGGTCAGCCCCTCGACCACCCACATCTCCGCCTCGTGCAGCGAGTCGCGCTCGGCGTACGGGTGCGACGGCCAATGCGGGTCGCGGTCGGAACGCACCGGCATCATGTAGTGCCGGATCGGGTCCGCGAACAGCGCGTCGGTCAGCTCGCTACCGCTGGCGTCAGGCGCCATCGTGTTGAGCATTTGCGGCGGCAGCAGCATCGACATCGTGGCCATGTCCTGCTGGTCGGCCGCCAGGTCCTCGTAGAAGCGCTCGTCGACGGTGTCACCAAGCACCTTGCGGAGCTGTTTGATGTTGCGCACGCAGTTCACCCGCTGCCACTGCGCGTCGCGCCACTGCGCTTCGGTGACATCGGCCCAGCCGGGGAAGCGGCGCCAGTCGGGTTCGGTCAGCTCCCTGCGCCGGTAGACGTAGGGCTGTTCCAGGTACTGATCGCTGGTGACGGCCTGTTCCGGCCCGGCAACGGCGGTCATCGGTTCTCCTCCTTATAGGGGCGAGCAACACAAATAATCCTGTCATACTGACGTGAGAACGCAAATCTTTGCGTTTCGCGTGATCGTGCTGTGACGCTCAACGACCAGCCCTGCGCCGCTGAGCTGGGACAAGGCAGACTGCACTCGTGACCGAAACGACCCTGTTGACCGGCGGACGGATTCACTCACCCAGCTCACCCGACGCGACCGCGATGGCCGTCACCAACGGCACCGTGGTGTGGGTGGGCCAGGACGGTCCCGGTCGCGCGTTACACCCGGACGCCGAGGAGATCGACCTGGACGGCGCGTTCGTCGCGCCCGCCTTCGTCGACGCCCACGTGCACGCCACCGCGGCCGGCCTGCACCTGTCCGGCGCGGACCTGGAGCGGGTGCGCGACGCGGGCGAATTGCTGGCCGCCATCGCCGAAGCCGCCAGGGACATCCCGGAGGGCGGAGTCCTCATCGCGCACGGCTGGGACGAGACGACCTGGACCTCGCCGCGCCTGCCGAGCAGGGCGGAGATCGACGACGCCGTCGGCGGCGTGCCCACCTACCTGAGCCGCATCGACGTCCACTCCGCGCTGGTCTCCACCGCACTGCTCAACCTGGCACCCGACGTCACCGACGTCGGCGGCTACACCCCGGACGGACCGCTCACCGCCACCGCACACCATCACGTGCGCGCCATGGTCCGCCACAACATCGCCCCCGAGCAGCGCGCCACCGCGCAGCGCGCGTTCCTGACCACCGCCGCCGCGCACGGCATCGTCAGCGTCCACGAGTGCGCCGGACCCGACATCAGCGGCGTGGCCGACCTCGCCGCGCTCATCGACCTCGCCGAGGACCCCGGCCTGCCGGACGTCGTGCCGTACTGGGGCGAGCTGGCCACCGATGAGGCCGTCATGCGCGCGAAGGAACTCGGTGCACGCGGCCTGGCGGGCGACCTGTTCGCCGATGGCGCCATCGGCTCACGCACCGCGTGCCTGCACGAGCCCTACACCGACGCGGGCGGCACAGGGGAGCGCTACCTCGACGCCGAGCACATCGCCGCACACCTCGTCGCATGCACCGACGCCGGGTTGCAAGCCGGATTCCACGTCATCGGCGACGCCGCGCTGTCCGAGATCATCGCGGGGTTCACCGAGGCGGAACGCCACCGCGGCAGGCGCGCGCTCGTCGCGGGCAGGCACCGCCTCGAGCATCTCGAGATGATCGACGAGGAGCAGGCCACCCAGCTCGCCGCGTGGAACGTCAGTGCGTCGGTACAGCCGCGGTTCGACGCGCTGTGGGGCGGCGAGCACGGCATGTACGTCCAGCGCCTCGGTGCTGAGCGTGCCGAGCGGATGAACCCGTTCGCGATGCTCGCCGCCACCGGTGTGTTGCTCGCGGGCGGCTCCGACGCGCCGGTCACGCCGATCGACCCCTGGGCCAGCGTGCGTGCCGCCGCAGCGCATCGCACCTCTCGGCACTCGCTGTCCGCCCGCGCCGCATTCAACGCCCACACCAGAGGCGGGCACCGCGCGGCGGGCGTCGACGACGGCGTCACCGGCAGCCTCGTGCCCGGGGCGCCCGCGCACTACGCCGTGTGGGAAGCGGGCGAGCTGCACGTGGCCGCCGCTGACTCGCGGGTCCAGCGCTGGTCCACCGACCCACGATCCCGAGTCCCAGCATTGCCCGCGCTCGGCCCTGACGACGAACTGCCGCGCTGCCTGCGCACCGTGCGCGCGGGCGTGACGATCTACGAGGCGTCGTGAATGACACCGTCAGCGGCACCATGAACGGCACCACGAGCACCGCGGAGCCGCGGGTGACACAGCAGACGACGGCGAGCCGCGTCAGGGCGCGGCTGCTGCCGATCGCCGGGCGGGTGCTGGCCGCCGCCGCGTCCGGGATGTTGCTCTACCTGAGCCACCCGCCGCGCGAGCTGTGGTGGCTCGCCCCGCTGGCGTTCGCCGGGTTGGGGCTGGTGCTGCACGGCAGGCGCGCCCGCGCCGGATTCGGGCTCGGGTTGGTGTTCGGGCTCGCGTTCACGCTGCCGCACCTCGTCTGGATCAACGACTTCCTCGGCGCGCAGATGGGCCTCGCACCCTGGCTGGCGCTGAGCACGATCGTGGCGCTGTTCGCGGCGCTGGCGGGTGCCGCGATGGCGGTGGTCGCCCCGCTGCCGGGCGGGGCGGTGTGGCTGGCGGCGCTGTGGGTGCTGCAAGAGAACCTGCGCGGCGCGGTGCCACTCAACGGCTTCCCGTGGGGCAAAGTCGCGTTCAGCCAGCCAGAAGGAGTGTTCACCTCGCTGGCCGCGCTCGGCGGTGTCCCGCTGGTCAGCTTCGCCGTGGTGCTTACCGGCTTCGGGCTCGCCCGGCTGCTCTTGGCGGCCGCCGACCACGTGCGCGGCCGCGCGCTGGCCGCCACCGCGCTGGCCGTCGTCGTCCCGATCGCCGCGGGCGGGATCATGTGGCCGTTCATCGGCACCGCACCGACGTCCGGCACCGTCACGGTCGCCGCCGTGCAGGGCAACGCCCCGAACGTCGGCCTCGACCTGCTCGGGATGCGTGATGTCCTTCGCCGCAACCACCTCGCGGAGAGCGAGCGGCTCCAGCGGGCCATCGACGCGGGTGACCAGCCGCAGCCGGACCTCGTCGTGTGGCCGGAGACCGCCACCGCCGTCGTCGGCGAGGACGCCGCGCTGGACGCCATGGTCCGTGACTTCGGCGTCCCCGCGCTGATCGGCGCACTGTACGGCCGCGATGACGGCAAGGCCGAGAACGCCGTCATCTCCTGGGATCCTGACACCGGGCAGAACGGCCGCTACGCCAAGCAGGAGCTGGTGCCCTTCGCGGAGTACGTGCCGCTGCGTCCGATCGCGGCGTGGTTCACGCCGTTCCTCGACAAGACCGCCGACATGGAGTGGGGTACCGGCCCGGCCGTTCTCGACGCTGGTGAGGTGCGTGCGGGTCTGGCGATCTGCTACGAGGTCGCCTACGACTACCCGCTGCGCGATGCGGTGCGAAACGGGGCCGAACTGCTGGTGATCCCCACCAACAACGCCTGGTACGGGCCAGGGGAGATGACCTACCAGCAGCTGTCGATGTCGCGGCTGCGCGCGGTCGAGCACGGCAGGGCCGCCGTCGTCGCGGCCACCAGCGGGGTGAGCGCCATCGTCGCGCCCGACGGCAGCGTGCGGCAGCGAACCGGGCTCTACACCGCGGACTCGCTCGTGGCTGACGTCCCGCTGCGCGAGACCACCACGATCGCCACGGTCGTCGGTGCATGGCCGGAGTGGATCATCATCGGTGCCGGACTTGCCGCGTTGCTCGGTCGGATAGGGTGGCGGATTCGTGGCCGCGGTTCCTCACGACGAGGGCCCAGCGGCCGGGCCGAGTCGGGGAGGACTGCATGAGCGAAATCGGTGACACCACGGTGCCTGTGCTGGTGGTGATCCCGACCTACAACGAGCGCGACACACTGGGCGGCGTCATCGAACGGATCAACGAGACCCTGCCAAGGGGACACGTGCTTGTCGTCGACGACGGTAGCCCTGACGGCACCGGTGAGCTGGCGGACGAACTCGCCGCTACCGACGAGCGGGTGCACGTGCTGCACCGCGCCGAGAAGGCAGGGCTCGGCGCCGCCTACATCGCGGGGTTTCGCTGGGGGCTGGCACGGCAGTACGCCACGCTCGTTGAGATGGACGCCGACGGCTCGCACGCGCCGGAGGATCTGCCGCGCATCCTGGCCGCATTGGAGCGGGCCGACCTGGTGCTCGGCTCGCGCTACGTGTCAGGCGGCAGAGTGGTGAACTGGCCGAAACGGCGGCAGCTGCTGTCGCGGGGCGGCAATCTGTACTCCCGGCTCGCGCTCGGCGTCAGCATCAGAGACATCACAGCGGGCTTCCGGGCATATCGGGCGTCGGTGCTGGAGAAGCTGCCGCTGGACGACATCGCCTCGCAGGGTTACTGCTTCCAGATCGATCTCGCCTGGCGCACGGTGCGCTCCGGGTTCACCGTCGCCGAGGTGCCGATCACGTTCACCGAACGGGAGCTGGGCGTGTCGAAGATGAGCGGCGACATCGTGCGCGAGGCGGTGCTGCAGGTCGGCCGATGGGGCCTCGAGCGGCGCAGGCAGCAGCTCGCCGCGCTGCCGAGACGCCTGAAGCGCTAACTCCCACCAACTACCGTGAAGGCCCCGCAGCGATGTGCTGCGGGGCCTTCACGGTTAGCGCCGATGCGGGGCCGATGCGCGGGTCACGGCGTGCGCGCACGCACGCCAGGCATCAGGCACTGCGGGAGCGACGCTCCTTCAGCTCGGTGAGGCGCTCGTCGAGCAGCTCTTCCAGCTCGCCGATGGTGCGACGTTCCAGCAGCATGTCCCAGTGGGTCCGCGCTGGCTTAGCCTTCTTCTGATCGTCCTCGGTGCCGTCGATGATCTTCGACTCGGTGCCGTGCAGCCGGCACTCCCAGACCGACGGGATCTCGGCGTCGTCGGAGAACGGGACCTCGAAGTCGTGGTCCTTGGGGCAGGCGTAGCTGACGGTGCGCCTCGGCGCGAGGTCGTGGTTACGGTCGGTCTCGTAGCTGACCGCTCCCAGTCTGCTGCCACGGAGAACACGGTCGGCCATGTTGTAGTTCCTTTCTGTTCAGGCTCGCGTCAGCCTGTCGGCGCTTACCCTATGCAACGGTGGGCAGGCCGTCAGGATTCCCGAGTACACCGTCGGAGCGCACTATGTATCGCATCACGCTGCCGCTCTAGCTTGCGGGACTGAGACGCCACTGAACCGCAGACGTGACGACGTTGTGCCCTTCGACATGCAGATAACCCCCGTTTGGGTTAAGCATTGTCTTAGCCAGCTTGACAGATAACCTTTGCGGTCAACACCTGGGCCATGAGGGACATCACGTCGGTAACGCTCCGTAGTAGATCGATCGCACGAGCCGTACAAGGGGTGCGTATCGGGCTCAGATGCGGGTCGGTGGCTGGTTGCCAGCCGCCACGATGGCCCTGCGTACCGGCACCAGCGCCAGCAAACAGAACCCAACGACGAAGAACACCGTGAGTGCGATGATCGCGGGCCGGAACGAGCCGGTGGCGTCCGCGATGACGCCGAACAGCAGCGGCCCCATCCACGACGTCCCGCGCTCGGTCATCTCGTACAGCGAGAAGTACTGACCTTCCTTACCGGACGGGATGAGCTGGCTGTACAGCGAGCGGGACAGCGCCTGGGTGCCGCCGAGCACGAAACCGATGCCAGCGGCGACCGCCCAGAACATCAGCTTGTCGCCAGGCTGCAAGTGGTACGCGGCGATCAGCACGCCGATCCACAGCACGAGACAGCCGAGGATGGTGCGTTTGGCACCCACCCGGACGGCGACCCTGCCGAGCGCCCACGCGCCGACGAACGCGATGAGCTGCACGACGAGGATCGTTACGGTGAGCACCTGGGGCCCGAAGCCGAGTTCCTGGTCGCCGTACTGTGCGGAGACGTTGATGACCGTCGCGACGCCATCGTTGTAGACCAGGTACGCGCCGAGGAACAGCAGCGTGAGCGGGACGGCGCGCGTGCCACGGATGGTGTCGCCCAGCTCCGTGAAGCCTGCCAGCAGTACCGAGCGTTCCTCGGTGATCGGTGGCGGATCGCTGCGCTGCACGATGCGGCGCAACGGGATCAGCGTGAACCCCGCCCACCACAGGCCGGACAGCAGGAAGGCGATTCGCACCGCCTCGCCCTGGGTGATGCCGACCGAGTCGTGCGCGAACACCAGTACCAGCTGGATCGCGAGCGCCAGCGCGCCGCCGAGGTAGCCGAGCGACCAGCCGCGGGAGGACACGGCGTCCCGTTCGTCAGGATCGGCGATGTCGATGAGGAACGAGTAATACACGATGATCGACGCGCCCGCCGCGACCTGCCCGATCAGATACAGCAGCGCGGCGAGTTGCCAGTTGTCGCCCGCCGCGAACACCATCAGCCCGATCGCGGTCGCCCCGGTGAACGCGAGCGTGCCGAGGATGCCCTTACGGTTGTGGCTGCGGTCGTTGATCGCCCCGGTGATGGGCAACACGACGATCTGCGCGATCAGCGCAGCCGCGACGAGGTAGTTCCACACCACGCCCGCCGACATCGTCCAGCCGAGCAGGCTGACGTCGCAGCTGTGCAGGCTGCTCTCGGCGCCGTCCGGCGTCACGCACGGGTTGGGGCCGTTGCGGGCGGTGTTCTGTTTGGCGTCCTCCGTGGCCAGCGCGTTGAGGAACAACGCGCCAAAGGTCGTGGTGACCGAGGTGAACATCGGCTGGGCGGCCCAGTCGTAGAAGTACCAGCCGCGCTGCTCGCGCTTGCGGGCTCGGGGATCGGCCGCCGGAACGGGGCCGACACGGTCGCTCTGCATGCCACCTCGTCAGGTCGTCTCGTCTGGTGGGGCGGACATTACTGGTCGGCGCCGCCGGCAGGGGGATGCGCACGCGGATCGTGGCCAATTCGCAGTCCTGCCGTGGAGCGTGCGACGAACGAGTGCGTCCGTTCAGCGGTATGCCGGGTGTCGCTCAGCTGGGTTGTTTTCGTCGCATGTGATGCTGATGTGCTCGCTGTGACTCTTGTGGCGGTTGTGTGCGCTGCTTACCGTGCTGAGCTATGGGTCGTGATCGCTGGCTGCGTGGCATCACGCGGGGTGCTGTGGTGCTCGTGGTCGCGGCGTTCTCGAGTGTGGTGACCGCGCTGCCCGCCGCGTCGGACCCGTCGTGGGAACAGTGGGCCCAGCTGCGGATGTGTGAGTCCAGCGACCGCTACGACATCAACACCGGCACCGGCTACTACGGCGCGTACCAGTTCGACCTGCCGACCTGGCGCAGCGTGGGTGGGAAGGGCAAGCCGCACCGAGCCAGTCCCGCCGAGCAGGACTACCGCGCGCTGTACCTGTACCGGATGCGCGGCTGGCAGCCGTGGGAGTGCGCGAACCGGCATTTCCTCAACCTCCGGGAGGATTCCGACGCGCGCAGCAAGGTGGTGCCGAGCTACGCCGATGCGGCCTACATCGGTGGCGAGGGGGAGCTCCCGCCACTGCCGGACACCGATGTTGATACCGGGCCAGCGGAGATGCCGCCGTGGCCGGGCGTGGTGTACGCCTATGGCGACTGCGCGGTCGCGCTGAAGGACTTCCAGCTGCGGATGAACGCCTTCGACCTCGGCTACACCTTCACCGGATCGGGTTGCTACCGCGACCAGACCAAGCGAGCGGTGCTGGCGTTGCAGCGGGCGAACGGAATCAAGGACTCGGGTCGGCTTGGTCCGAAGACGTGGCGCGCGGCGTGGGAGGGGAAGCCGCCTCGTCGGTAGCGTCGTGCGGCCACGCGCCGCGTTCGCGCAGCACTGTGCGCAGGATGTCCGGCCGGTCGGTGATGATGCCGTCGACTCCGATGTCCAGCAGTTTTCGCATGGTCGGGGCATCGTCGACCGTCCAGACGTGCACCTCGGCGCCCATGCGGTGCGCGCGGCGAACGAAGGCGGGGGAGACGACGGTGAGCCTGCCCTGCCGCAGCGGGACCTGCGCCATCGTGCCCCTGGCGAGGAAGCCGAGTGGCACGAGCGGGACCTTGCTGGTGGCCCAGACGACGCCCGCGGAAACGGGGTCCATCGCCTGCACGAGCTGGGGTCCGCCGAATCTGCGGATCCTCGCGAGCCTGCGCGCGGAGAACGACGCCGCGGCCACCCGGTCGACGGCCTTGCAGCGTCGGATCGTGCGCAGGAAGGGCTCGACGGCGGCGTCGGTCTTGACGTCGACGTTGAAATGCGCGTTCGGTAGCTCCTCGAGGACGTCCTCAAGCCTGCTGACCGGTTCGGCACCGCCGATCTTGGCCCGGCGGGCCTCCGACCAGGTAAGTTCGCTGATCGAGCCGCCCCGGTCGGTGGTGCGGTCCAGCGTCGGGTCGTGATGGACGACCAGGACGCCGTCCGACGTGGCATGCACGTCGGTCTCGATGTGGCGATACCCCTCGTCCGCGGCGCGGCGGAACGCGGGCAGTGAGTTCTCCATGCCGTGCAGGTCGTCGATGTGCCAGCCACGGTGCGCGAAGGCGCGCGGCACCGGCGATGCGAGGTAGGGATGGCGCGAAGTCACGACTCCCAGTGTGCCGTGTCGGCGTGGCCTGCGGGTAAGCGACGGATGTCTGGTTAGGGTCACATGCCATGGACAGCGGGACTCTCCTCGATTCGTCACGTGACGAAATTCACGGCGCTGGGGCAGAGGGGACTGGGCGACCACGGCACTGCGAGTGGTGCGGCTCCCGGTTGCCGGAATCCGGTGTGGCCGGACGGCGGCGCCGGTACTGCGGTCAGGCGTGTCGGCAGCGGGCGTACGAACGCCGCGCCGCCGTACAGCGTGGTGGACTGCCGGACGACGCCGTCGTGCTGTCCGGCGCCGAGGTGGCGAACCTGCAGGATCGGCTGTTCCAGCTGCGCTGCGCGACGGAGGACGTTCTCACGGCGTTGGACGACGGCGCGTCGGCAGCGGAGCTGCGGACGTTGCTGTCACATGTGGCCGACGCCGCGACGCAGGCGGAGCGTCTTCGCGCCTGATGCGGTAATCCGAGCTCGACGAAACGGCACTTGCGAGACCCTACCCCCTTGAGAGAGACTCTCTCACATTAGGAGCCTCTACCTCTGAGGAGGGTTCATGGTGCGGGTGGTCCAGTGGGCTACCGGCGGAGTCGGCAAGGCGGCGATCGAAGCGGTGCGGGCTCATCCGGAGCTGGAGCTGGTCGGTTGCTACGTCCATTCCGAGGCCAAGCGCGGCATGGATGTCGGTGACATCCTCGGCACGCAGCAGGTGGGTGTCACCGCCACCGACGACGTCGAGGACATCCTGGCGTTGGATGCGGACGTGGTGGTGTATGCCCCGCTGCTCCCGAATGCGGGTGAGGTGGCGCGCATCCTGCGGTCCGGCAGGAACGTGGTCACCCCGGTCGGCTGGTTCTATCCGGGCGAACGTGATGCCGAACTGGCGCGGGCGTGCGTCGACGGCGGCGTCACGTTGCACGGCATCGGCATCAATCCCGGTGGGACGACCGATCTGCATCCGCTAGTGCTCTCGGCGATGTCGTCGAAGGTGGCGTTCGTGCGGGCCGAGGAGTTCTCCGACATGCGCAGCTACGACGCCCCCGATGTGTTGCGGTGGGTGATGGGCTTCGGCGGCACCCCCGAGCAGGCGCGCGAATCCCCGATGCTCGGTCTGCTGACCGGTGGGTTCACCCAGTCGGTGCGGATGTGTCTGGACACGCTCGGATTCGCCGATGCCTCGATCCAGACCTCCCACGAGATCGCCGTGGCCGCCGCGCCGATCGAGTCGCCGATGGGGGTCATCGAGCCGGGCCAGGTCGCGGGGCAGCGCTTCGGGTGGGACGCGATGGTCGGTGATCAGCCGGTCGTCCGGATCGCGGTCAACTGGCTGATGGGAGAGCAGAACCTGGAGCCTGCCTGGGAATTCGGGCCCGAGGGAGAACGCTACGAGATCGAGATCAAGGGAGACCCGGACACCTTCGTGACCATCCGGGGCTGGCAGCCCGCGACCGTCGCGGAAGGGCTGAAACGCAATCCCGGCATCGTGGCGACCGCGAACCACTGCGTCAACTCCATCCCGTACGTCTGCGCGGCCGCACCCGGGATCAAGTCCAGCCTGGACCTGCCCGTCGTCGCCGGGCGCGCACATCCGGATCTGGGGGTCGCGCGTGGCTGAATCGTTGCGGGACAGGCAGAAGGCACAGATCCGTGGCGACATTCAACGGGCAGCGGTGCGGCTGTTCGCCGAGCGCGGTTTCGACGCGGTGACCACCGAGGAGATCGCGGCGGCCGCCGGGATCGGGCACAGCACGTACTTCCGGTATGTGACCAGCAAAGAGGACCTGCTGCTTGGCATTCTCCGCCGGGCAGGCGCGGCCATCGTCGACAACCTGCAGGCACGGCCTCGCGGCGAGTCGGCCGAAGAAGCGCTGTGCCAGGCGAGCCTGCGGTGGAGCCGAGCATTCATCGCCGAGGAGGAGGCACTCGGCAACTGGCGCGCCGCGATTCGGGCAGCACCGCATGTACTCGACCGAGTCGCCGTGATCGGCCCGTTCGAGCGCGCGCAGCTGACCAAACTCCTCGGCGACCGGATGGGCGCATGCCCCGACGAGGACATCAGACCCGGCCTTCTCGTCCACACAGTGCTCGCTGCCGCCGAGTTCGCCCTCCTGCGCTGGCTCGACAACGACGACCCCCGCGGTCCCACCTTGCATCAGCTCACCGAACAAGCTCTCGAAGGAGCCCGGAACCAATGTTGGAAGTAACCGAGTCCACCGAGGCACACCCTGTGCGCAGCGCCGGTTTTCTCCGCGTCTGGATGGTCGTTGCCGCGTTCGTCATGGCTGGCGCCGCGGTACCGATCGCCCTGCATATCGAGCGATACGGCGTCAACGCCGGGCAGATCATTCTGGTGGCGTTCACCTGGATCAACGTGATGATCGCACTGTGGGAGATCTCGCTGAACCTGCGCATCTCCCTGATCGAGCGCCAGCACAAGCAGTTCGTCACGGACTACCGCGGACGCGAACTCGACCGGGTGATCGACTTCTTCACCGCCCCCATCCGGTTCCGTGACATCGTGCGGCCCAGCACCTGGGCGCAGGTCTGGTCGTCGTACTCGCTGTTCGATCCCGCCTATGCCAACCGCAAGTCGTTCGGGTTCTGGGTCGACTCCGGCAATGGGTACGTGACGCTGATCCCGTCGCTGCTGTTCATCTACGGTCTCACCTTCGACATCATGCCGGCACGCACCTTAGGGATCATCGGCCTGCTCATCTTCTGGATGATGTTCTACGGCACGGTCCTGTACTACGTCGCCTACTTTGTCAACAAGGAATACGTCGGGCACACCAAACGTAACCTCGCGATCTTCATCGGCGGGACGAACAGCCTGTGGATCTTCGCACCGGCATGGGGCATGGTCGCCAGCATCATCCTGATCAACACCGACTCCTACGGGTTTCTCCGCTAAGCACGCACCCCGCCACCCACGACGTCGTGTCCTGCACTCAGAACGCTGTGTTCTACGTTCGGCGCGTTGTGTCCTGCACTCAGGACGTCGTGTTGTGCATTCCCGGACCGGAGTCGAGCTGCTCCCCACATGCGATACGACACCACTATCCGTATGGCCGATAAGCTACATTATGTTAAGTAAACTCTGTGCGCAGCGATGACGACATCCCCCATCCCCGTAGCCATCCTCACCGCAGTCGGTCGCGGCGGCGGATCAGGTGGGCGGTCTCGGCGGTGTTGCCGGCGAAGTCGATGGCTTTGTCGTAGGCAGCGCGTGACTCCTGGTCGCGGCCCAGTCGGCGCAGCAGGTCGGCGCGGGCGGCGTGGTAGGCGTGATAGCCGGCCAACCCGTGCTCAAGGCGGTCGACGTCCGCGAGTGCCACCTCCGGGCCGTCGAGCTCGGCGACCGCGATGGCCCGGTTGAGGGCGATGATCGGTGAGGGGTCGAGGCGGACGAGTTGGTCGTAGAGGGCGAGGACCTGCGACCAGTCGGTGTCGCACATGTCGTGGGCGGAGGTGTGCACGGCGTTGATCGCGGCGAGGATCTGGTAGCGCCCCGGAGCCACCCCGGTGGCGGCAGCTGCCAGGCGCTCGCGCACCAGCCGATGGCCCTCGGCGATCAGCGCCGCGTCCCAGGCCCCGCGGTCCTGCTCGTCGAGAGGGATTAGTTCACCGCTGGCCGAGATCCGGGCGGTGCGGCGGGCCTCGGTGAGGAGCATCAGTGCCAGCAGCCCAGCCACCTCACCGTCGTCGGGCAGGAGGGCACGGATCAGGCGGGTGAGCCGGATCGCCTCGGTGGTCAGGTCGTGACGTACGGGATCGGTGTCGGGGCCGGTGGCCAGGTAGCCCTCGTTGAAGACGAGGAAAAGGACGGCGAGTACGCCGGAGACGCGTGCCGGGAGATCCTCCACGGACGGCACCCGGTAAGGGATGTGTGCCGCCTTGATCTTGGCCTTCGCGCGGGTGATCCGTTGCCCCACTGTGGTCTCGGCCGCCAGGAAGGCACGGGCGATCTCGGGTACGGTCAGACCGCCGACCATGCGCAGCGTCAGCGCCACGCGGGTCTGCATCGCGAGTGCCGGGTGACAGCAGGTGAAGATCAGCCGAAGCCGCTCGTCCTCGATCGCACCGTCGATGGCGCCGAGAGGTTCCAGCGAGTCGTCGCCGTACACCATCCGCGCCTCCTTGTGCTTGTCGTCGCGCTTCTTCTCGCGCCGGATCCGGTCGATGGCCTTGTGGTTGGCGGTGGTGGTCAGCCAGGCGCCGGGGTTGGGAGGTACGCCGTCGGTCGGCCACCGCTCGACGGCGGTCGCGAACGCCTCGGCCGCCGCCTCCTCTGCGATGTCGAGGTCACCGAAGCGCCTGGTCAGGGCGGCGACTACCCGCGCCCACTCCGCGTGGTGGGCCCGGGTGATCGCCTCCTCGACGTCGCTCACAGGAACGGCCGCACCTCGATCTTCCGGTCGCAGATCTTCGACGCCTCGGTGGCGAGCTTGAGCGCCACATCCAGATCGGGGGCTTCCCACACCCAGACGCCGGCGAGGTACTCCTTCGACTCCACGAAAGGCCCGTCGCTGAACACCGCCTGCTCGCCCCGGTTGTCGATGACCGTGGCCGCGTCGGGGTCCGCGAGACCGCCCGCGAAAACCCAGTAGCCCTCGGCGACCAGTCGTTCGTTGAACGCGCTGATGGCGGGCCGCCTGTCCGTGCTGCCGGGATTGCTCTTGTCGTCGATCACGGAAACCAGGTACTGCATCTGAAGATCATCTCCTGTGGTGTCAAGACAGCCTCGGCGCCGCCCCTTATGGGCGGCCTCACCCCTGCTACGAACACCATCGCCCCGATCCGACACCCCCTCGCGGATTTCTTTGAAGAATTTTCCTCCGACGCCGGTCGCCATCGATCCGACAGCACGACAGTGTCGTGGCGACCGCGCTCCACTTACTCGTTGACGGCTCCGCTAGGCCCCTGATCCCGGTCGTCGACCTAGGAACGCGATGAAGCGATCACTCGGGGTCGCGGTAGGTAGAACGGACACGACTGGCCCGAACCGCGGCTCGCGGCTGTCGTCGTCGATCAGGGACGTGGCTAGTTCCAGGAGTTCAGTGGCCAGCTCCGTAGGGATTGGACGGTCCTCCCCGACCGCCATGTAGACGTCCCAGGCATGTGCTGCGAGTTCGATCGCGCCAGCGTGTGCGGCGGTCGTTGCCCACCTGCGTTGCTCATCCGCCAGAGCGTTCCGCCGACCCGCCGATTCCACGACGTCGAACAACCGTCGCACCCGGTCGTGTGCGACGGTCACTGGGTCGGCGTCGTCGGTCCGTGGCGGTGTCGGAAAACTCAGCTCCCCGGTGCCTGCGAGACCTGCGAGACCATCCGCGGCATCGGCGATATGGAGCAGGAGGGGCCGTAGGTTCCAGTCGGCGCATGGTGTCGGTCGCGTCAGGTGCTCGTCAGTGAGTCCTGACACCGCCTCCACCATGTACGTGGCGGATTGTTCGAATAGGGCGACGCTCTTGGTGAGCGGAGCCGGGGGTGTTTCGGTCACGAATGCTCCTTACGTAGGGATGAAGGCGGATCAGTCGTGCGCTCGCGGCATCTCCCACGGTGCGTTGGGGAGAACATCTCCTGTCTCGAGTAGCGACTTGAGGTTGGCCAGCACACTGGGCCAGCCGTGCGCGATGCCGTTGAACATGTCCTGGTTGGGCAAGTTTTCGTGAGTCACGGTTAACCGGACGATGTCCTCGTGCGGTTCGATGAGGAACGTGACGATCGAGGAGCCATTCGGTCGCTCTTCGTCGGAATCCTCGAAGGTGATGACGAGGCGCGTCGGAGGTTCCGCCTCGATGACCTGACCGGTGACGTCGATGCGCCCGGATCCATCGACGCGCCGGTGTTCCCAGGTGGACCCGGGCTGCCAATCGGAGACGTTGGCATGTCCCCAGTAGCGTGCGGTGAGATCGGCGTCCGTGAGTGCGTGCCACACCTGCTCCGCGCTCGCGCGGATGTAGGTGACGTAGACATACGTCGGCACGGATGTGGTTTCGGTGGTCATGGCGTACTCCTCTGCCTGGCTCTTGATGGCGCTGATCGCCTGTAGTCGGGGCTTCTCGAAGCCTGAGATCCAGCGTTGCTCGATCTCGTGAATCGGTGCTGGGTTGAGGTAGTGAAGTCGTTCCCGTCCGCGCCGCACGACCGTGACGAGGTTGGCCCGCTCGAGGATGTCGAGATGCTGCGTCGCTGACTGGCGAGCCATGTTGAGGCGCTCACACAGGTCACGCAGTGTCTGACCATTTCGCTCGCGAAGTCTGTCG
The DNA here is from genome assembly GCF_000504245.1 of Haloechinothrix halophila YIM 93223. Classification (GTDB taxonomy): domain Bacteria; phylum Actinomycetota; class Actinomycetes; order Mycobacteriales; family Pseudonocardiaceae; genus Haloechinothrix_A; species Haloechinothrix_A halophila. The sequence continues at coordinate 2,624,920 of NZ_KI632509.1, forward strand.
AGCAGTAGCCGTCGAGTCGAGTCGGCCAGCGCCTTGAAGACCGCGTCCATCCCCCTTGCCTCACCGTTCACCGCGCTATTATGCAGGTATTTACCTGCATAAGTCAACGTACGTATCCGGCGGATAGAGCTGAGACGCAAGAAACGGGAGGTCAGCCGCTCCCCTGGCTCACACCCGGCGTTTGAGTGCCCACACCGACAGCGGCGCGAACACGAGCACGATCGCCAGCGCCCACAGCAGCGAGCCCAACACTGGCTGTGCCACTTCCCCACCGACCATGAGGCCACGACAGGCGTCGGCGAGGATGCTCACCGGGTTGACGTCGACGATCGGCTGGAGCCAGCCGGGCATCGTCTCGGCGGGCACGAAGACGTTGCTGACGAAGGTGACCGGGAACAGCGCGGTGAAGCCGAATATCTGTACTCGCTCCGGGTCCTTGGCGATCACTCCGACCAGCACGGCCACCCAGGAGAACGCCAGCGCGAAGACCAGCAGCAGCACCACGGCGCCGAGCAGGCCCGCGATGTTGGTTCCGATGCGGAAGCCCAGGATGGCACCCACGCCGAGCACCAGCACGATCGACCACAGCTGCTTCACCTGATCAGCCGTGATGCGACCGGCCAGCGGGGCCCAGCGTGCGATCGGCAGCGATCGGAGCCGGTCGAAGACGCCCTTGGTCAGGTCGGTGTTGAGTCCCTGGCCGACGTAGAGCGTTACGAACAGCATGTTCATCACCACCATGCCGGGCAGCATGAACGTGAGATACCGCTGCGTATCACCCAAGATCGCGCCGCCGAACACGTACGTGAACAGCAGCACGAACATGATCGGCTGGATGCTGAAGTCGCTCATTTCCCACGGGTTGTGCCGAACCTGGACGACGGTGCGCCAGGCGAGCGTCAACGTCTGCCGCAATCCTTCGATCGGCGTCACGCGCGGGGACAACTCGGGAGTGGTCATGCCGAGACCTCGCTGTCCGAAATCTCGCCGTTGCCGGTCTCTTCCGCCGGATGGCCCGTCAGCGACAGGAAGACCTCGTCCAGGCTGGAGCTGCGCAGTGCGAGTTCGCTGATCACGATGCCAGCCTCGTCCAGCCTGCGTACCGCGGCGGGCAGGACGTCGTAGCTGGTCACCGGTGCGGTGACCAGTAGTCCTCGGACGTCGGGTTCGACGCCGGCCAACTCAGCGACGATGTCGCGCACCGTGACGACTGCGTCGGCATCCGCAGGCCGTACCGCGAGCGACTGCGCGCCGATCTTGGCCTTGAGTTCGTCCGGCGTGCCGGTTGCGATGACCCTGCCGTGGTCGATGACGGCGATCTCGTCGGCGAGCGCGTCCGCCTCGTCGAGATACTGCGTGGTAAGCAGCACCGTGACGCCGTCCGCGACGAGATGTCGGATCAGGTCCCACATCTCGAGCCTGCTGCGAGGATCGAGGCCGGTCGTTGGTTCGTCGAGGTACAACAGCCGGGGTTGTCCGACCAGGCTGGCGGCGAGGTCGAGTCGCCTGCGCATGCCGCCGGAGTAGCCCTTGACCGCCCGGTCGGCCGCGTCCGTCAGGTGGAACCGGTCGAGCAACTCGCGAGCCCGCTGCTTGGCCTCACGTCGCGGTATGCCAAGCAACCTGCCGATGAGCAGCAGGTTCTCCGCGCCGGTGAGTGTCTCATCGACCGAGGCGTACTGCCCGGTCATGGCGACGAGCTGGCGCACCTGATGGGCCTGGCGTTCGACGTCGTAGCCGCCGACGGTCGCGTGACCGGCGTCCGGTTTGAGCAGAGTCGCCAGGATGCGCACCGCCGTCGTCTTGCCCGCTCCGTTGGGTCCGAGTAGGCCGAACACCGTACCCGCTTCGACGGTGAGGTCGATGCCCTCGAGAGCCGTGGTTTCGGCGAACCGCTTGACGAGCCCCTCTGCCACAATCGCGTTGGTCATGTGAAAGTGGTCCCTTGATCGTCGGGGTGATGAGGACCAGTCTGCCGCAGGACGCCGACAATGTCGGCCGGTTTACGTGTATGCGGTGTGCGACAGGTTCGTCGGTAGCACGAGTTGATCTTGTTGCGGCCGCTGGTCGGGCGGCAGAGTGTTTGTTGATCACCGACCCTGCCGGTGGGCCCAAAATTTGTCTGATTTGTTCGGTCGGCATGGTCCCCAGCGCAGGGTCGGTGATCAACACGCGGAGATAGGCGCGCGGACACCTGGCACCTACATTCGTGCCGCACATCCCGCCACTCGACGCCGCTGGGCTACCCCGCTCGGTCGGGGCCCGCGTGGGTAGGCGTGATCCGCAGCAGGACCCGTTGTTCGGCGCGCATCGCGTCGCGGTACTCGTCCCAGTCCGGGTGCTCGCCGGAGATCGTGCGGTAGTAGTCAATGAGGCCGTCCATGGCCTCCGGCAGCTCGACGACGTCGGCGGTGCCGTCGAGTTGCATCCACTCACCGAAGAACTCGTCCGGAAGCACGCACAGGGACACGTTCGGATCGCGGCGGACGTTGCGCACCTTGTATGCGGGCGCGCGGGTGCTGATCACCGGAGCACCCGAGCTGTCGAGCGCGACGAGCACCGGTGACAGCTGGGGTGAACCGTCCGCGCGCGATGTCGCCAGCACCGCGCGATGCCGCTGGGTCAGGATCTCCCGTGCTTTCGCGATGTCCATGCCAGCCAGCATGCCGGGTTGGTCGCACTCGCGCATGCCGTTAGATGCCGGGAGTGCTGAACACGGCGTCGGGAATGTCGGACACGGCGTCGGGAATGTCGGACACGGCGTCGGGAATGTCGGACACGGCGTCGGGAATGTCGGACACGGCGTCGGGAATGTCGGACACGGCGTCGGGAATGTCGGACACGAACGTGTGCGGGCGGCCGGAGATCTCCGGCCGCCCGCACACGGTGGCTGTTAGGGCTGGTCGTAGCCGGGTGGTGGGCCACCCTGCGGGCCGCCCGGGTTCGGCGGCTGCTGTCCCTCGTTGTCCGGCTTCTCCCCCAGCACCTTCCTGGCCTCGCTCGGGTCGCCCTTGAGGGTCTTGGCGACAGCGGGCGGCACTGGACCTGCCCCACCGGGGCCGGCCAGCGGGCCGGCGACCTCCTTCCGGGCGACCGCCTCGGCGGCGCGCACCGCCTCGGCCACCTCCGGGTCGGTCGTGGTGTCGAACCAGCTCGCGACCTCGTCCTCGTCCATCTGCGGCGGCTCCGTGACTTCCTCCGACGGCTCGTAACGGAACACACCGTCCTGATCCTGCTTGCCGAGGCTGCGGGCGAAGCCTTCCAGCGCCTTGCCGTAGTCGCTGGGCACCATCCACACCTTGTTCGCGTCGCCCTGCGCCATCTGCGGGAGGGTCTGCAAGTACTGGTAGGCCAGCACCTCCGGCGTCGGCCTGCCAGCCTTGATCGCGGCGAACACCTTCTCGATCGCCTTCGCCTGACCCTGCGCCTGCAGGTAGCGGGCAGCGCGCTCACCCTGCGCGCGCAGGATGCGTGACTGCCGCTCCGCCTCAGCCGAGAGAATCGCGGCCTGCTTGGCGCCTTCCGCGGCCAGGATCTGGCTCTGCTTCTGACCTTCCGCCTTCTTGATCGCGGACTCCCGATCACCCTCAGCGTTGAGAATCATCGCGCGCTTCTCCCGGTCCGCGCGCATCTGCTTCTCCATGGAGTCCTGAATGGACGGCGGCGGGTCGATCGCCTTGAGCTCGACCCGCGCCACGCGGATACCCCAGCGTCCAGTGGCCTCGTCGAGGACACCGCGCAGCTGCTGGTTGATCTGATCGCGCGAGGTCAGCGTCTCCTCGAGGCTCATGCCACCGACCAGGTTGCGCAGCGTGGTCGTCGTCAGCTGCTCAACACCGACGATGTAGTTCGAGATCTCGTACACCGCCGCGCGCGAGTCGGTGACCTGGAAGTACACCACGGTGTCGATCGAGACGGTGAGGTTGTCCTGGGTGATCACCGGCTGCGGCGGGAACGAGACCACCTGTTCGCGCAGATCGATGCGGGCACGCACCTTGTCGAGGAACGGCACCAGGAAGTTCAGGCCGGGCGCTGCCACGGTCTTGAACTTGCCCAGTCGTTCGACCACCGCGGCCTGTGCCTGCGGCACGACCATGATCGCCTTGAAGACCACCACCGCCACGAATAAGACAATGACGATGAGGACGATGAGGGCTGTTGCTTCCACTGCTGTCTACTCCCCTGTCCGATTCCTGCTGGAGGCATCGCTGGCTCGCACAGTAGTGCGGTCACCCCCGCTGAGCATGCTGACACTGGCTCCTATGGCTCTGACGACACGACCGCCGTGGCGCCGGCGATCTCGACGACGGTGACGGTCGTGCCTGGCTCGATGACCTGTCCTTCGATGAAACTGCGGGCGGACCACTCGTCGCCGGCCAACTTCACCCTGCCCTGGTGCGAATCCACAGTGGACAAGGCAACCGCACGTGCGCCAACAAGGGCATCCGCGTTGGTGCGAACTCCGGGGCCGAGCAGGAATCGGCGCTTGAGCGCGGGCCGAGCCAGCACGAGCAGTCCGATGGAGGTGACGGCGAAGACTCCGACGGCGGCGACGTGGCTGCCGGTCAGCGCCGTCGCGCCAGCGGCCGCGAGGGCGCCGGTTCCGAGCATCACCAGCACCAAGTCCCCCGAGAGCACCTCGGCCGCGAACAACGCGATGCCCGCGATTAACCAGATCAGCGCTGCCATAGCCCCATCGTGTCAGAAATCGGTCCGGGCCACGCGCCATTGCCGCCGCCGTGACCTACGCGTGATCTGCTGACGGCTCGGTGACGAAGTCAATCAAGCGCTCGACCGAGCCGATGAGCGGCGTCTCCAGGTCGCGGAAGCTGGACACCGACGCGAGCACGTGCCGCCAGCCCGCCGCGGGCTCGCCCCAGCCAAGCGCTTCGCAGACGCCGTCCTTCCACGGCACTCCCCTCGGCACCTCCGGCCACGCCGCGATGCCCACCACTTCCGGCTTGACCGCCTGCCAGATGTCGACGTACGGATGCCCGGTGACCAGCACGTTCTCGTCCGTGATGGCGTCGACGATGCGAGATTCCTTGCTGCCCTTGATCAGGTGGTCGACCAGCACGCCGAGACGTCGCCCCGGCCCGGTGCCGAAGTCGGCGATATAGCCCGCGAGGTCGTCGACACCGTGGAGCGGCTCGACCACGACGCCCTCGACGCGCAGGTCGTGACCCCAGACGCGCTCGACGAGCTCGGCGTCGTGGACGCCTTCCACCCAGATGCGTGAGTCGCGGGCAGTGCGGGCACGCACCGGGCCGACATGGACCGAACCGGATGCTGACCGAGTGCGCGTGGTGTCCGGGCGATGCTTGGCGGGAATGAGCGTGACCGGTTTGCCTTCCAGCAGGAAGCCTGCCGGATGCAGCGGGAACGCGCGCTCGGCGCCGTGCCGGTCCTCCAGGATGACGTTGCCGTGCTCGATCCGGACGACCGCGCCGCAGAACCCGCTGCCGGGATCTTCGACGACCAGCCCCGGCTCCGCCGCAACCTCGGGCACGGTTCGTTTGCGCTTACGCGAGAGGACGTCACCGTAGTTATGGGAACGCACGCCGGTGACGCTACCGGGCGGCGACACGGGCGGAGTGCTGCCACGCCGTTCGGTGACGCTTTCCGCGAGCAGCTCAGGCCACCGTAATCACTCCGCTGGCGAAACCACCCGCGTCTCCCCTACGGCCAGCGCCCACAGGTCGTCCGGGTCCTTGCCCGCTGCGGCCCATTCCTTACGGATGACCCGCAGCGGCTCGTCCGCCGGCTCGCGGGTCAGCACGAACGTGCCCCAGTGCATCGCCGCCAGTCGCCGCGCGCCAATGTCATCCAGCGCGCGGATCGACTCCTCAGGGTTCATGTGCAGGTTCCGCATGAACCAGCGCGGTTCGTACGCCCCGATCGGCATCATGGCCACGTCGATGCCCGGGTAGCGCCTGCCGACCTCGGCGAAGCACTCGCCGTAGCCGGAGTCGCCCGCGTGATACGTGCGGGTGCCGTCCGGCGCGGTGATCACCCAGCCGCCCCATAGCGTGGCGCAGGTGTCGAACAGGCCGCGCTTGCTCCAGTGCTGGGACGGGGTGAAGTCGAACCGCAGCCCCGCGACCTCGGCCGACTCCCACCAATCGAGTTCGGTCACCGTGGAGAAGCCGCGTCGGGTGAACCAGCGGCCGAGCCCTTTGCCCACCAGGATCGGTGTCGAGCGCGGCAGCCTGCGGACCGTGGGCCAGTCCAGGTGGTCGTAGTGGTTGTGGCTGATCAGCACCGCGTCGATCTCCGGCAGTTCGGACCACGCGACACCAGGTGGGGTCAACCGCGGCGGTGTGCCGAGGATCTTGTCCGACCACACCGGGTCGATCAGTACGCACACGCCGTCGATGCGCACCACGTACGTCGCGTGCCCCACCCACGTCCAGGCCATCGCGCCATGCGGGACCGGCGGCAAGCCGGTTCGCAGCACTGGAATCCGATCGCGGTTCTCGGTCGAGCCTCGGAAGCCGCCTTCGAGCGTGATCCGGAGCATATCGCGGGGCCCCGGTAGGGGCGCGGTGAGTCGGTCACGGAAATCAGGCCTGCGCATGACCCCAGTTTCCAGTAGTTCCGTGCGTTGCGCAGGAGCCGACGTCAGAACAGCGGCCAGGGAATCGCCCTGATGGTGTCATGCGGTGCGGGAAACGCCCCCGTGTCGAGCAGGTCACGGGTGCGAGCACGCAGCGCGTCGATCTCGGCGTCGGTGAGGTGGCGCGACAGTGTGTCGCCCAATTCGCCATCGAGGACGTCGAGCAGTCCCGACAGCTTCTCCGCCGATTCTGGCGGCACCGGCTTGCCTGCCCAGCCCCACAGCACCGTGCGCAGCTTCGGCTCGGTGTGCAGACAAATGCCGTGGTCGACGCCGTACACCCCGCCGTCGGCGCCGAGCAGCACGTGCCCGCCCTTGCGGTCGGTGTTGTTGACGACGACGTCCAGCAGCGCCAGCTCGGCGACGTCGTGGCGTGCGGAGTGGGCCAGCACAACGGGCGAGCCGAACCGGTCATGGGCGTGGAGCACGACGTGCCAGCCCTCCGGGACGTCGTCCGGCGCGACGACATCGACCAGCTCGGTCGGTCCTGAGTCGATCCAGAGCTGCACCATGCCCTCGCCGAGCGGGCCGTCGCGCAGCACCGTCGGCGGCACCCGGCCCAGGCCGGTGGCGGTCGCGATCAGGTAGGTGGCCACCTCGCGGCCCGCGAGTGTGCCGTCCGGGAAGTCCCACAGCGGGCGCTCGCCCGCGATGGGCTTGTAGACCGCGTTGGCGGTGCGGCCGTCGAGTCGCAGCGAGCAGTACAGCGTGGCATTGGACGCGTCGAGCAGGCGTCCCTCCACCTCAAGCTCGCCGTGCGTGACGAGATCGACGTCGGCGGGGTCCATGGCGCAACAGTAGCGGGCTCAGCCCTCGAGGAGACCCGACTCACGTCGGTAGCCGTTCTGCCTCGGGCAGATGTGTCCCTCGGGGTCCAGCGGCTCACCGCACAGCGGGCACGGCTTGCGGCCAGCGTTCACCACGCGCTCGGCGCGCTCGGCGAAGGCTCGCGCGTAGCCAGGTGAGAGGAACACCCGGACGGCGTCCGGCCCCTCCTCGGTGTCGTCGAGCACCACCGTCTCGTCGACCTCCTCGTCGGTGACGGCGAGCAGTTCGATCACGATCGAGCTGGACTCGGCGTCCCAGCCGAGTCCCATGGTGCCGACGCGGAACTCCTCGTCGACGGGGACCTCGAGCGGGTCGTTGTCGACCATGTCGGCAGGCGCCTCGTCGGGCACCTCGGTGTCGAACCGGCTGGCCACCTCTTCCAGCAGTGAGCTGAGCCGCTCCGAGAGCACCTGAAGCTGCTGCTTTTCGAGCGTGACGCTGATCAGCCTCGGCGGCTCACTCGCCTGCAAGTAGAACGTGCGGTCGCCGGGTTCGCCGACCGTGCCGGAGACGAACCGATCGGGATGACGGAAAACGTGAATCACACGAGCCATGACATCAACGACCCTAAGCCACCCCGTGTTGATCCGCGCGACCGGCATCGCCGAGGCGTTTCGCACTATCCTCGCCTGGGTGAGCAGCATCGCACCGTATGGCACCTGGGAATCTCCGATCACGGCCGAGATGGCCGCCGCGGCGAGTGGCGCGGCCCACTGGACGGATTTCGTTCAGAGCGAAATCGCCTGGGCGCAGCCGCTGACGAGTGAGGGTGGCCGGGTCACGCTGTTACGGGAGACGCCGTCCGGTGTCGAGGAGCTGGTGCCCGCGCCATACAACGTGCGCAACCGGGTGCACGAGTACGGCGGCAGGCCGTGGGCCGCGGTCGGTGCTTCGATCGCGTTCACCAATTGGGACGACCAACGCCTCTACCTGCGCCGGGCTGACGGCAGTATCGCCGCGCTGACCCCGGAACCCGACACGCCCCAGGGCCTGCGCTACGCCGACCTGACCGCTGGCCCCGGCGGCGAGATCTGGGCGGTGCGGGAGACGATCACCGGGCCGAAGCCCACCGACGTCGCCCGCGACCAGGTCGCGATCAGCCTCGACGGCGAGATCCGCGTGCTCGGCGCGAGCCACCACTTCCTCACCGCGCCGAAACCGTCCCCCGACGGACGCAAGGCCGCCTGGCTGGGCTGGGACCACCCGGACATGCCGTGGGATACCGCCCAGTTGTGTGTCGCCGAGATCGGTGCCGACGGCCGGTTCGCCGAGCACAGCGTGCTGAGTGGCGGACACGGCGTTGCGGGTGTGGAACACGGCGTCGGGAACGTCGAACACAGCGTCCTGAGTGCAGGACACGGCGTCGTGGGTGTGGAACACGGCGTCGGGAACGCGGGACGCGACGTCGCGGTATGCCAGGTCGAGTGGGAGTCGGACGACACCCTGCTCGCGCTGGCCGATCCGGACGGCTGGTGGAACCTCTTCCGTATCGGTCTCGACGGCAGCAGGGTCAACCTCGCCCCGGTGGCCGAAGAGATCGGCGGAGCGCTGTGGCAGCTGGGTTACCGCTGGTTCCAGCCGCTCGGTGACGGCCGCCACGCCGTGCTGCGCTCGGGCGGGCTCGCGGTACTGGACGAACGCGACGGAACGGTCACCGGCGTCGCGGCCACGGCCGATCTGCCAGCCTGGTCGGCCACCCTCGCCGTCAGGGACGGCGTCGTCACCGGGGTCGCCGCGGGACCGCGTACCCAACCGACCGTGGTCGCTGTCGACGTGCGGAGTGAGACCATGCGGGAGGTCAGCGAGCCACGTGGTGAGCGGGTGCCCGACGGATACCTGCCCGTACCGGTCGCGCGGCGCTTCGCAGGCGCGGATGGCGTCGAGATCCCCGCCTACGTCTATCCGCCCACCAACCCCGACTTCGCCGCGCCGGACGGTGAACTGCCGCCGTATGTGGTGCACGTCCACGGCGGGCCGACGAGCGCCGTCTCCCCCGCGCTGAGCATGCAGCTCGCGTACTTCACCAGCAGGGGCATCGGCATCGTCGCCGTCAACTACGGCGGCTCCACCGGCTATGGCAGGCGATACCGGGAGCGGCTGCGCGAGCAGTGGGGCGTGGTCGACGTCGCGGACTGTGCCACGGTCGCCGAGGCGCTGGCCACAGCGGGCACCGCCGACCCGCGGCGGCTGGCGATCCGTGGCGGCAGCGCTGGCGGCTACACCGGGGCGCTGTCGGCGAGTACGACCACGACCTACGCCGCCGCGACGATCATGTTCCCCGTCATCGACATGCTCACCTTCGCCAGCGGCGAGACGCACGACTTCGAGTCGCGGTACCTGGACAGCATGGTCGGACCGCTGCCGGAGCAGCGGCAGCGCTACATCGACCGCTCCCCGATCACGCACGTGTCATCACTGGCCTGCCCGGTGCTGCTGCTACAGGGCGCGGAGGACGAGATCTGCCCGCCCGCGCAGGCGGAGAGCTTCGTCGAGCCGCTGGCTGGCTCCGGCATCCCGCATGCCTACCGGTGCTTCGACGGTGAGCAGCATGGCTTCCGCCGCGCCGAGACGATCATCGAGGCGCTGGAGGCTGAGCTGTCGTTCTACGGCCAGACGCTCGGGTTCGACCCGCCAGGCGTGCCGACGCTGCCGCTACGCCGGTGACACGCGAGGCCAGGACTATGCGACTCAGCACCGGTGAAGCGCGACGACGCTTCACCGAAGCGCGGGTGGCGCGACTGGCCACCGCCGGTGCCGACGCCGTGCCGCACGTGGTGCCGGTGACGTTCGCCGTGGACGGTGACGCGATCGTGTTCGCCGTCGACCACAAACCGAAGACGACGACGGCACTCCGGCGACTGCGCAACATCGCGGCCAACCCCGCCGTGAGCCTGCTCGTGGATCACTACGAGGACGACTGGACGCGCCTGTGGTGGGCGCGGGCGGACGGGCACGCCCAGGTGCGCACCGAGGACCCGCCCGCCGTGGCGCTGCTCGCGGCGAAGTACCCGGCGTATGCCGAGCGGCCGCCGGAGGGACCCGTGGTGCGGGTCGACGTCAGCCGGTGGAGCGGTTGGTCGGCGGCGTAGGGCTCACGGCGAACCGGCTCACCGGTGGGCGAGCACGTTGATGACCGTGCTGCCCGGATCTTCGACGAAAAAGCGCCGCACGCCCCACGGCTCGTCCGTCAACGGGTAGACGACGCGCAGGCCGCGTTCCACCGCGGCGGCGTGTGCGGCGTCCACCGCAGCGGGGTCACCGACGTCGACGCCGAAGCGCGGTTGGGGGTTCTCCATACCCGCTGGCGGGATGATGACCTGTGCCGTCGGGTTGGCGGGTGAGGTGAGTCCGAGCACGGGGTCGTCCATGGCGACCCGCAGCCCGAGTACCTCGACGTAGAAGTCCCTGGAGCCAGCGACGTCGGTTCCATCCGCGTAGGGCACGATCCTGGTTACTGACACGGTGTCCATGCCTGCCAGAGTGCCGGGTGGCAACGCGGGTGTCTTGGACGAACGCGAAATCTACGCCGGAAGCGGCACGTGGTTGAGCTGCTGGCCTCGTCGCTGGAGATACGTGGTTGGCGAGAGTCCACAGTGGGCGCGGAAGTCGCGGATGAAGTGCGCCTGGTCGTAATAACCGTGCCGCATCGCGAACGCCGGCCAGCCGAGCCGCGCGGCGTCATCGATGCTCGCGAGCGCGGAGCGAAACCGCCGCAGCCGCTGGTAGGCCTTGGGTGACAGCCCCACATCGGTGCGAAACACCTGCTCCACGCGGCGCTGGGTCAACCCCACGCGTTCGGCAAGCTCGGCAACACCGTGACGTCCCGGCGCGCCGGAGAGCCACGCCGTCGCGGCGGCAGCCAACGGGTGCGCGGCCTCGGCGGAATGGGCCAACCGGTCGCGCAGCGCCGATTCGACCGTACGGAGCCGCGTCAGCGCATCGGGTGCGGCGAGTGCCCGCTCGCGCACCCGATCGGCGCTCGAGCCCCAGAGATCCTCCAACGCGACGTGGCGGTCGCGAAGCTCATGCAATGGCGCGTTGACCAGCGGTCGTGCGCCGCCTGACCGGAAGACCACCCCGAGGACATGCGACTGCTGGGCGGTGTCCAACATGTACGCGCGTCGGTACGGTCCTGCCACGAGCGCGCCCGAATAGGCGTGGCGCACCCCGCCATCCGATAGGGAGAAGCGATCCTCACGCAGGTTGATGAGGAGTTCGACCGCCCCGGTCGGCAGGCGCAGCTCCGCTCGGTGCGCTGGGCTGTCGCCCTCGTGCAGCCAGATCGACGCCACGAACTCTCCGGTGAGTCCGCCGGGCGTCAGCGAGGTGAACATCGCATCGTCGACGTCAGCGCCGGGTGTCCATGGCGGGAGCGTCATCGGCGGCCGAGGTTTCGTCAGGCATGGCGTCGGCAGCCGGACCGTCGGCAGCCGACGGCTCCGCCGGCTCCTCGCGGCCGGTGACGGCGCGAACGATGCCGAGCGGGTCGGGCCGCAACAGGCACCAGGCGGCGTAGCCGCTGGCCAGGAACACGGCGACCATCGACGGGTCGTGCAGCGCTTGCTCGCCCGTCGGGTAGTACACCAGCACCAGGAACACCGACACGCCCACGACGATGGCAAGGTGCCTGACCTGCCAGGCGAAGCAGGCGGCGATCACGAAGCCCCAGGTGAAGTACCAGGGCAACGTCGGAGGAGCGAGCATCGCGGCGGCGATGAGCGTGACCGCGAGGTGGTAGACCGCCGTCGTGCCGCCGTTGCGGGCCCGCCACCACTGCCAGATGCCGAAGCCCGCGAGCACCACCCATGCGACGCCCCTGGCGCCGGTGACGAACGGGGACTGCGTCACCGGTGTGAACAGGTTCGTGATGACGTGCAGCAATTGTCCGATGCCGGTCGGGAAGTTCAGCCAGTTCTTGATCAGCTGCGGCCCTTCAAGGCCGCCGAGCCAGCCGAGGTTGACCGAACCGAGCGCGGCGAATGTTCCCGCCACGTACACCGCCACGAAGATCGCCACCGACATGGTGCCCGCGCGCAGGAAGTTGACCAGCTTGCTCCGGGTGTCCGGCAGGTGGTTGGTCCAGATCCAGACCAGGAACGGCAGCGCGATCGCCGCCGTCGGCTTGATCAGCATCGCCACCGTGGCGACGATGATCGCCAGTACGTGCTTGCGTTCCAGCGCGAGCAGCACGCCCAGCACCAGCGGTCCGAGCATCAGTAGTTCGTTGTGCGGGCCGCCGACCAGGTGGATCACCGTCATCGGGCTGGCAATGGCGAGCCACATCGTGATCGCCGGATTCCCGCCGAGGTGTCGCACCAGTCGGTGCAGCACCCACACCAGCAGCGCCAGCCCCGGCAATAGCGCGATCCGCGTGATGATCACGCCCGCGATCGGGTTGTCCCCGGTCAGCGACACGATGCCTTTGGCGAACGCCAGGAACACCGGCCCGTACGGCGACGGAGTGCTCTGCCACGCCGAGTACACGTTCTCCACGATCGTGGGGATCTCGGTGAGCACGTTGGGCGCGTTGGCGTACGGGTCGTGCTCGTAGAGCAGCGCACCCTGTGCCAGGTAGGCGAAGACGTCGCGGGTGAACAACGGGGGCGCGAACAGCAGCGGCGCCATCCAGCAGCCCGCCGCGACCAGAACCGGCCGCGAGCCGACGCGATTGAGCAGCACATACCGACCTAGCCGCACCCACGCCCACACCACCAGGGCGAAACCGATATACAGCACGCCCGTGGCGAGGTTGCGGCCGTGGCCGTAACGCAGCCATGACAAGGACCCGGTGCCGATCAACGGGTCGGAGACGAGGATGCCGCCCGCACCGATCGACGCCGCCAACAGCAACACCGAGCCGATCGTGCCCAGCGCGATCGTGCGGTACGGAAACGGCGACGGCACCGCGCCGTCCCCGGTCGCGAACCGCCGCCAGCGTGGTGTCGCGCCGGATGCTCCGGTCAGTTGCCGAGCAGAGGCGGTGTCAGAGTCGGAGGTGGTGGTGTCCATGTCACCGACAAAGGCTACACACCCGACAGATCCGCCTCAGCCGGAACCGGTGCTGGACCAGCGGGTGAAGCCGCAGCATGCGCACATACGACCGAACGCGTGACGGAAACCATGCCTACACGCTCTTTCCTCCCGAAGCTGGGGGGATAGCATCCTTCTCCGACGCCATCTGTCCCCGAGCAGGAGAAACGCAATGACCCACGCTCCCGTCAACGTCACCGTCACCGGCGCGGCCGGTCAGATTGGCTATGCGCTGCTGTTCCGCATCGCGTCTGGCCAACTGCTCGGTGCGGACACGCCCGTCAAGCTGCGCCTGCTGGAGATCCCGCAGGCCGTCAAGGCCGCGGAGGGCACGGCGCTGGAACTGCAGGACGGCGCGTTCCCGCTGCTCGCGGGCGTTGACATCTTCGATGACGCCAAGCAGGCCTTCGAGGGCACGAACGTGGCGCTGCTGGTCGGCGCTCGCCCGAGGACCAAGGGCATGGAGCGCGGTGACCTGCTCGAAGCCAACGGCGGCATCTTCAAGCCGCAGGGCGAGGCGATCAACGCGGGCGCCGCGGACGACATCAAGGTGCTCGTCGTCGGCAACCCGGCCAACACCAACGCGCTCATCGCGCAGGCCCACGCGCCCGACGTGCCCGCGGAGCGGTTCACCGCGATGACCCGCCTCGACCACAACCGCGCGATGGCGCAGCTGGCGGGCAAGCTGGACGTCTCGGTCGCCGACATCAAGAAGCTGACCATCTGGGGTAACCACTCGGCGACGCAGTACCCGGACATCTTCCACGCCGAGGTCAACGGCAAGAACGCCGCCGAGGCCGTGGGCGACCAGAACTGGCTGGAGAACGAGTTCATCCCGCGCGTGGCCAAGCGTGGCGCGGAGATCATCGAGGCGCGCGGTGCCTCATCGGCCGCCTCGGCGGCGTCCGCCGCGATCGATCACGTGCACGACTGGGTCAACGGCACCCCCGCCGGGAACTGGACGTCGATGGCGATCCCGTCCGACGGTTCCTACGGTGTGCCGGAGGGCCTGATCGCGTCGTTCCCCGTCACCTGCTCGGGTGGTTCGTACGAGATCGTGCAGGGCTTGGAGATCAACGACTTCTCCCGCACCAAGATCGACGCTTCGGTGCAGGAGCTCTCCGACGAGCGCGAGGCGGTGCGCAAGCTCGGCCTGGTCTGAGGCCGCCTGGAACCACCAAGACCATTCCGACGCGTCCGGCGGCAGGTCGTGTCCGGCATGTCCGGTACGTCTGCCGTCGGCCCACCGCTATCCGCTGAGCGTTATGTCGTGCCCGGTTGATCCGGCTGTCGTGGCGCTGAGCGGAGGCGGTGTCAGGTGCCGGTGGTGCCACCGACGGGGTTGTCGGAACCGGACGCGCCAGTGTCTGACTCCTGCTTGGGCACGGTCTCGCCCAGGTCTCCCCCGGTGTCGTTCAGCCGCAGCAGCATCGGTCGCAGCTCGGTGTAGCGCACCACCGACATCGACCCTGGGTCGACGACGATCCGCTGGAAGGCGTCCAGGTGCTGGCCGAGCGCGTCCGCCAGCACCGACTTGATCACGTCGCCGTGGCTGCACAACAGCCACACCGCATGGTCGCCGTGCTCAGCGGTGATCCGCCGGTCGTGCCTGCGCACGGCGGCAACCGCGCGGGCTTGCACCTCGGCGAGCCCTTCACCGTCCGGGAACACCGCAGCGGAGGGGTGCGCCTGCACCACCCGCCACAACGGCTCGCTCATCAGCGAGCTGAGTTCCTTGCCGGTCCACGAGCCGTAGTCCACCTCGGCCAGGTCCGGCTCCTCGACAGGTTCGACCCCGGTCGCGTGCACCAGCGGGGCCAGCGTCTGCTCGCAACGCAGCAACGGGGAGCGCACCAGCCCCGCGAGCGGCACGGCGGCGAGGCGCCCCACCAGGTCAGCCGCCTGTGCGCGGCCGGTGTCGTCCAGTTCGACGCCGGGAGTGCGGCCCGCGAGCGTTTTCGCGCCGTTGGCGATCGATCGGGCATGCCGCAGTAAGATCACCGTTCCCACGGCCTCAGCGTAAACGCGAAGCCGCCGTGGACACAGTGCGCCCGAAGCCTCAGACGTCGTGTCCTGCACTCAGGACGCTGTGTCTGGCACTCACGACGCTGTGGCGCGGTCCCGAGATCAGACGGAGGGGCCAGCCTCCGGGTCGAGCACTCCGGTGAATACCAGCGCCAGCAGCAGGATGCCAAGCACGATCCGGTAGATCACGAACGGCATGAAGCTGCGGCGACGGATGTAGGCCATCAGCCCCGCGATCACGGCATAGCCCACGACGAACGCGATCGCGGTTGCCAGCAGCGTCGGCCCCCACTCCGGTGATGAGCCGTTGCCGATGTCCTTCAGCTCGTAGAACCCAGCGCCCAGCACGGCGGGCACCGCGAGCAGGAAGGCGTACTCGGCGGCATCCGGGCGCTTGTAGCCAAGCGCGAGACCAGCGGTGATGGTGCCCCCGGAGCGGGAAACGCCGGGGATCAGAGCGAACGCCTGGGCGAATCCGTAACCAAGGCCGTGCGGCACCGTGAGGTGATCCAGGTCGCGCCACTTGCGGCCGTAATAGTCGGCGAGAGCGAGCAGGATGCCGAACCCGATCAGTACCGCGGCGGTCAGCCGCAGATCCCGGAACGCCGACTTGATGTGCTCCTGGAACAGCAGCCCCAGGATCACGATCGGCAGCGTGCCGACGATGATCAGCCAACCCATCCGTGCGTCAGGGTCATGCCGGTACTCCGGCTGATACAGCGAGCGGAACCACGCGGTGAGGACGTTCCCGATCTTCTTGCCGAAATACAGGATCACCGCCAGCTCGGTCCCGATCTGGGTGACGGCGGTAAACGCCGCCCCTGGATCTTCCCAGCCCGCGAACGCCGCCGTGATTCGCACGTGCGCGCTCGACGAGATCGGCAAGAACTCGGTCAGTCCCTGCACGATGCCGAGTACGACGGCCTCCAGCCAGCCCATGTTCGGTGATCCCCGTCCTTTCAGTGTGTTTCCGTCCATCGCGCACCGCGATCGGTGTCCCGCGCCTTCGATCGGGTGACTTTATCCAGGCATGATCAGCCGTCGCTGCCGGGGTCGTGCCGCTGTCACGGGCGTGCGACACCGCCCACCTGATGCGGCGCTCGCGCGCGCGACCCGGGTAATCTCGGCCCCCATGGAGCAGCGACGGCTTGGGGGTTCGGGACTGCGGGTGTCCCGACTGGCGCTCGGCACGATGACCTGGGGCGAGGACACCGACGCCGAGGAGGCGGCCAATCAGATCGTCGCGTTCGTCGACGCGGGCGGCACGCTGATCGACACCGCCGACGTTTACCAGGACGGCGAGAGCGAACGGGTGCTCGGCTCACTGCTCGGTGATCTGGTGCCCCGCGAGGACATCGTGCTGGCCACCAAGGCGGTCGCGCGCCGCACCGAGGGTCCGTTCGGTGGCGGAGCGTCGCGCGGCGCGCTGCTCACCGCGCTGGACGGCTCGCTGCGGCGGCTCGGCGTCGACCACATCGACCTGTGGCAGCTGCACGCCTGGGACGAGCGCGCCCCGATCGAGGAAACCCTCGCCGCGCTGGACACCGCGGTGACCTCGGGCAAGGTGCGCTACGTCGGGGTGTCGAACTACACCGGCTGGCAGTTGGCGACCGCCGCGTCGCGGCAGCGCTACGCCGCGCCCGCGAATCCGATCGTGTCCATCCAGTCGGAGTATTCGCTGCTGGAACGTGGCATCGAGCGGGAGGTCGTGCCGGCAGCCGCGCACCATGGCGTCGGCGTGCTGCCGTGGGCCCCGCTGGGCAGGGGCGTGCTGACCGGCAAGTACCGGAACAGCACGCCGGCCGACTCGCGCGGCGCGTCGTCGCACTACGCGCCCTACGTCGAGCATCACCGCACCGAGCGGGCGTCGCGCATCGTGAAGGCCGTGGTCACCGCCGCCGAGGGGCTGGGGTCGTCGCCGCTGGCGGTGGCGCTGGCGTGGGTACGTGACCAGCCGGGCGTCGCCGCACCGGTGGTGGGCGCGCGTGACACCGCGCAGTTGACCGGCTCGCTGGCGGCCGAAGAGATCACGTTGCCCGCCGAGATCAAGGGCGCGCTCGACGACGTCAGTGCGCTGGAACTGGGCTACCCGGAGCGCAGGCTCGGATGAGGGCAAGGATGCGTTGTGCGGTGACGGCGTCATTCGCCGCGGTGGTCCTGCTGCTGGCTACCGCGTGCAGCGACTCCGATGGGCCCCGCGATGAGCTGCAGCTGGTGGAGAACCCGACAGCGGCGACCCCAGCCGACTCGCCAGAGCAGGACGAGACGCTGGAAGGCACGGTGCTCGATGTCGACGGCGACGTCACCAGCGTGGCGATCAACGGTGGCACGCTCGCGGCGGCCGTGACCGGGGACGACGACGATGCCGGGGTGTTGTTCTACCGCCTGGGCAGCCTCGGCGAGCGGCCGGAACGGGTCGACGTCGACGGTCCCGTGGAGCGGCTCACGGCCAGTGGCGACCAGTTCGTCGCGACCGTGCCCAGTGAGGACACCGTGCTGTATCTGACCCCCGGTGGCGTCGTCGGCAAGACGTCGGTGGACGGCGGGCCGACGTCGGTCGCCGAGCTGAACGGCCGCACGCTGGTCGGGCTGCGCGAGGACAAGGCCGTCGCCGTGTTGGAGCACGAACAGCAGACCGCCAGGACGTCCGGCGAGCTGGCCAGCGCGGACCAGGTGCTGCTGAGCAGCGAGGGCGCCGCGATCGTGCTCGACCGGCTGCGCAGCGCGGTGTTCGAGGTGCAGGACGACGAGGGCGACATCGGGCTCGGGCTGCGGGCCGGTCAGGGTGCCACGAACGCCGTGGCCGACCGCTACAACCGCGTGCTCGTCGTGGACACCCGCGAGGAGTACCTGCTGGCGTTCTCGCTCGATCCGCTGGTGCTGCGGCAGCGCTATCCGGTGCCCGGCGGCCCGTATGGCATCGCCTACGACCCACAACGGGACCTCGCGTGGGTGACGCTGACGGCGCGCAACGAGGTCGTCGCGTTCGACGTCACGGGCGGTGAACCGCAAGAGACGGCCAGATTCGCTACGGTTCGGCAACCGAATGCGGTTACGGCGGACTCACCGAGAGGTACCGTGGTGATTGCCTCTGGAGACGGTGAAGGAATACAGGTGATCGAACCGTGAACAGCACCGAGGCGGTGGCCGACGAGGATTCTCTAACCGACGGCGGGTCGGTGGTCGACGAGAAGTGGGAGTACCGGCCGCTCCGGTTGCCACCGGGCATCTCCCGACCTTCCGCGGCCACGCAACTCGCCATCCACGCGGAGTTCTCCGGCTGGGAACTCTCGACCGTCCGGCTCTACGCGGACGGCACCCGTAGGGTGTGGCTCCGCCGGCGCTACCGACCAACACCAACAGGGCTGCCCGGAGTGATCACCTAGCCTCCCGCAGCCGTCGCTGAACCGCGTGTACCACGGCGGTGACACGCGGCAAGACCAGTGCGGGCGCTTCCAGCGGCGCCAGGTGTCCTGTGCCGGGCAGCACGAACGTCGTAGCGTCCGCGATGCCGTCCAGTAGCGCGGCGACCTGCTGCTGCGGCACCAGCCGATCCCGCTCGCCAGCCACCCCGATCACCGGTGTCCCCTCGGGCAGCGACAGCTCGGCGTGCCGCACGTAGTCGTCCAACGCCGTGCGGAACAGCGCCATCGCCTTCGGCCAGTGGTGGCGGATCATCCGCAGCGTCAGCAGGACGTCGTCCTGGCGCGGATCATCGCCGAACAACGACCAGCGCATCGACGTCACCATCGCCTTGTGGGAACGGTCGGTGACCAGGTCGACCAGCGCGGGGCCGAGCAGCGACTCCAGATCCCACATCAGCTTGTTGATCACGGCGGGGATGCGTGACGTCGATGACTCCACCGCGAGTCCGGTGGCCGCGCGCACTTCGGCGGCCCGCTCCCCCGCGCCGGTGGCGAGTAGCACCAGCCCGGCGACCACCGGCGGAGCGCCGCCAGCGGGCTCGAACAACGCAGGGTGGCGTTCGCGGAGCGCCAACGCGGTGAGCCCGCCCATGCTGTGGCCGACAACAACGACGGAGCCGGTCGCGACGCTGCCGATCAGTTCGGCGAGGTCGTCGCCCAGTTGCTCCACCGTCGCGGTGCGGGCCGTGGCCACCGACGACGCGCCGTGGCCGCGCTGGTCGTAGGCCACGACCTGCACCGGGTGGTCGACGGCGGCGGGCAGATCGGCGGTGAGGTGGTGCCAGCAGCGGTGGTCGAGCGCGTAGCCATGGGCGAAGATGACCGTGACGTCGGCGTCAGGGGGGCCGTCGCGGATCACGTGCAGTGCGGTGCCGTCGGACAGCCGCACGGTCTCCTCGCTCAACAGCTACGCAGGAAGCGGTCGAGGACTCTGGTGCCGAACTTGAGGGCGTCGACGGGTACGCGCTCGTCAACGCCGTGGAACAGCGCGGCGAAGTCCAGCTCCGGTGGCAGTCGCAGCGGGCAGAACCCGAAGCTGCGGATGCCGAGCTTGTCGAACGCTTTGGCGTCGGTGCCGCCGGAGAGCATGTACGGCAGGGTGTGCGCGTCGGGGTCCTCGGCCAGCAGCGAGGTGCGCATCGCCTCGACGAGGGGGCCGTCGAAGGTGGTCTCGACGGGCTCCAGCTCCAGCCACTCGCGTTCGATGTCGGGTCCGAGGATTTCGTCCAGTTCGGCGTTGAAGGCGGCCATGCGGCCGGGCAGGATGCGGCAGTCGACGGTCGCCTCGGCCACCGACGGGATGACGTTGGCCTTGTAGCCCGCGTTGAGCATCGTGGGGGTGGCGGTGTCGCGCAGTGTCGCGCCGACGACGCGGGCGATGCCGCCCAGCTTGGCGACGGCGCCGTCGAGGTCGTCCTCGGGGAACTCCAACCCGGTGAGGTCGCTGACCCCGGCGAAGAACTCTCGCACGCTGTCGGTCAGGACCAACGGGAACTGGTGGTTGCCCAGCTTGGCGACCGCTTCGGCGAGCTTGGTGACGGCGTTGTCGTTGTTGATCATCGAACCGTGGCCCGCCGTGCCGCGCACCCGCAGCTTCATCCAGCGGATGCCCTTTTCAGCGGTCTCGATGAGGTAGGCGCGGACGTCCTCGGTCAGCGTGAGTGAGAAGCCGCCGACCTCGCTGATGGCCTCGGTGGCACCCTCGAACAACTCAGGACGGTGGCTGACGAGCCACTGCGCACCGTACTGGCCCCCAGCCTCCTCATCGGCGAGGAACGCGAAGATCAGCTCGCGAGGCGGCACGATGTTGTTGCGTTTGTAGTGGCGGGCAAGGGCGAGGGTCATGCCGAGCATGTCCTTCATGTCGACCGCTCCCCTGCCCCAGACGTAACCATCCCGGATGGCGCCGGAGAACGGATGCACCGACCATTCCGAGGCGTCCGCGGGAACGACGTCGAGGTGCCCGTGGATCAGCAGGGCGTCCCGGTTGGGGTCGGCGCCTGGCAGCCGCGCGATGACGTTGTGCCGGTCACGTCCGCCCGACTCGACATAGGTGATTTCGTAGCCGACCTCGGTGAGCTTCTCCGCGACGTACTCGGCGGCGGCCCGCTCGCCGACCAGCGTGTCAGGGTCGCCGGTGTTGGTGGTGTCGATCTGGATCAGCTCGCTGACCAGCGTCACCGCCTCGTCGGCGACAGCAGCGATGTCCGGGCTGGGCATGGTGTCTGGGTGCTCGGTCACAGACGTCTTCCTACCATTAACCTGCGGCTCGATGGGGTACCTGGACGATGCTGGTGTCGACTGGCAGACGTCTGGCGTTGGCGCGGGAAGGATCTTTCAACCGGCTGCGTCCAAAGTTGCGATTAGGTGTCGACGCTTACGTGCTGCACGCTGATGACCTCGCGCCCTTCATATACGGTGACCGTGTACCAGATTGTCACCGCGTCATCAGGCAGGTGCAGTTCATAGGCACCTGGCAGCGGGTCATCACCGGGAAACGGGGTGGCGAGAGTCGGAATTGGTTCGTCCAGCAAGTGGAAAATGGTCCGCTGCACCGTCCATCGAAGCGGCTGCGGTAGAGCCTCAATCTCATCCCAGGACGCGCCGGGGAAGCGAACGAGGCGATCACTCATTGATTCCCCACACTGACGCCAGTTCCTCGCGAGAGAAGGTCGGCGCGCCATCGCCCGGACCATCATCGACGTGAGCACGGCGCTTGGCGACGGTCCGCCCGACCTCGCGCCGCAGTCTCCTGACTTCAGCCCTCAGCGCATCCAGCTCGGCACGGGGGATGGTGATCATGTCAGACGATTCGACGCTCACACTTACCTCCCTCGGTTCGGCCTCGTTGGCCCGAGTCTAGACCGCCGAGTCGAACTCGTCGCGTTCCGCCGCACCAGTGAGTTCCTCAACCTCCGCGTAGTCTCGCCATCACCGCCTTATCTCAACGCGCCGATCCCTACCGTTGCTGGCCGCAGAGCACATAACGACGGTGGGCGCCGACTGCTGGCACACCCGTAAACGGGTGGCACCCCGGGTGCAAGCGGCTCTGGCGATCAGATACGCTGTGTCGCAGCAACAACAGAGCGAGTCCGAGTGGCGGAATGGCAGACGCGCTAGCTTGAGGTGCTAGTGCCCGTAATGGGCGTGGGGGTTCAAGTCCCCCCTCGGACACCGGTGGGTGGGATCCCTCCCACGCAAATACGAGCGATTTCCGGTCGACACGGCGGCGTGGCGCGCAGCGCCCGCCGTCGTATCCTGCTGTGCGCTCAGCTCCGCGCGGGCGGGGATGATGGCCGTGTTTGAGACGTTCGTGCCGGCCGTGGTTCCGCGGTCCACCTCTCGAGCCGAGCGGTCGCCGATCGGTCCGGCGTCGCGGGGGATGTCGCTGCCCCGGTTGGCGGCATTACCCGACGAGACCGCGATGCTCTACCGCATCGCCGCGCTGGACGAGCGCGGCCGGGTCGCTGAACAGTCGGTCGTGCGTGCCCTCGGCTGGGAGCCAGGCCAGCGACTGCAGTTCAGTTTGGTGTCCAACACTGCGGTGGCCGTGCACCCGGACGCCGCCGGAATGTTCACCCTGGCTCGGCGAGGCCACATTCCCCTGCCCGTAGCCGCGCGGCGGTGGTGCCACCTTGAGGCAGGTGACCGGGTGCTCCTGGCCGCCGCAGCGGACAGTGGCGTGCTGATCGTATACACAGCGCGCGCTCTCGACGCGATGGTCACGGCGTTCCACTCCGCGATGGACGGGGGTGTTACGTCATGACTGCCAGTCCTGACGAACATCCCGGCACTGCGGAGATCGAAGCCGCACGCCTGGTGCTGCAGCGCATGGGTGTCTCTCCCGCCGATCTTCTCGGCAGCACCCAGCAGCGCTCCCCCGCGCCGACGTTCGACGAGTACATCCCCAAGGTGTCCGCCGCTGTCAGCGCCGGCACGAGACGGGTGTACTCGTCCTACTGGAAACGGATCCAGCAGCACTGGGGCCACCGGCGACTCGACGAGCCCACCGCGCTGGAGATCAAGCAACTGTCCGAACACATCCGAACCCACGTCGTGTCCCGCCGCAACGCACGCGGTGGCCGCAGCGCAGCCGAACACCTCATCGCCGCACTCCGGTGCGTCTACAACCACGCCGTCGTCGACGGCCTGATCGCTGAGTCCGACAACCCCGCACGACGGGTCCCGAAGCCCCGCCGTCTGCCCAGCACCCGGCGAGGTCTGCCCGACACCGGACTGGAGGAGATCAACCGAGTCGCGGCCACCACCGGAAACGACCCGGCACTGGACAGCCTGCTCCTGCGGCTGCACACCGAGACAGCCTGCCGCCGCGGCGGCGCGCTCGCCTTACGCCCGCACGATCTCGATCCCGCGCAATTTCTGGTGTTGCTGCAGGAAAAAGGCGACACGGTGCGCTGGCAGCCCGTCTCCCCCACCCTGATGCGCCACCTGCAAGCACATGCCGAAGAACGAGGTGCGGCTGCTGCTGGCGGACAACTGCTGCGGTACCGCTCCGGCGAGCCGATCACCACCCGGCGCTACGACCACCTCTGGACGCGCCTGGGCAAACACCTGCCGTGGGTAGCCACCCAACAAATCAGCACGCACTGGCTACGGCACACGACGTTGACGTGGGTAGAACGCCATTTCGGCTACGCCGTAGCCCGCGCGTTCGCCGGCCATATCGACAGCGGCGGCGACGCCGGTACCACAACGACCTACATCCGAGCCAATCTCGAGGAAGTCGCTGCCGCCCTCGCAGCGCTCACCGGCGAACCCCATCCCCTGGCATCGGCAAGACCAGACCGGGCAGGTGCATGATGGTCGGCCCGACATGTTCACCCGGAAGCACAAATGACCAGATCGCCAGTCGCCGTCGCCGCGTCTGCCTCGCTTCGCTCGTGGCCGCTGAGGCCTTGCCGCAGTTGCCCCAGGCGTTCGCCGCCGACGACGAGAGCGCGCGGCCCCGACAAGACTAGCACACGTTAGTGTCCATCGTGGACGATTGGTTGCTAGACAGCAGGGCTTGCCGATTCAACCAGCACCGCTGGTGCAACTACGGTCAGAACGCCGCGTGCTTGGCTTGTGTTTCTCGCGTTACGCGGTGACAACGAGGGGGTGGGTTTCACCTGTCAGTACTGCGAGCGCGGTCGCGACTTCGACTATGTCCGCGCGGATGTAGGTGGCAGTCACTCCGGCGCTGCGGTTGTCGTTGTGCCCGGCGTAGGCTCGGGCCACGGCGTAGCCGAAATGGCGTTCGACCCACGTCAACGTCGTGTGCCGCAGCCAGTGGGTACTCACTTGCTGGGTCCGAACCCACGACAGATGCTTCCGCATCCGTGACCAGAGATAGTCGTAGCGGCGGGTGGTGATCGGCTGGCCGTCACGGTAACGCAACAACTGCGCGCTGGGCTCTCCCGGGCCGCGCTCTACGTGATCACGCAGGCATCGCATCAGGGTCGGCGACACAGGTTGCCACCGCTGCGTATCTCCCTTTTCCCGCAACAGAATTAGGCACTGCTCCTCGTCAAGATCTTGAGGACGCAACGCGAGCGCGCCACCACGCCTGCAAGCCGTCTCCGTGTGCAGCCGCAGAAGGAGACAATCGAGTACGGGGTCGTTCCCCGTCCGTGCGGCCACCTGGTTGAGTTCACGTATCCGGGAGTCCGACAAGCCGTGGCGTGTGCTGGGAAGACGCCGCGGTTTGGACACCCGGAGAGCAGGATTGTCCGCTTCCCTCACCCATCCGTCAGCTGCCGCATGGTTGTAGACGCAGCGCAACGCCGAGATCAGATGCTCGGCCGCGCTTCGCCCACCCCTGCTGTTGCGCCGGACCACAGCGTGACTTCTGACGTGCTCGGCCAAGTATTTGACGTCGATTGCCGTCGGTTCATCCAGTCGGCGTTCGCCCCAGGTCTCCACAATCCGGTCCCAGTACGGACCGTATGCCCGGCGCGTCCCGTCCCTGACCGCGATGGCCACCTTCGGTACGTACTCCGCGAAGGTCGGTGGCGGTTCGGCCCGTGGTACGTCGGCGAGGAGCTCCTCGGGGTTCACCCCTAAACGCAACAACAACAGACGTGCTGCCTCGACCTCGGCCGTCCGAGAGGGTCCCGAACTAGTGTGGGTCTGCCGGTCCCTCATTTCGGATCACGCCTGGTCGTGGTACGCGAGAACCATTCCGTCCAACACCGCCATCGTGTGCACGATCAATGCACCCAACTCTGGTGCTGCCGCGAGCAAAACCCGATCGCCCGGCCTCACGCCGCACCATCGGCGCACAGACAGCGGGAGCTGCACGTGACCTCTTCGTGTCAGGTGGAACGCCCCGTAGCGGTTCCGTCGAAAGACGACGACGCCCGATGTCGTTGCGACGTCGACCCGGTCGGCGGGCAGCCAACCGAGAACCCGCATGAGCGACGACTCCGCCATTCGGCCGCGGTGATCCACCGAGGCAATTCGGTAGTGCATCGACCCGTCTCGGGATAGGACCTGTTCCGCCAGCGGGAGTGCCCGCACGTTCTCCTCAGTCTTGCGTGGCTTTCGCCTGACCGGGATAACCGCGCCCACGATCTGTTCAGCGACGGTCTCAGTCACGGAGCATTCCCCACGCCTGCCGTCTGCCCCAGGGATGGCCAACGCGGAAGAATCGCCGAAGTTCATAGTGTGATTCCCTCCTCGGCACGGTTGGCCGTAACGGTCGCCACAGCAGCGGGGCTGCTGCTCGGTACGGCTTAACGACGGCATGCACGCGAGTGCGCCGATCGACTCGGCGGCCTGCTCAGGCGCGGGATGCGACCTCTGCGTTAGCCTCTGCATGACGTCGGAGCCCTCGTTCCCCCGCTTCAAGGCTGGCGACCGAGTTCACCTTGCTCGGTGTGGCGCTGGGAGCAGACGGTGCTGCGTGCGACCGCGGCCTGTTGGGGCGTGCTCGTCGCCGGTGAGCCGCCATGCCAGTGCTGCATTCGCTGCAGCGCCGTCGGCAGTCCTGCGTCCCAGGCCACAGGGCGCGGCGACTGCGGCCACCGGTCGGTCGAGCGCCTGCTCGGTCAGCTCGAGCGCCGTTGCTGACGATTCCGGGTGCCGCTCGTCAACCAGCCCGGCGATCACGGCGATGTCGTGGCGCAGCCTCCTCAGGGGTGTGTAGTCACTAGCATCCAGCGAGGGCGGATTGTCCCCGTCGCACAGCGCGACATGTACCGGGGGAACTGCCCTGCCCGCACGCTCCAATCGGGCAGCCAGCGCATTAGTGAACGCGACCATCGGACTGAGGTCGCGCAGCGAAGCGATCGGCTTGTGCCCGAGATCGCCCCGGCACCACTTGTGCAGCACAAACTGGGTCTCCGGCAGCGCCGCCGAGATGACCTTCGCGGCCTGCTGAGCCAGGAACCGAGTTAGGACCGGCCAGGCTGCCCGAGGAGCCCGGTCGTAGGCGACCAGCACCGCCGGGCTTTCCAGCTGGATCACGATCTCCTCGTTCCACGTTCTGGCCAGATGCTCGACGTGCTCGATCTCGGCTACGACCGCGGCGTTGAATACCGGTAGGTAGCGCACCGCCGACACGATCGCCCGCACTGCGGCGCGCGGCGACAGCCGACGCATCACTGCGGCCGGCACTCCGAACGCGAACAACGCCAAGTCAAGCGGCGCGGGCATCGAGACCTGGTACGGCGGCAGCTCGGCCGCGCTGAGCTGCCGCCGAGCTGCCAGCGCGGCCGTGACCTCGGCACTGCGGCCGGGGGTGACGTCGCCGATCCCAAGGCGCTCGCCACGGCCGAGCCGGTAGACCGGCAGCTTCGTGTAGTCAGAGGAATCGCCGTCGAGGACAAGGTCCATCGGGCCACGCTCACGGAGCCCGTCAAGCCAGTCGATGATCCAGCGGGAATCCCGGTCGCACGGCAGCGTGGTCAACTCAGCTGTCCCGACATGGTCGAGCATCCACTGCATGGCTGCTCGATCTGTCTCGGCCACCGCCGGCGGCAGTGAGCCCACGAAGTGGATCGGTCGTCGGCATGGTGCGCCGTGCGGAATGCTGGCGGTATCGGGCTGCCGGTGGTCGAGATGCGACATGATCATTCCCCTTCCAGCTGCGGCGAACTCGGCGCGACCTTGTCCCCGATCCGCCGCCAGCGAGAACACGTGTCGCACCAGCAGTACGGCGATCTGGGTCCGTGTTCTTCGATCGCGGTGTCGACCTCGGCAGGGATCTCGAGTACGTGACCACAGAACAGGATGTAGCGAGCGGGTTCGGTGTCGATGTCCGACGTGCACATGGCCTTGCCTCCCCAACTAACGAGCGAAAGCCGATTTGCAGGTAGAACCGACGAGCTCGTAGTCCGAGCTCCATGGGCGGTACCAGATCGACCACTCACGCTCATAACGTCCATATGAGTTGTCTTACTGGGACAACTTTCCCATCTTCAAGAATCAAATGTCAACTCATGTGGACGTACTGTGCTCAGGCCGGGCTGGTGGGCCTGCGCACTCTGCGCCGTCGGCGGCCGAGCCTGAAGCCCATAGGGAGAGACGCCCCTGCGGGCTTGACTCCCTTCCCCGCCACCGGCGCCGGGCGAGTGCGCCCCACCGAACGGGGGGCAGCGGCCAGATCCGCTCCATCAGGACTCTCTGCGCGAACGAGTCGATGCGCCTCTGGTCGCCCCGTACGCGCATGATGAGAAACCACCATGGGCGGGACTACCTTCGAGATCTACGCCGAAGGCCCCAACATCGCGATGGCTTTCCAGGTCGCCGTCAAGGGGGCGCCCGCACTCTCAAGGGTCTGCCGATCCCGAAGCGCGACGGCGGCTACACCGACCTGCGCGCCGCCGCCGACGCGGCGGCCACCGGTCTGGCCGAGGACGAGGCCATCGCCGACGTGCCGTCCGCGCAGTACGTCATGCGCCGCGACGGCGGCGTGAGCGGCAAC
This sequence comes from Haloechinothrix halophila YIM 93223, assembly GCF_000504245.1. Classification (GTDB taxonomy): domain Bacteria; phylum Actinomycetota; class Actinomycetes; order Mycobacteriales; family Pseudonocardiaceae; genus Haloechinothrix_A; species Haloechinothrix_A halophila. Next base: position 2,652,770 of record NZ_KI632509.1, read on the forward strand.
AGCCAAAGAGTCGTCACCGTGAGGACCACCGGCTCCCCCGATCAGACCGGCTGGTTGTTCTTCGGCCTGGTCAAGACGTAGCAACCATTTGACAGCCGCTACCCGTACTCGGTGGGGCCTGCGCACTCTGCGCCGTCGGCGGCCGAGCTTGACGCCTTTTGCCGTCGCCAGCGCTGGGACGAGTGCGCACCATCGAACGGGACACAGCACCCAGATGCATCATCGGAACCGTCCAAACCCGACCGTTCGGCCCACATTGTCTTGCCGACACCGGGCGGGCTGATCAGCAACCCGCAGCTTACCGGGAGCTGCGATGCATGTCTCGATTCGCCCCTTGGTGCGCTCACGCCACATCGGGGTTGCTGTGACCACCACGTAACGGAATCCGCAATTCAGCTGGACCTGTTCCGTCGATGACAGGGTCCTGGTAGGTGCTGACCTCCGGCTGTGCAGCTCGTCGGACCTCGCACGTCTCCCTGGCCGTGCGGGCGTGTTGCCGCTCTCAGTGAAGCGGGCCTGTGCCTGCCGGAACCAGGCCAAACCGCTGCCGCGGTCGGCTTTGCCGAGCCTGGTCCCGGCAGGCACAGGCCCGCTGTCGGGTGCGGCGGCAACACGCCCGCACCCGACACAGGGAGGTACCTGTGACCGACGACCTGTCGCACTTGTCAAGCAAGGAACTCACCGATCGCGCCACGGAGGCGATCATTGATGCTGACGCTGACGCGCTGGACGCGGTAGCCGAGGAGTTGAAACTGCGATCCGATAAGGACCGGAAGGACGGCAGTGCCTTCCAGCGGATCGCCGCCGAGCATCGGGCGAAATGGCAGCGGTCCAGGAGCGGCTGACTCCAGCGGCGAACGAAGTTGTGTCGGACCCCGTATCCGATGGACCGGATGCGGGGCCGCCGTAGTCAATACGGAAGGATCAGCGGCATGAACACCGATCGACCATCGGCGTTGACTCCGCAGGAGTGTCGTCGCGTTCTCCGTGATCTGGCCTCGGGTTGTGATCCCGATGCCAGCCGTCCGGTGGGCGACGACATTGACACTCCGGTCACCCGCTTGCGGCGATGTATCGACACCGAACATCACGACGACTTGACCGCCGCGCTGGCCTACGTCGAGGAGCGCGGACGACTCGCTGGAGCTCGCCTCGCATTTCGTCACGCCGAACGGCTCCTCACCGAGGATGCGGCCGACGACAAGGACGCGACCGTCGTTGGTTTGATCACCGCGCGTATCCACCGCAGGAGCTGACCAGCCAGCGCTAACAAGCAGGACATCTGGTGAGTGGCGGCCCGCTCGCACCGTCAGGAGTGATCGTGGCCGGATCAGCGCCCCGGCAGACCGTTCTGCCCGGCAACCTGCTGCGCACCTGGGTGACATGATCGTGGAGGCCCGCGCTGACGCCCACGGATGCCCCAACCGGGCCGTAGTGATGCGGATACGCGCGGCCTGTGGGCCGCCTGTCCGAACATGATCGCCGACGTGCTGGTGATCCTCGGTGGCGGGAAACTGGCCTCCATCCACAGCCCGACCTTGCGTCGGGCTGGTCTGGAAGCCAGCCAGGTCGGTGCGAGTGGCCCCACCTTCGGCTGCGATTAGGTCGATAGTCGGTTGATCAGTCACGAGGCCGCCGCAACGCCGCCGCCAGGCCTCTCAGGCCGGCCTGGCGTTCCCGGACGTCGAGTGACTCCGCGAGGTCCAGTGCGGCCAGCACCGATCCGGAGTCCGCGAGGGAGCGCACGATTGTCAGGTCCATCGTGGTCGCACGTAGGGTGTACCGGCCGCCCGGTGCCTCGATGAGGGCGTGGCGTGCGACGGTCTCGTCGAGATACTGGGCGTCGAGGTAGCCGTCCACGCGGTCGATACCTGTCAGGCCGAGCGCGGCGGTAGCGCTGGCGGTGTCGACAAGCTCGCGCCGAAGCCGTTCGGCGGCGCGGGAATGACCCTGATAGCGCTGGACCTGAGCTCGGTTGCGGGTGCGGCTTACCAGTTGGTCCGCCGTCAGCTGCCGAAGAACGCCCTTGAGCCGGGAACGCTGTGACGGCCCCATCCAGAAGGCGTGCTGACCGGACAGCAGCGCGACAGCACCCCACGCATTGCTCTCGGACCAGGCACGCTTCCGGGAGCCCTGTCGAGTGGCGAGATGCCGATCCAGCGAGGTCCGGTCAATGAGTCCGCGGGCGACGAGGCGCAGGTCACCGCTCGCGACGAGGTGCTGTACCTGCCGCGTCGTCACGCCGAGTTGTCGCGCGGCGTCCGTTACGCCGACGAACTCCATGACAGATAGCTTCGCAATGACGAAAGCACCTGTCAATCTTGTAGGGCTAGCTTGACCAGATATGGAGAACGTCGAACTGCGTGTCGATGGAGAAATCGGTAACGATCTTCAAGCGGGTGTCAACTAAGATAGACGTGCGTATGGAGTGTGCTGCTGCCCCTGTTCGGTGGCGTGCGCACCGGCGCAGGCGTCGTCACCGTGACCACGACCGGCTCGTTCGGTCAGGCCGACTGATTGTTCTTCGGCCGGGCCAAGAGGTAGCAATCATCTCGCGCTGAACGAGCGTGCTCACCGTACCGGGACAGCATCAGCCGCACGTCCGGAACCAGCGGCCTTCGCCGCCGCGAGGACCGGGCTGTCGAGGTTTACGCCTGCGACGAATCCTCGGTCACGGCGAACACCACCGACGAGGAGATCGCCGAGCGCGTGTTGGAGCTGTTCAACGTGGGCGATAACCCGAGCTTCGGGACGCCGGATCACCGCGCACTCGAGTACCCCGACCGCCGTAACCTGGCCGTCGACCCACGCGGACAACCTGAGCCGGATGGCCGCCAAGGGCCGCGGCAGACGCCCACGCTGGCGGGTCAGACACTGCTTCGGGCTGGCTCGCCATGAACGAGCGAAACGCTCACGAGCCCCCGCCGCTGCCGTGCGCGGACGCGGCTGGGATGAAGCTCGCCTTCGGGGCATCCTGATGAGCATCGATCCCGCGCAAATCGCGCTGTTCGCCTAATCCGTCCGGCACTGCGCCACCCTCGACCTCGGAACCCATGGCCGCGCAGGCAGCCGGCTCCGGTGAAGCCGCATCCCCGGCCCACTCGGTTGCTCGGTCCGGCCGCCGCTTGGGCGACGAGCCGCCCGGCTCGGCCGATGCCTCACGGCCAGCGGCGATCAACCGCCGCGCCTCCTTCTGCGACACCTCCAGCAACTCGGCCACCTGCTCCATCGTGCGTCCCGCCTCGTGCATCGTCAGCGCCGCACATGTCTGTTCGGTATGCGCACCGGCGACGTTTTCCTGTGCCTTCTCACGTAGCCGCTCGATTCGCTTCTCCAGTTCGGCGACCTTCTCCTCGCATGCCTCCTCGGCGGCGGCGATCTTCTGCCCCGCGTCCATGAACGACCGCAAGGCCTGCTTGATGCGCTCCTCCCGGTCGCGCTCCTCGGCGAGTTGGTTGGCCAGGCGCTGACGCGCCGCCTCCAGCTTGCGGCTGGCCAGGGTGGACCGTCGCGCTCGCTTCTTCGGGGATGTCTTCGTCTCGGTCATCGCGCACTCTCCTCCCGACTGATTTGTGTTCGTCAGCCCACTGGCACAAAGTACCGAAAATGGCAACTTATGTGGACGTTGTGATGGTGAACAGTGGATCGCAACAGCGTTTCAGCCACAGCCGTGGTCGACCGCTGCCAGGCGTCGACGGCGGCGAACAGGCCCAAGAGACGGCGAAGGCGTGCCCAGCCGGAGCGGGACACGCCCGCCGACAGCTCAGTGCCGCCTACCTGCCGCCGTATCAGGTCTCGGTGCCGGCCGGGATCGAGCACATCCAGAACCTGGCCCACTGGCGGGACGAGGAGATCGTCATCCAGTCGGAGAGCCCTGCGGTGATAGTCGCCTATGATCGGGAGTCTCGACGTAGCGGGCGAGTTCGCTGTCGACGTCCGGCGTGCACATGCCCTGGCCTCCCCTGCTGACGAGCGGAAGCCGGTCGGCAGGTCAACACCGACGAGATCCCAGGCTCTGCGTTTCGGAGTTCGCTGCTCGGTGGTACCGTGGCGGCTCGCGCTCAATCGTCCATATGAGTTGCTTTCTGTAGTAGACGATAGCTAAGCCGTCTGATCTATGTCAACTCATGTGGACTTAATGAGTTGTGGTGGTGCCACTGACCCTCGTCTCGGTGGGGCTGCGCACTCTGCGTCGGCGGCGGCCGGGCCTCAAGCCCGCGGGAAAGGCGCCCGCGGGCTTGACCCCCTTTCCCGCCACCGACGCCAGGCGAGTGCGCCCCACCGAACCGGGGCAGCGGTCAAGACCCGCTCGATTCAGGTCCCACGCCTGAACCCGTCGATGCGTGTCCGGCCGCTCCGCACGAGCACGAGGAGAAACCAGACATGAGAGCTCTGACATTCGAGAGCTACGCCGAAGGCGCAGACGTCGACAAGGCGTTCCAAGCCGCCGTCGACCAGGCCCTGTACGACCACGGCCACTCCGGCTACACCGGCACCATCGCCGAAAAGGACAGCTACGTGATCATCGAGGCCGCACCGATGACACCCGAGGCCGCCGAGGAACTGGCGGACAAGCTGATCCGAGACAACGACGAACGGATCTGCGACAAGCGAGGTCCGGCCGGAGCGATCGCGGTCAAGGGCGGCACCCGCACCCTCGAGCACCTGCCAATCCCCCAACGCGACGGTGGCTACCCCGACCTGCGCACCGCCGCCAAGGCAGCCGCCACCAACCTGGCCGAGGGCGAGAGCCTTGAGGACGTGCCGTCCGCGCAGTATGCGATGCGCCCTGGCGGGGGCATCAGCGGCAACGGCGTCGTCACCGTGACCACGACCGGCTCGCCCGACCAGACCGGCTGGTTGTTCTTCGGCAGCGCCAGCTACTAGCGCCTGCCCTGCCGCCCCACCGAACCGGGGGCGCAGCGCCACCGCAACGACGCCGGGTCACCGAACCTGGCATCTCTCAATCCCTTATTTCACAAGGAGTTTGCGCATGTCCACAGCAACCATGTCCATGCCCGCGGTCGTCGGCTTCATCCAGGAGAGCGCGGACGCGAACGATCTTGACACCGTCATCGAGGCGGTCAAGGCGCGCCGCAAGCTGCTCCAGGACCAGGCCGCGGCCGAGGTGAGGGAGGGCTTGGACGTCACCCTCTACAACCTGTCCCGAAGTACCTCAATGGTCTGCGCGGCACGGTCAAGAGCATCGAACGGCTCAGCCGCAAGCGCACCGCCGTGGTGACCCTGGACCAGGAATCCACCAGGATGCTGGCGTTCTCGTCGGCGAAGTACGGCTTCCTGGCCAACGGCGACAGCTACGACCTCACCGGGGTCCCGCTGGCCTGCTGCAAGCCCACTGCCTGATCAACCGGCCCCGCCGACCCGCACCGCCCGCTTGCGGATTGGTTCGGCGGGGCCACTTCCCGCTTCCCAGGAGTACCGATGACAGCTCTGCCCGGCGTGGGCGCCGTCCTGCGCTACACCGATGCCGCCGCCTTTGCCGACGCCCCGCGCGGCGACTGGTGGCCAGACGACGTCGAGGACTTCCACGACGTGATCACCGACGTCCTGCACACCGTCGGCGACGTCATCGTGGGGGCCCGCGCGTACGCTCACGGACGCCCCGAAATCGAGCTCCGCGCCGCCGTAGTGCGAATCCGCGCCGCACCCTGGGCCGCCGACCCAGGCGACACCGCCGACGCGCTGCTCATCCTCGGCGATGGTGAACTGACCGTCCTGTCCTACCCGAACCGTGCCGGAGCCGAAGCCGGGTTCGCCGACCACGTCGCCGAACGCGAAGCCGCCGGTGCTCCCTACGACTACGTCACCGTCCCCGGCCACCGGCGAACCGCCTACTTGCCCGACTGGCCACCCGCCGCGCCGCGTACCGGACTGGCGTGGGAAGCCAGCAGCCGCAGCGGCTCGGTCGGCACCACCGAGGAAGGCACCGTCACGATCACACTCGACGGCGACGCCCTGCTCGGCATCGACCTCACCACCGGCCGAGTGCTCACCTGGCCGGACGGCGAGCGAGCCGAGACGGTAGCGCGGTTCCCGCCGATTCCTGGGCACCACCACGCCACGGGCTAAGCGCCCGTCCTGCCCTGTCCACCTCCAGGCCCGGCTCGCGCGGTCACCACGACCGCCGCAGGCCGGGCCTTTCTGCTGTTCACAGCCCTTCACCAGGCCGTGTTCCGGGCGCACGCGGACCGACCAAACCGCCTGCGCCGCAACCAAGGAAACCGAGTGAAAGAGGCGCATTGCCATGTCCCTGGGAAATCTGACGATCCACCACGACTACGAGTCCGGCACCACCGTCGAGGGCACGACGAAGAACAGTCCCGCGCACCACGCACTCAAAGCGCACCCGTCCTGGACGTGGTCGCGCTACGCCGGGGCGTGGCTGTTGCGGTCCTCCCGGTACCGCCAGTCCAAGCCGTACGCCATCGCCGATATCGAGCGGGTGCTCACCACGGCGGGCTACACCGTCGAGCGCGAGATCGATGACACGATGCCCAGCGTCGAGCAGCGGGAAGATGATCTCGCCGATCGGATGGACGACCGGGTCGACCGGCTCACCGAGCGCGCTGGGAAGCAGCAGGCCAAGGCCGAGGCCACACGGGCGAAAGCTGACTACGTTTTCCACAACATTCCGATGGGGCCAGCCGCTGCTGGTCGGTCACCACAGCTACAAGGCCGACCGCAACCGGCGCGAGCGCGCGTGGAACAGCCTCGGCAAATCCGTCAAGCAAGGTGAGTACGCCGACGAGCTGGCGCGCCGCGCGGAGACCGCGTCGCACCACATGGGCGCCCGCCACAACCCCGGTCACCGTGGCCAACCGGATCGCCAAGCAGGAAGCCGACCGCCGGCGCCTTCAGCGGGAGCTCGACGGCGAACCGGGCTGGGTGACCGAGACCGACGAGCAGGGCCAGCCGCGGCACCGCTGGGGAATCCGGTACCCCGGCGAGGAGCGCGTGGTCTACCTGCGGCGCGAGATCGCCACTCTCACCGAGCAGATCGACTACTGGAAGGGCGTCTACACCCAGCTCCAGGCCGAGGGCAAGGCGTCCACGCTCGGCCCGGACCAGGTCGCCAAGGGCGACTGGGTGTCCTACAACGACCTGTGGCTGCGCGTGGTCCGGGTCAACAAGAAGTCGGTCAGCGTGCCGAACCCCAACTATCCGGCGCCGCGGCCGGACGAGAAGGAAGCGACCTGGACCATCGCCTGGCACAAGCTGTCCGGGCACCGCACCACCGAACAGATGCCGCCGGCGTTCGTCGACGCCTACGACGCGCCGGGCGCCGACCGGATCACCTTGCGCCTGCGGAAGCGGTAATGAGCGCCGCGGACACCCTGCTGGAGCTACGGCATGGGCGCCGAGTCAACCGGCGGGGTCGTGCGCACCCTGCTCGACCCCGGCTTCCGTCCGCCCGAACTGCGCGACGACCTGTCGAACCTGATCGTGCTGACCGCCCAGACCGGTGGTCCAGCACCGCCGCCCTGGTCGAGCAGCACGTACTCCCGCTGCTGCGCCGGTACCAGGTCCGGGATGGTCGAGGTCGCCCACGCCGGCCCGGCGCAGCGGGACGGCATTGTGGTCTTGCAGGACACCCGCGCACCACAGCGGATGCAGGCCGACCCGGACGAGCACTGCTTCTACGCGCTGTCCCATCCCGGACGCCATCGAAGCGATCGTGGCGGGTTGGTACTACGGACCTCGCTCTGGCGGGGCGGGACGTTCCGGGAAGTTCGAGCCGCCCAGCCAGGGCACTACCAACCCATCTGCATCGAAAGGGCTGATGAGCAAGTATGTCATCAAGTGCAGCATCCACGCCTGCGGTGGACCCGAAGCTCCTCGCGGCGATCCGTGCCGTGGTGGACTACAACTGGGCGGACGAGCAGGCTGACTACCAGCAGCAGGATGGCAAGGGCAGGCAGCGGCACATCTACCGCTCCTTGCGCACGATCTCGGACTGGCTGAACGACGTCGTTGGGCAGGCCGAACAGGCAGTGGCGTTGCCCAAGCGCTACCGCGGCGTGATCGAGTGGGATATCGAAGGCGCCGTCGATCCTGCGGACGCGGCCGCCACGATGTGGCGCTACGTTTGTGAATCCGATGGCCCCGTCGTAGAACTCACCGACCACGACACCGGCGCGGTGCACGAAGTGGATCTCTACGAGATCAGACACGGCTACCCGTTCGGCTGACCACCGTTTCTCCTGTAGATGGGCGCCTCCGCACGCTGGAGGCGCCCATTGGTCATCGCGGGCGGCAGCCGTTCCCCCACCCTGGTGGCGCCCGGCGATTCGTACCGCGACGAGCGCGCCCATCCCGGTGATGCTGAACAACGGAGCCCAGTCCCCGCTCGCGCAGCCCCGCCCCACGGGTGCCGAGCTGCTGTTCACCGAGGCCCGCCGCGCAGGCTGGGACGGTGACCGGCTCACCGAGACGACCGCCCTGCGCCCCGCGCAACGACTGCTAGCCGGCCTCGATGATCGACTCGCCGAGCGGATCACCGAGCCGGCACGACAAATGGGGTGTGCGCGGTCGGGCCAATCCGGTGGCGGGGCGGCGCACTCTGCCTCGCCACTGCGCCGCTGTCCAGCCGGAAAAGCGCCGGCTGGACAGCACCACGTCGGCGAGGCCGGCGAGTGCACCCGCCACCCGGTGGGGGCCCGACAACGGCCGTGCACAGCGACGGGACCGACCAAACCCGTCCACCGCGCGGCCGCGGGCGAAACCGAGTGAACAGGAGCCCGCCATGGCGAAACTGACCAAGAAGCAAGCCCAACTGCACCGCCAGGCGTGCGAGCTGGTCGAGGCCGACCGTGACCTGGACGAGGACGAAAAGGAGTTCGTGCTCGACCACTGGCAGGAGTCCTCCACCGCCGCGAACAGCCTGGAGGGCGCCTTCTTCACCCCGCGCAGCCTGGCCCGCGACCTGTCCGTCGATCTGGTCGGCATGAACGCCACCCGCATCCTCGACCTCGGCGCCGGCACCGGCCGCCTGGCCTTCGAGTGCCGCCGGCTGTTCGCGCATCGCTGGAACGGCGAACCCCGCCGCGAACTGGTGTGCGTGGAACGCAACCCGGCCTACCTCAAGGTCGGGCGGAAAGTGCTGCCGGAAGCCACCTGGATCGGCGCCGACATCCTCGACCTGCCGACCATGCAACTCGGCAAGTTCGACGCCGCGATCGGCAACCCGCCCTTCGGTGCCGTGGCCCGCACCGGCAACGCACCAGGCGGTTACCGCGGCCGCCGGTTCGAGTACCACGCCATCGCGATCGCCGCGCTGTTCGCCCGCTACGGAGTGTTCCTCGTCCCGCAAACCAGCGCCCCGTTCCGCAGCAGCGGCCAACCGAACCTCACCTGGGACGCCGACGAGGAATACCAGCGGTTCCACGCCGCGACTGGGCTCGAGCTCCAGCCGGGATGCGGCTGGGACACCTCCCACTACGCCGACGACTGGCACGGCGTCAGCCCGACCGTCGAGATCGTCACCTGCGACCTCACCGAGCTGAGCACGCCGGCCACCGCGGCGCCCGGCTCCCTCGACGGTGCCGGGCAACTCGCGCTCCTGGCCCGTAACGGCCACGAATGCCCAAGACCTGTGCGGGCGGGAACCGACCAATCCCGCCCGCACAGCAGAAAAGAAACCGAGTGATGGGAAAGCACACGTGACTACGTCCGTCGAAATGATCATCGGCTACGACGGCGACGGCCGCCCCCACGAAGTCATCGTCGTCGACGGCTGCGAAGCCGACGTCACCTACTACGAGCTCGACCCGGACGACCGGCGCCTGCGCCGCAGCGAGTCAGCCGAATGGCTGCGCCAGCAGGAACTGCGCGCCGCGGCGGCCACGCCCGCGGCCGCGGCGTGGATACGGCGCTGGGCCGCCCAGACCGCGCAGCACGGCGAGATCGAACTCGACGGCGTCGCCGACTGGGCCGACTGATCCGGCCGCACCCACCACGCGGGCCAACCCCCAGATGTGCACGGGACCGACCAAACCCGTTGCGCGACAAGAGAAACCGAGTGAAAGGACGAACACCTTCATGTCGCATTTCAGTATGACCGTGGCCCTCTTCGCTGAGGACGACGACGAGATGACCACTGCGGTCTCCCGACTGCTGGCCCGTTCGACGAGAACCTGGACATCGCGCAGCGCCGCGACGAGGACGGCGAGACGTACTGGATCAACCCACAGGCCAAGTGGGACTGGTACCAGATTGGCGGCCGGTTCAGCCACCGTCTGCCGGTGCTTGCCGGCGCCGACCCGGCCGACCTGCTGACCGGCGAGCGCAGTTGGGCCAACGAGAACGAGACGCTGGACCCGACCTTCACCGACGCCGGCCGTATCCGGGCGCTGGACTTCGAGCGCGCCCGCGCCGCCGCGGCCGAGCAGGCCGGCCCCGCCTGGGACGAATACGCCTCCGTCGTCTCCGGCACCCCGCAGCACCAGCGCTGGGATCGGTCGTCGAACGCGTCCGGACCGCCGAAACCGCCGCGCCCCGCTCCCGCCGCGACTTCCAGCAGGACGCGCTGGCTGGAGTCCGTGCCGACCTCGGCCTGGCCGACCAGGCCGCCGTCGACGCACTGGTTCGTGGCACCGCGGAGTACGAGCACTTCCACGAGCGGGCCCGCAAGGAACTCGACGTCGCCGGGTAGACCTACCGGGCCAGCCTGGAGTACTCCATCGAGCAGGCCCGCGCCGACTACGGGGCACAGCTGCGCATCGCCGCGCTGCGCGACCACGTGGCCTACCGCAGGTTCTTCTTCGGCGGGCCCGAGGACATCTTCGACCACCTCGACCGCGACGAGTACGTGCAGCAATGCCGCGACCAGGCGATCCCCGGCTGGGCCACGCTCACCCACGACGGCCGGTGGCTCTCGCCGGGCCGGATGGGCTGGTTCGGGATGAGCGACGAGGACCCGCAATCGCAGGCGGACTACCTCACCGAGGCCAACGCCTACCTCGATTCGCTGTCCGGCGACATGTGGCTGGTCACCGTCGACTGCCACATTTGACCAGCACAAACAGCGGCTAACCAGATCTGCCGCTCCCCGTCTCGGTGGGGCTGCGCACTCTGCGCCGGCGACGGGCCGGGGTCAACCCGCGGGAAAAGCGCCCGCAGGTTGACCCCTTTCCCCGCCACCAGCGCTCGGCGAGTGCGCCCCACCGAGACGGGGCGCAACACCTTCGATGCGTACACGGGTCACCGACCAACCCGTTGCGCACCACCAGAAACCGAGTGAAAGGAACCGCGTATGTCCACCCATCCCTGATCGGCACCCTGAACGAGGACGGGACCTACCTGGCCCGCTACTGCCACAACGATGGCTACCCCAGTCACCAGATCCGCCAGCTTGCCGAGGCGCTGCACTCCTACCACGGCGGCGACGCCAAACAGCTGCTCGAGGAGATCCTGCGCGAGGACTGGTCCTCCCTCGCACCGGCCGATGCCAGCGCCGAGCTGACCACCGGCGACCGCTCCCGCTTCAAACCGAGCCACGTCGTCCCGCACGCCGGCATCGGCTACTTCTACACCGATTCCACCGAGGACCCGATCGACGGCGCCCTGGACGAGGACACCGAGATCGACTTCGAGTGGATGTACCTGTTCACCGGCGATCAGCTGCGCGTGTTTGCCAACGACTACAGCCAGCGCCACTGGCGCGGTCACCGCGACTACCTGCTCTACGACCTCAAGGACATCGACGCCCTCGACACCGGAGCTGCCCGGTGATCCGGCACAAGTGGGTCCCCCGCGGCACGAACACCCGCACCTGCGAGATCTGCGGAATGGCCGTCGAGCGCAAGCCCGACCGCCGCTTCGCCTGGACCCTGCGCGACGGCAAGGCCGTACTCATCGACGGCGAGCACGTCTCCGCCGGGCAGTCGCCGACGCTGAAGGCGCTACCGGGCTGCGGCAGCGACCAGAAGCCCGCGCCCCAGCACATCCCCAGCCCTCGCTACGGGGTGTTCCTCCGGCGTCGCGCGGAGAAGACCGTCCAGCGGATGACCCCGGCCGGACGCATCACCGACGACGCCAGCTGGGCCGCGGTGTTCCCCAGCGAGCACTGGGCACAGCGCCGCGCCGAAGAGTTCCAGCAGCAACTCGACGCCCAGCATCCCGGCATCGAGGTGTGGACCGCCCCGCTGTGATCTTCCACCGCTGACGCGGCCGGTGCGCCGACCAAGCCCCGGCCGCGCCGGCATCCGTCGAAACCGAGTGCACAAGGAGTTCCTGATGGACTTGACGATCACGCCCCCCGAGGGCTACCGCAAGACCCGGATGCGGTGGCTGTGGGCCCTGGCCAGCTGCGACGTGTGCGGCGGCTCAGGCGAATACCTGGTCAACGACCACGAAGAACGCGGCGAACCGTGGGACCCCGAAGACGGGCCGCTGCTGTACCCGCAGCCCTGCGACTGTCTCTGGGCCCCGGAACCCGAGGTCACCCGCGCCATCGACGAGCAGAACCGCCGCGAGCGCGAACGCGAACAGCAACGCCAGCGCGACGCCCGAGCCTGGGCCGAGATCGACGCCGCGATCGCGCCGCGTCGGCGGCCGCTACTGGGACAGCGGCTCGCCGAGCACGAAGCCCGCCAGGACCTGCGCCTGGCCCGCGAGATCGAGCACCGCATCGTCATCGTCTCGGTCCGCAAGGCCGGAGTGCTGCTCAGCACCGCCGTGCTCGGCACCGACCTCGACCCGGACGGCGACCTCGAGGAGCAGATCGTCGCCGTCATCGACGACCACGGCCTGATCGACGAAGCCGTGCACGAGGCCCGCGCCGCGCTGCCCGGCCTGATCACCGCGCTCGCCGCCTGAACAGCGAGCTACCGACGGCGTGGGCGGGGACCGACCAACCCCGCCCGGCCGCTCGGCAGACACCGAAACCGAGTGGAAGGACCCCGTGATGACCAGCGAGAACGACTGGCTGGACTACCTCGGCGAGCAGGCCGGCCAGGCCACCGCCGACTACGACCGCGCCGTGGCCGAGTCCGCCGCGGCCGAAATGGCCACGCCGGTGTTCGACGCGACCGTGGACGCCGTGTCGCGCGCCTCCACCTCTACCGAGGCGGAGGCCGAGGCGGACGGCGACGCCGAGCAGGCGTGGGTGGATCAGTGGTACGGCGACGATCCGCCCGAGCCCGGCATCGATCCGGAGACCCGCGAAGGCGCCGCGATCATGCGGCTGTTCCGCAGGATCAAGGACGTCGAGGTCGACGACGGAATGAACAGCTGGCCCGGCGGTGACGTCGTCGAGCAACTGTGCGAATGGTTCCTGTCGCTGGGCATCGACCCGGACGAGCACTCGATGGACGCCGGCCAGCGGCTGACCCTGGCCGCGCGTGCTCGGCCCGGCCAGTCCCTGCGCGCCGCGGACTACACCGTCCAGATCGGCACGGAGAACCGCGACGCCGAACAGATCCTGACCACCGCGCTGGAGGCCCTGGCCGACCAGCTCGGCCCCGGCACCAGCGTGCACCTGCACAGCCGCGATGGCGAGCTCGCCCACTTCGAGCGGCCCGCCACCCCGCTGACCAGTAGCTAACCGCCCACGCAGCCGACGACGGCCCCGCCATCCCTTCAACCGGTGGCGGGGCCGTCGTCGTGCTGCCCGCATCCCGAAAGCGAGAGCACCATGCCCATCACCACCACCCGCACCGGCCGGATCGCGACGGCACGCGAGCTCGCCGATACCGTCGTCCCGCTCCTGCACACTGCCGCCGACGGCCGCGGATTCCAGCTGATCGACCAGTACGGCGTCACCTACACCGGCAAGCCGTCGCACCTCGCGCTGGCCGCGCTAATCCGGACCGACCTCACCCCGCAGCTCTACCGCGACGACCGCACACTCCAGGACGCGGTGCGCACGGCGGCGTCCCGGATCGGGCTGTGGTTCACCTGCGACCACGTTGACCCCGGCCACGCGGCCGCCTTTGCCGCGCTCAGTCCGGCGCGGGTGTGCGAACTGGTCGCCCATGTCGTCAACTGCGGCCACGAGAGCGCGCTGGTCGAGGTCGGTCCGGAATCGCTGCGCTTCTACACCGCCTACCTGATCAGCGACGCGGTCGACGACCCCGAGGCGCACTTCCCGAACGTGGTCGACAAGCCCCGGCGCGGGCTGACGTCCGTCTTCGACGACCGCATTCCCCTCGACATCACCGCCACCGCGCCCGATGGCGCCGACGAGGTGAGGCTCCGCCTGGACATCGAGGCCAATGAGGAGATCCGCTGGGACTTCGTCGCCGCGGTCCCGGTCCCGATCGCCAAGCTCAACGACCTGCTCATGGGCCCGAGCTGGGCACTGAGCAGCTGGCTCGACGACAACCGCGAGCTCATCGACGACCATCTCGACTATTCGATGAGCTGGAGTGATCAGGGCATCGACACCGACGTGCGCCTGGCCGGTCCGGCCGCGCAGCTGACCTATCCCGAGCTGGACGAACCCGCCGAACCGGCGCCCCGCGCCGATGTCGCCCTGTACTTCGTCGGGCCCGACCGGGACACGGCCGTCACCTCGGCTCCGTTCCTCGACCGCACCGAGGCGACCACGGTCGCCGACGCGCTCGGCCACCAGGTGTTCACCACCGCGGCCGACATCGCCGCGGCCGCTCTGCGCGACGCCTGACCCCATCACCGCTGGCCGCGCATCCCCGCACCGTCACCGCGCCGGGATGCGCGGCCACGGCACGCCCACCTTTCGTTGCCGCACAAGGAGATTCCATGCTCACGATCAAGGTGTTCGTCGCCACCGACTGCACCCAAGGCCGCCGCGACAACGACTTCCACTACACCGACGGCACCGAGCTGGTCGACCTCGCCAGGTCCTGCGACACCGACCGTGGTGACCCGGACGGCCGTTGCGGCTGTTGCCGCGCGTTCACCGGACTCGCCTCCCGCAAGGCCACGACCACCGCCGAGGTCGCCTACCGCCAGCTCACGCCCGAGCAGTACCGGGACGCCTTCCACACCAGCTACGTCGACGCCGGATTCCCGGACACCTCGGAGACCCGCCAGGACGCCGTCGACGCCGCGGACGAACTCCGGCGCATCGCCAGCTCCTGGTCGGTCGGCACCGTGATCGAACGCCGCGGCGACACCCTTGGCGTCCGCGCCTGGGGAGACCTCACCACCCGCGAGGACTGAACAACAGCTGCGCGGCACTGCCCCGCCTCGGTGGGGCGAGCGCACTCTGCGCCGGCGCCGAACCGGGGTCAAGCCGCACGCTTTTCGCGGCTTGACCCCGCCCCGCCGCCGGCGCCAGCCGAGTGCGCCCCACCGAGGCGGGGCGGAACCACCCGACGAAAACCGGGCACGGGGACCGACCAAACCCCTTGCCCGCCAAGGAAACCGAGTGAAGGGAAACCCACCATGTCACACCCCAGCAACCTCTTGTCCCCACTGGAGCCGGGGCGGCTCAACCCGTGGCAGCAGGTCGGCGAGTCCGTGGCGGGCACCCGCAACGCCCGCGAGGCCCTGGCCGTGGCCGGACTGGCCGGTTGGAACATCCGCAAGCTGGTCCAGACCGCCACCGAGCTCACCGAGAACGGCGTAACCAGCGTCGAAAACCCGGAGAAGGTCATGCTCGTGCGCACCGATCCGCGCACCGGGGCGGCCCGGTACCTGTCCACGGTGGGCTCCGGCTATGGCATCAAGCAGAACGAGGACTCCGCGGACGTGATCGATGCCCTGGTGGCCGAGTCCGGAGCTGCCGGGCTCGCCGAAGCGGGCTACCTCGACGGCGGCCGCCGCACCTTCGTCACCATGCAGCTGCCGAAGGTGATGCGCGTCGCTCGCGTCGATCCGGTCGAGCTGCACCTGGTCGTGTTCAACTCCCACGACGGTTCCAGCGCATTCCGGGTCATGTTGGTCCCGTACAGGATCTTCTGCGCCAACCAGCTCCCTGTGGCGATCAAGGACAAGATCAGTGCGGTGTCCATCCGACACACCAGCAAGTCCGAGATCAATGTCGAGGAAATCCGCTCCAAGCTGGGCTTGATGTACGAGTACGCCACCGAGTTCGAGGCGCAGGCCGAACGGATGCTCAACACCGCGACAACCAATGCCGAGTTCGCCGAGCTCATCGAACAGGTGTGGCCGGTCGACGAGAAGAAGGCCACCACCCGCACGCTCAACAACGCCCGCCGCCGTCGCGGCGAGCTCACTCGGCTGTGGACTTCGGCCGAGACTCAGGCGCCGATCCGCGGCAGCCGTTGGGCGGCGTTCCAGGCAGTGACCGAGTATCTGGACCACTACAGCCCAGCCAAGAACGACCTCGTCCGGGCGAACCGGGTCCTGAGCAGCGACGGCGTCGCGAAGAAGAAGCAGGCCGCCTTCGAACTGCTCACGGCCTGACGCACGGTGGCCCACCCGGACATCGCCGGGTGGGCCACCACGAGGTGCCGGTGAAAGACCCCTCACGGGTCCGCCCGAGGGCGGCCGACCAAAGCAATCACCGGCTGGCGGGCCGGCCGGGGAAACCGAGTGAAGGAATACCCGACCACCGGCACCGCCATCGCCGACCAGCGTAACGCACCGGCTCCGCCGCCGGCGCCCTTCGGCCCGGCACTGGCCGCGGTGACCAGCCACACCGCGGCCAGCGCCACCCCTCGAATCCATCCGCTCCGGGAAAGGAGTATGCGATGCCGGCTGCCTCCGAACTGCACACCCTGCTCGACGCGGCCACCCACCACGAAGAACCGGTCATCCGCGGCGTCGCGATCCGCGCCGGCCTGCTCTGGTGGTGCCCCTGCGACTGGTTCAACGGCGCGACCGAACCTCACTGCGGCGGTTGCGGCACCAGCCGGGAGGTCGCCCGATGCTGAGCTACGACCCCGAATCCGAGCGCCACTTGCACACCTCCGCCGTGCATTACCGCTTCTACCTTGGGCGCGACGGTCGGCCGTGCGTGATCTGTGTGCAGGACTTCGACTACCCCGGCTACGACCAGCACCGGCTGCTGAGCAACAAGGCGTTCAGCAGCGAACACGAGGCCGACGACGCGCTCCGGCTGCTGCTGGCCAACGCCGCCACCGTCCTCGGCATCTTCCCTACCTGCTGACGGACAGAACCGTCAGCAGACCCGCTGGAAGCACCAACCGCGCGACGGGACCGACCAAACCCGTTGCGCGCCAACGAAACCGAGTGAACAGGAGTACCCCACCCATGCCCACGTCCACCTTCCTAGCCCGGCAACCGGCCGCGCCGAGCAGCACCCCGGAGGTCGGCACGACCATGTGGCTGCTGCACACCTGGAACCACCACGGCGACGAGACCGAGGTGTACTTCAGCTACGACGACGCGGTGCACACGCTGGCCAGCCGCGTGCGCGACAACTGGGCGAACCGGATGGGACCGTCCACCACTCCGAAGGGCCTGTCCGACGGCGCAGCAGTCTCGCTGTTCTACGACAGCGAGATCAGCGAGGCGCCGACCGTCTGCGAGCACATCGATGACGGTTTCGAGATCGTCGAGCACCAGGTCTACGGCCGCGAGCCGGAGCGGGTCGAAAGGCGCATGGCCACCCTGCGGGTGTTCGACGAGCACCCGGACGGCCCGCAGTACTCGCCGCTGACCTACCGCGTCGACGCGATCGGCCTGGCGATCACCATCACCGCGGGGATGCACGGCCCGTTCGTGGCCATCGGCAACGAGAGCCTGCCCGCCGGCACTGCCCTGCACGTCGCCGCCGACGACTTCGAGGAGTGGGAGCGATGAGCGCGCTGACCACCGTGCTGCTCACCGCGGCCGCTGGCGACATCACACTCGTCGGCAGCAGCTACTTCCGCATCACCGAGGTGGCCGAGCCCACGCACCCGGCCGCACCGGGCCTGGTCTGGCACGGCTACTGGTGGCGCGTCGACCGCGGACACTGGGGCACACCGACCGTGCTCCACCTGCGACCGTGCTCCACCTGTACGAGGGCAAGCCGGTGCCGCAACTGCTCACCCCTGCCGACCGCGAGGCGTGCGGATGGGGTGAGCTGCCGTGATCGACCTGATCCCGGACTCGCCGCTGGCCGACCGGCTCAACCACGCGATCGCCACCTTCGACAACGCCCAGGAGCAACTGCACTACCTGCGGATGCTCGACGCGGCCCGGATCGTTCGCGACGCCCTGCCCACTGCCGAGGCGGTCGTCGTCGACGACGCCGACTTCCACGTCGACCCCGAGGGCCTGCGGCTGCACGCGATCCTTGACCCATTCGGCCTGGAGCTCTGGACCCCACCCGACCCCGGCGACGTGGTACTCCGTGCTGAGCTAGACCAGTTCCGTACCCGCGACGGCAGCGACTGGGAAGACGTCGTCGCCCAGGTCGAATACGTGCTGTCCAGTGCCCTCGGGGCCGCGCCGCCGCGGTCGTGGTGGGAACCGGTGGGCGAGCACATCGATACCAGCCGGTACCGGGCCAAGCTGCCCAGCCGCGACGCGGTCGCCGAGGCCCTGGCCGAGCATCCTCGGCATCTGACCGCTTACCTGCGCCACCTCGATGGGATCGCCCCGAAGTTCTGGCTGGCTGAGCCCGTTCCCTACCCGACCATGACCGTCGACGGTGTCCACGTCACCGTCTACTGCGACGCCGACGACGGCCTGTTCACCGTCGAGGTCGGCACCGACGATGCCGAACCGCCCCTGGAACCCGCCGGCGACGGCCCGATCGCCATCGACGTCCGGCTCAACGGGGTGCCGCTGTACCGGCCGAGCCCGGCGGCGGACGCCGACGCGGCCGACGAGCCGCCCGCCCGCTGCCGCACCGCCGGTTGCGACGGTGACTCGGACGACGGCGAGGGCTGGGACGGCTACTGCGGCAACTGCGCCGACCGGCGCGAGGCCCGACGGGCCACGGACTGAGTTCCGGCCCAGGCCACGTCGCCCCGGCGGAGACGCGCGCACGCTGCCCGCGCCACCGGGACGCGCTCCACCGGATCGAGGCAGCCTCATCGTTTGCTACATAAGGAGAAATCCCATGTGGGAAACCGTCGCGGTGTTCGTGACGATCTCCGTCCCCGTCGACGTCCTGATGTACCTGCCCGACCTGATCTAGGCGTTGATCGCCCGCATCCACCCCAGCAACCGGACGCGAACCGCAACAACCGTTGCGCACCGAGAAAAAGGTATAAGTCCAATGTGGAGTGACTTCTTTCCGATGTTCATCGCGGCCATTGTGGCGTTTCTGGCCGTGGACCTGATCGAGATGTCGTGCTGATCGCACGTCGGAAGGTTGCTCAGCGCCGATCCGATCGCGCCGAGGACTGATCTTCACAAATCCAGCGCAGGGGCACCGACCAAAGCTCTTGCACAGCAACGAAACCGAGTGAGGAAATGCCCATGACGGTCAAACTGACCCGTGCGTTCTCCGAGCCGCTGTCGCAGCGGTTCGCCGCCGTGGAATCGGCGATCTCCGCGGCCGAGGACGACTTGTTCGAGCTGTACCTGCTCGAGGTCGCGCGACTGGTGCGCGACCCGTTCCCGGAGGCCACCGAGCTGGTCATCGACGTCGACACCAGCGACATGTCGGTCACCCTCGACATCGTCGACAGCGGTGAGGAACTGCTGTTCGTGGCCGACGTGCCCGGCGCCTACCTGCCCGACTACCGCACCGCTGACCGCGACAAGCTGTCGGTGCTGCTCAAGGTGGTCGAATCGACGCTGGAGACCGTGCTCGGCGACCGCTACCCACAGGACCTGTGGCAGCCCGCCGAACGGCCGGACAGCTACCGCGTCCCGCTGCCGCCGCACGACGTCGCGCAGCACCTGCTCACCGCCCCGCCGCCGCGGCCGCGGGCGAACCCTCGGGTCGAGGTCGTGATCGACCGCGACCCCGACAACGACACCGAGGCGAGGGTGTTCCTCGACGGCAAACCGCGCATGGCCGAGGTGACCGTCGTCGACCCCGGCCGCGGCTACGAGCTGGCCGAGTGGCGGGAGAACGCGGACTACAACGCCCAGGACGCCAGCCCGGCGGCCGCCGCGCTGATCCGGCAGTGGTTCGCCGACGCGGAGTCCAGCCAGTTCATCACCGCATAGCCCGGCACCTGCGCGCCGGCCAGACCTCCGGGCGGGACCGACCAAACCCGCCCGCAGGGAAGAGAAGAAACCGAGAGATAAGGAGCCCAGCATGGGCTACGACATGGTCGTTCAGGGTGCTCCCGAAGACGAGTCGAACACCTACCTGCGTCGCAACATCTGGGGCATGGCACCCACCGTTGAGGCGCTGGTGCGGCTCGGCATGGCGTTCTGGAGCGACGTGCCGGACTTCCCGGAGTCCGATCACCTCACCAAGGACGACTTCGACGACGACGGGGCACCGATCACGGAACGCGCCAAGGTCTACGTCCAGGCCGTGGAGCGGATGCTGGCCGACCACGGTGCCGGGGACGCCGAGTACATCGGCGGCATCCCCGCGCACAAGTTCAGCTCCAACGACGGGTGGCACGTCACCGACAAGGAGTGCGTCGAGGCGTTGAACGCCTACGAGGTCTCCATCCAGGCCGGGGACGCCCATCCGGAGGCCCTTCACGACGACGTGATCCCGTTACTGAAGACCGCGGCCAGGTACGAGGGCTTCCGCGTCTTCTGACCACCTTTCACCGCCGTCCGGCCCGCAGCGCCACCGCTTCGGGCCGGACAGCCCACCCCCTGCCCGCACGATTACCGAACAGGAAGCCCATGGACCATGCTCACCGCCGAAGAACTGTTCTACGACCCGGTGAAGACGTTCGTCGACGTCTTCTCCGACAGCCTGCTCGCCTGCCACGTCGGTGACCTCCTGACCTGCGGCGAAGTCAACGTCCTGGCCGGGCTGCTCGCCGCCCGCGGACACCACGACGCCGCCGAGCGCTGGCTGGCCGAGCACCAAGCCGCCTGCGGCGAACCCCACCACCACTAACCCAGCCGACCAGCGCGTCCACGCCGGGCCGGTGGGACGTGCGCACTCTGCACCGGCGACGAACCGGGGTCAAGCCGCGCGAAGGGGTCCGACCAAACCCCTTGCGCGACAACGGAAACCGAGTGAACAGGAGAACTGGGATGGATTCCATCGACGATGTGATCCAGACTGCCAGCATCGGCGAGCTCGACTGCGGGTGCCCATTCGACCGGGACGGCGTACGTCCGGTCGGCGAGTGGATGACCTGCGACAACCACCGCGCTCCGGCGCGGGTCGTGACGAGCACGACGGTCACCAACACCGGCGATCTGCTCGTTGCCTGACACCGGTTCCCCACCAGGTGGCCGGGACGCACCCAAGCGTCCCGGTCGCCGCCGTTTTCACGTCCACACCACGACTTTCACGGGAGACACCCATGTTCAAAACCCGCCGCGCACAGCGGCCGCAGTGGCCGTCCGAGCTCTACCGCAATTACTACAGCGACGGCACCGGACTACCGCCCGACACTGCCGACGGGCTCAAGCAGATGGCGCTGTACCTGCTCGACCGGGCCGGACGCGGCGAAACCACCGAGAACGACATCAACGCCGCCGGCGTTCACATGCAGATCGCGCTGCTGACCCACCTTCAGGAACAGGACGCGCGCTACCGATCCGAACTCGAGCAGCGCGCCGCCGAGTTGCGGGAGCCGTTCACCCCGTCGCGGCCGCCGGTGCGCGTGCGGGTGTTCCACAACACCCGGCACACCGCTATGGCCTTCGGCTATGTCGACACCGACTCGTTCGTCGAGGTCTACGCCTACGCCGAGCCAGCGGTCACGCCGGGCACCAGCGACGAGCAGATCGCCGAGCGCGTGTTCGAGCTGTTCAACATCGGGGACGATCCGACCTATGGCGAGCCGGACCACCGCGCGGTCGAGTACCGCGACCGGCGCAACCGGTCGCTGTCCAAAGGCGACGCGATCGCCATCGACGGCCGGTTCTCCGTCTGCGCCTCGTCGGGCTGGACCCCAATCCCCAAACCGCAGCTGGCCACGTCCGGCCAACCCGGCAGCACCCCGCTGTACGGCCCGTACGCGCAGGCGCAGTGATGGGCGAGGCGCTGTTCGGCTTCGTCGTCAAGCTCGTCCTCGCCGCGGTGCTGACACCGCTGATCATGGGCGGATTCGCGCTGTTCGGCCACGACATCGTGTGATGGCTGGCCGCGCTGATCGCCCTGGTCGCGGTGTTCGGCGGCTGGCTGATCGTCACCGACGATGCCGACTGGTTCAGCTGAACCGACCCGCCAGCACGAGGCAGGCCCGGTCCTGACGTCAGGACCGGGCCTGCCTCTCGTTCGTATCCACCGTTTCCCCTGGAGGCCACCGTGACAATCACCCCACTGCACCTGCTGCCGTCGCATCCGCGCATGTTCAACATGGCCGACTACCACCGCAGCTACGTGCTCTACGACGGCGTCGAATGCAACATCCCCCGCTGGGGCCGCGAAGGCGACTTCGGCCTGTGGAACTACGCCCGCGGCGTGCTGGTCGAGACCAGCCGAGCGCTGCGTGGCACCCCGGTGTCGCTGCACTACCGCGACCTGCTCACACGTCAGCCGCACGAGGACCCGGCCGCCGTGCCCACCCATCTTCCGGTTGGGCACGAGATCGCTGCGGTGATCCGCGACCCGGACGGCGAGCTGGTCACCGTCGTCGACCACCGCGAGTCCGCGCCCTACGGCGCGCACGGCGACTTCTGGCGTCTGACCGTCAACGGCATCGAGCCCGAGGACAGCCTCGCGCTGCATCCGCCCTCGTTGCCGTGGATGGCCAACATCGTGCGCTGGCACCTCCACCAGCGCCGCCCGCTGGCCCCGGTCATCTCGATCAATCGGGTGAAACCGGCCTGACCAGCATTTTTCCGAGCTACCCTCGATCGCAAAGGACCAGACCACCGTGAGCCCACCGACCAGGATGAGACCGACCAGCAGTCCGAGCGAGACCCTGCCACCGCAACGCCTGATGCGCGTCGCGCTGGAAGTCGCGCGCGTCGGACACTTCGTGTTCCCGCTGTGGCCGCGGTCGAAGAAGCCCGCAGTCAAGGATTGGGAGCACACCGCCACCCGCGACCCGGACGGCATCCGCGAGCGGTGGGCCTCGTTGCCTTGGAACGTCGGCATCGCCTGCGGACCCTCCGGGCTGCACGTGATCGACCTCGACGACGCTCACGGCCACGAGCCACCCGAGGAATGGGCCGGCGCCCGGCACGGCCGCGACGTCCTCGCCCGCCTGGCCAAGGCCACCGGCGAGCCCTACCCGTCGCACACCTACACGGTGCAGTCCCCGACCGGCGGCCTGCACCTGTACTTCCGCGCCCCGGACGAACCCGAGCTGCGGCCCACGGTCGCGCGGCTGGGCTGGCGCATCGACACCCGCGGCGCCGGCAGCTACATCATCGCCGCCGGGTCCGTGCGCGCCGAAGGGCTGTACGTGGCGCTCAACCGCGCACCGATCGCCCCGCTTCCGGACTGGCTGGTGACCCGGCTGACCCCGCCACTGCGGCCCGATCCCGCCGAGTTCGTGCCGCGGCAGAGCCGGCACACCGTCGGCGAGCTCGCCCGCGCCGACGCCTACGTGGCTCGGGTCGCCGACAACGTCGCCGGCGCCCGCTCCGGCGAGCGGCGCGACACCCTGAACAAGGCCGCGTTCACGTTGGGCAGGCTCGTCGCCGGCGGCGACGTCGCCGAGGGCGACGCCCGCGCCGCCCTGCACGAAGCCGCCGCCCACCACGACGGCATCGACGGCTGGACCACCGCCGAAGCCGAGAAGACCATCACCGACGGTCTGGCCGACGGCGGCCTGTACCCACGTCGTCTCGACGACCAGTCCTGATCCGCAGCCCCCGCGTCCGCGCCCGTCGCCAACCGGGCGCCGCTGCGAACCACGCGAGACGGAGCTTCGCCATGCCCGCAGCGGCAGCAACAGGCCCGCCGCCTACGGCCCCACCGACGACGTCAACCCCAACCGGCTCGTTCCCGGTGTCCAGGTCCGCCGCTACACCGAGGACGCGCCCGACGGTCGGCTCGACGTGATCGCACCCTGCTGCAGCCGGATCGCCCCCCAACACCCCGGTGACCTGCAACCGCCGACACCCGAGAACCAGCCAGCGTGTTTTCAGCAGGTTGAGCTGGTCCCATCTGAGGGGTGTCGGACAAGTTGATTTGGGCCCACTTGCGCGGTCGCTCGCTCGGCGAGCAGGTTGTTTTGGCCCCACTGGACGGGTGAACCGGCTGGCCGTGGGCGCTGCAGAGCGTCGTGGGGCTGGGCAGGGCGGTAGCGTTCGCGGTGCCGGGTGTCCGCGGTGCTTCGCCCCCGACAGGCATGAGTTCCGTGGGCAGCCGGCCCTAATCGTTCGGGGCTGGAGGGTGCAGGATCCGGTCGTCAGCCGAGGCGTGCGGCCATCCATTGGCTTGCAACCTGCAGCCCGCGATCGTGGTCGTCGACCACAAGGACCAGTTGACCAGCATGGTCGCTGTACTGCACGTCGATGTTGACCCCCTGGTCGGCCATCGCCCGACAGACCTTGCCGAGTTGACCCGGCTTGTCTTGGTTCAAGCGCAGCATGACGACCGGACGGCAGTCACGGACCGTGATCCCGTCCGTGGCTAACGCTTGCCCGGCGGCGTCGCCGTTCTCGACGAGGAAATGCGCAACGCCCCTCCGTGCGGCAACGAACATCCCGCCGCCTTCAATGCTGACGCCGGCCTGCTCCAAGGCCTCACCGACTGCCGCAAGCGAGCCCGGATCATCCGTCAAATCCAGCTCGATGTCGAACACGTCAATCCCCTTCTTGCTATCCGTGGACTCGGCGGCTGTCCATTGGAACCTCCGCCCTGTCGTGCGGGCCGTGGTCGCGGACCAGCTCCGCCATGCGCAGGCGATAGTCGGTGAACAGGCGAGCTCGGCCCAAGCCTTGTGCGCGTCGATGCTCTGGACGGTTGCGCCAGCGCGTGACGGCCTCCTCGTTATCGAAGAACCCGATCGCTACGAACTTGCCCGGCGTAGCGCAGCTCGAGAACCGCTCCACGCCGTGACAACCGTCGACTTCGGCCAGGGCCGCGCGAACCCGTTCGGAC
Organism: Haloechinothrix halophila YIM 93223; assembly: GCF_000504245.1. Classification (GTDB taxonomy): domain Bacteria; phylum Actinomycetota; class Actinomycetes; order Mycobacteriales; family Pseudonocardiaceae; genus Haloechinothrix_A; species Haloechinothrix_A halophila. The sequence goes on from NZ_KI632509.1 coordinate 2,677,791, forward strand.
TCACGCAGGTACTCCTCGTAGATCTCGGGCGCGCTTTGGTCGAACCAGAACTCGAAGATCATCGCAATCACTCTTGGCACCTCCTGCAGCCAACGCTAACCACCGACGTTTCGGTGCGGGCCGAACTATCGAGCGGATACGTTGTTCTCATGGAACGCAATCCGCTTGCGGTCATCGGCTCGCTGCTCGCCGACGACACGCGCGCCGGACTGCTGACGGCGTTGATGGACGGTCGCGCCCACACCAACAGCGAACTCGCCCGTCACCTGCAGGTCAGCGCGTCCACGGTGAGTGAGCATCTCCGCAAACTGCGTGACTCAGGCATGGTGGCGGTTGAAGCGCAGGGGAGACACCGCTACTTCCGCATAGCCGATCACCGGATCGCCGACATGCTGGAATCCCTGGGCGCAACCGCACTCTCAGTGCCCGCACCACCGGTTGCGACGGCCGTGGCGTTCGCTCGCACCTGCTACGACCACCTCGCCGGCGAGGTGGCAGTGCGCATCTATGGCCAGCTTGTCGACGACAGGTATCTGATTGCAGACGACGAACAGGTCCACCTCACGACATCGGGGTTGGAGCTGTTCAGCGACATCGGTGTCGACGTCGCGCCACAGGCCTCTCGGCGGCCGCTCGTGCGGTCGTGCCTGGACTGGAGTCAGCGACGGCATCATCTTGCCGGCGCGGTGGGCGCCGGACTCCTGGACACCATGTTGCTTAATCGATGGCTCGTGCGCCAGGACGGGCCACGCAAGGTCCGGTTCACCCGAAGTGGGCGCATCGCTGTCTCAGCGACATTCGGCATCCAGGTCTAACATCCGTCCTTAGATTCGGCACTGCCAGCAGGGCGTCGATGATCAGGGTCGCGGGTGCCGTCGGCATCGCCGTGGGCCTGGCGGGCCGCGGCCCAGAACCGATCAGCCGGGCCGGTACCGAGTAGCGCGACTGGCGCACGGTGATCCGCGAGTCCCGGCCGACCTTGGGGGTGAGGGTGACGCCGCAGTCGAACTCCTCGGCCGGCAGCGGCCGCAGCAGCTCGGCTTCCTCGCGGAAGCGGAACCCGACGCTGGTGTTCTGCCCGTGCAGCACCCGATCGTCCGCGGCCCGTTCGATCTCGGCGATGCGCGCGTTGAGCGCGTCCAGCGACTCGACGTCGGGCACTGGCACCAAGTGGCTGCGCCGGAATCTCCCGCCCTCCTGCTCCACCCCGCCTTTCTCGTGCGCGCCCTCGACGCCGGGGAGGCAGTAGAAGGCCTCGAACCCGTAGTGGCTTCGGAACGCCACCCATTTCTGCGACTCGACCCGGTTGCGGCCGAAGCAGACCCGCTGCACCGCCGGCTTGAGGTTGTCGTAGCGGATATGCCGGAACGGCACACCACCGAGCACCCGGAACGCTTCTACGTGGCCCTCCATGAACGCTTCCTGCGCCTGCGACAGGAACACCCGGTGCACCGACTTGGCCGAGTACGACATCCGCAGCGTGAACTGGTGGCACTTGATCACCTCGCCGACCAGCCGCACCCACACCTCGGCGAAGTCGACCTCGGCCTCGGCGCCCGGCGCGTGCTGCTGCGGCACGACCGCCTCCACCGGCACCCGCTGCTTGTGCGCCTCCGCGGCGATGTCCGGCCGCCGCTTGCGCACGTAGTCCCGCACCGTCGAGATCGACGCCAACGTGAAGTCGTACTCGGTGGCCAGCCGCTGATACATCCGCACCACGGTGTGCCGCTGCTTCGACGGCGCGGTCAGATCCGCCCGCAACATCTCATCGATCCAGCCATGCGCCGACGCCAACACCAACACCCGCGGCGGCGCCTTCTTCCGCGGCTTGGACAGGGCACTAGCGAGGGCCTCTCCCACCGTCCGGCGATGAACCCCGTACCGATCCGCCAACGCCCGCACCGATACCTCCGGATCATTCCGGCGATCCCGGCGAATGCTCGCGAACAACTCGACGCGCGACTGCGCCACAACGGCCTCCCGCCACGACCGTGATCAACGTGGCGCAATCCTTGCCCGAGCCTTACGAGTGACCGCGCCCCTTTCACCACATCGTGGGCGTGTTCACCCACGGCAAGGTGGGCCAGATCAACTTGTCCAAACCCAAGTGGGGCCGAGACGCCCTGCCCAGGCGGGGCCAGAACAACCTGCCCTAAACAAGCCAGCGGGAGGGCACGGCGCGAGCAGGTGAGTCCGTACCGGGGCCGTCGATCTCCGCGGAGCAGATCGGGACACGACCGCCGCCGCAAGGGCGCCTGACGGCGACGCTTCGCGCAAACCCTTGCACCACCGGCCGTGTCCCGATCCGGCATTCGCACATCGACAGCCCCTCGGGCACGGACCCACCCGGTCACTACCGGGATGTGGGAGCTCGAACGGGTTGTCGGCGAACTGGATCACCGATTCCGTGAGGAGCACGTCATGGCTGGAGACACCGTTATCACCGTTGTTGGCAACCTGACCGCCGACCCCGAGCTTCGCTACACCCCGTCCGGCGCGGCGGTCGCGAACTTCACCGTCGCGAGCACGCCCCGCACCTTCGACCGCCAGTCCGGCGAGTGGAAGGACGGCGAGGCCCTGTTCCTGCGCTGCAACATCTGGCGCCAGGCCGCGGAAAACGTCGCCGAGTCCTTGACCCGTGGCGCGCGGGTCGTCGTGCAGGGCCGCCTCAAGCAGCGGTCCTTCGAGACCAGGGAAGGCGAGAAGCGCACCGTCGTCGAGCTCTCCGTCGACGAGATCGGCCCGTCGCTGCGCTACGCCACCGCGAAGGTCAACAAGGTCAACCGGGGCACCGGCGGCGGCTACGGCGCGCCCGCAGGCGACGACGCCTGGAGCACCGGAGAGCCCGCCGACGGTGGTGAGTTCTCCGACCAGCCGCCGTTCTGATCGTCCCCTTCGCGCGTCGGGCCCGGACCTCACCGTCCGGACCCGACCTTCGACAGCACCTGACAGACATCGACGGTCAGGTGCACCCGAACACCCGCAGGAGCGGTAGTCGTGCGCCACGGGCGCAGGGCGAGCCGTCGGCCAGGGGCCGTCGGCGTCCCGCCGGTCCTGCGGGCCTCGTCGCCGCCCGCGCCGTCGTCGCCGGACGGCCGCAGACCTTCCCGCCGAGCCGAGGCGCGCGCCGCACCACCGACGCTGCTGCCCGCTCACCCGCGGCCGGGCGCTCGTCCACCCCCACCGAGTGCCCGGCCGCGCCTTTCTTTCCACCCTCCTTTCCCTTTCCTGCCAACAGAAAGGTCGTGTCCGCATGTCCCGAGCCGTTCCACCCGCGCGAGTACTTCGATATGTACGGCATCCTGCACGAACTGGGTGGCTGGTCCTACGTCGTTGACGACACCGGCATCGTCTACGCCAACGAGTGGTACCCGTACAGCAGGCCTGTCCGGCTGGCCCCGACATCGCGTCGTACTCGTGGCGCGACGAGTACGTCGCCGTCCACCCCGGCCCGGAACCACACCTCGCGGTCGCCCCGCTGCGCCTGGCGATCCGCCGCCAAGGCTCCGGCGCGATGGTCGTCGACGTCTTTCCCCGTGCCCGCATCGCGCGGGTCGCCCGTCAACTCGCCGCGGCCACCCGGCCCGCTGGCCCGCCCCGTCGCCCCGATTCGGCCTGGTGACCGGACCACTCTCACCAAGCGAGCCGGACGCGCGGCTGCCGCAGACAGCGAGAGCGCGGCCGCGCCCGGCTCACTCTCGGCCGGGCACCGCTTCCCCAGGTGCCCGGCCGAGCCCGTCCCAAACCTCTGATCGGAAGGACTCCTCGCGATGACGACCCCCGTCGGCTCCGAACCCGACCACTTCGACCGCCTGGTCGACTTCGGCGGCTACCGCTACTACATGTTCTTCGACCCGCGCAGCCCGCACTACAGCCCGCTGCCACGCACCCCGGCGCGCGCGGCGAACTACGACGCTGGCGACCGGTGTCGCTGCCCCTCCTGCGCGAGCGAGGGCTGGTACGAGCAGTCCCCCAGCGTGCCGGTTCTGGCGCGCCGACTGCTGGCTGTGCGAAGGCACCCGCGAGTGGGTCCACTACCCCGGACCCGGCCAGCATCCGCAACGGCTGCCGTGCGATGTGTGCCTCGACGCGTGGCCGGAGGAAGTGCGGTTCTTCCGCGACGCCCTGCGCAGCCCGCAGGCAACCGCCCGGCGACTCCGCGACGAAGCCGCGGCTCGGCGGCGCGCGCAGCAGACCACCACGGACGGCGGTGACCGGGCATGACCGGCACCACCACCTCCACCTCGTACGACGGCGTCGCCGCCCTGGCGCCGACCCTGCCATCCGGCCGGGCCGCCCCGGCCGTGCCGAAGGCCGCCCGCGATCTCGTCGAGTTCGCCCGCGACGCCGGATGGCTCAGCCTCGTGCAGTGGTGCGAAGCCGCCGACGGCTCGCCCTACCTGAGCGTCCAGCTCGGGCTGCGCGAACCCCGGCACCACTACCAGCTGTCCTGGCACAGCTTTGACCAGCTCGACGCGACCAACCCGGCCGGGGACGTCTCGGGCGTGCGGCTACGGCTGTTCACCCGCATCGGCTCGACCGGCGGCCGCTGGCAGGACCTGCCCAGCCTGAAGGTCCTGCGGCACGTCATCGACCAGCACCGGCAGGAGCCCGCCGAGCTGGGAGGTGATGCCGCCCGTGCGACCCGCTGACGCCGGCCACGGCAGGCCGGGCCACCGCCGCAGACCACCACCGGCCGGCGTCGGGCACCGCTGGCGACCTGGACGGCGAGGGCAAAACGATCGGCTGTGTCGGTCGTGTGCCCTACCCTCGGATGACATGAGGTTCCGCTCGGTTGTCGTGTTCGGCAGGCTCATCGGCGCTGCCGGGCTCGGTGCTGCGCTCGGCGCCGCGGTCGCCGGGCTCATCGCGATCGTGCTCGGCCAGGCGTTTCAGCCCGGCAGCACCTGGCTGACCGGGCTGCCGGTGCTCGCCGTGCTCGGCGCCGGCGTCGGCGCGTGCGCCGCCCGGCTGACCCGGCAGTGGTTCGTGCCCACCGACCCGCACCGGCACAACGACGCTCGCCGCCGGATGCTGCTGTTCACCGCCGCCGGACTGGTCGCCGTGCCGCTGGCCGTCGCGGTGGGCCAGTTGCACGCCATCGCCGCGATGGCGATCCCGCTGATGCTTGCCGGTTCCGCGGTCACCCTGACGCTGTGGATGCGGGCCTTCCGTCGCAACCATCCCGGTCGGCACGGCGGCCGCCCCGTCGTCCGTCCCGCAGCCCGGTAGGCCGCGATGGCGGCCGGGGTCGGGACGATTATTCCGCTGTTCGGCCTGTTCGGGGAGCCGGTCGCATCTGACCCGCTCCCCGAACAGGCCCCGGCCGTCGTTTCCCGAGCCGACCTCAACGACGTCGGCTCGCACGCCCCGCCGCTGCAGACCGAACCGCTCATCGTCGACCCTGTGCGGGACGGCCCGCAGCGGCGAGAAGGCGCCAGAAACGGCGAAGGCGTGCCCGGCCGAAGCCAGGCACGCCTACTGCCGTGCGCAGTAGCCCGAAGGCTAACCGCCGCGAGCGGCGATCCGGCAAAAGCTGCGCGGCACGGTGCGGCGGGGATTCGCTGGGCTCAGTAGCAACCCGAACCCGGCGCGAGCCCCACTGTAACCATGCCGCCGGCACCGCGGTGGCATATCCCGGCTCGCCGGCGGTGCCGTCCCCGCCGAGACGGACGGCAGGGCGCGCGCATCGGGCCAGCCCTCCGGCCGCCGGTCCCAACGCGACCGAGCAGATCCACGACCGGGCAGCCGCGCGTCACTAAGGCCCCCTCGTGCCGGAAGGGTCTTATGCCACGTCAGGCGCGTCAAGGGCACCCGAAAATTCTTCTCCGCAAGCTCCGAAGATTTTTCGGGGCCCACCCTTGACGCGCCTGCTGCGGCACAAGAAATGGCACGTACGAGAGGGCGGGAGGAAAAAGGGTGGCAATCATTTGATGCAACAATTGCGCTGGCAAGAGTTACTCGCCTATTCCTGCGGTCAAAACCGCTGGTGGAGCGGTTGCGTATAGTCGAAAAGCCGCCATGGTTAGGCGGTAAAAATGGCCGATTCGGGTTGAGAAATAGGCCCACGGGCCACTAGACTAAGGACTGTAAGAAAAACCGGGACGGCAAACCCGGTGATTCGCAAAAATCAGTAGTGGGGAAACAATTCATGTCGAAGACGACCACTATTTCTGATGCTCTTTTTCAGGTAGCGATCCTGGTCAAGGAGGGTGACAGCCGCCGGGCCAAGCGCGAAATGCGGGAACTGCTGAACGTCGCCGACAGCGCAACGCTCGCCCTGATCGGCCGGTGCGCCTCCACTTTGGAGCAGTACCCGCACCGTATCGCCGTGGAGAAGCTGCGCAACGCATGGCGTCGCACGACCGACGAGACCCACCGCGCCCTGATCGCCGCGTGCGCGCCCGAGCAGGACAACGGCCAGTACCGCCCGGAGGCCGAGCCCGCCGCGCCGTCCCGCTACGGACGCGACAACTACCGCGCGCCGCGCAACAGCCGCCGCAGCTACGACCCAAACCGCCGCAAGGCCCAGCGCACCCAGCGCCAGGCCAGCCAGGAGGCCGCCGCCGTGCGCTACTTCACCGAGCGCGCCGGAGTGAGGGAGGGTCAGCAGATCAAGGACCGCGACGACCGCGCGCAGGACGCGCAGGTCTACGCCTCTGGACTGGACTACGACAAGGCCGGAGTTCCCGACACGCGCGGCCTGCCGTGCGTGTCCTGCTGGCTTGAGCGCGCCGCCGCCGATGTCGTCACCGACCGGGTACGCGCCGGTCACGGTGATGATGGACTGTGCGGAGACTGCCGGGAATCCGGCCGCCCCGGCATTCCCGAACTGCCCGCCGATCACACCCGGGCGGACGCCATCGAAGCCCGGTGCGCGTTCATCGCGGAGCGCGCCGGAACCAGCGCGCGCGGCATCCTGCGCCGTGAGTGGAACCGCTACGCCGACCCACGCGAGCGCGCCACCGTCGCCGCCTGGGTGCAGGCCCACCCGTTGCCCGAGCCCGCCGCGCCGAGCGAGCAGCCCGCCACCCGGGTGACCGCCGTTGCCGGAGCGTGCGAGCAGTGCGCAGGCATACGCCAGGTTCGGCGCGGGCTGTGCGTGGACTGCCGTCAGCTCGACACCGCGCCGGTTCTCGCCGCCGTGCCCAGCGCTGCCGCCGAGGAGCCCGCCGACGAGCAGGCCGAGCCCGCCCCGCGCGCCGCGTAGCCGCACCGGGCGGGGTCCGGCTGGGCAGCCGGACCCCGCCCGGCCCCAGTCATCCCAGCCGCAGCAAGGAGCGAACCCGCGATGAGCACCCGACCCAGCACCGGCCGCCGCATCCGCAAAGACGACGACGAAATGGACGTGTTCGACCACCGCCGCGAGATCGTGCCGCGCGCCGGTCAGGCCAAGGCCGCCAACCGCCGCGACCGCCGCGCCGCCCGTCAGGGCCGCTCGACCGAGTAGCGCGCCGCCGCGCCGAAAAGCCCCCGGTTTCCGCCGGGGGCTTTTTCGTGCGCGCGGACCGGTTCCCCACGGTTGCCCGCCCGCCGCGCCGTCCCCACCCAACGGCCCCGCACGACCTTGCCCGCTCACTCCTGCCGCCTCCCCCGGTCGACACGGCCAGCTGGCCGCCCCGCGCCCTGCCTGCCCGCTCACCGGCACACAGCACCTCTTGCATGTGCCATGCTCGCCGGTGCTGAATCGTTACAGCAACTTGTGTAGCTCTAGTTGATGTGGATTAACATGGAAACGACAACTGATGTGGACACTTGGGGTTTCCTTTCGAATGATCGGCGTGCGCAAGCTCTCCCCCGGCGGGTACGAGTACCTGACCGGGGCGGTCGCCTGCGGCGACCGCGAGCTAGAGCCCGGCGAGTCGCTGAGCGACTACTACCTGGCCCACGGCTACCCGGCCGGCGAGTGGTTCGGCACCGTCGCGGCGGAACTGGGCATGTCCGGCGAGGTCACCGCGGCGCAGATGAACGCGCTGTTCGGGGAGGGTCGGCACCCAGACGCGGACCGCATCCAAGCTGAGATGATCGCCGCCGGGCACAGTGAGGCCGAGGCGCTTGCGGCCACCAAGCTGGGCCACCGCTTCTACCAGTACGACGGCACCGATCAGCTGCGCAGCCAGGTCATCGACGCCTACAAGCAGTACAACCTCGACCACGACCATCCGGTCGGCGCCCCGGTCGACGACGACGTGCGCGCCGGGATCCGCCGCGACGTCCAGGTCCAGGCGTACGCCGACGCCCACGACGGGCAGCAGCCCACCACCGCAGAGCTCACCAAGTGGCTGGCCGAGCAGAAGCGCGCCATGAAGTCGGCCACCAGCGGCTACGAGATGGTGTTCGCCCCACCCAAGTCGGTCAGCGTGGCGTGGGCGCTGAGCGACGAGACCACCCGCGAGCTGATCGTAGGCCTGCACCGCCAGGCCGTGCGCGACACACTGACCTACCTGGAGAACAACGTCGCCTACACCCGGCGCGGCGACGGCGGCTACGCCCAGCTCGACGTGAATGGGATCGCAGCGGCCATCTTCGAGCACTGGGACAGCCGCGCCGGCGACCCGCACCTGCACACCCACGTGCCCATCTCGGCGAAAGTGCAAAGCGAAGACGGGCGCTGGACCAGCCTGGACGGGCGCACCATCCTGGCCGCCTCGGTCACCATGAGCGAGTTCTACAACAGCCGCATTCGGGATCTGTTTCGCGAGCACGGCGCTGCCTGGACCGAGCGGCCCGCCGGCGGCTTCGACCTCAAACGCCCGGTGTGGGAGCTCGATGGTGTGCCCAGCGAACTGCTGAGCGGCTTCTCCCAGCGCGCCTCCCAGGTCGAGCAGGACCGCGCCGCACGCATTGTCGCCTTCCGCCGCGAACACGGCCGCGAACCGACCCCGAAGGAGACCCTGGAGCTCTCGCGGCGCGCCCAGTACAGCACCCGCGACGTGAAACAGCCCGCGCGTTCCCTAGCCGATCACCTGCGCCGCTGGCGTGGCCAGGCCCACGAGATGGTCGCGCCCGAGCTCGTCGACGAGCTCGGGCAGCGCGTGTTCGGCGGCGAACCGGAAACGCTGTCCGAGATCGACGTCGACCAACTCGCCGCAGCCACGCTTCGCACCGTCTCCGACTACTACAGCCACTTCAACGCCTGGAACATCGAAGCCGAGGCACACCGGAAGACCGCGCACCTGCGCGTGGCCGACGGCGGCCGCGACCAGCTGATCGCCGACGTGGTCCACGCGGCCACCCACTCGGCCGACACCGTTGCCCTGGAGGCCCCGTCGCTGGTCGACGAGCCCTTCGCGCTACGCCGCACCAGCGGCGAGAGCGTGTTCGTCGAGCACAACTCCCAGCGCTACACCACCCACCAGACCCTGCGCGAGGAAGCCGCGCTGGCCGCCTGGGGGCGCCTCACTGACGGCCATCGGGTGAGCCGGGCATCGGTGAACCAGGCCCTGGCCGGCGCACGTCGCCTCAATCCCGGCCAGCGCGCCGCCGTCCTCGCGTTTGCCACCTCTGGCCGCCGCGTGCAGCTGCTCTACGCCCCGGCCGGGGCGGGCAAGACCACCACGATGAAGGTCTACGCCGACGCGGTGCGCGCCGAGGGCGGCCGGGTCTTCGCGTTCGGGCCCAGCGCGCGGGCCGCGCAGGAACTCGGCCAGTCCATCGACGCGACCCCGCACACCCTGCACCAGGTCACCACCGCACAGAAGCTGGGCGTCGCCGAGCAGGCGTTCGCCTTCGCCCGTGGCGACGTGCTGATCATCGACGAGGTCTCAATGGCCGGCACGCACACCCTGCACGACGTCGTCTCCTATGCGCTGCGCAACGGCGCCGACGTCCGTTTCGTCGGCGACGACAAGCAACTCGCTGCCGTCGAAGCTGGGGGCGCGATCCGCTGGTTCGAACACATCAACGGCGCGGTCCGGCTCAAGGAGGTCGTCCGCTTCGCCGACCCCGACCAGGCCGCCGCCTCCCTCGAACTGCGCGCGGGAAACCCCGCCGGCCTCGACTACTACTTCGAGCACGGCTGGGTGACCGGCGGCAGCCGCGAAACGATACGCGACGCCGCGCACCGGGCCTGGCGCGCCGACCTCGACGCAGGCCGGGCGAGCCTGCTGATCGTGCCGACGAACGAGGACGTCACCAGCCTGAACCTGCAAGCCCGTGCCCTGCGAACCAACCGCGGCGACGTCGATACCGGCCGCGCCGCGCACCTGCACGACGGCACCGCCGCCAGCCGCGGCGACTGGATCGTCACCCGCCACAACGACCGACTCAAAACCCTCTTCAGCGGACGGGACTTCGTCAAAAACGGCGACACCTGGGACGTGGTGCGCGTGCGCCGGGACGGCTCGCTCAAGGTGCGCCACCAGACCAGCCGCGGCACCATAGTGCTGCCCGCCTACTACGTCGCCGAACACGTCGAGCTCGCCTACACCTCCACGGTGAACCGCGTTCAGGGCATGAACTCCCGCGGCTCCGCGCACAGCATCGTCACCCAGGGCCTGAGCCACGAGCAGCTTTACCCGGCGATCACCCGCGCCGCCAGCGACAACCGGATCTACGTCGAGACCCACAAGCACACCATCGACTCCCACCAGGAAACCCCGCTGGAACAAACACCCCGCGGTGTCCTGGAGGCGGCGCTGACCCGCTCCTCGGCGGAGACGTCGGCGACCGAGGAACTGCGCACTTCGCTGTCCGCGGCCGAGTCGCTGCGCACCCTCGTCGGACGCCACGACCACGTCGCCCTGATAGGCACCGAGGAGACCGTCGACGCGGTGCTCACCGAGCGCGTCCCCGCACTGCTGGAGCGTCCGGCCACGCCCGCGCTGCGGCAAACGCTGCACACCGCCGAGGCCCTTGGCTGGCAGGCCGACCAGCTGGTGCCTGCCGCGCTGGCCACCAGTCCGATCGAGGGCGACGACGTCGACGACCCGGCTGCGGTACTGCAATGGCGCATCCAGCAACGCGTGCTACACGAGCAACCGACCGACCGAGCCGCCGCGCCCACGATGGCCGCTATCAACCACTGGCGCACTCTCATCGAGCGCCACGACCCGACCGCGGCCGTGGAAGAACCCGCGTGGATGCCGGTCTGGCAGCGCGCGGCCGCGGCCGTCGACGAGGGCCTGGACGCCGACGCCGCGATCACCACTGTCGCCCGCCAGCTCGCCCACCGCCCTGCCCACGACCCGATGGATGCGCACCGGTTTGCCTACGACGCACTCTCCGTGGCGCTGCGCCAGCAGCGCGCCGACGGCGCCGGCTGGCACCCCGCACTGCCGTGGATGGCGCGCCCCAACCACACCCGCCTGGCCGCCGAACCCGAACTGGCCGACTACCTCGACCGCGTGCACACCACGATCGCCGCGCGCGTCACCGAGCTGCGGACTACCGTCACCGCCGCCCCGCCGGCCTGGACCGCAGCTCTCGGCCCGCGGCCGCTGGACGACCCGGCCGCCGCTGAACGCTGGGACCACCTCGCCACGCTGGGCGCCGCCTACCGCGACACCTACACCATCACCACCAACGACCCGCGCCAACCGCTCGGCGAGGAGCCCGACGGCCACGGACTCAAGGCTCGCGCCTGGCGGCAGCTCATCGACAACTGGGCACCACCCGACGCCGCCGACAGTCCCGCTGGCGAGCGCGCCGGCGGCGCCGAGCGCGAGCAGGACGACGTCCTCGACGGGCTGCGCGCCGACATCGACCCGGACGATCTACTCGCCGCGCTCGCTGGCGACGACATGGTCACCGACGAGCCGGCCGCGGAACGCCTGTTCGACCTCGCGCACCGCTACCGCCGTGGCGTGCGGGCCGCGGACGATCACCACCGCGACGAGCAGATCCACCGCGTCCTGGCCTACCGCGCCCCGCAGGTCTACGGCCAGGGCGCCGAACAGGCGCTGCTGTGGGCGCTGCGCCAGGCCCACGGCCTCGGGTGGAACATCGAGCAGGTCGTGCCGGACGCCGACAGCCTGCGCGGCCTCGACCGCGCCCGCGACCCGGCCGCCGTGCTCTACCGGCGTGTGCAGGACCGGGTCGAACGCGCCGACCCGCCCGGCGAAACCCGGCAACCCCAGATCGGTCCCCTGCCCTGGCTGGAGACCGCCGGCCCGGCAGTACTCACCGAACAACCGGAGCTGGCCGACCACCTCGACCGGCTAGGCCAGGCCATCACCGACCGCGCCGAGCAGTTGCGCGCCGACGTCGCCGCCGAACAACCCGGCTGGACCGCGGAACTCGGCCCCCGGCCCGCCGACCTAGCGGACGCGCAGCGGTGGGACGAGCTCGCCGCGACGGCCGCCGCTTACCGCGAGACCTACAACATCCGCACCACGAGCCCGGCCGTGCCCATCGGACCACAACCCAGCGGGGACGGCCTGCAGGCCCGAGCCTGGAAACAGCTCACCGAGATATGGAGGCCCATCGTGACCACCCCCAGCGAGCAGTTCTCCCGCAATCAGGAGCGCATCGCCGCCCTGCGGGACCAGGTCATCGATCGCGGCGAGGACTACCAGGACGACACCGAAAAGCTCGGCGCTGACTACGCCGACGAAGCCACCGATCGCCGCGAGGACGCCCGCGCCGCCGAGGTTGCCGAGGAAGAACACCAGTACGACGACACCGAAGAACTCGGCGAAAGCACCGACCTCGGCTCCGGCCTCAGCTACTAAGGCAAGGCGTCCGCCGGGCCAGGCGCGGTTCAGTCCTGCGCAGCCGCACTACCGGATCGCCCTTCTCGACGGGGATGGGCGGGGTGAACCGACCGAACTGGTCCGCGCCATCGACGTTAGAGCGAAACTGCATACGAGCGGATCGTGCGACCTTAGCGGAACTATGAATGCGAAAGAGATGTCCGATTCGCCCTCTCCAACTCACCTCCTCGCGCTCAATGTGTCGTTAATCACAACCGAGCGAGGGGAACTTCCATGTCGATGAGGATTCTTTCCTGGCGATTTCGATGACGAGCCAGAGAGGACCTGCGCCGAGTGCGGCCAGGAGCTGACCAGCGCGAACGAATCGTGCAACGAGTGCGACACCGAGGTCACTACGGACACTGTTTAGTCGCAATTACCTTCGCAGGCTTGAGCCATACCGACCTACGGACCGGCGGGAACCCGGTGCGGTGCAGCCCCGCCCCTACATTGTCGAGGCTGTTCCCCGGCCTCGCCCTCAACTCAGGGCTCGACCTGCCTCCAGCTTCAACCGATCACTGCGATGACCGGCGGCGGGCACCACCTCCCGCGCGGCTTCCATCAGCGCCTCGTGGCGCCCGTGACTCTTCATCTACGGTTCGCCCAGTTGGGAAGTCTCCACGCGCTGGACGGACTTCGCCTGATGAGCCGACGAAAGTTGCCCCCGCTGGCAACGAAGCTGCGAACAGACCTCGACGAATTCGCGGAGCTGCGGAAGTCCCAGATCGACTCATGGGTGGTTGGGCCTGCCCCGACCGTATGGGATGCCACCGGCGAGCTTCGAAAGCGTGCGGAACAGGCGGCGATCGAAGCGCGCCAGTTCACTGGGCAGGCATTTGAGCGATTCGGACGCCGGCTACAGGGACAACCGGTCAGACGGGACCCACAATCCGAGCCCGCAGCCGAGTCCCGACCCGAGGACGACTCGTAGGCGAAAGCCTGTTTCGGATGGTCATTGACGAGTTTCCCGTGCAAGTCGATACCGCCCCCGATCAACCCGCTCGAGATCGTCGTAGGTGGTGGCGGCGTTGTCAGGAGCGTTGGTGCACATATGTCCAGTGATCATGGTGCGGATAGTGGACTCGGCGTAGTTGCTGCCACGTCGAGTCATCTCGGCCACTACTTCGGTCGGCGTGAACGTGCTGCCGCCGGATCGGTTCAGGATGTCTTGCACCGCGTCGAGAATCTGCGCGCGAACACCGCCTGGGCTCCCCATCGCATGCTGCGCTATGCCTGGCTCGCGCACAGCGACGGGCTCGGCGACGTCGGAAGCCAGTGCGCTTGCGCCTACATCCGGCGGTCCGGCGAACGAATCCACGGTGTAAACAGACAGGCGTAAGGCGGAGTCGACGTCGATGACCATCAATCGGCGGGCGGTGACGCCACCAGCCGTGGTCACGCTTTGATTGACCGTGCCCTGTACCTGCCGAGATCCTGGTCCGACGATCCAGATCGGCGGGCCGCGGCCGGGGTGCCCGACGACGTGACGTTCGCGACCAAACCCGCGCTCGCGAAGGAACTGATCGTGGCCGCGCTCGACGGTGGCGCCGCAGCGGACTGGGTCGCCGGCGATGAGGTCTACGGCGCCGACCCCGGGCTGCGCGAGGAACTGGAGCAGCGCCAGGTGGGCTATGTACTGGCCGTGGCCTGCAGCCACCCCGCTACCACCGCCGCCGGAAAGCAGCGCGCCGACCACATCGCTGCCCGCCTGCCCAAACACACCTGGCAGCGGCTGTCCGCCGGAGCAGGATCCAAGGGCAGCGGTTCTACGACTGGGCCTGGATCACCATCGACACTGACGCTGACCGCCCGGGGCAGCGCTGGTTGCTGATCCGCCGCAACAGCAGCACCGGCGAGCTGGCGTTCTACCGTTGCTACGCACCCGAACCGGTGCCGCTGGCCACCCTAGTGCGCGTTGCCGGTCGTCGTTGGACCGTGGAGGAATCCTTCCAAGCCAGCAAGGGCCTGGCCGGGCTCGACCAGCACCAAGTCCGCCGCTGGACCTCCTGGCACCGCTGGACCGTACTCGCGATGTTCGCCCACGCATCCCTAGTCGTACTCGCCGTCACCGAACGCGCCGCGGCTCCTGCACCCGACGGCCTGATCTCGCTGACCTGCAACGAGATCCACCACCTGTTCAACGTGCTGATCGCCCAGCCGATCAGCAGCATCTGGCACCGACTGACCTGGTCAACCTGGCGACGACGACACCAACACCGCGCCAGAACCAGCCACTACCGACGCCAAGCCGAACCGGCAGCACCATGAAAATCACGATCTACGGCTGTCGTATTAGGCAATTCGACTGTCGACCCTTGCCCCCTACGGCGCCAGCAGGCAGTATGACCCGGACGTAACGCCTAGGGGAGGAATTATTGGCTTGAGTGACCTATCCCGCTCGATCCGACACAGTCGGGCATCTTCACGCCTCGGCACTCGCGGGCT
Organism: Haloechinothrix halophila YIM 93223; assembly: GCF_000504245.1. Classification (GTDB taxonomy): domain Bacteria; phylum Actinomycetota; class Actinomycetes; order Mycobacteriales; family Pseudonocardiaceae; genus Haloechinothrix_A; species Haloechinothrix_A halophila. The sequence continues at coordinate 2,692,928 of NZ_KI632509.1, forward strand.
AAGCGCTCTCCTACTCGGACAGACCGGCGCCAGTGCGCTGGCATTGTGCTGGTTGATACTTCAGTGGATAACAGTTTCAGGAGTTTGCGAAGATCTAATCGAAACTATTGGCGGAACACTAATAGCTTCGAATAAGACACTCGCGGGAGTCCAATGTGAAATGAGAGGTGCTCGTGGCGGCGCAGTTCCGTTCAACATCCCGCTTCTCCCGATGTTCATTGCTACTATGCTAGTTTCTTCCAGCGCAATCCTAGGATTGATCGCGCTGCGGCGGCTCCGCAAGCAGTAAACTCGACGCCAGAGGGGGATTCACATTGCTTAGATCAACGAGGGGATGGCTTTCTGCTGCCCTTGTACTTCTGATGACAATCAGTTTCCTGACGCCAACCCAAGCCTTTGCAGTATTCGATTACCACACAGTCAATAGTCAACAGGGCAAGCGGGAGACGCACAAGAAAACCAAAGTTGTACAGTTATCGCATCCGGTATCTATACGCCACGCCTTAGAAACTGGAGCTGCTCACAAAGCTGAGATCGTGGAGTACAGATTCGGCAACGGCGTTGCCGGTGGTCTATTTCCCACACCCGGAGCGAGCGCCCAAGATGATGCCCGCTGGGTGAAGTCTGCTTTTGACGACAAGTATGGCGTTGCTCCGGTTGTTTCAGCCATTGTCGTCAAGCATAACGTCAACGCAAGCGTCCTAATAGATAAGCTACGAAAGCGGCCTTCAAAGAAGGGGATGAAGGCTCCTACGATACGGGGACGCCGCCCGAAGCAGAACTCTGATACGAACATCACAGGACAGTCGGCGAGCGGTCAAGACATACCGGGACATTTTCCCTCGTACTGGTTTGGATTCACACAGAGCGCTGTCCGCTCAGGCGAAGAGATGCGAGCATCCGTGAGCAGGTTCATATGGGAGGGAGATTACGGCGCAGACCCCGACTTGAATCCCGATGACTGGGGACTTGAAATCGGAATCACACAGTGGAATCACGATCTCGCCGACAGCACTAGGCCGTACTGTGCTTTCGATGGAGGAGATTCTGATTACGATTTCTGGTCGCAGACGTGGGAAAGTGACGGGATACTGTGGAGCACCAATGTACCGTCCAGCGCACGACCCTATCCGGATAACGTCATTTCACTCGACTCATGCCAAGCGAACTCGTTGGAAATGGGAATCGGGTATCCGGACAAGCTAACCCAAGATGTGTTATATACGGCTGATATTGAGGCTCGACCCGGGACCCAACTATCGTCGCCAATTTCAGCAACTGTTTCGCTGGTTTCAAATGACTGCATCGAACCCCGTTCGACCTGCATGGGTCTCAATACCGACCGGAATCCCCCTGTTGACAAGCACTTCAGCTTCGTGAACAAGAGTCGAGAGTACCGTGCTCCTGGTTGCTACATGATGGCAGACGGAGAGTCAGCTCCCCACTACACATCTGGCGACAATCTTGACCTTCAGACTGAATGCACTTGGCATTCCGACAATCGACCTGAAGGGGATGTTGAGAATCCTACCAGGAAGAACCTCGAGACATTTATAATGGACTATCGCCGGACCATTCCAGAAGGAGAGGACACTAACGAATTCCGATGGGATGCCAACAGCGAAGCCGAGATCGCAGATATTGTCTCCTTGATGAGGAAAGCATACGGCAGCGGCACCGAATCTGCTAGGGTGGCAGCTGACGAGGCACTGGAAGCTTACGGATATGAACTTGAGTTCATGACCGACACGGTCACCGAACGCAACTACCTTGTCTTCTATGAGGACAATCCATCCAGACGTCATTGGGGACTCTACGTACTCCGTTACGACACCACTTCGTCCCCTGCGCATCAAGTGGTTGAGGTGCCGCACCCCGTTACCGATCCTACTACCGCCGACCTCGGCGCTAAAATGTTCGTTGACGTAGACGCGAAGATGTTTGCGATGGCAGGCTCGAACCGTTACAACAGTACACTTCGTCGAACCGATTCTGACGGTACTGTATATGAGAATAGCAGGGTTTCAGACATGGCGCGGAGTTACGAAAGCTTGTTCCATAAGGTGCATACCAACTTCACAATGGGCGATTGGAACAGTTCGTATTATGACACTGTACCGGAAGACTCAAAGCCGGAATGGAGTCCGACTCACGTCATCCAACTCCATGGCTACGAGGACCGCGAAGGTCGGGAGAGCTATCCGGATGTCGTACTCAGTAACGGAAGCTGTCAACCGCACGCCAAGTTGAGGAGCTTCGCTGCGCGTCTGAATGGCAGAGACATATCTGCTGATGTTTTTGAAGGCGATACGGAGTGCTCAGAAGCGTCAAAGAACTATCCTGATTTGGGTGCAACAATTAACCCGCAAGGTAAGCACACACGCAAAAAGGGGGGCTACTTCTATCATGTCGAGGCCAGTGTGTCCCTGCGTGCCAACCTCAGCCGCTACCACCTCATGACGAAGGTGCTAGGTGAGACGCTCTTCTATGGCCACACTGGACGGCCGGCACGTATTGCCTCCTCGCCATCGTACGATTCCGAAGCAGCCGCATCCTATGCTCGCACCTATGCGCTAGATTACAACAGTAACTACAATAGCTGGAGCGAACGAGATGCGAGTGAGGGCGGCGATAGCCCGAACTTCGCCAGTCAGGCTCTCGCGGCTGGTGGATGGAAACCATATGCACCAGTAAACGAGCAACCCGACGATCATAAAGGCAGCGTATACTGGTACTATCGTGAGCCGTATTATGAATCAACCTGGTCCTGGTATAATGCGGCGCTCTGGAACTCGTTTGCGAAGAAGTCCGGTCGGGTCCGGAAGATTAACTATCTGAGCGACATTGAAGTTGGAGACATTGTGCAAATGTCGCTCCCTGATTCAAAGAACTACGAATATCGTTCAATGATTGTCACGGGATTTGACGATCGTGGCCCTCTTGTGAGCTACCATTCACCTGATAGGCTCAATGTTCCTTTATGGAGGATTGTCCGAACGAAGAACCTTAGTTGGACGGACTCTGATGGTGCGACGACGCACTACCCAACCCGGGCGTTTTCAGCGTGGCGCACAGTGAGTGTGAGCGCCCACAATCATCAGGGTTAACGGATGCAACCTCGGTTTCGGCGGGCCGCTGAGCCACCTACGCAAATAGGCCTGAGCTAGAGATGTCGGCGGCTGGAGGCTGACTAACGCCGCGCGTTGGTCGATGGGACGACCCGGGTCCGGGCATCCTGGAAGGGTGGGATGCCCGGGCCCGGGGAGCGGCCTGCGCGGTCGGGGCGCGCGGCGCTCGGGTCATGTGGCTGGCGCTTGGGCCGGATGGCATGTCCGGGGGCAGCGTGACGGGCTATGTCCGTCTGCCCCGGGACTCAATCGGTCAGAACGGCGGCTCCCCGGCGGCTGCTTCTGCGCCTGTTTCCCACGATGACTCGCCGGATCCGGTAGCGGAGCTTCACTTGACCTTGTTGATGGTGGCGGTGGCGAACCGCAGCGATGGGGCGATCTCGTCGACGTCGAGCTCGACGACGGTCCGCTGGTCGCCTTCCTTGGTCTCGAACGAGCGCTGCTTGAGCCTGCCCTGCACGATCACGCGGGATCCACGGGTCAGCGACTCGGCGACGTTCTCTGCCGCCTGGCGCCAGATGTTGCAGCGCAGGAACAGCGCCTCGCCGTCCTTCCATTCGCCGTGTGTCGCAGCCCGCTGGGATGCAATCGGTTTGCCTGGCGGCGCCTCGAGTTCGGCACGTTCGCGGTCATCATGCCGATCACCTTGCCTGGTCGATGACGGCGGCGTGCTGCCCGGCAGCAAACCGGTTCTCCCGCGGCGGGGCTCCGCCGTCTCGATGGTCGCCGTCGAGGCAGTCGGCGTGCACCCAGTCTCGCGTGAGGCGGTCGGCAAAAGCCGGCCGCCATTGGTGCAGCCAGGACTGGGACTCGCGAGCGCTGGCCGACGGCCCGATGTTGGCCGCGCGCCAGCTGTAGGCAAGCGCGGCGACTTCCATCGCCAGCCCAGGATGCTGCTGCCAGCACGCAGGGATTGGTTTGGACCTGCTGCCCTCGGTGCCGACGAAAGTGGCGTTATACCACGTCACGAAGTTCTCGACCGTGACCGGCGGATCCTGGCCGGCGGCAGGTTCGTCCTCGACAGCTGCGGGCGGGAAGAACCACACCCATGCCGCCGGTGCGGCCCGGTCCTCCTCCTGTTTCTCGGCTGCTGGTGAGTCAGCCATGGTTTTCGCCAGCTTGTTGATCCGCCCTTCGAGCCGACGCTGCGCTTGCGCGACAGTGCCGACGATCTCGGTGATCGCGGCGATCTGCTTGTCCCGTTCGCCGTGGTCATGGCCAGTCGTGCGACGCTCGTACTCGGGTAGTTCCGTCATGGGTAAGTACCCGTCTGGTGCGTGCCCGACTCGCGCGGCCCACTCGATGAGGCCAGCGCGAAACCGTCGGGCCCGACCGGCACTTCCCCGTGGCGCACCGCCGTGATGTGGTCACGAATGCGTGGCCAGTCGCTGCGCTCTTTCACGTCCACCGTGTATCCGAGAACCGGGTCGAGGTGGCGGTGGATCACCAGCACTCGGCCGCGTCGGATGCGGCGCACATCGCCGGGTCGGTAGGTCGGGACGGTCTCGGTGCCGACCGCAGTGCGGCCTGGACTGAAAGCCCCGGTGGATTGCTGTTGATAACGACGCCGTTCGTGGTGGCCGGTCAACATGGACACCCATTCCAGGGTCCGCTGGTCCTTGATCCCGCCCCACACGCTCAGCGTCGTTGTGTTGTCCAATAGCTGGCGTGTGCGCTGCGGGGTGAACGCGTCCTCGAGCGCAGCCATGGACTGCGCACCCCAGTGGATCAGCACGCCTCGACCAGCGGAATCGGAGATGATGTCCGGAAGTTGCGGCACCGGGGTCGCGTTTGTCAACTCGTCCAGAATCGCGGTGCAGGGCGGGTCCAGGCGCCGGTGGGGTGTGTGCGGAGTTATCTCCTGCGCGGTGGTCAGCCAGTGCTCGACGAACGCGGTCAGGATCGGCGCGACCTGCGCGGCTTGGTGTTGTCCGGCGATGATGTAGAGCGAGCCGTGCTGGGCGATGAACCTGCGAACGTCCAAGCCTTCGCCTGGGCGAGGGGTGCACAGCCTCCGCAGCCGCTGGTCCATCAGCGGCTCGACGACCCGGCGCACCGACATCCACACCGCATCCGACGTCTCGGCGACCATGCCGATCTCACTGCGCAGGTTGCGGGCGTGCTCGACGTATCCCGCCTGCTGGAGCAACTTCACCGGCTCCTGGTCGGTGGGGCTGGACATCGCCCACCGCACCAGATCCCCAACGTCGCGGTGATGGATGGCCGCAGCGAGCAAATACGCCTGCAACACTACCTTCGCTCGGTCCCTGAACACCTTGTCGTTGCCGCCGACGTGCGCCAGCCCGACCGAGGCGGCTTCCACCATCGTGTGCGCGCGGCGGTAGGCGACGTCGGTGTCCTCGCATCCCTCGATCGGTGACCAGAACAGCTGCGCGGGCCAGGGAACCGCGCCAGTCGCGTCGTAGACCAGCACTGGTCCACCGTGGAACCGCATCGTGCGCAGCAATGCGGAGAACTCCAGCAGGTCCGGCTTCGTGGTCGAACACAGCAGCGCGCCGGGGGCGTCGATGGCCTTGTGCACTAGATCGCGGCGTGACTTACCGGACTGGGTCGGCGCGAGCGTGCCTGTCGGGGACTCCAGCGGCGTGCACATCGGCAGCCGATGTGGGGACAGGTGCAGCGGCGCGGCGACCTCCTTGAGCGGTGCCCGACGCACCTGCCCCGGCGGCAGGCCCGGCCGAGTCCACTCGGCGGTCCTGCGGGCTGCGGATACGGACAGCTCCTGCCGGATGTCCTCGCGGGTGGCGTGTCCGGCCTGCGTTGGGCCGATTCGTCGCCACAATGGCACCGCGACGCCGAGCACGGCCCCAACCTCGAGCACCAGCAGCAACACGATGATCGACCAGTACCAACCCGTCCGCCCGGATAGCGCGCGCGACCAGGGCGGTCCGAGTGCGTCGCCTGGCTGCCCGGGGTTCGTCATGATGCCGAACACCCCGGACGGCCAGGATCCCACGCCCGGCATCGACCACGGTCCCCCGACCAGCGTGGTCGTCACGGCGACTCCGAGCATCAACACGCCGGTCAGGGCGATGAGCATTGTCAGCACGGCGATCAACAGCCCTATCAGGGCCAGGTCTCGATCGGTCGTGGGTGAGATGGTCTGCCTCATGTCCGTGAGTCCCTCAGCGTGATGGTGCATGATCGCCGCCAACAGCGATGCGTCGGATAGCCACGACGTTGGGTGCCCAGGCATCGAAAGTTTCGAGGATCACGCCCGTTGAGCTGTCGTAGGCGTTGACCACGACGCCGTGCCCGGCGTACATCCCGACGTGGCGTGGATTGGTGGGTGAGCCGAGGCTGCCGGGGATGAACAGCAGATCACCGGGTTGGATCTGGTTCAGTGATCCCACCGCCACGCCGTCGTGGCGCTGCGTGGTGGTGGTGCGTGAGATTCCGACGCCAGCGTTCGCCCACGCGGCCTGCATCAAGCCGGAGCAGTCGAAGGCATCTGGTCCGGTGGCGCCCCAGACATAGGGCTTGCCTAGCTGGGCAAGGGCATAGGACACGGCAGCGGACTGCGCTGGGTCAATGGGCAGCTGGAAGTCGTTAGGGAGCTTCTGGGGGTCGAGTGGCAGGTCCGACCCGCCCTGGTCTGGGCATCCGCCGTGGGTGAGATTGACTTGCTGCATCGGTGATGTCTGGCCCGGCGGCGCTGGGGGTACTGGGTTGTCCGGGCCCTGCCAGTAGCGGGCGACGATCTCCGCGGCGACGGGTTCTTGCGGGGCGTAGCGGTCAGGAAAGCCGGATCGTTGAACAGCTTGCGCAGCCACGCCCGGCGGCATGGTGTGCCAGCCGGGTAGTGCGATCAGGTGGTCATAGAACGTGTTGGCGGCATACGGCGGGTGCAGGATTTCCTCGCGCGATCCCCAACCCTGGCTAGGCCGCTGCTGAAACAACCCCAGGGAATCGCGGTCACCGTAGGACAGATTGCGCAGCTGCGACTCCACCATCGCGGCCGAGACCGCGATGACCGCGGCCCGCTTGGGCAGCGTGCGCCGGACCGCGATGGTGACGATGGTTTGCGCGTTGGTCAGCTGCTCCCCCGTCCATTGCTGGTTACCGATGTGTTGGGTGCTGCCGCCCGGTCCGAAGTCGGCCAACGGATGCTGAAAGCCGCAGTTGGCCTCCGCGGCAGCAGTGACGCCGATGGCACTGCCTTGCGTCGCCATGAAGACCGTGCCCAACAACAGCGCGGGCATGACGAGCACGAGGTAGACCGCCAGGGCGATCCCGGCGATCAGAGCGGTCTTGACGCCCCCAGCGGTACCCATCGGCTATTCCGCCTGCCGTGTGCGCAACTGCGCGTTCGTGTCGAAGATCCGCTTCTCAGCGCGCGAGAGCACGGTCTGAACCTTGTAGCCGGGGTTGTTCTCGATCTTCCACAGCGCCCGGCCGACACGCTCCATGGCCCAGTCGGCGGTGACGTCCTGTTCGCGCTCGCTCAGGGCGAAGTCCTCGGCGAGCTCGTCGGCCACCCTAGTGCTCTGTCCGAAGAGGATTCTGGTTGAGCACAGGGCGAGCAAGTCCTTGGCGATGGCCACTTCCTGCGAGCCGAACGCGCCCACCGACAACGGGTCGGACGGCTTGTGCATGACCAGGATCTGGATCTTCTTCTCCGCGCGCGACAGCCGCAGATCGGAGTCCACGGCTTGCACCGCGCGCAGCCCGAGCCGCATCTGCCGCCACACCTCGTCGCGCACCACGATGCGGATCTCGCCGTCGTCCTGGAGGTCGGTGACCATCGACGACCACGACCCAAGGCAGGTCAGCGCGACGGCCACGGCCTGATCGCCGCGGGAGCGCAGCAGCGACAGATCCATCGACTGCACCGGGGCGTCCCAGTCGAGCTCGAAGTTGGTCTGCTCGTCGAACAGACCCGACAGTGGCCCGCTGATCAGGTTGCCGAGCGCGTCGGTGATCGGGCGCAGCGCGTCGAGGAACTGCCGGCGGTCGGCGAAGCGCATCCCATCCCAGAGCTCCTGGTCCGGATCGGCGAGCTGGCGCTGCACGTCGGGAATGGTCACCGGGGTCAGCGCGGTGTAGCCGTCGTGCGCCCCGACCAGCCGCCGCAGCACCGCCGAGAGCACGGCCTCATCGGTCACCGTCGGCCGGTAACCCTGCGCCTCGGCCAGCGCGACCAGCAGTTTCACCCACCGGCCGAGCACGCCCTCGAGCTCTTCACGCTGCCGCGCGACCGACCAGCCGTCCCACCGCGTGCGCAACGGCCCGAGGTCGAGGGCGTTGAGCCGCGCCTGGCTGCCGCGGCCCAGCGCGATCGGCGTGATGCCCAGCGCCCGCAGCAACGGCGAGTACTCTCCTTTGACGTCCCCGCTGATCAGGGTCTTGACCCCGAACAACATCATCCGCAGCAGAAACGCGACGACGGTGCTGGACTTGCCGCGGCCCGGCTCGCCGAACACCACGCAATTCGGGTTGGTGGCCAACCCGCGCAACACCCACTCGATGGGGTGGGCGTAGAACGCGCCGCCGCTCAACGTGTCGTAACCGATGCGGGCGCCCACTGCGGGAATGCCGTTGGCGGCCAGCAGCGGGAACAGCCCGCCGATCTCCGAGGTGGCCGCTTGGTAGACCGCCAGCGGCGCTTCCACTGGCGACCAGCCCTCGCCGGGCAGGGTGCGACCGCGCCGCGGCGCGATCGGCCGGTTGACCCGGTCCCGGCCGCGGCGCTTGTTCTCCTCGGGTGGTTTCGTCGTCGGCGGGGCGCCGAAGGCACCGAGCAGTTCGGCCGCGCTGCGCTCGCCCGTCTTGCTGCGGCTCACAGCAGACCTCCTCGCTGGCGGGGCAGTCCGACCCCGACCGGCAGCACGGCCACCACGAACGTCGAGTCCTGGGCGAGGTCGAGCCGGAGCAGCCGGAACCGGCCGGAGGCGTCGTTCTCCAGGTGCGCAGCGTGGTCCTCGATGTTCCAGGTCCGGGGCACCGTGACCGAGGCCGCGACAGCGAAACGCACCACGCTGTGGCCGGCGGCGACCGCCCGTTCCTGTGCACGGGCACCGGACGCCTCACGCTCGTCCATTGCGGTGGTGTTGAAACCCTTGCTGCGCTTCCAGTCGGTCATCACGTTCGACCGAAACCGGTTGCCCTGGACCGCGCGGTGCGCCCGACGGGAGTCCAGCACCTCGTAGTGGATCGCCAGCGTGCGCCGCTCCCCCGCGGTACGCACCGCCAGCAGCGGCCCTAGTGACCCGAACACCGTGCCCGCCTCCGGCATCAACACGGTGTAGGCCACGGACGTGAACCCGTCGTGGGTGTAGGAGCGCGGCGGCGGGGGTGGCGCCTCGGTCGGCCCGGCGGCCGCCTTCTCCAGGCCCCGTCCAGGCACGCCGCGTTCGTGCGCGGTGGCCAGCACCGCGCGGGCGGCCGGGTTGAACCCGGTGCGCAGGGCCTCGGCCATGCCGGCGCCGTCCAGCCACTCCACGGTCTGCACGCCGAGCGCCTTGAGCGGGTCCTCCAGGCCGTCAAGCACCCGATAGAGCGCGTGCGCCCGGCCGGCCACCCCGCCGCCGGCAGCGGCCGCAGGCTTGCGCAGTTTGGCCTCTGGGCCGGACACGGTGACGAACAGTTCGTGCCGGACGCTGACGTTGCCGATGGTGCGGTCGAGCTCGTTGGAGGCCTGCCGGGACAGGCCTGGAGCGTCGGGCACCTCGTGGTCGCCGCGCCACACCTCGTACTCAGTGCCGTCGTCGGGAACCGTGCGCACCAGCAGGCACATCCGGTCGATGACCTCGCGGTGCCCCAGCGACAACAGCAGGTTCCCGAGCCGGGAGGCGAGCCGTTCGCACTGCTCGGTGGACAGCATCCCGACCCCGGAATGGGTCAGGCGGGCCGTTGCGCCCCACCGGCCTTCGGCGGTGTCGTGGATCAGGCACACCCGCCCGGCGTCCTTGAACTGCGGGCCGTCCGGGAAGCTGATGCGCTGGAGCACACCGGGCAAGTCGGGTTCGTCCGGGTCGACCGAGGCGCCGGCGGCGGCTTTGGACTGCCACCGCGACCAGCCGGTGACGATGCCGACTTGGTACAGCACCAGGTGCCACAGCCAGCGCAACGCCGGACGGCCCCGGACCGGGACCATGACCAGTGCGGCGATGGTGCCGCAGATCAGCAGCAGGATCGCCGCGTCGGCGAACTGGCCCGCAGAGACCGTCCACAACACCGGCACCGACAGCGCGATGCACACCAGCACCTGCACCGGGGTCAAGCCCATGATCCAGCCGGAGTGCTCACGCCGGTTGAGCCCGCGGTAGATGCGAGGCATGGCCGAGGTCATACGATCACCGCCGCTTCTTCTGCTTCACCGGCCGCGGCGCCTCCGCCGCCACTGCCGCCGGACTTCGGACCAGACCCGCCGTCCCCGCCGTGCGGGGGTGAGGGCTGGCCACCGCCGCTGTCGGGCGGTTCGGGAGGTGGCGGGTCCTCGTCGCCGCTGCCGGCGCCGCCGGGGCCACTGCTGCGGCTGGAGGACACGACCTGCCCGCTGTTGGCCGGCGATGGAGCTGCCGCGCTGCCGTCCGCGTTACCGCCACCGGTGCCTCCGGTGCTCTGACTGGAGGCCGAATCCTGGTCGTCGCCGTCGGCGGAGTTGCCGACCCCGGACTTGTCCATCGAGCCGCCTGCGTGGTCGGCGATCGCCTCGTCGAACCGGCTGGTGTTGGCGTCTTCCTGCGCGCCACCGCCTCCGCCGCCTCCGGCCGCGCCAGCGGCGAGTATGGCGGGGTTGTTCGAGCCGTAGGAGTCGACTCCGACCCCGGACAGCGCGTCGCGGAAAGCCGCGCCGGCGTCGGATTCGGGGTCGATGAACGCGAACAATCTAAAAAGGACAAACGGTGCCAGCAGGGAGATGACCAGCACGCCGACCCCAGCCAGCAGGCCCGACAAGCCTTCGGAGCCGCCGGCGATGGCCACGCCGAGCACCAGCGTCATCGCTAGGACCGGTTTCATCGCGATGCAGGCCAGAAGCCATCGGCAGGTCTTCCAAAACCAGCTCGCGGTGACGTTGGCCAGCAGGCCCGCTGCGACGATCGGGATCGTAGCCACCAGCACGTAGATCGCGGCTTCGCGAAACAGCATCTCGAGCACGTAGCCGATCGCGGCCGGGAGCACCCCGATGAACGCACAGATGCCAAGCACGACTGCCGTGACGCCGTCGACCGCAGCGTCCCCGAAGCTGGTGTGGTCAAGCGCGTCAGTGAAGTTCTTGCTCTGGAGTCCGTACTGGAGGATGCCGGTGGTCAGCCCGTCTACCGCGGCCAGGAACCCGGCGACCATACCGACGGTGACCGCGAGCGCGATGCCGTACTGCACCGGGCCGCTGACGAGCCGGATGAACCCGCGGCCTCCGCGCAGGTTGGTCATGATGAGCTGCCAGAAGAACAGCCCCAAGGCCATGACGCCGCTGATCCAGAGCATCATCGGCCACAGGATCGAGACCGGGCCGGTTCGGGTGTCCACGGAGAACACCGAGAACTGATCGGCCAGGGAGAACGCGGTGCGCAGCACAGCCAGGCTGGCATCCCAGATCGCCTTCATGGCGGACTCGAAAGCGCTGGCGATCATCTCTTTGAGCGCGCCGCCCATGGCGTCGCCGATGTCGTCGAAGGGCCACATGGCTAGCTCAGCTCCCGGTAGCCGGCCTTGACGGCGTCGGCGCTGCCCGGCCAGGCGCTCGGTGCTGGCGCGGCCAACGTGCCTGCCGCGATCCGCCAGGCGATTCCGGTCCAGCGCATCGCCTGGCAGTCTCCGACACCGGCGGTCACGACCTGGCCTTGATAGTCCACCGAGAACTGACCGAGCACGCACACCACGACGTAGGTGCCGTCGGTGGCGGTGCCTTTGACCTGACCGTGGTTGACCTCGAAGGCGGCCGACAGTCCACTGACCGATCCCGTCGCGGGAAGCTCGGCGGTCGCTCGGAGCCTGGTCAGCAGCGAGAACAAGCCCGTTGAGTCGGGATCGGGAGCGCCTGCCCGTGACATATCCCTGTAGGCCCGGGCATAGACCTGCGGATCACCGGCGGCCAGTGCCGTCTCGTTGAGCGCCTTGAGCTGCCCGAGTGCGCCTTCCGGCGTGGGCGGGAACCCGCCAGGAATCCACCGCGCAGCAGTCACCCGGGGCTCGGGAACGTCGATCTCCGGACCTGCCGTCGCGGTGGTCATCGCCTGCGGCTGCGCTGCCTGGGCGGGCAACCGCACCATCGGACGTGCAGCCAGTGCGCGCTCCTCCGCATCGGTGTCGTTTGGTGTGACCGGCGTTGAGCTGCTCGACGCCGCCGATGAGGTAGCTGGTGCGGCTGGTGTTGCCGACGTCGTGTTGTCCGGGCAGGTCACACGGTGTGTGATCACCACTATGGCGATCCCGGTCACTACCGCAACGATCAGTACAGCGATGCCCGCCAAGGTCACTCCCGCGCGGTTTCGGGCCCGGTGTTCGGTAGGTGCCGACGTCATCGGATCAGCCCCCCGTTCCGGCGAAGTGCGAGATGAGTTGGTGTCCGATGCCGTAGAGCAGGGCGCCGCCGAGCGCGCAGAGCATCATGATCACGCCGATGCGGCCGGCACGGTGGTGATCGACCCACCTGCCGCCCGCCCACACCAGCAGACCGATGAAGAAGCCGACGAGCAAGGCGATGCCCGCGCCCCACTTGGCGTGGCCGACCGCTTGCAGGATCTTCTCGCTGCCTGGCGGTGCGACTGGTCCCGGATTCGGGATCTGTTGGGCAATGAACTGGGCTGTTTCGATGTGCTCGATCATGAGCGCCCCCTTATGTTCCAGCGTTTGGCCGTGGCTGCGGGCGCAGGGAGAAGACCCCAGTTGCGCAGCACCGGCGTGACTGCTTCGCGCAGGCGTGCCGGCGTGTGGGCGGACGTGATTCCGGCTGCGGCGAACTCGGCGTCGTAGGGCACGAACACCGCGTTCTCAACCAGTCCGGACACCCGGCGCCCCGCAGCACCAGCGACTCCCTCGGGCCAGCGCTTCGCGCCCATCACCACCAGTTGCACCGGTGCGATCACCGCGGCGCAGGCGACCCATGGGTCCAGCCGCGCCAAGATCTGCTCAGCGTGCAGCAGCGACGGCCGGGACGGCCGGACGACCAGTACCGGTCGCGGCTGGGGCGTTCCTCGCCGCAGCCATTCCCCTGCTCCGGAGAGCGGGTGCGCCGCGATTCGCCAGGGGTCGTGACCCAGGTCGACGACGGTCGCGTGCAGGTGCCGCACGGGTGGCCGCCAAAACCGTGGCGGCGGCACAGCGCCGGGCGCGACCACCGGCAGTGCGGTCTCAAGTCGCGCCAGCAAGGCCTGCGCACGCCAGGAATAGCGGATGTTGACATGCGGGTTCGGCCGGATGCGCCACGGGCCCTCCGACCGAGCCGCAATCGCCAGCCCCGACCGGGGCGGGTCAGCAGGGTCGACCATCAGCGTGCAGCGCTGCGACATCTGCAGCACATCAGCGAGCAGGGCGGCCAGCACCGACGCCCCGGCACCAGGCGAACCGGCCAGCACCGGGATGACGGTGCCGAAGCCGGACCAGTCGACTGGGTCAGACACCGTCGACGGCAGACCCTGACGTTGCATGGTGGCGGCGGCAGCGACCTTGGCGGACACAGGGCGGCCCGCGCCACCGTCGTGACTGGCGCCCTCGGCGGCGTTCTCCTGGCCCTGTTTGTCTCCGTGATCAGCGGGCATGTCGGCGTTGCCCTGGAGGGCGGGGGCTGCGGCGGCAGCCTCGGCGAGCATTCCGGCTTCCAGCGCAGCCACCGTGTCGGCGGCGGGCAGTTGTGGCCACGTTCGCCGGGCGGTCTGCGCGAGCTCGGCCTCGAGAGCACGCACGCACTCGGGATCGACTGGCGCGTGAGCCGGTCCGGCGAGTGGCATTGGTTCTCCCTCCGGGAGCGCGGCGGGGGCCACCGGTGCTTGGAGGTCTGGAGCACACCGCCGGTGGGTGGCGTGGTTGGCCGTATGCTCCGGCGATGCCATCGAGCTGGAGCTCGTCTGCGCGGCTTGCCGGGCCTCGCGCTCCGCTGCCGGTCCGCCGGGAGGCGGGGGCGGACGCAACCCATGCACGTGTGCGATGTCGCGGGGCAGTGCGGCCGCGGCGCCACGGAAACCGTTGCGCCCCAAGGGATTGTTCTTTGCTGCGGCCATGTGATTCTCCTTCCGCCGCGCGGGTGTAGTGACGTCGCTGCGGGTGATCTGGGCGCGCTGAACCAAGCCCTCGTGGTGATGGACACCGGTCGAGGCGCGGTAGCGAATGTCTGCTACACGCGCAGGCGGCACGTCCTGGCTGGTCGAATGCGAGGCAGAACGTGCGGCACCACGTCACGGCGTCCGAGTTCGAATATCACCACGTGACGGGGTGGCGATGGCCGGACCGTCATGCCGTGCCCGCTTGTCAGCGATTGGCGGACCGCTGACTCTGCTCCTGCGCATGCTTGGTTGTATCCGCCGTTTCGGACGGCGGTACCGTCGGCGCGGTCCTGCTACGAGGCGGCAGCTGGATCGCGAAGTCTGCGTGTTCGGTGTTGCACTGACACCTCCTGCGGTGCCGACGCCTACAGTCGGCTTTGCTTTGGCCACCACCACAGGTGACTCGATGATGCGCAAGCGGGTCCTGACCAGGACCTTCCGGAGATTACGTCCACGTCAGTTGCCGTCACGCTAGACTTAGGATATGCCTCATGCACAGAATGTCAACTGGTGTGGACGCAGTCGGGTTGATGATCTATGTTGGGCAACCAAGAGAGCACGGTGCGTCCGTGAGTTTCCGAATCGACTGAGGAGGCGGGTGCCGTGGCGGAGGCACTGACGCTGGCAGCCATCATCGACAAGCTCTTCCGAACCGTTAGGCGGGCCAACGGCAAAGAGCACTCCATGGAGGAGGTTGCACGCTGGTGCGCAGACTGGTTGCGGCGACGCGGCGAGGGCGGCACCTTTTCCAAGGAGTACGTCCGCCAGCTCCGCTCCGGCGTCAAGACCAACCCAACCAAGCGCCACTTGGAGTCGCTAGCTGCCTTCTTCGAAGTCGACCCGGCGATCTTTCTCGACAGTGAGCGATCAGCGGAGATTCAGGCGGATCTCGACTTGGCTGTGGCTATCCGCGACGCTGGCGTCTCAGCGCTGGCGCTGCGCGCGGTCAGCCTCACCCCTGATGATCGTCAGAAGGTCCTCGAACTCATGCAAAGTCTGCAGAACGACAAAGACCAGCAATAGCGACCGGGATGAGACGTCACAGATCCAGGCCGATCGGTGCGCCTCCGGCCGCCGAGGTCATGGCCTCCAGCGTCCCGGTGAAGTCCAGCGGGTAGTCGTGCGTCTCGGCATGGGCCACACGCAGATTGACGGTATGACGCTCGGCCTCCGCCCAATGCGGCCAACGCTGACAAGCCTGCCGGTGCAGCGCATCGAAGTCCGGTTCGTCGACGTCGGCCACCGCATCCAGCAGCCACCGCAAGTAGTCGGCGACCGTGCCGGTCACGTTATCGGCCGGGGTCGCCACCGGGCCGTGGCCGGGCACCAGATGGGCGGCAGGGAAGCCTTCCAACCATTCCAGCGCGTCCAGCCAGCCCAGGACCGATCCCGACAACGCCAGCGGAGTCATTCCGTGGAACAGCAGGTCACCGGTGAACAACACGCCCTCGGAGGCCACCCATACCACCAAGTCTCCCGCGGTGTGGGCCGTCTGCGGCACGGGCAGCACTTCGACGTCGACCGTTCCGGTGCTCACGCTCAGCGGCGCGGCGACCGTCTCGATCGCCGGTGGCGGCGTGATGTCGCCCCAGCCCGAGCAGCAGATAAAGGTTTCCGGGTAGGTGTGCGGCCCGGCGGCGATTTCCCGTGCGGCGGCTGAGGTCGCCAGCACCCGGCCTCCACCCCGGGCGACCAGCCCGGCGCCGTTGACGTGGTCGCCGTGGGCGTGCGTCAGCGCCGCCACCACAGGTGCACCGGGATACCCGGACGAACGTGCCGCCGCGAGCAGTGCCCGTGACCGCACCTCGGTAGCGCAGGTGTCAACCACGACAGTGTTCTCCGGACCGCAGATCCAGCCCGCGTTGTTGACGAACCAGCCGCCGCGCTGGCACCACGCCGACGTATGCACGCCGAGGGATACGGAGAAGGCGGTGGTGGCCACGATCCGTCAGCCTCCCGGTTGGGCTCAGTCGCGGTCTGCAAGGGTGACTCGGCACAGCACGTGATGCGGATCGCCGCTGGAGATCCGCAGGCCGGTGCCAGTGAACGCCACGGTACGCCAGCCACCGTCGATCGCGGCGAACCGCACCCGCACCGGGCCGACCGCGCCACTGGGTTGCGCGACGGTGTCCTTGAGGAAGTTCCGCAGGGCCCGCATGTCGTCAGGATGCATCATCTCGGGCAGATGCCGGTGCGCAGGGAGCTTGACCCCGAGCTCGCGAAAGTTCTTCGAGGTCAGGTAGATGTGCTCGTACTCCGTGTCGATCGCGCACAGCGGATCCGCCGCCAATGCGAATGCCGCATCCATGACGCCGGCGGTACTCGGCGGCGGCGCGTCGGCGACGTCGGCCACGCGGACGCTGACGCCTCGGAACCACTTGTCGGTCCCGTGGTCGGCGACGTAGCTGCGGCCGGACAGCCGGAGTCGGTGGACCTCTCCTGTGGCTGGCGCGCGAACCCGGTAAGAGTGAATGAACAGCGCGTCCGTCTCGGCGTGGATGAAGGCGTCGAGCACCCGGCGCATTTCCGCACGGTCGCTGTCGAGGATCAGCTCGTCGAGCCACTGTGGACCCTCCCACCATTGCCACTGGGGCGCATCTGGCATGTCGGACCCTGGCCTAGGCATCCCGTAGACGTCGTAGAGGGTTGGTGACCAGTAGGTACGCATTTGCTGGTCAGGACCGGGCGGTGTGACCCGCCACTCCCAGCTCCCGATCATCGGCTCGGGCGGAAACTCCGTGTCATTGGGGCCGTAACAGCCCAGGATGGCGAGTGGTTGCTCGCTAACGGGACCCTTAATCGGCGTGACCCGCGTTCGCCAGAACCGGCCTGCGTGGCGCGCGCTGTCGGTGCGCGTGTGACCATCGACGGCGGCATTGCGCATCCGCGGGATCAGCACCTGTCGGGCGGTCGGGTCCAGCGCTGTGCGTGGCGAGGTGCCCCGATACAATGCGGACCCGATCGACAGCAACTGAAGGCGGGCGTCGATCAGCACCCATTCGTTCGCATGCTGTTGCTTGGCCGCCTCCGTCGGTCCCTTGCTTGCCATCGACTCCCCCCTCCAGCTCCCGATCAGTAGCCCATCGCCGCGCCACCGGTGACCGGGATCGTGGCACCGGTGACGAAGGTGGCGTCCGCGACCCAGCTCACCGCGCTGGCAATCTCGTCGGGGCGAGCGAGGCGTCCCAGAGGAACCTCGCTGATCAGCTGTTCGCGGGCCTGGTCGGTCATGGCTGCCACCATGTCGGTGTCGGTCGGGCCCGGCGCGACCACGTTGACCCGAATGTTCTTGGCCGCGTACTCCTTGGCCGTGGAGCGAGCTAAGCCTTCCAAGGCTGCCTTGGATGAGCTGTAGTTGACCTGGCCGGGGGCGCCCGCGCGCGCCGACGCCGACGACACGAGCACGATTGAACCCTTGCGTTTGCGCAGCATCGGCTTAATCGCTTGGCGGACCACTCGGAACGCCCCTACCTGGTTGGTTTCGATCACGTCGCGGTAGTCATCTTCGCTCATCCGTAACAGCAACGTGTCGCGTGTGATGCCGGCGTTGTAGACCACGATCTCCGGAGCTCCGTGTGCCTCCGTGACCTGGTCGAACGCCTGCTCAATACTTGCCGGGTCGGTGACGTCCATCTGGACGCCGAGAACTTTTTCCACGTCGACGCCCGAACCACGATGCGTAGCGGCCACCTGATCTCCCGCGGTGAACGCTTGCGCGATCGCTGCTCCAATCCCGCGGCTCGCCCCTACTACCAGTACAGATCGTCCGAGTTCGCTCTCCATGCAGCTAGGCTAATTGATCTTGACGCCGCTCGCTGGCCATGGCACGACCGGGTGAATCCTGGGCCACGCCAGTTGATTACGACTTACACTAGACGTCCACATCGCTTTGATCTTCGTGCTCTACGCGCGCTGATCATCAGCCCGCTCCCTGTCGACTCGGGGCGTGGCCGATCCGGCACAAGTGGATTCGGCTGTACGCACGACGCAGGATGGGGCCCGCTTTCCTCTCTGCCGCGCAAGAACCGGACGGCATGCCCATGGCCGTCGTGGTGAATCATGCGTGAGCGCGCGGGACTTCGCATCTGCTCCTTTCTGGAGGTACCGCCGGGTCAGACGGGAGGTCTTGGACATGAGCATCACTCCGGACGACGCGACGGCACGGTGCGAGGAGATGATCGGCACACTGGTCATTCCCCGCCCGTTCGACATCGATCGCTTCCTGGCCATCCTGGCCGAGAAGCGAGGCAAACGCATCGAGCTCGTCCCGGCCAACCTGAGCGCGGAACAACCGTGCGGAATGCGGATCAGCACCGTCGAGGTCGACTACATCGTCTGCGCCTACAACGTGCCACCGCTGCAATCGCAGCACACGGTGATGCATGAGGTCGGCCATCTGCTGTTCAACCACGGCACCGCCAGTTCCGGCTGCGGCGAAGCGCAGCGCGTGGCCAACGCTGACGCACTCCATATCCTGCTTCCGAATCTGTCGCCCGCGCTGGTGCAGCGCATCCTGGGCCGCACCGTCTACGCATCCGAGCAAGAACGCGAGGCTGAGCTGTTCGCTTCCGTTGTCCTCACGCGGGTCAGCAGCTCAAAGTAGATGTATAGCAGCGTCGGGCCGGACAACCCGACGACCTCGCGCTCCTGGAGTCGGCGTTCGGCCACCCTGTACGTACCGGGTCCCATCATGGTTAGCGCATTGGGGTTACCTGTGCTGTCTAGGCTCGCTGTATGCCGCCGTGGTGAAGGTGCGCAGCACCTGTGGTATCCCGATAACCACAAGCCGACGGTTCCTGGTCGGCACGATGGTGGCCTTTGGTCTGGCACTCATACTCTCGGCTCAAGCCACCTCGACATGAGGCACCTCCGAACCTTAGTGACGCGTCCACATCAGTTGACATAGTGACCATAGGCATTAATATTGTCGAGGTAATAGGCAACTCATATGGACGTCAATCTGTCCAGGTTGTCAACCACCGGGTCGACCGTGGGGGTCGCCCCACTGAGCCGGCCCGGAGGGGGTGCCGACTCTGTAGGTCGGCATCAAGGAACGCGTGGAGTCCGACGGACCGGCTCATCAAACGAAGGATGAGTCCAAAATGTCCAAAACGATTCGCCGCGCCGTCCTTGCCGCCGCAGTAGCGGCCGGAGCTCTGACGTGCGCAGTTCCGGCATCCGCCGCCGACAGCACCGTGCAGGCCAGCGCCCCGTGTGGTTACATCGGCTACAAAGGCAGCAACGGCCACCAGCCGCTGTACAACCACTGCGGCAGATACAACGTCGTTGTCGAGGTTGATCACTTGTTCTGGCAAACCACCTATGCCTGCGTAAAACCCGGTGTGCATCACCTTCCTCAGGGCAGCAGCCAATGGCGAATCATCTATGCCGACTCCGACGGCAGGCGCTGCGCAAATCCCGGGCCGATAGCGAGGCCGTGACGACCGAGTTCGGCCTTGTGCTCTTCATACGTCTCGACGACGTTGCCACAGTTGCCGAGATTCTCTATCGGTGCTCGAGTGTTCGTCGACGACGCCGTTGGGCTCCGACAATGCCCACCGTCACTTATCGTCGGCTGGCGGGATCGTGCCTGGCGTAATTCTGAGGACCTCGCTAGCGCCGCCACTGGAGTGCCCGTTCATAGCGAAATGATGAAATGGCCGAACTGCGGTGCGTAGCCTTCGGATGTAAGTCGGCGTATCAAGAATGTCCACGAACTTCGCGAGGGTGGTATGGCGCTTCCAACCGTGCCACCGCATCGTCGCTGAGCACGACGTCGAGCGCAGCGACAGCATCGTCAAGGTGCTTAGTCTTGGTGGCGCCGATGACCGGTGCCGTGATGCCCGGCCTGCTCAACAGCCAGGCGAGTGCTATCTGGGCCATCGGTTTTCCTTGCTGGCTGGCCACCTGCCGCACGGCTTCCACGATCGCGAGCTCCGCATCGTGGTAGAGCTGCTGGGCGAAGTCATCGGTGCCGGATCGAACCGTGGGCGGCTGTTGTTCAGGCGTACGGCTGCCGGTTAGCCAGCCTCGGGCCAAGGGGCTCCACGGGATGATGCCGACGCCGAGATCGCGGCAGAGCGGCAGCATCTCCCGTTCTTCCTCTCGGTAGAGCAGGTTGTAGTGGTTCTGCATCGAGATGAACTGGGGCCAGCCGTGGAGCCTGGCGGTGTACTGGGCTTTAGCGAACTGCCAGGCGAACATGCTGCTCGCACCGATGTAGCGCACTTTGCCCGCCCGGACCACGTCGGCTAGGGCTTCGAGTGTCTCCTCAATCGGAGTGTCGTAGTCCCAACGGTGAATCTGGTAGAGATCGACGTACTCTGTGCCGAGTCGACGCAGTGAGTTGTCGATTGAGTCCATGATGTGCTTGCGCGACAGGCCCCGGTCGTTCGGCCCGTCGCCCATCGGCGAGTTGAGTTTGGTGGCCAGCACGTAGTCCGAGCGCCGGGTGAAGAACTTGCTCAACAGTCGGCCCGTGATCTCCTCGCTCACACCACGTGAGTAGACATCCGCGGTATCAAAGAAGATGACGCCCTGCTCCACCGCGTGCCGGACGATGGGCTCTGCGGCTTGCTCATCGAGCACCCAGTCCCGCCACTCGCGACTGCCGTAACTCATCATGCCGAGGCAGATGCGGGAGACATTCAAGCCGGACGAGCCGAGGCGTACGTACTCCACAGGCAGCGGGCTCCCTTCTATGAGGTGAGTTGGCGGAGGCGTTCGTCCAGGTCCCGAACGCAGGGCACGATCGACCACGAGGGATCGAAACCAGCACGGACACCGAGTGCGCGTTCAACACCCATTGCGTAATGATGGTCGACGCCCAGTTCAACGGCACGCGCTACTTCTGCGCACGCCCGGTCGGGCTCACCGACCTTGGCATGCGCCAAGGCACGGTGGCCGGCCGTGGCGATACGTCGACGCATGTTGGCAGCTCTGGAGTCGACGTGCTCGAACATGGTGTGTGAGGTCGCGTCGTCACCAGCCAGCGCCAACGTGAACGCTCGGACGCTGTCACGGTGTTCCCGCATCCCGTAGCCGTAGGTCGAGCGGGCGAAGAACCCCACACCGGTATCGTCATCGTCTGCGTCGAGTCCAGCGTCGGCGCGGTCGAGATCGCGCTGAGCCGCAGAAATCTGGCCGAGCGTTGCGTGCTGGTCAGCCCGCCAGGTTGCCAGCCACCCGGTCGTGAAGCTGTCTGCTCGTTGAGCCAACGCGGTGGCCTTGTTGAGCAACGCGAGCGATCGCTGCGGATCACCACCGTGGCCACCGCGTGGGGCTGAGCTGAAGTAGTAACTGAACGCGCCGAGCGCTCGCGCTTGTAGGGGCTGGTCGGAGACGCCTTCCGAGATGTGGCAGGCCGCCGACAAGTACCGATAGGCAAGCGCTGGGCGGTGTAGGTGGCATGCCCACAGCCCAATCTGGGCATGCACGCCGGTCACGATCGCCGCGAGATCCGTTCTGAGGTGATCGTCCATCGGCGCGTCGAGCAGTGGCAGCAGCTCATCGGCGTAGTTGACGAGTACTGGCAGGGCGGAACGCGGATCGGCGCTGCGGTAGAGACTCGCGAACGCGTATGCCACGTCTCGGTGTCCGTTGACGAACGCAGGATCGACACGCGGCGGAGCTGACGGCGCGGCGAGCCGCTCAAGGACGTCGAGCGCGGGTTGCGACACGGCCGTCGCGAGTGTCAGGCC
This sequence comes from Haloechinothrix halophila YIM 93223, assembly GCF_000504245.1. Taxonomy (GTDB): domain Bacteria; phylum Actinomycetota; class Actinomycetes; order Mycobacteriales; family Pseudonocardiaceae; genus Haloechinothrix_A; species Haloechinothrix_A halophila. The sequence goes on from NZ_KI632509.1 coordinate 2,714,981, forward strand.
GAGCAGCTTGGTGACGTCGCGGCGTTTCGTGTCGTCCTCCTCTTCGACTGGTTCAGGTTGCAGGCTGGCCTGGAACCGGTGCCGTACGTCGTCCTGGACCCGAGCCAACGCTGTGTCGAGGCGTCCCTGGCTCTCGGGCAGCAAGGTGATGGTGGCACCTCGTTGCTCCCACTTGGCCACAGTGCGAGGTTCGACGCCAAGGTAGTCGGCGAAGCCACGAATGGTCTGGCGCATCGCGAGGCGAAGCGCCTTGGTCTCCCGTCCGGTCCAGCGTTGCACAAGGGCCATGTCATACCCACTGTCTCTCTCACCGCGGCTGCGACACACAGCGTAACGCCACGGGTACAACACGGGGTCAACACCGGTTCATTCCCCGAACCCGCCGTGACAACCAAGGTTGCACATAGGCACTCAGCACCGGGAGACCAAGTCCCGGTCGCGCCGCACGCGACCTCCCCGCACGGGTCGTCCCCGGCGTGCGTCTTGCTGCGACGGCTGCCCGGCGCTGGGTGCCACCCACATAAAGAGTGCACGCCCCGGATGAGACGGAGACCGAGATCCGATGCCCACCCAGCCCCTCGCCGTGCCGCGCACCTGGTATCGAGGCCGCAATGCCCTGGGACCGCGGGCTGAGCCCCGCGTGCCTGAACCGGCGCAGCCCTACTGCGTGATCGCGCGGGCGTTCCTCCAGCACGTTCCGTCCGTCGAGCCGGGCCGCGCTCAGCAGTGCGGCTGTTGCACGCAGCGCTGGCCGTGTTCGCAGGTTGCGGCTGGCGTTCCGGCTGCGGGAGAGATTCTAGCCGTGCCGATCGACCAAGACATCCGCAGCGAGCAACCCGCCGACGCACTCCAGGTCGTGTACGACTATCTGCGTACCGCCACCAACCAAACGCCGACGCTCGCCGCGTACGAAGCCAAATTTGTCGCGTGGTGTGAGCGTGAAAGTTGGCATCTCGGCGCGATGTTCCGCGACATCGGCGTTGCCCCGGAAGCGCTCATCCGGCCAGCGATCACGCCCGCCTTCGACGCCCTCCAACTGCCCGGTAGTGACACGTTGGTCGTAATGACCTGTGGTCACCTCTCGACCGTGAACACCGTCGTCACCCGACTGCGCTTCGAGCGGCGCCGCACAGGCGCGACGCCGTTAATCAAGACCGAGCGGGCACCCGCAGCGTGCCACGGTGCGGCAGCGGACGTCACGGACAGCGATCGCAATGACGACGCGGGGACCGCATAGATGGCACCACACGACCCGCACGTCCTGGAGCCGGACACCAAGGCGCTGCTCTCCGCGCTGGCCGCGATCAATGGCAAGGTGCCGGACGTGGCCCTCGCGCTGCTGGAAGGCCGGATGACGCCGCAGCGGCAACGCGAGTTCGCAGACTTACTGACGGAGCTGGCCGAGTTGCTGCGTGCCCACGCGGGTGGGCTGGTGATCCCTGCCGGGACGTCCGAGCCTGCCGACGAGTCGGCCGCCCCTTCACCGCCGCCCTGAACGAGGTCGCGCCTACCCCTGTCGCTCCGTCCGGCGAGCACACCTCCCGCCGCGCAGACCAGCAGAAACGGAAACGGATGCAACCCACCAGAGGAACACCGATCAGCTTGTCGCCGAGCACTCCGTGCCAGGAGCCAGCTGTCTCACACCGCTCTGCGAGGACACGTGCACCAGCGACACGGTGTGATAACAGCCCCTCGCATACCCGACACCACACCGACAACACCAGCGTGAGCCATGCATGAACGCTGCACTGGCGTACGTGCTAACAATCATGGCAGCGCCCGCGTTGTGGGCGCTCGGAATCGGGGCATACGAGCTGGCCCAGCGACTCCGGAAACGCCGACGAATGCAGCGGCAATCAGCACCCGGGACGACCGTGGCGGAGATCAGCGATCGCATCGACACCGAACGGTTCGCCCAGGACGTCCAACGTGGCGAACCTCCACGGTGGGAGCGGCATGCAGCCCAGCGCGGCGACCCGCACCGACCACGCTAACGGCCAACCTGCGACCACAACGGCGACTTCGCCTCCGACGACCTGCACAGAACCGCTCCATTGTGCGAGTACGAGCCGGAACGTACTGGCACACGGTCGGCACCAAAGACGCAGAAGGGTGACGATGCGACACGATGACCAGTGCGACTGGCCCACGGACTTCGAGATCTACGGCCACCACCTCCGCTCGGCGGAGCCGTATCCCGACGACTGCGTGATGGCAATCGGCATCAACAACGACGAGCCGGTTACCATCACGGCCGATGTGGTAACGCGGTTGCGCGAGCTGCGGGCCAGCGTGACCGCAGAGCAGCCGGTGCTTACCCGCCGCTACGAGCAAAAACGACTGAATGCATCACGACAACTTCTCGGCGATGCCCCCGCGTGGCGATGCCCCCGCGTGACGCCGAGCGAACTCGCTATCTCACCATCGGGAGGCGAGCTTCAATAAGTATATTCCCGCAGTGCCCGCGCTGACGCGGTGAATGCGCTCTCTCGCGCCGACGAGCTCGTCGAGCGGATCGACACCGACAATCTGCCCGAGGCTGGCTACTGGTACACACCAGAGTTCTTCCTAGGCCAACGGGCGTTCGTCCTGGACGCGCTGGGCGACGCCCAATCCGCGAGCCGCACTGCGGCCGAGTCGCTGGCCGCGATGCCTGAGGCGTGGCAGACCGCCGAATGGGCTGGCCGCCGACGTGCGCTCGCGCAACTCGGCGAGAGATAGCGCGGGATAGCGCGAGCTAGCCGTGGTAGTACGATCGAATATGTGTTCGCTTGCGAGTGTGCTCAAGTTCGCGACGGACGAGTAGAGCGATGCCCGCTGCACGGCACCACCCGAGGTCCCAAGCCGGTGTGGGTGCAGTTGGATCACGTCTTTGCGCATATCCCCCACGACGGCCACCGAACCGTCGTCGACGGACTCGATTTGCGCGGCGAGGTGCCGGGGTACCTCCGTCGGTGGGAGCGAGCATATGACGGTCGATGGGTCGGCGTGGTCAACTACTCGATTGGTTACGCCGACGGTCGATCACATCGCTTCGCGCTAACCGATCAGCTCGTGGCGGCCTCGGCGTTGCGGCCACGGGAAACCTGAGAAGCGCCGCGGGTTTCGACACGTTCTGAGCCCGAAGCCGCTCGTAGGAGTCATCGAGGGCGATTGTCATAGCGAGAACGCCAGGCCTCACCCTGAAACGCCCGGCCGTGGCCGACAGGCTCTCCGGTGTGCCGCCTGCCCCGCCGTTGCCGCCGTGGAGGTCGTGCGGAGGCCGTAGTAGGCCACATTGAGGACATCCAGCCGGACACCGAACTGAGCCTCCCGGCAGGACTTACGCGTCATCGAGGCCGCATGCCGCAGTCAGGTGCAACGGATTCAGGCCCGAGCGGATCACGCCGTCCTCGTTGACGGTCAGAGCGGCGGGATTGGCGAAGTGGAAGGTGGTCAGATCGTCGTGGACGCGTTGGACGTGGTGTCCTCGTCGGTCCAGGTCGGAAGCGACGGTCGCGGGGATGTTCGCGTCGAGAAGCACGCGGTCACCGTGTACGTCGAGGCGAGGCGTGTTCGCAGCGTCCTGGGGCGCCAGGCCCTGGTCGAGCAAGTAGGTGACGAGCTGCACCGTGGCGGCGGAAATCCGCTGCCCGCCCGATGCGCCCGCGGCGATGATCGGGCTGTCGGATTGATCCAGAACAACCAGCGGGGTCATGTTGGAGTGCGGCCGGTGGCCTGGCCGAATCGAATTGGGGTGATCCGGCACAGGCACAAATCCGAACATCGCGTTGTTCAGCAGCATGCCTGCCGGCGTTGTGACGGCGGAGCCGAACGCGCCGAGGACGGTCTCGGTGAGGCTGACCGCCATGCCGTCGGCGTCGATGACCGATACGTGGGCGGTGCCTTCGGGCCTGATCTCCGCTGAGCTTTGGCCCTGCGCCCACCATGCGTCGCGCCAGTCGTCGGTGCGACGGTCAGGATCGATGGTCTCAGCGATCTCGGTGGCGACTGTCGGGTGCTCGACCCATACCGGGCTCTGATGGTCCCCGGCGTGCACGTTTTCGACGTGTCGACATCGACGGATGGCTTCTGCGACGAGGTGCAGGCGCCGTGGGGCGAGAGTGTCGGTGCCTGCGATGTCGAGGAGTTGGAGCACGCCGAAGAGTAGGCCGTAGAGCCCGCCGTGCGCTGGCCCGAGAATTCGATACCCGCGATAGGCGATCTTGTCCGGCGGTGTCAATCGGGGCTGGTACGACGAGATGTCAGTACGCGTAATCAGGCCACCTCGGGTGGCCATCTCGGTGCTCAGCGCATCGGCGGCCGAACCGGCCAGGTACGCGTCCAGGCCGCCGTCAGCGACCTCGCGCAGCGTCGTGGCGAGGAGTGGCTGCCAGAACAGGTCACCAGGCGCTGATGTAGCCGGGCGGTGCGGGTACTGCCCATCGCGGAGGAATGTCCGTGCCGTGGTCTCGTAGCGAAGGAGCTGGTCGAGGTAAACGCCCTGCATGAGTGAGCCGAACCAGTCCGTCTCGATTCCTTCCCCGGCAAGCTCAATGGCTGGGGTCATAACATCCTGCCACGGCAGACGTCCCAACTCACCGTGCGCCGCTTGGTAGCCGGGAACGGCGCCCGGAACACCAATCGCCAGGTGGCCAATCTCGTTGACCCGGCCGGGTAGGGCCCAACCGAACAGTCCCGGGATGACCTGAGCAGCGGAGAACATGTCCGGTGTCGCGTCGCTGGGTGCTTCGCTGCGGTAGTCCATTGAGTACGCACGCCCGTCGGGCGTCGCTGCCGTCAGTAGCCCGCCGCCGCCGATGGTGGTCGCGAAGGGCTGAGCCACGCCCGTGGCCAGCATCGCCGCGATGGACGCGTCCAGTGCGTTCCCGCCGTGGTGAAGAACGCGCGCGCCAACCGCTGCCGCAGCTGGATGGCGGGCCGTGACCAGGCCGCCGCGCGCCTCAACCGGTGTCTTCGTGTGCCGCCACTCGCTGTGGATCATGTCAGCATTGTCGCGCTCCGGTGGCCGGCTTGAGCATCCCAGGCAGCGTTCGCGAGGATGGTGGGTGTGAGGAGATTGCTGATTCTGGGCGGCTCGTGGTTCTTGGGGCGCGCCGTTGTCGAGCACGCGTTGGCCGACGGCTGGGAGGTGACGACGTTCCGGCGCGGCATTTCGGGAGCGGAGCCCTCGGGCGTCCGCCTAGTTCGGGGAGACCGCACGAACCCGGATGATCTCGCACGCCTGGCGCGGTCAGGGCCGTGGGACGCAGTCATCGACACGTCCGGTTACGTGCCGTTCGAAACGCTCGCGGTCGCCCGCGCACTCGAACCCGTCGTCGAGCGCTACACATTCATCTCAACCGTCTCGGTCTACCAGGGATGGCCTACCGATCCGTTGACCGAAGACTCGGCCGTATTGGAGTGCCCCTCAGACGCCGGCGCCGACTTCGGCTACGACGGCGATCCCGGACCCAGCGTGTACGGTTTCACCAAGGCCGGATGTGAGCGCGCAGTCCTGGAAACCTTCGGCGCTGAACGGACGGCGCTGCTTCGGCCAGGCGTTGTCCTCGGCCCCCGCGAGTACGTGGGTCGACTGCCCTGGTGGCTCAGCAGAGTTCGGCAAGGGGGACGGGTGCTGGCCCCCGGCCGGCCTGACCGGCGCATCCAACCTGTCGACGTGCGCGACGTTGCTGCGTTCGCGCTGCGTACCGCAGCAGGTCAGGTCGGCACATTCAACATTACAGCGTCCCGACGCGCGTCCATGAGCGACCTTCTCACAGCCTGCCGGACTGTGACCGACTCGGACGCCGAGTTCGAATGGGTAACCGACGAGCAGTGGCTCACCGAACAAGGCGTTGCGCAGTGGACCGAACTACCGCTCTGGCGCACCTACGGGGGCGTGTGGAACGTCGACTCCTCGCGAGCGTTCGCGGCAGGACTGACACCACGGTCATTGGAAGCAACCGTCACAGACACCTGGGAGTGGCTGACTTCCGGTGGCGAGGGCATCAGCCACGAACGCGCGGCTGAACAAGGAATCGACCCAGCCAAGGAGAAAGCCATTCTCGGCCTGTGGGACGCCTACCAGCTCGACCATTGCGGAGCGACGTAAAGGTCTCTGTTGCGGTCGCTCCCGATCGCCATCGCTTTCTCAGTGTGGCCGCAGCCGCTGGCCATCTCGACCTCATCGAGGTCTAACTCCGCGCCGCCCTCGCCACGCTCGACGACCCATCGACGCCAAGCTGTACCGTGCCAAGAGTTACCTACAAGTGCTGCTGAGGGCAAGCGGCGAGACAGAGTGTGCCCTGCGCACCTTCCTGGAGTACCAGTGAGACCTTCGGCTGATTGCGATCGCGTGATCCATCACCGAGGGTCCACTACCTGGTCAGGCGGACCCGCCTGACACTGACTCGAACCTATCTGCCCAAGCCTCGAGATACTGGTCGTTTAGTGCGAAGTAGCTGCAAACGGCTTGGCATGCGCGATACATCAGTGCACTTGGGAGTTCCAAGGTCCGGACCCACTGTTCGGGCTGGTAGCGGTAGCGGAACTCGACTCGGCCGTTGGCCTCGTGCCGATCTACCAGCAGTGATAACGCCATCGGGTTGGGATGAGCCACAAAGGAAAGCAGGTCGTAGAGTCCGTCCAGGTTGGTGACACCGAGCTTCCTGATGCCGAGACACTGCTTACTGAGGCTGGGATAGGTTTCGCCAGCGACATTCCACAGCGGCATATCAGCAGGATTGTCCCAGGTTGTGTCCGTTCCCGGGAATCGTTTCAGCAACTCGCTGCGCACGGCGTCGCGCGCCCGCTTCGCGGCCTTCTCCTCGGCCTTGGACTTCTTGCGGGCACCCGCCAGCCGTCGGAAACGGTGCGCGGCTGCAAGACGCCCCATCCATCGTCGCGCCATCCGCGCCTTGGGTGTGATGCCGGGCTCTAGGAGCCATGCCGCGTGTGCTACGTGCTCAACAACGGCCCGCGCCAACGGCCACGGCGCAACCTCTAACGTTCGGTCGGCGACGAGCGACCTGAGTCCCTTGACATGCATCGATGCGGCGTCGATCACCTGTATCGCGTCCAGGCCTGCACCACTTGCCTCGTCTTGTTCCCACAGCGGATTGGCGTGGGCCAGCGCATCGTCCGCGCGCTTCGCCGGGGAATGTTCGGACACTGACCCCAGCTGATCCTTCGTTTCCTTCCACGCTTGATCGAGATCCGCCAGCAGGTCGGCCCATTGGTCGAGCAGGTTCTCGAGCTCAGGTTCGCGATCAGCGATGCCTTCACCCTTCCAGGATACGGCTCGAAGCCGGGACGCCGACGCCCACAGACTCGGACGTGTCCCGGCCTGAAGGCACGGCCCTCGTCCGTCGCCTGATGGATTACTGCGGGGTCTGAGACTGATCGTGAGGACATCACCCTGAGCACGCGGAGAGGCCAGTTCCCTCCTCGCCATCTCGGTGCCCCTTTCTCCGCAATAGCCTCAGTCTCCGGCCGTGATCGCCTTCCGCGAGGTCGCGCGCGCGAGACTGGTGGCCGTAAACGACTCGATCGACTCGCCGATACGTCGCGCCTCGACGACATTGCGGTACCGAGCGGTCCCGAGGATCCGCCCGAGCCCCTGAAGCCGTTGCGAGAGTGCCTCGGTCCGGCGCGCGGGTTCGAGCGCGAACACAGGTGTGAGTGCGTCTTCCGCGCCAGCAAGATCACCATGCAGCGTACGTGCGGTTGAGAGATCGACCCGCGCACCGAGTTCCCCGGCTACCCACCTTTCGTCCTCGGGTAGCTGACCGAACATCTCGAGCGCGCCGAGCGCTTCTCGTTCGGCGCGCTCGCCGTCCCCGAGCGCTACGAACGCAGCGCCCGCGCACAGCGCGCGGCGGGATCGATCGAACCCGAGTTCGCCCCCGATCTCGTCGAGGAAGGCATCATCGCCCGCGCGATCGAGTTCGTCAGAGGCCACTTCCAACTCCGTCTGAACTTCGTCGCGTGCCCCGATCAACGCGAGCGACCGCGCCCGTACGCTGTGCAACCTGGCGCTTGCCGTCCCGGCGGGAGCTTCGGCCAGGGCGGCTTCCGCAATACCGGCGGCGCGACGTGGTCGGCCCGACCAAAATGACACGGTGACCTGCAGCGCCCGTGCCCACGCGCGCAACGATGGATGGTCGATCACACTGCCGTAGGTGTGTGCGGCTCGCGCCTGCTCCTCGGCAACGTCCGCATGTCCCAGGTCCCAGGAAACAGACGAGAGCAAGCCACAGACTTGGCCTGCAAGCAGGTACAGCTCGGCCTGCTGGCGCGGCTTGTGCGTCCTGTCCAACTGCTCGTAGACCGTGTCCCGCAACTCGACCAAGTTCGTCAGCATCGACAGAGGCGGCGTGATGTAGTACGAGCGCGCCGCATGAGCAGCCGCAGCATGCAGGTGTTCGAGCGCGGAGGGATCGAGTGCCGACGACGCTTCGATCGCATGCTCTACCGACTCCCGTGCGGAATTCACAATCAGTTCCTGTTCTGTCGGCTCACGCTTCGCAACTTCAAGCTCGGGCGGCCCAAGCAGCCGATCGACGGGCTCGCCGAACCACTGTTCCAGAACTCGACACGACACCGAGCGAGGCAGCGGGGCACCACCACGCAGCCACCGCTTCGCTTGGCGCTCCGACACATGGGCGTTTCCCTCGCCGCACTTGTTCGCCTGCGCTGCGAACTCCTTCAGGAACTCGCGCAGGGACAATCGCTGGGCACAAAGTAGCTGCTCAAGCCGTGTGCGCGGGGACTTGTGGGCCATCAGTCATCCTCCTGTCGGACACGGTAGCCAGTCTTCGCCAGACATAGAAACGATCAGTCCACGATGTCCTCCATTTGGCCCGTAGTAGCCCCGCAATGGCCCCACTGTGCGCGCCTGGAATTAGCGAATCTGAGCAGGCACCACACAGGACCGGAGGCGCCACAGTGTCACGTTGGAACTCGCCCGCGATGAGCACAGAGATCGCACGTGCTCACCCAGAACGGCGGCGGCCCTGCTGTCGATGCCCCGACCTCCAGCAGGGCTGCCGCTCACGACCAGGTGCGCTCACAAGCGGAACCTCCCGAGGAATGGTCGCCTTGGGTAGGCACCGCACACGCTCGACCTCGCTGCTCGAGTCAGCCGGCTGGGGGTGGACAAGCACATGAACGCGACACCAGCCGCTGAGTGCACGACCAAAGACGACCTGTACCGCGCCTCGGTGCAGCTCAGCCCTCTGTGGCCGATCACCGACCCGGACCTTCCCCTACTGCCCGACCCGACCGCACCCACGCTGTCCCGGTTCCTGCCGGTGTACCGCGACGTGCTCGCACGAACAACGAGCCGACGCGATGGGCAGGGCTGATGCGTGCTGTGTCCGTGATCATGTCCCATGTCGCCGCGCTGCTGGCGATCGTGCAACTGGCGCGATGGGAAGCACGGGACACCGCTGAAGCAGTACGACAGGCAGCGACGAAACATACCGCTCCGCTACCTGTCCGCCCGACGCCGCGCCCGAGCCCGTACACGAAAGGTGGTCAGTGTGCAGCGCAGGATTGATCCACCCGAAACAGTCGAGCGACTGCGGTGGGCCAGCCTGAACGGATTCACGACCCACATTGTGGGCGCCCCGCACGACCCGGAAGCGCTGGTACTGGTGCGGTTCTGGCCCGGTTTCATCGACGTGGCGCACCTTCGCGGTGCCGACCGCACCGAAGCTGCCCGCCTCCCACGGGACGAGCGCGCGAACATCTGGCGTCCCGAACACGTTACCTGGCACTACTACGGAAGCGTGCTCGACGCGCTCAATGCGCTGCAGTACCTGCCGCACCCCGACGCCGACGGCGCACCTCACGACGGTTACCGGCCACCGCGCGACGTCGCCGCGCCGGAACCACTGACGGTGACCGACGCCGAGCGCTCCACGGTGATCGTCCGGCCTCCCGCCCGTCGCCCAAAGGGAGGGTGATGCCAGTGACCAGCCCGGGTGACACGCCCGAACGTTTCGTGAGTGCGTCGAGCGTGTGGCCCACTTTTCCACTTGAGGCCATGTTTGGAAGGAAACCCGGAACTAGCATCCCGCACTCTTGCACTGCGCAATCATGCGCGTGCTGGAGTCAACAGCGTCCCGAAGCGCCGTTGGACGCACCTCGAACACCAGCAACCACTACGAGCTCGGACGAGCTGAGAGGACCCGCATGACATTGAACGTGGACACCTCCGTGAACGCGCTGCGTGAAGCCATGGTCGCCGAGCTACGCAAGCTGGGCGCGATTACGAGCGACCGCGTCGCCGACGCCATGGGAGCGGTGCCGCGGCACGCGTTCGTTCCCGGTGAACCGTTGAAGGAGGTTTACCACCCGACTCGGGCCATCGTGACCAAACGAGATGCCAGCGGTTCTGCATTGAGCTCGCTGTCGGAGGCGCACATTCAGGCCGCCATGCTCGAACAGGCACAGGTCGAGCCGGGCATGCGGGTGCTCGAGGTTGGCTCCGGTGGCTACAACGCCGCGCTGATCGGTGAACTGGTCGGCGCATCTGGGCACGTCACATCAGTCGACATCGACCCGGACATCGTCCTACGTGCCGAGCAGTATCTCGCTGCGGCGGGCTACAAGCAGATAGATGTGGTCCAGGCCGATGCCGAGCACGGAGCGCCCGCGAACGCCCCGTACGACCGGATCATCGTGACGGCGGGCGCGTGGGACATCCCGCCGGCATGGTCGGACCAGCTCACCGTCGGGGGGCGGGTCGTGGTGCCGCTTCGGATGCGCGGGCTGACTCGATCAGTCGCCTTCGAGGACGACGGTGAACGACTCGTTAGCCATGGCTACCGGCTGTGCGGATTCGTGCCGATGCAAGGCACCAGCGCCCACACCGAGCAGCTCATCGAACTCGACGAAGGCAGGGTTGGCCTGCGCGTGGACGGAAGCCGAGCGACCGACGGCAATGCCCTGCGCGCGGCCTTGTTCGGTTCGCGCGTCGAACGATGGTCCGGTGTCGAGGTCGGCGGTGTCGAGCCGGTCGATGACATGGATCTGTGGCTAGCCACCGTCGCGGATGATTTCGGCTTGCTCACAGCGACCGCAGAGGCCATCGACTCCGGCCTCGTCGCACGCAGCGCACGAATGGGCGCCAAAGCGATCTTCACGGACGAGTCGTTCGCATACCGCGCAGCGGCACGCCCAGTCGATACCGATGGCACCCGCTTCGAGTTCGGAGTGATCGCCCATGGCCCCGAAGCAGACGCGCTCGCTGAGGAGTACATCGAACAGGTCCGCGCCTGGGACCGCAACCACCGCGGCGGCCCAGGGGCCCGGATCGAGGTCTTCCCCGCAACGACGTCCGACGACGCCCTGCCGAGCGGACGGGTCATCGATAAACAGCACACCCGCGTGGTTATCTCCTGGCCTCGTTGACAGCAATCACTGACCGAAACTTCCGTTCGGAGAAAGGAGGCAAGTGCGTGACGATTCAGATGGATCAGGTCGCCGAGTCGGCAGTTGATTCGGAGTTCGATCTCGACGTGAGCATCGTCGAGTCCGGCCCGGTTCTCGATGAGCTGATGCGGCTCACCGACGACGGCTGCGGACACACGTGCCAAAGCGCGTGCCCGAACAGCGGCTGCTAATCAACCCGACACGCGGTGAGTGGCCGCGACGCCGATGCGGTGGCAGGACCATTCGTGTCCTGCCACCGCATCGGCTGATTACAGGGAGTTCGATGTACGAACCTATCGACGCGGCAGTCGTGCGAGCGGCCGCGCTTACCGGGCACGACTCCGTTACCGCGCTTCCGTGGCCTGAACGTGCAGCCACCGACGAGGAGGCGGCGACCGAGTGGAGGCGCTGGCTACGCCAGGTGTGGTCGTGTGATGACTTCGCGCTGAGCGTAGAGGCGGCCAGTCCGGTGCTGGCACGGCAGGTGCGGGAGATCTGTCAGGGCGAGCGGATACGTGTGCGGGACGTACGCCGTGCGGTGCTGTCTGTCCTTCGGTATGCGCTGCGGGCTTCCCATCGCGCGACTCCGTTCGGGCTATTCGCCGGTGTGGCCCCCGCACGGATCGGCCCTACGCCGGTCGTGCGGTTCGCCGAGCGGCATCGTGCCGTTGCGCGGGTCGACGCTGAATGGCTGGAATCTATTGTCAGGCGCCTGGAGAATGCCCCGGCTCTGCTGTGGAGGCTGCGCGTCGTTCGGAACAACCTCGCATTCGTCCGTGATGGGCGACTGGTCGCCACGTGCCAGCCACAGGGCGGCGAACACGAGCCTGCTGAGGTGTCCGTTCGACACACCGACGCGGTGCAAGCGGCGATGCACTCGACAGCGGAACCAATCCGCTTCCTGACCCTTGCCGATCAACTCGCGGCTCGTTACCCGGACCGATCCGCAGAGATCATCCATCGCATGCTCGCGGGGTTGGTCGCTCAGCGCATGCTGATCACAAACCTCCGGCCGCCGACAACAGAGACCGAGCCCCTGCACCACCTCGTGGACGCCCTCGCCGAGGTCAGCGCCGATCAGGTTCCCGAGGTCGCCGACACATACCGCGCGTTGCATGCTCTCCTGCCCGAACTGGACAAGCACAACGAGGCCGGCGTGGTCGAGCAACACGAGCTCCGCCTCTCCGCCGCACGGACGATGACCAACCTCCACCGCGTTGAGCGGCCGCTTGCGGTCGATCTCCGCCTCGACGGTGAAGTCACCGTTCCACCAGCAGTGACTCGGGAAGCAGCCAGGGCTGCCGCGGCACTCACCCGGCTCGCACCGCACCCGTCCGGCTCCCCGGCATGGCGGGACTTCCACCGGCGCTTCTGCGAACGCTATGGCATCGGCGCTCTGGTTCCCGTTTCCGAATTGGTCGACCTCGACAGCGGGTTGGGTTATCCGGCCGGCTATCGGGGCTCATACCGGACGACTCCGGCAGCAGGTGTGTCCGATCGCGACCTGACGTTGCTGCGCTGGGCTCAGCAGTCCGCGCTGATGGGTACTGAGATCGTGCTCGACGATGCGATGATCGCTCGCCTGGCGGTGGGCGATCCGGACGAGTACCGGGTGCAGCCGCACACCGAACTGCGTTTCCGTATCCACGCCGCGACCCCGAACGCTCTCGTTGAAGGAGACTTCCAGCTCGCGGTCACCGGTGGGGCAAGAGCAGCCGGCACGACCACAGGTCGCTTTCTCGACCTGTTCACCGACGAAGACCGCGACCGAATGCGCGATGCCTACGCGCACCTGCCGACGGTCAGCGAGGGCGCGTTACCGGTTCAGGTTCACGGCCCGGCGGCCAGACTGCGGACCGACAACGTGATCCGCAGCCCGCTAATGCTTCCCGCCCACCTGCCGTTAGCCGACCACGATCCAGGCGGTGACGACGTCGTCGCCTTGGACGATCTCGCGGTCAGCGCAGACGCCGACCGGCTCTACCTGATCTCGATGTCACGCGACCAACCGGTGGAACCGTTGGTGTTCAGCGCAGTGGAGTTCGCCAACCACGCCCATCCGATGATGCGTTTCCTGTGCGAGATCGCCACCTCGGCAACCGCTTCGTGCGCACCGTTCTCGTGGGGCACGGTGGCCGGTCGACTGCCGTTCTTGCCGAGGGTCCGCTACAGGCGCTCGATTCTCTCGCCCGCGATGTGGACACTCACCGCCGATGACCTCCCGGACAGGTCCACGTCGCCCACGCGATGGCGGGATCACCTGGCCACCTGGCGGAACAAATACCGTGTGCCCGACACCGTCTACGTCGGTGAATCTGACCGTCGGCTACGCCTCGACCTGACCGAACCCAGCCACCTCGCACTGCTGGCCGCCGAACTCGAACGGCACGGCCAGACCACGATCCGCGAAGCGCCCGACGCCACCGCGTTCGGGTGGATCGACGGCCGCGCACACGAGGTCGTCCTACCCCTGACCACAACCGCCCCTCCCCGTCCGCGCCGATCCCGGGCATCTCGTCCGGTAGGTCGGACGCACGGGTATCAGCCCGGGTGCTGTGACTGGCTCTACGTCAAGCTGTACGGCCATCCGGAACGTCAGACCGCGATCCTCACCCGGCACCTGCCCCGACTGCTGTCGCTCTGGAGCGAACCGCCGCAGTGGTGGTTCCTGCGCTACCAGGACCCCGAGCCGCACCTACGGCTGCGCCTACACCTCGACGCCGCCCACGACTTCGCCGACACCGCGCAGCGGATCGCGGAATGGACCGCCGACCTGCGGGAGAGTGGCCTGCTCGAACACGTCCAATGGGACACCTACTACCCCGAGATTGGCCGGTTTGGCGCGGGCGCGGCGATCACCGCCGCAGAAGAGGTCTTCGCGTCCGACTCCACCGTCGTGCTCGCCCAACTGAACGCGACCCACCACACGAGCGGGCCACACCCGCACGCCCTGGTCGCAGCCAGCATGGTCAACCTCGCGATCACCGTCACCGACGACATCGACGACGGCCTCGGCTGGATCAACAACACTCTCCGCACAGGCCGAGGCACAGCTCTGAATCGTCGCGTGCACGACGAGGCACTGGCGCTAGCGAACCCACACGACTGCGCCCCGCTGCGTGCGGTTCCTGGCGGCCAGGAGATCGCGGCTGCCTGGTCCCGGCGGAGGGACGCGATCATCCGCTACGGGGACATACCGGGCGGGAACGGTGGGCCCACGTCAGTTGTGTCGGTGCTGTCCGACCTGCTGCACCTCCACCATGCCCGCATGATCGGCATCGACCCAGATTCCGAACGAACCTGCCGACGGCTGGCCCGCGCCGCCGCAATGAGCTGGTCCATCCGTTCCAAAGGAACCCGATGAACAGCTATCTCCCGGAAGCCCTGGCCGCCGCCGGCGACATCGCGAACCGGCTCGCCGACCCGCACTGGGTTCTTCCAACCCGAACCGACACCGCTACGCGTGCCCGACGTAACCGCCAGTCGCTCGCTGGCGGAGCGGTCGGCATCGCTTTGCTACACATCGAACGTGCCCGCACCGGCCACGGCGACTGGACGACGGCACACGCCTGGCTGGCAATGGCTGCCGACGACGAGCTGACCGCGGGCCACAACGCCAACCTCTACTTCGGCGCCCCCGCTGTCGCATTCGCGATCAGCGTGGCGGCCGACCACACCGGCGATTACCAGAAAGCGCTCTCCGCACTCGACGTCAGCACCACGGCCATCACGCGTCGCCGCCTCGACGCCGCACACTCGCGGAGGGACTCCGGCGAGCGGCCAACCCTCGCCGAATTCGACCTCATCCGCGGCCTGGCTGGCCTTGGTGCCTACCACCTTCGTCGGCACCCCGAACATGACGTCACACGCGACGTGCTGGCCGCCCTCGTGCGGGTGACCGAGCCGTTGCCAGGCCGCCACGACGACCTACCGCCATGGTGGACCGAGACATCACTGTCCGGCGAGCCCTCGCCGGACTTCCCTGGCGGGCACGGCAACGTCGGGATGTCGCACGGCATCGCCGCCCCGCTGGCTCTGCTGGCACTCGCCTCCATTCGCGGCGTGTGCGTGGACGGTCAACAGGCCGCGATCAAGCGCATCCGCGGTTGGTTGGACACCTGGCAGCAAGCGCACCCATCCGGCCCCTGGTGGCCTGGCTACATCACCCGCGACCACGCCCGCACCGGCCGTGTCGAGCCATCCTGTCGACAACGGCCGTCGTGGTGCTACGGCACTCCCGGGGTGGCACGCGCCGTCCAACTCGCGGCGATCGCCACCGGCGACCACGATCTGCAACGCACCGGTGAGCAGGCCATGCTCGCCAGCCTGCGCGACCCCGTACAACTTGACCAGCTCACCGAGGTCGGGCTCTGCCATGGCACGGCCGGCGCATTGCAGTCCGCCTGGCGAATGGCCGGAGATGCGACTACCGACGAGATCGCGAACGAACTGGCGCCACTCACCACGCGCCTGCTCGCCCAATTGCCGAACGCTGCCGCTGACCCCGAACTGTTCGACGGACTGGCCGGCATCGCGCTCGCCTTGCACACCATCGCCACCGCCGAGGATGGCGCGCCCCCAGCGTGGGACCGCTGCATGCTCCTCGCCTGAACCCGACTTGTTGAACTCCGCGAAGGAGGCCCCTTTGGAGGCGCCACCAGACACCGGCTGGCAGCAGTACCTCATCGAGTTTGCCGACCCCGCCGATGCCCTGCGCACCGCAGCCCGTGAACTAGCACCAGCCCTGGACGACGCGTTGAACGTCGGCGAGCTGCGCGGCTGGTGGTACATCCGCAAGACCCCCGCATGGCGGCTGCGCTGCCAGCAAACCGACCCGGGCTCCAAAACCGTGGACCTACTCCTCGCGGACCTCGCCACCAGGGGGCACGTCGCGAGATGGACCCGCGGCATCTACGAGCCGGAAACCCTCGCCTTCGGAGGCCGCGCAGGAATGGACATCGCCCACACCCTCTTCCACGAGGACAGTCAGCACGTCCTCGCTCGCGTACGGGAACCAGTACCTACAGCGGGTTTGGGGCAACGCGAAACCACAGTCCTGCTGTACAGCGCCATGCTGCGAGCCGCTGGGCTCGACTGGTTCGAGCAGGGCGACACCTGGGCCAAGGTCACCGCACTGCGGCCCACCAACCCCACCCAGACCGCTACCCCGGAAAGGTCACAACGCCTGCGGCACGGGATACGAACCCTGATGGCCGCAGACCCTCGCGGCCTGGCCGACCACCTGCCGGCCACGTGGCTATCCGCCTTCATCACTGCCGGCGAGCAACTCGCCACCCTCGCACGATGGGGACAACTGGAGCGCGGACTCCGCGCGATCCTTGCCCACCACTTCATCTTTCACGCCAACCGCGCCGACCTGTCGACCACCGACCAGGCGAGCATGGCCTCGCGAGCCGTCGGGACCGTGTTCCACGAGCACCTCCACGTGGTCCCCGACCGCCGAACCCTTGACCGATCTCTGTTCTGCATGGAGCGGGAGTGACCGCGTTGGACCCCACCGGACACGTGGCGCAGCGATTCCCGCTGGTCGCGCGTCCCCGACCGGCCTGCGTCCCCCTGGTTCGACGCGTCACGCAGCTGTGCGAACGCGCCGAACAAGCTACCCAGAATGGCGATCGAACGGCTGCGTCCGCCGTGCACAACCAGGCCGCGCTGCTCGCGTCGGACTGCGGGTTGCCCGATCTGGCCCGCGAATGGTGCCACCGGCAAGCCAAGCTGCACTTACGCGGCTATCCGCTGAGCGGACAGTCAGCACGCCATGCCCTGGAACCGCTGGTCAACCTCGCCCGCCTCCACATCCGCGACGGGCACGGTAAGAGGGCCTTCCACCTCATCGACGCCCTCTACGCCGCGGTCGCCAATCGCGCACACGCCGTTATTGACGGTGTCGAGATACCCGCGTGCTTGACCGATACTGCCGAGGCACACCAGGAAGTCCGCCGCTGGTTGTGGGCTGTCCTGCTCGCCACCAGCGCCCGTGCCTTCGCTGTGGCCGGACTCTGGCACGACGCACACACCCGGCTCGGCGTCTACAAAGGAATCGGCCGCCGCATGCTCGACGGCCGGCAAGTCGCCGTGATCGCCCGCGCCGTCACCGGCGACACCGGCACTGCCCTCGGGCTACTGCACGACACCGAACCAGGTGAGCCCTGGGAAAACGCGGTGACGGCCTGCCTCACCCTTCACTGCGGCGGCTCGGACCGGCCGGACCTCGACAACCTGCTCTACCCCTATCACCAACTCGACGCGTCCACGCCCGGGTTGGCGGTCTTCCACACCCGACTCGCCCTGTGCTTCGTCGACGCCATCAGCGACATCGACGAGTCCCGCACCGAACAGATGACCCTCGAGCTCATCGACTGCGTAATCGCACGACAAGATGGCTACGCCGCCCACGAGCTTCTCGACCACAACACCTGCCAAAGCCTCATGGCCAACGCCCGACACCAAGAGCTGACCAACCTGGTCGAAGTCTGCGCACTCGGCCGTGGCAGCCTTCCCCCGAGAGAATTGGCGAACCTTCAAAGCGCGCTGGACACGACCGAGCTGGCCATCACCTCAGGTCGTGAAAGAAGAGCCAGCTAATCATGCTAACCAGCG
Organism: Haloechinothrix halophila YIM 93223; assembly: GCF_000504245.1. Taxonomy (GTDB): domain Bacteria; phylum Actinomycetota; class Actinomycetes; order Mycobacteriales; family Pseudonocardiaceae; genus Haloechinothrix_A; species Haloechinothrix_A halophila. Next base: position 2,733,023 of record NZ_KI632509.1, read on the forward strand.
AAGACCGCATGGAACCCAGTGACTGTCGCCTGCGACGAACACCGTGCTGCGCAAGCAGCTTCTCGGCAAGACCGCAACCGCAGAACTTGGATACGGGTTTCGTGTGATCACGACCGATGTCGATCTTCTCCCTTCCGTCGAGGGGCTTACGAGACCCACACCAGAGCGAGGCAGTTCAACAAGCCTGGCGGTCTCACCGAAGCGGTGCGCCGTACGAGCGCGTACTGGCTACGCAAACATGGACGGGCGCGCCCAATTTCCGCATCCCAACTGAAACGAGTAGAAGCGCCGAACCTGGGGGCAACCGGCGTCGGCGCAGCAAGAGGCAAACCGCATGAAGTACCGCCTCGCGGCACGAGAGACAACTCGCGTGGCTTGACGTCATGCCATCCCCCACTGCCGAAACGAGGACGGCACTCGGACGGCTGCCGGGATACGAGGGCGAGGATCGAGTCCTCCTGGTTCCGCGTACTGAAGTATTGAGTGCCAGTCGCCTCCGGCAACGATGTCGGCCGGACAGGCCAGGCACGGGTTGCCGGCCACGGCCCCGGCAAACACGCTGCCATCCTCCAGGGTGACCGGACCGGGAATCTTGCCCTTATCGATCTCGGGGAAGTCCCGCAGCCGGTCATGAATGGTGGAGGTGACGGCGGATACCCAGAAGTCCAGGTTGTGGGCTAGCAGCCGGATCGGGTCGTCGGCCGAGAACGCCTTCATCTTCGACCCCGACATCACGTGCGGCCACACCGACCACGCTCACGCGCGGGCGAGCCCGGTTTCGAAGTCGGCGACAGGAAGTCGTCGATGCCCGCTCAGTCGGACACGAACGGCTACTGGCCACCACGTAGCAACGGCAGTCCGAAGTCTGCGGGAGCGCGTGGCTTGCCGACGTCGGGTATGCCCGCTCGGTGTTGCCAAAGCTATGGGGAGAACCGATGCGTGGTGATCAGGCCTGCTGAACCCTTGTGGGCCGTTCATCGAGCGAACTTATCCACCTGCCGCACAGCGTGCGTCGCGTCCCACGCGTGCTCGCCGCCCAAGCTAGCGTTGGTTCTCGTGCATATGCACGTGCGCAGACTATTCGGGGCTGGCAAGGAGAATGATCTAGGTGGGTAACGAGGGGCTACTGACGCCGGGCGGGCGACAGTTGGAGGAGCACACCCGGCAGCTCGACGAGCGCCTATATATGCCCTATGTGGAGAGGCTTGAGTATCTGCCCGTCGGTGAGCTCTCGGCACCGTTGCTGTCTCTTCCGGGTGGTCAGCTGCATCTGCCTGGCGAGGAGCCCAGGTTACCGAAGTACCTCTCGAGAGACGTCGACCGTGTGCTCGTCCAGCGTGTTGAGCGCGCGGCCCGAGGTACGAGCACGGTCGTGTTCGCGGTGAGCAATGGCACGGCTGGGAAGACTCGGGCGTGTTGGGAAGCGATCCAGCACCGCCGTCCTGACGGAACGCTGGCGCTGGCCGGGTGGCGTGTGTGGCCGACACTGAGTCCTATAGCGCCCGACGAGCTCCTCGAGAGCTGCGGTGAACTCTCGCCCCAGACTGTGGTGTGGCTAGATGATGCGGAACAATACTTGCTCGGATCAGACGATAAGATGGGGGATCAGGTCGCGAAGGCGTTGCGGGAGCTCCTTCTCGACCAGCGTCGCGCACCAGTGCTGATAATCGGAACTCTGCTCGCGCGCTCGTGGGGAGCCCTGACGAGAAGGGCGGCACCAGGTGAGCGAGACGCCTACCCGCACGCGCGAAAACTCCTGACAGGGCAGGACGTGCGTATTCCGGACTTCTTGACGGCTTCTGAGATCGAGCGGGCTCAGAAGCTTCCGGATCGAGTGCTCGCCGACGCCGCCCGGTACGCGCGGCGGGGAGATGTCATCCAATATGTTGCTGCCGGCCCTGACCTGAGGCGTCGCGTCACCAACGCCGATTATCGCTCAATGGCAGTGTTATCGGCTCTGGTGCAGTTTCGCAGGATCGCCACAGCCCGCTCGGTATCATTGCTGTTCCTTGAACGCACATCCCCGTGCTATTTGACCGATAGTGAGAAGTCTACGCTGTCACAGTCCTGGGTCGCGGAGGCGATCGCCGATCTCACGCGACCGGGCACCGGCGGCCGCAGTGTGCTCATACCGAACTACCCGACCGCGGACGGGAGCGGCCAGCCACGGTACACACTCGACGACTACCTCGATCGGCAACGATTCAGTGTCGTCACACGCCCCGGTGACCCGGCGCGCCTCTGGGCCGAGCTGCGCAGGGAGGTCGCGCCACACGAGCTGCGGCCCGCTGCTGAGGAAGCGCAGCGCCGCAGTCTGCTGCGGGAGGCAGCCCTGCTGTACGTGTCGTCTCACGAAGCGGGCGATCCCACGGCGATGCCAGCTCTTGCGCGCATGCTGTGGGAAGCCGGTCGCATTGATGAAGCACACCGCTGCTACGAGATCGCGATAGCGAACGGGGACCATGAGTCCCTGCCACCTGCCCGGAAGATGCTGGTCGCAGCCGGGCGACGGCAGGCCGCGCTGGATCTGATCCAATCCACCCTGGGGACGACGACCCGCGAGGGCGCCACCCAGACCGCCTTGACCTATGCCGAGATCGGCGACCGCGCGGCCGCGGTGTCGTGGTTTCGCAAAGCAGCCCGACGTGGCGATGACACCTCGGTGTATGTGGCCACCGAGATGATGGTTGAGGATGACCGTGACCGGCTACCCGAGGCGATAGCGTGGCTCGAGGAACTCGTCACTACCGGTAACACCGACGCCCTCGCGGCGGGGGCAACCGCGATCGCGGAGAAGAACGATGTGGACGCGGCCGTACGGTGGCTTCGCGGACTCGCTGACCGAGGAGACAGCGACCTGCTGCTGGCAGGCGCACGCTGGCTCTTCGCCGAAGGGCTATGCGAAGAAGCACTCACCTGGCTCGACACGGCCGCGGAACACGGCGCCCGGGATGTCATGGCATTGGGAGCGCTGGTACTTGTCTCATGCGGGCTTCCCTCCGAGGCACTGGAGTGGGCCCGCCGAGCGGCCGAGTTCGATGAGTACGCCCCCTACATCGCGATCGCGGACGCGTTCCGGGAAGCCGGCCTCCTGCGGCGCGCGCTCGAGTGCTACGACACAGCCGCCCGGGCAGGTGAACCACTCGCCTACCAGAAAGCGGTCGAAACAGCGGCCGATCTCGGCTACGTCGACGAGGCCAAAGCGTGGCGCAACCGCGCCGTGCGCGCCAAATCCGATGTCGATGTCGGTGCGATGTGCGCCCGAGTGGCAGCCAACGGCAAAACCGCGGAGGCCGCACAGTGGTTCTTCCACGACGCCGACGCCAGTAACCCGGAGTGCCTCTCCCCCTTGATCCGCTACCTGGCCACCGACCGTGCCCACATGGAGCAGGCAATCGCGTGGTACCAGACCGCGAACGAGGTCGACCGAAGCCAGGCCCTCTGCTCGATAGCGAGTCTGCTAGCCCGTGACCACAACGCCCAGAACATCGCGGCCGACCTGTTCGAACACGCCGGCAACGCCGGTGCTTCTCACGCCTATATTTCGACGGCACGAATCTGGATCAATACGAACAGAGGCCATCAGGCCGTGGGTGTGTTGCGGAAAGCGAAAGCACTCGGTGAGCCCCAGGCCAGCACCTACCTGGCCATCGCGCATGCCAGCAGGTTCGAATTCGAGATCGCACTGGACAATCTCAAAGAGAGTTTCGACCGAAACGACTTCTCCGCAGCAGCCCCGGTCGCATTACAGGTATTCCGGCACACACAAAGCAGCGAACACCGACACAACAACGGTCAGTACGACCTCGAAGACACACACCCGCCCGAATGGGCAACTGACCCGCCGCCCCGCACGGTGGCGCTCGACGTGCTCACCCGAGCCATCGAGGCCGGCGACATTGACGCGCTCGTATGCAAAGCGCAGCTGTTGGCGTCCACACAAAGGTTCTCCGAGGCGATCGAAATGTATCTCCGTGCGATCGCAACCGGCGAGGTTACCGACTCCCCACGGGCAAGGGAACGCAGTGTGGTGAACTGGCTCGGTTTCCAGCTCTATAGCCCCGAGAAACCTGTCACCGCTCAACTAGCGGAGGTCTGTGACAAAGCCGGACGATCCCGCGACTTCGCGCTGTTCCAACGTTATGGACTAATTCCGGGAGGAACCATCGCTGAGCACTGGACAGTCCCGCTCCGCGCTCTCCAGGTGGGATTTGAGTGAATCTGCAAGCAGTTGATGTCATTATCGGCGCCGTCATCGGAATGACAGGAACATTGGCTGCCCCACTCGTGACATTACGATCCGAACGGAAGGTGCGTCGTTACGAGCGGATGGTCGACGCCTATGCGGAAGGGCTGCGCCGGGCACTCGAGGCAATCCAATCCGACACCACCGCGCGACGCCACGTCTACTCCCTGCTCGTGGAATCCTCAGCGAAAATCAAGGTGCTGGGCAGCAAAGCAGGAACGAGGAGATTCGTCGCCATCACCAACCTCGTCGGGGAGTTCCACGACAGAACATGGGACACCACAACTGCGGCACTCCTGAGCGAGCGGACAGAACACTTCGCGGCCCAAGTCAGACGCGACGTGGGCACCGAACCCGCCAGGTCGGCATGGGTACGGCTGAGGCGCTGGAGACGACCAGCCTGAGGGTGACGAGGCTGGACCGCCGCGCACGCCATGGACTCAGCGACGGCATCGCCCGGCACCGTCGGCGACGATGTAGCCGTATGCTGCGCGTCCGCCCTGGTGCCTGCGCTCGTTGAGCACGTGGGCGTCCATCGCTGCACGCACTCGCGCCTGCACATGCTGGCGTTCGGACTCGCTCATTTCCGTCCAGCATGCTCATCAGCATCTCGTGGGACGGGTTGCGCGGGTCGAACTTGCCGCCAAGCTCTGGCACCTACAGGTCAACGTCGTAGGCGGTGAACTCGGTGTGATTAGCGAGAACAACGTGGCACGAGCGAGCGCATCACGTTCGGCCGAATCGGAGGCGGCTTCGAACTGGTCGTGACCTAGCAGTCAGGACGCCATTTGTGTCACGCCGCCATTGTTGGCCTTCGGCATCGCGGAACTCACACTCGATCGCCAACGATGCGTGCGGCAGCCATCCCCGTCCCGTGATACCGAACACCTGCCGAACCACGTCCTTCGCGTCGGGTACCCCCGCCGTGAGGTTCTCGGTCAGTGCATCAATAACCATCGTCGTTGCACCCCGGTCCTCGACCGGCTCGCGTGTTGGGCTGACAGTGCCCAGGCTGTAGCGGCGTTGTACGTCCCCGCTCCCTAACTGAATGGTCACGTCGAAGGCTGGAAGGGGGCTGCCGTTGTGCAGAAACACCGTTGCAGACGGCGGGGATTCTCCACTTGTCAGCCAGACTGCGAACGCTGCGGCCTGCTCACGGCGAGCGCGCGCAGTCGTGTGCAAGTAGTTGCGCCACCACCACGGCTGCGGTGCCGCTGAACAGCGCCGCGACGGCCGCAACTACGGTCGTAACCCACGACTGCTGCGGGGCCTGCACGACAACGGTTGGCGGTGGTTGCACGTCAATGACCCAGGCCACTACTGACGCTACGAGCGTACACAAACAAAGCGTAGGGCGGCCCACACTCGACGCCCGCCTGGGGCGCTACACGCGAGTGACCTAGACACGATCGGCTGCGCGACACGGTATTTCGGACGCCGCCATGCGCACCGCCGACCGCCCCGCGCCTTCGCGGCTCGTGCTCTGCGCACCATCTGGCAGCGATCAAAAGCAGTCGGACGGTTCGAATATCTACACTGCGTCAGCATTTGTTGGTCGGGTGTCCCCAGCATTCAGCCCCGGGCCAACCGACCAACGAAAAGAAGCGCCAGCCCAGGCCGCGAACTCGCCGCCACCATCGGTACAATCGCCCCACGACCCCACCCGAAACTGGGCGCGCGCCGCCCGCAGGGGGCGAAACCCGTTAGTCCGCGCGTCGCGCCGTGCCCATGAAGCAGCCGCCTCGTGCTGGCCACACTGATCTCGAACAACTGCGCGAGTTCCTGATCGCGGTGCACACAACAGGTGCTCACGTATAGCCCTCCTCTGTCAAGCTGATTTTGGGCAGGTGATCTTCCCGAAATTGTTGGTGTGAGGGCGTGCGAAGGAGACCGAGTCGCTCGTGACGGATGAGCATGCGGAGGGTGCGCCGGATGTGGAGGTTCGGGCGTACAAGCCGCCGCGGAGCTACACCGCGGCGTATAAGAAGCGGATCTTGGCCGAGTACGAGCAGCTTGACCGGGCGGGCAAGGGTGCCTTGCTGCGCCGAGAGGGCTTGTACAACCAGTTGATCTCGCATTGGCGTAAGCAGCGTGACCAGGGCGCGTTCGAGGCCCTGGATCGTCCGGTCGGCCGGCCGAAGGCCGATCCGCGCGATCGGGAACTGGCGAAGCTGCGGGCCGAGAAGGAGAAGTTGGAGGCCGAGCTAGGCAAGGCCCGCACCGTGATCGAGGTGCAGGGAAAGCTCTCCGCGCTGCTGGATCAGCTCGCCACCAGCAGCCCCGCCGACGACGACGGGGGCGAGCCACGATGAGCACGGGCACCGAGATGACCGCAACGGTTACTGATGCGGCGCCTGGCGAGGCCGACGCCGGCGTCGGTCCGGAAGGGGTGTTCGCCGCGGCGCAGCAGGCCGCGTGTGACGAGCTCGCTGATCTGGTCGGGCGGGTGCAGGCGTGCCGGGCGACTGGGTTGGCGCGTTCGACCTACTACCGGCACAACCGGGCTAGCCCGGCACCTGTACGTCCGGCGCCGACGCCGCACACCGAGCGGAGCCAGCCTCGCGCGCTGTCGGCCGCCGAGCGGGCACGGGTGCGCGAGCTGCTCAACAGTCCGGAGCACGTCGATGAGGCCCCGGCCACGGTGTGGGCCAAGCTCCTCGACGCTGGTGAGTACTACTGCTCGGTGTCGACGATGTATCGGATCCTGCGTGAGCACGGTGAGGTGCGCGAACGCCGTCGGCAGGCCAGTCATCCGCCACGGGTGAAACCGGAGCTGGTGGCCACGAAGCCGAACCAGGTGTGGTCCTGGGATATCACGAAACTGGCTGGTCCTGCCCGCGGTATCTGGTTCAGCTTGTACGTGATCATCGACATCTACAGTCGCTACACACCCGGCTGGATGATCACCCACCGCGAGGACCAGGAACTCGCCCGCCGGTTCCTGCGCGAGTCGATCACCAAGCACCACGTCGATCCGGACACGCTGACCCTGCACGCCGACCGGGGAGCGGCGATGAAAAGCAAAACCGTCGCCGAGATGCTGTCCGACCTGCACGTCACCCGGTCGCATTCGCGGCCGAAGACCTCGAACGACAACCCCTACAGCGAGGCGCAGTTCAAACGCTGAAGTACCGGCCGGTCTTTCCCGAGAAGTTCGACTCCATCGAACACGCCCGCGGCTTCTGCGGCGAGTTCTTCCACTGGTACAACCACGATCATCGCCATACCGGCGTCGGCCTGCACACCCCGGTGTCAGTCCACTTCGGAACCGCACACGAGATCCGCCAGCAGCGCTCCGGAGTTCTTGCCGACGCTTACGCCGCGAACCCCGAACGGTTCGTTCGCGGCACCCCGCAACCCCCGAGGCTGCCCGGCGCGGTCTGGATCAACAAGCCCACCAACACCGACAAGGAGATGCCCCGAGGCCACTCAACCAATTAATTCAGCTCTCAACCTGCCTTGATCAGCTTGACAGCTTCCGCCCGGAAGGAACGTTCCTACGCCGAGGCCACAGGGGCCTCGTGGTTCGTTTTGTCCGCCGAGCACGGGCTCGTCGCCCCAGCCACAGTTCTCCAGCCCTATGAGCTGCGGCTTGCCGACACGTCGCACGGCTCAATTTAGCGCGGCCAAACATCGCTCCCGGCGCCCAATTCGACGAGCACCTCGCGGCCAAAGGCGTGTTCGGTGATCAATCGCCGGACCTTGCAGCGCGCAGACGTTGCCTGCGCCGCCGCGGTCGCGGCCGGCGATCTAGCCTCGGATGACGTCGATGACGAGCGGACGTCGTGTGGGTGGGGTCTTCGAGATGACGATGCCGGCTGACAACGCGGACACTGCGGCGGGCACGGCGTCGGGTGTGTCGGTGTGCAGTTCGGCGAGCGGCTGACCTGAGCTGATCCGATCACCTTCGGTTACGAGTAACCGGACCCCCGCAGCGTGCTGGACGGTCGCGCCCGGCGCGATTCTGCCCGCACCCAGCCGCCACGCGGAGATGCCGACGGCAAGCGCGTCCATTTCGGATACGATGCCGTCATCATCGGCCTCGAGGACGTGTATGTGCTTCGGCGAGGGCAGTGGAGCGTCCGGATCGCCGCCTTGTGCCCGGATCATTTTGCACCACACTTCATAGGCCTGCCCCGACGCGAGTATGGGTTCGAGATCCACATCCGGCAGTCCAGCCAGATGCAGCATTTCCCTGGCGAGAGTCAGTGTCAGCTCCACGACGTCATCGGGGCCGGCGCCTCGCAGCACATCGACGGCTTCGGCCACCTCGACGGCGTTGCCTGCCGTGCGCCCTAGCGGTGTAGCCATATCGGTGAGCAGTGCGGTGGTCGCGACGCCGTGGGAGCGCCCGATCTCGACCATGGTCTGCGCGAGCTCAGCCGCCTGCTCGCGTGACTTCATGAAGGCGCCGGAGCCGACCTTGACGTCGAGCACCAGCGACTGGGGTCCTGCCGCGATCTTCTTGCTCATGATGGAGCTGGCGATCAATGGGATGGATTCCACCGTCGCGGTGACGTCGCGGAGCGCGTAGAGCTTCCGGTCAGCGGGAGCCAGAGCAGTGCTCGCGGCCGCGACCACTGCTCTGATATTGGTAAGCTGACTGATCATTTCCGCGGTGGACAGGTTGGCCCGCCAGCCGGGGATGGACTCGAGTTTGTCCAGCGTGCCGCCGGTGTGCCCGAGTCCCCGGCCGGACAGTTGCGGCACGGCGGCTCCGCAGGCGGCGACCAGCGGCGCGAGCACCAGCGTGACCTTGTCGCCAACACCGCCGGTCGAGTGTTTGTCGACGGTAGGGCGGTCGACGGGCAGCCAGAGCCGTTCGCCGGAGTCGATCATCGCAGTCGTCCAGTGGGCGGTCTCCGCGCTATCCATCCCGTGGATGCGGATGGCCATAGCGAGCGCGGCCATCTGAGCCTCGGTGACCATGCCTTTGGTGTAGGCGTCGACGACCCAGTCGATCCACTCACCAGGTAGCGGCGCGCCGTCGCGTTTTGCGCCGATGATGTCGACCGCATGGACAACACCGTCGCCCGAAGTCTCGCCCTGAGCGGGCGGGAACGGCCGACGAGAGGGACGCCCAACGCTCATGTTCATCTCCAATGCCTGACTGTCAGTCGCGTGAGCGAGCGGGACGGGCGCCGGACTGCGAATGAACGGAAGGCTTCGTTCGGTACACCATTCGGCGCGGTCACGGCAGGTCCTCCGGGCCGAAGGCGTCCGGCAGCACGTCGGACATCGGCAGCACGCCGCGCGGAGTGTCGACCAGGCACGACGACCCGCCGAGCTCGAACAGGATCTGGCGGCACCTGCCGCATGGCATCAGCAGGTCGCCGTCACCGCTGCGGCAAGCGACCGCGACCAGGCGTCCGCCGCCGGTCAGCCGCAGCTGCCCGGCCAGCGTGCACTCGGCGCACAGGCCGACGCCGTAGGATGCGTTCTCCACGTTGCAGCCAGTGACGACCCTGCCGTCGTCGACAAGGGCTGCGGCGCCGACCCGCAGCCCGGAGTACGGGCAGTACGCGCTCGCCGCGGCCGTCGCGGCCGCATCCCGCAACGCGACCCAGTCGATGTCAGTCTCGATGTCCATCACCAGCTCACTCACGATTTGATGTAGGGCTGGCCGTTGAACGCTGGCGGCCGGATCCGCCCGACGAGACCGGCCACCGCGAAGATCGTCAGCAGATACGGCGCCATCAGCATGAACTCGCTCGGGATCGGCGAGCCGATGATGCCGAGCACGCTCTGCAGGTTGTTGGCGAAGCCGAACAGCAGCGCGGCGAACACCGCACCGATCGGCGTCCATCGGCCCATGATCATCGCGGCGAGCGCGATGAATCCGGCACCGGCCGTCATCTCCGGGCTGAACAGGCCGACCGCGCCGAGCGTGAAGTACGCCCCGCCGAGCCCGGCCAGCGCGCCACCGAGCAGCACGTTGCGGAACCGCACCTCGTTCACCTGAATGCCTGCCGTGTCGGCGGCTTCGGGGTGCTCGCCGACGGCCCGGACCCGCAGGCCCCACCGGGTGCGGAACAGGGCGATATGGGCCAGCACCACCACGACGTACATGATGTAGACGATGATGGTCTGGTGGAACAGCACCGGTCCGATCACCGGGATCTCGCTCAGCAGCGGGATTTCCAGCCGGGGGAACCGGCCCGGTGAGTTCCAGGTGTCCTTCATGGGGCTGAGCAGTCTGCTGTACAGGAAGTTCGTCACGCCGATGACCAGCACGTTGAGCACGACACCGACGATGATCTGGTTGACGAAGTAGCGCACGGTGAAGACCGCGAGCACCCACGCGACCAGCAGGCCGGCGAGCGGCGCGGCGATCAGCCCGACCCAGAGGTTGCCCACCAGCGAGGCGACGACGCCGGACAGGAACGCGCCGGCGAGTAACTGTCCCTCGATGGCGATGTTGATGACGCCGGTGCGTTCGCCCATCATCCCGCACAGCGCGCCGAAGATCAGCGGCACCGAGAGCGCGAGCGTGCCCTGCAACGCCGAGGTCAGCGAGATCTCGGAGCCGGCGACGGCCCAGGTCAAGAAGGCGAGCACGAACGCGACGCCGAAGGTGATCGACAGCCACAGCGGCACCCTGCGGCCCAGGTAGGTCTGCCACGTCGCGTAGCACGCGAGGCCGAGACACACCAGGGCGAGCAGGATCGCGGCCAGCTTCGACGGCACCGAGATCGGCGCGAGCTGGATCGCGTCGTCCCGCAGCGACAGCCCGTAAGTGCTCTGCCGCCCACCCTCGGGCAGGATGCCGAAGACGACGAGGGCGAGCAGTCCGAATACGCCGAACATGATCGGCGTGCGCCAGTGCCGGGTGAGGACGACGGCCGCTTCGGTGTCCGGGCTCTCTGCCGGACGAGTCGCAAGCTGTGTCATGGCGTCTGACCTCCTGCGTGCCTCATGATCTTGGGGTTCGTTGAAGGGACTCGGCGGGAGCCGGGGTAACGGCCAGGTTCGGTCGCTCGTAGAGGGCCTGCATGACACCGTCGCTCTCGGCTCTCGCGGGACTGCCGACTGGCACCAGGGAGACGTGTCGTGGAGCGCCGGTTAGTGACCACCCGGGAGTCGGCCTCGCCGGCGGGCCGGCGCTGCCACTGCACGGAGTCACTGGGGCGCTTGCGTTGAACGAAACGCTGCATTTTGTCGGGATCGACTGGGCTGCCGTCGAGCACGCGGTGTGCATCATGGACGTCACCGGCAAGATCGTGTCCCAGATCATGATCAAGCCCTCCGCGGACGGGATCGCGGTGCTGGTCCGCCGCCTGGCCGAGCTGGGCGACCCGGCGGACATCCCGATCGCGATCGAGCGCCCCAACGGCCGTCTGGTCGACCTGCTTCTGGAGCCCGGACACCCAGTGGTGCCGGTCAACCCGAACGCGATCAAGACCTGGCGCGACGGCGAGGTGTTCTCCGGCGCCAAGTCCGACGCCGGCAACGCCGCGATGATCGCCGAGTACCTCCATCTGCGCCAGCACCGGCTCCGTACCGTCACCGGCACAACCGACGAGGCACTCACCGAGGCCCTGCGCGACGCCGTGCTTGCCGTGGCCAGCGTGCTGACCGCCCTGGGCACTGCGATCAAAGATCTCGACCGCTCGACCGTCGCCCACCTCGGGGAGCGCCCGGACGGCAAGATCCTCACGTCGCTGCCAAGGTCGAGTCAGATCAACGCCGCCCAGATGCTCGCTGGGTGGGACGACTGCCGGCAAGCCTACGAATGCCCCGACTCCGTCGCCGCCCTTGCCGGATGCACAGCAGTCCCCAATCAGTCCGGCAAACACCGGGCCGTGCACTTCCGCTGGGCGTGCAACAAGCACTTCCGCCGAGCGATGACCAGCTTCGCCGACAACAGCCGACACGCCAACCCCTGGGCCGCGAAGATCTACCGCGACGCCATCGCCGACGGCAAGGACCACCCGCATGCCGTGCGCGTCCTCGTCCGAGCATGGATCCGCGTCATCTGGCGATGCTGGCTCGACAGCACCTCCTACGCCCCCACCAAACACGGCGCACTTCGACGCCAGATCACGCCAACAGCGGCATGATTTCGATCTTGAGGTTGAAACAGCGGGTGTCATGCCGTTTTCCCTCCGACCTCGGCCGCCATCGGCGACGCTGCCCGCACCTTGATCCGGAACACCGCCCGCACCAGTGGCGGCGCCGCGATGAACAGCACGATCAACGACTGCACCACCAGCACGATGTCGATCGGGGTGCCGGTCTGCGCCTGCATCGTCACCGCGCCGGCCCGCAGCGCGCCGAACAGCAGACTCGCCGCGACGGTGCCGATCGGGCTCGACCGGCCAAGCAGCGCGACGGTGATCGCGTCGAAGCCCAGCTCACCGGCGATGCTGGTGGACAGATAGCTCTCCGTGCCGAGCACCTGCGACGCACCCGCGATGCCGGCGAGACCGCCGCCGATGAACATCACCGCCGTGTACGACCGCCCGACCGAGATGCCAGCCGTCGTCGCGGCGTGGGGGTTGTGGCCGACCGCCTTGAACCGGAAGCCCATGGTGCTCCGGGACAGCAGCCACCAGCTGTAGACGGCAGCCAACAGCACCACGAACAGGCCGAGGTGCAGCCGGGAGCCGTCGAAGAACCTCGGCAGCGCCGCAGAGTCAGCCACGAACGGACTGATCGGGGCGGCCTGACCCTCGCGCCGGAACAACTGCGTGGTCAGCAAGTACGCCAACAGTAGCGCCGCGATGTGGTTGAGCATGATCGTCACGATCACCTCGTGCGCGCCGGTCTTAGCCTTGATGAACCCGGCGATGCCGCCCCAGATCGCGCCGCCGATGAACCCGGCGAGCACCGCGAATCCGATGTGAACCACGGCGGGCAGGTCCATCCCGAAGCCGACGAGGCCGGCCAGCGTCGCGCCGATGAGGATCTGGCCCTGTGCGCCGATGTTCAGCAGCCCGGCGCGGAAGGCCAGCGCCACCGCGAGCCCGGCCCCGATCAGCGGCGTCGCGTAGGTCAGCGTGTCCGCGAGCGGAATCAGCGCGTCGCCAACCGACGCGGCGTCGAAGTCGATGATGGCCCCGGCGAACATCGCCGAGTAGGCGCTGCTCGCGGACTCCCAGATGGCCAGCAGCGTGTCGGTCGGCCGGGAGAAGAAGTACGCCGCCGTGCCCTGCACGTCGGGATCGGAGACCACGATCAGCACCGCGCCGATCAGCATGGCGAGCAGGATCGACAGCAGCGTCAGCGCCGTGCCGCCGGTGGTCAGCTCCCGGAAGAACCGCTGGCCGACGGTCAGTTCGTTGCTGGCGTTCTCACTCATTCGTCACCGTCCTCGCCCGCCGCGAGCCCCTCGATCAGCGTGTGATGCTGCCGCGCGCGTTCGGCCGCCTCATCGGCCGGCACCCCGGCCATCATCAGGCCGAGCACGTCGCGGTCGGTGTCGCCAGGCACGACGCCGACGACGGTGCCGCGATACATCACCAGCACGCGGTCCGCGATCGCGCTGACCTCGTCCAGCTCGGTCGACACGATCAGCACCGCCGTCCCCTTGTCCCGTTCCGCGACGATGCGGCTGTGGACGAACTCGATCGAGCCGACGTCGAGGCCACGCGTCGGCTGTGCGGCGATCAGCACCCGCAACGGCCGCGACAGCTCCCGCGCGATGACGACCTTCTGCTGGTTGCCGCCGGACAGCGTCCTGGCGAGCGTGGCGCCGCTGCCCGTCCTGATATCGAACTCCGCGATGCTGTCCTCCGCGATGCGGCGGATGACAGCGGGCTTGAGCATCGGGCCGGAGGCGAACGGTGCCTGGTCATGCCGGTCGAGGACCAGGTTCTCGGCCACCGAGAAGTCCCCGACGAGGCCGTCGACCTTGCGGTCCTCCGGCACGAAGCCGACCCCGGCGCGCAGCACCGACCGCACCGACTTGCCGAGCAGTTCGACGTCGCCAAGCAGCACGGACCCGGTCGCCCGCCGCTGCAGGCCCATGATCGCCTCGGTCAGCTCGGTCTGGCCGTTGCCCTGCACCCCGGCGACCGCCAGGATCTCGCCTGCCCGCACGTCGAACGAGACGTCGTCCACCACGATGTAGTCCCGCTCGTCCACCACGGTCAAGCCACGGACGTCGACGACGACGTCCCCGACATCGGGCGGTTCCTTGTCCACGGCGAGCGTCACCGCGCGGCCGACCATCAGCGAAGCCAGCTCGCTCTCGCTGGCCGAGACGTCCGGCTCACCGACGACCTTCCCGAGCCGAATCACGGTGATCCGATCCGCGATCGCGCGGACCTCCCGCAGCTTGTGGGTGATGAACACGATCGAGGTGCCGTTGGCCTTGAGCTGGCGCATGATCTCGATCAGCTCATCGGTCTCCTGCGGAGTGAGCACCGCGGTCGGCTCATCCAGGATGAGCACGTGCGCGTCGCGGACGAGGGCCTTGATGATCTCCACCCGCTGCTGCACGCCGACCGGAAGGTTCTCCACAACCGCGTCCGGGTCGACATGGAAGCCGTAGCGGGCGGAGATCTCACGGACCTGCTCACGCGCGGCGTCGATGTCGAGGAAGTCAGGCCCGTAGGTCTGCTCCGCGCCGAGCATCACGTTTTCCGCGACGGTGAACACCGGCACCAGCATGAAGTGCTGGTGCACCATGCCGATGCCAGCCGCCATCGCGTCGGCGGGGTTGTGGCAGACGATCGGCTCGCCGTCGACGAGAATCTCGCCCTCGTCCGGCTGCAGCAAGCCGTAGATCACGTTCATCAACGTGCTCTTGCCAGCACCATTCTCACCGAGCAGACAGTGGATCTCACCCTGTTCGACGGTCAGGTCGATGCGGTCGTTGGCGACGAGCGAGCCGAACCGCTTGGTGATCCCCCTCAGTTGCAGCTTCGCCAGCATTCTCTCTAATCGAGTGCCTGTGACCCGAGTGGCTGTGACGGGCCCTGGACGTGTGATCATCGACGAATCGCTAGAAGGCGGCATCGGACTCGACCTTCAGCTCACCAGAGATGATCTGCTGCCGCAGCTCATCCACTTCCTTCTTGAGCTCATCGTCAAGCTTGTCCTCGAAGGCGTGATACGGCGCGATCGAGACGCCCTCGTTCTCCAGCGTGCCGATGAAGGACTCGTTGCTGAAGTTGCCCTCCGCGGTCGCCGTCACGGCCTTCTCCACCGCGACGTCCATGCCCTTGACCACGCTGGTCAGCAGGATGTCGCGGTACTCGGTGAGCGTCTTATAGCCGTCAGTGTCGACCCAGATGAGGGCGACGTCGCCCGCGTCCTTGGCCGCGACGGCGGCGGACTCACCGATCGGACCAGCCACCGGCATGACCACATCGGCGCCGCGCGAGATCAGGTTCTCGGAGAGCTGCTTGGCCACCGTCGAGTTGCTGAAGTCACCGACGAACTGGCCGTCTTGGGACTTCTTGTCCCAGCCGAGCACCTGCACGTCGGCGTCCTTGACCTCGTTGTAGTGCTGCACACCGTCGTAGAAGCCGTCCATGAAGATCGTCACCGTCGGGATCTTCATGCCGCCCCAGGTCGCGACCTTGCCCGTCTCCGAGTGACCGGCGGCGAGGTACCCCGCGAGGAAGGCCGCCTCCTGGGTGTTGAACACCAGGGACTTGACGTTGTCGATGGGCGTCGGCTCGAACGTCTCCTGGTCGACGTAGAGGTGGTCGACGATGGCGTACTTCTGGTCGGGGTTGGCCTCAGCGGATGCCTTGGTCGCGTCCGCGAGGTTGAAGCCGACCGTGACGATCATTCCGCAGTCGTCGCGGACCATGTTCTTGAGGTTGGGTTCGTAGTCGCTTGCCGACTTCGGCTCGACGTACTTCGGCTCGGCGATGACACCCGAATCATAGGCGTTGAGCAGGCCGTTCCACGACGTCTCGTTGAACGACTTGTCGTCGACACCGCCCTCGTCAGTGACCATACAAGCAAGGAAATCGCTCTCCGACTGCTCGCCGCCTGGCTCACTCGCCGGTGGCGGCTCGCCGCACGCCGCCGCCGCGAGTGCGACCGCCGAGATAATCGCGGCGAGGCGCATTACGCGCGTTGCACGCCCGACGCCTGACCCACCACGCCACCGAAGCGAGTTAATCACGGTATTGTGATTGTAATTCCGCATGGAATTCTCCTTTCCTGCGCGCCGCATCCTCCAAGGGGTGCGGTTCTGCCACCCGCGCTCTCGGGTCATCGCGCAGGTCCGTTTGACATTGCCTACTTTGTGAAATTGGATTCTTCAGCCCGGGGATCGCGCGTCGACGCTGGCGACTTTCTTAGAAACCGCCAGCCTCCCATGGACCCCAGATCGCAAAGGTCAGACCGTTACGCGCCTGTATATTGACGAATAGCGTCTGCTTGTCCGGGCTAAACGTGACGCCCGCGAACTCGTCGTCAATACGGCCTGCTATGTTGTTCTTCGCGAAGTCGAAAATTGCCCCGCCGGGGGTCAGGCCCCGCAGATAGTTCCCGTCATCGCCGTCCTCGCACAGAACCAACGTGTTTCGACGGCTCGTGGTGATGTTGTCCGGTAGGTCCAGGACATGCCGCGAGGGTGACTCGTAAATCAACCGCAGGGTGGACGTCGGCGCGTGGTACGCCCAGATCTGACCACGGCCACGGCCGAAGCCCGCTGGGGGCGGTTCACCCGGCGGCTGGTTGCCGCCCTGCGTCGAGCAGAAATAGATCGTGTCACGGTCCTCGATCGCTCCCTCGAGCCGCGCGAACAGCGCCGCACCCGCTGCACGTCCCTGGTCACCGACCGCGACGATCGCCTCATCGTTGCTCGAGGTACCGGTGAACGTCGGATCCGGGTCGTCGATGGCGACCCATTCGCACTCGAACACCGAACCGATCTCGGGTGCCGGGCCATCAACACCGCCGAGATCCGCGTTCGGCCATCCGGTGATCGCCAGCATCTCCAACTGCCCACCGTCGGCCAGGTGGGCGGCGTGCATGGGGTTGACCGGCGGAGTGTAGCGGTAGAACCCGGACGGAAAATTGAAGTTGTCCTCGGTCAGGTACACCGCGCCGTCATGGTGACAGAACGCGGCGGCCTCGTGGGCGAACCGGCCTGCCGCACGGACAGGCTCCGCGGTGGACCGGCCGGTGGAGGGGACATCGAAGAGGTAGCCGTGTTTCTCCCGCAGCAAGCTGTTGTCGCCGCCGGTGAAGTCAGGACCCACGTCAGGACCGTTGACGGTCTCCTCACACGTTATCCAGCTTCCCCAGGGCATGGCTCCGCCCGCGCAGTTCATCTGCGTACCGTTGAGACTGACGAAACCGTCTTCGACATTGCCGAAGCCGTCCACGAGAACGGTCGTCGTACCACCTCCGGCCATCGGATCGTATGCGACGCCGGAGTCGCCAAATGCGCCCACCGGGCCGTTGATCTCGTGGTTACGCACCAAAGCGGTGAGACCCTTCGGTCCACGGAAGGCCGCCATCCCGTCGTGGCGTCCGGGAATCGTCACGGTCTCATTAAGACGTTCACCAGTAGGATGAAACGATCGGTAGTGAAAATCCCGTGGCAGCGCTAGCCGCTCCGCCCCATCCCGCTTGTCGGGAGTAGGCACGAGTGGTCCGTATCCGAGCGAACGCTTTCCCATCCGCCCCCGCGATACCTGGACCGCGTGAGCCACAAACCCTTGAAAGGTGCCACCGACCAGGGAACTGCCCGCGCCGACCGCAGCCGCACGCCTTAATAGATCACGGCGATTCATAGCCATGGAACACACCTTCTCCAGCCTTTCCCGGGCGCATTTTTCGGCATCGGCGACGCCGACCGGGCACCCTAGATACCTATCGGATGCCACACGGTCTTGGTCTCGAGGACGAACCGTATTCGATCCACATCGGACTCGCCCGTCCAATCCGGTTCACCATCGACTGGCGGGCGAAGCACCCGCTTGAGGTTCTCCGCCGCAGAACGCTCGAGGTCGGCCGCGAGCTGGATCGGGGCACCGGTGAGATCGACCGCATTGACGTCCATGTGAGCCGCCAGCCACGGCGCCACCTCCTCGGTATGCCCGGAGAGGACGTTGACCACCCCGGCAGGCACGTCGGAGGTCGCCAACACCTCGCTCAGTGTGACGGCGGGCAACGGACGGGACTCACTGGCGAGCACGACCGCAGTGCAACCGGTGACGATCACGGGAGCGAGAACGGAGACCAGGCCGAGCAACGCCGACTTCTGTGGGGCGACGATCGCGACCACGCCGGTTGGTTCGGGAACCGAGAAGTCGAAGTACGGGCCGGATACCGGGTTCGCCGCACCATCAATCTGGGCGATCTTGTCTGACCACCCGGCGTAGGAAATCCAGCGGTCGATGCTCGCGCCGACGACCTCCTGGGCGTGCTTGGAGGTGAGTCCCTCGGCGGCGATTACCTCGTCGACGAACTGCCTACGGCGCCCCTCGAGCAGCTCAGCGACACGGTAGAGGACCTGCCCCCGGTTGTAAGCCGTCGCACCTGACCAGCCTGGGAACGCCTTGCGGGCGGCCACGACCGCGTCCCGAGCATCTTTGCGAGAGGCCAATGCGGCGTTGGCCAGGAAACGTCGTTTTGAGTCGGTCACGATGAACGACCTCCCGGACTCCGACCGAGGGAATCTTCCTCCGATGAAGAGCTTGTGCGTTTTGGGTACGGTCAACCGTTCAGTCATTGCCCTGCCTCCTGACCGGTCCTCAGATACGCCGTCAGGCCGTGCCGGCCGCCTTCCCGGCCATACCCGGATTCCCGGTAGCCGCCGAACGGTGAGGCGGGATCGAGCCTGTTGAACGTGTTGGCCCACACGACGCCGGCACGTAGCCGCTGGGCCATCCAGAAGATGCGTGAGCCCTTCTCGGTCCACACACCGGCTGAGAGGCCGTAGGGTGTGTTGTTCGCCTTCTCGATCGCCTCGTCTGGTGTGCGGAACGTGAGCACCGACAGCACCGGCCCGAAGATCTCCTCCCGCGCGATCCGGTGTGCCTGCGACACGCCGGTGAACACCGTCGGCGGGAACCAGTAGCCACGCTCGGGCAGTGGGCAGGCCGGCGACCACCGCCGTGCGCCCTCGGCTTCACCGACCTCGGACATGAGCCGGATCTTCTCCAACTGCTGCGGTGAGTTGATGGCGCCGATGTCGGTGTTTTTGTCCAGCGGATCTCCCACCCGCAGCGTGCCCATCCGGCGCTTCAGCCCGGCAAGCACGTCCTCGTAGACCGACTCCTGCACCAGCAACCGACTTCCCGCGCAGCAGACGTGGCCCTGGTTGAAGAAGATGCCGTTGACGATCCCCTCGACGGCCTGGTCGATCGGGGCGTCGTCGAAGATGACATTCGCGGCCTTACCACCCAGCTCGAGCGTGACCTTTTTGTCCGTGCCTGCTACGGACTGCGCGATAGATCGACCGACTTCGGTGGAGCCGGTGAACGCGACCTTGTTCACGCCGGGGTGGGTGACGAGTGTCCGGCCGGTCTCCCCGGCCCCGGTGACGATGTTGACCACGCCAGGTGGCAGTTCCGCCTGCTGGCAGATCTCGGCGAAACGCAGCGCGGTCAGCGATGTCGTCTCCGCCGGCTTGAGTACGACGGTGTTGCCGCACGCCAACGCCGGTGCGACCTTCCACGCCAGCATGAGCAGGGGGAAGTTCCACGGGATGACCTGTCCGGCCACGCCCAGCGACCTCGGGTGCGTGCCCAAACCCGCGTGGGGCAGCTTGTCGGCCCATCCGGCGTAGTAGAAGAAGTGCGCAGCCACCAGTGGGATGTCCACGTCGCGGGACTCGCGGATCGGCTTACCGTTGTCCAGGCTCTCCAACACCGCCAACTCGCGGGCGCGTTCGGCGATGATGCGCGCGATCCGGAACAGGTACTTGCCGCGTTCCAGGCCGGGCAGCTTCGACCAGACCGCGTCGTAGGCCTGGCGAGCCGTCGCGACCGCGCGGTCCACGTCTTCTGCTCCGGCCTCGGCGACCTCGGCCAGTACCTGCTCGGACGACGGGCTCACGCTCTTGAATCGCCGACCGTCGACGGGGTCGACGAACTCGCCCCCGACGAACAGGCCGTACGAGGCATCGAGGTCGACGAAGTCCGTTGGTTGCGGGGCCGGTGCGTAGTCAAATCTCATCGTCAGTCCACCGTGAAGTAGTCGGGACCTGCGTAGCGGCCGGTGTGCATTCTCTGACGCTGCATGAGCAGGTCATTGAGCAGGGAGGAGGCGCCGAACCGGAACCACGCGGGGTCGAGCCAATCCGGTCCTGCTGTCTCGTTGACCAGCACGAGGTAGCGGATCGCGTCCTTGGCGGTGCGGATGCCCCCGGCTGGCTTCACGCCGACCTGACGTCCGGTAGCGTCGCGGAAGTCGCGTACCGCTTCCAGCATCACCAGCGTCACGGGCAGCGTCGCAGCCGGTGACACCTTGCCCGTGCTCGTCTTGATGAAGTCCGCGCCTGCGAGCATGGCCAGCCAGGACGCCCGTCGCACGTTGTCGTAGGTCGCGAGCTCACCCGTCTCTAAGATCACCTTCAGATGTAGCTGACCGCACGCTTGTTTGACCGCGCGAATCTCGTCGAAAATCTGTCGGTAGCGGCCGACGAAGAAGGCCGCGCGGTCGATTACCATGTCCACCTCGTCCGCGCCGGCGTCGATCGCATCCATGGTGTCGTGCACCTTCACCGCCAAACTGGTCCGGCCGCTCGGAAACCCCGTCGCGACACTGGCCACCTTGACGCCGGACCCCTCGAGGCAGCGTCGTGCCTCGGAGACCAGGTCGGGATAGACACAGACGGCGGCCACGGGTGGCACATCCGGGTCCGACGGCTCGGGTTGGCGAGCCTTGGCACACAGGGTCGCCACCTTGCCGGTCGTGTCCCTGCCTTCCAAAGTGGTGAGGTCGATCATGCGGATGGGCAGCTCGAGCGCGAACTGTTTCGCGTCGGCCTTGATCGACCGCGTCGCCAGCATCGCCGCCCGCGCCTCGGCTGCAACCTCGTCCACTCCTGGCAGGCCGTGGAGAAACCGGCGCAGACTCGAATCCGAGGCGGTGACCTCGCCGAGGCCGGCTCGCGCCAAACATGGGGTGCTAGTCATGGCCGTCACGATAGGCACGCAACGGCCGTCATCGGCCGGTCATGCTCATGTGAGCAACCCTGGTTGCCAGGACCTCCGGTAGGGTTGACCATGTATCACTGTGACGGAGGACACTGTTGGTGAGGAAGCGCTGACCATACGAGCAGCAGAGCTCTACTACGGCAGCCACCTGACACACGGCCAGATCGCCCAGCGACTCGGCGTCAGCAGGTTCAAGGTCGGCCGGCTCCTCCGGCAGGCACGTGAGATCGGGTTGGTCCGGATCGAGATCACCCACCCGACAGCCCGGGTCATCGACGTCGAGAACCAGGTGCTTACCCGGTTTGGGTTACGTGCCGCCCACGTCGTGCACACTGATGACTCAGATCCGGCCGCGACCCGCTGGCGGGTCGGCCGGGCCGCGGCCGACTTCGTCAGTGCGCTTCGCCCGTCGCCCCGGCGGCTTGGTATTTCATGGGGAACCGCGATCGCCGCCTTCGCCAGGGCGCTTCCCACCGACTGGTGCCGCGGCGTCGACCTGGTTCAGATCAAAGGTGGAGCCAGCCGGAGCACGAGGCTCACCTGGTCACACGAGGCTCTGGTCCGCATAGCCCGATCCACCCACGGCACACTGCACGAGCTCTCCGTGCCCGCCATCGTCGACCAAGCGGAAGTCCGGACGTCGCTGGAGCGACTACGCCCCATAGCGGAAACTCTCGCCGCAGGTCGCCGCGCCGACGTCAAGATGGTGACCGTTGGCGCTCTCGGACGCGAGTGCTCACTCGCGCAAGTCGGCTACCTCGACGAAGCGGATATCGAGCGGCTGGAAACGGCTGGTGCCATCGGTGACATCAACAGCCGTTTCGTCACCATCGACGGCCAGATCGCCGACCCGGCACTCGACGCACGGACATTAGGTCTGTCTCTTGAGGACCTCAGTTCAGGCGGAAACACCGTCGCTGTCGTGACAGGGGTAGCGAAAGCCACAGCCATCACCGCCGCGCTACGCAGCGGCGCAGTCGACGTCCTCGTCACCGACGAAGCCACCGCCCAAGCCGTCCTCGACACACATTCGGCGACCATCGACACGCCCTAAGCACCACCCCCAAAGCACCGTGACGTGTGGCGCGTCGACCAACCACGCGAGAAACACCGTGCGGTCACCACGGCCGCGCAACCTGTCCCTACAACACGATCAGGAGGAAGGGAAACGGGCCAATCGGGCACCGCTCCCCTAACTACCAATGACCGAAACCCTTGCCGCCGACGCGGCCGAGCTCATCAACGAACGCACCGGAGTCGCCTCCCACGACATCTCGCTCGTCCTCGGGTCGGGCTGGCGTGCGGCGGCCGATGTGATGGGCGAACCGGCCACCGAAATCGAACTGGCCGACCTGCCCGGGTTCGCCAAACCGTGCGCCGTCGGCCACGGCGGGACCGTCCGATCGGTGTCGGTCGGCGACAAGCGCGCGCTGGTGCTGCTGGGGCGCAGCCACATCTACGAGGGCCTCGGCGTCGACGCCGTGGTGCACGGTGTACGCACCGCAGCCGCCGCGGGGGCACGCGCTGTGCTGCTCACCAATGCGGCCGGCGGGCTCCGAGAAGGCTTCACGGTCGGCCAGCCGGTACTGATCCGCGACCATCTGAACTTCACCGGGCTGTCGCCGCTGGTCGGCGCGAACTTTGTCGATCTCACCGACCTGTACTCACCACGATTGCGTGCCATCGCCCACAAGATCGACCCGACCCTCGCCGAGGGTGTCTATGCCGGGCTCACCGGACCGCACTTCGAGACGCCCGCCGAGATCGGGATGTATCGCACCCTCGGCGCCGACCTCGTCGGCATGTCCACCGTCCTCGAGGCGATCGCTGCCCGCGCGGCAGGTGTGGAGGTGTTCGGGCTGTCGTTGGTGACCAACCTGGCCGCGGGGCTGAGCGGGCTGCCACTCAGCCACGAGGAAGTCCTCGAGGCAGGACAAGCATCGGCGCAGCGGACGGGAATGCTGCTGCGTGCGCTGCTGGAGCGGGCGTGAAGCCAACCCTGCGGGAGGCCACCGTCGGCTGGATCGCCGACGACGTCGACGACAACGCGCGCGCCGAGCTGCGAACGATTCTCGTGGCGGCGATCGCCGGTGACCCCGCGGCCGCCGACGAACTCGCCGACCGGATGGCGGGACCGCTGGTCTTTGGCACAGCGGGGCTGCGCGGCCCGGTACGGGCCGGCCCGAACGGGATGAACCGCGCAGTCGTCGTCCGCACCACCGCAGGCGTCTCGAGCTGGCTCGCCGCGGGGGGCCACCGCGGTGGCGTGGTCGTCGTCGGCCGAGACGCCCGCCGCGGCTCCGCCGAGTTCGCCGCTGATGCTGCAAGCGTGCTCGACGCGGCGGGGTTCCAGGTGCGGGTCCTGGACAGGCCGCTGCCGACACCGGTGCTCGCGTTCGCCGTGCGCCACCTGAACGCGGTAGCCGGCATCCAGATCACCGCGTCACACAACCCGGCGACCGACAACGGCTACAAACTCTACGACGGTTCGGGAGCCCAGATCATCCCGCCCGCCGACGCCGAGATCGAGGCAGCCATCGCCCAGGCGCCCGCAGCGGCGTCCGTGCCGCGCTCACCAGGATGGACGACGATCTGCGACGAGATCCTCGAGCCGTACCTGCAACGGGTCACCGAACTGCCGCGCGGCACGGCGCGCGAGCTGAAAATCGTACTCACACCGCTGTGCGGGGTCGGCGGCGCTGTCGCGACAGAAGCGTTACGACGGGCCGGATTCACCGATATCCACGTAGTCACCGAACAATTCACACCGGACCCCAGCTTCGGTGGATTGACGTTTCCCAACCCCGAAGAGCACGGCGCCTGCGACCGGCTGCTCGAGCTCGCATCCGCGGCACAAGCCGATCTCGCGATCGCGTTCGATCCCGACGCTGATCGCTGCGCGCTCGGCATACCCAGCGGCGACGGTTACCGGATGCTGTGGGGTGACGAGACCGGCGCGTTGCTGGGCGAACACGTGTTGTCCAGTATGGATCGCGCTGAACCGCTGGTAGCCACAACGATCGTATCGTCATCGATGCTGGCCTCGATCGCGCGCGCACACACAGCCCACTACGCCGAGACGCTGACAGGGTTCAAGTGGCTGGTGCGCGCCAGCGACGGATCGACCGATCTGGTATTCGCCTACGAGGAAGCACTCGGCCTCTGCGTCGACCCTCAGACGGTGCGCGACAAGGACGGGATCACGGCCGCAGTGCTTGCTGCCGACCTTGCGGCCGCCCGCAAGGCGAACGGGTCGTCGCTGCAGGAGATGCTCGACGAGCTAGCCGCCGCACACGGCGTACACCTCACCGACCAGCTCTCGATCCGGGTGGGCGAACTCGACCACATCACCGAGCTCATGACAC
This sequence comes from Haloechinothrix halophila YIM 93223, assembly GCF_000504245.1. GTDB lineage: Bacteria > Actinomycetota > Actinomycetes > Mycobacteriales > Pseudonocardiaceae > Haloechinothrix_A > Haloechinothrix_A halophila. The sequence goes on from NZ_KI632509.1 coordinate 2,757,712, forward strand.
GCCTGCGCGCACATCCCCCCACCGAGCTCACCGGGACACCGGTCGACCTGGATGATCTGCTGCCTCACGCCGATGTACTTCGATTCACCGGCGACGGTATCCGAGCGATCGTACGGCCCTCCGGCACCGAACCAAAGCTCAAAGTTTACCTGCAAATCGTGCGCCCCGTCGACGCCGCGACATCCCTCGATCCGACCACGGCCACCGCCCAGACCGCACTCGACGCGCTCCGTGACGAGGTGCGATCCCTCCTGACCCGAAGGTAGCCGTCATAGATGTGATCGAGCAACGTCCCCCGGTCAGATCGACGGGCTTCGTGTCTCAGCATCGCCCCGACACAGGCAGCCACCGTCCCAGAACCCCAACTCGCCGGTTCAATTCAGACATATCGACATAATAATATATAAACCAGTCGGCCATCGTTGCTCAGTTGTGCACGAATCTTGTGAAGTAGATCACGACATTTACCTTTGCTTTTACACGGTGCTGTGCCTGTCAGAGACGACAGGGGCGCCGCAGCCGAAGATATGGAGCTTGTGATGGCACGTAGACTTGATCAGCGTCGGTGGTCTTATCTGTTCCGACGCGCACGGAAACGATCGACAGCCCTCCTCGTTGTCGGTGGGCTTATCGCCTCCTCGGTCGCTGTCCTCACCGTCGGCAGTTCTGCGGCGCACGCCGCCGCTCCGACCAATGCTCCGTCCTGTTCGACCAGCGGCACCTGGACCCAGGGCGAACTCAACGTTTATTGGTTCGACGTCGAGCAGGGTGACGGTCAACTCGTCGTAGGGCCCACCGGGAAGACACTCCTGGTGGATCTGGGCGAGACGGCCTGGAACTCCACGACGAGTTCGAAGGCCAAGGACGTCGCGCAGAAGATCAGAGGTATCTGCGGTATCTCGTCGGGTCCGGTGCACCTGGACTACGTGATGGCGTCGCACCATCACCTGGATCACATCGGCTATGCCGGCAATCCCAACGACACCGATGACATCGGCAACGGAATCTATGAACTGCTTACGCCCGCGACCGAGGGCGGGTTGGGCTTCACGGTCGGCACGCTATACGACCGTGACGGTGGCGTGTGGACCGACGCCAACGGTGACGCGGACTGTGACATCGGCACATCGTCAAATCCGGCGCCGGAGGTCGACTGGCACAATGCCGGCACGACATCCCAAACGGCACGGCGCTGGAACTGCTGGTTGTACGGGCCTGCCGGGCAAGCCGACCGGGCACACATTGAAGGCAAGGTCGATCAGCTCACGAACACCGAGACCTGGCCGACGCTCGATCTCGGCACCGGCGTGACCACCACGATCGTCCAGGTCAACGGCAAAGACGTCATGCAGGCCGACGGGACCACCCCGGTATCCGGCGACCACACGGCTGCTACCACCCCGCCGAGCGAGAACGACTACTCCATCGCGCTAGATATCCAGTACGGAGTCTTCTCCTACGTGACCGCCGGCGACAACGACGGCGAGTACGACACCAGTTCGTTCGGCTACACCTACAACGACATCGAGTCGCACATCGCCGAGCAGGTCGGTGCTACCACCGTGGCGCGCGCGAACCACCACGGCTCGACACACTCCTCGTCCTCGACATACCTCAACACCCTCAACCCGCAGGTCGGCGTGATCTCGTGCGGCAACAACAGCTACGGGCATCCCGCCAACAGGGTGCTCGACGCCTTCCGGAACGTCAGCGCGGATATTTACCTGACCAACAACCCCTGCGACGATACCGACCCAACCGGGGCACCGATCGACTACTCCGGAACGTTCAACAACAATGGGGACATTGTTCTCCAGACAAGCGGGACCGGCGACAGCTACGACGTCACATACGATAGCGGCACGAACTCGTATACAACCGGCAACGGTAGCGGCGGTGGTAGCGGCGGCGACCCGAGCCAGGTGAAGGTCAATGAGTTCCTCATGGCGCCGAGCACCAACCAAGAGTGGGTAGAGCTGTATAACCCGACCGCGGACGACGTGGATGTCAGCGGCCACTACATCGACGACCTTGCAGCCAGCGGCAGTAGCCCGCAGCAGATCCCGTCCGGCACGGTGATCCCTGCAGGCGGCTATTGGGTAATGGAGCTCGGCACGGCCTATCTCAACAACACCGGGACAGAAGACGTGCGGTTCTTGGAGATCGTGGGTGAGGTCGAGACGGTGTATGACTCCTATACCTATAGCCTCTCCTCTTCGGAGTACGATCAGGTCTTCCATCGCGTCGGTGACGGTGGCTCGTGGTGCGACACCATCTCCAGCAACGTCACCCAGGGAACTGCCAACCCCTCGACGTGCCCGTAACGAATGGCGACGACGATGATGACATGTGATGCGTCATCTCGCGGTCCGGGCGCCCACGCGATAACCGTGGGCGCCCGGGTCGGCCTCGCCGGGCTGCTCCTCATCCTTGTCGGGTGTGGGGCATCGTCAGGGGACACCCCTCGGCCTGATGACGCAGTCGAGATCCGCCGTCCGATCCTGCTGGTGAGCGGCCGCACCGACCACGGGGATCTGGCGCTACCGCGCGGTGTTCCACTCTTCAGCGAACCGGAGGGTGAGACAGTCGACTCCGTCGCTGACGGCACTCTCGTGCGCGTCCTCACAGCACGTGGACACTGGCACAAGGTTCGCACCGTTGCCGGGCCACCAGCCGAAGGGTGGATCAACGACTTCCGGCTCCGCGGTGTCGTCCACCTCTCCGGCGAGCCCCCAAACTGCCGCCCGTCGTTGGACGGCGCCACGCTCCGCGCGGGTGAGCAGGCCGAAATGCTCGACGCCTCACGAAAACGGATCCGAGTAAGACTCATCGCGGATCCGTCCCGCACGGGCTGGGTGCCGATCGAGCAGGTCCACGAGCTCCCCCCAGACAAAGACTGTGGCCACGACGGGGACGGCCACGACCACGGACACTGAACCGAGCCACGCTGACACACCAGGCGACACCACGGTACGACGAGCGGGACACGTTCACCTGGATGTGGACCATGTGACCGTCACTATTCATCAAACCCCGAAATCGTTGACCGATGTTCTTGTAGAACGCACTGATGGCCCGCCCGCGGGACGCATGGGTGCGCTTGACGGATGCCGCCCTCTTCTGCGCCTTTTTGGCGCCACGTCAGATAACTGGCATCTATTTGAAAAGCATCGGTGGCGCATTTGCAATTCATGAAAGGAGGCTCAATTCATTTTGATATAACGTGCGATACTTCCGCGTTATTCACGATCTGGTCATCCACGATCCCCACTGATTGGAGATCTCGATGAAGTCTATCTCTTTGCTCTCAAACCGGTCCAAGCCGAGGTTGCGGCGTGGTCTCGCAACCGTCACCCTTCTGTCCACCGTATCTGCCCCGCTAATCGTGTTGGCCCCGATCCCGGCCGCCGCAGCAGATGCCTGCGATTACACCGGGACCCGCATCCGCCAGGTCCAGGGCAGCGGACACATCTCACCGTTGGATGGCTCGAACGTCAGCGATGTTCGTGGCGTGGTCACGGCACTCGGTTCCAACGGTTTCTGGTATCAGGACCCTTGCCCGGACAGCGACCCCGCCACCTCCGAGGGCATGTTCGTCTACACCAGCCAGGCGCCGACAGTGCAGGTCGGTGACGAGATCGCAGTCGAGGGATCGGTCAGTGAGTTCCGGCCCGGCGGCTCGTCCACCGCAAACCTGACAATCACCGAGCTCACCTCGCCCTCCATCACCCAGCTGGGCACCAAGACTCCGCCGGCCGCCACAGTGATCGGCGACGGCGGCCGGGTGCCGCCTGGCACGGTGATCGACGACGACGCCACCGGCAGCGTGGAGACCTCCGGCACCTTTGACGCAGACACCGACGGCATCGACTTCTACGAGTCCATGGAAGGCATGCTCGTCCAAGTCAACAACCCCGTCGCGGTGGGGCCCACCAACAAGTACGGCGAGATCCCTATCGTCGGTGACGACGGAGCCAACGCCGCCGTGCGCACCACCCGCGGGGGGATCGTGCTGCGCCAGTCCGACCCCAACCCCGAACGGATCCTGCTCGACGACTTCGCGCTAGCTGGCTCCACCCCTCAGGTGAACACCGGCGACCACTTCGCCACAGCGGCAACCGGTGTGCTCGACTACAGCTTCGGCAACTTCAAACTCCAGCTCACCAGCGCGCTGTCCGGCGTAGACAGCGGGCTCACCCGGGAAACCACCGACCCGGCCCTGTCCGGGCAACTCGCCGTGGCCACCATGAACGTGAAGAACCTCGATGCCAAGGACCCACAGAGCAAGTTCGACGCCCTGGCCAACCAGATCGTCAACAACCTCGCCTCACCCGGCATTCTCGCCCTCCAGGAAATCCAGGACAACAACGGCCCTAACGGCGGACCCCCCGACGCCAGCGAAACCTGGGCCAAGCTGATCAACGCCATCAGCGCCGCCGGTGGCCCCAGCTACGACTACCGGCAAATCGACCCGCAAAACGGTGCCGACGGCGGCGAATCAAACGGCAACATCCGGGTCGGGTTCCTGTTCCGCACCGATCTGGTGTCCTTCGCACCCGGCACCCACGGCGACGCCACCACCGCCGTGCAGGTCTCCGACAGCGGCATCGACGGCGACCGGGTGGCACTCAGCCTCAACCCCGGCCGCATCGACCCCGGCAATTCGGCGTTCAACGACAGCCGCAAACCCCTGGTCGGCAAGTTCTACTTCGATGGCAAGCCGGTGTTCGTGATCGCCAACCACTTCAACTCAAAATACGGCGACGACCCGCTCTTCGGCCGCTACCAGCCACCCACCCGCACCAGCGAGACCCAACGCAACGCCCAGGCCCAGGTCGTGGCCGACTTCTACGATCAGATCGAAACGATCGACCCGAACGCCCGAGTGATCGTCGCCGGAGACCTCAACGACTTCGAGTTCTCCACCGCAGTGGGCAAGCTCACCGCAGCCGGCCTGACCGACCTACCCAGCACCCTGTCAGACGGTGAACGCTACAGCTACATCTTCGACGGCAATTCCCAGGTGCTTGACCACCTGCTGATCTCGCCGGCCCTGGACACCGCCGGCTACGCCTTCGACGTGGTGCACACCAACAGCGAATTGGCCCACAGCGCTCGGCCCACCGACCACGACCCGCAGGTCGCGCGGCTGAACGTCCCCTAACCCGCCCGCACCCCGATCGCCGGTACCCGTCCGGGTACCGCGTGTTTCCCTTTCCCCGAAAACCGATCAAGGAGGTTCCCTGTGCTCACCAGAACCAAGCGGATGGCGATGGCAGGCTGCGCGGCAGCACTGCTCACCGTCAGCCTGGCCCCTTCCGCGCTGGCCGAGACCAGCTACACCGACCGCAAGGTGGAATACGTCAACGACGGTGACACCCTGCAGTTCTACCCGCCCATCTCCGGCTCGAAATCGGTCCGGTTCCTCAACATCGACTCCCCGGAGATGGACGGCGACACCCAGGAGCCGTGGGCCACCGAGTCCCGGGACCATCTGCGCGGCCTGCTGCCGCAACACACGCCGATCACCATCACCACCGATGTCGAGGAGAAAGACATCTACGACCGCGTACTCGGTCACGTCACCCGAGACTCGGACAGGCTCAACACCAACCGCGAGCAGTTGCGGATGGGACACGCGGTGACCTACGTGATCTGGCCCAACCAGGCTCATTTCGAGGACTACCGCACCGCGCAGAAGGAAGCCCAGGACAACGGCCGAGGCATCTGGGATCCGGCCGACCCGCTGACCGAACTCCCCTTCGAGTACCGGTTGCGGGTCAACGAGCGGGTGCCGGACAAGCCGGTCGGTGACTGGTTCACCAAGAAATACGTCGACCCCGCCGACTATGACGAGGTCCACGTGAACAACCGCATCTTCTTCTGGAACGAGTCCGACGCCCAGGAAGCCGGCTTCAGCAAGTGCCCGCAGGACTCCAGCGGAAACTACGACAGTTCCTGCTTCTCCGCGGGATAACCGACGAGACAGGCCGAGGGCATCGCATGGAGACCCGCCGAAGTCGCCGACTTCGATGTTGACGACCCTTTCGCAGTCTGCTGCTGGGCACCAGGACGCTCGGCGGGTTCGGCACGGCGGCTGCGGGCTGCCAGGCACCCGGATGTCCATCAGCACGACGTCGGGGCTCCTGACCCACGGGTCGGTGGCACGGGGGAATCGCACCCCCGTGCCACCGACCGTGGCTCCTGACCGGACTTCCGAAGATCATGAGCACACGATCGCCGAAATTTGGGTCAGGTGTGTAAATGAATGAGTTCTTTCTTGATGGTGGCGTTGTGCTCGCCGAGAGCCATTCTTCGCCAGCCTCAAGAACGAACGAGTTTACCATGTGGTGTATCCCACACGGATGAACATCAAGAAAGATAGGCTCGCTAAAGTGAACTGCACGACAATCGCCAACGAACCCATTGGAACTACGACTACTGGGCATCTCACGAAGTACGCAGCGAATACCTGAATGGGTAGCGCTCAGCATATAAAAGGACGCAAACTCAGCAGTCCGGAAGGCGCGAGGCGGCTCAAATATGCCACGGCGCGACGCGATCATGGGAGGTTTGTTGTGCACCAGGATCGGACCACTGCCACGCGCGATTGGATCCGTCGTGCGCCGAAGGTACTGTTGCACGATCATCTCGACGGCGGGCTTCGGCCCGCGACGATCATCGAGCTTGCCGACTCCTGCGGATATGACAAGCTGCCCACCACAGACGCCGACAAGCTGGGCCGTTGGTTCGTGGAATCCGCCGACTCCGGCTCGTTGGAACGCTATCTGGAGACCTTCTCGCACACCATCGCGGTGATGCAGACGGCTGATGCGTTATTTCGTGTCGCGGCCGAGTGCGCGGAGGATCTCGCCGCCGACGGCGTCGTCTACGCGGAGGTTCGTTACGCCCCAGAGCTGTTGCAGGAACAGCGGCTGACCCTGGCCGAGGTCGTGGACGCCGTCGAGGCAGGCTTCCGGGAAGGTGAGCGCCGGATGGCCGTAGCCGGCCGGCCGATCCGGATCGGGACGCTGCTGTGCGCGATGCGGCAGAACGCACGAGCCGCCGAGATCGCCCAACTCGCCGTCGACTACCGGGATGTCGGCGTGATGGGGTTTGACATCGCAGGACCGGAGGCCGGTTTTCCGCCCACCTGGCAGTTGGACACGTTCGAGTATCTGCGGCAGCAGAACGCCCATTTCACCATTCACGCCGGTGAGGCGTTCGGTTTGCCATCAATGTGGGAGGCGATCCAGCATTGCGGTGCAGAACGACTCGGACATGGCGTACGGATCGTCGACGACATCACCGTCACTCAGGATGGATCCGCGCGGCTGGGGCAGTTGGCGTCCTATGTTCGAGATCGGCGGATCCCATTGGAGATGTGTCCGACCTCGAACGTCCAGACTGGTGCGGCTCCGTCGATCATCGAGCACCCCATCGCCCTGTTGCGTAACCTGTCCTTTCGGGTCACCGTCAATACCGATAACCGATTGATGGGTGGCACCTGCATGTCCCGGGAATTTGAGGAGCTCGTCGGCGCGTTCGGCTACACTCTCGACGATCTGCAGTGGTTCACGGTGAACGCCATGAAATCCGCGTTCTTACCGTTCGACCAGCGGCTCGCATTGATCAATGATGTGATCAAGCCCGGATACGCCGCGCTCCGTACGAAGCGCGGCGGCGCGTCTCGCTGAGAATTCGGGGCAGTACGAGCGATTGGTCGACGTCCTGTGCGGCGGAAGCCAGCCCTGCCGGGGCGATGACGTCGATGGTGAACGGCGTGACGATTTGCGTTGCGTGGTAGCGGGTGGTGCTGGACCCGCGTCGTCGCCCGGGTTGTAGAGGACCAGCGTGTCCTCGCGGATCCGGTCGGTCCCGTAACCGATGTACGCGCTGGCAGTCACGCCCGAAAGAACCTGCTGAATCAACCTCTCATTTCGCATACTCGCAAGGCGACGGCTATATCCAGTCTTAGATGAGGATCTGAGCTGAATGGCCCGAGAAGGCTCTCGAGCTTGGTGATCCGGTAGCGCATCGTGTTGTAGTGGAAGTGCTGCAGGCGTGCCGCTTCGGCGACGTTGAGGTTGGTGTCGAGAAGGATCTGTAGTGTCGTACGTAGGTCGGCGGCCGCTGCTGTGTCGTCGGCCAGTTCTCCGAGCACCTGCGTGGCGAACAGTCGGAGTTCCTCGGGGTCGGGTACCAGCGAGAGCAGCCGGTGCACTCCTAGCTCGTCGAAATGCGTTGCGTCGCCAGGGCCCTTGATTCGCCGGCCGACCTCCACGGCCCGGCGCGCCTGTCCGTAGGCACTCGGCAGCTGATCGAGGTCGTCGACTATCCGGCTGACCCCGGCAGAGAAGGACCGTCGGCCGCCGCCCCGGTCCCCGCGGATGCTGGAGACTACGCTTGCGACCTGCCGTTCGACGGCCTGACTCTGGTTTGCGGAGTCGGCGTCCGCGCTGTCCAAGGGAACGGCCACAGGCAGTAGCGCGACCACCTCGGCTGAGAAGTCGACTACGGCGATGGTGCGGTCACGTGTCTCGAGTACTTGTCTCCACGCCGTCGCGAACCGGTCCTGCCATGCTCGTTGGGTTCGCGCGGGCGCCGGTTGCTTCGCAGGGTCGGTCGGGTCCAGCTCCGCGACTAGGACGACCAGCGGTCGGTTGAGATTCCAGCCGAGCCCGGCGGCGTGGTCGAGGACGTGTTGATTGTTGCCGGCGCGGCGTTGGAAGACGTCGCGCAAGAAGTCGCCGCGGTATTTGCTCTCCACAGCGGTGACGGCCTGTTGCCGGGTGATCAACAACGCGCTGACCGTGGCCGCGCGCTCCAAGGCTGATACGTCGGACGGAGCGAGTGTCCGGTCGGGGCTGAACACCGCGATCCTCGCCAGGTCCGTGCCGCCGGCTGCGACAGGAACCATCCGCACCTGCCCACCGGCCACCGGTTCCGGACCTAACCGCACCCGCTCCACCCGAAATCGCCCGGTGTCGTCGAAGAGTTTGGCCGCGACCAGCTCCGCTCGGTCGTCGTCGGTGAGTGCGCTCGCGCGTTCCCGACCGTCGGTGGAGGTGATCACCACGCCCACCGAGAGCACCCGGGCGACCTCTGCGGCGATCTGGGCGAGGTCGCCGCCCTCCAGCACCAGCATTGTCAGCGCACTGTGGAGCGCGTCGATCTGCTCGAGCACGGTGGCCTGGGCGGCGCTGAGGTCTGTGTAGACCTCCTTGAGTACGTCGTCGAACGCGACTCCGTCCGGCAGACGGAGCAGCGGAAAGCCGAGCTCGTCGGCAACGGTGATGACCTCCGCGGGAAGCTCGTGGAGGTAGCGGCCGAACTTGATGGCCAGGCCCGCAAGGCCGCGCTTGTCGAGGTCGCGGACGAGCTGGACAAGAGCCGACGTGCGCGCGGAGTGATCTGACGGTGTGCTCGAGACTAGCGGGAAGCCCGTGGTCAGCAGCAGTTCGTCGGGCTTGACCCAGGCGACGATGTCAGGGACCTCCATGACGTTGAGGCCGGCCACGACACGGTCCATGCTGTTGGCTCCGGCAAGCACCGTGGTGTCACTCAACGATTGAGCAGTCAGCACTGAGCGCAGCGGCAACCCATACGTTGCGCCTGTCAACTGTTGCCCTTCACCGAGCTCGTCGTTGTCAACCTTCACCATCGGCCGACGATATCCCGGCCGAGTCATCTCCGAAAGGCGCACCTGTAAGCCCCGCCTGGCAGCCGGTATCAGCTTTGTGGTTTCAGCCGTCCTCCCGTCCTGGCGGGGCCAGGAACGGCGCTCAGAGCCAGTCCACCTCTGCGGCCGGCCTACCGTCGCTGAGGTGAGCGTAGCCAGTCCCGCGGTCGAAGTACGGCTGCTGTCCGGTTCGCTGTCCGCCTCGTTGGGTGCGCTGGCTCGTCGTCGCTTCCGCGTCGTAGCCGAGGTCGTCGCCTTCGACGGACCCGGTCAGGACCACGCCGTACTCGTCGCATGCGGCCGCGGCCGACACCTTGCCCCAGACCACGTCGCGTATGACGAGTTCGGGGTCGCGCTGCAACGGGTCGCCCCAGCCGCCGCCTCCCGTGGTGCGGATCCGGATCACCTCGCCGGCGCGTACCGGCTCGGCGTCGGCGAGTGCGTCCACCTCTCGCTCGGCGTGGCCGCCCGGCTCGATCGTGACCTGGAACGGCCTGCCCGCGCGGCCGCCGGCCAGGCCCCAACAGGACAGGATGGAGCGGTCCGCGATCGACATGAAGTGGGCGTCGGTGAGCATCCGGATGTGCTTCTCGTACCCGAGACCACCCCGGAACTGGCCCGGCCCGCCGGAGTCGACGGCCAATCCGAGGCGCTCCACCACGAACGGGAACCGCGACTCGGTGAACTCGGTGGGCAGGTTCCGCGAGTCGGGGACGACGTGGATGGTGTCCTCGCCGTCGGCGTAGTAGCGCCCGCCGGAGCCGCCGCCGAGCACCTCTCGCATCAGGTAGGGGCGGCCGTCGTGGTCCTGGCCGTAAATCCCGGTGTAGCGGATGGTTTCCTGGTCGGCAGGCATCCGCCCATCGACGGCCTTGGCCACCACCCCGGCGAGGACGCCGAGCATCCGCAGGATCACGAACGTCCTGGCGTTGGTGGGTGCCGGGAACTCCGGTGTCAGCAGTGTGCCCTTGGGCGGGAACCGCATCTCGATCAGCGGCACCACGCCCTCGTTGACGTCCAGCTCGGCCATTCGTTCTGGTGTGTCGGCGAGGTTGCGCAGGATCGGCGCCAGCCATTTCTTCAGGAACACCCCGTCGGAGTAGTCGGCGCTGTGGTTGATCGGGCCCTTGGCCTGGGGGGAGGTGCCGGCGAAGTCGATGACAAGCCGCTCACCGTCTGGGTCGTCGGGGGTTGTCCGGGTCAGTGTGATCCGCTGCCGGTGCAGCTGCGGTTCGTCCACCCCATCGTGCTCGGCGTAGTCCTCCCAGACCCATTGGCCGACCGGTATCTTGGCCAGCACCTCGCGTCGGAATGTTTGTGTGGTCCGGTCGATGAGCGCGTCGAAGCAGCGCTCTACCGTCGCCGGTCCGTAGCGGTCGAACAGTGCGGCCAGCCGTCGCGCGCCCATCAGGCAGGCAGCGCACTCCGCGTCCAGGTCTGCGGCCAGTGATTCCGGCATCCGTGAGTTGCGGGTCAAGATGGTGAGTGCTGCCTGGTTCGGTGTGCCCGCGTCCCACAGTTTGATCGGTGGCACCATCAGCCCCTCTTCGAACACGCTGGTCGCCGAGCTCGGCATCGATCCCGGCACCGCGCCGCCGATGTCGTCGTGGTGACCGAACGCCTGCACAAACGCCACCACCGACGGGCCCCGGCCGTCCCCGGAGTCGTGAAACACCGGCACCGTGACGCACAGGTCCGGGAGGTGACCGATGCCACCCTCGGAGCGGTACACGTCGTTGTGGAAGAACACGTCTCCCGGCCGCATCGTGTGCAGCGGGAAGTCACGGGCGACCGGCTGCACCAGCGCACTGTAGGAACGACCGGTGAGCTTCCGCAGCAGCCGGTCGTGGATCCCGGCCCGGAAGTCGTGGGCGTCGCGGATCATCGGCGACCGCGACGTGCGCGCGATGGCCGTCTCCACCTCGATCTCTACCGAAGCTAGGCTGCCCTGCACGATCTCCATGAGCACCGGATCGGCAGTAGCTCCGGCGTCCGGCGTCAAGGTGTCGAAGGGAAAGTCGGTGGGCGCGGTCACCGACTGCGGGTCCTGCCGGTTCATCGGGCGTCCTCCCCACGGGTCACGATGATGTTCAGGAAGTCGTCGATGCGTGCCGAAAACCCGGGATGCACCGGCACCGTCGAGCCGAATTCCTCAATGATGGCCGGGCCCCGAAGACGCTGGCCCGGCTGCAGGTCGGGACGCCAGAACACTGCGGTGTCGACCTCCCCGTCGGCGGGGACGAAGCAGACCGCCCGCCGGCTCCGTGGTCGCGGGCGACCGACATCGGGGCCGGGACGGCGCCTGTGAATGTCAGGGCGTCGGATCGGCCCGACGCCCGACACCCGGAGGTTGACCCACTCGACCTGCTGCTGGTCGTCGCCGGCGAAGTCGTAGCCATACAGCGCGCGGTGCTCGTCGTGAAATCGCTGTGCGACGTTGTCGAGCAGCGCCTGGTCGATCGGACCGTCGGGTACCGGAACCCGCACCTCGAAGGCCTGTCCGAAATAGCGAAGATCAGCAGTGCGTACGTAGTGGTGGTCCTCAACGGCGAAGCCTTCTTTACTCAGTGCCGCCGCCGCCTGGGCGCTCAGGTCGTCGAACACAGCTGCCAGAGCCTGCGGATCCAGGGTGTCGTGCAACGAGACATGGGTCTGCACATAGTCGTTCTTGACGTCAACGGTGAGCAGACCGAAGGCCGACACGTTGCCAGGGTTGGGCGGCACCAGCACCCGAGGCAGATCGAGGATGTCGATCAGGCGGCACAGCAGCAGCGACCCGGACCCACCGAACGTGGTGAGGGTGAAGTCACGGACGTCGAGACCACGTTGGACGGTGATCTGTCGCAGCGCGTTCGCCTGATTCCATGCCGAGATCTCCAGCACTCCTGTCGCGCATTCGGGCACGCTCATGTCGAGCTTCTCCGCGAGCTGCTGCAGACCCGATCGCGCTGCATCGACGTCGAGCGGGATCTCGCCACCGAGCAGGTGAGGCGGGATCCGGCCGAGGCAGACGTGCGCGTCGGTGATCGTGACGTCCGTGCCACCCTTGGCGTAGCACAGCGGGCCAGGATCGGCGCCCGCCGACCGGGGGCCCACCTTCAGCATTCCCTCCGGCGACAGCCAGGCGATGGACCCCCCACCCGCGCCGACCGTCACCACGTCGATCATCGGGATCTTGCTCGGGTAGGCGCCGACACTACCCTCGGTGGTCAGGCTGGGTTCCCCGTCGATGACGACGCACATGTCGGTGGACGTGCCACCGCCGTCGCAGGTGAGCACCCGGTCGAAGCCGGCGTGCCGAGCGATCAGCGCCGCACCGAGCGCCCCGGCGGCTGGGCCGGACAGCACCGTGGTGATCGGCTGATGCACGATCTCCTCGGCACTGAGCACGCCGCCATTGGACTTCATCACGTAGAACGGCACGCTGGTGTCGTGGCGATCGGTGGCGTCGTCGGACAAGGTGGACACGGTGTACGCGTCGAGGCGCGCCTTGATGGTGGCGACGTAGGAAGACACCATCGGCTTGACTGCGGCATCGACCAGCGTCGTCATGGACCGCTCGTACTCGCGGTACTCGCGTAGCACCGCTGACGAGAGGGAGACGATGGCGTCGGGATGTTCCTCGGCCAGGATCTCGCGCATCCGCTCCTCGTGGGAGGGGTTGGCGTAGGCGTGCAGCAAGCAGACTCCGAGCGTGTTCACACCCTTCTGCCGGAACCAGCGGGCGGTGGCCCGCGCACCGGGCTCGTCGAAGGGCCGGATCTCCTCTCCGGTGTAGGTCATCCGGCCGCCGACGGTTCCGACCAGGTCGCGAGGCACGATTCTGTCGGGCTTGACCCAGAAGTAGGAGTTTCCGTAGCCGTCGGGCACCGACTGGCGCGCGATCTCGAGGATGGACTCGTAGCCCTCGGTGGTCACGAAACCGAGTTTGTCGACCTTGCCCTCGAGTAACTGGTTGGTGGCGACCGTGGTGCCGTGGCTGACGGCCACAATGGAGTCCCCCCCGCCGGGCGGGCGATCCGCCAGGTCGAGCGCCTTGTCGATGGCGGCCATGAAGCCGTCGGCGGGGTTTCTCGGAGTCGACGGTGTCTTGGTAGTCACCAGGTCGCCGGTTGTCTCGTCGAAGGCGACCACGTCGGTGAAGGTTCCGCCGGTGTCGATGCCGATGCGGATGCGTCGTGTGTTGGGCAGCATGGGTCCTGTCTTTCATGGCTGTCGCGGGAGGTTGTTGAACCCGGGCGTGGGAAATGATGTGTGAGTTTCAGCCTCTCCGGCGCCCGGCCAGCGCGCCAAGCAGGACGCCGAGAGCGACCAGACCGCCGCCGAGCGCGACGCCTTTGAGGAAGGCGTCGTCATGCGCGCCGTCTCCGGTCTTGGCGGGGGCGGTGAAGACCTGACCCGACGTGGCAGGCACCGGCTGTTCGGAAGTGGCACCGCCTGTGGTACCGCCTGGGGGGACCGCGGTCTCGTGACCGGTCAGCACGTTGTTGACGGCGACGAAGAACTCTCCGGCCATTCGCTTGCTGACCGAGGCCAACATCCGTTGGCCGACGCCGCCGATCATGCCTCCGACGATGGCGTCTGCGCCGTAGCGTAGACCGGTCGTCCCGTCACCGTTGTCGGTGAAGTCGACCTTGACGTCGGCGGCCACCGTGCCCGGGGCCCCGGAGGCTGACGTCTTCATGACCAGGGAGGCCGGTTTCACCAACTCGTTGAGCTCGCAGGTTCCGGCGTAGGTGCCCTTGATCGAAGCGACCCCTGCGGTGATCTGCATCGCGTAGGCATTCTCGCCTGCTGCCTCGAGCTTCTCGCACCCCGGGATGGTGCGGACGAGCACTGCGGGATCCAACAGTGCGTCCCATACCGCATCGATGGGTGCGTGCAAGGTGGCTTCTCCGGCGACCTTCATTTAGGTGGCTCTCCTTCCAGGGCTTGACGCTTCGGTGTTCCTGCGTCGCAGCTCGAACAGCTCGGACGGTGAGATGGGCATCGACGTGATTCCGATCCCCTCGGCGTCCTCGATCGCGGCCGCGAAGACCGCTGTCGACGGGATCACGCCGGCCTCGCCCGCGCCCTTGATCCCCAGTGGGTTCAGCGGTGACGGCGTCTGGAGGTGATCGATCTCGATTTTGCTGGGAACTTCGGTGACGTAGGGCATCAGGAAGTCCATGAACGACGCGTTCAGCAACTGTCCGTGCTCGTCGTAGGACATCCGTTCGTATAGCGCGCCAGCAACCCCCTGGGCCACGCCGCCGTGGATCTGTCCTTCGACGATCAGCGGGTTGACCACGTGGCCGCAGTCGTGCACGACGCAGTAACGCAGGATCTTGATCTCGGCGGTGTCCGGATCGGTCTCCACGATCACTGCATGCATGCCGCTGGCGAATGTCGAGCGGACAGGCGAGTAGTAGCCTTTGCCCTCCAGGCCCGGCTCGTCGCCCTCGGCCACCGGTGGCTTGTCAGGGTCGCCTACGACGAACTGGGTGGCCGACTCCGAGGCCTTGTCGAAGGCGTACCGCAGCGGGTTGGACAACACAGCGACGGTGCCGAGCGCGATCGTGGCGTCGGGCGTTCCCTTGACTCGCACGATGCCGTCCACGATCTCCAGGTCGTCGGAGCTGGCCTCGAGCGCATCGGCCGCGATCCGCAGCGCCTTGGTACGGACGGCGCGGGCCGCGAATGCGATGGCCGACCCACTCATGACCGCGGCCCGGGAGGCGAAGGTGCCCACGGCGTAGGGAAATCGGCGGGTGTCGCCGGTGGTCACCTCGACGTCCTCGAAGCGCACGCCGAGCTCGTCGGCGACGATTTGCGCGAAGACTGTCTGGTGCCCTTGGCCCTGCGAGGTGAGACCTGTAGCGACTTTGACCTTCCCGGACGTCTCGACCTGCACGTGTCCGCCTTCGTAGGGCCCGACTCCGGTGCCCTCGACGTAGCAGGCCAGGCCGATGCCGACCCTGCGCCCCTGCGAGCGTGCCTGTTCGCGGAAGGTCTCGAACTCGTCCCAGCCGACCAGCTTCTTCAGCTTCTGAAGGCAGGCGGGATAGTCTCCCGAGTCGTAGATGAGCGGCCTGCCGTCCTGGAAGAGGAGCCCATGGTCGTAAGGCAACTCGTCGGGCTGGATGAAGTTCACCGCGCGCACTTCGGTGCGATCCCGGCCGAGGTAGGAGGCGATGGCATCCATCGTGCGTTCCATCGCGTAGACGCCCTGCGGCCGACCGGCCCCGCGGTAGGGGGTCACGACCACGGTGTTGGTGTAGAGGCTTTCGAACACCACCGAGTAGGCCCCGGGCTTGTACGGGCCGAGCAGCTGGGTCGAGGTGATGATCGGCACGATGATGCCGTACGGCGTGTAGGCACCGTTGTCGTGCCAGAAACGCACCGAGAGTCCCAGGATGCGGCCGTCGTCGTCGAACCCCACCTCGACGTGCTGTACCTGGCCGCGCTCGTGAGCCGAGGAGATGAAATGCTCACGCCGGTCCTCAATGAACTTCACCGGCTTACCGAGGGCTCTGGCGACGAACGGTACGAGCAAGTCCTCCGGCCACGGGTGCATGATTTTGACACCGAAGCCGCCGCCGACGTCCGGCGTGATCACGTCGACGTTGGCGAGGTCCAGCTGTAGTTTGGCCGCGATGGCGGCGCGCACGCCGGTCGAGGTCTGGGTGGAGGTCCACACCCGCATGCGTCCCGAACCGGTGTCCCACTCGGCCAGTGTTGCCCGGCCCTCGAGCGGGGTCGCCGCGCTGCGCTCGATTTCGAGGTCGAGCGTGAGTTTGTGCGGAGCGCCTGCGATTGCGGATTCCGCATCTCCGGTGGACTGTTCCATGCGCGCTGCAACGTTGCCGGGGACATCGTCATGGACCAGGTGCTCGGCCTTGCGGGCGTGGTCGATGCCGACGACTGGGGGCAGCGGATCGTAGCTCACAGAGATTCGGAAAGCGGCGTCCTCGGCGATGTAGCGGTCGATGGCCACCACCATCGCGACGGCCTCCCCGACGTAGTTGACCTCATCTTTGGCGAGGGCGTACTGGGTGCGTCCGTGGGTGAGCGCAGGGTGCGGGATGAGCAGTGGAAGCGGTTCGGCTAGAGGGCCTGGCAGATCCTCATAGGTGTATACCGCCAGTACGCCGTCGACATCGAGGACCCGCTCGATGTCGATGTCGACGATGCGGGCATGGGCGTGCGGGCTGCGCACCATGGCGACGTGCAGCGCCTCGGGGCACAAGTCGTCGGTGTACCGCCCGAGCCCACGCAGCAACCGGTCGTCCTCGACCCGGGTAACGTTCTCCCCAACCAGCTTCCATGTCATGCCTGAGCCTCCTGGGCGGCGTGCTCCGGCTTGGTGGCGCACCCCGCGCCTTGCAGCTCCGCCGCACGCAGGACCGCGGAGACGATGTTTTGATAGCCCGTGCACCGGCACAGGTTGCCCGCGACCATCTCGGAGGCCTCCTCGCGCGTGGGGTCGGGGTTGTCCCGCAGACAGGCCGTGATGGTCGTGAGGAAGCCCGGGGTGCAGAAGCCGCATTGCAACCCGTGACAGTCCTTGAACGCCTGCTGGACGGCGCCCAGGGACCCGTCGGCGTCGCCGAGGCCCTCGACCGTGGTGACCTCCTGACCTTCGGCCGACACCGCGAACATCAGGCACGAGCGCATGGGCACCCCATCCACGAGCACCGTGCAGGCCCCGCAGACGCCGTGCTCGCATCCCACGTGCGTGCCGGTCAGGCCGATGTCCTGTCGCACGGCGTCCGACAGCAGCCTGCGTGCCGGAACCTCGATGTCGTAGGTCGCACCGTTGACGCTGAGCCGCACGTGATGCATGGTCTCACCGTCGGTGTCGGCGGTTGTCGGGTCGCTCACTGGGAACCTCCGATCGTGCGTGCGCTGGCATGGTTGTGCGCCTGCTCGATGACCTGCTTCGTCAACACCCCGGCCAGCTGGCGCCGATAGTCGGCTGTCGCATGGATGTCGGTCTCGGGCTGCACCGCCGCGCTCGCCAGTTCCCCGGCTCCCGTCAGATTGGTCTGACTGAGCTCGCCATCGTCGAAGGCGTCGGACAGGTCCAGCACCAGTGGAGTTTCGGAGACCGAGAGGTACCCCGTCTTGACCGAGGTGACGGCACCGCCCGGGTCCGTCTGCACGATCGCTGCGGCACCACAGAGGGCATAGTCGCCGCGCCGTCGCGAGATTTCCTCGAACGCCACGCCAGCGCCCGCGGGCAGTGCCGGCATGAATATCTCGGTGGCGATTTCGCCGGCTGCCAGCGAGGTCTCCAGCGGGCCGACGAACAGGTCTTCGGCGCCCACCTCGCGGCTGCCCTCATGGGAGCGCAGTGTGACGCTGCCCTCGAGCAGACGAAGCACGGCCGGCATCTCGGCGGCCGCGTCGGCGTGCACGATTGAGCCCACCGTCGTCCCGCGGTTGCGGATCGTCGGGTGCGCCACGGACCGCAATGCCTTGCGCAATAGTGGTTGCGCACGGTTCGCCCGCTTGTCGTGCTCGATCTGCGCATGTCGCGTCAGTGCACCGAACCGAACGCCAGAAGCGTCGGTGTGGACGTACGACAACTCGGTCAGCCGGTTGATGTCGATCAGCATGGTTGGAGCGGCCAGCCGCATCGACAACAGCGGGATCAGGCTTTGCCCCCCGGCGAGGATCTTGGCGTCGTCGGCGTGGTCGGCGTAGGCCTCGAGCGCGTCCTGGAGGCACTCCGGGCGCAGGTACGCAAACGGTGCGGGTTTCACAGCTGCAGCCTTCCTTCCGAGGTTATGCGGACTCACCGGCCGACGTCGCCGGTGTGGACTTACCGGCGCCGAGCAGGCGGACCAGATGGAAGTAGAAGACCACGAAGATCGTGCCGAGCGCGATGCCGCTGATCTCGAAGTCCTCGGTGAACTGAAGTGAGACCCCGCCGACGCCGACGATGAGGCCGGCCGCCATAGGCACGAGGTTGATCGGGTTGGCGAAGTCGACGCGGTTCTCCACCCAGATCTTCGCGCCAAGCAGGCCGATCATGCCGTAGAGCACGACTGTGATGCCTCCCAGAACACCGCCGGGGATGGCGTTGACCAGCGCCCCGAACTTCGGGCTCAGCCCGAGGAGGATGGCCACCATCGCAGCCACGTAGTAGGCGGCGGTGGAGTAGACTCGGGTGGCGGCCATGACGCCGATGTTCTCCGCGTAGGTCGTGGTCGGGGAACCACCGAAGGTACCTGCCAGCGCGGTTCCGAGACCGTCGCCGAGCAGCGCGCGGCCGACGTAGGGATCGAGGTCGTCACCGGTCAGCTCCGCCACTGCCTTGACATGGCCGGTGTTTTCCGCGATCAAGGCGATGACACCCGGAAGCACCAGCAGGATGAAGGCCAGCGAGAAGCTGGGGGTGTGGAAGCCGGGTACCTCCACACCGTCGGCGCCGGTGAAGGTCCAGGCCGGAAGGCCGACCCAGTCGGCGGCCTCGACGGCTGCGAACGTGACGCGGTCGTGGGCGGTCGGCTCGCAGCCGGTGCCGCCGCAGGAGACGATCGGACCCAAGGCTCGGTCGAAGAGCCAGGACACTCCGAAGCCGAAAACCAGGCCGAGGACGATAGCGATCCGGCCGACGAATCCCCTGAAGAGCACAGCGGCGATGATCACGAATGTCGCGGTAAGGAGCGCGACCCATTGGTCCTGCGGCCAGTACTGCTCGGCCACGACGGGCGCAAGGCTGAAACCGATCAACATGACAACCGCGCCGGTGATCGTCGGCGGCAGCACCCTGACCACCAGCCCGGCACCGGCGAAATGCACGAACACGCCGACGGCGACAAGGACCAGGCCAGCGACCACGATGGCGCCAGTCACCTCTGAGGAGTCACCACCCTGCGCGCGGATCGCCGCGACACCGGCGACGAATGAGGCGCTGGTGCCCAGATAGCTCGGCACCCGGCCGCCGACGATCAACAAGAAGACGATAGTCGCGATCCCGGAGAACATGATCGCGACGTTCGGGTTCAAGCCCATGATCACCGGGAACACGAAAGTCGCCCCAAACATGGCGACCACATGCTGACCACCCAGCCCGATCGTGCGCGGCCAACTCAGCCGCTCACCCGGCCGGACGACTTCTCCTTCCGGCGGGGTCCGGCCTCCGTGGACGACCTGCCAAGGTAGCAGTTGCATGTGGTCTCCTCACGCCGGTGAGCCGCCTTCGTGACCAGGACCCTAGTGTCGGCCGTCACAGCAAATCACGAGCAGAAATTGCCAAAGGGTATGCGTCTTTGCTGGCAACTCTGACCATCGGCCAGTGCCATCCCACCCGGCTAATCTCCAACAGACCGCACCCAGTTTGCCTGCGAGCGGTGATACCGCCCGGCCACAGCACCCCAACAGGCCGAACACGCAACGAGCGAGAAGAATAGAGGGATTTCAGATGCCGGAGCCCATTGAGGTCCGCAAGCTCCCGATCAAACACGTCAGCGACGCATCGGGGCTAGCGGAACTGATCAACGCCGGAACCATCGAGGCTGACCGGGTGACCGCCATCATCGGCAAGACCGAAGGCAACGGCGGCGTCAACGACTACACGCGCATCATTGCCGACCGCGCGTTCCGCGAGGTGCTGGTGGACAAGGGCACCCGCACCATGGACGAGGCCAAGCAGGTGCCGATCGTCTGGTCCGGCGGCACGGACGGCGTGATCAGCCCACATGCCACCGTGTTCGCGACCGTGCCCGCCGACACTGCCGAGAAGACCGACGAGCCCCGGCTGACTGTGGGTATTGCCATGAGCGAGCCGCTCCTGCCCGAAGAGATCGGCCGCCGCGGCATGATCGAGAAGGTCGCCGCCGGGGTGAAGGCCGCGATGCACCAGGCCGGGATCACCGACCCCGCCGACGTGCACTACGTGCAGACCAAGACCCCGCTGTTGACGATCCAAACCATCCGCGACGCGCACAGCCGCGGCAAGTCCGTGTGGACTGAGCACACCCACGAGTCCATGGACCTGTCCAACGCGACGACCGGCCTCGGCGTCGCCGTCGCGCTAGGCGAAATCGACATGCCCGCCGACAGCGCCGTCATGCACAACCGGGATCTCTATTCCTCCGTCGCCTCCTGCTCGTCCGGCGTAGAGCTGGACCGGGCACAAATCGTCGTGGTCGGCAACGTCCGCAGCATCGGCGGGCGATTCCGCATCGGCCATTCGGTCATGACCGACGCGCTTGACTCCGACGGCATCTGGGACGCGATCCGTGACGCCGGCCTCAAGCTGCCCGACACACCGCGCTGGAACGACGTCGACGGGCGCCTGGTCAACGTCTTCCTCAAGTGCGAGGTGTCCCCCGATGGAGTCGTTCGCGGGCGGCGCAATGCGATGCTCGATGATTCCGACGTGCACTGGCACCGGCAAATCAAATCCTGTGTCGGCGGCGTGGCCGCCGCTGTCACCGGCGATCCGGCCGTCTTCGTGTCCGTCTCCGCGACGCACCAAGGCCCCGCCGGCGGTGGACCAGTCGCGGCGATCGTCGATCACGGACCCGAGCCCACCGGATACCGTGCGCCAGGCCGCTAACCGCAACAGCCGAGCGTGGTCCCTCTAGCACTGCCGCCCGGGGCCACGCCGGACGCGGTCGAGCCTATCCACACATTCCGAGACCAAGCCCGAGCCCGACCTCACCAGGGAGCGTGACATGACCGAGCAAGAACTCTGTTTCCGACCGGCCACCGAACTGGTGACCCTCCTGGTGCATCGGCAGCTGTCGGCCCGCGAGCTGCTCGGCACCTACCTGGCACAGATCGAGCGGGTGAATCCGACAGTGAATGCGATCGTGACGCTCGCCGAAGACCACGCCTGGCGGCTGGCGAAACAGGCCGACGACGCCATCGTTCGGGGCGTCCAGCTCGGCCCGTTGCACGGCCTGCCCGTGGCGCACAAAGACCTCACCGAAACCAAGGGCATTCGCACCACGTACGGCTCACCGGCACGCGCCGACTTCGTGCCCGACGTCGACTCGCTCGTCGTGGAGCGGTTGGTGGCTGCGGGAGCGGTGACCGTCGGCAAGACGAACACCCCGGAGTGGGGAACGGGATCGCAGACCTACAACGACGTGTTTGGGGCGACCCGCAACCCGTACGATGTCTCGAAAACGCCCGGCGGCAGCAGCGGCGGCGCGGCCACGGCACTGGCCACCGGTATGGTGCCGATCGCGGACGGCACCGACATGGGCGGCTCCCTGCGCAATCCCGCGAGCTTTTGCAGCGTCGTCGGGCTTCGGCCGTCCATCGGCAGGGTTCCCACCTGGCCAAGTGCGGCGCCGCAATTTGCCCTCGCCGTGGCCGGCCCGATGGCTCGCACCGTCGGTGACGTGGCCTTGCAGATGCGCGTGCTCAGCCCTCCCGATCCCCGGCACCCGCTGTCGCATTCCGTGCCTGCGGATCAGTTCGCGCGGCCGTTGGGCCGTGACTTCACTGGCACGACCGTCGCCTGGAGCGACGACCTGGGTGGGCTGCCCGTGGATCCGCGCGTCAGTCGCGCGATGGCACCCGCTCCACAAGTGCTCACGTCCCTCGGCTGCGACCTACGGGAGCGCGACCCCGACCTCACTGGCGCCGAGGAAGCGTTCCGGACCTGGCGGGCCTGGTACTACGCGCTCACCCTCGGCGAGCTGTTCGAGCAGCGCCCGCAGGACTTGGGGGAGAGCGCGGCGTGGAACACCAAGGCGGGCCTGGCGCTCACCGGTGAGGACCTGTGCCGCGCCGAGAAGGCGCGGACCGCCCTGTACTACCGAATGCGGGACTTCCTCACCGACCACGAGTTCCTGATCACCCTGGTCTCCCAGGTGCCGCCGTTCGATGTGGACCTGCCCTATCCGCCTGCAGTCGCCGGAGTGGAACCAGAATCGTATTTGGACTGGATGCGGTCCTGCTACTGGATTTCGGCCACCGGCCTGCCCGCCGCGTCGGTGCCGTTCGGGTTCACCGAGGACGGGCTGCCCGTGGGTCTGCAGGTGGTAGGACGTCCAGGTGACGACTTCGGAGTGCTGCAACTGGCGCACGCCATCGAGACCGCCACGCAAACATGGCGACGCAGCCCCGACATCGCCCACACCGGCGTCACAGCAACCGGTGAAGCGGGTGAGCGATGACAGACCAGACAACCAGCACCGGTCAAGTGGGATACGGCGGGCCACTCGACGGCACCGTCGTCGTCGACCTCACCCGGGCCCTGGCCGGACCGCATGCGGCGATGATGCTCGGCGACCTCGGCGCCCGAGTGATCAAGATCGAGGCACCGGAACGGGGCGACGAAACACGACGCTGGGGACCGCCGTTCGTCGGTCCCGACGGCGCTCAGGAGTCAACCTACTTCCTTTCGGCCAATCGCAACAAGGAATCCGTGACAGCCGACCTGAAAAGCCGGGGCGGCGCCCAGCTGCTGGAACGCCTGATCAAGCGGGCCGACGTACTACTGGAGAACTTCCGGCCGGGCGTACTCGACCGGCTCGGCTTTCCCATTCAGCGCCTGCACCAGCTCAATCCCGGCCTGGTGATCCTTTCAATCACCGGCTTCGGCCATGACGGCCCAGAGAGCCAACGACCAGGTTACGACCAAATCGCCCAAGGAGAGGCCGGGCTGATGAGCCTGACCGGACCGTCGCTGGACGAGCCCACGAAGGTCGGCGTTCCGATCGCCGATCTGCTAGTCGGCATACACGGAGCCTTAGGCGTAGCCGCGGCACTCATCGAACGGGGACAGACTGGGCGCGGGCGTGTGGTGCGGACCTCGCTACTGGCATCCGTCGTGGGCGTACACGCCTTCCAGGGCACGCGATGGACGGTCGCGGGCGAAATTCCACGCGCCACCGGCAACCAACATCCCTCAATCGCGCCGTACGGCCTGTTCCATGCAGCAGACGGCGCGCTCCAGGTCGCCGCAGGCAACGACACCCTGTGGAAAGCATTCACCGGCGTGCTCGGCTTGGAAGCCGACGACCCACGCTACCGCACCAACGCCGAACGGGTAGTGCATCGAGAACAACTACGACTCGACATCGAAGCCGCGCTCGCGACCGCTCCCGCCACCGAATGGCTGGCCAGACTCGACGCCGCCGGCGTACCCGCAGGCAAAGTCCGCACGATCGACGAGGTGTACCGCTGGGAACAAACCCGATCCCAAGGGCTGCTTGTCGAGGTCGAGCACGCGGCACTGGGCCGCCTGCGACTACCCGGACCGCCGCTGCGTTTCGACAACAACACCTACGCGGGAGGCCGCACAACTCACGCCCCACCTCCCCGCCTTGGGGAACACAACGACAGCGTGCGCGCCTGGCTCGACCAGCTCGACCACCACGAGATGAACCGGTGAACCGGGTCGACGCCCACCGGTTGCTGGAACTCGTGCTCGACCCGAGCTCGTTCGTCTCCTGGGACGAATCACCCGTCGACCCGGCAGGCGACCCGGCATACACCGAGGAGCTGACGCGAGCCCGCGAAAAGACCGGCATCAACGAGGCAGTGATCACAGGCTCCGGCAGCATCGACGGACACCAGGTCGCCATGATCGCCTCCGAATTCGCATTCCTCGGCGGCTCGATCGGCGTCGCATCGGCCGAACGAATCGTACGCGCGATCGAACACGCCACCGCAGCGCGCTTGCCATTGGTCGCGATGCCTTCCTCCGGCGGCACCCGGATGCAGGAAGGCACGCTCGCGTTCGCCTGCATGATCAAAATCGCCGCCGCAGTCACCCAACACAAGACGGCCAGGCTGCCCTACATCGTCTACCTCCGGCACCCCACCACCGGCGGTGTGTTCGCCTCATGGGGATCGCTCGGCCACGTAACCTACGCGGAACCAGAGGCCCTGCTTGGATTCCTCGGACCACGCGTCTACGAGGCCCTACACGATCGACCATGGCCCAGAGACGTTCAAACGTCTGAAAATCTCTATCGACACGGTGTCGTCGACGCCGTCGTCGCCCACGAACAACTCAGGCGCACCCTCGCCGCGACACTAGCTGTCCTCCGCGCCGACTCCGACGCAGCGCCGCCGCCATCGCGCAGGACACAACCCGCGATCCCACCGTCCTACTCGGCCTGGGAAACGGTCATCAGGTCACGACGAGTCGGCCGACCTTCGGCACGCACCGTGCTTGCGAGAGCCGCGACGAGCATCGTCGAGCTAAGCGGATCCGGACGAGGCGAGCGCGACACGGGCCTGCTCCTCGCACTGGCAAAGCTGGCCGGACAGCCCTGCGTCCTATCCGCCCACGACCGCCACACACAGTCAACACATGGTCCCATCGGCCCGGCCGCCTTACGCACAGCCAACCGCGGCATGCAGCTCGCCGCCGAGCTGGGTCTGCCGCTGGTAACCGTCATCGACACCGCAGGCGCGGCACTGTCCAAAGAAGCCGAGGAAGGTGGTCTAGCAGGCGAGATCGCCAGAGGAATCGCAACGCTGGTGACGCTCCCAACACCGACGCTGTGCCTGCTGCTCGGCCAAGGCTGCGGCGGCGGCGCGCTCGCGCAGCTACCCGTCGACCGCGTCATCGCCGCACAACACGCGTGGATCGCACCACTACCACCCGAAGGCGCCAGCGCGATCATGCACCGCAGCGTCGAACACGCGGCTGAGGTCGCGACCGCACACGGCGTGCGGGCAGCCGACCTGCTGGAGAACGGCATCGTGGATCGCATAGTCCCCGAACGACCGGACGCCACCGACGAACCGGACACCTTCTGCAGACGAATCAGCTCAGCTCTACACCTCGAACTCACCGCGCTGCTCAGCACAGACCCGGACGACCGCCTCAAGCTCCGGGTCGAACGCTACCGCCGCCTTGGAAGACCAGCCGTGGTCGACAGAGGCCGATGACGACCAAAAACATCGAGACAGTAACAAGCAAATCGCGGCAACCCCATGTGGACCAACGTGTCTACGGCGCGTTCGGGCCAGGCTGGGCGACCCCATGCAGTGCGGAAGGAGCCCTCGCGGTCGATACGGCGGTAGGCACTGGCGCCGAAACAGCCATGCTGAAGCATGCACGAGCACAACGAGCAAGCTCGGGAGCGCAGCGTGTCCTAATAGGCCAGCGCGGCGCTGAAGCCAGTGCCTGGCTGCCCCTTCTGGTCGCGATGCCCACCACCGCGCACCACGAGTCCTGCCCGTCAACCACCGCGGCCGCGAAAACTGCCAGAGGCCAGCAGGGTGGTAGGCCGGATTCGGTGTCGTAGGCAACGCGGATGTCGTCAAGGATCTTCACTCGACTGATGCAGTCACCTCGCCTGATCGCGGCCAGCCCCGCGAGGTCGATATCCCAGCCATACTCCCGCACACCCGCCTGGTCGGTGCCGACCTGGTCGAGCTATCATTTCTATACGAACCGTCCAGCTCACCGGTAGGCCATATCGAACGTCTCTCCGGTTGAGCAGGGTGAGGTCCTGTGCAACATCGACGGTGAGGGCATTGACGGCGACGGGTTGGGGTGGCTGGTCGCGCCAGGGTGAGGATTGCCTGACTAGGGTTGCGAGATTGTGCGAGCTTGCACTGCCCACCCGTCAGCCCCGACAAACAAGGCAGGACGGGGCGTCGAGTGCAGTCTTGGCGGCGACCGTTGTCGGATCGAGGAATGCCGCGGCGTCGACGGTGTGCACGAGAGAGCCTGCGCAGGGTCACGTATTTCCTCGATGCAGCTCGTAGCGACGCTCCAATACCAGCCGTCCAACGTATACTTGCTGGCCAGCCCAGTTCCCATCCTTTGGTCTTCCTGCCGGGGGCGCCAACCCGCGACATCGCGATCAGTGCAGGTCAAGGCGTTGATCCATTTGCTTCGGTCAGCCGACCGTGGTGTCATCACCTCGAGGGCGTGCTGAACGTGCGAGTTGAGCCTGACTTCGGCCAGACGTAGCGCTGGTAGCTACCTCGGGTGTTCCCGAAGCTTGGATCTCGGTACCACCGCGTAGCAACACTCGATGGTGCCGTGCGAGGTGCTGGAGCTTTCGCGTGAACGCAGGTGGCCTCGCCTTTGGGCGTGGTAGTAGAGCGCGAACCATAATCAAAAGAAACACGACCTGCGGAAACAGTGCCCGCGGTCAACGACACCACGAACTCCGCCACGTCCCCCGCGCGCAGCAACACCTCGCCCCGCCCGTACCCGACCGGCGTACCCAACTCGCGCAACCGCTGCGCGGCTGCACTCCCCAACCCGTCGGTGAATCGCTGCCGCCGATGACTGTCCACTACCTCACCCTCACGCAGCCCACACCGTCGACGCTAGGGCCAGCCCGGGGGCGGTCTAATGTCCGAGAAGCTACACGTTCTAGCCACCGTGCGTCACCGAACAACCGCGCAGGGCGTGGGTGGGACGGCTACGGACGCCGTGCCGCCACTCGGGCGGTCTGCTGTCAACCGTGAAAACTGACGTCCGAGTAGTAAACGCCACTGTACGCAGCGCTCACACACCGGAACGCTCATCAGAGTTCGTCGCGATGAGCCCACCCGGTTGGACGGCCGGAATCGCCAGAACTAGTATCCCCGGTCATGGAGTCGATATCCCCGGTTCGGGGATTCCTCCCACCGGTGCGGGGTCGAGTCTCGGACACGTCATTACCCCACGGCTGGGTCAGAACAGGGTGTCGGCTGTGGTGGTGTACTGGGGTTCTGGGTGGCTGGCGAGGGTCCAGCCGGTCGCAGAAACGACGATCTTCATGTCGTGCTGTCGTAATTCAGCGGCGAGCGTGCTCGGGTGATCAGGCTGCCCTTGCTGTTCGGCGAGGGCGGCTAGTAGCTGGTCCTCGCGGACGTAGACGTTCTTGACTCGCGGTAGCGCGCGCCGTTGGCTGCTGGTCTGTCCGTGGCGGCAGCGGTAACCGGCGCGCCCGTGTACCCAGTGGGCTTCCATTCGTCGCTCGCACACCCCGCACAGCACGAGCCCGGTGAGCAGGTAGGTGCGGGTGGTGCCGTCGGCGGTGGGTCGGGCGGCGCGGACGGCCTGGGCGGCGACAAAGTCACGCTCGGAGACCAACGGCGGGTGCGGGGGGGGGGTGCAAGATCTTTGGCTCTGGCCCATTTTCGGTGGTGACGCGGGGTTGGTCGGTTGGGCACGGAGCGTTGTGTCAGAGTGACGATGGTGCGATGTTGATCAAGTTCTGGCATTGGTGTTCTCAGGATTGTCGTCGCTGGTCATCCAAGGGGTTGAGGAGGATAAAGGGAGGATCCTGGTCCGGGCGTCGACGCCGCCGGGGCCAGCGGTGTGCCCGGGCTGCGCCGTGGAGACGAAGCGGGTTCATGCCTATATCGAGCGGCGGGTCGCCGACGTGCCGGTGGACGGAAGACCAGTCATGGTGCGGGTGCGGGCACGACGGATGCGTTGCTCCACTATGGACTGCTCGCGGCAGACATTCCGCGAGCCGCTGACCGTAGCCATGCGGTATCAACGCCGCACCGCCCGGCTGGCCATACAGGTGGGTCATGTCGTGCGGGAGTTGGCCGGACGCGCCGGTGCCCGAGTCCTGACCAGCCTCGGCGTCGGATTGTCACGGCAGACCGCGCTGCGGGCGCTGTTGCGGGTACCCGTGCCGGAGCGGCCGGTGCCAGCGGTGATCGGGGTGGACGATTTGGGGGTGCAAGATCTTTTGTGGAAGTGGGCGGGCCATGATCATCGGTGGGCCGGAGGGTCCGGGCCGGTGGAAGGGAACGCTACGTGACGACGGACAAGGCGCAGGATGCGGTCGAGGGCTCGGCGGCGGAGGAGGCTTCGCGGCGGTTGGCGGAGCTGGTCTCGCCGGAGGGTATTGATCGGATTCTGGCTGACGCGAAAGCGTCGGGGACGCCGTTGGATGGCCCGGACGGCATTCTGAATCAGATGAGTAAGGCGGTGATCGAGCGGGCGTTGGGCGCGGAGATGCATGAGCATCTCGGGTACGCGAAACACGACGCTGCGGGACGCGGAACGGGCAATTCCCGCAACGGGTATTCGGCGAAGACGGTCACCACCAACACCGGTAAGGTCCAGATCGAGGTTCCGCGGGACCGCACGGGCGGGTTTGAACCGCGGATCGTGAAGAAGCATCAGCGTCGGCTCGGCCAGATCGATGACATGATCTTGTCGCTGTATGCGAAAGGGATGACCACCCGCGATATCAAGGATCATTTGCTCGAGGTGTATGGCGCCGAGGCGAGCCACGAGCTGATTTCGAATGTGACCGATGTGGTGCATGACGAGATCAAGACGTGGCAGAACCGTCCGCTGGACCAGGTGTATGTGATCGCCTACATCGACGCGCTGGTGGTCAAGATCCGCACCAACGGGGTGGTGATCAACCGGCCGGCCTACATCGTCACCGGTGTCGACGTCGACGGGTTCAAGCACGTGCTGGGTGTGTGGATCGGCCCCACCGAGGGGGAGAGCAAGGCCCACTGGCTAGCGGTACTGACCGAGGTGAAGAACCGCGGCGTGGAAGACGTACTGATCGTGTGCTGCGACGGGCTGACCGGACTGCCGGACGCGATCCGCACTGTGTGGCCGAAAGCCGAGGTGCAAACCTGCGTGATTCATTTGATCCGGAATTCGATGAAATACGTGTCCTATTCCGACCGCAAGAAGGTTGCCGCCGCGTTGAAACCGATCTACACGGCCGTCAACGCCGAAGCCGCCGAGATAGCGCTGGAGCATCTCCGTAAAGAGTGGGGCACGAAATACCCAGGCATGCTCGCCGCGTGGGATCGCGCCTGGGAAGACTTCACTCCGTTCCTCAAATACCCGAAAGAAATACGAAAAGTGGTGTATACCACTAACGCGATCGAATCATTGAATTTTCAACTGCGGAAAATCATGAAAAACAGAGGACATTTCACCACCGAGGACGCCGCGATGAAGCTGCTTTATCTCGGCATCCGACACGTCACCGGACGCTACATCGACGGTGACGGTCATGTTCGCGCCAAGGGCGAACGCGGCACCGGCACTTACGGGTGGAAAGCCGCGCTCAACCACTTCGCCGTCCTCTTCGGCGACCGGCTCGTCCTCTAACGCGCCGTCACACACAGTGACGGATTCGACCACTCATCAAAAGCAACGAAAAGGATAAACAGGCCCAAACATCCACAAAAATCTTGACACGCTGGACGATTTCGCCCTGCGTAAGCGGCAGCGCTACGCCACCGTGATCATCAATGCAGAGACCGGCGACCGCGTCGACGTCCTCGCCGACCGCACCGCGGCCACGCTCGAAGCCTGGTTACGCGAGCATCCCGGCGTGCGGGTGGTGTGCCGGGATGGCTCCGGCGCCTACGCCGAAGCGATCCGGCGTGCACTGACCGACGCGGTGCAGGTCGCGGATCGCTGGCACCTGTGGCACAACCTCGCCGAGGCCGCTCTCAAGGAGGTCGCCGCCCACAGCGCGTGCTGGGGCAAGACCGGCCCACCACCCCGCGTAGGGAAACGCGCCGCCACGACCCGCGAACGCTGGCGGCAAGTGCATGATCTGCTCGATCGTGGCGTCGGACTGCTCGAGATCTCTCGCCGGTTGAACCTGGCGCTGAACACGGTCAAGCGCTACGCCCGCATCGACCAACCCGAACGGCTGGTACGCGCTCCGCAGTACCGGCCCACCCTGGTTGATCCGTTCCGGGACCATCTACGCCGCCGCCGCGAACAAGAGCCGGCCGTGCCCGTGCTGCAGCTGCTCCACGAGATCACCGAGCTCGGCTACACCGGAAGCCAAAACCTCCTATATCGCTACATCACGCAAGGACGCGTCGAATCCGACCAGCCAGCGATCTCACCCAAGCGGCTTGCCCGCTACCTGCTCACCCACCCCGACGACCTTCACGACCATCAGCGGGAACGGATCGACACCGCAACGAGCGCCTGCGCCGAGATGACAGGGCTCGCCGCCCTCGTCGGTGACTTCGCCGCCCTGCTCACCCCCGCCGCTGGCAACGACGAGCGCCTCACCGCCTGGATCGAGCAGGCCCGGGCCGAGGACCTGCCCCACCTCCACGCGTTCACCCGCGGCCTCGAACTCGACCGCGCCGCCGTGAGCGCCGCCCTCACCCAGCCATTCCACAATGGACGAACAGAAGGAGTGAACACCAAAACGAAACTGATCAAACGACAGATGTACGGACGCGCAGGCTTCACCCTCCTCCGCCACCGCATACTCCTCGGATGAACTACCGAGCGTCACCACCGAAAAAGAGCCAGAGCCAAAATCTTGACACGCTGCGGGTGCGCGACCGTCTGCGAGATCACCCACTCCCCCGCCAGTCTCTGCTGCTCGTCACCATCGAGACCAGCCGCACCGTTGTCGTCGGTACCGTGACGATTCCACACCTGCCGTCCGGTGTAGCGCGGGTTGGCCAGGATGCACGCCACTGTGCGTAGCGTCCACGCCTCGCCGGTGCGGTGCCGGTTGCGCCGCCGATCGACGCGCGACGGGCACGGTACACCGCGGTCGTTGAGTGCGCGGGCGATCCCGGCGACGCTGCGCCCAGCCAGCCGCTGGGCGAAGATCCACCGCACATTCTCGGCGGTCGCCGGATCAGTGGCCAAGCGATGCGCCCGGCGTCCCCAGCTGGCGTGCGCGGGATTCGGGTGTGGACCCGCATCGGCCAGCCGATACCCATACGGTGGACGCCCGCCGAGATAACGGCCCTGCATGCGCGCCTGGCCGCGCATCGCAGTCAGCACACGATGGCGAGACCGCAACACCTCACGCTTGGACTGCGCGCCCAACAACAGCATCAACGCCTGATGCGTCGCGCTGGTGAGATCGACCGGTCCACCCGCTTCCGGCAGCCACAACCGCACCCCGTGCCGATCCAGTATCGCGGCGACCGCGGCGGCCTGGTCGTCCTGAAACGCCCGCTCGTACTCGCCGACCACCACCACATCGAACCCGCGATCCGGCTCCGCGACCGCGGATAGCAGCGCGGCGGCTTGGGGACGCTCCGGCCACGGCAGTCGCCGCGATATGCCGACATCAAAGAACTCCGCCACGATCACCCCGTGCCCGGCGATGACGCCCTCGGCGACCTCGCGCTGCCACCGCGACGACGACTCCCGCTCCTGATACGCCGTCGTCGACATCCGCCCGTACAGGGCGAACCGCAACCCCGCCCTGCGTGCGAGTCGTGGCTTGGTTCTTACCCTCGACCGGCGAGACCGGGCCCGCTCGGCCCACCCCTCCAGTGACGCCTCACCGACCCGAGACATATCAGCCGTCATGCCCTTACTCCCTTCCGCCGGACCCGGAAGGAGACGCGCCACCAGGCGCGGAATGACCCCATGGAGTCGTGGGAGCTGCCCTCATCCACCGCGAGGTCGGGTCGGAGCGAGAATCTGATCAATGGTCAGGCCACGAGAGACAAGAGGCATCGCTCGGATCGACCCCATCTACGCGGTGGCGGCTGCTGGGCTCCGGACCCGGTTGGCAGGATCCCGGGCAGCCCAGGCGTCGCTGCTGGTCGCGCCTGCCGGAAGGGGTCAGACTGGGTGCATGAGCCAGCAACCGTCACGTGTGTCCACCACTGAAGGAGTGGCGCCCTGGGAGGACGCGGTTCACCGTGCCGAGCAGGGCAACGCCGTGCTCGGCACCGCCCACACCGAGACACGATCAGCGACGAGCGCGGTTCCGTATCTCCTCGTAGCGGATGCTTGAAGTCGGCCGTCATCGGGGACTTCGTAGCCGCGACGATCTTCGAAAGCTCTAAAGCGAGCCTTGTTCTGCGTTGGCGCGTATGGACCCGCTTGGCGGGCGACGATGGAACGCTGGGAGGCACATAGATAGATGACGAACGATCAACTTTCGGAGACCGCTCGCTTGCTGCACGAGCGGAACAGGATCGACGCGCGGATTGCCGAGATCATCGGTCGGCCGATGACGTCCGGCCATCTCGGCGAATGGATCGCATCGGAGGTCTTCGGCATCGAGCTGGAACACTCTGCTAGCGCTAAATCCCTCGACGGACGGTTCCGTGCCGGGCCGCTGCACGGCAAGACCGTGAACGTGAAATGGTACCTCAAACGCGAAGGCATCCTGGACATGACCGACGCCGACACACTCGACTACTATCTGGTCATGACGGGACCATCAAGCGCAGCTGCGTCCTCGGCAGGCAGCACGCGACCATGGTGCATTGAGAACGTCTACCTCTTCGACGCGCAACGGCTGCTGGCAGGCCAGCACGCCCGTGGTGTAAAGACCGGCGTTGCGTCGAGTGTGCCCAACCGCTTCTGGGAAGAAGCCGAGATATACCCCGCGATCAACCCGATCTTGCCCCTCCGGCCGGGGCAAATCGAACTACTGAGGCTGTTCTTGCCTCATGCATCCTAAGCTCCCCGTGTTTACCCCTAGCACCGAAAGTGTCGGCGTCCGCCGTTAACCTCACACAGCAAGTGGCGTCGTGGAAGCCGCAGATCCAGCCACGTGGAAGGGCGCCGGTCATGCGTTTCAAGCTGAGCGGACGGGAGTTCGAGCTGGATCATGCGTTGGTCCAAGCACGCCTCGCCGGTCAGTCGCCCGAAGCGATACGCGATCACTGGGTGGAAGTTGACGGACAGCGCTGGCCTCCAAAGCAGGTTCTCGAAGCAGCCATCGGAGTACAACGCTCCGAGTTCACCTCGCACACCGCGCTGCGACAATTGCGGCGACTGGGCTTCGAAACCAGCACCATGCCCACAGACGACGGGCGCTGCGCCACAATGGCAGCAACCACGTCGTCGCCGATCGCATCGTCGTCCTGGGATGTCACCAACGACACGCCACGGGCCGCAGCGGCGTTTCAGACATTGCTGTCCTTCGTCACGTCGGAAAGTTTGACCGAGCGGATCGCACAGCTGGAAGCCGACCTCCAGGGCGCTGATCAGCCGACTGCAGCAGCTCAGGCCGCAGCGTCCGGTCTGAGTGACGAGTTGCTGCAGGCGTCGTTGTTGATCCGCCAACACATGGGCCGCATCAGCGACGTCATCCACGCTGCGGTCATCACTCAGGCGCTGCCGCTGATCATCGAGGATGGCGAGCGTGTCACGGTGCGCCCATCGCTGGCCGCCGGTAACGACCCTGGCAGGCCGTTCGATGTCGAGACCGATCGCCGTGTCGCTGAGTTCAAGATCCAGTTCTGGAAGGGCGCGGACGCGATGCGTAAGCGGGGCACGTTCAAAGACCTCGTACACCTGGCGCTGGACGAGTCCGGGCGCCGCGCCCAGCTCTACGTCGCCGGAGCGCACGCGATCCACTTCCTCCGAACCAGCACCAGCACAGCGGATTGGGCGCTGAATCGCGCATCTCCGATCTTGCGCGAGCGCTTCGAGGACCGCTTCGGTCCGCTGCATGTACGAGTTTGCGACTTCACCAGCACTAGCGCCGCACACGTCGACTTGATCGACCTGACCGGGCTACTGCCAGCGCTGAAGGACCTCTGATCGCTCATGTCATTGACCAGTGACCTCTCCACGCAAGGAAGCATCATCCGCGATATCGTGGACGAGGCGTTTCCGACACCTAAGCTCCTCGCGGCCGATTGGCGGCAGCGACGCCCGCCGGACTCGGCAGAACAGCGGACGGCGGAGGATGAGGTGGGAGACGAGCGCGAGCATCTGCGGTCGCGGAGGACGTCTTGGTGCCTGCGGTGTGGGTCCCCCTCTCCCCCGCCGTGAACTGCATCGGACGTGATAGTTCAGGTCACGTGTGGGGTGTCGAGATAGGCGTTAAGAAGTGAGTCGGTTTCTGATTTGAGCACTTCGGGGATGACTTCGACGTAGTGGTTAAGTCGGCGGTCGCGTACGACGTCCCAGAGGGAGCAGACGGCGCCGTTGTATTTGTCCCAGGATCCTATGACCAGACGTGGGATGCGGGCGAGTACGAGTGCGCCAGCCGACATGATTCCCGGCTCGAGTGTGGTCACGAGCGTGCATCCGTCGAGTCGCCACGTGCCGAACGCCTCTCCTGCGTGGCGCAATGCGAGGATTTCAGCCTGGGCGGTGGGATCTCCGGTTCGGGCGCGGTCGTGGTGCGCTGCGGCGATCTCATTACCCTCATGGTCGTACACCACCGCACCGACCGGAGGATCGTCAGCTCCAGGATCCGGCAACGTGCGCGCAACGTCTAGCGCGCGGCGCATCCACGGCTCGTACTGGTGAGTTGGTGTTCGCTGCACGCAGGCATTGTGCCCGACGGGGTCACTTCCCTCGCTGCGGGAGGGTGGTGTGGCGACGGGCACATTCGCTTAATGGCATCACGGCGACGCGTCAGTGGCGTAAGATTGATCAATTGTGTCCGCGATGCATGATGTTCGAGCACGCCTCCGGGCGGCAGGTCACGAACCGCCTGATGTGACCGCAGCCGACGCCGATGCTGACGACATCTCCGATGTCTTGCACCGAGTACTCGATATGGCGATGCGCTTCAAACTGCAGCCGGACATCTTTCGCGAGCGGTTACCACCTGAGCGGATTCGGGACATGCTGGTCGTGGATCTTCCCCGCGAGGCCAGCTCGCTCGGTGCTCTTCTGGAGTCGTTCGAGAAGACGATCTTGCCGCTGTGCAAGAACGAGGCCAGTCCGCGCTTCCTGGGCTTCGGCGACACTGGCGACGACCCGGCGTCGCTTGTCGGTGGCGTGCTGGGGCTGTTCACGCAACAAAACTTGATCAACCAGAGTTTCGATGCGCCGAGCGCGACGTTCGTCGAGATCGCGGTTCTGCGCTGGCTTCGCGACTTGGTAGGTTACGACAACCCGGCGGTCGCCGATATCCACACGGTATGGGATGCGGGCGGCGTCATCACGCACGGCGGAACGACCAGTAACGCGACGGCAATGATG
The DNA here is from genome assembly GCF_000504245.1 of Haloechinothrix halophila YIM 93223. Lineage (GTDB taxonomy): Bacteria > Actinomycetota > Actinomycetes > Mycobacteriales > Pseudonocardiaceae > Haloechinothrix_A > Haloechinothrix_A halophila. Next base: position 2,793,198 of record NZ_KI632509.1, read on the forward strand.
CTGGCGCGCGAACATAAGGCACCTGGCACCATGCATGAAGGCGTACGGAATCCTGGTGACTTTCGTGTGATCGTGCCGCGTGAGATCGGGCATTACAGCATCAAGAGCGCGCTGAACTGGATCGGGGTCGGAGACCAAGCTATTGAGGTCGACACGCACGGCTTCCGTTACGACCTCGCCGCATTGGAACGCGCCGTGCACGACAACCGCGGGCGGATCATGGCCGTGATCGCCTACGCCGGGGACAGTCGTACTCAAACCGTGGAACACCTGCGCCGCGTTCGCGACATCGTTCGCGCGCTGGATTCGCGAATTTGGCTGCACGTAGACGCCTGCTGGGGCCTTGTGGCAGCGTTCAGCAACCAGCTTTGCCATCTCCTCGACGGCGTCACAGAGTTCGACAGCGTGACCGTCGATCCCCACAAGGTTATGGCTGTGCCCTACAGTTTGAGCGCTCTGCTCGTCCGAGAGCCAGCCAGCCTGCGTGCGGTGTCGAGCTACTCGGATCTGATCATGCAGGAGGATTACGCCTTCGGACAGGTCACCCCGTTCATCGGCACCAAAGGCTGGTTGTCACTGAAACTGTGGATGATGATGCTCTCCCACGGACGCACCGGCTTGGCCGCCCTCGCAGAGCAGCGGGTGGACAAAGCACGCCGCTTCGCTGCCCTGCTTGATGAGCACCCGCGGCTGATGCGCCTGCACGACCCTGAGCTCGCGGCGGTCGCTTTTGTCTACCTCCCCAGCGACATCTGTCCGGTGCCCCCGCTGCCTGATGAGCAGATAGCGCGGATCAATGCGGTGAACCAGCGTCTGCACGACCGGATACTCGCCGACGGGACCTGGCATCTGCACCAGTTCACGCTGCCTGACGATCACGCGCGGCTGCGTGCAGGAGCGACGCTGTACCCCTTGCGATTCATGGCCAACAACCCACGCACGACCGATACGCACATGGCGGACGTGATCGACTACATCACCACGCTCGGTGGCAACCTCGAGGGAGACATCCGGTGACCGACGTCGAGCAGTTCCGCGCCGTCTACGAAATCAGCGGTGTCTACGACCAGCGGCTCTTGCCGCACTACTTCGACGGGCGAGAAGACCTCGACCTGATCGACCAGCTTCTGCTGGCCCACCATGGCCGGCCCGCGGGAGATCTGTCCGTGGTGGAGTTCGGGTGTGGCACCGGTCGAGTCACCTCCCTGCTTGCGCGTTACGCACGGGACCTGGTTGTCGCCGACTACAGCCAGGCCATGATCGACGCTGTAAGCCGGCGGTACCCGCAGGCGCGCACCCTCTGCGCCGATACCCGCGATGCCCTCGCCGACCTGCTCGACGAGGGCCAGGGAAGCTCGTTCGACCTGGTCGGCGCGTTCTGGTCACTGAGCTATCCACTCGGCGAGTACTTCGAAACCATGACCACCGACGGCATCCAGCCCGTCTCCGATCTGGCCGATGCCCACGCGAAGGCCAGCGCGTTCGTCCGCGATCTGACTCGTCTACTCGCCCTCGATGGCCACCTCATGGCGTTGTTCTTCGACTCCGACACCGCAGAACAGCGGCTAGTGACACGCCTCTGGGAACGCATTGCCCCGTTCCCGCAGGAAGGCCGCAGCTACACCCGCACCCTGCTACTCGGAGCGCTCCGGGACGCCGAGGACGCGGGAGAGGGCACAGTAACCCATACGCGGCGTGGTGGCACCGCGTGGGCGCCACACGCCGAAGCCGCGATCGCCTGGTTCAACGTCGTCCACCTCAAGAACCTGCCCGCCCTGGTCAACGACCCGAACGTGCAACGCGAGATCCATGAATTCGTCCATCGCTACGAACAGCCCTCAGGCGAGATCACCTTGCCCAGCGGCGTGCACATTATCGACTTCCACAGGGCTCACCCGAGCCACCACTTGCCGAGGTAGCCGTATGAAGGCCATCCAGCGCAGCGCCTACCGGGTCGCCAGCGAGCTGCGCAGCGCCGTGATCGGCGAGTCTGGATACGGTCTGGCGTACGGTTCACACCCTGCGGGAACAGCAACACCTCGTTCCGACCTCGACCTGGTCTTCGTCGGGCCACGCTCCCTAGCCCCTGAGGAATTGAAGCGCCTGATCGAAGCGGTGTGTGAGTTGCACCGGCTACACGGCTTCGATCTCGACACCGAGGTCGACTACGCGGTCAAGATCCACGCGACTTTCGCCGACGTGGACGCCGCCATCAACCTTCGCTGCTTCGACGCCGACCGTTACGGAAACATCACAGCGTCTGCCGTGGTCGCCGAACCCTGGTACCTCAATTCCCGCATCTTCGCCCGCCGACTGCTGCTCAACGCGCTCACCAGCCCCCATGTGTTTCTCGGTGGCCCCACCGCGATCTACGCCGCGCACCGAAAGCGCGCAGAACAGTCCCTTGTGCGGCTCGCGATGTCCCTACTCAGCCACCCAGCAAGTTTCACCATCGAGGACGCCGCCGCTGCCGTCCTCCACGGTCCCGGGCAGGCCACCGGCCAGGACTTCCTCGGCTACACCCGCGACGATCACCTGTATACGACACTTCGTCGCGGAGTTGCCCACCTTGTGCAGTGTGCTCTCCTGCAGCCTCTCGACCACGACCGGTTCGCACCTGATCAGGGCACATGCCGCGCCGCGATCACGCAACGTCGGGCTGCGCGCGGACCTGACGCCACGGCCTGGGACAATGCTCGCTGAGAAGGAGGGTTACTCAGTGACAAACCACGAGGTGCTGCCGCTACTCGACCAGGTCGCCGACGGCGTGTCCCAGGCCATCGCCCATGCCCGTCCGGAGCTGGCCGGAGCCGATCCTGTCGTGCGCCGATCGGAACACGCCGACTTCCAGTCCAACGCAGCCCTCGCCCTGGCCAAACGCGCCCGCACCAAGCCCGCCGAACTCGCCGACGCTCTCACCGGAGCCTTGGCCGACGACCGCGGTCCCATCGCGCACGTGGAGGTGTCCGGGCCTGGCTTTCTCAACATCACCGTGCCCGATCAGCTCATCTGGGACCAGGTCGCCGATCGTTTGGCCAGCCCACGCCTCGGTGTCGGAACGCCTCACGATGGCCAGCGGACCGTGATCGACTACTCGGCGCCCAACATCGCCAAGGAAATGCACGTCGGGCACCTGCGTACCACCATCATCGGTGACAGCTTGGCGCGTGTGCTTGGCTTCCTGGGCGCGGAGGTCATTCGCCAGAACCACCTCGGAGACTGGGGCACACAGTTCGGCATGCTCATTCAGTACCTCGACGAGCACCCCGACGCGACCTGGCGCCATGACGAGCTCGAACCGGGCACGTCGGCGGTGTCAGCGCTCGACGAGCTGTACCGCGCCGCCCGTCAACTGTTCGACTCCGATTCCGCCTTCGCTGACCGCTCCCGCAACCGCGTCGTCGCTCTGCAATCCGGGGACCCGGCTACCATCGCGCGGTGGAAGGAGATCGTCGCCGAGTCTGAGAAGGCTTTCCGCGACATCTATGACCGGCTCGGTGTATTGCTCACACCCGAAGACTCGGTGGGCGAGTCGTTCTACAGCCATCTGCTCGCCAATGTCGTTGCCGAACTCACCGAGGCAGACATCGCTGTCGAGAGCGACGGCGCTCTTGTGATGTTCTCCGAGGACGTGACAGGCCCGGACGGCAACCCCGCGCCACTGATGGTGCGCAAACGTGACGGAGGTTATGGCTACGACACCACCGACCTCGCCACTATCCGTTACCGTATCCAGGATCTCAAAGCCAACCGCCTTCTATATGTCACCGACTCTCGCCAGGCGCTGCACTTCCAGATGATCTTCGAGGCCGCCCGGCGCGCGGGCTGGCTCACTGATGAGATCGACGTGGCTCATGTGCCCTACGGCACCGTGCTCGGCCCAGACGGACGGCCGTTCAAGACTCGCTCCGGCGGAACCGTGCGCCTGATGGATCTGCTCGACGACGCAGTATCATGTGCGCACGCCATCGTCAGCGAGAAGAACCCCGATCTGCCCGGCGACGAACTGGACCAGATCGCCGAACAGGCAGGTATTGGAGCAGTCAAATACGCGGACCTGTCTACCTCGCGCATCAAGGACTACGTGTTCGACCTGGACCGCATGGTGTCGTTCAACGGCAACACAGGAGTCTATCTCCAGTACGCCCACACCCGGATCCGCTCCATCCTGCGCAAAGCCGGAGACCCCGACGTGGCCATCGACCCCGCTGTCGAGCTTCACCCTGCGGAACGCGCATTGGCGCTCGAACTCGACGCCTACAGCGCCACCATCGCCGACGTGAGCCAGACTCTCGAACCACACAAACTCTGCGGCTACCTCTACGATCTTGCCCGCGACTTCACTAGCTTCTACGAAGCCTGCCACGTCCTGGGCGCCGAAGAACCCGTCCGCAGCAACCGGCTCGCCCTCTGCCAACTCACGGCACGCACACTCCAACACGGGCTCGGACTGCTCGGCATCACCGCCCCCGAACGTATGTAGCAGGCCCACACCAGGCGGTTTCAGCGAGCGGTTACTGCGGAACTGGACGAACGTGATCCACGATGCCAACGCCTGTCTTGATATGCCGAACGCCCTCTTGACCCGGCTCTACCCCTTGATGAGCCGCAGTGATTCGCAACGTGCAGAGCCTCTCAAACCCAGCGCCGCTCACGCCGTCAGGCCGGATCTCGCCGACAACCTTCTGGTACAGCTTCCCTAGGCGGGGGTCAGGAAACAACCAGGCCCGGAACGTGCATGATGGTTGGCCCAACATCTGCTACCCGGAAGCACGAATGACCGATCCCACGTCTCCGCCTGCGTCGGCTCGCTGGTGGCCGCTGCCACTCTGGCCGCCTACCGATCCGCGCAGCTGCCCAGACGCGTTCGCTGTCGACGACGAGAGTGCAGGGTCTCAACTAAACCAACACAGCTCAGTGTCCATCGTGGACATTTGGTTGCGCAGGCTTGCCGATTCAACAGGTGCCATTGGCACAACTACGGTCAGACCGGTGTGCTGAACCCCTGCTCGCCGTCCCCGGGGCCCGCATCCTGCAGATCGCAAGGAAACCGCTTGCGAAGCGGTCAGAAATCGCCGTTAATAGAGCATAGGAGCATCGTCAAGGCACCGGCTCTGACGTGATCCCAGGACCGGGCGCGGCGACCGACCTCACTTTGAGGCCTGAGTCGTGACCAGAGAGGCGCGTTCCGTGGAACTCGGCGAAGAACAACGCGAACTCGACAAGGCGGCTCAAGCCGTAGAGGTCGGGAACGATGCCCGCGAGGATCTAGAGCGGCTGATGCATTTCCACGCCGGAGAACTCGCCGAGCTGCCGTGGTGGCAGGAAGGTGACCGGTGGGCTGAGCTGGTGTTTTGCCTGATCAACGCTCACTACTGCGGCGTCTTGGCTGACGCGTCTCCCGAAGATGTTGCCGAGGCGAGTCGCGCCATCACGGACACGTTGTCGAACATTGGGCTGATCGAACCTGCCGAGCTCGCGAAGGCAGCAGAGCGCGAACAGGAAAGAACCGTGCTCATCTGGGTCCTCGGTCGATACCTCGACCCATCCGACGCGATTGACTCCCTGATCGACCTTCTCACCCACACTGCGCGCGTGACCACCGAGCGGTACGACGGCAAGATCCAGCGGCTTCTGCGGGCAAAGGGTGAAGAGCTCCGCGACGAGCTCGCCGCCATGTTCGACACCACGAACGGCCCAACGATGCGACAAGCGGCCGCGCTGTGGTTGCAGAACGTCGCGAACCTGCCGGTCTGGGTCGACGACGGCGGGGTGCGGACCTTCTGTGAGGGCCGCGGCTACCCCATGACAGAGCTGGAGCAGGCGGCCGACGAGATCGGCCTCAACCTGGCGCTACTCGACGACATCATCCGGCTTGAGATGAGGGATGCCGCGCCGGGAGATGAGGGCCAGTGACGCCGAAGCATCGCTTAGGGGCTCACCGCCACGGAGCCCGGGTGGGGGGTGGATACTTCGACCGGGTCCCTGTCATGAAGAACGATCGAATGGTTATGACTCGCGTCTGGGTCCCGTTGCCGTCTGCCAGCGGGGCGGCATCGCACCGGTCAAGTGGCGGTTCCGCCCACCGGTCGGGCGCTTCCGCGCATCGGCCAGGCGGATCGTTTGCGGCTGCAGTGAAGCGCCTGGATCTGCCGATTCATATGGCCATGTCGACTCTTCCAGGCTACGGCCGTCCGCCGTCGCAGCACCGCCCTCAGCATGGCCGCCGAGTCCCGCAACCCAGGCTGGACCCTAACGTTCGCCATTGGAAGCCACTTGCTGGGAGCCAGCAGATGTCGGGTGTGCCTCATTCTGGGCAGAGACGGCCGGTCCCAGGCCCACGGCCCGGCCCGCCACCGGGCGGACCACGTGCAAACCCTGTACCGGGATTCCGGTCACCTAGCATGTCAGAGATAGCGAGCCGACAACCCAGCTATCGCGCGCCAAACTCATCATCCATGCCACGGACAGGGGCCGGCACGAACACGTCCCGGCCGCCCACCACTATCTTCCGCGGTCCCGCAACGTCGCCCGCCCGCGCCCCGGGCCCTGCGTTTGGAGGCGGTGCACCTGCCTGGCGCAGTCCCGCCACCACGTGGTCGTCACGTAACGCGTCAACCTCTCGAGCGTCGTGGTGCTCCGGCCTGCGGGGGGCGGGATCCGCGCGGGATACGTTCGACGATGCCCGGGCGCGCATGGAGGAGTTCCGTCGACAGGTCGCAGAGTGGCGCGCCGCTGGACCTGGCGCCTGGGGCCGCGAGCGGGGCGACAGCCCGAGCGCGGATGCGCGCGCTCAGGCCCGCAGCCGCGACCGCGAGTTCGAGAAGTTCGGCGAGTTTGACGATTTCGACGACGACTTCATGGTCGACCCCGCGCCGCCAAACTCCTCGATCGCGAGCAGGGACTGGTTCACGGACGCCCGAGCGCGTATGGATTCCTTCCGACGACGGGTCTCGGAACGTCGCACCGGCCAACCGGGTGACCGGCTCCGGTCCGTCGAGTCCGCCCCAAGCCACGAGATCGAGGAGGGAAAAGCGTCTGGCGAGCGCCAGGAACTCTTAAGAGATCTCCACCGCAACCTCAATTCCCTCCTGGCGCAGCGCCGGGCTGAAGAACGCGACTCGAAGGCCAGCGAGAATGCCGACCAGACCAAGCCGTGGTCGGCAGCCCCCTACTACGAGCAATGGGACCTGTGGTGGGGAACCGACTCGGGTCTGACAGGCACCGGGTCCGCGGACGACCCGCTTAGGTTCCCGGACGACCGGCTCGTGGTGCCACCAACCCCAACCACACGCGCAGGCACCGTCAACTCCGGACAAGGCCGGGATTACGCCACCCAGGACGAAGAGTGGGAGGTAGCGAAGCAGGCAGCGTGGAACTGGCTGCTCGACAAGGCCGCCACCCAAATGCAGCTGGGGCTCGAGCAAGGGGTCAGGCACATTACCAGCCTGCCCATTCCGGTACCGATTCCGAGGCGCTCTCTCGACGTCTGGCGCTACGAAGAGCCACCGTCGAATGCGCGGGCGGGCCGGGACTACGAACTGCGCCAGAGCTACGAGGCCATGCAGAATACCCTCGACGTCATCGAGTTAGCCGTCGGGTTCGTGTCACCGGCGGTTGTCGAGTCCGCGGTCGAAACCGGTGTCGCACAAAAGTTCGGCAGTTTCATACGCAGCGTGAACGTCGACACAGCCGGCACCATGGCGAAGGGTGCGTCCGTCAAGGAGATCCGACGTGCAGAGAAGATCATCAAGCTGCGCACCGGTCGTACCGCCACCGCGAACGAGATGCGCGAATTCATAGCGCTCGAACGGGCAAACCGGGGAAAGGGCGTCGAGTACCGAGGCATCCAGAGGTTGGCCGACGGTTCCGAAGCGCACACTTTTGAGGGAATCGTCAAGCCAGCCCAGGGCAGGCCTTCGGACTCCCTGGACCGGTTGCTGCGCGGTGAACGGGCGGAGGTTGGCCTGTCCGAGGACCTGTGGAACCTCAGCCACCCCGTTCCGGTCGGGCGAATCCACACCCTCGAAGAGAGCGGGATCATGCACAGCCCGAAGGTGGTCAACCAAAAGCTGCAGAATCAAGGCATTGAGTCGATGGTGGAGCGCCTGACGGATCTGGGTGTGGCGGAAGGTTTCTCGGTAAATCTGAAGGTGGTCCAGACTGGGTATCCCGCAGGAGTCCCAAAATTTCCGGAAAAGTTGACCGAGGGCAATATTCGATTACTCAAGAAGGTCGACTACCGGGTCACCGTCAAGACCCCCAAGGGAGAGGTCGCCGAACTGAGGTATGAGATACACGTACCGCCACCGGTCAAGAACTCGACCGGGAAATGGGATCCGCCACCCGAGGTGTACGTCACCTCCTCGACGCAGGGAAATGTCAACGGCAGCCCACTGACCAGGGTGGTTGACCGACTGCGGGCGACCAGCCCGAAGGAAACGGCGGGCTTCCTCCTCGACACACCCGGTGGGCACACGGGCGTGATCACGCACTTCGAACTGCCGGATCAAGCAAAGGGAGCGGGCCCCACATACGTGGTACCGATCAAGTAGCGCGAGGATGCTCTCGACAATCCCCACCAACAATCGCTGGCGCCAGCCGGTACCTGTCAAGATCATTGAGGCAGGTTGACAACTGAATTACTTGGTCAAGTGGCAGCATCCGGTTCGGCCATGCCTTGGGTAACCCAGTTGGACGGCCGGAATCGCCAGAGCTATTATCTCGGGCCATGGAGTCGATATCCCCGGTTCGGGGATTCCTCCCACCGGTACGGGGTCGAATCCCCTCGGACACGTCACTACCACATGCGCTGTTAGAACAGTGCGTGTGGTCTGAAGCGCCGAGGTCGAAGGTGCCAGGTTCGTTGGTGACGGTCGATCCTGTCGCCCGGCAGATGATCGTGATGTTGCGGTCGCGGATCTCGGCGGCGATCGCGTGCGGCGTACCCGTGAGACCGTACCGCTCGGCGAGGTCGGCGAGCAGGTGATCCTCGCGGACATAGCGAATCTTCAGGCGGCCTGGTTCGCGTGATCGGCTGCTGGTCTGCCCGTGGCGACAGCGGTAACCGGCGCGACGGTTGACCCAATGGGCTTCCATTCGTCGCTCGCACACCCCGCACAGCACGAGCCCGGTGAGCAGGTAGGTGCGGGTGGTGCCGTCGGCGGTGGGCCGGGCGGCGCGGATGGCCTGGGCGGCGACGAAGTCACGCTCGGAGACCAGCGGTGGGTGCGCGACCGTCTGCGAGATCACCCACTCCCCTGCCAGCCTCTGCTGCTCGTCACCATCGAGGCCAGCCGCGCCGTTGTCCTCGGTACCGTGGCGGTTCCAGACCTGTCGTCCGGTGTAGCGCGGGTTGGCCAGGATGCACGCCACCGTGCGTAGCGTCCACGCCTCGCCGGTGCGGTGCCGGTTGCGACGCCGATCGACACGCGACGGGCACGGTACACCGCGGTCGTTGAGTGCGCGGGCGATCCCGGCGATGCTGCGCCCAGCCAGCCGCTGGGCGAAGATCCACCGCACATGCTCGGCGGTCGCCGGATCAGTGGCCAAGCGATGCGCCCGGCGTCCCCAGCTGGCGTGCGCGGGATTCGGGTGCGGACCCGCATCGGCCAGTCGATACCCATACGGTGGACGCCCGCCGAGATAACGGCCCTGCATGCGCGCCTGGCCGCGCATCGCGGTCAGCACACGATGGCGAGACCGCAACACCTCACGCTTGGACTGCGCCCCCAGCAGCAGCATCAACGCCTGATGCGTCGCGCTGGTGAGATCGACGGGTCCGCCCGCCTCCGGCAGCCACAACCGCACCCCGTGCCGATCCAGCACTGCGGCGACCGCGGCGGCCTGGTCGTCCTGAAACGCTCGCTCGTATTCGCCGACCACCACCGCGTCGAACCCGCGATCCGGGTCCGCGACCGCAGATAGCAGCGCGGCGGCTTGCGGGCGCTCCGGCCACGGCAGCCGCCGCGATATACCGATATCGAAGAACTCCGCCACGATCACCCCGTGCCCGGCGATCACGCCCTCGGCGACCTCGCGCTGCCACCGCGACGACGACTCCCGCTCCTGATACGTCCGAGTCGACATCCGCCCGTACAGCGCGAACCGCAACCCCGCCCCGTGCGCGAGTCGTGGCTTCGTCGTCGCCCTCGACCGGCGAGACCGAGCCTGCTCGGCCCACCCCTCCAGTGACTCCTCACCAACCCGAGCCATCTCAGCCGTCATGCCGTTACTCCCTTCCGCCGGACCCGGAAGGAGACGCGCCACCAGACGCGGAATGACCCCGTGGTGTAAAGACCGGAGTCGCGTCGAGTGTGCCCAACTGCTTCTGGGAAGAAGCCGAGATATACCCCGCGATCAACCCGATGTTGCCCCTCCGGCCGGGGCAACTCGAACTACTGAGCCTGTTCCGGCTCCACGCCTCCTAGCTCCCCCGTGTTTACCCGCCTGGCACTCGAGAGTGTCGGCGTCCGCCGTTAACCTCACACAACAGGTGGTGTCCTGGAAGCTGCCGATCCAGCCACGTGGAAGGGCGCCGGTCATGTATTTCAAGCTGAGCGGACGGGAGTTCGAGCTGGATCGTGCGTTGGTGCACGCCAGCCTCGCCGGTCAGTCGCCCGAAGCCATACGCGATCACTGGGTGGAAGTTGACGGACAGCGCTGGCCTCCAAAGCAGGTTCTCGAAGCAGCCATCGGAGTACAGCGCTCCGAGTTCACCTCGCACACCGCGCTGCGACAATTGCGGCGACTGGGCTTCGAAACCAGCACCATGCCCACAGACGACGGGCGCTGCGCCACAATGGCAGCAACCACGTCGTCGCCGATCGCATCGTTGTCCGGGGATGTCACCAACGACACGTCACGGGCCGCAGCGGCGTTTCAGACTTTGCTGTCCTTCGTTACGTCGGAAAGTTTGACCGAGCGGATCGCACAGCTGGAAGCCGATCTCCAGGGCGCTGATCAGCCGACTGCAGCAGCTCAGGCCGCAGCGTCCGGTCTGAGTGACGAGTTGCTGCAGGCGTCGTTGTTGATCCGCCAACACATGGGCCGCATCAGCGACGTCATCCACGCTGCGGTCATCACTCAGGCGCTGCCGCTGATCATCGAGGAGGGCGAGCGTGTCACGGTGCGCCCATCGCTGGCCGCCGGTAACGACCCTGGCAGGCCGTTCGATGTCGAGACCGATCGCCGTGTCGCTGAGTTCAAGATCCAGTTCTGGAAGGGCGCGGACGCGATGCGTAAGCGGGGCACGTTCAAAGACCTCGTACACCTGGCGCTGGACGAGTCCGGGCGCCGCGCCCAGCTCTACGTCGCCGGAGCGCACGCGATCCACTTCCTCCGAACCAGCACCAGCACAGCCGATTGGGCGCTAAATCGCACATCTCCGATCTTGCGCGAGCGCTTCGAGGAGCGCTTCGGCACGCTGCATGTACGAGTTTGCGACTTCACCAGCACTAGCGCCGCACACGTCGACTTGATCGACCTGACAGGGATACTGCCAGCGCTGAAAGACCTCTGATCGCTCATGTCATTGACCAGTGAACTCTCCACGCAAGGAAGCATCATCCGCGATATCGTGGACGAGGCGTTTCCGACCCCTAAGCTCCTCGCGGCGGATTGGCGGCAGCGACGCCCGCCCGACTCGACCTCGGCACGGATGGATGCACCTGGAGTCCGCGAGTGCCGTGCCATGGAGCACGTTAGGTCAGGCAATCGATCACCGACTGCGCTACGCCGTCTCGGACTCCACCTGAGACGACGGTCGCGTTGGGACTCCAGTTCGCGACCCAACAACGACTCATCACCAGCGAGACGGCGGGAAGTATCCGCGCGGAGCTTGCGCGGGTCGTCAAGGAGTACCGGCCGAGTGACCGCGGACAGGCCTTGCCTCTCCCCACCGCGGCCGAGGAGAGGCTGCTACGGATCTGCTATGTGATGTCCGTGGTTCGAAGCGTTCTTCCGGTCTGGCCGACCCGACGCTGCGCTCGTGACTGAGCATCCGCCTGAGGTGCGTTCAGCTGAAGCCATGCCGACCTTGCCCGTCGCTGTGGCGACAGTCGTCCCCGGTGATCACTCATTCACCGGCAGGAGCCGTTGGACGCTCACGCGGTGATCCAGGCGTAGTTCAAGGGCATGAACCACTAGCTCAACGAACGGAGCCCCGCGCTGGTTCTCCGGGAGGGAGACCCGGCCGAGGTGTTGGCAGCTGCACGGGCGTTCGCGGCGCACGGTTGAGCCGCACTGGCCATCTCGCGAACATCATGTTCTGGCCCCATGGCCGGGGGCTGCCCTCTCAGTTTGTTTGCGTGTAGGCCGCGATGCGGGCGTTCCGCGCGTGGATGAACTCCATGCTGAGTTCCATGTAGCGGCGATAGGTCGCCAGATCCTGTGGCACTGAAGGCATGGCGAAGTTGTTGAACGGTATCGCGAAGCGAACCCGCTTTCCATCGAGCAGATCCTGGAGAAGGAAGAAGTCGAACCCACCGAACGTCTCGAACAGAGCGAAGAAGTCGTCGTACCTCGCGAGGACGTCGCTGAGCGGGCTCCTCTCGTGTGCGTAGTGCCGGCGGATGCACTCGACCGTCAGATCGAAGCGATCGGCGATCCGAGGGTGGAAGCCGCGAGCGCCGTTGATGGTCTGTTTGTTGTCGATCCTGTTGCCGGGCCAGATCATCATGCCGCCGATCGTGTACCCGAGGTTCCAGAACGCCTCGTGCTCGCCTTCATCGAGCATTGCGACAATGGCCGCCGCCTTGTGAGGGAACGAGGGGACGACGGCGTCACTGCTGAGCCAGAACTGCCCCCGGTGCGAGCTGTGGACGAGGTAGCTCTCCGGCCTGCCGTCCTCGAGGTCGAAGCGTGTCCCGTCCGGAAGCTCCTTGCTCCAGAGGACCCGGTGGTAGCGGTGCAGCGTGTCGCTGTAACTGTCGGGGTCCCTGCCTGCGGGCGTGTCGGTCTGGAAGTCGTACCTTGTGTCGATCATGTGCCCCCTCAGGGCGCGAGCGACCTGCTCGCCGCACATGTCGCAAACTCCGGTACCGAGAGGGACGGCCGTGAAGCAGTTGGGGCAGATCGGCCCCAGTTTTCCGCTTTGACTCGTCGAGCCGCCCTCGGTCCACTCCTTTGCCGTGGCGAGATGCTCGGGGCAGTAGATGCGCAGATGTCCCTTCGGCTGACCGGCGTGCCGGTGCTTGATGACGGTCAGCTGGTCAGCTGGCAGGACCGTCCCGCACGCCGAGCACTTGCGCTGGTCCGAGCCGGCGGTCATCCGGGAGGGGAAGATCTCACCAAGGATCTGTGGGTCCTCATACTCAATCAGGTCTCGCTCGTCGGTCACGGTTGATGCCCTTCCAGTCGCGCTTGGCCCAGCATGCCGGAGCAGCTGGTCGCCGTGCTCACCCGATACCTCGAAGCAACGCCCTGAACGAAAAGGGAACCCAAAACGGACACCGACTCGGCCCAGTGCGGTTGGCCGCGACCACGGGCGATAGCGTCTTGGATGGGCTGTACGCAAAGTGTCACACCGAGGCGTGCTTATCCGATGCGCACATCAGTGATGCCCGGGGCCTTAATCGGATACTCCCGCGCCGTCGCCGACGAACAAGACCGGACCGCCCAAGTGGCATTGACTGCGCAAGCTCGGCGTAGCCCACGATCGCTACCTCATGCACGCAGTGACATGACATCTGGCTACCAGGATAGGTTGATGCGGTGACATCAGCGGCAATCACCGGCGACCTCTGCCTCGGACATATCCTCGCGGTGACCGCGCTCGACCTGAGCGACATCGCAATCATCCGGCACACCTACACCGACAATGGGCTTCGCTCGCCGAGCGACCTGACCGCCGAGAAAGTGCTCGACTACACCCGCACGCAGGGGATCAACAACAAACTCGGCAAGACGCCGCAGCACCTCTGGCTCATCTTCATGGCCGACGGCGGCCGGCGCTCACGCTTGCTCACCGTCTACGAGAACTATGGCGAGCTGCTCAACGAACGCAGCGAGACCCACCGCTACTTCGACCTCCGCCCCTCCAATGCGCTGGCGTCCCTCAACCGCAGGCTCGTCGTGGAATGGTCACGAGATGCCGTCAACTGGGTCAAGAGCGGGGCGAGCGCCTCGGCGTTCCCGGTGGTCGAAATTGCCGACCCTGAGGTGGTGCCCTTCCCCGGCTTCGACCGTGTGCTCATCACTCACGCCGAGCTCAGGGACGTGGTGGAGGACTCGCGGTATTCCGCCTGGCGCACCGCGCTCGGTGCCGTGCAGGGCATCTACCTCATCGCAGACACCAATACCGGACAGCTCTATGTGGGAAAGGCAGACGGCGACGAACGGATCCTCGGACGCTGGATCGCCTATGCACGGGACGGCCACGGCGGCAACATCGCTCTACGGGACCTGGCGGGCCTCGACTCAACCCACTCGCGCCACTTCCTATTCAGCATCCTACGAGTCTTCGGACCGAGCGTGCCCACGAAGCGGAGTCGCACTTCAAGCGCGCACTCCTTACCCGCCAGCACGGCCTGAACCGCAACTGACACAAGTTCGTGCCCACCACAGTGACCTCGTCCGCCCTGTCGTAGCCGAGCAGCGTCGTCGTTCCTCGGTTACTTCTTGACAGGGTCGAGCGGGATGGCTTTGGGTCCCAACGGTGTCGCGCTCGTCGCTGTCGGAGTCCGTCGTCGCGATGGCGCTGCATAAGCGCGTTCCAGCCCGCCGTGCGCGGCGTTGACGCACGTTTCGTGTCAAGTCGGCAGCAGCCACTCTGTGGCATCCAGTTAGCGCAATCCCGAATGCTACGCCACCCGTCGGATAATGGGACTGCCCTGACTTCGGTTGACTCGCGGGTTGGGTGGTTCAAGCCGCGAGTGCGACCGGTTCGTGGAACAGCAACTCGATCTCTACGGGGGTCATTCTGCCGAGTCGGCGTTGCCGGCGTCGACGGTGGTAGGTGCGTTCAATCCAGGTGACGATGGCCAGGCGCAGCTGGTCGCGGGTGGCCCAGCGTTGCCGGTCCAGGACGTTGCGCTGCAGCAGCGCGAAGAAGGACTCCATCGCGGCGTTGTCACCGCAGGCTCCGACCCGCCCCATCGACCCGACAAGGCCGTACTCGTGTAAGGCACGGACGAACTTTCGGGACCGAAATTGACTGCCTCTGTCGGAGTGGACGATCGTCCCGGCCGGGCTGCGGAGGGCGACGGCGTTGCGCAGCGCGGCTACCGCGAGGGAGGCCTTCATGCGCGAGTCCATGGAGTAGCCGACGATCCGGTTGGAGAACACGTCCTTGATCGCACAGAGGTACAGCTTGCCCTCGCCGGTGGGGTGTTCGGTGATGTCGGTCAGCCACAAGACGTTCGGCGCTGCCGCGGTGAAATCACGCTCGACCAGGTCGTCGTGTACCGGCGGTCCGGCCGTGCGGTTCAGCCCGCGCTTCTTGCTGAAGACCGAGTAGATCCGCTGCAGCGAACACAACCGGGCCACCCGGTTCTCCCCGGCCACGTGCCCGAGGGCGGCCAGCTCGTCGGCGATGAACCGATACCCGAACGCTGGATCATCCTCGTGGACGTCGATCGCGGTGTTGATCAAGTGGGCGTCCTCCCAGTCCCGCTGCGAGACGGGGTTGGCACGCCACTTGTAGAACGCCTGCTTGGAGAACCCAAGCACCCGGCAGGTCACCGCCACGGGGATGTCCTCGGCGGCCAGGTCACGGACCAGCGGGTACATCATTTTGGGGCGATGTCTTTGGCGAAGAACGCCGCCGCCCGCCGCAGGATCTCATTCTCCTGCTCCAGGACCCGGTTGCGCTTCTTCAACTCCCGCAACTCGGCCGACTCTTCCTTCGTAGCACCGGGACGGACACCGTCCTCGACATCGGCCTGCTGCAACCAGCGGTTCAGACAGGACTCGGAAATCCCGAAGTCCTTGGCGATCTGGCGCATCGGCGCTTCGCGCTTGCGAGCCACGGCGACGACGTCACGACGGAACTCGGCAGGGAACGGCTTCGGCATAGCGATCATCCTTCCAATGAGGACGAATCCTCACAGCTAAGGAGTCAACCGAACCCGGGGCAGTCCCAATGCTGTTTCCGCAGCGCCGTGATCGGACCAGCCTGGCCGTGGGGATACGCGGTTCACCGACCGCATGCCGGCCCGTGACCGGTCGGCGGTCAAACGATGCACGCTCGGGAGGATTCGTCGCGGCGCGGGAAGCCGACATTGTCGGTGCCGTAGATCACACTGGGCCATGTCGATCGCGTGAGGGAGGCCGATGTGGGGACAGAGACATCATTTTTGTGGTTGGAGATTACAGGGCGGTGCCAGTTGGAATGCGGTCACTGCTACGCCGAGAGTGGTCCGTCCGGCACTCACGGAGTGATGACGGTCTCGGATTGGCTGCGAGTGCTGGATGAGGCAGCGGAGCTCGGTGTGGGGATGGTGCAATTCATCGGCGGGGAGCCGACGCTGCATCCGGACCTGGTTCAACTGCTCAGGCATGCGGCGGGGCTTGGGTTGGAGATCGAGGTGTTTTCCAACCTGGTGCACGTCACGTCGTCGCAGTGGGAAGCTTTCGAGCTGCCTGGGGTGCGATTGGCGTGTTCGTACTATTCGGACAGTCCTGTTGAGCATTCGGCGGTGACCGGACGCGTAGGCAGTCACGCGCGTAGCAGGGCGAACATCGCGGAGGCCGTGCGGCGCTCGATCCCGCTGCGTGTTGGCGTGGTGGACACCTTCGATGGCCAGCGCGTTCAGGAGGCGGTGGAAGACCTCGCGAGCGTGGGCGTCACCGATGTCGGCTACGACCGGCTACGGCAAGTTGGTCGCGGTGTTCGCGAGGCCGAGCCAGGTGTGGACCAGTTGTGCGGCAATTGCGCGAATGGCGTGCTGGCTGTCTCCCCCAGTGGAGAGGCATGGCCGTGTGTGTTCTCGCGGTGGCTTCCGGTCGGCAACGTTCGGGACACATCGTTGTCCGAGATCGTCTCGGGGCCACCGCTCGCGGAAGTCCGTGAACATCTGGATGGTCGGTTCGCCACTGCCGGGATTTGCGTGCCGGAGATGTGCGACCCGCAGTGTGGGCCTCGATGCGGCCCGGCGTGCATGCCGCAGGGCACCCGGCACCCGTGCTCACCTCGGGGTGGCTGTCGACCGAACTACGGCCGGTAGCGACGTTCACCGCTCGGCTGGGGCGCGTCGAGCGCGGCGATGTGCTCACGGAGCGGTTGTTCGAGTTCTGGGTAATCCCCGTCTTCGATGCGACCTAGCATGCGCGCCGCGACAGCTAGTTGCGCGATGCGACCATCGGGGCCTTCGAGCACATCGGCGAACGTGGAGCGGACCTGGTCCGCCACCGCCGGTACGAGCAGACTGTGGCAGTACAGGGTGGCGACGTCGGTACCGACGGGCCCCTGGCCCCAGAGTTCCCAATCGAGGATTCCGAGCGTCGGAGACAGCAGGTTGGCCCAATGCAGGTCACCGTGCACCGTCTCCCAGTGCTGGACACGCAGATCCGCGCCGAATGCCGCCGTGCTGCGCCGGGACACGATCTGTTGATCGGCGTCGATGCGGCCGGTGGGTGTGTTCCGGAGCTTCTCGAGGTTCGCCCGTAGCTGTGCCCACCACCTTTCCGACAGGTGTACTGGGCGGTGCAGCACGTCGGTGGTCGACACCGGCTCGCCGGGGAGCAAAGTGAACAACTCGGCCCGTTGCCGTCTTCCATCGTCGTCCCACTCACACACATCGAGCAGTTCCGGTTTGGCGATGCCGGTCAGCGCGTTGGCGTCGGCATTCCCCGTCCAGCCATCTCCACTTGCCCACTGCGGATAGTCGGACACGACGCGCAACCAGCACCACGCGCCTGCCCGCGATACCCGTACGCCGATGCTGCGCAACCGCCACCCGAACACGGGTTCGCCAGCCACAGCCACACTGAAGTGACGAGCTGCTTGTGCGAGGTTGGCTCGCATCCACTCAGCGAACCTCTCGTCCGAGACTTCCATCTCCAGCACGGGCAATTCCTCGCTCATCCCGTCAGGCTTCGTCCTCGTCGAGCAGATGCCGCAGGTACCGCTGAGGGGAGGCGAGGAAATCCCTGGTCAGCCGGACTGGTAGTGCGTGGTCGTAGTCCGTTGGTGAGATTTCGCCGTCGTCGTCGATCTCATAGATCGTGGCGCCCGGCAACGCGAGTAGGATCGGCGAGTGCGTGGCCGCGACGACCTGGCAGCCTTGCTCAACCAGCTCGGCCAGACGAGCGAGTAAGGCCATGCAGCCGCGCACCGACAGCGCCGCCTCAGGCTCGTCCAGCACGTACAGCCCGTTGGGCCGGAACCGGTGGATCACGAGATCAAGAAACGACTCACCGTGCGAGCGTTCGTGCGGTGAGATACCACCGTAGGCGGGCAGTAACGGGCCCGCGACCCCGTCGTCGTCCAAGCGCTCGATCTCGGTGGCCACGTTGTAGAAGGACTCCGCGCGCAAGAAAAACCCCGAACGCGGTTTGCGGCCCTCCCAGCTCAGCACCAGTTGATCGCCCAGTGAAGACTCGGAGGCCCGCGTCGCGAAGCGGAAGTGTTGGCTGCCGCCCTCCGGGTTGAACCCAGCGGCCACCGCGATTGCCTCGACGAGGGTGGACTTGCCGCTACCGTTCTCTCCCACCAGGAAGGTCACCCCGGACGCCAGCGATAGCCCGTCAGAGTGCATCAGCCCCGCGACCGCAGGCAAAGTGAACGGGTACCGCCCCGTGTCGGCCTCGGCATCGAGCCGCACATGACGCACGAACCGCGCCGCGGCGGTCTCCGACGCGGGCGTTCCAGCTCGGTTCATCGCACACCTCGATCCATAACAGCAGTGTAGAGAACGGCCTACCCAACGGCCGTGAGGAATTGGGGACCTCTCGGCACTTCCCTGGCAAGGTCGTCATACTCCCAGCGCAAACGGCGAAACGAACTGCGCGGTGAGGTATCGAACTGGTGGCATAGCACCCGCCGTTGGGCCCTACCTGGCCCACCTACTCAACCAGCTCGGGGATGTCGACCACCGCAAGCCACACAACGGTGGCGCTCGATGTAGTGATGCATTCCTCGGCGCCAGTGATTGATGAGCCATGGGCACACACTCCGCGCGTACATCCGGTTCCGTTATGCCTTGGGTGACCCGGTTGGACGGCCGGAATCGCCGGAGCTAGTATCCCCGGATATGGAGTCGATATCCCCGGTTCGGGGATTCCTCCCACCGGTGCGGGGCCAAGTCCCCCTCGGACACACGCACTAACCCTACGGGCCGGGCGGATGGCAACATCTACCTGGCCCGTAGGTGCGTTATAGGTCATTTCCAGGCGAAGCGCTTCGTAGAGCTTTTCCAGCTTCTCGGGTTTCGCGTCGTTGAGTGCTTCTCCGACGTCGCCGAGTGAGTCGATCATCGCGTACACCTCGGCGTCGGTGAGCGCGTCTGGCGCGGGTGTTCCGTCGAGTTCCGCTCGCGCTGCCGCGCGCTGTGACTGAGCCTCGTTGATCGCTTCGACGAAGGCTGCCGGGTCCGCGCCTGCTTCAATGGCTGCTTGGAGTCGGCGCAGTCGTGTCTCAGCGGTATCGAGCCGCCTTTTTGCCGCGTCTCGCGCACTGTGCGCGTTGCCGCCTTGATGCTGGGACGCGACGAGCGCGGCAACGGTCTGATCGATGTGCTCTGGCGCGAACAGCTCACCGAGCCATTGGTTGAGCGGGCCGATCACTGCTGCTTCGGGCAGATAGACGTTCTTCGGGTGATCGTTCAAAGCGGGTGACCCTGGTACGAGCGAACGCGCCGAGCACCGGTAGTAGATCCGCTTCTCCCGCGGCGTGCCTTCCATACGCCGAGCGCAGTACCCGCACCGCACACGGCCGCGTAGCCGATAGACGCGCTTCGTCTTTTTGGGTCCGCGTTCCAGCTTCCGGCTCGCCGCCAACCCACCAGCAGCACGCGAACGACGCAATAGCTGCGCTTCGGTGAAGTCTTCGACTTCGATGATCTTCGGGTGTGCGGGTTTGCGGGAGCGCATGATCCGGTCGGGTGTGGCTCGGCGGAACCGGATGACGTGTCCGGCGGCGACGTCATCGGGGTCGAGCAGGGTTTCGTGCTTGGCCCACCGTCCGAAGAACGCATATCCGGTGTAGCGCGGGTTCTCCAGGATCGCGCGGACGGTGCTGCCTTGCCAGCCGTCCGCGATGCGGTGCCGGTTCTGGTCTGGCCGTCGCGCAGAGGGACAGGTTGGATAGCGACATCGGCAACGTGGGCCTCGGGTTCGTATTGGACCTGGGGCCCACAGTCGTGTAGAGGCTCGACAGGAGCCCGGCTTCTGCCTCGGCTACGCGCCAGGTGGCTGACTCACGCGAACGCTTCCCGGCATGGCCGTCATGCTGCGAGGCCACCAACGCGCTTGCGGTTCGGTCCAGCGCGAACGGGGGTGCAAGATCTTTTGTGGAAGTGGGCGGGCCATGATCATCGGTGGGCCGGAGGGTCCGGGCCGGTGGAAGGGAACGCTACGTGACGACGGACAAGGCGCAGGATGCGGTCGAGGGCTCGGCGGCGGAGGAGGCTTCGCGGCGGTTGGCGGAGCTGGTCTCGCCGGAGGGTATTGATCGGATTCTGGCTGACGCGAAAGCGTCGGGGACGCCGTTGGATGGCCCGGACGGCATTCTGAATCAGATGAGTAAGGCGGTGATCGAGCGGGCGTTGGGCGCGGAGATGCATGAGCATCTCGGGTACGCGAAACACGACGCTGCGGGACGCGGAACGGGCAATTCCCGCAACGGGTATTCGGCGAAGACGGTCACCACCAACACCGGTAAGGTCCAGATCGAGGTTCCGCGGGACCGCACGGGCGGGTTTGAACCGCGGATCGTGAAGAAGCATCAGCGTCGGCTCGGCCAGATCGATGACATGATCTTGTCGCTGTATGCGAAAGGGATGACCACCCGCGATATCAAGGATCATTTGCTCGAGGTGTATGGCGCCGAGGCGAGCCACGAGCTGATTTCGAATGTGACCGATGTGGTGCATGACGAGATCAAGACGTGGCAGAACCGTCCGCTGGACCAGGTGTATGTGATCGCCTACATCGACGCGCTGGTGGTCAAGATCCGCACCAACGGGGTGGTGATCAACCGGCCGGCCTACATCGTCACCGGTGTCGACGTCGACGGGTTCAAGCACGTGCTGGGTGTGTGGATCGGCCCCACCGAGGGGGAGAGCAAGGCCCACTGGCTAGCGGTACTGACCGAGGTGAAGAACCGCGGCGTGGAAGACGTACTGATCGTGTGCTGCGACGGGCTGACCGGACTGCCGGACGCGATCCGCACTGTGTGGCCGAAAGCCGAGGTGCAAACCTGCGTGATTCATTTGATCCGGAATTCGATGAAATACGTGTCCTATTCCGACCGCAAGAAGGTTGCCGCCGCGTTGAAACCGATCTACACGGCCGTCAACGCCGAAGCCGCCGAGATAGCGCTGGAGCATCTCCGTAAAGAGTGGGGCACGAAATACCCAGGCATGCTCGCCGCGTGGGATCGCGCCTGGGAAGACTTCACTCCGTTCCTCAAATACCCGAAAGAAATACGAAAAGTGGTGTATACCACTAACGCGATCGAATCATTGAATTTTCAACTGCGGAAAATCATGAAAAACAGAGGACATTTCACCACCGAGGACGCCGCGATGAAGCTGCTTTATCTCGGCATCCGACACGTCACCGGACGCTACATCGACGGTGACGGTCATGTTCGCGCCAAGGGCGAACGCGGCACCGGCACTTACGGGTGGAAAGCCGCGCTCAACCACTTCGCCGTCCTCTTCGGCGACCGGCTCGTCCTCTAACGCGCCGTCACACACAGTGACGGATTCGACCACTCATCAAAAGCAACGAAAAGGATAAACAGGCCCAAACATCCACAAAAATCTTGACACGCTGGCGCGAACTGGCCGACCGCTCCGGCAACATCACGAAAACCGCCAAAGCAGCGGCGCGCGAAGCGGGCTCACCCCACCTACTGGCCTACGCAACCGCTCAGCAGGCGATTGTGCTTCTCGACCTCGGTGAAACCACGGCTGGCTGTCGAGCACTTGCCGCTGCTCGCGGTATTGCGCGTTCGACGAGCCCAATGTTCTGCTGCCCAACGACCCGGTAGACCCCGCGTTGCCGTCTGTTCCTCGTTGGCGCTCACCTAGACCAATGGCGCGGCCACACGCTCGCCCGCCTCGGCGAAGCGGAGGCGGTTCACCAGGTCACGGTCGCACTCCCCCGAAGGTGCCGCTTGTCTAGCGAACCGCTGTCAGCTGCCGAGGTCGAGACACTGATGGCGTTCGTGTTGTAGGTGTTGTCCGCGTGATGCGCCAACACCGCAGTGGTTCGGACCGCCATGTCCGAGTGCCGCGTGGGGTAGAAACGTGCGGCGAACGCATCCAGGTTGTCCTCGGAGTCATACCAACTCGACACAGGTTCGAGGTTCTCGTCTCTGCCCGTTGCAGGCACGACCACGCGTCCGCCCCGCAGTTCAACAACTGCGTACTCCAACACGTGGAGGCCACCAATCTGTATACGCGAACAAGCTGCTGTAGATCTGTAACGCAATGAACAGTGCCGGACACACCCCTAGTAGGGCTCCAACATGAAGGGCGAACCGTTGTCCTCAGAAATGAAGCGGCTGGAAGTGCTGTTCGACACCCATGCAGGCGCAGTACACCTCTACGCCTCTCGGCTGGTCAACAACGACGCCGAGGACGTGGTCGCCGAGGTTTTCCTCACCGCGTGGCGCAGGATCGAAGAGCTGCCGGACGAGCCTTTGCCATGGCTACTCGCGACCACGCGCAGAGTCGCGGCCAATATGCGACGCACACAGCGACGCCGCACTGCGCTGTACGATCGGCTCCAAGGCCAGCCGCAGCACCCAACAGAAGGCCTAAGTACCGACTCCAGCGAAGACCCGCTTGCTGGGTTGGTCCACCAGGCCCTCCGGAGGCTGCCCGATGCCGACCGGGAGGCGCTGATCCTCACCGCCTGGCTCGACCTCACGCCTGCCGAGGCGAGTTACGTCGCAGGGTGTAGTGCCACCACATTCCGCGTCCGGTTACACCGAGCCCGCAAACGGTTCCGCGCCCTCATGCATCAGCTGAACGTGCCAGCGAACGCACACGACAAGCATCCGGAGGGGCATCGTCGATGAACACCAAAGACCCGATGGACCTGCTCGCCGACGCCCGCCCAACAAACATGGGCTCGTGGCCAGCCTCACCGCGAGGGGAGGCGGTTCGCGCAGCGGTGTTGCAGCGAGTCGCCGACGGCGACAAGCCAGCAGACACCACCGATCCGTGGATCGACCGGTGGCGTCGCTCCAGACGTCTGCGTGTCGTCGGCGTGGCCGCGGCCGTAGTCGTGGTCGCGGTCGCCGGGGCGCTCGCAGTCACCCAGCTCGTCGGAGGGGACAGCGCTGTTAACCAGGCGACCGGACAGACCCAACCGCTCTCGCCGTCGTACGGCTTCGACGTCACACACCTGCCAACCCTGCTAGAGCACGCCGACGGTGCCTTCGTCGGTGATGTCGAAGCGCTGCTCTCGGACAACGAGGACGACCAGACCCGCAGCTACCGAGTTCGCGTCGTGGAGCGGATCATCGGCGACCTCCCGGTAGACATGACCGTGCGGCAGAACGGGTACGTAGACGACAACGGCATCACACATCAACTTCCCGACCAGACAATGCTTCAGGAAAAGCAGCGATACCTGCTAGTAATCGGTGATGTCGACAGTGAACCGATCGTGATGGCCGGCCCGCTCGCCACCCAGCCGGTCCCCAACGCCGAGCGACAAGCCGAGCTCGTCGCTCGCTACAGAGACGCCGCATCACGACCGTCTCAATAGCGGCCATACCGATTTCGGTCAAAATACTCACTCCCCAAGTCTGGTGATCTTTCCTCGGTATGCGGTATAAATTCGCGTACTGGGTCAAATCAGAAAGAGGGGGTGAACCGTCCCGGGTTTCATGCACCCTCGGGATTCTGTGAGCCGACCGGTTGGTCGGTCACGTGTTGGGCATAGTAGCGAGCTTCGGCTTCGGTGGGCGGGACGCGGCCCAGGCGGTGCATAAGGCGCTGCTGGTTGTACCAGGCGACGTAGTCGGCGGTGATGAGCTCGACGTCGCCGAGGGTGCGTAGCGGGCCGCGGCGGAAGGGTGAGTCGGCGCGGACGCGGCAGCGATCCAGCGTCTTGCTGACGACGGTTACCGGGTGGTGACGGTCATGCAGCCGGATGAATCCGTTCCTGCCGGCGACGCCATCGGTTCCGATCCCCCTTCGGGATCGGAACTGCGCGATGGGGAATCCGTACAACTGTTCATTTCGATGGGGGCATGCGGCGACGAGTGCCCGGTCAAGGTGCCGAATGTCGCGGGAAATACCCAGGCAACGGCCGTCGAGAAACTCGAGCAAGCCGGGTTTCAGGTGCGAACCAAGGAACGCGAGAGTTTCGTCGAACCTGGCCACGTGATCGGCACAGACCCGAAGAGCGACGACAGACTCAAGAAAGGCGAAATCGTTAGGCTGTTCATCTCGAATGACCCGATGACACCGCTGATGTATTCCGGCGGAACCTTGGCTGTCCGGCAGACCTGGACCGTTGACCTTGACGAAGGTGTCGAAGGCGGCCTCGGCACGGACTTCTGGTTCCAAGTCGACATCACGAAAGCGCGATACATCGCGCCGTTCTACGACGACGACACGACGCTGACCGCATTAGGAGTTGTGGAACCCACCTATCAGGCGTGCGCCGACGCGAAACTCACCAGCGATCCCATCGATATCGCGGATCTCCAGTCCGGTTCCGTGGTCTGCATCCGTACCGACGAGGACAGGCTCTCCGTGGTCACCATCGACGTGCCGCCAGGCCCGAGCCCCGGCACAATGGAGATCAGCTTCTCGACGTTCGAACAAGACTAGGTGACAAGAGAATCATGGGGTGCTGCGGCTGCCATCGCCTGAGCTCCGAAGACGCGGCCCAACACCACGGAAAAACATGCGGCCAGGATGCTCAACGTGAATGTAGGGACCACGGAGACCCACAGTTCACGCCCGATACGCGGACTCGTCGAGGCCTATCCCGAGCAGGTCGTCGGACGCGAACAGCAACGCGGTTCCTACTTCCAGACCTGGCCGGCCAGCCTGTTCGAGGAGCTCGGCTTCCAGCAGGACAGGAAGATCGCGAAATGGCGATGGGTCATGCGCCTGCGCGTCGAGCCCTGATGGGTCCTCATCCATGCGCAGCGACGCTCTGCCGTCGACTGGTCCTTCAAGGTCGCGTGTGGCGGCGGCGTGACGGGTGTCGGTTGCGGGCACCGTGATCGGGAGGCACGTCGATCCCGTGCCGGATGCTGGAGAACGCGTCGATTCCCCAGGCGAGCTGACGGGCGCCGCGCCACAGGGTGCGGAGCAGGCGCCGGATGGGCTGCTGAGCACGAACGTCGTGCGAAGGCGACGTGTCGTTGTTCTTCAGGATCTGTTCTGCGATGAAGTCGTCGAAGTGCATAGCTCAAGAGTGGCAAGCGACGCCGTCCCTCGGAAGTGGCAAGATTGACGTAAACTGATAGGATTTTGCCACCATGGTGAGACCGCGACCGACGATCACGATCCCGCTCATCGACGGCATGACCTTGTTCGAGATCGGCATGCCGCTGGAGGCACTGGGCTACGACTGGGGCCCCGACCACGGCCCGCTCTACGACGTGACGCTGTGCGGCGACCTGCGCGGCGTTCGCACCCACACCGGCGCCCGGCTGGCCCCGGAGCGGCCGCTGAGTGCCGTGGCCGAGGGCGACACGGTGCTCGTGCCAGCAGTGCCACCGGGACGGTCGGTCGGCTCCCGGCTGGTCCGCGAGCTGCGGCGCGCCGCCGAGCGGGGCGCCCGCATGGTGGCGCTGTGCACCGGCACGTTCGCGCTCGCCGAGGCCGGCCTGCTCGACGGCCGTCGGGTCACCACCCACTGGCGGCACGCCGCACTGCTGCAGCGGATGTACCCCAACGTCGAGCTCGATTCACGCGCCATCTACGTCGAGGACAACGGCATCTTCACCAGTGCTGGCTCGGCGGCAGGTCTCGACCTCTGCCTGCATCTGATCCGGCGTGACCACGGGGAGCGCGCCGCGAACAACACGGCCCGCTACCTCGTCATCGATGCCCACCGTGACGGTGATCAGGCGCAGTACGTACACGCCGAGCCGCTGGAGGATCGCGCCGCCTGGTTGGACAACCTCCGCGTCTGGCTACGCGAGAACCTCCGCCGACCGCTGACGCTCACCGAACTGGGACGAGCGGCGAACCTCTCGCCCCGCACCCTCGCCCGACGGTTCGAGCAAGACGTCGGCACCACGCCCATGCGCTGGGTCGCCACGGAACGGATCGCGGCGGCCAAGGAACTGCTCGAGACCACCGACCTCACGGTGGACCGGATCTCGTCCGAGGTCGGCTACGGGTCGCCGGTGACATTCCGAACCGCCTTCACCCAGGAGGTCGGCATCTCACCGAAGCGCTACCGCACGCGGTTCGCCGCGTGGCTTGACACCGCCGCCCCGGCATAACCCGCGCAGCAGCAACGTACTTACCTGATTGTGAGAACCACGGAGCTTTCGCTCAGCCCATTCAGAGAAGATCGATGGGGTAGGTCGCGCGATGGGCGGCATGAGCGGGTTCAGGCGCGCTGACGTTGGGCCCGTTGCCGCCTGCCATTGTCGTCCCACTCACACGCATCGAGCAGGTGCGGTTTGGCGATGCCGGTCAGCGCGTTGGCGTCGGCATTCCCCGTCCAGCCATCTCCACTTGCCCACTGCGGATAGTCGGACACGACGCGCAACCAGCGCCACGCCTCTGCCCCCGATACCCGCGCGCCGATGCTGCGCAACCGCCACCCGAACACGGGGTCGCCATCCACAGTCACATCGAAGTGACGTGCGGCCGTTGCGAGGTTGGCTCGCATCCACTCGGCGAACCTCTCGTCCGAGACTTCCATCTCCAGCACGGGCATGTCGTCGATCTCATAGATCGTGGCGCCAGGCAACGCGAGCAGGATCGGTGAATGCGTGGCCGCGACGACCTGACAGCAGTGGGCCCGCGACCGCGTCGTCGTCCAAACGCTCGATCTCGGTGGCCACATTGTAGAAGGACTCCGCGCGCAAAAAGACCCCCGAACGCGGTTTGCGACCCTCCCAGCTCAGCACAAGTTGATCGGCCAGCGACGACTCCGAGGCCCGCGTCACGAACCGAAAATTCTGGCTGCCGCCCTCCGGCGAGTGCGGACACGGGCAGGCAAGTCGCTCTCGGCTGAGTTCACGCTCACCGTAGCCGAGGATAGCCCCTCAGTCGTGTTTCCTAAGCCCGTTCGCCGTGCAGGATCTCGGTATCTCCATCCTGCGTAGCTACGTAAACGCGACTATCAAATAGTTCTTTGGTAGTTTACGGCTATGCCGCAGAACCTCGACGAGCTCCGTGCGCTCGCCCATCCATTGCGGCTGCGCATTCTTTCGTTGCTGACGGGCACCGCGATGAGCGCCGCCGAGGTAGCGCGGGAACTAGGTGGCACGCAGGCGAACGCCAGCTACCATCTGCGCCGACTACACGATGTGGGACTGCTCGACATGCTCGACGAGGTCCAGGTTCGCGGCGGCTGGGCCAAGCGCTACCGACACAACCCCGAAAGCGGCGAGCGATTCGCCGAGCGGAACGCAGAGCAAGAACGCCTGCTTACGACCGCGCTGACCGATGAACTCCGCCGAAGGAGCGAGTATCGGGCCAGTGGGCGACCGAGCACGACGACCGACGCGGAACTATGGCTAGACCCACAGAGTTGGTCCGAGATCGTCACCAAGGCAATGGAACTGAGCAGGGACTTGCACGCCGCAGCCTTGCCACCAAGGACGCCCGATGCGATCAAGGTAAGCGTGACGATCTCGATGTTTTCCATGATCGCTGACTGATGACCACCGAGATCCTCACCCCACTGAGGTTCGACAAGTTCCGATGGCTGGCCGCCGGACGCACGGGCACTGAGCTGGCCAACGCCATCGCCCCGGTAGCGCTGTCGTTTGCGGTACTCGATCTGACCGGAAGCCTGATCGATCTGGGGATCGTGGTGGGTGCCCGCTCACTGGCGCTGGTCGTACTGGCGGTCTTTGGCGGGATGCTCGCCGACCGGTTGCCGCGGTCGGTCATCTTGCAAGGCACGACGTTCACCGCCGCAGTAACCCAGTTATTCATCGCCGTGGCTGTCCTCGCGGATGTCGGATCGGTGCCATTGCTGGTCGCACTAAGCGTGAGCAACGGTGCGGTGGCGGCGATATCGCTACCCGCTACGTCCGCCCTGACACCGCAGACGGTTTCGGAAGAACTGCTCGCACAAGCGAACGCATTGGCCAGGATAGGCGCGAATACTGGACGGTTCACCGGAGCCGCGGTAGCCGGCCTGCTCGCCGGTACCGTAGGACCGGGCTGGGCGCTGGCGGGCAACGCCGTAGTTTTCATGCTGGCCGGGTTGGCCTATCGCGCGGTTCGTTCAGTTCGTGTACCGAGGTCGGAAGCAGCTAGCTTCCTCGGCGATTTGCGCGACGGATGGCGGGCGTTTACCGAGCACAACTGGGTGTGGGTAGTGGTACTCCAGTTCATGGTGGTCAACGCCGTGGTAGCGGGGGCCTGTTCGTGCTCGGACCAGCTGTCGCCGATGACACCATTGGACGAACGGCGTGGGGTTTCGTGCTTGCCGCGCAGACCGTCGGATCATTGGTCGGCGGTGTCGTCATCGCGAAATGGCAGCCACGCCGAGCACTGCTCGTGGGCGTGCTATCGGTGTTGATTGATGTGGTGCCGCTGACCGTCCTAGCTGAAGCACCGCACGTTGTTCCGTTGGTAGCGGCAATGTTCTTCGTAGGAATGTCGAACGAAGTATTCGTAGTGGCCTGGGATGTGTCCCTGCAGGAGAACATTGCGCAGGACAAACTTGCCAGAGTCTACTCGTACGACATGCTCGGCTCGTTCATCGCGTTACCGACAGGAGAAGTCGCCGCAGGTCCACTAGGCGCAGGTTTCGGTAGAGAGCCCACTCTCATCGGGATGGCCATCCTGGTCGCCGTCACTACTTGTTTCGCCCTGTCCAGCAAACAAGTGCGCCAACTGACCCGCAAGCAGCCGACGGACGCCGCCACCAGCTAGCCACGCCGAGGCGGTGCATGATCCGCTCGGTGTTGTATTAGGACACTGGGCTGTGTCAAAGGATTTTAGACAAAGCCCAACGTCGACAGCATCACTTCCCTGTCATTGCCCTGGGAATTCATCTCGGCAAGCTGCCCCGGGTGCGCCCATTGCTCGGGACATCAACGCCGGGCCATCTACATGACCACAGAAAGCTGGCGGCGTGTGGTTAGTGTGCAACTCCCCCCTCGGACACCGGCGGGTGGGATCCCTCCCACACAAATGCCAGCGATTTTCCGGTCGACACGGCGGCGTGGCGCACAGCGCCTGTCGTCGTGTTCTGCTCTGCGGCCAGCTCCGCCCGAGCGGATGTGATGGCCGTGGTTGAGACGTTCGTGCCGACTGTGGTTCCCCGGTCCATCTCTCGAGCCGAGCGGTCGCCGAGCGGCCCGGCATCGCGGGGGATGTCGCTTTCCCGTTTGGCGGCATTACCCGACGAGACCGCGATGCTGTACCGCATCGCTGCGCTGGGCGAGCGCGGCCGGGTCGCGGAACAGGCGGTCGTGCGTGCCCTCGGCTGGGAGCCAGGCCAGCGGCTGCAGTTCAGTTTGGTGTCCAACACTGCGGTGGCGGTGCACCCGGACGCCGCCGGGATGTTCACCCTGGCTCGGCGAGGCCACATTCCCCTACCGGTGGCCGCGCGGCGGTGGTGCCACCTTCAGGCAGGTGACCGGGTGCTCCTGGCCGCCGCCGCGGATCGTGGCGTGCTGATCGTGTACACAGCGCGCGCTCTCGACGACCTGCTCATGGGGCCAGGCTGGGCACTGAACAGCTGGCTCGACGACAACCGCGAGCTCATCGACGACCACCTCGAATATTCGATGAGCTGGAGTGATCAGGGCATCGACACCGACGTCCGCCTGGCTGCGCCGGACGTGGCTCTGACCTATCCCGGCCGGCCGAACCAACCGAACCGGCACCCCGCGCGGACGTTGCCCTGTACTTCGTCGGCCCCGACCGGGACACAGCCGTCACCAAGTCGCCGTTCCTCGACCGCGCCGAGGCCACCACGGTCGCCGACGCGCTCGGCCACCAGGTGTTCAGCACCGCGGCCGACATCTTCGCCGCCTACCTGCGCGACGCCTGATCCACCCCGCGGCGGCCGCGCGTCCCTCACCACCCGCGAGGACTGAACAACAACCGCGCGGCACCGCCCCACCTCGGTGGGGCGGAACCACCCGACGAACACGGGCACGGGCACGGGCACGGGCACGGGCACGGGGACCGACCAAACCCCTTGCCCGCCAAGGAAACCGAGTGAATTGGAGAAGTACAGACATGTCCGTCATCACTACCGCCCGCAACGCTGGCCTTCAGGACATGGTGACCATGCTGCGCGATCAGCAAGCCGCCAAGCTCGACGTCGTTCTGCCGGCCACCGCGTTGCGCTCCCGCAACGGCGCGATCGAGCTCTCCGATGTAGAGCCCGTGGTCGACGAACACGGCGTCACCGTCGTCAACGGCCTGTACACGCCCACCAAGGACGCCGACGCCACGATCGCCGCCAAGCTCGGCATCGGGCTGAAGTACCTGCGCAAGCTGCGCGCCGAGCGCCCCGACCTCTATGACGCCAACGTCAACGGCCTGCTCCACGGCAAGTCCAAGCGGACGGCCACCGGCGAGACCACCGTGATCCACCCGGCAGACGATCGCTCGTTCCTGCTGCGCCTATTCCGCGGCCAGGAGGGCGACCAGGGCGTGATGCGTGCCCTGTTGTCCGACAGCTACGGCATCATCGACAACCTCGACGTCCTCACCGCGGTCCTCGACGGCATCCGCCAGGCCGACGCCGAGGTGGAGATCCGTTCCTGCGACCTGACCGAATCGTCGATGCACTGCAAGGTGTACTCGCCCGGCGTCGCTGCGCTCGCGCCGCACTTCCTCGGCGGCTACCGCAACCCGTTCGCCAACCCCGACCTGGAGGCCCAGCGCCGCGAGGTCGCCGCCGAGATCGACGGGGTGCGCCGCCTCGCCGCGGCCGAAGGCCAGGGCTACGAGACCGGTGACGAGCCGGTCGTGTTCGCCGGTTTCCGCTTCTCCAACTCCGAGATCGGCGACGGCGCGGGAGACGGAGTTTCGCCATACCCGCATCCCGCAGTGGCAGCAATAGGCCCGCCGCCTACGGCCCCACCGACGACGTCAACCCCAACCGGCTCGTTCCCGGTGTCCAGGTCCGCCGCTACACCGAGGACGCTCCCGACGGTCGGCTCGACGTGATCGCACCCTGCTGCGGCCGGATCGCCCCCCAACACCCCGGTGACCTGCAACCGCCGACACCCGAGAACCAGCCAGCGTGTTTTCAGCAGGTTGAGCCGGTCCCATCTGGGGGGTGTCGGACAAGTTGATTTGGGCCCACTTGCGCGGTCGCTCGCTCGGCGAGCAGGTTGTTCTGGCCCCACTGGACGGGTGAACCGGCTGGCCGTGGGCGCTGCAGAGCGTCGTGGGGCTGGGCAGGGCGGTAGCGTTCGCGGCGCCGGGTGTCCGCGGTGCTTCGCCCCCGACAGGCATGAGTTCCGTGGGCAGCCGGCCCTAATCGTTCGGGGCTGGAGGGTGCAGGATCCGGTCGTCAGCCGAGGCGGGCGGCCATCCATTGGCTTGCAACCTGCAGCCCGCGATCGTGGTCGTCGACCACAAGGACCAGTTGACCAGCATGGTCGCTGTACTGCACGTCGATGTTGACCCCCTGGTCGGCCATCGCCCGACAGACCTTGCCGAGTTGACCCGGCTCGTCTTGGTTCAAGCGCAGCATGACGACCGGACGGCAGTCACGGACCGTGATCCCGTCCGTGACTAACGCTTGCCCGGCGGCGTCGCCGTTCTCGACGAGGAAATGCGCAACGCCCCTCCGTGCGGCAACGAACATCCCGCCGCCTTCAATGCTGACGCCGGCCTGCTCCAAGGCCTCACCGACTGCCGCAAGCGAGCCCGGATCATCCGTCAAATCCAGCTCGATGTCGAACACGTCAATCCCCTTCTTGCTATCCGTGGACTCGGCGGCTGTCCATTGGAACCTCCGCCCTGTCGTGCGGGCCGTAGTCGCGGACCAGCTCCGCCATGCGCAGGCGATAGTCGGTGAACAGGCGAGCTCGGCCCAAGCCTTGTGCGCGTCGATGCTCTGGACGGTTGCGCCAGCGCGTGACGGCCTCCTCGTTATCGAAGAACCCGATCGCTACGAACTTGCCCGGCGTAGCGCAGCTCGAGAACCGCTCCACGCCGTGACAACCCTCGACTTCGGCCAGGGCCGCGCGAACCCGTTCGGACTCACGCAGGTACTCCTCGTAGATCTCGGGCGCGCTTTGGTCGAACCAGAACTCGAAGATCATCGCAATCACTCTTGGCACCTCCTGCAGCCAACGCTAACCACCGACGTTTCGGTGCGGGCCGAACTATCGAGCGGATACGTTGTTCTCATGGAACGCAATCCGCTTGCGGTCATCGGCTCGCTGCTCGCCGACGACACGCGCGCCGGACTGCTGACGGCGTTGATGGACGGTCGCGCCCACACCAACAGCGAACTCGCCCGTCACCTGCAGGTCAGCGCGTCCACGGTGAGTGAGCATCTCCGCAAACTGCGTGACTCAGGCATGGTGGCGGTTGAAGCGCAGGGGAGACACCGCTACTTCCGCATAGCCGATCACCGGATCGCCGACATGCTGGAATCCCTGGGCGCAACCGCACTCTCAGTGCCCGCACCACCGGTTGCGACGGCCGTGGCGTTCGCTCGCACCTGCTACGACCACCTCGCCGGCGAGGTGGCAGTGCGCATCTATGGCCAGCTTGTCGACGACAGGTATCTGATTGCAGACGACGAACAGGTCCACCTCACGACATCGGGGTTGGAGCTGTTCAGCGACATCGGTGTCGACGTCGCGCCACAGGCCTCTCCGCGGCCGCTCGTGCGGTCGTGCCTGGACTGGAGTCAGCGACGACATCATCTTGCCGGCGCGGTGGGCGCCGGACTCCTGGACACTATGTTGCTTAATCGATGGCTCGTGCGCCAGGACGGGCCACGCAAGGTCCGGTTCACCCGAAGTGGGCGCATCGCTGTCTCAGCGACATTCGGCATCCAGGTCTAACATCCGTCCTTAGATTCGGCACTGCCAGCAGGGCGTCGATGATCAGGGGCGCGGGTGCCGTCGGCATCGCCGTGGGCCTGGCGGGCCGCGGCCCAGAACGCCTCGTGCGTCGGGGTGAAGCTGCCCTCGGCCCGGGCGGTGGCCAGCGCGGTCGACCCGGCCAGCGTCCGCAACGGCTGCCGTGCGAGGTGTGCCTCGACGCGTGGCCGGAGGAAGTGCGGTTCTTCCGCGACGCCCTGCGCAGCCCGCGGGCAACCGCCCGGCGACTCCGCGACGAAGCCGCGGCTCGGCGGCGCGCGCAGCAGACCACCACGGACGGCGGTGACCGGGCATGACCGGCACCACCACCTCCACCTCGTACGACGGCGTCGCCGCCCTGGCGCCGACCCTGCCATCCGGCCGGGCCGCCCCGGCCGTGCCGAAGGCCGCCCGCGATCTCGTCGAGTTCGCCCGCGACGCCGGATGGCTCAGCCTCGTGCAGTGGTGCGAAGCCGCCGACGGCTCGCCCTACCTGAGCGTCCAGCTCGGGCTGCGCAACCCCACGGCTGCTTCGGGTAGATAGACGTTCTTCGGGTGATCGTTCAAAGCGGGTGACCCTAGCCTCGGGCTTTCGCGGTGGTTGGCCGGGCTGTCCGAACATGGCGGAAGGCTAGCGCAGCCCTGCGGGTGTCCGTCAGACAATCCCTGATCGACGGACGATCAGCCTAGGACCGTTCCCGGCGCCGCCACGACAGCTTCCACCACGAGCACGGCTGGGGAGTGCCGTCGCCGCCGGTCGAACATGGCCACGGCGACGAACAGCACACCGAGGAGCACCAGCTGCGCCTATGGTCCCCAGTACGCGCCGGTGTCAATGCGGCGCACCGCGTCCATCGCCTCGCCGTGTGCTGGTCCGATGGCGACAAACAGAACGAGCAACACCGGGATGCGAGCGATGTGAACGAGACGTGCACTCATGCGAACTCCCCCAAGCGGCATGCCGCGAGGTTACGTCAAGCGGCATGCCGCGTAGGCTACGCAGTTCCCGACAACTATCCGATGAGGATGCCGGCGATCGCGGCGCTCATCAGGTTGGCGAGGGTGCCTGCGAGGATCGCGCGGAGGCCAAGCTGAGCGATTTCCGGGCGGCGTTGCGGCACAAGGCTGCCGAGCCCGCCCAGCAGGATCGCGAGCGATCCGAGGTTCGCGAAACCAGTGAGCGCGAAGGTCGTGATCGTCGCGGTTCTGTCGGAGTACTCCGCGGCGTGCGGGCCGAACTCGGCAAAGGCGACGAACTCGTTGAGGATCAGCTTCTGGCCCAGGTAGCCGCCGGAACCGATCGCTTCCTCCCATGGCACGCCGATCAGGAACATTACCGGCGCGAAGACATAGCCCAGGATCTGCTGGATGCTCAGCTCAGGCATACCGAACAGGCCACCAACGCCGCCGACGATCAGGTTCAGCAGGGCGATCAGGGAGATGAACGCGAGCAGCATCGCGCCGATGTTGAGCGCGAGCTTGAGACCGTCGGCGGCCCCGTTGGCGGCGGCGTCGATGACATTCCGGTTCCGGCTATCGGACGTGTCCTCACTGGTCTCCGCGTGCTCCCCTGCCAGAACATCAGCCTTCGCGGCTCCCGGTGCGTCAGTGCCCCATGGCGGTGACGACGTGCCCGCGGTGCGCGCGGTCATGACCTCAGCGGCGGGTGCCACACCGGACTCGACACGCTCGTGCTCCGTCTCGGGAATGATGATCTTCGCCATGAGCAGCCCGCCAGGCGCCGCCATGAAGGCCGCCGCCATCAGGTAGTCCAGCCGAGCGCCCAGCATCGAGTACCCAACGAGCACGGTCCCCGCGACCGTGGACAGTCCACAGACCATGACCGCGAAGAACTCCGAGCGGGTCATCCGGGACAGGTACGGCCGGACGATCAGCGGGGACTCGGTCTGGCCGAGAAAGACATTCGTGCTGGCGGCAAGTGACTCGGCCCTGCTGGTTCCGAGAACGAGCCGCAACGCGCCACCGATGACACGCACCACCCACTGCAGGATGCGGAGGTGGTACAGCACCGCGGAGAGCGCCGCGACGAACACGACGATCGGCAGGACCTGGAAGGCGAACACCATGCCGTTGTCCGGCAGGATCGGCCCAAAGAGGAAGCCGATCCCTTCGTCCGTGGTCGCGATGACGGCCTTCACCACGTTCGACGCCGCGGCGAGCACCCGCTGGCCGACGTCCCAGTAGAGCACGAGTACGCCGAACCCGAACTGGATGGCAAGCGCGCCGAGAACGGTGCGCGGGTTGATCGCGCGGCGGTGACTCGACAGCGCGAACGCCACCGCCAGGAGCGCGAACATACCTCCGACACCCCATAACACGGTCATTGGTCTGCTCCGTTCGTGCGGCCGTTCGCTGTCGCGGATACTGTCGTGCCGCTCTGCGCTGCCGCGCCATTCGGACTAGCCAGACCGGTGTCGGCAGCGCGGCCGACGAGGGCTTCCGAGCGCAGGGCCGCGTAGCCGGGCTTGATGACCTCGTTGATCAGCGCGAGCCGCTGATCGAACGGGATGAAGGCGGACTTCATCGCGTTGACCGTGAACCACTGCAGGTCATTGAGGTCGTAGCCGAACTGGTCGGTGAGGTAGCCGAACTCGTCGGTCATCGACGTCTGGCTGATCAGCCGGTTGTCGGTGTTGACGGTGACCCGGAAGCGCAGTCGGCGGAGCAGGCCAATCGGGTGCTCGGCAAGGGAGCTGACGGTGCCGGTGTGCACGTTGGACGTCGGGCACATCTCAAGCGGGATGCGCCGGTCCCGCACGAACGAGGCCAGTCGGCCGAGCGTAGCTGTGCCATCCTCGGCCACGTCGATATCGTCGACGATGCGGACGCCGTGGCCGAGCCGGGCCGCGCCGCACCACTGTATGGCCTCCCAGATGGACGGCAGTCCGAAAGCTTCACCCGCGTGGATGGTGAAGTGGCAGTTCGCACGGCGCAGGTACTCGAAGGAGTCCAGGAACCGGGTCGGCGGGAAGCCGGCTTCTGGCCCGGCGATGTCGAAGCCGACCACTCCTGAGTCGCGGTACCGCACCACGAGCTCGGCGATCTCCCTTGCCCGCGTCTGCTGACGCATGGCACACAACAGCAGGCCGACACGGATGCGTCTGCCCGCCGCGGCGGCGCGTGCTGTCCCCTGGCGGAACCCGTCGAGGATCGCCTCGACGACCGCGTCGAGACTGAGGTCGCGCTGCGTGCTCAGCTCAGGGGCGTAACGAACCTCGGCGTAGACGACCCCGTCGGCCGCGAGGTCCTCGGCGCATTCCGCCGCCACGCGACTGATCGCGTCGGCTGTCTGCATGACACCGACGGTGTGCGAGAAGCGGCGCAGGTACTCCTCGAGCGAGCCGGCGCCCGCGGCGGCGAACCATTTCGACATCCCCGCGACGTCCGACTCCGGCAGTGCGTCATAGCCGGTCTGCTCGGCGAGTTCCAGCACGGTCGCCGGTCGCAGACCACCGTCGAGGTGGTCGTGGAGCAGTACCTTCGGTGCCCGCTGGATCTGATCGCTATTCGGCCTTTCGGGCATGGATTACCTCCCGGTCTGTGCGGCGTAGTCGGCGTGACGCATCACTCATGTCTGACAACTACCTGGTGTTGGACGAAGGGTCTACCCTTTCTCCGCCGGAGAAGTCAAGGGAATCTTGCACGGTTATCGCTGAATAATCGTCGGGTTCTCGACTCAGCGATGGGTTGACGAGCCTCATACCCAGCGATAGCTTGTCTGACATCACGCGCCTTGGAGGGAGTTGCTGGTGACGCAGAGACGACCGCAACGACGACCTGTCGTCACGCTCTACGAACGGATCGCCAACGCGATCCGGGACGGCGTCTATCCGCCAGGCTCCACGTTGCCGTCCGAACCTGAGCTCGCCGAGACGCTCGGCGTGAGCCGCCCCGCGTTGCGGGAGGCCTTGATCTTGCTGCAGGAGGACGGCGTCATCACGGTCCGGCGGGGGGTCGGCCGCACCGTCAACGAGCGTCCCGCTCGCCGTGGTTTCGAACGGCTGCAGCCGATGGAGGCGTTGCTCGGTGGGGACAGCGCCAAGGTCCGGCCGCTCACCCGCGTCCTGGAGGAGCCGACCGACCTGGTGATGCAGCACCTGCCCGTCCCGGCCAGCTGCGAGGTGCGCTTCTGGGAGAGCGTCATCGATGTCGACGGCGTCCCGGCATGCCTGGCTGAGGAGTGGTGCGTTCCGGACGAGACACTCGCCCAGATCGATCCGGCGTTGCCCGAGACGCTAACCGCTGGCGAACCGCACCCCCACACGATGCTGCACACGCTGGCCACCGCCGATCCGTACCTGCCGTTGACCGGTGCCAGCACGGTGACCGCCACGGTGCTTGGCCGCCGCCGCGGCACCACCTTCGGACGTTCCCCTGACACCCCGGTCGTGCTCATCACCCAGGTCGTCTCCGTGGAGCGCACACCAGTGCTGGCCGCGAAGTACGTCCTGCCAAGCGGAGCCCCTGGCATCGCTGTCTGGCAGTCCCGCTGATCCGGCTCCACCACGAAGGGCACGCATGACACCCAACGACCCGCTACTGGTCGACTGCGACACCGGCATCGACGACGCGCTGGCCTTGCTGTACCTGCTCGCCGATCCCGGCATCGATCTCCGCGCGATCACCACGGTATTCGGCAACACCAGCGCGGAGATCGCCGCGTCGAACACCCTGCGTGTGCTCGAACACGCAGGCCGACTCGACATCCCCACCGCCATCGGCGCCGACAGCAGCCTGCGCGGAACAGCTCAGCTGGCGCCGCACGTGCACGGCGACGACGGCCTCGGCAACACCGGACTCCCCTGCCCCGTGGCATCACCGACAACCGAACCAGCCGCCGAACTCATCGTGCGGCTGGCCCGGGAGAACCCGGGGCGGCTGCACCTGCTGGCGATGGGCCCGCTGACCAACCTCGCTACGGCCGTGCTGCTCGACCCCGAGCTACCGGGTCTCGTCAAACACGTGACCATCATGGGCGGTGCCGTGCACCATCCGGGCAACGTGACACCGGCGGCGGAAGCCAACATCGCCAACGACCCCGAGGCGGCACGGTTGGTGCTTCGGGCGGGCTGGGACGTGACTCTGGTCCCGCTCGACGTCACCATGACCGAAGTGCTCACCGAGGACCATCGGCGACGGATGCTGGCGGGCGACGCGCCGACCTCGCGGTTCGCGGCCGAGATTCTCGAGCACTACCTCGATGTCTACCAGCGCGACGTGTTCGGTGCCCGGCAGGCCGCGTGCCACGACCCGCTCGCCGCCGCGATCGCGATCGGCGAGGTCTGCCCGGTGCTGGCGCCGATCGTGGCGGTGGACGTGGACACAACCGACGGGCCCGCACGCGGCAAGACCATCGCCGACACCCGGGGGCAGTACCGGGGCTTCCCTGCCCAGCACGGCTCCCGCGTTCGCGTGGCGCTCCGCACTGACGGAACCTTCGCGGACCGGCTGGTCCAGCGGCTTTGCGGGTTTTCGAGCCGCTGCCTCGACATCGCGTGACGAGAAAGGATCCGTGATGACAGCTGCCCCGGCCAACGCTACCGCCGAGGTCGCCGTGGTGGGATCACTGAACCTCGACCTCACGGCCCGCGTTCGGCGACACCCACTGCCCGGCCAAACGGTGCCCGCCTCGACGTTGACGCCAAACCCGGGCGGCAAAGGCGCGAACCAGGCGGTAGCGGCGGCCCGGCTCGGCGCCCGCACGGCACTGATCGGCCGGGTAGGCACCGACCCACACGCCGACACGTTGCTGTACTCCCTGCGCAGCAACGGCGTCGACACCACCCGCATCACCCACGACGGGAACGCCGTGACGGGAACCGCGCTCGTCACGGTCGCCGACAGCGGGGAGAACACCATCACGGTAGCGGCAGGCGCGAACGCGCACCTGAACGCTGACCACGTTGACGCGGCACGGTCCGTGCTCGAATCGGCGGGCGTGGTGTCGCTGGTCATGGAGATTCCGCTCGACACCGTCGTCGCCGCCGCCCACGCCGCCGCTGACTCCGCACGGATCATGCTCAATCTCTCGCCCGTCGCCGACATCCCAACCGACGTGCTCGCGCTCGCCGACCCGCTGATCGTCAACGAGCACGAAGCACACGAAATTCTGCGCAACCACCACTTGACCGCCGAGCCCGGCGTCGACCAGGCCAGCGCGCTGTGCCGGCTCGGCGTCCGATCCGCAGTGGTCACGCTCGGCGCCCGCGGCGCGGCACTCGCCGACGCCGACCTGGTCGAACACGTGCCAGGCCTGCCCGTCGACGTCGTCGACACGACGGGTGCCGGTGACGCATTCGCTGCGACTCTGGCCTGGCGACTCAGCCAAGGCGACGCGCTACCCGCCGCCGTTGGCTGGGCTATCCGTGTCAGTGCCCACAGCGTCGGCCGCACCGGCGCACAAACGTCTTATCCCACCCTCAATGAACTCACCGAACCCGCGGGCCGGGGGTCCGCCCCCCACGTGCATCGGTCTGAAGCGTCCCAGGTTTGATGCCGCATCTTTCTGAGTTGGCGATTCTGAAGGCGGCCACACTGTTGCGCTGACTGGTTGAGTCCAGGCCGGGCCATTTTCGGGAACAATCACCTACGGCTGGACATCGATCCGGTTCCGAGGGGCGGGCGGGAGGCCGGCATCCCCCGCTTCGCCCAGATATGCCTCGAACGCATCGACGTCCACGGCACCGCCGAGCCGGTCGGTTCCCTCCGTCAGGGTTGTGAAGCCATCCCCGCCGTCGGCGAGGAAGCTGTTGACCGTTACCCGGTAGCTCGCCGAAGGCTCGAGAGCGGTTCCGTTGAGCGTGATGGAGTCGGGATCGACGGCGTCGGCGATCGTGCAGTCGGCGGCACCCGCTGCCGACTTGGTCCAGGTGTAGTGCAGGCCGGCTGAGGGAAGCAAGACTCGGTAGCGACCGCCGTTAGCGGGCGAGTTGGTGCCACAGAACTGTTTTTCGAGCACTCGCTCGATTTGTGCCCCGGTGAGGCTCATGGTCACCAGCGAGTTGCCGAACGGTTGGACGGTGAACGCCTCGCCGTAGGTGACCACGCCGTCGCCCTCGCCTGCGTCGCTGCTCTCGAAGAACAGATCAGCGCGGACCCCGCCCGGGTTCATCAGCGCGAGCACCGCATCGCCCGTGTCCGCGTCGTCGGTCGCGGCCAGCTGCGCGTCGGCGATGGTGTTGCCCAACGACTGCTCGAGCGAGTCGTTGTTTTCTCGGGTGATGTCGTCGGTGATGCGGCCGATCGGACGGTTGGCGATCGGGGCGGCGAGCTCTCGGTAGCGCTCGATGAGGGAGGTGATCTCCGGCGACTTCTCGACGTCCCTGGTGACGATCTCGTTGTTGATCGAGGCTCCCACGACGTCCCGTGTCGCGCGGTCGATCCGCAGATCGATGTCAGTGACCAGGCGGCCGTACGAGTACGCGCTGGTGACCGGCGTGCCATCGATCACGCAGTTGTAGGGCTGGTGGGTGTGTCCGGAGATGACCAGATCGACGGCGTCATCCATCCGCTCGGTGATGTCGACGATCGGGCCGGAGATCCCGGCGCAGCCGTTGATGTCGAAGTTCGCTGGCAGACCACCCTCGTGCAGCAGTACGACGATCGACTCGACGCCCCGCCGCCGCAGTTCTGGGACGAGCGCGTTGACGGTCTCGGCCTCGTCACGGAACTCGTAGCCTGCGACAGCGGACGGGCTCACGATTTCCGGCGTGCCTTCCAACGTCATGCCGACGAACGCGACCCTGGCCCCGTTGAAGTTCTTGATGCGGTACGGCGCGAACAGCGGCTCACCGGTTTCTTCGTCGACGACGTTGGCCGCGAGGAAGTCAAAATTGGCGCCCGAGAAGCCGTCGCCATCGAGGCAACCGTCATCGGGGTGGCACCCGCCTTCCTTCATCCGGCGAAGCTCGGTGACACCTTCGTCGAACTCGTGATTGCCGACCGCGTTGAGGTCGAGACCGATCTTGTTCATCGCCTCGATCGTCGGCTCATCGTGAAACAGCGCCGACAACAGCGGGCTGGCACCGATGAGGTCCCCTGCCGACACCACGATGCTGTTGGCGTTCGTCGTCTCCAGCTCGGCGATGTGGGTGGCCAGATATTCGGCCCCGCCCGCGTCAACCGAGCCGACTCGCCCGCCGAAGCCGCCGGGTGGCTCGAGGTGTCCGTGGAAGTCGTTCAGCCCGAGAATCTGCACCTCGACAACCGATCCGTCCTGCAAGATCGGTGCTTGGGGAGATTGCGCACCGACCGCAGAGCCGGACACGATGGCTGATGCGGCAAGAACCACTGAAGCCGCGACCAGGAGAAGACGGAACCTCATGTTGCCTCCTGCGTGTGAACCCGGGAGCCCGCGAGTTGGGCTACGCCAGCCTCCGCCGTTGGTGCCGCCGGTGTCTGCCATGACACGCTCCCCAAACCGCGATTATTTGTCTGACAAGCTACGGCGACCGGGGTGTGCGGTCAACCCTTGGACGGTCGGCACGTTTCCTTCGCGCTCGCCCCTGTCCCGTTGACAAGGAAAGCCCGCAGTGCTTGGCTTTGGCGTAAAGTGGATGGCGATAACGGCGAGCATCGCCCGAGCTGACCAGCAACACCGATAGCCCGGAAGCGCCACTGGGCAAGAGATGCGTGTCAACCAGGATCGGGCTCGTTATATCGAAACCTGGGCACATTTGTCTGACAAGTTATGGTGTCCGGCCATCTGACGCAAGCCGGAAACGACACGCGCTCGCACCACCTGGGCCCCGGCCAATACCACCGCTGGTCTCCCGCCGCTCCCGAAACGCCCCGATACTCCGCGCGTCGACACCGGTCGAGATCCATTAGGACCCCAGCAGAGGAATGACGATGATCCGGCCCCGGCGACACGTGGGTGGAACCGGAGCAGCCATCGATCCCGACACGCGCACCGGACGAACACCCTCACGGCGGCAGATGAGACGTGTCGCGACTGGTCCGTCTCGGGATCCGCGTGCGAATCGGCTCGGATAGCCACCGATCGCATCTGCCTGAACCCCTGGGTTCAGGCAGGGGTGAGTAGCACGAGCGGGATCTCACGCGTGGTCTTGCGCTGGTAGCTCGCGTAGCCCCGGTATGCCGCCACCACACGTGGCCAGAGCGCAGCCCGCTCGTCCGCACTAGCGATCCTGGCCTTCATCGGGCGTCGTGGCCCTTGCTGCAGCGACACCTCGACAGCGGGGTTGTCGCGTAGGTTGAGAAACCACGCTGGATGGGTAGGGTCCCCGCCTCGGGATGCCACGACGACGATGGTGTCGCCGTCGACGATGGGCGCGGTGAGCATGACCGATCGTGTCTCACCGGACTTCCGTCCGATCGTGGTCAGCTCCACCGATGGCATACCCGCGATCGTGCGGCCGAGCCTGCCCCCGGTGAGTGTGAGCAGCAGTCGGTGCCCGGCGTTCATCGTCTTCAGCTGGAGATCAGTCGGCATGATTCAAGCCTAGTCGGTCACACGCATCCGCACGCCGCGCCACATACGGGCACTCAACAACCGCTCATCGGCGGAAGCGGGCGCTTCACACGTCGCTCCGGGCTCCGCGCGGTAAGCTCACCCTTCGGCGAGCGGGTGCGCCCGGCGGAGGCTGTCGAACCTGCTGAAGTCGTTATCCGTGGTAGCGAGTACAGCGCCCGACTCCCGCGCGACGGCCGCGATGTGCGCGTCGGTCACCAAGTTCCCGCGCGCATCGCTCTTGCGGCAGAGTGCCTTGAACAGGTCCCAGTGCCGCTCGCCTGGCTCCAGGGCGATGCAGTTGTCGTGGCCGCGGATCTCCTCGGCGAACGTCAGCGCAACGTCGAGGGGGCTTGGCGGATCGAATATCCGCGGATGGGTCACCACACGCACGAAACCGGTGAGCACCAGGCTGGTCACACCGAACAGCTCATCGCCGTTGAGGCCGGACTCCAACCATGATCGATATTCGGCGTGCCTCGGCGCATCCTCTCGATGGGCATAGACCAGGACGTTGACATCGAGGCAGATCATTCGGACTCGTCCATGAGATCTTGCAGTGCTGACGAGTCGTCGAGGTCAACTCCGGGCTGGAGGCCACTTCCCCGGAATGTCGTCAGCGAAACCGGACTCGCCTGCCGCTGCCGCACCCTGGCCAACGACTCACGCACCGCATCCGCGATCACGTCGTTGAGGCTTCGATGGGTCCGCGCCGCTACCGCCTTCGCCTCGGCAAGTAAGTCATCATCTAGCCGGATCGTGGTCCTCATGCATCAAAGTGTCATCAGCATGCATCAAAATGTCAACCTTGCCTGTTCTGGATCGCCCCGACCCATCCGCTCTGACGAACGGCCCAGTGTCAGCGGCTTCACCGATCAGGAATCCTCCACCACGTCGTCAGTTCTGGTAGCCCCCTCGCACCGGTGGAAGGATTGATGACCATGACCGACGCTAGACCGCTGGGCGCCGACGAGGCCACGTTCATCGCGGCGGCCCGCTCAGGCGATACGGCGCGGTTCGCGCTCATCACGGAGCGCCACCGGCGTGAGCTGCGGGTGCACTGCTACCGGATGCTCGCGAACTACGAGGACGCCCAGGACATGACGCAGGAGACGTTCCTGCGAGCGTGGAACAAGCGGGAGTCGTTCAAGGGCAACGCTGCGCTGCGGACCTGGCTGTACCGGATCGCGACGAACGTCTGCCTTGACTTCCTGGAGAAGCGCAAGGACCGCACTCCCGTACCGTCCGAGCTGTCGGACTCCGGCTCCGAGGTGCCGTACCTGCAGCCGTACCCCGACCGGATGCTCCCCGAGGACCCGCAGGAATCGGTGGTGGCGCGGGAGACGATCGAGCTGGCGTTCATCGTCGCCGTCCAGCACCTGCCGCCGCGGCAGCGGGCGGTGTTCATCCTGCGCGACGTCCTCGGCTGG
The DNA here is from genome assembly GCF_000504245.1 of Haloechinothrix halophila YIM 93223. GTDB lineage: Bacteria > Actinomycetota > Actinomycetes > Mycobacteriales > Pseudonocardiaceae > Haloechinothrix_A > Haloechinothrix_A halophila. The sequence continues at coordinate 2,837,467 of NZ_KI632509.1, forward strand.
CCGGCATCGAAGGCCGCCGACGCCCTCGAGCTGACCGTCGCATCGGTGACCAGCGCACTGCAGCGGGCGCGCGTGACGATGCGCGAGCAACTGCCCGACCGCCGCCTCGACTGGCGGAGCCCCGCCACCCACGAGCTATCGAATGACGAGCACGGCGTGGTGAAGTCGTACATCGACGCCCATGAGCGCAACGACCTCGACGGGCTGACGTCCCTGCTGCGCGACGACCTGCGCTTCGCGATGCTGCCCGAGCCGGGCACCGTGATCAGGACGGCCAAGGACGCGGTGGACGGCTGGGTCTCCGGTGGGCTCTTCCAGCGCGGCTACGACGACTGGCGCTGTATCGCCACGACGGTCAACCGCATGCCTGCCGCCGTGCTGTACCTCCGCACCCCCGACGACCCGGAGTACCGGTTATTGAACATCGCGGTCCTGCACATCGTCGACGGGAAGATCGCCGAGCTGACCGGATTCGACGTCACCGACAAACCATGGCTGGACCTGCCCCCGACACTGTGATCACGATCAACGACGCCGTCGTCGTCATCTCCAGCGAGTCGGCGAGCATGTCGCCCGTGCTCAGCGCCTCGTCTCGTATCGGGTCAGCACCACGCCGCCGGGAAACGTCCGCGTCTCCACGAGGTTCAGGTTCACCCAGCTGTCCAGCGCGGTGAAGAACGGCGTGCCGCCGCCCACCAGGGCCGGGTGGGTGGCCAGCGCGTACTCGTCGATCAGCCCGGCCCGCATGGCAGCCCCTGCGAGCGTTGCGCCGCCGATGCGCATGGGGCCGCCGTCTTCGGCCTTGAGCCGGGTGATCTCGGCAATGGCGTCGCCGGTGACCAGGCGGGTGTTCCAGTCGACCTTGTCGATCGTCGAGGAGAACACAACCTTCGGCGTGTCCCGCCAGTTCCGCGCGAACTCGATCTCCGCCGGGGTGGCGTTGGGCTGCTGATCGCCGGTCGGCCAGTAGGAGCTCATCGTCTCCCACAGCTTGCGCCCGTACAGCGACAGGCCGTTCGCGCGCTCCTGGTCGAGCCACCACTGGAATAGCTCGTCGCTCGGCCTGCTCCAGCCGATGTCGTCGCCGGGTGCGGCGATGTAGCCGTCCAGGGTCAGGTTCATGCCGAAGGTCAGTTTCCGCATCATGCCAGCCTCTCGTGAGTCGATCTCACACGTACAGACGGGCGCGGCGCGAAAATCTAATCGGTGCGCGATCTGCGTCCCTCAAGAGATCGGAAACCCCCTGGGTTCAGGCGGGGGTGAGTAGCACGAGCGGGATCTCACGCGTGGTCTTGCGCTGGTAGCTCGCGTAGCCCCGGTATGCCGCCACCACACGTGGCCAGAGCGCAGCCCGCTCGTCCGCACTAGCGATCCTGGCCTTCATCGGGCGTCGTGGCCCTTGCTGCAGCGACACCTCGACAGCGGGGTTGTCGCGTAGGTTGAGAAACCACGCTGGATGGGTAGGGTCCCCGCCTCGGGATGCCACGACGACGATGGTGTCGCCGTCGACGATGGGCGCGGTGAGCATGACCGATCGTGTCTCACCGGACTTCCGTCCGATCGTGGTCAGCTCCACCGATGGCATACCCGCGATCGTGCGGCCGAGCCTGCCCCCGGTGAGTGTGAGCAGCAGTCGGTGCCCGGCGTTCATCGTCTTCAGCTGGAGATCAGTCGGCATGATTCAAGCCTAGTCGGTCACACGCATCCGCACGCCGCGCCACATACGAGGCGTCATACCGCACCGAGCAGGCGAACGCCTGCGGCCTTGAGCTGGTCCACTGATTGGTGAGCCCTGCTGGCCGTGTCGTGGTGGCGATGACCTTGTCCATTGGCGTCACTCCTGAGCGGCGATGATCGTGCCGGTGACCTCGCCGAGGCCGATCTGGGCGCCGTGCGGGCCGGGTGCGGTGCCGGTGATGGTGACGGTGTCGCCGTCGGCGAGGAAGGTGCGGCTGCTGCCGTCGGCGAAGGTCAGCGGTTCGGTGCCGTTCCAGGTCAGCTCGATCAACGACCCTCGCTGGCCGGGTTCTGGTCCGGAGACGGTGCCGGAGGCGTACAGGTCGCCGGTGCGCAGCGCGGCCCCGTTGACGGTGGTGTGGGCCAGCATCTGCGCGGGCGAGTAGTACATCCGCGCATAGGGCGGGCGGGAGATCTCCTGCCCATTGAGCGCGAGAGCCAGGTCGAGGTCGAGGCCCCACGGTTCGGATTCGTGCAGGTAGTCCATGAGCTCCGGCTCCTGCGGCGGGGTGGGCACGCGGGCGTCGTCGAGCGCGTCGAGCGGCACGATCCACGGTGAGATCGAGGTGGCGAACGACTTGCCGAGAAATGGGCCGAGCGGCACGTACTCCCAGGCTTGGATGTCACGTGCGGACCAGTCGTTGACCAGGCACACACCGAAAACATGCTCGGCGAAATCCTTAGTAGCCACACGTGAACCGAGCGGACTCGGCGTGCCGACGACGAAGCCGACCTCGACCTCGACGTCCAGTTTGGCCGAGGGCCCGAACGTCGGCGTGTCGTCGGCGGGTGTCTTGCGCTGCCCGCAGGGCCGGGCGATGTCAGTGCCCGAGACGACGACGGTGCCCGCGCGGCCGTGATAGCCGACCGGGAGGTGTTTCCAGTTCGGCAGCAGCGCCGCCGCATCAGGCCGGAACATGCGGCCGAGGTTGGTGGCGTGGTGCTCGCTGGCGTAGAAGTCGATGTAGTCGGCGACCTCGAACGGCAGATGCAGGCTGACGGTGTTGAGTGGGTGCAGCGCGGGCTCGACAGCCGACCGGTGGGACTCGTCGATGAGCAACTCCCGGATCCGCTCCCGCACCTGTGACCAGTTGGCGCGGCCCTGGGCCATAAACGGGTTCAGCGACGGCCGCGCGAAGACGTCGTCACCCAGGGCGGCGGCGAGGTCAAGCACGTGATCGCCGATGCGGACCCCGACGCGCGGCGCGCCGCCCGGCGGGGTGAACACGCCGTAGGGCAGGTTGGCGATGCCGAATCCGGAGCCGGCCGGTACCGGCGCCCAGGTGTCGTTCACAGGGAGATCATCCTTTCTCGAAGACCGGTCGTGAGTGCCTAACAGGGTTAGAACTCTGATAGGCACTCACGACCGGTCGTGGCGGTGGTGCGCGAGTAGCCCGAACTCGCGAGCTTCGGTGACCGGTGTCGCGGTGCTGCAGGAGCCGTAGCTGACCAGCAGCCGCCGGGTCGCGGCGATCGTTGCCGCGCTGAGTCCAGCCACCCTGGCAAGCAGCGTCGCACGGTCGGTCGTCCGTAGCGTATCGGCGACAGCGATCACGTTAGCGCTCTCGACGGCGTCGGCGGCCGCGGCCAGCAGGTTGAGGTAGCCGTGGTGGACGAACCCGGTGGCGGGGTCGATGTAGCGCACCGCGTGATGCAACCCTGCGGTCGCTTTCACCGCCACGTCCGCCCTCGCAGCCGTTACAAGGGCACCCGCCAACATTTCGGGGCTGGGAAACAGCTCCGCGCGGATGCCTCCGCAGCGCAGCTTGAGCCGAAACGCGTCCCGTCGCGCCGCGATCGCGGCCACCAGTTCGGCCACCTCAGACCACGATGCCGGTTCGGCGAACACCGGGATGCCCGGTGCGACCCCAGCGGCGTCCAGTGCGCCGGCGACCACCTCCAGCGCGGCCGCGGGTGTGGCGGCGTCGACGCGGGCCAGCGGGAATTCCACCATTGACAACTCCAGCCGCGCATCGCCGGTGATCCCGGCGACCACCTCGGTCAATCCGTCGGAACCGGTGTCGGCGATCAGACCTAGCCGGAACTGGTCGGCGTTGGCCAACTCCGCGCGCAGCTCACCGAGGCGCGATGCCGGGCACAGGAACCGGTGTGTGAGCACCGCACTGTCCTCGGCGAGGTCGGAGCGATGCCGCGCAACGGCGTCCGGCATGGCGAGCGCCGTCGGCGGAAACAGCCCGGCATCATCAACCAGCCCGTCCAGCAACGTCGTGGTCATGTCGGCTCCCCTGCCGCCCAGGTCCAGGCGTAGCCGTCATCCTCGGCGGCGATGCCGCCCTCGCCGAGCTGCAGCGGACGGAAGGTGTCGACCATGACGGCGAGCTCGTCGAAGAACTCCACGCCGACGCTGCGCTCGTAGGCGCCCGGTTGTGGCCCGTGGGAATGGCCGCCGGGATGCAGGCTGATCGAGCCAGGCCCGATGCCCGAACCCTTGCGGGCCTCGTAGTCGCCGCCGCAGTAGAACATCACCTCGTCGGAGTCCACATTGGAGTGGTAGTACGGCACCGGGATCGCCTGTGGGTGGTAGTCCACCTTGCGGGGCACGAAGTTGCAGATGACGAAGTTGTGACCCTCGAACACCTGGTGCGCCGGTGGCGGCTGGTGCACCCGCCCGGTGATCGGCTCGAAATCGGCGATGTTGAACGTGTATGGGTACATGCAGCCGTCCCAGCCGACGACGTCGAACGGGTGCTTCGGGTAGACGTAGCGGGTGCCGGTGATCCCGCCGGGGCCTCGGTGTTTGACCAGCACATCGACGTCGGTGCCGTCGTGTAGTAGCGGCTCGGCAGGGCCGTGCAGGTCGCGCTCGCAGAACGGCGCGTGCTCCAGCAGTTGCCCGAACCGGGACAGGTAGCGGCGCGCGGGGATGATGTGCGAGTTCGCCTCGATGACGTACGCGCGCAACGGCTCATCGGCGTCCGGCAGCCACCGGTGCGTGGTCGCCCTCGGCAGGATCACGTAGTCGCCCTGGCGCACCGGCAGCGCACCGAAGACCGTCTCCACCGTGCCCGAGCCGGACTCGACGTAGACGCACTCGTCGCCGACCGCGTTGCGATACAGCGGCGATGTCTCTCCCGCCACGACATAGGAGATGCGCACGTCATCGTTGCCCAGCACCATTCTGCGGCCGGTGACCGGATCAACCGACTTCCACGCCATGCTGTCCACGTCACCGAACAGCTCGTGCAACCTCAAATGGCGAGGCTTGAGCGGATGATTCGCCGTCAACGTCTGATCGGGTAGCTGCCACGGCTGCGCGTCGGAGATCGCCGACGGGATGTAGCGGTGATACAGCAGCGAGGAGTCGCTGGCGAACCCTTCCTCCCCCATCAGCTCCTCGTAGTACAACCCGCCATCGGAACGCCGGTGCTGGGTGTGTCGCTTCGGTGGGACGTTGCCCACCTGCCGGTAGTACGCCATGGGTGGCTCCTCAGGACGTCGGTTGCGGTGCCGAGACGGCGGCGGTCGCTCGACGCAGCGCGGTGGCGACGTCGCCGCTGGCCGGGCGGGTGAGCACGGCGGCGACGTGCGCGTCGGGCCGCACGACCCAAACCTCGCCGGGCCGGGCGGCGAGCGCCTCAGCCGCGACGTCGTCGAGCTCAAGCACCCGGGCCGGTGCCGCCGTCGCGCCTGCGGCCGCGTTCCGCAGCGCGGCCTGGTCGGTCTCGTGGGTTGTCAGCAGCAGGAACCCGTCGCGGGCGACCTCGCGCAACCGCGTCGCTGATCCCGCGACGGTGATCGGAAAGTCCGGCACGATCACTCCTGGCGCAGGGTCGGGTGCGCTGCCACGTGGTGGTCGACCCGCGAACGGGCGGCGGGGATCGGGCGTCGTCAGTGGCGAGTCGACGTACCAGAACGGTTCGGCGAACCGGCCGGAGTCGACCTCGGGCCGGGCGGCGGGATCGTGGGCGGCGCGCTCAAGGACGTCTCGTCGCCGCTTGCGTTGTGCGTCGTCCTGCGGCACCAGGAAGTCCATCGTGGCCGTGGTGACCTCGATGTTCTCGTGCGCGGCCGCGTGACGCTCGGCGTGGTAGGACTCCAGCAGTTCTTCACCTGCCCAGCCGTGCAGCACGAACGCGAGCTTCCACGCGGCGTTCTCCGCATCGCCCACCCCGGAGTTCAGCCCGCGCGCGCCAAACGGCGACACCAAGTGCGCGCTGTCACCGGCAAGCAGCACCCGCCCGACTCGCATTCGATCCGCGATGCGGGAGTGGAACCGGTACACCGATTGCCAGACGATCTCGTACGGCCGATCGCCGATGATCGCGCGGATGCGCGCGTCCAGCGCACCGCTGGACTGCTCGGCGGCAAGGTCGTAGTCGGCCGGCACTTGCCAGTCGATGCGGAACGTCGAGTCCGGGCACGGGTGGATGAGGACCTGCCTGCCCGGGTTCCACTCCGGATCGAAGTAGAACCGCCGCTCATGGGCCCAGTCGGGCAGATCGGCGCGAATGTCGCAGATGAGGAACCGGTCGTCGAAGGAGTACCCGTCGAACGACACCCCCAACGCGCGACGCAGCTCATCGCCGCGCGCCCCGGCGCAGACGACCGCGTAGGCCGCGGTCACGGTCTCCTCGCGGTGCGGTGTCGCACAATGCACCACGACACCGGACGCGTTCTGCTCGATGCCGATCGCGGTATGGTTCCACCACACATCGATCAGCGGCTCAGCCGCGATCCGCTCGTCAAGCAGCTCCTCGGTACGTGCCTGCGAGATGTTGACGAACGGTGGCAGGCAAGACTTGCCAGGGTCGGGCAGGGCGTAGCTGAACAATTCCCGGTCACGGTAGAAGGTGCGGGCGGTGGTCCAGGTCAGCCCCTCGGCGGCGATCCGCTTGCCCACACCGACCACCTCCCACACGTCAAGGACGTCCTGTTGCTGGCAGATCGCCTTCGAGCCGACCAGGTCCCGCTCCGGCCGCCCGTCGAGCACGGTCACGGCGACACCCCAGCGCGCGAGCAACAGCGCGGTCGTTTGGCCGACCGGCCCGTTGCCGATGACCACGACCCGGCCTGGTGATGTCTCGTTCATGTCGTCTCCGGATCCGGAGTCGTGAGTGCGTAGCAGGGTTAGAACCCTCATCCGCACTCACGACTGCAGCTGGTCCCAGACCGCGCGGTCGCGCTCGGCGGTCCAGATCGTCGGCCGCTGGACACCGGACAGTTCCTCCCACACCCGTGCGACGTCGAACGGCAGGCAGTGCTCGAAAATCGGCCAGTTCCCATAGTCATCGGCCAACGCGGCATGGGCGGCGTCGAACGCATCCTTGAGGGCGCCGCCACGCTTCCGCACCGCGTCGACCTCGCGCAGCATCACGTCGAGGAAATGCCGGGTCTGGCCGATGGCGGCGGTGACCGCGTCGCGCCCATGTACCACCGCTCCCCTGCCACCGACCAGCGCCTCCGCACCCAACGCAGCCACAGCATCCAAAGTCGACGTCGACCAGTCACGATGAAACGCATCGCCGGTATAAAGCGCGGCCTGGGCCTCAACCAAGTCACCCGCGAACAGAATCCGCCGCCGCGGCAACCACGCCACGAGGTCACCCTCGGTGTGACCCCGCCCCAGGTAACGCAGCTCCAACGCGCCCCGGTCACCACCAAGGTCAATAGTGACGGCATCACTGAACGTCAACGTCGGCCACGTCAAACCAGGAATCGACTCCGGACCGTCGAACAACCGAGGCATCCGACCCAACTCCGATACCCAATCCTGCTCACCACGCTCAGCGATCAACCCACGCGTGTTGTCATGCGCGACAATCACCTCCGCGCCAAACGCGCTCGCCCCCAGCACCCGCACCGCGTGATAATGCGACAGCACCAGATACCGCACCCGCTTATCGGTGTACTCACGCAGCTTCCCCAACCACTTCCGCGCCGCGACCGGAGTCGCCAACGCCTCAAAACACACCAGAAAGTCCTCCCCCTCGACCGCGCCAACATTCGGATCACCCTCCGCCGTCAACGCATAGACACCGTCAGCAAGCACCTCCAGCCGCTGCTCCTTCTCGGTCAGGTCGGTTGAGGACGCGAATGCCTTGGTAGCCATCACGACCACTCCCTAATGATCAAAGCTTTTATTACGGCTGGAGCTGGCCGGGGTTCCGAGTGCTGTTCGTGCTCTGGCTGGCGGGACCGCTGGAGGCGAAGCGGATCGCCGAGCTGTCGGGCATGAGCCGCGCTGCCGTGTCCGCCCTGGTCAAGACTCTGGAACGGGATGGCATGGTGACCCGCGAACGCGCGACCCATGACCGCAGGGCGCTCCAGCTGGCCCTCACCGACAAGGGCCACGACGCCATCACCGGGGCGTTCGAGGAGCACAACAAGCGAGAGCAGGCGTGGGCAGGAACGCTCACCCGGCCCGAGTTGACCGTCCTCATCGGCCTACTGGAGAAGCTCATGCACGGCGCCCAGGCCACCGAGATCAAGCGCCGCTCCTGAGCGAGCCCGGCGCCGCAAAACTAGTAAAATCTTTTCGGAAATCATCTAAGCGACGGGGAGCTCAGTCGCTCCCCGTTCGCTCCACCTCGCGCAGGTCACTACCGGAAAGGCGATCCCGCAGGTCGTCGGCCGCTCCCATCGCGGTCTCGGCGACGGCAGCGGCCGACGGCTCATCGAGGTCTTGCACGAACCCGGTCACCGACAGGGCGGCGCGGCAGTGATTACCCGCACCCAGCACAGGGACTGCCACGTCGGCGATCATCGGATCGAGTCCGCCCGCCGAGTACGCGTAGCCCTGCTCTCTGACACGCTCGAGCCGCGCCAACAGGTCAGAAATCTCCAGGTCCGCTTGTGCGGCGCGCTCGACGAAAGGCTCGACCTGCGCTGCACCATTGAATGCGAGCAACACCAACCCACTTGCCGAGCGCCATGGCTCGAAGACCTCGCCGCCGAAACCGAGGAATCGCTGATATCGCACCGACCGCACCGCCTCGATGACCCGGCAACCGGCCCGTTCCAGCACCTCGATGCCCGCGATCCGATCCGTCTCCCCTGCCAACCGGTTGAGGACCGGCCGCGCCACGTCCCCGAGTCCATGCCGTGCGGCCGGACTCTGCGTCATCCGCAGCAGCGCCCAGCCGAGGATGTAGCGGTCGTCCTCATCCCGGACGACGAAGTTGCGTGCGGCGAGCTCCGCGAGCGAGCGATACGCGGTCGCGCGATGCAGGTCGACTCGCTCCGCCAGCTCGGACAACCGCAGCGGACCGTCGGCCTCGGCGAGCGCGCTCAGCAGGTCGAGCGCCTTGGCCACCGCACTCCGGTCAGTTCGCGCCACAGCGGTCCTCCCTCTTGTTGAAGCTGCATCAGCACTAGTAACGTTACAAGAAACGTATGTTTCCGTCTACGTAACGGAGCGATGTTATGGCAGGGGTCGATCTCATCCTGCACTCAGGACGGGTGGCCACGCTCGACGGCAGGGACAGCATGGCCGAGGCTGTCGCGATCGCCGGCGACCGGATCGCCGCGGTCGGCGCCAACACCGACATTCTGCCCCTTGCCGGACCAGCGACCAGAAGGGTCGATGTAGCAGGCGGGTCGGTGTTGCCCGGGATCAACGACTCCCACCTGCACCTGCAGTTCTTCGGGCTGTCCCGGCCACCGTTCAGCCTGGACGTCAGCGATCGTGTCGTGTCCGGCCTCGACGACGTCCGCAGGCTCGTCGCCGAACGAGCCGGCACGATGCCGGCTGGATCGTGGATCACGGGTTGGGGATGGACCGAGCGCTGCTTCGCCGGGTCGCGCGATCCCGGTGGGCGCCCGCGGAGCGGCGACCTCGATGACGTCAGTACGCACCACCCCGTGCTGCTGACCCACTTCTCCGGTCACGCGGCCCTCGCCAACTCGTGCGCCCTCGCCGCGGCCGGGATCACCGCGGACACCCCTGACCCTGACGGTGGCCAGATCGTGCGCGATCCGACATCCGGGCAACCTACGGGTGAGCTGCACGAGTCGGCGGTCGCGCTGGTCGCCGACGTCGTAGGCGAGCCCACCCCGGCCGACCGGCAGGCCGCGACGCTGGCCGCGATGCGTGAACTCAACGCCCTCGGCGTCACGGCCGTCACCGACCCGATCGTGACCCCACCGATGCTGCGCGATTACGTGGCGCTGCACAACGAGGGCACCATGACCACGCGGGTGACCACCCTGCTGAACTGGAGCTGGCCCTCGGTAACCACGTCGACATCGGTCATCGAGGAGGCCACGCGTTATGTCGGTGCGGCGACGGGACTCGGCGACGACTGGCTGCGTGTCGGTGGCTGCAAGCTCTTCGCCGACGGCATCCCGATCCTGCGCTCGGCGTGGATGTCGCGTCCGTATGACGACGGCTGCTGCGGCTCGCTGGTCACCGACGGCCACAACGACGAGACCCGGCTGGCGACCCTCGGCTCCGTTGTGGACACACTGCACCGCAACCGGTTCCAGGTGCAGGTGCATGCCACCGGCGACCGCGCCTGCGACGCTGTCATCAACGCGTTCGCCGCCGCGATGGACGCCGACCCATGGCCGCAGGCACGGCATGTCCTGATCCACGCGAACCTGCCGAGCGACGACTCAATCCGCACCATGGCCAAGCACGGCTTCGTCGCCAACACCAACGCATTGATCAAGTGGCAGGCTTCGGACGCGCTGCGTGGCGTCGTCGACGACGAACGGTGGCACCGGAACATACCGGTGCGCTCGCTGCTCGACGCAGGTGTCGTGGTCGCGGACAGCTCCGACGCCCCAGTGACCTATCCGGACTGGCGGCAAGCGATCGAGACACTCGTACTGCGCGAAGCCAAAGGATCACGAACACTCAGCGGCCCTGACCAGCGCATCAGCCGGAAGCAGGCGCTACGAGCGTGGACGTCGGCACCGGCCTACCAGGAGGGCAGGGAGGCAGCCAAAGGCAGCATCGCACCCGGGAAACTCGCCGACCTCACGGTGCTCGCCGAGGACTTCTTCGCCGTCGACGATCACGAGCTGCACAGCCTGACCCCGGTGATGACCATCGTCGGCGGGACCATCAGGCACGAACGTTGAGTCTCGCGCTCACGTCCGCGTGTCCCACCTAGACGACGCCGTGTTCGACGTCGCGGATGGGACACGGCGTCGCGAGCGTGGTGCCCAGAGCCGCGAACGTGGGACACGCCCACCGGCGAAGTGGCTAGCGAGCGCGGATCAGCTCGAAGACCCTGCTGCGCAGCTCGGTGAAGCGGGGGTCGGCCTTCGTCTTCACCTGGTCACGGGGGCTTGTGACGTCCACGTCGATGATCTCACGCACCTGGGCGGGAGCGGAGCCGAGCACGACGACCCGATCGGCCAGGTAAACCGCTTCGTCGATGTCGTGTGTGACGAGCACGATCGTGATCCCGAACTGCTCCCGGACCCTCAGGGTGAGATCCTCGAGCTCGAAGCGAGTCTGCGCGTCCACCGACGCGAACGGCTCGTCCATCATGAGTACCTCGGGCTGGTAGGCCAGCGCCCGCGCGATCGCGACACGCTGTTGCATTCCGCCGGACAGCTGCCAGGGATACTTGCTAGGTACGTCCGCGAGCCCGACCGCCTCGAGCGCCTCCTGCGCCCGTGTCCGCCGCTCGCGTTTGGAGATGCCCTTGTTCGACAGCGGCAGGGTGACGTTCTTCTCCACCGTCAGCCACGGCATCAGCGAGCGAGTGTACTCCTGGAACACCAGCGCCAGCTTCTCCGGCGGCCCGTCGATCTGTATGCCGTCCAGGTAGGACGCTCCCGAGGTGGGCGGCAGCAACCCGGCAAGGCATTTGAGCAACGTTGTCTTGCCTGCGCCCGATGGGCCGACGATGCAGACGAACTCACCGCTGCGCACGTCGAAGTTCAGCCCGTCAAGGACCACCTTCGCCGCCGCACCGGTGCCGTACGTCTTCCGCAGCTCCTCGATCACGAGGCGCTGGTCGGTCTGCTCCGGGATGCTCGCTTCGGTCATGACTCCAGTCATCATTATCTCGTCCCTAATGCGTCTTCGCCTGGGATCGCATGCCGATGTGCCAGTGCAGCACACGACGCTCCGCCAGTGTGAACAGCAGGTTGAACAGGTAGCCGAGGATGCCGAGCAACAACATCCCGGCCCACATGTCGGTGATCGCGAATGTCTGCTGCGCCAGAATCGTCAGATAGCCGATCCCCTCGGTGGAGGCCAGCATCTCACTGGTGATCATGACGACGAATGCGATCTGCAGACTGACCTGCAGGCCGCTGAGGATCTGGGGCGCGGCGGCCGGCAAGATCACCTTGAACAGCCGGTCCCTACCAGAGACCCGATAGACCCTTGTCACCTCAGCGAGGACCGGATCAGCCGCCCGCACACCGTCGAGGGTGGCGATCAGCGTGGCGAACACCGCGCTGAAGGCGATGATCGTCATCTTCATCTCGGGACCGAAACCCAAGACGAGGATGGCGATGGGCACCAACGCCACCGGGGGGATCGAGCGCAGGAAGTGCACCAGTGGCTCCAGCGCATGACGGGCAATCCTGACCTGCGCGACCACGACACCAAGGCCAACGCCGACGAGACACGACAGCGCGTACCCGACCAGCATGTTACGCAGGCTGGGAATCACATCGGTGAAGAACCGGTCGAACAGCCACAGATCTTGGAACCGGCCGAGGATCTCGGCAAGCGGTGGGTAGAACACCAGATCCGCCCTGGCCGAGCCGACCCACCACAGCACGACGATAAGCACCGGCAGCCAGAACTCGATCGCGAACGACCGCAGTCGCCGCCTCATGCTGGATGATTCGGACCTGCGAGCAGTCCCAGTGTTGGATGATTCGGACCTGCGAGCAGTCCCAGTGTTGGATGATTCGGACCTGCGAGCAGTCCTCATGCCACCACCTCCCTGCGTACCGAGGGGTGCCAATGCAGCATCCACTTCTCGAATGCCCCGAGCCCGGTGTTGAAGGCGAGCCCGACGACACCCATCACGAACACCAGCGCATACATCTGGGCGTATAGACCGGCGTTCTGTGCGACGAACAGGTCCCTGCCGATCCCTGGGGCGCCGCCCACCAGCTCCGAGACCACGGCGATGACGAAGGCCGCGGCTCCCGCGATACGCACTCCCGTGACGATGAACGCCGCCGCACCCGGCAGCACGATCCGCACCGCGCGCTGCAGCCGTCCGAACCCGAACGAGCGCGCCGTGTCAAGCAGCACCGGATCGGCGTCGCGCACCCCGGCAACGGTCTGGATCAGCACCGGCCACAGGCATCCGTAGAACACCAAGAACACGCCCATCTCCGTGGTCGGCCCGAGAAGTAGCAACACCAGCGGCATGACCACGATCGGTGGGATCGGCTTGAGCACCTCGATGATCAGCCGTGTGCTCCGGTATACGAAGTCGACGGAGCCAAGCACCACACCGAGCAGCACGCCCGAGAGGACGGCGAGCCCCAAGCCGACAAGGGCGGTCATCAGCGTCTCGCCCAGAGACGACCAGAAGGTAGCCTCGCCGACGAGCCCGACGAGCCCGCCTGCGATGGCCCCCACAGTGGGAAACGGGCCGCCCGCGAGCGGGCCGCGAGCGCCCACCTCCCACACGGCCAGGCAGATGAGGACCGCGATCGCCCCCACGACGAGGGCGTTCGAGCCCGCGACGCGTGTCTTACCCGTGGCCGGGAACCGGCGGATCGAGGTGATGGCCATGGCTGCTACTGCACCACCAGCGGCTCGAGCTCGGGGACCTCATCCAGGTACCCCAGTTTGACCATCTCGTCGGCGGCACGTCGAAGGTCACTGACGGCGACGGAGTCCGGCCAGTACGGCGGGTCACCCGCCTTCAGGATCTTGACCGGGATCTTGGTGATCTCGGCTGCCTTGGCGTACGCCTCGTCCAGGTTCTCGTTGGCGTAGGTGTTGGCCTTGTGCACCGCGCGCCGGAAGCCGGCAATGACCTCAGGGTTGGCGTCGATGAACGACGACGACGCCACCCACAGCCCCACAGCTCCTTCCTTGAAGGTACCGAGGCCCGGGTAGCTGATCACGCGGGCGCCTTGGGACTTCGCCTGCTCGATGAAGGGGGTCACCTCGCCGATCGCGTCGACACGACCCTTCTGCAGCGCCGGGATCATGTCCTGGAGGCTCAGCGCGATCCACTTCACCGTGGACGGATCCCCGCCGTCCTGCTTGACCTCCGAGGCGATGGTGATCTCCATCTGCGCCTTGCGCGCGGGTACGGCTACCACCTTGCCCTCGAGGTCGCGCGGGGAGGAAATGGGGCTGTCCTCACCGACCAGGACAGCGGTGTCGTCGGCGGGTGTGGTCTTCTTACCGCTGTCGACCCAGTCCTGATAAGCGTTCTCCGGATACCCGTCCGCCGCGGCGACCGTCTTGAGGTCGATGCCCTGCGTCGCCGCCGTCAGCATCGGCATCGACGGTGTGTAGGCGAACTGGGCCTCGTCACCCTGCAGTGCCGCCATCGCTCCCGCGGGATTGGGAATCGTCTGCACGCTCACCTCGAGGCCTTCTTCGTCGAAGTACCCCTTGTCGATGCCCAAATGCAGAGCTGCCGTCGAGCCGATTGGCAGGGCAGCGACGGTGATCTTCTGCTTGCCGCCTGCGCCCTGCTCAACATCGGTCGCATCGGACTGACTCGGTCCGCAGGCCGTTAGCGCACCCATCGTCACGGCGGCGAGGAGCGCCACGAGTCGGTTGCGTGATCGCATCGTTCTCCTCACGGTTCTGTCGTTCTCCCGATCCTTCGGGAGCTCTCGGCTCGCCGACGTGGTGTTACCGAGAACGAAATCGTTGTTACCTGACACGAGCAGTAAATCATGTGTTCGGCGTCACTGGAAGAACATGAGCGCGCCGATCCGGCCATCAGCCCAGACTATTTTTTGAGGTACTCGGTAGATGCTTCCTATGGGTCAGCTGCCGTCACAACGCCAGGGCAGCGTTTGACGTCGACCACCGGTATGGCGTAATTGTGCGCTGTGGAGCGCCGTCAGCTCGAGTACTTCCTCGCCGTCATCGATCACGGCGGCTTCACCGCGGCCGCGAACGCTCTCCATGTGGCACAGCCATCGCTGTCACACTCCATCAAGGTGCTCGAGCGCGAGCTCGGCGCCGAGCTCTTCCATCGGCTGCCAAGGGGTGTGCGCCTGACCGCGGCAGGCGAGGCACTCATCGCGTCCGCACGACGAACCCTGCGGGAGATGGAGACAGCACGCGCGTCCGTGCGCGATGTCGCGGGGCTCGTGGCAGGCAGGCTCGACCTGGTCAGCCTTCCCACTCTCGCACTCGATCCGCTGGCCGACGTCATCGGCAGGTTCCGGCGGAAGTACCCGGCGGTTCAGGTCCGCCTCGAACAGTCCGAGTTGGGCGACGACGTGCGCGAAGCGATCCGTACCGGCGCCGCTGAACTAGGCCTCGCTGATGCGTCACCGAGAGCGATCGACGAGCTGGAGAGCAGGCAGATCGGTACGCAAGAACTCGTCGTCACCCTGCCACCTGGCAGCCCCTCCCCGCGTGACGGCAGGATTGGCATCGAAGACTTGCTCACCAAGAACCTCGTCACCGGGTTCTCGGGCACCCTGGTGCGCGACCTGCTCGCCGCCGAGGCCGAACGACGCGGCATCGACCTCAATGTGGTCGTGGAAGTCGGTCATCGCGAGTCCGCACTGCACCTCGTTGTCGCGGGTGCGGGATGCGCCGTGCTGCCGAGGCCGCTGGCACGGGTCGCCGAGCTGGAAGGTGCCGTGCTCGCCTCCGTCGAGCCGGTCCTCGAAAGGGATATCCACCTGATTCGCAGGCCAGGGCCACTGTCGCCGGCCGCACGTGGGTTCCTCGATCTGCTACTCGACTGAGCACGGCACATCGAGCGTGCTCGGCCGGTTCATGGCTGGGTCCGTTCAGACCTCGTCTGCACCGGTTCTGACCAGGTTGCGCAGCCCTTCCAGCGCCACCGCCACCATCGGCACATCCACCGCGGGCGCTGCGCGGAGCTCGTCGATCGTCTGCCGGTGCAACGCCAGCCGGTCCGCATTGCGCCGCAACCACTCGTGCGTGGCCTGCTCGGGCGCGACCGAGTGTTCGGCGCCGGCCATCACCGCCATGGTCAGCCGCCGTTGCACCGTGGCCAACTCGCCACGCAGCGAAGCCTTGCCGAGGATGCTCCAGTGGTCGTCGGTGGCCAACTCGGCAGTCTGGCCGCGCAGCCACCGCAGGTCCAGCCATTCGCCGAGGGCGAAGTACACCGCCGCCAGCCATTCGAGGTCGCGGCCTGCCGATCCGGCCAGCTCGACGACGTCGAGGCTGATCGCCTGCACCCGCAGCAGCGCGACCGACTCCGCTAGGTCGGCAGGCGCGCCGGCGTCGACGAGCTCGGTGATGCGCCGCTCCAACTCGTCGTACTGGCCGTGTTGCAGCAGTACCGGCAGCCGCCTGCCGAGCAGCTCGACCCCCGGCCGCAGCCGCCGTATCTCATCGGCCGGATACACCCGGCCGCGATGGCGCAGCAGCCACAGCCCGACCTGCTCGACGACGCGGCGGATCTCGATCAGGGCGCGGACCTGCACGTCCGCGTGCGTAGCGACGTCGAGCCGGTCGATGGCCGCCCACAGCTCGGGCAGGCCGAGCAGGTCGCGGGCGGCGACGTATCCGAACACGGCGCGACGCTCTGGCTCCCCCGTCAGCTGCATGAGTCGCAGCAGCAGGCCGGAACCCATATGGTTGAACAGCTCGTTGACCAGCGCGGTCGTGGCGATCTCGCGGCGCAGCGGATGCGTGCCGATCTCCTCGGCGAACTCGTCGCGCAGCCGGGGCGGCAGGTAACCGGCCACCGAGGCGGCGCTGGAGGGGTCGTCCGGTACGTCGGAGTCGAGCAACCGCCGCTTGACCTCGTTCTTGCTCACCGCCAGCACCACCGCGATCTCCGGCCGGGTCAGCCCTAGCCCCGCGGCCTGCCGCTGCGCGAGCGTCTCGTCGTCGGGCAGGAACTCCAGTTCCCTGTCGAGCAGGCCCTCCGCCTCGACCTGCCGCATCACCTGGGTATGCCGGTCGAGGGTGAGCCCGCCGAGGGTCTCGGTGACACTGATCGCCTGGGCCTGCGCATAGTTGCCCGCGAGAACCAGCGCCGCGACCTCGTCGGCGACATCGGCGAGCAGCCGGTCGCGCTGCTGCCGGTTCAGCCTGCCTGCCGCGACCGCCGCGTCCAGCAGGATCTTGATGTTGACCTCGCGGTCGGAGGTGTCCACCCCGGCCGAGTTGTCGATGAAGTCGGTGTTCACGCGCCCGCCCGCGAGCGCGTACTCGATCCGCGCCGGCTGAGTGAGGCCGAGGTTGCCACCTTCTGCCACCACCCGCGCGCGCAGCTGCGCGGCGTCGATCCGCACGCCATCGTTGGCGCGGTCACCCACCTGGACGTGCAGCTCATCGGCGGCCTTGATGTAAGTGCCGATGCCGCCGTTGAACAGCAGGTCGACCGGCGCCCGCAGGATCGCCTTGATCAACTCGTCCGCCGGTAGCTGGTCCGCTGTGACGCCCAGCGCCGTACGCACCTGCGGGGACAGCGGCACTGACTTGGCCGACCTGCGGAAGACCCCACCACCAGGTGAGATCACCGTGGCGTCGTAGTCGTCCCAGGACGAGCGTGGCAGCTCGAACAGCCGTCTGCGCTCGGCGTACGAGGTCGCGGGATCGGGGTCGGGATCGAGGAAGATGTGCCGGTGGTCGAACGCGGCGACCAGCCGGATGCGGTCGCTGGCCAGCATGCCGTTGCCGAAGACGTCCCCTGCCATGTCCCCGATACCCGCCACCGTGAACTCGTCGCGCGCCGGGTCGATGCCCAGCTCGCCGGAGTGCCTGCGCACCGACTCCCACACGCCACGAGCGGTGATACCGAGCGCCTTGTGGTCGTAGCCGGTCGCACCGCCGGAGGCGAAGGCGTCGGAGAGCCAGAAGCCGTACTCGGCGGCGATCGAGTTCGCCAGGTCGGAGAACGTGGCTGTGCCTTTGTCTGCGGCTACCACCAGGTAGGAGTCCGCCCCGTCGTGGCAGACCACGTCCGGCGGCGAAACCACATCGCCCGCGACCCGGTTGTCGGTGACATCGAGCAGACCACGGATGAACATCGCGTAGCAGGCCCGCACCTCCGCGCCCAGTTCAGCGGCATCGGCCTGCGAGGGAGGCCGCTTCACCACGAACGCGCCCTTGGCGCCGTGCGGCACGATCACCGCGTTCTTCACCCGCTGTGCCTTCATCAAGCCGAGGACCTCGGTGCGGAAGTCCTCCGGCCGGTCCGACCACCGGATGCCGCCACGGGCCACCCTGGCAACACGCAGATGCAGACCCTCCACCCGGGGCGAGTACACGAAGGTCTCCACCGCGGGCCGCGGTTGCGGCAGCAGTACCAGCCTCTCCGGCGCCAGCTTGAGCACCAGCCACGGTTTCGGGTCACCGTCGGGGTCTCGCTGGTAGTAGTTGGTGCGCACGACACTGGTGAGCACGTCGAGCAGCGCGCGCAGCATGCGGTCCTCGCTGAGCGTGTCCACCTCGTCCAGCGCCCGTTCCACCGCCTCCCTGGCTGTCTCGGCGGCAGCGGCAGCCATTCCGGGGGTGAAGCGCGCGTGGAACAGCGCGACGAGCAACTGGGCAACCCGCGGGTGGGCCACCAGCGTGCGCTGCGCGTAGGCCTGCCCGAAGGTGGTGCCCGCCTGCCGGAGGTAGGCATACGCGGCGCGTAGCACGCCGACCTCGCGCCAGCTCAGCCTCGCCTTGAGCACGAGCTGGTTGAAGCCGTCGTCGTCCGCCGCACCTTCCCACACCGCGGTGAACGCCGCGGCGGCGAGCGCGGCCACCGCCGGATCGCTGAGCAGCGCGACATCGCGAGGTACCAGCCGGAACTCCTCGAGCGCCATCGCTCGCGCGTCAAGGGGACGCACGTCAAACGAGCGGTGCGCGGCGATGCGCAGGCCGAAGTTCTCCAGCACCGGGAAGACGTCGGCCAGCAGCGCTGGGGCCGGACTGGCCCACACCAGCACCAGCCTGGCATCATCGTCGGGCTCCCCGCTTTCGGTCGCGCGCGCCCTGATCAGCCGTAGCAGTGGCGAAGTCTGCTCGAGGTAGTCCTCAAGCGCCGCGACGCAGGCGACCGCGAGACCCGGCTGGTGGTCCTCAGTGAAGCCGGCCGAGAACCCGTCGGCATATCGGGCGAACAGCCGCTTGGCCGCTGGTGGACCGTGGCGGTCAACCAGCCCGGCGCGGAACTCGTCCAACCAGGTCTGCGTCGCGAGCACAGCCATCGCGATCCCTCCACCCGGAGCCGGTAAGGGCCCCTCGAGTCTAAACCCGAAGAACCGTGCTCGTGCTGCTGAGCGAGGGTGAGCGATAGACAGCATCTATTCAATACCTCGAAAACTGGTCTTTGTGCTGTCCATTCGATCGCGATGCAATTGGTCGCGCAGGTATCTACTCGACTGGAGGTCTCCGTGACGACCAAGCTCGTACTCCTCGGTACGGCGGGCGGCCCGACGCCGCGCGGCAGCCGCTTCGCCCCATCGCAGGTCGTGATGGTCGACGGAGCCGCTTACGTCTTCGACTGCGGTAACGGGGTCGCCCACCAGTTGGCGCGGGCTGGTATCCCGTTCTCCGCCATTCGCGCGGTATTCATTACCCACAACCACTCCGATCACAACGCCGATGTCGGCACCCTGATGCTGCTCGGCTGGTCCGGACTGAGGCCGCCGGTGCGCATCTACGGGCCAGCACCGCTTGGCGCGATGGTCAAGCAGTTGTTCGACGCCCACCGCTATGACATCGACCTCAGGGTCGACGACGAGGGCCGCGAACCGCTGCCCGGCCTTGTCGAGGTCAACGAGATCAACGAGGGAGGCGTGGTCTACCGCGACGAGCACGTCACCGTCACCTCGACGCTGGTCGACCATCCACCCGTACATCCCGCGTTCGGTTACCGCATCGACTCGGCGGAGAGGTCGATCGTGGTTTCCGGGGACACTCGGCCGTGCGACAACCTGGTCACGTTGGCCCGCGGCGCGGACGTGCTGGTCCACGAGACCATGCACGTACCCGCTATCGACGCGATGCTGGCCACACACAACGGCACCCGGGTCCGCGAGCACCTGCTGGCCAGCCACACCTACTCCGATGAGGTGGGCGAGGTGGCCGAGCGGGCGGGGGTTCCGGTACTGGTCCTGTCGCATCTGACGCCCTCCGACGGCTCGGTGGACGACGAGACCTGGCGGCGCGAGGCCGAGAAGGGCTACCGCGGGCGTGTGGTCGTCGGCCACGACCTGCAGGAGATCTGAGGAGGCCAGTGTGATCAATCCCGTCACCACGGAACTCGGGCTTACTCCCGGCAAGGTCATCGCGGTGCACCTGAACTATCCGAGCCGCGCGGACCAGCGCGGTACCACCCCCGCTTACCCGTCCTACTTCCTCAAGGCGACCACATCCCTCGCCGCGGGCAACGAGGTCGCCCGCCCGGACGGCACCGAGTTGCTGGGCTTCGAGGGGGAGATCGCCTTGGTCATCGGCTCCCCCGCGTTCCAGGTCGACCCGGCGGTCGCGTGGCAGCACGTCGGTTGGGTGAGCGCGGCGAATGATCTTGGTCTTTACGATCTGCGCTACGCCGACCGCGGCTCCAACCTACGCGCCAAGAGCGGCGACGGGTTCACCCCGATCGGGCCAGCCTTCCTGCCCGCGGCCGACCTGGATCCCCGTGGCCTGCGGGTCCGCACCTGGCTGGACGGCACACTCGTCCAGTCCGACACCACCGACACCGTGCTGTTCTCCTTCGCCGAACTGGTCGCCGACCTCTCCCGGCTGTCCACCTTGGAGCCCGGCGATGTGATCCTCACCGGTACGCCGGCCGGAGCCTCGGTCGCTGAGCCGGGGCACGTGATTGAGGTCGAGGTGGACAGCGTGGACCCGGAGCGGTCCACCAGTACCGGAAAGCTCCGTACCAGCGTGGTCAAAGGTCCGCGACTGCCCGCCATCGGCGCCCCGCCGAAGGTCGATGAGGCGCTCCGGGCCGACGCCTACGGCACCGGACGACCCGACGCGGCGCCCGCGGCGCCCGCGGTGGACGACGATCTGCTCGCCCACCTGGCCAGCGTCGGCGTGGCGACGTTGTCCGCACAACTACGCAAGCGCGGGCTCAACAACGTGCATATCGACGGCGTGCATCCGGTCCGGCCAGGAAGCACGTTCGCGGCCAGGGCACGCACTTTGCGCTTCGTCCCACTGCGCGAGGACCTGTTCGACCGTTACGGGACGGGGTTCAACGCGCAGAAGCAGGCGATCGAGTCGATCGGTTCCGGTGAGGTCCTGGTGATGGAGGCCCGCGGTGATGCCAGCTCGGGCACGATCGGTGACATCCTGGCATTGCGGGCGCAGGTGCGCGGCGCGGCCGCGATCGTCACCGACGGTGGATTGCGAGACAGCGCCGCGGTCACCGAGTTCGAGCTCCCGATCTTCCACGGCGGGCGCCACCCGGCTGTTCTCGGGCGCAGGCACGTGCCGTGGGAAACCGATGTCGTGATCGGCTGCGGCGGGACGACGGTCCTGCCTGGTGACGTCGTCGTTGGCGGCGACGACGGTGTCCTGGTGATCCCACCGGAGCTGGCCGCGGCTGTCGCCGAGGATGCGATGGAGCAGGAACGCCAGGAAACCTTCGTCGCCGAGCGCGTACGCGACGGTCACGGCATCGAGGGACTGTACCCACTGTCCGGCGAGTGGCAGACCGCCTATCAGGAATGGCTGCAGGCCGAAGGATTGGGAGGTACCCGTTGAGGTTCCGCAGTGATCCACAGCAGATCGCGGGCTCGATCGCCCCCGTGATCACACCGTTCACCGATGCTGCTGAGGTGGACTTCGACAGCCTGCGCGGGCTTATCCGGTGGCAGCTGGCCAACGGGTCGCACGGGATCTCGCTCGGCGGGTCGACCGGTGAGCCGAGTGCGCAGACGGTGACTGAGCGCGCCGACGCGATCCGGGTGGCGGCCGCCGAGGTCGCCGATCGGGTGCCGTTCCTGCCCGGCACCGGCTCAGCCAAGCTCGACGAGACGCTGGAGCTGACCGGCATCGCCGCCGAGGCCGGGGCGGACGCCGCCCTGATCATCACCCCGTACTACGCGCGCCCCACCCAGGAGGCGCTGTACTCCTGGTACGCCACCGTTGCCCGCGAGTACCCGGACCTGCCGCTGGTGATCTACAACGTGCCGTCCCGCACCGCGGTGGACGTCGCGCCCGACACGGTCGCCCGGCTCTTCCGCGATTTCGACAACATCGTCGGGATCAAGGAGACCACCAAGGACTTCGAGCACTTCTCCCGAGTGCTGCACGCCTGCGGTCCTGAACTGCTGGTGTGGTCCGGTATCGAGCTACTGTGCCTGCCACTACTCGCGCTGGGCGGGGTGGGGTTCGTCAGCGCGGTGGCCAACCTCGCGCCAGCCGCTGTCGCCGAGATGTATGCGGCCTACGTGGCAGGCGAGCACACCCGGGCTCGCGAGCTGCACTACCGGTTGCATCCGCTGGTGGACGTCGTCTTCACCGAGACCAACCCGGCCGCGGTGAAGTGGGTGCTCGCCCAGCGC
This sequence comes from Haloechinothrix halophila YIM 93223, assembly GCF_000504245.1. Classification (GTDB taxonomy): domain Bacteria; phylum Actinomycetota; class Actinomycetes; order Mycobacteriales; family Pseudonocardiaceae; genus Haloechinothrix_A; species Haloechinothrix_A halophila. The sequence goes on from NZ_KI632509.1 coordinate 2,859,793, forward strand.
GGGCTCATCGCCTCAGCGTTCGTCCGCCCGCCGCTGATCCCGCTGACCGAGACCGGCCAGGCGCGCGTCAAGCAGCTGCTGGCCGGCGCCGAGGACCTGTTCTCCCCCATCGAGCCATGACGGAGCGATCATGACCCTTCCTGCTGAGCTGCCCCAACGCATCTCCCACTACATCGACGGCGAGCACGTCGACAGCATCTCCGGCGACACCTTCGACGTGCTCGATCCGGTGTCGAACAAGCCCTACGCCACCGCCGCCGCCGGCCACGCCGCCGACATCGACCGTGCGGTCGCCGCCGCCCGCGAGGCGTTCACCGACGGCGCCTGGCCGAGGATGAAGGCCCGCGAGCGAGCACGGGTGCTGTACCGGGTCGCCGACGCCGTCGAGGCCGCCGAGGACCGGCTGGCCGAGCTGGAAAGCTTCGACACCGGCTTGCCGATCACTCAGGCGAAAGGCCAGGCCCGCAGGGCCGCGGAGAACTTCCGGTTCTTCGCCGACCTGATCGTCGCGATGAACGAGGACGCCTACTCGGTGCCCGGCACGCAGCTGAACTATGTCCTGCGCAAACCGGTCGGCGTCGCCGGGCTGATCACTCCGTGGAACACCCCGTTCATGCTGGAGAGCTGGAAGCTCGCCCCCGCCCTGGCCGCAGGCTGCCCTGTGGTGCTCAAACCCGCCGAGTTCACCCCGGCCTCGGCGAGCCTGTGGGCGGGCATCTTCGAAGCCGCCGGCCTGCCGCGCGGGGTGTTCAACCTGGTCAACGGGATTGGCGAGCAGGCGGGACAGGCCCTTGTCGAGCACCCCGACGTGCCGCTGATCTCGTTCACCGGCGAAACCACAACCGGGCAGACGATCATGCGCAGCGCCGCGGCGCACCTCAAGGAGCTGTCCATGGAGCTGGGCGGCAAGTCCCCGGCGATCGTCTTCGCCGACGCCGACCTCGACGCCGCTATCGACTCCACCCTGTTCGGCGTGTTCTCCCTCAACGGCGAACGGTGCACCGCGGGTTCCCGCATCCTCGTCCAGCGCGCGATCTACGAGGAATTCTGCGGCCGCTACGCCGAACGCGCCAGCGACATCGTCGTCGGCCCCCCGCACGACCCCGCTACCGAGGTCGGCGCACTGGTCCACCCCGAACACTACGAACGCGTCCTCGGCTACGTCGAAGCCGGTAAACGCGAAGCCAGGCTGCTGGCCGGCGGCGGCAGGCCGCATCACCTGCCGGAGGGCAACTACCTCGCCCCCACGGTGTTCGCCGACGTCGCACCCGACGCGACGATCTTCCAGCAGGAGATCTTCGGCCCCGTCGCCGCGCTCACGCCGTTCGACACCGACGACGAGGCCATCGCGCTCGCCAACGACGTGAAGTATGGCTTGGCCGGATACGTGTGGACCAATGACCTGCACCGTGGCCACCGCGTCGCCGGGTCGATCGAGGCCGGGATGGTCTGGCTCAACTCACACAACATCCGCGACCTGCGCACCCCCTTTGGCGGCGTCAAGGCCAGCGGCGTCGGCCACGAGGGCGGACACCGCAGTATCGACTTCTACACCAACGAACACATCGTGCACGTCGCGCTCGGCGACGTGCACACCCCGCGTTTCGGCGCAGGCAAGGAGGAACGCAGATGACCGCACCGCCCGACGTGATCCGCTCCGGCTACGCCGAGCTCATCGTCACCGACCTCGCGGCGGCGCGCTGGTTCTACGTCGACGTGCTCGGACTCGTGGTCACCGCCGAGGAACCCGACGCGCTCTACCTGCGCGCCTTCGAGGAGTACCTGCACCACAGCCTCGTGCTCCGCGCGGGCAGCACGCCCGCGCTGCGCGGCCTGGCTTATCGGGTACGGGGACCCGAGCAGGTCGAGGTCGCCTACCGGTACTTCACCGAACTCGGTGTGCCCACCCGCCGGGTGCCAGCGGGCACCACCCGTGGCATCGGCGAGGCTGTGCGGGTGCAGGACCCACTCGGCTTCCCCGTCGAGTTCTTTCACCACGCCGAACACCGGGAGCGGTTCACCCAGCACTACCACCGGCAACCGGCCAACGCGATCTCCCGCCTCGACCACTTCAACATCATGGTTCCCGACGTCAAAGCGGGCCATGCCCACTACACCCGCCTCGGTTTCGGTGTGTCGGAAACCATCGAGGACGACGAAGACAACATCTACGCCGCCTGGCTGTACCGCAAACCAACCGTGCACGACATCGCGGTCACCGGCGGCGACGGGCCGCGCCTGCACCACATCGCCTTCGCCACCCACGAACGCCACCAGATCCTGCACACCTGCGACGTGCTCGGCGCCCTGGGCGTCGAGCACCACATCGAACGCGGACCCGGCAGGCACGGCGTGTCCAACGCCTTCTATCTCTACCTGCGCGACCCCGACGGGCACCGCATCGAGATCTACACCAGCGACTACTACACCGGCGACCCCGACAACCCCACCATCCGCTGGGACGTCCGCGACAACCGCAGGCGCTCGTTCTGGGGCCACCAAGTTGTTGACTCCTGGTACAAGGAGGCATCGCCGGTACTCGACCTCGACGGCAACCCCGTCCCGATCACCACCCCACCGGTACGTGAAGCCGCCGCCGCGGTCGGCGCCGACGGCTTCGGTGTCCTCGACAACGGTACCGAGCGGGAGGGGTACAAGCTCGGCCACCAGGCGTGAGCCAGCTCATCCAGCGCGTCACAGTTCGCGGGTCGCGACGGTCCCGCGCAGGACAAGGCCGCAGCTTGCCGCTGCGGCCGCGAGCAGCGCGGTGGCTACCGGGGTGAACTGCCACCCACCGGCGATCCCGGCGATGACGGCCACCACCGGCGGGCCGATCAACTGCCCGAGGTTGGCGCCCTGCATGGCGACGCCCGCGGTGGCTCCGACCAGCCGGGGCGTCGGAGCCACCGCCGGTACCGCACCCAGCACCGCGGACGGCAGCAGCCCGCCCGCGAACGACATGAGCAGGCACGCCGCATACCGTGCGGGCAGCGGCAGCACCTCCGCGTAGACACCTGCCGCGGCGACGGCCATGACCACGCTCGGCCAGACGATCAGCCGCCAGCGCGCGACCCCGCGGTGCTGCAACAGCCCGCCGAGCACATTGCCGGGTGCGTTGACCGCGAACGCTATCGCGGTGAGTACGGCAGCGAGCCCGACGCCGACGCGCTCCTCCTCCACCAGCAGGGTGGGCAGGAACCCGAGCACCGCCAGGATCTGCGCCGCGTAGGCAGCGAATGCCAACCCGAGGACCACTGGGCCGGGGGCCGAGACCACTGTGCGCAGCGACGGGCCGATCCGGGCGCGGCGTACCGGCCGTACGTGACCGAGGCCCCGGGTGCTGACCGCCACCGCCACGGCCCAGACGAGCGCGCACCCGCCCGCGGTCAGCCACAGGCCCCGCCAGCCGAGCAGACCGATCAGTGGCGAGGTCGCCAGCAGCATCAGCGCGGTCCCCGCGGGCATGTACGCCGTCCACGACCCCATCACGAGACCGCTGTCCGCCTGCGTGACGACCCGGGCGAGCAGCCCGGGCACCGCCAGCACCACCACCATGAAGGCGAAGCCTTCGGCGAATCGCGCGAGCAGCAGCGGCACGGCGCCGACCGCCGCCGCGCCGCCCGCACTGGCCAACGCGATCGCGACCAATCCGCCCACCGCGGACGCCCGGTGCCCGACGATGTCGGTGCTAGCCCCGAGAACCACCCCAAGCAGCGCGCCGACCAGATTGAAACCAGAGATGACGAACCCGGACACCAGCAGCGAGAGCCCCAGGTCTTCCCGAATCACCGGTAACGCGCCGGGCGCCTTGCCGATCTGCAGAGCGGCAACCACTCCGGCGCCCATCAGCACGAACACCGTCGCCCAGCGGGTTGACGCGGGCGCTGTGTCCCGCTCGCATTGCCGAGCGGGCGTGGCTCGGGTCATTCGCGTGCGAGCACCGCGTCTGCCCCGGCGACCGGTGAGGCGTCCGGCGGCCTTCTGCCGACGGTAATGCCGCCGTCCACCACGAGCACGTGCCCGACCACATACGATGCCGCGTCGGAGCACAGCCACACCGCGGCCTCGGCGATCTCCTCCGGCGTGGCCGCACGGCCGACCGGTTCGGCGGCCAGTGCGGCCGCCGCCCACTCCGGGTTGTCCGCCATCGACTTCTCGGTCATGCCGGTGACGGTAAACCCGGGCGCTACCGCGTTCACCCGGATCCCGTACGGCGCTTGCTCGATCGCGGCGACCTTGGTCAGCCCGACCACACCCGCCTTGGCGGCGGCGTAGGCACCCAGAGTCGCGTTGCCGGTGATGCCCGCGACCGATGCGGTGTTGACCACCGCGCCGTGACCCTGCCGCGACATCAACTCGAGCTCGGCGCGCAGACACAGGAACACACTGGTCATGTTGACCGCGATGGTGGTGTCCCAGTCCGCCTTGCGCATGCCTGCGATCGGGCCGGCGGCACCCGAGATGCCCGCGTTGTTCAGCGCGTAATCGAGCCTGCCGTGGTTCGCGTCGATGCCACTGATCAACGTACCGACCTGGTCCTCGTCGGCGACGTCGACCCGCTGTGCCACCGCGGCGCCACCGGCATCCTCGACCAGCGCGACGGTGTCCTCAGCCCCGGCAAGGTCCAGGTCGGCGACGACCACGACGGCACCTCGCCGCGCGAATGCCAGCGCACTCGCCCGGCCGATCCCGGATGCCGCCCCCGTCACCAGCGCGACCCGGCCAGCCATCTCCTGATCACTCATCAAAACTCCTCTTCCAGGCCGATGGCGTGCTTCCACCGCGTAGCCGAGGTCGCTTCGTCCCGATCGCGCTCGGCGGCGACCGCGGCTTCGGCGTCACCACCGACGAGGCGCCGCACCGGAAAGACGCGATCGTCCGCGATGGCGCCGAGAACCGCGTTGGCTACCACCTGCGGATCGCCCGCCTCCGCGACGCTGGACGCCACCGTCGACTCCATAGCCTCCCGCAGCCGGGCGTATGGCCCGTCCAGGTTCCCGTTCTCCCGCTGCCGCCGGTTCTCGCGGATGCTGGTGGCGAAGAAGCCAGGATCGAGCTGCCGTACCCGGATCCCGAACGGCTCGACTTCGAGCGCGAGCGCTTCGCTCGCTACCCCGACGGCGTGCTTGCTGGCGGCGTAGGCCCATGTCATCGGCCTGCCCGGCAGGCGGGCGTCGACCGAGCCGATGGTGACGACGACGCCACGGCGGCGCTGGCGCATACCGGGCAGCGCGGCGCGGATGACAGCAAGTGCCCCGAAGAAGTTCGTATCGAACACCAGCCGCAGCTCGGCGTCGGAGATCGTCTCCACCGCTCCGAACATGCCGATACCCGCGTTGTTGACGACCACGTCCACCGGTTCCGCCGCGGCGACGGCGACCGCCACTGACTCCGGGTCGGTGACGTCGAGGCGAAGTACGCTCAGCTCGAGCCCTGCCGCCGCGTCGCGCAGCTCATCGGCGCGCTCCGGTGCCCGGACTCCGGCGAAGACGCGGTAGCCGTTGCGCGCCAGGGTGAGGGCGGTGTGCAGGCCGATGCCGGTGGAGCATCCGGTGACCAGTGCGGTGGGCTTCATGACACCAGCTCCTTCACGCACTCGGCGAACACCGCACTATGTATATCCACATCGGGCTCGGTGGTGGCTGGGCACATCAGCGCCATGTTGTGGAACGGGGTCAGCAGCACGCCCCGGTTGAGCAGGTACAGATGGATGGCCGCTTCCAGGCGCGGCACCCGGAAGCGTTTGGCTTCCCCGCCGTCGCGGGGTGCGCGGGGGCTGAACAGGTACTCGACCCGCGCGCCGAGGCGGGTGACGTGCCACGGCAGGCGGTGCTGGTCGATGACCTCGGCGACTCCGGCGTCGAATCGCTCGGCGAGTGCCGCCATGTGCCGGTAGGCATCGTCGGTCATCACCTGCTCCAGCGTGGTGCGCATGGCGCGCAGGGTGAGCGCGTTGCCCACCAGCGTGCCACCGAAACCCGCGTGGCTGATCCGGTAGTCGTCCTTGGCGGTGTAGCGCAGAAAGACCTCGGCGACCCGCTCGGTCATGCCGTACACCGCGGCGGGGACACCGCCCGCGATCGACTTGCCGAGCACGAACAGGTCCGGATCAAGGCCGTGCGCGCGGGTGTAGCCACCTGGGCCGGTGGAGATGGTGTGTGTCTCGTCGATGAGCAGCAGCGTGCCGGTACGTCGGGTGAGCTCGCGCAGCGCGTCGTGGTATCCCGGCTCGGCGGGCACTACGCCGACGTTGGTCATCACCGGCTCGGCGAGCACACACGCCACGTCCTCGCCGGCCAGGGCTTGTTCGAGCGCCGGGACGTCATTGAACTCCACGACCTTGGTGGTGTGATCGAGGTCGACGGCGTTGGGCGCGACACCCGGTTGTGGCACCATCCGCCCGTCCCGCAGTGCCACCTGCGTCTCGTCGACCGAACCGTGATATTTGCCGTTGAACACCAACACCTTGTCGCGGCCCGTCGCGATCCGCGCGATGCGGATCGCGAACCGGTTGGCATCGGTTGCCGAGGTCGCCAGCTGCCAGTACGGCAGGCCGAATCGGCGCGTCAGCTGCTCGCCGACCGCGATCACGTCCTCGGTGGGCAGCATGGTGGTGCTGCCGCGCAGCACCTGCTCTCGCACCGCTTCGGCGACCACGGGGTTGGCGTGGCCGAACATCGCGCCGGTGTCACCGAGGCAGAAGTCGGCGTAGCTGTTGCCGTCGACGTCGGTCAGCGTCGTGCCGGTGGCCTCGGCCAGATAGACCGGGTACGGGCTCGGCCAGTTCGCCATCCAGTGCAGCGGGACGCCGCGCGGCATGGACGCACGCGCGCGCTCGTTGAGCTGCCGCGAAAGCGGGTGACACTGCTCGAACCGGGCGGTCTCGGCCTCGAGCAGTGCGTCCACGCGGGCCGGATCGATGCCGTGTCCAGAGGTCATAGCGACCGCACCGCCTTGGTGACCCCGGCGACGAGCGCGTCGGCCTGTGCGTCGGTGAGCACCAGCGGCGGCGACATCACGATGGTCGACCCGGCCGCTCGCACCAGCACGCCCTCGTCACGAGCAGCGTCGGCGACCGGCGTGGCGTCGTCGACGTTGAGCTCGACGCCGAAAGCCATGCCCTCACCGCGCACCTCGAACACCGCGTCGTCGGCCTCCAGCAGCCGCAACCCGGCGAGAATCCGCGCCCCCAGCGTCCTGGCCCGCTCCAGCAAGCCCTCGGACTCGATCAGCTCGATATTGGCCAGCGAGACGGCCGCGCCGACGGGGTGACCGTTGTAGGTGAATCCGTGCCGGAATGGAGTGCCGTCCAGCATGCCCTTCACGCCATTATCGATCAGCACCGCGCCCATTGGCACATAACCGCTGGACAGCCCCTTCGCGGTCACCACGACATCGGGCTCGATGCCGTACCGCTCGCAGCCGAACCAGTACCCGAGCCTGCCGAACGCCGTGACGATCTCGTCGGCGATGAGCAGGATCCCGTGCTTGCGCAGCACCTGCTGCACCCGCTCCCAGTAGCCAGCGGGCGGCGGCACCATCCCGCCCACCCCCAGCAGCGGCTCCCCGACGAACGCCGCGATCCGCTCCGGCCCGATCTCGGCGATGGTGCGCTCCAGCTCGTCGACGAGCACGTCGGTCGCGTCGGCCTTATCGCCGGCCAGCCGCTTGCCATGCGGCTTGCTCAGGTGCACGAAGCCCGGCGTGAGTGGCCCGAAACCCTGGTGGAACGCGGGAAGCCCGGTCGCTGCCAGCGACGCCGAACCGACGCCATGGTAGGCGCCTTGCCGGGACAGGATCACCGTACGCTCCGGCTGCCCTTGCGCGTACCAGGCCAGCCGCACCAGCTTGACCGCGGTCTCGATGCCCTCGGACCCACCGTTGGTGAAGAACACCGTGTCCATACCGGACGGCGCGAGCTCCGTCAGCCGTGTCGCGAGCTCAATCGCGGGCGGGTTCGAGAAGTGCCAGAACGATGCGTAGAACTCCAGCTTGCGCATCTGCTCGGCGGCGACCTCGGCAAGTTCGGCACGGCCGTGGCCAACGGCGCACTGCCACAACCCGCAGGTACCGTCAATGTAGGTGTTGCCGTGGACGTCGCGCAGCAGGGCACCCTGCGCACTGTCCACGATGAACGGTTCGGGCGCCCGGCCGACCGTGGCGTGCGGATGCAGCACGTGCGCCAGGTCCAGCTCGCGCAGCTCCTCGGCGCTGTACCCGACGGATGCGCCGCTCGTCGTTTCGGTCATGCTCACTCCAGCCCAATCCACACGCTCTTGACCTCGGTGTAGTCTTCGATCGCTTCCGCCCCCATCTCGCGGCCCCAGCCGCTGGCCTTCACACCGCCCCACGGCACCGCTGGATCGATGCCCGCGACCATGTTGACCCGCACGCACCCCGCGTTGATCCGCTCCGCTAGCCGATGCGCGGTGGCCAGATCGCGGGTCCACACCGACGCGGCCAAGCCGTACTGCGAGTCGTTCACGCGAGTCGCTGCCTCATCGATGTCGTCGAACGGCATCACCGTGAGCACGGGACCAAAGATCTCCTCCCTGGCTATCCGCATCTCATCGTCGGCGTCGGCGAACACGGTTGGCTGATAGAAGCTGCCACGCGCGAGCGGACCGTCACCTCTGGCTCCCCCGGTGACAAGTGACGCTCCCTGCTCGATTCCGCTCCGCACGTAGGAGTCCACAGAGGACAGATGCTCTTCGCCGACGAGCGGGCCCATCTGGGTGCCCGGGTCAAGGCCGGGCCCGAGCCGGATGTTCTCGGCGGCCGTGGCCAGCCGATCGGTGAACTCGGAGTAGCGGGCCCGCGCCACGTAGAAGCGTGCGGACGCCGCGCACACCTGGCCGGAATTCTGGGTCGCGCTGCGCAGGTTTCCGGCCACGGCGGCTTCGATATCGGAATCCGCTGTGATCACACTTGCCGCTTTGCCGCCGAGTTCCAGTGAAAGCCGCTTGAGGTTGCCCGCCGATGCCCGCACGATGCTGCGCCCGACCTCGGTGGAACCGGTGAACGAGACCTTGTCGACGCCATCGTGCTCGACGAGCGCCCTCCCTGCCTCCGGTCCACCGGTGACGACGTTGACCACGCCGGGCGGAAAGCCCGCCTCGTGGAAGAGGCCCGCGAGTCGCAGCGCCGTTAGCGGTGTCTGCTCGGCAGGTTTGAGCACGACAGTGTTGCCGCAGGCCAGGGCGGGGGCAAGCTTCCACGCTGCGATGAGAAGCGGAAAGTTCCACGGCGTGATGAGGCCACAGACGCCGACCGGGACGCGCTTGGTGTAGTTCAGCGCATCCGGCCGGGAATGTGCGGGCACCCGGCCATCCAGTTTGGTACACCAACCCGCGAAGTAGCGGAAGTGCTCGGCGGCTCCCCCGACACTGACGCCGCGTGCCAGCGCCAGCGGCTGCCCCTGATCGCGCGACTCCAACTCAGCGAGCTCATCGGCCCGGTCCTCGATCAACTCGGCGATTCGCCAGAGCAGACGCGCCCGCTCAGCAGGTGAGATACGAGCCCACCGTGCGTCCTCCAGTGCGTCACGCGCGGCGCGGACAGCGGCATCGATGTCGTCGCTGCCCCCATCGGGTACGACCGCGAGGACCTCGCCGGTCGCTGGATCACGGCTGTCGAACGTCGCTCCGGACGCCGCGCGGCACCAGGTATCGCCACAAAGAAAGGGGATGGTATCCACTGGCAGCTCCTGTTACTATGTACGCAACATCTGTTGCCTACATCGAGCATAGGACGTGCGCTGTGCGAAGTAAAGGCTCGGGTAAGAGGTGAGCGAAGATGGTGAGTCAAGAAGACCGCGAACAATTGGAGCGGGCGACCGAGTTGCTTCGTGACGTGATCGCACGACACCGGGACGAGGATCTCCGGGTAGTGACGATCTTCAACGAGGCAATCCGCGACATCCACATCGGCGCCCGCTACCTCGCCGCGGCCTCAGCGCCGGCCGTCCGCGACAGCTGAGCTCAGGGTGCGTGTCGTCAGCTCGATGCTGTCGCGAGGATCATGGCCACACGATTGGTGACATCCAAACAGTTCCGGGTGCGTGTAGCGGAGCCCGTCGAACCTGCTGCAGTCGCCGTCTGTGCCGTTCACGGTGAACCCGATGTAACCTCAGATAAAGAACAGAAGCATGGGAAGACACCGTGGAAAAACTGAGCAAGCTTCCGAGCTTCTCGCTTCGCCAGCTCTGGTACTTCGTCGCCACGGCAGAGACGGGAACGATCAGCGCCGCCGCGGACGAGCTGCACGTGTCCCAGTCGGCGGTGTCGCTGGCGCTCAACGAGCTGGAGCGCACACTCAAGGTGCAGCTGTGCGTGCGGCGCAAGGCGCACGGCATCACGCTGACCCCTACGGGCGCGCAGGTGTTACGACAGGCACGAGCGCTACTGCGGCAAGCAGGCGAACTTGAAACAGACGGGGCGAGCAACGAAGACGAGCTCGTCGGCCGATTGGCGCTCGGCTGCTACCTGACACTCGCACCAACGGTGCTGCCACGACTCTTGCATGGCTTCGGCGAGCGACATCCCCGGGTAGTCATCGATTTCGAGGAAGGCACCCAAGACGCGCTGCAACGACTCCTGCTGGACGGCAAACTCGACCTCGCGGTGCTCTACGACATGGAGGTGCTACCCGACATCGACCAGGTCGTGCTGTACCGGCGACGGCCCCACATCCTGCTGCCCGCCGACCACCGGCTCGCGGCCGAGCCCGTCGTCGCGCTGCACGATCTGGCCGGCGAGCCGATGGTGCTGCTGGACGCACCACCGAGCTCGCACCACACGCTCCGGCTGTGCGAAGACGCGGGGGTCAAGCCGCTGGTGCGGCACCGCACCAGCAGCTTCGAAACCGCTCGGGCCCTCGTCGGTCGTGGCCTGGGGTACGCGATGCTGATTCAACGGCCCGCCAACCAGCGCACCTACGAGGGGCTGCCGGTGGTCCAGAAGGACATCGCCGAGTTGCCCGACTACGAAGCCGCGGTGTTACTGACCTGGCCGCGACACACCCGGCTGACCCGGCGCTCGCTGGAGTTCAAGCGGTTCTGCCTGGAGACGTTCCAGGACGTTACCTGAGTTTTTCTGAGGTATTTGGCCGAAAACCTGTGCTTTTCGAATGGTTCCCGAGGCGTCACCGTGGACCGCAGGAGCTAACGGCGGCTCCGCCGTCGACTCAACAGCGAAAGGCGAACCATGGCTGCCATCACCGAGGACTTCGCGAGCACGATCCGTCTGCAGGATCTCTGGGACGACCCCTACCCCATCTACCGGACGCTGCGAGAAACCCAGCCAGTTGCCTGGGTTCCCGCCGCCAACCGGTACCTGGTCACTCGGCACGCCGACATCAACTACCTCGAGAAACACCCGGAGGTCTTCAGCGCGGCCGAACGGGACTCGCTGATGATCCGCGTCATGGGCAAGACCATGCTTCGCAAGGACGGGCCCGAACATCTGCGGGAACGCAAAGCCGGTGAACCCGCGCTCCGGCCGCGCATGGTCAAACAGCACTGGACCCCTCTCTTCCAGCGGATCGCCGACGACCTGATCGACGGCTTCTACGACCGCGGCGAGGCCGACCTGTTCGGCGAGTTCGCCGGTCCTATGGCAGCACTGTCGCTGGCAGCCGTGCTGGGCTTGCGCGACGTTTCCGCCACCGACCTGCAGACCTGGTCGCAGGCGATGATGGACGGGACCGGCAACTACGGCGACGATCCGGTCGTGTGGCAGCGCTCCGAAGCGGCCGCCGCCAGCGTGGACGAAGCCGTCGACACGGCGATTACGTACCTGCGCGCCCATCCGGACGAGTCGGTGATCTCCGCGATGCTGCACGCCGCGGATCCGCTGTCGCCGGAAGAGATTCGTAACAACGTCAAGATGTTCATTGGGGGCGGGCTCAACGAACCACGGGATGCGACCACGGCCGGCACCTACGCCCTCCTGACGCACCCGGAACAGCGGGCACAGGTCGAAGCCGATCGCACCCGGTTCAAGGACGTCTTCGAGGAGGCGGTGCGCTGGGTAGCGCCGATCGGCATGTATCCGCGGCAGACAACCAGCGAGACAGAGCTTGGCGGCACCACGCTGCCGGCAGGCGCCCGGCTCGGGGTCGTGCTCGGCTCGGCCAACCGCGACGAAGCGGTGTTCGACGATCCCGACACCTTCGACATCAATCGCGCCGACCGCACACACCTCGCCTTCGGCGGCGGGCCCCATTTCTGCCTCGGTACGTGGGCCGCCCGCGCGCAGGTCGGCGCCGTCTCCCTGCCGACGCTGTTCCGCCGGTTGTCAGGCCTGCGACTCTCCGATACCGAACCCGCCCGATGGGGCGGATGGGTGTTCCGCGGACTGCTCAACCTGCCGGTCCGCTGGGACCGCTGACCACCCTCCTGCGACCGAAGAAAGGCCAACTCATGCCCAAGATCGTCTATGTCCAACCCGATGGCAGGCAGGACACGCTCGACGTGGCCGAAGGCAGCAGCGTGATGCAGGCCGCGGCAGCAGCGGGGATTGCCGGGATCGTCGCCGAGTGCGGCGGCAATGCGATGTGCGCGACCTGCCACGTCTACACCGATACCGACGATCAGAATCGATTGCCCGAGATCAGCGTCGACGAGGACGAAATGCTCGACTGCACGGCCGCTTCCCGCCAGGACGGGAGCCGACTGAGCTGCCAGCTCGTGGTCACCGGTCAGCTGGATGGCCTGGTCGTTCGAGTTCCCAGGGGCCAAACGTGACGGCGTCGGCAGGCACTACGGTCATCGTCGGGTGCGGCCAGGCCGGAACCCAAGTCGCCGCATCACTCCGCCGGGATGGCTACCCCGGCCGGATCGTGCTGGTCGGCGACGAACCCGAGCTGCCGTACCAACGGCCGCCGCTGTCCAAATCCTTCCTGCTCGACCAGAAAGGCGAGGATGCCCTGCGGTTGCGGCCGGAGGCCTACTACCGGGACAACGACATCAACCTGCTGATCGGCGAACGGGTGCTGGAGATCGACCGCTCCCGGCGACGCGTGCGCATCGCCAACGGCACCGAGTACCACTGGGATCACCTGGTGCTCGCCACCGGAGCGCGGCCCCGGCGCCTCGGCATCCCCGGCGAGGACCTGGACGGTGTGACCCCGCTCCGCGGGGTGGCCGATGCCCGTCGGCTCCGCACACAGCTGATCGGCTCCCGTCGGGTCGTGATCATCGGTGGCGGCTTCATCGGGCTGGAGCTGGCCGCTTCCGCCGTGGCAGCGGGCAACGAGGTGGTGCTGCTCGAGGCGACCGAACGGGTAATGGGTCGGGCGGTCACCGGCACGGTATCGTCGTTCTTCGCCGCCGCCCACACCAACCGGGGCGTCAACATCGAGTTGCGAACCGCAGCAGCCGAGTTCGTCGGCAAAGCTGGCCGGGTCAGCGCGGTACGAGACACCGAGGGTCGCACCCATCCGGCCGATCTCGTCGTAGTCGGCGTCGGCGTCCTGCCCAACACCGAACTCGCCGAGGGCGCCGGACTAGCCAGCGACGACGGCGTCCTCGTCGACAGCTCACTGCGCACGACAGACCCGCAGGTGTACGCGATCGGGGACTGCGCACGCTTTCCCAACGTCCATACTCAAACGCTGACGAGGCTGGAGTCCGTGCAGAACGCCTCCGATCAGGCCAGCCACGTGGCGCGCCAGATCACCACCGGAAAGCTTGCCGCGTACCGCGAGCTCCCCTGGTTCTGGAGTGACCAGAAAGGACTCAAGCTGCAGATCGCCGGGCTGACGTGCCACCACAACCGGCTTCACCTGCTCGGCGAACCCGATGACGGCCGCTTCTCGGTACTCGCGTTCCGAGACGATCAGCTGGTCGCGGTCGAATCGGTGAACCGACCGAGCGACCACATGGCCGCTCGGCGACTGCTCTGCTCCGGCCGCACGCCGAGCCCGTCCGATGCCGCACGACCAGGCTTCGACCTCAAGTCCTTCGCTTCAGCGATACCAGGTGTTGCCGCATAGCGACGAATCCGCGCCAATCGCCGCACGTCAGCGACCTCCCCTCCGCCAACACCGGTGGGCTACGGTGACGGCTGTGGCGGCAGCGCGCGGACGGAACACGCACTCCGGCCCAGGGCCGGTGCTTGCGCGTGCGCTGGAGATCTTGGGTGCCTTCACCGCGCAGCATCCCGTGATGACGTTGAGCGAGGTGTCGCGGCAGTCCGGCCTGCCACTGTCGACAGTGCATCGACTGATCGGTGAGCTGGTCGCCTGGGGCGCGATCGAACGGGGCGATGACGGGCGTTATCGCGTCGGGCTGCGGCTGTGGGAGGTGGGATCGCTAGCCCCGCGAGGCCTGGGCCTTCGGGAGCGTGCGTTGCCGTTTCTGGAGGACCTGTCCCAGATCACCCGGGAGAATGTGCAGCTCGCGGTGCGTGAGGGCACCGAGGTTGTCTACGTCGAGCGCATCGCGGGCACCAGAGCGGTTCCGGTACTCACCCGGGTCGGTGGACGCTTCGCACTCACCGCCACAGGTGTCGGGTTGGTCCTGCTCGCCCATGCTTCGCCCGAAGTGCAGGACGAGGTGCTGGCGGGCCCGATCGAACGATTCACCGAACGCACCGTCACCGATCCTCGTCAGTTGCGGCGCATGCTCGCCGACGTCCGCACGAACGGCTTCTCGATCAGCGACCGGCAGGTGACGATGGACGCCGTGTCGGTCGGCGCCCCCATCTACGACAGCCGGGGCCAGGTCATCGCCGCGGTCTCCCTGGTGGTGCACCACGGCACGGCATCACCGCACGCCCTGGCGCCGCTGGTGCGTACCAGCGCCCGCTCTATCTCCCGCGCCGTCTCTGGACCCGCCTGACCCTCACGGCATCCCGAGCCGCGATTTGTCTTCCGGCATCCGGAAGGGCTGCTGCGCCGTCGTCGTGACGAACCACACCATTGTCGGCACCGGACGGACGCGAATCAGGCGCCTCACGAACGGCCGGATCACCGACAGAAGAGAGCTGACCGGGCTGTCAAGTCCGGCACATCGTCGCGACACGACCATCCAACGAACAAGGGAGTTCTATCCATGCGCCCGCAACCGATCACGGAGACGCTCCGATGAGCGCGCTACGCACCGCGCTCGCAGACGGCCCGATGACCCGCTTCCAGTGGAGCGCCGTGGCGGTGTGCGTGCTGCTCAACATGCTCGACGGGTTTGATGTGCTTGTGATGGCCTTCACCGGCAAGTCGGTGGCCACCGAGTGGGGGTTGTCCGGTTCCCAGCTCGGGCTGCTGCTATCGGCGGGGCTGGTCGGGATGGCCGCCGGCTCGATGCTGGTGGCGCCATGGGCGGACCGTATCGGCAGGCGCCCGATCATCCTGGGATGCCTCGCGGTGGCCAGCGCCGCGATGGTGCTGTCGTCGATGAGCCAGTCGGCCGCGCAGCTCGGCGTGCTGCGCGTGATCACTGGGATCGGCATCGGCGGCATCTTGGCCAGCAGCAACGTCATCGCGGCCGAGTACGCGTCGAACCGGTGGCGCGGGCTGGCGGTGAGCCTGAACTCCACCGGCTACGCGATGGGCGCCACCCTGGGTGGGCTGTTCGCGGCGGTGCTCATCGGCGACTACGGCTGGCGGTCGGTATTTCTGGTCGGCGGCATCGCCACCGCGCTGTCCATCCCGCTGGTGTGGGCGCGGCTGCCCGAGTCGCTTGACTTCCTGCTGACACGCCAACCCGCCCGCGCGCTCGAGCGCGCCAACGCCCTGGCCGCCCGGCTCGGCCTGCCTGCCCTGGAGCGGCTGCCCGAGCCTGCCGTGAGCACCAGCGGGGTCGTGGCCGGGTATCGCAGCCTGCTCGGGCCGCGGCTGCGGCGGGCGACGGTGTTGTTGTGGGTGGCGTTCTTCTGCGTGATGGCAGGCTTCTACTTCGTCACCAGCTGGACACCCACCCTGCTGGTGGAGGCTGGCCTTTCCAATGCCCAGGGCATCACCGCTGGCACGCTGCTCAACTTCGGTGGCATGGCAGGCGCCGCCCTGCTTGGGCTGCTCGCCGCGCGGTTCGCGCTGCGCAATGTGCTGATCGGCTACCTGGTCGCCACCGCCGTGCTGCTCGCGGTGTTCATCGCATCCACATCGGCGCTCGGAGTGGCGTTCGCACTCGGCGTGGTCATCGGCCTGTTCGTCAACGGCTGCGTCGCGGGCCTGTACGCACTGACCCCCACCATCTATGACCCCACCGTGCGCACCACCGGGGTCGGCACCGCGCTGGCCGTCGGCAGGGCCGGGGCGATCTTGGCACCGGCCGCGGCAGGCGCCCTGCTCGACTTCGGCTGGAGCCCGCAGCAGCTCTACCTCGCGGCAGGCGTGATCTTCGTCGGTACCGCGGCCGCGTTGACGCTGCTCCGCACCCAGACCCAGGCGCAAGCACCCGAGCCAGAACTGGAACCCGCGCCGACGTCGAACTGACAGGAACTCGACCCTCAAGAGAGGAGACCCACCATGACCGCCATCCCCCGCAACCAGTGGTACGTCGCCGCCTACGGCCGTGAGATCGGCAACGAGTTGTTCTCCCGCACCATCTGCGACGAACCCATCCTGTTCTGGCGCACCGCCACCGGCGAGGTCACCGCGATGGCCGATCGGTGCGTGCACCGCCGTTTCCCGCTGTCGCAAGCCCCCAGCCGCCTCGTGGACGACCAGGTCATCTGCGGCTACCACGGCTTCACCTACGGCACAGATGGCCGCTGCGTCGCGGTCCCAGGCCAGACCCGGGTGCCTCGCACCGCCCGGCTGACCCGGTATCCGGTCGTGGAACAGGACTCCTTCGTCTGGGTCTGGATCGGCGACCCTGACCGAGCCGACGCCACCCGCATCCCGCGTGCCCCGTGGCTGGACTCGCCGAACTACACCACGGTGTCCGGAATGGAGCCGCTGGCCGCCCGCTTCGGCCTGCTCGTGGACAACCTACTCGACCTTTCTCACGAGACCTATCTGCACGGCGGCTACATCGGCACCCCTGAGGTCGCCAGCACACCGATCACCACCGAGGTCGATGACGACGCGGGCATCGTCTACGTCAGCAGGCACATGGACGACGCGGAATGCCCACCGTTCTACGCGAAGTCCACCGGGCTGTCCGGGCGGATCAGCCGCTGGCAAGACATCGAGTACACCCCACCGTGCCTGTACAAGCTGCATTCCCGCATCGCCCCGGTCGGAGTGCTGCCCAACGACGACGGCACCGACCCGGACGCCTTCCACGTCGAGGTCGTCTACGCGATCACCCCCGAGACCGAGCACAGCACGCACGACTTCTGGGCCGTCGCGCGCGACTTCGCCCTCGACGACGACGAGGTCACGGACTTCCTCGCCGAAAGCAACCGCACCGTCGTGCTGCAGGACGTCGAGGCCCTCGACGTCCTGGAGCAGGTCGTCGCCGGCGAACCGGAGCGCTATCAGGAGCTGTCGATCAACATCGACACCGGCGGGCTCGCCGCCAGGCGCATGCTCAAGCGCATGATCGACGACGCCACCACCCCGGTCGCCGCATCATGAACCTGCCCATGCTCACCGGCGACCGCGTCTACCGCATCCATTGGGTACTGGGCACCGACCGGCTGCGCGCGGTGTGTCACTGCTCCGCCGTACGCGAGTTCGATGACCCGGTCGAGCTGTGGGAGTGGCTGCTCGCCCATCCCGACGGACACGACCAGCAGATAGCGGCCCCGGACCCGCCCGCACCGGACCGGGCCATCAGCTCCGGGGCACTCCACTAGGTCAAGCCGAACGGACCACCGATGACATCACCATCCACCGAGCACGAACTCGACGTCGTGCTGGATCGTAAGGAAACCGTCGCTGACGGCGTCGTGGAGCTGACCCTGCGCCACCCCGACGGACACCCGCTACCGACCTGGGAGCCAGGAGCACACCTCGACCTGGTGCTCACCGACGACCTGGTACGGCAGTACTCGCTGTGCGGAGATCCGGGCGATACCACCACGCTTCGGGTCGCGGTGCTGCGCGAACCCGCGAGCCGCGGTGGCTCCCAGCACGTGCACGACCGGCTCACCGAAGGGCAGCGGATCCGCATTCGGGGGCCACGCAACCACTTCGCCCTCGTTGACGCCAAGCGGTACCTGTTCATCGCGGGCGGCATCGGAATCACCCCCATCCTGCCGATGATCGCCGAGGTCGCCGGAAGCGGGGCGGACTGGCAACTGCTCTACGGTGGACGCACCCGCCGGTCGATGGCTTTCCGCACGCGGCTCGAAGCCGAATACCCCGAGCACGTCCGCATCCACCCGCAGGACGAGGCAGGCCTGCTCGACCTGCCCGGCTTGCTGGCCGAGCCCGGCGAGAACGCGCACGACACCGCGATCTATTGCTGCGGGCCCGAACCGTTGCTGCAAGCAGTGGAAGAGCACTGCGTCACGTGGCCGGAGGGCACCCTGCACGTCGAGCGGTTCAGCCCCAAGGCCGGTGTGGACGACGGCCCCAGGGACGCGTTCGAGATCGAGCTCGCACAGTCCGGCACGACGCTGACGGTTCCCGCTGACCGGTCCATCCTCGACGTGGTCGAGGAATCCCGGGTCCCGGTGCTGTTCTCCTGCCAGGAAGGCACCTGCGGCACCTGCGAGACACCCGTGCTCGACGGGATCCCCGACCACCGCGACTCCGTGCTCACCGCGGACGAACAGGCGGCCAACGACACCATGATGATCTGCGTGTCCCGCTCGTGCTCGGACCGGCTGGTCCTCGACCTGTAACCCGCGGCCGCCACATCATGAGCGAACCCAGCGCTCGACAGCGATGGCGTCGCCTTGGTGGCGAGCGCGGCTCGCAAGGTCGCTATCGCGGCCACGAGGTCGACAGCAGCCGTGTGCACGGCGATCTTGACCGCTGCCGCCCGTCCCCGTAGGAACGCGGGCTAAGCGATCTGGGGCCAGTCCTCGCCCCGCCATGCCATCTCCCAGAAGGCCAGTTCGTATCGGCTGCTGGTGTCGAACACGTCGGACACGCGAGTTCGCGCGGCCTCGGGGAGATCGGTGCCGATCCGGTCGGTGAGCGCGCGCAGCCAGTCAACCAGGCTGGTGAACTCCGCGGAGGCGTACATGTCGATCCAGCGTGCGTAGTGCTCGTCGTCGGGGACGCCTTCCGCGTGCAGTCGAAGTCCGACCTCGTTGAACCCCCACATGCACGGCAGCAGTGCGGCCAGCAGTTCGGCGAAGTCGCCGACGGTCGCTGTGCGCAGCATGAAGTCGGTGTAGCCCCTTGTGGTGGGCGCCATCCGCTCCCGTTCGAGGTCGGCCGCGACGATGTCGAGGTCGGCGCAGTACGACCGGTGCAGGTCCATCTCCTCGTGCAATGTTTCGTGCAGTAGCCCGGCGAAGCGACTCATCGTGTCAAGGTCGGGTGCGCGGGCGGTGGCCAGCGCGAGCAGACGCGAGTACTCGATGAGGAAGAGGTAGTCCTGCCAGATCCAGAAGCGGAACTTGTCCTTGTCAAGGGTGCCGTCCCCGATCCCGCGTACGAAAGGGTGATCTCGCTGGGCATTCCAGATCTCGGCCGCGCTCGACCGGAGCTGACCGCTGAGTCCACTCATGACCCCGACACTGCCATCGCAGCGCCAACGACGACACCGCTAGCGGTCCCGATCTCACCCGCGCCGCGGACGTCATCAAGCTGGTCGGCGGCGGCGTCGAGCGCGATGACCGGGCACACCGGGACCGTCCGCCTGCCTCGATGCAGCCGTTCGCGGGCAGCTTCCCGGCGACGTCCGCGCGTCCGCCACACTGTCGGACCCGGCCTTTCGTGAGGCCGGGCCTCATGGTCGTTCGGCTGCCGGTCCTGGTGTCCGGCTCGGTGCCCGACGACAATCGATCCCATGAGCGGTGAGGCCCGGACCGGACTGGTCTTCGCGGAGCGGGACACCGGCCCGCTGGTGATGGACGTCGTCCTGCCGCCCGCGACCGGAGGGCGCCGTCCCGTTGTGCTGTGGCTGCACGGGGGTGGCTGGTTCACCGGCGACCGCACCATGGCGCCGGATCTGACCCGATACTTCGCCGCACGGGGGATCACGATGGCCACGGCCGAGTACCGCCTCAGTGGGCAGGCGCTCTTCCCGGCGCAGCTGCACGACGTGCGTGCGGCGGTCCGCTACCTGCGCCGCAACGCCGACTGGCTCGGCCTCGATCCGGGCGCGATCGGGCTGTGGGGTTCCTCCGCGGGCGGTCACCTCGCGGCGTTGGCCGCATTGACCGGGCACATCGCCGCGCTACCTGATGAACCCGACGCCGGTGACGGCCCGGACACGCGGGTGCGGGCGGTGTCCGAAGGTTACGGTCCGGTCGACCTCGAACTCGTGATCGCCGAGGCGCAGCAGGTGATTCCGGCGTTGTCCGGAGCGAACGCACCAGAGGCGCGACTGCTCGGCGGGTTACCGGACCGGCTGCCTGAGCGAGCGAAGCAGGCCAGCCCGCTGTCCTACGTCACGTCCGAGGCGCCCCCGTTTCTCATCGCACACGGCACCGCGGACGAACTCGTGCGACCGAAGCAGAGCGTGCTGCTGCATGAGGCACTGGCCGCGGCAGGCGTGGAGAGCACGCTGTACCTCGTGGACGACTTCCGTCACGGGTTCCTCAATCCAGCCGGAACCGTCGAGGTGGACGGGCCCAAGGTCATGGACGACGGTCGGCTCGAAACCGAACCCGAGCCACCCGCGACGCGCCATCACAGTGCTCCCGGGATGCGCCACACCGAACGAACCACCTTCTCCTTCGACACGATCGGCGAGTTCTTTCAGCGACACCTACAGCAGGGAGACAATCGATGACAACGACCGACCTTGAGGCCATCCACGATCTCACACCGGTGCGCGATCGCTTGCCGGGCGAGCCCGTCCCCTACTACCTGTCTTCCGGCGAAGGATTGCGGTACGAAGTGGACGGTCAGTTGTGGACCGTGATCGCTCGTGCGCAGGACACCGGCGGGTTGTTCGACGCCGCCTACATCAGCGGTGGACGAGGAGCGCACACCGGCTACCACGCACACCGCGACCAGCAACGGTCGTTCTTCGTGGTCGACGGAACCGTCCAGGTGTGGCTGGGAACCCAGAGCCGAGTCCTTGTTCCCGGAGACACCGTGCACGTGCCGCCGGGAACTCCGGTGGCCTACCGGATGCTCTCCCACGTCACCCGGCTGCTGACCTGGGCGGCACCGGGCGGCTCGCTCGCCTACATCGAACAGCTCGGCGAGGCCGTCGACGCACACATTCACCCTGCCCGGCCGAGACATCACAGCACCGCAGAGAGCCGCGCAGAGCTCGGCGGGCCGCTCGGGATCACCTTCCCGGATCTCGATGAGGTGCGCGCGAGCGAGGAATGGGACGCGTCCCTCCCCGCTGGAGCGGAGCCGTACTTCCTGCGCGCCGGGGAGGGCGACCGGGTCACGCTGGCCAACGCCCTCTACACCTACCTCACCCGCGGCCGCAACACCGACCACCGATACTTCGCGATCAACACGCTCGGCGGCCACAGCCCCTACATCATCCGGCACTTTCACGAGCAGCACACGGAGAACTTCCTGTGCCTGTCCGGCCGGGTCTGGCTGTATGTCAACGGCGAGGAGCTGCTGCTCACCCGCGGTGACCTCGTGCACGCCCCGGCGGGCACGATTCACTCCTTCTCCTTCGACGCGCACAACACGCAAATGCTCGGCATCCTCAGCCCGGACGTGTTCGAGAAGTTCTTCGAGACACTCGGCCAAACCACGGAGGACTACGTTCCCCCGGAGGGCACCGACCTGGTCATGCCACCTCCCCCGTCGCCAGAGCTTCAGGCAGAGCTGGATCTCGTTGTGACGGGACCACCGCCCGAACGCCGTGCCGGACTCGACATCTAACCGCGAGCACTCGTCTACCTGATCGGAGATGCCATGACCGAAACCGAGTCCTGCTGCACGACGGAACCCGCGCCTGTGGCTGGCAGCGCGGGCCCCGCGCCCGCCGAGCCGACCGCGCTCTCCGGCGACATCAGCGGGTTCCGCACCAAGCTCATCCTGCTCGGCACGGCTGCCGGACCGGTCTTCTCGCCCGGCCGTTCCGGCATCTCCACCGCGGTGGTGGTGGGTGAGAAGCACTACCTGGTCGACGCGGGCCTCGGTGCGGCACGTCGGCTTGGCCAAGCAGGGTTAGCACCAGAAGCGCTCGGCGCCGTGTTCCTCACCCACCTGCACTCCGATCACCTGTTCGACCTGTTCAACATCCTCTGGATGACGCCGGGCAAGTTCGGTCGGCCGGTGCCGATCTACGGTCCGGGCCCGGCCGGGGCCCTCCCGGAACCATTCGGTGACGCCTCATCCGTGCCGCTGGTCCAGCCGGACCGGCCGACACCGGGAACCACTGACCTGATCCACGGGCTGCTTTCCTCCTACGCCTATGACATGAACATCCGCAACATCGAGACCGGCGCGCAGATCGATCACGCCAACCTGTTCGAGGCACACGACGTCCATGCGCCCGCCGGAACCGGCGCGTCCGCTACCCACACCGCGCCGGACATGCAGCCGTTCGCTGTGTTCGAGGACGACCGGGTCCGGGTGAGCGCCATTCTGGTGCCGCACGGCCCGGTGTTCCCGTCCTTCGCGTTCCGATTCGACACCGATGACGGCGCGGTGACGATCTCGGGCGACACCGCATACAGCGATAACGTCGGCCGACTGGCGTCCGGCAGTGACGTGCTGGTACACGAGGCGATCGACGTGGACTGGTTCGCCTACACAGCAGCCACCCGGAAGGGGTTCGGCCCGGGCTTCCTGCATCACATGGCGGCGGCTCACACCACCCCGCGAGATGTCGGCAAGATCGCGACGACGGCCTCGGTCAAACACGTCGTGCTGAGCCACATCGGACCAGGCGACCCGCGCGCGGTGCCCGACGAGCGGTGGCGCGACGGCGTCGGCGCGACGTACTCGGGGCCGATCACCCCGGGCCACGACCTCACGGCGTTCGGGATCGGCGTGACGTCGTGACGACGGGAGGCATATCGCGCGAACAACCTCGTCCCGCTCGGGCATAGTCGCCACACGACGGAACGGAGTCGACCGACCATGCCGATCCATCCGGCATTCGCCGACCACCTGCACCTGCTCGACGGCTTGCCGTCATTCGTCGAGATCGGCGGCGACCCGGCCGCCCTGCGGAGGCTCGACGAGTTCGAACGCGCCACGACGTTCGGGGAGCCGCCGACAACGCCGACTCGAGCCGATGCCGCACCCGGCCCGCACGGCCCGGTGCCGGTTCGCGTGTACGAGCCTCCCGACACCGTCGCGGACCGGCCGTGCCTGGTATGGATGCACGGCGGCGCGTTCATCAGCGGGGGCTTGGACATGCCGGAGGCGGACTGGGTGTCCCGGGCGGTCGCCACCCGCGCCAGGGCGGTGGTCGTGAGCGTGGACTACCGCCTCGCGGTCAACGGGGCCCGGTATCCGGTGCCACACGACGACGTGGTTGCCGCGATCCGGTGGGTGCGTGACGAGGCGGCCTCGCTCAAGGTGGACCCGGCGCGGATCACGATCGGCGGCGCCAGTGCCGGCGGCAACCTCGCCGCCGGTGCGGCACTGCGCTTGCGCGACACCGACGACTGGCTGCCCGCGCAGCTGCTGCTCGCCTACACGACTGTGCACGCCATCGTGCCGCCGCCGTCGCTGGCGATCGCGGGTGTCGACGTCCGGCAGGTGCTGGCTCGCGGCCTGCTGCACGGTTTCCTCAACCACTCGGCCGAGATCGAACCTGTTTCCCGAGCATTGGACGTCATCTCCGACGTCGTCATCGGTAACAGTCGCCGCACCACGGGTTACGTTGCCGACAGCGCCGCCCGGTAGCTGTGCCTGCCTGGCCCCGCGTCGAGCGTTCGCCCGTCCGGCAACACGACTTCGGCCGACGTGCCCGCGGGGACGGTGACCCGCACATCGAGTTCGGCACCATCGATCCGCCAGGACACCTCGATCCGCCCATACGGCGAATCATGCGCCGCCTCGGCCCATGTCAGCGCGCCGCCAGGGCGCGGCCGGACTCGAAAGCGGCGGTACGCGGGTGCCCCGTCGAGCAGCTGGATCCCGGCGGTGTAGCGGTGCAGGAACGAGATCACAGCGCCCTTGGAGTGGTGGTTCAGCGACTCGTGGGCGACCCCATCGGCGTCCACCCCGTCCCAACGCTCCCACATCGTCGTGGCCCCGCGGTCGACCATCACCAGCCACGACGGCTCGGTGTCCTGGAAGAGCAGCTCATAGGCCACGCCGAGGTGTCCGGTGTCGGCGAGGACCGGCAGCAGGTACGGCGTGGCGAGGAAACCGGTGCCCGGGTGGGTTCCGGCCTCGCGGATCAGCTCCACCAGCCGCTCGGCCACGGCTGGGCGTTGCTCGTCCGGCACGAGCCCGAATGCGAGCGCCCTGACGTGGTTGGCCTGGGTGTCCGGCGTCAACCGCCCCTTGTCGTCGACGTACTCCGCCCGCCATGCGTCGCGGACCCGCTCGCTCAGGCGCGAATAGCGGGGCGCGTCGCCCAGACCGAGGATCCGCGCGATCCGCGCCATGAGACCCGCGCTGTAGGCGAAGTATGCTGTCGCGACATCGCCCTTGTCGGCCGCGGCGAACGCGGCGAAGTCCGTGGGCTCCTCCCCTGGCACCAGCCACTCGCCCCAGTGGAAGCCTGCGTCCCACAGGTACTGCTCGTGCGCGGCTGGCTCGGGTCGGCGGGCGGCACGGGCCTGGTGGCGCTGGCCGCGGGCGGTGCGTTCCACCTGGTCCAGCCACGCGACCATCGTTGGCCACAGCTCGGCAAGGACCGCCCTATCGCCGTAGGCGCGGTACAGCTCCCACGGCACGATCACCGCCGCGTCGCCCCACCCTGCCGAGCCGTTCAAGGAGGCGATCACGCTGTCCTTCCCCTCAGCCGCGGCGGTCGGGCTGATGTTGGCGATCGTGCCGTCGGCCCACTGGTCGGCGGCAACGTCGCGCAGCCATTTGGTCGACAAGCCCGCCACGTCGTAGAGGAAGGCCGCAGCCGGGACGAACAGCTGCCAGTCGCCGGTCCACCCGGCGCGTTCCCGGTGCGGGCAGTCGGTCGGGATGTCGCAGGCGTTGCCGCGCAGGCTCCAGACGGCCGCATCGTGCAGCTGGTTGATCCGTTCGTCACTGCAGCGGAACCAGCCGGTGCGGCGCATGTCCGTGTGCACCACGACGCCCGTCACGTCCGTTGGCGTCAGGTCATGCGGGTGCCCTTCCACCCGTACGTACCGAAACCCGTGTGTCGTGCGGCGTGGCTCGAACACCTCGCCGGTAACGCCAGCGGAGACGACGTGGTCAACCTGGCCAGCAGGCAACGGCTCCGGCAGGAACGGCACCGCGGGCCGCAGATGCTCGGTCGTCACGTCGCCAGCGGCATCCAGGTGCTCGCCGTGGGTCAGCGTGACGGTGGTGCCAGCGGGGCCGAGGTTGGCCAGCCGCACCCAGCCGTTGATGTTCTGGCCGAGGTCGACGACCTGCCGGGTATCGTCCAGCCTGGTGATCGCGACCGGCGTGAGCTCATCGACGCGGCGAACCGGTGGTGCCGGTGAGCCCACGAGGCCAGCGAAGCCGTTGTTGGCGAGCACGACGCGGGACCAGCGGGCGTCGTCGAAGCCCGGTTCGGACCATCCGCGCGGCAGCAAGCTCAGGTCCCACCGCTCGCCTGCGATCAGGTCGGCTGCCATGACGTGGCCGACGGCGCTACGCCAGTCCGGACCGGTGCCGAGCGTGGTCCGCGTCCCGTCTGCGTGGGTCAGCTCCAGCTGGGCCAGCAGCCCAAGGCGCTTGCCCCACTGATCGGCGGCCCGGGTGATCCCGATCTGGCCGCGGAACCAGCCGTCGCCCAGAATCACGCCGAAGGCGTTGCGGCCTTCGGCCAGCGAGGCAGCGACGTCGTAGGTCTGCACCTGCAGCTGGGCGTCGTACTGGGTGAAGCCGGGCGTCAGCTCCGCGTCGCCGATCCGGTCACCGTTGAGGAATCCCTCGTAGATCCCGTGGGCAGTGGCGTAGAGCCGGGCGGTGGCAATTGGACGGTCCACGTCGAACTCGACCCGCAGCAGCACGGCCGGCCGGTTGCCGGGTCCCCCTGCCGGGTCCTCACCGGACTCGATCCACTCGGCGCGCCAGTCCGCGCTGTCCAGCAGGCCCATCTCAAACCAGCACGGTGGTGACCACTCGCTGGCTCCCAGGTCCGTCCACACCTTGACACGCCATACGACCCGCTGGGCGGAGGCCAGCGTAGGACCGGCGTACGGCACCAGGACGCTCTGGTCGCTGACCACGCGGCCGGTGTCCCAGCCGTTGTCGGCCGTGATGCGGTAGGCGACTTGCTGGGCCGCGCCATCGGGCAGCCGCCAGGACAGTCGTGGCTGGGCGACAGAGATCCCCAGCGCCCGGTCGAGATGTTCGACACGCAAACCGTGCGGCGTAGTGGTCATGTCTCGGTCGCGCCGGTCTCGCTCATCCGGGTGTCGCTCCTAGCGGCTCCGGTGGTCCGTCGGAGGTGGCGTGGTGGCACGCGACCAGGCTCTCGCCGAGCAGGCGCAGGGCCGGTCGCTCAGTGCGAGTGAGCTCGTCCGCGGCAGGACAGCGGGTGGCGAACGGGCAGCCGGTCAGCGACGGCGCGGCGGCGCCTGCCGCGCCGACGCCAAGCGCTTCGCGAGCCTCCCGCCGTTGCGCCTGCTCAGCGGGCCGCGGCACGGGAGCGGACGCGGTGAGCGCGGCCGTATACGGGTGTTTCGGCCGTTCGGTCACCGCGTCGACCGGCCCGGCCTCCATGATCTGGCCCCGGTAGAGGACCACGGCGCGCTGGGCGAGGAAGCGGACGACGCCGAGATCGTGCGCCACGAACAGAAACGAGTACTGATGCTGGTCGCGCAGGTCGGCGAGCAGGTTGAGCACCTGCGCCTGGGTGGACAGGTCGAGAGCGCTGACCGGTTCGTCCAGCACGACGACCCGCGGTTGGCAGACCAGCGCCCTGGCGACCGCGATCCGCTGCCGCTGGCCGCCGGAGAACTGGTCGGGGTAGTGGTGCAGCGCGTCGGCGGTCAATCCCACCGACCACAGCGTCTCGCCTGCGCGCCGCCAGCCGTCGGCCTTGCCAACGCCCAGTATCCGCAACGGCTCGATCAGCGTCTCACCGATCGTCTGCGCCGGGTTCAGCGACGAGTACGGGTCCTGGAACACCACCCGCAGGTCCGCGATGACGCTGCGCCGCTCCCGCAGTGGCATGTGAGTGATGTCCCTGCCGTTGAGCCGGATGGTGCCCGAGGTCGGCGGCTGCAGGCCGAGGATCGCCTTGCCGATCGTGGACTTGCCCGATCCGGACTCGCCGACGAGGCCCACGGTCTCCCCGGGGCCGATGTCGAAGCTCACGCCGTCCACGGCCGGCTCCGTCCTGCCGCGCCGCCGCTTGGGGCCGTAGTGCACGACCAGGTCGCGTACCTCGAGCGCAGGGGGCGCGATCGTCTCTGCGGTCATGATGACACCCCCGTGTCGGCAGCTTCCTCGGCGCCGAGCGACTCGGCCTCCCACGTCAGGTGGGTGCGGTCGATCTCGTCCACACGCACGCAGCGCACTGAACCGGATTCATGGGCGGAGAACAACGGGATGGGTGCGCTGCACTCCGGTGCGGCGAACCGGCAGCGGTCGGCGAACCGGCACCCCGCAGGCCAGTCCGCAGGCGGCGGGACGGTACCGGGGATGCAGGCCAACCGCTCCGGAACGGGCTGTCCTTCCGGGACGTGCGGATTGGCGGCCAGCAAGGCCATGGTGTACGGCATCCTCGGGTCATCGAGCACGGCGGCTGCGGCGCCGGATTCCACGACCTGGCCCGCGTACATCACGGCGATGTCGTCGCAGATGTCGGCCACCACGCCGAGATCGTGGCTGACGATCAGCACCGAGAGCCCGGTGTCGCGGACCAGAGCGCGGAGCAGGCTGAGGATCTCCGCCTGCACCGTCACATCCAGGGCTGTGGTCGGCTCGTCTGCGATGAGCAGCTTCGGCCTGCCGGTCAGCGCCAGTGCGATCGCGACGCGTTGCGCCATGCCGCCGGACAGCTGGTGCGGGTAGCTCCGCAGCACGCCCTCCGCGTCGACGATGCCCACCTGGTTCAGCAGCTCGGCGGCGATGCGACGGGCCTCGCCCCTGCCGACCCCGCGGAACCTGCGGATCGGGACGGTGAGCTGATACGCCACGGAGAACATCGGGTCGAGCGCGACCATCGGCTCCTGCGAGATCATCGCGATCTCGCGGCCGCGGATCGCCCGCAGCCCGTCCTCCGGGAGAGCGGCCAGATCGCGGCCTTGCCACCCGATCGAACCGCCGCTGACCGCGACGCCGTCCGGAAGCAGGCCGATCAACGCGCGAGCCGTCATCGTCTTGCCGCACCCCGACTCCCCGACCAGGCCGAGCACCCGGCCGGCCCGCAGGCTGAAGGACACATCGGTGACCGTCGCAGGCCCGTCATCGACGGCTACGGTCAGATCGCGGACGTCGAGGACGGGCGCTCGGTCGGCAGGCACGGTGTCGGCAGGCACCTGGTCGGCGGGCACGGTGTCCGCGGCGAAGGTTTCGCCCTCCCGTGCCTCGGCACCGCCCCGGGTCGCCTTGCGGCGTCTGCGCCTCGCGACCGGCCGCTCGCCTGCCACTTGGCCTGCGATGGCGTCGGCAAGCGCGTTGGCGGCGACCACGGTGAGAGCGAGCACGACACCGGTAGGAACCATCAGCCACGGCGCGTTGTAGACCTGTTGCGACGCGTCGCCGATCATGCCGCCCCAGCTGGGCTGCGGCGAAGGGGGCCCGAAGCCCATGAACGCCAGGCCGGACTGGATCAGGATCGCGATCCCGAACAGCTGCGCCGCCTGCACCGCCATCACGGTCGCCATCCCGGGCACCACGTACTTGACGTTCACTCGAAGCGAGCCGAGACCGTTGACCCGGGCCGCGTCCACGTACAGCCGTTGCCGTACCGACTTCGCGACACCCAGCATGACCCGGTAGACGGCTGCGCTGATCATCACGCCGAGCACGGTCATGACGATGTTGAGCCGGACGCCGACCGCGCCGATGACGGCGAGCAGGATGATCATGCCGGGCAGCGCGAGCAGAATCTCGGACAGCCGGCTGAACCACCGCTCGAACCTGGGGCCGTGCTCGGCAGCCAGCAACGCCATCGGGATACCGAGCCCGAAGGCGACCAGCACGGTCAGCGCCGATGTGAGCAGTGGCTGGGCGCCTGCGGTGAGGATCCGGCTCAGCAGGTCTCGCCCCATCTCGTCGGTGCCGAGCCAGTGATCGGCCCCTGGCAGCGCGAACCGGTTGGCCAGGTCCTGTTCGTTGATCCCGTACGGACGCCAGAACCCAGCTGTGAAAGACAGGACGATGACGAGGACCAGCCAGCCGGCTCCGAAGACGCCACCAGGACTCCGCAGGAACGCGGGCAGGCGTCGGCGATGAACAGCAGGGACGGTCACGACGTGGTCGGCGTCATTGATACTCATGCGGTACGCACCTTCGGGTCCAGCGCCGCGATCACCAGGTCGAGCAGCAGGTTGGTGATGACGACGACGAGCGTGGCGACGATCACGACGCCTTGCAGGGCGGGAAAGTCGTGCGCGGCGACGGCGCTTTGGCTGGCCTGGCCGAGGCCGGGCAGCGCGAACAGGTTCTCGATGATGACCGAGCCGCCGAACAGCACGATGAACTGGATGCCGAGGACGGACACGATCGGCACGCTGGCATAGCGCAACGCGTGCAGGTAGCGGATCCGCCATGGTGGCGTTCCCACGGCCTGCAGGGTGCGGATGTGCTCCTGTCGCAGCGCGCCCCGCATGCTTGCCCTCGCGGTCCTGGCAACGACCGCCGCGCCGCCGACGGCCAGCGTGATCACCGGCAGCAGCAGGCTCTGCAACCAGCCGACCGGGTCGACCGTGAACGGCACGTATCCCGTGGCCGGGAGCAGGTCGGCGCGGACCGCGATGACGTAGACGAGTAGGACGCCGACCCAGAACGCGGGCAGTGACAGCGCGATGCCGCTGCCCACGGTGATTCCTCGGTCGGTGTGTCCGCCACGGACGGCGGCGGTCACGCCAAGTGCCACGCCAACGACCGCACTCAGGATCGTGGCGAACAAGGCGATGAAGAAGGTGACAGGGAGGCGGGTGAGCAGGTCTGCCTGGATCGGCTGGCCATCGATGATGGACGTCCCCATATCACCCTGGAGCAGGTTCTTCAGGTATGCGGTGAGCTGGGTCCACAGCGGCTGGTCCCAGCCCAGCTCCGCGTTGGCCTTGGCGACCTCCGCTTCCGTCGCATCCGCACCGGCCACGATCGCTCCCGGGCTGCCCGGGGTGAGGTGCACAAGCAGGAAGCTGATCACGATGGCGGCGAACACGGTCGCGACCGCCATCGCGAGCCGACGTATGACGTAGCCGAACATGTCCTTCCCTCCTCCCCCTCGGTGAGTTGGCGGTCGGTGGCCGTGGCCTTGCGGTCACGGCCACCGACAGATCCAAGAGCGCTCGTCAGCCCGCTGGCCGCAGGCTCGACAGCATGATGTAGTTGTTGGTGCCGCCGAACTTGGGCTCCGTGACCTTGCTGGCGTTGTAGCCCGCGTAGGTGAACGACTCATACATCGGGATGTACCAGCCCTCGGTGACGATCGCGCGGTTGAGATCCTGCACCGCCTCGGTCCTGCCGCCTCCGGCTGCCTCGGCCGCCGCCGCCATTGCCGCCTCGATCTCCGGGTTGGTGGCTTCTTGCAGGTTCATGAACCCGCCGTAGACCACTCCCTGGACGAAGCCGAGCAGATCGTTGAACGCGAAGGGCCCGAAGCCCAATGGCTGCGTCCTCGCCGCGGCGAACACAGCATCGGTGGAAGACGCCGGGTTGAGGTTCATCGTGACCCCGATCTGCTCCCACTGCCGCTGCACAGCCACCTCGTCCGCAGTGGGCTTGCCGGGTGTGACCTTGTCGAACGAGAAGCCGTCCGGGTAACCGGCCTCGGCGAGCAACTGCTTGGCCCGGTCCGGGTCGTAGGCGAACTCCTCGTCGAGCGAGGGGTCGTAGGCCGAAGACTCGGACGAAACCATGTTGGCGGTCGGCTTGTCACCGGGGTGCAGGTTGTCCACGATCGACTGACGGTCGATCGCGTAGCTGAGCGCCTTCCTGACACGCACGTCGCCGAACGGCTCGGACGTCGCGCCGGTCTTGTCGAACACCAGGAACCCGAATAGCGTGCCGCCGTTCTCCGCCACCGTCTGCTGCGACTCGACCATGTCTACGGTGTCCGGATCGAGGGGGAGCGCGACGTCCGCCTGCCCGGAGACCACGGCGTTCGCCAGGGCCTGGTCGTCGGTGATCGTCTTGTAGACGACCGTCTCGAACGGGTAGTTGTCGGCGTTCCACGCATCGGGTTTCTTGTCCAACGTGTAGGTGTTGGGCTTGGTGGTCTGTCCCTTGTTGAGGGTGTACGGGCCTGATCCGGCCGGGGTGGTGGTCAACGTGCCCGGGTCCTCGATGGCCGTGGCGCCGACGATCATGCCCGCGGTGTCCGCCAGGTTGTTCTGACCGGCGGCCTGGGGCTCTGCCCATGTGATGACGACCGTCCTCGGGTCGGGCGCGGCGACCTCGGCGATCTCGGCCGAGTCACCCTCCGCGAAGACGCCGTAGGACGTCAGTTCCGGGTTGTCGCGCCGGTCCAGGTTGTCCTTGACCAACGTCGAGTCCAGCGTCGAGCCGTCGGTGAACGTGACGCCCTCGCGCAGCTTCAGCGTCAGCTGCGTGTTGTCCTCGCTGGTGGAGAACTCGGTGACCAGGCTGGGCGCCACGCTGCCGTCTTCCTGCGTGACGAACAGCGAGTCGTACAGGGCGCTGAAGAACTGGGACTGGTACTGGGCGTAGACCAGTGGGTCGTACCCGTTGGGTGCGGCGTCGGCGTCGAGCGCGATCGTCATGGTCTTGGCATCGCCCGCAGCGCCGCCATCGCTACCACCTGCGCCGCCGCAGCCCGTCAATGCGACGGCGGCGGCCACGGCCAGGGCGCCGAGTTGGGTTAAACTCGTTCGGGAGAGCAACGATCGGGCGGTCGGAAGAATGGTCATAGTCGCGGCCTTTCGAGTGCCGGTTTGGTTGGCGTCGGGGCGTGGCCGCAACGATGAACCAGCCGGTTCCCACCCGACAGGCATAATGCCAATCAATGGCAACATCACCGTTTCGCGGCAAGCGGCCCCCGCGGGGTGACCCGGTCATCGACCGCGCGCTCAAGGTGCTCATGGCCTTTGACGCCGAGCACCGCCGGTTGAGCCTGGGTGAACTGAGCAGGCGCAGCGGCATCCCGACCAGTTCCGCGTTGCGGCTGGCCAAGAAGCTGGCGGAGTGGGGCGCCCTTGAGCGTGACGAGCACGGCCAGTTCTCGATCGGCCTGCGGCTGTTCGAGATCTCCTCGCTCTGCCCCCGGGGACCGGGCCTGCGCCAGGTGGCACTCCCCTATATGGCGGACCTCGCCGAGGTCATCCACCAGCACGTGCTGCTCGCGGTGCGCGAGGACACCGACGCCCTGCTCGTGGAACGACTGTCGGCACATCGTGCGATGCCGATTCTGTACCGGGTCGGCGGCAGACTGCCGCTGCACTCCACCGGGGTGGGCCTGGTCCTGCTGGCCTTCGCCGAGGCAGACTTCCAGGAGGACTACCTGTCCCGGCCGCTGACCCACGAGCCCGAGAAAACCCCGGTGTCGGTGGCCGCGCTGCGCCGGACCCTCGCCGAGATCCGCCGGGACAGGGTGCTCACCTTCCGCCGCAGGGTCCCCGAGCCCCTGATGTCGGTGGCCAGTCCGATCTTTGGCTCGGATGAGCGGGTGGCCGCCGCTCTCTCGGTCGTCGTGCCAGAGCAGCATGCCGATCCCCGCCCGCTTCGGCCCGCGGTCCAGACCGCTGCCAGGGCGATATCCCGCGGCCTCGGCGCCCGCAACGCCAGCATCTTGTCTCGGCCGGACGGCTGAACCGCTGCTACTGGCGGGAGACCGGAGGCCCGCCGTCGACGGGCGGCCAGTGGCGCTGGCCGTTATACAGCCGGGCCGGTGCGTTCCACGCGGATGGTCTCACCGCCGCCGACAGTGGCCAGCGCTCGCGCGTCACCGGTGAGCTGTCCGAGCACGTTGGCCGCCGACGCGAGACGGCACTCGTCACCTCGGGAGGCCGGAGTGGCACCGAACGGAATCGCCAGGGCGCTACCCGGCGGCCAGTAACAGATCGCACCGGCATCGACGACCTCGACCGCATCGGGCTCCAGCTGGAGATCAAGACCTATGTCGAAGTAGACCTCATCGCCCCACGTCTGCGCGCGCGACTCGACCGGCAGGGCTTCCCATACCGCTCGTGCCGATGAAGTGTCACGCAGTTCCGCCGTAGCCTCTCCGGATGGCCATGTGATCTTGATGCGCACGTGCTCACCTCCTGAACGAGAATAAAAGCCATCGCCTTCCCGCGGCTAGTTGGACAGCGATACTTCGTGATCTTCGTGTCTGACGGCGCCGGGGCCATGGCCGCCGTCACGGAACGTTCACTATTCAACACTATCAAGCATAGTCGACCATTACGTCAGATGTTTTCTGTTTGCATATGTGTGATTGTGATACGGTCTGGTGGGCGAGCAGCGCCGCTGGGGTCGATGCGGGTACGGCAGCTGCATCGCTGTGGTCCGAGGTAAGGAGTGAGGCGAACGTGCTCGCGGCGCAACGTCAGGCGCACATCCTGGAGCAGGTCCGGCGAAACGGCGGTGTCCGGGTCACCGACCTCACCCTGGAGTTCGGCGTGTCCGACATGACCATCCGGCGCGACCTCGACGCGCTGGCCCGGCGTCACCTGGTCGAAAAGGTGCACGGCGGCGCCACCGCGGCGGCCCCAGGCAGTGCCGAGGAGCCCGGATTCGAAACAAAGGCAACGCACGCGCAGGCGGAGAAGGAGGCCATCGCAGCCGCAGCCTCCCGGCTGGTGTATCCGGGCGCCGCGATCGGGCTGTCCGCGGGCACGACCACGTGGCGGTTGGCGCATCGACTCCGCGACATCCCCGATATCACGGTGGTGACCAACTCCATCCGGATCGCGGAGGTCTTCCATCATGCGCCGCGCGCGGACCAGACAGTGGTGCTGACCGGCGGGGTGCGGACACCCTCGGACGCGCTTGTCGGCCCGATCGCCGTGTCGGCGCTGCACTCGCTCAACCTCGACCTGGTCGTCGTCGGCGCCCACGGGATGGACGAGCGGGCAGGCTTCACCACACCGAACCTCCTGGAGGCCGACACCGACCGCGCACTCGTCACTGCTGGGCGCCGGCTCGTCGTCGTGGCAGACCACACCAAGTGGGGGGTCGTCGGTATCAGCACCTTCGCCGATCTCGGCGAGGCCGACGTCGTCACCGACGCTGGCCTCGCCGAGCAGGCACAGCGGCTGTTGGAGGAGCGGGCAGGCGAACTGATCGTGGTGCCGGTGGGCGACCCCGGCCATGAGGAGGCGTCGTGAAGCGCACGACCGCGCGGCTGGCCGACGGCCGGGAGATCATCTACTTCGACTCCGCCGATGACGCCGTCCGGGACCTCGACGATCCACGCGACTTGCCGGAGACGGCGACGGCATCCGAGATCCGCTACGACCCCCTCCTGGACGAGTGGGTAGCGATCGCATCACATCGGCAGACCCGTACCCACCTGCCGCCCGCGGCGGAGTGTCCACTGTGTCCATCCACTACTGAGCGACAGACCGAGATCCCCTCCCCGGACTACGACGTGGTGGTGTTCGAGAACCGCTTCCCCTCCTTCGCCGGGAACGTGGCCGACGTGCCCGGCACGGTCGATCCAGGCGAGGACCTGTTCCCCCGCCGGCCCGGCATCGGCCGATGCGAGGTGGTCTGCTTCACCAGCGACCACGAAACCACGTTCAGCCAGCTGACCCCCGAGCGGGTGCGCTTGATCGTGGAGGCGTGGACGGACCGGACGAGCGAGCTGACCACGCTCGCGAACGTGGAGCAGGTGTTCTGCTTCGAGAACAAAGGCGAGGAAATCGGCGTCACGCTGCACCACCCGCACGGGCAGATCTACGCCTACCCGTTCGTCACCCCACGCACCCGGCGCATGCTGGACGTCGCGCACCGCCACCGCGAACGCACCGGGCGAAACCTGTTCGCCGATGTGCTCGCGGCCGAACGCGCCGCACGCACCCGGATCGTCGCGGAAACCGTGCACTGGACCGCGTTCGTGCCCGCCGCGTCACGATGGCCGATCGAAGTCCATCTCTACCCCCACCGGCACGTTCCCGACCTGCCCGCGCTCACCGACGACGAACGGGACGACTTCGCCCGCCTCTACCTCGACGTGCTGCGCCGGATGGACGGCCTCTACGGCATGCCGATGCCCTACATCGCGGCCTGGCAGCAGGCACCCGTGCGCATCGACCGGGACCTCGCCTACCTGCACCTGCAGCTGTTCTCGATCCGCCGCGCCCCCGGCAAGCTGAAGTACCTCGCCGGCTCCGAGTCCGGCATGGGCTCGTTCATCAACGACGTCATTCCCGAGGAAGCCGCCCGCCGCCTCCGGGATGCCGGATGAGGGTGGCGGAGACCTTCCGCGCGGCGGTCGGATACGAGCCAGACGGGGTATGGGCCGCACCGGGGCGGGTGAACCTCATCGGCGAGCACACCGACTACAACGACGGCTTCGTGCTCCCCATCGCCCTGCCACGGCGGGTAGTCGTCGCCGCGGCTGGTCGCACGGACGGCCTGCTCGTCGTTCGCTCGGTCCAGGAGCCGGACGGGCCGCGGGTAGCCGTGATCACCGACCTCGCACCACGCAACCCCAACGGCTGGGCCGCCTATGTCGCCGGTGTCGTCTGGGCGCTGCGCGAGTCCGGTTACGACATCGGCGGTGCGGACCTCGTCGTCGACAGCGACGTGCCCCGCGGCGCTGGCCTATCGTCGTCGGCAGCGCTCGAGTGCGCCACGGCTGTCGCGCTGGACGAGTTGTTCGCGCTCGACCTCGCCGCCGCCGGCCTGGCGTTGCTGGTGATCGACACCCGGGCGCCGCACCAACTCGTGGACGGTGAGTACGCCGCCCGGCGCCGCGCTTGCGAGCAGGCCGCACACGCCGTGGGAGTCGGGGCCTTGCGTGACGCGTCACCCGACGAGATGCAGGAGCTGCACGACCCGACGATGCGTCGCCGCGCCCGGCACGTGGTCGCCGAGAACGCCCGGGTGATCGAGACCGTTTCGTTGCTCCGCGACCGCAGGATCCGCGAGATCGGGCCGCTGCTCACCGCCTCGCACGAGTCACTGTGCCACGACTTCGAGGTGACCGTCCCCGAGCTCGACATCGCGGTCGACACCGCGCTCGACTGCGGGGCCTACGGCGCGCGCATGACAGGCGCTGGGTTCGGAGGCTGTGTCATCGCCCTCGTCGACGACAAGGCCGCCGAGCCTGTCGCGGCCTCGGTGCACGATGCGCTCACGCGTCGCGGCTTCCGAGAGCCGGCGCACTTCCTCGCCGTGCCGTCCGCTGGCGCGCATCGCGTCGAAGCAGGAGGCAACTCGTCCTCCCGGCTGGCAACGCCACAACATCCCATTCCCAGCGGTCGATCTCCCTTGCCTCGTTGTTGAACGGCAAGCCTGCCCGCAGCGCGGATCCGGACCTCACCGTGACCGATCTCGCTGACCTTGCGGCGCTGAACCCGCTCGGGTTCCCCTTCGAGTCGCTCGTCGTACGCGACTTGCGCGTGTACGCGCAAGCCCGCAAGCCACTGACGCCGAGGTGTTGCAGTAC
The DNA here is from genome assembly GCF_000504245.1 of Haloechinothrix halophila YIM 93223. Lineage (GTDB taxonomy): Bacteria > Actinomycetota > Actinomycetes > Mycobacteriales > Pseudonocardiaceae > Haloechinothrix_A > Haloechinothrix_A halophila. The sequence continues at coordinate 2,896,637 of NZ_KI632509.1, forward strand.
CGCGACAACACCGGACTCGAAGTGGATGCGGTCGTCGAGGCAGCGGATGGCCGGTGGGGCGCCTTCGACGTCACCGCCGCCACGACGGTGTCTCCGTCACCCCTATCGGCGCCCTGGGACCCTGACCACGTCGACCCTGACCACGTCGGATGACAGATATGGCCGCTTGCCACGCACGTGAAATGGCGATCTTGCCATTGATTGGCATCATCCCTGTCGCGAGGAAGCCGGCTCGTCCATCGTTGCGGCCACGCCCCGACGCTCACCGGACCGGCTCACCCGAAAGGCCGCGAGTATGACCCTCCTTCCGGCCTAGGTCTTGTGCGGGACGTATCCCTTCACCAGCAGGTACTAGCCAGTTTCCAACGGAGGTAATCCATGACGGATCAGGAGTCGACGGGTCGCAAGGTCGCGCTCGTGACCGGCGGGGGGCGCGGCATCGGCCGGGCCACCGTCCTGGAGTTCGCGCGCGCCGGTTTCGATGTGGTGATCAACTACAGCCGTAGCGAGACACCCGCGCAGGAGGTCGCCGGCCTTGCCGAGGGGCTTGGCGCGAAGGCGATGCCGGTGCGGGCCGATGTCACCGACGACACCGCCGTACGCGAGATGGCGGCAGCCGTGGCCGAGCGGTTCGGGCGCCTCGACGCGTTGGTGAACAACGCGGGCATGACCACGGACACTCCGCCGTCCGATCTCGACGGCCTGTCTATGGCCGAATGGGACCGGATCTTCGCGGTGAACGTGCGCGGCACGTTTCAGGTGACCAGAGCTTGTGTGCCGCTGTTGCGTGACTCGGCCCCCGCCGCCGTTGTCAACCTGTCCAGCGTCGTCGGGTTGCGTCCCGGCCCGCAGCCGTTTCCCTACGCGGCCAGCAAGGCCGCCGTAGCGAACCTGACCCGCACCTTCGCGGGCGCACTCGGCCCGGAGATCCGGGTCAACGCCGTCGCGCCCGGCTGGATGGAAGGTGAGTGGATGGAACACGCTCTCGGCGACTCCTACGACGAGCTGATGGCTAGGAGGGCCAAGCGGACGCCGCTGCGCCGGTGCGTCACCTCCGATGAGGTCGGTACGACGATCGTCAACTTGGCGACCGCCAACCCGTTCGTCAACGGCGAGACCGTGGTCATCGACGGCGGTTACACGGCCACCACCTGATCTGGATTGACCGAGGCAAGGAGATTCACAGTGATCGAAGGTGTGACACCGTTCCCGCCGGAGTTCGCGCGACACTACCGGCAGCGAGGCTACTGGGACGACCGCCCGCTTCGGGACGTCTTCCACGAGATGTTCACCCGTTACGCGGATCGACTGGCGATCGTCGACGGTGATCAGCGGATCAGCTACGCACAGCTGGATGAGCGCAGCACGCGGCTGGCCTGCCATCTGCTCGACTTCGGGATACGCCCGCGTGACCGTATGGTCGTGCAGCTGCCGAACACAGCGATGTTCGCCTACCTGTACTTCGCGTTGCAGAAGATCGGTGCGATCCCGGTGCTGGCGCTGCCCTCGCACCGGTTCCGCGAGATACGGCAGTTCGTTTCCATCTCCGACGCTGTCGCTACGGCCACGCCCTTCGCGCACCGGGACTTCTCGTACGTGGACATGGTCCAACGCGTGGCTGAGGAATCCGACCAGCTGCGGGTCAAGCTGGTTCAGGGCGGCGACGGCGAACTGCCGGCAGGCTTCGTCACCATCGAGCAGCTGCTCGACCGCGCGCCGGTCACAACGCCCGATGCGCTGCACGAGATCGAGATCGATCCGGACGATCCCGCGCTATTCCTGCTCTCCGGTGGCACGACCGGGATCCCGAAGCTGATCCCGCGCTCGCACAACGACTATGCCTACAACTCCCGGCTGGCCGTCTCGGTCTGCGACGTGCGTCCAGACGACGTGTTGCTGCTGGTCCTTCCCATCGAGCACAACCTGCCGCTCGGCTGCCCAGGCATGCAGGGGTTCTTGCTGTCCGGTGCCACGGTGGTGTTGAGCACGTCGGTCGCGCCGCACGACGTGTTCGAGTCGGTGGCGCGGAACCGGGTCACGCACATCCATCTGGTGCCCTCGCTGCTGATCAGCTGGCTCAACGACCCGAGCATCGGCGAATATGACCTGTCCTCGCTGCGCGTGCTGCAAAGCGGCGGACAACGACTGCAGCCGGAGACCAGAGAACTCGCGGAGAAGCTGCTTCCCGCCGCGACCGTGCAGGAAAACTTCGGCATGGCGGAGGGCTTGATCATGTTCGTCCGGTTGGACGACGACGACGCGGCGCGCAAGGAGACCTGCGGACGGCCGGTCTGCCCGGACGACGAGGTCCGGCTGGTCGACGACGACGGCAACGACGTCGCACCCGGCGAGGTCGGTGAGCTGTGCGTGCGTGGTCCATACACGTTGCGGGGCTACTTCCGGGCTCCCGAGCACAACGCCCGCGCGTTCACCCCAGACGGCTTCTACCGCTCCGGCGACCTGCTGCGGCTGCATCCGTCCGGAAACTACGTCGTGGCTGGCCGCAAGAAAGACCTCATCAACCGCGGTGGCGAGAAGATCAGCGCGGAGGAGGTGGAGAACCTCATCCTCGCGCACCCCAGCGTGATGAACGTCGGCTGCGTGCCGCTACCGGATCCCGATCTCGGCGAACGGATGTGTGCGTGCGTGGTGCTGCGCGAGGACAGCACGCTGAGCCTGGGCGAACTGGTCGAGTTCCTGCTCGAATTCGAGATCGCCAAGCACAAGCTGCCAGAGCGGCTCGAGGTGTTCACCGAGCTGCCGCTGTCGCCGATCGGAAAGGTATCCAAAAAGGACCTGATCGCCCAGCTGCGGGTGACCTCATGAGCTTCGTCGCCGACCATCAATGATCACGCTCGTGGTACTGCGCGGGCGAAACCACCGCTCGACATCACCCATGACGGAAGCAGGAGCACCCGATGGCCCACGTAGACCCGATCAAGCCCGAGGAGAACCCGGAGCTCGCCCCGGCGTTCGCGGCAGCCGAGGCCGCGCTGGGGTTTGTGCCGAACAGCCTGCTCACCATGGCGCGCAAGCCCGACATCCTGCGCGGCGTCGCCGCGCTCACGGCCAGCACCCTTCGCGAAGGACTCGTGTCGCGAGAGCTCAAATCCATGATCGCCGAGGTCACCAGCACCGCCGCGGAGAGCCGCTATTGCCAGGCCCACGGGGCGGTGGGCATGAGCCGCGCCGGGATCGATCCGGCCAAGGCCGCCGCGTTGTGGGAGTACGAGACGAGCCCGCACTTCGACGATGCGGAACGCGCCGTCCTCGATCTGGCACGCAACGCCGCCGTCCTGCCCAACGCCGTGACGGTCGAGCATTTCGCAGCCCTACGGTCCCATTTCAGCGACGAGGAGATCGTGGAGATTGTCGCCGTCGTGGCCACCTTCGGCTTCTTCAACCGGTGGAACGACACCATGGCCAGCGACCTCGAGGAAATCCCGCTCACCACGGCGACTGAGTACTTGGCCGGCACCGATTGGGAGCCAGGCAAGCACGCCAGCGGCACGGGCGCCGCCGACCCGCCACCACCCTGACGAGTAAGGACCTCGTCACCCGGCTGCGCGTGACTTTTCGGTCCGTGCGCGCCTCCGAATTGCGCGACTTGATCTTCCTTGCTCCCTGGGCGACAAGGTTATGCCCGGTTTGCCGGATATTTTTCGTCTTTCAGGGAGTAAGGAAGATCAAATGCTCCTGAGGGCTGACGCGATGCACGCGGTGTGTCGACGGAACCAGCGAAACGGCAACAAGCACGTCCGCAGGCGGCTCCACCACGAGATCATGTTCGGGAGCGACCATCCCAGCCTGCCGTATCAGCGAAACGCAAGCCGTGGCCGTAGGGATACAACGGGTTGTCGCTTTCCTGCGGCACGTCAGGCCGTCCCGCTTCCACATCGGACATCGACCGCGGCAGCTGGAACGGTAACCTGCCTTGCGGCTCGGAACGGCCGAACAGGACGTCGAGCAACGCCCGGTCGCCGATGCCGTAGACCGCGACCAGCGCGGCACAGTGGTCGGCGATCTCCGGAATCACCGCGGGCCGCTCCACGTGAATGACCACGACCGTGGGAACCGCGTCGAGCACTGCCAGGATCTTCTTCAGGCGGACATCGTCGAAGTCAAGGCGCCCCGCATGGAAGAACGACTCGAACTGTCCCTGCCTTGGCTCGTACGGTGTGTTCAGACGCAGCACTGCCAGGTCGGCCTGGTCAGGGGTGTCCGCCGTGTCCGCGTAGTCCGCGACAACGGACGGGTCAAGGCCTTCGGCGTACAGCCGTGGCCGACCCCGCATGGGCAACAGATCGCGTCGGTTCTCCAGCAACGTCACCGAGCGGCGCTGGGCTGCTTCGCCCTCGGCGCGGAAGTCGGCGCGACCGACGATCTCCTCGGCAGCGTCGGGGTCGACATAGCGCCGGTCGTCGAACAACCCGAGCCGGAACTTCTCGGCGAGCAGGCGCGCGACGGAGACATCAAGCCTGGATTCCGCGAGCCGCCCGTCGCGCACCAGTGCGGTGATGAGTTCGGGGCAGGCTTCACCACCGAACTGGTCGGCGCCGGCGTGCAGTACCCGCAACGCGCGTTCGGCCGGGGTCAGATCTTCCACTCCCCACGCGCGAGCCTGGTGCGGCTCACCCATGATCCGCTGGTCGGTGAGCAGACCCCAGTCCGTGCACACGATCCCGTCGAAGCCGAGCTGTTCCCGGAGCAGGCCGGTGATGACGCAGCGGTTGAAGCCGAAGCCGACTTCCTCGTACTCGGTGCCGACCGGCATGCCGTAGTACGGCATCACCTGCGTGGCGCCCGCCGCGATGGCCGCCCGGAACGGTTCGAGGTGGTAATCGAAGAAGCCACCCGGGTAGATCTGTTCCTTGCCGTAGGGAAAGTGCGGGTCCTCGCCGTCAGCCTGCGGGCCACCACCGGGAAAGTGCTTGACCATCGCGGCCACGCTGTCCGGACCGAGCTCGTCGGCAGGCCCGCGCAGGCCGGCGAGGTATGCCGGGACAAGGCGGCAGGTGAGCTCGGCGTCCTCACCGAAGGTGGCGGATATCCGTGACCAGCGCGGTTCGGTGGTGAGATCGATCTGCGGGTGCAAGGCGACCCGCAGGCCAACCGCCAGGTACTCGCGGCGCACGGTGTCGGCGTAGCGGCGCACGAGCTCGGTGTCTCCCACGGCGGCGAGCCCGAGGGCCTCTGGCCATTGCGAGAACGGTCCGGCCATCATCGCGGTACCGGGGTTGTCGGTGAACGCGTGGCGCGGATCGGTGGACAACGTGACGGGAATGCCGAGCCGCGACTGCTCCGCCCGCTCCTGCAAGAGGTTGTGCCGCTCCGCCATCTCCCGCGGCGGACCCGCACCCATCACGTTGAAGTGCGTCATCCGGCACGCGTCGATCATGTGCTCCGCGGTCACACCGGCAGGTGCCGGACGGTCCGCGGCCCCGATCGCGTGGTGGAACAGCAGCCCCGCCTTGTCGTCCAGCGTCATCCGGGACAGCAGATCCGTGACGCGCTCCGCGACACCGCGGCCGGCGTCCTGGTACAGGGGTTTCACTGCTGCTCCTCCTCAGAGTAGGTGGTGCGGAATGTATGCCACCCGGATCCGACCTCGACCGGGTCCGCCCCCGGCAGCTCGACGATCGCTTCGGCCGATGGTGGGACGAGGATGTCGAGAACGAACTCCGTCCCTTCGATCCGCCAGGATGTCTCGGCGCGGCCGTATGGCGTCTCGTGTGCGGCCGTGACCCAGGTCAGGCCGCCGCCGGGACGCGGCCGGACGAGCAGCTTGCGGTAGCCGGGTTCAGCAGGAGCGAGCCCGGCGATGGTGCGGTGCATCCAGTCGGCGATGGCGCCGAACGCGTAGTGGTTGAACGAGGTCATCTCGCCCGGGTTGACGCTCCCGTCGGCAAGCATGCTGTCCCAGCGTTCCCAGATCGTGGTGGCACCCATGTCGACCTGGTACAGCCAGGATGGGCAGTCACGCTGGAACAGCAGGCGGTACGCGGTCGCCGCGTGGCCGGTGTCGGTGAGGGCATCGCAGACCAGCGGGGTGCCGAGAAAACCCGTGCCGATGCGGTGGTCGCCAGCGGCGACCAACCGCGCGAGCCGGTCACCGGCTTCGGCGCGTTCGGCCTCGTCGAACAACCCGAAGCACAGGGCGAGCGCGTACGCGGTCTGCGATTCTTCAGTCAGCCGCCCACCTTCGGCCCGGAATCGCTCCCTGAAGGCAGCACGAACGGCAGCAGCGAGGGCACAGTAGTGCCGCACGTCGTCCTGCTCGCCGAGCACCGCGGCGGTCTCGGCCAGCAGCCGGGTCGTATGCGCGAAGTACGCGGTGGCGACCAGCTGTAGCGAGGTCGAGGCCTTGCCGGGTTCGTCAGTCGGAGCGGTCGGATCCAGCCAGTCACCGAACTGCGGCGGATCGCCCCACACGTGCCCCGGCCCCGCGATGGCATCGACGGCGTTCACCCAGGAACACATGGATGGGTACTGCCTGCGAAGCACTTCGGTGTCGCCGTAGCGCTGGTAGAGCACCCACGGAACGATGACGGCGGCATCGCACCAGCCAGCCATCGGCGGGTTGCCCGGCGGCATGGGGAACGGTATGTGCAGCGGGATGTCCGGACTGATCACCGGCGGGATGCCGCGCGCGTCGTCGCTCTGGTCGGCGGCCAGGTTCTGCAACCAGGAGCTGAGGAAGCCACCGACGTCGTAGAGAAAGGCCGCGGTGGGTGCGAAGATCTGGAGGTCACCGGTCCAGCCGAGCCGCTCGTCTCGCTGCGGGCAGTCCGTCGGCACGTCGACGACGTTGCCGCGCATGCTCCACACGGCGTTGTCGTGCAGCCGGTTCAGCCGCGGATCGGACGAGGCGAACCACCCGATCCGACGCAGGTCGCTATGGACCACGACGGCGGTCACGTCATCAGCGGAGAGTTCGCCGGGCCAGTTGTCCAGTTGGGCGTAGCGGAAGCCGTGGACGGTGAACCGGGGTTCCCACTCCTCGCCGCCGGTGGCACCACGCAAGGTGTAGCGATCGGTTGCGGCGGCTCCCCGCAGCGGGCGAAGGCACAGCTCACCGTCCTCGAGGACTTCGGCGTGGCGGGCGGTGATGGTCCTGCCCGCTTCGCCGCACACCCGCAACCGCAGCCGTCCAACGATGTTCTGTCCGAAGTCGACGATCGTGTGCCCGGCGGGCGAGGTGAGCAGTGCCTTCGGTGCCACCTGCTCGACGCGCCGGACCGGCGGACTGTCCGAGGGAACCAGCACGCCGGTGTCGAACGGCAGGACGCGTACGGGTTCCCAGGACGAGTCATCGAACTCGGGTTCGCTCCATCCCGGCAGCTCCCGCCGCGCGTCGTACACCTCGCCCTCGTACAGGCCTGCGGCGACCACCGGCCCGGTTGTGGCGCGCCAGCCGGGGCCGGTGGAAAACGACTGCCTGCTCCCGTCGGCGTACTCGGCCAGGATCTCGGCCAGCAGGCCGGTCTCCGAACCGTAGATGTCGCGCATCCCGCCGTTGAACCCGAGCCGCCCTCGGTACCAGCCGTCCGCGAGGTGCGCACCCCACGCGTTGCGGCCGGGGCGTAGCAGCCCCGTCACGTCGAACTCCTGGTACCGCAGCCGCTTGTGATAGCTCGTCCAGCCGGGGGCGAGCACGTGATCGCCCACCACCCGGCCGTTGATCTCCATGTCATACACACCGAGCGCGGTGACCCACAGCCGTGCGGCTCTGGGCAAGCGGGTCAGGGTGAACTCGCCACGCAGCACGGCGGCAGGGCCTGGCTCGCCCGGTGGCGGATTCGCCTGCTCGGCCGGAGCGACGACCTGTGCGGTCCACTGGTCCTGGTTCAATCGTTTCATCCGTTCATCCGGACAGTTCGTTGGCACGGGCCACCGAACCCAGCCAGCGTGCACTCGGCTTCACCACGCGGGTGAAGGTTTCCCGATCCACCGCGACCAAACCGAACGTGGGCCGGTAGCCTCCCACCCACTCGAAGTTGTCCAGCAACGACCAGTAGAAGTAGCCGCGCACATCGATGCCGTCCTCGATGGCGGCATGCACCGCACGCAGTGCACTGTCCACATAGGCCTCGCGGCGGGTGTCGTCCGCGGTGGCGATACCGTTCTCGGTGACGATCAGCGGCACGCCGGGGGCGAGTTCGGCGGCTGTCCGCAGGGCGAACCCCACCGCATCCGGGTAGTACTCCCAGCCGGTCAGCGTGGTTTCGACGCCCTCAGCGACCGGGATCGGCCCCGCAGCGCCGATCCGGGTACGGGTGTAGGCCTGCACACCGAGCCAGTCATCGTTCTTGGCCTCCTGAAGGAACCGGGTCTCCCGGTCGTAGGCGTACGCAGCGGCGACCTCCTCCGCCCCTGGCTCTGGCTCGAACACCTGGGTCGCCACCGTCCATCCGACTTTCGGACCCGCCCACGAGCGCACGATCTCCACCGCCCGGTGATGAGCCATGGTCAGCGCATCCGCGATCTGCGGATCCGGCTCGGGCAGACCAGCGGTCAGCAACGTGTCGCCCTTGCCGATGTTGGCCATGCACGCGCTCATATTCGGCTCGTTGAGGGTGCTCACGTACTCGACGTCGCGCTCGACCACCGGGCGGATGAACTCGGTGAACCGGGCGAACCGGTCCACGGCCACCGGCGACCGCCACCCGCCCTGCACGTCCAGCCACCGCGGAATGCTGAAGTGGTTGATCGTCACCACGGGGCTGATGCCAGCGGCCAGGCAGGCATCGACCATCCGGCGGTAATGGTCCCTGGCGGCACGGGAGAACTCGCCCTCTGCCGGTTCGATGCGGCTCCACTCCAGGCTGAAGCGGTAGGCGGACAGGCCAAGATCGGCGACGATGGCGATGTCATCGCCATATCTGTGGTAGCTATCGCACGCATCGCCACTGACCTCGGCACAGATCGTGTCCGGCGCGTGCTCGCGTGCCCACCAGTCGTTATTGACGTTGTTGCCTTCGACCTGGTGGGACGCGGTCGCTGTCCCCCAGATGAAGTTCTCAGGAAAGCGCATGCTGGATACCTTTCTCCGTCATCGGGCTCGACCGCCATGGGTCAGCTCGCGGTCCGAGTCACGCCGCGGCCGTCGCCGTCTGCTCGCGGCGGTCGCAGACCGGTTTCCGGCCGCCGTACCGTCCCGCTTCCGACCTCGCCACGTCCGCCGCGATGCGCTCGAAGGCGATGACCGCCTCCGGAGCCGGCGACTCACGGAGCAGATACACCGTCGCGTCGGTGATACCGCGGATCGGGACATAGGTGATGTCCGGCCGGGCATAGCTCACCGCAGCGGTCGAGCCAGCGATGTTCACACCCAGCCCCGCCGAACAGACGTCGAGCACCTCCTCGAAGTTGGTGACGAGCGATTCGACTCGCGGGGTGAACCCACCGGGGCGTGGCACCACGAACCACTCCGCGAGATCCGATGGCGCGCCGTCGCTGGCGATGAAGCGCTCGCCATTGGTTTCATCGAGATCGACCCACCCCCGGTCAGCCAGCGGGTGGGTCGAACTGACCACGAGCACCCTGCCCTCGGACCACAACGGCACGGCGCACAGGCCACCTGCTGACGGCGGCCGCACCGACGGTGTCAGCACCACATCCGCCCGCCCCTCCTTGAGTGCCTGCACCGATTCGCCGAACCCGATGCGCCGTACCTCCCACCGGACGCCGGGGAGCTGCTTGGCCGCCGCGGACAGGATGGCCGAAGAGATACGGTTTCCCACCACCAGCCCGAGCCGTACCTGCTGGTCCGCGCCGCGTCGCCGGTCGGCCCAGGTGAGAATCTCCTCGACCGAGGCGATCGCGCGCCGGGCCAGCGGGAGCAGTTCGGCACCGGAAGCGGTCAGCTCAACCCGCCGGGACGTCCGCCGGAACAGCGGGCTACCGACCCTGCGCTCGATCGCGGCGATCTGCTGGCTCAGCGATGGCGGCGCGATGTGCAACCGTTCGGCCGCGCGCGTGAAGTGCAGGTGCTCGGCTACCGCCACGAAGTAACGGAGCTGCTGGATCGTGAGGTCCACGTCGTCCTCCCGGCCAAGAGATGTAGGGGCAGGTGTGCCACGGCTTAGGAATGAACGTCGGCATGTCGCGCGCCGGCACCGCGAGGAGGTGACTTCCGCGCGGCCCGTGCTTCGTCCCACACGGCGTGGAAGCGCTCGGCGGCAACATCCTGGCCGGGTGTTGCCAGGCTGACCACGACCAAGACGATGGCGCCGATGGTGACGCCCCAGAACACCGGTTGGAGGCCGCCGATGGTGGGATACCAGTTGAGGTAGCCGCCAATAGCGAGTCCTTGTCCGGTGACGAGGCTGGCCATCGCACCCCACTTGGTGGCTCTTCGCCAGAAGATGCCCGCGATGAGCAGTGGATAGAAGACGGCGAAGCCGGTCAGGGCGAACTGGCCGATGTCGAAAATGCCAGGCATGTCCAGCAGCGACACCCCGTACGTGATGGCGAGCAACACGAGGACGAACACCCGCGCGTAGTGCACCTGTGAGGCTGGCGTGCTGCCGCGGTGGTAGCGGGCGACGATGTCGCGGCTGAGCATGTTGCTCAGGGTGAGGATCTGGGCATCCATGGAGGACATGACGATCGCCAGCAGCGCAACGAGTCCGAACGCGGCGACCCAGTCCGGCAGTAGCTGCCCGGTGAGCATGAAGATGACCGCGTCGGCTTCGGCGCCGACGAGCCCGGGGATGAGCGATGCGCCCCACAGGCCAAGCAGGATCGCGGGTACCCAGGTCAGCACGAGTGCGATGGGGTAGGCGATCCCCGATGCCCGCAGGTCAACGCTGCGGCGGGCGGAGATCATCCGGATCCAGATGAACGGGAACGCGAAGATGATGAAGGAGAACAGGATCAGCTGGCTGATCGTGGCTCCGATGCTGAATGGCCCTTCCCAGCTGCGGGTGAGCAGGTGTGGTTGCTCGCGCTGAAGCGACTCGATGATCCTGCCGGTGCCGCCCGAAGCGGCGGGGACGAGGAACACGGCCAGCAGCAAGAACGCAATGAACAGCACCATCTGGACGGTGTTGGTCCACGCGGTGCCCTTCATGCCGCCCGCCCACGTGTAGTAGGCGACAACGACGGTGACGGCGAGGCCCCCGGCCCAGTAGGGCACCGTGCCGCCGGTGAAGTTCTCCAGCGCCCGGCCGCCACCGATAACGCCGGTCAGCACGAAGGGAACGGTCCAGCCGACGTAGCCGAGGAACATCAGCACCGCCACGCCGTCGCTGTCGAAGCGTTCCCGGTAGAACTCCACCGGGGTGAAGTAGCCGTACTTGCGGGCGACCAGCCAGCAGCGATAGCCGAAGTAGAACGACAGCGGCTTAATGAACAGCAGTGGTCCGGCCAGCATCAGCCAGATGCTGATCCCGCTGTGGTAAGCCACGCCGGGCAGGCCGAGCATGACGAAGGCGGTCATGTTGGTGCCGAAGATCGCCGCGAACAGTACGAACCGGCTCAGGCCCCGGTTGGCGAGGAAGTAACCTTCGGCTTCGCCGGTGGTTCTGGCCGCGGCGGCCCGTCCCAACGTCGCCATCAACAGCACGAACGCGGCTGCGCCGATGAAGACCAGTACCGTTTGCGACATGGGGTTCCCTTCGGATGTTCCGGTGTGGGTTGCCTTGCGTCTCGCCTCAGTCGCGCTGTGCGGGCCAGATCAGACGGAAGACACCCCAGATCGCGATGACGGACAAGGCGGCATAACCGAGGAAGTACAGGAACTGGACCGGCATCCCCAGCACGACCGGCTCAACCGCCGAGCCCAGCCATCCCGTCCACTGCAGCGCCACCATGACGAGCACGATCACGCCAACCGACAGCACGCGACCGCGGGACACCATGTGTCCTGACTTGCTCACAGGCATTACCCGTCCCCTTTTCCTATAGGCCGAGAACCCGCTCGGCGTTGCGGTGAAAGACGTCCGCCAGAACCTCGTCGGCGTAGCCGAACTCGTCCCACTCCCGGAAGATCCGCTCGTAGGGCAAGCTCGGGTGATCGCTGCCAAACATGATCTTGCTGCGGAGGCGGCTGCGGATGTCCTTCTTGAGCTGTTCGGGGAAGTACTTCGGCGCCCAGCCCGACAGCTCCCAGAACACGTTGCCCTTGTGCAGCGCGACCGCGGTCATCTCATCCACCCACGGCCAGCCGGGGTGCGACGCGATGATCGTCATCGACGGGAAGTCGGCGGCCAGCCGGTCAACGGCCAGCGGATGCGCGTGCTCGATGAGCGATCCCATCCCGCCCGGCATGCCAGCGCCCATACCCGTGGTCCCCACATCAACCATCACGGGCACACCGAGTTCGGCGATGGTCTCGAACAGCGGGTAGAGCCTGCGATCGTCCACCCGATAGCGCCCCATGATGGGGTGGAAGTGGAACCCGAGCACCCCGAGATCCACCACCGCCCGCTTGGCCTCCGCGATGGCGTCGGGCTTGAACGGATCGACCGCGCCCCAGGCGTGAATGATCCGGTCCGGGTACTTGGCACGCAGGGCCGTGACGTAGTCGTTGGTGCATGGCGGTGCCTGCATGATGGTCTCGATGTCGAACGCGACCAGCACCACCTCGACACCGGCCTCGGTGAACTTGCCGACCACCTGCTCTTCGGACTCCGCGGTCCATTCCCGCCCCCAGTACTTGCCGAGCGCCTCGGCGAACGGGCCCTGAGAGTCGATCCATTCCTGCGTTCCCGGATAGGCATGCAGATCAATACGACGCACCGACGTTCTCCTTACTGATGGATGCGGATGATGAACAAACGGCTCATTATTCACTACCCTAGTAGGTAGTACTGTCGTAGAACAAGAGTTGACTTGTCAGGTCCCGTGCACCATTCGGTGCCAGGCAGAGCCATGAGTGCCTGGCGGGACAAGGCGCAGCGCACTCACGCCTGTACAGTTACTATCACTAGTAGTGAGCATCAGAACGAGCACCGACTCGAGGGAGGACCCGGATGCGGGAGACGGAGGCAACCGCCGAGCGCCTGGTCGAGCTGGGTTTTTCCCAGTACGAGGCGCGCGCCTACCTCGGGCTACTCGGGGGCGATCCGATGACCGGCTACGCCCTGGCCAACAAGACCGGTATCCCCCAGCCGAAGGTGTACGAGACCCTGCGCAAGCTCGTCGCGCGAAGCGCCGTCGTGAAGACCGGCGAACGCCCCGCCCGGTTCGTCGCGCTCGCCCCCGAGCAGCTGCTCAGCCAGCTCGAGAGCGACTTCCGGCTCCGGGTCGCCGACGCCAAGCTGCAACTCGAGCGGTTCAACCCTTCGGCTCGTGAGAAGCAGGTGCGACTGTTCCACTCGGCCAGTGACCGTGCCCTCATCGTGGCGCAGGCTCGTGAGTTGGTGTTGCGCGCGCGTGAACACGTCTACCTGTCCGGTAGCGTCGCCGAACTGGCCGAGCTCGCCACTCCCGTGGATGAAGCGCAGCGGCACGGTGTCCGGTTCGACGTTCTGCATTTCGGCGACGCCCCGTTCCAGGTCACCTGCGGTCGTCTCGTCCGCCATGCGAGCACCGACGGCGTCCTGTACCGCCATCACCAAGCCCGTCACCTCGCGGTAGTGGCCGACGGGACCGGTGCGCTGTGGTCGGTCGCACCCGGCGGCGCGGACTGGCAGGGCCTGTGGGTCAGCGACCCGGTGTTCGCGGCCGTCGTCAAGGGATACATCCGGCACGACATCTACGTTCAGCAGATCTATGCCGATCTCCCCGAACAGCTCACCGAGCTGTATGGCCCGGGAATGGCCGCTCTGGTCACTACTCCCTCGGAGGCCGCCGCCTCCGAGGAGACCACGCCGCGTCGCAAGACCACGCGCAAGCCGGCCTGACCGCGGTGCGCATCGGCGCGATGGCTGCCGTGGACTCCGTCGCAGCCTGCGATGACGTCACTATCGGCGGGCCCTGCTGAGGGCCACGTGCAAGAACTTTTCGATGTTCTGCAGGCTCGGCCGCTCTCCTTGTTGCCCTGCGAGGTGGCGCTCGCGGCATCGATCGGTTCGTGACGTATCGGCTCCAGGCACGTCGGGTGCCACGATTCCGCTGTCGTGCCCGACCTCGGGGACGGAGTAGAACACCGCTTCGGCGCATGCCTCGCGCAGCGCGGCGTAGAGCAGCTTGCTCTGATGGTGTGGGACGAGCCGGTCGGCCTGGCCGTGGGCGATCAGTATAGGAGGTGCCCCGCTGTCGACGTAGCTGATCGGGTTCGCCGACCGCACAGCGTCGACGCAGCTTTGAATCGCGCAGCCGACCAGGCGCGATTCAGGCGAGGACGGGTCGTTATGGCAGTTGCCCAGACCGAACCGCTCATTGAAACCGGCGCAGTCAATCATGTGCTGATCCATCTGCAGAAAGTCCGTCGGCCCGTAGAGGTCCACGACCGCGTCCACGCGGCTGGATACACCCGTGACGCCGACGTCTCCTTCGAGTTCGGCCACATCGCGGGTGACGCCGGCCATGGTGGCGGCCCATCCGCCCGAGGAAGTGCCCATGATGCCAATCCGATCCGGGTCGATGCCGAAATCAGCGGCGTTCGTACGCAACCACCGGATGGCAGCCTTGATGTCGTGTACCTGGGCGGGGAACGTCGCATTCCAGCTCGCCCGGATGGACACTCCGGCCACGACGTATCCGGCAGCAGTGAAGAACGGAGCCAGCTCCGCCGCATAGTCCTTGCCGTTCTCGCCGAGCCACGCGCTGCCCCCTGTCACGATGAGCAATGGACGTAAGGCACTGCCGTTGGTCTCCGGGAGGTAGAGATCAAGCAAGTGCCCCCTGCTGCCGACGGGCTCGGGTTCCGCGTACGGGATGTTCTCAAGGACCTCACCCTCGGATTCGGCCGAAGCAGGAGCCGCTTGCGCCGGAACGAGGGCCGTCGATAGCACTAGCACGGTGATCAACCCAACGATGCGCACGCGAGACCGACGACTTTCTCGGCGATCATTGATCGCGAGGAACGGAGCAACCAACGGACGCCTCCCGAGCGGTGAATCAGGACAAGTGGCAGTCAACATTGCATGAATGACGGAACGATCCAATGATCGGCTTTCGCTGGACAGAACACCCACCGAGACCTGTCCTGTCGACGACGCTCGACCGCTCGATCTTGTGACTCGACGGTCGCGGATCGCACGCGAATTGTGCTGGCCCGCGCGGTCGATACCTCAGCTCGCAGGACAGTTGCCGCGGGCTGGTTCGCCCGCGAACCGGTCCGCTGCCCATCGCGGGAAGCGTTCCGCGGCGACCGGGACGATGCTGCCGTGGTTCCTCCCGTCCATCTCGTGATACATCACCGCTGAGCCTGCCTCACAGAGAGCGTCCCGCTCTCGGCGAGTGAGCTCTGGTGGGGTCGTGGTGTCGTCGGCGCCCTGGTAGATCACGAACGGCATCGTGCCTGCGGGATCGAAGTCGTCCACTGCCGCCATGGCCTTCGACCAGGCACTGCCAGGGGTCATCGCCCGCGGCCGGTAGGGTCTGCGCAGCGAACTGCCCGCGTCCCACATGTCAAAGCATCCGTCAGCGAGCACCGGCAGCATCTCCATGGCCTCGTTCCTGAGGAAGTCCCGGTATCTGAGGTCCGGGTACGCTGCTTGGATGCCACGCAGCGTCGCGATCACGTACCCGGCCAGCCCGTCGCTGCGCATCGAGTTGAGCGTCAGGTCCCGGATCCGGACGGCGGGAGCGATGAGCGCCGAGCCCAGTCCGGTCAGCTCAGGGGCGTAGGAAGCGGCGATCGCTTCCACATGCATTGACGTCTGACCACCCTGCGACCAGCCGTACTGAACGAACTGGTCGGAGACGTTGAGATCAGGAAGGGAACGCACCGCGCGGAGCATGTCCAGCGACGCCCTGGCGTTGACCTCACCCACCATGTAATAGGCAGCCCCGGGCAAGGCTTGTCCCGGGTAGTCGCTCATCGCGACAACGTAGCCCGCGTCGAGCAGGTCGTGGATGGCTGGCACTCGCGGCCGGTCGCCGTGTCCCAGCAGGCTTCGTCGAGACGGGGCGCAGTTGTCCGGCAGCCCCGTGGTCTCGTGGTTCCACAGGACCACGTCGCGCGGAGAGCCACTGGGCGCCGCCGGCGTGTAGACCTCACCTGACACGTACCGATTGACCCCGGGCATGATTTCGGAGACATACACGACGTTCCAGGCCTTGGCTCCGGGTGGCGCGTCTTGCCGGGACTGGACCCAGCGAATGTCACCGGGCTCGGCATCGGCGGGCGGGTCCTCATAGACGTCCCAGAATGTCGTTCCCTCGGGACCTTCATTCCCGGCAAGGGAAATCTCGGGGGACGTCTCGGTGTTCTCGCCATCCGCGGCGAGCGCCGCTGCGGGTACCATCAGCGCGAACGCGAGACCGGCCACGACCGCTCGCATACGTCCTCGTCGAGGCAACAACCTAGTCTCCCTTCAGGAGCAGGGAACCGAAGTCCGGTTCGGCCTTGAGCAGGCCATCGGTGAGCGCGAGGTCGCTCAGAGCGCGCAGGGCGTCGACGTTGACGTCCGCGGTGAAGGTCTCGAGCGCGACCCGCTCGGCGAGATCAGCGTCCATATCGAGCATGTCGACAAGGGTCGACCGCACCTCATCGGGGTTCTCCTCGGCGTAGGTGAGCGACTCCCGCATCGCCGCCGCGAAGTCCGTCACGACCGCAGCGTCGTCCTCGACCACCGTTCCGCTCGCGAATGTGACCAGCGTGTCCAGGCCGGGTACGGCATCCTGGAAGTTGTACGTGACCAGCTGCGCCCCACTTTGTCGTATCGCCGTCAGGAACGGCTCGGGAACCCACACCGCGTCGACGTTGCCGTTCTCCAGCGCGGCGGGCATGTCCGGGAAGGGCAGTTCGACGAACCGCACCGAGCTCGCGTCACCGCCGTCGCGGCGCACGGCTTCCCGGATGGTGACGTCACCTGCCGCGTTCACGGTGTTGACGGCCACCTGCTTTCCCTCGAGATCGGCCGCCCGCTCGATGCCCGACCCTTCCACGCTGAACACACCGTTGATGTCGTCACCGTCTGGTTTGGACGCGGCGTATCCGCTCACGATGCGCACGTCGAGTCCCTGCCCGTTGGCGATCAGCAGCGGGAGCGGCTGCCCGATGGCGAAGTCGAGCTCACCGGCGACGACCGCGGGAAGCATCGCAGCCCCGCCCTGAGACATCTCCAGCGTGAGATCGAGGCCGCGATCCCGGAAGAATCCTTGGTCGATGCCCAGCTGGACAGCCGCCGTCGGCACGATCGGCAGCGCGCCGACCCGGACTGTCCGGTCGCCGCCCCCCTCGGTGCCACCCGAGTTTCCGCAGGCGGTCAGGACGACGCTGAGGGCCGCCAGAACCGCGACAATGCGAGTTCGCATGATTCCTCCTTCGCGGGCTTAGGCGTAATGCCGGTAGATGGCTTGTGCGACGCAGGCCGGTTTCTCGCTGTCGTGGATCTCGACCGTGAAGTTCAGCGTCATTTCGACTCCGTTCCCCGCCAGTTCGGTGACGTCGGCGACCGCGCCGCGCAACCGGATCTTGGCGCCAACTCTGACCGGAGCGGGGAAACGCACCTTGTTGAGTCCGTAGTTCACGCTCATTCCGATTCCGCTGATAGTGAGCAACTCGGTGAACAGCGGGATGATCAGCGCCAATGTCAGGTATCCGTGGGCGATGGTTCCCCCGAACGGGCTGTCGGCGGCCCGCTCGGTGTCCACGTGGATCCACTGGTGGTCGTCGGTGGCGTCGGCGAAGGTGTTGACCCGCTCCTGGGTGATCTCCATCCAGTCGGTATGGCCGAGGTCGGTTCCGGCGAGCGAGGCGATGTGGTCGACGCCGTGCACGGTGGTGGTCACAGTGTGTCTCTCCGATGTGGTCAGGGCTGCCCATAGCGGGCGCGGACGGTTTTCCTGAGGACTTTTCCTGCGGCGTTGCGAGGGAGTTCGTCCACGATCGCCACGGACTTCGGAACCTTGTAGCGGGCGAGTGTGGTCGAGAGGAATTCGAGCAGGTCGGTCTCGCTCACCTCGGCGTCCGTCGTCACCGCGACGACGGCACGCCCCACCTCTCCCCATTTCTCGTCGGGTATGCCGACCACGGCGCATTCCGTGACCGCGGGGTGTTCGAGGAGAACCGATTCCACCTCGGCGGGATAGATGTTCTCGCCGCCCGAGATGATCACGTCCTTGACCCGGTCCACAATGGAGACGAACCCGTCCTCGTCGGTCACGCCGACATCGCCGGTGCGAAACCACTCGCCGTCGTGGTACGAGCGTGCGGTCTCATCGGGCAGGTTCCAGTACCCTGCCATCACGGTGGGGCCGCTGACCAGGATCTCGCCCTTCTCCCCCTGCCCCACGTCGATGCCGTCCGGATCGACCAGCCGGACGTCGGTGAAAAAGTGGGGAACGCCAGCACTGCCTGCCTTGGTTTCGCTCATGTCGCGAGTGAGGTAGAGCGCACCTGGTGACGTCTCGGTCATGCCGTAGCCCTGGCTGAAGGCCAGACCCCGCTCGAGATAGGTCCGTATCGTGGCGGGTGGCACCGGCGCCCCGCCGCAAGTGAGCTGACGGAGGCTGGACAGGTCGGCTTCCGGCCAGCGCGGGCTGGCGGCTATCGCGTCGTACATGGCGGGAACGCCGAACAGGTACGTGACGCGTCGATGCTCGATCAGCTCCAGCACCCGGTCGGGGTCGAACGTGGGCTCGAGGATGACCGTCCCGCCCTTGAGCAACGTGGGCAGACACGTCATGTTCAGCCCCGCGGTATGAAACAGCGGTGCAACCACCAGCGTGACCTCGTCGCCAGCGAGGTCGACGTCGATCACGACGTTGAGGCTGTTCCAGGTGATGTTGCCGTGGGTGAGCACCGCGCCCTTGGGCTTCCCCGTCGTGCCCGACGTGTACATGATCATGCATGCGTCGTCGAGGCTGACCGGTTCATCGAGAGGCTCGCTGACCTGCGACGCGATCAGTTCCTCGATATCGAGTGCGTCGGCTCCGGCATTCGCCACAGCGACCCGGCGGCCCGAATACCCAGTTTCGGTGACCACCGCCGCGTACTCGGGCGCGTAGATCAGCACACCGCTACCCGAGTCGGTGAGGCAGTGCGCTAGTTCGGGGGCAGCGAGCCGCGTGTTGAGCGGCACGAAGACGGCCCCAAGCATCCCCGAGGCAAACAACGTCTCCAGGAAGACGGGGTGATTCGGCGCGAGCATCGCGACCCGGTCTCCCCGTCGTACCCCCAGTTGCCGCAACGCATGAGCCAGCCGGGTTGCGCGCTGGTACTGCTGCGCGTACGTCCAGCGGTCGTCGCCGGAGATCACCGCGACGGTGTCCGGTGTCTTGCGGGCCCGCCGCGCGGGCCAGGAGCCGATTCCCTGGTTGCGCATGGCTAATCCTTCGCCAACCCGAGCAGCCGCGCGGCGTTCTCTTTGAGAATGAGCGGGCGCACCTCGGGTTTCATGTCGAGGGCCTCGAAGTCGGCGAGCCAGCGGTCCGGGGTGATGACCGGGTAGTCCGAACCGAACAACACCTTCCGCTTGAGCAGCGAGTTGGCGTAGCGCACCAGCTGCGGCGGAAAGTACTTCGGCGACCAGCCGGACAGGTCGATGTAGACGTGGGGCTTGTGCGTCGCCACGGCGAGCGCCTCGTCCTGCCAGGGAAACGACGGGTGCGCCAGGATGATGCGTAGCTCAGGGAAGTCCACCGCGACGTCGTCCACCAGCATCGGATTGGAGTAACCGAGCCGGATACCGCCACCGCCGGGCACACCCGCCCCGATACCGGTCTGTCCGGTATGGAACAGCGCGGGCACCCCGAGTTCCTCGATCGCCTCGTACAGCGGATACGCCATCCGGTCGTTCGGCGAGAACCCCTGCAAACTGGGGTGGAATTTGAAACCCCGCACCCCGTGCTCGTTCACCAGCCTGCGCACGTGCCGCGCCGCCGCACGGCCGCGCCATGGGTCGAGGCTGGCGAACGGGATCAGCACATCGGCATGTTCCGCACACGCCGCTGCGACCTCGTCGTTGGCGATCGGTGGGTGCCCGGTCGCGTGTTCGGCGTCCACGGTGAACACCACCGCCGCCATGGCGCGTTCGCGGTAGTAGGCCGCCATCTCGGCGATCGTCGGCTGCCGGTGGTCGTGGGCCTTGAAGTAGCCCGCTGACGCTTCCAGTAACGCGGGCGGCAAGGACGGGTGGCCGTTCGACGAGATCTCCGCGTGCGTGTGCACATCGATCGCGACCAGTTCGTCGGGGTTCACGCCGTCACACCTCCGGGGTCACTGGTGCCGGGATTCCGTAGGTCTGCGGTTCACGACCGACCGAGAACGGCCACGCCTGCGCGATGGCATCCGCACTCCAGCCGCCGTCGGTATAGGCGCTGGCGACCTCCCGCGGGTGAGACCACAGCGACAGCTTGTCCCCGCCGATACCGATGGCCTGGCCGGTGACCGCCGCCGAGGCGTCCGATGCCAGGTACACCAGCAGGCCGGTGACATCGTCCGGGGTGCCGAAGCCCTCCGCCGTGCGCAGCCACGTCGGCAGCGGGGTGCCCTGCTGCTCATGCGCGTCGATATGCGGCGCGAAGGCGGGAATCGTCTTCGTCATCGCGGTGGCGGCGACGGGAATCACGGCATTCACGGTGATGCCCGACTTGGCGCATTCCAACGCCCAGGTGCGGGCCATACCCACGATCGCCGCTTTGGCCGCCGAGTAGTTGGTCTGACCGAAGTTGCCCCGCTGGCCCGCGGGTGAGCCGACCACGATGATCCGGCCGCCGTCCCCCTGCTCTCGCATCCGCTGAACCGCCGCGCGCACGCAGGTGAAGGTGCCACGCAGGTGCACGTCGATGACCGCGTCGAAGTCGTCGTCGGTCATCTTCCACAGCACTCGGTCGCGCAAGATGCCCGCGTTGGTGACGAGCGCGTCGAGTCGTCCGAACTCGGTGACCGCGGTCGTCACGAGGGATTCGGCGACCTCGCGGGAACCAACCGCGCCCGGCCGGGCTATCGCACGGCCTCCTGCCACCGTGATCGCGTTCGCCGCTTCCTTCGCCGCGGCTTCGTCGGCGTCGTTGACCACGACCGCCGCACCGCTGTCAGCGAGGGCTGACGCATACGCCAGCCCGAGCCCCCGGCCCGCACCGGTCACGATCACGACTTTGCCCGAGAGATCCATGCCCGTCCTTCCCGTATCGGGTATCACTGCGACCCAACGCTAGGCATATTTGCAACGGCCGTCAATATTCTGCCCAATATTGACGGCCTGGTCACCACGAGAGCAGCGGGAAGCCGTTACCCTGCGGACGTGGCAACCCCAGAGGTCGAAGGCAACGCCCAGTCGTTGCGTCCCCAGTCGCTCATGCTGAGCTTCCTCGGCATCCATGTGCTGCACCGTGACGTCGCGGTCTACTCCGGCAGCGTCATCGACGTGTTCGACCGCGTCGGGGTGTCCGAGGAAGCGGTTCGATCCACGCTGACCCGCATGGTCAAGCGGGGACTGCTCGCCAGGCACCGGAGAGGTCGCCGCATGTTCTTCGGCCTCACCGCTCGATCCAGCGCGGTACTCGAAGACGGCCACCGCAGGATCTGGCAGCGCGGTGTGATCAACCGGGACTGGGACGGCACGTGGACCATGGTCGCGTTCTCGCTGCCGGAGTCGGGCCGCCGTCTGCGGCACGATCTCCGTTCCCAGCTGATCTGGGCCGGGTTCGGGCCGTTGCAGAACGGCCTGTGGATCGCCCCTGGCACCATCGACATCCCAGCGGTGATCGAGGGCCTCGGGCTCGACGAGTACGTCAAGGCGTTTACCGCGCACGCCGCCAAGCCCACCGAGTCCAGGCTGCTGGCACATTCCGCGTTCGACATCGGCGACATCGCGGCGCGCTACGAGGAGTTCCTCCGGCGTTGGGACCGGCCAGGCGCTGGGTCAGACCTGCCCGATGACCTGGCGCGGCAGCTCGTCCTGCACACCGACTGGCTCCGGCTCGTCCGCGCCGACCCGCACCTGCCCGCGGAGCATCTGCCAGCGGACTGGCCCGCCATTCGCGCCGAGGAGGTGTTTCACACGCTCGCCAGCAGCTATGACCCACCAGCCCTCGCCATCGCCGATGACATCATGCGGACAGTCCCTATCGAGGGCCAGCAGGACGGTGCCGAGTCAGCTCACGGCAGCACGTGAAAGGTCAGGACCGCACCGGAACGACCGCCGACCACGAGGCTGTTCCGGTTGGTCTCGACATCGACGGCGAGCCACGGATGCTGCCCGTTGCCTGGCTGGGGCACGAACTCGGGGAAGTCCGAGCTGGCAATGTGGATGCGCAGGCCGTGACCGGCGCGGAGTCGGTATCCGACCTCGAACAGGTCGACGGTGACGTCGGTGGGCGTCGAGGCGTCGATCAGGTGGGTCTGCCCTCGTGCGATGAGCCGGGCGGTGCCGTCGGGCGCGACGTCCAGTAGTCGGACGAACAGGTCCATCCGTGGTCCGGTGCTGCTGATCGTTCCGGACAGGTTCACGGCGCCGACCAGATCGGTCTCGGTTTCCACCGGAACGGCGTTGAACTCAAGTACGTCGGGGCGCGCACCCCATTCGGACTCGTCGGGGTACTCCAGCAGGAACGCGAACGGATTGCTCACCCTGGAAGGCACGAGGTCGTCGGGATCGTGCACCCAGGTCAGCGTGCGCTCCTCCGCCGCAGGCCCGGTCACCAGGTCGCCATCGGCGCTGAGATAGAGCGAGCGCTGCTCAGCCCCCGGCGGCGGCCAGGACTCGGCCGTGCGGATCTCGTCGGTGTTGGCGAGGTTCCAGCGCACTCGCGGAATGTCCGACGCGCTTCCCCGGTCGCGAAGGAACACCTCGAAGAACTCGATCGTCGGGTCGAGGATGGTGGGAAGCTGCCGCATGATCTCCTCCCTCGATCGTTCGGGGAGCTTCTCGCCGTGCAACAGCTCGTAGCACTCGTGGTCGACGGCGTCGATGTAGAGGTACTCGTTGGTGGCCCAGGCTGCTCTCGACCGCAACCGCCGGTGGTCGGCCCATTGCCACGGCGCACAGTTGTCCCACCAGCCGATTGTCATCAGCACCGGGATGGCTTTGGTCGTGAATGGATGGCCGCACGGGAACCGCCGCGGGAAGACCGGTTCGGGAAACCACAGGTCGTATCCCGCCGAACGGTGGCCGACCTCGGCGAAGAACGCCTCGACGTTCTCGGCGTAGGGCCGGTGTTTCCAGTCGGGTTCCCAGAGGAATGTGTCATGGGAATGGAAAAACATGCACGGGTACAACCGATGGATCGCCATCTCGACGTCCCGTGTCGGCACTCCCGCCACATCAACCGGGAGCATGCCGAGATCGGTGCCGGTGAACCGGGGGCTGATCGCTCGCAGCGCGGGGTGTTGCGAGGCGACGGCGGCCCACTGGGTGTAGCCGTAGTAGGACTCGCCCCACATGCCGACGATCCCGTCGGACCACTCCTGGTCGACGATCCACTGGATCGTGTCGTACCCGTCGGCCGTCTCGTTGACGAACATCAACGTCTCGCCTTCGGAACGGAACTTGCCGCGCACGTCTTGCGCGACGACGTGGTAGTCGTGATCGGCCAGGTAGTGCGCGATCTCAGGGATGTGAGTGTAGGCCCCGGACTTGTCGTACGGCAGCCGGATGAGCACGGTGGGGCCGGGTTTGCCGCTGGCAGCGGGATAGTGGTCGGTCGCGAGCCGGACGCCGTCGCGCATCCGCACGCTGTGCTGGGTCGCGCTCGGATCGAGCGGGGCGGCGGTGGTTCGGAGTACGTGCATGGTCAGAGCACCTCATAGAACTTGATCCGGATATGGCCTTCGTGCAGCTCGTCGTAGGCGACACCGAAGAACACGGTGCGGGTCAGCCACGCATGGACAGCAGCGTCGGTACGAAACACCGGCTGAGTGCGGAAGTAGTAGGCGTCAGGGGAAACGTCCTCACCGGCATCGAGGGCCGCAACGACCTCGGGGCTTCCTGCCCAGAAGCCCCGGTTGACGATGTCGATCACCGCGCCGTCGTGTGCCCGGATCAGGTAGCGCGCGTCCAGTTCGAACACGTGGTCACGGCGCAACCGCGCCCAGTCTCCCCCGCCGGGAAGCACCGTGCCTTGCAGGCGCGGCCCATCGACGCTGCCGCCGACGATGGGGGTGAACGACAACTCGGTCGCTCCCGAATGTCCGATGTGGATCGGCTGCTCCACCATGGCGGTCACCTGGAAGGCGAACGCGAATCTGGGTTCGATGTCGTCGTTACTTCTCATCAGCTGCTCCTCGTCAGGTCGGTTGCCGTGCTGAGTCCGTCTCGTCCTCGCCTGCGCGGCCGCCAGCCGTCGCGGGGTACCGAGTCGATGAGTCGTTGGGTGTAGGCGCACCGCGGTGCGGCGAGGACGTCGAGCACCAGGCCGCACTCGACAACCAGACCGCGATGCATCACCACGACGTCGTCACAGAGCCGCCGCACCACTGGCAGGTCGTGGGAGATGAACAGCAGTGCCACGCCGAGGTCGCGCCTGAGCCGTTCGAGCAGCGCCAGCACCTGCGCCTGGATCGACACGTCGAGCGCTGACACCGCCTCGTCAAGGACAAGGGCGCGGGGCTCTGCGGCGAGCGCTCGTGCGATGGCCACACGCTGACGTTCGCCGCCGGACAGCGACCTCGGGCGCGCTTCGGCGTGCCGGGAGGGCAGTCCCACCTGCTCGACGAGCTCAGCTACCCTGCGGCGCCGCTGCTCGCTGGACAGCGACGTGTGCAGCCGCAGCACCTCGGAGAGGCAGCTACCGACCGTCTGACGGCGGTCGAGCGACGAGTAAGGGTCCTGGAAGACCATTTGCAGTGCGCGTCCTCGTTGGCGCCGCTGTCTCGTCGAAAGTCGCCCCATGGAAACCGGCCGCCCGTCGAGCCTGATCTCGCCGCTCGTCGGGCTGGTCAGGCCGACAAGCATGCGGGCAAGGGTGGTCTTGCCCGACCCGGACTCGCCGACGATGGCAAGCGATCCGCCCTCCGGGAGGGAGAAGGAGGCCGAGTCAACGGCGACGAGATCGTCGTGACCGCGGGCAGCGGCTTTGCGGACCCGGTAGACCTTGCGAAGGTCATGCACGTCGAGTAATGCCTCATCCGGTGGGCTCGATGGCGCGGCCGGAGAGTGCTGCCCGGCATCGGTGGCCGTAACCGTCGCCTCGGTGTGCCAGTGCGGACGTGCGTTCATGAGCGTCGTCGTGTAGGGCTCCCTCGCGCTGGTCCGCATCGCGCTCGCCGGGAGCCGCTCGACGATGACCCCGTCCTTCATCACGGCGATGTGATCGCACACGGCACCAGCAAGGTCGAGGTCGTGACTGACGAACAGCATGGCAAGATCTCGTTTCCTGCGCTCCTCGTCGAGGATGGCCATGACCTCCTCCTGGATGGTGGTGTCCAGCGCGGTGGTCGGCTCGTCCGCGAGAACGACGTCCGGCTCGGCGAGCAGTACCGAAGCGATCATGACTCGTTGCAGCAACCCGCCGGACAGTTCGTACGGACGTTGCCGCAGCCGACGGCTCGCGTCGG
Organism: Haloechinothrix halophila YIM 93223; assembly: GCF_000504245.1. Classification (GTDB taxonomy): domain Bacteria; phylum Actinomycetota; class Actinomycetes; order Mycobacteriales; family Pseudonocardiaceae; genus Haloechinothrix_A; species Haloechinothrix_A halophila. The sequence continues at coordinate 2,922,195 of NZ_KI632509.1, forward strand.
AGATGCCGACGTCGAGCAACAACGCCTCGGCGCGGCGCATCGCGTCGCCCGGGTGCACCCGCCGCACGGTGACCAACTGCTCGACCAGGAAGTCCCCCACCGTTCGCAGTGGGTTGATGTGGCTTCGCGGATCTTGGAACACGACCCCGATCCGGTCGCCGCGCACCCGTCGCATCGCGGCCTCGGTGAGCCCGGTGACGTCGAGATCGCCGAGGCGAACGACCCCGGTCATGGTCACGGCGGGCGGCAGCAGACCGATGATCGAACGGATGGTCATGGACTTGCCCGACCCGGACTCTCCTACCAGGCCCAACGCCTCTCCGGTCGCGATGTCGAACGAGACGCCACGCACGACGTCACGAGCACCCCGATCATGTCCGGCCGTCACGCGCAGGTCCTCGACGCGCAGTGCGGGTGCGGTAGTCATCGCGCCCCCTCGATGTTGAAACGGTCGGCGAGCCGGCTGGTGACCAGGTTCAGGGCGAGAACGGTCACGAGGACGGTGCCCGCGGCGAGAATGGACTGCTGGGGGTAGCCCTCGACGATCGCGCCCTGACCATTCGTGATCATGACTCCCCAGTCGGGCGCTGGCGGCTGGACACCGAGTCCCAGGAAGGAAATGGCCGCCAGGTCCAGCAGCGCGTACGCGTAGGCAAGGCCAGCTTGCACCAGGATGATCGGCAGCAGGTTGGGCAGCACGTGCAGAGCGCAGATCCGTAGCGGCGACTGGCCCTGTATCTGCAACGCGGCGACGTAAGGGAGGTTGCGCTCCCTGATCGCGACCGAACGGATCACCCGCGCGGAGAGCGGCGCGTACGCGATGGCCAGCGCGCACACGGGTGCCGTGAGTCCCGGCCCGAAGACAGCCGCGGCGATGACCGCGAGCAGCAGCCCAGGAAACGCGAAGACGATCTCAATGGCGCGCGAGACAATGCTGTCGACCCAGCCACCGCACCAGGCGGCCACCACGGCGAGCGCCGTGCCAAGTGACAGCGACAGCACCGCGACCAGCGCGGGTCCCGCCAAGCTCAGCCTGGCACCGTGCAGCAGACGTGACAGGAGGTCCCTGCCGCTGTCGTCCGTCCCGAATGGATGTTCCGCCGATGGTGCGGCGTAAGGGTTCGCGAGGTCGATGGTGGTCGGATCATGCGGCGCGAGCCAGGGAGCGAACACGGCCGCCACCGCGACACACACCAAGAACCCGGCCGACACGGCGGCGAGCACCCCGCTTCCGCTTGGCGTCCGCGCGAGCCGGAGCGCATGTCGACCAAGGCCAAGGGACGGTGCGGTCATCTCGCGCTCCCCTCCGCAACCGCTCTGGGATCGATGGCAACGTTGACGAGATCGACGAGCGTGTTCACGAGCACGAACGCCGTCACCATCAGCAGCGAGGTCGCTTGGACCACGGCCATGTCCTGTTTCGCGGCCGCTTCGACCAGCAGCGAGCCGAGTCCGTTGACGCCGAAGGCCTGTTCGGCCACCGCGGTGCCGGCGAACAGGCCCGCGATACTCAGACCCGACACCGTGAGAATGGGTGCGCCCGCGTTGCGCAGGATGTGGCGCCGGACGATCAACGGACCGGGGATGCCGCGGCTTCGTGCCGTATCGACATGCTCGGCGTCCCGCTCCGCCGCGACCGCGACGCGGGTCACGTGGGCCACGTAGGCCGTGAACGACAGGCTCAGCGCGATCGCCGGAAGCGTCAGATGCTCGAGCTTGCCGAACAGGCCCTCCCCCGATCCGTAAATCGGGAACCAATCCAGCTGCGTGGAAAACAACCAGATGAGTGCGATCGCGACGACGAAGGTGGGCGCCCCCATCGCCACCGTGGTGAGCACGGTGACGATCGTGCGTACCCGGTGGCCGCGAAGCGCGGCGACCACGCCAAGCCCGACTCCGATGACGACGATCATCGAACCGGCATAGCCGATCAGCAGGGCGGTATTGCCCAGCCTGCTGGACAGTAGCGCGGAGACATCGGCACGAAAGACCATCGACTGGCCGAAGTCCCCGGTCATCGCACCCGCCAGCCAGCGCAGGTACTGCTGCGGCCATGGTTCGTCCAAATGGTACTGGGCACGAATCATGGCGAGCGCATCTGGACTCGGCAGCGTGCCGCCCGCGAGACTCGCCGCCGGGTCCCCTGGCGCCATGGCAAGGGCACCGAAGATCAGCACACTCGCGATCAGCAGCGTCACGGCCGCTTGCCCGAGGCGCCGCAGCAGCAGCCGCGTGATCGGCCACCCGGCGATCATGACGTGACACCACCCAGTTTCGCGGCCCATGGCGAGCTGAGGTATGCGCTGGACACCGGGATCCCGCTGAGCGAGTCACTGAGGTAGGCCGTGTTGTACAGGCTGGCGAGCGTCACCTGGAGGCGGTCAGGCGCGAACACCTCCTGAGCCGCCACGAACCGTCGCGCGGTCGCCGCGGCGTCCGTGGTGCTCGCGGCCTTCTCGAGCAGCGCGACCGCCTCGGGATTGTCATAGCCCGACCAGTTGAACAGGCCGTCAGGACGCACGAACTCGGGTGCGTAGTAGAGCGCTCCCGGAACCTCGATGTAGCCGGTCGTGAGGACGAAGTCGAACCGCGTGCGCCGTGGCTCGTCATAGAAGAGCTCGGAAAACTCCGTGGCTTGCAACTGCTCCAGCTCGATGGTGACACCGATGTCCTTGGCCGCGTCCTGCACCACCGTCGCGGCCTGCGTCGTCATCGTGCTGCCAGCGGCGATCGCCATCGTCAGCGGTACCGAGCCCGCCCCCGCCTCGTCGACCAGTTCCCTGGCCCGCGCCATGTCCTGCTCGTGTGACGGCAGTGCCTCGTAACCGGCGCGGTAGATGTCGGCGTGGGGCAACCCGCTCCAGGCCAGCGGCGGAGTGAACGTCTTCAGACGTTCGCCGTAGCCGCGTAGCACACCGTCGATGAGCGCGTCCTTGTTGATGGCCAGGTCAAGGGCCGTTCGCAGCCGGGGATCGGCCGCCGGGCCTTCGTCGGTGGTCGGGCCGAAGCTCAGCGAAGCGGTGCTCGGGCCGAACAGCATCCTGCCGCCATCGGAGCCCCGCAGGGAAGCCGCTGAGGTGACCGGCACATTGTAGGCGCCGTCGATCTCGCCGGCGCGCAACGCCGATGTCAGCGTGGTGTGGTCCGCGACGAACCGATACACCAGGCGCTTCACCTTCGGGGAGCCGTCCCAGTAGCCGGGGTAGGCGGTGGCGGTGATGCTTTCTCCCGGCCGCCACTTCTCGAACTGGAACGGCCCCGTACACATCACTCCGGTGGCGGGGTTGCCGAAGTCGCGACCGGCGTCCTCGGCGAAGTCTCGCTGCACGATCACGCCGGCTGGCCCCGCCAGCGCCGCCCTGAACTGCGCGTCGGTCTCGGTGAACGTCAGGGTGACCTGCGAGGGGCCCGTCACCGCCATCGACGTGACCTTCCGGAACGCCGAGGCGTAGACACCACCAGCCTCGGGGTCCGCGGTGTGCCGATAGCTCCACAACGCGTCCTTGGCGGTCAACGGCGAACCATCCCAGAACGTCACGTCGTCGCGGAGGGTGATGACGAACGTCGTGTCGTCAACGAACTCAGCGGACGTCGCGAGACCAGGACCGATCGAGAAGTCCGGGTTGACCCGCAGCGTGCTCTCACAGAAGTTGGCGGCAACGGTGCTCTCCGACTCGACCCCTGCCCGGAAGGGGTCGACGGTGCGTGGCTCGCCCGTTGGCAGCCCCCACACGACTTCCTCGACCGGTTCCGCGCCAGGTTCGGTGGTCGTGACCAGCTCGACTCCGGCGTCCTGGTCCGTGCCCGGAGCCGCGGAGCACGCAGCCACGAGGCTGACCGCAAGGACCATCAGGGACGTTTTCGACAACAGCGTGGGCTTCATGGAGCCCTCCTCACTAGACTTCCGAGGTGAGTGAGAGAGCGCGGCACGCGCTTTCTCGTATCGGTGCGGGCATCACGCGCGATAGACCAGGTGCCCGTCGACATAGGTGCGTTCGACGGCCGTCGAGCCGATCTGGTCAGGAGACACATCGAACGGGTCGCGGTCGAGCACGACGAGATCCGCCGGTCGGCCCACCGCGATAGTTCCGGTCCACTGGTTCAGCTGGCTCACCCAGGCCGAGCCAGCGGTGTAGGTGGACAGCGCGACCTGCAATGGCAGCGCCTGCGGCTGTCCAAGCGGCGAAGCGCCGGGAGCGGCACCGTAGTGGACCCGGTTCACGGCCACATGGATGGCCGCGAGTGGATCGGGAGTGCTCACGGGCCAGTCGCTGCCCATAGCCAGCGTTGCCCCGGCACGGAACAGGTCACCGAATGGGTACTGCCGTCGGGCCCGCTGCGTGCCAAGGAACGGAATCGTGAGTTCGTCCATCTGGGGTTCGTGCGTAGCCCAGAGGGCTTGGATGTTGGCCGTCGCCGCCAAGGGCCGGAACCTCGGCACGTCATCGGGGTGGACGAGCTGCACGTGCGCCAGGTGATGGCGGCGATCCGCGGTCCCGTTGACCGCCCGGGCTAGGGACAACGCGTCGAGCGCGTCCCGTACCGCGCGGTCGCCGAGGGCGTGGAAGTGGACCTGGAAGCCAGCGGCGTCAAGCGCGGTCGTGACCTCTGCGGCGAGTGTGGCATCCAGGAAGCTCATCCCGGTGTTACCGGTGGGATGGCCACAGCGGTCGAGATAGGGTTCCAGCATCGCCGCGGTATGGGTTTCCGCGACACCGTCGAGCATCACCTTGACCGTGGGGGCGCGGTACCGGTTGCCGAGGCACGCGACCTCGTCGCGCAGTTTCGCCAGAGCCGCTACCTGATCCGCGATGCCGTCTCGCGGGCATGTTCTGTCCCACCACAAGGCGGCGGACACTCGCGCTGTCAGCCACCCCTCCTCCTGCGCGCGCAGATACGCCTCGTGGGGTGAAGCGCCGGAGCCACCCACATCGACCATGGCGTCCTGCCAGCCGACAACCCCGAGGGAATGCAGGTAACGCTGCGCCTCCCGCAATCCGTCATCCATATCCCGCTGGGTGTCAGGCGGAACCAGGCGCGCGACCAGGTTCGCCGCTCCTTCATGCAGGGTTCCCGTTGGACAACCATGGGCGTCCCGCTCGATGCGGCCATCGACGGGATCCGTTGTCGTCTCATCGATGCCCGCGAGCTCAAGCGCCAGGGTGTTGACCCACGCCGAGTGGTGGTCGCGATTGGGCAGATACACCGGGCGATCCGGCACGACGTCGTCCAGCACCTCCTTGGAGGGGCATCCGCCAGGGAAAGCGCTCATCGACCAGCCGCCGCCCAGCACCCACGGCTGGCTGGAGCGGGCCGCATACTCGTGGATGGTGGCGACGTAGTCGTCGATCGTCTCGCCAGCGGTGAGATCGCACCGCAGTCGCTCCACGCCACCCATGACGGGGTGCACGTGCGCATCGACGAAACCCGGAACGAGCAGCTGCCCCGACAGATCGACGACGTCATCAGCGGACGCGACGTATGTAGCCACCTCGGCGTCGCCGCCCACCGCGACGACCACGCCGTCACGTACCGCCACGGCGCTCGCCGTCGTACGAGCCGCGTCCGCGCAGAACACCGCCCCGTTCCGGAACACCGTGGTTCCCATCGGGCACTCCTTCCCTATCGCGAGTCGTGATGCGAGACACAGTGAACGCCGTGTCGCTGTCGTTGTCAACAGCGTTGACAACGTTGATTCCTACAGAGTTGTTCGCACAGTGATCGCCTGTTACATTGGGCTCGTGCCTGATACCCCTGGGAACGCCGTACCGGCCGTCGTCGATAACCGAGCCGACACCGCACCGACACTTCGGCCACACCGCGAATCGAAAAAGCACCTCCAGCGCGAGGCCGCGATCTCGACGGCACTCGAACTCGCCCGCAGGGAAGGCACAGCGGGTCTGACGATGCGGCGGCTTGGCGACGAGCTCGATCTCGACCCGACGACGCTCTACCGGTTGTTCCGGGACAAGGACGACCTGCTCTTGGCCGTGTGTGATCGCGAAATCGCGATCACCGTCGATGAGCTCGGCACAGTAAGCAGCGACGAGCCGTGGCAGGACGTGCTCCGCCGCATCGCTGAGCGAGCATGGGAGGGCGTTAGCCGCAATCCCACCGTCATCGCACTCACCTTCGCTCGCACCACCGGTGGTCCGGGCGAACGCCGGATGGTCGAGCTCATCCTGTCGACGTTCGCGCGCGCAGGGCTCTCGCGGGCACAGACCGTGGTGTACTACCGCGCCTTCGCCGATGCGGTGCTCGCCTTGCGCGGCCAGAACGCCGTGCTCGCTACGCTCGACCCAGAGGTGCAGGAAAAGGACGCGACCGCGTGGTCGCGGATCTACGCTCAGTTGGGGGCAGACGAGTATCCCGCCGCCCGAGCCCACATCGCGGAGCTCGTCGACGTCAAGGACCAGACCATCTACTTCGCGATTGTGGAAGCCATCATCTCCGCGGCCGAGCGCGCGGGCGCCACAGCGGATCAGGGTTAGGCGTCCGCTGCGCTGGGCCGCGCTCGACAGCGGTCAGGCGGCGCTCCCCCGATGAGCAGGCAGGCCCACCGCGAGCAGGCACCACGCCGGGGTCTGTCCGATGGAGTATGTGCCAGAGCACGATCAGCATCCTGCGCACCAGCACGCGGGCCTCCTGCGCCGTAACCAGTTGGAGTGATCGTGGCGCTGATCCCCGTGTCGCTCGGTCCGCGCTGGCTAGCCTGTGCAGGACCATCGGCCCTGTCGGCGCCGGTGGAGCCAGCTGGCGTGGATCCGCCCGTTCGGCCCTTACCACAGTCGCACTCACCGAAGGCCTGGCCCGATGACTGAGTACACCCGATCCTCCATCACGATCGACGCCACGCCAGGCGAGATCATGGACACCATCGCCGACTTCGCCTCCTATCCGGAGTGGGCCGGTGAAGTCACCGCCACCGAGATCATGGAACCCGGACACGGTGGGCGCCCGGCACGCGTCCGGCTGATCATCGACGGAGGTGCCATCCGCGACGACCAGACGCACATTTACCGTTGGGACGGCGACCATGCGGTGTACTGGTCGCTGGCTTCTTCTCGTCTGTTGCGCAGCCTCGAAGGCTCCTACTTGCTCGAACCGCGGCACACCGGCGGCACGGCGGTCACCTATCAGCTCCGCCTTGACGCCAAGGTTCCCATGCTTGGCGTATTCAAACGCGAGGTCGAAAAGGTTGTCATCGACCGTGCCCTGTTCAGTCTCAAGCGCCACATCGAAACCCACCGCAGCGGCCACTACCCACGCTGATACTGAAGCAACTCTCGGTGCTATGGCCATCGGAGGTGCCCATACGATGGCGCGAGCGTGTGCCCGCTGACCTCGTGGAGGACGATGGTCCTGTGGGATGCACACCAGGTCATGCTTGGGCTGTCGGATGAGCACGGCGACGGATCGTCTCCGAATCATCTTTTCGCCCAGGAGCCGCAAGGGTGGGTTCGCCGTGCTCACGCGGACCCTGCGCAGGGCATGGGACGGCGGCATCTTCTCGGAAGCGGCCGCCGCCGCGTTCTGGCAGACGTTGTCGCTAGCTCCGCTACTGCTCGCCTTGCTGGGTTCTCTCGGCTATATCGGCGACTGGCTCGGCCACGAGGTCGTGGGCAGGGTCGAGGCTCAGATCATTGACGTCAGCGGCACGATCTTCAGCACCGACGTCGTTACCTCCCTCATCGCGCCGACGGTACGGGACATGCTCACCGTCGGGCAGGGCAAGATCGCCTCGATCGGCTTTCTCATCGCGCTGTGGGCCGGATCGTCGGCGATGGCCTCATTCATCGACGCGATCACCGCCGCCCACGGCCAGCATCGCGTGCGCAATGAGGTGTGGCAGCGAATCCTTGCGCTGCTGGTCTACATCGCGAGCCTGGTCGGACTGCTCATCGTGCTGCCGTTGATCGCCATCGGACCCACGTTGCTCATCCAGTCGTTCCCGGCCGACTGGGAACCGATCATCACCACCTGGGTGACAGCGCTGTACTACCCCACCCTGGGCGTGCTGTTGCTGCTCGCGCTGGCCACCCTGTACAAGCTGGCACTGCCTCGCAAGCTGCCCTGGCACCGCGGGCTGCCCGGCGCGGCACTGGCCATGCTGATCTTTCTACTGTCCAGCACCGGCCTGCGGTTCTATCTGGCCAGCGTCATCAAGACCGGCTTCACCTACGGTGCCTTGGCGACACCGATCGCGTTCCTGCTCTTCGCCTTCTTCATCGGCCTGGCCGTCATCGGCGGCGCCTACTTCAACGGCGCGATCGAGGAAGTGTGGCCGGCTCCCACGAAAACCCCGGCGCCGGGAGCGGTCAGCGAGGAGCCCGCCATGGGCACGGAGAACGACGGCGACGGCGAAGCCACCGCGGTTCGGGCTGCTGGATCCCGCCCACGGCACGAAGACTGGTGACGTCGTTGTCCTAGGTGCTCGCGTTCGGACTCGTCGACCAGGAGTCTGTCCGCAATGCCCTGGGCATCCGGGATCGAGATCACGGTCTAGAGGGGACAGAGCGTCTACCTGCGCAGCCAGCCAGACCTATCAGTCTGGTTTTGGACGTTGCCGAACGGGGAACCTGACAGTTCGAGAACGCTCAGAGTCGAGTTGTGGAGCTGAGAAGGGTGCACATCGACGAAGAAGGACGGCGACTGGTTTTGGCCGACCACGGGCCTGGTGTCGTCGCGCTTGCTGCGTGGGATGCTTGCAGTAGGCCGTCTGTCACGTCTCGTGCGGTACGGACGGACTAGCCACACCTCGCCATGGCTTGAGAAGAAGTGAGGTGAAGGGTCATGGTGCGAGCCAACAATGCCGCGAACCGGAAGGCCGCGGCCACTCACGAACGGTTGAACGCGCTGAGAAAGAGAGTCGTCACCGTCGGTCACGAAGTCGAGCAGCTGCTCAATGAGCAGGGAGTATCTCCTGAGCAGTTGCCCACGACACTCACCGTGAACGCGGGGGCGGCAGCTCAGGAGGTCGCCAAGCATTCCAGGCGGGCCAGGAGGAGGCTGGTCAAGAACGCCAAGCGCACCCGTAAGGAGCTCTTGCGCGAGGCGACGCTGGCCACCCGAGAGGCGCGGCAGGTTGCCCGGGAGCTCCGGCACATCGGTAAGGCGGCGGCAAGCAACGTCGGTGCCGAGTTCCAGACACGGGCAGCAGAGGCTCAGCGGGAAGTAAGCAAAGCGGCCAAGCGGACGCGGCGCAAGACCCGGCGAGTCAATCACACGTACTGGCCCTGGCTTCTGGGCGCCGGGATCGCCATCGCCGCGGGAGTCGCCTACCTGGTGCGCCGTCGGCCGACATCTGCGGCAACCCTTCACGACGAATCAGACACCGGCTCAGCGACGACCGGTGGCGACGAGGCGGACAGTGCCGCGCCAGTCACCACTGGCGATACGGCGAAGACCGACGGGCAGATCTGAGAACACCCGGTGCCCACCGATCTACAGGTGGAGGTGAGATCTGGACTCCCCTACCCGCCCTTGTTGATGTCGCCTACCAGCCGCCGCTCCCAACAGGCGAGAATACTCCACCAGAATCGTGCCCCGCGGTTGCTGTTCCTCGGGAGTTCGCCCAGCAGCGGCGGCGACAAAGAGCTGCCTCAGGCCTGGACGTGCGGTTCGACCGACACCGCGAAACCGTCGCCAACCTCGACCCACAGCCCGCGCCCACCTCTGCGCAGGGCATGGCATGCGGCCGCAAGTGCGGCACGCAGCGTTCGCAACGCCCACACGCCAGAACGCTCATCAGAGTTCATCGCGATGCGCCACTGCACTTCCAGCCACCCGTCCTCGGCCAACTGCACACCATCGACCGATACGGTTGGGGTCGCTTCGGCGGCCAGCAACCATCGCACTTCCGTTCGCAACGTCTTAAGCGCGCCATGATCGTCACTCTGCACAGGAATCGCCGTCAATACGCGATACCATGCCATCGCACGCCACCTCCTCGGCCGCCGTAGAGTCAAGCAAGATCGTCGACCACGACGGCACAGGTGGGTTCCTGCCAGCGAGGCTACCCGCACCGCGACGACAGATTTCCGCGAAATCGAGCATTTACCACACGGGAACAAAACCGATACAGATTCAACATCTGCTATTTCGGGGCCTCAGAATCTTTCGGCAGTCACAGCCATACGTGTCAGTGACCCCGCCAGGGCGAGTCGCGCGCTGCGGGCACAGTCGGTTCGCCCGGCCGGCACCGTCACAGCTCGGGTGCGCGCAGTGGCACCGACGAACCACTACGCATCGTGCACTGCCACATTCCCACCGGCGGCGAGGAGCGTCCGATCCGATGGCAACCAGCTCCACATCGGTCAACCGGGGACGGCGGCCCGGCCACGGCGGGTCAGCACCACATGGTCGTGGCAGAACACATACAGTTCGGTCAGGAGGCCCTCGAGATTGTTCGTCACACAACGATCTTCGAGGACCTCCGCCTACTTCCTGAGCACGACGCGCCTCACGCCATTCTCACGGAAGCGTTCATCTAGATGTGACGGTATCCTCGGGTCACCGTGAACTCCGCAATCGAGCCCGGCGGAGGTGGAGTTTCCGGCTTCCAAACCCGACGGTGCATCTGGCCCGTCACCCGGAGTCCAAGCCGATGCCCATCGACGGCCACGTGCACCTCGGTCGTGCAGCCCGCGTGGGAGAACAGCGAGGCGTAGTACACCTCGGCGGCCGTGGATCGGTCAACGCCGAGGCGTTCGGAGAGGCGCATCGCGACGAGTGTCGTCTGCAGGCCGTGTTCGAAGGGGAAGCCCATTCCGAGATCGGTTGCCAGGCCGAGCAGTACGAGGTCGATGCTTCACTGCTGACGTCGCCGGACGGGAAGCGGTAGCGTCGCGAACAGGAAGGAGGGTGGCGGCATGGCTACTCGTGTGACCGACCGTGAGCGGGTCCAGCGCCTGGTCGACGACGGGGCACAGCTGGTGGAGGTGTTACCACGTGCGGAGTACGAGCACGAGCACATCGCGGGCGCGCGCCACATCTGGCTGCGCAAACTGGACACCGAAGCACCTCGACGGCTCGACCGGAACACACCGGTCATCGTGTACTGCCACGACACCCTTTGAGACATGAGTCCACGGGCCGCGTGCCGGCTCGAACAACTCGGCTTCACCGACGTCTACGACTACGTGCCGGGCAAATCCGACTGGATGGCCGCGGGGCTGCCCCGAGGCGGGGAGTCTGCTCAGACTCCCTACGCAGGCGACCTCGCCAGCCATGATGTGCCCACGTGCCCGATCGGAGATCCACTGGCCACAGCGGAGAAAGCACTCCGCGAGCACCGGGTATGCGTTGTCGTTTCCGCCGACAGCACGGTCGTCGGCGCGCTCTACCCCGACGACCTGCGCAACAGCGGCCCCGACGCGACGATCGACGAGACGATGCACCCGGGCCCCACTACCGTGCGCGCCAACGAACCCGTCGACCCGCTGCTGGAACGCATGCGGCACGCGGACATCGACGGCATTCTCGTCACCGATCCCGAAGGACGGCTACTCGGCCTGTTCCACCGGCACCACGCCGCCTGATTTATATCGTAGACTCATCCGGATAGACGGATATACGCGACGCGGAAGCTACATCACCGACACGGAGTCGTTCGCCATGATGCCCGAGCCCTCGGATCTTGAACTCAACAAAGCGGCCGCGACCGCCGCGCTCACCCCAGCTGCACGCCACCTTCATCGGGCGGTCCTGACCGCGTTCGTGGAAACCGGTCGTGCGCCGACGAGGGCCGACCTCGCCCGCATCGCCGACCGCAGCGGCATCGTGGCCGCCGATGCATTGACGGAGCTGGCCGAGCGCGATGTGATCGCCTTCGACGCCGACGGCGAGATCCGCGCCGCCTACCCCTTCTCCCCTACTCCCACCGCGATCCGGGTGAGCTGGGACAGCGACCGTGCCGTGCACGCCATGTGCGCTGTCGACGCACTCGGCATCTCGGCGATGCTCGACCGGCCGGTCACCATCGTCGCCGCGGAACCCGGCACCAACGCCACAGTCACCGTCCACGTCAACCGTGACGAGGCCCGCTGGATACCGGAATCGGCGGTGGTGTTCGCGGGCACGGTCAACGATCGGTGCTGCCCGTCGGTCGACAGCACCTGTGGTCACATCAACTTCTTCACCAGCACGGAAGCCGCGACCGTATGGGCGGCTGAGCACCCCGAGATATCCGGGGTTGTCCTCAACCAGACGGATGCGCTTGCGTGCGGCGTCGCCGAATTCGGATCGCTCATGTGATACAGCGACACGTGATGCAGTGGCTGGCCCCGCCCCGCTTGGAGTCCACCGCAACCCCTCGGCACCTGCCTCCGGAGCGAACTCAGCTGTCGATGCCACGCAGCATAAGGTCGAGGCCCAGCTCAAACTGCGCGTCCGGGTCTGCCTGACCGCAGAAGATCTCGGCGACGGCGACTAGTTCAGGCGGGACGTCGGGTCGCACTAGCTCGGCGACGGTGTTCGGCTGACATTCTTGCTGGCTGGAGCTCCAGGCAACGTCATTGAAAGCGGTGCCAAGCGCGAATGAGGTGATGGTGCGCAGCCAGGCGTAGGCACGTTCTTCCGACACGCCACTGTCCGTCGCCGCTGTGATATGGGCCTGGATACACCGCAGCGATGACGCGGGCATGATCCCGTGGCTGGTGATCAAGAATGCCGCCCCGGGATGACGATGGACCATCTCGCGCAACGAGTACGCGAACGACTCATAGCCCTTCCGCCAGTCGCCATCGACCAGAGCAGCGTCCTCGACCTCACTCCAGAGCTGCTCAACCACCCCGTCGAGAAGGTCGTCCTTGTTGACGACGTGCTTGTACAGCGACATCGCCTTGACGCCGAGCTCAGCCCCGAGTTTGTGCATGCTCAGCTCGCCGAGCCCATGGCTGTCGATGTAGCGCAGCGCCGCGTCAATGATCCGCTCCCTTGTGAGCGGTGCACGCTGGCCGACCCTGTGTTCTGTCGTCGTCATCCTTGACAGCTTACACCATAAGCCATACGGTCAATGGCAGCTTACGGCATAAGCCATTGTGGCGATGGTAATGCGCTGACACACGGAGCGCACCATCGAGCAGGGAGATCGACATGACCACACCAGCACCGCCAAGGGCCGACGCCGGTTCGGGAACCGCGATCGAGCTGTCCGGCTTGGGCAAGGTCTACGGGCGCGGCAAGAACACAGTCACCGCGGTGCGACCGACCACGATGGCGGTACCGCGAGGCCAGGTGATCGGGCTGCTTGGCCCGAACGGGGCGGGCAAGACCACCATCATCAAGATGATCGGCGGCTTGATCACGCCGACGTGGGGAACCATCACACTCGGCGGTTACGACGTGGCGCGGCACCGCAGCCAGGCCGTCCGCCAGATCGGCGCGGTCCTTGAAGGCTCGCGCAACGTGTACTGGCCGATGTCGGCCTGGGAGAACCTGATGTATTTCGGCCAGCTCAAGGGGCTGCGCGGTGCCGCGATCAAACCCAGGGCGCAGCGATTGCTCACCGAGCTGGGTCTGTGGGAGCGGCGGCGCCAGCCGGTGGGGTCGTTCTCCCGGGGCATGCAGCAGAAGGTCGCGGTCGCGGCCGCGCTGATCACCGACCCGCCGATCATCCTGCTCGATGAACCCACACTGGGTCTGGACGTCGAGGCCGCCCGCACCGTCAAGGACTGGATCACGCGCCTAGCGCGCCACGAGGGCAAGACGGTCGTGCTGACCACGCACCAACTGGAGACCGCTCAGGAACTGTCCGACCGAATCGCGGTGGTCAAGGAAGGTGAGATCATCGCCGACCTGACCACTGGCGAACTGCTCACGAGGCACGCCGAGAACCGCTACACCGTCACGGTGGCGGGATCGCTCGGCGACCTGGACGGCACCCTCCCCGAAGGCTCGCATGTGGACGCCCGAGCCGACAGCACCCGCGTCACCTTGCCCGACGACAATCCGGATGATCTGTACAAGCTTCTCGCGCACGTGCAGTGGCACGAAGCGCGCCTGCTCTCCGTCGACCAGTCGCGGCCCAGCCTCGAAGAAGTCTTCATCCGCCTGATCAACGACACGACCCCGACCGCCGAAACCGGTCACGGCGCACAGGACGGGACGGAGCCAGCGGCATGACAACAGCGTCGCTCATCCCGGTCGGCGCGCCAAGCCGCGGGCTGGCGTTCCAGACCCGGCTGGTCAGAAACGAGACCGCCAAGGGCCTGCGGCTGATGTGGCATCGGCGAGGCATGGTGGGTGTCGGAGTGCTCATGAACGGCCTCACCTACCTGGGCATCAGTTTCTTCATCGGTGGTGGCCACATCGTCGAACCCTTGATGCTGCTGACCCTTCCGGCACTGCTGGCCATGACCATCGCCGGAACCGCGGCGCTGCAGGGCAGCGGCGGCGTCGCTGAGGAGATCTACGGCGGCACGCTGGAGCAGACGCAGCTCAGCCCCGCATCACCGCAGGTGCAGGTGCTCGGCCGCATCGCGGCACTGGCGATTGAAGGGTTAGCCGGTGCGGTCGTGCTCGGGGCCGTGTTCGCGCTCGGGTTCCGCCTCGACTACGACGCGCACCTTGCCGCTGCCCTGCCCGCGCTGCTTACCGTCGCCGATGCGCTCGGTTACGGGCTGCTGATCGCCGCGCTGACGGTGCGCGTCGCCAGCATCGGCGCGATCACGCACGTGTTCAATATGGTGATCATGGTGTTCGGGGGCATGGTCGTGCCGATCACGGTCTTCCCGGGTTCCCTGGAGACTGTCGCGCAGTTCGTCCCCACCGCGCTCGGGGTTCAGGCGTTCAACACCACGCTGGCTGGTGAGCCGCTCGCGACCATCTGGTCGGACGGCACCCTGCCATGGCTGATCGTCCACTCCGGACTCCTAGTCACGCTCGGCCTTGCTACATACGTCGCCAACATCCGCCGCGCACGCCGCGAGGGAGGACTGAGCCCACGATGAATACTCGTTTCGTCACCGCCCTGGCGAACGAGGTCCGCAAGGGCTTGCGGTTCGCGTGGTCCGAGCGACTGCAGATTTTCATCGAACTGCCGATGTTCGCCGCGTTCATCCTGCTACTCGGCCCGCTGCTTGGCCAAGGCACACGCGTCGTCACCGGCACTGTGGACTGGTCGCTGGACAGCGAGTTGACCTCCGTCATGGTCGTCTGGTTCGTGCCGTTCATCTTCTTCTACATGCAGGTCGTGAAGATGTTCTGGCGGCTGCTCGGCGAGATCCAGGCAGGCACCATCGAGCAGGTCTACCTCTCCCCGCTGCCGTCCTGGCTAGTCGCCGCCGCAGGGCGGGTAGTCGCCGCGTTCCTGGAGACATTGGTGGTGGCCGCGGGCACCTACGGCATCGTGGCCGTGTTCGTCCCGATCCGCATCGACTGGGACGCCGCCGCCCTGCTCCCGGCGGTCATGCTCATGCTCGCCGCCGTCGGCGTCTCGCTGATCATCGCGGGAGCGACTCTGGTGTGGAAACGGATCCAGCTGGTCAACGACACCGTGCTGCTCATGGTGATGCTGTTTAGCGCCAGCGCCGTTCCGCTCATCGATGTGCCCGCCTGGTGGGCCGCCATGAGCCACGTCTTCCCGCTGACCGACGGTGTCGGCAGCCTCTACAAAGCCTTACTCACCGACCAAGAGATCACCGCGCCCTGGGGTATCGGCGGCCTGGTGCCGATGCTCATCACCACTGCCGCCTACCTGGCCGCGGGCGTCCTCGCGTTCATGTGGGGCGAGCGCACCGCCAAACGCCGAGGCGCTCTCGGGCATTACTGATCGCCAGCGTCACTCACACGAACTCGGTTACACACCTCACAACGTGGTCCGCGTGACACGGTGACTGCCTTCGGCGTACCGGCGTAACGCGGTGAAGTCACGAATGGTGATTTTGCCGCGGCGAACCGCGACGAGATCGTGGCGTACGAGCTGTCCGAGCGCGGTGGTGGTGCGTTCGCGGCTGGCGCCGACCAGAGACGCTAGCTGCTGGTGCGTGAGCTTGACGGGTTCGTCGGGCTGCCTGCGCGCGAGTGAGCACAGCGTTCCGCACAGCCGTGCCTCGATGGTTTTGCAGCCATCTCCCGCCGGGACAAGTCGCGAAACAGGTCCACCTCGGCGATGCAATACTGCTCGTCCGCTGGGGTGCTGGCTGCGGGCATCAGACTATTCATCATCGACCGAGTTCAACGCTGTGTCCAATTGATCGAGGAGTTCGGCGAGGTCGGGATTTCCCATCGAGACAACCCGCTTCCCCAGCAGGTAGGTCGGGGTACCCACCACCCCAGGTGGGAGTGGCTGGTTCGAGTCCTCGGCCACATCGATCACTTCGACAGGCTGAGCCGGTCGGTGCTGCCGCACCGCGTCGACGACGCGCAGCGCGGTGCGGCAACTCAAGCACCCCGGAGCGACATACACCCGGAGGATGGGCCGGTCTGGAGTGCAGGTGGTCATGAGCGGATGCGGCGACGCAGACCGTAGAGCACCGCGGCGGCGACCACGCCGAAGATGACGTGCCCCATGAGGCTCAGCCACTGGTCGCTACCGACCTTGAACACCATGTCGGACATCTTCGGATCAGCCGTGACCGACAGCCACAACGGCATGACGATCAACGCCCCGAGTACCCACCAGGCGACGCCGTACATCATGCCGGCACCGAGTGTCGCGGCGATGTTGCTGGCGAATCCCCACGCGATCAAGCCGAAGATCGCGCCGATGACCGCCGAGTTGACCAGATGGACCAGAAAACCGACGAAGGCGTTCTCCACACCGATGAGCATGCCGATCATCGGCAGCATGTCCGCCATCATCATGGCCATGAGCATCCCGAACACGACTCCACCGACAACACCGGCAATGACACCGTTCGTGATACGAGCGCCGAGACCGGCGTGGGCGGTGTGAGCTGCTGTAGACACGATCAAGCTCCTTTCCAGGCAGCACCGACCCTCGGTGCCGCTGGCCTACCGTGGTCCACCGGCGGCGGGAGTTCGGTTACGCCCGTAACACAACGGAGACGACGTAATCCGATCGTGACCTACGACGTCAATTCACTCGGCAAGGATGGCCAGCTGTTCGGGATCCCGCAGCCCGATGGCGCCGTAGTGAACCGCGATGAGTTCCTTGCGCTCAAAGTCCTTCAGGACCTTGTTCAGCGACGGTCGCTGCACCCCAAGCATGGCGGCCAGGGTGCGTCGCGGCAGCGGCACCGCGCCATCCACGGCCTCATCCGCGATCAGCCGGGCCACCTGCTGGGTCAAGGTGCGACCGAGAATGCCGATGATGCGCTCCTGACTGGCTGCCAGCCGCATCGCCACGCTCGACAACCACCGACGGGCGATCGCGTGCCTACTTGCCAGCAGGCGCTCGAACGACTCGCCATCGAGGAACAGCACGGTTGATTCCTCAAGCGCATGCCCGGTGTAGGGCAGCGGCATCGCCAGCAGGTGCTGAATGTCGCCATCGACGTCGCCTGGTCCGATGAGGTGCACCACCGCACGTTTACGGCCGGACCCGACCGAGAGCTCGATCCGACCCCGCTGCACGATCCACACACCGGACGGCACGGCCCCGCCACGGAAGACGACTGCTCCCCGTTCCACGGTCACGGTGCGCAAACCGGCAGCGAGCGCGGTCAGATCCGTCGCCGAGAACGGGGCGGCCTCGCCACGGCCAACGCAGCGGGCCACCCACGCGGCCTGCCGGATGGCCAGTTCATCGGGGCTGCCGCCACCCAGCAATCTGAGGGAACGATGCAGCGTGTGCGCCGGGGTTTTCGAGGGTTCCATGTGTCGTCCTGTGTCGTCAGAGGGATCCGGGTGGCCCATACTTGAGACGTCGCTGTACTTCCATCGCGCGCCGGTCTGTCAGCGTGCTGACAGTTTCCTTCCGATCTGGCATACCGACGGGTGGGATAACGGCACATTTCTCGTCGAAATCAGACACATCCTTGGAGCTTTGGTGCCTGTGCTGCGGATGATCGCGGTTGCCTTGTCTGGTCTGCTCGTGCTCGCCGCGTGCGGCACAGCGACCGAAACGAACGCGGGAAACGGCAGCGGCGGTGTGCCGCCTCAGCTCAACTTCACCGCCACAACCTTGGATGGCGACGAGTTCTCCGGGGAGACGCTCGCCGGCGAGCCCGCGGTGTTGTGGTTCTGGACGCCGTGGTGCGCTGTCTGCCAGCACGAGGCGGGGTTCATCGCCGACATGGCTGACAAGCACGGCGACACGGTGACGTTCGTCGGTGTCGCGGCCCAGGACAACGTCGAGGCGATGCGGGCGTTCGCCAACAGGTTCGGCATCGACTCGTTCACCAATCTCAACGACAAGGACGGCTCGGTCTGGGCGGCGTTCGAGGTGCCCGCCCAGCCAGCGTTCGCCTTCATCAGCGCCAGCGGCGACGTCGAGCGGGTCAATGGCACCGTGACCGAACAGGAGATGGAACGCTGGATCACGACTCGCGCCCAGGCGTGAGCACGGATGATCGACGCCGAAATCCTGGGATTCGCGCTGGCGGCCGGGCTGGTCGCCGACCAGCACACCCGTGACCATCTCAGCGAACTCGGAACCAGCCAGTGACGCGGCGAAACTGTCTTCTCGCTGACACTACCGAGCGATGTCGCGCTCCCGGCGGGTTGCCCACGGCAGCAGAGGATTCGGCGAACGAAAGGCGAAACGATGCCACTAGTGACCGAGCTACACGCCCAGGCCGGGCTCTGGACCCAACACGCCTGGCGTATTCCCGCGCTGTACCTGGAGGGCGAGGCACCCGACCGGTCGCACGACACGATGGTCAGCGATGCACTGCTGGCGGTCGTTCGCGCGCGAGGACTGCCGCTGACAACGGACCCCGACTATCTCCCGTTGCGCCCCGTCACGGGCTGGCGGATGCACGTGGACGACATGGGCGCGATCACACTGGACTGGCCACACTTCACTCCCCTGCTCGAGTCGGCACCAGTCGAATCGCCGGACGGCTGGCAGGAGGCGGCCGCCGCTACCGGCATTGTCGTGGTGTTCGCTGGGCATGGTCTTGGCTTGCACGAACCACACACTGACGGCAACGGGCATGCCTTCACGCAACTGTGGGACGCCGCCGCGGCGGGCGCACTCGCTGGTGGCGCGGTCGTGGTGGCCGGTCACGAGACTCGGGCGGCCGAACTCGACAGAACCCTCGCCCGCCCCCAGCGCCGCGTCAACCATCATGACCACCCGTCGGGTCACCGCTAGTGGCACCCGCGCCAGTCCCACCCCGGATTCGCCGACGTCAGGCACCAGGATCCTGGTTCGGCCGTAGCAGGTCTTTCCAGAAGTTTCGGATCTGCCGCACGACCTCATGGGGCGGACGCTCGTGACGGGCCACCGACTCCTTGATGGCGGCGTAGGTCTCGTATTCCAGACCGCACCGCCGGCAGTCCTCAAGATGGTCCGCCACCTCCTCGGCGATGCGACTGTCCGTCTCATCATCGAGATAGGCCTGGATGACCCGCATTACCTGCCAGCACTGGAAGACGTCCGCTGGGCTCCGATGCTCCGCGCCACTCATGCCTCATCCGATCTCACGTCGACGCCAACGTCGCGGAGGTGTTTACGGATCCGCTTGCGCGCCCGATGCAATCTGCTCATCACTGTCCCTACCGGAACTCCCAGAGCCTCCGACGCCTCGCCATAACTGAACCCTTCGATGTCAACCAAGGCCATCACCTCGCGAAAACGATTCGGGAGCTGGTGAAACGCGGTTTCGACCTCACTATCGAGCCGCCGGTCGACGACTTCATGCTCCGGACCTTCTCTAGCGTGCCGCCCGTCATCGAGCTGTTCAATGTCGTGGTCACGGCTGCCGATCAGCTCCGGGTGCCGTTTCCGGTGCCGGTTGCGCTCTACGTTGCGCAGGATCGTCAACAGCCAGGCACGCGGATACCGCCCATCGAACTGCTCGATGGACCGGAACGCACGGACCAAGGTGTCCTGCACCAGGTCCTCGGCATCCGCGGCTTGGCCTGTCAGTGAGCGCGCGACCCGATAAAGGACCTCGATCTCAGGGAGCACGTGCTCGGCGAAAGCCGCGTGCTGCTCGCGCGTCTTCGCCACCGGAACGTCCACGACACTGGCAACCCCATGGGACGTGGGAGCATTCCCGAACATGTACCACGAAAGCGTGGAATGACAGACGCACCACAGCGGGTTACCTAGCCATGATCGGGCAGCACGCGAGTAACCATCGGATCGTCGAAGCGTACGTCGACGGCCAGCTGCCACGCCCAGCACGGTGGGTGATCGCGACCCACCTGTTGTTTTGCGCTGGCTGCAAGCACCACGCCGCGGTGATCCGCGCGATCAAGCGGTCGTTGCGCTCACGAGTCTCCTGAGTGTGTTCCGCATACGATCTCGTTCCGCCGAGCGAGGCGGGACCAACCGCCGTGGCTACGGGAGACTGATTTGCGGCACGCCCACCACTAGGGTGAGAACGTAGTCAGCGGGTGTGTGACTACCGGGTTCACCGCCGGTCTCGGCGCGCAGGCAGACCGCCGCTATGCCGACACCGTCCACGCGGTAGTCGAACACCGCGATCCGCGAGCTTTCCGGCATCCTGCCCTCGTTCGGCAGGCTGGTTCGCCCGGTCAGTTCGACGTCGGCACGCAACGGCACCAGCCAGGTCGGCACCAGGTCGGCGACCGGGCTCGGCTGGCAGTGGCCGCCACGCTCGGGAACCCAGCGCACCGGGTCACTGGGTAGCTGCACCTGCAGATGCGCGCCGGATGGCACCGTCTGCGGTGTCCACGTGTCGTTCCACCAGTACAGGTTGTCGCGATGCTGCTGGGTGAAGATGTAGGCGTGACCCGCATCGAGGGGCTGGCCAGGCAGCTGGTCAGACGCGGTCGCCGAGGTCGTGGTGAACAGTGCCGCGATCATGACACCAGCGGCGAGGCTTCGGGCGGCGCGCATCTCAGCTCACCTCCCCAGGTGGCGAGATGAGCACATTGCCCATCATCCCGTTGTCCTCGTGCGGCAGGATGTGGCAGTGATACACGGTCTTGCCGGTGATGTCGGGCCGGAAATAGGTCCGGATGGTGACCTCCCCCTTCGGCGGCAACCGGAAGACGTCCCACCAGATCGACGGATCAGTATCCCACGAGGTGTCGCCCGGTGGGATTCCCTTGACGTCGGTCACTTGGAACGGATTGACGTGGATGTGGAACGGGTGCTGGAAGACGTCGTCATTGACAAGCCGCCACTCCTCCACCGTTCCGGCCTCGACCGTCTGGTCGATCCGGTGATGGTCGTAGAGCTTGCCGTCGATGAAGAACCGCACCCCGATGCCGTCGCTTCCGGTGATGTCACCACTGAAGACGAGGGTGCGACGGCGAGCCACCGGTCGATCGGGCATGCGAGGCGGGGTGACCAAGGTCGTCGGTATCTGGCCGGGTGCCGGTGGCCCGGTGACGACCAGCGTGCCCAGCTGCACCGTCGGCCGCGCGCCTCCCGGATGGCCTTGGTCGTACTCGCGCGCGAAGATCGGGTAGCGCCCCGGCCGTTGCCCCGCTCGCACCACGAACTCCACGCGGTTGCCCGCGCTGAGCATCGTGGCCGGGACACGCCTGGTGCGCGCCAGCGGAACGCCGTCCACACCGACCTGATGCAGCGGGTGGCCGTCAACGTGCAGCCAGATCGCCCGGTGCGGGGACGCGTTGAGCATCCGCCAGCGCTGGGTCTCACCGGGTCGCATGCGCACCTCAGGCAGTAGCTGCCCGTTCAGCGTGAACGTCGTCGTTGTCGGCACCGCTGGAATGGAGGAGAACGGCACTGGGCCTCCCGTCGGCACCACGAGTGCCGTGGGAACCTCGCCGTTCTCGTCGAGCCACAGTTCGTTGATCACGATGGTCCGCTCGCGCATCTCGGCCAGCTCGGGAACCTCGTCGATGTCGCCTTCGACGATCAACGGCCCCGACAGACCCGCCCAGCCCTGATGTGAGGTCGAACCGTGAAAGTGCGGGTGGTACCAGTGCAGCCCCGCAGGCTGGTCATCCGGAATGTCGTAGACATACTGATGCTGCCCGAGCGGATCGATCCGCACGAACACGTTGTCCGCGTTGCCCTCTGGCGACACCTGGAGGCCGTGGGTATGGATGTTGGTGGCCAGCATCGTCTGCGGCAACGTCTCCCCCGCCGCCGCGACCTGCCCCGCGACATGCGGAGCGCATTCGACCGGGCCATGCGGCGGCCCGGTCGAACCGTCCTCACCCGGGTGCGACGCGCACATCGGCGGCAGCTTGTTCGCCGGGATACCCATCGGCCGCATCCGATTGCGCAACAGCAGCCGCACCTGATCACCAGGCCGGAACCGGAAGATCGGCCCCGGAAACTCGCCGCTGTAGGTGTCGAGGGTGACCGGCCGATCCCCGACACGCATCGACCGCGCCACCATGTCCAGTTGCTCGTCGAGCACGCCGCCGCTGCTACGCACCTCGGGCAGATCACGCAGCGGCTCCCCCGTCGCCGCGTCCGCGCGTACGTTCGCTGACTTCGGCAGCAGGAAGCCACCAGCCACGGCCAACCCCGTGCCTTTGAGCATGGTTCGTCGATCCACGATGTCGACTCCACTCCCCTGTTGAACCACCTGTCGAACTTGCCGACGTCTGCCCATGACAACCCGGTAGCGACCTACCCGCAGTCATGACCGCGACAGCTTCACCGAAGCGAGTGAGCTGTGGTGTCATCCAGCTGACAGTCATGAGGGCGCAGGCCAGTCAGCGGTGTTGAGATCGGAGTAAGTGTTCACGAGGAAAGGCTGATTGCGGTGGGGGCGACAGACGACCAGCCGGGGGCGAAGCCGACAGCCGTCGAGATCTACTGGCGGCCCGAGTGCCCCACATTACCAGAGTTACAACCAGCCGCATTTATGCAAGTGCGTGACTCAACCTTGCCTTGACCAGTGCGAACGCCATAGCGTGAGTAGCGCTGTGCTCAGGGCAAGGGAGGAAGTCCGTATGAAGGTTCGCAAGGTTGCGGGTACGTGCCACGACGGAACGTGTCCTACGGTCTACGTCACCGACACGGGAAGCGTCGTGGTCCAGGGCTACGCGGTGAGCCAGGCTGACGGACTGACGTTGGCGGACGGGGAGCAAGCTGTAGAAATCCCTGCTGATTTGCTCAGTAACGCACTGGAAGACATCCGCTAGTGCTGCTCGACCCCGAGACCTTCCGCATGCGTCTACGCGGCTTTGAGCGCTACGCCTGGCGTTGGGAATGCCAACCTGTCTACAACTTCCCTGCGGAACTTGAACAGGTAGAACGATTCGTAGCGGGGGAGGAAAAGCCGGAAGGCTATAACTCCGCGTGGCTCGATAACGTGCGTAGCATTTCCGAATCGGGTCGGACGATTGGCCGCGTGCGGGCAGTACACCAACCCCTGACCGACTATGAGCACTGTCAACTCTCGTGGGTGGTTCCCGATAGCGTGCAAGCCGGGGAAGACATTAGAATACTAGACGTCAAAGGTCTAGGGCTTCCTGAGCAAGATTTTTGGCTGTTCGATGATTCGATCGTGGTACGGCTGAACTTCTCCGAAGACGGTTCGCTCATTAATATTGAGCAGTTAGAAGACGCAGAGCTATCTACCTACCTCGAATGGAAAGACACGGCCCTAAGAAACGCTGTGCCGTACGCGGACTATGTTGCAAGAGCCCAACGGCCATAGAAGGCGAAACCTCGCGGTAGCTCTGAGAGACCTTCGTAACGCCTCTGGTCTCTCGAGGGAACGGTTAGCCGCCAAGGCTCAACTCAGCCAGTCGAAAATATCGAGAGTCGAGACCGGACGGACCATTCCGACCGTTGCCGACACTGAACGAATTCTTAGGGCTCTTGAAGTGCCGAAGAGTGTAGCAACCGAGTTGCTGAGTCTCGCCCGTGCGGCGAACGTTGACTATGCGTCATGGCGTTCAGTAGCGAGACTCGGAATTTGGCACAAACAGAATGAGCTAAAGTCGCTCGCCAACGATTCCGCATACGTTCGGCAATTTCTGCCTGCTATCCCGTCAGGGCTGTTGCAGACTCCAGAATACGCCCGCGAGACCTTCACACCTGCGGTGGACGGGCGACCGGCGAGAGACGTAGACAGAGCCGTACAGGCCCGTATGGATTCGCAAGAATGCCTAGACGACGAATCTCGCCGCTTTTCGTTTATCCTGACTGAGCAAGCCTTGGACTGGCGACAAGCGCCACAAGAGGTCATGGCCAGTCAGCGTGAACGCCTCGTAGAAGTGTCGAGCCGATCGAATGTAGACCTAGCCGTATTGCCGATTGAT
Source organism: Haloechinothrix halophila YIM 93223 (assembly GCF_000504245.1). Taxonomy (GTDB): domain Bacteria; phylum Actinomycetota; class Actinomycetes; order Mycobacteriales; family Pseudonocardiaceae; genus Haloechinothrix_A; species Haloechinothrix_A halophila. The sequence continues at coordinate 2,946,492 of NZ_KI632509.1, forward strand.
GCGGTTGTTAAGGTGCCCGCCCTTAACGTGTTCGTCGTCTATGATGACAGGCTAGTGATCGTGGAGACGTTCTCCGGTGAAATGGCCTTGAGAGACCCTAGGGACGTTTCCTATCACCTGAACCTATTCGACTACTTCTACGACCTTTCTCTGCACGGCGACGATGCACGGACGCGAATAATGCAAGTTCGCGACTAAAACTAGCTAGCCTAATCGGATACGCCGTAACGTAGTGCGTATGGCGTTCTTGAACCTACCGCCTGACGTACGTGAGGAAGTGTTCACGTATCGGAACGGAAAGAAGCAGGTCATTTACAAGGTTCCCTACCGGAGCGACGGACCTGTTGTGAGAGTAGAAGGTGGTAGACGCGTTCTCTACTACGAATACGCTTCGTACGTGTTCCGTTGGCCAGAGGGGGCGGGGCAGTTCGATATAAGCCACGGCTCTATCAAAGGGGCTCGAATGCCGCTCTGGGGCAACATCACCATTACGAAAGTGTGGGGTCCAGAGTCCTTAAGGGCGTTCGGTCAGGAATGGGCGCACCAAGAGTTTAAGAAGCACGGGGGATAACGAGATGGAAAATTTATCCACGGCCCTTGAGAAGGACCGTGACCTGTTGGCGAACGTAGCTCAACACTCACCGCATGTAGCGGGAAGCGTGCTCAGTTTGTGTAATGCGTTAGAAGACGCTGACGAACTTCCCCCGCCTGAATTGCTAGAAGAGTTTGGGCGATATGTTGAGGGGCTGGGTCGTCTTATTTCCTGCCTGGCGAACAAAGCTGAACCGGCCGGAACACCCTGTCAGAGTCCCGCCGAATGACACTGTCAGCATCTTGACATGATCAACCGACGTCAGCCCGTCCTAGCCACCCGTGTGTGGGCGTGCACGGTGTGCCGCATCAGCTCCGGTACGGCTTTGACCTCGCCCCGGCTACGGTGATCGAGAAACGATCGGCTCTGTTCCCTGCTTCGTTCGATCATCTCGCCGGCATGCGAGAAGTCAACAGGTGAGGTCCGCAGCGGACAGAGTGGCGGCAACACGACGAGTTCGACGCCGTCCGGCACGAGCCGGATGTCGTGCACCAGCCGCTGCTGGATCAACACCGTCAACGCCTGGGTGATCAGGCCGACGGCGCTGCGAGGCACGCTATCGAGCGCGCAGGGATGGCCCGTCGGCAGGACATAGATACGCGACGCACCGAGCTCGACCGCGTGCGACAGCGGGGTGTTGTTGGTGACGCCGCCATCGACAAGCTCCCGGTCGCCCCAGTGCACCGGCGGCAACACCCCAGGCAACGCGGCGCTCGCCAGGATCGCGTCCGCTGCGGGTCCTTCCGACAACCGCGCCTCGGCACCGCTCAACACGTCAGTCGCGATGACGTGCAGTGGAATCGGCGAGCGTTCGAGCAGGTCGAACTGCAGCCATCGGTCGAGCAGGCCGCGCACACCATGCGGACTGGCCACATGGTTGCGCTTGCCTAGCACGGTGAGCAGCGAACCCCACGAACCTGTCACCGGGAGCACCGTCTTCGTCCGCAAGCCTCGCCAGACCTCGGCCAACTCGTGCGCCGTCTCGGCGGTCGCCGGACGGGAGGCGATGAACCCGCCGTTGAACGCCCCGACGGACGCCGCGACGATCAGGTCCGGTGCGATGCCCCGTTCGAACAGGGCATGGATCATGCCGACCTGCACCGCACCGATGCTGCCGCCACCGGAGAGCACGAACGCGACACGCCCGTCCGGCCGTTGTGCCGACTCAACCATCTGTGCTCCTTCTCGGGTGTTCGATCTCGGCCGGGTCTTCGCCGTTGTTGGCCTCAGCGGTGCCGTTGGCGCGGTTGCCGCGAGCAGGCTTCCTGCCGTAGGCCACGGCGACTACCGCGCCGACTGCCGCCATCACGACCGTCTCGGTCCCTGCCGCCGGTGTGCCGACGAAGGTGGGACCGGCCAACGCGCCGAGCCAGGCCAGCACCGCCGTCACGGACAGCGCTAACCCGAGACCGGCGCTGGTGGCGACGATCAGCGATCGCGGAGACAACCGGTCCTCCGTCCGCATCCGCCTGCTCACCGGCAGCGCGGCGGCGAGAACAGTGGGTGCGAAGTGGTACGTGGTCGTGGGGTTGGCGACCGCGAGCGCGATCCAGCCCGCCCCTACGGCCACGGTGACCGGGACACCGGTCCACCACGGCGTAGGCGACCGTGCCGTCACGCCCCAGGTCCTCGCGGTCGCGAGGGAACACCACGCGGCGGCCCTTCCGGCTCACCCTCGAGCCGGACCGTGCGCGGAGTCTCCGCGAGCACGACACCGTCGCATACCGCGCGCAGCATGGCGCCCACCTTCCTCGTTGGTGCTGACATCAGTGAAACCACGAACGGGGCGTCGGCGGCGGTGCGAGTGTCATCGCGCTGACACGATAGGTAGCAGGGAGCACCTGGTTCCGTTAGACAGCGGTAGCAGGAGGCTGCACATGACATTCACGAGCGCATCGTCGTCCCGCCCGGAGGCTGTGGCGATACCAGCGCTAACCGCGCGGCAGATGCGCGAGGTCGACCGCCTGATGACCGAGGAGTTCGGTATCGACCTGCCGCGGATGATGGAGAACGCGGGCCGTGCGCTCGCCGAACTCGCTATCGACGCATTCGAGCCAAGCAGCGTCGTCGTACTAGCTGGCCCTGGCGGCAACGGTGGTGGCGGTCTGGTGGCGGCACGCCACCTGCTCAACCGCGACCGAGGAGTGCGTGTGGTGCTCGCCGCACCCGCTGAGCGACTCGCGCCGGTGCCAGCACACCAGCTCGACATCCTCACCCGGATGGGTGCCGACGTGACCGATGCCGAGCCCCGCTCCCCCAATGTCTCGGCCGATCTCGTGATCGACGCAGTGCTCGGCTACAGCCTGACCGGCGACCCAAGAACCCCCGCGGCGGGCTTGATCGACTGGACCAATGACCAGCCCAGCCCTGTGCTGAGCTTGGACACACCGAGCGGGCTCGACGTCACCACCGGTATTCCCGCCGACCCGTGCGTGACAGCCACGGCGACCATGACACTCGCGCTACCGAAGACCGGTCTGCTCACCGCACCGGGAGCGCGGCAAGCGGGCATGCTCTATCTCGCCGACATCTCGGTTCCCCATGCGGTGTACGAGCGCATGGACATCGAAGTAGGCCCGGTCTTCTCGACCCGCACCATCGTGCCGATCAGCTGACGGGTGCGTTCACCCGTGGACGGCCATCTACTCCCACCGGCCCACTGCGGCCACACCGGAAACCAGCAGTGCACCCGGTGCTCGTGGGCACGGCCATCGGACGCGGTCATGCTCGTCGCGCTGGGCCGGACCGCACGCAAAGCCACCCCGGTCGCGGTGATCGTCGGAACCATTCTCTCGGCTGTCAACCTCGGCCCTACCATCGCCGCTGGTGAGTCCACCTACGGCACCTCGATCACAACCGTCATCAACTACCTCGTGCCCTACATCGTCGCCAGCATCGGCTACCTGTCCGGACGACGCCGGGGGTAACTCGATGCGGCTGAGCGCGCGAATCGACCTCGAGACCGAAGGCCTATTCGCGTTCGCTGACAACTGGCACCACGTCCAGCCCACGGTCGCATCGCGGTTCGGAAACTGGCTGGCTACGGTCCGGTCACGGTCGGAATGTACGTCTCGACAGAACGGGTTTCGTTCACATCTTGCGTCGCGGAAACGTCAGCCGACGTGCCCGCAGGGATGGCGAGGACCGCGAGGAGGTGCGCCATGACGACAGGACACGCGCGGGCGACGGAGCATCGTCGCTCGCCGGTGCAGGTTATCGTGATTGGGGCGATTGGCGGTGCGATCGCCGGGATGATGCTGGCGGCCGTCGAGATGATCTACGGCTGGCTGTCGGATACGAACACGTTCTGGGACGCCCCGATGGCCATCTGGGCTTGGGTCGCGGGGATCGACAACTTCGGACCACCTGGTGAGCATGTCGCCTCGATCATTCTCGGCATCGTGGGGCACATGATGATGTCGATGATGATCGGCGTGGTGTTCGCCGCGTTGATGACCTACCTCATCCGCACCAAGGACGTGATCTCGCCGGTGCTGATCGGCGTCCTCTACGGACTGCTGGTCTGGGTGGTCATGCGCTACCTGATCCTGCCCATCAACTCGGGCGAAGCCGAGTTGTTCACCACCGACCGTGTGTCGCCGCAGTGGGTCTGGTGGCTTTCGCACGCGGTGCTCGGGATGACCGCCGGTATCTACCTCGTTGTGGTCCGCCGGGCGTTCGGCAGGCATCCGGAGTAGCCGTGATGCACACCTAGGCAGAAGGTGGTGGCCAGCATGGACTGGACGGTGTACTGGTTCATGCTTCCGGTATGCATCGCCGTGGCCAGCATCGCGATGTTCTCCGGCATCAGCGGCGCGGCGATGCTCGTACCGGTGTTCCTCATCGGTTTCCCGTTGCTCGACGTGCCCACTCTGACGCCCGTCGCCGCGATCGGTACCGCGCTGTTCTTAGAGACATCCGGCTTCGGCACCGGACTGTACCGCTATCTACGGCTACGCCTGGTGGATACGATCACCGCCCGGATGTTGATCTGGGTCGCGTTGCCGCTCGGCGCGATCGGAGCGATCGCGTCGGCGCACGCACCGGCCGACGCGCTGCGGCTCGGCTACGGCGTGGCCATGCTCGCGCTCGCAGCGCTGCTTAGCCAGGAGGCACGCGTGCGCGAGACAGCGCCGGCGACGGCCCCGTCCAGCGGATCCGGTGACACAGCCGCCGTGGTATCCGGCGGTAGCGGCGGCCCCGGCGCGGTGCTGGTTCCCGGTGACGACACGGCACACGAACGCTGTCCCGGGGGTGTGCCGCGCCGCATTACCTCTACCGCGGGGCGTGTCTTCGACTTCTGTGCCCACGGGTTGCGCGGCCAGCAGCTGATGTCGGGTGTCGGTGCCTTCTTCGCCGGGCTCATCTCCACCGGAGTAGGTGAGGCCACCATGCCCGGGCTGGTCCGGCGCTCGCGGTACCCGGTCGCGATCGCCGCTGCCACATCGACCGTGGTCGTGGCCGGAACCGTCGTCGGAGCCGCCCTCACGCACATGGTCCAGCTCGCGGTCGAAGATGGTTTCGCCGCGATCCCGTGGAATCTGATCGCATGGGCCGTTCCCGGTGCGATCATCGGTGCGGTCATCGGGACCGGACTGCAGGGCCGGATCAACGCTACCGCGACCCGGTGGTTCTTCAGCGGACTGTTCTTCGTCATCGGGGTGACATTCCTGCTGGCGTTCACGGTCTTCGTCGACCGATTCGGCTAGGCGGTGATCATCATGTCCCAGCGTGTCAAGATTTTTGTGGATGTTTGGGCCTGTTTATCCTTTTCGTTGCTTTTGATGAGTGGTCGAATCCGTCACTGTGTGTGACGGCGCGTTAGAGGACGAGCCGGTCGCCGAAGAGGACGGCGAAGTGGTTGAGCGCGGCTTTCCACCCGTAAGTGCCGGTGCCGCGTTCGCCCTTGGCGCGAACATGACCGTCACCGTCGATGTAGCGTCCGGTGACGTGTCGGATGCCGAGATAAAGCAGCTTCATCGCGGCGTCCTCGGTGGTGAAATGTCCTCTGTTTTTCATGATTTTCCGCAGTTGAAAATTCAATGATTCGATCGCGTTAGTGGTATACACCACTTTTCGTATTTCTTTCGGGTATTTGAGGAACGGAGTGAAGTCTTCCCAGGCGCGATCCCACGCGGCGAGCATGCCTGGGTATTTCGTGCCCCACTCTTTACGGAGATGCTCCAGCGCTATCTCGGCGGCTTCGGCGTTGACGGCCGTGTAGATCGGTTTCAACGCGGCGGCAACCTTCTTGCGGTCGGAATAGGACACGTATTTCATCGAATTCCGGATCAAATGAATCACGCAGGTTTGCACCTCGGCTTTCGGCCACACAGTGCGGATCGCGTCCGGCAGTCCGGTCAGCCCGTCGCAGCACACGATCAGTACGTCTTCCACGCCGCGGTTCTTCACCTCGGTCAGTACCGCTAGCCAGTGGGCCTTGCTCTCCCCCTCGGTGGGGCCGATCCACACACCCAGCACGTGCTTGAACCCGTCGACGTCGACACCGGTGACGATGTAGGCCGGCCGGTTGATCACCACCCCGTTGGTGCGGATCTTGACCACCAGCGCGTCGATGTAGGCGATCACATACACCTGGTCCAGCGGACGGTTCTGCCACGTCTTGATCTCGTCATGCACCACATCGGTCACATTCGAAATCAGCTCGTGGCTCGCCTCGGCGCCATACACCTCGAGCAAATGATCCTTGATATCGCGGGTGGTCATCCCTTTCGCATACAGCGACAAGATCATGTCATCGATCTGGCCGAGCCGACGCTGATGCTTCTTCACGATCCGCGGTTCAAACCCGCCCGTGCGGTCCCGCGGAACCTCGATCTGGACCTTACCGGTGTTGGTGGTGACCGTCTTCGCCGAATACCCGTTGCGGGAATTGCCCGTTCCGCGTCCCGCAGCGTCGTGTTTCGCGTACCCGAGATGCTCATGCATCTCCGCGCCCAACGCCCGCTCGATCACCGCCTTACTCATCTGATTCAGAATGCCGTCCGGGCCATCCAACGGCGTCCCCGACGCTTTCGCGTCAGCCAGAATCCGATCAATACCCTCCGGCGAGACCAGCTCCGCCAACCGCCGCGAAGCCTCCTCCGCCGCCGAGCCCTCGACCGCATCCTGCGCCTTGTCCGTCGTCACGTAGCGTTCCCTTCCACCGGCCCGGACCCTCCGGCCCACCGATGATCATGGCCCGCCCACTTCCACAAAAGATCTTGCACCCCCTCATGTCCGCCGTATTCGCCGAGTGGACGTTCACCCTCGTCGCGCTCGCCGTAGCGTTCGCGTGGGGATGGCTGTGGGCGCGCCACGACGCTCGAATCGATCGCGCTAGGCACACCCGACGCCGCCGAACGCCGCCGTAGCGATCCGGTGAACGTACGGGATCAGCTACCCAATCCCCCGGCACAAGGAGGAGTCCAATGTCTTCGATCGATCGCGTCTCGGCCATCTCGCCGCTGCTGCGGGTCTACGTGTCACCGGACTGCCCGACGTGGCACATCTCGATGGCGATCATCGATGCCGTTCGCAGGGCGCGCCCCGCACAGCGGGTGCGGGTCATCGATCTCGCGAAGGATCCAGACACACCGCTTCCGAACGGCGTTGTCGGCACTCCGACATACATGCTCGACGCCCACGTCATTTCGATGGGCAACCCGGAACTCGCCGAACTATTGGCCTGGTTGGACGACGCGTCTCACCGCGCGTCTCACCGCGCACACCACTGACCGCGGATCGCCACGTTCCTGGCGCGCTGCTCGCCGAAGCGTGGTGTGTCCGCTAGTCAGCGGTTCCTCGACAACTGCCGAGCATTAGCGCACCCGTCGGGTGTCGTCCGGGAACCGCTGTGTGACGCCTGCGCGGTCGAGCAACTCCAGCAGTGGGACCGCCACCCGCCGGGTGGTGCCCAGCGCTTGGCGCGCTTGGCTCAGCGTGAACGGGTCGGGCAGCTCACGCAGTATCTCTGCCGCGCGACGGTCGGCACCGGGAAGCAGCACGATTCCGTCGGACACCTTGAGTAGTTTGCCCGCCCGGACGGCGGCACCCAGTTCTTTCGGACCGAGGCCGAGTTCCTTCAGCCGGTGGGCGTCCGGGGCGACGAACGGTTCCCGCCGCAGCTCGTTGGCGAGCTGGTCCACGGCGCGGCTGGTCGGAGCGGGCAGCGACGTGGCGGCGTCGGCACGGCGCACCACGCCCTTGTCGAGCACCAGGCCGGCCGCCCGAGCCAGCGGCTCGACGAGTTCAGCGGACGGCAGACCGAGGCGCCCGGCAACAGCCTTCGCCGGTGGCCCCGACTCCAGCGGATGCGCCACACACCACTGCTCGACTTCCGTCCGGATGTCGATGACCCATTTCTTCCAGCGGTCCGGGTCGACGCGCCAGGCGCCGACGCTCGTGCCGACCGGCTCCATCCCCATGGCTCGCAGTTCGGCCTCGGTGACGGCGACGCGATGAGCCAGGTGCGCCTGTGCCGCCGCATGCGAGCTCCGTGCCGCATCGGCCAGCACGAGGCCGCGCGAACGTGCGGCACCCCGGTGGGCCAGCGGCGGTGGCCGGACGTCGAGCACGGTGGCGCCAGCGAGGATCTGGTGCCGTCCCGGGTCGCGCAACAGCGCCCGGTCACCGGCCCGCAGTGGTAGCGGTCGTCGCAGTGACAGCCGCGCAGCGTGCGGCCCGAGTGGTCGAATGCGTACCGCCAGCGCGGTGGAGCCGATGTGCAGAATCGGCTGGCGCGGCAGCTCGTCCGCCGGCAGTTCGGCTGGGTCGAGTGCGACGTCGATCTCGTCGGTCATCAGCCACGCATCCGGGGTGAGCAGCGCGTCACCCTGTCCCACGGCGTCGCGGTCGATGCCACGGAGGTTCACGGCCACGCGAGCGACAGCGCCGACTTCGGTGCTGGTCTCGCCGAGCGTCTGGAGCCCGCGGACGCGCATCCGCTGGCCGGTGGTGGCGAGCACCAGCTCGTCTCCGGTTCGCAGGGTGCCTGCCCGCAATGTCCCGGTGACCACCGTGCCTGCCCCGCCGATGGTGAAGGCGCGATCGATCCACAGCCGGACGTCCCCGGCGAGGTCGGCCGTGGGCAGCCCGGCGACCAGTCGACTAAGCTCCGTCCGTAACTCGGACAGTCCGTGGCCGGTGACGCCGCTGACGGCAACGGCTGGCGGCGTGCCGAGCGAGGTCCGCGCGATGCGCTCGTGAGCTTGCCGCGTGGCGGGGGCCGGGTCGGCGATGTCCGCCCGAGTCACCGCGAGCACACCGTGGCGCACGTCCAGCGCGTGCAGGGCCGCCAGGTGCTCCTCGGACTGCGGCATCCAGCCCTCGTCGGCGGCGACGACGAACAGCACGGCCGGAGCGGGACCAACACCGGCGAGCATGTTCGGCACGAATCGCTCATGACCGGGCACGTCGACGAACGCGACCCGACTACCGTCATCCAATGTGGTCCAGCCAAACCCGAGGTTGATCGTCAGGCCGCGCTCGCGCTCTTCGGCCCAGCGGTCCGGTTCCATGCCGGTCAGACTCCGGACCAGTGTGGACTTGCCGTGATCCACGTGGCCCGCGGTGGCGATCACGTACATCAGGCTCCTCCCCGCGCCGCCAACACGGCGTCTGTGCGCGGAATCCGCCGTCGAACATCCTCCATGGGTCGCTCCCCCGAAAAATGGCGGAGGCGGACGGGAATCGAACCCGCCAACGACAGGAACTGCCGTTCACCGGTTTTGAAGACCGGGCCGATCACCAGACCGGACACGCCTCCACGTCTTGAGACCTTCAGTTATGTGTTCAGCCCGTCGACTCAACCGGCACGAGGTCACCGTCCGGCACGGTCACCTCCCCGCGACGCCATGAGCGCACCTCTGCCGCGATCGACTCGCACATCACGGCTGCCATCGAGGGGTCGGTTCGTGCGGTCAGGAACGCACCAATCGTGGCCGAGATGAGCATCCGAGCCCGCGCCGGAACAACGTCCGCATCGGTCTCGCCCCGATCCACCGCCGTCCCAAGCGCCGTCGCGAACGCCTCGTACAGCCGCTCACGGTGAGCCGACGCTTCCCGCACCACGAGATCATCACTGGCATCCGAGGTTGCCATCATGTTGATCAACAGACACCCTCGCAGCGCCCGCTCGGGGTCGTTCCGGAACGCCGCCGCGCGAGCGCCGAAGAACGCGGCCACCGCGTCCAGCCCCGCATCCGGTTCCCGCATCCCCCTGAGCATCGGCGTGGTCACCGTGTCGACGTAGCTGCGCACCGCGTGGTCGAACAGCTGCCGTTTGCTGCCGAACGTGTGGTAAAGACTTGAGCGGCTAGCCCCGGTCCGCTCCTCAAGCTCCCCAATCGAGGTGAGCTCATATCCCCGCTCCCAGAACACATCGCGCGCGGCGACCAGCACCGCGGCCGGTTCCTGGATTCGTGGTCGCGCCATCCGTGTGGGTCCTATCCGTTGACGAGCTGTGACAGGCAGCATACCGTAGCTTGTAACGGCCGGTCCAAAACTCCGTCGGGCGAGCCACTGGACCGGACAACTGGCGCCTTGGCGGTGACCTACCGGTCGACCAGCGTCGCCCGCGCGCCGACGCACGCGGCGGCGTGCCAACCGCAACGGGCGAACGGAGGGCGACATGCCAACTCGAGTGAATCCCTTACGGCCGGGAGAGAGTCCCGATCCCGAGGTCAACGAGCTACTCGAAGGCGCTCGGAACGACTGGTGGGGCGACTCGGCGATGTTCGGGGTGATCGGGCGCAACCCACAGCTACTCAAGCGCATCGTGCCGGTGTTCCAGGCATTCTTTCAAGAAGGCCAGGTCGAGCCGCATATCCACGAAATGATGCGGATCAAAACCGGGCAGATGAACGACTGCACCTATTGAATGGCTGTTCGCACCACCGCCGTGCGCGGTGCAATAACCCCCAAGGAAGACGCGATCAGCGGACGCCAGCCCCAACCAGGCGACATCCTCAACGCCAGGGAAGCCCTGGCAGTCCAACTCGCCGAGCGTATGGCGCTCGACCCGCACACAGTGGACGACGACTTCTTCGCGCGCCTGAAGGAGCACTTCTCCGAAGACGAAATCGTGGAACTTGTGTTCGCCACGTCCATCTTCAACTGGGGTAACAAGTTCAACATCACGATGCACATGAACGCGGACGAGGCCAGCGAGTACGACAAGCACATGCACTACCACCAGGAGGCTTTGACCTGATGCGGATCGAGGAACTCGACACCGCTGGGCTGCGTCGCGTCCTGCGTGACGAGTCGCGCGCGGTGCTCGTCGATTACTGGTCTCCGTGGTGCGCACCGTGCCGAACCTTACGGCCGCATCTCGAGCAGTTGGCCGACGAGCACCGCGACAACGCGCGTATCGTCGCGGTCAACGTCGAAGCCGAAACCGAAGCCGCCGAGCAATTCGAGGTGGCGTCGCTGCCGACCTTGATCCTGTTCGCTGACGGTGAGATGCGACGCCGGTTCACCGGACCCACACTCCCGTCCGAGCTGAACCAGGCGCTCACCGCTCTCCCGGCACGAGGCTGACACCCCCGGGGTGACCGGTGCGCACCCGCGGGTGCTGCCCGTTTCGGTGCTGCTCCGTTGCTCCGCTACGCGACCGCGATCTCCGCCGTCTCAACGTCATCGACGCCGACGTGGTTCGTGGACTCCTTCGCGAACGTCAAGAAGCGTGAGAGTGCTCCGTCGTGGGTCAGGTGGAGTTCGTGCATGGCCCTGGTGCAGGCGATGTAGAGCATGCATTTGTCCATGTCGTTGGCGTAGTTCGTGTCATCGACGTCCGGGACGATCACGGTGTCGAACTCCAGGCCCTTGGCGATATGCGCCGAGGTGATGATGATGCCCGCGGCGAACGCGGTGCTGTCGTAGTCGAGGAAGGTCAGCTCGACACCGGCCTCGGACAGGGCGTGATAGAGCGCTTTCGCCTGCGCGACGGTCTTGCAGACGATGCCGAGGGACCGGAGGTCGCTGTTCCGGTGCCGCTCGATGAGCGTCAGGATCCGTGACTCCTGCTCCCGCTGATCGGCGCAGGCGATGACCTGCGGCGGCAAGCCATGGCGCTCGATCGGGACCAGCTTGTCGTTCCGGGAAATGCTCTGGGCGAAATCCGTGATCTCGGTCGTGGACCGATAGCTCTTGCACAACTCAAGGCAGTCGGCGTCCGGGAAAATGCTGTGAATCGTCGCCAGCGACGACGAGCTGAACGGATTCACCGACTGGTTCGAGTCGCCCAGGATCGTCATCGTGCAGGAGAACAGCTCGCGCAGCACGGCGTACTGGATCGGCGTGTAATCCTGCATCTCGTCCACCAACAGGTGACGGATGTGGTGGTAGTTCTCCTGTCGCGACGTCCTGACCATGGTGTAAATCAACGGGAACACGTCGGAGTGCTCGATCTTTTTCCGGCCAAGCGGCTTGAACATCGCACGCCGGTCAGGGTCCTGCTGGTAGAACGCCTTGTAGATCGCGAACGCGTCCTTATACGGAAACATCGCGCGGACCTGCTTGCGGATGCTGGTGGTGTCGCCTGCCGACCATTTACCGCCCTTGTCCCGCACTTCGTTCTTGAGTAAATGGGCCGCGGTGTTGGCCACGTGGTCAAGTCGCGTGAACACCGGAAGATCCCGCGAGTCGTTGAACATGTCCACGACCCAGTCGATGGAGAGTCGCTTGTTCTTCTGCTCGATCTCTCCCGGGCTGAACTCCTCGTCCGCGCGCGAGGTGATCCACTGCTCGAGCTCGGTGACGAACTCGGTCGTCGCCTTGTAGCGCATGCGATCGGCCATCGCCTCGTCGACCTGGTCGAGCAGCGTGACCACCTGTTCGCTGAACGTCTCGTAGTCGGTGACCTTCGCGAGGTACTTGCTGGCGATCTTGTCGAAGTCGATCTCCGCGACCTTCTCCTCACCCAGTTCGGGAAGCACGTCGGCGATGTAGTCGCCGAAGACCTTGTTTGGCGAGAGGATCATGACGTTGTCGGACGAGAGCGTGTCCTTGAACCGGTACAGCAGGAACGCGACCCGGTGCAGGGCGATCGATGTCTTCCCGGAGCCCGCCACACCTTGCAGGATCAGCACCTCGGCTGTCTCGTTGCGAATCACCGCGTTCTGTTCGCGCTGGATGGTCGCGACGATGTTCTTCATCTTGTCATCGGCGGACTGGCTCAGCTCCCGCTGCAACACCTCGTCACCGATGTTGAGCGTGGTATCGAACATGTACTGCAGGCGCCCGCCCTCGATCTTGTACTGGCGTTTGCCCGTGATGTCGCCATGGGTGGTGCCTCGAGGCGTCTCAAACGACGCAGCCCCCGACTCGAAGTCGTAGAACAGACTGGACACCGGGGCGCGCCAGTCGTGGATCACGATCTCCTGGGTCTCGGGGTCCGAGAAGTTGTGAATGCCGATGTAATACGGCGTGGCGTCCGCGGCACCATTCGTGTGGAAGTCCACACGTCCGAAGTAGGGCGACTCCAACAGCCGCTCAATCCGCTTCTGGAGCATCACCGCGTGCTCAGCCAATCGGACGGACATATCCACCTCGCCGCGGAAGTTCGCCTTCTCGGCGAAGTCCATGTCACGGAGGTTGTCCCACAGATGCTTCTTCCGCTCATCAATGGTCCGGGCGGACTTATCGATGTCGCCGGTGAGACGCTTCAACTCGCTTGTCAACAGCTGCAGCGTCTCGGCCAGATGCTGGCGCTCGTGTTGCTCGTCTCGCGTCTGCGCGTCCGTCAATGCCATCTCCGGGTCGGGCTGTGGAGAACCTACCGTCACGTCAGGGTAAAGTAGCCGCCTTGACATGATGGTGGCCGGGGCGTGTAGGACCGCCTGGTGGCCGACTGAATGGCTGTCATGCCGATCGGTCGCGGCCGCTCGGCGCCATACAGTGACCGGCCGGTAGATTCGGCGGGAACAACAGCAGCGGGCGCCCGGCGGCGTTCGAGTGAGGTGGTGTGTTGGCGTGACGGAACGCATGCAGATCGGCGAGGTGGCCGAGCGGACCGGGCTGTCGTTGCGCACCATCCGTTACTACGAAGAGGTCGGGCTCGTCACGCCGAGCGCGCGGAGCCAGGGTGGGTTCCGGCTGTACGTTGAGTCTGACGTGGCGCGGCTGACGCTGGTCAAGCAGATGAAGCCGCTGGGCTTTCAACTGGAGGAGATGCGCGAACTACTGGCCGCGCTCGACCCCAACACAGACTCGCCCCATACCAGCGAGGGGGAGCGCCTGGCGCGGCTGCGCGAGTTCACCGACATCGCCGAGCAACGGTGCGCTGAGTTGCGAGCCCGGTTGTCGGCCGCCGAGGGATTCGCCGCGATGCTGCGGATGCAGCTCACCGATCCCAGCACCACCGCTCGCTGACGCCCTAGCTGTGGCTGGCCTGCCACCGAGCGGCTCCGTGACGAGACCGCACTGCGGGTCATGCAACGGCAGCATCCCGAGGTTCAGTTGGAGACTTTGCTCGCAGAGGACGACTAGAACTAGAACCCTCACGTTAGGGTAACGTTGCCGGGCGGAGCGGCCGCCGCGGCGGACCTGCATTCGCTGGTCGCGGGTCTGATTACCGAGCACGACTGAGGTCATTCTCCCGCCGTCTTGGGCGGTCCGTGCCGACCGCCCAAGGCTGATCAGCCCTGCGCTGGTCACCATCAACCCGTGAAGGAGCCCATGCTCACCACGCTGCTGCCCCGCGCGCGTCCGCGCGCGGCAACGCCGTTCTACGGCTGGCATATCGTCGTCTGGTCGGCCGTGCTCGTGGCCGCGACCGCGCCGGGTCAGACAGCGGCGGTGTCGGTGTTCATCGACCCGATGATCGCCGAGCTCGGCATCAGCCGCTCGGCCGTGTCCACCGCCTACCTCGTCGGCACGCTCGCCGGTGCGACCGCGATGCCGTTCGTCGGCCGAGCTCTCGACCGATTCGGCGCCCGCCGGGTCATGGTCGTGATCGCGATGGTGTTCGCGGTAGCACTCGCCGCGCTGTCGACTGTGGACTCGATCATCGGCTTGACCAGCGGCTTTGTCATCATCCGTATGGCAGGGCAAGGCGCGCTCAACCTCGCGGCCACCACCGTGGTCGCGCTGTGGTTCCATCGCCGCCGCGGCACCGCCATCGGCATCGTTAGCGCCATCGGCGCCTCGGCCATCTGCCTGGCACCGGTGCTGCTCGAACGGCTCATCGCCCACTGGGGCTGGCGCACCACCTGGCTCGCAGAAGGCATCGCCATCGCCGTCATCGTGATCCCGATCGCCTGGTTCGCCATCCGGGACCGGCCAGCAGATCTCGGCCAGCGTCCCGACGGCGCCAGCCATGACGACGCGGCGGCGGCCGCGGCCGCCGACTGGGGCGTCACCAGGAAGGTCGCGCTCCGGACACCGTTCTTCTGGGTTCTCACCACGATGGTCGCGAGCATCTGGATGCTGGTGACCGGCATCAACTTTCACCAGATCAGTCTGCTCACCGCGCGCGGGCTCTCCACGGCCGAAGCCGCGGGGAACTTCATCCCGCAAACCGTCGCCAGCCTCGTCGCGACCTTCGCCGCGGGCAATCTCACCGACCGGCTGCCAGCCAAGCATCTCATCGTCGCCAGCATGGCCACCCTGATCGGTGCTCTCGCCCTTGGCACCGTCGTCAGCAGCGGAGCCATCGCCATCGTGTTCGGCGCCCTCATCGGCGCGGCGGGCGGCGCCGTGCGTGGTTTCGAGGCGGCCACCTTCGCCCGGCACTTCGGTACCCGCCACATCGGAGCCATCCGAGGGGTCGTCACGTCCATCAGCGTCGGCGCCTCCGCCTTCGGCCCGCTGCTGTTCGCCACGCTGTATGGCGCCACCGGCAGCTACTCCCCCGCCCTGCTCGGCGCGATACTGCTTCCTGTCCTCGTCATCGGCGCCGCACTCATCACCCGGCCACCAGCGCACTCGGCGGCCTCGGTCGCCACACCCGCACCGTAGGCGAGCACGACAGGCTGTCTGCGACGAGCGGCCTTATCTCCGATGGCCTCCGACGCGATCCCGGTAGGGTGTCGCCCGTGGCCAGCGAGGGAAGCACCAAAGCCGTCATCACCGCGATGTTCGCCAATCTCGGCATCGCGGTCACCAAGTTCATCGCCGCCGCCCTGACCGGCTCGTCGTCAATGCTGGCCGAAGGGGTGCACTCGCTGGCTGACACCAGCAACCAGGCGCTGCTCCTGCTCGGCGGCAAACGGGCTAAGCGGCCTGCCACGCCGAAGCATCCGTTTGGCTACGGTCGCGAGCGCTATGTCTACGCGTTCATCGTCTCCATCGTGCTGTTCACCCTCGGCGGTCTGTTCGCGCTCTACGAGGCCTGGCACAAATGGAGCCACCCCGAGGCGATTACCAACTGGCACTGGGTCCCGATCGCCGTGCTGCTCATCGCGATCGTGATGGAAAGCTATGCGCTGCGTACCGCTGTCGTCGAATCCAACCGCGTCCGCGGGCGCCAATCCTGGTCCGAATTCGTCCGGCACGCCAAAGCACCCGAACTCCCGGTCATCCTGCTCGAAGACATCGGCGCACTACTCGGCCTCGCCTTCGCCCTCGCCGGGGTCTCCCTCACCCTCGCCACCGGCGACGGACGCTGGGACGCCGCAGGCACCGCCATGATCGGCGTGCTGCTCGTCGTCATCGCTGTCGTGCTCGCCGTCGAGATGAAATCCCTGCTCGTCGGCGAAGGTGCCGCCCGCGAGCACCAACTCGCCATCCAACGGGCGCTGCCCGGCGATGGCATCGACGCCATCGTTCGCCTCCGCACGCTGCATCTCGGCCCCGACGAACTCCTCGTCGCCGCCAATGTCGCCGTCGCACCCACCGCTACCGCCGAAGCGGTAGCCGACGCTATCGACGCCGCCGAACACCGCATCCGCGCCGCCGTTCCCATCGCCACAATCATCTACATCGAGCCCGACCTCACCAGTGAGAAGAATCCACCTCTCAGCTAGCTGAGGCGGGTGGCGGGTAGCGCCACGCTAGGGCCTAGTGGACGACCACGGACACCTCCGCGGACGCGGTGATGTCGGAGTCGGTCGTGGAGGTCGCTGTCACGGTGACGGTGGATCGCCCGGGATGTGCCTCGGGCGGGACCTCGATGGTGACCGCCGCGAGGCCATCGTCGCCTGCCGCCACGGTGAGCTCCTCGGGATCGATCGCCGCTGTCCAGCCGTCCGGCAGGTCGCTGACCGTCAGCTGATAGGTGTCTGTGCCCTCGCCGACGTTGCTGACCAGGAACCCAGCCGTGCCGGCTTCGCCTGCCTGAATCCTGACCGGTTGCCTGGCTGTGGTGATCTCGACACCGAGTTCCGCCGCTTCGTCGTCGGCGACCCGGAGCAGGAACAGGCCCTCCTCTCGACCGCTCACGGCGATCGTGCCGGAGTCGAAGAACGGGTAGTTCGACCAGGTCCCGTCGAACGTGACGCCGCTGTGGTCCGGGAAGGTGTCGAAGAAGCCGACCGGCTCGAGCCGAGGGTCGTCGGGATCATCGATGGCGGCGGTGTCGAGTAACCGCAGCCCGCTGCTGTAGTTCGACTGGTACAGCAGTCCTTCGTGGACATAGTTGTTGTGGTCTGGCGAGACCGTGTCGTGGGAGTGTTCGAAGTGGACCTTCGGCTCCTCGAGGTCGCGCACGTCGACCACGATCGTGCGGGTGTTCATGCCTGGCTCGCCCGTCTCCTCGTCGACGGCGTTGACCTCGTCCAGTTCGTCGTTGGCGATCAGGAAGCCGTGATCCTCGGTGAGCCAGCCCTGGTGGGCGTAGCCGACGTCGGGATAGTCCGTCACGCCGAGCGTCACCGGCTGCGCCTTGTTGGTGACGTCGACAATGACGATCTTGGTCTCCGCGGCGTTGAAGCAGATCTCGTGGCCGGTGTAGCGCTCGTCCGGGCCGTCGTAGCTCACACACTGGGTATCGTGCACATAGGCCGCTGGTGACACGTCTTCGGCAGGGCCACCGACCGATCGTGCGGCGGTGCCGGGACCGCCTTCCTCGAGGTAGCAGCCGGCGAAAGTGGGGTTCTTCGGTTCGTTGATGTCCACCATGTGCAGCCCGGACAGGCACTGGTCGGGTGCCACGATCCCGCTGTTGCCCCCGACGATGTAGGCGATCCCGGTGTCCTCGTTGATCGCGATGTTGTGGGCGGCCGAGTTGAACCGGTAGTGGGCGTCCGTGTCCCATTCTCGCGGTTCGTCCACACCGCGCAGGCGAGTCAGGTCGAACACCGTCATCCCGTGCTGCTCGGACTCGCTCACGGTGAACGCGTGGTTGTCGTGCACCTTGATGTCGTGCCAGACCGCCTGGACGAGCCCCGGATTCGGCAGCTCACCGAGGTACTCCGCGTTGAACGGGTCGGTCACGCGGAAGAAGGCGATGCCGTTGGTCTTGCCGAGAATCACGTACTCGTCGTGCACGCCGTCGGGACCGGGCTCGGGATCGGTCCAGCCCCAGATGTCGCTGATACCCGCGCTGTCGAACTCCTCGTCGGGCACGAATCCGAGCAAATCGACGCCATCGCACTCGAACGGGCCCGCCATACCATCCACGCACGGCACATCCGACAACCGCTCCGTCGGCACCGTCGTGATCCGGGTGAGTGAGACGTTGACCGTCGTCTCCGCCACCACCGCGTCCCGGATCGGCTGCCCGTCGCTGTTCTTGAGTTCGAGCACCGGGATCTCGGCGGTGATGGCGTTGCGACCGGTGACCTGATCGTCGCGCCGGACCTGGATGAGGCCGATGGCGCCCGCCTGCTCCGCGGATTGGGCCTTCTGCGCGAAGGTGTAGGTCGGACAGACGTCGCCCGGGTTGGAGCTTTCCTGATCGTCGACGATGGCGATCTTGCCTTCGACATCGACCTGCTGGTACGAGGCTGGGGTGCACCCGGTGCCCGCGTAGACGAGGTCGGCCGTCTGGTCCTCGACAGGACCCGACCCGCTCCAGTGATTGGCCGGAAGGAACCCAGCCAGGTCCTCGGGGCCGTTCACCAAGACCCCGACACCACCCGCTTCCTGCTGCTCTCCATGTTCCGGGTCCGGATGCGCCGCGGCCGGCAGCGCCGCCACCGCCCCCGAGAGCATGAGCCCGACCGCAGCGTAGGCGGTGACCAGCCGACCGGAGATCCGTCCGTTCCTGCTCGCCGCGACCGTTCGCTCCCGCCCGGTCGATGTACGGCACCTGTTGATGCGCATGTCGACTCCTCCGTTTCGCTTGCTAGCAGTAACGAGCCCGCACGAAACGGGTAACGGAGCAGAACCCACTCATCACGGGATCGAGGCTACGCACGAGGTCCTCGGTGAGGACCGCGCTCGGTGGCCCCGCTGCATAAGGCCAATGGAAACCAGCAGGCAGCGATCACAGCCGGTCAGCAGTTCATCGGCCCTCCCGTAGGTAGCAGCCTGTTCGCGGCAGCAGGGGCGCTGCCATTCGGTATCAACGCCTGTTCGTTGCTGCTCTCTGCGTCACTGCTGGTGACCATGCCACGGGGCAAGGGGCAGAACCGCGAGCCACAGTCGATGCGTGCGGCCATCGCGACTGGGTTGGTGTGGCTCCGGCGTCACCGGGTCATGCGGACTCTCGCCATGTTGCTCGGTGTTAACTCCTTCTCCGGGCAGATGGCCAACGCGATTCTCGTACTGATCGCGACCGATCAACTCGGCGTATCTGCGGGAGGCTATGGTCTTCTACTAGCCGCAGCCGCCGTGGGCAGCGTTTTCGGCGGTGTTGTCAACGCCTACATTATCCGCCGTATTGGATCCCTCCCTACGCTCATAACCAGCTTAACTCTCAACATAGTCGCGTTCGCGGGAGTAGCTCTCAGTCCTTCTGCGATCGCTCTGGGCTGCTTCCTCGCAGTGAACGGGTTTGCCACGACCATGTGGAATGTAGTGACAACCACCATGCGCCAGCAGCTCGTACCCGCTGGAATACTCGGCAGCGTTACCAGCGTCTACAAGTTGCTAGGCTGGGGTTTGATTCCATTGGGCACGTTGACTGGTGGTTTAATCGCGCACTCTTTCGGAATTCGGACATCCTACGCGTTCGCAGCAACAATTCGCGCTATCGTGTTGGTCGCGGTATTGCCGATACTGGTCTCGGGAATGCGTGCCACACCGATCTGGACCAAACGGTGACGGCCGGATCTGACGAACAACTGAGTCGAAGTGGGTACACGGTCACCTTCAGGCAAGTGACCGCGTGCTGCTGGCTGCCGTTGTGGAGATCGATGCCCCGCCGTCATGCCGGCGAAGGCCGAGGAGAAGAGGTGACGAAGTCAGCCGCCTGGTCAGCGAACCGCCGCTAGCTGTCGGTGCAACACCGGGTTGTCGACCTCGGCGGCGATGACGGCGGCCGTTCCGGCTGCGCCGGACTCTCCCGCACGCGCGCGCAGGATCGCCGCTGTCGCCATCAGTTCGCGCATACCGAGCCGCGAAGCGAGAATCTCGAGCTCCGAGATGAGGTGCTTCGCACGGTCGACGCCGGTGGCAACCGCCGGTCATATGAGGAGCGGCAAAGGGAGAAACCGACGGGGCGGACAAGAACTAATCACGAGACTGGAGATCGCACGCCTACGTGCGTCGGAAGAGAACGAATGGCATGTTGTTCGTCTCATTCAAGACGCGCTCGACTATAGCGAGGGTCGGACCCTAAAACCTGAATTCGAGGAGAGATTCCGTCTTTTCCAAGATGGAAAACGAAATGAACACAACATCAACTACTTGAGACGCACTTTCTGGGTAGCGTCGCGCTATGTGGCAGATCGGGGACGAGAAATCCTCGATAAACGGCCGGAGATTAGTGCCCATGAACTCATTGAAGAACTCGTTTCCGACACCGATGACGGCCAGTTCGCTGAGGCCCCCGACGACAGGCCCGGCCGGTACCGAGTCGTGCGTGGCCGGGCGGAAATGGCGCTCTGGCTTGAGCGCGTGTTTCGCAACCGCATTGACATCGAAGACCCAACCGAAGCCGCCCGCTCGGTCGTTACTTCGCCAGATGCCGCCGCAGTACTCGCGGATGACTCTCAGTCCGAGATGCTTCTCCGGGCTGCTGAGCTGAAACGGCAAGCCGCCGGCCTCGACGAAGCACGTCGAGTGATCGAGGATCCCGTGGCTTCCGAGGGCGATCTCCATCGCGTGCTGAAGAACAACACATGGGTTTTTGGTGGCCGTTTTCTCGGGTCGTTCGCTGAGCGGCGCCTTACGGTCGGTAATGAACTTGACCTTCCCTTGATCAGAGCGGACGGAGCACTGCATGTCGTCGAGTTCAAACGATCGATGCAGGCGGGCGCACTCGTGAAGCGTTATCGCAATGCGTGGGTTCCCACCGCTGAGGTGCACGATGCGGTCGGGCAAGCGATCAACTACTTGGTTGCGCTTGACGAGGAGCGCCACGAAATCCGGAGCAAGTTTGGCATCGAGACACGCCGGGCAAGCGCAACGGTGCTGATCGGCCACCCGGGGTCGCAGCCGGACGTCCCAGAGGAAGAGATCTACGATGCCCTGCGAACCATGAACTCGCATACAAGTCGCGTCGAGGTACTCACTTACAAGGACCTCATCGATAGTGCCGAGAGAACTCTGAAAGGCACTGTCTGCCCCGGAACGTCCGAGCGCTGAGTCCACGCCACCATCTATACGGCGCTGCGGCCGCGTGCTCAGCGCTAGACCTGTGCCGCACTAATTGTGGTCTACGTCTCACGTGTCTTTGCGGCGTGGTACCTGAGACATACTGTCACAGTTACTTGTGCGGAGTCCGTTCCAGGGCCGCGCGGGCACCGGCCAACCGTGGAAACGAGGAGCGCCAGCGCATGAACGACAACCACGTGGACGTACTGATCATCGGCGCCGGCGTCTCAGGCGTCGGCGCTGCCTGCCATCTGACCCGTGCGCAACCCGGAAAGAGCTACCTCGTCCTCGAACGGCGCAACGCGATCGGCGGCACCTGGGATCTGTTCCGCTATCCCGGGATCAGGTCGGAC
This sequence comes from Haloechinothrix halophila YIM 93223, assembly GCF_000504245.1. GTDB lineage: Bacteria > Actinomycetota > Actinomycetes > Mycobacteriales > Pseudonocardiaceae > Haloechinothrix_A > Haloechinothrix_A halophila. The sequence continues at coordinate 2,968,080 of NZ_KI632509.1, forward strand.
TCGGACATGTACACCTTCGGCTACCGGTTCCGGCCCTGGCGGGGCACGAAGGTGCTGGCCGACGGTTCGCACATCAAGGACTATGTCGAGCAGACAGCGGCTGAGCACCGCGTTACCGAGCGCATCCGTTTCGGCCGCAAGGTCGTCGCGGCCAGCTGGTCCACGCCGGACGGAGTGTGGACGGTCGAAACGGTTCACGAGGCGACAGGCGAACAGGAGACGTTCACCAGCCACTTCCTCATCGGCTGCACCGGCTACTACGACTACGACTCCGGGTACCGGCCCGAGCTTCCCGGCGAGGACACCTTCGGCGGCCAAATCGTCCATCCGCAGCACTGGCCGGAGGACCTCGACTACCGAGGTAAGCGCGTGGTGGTCATCGGCAGCGGCGCCACGGCGGTCACGCTCGTCCCTGCCATGGCTCGCGAAGCCGCTCACGTCACGATGTTGCAGCGCTCGCCGACCTACATTCTGCCGGTGCCTGCTGAGGATCCGGTCTCGCGGCTGCTGAAGCGTGTCGGCGTTCCCGACGCCACGGTTTACAAGCTCGGCCGCTGGCGCAACATCGCGCTGCAGCGCGCACTGTTCCAGGTCTCGCGGTCGCGGCCGCGCCTGGTGCGATCGCTGCTGCGCCGAGTGGTGCGCGCCCAACTCGGCGGCAAGGTCGACATGCGACACTTCACGCCGCACTACAACCCCTGGGACGAGCGGCTCTGTGTCGTCCCCAATGGCGATCTGTTCGCCGCCCTACGCAACGGCGCGGCATCGGTCGTCACCGATCACATCGACACCTTCACCGAGACCGGCATCATGCTGCGATCCGGCGAAGAGATCCCCGCCGACATCGTCATCACCGCGACAGGACTCGTCGTGCAGATGGCCGGTGGCGTCACGATCGACGTTGATGGGGTTCCGGTATCACCGCGCGATCACGTCATCTACAAGGGCGTCATGCTCAACGATGTGCCGAACGCGATGATCGTGATCGGCTACACCAACGCGTCCTGGACCCTCAAGGTCGATCTCGCCTGCGAGTATTTCTGCCGCCTGCTGTCCCATATGGACCAACACGGCTACACGCAGGTCCTGGCCGAAGCCCAGCCCGGTGACCGCGCCGAGGAGTCCGCGATGGGCAGCGCGCTACGGTCCGGCTACATCCGGCGTGCCGACGCGGTCATCCCGAGGCAGGGCACCCGCGCGCCGTGGAAGGTCCTCAACAACGTCTACCGGGATGCGCTCACCCTGCGGCGAGACCGCATCGACGACGGAATCCTGCGATTCAGCCGCACCCGCGAGACCACAACAGAACACAACACCACTCGCGGTCCTGCCACTGAGGCAACACGGACCTGACCGGGGTGACCGGCACGGATGGCCACCGCTGCACGCGAAGACGACGCACGCTGAGGCGGCTAGCCGAGTAGGTCGGTGACCGGGCGATCCGGATCGATCTGGATGCCGAGGGCGCGGGCGTTGCCGTCGAGGACCGACCAGATCGAGCGCGTGAGGTAGTCGGCGAGTTCGTCGGTACTGACCGTGCGTCCCTTGTCGGCGAGCCAGTGGTTGACGGTGGCGTCGACGAAACCGACCAGGCCGGAAGCGACGGTTGACGCGAAGCTGGTGTCCCTTCCAGCGGTTCGAGCCGCTGTGGCGAACAGTTCGGCGACCTGGGCGGCGAGGGCGGCCTTGGTGCCGGCGACCACGCGGGACCCACCAGCGGGCGTGCGGCTGTGCGCGCCGAGGAACGTGTACAGGTGGGGATGCTGCTCGATCCAGTCGAGGTAGGTTCCGACGACCTTGCGGATCGCCTCGGTCGCCGTTCCCCTCGGGCGCAGTGTGGGCGCGAGTTCGGCCAGGAGCAGGTCGACGATGCGCTGGCTGATCTGCTCGTCGAGATCGGCGCGGTCTCTGAAGTGCCGGTAGAGGACTGAGCGGGGGACGCCGGCATGCTGGGCGATCTGTTTGGCGCCGACGGCCGGGCCGAGGACCTCGATGGCCGCGACGGCCGAGCCGAGCAACTGCCGGCGCCGCCGGGTCTTGTGTGCCTCCCAGCGCGTGGCCCGACCATCCACGTCCGGCCTCGTGTTCGCCGATTCGAGCATGTCGGCAGGGTACTGCAGCACGAAAGTGTCTGCGACACCTTGTCACGGACATATGTATGCGACATGCTGTCGCAGTAAAGGTGTGAGCGACAGAGGAGGGCCGGTGGGCGGCACGTCATGCCACGCGACCCGGTCCCCGGAGAGTGACTTCGCCATGTCCCGTATGCCCTCGGTGATCGTGATCGGTGCTGGGATGTCCGGCCTGTGCATGGCGGTCAAACTGCGACGGGCGGGCATCACCGACTTCACCGTGCTGGAGAAAGCCTCGGACGTCGGCGGCACCTGGCGGGACAACACCTATCCCGGGCTGCGTTGTGACGTACCGTCGGCGTTTTACCAGTACTTCTTCGACCGTAATCCGGACTGGTCGCACTTCTTCTCCGCGGGCGGCGAGATCCAGGACTACTTCCGTGGTGTCGCGGACCGGTTCGCGCTTCGCGAGCACATCGAGCTGGATACCGAGGTCACCGGGGCGGAGTTCGCCGACGGCCGGTGGCGGGTGCGCACCGCGGATGGCCGCACGCGCGAGGCCGACTTCCTGATCTCCGCCAGCGGCGTGCTGCACCATCCGGTCGTACCTGATATCCCGGGACTGGACTCTTTCGATGGCGCGTGGTTTCACACCGCTCGCTGGGATCACTCGGTGTCGCTGGCGGACAAACGTGTCGGCGTGGTGGGGACGGGATCCACGGGGGTACAGATCATCAGCGAACTGGCCGGGTCGGTGCCAAAGCTGTCGCTGTTCCAGCGCACACCGCAGTGGGTGCTACCGGTGCCGAACTGGCGCAACGACCGCGTCACCCGCGCGCTGCGCAGGAGGTTCCCGGCGCTGACCAGGCTCGAGTACCGGCTGGTCGAGGGGATCTTCTCGATCCTCGTCGCCGCCGTCACCCGGCCCGGCTGGCAGCGGACGATGATCAGCAAGCTGTGCGAACTGAACCTGCGCACCGTGCGCGATCAGGACCTACGGCGCAGGCTCACGCCCGATTACCAGGCGATGTGCAAGCGGCTGGTGATGTCGCCCAGCTTCTATCGCGCGGTGCGGCGTCCCGGGGTCGAGGTCATCACGGAACGGATCGATCACGTCGAGCCACGTGGGGTGGTCACCACCGACGGCATGTTGCACGAGGTCGACGTGCTCGCTCTGGCCACCGGGTTCGATTCGCACGCCTACCTGCGCCCGATGGAACTCGTCGGACCGACCGGGCGCACGCTCAGCGAGGCATGGGCCGAAGGCCCTCGGGCCTACCGCACCGTGGCGCTGCCGGAGTTTCCCAACCTGTTCCTGCTGATGGGCCCGCACAGCCCAGTCGGGAACTTCTCCCTGGTGCCGATCGCCGAGGTGCAGGCCGACTACGCGATCAGCTGGATCAGGGCGTGGCAACGCGGCGAGTACACCACCGCCGCCCCGACCAGCCAGGCCACCGACGAGTACAACGCGCGGCTGCGGGCCGCCATGCCGAACACCGTCTGGGCCACCGGCTGCCAGAGCTGGTACCTGGGCAAGGACGGCCTGCCCGAGGTGTGGCCCTGGTCCCCGCACCGCCACGCACGCATGCTGCGCGACCGGCACACCGACGAGTTCGTCGTCGATAGGGAGCAGGAGGGAGCGTGGCGATGAGCAACCGCATCGCGCTGGCGGGCCAGCGAACGCTGATCACCGGCGCGTCGTCCGGGATCGGCCGTGCGACCGCGCTGGCCGCCGCCGAGCGGGGCGCGCGTGTGCTGCTGGTCGCGCGCAGGCACGCCGAGCTCGAGAAGGTCGGTGCGGAAATCGCCGAGCGGGGCGGCAGCGCGCACGTGTATTCGTGCGATCTGTCCGACGACCAGGCGATCGACGACCTCGTCAAGCAGGTACTCGAGCAGCATGGTGGGGTGGATGTGCTGGTGAACAATGCCGGCCGCTCCATCCGGCGCTCGGTGCGGAAATCGGTGGACCGGATGCACGACTACGAACGCACCATGCGACTCAACTACTTCGCGCCGGTCCGGCTGACGCTCGGCCTGCTGCCAGCCATGCGTGAGCAGCGCTTCGGACACGTGGTCAACGTGACCACTCAGGGCACCCAGATCCACACCCCGCGGTTCTCCGCCTATCTCGCCTCCAAAGCCGCCCTCGAGGAGTTCGGCCGCACCGCCGGCCGCGAGCTGGCTGCCGACAACGTCACGTTCAGCTCGGTACGGATGCCGCTGGCGCGCACTCCGATGATCGCTCCGAGCGAGTCGGCCTTCCGCGGGCTCCCGGCACTGAGCCCGCCACAAGCGGCCCGGCTGGTGCTGCGCGCCGCACACACCCGCCGCGAGGTCATCAACGTGCCTGGCGGGAGCGTGCTCGACCTGCTCGACGTCGCCGCACCCGGCCTCATGCGGCGCCTCGTGCACCGGTTCGGCTACCGGCCACGGACGGAACCCCAACGGCCAGCGCGGCAACCGGCACCGGGTGACAGACCCGCACGCTGAACGACCACCTCCACTGAAATCCCAGAAAGGCATCGATGCCATGAGCGATCCGGCAGCGCGGTTGCGCGCCGAACTCGGCGACCTCGCCGTGCTCGACACCATGACCAACGACCAGTGCGAACGGCTGCTGCGCCTGTATGAGCAGGCGTGCTTGGCGCGGGAAAGCGAGATGGCCGAGGCGCAGGACTCGGCGCTGCGGACCGTGCCAAGGCCGCTGCGGCCCACGCTACGACGAATCCTGTTCCGGTGAGGAGACACCGATGTCCGATCTGCTGGCCTACGCCGAGGTACGCAAGCTCGCCGCGACCCTGGGCATCGAGCCGACCGAACTAGACGGGTTCGACGAGCTGGGCGCGACGCGGCTGAGAGAACTACGCGACGCGATCAAGAACCGCTGGTTCGAACGATACCGTGGCGCGTTCGACAAGATCATCGCGCTCGCCAAGTTCGTACCGACCCCGATCGCGGCCAAACTCGCCGAGCACGCGTTCGGCCCGTTCCTGTCCGCCCAGGCCGCGGCGTTGCTGCCGCCGAAGCAGGTCGCCGACATCGCGGTGAAGGCGCCCCCATCCTTCCTCGCGGCGACCCCGCGCCATCTCGACCCGCCCCGCATCACCCCCATCCTCGACCACATCCCGCTCGCGGTGCTACGCGCGACCACGCGGGAGGTGCTCGACCGGGGCGACCACATCGGCCTCGCACAGTTCGCCGACCACGTGCCTCCCGAGCTGATTCAGTCCATCGTGGACGTCATCGACTCTGACGAGCACCTGCTCGCGACCGGCCAGTACATCGAGTCCGACCAGACCTTGAACCGGTTGATCCGGTTGCTCACTGATGACCGCGTGCGCTCGGCCGTCGACACCGCGCTCGGCACATCACGTGAGTCGCGGCTGCAGGGCATCGGGCTACTGTCCAGGCTGGACGACGCGAATCTTGCCCGAGTGGAGCGGGAGATCCTGCTGGCTGACCCCGCCGCACTCGCCGCGGTCGCACACGACGTGCTCGACGCGGGCGTGCAGTCCGCGCTCCTGCATGTCGCGACGAAACTCGAGCCCGCCACGGCCGTGCATCTCATCGGTTCGGTCACCGACGAGCAACTCAACGAACTCGCACGACGGATTACCGAAGCGGAAACCGTGGCGGCCCTGCTCGACCTCGCGGACAAGGTCGACGTACCCACTATGCGCCGGCTCGCCGCACTGGACGAGTTCCCCTCGGTCCGGCAGATCGCCGAGCGCTCCGGGCTCGGCGATCGCCTCGACGCCATCACCGCCTGAACCCAACGAACGGGTCAGCGAGGTGGCAGTGGCGAGTCCACACCGTGCTCGGGGATCGATGACTGCCGTGCCCGCCGCATCAGGTCCTCGGCGTCCTCCGGCAACAGGATGCCCTTGTTCACCGCCGCGTCGGTGGCGTCGCGCATCATGGCCACGTAGGTCTGATGATCCGGGTAGAGTTCAGCCAGGGTCGCCGGGTCGAGTGGGATCGTCGCTCCGAACAACCCGCAACTCGCGCCGAGGTATCGCGCGACCGGCACATCGATCGGTGGCAACCGTAAACCGCCCTTGACGTTGCCGAACTCGTCCCGCGCGAGCTGCCCGGTTTCGATGAACTCGGCCCGAGGAGGCTGGATCGGCGCTCCCCTGCCCTTGACCCACTCGTCGAGTCGAACCAGCGCCGCCGAGACGGCATAGCGTTTGGGGAACATGTTCCCGCCCGCGGTGCAGATGAGTTCGCGCGGCTCGATGTCATAGCCGTAGTTCCCGGCTACCTCATGCTCGGCCGCTTCCCACCCAGCCGGATACGGCTCGTGGCCTGGCATCACGATGTGGTCGGCGGCGTCGGTTTCGTGGCGCAGCAGCCAGTAGTCCGCGTGCGCGGAGCCCGCCACCTCCCAGAGCCGGTAGTTCGGGGCAGCCGAGGCTGGCTCGGGGGTGAAGAACACCTCTTCCAGCACGTTGAGTACGGGTACGCTCGGCTCGCTCGCCGACGCGCCGCGCTTGCCTCCGCCGTCGATGAGGAAACCATCGATCACCTTCGCCTTGTCCTGCACGTCGGTGACGTAGTCGGACAACCGGAAACCAGACTGCGAGTGCCCTGCCGCGAGCACCCGCCTGGTGCGCAGGCTGCCCATCGGGTCGACACCCCGAACAGCGGGCGTGCTGACCGCCTCCGCTACCTGGGTGAAGATGTCGAACGAGTAGTCGTCGCCCGGATGCGACAACGGCTCATACCGCGGCGGGTCCGTCAGCTTCAGGGATCCGGGAGCGCAGCAGTGTCCAGCCGCCTGTGCGGAGACATGTACATACGCGTAACCGCGCCGCAGGATCGTCTCGTGCGCCCACAGCCAGTCAGGCGTGTTGTCGAACTGGGCGGAGACGTTGTTCCATTCCACGATCGTCGTGCCGTTGAACCGTGCCGGATGGACCGGCCGCCGTACGACGAACCGAGTGGTGTAGTCGGCACGGGAGGGCTCGGACGTGTAGGTGTCCGCCGTCCCCGTGATGAAGTACTCCTCCTCGACATAGCCGAACGGTTCCAGCGAGAAGCGGCTGTCGGTCTGTGGCCTGTCGAACACGCCGCCCTCGATCGGGCCGCTGACAGTCCAGTCTGGATCAGACCGATCCTGCGGCGTGCCGCTAGCGGGTGTGGCAGCGAGGAGGACATGCAGCGCCAGCAGCACCGCGCAACATCGGCCGATGGACAGTGGCCTCGTCACGATGGTCCCTTCCCGTCGGGAGAGTGCCGCGCGCCCGGCGTATGCGACCGGCGGAGAGTGAGTTCGTCGACGACGCGTCGATCGCCCGCGTCGACCGAACGGATGGTCAAGGTGGTGGTGCCGCCACTATCGGGCGGAGATGCCTCGGCGCAGATCACGATGGGCGAGAGTTCGTCTTTGACCGCGGACCACGTGACCACCTCAGGAACCCGAAGACCGAAATCGGTGCCGGTGTAGTGGGTGACCCCGGCGACGGGTGCCGTAGCGAAGTCCGGTAGTCGTTCGTCCTCCTCGGACAGTCCGGACACGATGTAGGTCGTGCCTGCCTGTTCCGGGTCGATCGTCGCGCCGATCGGGGCCTCCGTGGTGGGGTTGCCTTGCCGGATCGGGTGGGTGCGCTCATAGAGGTGGTTGTGGCCATTGATGACAAGATCGACCTGATAGCGATCGAACAGCGGGGTCCAGCGGTCCCGCACGCCACCGTCGGAGCTATGGCGGCTCGACGAGCAGTACGGGCAATGATGAAAACCCACCACGATCCAGTCCACGTCCGGGCGTGACCGATAGTCGGCCAAGGTCGCCTCGAGCCAGGTTTCCTGAGCGCCGCCGAGGTAGTCCCGGTTTCGGGGCAGCTCGGCGCTGGCGTCGTTGCTGTCCGGTGCGATGAACGCGACATTGCCGATCCGCAGCGACCACGTGGCTCCCCGCGGTCCCCCTGCGCCGTTGTCCGGCGGCACGAAACGCGCGAAGTAGGACGCGTAGCCCAGTTCCGTGCCGTCGACCTCCATCTCGTGATTACCGAGCACGGGCATCCACGGCACCCGCGACGCGAAAGGCTGCAGTCCGGCAAGCCAGGCGTCCCATTCTGACGGGGTGTAACGCCGCTCGTCATCGGCCCACAGGGCCTCGAACGCCCGGATCCCGCCGGTGTCGGAGGCATACGACAGGTCCCCGACGTGCAGATGCAGGTCCGGGTCGAAGCTAGCGACGGTGTTGACGACCGGCGCCATGCGGTTCTGGTAGGTGCCCTGGTCACCGAACGCGGTGAACCGTACCGGCCGACGCTGGTTTCCCACCGTGGTGAAGCTCAGCTCGTCACTACTACCGCCGTCGTGGGCCGCACGGTAGAAATACGTCTTGCCGGGATCGAGATTCGTCAACCGCGCGTGATGCTGCACCGCATCGACGCCAGGCGCTGGTTTCGACTCGACGTCGACTACCTCGCTCAACCCGCCTTGCGTGTCACCGAGCAGCAGCCTCGGCGTGGCCACCGACTCGGCGGTGCTCCACGACACCACCATTTCCCGCCGCGGGTCGGCACCGTAGGTCAGGTGAATACCGCTGGGCCGCATCGCGGCGAAGCCGGGCCGCTGCCACAGAATCGGCCCACCCGCCACCGCGCCACCAAGGGCCACGGCACCACGCAGGACAGAGCGCCGATTCAGTTCTCCAGCCATCGGCACCCAGCTCCCGTCTCACCGTCCGCCATGGCCGCGGTAACTGCTCGCGACAAGGCGCAGGCAACAACCCGAACCTTGAGACTGAAACATGTTCTACCTGATGTCAAGACCCGTGGCGTGCGGTTCGACCGACACCGCGAACCCGTCGCCGACCTCGCCCCCTCCTCCGCGCCCGCTCTGCGCAGGACTGGCATGCGTCGGCACGGCCGCCACGAACACAATAATTCCTAGTCGCCAGACTAGGAAACTAGCGTGGCGTAACTTTGCGAAGCCAGAATCGTTGGCCACATGTCAGTAATTTCTTTCCTGAAAACGCTGACGTTCGGTAGGCGACCAACGGAAGGGCAGGTTTTCTCGATGCGAGCAGCAAGAATCGGCGCACTCGCGGCCGCGGCGGCGATGGTGTCAGGAGTGACCGTCCTGGCGACATCCGCACACGCGCAGGAGCCAGAAGGAGTCGGCGTCAGTTTCTTTGGGCACTTCTGCGGCACGGACAACGTCGGCCCAGAACCAGAGTGCACCTACACACCGCTGCTGGACAACTCCTACAGCGGGACCGGCCCGTTCACCATCGAAGCCGTCAACCTGCTTGGCGATACCGTGTTCGCAACCGAATGTGCCGCGGGCGAGTTGTGCACGGATGAAGGCGCCGGTTCCATTCCGGCAGGCTCGACCGTGACGATCACGGTAACCGGTGAGCCTGGCAGCGTGGGAGCGGGCGCCATTTCCTGATCTCGTAACGTGGCGGCGGTGGGTGGGCCAGTACGGACGGCGCCGTCCCACCGCCGCCACTGCCGGAATCGAGAACTGTCCGGACTATTTCGTCGTTAGCCTTCGCCGTTTCCGCTGGGGTGCTGCGCATTCTCGGCGCGCCATTCCTCGGCGTACTGCTTTCGTTACGCCAGGTGCGGACGTACTCCGCGACCCGATCCGTACACGATCACGTGACAGCACCGTCGCTGCTGACCCCGCGTTCGTCATGAACCGCGTGAGTCGACGTCTTCACGTCATCAGTGCAAAGTACGCCCCTACCACGCGGGGCGGCGCTTACCGCGTTTTCGCGGCGCATACGATAAGCGCCTCCCCTACCCGGAGCAGGTGCATGTCGGTCCACGACCCCACCACGGCACGACGCCCTGCCGAGCACACGGCGAGCGCCGAAGCCGCCAACGTCACGCCCGTCGACGCTGCCAGCGAGAAACCCGAGTCGGTTGCTGGTGCGGTCGGCGATGTTGACGAGGCGCCCGGTGTCGCCGACCTGGCTGTTGCGTTGGGTGTGGCGCAGCGGGGTGGTGAGGATGGGTTCCGGGTGTTGTATCGGGATGTGCAGCCGAGGGTGTTGCGGTATTTGCGGGCGTTGGTCGGGGGTGACGCGGAGGATGTCGCGGCGGAGGCGTGGCTGCACATCGCGCGTGATATCGGTGCGTTTCGTGGTGGTGTCGATGATTTCCGTGGCTGGGCGACGCGGATCGCCCGCAACCGGGCGATGGATCATCTCCGCCGGCAGCGCCGACGGCCGAACGCCGACGCCCCTGCCGAGTCGCTGCATGATCTGCCGGCCCCGTCGGATACCGCTGACGCGGCGGTCACGGCACTGGCCACGGACACGGCAGTGGCGTTGATCGCGCGGCTGCCTCGTGATCAGGCGGAGGCGGTGTTGCTGCGCGTGGTGGTCGGCCTCGACGCGAAGGCCGCAGCGTGTCAAGATTTTTGTGGATGTTTGGGCCTGTTTATCCTTTTCGTTGCTTTTGATGAGTGGTCGAATCCGTCACTGTGTGTGACGGCGCGTTAGAGGACGAGCCGGTCGCCGAAGAGGACGGCGAAGTGGTTGAGCGCGGCTTTCCACCCGTAAGTGCCGGTGCCGCGTTCGCCCTTGGCGCGAACATGACCGTCACCGTCGATGTAGCGTCCGGTGACGTGTCGGATGCCGAGATAAAGCAGCTTCATCGCGGCGTCCTCGGTGGTGAAATGTCCTCTGTTTTTCATGATTTTCCGCAGTTGAAAATTCAATGATTCGATCGCGTTAGTGGTATACACCACTTTTCGTATTTCTTTCGGGTATTTGAGGAACGGAGTGAAGTCTTCCCAGGCGCGATCCCACGCGGCGAGCATGCCTGGGTATTTCGTGCCCCACTCTTTACGGAGATGCTCCAGCGCTATCTCGGCGGCTTCGGCGTTGACGGCCGTGTAGATCGGTTTCAACGCGGCGGCAACCTTCTTGCGGTCGGAATAGGACACGTATTTCATCGAATTCCGGATCAAATGAATCACGCAGGTTTGCACCTCGGCTTTCGGCCACACAGTGCGGATCGCGTCCGGCAGTCCGGTCAGCCCGTCGCAGCACACGATCAGTACGTCTTCCACGCCGCGGTTCTTCACCTCGGTCAGTACCGCTAGCCAGTGGGCCTTGCTCTCCCCCTCGGTGGGGCCGATCCACACACCCAGCACGTGCTTGAACCCGTCGACGTCGACACCGGTGACGATGTAGGCCGGCCGGTTGATCACCACCCCGTTGGTGCGGATCTTGACCACCAGCGCGTCGATGTAGGCGATCACATACACCTGGTCCAGCGGACGGTTCTGCCACGTCTTGATCTCGTCATGCACCACATCGGTCACATTCGAAATCAGCTCGTGGCTCGCCTCGGCGCCATACACCTCGAGCAAATGATCCTTGATATCGCGGGTGGTCATCCCTTTCGCATACAGCGACAAGATCATGTCATCGATCTGGCCGAGCCGACGCTGATGCTTCTTCACGATCCGCGGTTCAAACCCGCCCGTGCGGTCCCGCGGAACCTCGATCTGGACCTTACCGGTGTTGGTGGTGACCGTCTTCGCCGAATACCCGTTGCGGGAATTGCCCGTTCCGCGTCCCGCAGCGTCGTGTTTCGCGTACCCGAGATGCTCATGCATCTCCGCGCCCAACGCCCGCTCGATCACCGCCTTACTCATCTGATTCAGAATGCCGTCCGGGCCATCCAACGGCGTCCCCGACGCTTTCGCGTCAGCCAGAATCCGATCAATACCCTCCGGCGAGACCAGCTCCGCCAACCGCCGCGAAGCCTCCTCCGCCGCCGAGCCCTCGACCGCATCCTGCGCCTTGTCCGTCGTCACGTAGCGTTCCCTTCCACCGGCCCGGACCCTCCGGCCCACCGATGATCATGGCCCGCCCACTTCCACAAAAGATCTTGCACCCCCGAAGGCCCGCGGCCACGGTGCTCGGCAAGCGTGCCGGAGCTGTGCGCACCGCCGCTCACCGGGGACTACGCACACTCGCGACCATCCTCGAGCAGGACGGTGTGACACATTTTGCGGACTCGGCGCTGAGGGATATGAGATGAGCACGAACCGTTCCCGCCGCATCGACCGGCGCACCGCAGAGCAGCTGCTCGGTGGTGCGTCCGCGTCGTCGCGACCCGCTGACCTGGAACCGCTGGGCGATCTGCTCGACGCGGCCTCGGGTCCAGCACATCCCGGTGAGCTCGCGGGCGAGCACACCGCGATGGCGGCGTTCCGGTCGGCTCAGGTCGATCCCGTACCTCAGCAACGGAGACGTTCCATGATCAAAACCGCACTCGCGACCCTGCTCACCGCCAAGGTGGCCGCCCCCGCCGCCGCCGCGGCCGCTGTCGGCGGCATCACCCTGGCCAGCGCCACCGGCACGCTCCCGCTACCCGGCGACTCCCCCGCCGAGCCCCCGGTCAACCCGGCGCCGACCAGCTCGGTCCCGGCACCGACCAGCACACCCGGCGGCCACGCCGACACCCCGTCGCCGTCGCTGATCGGACTGTGCCAGGCCTACACCTCCGGCGCGGACAACGAGCACGGCACAGCAACCGAGAGCCCCGCGTTCGAGGTGCTGATCACCGAGGCGGGCGGCGAGGACAACGTGGCCGCCTACTGCGGCAACGTCCTCGCCGAACGGCCAGGCAAACCCAGCAGCCTGCCCACCCAGGCACAAGACCGCGGCCAGAACCGAGGCGAGGCGCCCGAGACGCGACCAACCGGCGCACCCGAAACAGTGCCCTCCGAAACCGCCCGCCCCGGCAACGACGACAGCACCACGCGCCCCACCACCACCCAGGAACACCCCGACAGCCAACCCGACGACCCCACCGCGACACCGGACAACCCAGGCAGCGACTACAGCGAGAACCACGGCGAACAGGCCACCCGACCCTGATCTCAACACCGAAAAGGGGGACGCTCAACAACGAGCGTCCCCCTTCGTCATGCCGTGGGACCGCACGGCTGGAACCCAGCCGTGCGGTGCGCTGAAACGACGCGGAGACTACGCTTCGTCCGAAGCCGAGTTGTCGCTTGTCAGTTGACCTTCCGCAGGATGAACAGCCCGCGGTCCATCGTGCTGACGCCAATGACGTCCTGCTGGAAGTAACCGTAGTTGCTCCACGTGCCGCCCTCGAACGACGCGTTGTCGTTCTCCGGGTACACGTCGAAGAACGCGACCTCCTTCAGCGTGCCCATGCCGATCCGTGCCGTCTGGTACACCCGCAGCCCCGAGGTGTAGTTCGACGCGTAGGCCAGCTTGTGTTCGGTGTAAATGTTGTGGTCGATCGACGTGGTGTCGTTGTCGAACGTGCCGATGTGGGCCGGGTTGTCGAGATCGGTCATGTCCCAGATCCGCGTCCGGGTGTTGACGCCGTGGCTGAGTTCGTCCAGCTCGTCACCGTGCAGGAAGTACCGCTGATCGGGTGTGAACCAGCCCTGGTGGCTGTGGCCGTCCTCGGTGTACGGCATGCGCGCGATCGACACCGGGTTGGACTTGTCGGTGACGTCCACGATGGCGACGCGGTTCTCCACCTCGAACGGGTCGGCGCTGACGACCTTCGCGTTGGAGTTCACGCAGATCTCCCGCCCGGCGTAGTCGGCGTCCGGGCCGGAGTAGACGACGCACTGGGTGTCGTGGATGTAGCCGTGCTCGTCGAAGCAACCCGCGAAACTCGGGCTGGTCGGCGCCGAGATGTCAACCATGTGCAACCCGCCAGCGCAGTTGAGCGAGCGGTCCGGGTTGCGCGCACCGACGACGTAGGCGAACCCGGTGTCTTCGTTGATGTTGACGTTGTGCGCGGTGAAGTCACCGTAATGCGCGTCTTCGGTGAACGTGCCGCTCTCGGTACGCAGCCGCGTCAGATCGAAGACCTGCATGCCGTGCTCGAGCTGCTCGGACACGACGAAGGCGTGGTTGTCGTGCACCTTGATGTCGCGCCAGAACGGGCGGTCCGGATCCAGCGTGTGCGCCGGCAGCATACCGACGACGGTGGCGTTGGACGGGTCGCTGATGTCCACGAAGACCGTGCCCTCGGTGCCGCCGACGATCGCGTAGTCCTTCTTACTCGCCGGGTCCGTCCAGCCCCACATGTCGTTGGCGAAGCTCAGACCGAGGTCCTCCAGCCAGAGGTGGTCGAGCATGTCGATGCCGTCGCAAGGGTAGGTGCCTGCGGCCATGCCGTCGACACATTCCGCCTGCCCGTCAGGCGCCGCGGCGAGCTCGGCCTGCCGTTCCTCCGCCGTCGGAGGGGAAACCTGATCGAACGACTTCTCGTGGGCCAGCGCAGGTGGTGCGCCGAGGAAGGCCGCGGTGAGCAGCCCAACCGCTGTGATCGACAGAAACTTTCTCATGATTGCCTCCGGGGTAACTCCGGGGTCGGGGCATTCAAATGAGCTGCCGTATCACCCAATCGAGTAAACACGAATTTTACAAGCGGCTATTCGGGCGAAAAGTTCACGCTGCTCTTACTGGCGACGCCGCGCATGCTCCAAGCCGCATCGGGCATCCAGCCGTTCGTCGGCCCGGACAGCACGCGCTCGAAGCGATGCTCGCGGGCTTCGAACCGAAGGCGGGCCTTCAGGTACCGCCTTATGCCAACGGTCCCCGTCGGCACAGAACGATGTTGGTGTGGAGGGGGAAGGCGAGACCGGCCCGGTCGATATAAGGCCGGAGGGCGGAGGCGGCATCGGCGACGATCGCCGCACGGGTCGCGGGCTCAAGGGTCGCGACGCTGGGGACGGGAGCGGCACCGAGGAACGCTTCCACCCAGGCCTCAGCCGACGGGAACCTCACCAAACCCGCGCGCCGCTCGACAGACACATCATCGAAGCCAGCGGCCTCGGCGAGGCGTCCCACCTCAGTGCCGTCGCTGAGCCCGAAAATGGCGCCGATGAACCCGAGCAGGTCCGAGTCGTCGGGCCGGTGACGTCGAAACGCCGCCGCGATCGGAGCGTAGCCGGCGTCGCCGTCGTTGGTGGCGCACCAGGTAGCGAGCACCGCGCGGCCGCCGGGCACGAGGACACGGCGGATCTCTCGGAGGACGGACAACCGGTCGGGGACGAACTGCAAGCCTTGTTGGCACAACGCGGCGTCGAAGGAGGCGTCCGGCAGGCCGGTGCAGCGGGCATCCGCCTTTCGCCACTCGATGTCGACGTCGACACGCCGGGCGACGGCGAGCATGTCCTCGTTGACGTCGAGTCCGCACACGTATCCGCCTGGTGAGACGCGCCCGGCGGCGGCGCGGGCGACCATGCCGGTGCCGCAGGCGAGATCGAGCACTCGATCACCCGGCGCGAGGCCGGCGATGTCCACGAGCACGCCGGCCCACGGCTCGAACAGCGCGGGCACGAGGTCCCGTTCGTACCGCTCGGCGGCCACCGACACGCCCTCCCAGCCGTGTCCATGACGAGGCTTGGCCGCGGTGGCCACGGTTGGTTCCTCGCGGATTTCGTGAGTCATGCGATCACCATCCGGCTGGGCCGCGGAGTCGGCAAGGACAAGATCTGAACCACCAGAGCCGGGTTCACGATCTGAACTAGCGGTGACCGGGGAAGCGGCGCACACTGACCTCGTGCGCACCTACGGCCAGTTCTGCCCGATCGCCCGGGGATCGGAGATCATTGCCGAGCGGTGGACGCCGATCATCCTGCGCAACCTGCTGGTTGGGTGCCGCACGTTCAACGCGATCGCCGCGGGTGCACCCGGGCTGTCGCGAGCGCTCCTGACGCGGCGGCTGCGGGAGCTGGAACGAGCGGGACTGGTGGACATCTCCCCCAAACCCGACGGCCGAGGGTCACGCTACGAACCCACACCCGCGGCCGAAGCGATGTGGCCGGTGCTTCAGTCGCTGAGTGACTGGGCCCAGCAATGGACCGATCTCACCACCGAGCACGCCGACCCCGACGCCGTGCTGTGGTCATGGATCCAGTCGTACCTGCGCACCGAGTTGCTGCCGAAGCGACGAGTCGTGGTGCGCTTCGACTTCCACAACCGCGGCCGGCGGAACGTGTGGCTGCTCATCGAGCGAGGCGGCGCGGAGATCTGCCGGTTCGATCCTGGTTTCGGCGATGACGTCACCGTCAAGATCAGCGACCCCATCGCTTTCGCCCGTTGGCACCTCGGCGACATCGCATGGACCGACGCGGTGCGCTCGGGTGCGATCACCGTCGAGGGTCCCCAAGACCTGCGCCGAGCGCTCCCCACCTGGAACCGTGCGCCCGAAACCCACGCCGCAACAACCAGTCGCTAACGAAGAGGTTCCCACGGAGACATCGCGACACGCGGTTGACCTGCGATACGTTCGCGCGTAGGCAGATTAGCAAATTCTAGCAGTTTTGCTAACATCGTTGTATGCCCGAGATTACTCCTAGCGAGCTGCGCAACGACAGCTCTCAGATCCTGAATCGCGTGGAACGCGGAGAGCGCTTCACGGTCGTGCGGGGCAACACGCCTACCGCTGAGGTAATCCCCGCTCAGCGGCGTCAGTATCAAACCCGAGCCGAGATCGCGGCCGCAGTGGCTACCCTGCCCGCTGTCGACGCGGCACGCCTGCGAGATGACCTCGATACTTATGTCGACAGCGACGTCGTAGTCGATGAGTGAACCACCCTCCCCCGCCCTGCTGGATACGAACGTCGTCATCGACCTTGGCGACGGACTCGATCCATATTCCTTGCCGGACGGCGCGTTGTACCTCAGCGCGATAACGCTGGCCGAATTGTCCGCCGGTGTCGCTGCTGCCAAGACCGCCGATGATCAAGCGGCCAGGCTTCGCCGTCTGCAGTGGGTGGAGAGCAGCTTCGTCCCGCTTCCCTTCGACACTGCGGCCGCACGGTTCTACGGCCATGTCTTCGCACGGGTTCGAGCCGAGGGGCGCCAACCACGCCGCCGACTCGCCGACCTGCAGATCGCCTCCATCGCTGGCGCCCACGGATGGCCACTGCTCACTCGCAACCCGACGGATTTCGTTGGGCTCGAAGCACTGGTCACCATCACGGCCGTCTGATCACACGGCCGCGAGCTCATGCGGATGGCTTTTGCCAATTTGCCCGAATTTTTTCGTCACTCAAGGAGCAAGGCAGATCAACTCCTCGCAACAGCCACCACAATGACGCGTGTCATCGGTCGCGGTCTTGTCGTCCGTGCCGAACCGCGGTGCGGATGATGCCGTACGGGCTGGCGTGGCTTGGGCCAGCAGCGGGTCAACGATCCAGACCGATGTCCTCGTACCAGAGTGACGGTTCCGCCGCGATGAACTCGTTCATCAGCCGCACGCACTCCGGCAGGTCCAGCACCACGACCTCTACTCCGTGATCGCGCAGGTAACCCTCACTCGCCTCGAACGTGCGGTTCTCGCCGACAACGACGCGAGGAATGCCGTAGAGCAGCACGGCGCCCGCACACAGTTGGCACGGCGAAAGCGTCGTGTAGAGGGTGCTGCGATGGTAGGTGGCCGCGGCCAGCCTGCCCGCGTTCTCCAGGCAGTCCGTCTCACCGTGCCGGATGGCGCTGCCCAGCTGAACGCGGCGGTTCCTACCTCTCCCGAGTACCTCGTCCCCGGCTACGAGCACCGCACCGATCGGGATACCACCCTCGGCGCGCCCGAGACGGGCCTGCTCCAGTGCGAGCTCGAGGAACGCGCGATCGTCGGTCATCACACACCCACCTCGCCGGGCCGAGCCGGGACGCTCAGCATCCCGCTCCTCCGCGCCCCCGCGACCCGTCACTAGCGCCGTTCTCCACCGTGGCGAAGCGACGCTGGACGTCGAGGTCAGCCAGGAGACGAGCCGGGTAGCCGGGCCCGGTTCGTGCCACCACGTCGTCGGTGCGTAGCGGCTCCCCGCACCTCGCGCAGATCACTTCCGCGTACGTGTCCTCCCCACAGGTGTGATGGTGCAGGACGACCGGAACTCCCTCGTCTTCAGCGAGCCACTTGTCACCCCAGGCGTTGAGGGTGGCGAGGACGCCAAAGAAGTCCCGACCCTTGTCCGTCAGTAGATAGTCGTGCCGAACCGGATCGCTCTGATAGGGCCTCCGTTCGAGTAGTCCCGCGTCCACCAACCGCCGAAGTCGGTCGGTGAGAGTGTTGCGCGCGATACCCAGGGTCTTGGTGAATCCGTCGAACCGGGTCTCGCCGTAGAAGATCTCGCGCAGCACGAGCAGGATCCAGCCGTCGCCGAGCAGATCAACGGTTCGGGCGATCGAGCAGGGCCAGCTGTCGAACGAAGTTCGCCTCATGAGCCCATACCCTACCAAGTTTCATGATGGAACCCACTTGTTCGTCGGGGGTCGAGACCGCTAATGTGCCGGTAAGTTTCATCATGCAACTCAGGAGGAACGGATGAATCAGTCCGCGGATACACCGGCCACGATCACGCTCGACCGCGATGGCCACGTGCTGCTGATGGGGTTGAATCGGCCGAGCAAGCGCAATGCGTTCACTCAGGACATGCTCCGTGAGTTGTCCGCCGCGTACGGGCTGCTGGAATCTGACGACGAGCTGCGGTGCGGCGTGCTGTATGCCCACGGTGACCACTTCACGGGTGGCCTCGACATGGTCGACGTCGGCCCCGCGCTGATGGAAGGAACGAGCGTGTTCCCGAAGGGCGGCCGCGACCCGTGGCGGCTCGACGGCACATGGTCCACGCCGGTGGTGGCCGCCGCCCAGGGCTGGGTGATGACGCTCGGAATCGAGTTGCTGCTGGCCGCCGACATCCGCGTCGCGGCGCAGGACGCGCGCTTCGCTCAGTTCGAGGTGCGGCGTGGGATCTATCCGTTCGGCGGCGCGACGTTCCGCCTTCCTCGCGAGAGCGGCTGGGGCAACGCGATGCGCTGGATCCTCACTGGTGAGGAGTTCGACGCAACCGAGGCCCACCGCATCGGCGTGGTGCAGGAGGTCGCTGCCGACGGCACCGCCGCATTGGCACGAGCCACCGAGATCGCGCACGTGATCGCCGAGCGTTCCGCACCGCTGGGCGTCCGCGCCAGCCTCGAGTCCGCTCACCGGGCCAGGGAGCACGGGGATGCGGCTGCGGTCGAACAACTGCTGCCCGAGATCGGCCGCCTGATGACATCGGCCGACGGCGCCGAGGGCATCCAGTCGTTCATCGAGCGCCGCGACGCCGTCTTCACCGGCCGCTGAATCCCTCGATCACGGGAGACTCTCTCGTGCCAGCCCCGACCACACTATCCCTGTTCGACCAGATCGCAGCGTGCGAGTTATGTACCGCCGGCTTCCCCAAGCCGTAGCTGTGCCAGCACCGAGCTGGACAGCTCGACATCGTGAGGCAGCGCAGCCAGCTCGGCGGGGTCGATCTCAACACCGTAGCCCCGCACCGTGTCCGCCAGCGCACCCCAGTGCTCAGCGTCAGCCTCGTCGTACGTCTCGCCGGGCCTTGGCTCGTCGGGGCCAACCACCATACGCGCGGTCGACTCGATGTCCTCGACGGTCTGGTACGCCCAGATGTCGGCCGGGCCGGACGACGACCAGCCACGATCATCGAGCAGGGGAATCGCCTGCCCGTCAGTCGACTCGACACGCAGGTGCGCCGAACAGGAAACGCGGTCGCGGCGGGCGCGGCCGCATAGTTCCACTCGGGTGACAAGGCGGCACAGGCTGCCCGTAACAGGCGCAGTAGGCCCCTGCGGCGAACGCCGGGGTGCCCGGTCGGCGTGGGGATATTCGGCTGGCTCGGCGTCCGGGTCGAACGTCCCGCCGGGCTCGACGATCACGTCCGGCATGCGATCGTGTGAATCGCCGTCCTGCTTCATGGGGGTTCCTCCCCGCTGTGCTCGTTCGGTGTTTAGCACACGCGGCAGTAGCTGGCTACCCAGCCCGAGTTGTCCTTCTCGGCGGCGTTTCAGCGAGCACGATTGTCCAATGGCCACAGACGCAGTGGTGGTACCTCACCATGCCTTGGCTCGTGCGGTGGACGGAAACAGCGGCAGGCAGCGGCAGGCGGCAGGTGGGGCAGGTGTTGTCGTTGTGGTCATATCGTGAAGCGTGATGTAATGACCTTATGCATTTCAACCCTTACGGCGGTGTGGCGGCGCAGATCGCCGTTGACCTGGTGAATGCGGCACCAGCAGCTCCCGAGACGCTGTCCGCCCTCCTCCGGCGGCATGACTACAAGCCGCTGCACGCGGTCACCAAACAGGAGACCGCGGCCTTGAACGACTGGGCAGCCCGGCTGCGCGGTGTCTTCGAACTCGTCGACCCGCAGGCCAGGGTTGAGCTGCTCAACGAACTGCTGGCTGTCACCGCAGCACGGCCTTATATCTCCCAACACGACGAACGCGACCCGCATCTGCACTTCTCCGACGAACGTGCCGACGTCGTCTCCCGAGTGACCGCCTATACAGCCGCCGGACTCGCGCACGCGTTCTGCGAGGACAGTGGCCGCATCAGGGCATGCGCCCGCGAAGGCTGCCACACGGTGTTCGTAGACACGTCCCGCAACGCCCGCCGCCGCTTCTGCTCAACACGCTGCGCGAACCGCGTCCATGTCGCAGACCATCGACTGCGCGCCGCAGCCGCACTATGAACGCGAATTCTCAGCTGGAACTCGACTGGGCGGACTTGCCGTCCGCATAGAGGGCCTGGCGGAGAGCCTCCACCGGAAAAGGGGTCTCCCTGCTCTCGTCTTGGATCTTGACGTAGAAATCCGTCAGCACTGCCGCGAGCGGTGCATGGCGGGAGAGGATTGCCCTGGCTTCCTGAGGACCGGCCGGTGGGTCCTCCCCTTCCGCACATGCGCGGATGAGTGCAAAGCGCCCGTTCCGCTCGTAGCCGTATAGAGCAGTGATCAGCCAGTTCACCAGCCAGCTGACCGTGTAGCAACGATCGTAGGTCCGGTGCAATTCGAAAAAGTCGGACTCGGCTGGTGACAGATCAAACCGAGAGGAAAGAGCGAGGCCGTAGTCGGCGAAGTAGAGGCGCCGACCATCGGTCAGGATGTTCTCGAAGTGGGCGTCGAAGTGGAGAAGCCCGCGACTGTTCATGAAGGCGGTGCCAGCCGCCAACTCCCGTTCTACCAGGGAACAGGCGCGGTCGGCAGCCTCGTCATCGGCGTGTACCTGCTCGGTGAACCACTCGTGCAGGGTCTGAGGGATGTACTCCAGGAACAGCACGAGGCTCGCAGAGGACTGCTGGAGGGCCTCGATGCGACGGCGTACCTCCGGCCCGCCTCCCCAATAAGCCACGACCTGCTCTATGTCCGCGAGTTCCTCTGGAAGCGCAGGCGCCGCGTCCGGCAGCACGCGCCAGTGGTACATCATCGGAAACCCTTGGTACTGCCGTGCGAGCACCCAATTCGTGGTCATGGCGTGGACGGCGAGCTCTCGCCACGCCCCGAAACCAGGCCCGCCGACGCCGTACTGGCAGAAAGTGGGAAGCCCGAACAGGTTGGCCGTGGACCGAACATGCTCCGGCAGAAGCTCCATGTCCGTGAGCGGCACCCGCTTCACGACGACCGGCTTCCCGTCGACCTCCAGCAGCGCACATCTCCCACCAATACCGGAGCCAAGCGGTACCGCAGCGTCCACAAGCTTGACGAGTTGGTGATCACTTCGCAGGGCGAGTGCGGTGGAAACCATGCTGTACGCGGTTGCGCGTGCGTCGTGTGACATATCGGGTTGTTCGACCGCTACTTGCACCGGAACGTCGCCCCCGTTTCCACCGCGCACGTGATTGTCCACCAACTGCAGCTTCCGCACTGTACGTGAAGGTCGACGACACGTTCCGGGGTCCGCGGTAGCTACCACGGATCCCGGAACGCTGCTAGCACGGTCACCGCACGGATCGTGCCAGTCGGGCGGACGTCGGAGCCGGTGGGTCCAGCCGCAGCACCAGGTGGTGCTCCCCGTCGTCGTAGTACGGGGTGATGCCGCCTACCGCGCTGCCGCGTTCGTCGATCACCTCGCAGATGGCGTCGTTGGCCGTGGCCACCGGGGCGCCGAGCGATGATCCGGCATCCTCGGAATGCCCGGTCAGGCGTGAGCTGACGATGCTCTCGATGCTGCGCGCCTGGCCCCACGTCTTGACCCACCGGATGACGTCGTTCACGAACCGGCCGATCTTGTAGCTCCAGTCGCCGCTCGTTTTGACGTCGACGTGCATCAGGCGCGCCTCGGCTGAGACCAGTCGAAGCGGCTGGTCCGGTGCGTCCTCGGTAGTGAGGTTGGCGATAAGCGCCAGGTCGAAGTCGACCGTCACATTCGGGTTGTTGACGAAATCCGCGTCAGCCTTCGCCGTGATCCGATGTCCCGGCACGAAATAGAACAGCGACACTCGCTTCGAGCTGGGCACCACGGTCAAGTCCAACGTACTCGCCACGCCTGCCGGTGCCAGCTGTACGTTCACGTCGTACAGCTTGCCGCCCGACCGCTCCGCCACCAGCCGCTCGGCTTCCCGCGTCACGTCGTCCATGGCGGAGTTCCACGCGATTGAGAGTCCATAGAGGACGTTGAACGAGTCCAGCGGCGGTGTCTCGCCGCGACCGCCCCGCCTAGCCGCGGTGATGACGGTCTCGCCACCGAAACCACCCGAGTACCTTCCTGGTTCCTCCTCATCGGCGTCCGGGTCGGGCGGTGGAACGTCATCCGGCGGCTCGGGCAGCACCACGGACGGATCGGTGATGTCGGTCGTGTCCCTGGTCATCCCGTCGGGGGCGATATCTTCCCGGTACGCGGTGCCGCTGCTGGGATCAGGGCTGTCGTCGCTGCCGCTGACGACAGCATGCCACTGGCGACCATTCTGCGCGTCAGCGAGATATCCCGTTCCCCTGTCCGCGGAAGATCCCTCGGTTCCCTCGCGGTTATCGGGTGCCCAGTAGGCGTGAGCCGGCGTGCCGAATGCGACCAGCGCGGTGACGAGCAGAGGCACGACCAGCGCCACGGCGCGTGCCCTTTCCCAGCGCCGGCCGGAACGCCCCGACGAGGGGTGCGGACGGCTCGGCTTGTTCCTGGCATCGGTGGTCATGGCGGTCCTCCTTACGCGGCGCGTTAGCCATCCATGTCGAAGTCGGTCAGTGAATGCCCGTCCTCCACCGCGTCGAACTCGTCGGCGACGTTCTCGAATGTCGCGTGAGTGAAGTCATCGGACGTCGACGCGATCGCGTGCTCCGGCTCGGCGTCCCCGACGTCCGCGACCGCGTGCTCTGGCTCGGCGTCGGTGACGTCGGCGATCGCGTGTTCCGGTTCCGCATCCCCGGTCTCACCTGGCGCCGCGACGCTGTCGGGCTCGACCTCATTCAAGTCAGCGCCAGCGCCGAATTCGAAACCAGCGAAGTCCTCGTTGACGTCCGGCTCATCGCGACCGTCGTCCACCGCCTGGGCCGTGTCGCCATTCATCGTGACGACGCCGTTGATGTCGGTGGTCGAGTTCTCGCCGGTTGTGTGTTCAGCGCCAAGCGCGGTTGACGCGTTCCCATGCGAGGTGTCGGTCGATTCACCGTCGATGCCGTCGATCGTCAGGAAGGGGTCGGTGCTGCCCTGCTCCGGCTCTCCGGTCTGACCGAATACCGGTGGCGGCGGGGGGTCCGGTGGTGGCGGCCGGTCGGGGCCCTCCGGTACCGGTATCGGGCCATCCGGCCGCTCGGTGTCAGGGTCGTCCGGCGGGTACGGAGTGTCCCTGCCAGTCTGCGGGAACTGGTCGCGTGTCATCGTGCTCTCCCTTCGCGCTGCCGGTGACGATGGCCTTCTTCCTGAAACCGTGGCTCCGTGCGTTCAGCGCGCACATCGGGGAAGACCCCCGTCTCACCCGCCGCCCATAGGGGGCTCGGCTCAGGAGCGGTCGCTAGGGTCCGGTTTCGGGAGCAACCAGCCGAGTTGATCTCGACGGTCTACCGAGCTCGCCGCGTTGGAGCGCTTTCGATGCGCGGGGACGCGGAGCGGATGCACGATAGGAGAAATCAGTAGCCGCCGTCGCAGGCTAGGCGCCGCCCGGCTCATCGTGCCGACGGTACATCGCCGTCATGGTCTCGCTCGGGTCCAGTCGCTGCAGGATGGCGTCGGTGATCGCGGTCAGCTGGGTGATTTGTTCTGGCGTGAGTGCGTCAATGATGTGTTCGCGCACGGTGGCGACATGCCCTGGCGCTGCCTCCCGCACCTTCTGCCACCCTTCGGCGGTGAGCTGGGCGTTGGTCGCTCGACGGTCCTCGGGACAAGAAGCCCGCTCGACCAGTCCGCGATCCTCCAAACGCTGGACCACGTGAGACAGCCGCGGCAGCGTCGCGTTCGTCTGCGCCGCGAGCGCCGTCATCCGCAGTGTTCGGCTCGGGGCCTCCGACAGCATGGCGAGCACGTAGTACTCGAAGCTGGTCAAGCTGGAGTCCCTGCGCAGCTGGGAGTCGAGAACCCCGGGTAGCAGTTCGACGACCGCGACCAGCCGCACCCAAGCCGCGAGCTCGTCCTTTGTCAGCCACTTCACATCCACGATTCTGCCCGACAAAGGTTGTCGGAACAACTAAACGATCGTTACGATTACTTGTAGTGACAACTAAATGAGTCAGGCCGGGCGCCACGGTCGCTCACCGGCCACGCCCACCACTCACCCATCGCTATCTCGGAGGGATCGACCACATGCGCACTCTGCTGCACCCCGCCACCAGAACCCCCGTTCTGGCAGACCTCGCCCTGCTCGTCTCACGTGTCGCGCTGGGCGTCATCCTGATCGCACACGGCTGGCAGAAGTTCAACGAATGGACACTGAGCGGCACCGCCGCCGCCTTCGGTGACATGGGCATTCCAGCCCCCACCGTCGCCGCTACCTTCGCCACCGCCGTGGAACTCCTCGGCGGCGCCGCGCTCATCCTCGGCGTGCTCACCCCGATCGCCGCCGTACTCAACATGGTCATCATGCTTGGCGCGCTGCTGCTGGTACACATCGGGAACGGTGTGTTCGTCGATGACGGCGGGTTTGAACTCGTCCTCGCTCTCGTCGCCGGGTTGCTCACCATCGCCGTACTCGGCGCGGGCAAGTTCAGCATCGACGGCATCGTGCGCCGCTCCTCGTCCACCACCACCGCGGCAGCTACCCGATAACCGCGCACGGCCGACCGCGGCGCTACGTTCACGTCGGCCGCGGGCCGCGGTCGGCCTGCTGATACCGGTTCAGCGCGGTGACATCTCGCTAGGCGCTGGGCCGGTTGATTCGGGTGAGCGCCGTTTCGTGGACGACGAGATCGGCGCGATTGGCGAGCACCATCCGGACAAGGCGCACCGAGGTGAGCGCTGGCGCGGTGGCCTGGATCGTCGTCAGGGCGACCCGGGCCGCGTCGTCCATGGGGTAACCGAACGCTCCCGTGGAGATGGCGGGGAAGCCGATCGAACTGAGTCCGTGGTCCTCGCCTCGTTGCAGCGCGCAGTGGTAGCAGGATGCGAGCAGTTCGTCGGCCGGTTCGTCGACGCCGTACACCGGGCCGAGACAGTGGATCACATGCGGGTTGGGCAAGCCGTGTCCACCGGTGATAACGCACTCCCCTGGACGCAGCGGCGCGAACGGTCGGCACTCCTCGGCGAGGCCAGAGCCAGCGGCCCGGTGGATCGCGCCCGCGACCCCGCCCCCGGTCTGGAGTTCGGCGTTAGCCGCGTTAACGATGGCATCGAGATCCCTCTGGCCGACGATGTCCCCGGCGACCAGCTCGACACGGACATTCCCGAAGTTGGTCACTGCCATCGCTCACCTCACCTGACTGCTTGCCGTGTGACGTGGCCGTGCCCGCGAGGTGCTCAGTTCACGCCAGTTCGACTCAAGCCGTCGGCCGCTGCCTACATGAGTCAGCGTAGGTGCTCGTCGGGTGACTCGCCTCCCACCAACGGGCACCGTGCTGATCGGCTGAGACCGAGCCCGCCAAGAACACGATCATCGGTTGGCTGCCAGCGCGATCGCGATCTGCGTCAGTCCGAGCGGCAGGCTTCGCAGCGCGGCCAAATCAGCTAATTCCCGGTGAGCTGGTTCTTGGCGCCGTCGATGTCGGCAATCAGCCACGGGTCGACCGGCTGATCCTGGCGGAGGACACTGACGGAACCGTTGCGTTCCAGGATTACGCACTGCACCTCCGCCAGGCGGCGTATGCCGGCACCTCGCAGCACCTGCCGGAGCTCGTCCTCAACCACGTGTGCCTTGCGCATGTTGTCGTGTAGCAGCCGTGGCCCTGCCATGAGCAGCACCGGTTGCCGGTTCATCAGCCGGTCCATGCCGCGCCACTGCCGGAGGAGACCGAGCAGGCCCTGCGTGACGAAGAAGGTGGCCAGCGCGACCACCCCGATCGCCAGCGTCGGTATTTCCAGCAGCACGGTCCGCCCCATCACCGCACCGAGAGCGATGACGCACCCGAGGTCGAAGCTGGACATGCTGGCGAGGCTGCGCTGTCCGATGAGTCGCACCAGGATGATGAAGGCCAGGTAGATGCCAACGGTGGTGATGACGACTGTCGCGGCGGTTGACGCGCTGATCGTGAACTGCTCGGTCACTCGCTTCCTCCGTGCGTACCTCGCGGACGATGAGCGCGAGCGTATCCCTGGTAGTGGCCAACCGCCTGCTTGACGGCAGCATCTGAATGGCAACTCCGTGGCCGCACCGCCGGCGACCTACCTCGGCCTATGCGAGACGCGCGGCCCGTCATTGACCATTGCATACCGGATATGCATACTCGGTATCCATGTCGGTGAAGCATGGCCTGCTGGCGTTACTCCAGGACGGGTCGAAGTATGGGTACCAACTGCGCGCGGAGTTCGAATCGGCTACCGGAGCCACCTGGCCGCTCAACATCGGCCAGGTCTACTCGACCCTGGCCCGGCTGGACCGGGACGGCCTGGTCGAAGCCGTCGGCGCCACGGGAGACGAGGACGACGACACTCGGTCGCGGTATCGGATCACCGACGCCGGGCGGGCGGAGCTGCACGGCTGGTTCGACACCCCGGTCGCCCGCCGTGACCGGCCGCGCGACGAGCTGGCGATCAAGCTGGCGCTGGCGGTCGCTGTGCCAGGGATCGACGTCCGCGCCATCATCCAACGCCAGCGCACCACGACGATGCGATCGCTGCAGGAGTTGACCACCCTCAAGCGCAACGCCGCCGCGGACGACGTGTCCTGGCTGCTCGTCGTGGAGTCGATGATTTTCGCGGCCGAGGCAGAGATCCGCTGGCTCGATCACTGCGAGGCCATGCTGGTCCGCGTTGCCCGGAAACCAGCGGGCGGCAGCACGGGTACATCCGACCCCGCGGGCCTGGCCGGACCCGACGCGATTGGAGCACCTCGATGACAGCCACCGCGCCGAGTCCGCACCCTGCCGGGACCGCCACCGGAGCCTATGTCGATCTCCGCGCGCTGACTCGAACGTTCGGCGAAGGGGAAACGGCCGCGCACGCGCTGCGCGGCGTGAGCCTCACGATTCAAGCTGGTGAGCTCGTCGCGGTGATGGGGCCGTCAGGGTCAGGGAAGTCCACGCTGCTCACCTGCGCGGGTGGCCTTGACCTGCCGACGAGCGGCGCGGTGCTTGTCGGCGGCGTCGACATCACCGCGCTGAGCCGAAGTGCTGTCGCCGAACTCCGGCGGCGGCGGATCGGCTATGTCTTCCAGGACCTGAACCTGATTCCCGCACTGACCGCGGTGGAAAACGTCGCCCTGCCGCTCGAGCTTGACGGCATCCGTGCCCGCACGGCGCGACGGATGGCCGCCGATGCCCTCGACGAAACAGGTATCGGGAAGCTGGCCGAGCGATTCCCGGACGACATGTCCGGCGGCCAGCAGCAGCGGGTGGCGATCGCACGGGCGATCGTCGGCGACCGCCGAGTGCTGCTGGCCGACGAACCCACCGGAGCGCTTGACTCGGAGACAGGGGACACGGTGCTGCGGTTGCTGCGGGACCGCTGCGACTCGCACGGCGTCGCCGGAATGCTGGTGACCCACGAAGCCCGGCACGCAGCATGGGCCGACCGGATCGTGTTCTTGCGCGACGGTGTGCTTGTCGACGAGTCCGGTCCTACCCCTAGCATCGAGACCCTGCTGGACGAGTCATGACCGGCTGGCGGACGGCACTGTGGATCGCGTGGCGGACGGCACGCCGCTCCCCGGGCCGCACAGTGCTCATTGCCGCACTGATCGGCGTGCCCGTCGCGGCGGCGGTGTTCCTGGCCATCCTGCTACGCACCACCAACCCGAGCGGCGAGCGACTCGCCGACATCGAAATGGGCACCGCCGACGCCGCTGTCCAGGTCACCGAGTACTCGTCGGTGCGGCTCGAACCCCATGTGTGGGGTAGCGAGCTGAGCTGGCAGCCGCGGTCGGAGAAGACCCCTACCAGACCAACGGACGACGTCGATGTGCCGTCGCTCCTTCCGGCAGGCACGACCGTCACCCCGGTGGCCGAGACGTCGGCATCGGTGACGGTCGACGGGGTGCGGGCAACCTACGACGTCCGGCTCCTCGACGGGACGCTTCCGCTGAACGACGGCCGGTTCCGGCTGGAGGCGGGACGGATGCCCGCCGAGCCGGGCGAGGTCGCCGTCAGTGACCCGCTCGCGACCCGCTACGGCTGGTCCGGCGAAGATCTCAAGGCCGGAGCCGCACTGACCACAACGGACGGACAGCGCTACACCGTCACCGGGATCGCCTCACCGATCAGGGGTATCGGCTACCGGATCATCTGGGCACCGCCCGGCTCGCAGCTGTTCGCCAACGGGCAGGAGCCGCAGCGCTACCTCGCGGACCTGCCCGCCGACGCCGACGTGGCGGCACTCCAGCGCTCGCTGGCGCGCACCGGTGTTGTGCTCACGCCGAGGGCGACGGTCGTCGACCCGCCATCTGACTCCGCGAGCGGCTGGGAACAACCACAGATGGTCGCGCTGCTGGCGTTGTTCGTCGGCTTCGGGGTACTGGAGATCGTGCTGCTCGCCGGTGCGGCGTTCGCGGTCGGTGCCCGCAGGCAGGTGCGCGAGCTCGGACTCGTCGGCGCGCAAGGCGGAACCGCGCGCGACGTCCGCCGGATCGTGCTCGCGCAGGGATTGGTGCTCGGCGCCGTCGGCAGCGTGGCAGGGGCCGTGGCAGGGGCCGGTGTCGCCGTCGCGGGGCGGCCGCTGTGGGAGCGGGCCACCGACATGGCGATCACCGGCTGGGACTTCCCTATCGTGGTGATCCTCGCGGTGGTGGCGATCGGGATCGTGGCCGGGCTGGGGGCGGCGATTGTCCCGGCGCGTACGGCGTACCGGATGCCGGTGGTGGCCGCGCTCAACGCCCGGTTCCACGCCGAGAGCCTGCGCACCCGAATCCCCCTCTGGGGCGTGCTCCTCGTGGCCGCTGGGATCGCCGCCGTAGCCGCCGGGTCGGCCCTGCTCGGCTCCGAGTTCGCGGCTCAGACGGCGCGCTACCCCAATGGGTCCGGGTCCGGGTCCGGGGTGACGCCAACCGGACCGATCGCCCTCGTGCTGCTCGGCATCACGTTGGTGGTCGCCGGGCTGGTGTGGATTCTGCCCCGGCTGGTCGCCACCGTCGCCAGGATCGGTGCAGCGATGCCGCTGTCGGTCCGGTTGGCACTGCGCGACGCCGGGCGGCACCGGCACCGCACCGGCCCTGCCGCCGCGGCGATCATGATGGCGGTGGCGGCGTCGGTCGCGATGTCGTACGCGCTCGCCAACCAACTCGCCGACGACAAGCGGCACTATGTCCCGGTGACCCGGCACGGCGACGCGGTGCTGCCCGTCAAGTCCCCGGCCGACGACCCATACCAGCCGGCCCCGACCTACAGCACGGACCTGCTCGACCGGCTGACGGCGGAGCTGCCGGTGGAGCGAACATTCCAGAGCGGCGCGCTGTTCCGGCCCGCGACGCCCGGCTCTGCCACGATCTCTGAGGAGCAGCTGCCAGGTGCCCAAGTCACGACCCCCGGCGGCTGCGGAGTCGGGTGCATGAGCGCCGACCCGGTTCGCGTGATCGACCCGGCGATGCTGGGGAGATTGGCCGGTGACGCCGCCAGGGACGAGACCGCCGCACTCCGGGCCGGGAACGTGGTGGTGGCATCGGCCGACTCGATTCGCGACGGCACAGTACGCGTCGACCTGGCTCCAGAGGCGGCACCACGGAAGCGACAGCGGATCCCCGCCGTCGTCGCCACCGGCTTGCCGCGAACGGAACTGACGACCTCCCCATTGATCAGCCCGGAGACCGCCCGGCGGCTCGGCGACGTCCGGATCGACACCATCACCTTCGCGCTGAGCCGGGAACCGACCGGCGATGAACTGGCGGCGGCGGCCCGCATCACCGGATACGATGACGCGCTACGCGTGGAACGCGGTTTCGAGGACTACGGCAACATGGCGATGCTGATCGTACTCGGTGCCGCGGGTGTAGTGACGCTGCTCGGCACCGGTATCTCCATCGCGCTCTCGGCCGCCGAGGGCCGCGCGAACCTCGCCACGCTGGCGGCGGTCGGCGCCCAGCCCGGCCGCAGGCGCCGGCTCGCCGCGGCCCAGGCGTGGCTGATCGGCGAGCTCGGCTGTCTGCTCGGCATCGGCGTCGGCTCGCTGTACGGCTACACCGCACACGTGGCGATCGGCTCGCCGTACCTGGCCGTCCCGTGGACGACACTCGCCGGGATCGCGGTCGCCGTGCCACTGTTCGCCGCCATCCTCGCCTGGCTACTCACCCGATCCCGGCTGCCGATGATCCGGCGCGTCGAGTGAGATCACGTCATCACTATGGCTGACCCATACCGGTGATGACTGTTTCCGTCCGATTGACCGAATCGCTCAGGCAGGTTCACGCTGAGTGTCGGATCAACAGCACCGTGCTGCGACGACGTCGAAGGGCTTCAGATGTCTGCGGCAGGCCAGGTCAGGCGCATGCGCCTCGATATCAACCCGCCGGGCGACACCGCGCGGACGGGACAGGTGGACTGGGAGCAGGACGAGCAGCGGCGGGTGCCCGATAGGCGGCAGACGGCACCTCGCCAACGCGTCATGGCGACGGTCGAGCTCGCGGACGCCGGACGGCGGCTCGCCTCCTGTCCGGTCGAGATTACGTTGCTGCACGTCCACCGCGCGGCGAAGACGTCCGCTCGCGATCTCGAACGCCGCTGGTCGCTGACCGCGGCGGAGCACACCCTGACCGACGTCCCGCTCGGTGACCATGTGGCGATCGTCCGGATCGAGAACCACCGGCCCTACGCCACGATGATCTCGGTTCGCGGCAGGCAGGAACACATCACGCTGCGGCCACCACTGATCCCCGTCGAGAGGGCCGAACAGTCCGACGAGCTGCTGCGGCCCGGCGAGAGTCATCCGTTCGTCGCGTCGGTGCGAACGTTCCTGCGCCACTTCGGTTACCTGTGGGAAGAGTGCGACTGCCTGCCCACCGAGATCTGTAGCCACGTGACGGGCGCGTTGCTGCGCTTCCAACGCGCCTTCGACCTCAGCGCCACCGGTGCGCTGAGCATAGACGTGCTGCGTCTGATGCACCTGCCGCGCTGCGCCGTCCCCGACATCACCACCGCCGACGAGAAACAGCCGGAGAATCGCGCCGTGGCGAGCGGATTCGGCGAAGCGGTGTCTGGACCCGGTGGGACATCGGAGGAGGACCCCATCGTCTTCAGCGCCAACCACTGGGACGACGTCGCGCTGACCTACCGGCAGCTCGACGGGACGTCCGATGTCATCAACGAGTGGTCAGAGATCCGGTCGGCGATGCAGGCCTGGGCTGATGTCAGCACGTTGAGCTTCACCCGCACCACCGGCGCACCGTCGCACCTGGAGTTCGACTTCCGCTCCCCGTCGGAGGATGACTACCCGTTCGACAAGGGCGGGTCGAAGGACTACAACACCTACGCTCGCGGGTTCTACCCCACCAACGGTCTCATCGAGTTCGACGACCACGAGGACTGGAGCGACCTCAGCATCGAAGCCACCGCGGCCCACGAGATCGGGCACGCGATCGGCTTGCGGCACTCGTCGGTCAAGAACTCGACAATGTATCCCTACTACCACGACAGCTGGGACACGCCGAAAGAAGTCGACATCCGAGGCGTGAAGAGTCTCTACGCACCCGTGGTGCGTCGCGACGGGCCGTTCATCGCCTACCCGCTGTGGGCGGTCAGCGTCACCGGGGGCACCGACACCGTCACCATCGATCTGGGACGGCCACGGAACTTCCTCGCCTGGGGCATCATCACCGTGCTGGACGCCCAGATCGACCTTGACCGCGACAACATGTGCTTCGTCGACGTGTTCGAGGTCGACGGAACGCGCACCGGGTGGCGAGCGGCAGGCGGCGACCACTTCGGCTCGCCGAGCTCGCCCGCGAACCCGCACCAGCCGACGTATACCGGTTACGGGCGCACGGTCATGTTCCGGCTCGTCGCCGGGCACGTCGCCGATCTTGAGATCGGTGGCTACGCGCTGGTGCTCGTCCTCGATGAAGGAGTCGACTGATGCCGTCCTACGTGCTTTACGACACCCGCGATGGTGCGGTCATCGGAGTACACAGCGAGGTCATCGCCGGTGAGCAGGACACAGCCACGCTCACCGACGAGGAGGTGCTCGCCGCCGCGATGCCGGAGAACCCCGACATCGACGTCGCCGTTCTCGAAGTTGCCGACCATCCTCGTCCCCGCAGGGGGTACCGGCTCGTTGTCGATCCTCACCTTCGTCAACTCATCGAGGTCGAAGCACCATCAGCCGAATGAACCGGAGCACGCCATGCAAGCATTCACAGTCAACCTGGCGTCGGCCAGCGGTGCTGGCGGCGAGACCGCCACCGTCAACCTCGGTTACCGGCGCACCTTCTACGCGTGGTGTCAGATCACGGTGATCGACTCTTTCAGCGACTTCGACCGCGACAACGCGGCCGCGATTGACATCGTGCGCGTCGATGGCGCCCTCACCCCGTGGCGCGCGGCGGGCGGCGACCACTTCGGCTCACCCGGCGACGTGTCCAACGTGCGCGAGGGCGCCATGAGCGGCGTCGGGCAGCGCATCACGTTCCGGCTCCGCGCGTTCCACAAGGCTGACCTTGCCGTGCTCGGCGTCGGTATGGTCCTCGTGCCCTGACCCGTCGCGCGTCAAAGCAGTAGCCGCTGCGACATTTTCCCTCCTCAAGCGCGGTTCTCGGTATTCGCGAGCCGAGTACGAGCCGCATGCTCGCTGAGTCGATACCGTACGTGTTGTCCGCTACGGTCGGCGCACTGTCACCTTGTGCGGCTCCTCGGTAGTCGGCACGCCACCCCGCCATTGCTCGAGTGGCTGACCAGGAAGGAGGCGTCGTGACCGACCGGATTGGCGCACACCGCCTGATCGAGCGCGTCGTCGACACCGACAGCTTCGAATCGTGGGACGCCCCCGTCGACGTCAGCGGCCACGACGCGGACTACGCGAGTGCGTTGCGGAAAGCAAGCGAGCGCGCTGGCACCGACGAAGCCGTCGTCACCGGATGCGCGACCATCGGCGGGCGCGACGTCGCACTCATCGTCAGCGAGTTCGAGTTCCTCGGCGGATCCATCGGTCGCGCCACCGCACGACGCATTGTCGCCGCGGTGAACCGCGCGACCGAACGGCGCCTTCCGCTGCTCGCAGCACCCCGCTCTGGCGGCACCCGGATGCAGGAGGGCACGCCCGCGTTCGTGCGGATGGTGAGCATCACCCGCGCGATCCTCGCTCACAAAGCCGCGGGCCTGCCCTACCTCGTCTATCTGCGCGACCCCACGACCGGTGGCGTGTTCGCCTCCTGGGGCTCGCTCGGCCACATCACCGTGGCCGAACCGGGCGCGCTGATCGGGTTCCTCGGTCCCCGCGTGTACGAAGCCCTGCACGGCACACCGTTTCCACCGGGTGTGCAGACCGCCGAGAACCTAGCGGACAACGGCATCATCGACGCCGTCGTCGCCATTGACGAACTCGCGGCGCTCGCGACCCGCGCACTCCGGCTTCTCACGTCGCCGGAATCCGGTGACACGACCGATCCTCCGCCATCGGCGTCATCGCCACGCGAGCACCTCGCTACCCCGTGGGACTCGGTGCGACGCACACGCCGCGACGACCGACCCGGGGTCACCGACCTGCTCCGCAACGCCACCGACGACGTCCTCCGCCTGCGCGGCACCGGCGCGGGCGACCGCGACGACGGACTCGTGCTCGCCCTGGCCTCCCTGCACGGCATCCACTGTGTCCTCATCGGACACGACCGCCACCACCAGCGACACACTCCCCTCGGTCCTGCTGCGATGCGACAAGCGCAACGGGGCATGCGGCTCGCCGAAGACCTCCGGCTCCCCCTGGTCGCGATCATCGACACCCCAGGCGCCGACCTCTCCCCCGCCGCTGAGGAAGGCGCACTCGCCGGAGAGATCGCACAGTGCGTCGCCACGATCACCGCGCTCACCGTCCCCACCGTCTCCGTGCTCCTGGGCCAAGGATGCGGCGGCGCGGCACTCGCGCTACTCCCCACCGACCGCGTCATCGCCGCCGAACACGCCTGGCTATCAGCCCTGCCCCTCGAGGGAGCCAGCGCGATCGTCCACCGCGACACCGACCACGCCGCTGAGATGGCCACCCGGCAACACATCACAGCGCCCGACCTTCTCGCCGAGGGCATCGTGCACCACATCGTCGCCGAACCACCGGACGCCGCTCGCGACGTCCGCGGCTTCACTCGCACCATCGTCGCAGCCTGCGCCAAGCAGATCCGCGAGCTCCGCACGATACCGAGTGGATCTTGAGGCGATGTGGCTGCTATGACGACCACAACGTCTCATGATCCACATTGACCGTCGTGCCTTCACGTCTGTGCTTCTTGTGGTTGTGTGGTGATTGGCACGGTCAGCGACCACTGTGCCATTCGGCGCTCTATGGGTTATGTCATAGTAAATCTTTAGGAGATGAAGCTCCTGACGTCACACTGACGCGCTGGGTGGCGGACGGACTATGTGGCCGCGGGCAGGAACGATCCGCTGCGCAGCTGCTTGCCGGTCAGGAACCGGCGTCGGTCGGTGACGACGATGGTGGCGAGGGTACCGATGGCAAGCCACACCGCAAGTTGGATGACACCGGTGGTCACGCCGCCGGCCCCGGTCACGATCGCGCGCAGCGCGAGCACGGCACCGTGCGTCGGCAGCACACCGGAGATCGCGTACAGCGGACCGGGGATGGTCGATACGACCCCGGTGGCAGCGGTCAACACAAGCACCGCCAGCGACGCCAGCCGTCCCGGCCGCTTGAAGATGGCGGTTGCCGCCTGGTTGAGCGCGACGAACGCACACGCGGCCAGCAGCGTCACGCCGAGGAACGCCAGCCATCGGCCGAGCCCGAGGTCGAGGAACGGCACGAGGACGAGGCTCAGCCCCAGTGCCGCCAGCACCGCGGCTGTCGCGCCGGGCATCGCGGCACGGACGATGATCCGCCAGGTCGGCTCGCGCGAGGTGAGCACCGCCGAGGGCACGGCGCGAGTGATCAGATAGGTCGCCAGCGCACCGGCCCACAGCGCCAGCGCCACGAACAACGCGATGGCCGACCGACCGATGTCGATCCCGGACCCGTGCGCGGTCGACGGGGTCGCCGCGACCGTTTTCAGGTGGTCTCGTTCGTCGTCGGTGTAGGTGGGGATCTCGTCCTTGCCGCCGGCGAGACCGGCCGCCAGCTCTTCGGCTCCATTGTGGAGCTCGCCGGCACCGTCGCGAACCTTGCCCGTACCGTCACGGAGCTCGCTGGCACCGCCGCTGAGTTCATCGGCGCCGTTACTGAGTTCGCCGGTGCCCTCGGCGAGCCTGCTCGACCCATCAGCCAGCTCGTGTGCTCCGTCGTTGACTCGCTGCACGCCGTCGTCCAGTCTGCGAGCACCCTGCGCCGCGTCGGCGATGCCCGCCACGAGCTCATCGGCGGAGTCCGCGAGCCTGGCGTTGCCGTCGGCGACCTTGCGGGCGCCTTCGGCGAGCGCGGTGACCGAGTCCCGGGTCTCGACCACCGACTGCCGGACGGACTCCCGCACGGAGTCGATCTTCTCGGCTTCGGTCGCGAACCGGTCGGCCGCGTCGCGGAGCCGATCGCAGAACCCGGTCTCACCGTCGGATTCGCACTCGTCGGCCAGTCGCTGGAACTCCTCAGCGGCCGACGTGGCCGACGGAAGGGCGTCGATGGCCGTGATGATCCGGTTAGCCAGCGGAACCACGACATCGGCGATCCGTTCGTTGCCCTTGGCGACCTGCCGCGCGCCTTCGGCGAGGCGCCGGGTGAGCTCGGGCAGCCGAGCGGTGTCCCGCTCAGCCTGGGTCAGCCCGCTCGACAGCTCGGCCGAGCCGTCAGCGAGCCGTGTCGTGCCGTCCGCGAGCTCCGCCGCACCCGCCGCGAGCTCGCGGGCCCCCTCGTCCAGCTCGTCGGCACCGGTAGACAGTTCGTCTGCCCCCGTGGCGAGCTTGTCGGCACCATCAGCCAGCTCCCGCGTGCCCGCGAAGAGCTCACCAGCACCATCGGCCAGCTCACCAGCACCATCGGCCGCTTCGGCGATCTTGTCGTGGATCGTGCCGAACGCGATGTAGATGTTGCCGAGGTAGGTCTCGACCACCTGCTTGTTCAGCGTCCGCTGGGTGGCTTCGGCGACCTGCCTGCTTGCTTCAGGGTCGATCACACCGGCTGCCGCCGAGGTCCGCACCGTGACCTCGGCCTGGGTCGCCTCGAGTGGTTCGGCGGTCGCGACCGAGGTCGCGCGTGCCGAGAAGTTCTCCGGGATGGTCACGGCGGCGGTGTAGGAACCGTCGGCGAGTCCGGCTTCCGCGTCGTCGGCGCTGGTGAGCACCCACTGGTACGCGGAGTCCGCACGGTGGGTGAGGTGTGCGGCCAGTTCCCTGCCCAGCGGGACCAGCTGGCCGTCGACGGTGACCGGCTCATCGAGGTTGACGACCGCGGCCGTCGCGGTCCCGTGGTCGGCCTGCGGCGACCAGTACGCCCAGCTGAGCAGGGCGACGATGAGCGCGGGGACGACGACGAGCCCTGTCCAGGTCCGCCACGTCAGAGGTCCGGACGCGGTGGCACGGGCGGTGTTGGCGAACGGCTTCAACATCAGCTGGCCTCGAGTAGTTGCGGTGTCAGGGCAAGAGTGGTCACGCCGGACGACGGAAGCAGGTCCTGGATCCGAGCCGGGTCCTGGCAGGTGAGCACGACTGTGGCGCGCTCGGTGCGGGTCGCGTAGTCGAGCAGCCGGCACAGCTCGGCGCGCTGCCCGGGGTGCAGCACGAGGTCGGCATCATCGATGAGGATCAGCTCGATCCCGTCGTCCACGGCGGTGGCGGCCTCCGCTGCCGGGCTGGTGCTCTCCGTGCTGGAGATGACCGCGACCTGGCTCCGCAGCGCGTGTGTGTGCTGCGGCAGAACGTGGCCGAGCACCTTCAGATCACCGTTCAGTCGCGGCACGCGCCCGGCGATGCTGAACAGCAAGGCACTCTTGCCAACGGTTCCGGGGCCATGCAGCACGAGCGTCTCGCCGGTTCGCAGATGAATCTCCACATCCCGGTACACGGTGTGGTCCCGGTCGTCGGTCAGCGTCAGGTTCGCCGCACTGACGACCTCGGTGGAGTCCGGCGACGGCCAGTCAGCCAGCCGCAGCTCGCGCATCAGGGCGTCGCCCTCCGCGTCGAAGACCGGCAGCCTGCGG
Source organism: Haloechinothrix halophila YIM 93223 (assembly GCF_000504245.1). Taxonomy (GTDB): domain Bacteria; phylum Actinomycetota; class Actinomycetes; order Mycobacteriales; family Pseudonocardiaceae; genus Haloechinothrix_A; species Haloechinothrix_A halophila. Next base: position 3,005,743 of record NZ_KI632509.1, read on the forward strand.
TCGAGCTTGGGCGACAACCCCCATGCCCGGTGACCGAGCATCGCGAGGATCGCGGGTACCAGTGTCATTCGCACGAGGAACGCGTCGACGAACACGCCGACGGCGAGGCTGAACGCGATCGGTTTGATCGTCGAGCTGCCTTCGGGCACGAACGCCGCGAACACGGCGAACATGATCAGCGCCGCCGCGACGACCACCCGGGATGTCGCGACGAACCCGGTCTCGATGGCGCGGTGCGGGTCCCCGCCATGCACGTAGTCCTCCCGGATCCGGGAAACCAGGAACACCTCGTAGTCCATCGCGAGGCCGAACAGCACCCCCATCAGGATGATCGGCAGGAAACTGATCACGCTGCCGGTGCGGGTGATGTCCAAGGCGTCGGCGAAATGTCCCTGCTGGAACACGAACGACGTGGCGCCGAACGCCGCACCGACCGACAGCAGGTATCCCGCGGTGGCCTTGATCGGCACCCAGATCGAGCGGAACACCATCGCCAGCAGCACCAGCGACAGCCCGATGACGAGAATGCCGAACGGGACGAGCGCGTCACCGAGCTGCGCCGAGACGTCGATGCCTGCCGCGGTGATGCCGGTGACGGCCGTGGCTGTTCCGTAGGTTTCGAGGAAGTGTGGTGCTGTGGCACGCAGTGTGGCGACCAGTTCCTCGGTCCCCGGCGAGTCCGGTGCCGTCGTGGGCACGACCTGGATCACCGACACCTCACCCTTCCGGTTGGGCGTGGCCACCGGTACCAGCGCCACACCCTCGATGTCCCGGATCTCGTCGGCGATCTCGTTCGTGACACCGACCGGGTCGTTGCTGTCGAGCACGTCAACGGTCACGAGCAGCGGGCCGTTGTAACCGGGCCCGAACCGCTCGGTGATCACGTCGTAGGTGTCGCGGGCTGGGTTGCCCTGTGGTTCGGTTCCGTTGTCGGGCAGTGCGAGCCGCAGGTCGGTGGCGGGTATGGCGGCTACGGCCAGCCCGGCCACGACGATCACCACGGTCAGTGCCGGGATCCGGGTGACGATGCGAATCCAGCGCCTGCTGAATCCGGCGCGTTCCCGGCCAGCACGGCGCCGGCGCTTGGGCCGCATCCGGTCCCCCGCGAACGCCAGCGAAGCGGGAATCAGCGTGACCGCGACAATGACGGCGACCGTCACCGCGGCCGCCGCGGCGACACCCATGGTGGTCAGGAACGGGATACCGGCAACAGCCAGCCCGAGCAGGGCGATCACCACCGTCAGCCCGGCGAAGATCACCGCGGATCCCGCTGTCGCCGTAGCCCGCGCGATTGATTCCTCGACGCCGATCCCGTCGGCGAGCTGGTCGCGGTGCCGTGCGAGCAGGAACAGCGCATAGTCGATGCCGACGGCAAGCCCGAGCATCACCGCGAGCATCGGTGCCGTGGACGAGATCGGAACCAGGATCGTCGCGAGCATGATCAGGCCGATCGAGACGCCGACCCCGATGACCGCGGTCAGCAGCGGCATGCCCGCGGCCAGGAATGACCGGAACACCACGAGCAGCACGACCAGTGCGATGCCAAGGCCCGCGGCCTCCACAATGGAGAGCCCGGGCACCCGGTCGGAGAGCGCGTCGCCGCCCGCGTACACCTCCACGCCGCCACCGATCGCGCGTTCGTAGTCCTCGGCGATGCTGGTGATGCCCGCCTTGGTCTCCTCAGAGACGTTGAGCAGGTCCACCTCGAGCAGCACCGAGACCATGGCGGCACGGTGGTCGGACGACAGCGCGCCGGTGACATCGTCGCTGAACGGGTTGAGCACCATGACGACCTGGTCGAGACGCTCAAGCTCGGTCACCGCGTCGGCGGTCGCCGACGTGATCGCGGGAGTCTCGACGCGCTCGCCCTCAGGGACGACCACGACCAGCTGCGCCGACGTCCCACTCACCTCGGGAAAGACTCGGTCCAGGTAGTCGAGTGCCTGTTGTGACTCGGAGCCGGGAATCTCGAAGCTGTCGTCCGTGCCGTGGTTGAACAGCGCGGCACCACCGCCAGCGGCGGTGAGCAGCACGATCCAGCTGAGCAGTACGAGCACCCTGTGCCTGGCGGCCGACCGGCCGAGCCGGTAGAGGAACGACGACACGTATCGGCTCCTTGTCGATCCCTGATGGCAAAGTCGATACAGTCTGTATCGCGATACATCGTGTATTCAATACACTGTGTACCGAATCACTCGGCGAACGACCGGTATGACAAGCTGAGGCCGCGATGACGGACGACACCAACAGTCAGCAACCAGCGACCCGACGACGTGCGGTGACCCGGCGACGACTTCTCGACGCCGCCCTGGAGGTGTTCACCGAGCACGGCATCCGCGACACGCCAGTGGAGCTGATCTGCGACCGTGCCGGGTTCACCCGCGGCGCGTTCTACTCCAATTTCGACAGCAAGGAGGACCTCTTCCTCGCGGTCCTCGAGGAGCAGGTCCAGTTCCGGCTCGAGCAGCTCGAGCAGTCCGTGAACGAGGCACTCGCCACGTTCGGTCCCGAACGGCCAGACAGCGTGCTCAACGCCGTCGTGCGAGCGAGCATGCCGTTCTCGGACCAGCTGGCCGTCGACGAGAACTGGTACCTGCTCAACGCCGAGTTCCGGGCACAAGCGCTACGCCAGCCAGAGCTGCGCGCGCAGACCGAGCGGGTGCAGCAGCGCCTGATCGACGATCTGGCGAACGTACTGACGAACATGCTCGGCCGCATCGGAATGCGGCTGCTGGTCCAGCCGAGGGACGCCGCGCTGGTCGTCATCTCGCTGTATGACGCCGCCATCGAGCGCGGCCTCTTCGAGGGCGGCAGCGGACCCGCCGACCGGCTCGTCACCGAGATCCTGCCGCTGATGACATCGGCGCTGATGGAGCCCGTAGCCAACTAGCCGCGCCGCCGCCGATGAGCAAGTCAGTCGGTGACGTCGTTGCCACACGCGTCGTTTTGCGAATTCGTCTCGCCTTCCCTTGACTGCGCGCACGCTAGGCGTATTGCATACACCTTGTATGTGAGATCCGAGGTGCATGAGATTGGCCGATGTCGTTGTCGTAGGAGCAGGTGTCGCGGGGCTGGCGGCGGCCCGCACGCTCGTGGCAGCTGGAAAGAACGTCGTGGTCGTTGAGGCCAGGGACCGAGTGGGCGGCCGCCTGCTCAACGCCGGGATACCGGGCACCGACCAGATCGTGGAGGTCGGCGGCCAGTGGGTGGGCCCTGGCCAGGATCGGGTGCTCGGTCTGCTCGCCGAGCTCGGTATGAGCACCTACCCGACCCACGACACCGGCACCCGTCTGGCCGAGCTCGGCGGGCGCACGCTGCACTACCAAGGCCGCGTGCCCCGGCTGAACCCGCTGGTGCTGGCCGACATCGGACAGGCACAGGCACGACTGGACAGGGCTGCGCGCCGGGTGCCGCTCGCCGCACCGTGGCGGGCGCCCGGCGCGGCGCGGCTGGACGGGCAGACGTTCGCCACCTGGCTGCGCAGGCACACCTACACCGCCGCAGGCCGCGCGTTCTTCCGGCTCATCACCGAAGCCGTCTGGTGCGTCGACCCCGAGGAGATGTCCGCGCTCTGGGCGCACTTCTACATCCACTCCGGGGCTGGTGTCGACTCACTCATCAACACCACTGGTGGCGCGCAGCAGGACAGGGTCGTCGGCGGTGCTCAGGGCATTGCCGAGGTCATGGCCGCCGAGCTCGGTAACCGGCTAGTACTCGGCACGCCGGTGTCGCGGATCAGCTGGAACACCGACAGCGTGTCCGTCCGCGCGGGCAGGCGGCAGTGGCGCGCGAAGCACGTCGTTGTGGCCGTGCCTCCCCCGCTGGCTTCGCGGATCCAGTTCGAGCCGGGACTGCCGGCCGAACGTGCCCAGTTGCTACAACGCATGCCGATGGGCTGGACGATCAAGGTCAACGCGGTCTACGACGAGCCGTTCTGGCGCGCCGACGGCATGTCCGGGCAGGCCAACAGCGACCGGCGAACGTTGGGCACCGTGTTCGACGGCGGCCCACCCGACGGCAGTCCCGCCGTACTGGTCGGCTTCCTCGAAGGCCGCCACGCCCAGGTCGCCGCCCGGATGGATCCCGAGAAGCGCCGCGAGGCCGTCCTCGACGACCTGGCCGGCTACTTCGGCCCCCGTGCCCGCAGCCCCGTCCACTACATCGAACAGGACTGGGCCGCCGAGGACTACACCCGCGGCTGCTATGGCGCCTTCGCCACGCCGATGACCCTGACCCGCTTCGGCCGCTGGCTACGCACACCCGTCGGCACGCTGCACTGGGCCGGGACCGAGACCGCCACCCGCTGGGCGGGTTATATCGACGGTGCCGTCGAGTCAGGCCAGCGCGCCGCCGCCGACATCCTGGCAACCTCGTCGTGACCACTCCTCACGGAGTGGCGCGTCCGCGTACGGCGTGCGATCCGACGTTAGAGTCCGAGGTGTGGCACTGGTCGCAACCGAGCGGGAATTCAGCGCCTATGGCCTGTCGCACTGGCTGGTGCTGGTGGTGTTCGCGGCTGGTGCGGCGCTGGTGGTCTACGTAGGCCGCAGGCATCGCAGCACAGCGCACGCACGGCGCTTCAGCCGGATGTTCGCGGTGACGATCTTCGCTCTCACGCTCGCGGACCTGCTCTACGAGATGTTTCCGGCGAGCATCGAACGCTCCGTGCCACTGCACCTGTCCGACCTCGTACCGCTGGTCGCCGCCTACGCGCTGTTCTTCCACCGCCAGTGGGCCTACGCGCTCACCTACTACTGGGGGCTGGTGCTCAGTACCCAGGCATTGATCTCACCGGCGTTGACCGGTCCTGACTTCCCGCACGTCAACTTCTTGTTCTTCTGGGGAAGCCACCTGCTGGTCATCTGGGCCGCGCTCTACCTCACCTGGGGCCGTGGCATGCGCACCGACTGGCGGAGTTACCGGACCACGCTCGCGGTCACAGCGGCCTGGGCCGCGGTAGCGATGACCTTCAACTTCACGATGGACACCAACTACGGCTTCCTCAATCGCAAATCCGACACGGTGTCCGCGCTGGACCTCCTTGGCCCATGGCCCTGGTACCTGCTGGCGGTCGCCGCCCTGCTGGCCGCGGTGTGGGCCCTGCTGACCTTGCTGACTGGGTGGTACGACGCTCGTGCGTCCGATCGTGCCGGTCCCTGTCGGGTAGGCCCCCCTTGAGCGCGTGTTCAGTCCTCGCCCGTCACCCCTACCGCTGCGCGTCAGCTCCGGCTTCCGACCGGATTCCCTGACCCGTCTCCGGGTGCGACTGGCTCGCGCTACAGTTTAGCCGAAACACCACTTTCGGAAAGCCGAAATGTGACGTGGAAGATGGCACCACACGGCAGGGAGTGCCGATGACACCGGAGCGAGCACCAGCGCGCTCGCTACGCTCGATCAGCGGTGTCGGCTGCGCCGTGTTCACTGGAACGCTCGGCCACGTCGCGGCCGGTGGGCACTGGTCGTCGGCGGGGGTCGCATTCGCCGCCGTGCTGCTTGTCGGTCCTACTTGGTTGCTGTGCGGCCGGGAGCAACGTTTCCCACGGATCGCGGCACTGTTGCTGCTTGGCCAGTTGGTGACGCACGAGTCGTTCTTGCTGGTTGGTGCTGCCACACGTCATGCCGCGCATCACCACGCCGCCTCGGTGGGCGAGCACGTGCCGATGCTAGCCGGTCACTTGGCAGCCGCGGCCGCGGTCGGGTGGTGGCTGCGCCTCGGTGAACGCCGGGTGTGGCGCGCGGCCCGCACCGCCGTCACGGTGGTCCGCCGGTGCCTGCTGCGTCTCCTGTCCGTCCTGCTGGGCATCCTCATAGGCGGTGTCGTCGACCCGCATCACGCGACACCACATCCCCCGCCGGTGCGCCGTCGCCGGCTTTCCCGCCAGCCGATCTTGCGGCGTGGCCCACCCGTCGTGGCCTGACTCCCCGCAGCGCCCGAACCACCGACATCGCCACCGCGCGGTGCCGGTACTCGTGCGCGTTCCCGTATTCCTTCCCTGCTTTCTGGAGTTTCCATGACCACGACCGATACAACCGACGCGCCACCACCAAGCACCCCCGAGGCCACATCCGGCACGACGAGCCTGCGCCCGACCGCGGCGCTGTGGCAGCTCGCGCGACGGGTTCATTTCCTCGCGGGACTACTTGTGGCGCCGTTTCTCACCGTGCTTGCCCTGACCGGGATGATCTATGCGTTCACCCCGCAGATCAACGACCTGCTGTACGGTGATGTGCTCTACGTCGACGAGCAAGCCGAGTCGTCCCGCCCGCTGTCTGAGCAGGTCGACGCCGCCGTCAACGAGCATCCCGACGCCAAGCTGAGTTCGGTGATCGTTCCCGAAGACCCTGAGCGGACCACCCAGGTGGTACTGACCGGCTTGCCTGGACTCGAGGACACGGGCAGCCGGTTCTCGTCGGAGTCGATGACCGTCTACGTCGACCCCTACACCGGCGAGGTCGCCGGCGAACTCGTCACGGTGAACAACCGGCCGCCCGCCCAGGTGTGGCTGCGGGAGTTGCACGGCAACCTGAATCTGGGTGATCCGGGCAGGCTGTACTCGGAGTTCGTCGCCAGCTGGCTGCCGATCCTGGTCCTGGGTGGCCTTGTGCTGTGGCTGCGCGGGCGACGCAAGCGAACGGGGCTGCGCGGGGTCGTGCTGCCGACCGGCTCGGGCTCCGGCCGCGCCGGTGTCCGGTCCTGGCACGGCGCGCTGGGCGTGTGGCTGACCGTGGGGCTGCTCGCGATCAGCGTCACGGGGCTGACCTGGTCGAACTACGCCGGTGAACGGGTCGACGCCGTGGTGACCGCGCTGGACGGCAAGCGGCCCCGGCTGCCTGCTCCCGACGTCACGGCGGCAGCGGGGGCGCCGGTCTCGATCGACAGGGCGGTGGCGATCGCGCGGTCGGAGGGGCTCACGGGTGAACTCACCATCCAGCCGCCATCCGAGACCACCGCGCCGTACGAGGTCGACGAAAGCTCCGACGGGCTGCCGATCAGGGCGACCAGCATCGCGATCGACCCCTACGAGGAGAAGATCACCGCACGGCAGGGGTGGGAAGACTACCCACTGCCCGCGAAGCTGACCACCCTGGGGATTCAGGCACACAGCGGCACCCTGCTCGGCCTCGCCAACCAGATCGCGATGGCAACCCTCGCCCTGGGCGCACTCGTCATGCTGGTGCTCGGCTACCGGATGTGGTGGCTGCGCCGACCTACGACCCGCACCGCCGCTCCGATCCCGGCCCGCCTGCTGCGCAGGCTGCCGATGCGAGTGCTGGTGCCGCTGGTCGTGGTAACCGTCGCACTGGGCTGGGCCATGCCGGTCTTCGGCGTCACCCTCGCCGGATTCGTGCTAGCCGATACCGCCTACCAGGCCGTGCGGCGGACATCAGCGGTGTGAGCACGCCCAGTCTCACCAGCGCGGTCTGACAACGACGGCGGCGGGCTCCGCAGGCGGCGATCCTCCGAGCCCGCCGCCGTCAGTCGGTATCGCACGGCGCTCTCTTAACCCGATGGCGATCGGTCAGCGTGGGACCGGTTCCGGCTCGGCGGTGGCGTTGACCGTGCGGTGGCGCCGACCGGTGTAGGCCGCGATGGCGCCGCACAACAACGCGAGGATCGCCACGGCGGTGAGGATGTCGGTCGTCGACGTCACGATGAAGGACAGCACGAGTGGCCCGGTGAGTCCACCGATCCGGTTGAACAGCGACACCGTCCCGGTGGCACGACCGCGCCTGGCGGGGTCGGCGAGGTCAGCGGCAATCGGCAGGAAGATCGCCGCCATGGTGTTGACCGCGAACAGCGTCGCCGCCAACACCGCGGCGGACAACCAGACGAGTGTGTCCGCCAGCCCGGACGCGGTCAGCACGAGCAACACGGTCGCGGTTCCCGCTGCCATCAGCACGGCCAACGGAATGGGGCCGAGTCGGCGATAGGTGAGCGCCACCACGACCGCGCACGGCACCATCGCCAGCGCGACGACGGTCAGGAGCGTGTTGGCTGTAGTCGTGGCAAGACCACCCGCCCGCGCGATCGTGGGCACCCACGACGTCAACCCGAATGTCAACACACCGACCATCGCCGCGTAGAGCCATTGCAGGCGCGTGGTGAACGTCGTGCGTGCCAGCCGCCGCGGCGGATCGTCGATGGTTCGCGTGTTGGCCGGCGCACGATGCGGGATGACGATGGCGACCACCGTGAGCAGCAGTCCCGTTGGCGCGCCGACGAGCCACAGCACCCGCCAGCCGTAGGACGGTTCCAGCCACAACGCCGACCCGGACGCGACAAGATAACCCACCGCCGTGGCGACGACCGACAGGGCCGTGACCGTCGAGCCCCGCGCGCCACCGGGAAACAAGTCGGTCAAGATCGTGATCAGCAGTGGGGCGAGCCCACCGACCGCGATCCCCATGAGGAAACACATCACCACATTGCCGAGAAACGTCGGCATACTGGCACACAAGCTGGTCGCGGTGAACCCGAGCGCCGCGATCAGGTAGGAGGCACGCCGCCCGATCCGATCAGCGAGGCGGCTGAACGCCACCGCCCCGAGCGCCGTGCCGCTCAGCCCCGCTACCGCGAGCATCGAGGCACCCGTCGGCCCGAGCCCGTACTCGGCGCTCATGCCGGGGATCACGAAACCGAGTGTCGAGGTCTTGCTGACATCGATGGTCAGCGCGGTTGTAGCCACGACCGCGACCACCCAACGGCTCCGGGTGCCGGTCACGGCCACGGCGGCGACGTCACGCGGTGCGCCCCGCAGCAGCGCACCCGCCACGGCAACCAGGATGCCCGCCCCGGCGAGATACATCTCCGGCATCTCGGCCATCGGCATACCCCGCAGCACCAGGCCGTCCGCCTCGAACGCCCGCACGCCCCCGACGATCGAACTCGCGACCGCGATGACGACGCCTGCCGTCATGACATGCTGATAGCGCGCTCCGGCAGGCCACACGGTCACGGATGCCATCCTCTCGTCGTGACGAGGTTCCCGCGGAATCACACCACCGGACCGTCGACGGAAGCTCGAACGTGATCAACCAACACGTGTGACGGTAGGAGCGCACGTGACCCTCACCAATAGCTACACGCGTGACGAGCAAGACATAAGAGCCATGATCACCCGGCCGGTGCATCCGCAGCGACAATCTCGAGGAGTCGGCCAAAGTCGTTGATGTGCCCTGGAATACTGTCTGAAACATGTTCTAGCATGGTGCCTTCCACTCGCCCGCGAACCAACGGACCCGCCGCCGGTCGATCAGAAACGTGAGGTCGCCATGTCACCGTTCACGATCAGAAGCCGGCGCGTGTTCCCGCTGCTCTGGCTGGTGCTGCTCGCGGTGGGGCTGATGCCCGCGCCTCCCGCACAGGCCACCGATCAGGATCCGCCGCAGCTGCGCCGCGACGGCCGCTGGCTGGTTGACCAGTACGGCCGGGCGGTCCTGGTGCATGGGATGAACCTGGTCTTCAAGCACGACCCGTACGTGCCACCGAACGAGCCCGCTGGGTTCACCGCCGATGATGCCCAATGGCTGCACGACCACGGGTTCAACGGCGCACGGATCGGCACATTATGGGCAGGCGTCACCCCCGACCGTCCCGGCGTCGCCGACGAGACATACCTCGCCGCGTGGCAACGCGTGATCGACCAGCTTGCCGAGCACGAAATCTGGATGCAGTACGACTTCCACCAGGACCAGTGGCACGAGACTTACGGGGGCGGCGGCGTGCCGGACTGGGCGGTCAAGCGGCCCTTGCCGTACCGGCTGCTGCCGCCGGTAACCGCCCCGTTCCCGCTCGGCTACTGGACACCCGAGGTATCGACGGTGTTCGACAATTTCTGGGCCAACAAGCACCAGTTGCTCGACGGCTGGGCCGCCGCATGGCAGATCGTCGCGCAGCGCTGGCGTGACCAGCCCTACTCCATGGGTTACGACCTGCTCAATGAGCCGTGGGCGGGAAAGGAGTGGCCGGACTGCCTTCTCACCGGCTGCCAAGACAGCTATCCCCGCGAGCTGCAGCCCGCGATGGAACACGCCCTACGGGCGATTCGCCAGGCCGATCCCGGCAACATCGTCTACTTCGAACCGCAGCAGTTCGCAGGCGGGCGCGAGGTGCCGACCAACTACGGCCCGGTTTCCGGCGAGGACCAGCTCGGCTACTCCTGGCACAACTACTGTCCCCAGGTGTTCTTCGAATCCCAGGGCATTCCCGGTACCGACGTGAGCAAGTGCCAGGAGTTCAGCGAGGAACGCACCCGAGACGCCCTCGACCAGGGTGAACGGATGCACGCCACCGGCGTGATGTCGGAGTTCGGCGCCACCGACAACATCGAAGCCCTCGAGATCGACACGGCCGTGGCCGATCGTTATTTCACCAGCTGGATGCATTGGTCGTACAAGAACTGGGACGACCCCACCACCGCCGATACGGCCCAGGGCATGTTCACCGACGACGCCGATCTGAGCACGGTCAAACAGCGGAAGCTACGCACGCTGGTCCGCACCTACCCGCAAGCCACCGCGGGCATACCGAAGGATCTGTCTTTCGACCCGGACACCGGCGACTTCCGCTTCGTCTACCAGCCACGCGACCTCGCCGTGCCGAGCGTGGTCTTCGTCAGCCCGCTGCACTACCCCGACGGCTACACCGTCGACGTGGCCGGCGGGCACGTCACCGGACCCGCCCGCGACAACCGCATCCGCGTTGCCGCGACCGGCACCGGCCCGGTCACCGTCACCATCCGCCGACGCTGAGACCCCTTCGGGGCCCCTCCTACCGCTACTTGGAGAGGCTCGGATCCATTTCTCGCGCGATCCGGTCAACGAGTGGCAGCAACGCCGCCGGGTCCTCGACGTGGGCGTTGTGGCCGAGCCCGGGCAAGGTCATGGCGTCCGAGCGCAGCTCGTGCAGGTGCTCGGGTGGTCCCATGGGGTCGTGCTCCCCCGCGGCCAGGATCACCGGTGCCCTGGCGGCGGCGAGCAGACCAGGCATGTCCGGGGCACCGACGGCGAACGCCGCCAGATCGAGCGCGAGGGTCCACCCTTCGTCGGTCGGTACGACGCCGGCGTCGGCGGCAGGCGCGTCAGCGGGCACCAGGCCCGCGAGACCAGCCACCTTCAGCGCACGGTCAACGGCGTCCCGGCGTCCGTCGTAGACCCGATTCGGCCGGGCCGCCACCTCGGCGGCCTTGGCCAGCTCGGCGTCGGTCCACCGCACCTTGATACCCAGCCCGCACACGCCAGATACCCGTACCCCAAACCAGCCACTGGCCAGGGCAAGGCCGATCGCGCCTCCCAGCGAATGACCCAGCACCGCTACCGGGCGCTCGCGCCCGATCTCCGCCGCGACGGCCGCCGCGAGGCCGCCGATGGAATAGTTGGCCGCGGGCGTGGATTCGCCGTGTCCTGGCAGGTCGGGTGCCAGCCACCGCCAGCCGTCGAGCTGGTCGAGCAGCCCATCCCAGACCCGACCGGTCGCGCCGAGCCCGTGCAGCAACAACAGGGAAGCGCCTGTGGGGTCACCACCGACGCGCATCGAGATACTCATGCGTCCTGATCTTGCCGGACTCGGTACATCAGATCCATCGGTTCTCAGTACTCCATACCAGCACCGGCTGACGCCGCTTGCGTTCAGATTCCAGGCTCAACAGCCGTCGCCAACTCTAATTAATCTAAGTAGGCGGATTGACACAATCTACAGTCGCTACTATAAAAATAATAGGAGGTATGACCTGGTGGCCGGTGAGGCGCGCCGGGAGTAGTTCCCGTGGTGAACCAGTGAAGGAGGTGAGGTGATGACAACCGCGCGGCTCGCGATTACTACGCGTGCCTGAGCCGCCTGGTCGTCGGGGCCGACCCCACGTTGACCGAATCCGAACCGGGACCGGATCCGAACCGGCCAGAATGACGCGGCAGCACGCACAACGAGAGCGAGAAGGGAGGCTTTCGCGGTCATGTCTCGGGTAGTCGGAATCGACCTTGGCACGACCAACTCGGTCGTGTCGGCGCTGGAGGGCGGCGAACCGACCGTGATCGCCAACGCGGAGGGTTCGCGTACCACGCCTTCGGTGGTGGCGTTCGCGAAGAACGGCGAGTTGCTGGTCGGGCAGCCCGCGAAGAACCAGGCGGTGACCAACGTCGACCGCACCATCCGCTCGGTCAAGCGGCACATGGGCACCGACTGGAAAGCCGAGATCGACGGCAAGAACTACACGCCGCAGGAGATCAGCGCCCGGGTGTTGCAGAAGCTCAAGCGCGACGCGGAGACCTACCTCGGTGAGGAAGTCACCGACGCGGTCATCACCGTGCCCGCGTACTTCGAGGACGCCCAGCGGCAGGCCACCAAGGAAGCGGGCCAGATCGCCGGCCTCAACGTGCTGCGGATCATCAACGAGCCGACCTCAGCCGCGCTGGCTTATGGCCTCGACAAGGGTGAGAAGGAGCAGACCATCCTGGTCTTCGACCTCGGTGGCGGCACCTTCGACGTCTCGCTGCTCGACGTGAGCGAAGGCCTGGTCGAGGTGCGTGCGACCAGCGGTGACAACCACCTCGGTGGTGACGACTGGGACCAGCGCATCGTCGACTGGCTGGTCGACAAGTTCAAGGCCTCGCAGGGCATCGACCTGACCAAGGACCGGATGGCGCTGCAGCGCATCAAGGAAGCCGCCGAGAAGGCCAAGATCGAGCTGTCCAGCTCGTCGACCGCCAACATCAACCTGCCCTACATCACGGTCGACGCGGACAAGAACCCACTCTTCCTCGACGAGACGCTCTCGCGCGCCGAGTTCCAGCGGATCACGCAGGACCTGCTCGACCGCACCAAGGCGCCGTTCCACAACGTCATCAAGGACGCTGGCATCTCCGTCAGCGACATCGACCACGTCGTGCTCGTCGGTGGCTCCACCCGGATGCCAGCCGTCGTCGACCTGGTCAAGGAGCTGACCGGCGGCCAGGAGCCGAACAAGGGCGTCAACCCGGACGAGGTCGTCGCCGTCGGCGCCGGGCTGCAGGCCGGTGTGCTCAAGGGCGAGGTCAAGGACGTCCTGCTGCTCGACGTCACCCCGCTGTCGCTGGGTATCGAGACCAAGGGCGGCGTGTTCACCAAGCTCATCGAGCGCAACACCACGATCCCGACCAACCGCTCCGAGGTCTTCTCCACGGCGGACGACAACCAGCCGTCGGTGCAGATCCAGGTGTTCCAGGGTGAGCGCGAGATCGCGGCGCACAACAAGAAGCTGGGCAGCTTCGAGCTGACCGGCATCCCGCCAGCACCGCGTGGCGTGCCGCAGATCGAGGTCGGCTTCGACATCGACGCCAACGGCATCGTGCACGTGACCGCGAAGGACCTCGGCACGGGCAAGGAGCAGAGCATCAAGATCACCGGTGGTTCCGCACTGCCACAGGAAGACATCGACCGGATGGTCAAGGATGCCGAGGCCCACGCCGAGGAAGACCGCAAGCGGCGCGAAGAGGCCGAAACCCGCAATGCGGCCGAGAGCCTGGTGCACCAAACCGAGCGGCAGCTGCGGGAACTCGGCGACAAGCTCGACGAGCAGACCCGCGGCCAGATCCACACCGCGGTCGATGAGGTCAACCAGGCACTCAAGGGCAGCGATGTCGCGGCCATCAGCAGCGCCACCGAGCGGCTGCGGAACCAGGCGCAGCAGCTCGGCCAGTCGCTCTACACCCAGCAGGCCGCGGCGGCAGGCGGGTCGGCCGAGTCCGGTGCCGCCGGTGATCCCCAGGCCCAGCAGGGCCAGGAAGACGTGGTCGACGCCGAGGTGGTGGACGAGGACACCGACCAACGTGGTGCTACCGGCCGGGGGTGACCGGAGGTCGTAACCGGGTCTTGCGAGTCAGTGGCCGCTCATCCCGCGTCGAGGATGTCGGCGTGGGATGAGCGGCGTCCCGCGCGGTAGAGGCGGATGAGCCCGTACCGGATGCCGAGCACCTGACCGGCCATCAGCCCGGCGAGTACGGCGAGGCTCGTGGCGGCGCCGGTGGGTCCATGGACCCAGATGTCAACGATCCGATTCCGGAACACCGCGAGCAGCAGATAGCTCACGAGTATGATCGCGCCGATCGCGTCGATCTTGCCGACCACCCTGCGTGCGAACGAATCCCAGTGCAGCCGGGTCATCCTGCTGGCGAGCGCGCCAACCGCGACACCTACCAGCAGCCCGACCAGCGCGAACCAGATGGCGACACCGCCGATCCTGATCGTACCCACCCCAGCGCCGACCAGCGCGATCGCGAAGACCACGACATACAGCCGGACTCTGAATCGGATCGAGCGGCTGACATGGCGCCGGATGGCTTCGCGGCGGCTGGACCGGTGCGAGGCGTCGCGGGTCATGACACAAGAGTCGCATCCTCCGCGTCTGCGGCGTACTACCCAAGCGCGCGTGTAACCAGAAAGCAGGACGACGGCTGTTGCCGCCTGCCTCGTCGAATGGCGCCACCGGCACTTGCCAAACAGGGCACGCGACTCATACCAATCCGGCATCTCGGCAGTCCTATCCGGACTTGGACATGGTTCGGCTCCAGACGGTCCGATGGACGAGGACGACACCACCTCGCCATAGGGAGAGCCATCATGACCTCACGCGTGACAACCGGCACGTCCGTGCTGGCCACACTCATGCTGCTCACGACCAGCATGCTGACCGGTGCCACCGCGACCGCTGAACAGACCACGTCAGAATATTCCGGCGCCAAGTCGCTGGACATCCTGCTCACCAACGACGACGGTTACGACGCGAGAACGCTTGGCGCGCTGCGACACACGCTCGGCGCGGCAGGGCACCAGGTCACCGTCGTCGCGCCGTGTGACGACCTTTCGGGCAGCGGCACGAAGCAGGCCAGCAACTACGTGCGCGGCGAGCCGTCACGGGAGAACACCATCACGGCGACACAGCCATCACCAGGCGTCTGGGCGGTATGCGGCTCACCGAGCGACGCGGTGCTGTTCGGCGTGCAGAACGTGTTCACCTCCGGCCCGCCCGACCTGGTGGTCTCCGGTGTCAATCCCGGCCAGAACGCCGGAGCCGTCACCAACCACTCCGGCACGGTCGGGGCTACCGTCATGGCTGGTGAACTGGGAATTCCAGCGATCTCGGTCAGCGTCGAGATCGATGTCACGACCAATCCCCCACAGGTTGGCTCGGTGCGTGCCGCGGCGAGCTATACCGCTCGGTTGATCGAGCGGTTGCAGCTGACCGCCGGGCGCGAGTCGCTGTTGCCTAAGCACGTGACGCTGAACGTCAACTATCCGGTCGAGTCCGAGGTTGAGGGCACACGGATCACGACGACCGGCCGGTCGGCTTTCGTCCGCCCCCGTTTCGAGCGCACCGATCTGTGTGCTTCCTGCTACCTGGTTCAGCCGCAGCTGGACCTTGACCGGGATCCGGTCAGGGGATCCGACAACAACGCCCTCGCCGACGGCTACATCTCGGTGACCCCACTCAACGGGGACTGGACCGCATCCAGCGAGACCCGCTCCACCCTCCGGATGCGACTGGCGTACCTGCGCTGAGTGTCCTGGCGGCGGAGCGACGCGGGGCATACCCAATTGGTATAGATCCACTCATCGGCGTGGTGCGGGCTATCGTCCTTGCATGACGCTTCAGCAGCTCCGGTACTTGGTCGCCGTCGCCGACTACGGGTCCATCACCGCCGCGGCCGCTGGGACGTATGTCGCACAGCCGGCGCTCTCCCGCGCGATGCGCGCACTCGAGCGGGAGCTGAACGTCGACCTGTTCCGTCGCAGCGGCCGCGGGATCACGCTCACCGCCGAGGGGCGCCGCATGGTGCGCCTCGCGCGCGCCGCGCTCGAGGTCATCGATTCGATGCCAGGAGGCACTCATGGGGCACCAGTGCGCACAGCGGCGAAGCTGCGCATCGTCTCCACTCCGACGCTGGCCATCGATCTCGTCGGTGAGCTGATTCCCGCCTTCACTCGCTACAACCCCAACGTCGATGTCGAGGTGATCCGCCGTGAAGCACGAGAAGCCTTAGTGGCGGCACTGCGCACCGGCACCGCGGAGATCGGCCTCGTCGATTTGCCGGTCGATGAGGAACTCATGACGCATAGTCTGCGGGACCGCGAAGTCGTTCTCGCCTCGCCGCCCGGCACCGACCTGCCAGATCCGGTGCCGGTCGAGCGGCTCGACGGGCTGCCCATGGTGGTGCCGGCGCGCGGCGAGGGACGGCGGCGGGAGCTGGAAGAGATGTTCACCGTGACGGGTGTGCGTCCTACCTTCGCGGTGGAAACCGACGAGCGCGTCGCCTGGGTGGCCAGCGTCCTCGACGGCACGGCGTCGCTGATCTGGTATCGCGACATCGCGGCCCGTACATTCGGATCACGCGCCACGATCCGGTCCTTCGCTCCGCGGCTGAGCCGGACGCTGGGAATCGTGCATCCGCGACGTCCGCTGGCGCGTGCGGCGCAAGCGTTCATCAACGTCGCCGTGGGTTCGCGCGGACCGTCAACGCACTCGTACACCTAGTGTTCTGACAGTGCGGCCGTCCTAGATCGCCCCGCGCACCGCGCGCAAATGATCCCGAAAGGTGTACGTGGGATCGGATCGCCGTCGTGCGGCGAAATCCGCGTACTGAAGCTGCGCGCGAAGCGACTGGCCCGTGCGAATACGCTCCGCCTGACGTGCTTCCGTCGCCATGATCTCTCGTGCCGTCTCGAGTACTTTCTCCCTCGTCTCCGCCGCCACGAGCACCACCCCGTCGGAGTCCGCCACGACCAGATCCGTCTCGTCGACCCGATACGCATCGAACAGCACTTCGGACCCGCTGAGTTGGCCGGTGTGGGTCGTGCCCGTCGCTATCGCGCCGAGGCTCCAGACCGGCAGACCGATCTCGCGCAACTGGTCAGTGTCACGATGACTTCCCCACACGACCATCCCAGCCAGTTCGCACACCGTCGCCTCCGCGGCGATGAGGTCACCGAGGCACGCTCGATCCGTGCGGCCGCCGTCATCGACAACCAAGACCTCGCCGGGACGGGCTCGCTCGAAAGCGTCGAGGAAGACATCGACGCCATCAACATGCTTCACCGGTAAGGCTGTACCCACCACGACGTGACCGGGCAAGACTGGTGTCAGGCCAGCCGGACCGGCCCGCAATGGCACCGAAAGCCGATCACACGCATCGGCGACGGCCGCCGAGGTCACCAGGTGAGTCATCACGCCCTACCTTCTTTCTTGTGCCGGCCGGGAGCAGCCACCACTGCCCGGAGAGATCCTGTGCCGCGATCGTTGGGGCCACGCTACGAAGCGACGAACAACCAATCATCACGTATTGGCCGTATCCGCGGGGAGCGCAGCAGTACCGACGCCGAGCACGGCGACGGCCCTTTCCGACATATCGCGCCTGCGCCATGCTCAGCCTGGTGACGACCAATCGGAATGTGTTGGCGCTATCGGCCGGTGAGGTGACTCGCACCATCAGCGGCTGGCAGGACGGCGACGGGTCCCTGGCCGAGCGGCTGGCCAACGCGATGTCGGCCGCCATCTGTCGAGGAGAACTCGCCGCGGGGTGGCGACTCCCGCCCGAACGCGACCTGGCCGCGGCCCTCGCCGTTGGCCGCAACACCGTGGCCGAGGCGTACCGACGACTGCGGGCCAGATCGATGGTCGGGAGACGGCAGGGAAGCGGCACCTGGATCGAGCCCGCGTTCGCCAGTGGCTCGCCTCGCGAACAGGTCGTCGGGGCCGGCGGTCACAAGCTGAAGTCGCTCGACGTCGGCGGCGATGGCCACCGGATCGACCTGGCGGCCGCGTTGTCCAAGGCGCCACCGGCCCTGGAAACGATGCTGGCGGCTGGCACCCCATCGGATCTGCTCCACCACACCGGCTACTGGCCGCTGGGATACCCGCCACTCCGCACGGCCGTCGCCGCGCTGTTTTGTCGGCGCGGACTACCGACGAGCGAGGATAACGTGCTCATCACCTCGGGCGCCCGGCAAGCGATCGCGCTCGCGGCGTTCGAACTCTGCCGACCCGGCGATCTGGTGGCGCTGGAGGACCCCACATTTCCCGGCGCCATTGACGCCTTCCGCCGGGTCAACGCGCGGATCTCGCCCATCTCGATGGACACTGCCTTGAGTGTCGGTTCCTATGCGGAAGCCCTTCAGGCAGCTCCGGTGCGAGCCCTCTACGTCATGAGCACGGTGCACAACCCGACCGGCCGGACACTCTCGCGCGACCAACGCCTGGACATCGTTCGGGCCGCTCGCCAGCACGATGTGCTGCTCATTGAGGACGAGACACTCGCCGAGCTGACCTACGACAGTGCACCACCGCCGCTGGCCACGCTGGCCCCGCCACAGTCCGTCATCACGATAGGTTCGCTCAGCAAGGTCTATTGGGGAGGTTTGCGAGTCGGTTGGATTCGCGCCGCACCACCCTTCATCGACAGGCTGGAACGACTCAAAGCGATTGTCGATCTGTCCAGTTCCGCACCGAGCCAGCAGATCGCTGTCGAACTCCTGAAACAGCACGACGAGTTGCGTGCGCAGCGGGTCAGCGAACTGCGGTCACGGTCCACGCTGCTGCTGGACCTGCTCGCTGAGCACCTGGGAGAGTGGCGTGTCAGCGAGCCACGTGGGGGCCTGTTCGTATGGGCCCGGCTTCCTCACGGCAGCGCGACGGAGCTGGCCGTGCGGGCGTCCCAGAACGGAGTCTCCGTCCTCCATGGCCCGGCCACCTCGCCCATCGGTCGTTTCGACGACCACGTCCGGATTTCCTTCGTCAACGAACCCGACACGCTGATCGAAGCGATCTCACGGCTAGCGCGGGCCTGGCGCGGTCTATGATCACCGACCCTGCTGGTAGTACCACGAACATCGGGCAAACCAGACACGGTTGTGGGCCTACCAGCAGGGTCGGTGATCAACTCACGCCGCGTCGCGGTGCTGCCGGCCGCGCTGGCGCTCGGCTCCGCGCGTGAAAGCCGCCTGGAGCCGCCGGGCCAGCCGTGACGGATCGTTGGCGTCCTCCCAGCCCCAGCGCACCACCTCGTAGCCCGCGTCGGAGAGCCATTCTTCCCTGCGCTTCTCCGCGCGCAGGATGTCACGGGTGCGACGGCCACCACCCGGCTCGTACTTGCCAAGCCCGTCCGCCTCGCCCACCACGCGGACGTCGTCCCATAGGAAATCGACGCGGCAGCGCGGCCCTGCGGCATCGCCGAGCGTGACCTGGGTTCGCGGTGCGGGCAGATTCTGAGCGTGGATCGCAACCCGGGACAGCGATTCCAGCACCGACTCCGCACGCGGATCGGCGAAGTCCACCACCTGGCGCGCCCGTGCGATGCCGGACCAGGTCCAGCAGTCGATGGTCACGTCGCGGAGTTGGTCTACCGTCACAAGGCCCTGACGCAGGGCCGAGTCCGCCACCACCACGCCTTCGGCGAAAGACCGCGTCCGCGCCAGGTCCACCGCGGTGCGTGCGGCGGACGTGATCGGCACACCGTGCCGGATCGCCCGGTGGTTGCCGGGCAGCGCTGCCGTACGCAGGACATACCCGTTTCGATGCGTCCCTCTGACCGCCGTATCGGTCACCAGGACGGGCTCCGAGGTCGCTGGGTTGAGCAGGTCCAGTCCGAGGATGCGGGCAGCGGACTCCCCGCCCGCCACCGCGTCGAGGCCAAGGACAAGCCGCACCGCCGCGACGTCGAGGGCGTGCCGTCTCTCCGCGCACCCCGCGACAGCGGTGAGCCGCGACGCCTCGACGTACACCCCACGCCGCAGCGCCACCCACATGCCCGTCCGGAGCGCACGCCGAATCGCGGCCTTGTCGCAGCCTGCCGCACGTACCTGGGCCGCGGTGAAGAGGCCGCTCGATGCGTCGGTCACGATGTCCTCCCCCGATCTGGCCGCACCGTACGCCGGAGGTACGACAACGATCACCGACCCTGCTGGTAGTACCACGAACACCGGGCAAACCAGACACGGTTGTGGGCCTACCAGCAGGGTCGGTGATCAACTCACGCCGTGCCGCGCCGCGACCGACGCTGGCGCGCCGCCGCTAGCTTCGCGCGGCGGAGCCGGTGGCGCCGTCGAGAATCGCGGCCATAGCGTCGCGTCCCGCCGCGAGCCCCGCGGAGATCACCGAGCCATCAGATTCCATTCGCCCAACGCGCGGCGTGTCAGGGCCGGGACGAACGGCCAGCATCGCTGGAAAATGATCCGGATTCGTGCTGTGCTTCGCCAGACGCTCGGCCACTTCGGCGGAGTGCGTGTCCCTGGCGAGGAACGCCGCACGGGCGGCCGGCGCGGCGCGGCGCAGCCATGCTCCGGCGATCCGACGCACCACCAGCGGATCGCGGGGCAGTTCCCCGTCCTTGCGTGAGGCGAGCACCAGCAGGTGCGTCGCCCCCGCCGCGAGCGGCGTCTCGAGCGGTACCGACTCGGCCACCCCAGCGTCGAGGTATCGCCTGCCCGCCAGATCGACCGGCTTGCCCGCGACGAGCGGAAGTGCCGCACTCGCCCGCAGCGCGCAGTGCAGTGACGCGGTATCGCGGATGTGCGGGTGCAGGTCAACGGCCAGCCCAGTGTCGACGTCTGTCGCGAGTGGATGGATGCTGATCGCACTGGCCAGGATCTGGGCAGTGTTCAACCCAAGCGTGCGAGCGTAGTACTCACCGATCAGCCACTCGAGATCGACGAGGGGGCGGCGGCGAAGCGGATTGGACAGTCGGGAGAACCGCGCGAAGTCGTCAGGTCGCGTCCAAGCCGTCACCCCGGTGGCGATATCACCGCTGAGCAGCCACGCGGCCGTGAGCGCTCCGGATGACGCGCCGTAGACGGCGTCGAACGCCGACAGCATGCCACGCTCGTGCAGCGCCAGCGCCATGCCACCCGCGATGACACCGCGATTGCCGCCGCCCTCGATCGACAATGCCACGCGATGCCCGTCGGAGCGCCCCCCGGGACGACTGCCCGACGCCAGGCGTTCCCGCACCACGGCGAGCACCGGATGCTCGCAGAGCCCCTCGTCACCATCGCTGGTCATCCAGCCCTCCTGCGCGCTCCTCGCTCACCATAGCGACGCAGCGGTGTCGCGACGCAGCACGCGCCTACGAGGGTCGCACAGGAAGGGCGTCTTTGGGCGTTCTAGGTGCGCGTCGCTTGCACGATGGTGACGCGGCCGAACCGGTGGTCAACGTGGTCAACCTCGCGGGCATCGTCGAAGCCGGCTTCAGCGAGGAGCGCGACGATGCCATCGTCGAGGTTGCGGGCCACGGGCGGGCTGTGTGCCACCCGGGAGCGCAGCAGTTGCGGCAAGTGCCGGAGAACGTGGGCCGGGCCGTGGCCGTGCTGGTGGTGAGCATCCTCGGCGTGGGAGGTGGAGCCGCCGAAGTCGAGGATGGTCACGGTGCCGCCAGGCCGGAGGGCACGCAGCGCGTCGTGGGCGAACGCGACCCTGCCATCGTCGTCGACGTGGTGCAGCGCCAGCGACGAGACGATGTGGTCGAGCGAGGCGTCCTCGGCAGGGATCCGGTTAGCGTAGCCCTGCACGAGGGTGAGGGCGACGCCGCGGCGGCGTGCCTTGCGTGCGGCTCTGCGCAGGCTGTGTCCGTCCGGGTCGAGGCCGGTGATCCGGGCGTCCGGCTGTGCCGCGAGGATCGCCAACGACAAGTTTCCGGTGCCGCAGCCGACGTCGACCACCGCCTGACCTGGCTCGACATCGGCGGCCTCGACGGCACGCTGGTGCAGCGCGCGGACGCCGGCCACCCGGGAGAAGGCGTCATACAGCGGCATCAGCCAGGCCTTGCCCATACCTGGCAGGAACGGGCGGTCTCGCTCTTCCGGAGTGCGCTGGTCGAGGATGCGGATATCGGCTGTCATGGTGAACTCCCGGTGCGCTCGGCGTGGACGTGGTAGATCTGGTTGTCCTACCCAGTTTTGGACATCCTGCGGTTCACTGGCAGCACAGAAGTCGGGAACAATGGCACATTCTTCGGTCAACGACACACAGGGGCCACCCTCGCGCCTGCGCATGGTGCGCCCGGACGGGACACCGGTCTACCGCTACGACCAGCGCCCGGGTGTTCCTCCGGTCTCGGTGACCCGTCTCGACACCCAAGCCGCCGCCGCGCTGCCCGACCATCGGCACGCCCACGACTTTCTCGTCCTGATCTACGTCGAAGAGGGCGCGGGCTCATTCACGATCGACGGTACCGAGCGGCCACTACGCGCCGGGGATGTGCACGCTGTGTCGCCCGGGCAGGTCATCGGTGTCTCGACCGCCACGGAGCTTGCTCACGCCCGCGCATGGGCGGTCGCGTTCACGCCGGACGCGGTGCCCGCTCTGGCAGCCGTCTCGCCGCTGGCCTGGACACGCCATCCGTTGCTCACGATGTTCGCGCCCGGCACAGGGCATAGCCGGGTCGCCGAGCCGGACCGGGCGCGCTGGTCGGCGTGGCTGAGCGAGTTGGCAGAGGAACTGACCGACCCGGGGCGTCTCGGAGCCGGCGACGTCGTCGCTGCCCTGCTCACCCGGGTGCTTGTCGCGACAGCGCGCCTGGCGCCCGCAGTGCGGAGCGCGCCCGACCCGCTGGTGGAACGGGTCTTCGACCAGATCGAGACGACGTTCCGCGAGCCGGTCTCCGCCACCGACGTCGCTCGGGCGCTCGGATACACGCCGGGACACCTCACGACGGTGGTCCGTGAGCGGACCGGCCGCCCGTTGCTGGAGTGGATCACGGAGCGGCGCATGACCGAGGTCAGGCGGATGTTGCGCGAGACCGACCTGCCGCTCGACGTGATAGCCACCCGGACCGGACTGCGCGACGCCACCTATCTCGTCCGGCGCTTCCGAGACCGCTACGGCATCACCCCGCGGCGGTGGCGCCGCAGCCAGCGCGGCAGTCACCGCGACGCCGAGCGTGCGGGTCTCAGACGGGATCGAGGTCGCCCGACTCGGTAAGCGGTGACGGTGACGTGTCCGCGGATTCTCCTGGTGGCCCTGTCCAGAGATGCACAGCGGCGCCCTTCTCGGCACCCGCCGTTCCGATCGGACGTTGGTCGATGATCACGCCTCTTGCCGGCGCGGCGGTCTCGCCCGGTCCCATCGGGACCAGGCCCGCCTTACGCACGATCTCACTGGCATCCGCCGCGCTGAGGCCAACGACGTCGGGTACCTCGGTGATCGGATCGTCACCGACCATGGCATCCGAGTGTAGAGCCAGCATGCGCGGCTGCACAGTGACAACCGCTACCAAGGCGCCAGATCCGGCGCCTGGCGTACGAGCGCCCTACGCCGTCCTGGTTAACCCCGTGTCGTAACCTTCACTCGTTCGTGTCGTTGGCAACGACAGATGTCGCTGCTCGGCGCGAGCTGACGCGTCACGTCGGCGGCGCGGCCATGATCCGTCCCGTTCGCCCGTGAGGTAACCACATGACACTCACACGCATCGCCGCAGTCCTCGCCGCAGCAGGGTTACTCGCCGCCACGGGCACCGCAGCGCACGCCACGCTTTCCGCGACAGGAGGCGGCACCGCCGACCCCTTCACTGGGACGACCGCCACCGAGCTGATCGCGCCAACACCGAGCTGGTACACCGACGAACTGCATGCCGATGCGGTGGCGGCGGCCGAACGCGGGGAGGGTGTCGCGATCCCGGCTGGCGTCGACTACCCGGCGAGCGGCCTCGCGTTCGCCGGCATCCGGCCAGGAGCCTGGATCATTTCCCCCGCGGGATGCACGGCCAACTTCGTGTTCGGCACCGACGGCGACTACTCGATCGGCACAGCCGGGCACTGCGCCGAGGTCGGTGACGAGGTCACGATCATCGCCGCGCCCGGCATCGTCATGGCCATCGGCACAACGGTCACGAGTGTCGACAACGGTGTGGGCGACGACTTCGCGCTGATCGACATCTACCCGGAGATGCAACAGCACGTGAACCCCTCGATGGCACACTTCGGCGGGCCAACCGGCGTCGGCGATCCTCAGTTCGGCGATCTGGTGACACACACCGGCCACGGCGTCGTCATCGGTACCGGCGGCACTCCGCGCGCGGGAGTCGTGGTGTATCGCGGCCCCGGCGACGAGGGCCCCGACTCCGGCGAGGTCAGCCACAGCCGGGGCAAGGACGACAAGGACGGCACCAACGGCAAGGGCAACGGCAATGGCGGTGGCCCGAAGGGCGATAACGGAACCAACGGCGGCGGCACCGCTGATGCCTACGCCTGGGACGGCGCCGCCTCCCCCGGCGACTCCGGCTCACCGGTACGCCACCTCGAAGGCGAGGCCGCTGGCGATCTCACCCACATCGTCGTCGGCGGCCCGTATGCTCCCGGCCTGATCGCGGGAACCTCCATCCAACGGATGCTGGAGATCGCGAACAAGCCCCTGGCCACCGCGCCGAACGGTCCCGACCCGACCGCCTGAGCGGTACCCTCCCTGCGGCCCGAAGTCCGCCAGCGGGATCGCAGTGATCGCCGCTGCGGGCACCGCTCGGCTCAGCCGATGGCGGTGTGATGGTCGGCGACCTTGCCGAACACGGTCTCCGAGCGCAGCGCCGAGTAGCCGGGCTTGATCACCTCGTTGATGAGGGCGAGGCGCTGGTCGAAGGGGATGAAGGCGGACTTCATCGCGTTGACCGTGACCCACTGCAAGTCGTCGAGGTCGTAGCCGAACTCATCGACGAGGCGGCTGAACTCGGTGGTCATCGACGTCTGGCTCATCAACCGGTTGTCGGTGTTGACGGTGACCCGGAATCGCAGTCTTCTGAGCAGGGCAATGGGGTGCTCGGCGATCGACGCCACGGTGCCGGTGTGCACATTGGAGGTCGGACACATCTCCAGCGGGATACGCCGGTCCCGCACGAACGCGGCGAGGCGACCGAGCTTCGGCGTTCCGTCGGCGCCGAAGTCGATGTCATCGACGATGCGCACCCCGTGGCCGAGCCGGGCGGCGCCGCACCATTGGATGGCCTCCCAGATGGACGGCAGCCCGAAGCCTTCGCCCGCGTGGATGGTGAAGTGGCAGTTCGCACGCCGCAAGTACTCGAACGCGTTCAGGAACCGGGTGGGCGGGAAACCGGCCTCCGGCCCGGCGATGTCGAAGCCGACGACCCCGTCGTCGCGATAACGCACCACCAGCTCGGCGATCTCCGTGGCCCGTGTCTCGTGGCGCATCGCGCAGAGCAGCAGCCCAACACGGATGCGGCGGCCAGCTTCGGCGGCACGCGCCGTGCCTTTGCGGAACCCGTCGAGGATCGCCTCAACGACCGCCTCGAGGCTCAGACCACGGTGCGTGCTCAGCTCCGGCGCGTAGCGGACCTCGGCGTAGGCAACGCCGTCGGCGGCCAAGTCCTCGGCGCACTCAGCGGCCACGCGGCTGATCGCGTCCTCGGTCTGCATGACGCCGACCGTGTGGGTGAAGCGGCGCAGGTATTCCTCGAGCGACCCGGCCTCGGCCGCGGCGGCGAACCAGTCGGCCACTCCCGCTTCGTCGGATACCGGCAGCTCGTCGTAGCCGGTCTGCTCGGCCAGTTCCAGCACGGTCGCCGGTCGCAGACCACCGTCGAGGTGATCATGGAGCAGCACCTTCGGGGCGCGCTGGATCTGGTCAAGGCTCGGCACGTCAGGCACGCGTTACCTCCCGATAGCTGCGGGGTTGTCGTGGGCTGGTGGTTGCGGGATGACGCAGGGCCAGTCTGCCGCACGCGGGATCGGAGCGGCCCGCGGTGGTGAGCGGCGCTCGAGGGCGACCCGAGCACCTGTCTGACATCTGTGTTCGCATTGACTGACCCTTCTACCCATCATCCACTCACAAAGTCAAGCCTTATGGACCCTCATCAAGCACCCATCCCGGGTGAGCTTCGAGCGTTGACGGATGTGGCAACCCGGCCTAATTTGTCTGACAACGTCCGATCGAAGGGGTGCATCGTGGCGCCGAGACGTCCGCGTCGGCGACCTGTCGTCGAGCTCTACGAACGGATCGTCAACGCGGTCCGGGACAACGTCTACCCGCCAGGTTCGACGTTACCGTCCGAACCGGCACTCGCCACGGCATTCTCGGTCGAGCGAACACCGCTGCTTGTCGCGAAGTATGTGCTGCCGAGCGGGGCGCCGAGCATCACCGTGCGGCAGTCGCGCTGATCCACGCCCCTTTCGGCCAGTGGATCCGGCCCGGCGTCGGTCAGAGACGGTGCCGGGTGTAGTGCTCGGTGACCGGAACGCGTTCGGATGCCGTCGGCGCGAGGCCTTCGGCACGTCGGGCGAAGCCACGCGCCCAGGGCGACGCGCTGATGCCGTGCGCGTAGACGCTCAGTAGCACCGTCGCCCCGGCGATCACCAGCACGTCGTTGGCGACGGCGACGCCCGCTCGCTCGACGACCAGCAACGCGAACAGGATCGAGGCCAGCCCGCGCGGGCCGAACCAGCCGAGGAACAGCACGGTCTCGGCCCGCACTCCCGAGCCGATCATGGCGACGGCGACGGCCGCGAGGCGCACCACGACCAGGCTGACCACGGCGTAGAGCACCACCGAGACGCCGACCTCTGGCAGCCGGGGGCCGATGATGACCGCGCCGAACATGGCGAACGTGGCCACCGTTAGCAACTCGCCTTCCCGCTCGGCGAACTCGTGCACGTAGGGACACTGCTCGCGCGCGACCGACCCGAAACACAGCCCCGCGACGAACGCGGCCACGAACCCGTTGCCCGTGGCCACCTCGGCCCCGCCGTACGCGAGCCCGGCCAGCGCGAGTACCGCGAGACGTCGATAGGTGGCCGTGACCCAGCCCGCCTGGTCCATGCGCCGCAGCAGCCACCCACCGACGTTGCCGACGACGACTCCGACCGCGACACCGAGCCCGATCTGGCGCAGCATGAACCACACCCACGATCCGGTGGATCCGATATCGCCCTGCGCCGAGGCGGCGAGGGCGACGAACAACATCACCACCGGCAGCGCGAGGCCGTCGTTGAGCCCGCTCTCGACGTTCAACGTCTGCCGCAGCCGCACCGGCAAGCGGCGGTCGGCGATCACCGCCGCGCCCAGCGCCGCGTCGGTCGGGACAAGCACGGCAGCCACCAAGGCGGCGTCCCACAGACCGAAGGCTGGGAAGATCAGCACGGCGGCCGCTGTGCCCAGTACGACGGCGACCGGCAGGCCGATCGCGAGCAACCGCAGCGGGAAATGGTACTCCCGACGCAGCGCTGACAGGTCGATCCGCACCGCGTCGGTGAACAACACCAGCACCAGGGTCGCCTCGGCGAGCACGCGCACGGCGCCCTCGCTCACGTCGCCGCTGAGGACGTCCAGCCCGGCATCGCCGAGCACGAGACCAGCGGCGACGAAGACCATCGGCGCGGTCACCGGGCTGCCGCTCGTCCGGCCTGACACCAGCCCATACGCGAGGACGAGCCCCGCCAGCACCAGTAGGTCGATCACGGCGCGGTCCTTCCACCATGGGGTCGCACGCGACGTGTTGAGCGCGCTGTCCGTGCCTGGTCGATATCGGCAGCGGCGTTGATCAGTCCGATGTGGCTGAAGGCTTGCGGGTAGTTCCCCAGCAGTTCGCCCGTACGCGGGTCGATCTCCTCGGACAGCAACCCGAGGTCACTGGTGGCCGCGCACAGCCTGTCGAACAACCGCTCGGCACGCGCCAGCTCTCCTGCCTGCGCCAGGGCGGAGACGAGCCAGCACGATGCGAGCACGAACGTGCCTTCCTCGCCGACAAGGCCGTCGGTGTTGCGACCGTCATGGGCGCGATAGCGCAGCACCAGCCCGTTCTCGGTGAGATCCCGGGCGATCGCGTCGATGGTGGCACGCATCCGTTCGTCGGTGGCTGGCACGAAGCCGTAGATCGGCATCAGCAGCACGCTGGCGTCCAGCTCATCGGAGTCGAAGGCTTGCGTGTATGCCTGCCGCGTTGTGCTCCAGCCCTGCTCGAGGATCACATCACGGATGCGGTCGCGTTCGGTCGCCCACACGGCGGCGCGGGAAGGGTTGCCCAGATCAGGGGCCAGCCGCACCGCCCGGTCGAGGGCCACCCAGCACAGCAGTTTGGACGAGAGGTGGTGCCGCGGCTCGCCCCGGCTCTCCCACATGCCAGCGTCGGGCTCGCGCCAGCGGCGCACCGCGGTTTCGGCCAGGTCGGTGGCGAAGTGTTGTATTTCCGGATGCAGCGTGCCCAGCCGTTGCCGGTACAGGTAGAGCGCGTTGAGCAGCTCCCCGTACACGTCAACCTGGATCTGGCACCAGGCACCGTTACCGATACGGACGGGCCGGGAGTCCCGCCAGCCGCGCAGGTGCGGCAACTCTCGCTCGGACAGGTCGTGTTCTCCGGTAATGCCGTACATGATCTGCAGCGATGACTCGTCGCGGGCGCTACCACCGGCCGCGCTTGTCATAAACGACACGAAGTCGACCGCCTCGTCCGGGCACGCGCCGGTGTAGAGCGCTTCCATCGTCAGGCTGGCATCCCGGATCCAGGCGTAGCGGTAGTCCCAGTTGCGTTCGCCGCCGATTTTCTCCGGCAGCGACGTGGTGGGCGCGGCGACGATCGCGCCGGTGGGTTTGTAGCTCAGGCCCTTGAGCACCCGGGAACTGAATCGCACCAGCTCGTGGTGCGGACCCTGGTAGATGTCGTGCTCTGCCTCCCACGACCGCCAGGCCGCTGCCGTGTCGTCGATGCGCTGCCCGACGCGTTCGGGTGCTGTCGGTTCCGGTGGTGGACGCTCCGGCGGCCCCCACACCAGTGAGAAGCCGCGTCGCTGCCCGGCAGCCACCCGGAATCGTGCATCGGCGCGATCGCGCTCACCGTGCAGCGGTACCGGGGCGCGCATCGCGAACTGGTTCGGGCCACCGAAGGTCCGCGCGCCACCTTCGACCACCCGCAGCAACGGGCGCACCAACCCGTACTCGGGCCGGGGAACGAGTTCCATCGCGAAGTCCACGGTGCCCGAGATGCCCTCGACCTCACGTACCAATTCGTGTGGCGCGTCGCGGCCCAGATCGTCACCGCGCTGACCGTGCGGGACAAGCAAGGCGTCACGCAGCCGCGCCGAACCGGACGCGGTGTCGAACGTCGTTTCCAGCACCAGGGTGCCGGGCATATACCGCCGCCGCACCGTCACGGTGGTATCGGTCGGTGAGATCGCCCAGTGGCCGCCGTCCGGATCGAGCAGCCGGGTGAACACCGACGGGCTGTCGAAGCGTGGCAGGCACAACCAGTCAACCGAGCCGTGCCGGTCGACGAGGGCGGCGGTACCGCAGTCGGACAGCACACCGTAGTCGGCGATCGGCGTTGACATCGTCACCTGCGTCGCTGAGGCCGCTCCGCGGCTCACCTATTCTGACGGTCGAATTACCAAGGATTTCGTACCCCAACTAAACCGGAAGTCACACCGGCACGCCAGCGGAACAAGACGAGTGTGTCAGCGTCCTAACAGTTCTGCTGACATATTCGACGGTACTACTCGCGAGCAGACCGATGTGGGCGGATTCGGCGACGTCATACTACTTTCGTGCCCTCAGGCAATGAGAAATGTGTGGCTCAACTGCGCCGTTCCCTCGGCCGTCCTGATGACTCGCGGTTAGGCTCGTTCCATGACGGATGCGGATATCCATTTCTACTTCGACCCGGTGTGCCCGTTCTGCTGGATGACCAGCAAGTGGCTGCGGATGGTGCAAGAAAAGCGCGGTTACACGGTGGACTGGCGTTTCATCTCACTGCGGCTTGTCAATGCCACAGTGGATTACGATGCGCACTTCCCGCCCGAGTACGAGGCGGGCCACACCGCGGGGCTTCGGCTGCTGCGGATGGCGGCTCGCATCCGCGCAGAACACGGCCGCGAGGCCATCGGCCGACTGCACGTCGCACTCGGGACACACATCTTCGACCGTGAGCCGCCCGCTGACACGGCAGGGGACCACGGACGTGTCGGCACCCGCGAGTTCGTCGAGCCGATCCTGGCTGAGCTGGGCCTGCCGGACGACCTCGCCGATGCACTCGACGACGCCAGCTGGGACGAGGAGATCAGCGCGGAGTCCGACGAGGCACGCGCACTCACCGGTAAGGACGTCGGCACGCCGATCCTGCACTTCGAGCCTCCTGCGGGTGTCGCGTTCTTCGGTCCGGTGATCAGCCGTCTGCCGACCGAGGAGCAAGCCATCGAACTCTGGGACCACGTCATCGGCCTCGCCCGCTTCCCCGGTTTCGCTGAGCTGAAGCGCAGCTTGCGTGAGCGCCCGCAACTGCGGGCATTCGGGGTGAGCGAGGACGAAGCGGGACTCGAGGAGGACTGGCACGGCGGTAGCCGACGGCAGAAACGCTGACGGCTCGGGCCAGAGGACTGCCGCGGAACCGCACGCTTACCACGCCACATCGACTCGCCGGGGTGATGTGGCGTGGCGATGTCTGGCGGGTCAGGGCGCGACCGGCGACGCCGAGGCGCCAGTGGCAATCGTCCGGTGCCACCCACCAGGGCCGACCATGGGCAGCTCCATCCGTTCCAGGCAGGCCCACATGGTCAGCTGGTTCGCGGTCAGCAGCGGCTTGCGCAGCACCTTCTCCAGCGGCTCGATCAGGTCGTAGGTCGGCAGGTTGGTGCAGCTGACGAAGATCGCTTCCGCCTCAGGACGGTCCGCACGCAGGATGTGCTCGGCGATGGTGCGGTAGCACACCTTCCAGATTCCACCGCCGAGACCGAGATGCTCGCTGGCCACCGTCTCAACGCCAAGCTCGGCCAGAAACTCGTGCAGCTTGGTGGTGAGGTCCTCGACGTAGGGCGTGATCACGGCGATCCGGCGCAGGTCGAGGCGCCGCAGCACCTCGGCCAGCGCACCGGATGTCGTGACCGCGTCCGGCGGCCCGACCGCACAGATCGCCTCACGCAGCCGACGCTCACCATCAACCCCGTTGACGAAGCTGCCCGAGCTACACAGGTACGCCACCACCTCTGGCTCGACATGCAGCACATCGCGCGTAGCGGCGGCCACATGCTCGGAATCGCTGACAAGCCGCGCCATGTCCAGGCTGACCGGCACCGGTTCGTAGGGAGTGCGAGCCAGGTGCAGCGAGACATCGATCGGTGCCCAGCGCCATAGCTCACGTTCGAGCGCCAGGTCGAAGGGAGCGATCACGCCAATCCCCCGCTGCGCCACCGGACCCGTGAACGCTGAGCCCAGCTCCGCGATCGTGTCCTCCCAACGCTGAGCCTTCTCCGGATCACGAAAGGTCACCATCACGCTCACCTGCTCCCTGGCGTTCACCATGCCTGCCTGCCAGCTGGTCCGGCAGGCCTCCGGGCCGCTTACCCGTGGAACACCACGTGAACACCTCATCATCCCAGCTGAGCGATCATCGTGTCATCCACATGACACTCCAGGCAGCGCGTCCGCGCCCACGGTGTTGAGATGGAGGCAGGTATCCGTAACTGGCGAGGACTTTCGAATGAACACCCCTGGGACCACCACGGCAGAGCAGTACGACGTCATCGTGATCGGTGGCGGATCGACGGGCGAGAACGTCGCGGGCTACGCCACGCAGAACGGCCTCAGCGCCGTCGTCGTCGAAAGCGAACTGGTCGGCGGTGAGTGCTCGTACTGGGCGTGCATGCCGAGCAAGGCGCTGCTCCGGCCGGGTGAGGCGCTCGCGGCGGCTCGCCGGGTTCCGGCGGCGGCAGGCGCGGTGACCGGTTCCGTTGACGTCGATGCCACCCTGCGCGCCCGCGATCGGTTCAGCAGCAACTGGGACGACACCGGTCAGCAAGAATGGCTCGAAGGCGAGGGCATCGACCTGATGCGCGGCCACGGCAGGGTGACAGGGGAACGCACGGTCGAGGTGACCACCGGCGACGGGGAGCGGGTCACGCTCACCGCACGTAAGGCCGTCGTGCTCGCTACCGGAACGGCGGCGGCGGTGCCGCCTATCGAGGGGCTGCGGGAGAGCAACCCCTGGGACAACCGGCAGGTGACCACGACCAAGGAGATCCCAGCCCGGCTGCTCGTGCTCGGCGGCGGTGTCGTCGGCACCGAGATGGCACAGGCCTACCGCAGCCTCGGCGCCGAGGAAGTCGTCATCGTGGAGATGGCCGACCGCCTACTGCCCGCGGAAGAGCCCTTCGCGGGCGACGAGCTGGCCGCCGCGTTCGACGAGGCAGGCATCAGGGTGCTGACCGGCTCGAAAGCCACGCGGGCACACCGTGAGGCCGCGGACGGACCGGTCACGCTCGTCCTGGATGACGGCAGCGAACTGGTGGGCGACGAACTGCTGGTAGCCGTTGGGCGCAAGGCGCGCACCGACGACATCGGCCTGGACACCATCGGCTTGCGGCCCGGTGACTACGTCGAGGTCGACGACCAGCTCAGGGCGCGCGGCGTCGCGGGCGACTGGCTCTACGCCGCGGGCGACGTCAACGGCCGCGCGCTGCTGACCCACCAGGGCAAGTACCAGGCACGGCTGGTCGGCGACATCATCGCGGGCAAGGACCTCGCCGCATGGGCCGACCACACCGCCGTGCCCCGCGTGACGTTCACCGACCCGCAGGTCGCGGCCGTCGGCGACACCGAGCGGCAGGCCCGCGAGCGCGGCATCGACGTCCGGACTGTGAGCCTCGACCTCGGCCACACCGCGGGCGGCGCGCTGCAGGGCAAGGGGTTCGGCGGCACCGCGCAACTCGTCATCGACCAGCGGCGCCGCGTCATCGTCGGCGCGACGTTCGTCGGCCCTGGCGTCGGCGAGATGCTGCACGCCGCGACCATCGCGATCGTCGGCGAAGTATCGATGGATACGCTGTGGCACGCCGTCCCGGCGTTTCCCACCGTCAGCGAAGTCTGGCTGCGGCTGCTCGAAGCCGACCGGGAGCTCGGCTAACCAGCACGTGACCGCCAGCACCCCGAAGGAGACACCGTGGCCAAGCGCTTCGAGGAGCTGGACTGGCGCCAGACCCCGATGGGTGAGTTGGTCCTGCGCCGCCGCTGGGACCTGACCGTCCAGGCCGAGGTCTACGAGATCAAACTCGACGACGAATACCTGATGTCGAGCCTGTTCACCGTCGCCGAAGCCGAAATCGGCCAC
This sequence comes from Haloechinothrix halophila YIM 93223, assembly GCF_000504245.1. Lineage (GTDB taxonomy): Bacteria > Actinomycetota > Actinomycetes > Mycobacteriales > Pseudonocardiaceae > Haloechinothrix_A > Haloechinothrix_A halophila. The sequence continues at coordinate 3,038,794 of NZ_KI632509.1, forward strand.
CAGGCGCTCGCCGCCCTCCCGAACACGGAGCTCGACATCGTCGTCGGCGGCCTCGGTCTCGGCTACACCGCACAAGCCGTGCTCGCCAGTGAGAACGTGCGATCGCTCATCGTCATCGACGCACTCGACGCCGTCATCGACTGGCACCAGCGCGGGCTCATCCCCGCCGGTGTCGAGTTAAGCGCCGACCCCCGGTGCACGCTCCAGCACGGCGACTTCTTCGCCCTGGCCCGCTCGGCAACCGGGCTCGACCCCACCCAGCCCGGACGACGGTTCCACGGCATCGTCATCGACATCGACCACTCACCGAAGCACCTGCTCGACCCCAGCCACGCCGACTTCTACACTCCCGACGGGCTGCGGCACCTCGCCGGACACCTGCATCCCGGCGGCGTCGTCACCCTCTGGTCCAACGACCCGCCCGACGAGGATTTCACCGCCGCACTGAAGCGCGACTTCATCGACGTGCGCTCGGACGTCGTCACCTTCGACAACCCACTCCAGCAGCGCTCCGCCACCGCCACCATCTACCTGGCGACCACACCCACACCGTAGGCGAGCACGACAGGCTGTTGCCGACTCCCGCTCGGCGTGCCTGTCTGTGTCCCGTTGTCGGGCATGGGGCGCGCGCTGGCGGGTACCCGGTAACCCAGCCCCTGCAACCGACGTGATTGCGGATCCTGATGACGGACGACCCGACAACACCCAACACCGCACAGATCACGGTGTGGCGCAACTTGCTGGACGCGTTCTCGCAGCTGAGCGCCGCGTGGGAGACGGCGCGAGACGCGCAGCAGAATGAATCCGACGAAGCAGGACCCGGCACTACCGACATCCCGGCTGACCTGGTGACATCCTTCGCCCGAGCGGGCACCCGAACATCGGAAGCACTGACCGGGCTCGCCGAAGTGCTGTCTCGCCAGCCAAACGGCGAGCAGTTCGCTCAGGTCAGGGAGTCTCAGCAAAAGGCACACAAAGACTGGTCCGCTGCTCACGGTGCTACCTCGTCGACTTGATCGAGCTGAGGCGCCGCGCGCCGATTGCTTTCTCGCCGCAGACTGTTGATCACCGACCCTGCTGGTAGTACCAACAAGTCCGGGCAAACCGGACGGCTATGTGGGCCTACCGGCAGGGTCGGTGATCGCGGAACGGAGACCGGTCGCCTCCGTTATCCGTCCGGGTAGAGGAACCTGCGTGTGAACACGTGCTTGGGCCCGGTGAGGGTTTCTTCGGTGATCCGCCCGCGTTTGTCCAAGGTGACCTCCGCGTGGGTACCGGCGGCAGGGAAACCCATCAGCAGCCTGGTGGCACCCGACTCAGACTCGACCCGTGCGGCGATCGGAGCAACCCCGGAATTATAGGGCTCATTGGATAGGAACGTCTTTCCGCCGACGCGCACGGTCTTCGTCACCCGGCCGAGCCGCTGCCGCCGCAGCGCCCACCTCCCCGCCAGCGCCAGGCCGGCGGCCATCGCCACGAGTCCGAGCTTGACCAGCAACGACTGACCGTAGGCAGTGGTCGTCAACGCGGGCAACGGCACGAGCAGCAACGCCATCGTCAGGCCGGTGGCGACCACGAGCACGAACACCCACGCCGCCATCCGGGCATAGCTGACCAGCACCCACCGCACCGCTCCCCGCCAGGAACGCCACAGCAATGCGGCACACCCGACATGCAGCAGCGTCCCGACCCACAACGCGGCGGCCGCCAGGTGCACCCCGGTCAACGCCGCACCCGCGATCGGGAGCTCGACGTTGCTGTGCGAGCCAACGCCTTCAGCGACCGGCACCGCGACCAGTGGCAGCAGCGCCCACATCCGGCGGCGCAGCGCGAACAGGACCAACGCCAGGCCGAAGCCAGCCGCATGTGTCAGGACGACGAGCCCTGGGCCGCTGTCCCACAGCGCCGACGCCGATCCGATGTCGGTGACCAGCACCGCGCCGGAAGCCAGCGCGGCGAGCAGCCCGAGCGCGGCACCATAGTGCGACCACGGCCGGAGCGGGCGCAGGTCGGGATTCTCCCGGCGGGCGATCGCGGTGATCCGCTCCCCGATGAGCCCGCCGAAAGCCAGCGCGAACCCGGCAAGCAGCAACCACCGGACCACTGCCGCGGTCGGGCGGGCGGAGGCGGTTCGGCCAGCCGCTCCGCGCGGGCGAGCACGCCGACGCCGGTCGCTCCCAGCGCTCCGGCGGGGATCGACGCGCCACCGGAGAGGGCCAGCAACGCACCGAGCACCGTGCGCGGGTCATTGCGGCGCACGGCGACGTCGTCAGCGCAGATCTCGAGCAGCGTGGCGACCTCGGATGCGGCTGTCCTGAACAGGGCCACCCCGGGGAGGGTGGTGGCCAGCCCGCGCGTGGCGGCCAGCAGCAGGTGGTGTCGCCCGTTCAGGTGTGCCCGCTCGTGGGCCAGGACCGCCGCCAGGTGGTCGTCATCGAGTGCGTCGAGCGCGGCACTGGTGACCACGATCGTGTCCGGTCTGCCCGCGACGCAGTACGCGGCGCGTTCCGGAGCATCCAGCACCACCGCGTCATGCCCCGCCATACGCCGTCCGACGACACGCGCCATCGACGCGTGACGATGCGTGCAGCTGCGTGCGCGCGCCATGGATCTCCCCCAGCGCCACACCAGTGACGCCAGAGCCGCGCTGGCGATGACGGTGAGCGCCACCAATCCGGATTGGAGGAGCACGCCCGCATCACCAGCGGCGATGCCATGCAACGTGGTCACGCAGGCGGTGAAGAGTGCGCCCGGCTGCCGCCAGTTGCGGAGCAGTTCGACCGCGAGCACGACGGTGGCCGCTACCCAGGACGCCAGCACAGTGCCTGCCGCCGTCAGCCATGCCGCGATGCCGAGCCGGGGTGCCACGCCCGCCCTGGTCAACCGCACCAGCACGCGCGGGGCGAAGACAGTGATGACGAGGCTGTAGAGCAGCAGGCAGATGGCGACTGTCACGACGCGCCGTCACGAGATGCCAGCCGCCGCATCACGCTTCGTAGCCTGCTCGACTCTTCCTCGCTCATCTGCGCGAGGAAGTGGCTGAGAACCACATCGGGGTTCTCGCTGCCGGTGAGCGCGTCCCGCATCAGGCGGGCGCTGTACTCCTCGCGGGTCAGCGTGGGCCAATAGTGATACGCCTTGCCGTGTTTCTCCCGGTCAAGCCAGCCCTTGCGGTGCAAGGTGTCCATTGTGGTCATCACGGTGGTATAGGCGATCTCTCGGGACTGCCGCAGGTCTTCCAGCACGTCGCGCACAGTGGCCTTGCCGGTACGGCACCACATCTGGTCCATGACCACCGACTCCAGATCGCCGAATCCGCGCACCACAACCTCCCGATTCCGCCGGACCAGTCTAGCCATACCGGGCCACGCGAGAATCGGCAGGAGATCAGCGATGGTCAGAACCGCTCAGTATCGCCGGAGAGTGTCGAGGCGGCGGGTGTACTCCTCCTGGTCGATCTCACCGGCCGCGTAGCGGCGCCGCAGCTCGCGTTCGGCGGCGTCCTCGTCAGCCGCGTCCAGCGCGGGCCTGCCTCTGTCCTGCGACGACTGGACCAGCCAGATGACCCCCGCGACCACCAGCGCCAGCACCGCGAGTCCCGCCAGGCCCCACACCAGCATCATCCAGCCCATGCCCATCATGCCGTCCATCATCGGGTGTACCTCCTTGCCGGCTCGGTCACGCGGAGATGGATCCTTGGCTACGACACGACTGTAGTAGACAATGGGCCCGTGGACGAGCGCACAGAGCAGGCGAGCAAGATCCTCGGACGCCTCGGCGCCGAGGTGATGGAGGTGCTGTGGTCGGCCGGGGAACCGATCACCGTCAGGATGGCGCTGGAGCGGCTGAACGAAGGGCGGGCCGAGCCACTGGCCTACACCACCGTGATGACGGTGCTGGCGCGGCTAGCCGAGCGGGGGGCGGCGAAGCGCACCGCTGCCGGACGTGGCTACCGGTACGAACCTGCGGTCGCTGACGCGGCCGAACTCGCGGTGCGAAATGTGGTGCGCGACCACGGTGAGGCGGCCGTCGCCCACTTCGTCGACCAGGCACGCGCTGATCCGCGCCTGCTGCGCCGTCTGGAGCAGCTGCTCGATGGTCCCGCACAGCAGGGCGATCCCTGATGCGACGGCGGGGACAGACAGCACTACACGTCACCATGCTGGCCGTGCTGACCGCAGGCGTGGTGTACGGGGTCGTCATGCTGATCGGGTACCTCGTCATGCTCGTCGCGGTGGCGTTCGGCGCTGCCCCGATGACCGAGCCGACACCGCCCCGGGTGGTGTTCGGCGTCCTGATGGTGCTGTTGTGGGGCGGAACCATCGTGGCCGGACTCCGCGCACTGCTGTCGCAGTACCGGCGCGGCCGCGCCCTGACCGAGTGGGTCGCACTCGCCGCGGTCGAACCGTCGGCGCCGCTGGCGGCGGCCGCAGCGCGGGCGGGCGTGTCGGGACCAGCGCTGCAGGTCGCCGATGACGACGCCTACGCGTTCACCTATGGGATCTGGCGGCCGCGCATCGTGGTGAGCACCGGGCTCGTCGAGGCGGCCACCGCCGATGAGCTGGTGGCGGTGCTCCACCACGAAGACTGCCACGTCCGCAACCGGGACCCGCTGAAGGTCCTCGCGCTGCGTACCTGGACCGCGGCGTTCTTCTACCTCCCGGTGATCGGCTCGCTGCTCACCCGAATACTCGATCGGCAGGAACTCAAGGCCGACCGCGCCGCCCTCCGCGCGTGCGGCGTCTCTCCTGTGGCGGGCGCGCTACTCAAAGCCGTCGGCCGACCGGCGGCCGGACGTGGCACGGCCGTCGCCTCGCTGGGCGGACCCGCGCTGCTCGACGCCCGCATCACCCAGCTGGAAACCGGCGACGGTCCCCCACTACCCAGCGCGGTGACCGCCAGAACGGTGCTGGCCAGCGCGCCAGGCATCGGGCTGATCGCCATGTACGGGGTACTGCTGTACCAGGTCTGCCTCGCCGTCACGGTCTGCTGCGGCTGAACTCGTTTACATCTACTACATATACATAGTACTATCTCTTCGTAGTAGATGAGGGTGGCCGGAGGTAGTTGATGGATTCGCACATGCGTGCCTCGGACGCTGACCGCGCGAGGGTGGCCGATGTGCTGCATCGGCACACCGCCGACGGTCGGCTCACCCTTGACGAGTTCGACCAGCGCGCTGCCGCCGCGTACGCGGCGCGGACGATCGGCGACCTCGACGTCCTCACCGTCGACCTGCCACCCCTGACTGAATCCACTCGCGGTGCTGAGCCCAGCAAGGAGCCGGCGACTAGCTCTGCCGCGCCCCGGCTGTGGGCGCTCGCTGGCCTGGTGGTGGCGCTCATCGCCGCCAGTGGCCTCATCGGCGGTGTCACCGACGCCGCGGCCGCTGGCGCCATGATGGACGGAATGTGTCACTGAGTCACGGGCCGTTCCGGCCGCGCCACCGTCACAGCTGCTGGAACACCGTGAAGGACTCGCCGTTGTCGTCCGAGTAGTGGATCGCGCCCTCGGTCGCGACGTACACCTCGGAGTCATCGTGCACGAGAATCGCTTGCGGTCCGCCGGCCACCGAGCCGACCTGCGACCACGACGCGCCACCGTCGTCGCTGCGATACACCTGGCCATCCGGCGATACGCCCAGCAGCCGATTGGCGTCGGCCCAGTCGATGAAGAACAGCGTCGGCGACCCGTCGATCGGCGCGAAGTTCTCGCCGCCGTCGGTGCTGCGCTGGACGCCCTGCTCGGTGGTCGCCAGGATCTCGTCGGCGTCGTCCGGCGACACCGCGATGTCCGCCATCGGTACCCCAGCCCTGCTGTCCCACGACTGCTTGTCGTCGCTGACCATGATCTGCCCGGACTGGCTGTCGAACCCGTACACCTTGTCGTGCTTGGCTTCCATCGCGTGGAAGTCCGCCTCACCCGACAGCGACAACGGCTGCCACGTCTGCCCCGCGTCGGTGCTCTCGATCAGCCCCAGGTGCGGCGGCTGCTCAGTGTCCTCGGGTCCGGGGTGCCCGCTGCCAAGGAAGTGATCCGGACCGACCACGGTAAACCCCATGAAGTCCTGGGTCCGCCCGGCGATCTGCTCCGGCTGCCCCTCCCCCGTCACCAGGAACAGGCCGTGGTGGCTCGCCGCGTACAACTCGCCGTCCGCGGGATTGATACCCAAGCCGTGGATGTGCGCGAGATCCACATGACCACCGTGGTCGCCATGGGCATCGGTGTCGGTGCCCGTGTCCGTGCCGGTGTCCGCGCCTGATCCGCAGCCACTCACCAGCACCGCCGCACCCGCCAGCACAGCGCCAGCCGTACGGAACCGCCACTTCCCGAAACCCATCGTCACTCCTTACGGCCTGCTGCATCCGGCGCACCCAATCTACTAAGCAGCTTCGTTGACACGCGCAGTGGGTGACGGTAGGGCCCTGATCTAGCAGGGCCCTACGAGGGATCCGGTGAGTACGGCGGCACGCTGACCGTGCGGGCGCCGGACCTGCCCTTGAGGATGACCTTCCGCAGCGTCACGTTGTTGCTGGTGTCCGTTTCGAATAGTCGTCCGTCCGGGTTCGCGGTGACCTCGACGTTTCTTGAGGCGTTTTGGTCGCTATGGCAACCAAAACGCCTCAAGATCAACTCACGCTCACTCCTTGGTGCGCACATCGATCCGAGCGGGACCGGTCGAGTCCACCGAGCCGCGCACGGCGACTTCGAGAACTCCCTCGTGGAAGCTGGCCTCGACGTCGTCCTCCGAGACGCCCTCGGGCAGCGTGATTTCCCGCCGGAACTGCCCATGCGCCCGTTCTCGCACGAGAAAGTCCTCGTGCTCGTCGTCGGTGCCGCGTGCCCCGGCGATCGTGAGCGTCCCCCGGGACAGGCTCACGTCCACGTCGCCGGGCTCGACGCCGGGCAGTTCGCACCGGATGAGGATGTCGGAGCCCTTGGCGAGGATGTCGGTGGTCGGGGTCCACGCATCCGTGTGACCTCGAGGTTGCTCCGGCACGGTTGTCGCTCCATCCGCGCCCGTCATGCGATCGGCGATGCGGTTCATCTCGCTGACGGTGTCGACGACGCCGCGAAACGGATTACGGCCCGCGTGCTTCTTGCGTCGTATGGCCATGATCGCTCAGTCCTTTGTTGACGGCTGATGGGTAGTCTCGCTCACGGGTTCTCGGTCGGCGGGGTCGTGCGCTCGGGCCTCGCTGGCGACCAGCCGCGACGCCGACGGCGACGCGGCTAGCGGTTCGTCGGCAAAGCCCTTGGCGATCCCGATAGCCAGCAACAACAGGGCGATTCCAAACGGCAGACCGGCGGTGATCGACGCGGCTTGCAGCGCTTCGAGAGCCAGCGCACCACCGACCCAGAGCAGCACCGCGGCGATGGCGCCCTCGGTGACCGCCCAGAACACTCGCAGTGCCCTGGACGGATCCGGGTTGCCACCGTTGGTGAGCATGTCCACCACGAGGGATCCGGAATCCGAGGACGTGGCGAAGAAGATCGCCACGACGAGTATGGTGAGCAGCGCGAGCGCGGTCGCCAGCCACCCAGTCAATGGCAGCGCGCCCAGCAGGGTGAACAGCGCCTCCTCCGGTGCGGCGCCCGCGATGTCGATGGCACCATTCATCTCGTAGAACAGGCCGGTTCCGCCGAGCACGGCGAACCACACGATCGACGCGACCACGGGAGCGAACAGCGAGCCCGCGATGAACTGGCGGATCGTGCGGCCGTAAGAAATACGGGCGATGAACATGCCGACGAACGGCGACCAGGACATCCACCAGCCCCAGTAGAACAACGTCCACGCGGCCTGCCACTCGGCTGCCTCCGGGTTCGTCTGCTGGTTGAACGTCTCGAAACTCATCCCGACGATGTTCTGCAGGTATTCACCGGTGTAGTCCGACAAACCGGTGAGGATGAACAGCTTGGGCCCGACCGCGAAGACCAACAGCATGAGAACGAGCGCCAGGCCGAGATTGAGCACCGATAGCCTGCGGATACCTTTGTCGATGCCCAGCACCACGCTGACAACGGCGATCGCGGTGATGAACGCGATGATCGCCAACTGGATGGTGGGATTGTTCGGGACTCCGAACACCTGGCCCAGTCCGGCATTGATCTGCTGGGCCCCGAGACCCAGCGAGGTGGCCAGCCCGAACAGCGTCCCGAACACGGCGAGGATGTCCACCACGTGGCCGACCCAGCCGTAGATCCGGTCACCGATCAGCGGGTACAGCCCAGCGGCAGGCCGGAGTGGCAGCCCTTTGCGGAAGCAGAAGTAGCCCATCGACAGCCCGAGGACGATGTAGATCGCCCATGGGTGCAGCCCCCAGTGGAAGATCGTGTAGCGCATCGCGTCGGCAGCACTACCCTCTCCGACCATCGGCGCGTTCGCCAAGTGATACGGGGCTTCGTAGACACCGAAGAACACCAGCCCGATCCCCATACCTGCGCTGAACAACATCGCGAACCACGGCAGCGTGTGGTACTCGGGCCGCGAGTCGTCCGGCCCGAGGCGAAGCCTGCCGTAGCGGCTGAGCATCACGCCGATGACGAACACGAGGAACAGCGTGGCCGCCAGGATGTAGAACCAGCCAAGGTTGGTGGTGATGAACTCAAGTACCGCGCTGGCAGCGCGGTCGGTCGCGTCGGTGAAGAATACACCCGCGACCAGGAACGCTGCGACGATGATCAGCGAAGTGAAAAAGACCGGCGGGCTGGTCTTGCGACGGAAGAACCCACCACGCTCCTCGGATTCCTTGGGTTGACCTGTCGTGGTCATATCCGGCCTCCTCGACGCACACTCCCGCACACGCGGCGCCATGGGCAGGTACTCGCTGTCGAGTCCCACTGTGTGGCGGCGCGTAAACGTCGCTGCCTGCTACGCGCCTAACATGCGTTCTGACCGAACTGCGGTAATTGCCGTGACCGCCTCCGACGTGCCGAGAATTCGGCCCAAAGCGGGTGCGCGACAGAGTCGTAGGTAACGCGAGTTGATCAGGGCTTCTTGATCGGGGACCCTGCCGATAGAACCAAAATGCATCCGATTTGTCCGGTTGAGATGGTCCTCAGCGCAGGGTCCCTGATCAACATTCCGGGTGAGAGACGCCGCGCGCACCGGTCATCGGGGCGGCCACCCCTACTCCGGCGTGCCGGGATCGATGTTCTGATTCAGGCGGAACAGGTTGCCAGGGTCGTAGCGGCGCTTCACCTCAACGAGCCGGTGATGGTTGTGCTGATAGTTGGCGCGGATCTGCGCCGCGTCGTCGTCCGACGAGAAGTTGACGTAACCGCCTGCCATCGCCGTCGGCCGCAGGGCGTCGTAGTAGGCGCGAGTCCAGGCGATGTTGGCCGCGTCGTCCGCCGGATCATGCCAGGTCGCGCCGATCCCGACGGCGAACGTCGCGTCGCGGTAACCGAACGCGGTGTCGTTCGGGCCGACCCGATGGCAGGCGCCGTCGATGGGGAAGATCAGCGTCGCTGACTCCGGTGACGGCAGTGTCGCCGCGAAGGAGACGTGCGCGTCGATCGCCCGGTCCGGCAGGCTGTCGTTGAAGCAGCCCTTCCAGTAGTGCCGCAACCCGAACGGCAGCAGGTCGTCGAACAATGTGTTGAGCATCGGGTACGGCATGCGGTCGACGAACTGGCCGACAGCTGGCCCGATCCGCTCGAGGCGGTCGCGGATGCGGTCGTCGTGCTCGCGCGGACCGCTCCAGCAGGTCAGCACCGCGCACACGGGCTTGCCGTGCCACGCCTCCGGTACGAACGGCGCGGGCGGGGCCTGGACGAGCCCGAGGACGAGGTTCAGCTCCTCGGGCGCGTCGGCCAGCAGGTCGAGGTAGCCGTGCACGACCTCGCTGTCCAGTGGGTAGAACGTCGGACCGCCGAGGATGTCCGCGATCGGGTGCAGCCGGTACTCGAACGACGTCACCACACCGAAGTTGCCGCCACCGCCGCGCAGCGCCCAGAACAGCTCCGGGTGCTCGTCCGCGCTGCAGGTGAGCAGGCGACCGTCCGCCGTGACGACGTCGGCGCTGAGCAGGTTGTCGCAGCTCAGTCCGCACCGTCGAGCGAGATGGCCGAGCCCGCCGCCCAGTGTCAGCCCCGCGATGCCGGTGCTGGACACGATCCCACCGGTGACCGCGAGGCCGAAGGCGTGCGTGGCGTGGTTCAGGTCGCCCCAGGTCAGCCCTGGCTCGGCGCGCACCGTCCTGCGCCGCGGGTCGACGCGCAGGCCGCGCATCGCTCCCAGATCGAGTACGAGACCGTCGTCGCAGGTGCCGAATCCCGCGATGCCGTGCGAGCCGCCCCGCACAGCGAGCGGCAACTCGTGATCGCGGGCGGCCGTCACGGTCGCGACGACGTCGGCGGCGCTCGCGGCCCGCACCACGGCGCCCGGCCGCCGATCGTGGATCACGTTGTAGATCGTGCGCGCGTCGTCGTAGCCGTCGTCGCCCGGCTCGAACACCGGACCGCGGACGGCCGCGCGCAGAGTCTCGACCACTGCGGGGTCGACGGGTGCGTCGATGATGGTCATGGTGTGCCTCCCAAAACTCGGTGTCGCTCGAGAAACTCGTGTCGCTCGAGTCTCGGTCGGCAGGGACGGTGTACACATCGCGCGAACGCCCCAACCCCGTGCCATGGCAGATGGGGCGAACGCGCCAGGTGAATCGGCGGTCAGGCGAGGTCGTGGGTATGGGCGAAGGCGGCCGCCGCAGCGCGCGTCGACACCCCGAGCTTGGTGTAGATGTTGTCGAGGTGGCGCGAGACGGTGTGTGTGCTGATGACCAGCTCGGCGGCGATGTCGCGGTTGCTCTTCCCTTCGGCGACGAGCCGCAACACCTCGAGCTGGCGCGCGGTCAGCCCGGACGGGAGTTGCGGGCTGGTACCGAGGAGTTCGTCGACCCGGCGCAGTCCGGCGACCGACCCGAGCCGCTCGAAGGCCGACCGTGCCGCGCGCAGTTCCAGCTCCGCCGTGTCGTGGTCGCCCGCTGCCCGGCACGCCGCCGCGAGCAGCAGCCGCGCTTGCGCCGCCTCATACGGCAGCTCAAGATCGAGCCACAACGTGCGGGCACGACGTAGCCGGTTGAGCGCGTCCACCACCTCGCCGTCCGCTACGGCGATCGCGCCGCGCGCCTCCAGCGCCACCGCGTTGAGCAACTTCGCGCCCGACTCCCGCGCCATCGTCTCGAGATCACGCGCGGCCGCACGGCCTGTATCGAGGTCACCGACGGCGACGCTCACCTCAACCTGAGCCGCGAGCAATCGCGCTCTGGCGAGCCCGTGCCAGTCGCCACCCGCCACGCAGGACGCCAGCGCCGTGGCCGCCGCCTCTCCCCTGCCCTGCGCGAGCCGAAGCAGCGCGAGGCCAGGCTGCGGATCGCGGCCGAGCTCGTGCGCGGTCAGGAACGCGTCCTCAGCACCGGCGAGATCGCCCATGCGTCGTCGCAATTCGCCCGCGACGTAGAACGACTCACCAGCCATGTTCGGGTGGTAGTTCATCAGTTCCCGGCACGCACGCTCGGCTTCCGTACCCGCCTCGTCCCACGCGCCACCGAGGCCGAGCAGTTCGACATGGTGGACCCGGCACAGGCCGTGGAACGGCGTCCCGGCGGGCAGCGTCGCGCACCACGCCATGGCGGCGTCGTTCCAGGCAGTCGCCCGGCCGATATCGGACAGCTCGTAACAGACCGGGACCGCCAGGCAGTACAGCCATCCGGTGACCAGGTCGCTCAGTGCGCCCGCCATGACGTCGCACATCACCTCGTCGAGCCAGGCGAGGCCGGTCGACGTCTCCCCCGCGTTGATGAGCAGCGTGCCTTCGAGCAGGCGGGCCATCGCGACAACGTCCTGGCTGCCGCAGCGGACGCCGATGTCGGTCATGCGCCGGGCGAGCCGCAGGGCCTCGTCATGGTTCCCCGCCGCTGCCGCGCGCTCGGCCTCCGAGAAGGTCAGAAAGCCCTGCTCCGCGCACTCCGGTTCGTCGGCGAGGTGTCGCCGCGCCTTTGTCAGCCACCCCGATGCCAGCGCGTCCTTGCCGATGAAGCCGTACTCCGTCGCCAGCATCCACGCGTGGTATCCGGCCCGGCGAGTGTCCCCGGCCGCGATATACGCGGCGTGCGCTCGCCTGCGGACGGCCAGCGACTCCTCGACCCGCGACAGCCACCAGGCGGCGTCCGCGAGGGCTTCTAGATCCTCTGGCCCGAGCGAGTCCAGGTCCCGATCGCGCAGCAGCTCGTACACCTCGGGCCACCCGCCACGGTTGGCCTGAGTGACAGCCTGCTCCAGCCCCGCACGATTTCCGGGCATCAGCGCCTTTCCGGTCAGCGATCAAACTCACCGTACAACGCGGATGGAGCTCTGTCCGACAACATCTCGGGCACCGATGTGGTCCTGAGCGCAGGACACGACGCACGCCGTACTTGACGTGCGGAGTCAGATCAACGGCGTTTCTTCGGATGCAGCAGGTTGTCGATCTGATCGGATTGAGCGCGATCTCGCTCGTTGGACTTTGTCTTCTTGGCGGCCCGCTTCTCCTTGAGTGTCTTGCCGGCCTTCTTGGACATGCTCTGGCGAGGGGACTTGTCAGCCATGATGGCTCTCCTAGCTGAGAGCCAGGGTGGCTCCGCTCCTTCGACACTACGCCTCGGACGTCTTTCGCGCTCGCGGCAAACGTCGCAGAACCCCGGCGATTCGGAGCGAGTGCCGCCCGCTCGGCGGCACCTCAACTAATCACCCGATAGTGGACGCAAGGAAATAAACCGCATAGGTTGTTGTTCGGAATAACTCGTTCGGGTGGCCGGGAGGCCCAATGAACAACACCACGTTGACCGTGACGGTCTCGTCCGCTCCGTCGTACCCCGCATTGGCGATGTAGCCACCATGCCCACGCCACGGTGGCGACAGGGATGGCGAGTGCGGGCTGCCCTCGCGACGGCGGTGGCCACCTCACTCGTCGTGAGCGTGTGGGGCGTGCATGGCCTCGCGAACCGCTCCCACAGCACCGACCTGACGACCAAGTCCGGGTCGTCCGCTCCCGCGCGGCATCAGCCTGCCGATTCGCGTCAGCGGGACGACACGTCGGCGTCAGGGCACGGGGCGCGCGCACCGAAGTCCACGGTTGGAGCGACTAAACGCGGTGCGGGGCAGGCCTGGGCGTCGCATACGTCGCCAGCGGTGGACTGGCTCAGTCCGCGCTCCTCGGTCATCGGATCCGCGCTCGCGCGGGTTCCGCTGGGTGCGTCCCAGTCCACGGGAACGCCGCGCTCTGATGGCACGACTCGTAACAACGACCAGGACGACCCCAACGCTCCGGAGTCAGGTGGCCAGCCAGACCCCGGCGCGCCAGACCTTCCCACCATCACACCGCCGTCGCGGCCGGACGCTCCAGATCCGCCCAAGGTCGACACGAGGAAGGCCAGCAAGGCCCTGGCAAACGCGAGAGCGGCGGTGACCGCCGTGCCGCGCATGGTCGACGGCATGGACATCGATGCTTACGTCCGCAAGTACAGCACCGAGATGGGATCGCAGATCCGGCGGGTCGAACGCCGCATCACCAGAACCGTGCCCGACACGAGCCCGCCCAAGGACAGCGGCAACCAGCCCCGTCGCGACAACCGGAAGCAGACCAGCCAGCGCCAGCAGCGCGGTGACGTCCGGGGCATCGACGTCAGCGGCTGGCAGAAGAACGTCAACTGGAAATACTGGTGGAAGAAGGGCAAGCGGTTCGCCTACGTCAAGGCCACCGAGGGCACCGGGTACAAGAACCCGTACTACTCCCAGCAGTACAACGGCTCCCGTAGGGTCGGCATGATCCGCGGCGCCTACCACTTCGCGCTACCCAACCGATCCAGCGGCGGTGCCCAGGCCGTCTACTTCGTCACGAACGGCGGCGGCTGGACGCGCGACGGCAAGACGTTACCCGGCGCGCTGGACCTTGAATGGAACCCGTACGGACCCGCCTGCTACGGCAAGTCGAAAGCCGGTATGCGGGCGTGGATCAAGGCGTTCCACGACACCTACGAGGCGCGCACCGGCCGCTGGCCCGTCATCTATACCTCCACCAGCTGGTGGAGCCACTGCGTCGGCGGCGGTCACGCTTTCGGCAAGACCGTTCCACTGTGGGTGGCGCGCTACTCCAGCAACGTCGGCGCGCTGCCTCCCGGCTGGAACCGCTACACCTTCTGGCAGTACAGCAGCGATCCGATCGATCAGAACAAGTTCAACGGCAACCACACACGGCTGCGGGCGCTGGCCAACGGCCGGTGACCACGCGGAGATCGCACGCGCTGGCCAAGCCGTCGAGGTGGTGCGATCGTTAGCGCATGAAGCGGGGAGCGAAAGGAAACCTGCCTGCTGAGATTTACCGCCCACTACATCGCGTACGCCGCGAAGACCGCATCCTGGCGAGTGGCGTCAATGTTCCCGCCCAGCGCGACACGCGTGCCCTCCTGTGAGCATGCGGCTGTGCCGCGGCCAGTGGTGCTGGTCGCGGTGGGCCGGTGTGTAGTTGTGGGGTGGGCTGTTTCGGGCCGCCTATCCGGCGGGCTGGCCGAGGGGTTCGGTGTGGGGTGTGGTGAACCGTCTCGGCTGACGTGCCGGATCAAGCCACGCGGGTGGGAGGCATTCGGGTGTGCCGGTGGTGGTCATGCGGATATCCCACCCGGCGTGGTGGACGAGTCGGTGGCAGGCGGTGCAGAGCAGGCAGAGGTTGTCGAGGGTGGTGGTGCCGCCGTGTTCCCACCAGTTGATGTGGTGGACCTGGCACCAGCGGACGGTGCGGGAGCACATGATGCAGCCGCCGTCGCGGGCGGCGAGGGCGCGGCGTTGGGCGCGGGTGGCGGTGCGCACCTCACGCCCCAGATCGAGGATTTCCCCGGTGGAGCCGAGGACGGCGGGGATGAGGCGGGCGTCGCAGGCCAGGCGGCGGGCTTGTTCGGCGGTGACCGGTAATTCCCAGTTCAGGGTGGGTGTGTCGCCCAGCATGTGCTGCACCGCCCGATCACTGTCGATGAGGGGGTCGCGGCGCAGCAGTTGGTCGAGGGTCATCGACACGGTCACGACCGGTGTTTCGCCGGCTTCGGTGGGGCGTGCGGTGGCGCGTTGGGTGTAGTCGAGCAGTTCGGCGAACGCATCCCCCTGGCGTTGGCCGGTGGTGCGCTGATCCGGCATGCCCTCCACCGTGGGCCGGGGCTTGGCCAGCGCCGACAGCAGCGTCTCCAGCAACTGTCCGGATTCGGAGTCGAGGGTGCCGCGCAGTTTGAGGCGGTTGTGGCGGGTCCAGGACCACACCAGTTCCCGCTCCGGCTCCGCCAACTCACCATCGTCGGTGGGTTCACGGCCGTCGGGGTCGAGCAGGGCGAGTAGGTGGCGTCCGGCGCGGCGCACCACCGCGGGTTGTGCCTGCCGCGCTAGATCGATCAGCGTCTTCTCGTAGCTGGCGCGTTCGGTGTCGTCGATGTCGGCGGGCATCGCGGCCATGGTCTCGCTGATCGCGTCCACATGACCGGGGTTGAGCACACCCTCAGCCGCGGCCCGCGCGGCCATGGGCGCGGCCGCGGGCTTCTCACTCGTCCCCTCGCGAGTGGGGTGCAGCAATGTCGCCCGCTTAGCGCGCTTGGTCGCCTCGGTGGTGCTGATCCGCAGCAGGTCGCGCTGCAGTGTCGCCAACGACGGATACCCATACGTAGCGAACACACCCCGCGCGACTGGATCTCGGCCAGCACCGCCGCCTGAGCAGCCTCGGCACGATTCCGCACCTCCTCGGCCGTGCGCAGCGCCTCAGCCAACTCCACGTCGGCCGCTTGCCACCAACCATACGGGCCGGGCACCGGAAGGAGGGCATCTGCGCTGCTCATACCCTTAAGACTACCCGCGCATCGAACGCGTGTTCTAGTCTCAGGTGTGGAACCCCTGTAGAACTTCCGCTGCACTTCCGTCGACATTCCCTCCCCGGGAGTGCGCACGGCTCGGTGCTCACGGCCGACTGCTGCCATGTCCTAAAAGGACACTGTGACCCGCAGGCCGCGATACCCAGGCAGGAGTAGCGAGACGCGGCGCCTCAGCGGACGAGACGGCTCCCATCTGGCACTGGAGCCGGCGACCTATGACGTACCGGCGGGCCGCGACCTACCGGTCCTTCGGCCGTTCGCCTGACGGACCGAGGCCGTCCCGGTCGGCCCACTCCAGCAACGGGTCCAGCGCGAACACCGCGTCGTCGATGCCGTCATGGAGGTCGCCCAGTTCGGCGAACCGCTTGGGCACGGTGGCGATGGTGAAGTCGCGCGGGTCGACGTCGGCGATCTCGTCCCACCGCACCGGGGTCGACACGCGGGCGTCCGGGAAACCGCGTACCGAGTAGGCGGCCGCGATGGTGTGATCGCGGGCGTTCTGGTTGTAGTCGATGAACAGGTCTTTCGGGTCACGGTCCCTGCGCCACCACTCGGAGGTCACGTCGTCCGGCGCGCGCCGCTCGACCTCACGGGCGAAAGCATGCGCGGCGCGGCGCACCTCGCCGAACGGGCGCTCAGGCGGGATGCGGACGTAGATGTGCAGCCCCCTGCCGCCGGACGTCTTCGGCCAGCCGGTCGCGCCGAGCTCGTCGAGCACCTCGTGCGCGACGCCTGCCACTCGCCGCACGCGGTCGAATGGGCACTCCGGCATCGGGTCGAGGTCGATGCGCCACTCGTCGGGCCGCTCGGTATCGGCGCGGCGGCTGTTCCACGGATGGAACTCCACAGTGGACATCTGCACTGCCCAGATGACCTCGGCGATCTTGGTGACGCACAGCTCGTTGGCGTACCGGTCATACCGGGGAAAGTGCACGCGCACGGTCTCCAGCCACGGCGGCGCACCCTGCGGGACCCGCTTCTGGTGCACCTTGTCGCCACTGACACCCTCGGGGAACCGGTGCATCATGCATGGCCGTTCCCGCAACGCGCGGACGATGCCCTCGCTCACCGCGAGGTAGTAGTTCACCAGGTCGAGCTTGGTCTCCCCGCGTTCGGGGAAGTACACCCGGTCGGGGTTGGTCAGCCGCACCGGATAGCCGTCGACCTCTAGCTCCACCGCCGGGCTCTTGCTCGCCATCCCGCCAACGTAACCTCCCGCGACTCGGAGCGGGTAGCGAAAGCCCACTCATCGGTGTCGTACCGCTGTGAGCCCCGTCGTCTCTCATCCCCTCGGGATGATGCGCCGCAGTTCCGCCTGGCTGGCGTTGGCCCCGGTGCACACGATCGCGACCCGTTTGCCAGCGAACCGGTCTCGCTGTGCCAGGACCGCGGCCAACGCCGCGGCACCCGCGCCTTCGGCGAGGGTGTGGGCGTCACGCAGCATGCTCCACTGCGCCGCGGCGATGTCCGCGTCGTCGACCAGCATGAAGTCGGTCAGCCGGTCCCGCAGGATCCGTTGGGTGAGTTCGAAGCCGCTGCCCGTCGCCAGCCCCTCGGCCGCGGTGGTGTTGGGACGCTCAACCACCTCGCCCGCGCGCCAGGAGTCGTGCGCTGCCGGTGACGCCGCCGACTGCACGGCGATGAACTCGCATCGGGGCGCCAACCGCGCCGTGACGATGCAGGCCGCCGCGGCACCACTGCCGCCGCCGACCGGCACCACGATCGCGTCGAGGTCCGGCTGCGTCCGGACGAGCTCCAGATACGCCGTCGCCACCCCGGCAACGAGCCGCGGCTCGTTGGCCGCACTGACCAAGCGCATGCCGCGCTCGGCGACCAGTTCGTGCGCCCGTGCGCTTGACTCGTCGAACGTCGCGCCGAACTCGACGAGTTCGGCGCCGAGCGCACGAACCGCCGCTGCCTTCGTCGGGTTCGCGTTCTCCGGCATCACGATGGTGCACGGCACGTCGAAGTGCCGCGCGGCGTAGGCGAGGGACTGGGCGTGGTTTCCCGTCGAGTAGCCGAGCACGCCCGCCGCCCGTTCCCGCTCGGGCATCGTGGCGAGCAGGTTGAGGCCGCCACGCACCTTGAACGCGCCGATTGGCTGCGTGTTCTCGTACTTGACGAAGATCTCCGCACCGGTGGCCGCTGACAGTGCGGTGGAGTGCCACATCGGGGTCGGCGGCAGCACCGGCGTGATCCGGTCGCGGGCATCGAGGACGTCGGTGAAGGTGGGAACGCGCATACCGCAACACTGACAACGGACCATCCATAGGTCCAATGCCAGTTTTCTCATGATCTATTGATGACATCTATAATTCTGGGATGGACCTGACGCGGCTCCGTGTACTGGTCGCCGTCGCGCGGGAAGGCTCGATCACGGCGGCGGCGCAGACGCTGCACTACGCCCAGCCGTCGGTCAGCCATCACATCGCACGGCTGGAATCCGACGTGGGAGTACCGCTGATCCGACGCGTGGGCCGCGGTATTCAGCTCACCGACGCGGGACAGCTGCTGGCGGCACGAGCGGAGGAGATCATCGGCAGGGTGTCCTCAGCCCAGGACGAACTCGCCGCGCACGCCGGCTTGCGCACCGGCAAGGTCCGGCTCGCCGCGTTCCCCTCCGCCCTCGCCACCCTCGTCCCGGCCGCGGCCGCCCGGTTCGCGGAGAAGCACCCGGACCTCGACCTGGCTCTGACCGAGTGCGAACCACCAGAAGCGCTCACCGCACTCCGCAATGGCGACGTCGACGTCGCGCTGGTCTTCGAGCACACCGACGCCACGACAGCGGCGGGATTCACCACGTCCACCGTGCTGGACGAACCGCTGTACGTGGTGTCGCGGGCGGACGCCCCGATCGACGGGCGACGCGACGAGCTGGCCAGCTACGCAGACCGGCGCTGGATCGCGGGGTGCGAGCGGTGCCGCATGCATCTGCTCGCCTCCTGCGCCCGAGCCGGGTTCACCCCCGATATCGCATTCGAGACCGACGACTACGTCGCCGCGCAGGCGCTGGTCGCCGCCGGGCTCGGCGTCACCACCCTGCCTGGCCTCGCGCTGGCGGCCAGCCGCCACGCCGGGGTTCGCGTGGATCGCATTCCCGACGACCATCGCCGGATCGTCGTCGCCACCTACGGCAGGCCGCCCGCGCCGCTGCCGGTTCAGGCGTTCCTCGACAGCCTCGCCGACTCGGTCACCGCGCCGTCGTGGCCGCAGGGCTGACGCCGGTCACTACGGGGAGGCACGTGGTGAGCACCGCGCTGCCGAGCCACGCACGAGAGAGCGTGCGGCGCATATCACAATTGACACTGGTAATCATTTTCAATAATTTCGCTGTCGTTCATTTCCGGTGTCGGAAGGCGGCAGCATGGGACGGTTCACGCGTACGGGCGTGACGACGGGACTTGTGGCGGTGCTCATGGCGAGCGCCGCATGCGGGAGTGGGGAGGCTGCGCGGTCCGATTCGGACACGTTGCGGATCGCGGGGCCGTTCGAGGTCCACAGCCTCGATCCGGCGTCGAGCGACGGCTTCTTCACCCGGCTGCAGGTGGTGGAGACGCTCGTGAGCAGCGACCTGCGGGGCGAGCTCATGCCGGGGCTGGCCACGTCGTGGGAGGACTCGCGGGGCACGCGGAGCTGGACGTTCCAGCTACCGGAGGACGTCCGCTTCCACGACGGCACGCCGGTGACCCCCGATGCCGTCGCGGCGTCCCTGAAGGCAGCGGCGGACGAGGCGGCCAGCCCGCTGGCCGACGCGCCGGTCGAGCGGATCACTCCGGTGGCGTCCGGGGTGCGGTTCGACCTCGCCGAGCCGTACCCGACCCTGCCCGCGGTGCTCACCCACTACAGCACGGCGGCCCTCGCTCCTGCCTCGTACGACGACAATGGCGAGGTCACCGAGGTCATCGGCACCGGCCCGTACGAGGTCGAGCGCGTGGAACTGCCCGCGTCGATCGAGGTCGCCCGGTTCGACGGCTGGCGTGGCGAACAGCCCGCTATCGAGCGGGTCCGGTTCCAGGCGGCGGGCCGCGCTGAGTCGCGGGCGCTCATGGCGGTCAGCGACCAGGCCGACGTGGTGTTCGGCCTCGAACCGGCTGGTCAGCAGCGAGTGGACGCGGCGGACGGCGTCCGGATGGAGTCCGCGCTCCAGCCGAGGACCCTGCTGCTCAAGGTCAACAACGACCACCCGATCCTCGGCGACGTCCGGGTGCGGCAGGCGCTAAGCCTTGCCCTCGACCGCGAGGGCATGGCCGAGGCCGTGCTCCGCGAGGCGGAGTTGGCAGCCACCCAGCTGTTGCCGCCGTCGCTGCGAACCTGGCATCAGCCCGGGCTCGACCCACTCGACCACGATCCCGATGCGGCACGGGACCTGCTGGCGGAGGCAGGCTGGACGCCGGGCGATGGCGGCACCATGCAGCGGGACGGCACCCCGCTGCGGCTCACGCTGACCACCTATCCCGACCGGCCGGAGCTGCCCGCACTGGCGACCGCGATCCAGGCCGCGCTGGCTGAGATCGGCGTCGAGCTCGAGGTCGACGTCACGAACTCAAGCGCGATCCCGGCCGGGCACGAGGACGGCTCCCTCGAACTCGGGCTGTTCGCCCGCCACTTCGCACTGGTCGCCGACCCGCTCGTCAGCGTGGCGGAGACCTTCGCGCCCGAAGGCGACGACTGGGGTGTGCTCGGCTGGCGTGACGCCGAGATGACCACAGCGATCGAGGAACTGTTCACGCAACCGGCAGCGGAGCAGGCAGCCGCGCACCGCGCCCGGATCGCCGAGACCGTCCAGCGGGAACTGCCGCTCATCCCGGTGGCCTGGTACCGGATGAACGCCGCCGTGACCGACCGGGTCGATGGCTTCGTGCTGGACCCGCTGGAGCGCACCTGGCGGATCACCGACCTGAGCTGGGCGGGCCAGAACTGATGAGCGGTACGCAACGTCAGCTCGTCGCCGCCGTGCTGCTGCGCAGGGCAGGACAGGCGGTAGGTGTCGCCCTTGTCGTCTCGGTGCTGTGCTTCGCCGTCGTCCGGCAGCTGCCAGGCGACGCGGCGTATCGGATCGCCGCGGGCCGTTACGGCGACGACCTGGTCGACGCGGACTCCGCCGCTGCCGTGCGGGCCGAGCTCGGTCTCGACCGTTCCGCCTGGCAGCAGCTGGGTGACTGGCTGGTCGACCTGCTCCGGCTCGACTTCGGCCGTTCCCTGGTGACCTCGCGGCCGGTCGTGGCGGAGGTCGGCTACTACCTGCTCGGCACGCTCCAGCTCACCGCGGTGGCGCTGGGGCTCGCCATTGTCATCGGCGGGCTCGCGGGCGTGCTCGCCGCCCGGTGTCCCGGTGGCTGGCTCGACCACATGACCACGGCGTGGGTGGCGCTGGTGCGCGCCCTGCCGCCGTTCCTGCTCGGCCTGCTGCTGATCCTGGTGCTGTCTGTCCACCTCGGACTGCTGCCCGCCGTCGGCCATGGCAGCTCGTCCAGCCTTGTGCTGCCCGCCTTGACGCTCGCGGTCGGCCTGTCCGGACTCATCGCCCGCGTCACCAGAGACACGGTCGTCGAGATCACCCGCTCGGAACACGTACGTTTCGCGCGTACCAAGGGACTCACCGAGCGCCTCGTCCTCGCCCGCCACGCGCTCCGCAACGCCGGCGTCGTGCTGGTGCCCTACCTGGGTGTGCAAGCGGCCATCCTGATCGAGGGCGTCGTCGTGGTGGAGAGCCTGTTCGCCTGGCAGGGACTCGGCCACGCGCTGGTGCACGCGGTGTTCTGGCGGGACGTGCCGGTGCTGCAAGCCACCGCACTCGTGCTCGCGCTGCTGGTGGTGGCCATCAACACCGTCGTGGACCTCGCCGTGCTGGGCCTCGATCCCCGGCCGCGCAAGCGGGAGGTGCTGGCGTGAGCACTGCTCGCAGGTGCGAACCATCAGACACGAGCACTGCTCGCAGGTGCGAACCATCAGACACGAGCACTGCTCGCAGGTGCGAACCATCAGACACGAGCACTGCTCGCAGGTGCGAATCGTCGGACACGACCCTGCTGCGATCGGACGCCACCGCAACGCCGTCCGATGACCGGCGCTGGTCGGCCGCCCGCATACTGGCGGCCTCTGTGCTCGTGGTGATCGCCGCTTTCGCGATCATCGGCCCGCTCATCCTGCCCGATCCGGCCGCACAGGACCTCGGCCGCTACCTCGAAGCGCCGAGCGCGTCCGAACCACTCGGACGCGACGACTACGGCCGGAGCGTGCTCGCCCGGCTGGCGCACGCCACGCGGCTCTCCCTGGTGTTCGCCGCACTGTGCGTCGGCACGGCGCTGGTGCTGGGGACGTCGGCGGGGATCGCATCGGCCTGGTTCGGCGGGTGGGCGGACGCCGCGCTGCGCGGGATCTCCGAGGTCTTCGTCGCCCTGCCCGCGCTGCTGGTCGTGCTGCTGTTCGCCGCTCTCGCCGCTGACGGCTCGCTCTGGACGCTCTACATCGGACTCGCGCTGGTGCAATGGGTGGAGTACTTCCGCGTCGTCCGGGCGCGCAGCAGCCTCGTGCTCGGCTCGCCAGCCGTCGAAGCCGCATCACTGCTGCGGCTGGGACCGGTGCATGTGCTGCGCAGGCACCTGTGGCCCGAGCTGCGCCCGCTGGTCACCACGCTCGCGGCACTCGGCATGGTGACGTGCATCCTCGCCGTCTCCACACTCGGCTTCATCAAGGTTGGCCTGCGGCCACCGCGCGCCGAGCTGGGCCTGATGGTCACCGAGGGCTTCCCGTTCTACGACGTGGCGCCCTGGATGTCCGTCGCCCCGGTGGCGGTGCTGTTCCTCATCACAGCCTGCTTCCTGGGCCTGCGTCGCTCGGAGGTCACGACATGAGCCTGCTCGAACTGCGCGACCTTGCCGTACGTCACGGCGACACCGCGCTCGTCGACGTCGCGGACATCAGTGTCAAGTCGGGCCAGGCGCTCACGATCGTCGGCGAGAGCGGCTCCGGCAAGTCGCTGCTCGCCCACGCGGTCATGGGCACGATCACCACCGGGCTGGCGGTCGAGGGCACGATGTCCCTGGACGGCGTCCACTACGACCTCGCCGATCGGGCGAACCGCAAGCACCACTGGGGCAGGGAGCTCGCGCTGCTCCCGCAGGAACCCGCGCTTGCCCTCGACCCCACGATGCGGGTGCGCGACCAGGTCGCAGAAGGGGCGCCTGGGTTCCGGTCCCGCCGCAAGGCGGCGCTGCGCCGTGCCGAGGACACGCTCGGCCGGCTCAACCTCGGACACGCCGCCCGCGCCTGGCCGCACACCCTCTCCGGCGGGATGGCGCAGCGCGTCGCGTACGCGGCCGCCACGATCGGCGGCGCCCGCGTGCTGATCGTCGACGAGCCGACCAAAGGACTGGACCGCGACTCGCTCGATCAGCTCGCCGACCTGCTCACCGAGCACGTCGCCACCGGTGGGCTACTGATCACGATCACCCACGACCTGCACCTCGCCCGCAAGCTCGGCGGCGAGCTGCTGGTGATGCGGGACGCCATCATCGTGGAGCGTGGCCCGGCGGATCGAGTGCTCACCACACCGGAGCACGACTACACCCGGCGGCTCGTCGCCGCGGAGCCCTCCCGCTGGCAGTACGAGTGGCTGGCCTCCCCCTTGGCAGACGCCACAGCCGACCCGGCGGCCGAGCCACTGGTCGCGGCCGAGAAGCTGGCGAAGTCCTACGGCGACACCGAACTGTTCCGGGACATCTCGCTGGAGATCCGGCCGGGCGAGCGATGGGCCTTGGCCGGGCCTAGCGGCGTCGGCAAGACCACGCTCGGCAACCTCCTACTGCGGCTCGGCGCGCCCGACGAGGGCACGGTGCGTCACCACAACGCCGTCGCGGGTGGCCGGTTGCAGAAGCTGTACCAGGACCCGGCACTGTCCTTCCCCGCGCGCGTCCGCCTGACGGATGCCATGCGCGACATCGTCCGCCGCCACGGCGTGCCGCCAGGACGGGTCGAGTCGCTGATGGCCACCCTCGGGCTCCCCGAAAGCCTCCTCCACCGGCTGCCCGGCCAGGTTTCCGGCGGCGAGCTGCAGCGGCTCGCGATCGTCCGCGCGATGTTGCTTGAACCGGCGCTGGTGTTCGCGGACGAGGCGACGTCCCGATTGGACCTGCTCACCCAGGAGCGCACCATGGACTGCCTCATGTCCGAACTCACGCGGACGGGCTGTGCACTGCTGCTTGTCACCCACGACCGGGAACTGGCAACCGCTGTCGCGGATCACCACCTGCGGCTCGACCAGGCAGTACATCCGGTGGCTGTCCCGTGAACCCCGCGGCGATCACGGGCGGTCGAACATGTTGGGCAGACCAGCCCGGTACAGCTGGGCGTCGGTGCGTTTCAGCGCCTCCAACTCCGGTGGGTTGTACAGCTCGAACACCGGGGCGCGCTCCGCGTTGGAGCCGGCGGCGTCCAGCAGTGCGTTGACAGCCCGCCGGGCGGCCTCGTTGGCGCCCTCCATCGTCGCCAGGTCCACACTGGTCCGCACGTGGTCGCCCGCCAGAAACAGGTTCGGCACGAGCGTGCGAGCCTCGGGGCGCTTCTCCCACGAGCTGACCGTGTTGATCAGCAACGGCTCCTCATTGCTGTTCTCCCCTGTCTCCGGATGCCACTGGATCGCGGGGTCGAGGAACCACGAACGGTACTCCGGCAACGTCCACTTGCCGGTGTCTTCCAGGTGGTCGCGGAGCTGCGCCCAGGTCTCGACGGCGATCTCCTCAGGGGTGCAGCGCTTGGCTGGCTTGCCGAAGCGGATACCCGGCGTGTCCCAGTCAGAGATGTCGACCGACAAGCAGTCGACCGCGCGGCCGTCGCCGTAGTCGCGCGCGAAGTCCCGGTGCTCCCAGAATTGCGCCTGGGTGAGCGCGGTGATCGCCCACGGCGAGTCGAGGCAGGCGATGTGGCCGTGGGTGATGTCGACCGTGTCAGCGAGGTAGTACTGGATGCCGGTCATCCAGTCGGCGAACAGGTCGTCCATCAGCTCAAGGCTCGGGTCGAGCGCCAGTATCTCGGGGGACCACAGCTGCCGGGCCCGCTCCATGGGCATCGCGCAGACGAACCAGTCCGCCTCGACCTCCGTGGCATGTCCCTCGGCGTCGCGGACCCGCGCCGAGGTGACCCGCCCGCCGCCGACCGTGAGCGCTTCCACCGCCTGTCCGATGTGGAACCGCACGCCCAGCGCCCGCAGCAGCCGCACCCACGGGTCGATCCATGCTTCGTTCGTGGGGGCGTTGAGCACCCGGTCCAGTTCGCCTTCGCTGCCTCGGCCCATCATGTTCATCAGGAACGCCTCGGCCATCGTGCCGATCGTCCGCGTGCTCGCGGTGTCCTCCTTGGCGGCGACCAGGGTGGTCGTCATGCCACGGGCGACGACCGTGCGGTACTCGTCGGAGTACTCGTGGGCCCGCACATAGTCCATCCAGTTGCGGTGTTCCCACTGCCCGAAGCGCCGCTCGTCACTGCTGGTCAGGAACACGATCAGCCGGTTGGCGAAGAACTCAGCCTCCCACGGCGCGATGCCGCGCTGCCGGAGTATCTCCTCCACGATGATCCGCTGCAAACCTTCCGGGGTGAACTCCGACTGGTGCGGCAGGAAGCCGAACATCGCCGAGTCAGCGCGGCCTCGGTTGCGGGCGAAGATGCCGTCGGACGCCGTCACCAGGTTGTCCCACACACCGTTGGGATTGCCAGGAAACGGCGTGCGCCGCATGCTGTCCGGCACGTTGTGGTAAAAGCCGGGGAAGAATCGGAACCCGTGCTCTCCCGGCAGGTCCCGCCTGCCCCCAACACCGGTGCCAGCGACGTCGATGCTGCGCGCCTTGCCGCCCAGCGCCTTGCGCTCGTAGACGTCGACCTCGAAACCCCGTTCGGCCAGCTCGTGCGCGGCGGCCAGCCCGGCCATGCCGCCACCCAGCACGGCGACCCGCTTGCCAGGTGTGGCAGCGAGCGCGGGCGCGCCCAATCCGGTCGCCGCGGCCGCGAGCGCGGCACTCTCCAGAAAACGTCGGCGAGTGAGTCCGCCAGCCATGCTTGTCCTCCTTTTTGACGAGGCGACAACAGCATTAACGGCGGACGTCTCCCGGTGGTTACGCAATGACCGGCATAGACCCACGCGCTCCGCGCTACTCCCCACCCACCGGGCACTCACGATTCGTCGCGCAGTGCGTGCACGACGGCCTCAGCCCGCGTGGTGACGCCGAGCTTGCCGAAGATGCTGCTGACGTGGTGTTCCACAGTCCGTTTGCTGATGTAGAGCCGCGTCGCGATCTCGTCGTTCGTCAGGCCCTCCGCGATGCGGGCCAGTACCTCGGACTCACGTCGGGTGAGCGCCCCCGCCCCTCGGGGCGCGGTCCGCCCGGATTGGCCGAGGCTGCGCAGGTGGCTGGCGGTGGCGTCCGCATCGGTGACGGCGGCGAGCGCGTCGAACGCGGCGAGTGCCGAGCGGGCCTCCGCGACCGCCACCTCGGGGACGGTGTCGGCGAGGAGTTGCGATATCGCCAGTCGGGTCCGCGCCTCTTCCAGCGGAAGTTCCGACGCGGCGAACTGCGGCAGCGCCGCTTCAAGGTGACCGAGGGCAGCGGGTTCGCCAGCGGCCGCGCAGACGATCCCGGCGGTGTACTCGGCGAGTGCTCGGAAGCGCGGCACATCCGACTCGGCCGCGATCGCGGCCAGTCGGCGGCAGAGCGCACGCGCCTCCTCGACCCGGCCACCTGCCAGCTCCACCTCGGCGAGCAACGCGAGTTCGGGCGCGTACATCGCGTGATCGCCCGAGTTTGGCAGGAAGCGCCGCAGGATGCGACGCGCGACATCGCACTCACCGCGTGCCAGGTGCAGTCGGGCGAGTGGACGAACGGCGTAGGAGTCGAACTCGGACCCGGCGAGCAGCCTGGCTGCCTCGTCGTAGCGCCCCTGCCGCACTCGCAGGTCCGCGAGCCGCACGATGGCGCTGGAGCGCAAGGCGCCGTAGCTGGCGTCATAGAGCGCGATCGACGACTCCAGCTCGCGCTCGGCGTCCTCCCATCGCCCGGCGGCGGTCAGCACGCCGCCGTAGTGGGTACGGCAGATCGCCGACACCCAGGGCGCGTTCGACCGGGAGCCGAACGACGTCCCTATCGTCATCCACTGCCGGACACGCCGGACGTCCATCGTCAGCTCGCAGCACAGCAGCATGTGGCAGTAGATCTCGCCCG
This sequence comes from Haloechinothrix halophila YIM 93223, assembly GCF_000504245.1. Lineage (GTDB taxonomy): Bacteria > Actinomycetota > Actinomycetes > Mycobacteriales > Pseudonocardiaceae > Haloechinothrix_A > Haloechinothrix_A halophila. The sequence continues at coordinate 3,065,888 of NZ_KI632509.1, forward strand.
CCGTGTCGTAGTCGGACACCTCACCGCTTGTCGCGGCAGTGGCCGCCTCGTCGAGCCTGCGCATCCCCTCGGCGATGCGACCAGCAAGCACCAGGGCGGTACCCTCGTGACCGAGCGCGCAGAATCGCAGGTTGGCGTCCCCGAACACGTCGGCGATCCGGGTGGCCTCGCGGACGTGGACGTCCTTTTCGGCCGGATCGTCGGTGATTCGGGCTTCCGCCAGCGCTACCCAGCCCGCCTCCACGCACTCCCCTGCTTCCTTCGCCAGGCTCCGTGCCCGCGCCAGCCAGCCCGCGGCCACCGCCTCATTGCCATAGACCGCAGCGTGCAGCGCGCACAACACGCGTCCCGCGATGAACATCGGCAGCCTGATCTGGCCGAGGTCGCGAGCGGCGACATAGGCGCGCTCGTAGTACTCGATCGCCTCGCGGTAGTCGCCCGACCATTCAACGGCACGGGCGAGGTGGTACAGCGTTTCCGCCGTCTCCTCTCGCAGCAGCGCGTCCGAGAGCAACGACCGTGCCCGCGCCCAGTCGCCCTCATCCAACGCGGCCTTGCCCGCGTCGAGCAGATCAGCCCCGGAGCTCATCGTGGTATCAGCATGCCACCGCGAACCAGACAGCACAGAATACGTGCCGGAATAGGTACACGCACCCGTGTTTCGCGCTCATGGTCGGCCGATGCTCGTCGGTGAAACCGAGCAAGGAGGACGACATGGCCAGCCCAGAGACATTCCAGATCCCGTTAGAAGCCGCCGAGCTGTACGAGTCGCGGTTCGTCCCCGCGATCTTCGCCGAGTGGGCGCCACTGCTGGTGGACGCAGCGGGCGTCGGCCCAGGCCAGGCGGTGCTCGACGTCGCCTGCGGCACCGGCATCGTCGCCCGCACCGCGGCAGACCGCATCGGCTCCGCCGGCGCGGTCATCGGACTCGACCGCAACGAGGCGATGCTCACCGTGGCGCGGCGGGTGCGCCCCGATCTGACCTGGCAGCAAGGCGACGTGGCCAACCTGCCGTTCCCCGCGCGAACCTTCGACACCGTGTTGTGCCAGATGGCGCTCATGTACTTCCCCGACCAGGTCAAGGCCATCGCGGAGATGGCGCGGGTAACGACAGCAGGCGGCACTGTCGCGATCGCCGTGCCCGCCAGTCTTACTGACCAGCCCGCATACGAGCCGCTGGCCGATGTCGTCATCGAAGCGGCAGGAGCCGAAGCGGGTGCCCTGATCACGGAGACCCAGTGGTCCTGCGGTGACCTCGACCAGCTTCGTGGCTGGTTCGACGCGGCAGGTCTGCGTGTCGAGACCACGCGGACGCATCTTGGCGCGGCACGCTTCGGCTCCATCGACGAGCTGGTCGCGACCGAGGTGGAGGGGTCACCGTTGATCAGCCGCATCGACCACGCAACCTACGACGACATCACACGCGGCGCCCGACGCGCGTTGCGGCCCTTCGTCACCGACACCGGCGCCGTGCACGCTCCGCTGCGTGGCCACATCGTCGTCGGCCGGGTCACCTGACTCGACACGACCACATGCGCACCGACGTCGCGGCCACGGCTCGCTGTCCGGAACTGTCTCCGGCACACCGGTCACAAGCCAGGCGTCCGAGACGTCCAACTCTCTGACGCCATCGTTGGGATGGTGCAGTTGGAAAGGAGACGACGATGACCGAACGTTCCGTTCCCGGGACCCCCGGGGAGTTGCTTGAACTGGTCGCCGCGCACGCCGCCACGGGCGACGTCGACGCACTGGTCGCACTGCACAGCGATGATGCGGTCTTCCAGCCGGAGCCAGCCGTTGTGTATCGTGGTCATGACGAGATCAGGGCGGCGCTGAAGGAGTTCACGACGCTCAACCCGCGGATCACCTATCACGGCGAGCGCGACGTCGTTCAGGCGGGTACTGTCGCACTGGTGGCGAGCAGGTGGTCCATGACGGGTACGGCCCCGGACGGGTCGACCGTCCGCGAGGGCGGGCTCAGCGCCGACGTCCTCCGGCAACGTGACGACGGTTCCTGGTGCGTCGTGATCAACCAACCGCGCGGCGAGCCGATTACATGACCGATGCAACGCCGGACGAGCTCGCCCTACTCGCGGGACGGGCCAAGGATGGCGACGCCGACGCGTTGACCACCCTGCTGGCGGCGATCACCGATCGGGTGTACCGGTTGGCGTTGCGCATGGTCACGCAACCCGCCGACGCGGAGGACGCGACGCAGGAGATCCTGATCCGGATCATGACGAAGCTGTCGACGTTCCGTGGCGACGCGGCGTTCCTGACGTGGGTGCACCGGATCGCGGTGAACCATCTGCTCGATCGGAAGCGGAGTCCGGTCGAGCAGATGGAACTCACCTTCGACGCCTACACCGAGGGCCTGCTCGACGGACTGGCGACGACGTCGAGCACGTCGCCTGACGCGGAGCTGCTGGCCGAGGAAGTACGGCTTGCCTGCACGCAGGCGATGCTGACCTGCCTCGATCGGGAGCACCGGCTCGCCTACGTGCTGGGCGAGGTCTTCCAGATCGCGTCGGAGGAAGCAGCCGAGATCTGCGAGGTACCCGCGGCCACGTACCGCAAGCGGCTGTCACGGGCGAGGACGCGCATCCGGGAGTTCGTCGGGCGCAACTGCGGTCTCGTCAATCGCGCCGCCCCGTGCCGGTGCGAGCGCAGGATCGACGTCGCCGTGAGCACCGGGCGGATCGACCCGCGACAACCAGAGTTCGCCACGCATCCGGTGACAACGGCCCGTGCCGAGATGGGCGAGTTATTCGACGCCGCCACGCTGTTCCGCAGTCACCCCGAATACGCGGCACCGGAACGGTTGCGGAGCCGGGTGAGCGAACTGGTGCGCTCCGGCCGCTACCTCGTGCTCGACGGGAACTAGAGCGCCGCGGTGGCCCGTTCGCGTCAGCTACAGCGGGCCACCGTCAGGCGACTCGCACGTCCACGTCGATGTTGCCGCGCGTGGCGTTGGAGTAGGGGCACACCTGGTGCGCCGCGTCCGCCAAGGCCCGCGCGGTGTCCGGCTCGACGCCGGGCACGTCGACCTCCAACGTCACCGTCAGGCCGTAGCCCTGACCGTCGGGGCCGATGCCGACGGCCGCGGTCACCGAGGAGCCAGCGACGGACGTCTTCTGCTTGCGCGCCACCAGCTGCAGGGCACTGTGGAAGCAGGCCGCGAAACCCGCGGCGAACAACTGCTCGGGGTTAGTGCCGTCGCCGCCCGCGCCGCCCAGCTCCTTCGGGACGCTCAGGTCGGTGACGAGGGCGCGGTCGGATGACTCGACCTGCCCGTCACGACCAGAGCCGGTCGCGGTGGCTGTGGCGGTGTAGAGCGTCTTCACGATGGATCTCCCAACTGACGGTTCGCCGATCCTGTTCCTACGGTCGAACCTAGCGTTATATTCAGTTGTGCACAACTTAATTGTGTGTAATCTACTTCACCTCAGCCGTCCTGTCGCTGATGGCGCCACCAGAAGCACGAAAGATGCACTCCAGATGTGATCCGGGCCACGACCCTGAGTCGCCCGGGCTATTGACGAGGCGTCGGCACGTCCTGGAAGCTGGGCCACCTGAAGGTAAGCAAGCGCTTAGTCAGCGCAGTCGAGGAGGAGCCAGATGGGCCGCACGAATCACCAGTACCGGCTTGCCGCGCGACCGGTCGGGCTGCCGACGCCTGCCGATTGGGAGTACGTCGCGGAGCCCGTCGCGGAGCCGGGCGACGGCGAGCTGGTGGTCAAGGTGCGCTACCTGTCGCTGGACCCGGCCATGCGCGGCTGGATGAACGAGGGTAAGTCCTACATCCGCCCCGTCGGGATCGGTGAGGTGATGCGCGCGGGCGGCGTGGGTCAGGTGATCGCCTCCCGCAACCCGCGGTTCGCCGTCGGCGACTACGTGTCGGGCACGCTCAACGTGCAGGAATACTGCCTCTCGGACGGAACCGGCCTGACGACGGTCGACCCGGCGCTGCCGCTGCCCGTGTACCTGAGCGTCCTCGGCATGCCCGGCATGACCGCGTACTTCGGCCTGCTCGACATCGGACGACCCGAGCCCGGCCAGACCGTCGTCGTCTCCGGCGCCGCCGGCGCGGTCGGCAGCGTGGTCGGCCAGATCGCCAAGATCAAGGGATGCCGGGTCGTCGGCATCGCGGGCGGTGAGCAGAAGTGCCGCCTGGTCACGGAGCGGTTCGGCTTCGACGCCTGCATCGACTACAAGTCCCAGGACGTGCGCACGGCCCTGCGCGAGACGGCGCCCGATGGTGTCGACGTCTACTTCGACAACGTCGGCGGCGAGGTCCTCGATGCCGCGCTGGCCCGGCTGGCGCGCGGCGCCCGCGTCGTCATCTGTGGCGCGATCTCGCAGTACAACGCCACCGACCAAGTCCGGGGCCCTGCGAATTACATGTCGCTGCTGATCAATCGCGCCTCTATGACCGGGATGGTCGTCTTCGACTACGCCGACCGCTATCCCGAAGCCACTACCGAGCTGGCCGAATGGATGTCGGCAGGCAAGCTCCGGTCGCTGGAGGACATTGTGGACGGTGGCGTGCGGGCATTCCCCGACACCCTGCTGCGGCTGTTCAAGGGCGAGAACACCGGCAAGCTCGTGCTCAAGGTCGCCGACGAGTAAGGGCCGTCCACTGACGACACGAGCCGCCGCTTAGCGTTCCCATCCCAACGTGGCGTGCCCTGCTCTCGGACCGGCGCATGGCTGGGTGCATCCGCTGGCGGTCGTCACCGCGCCAGATAACGCACCAAGACGACGTCGCCGACCGGCCTGGTCTCGGCAAGGCGCATCCGCCGGGTCGGCCCACCCGGGTAGCTGGCGGGGTTGAGGAAGCGCGGCGCGTCTCGTTGTCCGACGACGATCGGCGCGATGGCCAGGTGGATCTCGTCGGCGAGACCGCGGGAAAGGAACCCCGTGTGGATCTGGCCGCCACCTTCGACCATGAGCCGGCGTACGCCACGGCTGCCCAGGTCGTCGAGCAACGCACCCAAGTCGATCTCGGCGCCGAGATCGACGACGTCGGCCAGCCCTGCCAGCCGGGTCCGTAACCGGCTCGCCGCCGGGGCGGCGGTGTAGACCAGCTTGCTGCCGCCGTGCTGCCAGAACCGCAGGCCGGGGTCGAGGTCACCGCTGGCGGTGACCGTCACCTTGTGCGGGTGCTCCGGCGACCCGCGCGCGATCCGCTCCGTCCGCCGCCGCTCGCTGACCACCAGCCGTGGATTGTCGGCCCGGATGGTTCCCGCGCCAACGAGAATGGCGTCGCAGTCCGCCCGCACCCGGTCGACGCGGTCCCTGTCCTCGGCGCCGGAGAGCACCAGCGTCTGGGCGCCGGTGTCGTCGATGCAACCATCGATGCTGGTGGCGACGCTGAGCAGGACGTATGGGCGCACCGCTATCTCCTTCGCCATAGCCACACGGCGTCACGGCCGAACGACCAGACGAGCAACGTGAGCGCCAGCCCGACGAGCACCGACTCCGCCACTCGTCCGAACACGCCTGCGCTTGCCGCGACGAGCACGATACCTTGCGCTGCGGCGACGGCCTTGCGGGCGAAGCTCGGCGGCAGCGGGGCGCGCAGCCACGACAACACCCAGCCCGCCGCGACGAAGGCGTACCGCATCCCCCCGACGGCTAGCACCCAAGGGCCCAGCGACGTCGTGAGGAACACGCTGAGCGCGGCGAGCAGGAATGCGTCGACCTCCATATCGAAGCGCGCGCCCAGCGCGGACACCGTTCCGGTCGCGCGGGCCACCCGGCCGTCCACGGCGTCGAGGATCAACGCCACCGTCGCGATCGACACCAGGACCGCCGGTACCGCCGACCGGCCGCCGAGGTCGGCGGCCACGATGGCGGTCACCGAGCCGACCAACGTTGACCGGGTCAGGGTGACGATGTCGGCCGGACCGAGTCGCCCTGCTGGCGAACGACGCACGGCCGCGGCCAGCAACGCGTTGGAGATCACGCCGTACCCGACACCTGCCAGCCACCCGGCGGGCCCGAGCCCCCATCCGGCCGACAGCACGGCGAGCTGAGCCAGCTGGCCGGCCAGTCCCACCGCCGGCCCGCGCAACGCAGCAGGCAGGCGCCCGCGTTCGGCTATGGTCACGGTCTGAATCGTAACCGCGGTTGGGATCTTCGCCTCGGCCCAGCGAGGGTAGGGCGGCAGCCCTGCCCGAGTGGCCGAACACCGCAGCCTGCTCGCGGCGGTGACCCGACAACTGGCGAAGGTCACAGAGCTGCAAAACAGACACGACAGGGGCAGCCGATGGAGCCGACGACGACCGCGCGGCAGAGCCGCCGTGTCGCGGCGCTCGCGGTCACCGTCCTGGCCGTTCTGCTGGTGGCGTTCGCGCTGCTCGCCCCGGACGACGGCCGTCTCACGCCGTGGTCCTTCGCCCGGATCCCAGTGGAGGCACTGGTCGCCGTCCCGGTGCTGCTGCTCCTCCCGGCGCGGGTGCGGCGCGTGGTCGCGGTCGGCCTCGGGGCGGCGGCCGGCCTGCTGATCCTGCTGACGGTCCTCGACATGGGCTTTCAGTCGACGCTCGGCAGGCCGTTCCACCCGGCGTTCGACTGGAGTTCGTTCGGGCCAGCCGTGGCGCTCCTAGTCGCCGAGGTCGGCAGCGCGGCGGCCATCGCGCTTGTCGTGGTCGCGGCAGGGATCGCGGTGGGGCTGCTGATCGCGGGCGCCGCCGCGGTGGTGCGGCTGACCCGGGTCGCCGTCGAGCACCGCCGCACGGCGACCCGCACCACGGTGGCGCTCGGGCTGGTGTGGCTCGCCTGCGCGATCTCCGGTGTGCAGATCGTCCCAGGCGAGCCGGTCGCCGCACGCAGCGCCGCGGCCACCACGTACGACCGGATACGCCAGGTGGGCACGGATTTCCGGGATCAGCGGCGGTTCGCCGCCGACATGGCCGTCGACGCGTTCCGGGACGTCCCGGGCGAGGACCTGCTCACGGCGCTGCGCGGCAAGGACGTCGTCATCGCCTTCGTCGAGAGCTACGGCCGGGTCGCGCTCGAGCATCCGGACATCGCACCGCGCGTGACGCGGGTGCTCACCGCGGGGGACCGCGGCCTCCACACCGCCGGATTCGCCACCCGGAGCGCGTTCCTCGCCTCCCCGACGTCGGGCGGCACAAGCTGGCTGGCGCACGCCACGTTGCAGTCCGGCCTGTGGGTGGACAACCCACTGCGCTACGACAGCCTGGTCGGGGGCGATCGGCTGACTCTCAGCGGCGCGTTCCGCAGGGCGGGCTGGCGCACCGCTGGCGTCGTGCCCGCGAACACCGAGGACTGGCCCGAGCGTGAGTTCTACGGCATCGACGGGTACTACGACTCCCGCGACATCGCCTACCGCGGCCCACGCTTCTCGTTCGAGACGATCCCCGACCAGTACACCCTGGCGGCCTTCCATCGTGCGGAGGTCGTCGGCGCGCACGCGCCGGTGATGGCGGAGATCGACCTGGTCTCGAGCCACTGGCCGTGGCGCCCGGTCCCGCCGCTGGTTTCGTGGTCCGATCTCGGCGACGGCTCGGTCCTCGCGGGCAAGCCCAGCCACTCGCCGGATGGGGTGCGCACCGCGTACGCCGAGTCCATCGCGTACTCGCTGCGCACGCTGATCTCCTACGCCCGCACCCACGGCGACGACGACCTCGTGCTGATCTTCCTCGGGGATCACCAGCCGGTCTCGATGGTCACCGGTGAGCAGGCGGGCCGGGACGTGCCGATCACGATCGTCACCCGTGACGAAGGCGTCCTCGACCGGATCGCAGGATGGGGCTGGCAGCCCAGCCTGCGGCCACGCGAGGGCGCCCCGGTGTGGCCCATGGACGCCTTCCGCGACCGGTTCCTCACCGCCTTCGGCTGAGCACCCGCCTGGCCAGGTCCGGCAGCGCCTTGGTCTGCGGCCACCGGTACCAGGCCACCAGCGCGAAGAGCACGAGCAGCTCGGCGGGCAGCACCGCACCGGCTGCCGTGCGCACCGTCAGCTCGGTCGTGATGGCTCCGATCATGACGCCGACCAGCCCCATCGCGGCCAGTCCCGCCAGCGCCGGTATCAGCAGACCAATCGCGCCCGCCACCTCGACGGTGGCGGTGAAGTGGCGGAACCATTGGCCGAACCCGATCCGTTCGAAGGTCTCGATGTTGTACGCCCCGCCTTGGTACAGCGGGATGGCCGACTGGACAACCAGGAACACCGCGAGAGCGATCTGCAGGAGCCAGCACACAGCGTTGAGCACTGTCTTGTCGTACGGTGTGCGGCGGGCGAACGAACTGTCCTGTGCCATTGCTGCTGTCCTTCCCGACTAGCTGGTTCACGATAGGGTGCGGAGATCACGAATCGGGGGTTGTCGATGGAGCGCACGGCACACGCCTATTGGTTGCGCTCCCCCGGCGCTGGTGAGATCCAGCCGGTCCCGCTGCCCGCCGTCGGTCCTGGTGAGGTCGGCATCCGCACGCTGTACTCGGCGGTGAGCCGAGGGACGGAGGCGCTGGTCTTCGGCGGCCGGGTGCCGCCCAGTCAGCATAAGGCCATGCGCGCGCCGTTCCAGGACGGCGAGTTCCCCGGCCCGGTCAAGTACGGCTATCTCAACGTCGGGGTCGTCGAAGAGGGTGAGCCTGAGCTACGTGGCAGGCCGGTGTTCTGCCTCTACCCGCACCAGACGCGCTACGTCGTGCCGACCAGCGCGGTGACCCCGGTTCCCGACGGTGTCCCGCCGGAACGGGCGGTGCTCGCGGGCACGCTCGAGACGGCGGTGAACGCCGCGTGGGACGCCGCACCGCTGGTCGGCGACCGGATCGCCGTCGTAGGGGCAGGCATGGTTGGCTGCGCGGTCGCCGGGGTACTGGCGACGCTCCCTGGTGCGCGGGTGCAGCTCATCGACATCGACCCGTCGCGGGCGCTGATCGCCGACACCTTGGGGGTGGCGTTCGCCAACCCGCCCGACGCGCACGGCGACTGCGATGTGGTCTTTCACGCCAGCGGCACCTCGGCGGGCCTTAGGCGTTCCCTCGAACTGCTCGCGGCGGACGGCAACGTGATCGAGCTGAGCTGGTACGGCGATCGTGAGGTCACGCTGCCGCTCGGCGAGGCGTTCCACTCGCGACGGTTGACCATCCGCGGCAGCCAGGTGGGCATGCTGCCGCAGGCGCAGCGCGGTCGCCGCTCGTTCGCCGACAGGATGGCGCTAGCCCTCCAGTTGCTCGCCGACCCCGCGTTCGACGCCCTCATCACCGGGGAGAGCGCGTTCGACGACCTGCCCGCCATCATGCCCCGGCTGACTGACGGCACCCTCCCCGCGCTGTGCCATCGCATCCGGTACCCGTAGGTGCGGAAGCTCGTGGCCGAGCCGGTCCCGTTTCGCGGTCAGATACCGCGCGTTGTGGTCGTTCGGGCGGACCAGCAGCGGCACCCGCGCGGTGACCCGGATGCCGTGCGACCGCAGGGCACGAACCTTCTCGCGGTTGTTCGTCAGCAACCGCACCGACCGCACGCCAAGATGCCCGAGCACCCGCGCGGCAGGCCCGAAATCCCTGACGTCTACCGGCAGGCCGAGCGCCGTGGCTGAGTCGACGGTGTCCAGCCCGGCATTGTCTTGCAGGGCGTGCGTTTTCAACTTGGCCAGCAGGCCGATGCCCCGCCCCTCGTGGCCGCGCAAGTACACCACGATGCCGTTGCCTTCGCGCAGGATCGCGTCGAACGCCGCGTCGAGCTGCTGCCCGCATTCGCAACGCATGGCGCCGAAGACGTCACCAGTGAGGCACTCGGAGTGAACCCGCATCAGTACGTCAGCCCGCCGCTCACCGAGGACCAGCGCGAGATGCTCGTGGCCATCGACCGGATCGCGGAAGGCGACCGCGCGAAAGACCCCTCGGCTGGTGACCAGATCGGACTCCGCCACGTCGTCGGCGGCGATCCCATGCTCGATCGCACCTTCGCTCATCGGCCTAGGGTACGGGCATGACCGACCCAGATCCCTGCCTCGTGCCACTGGACACCACATCCGACGAGGTCCATCGCACGGCGAGCGTCGCCGTCCTGCCGATAGGCAGCTTCGAACAGCACGGCCCGTGCCTCCCGCTGGCCACCGACACCCTCATCGCGTGCGCCATCGCGCGGGAGATCGCCGACAGCTATCCGGTGCGGCGCCTGCCGCCGCTGACGATCTCCTGCTCACACGAGCACGCCGCCTGGCAGGGCACGGTGAGCATCTCGTCGGGCACCCTCGCCGCGATGGTCCGCGACATCGCGAGTTCGCTGCACACCGGGCTGGTCCTGGTCAACGGGCATGGCGGGAACTACGTGCTCGGCAATGTGGTGCAGGAGGCCAACGCCGCTGGGCATCGCATGGCGTTGTTCCCCGGTCCGCTCGATTGGCAGGCCGCGCTGGCCGCCGCCGGTATCGTGACCCCGCTGGACAGCGACATGCACGCCGGTGAGATCGAGACGTCCATCCTGCTCGACAGCCATCCGGAGGCCGTGAGGGACGGCTACTCCGATACCGACCACCTGGCCGACGACCGGCGCCACCTGCTCACCCTCGGGCTGTCGCCCTACTCCGATTCGGGCGTCGTCGGCCGGCCGTCGCTGGCGTCGGCGGCGAAGGGCAGGGCCTTGCTCACGAGCCTGGCCGCGTCCTTCGCCGACTACCACGCCGTCCTGACCCCGGGGTCGTGAGTGGCGATCAGTGTTCTAACCCTGCTACGCACTCACGACGGTGTCCGGCCACGGGCCAGTAGATCCACGTGGTGGACGGTCACGCGCAACCGCCCGGCCGCGCACGCGCGCAGCCGCCGTGGCAGATAGTCCCCGACGTCGGCGGTGAGGTCCGGTCGCTGCTCGACGGCGGCCTCGCACCACTCCCGCAGCCACCGCGTGGTCAACGCGGTCTGTCCGGCACCGAGGTGCCAGCGGCTCGGCCCGCTGAGCACCCGCCAGCCGCGGCTCAGGAAGGCCGCCGCCGTGACCGAGGGCGCGTCCGGGCCGAGCAGCCTGCCGCGTCCGGCCACGGCACGTCGCTGGTGATCGTTGAAGGCGTCGCGGATCTTCGCATCCATCGGATCGGCCGGTAGCAGCTCGACCCGTCCGACGACCGACACGGTGAACAGCGCCGGGCACCCGGCGGTGACGCAGGCATCGGCGAGCGACTCGATGTCCTCCTGGCTGAGCAGGTCCAGCAACGCCGACCCGGTCACCAGGGAGGTTCCCGCGAGGTCGGCGGCCCGCAGCCGGGCGAGGTCGGAGTGGTCGATGTGGGTCGTCACCGGAGTGCCGTCCGCGGTGTTGACAGTCCTGGCCGTGGCACACGCCAGCAGGTCCGCGTCGTGGTCGTGCAGGATCCATCGCTGTGGTCCCGGCAGGCGCGGGGCCAGCCACCGGAGGTTCGCGCCGGTGCCGCAGCCGAGGTCGCGCACCACCAGCGGGCCGTCCGGCAGACACCCGCGCAGCGGATCGAGCAGCTCGACCGCGCGGGCGGCCGCGTCGGCTTCTTCCCGCAGGGCCAACCACTCGGGCGCCGCCTTACTCACGGGTACTCCCCGCTGGCGCGCGAAGCACATCGGCCATCCGTCGCGCGGCAACCGGCCACCGTTCAAGGGAATCCCTGCGTAGCCGGGCCGCTGCCCGCAGCTGGTGCCGGAGCGCGGCGTCGGTCAGCCAGCCGCGCAGCGCGACGGCGAGCTCGGCCGAGTCGTCCGGAGCCACCAGCAGTCCGGGGCGACCGGCCGAGGTGTCCCCGAGCGCCTCCGGCACGCCGCCGACGCCGGACCCGACGACAGGGATGCCTCGAGCCAGCGCCTCGGTCACCACCATCCCGTAGGACTCCGCCCGCGACGGCAGCACCACCAGGTCGCAGGCGGCGTACATCTCCCCCACTTGCTCCCAGGTGTGGGCACCGACCACCTCGGTCCGGCCGGTGAGGCCGAGTCGTTCGATCCGCCCGTGCAGGTCGGCGACAAAACGAGGATCGCGTGACGGACCGACGCACCGGCAGTGCCACGTCAGATCCGCCAGCCGGGCCAGCGCATCGATGAGCACGTCTTGTCCCTTGAGCGGAGAAAGCGAGCCCACGCACAGCACGAGGGGAACGGGGCCTTCCCCGTCGGGGGGTGTGGGGGCGCTCCCCCACAAGAGTCCGCCACCCGTCGCCGAGCCAGCGGCGAGCGGCGCACGATCCGCCCCCGGCGGGACGACCTCGACCGCGCCCAGCCCGTGCCGAGCGGCGAGCCGCCGTGCGGTCGCCGTGCTGGTCGCCACCACGGCGGCCGCCGCGGCCAGCGTCTTCCGCTCGCACCGATCCAGCTCGGCCGCGACGTCGCCGGACAGGCCTACGTCGTCCGCCAGCGGCATGTGCACCAGCACGGCCAGCCGCAGCCGCGCGGCCCGTGGCACGACGACCTCGGGGACGCCACAGGCGAGCAGCCCGTCTACCAGCACGACGGCGCCGTCGGGCACCGAATCAAGCGACAGGGCGAGCTCCGCCCGGGCTGCCTCGGCGGGCCGTGGCCACGCGCCAGCCACCGCGATCTGCCGCACGTCGAGCCCGGTCGCCGCCAGGCCATCGCGTATCCGCCGGTCGTACACGTTGCCGCCGCTCGGCGCGGTCTCGTCGTCGATGCCGCCCGGCACGACCAGCACGACACCGGTCGTCATAACGCCCGCTCGTAACGTGCCCAGGCCACGTGGGACTCGTGGAGTGTCACGGTGATCGCGGCCAGGCCGCGCGCCCCGTCACCAAACGCCCCTGCGGTGACCCGCTCCGCCAGCCGGTCGGCGATCACCTTCGCGAGGAACTCGGTCGTCGTGTTGACGCCTGCGAAGGCCGGATCGTCGTCGATGTTGCGATAGTTGAGGGGCGCCAGCACCTCGGCCAGCTCGCGGGAGGCGGCACCGATGTCGACGACGACGTTGTCGGCGTCGAGCTCAGCACGCTGGAACGTGGCGTCGACGACGAACGTCGCACCGTGCAGCCGCTGCGCGGGCCCGAACACCTCGCCACGAAAGCTGTGCGCGACCATCACGTGATCGCGAACCGTGACACTGAACATCGCGAGCTCCCGTCGTCTCGGCCTCGACATACCGGAGCGTAACGGCCGGAGCGGGGTACGGTCGTCAGGTGCTCAGCCGCGCCAAGGGAATCGCCCGCTCACTGGCCATGTACCACGGCGTGCCAGGCAGGCGCCGCCGGATGGTGCGGTTCTTCGGCGAGTTCCTTGGGCCAGGGGACGTCGCGTTCGACGTCGGCGCCCACGTCGGGAGCCGGGTGGCCGCGTGGCGCACGCTGGGCGCACGAGTGATCGCCGTCGAACCGCAACCCGACTGCGTGCGCGTGCTGCGGCTGCTCTACGGGCGAGACCCCGATGTGGCGATCGTGCCGCTCGCCGTCGGCGCCCGCCCCGGCAGGGCCAGGATGGGCATATCCACAGCGACGCCGACGGTCTCGTCGCTGTCGACCGACTGGATCGAGTCGGTCCGCGCTGACCGCCGCTTCACCCGCGTGCGGTGGGACTCGTCCATCGACGTGGCCGTGATGACGCTCGACGACCTCATCGCACGGCACGGTGAGCCGGCATTCTGCAAGATCGATGTGGAGGGCTTCGAGGTCGATGTCCTCACCGGACTCAGCAGGCCGCTGCGCGCCCTGTCGTTCGAGTACTTGCCCCCTGCCCACGACGCGGCCATCGAGGCGCTGGAGCGGGTAGACCGACTCGGCGCCGGTGGCTACCGCTACAACTACTCCCCCGTCGAAACCATGCGGTGGGCCAGCGAGCGCTGGCTGGATGCCGAGGATCTCGTGCGGTTGCTCGACCGGTTCCGGCCTCTCGGCCGTTCCGGCGACGTCTACGCCCGCCTGGCCTAACCGCCGGGGTCAGCCCACCGTCGCGCGGACTTCGGTCAGGGCCGCATCGAGAATCTCGATCCCTTCGCGGGCTTCCTCGGCGGTCGTCGTCATCGGCGGGACCGCGTGGATACGGTTGAAGTTCACGAACGGAAGCAGACCGCGCCGCCGGCAGGCCGCGACGACCTCGGACATCGCCTCGCTGGTTCCGCCGTACGGCGCGAGCGGCTCGCGCGTCGCCTGGTCGGCCACCAGCTCGATGGCCCAGAACACGCCGGTTCCCCTGACCTCGCCGATCCAGTCGTGCCTGGCAGCCAGCTCCCGCAGCCCTGGCCCGAAGACGTCCTCGCCGAGGGCGGCCGCGTGCTCGACGAGACCGTCGTTCTCCATCGTCTCGATGGTGGCGACCGCCGCGGCGCAGGCGAGCGGATGACCCGAGTAAGTGAGTCCGCCGGGATACGGCCGCTCGGCGAAGGTCGAATAGATGGCTTCGTTGATGGCCACACCACCGAGCGGAACGTAGCCGGAGTTCACGCCCTTGGCGAAGGTCAGCAGGTCCGGGACGACCGGGCCTGCCGAACCAGCACTCCCATGCTCGATGGCGAACCACGTGCCTGCCCGGCCGAAGCCGGACATCACCTCATCGGCGATGAACACGATGCCGAACCGGTCGCACAGCTCCCGGACACCGGCGAGATAACCGGGCGGCGGGACCATGATGCCCGCCGTGCCCGGGATCGACTCCAGCATGATGGCGGCGATCGTCGACGGGCCTTCGAGCGTGATGACCTGTTCCAGATGGGCCAGCGCGCGCTGGCACTCTTCCTCCTCCGTCGTCGCCGAGAAGGCGCTGCGGTACAGGAACGGGCCGAAGAAGTGCACGACCCCTGCCGACCCGGTGTCGTTCGACCACCTACGGGGCTCGCCGGTGACGTTGACCGCGAGGTCGGTGCCACCGTGGTAGGAGCGGTAGGTGGACAGCACCTTCGAACGACCGGTGTGCAGCCGCGCCATCCGGATGGCGTGCTCGTTGGCGTCCGCTCCGCCGTTGGTGAAGAACACCCGGTTGAGGTCGCCAGGCGTGTGCGCGGCGATCAGCCGCGCGGCCTCGGAGCGGGCGCCGTTGACGTGGTTGGGCGCCACCGTGCACAGCGTCGCAGCCTGGTCCTGAACCGCGCGGACGATGGCGGGGTGCTGGTGTCCGAGGTTGGTGAACACCAGCTGGGACGTGAAGTCGAGCAGCCGGTTGCCGTCGCGGTCCCATACGTAGGCCCCCTCGGCCTTGGTGACCACCATCGGGTCCAGCTTCGCCTGGGCGGACCAGGAGTGGAAGACGTGCTTGCGGTCCAGGTCGTAGGCGCGGTCGGCGTCGAACATGGCCGTGAACTCCTCAGTCATTCTGCGGGAACCCCAGTTCGAGGCCGCCCTCCGGCCGGGCGGCAGGGTTGATCCAGCGGGTGGTGACGACCTTGGCGCGGGTGAAGAAGTGCACGCCCTCGGTGCCGTGCGCGTGGGTGTCGCCGAACAGCGAACGCTTCCAACCGCCGAACGAGTAATAGGCTACCGGGACCGGAATCGGCACGTTCACGCCGATCATGCCGACCTGGACGTCGGACTCGAAGCGCCGCGCCGCACCGCCGTCATTGGTGAAGATCGCGGTGCCGTTGCCGTACTCGTTGGCGTTGATGAGCTCGACGGCCTCGTCGTACGACGACGCCCGCACCACGGCGAGGACAGGGCCGAAGATCTCCTCGGTGTAGATGTCCATGTCCGGTGTGACGTGGTCGAACAGTGTCGGGCCGAGCCAGTGGCCGTCCTGCTCGCCACGGGCCTCGACGGTGCGGCCGTCGATGACGAGCTTGGCACCCGCCCGCTCGCCGGAGGCGACGAACCCGGCGACCCTGTCCCGGTGCGCCTTGGTGACCAGTGGCCCCATGTCGGCTTCGGCGCCGTCCGGGCCGTCACCTTTGCGGCCGTCTCCGGTCACCAGCGTCCGCGTGCGCTCGGCGATCCGCGCGACGAGGTCGTCACCGACCGGATCGACCGCGACCAGCACGCTGATGGCCATGCACCGCTCGCCCGCGCTGCCGTACCCGGCGTTGACCGCGGCGTCGGCGGCGAGATCGAGATCGGCGTCGGGCAGCACGACCATGTGGTTCTTGGCGCCGCCGAGGGCCTGCACCCGCTTGCCGTGTCTGCTGGCCTCCTCGTAGACGTACTTCGCGATCGGGGTGGACCCGACGAAACTGATCGCGGCCACGTCCTGGCTGTGCAGCAGCGCGTCGACGGCGACCTTGTCGCCCTGCAGCACGTTGAACACGCCGTCGGGAAGGCCAGCTTCCTTCCAGAGGTTCGCGATCCACAGGGCGGCGGACGGGTCCTTCTCGCTCGGCTTGAGGACCACCGTGTTCCCCGAGGCGATAGCGATCGGGAAGAACCACATCGGGACCATGGCCGGGAAGTTGAACGGACTGATGATCCCGACGACGCCGAGCGGGTCGCGCTTGGAGTGGACGTCGACGCCGGTCGACGCGCTCTCGGAGTAGCCGCCCTTGAGCAGATGCGAGATGCCGCACGCGAACTCGACGACCTCCTGACCTCGGGTGATCTCACCGAGGGCGTCGGAATAGACCTTGCCGTGTTCGGCCGTGATCAGGTGCGCCAGTTCCTCCTTGCGGCTGTTGAGCAGCTCGCGGAAGGCGAACAGGATCTGCGTGCGCTTGGCCAGTGAGGTCTCGCCCCAGGCCTTGGCTGCCGTCGCGGCCGACGCGATGACGTGCTGGGCGTCGTGCTCGCCGGCGAGCGCGACGCGGCCGGAAACCTGCCCGGTGGCTGGGTTGGTGACATCTGCCCAGTGGTCGGACGTGCCCGCGAACTCGGCGCCGTCGACCCAGTGTGCGATCGAGGTGGTCATGTGGTGGCTCCTTCGGTGTCGAAACCTCACGCTAACCCGCGGCACGGTTCGACCTCGTCCGACAGAGTGTAGGATTTCGGCACATGATCCGACGCTTTGTCAGGGCTTGTCGTCACCGGAAGGCAGTTTCATGGCCGTTGTGACTGTCGCAGAGGTGCTCCAGATGCCCGTGCTGCGCGCGGCGGGCCCCGAGGTTCTCGCGGGGAAGTCTGGGCTGGACCGCCAGGTGCGCTGGGTGCACACCACCGAGCTGGCCGATATCGCGCCGCTACTGCGCGGTGGGGATCTTGTGCTGAGCACCGGCATCGCGTTCCCTGATACCGCAGAGGAGCTGGACGCGCTGGCGCGGAGCCTGGACGACAGCGACGCGGCGGGTCTGCTCATCGAACTGGGCCGCCGGTGGACGTCCGTTCCCGCACCGCTGGTCACCGCGTGTGAGCGGCTGACCCTGCCACTCATCGCACTGACCCGCGAGGTGCGGTTCGCCGCCATTACCCAGACCGTGGGCGAGCGGATCGTGGACGAGCAGCTCACGGAGCTGCGCGAGGCCGAGCGGGTGCACGACACCTTCACCGCGCTGAGCATGGAGGAGGCGGGCCCCGACGAGATCCTGGCGGCCGTGCAGCGCCTCGCTGGCGCCGCTGTCGTCCTTGAGGACGAACAACACCGGGTGTTGGACTACCGGGCAGGCCCCGGCGACATCGCCGGTTTCCTCGCTGACTGGCAGTCGCGATCCCGCGCCGTCGAGCATGCCGAGCGCACCACGTGGGATGCGACGAACGGCTGGCTCATCACGAGGCTCGGCAAACGAGACGCAGGTTGGGGACGGCTGATCGTGCAGGCCCCGGCCACTCCCCCGCAGCGGCTCACCGTAGTGGCCGAGCGTGCCGCCGCCGCGTTGGCGATGCACCGGCTGCAGGACCGGCATCGCGACAGCCTCGTCCGGCGCACCCATCAGGAGCTGCTACTCGGTCTGCTCGCCGATCCGACCGATCCCGACCTGCTGCGCCGCTGCGAGCTGTCCGGGCTGCCCACGACGAAGCGCACCTTCGTCGGGCTCGCGATTCGCCCGCGACCGCGGACAGCCGGTCAGGACAGCCTCACACCGTCGTTAGTGGACGATGTGCTCGCCTCGGTGGTACACGCGGTGCACGGTACGCGAACCTCGGCCCTGGTGGGCGAGATCGACCGCGATGTGCGGGTACTGCTGTCGTTCGCGCCGTCGGCACGGCACGAGCGTGCCGTCGAGAAGCTGGCGGCACGCGTGGCCGACCGGCATACCGTCGTCATCGGTGCGGGCCGGGCGGTGAACAAGGCCGCACACATCGACCGCACGCTGCGCGAGTCGCAGCACGTCGTGGAATCCGTACACGCTAGCGCGGGTGGCAGGCTCGTCCACCGGCTCGAAGACGTCCACCTGCGCGGCTTACTGACGATGCTGGGCGAGGACGAACGAGTGCACGCGTTCGTCACGCGCGAGCTGGACGCGCTCAAGGAGCACGACGAGGACAATGGTGGCGACCTGCTGGTGGTGCTTCGGGCGCTGCTTGAGCATCCGACGAGCAAGTCCGACGCCGCCGCCGCGGTCCACCTGTCCCGTGCCGCGTTCTATGACCGGCTCGCCAAGATCGAGCGGCTGCTCGGCGTGGACCTCGACGATCCCGACATCCGGGTGTCGCTGCACGTGGCGCTGCTCGCCGACGAGGTAGCGCGATAGCTGATCAAGCTACCGGCAGGGTTGGTGATCAACACCTGCGCGGGAGTCCGACCGACTACCCTGACGGCTGTGCGCTCACATCAGATTCTCATCGTCGGCTCCGGCGACGTTGCCGTCGCCCTGGAGTCGATCAGTGCGACCCTCGGTTGGCGTCCGACGGTCGTCACGGCCCTCGACGACGCGATCTCTCGCCTGCCCGAGGCCGAGTCGGTCGTCGTGCTGAGCCACGACGAGGACGTCGACGGCCCTGCCCTCGCTACCGCGTTGACGTCGGGAGCGTCGTACATCGGTGCGATGGGCTCGCGCCGCACGCAGGCGCGCCGGCGCGACTGGCTGCTCGCTCACGGGGTGAGCGCCGAGCTCGCGGACTCGATCCGGGGCCCGGCTGGGCTGGACATCGGAGCGGACACGCCCGCGGAGATCGCCGTGGCGATCGTGGCCGAGATCGTCGCCTGCCGCCGGGGCGCGGTGGTGGGAACGGACGCACTCTCGGCCCGGTCCGGGCCGATCCACCAGGACGCGGCGCCGGGTGCGAGGGAGTGTCCTGGCGAGAACTCCTTGCCGTAACCGGGCCAGTGGGTACACGCGGCGGCCGGTGTCGCCGCCCTCGATCACCGTACGTAAGCCTGGCCGACGGATTTCCGTGCTTGGGCCGCGGCGCAGACGCAGGCTCGCTCGAACTGGTGATCGATCGTCGCGGCGCAGAACCGCGTCGCGATCTGGTCGTGGTCATTCCAGGGGTGCGGGCACGCGGGACACCCGGCGTCGGCACCGCCAACGTCGTGGTCAGCGGCGGACTGTGTCAATTCGTGTGTCGGCATGGCTGCGTCCCAATCTGTGCGATCGTCGTGGCACGCGCACTCACGGTCGTGGTGGCGGAGTCGCGTGATGCGGTGACCGGTACCCGGCTCAGATCGCTCCGGTACGAAACCGGCGATAGGGGCGACACCATGACTCAGAGATGTCATCACGTGCTAGTACCTCGCACTGTACGCCCTCGCTGTATCCGAACGACGTCCCCCAGCGCAGGGCGGCCTCGACCGTCACCATGGAACAAATCCGCGCCGAGGAACGTTGAGTGGTGTAGGTCGAAGTTTTGAAGTGTTCGTGTTCAATACACGCTCGCGCAGAACCTAGGTGCGGGCGTCGTTTTTCTCCTTGCAGGACAAGCCGAGAAGTCGCCGTCTGATCAACCCGGCCATGCCGGACCGCAGAGTGCGACCCGGCATATATCCCTACAAGGAGAACAAAGTTATGACTCAAGGAACCGTGAAGTGGTTCAACGCCGAAAAGGGCTTCGGCTTCATCGCACGCACGGACGGCCCTGACGTCTTCGTGCACTACTCCGCGATCGACGGCTACGGCTTCCGCACCCTCGAGGAGAACCAGTCCGTCGAGTTCGAGGTCACGCAGGGCGACAAGGGCCCGCAGGCCAACAACGTGCGGGCACTCTGATCCGGTCGTAGCACGATTAGCGCCGTATCCGCGTGGGTATCACGCGGATACGGCGGTCGGATCACCGCTATGAGAATCAAGCAGCTCCCCTACCTCGGGTGGCATTCACGATCCGCTACCGGGAGGTAGCATCATGTCTCCTTCAACACTCGAACGGTCTCGCACCGAATCCGCGCGCGACCAGCGCACGGAACCGATGTTCGACGGCACGAAGTCCACGACCGAGATGTCCCTCGTCAAAGTGTTCGCCGTCGTCCCCCTGCTCGCCCTGATCGCCGCCGTACCCATCGCGTGGGGTTGGGGCCTCAACTGGACCGACATCGCCCTCGCGGTGTCGTTCTACGTCGTCACCGGCCTCGGGGTCACCGTCGGCTTCCACCGGTACTTCACCCACCGGGCCTTCAAGGCCAAGCGTGGCCTGCGGGTCGCCCTCGCCGTGGTCGGCAGCATGGCCATGCAGGGACCGGTCATCGGATGGGTTGCCGATCATCGTCGCCACCACGCTTACGCCGACCGCGAGGGAGACCCCCACTCGCCGTGGCGGTTCGGCACCTCGGCCAAGGCGCTCGCCAAAGGCTTCTGGTACGCCCACATGGGCTGGATGTTCCAGCGAGACCGGACCAACGCCAACCGGTTCGCACCCGACCTGCTCAAGGACCGTGCCATCCGCGTCGTCGACCGGCTGTTCCCGCTGCTGACCGTCGCCACCTTGCTGCTACCCGCCGTGCTCGGCGGGCTGATCACGCTGTCCTGGTGGGGCGCGCTGACCGCGTTCTTCTGGGCTAGCCTGGTACGCGTCGCCGCATTGCACCACGTCACGTGGTCGGTGAACTCGATCTGCCACATGATCGGTAACCGGCCGTTCGCCTCCCGCGACAAGTCGGCCAACTTCTGGCCGCTCGCCGTGTTGTCGTTCGGCGAGTCGTGGCACAACTCCCACCACGCCGACCCCACCGGCGCCCGTCACGGCGTGCGACGTGGCCAGATCGACATCTCAGCCAGGGTCATCTGGCTGTTCGAGAAGCTGCACTGGGTCTCCGACGTACGGTGGCCGAAGCCGGAGCGGCTGGCGCGCAAGCTCGCCGCCTGACCGATCCCGAACAGACGTCCCGATGCCCCCGCTCCCCGCAACCGTGTCGCGTGGCCGGCAGCCGTACGAGCCGCGGGTGTGTCACTCTCGTAGTGAGCATCCGATACCGGGTTGTATTGACTGGTCGTTGAAAGGAGCGCACCATGCCGTTCTTCCGGAGGTTCACCGCGGTTGCCGGCGCGGTTGACGCCGCGCGTCGGTATGCCAGGAACAACCCGGACAAGATCCGCCACTACACCGACAAAGCCGGTGCGTTCGTGGACAAGCAAACCAAGGGCAAGTACCACGACAAGATCGATAACGCCGTGCGCAAGGTCAATAAGTCAGTGGACGGCCAGGCGGACGGCCAGGCGTAGCCGTCTGCTTCCGTGCTTCTCGTGGTGAGAGCCGATGGGTCGCGATCCGCGTCATGTTGACGCTCTATGGGTTATGCCATAGTAGATATTCAGGCACTGAAATAGTCCCTTCCTCCGCATGGCCACCCGGCGCACGCTCTCGGGCGTCGCGGCCTGGCACCATGGCGGTATGCAGGACCAGCCATCGTCGTTCGCTACTGATGCCTCCGCCGGTCAGCTGATCTGTTCGGCGAAGGGCTGTCAGCAAGCAGCGTCGTATGCCGTGGTCTGGAACAACCCGAAGGTCCACACTCCCGAACGAGAAAAGACCTGGCTAGCCTGCGAACAGCATCGCGAGTGGCTGTCGAGCTTCCTCGACAAGCGGGGGTTCCTGCTGCGCGTTGACGCCCTCTAGACCGAGCACCTCGGCTTGCCAGGGGCGCTCACCCGCGCGCCTGCATAGCGGCCGCTACCAGCAGCACGATGATGATCACGACGGTGGCGGTGGCTAGCCAGGGCAGCACCCGGGCCGTCACCGGCTTCGTGAGCGGCATGGGCTCCGACCTCGGCGCTGGTGAACCGGCAGCACGAGCGTGCGGCGGGTCCAGTTCCCTGAGCGCTGCGCCGTAGCCCCGGTTGTTCACCAGCACGGCGAGGTTGGCGAACAGGGCGGGGATACCCCACCACCCGAGTGTGAGTGTCTGTGCCTGCACGTCTCGCCAGATCGCGGTGCCGCAGTTCCTGCAGAGCGTGGCGGCGTAGCGGTCCGTGCGGTGCAGGATGATCAGCCCGTTCAGTGCGCGAATGTCGATCCACATCGCGGGCGTGTGCCCGCAGACCTCACATCCCCGATGCCGCGGACGTCGCGGGCGGTCGCGCGGCACGTCGACGTACCTATCACCGGTCCATACCCGATGCGTTGCCTGCTGCGCGTCGCTGGTCCGTTTCGCGGCATCGAACCGGAGCGCGTGCAACGCGTCGGTCAACTCGGCCATCGCTCGCTCTGCCGCACGCAGGTCCGCCTGCGAGCCGTGCGCATGCCTGTCCGGGTGGAGAATCTTGGCGCGCCGCTTGTACGCCGTGCGAGCCTCTTCCCGGGTGGCGTGCGGTCCGATGCCCAGGATGTCGCGCGCCGTGGTGTCATCCATGGCGCCCTCCCCGTACCGGGACCGCAAATGGCTCGTTCATCAAGCATCGAATGAGCGCTTGATACCAAGGAGTCTGTCATGGCCGGTCGGGTCCGCATCGCGCTGT
Organism: Haloechinothrix halophila YIM 93223; assembly: GCF_000504245.1. Lineage (GTDB taxonomy): Bacteria > Actinomycetota > Actinomycetes > Mycobacteriales > Pseudonocardiaceae > Haloechinothrix_A > Haloechinothrix_A halophila. Next base: position 3,088,494 of record NZ_KI632509.1, read on the forward strand.
GCGCCATGGTCGCGTCGTTGGTGCTGCCTATGGCGCAGGCCGGTGCCGACGAACCGGTGCCGTGGCTGCTGCCGGGCTCGCCGCCGTTGCCGCCCGACTACACCGTGCCGTACCTGCCCGCTGTGGAGCCGGTCAGCTGCGTCGAAGGGACGCTGTCGTGCGTCAGGCAGTTGGAGACGATCCTGCAGCAGCACACCGCGGCGCTTGGCTGCGACCACGACGCGGTGTTCGCCGACGCATACCTGACCATCACCCGCGGCTACCTCGAGTCCGCGACCGATCCGGATTACTTCGACGACCTGGAGCGGCTCGACCCGCTGGCGGTGCGCGGAACGTACGAGCGACCGGACCGCATCAACCACGAGGTACGGAACTACGCCCAGGAATACCTCGACCAGTACGCGCGCTGGCACACCGGCCACCGGGATGAGGTCGCGCCGTCCTGGGCGATCGCGTTCCAGGCAGCCGACGACGAATCCGTGACCGCGACCGGGGATCTGCTGCTGCAGCTCAACGCGCACATCCGGCGGGACAACCCCATCCGCGCGATCGAGCAGACCGAGGGTGTTCTCCGGGCCGACGGGCCGATGCCGGACGCGACCGGACGACCCGACCACGACCGCATCAGTGACGTCCTGCAGGAGAACGCCGAGCTGATGAGTGACCGGCTCGCCGCCCGGTACGACCCGTCGCTCAACGACGGCAACGAACTGCTGGGCATGGTGATCGACCCGAAGAGCGTCTACCTGCTCATCTCATCCTGGCGTGAGGAGGCGTGGCGCAACGCCGAGCAACTGCGGCACGCTCGCGCTGCCGGTGGCGTCGATGGGCCGCTGTATCACGCCAAGCTGGCCGAGATCGACGCGTCAGCGGAGGCCGCCGCGTACGCCATTCTCGCCGCCACCCGCACCACACCGGAGGCCAACCAGGCACGCCGGGAGTACTGCCGCGACAACCTCGACAACGGCGCGCCCTGAGCGGCCGCTGCCCGATCGGCGGAGCGTCGCCCCACCGCATGCGTCACGCAGGAGCTAGTCCGGCCGCACGGCCTCGGTGGGGGCAGCCGCGATCGCGCTCAGCACCTGCTCGGCGACCTCGCTGCGGCAGACCACCAGATCAGGCAGGAGCACCTCGCGCTGGTTGTACTCCAACGGGCCGCCATCGATCCGGCTCGTGTGGGCGCCCGCCGCCCTGGCGACGGCCACCGGCGCGGCCGAGTCCCACTCGTACTGGCCACCGGCGTGGATGTACGCGTCAGCCGTGCCGTCGATGACCGCCATCACCTTGACCCCGGCCGAGCCCATGGCGACCAGTTCCGCGCCCAGCGTCTCGGCGACGTCATGCACCAGCGCGGGCGCGCGGGTGCGGCTCACCGCGATACGCAGTGCCTGCGACGGTGCGGCCTCTGGCGCCTTGACCGACGCCGTTGAGAAGGTGACGTCCCTTGCGGGGAGCGCGACCGCACCCGCGGTCAGCTCGCCCTTCGACCACAGCGCCACGTGCACCGCCCAGTCGTCGCGGGGCGGTTCGGAGAACTCGCGCGTACCGTCAAGCGGGTCGACGATCCACACCCGGTCGGCGGCGAGTCGCGTAGCGTCACCGTGGCTCGCGAGGCTCTCTTCGCTCAGCACCGCGTCGTCCGGACGATGCTCGGCCAGCAGGCTCAGCAGCAGCTCGTTGGCTTCCCGGTCACCGGCGTTCTTGAGCTCCTTGCCCGCGAGGCCGGAATCGCGCACCTGAAGCAGCAGCCGTCCCGCCTCAGTGGCGGCCCACTCCGCGAAGGCGTGGTCGTCGGTGGCGACGGCGTCCGGCGCAACGCCCCGGGTGAATGACGATGCAGGCACTGATTTCCCTCTCTTGGCGGTCGTCACAAGCGTCGAAGCCCATCATGCCCGACGCCGCACCGCAGGCCGCTGGCGCGGTGGCCGACGCCTGGACCGAGGCCACCCTGCAGAGCCCGGACCAATCGGTTAGCTCGCCTGGCGTCACTTATGACACTAAAGACGTCAACCATTCGGAGTAACAGAAACTCGATAGTATGGCCGGTTCGGGTCGTTTTTCTCCTATGTGTATGCTCCGCCCTCACTGGAAAGTGTGATCTTTATCGGAAGCTCCACAGGGGAGGGTTAGGAGACTCATGCGCACGAGATCAGTTCTCACTCGCGCTGGCGCCGTCGCTATCGGCGCCACGTTCGCCCTGCTGTCGACCGCCGCGCCCGCGTCCGCCGACGACGCGACGGGCACGGTTCTCGGGCCGCGACACAACATCAGCGGTTACAAGGTGAACATGGACAGCATGACCAATCTGAACACCGCGCTGTTCGGATTGAAGCTCGACGGCGGCAATACGCTCCGCATGTATTGCGTCGAAATCAAGGTCGATTTGCGCCACGGCGAGACGATGGTCGAGACGCCGTGGGACCAGTACCCGAATCCAGACTCCCCTTTCCACGACAACCGCGGGAAGATCCAGTGGGTGCTGCAGAACGGATACCCGAGCGTCGACACCGACGCACTCGAAGAGGCGATCGGCGCGGACACGCTGACCGACGGTCTGTCCGAAAAGGAGGCCATCACCGGCACCCAAGCCGCGGTCTGGCGCTTCAGCGACGATGAGGAGCTTCAGCGTCCTAACGCGACGCAGGCGGGCGACGACGCCGACCAGGACGTCCTCGCGCTCTACGACTACCTGACCAGTGAGGCCAGGGACATCGAGGAGCCGACGCCGACGCTGGAGCTGGCCCCGGAGACGGCATCCGGTCAGGCTGGCGAGCGGATCGGGCCGTTCACGGTCGCTACGACAGGCGAGGTCTCCGAGCTGACGACCGACCTGCCCGAAGGCACGACGCTGACCGACGCTGACGGCAAGGAACTGTCGGCGTCGGACATCACCGATGGCTCCGAGATCTACGTCGACGTCCCCGCGAGCATGTCAGCGAACAACGCGTCTTTCGAGATCAAGGCCACCGGCCATGTCAACACCGGGCGGCTGTTCGTCGCAGGGAACTACGACGAGCGCAAGGCACAGTCGCTGATCGTGGCTCAGTCGGAGGACGTCACCCTCTCAGCTGGCGCCACCGCCACCTGGCAGGCCGCTCCGACGACCACGCCACCCGAGGAGACCACCTCCTCGACGCCTGCGCCGACCACGTCGTCGAGCGCCCCGACCACGTCCACGACGTCGGCCGCTCCCCCGGCGCCGACCACAACGGAGGCCCCGCCCGCCCCGGTGAGCAACGAGGATGACCTGGCCCTGACCGGCGCCTCGATCATGACACCGCTGCTCGTCGGTGTCGGCCTCGTGATCGCCGGTGTGGGTGCGCTGATGTTCCAGCGTCGCCGCAAGAACAGCACCAGCTGATCGGGCATTAGCAGGATCAACGCGGTGGTGGCCGGGCCCGCGGGCTCGGCCACTACCGCGTTGTCTACGCCGCGTTGGCTCCGTCCGATGCTGGACCGGTCACCTCGTGTGGTGCACCTCGGCCTGCCCGTACACCGGCGTCGGGATGCCCGCGTGGCGCGCTTTCAACTGCAGCGCGAGGTACAGCGAATAGTGCCGCGACTGGTGCAGGTTGCCGCCGTGGAACCACAGCGCCTTCTGCTGGGTTGGCTTCCACATGTTGCGCTGCTCGCCTTCCCACGGCCCTGGGTCCTTCGTGGTGTCGGAACCCAACCCCCACACCTTGCCGACCCGGTCGGCGGCCTCCTGACTGATCAGGTCCGCGGCCCAGCCGTTCATCGAACCGTAGCCGGTCGCGTAGACGACCAGGTCCGCTGACAGCTCCGTGCCGTCGTCCAGCACGACCGCGTCCTCGGTGAGCCGGGTGACCTGGCCGTGCGCGAGCTTCACCTCACCGTTCGCGACCAACTCGGCGGCGCCGACGTCAATGTAGTAGCCGGACCCGCGCCGCAGGTACTTCATGAACAGTCCAGAGCCATCCTCACCCCAGTCATGCCAGAACCCGGCCCGTTCGAGCCGTTCGTAGAACTCACGGTCCCGCTCCGCCATCTGCTCGTACAGCGGAATCTGGAACTCGTGCATGATCCGGTACGGCAACGACGCGAAGATCAGGTCGGCTTTCTCGGTGGTCACCCCAGCGGCGACCGCACGTTCGGAGTAGAGATCACCGAGCCCGATGTCCATCAGGGTGTCGCTCTTGACGATGTGGGTCGAGCTGCGCTGCACCATCGTCACGTCGGCGTCGTGCTCCCACAGCGCGCCGCAGATGTCGAACGCGCTGTTGTTGCTGCCGATCACCACGCACCGCTTGCCCGCGTAGTCGTCCGGGCCTGGGTGTGCCGACGAGTGGTGCTGATCGCCCCGGAAGACATCTTGGCCGGGTAGTTCCGGCACGTTCGGCTTGCCGGACATGCCGGTGGCCAGCACCAACTGTTGCGGCCGCAGCGTGAGCGGCTCGCCGTCCCGCGTCACCTGGACGGTCCACTCCCCTGCCTCCTCGGCGTACGACGCCGACGTCACCTCGGTGCCCGACCAGTACGGGATCTCCATGACCTTGACGTACGACTCAAGCCAGTCCGCGATCTTGTCCTTGGGTGAGAACACCGGCCAGTTGTCCGGGAACGGAATGTAGGGCAGGTGGTCATACCAGACCGGGTCGTGCAGGCACAGCGACTTGTAGCGATTCCGCCATTGGTCACCCGGACGCGAGTGCTTGTCCACCACCAGGCTCGGCACGCCAAGCTGTCTGAGCCGGGCACCCAGGGCGATGCCGCCCTGCCCGCCGCCGACGACGAGCGCGTATGGCTGGGTGGTCGACCCCAGCGCCTCGGCCTCCTGTTGTCGCTGCTCACACCACGTCGTGCGGTCCTTGAACGCGCCATGCGTGACGCCCTTGGGACGCCTCGTCCCACATGGTTCCTCGTGGCCCTTGAGCTCATACAGCGTGGTGAGGAACGTCCACGCCTTGGTCTCACCATCGTCGTCGACGAACCGGACCAGGCCTTTGCCGCGACCGACGGTCGTTTCGAAGCGGAACCACGCCGTGACGACGCCGTCGGCTTCCTCTGGCGGCTCGGTGATCGTGAACCGACGTGGGCTGGTTCGTTCCAGCGTCTCGCCAAGCAGGTCGGCAACGCCCTCCGGGTGCTCGACGGTGGTGAGATTCCACGAGAAGGCGATCAGGTCGCGCCAGTAGCTGGTAGCCGCGAACATGGCGGCCGCGCGGCGGACGTCGCTCGCACGAAGCGCGTCCTCGAAGTCGTCGAACCAGGCTTCGGCTCGTCGCTGGGCGGACATGGCTGTGGGGGCGATCAGGCTGTCAGTCATGTGCTCCAGCACACACCCGCGCGCGGCGAGTCAGAAGCGTTGCAGCGTGTTGCATTCCGCTGACCGTGGCGCCGCTCACAGCGTGCTGCTTATCCTGAGGGGAACCTTCGCGGAGGCGAGATGACGACGGCGGTTAACGGTGCGATCGCGCCCGGCACGGACCTTACGGCCCATGCGCGCGAACTGCAGCGGATCCACGACGCCGTGCTAGCCGGCGTCCGTCCGCCCGCGCGGCCGCGCGCACTAGTAGCGCGATCCTGGTCGCGGATGCTGGCGATGGGCCTTGACCCGGATGGCCGCAACACCCGCGAACACCTGCCGGCCTCGGAGATCGCACGGCTGCGTCATGAGTCGCCGCTGAGCCAGGTCATCGACGAACTGCGTGCGGTGCTCACCAGCGTGGCCGAGGCGTCGCAGTTCCTCATGGTCGTCTGCGACGCGGACGGCATCGTGCTGTGGCGCGAGGGCTCCACCCGGGTCCGGATCGTCGCCGACGGGCTGGGTTTCGTGGCGGGCGCGCGATGGACCGAGCACGTCGTCGGGACCAATGCGATCGGCACGGCGCTCGCCGAGCGAGCCCCGGTGGAGCTGTTCTCGGCAGAGCATTTCGAACACACGCAACATCCGTGGTACTGCACCGCGGCGCCGGTGCACGATCCACGCACCGGGGATCTCGTCGGGGTGGTCGACGTGAGCGGACCCGCGCTGACTCTGCACCCCGCGATCGGCTCGCTGGTGCGGAGCGCGGTCCGGCTCGCGGAAGCTCGACTGTGGCGCTGGCACCAGGACCGGCTGGATCAGCTGCGCCGGGCGACCGAACCTTTGCTCGGCACGCGGTCCGGCCCGCTGCTCGTGGTCGATGACCACGGCTGGGTCGCCCATCACTCCGGCATCGCCGCGAGGGACCGGATCGAAGCCCCGCGCCCAGACCGCGCCCTCGCCGTGCCTGGCATGGGCTTGTGTCTCCCGGAACGCATCACCGATGGCTGGCTGGTCCGCCCGCGCGACCGCGATGGCACCATCACCGCGCGGCTCGACCTCACCGGGGAGCCGGTGCTGGAAGTCCACTCGGACGAGGCGGGTTGGCGGACCTCACTCACCCGGCGGCACGCGCAGATCCTGCGCGCGCTGAGCGAGGCTGACGCCGACGGACTGACGGCAGGCCGGCTGAGCACGATCCTTTTTGGCGACGCCGAGCACGCGGTGACCGTCCGCGCGGAGATCTCCCGGCTGCGACGCGTCGTCGGGGCGCTGGTCACGCCGAATCCGTACCGGCTTGCCGACGGCGTCACCGTCACGGTCGATCAGCCAGGCGAACCCGGGTCGTAGCTCACGGCAGCTCCGCCACGAGCCGCCCCGGTCCACCAGGTGAGCGGATGCGCGGAACCCGATCGCGTTATCGTTCCCGGTAATCGCGCGGGAACACGAGAAGACAGAGGTACGGGTTGACCCAGGACACAGCCGCACAGCGCCGTTACCCGACGGTGTATCTCCACATCGGCACGCCGAAGTCGGGAACGACGTTCCTGCAGGACGTGCTGGGACACAACCGGCAGCGCCTGGCTGAGCAGGGCGTCCTGTGGCCCGGCAGCACGTGGGGGGACCAGGTGCATGCCGTGCGTGATCTCGCGAATATCACTCCCGCTGACCATCGGCGCGGAGAGACGGCCGGAGCGTGGCAGCGTCTCGTCGACGAGATCCACGCCTGGGACGGTCACAGCGCGATCGTGTCGATGGAATGGCTGGTGGACGCCAAGCCACGGCACATCCGGCGCGCGATTGACAGCCTCGCTCCCGCGGACGTCCACGTCATCCTGACCGGGCGCGACCTCGCGCGCAATGTCCCGGCCAGTTGGCAGGAGGACATGCGGAACTGGTTCACCTACACCTGGCAGGAGTACCTCGCCGCCGTGACCGACCCGGAGTCGGCCACCCTCGAGGTCGGCACGCGGTTCTGGCGCCAGCAAGACCTCGGCGCCATCCTGCGCCGGTGGGGCAAGGCGGTCCCCGCCACGCGCATGCATGTCCTCACCGTCCCGCCACCAGGGTCGGACCCGCGGTTGCTGTGGCAGCGCTTCGCCGAGACCACCGGCATCGACGCTGCCGACTACGACGTCCCACCAAAGGGGCGCAACGTATCGCTGGGTGTGGTCTCGGCGGAATTGATGCGACGCGTCAACACCGTCGCCCGCGAACGCGGCCTGCGGTGGAAGCCCAGCGAACGTCTCCTCAAGCAGGTACTCGGCAAGCGGGTGCTGACCCGGCGCAGCGATCACGAACCGTCGCTCGCGCTACCGGCTGAGCTCTACCCGTGGGCTATCGACCAGGGCAAACGCATCGCCGACGATGTCGCCCATGCTGGGGTGCATGTCAGCGGCGACCTCGCCGAACTCATCCCGGATCCGGCCGCCGCGCGCGGAACCACCACGCCGGACACGATCAGCGACCGTGAGCTGCTTGAGGCGGCGATCGACGGGATCGTCGGCATAGTCGGCGCGGTGAACCGCATGCAACGGACCGGAGCGCTGCCAACCAGTGGCGATGAGCCAGCCCCGAAGCGGTGGTCCGCGCCGGCGGATCGGATGAAGGAACTGCTGGCCGAGGGTACCCAGCGAGTAGCCCGGAATGATGTGCTGCGTCGTGCCTGGCACACCGCACGTCGCAGAACGATGCTCGCCCAGCGCCGGATCAGCCGCCGTCGACCGCCTCGGTAGTCGCCGCTACGTCGCATGTGGACAGTGACTCAGGTGTAGACGACGGTGGTCATCATCCCGGCGGCCATGTGGTACTCGTTGTGGCAGTGGGTCACCCAATCGCCGGGATTGTCGGCCACGAAGAAGGCGTCCACGGCGCTCTTCGCGGGCACCAGCGCGGTGTCCTTGCGGGGGCCGAAGCCGCCGTCGGGATTGATGACCTGGAACGTGTGGCCGTGCAGGTGCATCGGGTGCGGCATCATCGTCCGGTTCACGTACCGCAGCCGGACGCCCTCGCCGCTTCGCACCGGCAGCGGAGTGTGCTCGCCGAACACCGCGTCGTTGATCTTCCAGATGAAGTGATGCATGTCGCCGGTCAGGACGGCATCGTGCTCGCGGTCGGGCCGTCCGGTCAGCGTGACGTCGTCGGTGGCGACGAAGCCGGTGCCGAGCAGCGGGCAGGTGTCCAGCTCCCGAGGGTGAGCGTGTGGCCCAGGCGCGGCGCCACCTGATGTCCGGACGACCGCCATCGCCGTGCCGTGCTTGCCTTCCGGGTGAGCGACCAGCGGGAACACGCCGTCGCCGAGCTCGACGATCGCGTCGATCCGTTCCGACATTCCCAGCAGCAGGCTCTGCGTCTCGCGCTGGCGCACCGGGAAGCCATCCGTGTGGGTGACCCGGAAGCGGTGGTCGCCCAGCGCCACCCGGAAGATCGTGTCCGCGGCCGCGTTGATGATGCGCAGCCGCACCCGCTGTCCCGGCCTGCCAGTGAACGTCCTCGGGGCCTCCGGCACCCTGCCGTTGATCAGATAGTAGGCGTAGTCGTGCACGTCCCCCAGGTGCATGCCGAGGTGACCCAGGCACGGGTCGTCGTAGTCACCACCGTGGTGACCGCCGCTGCGGAGGTGGTGGAAGACCTCCTCTGGGTTCGTGCCGGTGCCGTCGAGCCAATCGTCGAGCACGATGATCCACTCGTGGTCGTAGTCGCCCGGCTCATCCGGGTCGTCGACAATCAGCGGAGCGTACAGGCCCCGGTCGGTCTGCAGCTGGCCGTGGGAGTGCAACCAGAACGTGCCCGCGTCCGGCGGAGTGATGACGTAGCGGTACTCCTCCCCCGGCCGGACCGGATCCTGCGTCACCCCGGGCACGCCGTCCATCGCGTTGGCGATCCGCAGCCCGTGCCAGTGGATCGTGCTGTCGGCGGGCAGATGGTTCTTCAGTCGCACCTCAACTGGCTCACCCGCGCGGACGCGCAACTCCTTGCCCGGCAGCCGATCCCCGTACACCCAGGTCTTCACGATCGGGCCGCCGAGGTCGATCTCGCGGACGTTCGCGTCATAGACGTGCTTGCGCAGCGTGGATTGCACGCCACGACCCGCGGCGCCCGTCGTCAGCGCGGCGGCACCTGTGGCCAGCGTTCCGGTCAGAAACGCCCGCCTTCCGATACTCGAACCAGACCACACGAGTTGCCCCTCCTCGGCGTCGTGCGACGAGCCGTCACGCGCGGTAGCGGTGTCAGCCCAAAGTGGGCGAAATGTTAACGCCCGCATACCGCCGAGGGATCCGCCAATCGGAGCAATGCCGCGCAGTCGGACGGCGCCGTGGCACCCGATCGAGCACACGTGGGCGTGCCCTACGATTCCGCAGGTGAGCTTCTACGATGATCTTGACCCATTCGAGCACCTGGACACCTCGACACTGCCGCCGCGGCAGCAGCGCATCCTGGTCGCGATCCGGGATTGGGTCATCCGGTACGGGTACTCGCCGAGTACGCGGCAGATCGGCGACGTCGTCGGGCTGCGGTCATCGTCGTCGGTGTCGAAACACCTGGCGAACCTGGAGGAGAAGGGGTTCCTACGGCGCAGTGCCACGATGTCCCGGCCGATCGACGTACGGGACTTCCTGCGGGATTCCTCGACGCGGGAGCCCGCCGACTCGGTGAGCGTTCCCGTTGTCGGTGATATCGCCGCGGGCACTCCCATCGCGGCGGACGAGCACATCGATGACATGATGACGCTGCCTCGCGGCCTAACCGGGCGTGGCACCGTGTTCGGGTTGCGGGTGCGCGGTGATTCGATGATCGACGCCGCGATCTGCGACGGCGACATCGTCATCGTGCGCCAGCATTCCGAAGCACATTCCGGCCAGATCGTCGCCGCGCTGCTCGACGAGGAGGCCACCGTCAAGGTGTATCGCCGCCGCAACGGCCACGTCTACTTGGAGCCGCGCAACCCGAACTACGACGTCATCGACGGCGACGAAGCCGTCGTGCTGGGCATCGTCGCGTCGGTGTTACGCAACGTCTGAACGCGGGAACGTCGGGACCTGAGGCGTCAGCGAGGCTCGCGGGCGCCGACGATCAGCCGATAAACCAGAAGCAGAACGAGCGAGCCGAGAATCGCCAGCCCCCAGGTACGTGCGTCGAAGAACGTGCCGAGATTGACGTCGAAGAGAGTCTGGCCAATCCAGCCGCCGAGGAACGCGCCCGCCACGCCGATCAGCATGGTGATGATGCAGCCGCCAGGGTCCTTGCCCGGCATGAGCATCTTCGCGATCGCGCCGGCGACGAGTCCGAGAACGATCCAGCCGAGTATTCCCACGTGTACCTCCAGCGACGATTGGCGAGCCAGCCGCAGCCAGCTACGCACAGCCTACGGGCGCACGCGGGCGCATCCGGTAACGACGCGCAGGCTCCACGCTTGGTGCACGCATGATCATCACAGTGCGAGGTGTCGCGCAGACGGCCACGGAACCTGACGCGTACTTCTGAGCATCCAGCCCACATGCCGCCTGGACCCGACAGAAGCCGAGCGCGAGGTGGTGGTGCCGTGCGTCGCAACGGCACCACCACCTCGCCCGCCGCTAATCGTCGTTTCGAGCCTTTTCAGTAAGCCCGGTAAGCACAGCCATCATTTGCGCAATATCGGCGCCTACCTTGGCGAAGCCTCCGGCCACTCCGTCGATGCGCCCGTCCAGACCGTCGAAACGGCCCTCCAGGCCGTCGATGCGCCCATCCAGACCGTCAAAGCGGCCCTCCAAGTTGTCAAGTCGGCCGTCGATGCCGTCGATGCGCCCGCCCAGGCCATCGAAGCGGCCCTCCAAGTTGTCAAAGCGCCCATCCAGACCGTCGAAACGGCCCTCCAGACCGTCGATGCGCCCATCCAGACCGTCAAAGCGGCCCTCCAAGTTGTCAAGTCGGCCGTTGATGCCGTCGAGCTTGTCGCCGTGTTCAACTTGAGTTTCCCGCAGCGCATTGAGCAGCTTCGTGTGCGCTCTGAGCTGATCCTGCATAGCGGACACATCCCTGTCGGCACCCCCGGCAAGGACACGAGCGGCCGCCGCGTCCGCTGTGACAACGCGCATCTGCTCTTCGAGCGCGGTCACCCGGGATTCAAGGTCGTTAGATTCTGCGGGCATAGCAATCCTAACTGTCGCGCCGCATCGTGCGGCAATGAACGGGGACTGGCAGCGCCCGCAGCGGAGCAGGGTCCGGCGAACGCCGAAATCACTCCTGCGAAGCTCACTGAACAGAGCTTCCACTGCATAAGGCGGCCGACGAAGCGCGACGGCCGTACGCAAAACCCTACAGTATCGAACACACATTCGGCAATGTCTGCCGCATGGCATTGAACAGCGAGAACAAGCCATCACGCAGCCTGAGTCGCCCCCACCCTGGGCACTCCGAGACGCGAAACCACTTGAACGGGTGACGACACGCGACAGTTGGGCTATCTCCGCGTGTTGATCAGGGACCCTGCGCTGAGGACCATGCCAAACGCTCAAATCGGACAAATTGCGGGCCTACCGGCAGGGTCCCTGATCAACAAATGCCCAACCGCCCGACCAGCGGCAGTAGTCGGGTTCACGACGCCCCGCGAGCAAGTCCTGCGCGACGCGCCCGCCATCAGAGACCGATGACTCGTCCTGGGCAGCAGAGATGAGACCGACGCCCGACGGGCTCACCACTCGGCGCGTGTGGCTGCACGGCGCTCAGACCGGTCGGTGCGCATTGGTGTTGTCGTTCGCCATGGCCGAATCCATCACGGGCATGCTGGCCAGCTACGCCGACGCACTCGCCCGCGACCCGTGGCTGGACGGCTGGCCGGTGGTCCTCGGCTCGGTGACATCGACACGGCTGACGCCGTGGCCGCCATCCAGGCTCGGCCCGAACTATCCTGCCGCGTGGCCGACCACGGTGCGCGGCGTGAGCCTCCCCTTCTCCGGTTCTCTCGTGATTGAGCCCGCCGACGCCGCGGACTGCAGCACCCGCATGCCATCCGCGGGGCGGTAGACCGTCCGTAGCAGCGTGTGGTCTTGGAGCTCGGCGACGCTGCAGGACCCACGTCGTGCCAACTCGGCCAGTAGCATCCGGCGCAGCGGCGTCAGCTGCGGTGTGAGCGAGATGTCCACCAGCGCGCCCTCGTCGTCACTCGGGTCGCGGTAGCGCACGCCGGCGAACTCGTCGACGGCCCAGAGCTCGTCCTTGAACGTCGCGAGGTGCTTGCGGGCGCTCGTCGCGAACATCAGCAATTGCGCCTCATCCTGGTCATCCACCAGCTCGACGGCGACCACATAGGACAGGCCAGCCGAACGCAACCGCGCCCGGTGGTCATCGACCTGCTCCGCTGTCACGGGTGGCACCGTGAGCAGCACCTCGCGCCCCTTGGCCCGCGCCAGTTCGGCCGCCAGCCGCCATGCCGCCTGCTCATCCAGCACGCTCTCCCCCACGACGTCGAGATGCGCCAGCGCGGGCCCTTCCACCGCGAGATCGCCAGAGTTATTGACGCTGTGCACCGCGACCCCTGGCGGTTCGCCCAGCTCACGCAGCACCGGAGTGAGTGACGCTGCGGGCGCACCCACCAGAACGACGTCCAACTGGTGGCCAGTGAGCCGGTCGGCGAACTCACCGAAGACACGCAGCGCGTCAGCGGCCGCACCGCCGAGCGCGGACTCGATGTAGGTGGCGCTGCGGTGCGAACGCGAGACCGCGGACGTCCAGGCGTCGAGGTACCGCACCAGCAGCTCGCGTTTGACTGTGGTGTGTGGATCGCGGCGCTCTGCCTGTCCCGCCATACACCGGTTGTACCGCGCGCACCCGCCTCACACCATTCCCGTCGGTCGCGACCGTGCGTCGCACGCCAGGAGGTGTAACGGCGTTGCCGCTGGGTAGCCGCAGGGCATGCGGCGCGACAAGGCAGCCACCGACGTCACCCGCGAGGCACAGCCGACGTGACATCCTCAGCGGTGATGCGGGTACTCACCGTCGGCCACGGCACCGCCGATGCCACCACGCTCACCCGACTGCTGCGCTCGGCAGCGGTGCGGCGGCTGGTCGACGTCCGCACCGCCCCGGGCAGCAGACACAACCCGGACGCCAACCGGATCGCGATGGCGCACTGGCTACCGGAAGCGGGCATCGGCTATCGCTGGGACAAGCGCCTCGGTGGCTGGCGGTCGCGCCAGCCAGACAGTCCGGACACCGCGCTGCGGAACGCCGCGTTCAGCGGCTACGCGGCCCATATGCGCACCCCGGAGTTTCTCGCCGCCATAGACGACCTGTGCGCCGACGCCGAGCAGGACCTGACGACAGTGATGTGCGCGGAGTCTGTGTGGTGGCGCTGCCATCGCAAGCTGATCGCCGACTTCCTGCTGCTGGCACGCGGGGTCGACGTCGAACACCTCATGCCGGACGGCACGGTGCGCCAGCACCGGCCCAGCCCCGAGGCGCGGCTGGTACGAGGCGACCGAGTACTCGTCTACGACGCCGGGCAGGAGCCGCTGCACCAGTGACCACCAGCCGGGGCGCGACGTTACGCGCCCAGCGAGGCGATCTCCGTGTTCAGCTCGACCGCCTGCTCCAGCAGCCACCGCGCGTCCGGCGTCGCCCCCGCCAGCCGCTCGCGGAGCCCAGCGCGGGAAATGATGGTGACCGCCCCGGTCGTGTCACCGGCGTCCGTGCGGAGCTGAACCCTGCCCTCCTGGAGCACCAGGCGGGCGTCGTCGTCCTCGGTGTCCAGCAATGCCCGCAGATCGTCCGAGCGCACGCCGGCGTGCGGTTCCGTCGGTGGCGGCGGCGGGCCGATATCGCGCGCGCCTGGCGCCGTGCCGGAGGGATGGTCGCCGGGTGTCCAGTTCTCACCAGCCATGCCACAGCAGTACCCACCATCGCGCCCGTTCAACTCGGTTTGACGTCGAGGTCGATCCGGGTAATCGGAATGTACCCACGCGGCAGGGAGGTCCGACCATGACCTACACGACAGCAGCGCGTGCCAGGACACTCGGCGAGTGATCGACGCGTGACCGACAACAGCGACACCACTGCCAACGGACGTTCGGGAGGTCCGGGATCCATGCTGCCGCGTGACCTGCCGGTACGCGCGCTCAAAGCCGCCGCGCGCCTGGGTGGGTTCGGCGGCAGGCAGGTGCGCGCGCACGACGGCAGGTACTACGTCGAGGTGCACGGGTTGGACCAGCCCCACTCGCGCCGCGTCATCCGCACCGTGGAACGCACGGTCGCTGCCCTGCCCGGCGTGCGGTGGGCCAGGGTGAACGCGCCCACCCACCGGGTCGTCGTCGAGGCGGAGTCGCTGCGAGAGCACGACCTGGTGCGCGCCGTCGCCCAGGCCGAGCGGGACGCCGCCGTCCCAGAAGAGGCCGATGACGAATGCGAGGAGCTGCACCATCCGTGCGAGGGCCCGCGCACCGCGCAGTCGATCACCGCGCTCGCCGCTGATGCCTTCGGCCTCGGCTTGTCGGCCGTCACGCGGGTGGCAAGCTGGGTGCCGTTGCCGACCGAGGTGGGCGCGCTCGGCGCGGCGTTCCACCATCACCCGACGCTGCGACGGCTGACGGGGAAGGCGCTGCACAGCCAGCACGACGCCGATTCCGTACTGCCGGTCGTCTCGGCGCTCGCGCAAGGGCTCGCCGCCGGTGGCGAAGGCATCGTGCTCGACATCGTCCAGCGGATCGAACAGTTGCGGGAGGCCCGCGCGCACCAGACCGCATGGTGGCAGCGTGAACCGGACCTCGTGCGCGACGAGGCGGACGCCGCCGCCGATCCAGTCCCGGTACGGAAGAACCCACCGCCTGCCGACCCGGCCGACGACTACGCGCGGCGGGCGATGTCGGTCGGCGCGGCCGTAGGGGCTGCCGCCGTCCCGTTCACCGGGCCACGGCAGGGTCTCGCGGTCGGCCTGGCGAGCCTGCCCAAAGCACACGCCGCGGGCCGGGAAGGCTTCGCCACCCACATCGGACGCATCCTGACGCGGCGCGGCGTCGTCGTCATGGATCGGGGTGTGCTGCGCCAGCTCGGTAGGATGGACACCGTCGTGATCGACGCGGCGGCGTTGCGCAGCGGACGCCACGAGATAACCGACCTCATCCCGGTCGGCGGGGCGGATCCCGCGGAGATCGCCGAGCTCGGCTTCGACCTGTTCCAGCCGGACACGCCCGATGCGCGGCAGGAGCGCGACGGCTGGGTGCTCGCCCCGCTGGACGACCTGACGCTGTCCGGAACGACCGGACGCCGTGCCGCGCGGCAGTTGCGCGAACGCGGGGCGAACCGGGTGCTCGGCATCGCGCGAGGCCGGAAGCTGCGCGGTGTCGCCGGAGTGTCCGCCGAGCAGACGGACGCGCTGCGATCCGTGGTCGCGGCGGCACGTCGGGTGCGCGCGGCCGTGGTGATCGCGGATCGCGACCACACGCGGCACCCCTACGCCGACGACGTCGTGCCCGGTGGCGACGAACTGCCAGCACAGGTGCGCGAGCTGCAACGGGACGGCGCGGTCACCGTCGTCGTCTCCGGCAACCGAGACGCGGTCGGCGCGGCGGACTGCGGTCTCGGCTTGCATCGCCAGGGCGAGCCACCGCCGTGGGGCGCGCACTTACTGCTGGGCGAGGACACCGCGGCGGCCGCGATCGTCATCGATGCCATCGACGCCGCCGCCACCGTCGACGAGCAGAGCAGCACCCTCGCGGCGGGCGGCTCCGGGGTCGGCGCGGTCGCCGCGCTGCAAGGGACTGGCGCGCGGGCCGCGTCCCGCGGGCAGCTGGGCGTGAACGCGGCGGCGGCCGCGGCGTTCGCCGGTGGTCGGTGGCGCTCGCGCACGTTGCTGTCGCGGCCCGCCGTCGCGCCGGAGAGCAGCGCGCCGTGGCACCTGATGCCCGCGGAGACGGCGTTGGCACGCCTGGGCAGTGACCCCGACGGTCTCTCAGCGGCGGAGGCCGACCGGCGGGCGCGCTCCCAGGGTGACGGCGACGCGCCGGTTGGCATCAGCCTGTGGCAGGCGTTCGCGGACGAGTTGGCGAACCCGCTCACCCCGGTGCTCGCGGCGGGTGCGGCCCTGTCGGCCGCGACCGGGTCGCTCACCGATGCCGGGCTGGTCGCCGCCGTCACCGGCGCGTCGACGGTGATGGGTGGCCTGCAGCGGGTGCGAACCGACCGTGCGCTCGGCGACCTGCTGCGCCAGTCGGCATCCGGGGTGACGGTTCGCCGCGATGGGACCGAACACTATGTCGCCGCGTCCCAGCTCGTGCCGGGAGACGTCATGCTGCTCGGCCATTCCGATGTCGTGCCCGCCGACTGCCGGATCATCGAGGCCAGCGAGCTGGAAGTGGACGAGTCGTCGCTGTCGGGTGAGTCGCTGCCGGTCGCGAAGAACGCCGCCCCGGTCGCGGCCGCCGAGATCAGCGGCAGGACGTCAATGCTCTACGAGGGCACCACGATCGCGGTGGGGCGCGCGGTCGCCGTCGTCGTCGCCACCGGGAACGCGACGGAAGCGGGCCGCAGCATGGCGTTGGCGCGGACGCCGGACACGCCCTCCGGTTCGAGCGCGCGGCTAGACGAGCTGACGAAGAAGGGCACGCCGCTGGCGATTGGCGGTGCGGCGACGGTCGCGGTGGCCGGTCTGCTGCGGGGAGTGCCGCTGCGCGAGAGCCTGGGCACGTCGGTGAACCTGGCCGTGGCATCGGTGCCGGAGGGGCTGCCGTTCGTCCGCAACGCCGCGCAGCTCGCGTCCGCACGACGGCTGGCCAACCAGGGCGCGCTGGTGCGCAACCCGCACACGCTGGAAGCGCTGGGGCGCGCCGATGTGTTGTGCTTCGACAAAACCGGCACGCTCACCCGGGGAACGCTGAGCCTTACCAGCGTGGGCGACACCAGCGCCACCCAGGACGTCGAGGAGCTCGACGACGCGCACCGCGCCGTGCTCGCCGCCGCGCTCCGGGCGACGCCGGGCGAGGACGACCCCGGCGAGCTGGAACACGCGACCGATCGCGGCGTCGTCGCGGGGGCGCAGGCGGCCGACGTCGACGTGCGCGCGGATACGCCAGCGTGGCAACGCGGCACCGACCTGCCGTTCGAGCCGTCGCGGGGCTACCACGCCACGATCGGCGACACCGGCAATGGACGTCTGCTGTCGGTGAAGGGCGCGCCGGAGGTGGTGCTGCCGCGCTGCGCGTACGCCGACAGCAACGGCACGCAGACTCGATTCGACAAGCAAGCCAGCACGGCGGTGAGCAGCACGCTGGAGTCCCTTGCGGGGCGGGGACATCGAGTGCTCGTGGTGGCCGAACGTGCACTGGACGCCGACGATGCCAGCGCCATTGACGACGCCGCGGTCACCGACCTGGTGTACCGGGGATTCGTCGCGCTGGCTGATCCGGTGCGGACCAGCGCCGCCCCAGCGGCGGCGCAGCTCCGACGGGCAGGGGTGCAGGTCGTGATGCTCACTGGCGACCACCCCGCGACGGCCGATGCCATAGCGACAACGGTGAACGGCGAGGCGGACCACACGCCCCGCGTCGTCACTGGCCCCGAACTCGCCGAGCTTGACGACGAGCGGCTCGCCGACCGGCTTCGCGACGTCGACGTCATCGCGCGGTGCAGCCCGAGCGACAAGGTCCGCATCATCCGGGCATTTCAGAGCCGGGGCCGGACGGTGGCCATGACCGGCGACGGCGCGAACGACGCCCCCGCGATCCGGCTGGCCGACGTCGGGATCGCCCTCGGCCGCCGCGGCACGCCCGCCGCCCGCATCGCAGCGGACGTCGTCGTCACCGACGACCAGCTCGCCACGATCACCGCCGCACTGCTGGAGGGCCGCGCGCTGTGGTTGTCCGTGCGCGACGCGTTGGCGATCCTGCTCGGCGGCAACCTCGGCGAGGTCAGCTTCAGCGTGCTCGCCGCGCTCATCACCGGCCGCTCTCCGCTGACAGCCAGGCAGATCCTGCTGGTCAACCTCCTGACCGATCTCGCCCCGGCCGTGGCGATCGCGCTCCGCGAGCCGAAACGCGACGAGGTGGACAGTCTGCTCAGCGGCGGTCCCACGTCAGCACTCGGCGGGCAGCTCAACCGGGAGTTGCTGCTACGCGCCGTGGTCACCACGCTCGGCGCGAGCGCGGGATGGGGCCTCGCCAGGCTGACCGGACGTCGGCAGCGGGCGGCGACCGTCGCGCTCGCCGCGCTGGTGGGCACACAGCTCGGTCAGACACTCGCGATCGGTGGGCTGGATCGAAAGGTGCTGCTGGCGAGCATCGGCTCGGCGCTCGCGCTCGGCGGTGTGATCCAGACGCCAGGCGTGAGCCAGTTCTTCGGCTGCACCCCGCTCGGCCCGGTCGGCTGGAGTATCGCGCTGGGCGCCAGCACATCGGCGACCGTGCTCGGCGTGCTCGGCTCCCGCCTGCTTCCCAGCTGAGCAGGTGTCAGGGCGGCGCGTTTGCGCTGGCCCGTCGCTGGCTATCCAAGGGCATCACGGCAACGGCGTCATCCAGATAGCGGAGGTTGACCATGGCAACGGACGTCGATCGACTGTGTCAGGCCCTGTCCAACGCCGACTATCCCGCGGAGAAGAACGATCTGGTGCAGACCGCGCTGCGAGCCGGGGCGGACGCCGAGACGGTGAGCGCGCTGGAAGCGATACCGCCGGTCACCTACGGCAGCGAGATCGAAGTGCTCAGCGCGGTTCCACTCGAGTCGAAGCAGGCCGAGGCGGACCGGGCGGCGCATCGCAAGCTGCACACCAAGCCTGGACTTTCCGAACAGGACAAGGACATCCCCGAGCATCCGATCCGCGGCGAGCTGGACGACAACCGGTCGAGCTGACTACACCGTCTCGAACCTCAGCGCATCGTCGGCGACGCTGACCCGGACCTTCGCGCCGGAGTGGACGGTGCCGTCCAGCAGCAGCCGGGATAGCTCGTTGCCCACCTCACGCTGGATCGTGCGCCGCGGTGGACGGGCCCGAACTCCGGCTGATAGCCCGCGCTGGCGAGCCAGTTGATCGCCTCGGCGTCGAACTCAACGTCGACACCCTGGGCGTGCGCCCGACGCTTGGTGTCCTCGAGCAGCAGCTCGGTGATCTCACGGTGTAACCGGTGTCGTCGATGGGTACCACTTCGGTATGGCTACGCCAGCACCACTTCCGCAGGACCTACCAGGCCGCCCCCGGCGCGCCATCGTCACCGGTGCCGACTCCGGCATTGGCAGAGCGACCGCGGTCACGCTGGCCGGCGGCGGTGTCGATGTCGGCATCACCTACCACCGCGACGCCGATGGCGCCGAACAGACCGCTCGTGAGGCGAGTGAGCAGGGAGTCAGCGCCGTGGTCGAGCCGATGGACCTGACCGACCTGCCCACCGCGGCCAGTGCCATCGACGCGCTGGCCGACAAGCTCGGCGGACTGGACATGCTGGTCAACAACGCGGGAACGATCACGAGCGAGCGTGCGCTCGACACGGACTTCGACCGCTGGCGGCAGGTGCTCGGCGTCGACCTCGATGGTTCATTTCTGTGCGCGCAACGCGCGGCACGGCACATGATCGAGAACGGCAATGGTGGCCGGATCATCAACATCACCAGCGTGCACGAACACCAGCCACGCGTCGGGTTCGCGGCCTACTGCGCGGCGAAGGCCGGGTTGGGTGCGCTGACCAAGGTGCTCGCGCTCGAACTGGCCGAACACGGCATCACGGTGAACTCCATCGCTCCTGGCGAGATTTCGACACCGATGACCGGCCAGGACGACGTCGATCCGCGCGAGCAGCGGCGTCCCGGTGTGCCACTGGGCCGAACAGGTGACGCGCACGAGGTCGCGGCGGCGGTGTCGTTCCTCGCCACTCCCGCGGCCTCCTACATCACCGGGACATCGTTGCCGGTCGACGGCGGCGTGACGCTCATGGGTGTCGAAGCGGGGCTGCGCCTCGGCGGGGACGACTGGCGCACGGCGTGAGGTGGGCCTGCGGAAATCGGGGGCAGGCCCACCTCCATCCCATCACGGCGAGTCAGCCGCGGGAGCTGCCCGCGTCGATCAGGCCAGCGGGTACCCACGGTCCGTGACGATGCACCCGATCGACCGTAGCGATAATCCCAGGTCAGGCCGCCGCCGAACGACCAGGATCACCCGCAAGGCTGCCCGGTATGCCCCTATTGGTATGGAATCGCCAACAACAACGCGCAGAGGTTGAAAGACCCACTCAACTACGGCAGGCTAGCCATACTTGGGGATGTCGATCGAGCTGGCCGTAAGGAGCTACCGATGCAGCAGCTCTCGTTCAAGCGGACCACGGTCGGCCCTGGGCATACGGTGGTCCTCGCGGTATCCGGCGAGATTGACCTTGTCACCGCCGACGAGTTCGAGACACAGCTGAAATCGGTGCTGTGCCCGCCGAACGAGGTCGTCATCCTCGATATGTCCGACGTCAAGTTCTTCAGCTCTGCTGGCCTGTCGGTCCTGCTCGCCAGCGCGGAGTCGGCTGAGTCAAGTGGCATCACCTTCCGCCTGGTCACGACCGAACGAGTGGTGCTCCGGCCGCTGGAGATCACCGGCATCAGCGGCTCGTTCACCGTCTTCGACTCCATCGACGAGGCGGTCACCAGCACGCAGTGACCATCGGGCGCGCGGGCTTACCTCAGCCAGTGACCGGCTCGGCGGCGTCGCGGGATCCCGGCCATCACCGGCTCGGCAGGAACTCTTGGGCCTTGGTCTTCAGTCCCTGAGTGACCATGCGCCACGCGTTCGGCTCGCCGCGCAGTACCGCCTCCGTCGTCGACTTGATCTGCTCGAACGTGGCGTGCGGCGGGATCGGCGGCACCTCGGGGTCGCACCGGACGTCGAGCAGCGCGGGCCGGGGCGCGGCGAGTGCGGTGTCCCAGGCGTCACCCAGCTCGGCTGGATCCTCAATCGACAGCGACGTGAACCGCAGTTGCTCGGCGAACTCCGCGTAGGAGACGTCCGGGATGTCCTGTGACTGCTCGAACTTCGGCGCGCCGCCCATGGCGCGCAGCTCCCAGGTGACCTGGTTGAGGTCGTTGTTGTGGAACACGCACACCACCAGCCTCGGGTCCTGCCACAGCCGCCAGTAGCGCGCGATCGTGATTAGCTCCGCCATGCCGTTCATCTGCATCGCACCATCGCCCACCAGCGCGATGGCGGGCCGGTCGGGGTGGGCGAACTTCGCGCCGATCGCGTACGGCACAGCCGGGCCCATCGTCGCCAGCGTGCCGGACAACGAGCCACGCATCCTGCCGTGGAACCGCAGCAGCCTGGCGTACCAGTTGGTCGATGACCCGGAATCGGCGGTGATCATCGCGTCCGCTGGCACTCGTTGGGACAGCTCGTGCACCACTCGCATGGGATTCACCGGGTCGGCGTCCAGCATCGCCTGTTGTGTCATCGTCTCGCGCCAGGAGGCCACAGTGGACTCGATCGACTCCCGCCAGCCGCGGTCGTCCTTGCGGTCCAGATGGGCCAGCAACGCGCGGAGCGTCCCCTTCGCCTCGCCGACCAAATTGACCTCGGTCGGGTACCGCATCCCGATCTGAGCGGGGTCGATGTCGATCTCCACCGCGCGGGCTTGGTCCAGTTCGGGCAGGAACTGCACGTACGGGAAGCTGGAGCCGACGATCAACAGGGTGTCGCAATCCCGCATCAGCTCGTAGCTCGGCCGGGTGCCCAGCAGTCCGATCGCGCCCGTGACGTACTCGAGGTCGTCCGGGAGGACGTCCATGCCGAGCAGCGCCTTGGCGACCCCGGCGCCGGTGATGTCAGCGACCTGCCGCACCTCCTCGGCTGCGTTGCGCGCGCCCTGCCCGACCAGAATCGCCAGCCGCTCGCCCGCGTTGATGACATCGGCCGCCCGTGCGACCTCGTCCTCAGGCGGAATCGACACCGAGTGCGACAACCCCGTATCACTCGACGGCACGTGCTTGAACTCGTGCCGTGGCGGGGAATACTCCTCTTCCTGCACGTCCGACGGGATGATCACCGCGGTGGGCGCGCGGCGTGCCTTGGCGATCCGGATGGCGCGGTCCAGCGCGTTCGGGAGCTGTTCGGAGACGTTGACCTCGACCACGTATTCCGAGGCGACGTCCTTGTAGAGCGCCTGCAGATCGATCTCCTGCTGGAACGTGCCGCCCATCGCGCTACGTGCGGTCTGGCCGACGATCGCGACCACAGGCACGTGATCCAGCTTGGCGTCGTATAGGCCGTTGAGCAGGTGCACCGCGCCCGGCCCCGATGTCGCCATGCAGACGCCGACGTCGCCACTGAACTTGGCGTAGCCGACCGCCTGGAACGCCGACATCTCCTCGTGCCGGGATTGCACGAAGCGCGGGTCGTTCCCAGCTGTGTCGAACGCGGCCACGAGCCCGTTGATGCCGTCACCGGGATAGGCGAACACCTGCCGCACGCCCCACTCGCGAAGCCTGCGGAGCACCGAATCGGCAACCGTCTCGGACATGCTTCCTCCTTGCCAGGGCCGGGGGTCTGGGTCCCGGCTACCCGCTTCCGGTGTGCCCGAACCAGCAGCGCGAGCCATTGCTGTCCGCCCCGCCACGATCCGGCTGCCGGAGCGGCGGCTGTCACACGCGGGCCGGTGCACCTCATCGGGTCAACTGTTCCTCGTATATCGCCACTAATCCGACATACCTCCGAGATCGCGTTGTTACCCGCGAGGCCCGTGTCTACTGTCGACGTCAGGACCGGATACGCCTATGCAAGGAGGCGAGATCGATGACGCCTATCGATTACGGAATGTCTCCGCACACCGGGTCCATCGAGGTCGTGAAGCGTCAGCTCGACTCCGGCGCCATCCTCGTGACGGCCGCCGGCGAGATCGATTCCCACACCCATGCCGACCTGAAAACAGCCCTGGTCGATGCCCTCACGCCGCCAGCGCCCGCGGTGCTGATCGCTGATCTCAGCGACGTGTCGTTCTTCGACAGCAGCGGTGTCGCCACCATGGTGGACACACACCAGCGTGCGCAGGCGGCCGGAACCGATTTCCGCATCGTGTGTCACCAGCGTGCGGTACGTCGGCCACTGACGATCACCAGCGTCGACCGCTACCTCAACCTCTACGACGCTCGAGAGTCGGCGTATCACCAGCCGAACTCGTTACCGCTCACTTCCCCGTAGCGGCCGTCAGCGCGTCAAAGCCGCGGCAGGCGGCGAGCGTGCGCATTGTCCGACTTCCCTTCGTATGGCCCGACTTCGCCAGGCTCTTTGCGCGCTATACGGGACACAGAGACACTAATCGGGCACCCGATCCGCAATTTTCCTGGCGAAGCCGGTACGACCACCCTGGATTGTCGGCGCAGGCCGTTACCTTCGGACAATCACACCGGCTGCTCACGGGGGAATCATGAAGGCAGGTCCGTTCACCCGCGCCCAGGCTCTCGCCGCGGGGCACTCGCCGACGCGGATTCGTCGACTCCTGACGGACGCCACCTGGGTGGCCGTACGCCATGGCGTCTATGTGCCGGCGTCAACGCTGGCCGCAGTGGCCAACGACCCACAACGCAAGCACGCACTGGAAGTGTCAGCGCTGTTGCTTGCGCTGGGCCGCGGCGCCGTCGGCGCGGGTCCGTCAGCCGCCCAGATACTCGGGCTCGACACCCTCGACGAACCTGCCGAGCTTGCTGTCCTGGTCAACGGGCGAGCCATGCGCGGCGAGCGCCGCGACGGCTACGTCATTCGGCGTGCGACGCTGCCCGATGAACATCGAACCACTCGCCATGGCGTACCGATCACGACCGCCGCGCGGACTATCGTGGACCTCGCACGCGAGTGGCCGCTCGTTAACGCGGTAGTAGCAACCGACTCGACGTTACGCACCGCTCGTACATCGTTGCCTGAACTGCACACGGTACTGGCTGACTGCGCAGGGTGGCCTGGCATACAACACGCGGCCCGCGTGGTCGACCTTGCCGATCCGGACTGCGAGTCGGCGCTGGAGGCCATATCTCGCGTCGCGATCCACACCGAGGGCCTCCCCGCGCCACGTACCCAAGCCGTCATCAGCGATGCCAACGGTCCGTTCGCCCGCGTGGACTTCCTCTGGGAACACGCGCGCGTCATTGGCGAGGCGGATGGCCTCGCGAAGTACGAATCAGACGGACGGCGCAACGTCCGTGACATCGTCCGCGCGGAGAAGCGCCGCGAGGAGCGGCTCGTCGACGCGGGATACGAGGTGGTGCGTTGGGGATGGGAGGACGCCCGGAATCCGCAGCGGCTCGCACACCGCCTGCGCGGGGCGTTCACCAGAGGCTGCCATCGCCAGCGAGGACGGGCGGCGTGACTTCGCCGGGCACATGTTCCCATGAAACGGACAAAAACCAACGAATCCGGCCCCGATTACGCACTATGACCGGCGAAGCCACAATAGTCCCGGCGAACCGTCTCCTACGCCCGGCGGGCCTATGCCTTCCGGAAGGCGTCGTCGCCCCGCTCGGCCATCGCGAAGCGACGTCGAACCTGCTCCGGCTGCCTGCGTGTGGGCGCGCGACCAGCAGGCTGGACGGGCCGTGGCAGCGACGGTGCTGCCGGGATCGGCATGGTGACGCCGTCCTGTCCCACGGTGACCGCGTCGTCGAAGTGGTGGATGCGCAACGACCGGCCACCGAGGAGACGATAGGTAGCCTCCGCTTCGCGCACCTCGACCAAGAGATGCGCGCGCCGGAAGCACATGCGAAAGGCGATGCGATCAAGTTCCGGCGGTAGCTGGGGCCTGAACCGGAGCTCCCCGCCGCGGTTGCGCATCCCGCCGAATCCCGCGACCACAGCGACCCACGCGCTCGCCAGCGACCCCATGTGCAATCCGTTGCGGACGTTGTGATGCAGGTCGTGCAGATCGATGAAAGCAGCCTCGGCCAGGTAGTCGTAGGCCAGCTCCAGATGCCCCACCTCGGCCGCCAGTACCGCCTGGGTTCCCGCGGACAACGAAGAGTCACGCACGGTACGCGCCTCGTAGTAGTCGAAGTTGCGCACCTTTTGCTCGTGGCTGAAGGCGTCTCCTCGCATGTGCATGGCCAGGACGAGGTCGGCCTGTTTGACCACCTGCTTGCGGTACAGGTCGAAGTACGGGTAATTCAGCAGCAATGGATAGTGATCGGCAGGAGTGCCCTCGAAGTCCCACTCCGCATACCGAGTGAAGCTCTCCGACTGGGGATGCACCCCCAGCCGGTCGTCATAGGGGACCATCATCGCGTCCGCCGCGGCGCGCCACGCCGACGTCTCGGAACCATCCACCCCGAACTGGGCAGCGACGTCGGGATGCCGGTCACAGGCATCGGCGGCTCCGGCCAAGTTCTGCTGGGCCATCAGATTGGTGTAGACGTTGTCGTCGCTCACAGCGGAATACTCGTCAGGGCCGGTGACGCCGTCGATCCGGAACTCGCCGGTCGATTCGTGGTGACCGAGCGACAGCCACAATCGCGCCGTCTCCACCAGGAGCTCTACACCGTAGTGCTGCTCGAAGTCGGTGTCCGCGGTGGCGTTGACGTACCGGATGACGGCATCCGCGATCGCGGCCCCAACGTGGAACGCGGCCGTACCCGCTGGCCAGTACGCGGAGCACTCAGCGCCGTTGATGGATCGCCACGGGAACGCCGCACCGCGCAGACCGAGCTGCCGTGCCCGCGCTCGTGCCTTGTCCAGAGTGGTGTGCCGCCATCCCAGCGCATCACGGGCCGAACCCGGCAGCGTGTAGGTCAGCATCTGCAGCACGAACGCCTCGGTGTCCCAGAACGCATGCCCGTCGTAGCCAGGCCCGGTGAGTCCCTTGCCGGCAATGGCCCTGCTCTCACCGCGGGCGCCGGCCTGCAGAACATGGAACAGTGCGAATCGAAGGGCCTGCTGCAGCTCGGGATCGCCGTCGATCTCGATGTCGGCCGAGGCCCAGAAATCATCGAGAAAGCCTCGCTGCTCGGCCAGCAAGCCATCCCACCCGGTCTGCGCCGCGCCCGCCAGCGCCGCCTCGACTTGTGCCCGCAACGCGGGAGCCGACCGCTCGGATGACCAGCCGTAACCGAGGAACTTCGTGATCGTGAACGACTCGCCGAGTGGCACGTCCACCGCTGCCGTCAGCCGGGCCAGGTCCTCTTCGGCCACGATGGTGGTCTCGAGCGAATCGGGTGCGTCGATCTCGTGGTCCATGGCGGCCGCCATCCGCAGCCCCGACATGGCGGTTCGATGCACCAGCGCCGCCCGATGGTTCATCGACGCCGCGAACTCGGCCACCAGCGGCTCCTCCAGCGCGACAGCCACCCGCGGATCCCCCGACTCGGGCTCGATCGGCTCGTTGGCGAGCAAGTCGGACTGCACGACGAGCTGGATGTCGTTGTCCAGCGGCTCGATCTGGTACCGGATAGCCGCCACCGCGCGCTGTGTGAAGGACACCAGGCGCTCGGTACGGATGCGGACGCGACGTCCGGTTGGCGAGTGCCATTCGGTAGTACGACGCAAGGTCCCGGCGCGAAAGTCGAGCACCCGCTCGTGCGAGACGGTCTCGCCATAACGCACGTCGAGCGGTTCGTCCTGCACGAGGACGCGAATGATCTTGCCGTCCGTCACGTTGACAACCGTCTGGCCGGATTCGGGGTAGCCGTAGCCTCCCTCGGCATAGGGCAATGGATGTTCTTCGTAGAACCCGTTCAGATAGGTACCCGGCAGGCCTCGAGGCTCGCCCTCCTCGAGCGTTCCCCGCATGCCGATGTGGCCATTGGACAGTGCGAACGTCGACTCCGTCCGCTCCAGTTGCGAGACGTCGAGGCCGCGCCACCGCAGCTCCCACGGATGGCACACGTAGCCCTGATCAGGTGTCGTCTGCATCAGTCCTCCAGCAGGTCGGCGAGGTCCGCAACGACCACATCGGCACCCCGCGCTCGCAGCGCCGCTGCCTGGCCTGTCCGGTCGACCCCGACCACGTAGCCGAATCCACCTGCCCTCCCAGCAGCCACGCCTGCCTGCGCGTCCTCGAACACGGCGGCGTGCTCGGGAGCCACACCCAGTTCATTCGCGGCCGCCAGAAACGCATCCGGTGCGGGCTTGCCGCGCAGTCCGTCACGGCGGATCACCACGCCATCCACCCTGGCCTGGACGAACGGTGTCAGCCCAGTCGCGTCGAGCATCGTGGCACCATTGGCCGACGAGGTCACCACGGCGATGGCGAGGCCAGCGCTCCGCGCCGCTTCAAGGAATCGGACAGATCCGGGGTACGGTTCGACCCCCTCCTCGGCGATGATGCGGTGCAGCAACTCGTTCTTCCGATTGCCGACGCCGTTGATCGTCTTGGCGCCGGGCGGGTCGTCATGGTGTCCGTTCGGCAGCTCGATTCCCCTGGACGCAAGGAATTCCCGCACCCCATCGGCACGCGTCCTGCCGTCGACGTGGGCGGCGTAGTCCTGCTCGGTGAAGGGCTCGAACTTCGGGCCGCTGTATTCGAGGAGGAAGTCGTCGAAGGTACGCCGCCACGCCAGCCGATGCAGACGCACTGTCGACGTCAGCACGCCGTCCAGGTCGAAGAGGCACGCTCGGACGGTCTCGGGCAAGCCGATCATGTCTGCTCACGGTACTGTGATCGGCCCTGTGACGCAGTCCGCGAGACGTAGCCAGGCGAGCGCGTGCCTCGACGCCGATTCGCCAGGGTGCCTCGATGCCACCCGTACGGCGCAGTTCTAGCCCGCAGATTTAACCGATTCAGTATCACCTCACCCCTGAACGGGTTTGCCGCTGACGACCGCGGTGGTACTCGTCAATACGGAAGGCCCACGCGAACCGAGCCGAACGCGAGAACCGCTCATCAGGCTCATCGAGGGCATCCGGACAACCCGCCTGCCGCCCGTGGTTTCCGGAAGGAGCACGATGCTCAACCAGCGTGATCGCCGGCAACTGGCCATCCTCGCTCGCCATCTTGCCGAGGACGATCCCGCGCTCGTTGCAGCGTTCCAAAACTGGCGGCCACCGGACACCGAGACCGATACGCGCTTCGCTCAAGTCTCCCTGGCACATCACGAAGGGCCAGGCGCGGCGCAGGCGAACCCACGGTTGCGCTCGAGGGTGGCGCTCTTGCGGTGGTGGGGAGCGATCTTCGCGGTCTGTGGTGTCGCGCTGGCCGTGCTGACCGTGCTCGGAACGACCCTCGAGACGTGGAGTGTCGTCGCGCTCGGTCTCACAGCGCTCAGCGGAGTGTTCGGGCTCGCGACGTTGGGATTCTGGCTGGCCTACCGCAACGTGGTCACCGGCCGACGGCGCGGTCGCCGGCATCGGCGACGGTGACCGCCATCGGCGACGGTGACCGCCATCGTCAGCTGATCAGCCCACACCGCGACGGCATACCACGCGTGCGGTGTGCGGCTGCGCGGCTCGGGGTATCCCGTTGTCGAGTCCATGTCACGACAGGCTCGGAGGGATGGCATGACCAGTAAGAACGTCTTCGTGCTCGGCCTTGACGAGATGAATCTCGCGACGCTGCGCGACGTCGACGCACCCGGCCTGCGGTTTCACCCGCTGCTGAGTATCGCGGAGCTGCAGGCGGACGAGATCGATCTGCCAGGGCTACTGGACAAGGCCACCGTGCAGTTGGAGGCGTTCGACGGTCCCATCGATGCGATCGTGGGTTACTGGGACTTCCCGATCAGCTCGATGGTGCCGATGCTGTGCGCCCGGTTCGGCCTGCGTAGCGCGGACCTGGACGCGGTCGTCAAATGCGAGCACAAGTACTGGAGCAGGCTGGAGCAGGCCAAGGTGATAGACGACTACCCGGCGTTCGGGCTGGTCGATCCTTTCCACGACACCGCGCCGCCCGAAGGACTCGACTATCCGATGTGGATCAAGCCGGTGAAGTCGTTCTCCTCGGAGCTGGCGTTCAAGGTGTGCGACGACGCCGAGTTCGCCAACGCCCTCGCCGAAATCCGCGACGGCATCCACCGCATCGGCGACCCGTTCGAGTATGTGCTGAGTCAGCTGGACTTGCCGGACGATATCGCGGCGATCGGCGGCAACGCCTGCCTCGCCGAGGCCGAGATCAGCGGCGCGCAGCTCACCGTCGAGGGCTATAACGACGGCACTGACATCCACATCTACGGCATCGTCGACTCGGTGCCGTACGCGGGCAGCTCCAGCTTCCTGCGCTACGAATATCCGTCAACGCTGTCCGAGGACATGATCGACCGGGCGATCGACGCATCCCGCAAGGTCATCCGCCAGATCGGCCTGGAATCGGTGGCGTTCAACATCGAGTTCTTCGCCGACCCGGTGCACGAGCGGCTGGCGCTGCTCGAGGTGAATCCGCGCCACTCGCAGTCGCACGCGCGGCTGTTCGAGCTGGTGGACGGAACACCGAACCACCAGTGCATGATCCGGCTCGCGCTCGGCCTCGATCCCGCGCTGCCCGACGGCCAGGGCCCGTACGAGCACGCGGCCAAGTGGTATCTGCGCCGCTTCGAGGACGCCTACGTGCGCAGGGTGCCCTCGGCCGAGGACATCGAGCGGGTGCAGGGCCACGTGTCCGACGCCTGGGTAGAGATCGTCATCGACGACGGTGTCTGGCTGTCCGATGCCGCGGCACAGGACAGCTACAGCTACGAGCTCGCGCACATTTTCATCGGGGCGCACAGCCAGCAAGAACTGGACGAGAAGTACGAGCAGTGCGTCGCCGGTCTGCCATTCGAATTCGACGAATAGGGCACATTCGCGGTGAACGGTTGGCATACGTCATTCACATCGCCCGATGAGACGGAGACAATGCCATGAGCACATCAGCACGGCGCGGCCGGCACGGCCCTCGGCTGCTGCGGCTGCGCGTGCCTAGCCACGTCCCGTCCGCCGGCGGAGTTGATCTCCTTTGCTCCTTGAGTAACCATATTTTGTCCGTTTTGACGGCCTATTCTGGTCAATCAGGGAGCAAAGAAGATCAAGTTGGCTGACGGCGGCGTGGCGTGCGGCGGCGCGGCGGGGCACGCGGGGCTGGCGTATCGGCGCGGGCGTGCGGGTTAGCGCTCGTCCCACTCCTCGCTGGTGACGGTCGCGTCGTCATCGTCGAAGCCCGCTGGAATCGCTTGGTCGGCGGCGTCGACGTCGCTGACCTCGCGTCCGAACATTCCGTCCGGCTGCGGGGCCCGCTCACCCTTGGCCGCCGTGCGCTGCTCAAGCGCGTCGCCAACCGGCGCCTCGTCGTCGATCTCGGGCTCGCGTGCGGTCTCATCGAAGTGTGTCACCTGTCGCGAGTACCCACTCGACCCGAGATTAAGCCTCCGGTTGGTCGTGGTCTCGCTCATCCCGGGCTTCATCGCGGTCGGCGTTGTCCCGGGCGAGGTCGTCGCGGGACAGGCCGACGACGTGCCCGGTTCGGTACGCGGTCCTGCCAATCAGCTGCGCCAGCACCGGCGCGGTGATCACCTGAAACAGCGCGACCAGCGCGAGGCCGGCAGCCGTCTTCGGGTCAAGCCGCAGCGCTGCCGCTACCAGGATGAGCAGCAAACCCAACGTCTGCGGCTTCGTGGCCGCCTGGACCCTGCTCATCACGTCGGGAAAGCGCACAAGCCCGATCGCGCCCGCAAGGCCAATCAGGCCGCCAGCGACCAGCAGCACGGCCGAGACCACGTCGATCATCGGTGCCTCCGCCGTTCCACGATCGTCCTGACCACCGTGAGCGAGCCGACGAAGCCGACCAACGCCACGGTCAGCGGCAGCGCCAGCTCCCCCGACCGCCCTGTCATGGCCATGTTGGTCACGACACCCGCCACGATCAGCACGACAATCGTCTCCAGCGCCACGATCCGATCCAGCGTGGAAGGACCTCGCAACAGTCGTCCCATCGCAAGCAGCACCGCGGCGGCGAGCAGCCCGAACGTCACCGTGACCACCGTCGTCATTGGCTCACCTCCCGGTCCGTCCCGACATCGGCCCGCGTCCCGAACGTGCGCAGCACCAGCCGCTGCAACCGGTACGCGGTGGTGCGCACCTGCGCCACATCCTCGGCGCCCGCCGTGCCCAGCGCGTGCACGTAGCACCGTCGCTCGGTCCGGTCGATCGCCACGACGAAGGTGCCCGGCGAGAGCGTCAGCAGGTTCGCCGCGATCGCGGTGGGCACGTCGTCGTCGCTGAGCAGCTCGACCGCGACGATCGCCGTCCGCACCCTGCCGCCGTGTCGTACCGCATCCCAGCCCACTCGCACCCCGGAGACCGCGACGTCGGACAGCACGAACCCGGTGAGCAGCACGAGCGGCCCCGGCCGCACCACCAGCCGTTCGGCCACGTCAGGCAGCGGAAACAGCACCACGATGGCCACCGCGACAGCGATCCCGGACGTCACCGCCAGCGGCGTCACCTCCCACCACAGCACCAGCCAGACCGCGACCAGCCACAGCAGCGTCGGGCCACGGCGTGGCAGCCGTCCCCAGCGAGGCGTCGCCGATGTCATCGCTGACCTCCCAGCACGGCCGACCGGTACGACGTCACGTCGAGCACGTGAGTCGCGGCGCGATCGGCAACGGCGGACAGCGGCCCAGCGAACGCGGCCATCGCCACGCCGGCACCGATGAGCAGGGTGCAGGCCGTGGTCATCACCGGCGACAACTCGGCATCTGAGCGCTCCGCGTCAGCATCGCCCTCGCGTGCACCGCCCCAGAACGCGATCACCCACACCCTGGCGAGGGCGTACAGCGTCACGAAGCTGACGACGACAGCGGCGCCCGCGAGCACCACGCCCAGTTCGTCATCGCTCGCGGCACCGCCACGCAGCAGCGTGACCTTGGCGAGAAACCCGGACAGTGGTGGCAACCCGGCCAGATTGACCGCCCCGATCGCGAACAACGTCGCGAGCAAGGGCCGCTGCCGCGCCACGCCACCCGGCATCCGGCGCAGCGACGTCGCCCCGGTGTGCCTCGCGACAAGCCCCAGCACCAGGAACAGCCCTGCCTGCACCGTGATGTGGTGCAGCGCGTAGAGAATCGCCCCGGTCAGGCCCGCCTTACTGAACAGGCCGAGCCCGAACAGCATGTACCCGATGTGGCTGACGAGCAGGAACGACAACATCCGGTTGACATCATCCTGCGCCACCGCGCCCAGTGCGCCGAGCAGCATCGTCACCAGCGCGGCGACCAGCAGCACGTGCCAGACGTCGTGGTGAGCGAACACCGCCGTCTGCACCCGGATGAGCGCGTAGACACCCACTTTCGTCAGCAACCCCGCGAATACCGCCGTCACTGGCGCGGGCGCGGTTGGATAGCTGTCCGGCAGCCAGAAGTGCAGCGGCACGATCGCGGCCTTGATGCCGATCACGGTCAGGAACAGCAGGCTCAACGCGCCGCGCATCCCGGGGTCAACGTCTGCCAGCTTCTCACCGAGGTCAGCGAAGTTCACCGTGCCCGTCGCCGCGTAGACCAGCGCGATCAGGGTGATGAACAGCAACGTCGATGTCAGCCCGGTGATCACGTACGTCATCGCCGCGCGCACCCGGTCCGCCGTCACGCCCCGCGTGATGAGCACGTACGAGGCGGTGAGCATCAGTTCGAATGCCACGAACAGCGTGAACAGGTCCCCGGTCAGATACGCCAGCATCACGCCTGCGCTGAGCACTAGGTAGACCGGATGAAACGAGGTGGTCACGGTGGGACCGTGATCGGCGACGCGCTGCCCGAGCGCGTACAGCAGCACCGCGATGGTCACCACGGCCGAGACCAGCACCATCAGCGCGGACAGCCGGTCGGCGACCAGCGTGATGCCCGCCGGCGGCGGGTAGCCGCCGAGCCGCAGGACCACCGTGCCGTTGGCGTCCACGACGACGAGCAGCACTGCGGCGTCGACAAGCACCGCGCCGAGCGCGACACCGCTAACCACCCGCTGCGCGTGCCGGACCCGGCTGACCAGCAGCGACACCCCTGCCGCCAGCAGTGGTAGCAGGGCGGGCACCGCGACGAGCAGGCCGGTCACTGCCCGTCCTCCCGCAACGAGATCACCGACGCTGGCTCGTCCTCGCTCTCCGGCGCCTGCCTGATCCGGCGATCCTCGACGTCGTCTCGCACCTCGTCGTCGTTGAGCAGCACCGAGGACCGATAGGCGAGCGCGAGCAGCAACACGGTGACGGCGAAGGTGATCACGATCGCGGTGAGCGCCATCGCCTGTGGCAGCGGGTCAGACACCGCGCCGATCGGCGTGCCCGCCGTGGCCGGTTCGCCCGCCGGTCCGCCCGCCGCCTGCAGGAACAGGTTGGCGCCGTGGCCGACGAGCACGATGCCCAGCAGCACCCGCATCAGCGAGCGCTGCATCAACAGGTAGAAGCCAGCGCTGTAGATCACGGCGAGCGCGACGACAAGGGTCGTGTTGATCGGCACTACTCCTCCTCCCCTTCACTCGCGTGCACCCCGGCACCGAGCGTGCGCAGCAGATCGAGCACGGCGCCGAGGACGAGCAGGTACACCCCGACGTCGAGCGCCAGGTTGCTGCTGAGGGTGATCTCGGTGCCCCACGGCGGATGCAGTGTCAGCGAGCCCGAGGCCAGCACCGGCGCGCCGAAGGCGGCAGGCAGCAGCGCGACGACAGTGGTGAGGCCGAGCCCCGCGCCGGTCAACGCGAGCGGCCGGATGCGGACCGCCGAGGACAGCTCCGCGCTGCCCGCGACGACGTAGCGCAACACGAACGCCAGTCCCGCAACGAGGCCGCCCGCGAAGCCACCGCCGAGGGCGTAGTGGCCCGCGAACAGCAGGTGCACCGACAGCAGCAACACCGTTGGGAAGACCGCGCGGGCAGTGACCTCAAGGACAACGGATCGCCGCAGCGGCGGCTGCTCCGCGACGGCAAGCAGCCACGGCTGCCGGGGTGTGTCCCTGTCCTCGGGGCCCTGCGGGACATCGCGATCACTGCTCGACGCCATCGGCCTCACCATCCACCCGATCCGTGAGTTCGTCGGCGCGCCGCTGGGGCGGTTCGAAGTGCCGGACCGCCCTGCTGGCGGCCATGATCAACCCCGCTGCGCCGGTGACAGCGACGACGAGCACGCTGATCTCGCCGATCGTGTCCATCGCCCGGTAGTCGACGAGGACCGCGGTGACCACATTGGACGCGCCGGTGTCGTCTTTGGCGTGCCGCAGGTAGTACGCACTGGCCTCGGCCGTCGCACCGCGCTGGCCGGACAGCAGCACCGCACCGACCGCGACGACGCCACCACCGATCACCGCGATCGTCGCCTTGAGCCACCGGAACGTCGCCGTGGGGCGGGCGGTCTCGCGCGAACTCCCCCTGCCGGCGTCACTGGCGTTGTCGTTCGCGGTGTCATGCCCGCCCGTGAAGGCAGCGGGGAACTGACGCAGCACCAAGACAAACACCACCAAGCTCAGCGTCTCGATCAGGAACTGCGCCAGCGCGAGATCGATCGCGCCGTGCACGAGGAACAGGGCGCCGATCGAGTAGCCAGCGCTGCCGATGAAGAGCACTGCGGTGAGCCTGCGCCGCGCGGCGAGTACCCCGGCGCAGCCGAGCACGATGATCCCGGCGAGCGGAACCTGCACCCACACGTCCCAAGGCCGCAGCCCCTCCGCGACGCCGTTGCCCGTGACCAGCATGGCGGCGGGCACCGCGAGCACCGTCAGCAAGGTGACCCCGAGGTAGGCCGGCAGCGACCCGACCTGGGTGCGCCCGGTGACCGCGCGGGCGAACGCGTCGAAGCCGTGCACTGTGTGGGCATAACCGCGTTGTGCGTCCAATAGCCGGGGCAACCGCCGCACCAGCGGCGACGCCAGATAGAGCACGTAGCCCGTCAGCAGCACCAGCGCCGACAGCGCCAGCGTCGGTGTCAGGCCGTGCCACAACTCGAGCTTGTAGCCGTGATGATCGGGCAGCACGTCCGCATAGGGCGTCATGACGTCGTATACGGAGCTGGTGGCGACCGCGAGCACCAGGCTCGCCACCGCGGGCACGGCGACCGCGAGCAACGGCGGCCACGGTGTGGCGCCCGTGCTGACTGGGACGTCCGGTTTGGTGGCGAACGTGCCCCAGAGGTACCGGATCGAGTAGGCGACGGTGAGCATCGTCCCGGCCACGATCATCACCAACACCACCGCGTCGGCGCCGCTGCCGAGGAAGGCCTCGAACGAGGCCTCTTTCGCGACGAACCCGAGCAGCGGTGGCAGCCCGGCCATCGACGCCGCCGCGAGCACGGCTGCCGCCGCAAGCAGCGGCCACCTCCTGCCGACCCCGGACAACTCCCCGATCAAGCGGGTGCCGGTCGTCTTCTCCACCGCACCCGTTGTGAGAAACAGCGCCGACTTGAACAGCGCGTGCGCCACAAGCAGCGTCATTCCCGCCAGCGCCGCGGTGCGCGTACCCCAGCCGAACAACACCAGCAACAACCCGAGCTGGCTGATCGTGCCATAGGCCAGCAGCAGTTTGAGATCGTCGGTCCGCAACGCGCGGTAGCCGCCGAGCAGCAACGACGCCAGCCCGACGACGGTCACTATCCCGACGAAGAGCGGGTTCGGCGCGAAGCCGGGCGCGAGCCTGGCCACCAAGTACACGCCCGCCTTGACCATCGCCGCCGCGTGGAGGTAGGCGCTCACCGGTGTTGGCGCCACCATCGCGGCCGGCAGCCAGGAGTGCAGCGGCACCTGCGCCGACTTCGCCAGTGCCCCGATCAGTACCAGCACCAAGGCGACGTCGACCGCGGAGCCGGTTGGCGCGGCGGCCACGATGCCCGACAATCGCCAGGTTCCCGCCGCCTCCCCCAGCATGACCAGTCCGAGCAGCATGGCGAAACCACCGAGCGTGGTGACCAGCAGCGCCTGAACAGCGTGTCGGCGCCGGTCGCTCGACCGGCCCGGCCCGCCGATGAGCAGGAACGAGCACAGCGTCGTCAGTTCCCAGAAGAGATACAGCCCGACGATGTCGTCGGCGAGCACGAGCCCGAGCATCGCCCCGGCGAACGCGACCAGCACCACTGTCTCGCGTGCGGTGCCTCGCTCACCGCGGCCGTACCAGCCCTGGTAGGCGAGTACGACGGCGCCGATCCCGGTGACGATCAGCGCCATGACGAGCGAGAGGGTGTCCACCCGGAAGCTGAGTTCGATACCGAGCGGGCTCGCCCACGGCACTGTCGCCGTCGCCGGTTCCACCCCGCCCAGCCACAGGTGCGCGACCGCGAGCCACACGAAGGCCGCGGCGGGCGGCACCGCCCCCACCGCGGCCACGATCAGCGGTTCCGCAAGCGTTTGACGACGATCAGCGTCGCGATCAGGCCGAGCAAACCAAGCGTGGACGCGCCGACCACGGCGGGATGGCGCTGCGCTGAAGCGACCTGCCGCCGCATCGACTCGCTGGTGCGGGTCTTGACGTCCAGCTTCCGCGCGAGCTCCGACACCGTGTCGGCCAGCTCCTCGCGGGTCAGCTCGACGTCCTGCCGCAGGTCCGCCACGGTCGGCGTGCTGCCCGGCATGGTCTTCTCTTCGGTCCGTTGGTCTGATTCCCGCTCGGGCAGGTGGTCCGTGCGCCGCGGTATCTCGGTCATCGCCGTGCACCTTCCTTCACCGTCTCGACGTCTGTCTTGACGCTGGTGATGGTGTCCTCCGGTGTCGGTGGCGCCGCCTTACGCACCAGCAGCGCGCCGATGAGGCCGAGGACGGCGCCGAGCACCACCAGGCCACCACCAACAATGAGCGCGGCGGCCCAGCCCGGCAGGGCGATGGCGATCACCATGATCAGCGCGGCGAGGAGACCCGCGCCGCCATACAGGGCGATGACGCCGGCCGCGGCGAGCAAGCCAGCACCGGCCGCGGCGCGCTTGGCCTTCGCGGTCACCTCATGGACGGCCAGCTTCGCCTCGGCCCGCATCAGGTGCGAGGTCTGTTGCGAGACGTCCTTCACCAAGTGAGCGGTCGAACGTTCGTGTCCGTTGTCGTTGGCCTCGACGGTTGTCTCCGTGGCTGTCATGCCAACCTCCCTTCTCCGGCCGATCGCGTGCGGCGTCCGAGACTCGCCGAGCCGGTCGATCGGTCCCGCTGGCCGCAGCGCGACGTGCTCATGTCCTCCGACTGGGCACGTCTATCGGCGCCGCCACTGGTGGGCGGTCTCTCTGATCGCTCGGGTACCCGGTAGCCGGAATGGTCAATCGACCACGGACGTGGGACGTCATTCGCAACGCCCTGACCTGCGCGACCGGGTCGTGCGGGCGCGGCGCCGTCACCGGGGCGGGAAGCGTCGCGCGGGGCTGTGGTGACTGGACGAACGCCGTAGACCGGTCAGCCGAACCGCGTGCCGCATCAGCGCACCCCGCCGAGCAGGTGCTGTCGCCGTGGGTCGCTATCCGAGGTCGCGCAGGAACGGCCCGGCGCGCGCCTTGGGGTCGAACCACGTCGACTTCGGCGGCATGACCTTGCCCGCGTCCGCGACCGCGAAAAGGTCAGCCACGCTGGGCGGGTGGAGCAGGAAGCCGATCGCGTTGTGGTCGGCGCACCAGTCGGCGACTCCGCGCGCATCCTGGTTACCGGGCAGCGGCAAGACGCGCGTCCCTGTCGCCCCCGCCAGCGGGCCGAGCACGCCTTCCTCTAGCACCGTGACGTCCAGCGACGCACAGGGATCGGCCGACCGAGGCACCCGCAGCCGTAGCCGGTACCAGTGGCCGTCCAGCCACACCGCCACGGTCCCCGGCTCGATCGAGACGTCATCGGACAGGCACTGCCGAAGTGACTCGGTCGCGGGCTGGGACGCCAGCACGTCGAGCAGATCAGATGCGGACACACCGCCGGGGCGAGGCAGGCAGCGGTGGTAGCCCAGCAGCCGGAGCTGATCGGCGGGAAAGAGCACCCCGAGCACGGCGTCGTCGCCGCCGCCAAGGTGATGGGTGGCGTACCGTTCGGCGGCGGCCATGCGGTGATGCCCGTCGGCGATGTAGAGGGTGTCGATGTCGCTGATATCGGCGCGGATGTCGTCAGCCAGTGCACCGGGCTGCTCGATCCAGACCGACTGCGAGACGTTGTCCCCGGCCAACTCGACGTCCGGTGGCCGCTGGGTGATGCTCGCGGTCAGTGCCCCGAGCCGGGGCCGGGGCTGGTGGGTCAGCATGATCGGGACGAGCTCGCACCGCGTCGCCGCGAGTAATTCTTCGAGCCTGCGCACGCGCTCCGGCTGGGTCGCCTCGTGACGGCGCACCCGACCGGCGCGGTAGTCCCGGATGCCGATATCGGCGAGCACTCCGGTCTGCGCGTGGCCGTCCACCGCAAGGCGATACACGATCACCGCCCCATCGGGCGGCTGCGTGAACAGCTCCTGTCTGGCGAGCTGCCGCAGCCGCGCCGCATCCATGCGGGCCGCCTCCAGTGAGCCGCCGGTGAGCGTGGCGTCCAGTTCGGACAGTCGTGCCGCCTGGCGTTGGTTCGCGACCAATACCCGGGGCGAGCTCGGCGCGACCAGGGGTGCCTCCGGCGCGGCGAGGACGTCGACGTTCCGGGATGGCGAGTTCATGACCGCCCCGCGTACGCGAGCGAAGATGTGTCGGGAGTGACGCGGTGCAACATCCGTCCCCGTTCGTACTCCTGGATCATGTGCACCACCTCGTCGGCGATGGCCTGCTGCGCCTGCTCGGTGGACGCTCCGATGTGGTGGGTGCCGTAGACGTTCGGGTGCCGCGCGAGCGGAGAGTCGATCGTGCCGGTCGACTGTCCTGGTTCGTCGTCGAAGACGTCGAGTCCCGCCCGGACACCCTTGGTATCCATGGCTTCGATCAGCGCGTCCTCGTCGATGACGTCGGAGCGCGAGGTGTTCAGCACGAATGTCCCCGGCCGCACGCGCGCCAGCAGCTCGCGCCCGACGAGACGCCGGGTGTCCGCCGTGGCCGGAACGTGGAACGACAGGACGTCGCAGGTGTCGGCCAGCGTCTCGATGCTGTCGACGAAGCTGACCCCGGCCGCGCGAGCGCGGTCCGCCAGGTGCCGGGGCCGCCCCGACTTCGCCACGGCGTAGACGTGCGCGCCGAACGCCGTCGCCCGTTCGGCGAACGCGAGCCCGATCTGCCCGAGCCCGACGACACCGACCCGTCGCCCGAGGATGCCGCGCGCGGCGGCGTAGCGCTTCTTGTCCCAGCGCCCGGCGCGGAGGTCCGCGACGGCATCGGGGACGTTGCGGTCCAGCGCGAGCAGCAAGGCGAAGGTCAACTCCGCCACGGCGACGGCGTTGCGGCCGGGGACGTTGCACACGGCGATGCCGCGCTCGGCAGCCGCCGTGCAGTCGATGGTGTTCGTGCCCGAGCCGGCCCTGATCACCAGTC
This sequence comes from Haloechinothrix halophila YIM 93223, assembly GCF_000504245.1. Taxonomy (GTDB): domain Bacteria; phylum Actinomycetota; class Actinomycetes; order Mycobacteriales; family Pseudonocardiaceae; genus Haloechinothrix_A; species Haloechinothrix_A halophila. Next base: position 3,128,001 of record NZ_KI632509.1, read on the forward strand.
GCAGGTTCGTGGCACGTGCGATGGTTTCCGCCGTCACCCGGGTGCTCCGGACGACGAGCACGTCGTGGCCACCCACGGCGTGCGGGAGCGCATCGGCCGTCGTATCGGACTGGTGGGTGACCTGGTGGCCGTCGCGACGGAGCGCGGTGACGGCGTCGTCGGGAAAGGTGTCGGCAATCAGGATCCGCATGAAGCACCCCTCGCTATGGGTTGCGCTATTCACAACCGTTGCGTATTACGCCATGGTCGCGCGGTATCGGGGTACACGTCAAGGGTGGGATGCGACGTGGGCGGGCCGGGTTGTCGCCGAGCCGTTGCTCGCGCCGCGCGCCACCGCCAGCCTCCATGGATCTTGATGCTGTTTGGTCATACGTATCGCCTAACAGCATCAAGATCGCGGCCGGGCCCGCCCGCACAAGCGGGTGGGCCCCAGGCGCAACCGCCGTGGCCCTCGTGCGCTTCGCACGTGGCCAACCGCGCGGGCGTGTGGTACCCCGGAATCGTGGAGACCGGGCCGGTGGCGTTGTCGTGGAGCGGTGGCAAGGACAGCCTGCTCGCGCTGGCTGAGCTCACCGCGCACGGCGTCGATGTCGCTGAGCTGCTGATCAACGTCGTGGACAGCACCAGCCACGCCGTGATGCACGACGTCCCCGCCGAGCTACTGCACGAGCAGGCATCGGCGCTCGGACTCCCCTGTCGCGAAATCCAGTTACCCGAGCACGCCAGCAACGCCGAGTATGAGACCGCCATCGCCACCGCGATGCGGGCGCTGCGCGCGGACGGCGTCACGCGCGTGGCGTTCGGGGACCTGCACCTGACGGACGTGCGCGCCTACCGCGAGGCACAGCTCGGCGCGCTCGGCATCGAGGCGCTCTTTCCGTTGTGGGGCCGCGATACCACGCACCTGATGGCGCAGCTGCTGCGTGAGCGGCACCGGGCGGTCGTCGTCTGCGTCGACACCGACCAGCTCGACGGCGCGTACTGCGGCCGGGACGTGGACGAACAGTTCCTCACGGACCTCCCGGCAGAGGTCGATCCCGCCGGCGAGAACGGCGAGTACCACACGTTCGTGTTCGCCAGTCCGCTGTTCGCCCGAGAAGTCGGTATCCGCAGGGGCGAACAGACAACGAAACTGGGGCGGTACCGCTACCAGGACCTGCGGTCCGCAGGCCAGGAATGACCCAGGACTGACGCCGAGGCTGCCGGGCCACGCCGGTGCGCTACTCCGAGACGAACAGCGCCAGCGACGCCGTGAACCCGTGCAACGCGTTGCGCCCGGCGACCGGTCCCAACTCCCCCGCGGCGAAGAACCCCGCCATCGGAATCCCGCCGAGCGAGTCCGCGATGAGTGCCGCGTCGTGGTCGGCGACGTCGAACATCCGGCTGCCTCGGCCATTGCAGGTGAACAGCAGCGCACCAGCCGGTCGACGAGGCGTCTCCGCGATCACGTTCCTGAGCCGCTCGCGCAGGTCCTCCTCCGCGCTCGCGGCGTCGCGGACCTGGAACCGTACCGTGGTGCCCACCTCAACGGCGTCGCCCACCTGGATGGCGCCAGATTCCTGGTCCGCGCCGAGAATCGCCCTGACAAGGAAGTCGCCGCGCTGCGGGTCGTCGACATACTCATCTACCAGGATGCCGATCTGCGGTCCGCGTTCGGCGGCGTCGCGCTGGTCATCGGGCAGTGCTGCGATGCTCTCCCGCAGCCGATCCAGCGGCGGGCGTCCGCCGAGGCCGGTCAGCACGGTGCCACTGCTGCCGGTGACGGTGTAGGGCTCGCCGATCGGCCGGCAACCTTGCGAGACCACGGTCAGCCCGCGCCAGCCCGGCAGCCGCACGCCGACCGCGCCGGAGTCAACCACGTCACCGTCGCGGAACAACCGGCATCCACCGGGCCCGCCACCCCCGCTGACCATGCCGCCCATGATCCGCACGCCGGGCCGATGCGCGTTGAGGTGGTCCAGCAGCACATCCGCGGGGAATGAGTACGGATCGGGTAGTAGCAGGTGGAAGTCATCATTCGCGTGGCCGAACTCGTATCCCGCGAACAGGCCGCCGGAGGGCGTGCGGACGAACTCCAGGTGGAACGTTTCCACCCGCTCGGCCGACGACGCCAGCCACACCGCGACGGATGGCTCCCCTTCGAGCTCGCGGGCGTTCGCGACGACCGTCTCCGCAACGCACCCGATGAGCGCGTCCGGCGCGGCGGTGTCGTGTACGGCGGCGAGGACGTCCATCGCGTCGTCGCGGTACTCCGGCGAGGTCAGTAGCACCGCGAACGTCGCGGGCTCGTCGTTGAGCCCGGCGAGCGCCGTCGTCGTGGCTTCGGACGCCGCCTCGCTGGGGTCCCGCACCGTCGAGACTCCGACACCGATTCGCACCCATCCATCGTGCACCTTTCCGTGGCGCGACGGCAGCCCCGCGAGGCACTCGTCGGCAGCGATCCGAAGACGCTCATCGCCCGGCTTGCCGCGGTGCCGCGCTGGACACCGTGACCATCCCGTCGACGTAGGTGACCGACTCCCGCGGCAGCGCGGCCACCCTCGGGCCGGGCAGCAGGATTCCGGTGAGGTTCAGCGGGTCGGCAGCGGGCAGCCGCACGGTCTCGCCGTCGTGCGGCAGTGCGCGGGCCTTCCTGAGCTGCTCGACGGCGTCCGGGTGCGCGTACTGCTCGCCCGCGAAGCCGGACACGAACCGGCCGCCCCGAACGGTGCCGCGCGCCTCCATCCGCCGCAGCGCCCACAGCACCTCCCGCCACGGCACACCCGCCCTGGCCACCGTGTCGCGCGCGACGATGTCCCGGAACACCACGCCCCACCGCGCGATGAGCTGCTCCGCGACCGCCTCGGCCAATTCGTCGACGTCATCGGTGGCCGCGTCGTCCGAGTCACCCGGCAGCAGCGACCAGCGGCCGGACGAGCGCGCGGCCGGATTACGACCCGCCTTGCGCAGCCGCCGGGGACTCGCCGGTCGCCGGTTCCGCCACGGCGACAGCAACGCCCGCAGCGCACCGAACCCGTCGGCAGTGACCAGGCCGCGCGCGACGGCGTCCCACAGCGCCTCCTCGATCTCACCAGGCAGTCGCCCGGTGATCGTCGCGAGCTGCGAGGCGAACAGCGCACCCTGATCGGACAGCGCCGCCACGACGTCAGCGGTGCGGCCGGGACCCGGCGGCGCTGGCGTCCGGTCGCCTCGGACGGCCTGCAGCAGCCACGCCAGGTCGTCGCGAATGGCCAGGGTGATCGGCGTCGCCTTGGACGGCGTCATGCCGCTGTGGCGCGGCGCGTGCTCGTCGGTCGAGCTGCGCAGCGATAACCGCCCCCAGGTGACGTCGCCGGACAGGCATACCTCGTCCAGCCATTCACGGCGGTAACCCCGCACTCGCGCGGCGAGTACGTCTTCCCACGCGCCAGCGGCGAGCTGGTAGCCCTGCAGCTGTTCCACGACGGCGATGACGCCGAGCTTGCCCTCCCGCTGGGTGCCAGGCGCGACGTGCTGCCAGCGCAGCAGGAACCGCAGGAAGTCCCGTGCGGTGACCGGTTCGATCTCGCGCCGCTGCCGCGCGCGGGTGTAGCCGTGGATGCGCGACAGCAGCCGCCTGGCGCAGATCTCCTCCGGGGCGTCGGATGCTGGCTTGTCAGCCTCCGTAAAGTGCCCACGGAAGGCGAAGCCCTCCGTCTCCAGTCGTGCTATCGCGATAGTGACGTCCGATGTGGACAGAAGTGTGGCCGCGCAAAGATCCTCCACAGTGGACGGACCACGGATCTCGAGGTGCCCGCGCGACATCTCGGCCGCCGCCGACTCGCGATCGAGCGACGCGGTGGCGCGCGGCGAGCGGTGGTCCGGCGTCACCCGCGCATCAGGAAACAGCAGTTCGACGGCTGGTCGGCGTTCCACCGCCGCCCACAGCTCCCCCGCCGCCGTGTGCGCGGAAACGGCCCGGCGCTCGGCCACCAGCTCCTCGAACCACCCCTGCCACTCTGGCTCGGGGCGCAGCCCGATGACGGTCATCAGGACGTCGTGCAGCTCATCAGGATCGCGCGGCTCGGGCCGGACTTCCGCGCGAACCCGCTCGATGGCCGCCGGATCCAGCGCACCCAGGTCGTCCGGCTCGACGGGCAGGCCCCGGCGCAGCGGAACCGCGCGGCTGCGCCGCTCCTCGAGCGGGGCGTCGTCGAGGAAGGTGAACGGCGCGCCGTTGAGGATCTCGTGTGCCAGCACCGACGGCTCGGTGGTGTCGCGCACCACGACCCGGATGCGGCCCGTCTCGACCCCGCGCACCAGCTCGCGCAGGCCGTCGACGTCCATGGCCTCGTGCAGGCAGTCATCCACTGTCTGCCGGACGAGCGGCTGGTCAGGAATCTCCATCGGGCCGGGCGCGACGTTCTCCTGGCACGCCGCCAGCGACGGGAACACCGCCGCCATCAGGTCGTCGGCTTCCATCCGCTGGATCGGCGGCGGGTTCTTGCGGCCGCCTCGCATGCGCGGCACCACCAGCGACCGGTTCAGGTTCCACCGCCAGCGCGCCGCGAACATCGGCGACGGCAACACCGCCTGCCGCACGACGTCCTCGACGGTCGGCGACGCCAGGAACGTCGGCACCTGCTCCAGCGGGAAGCTGTGCTCGAGACCGAGCGACAACAGGATCGCGTCGTCACTGGCAGCGGCCTGCAGCTCGAAGTCGAACGTGACACAGAACCGCTTCCGCAGCGCGAGCCCGAACGCCCGGTTCAGCCGGGCGCCGAACGGCGCGTGCCCGACGAGCTGCATCCCGCCGCTCTCGTCGAAGAACCGCTCAAGCACGATGGTGTCCCTGGTGGGCAGCGCACCGAGCGCGGCGTAAGCGGCGGCGAGGTAGCGCACGATCTCCTCGGCGGCGGCCCGCTCGATGCCACACTCGGCGGCCAGCCACGCGACAGCACCCTCGCGATCGTCCGCGCACAGCCGCCGCTCCACCTCGGCGCGAATGTCCGAGACCTCATCGCACAGCTCGACCGTGCGGCCCGGCGCTTCGCCGAGCCAGAACGGCACCGACGGCGGCGCTCCCTGGGCGTCCACCACCCGCACGGTCCCTGGCTCGATCCGCCGGATGCGCCACGACGTCGTGCCGAGCAGGAAGACGTCGCCGACCATGCTCTCGATCGCCCAGTCCTCGTTGACCGTGCCGACCGGTGTCTCGTCCGGCTCGGCCACCACCCGGTAGTCGCCCAACTCCGGGATGGCGCCGCCCGAGGTCAGCGCGGCCATCCTGGCACCCCTTCTGGCACGCAGCACGCCGTTGACCTGGTCCCGGTGCAGGTAGGCCGCGCGCCTGCCGCGTCCGGTGCGGATGCCGTCGGACACGAGCTCCAGGACGTCGTCGAAGCCCTCCCTGGACAGCTCCGCGAACGGCGCCGCCCGCCTGGCCAGCGTGAACAGCTCGTCCTCGCGCCACTCTTCCGCCGCGCATTCCGCGATCACCTGCTGCGCGAGGATGTCCAGCGGCGCCCGCGGCACAAGCAGCGCGTCCAGCCGACCCGCCCGCACACCCCGGAGCAGGGCGGCGCACTCGACCAGCTCGTCCCGGCTCGTCGGGTACAGCACGCCCTTCGGGGTTCCGCTGCGGGTGTGGTTGGAGCGGCCGACGCGCTGCAGGAACGTCGTCAGGCTGCGCGGCGAGCCGAGCTGGCAGACCAGCTCGACCGGGCCGATGTCGATGCCGAGTTCCAGCGAGGCGGTAGCCACCAGGGCGCGTAGGTCGCCTGCCCGCAGCCGCGCCTCGACGCGCTGCCTGCGGTCTTTGGACAGACTGCCGTGGTGCGCGGCGACGGTGTCGCCACCCGGCCCCAGCCGCTCGCCGAGCAGGTGCGCGACGCGCTCGGCGAGACGTCGGGTGTTGACGAACACCAGCGTCGTCCGGTGCGCGGCCACGTGGGCGGCGATCCGGTCCAGGATCTCGCCCATCTGCTCGGTAGAAGCGACGGTGCCCAGTTCGTCGCCCGGCAGTTCCAGAGTCAGGTCGAGCGCACGCCGATGCCCGACGTCGACGATCGCGCAGCGCGGGGAGCCGTCCGGGTGCGACCGGTCCTGCCCCGCGCCGACCAGCAACCGCGCGACGACGTCAATGGGCCGCTGCGTCGCGGACAACCCCACCCGCTGCGGGGGCTGGTGTGCCACGTGCGCGAGCCGTTCGAGTGTCAGCGCCAGGTGCGAACCCCGCTTATTGCCCGCGACGGCGTGGATCTCGTCGACGATGACGGTGTCGACGCCGCGCAGCACCTCCCTGCTCCGCTCGGCCGTGACCAGCAAATACAGCGATTCCGGGGTGGTGACCAGTATCCGCGGCGGTCGCCGCAGCATCGCCGCACGGTGCGACGCGGCCGTGTCTCCAGTACGGACCGCCACGCGGATGTCCGGCGCGGACATGCCCAGCTCGGCGGCGGTCTCGGCGATCTCACGCAGCGGCTGTTCGAGGTTCTGCTGGATGTCGACGGCCAGCGCTTTCAACGGCGAGACGTACACCACCTGGGTGCCGTCCGGCTCGTCGTCCGCTGGTGGAGGTGCTACCTCCTCGGTGCCGCTGGTCGCGCGTTCGTGGGCCCGGTACAGCCGGTCGATGCACACCAGGAACGCGGCGAGGGTCTTGCCGGACCCGGTCGGCGCGGCGATCAGGGTGTCGCACTCGTCGGCGATCGCGCGCCAGCCGTCCGCCTGTGGCGCGGTCGGCCCCTGCGGAAACCGCCGCTCGAACCACGTGCGCACCGCGGGATGGAACGTCGCAAGCACCTGACCAGGCTACGCCACTCCGTGCGGTGCCCGGCTGACTTCGCGGCCGTCAACGACGACGGCGTGGTGACGGGAACGCATCCCCGCCACCACGCCGGCTATGTCGCGCTGAACGTTGGTCAGCCGGTGACCAGAGTCAATCCGTAGGCGTTGAGAACCTCGTTGACCGGCTGGAAATAGGTGGTGCCACCCCACGTGCAATCACCGGAACCACCGGACGTCATGCCCTGGGCCTCGTTACCCGAGATGAACGAGCCACCGGAGTCACCGGGCTCGGCACAGACATCGGTGCGGGTCAGACCATAAACCGTGCCCGACGGGTAGGACACGGTCTGGTTCTTCGCCTCGATGTAGCCGCAGTGCCAACCCGTGGTGGAACCCGAACGGCAGACCGACGAGCCGACCGGAGCCTCGTACGAGCCCTGCACGACCCGGGCCCAACCGTTGTACATGTTCACCCACGGCCTCGGCGTGTCGTCGGAGCCCGCGTCGACGTACGCGTAGTCATCGCCAGGGAACGACGATCCCGCGAAGTACCCGCTGGGCTGCGAAGTGTAGTCGCCATAGTCACCGCAGTGGCCCGCGGTCACGAAGCCGCCGTACACCGAGAAGCCCACCGAGCAACGCCCACCGGTACTGTCGTTGTAGTACGCGTTACCGCCGATGATGTCCATCAGCGTCCGCGGGTCCTCTGTAGACTGTTGGACGTCGACATCAGACTGCTTGACGCCAGCGGCGCGGACGTAGTCCCGTGCCTGCTTGGTCGTGCCAATGGCGGTGGTCATGACGACCGAATTGGCCTCGACGTCGACGTACCAGCCCGCGACGGCATCGGGAACCTTCGCGTCCGCCTCGTTGAGCTGCTCAACGACCGCGTCCATTTCGGACCTGCTGTCATCGACCCGCCGAGGTTGCGCACCGGCCGCGCGAACCTCGTCGAACTTCGACCTGTCCGTCACGCCGACGACCAGCGTGCCCAGCTCGGCGTCGTAGTACGAGCCGCCGAAGCTGTCCTTGAGCTCGGCCCGCACCGTCTCGTCGGCCTCGAAGGCCGCCGCCTCACTGCGCAACCGCTGCTTGGCTTCCTGCTTGCTGAGCCCGAGATCACGCTGCATCGCCGCTGCCATCGTGTCGGCCTCGGCCGTCGGGGTCACCGACGGCGACAACGGTTCGGCTGTCGCGGGCAGGGTGAGCACCGCGGCCGTTCCCGCTGCTAGCATCGCGGCCACACTGAGACGTGCCGCGACGTGTCGCTTCCGTTTCGTCATTCCAACTCCTTTGACGGGTTTCGTCGTCCGGACGTGACGAAAATTGTGACCATTTCGAAAAAGACAAACAGCCGCTCAACGGAGCACGACGAAAGTCGGAAAACGTGCGTATGACCGACGACGAAAGTGTTCTGACAAATGGGTGACAGGCAATATTGTCGGAATATTCACGTCGTTGACCTCGAAAGACGTCATTTCCGAGGTCACCGGCAAGGTCAAGGGAAGTCACTCAGCGGGAGCAACATGATCGCGAGCACGGCCACGGCGAACCATCGAAAGTAATCGTTATCGAGACACGAATCCCGCCATTGGCATGACTGTTATTCGCCACACCGTCGAATCAGGTCCACTCATCTGGCGGTGTTTCGTGGCGACACTGTCGCCGCCATGACAGACGAACGCCTCTCGCCGGACATCCCGGAAAGTTCATCGTCGAGCCAGACGGGAAAAATCGGTCACTGACACGTACCGCGGACGTACTCCCCTCGTTGAGGCATACAAGGAGTGAACGATGGGCGTTCGCGGAACGGAGGTGAGTGCGGTGATCATCATCCGGTGCTCGGCCTGCGGTGGCGAGGTGACCGAGGCCGACGGCTATCCGACCATCGCCGCGGCCATGCGTGACCTCGCGGACCACGGCATCGACGTCACTGGCGACCGCAATGACCCGGAGATTCGGTGCGAGCGTTGCACCGCGAATGGATCGGCGTCGTCACCGGCCACGAACCAGCACGGCCAGCGGCCGGATTCCAGGACACAATTCGGCACGACAAGCTTCCGGTGATCAGGCACTACTGGAGCGCGCCTACGGGCCTCCGGGTACGCCGTTGACGATGTCCGTGAACTGCCACGGCCGCTGCGGGACGCCGCTGCACGGGCGGGAACCGCGCTCCGGGCACGGCATGTCCCGGTTGACCGCCCAGAACGTGAACCGCCCGAGGCCGCGCCGGTGCACATACGCGCGGATCTCACGGAAGTCGGCCTGCGTGATGGTCTCCCCCGCTCCGGTCTCGCCGTTCATCGAGCTGATCCCCAGCATCCGGTAGACGTCGGCGGCGGGAACACCTGGGTAGAAGCGGGAGAGTTGCGCGTGCGTGCGCTCCGCCGCCGTGATCGTCATCCGGCCCATGTCGCCACCGGGTTTGCCGAGAACGAAGGGCATGACCGTCCAGACGTCGACCGGTACCCGCAGCTCCGCCGCGCGACGCACCATCCGCTGGCCCCAGCTGTTCAAACCGTCCTTGGCGACCGGCATGGTGACGATCGTGGTGAGGCCGGGGTTCGCGCGTGCGACGATCCGCAACGCCCGCAGCACCCGGTCCTGCGCCTTGCGATTCTCGAACTCGCGGTATTCGATGTCGACGTCGATCGCGCGTAGCTGGTAGGTGTCGATCACCTGCTGGTACGCGCTGGCGAGCGCGCGAGGAGAGCCGCAGTGCGTGCCGAGCTTGCGCCCTGCCCAGCCGCCGAACGAGACGACGGCGTCTCCCCCGTTGGCGCGGATCGCGGCGAGCATCTCCGCCGCGTGCGTGCCCACGCGCGTGCCGCCGTCCCATACCGCCCGGCAGCCGCCGTCGGACAGAATGAATGCCAGCGTGAACTCCGTGACGCCGGTGTGTCGCATCACCTCCCCGACGTCGGGCAGGTGGTTACTGTTCAGATAGATGTACGGCTGGACATGCACCGGGCCGCGATCCCGGCTCACCTGCTTGGTGTTCCTGCCCCCTGACTGCGGCACACTGCGGGGCACCGGCGGCTTCGCCTTGGCCGCGCTCGGTTTCGTGCCGCTCGCCGATCGGGACCGCTGGGAGCTCGGCGCGGCCTTGCCGACCGCGGCAGACGCGCTCAGCAGGTGGCGGGTGAAATCGACGTGGTTGTCACGGAACCCCTTGGCAGCGACGAGCGTCTGCGGCGTGGGTGCGGTGCCGACCTGACCGACGACGCTCGAGATCAGCAACACCGTGAGCACGACGCCGACGACGCCGGTCAGGTTGCCGATAGCCGTACCGGTGCGCCACGGGAGCGTGCCCTCGGGCCGTCGCCATGCCGCCCGCCGGACGTGCGGCCAGCCGCCAGGCGTCCATCCGCTGCGAGCGCCCTGCGTGCCCACCGCGCTGACGACGTCCCGCACCCATCGGGCGCCTGCCTTCGTCATCCCGCCCGCACCGACGCGTCGCCACACGGACCCGGCCGATCTCCGCGTCAACGCCTCGGCTTCGCGCCAGACCGTGTGGTTGTCGGTGGCCCGGTGCCGGGCCGGCGTGCGGCCCTCTGGTGGCCGCACCAGCTCCGGTCGCTGCGCATCGTCAAGGCGATCGCGCAGGCATCGCACCCACCGTGGTCGCCGCAGCACGGCAGCGACTATGGCGAGGGCGACCAGCGACAGCGTCCGCGTGATCTCGTTCCGCTGCGCGTGTTTGCTCACGCTGGTTCACACCCCCACCCGTGGGGTCGGCACTCCAACCGCAGCGGTTCCGCTCCGTAGCACGATATTTTTACAGAACGCAACACCTTAAGGGAAGCGTCCGTGGCCGCCACGATGCGCGAGGGTTAGCGGTTCGTGGCCGAGAAATGCATGTAATCGCGGGGTGTCTCCCACCGTCCGCCCCAGGACCAGCCGATGTCGGCGAACGCGCGCACCACCACGCCGCCAGGCCGGATCATCCCTGGTCGCACGCGGTCCCGGTGCAGGTAGGCGCTGGCACGTTCCGGTAGCACGAGGTCCCCGCGCTGGTACGGGTTCTGGAACGGGTTGATGTCGATCGCGAGGCCGTAGGAGTGCGCCGACCACGACGAACCCTTGCGGATCGGCCGGCACACGAAACCTCCGCTGCCATTGCCGTCCCCTGTGGGGCGGGTTTCCAGGTCCACCGACGTCGCGATGCGCATCGCCTCGATGGGAAACCGCGCGCGGTACACCGTGGCGAACACGTCAACGATGTCGTGGGCGGCACGGCGGTGCACGATGACCTCCCCGGTGTGCGGCCGGTCGTCGAATCCCCAGAAACTGACCCGCACATAGCGGAGATCGCGCAAGCCCACCGGGCACCCCGGTTGCCACGTAGGGCCCATCCTCTCCCGGATACCCGGGCCGATCCGCCGCACCGAGGACCGGAACCGCTCATCCGGCGGCGGTGGTAGCCGGTCGATCGTGGGCAACCGGCGTACCCGCAGTTCACGCGGTGTGGGCAGGACGCGGCCAAACCCGTCGGCGCGCACCGGCAACGGCTTCGCGCCGACGTCCCAGTCGGAGAACGTCCGGTGCGGTGTCGGACTCTGCTCGACTCGCGGCGCGGTCGTCGGGCGTTGGCCGTCGCGCGGCGCGGGTGCCGCCGACGTCTCCGCCCCTGGCTTCTCCGAGGGACGGACGGCGTCAGCGTCGGAACACGCCGTCGCGAGCACGGCGACGACCGCGACCGCGCCGATAATCCTGCGCATGGACGTGAGTCTGCGCGGTGCCACGGCTTATGGAAAACGACGTGACCCGACCGCAACACTCCAACTTCGCCAGGGATATTGCTCGCTTCGCGCCTGGTTCGACGCTGTTTGTCCGGTTGTCGCGACCATTTGCCTGGCAAGGCGCGGTGGCGCAGCGAAGGGATCCGGAACGGCACCCGCGCCGGATCCCGAGCCGCCGCGCCGTCACCCGGGGGCGGCGAAGCTGGTGAACGCCGTGTTCTTCGGCAACCGGTACACCTCGCGGCCGGTGACGGCGTTGAGGATCGTCGCGTTGCGATACGCGCCGATGCCGAGGTCCGGGGCGGCGACACCGTGGCTGTGCAGGTCGGCGTTGGCGACGAACACCTTGCCGGTCACGGCGGGGGCCAGTTCGATGGAGTGGTCCAGCCGCACCCGATACCTGCCGTGCGCGTCGCGGCGCACCAGCGACTCCATCGGCCCGAGACACCCCGGCACTCGCTGCCGGTACCCGGTGGCCGCGACGACGACGTCCGTACGGTGCTCGAATCGCCTACCGGTGTCCCGCTGGCGGCAGGTCAGCACGACATCGCCGGTATCGGCGTCGACAACGGCGCCCTCCACCGCCACGCCGCAGCGGAGCTCGACCGGCGCCGGGCCGTCGCACAACTCACGCCGGTAGAGGACGTCGTGGATCTCCTCAAGCGTTTCCTCCGACACGCCCTTGTAGTGCCGCCATTGCCGCGCCACCAGTTCGTCGCGGGTGTCATCCGGCAGGCCGTGGAAGTACTCGACATACGCCGGAGTCGTCATCTCAAGCACGAGCTTGCTGTAGTCCAGCGGCGCGAACGACTCGGTCCTGGTCAGCCAGTTCACCGCGGGCCCGCCCTCGGTGTTGCGGCGCAGCAGGTCAAGCACGACCTCGGCACCGGACTGCCCCGACCCGACAACGCTCACCCGGTCCGCGCTGGTGACGTCGTCGAGCCGGTGCAGGTAGTCGCCGGTGTGCAGCAGCCGCTCGGCAGGCAGGTCCGTCAGCGCCTCGGCGACGGCCGGTTCGGTACCGACCCCCAGCACGAGGTGGCGCGCGGACACCGTCATCGTGCCTCCCGCGCCGCGATCGACGTCCAGCACGAACCGCTCGCTCGAGGGCTCCCACGACACCGAGCTGACCCGATGACCGAACCGGATCGTGTCCACTGTGGATGCCGCCCAGCGGAGGTAGTCCTCGTACTCGCGGCGGGTCGGGTGGAACCGCTCCCGCACGTAGAACGGATACATCCGGTCGACGTCGCGCAGGTACGCCAGAAACGACAGCGGGTGTGTCGGCTCCACCAGCGTCACCAGATCGGCGAGGAAGCTGACCTGCAACAACGCCTCGTCGAACATCAACCCGGGATGCCAGCGGAACTCGGGGCGTTCCTCGAACACCACGAGGTCGACGTCGTCGACGCCGTCGGCCAGCGCGGCGAGTCCCAGGTTGAAGGGTCCGCAGCCGATGGCGACGACGTCGTGGTCGGCTCGATCCGATGTCATCGCGGTCTCCTCCGCTCGTAGGTCATCAGCACGGCCGTCTTGTCCGGCAACGCAACGTCGCCTCCGGCCGCGAAGCCCGCGATCTGGAAGGCCCGGATCGACGGCGTGTTCTCCTTGTCCGGTTCGGCGACGACGCGCTGGCAGTCCGGGTCGGCGGCCAGCAGCCCTTCCGCCAGCGCGGACAGCAACGCCCTGCCGAGCCCGCGCCCGGTCCGGTCCCGGTCTCCGATCGCGATGTGCACGCCGAGGTCGTGCGGCTCGTGCGGCACGTAGTCACCGAGCGGATCGCGCTGGACGCGGTAGATCTCGATGTAGGCGAGGTCGAGGCCATCGTGCGCGACGACGCACGGCAGTGAGTGCGTGCCAGCGAGCTGGGTGTCCAGTTCGGACCGCCAGCGCTCCGGTGGCCACGCCTGGTGCCAGAACTTCGCCACGTGCGGCTGAATCATCCAACGGTGGATCAGCTCCAGGTCGGCGTCGGGTGACGCGGCGCGCACGGACCACGGCGCGCAGAGCCTCGGCAGCGGCGGCCCGGCGACGGCGCTGAAGGTGTTCGCGGTCATCGGGTCACCTCCCGCAATGGGTTGGGCGCGTCCAGGTACACCGACTGCGCGTCGAGCGGCGCGAGCACCTCGTCGATGCCGTGCAGCCGGGTGAGCAGGTTTCCCTTGCAGGGCAGCGACTCCGCCGTCAGCCAACGCCGCGCCAACCGGTCGCCGTCCTGCCCGGCGTTCTCAAGCTGCCCGAGCGCGACACGCAGCCGATCGGCCATGACGCCGAGCAGCGTGGTTTCGTCCGCCAGCCCGTCAACGGCGAGGCAGCCGACCACGGCGAGCGCCTGGTTGCGCAGCAGGTAGTACGACAGCCGCTCGTCGACGACCGCGTCGTCCACCACCGCCAGCGTCGAGGCGTCCACGCCGAGGACGTCGAGCACCGCTGGCTCGTGGGATGTGGCGAGGTAGTAGCCCTGGTTGTCGCGGAACGTCGCGCCCGCGACACCGCCGTCCGGATCGAGGCGCACGAGGGTGTTCTGCTGGTGAGCCTCCAACCCGATCCCGGTTGCGGCGTAGAGATGCAGCATCGGCACCAGCACGCGGTCGGTGTAGTCCGCGACCCAGCGCTCTGCGGCGTCCGACACTCCGCCTGAGCCCGAGCCGTACGCGGCGACCACCTCACCGAGCCTGCTGCGGCCCTGTCCCGGCCTCGGCGCGACCAGTCCCGCCAGGCAGCGCAGGCTCGCCACGCCATCGGGAACCTCCCGCACCGCGACATCTAGCCCGGTGACCTCGGGACCCTCGGCGCGACTGGGTTCGTCCACCGCCAGCCACGCCGGGTCGCGGGTGATGGCGAAGCCGGGATGCGCCGCGAAGGTGCTCGCCGCGTAGCCGGCGTCGAGCAACCGGTTGATCTCCAGTCCCCTGCGCAACTCGGTGCGGGTGGACTCGCGTTTCGAGTTGGTCAGTCGCAGTCCCAGCGACAGCTTGAGCATCACGTCCGCGTCGGGGCGGTACAGGGTGCGCACGCTCGAGGTCGGCCACCAGTGCGGGCCGAGTTCACCGAGCGGTTCCAGCAGCCCCCGCTCGACCAGCGTGGCGATCCGGGGCCGGTGCAGCAGGTCGCGGGCCTGCCACGGGTGGGCGGGCACCAACACCCTGCCGTCTGCGAGTTTGCGTTCGGCGAGGTCGGCCATGAGCGTGACGGCGTCACGCCCGTCCAGTGAGGGCGCGTCCGCGATGGCGTCGTGCGAGACAACGGACTCATCGGCGGCGAACCAGTGCAGCCGGAATGACCCACGCTGTTCCGGCGAGTAGAACTCGGACTCCCGTTCGGACAGTCCGTCCCTGCTCTTCGGCGCAGGGTGCTTCAGGTGGCCGAGCACCAGCGCCTGCTCGGCGTCCAGGAAACCGTCGGCGGGCGGGTCTGGGTGCTCACGGCGGTGCGCGATGTACGTCGTCACGCGGCGCACCGACTCCGCCGTTCGCTCGACCAGGTCCGCGACCTCCCCCGACGGCACCCCGCCGTCACGGGCGCCACCACGCGCGGCGGCCTCGGCCGCCAGCAGCGAAATCGCCACCACCGGGTCCGCCGCATCGCCCACCTGCCCCGACGGCCCCTCGATGGCGACCGGACCGAAGCGGTGCCAGCCGGTCGGCGAGCAGTGCCGGACCTCGGTGACCAGCGCGAGTCCGGTGGCGGGGAACGCGACGCGCAGCGGCCCTGACGCCACCGGCGCGCCGGTCTCGATGAGCCAGCAGCGCAGCAACGCCTCCAGGTGCGCGTGCTCGGCCGCCCCGCGTGCGTCGCGGGCGTGCAGCGGGTCCTCGGGCCACGGCTCAGCGATGGCGGCCGGTGCCGTGTTCGCGGGAACGTGCTCGGTGATCGTCATGCCGCGCCCTCCTCGGTGTGTGCCGCGCTGGCCCTGCCCGCGAGCAGCACCCTGTCGATGAGTTCGTCGATGTCGTCAGTGGTGGCGGTGGGGTTGAGCAGCGTGAACTTCACGCACACCCGCCCGCGCACGGTGGTCCGACCGATCAGCGCCTGGCCGGATTCGAGCAGCCTGCGCCGCAGGTCGCCGTTGATCCGGTCCAGCTCATCGCGTCGGCCTCCCCGGTAGCGGAACACCACGGTGGTCAGCTCGGCGGGCGAGACGAGTTCCAGGTCGCTCTCGACGGCGATGCGCCGCTCGGCGTGGACGGCGAGGTCGTGGCAGACGTCGACCATCCGGCCAAGGCCCTCGCTGCCGTGCGCCAGCAGCGTCGCGGCGACCTTGACCGCGTCCGGCCTGCGGGTGGTTTGCAGACTCCTGCCGAGCAAGCCGTCGTAACCCGCCTCGCTGTCGTCAGCCGGGTTCAGATACGCGACGGTCCGATCGAGCGCACCGAACGCGCTGGCGTCGCCGACGAGCAGCGCGCTGGCGGCTGCCGGTTGCCAACCGAGCTTGTGCAGGTCGAGGGTGATGGAGTCGGCCAGCTCGATCCCGGCCAGCCGGTCGGCTAGCCGCTGCGAGAACAGCGCCCCGAAGCCGTAGGCGGCGTCGACGTGCAGCCACACCGCGTGCTCCGCGGCGATTTCCGCGAGCTGCGGCAGCGGGTCGACGGAGCCGAAGTCGGTGGTGCCCGCCGTCGCGATGATCGCGACCGGCGTCTGGTCGTCATCCAATCCAGACAGTGCGTCGGCTAGCGCCTCGGGCCGCATGCGGTGCCGCTCGTCGGTGGCGATCGGCTGGACCGCGTTCTCGCCGAGGCCGAGCGCGGCGCACGCGCGGTGCACCGAGAAATGCGCCAACTCGGAGCAGAACACCACCGGGCGCGGCAGCGCGGCGACGCCGTCACGCCGGACGTCGCGACCCCGGTTCAGCGCGGCGGCATCCCGGGCGAGCAGCAGCCCGAGAAGGTTGGACATCGACCCGCCAGGAGTAAGCACGCCGTCCGCTCGCCCACCGAGCCGGGCCAAGCTCGCGAGACTCTGTACCAGCCACCGCTCCACCGCGATGGCCGACGGACCCGAGTCGTAGGTGTCCAGCGAGGCGTTGCCCGCGCTGGCGAGAGCGTCGGCGGCGACCGCGACGGATAGCGGCGGCGGTTGCAGGTGCGCGGCGGCGCGGGGGTCGGACAGGTCGAGCCCGTACTCGGTCAGCATGGTGGCGAGCCGGCGCAGCGCGGCGTCCGCCCCGATGCCGTCGGCAGGCACCGCGGGCGGGCCGAGCGTGCCGGACGCCGCCGCCAGCACCTCGCCTGGCAGTCCGCGCGGCATCGGGCCGCTCTCACGGCGCACCGATCGTGCCGAGCGAGCCGAACTTATGGCCCCGGCCAGGGTCGCCACGACCTCGGCCATGCCCTCGCGGGTTCCGGCCAGCACCGAAGGCGGCAGGGCGCTGGGGGTGTCGTCGATGAGTCGCGGCGCGCACTGCGCTGCCGCTGCAATCTGGGTCACGAAAGACTCTCCTCGATGTCGGCGCGGGGAGCCGACGCGATCAGTGGTTCGCCAGCGGGTTCGGCAGCGTGCCGTTCGGGAACAGCGCGTGGCGCAGTGCGCGGTCGCCATAGCGGGTGACCACGATGCGGTCCCGGTTCAGCGCGTACCTCGGGATCTCGGGGGAAAGCAGGTCGTACTCGCCGAACCGGTCGGCCAGCTCGGGATGGCTGGCATGGAAGTCGAGGATGGTCTGCCGGGCCAGCGACCAGAACCGGGTCTCAGCCACGCCGAGCTGGTCGGCGCACAACGGCGCGAGATAGCGGAAGTGACCGACGAACACCTGGTCCATGACGTGCTGGCGGATCACCGATGGGTGCTTGCGCGGCAGCACGTGGTCGTGGCCGTCCGGCTCTGGGCCCCGTTCCGGCACGTCGGTATAGGACACGCAGACGTCGTCGACGAAGTCCTTGAGGTAGAGCCTGCGGGGCACCTCGCGTTCGTCGAAGCCGAGCAGCGTGTTCTGGCCGTGCGGGTTGAATGTGACGCCGTAGCGGTAGAGCACCTGCATGATCGGCACAAGCAGCGTCTCGAACAGCTGCCGCAGCCAATCCTCGGCGGGCAGGCCAGCGGCGCGCACCAGCTCCGCGACGAACGCCGTGCCTTCGTCGTCGACGTGCAGCAGCGAGGCGAACGTGCGGATGCGCTCGTTCTTGTCGCCGTACGTGACGGCGGACTCGCGCCAGATGCAGCCCAACGTCTCCAGGTGCTGGTACGGCATCTCGTCCACTTGCGACAGATAAGGGTGGCGGACGGTCACCGACGCGACCTCGCCGAGGAACACCGTGCGGGTCTGCTCGGTCAGCACCGGGTCGTCGGCCAGCATGCCCTTCAGCCACTGGGTGACCACCGGAGCGCCCATGGTGCAGTGCGGCGGAATCCCCCGCCACACCAACGTGTTCAGGATCTTCAGCGGCAGCTTGACATCGAACCGGCCGGGCGTGGTGATGTTGGCCATGGTGCGAATGGACTGTCCGGGTAGGTACTCGTCCGGGCTCAGTCCCAAGGGGACGATCCGGCGCTGCGCGATGTCGGCGGCGTGCAGCACCTGGATGACGTTGTCCCACTGCCACGGGTGCGCGGGCATCCACACGAAGGCGTCCGGGTCGAGCCCGTCGGCACGGAGCTTCGCGGCCCACTCCGCGCGGACACCCTCGGGCAGTTCCCGTGCCAGGACCTCCTGTTCGGACAGTTCCGATGTCCCCCGGAACTCCGCGAGTCCACGGTGGACGGCCAGCCATTGCAACCGAACCGGCTGGCGGGCCTCGGGCGCGTAGCGGCGCACGTCGGTCGCGGAGAAGCCGATGCGGCCCTTGTTCGCGACCAGCAGGTTGTGGCCGGTCATCCGGCAGTCCAGCTCGGCGTGGTTCAGCTCGCGCAGCTCCCGCGCGGTCTCGCTGCCGTGCGCGATCCGCGCGGCGTCCACGGCGAGGGTGGCTTCCAGCTCGGTCAGGTAGGTGGCCACAGTGGACGGATCGGTGCCAAGCGTGCCCGCGACGTCCACAAAGAACTGCAGGGCGTCCCACGCTGGCTGGCCGATCTCGTCGCCGAGCATCCCGGCCGCGACGCGGGTCACCGAGGCGGGATCGACCAACAGCCAGCCGAACGCGCCCGGCCGCCCCCGGAACCGATAGCAGACGCCGTTGTCCAGGTCGACGCGGTACTCGCCGTCGCCGGTCTCGATCGCCTTGAGCATCGCCTCGAACGTCCACTCCCCCAGCGCCTTGGCGAGCAGTTGCCGGTTGGCCTCGCGCCACGCGCCCGCGCCGACGTCCGGGAGACCGGGTACCGGATGCGCCTGCGGTGGCGCGGGATCGGTGTCGTTCTCACGTCGAGCGGTGCGGTCAGGCATGGCTTCTCCCCGTCTGCGATTCAGCGACGTTGACTGCGCTTGCAGCGATGCGTCTGCGGTTCAGCAACAGTGGAAACATTAGGCAAGCCTTGCCTAAGTAGCAACCCGTCGGATAGCTTCAATGCCATGGTGAGTATCACCCTGGCCACGCGGCGTTATTTAGGTTAGGCTTACCGAACTTATCTCGCAAGAGGGTCGCTACCGGAGGGCGCGCGATGCTGGCCGATCGGACCCGGCGCTGGGCATTCGCGCTGGTCAGCGTGTCCGGCGTGATGCTCACGCTCGATGTCACGGTGGTCAACGTCGCCCTGCCCGCGATCGGCGCGCAGCTGGCCGCGAGCGCCGAAGTCCTGCCGTGGACGGTGTCGGCGTACTCCCTCGCGTTCGGGGCGTTGTTGCTGACGGCGGGCACGTGGTCGGACGCGGCCGGGCATCGCACGGTCTTCGCGTCGGGCATGGCGGTGTTCACCCTCGCGTCCCTGGCCTGCGCGACGGCACCGACGATCGGCGCGCTCGTTGCCGCGCGGGCGGTGCAAGGCGCGGGCGGCGCGCTGGCCTTCGCGCCCGCGCTCGCGTTGCTGGCCACCACCCACAGCGGTGCCGCGCGGCGCTCGGCGATCGCGTCGTTCGCGGCACTGTCCTCATTGGCTGGCGCGCTCGGCCCGGTGATCGGCGGCGGTGTCGTCGCCGCGCTTGGCTGGGAGTGGATCTTCCTGCTCAACCTGCCGGTCGGCGCGTTCGTGCTGGTGGCCGCCCTGCGGGTGTTGCCGCGCGAGCGGCCTGAGCCCACCGCCGCGCCGGTCGACGTCGCGGGCGCGGCGCTCGCGGTGACGACGCTGCTCGCGTTGCACGCCGCGTTGGCGACCGGGAGCTCGCTCGGCTGGACATCGCCGGTCACGGTGGGCTCGGGCGCGGCGTTCTGCGTGCTGCTGCCGGTGTTCGTCCGCAGCCAACGCCACCCGCGCGCCCTGCTCAATGTCGGCGTGGTGGACGGCGCGGCGTTCACCGCGGCGGCAACGCTGACGTTCACCGGCAGGATGGCCAGCCTGGGCACCCTGGCGTTCCTCACATTGTGGTTGCAGGAGGCCGCCGCCGCGTCACCCTGGCGAGCCGGGCTGCTCCTGCTGCCGTTGACCGGGAGCCTGGCGCTCGCGGGCACGCTGGTCGCGAGCGTGCAGGCGCGGTTGGGTCCAAGCCGGACAGTCGCGAGTGGATTCGCGGCGCAAGCGCTCGGGTTGGTCGTGCTGGCGGTCGCGGCGAGCGCGGGCAGCGTGCCGTGGGCGTGTGGCGGTATGACGCTGCTGGGCGCTGGTACCGCGCTGGTCTTCCCGCCACTGCTGACGGTCACGGTCAGCGTGGTGCCCGCCGAGCGCACCGGAGTGGCGTCCGGGCTGACCAACGCGTGCTCCCCGCTGGGCACCGCCACCGGCGTCGCCGTCTTCGGCGCGTTGTTCACCGCACTCGGCGGTACCGGCTCGGCGTTCACCGGTGTCTGCCTCGCGGCGGCGGCGGTATGCGTGGTCAGCGTGGTGCTTGCCCGGCGACTGCTGCCCGGCGCGATGCCGGGTGAGCCGTCCGTGGACGCTCCGGCCGAACACCCGTCCACTCACGCCGCCGACCTGCGGCGCAGCAGCCAGATCAAGTAGGGCGCGCCGACAAGCGCTGTCACCACGCCGACCGGAATCTCCAGCGGCGCGAGCAGCGCCCGTCCGATGCCGTCAGCGGTCACCACCAGGATCGCGCCGAGCAGCGCGGCCATCGGCACCAGCCGCGCGGTGGCGCTGCCGACGATCCGGCGGGCGAGATGCGGCGCGACGAGACCGACGAATCCGACGGTGCCCACCACGGCGGCCGTCCCCGCGGCGAGCACGGCCGCCCCGCCGAGCACGAGCATCCGTGTCCGGCCGAGCGCGAGCCCGAACGCGCGGGGCAGGTCGTCGCCGTAGGCGAGCAGGTCGACCGGCCGGGCGGTCAGCACCAGCACGATGCCGACCAGGATCGGCGCGATCAGCCACCCCAGTACCGAGAAGTCGCGCGCGTAGGTACTGCCGGCCAGCCAGGTCAGCGCGGCGGAGAGATCCATCTGCGCGCCCACCACCATCAGGTGCACCAGCGCGCTGCCGGTGTAGGAACAGCCGAGACCGATCAGCACCACCCTGGTGGGATCGAGCCCGCCGCCCGCGCGGGCGATCAGTATGACAAGCGCGATGACGAGCACCCCGCCGAGGGCGGCTGCCAACGGCAAGGCGGCGGCGGGTGCCCCCGGGATGACCGCGATCATCAACACCGCGCCGACGGCGGCGCCTTGGGTCACACCGATCAGATTGGGTTCGGCGAGCGGGTTGCGCACCACGGCTTGCACCGCGACACCCGCCACGGCGAGGCACGTTCCGGCCAGCGCCGCAACCAGGATGCGAGGCAGCCGGTAGGCCACCATCTCCCGCGCGAGCTGATCGCCCGCGCCGCTGAGCACCGCGCCCAGCTGCGCCCAGCTGACGTCGACGTCACCGACGCGCAGCCCCACGGCGATCGCCGTGGCCAGCACAGCGAGGCCCATCGCCACCGCGAGCAGGTAGCTGCGCCGCGCCACTGGCCGGATCGTGGTCACGGCGGCGCCGACGTCGGCGTCCCCTGTGATGATCCGGCGCGCCAGCAGCACGAACACCGGCCCACCGATCAGCGCGGTCACCACGCCCACCGGCAGTTCGCCATAGCCAGCCGAGGGTGGCAGCACCAATTGCGCGCCCGCGTCGGCGGCCAGCACGAGCGCCGCGCCAAACAGTCCGGCGAGCGGCAGCCGGACGGCATGCCGGCTGATGCCGAGCCTGCGCACCGCCACCGCGGCGACCAGGCCCACGAAGGCCACCGGACCCGCGACGCTCACCGCTGCCGCCGACAGCAGCACGGCGAGCAGCAGCGTGGCGGGCCGCACGCGGCTGACGCGCACCCCCATCGACTCGGCGGTCTCGTCGCCGAGGGAAATCAGATCGATCGGGCGGGCGAGCAGCGGCGTCAACAACACCGCGCCCAGCACGACCGCGCCGAACAGCACCGGGCGCTCCAACCCGGTCTGCAACAACGAGCCTTGCCCCCAGAAGTACAGTCCCCGCGTCGAGTTCTCGTCGAGAATCTGCAGGAAGTCCGCGACCGCCATTCCGGCGAGCGTCACCGTCGCCCCGGCGAGCAACACCCGGCCAGGGGTGAGCACCCCGCCCACCGTCAGCAGGTACACCACCACCATCGCGGCGAGTCCGCCGACGAACGCCACTCCTCCCCCGCCGAGCAGGCCGACATCGATGCCGGTGAACGCGACGGCGACGACGGCGAGGTACGCGCCCGCGTTGATGCCGAGCGTGTCGGGTGCGGCGAGCGGATTGCGGGTGACGCCCTGAATGAGCGTGCCCGCCACGCCGAGCGCGACCCCCGCGACCAGACCGGCGAGGGTGCGCGGCAGCCGCGCACCCCACAGCATCGCCTCGGTGTGCGGGTCGGGGTTGCCCGCGAGCAGGCTCGCGATGTCCGCGATCCCGACACCGGAGGCGCCCAGTCCGAGATGGACGACGGTGACGGCAAGCAGCGCGCACGCGGCTGCGCCGCCCACCACGGTGACGGGTGGGCGGCGCAGCCCGGCGCGCTTGGCCTTCAGCACGGTGTGAACCGTCAGGCGCTGTAGGCCTTGGCGGTCTCGTCAAGCAACTGCATCGCCGACAGCGGCCCGCCGAACAGCCAGGTGCCCGGGTCGAGCGCGGCGACGTCGTCCTGCTTGACGAACGACAGGTCCTGCCACGCGGCGTTGTCCTTCAGCACGCTGGTGAACGGGTCGTCGGACTTCAGCGCGACGTAGAGGAAGCTGGCGCCGGAGTCGACCTTGGTCAAGCCCTCGACGCCGACCGTGGTCATGCCCCAGCTGTCCGGCTTGCCGTCCCAGCCGTTCTCCAGCCCGGCCGACTCCAGCAGGGACGCGGCCATCGTGTCGCTGGTGAACATGCGGATGCCGGGCGCGCCCTCCGCGGTGTAGCCCTGCGCGAGCGCGAACGTGCCGCCCGACTCGCCCGCTTCGTCGAGCGTGCTCGTGACCTCGTCGACCTTCGAGTCCAGCTCGCCGAGCACCTCCTCGGCCTTGCCCTCCTTGCCGACGGCTTCCGCCAGCTCGGTGAAGTTCGTCTTCATCGTCTCCAGCTGCGGCTTCTCGGTCGGGTCGAAGGCCACGACCGGCGCGATCTCGTTGAGCTGGTCGAAGTTCGCGGTCAGCCGGTCGACGTCGGAGACGATCAGGTCGGGGTCGAGCGCCTTGATCTTCTCGATGCTCGGCTCCTGCCGTGAGCCGACGTCGGTGACGTCATCCGGCAGTTGCGCCCCGGGCGCGGTGACCCATTCGGCGTAGGCCTCGGAGTCAGCGGCGCCGACCGGGGTCACTCCCAGCGCGAGCAGTTCTTCGGTGTAGGACCACTCCAGCGAGACGACCTTGGTCGCGGGCTCGTCCAGCGTGACGTCACCCTTGGCGGTCGCCACGGAGATCGGGCCCGAGTTGGCGCTCGACGTCTCCTCCGAGCCGGGGTCGGCGACGGTGCCGCCGCCGCATCCTGCCGCCAGCGCGAGCGCCACGGCGGCGCCACCCGCCGTCACCGCACGTACGAGGCTGTTCATGTAGTTCCTCCTTGTTTTCCGGGGTGTTGTTCGGGAACGTCTATTCAGGACGCGACCGGGGGTCGCTGCGGGAAGCACGCCAGGTGGCCGGTCTCGGTGTCGCGGACGACGTTGACGCTGAGGCCGAACGCGCGCTCGATCGCATCGGAGGTCAGCACGTCCTCCGGCGGCCCGGAACGCAGCACCCTGCCCTCGCTGATGACCACGACGGTGTCGCCATAGGCGGCGGCATGCATCAAGTCGTGCAGCACGACACCGCATGCGATGTCGTAGTCCCGCGCCAGCGTGCGCACCACGTCGAGGACGTCGAACTGGTGCCGCAGGTCGAGGTAGGTGGTCGGCTCGTCGAGCAGCAGGATCTTCGCCCGCTGCGCGAGCACGGTGGCCAGCCAGGCGCGCTGCCGCTCGCCACCGGACAGTTCGTCGAGGCACTTCTCCGCCAGGGGTTCGGCGTCGGTGACCGACAGCGCCCAGTCGATCGACTCGCGGTCCTCCGCGGTGTGGCGGGCGAACGCGCCGCGATGCGCGTAGCGGCCGTGCCGGACCAGCTCGCGCACGGTGACACCGGCCGGGATCTGCGAGGTCTGCGGCAGGAACGCCAGTCGTCGCGACAACGCGCGACGCGACAGCGAGCGGAGCGGGACACCGTCGATCCGCACGGCACCGTCAAGCGGAGGCAGCAGCCCGGCGACGGTGCGCAGCAGCGTGGACTTGCCGCAGCCGTTCGGCCCGACCAGCAGCGTGACGTCGCCTGCCGTCAGCGTGAGGTCGACGTCGGTGAGCACGCGGCGCTTGCCGTGCCCGACGGCGAGCTTGTCAGTCGCCACCAGCACATCACGAACAGTCACCAGTCACCTCCGATTCACCGGAAGGTGACCCTACCTTATTAGGTAAACCAAACCTAAGTATCTACGTCCGGTGATGTGGTTGTCCTGATCACACCCGTAGGGATCACCATGGCGTGAGCCGTCACAGCGGATGGCCGCGTCCGAGCCGCCAGTAGCCCATGAACGCCACCGAGCGCCGGTCGACGCCGAGGTCGGTGACCAGGTAGCGGCGCAACGTCTTGATCACCCCGGCCTCACCGGCGAGCCAGGCGTAGAGCCCGCCACCCGCTGTACCGTCGCCGGGGTCCGGCACCTCCCAGAGCAGGTCGGTGTCAACGTCGATCTCGCGCAGGCACTGCCCTGCCCTGCGTCGCTCCGCCGCGAGCAGCCGGGCGGCGGTCTCGCGCGCCGCGGGGATCAGCCGGTCGCCGTGCGTCGCCCCGTCACGCGGCAGCCACGTGACGCGCACGCCGGACGGATGCTCGATTGGGAGGACGTCGGCGGAGTGCGGCACCTCGAGCAGCGCCTCGCCCGTGGTGTCGGCGGGCAGGCATTCCAGGATGCTCGTCGCGGCGGGCACCGCGGTTTCGTCCCCGGCGATCAGGATCTCCGCACCAGCGTGCGGGTGGAAGCCGACGCCACCGTGGTCGCCGGGATACCAGGCGTCCGGACCGACGAACGCCACGACGTCACCAGGCCCTGTCCGCGACGCCCAGCGTGACACCGGCCCGGTGTCACCGTGCAGCACGACATCGACGTCCACCTCGCGGCGTGCGGGGCGCACCGCGCGCACGGTGTAGGTGCGGACGGGATTGCGCAGCTCGCCGGGCAGTTCCCGCCAGCGCTGGTACCAGTCGGTTCCCCTGCCGAGGTGATCGAATCCGATACCAGGAAGCGGCAGCACCAGCTTGAACCGTTGATCGAAGCCGTTGTCGGCGAATCGATGCAGGTCGGATCCGGTGACGGTGATGCGCAGGAAGCTCGGGCTCAGCCGCTGCGTGCGACGCACCGTGACCTCGAACAGCCGGTACGGCGTGGTCGCGACCACCGCCTCCATCGCCCGCAGCTGGGGCGACGTCCAGGGCGTCGTGGGCACCCGGTTCGTGGCTAGGTTCATCCGACCCTCCTCAGCACATCCTATCGGAAGGTTAGGCTAGCCTCACCTTAAACCGTGCGCCGGGCGGACGTGGGATGCGTCACGGCACGTCACGCCGAGTCGCCCGGACGCCAGCCCGGGCTGAGCAGGTCCGCCGCCGCCTCGGCGGTCGCCCGTGCCGCACCGAAGGCCAGCACGTGGTGCGGGCCCAGGACGTCGGCGGGCGAGCCGACGTCGTGCTCGACGACGATCAGATCCGGCCGCGCCAGCCGTGCCTGCTCGACCACGCCACCCTGCCACGGATGCCGGTGGATCCCGCGCACGCTGATCACCACCCGTCGTCCGGGGTGGGCCGCCAGCACCTCGGCGACCGGCGGACCGTCCGCGTTGAGCCGGGCGATCGTGGTGCCGGGCAGCCGCGCAGCCAACGGCGTGCCGATTCCCCACGGAACCTCGCCCGCCGCGATCGACGGCGGGTCGTGCAGCTCAAGCACTAGTGGCGGTTCGGCCAGCCGGACGTCGCCGGCGGCCCGCACGGCCCTGCGGGTCGCCCGCGCCGTCGCCGCCACACCGGGACCAATGCCATCACCGGCACCGGTGCCTGCCAGAAGCCCGCTCGCGCCACCGGAGCCGTCCCCGCTCACTCCCGGGAACTGCCCGCGCGACCACGCCCGCAGCGCCCGCACCCGTCCGGCCGCCTCCGCCAGCCGCGCCTCGGATAGCCGTCCTGACCGCACCGCGTCGACCAGCGCGTCCGCCATGGCCGCCACCAGCTCCGGCCCGGTGGAGTCCCCGCCGACGCAGAGCGCGTCCACCCCGGACCGCACCGCGAGCACCGCCGCCTCGGCGTGGCCCACGGTGCCGCTGATCGCGCGCATGTCCAGGCCGTCGGTCATCACGACACCGTCGAACCCGAGCGTGTCCCGCAGCAGCCCGGTGACGATCGGTGCCGAGAGCGTGCCCATCTCGCCGGCGTCCAGCGCGGGCACCCGGACGTGCGCGGTCATGACCACCTTGGTGTCGGCCTTGATCGCCGCACGGAACGGCGGCAGCTCGGTGCGCCGGATGACGTCGATCGGCTCATCGAGCACCGGCACCGTGAGATGGCTGTCCTCGCTGGTTCCGCCGTGGCCAGGGAAGTGCTTGGCGGTCGCGGCCACGCCGTGCCGCTGCTGCCCGGTCACGAACGCCGCGACGTGCCGCGCGACCAGGTCGGGGTCCGCCCCGAACGACCGTGCCCCGATGACGGGGTTCTCCGCGTTGGTGTCGACGTCGGCGACCGGCGCGAAGTTCAGGTCGATCCCGCAGCGGCGGAGCCGTCCGCCCAGCTCGGCGGCCACCTCCTCGGTGAGTGCGTGGTCGTCCAGCGCGCCGAGCGCGGCGTTGCCAGGCAGGGCCGAGCCGACAGCTGCGTCCAGCCGAGTGACGTCGCCGCCCTCCTCATCGATGGCGACCAGCAGCCCGGCAGCCCGCAACGGCGACGTCAGCGCGGCCACGCCGTCGTCGCCGAGGTCAGGATCGATGTTGCGGCCGTAGAGCACCACGCCGCCGAGTCCGTCGGCGGCCAGCCGTCCGACCCACGACGGCGGCTCGGCGGTCCCGACGAAGCCGGGAAACAACGTGGTCAGCGCGAGGGAACGCAGGTCATGGGAGGACACACTCATGGTCAGCCTTTCACCGCGCCGGTCACCAGCCCGCTGGCCATCCGGCGTTGCACGAAGAGAAAGAAGATCAACACCGGCACGGCGATCAGCACCGAACCGGCCATGATGCCCGCCCAGTCGTCGGCCCGGTTCGCCTCGGTGAACGTGCGCAGCCACAGCGGCAGCGTGCGATTCTCCGGCCGGGACATGACGACGAGAGCAAGGGCGAACTCGTTCCACGCCTGCACGAACCCGAACACGCCGCTGGCGGCGAGGCCAGGCGCGAGCAGCGGCAGCGTGACGCGGAAGAACGCCTGAACACGGCCGCAGCCGTCGACGAGCGCGGCTTCCTCCAGCTCGAACGGCACACCCGCGATGAACCCGCGCAGCATCCAGATCGTGAACGGCACGACGGTGGCGATGTAGAGCAGCGACAACCCGACGACGCTGTTCAGCAGTTGCCAGCCTTCGAGCATCTTGTACTGCGAGATGAACAGCCCCTCGACCGGGATCATCTGCACCACGAGCACCGTGATGATGAAGCTTTTGCGCCCCCGGAAATGAAACCGCGACACCGCGAGCGCGGCGAAGAACGCGAACAGCAGCGCCACGCCGATCGTGATCGCGGTGACCATCGCGGACACTCGCAGCGCCGCGAAGAACCCGCTGTCGAACGCTCTGCCGTACGCGGCGAAACCGCCGTCCTTCGGCCAGAACGTCGGCTCGGCGCTGCGGATCTGGTTATACGGCAGCAGTGAGCTGTTGATCATCCAGTACACCGGGAACGCCCAGAGCAGCGCCAGCACCACGGCGAGCACGCTGTAGCTCCTGCGGCGCGCCGCCGATGTCACAAGCCCCGTCATAACCCCTCCTCACGGGCGAGCAGCCGCACATACGCCAGGCTCAGCAGAACGGTGACCAGCAGGATGAAGATCGACGCGGCGCTGGCCATGCCGAACTCGCCCTGACCGATGCCGAGCCGATAGATGTAGGTGCCGATCAGGTTGGTGTCACGGGTGATGCCGCCCGCGTCCTGCAACACGAAAATCTGGGTGAACACCTTGAGGTCCCAGATGATCTGCAACAGCCCGACGATCAGCAGCACCGGCTTGATCATCGGCACCGTGATCAGCCAGAACCGCCGCCGGGGGCTCGCCCCGTCGATCGCGCCCGCCTCGTGCAGCTCGCCGGGCACCTGGGTGAGTCCGGCGTAGACGCTGAACGCGACGAACGGCACGCTCATCCATGTCACCACGATGGCGGCGACCACGAAGAACGACAGCGGCTCGATCAGCCAGGAGTGCCCGGCGAACTGCTCGAGCCCCAGCCGCACCAGCAGCCAGTTGATCACGCCGTACTGCGAGTCGAACAACCACTGCCACACGGTCAGCGACGCCAGGTGCGGCATCGCCCACGCCAGCAGCAACGCCACCTGCAGCGGCAGCCGCGCCGCCCGCGAGATGTGCGTCATCAGCACCGCGAGCGCCGTGCCAACCACCATGGTCAACCCGGCGACGGCCAGGCAGAACGCCACTGACCGGCCGATGACCTGCCACAGGTAGCCGTCGCTGGCCAGCTGCTGGTAGTTGTCAAGGCCGACCCACTCCGGTGGCTGGCCGAACTGCTGCGCCAGCCCGAACTCCTGAACCGACAGCACGACCTGTCTGGCAAGCGGATAGCCCATCGCCGCGAGCAGCACAAGCACGGCGGGAACCAGCAGGACGTAGGGGAAAGCGGTGGGGCGCCGCGTCGCCCGCGCCGGTGACGCGGCGCCCCGCTTCGCTCGGCGAAGCAGCACGTCAGCTACCCGACAGCAACCGGGTGATGGTCTCGTCGGCCTCGGCGGCGAGCTTCTCGACGTCTCGCCCGTGTGCGATGCCGACGAACAGGTCCTCGAGGACCCGTGACCCTTCGACCTTCGCCCAGCCCGCCGCGGCGGGGGTCAACTTGGCGTTGGTCACCGCGGCCCTGGTCGCCTCCGCGTACTCGTCGTCGCCAAGGTGCTTCGCCAGCGACACCTTCGCCGGGGTCAGGCCGTTCTCGGCGTACTGCCGCTGGAACTCGTCGCTGAGCATCAGCTCGACGAGGCTCCGTGCCAGTTCCTGGTTGGGCGACTGCGCCGACACCGCGATGTTCGAACCGCCGAGCAGCACCGGGGCCGGTTCGCCGTCCGAGCCGGGCAGCGCGAACACGCCGACCTGCTTCGCCAGCTTCGGGCAGCCGACCTCCTTATCGGCCAGGCTGCCCATCACCCAACCCGGCCGCAGCATCATCCCGATCTGACCGGCGCAGAACGGTACCTCGGGCTCGGCCTCGTTGCCGTCCTTCGGCGCGCCGGACGCGTCCTGGAACAGTGTCCGCACCCGTTCGAGGCCGTCCAGTGACTCCGGTGTGGACAGTGCGCCGGTCCATTCGCCGTTCTCCTCGACGGCGAGCTCGCCGCCCGCGTCCCACACGAACGCCACCCCGTCGCGCCAGTCCTGACCGGGCAGCCAGAACCCGGAGAACCCCTTGACGTCGGCGTTGTCCTCGGCGAGCGTGACCGCCGCGTCGACGAACTCGGTCATCGTCTCCGGGACCTCGAGGCCGGACTCCGCGAACAAGTCCTTGCGGTAGAAGACGTAGGCCGAACCGGCGTAGAGCGGCACCGCGTAGGTCTTGCCGTCGGCGCTGCCCGCCTCGACGAAGCCGGACAGCAGGTCGTCACCACCGAGCTCGGGCAGCATGCCGGTGATATCGCTGAACGCCCCAGCCGTGCTGAACGTCGCGGCCTGGGTGTTGCCGACCTCGACGACGTCCGGGGTCTCGCTTTCACTTGACAGCGACGTCGTCAGCCGGTCGACCAGGCCCTCCCACTGCTGCTCCTCGATGGTCAGCGTGGCGCCGGGGTTCTGCTCCTCGAAGTTGTCGACCAGCCAGTCGCGCATCGGCTGCGGCGTGTCTGGACCGTTGAGCCACAACCGGATCTCGGCCTGCTCGGCCGGTTCGTCCGCGGCTGGCTCGGTGTTGCCGCCGCACGCGGTGGCGGCGAGAGCGATGGCGGCGAGGCCGCCGAAAAGACGTGCTCGTTTCACGGGATGTCCTCCGTGGGGTCAGGTTAGGAGCGCGCGGCGGTACGCGGCGCGGGGTGTTCGGGGCTGTCTCGGTCGTGACATGGCACCACGGCCAGCCACGACCGAGACATCACTCGCAACCACCTGCCCGCCGGTGTCTGCGCGTTGTGCTGGGCCGTCGTCGACCCTCTGGTAAACTAACAGGAAACTTTCCTATTCGGAAGAGTCGAACAGAATTCGCAAGGAGATCCGCGATGAGCCGACGTCCGGGCACGCCCCAGCTGCTGCGGGAACTCAACGACCGCGCGGCGCTGGAACTGCTGCTCGACGCCGGTCCGCTCACCCGAGCCCAGATCGGTGAGCGGACCGGACTGTCCAAGGTCACCGCGTCGCAGCTGCTGTCCCGGCTGCAGGAACGTGGGCTGATCGGACTGGTGGGAGAGCAGGCAGGCGGCAGAGGTCCGAACGCCGCGCTCTACGGGGTCATCCCCGGCAGCGCGTACGTCGCGGGGCTCGACGTCGGCCCGAACTCGGTGACCGTCGGCATCACCGACATCACCGGCACGCACGCCACCGAGGTCACCGTCGACCCGAACGGCCAGGCCGAGCCGGTGCGCGTCGTCCACGACGCCATCGCCAGGGCCTGCGCCTCAGCGGGGGTGGCCGAGGCGCAGCTCAGCGCGGTGGTGATCGGCACGCCCGGTGTGCTCGACCCCCGCACCGGGGACATGCGGTTCGCCTTCGACCTGCCGCACTGGCACGAGGGAGTGCTGGACGCCCTGCGCTCCGACCTGCGCCGTCCCGTGCTGATCGAGAACGACGTCAACCTCGTGGCGATCGCCGAACGGGAGTATGGGGCGGCGACGGACGCGGAGGACTTCTGTCTCATCTGGATCGACCGTGGCGTCGGTATGGCGATCATGCTGGGCAGGCAGCTGTATCGGGGCCGGTCCGGTGGCGCTGGCGAGATCGGCTACCTGCCGGTGCCTGGGGTGCCGCTGCCCGACTCGGTGCGCGAGTCGCAGTCGTGGGGCAAGCCCGCGCTGGCGGGTGGCTTCGGCTCGCTGATCGGCGCGGACGCCGTCGTCGACCTCGCCCGCTCCCACGGGCTCACCGCGCCGACCGCCGTCGACTGCGTCACCGCCGCGGTGGCCGATGCGGACGGCGGCGGCGCGTTCCTCGACGAGCTGGCCACCCGGATCTCGCTCGGCGTGGCGGCCGTCGGCATCGTGCTCGACCCCGAACTACTCGTCATCGCGGGCGATCTGGGCCGCGCGGGCGGCTCGCACCTCACGACCAGGGTCAACGGGGCGGTCGGGCGGATCTGCCCCGTCACGCCCCACATCGCGGTGACCGAAGTGGCGGGAAACCCGGTACTGCGCGGCGCGTTGTACGCCGCGCTGGAACGGGCACGCGAGGAACTTCTGGCGTCGACCGCGGCGACGTGACCGCTGCTCCATTCGCAGTCATTCCGTGGCCGCAGGGTTGACATCCTCGCCGCGATGGCCGCCAATGTGTCGCACACCTGCCCGCCTTCTTGTCTGCCAGAGGCAAGGAGGCACATGTCCACGATTCGATGGCACCTCGTCGCCCTATTCGTCGCGATCGGCACGGTCATCACCGCCCTGGCGGTGGTGCCCGCGAGTGGCGCCACCGGCGTCACCGCGAGCTTCAGCATGAGCAGCGACTGGGGCACCGGCTACGAGGGCAAATACACCATCTCCAACGGTAGCTCCAACTCGTTGTCAAGCTGGACGGTCGAGTTCGATCTGCCGGCAGGGCAGTCGATCAGCTCGCTATGGGACGGCGACCACACCGTCGACGGCCAGCACGTCACGGTGAACAACAAGAGCTGGAACGGCACCGTCGAGGCAGGCGGACACGTCAGCTTCGGGTTCGTCGTCACCTACAGCGGGGAGTCCACACCGCCAACCGGGTGCCTGGTCAACGGCGAGCCCTGCGACGGCGGTACTCCCCCACCGACCACGACAACTACTCCGCCTACGACAACGACCACCACGACGACGTCGCCCACGACCACGACGTCCAGCCCTGACCCGACCACGCCCCCGCCGGACACCGGTAGCGCCAAGAACCTCGGGTACTTCACCGAGTGGGGTGTCTACGGCCGCGACTATCACGTGAAGGACATCGTCACCAGTGGGTCGGCGGACAAGCTGACCCACATCAACTACGCGTTCGGCAACGTGCAGAACGGCGAGTGCACCATCGGCGACAGCTATGCCGCCTACGACAAGTTCTACGACGCCGCATCCAGTGTGGACGGTGAGGCCGACACGTGGGACGCCGGTGCGCTGCGCGGCAACTTCAACCAGCTGCGCAAGCTGAAGGAGATGCATCCAGACCTGAAGATCCTGTGGTCGTTCGGTGGCTGGACCTGGTCCGGCGGCTTCGGTGAGGCCGCGCGGAACCCGGCCGCGTTCGCCGAGTCGTGCTACCAGCTGGTCGAGGATCCCCGGTGGGCCGACGTCTTCGACGGCATCGACATCGACTGGGAATACCCGAACGCCTGCGGAAAGAGCTGCGACGACAGCGGGTTCAGCGCGTACAAGGACCTGATGGGCGCGCTGCGCGACCGGTTCGGATCCGATGAGCTGGTCACCGCCGCGATCACCGCGGACGCCTCGAGCGGCGGCAAGATGGACGCCGCCGACTACGCGGGAGCCGCCCAGTACGTCGACTGGTACAACGTGATGACGTACGACTTCTTCGGCGCGTGGGCGTCGCAGGGCCCTACGGCGCCGCACTCGCCGTTGACCGCCTACGACGGCATCCCACAGCAGGGCTTCAACACCGATGACGCCATCCAGAAGCTGACCGGTATGGGCATTCCGTCCGAGAAGCTGTTGCTGGGCATCGGGTTCTACGGTCGAGGCTGGACCGGCGTGACGCAGTCCGAACCGGGCGGCTCGGCTTCCGGAGCGGCACCGGGAACGTATGAGAAGGGCGTCGAGGACTACAAGGTCCTCACGAACCGCTGCCCCGCCACTGGCACCGTCGCGGGCACCGCGTACGCCCACTGCGGAGAGGAATGGTGGAGCTATGACACGCCCAGCACCATCGGCGGCAAGATGTCGTACGTCCGCCAGCACGGGCTCGGTGGCGCCTTCTTCTGGGAGCTGTCCGGTGACACGACGGACGGCGAGCTGATCACCGCCATCGCGGGCGGGCTCGGCTAGACGACCCCACGCGGCCCGTGACGGGCGGACATCCCGCGATGCCCCACGCCCGCGACGGACCGACATCCGGCCGTGTCCGCCTGCGGCCGGTGCGGATCTTGATGCTGTTTGGCGATACGTATCGCCAAACAGCATCAAGATCCACGCGTTGCTACCGCCGGAATCCACCCCGTCGAAGTCCGCGCTCCACTTGATCCGCGACGCGCGACGGAGCATGCCGGACGGCATACGACGCGAACTGCAACAACCGTCTGCCGTCAATGGTCAGCTCGTTGTGCCGGTCGAGATCCGCATCCCAGTTCCGCACTTCCAGGTGCGGTAAGCCGTGGACCTCAGCGGACAAGTCGTAGTCCGCCCAGTCGGCGTCGAGATAGTACCGTCCATCGGGCCTGCGGACGACATACTGGCGAGTCGGCCCCGGAAGTCCACGCCTGCGAAGAATCCGATCGAACGCCCGCTCGGGCAGCGACTGAACGCCGCCTTCGGCGTCGTCGATCGTCTCGGTAATCACTGCACGGTACTTGCACGGGCCACGCCGCGTCAGAGCTTCGCGCAGCCTATCGGGAACCGTGAGGCCCTGTTGAACGACGGCGAGGAGTGGTGCGCGTGCGGCACGCTGGCTCGGTGCATTGCTGGCCATGTCCAGCACACTGCGTTCGATGGAAGTGCGACGAGGCTCGCGCGACGGATGGACATCGTCCGGGCCAAGGCGTATCGACCACAACATGGTCACACTGTCACGGCGAATTCTTGGCTTCCCATACGGGACGACGACCCACGTCGAGGTGGAGGCGAACCCCTGCAGCCCTTCTAGCCGGGCAGCGGTGGGACCAGCAAGCGCGGAGCCGGGCGGCGCCGCCAGCAGGCACACCCACATGTCCTGTTCCGGGGTCAGTGGGCCGTTATGCGTCACCAGCACCCCTCGGTACGGTTGCTGCCAACGTCCACTGCTCACTCTTGTGCGAATTTCACTGCGGGTGAGGGACGTAAGTGCCTGGCGAACGGTTACGACGCCGGATTGTCTGTCGACTGTTTCCATGCGGGCAGGATGAGCGACATCGCCCCGAGTAGGGGCGCGCGTTGCCGGACATGGGGATAACTTGCCGTACGAATGGGCACATCCGCATGACGGCACGGCGATCGGTGGATGACAATGCGAACGTTTGCCGTGACGTACTCGTTGCGGCGATGGATGATCGGGCTACCAGGACGATCTTGATGTGAACTGGCGATATGGTTCACCGAGGAGCATCAAGATCCACGCGCCGGCCCGACCGCGCCCGCTCACACCCACTGCCCGTGGCGCATCACCCCGCGCACGGCCAGATCGTCGGTCAGCACAACGAGAT
This sequence comes from Haloechinothrix halophila YIM 93223, assembly GCF_000504245.1. Classification (GTDB taxonomy): domain Bacteria; phylum Actinomycetota; class Actinomycetes; order Mycobacteriales; family Pseudonocardiaceae; genus Haloechinothrix_A; species Haloechinothrix_A halophila. Next base: position 3,162,623 of record NZ_KI632509.1, read on the forward strand.
CGGCCAGCCGTCCCGGCTCGATCGCGCCGACGTCATCCAGACCGAGGACGCGGGCCGGGGTCGTTGCCGCGGCGCACACGGCGTCCACAACGGACACCCCGGCAGCCCGCACCGTACGCTGGAGTGCGACATCCATGGTGAGGGTGCTCCCCGCGATCGCACCGCCGCCGCCAAGGCGCGCGACGCCGTCGGTGACGACGACACGTTGCCCGCCAAGGTCGTACTCGCCGTCGACCGCGCCCGCGGCCGTCATCGCGTCGGTCACCAGCGCCACCCGGTCCGCACCAGCGCGCGCGAAGGCGTCCCGGACGATCGCCGGATGCAGATGCACTCCGTCGTTGATCAGCTCAACGGCGACTCGCTCGTCGGTCAGCGCCGCCGTGACGACGCCGGGTTCACGGTGGTGTATCGGGCGCATGCCGTTATAGAGGTGCGTCGCCAGCCTGCCTCCCGCGTCGAAACCGGCTCGGGCCTGCGCGTACGTCGCATCCGTGTGGCCGAGCGCCGCGACGACTCCGGCGTTGGCGAGGTGCGTGATCAGCTCCAGCGCGCCAGGCAGCTCCGGCGCGATGGTGACCTGACGGATCGTGCCCCGCCCGTTGTCGAGCACGGTGGCGATCTCAGCGGGGTCAGGCGCGCGCAGTAGCGCGGGATCGTGCGCACCGCACCGGGCAGCGGCGAGATACGGCCCCTCCAGGTGCACCCCAGCGATGACGTCGTCCGCGACGAGGTCAGCCAGCATCCGCACGGACGCCAGCAGATCGGACGCGGACGCGGTCACCAGGCTGGCGATGATCGTGGTGCTGCCGTGCGACCGGTGGAACTCCGCCGCCCGGCGCGCCTGCGCCGGATCGCCCGCACAGAACGACGCGCCCCCGCCGCCGTGCACGTGGATGTCGACGAAGCCGGGCACCAGCCACGCCCCACCGAGGTCGATGTGGCCGTCAGGTGTGGCATCGTCACCAGGCGCGGCACCATCCCCTACCTCGACGATCCGCGCGCCCTCGACCCGGACCCAGCCCCGGTCGAGCACCCGATCGCCAGCCACCACCCGAGCACTCCTCAGCACCGTCACGGCCGCACCTCTCTGCCGGCCGTGCGCCAGGCCAGCAACCCGGCCCCCAGACATCCGGCACGCTCCCCCAGCTCGGCTGGTACTACCCGCGGCACGCGCTGGATCGTCAGCCGTTCGGACAATCGCGCACGCAGCGGGCCCAGCAGCTGCTCACCCGCCGTCGCCAACCCGCCGCCGACCACGATGGTCTCCGGCGCGAGCACGCACAGGTAGGCCGCCAGTGCCTCCACCAGCCCGGCCACCGCGGCATCCCATACCGCGACGGCGTGGCCGTCGCCCGCCACCGCGCGGGCCGCGACCTCGGCGGCGGCCACCGGCTCGCCTGCGCGTTCGGCGTATCGCCTGGCGATCGCGCGCGCCGACGCCACGGCCTCAAGGCATCCCCTGCCACCGCACGCGCAGGCGTGTCCATCCGGCTCGACGACGATGTGTCCGAGCTCCCCGGCGTACCCGCCGCCGCCATAGGCCGTGCCGCCGAGCATCACCGCACCCGCGACCCCGGTACCGATAGCCACGAACAGATGATCGCCCGCGCCGCGTCCCGCGCCGAGCACGGCCTCCGCGAGTCCGCCAGCGCGGACGTCGTGTCCGAACGCCACCGGCAGTGTGCTCCGCTTCTCCACCAGCGCTCGCATCGGGACGTCCTGCCAGCCGAGGTTGCCCGCGAGCAGCACCGTCCCCTCGTCCTCGTCCACGAGGCCAGGGGTGACGACACCGAGCGCGACCGGCGTCAGCTCGCGCGCGTGCGCCGCGTCCGCCAACTCGTCCACGAGAGCGGCGATCTCATCAGCCACCCGCTCGGCGCCACGCGGCGTCGGCACGCTGACCGGGGCGATGGCGGCGCCGCGCTCGTCAACCACCGCGGCCTTCACCGACGTGCCGCCGACGTCGACCGCGATGACGCAATCCGAGGTCATGCCCAACGGTATCGGGCTCAGGCGTTCGTGAGGATGATCGACCGGGTGAGGTTGCGCGGGTAGTCGGGATCGACGCCGTCCCGCACGGCCAACGCGACCGCGAGCCGCTGCACCCGGATCACCTCGGCGAGCGGATCACGCGCGGACTCGACCCACATCGCACCAGTGCGGCCGACCTCGTCGGCGAGCCCGGGCGGTGGTGTGCCCAGCGCCCACACCACGCTGCGCTCATCGCTGACGCTGATCGGGCCGTGCCGGTACTCCATCCCGGGATAGGACTCCGCCCATGCCAGCGCCGCCTCACGCAACTTCAGCGCGGCTTCATTGGCCAAGCCGGCCGTCCACCCCGTGCCGAGGAACGTGAACTGCGTCCGCTCCACGGCGCCGGCTGGCAGTTCGTCGGCAAGCGCGGCCTCGCCGTCCGCGACAAGCGCGTCGACGTCGAGGCCGAGGTGCGCACGCAGCAGCACCAGCGCGCAGGTCGCGGACCGCGTCTGCACGACCGATCGCTCGTCCGCGAAGTCCAGCACGAGCGCTCGATCCGCGACCGCCATGACCGGTGTATCGGGATCGGCGGTGAGCACCGTGGTCGGGACCGTGCCGCGTAGCCGGGTCAGCAGGTCGACGACCTCGGTCGTCGTTCCGGAGCGGGTCAGCGCGACCACGGCGTCGTAGCGACGCGCGGGCAGCTCGGACGCAGGGAACGCGTCGGTCTCGCCGTGCCCGCTTGCCTCCCGCAGTGCGGCGTACGTCTGCGCCATGTACAGCGAAGTGCCACACCCGACGACGGCGACGCGCTGCCCCCGGCCTGGCAGCGCGTCGGCACCGGTCACGGCCAGCTCCGCTGCCTTCCGCCACAGCTCGGGCTGGCTCGTGATCTCGGCGTCGATGTGCGTCATGGTGGGGCCCTTCTAGAGTGATGATCCTGCACGGAACGCGCGTAGCTGCGCGATAATGCATTATTTTGTCAGAGTTGCGCACAATCGCGCAATGATCGGCGGAGAGGGATGCGACATGAGCAAGTACAGCCGCCTCAACACGTTGCTCGACCTGCTCGCGGAACGCGGCAGCCTGGACGTCGATGACGCGGCCCGCGAGCTGGACGTCTCCCCCGCGACCATCCGCCGGGATCTGGACGCGCTGGCCAGTCAGCAGCTCCTGACACGCACCCACGGCGGCGCGGTGCCCAACGCGACCGCCTATGACCTGCCACTTCGCTATAAGAGCGCCAAACACGCTCCGGAGAAGCAGCGCATCGGCAAGGCGGCGGCGGAACTCATCTCCCCTGGCGCCGTAGTGGCCAGCAATGGCGGGACCACGACCACCGAGGTCGCACGCCGCATCGCGACGTCAGCCGAGCTGCAGAACTCCGGCACCCAGATCACCGTCGTGACCAACGCGCTCAATATCGCCAACGAACTCACCGTGCGCCCGCACCTCAAGGTCGTCGCGACCGGCGGTGTCGCCCGCACCCAGTCGTACGAGCTGATCGGCCCGCTGGCCACGCCGGTCCTGGAACAGCTCAGCCTCGACGTCGTCTTCCTCGGTGTGAACGGGATCGACGCCGCTCACGGCGCCTGCGCCCACCACGAGGGCGAGGCCAGCATCAACACCCTCATGGTCACCCGTGCGCGGCAGGTCGTCGTAGTCGCGGACGGCTCCAAGCTCGGCCACAGCGCGTTCGCCAGGATCTGCGCCATCGACGATGTCGACGTGCTGGTCACGGACACCGGTGCCCCAGCAGACGCCGTCAGCCGCATCGAACACGCCGGTGTGCGCGTCATCCTGGCCTAGGATCTGTCGATTCGTGCGTGTTCGAAGTCATATCGCGCACGAGAAAGCATCGCGCTCTGCCGATGGCCACGCGGCAGCACGGTGTGGTGACGGGACACCCCGTCACCACACCGTCCTGTCGCGGTCAGCGATGATCAGCCAGTAGTCAGCCTCAGCCCGTAGGCCCTGAGGACCTCGTTGACCGGTTGGAAGTAGGTGGTGCCGCCCCAGCTGCAGTTGCCGGAACCACCGGAGGTCATGCCCTGCGCCTGGCTGCCCGAGATGAACGAGCCACCGGAATCACCGGGCTCCGCACAGACATTCGTGCGGGTCAAGCCGTACACGGTACCCTGCGGATAGGACACGGTCTGGTTCTTGGCCTGGATGTAGCCGCAGTGCCAGCCCGTTGTGGAGCCCGAACGGCAGACCGACGAACCAGTCGGGGCCTCACTCGAACCCTGCACGACCCGGGCGTACCCGTTGTACATGTTCACCCATGGCATCGGCGTGTCGTCGGAGCCAGTGCTGACGTAGGCGTAGTCGTTGCCAGGGAACGACGAGCCCGCGAAGTAGCCGCTTGGCGACGAGGTGCCCTCGCCGTACCTGCCGCAGTGGCCCGCGGTCACGAAGCCACCGGAGACCGCGAAACCGACCGAGCAACGCCCGCCACTGGCCATGTAGTACGCGTTGCCGCCAATGATTCTCATCAGCGTCCGCGGATCCTCCGTGGACTGAACGATGTCGACATCGGACTGCTTGACGCCAGCGGACCTGACGAATGCCCTGGCTTCTCGAGTGGTGCCAAGGGCGGTGGTCATGACCACCGAGTTGTTCTCGACGTCGACGTACCAGCCAGCGACAGCGTCGGGAACCTTCGCGTCCGCGTCGTTGAGTTGCTCAACGATCGCATCCAGTTCAGCGGCACTGTCATCGACCCGGCGAGGCTGTGCGCCTGCCGCGCGGACCTCGTCGAACTTGGCCTTGTCTGTCACGCCGACGACCAGTTTGCCCAGCTCGGCGTCATAGTATGAACCGCCGAAGCTGTCCTTGAGCTCGGACCGCACCGTCCTGTCAGCTTTGCGCGCCGCGGTCTCGCTGCGCAGCCGCTGCTCGGCCTCCTGCTCACTGAGCCCGAGATCGCGTTGCATCGCCGCTGCCATCGTGTCGGCCTCGACCGTTGGGGTCACCGGTTCGGCTGTCGCGGGCAGGGTAAGCACCGCGGCCGTTCCCGCTGCTAGTATCGCGGTCACGCTCACACGTGTCGCGACTCGTTGTTTCCGTAGCCTCATTCCAACTCCTTTGACGGGTTTCGTCGTCCGGACGTGACTGAAAGTGTGACTATTTCGAAAACAAAAAACAGCCACTTAACAGCTCACATCGAAGGTCGGAACAGTGGCGTACGGCTGACACAAAAAGTTCTAGGAAAAATGGGTGACACGCAGTCTTTCCGCGATTCTATACCTCGCTGACCTGCAATAAGTCCTCTCCGAGACGATGAAGAGCAGCGGACATCGAAGACAAAAAAAAACCCGGCGAAACGACAATGATTACTAGAATCACGGTGATACCCTGGAAAAGCGTAATCATTATCGCCAGCACGGCCTCGCATTCACCACCGCGAGCATGGCGGCCATTCGCCACGGTTTCGACACCATTTCGCTCACCTGACGATGGTTTTTCTCGCGACGCTCGCCCCGACACGACACATTTTTTGTGCCGTGTCGGGGCGAGGAGAGAACGCCGGCGCTGGCGGCCGGTCAGCGCGGGTGTAGTAGCCCCACCGGACAGGGCGCGTGGTACAGCACGGCGCGGCTGACCGAACCGAGGATGATCCGATCGAGCAGGCCGCGACCGTGGGTGCCCACCACCAGCAGTTGCGCCGTCGCGGCGGCATCCATCAGCGCCCCTGCGGGTTGGCCGACGACGACGTCGGTCTCGACGTCCTTCACGGGATGCCCTTCCAACAGCCGCTCGACCCGCAGCGCCACGGCGTCCTCGCTCGGCTTGGCTTCCTCCTGTCCCGCATCCAGTGGCTCCCTGGGAGCCACTGGCACCGAGGGTGCGCCGGGCGACAGGTGCGAGGTGCCCGCGACCACGTGCACGACTCGCACCGGGGCGCCATGCCGTGCGGCGAAGTCGAACGCGAACTCGACCGCACGGTCGCCAGCCGACGTCCCGTCGAGTCCGGCGACGACCGGCGCCGTGCTCGGCGCGGAGTGCTCCCCACGGACGACGACGATCGGCACGTGCACCGTCCGCACCAGCGCGCCCGCCGTCGAACCGAGCACGACGCGCGAGACCGCGCCAAGGCCGCTCGCACCGAGCACAAGCAGCCGAGGCTCGCTCTCCGCTACGATGTCAGGGATCGTGTCGTCCGGACGTCCGCGCGGAATCCGGGTGTGCACCGGCAACTCCGGGTGGTTCGCGCGCACCTCCACCGCCACCTCATCGACCTGATCGGACGCGTGCCGCCGGAGGCGATCGTCGTAGTCCCCCATCATCGACACCGACCACTCATACGACTGCACGATCGCCAGATCCCGCTCGCTCGACGCGGCCTCGTCCGCCGCCCACAACACGGCCCTCCGGGAGTGTGCCGAGCCATCGAACCCGACCAGTACGGCATCCTGTGGAAGAGATTGTGGTTCGGACATCTGCGGCCTCCTGGTCGGGTTTCTGGCAGCAGCGCCTACGACGGCGACGCCGCGAACGGTGTTCCCGCTCCACCGGCTAGGTAATCCTGGTCACGACATTTCCCAGCCAAAGCCCCAAACGGGGCCGGAGTTCGCGACATTCACACCCGATCGTCCCGATTGCGCCGGATGCGGCAGTGGAAACCGCGACATCGCTGGTGGCAGCCTCACGGGAGTCCCCGCCCACCCCCAACGGATCCAAGGATGGTGCTGTGAGCGCTGGCGCATGGCCCTCATCCGCGACGACGTCCCTGTCCCCACCGACGTCCTCGACGGCGTCCTCGACGGCGTCCTCGATGACGTCCACACTGCGGACCACCCTCCGAACCACGCTGCGAACCATGGTGACGCGGCACCGACCAGCCGTGCTGCGGCTCGCGGTGTGCTTCGCCATGCTCGTCGTCGTGCTCGTCCAGGTGTGGGCCGATGACGGGGTGCTGATCTTCATCGATCGCGCCTCCCGCACGCTGGTCAACGCCGAGGCACACCCGGTCCTCACCGCCATCGCACTCGGCGCGGACCACATCGGGCAGCGCGAGCCGATCGCGGGCGTGCTGCTTGGCTGTGCGACGACGTTGGCTCGATTCCAGCGCACCTGGCGGCCGATCGTGCTCAGCATCGTCGCGCTGCTCGCCGTCAACTTCGTCGTGGGCGTGCTCAAGCTCAGCTACGGACGGGGGAAGCCGCAGTTCGGTGACACCTCGCCGTTCGTGGACGGCATGATCTTCCCGTCGGGCCACACCGCCAACGTCGTGATCACATGGGGGTTGCTCGCCTACCTGCTCATCACGTACGGCTACCTGCAACGACGGCGCGCCGCGATCCGCATCGTCATCACGCTGTCGCTGCTGATGGGCCTGATCTCGTACTATCTCGACACCCACTGGGTCACCGACATCATCGCGGGCTGGCTCATCGGCGCCATCCTGTTGCAGGCGTTGATTCTCATCGACATGGTGTGGCGTCAGCGCCCACCGCGCTGCCCGACACTGGCGGAGCTGCCGACCGAGATCATCCGCATGCCGCGCTCGCCCGCTGAGGTCCGCGCCACAGAAACATCCGGCGCGCGCTGATTCGTTGCTCGCCGTGTTAGCTTTGCCTAAGCTATCCTTGACCTGATCTAGTGACAACGCACCGGCGCGCCGGTTCTCAGCCCGGCTGGACCCGGTCGAGTTAGGAGTGCGATGCGCTCGCCCGTGCTGGCCGTGGTGGCTACCCTTATGTTCGCCCTTGGCGGTTGCGGGGTCCTGTCCGGCGAGGAAGCCGACATCCAGGTGTACACCGGTCGGCACTATGACCTCGAGCAGGCGTTCACGAACTTCGAAGACGAAACCGGCATCACCGTCGAGTTTCTGAGCGGCTCCGACGCCGAACTGCGCGAGCGCATCTCGGCCGAGGGAGAGGACACCACCGGCGACGTCTACATGACCGTCGACGCGGGCAACCTGTGGAAGGCGGCCGAGGACGGCCTGCTCGCCACGCTCGACTCCACCGCGCTCGCCGACGCCGTCCCCGAGGGCCTGCGCGACCCCGGCCAGCGCTGGTACGGGCTGGCCATGCGCGCCCGCACCGTGATGTACAACCCGGATGAGGTCACGCAAGCCGAGTTCGCGGGCAAGCACACCTACGCCGGCCTGACCGACCCGAAGTGGCAGGGCCGGCTGTGCATGCGCGAATCCACCAGCCCGTACACCCAGTCGCTTGTCGCCGCGATGATCGATGAGCACGGCGAGGAGCGCGCGACGAAGATCGTCGAGGGCTGGGTCGACAACGACGTCGAGATCTTCAGCAACGACATCCAGATCCTGGAGAACATCGACGCCGGGACCTGCGACGTCGGCATCACCAACCACTACTACCTCGCCCGCCTGCTCGCGGATAACCCCGATCTGTCGGTGACGCCGTTCTGGGCCAACCAGGACGGCCGCGGCACCCATGTCAACATCTCGGGCGCAGGCGTGATCGCCAACTCCGACAACCCGGAGCAGGCCCAGCAGCTCATCGAGTGGCTGGCCACCGAGGGGCAGAACGCCTTCGTCGACGGCAACCACGAGTACCCGGTGAATCCGGACGTCGAGCCCGAGCCGATCATCTCCGACTTCGGTGAGTTCGACTACGAGCCGATCAACGCCCAGGCCTACGGCGAGCTGAACAGCAAGGCCGTGCAGGTGATGAACGAGGCCGGTTACGAGTGAGCACGGCCTCCCCCGCCCCGCCGCGCGCGACGCCGGAACCCCCGGCTCGCGCGCGGCGGCGTATCGGCAGCCGAATCGGCTGGACGCTGCTGGTCATGGCGGTGGCGGTGTTCGTCGTCATCCCGGTCGCCGAGGTCACGGCCGGTGCGCTGAACCCGACGCCTGACGTCTGGGCGCGGCTGTGGTCCACGGTGCTGCCCGGCATGATCGGCTCGACGCTGGCGCTGATGGCCGGCGTCACCGTCGGCACACTGGTGCTCGGCGCTGGCCTCGCCTGGCTGGTGACCGTGCACAGCTTCCCTGGCAGCGGGGTGTTCCGCTGGCTGCTCGTGCTTCCACTGGCGATGCCCGCCTACGTCCTCGGGTTCGTCTTCCTCGCGATCTTCGACGCCCCTGGCCCTGTGCAGACCGGCCTGCGTACGGTCTTCGGCGCCGACGTCTGGTTCCCCGACGTCCGCTCGCTGCCCGCGGCCGCGCTCGTGCTGTCGCTGAGCTTGTATCCGTACGTCTACCTGCTGGTGCGCGCCGCGCTGCTTGAGCAGGCACCCGCCACGTTCGAAGCCGCCCGCACGCTCGGCGCCAGCCGCGGCCGCGCCGCCATCCGGGTCGTGCTGCCACTGGCCCGGCCGTCACTGGCAGCGGGGCTGGCGCTGGTGCTGATGGAGACGCTCACCGACTTCGCCACGGTGTCGTACTTCAACGTGCAGACCGTGTCGGTTGGCGTCTACCAGGTATGGAAGGGCCAGTTCGACCGCGCCGCCGCCACCGAGCTGGCGGGACTGGTACTGCTGTTCGCCGTCGCGGTGATCGCGGCGGAACGCCTGCTGCGTGGCAGGGCGCGCTACCACCAGAAGGGTGGCAGGGGGCGCGGGCTGGCAACGGTGCGACTGACCGGCGCACGCCGCTGGCTGGCGACCGGCGCCTGCGTCGCCGTGCTCGCCGCCGCGTTCGGACTGCCCGCACTCCAGCTGCTGTGGTGGTCCGGCGCTGACCTGCTCTCCGGTGCGGCCAAGCTGCTCAACCCACGCTACGCGGGCTATGCGACCAACAGCCTCGTCATCGGCGCGATCGCCGCCGTCAGCTGCGCCGTGATCGGGCTGCTCATCGCGCACAGCACCCGCATGACCGGCGGCAGGATCACCACGATCGCCGCGCAGGCCACCACCGTCGGCTACGCCATCCCCGGCGTCGTCGTCGCGATCGGTGTGCTGATCGCGTTCGCGCACCTCGACACCGGGCTGGAAGCGATCGGTGTGCCCGGCGGCACTGGGCTACTGGTGACCGGCTCGGTCATCGGCATCATCTATGCCTACGTCGTCCGGTTCCTTGCGCTGAGCTACCACAGCATCGACGCCAGCTTCACCAAGGTCAGTCCGGCCATGACCGCCTCGGCACTGTCGCTCGGCGCGTCCCCCGCACGGGTGCTGGGGAAGGTCCACCTGCCGCTGGTGCGCACCGGTGTCGTCACCGCCCTGGTGCTGGTGACCATCGACGCACTCAAGGAACTGCCGATCGTGTTGCTGCTGCGGCCGTTCGGTTTCGACACGCTCGCGGTGTGGACGTACCAGCTGGCGTCGGAGAGCCGATGGGAGAGCGCGGCGCTGCCCGCGCTGACGATCGTGGCGGTGGCGCTCGTCCCCGTCGTACTGCTGATCGGCAAGGACCGGCGAGGTCTGGAGGGAGCACGGTGAGCCAACCACGCGCACTGGAACTCGACGGTGTCCGCAAGGACTACGGCACGGTGCCCGCCGTGGCCACACTGGACCTGCACCTCGACGAAGGCGAAGTGCTGGCACTGGTCGGACCGTCCGGCTGCGGAAAGTCGACGTTGCTGCGGCTGATCGCCGGGCTGGAGGAACCCGACGCGGGCACGGTGCGGATCGCGGGCAGGCCGGTCGCTGGGGACGGCGTCTGGCGTGCGCCGGAGCGACGCGACGTCGGCATCGTGTTCCAGGATCACGCACTGTTCCCGCATCTGACCGTCGCGGAGAACGTCGCGTTCGGACTCACCGGGCTCTCCGGTGGCCGTCGTCGGGAGCGAGTCGCCGAGGCGCTCGCGATGATCGCGATGGAGCGGCTGGCTGACCGCTATCCACACGAGCTATCCGGCGGTGAGCAGCAGCGGGTGGCGCTGACCCGCGCGCTCGCGCCCCGGCCCGAGTTGCTGCTGCTCGATGAGCCGTTCTCCAACCTGGACCGTCACCTGCGCACGCAGATCCGCGCCGACACGATGGAGCTGCTGCGTAAGACCGGCACCCCCGCCGTGTTCGTCACCCACGACCAGGCCGAGGCGCTGGCGGTCGGCGACCGCGTGGCGGTGATGCGCGCGGGCCGCATCGAACAGCTCGGCGCGCCCGAGCCGGTGTTCCACACACCAGCGAACCGGTTCGTGGCGACGTTCATGGGCGACGCTGACTTTCTTCCCGCTGAGCTGACCGGCGACACCCTGGTCACCGAGGCCGGGTCCGTGCGGGCGCCGGACGACGTCGTCGGCAGGGTGGATCCGCTCGAGGTGATGGTGCGCCCACACGAGGTGGTGCTGCGTCCCGGCGAGAACGGCACCGCACGCGTGGTCGGCACCGAGTTCCAGGGCGGATTCATCCTGCACACGGTGATGTTGCACTCCGGGCGGCGGCTGCGGTCACTGCAGCCGCACACCACGCACTACCCCATCGGCACCCGGCTGCACGCGGAACTGTCGTACGGCCACCCGCCCGCGGTCCTGCCTGGCCAGGATGCGGGACGTGCCGGTGACGCGGCGCCGGACGCGACGAATGGGTACCGCACGGAGCCCGCCAGGCAGGGGTAGCTCACCATCCGGCCGCACGCAGGATGGCATCCGCGGCGCGGTCGACGTCGTCGGCCGCGGTGGCGTAGTTCGACACCGAGATGCGCAGCAGCCGTCGTCCGCGCCAGGTCGTCGCGCCGAGCCAGCACGTGCCGTCGCGCCGCACCGCCGCGACGTGAACGTCTGGCCGCGCGCAGAAACTGAATCCGGCGTCGTACGGGCACATTCAGCCATTTGTGCCCGTCGCACCCCCACGAATCGGCGAGCTCAATGCCATCGACGAGATGCGCGGTCGCCGGGTTCGCCGCCGCCCATAACGTGTCGGAGCAGATCAGCGAGATCATCCACGGCGCTGAGGCTACGCCAGAACGTCTCCGCATAGGCATGGCCGCGCGCCCGCCGCGTCCGTGCTCTTACCGGATGCACGCAGTCTCAGCCTTGCCCCGCCTAGCGGCGCTCTAAGCTTTATGTCATAGTAGATACTTGGTCACTGAACGTCGCGGAATGCCGCCACACCACGAGAGGATGGACGATGAAGCGCCTACCGGGACGGACGCGACAGCGCATGGTCGACAGCGCCGTGACCCTGCTGCGGGAACGGGGCGCTTCGGGTGTCAGCATCGACGCCGTCCTCGCGCACAGCGGGGCGCCGCGCGGGTCGGTGTATCACCACTTTCCCCACGGCCGGAACGAGATGGTGCTCAGCGCGGTGCGGCAGGCTGGCAACCACATCGGCAGGCACATCAGGCCCGCCGCGGGTGAGCCGCACGTCGTGCTGGACAGCTTCGTCGACTACTGGCGACGCACACTCACCGAGAGCAGCTTCCAAGCGGGGTGCCCTGTCGTCGCGCTCGCCGTCGACAACCGGGGTGACCTGCCCGAAGCCGCTGACGCCGTCCGCGAGATCTTCTGGGCGTGGCAGGACAAGCTGCGTGAGCTGCTGATCGCGGCGGGACTACCCAGCGAGCGGTCGAAGCGCCTGGCGAAGGTCGCGGTGGCGGCGATCGAGGGCGCGGTGGTGCTCTGCCGCGCGGAACGCAGCACCGAGCCGCTGGACGTCGTCGTCGAGGAACTGACTCCGCTGTTCCAGTGACCCGCCGCTCCGACGTCGCCAGGGATATGGCGAGATTCGGGCCGGATTCGTTGCGGTGTGTCGGCTTCTCGCGACCATATGCCCGGCGAAGCCGCGGTTGTGACGTGGCTCTCGCGACGGCGTCGTCCGCCGGAAAGGACGACGTCAGGTGCGCCACGGCCGCGCCGCGCTTTCCCTGAGATCGTCGTCCACATTCCGAACGCCCTTGCTGTCTCGCGCGTGATCACTACGGTGGGTGGTGCTGGTGGTTCGTTCACCCACGGCACGTGACCGCGGTCGCGGGGTGTGGGCGGACGAGGCAAGAGGGAACCCGGTGCGAATCCGGGACTGCCCCGCAGCGGTGTGCGGGAACGAACGCCGTGCCCGGTCGCGACCGGGACCGCACTGGACCGACACGGTCTGGGAAGCGACGGCTAGTAGGAACGCTCGGCCTGTTGAGCCGGGAGACGTCCGCGAGTCCGAAGACCTGCCACTGGTACGCGCACCGCCCGGTGCGCGTGGTCCGAGGTCTCGCGGGAGGACCTTGCGGACGATCAGCCCCGGCGGTGCATGCCGTCGTGCCGTGCTGGTTGCACGTATCCCTCCCCTGGCCCCGGCGCCGTTACCGTCGAGCTCGCGAGGAGAGAGCGTTGACCAGCACGATTGGATCGACAGTCCTTGGCTACCCCCGGATAGGCCCGAACCGGGAACTCAAACGCGCCCTGGAGCGCTACTGGGCGTCGCACGGCAGCGAGGCGGAGCTGCGCGCGGTGGCGCGCGAACTCCGCACCGGCACGTGGCGCTCGCTCGCCGCCGCGGGCCTGGACTCGGTACCAGGCAACACCTTTTCGTTCTACGACCACGTGCTGGACACGGCGGTCACCGTCGGCGCCGTGCCAGGGCGCTTCACCGACCTCGGCCTGAACCCGCTGGACACCTACTTCGCGATGGCGCGCGGTGTGGCGTCGACACCGCCGCTGGAAATGACGAAGTGGTTCGACACGAACTACCACTACCTCGTGCCGGAGATCGGTCCTGACACGCGGTTCTCACTGGCCGATACGACGCCGGTCGAGCAGTACCGCGAGGCGGCGGAGCTTGGAGTGACCACTCGCCCGGTGCTTCTCGGCCCGCTGACGTTCCTGCTGCTGTCCAAACCGGACGACGACGCCCCGGATGCGTTCCGCCCGCTGGACAAGCTCGGCGAACTGCTCGAGGTCTACTCCGAGCTGCTGCGGGAGCTGCGGCGGGCGGGAGCGGACTGGGTGCAGCTCGACGAGCCCGCCTTCGCGGCGGACCGGACGCAGGACGAGCTGGACGCGCTGCGCGAGGCGTACCACGCACTCGGCGCGCAGACCGAGCGGCCGAACCTGATGGTGGCGGGTTACTACGGCAATCTCGGCGACGCGCTGCCCGTGTTGGCGTCCGCTCCCGTGGAGGCACTCGGCATCGACCTCGTCGCCGCACCGACCACAGTGGACACGCTGTCGACGTGCCGGAACCTGCGGGACAAAACGCTCGTCGCCGGGCTGGTCGATGGCCGCAACATCTGGCGCACCGATCTCGACACGGCGCTGACGACGGCGGCCACGCTGCTCGGCTTCGCGGGCGAGGTCTCGGTGAGCACGTCGTGCTCGCTGCTGCACGTGCCCTACGACGTCGAGGCGGAGACGCGGCTTGATCCGCGCGTGAAGTCGTGGCTGGCGTTCGCTGACCAGAAGGTCCGCGAAGTCGTCGTGCTCGGCCGTGCGCTGGCCGAAGGCCGCGACGTCGTGGCGACCGAGCTGGCAGCGGCGCGCGAGGTCGTCGCGGACCGCGGCAGCGCCGAAGGCGTGCGCGATGACCGGGTGCACGCGCGGCTGGCGTCCCTGCGCCCGGAACACGCCCGGCGGGGTGACTACGCCGCGCGGCGGCGGGCACAGCAGCAGTCACTGCGGCTTCCCCCGTTGCCGACGACGACCATCGGCTCGTTCCCGCAGACCACCGACGTCCGCAAAGCACGTGCCGCGCTCCGCACGGGTGAACTCGATCCCGCGACGTACACCGATCGAATGCGTAGCGAGATCGAGCGAGTCATTCGATTGCAGGAACGACTCGGGCTCGACGTTTTGGTGCACGGCGAGCCGGAGCGCAACGACATGGTGCAGTACTTCGCCGAGCAGCTGACCGGGTTCGCCGCCACCGACAACGGGTGGGTGCAGTCGTACGGCTCGCGGTGTGTGCGACCGCCGATCCTGTACGGCGACGTCGCGCGGCCGGAGCCGATCACGGTGGAATGGGCACGGTTCGCCCAGCAACTCACCGACAAGCCGGTCAAGGGCATGCTCACCGGACCGGTGACGATCCTGGCGTGGTCGTTCGTGCGCGACGACCAGCCGATGGCGGAGACGGCGCGCCAGGTGGCGCTGGCGATCCGCGACGAGACGCGCGATCTGGAAGCGGAAGGCATTCGCGTAGTGCAGGTCGACGAACCGGCGCTGCGGGAGTTGCTGCCGCTGCGGTCGCGGCGGCACAAGGCGTACCTCGACTGGGCGGTGGAGTCGTTCCGGCTGGCGACGTCCGGAGTCGCCGACTCGACACAGATCCACACCCATCTGTGCTACTCCGAGTTCGGGGACGTCATTGACGCCATCGTCGCGCTGGACGCCGACGTCACCAGCATCGAGGCAGCCCGCTCCCGCATGGAGGTGTTGGACGATCTCAACGCGGTCGGCTTCGACCGGGGCGTCGGACCAGGCGTGTACGACATCCACTCGCCGCGCGTGCCCGAGCAGGACGAGGTCGCTGACCTGATACGGGCCGCGCTGCGGGCCATCCCCGAGGATCGGCTGTGGGTGAACCCCGACTGCGGATTGAAGACCCGCGGTTACGGCGAAGTCGACGCGGCACTGGCGAACATGGTGCGCGCGACGGCGTCGGTACGGGAGTCGCTGACGTAGGCCGACCGTTCCGGCGGCCCTGGACACCTGCGTCCGGGGCCGCCGGGGGCCACCGGCCCGCCCGATGGCCCGCCACGACGGGCTGGTGCCGTGCCGTCCCGGACGCACGCCGCGCGGGATGCCGATACCGTCGCGAGTCGAACGATCCCATCGTCGGCGACCCCGATAGGAGTTCTCCGTGACGTATGACGTCTCCGCGATCCGCGCGCGGTTCCCCGCCCTCGCGGCGGGCATCGCCCACTTCGACGGACCGGGCGGCACGCAAACGCCGCGTCCCGTGATCGACGCGATCAGCGACGCACTGGCACGTCCGCTGTCGAACCGGGGCAGTCTGGTGCCTGGTGAGCGGAACGCGGACGCCATCGTCACCGATGCCCGTCAGGCGATGGCGGATCTGCTCGGCGCGCAGCCATCCGGGATCGTGTTCGGGCGCAGTGCCACCCAGCTGGCATACGACGTCTCCCGCGCCCTAGCGAAGACCTGGTCGTCCGGTGACGACATCGTCGTCACCCGGCTGGATCACGACGCCAACATCCGTCCGTGGGTCCAGGCCGCTGAACGGGTCGGCGCCACCGTGCGCTGGGCGGAGTTCGATCCCGCCACCGGCGACCTCACCCCAGAGCACGTGCGCGCCGTGCTCTCTGATCGCACCCGCTTGGTCGCGATCACCGCCGCGTCCAATCTGATCGGCACCCGGCCCGCCATCGCGGAGATCGCCGGCGACGTGCACCGGGCAGGCGCACTGCTCTACGTCGACGGGGTGCACTACACCGCCCACACGCTGGTCGACGTCGAACGGCTCGGCGCGGACTTCTTCGCGTGCTCGCCCTACAAGTTCCTCGGCCCCCACCATGGTGTTGTCGCGGTTCGGCCCGAAGTGCTGGACACCCTGCGGCCAGACAAGCTACTGCCATCCACCGACGTCATCCCGGAACGCTTCGAGCTGGGCACGTTGCCATACGAACTGCTCGCGGGCACGCGTGCCGCGGTGGACTTCCTCGCTGACCTCGCCCCCGAGACGGCGGGGAGCCGCCGTGACCGGCTGATGGCCGCGTACGCCGCGATCACCGAACACGAAGACCGCCTGTGCTCGCGAGTCGACAACGGACTGTCCGCGTTGGACGAGGTCACCATTTACTCCCGCGCCAGCGAACGCACCCCGACTCTGCTGGTCACGTTCGCCAACCACGATACGCGCGATGCCTATCGCTTTCTGGCAGCACGCGACATTCACGCGCCGTCAGGATCGTTTTATGCGCTCGAGGCGTCCCGGTGGCTCGGTTTAGGCGATTCCGGCGGTCTTCGTATTGGTCTCGCGGCGTATAGCAATGATGACGATGTAGATCGGTTGCTCGCCGGAATCGCGGAGTTTCTGCGGAACTGAGCCGGGACATCAGCCTCGGTGTTCGCACGACGCGCACGTTTCCTCCGGTGTTCTGATCCCAAACGGCGCCTGGACTGCATCACACGACGTCGAGAATGCAGGACACAACGTCCTGAATGACGAACACGGCGTCGGGAATGCATGACACGACGTCGAGAACGGCGAACACAAACTTTATTCATATCGATCACGTGTTCGATTCCGTCGGTGGTTCCCGATAGAATCGGGGCATGACCGGGAGCGGCAATCTGGGTGCCGCGTCGGGCTTGACCGACGCGGAGCTGATCGCTGCCCTGCGCAAGACCGAGCAGCAGCGCCACGAGCTGTATGCCGAACAGTTGCGACTCCTCACGGAGCTGACGGCCCGCAACGTCGCGCCCGAGTGGGGGTACGCCGACACCGCCGCGATTGCCCGCGACACGCTGCGGTTGACACCGCAGGAGGCACGCCGCCGCGAGAAGCACGCGCGGACCTTGATCATGTCCTTCACTCCCACCGGCATGCCGCTCGACCCGGAACTGCCGAACGTTGCCGCGGCCGCTACCGAGGGCGTGATCGGCCCGGAGCACATCGCCGCTATCACCGACGCGGTCGCGAAGCTGCCGCGGCCGGTTAACCTGGACGATCGCACGGCAGCGGAGCAGATCCTGCTCGACGCCGCGCACCATCACGCGCCGAACGTCATCGCGCGGCTCGGCCGCGAGATCCACGCGCGGCTCGACCAAGACGGCCCGCCACCGGATGACCGCGAGCCAGCCCACCCGCGCCGCAGCCTCGACCTGCACGAGACATCCGAAGGTCGCGTCTACGGCCGCTTCGACCTCGACCCCGAGACCGGCGGGCTACTGACGAACCTGCTCTCACCACACACGTGTCCAGACAACTCCAGCGCGGACGGACCGGACCTGCGCACCAAGTCCGAACGCGACGCCGATGGCCTCGTGGAGATCCTGCGGCTGGCGGCCGCCAACGAGAATGGCCCCAGCGAGGCGGGCGAGCCGGTCACCGTGCTGGTGACCGTAGGGCTGGAGCAGTTGGAGCGCGGGCTCGGCGCCGCCCTGCTGGACAGCGGCGCTCCGATGTCAGCGTCCCAGATCCGGCGCATGGCCTGCGACGCCCACGTGATTCCCGCCGTACTGGGCAGCCGCGCCGAACTCCTGGACATCGGGCGCAAGCAGCGCACCATCCCCGCGCCGATCCGCCGCGCGTTGATCGCCCGCGATCAGGGTTGCGCTTTCCCCGGCTGTGGCCGCAAAGCGAAGTGGTGCCACGGCCATCACATCCGGCACTGGGCCGACGGCGGCCCGACAGAGCTGAACAACCTGGTGCTGCTCTGCACGCGGCATCACACGACGATCCACCACACGGATTGGGACGTTCGGATCCGGGATGGCGTGCCGGAGTTCATTCCACCATCGTGGCTGGATCCGAGCCAAACACCGATACGCAATCCGCTGCACCAGCGAAGACAGTTCGCCGCATGACCCCGGCGGTCCAGTGTGGCGTTTCGGTCACCCTGCCGGCGCCTCGATGTACCGGGCGAGTTCGACGTGATCGTGCGCGGAGAACACCTCGACCTCAGCACCGTGTGCCGCGCGGAGATCGCGCAGCCGTGCCTGGTTCCGGTGGCGCGCCTGCCGGTCGACCTGCAACGCGCTCTGGAACAGCGCGAGCCCCGGTGTGGCGTGCGGATGAGCGGGGTCGGTCTCGTCGCGGAACATGTAGGCGTCGCCCGCGTGCAGCAGCCACCGCGCGCCGGTGTCCACCGCGACGCCGGTGTGGCCGTGGGTGTGGCCCGGCAGCGGCACCAGCAGGATCTCCGGTGGCAGGCCGGACAGTTCTCGCACCGCGTCGAACCCGAACCACGGCTCGCCTGTCGCCGCGTAGGTCGCCCAGTCCGGGCCGTGCGTCCACTGGCCTGATCGGTACCGCAGGCGCTCGTTCAGCGTCGGACCCCGCATCGCCCGGTCGTACTCCCGCGCGTGCACGTGCACCGTGGCCCACGGGAAGTCGCGCAGGCCGCCCGCGTGGTCGACGTCGAGGTGGGTCAGCACGATGTGCCGGACGTCCTCGGGCCGGTAGCCGAGACGCTCGACCTGCCGGAGCGCGGTTTCCTCCGGGTCCAGCCGGGGCCGGGTCAGCATCCGGAAACTCCGGCTCAGCGTGCGCGCGGGGTCCTCGATGTCGGCCAGGCCGTAGCCGGAGTCGATCAGCACGAGGCCTTGTTCGGTCTCCACCAGCAAGCAGTGACAGACCATCAGGCCCGGCGCCAGCAGGCCGCCATCGCCGTTGATCAGGCGGCGGCCGCGTGGGTGCATCGTGCCGCAGTTGAGGTGGTGCACGCGAAGTCCGGTCATGGTGTTGCCTCCTCGATCAACGCGGCGATTCTGGCCGCGACCTGGTGTAGCGGGGTGACGTCCCGCTGGACCCTTGCCAGCACGAGCGCACCCTCGATGGCGGACACGGCGACTGTGGCGAGCTCGGCCGCGATGTCGTCGGCGATACCGTCCGCGCGGAGTCGCCGGGCGATCACCGCGAGCCACGCCGCGTAGCCCTCGGCACACGCTTCCCTGATCGACCCGCTTTCCGCCGACGCTTCGAGCGCGACCGTCGAGATCGGACAACCGTCACGGAAATCCGACTGTGTCAACACCTCGCCCAGCGCCGCTGCGATAGCGCGGACGGCCGCCGCCGCGGTCGGGGAACTCCGGGTGGCCGCGTCGATGGTGTCAGCCAGTTCCGCGGCCGACATGGCCACGGCCTCGACCGCGAGTTGTTCCTTGCCGCCGGGGAAATGGAAGTACAGCGACCCCTTGGGTGCCTTACCCTCGGCGACGACTTGGTTCAGCCCAGTCGCGTAATAGCCCTGCCGCTGGAACAGCAGCTTCGCCGTCGCCAGGATCCGTTGTCGTGTCTCGCCACGCGCCGCCATAGCCAAAACTATATAGACTGGTCTACTTCTTGGCAAGCCGGCGATGCTCGAGTGACGCGCTCAATTGGTCCCGCACTCAGCTGATGAGGCCCGCCGTCACCAAGTGGGCGCGGCCGGCATCCGGCGCACCGACCGCATCGGGGTGCAGGATCGTCGCCAGCACCTCGACGCCGTCGACGAGCCGGGGGCCGGGGCGGACGAACAACGCGTTCGCGTCGACCGCCCACACCGGCAGGTCGGCGGGCAACACACCTCGCCCCACGACGTCGGTGGCCAGCGCGGCCGAGTCCGCGAGGTCGAAACCGCACGGCGCGGCGATCGCCACCTCGGCACTGGCGGACGCCACGGCGTCCCAATCGGTGCGCAGCGAGCGGTCGCCGGATCGGCCCAGCACGCAGTCGCCACCCGCCGCGGTCACCATGTCCGGGATCCAGTGGCCCGGCGCGTACGGCGGGTCGGTCCATTCCAGCACCAGCGTGGGCACGCGATCTCGGCCCGCCACCGTGTCGCGGATGGCATCGAGCCGGTGGGACAACTCCGCGATCAGCCGCTCGGCCTGGGACGTCCGTCCGATGGCGGCGCCGATCGTGCGGATGGACTCGAACACCGCGGGCAGCGTGCGGGGATCGACGTTGACGACGTCCGCCGAGCTGCCGAGGAAGTCGAGCGCGTGGCGCACCCGGCTGACGTCGACAGAACACACCGAGCACAGATCCTGGGTGAGCACCAGATCGGCGTCGAGATCGGCCAATGCGCCCTCATCGAGCCGGTAGACGTCCTCCCCCGCCGAAACACGCTCGGCGACCACCGCGTCGATCTCGGCGGCCGAGAGTCCCTCGGGCAGCGTGCTCGTCGACACGATCCGCTTGCCGCGAGCCTCTGGCGGGTAGTCGCACGCGACCGTGACCCCGACCAGGTCGTCACCGGCGCCGAGCGCGAACACGATCTCGGTGGCCGAGGGCAACAGCGACACGATCCGCATGCCCCCACCGTAGCCTCGAAGTATGACCGTCACGGCGCGCGCGGAACACGTCGGCAGCCTGTTGCGGCCCGACTACCTGATGACCGCCCGATTGGCCTACACCGAGGGCACGCTGTCCGCCGCCGAGTTCAAAGCGGTCGAGGACAGGGCCATCCGGGAGGTCGTCGCGCTGCAGCGCGACGCCGGGATGCCGGTGCTGACCGACGGTGAGCTACGCCGCGAGTCGTTCCAGAGCGAGCTGGTGGCGGCCGTGGACGGCATCACCGGCGCGGGGCTGGACGCCTGGCTGTGGGGCGAGTGGCATTCCGAGGAGTTCGGGGACACGAGCGTCGACCGGCCCGCCGAACTCGCCGTCACCGGGCCGCTGCGCAAGCGCCGCAACCTGGCCGCGGAGGAGTTCACATTCCTGCGGTCGTGCGTCGGTGAGGAGACGGTGAAGGTAACGCTGCCGAGCCCGACGCTGTTCGCGAGCCTGTGGTCGCCAGAGCGGCCAGGGCATTACCGCTCGCT
Source organism: Haloechinothrix halophila YIM 93223 (assembly GCF_000504245.1). Taxonomy (GTDB): domain Bacteria; phylum Actinomycetota; class Actinomycetes; order Mycobacteriales; family Pseudonocardiaceae; genus Haloechinothrix_A; species Haloechinothrix_A halophila. The sequence continues at coordinate 3,183,883 of NZ_KI632509.1, forward strand.
CGGCGACTTCCTGGCCGACGTCACCCAGATCCTGTGCGACGAAGCGCGGGAGCTGGTCCGATTGGGCTGCCGCTACCTGCAGCTGGACGCGCCGCACTACCCGTTGCTGGTCGACCCGGCCTGGCGCGCGTTCTACGAGGAGCGCGGCTGGCCCGCGGAGCAGTGGCTGGCGTACGGCGTCGAACTCGACAACGCGGTCATCGCGGCAGGTCGGCCCGCGACGTTCGGGTTCCATTTGTGCCGGGGCAACCAGCAGAGCCGCTGGCTGGTCTCCGGCGGCTACGACGCGATCGCCCGCCAGGTATTCGGCACCATCGACGCCGATCGCCTGCTGCTGGAGTACGACGACGAACGCTCAGGTGACTTCGCGCCGCTGCGGCTCGTCCCGGACGACAAGGCGGTCGTGCTGGGACTGATCACGACGAAACGGCCCGACCTCGAAGCGGAGGACGCGCTGCTGACGCGGATCCGCGACGCGAGCACGGTGATCGGCACGGACCGCCTCGCGCTCGGCACCCAATGCGGGTTCGCGACATCGCTGCTGGGCAACGCCCTCAGCATCGAGGACGAACACCGCAAGCTCGCACTGCTCGTCCGCGCGGCGGAGCGCGCGTTTGGGGCGTTCTGAGGTGCGAGACGTCATCGGCGGCGTCACGCCCTTCGACCGCGCTATCGACGTCCCACCGCTCTGAGCTACGGTCTGATATCTCAGACGACGGGAGCCCGGATGGCGACGAAGCCAACACCACGGCAGCAGGGTGGCCCGGCCGCACCACGCGGCGGCACGGGGAGCAACGTGCCCGCTGTGCGGACGGCCGTCGCCGTGTTGCGGCGCCTGGCCGCCAGCCCTGACCCGCTGCCCGCCGCGGCGCTGGCTCGGGCGCTCGATGTGCCGCGCAGCTCGATGTATCACCTGCTGTCGGTGCTGGTCGACGAAGGCCTCGTGGTGCATCTGCCCGAGCGCCACCGGTACGGGCTGGGGCTGGGCGTGTTCGAACTGGGCTCGGCCTACCTGCGACACGACCCGCTGGAGCATCTCGCGCGGCCACTGCTGGTCCGGCTGGTCTCCCAGGTCGGCGATACCGCACACCTGGCCGTGCTGCACGGCGCGGAGCTGCTCTACCTGCTCAAAGTGCAGCCGGAGCATCCGACGACGCTGGTCACCGATGTCGGCGTGCGGCTGCCCGCGCACCTGACGGCGTCCGGTCGCGCGCTACTCGCGCACCTGCCACAGGAACAGGTGCGGGCGCTGTTTCCCAGCAAGGACTCCTTCCCCAGCCGCACCGGAGCAGGCCCGCGCAACCTGCCGGAGCTGCGTTCGATGCTGAACACCGAGCGGCGGCAGGGCTGGGCCGTCGAGGACGGGCTGGTCACGCCCGAGCTGGCGTCCGTGGCCGCGCCGTCGTTCGACCACAACGGCCACCCGGTCGCCAGCATCGCGGTGCCGTTCCGCCGTACCGCCCGGCCACCCGAGACGTGGCCGATGCTCGCGCAGCAGGTCATGGCCACCGCCGACGCGCTCACCCGCAGGCTGGGCGGGACGCCCGCAACCGAGCGAGACGTCAGCCAGACTCCGTGACCAGCACAGTCCGATCGCGGCCCGCGTTCTTCGCCTCGTAGAGCGCGGCGTCAGCGGCTTGGCGCAGATCCTCGAACGTCGTGCCGTGGTCCGGCTGCGCCGCGACCCCGATCGACGCGGTCCGGTCGGTGATCAGGATGGGCGAGCCATTCTTGTCGGTGGCGACGACCTCAAGGGCGGCCAGCTCGGTGCGAATACGATCCGCCACGGCGGCTGCGTCGGAGATCGTGGTGTCCGGCAGGACGATCACGAACTCCTCGCCACCGTCGCGCGCCGCGACGTCACCGGGTCGCACGGCGTGCTGGAGTACGCGTCCGACAGCGCCGAGCACGGCGTCACCGGCGGGGTGGCCCCAGGAGTCATTGATCGACTTGAAGTGGTCGAGGTCGATGATCAGCATCGCGGCGGGCGAGGCCGCTGCCTGACACCGCTGCAGTACGCGGGTGCCCTGCTCGGCCAGTCCGCGTGCGTTGAGTAGCCCGGTTCGCGCGTCAGTACGGGCGTGCTCGCGCAGTTCGGCGGCGTCGGCCTGCCGGTCGGCGAGCAACAGGTTCAGCGGCGCCAGCACCGCGAGCAGCAGCAGCGGAAACAGCGTGCCATGCGTCATCACGGCCCCGAGCAGCGCGGCGACCGCGAGTGTGCCCGCCTCGATCAGGTTCTCCGTGCGTGTTCCCCACTGATCGCGGAACCGCTCACCGGGGAGGCTGAGCGTCAGGATGCCCGCGTGCGCGGCGGCTTGGATCAGCCAATACACGCCAGCAGCCGCGGTGAGCGTGACGAGCAGCAGCGCCTGCCCGCCGATGCTTCCACCGCTGAGCGGGGCGTCGACCACCGCGAGCAGGATCTCGGCGGCGGCTGCCGATCCCAGAATGACGGCGGTGCCGAACAGATAGCGCCACCACGGCCTGCGCCGGATCCGGTACGTCCCGATCCGCATGCCGACGATCAACACGAGCGCCAGCGTGGCAGGCAGCACCACGACAGCCGCGAATGTCCACACGCTAGTGAGATCGAAGATCGGGCCCATCGCCCTGTCCCGACGGCGTTCCTCACCGCGCCAGACGACGATGATGTGCGTGGCGAGCGCGACCGCGAGCACACCGAAGCCAACGACATCCTCGCCGGTGGGCATGGGCGACTGCCGGACAGCGACCAGGCACAACGCCACCGCCGCGAGGTCAACGAGTAGCGCGTAAGCCCTGGGAGCGCTAAGACTCCGCTTCACCCGGCCGTATCCACTGGCGTCGTTGATCGTTCCCTCGGAAGAGTTCCCTCGACCATGGGAAGCAAGGACAATACGATCCGTCCACCGCATCAGGTCACCACCACCCGTAGTGACCGAATCTGCACTAACTGTAGCTGCAATTCGACATTACCCCCACCGGGAGATCGGACGCCGTGGAGATTCACACTATTCAGCGACCCATGCGCCGCTCTCCCCCGACCCTGCGATGGGAGGTGCCTCCTGTGGCTAACCGTGACTCCTGAGTACCAAGAATCTGTTCTGACCAGGCCGGACTCATGCAGGAAGGAACGTATCCGATGCGTAACCGCGACAGCTGAACCACAGGATCTGATCAACCCACGCCGACGGATGGAAGGACGCTCGCGATGCGTAACCGCGACAGCTGATAGCACCCGAGGGCTATGGCGTTCCGACACGCCGACGGTCCCGTCCAAACCCACGCGCTCCCTGCCAGTTCACCAAGTAATTGTCACCCGTACGAGCGACGAGTGACACGGTACCTGACAGTCCGTGCGCGTGGGAGTACGTTCTGCCTTCTTTCGCAGTGCGCGGTTCCAGACTCAAGAATGCCAGCTTTCGTCGTCACTCGAATGGCAGGACACTCACTCGCACCGACGGCCCGCGGCGGCCACTCCGCGAGGAAGTGCCGCGAGCGCAGCGGGCCGTGTCCGCGTAGCGAATCGCGGCGGCAATCCCTACTGTTGACGTCGCGAACACCACGCCCGAGGGAATACCCTTGCCGAATTCGGTAGCACTCCGTCCCGCTGCCACGCCGGAACCCGGTGTTGGTGTTAGAACTTTGTACGCTTCGCCCGATCTGGGCCGGACCACTACGGTGACACGCAGCGCACGACGAGACCCAGGCATGAGCAGCACGATGAGGAGTTGGCTGACGTGAACATGAGCTCCGAGCCGGACGACCTCCCCGGGGGATCCTCGGAAGGCACGTCATACTTTCAGCCCACCTTCGGCAAGGACACGGGCGCAGGCGAGCCGCAGCCCGAAGGAGAACTCGTCGAGGCCCGCATCCCGGCGGGCTCGGCGCTGCTTGTGGTCAAACGGGGACCGAACGTCGGCTCGCAGTTCCTGCTGGACAAGGGCACCGTCAGCGTGGGGCGGCACCCGGACAGCGACATCTTCCTCGACGACACGACCGTCTCGCGGCATCACGTCGAGTTCCATCGCAGGGGCACGCAGTTCCTGCTGCGCGACGTCGGCAGCTTGAACGGCACCTACGTCAACCGGCACCCGACGGACCAGACCGAGCTGTCCCACGGCGACGAGGTGCAGATCGGCAAGTTCCGGCTCGTCTTTCTCACCGGCCAATGACGCCAGGACACCCCGGACCGTGACGACGGCGCACGTGTAGCGACACGGCCACCGGGGTAGTCCCTCCGTCGATGCTGGAGATCAGTTGGATCACCTGGGCGCTCACCGTAGCGCTGGTGATCGGCCTGCTCACGGTAGACCTGGTGGCGTCCGTCGTGCGCCCGCATCGGATCGGTTTCAGTGAGGCGACCGCCTGGTCGGTCTTCTACATCCTCGTAGCGATCGGGTTCGGCGTCTGGTTCACCATGGCGCACGGCGGCGAACTGGGCGTCGAGTACTTCACCGGCTATCTGGTCGAGAAGAGCCTGTCGGTGGACAACCTGTTCGTGTTCGTCCTGATCATGACGACGTTCAGTGTTCCAGAGCGGCATCAGCACAAGGTGCTCACATTCGGCATCGCGCTGGCACTGGCGATGCGCGCGGTGTTCATCGCGCTTGGCGCGAGCCTGATCTCGCTGTTCTCGTTCGTGTTCCTGCTGTTCGGGCTGCTGCTGATCTACACGGCCATCCAGCTGTTCCGGCATCGCAACCAAGACCCGGACATCGAGGGCAGCCTGGTTGTCCGCACGGCGCGCAAGTTCCTGCCGCTCACCAAGGACTACGTCGACGGCAAACTGTTCGTGCGGGTTGACGGCCAGCGAAAGGTGACGCCGCTGGTCATGGTGCTGCTGGCGATCGGCACCATCGACCTGCTGTTCGCCGTCGACTCGATCCCGGCCGTCTTCGGCATCACCGAAGAGCCGTACATCGTCTTCACCGCCAATGCGTTCGCGCTGCTCGGTTTGCGGGCGTTGTACTTCCTGGTGAAGGGCCTGCTTGATCGCCTCGTGTACCTCTCGACCGGCCTGTCGATCATCCTGGGGTTCATCGGGGTGAAGCTCCTGCTGCAGTGGGCGCACGTCGACATCGACAAGCGCGTGCCAGAGATCCCGACGCTGGCGAGCCTTGGCGTGATCGTGGTCGTCCTGGCCGTGGTGACGGTGGCGAGCCTGGTCAAGGTCCGGCGCGATCCAACGGCCCGGGCGCACTCCGGTGCGCTCCAGGCACGCCGCGACCGGATACGCGACTCGGCGGGGTGATGGTCACGCCAGGTCGGTGGCGATGACGTGCTCGACGTTGCGCTCCGCGAGCGCCGTGATGGTCACGAACGGATTCACCCCGGTGCTGCCGGGGATCAGTGAGCCGTCGACGACGTAGAGGCCGGGATAGCCGGGCAGCCTGCCGTAGTTGTCGGTGGCCTGGTTGAGCACGCAGCCGCCCAGCGGGTGATACGTGAAGTCGTCGCCCCAGATCTTGTAGACGTCGAACAGGTCACTGCGATAAATCGTGCCCGCCTTGGCGTTGATCGCGTCGAACACGCGCTTGGCGGCGTCGATGGACGGCTGGGTCCAGGACGCCTGCCAGTCCAGATCGACCGTGCCGGTCGTGGGATTGAACCGGAACGTGCCCCGATGCGGATTCTTGGTGATGGCAAGGTAGAGGTTGATCCACGTCTCGATGCCAGCCGGGAACGGCGCGATCTCGGCGAACAGCGGGCCATTCGGATCGGACCAGTTGTCGATACCCATGACAGGCATGCCGGACTGCAGCGCGCCGGTGAGATGCCAGCCCGCGCGGCCGACCATGACATTGCCGTTATTGCCCCAGCCCGCGCCCACGTCGTCCGGCAGGTTGGGCAGCCTGCCCTGGGACCTCATCGCGACGAGCAGCTTGCTCGTGCCGACGCTGCCCGCCGCGAAGAACACCCGATCGGCGGTGACGGTCTTGGTCGCCAGCGTCGTGCCGTCGACGTCGATCCGCACCATGGTGACCGCGTAGCGCCCGCCCCTCGTGGGCACGACGTCGGTGACCGTGTGCAGCGGCGAGATCGACAGGTTGCCGGTCGCCGCGGCTGCCGCGAGGTAGGTCTTGTCGAGGGTGCGTTTGCCGTGGTTGTTGCCGTAGATCACCTCCGTGGCGAGCGCGGAACGCGGCACATCGCCAGCCGCTTCCCGCCGCATGTAGTCGAAGTCGTAGACGTTGGGGACGAACACCGTGTCGAATCCCGCGTTATGCGCGGTTTTTCTGCTCACCCGGGTGTAGCGGTAGCAGTCGGCGGACTCGAACCAGTCCGGGTCGATGTGGTTGACGCCAAGCCCGGCGTTGGCGCGCGGGAAGTACGTCCGGTACATCTGATCCGCGTCCACCGACGGCAGGATCTCCTCGAAGTAGTCGCGCTTCGGGGTAACGGCCATGCCGCCATTGACGAGCGACCCGCCGCCGACGCCTCGGCCCTGGTAGACGCGGGTGGCGGCGAACTGCTGGGAGTCCAGTATCCCCGCGGCGGACGAGATGGCCTTGTTGGTGGAGCCGCCCATGAAGTAGCCGAGTGGCTGGTCGGTCTCGGTGCGGAACCAGTAGGACCTGCCGTCGGGGTTGTGCATGTCGCAGAAGACCTTGCCGTCGGGGCCGGGTGTGGTCCAGTTCCGGCCCATCTCGACGACGGCGGTGGGGATGCCAGCCCGGGTCAGCCGGAGTGCGGCCACCGCGCCGCCATAGCCGCTGCCGATGACGAGCGCGGGCACGTGGTCGCCGTCGGCTAGCGCCCGGGACGGTTCCGCCGCCGCGGTGAGCGGCGGCAGCGCGAGCGCTCCGAAAGTAGAAGCTGTTACACCGAGGAATCGCCTACGGTTGATGCCGCGTCCGTACCGACATTTACCTGCACTGATGCCGTCTCGCTGACCCACGTCTACCCCTTCGCACGACAGTAAAAGTGATACACGTTATAGCTGTTCCGCCCGGTCCGTGTCAGCAGCCATTCAGCGGCACTGTGGCTGGAAAACGGCCGAGCGGGCTGAGCCTGGGGCGCGCGTGCTCAGGGCCACGCTCGATGCGGCGAGGCTCAAACTGTCGTGAGTGCTGATCAGGGTTAGAACCCGGATCAGCACTCACGACCTACGTTCGCGGGCCACCGCATCCCGCACGGCGGGCGCGACATCGCAGGCGAAGCGGCGGATCTGGCCCAGGTCGTCGTCCGCTGCCCCGAACACGAACGTGTCCATGCCGCCGTCGAGCACCAGCTCGGTCAGCTCGTCGACCCACTGGTCCACCGGACCGGTCAGGAAACCGGACGTCGCTCCACCAGTGATCGAGCCGAAGACGTTGTAGACCCGCTGGATGTCGGCGGGATCGCGGCCCGCTTGCCGGGCGGCGTCGTCGATGCGCGCGTGTTTCTCCGCCAGCGACTCTGGCGGGACGTAGCTGGACGAGGGTATCCAGCCGTCAGCGGCGCGGCCGAGCACGCCGAGCATCCGGGGTCCGGTGACGCCGAGCCACAGGCCGATGTCGTGCGCGGGTGCGGGACCAGGCCGGACGCCGGAGAGTCGGTAGTGCGCGCCGTCGAACCGTACCGACCGCTCACCCGACCACATCAGGCGGATGATCTCGATGGCTTCGACCAGCGCGTCCGCCGCGTCTCGGGCGGAGCGTCGCGGCCCGCCCATCGCGGTGATGGCGTCCCAGAACGCGCCCGCGCCGAGGCCGAGTTCGAACCGTCCACCTGAGAGGACGTCCAGGCTGGCGGCTGTTTTCGCCATGACGGCCGGGTCCCGCAACGGGAGGTTGGCGACGTCAGGGAACACCCGCACCCGGTCCGTGCGCGCCAGCACGGTGGCCATCAGCGCCCAGGCATCCAGGTGCCGCCGCTGATACGGGTGATCCTGGATGCCGACGAGGTCCAGTCCGTCCCGGTCGGCGGCGGTGGCGATCGCCAGGATGTCGTCCACCCGGTCGGCGTCCGGCGTCGGAAAGACGCCGAACCGCACGGGACGTCCGTAGTCAGGCATGCATCCAGCGTCTCACCGTTCACGGATAGTTTCCGGGCGGATGGAGCAGTCACCACTGTGAGCCAATCGCCAGCCTTCGTCGCGGCGCGAACGGCCCATACTCGATTAAGCTCGACGGTGAGCTGTGTGTGGTGGAGGTGTGGGGATGGAATCGCTGGACATCCGGGATGACCTGGTGCCGTTGCGTACCGATTTCGACGTGTCCTGGCGGGGTTACGACCGCGACCAGGTACGCCGGTACGTGCACGGCATCGAGACCGAGTTGCGGCTCGTCACCGCCGACCGGGACGCCGCCGTCGCCGAGGCGGAGAACTTCGCGGCGCGGCTGGAGGCAAGCCGGTCGGAGGTCCGCGAGCTGCGCGCACGGCTCGACCGGGTGTGCCGGACGCCGATCGAACCGGACGAGGTGCCAGGACGACTGCGTCGGATGGTGGAACTCGCGCGGGACGAGGCCGCCGAGATCACCGGACGGGCGCAGGCCGCCGCCGAACACACCTGGAGCACGGCCCAGGAAGCGGCACAGCGGCTGCGGAAACGCTCCGAATGGTTCCTCACCGACATGGAGGCACAACGGGTGGCCATGGTGGCCGAGTATCGAGAGCTGATGGATCGCGCCCACACCGAGGCTGACCGGATGTCACGCGAGGCGGAGCGTCGGCGTATCGAACAGGACGAGGCAGCCGAGCAGTACCGTGCGCAGGTCACGAAGGACTTCGAGATCGCCATGCTGGCGCGACGGGTGGAGGCGCGGCGCGACATCGCCGAACAGCGCCGCACCGCGCAGGCAGACGCCGAACGTCACGTCGCCGAGGCCCGTGCGGAAGCCAGCCGGATCATGCGGGCGGCGCAACGGGAGGTCGATGCGCTGCGGCAGCTCAGGGATGGGCTCGCCGACCGCGTGCGCGCCCTTGGCCGCTTGCTGGCCGACGCCGCGCCGCTGCTTGGTTCCGACGATGAGCCGGTGCCCGAGCAGCGCCTCGCGACCCCGGCATGACCGGGTGAGGCGGCAGGCGACGTGTGACTGCCCGCCCGGCGGGGTATTCGTCACCGTCGAGACGAGCGCTGACCCGCGCCGAGCCGGGAGCTCGCTGACGTCGAAGGCACCTACCCCGCCACGGCACTGACCCCGCCGAACGCTCCGTGCCGGAACGCGTCCACGAACCGGGCATGGTCAGCGCGGGTCAGCTCGGCGTATTCCCGCGCGAAGTCCTGCACCCAGCTGACCAGCTCGCCGACGTGCCCGTCGACGCGCTCCAGCACCAGATCCTCCACCTGTTCGGAGACCGCGAGTCCCTCGGCGTCCGCGTCCGCGACGCAGTGCATCTTCGCGGTGGCTTTGCCCAGGTCGGTCACCAGCTCGGTGATCTCGTCCGGTTCGGTCAGGTCGTCCCATTCCAGGTCGGTCTCGTACGGCGACAGCTCACTGACCACGAAGCCGGTGCCGTCGATCTCGGTCCAGCCAAGGTACGGGTCGGCATGCACCTGGAGCGCGCGCTGCGACAGCGCGGTGCGGTGGCCGTGATGCTCAAACGCCCCCGCCAGCCGGTCGTCGTGCACGACGGCACTGGCAGCGGCGACGTTGCCCTCCTTGACGGAAAGAATGATGTCGTTCTCCAGCGCCTGGCTGTGCCCTTCCAGCAGCACGTTGTATGCCCGCAGGCCCGCGCTGCCGATGCCGAAACCGGAGCGCCCGACGACATCCTTCACGGCGAACGCGATGTCGTTCGAGGCCCGTTTGGACTCCGGGATGGTGTCCAGGTACCGCTGGTAGGCGCGCATCACCCGGTCGTGCTCATCCTCGCCGAGCCTGCGCACGCCGGGGCCTTCGACGAACTCCCGCTCCTCCCCCACGACAACCGTGTTCGCGGTGAGCAGGTCGATCCGGCTCGCCGACCGCGCCGCGAGCAACGTCTCGCGCACCGGGCCGCGCGCGTTGTCCAGCCGCAGTGCCCACTCCTGGTCCCTGTCGGAGCGGGTGTAATAGGCGACTTGCTCCATATACGACCGGATGTAGCGGGCGATCAGCTCGTCGATGACGTCGTCGGGGAACGCCTTGCGCCACCCGATCAGCGCGAGGCTGGCCGCGCAGCGCTGGAGGTCCCAGGTGAAGTGGCCGAGGTAGGCCTCGTCGAAGTCGTTGACGTCGAAGATCAACCTGCCCTGGTCGTTGAGGTAGGTCCCGAAGTTCTCGGCGTGCAGGTCACCGTGGATCCACACGCGCGACAGCGCGCCGGTGGCCCACGGGTCCTCGCGCTCGGCCATGTCGGCGTAGTACAGCGCCGCCGAGCCTCGGTAGAACGCGAAGGGGTCGGCCGCCATCTTGCGGAACCGTTTCCGGAACGCGGCCGGGCCGCGGCGGACGCGCTCGGCGAAGGCGTTTTCCAGGATGCTGACGATCTGCTCGCTGCGGTGGTCACTCATCCCGGCCGACCGTACCGGCAAGACCCGCGTCAAGGATGACCGGCGCGCCAACGCATGTCTGGGCGAACTCCTCGGCGTTGCCGGGTTTGAGCCCCAACAATCAGGGCACCCGGCCAGATGAGTGACGTTTCGGAGGTGTTGTCATGCAGACGACCCACGCGGGATCCTCCGCACCGACGCTGCCCGTCCGGCTCGGCATGGGCGTGATCGGCGGCATTGTCGCCGGGGCCGGCTTCATCGCACTGACCATGTGGTTCGCCCACACGGACGGCAAGGACGCGGTCGCTCCCTTCAAGATGATCTCCACCATCATCGAGGGACCGCCGCCCGACGAGGGGATGGTCTGGCTGGGTGTGGTGGTCCACGTCGTGCTGAGCGTGGCCTTTGGCCTGCTCTTCGCCCTGCTGACGCATCCGTGGGGCACGGGCACCGTGGCCGCGCTCGCCGGGCTGGTCTACGGCGGCGTGATCTACGTCGTCAACTTCCAGATTCTGAGCCGGTTCGTCGACCACTGGAGCGCGTTCCTCGAGGGCACCAATCAGCCGTTCGAGGCCGCCACCCACTTGTTGTTCGGTGCGCTACTCGCGGTGTTCTTCCCTGCCGTGACGCGGCGCGCGCGCCAGAAGGAAGCTCCCAGGCACGCCGAGAGCGCGGCGTAGGCGGTAGGCATCACCACGTGTCCACGAACGGCCGCCCGCCAGGCTCGCGCGGCGGCTCCGCCAGCGTGGTGGTGATCCAACGACGGGTGTCGGCGGGGTCGATGACGTCATCGATCTCGAACACCGACGCCGCGTTGAGTGCCTTGCCGTGCTCATAGGCCATGGCGACCATCTGGTCGAACAGCTGCTGCCGTTCGTCCGGGTCGGACACCGCATCCAGCTCCCTGCGGTAGCCGAGCTTGACCGCGCCTTCCAGCCCCATGCCGCCGAGCTCGCCGGTCGGCCAGGACACCGTGGCGACCGGCACGGTGAGGCTGCCGCCCGCCATCGCCATCGCGCCGAGCCCGTATGCCTTGCGCAGCACGATCACGCACAGCGGCACCCGCAGGTTCGCGCCGGTGACGAACATCCGGCTGACGTGTCGCACGGTCGCGGTGCGCTCGGCGTCCGGACCGACCATGAACCCCGGCGTGTCACACAGCGACACGATCGGCAGCCCGTGCGCGTCGCACAGCTGCATGAACCGGGACGCCTTGTCGGCGGCCTCGCTGTCGATCGCACCGCCGAGGTGCGCGGGGTTGTTCGCGAGCAGCCCGTACGGCCGCCCCTCGATCCGCACAAGGGCGGTGATGATGCCTTCGCCGAAGTCCCCGCGTAGCTCGAGCACACTGCCGTCGTCGGCGAGCGTGTCAACCACCGAGCGCACGTCGTAGACCCGCACCCGGTTCTCCGGCACCGCCTGACGCAGCCGCCGCTGGTCCGCGCTCGCCCACTCCGTGAGCGGGCCCTGGAAGTAGGACAGGTATCGCTTGGCGACCTCGGTGGCCTCGTTCTCATCGGAGACGACGACGTCGACAACGCCGTTCGGTGACTGCACATCGATGGGCCCGACCTCATCAGGCTCGTACGTGCCGAGCCCGCCGCCCTCGATCATCGCGGGACCACCCATGCCGATGCTGGCATCCCGCGTCGCGATCACCACGTCACAGCAGCCGAGCAGCGCCGCATTGCCCGCGAAGCACCGGCCAGCGGCGATGCCGACGAGCGGCACCTGGCCGCTGAGCTTGGCGAACAGGTGAAACGCCATCACCTGCAGCCCGGACACGGTGGGGATGTCGACGTCACCAGGACGTCCGCCGCCACCTTCTGCGTAGAGCACCACCGGCAGCCGCCTGCGCGCGGCGACGTCGAACAGCCGATCCTTCTTGAGGTGGTTGTACGCACCCTGGGTGCCTGCCAGCACCGTGGCGTCGTAGGCCAGCACCGCGCATCGCGCCGCCTCCTCGCCGACCAGCGCGCCGTTGATCCCGGCGAGCCCGCCGACCAGGCCGTCCGCCGGGGTGCGTTCGATCAGGTCCGCCAGCGAGCGCCGCTGCCGCTGGGCCGCGACCACGAGCGGCCCGTACTCCAGGAAGGTGCCTTCGTCGCACAGCGCGGCGATGTTCTCCCGCGCCGTGCGCCGCCCGGCGTCGTGCCGTTTGGCGACGGCGTCAGGGCGCTGTTCGTCCTGCCCGACGGCGTGTCTGCGTCGCACCTCGTCCAGGTCGGCGCGGACCGTGTCGAGGTCGGCGGCGACGTCCTCGGTGTGCTCCTCGGCGGTGTCCGCCGCCTCGATGACGTCAAGCAGCCGCTCGTCGCGGCGCACCGTCTCGCCCTCGGCTACCGCCACCCGCGCGACCACGCCAGCGTGCGGGGCCGCCACGATGTGTTCCATCTTCATCGACTCGAGCACGACCAGCTGCTGACCAGCCCTGACCCGCGCGCCGTCGCTCACGGCAACCCGCACCACCGTGCCCAGCATCGGGGCGAGCACCCCGCCGTTCATGTCCTGATCCACCACAGCCGAAAGCTTCTCACGACGTGGCAAGCGGGTGCTTACCTTTCCGGCGGTTGGCATCGCGCTCACCGGGGTACCCGTCCCGACAAAGCCACCAGAAGTCCCTTCGGCACTGTGGTCGACAGGATCATGATGACAACGACAGATCCGCCGCATGAGGAGTCAGAGCATGTTCGGCACATCATCGGGTCCCGTGCTCTGGTCGGCGCTGCATCCCGGCGGGAACCCGCTCATCAGACCGTCGGATCGCCGTCAGGCACGGTTCACGGCGGTCCTCATCGCACTCGCGCTGCTCGCGGGCCCGTTCATGGCGGCGTACGCCTTCAGCTACCACGCGACTCTCACCGATCGCGCCGAGACACAGCAGGACGACCGCTACCGGGTCGACGCTGTGCTGCTCGAGGACGCACCCGCCACGAGAACCGGGGGCGCCACGGCGTTTCAGATGCCGCGCCAGTCGGCGGCACTGGCCGAATGGTCCACTCAGGACCGTGCGCGACACGTAGGCGTGATCCCGGTTGCCGGTGGCACGAGCGCGGGTGAGGCAGTCACCATCTGGGTCGACAGCGATGGCAATCGGACGACCGCCCCGTTGTCGGTGGGACAGACGGCGGCCGCGTCGGTGCTCGTCGCACTCGGCACCTGGCTGATGTTCGTCGCCGCCCTCGCCGGGATCTACCTGCTGCTGTGCGTCCGGCTCGATCACGATCGCTACGCGGAATGGGAACGCGAGTGGCGAAAGCTGGACGAACGCCGCACGTGACACGCACCCATCACCGGCGTGCTGCCACCCGGTGGCGCGCGGCGGCATACTCGACCCATGAACGCCAAGTGGGACGCCGACGCCACGCTGGTGCTCGGCGAACGGACGGTGCCGTTGCTCGACCGCGCACGGGTATACGCCTGCGGCATCACGCCGTACGACGTCACCCATCTCGGTCACGCCGCGACGTTCGTCTGGGTGGACGTCCTCGCGCGGGCGTTGTGGCAACTCGGCGTGGATGCCGAGATTTGCCGCAACGTCACCGACGTGGACGACGTCCTCGACGAGGCCGCCGCGCGGGCGGGCACCGACGCGGACTGGTACGCCGCCGTCGGACAGTTCCAGTTCGACACCGACATGGCGAATCTGAAGGTCCGCGCGCCGCGTCATGAGCCCCGCGCCCACAGCTACATACCCCACGTCGTCCGGCTCGCACGTCATCTGGTGCGGTCAGGGCACGCCTACGTGGCCGACGGCAGCGTCTACTTCCGTGGCGGCGACATCCCCGCCGTGGCCGGGATCGACCGGACGACGGCACTGGACCTCGCCGCCGAGTTCGGCGACCAGCCGGACGACCCCGCCAAGCACGACCCGCTGGATGTCGCGGTATGGCAGGCATGCGGCCCAGACCGGGTCGGCTGGGACTCGCCGTGGGGCAGGGGCCGTCCCGGCTGGCACGCCGAATGCGTCGCCATGGCGTCGTCGGTGTTCGGCGTCGGCGTCGACATCCACGCGGGCGGCGCGGACCTGACCTATCCGCACCACGCCTGTCACGCCGCGATGGCCGAGGCGCTGACCGGGGTGCGGCCGTATACCCGGTCGTGGTTGCACGTCGGGGTGGTGACCGTTGACGGCGAGAAGATGGCGAAGTCCTCCGGCAACCTGGTGCTGATCTCCGATCTACTCGCCGACCACGCCGCGGCCGTGGTCCGCATGATGATTCTGGACCGGCCGTGGCAGGAGTCCTGGGACTACATCCCAGCGCTGCTTGACACCGCAGCCGAGCGGCTGGAGCTGCTGTACAGCGCGGCGGGCCGCCGCACAGCCGACACCGCTACCGCCGAGGACGCGTTGCGCATGGCGTTGCGTACCGATCTGAACGTGCCCGCCGCGCTGGATATCGCCATCGACAGCGGTGGCGCCGCAGCGCGGACCATGGTGTCCGTGCTGGGGCTCGGCTGACCCGCACTCGACCCAGACAGATGTGAGGAGTGGTTCCGTGAGTACGCAGACAACGGAATTCGTCCGCGCGCCCAATGCCTTCACCGACCGGGTTACCGCCGATGGGTCATCCGGGTGGCCCGTCGAACCAGGGCGCTACCGGCTGGTGGTCAGCAAGGCGTGTCCGTGGGCCAGCCGGGGCCTGATCTCGCGGCGGCTGCTCGGACTGGAGGACGTCCTCTCGGTCGCCGTCGCCGACCCGATCCAGGACGAACGCAGCTGGCGGTTCACGCTCGACCCTGGCGACCGGGATCCGGTGCTGGGCATCCGGTTTCTGTCCGAGGCGTATTACAAAGCCAATCCCGACTACACCGGCGGCATCAGCGTGCCAGCGCTGGTCGACATCCCCAGCGGGAAGTTGGTCAGCAACGACTACCCGCAGCTGACCATCGACTTCGCGACCGAGTGGCGCGCCTACCACCGCGAAGGCGCGCCGGATCTGTACCCCGAACATCTGCGGGACGAGATCGACGAGGTCAACGACGCGGTGTTCACCGACGTCAACAACGCCGTCTACCAGGCGGGCTTCGCGAAGCGGCCGTCGGCGTACGCCGACGCCTACCACCGGCTGTTCGCCCGGCTTGACCAGCTCTCGGAGCGGCTGGAGCGGCAGCGCTTCCTCGTGGGCGAGACCATCACCGAGGCCGACATCCGGCTGTTCACCACGCTGGTGCGGTTCGACGCGGTGTATCACAACCATTTCAAGTGCAACCGGAACAAGCTCACCGAGATGCCAGTGCTGTGGGCCTACGCGCGCGACCTGTACCAGCAGCCCGGTTTCTACGACACCGTCGACTTCGACCACATCAAGCGGCACTACTACGGGGTCCACACCAACATCAACCCGACAGGCATCGTGCCGCTCGGACCCGACCTGTCCGGCTGGGACACCCCGCACGGCCGCGAACAGCTCGGCGGACGCCCGTTTGGTGACGGTACTCCGCCCCTGCGGGATTAGCCGCGCCCGCAGTGGCTACCCCAGCGACATGAGTACGCGAAAACCCCGCCGCGAACCCACCCGAGCGGACTACGAACGTGGGCTGCCGGACTATCACGACCCGACGGGCGGCTGGGCGGGCGCCGCCCCGATGTACAGCGCGCTGACGCTGCGACTGTGGCTGGCCGCGCTTGGCTCGATCCTCTGCGTCGCCGTCGGGGTGCTGTGGGTGACCATCGGCGGCATGGTCTGGCTCGGCGTCGTGCTGTTCGTCGTCGCGGCGGGCCTCGTCGTCGACTTCGGTTGGATACTGCACCGGAAACGCCGCGGCGAGCCAGGCTGACCACGCGGATTGATCCGCGCCCCGCTGGGTACCCCCTTACCGACGAAGATCCGGCACAAGGGAGGTCACGGTGGACATCGCGGTGGATTCCAGCCTGCGGGAACTGGTGACCAGGACGCGGCAGACGAGGGGAACGCCGTTCGCCTCGGTGTACTACGAGAACTCGCACACCACCGAAGACGCCACCAAGCTGCTCGAACTGACCTGGCGTGAGCTCGCGGAGGACCTCAAGGAGCAGGGCGCGGACGCTGACACTATCGCCGCGCTCGAGGACGCCGTGTGGTCCGCGCCGTACCCCGTCGGCCGGAGCGGGCGCGCCCTGATCGCCTCGGGCGGCACCGTGCTGATCAATCGCACCCTCGGCGAACCCCCAGCACGATCGGTCGCGCGCTGGTCCACGCTGCCCTATCTTGTGCCGCTCGTCGCGCACGCGCCACCGTCGGTGCCACACGTCATCGCCACCGTCGACAAGGTCGGCGCTGACGTGACCGGCGTCGATAACACCGGTGCCGTGACATACCAGCACCCCGTGCTCGGATCGGAGCATCCGGTGCACGAGGCTGGCACCAATGCCGGGCTGCCGCGCAGGCACGACCGCGAGCACGTGCAAGAGATCGTCAAGCAGAACATCCACCTCGTCGCCGAGGACGTCACCAAGGTCGCCGACGCGGTTGGCGCGGAGCTGGTCGTGCTTTCCGGCGAGGTCAAGGGCAGGCGGTGGCTACGCGACGCGCTGCCCGACCGGATCCGCGAACACGTCGCCGAGGTCGGTGCCGGCGGCCGCACCCAGGCCCCGTACAGCGATGCCCTCGACGACGAAGTCCATAGCCTCGTCGCCGACCGGGAGCGGCAGCGGGTCGCCACGCACGCCGACCAGTTCCGGGCCGCGCTCGCGCAGCCGGACGGCCTCGCGGTGCAGGGCCTCGGCCCAGTGTGCGACGCGCTGCGTGAAGCGAACGTCGAGGCGCTGCTGATCGGCGCGGACGACGACCAGCACGTCCACACCGGCGCCGATCCCATCGAACTCGCCACTGAGCCAGAGCTGCTCGACCAGCTCGGCATCTCGGTGGTCGACCGCGACCGCGCCGACGAGGCGCTTCCGCTCGCCGCGATCGCCGTCGGCGCCGACCTGCTCGTCGTCGGGGACGACCTCGCGCTCGAGGACGGATTCGGTGCGCTGCTGCGCTACCGGTAGCGCCACCCAACGGTGAGGGAGTACGACAATGCCGCAACGCGCATGGAACACAAAACGGGAACGACAGTACGAACACATCAAGGAAGGCGCCAAGGAACGCGGTGCGAGTAAGGGCCGCGCCAAGGAAATCGCGGCGCGCACCGTGAACAAGAACCGGGCTCGTACCGACGAGGCCAACCAGAAGAGCACGACGTCGGTGCGCGACGTCGCGCCGCAGCAGCGCGGCGGGCACCGTTCCGGAAAGCGGCTCGGACCTGGCGGTCCCACCAAGGACCAGCTCTACAACGAGGCTCGACGCCGCAACATCAGGGGGCGCTCATCAATGTCGAAGGGTGAACTCGCCCGAGCCCTCGGGCGGTGATCCGCGCACCGAGGAGGTGCCCCATGCCGATCACAGGCCGTGAGATCCCGATCTCGAACCAAGACAAGATCCTGTTTCCGCAGGCGGGGCTGACCAAGGGCGATCTCGCCGATCACGTCCAGCAAGTAGCGGATGTGATGCTTCCTCACCTGCGCGACCGGCCGCTGACGCTGCGACGGTACCCGGATGGCATCGACGCGGAGGGGTTCGTGCAGAAGCAGGCAACAGAGCACTTTCCGGAGTGGCTGGACACGGTGCGCGTGCCGCTGCGCGAGGGCGGCACCCAGCGCGCGGTGCTCGCTTCGAGCGAAGCGGCGCTGACCTACCTGGCCGACCAGGCCACAATCGAGTTCCACATCTGGCCGTCGACCGTGACCGACCTGGAACGGCCGGACCTGATGGTGATCGACATCGATCCGCCGGACGGTTCGGCCGCCATTGGCGAGATCCGGAGCGTGGCGCGGCGGCTGCGGGACCTGTTCGGTGAGCTGGGGCTGCTGGCTTACCTGCAGGCCACCGGTGGGCGGGGATTCCACGTCCTCGCGCCGCTGGATCGGTCGGCGGGCTTCGACACGGTGCGCCGCCTGGCGGCTGACATCGCCGACGTCATGGCTGCCGACGACCCGAGGCACCTCACCACGGAGTTCCGCAAGGAACACCGGGGCAAGCGGACCTTCCTCGATGTCAACCGCAACGGCTACGGCCAGACGTTCATCGCGCCCTATTCCGTACGCGCCCGGCCCGGCGCGTCATGCGCGGTGCCGCTCGACTGGGGCGAGCTGGCCGGGGCGTGGCCGACCGGCTGGGACATGCGTCGGCTGCACCGGCGGCTGGCGCAGAAGACCGACCCCTGGCAGCGGCTGCACGACGATCGTCTGGCGTGCTCCCCCGGCGAGGCGGCGCGTCGGCTGGCCGCGATCCGGGACTGAGGTGAGGCGACGCGGTTACTCCGGCGGGCGCTCCGGAGGCCTCGGGGGCGGCCCCGCCGTTCACTCCTCCGCGCGGTCGGGCGATTTCGGCGTGTCGGGCGGATCATGGGGCTCGCGGAGCGCGTTGGCGACCGAGCCGCCTGCCTTGTCCGCGCTCTGACCGCGCCGTTCGGCGTCCCCAGGTGGCGCTTCATCGTCGAACTGTTCCCGCACAAGCGGTTCTTCGGGGGCCACCGCCGCGTCGTCGACCGACGCATCCAGTTCGCTGACCGGGGTCGCCGACACCGACAGTTCCGGCGGCTCGGACACCTCGGTGTCCGGCTGCTCCTGCCGCACCCGCTCATCGAGGGTCTCGCCCTGTTCCTGCTCGAACGGCGTCCGGTCGTAGCGTTCGGCCGCCGACCACTGCTCCGGTGGCTCGACGCCGGTCTCCAGCGGATCAACCTTAAGCCGGTCCTCATCGAGGTCTTCGCTGCTGTTCAGCGCCGCCGGATCGGTCTCGACGTCGTCGGGCATGCCGGTGTCCTGCGGTGGCGTGCCGGGGTCTTTGCCCTCCGTCATGATGACCTCCCATCGGGCGGCATCGCTGTCACGTCAAGGATTGACCCTCCCGGCGGAGCCGAAACATCACCCGCGCCCTACGACAGCAGCGTCGCGCCATGCGATGCGGGAGCGCTGTGGATCATGAGACCGTTTGGTCGTCATAGCGACCACAACGTCTCATGATCGACGTCCTGCGTTCGGCTTCGCTCATCCGAGCACCCCTTCGTGGCAGACGGAGTGCGGCCACATACAGACAGTGTGCGCTGACCACACCGAAAGCTGTGTCACGGAGATCGGCGCCAACTACTCTGAGGACATGGGCGATCAGGTTTCGGGACTGGATCCGGCCTTGCGGGCTGAGCTGCATGAACTGACGGCGAGCTTGTGTAAGGCCCTCAATGACTCCAAGCGGCTCATGCTGATCTACGCGCTCGCGGACGGCAGTCGTTCCGTCGGCGAGCTCTGCGCCATGCTCGAGACCACGCAGCCGAATGTCTCGCAACATCTGGCGATGCTGCGCGAACGCGGCGTCGTGGACGCCACCCGGCGCGGCACCAGCATCTTCTACTCGCTGCGGTACCCGCGGCTCGTCGAGGCAATCGACGTCTTGCGCGGCGTCATGGCAGAGGAGGCGGGCCGCCGCCAGGGACTCGTCGCGAAACAGTAGGGCGCGGCCCAGCCAAGTGGATCATGATGCGTTGCGGCGGTATGGATCGCCGGAGTGCATCAAGATCCCCGCGGCACCGCTGTCCGCGCGCCACCAGTATCCGCACGGTCACACCAGCTGGCGCAACTGCCGCGTCGCGGCGACGACGTCCCGGAGCACAGGGCCGAGCTGTTCCCCCGCGCGCAGCACCAACCGGAGTGTGCGTCGCAGATCAAGCTCCGCGGTCGGCACGACGACGACCTTGCCCGCCGCGACGTCCTCGGCAAGCACCAGCGAGCTGAGCACAGCGGGCCCGACACCCGCCTCGACCGCCGCTTTGATCGCCGTGGTCGAGGACAGTTCCATGATGGCCTCCGGCCGGTTCTCCTCGACGTAGCCGAGCCGCGCCAGCTCGTGGTCGAGCACGTAGCGCGTGCCGGAGCCGGGCTCGCGACTGATCAACGGTGTACGGGCGAGCTCGTCGGCGGTCACCGGTTCCCTGCGCGTCGCCCACACGTGGTTGTGCGGCACCACAAGCAATAACTCGTCGGTGGCGACCGCATGCGACTCCAGCCCCTCGCTGACCTCGGCGCCCTCAACGAACCCCAGGTCGACCTCACCGCTGCGCACCTTCTCGGCGACACGCACCGAGTTGACCACCTGCAGTCCGATGCTCGCCGAGGGCAGCCGTCGCCGTAGCTCGGATAGCCACCGAGGCAGCAGGTACTCCGCGATGGTCATGCTGCACGCGAGCCGCACTCTGCTGACCTGTTCATTGCGCAGCGCGTCGATGCCGGCATCCAGTTCGCCCGCGGCGTCGACGACCCGGCGCGCCCAGTCGGCGATCATCGCGCCCTTCTCGGTGAGCCGCGAGCCCGTGTTCGAGCGGACAATCAGCGGCACGCCGATCAGTCGCTCCATCGTGCGAATTCGGGAGGCGGCGGCGGGCTGCGAGATGCCCCGCTCCCGGGCGGCTTTGCCCAGGCTGCCCAGCCGCGCGACGCTGAGCAGCAGGTCGAGCGCGCCTAGTTCGGGCACCCGTGAGGGCAACGGCATGCCAACTCCAAAGTTTGGTTTTGTACCTCCCAAAGCCAAGGTTAGTACCGCGTCGATACCAGCGCCATTACGGTCACGATGAGTCAACGGTGCCTAGTGGTGCTCGCTCCCGGAGGACACTCATGCGGTATGGCTTCGCCATCGACCAGAACACGTGCATCGGCTGTCATGCCTGCACCGTGGCCTGCAAGACCGAGCACGAGATACCGGTCGGCCAGTTCCGCACGTGGGTGAAGTACGTCGAGTCCGGCGAGTTCCCCGCGACCACGCGTGACTTCGGCGTGATGCGATGCAACCACTGCACCGACGCCCCGTGCGTGACGATCTGCCCCACGCAGGCGCTGTTCAAGCGCGACGACGGCATCGTCGACTCCGACAACGAGCGCTGCATCGGGTGCAAGGCATGCATGCAAGGCTGCCCGTACGACGCGATCTACATCGACGCCGACACCAACACCGCGGCCAAGTGCAACGTCTGCGCCCACCGTGTCGACGAGGGACTTGAGCCCGCGTGCGTCGTCGTCTGCCCGACACACTCCATCTGGGTCGACGACCTGGACGACCCGGAGAGCGGCATCGCGAAGCTCGTCAACACCAACCCGACGCAGGTGCGCGCGCCGGAGCAGAACACCGGCCCGAACGTCTTCTACCTCGGTGCTGACCGGGCCGTGCTGGACCCGACCGCCGCCCCGACCGGCGACTCTTACCTCTGGGCGCGCCCCGACGAGCACCGCCGCGAGGTCTCCCGCGACCTGCCGGTCGACCCGGTCACCACGGCACGCACCACGCTCAACACCGCCCACCCGCGCCCGTGGGGCTGGCGGGTGACGACGTACCTCTGGACCAACCCGGACGGCTTCACCTGGATCGAGACGCTGACCGACCCCGACACAATCGGGCTGCACGTGGCGCTCACACCGACGTGGTCGGAGACCGCCGAGTTCGCCGACTACGTGCTGCCGATGGGGCACTCCAGCGAACGGCACGACACGCACTCGTATGAGACACACGCCGGGAAGTGGCTCGGCTTCCGGCAGCCGGTGCGTCGCGTCGCGATGGACAAGCTCGGCGAGCGCTACACCGACACCCGCGACGTCAACCCCGGCGAGGTGTGGGAGGAGAACGAGTTCTGGTTCGAGCTGTCCTGGCGGATCGACCCGGACGGCGCGCTCGGCATCACGAAGTACGTCGAGTCGCCGTACCGCTCCGGCGAGAAGATCACGACCGACGACTACTACCGGTGGATGTTCGAGCACAGCGTCCCCGGCCTGCCGGAGAAGGCCGCCGCGCAGGGCATGACGCCACTGGAGTACATGCGCCGCTACGGCGTGGTCGAGGTGGACACCGACATCTACCGCGTGGACGAACGCCCGCTGACCGACACCGAGCTGGCGGACACGACGGTCGACGAGCAGGGCGTCGTGCGTAAACCGGTCACGCTGGACTCGGTGGCGCCGGTGTTCGGCGAGGCGGGCGAGTTGGTGCTTGTCCCGACGTTCCGGCTGCCGACGCTGATCCACACCCGCTCCGGCAACGCCAAGTACCTCAACGAGATCTCCAATACCCACCCGGTCTGGCTGAACTCGGTCGACGCCGCCCGCCATGGGGTGCGCACCGACGATCTGGTGCGGATCAGCACCGAGATCGGCTATTTCGTGGCGCGGGTGTGGGTCACCGAGGGCATCCGGCCGGGCGTGTGCGCCCTGTCGCACCACATGGGACGGTGGCGGCTGCATCCCGGCGAGGGCAGCCGCTGGGTGTCCGGCATGGTGGAACTGTCCCATCCGGACGGTGAGCACACCTGGCTGCTGCGGCACAAGGGCGGCGTCGCGCCGTTCGACTCCACCGACCCCGACTCGTCGAGGATCGATTGGGAAGACCCCGGCGTGCACCAGAACCTGGCGTTCGCGGTGCAGCCCGATCCGCACTCCGGCATGCACTGCTGGCTACAGAAGATCAGAATGGAACCGGCCAGGGACGGTGATCGCTACGGGGACGTCTATGTGGACACCCGGCGTTCGGCCGAGGTGTATCGCGAGTGGCTGGCCAAGACGCGGCCCGCGCTCGGGCCCGGCGGCCAGCGGCGGCCGGAGTTCATGATGCGCCCGCTCGCCCCGACCAGGCGCGGCTACCGGACTGGCCGGTGATCCGGGTGGGCGCCGCCAAGACCGAGGACCTGACTGACGACGTGACCAACGGACGTGACGGACCATGCTGACCCGGCTGCGCACCAGCGGCATCGACGAGACGGCGTTGTGGGAGGCCGTCGCCGCCGTCGAGGATCCGGAAATCCATCGGAGCCTCGGTGAGCTCGGCATGCTGCGCGACGCTCGGGCCGGACGCGGCGGCCGGGTACACGTCGAGGTCGCGCTGACCACATCCGGCTGCCCGCTGCGGGAACGGTTGCGCGAGGACATCACGGCGGCGGCGAACTCGATCGCCGGCGTCAGCGCCGTGGACGTCAGCTTCGGCACGCTGTCCGAGCGGGAACGCCTCGCGCTGTCCCAGCGGCTGCGGGAGCAACGCGCCACCGGCATCGGCGAGCACACCCGGGTCTACGCCGTCGCGAGCGGCAAGGGTGGCGTCGGCAAGTCCACGGTGACGGCCAACCTCGCGGTGGCGCTCGCCGCGCGGGGCAACCGGGTCGGGGTGCTCGATGCCGACGTCTGGGGCTACTCGGTGCCGCAGCTGTTCGGGGTGCGGTGCAACCCGATCGCGCTGAAGGGCCTGATGCTGCCGGTTGAGGCGCACGGGGTGCGGCTGATGTCGGTCGGGTTCTTCGTCGACGACGGCGAGCCGGTCGTGTGGCGCGGGCCGATGCTGCACAAGGCGCTTGAACAGTTCCTCGCCGATGTGCACTGGGACGAACCCGACGTTCTCGTGGTCGATCTGCCACCTGGCACCGGAGACATCACGCTCTCGCTGCTGGAACTACTCCCCCAGGCCGCGCTGCTCGCCGTCACCACGCCACAGCTCGCCGCACAGACGGTGGCATCCCGGGTGGGGCGGATGGCGCGCGACATGCGGATGCCGGTCGCGGGCGTCGTGGAGAACATGAGTTCGCTGGCGTGTGCGTGCGGACGACACACGCCGTTGTTCGGGTCCGGCGGTGGTCAACGACTCGCGGACGAGCTGGACATCGACCTGCTCGGGCAGATCCCGATCGACGCCGCGCTGACCGAATCCGGCGATGCCGGTGTGCCGGTGGTGGCCAGCGCGCCGGACGCGCCGTCCGCCGTGGCGTTGACGGAGATGGCGACGCGGCTGCCCGTGGTGACGCGGTCTCTCGCAGGGGTACCGCTGCCGCTGAGTGTCGTCTGACTGCGCACGACAGGATGAGGTGATGGGTGAACCGGCTGAACATAACATCGTGGGCGCGGCGCGCTGACCACGGCGAACGCCAGCCGTGGCGCAGCTGGCTCTGGCATGACCTGCTCGCGGGTGTCAGCGTGGCGATGATCGGCATTCCGCAGTCGCTCGCCTACGCCGACCTCGCCGGAATGCCACCCATCGTGGGCCTCTACGCCGGTGCGTTGCCGCCGATCATCGCGGCGCTGTTCGCGTCATCGCCGTACCTGCAGACCGGACCGGTCGCGATCACGGCGCTGCTGACTTTCGGTGCGCTGAGCACGATGGCCACCCCGGGCAGCCCGGAGTACGTCGGCCTCGGCCTCGCGCTCGCCCTCGTCGTCGGCTTGACCAGGGTGTTGCTGGGGTTGCTGCGCGCGGGCTGGGTGGCGTATCTGATGTCGCAGCCGATGCTGCTGGGTTTCGTGCCAGCGGCTGCGATCCTGATCGCCAGCGCGCAGCTGCCCAAGGCGCTCGGCGTCGACCCGCCGGAGTACGGCAACGCGATCCTGCGGGCGGCGTGGTCGCTGACGCATCCGGACCGCTGGACGCTCGCCGCGGTGCTGCTGACGGCGATGGCGGCGGTGCTGATCCTGGGCGGTCGCAAACTGCACGCGCTGTTCCCCGGCGTGCTCATCGCCGCGATCGTCGGCGTCGCGGTGTCCGGTATGGGCTTGTACCCCGGCGACGTCGTCGGGGCTGTCCCGTCAGGGTTCCTGCCGTTCACGTTGGACGACATTCCATGGACGGCGGTGTCACAGCTGCCGACACTCCTGCTCTCCGGCGCGATCATCGCGCTGATCGGGTTCTCCGAGGCGGCGTCGATCTCCCGGCGGTTCGCCTCGGAGGACCGCACCCGCTGGAGCGCGAACCGCGAGTTCATCAGCCAGGGCGCCGCCAACATCGCCGCGGCGGCGGCCGGCGGGATGCCGTGCGGCGGGTCGTTCTCCCGCAGCTCGGTCAACCGGCTCTCCGGCGCACGCACCCGCGTCGCTGGTGCGGTCACCGGGCTGACGGTGCTGGCGTTCCTGCCGTTCGCGGCGGTGCTGGAGCCGCTGCCGCTCGCCATGCTCGGCGCGATCGTGATCGTCTCGGTCATCGGGCTGATGCGCATCCGGCCGCTGCTGCGGCTGTGGCGGCTCTCGCTGCCGCAGGCGTTGATCGCGTGGACGACGTTCGTCGCCACGCTGTTGCTCGCGCCCCGGCTGGACCTGGCGGTGACGATCGGGGTGACGTTCTCGGTGGGCGTGTTCCTCTGGCGGTCGCTGCAACTGGAGATCGACGTCGCGGCACACGACGGCGTGCTCACCTTCACCCCACGTGGTGTGCTGTGGTTCGGCACCGCGCAGAAGCTGGACACCACGCTGCTCGACGCCCTCGCCGACCACCCGGACGCCACCCGCCTGGTGATCGAGCTGAACCGGCTCGGCCGCATCGACACCACCGGCGCGCTCGTCCTCCGGTCGGTGCTCGATCAGGCCCGCGTCGCTGGACTGGACGCCGACGTCCACGACATCCCGCCACAGTCCGAAGCCCTGACGCACCGCGTGCTCGGGCCGGACACGGACCCGTTGGAGTGAGAGCCTCGTCCCCAAACCCTCCCCCCGGCGGTGTAAACCGTCCCCGGCACCGGGTATGCCTGAACCGTGGCGGATGAGGTAGTCGTGCTCGGGCAAGTGGCGCGGGACCTCGTCCTGCGCGTCGATGACGTCCCTGACCCTTACGGCAACGCCACGGTGCGCACGCGTCGCGAGATGCTTGGCGGGAAGGGCGGCAATCAGGCGGTCGCGCTGGCTCAGCTCGGGGTGCCCGCCTCGCTGGTCGGCGTCGTCGGGAACGACTCGGTAGGCGCGCGGCTGCTTGAGCAGGCCCGGACCGACCGCGTCGACGTCAGCCACGTCATCTCCCGTGAGGGCGCGCAGACCGCGCTGATCGTCGACATCGTGGACGACACGCGCCGGTGGCGCTACCTGGAGCACATCCCCACCGACGTCCGGCTCGCCGAGAGCGACGTGCTCGCGGCGTCGACAGTGATCAAACGGGCAGGGTGGGTGCTCTGCCAGCTGCAACAGCCCCTCGACGCGATCCTGCTCGCCACCCGGCTGGCGCGCGACGCCGGCACGCGGGTCATCCTGGACGGCGCGCCGAGCGGCTCAGCGGACGACATCGCCGAGGTGTTCTCCCGCGCACACGTGATCCGCGCGAACGAGCACGAGGCGGAGCTGCTGACCGGGCAGCCGATCACCGACGTCACCACCGCGGCCGACGCGGCGTATCAACTGCTGGACTACGGACCCACCCTGGTCGTGCTCGCGGTCAGCGGCGCGGGCAATCTGTTCGTCAGCCGCACCGGCAGACAGCTGTTCCCCCTGCTCGACGTCGATGTCGCTGACACGACCGGGGCAGGCGACGCACTCATCGGCACGTTCACGGCGGCGCTCGCTCATGGCGAAGGAACGCGGCGGGCGGCCGCGTTCGCCGTCGCGGCGGCGGCGAACAGTGCGAGCAGGCTCGGTGGCCGTCCAGTGCTGCGCTGGCGCGACCTCGCGGCGGACGCGGAGCGGCTCGCGCCCTGACGCCACGTTTGTCCGATGGCCGCATTGGCAATTCCGTTCGCGAATCCCCACGACCGGGAGTGATGCGGAATGACGCGCGCACCAACCCGACGAGCACTGCTGGCCGGGGCGCTGGCCGCGCTGCTTGCTACCGTAGCCGCCTGCGGCGAGGACCCGATCACCAACGAGCCGCCGCACCCGGTCGGCAGCCACTCCGACAAGGGGCCGATCAAGCTCCGCAACGTCTACCTCGCCCAACCGGCGGGCGGCCGATACGAGCCAGGCCAGGACACTGTCGGGTTCCTCACCATCACCACCACCGCCGAGCGGCGCGACCGGCTAGTATCCGTCAACTCCCCCGTCGCGAAACGGATCGAGCTGCGCTGGGACCGAGACTGCGACGGCGACCCGCAGCACGTCGACGCACTGCCACTGCTACCGGAGGGCACCGTCCCGGAGGCCAACCGCGGCGGCGCCACCGGGCACGCGCCGTACTTCCTGCACGTCGTTGGCCTGACGAAATCGATTCCCGCCGGCACCACCGTCCCGGTCAGCTTCGAGTTCGCCCGTGCTGGTGAGGTCACCATGCCCGTGAAGGTGCATGGCAGACACCCCAGCGACGTCCGCAGCGAGTTCGCCTGTGGGGTGGATCCCGCGAGTCTGGTGGCCGGTGGCTGACCCAGCGGGAGGCATGCCGGAGTCGTGATGCGGGTACAGCTTCGTCATGTTTCGCATCAGACGAGTGATTCCGGCCGCGCTGATCGCCGCCCTGCTGACAGTCGTGACGGCGTGCACACCGGATCAGGACGACGCCAAGTCGCGACAGGACACTGACGGCACCACCGCGCCAGGCGCGTTGGTCACCGACGATGGCTACGCGGCACTGGTCGACCGCGTCGCGCCAAGCGTGGTGACCGTCAAGGCGGGACGGGGCGTCGGCAGCGGCGTGGTGTTCACATCCGACGTCATCGTCACGAACGCGCACGTCGTGGGTGACAACAAAGCTGTCACGCTGGCGTTCGCCGACGGTACTGAGGCGAACGGTGAGGTCATCGCCACGGATACCATCACCGACCTCGCCGTCGTCCGCAGCGAGCGCGGCGAGCTGCCGGTGCCGGACTACCGCGAGCGACTGCCACGGACAGGAGACCGCGCCATCGCCATCGGCAGCCCGCTCGGCTTCGAGAACTCCGTGACGGCGGGTGTCATCTCCGGCTTGAACCGCGAGATCCCAGGCTCGGCGTCGCGCACCCAGTCACTGGTGGATCTCATCCAGACCGACGCCTCGATCTCGCCGGGCAACTCCGGTGGCGCGCTACTCGACACCCGGGGCAGGGTCATCGGCATCAACGAGGCCTACATTCCGCCCAAGGTTGGCGCCGTCTCGCTCGGGTTCGCGATCCCCGCCGCGACCGTGATCGACACGGCGGAGGAACTACTCAAGGACGGCGAGGCGACCCATCCCTACCTCGGAGTCTCACTCGGCCGACTGACTCCGGAACTGGCCGAGCGGTTCACTGTCGGCGCCACGAAAGGCGCTGTCGTACTCGGCGTCGAGAAGAACGGTCCAGCGGCCTCGGCAGGCGTGCGACCTGGCGACGTGATCACCGGCCTCGCCGGCTCGGAAGTGACCAGCGTCGAGGACCTGCTCGGTGTACTGCGCGGCACCGAACCCGGTCAGGAGGTCCAGCTGCTTGTCACACGGGACTCCGAGCAACGGGAATTGACGGTAACCGTTGGCGAGCGTGCCGGCTGAGTACAAACCGGTCATGTCGGTCACCCGATCCGGGCATACCCGACGTCAACACGGGTATTCAGCCAGCGTCGGGGCCACCCGAGGTGTGTAGTTCACCCAGCAGAACACATCCAGTGCTTCCGCATCGGAAGGAGAGACCAATGAACTCGGAGCCGGAGAGCCACAAGGCGCACGCCCCTGGCAGCACCGCGGCAGCCGGCCGCTCGCTGGCCCAGATCACCTCGGGCGTCGTCGGCGTCGTGCTCGTGGTGGCGGGCATCCTGGGCTTCTTCTACGGCGACAGCAGCTTCACCGTGGGCGACAACCTGGAGAGCGGCGAGCTGTTCGGCTTCGCGGTGAACGGCTGGCACAACATCGTCCACATCGCGACCGGCGTCTTCTTGCTGCTCGTGATGGCGAGCGCGACCTCGGCCGCCATCGGGCTGCTGGTGTTCGGCATCGTCTACGGCGTGGTCACGATCTGGGGTTTCGCCGCTGGCACCGACATCGCCGGGCTGATCCCGATCGATGCGGCGGACAACATCCTGCACGCGGTGCTCGCGGTGCTCGCCATCGTCATCGCGATCGCGTCGGGCGGGCTCAAGCGCCGGGCGGGCTGAGGACGGCGCCGCTCACTGAACTGACACCCTGGCGCCGGAGCAGCCGCCCCGGCGCCAGGGTGCTGTGCGCCTCTCGCGGCAGGTGCTCCAACTGGCGCTCAGTCAGCGTGCGCGCTACAGGTTGAGGTGGCGGGGTGTCCGATGTGCAACGCCCCGACGGATGCCGATGCCAGCGACAACCACACAGCCCACCGAGGAGGAGCGCCATGACAACGGACCTCACCCGTGCCGCACGGCCCGCCGCTGGACTCTGGGGGCTGGCACGCGCCGCGCTCGGCGCCGTCGCGCTGGCCAAACCGATGGAGGTGGCGAGGCCGTGGGTTGGCAGGGTCCGGCCGCCGCATACCGGCGCGGTGCTCGCACGCGCACTCGGCGGGCGCGACATCAGCCTCGGCGTCGGTATGGCCGCCGCCGCGGCGACCGGCAGGGACATGCTGCCGTGGATCATCGCCGGTGGAGCCGCCGACGCGGTCGACACCGGGGCGACGATCGCCGCATGGCGACGCCTGCCACGCAGGGGACGGCTGCTCGTGCTGGTACTCGCCGGCGGCTCGACGGTGTTCGCGGTGGGACTCGCGGTGCTCAGCGCACAGCAGGACGCGGGCGGTTCCGCTGGCGCTGGCGGCACGGGTGGCACCGATGGCACGAGCTGACGTCGTCGCCAGGGACCGGGACTGATCACCCGACCCGCCGAAGGAGGTCCGGATGCCCGCCGAGGAGTCGCACCGAGACACGGGCACCCCGGCGGAGCACCGGGCGCTGCTGTGGAACGAGCGCACGTTCCTGTTCGCGCTTGGTTCCCCCGCCTTCGGTATGGCCCTGGCCTACACCTTCGTCACCACCTACGGCCCCGTCCTGATCCACGAGCTGTCCGGTCCAGCGGTGACCGGGCTACTCATCGGCGGTGAGGGCCTGTTCTCGCTGTTCGTCCCGGTCCTCGCGGGTGGGGTGTCCGATCGGCTGAGCCGTCGCTTCGGCGGCAGGCTGTCCATCCTGCTCGGCGGCGGGATCGTGGCGATCGGGGCGCTGGTCCTGATGCCGCTGGCCTCGGGAACGCTCAGTTTGCTCGCGCTGGCGCTCGCGGTGTTCTTCATCGGCTATTTCGCGTACTACACGCCGTACTACGCGTTGTATCCCGACCTGGTGCCGCACGACTTCCGGGGAAGGTCACTTGGTTTCCAGGGCGGCTTGCGCTCGGCGGGATTACTGCTCGGCATCTCTGGCGGCGGGTTCCTGCTGAGCATCGCGCAGCCGCTGCCATTCGCCGTCGGGGCCGCCGCGATCGCGGTGTTCACCGCGGGACTGTGGCTGGCGCTGCGCACGCGACCGTGGCCGTCGCCGCCCGCATCAACCCAGCGCACCAGCATCGCGGGCAGCTTCGGGGTGCTGGCACGTGACCCGAGGATCAGGGCGTGGTTCTTCGGCAACGCGTGCTGGGAGGGATCAGTCGCCGCGCTGCGGACGTTCGTGGTGCTGTACCTCACCATCGGTCTTGGGTTCTCGCTGAACCAGTCGTCCACGACGCTGGCGCTCGTCGGCGGGGCGGCCGTACTGGCGGCGCCGCTGGCAGGCATACTCGCCGACCGCTACGGCCACCGCAGGACCATGCGGTTCGGGCTGGTCGCGTTCGGCATCGGACTGCTGCCCGCCGTGCTGACGACCAACACCATGTTCGTCGCGGCGATCGTGCCGGTCGCCTTCGCCGCCGTCATCCTGATGACGCTGCCGTACTCACTGCTGATGGGGCTGCTGCCTCGGCTGTCCGAACACGGCACAGGCGCCGGGGTGTTCGGGCTCAGCCGAGGACTCGGCGTGCTGATCGGGCCGCTGCTGTCGGGACTGGCGATCAAGCTCACCGCATCGCTTCCGGTGCTGGCCTTCGCCGCGACGAAGGGCTACTCGTCGATCTTCGTCGTCGCGGGCGTCCTGCTGGCGATCAGCTTCCCGCTGCTGCGCCGCACCTGACCGGCGATCGCGAGTCGCCCGCTACGGAGCCGCGAGTTCCGACTTCGAGCGCTACGAGTTACCGGTTGCCGGTGATGAGGTCGGCGCCGTAGCCGCCCGGATGCAGACCACCGCCAGCGCCCTGCAGGTCGCTCACCGACACCGCGTGGCTGATGTCGCGCGAGGTGACGATGCCGATCAACCTGCCGTCCTCGACGACGAGCGCCCTGCCGTCCTCACAACCCGCCATCCTGGGCAGCAGGTCGGTCAGCGACTCCTCCCGCGAGGTCAGCGGGATGTCGTCCGGCGGGCAGGCGATCTCGGCCAGCGTCACCTCCTCCCGCCGGTCGGCGGGAACGCGCTTGAGCCTGCTCAGCGTCAACAGTCCCCGAACCCCACCGGCGGAGTCGACGATCGGGTACGCCGAGTGCTTGCGCGCCAGGACGTCGGTACGGACGAAGTCCGCCACCGTGCGGTCACCATCGACGGTCTCCGGATCGCGGGTCATCACGTCGCCGACCCTGACGTCACGCAGCGACCCGCTCAGCGCGGCCTGTTGCTCCTCGGCACCGGCGACGGTCACGATGAACAAGCCGATCAGGATCCACCACAAGCCGTCCGCGCCGGCCCCGATGAACAGCCACACCGCGCCGAACGTGATCAGCGCGAGCCCGAACACCCGGCCGGCGCGGGCGCTCCACACCGCGGCCTTGTCCCGGTCGCCGCGCCACTTCCACAGCGCGGCGCGCAGGATCCGGCCGCCGTCGAGCGGCGCGGCCGGGATCAGATTGAACACCGCGAGGACCAGGTTGATCACGCCGAGATAGCCGAACGTCGCCGCGACGAGCAGGCTGCCGTCGCCGCCCGCGAACGGCAAGGCGATCAGGCCGAACACCACCGCGAGCAGGAAGCTCATGGCGGGGCCCACCACGGCGATCCGCAGCGAGGCGCCCGGCGTCGACGCGTCGCCGCGCAGCTGGGCGATCCCGCCGAGTAGCCACAGCGTGATGCCGCCGACCTCGACGCCTTCCCTGCGCGCCACAACGGCATGCGACAGCTCATGCGCCAACAGCGAGCCGACGAATAGCAGCGCCGTCGTGACCGCCGCGATGGCGTAGGCGACCCAGGAGTAGCCCGGCACCACGACGGGCCAGCGCGCCAGCGCCAACGACACCAGAATGGCCACGATCCCCAGCACGCTCCAGTGCAGTCCGACCCGCACGCCCACGATGCGGCCGAGCGACAGCGTCGCCTTCATCGACTGCCTCCTTCTCGTCGTCCCGTTCGCACTCGGATACCCCGAATTCCATGCGTGAAAAACGCGACGGATGGCTACAGCCACGCTTCGCGCCGCGTACCGGGCTTACCGAACGGGATTCGGGTTCGGCGCAACCATCAGCGGCACCGCGCGTTGAACCACCTACCGAATATCACGACCGCAGCGGAGCTGCCGTCGCGTACCGACGGCAGCTCCGGCAAGGAGGATCGATGCGTCTACCCACCGGCCGCACCAGATGGCTGGGCCTGCTCGCGCCCGCCATGCTCGGGCTTGGCCTCGTCGCGCTGCCCGCGTCGCAGGCGGCTGCTCACGACGAGCCGTCGCCCGACCTGAAGACCACCAATCACCTTGAGCTGTGCCAGGGCGGGGACATCTGCGTCGACCCCGGCGAGGGGTCAGCAGGCGGCGCGCCCGACGAGCCGCTCTACGACGTGCCGTGCACCGGCGGCAGCGCTGGCCCGTTCCCGTGCCACCGCGTCGACCTCGCCGCCTACCTGCCGCTGTCCGAGGTCGGCGGCCCGAACGCCGCGAACGACATCTGGGGCTGGACCGATCCGGAAACCGGCAGGGAGTACGCGCTGCTCGGCACCACGAGCGGCACGGCGTTCGTCGACGTCACCACGCCGGCCAGCCCGGAGTACCTCGGCATGCTGCCCTCGCATCAGCCGGTGGAAACGCTGTTCGCGTCCTGGCGTGACGTGAAGGTCTACGACAACCACGCGCTCGTCGTCAGCGAGGAGCCGACCCACGGCATGCAGGTGTTCGACCTGACGCGGCTGCGCGAGGCGAATGAGCCGCGGGAGTGGACGGAGGACGCGCACTACCCGCGGGTCGGCGGCGCGCACAACGTCGCGGTGAACACCGACTCCGGGTTCGCCTACATCGTCGGCTCGCTCACCTGCGACGGCGGCCCGCACATGGTCGACATCCGCGAGCCGCAGTCGCCGGAGTTCGCGGGCTGCGTCAGCGGCGACGGCTACACCCACGACACCCAGGCGGTCGTCTACGACGGCCCGGACAGCCGCTTCACCGGCCACGAGATCCTGTTCAACTCCAATGAGGACACCGTGACGATCGTCGACGTCACCGACAAGGACAACCCGGTGCAGCTCGCCCGGTTCGGCTACGAGAACGCCGACTACACCCACCAGGGGTGGCTGACGGAGGACTCGCGGACGTTCCTGTTCAACGACGAGGGCGACGAGCGGGAGCACGGCGTCAACACGACGACCTACATCCTCGACGTCACCAGCCTCACCGACCCGGAGCTGCGCGGGACGTACGTCGCCGACACGCCGTCGATCGACCACAACCTCTACACCAAGGACGACAAGGTCTACGAGGCGAACTACCGCTCGGGCCTGCGCATCCTCGACAGCAAGCAGGTCGAGCGCGGCACGCTGCGGGAAGAGGCGTTCTTCGACGTCTACCCCGCCGATGACGCCGCCGAGTTCAACGGCGCCTGGAGCAACTACCCCTACTTCGAGTCCGGCACGGTCGTGGTGTCCGGCATCGAACAGGGCCTGTTCGTCCTCCAGCCGAAGTAACCGCGTCGGCGCGGCCAGGTGGGTACGCCCGCCTGGCCGCGCCCCGCGAGTCCCCCGTTCCGGTGCGGCGAGTTCCGACTTCCGGACGCCCGACGCACGGCGCTGACCCAAGTCCCGGCCACTGGCTGACACTCGGCGGCTGCCCATACGCCGATCCGCGTGCCATGCTCGGCGCATGAACGCTCAGCGAGTGTCGCACCCCGCGCGGTCGCGACCACGCAGCCAGGACCACGCGTTGACCTCACTCGTCGAGCGTGGCGTGCTGACGGCCGAGCAAGCCGGCATCGTCCGCGACGAGCTGGGGATCGCGGCCACCGCTGAGCAACGGCGCGGCCCAATCGCCGAGATCGTCGGCTACCTGGGCGGCGCGCTCATCCTGACCGGAGCGGTCGTGCTCGTCGCCTCCTCGTGGGACCAACTCACCGAGACCGCGCGCACCACGCTGCTCGGTCTGATCACGCTTGGCCTGTTGACGGCGGGTCTTCTCGCGGCTGGCCGCCACGCCCCGCTGTACACGCTGGTCACCACGGCACGGCTGCGTGTGGCGAGCATGTTGCTCGCGCTCGCGTCGGTGACCACCGCGATCACGATCGGTCTCGCGACGCCGGACCCGGTCAACGAGGCCGAGTTCGCGCTCGCGGGCGGCGCCGGACTCGTCGTCGCCGCCGCGAGTTACATCCTGCTGCCCAGCGTGGCAGGACTGCTCGCCACGACCGGGCTGCTCGTGTTCACCGTGCTGAACACCATCGGGACCATCACCGACCTCGACGAACTCACCGCGGGCATTGGCCTGTTCGGCTGCGGAGCCCTGCT
The DNA here is from genome assembly GCF_000504245.1 of Haloechinothrix halophila YIM 93223. Classification (GTDB taxonomy): domain Bacteria; phylum Actinomycetota; class Actinomycetes; order Mycobacteriales; family Pseudonocardiaceae; genus Haloechinothrix_A; species Haloechinothrix_A halophila. The sequence goes on from NZ_KI632509.1 coordinate 3,218,613, forward strand.
CACCGTTCTCGCGCTGGCACGGCTGCTGCGCACGAGGCTCACCGGCATCGCCGTCGGTCTGGCCCTCGCACTGGCCGGTACGCAAACGCCGCTCGGCGAGGACGAATGGCGGCCGCTGGCGTACATCGCGACGTTCGTGCTCGGCATCGGCTGTCTGGTGCTCTACCGCTGGGTGCACACCTGGATCGTGCTGGTGGCGGGCGTGGTCGCGGTGAGCCTGGCCGCGCCGGAGGCCGTCTGGGACCTCACCGACGGCGCGGTCGGCGGCGCGGCCGTGCTGCTGATCGCGGGAGTCGTGCTGCTGATCGCCAGCGCGATCGGATTCCGGCTGCACCGGACCACGGGCGATGTCGCGACCCCGGACGATGCGACTCGCGACGAACAAGGTGCAACTCGCGCCCAGGAAGGTGCGACTCGCGCGGGACAGAGTGCGACTCGCGACGACGGGGCTCAGCCGGCAGTGTCCGAAGCGGAGACCGAGACGCACCCGCCCGGCGGCAGCTCGTAGCGGACGCCGTCGAACCGGAACGCGGCTCCGCCACATCGGGTCGAGTGCCCCACGGCGCGGTGTAAACACCAGCAACGCTGGGCACCCAGACACCTGTGATGCGCGTGCGCGAGCAAGGGGACACCATGCGGGCCGACACACTCACCAGGCCGGATCTCACCACCGTCGACGCCTACTGGCGCGCGGCGAACTATCTGTCAGCGGGTCAGCTGTATCTGCTGGACAACCCGTTGCTGACCGAACCACTCGACCCGCGCCACCTGAAACGCAGGCTGCTCGGCCACTGGGGCACCGTCCCAGGGCTGAACTTCATCTACGCTCACCTGAACCGTGTGATCAGCCAGCGCGACCAGGACATGATCTTCGTGACCGGTCCCGGCCACGGCGGCCCAGCCATGCTGGCGAACGCCTGGCTGGAGGGCAGCTACACCGAGGCGGTACCCGAGGTGGCCAGGGACGTCGACGGGATGCGGTGGTTGTTCCGGCAGTTCTCGTTCCCCGGCGGCCTGCCGAGCCACACCGCGCCGGAGGTGCCCGGCTCGATCAACGAGGGCGGCGAGTTGGGCTACAGCCTCGCGCACGCCTTCGGGGCCGCCTTCGACAACCCTGAGCTGGTCGTCGCGTGCGTGATCGGCGACGGCGAGGCCGAGACCGGACCGCTGGCGGCGAGCTGGCACGGCGCGATGTTCCTCGATCCGGTGCACGACGGCGCGGTGCTGCCGATCCTGCACCTCAACGGCTACAAGATCGCCAACCCGACGGTGCTTGCCCGGCTCGGCCACGATCAGCTGGACGCGCTGCTGCGCGGCTACGGCTACCGGCCCTACTACGTCGAAGGCAGCGACCCGGCCGCGATGCACGAGCGCATGGCGGCGGTACTGGACGAGATCATCGGCGAGATCCACGCGATCCAGCGGCGCGCCCGCCAGCAGGGCGACCGGCAACGGCCGCGGTGGCCGGTGCTGGTGCTGCGCAGTCCAAAGGGGTGGACCGGGCCCGCCGAGCTGGACGGCGTCCCGATCGAAAACACCTGGCGTTCGCACCAGATCCCGCTGCCTGACGTGCGCACCGACACCGAGCACCTGCGGCTGCTTGATGAATGGCTGCGCTCCTACCAGCCGGAGCGGCTGTTCGACCACGACGGCCGCCCGCGACAGTACGTGCTGGAGCAGGTGCCGTCCTGGCGCTACCGGATGTCGGCGAACCCGCACGCCAACGGCGGACTGCTGCTGCGTGAGCTGCGGCTGCCCGAGCTGACGCCGTATGTCCAGGACGTCACCCGGCACGGCGCGACGACGTCGTCTCCGACGCGGGTGCTTGGCACGATGCTGGCCGGGGTGGTCGAGGCGAACGAGCAGGGGCGGAATTTCCGGATCTTCGGCCCGGACGAGACGGCGTCCAACCGGCTCGACGCCGTCTACGAGGCCACCGGCAAGCAGTGGCAGGGCGAGGTGCTCGACACCGACGAGCACCTCACGCCCGGCGGCAGGGTGATCGAGGTGCTCTCCGAACACCTGTGCCAAGGGTTCCTTGAGGGCTACCTGCTCAGCGGCAGGCACGGGCTATTCCACTGTTACGAGGCGTTCATCCATATCGTCGACTCGATGGTGAACCAGCACATCAAGTGGCTGTCCGCCCACAAACGCCTGCCGTGGCGGCGGCCGATCGCGTCGCTGAACTACCTGCTCAGCTCGCACGTCTGGCAGCAGGACCACAACGGCTTCTCGCATCAGGACCCCGGCTTCATCGACCACGTGGCGAACAAGAACGCCGAGGTGGTGCGGGTGTATCTGCCACCGGACGCCAACACGCTACTGGCGGTGGCGCAGCACTGCCTGCGCAGCCGCGACCTGGTGAACGTGATCGTCGCGGGGAAACACCCGGCGCCGAACTGGCTGTCCCTTGACGAAGCACTGGCGCACTGCGCGCGTGGCGCTGGGGTCTGGGAGTGGGCCAGCAACGACGGCGGCGGCAACCCGGACGTGGTACTCGCCTGCGGGGGTGACGCGCCGACGCTGGAGGTCCTCGCGGCGACAGCGTTGCTGCGCGAGCACCTGCCGTCGCTGACAGTGCGAGTGGTCAACGTGGTCGACCTGATGCGGCTGCAGCCGGACACCGAACACCCGCACGGCATGACCGATCGCGAGTTCGACACGCTGTTCACCCGCGACGCGCCGATCATCTTCGCCTACCACGGCTATCCGTGGCTGATCCACCGGCTGACCTACCGCCGCACCAACCACGCCGGCCTGCATGTGTGCGGGTACAAGGAAGAAGGTGCGACGACAACGCCGTTCGACATGCGGGTCCGCAACGACCTCGACCGGTTCAAGCTGGTCATCGACGTGATCGACCGGGTGCCTTCGCTGGGACCGGCGGCGGTGCGGCTGCGACAGCACATGCTCGACCAGCGCACCCGGCACCACGACTGGATCCGCGCGACCGGGGACGATCTGCCCGAGGTGCGGGAGTGGACGTGGCAGCAGAGCTGAGCGTGCTGACCGTCAACGCCGGGAGGTGACTTTCGACCATTCCGCCGGTCGCGTCGTCCGGCGTACCGTCGGCGCATGGCCACCGAGACCGCTCTCCGCCGACGGCAGGCCACTGACGCGCTCGCCGCGCTCGGTGCGCATCGCAGCGACCGGCAGCTGCTCAGCGTGCAGTGCACCAACAGCCACCACGTCGCGTACGTCTACCGCACCGAAGCGGGGCCCGTGTACTGCACGCGGATGCGGTCCCACGCGCACGGGTCCCGCGACTTCGTCGATACCACCCACCGGAGCAGCAAGGCCAACAGCGACACCGAGTACGTCGACCTGCTCGACGCGGCACCGTTCGCCGACGACGAGCTGCCCGCGTGGTGCGACTGCGGGCCGCGCACCCTGTCCCGCGAACAACTCAGCGCCGCCATCGCCGCGTACCAGCGCACCCTCCGCCTGTCCTGACGGCTGGGGGCGCAACGCAACCGACGCGCCCAAGTCGATCTTGATGCGTTTCGGTTGCCATGACGACCACAACGCATACACGCTCGCGTCACCGCGCCACGGTGCCGGGCCGAACGGTGATCACACTGGGGAGCTTGGTCACGGATGCCGATGGCTCTGGTCATCACCGGCTGCGGCCAACGTCACCCGTAGTCTTGGCGGCACAGGCCGCGCTGTTTCAGCATCGTCTCAGGTAACGCGGTTAGTGTCGCGACGACGAGCGTGCCCGCGCCGGTGTGCCGCCGGGTCGCGGACGACAGTGACCAGGGAAGGTAAACAGACAAGTCATGTCGAAGGAAAAGATCGTCGAGGGCGGTCGTGCCTGGCCATCAGCGAACGTGCTCCTCACCATAGGGGTTGTCGTCGTCGCGATCATCGTGTTCGGCGGGGTGCTGCTGAGCGGCGGCGACGACCAACCGCAGGGCTCACCGACAGCGTCGGACAGCGTATTGCTGAACGAGAACAGCCACCGGCTCACCGATGCGGGTGACAACGCGGTCACCGTAGTGGAGTTCCTGGACTTCCAGTGCCCCGCCTGCGCGGGCTACTACCGCAACATCACCGCCGACGTCGAGCAGGACTACGGCAACCGGATCACGTTCGTGGTGCGCAACTTCCCGCTCGATAACCACTCGCTCGCGCTACCAGCGGCGCAGGCCGCGGAAGCGGCAGGTATGCAGGGCAAGTACGCCGAGATGTATCACGCGCTGTACGAGAACTACGAGCAGTGGGCGGTCAACGAGGACGGTGACCAGCTCAGCGACGACGAGGACAGGGCCCGCGCGGCCTTCGACTCGTTCGCCGAGGAGATCGGGCTCGACGTGGACCGGTTCCACGCCGACATGGCCTCCGACGCGGTGGCCGAGCGGATCGAGGCGGACAAGGCCGACGGCGAGAAGGCGCAGGTGACGGGAACCCCGACGCTGTTCATCAACGGCGAGCGGTTCACGCCGTCCGGTGAAACGTTCGCGGAGGTGAAGCAGCAGTTCCGCGAGAAGCTCGACGCGGAGCTGGCGCAGTGAGCGACACACGGGTAACCCCGGCATCATCCGAGCGGACCGACGCTCCCGGCGAGGGGCCGCTCGGGCGGATCGTGCGGTGGTTGTACCTGATCGGCGGCAGCATCGGCTTGCTCGCGTCGTTCGTGCTGATGGTCGAGAAGATCGCACTGATCGAGAACCCCAGCTACGTGCCGACGTGCAGCCTCAACCCGGTGCTCTCCTGCGGCTCGGTGATGACCACGCCGCAAGCCGCAGCGTTCGGCGTGGCGAACCCGCTGCTGGGTATCACCGGATTCGCGATCATCGTGACGGTCGGCGTCGTGCTGACCATCGGGTTCCGGCCGCCACGCTGGTTCTGGCTGGCACTGCAAGCAGGGACGACGTTCGGCGTGCTGTTCGTGCACTGGCTCATCTGGCAGAGCCTGTACACGATCGGCGCGCTGTGCCCGTACTGCATGGTGGTGTGGGCGGTGACCATCCCACTGTTCTGGTACACCACGCTGCACAACCTGGAGCGCGGCCACTTCTCCCGCGGCGCGTCCGGCCCCGGCGCGGTGCTTGCCCGTTACCACAGCTTCGTGCTGGCACTCTGGTTCGTGGCGATCATCGCGCTCATCGCCGTCCGATTCTGGGACTACTGGGTGACGCTCGTGTGAGTGCGGACATGGCACGACGCCCCGTCATGCGGGCACCGGCGCCCCCTCCCCCAACACCCCGGCGAACAGGTCCCCCTCCGCCGCGATGCGTTCCAGGACGTCGTTGGTCTCGAAACGCAACTCGGACGCCGTCGTGCAGCCGCCCACCTCGTCCCAGGTCACCGGGGTGGACACGGTCGGGGCTTCCTTGGCGCGCAGCGAGTACGGGGCCACCGTGGTCTTCGACGGATTGTTCTGACTCCAATCGATGAACACCTTCCCGGTACGCGCCGACCGCGTCATGGTCGCCACGACCAGCGACGGCTGCTCCGTGGCGAGTCGCTGCGCCACCGCCTTGGCGTAGCGGGAGGTGTCATCCGGCATTTCGGTGCGCACCGGACAGTACAGCTGCATTCCCTTGGAGCCGCTGGTCTTCGGAACCGGAGTCAGACCGTCGGCGGTCAGCATCTCGCGCAGCGCCTCCGCCACTCGGCAGCACTCCACGATCGTGGCGGGCGCGCCCGGATCGAGGTCGAACACCAGCCGGTCCGGCGTCGCGCGCTCGCAGTCCGGCGTGACGGTCCACTGTGGAACGTGTAGCTCTAGCGCCGCGAGGTTCGCCGCCCACACCAACGACGCCAGGTCGTCAAGCACCGGGTAGTCGTTGGACCCGTTATCGTCATCGCGGCTGTTGGCCAGCCGAGCTGTCCGCAGCCAATCAGGGGCGTGGCGGGAGACGTCTTTCTCGTAGAACCACTGCCCCGTGACGCCGTCAGGGAACCGGCGCAGCGTCGTCGGCCTGCCCGTGATGTGCGGCAACATCAGCGGCGCGACCTGCCGGTAGTAGTCGATCACATCCCGCTTCGTGAACCCGGTCTCCGGGTACAGCACTTTGTCCAGGTTGGACAGGCTGAGCCGCCGCCCTTCGACGTTCACCGCCACCCGCGTCATGCCCTCAGCGTCTCGCGTCGGCCCGGATCCCGCTAGCGGATCGGAAAGAAAGTCGTCCCGCAATAGAGCACTCGTGCCCTATGACTGATATATGACACGGAGCAGCGTCTGCGATGACGTCTCGCGACTGGCCGATTCCCCGCTGCAGAGCGACACGCCGCGCCAGATCACCGGCCTCGTGCCGTTCGGGTGATAGGAAAGACCCGTCGTACCCCGAACGGCAACCGAGGAGTTGATCAGCGTGGCATGCACCGGCTGCGTCGAGGAACTCGACCACTGTCACGGCGCGCTCATCGAGCACCACGACGGGGACGTGGAGTGCACCGAGCCCGGCTGCACCGCACTCGACCCCGCCCGCCACGACATCAGCCAGCGCTGTGACGACGTGATCAGCTGCGAGTGCGTGGCGGACCGCCACTTGGTCGTCGCGGCCTGACCCGCGCCGAACGTTCCCGGCGGCTCCGCGCTACGACGCCGAGCGTTTCGACGTCGGGCTCTTGGTGCGCTTCGACGTTGACGAGGACTTCGACTTCGAGTCCTGTTTGCTCTTTCCCCCGCCGGACGACTGCGACGATGACGACTTTGAGCCGGATTTCCGGGTGGACTGCTGACCGTCCGACGCCGTGCGCCCGCCGTTGCTTGACTTCCGCGCGGACCCCGACCCGCCCGACGACCCGGACTTGCCCGAGCTACCGGCGCTGCCAGCACTGCCCGCGCTATCGACGCTCGCTTGCAACGCGGTCATCAGGTCGATGACCTCGCTGCTCTCGCTCTCCGGTGCGGTGAACACCTCCTGGCCCTCTGCCTTCGCCTGCACCAGCGACAGCACCGCCGCCCGGTACTCGTCGTGGTGCTTGTCCGGCTCGAAAACCTCCGAGGACAGCGACTCGATCAGCATCCCCGCCATGGACATCTCGTCCGGGCGCACCTCAGGTTCCTCCTCCTCGAGGAAGCCGAAGTCCGGCGTGCGCACCTCGTCCGGCCACAGCATCGTCTGCAATACCAGGACGTCGTCGGCCACCCGCAGCAGCGCCAGCGACTCCCGCTGCCGCAGCGCGATCTTGACGATGGCCACCTTGCCGGAGTCGGCGAGCGCGTCACGCAGCAGCACGTACGGCTTCGCGGCGGCCTTGTCCGGCTCGAGGTAGTAGCCGCGGTCGAAGTACAGCGGGTCGACCGAGTCCAGTGGCACGAACTCCATGACGTCGATGCTGTGCGAAGACGACAATGGTAGCTGTGCCATGTCCTCGCTGGTCAGCACCACCATGTCGCCGCTGTCCAGCTCGTAACCCTTGGCGATGTCGGAGTAGGGCACCTCATCGCCGTCGATGCTGCAGACGCGCTTGTACTGGATGCGCCCACCGTCACTGGCGTGCACCTGCCGGAAGGACACGTTCTTCGCCTCGGTCGCGGCGTAGAGTTTGATCGGTATGGTCACCAGACCGAAGCTGATGGTGCCCTTCCACATGGCTCGCATCGCTTCCTCCTCCCCGGGCGACGGCCCCAACCTTTACGGTACCCAGCGCAACCCTCCTGGTCACGCCATCAACCGGGTTGCGCAAGCGGCAAGGTGCCGGTAGGCCGGTGCCGTGAGCCTGCACGAGTATCGGCGCAAACGCCGTCCCGGCCGCACGCCGGAGCCCATGCCCGCCGACGACCCCGCCGACACCACTGTGGACCCCGCGAAGCCGCCGGTCTTCGTCGTGCAGGAACACCACGCCAGACGGCTGCACTATGACCTGCGGCTGGAACGCGACGGCGTGCTCGCGTCGTGGGCCATCCCCAAGGGGATACCCGCTGACCCCGCCGTCAATCACCTCGCCATCAGAACCGAGGACCACCCGCTCGCGTATGCCACGTTCGCCGGAACGATCCCCCGGGGTGAGTACGGCGCTGGCACCATGCGCATCGCCGACAGTGGCACCTACGAGTGCCTCACGTGGACCGACCGCGAGGTCAAGGTGGTGCTGCACGGCTCCCGCTACACCGGTGGGTTCGCGCTGTTCCGTACCGACGACACGCAGTGGATGATCCACCGGGAACGGGTGCCGCCGCCGCGCGGGCTGCTGCCGATGCTCGCGGGTGGCACCGGCGCGCCCGCCTCCGACGAGGGCTGGGGCTACGAGCTGAAGTGGGACGGCCAGCGCGCACTCGCCTACGTCGAGGACGCCCGCGTGCGGCTCGTCGGCCGATCCGCGCGCGACATCACCGGCTCGTACCCGGAACTGGCCGCGCTCGCCAAAGAGCTGCCACGACGAGGCGCGGTGCTGGATGGCGAGATCGTCGCGTTCTCCGGCGGCACGCCAAGCTTCGCCGCCCTGCAACCGCGCATGCACGCCACCGGCGATGCGGCCCGGCGGCTCGCGGCCAGCACGCCGATCACGTACCTGATCTTCGACATCCTGCATCTCGACGGCAGACCGCTGCTCGACGTCCCCTATCGGGAGCGGCAGGAGATCCTGGCCGGGCTTGAGCTGGCAGGGCCGTCCTGGCACACCCCGCCCGCGTTCCTGGACGCCACCGGTCAGGCCGTGCTGCGCGCCGCCGAGCAGCAGGGGTTGGAAGGGATTGTGGCGAAGCGGCTCAACTCCGGGTATCTACCCGGCGCCCGTTCGCCGGACTGGCGCAAGATCAAGCGGCTGCGGCAGCAGGAGGTCGTCGTCGGCGGTTGGCGGCCGGGCAAGGGCGTTCGGGAGGGCCGGATCGGATCGCTGCTGGTCGGCGTCGGCACTTCGGACGGCCTGGCATACGCCGGGCGGGTCGGCACCGGCTTCGACGAGGCGACACTGCGGCTGCTCGGCGAACGACTGGCCCCATTGGCGCGGGATAGCAGCCCGTTCGACACCCCGGTGCCAGCCGACCATGTCCGGGACGCGTTATGGGTGGAGCCCGAGGTGGTGGTGCAGGTGAGTTTCGACCGCTGGACCCGCGACGACCGGCTCCGCCACCCTGTCTACCTGGGCCTACGCGACGACATCGACCCCGGCGACGTCGTGCGGGAGCCCTAGCGGCTCGCCTCCCAATCGCGGTAGGCGTCGTAGACATCGACCAGCTCGCCGGCGTCCTCGCACCGGGCCGCGAAGAACCGTGCGAACGACAGCGCCTCCGCGCGGTCCGCCGCTGCCCCCGCACGGCCGTGGGCGTAGCCCAGTGCGTACTGCTCCCGGGCATACCGGACAGATACCGCCTCCGGAAGCGCGGCTGCTCCCGTCATGTCAAGCCTCCCCTGCGGCGTGTCGGAAAAACTCGCCGCAGGTTCCAGTGAACGTGGTTCGCGTCCGCCGCACAACCCTTCGGCCGCTTACGGCACTCGTACCACCTGGGCGGCGTAGGCGAGCCCGGCACCGAACCCGATCAGCAACGCCAGGTCACCGGTGCCGACCTGACCGGTCTCCCGCAGCCGGGCCAGCGCCAGTGGAATGGACGCCGCCGACGTGTTACCTGTGTCCTCGCCATCGTGGGCGACCACGGCGTTGTCCGCACCGAGCTTGGCCGCGATGGCGTCGACGATGCGCAGATTCGCCTGGTGCGGGATGATCGCCGCCAGTTCCTCCGGCGCGACCCCCGCGTTCTCGCACGCGGTGAGCGCCACCGGGTGGATCTCCGTCGTCGCCCAGCGGAACACCTGCCTGCCCTGCATGCGCAGGTAGCGGTCCTCCGGGTCGATCGCGATGAGTTCGGACGCCGTGCCGTCGCTGCCCCACACGACCGGCCCGATGCCAAGATCGTCCGACGCGCCGACCACGGCGGCGCCCGCGCCATCACCGAAAATGATGGCGGTGCCAAGGTCGTTGTCGTCGATCCAGGTACTCATCCGTTCCGCACCGATGACCAACACCCGGTTGGCCGAGCCGGCACGCACCAGATCGGAGGCGACGGCGATGGCGTAGCAGAACCCGGCGCACGCCGAGTTGACGTCGAACGCGCCAGCCGACTTGATGCCGAGCAGTCCCGCGGTTTCGGCCGCCACGCTGGGAATCGGCGTCGCCGCGCTGCAACTTGCGGCGATCACCAGGTCGATCTCGTCTTCGGTGATGTCGGCGTCCGCCAGTGCGGCCGCGCCAGCGGCGGCGGCCATGTCGGGTACCCGTTCGTCCTTGGCGGCCACGGCTCTGCCGCGCATGCCGGTGCGGGCGGCCACCCAGTCCGCTGACTTCCCGAATCGGGTGGCCAACTCTTCGTTGGTGAGTGTGTTCTGCGGCCGATAACCGCCGACTCCGAGCAGGCGCGCACCAGCGCTACCCTGACTGCTTCGCATGTGTCAACCGTCGCCCCGCACGACGCGGCGTGACCAGGACGCTACTGCTCGGTATCACTGTCCGTACCGCTCAGCACCGTCCTGCCAGGCCGCTGACCTGCGTCGTCACCGAAGTCGAACCGGCCGATCGGGTTTGTGAGACATGGCATAGGTACCGACCGATCGGCCGGGTGACGCGCGGTAGATGTACCGACCGATCGGCCGTGAGGCGCGGCAGAGGTACTGTCGCGGTAGCCATGTCCGCGCGCACGATCTCCATCCACCACATCCGAGGCGCCCTCGCCGGGGCTCGGCGCAAGGGCGTCGAATTGGAGCCGCTGCTACACCGGGCTGGCATCGCGCCCGTCTTGCTCGACGATCCTCGCGCGCGCGTCACCGCGGAGCAGGCGGCCCGGCTGGTACGGGTGTTGATCGCGACGCTCGACGACGAATTCATGGGGCTTGGGCCGTATCCCAGCCCACGCGGGACGTTCGCCATGATGTGCCACGCCGCGGTGCACTCGCCGGACCTGCTCTCCGCGCTGCGGCGCGCGACGACGTTCTACGAGCTGTTCCCCGGCACTCCCCGGTTCCGGGTGCGGTATCGCGGCGGCGAGGCCCGGGTGGAGCTGGACATTCGCGGCGTGCGCGACCCGGACCACTTCATGTGCGAAGGCATCATGATCATCTGGCACGGGTTCTCCAGCTGGCTGATCGGACAGCGGATTCCGTTGCGTGGCATGGCGTTCGGCTACCCCGCGCCGCCACATCGGGACGAGTACGACCTGGTGTTCGGCTGCCGCTCGACGTTCGGGCGTGGCGGCACGACGGCGGCCACGTTCGACCGGAAGTACCTGGCGATGCCAGTGGTGCGCGACCGGGCCGCGCTGGCGGAGTTCCTGCGGCACGCGCCGACCGACCTTGCCGCCGCGCCAGCCTACGCCACCAGCGTCGGCCAAGCGGTGCGCCGCATCCTGGAGGACGCGCCGCCGGCCCGGCTGCCGTCGCTGGACGCCGCGGCCGCACGACTGTCGCTGAGCCCGCAGACGTTGCGGCGCAAGCTCGCCGAAGAGGGCACGAGCTTCCGCCAGCACCGTGACGACGTCCGCCGCGACGTCGCCATCGCCGCCCTGACCGGCAGCGACGACACCGTAGAGGACATCGCCGCCCGGCTCGGCTACGCCGACCCGAGCGCCTTCCACCGCGCTTTCAAGCGCTGGACCGGCACCGCCCCCGGCGCCTACCGCGCCGCTCGGGTGTAGGCCCGCTGTGCGTCGTGTCCCCGGTCCCGACGCCGTGTCCCTCGTTCGCGACGTCGGCGCCGGGAGACGGCACACGCAGGGGACACACGGGCGGACGTAAGATCGCGTGTAATGCGGCAGACTCGGATTCGCCCGTGGCACGGCGGGCTCGTCGTTCTCCTCGTGGCCTGCGTGGCCGCGGTAATACTCATCGGCGACAACCAGCCGAACCGCAGATCCACGCCGCTCCCGACGCCGTCCCCGGAACCGCGCGGGCCGATCACCATGGTCAGCCTTGGTGACAGCTCCGTGTCCGGCGAAGGCACCGGGGTGTACACCAGCACGACCAATGGCCAGGGCGGCAACTGGTGCCACCGCTCCCCCAAAGCCACCGTGCACATGACGTCGCTGCCAGGCATCGAGAAAACCGTCAACCTCGCCTGCTCCGGCGCGGCGAGCGCCCACGTCGCGCTCACCAAACAGAGCAAGTACACCGAAGGCTCGCAGGCCGCTCGGCTGCGCGAACTCGCGAAGAGCAACGAGATCGAGGTCGTCGTCGTCGCGATCGGCGGCAACGACGACCCGCACTTCTCCCATCACTTGAGCGCCTGCGCGAAAGCCTGGTTCGGCGGGCCGCCGTGCACCGACGCGCTGCGAGGCAACTGGACGTCGACCGTCGACGCCATGGTGCCGAAGGTCGTCACCGCACTGAAGGACGTCCGCAAGGTGCTCACCCAGGTCGGCTACGACCGCGAGGACTACCAACTGGTCGTGCAGTCGTATCCGTCGCCGGTCAGCCCGGAGATTCCGGAGGCGCTGCGCAACCTGGACGGCTGCCCATTCCGCAAGGCTGACCTTGAGTGGATTCGCGATACCGCGGTCAGCGAGCTCAGCCGGGGACTGCGCGAGGCGGCCACGACCGTAGGTGCGCGCTTCCTCGACCTGTCACGCGCCGGGCACGGGCACGAGGCCTGCACCGGCGGTGCGAGTGCCGGTAGCGAGTGGTTCACCCGGCTCACGGTACGGTGGGACGACTTGGGCGACGTCGATCGCGCGTCGCATGCCGCTCAGGAGTCGTTTCATCTCAACGCCGCAGGTCACGCCCAGATCGGGCGCTGCCTGACCGAGTTCCTCGAGGCCACAACCAACGAGGCGGCGTGCGTTGAAGGCGCCGACGGCGACCTGCATCCGACAGTGTTGCCCTGACCAGGCGTCATAACAGCGGCCCCACCTGGTCTCGTTACCGAGCCTGCGTGTTCCTGCCTTTGGAGGTTCCGGTGAACGCACCCGCACGCCGATCCGGCGCCACACCCCGCTCGTCGCTGTCGCTCTTGCGTGACCAGCTCCACGTCGTGGTGCCCGCGCTGACGGTGGGTGAGGGCCATCCTCGGATGGGGCAGTTGCTCGCCCAGTTGCGCACCACGGCGGCCGGCATGACCGACCTGCTCGCCGCCGCGGAGCCCGCGGCACGGGCGGCGATCGACGCGGGGCTGGAGCACGCGGCGGCGGGTGAGTACAACGAGTCCCGCACGGAGTTCCTCACCGCGTACCGGCGGCTCAGCATCCTGCTACACGACCACCCGGACCGCAGGTCCTCCGCCGTCGGCGAGAGCACGCAGCGCTGGCGCCCGCTGCGGTGAGGCCCCATCGCGGCGAGGCAGGCCACTACAACGCGGCGGGACGCCCCTCGAACGGCGTCGACAGCACCACCGTCGTCCGGGTCGACACCTTGGCCGATTCCCGGATGCGCCGCAGCAGGTCCTCAAGACCCGCGGGAGACGGCACCCGCACCAGCAGCACGTACGACTCATCCCCCGCGACTGAATAGCACGACTCGATCTCTCGGATGTGTTCCAGCCGCTGCGGATAATCGTCCGGGGCGGCGGGGTCGTTCGGCGTCAGCGAGATCAACGCCGTCAGCGGGAGCCCGATCTGCTCCCCGTCGAGCCGGGCCGTGTAGCCCTTGATCACGCCGCGCTGCTCCAGCCTGCGCACTCGCTGATGCACCGCCGACACCGACAACCCGACCCGCTCGGCCAGGTCGGTGAAGCTGGTCCGGCCGTTCGCGTTGAGCTCGCGGGCGATCGCCTGATCGGTGGGCTCGAGCGGAACGCTCATCACTCCACCACCGTGAGCCCGTGCGGCTGGGTGTTGAGCGGCTCGACACCGTCCTCGGTGACAACGACGATGTCCTCGATCCGCGCACCCCAGCGGCCTTCGTGGTATATGCCCGGCTCGACGCTGAACGCCATGCCCGGTTCCAGCGGCAGGTCGTTGCCCGCCATCATGTACGGCTCCTCGTGCACGTCGAGGCCGATGCCGTGGCCGGTGCGGTGGATGAACCGTTCGCCGAAGCCCGCCTCGGTGATCGGTTCCCGCGCCGCGGCGTCGATAGCCGACGCGGGCACGCCGGGCCGCACCGCATGCACCGCTGCCCGCTGCGCCAGCTCCAGCACGGCGTAGGCGTCAAGCACGTCAGGCTGCGCGGGCTGGCCGATCGAATAGGTACGGGTGCAGTCAGAGTTGTAGCCCTCCGGGATCGGGCCGCCGATGTCGACAACCACGACGTCGCCCGCCTCGAGCGCCCGATCGGACACGTCGTGGTGCGGGCTCGCCCCGTTCGGGCCCGAGCCGACGATGATGAACTCCGCCTCGGTGTGGCCTTCCTCGACGATCGCGGCGGCGATATCCGCGCCGACCTCCGCCTCGGTGCGGCCGGCTCGCAGCAGGGACGGCACCCGTGCGTGTACCCGGTCGATCGCTGCGGCGGCGGTGCGCAGCGCGGCGATCTCGTCAGCGTCCTTGCGCATCCGCAGTTCCCGGACGATCGGGCCCGCCAGCACCTGCTCGGCGTCCAGCGCGCCCCGCAGCGTCAGCACGTGTAGCGCGATGGTGTTGTCGCTGACCGCGACCCGATTCACCGAGCCACCGCGTCCTGCCAAGTCCGCGACCATGCGGTACGGGTCCTGCCCGTCCACCCAGGTGACGACGTCAACGCCGAGGTCATCGAACGGCACGTCCGCGAACCCGGCCGCCTCCAGCGCGGGCAGCACCAACGCGGGCGGCGCGTCCCCCGCGGGCACCACGAGTGTCGACAGGCGTTCGAACGAGCCGCCCGCCTGCCCGATCAGATACCGCAGATCGGAACCGGGCGCGATGAGCAGTGCGTCAGTGTCGGCGGCCGCCGCCGCGGCGCGGGCGCGGGCGATCCTGGCGCGCAGCCGGGACGGGCTCGGAGCAGGTGTGTGGAGTGAACGACGGGACATGCCCCGAGCCTAGCCGCGACCCCCGAATCGCACGCGGGGCGACCCGCCGCGCGCCGAGCTATGGCAAGCTGCACCGCATGAGTGCCCCGTCCGATCGACCGCTCGCTCTGCTCGATGCCGCCAGCCTGTACTTCCGCTCGTTCTTCGCGCTGCCCGAGTCACTGCGCGCGCCGGACGGCACGCCGGTCAACGCCGTCCGTGGCTTCGCGGACACCGTGGCGCGCATCCTCACCGACCGCAAGCCGGAACGCCTCGTCGCGTGCCTTGATGCCGACTGGCGCCCGCAGTTCCGCGTCGACCTGCTGCCGAGCTACAAGGCGCACCGGGTCGCGGAAGAGGGTGCCGAGGAGGCAGCCGATGGCACGATCGCCGAGGAGGTTCCTGACACGCTCAGCCCGCAGGTGCCGATCATTCTCGACCTGCTCGAGGCATGCGGGCTCGCCACGGCGGAGGCGGCTGGCTACGAGGCCGACGACGTCATCGGCACCCTGACCGCGCGGGAGCGGACCAACCCCGTCGAGGTGATCACCGGGGACCGCGACCTGTTCCAGCTGGTGCGCACCGAGCCGACCCCGGCGTCGGTGATCTACGTCGGCAAGGGCTGGGCGAAGGCCGACGTGCTCACGCCCGCCGACATCGCGCGGCGTTACGGGGTGCCGGAGACCGACGCGGGCGCGGCGTACGCGGCGATGGCGGTGCTGCGCGGTGACCCGTCAGACGGGCTACCCGGCGTCACCGGGATCGGGGAGAAGACGGCGGCCAAGCTGATCACCCGGTTCGGGTCGCTGCCCGGACTGCTCGACGCCGCCCGTGATGAGCACCCCGACGTGCCGAAGCGGGTGCGCACCCAGCTCGCTGCGGCGGCCGACTACCTCGCGGTGGCGCCGACCGTGGTCGCCGTGGTGCCGGACGCGCCGGTGACGTTCTCCCGCGACGATCGGGTGCCGGACGGCCCCGCCGCCCCAGAGCGGGTGGCCGAGCTGGCCGAACGCTGGAATCTGGGCGGTTCGGCCGACCGGCTGCTCGCCGCGCTCGGCGGCTGACCAGCGCGAGGCTGCCCGTTGCTCGTTGCCGGTTGGCCGAGCCCCTTGCCCGCCCGACGCGGCTCCGCACGCTTCGCCGCTACTCTGGCCTGCCGACCTCGTAGTCACCCTTGTCGCTGGTCACCCTGATCGGCACCGACTTCTTCTCGCCCGCGATCGTCGCGGTGCAGCGGAACGTCGTGCCGCGCACCACCGGCCGGTTCGGCGGGCAGATCACCAGCTGGACGTGCTCGATCCGGTAGTGCCTGGCGAGCATGCTGTAGACGGCGTCCTGCACCTCGGTGTGGTCGAACCTCGGCGGCTTCCGCGAGGTCGCCCTGCCACGGCTGGGCAGCGGCGGCACCGCGGTCCCCGGCACGGTGCCGAGGCTCGCGGTCGATGTCAGCGTCGGTGACGGGCTCGGCGTCCCAGGCGACACCGGAGCCTGCGAATCACACGCGGTACTCAGCGCCGCGACCACGACCGCCAACAACGAGGCGCGCGACGACACGGTAGGCACGCCGCGTCGGGGTGGCTGGAGCCGTAACGGACTCGCGTCCACGGCGGTGCTCCTTCTAGCGTCTTAGATCTTAGGCCGGTTGGCGTAGACGTTACGCCAGACCGGTGACGACTAGAAGAAGCTACCGCACCAAGGGGAACTATCCGTGACCACCAGTCGGTGTGCCGCGCCGAGCGCGTCATCGTCGGCGCCAGCGGCGGTAACCTCGATCCTTCCGACAGCGGCCAGATCGGCCACGCGCCACCCGCCGAGGTAAAGCATGCCGAGCGTGTCAACGTCGAGAGCGAGTTGCGCTGGCTCCGTCGTCGGTTCGCTACCGGCCGCGGAGAGCCGGTAGCGGCCAGAGTTGTGCTTCAGTATCGGATCGGACACCTCGAACACCACGGCATCGTCCCCGGCGTAGCCGCGGGCATTCAACGCGGCGGGCACGTCGACCAGCCGCAACCACAGATCGTCCTCGACGGACATCGTCGAGACGGCGCGGTAGTCGGTGAGCAGCGCTTCGAGCGGCGCGTCGACGGGCTGCCAGCGGGACTCGATCCGGGTGATCAGGTCCACCCTGAGCAGCGCCCGCCACAGATCGGCGTAGGCGGCAGGGGTCGCCGCGGCCATGTCCTCGACGTACATCACGGCCACGTCGTCGGCGACGTCCTCGGTGACGACACGGTAGGAGGCGTAGCCGTCCGGCCCGTCGCTGCCGTGGTGCACCGCGAGCCGCATCAGTCCGGACTCGGTGCGGTAATGACCCTCCCACATCGGCCAGAAGTGCTCCGTACGGTCCAGCATGCCTGCACGCGAGCGGGCGAGCCGCGCGTACACGTCCGGGAGCAGCTCCAGCGCGGCGTCGAGATCGTACAGCTCAACCTCACCGTCGGCAGGCGCGCTCGCGCGCACCTCGGCGCGGCGCCGGTCCAGCCGCCTGCTGCGCACATGAGCGGCGATGCCGTAGCCGTAGCGGCCGTAGATGACGGCTTCACTCGCGTGCAGTCCCGCCACCGGCACGCCGCGCTCAGCGCAATCGGCGAGCTGGGCCGTCATCAGATCAGTCAGCACGCCACGCCGGGTGCGGTCGGCGCGCACCCCCACGCCCGTGACGGCGGCCATTGGCACCGTGCCGCCGGGCACGGTCAGCGTGGTGTCGATCGCCCGCGCGGTGCCAACCAAGGTGTCATTCTCGAACGCGCCGAGGGTGCGGCCGTCCTGATAGGTGCGCCGTGCGCGCTGCCACCGCTCGTCAGTGAGCGGTGCCGCGTGCAGCGAGGCGCGGAACAACGTGTGCGCCGACCGGATCTCGGTGGCGTCGAGTGTCCTGATCGAACGATCCGTCATGACGGGATCGTCGCGCAGCCGCCACACGGCGCGCCACTGAATTTCCGGTATCAGACCAGGCCAGCCCGACACTGGGAGCCGTTCGTGCCGTGCCAGCCAAACGCTTTCCTGCGAAGGTCCAGCCCTTGCCCTGGCCAGCGGATCTCGCTGCCATCGCCCATACCTCGATGGATGCACGTGCAGGGAAAGTTCTACGGAAGTACAGCAGGGGTTCCACACCTGAGACTAGAACAGGCGTTCGATAGGAGTCTAGGATTGGGGGTATGAGCAGCGCAGATGTTCTTCTCCCGGAGCCCGGCCCGTACGGTTGGTGGGAAGCGGCCGATGCCGAGTTGGCTGAGGCGCTGCGGGTGGCTGAGGAGGTGCGGAATCGTGCCGAGGCTGCTCAGGCGGCGGTGTTGGCCGAGATTCAGTCGCGGGGTGTGTTCGCTACGTATGGCTATCCGTCGCTGGCGACACTGCAGCGCGACCTGCTGCGGATCAGCACCACCGAGGCGACCAAGCGCGCTAAGCGGGCGACATTGCTGCACCCCACTCGCGAGGGGACGAGTGAGAAGCCCGCGGCGGCGCCGATGGCCGCGCAGGCCGCGGCTGAGGGTGTGCTCAACCCCGGCCACGTCGACGCGATCAGCGAGACCATGGCCGCGATGCCCGCCGATATCGACGACACCGAACGCGCCGGCTACGAGAAGACGCTGATCGATTTGGCGCGGCAGGCACAACCCGCGGTGGTGCGCCGCGCCGGACGCCACCTACTCGCCCTGCTCGACCCCGACGGCCGTGAACCGAACGACGATGCTGAGTTGGCGGAGCCGGAGCGGGAACTGGTGTGGTCCTGGACCCGCCACAACCGGTTCAAGCTGCGCGGCACCCTCGACTCCGAATCCGGACAGCTGTTGGAAACGCTGCTCTCGGCGCTGGCCAAGCCCCGGCCCACGGTGGAGGGCATGCCGGATCAGCGCACCACTGGCCAACGCCAGGGGGATGCGTTCGCCGAACTGCTCGACTACACCCAACGCGCCACCGCACGCCCCACCGAAGCCGGTGAAACCCCGGTAGTGACCGTGTCGATGACGCTGGATCAACTACTCCGCCGCGACCCCCTCATCGACAGTGATCGGGCGGTGCAGCAGATGCTGGGCGACACCCCCATCCTGAACTGGGAGTGCCCGGTCACCGCGGAACAAGCCCGCCGCCTGGCCTGCGACGCCCGCCTCATCCCCGCCGTCCTCGGCTCCACCGGCGAAATCCTCGACCTCGGCCGCGAGGTGCGCACCGCCACCCGCGCCCAACGCCGCGCCCTCGCCGCCCGCGACGGCGGCTGCATCATGTGTTCCCGCACGATGCGCTGGTGCCAAGTCCACCACATCACCTGGTGGGAACACGGCGGCACCACCACCCTCGACAACCTCTGCCTGCTCTGCACCGCCTGCCACCGACTCGTCCACCACGCCGGGTGGGATATCCGCATGACCACCAACGGCAAGCCGGAATGCCTCCCACCCGCGTGGCTTGATCCGGCGCGTCAGCCGAGACAGTTCACCGCACCCCACACCGAACCCCTCGGCTAGCAGCCAGCGCCAGCCGAGCCACAACCACACACCGGCCCACCGCGACCAGCACCACTGGCCGCGGCACAGCCGCGCGCTAGGCCCTAGTCAGGGAGTCTCGACCTGGTACTTCGGCGGGTCGGCCTCGGCATCAACCACCCTGATCGGCACGTCCTTCTGCTCACCGTCGACGGTGACCGTGCAGGTGAAGGTGTGGTCCTGCTGCACCGGCTGGTCGGCTGGGCACGACGCGCTGCCCTGGTCGAAGTCGACGTCCTCGTCGGTCAGGATCTGCTCGACGCCCTGCTCGACGCCGGCGGCGTCGAAGACCTTCTCCTTGAAGAAGAACCCTGGCGCGATGAAGCCGAGCACGACGACCACGACGACGAGCAGCACCAACACGCCGATGCCAATCCACAGCGGTGCCTTCGACTTCTTCTGCTGCTCCGGCTCCATGCCGGGTGGATACTGGCCGAAACCTCCGGGCTGGCCGCTGGGCGGCTGGCCGTAGGGCGCGCCGTACGGCTGCTGCGCCCACTGCTGACCCCACTGGTCCTGGCCCGGCTGGCCCCACTGGTCCTGACCTGGCTGGCCGGGCTGGGCCCATGGCTGCTGCGGCTGCGGCCCGCTCGGTGGGTACGTCCCGCCGGGCTGTGGCTGACCGTAGGGCTGCTGGGCCCATTGATCGTGGCCTTGCTGCGGATAACCAGCGGGGTACTGACCCCATTGCTGGCCCCACTGGTCCTGTCCCGGTTGGCCGTAGGGCTGCTGCGCCCACTGCTCCTGGCCAGGCTGGGCCGGTTGGCCGTACCCAGGAGCAGGCACGCCGCCCGCTTGCTGGCCCCCCGTCGCCGGATCGCCGTAGGGTTGCTGCCCCCACTGCCGCGAGTCCCACTGCGGGTCACTGCCGCCATACGGCGTGCTCATGTCGTCCTCCGCCAGTTACCACGTCTGTTGCTGCGTGGATCCAACCACACCACGCGGTATACGCCCAGTGAAGCCTCCCAGGCGTATGCCGCGTGCTACTCATATCACTCACACACTGCCCGCCGCGACAACTCCCCGTCGCAACGATCGCGCCGCCGTGCCAGCGGCGGCACCAACCGGGTCCGCCTTGCCGAGCACATCCCTGAGCTGCTCCAGCATGTCGATCACCTGGCGGCACCAGCGCACGAAGTCTCCAGCGGAGAGTTCCTGGCCGTTCTGCTCCGCCGTCGTGAGCACCTTCTCCAGCGACTCGCCGCGCGCCCAGCGATACACCGGCCACGCGAACCCGGCGTCCGGCTCGCGGGTGCGGCCGAGCCGGTGCCTGCGCTCGTCGTCGACCAGCTCGGCCCACAACGCCGCCGTACGCTGCCAGGCATCGCTCACCGCGCCAGCGGGCAACCTCGGCTCCCCCGCGCTGTCCCTGCGCGCCTCGAACACCAGCGTGGACACCACGGCGGCGAGCTCAGCTGGCTGCAGGTCGCGCCACAGCTCGTGCCGCACGCACTCCGCAGCGAGCAAGTCGGATTCGCTGTAGATGCGGGCCAGCCGCGCACCGTCGGCGGTGACGGTGTTGCCGTCTTCCGCGAGGTAGCCCCGCTCGGTGAGCAGCGCCCTGATCCTGTCGAACGCCCGCACCAGCGAGTGCGTCGTCGCTGCCACCTTCTCCTCCAGCTTGCGGTTCTCCGCGACGAGGCGTTCGTGGCGCTCCACCCACCGCAGATTGGCCTCCCGCTCAGGCAGCCCGTGTGCCGGATGCGAGCGCAGCGCCTTACGCAAGCTCACCAGCTCAGGATCGGAGTTCGCGTCCTTGCGTTGCTTGCGCCGCCGTCCCGGCGCGACGATGCCGCTGTCCCGCAGATGCGACGCGATGTCGCGACGGGTCTTGGGTGAACGCAGCTCCACACGCTTGGGCAACCGGATGTGGCCGAGCTTGTCCACCGGCGCGGGGAAGTCGGACGCCGATAGCGGGCCGGACCAGCGGTCCTCGGTCACCACGATCGGCCGGGGCTCGGCCACCGGGTCGAGACCGGGGTCGACGACGACCGCGATACCGGCGCGCCTGCCGGACGGCACCGCGATGACGTCGCCCTTACGCAGCTTCTCCAGCGAGCGCGCCGTCTCCTGCTTGCGGGACGCGGTGTTCTGCTTGGCGAGCAGCTTCTCCTGGTCCGAGATCCGCTTGCGCAGCGCCGCGTACTCGCGGAGCTCGTCGAAGTCGGCGTCAACGGCCTCGGCGTAGCCTTCCAGCGCCTCCTTGTTGCGTTCGATCTTCCGCGACAGACCAACGACCGATCGATCGGCCTGGAACTGGGCGAACGACTGTTCCAGCAGTTCGCGCGCCTCCGCGGCACCCACCTGCGCGACCAAATTGACGGCCATGTTGTAGCCGGGCCGGAACGACGAACGCAGCGGGTAAGTGCGGGTGGAAGCGAGTCCCGCTACCTGTTTCGGGTCGATGTCGGGCTGCCACAGCACGACGGCGTGGCCCTCGACGTCGATGCCTCGCCGCCCCGCGCGGCCGGTGAGCTGGGTGTACTCCCCTGGTGTGAGATCGACGTGCGCTTCGCCGTTGTATTTGACCAATCGTTCCAGCACCACGGTGCGGGCGGGCATGTTGATGCCCAGCGCCAGCGTCTCGGTCGCGAACACGACTTTGACCAGGCCCCGGACGAACAGCTCCTCGACGGTCTCCTTGAACGCGGGCAGCAGCCCGGCGTGATGAGCCGCGATGCCGCGTTCCAGGGCGTCTCGCCACTCCCAGTAGCCGAGCACACCGAGGTCGCCTTCCGGCAGATCGCGAGTCCGTTCGTCGATGATCGTCCGCGCCTGCTCGACCTCATCGGGACCGTTGAGCCGCAGCCCCGCCCGGCAGCACTGGTCGACGGCAGCGTCGCAGCCGGCGCGGGAGAAGATGAACACGATCGCAGGCAGCAGCCCGTTGCGGTCCAGCCGATCGATGACGTCGACCCGTGACGGCGGACGGTAGCGCGGTCCACGCGGATAGCGCTTGCGGCCACGGCCCCGCAGGGCCGCGGGGCCGTACGCCCTGCTGATCTCCTGCGCCTTGCGCAGCAGCGACGGGTTGATGCGGTCGTGCCGCGCGTCATCGCTGGACGGGTCGTCGGTCTTCTCCGCGAACAGGTCGAACATCCGGTTGCCGATCATCATGTGCTGCCACAGCGGCACCGGCCGATGCTCGTCGACGACGACCGTGGTGTCACCCCTGACCGTGACCAGCCAGTCGCCGAACTCCTCGGCGTTGCTGACCGTGGCGGACAACCCGACGACGCGAACGTACTCCGGCAGGTGCAGGATCACTTCCTCCCACACCGCGCCCCGGAACCGGTCGGCGAGGTAGTGGATCTCGTCCATCACGACGTAGCCGAGGTCGGTGATCGTGGACGAGCCCGCGTAGAGCATGTTGCGCAGCACCTCGGTGGTCATCACCACGATCTGCGCGTTGCCGTTGATCGAGACGTCGCCGGTGAGCAGCCCGACGGTGTCGGCGTCGTAGCGGGCAACCAGTTCGGTGTATTTCTGGTTGGACAGCGCCTTGATGGGCGTGGTGTAGAAGCACTTACGCCCCTCGGCCAGCGCGAGATGCACCGCGAACTCGCCCACCACTGTCTTGCCAGCGCCGGTCGGCGCACAGAGCAGCACGCCGTGCCCGTCCTCCAGCGCCTCACAGCCCTGGCGCTGGAACGGGTCAAACTCGAAGGCCGCGGCCGCTTGGAAGGCCGTGAGCTGGGGATACGCCGATCGGCGGCGTGATTCCCGGTACGCGGCGGCAGGAGACGTCAGTCGGTCAGCCACGCCGCCAGGGTTTCACATTCGCGACCGGATACGCATGCGGTATCCGCCTGACCCGGGCCGGAGCCATCAGGTGACATCGTCGGTGTTGCCCGCGCCGCCACGCCGCTGCTCGCCTGGCTCGTCGCCCTCAGCACCGCTTGGCTGGTACTGGAACGGGGCCGCCTCGTCGTCGGAGACCGAGTCCCAGCCGAGCTCCTCCCGCCGCCGGTCCAGCTTCTTGTCGTGCAACCGCGTGATCTGGATCGCCATCTCGAACAGCAACACCAGTGCCAGCGCGAGCGCGAGCATCGAGAACGGATCGGCCGGCGTAATGATCGCGGCGAACACGAACATCGCCATGATGAGGCCGCGCCGCCACCGTTTCAGCTGCTCGTACCGGACGACGCCGACCCGGTTGAGCATCACGATCAGCAGCGGCACCTCGAAACTCACCCCGAACACGATCAGCAGGGTGAGGATGAACGAGATGTACTTCGACCCGGTGAGCGCGGTCGCGAAGTTCTCCGCGCCGATGCCGACGAGCATGTGCAGTGCGAACGGCGTGATCGCGTACGCCAGCACCGCACCCGCGGCGAACAGCAGCGAAGCCAGCGACACGAACACCCGCGCGTACTTGCGCTCACTCGGGTACAACCCCGGCGCGATGAATGCCCAGAATTGGTACAGCCAGAACGGCGCGAACAGCACCGCACCCGCGGCGATACCGACCTTCAGGCGGATCATGAACGCCTCGAACGGTTCGGTCTGCAACAGCTGGCAGTGCCTGCCGTCACCGAAATCGACCAGCATCTCCTCGGGCAGGCCACAGTACGGCCCCCGGATCAGATCACCGAGCGAGGTGAGGGTGGCGACCCCGTTGTCGAACCAGATGAAGCCGACGATGCCGCCTGCGATGATCGCGAGCAGCGCGAAAGACAGCCGCCGCCGAAACTCGTAGACGTGTTCGATCAGCGTCATCGTGCCGTCGGGATTGTGCCGACGGCTGCGCTTTCGCCACTTATCGCGGCGTCCGAAACGCCCGGAGGTCGCAGGCTCCGCCACCGAATATGATTCCGTTCTTCTCGCGCGTGCGTTCTAGGTGCTTAGCTGGCGTTCTTGTGCGTCTGATCCTGCTGCCGCTTCAGCTCATCGAGCTGTTGCTGCAGTTCAGCCACCTTCTGATCGTCCGTGGTGCTCTGGGCGGCAGTGCTGGTGCCACCATCCGTCAGCTGCTTGCTGTCCGGGCTGGTCGCGTCGGACGCGCGCGAACCAGACTCGTCCTCCTCCTCGCGCAGGCCCTTCGTCTCGGCCTTGAGGATCTTCAGCGACCTGCCAAGGCCGCGCGCCGCGTCGGGCAGCTTCTTCGCGCCGAACAGCAGAATCATCACGGCCAGCAGAATGGCCAGGTGCCACGGTGACAACGAACCCATGGTGGCCTCCTCTCATGTAGTCACGACCAGTTTACGACCCTGCGGGAGGGTGTCACGTGTGCGGAGCCGCTCCGTCCGACTTTGGCCACCGTTGGTGGAACGCGATCTTCAGTGCGGCCGTGCGCGCGCGGAGCAGCAGCAGCTCACCCCGCCACACCGCCCGCACCGCCTTGCTCACCGAGATGAACCGCCGCACGGACCGCACGACATGCAACACTACGGCAGCGAACGCGATGCCACCGGCAAGCAACAGGATAGCGCTGATGAGGTAACTGTCGGCTGGATCGAGCACGATGATCACCTTAGCCAGCCTGGCAAGCGGCGAGTGTCCTGGCCCGCGCCACACCGGCCGCCGCACGCTCGCGCACCCGTTCGGCCAGTTCATTGGGCTCATCGACGGTAATCTCGCCGCCCATGCCCAGCACAAGGCGGACCAGCCAGCTCTCGTCGCCGTAGCGCATCCTGACTCGGAGCCTGCCGCCGTCGAGCTCGGCTAGTTCCTCGCACGAGTAGTACTCGGCGACCCAGCGGGCATCCGGCGCGAGGGTCAGCACCGCCTCCGGCTGGCCCGGCCTCGGCGCGAACAGGCCCTCGCTGACGTCGTGCCGCTCGGCGTCGCTGGGGGGCGCGGCTGGCTCGTCGAGAACCTCGATGGCGTCGATCCGGTCCAGCCGGAACAGCCGCACCGCGTCAGCACGGCGACACCAGGCCTCCAGGTAGCTGTTGCCCTCCACGATAAGCAGCCGCATCGGGTCGACGACGCGGTCGCTGATCCGGTCGGCCGACGCGGTGTAGTAGGTCATCCCCAGCGCCCGCTCCTGCGTCAGCGCGCGCTGCACCTCCTTGCGGGTCGCCGCGGTGCGCTCGGCTTCCCGCACGCCGAGCCCGACGACGACTCCTGCGGGCTGGGCCTCTCCGGCCGCCGCCTCGATCTTGGCGATGGCGCGCCGGACCGCGTCGCCGTCAACGACGCCGGGCGTCTCAGCGAGAGCCCGCAGCGCCACCAGCATCGCGGTGGCCTCCCCGCCGGTCAGCCGCAGCGGGCGGCGCATCCCGGCGTCATAGGTGACCGTCACGGTGTCGCCCTCGAACGACAGGTCGATCAGGTCACCCGGCCCGTAACCGGGCAACCCGCACATCCACAGCAGTTCCAGGTCTTTGCGCAACTGCTTGCCGGTCACCCCGAAGTCGGCGGCGGCCTCCTCGATGTCGATGCCCGGCCGCGCGAGCAGATACGGCACCAGTGCGAGCAGCCGAGGCATCCGTGCCCCGACGTTCTTCATGACGTGCTCCTTCCCCCCTCATACGACGCCCCAGCCGGCCCTGCCGCCTCGGCGAGCACCACGAGGCGTTCGTGCACCGCCTTGGCCAGCACGTCCGGTTCGATCACCAGCACATCCGGTCCGTAGCCCGCGATCCAGCGGGCGAGGCCGTCCGGGTAGTAGACGTCGAGTTCCAGTTCATCGCCAGGAATCCCGTCGACCTCGCGCTTGCCGATTACCCGCGCGCCGCGCCGGATACCCGCAGCGGCGCCGTCGGCCGCCCACAACCGCGCGGTGGCCACGGGCGCCTGCTCCGGAGTGGCGCTGCCCGCCACGATCTCAAGCAGGTTCGTCTCGGCGGGCCGGGCCACCTCACCCGGCTCACCGATCGGCGTGACCGTCCCGGTCACCCGGGACAGCCGGAAGCAGCGGGTGGCGTCGCGATCGCGGTCGTGCCCGACGACGTACCACCGGCCGCGCCAGGACACCACGCCCCACGGCTCCAGCGTGCGCTGCCGCCGTTCGGCCGCTCCCGCGCGGCGGTACTCGAAGCGCACCGCCCTGCCCTCGCGCACCGCGGCCAGCATCGGAGCGAACGCCGCCTCGGTGCGCACGCGGGGCTGGATCGGCGCACGCGAGGATTCATCGATCTCCACCCCTGCCGCGCGCAGCTTGACCAGCGCGCCGTGCGCCTGCCCGGTCAGCTCGGGCGAGTCCCACAGGCGTACCGCGAGCCCGACCGCGGCCGCCTCGTCCGGGGCGAGGTCGATCTCGCCCAGCTCGTAGTCCCTGCGCGCGATGCGGTAGCCATCAACGCCGTCGAACACGGAGTTGCGGCCGGTTTCGATCGGAATGCCGAGCTCGCGCAGCTCCCCCTTGTCGCGTTCGAACATCCGGAAGAACGCCTCGTCGCTCGGCGCGTCGGCGTAGCCTCCCACGATGCCTCGGATGCGCTCAGCGGTCAGGTACTGGCGAGTCGACAGCAGCGCCAGTACCAGATTCACCAGGCGTTCAGCACGGGCGGTTGACACGGGTCCGACTGTAGCTCGCATCGGGGTACGCGCGGCAACGACTCTCCGTCGAACATGCGCGCGAATCCGCGACAACTTCCCTGCGTAACCGCCCCGCTACGCAGCCAATCCTGGCGGCAACGGGCCGCAGGGCTCACCCAGAGCGGTCACAAACTCGCGATCAACCGCTCCACTCGCTCGTCGACGTTGCGGAACGGGTCCTTGCACAGCACGGTGCGCTGCGCCTGGTCGTTCAGCTTGAGATGCACCCAGTCGACGGTGAAGTCGCGCTGCGCCGCCTGCGCCGCCGCGATGAAGTCGCCGCGCAGCTTCGCGCGGGTGGACTGCGGCGGGGTGTCCTTGGCGAGTTCGATCTCGCCATCGTCGGTGACCCGCTTGACCAAGCCTTTGCGCTGCAGCATGTCGAACAGTCCCCTGCCTCGCCTGATGTCGTGGTAGGCCAGGTCGAGCTGGGCGATGCGGGGACTGGACAGGTCGAAGCCGTGCTTGGCGCGGTACCGCTCGATGAGCCGGTGCTTGATGGCCCAATCCACCTCGGTGTCGATGCCGCTGTAATCCTGCGTCTCGACGGCCTCCAGCGCCCTGCCCCACAGATCCACAACCCGCGCCGTGGTCGGCGTCGCGCCGTTGACTTCGATGTGGCGCACCGCGCGAGCGTGGTACTCGCGCTGGATGTCGAGCGCGGAGGCCTCCCTGCCGCCAGCGAGCCGCACCCGCCTGCGTCCGGTGAGGTCGTGGCTGATCTCCCGGATCGCGCGAATCGGGTTGTCCAGCGTGAAGTCTTTGAACTGGACGCCCTCCTCGATCATCTGCAGCACGAGGTTGGCCGTGCCCACCTTGAGCAGTGTGGTCGGCTCCGCCATGTTCGAATCGCCCACGATGACGTGCAGCCTGCGGTAGCGCTCCGCGTCGGCGTGCGGCTCGTCGCGGGTGTTGATGATCGGCCGGGACCGGGTGGTCGCGCTGGAGACGCCCTCCCAGATGTGCTCGGCGCGCTGCGACAGGCAGTACACCGCGCCGCGCGGGGTCTGCAGCACCTTGCCCGCCCCGCAGATCAGCTGACGGCTGACCAGGAACGGCAACAGCACGTCGGCGATGCGAGAGAACTCGCCAGAGCGGCCGACCAAGTAGTTCTCGTGGCAGCCGTAGGAGTTGCCTGCCGAGTCGGTGTTGTTCTTGAACAGGTAGATGTCACCGCCGATGCCCTCGTCGGCCAGCCTGCGCTCGGCGTCGACGAGCAGATCCTCGAGAATCCGCTCACCAGCCTTGTCGTGCGTGACGAGCTGGGTCAGGTCGTCACACTCGGCAGTCGCGTACTCCGGGTGCGAGCCCACGTCGAGATACAACCGGGAGCCGTTCGACAGGAAGACATTGGACGAGCGCCCCCACGACACCACCCTGCGGAACAGGTAGCGCGCGACTTCGTCAGGCGAGAGTCTGCGCTGGCCGTGAAAGGTGCACGTGACCCCGAACTCTGTCTCGAGGCCGTATATCCGACGCTGCATACTCCCAATGCTATGTGCTCACGGGCGAAAAGCGGTGAGCCAATTAGGCGGAGCCGCTGTTTCGTGACTCGTCGCCCACCGTGATCAGCACCGCGATGGGCGGGATTACTCGCCGGTACCTTCGTCGCCGCCCTCGGAGCTCTCGGACTTCGCCTTGCTCTTGCCCGCGCTCTTACCTGAGCCCTTACTGGTGCCTGACGCGCCGCCTGAGTCGCCGGGCAGCAGGTCGTCGAGCACGGCGCCGGTGAGACGGCGGAAAGCCCGCCTCGGCCGATGCCGCTCCAGCACCGCCACTTCCAGCTTGCCGAGCTCGGCACCGTTGCTCAGGCCGGCCTTGAGCGCGCCGACGGCCAACCCCATCGCGTCCCGGAGACTCGACCCCTCGGTGTAGCTGTCCTTGAGCTTGGCGACAACCGGGTCTGTTTGGCCACCCATCACCAAGAACTGCGGCTCATCGACGATGGACCCGTCGTAGGTCAGCCGGAACAGCTGGTCCTCGCTGGCCTCGGCGCCGACCTCGGCCACCGCGAGCTCCACCTCGAACGGCTTGACCTGCTCGGTGAAGATCGACCCCAGGGTCTGCGCGTAGACGTTAGCCAGCTGGCGGGCGGAGACATCCCTGCGATCGTAGGCGTAGCCCTGCAGGTCGACGTGGCGAATCCCGGCGCGCCGCAGGCTCTCGTACTCGCTGTAGCGGCCCGCGGCGGCGAAGCCGATCCGGTCGTAGATCTCGGAGATCTTGTGCAGGGTCGTCGATGGGTTCTCGGCCGCGAACAGCAGACCATCGGCGTACTTCATCGCCACGACGCTGCGCCCACGAGAGATGCCCTTGCGGGCATACTCCGAGCGGTCGCGCATCAGCTGCTCGGGCGAGGCATACAGCGGCATCGTCACGGTTCAGGCTCCACTCTGTGCGTCGGCAGGGGGTGGTCAGGACGTCGGGGGTCGGGCGGGGTATCAGCGGGACGGGTACGGACTCAGCCGCCCGTCTCGGTGCGCTCTGCGATGACGGCCTCGGCGACCGTGGCCAGGTCGGACTCCGGGATCGTCACGGCGCCTTCCGCGCCGGTGACGGTGATGACCTGCGGGTAGATCTTGCGGACCATGTCGAGCCCGCCGGTCGCGGTGTCGTCGTCCGCGGCGTCCCAGAGCGCGGCGATGGCGGCGTGGACGGCGGCGTCCTTGCCCGCGGCGGGGTCGTAGAGCTTCTTCAACGCCGACTTGGCGTACGGCGAGCCGGAGCCGATGGAGTGGTACCCGGCGCGTTCCTCGTAGCGGGCACCGGTGACGTCGAAGGAGATGATCCTGCCCGCCGATGCCGCGTCCTGCGCGTCGGGGTCGAACCCGACGAACATCGGCACCGCCGCCAGCCCTGCCATGGCGACCTCGAGATTGGAGCGGACCATCGTGGCGAGCTTGTTCGCCTTGCCGTCCAGCGACAGCGAGACGCCCTCGATCTTCTCGTAGTGCGCGAGCTCGACGGCGTAGAGCCGCACCATCTCGAGCGCGATGCCCGCCGTGCCCGCTATCCCGACCGCGGAGTACTCGTCGGTGACGAAGACCTTCTCCAGGTCGCGCGCCGCGATCGTGGTGCCAGCGGTCGCCCGCCGGTCCCCCGCGATCAGCACGCCGCCGGAGAAGGTCAGCGCGACGATCGTGGTGCCGTGCGGCACGTTGGTCAGCGTGCCCTCGCCCGCGGGCCGCGACGGCAGCAGGTCAGGTGCCTGCGAGCGGAGGAAATCGGTGAACGACGACGTGCCGGTGGTCAGGTAGGCAGCGGACAGCGGACCGCGTGCCGCGGCGGCCGAGGTGTAATCCATACGTGCTCGTGATTCCCATCTTCGACTAGCTGCTGGCGACGAACTCAGGTTAGCCGGGGCTAGGCCCGGCTGCGTGTGAGGTTACTGCCCGCCCTTTTGCACATAGGCGCGGACGAAGTCCTCGGCGTTTTCCTCGAGCACGTCGTCAATCTCGTCGAGGATGGTGTCAACGTCCTCGCCGAGCTGTTCCCTGCGCTCCTGACCCGCTGGGGCAGCGCCTTCTGTTTCGTCGTCGGAATCTCCGCCGCCGTGCTTCTCAATCTTTTCCTGCGCCATGAACGCCTCCTGATCGAGTTCTCTACTGCCAGATTACCTGCGACATGCGGCAGTGCGGCAGATCCGCAACGCCACCGCCATCACGACGTGAGCGCCTCGACAAGTTGCTCGGCCGTGTCCGACTCGTCCAGCAACGCTCCGACGTGCGATTTCGTGCCGCGCAACGGCTCGAGTGTCGGGATGCGGACCAAGGATTCCTTTCCGATATCGAAAATCACCGAGTCCCAGGACGCCGCGGCGATCGAGGCGGCGTACTTCTCAAGCGCGCGCCCCCTGAAGTACGCCCTGGTGTCGTCGGGCGGGTTCATAATCGCCGCCTGCACATCGTCCTCGTCAACGAGGCGCTTCATCGTGCCCCTGGTGACAAGGCGGTTGTACAGGCCCTTGTCGAGGCGGACATCGGAGTACTGCAAGTCGATCAGGTGCAGCCTTGGCGCTGCCCAGCCGAGCTTGTCCCGTGACCGATACCCCTCGAGCAGCTTCAGCTTGGCCACCCAGTCCAACCGGTCGGCGCACTCATCGGGGTCACGAGCCAGCGCATCCAGCACCTCGCCCCAAATACGCAGCACGTGCCGATCGGTGTCGTCCAGTTCGCTTGATTCGCGCTCCGCGAACGCCACCGCCCGCTCATGGTAGGCCTGCTGCAGGTCGAGGCCGGTGAACCGGCGACCGTCCGCCAACTCGACGGTAGCCCGCAGCGTCGGGTCGTGGCTGATCTGGCGGACCGCGCGCACCGGCTCGCGCAGCTTGAGGTCGTCGAAGCTGACCCCGCCCTCGATCATGTCAAGCACGATCGCGCTGGTGCCAAGCTTGAGGTATGTGGAGTACTCCGACAGGTTGGCGTCGCCGATGATGACGTGCAGCCTGCGATACTTGTCCGCGTCGGCGTGCGGCTCGTCGCGGGTGTTGATGATGCCGCGCTTGAGCGTGGTCTCCAGTCCGACCTCGACTTCGATGTAGTCGGCGCGCTGCGAGAGCTGGTAGCCGTCCTCCTCGCCCTGCTGGCCGATGCCGACCCGGCCGGAGCCGGTGATGACCTGGCGGGAGACGAAGAACGGTGTCAGACCGCTGATTACCGATGTGAAGGGCGTCGACCGCGCCATCAGGTAGTTCTCATGGGTGCCGTAGCTGGCACCCTTGCCGTCGACGTTGTTCTTGTACAGCTGCAGCCGGGGCTGGCCGGGCACCGTGGCGGCCTTCATCGCGGCCTGCTCCATGACCCGTTCGCCCGCTTTGTCCCAGATGACGGCGTCCCAGGCGTTGGTGACCTCGGGCGCGGAGTACTCCGGGTGAGCGTGGTCGACATAGAGCCGGGCGCCGTTGGTGAGGATGACGTTGGCGGCGCCGAGGTCCTCGACATCGGGGTCCTGCGGCTGGGTGTTGGGGCCGGTGAGATCGAAGCCGCGTGCGTCGCGCAGCGGCGACTCCACCTCGTAGTCCCAGCGCGCCCTGCGGGAGCGCGGGATGTCGACGGCGGCGGCGTAGGCCAGCACGATCTGCGTCGACGTCAGCACGGGGTTCGCCGTGGCATCCCCCGGCACGGCGATGCCGTACTCCACCTCGGTTCCCATGATCCGCCGCATGCAGTCTCCAATCTCAGGCCAGCCCACCCGCATCAGGGCGTCTCGTCTCCCACCCTACGGCCATCGCGCCGCGCCGTGCCTTCCGACAGGCGTGGCGAAGTCGAGCCACGACCAGCGTCTCCTGGCGCGCACAGCGGGGCGGGGATGCCGCGCGGCATCCCCGCCCCGCTTCGGACTCGCGATGTGAACTACAGGTACTGACCGGTGTTGGTCGCGGTGTCGATCGCCCGGCCAGAATCCTGGTTCTTGCCGGTAACCAGGGTCCGGATGTAGACGATGCGCTCGCCCTTCTTGCCCGAGATCCTGGCCCAGTCGTCCGGGTTGGTGGTGTTGGGCAGATCCTCGTTCTCGGCGAACTCGTCCACGATCGCGTCGAGCAGGTGCTGCACCCGCAGTCCGGGCTGCTTGGTCTCCAGCACCGACTTGATCGCGGCCTTCTTCGCCCGGTCCACGATGTTCTGGATCATCGCGCCGGAGTTGAAGTCCCGGAAGTACAGCACCTCCTTGTCACCGTTGGCGTAGGTGACCTCGAGGAAGCGGTTGTCCTCGCTCTCCTCGTACATCCGCTCGACGGTGTGCTGGATCATCGCGTCGATCGTGGCATCGGTGTCGCCACCGAACTCGGCCAGATCGTCGCCGTGGATCGGCAGGCCTTCGAGCAGGTACTTGGAGAAGATGTCCTTCGCCGCCTCCGCGTCCGGCCGCTCGATCTTGATCTTCACGTCGAGCCTGCCAGGCCGCAGGATCGCCGGGTCGATCATGTCCTCCCGGTTGGACGCGCCGATGACGATGACGTTCTCCAGGCCCTCGACACCGTCGATCTCACTGAGCAGCTGCGGCACGATCGTCGTCTCCACATCGGACGACACACCGCTGCCACGGGTGCGGAAGATCGAGTCCATCTCGTCGAAGAACACGATGACCGGCGTGCCCTCGGACGCCTTCTCCCGTGCCCGCTGGAAGATCAGCCTGATGTGCCGCTCGGTCTCGCCGACGAACTTGTTCAGCAGCTCGGGGCCCTTGATGTTGAGGAAGTACGACTTGGCTTCCCGTATCCCGGCCGCGTCTCCCTTGCCCTCGGCGACTTGCTTGGCCAGCGAGTTCGCGACGGCCTTGGCGATCAGCGTCTTACCGCAGCCGGGCGGGCCGTAGAGCAGCACGCCCTTCGGCGGGCGGAGCTGGTACTGGCGGTACAGGTCGGCGTGCAGGAACGGCAGCTCGACCGCGTCGCGGATCTGCTCGATCTGCCGGAACAGGCCACCGATGTCCTCGTAACGCACATCGGGCACCTCTTCCAGCACGAGGTCCTCGACCTCGGCCTTCGGCACCCGTTCGTAGGCATAACCCGCCTTGCTGTCCACCAGCACCGAGTCACCCGACTTGAGGGTGTCTTCGGTC
Source organism: Haloechinothrix halophila YIM 93223 (assembly GCF_000504245.1). Classification (GTDB taxonomy): domain Bacteria; phylum Actinomycetota; class Actinomycetes; order Mycobacteriales; family Pseudonocardiaceae; genus Haloechinothrix_A; species Haloechinothrix_A halophila. The sequence goes on from NZ_KI632509.1 coordinate 3,251,942, forward strand.
AGCGGGTCGGACAGCCACACGACGCGCTCCTCGTCGGCATGGCCGACAACCAGCGCCCGCGCCGGACCGTCCTCGGCCAGCGGAGGCATCACCTCCCGCAACGCGTACACCTCGCCGGTGCGCTCGTAGTCACCGGACTCGACGACGGTCAGCGCCTCGTTGAGTCGCAGTGCCTGGCCGCGCCGCAACGACTCGACCTCGACGGTCGGCGACACCGACACGCGCATCTTGCGGCCCGAGGTGAACACGTCGACCGTGCCGTCCTCATAGCGCTCAAGGAACACGCCGTACCCGCTTGGCGGTTGCGCCAGCCGGTCGACCTCCTCGCGCAACGCCATCAGCTGGCTCCGCGCATCCCGCAGAGTCTCGACGAGCTTGGCGTTGCGTTCGGTGAGCTGGGCTATTCGCTCCGAAGCCTCCGCGAGCCGCTGCTCAAGGACGCGGTCGCTATTGGGCGAACCGGCCGCCCTGCTTCGCAGCAGGGCTACTTCCTCCTCAAGGAACCGGATCTGCCGCTCCTGTTCCTGGGTAACTTCGGAGTCACTCGCGGCAGGCGATTCCGCCGTGCCGCCGCTCTCTCTTGGGTCGGCTTCCTCATGCCTGCCACCGGGGCGGTCCTGTTGCATGCGGCACCTCCTCGCGCGCTATTTCCCTCAACGGTACCGGCGATCACCGACATGCAAAGCCCTTCGATGTCACAGAACGGGCGCGGCGTGTCAGGATCATGAGACGATCACGAACGCAATGCTCCGAGCAGGTACATCCGAGAGCCGCCCGTTCGTCACCGACAGTTCACACCGCGGTACGGCGTGTTAAGAACCAATGAGCCTCACGGATGAGAATGGACGATTCGTCTTCCGTCCCCGTCGATGGGCGACGACTCCCGGTATGCCACCCTGCTGAAGCGCTCCCGCATACTTACTCCGTAGCTACCGTTCGATAACGGTTGGCAGCCCGGGCGCGTCGCGGCGCGCGGAGTAGGGACGGATGAGCGCACGGCGTCCGCGCTGACCAACGAGGGGAACTCGATGACCTATCCACCGCAGCCTGGTCCGTACGGTGGTTCGGGCGGATACGGTCAGCCCTACCCCGGCCAGCGATATCCGGGCTATCAGGGCCAACCCCAGCCCGGCCAGCCCTACCCCGGCCAGCACTATCCCGAGCAGTCCTATCCCGGCCAGTCCGAATACTGGGGCCAGTTCCCGAACCAGCCGTATCAGGGGCAATCGGGAGGTTACGGGCAGCCGCATCCCGAGCAGCGATATGGCCAGTCCGGCGGCTACGGGCAGCAGTACCAAGGCCAGCCGTACCAGGACGGCTACTCCGGTGGCTTCCCCCACCAGCAGCCCGGTTATGGCCCGCCGCCTGGCGACGTCCCCCCGCCGCAACCGGAACCCCCGAAGGGTGGCGGCAAGACGGGGCTCGTCGTCGGCATCGCCCTCGCCATGGTGCTGCTCGCGGGCGCGGCCGTTGGCATCACGGGCTTCTGGCAACCCGGTTACTTCCGAGACGACACCGCGCAGGACAGCTCGCTCGCGGCGAACACATCCCCCAGCAGTTCGACGCTGCCACCGAGCACCAGCCCGCAGCCGCGGGACGCGACGCCCACCACCACGACGCCGGAACAGCAAGAGCAGCCGTCCGGCTCGGACAAGGACGAGATCCGCCGCGTCACCGACGCGGTCGTCAAAGGCATCAACAATCGAGACGCCGCCACGGTGAAACCGGTCTCCTGCGACCCTGGCAACGAACGGCAGGCTGACTATGACGGCTTCCCCGACGACCTCACGGTGTCCGTCAGCGGCGAACCCCGCATCGACGGCAATCGCGCGACAGTGGCGCTCACCCTGCGCCGATCTGACACCAGCAAGACCGTGAAACTGGCCCTGCTCCGCCCCAACGGCGCCTGGTGTGCCTCGGGCATCAACTCCTGATGACCACGCGGCAACCGGCATCGAGCGACAGGGTGGCCGCGATGGTCGCCTGGGGCGCGATCGCCTCCGCGGCCGCGCTGGTTGTGGTCATGCTGGTCATGGCGCGGGACGACGACTCGGGGCGCGACGCGACGGCCAGCCAGCGCACTACGAGCGCCCTCGCGGACAACACCTCGTTCCAGCCGAGCACTCCGCCACGCGGCCCAGAGCCTGGCGGCGAGCCGCAGGTGCGCGCGGCGGCCGACGACATTCTCACCGCCTACAACGAGCGAGACAGCGCCCCACTGCGGGCATGGGCATGTGACCGCACCACGGTCACCGATGACCTGTTCGCTGGATTCTCCGAGACGGTCAGCTTCACGCGCCACGGCGCGCCGACGATCGTCGGGTTCACGGCGGAGGTCCCGTTCGTCGTCAGCGACGACGACAGACAGCGCACCGGCGCGATGCGGCTGCGGTGGGACGGCAACCGCTGGTGCTTCGTGACCGCCGTCTCGGAACGCGCCTGAGGACTGCTTGCAGGTCCGAAGCGACATGCCTGAGGACTGCTTGCAGGTCCGAAGCGACATGCCTGAGGACTGCTTGCAGGTCCGAAGCAACGCGACTGAGGACTGCTCGCAGGTCCGAAGCAACGCGACTGAGGACTGCTCGCAGGTCCGAAGCAACGCGGCTGACGCCCCTCGCGTCCCAGGGCACGACCGGACACGACCCGCCGGGTGCGGCCGGTCCGCGATATCGTCCGATCTCGAGCCTGACCACCACAGCGTGAGGACGTCACCATGACCTATCCGCCGCAGCAGCCAGGGCAGTCCGGCCAGCAGGGCTACCCCGGCCACCGGGGCTACTACGACCAGCAGCAGGCTCACCCCGGCGGTTACCCCGGCCAGCGACAGCCCGGCCCCGGCACCCCGCACGGCGGATACCCGCCCCCGCGGCCACCCGGCCCGCCGCACAACAACGGCAAGACCGGCGTGATCGTCGGCATCACCCTGACGCTGGTGCTGCTCGCGGGGGCGGCCGTGGCCATCACCGGGTTCTGGGCGCCCGGGTACTTCCTCAGCGATGACACGTCGTCCGAACAGGTGGCCACCGCCTCGGATCAGGAGGCCGACTCGCCCGCCGAGCAGCCGCCCAAGCCGTCCCTGCGCACCCAGCCTGGCGAACCTGCCCCGGACCAGGGCGGCGCGGGACAACAGGGCAGTGCCGAGGACATCGCCATCGTGCGCGGGCTGGCTGAGGACGCCGTCACCGCGATCAACACCAGGGACGAAGAGCTCGTCCGCCAGATCAGATGCAACGGCAACGAGCAGGTCGATCTCAGCAAGCTACCCAAGGACACCAAGGTCACGATGCTCGGCGACCCCGTTGTCCGGGGCGACGAGGCGAAGGTGCCGTTCGAGATCACCATGAACGGCAAGACCCAGCGGGAGCCACTGACCGCCAACCGGAAGAACGGCAGCTGGTGCATCGGCTGAGTCCCCAGCCTCGGCTGAGCCCAGGCCTCAACGCCGGCTGAGCCTCGACGCCAGCTACATCCCGGCCCTGCCGGCTGCCGACCCGGTCAACCCCTGCTCGGCCTGCGCTGCACCTTCGGCGTCTCGACTCCTGGCGCGAGCCTGCGCGCGGTGAGCAGGAACGCGGTGTGCGCCTGCATCTTGTGATCCGGCCGCACCGCGAGTCCGACTACGTGCCACGGACGTTGCAGCGTCTCCCACGCCTGCGGCTCGGTCCAGCAGCGCTGATCGCGCAGCGCCTCGGTCACCCGGGACAGCTGCGTCACCGTGGCCACGTAGACCACGAGCACGCCACCGGGCACCAGGTGCTCCGCGACCGTCGGCAGCACCTCCCACGGCGGCAGCATGTCGAGGATGACTCGGTCGACCTGGCCGCTGTGCTCGCTGATGTCGCCGACGTGCAACGTCCAGTTCGCCGGGCGCTCCCCGAAGAATCGCTCCACGTTGCGTTCGGCGTGCTCGGCGTGATCCGCCCGCACCTCATACGACGTCACGCTGCCCTCGCTGCCGACGGCGCGTAGCAGCGAACACGTCAGCGCGCCGGAGCCCGCACCCGCCTCGAGCACCCGCGCGCCGGGATGGATGTCACCCCACATCAGGATCTGCGCGGCGTCCTTCGGATAGATGACCTGTGCGCCCCTCGGCATGGACAGCACATAGTCGGACAGCAGCGGTCGCAGCGCGAGGAAGGATGTCCCTCCTGCCGACTGCACCACCGTGCCCTCGTGCTGGCCGATGAGATCGTCGTGGGCGAGCTGACCCGTATGGGTGTGGTACTTCTCGCCCTCGGCGAGCACGATCGTGTAGCGACGACCCTTGGGATCGGTCAACTGCACCCGATCGCCTGCCCGAAACGGGCCTCCACCCGACACACACCCTCCTGCGGTTTCCGTACGTATCGCGACTGCGCGGGACGCCTGATCGTCGCAGACACCGTGCCGGGAGGTGTCCGCGAGGTCTGCCCTAGCGTGATCTGCGTTGCGCGATGGCGTGTCGCAGGTCCTCCCTGCGCAGCACGCCAGCGGGCCTGCCGTCGTCGTCGACGACGAGGAACTGCCACGCAGCCGTCTCCCGTACCCGTTCGGCGATCTCCTCCCCCGGTTCGGAGAGCAAGAGCACTGAATCGGCCCGCACCTGCTCGGCGGCCTGCTCGGCAGGAACGTGCGGCGTCTGGGCCGCGAGCCGCTGCGCCTCGACCGTATCGAGCAGCCCCGCCGCGACGCCGTCGGCACGGACCAGCACCACACCCCTGCCCGCCGACGCGGCCAGCGCGTCGGAAACCGGGCTCTCGGCTGGCAGTTGCAGCACCGGAAGCATCAGCTGGGCGATGTCCAGATCCGGCGGCCAGCTGCGGCGCTGCTCCGCGGACAGTTCCGCGTTCGCGCCGGTCAGCACGAACCAGCCGGTGACAACACAGACGCCGAGCCGCAACCAGCGGTCCTCGCTGCCGTTGGCCAGCCCTTCCAGCGCCCAGACGCCGAGCGCCGCGGCGACAAGCCAGCCACCGACGACGGCGGCCCGTGTGCCGCTGGCCCGCGCACCGGTTACCGCCCACACACCCGCGCGCAGCATCCGCCCGCCGTCCAGCGGCAGACCAGGCAGCAGGTTGAACACCGCGACCGCGAGGTTGGCGACCGCACACTGCGCCACCAGCAGCCAGGTGGCCCCAGACGGCACCGTCAGCAGCAGCAACGCGCAGCCACCGGCCAGCACCAGTGAGACCACCGGACCCGCCACCGCGACGAGGCCTTCCTGGGCCGGGCGCTTCGGGCTTCGCGCGACCTCGGACAGCCCGCCGAGCAGGAACAGCCGCAGCCGCCGCACCGGGATGCCCATCCGCAACGCCACCAGCGTGTGCCCCAGCTCGTGCGCGAACACCGACGCGCCGAGCAGCAGCGCGAACGCCACCGCCAGCGTCCAGGACAGCGCGAGGCCCGCGCCGGGCAGCAGCCTGCCGACCAGTGGTGCGTACAGCACGACCACCACGAGCGAGCCGAGCCACCAGGATGGCGCGAGCAGCACGGGCACGCCGCTCACGCGGAACAGCAGCAGCCCGCCGTCCGCGTCAACGCGCATCGACCTGCGCCGCGCACCCGGTTCGTTCCTGGCAATCACGTCTCAAAGCGTAGAGCGTCCGGTGTGGGGCGCATGTGATACCAGCCATGGACACGGCCCGGTCACCAGCCGTGTCCCGTGTCGTGCCGAGAGTTGTCGGTCCTCTGTTCTAGGGTGCCAACCACAACCGAGAGCACGTCGCGACACGAGGATGGGAAGGGCATGACCCAGTCCACCACCGAGCTGCCAGCGGCCGCCGACACGGCGGAGCAGCGCAAGCCAGCGCTCTCGCCGTCACGGGCGAGCGACTTCAAACAGTGCCCACTGCTGTACCGCTTCCGCGCCGTAGACAAGATCCCGGAGACGCCGAGCAAGGCACAGGTACGCGGCACCCTGGTGCACGCGGTGCTGGAGCGACTGTTCGCGCTGCCCGCCGAACAACGGGTGCCCGCGCGCGCCAAGGAACTGCTCGATCCGGTGTGGGCGGAGCTGTCCGAGCAGAATCCGGATTGGACCGCCCTGTTCTCGGATGACGACGCCGCGGACGGCGAGAAGGCCACATCGGACTGGCTCGCATCGGCGGGCGAACTGCTCGACACCTACTTCGGCCTCGAGGATCCGAGCGCGCTCGAACCCCAGGCCTGCGAGGAGCGCGTGGAGGTCGAGCTGGGATCCGGCGTGCGGCTGCGTGGCTACGTCGACCGGATCGACGTCGCCGAAACGGGTGAGGTCCGCATCGTCGACTACAAGACCGGAGCCGCGCCGCGCGAGATCGGTGAGATCAAGGCGATGTTCCAGATGAAGTTCTACGCACTGGTGCTGTGGCGGCTGCGAGGTGCGGTGCCGGACCAGCTCAAACTCATGTACCTCACCGATGGGCAGTCGCTGACCTACGCGCCGGACGAGGCCGAGCTACGCCGGTTCGAGCGCACGCTCGAAGCGATCTGGCAGGCCATCCTGCGGGCGGGCAAGTCAGGTGATTTCCGGGCGAGCCGCAGCAAGCTCTGCGATTGGTGCGACCACAAGGCCCGTTGTCCTGAGTTCGGCGGCACGCCACCGGAGTACCCCGGCTGGCCGGAGCCGGACGCCGGCGACGAGACGGTGCTCGATCGGGCCGACTGAACGTGACATAGCGGGCCAAGAGGACCACTGTGGGTGTGTCGCGGGCGCGTTCCGGAGCGTGAGCATGCTCTGATCGACTACGGTGCGACAGGCACGGATAGACACTGTCAGGCATTGAAAGGCACTGTCGCACTGAAACGTACTTATCGTTCGACCACGATCGGGGACAAGTACCGTGGTTATGCAGATCACCTCGGTGGTCAACCAGAAGGGTGGCGTCGGCAAGACGTCGCTGAGTGTGGGGGCCGCAGCAGCACTCGCCGAGCAGGGCATGCGCGTCCTCCTGGTCGATCTCGATCCGCAGGGGCACGCGACGACGGAGTTCCTCGGGCTGCCGGAGACACCGCCTGGCAAGCCGAGCCTGCCGATGGCGCTGAGCAAGATGTGGAAAGGCCCCGTCGAGGAACTGGTCGTCTCACACCCGCGTGCCAACGTCGGTGAGGGCGGCTGCTTCGACGTCATGCCCACCGCGCCTGGCATGTTCGACCTGGTGCGCAGGCTGGACCAGTTCCGCATGCCCGGCTGGGAACTGGCACGGGTGCTGCAGTTCGCCCACTACGACCACGTGATCATCGACTGCCCGCCCGCGCTGGACCTGCTCACCAACAACGCGCTCGCCGCCACTCACGGCGTGCTGGTGCCCGTACAGCCGGACCGCACCAGCATCAGGGCGTTGCGGCTGCTGCGCGATCAGGTGCACCACCTCGAGCAGCTGATCAACCGGGAGCCGGTGCAGTACTACGGCCTGGTGCCCGGCCTCTACCGCAGGCCGATGTCCGGCTATGCCGAGGCGGCGATGCGGGAGTTGCACGCCATGGGCATCCAGGTGCTGCCACACATCGCGATGGGCGTCGTCGTCAATGAGGCCGCGTCCCGCGGCATCCCGATCACGACGTTCGCGCCGCACTGCGCGCAAACCGGGGCGCTGCACCAGATCGCGGCCACGCTGGAGAGCTACCGCAAGCACTCGCCGTCGGGATCGGTGCCGCAGCCGTCGGAGGAGTTCGTGTTCGAGGACTTCATCAACGAGGTGGCTGGCGCACGCAACCGCAACGACACCGGCGCCCGCAAGGGGCTCTACGACCTGATGCCGAGACGGTCGCGCCGCTGAGGATCACGCTGCTGGCCTCACGGCGGCGGCAGTAGAGTCACGGCCATGACCGATCCCTCCCCCTCGACCGGCCGCTCGATCGCCGTCGACCCACGACTGCACGAGTACGCGCTCGCCCACAGCACACAACCCGACGCCGTGCAACGCGCGCTCATCGACGCCACCAACCGCGCCACCGCCGAGCACGCCGGCATGCGCATCTCCCACGACGAGGGCACGTTCCTGACTCTGCTGACCCAGCTGACCGGCGCACGGTTCGCCGTCGAGGTCGGCACGTTCACCGGGTACTCCGCACTGTGCATCGCGCGCGGCCTCGCCGACGGCGGCACGCTGCTGTGCTGCGATGTCAGCGAGGAATGGACATCGATCGGGCGGGAACACTGGCAGCGAGCAGGCGTCGCCGACCACATCGACCTGCGCATCGCGCCCGCGCTCGACACGCTACGGACGCTGCCGGGCGAGCCAGCGATCGACCTGGCGTTCATCGACGCCGACAAGGAGTCCTACATCGCGTACTGGGAGGAGCTGGTGCCCCGGATGCGGCCCGGCGGGGTGCTGCTGGTGGACAACACGCTCTGGCACGGCACGGTAGCCGACGCCGAACTGGACGAGACGACCCGCGTGATCACCGAGTTCAACGACCATGCCGCCGCGGATGACCGCGTGGACCTGGTGCTGCTGACGCTGTCCGACGGCGTGACCATGGCGCGACGCCGCTGAGCACGGGGCGCTGGCGGCAGGCCTCACATCCGGCAAGACCGGATGTCCGAGGCCAGCACCGCCTTCGCGCCGTACTCGGCCAGTTGGTCCATGATGTTGTTGACGTGCTTGCGCGCCACCATCGCGCGCACCGCGACCCAGCCGTCCTCGGCGAGCGGTGCCACCGTGGGCGACTCGACGCCCGGCGTGATCGCCATCGCGCCTTCGAGGATCTCCTTCGGGCAGTCGTAGTCCAGCATCATGTACTGCTGCGCGAACACCACACCCTGCAGCCGGGCGGTGAGCTGCGCTTTCTCGCGCTCGTTCGGCGAGCCGTTGCTGCCGGCACGCTGCACCAGCACCGCCTCGGAGGTGCAGATCGGGTCACCGAACGCGATCAGGCCGTGCTGCCGCAGCGTCCTGCCGGAGCCCACGACGTCCGCGATCGCCTCGGCCACGCCGAGCTGGATCGAGATCTCCACCGCGCCGTCCAGCCGGATCACCTCAGCCTCGACGCCGTGCGCCGCGAGATCGTCGCGCACCAGGTTGGGATACGACGTCGCCAGCCGCTTCCCAGCGAGGTCGTCCAGCTTCCACTCCCTGCCCAACGGCGCGGCGTAGCGGAACGTCGAGCCGCCGAAGCCGAGTTGCAGCCGCTCCTCGATCGGGGCCGATGAGTCCAGCGCCAAGTCACGACCGGTGATGCCAAGATCGAGCTCGCCGGAGCCGACGTAGATCGGGATGTCCTTCGGGCGCAGGAAGAAGAACTCGACGTCATTGTTCGGGTCGAGCACGGTCAGGTCGCGGGACTCGTGCCGCTGCCGGTACCCGGCCTCGGACAGCATCTCCGACGCCGGACCGGCCAACGCGCCCTTGTTCGGCACCGCTACGCGCAGCATGGGGTCCTCCCTCACAGGTACCGGTAGACGTCGTCGAGCGTGATGCCTCGGCCCAGCATCAGCACCTGCACCCGGTACAGCAGTTGCGAGATCTCCTCGGCGAGGCGGTCGTCGGACTCGTGTTCGGCCGCGAGCCATACCTCGCCCGCCTCTTCGAGCACCTTCTTGCCCTGCGCATGCACGCCCGCGTCCAGTGCCGTCACGGTGCCGGAGCCCTCGGGGCGGGTCTCGGCGCGGTCGATCAGCTCGGCGAACAGGTCATCGAAGGTCTTCACGCGCTGATCCTCGCATCCGCACGCCCTGGGCGCTGCGTCGGCCCGCCGTCGGCGCGGCTCGGGTCACAGCGGGGGCCGCCCGTCAGAGGGCGTCGATGCGAACCTCGCCACGCATCAGCTGCTCGGCGACGTGGCTGAGCTTGACGTTGTTGTTCCGGCTGTAGTTCCGGAGTTTCTCGAACGCTTCTTCCGTAGAGATCGTGGCGGCTTGCGAAAGCAGACCCTTGGCCTGCTCAATGATGACCCTGCTGGTCAGCGCGCCTTGCATCTGCTCGGTGAGCACCTCGCCGCGACGGATGGCGCGTTCCTGCAAGATGCCGATGGTGGCGGTGTCAGCTAATGCCCGCGCCACCTCGAGGTCCTGCCCGCTCAGCGGTCCGGTCTCGCGACCGAAGAGGTTCAACGCGCCGATGATCTGCCCGCGCAGCCGCATCGGCACCGCCTGGATCGAGCGGAAACCCTCGGCGAGCGCTTCCGGCGCGAACACGGGCCAGCGCCACTTCGCCGCCGAGAGATCCACGACCTCGATCACCTCGCCGGTGCGATAGGCGTCGAGGCAGGGGCCTTCGTCCGCTTGCAGCTGGAACAGTTCGAGCAGCCTGGCACGCTCACTCGACGTGGCCACGACTTGGATGCTACCGCGCTGGTCCGCGAGCAGCAGGCCCGCGGCGGCGGCCCCGAGCAACGTCACGCAATGATCGGCAAGCCGGTACAGCACATCGACGATGTCATAGTCATCGACGAGCGTGTCGGCCATCTCGACGAACGCGGACACCAGCCGCTGCTCACGTACCGCACCTTCCAGAGGCGAGTCATTCACGGGTCGTCTCACCTCCTGCGATGGTTGAGTCCATCCGTTGACAAACGATAGTCGTCCATTGTGCTCCGTGCCATGAATTCCACCGTGGCCGCCGGGTGCCGGTCATGTGTCGATCACCCCTGGTTGCAGCCGATGAGCCACCAGGTCGGCCGCGACGTCGTCAAGCAACCTTCCGGTAGCGAAGGCATAGCCCCGCAGCCGCGCCAACGCCTGCTCAGCGGGGATCGCGAACTCGGCGACGATCATCCCGGTGGCCTGGTGCACCACCGCCCTGGTCCGGGTCAGCTCCATGATCGAGTCCTCACTGATCTCCCCGTCCTCGCCGCCCGCAGACGCGGCGAACAGCGCGCTGGTGGCAATGTCGGTGATCTGCAGCACGGTCGCCACCTCGGCATCGGAGAGCCAGCCAGGGTCGCGCCGGTACATATCCATCGCCCCGAACCGGGCGGCCCCTTGCCGCAGCGGGAACGCGAAGATCGCCCCGATGTCCGCCGTCGCCACCTGCGTCGCGAACATCGGCCACGCCTGACCCGCGTCCGAGGCCAAGTCAGGAACCAGGACAGGGACTCCGGTCTGGAACGCTTCGAAACACGGCCCCTCGCCGAGACTGAACTGCACTGCCTCGACGTACTCCATCACCGCGTCGCTGGCGTACAACGTCTGCCGGTGTCCGGTGTCGACCATCACCGACAACGAGACGCCATCGATCGGCAACCGCGCGAGGCACGCGCGACCCACCCGCGCGGCCACTTCGCGCGCGTCGCCCTCCCGCAGCGCCGCGAGCACCGATGAAACCAGGTCTCGCAGCGGCAGCGAGAGCTCACCGGACTCACTCATCCGCGTCCCACCGCCTCCCTGCACTGGGGCTTCATACCTCTCGGCGGCGGCGGGGTCAGGGCCCTGCCAAGACGCGCGTGGCGCTCACCGCCACAACCCTAAGCCTACAGGGAGACAGTCGCTCACCAGCGGCGGTCACACCATGCGAATCCCCCATCAGGACGTACCGCGCGGCCCGTCTGATGTGGTTACAATATGAAGCGGCCCTCAACGCGACGAATGCGCGGGTCGTTTCGTGCCGCTTCGGACCCCGGCGGCATCCGCGAGTCTCAACGGATGCCAGCTGCCGGGAGTCGACATGAACCCGTTCTATCGGTCGACCAAGCCACCAGCAACGACCTGCGAGTACTGTGGTCGCACCGTCGATCCAGCCACGCGCATCGATACCGTCGTCCCCGACTCAACCTACCTGCATGCCGACGACCCACGGCAGGACGGCCGTCGCCTCGGACGCGCGTGCTCTGCCGAGCACGCCGACGAGCTGATCGCGCTCGGCACCAGGAACTGGATCGACGAACAACTGTGGGCCAACAAACTCCGGCGCGCCTCCGGGCACTGGAACCGCACCGAAACCACCCTGAGCGGCATCGCAGATCGCGCCGGGCTCACACCCACCCAACTGATGCGTGCCATCCGCTGGCGCAGCGAAACCTCCCGAAAGGACTGGGGCTGGGGGCGGGGTGGCCGTGATCCATGCACCTCCAATTCGGATCACGGCCACCCCACGGAACTGCCATAGAGCCGTGCGGGTGCCCGCACCGCGGTAACGCTTCCACTGGGCCGCTCGCGGTGAATGACGCTTTCGCCGCGCTCAACGCGAGGAAAGCGTCATTCACCGCACCAGGCGCACGCCGGCTAGTGACTCCACGAACACCCGGCGGTCGCCGGGATCCACGGGCAGCTCACCGGGGACGACGACCACAGTGCACCCGGCGGCGGACGCCGCCGCGACGCCGGTCGGCGAGTCCTCGATCGCCACACATCGAACCGGGTCGACGCCCAGTTTCCGCGCGGCACGCAAATAGGGCTCCGGATGCGGTTTGTTGTGACCGTCGACCTCGTCGCCGCATACGGTGACGTCGAAATTCGCCCGCCCGATACTGATCAGCGCCAGATCCGTCAACGTCCGCACAGTGGACGTCACCAATGCTGTCGGCACCCCGGAGCGGCGGACGTCGGCAAGCACGTCCCGCGCGCCAGGCAACCACGGCAGCTCGCTGCTCAGCAGCTCGCCCATCCGCGTTTCCAGCCAGCGTGCGACGTCGGCACGCAGACCAGGGGTGGCATCGACACCGACGTCGTCGAACAGCACCCGCAGCGTGGCTTCGGTGTGGCTGCCCAGCATCCGCTCCCGCGCGGCCCGCGACAGCGTGCCGCCGAGCCGTTCGGCGGCCTCGCCCAGCGCGATGTCCCACAGCTTCTCGGAGTCGACGAGCGTGCCGTCCATGTCGAACAGCACCGCGTCCCAGCCGCCGTCGCCGAGGACATCCACCGCCTCGCTGCCGGACACCGTGTCGCCTACCTCGCCGGTCACGTGTTGAAATACGTGGCTTCTGGGTGGTGCGCCACGATCGCGTCGGTCGACTGTTCCGGATGCAGCTGGAACTCCTCGGAGAGCTTCACCCCGATGCGTTCGGGTTCGAGCAGTCGCACAATCAACGAACGGTCCTCCAGGTTCGGGCAGGCGCCGTATCCGAGCGAGAACCGCGCACCGCGGTATTCGAGCGCGAAGAACTCCTCGATATCGGCGGGATCTTCGGCGGCAACGGCGACGCCGGACGCGAATCGTAGCTCGCGCCGTACCCGAGTGTGCCAGTACTCCGCCAGCGCTTCCGTCAACTGCACCCCGAGGCCGTGCACCTCGAGGTAGTCGCGATAGGCGTCCTTCGCGAACAACTCGTTGGCATAGTCCGCGATCGGCTGTCCCATGGTGACCAGCGTCAGCGGCAGGACGTCGACCTCGCCGCGCTCCCGAGCCAGCTCCCTTGGCCGGAAGTAGTCCGCGAGACACAGCCCGCGGCCCCTGCCTTGGCGTGGGAAGGAGAACCGCACGCGCTCCGCGGCATCGGCGTCCGGCTCGGTGAGGACCACGACGTCGTTGCCATCGGCCACGCACGGGAAGTAGCCGTACACCACGGCCGCATGGGCCAGCACGCCATCGGTGGCCAGCCGATCCAGCCAGTACCGCAGCCGTGGCCTGCCCTCGGTCTCGACCAGCTGCTCGTAGGTAGGGCCGTCGCCCGTGCGGGAGCCCTTCAGTCCCCACTGCCCCATGAACGTCGCCCGCTCGTCGAGGAACGCGGCATAGTCCGCGACCGGGATACCCTTGATCACTCTGGTGCCCCAGAACGGCGGCGACGGCAGCGGGACGTCGGTAGCGACGTCGGAACGGGTCGGCGCCGTGGCGTCATCCGGAACTTCCTGCGCCCGTGCCTTACGCTGCGCCGCGATCCGCAGCGACCGTCCCCGTCGTGCCTTGCGCTCGGCCCGCTTCGCCTCCTCGGCCTCGTCGACGGGACGCTGCTCGCCGCGCTTGGCTGCCATGACACCGTCCATCAGCCGGAGTCCCTCGAAGGCGTCGCGGGCGTAGCGGACCTCGCCCTGATACAGCTCGTCCAGGTCGTTCTCCACAAAAGACCGCGTCAGTGCCGCGCCGCCGAGCAGCACCGGCCAGCGCGTCGCCACCCCGCGCGCGTTCATCTCGGTGAGGTTGTCCTTCATGATCACCGTGGACTTCACCAGCAGCCCCGACATGCCGACCACGTCCGCGTCGGACTCGTCCGCGGCATCAAGAATCGCGGTGACCGGCTGTTTGATGCCGAGGTTGACGACGTCGTAGCCGTTGTTGGACAGGATGATGTCCACCAGGTTCTTGCCGATGTCGTGCACGTCGCCTTTGACCGTGGCTAGCACGATCGTCCCCCTGCCGCCCGCGTCCGCCTTGTCCATGTGCGGTTCCAGGTGCGCTACGGCCGCCTTCATCACCTCGGCGGACTGCAGCACGAACGGCAGCTGCATTTGCCCGGACCCGAACAGCTCGCCGACGGTCTTCATCCCGGACAGCAGGGTGTCGTTGATGATCTCCAGCGGCGATTTCTCCCGCATGGCGGCGTCGAGGTCGTCGGTCAGCCCCGTCCTTTCACCGTCTACGATCCGGCGCTCCAGCCGTTCGAACAGCGGCAGCCGCGCCAGCTCCGCCGCCCGCGACTCCCGGCTCGATGCCGCCGTCTTGCCCTCGAACAGTCCCATCAAGCGTTGCAGCGGGTCGTAGCTCTCTTCGGCCTCGGTCTCAGCCCGCCGCCGGTTGTAGATCAAGTCGAGCGCCACCTCGCGGGCCTCATCAGGGATCCGCGCCATCGGTACGATCTTGGACGCGTGCACGATCGCCGTGTCCAGCCCAGCCTCGACGCACTCGTGCAGGAACACCGAGTTCAGCACCTGCCGCGCGGCCGCGTTCAGTCCGAAAGACACATTGGACACGCCGAGCGTGGTCTGCACCTCGGGGTAACGGCGTTTGAGCTCCCGGATCGCCTCGATGGTGGCGATCGCGTCGCCGCGCACCTCCTCTTGCCCAGTGGAGATCGGAAACGTCAGGCAGTCGACGATGATGTCGCCGACCCGCATGCCCCAGTTCGTCGTCAGGTCCTCGATCAGCCGGGCGGCGACCCGCACCTTCCACTCGGCGGTGCGGGCTTGGCCGTCCTCGTCGATGCACAGCGCGACCACGCCCGCACCGTGCTCCGCGGCGACGCGCATGGTGCGCTGGAACCGCGAGTCGGGGCCGTCACCGTCCTCGTAGTTAACCGAGTTGACCGCGCACCGCCCGCCAAGGTGCTCCAACCCTGCTTCCAACACGGCGGGCTCGGTGGAGTCGAGCACGACCGGCAGCGTGGAGGCCGTGGCCAGCCGGGACGCCAGCGCCCGCATGTCCGCGACCCCGTCTCGGCCCACATAGTCGACGCACAGGTCGAGCACGTGCGCGCCGTCGCGGGTCTGCGCGCGAGCGATCTCGATGCAGTCGCCGTAACGTTCCTCGATCATCGCGTCGCGGAACGCCCGTGAGCCGTTGGCGTTGGTCCGCTCGCCGATCATCAGCACGCTGGCGTCCTGCTCGAACGACACCGCCTGGTACAGCGAGGACAGGCTCGGTTCGTGCCGGGGCTCCCGCGTGGCGGGCTCGGCATCGGCAGCGTCGTCAATGGCGGCGGCCAACTGGCGGATGTGCTCCGGCGTCGTCCCGCAACAACCACCCACCAGCGTAACGCCGAACTCGCGCACGAAGTCGGCCAGCGCGGCGGCGAACTCCTCCGGACCGAGCGGGTACACCGCCCCGTCCGCGCCCAGCTCGGGTAACCCGGCGTTGGGCAGCACCGACAGCGGCATCGGGGCCTGTTGCGAGAGCTGCCGCAGGTGCTCGCTCATCTCGGCGGGCCCAGTCGCGCAGTTCAGCCCGATGACGTCGATGCCGAGCGGTTCGAGCGCGGTGAGCGCCGCGCCCACCTCGGTGCCGAGCAGCATGGTGCCGGTGGTCTCGACAGTGATCGATGCCAGGATCGGCACCAGGACGCCCTGTGCGGCCATGGCCCGTTTCGCGCCGATGATCGCGGCTTTGGTCTGCAGGATGTCCTGGGTGGTCTCCACCAACACCGCGTCGATGCCACCGTCGAGCATTCCGGCGACCTGCTCGCGGTAGGCATCCCGCAGCGTGGTGAACGGCGCGTGCCCCAGCGTCGGCAGCTTGGTTCCCGGCCCGACCGAGCCGAGCACGAATCGGGGTCGTTCGCGCGTGGCGTAATCGTCCGCGACCTCCCGTGCCAGCACCGCGCCGCGCTCAGCGAGCTCCCGCACGCGGTCGGTGATGTCGTACTCCGCCAGGTTGCCGAAATTCGCCCCGAACGTGTTGGTCTCGATCGCGTCCGCGCCAGCGTCGAGGTAGCCGCGGTGGATGCCGCGCACGACATCTGGCCTGGTCACGTTGAGGATCTCGTTGCAACCTTCCAGCCCCGCGAAGTCGTCAAGCGAAAGGTCGTGCGCCTGCAGCGCCGTACCCATGGCGCCGTCGGCGACGACGACGCGCCGCGCCACCGCGGCCAGGAACTCCGATTGCGCTGGGCCATCGTGCATACAGTCGAGACTACGGTCCCGTGCCAGCCCTGGGTGGTCGTAGGCTGGGCGGGTGACCGATCCCGAAGCGCACGAACCGACATCGGCCAACGACACGTCTGGCTCGGCCACCGTAATGGTCGTGGCGTTCGAAGGCTGGAACGACGCAGGTGAGGCCGCTAGTGCCGCGATCGAGCACCTACAGCTGTCGTGGGAGGCCACCGCCGTCGACGAGTTGAGCCAGGACGACTACTACGACTTCCAGGTCAGCCGCCCCACCGTCCACATGGTGGAAGGGGTCACCCGGCGGATCGACTGGCCAACGACGTTGCTGTCGCGGTGCAGCCCGACCGGCTTCGATCAGGACCTGATCCTGGTACAGGGGCCGGAGCCGAATCTGCGCTGGCGCGCGTTCTGCGATGAGCTGATCGACAAGGCGAAGCAGCTCGATGTCTCGACCGTTGTGACGCTGGGTTCGCTGCTTGCCGACACCGCGCACACCCGGCCGGTGCGGATCAGCGGCAGTGCCTACGATGCCGAATCGGCGGAGCGGCACGGCTTCACGTCCAGCAACTACGACGGCCCGACCGGAATCACCGGAGTGATGCACTACGCCTGCGTGCAGGCGGGCATCCCGGCGATCTCGATCTGGGCCGCGGTGCCGCACTACGTCTCGCAGTCGCCATCGCCGAAGGTCACCCTCGCGATGCTGCGCAAGCTGGAGGACGTGCTCGACCTGGAGATCCCGCTGGGGTCGCTGCCGGAGCAGGCAGAGGAGTGGCAACGCACGGTGTCTGAACTGGCCGAGGAGGACGAGGAGGTCAGCGAGTACGTCCGCTCGCTAGAGGAGCGCGGCGACGCGGAGGCCGACCTGACGGAGACCAGCGGCGAGCAGATCGCCGCCGACTTCGAGCGCTACCTCCGCAGACGCCGAGGGGGCGGCTCCGCGGGCTCGTCATAGCCCTACAGCGCCACGCCGAGCAGGGCGTCGACCGCGGTGCGTATCGCGGCGGGGGCCGTCGTGTCCTCGCCGCGCCGCGTGAGCGCGTCGTCCACCCAGGCGTCGATCGCCGCCAGTGCGCGAGGCGTGTCCAGGTCGTTCGCCAGGTGCTCGCGGAGCCGGTCGATGGCGCCCGTGGCGTCCGGGCCCGCGTCGAGCGACGTCGCCTCCCGCCACCGCGCCAACCGCGCCGTGGCGTCCGCCAGCAGGTCGGCCGTCCACTGCCGGTCCTCCCGGTAGTGCCCGGCGAACAGCGCTAGCCGCATCACGTCAGGCTCGACACCCTCCGAGCGCAGCTTCGAGACGAACACCAGGTTGCCCTTGGACTTCGACATCTTCTCGCCGTCGAGCCCGATCATGCCCGCGTGCACGTAGAACCGCGCGAACGGGTGATCACCGGCCAGCGCCTCAGCATGCGCCGCGCTGAACTCATGATGCGGGAACGCCAGGTCGGAGCCGCCGCCCTGGACGTCGAAACCGAACCCGAGCCGGTTCACCGCGATCACGCTGCACTCAACGTGCCAACCCGGCCTGCCCTGGCCGAGCTCGCTCTCCCAGTACGGCTCGCCGTCCCGGCGCATCCGCCACAGCAACGCATCAAGCGGATGCCGCTTGCCTGGCCTGTCGGGGTCGCCGCCGCGCTCGGGGAACAGCTCCGCCATCAGCTGCTCGTCGTAGCCCGACTCGTAGCCGAACCGTCCGGTCGCGGTGTGGTCGAAGTAGACGTCCGGGTACTCCGGGTCGTCCGCGCGGTAGGCGGCGCCGCTGGCCAGCAGCTTGTCGATGATCTCCACGATGTCCGGGATGGACTCGACGGCGCCGATGAAGTCCTGCGGCGGCAGCACCCGCAGCGCCTCCATGTCCTCCCGGAACAGTGCCGTCTCGCGCATCGCGAGCACGACCCAGTCGTCCTGATCCCGCTCGGCGCGCTCAAGCAACGGGTCGTCGATGTCGGTGACGTTCTGCACGTAGTGGACGTCGTGTCCCGCGTCAAGCCACAGCCGATGCACCAGGTCGAAGGCCAGATAGGTCGCGGCATGGCCCAGGTGGGTCGCGTCGTACGGCGTGATGCCACAGACGTACATGCGAGCGGTGCCACCAGTCGCGACAGGGCGCACCGATGCGGTCGCGGTGTCGTACAGCCGGAGTTCACGAGGGGTTCCCGGCACGCGCGGCACCGGAACGGACGACCAGGTCTGCATGCTCCCGAGGGTACGGGTCCGCGCGCGGGCGTCCGCCCGGTGGGACGCGCCTACTCCCCCGGCCGTGCCCCGGTCGAGGCCTGCCACAGCAGCCCCAGCCCGGAGAGCAACTCGTCACCCGTCGGAGTGTTCACCGGGTCGAGCAACCACTGCATCGCCAGCCCGTCGCAGACGGCGATCACGAAGCTGGCGACGGCCTTGGCGCGGGGCTCGTCGGCGGTGACCTGGCCGTGCAGCGACTCGGCCACCAACCCGGCGACCCGGCCCCTGATCTGCTGGTACTGCGCGGCGAACTGGGCGCGCAGCTCGTCGTTTCGGTCGGCCTGCGCGAAGGCCTCCATGAACGACAGCAGCAGCGCCCGCTTGTTGTCGAGTCCGTCAAGCAGAGCCGACCAGGTGACGTGGGCGCGTTCGACCGGCGTCGCCACGGCGGCGCGCATCGCGATCTCGGCGAGTTGGTCGGTCCACTCGTCGAAGATCTCGCCTATCGCGGCGTTGAGCAGCCCGGCCTTGGACCCGAAGTGGTAGCCGATCGAGGCCAGGTTCGTGTCCGAGGCAGCCACCAGGTCCCGCGCGGTGATGTGCGCGTAACCCTTGTCTTCCAGCAACCGGCGTGCCGCGCCGAGCAGTTGTTCGCGATGTCCCACGCATCCACCCTACTGTGCCGGTAGCTACCAACCCGAAAGGAAGTCAGCCGAACTAGCAGGTCAGCGAGTGTGCCAGTTCGGCAGGCCTCCGGCTTTTTGGCACACACCGGCACTGGACACGCTGTCTATACGCGCGTATAAATCAGGGCTAGCGCGACACCGGCGTCGACCAACGGAGGTCTGATGACAGCCAGCACGCTACGTCCCCAGGACCACCCCGCGGATCAGCTGCCAACACCGCCCGGCCCCCGATTGCCGATGACGCTGCAGTCGGTCCTGTTCGCCACCCAGCGCCACCGGCTGCTGCGGCTACTGCACCGGCGCTACGGCTCGGTGTTCGCGTTCCAGGTCTTCCCCGAGCGTCACGTCGTCAGCATCTCCGACCCTGGCGACATCAAGGAGCTGTTCTCCGGGCCGGTCACCACGTTCCACGCGGGAGAAGGCAACCAGGTCCTCAAGCCGGTGATGGGCGAGCACTCGGTGCTGACCACCGACGAGGACGAGCACCGCCGCATCCGCACCCTGCTCACCCCACCGTTCACCGGCGCCGCGCTGCGCGGCTACCGCGGCATGGTGGCCGACATCGCCGAGCACGAGGTCGCGCGCTGGCCGATCGGCACGCCATTTCGCTCCCACACCAGCATGCAGCGACTCACGTTCGAGGTGATCCTGCGCGTGGTGCTCGGCGTCAGCGACAGCCCGCGCCTCGCCGAGCTGCGCCGCACGCTCGGCGGCGTCATCGACATCGGCGCACTGGACATCTTCGGCTGGCACAACGAGCGGATGCAGCGCTACGGCCGCTGGCGCCGCAACCAGAAGCTGCTTCGCCGCTCCGACGAGTTGCTCTACGCCGAGATCGCCGACCGCCGCGCCGCACCCGACCTCGGCGAGCGCACCGACGTGCTGTCCCGGCTGCTGCAGACCGGCTCGCAGACCGGCACCGAGGACGAGGCGCCACTGACCGACGCGGAGCTGCGCGACCAACTCGTCACGCTGCTGCTCGCGGGGCACGAGACAACGGCGACGGCACTGGCGTGGTGCTGGCACGAGCTGTCCCGCTCCCCCGAGACGCAGGCTCGCGCGGCCACCGCGGCCGACACCGGCGACGACCGTTACCTGGAGGCCGTCGCCAAAGAGGCGATGCGGCTGCGTCCGGTGATCTACGAGGTCGCGCGGCGCACCACGGAGCCGGTCACCGTCGGCGGCTTCCGCGTGCCGGCGGGCACCACGATCATGCCCGCGATCGGCGTGGTGCAGACCGACCCGGCACAGCACGACGAGCCCGAGACGTTCCGGCCGGAACGCTTCCTGGACGGCTCCACGTCGCCGCGCAACTGGCTCCCGTTCGGGGGCGGTGTCCGCCGGTGCCTGGGGGCGGGTTTTGCCCTGATGGAAGCAACCGAGGTACTACGCACTGTGCTCACCCGCTACCACCTCGCACCGGACCGCACCCGGGGTGAACAGGTTAAACCGCGAAACATCACCTTCACTCCAGCACGGGGCGCTCGAGTGGTTATAACGAACAGGTGATGCAGTCATTACTATCCGTTAGCCTTTCTGGCGGATTCACCCCCCGGCCCCTGTGACTTTACGACCACGCTGAGCGATCATGGACTTACAGAGCACAGCAGGTCGTACACAGTGGGTGGCGGTTCATGACACAGCAGGATGACGGCAGTGGCGTGGCGCGGTACCTCGTACTGTTCGAGGAGGACGCGGCCGACGAGGGCTCGCGCGCCATGACCAACGTCGCCGGTATCAGGGCGATCCACAGCGGTGAGATCGCCACACAGACCGGCGACGGCCTGACGCGAATGCCGGGCGGTGTGCTGTGGGCCGACCTTGGCATCGCGGTGGTGACGGCCGCCACCGATCAGATCACGGCGTTGCGCGGTTCGCTCGTCAGCAGGGGGCCGATCGCCATGATCGAACCGGATCGGATGGTGTACGCGATCTCGACACCGGCGTTTCATCCGACCAGCGCCGACGCCGAGGAAGCCACCTTCACCTGGGGACTGCGCGCCATCAACGCTCCCACGAGCGTGGCCACCGGCGCTGGTGTGCGGATCGCAGTGCTCGATACCGGCATCGACATCGACCACCCGGACTTCGCCGACCGCGAGGTCGTCGCCAGCTCGTTCGTCGACAACGAGGACGCCACCGACGGCCACGGTCACGGCACCCACGTCATCGGCACCGCGTGCGGGCCGCGCAAGCCCGACCTCGGCCCCGGGTACGGCGTCGCGCCCGCGGCGGAGATCTACGCGGGCAAGGTGCTCAACAACGCGGGCGCGGGCACCGACGGCGACATCCTCGCCGGGCTCGCCTGGGCGGTGCAGAACCGGTGCACCGTGGTGTCGATGTCACTGGGCGCGCCCGTACAGCCGGGCCAGCCGCACTCGGTGACCTTCGAGCGGGCCGCACGGCGCGCGATGAACAAGGGCACGCTGATCGTCGCCGCCGCGGGCAACGAGAGCGCCCGAGCCGACGGCGTCATCGCACCGGTCGGCCACCCCGCGAACTGTCCCACCATCATGGCGGTCGGCGCGATCGACCAGGAACGTAAGGTGGGCGACTTCTCGTCCGGCACGCTGCCGGATTCCGGCGCGGTGGACATCGTCGGTCCCGGCGTCGATGTCCATTCGAGCTGGCCGATGCCACAACGGCATCACACTCTCAGTGGCACTAGCATGGCGACGCCGCACGCCGCCGGTATCGCCGCCTTGACGGCCGAGGTGTATCAGGGGACAGCATGGGAACTGTGGGCTCGGTTGAGCCAATCCGCCGCCCGGCTCCCATTGCCATCCACGGATGTTGGTGCAGGATTGGTTCAGGCACCATGAAACCGTTTGATGGCGCGCCCCGAAGCACAGGAGGTAGACGGTGGCAGCACCGCGGAAGGTCATCGTCTCCGTTGACACCGAAGAACCTGAGACGCTCGCCGACATCGCCGCCCAGCTCAGCCAGCATGGGCTGGCTGTCGAGTCCGTGCTCGACACGCTCGCCACCATCACCGGAACGTGCGACGAGTCGGACCTCGGATCGTTGACCGCGGTGCCCGGCGTTCTCGACGTGGAAGCCCAGTACACCTACCAGCTCCCGCCGCCGACCGACCGCGTGCAGTGAGCGGAAACGGCGGCGACGCCGGGGAATGTCCACCCGGCGCCGCCGCGTTGCGCCGCCGTTACACGGTGCGCAGTGCCACGGTGAAGCCAGCCTCCGCCGCGTCGGCGAACATGCCTTCCAGCGAAACGCCGCCCTCACCCGCGTACGGCAGGCCGTTGATGCCTACTCCGACGGTGTTGACGATGCCGAACGCCTTGTTACCGTCCGTGACATCCGCGACCGGGCCGCCGGAGTCGCCGGGGCTGACCGCGCCGATCACGTAGTGTTGCGTGCCGTCATTCGAGTGCAGGATGCCGGTGCGTTCCTCCTGCGTCAGGGTGAGCAAGTGGAAGCCGACACCATTGCCGGAGAACTGCATGGTGTCGCCGACGTTGGCGGTCTCGGTAGTGGACACGCCGGTCGGAATGGCCGGGTGTCCCTTCATCGCGGGGTCGACCGCGTCATGCAGGGCGGGGTCGATCTCGATGAAGGCGTAGTCCAGGTTGTCGTCGATGTAGGCGACGGTGCCGAACTCCTGGATTGGGTCACCGAGGCTGCCGGTGGCGAGCGAGATCCGTTCCCCGACCGACTCGACGCAATGCGCCGCCGTGCCGCCGTAGACCGAACCCGCCAGCGCGCCCTCGCCGTCGTAGATCCAGTTCAGCGTGCAGTACCCGCCGCCAGACTCGATGGACACGCCGGGCTGGATCGCCACCGTTTCCTGCGCGTTCACCGTCCCTGGCGCGACGCCGAGCGCCGCGAACGCGGAGGCCGCGACGAGTGCCATCGCCCGTCTTGTCCACTGCTTCATGCTGAAGTCCCTTCTCTTCGCTCCGCGAGGAGCTAGTCCCAGGTGCGACCCGCGCACCACTCATCCGAGTGAGCAATCACAGAAAGCGATTGCTCACTTATCACTAACGAGTGACATGTGCGGTAGGTCACGAAGAAGTTTCACAGTCCGGTTCGCGAAGACAATTGACGTCATAATCACTCGATAAGGTGCCGTTCCTGAATGATGGTCTACCGTGCGTGGTTCACTGGCCGGGCTCCCGCGACGGGACGGTCATCGGTAACCTGGGGTGTCATGGCGATGGCCAGTGCGACACTGACGATCTGGACGACCGCGTGGCTCAACGGCAAAGCCGCCGCGGACGACGTTCTCGATGCCCTCAACACCCTCGCGGATCGGCACGACGTGGTCGCCGCCGACGAGACGACGGCCGCGGAGACCGACCTGCCGGTCACCGGCACGTTCCCCGCGCCCGCCGCGCGACTGCTCGCCGCCCTGCGCGCCAGAAGTGCGGAAGCCGGGACGCTCGTGCTGCCAGCACCCGGCGACCCGCGCGGGCTTGGCGGTGGCGGCGCTCTGGTTGGCGCGGCACTGGACGCGGGCGAGGCGAGCGTGTTCGCGAGCGCCGGGCTGGCGCTCGTCCCCGACTCCCCCGCCGACGACGTGCTGCGCTGGACGGTCTACCCGCACGCGGGCGGCGGCACGGACGAACACGTCGGCATCGGCGATGCTGAGCAGGCGCTGACCGAGGCGATCCGTTCCAGCGCGGCCACGCTGGCGGAGCTCGACGTCGCACGGGAACGCCCCGACGCGCACGACGCGCTGCGAGCCCGGCTGCGGCGCGCTCCCGCGCCGCGCTGGCCGGACGCCATGCCGGGCCGCGCGCTGCGGGTGCTGCAACGCGCGGACGAGGTCGCGGCGATCCTGGACCTGGCATCGGCGGACGAGCCGGGTGGCGCGGTCTCCGCGAGTGCGGCCCAGCACCGTGCGGATGCCCTCCGCCCGCTGGACACGGCCGTCCGCCAGGCGCGCCGCGCCGCCGTGAGCGAGGCCGTGCGCCTACTGGCTCAGCCCGTCACCCACCCATAGCGCCCCCGCACGCTGTGTCCTGCATTCCGGACGCTGTGTTCGACACTCCCGACGCCGTGTCCTGCATTCCGGACGCTGTGTTCGACACTCCGGACGTCGTCGAACCTGTCGTACTCGACGCCGCCCCCGCTCACGCCGTAGCGAGCACGCAGCCAGCAGCACCGGAAGCTAGATCCGCTGTCACCACATCGATGTCACGGAACCCAGCACGGGTCAGCGTCGCTGTAAGTCGGCGAGCCGTCGGTATGACCTGATCAGCGGCGAGCGGCTGGTACGGCAGCGCGAACCTCCCGTCTCCGGCAAGGTGGCGGCGAACGACCGTGAGTTCGGCGTCCGGGCTGCCGCGCAGCAATACCGGCACATGGATGGCGAAGATCGTGTCGAACACCGCTTCACCGAGATCGGCCGCCTGCAGTGAGGCCAGCTGAAAGCAGGCCAGACCGGACATAACGTGGCGCGCGTTGCGGGAGCGCGCCACGGCGATCATCTTCTCGGAGCGATCGAGCGCGTGGATGGAACCGCCGTCACCAAGTCGTTCGCACACCAGCGACACCGCGACGCCGTGGCCGCAGCCGATCTCCAGCACCCGGTCATGGGGCTGAATGTCCAACGTGTCAACTGCCCATTCGGGCCGCTCTGCGGCCTTTGCTCCCACGAGGCGAACGCTACCGCCATCCACCGACGTGCAAGCGCGTGTTCGACTTTGCGGGCACACCGCGAACGGGGAACACGGCGTCCGGAGTGCCAAACACGACGTCCGGAATGCAGGACACAGCGTCCCGAATGCAGGACACGGACCGCTCGGCCTACTCCCGGCGGGCAGGTGGTTCGCAGCAGCCGGGGGCGCAGGGGGCGCCGTTGGTGGTGCAGCCGCCGCTGGGCACATCGGACAGCCGCCGGGCTGGAGCGCCGGAGAGCTGCTCGCGCGCGAGTTCGACGACGAGTTCGGCGTAGCGAGAGTCGTCGTTCGGGGTCGCCGCGCGAGCGAAGCCCATGCCAAGTGAAGCCGCACGTTCGGCGGCTTCGTTGTCCAGGTCCCAGACGACTTCGATGTGGTCAGAGACGAACCCGATCGGACACACCACGACGGCGGGCTCCCCCGCCTCGTGCAACACGTCGATATGGTCGACGATGTCCGGCTCCAGCCACGGCACCGACGGCGGGCCGGAGCGCGACTGCCACACGACGTCGTACTCGTTCGCGCCAGTCTCCGCCGCGACCAGCCGCGCCGCCTCCCGGATCTGCCGCGAGTAGCGTCCGCCACCTTCCTCGGGTGGCCCCGCCGCCGCGTCAGCGGAAACCGGGATCGAGTGCGCGGTGAACACCAGCCGCGCTCGCTCACCCTGGTCGCCCAGCCGCGCGCGAGCGGCCATCACGGCGTCGGCGAAGCACGCCACGAACAGCGGGTGGTCGAAGAAATGCCGCAGCTTCACCAGTTCCGGCGCGCCGGGCACCGCCTCCCGAGCGCGAGCGATGTCCTCGTCGTACTGCCGGCACGAGGAGTAGCCGCCGTAAGCGCTGGTGGGGAACACCAGTGCCCGGCGAACACCATTGGCCGTCATGGCGGCGACGGCGTCCTCGGCATACGGCTGCCAGTTGCGGTTGCCGAAGTACACCGGCAGCCGGATGCCTTGCGCGTCCAGTTCGGCCTCGACCGCCTTGATGGCGCGGCGGTTCAGCTCGTTGATCGGCGACACCCCACCGAAGTGGTGGTAGTGCTCCGCGACAGACTCCAGCCGTTCGCGGGGTACTCCCCGTCCCCTGGTCACGTTCTCCAAGAACGGCATCACGTCGTCGGGACCTTCTGGACCGCCGAAGGACAGCCAGAGCAGCGCGTCAAGGCTCACCGCCCCAGTGTCTCGCATTCGCTACTGACCGGTGGCGTGCACCCCGCCGTCGACCATGATCATCGACCCGGTCGTGGCGGGCAACCAGTCCGAGAACACCGCGCAGATCGACTTGGCCACCGGGGTCGGGTCCTGGGTGTTCCAGCCGAGCGGGGCGCGGCCGTCCCAGCCGTCCTCCAGCACCTCGAAACCGGGGATGGACTTGGCGGCCATCGTCTTGACCGGACCGGCTGAGACCAGATTCGCCCTGATCTTCTTCGGCCCCAGCTCGCGCGCCAGATAGCGGTTCACCGACTCGAGCGCCGCCTTCGAGACACCCATCCAGTTGTAGGCGGGCCAGGCCACGCGCGCGTCGAAGTCCATGCCGATCACCGACGCGCCCTCGGTCAGCAGCGGCGTGGCCGCCTTGACCAGCGAGGCGTAGGAGTACGCCGAGATCTCCAGCGCGGCGCCGACGTCGGACCACGGCGCGTCGAGGAAGGGCTTGCCGAGGCAGGTCTCCGGGTTGGCGTACCCGATCGAGTGCAACACACCATCGAGGCCATCGACGTGCTGGCCGACCCGGTCGGCCAGCGTCTCGAGGTGCTCGGTGTTCTGCACGTCCAGCTCGACCACCGGCGCTTCCCGCGGCAGCCGCTGCGCGATGCGCTCGACCAGCCGTATCCGGCCGAAACCGGTGAGCACCACCTGCGCACCCTGTTCTTGGGCCACCTTCGCCGCGTGGAACGCGATCGACGCATCGGTGATCACGCCGGTGATCAGCAGTCGTTTGCCTTCGAGAAGTCCAGACACCGTGTCTCCAGTTCAGTGGGGTTTGGGTGAGGGTGGATCAGTGGCCCATACCGAGGCCGCCGTCGACGGGCAGCACAGCGCCGTTGACGTACGCGGCCTCGTCAGAGGCGAGGAAGCCGACCGCGTTGGCGATCTCCTCCGGCTTTCCGTAGCGCCCGGCAGGGATCTGCGCGAGCGCGCTCGCGCGCTGTTCCTCGGTGAGCGCGTCGGTCATGTCGGTGACGACGAAGCCGGGAGCGACGACGTTCGCGGTGATATTGCGCGAGCCAAGCTCGCGGGTGACGGAGCGGGCGACGCCGATCAGGCCTGCCTTGCTTGCCGCGTAGTTGACCTGGCCCGCGCCGCCGGACAGCGCCACGACAGAGGAGATGAACACCATCCTGCCCCACTTCGCGCGGAGCATTCCCCGGCTGGCGCGCTTCGCGACGCGGTAGGCGCCGGCGAGGTTGGCGTCGAGCACCCGCGTGAACTGGTCCTCACTCATCCGCATGAGCAGGGTGTCGTCGGTGATGCCCGCATTGGACACCAGCACCTCGACCGCACCCTGGTGCTCCTCGATCTGCTTGAACGCGGCGTCGATCTGTTCGGTGTCGGTGACGTCGGCCTGCACCCCGAACAGCCCCTCCGGCGCGCCGGACCCGCGATGGGTCACCGCGACGTTGTCGCCGTTGGCGGCGAGGTGCCGCGCGATGGCCAGCCCAATGCCCCGGTTGCCGCCGGTGACCAGTACCGATCGTGCCACGTGTCGTCTCTCCTCATAGCGCTGCTACTCGATGCGTGATGCGAGGCTATCGAGTTACCCGCCAGTCAGGCGGGTGGAGTGGTGTGGGCCATGTCGCACAGTGTGATGACGGGCTTCTTTCCGAGTCTGGCGCGGGAAAGCAGCCCGTCATCACACCCCGCACCGGACACCCAGTGCCGCGACCCTGCCATGATTCGGGCGTGTTCCGCATCGCCTTCTATCAACCCGAGATCCCGCCGAACACTGGCAACGCCATCCGGCTTGCCGCCAACACCGGCTGCGAGTTGCACCTCATCGAGCCACTCGGGTTCTCGCTGGCCGCCAAGCAGCTCAAGCGCGCTGGCCTGGACTACCACGAACTGGCCACCACCCACGTACACGCGGACTTCGACGCGGCGCTGACGGCGTTCGGCGATGCGACGATCTACGCCTTCGCCACCCGCGCCAGCCGCTGCTACGCCGACATCGCCTACCAGCCCGGCGACGTGTTGCTGTTCGGTCCGGAGTCCGTTGGCCTGCCGGACGAGATCGCGCACGCGGACACGATCACCGACCGGGTGACGCTGCCGATGGCGCCGGGCTCGCGCTCACTGAACCTGGCCAACTCGGCGTCCATCGTCGTGTACGAGGCCTGGCGGCAGCATGGCTTCGCGGGCGCTGCTGGCACGGCCTGACACACCGAGCGGCGCGACCACGGGCGCGAGCGCGGCACCCTAGCGTATGGCGGCCGCTGGCCCCATGAACCTCACGGCAGCCGCTGCCCGATGAACAACGACGCACCCGCCCCGGCGATCAGCGCCAGCGTGCCAAGCGCCAGCCACGGCTTGCTCGCGTCCGCCTTCTTGATCTCGTAGCCGATCTGCTCACCAAGATCCTCGTAGACCTCGTTCAACTGCCCGCCGGACTCCGCCTTGTAGTACTGGCCGCCGGAGATCTCCGCGATCTGTTCCATGGCGACGTCGTCCACCTCGACCGGGTACGTCCTGCCCTCGATCTCCACGGTGCCGTGCGACGTCCCGAACGCGATCGTCGAGATCGGCACCCCGGCCTCCTCCGCCGCCCGCGCCGCCGTGAACGCGCCACGAGGGTCGTTCATGTTCTCCGTGGGCGAGACCTGCTTGCCGTCCGCCATCAGCACGATCCGCGCCGGCGGCGGCCCGCTCGGCCCGCCAACGACCGCCGAGAAGCTCTCGATCGACTGCAACGCGGCGAAGATGCCCTCACCCGTCGCGGTCGACTCAGCCAGCTCCAGATTCTTGATCGCGTCGATGGGGGCTTTGCGGTCGGTGGTCGGCGGAACGAGCACGCTCGCGGTACCCGCGAACGACACCACGCCGATGTTCACGCCCGGCGTCATGCCCTGCACGAAGCTCGTCGCGGACCGCTGCGCCGCGACGAGGCGGTTCGGCGAGATGTCGGCGGCTTCCATCGACAGCGACACGTCAATCACCAGCATCACCGTCGCCCGGTTGCGCGGCACCTTCTGCTCCGCCGTCGGGCCCGCGAGCGCGGTAGTCAGCAGGATCACCGCCACGATCAGCAACGCGGCGGGCACGTGCCGGACGAGACCCTGCCTACTCGCCCCGACCCGTTCCAGCAGCGCGAGGTTGGCGAACCGCAACGTCCGCCTGCGCCGCGACCGCTGCGCGAGCACGTAACCGACCACCAGCAGCCCGGCCACGAGCAACAGCAGGAACCACTCAGGGGAGGTGAACCCCGTCAGGCTCATCCGACCGCCCCCGACCAGCGGCGCTTACGTTCCACGACGAAGCGCACGGTATCGGCGATCCAGTCCGAGTCAGTACGCAGCACCAGATGCCCGGCCCCCGCACGCCGTAAGCCCCGCGCCACCTGCTCGCGGTGCGCGCCAGCGGCGGCGGCGAACTCCTTGCGCAGCAACGGCGAGGCATGCACCTCCCGTTGCTTGCCGGATTCCGGATCGGCCAGCACCACGGTGCCGACGTCAGGCAGGTCGACGTCGCGCGGATCGAGCACCTCGATGCCGATCAGGTCGTGCCGCGCCGACAGCGCCCGTAGCGGGCGCTGCCATTCGGTGCCACCGAGGAAGTCCGAGATGACGACGACCAGTCCCCTGCGCCGGGGCGGGCGCCGCAGTTCCTCCACCGCGGCGGCGAGGTCGCCGTGAGTACCGGTCGGCGCTCGCTCGGTCGTGGCGACGGTCTTGACAAGGCCGCGCGCGTGCGGCAGCCCGCCGCGCGCTGGCACCCGCTTGGTGTGCGCGCCCGTTGCGATGAGCGCACCGATCCGGTTGCCGCCACCCCCTGTCAGGTGCGCGATGGCAGCGACGGCGCACACCACGAGGTCACGCTTCTCGCACAGCGCGGAGCCGAAGTCGAGGCTCGCGGACAGGTCCGCCACGATCCACGTCTCCAGCTCGCGATCCGCCACGCTGTCGCGGATGTGCGGTTCGGTGGTGCGCGCGGTGACCGCCCAGTCCATCCGCCGGACGTCGTCACCCGGCTGGTACGGCCGTGCCTCCCCCGGCTCTGAGCCAGGGCCGGGCACCAGGCCGAGGTGGTTGCCCTGTAGCAGTCCGTCGAGCCGCCGCCGCACCTCCAGCTCGAGAGTGCGCAGCCCGGCTTCGAGCCGATCGCCGCGCAGCACCGGCGGCGCCCACGCGGGCCTCGCTCCGTCGTCCATGGCTGCCATGTCGCCGTCCTAGCGCGCGGGGGTGCCCGCGGACAGCGGCTGACCGGGAGGCGCCTGCTGCGGCCGGGCCGAGACCTGCGGCAACGGCACGGTCTGCAACACCCGCGTGATGATGTGATCCAGCGGAACACCGTCGGCCAGCGCGTCGTAGGAGAGCACCAGCCGGTGCCGCAGCACATCGGGCGCGACATCGACGACGTCTTGCGGCAGCACGTAGTCCCTGCCCCGCACCAGCGCGAGCGCACGCGCGGCGGCGATAACGCCGAGGCTGGCACGCGGTGACGCCCCGTAGGACACCCAGCCGGCGACGTCGGTGAGGCCGTGCTCCTGCGGGGTACGGGTGGCCATCACCATCCGCACCACGTAGTCGACGAGCGCGTGGTGTACGAACACCTGCGAGGCGACGTCCTGCAGGCGCACCAGTTCGGCGGGGCTGAGCACCTCGGCGGGCTCCGGCGGGTTGACGCCCATCCGGTAGACGATCTCGCGCTCCTCCTCCGCCGTCGGGTACTCGACGATGATCTTGAAGAGGAACCGGTCGCGCTGAGCCTCAGGCAGTGGGTAGACGCCTTCGTTCTCGATCGGGTTCTGCGTGGCGAGCACCAGGAACGGATCGGGCATGCCGAACGTCTTGCCGCCGATGGAGATGTGCCGCTCGGCCATCACCTCCAGCATCGCCGACTGCACCTTCGCCGGGGCGCGGTTGATCTCGTCCGCCAGCACGAAGTTGGCCACGACCGGTCCGAGCTCGACGTCGAACTGTTCCTGGCCCTGTCGATAGATGCGGGTACCGAGGATGTCGGCCGGCACCAGGTCGGGGGTGAACTGCACGCGGGAGAACGAACCGCCGACCACCTTGGCGAAGGTCTCGACCGCGAGCGTCTTCGCCACGCCGGGCACACCTTCCAGCAACAGGTGCCCCTTGGCGAGCAGGCCGACCAGCATCCGCTCGACCAGCCGATCCTGGCCAACGATGATGCGCTTGACCTCGACGACGGTCCGCTCGAGCAGTTCGGCGTCCTGCGCGGGTGTCGCCTGCCGCTCAGCCGCCGAGTGGCCGGATTCGGTCACGTGTGCCTCCCTCGGATTCTTCTGTCGGGCCCAGCCGTCTCACCCGGTACGCGCACCGGCTGGCCCGCGTGCAGACGCCCCCAGGTGACGGTTCTGCGCCACCATTCACCGTGACGCACCAGCGGTAATGCCGCTGTGAAGGTCATCAGCCGTGCGCCTCGCGGGCGCGTCGCAGGTCCGCCTCGGTATCGACGTCGGCTGCCTGCCGCGCCGACGCCCGTACCTCGGTGACGGCCAGCCTGCCCAGCGTCGCATGCAGCGCGGCGTTGGCTGGCTCCGCGGGCAGCGCGGTACGCAGCGCCTCCGCACGCCATACCCCGGCCAGCCACTGCCGCCGCCCGTCCGGGTCGACCAGCACGGCGCCGTCCGTGTCGTCCGCGTCGGTGATGGACGCCCACAGCAGCGCGACGATGTCCGCGGTGAGCCCGGCGAGGTCCCCGGCGAGCACGGCCACGTGGCAGTCGGACCGGCAGCCACGCTCACCGCATCGGGCGAGACCGGCGGCGAGCGCGGCGACCGGACCCGCTCCAGGCGGGTCCTCTTGCGTCCAGTGCACGCCGTCGATGCCCTCCCGTGGCTGGCCGACGACGATGATCTCGCGCGCGGCACTCAGCGCATCGACCACCCTGCGCAGCAACGGAATCCCGCCGATGGTCAGCATCGGTTTGTCCACACCGGACAGGCGTCGGGCGGAGCCGCCCGCGAGCACGATCCCGTACAGAACTGGCTGCGACATACGGCCAGTATCCCCGCCACGGCGCCGCTCGTGTCCCCGAGGCTCAGCCGATCATGCGTACCGCGTACGGGAGGATGTCGCCGTAGCGCACCGGGGTGACCCGCACGTGCATCCCGGACTGCGGCGCCTCGATCATCATCCCGTTGCCGAGGTACAGCGCGACGTGGTGAATACCGGCGGTGCCCCAGAACAGCATGTCGCCGCGCCGCATCTGCGACAGCGGCACCTTACGCCCCGAGTCGTATTGGTAGCCGCTGTAGTGCGGCAGCGTCGTCACGCCAGCGAAGGCGTAGATCATCAGCCCCGAGCAGTCGAAGCCGATCTTGTTGTAGTCGCCGTAGCTGTCCGCGACGCCGTAGTCGCGGATGCCGTAGGTCGGGCCCTGGGTGTTGCCACCGCCCCAGGCGTAGGGCACGCCGAGCTGCGACATCGCGCGGGAGATCACCGTCTCGACCGACGGTGACGCCGGCGCGGAGGCCTCGGGCGCCGGCGAGCCACCGCTCTGCGCCGCGGCAGCGGCGGCTTGCTGAGCTTCCTCTTCCCGCTTGGCCTCGAGCCAGTCCTGGTAGCGCTCGCGCTGGTTCTCGAGGCCCTTGACCTGGCGTTGCGCCTGATAGAGCTGTCGCTGTACCGAGTCGCGGTCCTCGGCGAGTTCCTCGGCGCGGGCCTCCTGGCTGGCACGGGCATCCGTTGCGGCCTGGTACGCCTCGCGCGCCGCCCGTTTGGCCTGCTCGGCCTCGCGCTTCTTCTCCTCGGCGACCTCGACCGCCTTACGCGCGGCGGCATCGGCGTTGGACTTGGCGACGCGAGCGGTGCTCAGTTCGTCGAGGGCGTCGAGCTGCTTATCGCTGACCGCTTCGATCAGCTGAGCGCGCAGCAGCACTTCCTCGGGACTCTTCGAGGTGACGTACGCGGACAGCGATCCCATCTTGCTGCCCTGCTGGTAACTGCCCGCGACGAACTCGTCTGTCTCCTCGCGGGCGGCGTCGACCGCCCGCCCCGCCGTAGTGGCGGACTCGCGCGCCCGCTTGGCGTCGCGCCGAGCCTGTGCGGCGGCGTCGGCGGCCTCGTCAGCATCGACCCGCGCCTTGTTGGCCAGCTCGAGCTTGCGCGCGACCTCGTTCTCAAGGCTGGTGAGCTTGCTTTCCGCCTCGGCGAGCTGGCTGGTGAGCTTGCCAACCTGGTTGGCGCGCTCGCGCGCGCTCTCCTTGCTCTCTTCCAGCTCGGAGTCACTCGGGTTCGGGGGTGGCGGCGGGACGGCGACCGCGGGCGACGCTCCCAGCACGAACGCGAGGCCGGCGGCGACCGCGGCGACCCATCCGGCCGCCGCGGCGAATCCCCCCTTGCCGCGCTGGCTGTGTTGTGCCCGTTGTCCCCACTGCTGCGCTGACACGACGCTCCACCTCCCGGTCCGACGACCCGCGCGCACTCACTTCTCGCTTGGCAGCACGCGTGCACTGCACCGGACTTGTCACTTCAGCAGGCAAACAGTGTCACATGCGGCGCATGCTCACCACTCGTCTCTCTGGTTTGAGAACATCTCACGAGCCACATCTGTCACAGCCGCATGACACGTCTGACGGACGACGACGCACCTCGCAGCTACCCGTGCGATATGACCGTGGACCTGCGGAAAGTCCCCGTCGCACGCTCACGACATCTCTCCCGGCGGAGTGGTTGGGCCAGACGGGCGTCAACGCGCACACGGCGCGCGACGACCCATCGCAATGAAGATCAAGATTCACCCAGTCGAGCGAGGGCAGGACTGACCCGCGCGGGTGAGACCGAGGACGCTGTCACTGCGTCAGGCGCGGTGACAAGGTCAGCCACCGCGTCCACCGCGGCGATGGCGTCGTTCACCTCACACCCCGCGCACCCCACCTTGAAACCTAAACCGGACAGGCGTACTGTTTAGTGCGGGTGATCACGGTACGCGGCTCCCGCGTTCGCCGACGTCTCGCCGGTAGGCGAGACTCACAGCTACGAACCCGACACTGGCTTCCACCGCACCCGTGAGGGCCGCCCAGCCGCACGAGCGAGGGTCGCCCCACCTGAGAACTGGACACCGCCGAGCTCGATGGAGACAGACGTGACAGCACCGGCAAGTAAGGACACCTTCGGCGCCCGCGACACCCTCGCCGTGGGCGACAACTCCTATGAGATCTTCCGTCTCGACAAGGTCAAGGGCTCGCAGCGGCTGCCGTACAGCCTGAAGATCTTGCTCGAATGCCTGCTGCGCACCGAGGACGGCGCCAACATCACCGCCGACCACATCAACGCGCTCGGCGAATGGGACCCCAAGGCCGACCCGTCGACCGAGATCCAGTTCACCCCCGCCCGCGTGATCATGCAGGACTTCACCGGCGTGCCCTGCGTCGTCGACCTGGCCACCATGCGCGAGGCCGTCGCCTCGCTCGGCGGCGACCCGGACAAGGTCAACCCGCTCGCACCCGCCGAGATGGTCATCGACCACTCGGTGATCATCGACGTCTTCGGCCGCGCCGACGCCTTCGAGCGCAACGTCGAGATCGAGTACGAGCGCAACCGCGAGCGGTACCAGTTCCTGCGCTGGGGCCAGGGCGCGTTCAACGAGTTCAAGGTGGTCCCGCCCGGCACCGGCATCGTGCACCAGGTCAACATCGAGCACCTGGCGCGCACCGTGATGGCCCGCAACGGCCAGGCCTACCCGGACTCCTGCGTCGGCACCGACTCGCACACCACCATGGTCAACGGCCTCGGCGTGCTCGGCTGGGGCGTCGGCGGCATCGAGGCGGAGGCCGCCATGCTCGGCCAGCCGGTCTCGATGCTGATCCCGCGCGTGGTCGGCTTCAAGCTCTCCGGTGAGATCCCGCCCGGCGTGACCGCGACTGACGTCGTTCTCACGATCACCGAGATGCTGCGCGAGCACGGTGTCGTCGGCAAGTTCGTCGAGTTCTACGGCGAGAGCGTCGGCCAGGTTCCGCTGGCCAACCGCGCCACCATCGGCAACATGAGCCCGGAGTTCGGCTCCACTGCGGCGATCTTCCCGATCGACGAGGAGACCATCCGCTACCTCACGCTGACCGGCCGTCCCGCCGAGCAGGTCGAACTGGTCGAGGCGTACGCCAAGGAGCAGGGCCTCTGGCACGACCCCAGCCGTGAGCCGGAGTACTCCGAGTACATCGAGCTGGACCTGTCCACCGTGGTGCCGTCGATCGCCGGCCCGAAGCGCCCGCAGGACCGCATCGAGCTGACGGCGTCGAAGAACGCTTTCCGCACCGCGCTGCGCGACTACGTCACCGACGGCCAGGAGACGCCGCACACCAGCATGGACGAGGCGGACGAGGAGTCGTTCCCCGCGAGTGACGCCCCCGCGCTGTCCACCGCTAACGACAACGGCGCACCGGTGGCCTCCGCTGCGAACGGTGCGGCAGGCAGGCTGTCCAAGCCGGTCACGGTCAGCACCTCCGACCGGGGTGAGTTCGAGCTGGACCACGGCGCCGTGGTGATCGCCTCGATCACCTCCTGCACCAACACCTCCAACCCGTCGGTGATGCTGGGCGCGGCGCTGCTGGCCCGCAATGCCGTCGACAAGGGCCTGACGTCGAAGCCGTGGGTCAAGACGTCCATGGCGCCCGGCTCGCAGGTCGTCACCGACTACTACGAGAAGGCCGGTCTCTGGCCGTACCTGGAGAAGCTGGGCTTTCACCTGGTCGGCTACGGCTGCACCACCTGCATCGGTAACTCCGGTCCGCTCTCCGACGAGATCTCGGGCGCGGTGCAGGAGAACGACCTCACCGTGGTCTCGGTGCTGTCCGGTAACCGGAACTTCGAGGGCCGGATCAACCCCGACGTGAAGATGAACTACCTCGCGTCGCCACCGCTGGTCGTCGCCTACGCGCTGGCCGGAACGATGGACTTCGACTTCGAGAACCAGCCGCTCGGCACCGATTCCGAGGGCAACGACGTCTACCTTGCCGACATCTGGCCGACCCCTGCCGAGATCCAGCAGACCATCGACTCGTCGATCACCAAGGAGATGTTCACGAAGGACTACGCCGACGTCTTCGACGGCGGCGAGCGCTGGAAGTCGCTGCCCACCCCGACCGGCACCACGTTCGAGTGGGACCCGAACTCCACCTACGTGCGCAAGCCCCCGTACTTCGACGGGATGGGCATGGAGCCGGAGCCCGTCACCGACATCACCGGCGCGCGGGTGCTCGCCAAGCTGGGCGACTCGGTCACCACCGATCACATCTCGCCCGCCGGTGCGATCAAGGCCGACTCCCCCGCCGGTCAGTACCTGCAGGCCAACGGCATCGAGCGCAAGGACTTCAACTCCTACGGCTCGCGGCGCGGTAACCACGAGGTGATGATCAGGGGCACCTTCGCCAACATCCGGCTGCGCAACCTGCTCGTCGACCCGGAGGGTGGCGTGCAGGGTGGCTACACCCGCGACTTCACCCAGGAGGGCGCACCGCAGACGTTCATCTACGACGCCGCGCAGAACTACGCCGCCCAGGGCACGCCGCTGGTGGTGCTCGGTGGCAAGGAGTACGGCTCCGGGTCCTCGCGTGACTGGGCCGCCAAGGGCACGTCGCTGCTCGGCGTCCGCGCGGTGATCACCGAGTCCTTCGAGCGCATCCACCGGTCGAACCTGATCGGCATGGGCGTCATCCCGCTGCAGTTCCCCGCCGGCGAGTCGGCCGACTCGCTTGGCCTCGACGGCACGGAGACGTTCGACATCGCGGGCATCACCAAGCTCAATGAGGGTGAGACGCCCCGCACGGTCAAGGTCACCGCCACCAAGCAGGACGGCGGCACGGTGGAGTTCGACGCGGTGGTCCGCATCGACACTCCTGGCGAGGCGGACTACTACCGTAACGGCGGCATCCTGCAGTACGTCCTGCGGAACATGCTCCGCGCGTGACGGTTCCGCGACATATAGCGGACGCGAAGCGGGCCCACCGGCAGCTGCTGGTGCGGCCCGCTTCCGCGTGCGCGGGGCAGTGCGCGACCCAGCCGCCCGGCGGGGTCGCTCGGTGACCACGACGCTTGTGATCGCGGGACTGGTGCTGTTGCTCGGCGCGCTCGTGCAGGGCGTCGTCGGCTACGGCATGAACCTCGTCGTCGCTCCCATGCTGACGCTCCTTGACCCGAGCCTGGTGCCGGTGCCGCTGCTGCTCATCGCGTCGGTGCACGCCCTGCTCGCCGCCACGCGCGAACGCGGGCACGCCGACTGGCATGGCGTCGGCTGGGCTATAGCCGGACGTCTTCCCGGTATCGCCATCGGCGTCGCCGTCGTCGCGCTGCTGCCGCCTAGCCCGTTCGCGGTGGCCGTCGCGCTCTCGGTGTTGATCTGCGTCGGGCTGTCCCTGCTGACGTGGCGACCCACCCCGACACCGCGCTCGCTCCTGGTCGCAGGGGTCGCCAGCGGCACCTTCGGTACCGCGGCCGCCATCGGCGGTCCCCCGATCGCCCTGCTCTACCAGCACGCCACCGGCCCGACCATCCGTGCGACGCTCGCGGTGTACTTCGCGGTCGGCAGCCTCATCTCGGTCGGCGGGCTCGCGCTTTCCGGTCAGGTGCACGGCGAACCGGTGCTGCACGCCGCGCTGCTGCTGCCGTTCCTGTTCGGCGGGTTCTGGCTGTCCACGCCGTTGCGGCGGTTCATCGACGGCCGCTGGATGCGGCCCGCCGTGCTGGTCGTCGCGGTCAGCAGTGCGTTCGCCCTGGTCGGCCGCGCCCTGCTCGGGTAGCGCCGCGCCACGCATCGCCGTGACACCTCATCGCACCATCGAGTGAAATCGCTGCCGAATTCGCGTGGACACTCGTGGCTTCATTCCTCGCGATTTCGTTGTCACTCCGACACCGCGCTGTGACCATTTCCCCTTGCCGCGCCGTGCATCCGGACGTCACGCCGTTGACCTGCGAATTCACTCGC
The DNA here is from genome assembly GCF_000504245.1 of Haloechinothrix halophila YIM 93223. GTDB lineage: Bacteria > Actinomycetota > Actinomycetes > Mycobacteriales > Pseudonocardiaceae > Haloechinothrix_A > Haloechinothrix_A halophila. Next base: position 3,289,925 of record NZ_KI632509.1, read on the forward strand.
GCACGCCGTGCCGCACACCGCCGGGGCGTGGCGCGCGGGCGTACCACGCCCCAGGCACCAGCCCTCATCACACGCTGGAGTGAGTGGCCAGTACCACAGTTGCGCTGTAACGTTTCGCACGTCGCGATGGATATACCAGACAACGACGGTCTAGTCGCTATGACCGCTGCCCTGACGAGGAAAGCCCACTTTTGTGACAAGCCAGGACGTCCCGCGCACGCCACGGGGGGACAGTGCGTCGACGAGACTCGCCTACGTGCTGACCGGCGTGCTGCTTGTCGCCCTTGGGCTGGTCGCCGTCCTGATCGTGTCGGCGGGAGCTGATCCGGTCACCGGTAAGCCTGCCGCAAGCACCAAGCCTGCCAAGCTCAGCTCGCTGGTCGAGTCAACAACGCACACCAGGCTGGACCAGGCCCCTGCCGACCCGAACCCCCAGCAGGCGACCGAGGGCTGGATCGTGCGACCCACGAAGGTCATCGCCCTGCGCGACGCACCTGGCGGGCGCGCGTTCGGCAAGGTTGGCCCGAATCAGATCGGCGAGACGTGGCTGCCCGTCATCGACCAGCGGGAACAGTGGACCAGGGTGCTGCTGCCGTCCAAACCCAACGGCTCGACCGGCTGGCTGCGCAGCGCGCACCTGAAGCGCACGTTCACCCCGTACCTCATCCGCGTACATCTGTCCTCGATGCGACTGGAGCTGTTCTTCGAGGGACGCGAGATGAACAGCTGGACGATTGGGATCGGTGAACCCGACACGCCGACACCAACCGGCCGTACCTTCGTGCTCGGGTCTATCGTTGATCCCGATCAAACGTACTCACCCATAATCCTTCCGCTCGGCTCCCACAGCGACACGCTCGACAGCTTCGGCGGGGGCCCAGGAACGGTGGCGATCCATACCTGGCCAACCACCGATGTCCTCGGGACCGCGAGCAGCAACGGCTGCATCCGGGTTCCGCAGGAGGCGCTCAACCAACTCACCCAAGTTCCGCTCGGGACGCTCGTCCTGGTGGATCAGCAGTAACCCAAGAAGGGCAACCCTATGAGACCTCGTGCGCTGGCGGGCGCCGGAGCCACCGCGCTGGGTGCGGTCACGGCTATCGCCGCCCTTGTCATCGGAACCACGGCTGGCTACGCCGAGACCGTCCCGTCCTCGGCCTACGGCATCGCGGCGGAAGGCCCCGTGCCGATCGAGCCGACGCCGTTTGTCGAGTCCACCGACGGCAGCAGGCAAGAGAACTCGGCGTTTACGCTGCCCGAGAACCCGCTGGTGTCGCTGGAAGTGGCCAAGGTCGTCGCCGATGAGCAGAGCGCGTCGGCCCAGCTGCTCAACCTCGGCCTCGTGCCCGGCGCCGAACTGCCCGAGCAGCTGTCCGCACTGAACGAGCCGCTGCAGCAGCTCACGTCTGGACTGGAACCGGCGTGTACCGCGGAGAACCCCGCCAAAGACGTGAACGAGGCGATCGACGACCTGCTCGGCGGCGGGATTGGCGATCAGCTCGACCCACAGCGGCTATGTGACAGCATCACCGCAACGGAGATGCCAGCGCTGGTCACCATCGAACTGGTGGAGGTCGCCTGTGACGCGACCAGCGGGTCCGTCCAGATCGCGAACGTCGCCCTGCTTGGCCAGCAGGTGGAGATTCCACCGTTGGAGGAAGAGACGCCGATCCTGCCGGACAATCCCCTGGTCACGATCACCGCCAACAAGCAGACCACCCACGACGACGGCTCGTTCACCGTCGTCGGGCTGGAGATCGACCTCGGTGACGGAACCGAGGTGATCACGCTGGGTTCGGCCACGTGCGGATTCATCGAGCCTGACGAGCCGGAGAAGCCGACCGCGCCGCCGCCCACTCCTGTCACGACGGGACTCCCTGTGACGGGCTGATCCGGCCGACGACTATCCGAACAGAAAGGTGCTTCCATCTCATGGTGGAGGCACCTTTCTGCTGTCCGGATAAACACCCGTAGCGTATTTACTCTGCGTTAGCGGGTTGACGATGTTTACGTTTCACACAACAACCGTTAACCTCGCCAACAATTTGTCACTCGATAGTATGGTTTCGCGGCCCTGCTGTGCACGGACGGCGTACGCCAAGTAGTCCGTTGGACCTACCAAATACCCAGCGACACGCCCATTGGACCCCCTGATTTGGTGCGTTCAGCGGGCGTGTACTGTGCTCCCATCCAACATCGTTTTAATGTCCCGACCACTTGGCACCGATCCCCACCGGAGCCACGCAGACAAAGGGTTTCAGCAATTTGACCAACGACGAGTTCGAGTCCAGCAATGGCGCGAGCGCACCCGCGGCGAATAACACCTCGGGGCGCAGCTGGAAATTCATTCTCATCTCCGCTGGTGCGGGAGTTCTCGTGGTGGCGCTCGTGCTCGGCGGCGTCATGTGGTTCAGCGGAGGCACCTCTGGCGACCCGCAGGCGGCTCCGCAGGCGGCCGAGACCGCTGGCGAGGTCGACCTCGCGGCGCTCACCGAGTCCACAACGCACACGAAGCTCGACGACGCTCCCCGCGACAGCGCTCCGCAGGAAACCACCGACGGCACCGTGGTGCACCCGCAGCAGATGACCAAGATCTACGATGCGCCAGATGGCACCGCGTTCGCCAAGATCGGCCCGAAGCAGCTCGGTGACACTTGGCTGCCGGTCATCGACACGCAAGATGGCTGGTCGCAGGTGCTGCTGCCGTCCAAGCCCAACGGAGCGACCGGATGGGTCAGCGATGACGCCGTCGTCCGCGACACCACGCCGTACCTGATCCGGGTGCACCTGGGCTCTCGCACGATCGAGCTGCGCAAGGACGGGGAGCAGCTCGGCTCCTGGCCGATCGGCATCGGCAAGGAGGACACCCCGACCCCGACTGGACGGACGTTCCTGCTCGGTTCGTTCGTCGACCCCAACCAAGATTTCTCCCCGGTCATCCTCCCGCTTGGTTCGCACAGCGAAACGCTGGACACCTTCGGCGGGGGACCGGGAACGGTCGCCATCCACACCTGGCCGACCTCAGACGTCTTCGGGACCAGGTCCAGCCACGGCTGCATCCAGGTTCCCAAGGACGCGCTCAATCGCCTCACCGAGGTACCACTGGGGACGCTCGTCCTCGTGGATCAGCACTGATAAGGAGTTCAATCAATGCGCAGATCTACCGCAGGAGCGGCAGCAGCGGCCATCGGTGCCGCTACCGCTGTGACGGCGCTTGTCATTGGCGCCACGACCGGTTCGGCCGCGACCGGTGAGTCGTCGGCCTACTCCGTCGACGCCAACGGCCTCATCGACATCGAGCCACAGCACGCGGTGTCGTCCGACGGCACGACGGCGGAGTCCGACGAGCTGGTCAAGATTCCGGACAACGAGCTCCTGACCGCGCGCGTCCTCGGCACGAACGCCGACGGCAGCACGGCCTCCGCAAGGGTCGCGGAAGCCAGCGTCGGCGGCGGTCAGCTCAACGCCCAGCTGATCGAGGTGTCCTGCGAGGGCAACAGCGGCCAGACGACGCTCGTCGGCCTTCAGATCCCCGGCCAGGACTTCGACGAGCGGATCCAGCCGGAGCCGAACACCGAGGTCATCCCCGAGCAGCTGGTTGACATCGCGAAGATCACGCTGAACCGCCAGACCCAGAACGACGACGGCTCGTTCACGGTCGACGGTGTCGTCGTTGACCTCGTCGATGGCACCCAGGAGGTCATCGTGAGCTCGGCGACCTGCGCGCCTGACGGTGGCGCCGACGACGGTGGCGTCGACGACGGCGGTGCTGACGACGGCGGTGCCGACGGTGGCGCTGATGGCGGTGCCGACGATGGCGGTGCTGACGGCGGCGCTGATGGCGGTGCTGACGGTGGCGCCGACGACGGTGGCCCCGGCGCGACGAAGCCGGCCCCGATCACCACGGGCCTGCCGGTGACCGGCTGATCTCAGCCAGACTGGCTTTCAGCGCGAAGGCCCGCCTCGCGAGGATGTCCTCGGGAGGCGGGCCTTCGCCTATGTTTGGGGGGCTTCGGTGCCCGTGCGGGTGCATGCCGCGCGGCGAGTGTGGACATATCAGTCTAAATCGGACCACACGACCGGCCGATTCAGATGATCTTGAGGCGTTGTGGTCGCCATAACGACCACGATGCCTATAGCTTCCACTGTGGACAGTCGACGTCCGCACGAGACCGAGCCGGACAATGCCGGACGACTGCGGACGACGGCGGCAGGATGCCGCCACAGACAGCCGCCCGACGTCCACCTACACCGCGCGGGCGAGCACCAGACTGAACCGTCCCTCGGCGTCCGTCCAGCGGGATGCCTGCTCGAACCCAGCCTTCACCAGCTCCCCCTCGATCACCTCGGGACGGAACTTCGTCGAGATCTCGGTGCGCATCTCCTCGCCCTCGGCGAACCGTACGTCGAGACCGAGTTCGGGCACCGTCACCGCCATGTCCTCCCGCGCGCGCAGCCGCATCTCGATCCACTCGCGCTCCGGGTCCCACACCGCGACGTGGTCGAATGCCGACACCACGAAGTCCGCACCCAGCTCCCGGTTCAGCACCCGCAGCACGTTCCGGTTGAACTCCGCCGTCACGCCCTGCGCGTCGTCATAGGCGCGCAGTAACACCTCGGGCGACTTGACGAGGTCCGCGCCAAGCAGCAGCCACTCCCCCGGATCCAGCACGTCACGCACCTCGGACAAGAACCGCGCCCGCTCGTCCGGCAGCAGGTTGCCGATCGTGCTGCCGAGAAACGCCACCAATCGTGGTTCGTCGCCCTCGATGCGATCCATATGCGCGGTGAAGTCGGCGACGACGCCGTGTACCCGCAAACCTGGATAGTCGGCCGCGATCGTGTCGGCCGCTTCGCGAAGCGCGGTCTCGGAGACGTCGAGCGGCACCATGTCGTGCAGCGTGCCCGCCTCGCGCAGCGCATCCAGCAGCAGCCGAGTCTTCTCCGACGAACCCGAACCCAGCTCGATCAGTGTCCGCGCCCGCGTGGTCGCGGCGATCTCGGCCGCCCGGTCGGCGAGGATCTCCCGTTCCGCCCGGAACGGGTAGTACTCCGGCAGCGCCGTGATCCGCTCGAACAGCACGCTGCCGTCGGCGTCGTAGAACCACTTGGGTGGTAACGACTTCGGCGTCGACGTCAACCCTTCCTTGACGTCGCGGCGCAAGCTCTCGCTCAGGTAGTCCGTCGTGAGATGGACTTCGATGGTCGCTGTCATGCTGTGAACAGTAGCCCGACGACGGCGCGTGCCGCACACGCCAGTTCGGTGACTGGGATGCCACAAGCCATAGACCGGGCGGACGACGTCACCGCCCCGCTGCCGAGAGTCCCATCTCCGCGGCCGTCGAGCGCACGACGTCGATCACCAGGTTCAGCGCGGGACGGCGCAGCGCCGTGCTGCGGTAGACGATCGACATGCTCCTGGTCAGCGGGGTGGTGAGGGCGAGCGCGTCCATGCCGGGCGGGGCGAGGGTGAGCGCGAGGTCCGATACCAGCGTGATGCCGAGACCGGCGGCCACCATCGACATCGCCGTCGACTGTTCTTCGACCTCATGGGTGATCTCGAGCTTGAATCCCGCGCGCAGACAGGCTGCCCGGACGGCGGTGCCGTAGTGGCTTTTCGGGCTGCACAGGATCCACGGATGCTCGGCGAGATCGGACAGCGCGATCGGTCCGTCCCCCAGCGTGCCGGCCGCCGCGGCGACGTGCAGCCGCTCGACGGCGATCTGCGAGCCGAGCAACCCGGCTTCCATCGGCATCGGCGCGTCCGGGTAGTCGAGGACGAACGCGAGATCCAGATCGCCGTTGGCGACGGCCTTCGCGCACGACTCCGGCGGCAGCTGCTTGGTCTTGATATGGATGCCCGCGTGTCTGCTGCTGATCGTGCGCAGCGCTTGCGGCAGCAGGCCCGCCGCGACAGTCGCGAACACCCCCGCTCTGAGCGTGACGGTCGAGGTCTCCTGCGCCTCCTCAAGCGCGAGCGAGGCGCGCTCGACGGCATCGAGGATCTCCTCGGCGTGCGCGGCGAGCAGCATGCCGAACTCGGTCAGCTGGACCCGCCGTCCCACCCGCTCGAACAGCCGGGCGCCGACGTCGCGTTCCAGCTGCGCGAGTTGCTGCGACACAGCGGACGCGGTGTAGTGCAGCGCTGCCGCCGCGGCGGTAACCGTACCCTTGCGGTGCAGCTCCCGAAGCATCCGCAATCGATGCAACGACAGTTCCATACGAGAACCCTACGAGAACTGATCGCCTTCTCGATTGCGCGGCGCGGCGCGGCCACGGCACCCATCACGGTGACGCGGCGGGACCGACCCGCTCATTAGCCCGCTGACCTGCGGAAAAGTGGTGCCGTCGATGATGTACGAACCCTGAACATGGCTGTGCAGGATCCGTAACTAGACGGGGCGCGCTCGGGGAGCACACCCTGGCAGTACCGCCGGTGATCACAAAACCGTAGTCCGGCTTCACACCAGTACTCAGAGCGGCGCGACCACGTCGCTCGGTCACTGCTGTGCGCACGGGCAGGGGGAACACGAACCGCGGCACACGGACAACACGAACGCCAGGAGGTGGGTTGGAATGATGAGTGCGAACGTCACCGAACCGACGGTCCGGGTGACCTGGACTGATCCGGTGACCGGCACGCACGGCTACCTAGTCGTGCACAGCCTCGTCTCCGGCATCGCCACCGGCGGCACACGGATGCGGCCCGGTTGCACGTTGTCCGAGGTGGAGGACCTCGCCAGGGGTATGGCGACCAAGACCGCGACGTTCAACCTGCCAGTGGGCGGCGCCAAAGGTGGCATCGACTTCGACCCGAAGCACCCGGAGGCCCGCGGTGTGCTGCTGCGGTTCTGCGAGGCCATGCGGCCGTGGCTGGACAGGCACTGGGTCACCGCCGAGGACCTCGGCGTGCCGCAGCACTTCATCGACGACGTCTTCGCCGAGTTGGGGCTGCAGCAGTCGTACCACGCGGCGATCAGCCGTTCCTCCGACCCGCAGCTGACGCTGCAGCGGGTGCACGCCGGTCTGAACACCCCGGTGCCTGGCGGGCTGCTGCTCGGTGACGTGATCGGCGGCTACGGCGTCGCGCAGGCATGCCTCGGCGTGGCGAACGCGTGGGGCATGGCCGAGGCCGACACCACGGTGGCGATCCAGGGCGTCGGCACCATGGGCGGCGGCGCGGCCTGGTACCTGCACGAGGCGGGGGTCACCGTGGTCGCGGTGGCCGACGCGGCTGGCACGCTGTACGACCCGGAGGGCTTGGACGTCCCCGCGCTGCTCGAGCTGCGGGACCGCTACGGCGAGATCGACCGGACGGCGGTGCCCGAGCGGGTGTGGCGGCTCGATCGGGACGCCATCGCGGGCATCAGCGCGGACATCTTCGTGCCCGCCGCGGTGTCGTACACGATCCGCGAGGACAACGCCATGGACGTCGCGGCCCGCGCCGTCGTCGAAGCGGCGAACGCGGCGACCACCCCGCGGGCGGAGGCGATGCTGGCCGCGCGGAACATTCCAGTGATCCCGGACTTCATCGCCAACGCCGGTGCCGCGACGTGGGCGTGGTGGCTGCTGCTCGGCGAAGTCGGCGCGGAGCCCGCCGACTCGTTCCTGCGGCTGCGCAGTGAGATGCAGTCCAAGGTGGCGCTGGTCCTCGGCGACTGGGACACCTCCCGGGTGCCACCCCGCACGACCGGGCTGGCCATCGCCGACCGCAACCGCGCGGACCGGCTCGCGGAAGAAGCCGTCGGCCGCGGGGCGCTGGTCGTGCCATAGCGGCGATGCACGGATGGACCGACACACGTCACAGTACGTACGTACGGATTGCGTTAGGCTGACCCTGGTGTCAAGATCGCAGGGTGCCCAGGGTCAGCCAGCACCATCTCGACGCCCGCCGCAGGCAGATCCTCGACGGCGCCCGCGTCTGCTTCGCGCGCCATGGCTACGAGGGCGCGACCGTACGGCGGCTGGAGGAGACGATCGGCCTCTCCCGAGGTGCGATCTTCCACCACTTCAAGGACAAGGAGTCGCTGTTCCTCGCCCTCGCCGAGGATGACGCCGCCCGGATGGCCGATGTCGTCGCCGAGCAGGGCTTGGTGCAGGTCATGCGCAAGCTACTCGCCGGTGACGGTGAGCACCCCGCCGACTGGCTCGGCACCCGGCTCGAGGTGTCCCGGCGGCTGCGCACCGACCCGGACTTCCGGCGGCGCTGGGCCGAGCGCTCGCAGCAGCTCACCACCGCGACCCGGAACCGGCTGCTGCGCCGCCGCGAAGCCGGCCAGCTCAGGCAGGACGTCGATATCAACGTCTTGACGTCGTTCCTCGAGCTGGTGCTGGAAGGACTGGTCTCCCACCTCGCCATGGGCCTGCCAGCCGACGATCTGGAGCCGGTGCTCGACCTCGTCGAGGAGACCACCCGGCGGCACCAGCCCCAGGAGGACGAGTGAAGCCCTCCGGCCCTGCGCATCCGCTATCCGGAGGAAGTACCCTAAAGCTAGGCACGGCGTAGCATGATGTCCCGTTGGTCGGATTACGCCTCCGGCGTGCCACCCTACGTACCCGAGCCCACTGGGCCTACCCGCCAGACTTCACGAGGAGTGAGACGTTTCCCGTGCGCGATGCGCAGTCATCGGGCGACAGTACCGAGCCGGGCTTACCGCCCGGCGAACCCCAAGCGATCTGCCCTGCCCCGATCCGGGGTGCTGACTGATGGACGTCGTACTCACCATCGGCGGCGTCACTCTCTTCTTGCTGCTGACCGTCGGCACCGGTCTCGCGGTCGCCGCTGAGTTCTCTCTCACCGCGCTGGAGCGCAGCACCGTCGACGCCAACGTGCGCCAGGTCGGTGACCGCCGCTCCAAGACCGTCCTCAGGGCGCACCGGACACTCTCGTTCCAGCTGTCAGGCGCCCAGGTCGCCATCACCATCACCACGCTGGTCAGCGGATATCTTGCTGAACCCATCATCGGCAGCCTGCTACGCCCGGCGCTCGACGCGGTTGGTCTCGGCGAGGCAGCGGCGCGGGCGACGTCGTTGACGCTGGCGCTGCTCATCGCGACCTCGTTGTCCATGATCATCGGCGAGATGGTGCCGAAGAACCTGGCCATCGCCAGGCCACTCGCCACCGCCCGCGCCGTCGCCGGGTATCACGCCGGGTTTTCCTCGCTGTTCGGCTGGCTGATCCGGCTGATGAACAACAGCGCGAACCGGGTGGTGAGCAAGTTCGGCATCGAGCCAGCCGAGGAATTACGTTCCGCCCGCTCGCCGCAGGAACTCGGCTCGATCGTGCGCTCCAGCGCCGAACACGGCACCTTGGAGTCGGAGACGGCGGTTCTGCTGGACAAGTCATTGCGCTTCGGCGACCGCACCGCCGATGAGCTGATGACGCCCCGGGTGCAGCTCGCCTCGCTATCGGCGGACAGCTCGGTCAACCAGCTCCTCTCGCTCGCCCGCGAGACCGGCTTCTCCCGCTTCCCGGTCTACAGCGAGGATCTCGACGACATCGGCGGCGCGGTGCACATCAAGCAGGCGTTCACCGTGCCGATAGCCGAGCGCAACCAGGTCAAGGCCGGTGCGCTGATGCGTCCGGTCCCCACGGTGCCCGAGTCACTGCCCGGCGACGCGCTGCTGAACCGGCTTCGCGACTCCAGCTTCCAGCTCGCCATCGTCGTCGACGAGTACGGCGGTACGGCCGGACTGGTCACGCTGGAGGACGTCGTCGAGGAGATCGTCGGTGACGTCCGAGACGAGCACGATGTCGGCGAGGCGCCGCCCTCGCAGCGCATCGACGAGGACAGCTGGCTGGTCTCCGGGCAGCTGCGGCCGGACGAGCTGGCCGACGCCACTGGATTCGAGATGCCGGAGGGCGACTACGAGACCGTCGCCGGGCTGGTGCTCACGCTGCTGGGAGAGATTCCCGCACAAGGCGAGTACGTCGACGTCGACGGCTGGCGGCTCACCGTCACCAGCATGGACCGGCACCGCATCGCGGAGCTGAGCGTGCACCGGCTCAACGGCGTCACCAACGACGAGCGTGCGGAGGTGGACCAGTGAATGACCTGGTCGCGATCCTGCTGATCGTGCTACTCCTCGCCGCGAACGCGTTCTTCGTCGGCGCCGAGTTCGCCCTGATCTCGTCGCGCCGCGACCGGCTGGAGGCGCTGCTCGAGCAGGGTATGCAGCGGGCGCGGATCGTGATCAACGCGAGCAAGAACGTGTCGCTGATGCTGGCGGGCGCGCAGCTCGGCATCACCATCTGTTCGCTGCTGCTGCTCACTGTCGGCGAACCGGCGGTAGCACACCAGCTCGAGCTGGCGGTCGGTCTGTTCGGGCTGGACCTGCCCATCTACGTGGTGCACGCCATCTCGTTCACCGTTGCACTTGGCGTGATGACGCTGCTGCACGTGCTTCTCGGCGAGATGGTGCCGAAGAACTTGGCGATCGCGGAGCCGGAGCGGCTGGCGCTGTGGCTGGTGCCGGTACACGTCGGCTGGGTCAAGATCGCGCGGCCGTTCATCTGGTTGCTGAACTTCCTCGCCAACTCGCTACTGCGCCTGGTGCGGGTCACCCCGAAGGACGAGCTCGAGACCGCCTACACCTCGCACGAGCTGGCTGAACTGCTCAGTGAATCGCGCCGGGAAGGTCTGCTGGAGCGTTCCGAACACCGCAGGCTCAGCCAGGCGCTGTCCTCGGCGGCCAAGTCGGTCGCCGACGTGCTCGTCCCCAACGCGGAGCTGACGACGCTGCCGCGCGGCGCCACCGTCGGCGACGTCGAGCGCGCGGTGTCGTCCACCGGCTTCTCCCGGTTCCCGATCAGGACGCCAAGCGGCAAGCTGACCGGATACATCCACGTCAAGGACATCCTCGACCTCGCCAATGCCGCACCGGACACCACGGTGCCCGCGCAGAAGCTCCGGCGGCTGACGACGTTGCGCTCGGACGCACGGCTGGATCAGGCGCTCTCGACGATGCGCCACGACAACAGCCACCTCGCCACGGTCGTCGGCGAGGACGGTGGCATCGTCGGGGTGGTGGCGCTGGAGGACATGCTGGAGGAATACGTCGGCACGGTCCGCGATGGCACCCACGTCACGATCGGCCGCAGACCCCACCCCAGGACGGCATGATCGCTGCCGAACACCTGCCGGAGCGGGAGTGGCAGGCACTGGCGGCCGCTCACCGCGACCGGATGCGTATCTGGACCGCGCCGCACCGCGCGCGCAAGGCGCGGAGCGAGCCCCATCCGGTGTTCGACTTCCTGTTCACCTACTACTCGCACCGGCCGTCGCTGCTGGAACGCTGGCATCCCGGCCCGTCGCGGGTGCTCGCTGGGGACGCGGCACGAGATTTCCTGCGCCGCGACGAGTACATCGCCACCCCCGACGGCGTGCGGCTGGATCTCACTCGGCTGTCGGCGAAACGGCTCAGCACGGTGCGGTTCATCCGTTCGCTGCTGCGCGCGACCGCCGACCGCCCCGCGCGACTGAACTGCTTCGGGCTGCACGAGTGGGCCATGGTGTACCGGCTCAGCGACGACGAGGTTCGCCACGCCGGGGTGCCGTTGCGGCTCGGCGGCTCGGGAACCGACGACGTCGTTGAGTCGCTGGACATCCGGTGCAGCCACTACGACGCCTTCCGGTTCTTCACCAAGCCCGCTACTCCACGTAACACTCTGTCCCCCACTCGTGCGACCCAGCGAGACCACGAGCAACCGGGCTGCCTGCACGCCAACATGGACGTCTACAAGTGGGCGTACAAGCTCTATCCGTACGTACCAGCCGAGTTGGTCGCCGACTGTTTCGAGCTCGCCGCCGAGATAAGGGAGATGGACATGCGAGCGAGTCCCTACGACCTCTCCGACTACGGCTACCAGGCGATTCATATTGAAACCCCCGAGGGGAGGGCGGAGTACGCCCGGCGTCAGGCTGCCTTCGCGCGCCGGTCAGCACCGTTGCGGAAACGGCTCATCGAGGTGTGTGACACGCTGCTCGCCGACGCAGCGTTGTGATCTCTCTCGCACTAGGCACCGAATGGACTAGCATCACGGTCCGTTTCCGGAGTGTCGTCACGATTGGTCGCCCCATGTGACCTGTTGGAGTGATAGGGTTCATGGCCGACAAAGCGACGGCATCGATTCGATCTCGAAAGGATATCGACAGTATGGGGCGACACAGCAGGCCCGATCCGCCCCCGAGCCGGCGCAGTCTCGAACCTTCCCCTCACTCAGCACCGCAGGGACGCAGACGACGCGCGGTCGACGAAGACCACCCCAGCGGCCCGCTCCCCCAGGTTTCCGGCTACCACGAACCGATCACGTCGCCCCCCGACGACCTGAGCGACCTAGAGGCGCCCACGCGCAGGAATCAGTCCGGCGAGGACATCAGCGGCCTGGCGGGCGCGGACGCCACCGAATCCGGATACTTCGGCGGCGCCGGATATTTCAGTGACTTCGGCGGCTACACGGACATCGGCGACTCTCGGGACGACTCCGACGTCCGCGTGCTCGCGGGACTCGGGTATGACCTCGGAAACCCCGACGTTGAGAGCCTGGACAGCGCCGGTGGCATCGAGGAGCTGGAAGCCCCCACGACGAAGACCTCGCCCGACGACCTGGACGTCCCGACCACCAAGACGTCCGGCACCGCGGAGCTGGAGGCGCCCACGACGAAGACGTCCTTCGGGATGAAACGCCGCCGTCGCCGCGAGCCAGAGCCGGACGTTCCCGAGGACCTGGACGCGCCCACCCGCAAGCACTCGCCCGGCCCGAAACGACGTCGCGCGGAACCCACCGAGGACGAGCTCCGGCAGAAGCGCCGTCGGTCTACGGAGAAGGCCGGGCGGCGCGCCGCGCCGGCCGAGTCCGCACCGACGGCGGAGGCGAGCGGCGACGCGACCGAAGGCGCGCCGGACGACAGCGCCGTCCCGAGCACGACGTCGTCCCGCGCGGAGCGCGCTGCGTCCGCGGAACGGTCCGGCGCGAAGAAGCGGCCCACGCGGCCGAGGCCAGGGCCGTGGTCGAAGCACGCCGGGTCGGCGCGCACGGAAGCCAGCGCGGAGGCGAAGTCCCGCACGGAGTCGCCTGCCGAGTCCGAGTCTCGCTCGGCGGCGCAGCCAAGCGAAACCGGCTATCACCGTGCCGTCGGCACGTCCCGGCGCGGAATCGCCAAGTGGCCGGTCGCGGTCGCGGCCGTGCTCGCGCTACTCGCGCTCGGCGGGCTGGGTGCGGTCTGGGCGAACAAGACACTCAACGCGCAGGCCGAAGCCGAGGCCAACAGCTGCACCGAGGGCAACCGCACGCTGCGGGTCACGACGACACCGACCATCGAGGACGCCGTCACCACGGCCGCCACGAAGTGGAACGCCGACAAGCCGCCGGTGTACTCGCACTGCGCCACCGTCGAAGTTACCGCGAAGGCCTCGGACAAGGTGCTGCCGACGCTGCGTAAGACCAAGGCCACCGCGGTGCCCGCCGTCTGGATCACGCCGTCAGCCGAATGGGCCGAGAAGCTCGCCAAGACGAACCCGGAACGGGTGTCGAGCACCGCGGAGCCGCTGAAGAACGCCAATGGCACCTATTACACCTACGTCGTCGTGGGTGGCTCGGGTGTGGACGAGATCCAGCAACGGGCGGCGCAGAAGTTCCGCGACTACGTGCGCGAGGTCTTGGCGCAGTAGCCGCGCGGTACGTCCCGGGTTGTCCGGCGCGCCCTGTCTGGCGCGGTGAGCCACCCCACCCGGGGTACCTACACACCGGCGTCGCCGTCCAGTGACGAGGGATGATGCCGGAGTGACCACCCGCGCGCCCGCAGCCCCGCCACGACGGCACGTGCGCCGTCGCGCGCTCGCGCTGCTGCTGATCGGCACGGCCGTCGTGCACACGACGATGTTCCTGTCGAAGCCGATCGTGTCGTACCGGGTGCTCGCGCTCGGCGGCGACGAGATCGACGTCGGTGTGGTCGCGGCGGCCAGCGCGTTGTTGCCGATCTTCCTCGCGATTCCGATGGGCCGGTTCTCCGACAGGGGACGCGTGCCGATACTGCTCGTATCCGGCGCGATCGTGCTGATCGCGGGACCACTAGGACTGGCCAACGTCGAGTCGATACTCGGCGTCGGACTGGTCAACGCGGCCTACGGGTTCGGTCTGCTGGCGTTGATGGTCGCCGGGCAGGCGGTGGTCGTGGCACTGTCCGGACCGGGTGAGCGTGACCGCAACTTCGGCTGGTTCACCGCGTCGGCGTCGCTGGGACAAATGCTCGGGCCGCTGCTTGGCGGCTGGGTGATGGGCGCGTCGAGCGGCCCGCTGCTGGCCGACACCACCGCGGCGTTCCTGACCGGCAGCGGTGTCGCGGTCGGCGCACTGCTCGCGTACGGCCTTGTCGTGGTGGTCTTACGAGGCAGCGCGGCGTTCGGACCGAGCGTTTCGGAGACGTCACGTGCCGACGGCACCGCTGGCGCATCGAACAGCGCCTCGGACAGTGCCGGGCGCGGCTCCGCACTGGCGCTGCTGCGGAACCGGCAACTCGCGGTGGCGGTGTTCGTCAGCTTCGCGTTCATCTCCGGCGTCGACCTGCTCATCGCCTATCTGCCGGTGTTCGGTGAGCACGCCGGGCTCTCCCCCAGCCTGGTCGGCACGATGCTCGCCATCAGGGCAGGACTGTCGTTCATCACCAGGCTGTTCCTCGACTCACTGGTGCGGCTGGCGGGACGGCTGGTGGTGATCGTGGTCAGCGCCGCCGTGGCGACCGCGACGATGCTCGCCATCGTCGTCAGCTCGGGCCCATTCATGCTCGGCGCGTTGATGGTCCTGCTGGGCCTGACGCTGGGCCTCGGCCAGCCGCTGACGATGACCTGGGTCGTGGAACAAGCGCCGCAGCGGCTGCGCGCGACGGCGCTGGCGCTGCGGATCACCGGCAACCGCGTCGCGCAGACGACCGCGCCCGCGCTCGCGGGCGGACTGTCCAGCCTGATCGGCGTCGCGGGACCGTTCGTGCTCGCTGCCCTCTTGCTCGGCGCGGCGGGCGCGAGCGTCGTGCCATTCCTGCGGTCCCGCTGAGCAGCGCGGCGGACTCACCACGCCGTAGTCGTGAGCCGCGCGGCGATCAGATCGACGTCGTCCAGGTCGCCTGCCGCGACAGCCATCACCAGTTCGTAGGCTTCGTCGTCGGTCAGCGTCAACCGCAGACCGTTGACGCCGAGGTACGTGAAGGTCGCGGCCAGTGCCAGTCGTTTGTTGCCGTCGATGAGCGGATGGTTGCGGGCGAGGGAATGCAGCAGTGCTGCCGCCTTCTCAGTCAGCGACGGGTAGGCATCCTTCCCGAAGATCATAGCCTGCGGGCGAGCGAGCGCAGCTTCCAGCATGCCCGCATCCCGGATGGGGACGTCACCCGCAAGAGTGCGGTCCGCGATGTGTAGCAGATCCTCGAATTCGAGATGAATCATTCGCCGAGGCGCCGCAACGCCTCAGCGTAGCGGGGCAGTTCGGAGTCCAGAACGCGGTCGACGAGATCCCGCTTGCTCGTACGCTCGATGTAGTCCCGCACGGCAGTGCGGGCGACGTCCTGCATCGACCGGTTCTCCAGCTCGGCACGCCGACGCAGCGCGTCGGCCTCGTCGTCCGAAAGCCGCAAGGTCATCGCCATAAGGTGATGGTATCAGATTGATACCACCATCTTGAAGCTCGCACATCCTCCCTACGAGCAGGGAGGCGTCGTTCGCCGCGCCTGGTGCGGTGAAAGCGTCTTTCACCGCACCAGGCGCCAGCGCCCGAAACGACGTCAGCTCTCGAACGCATCCGGCGGCGGGCAGGAGCACACCAGATTGCGGTCGCCGCCCGCCTGGTCGATGCGGCCGACCGGCGGCCACACCTTGCTACCGGGATCGCCAGCAGGGAACACGCCGACCTCGCGGCTGTACGGCCGGTCCCACTCCCCCGCGATGGACGACGCGGTGTGCGGCGAGTGGCGCAGCGGGCTGTCCTCCAGCGGCCACTCGCCGGACGCGACCCGGTCGCTCTCCCGCTTGATCGCGATCATGGCCTCGCAGAACCGGTCCAGTTCGGCCAGGCTCTCGCTCTCGGTCGGCTCGACCATCAGCGTGCCAGCGACCGGGAACGACATCGTCGGCGCGTGCAGGCCGTAGTCGGCGAGCCGCTTGGCGACGTCGTCCACCGTCACGCCGGTGGCCTTGGTCATCGGCCGCAGGTCGAGGATGCACTCGTGCGCCACGAGGCCATCCGCGCCCGCATAGAGCACCGGGAAGTACTCGTCGAGCCTGCGCGCGACGTAGTTGGCGGCGGCGACGGCGGTCAGCGTGGCCTCCCGCAGCCCGTCGGCACCCATCATCCGCACGTACGCCCAGGAGATCGGCAGGATCGAGGCGCTGCCCCACGGCGCGGCGCTGATCGGGCCGACACCGGTCTCCGGTCCCGCCGTCGGCTGCAGCGGATGGTTCGGCAGGAACGGCGCCAGATGCCCGCGCACGCCGATCGGGCCGACGCCGGGACCACCACCGCCGTGCGGGATGCAGAACGTCTTGTGCAGGTTCAGGTGCGAGACATCGGAGCCGAACTTGCCGTAGCGAGCCAGCCCGATCAGCGCGTTGAGGTTCGCGCCGTCGACATAGACCTGACCGCCGTGGTCGTGGACGATGCCGCAGACCTCCCGCACGGTGTCCTCGTAGACGCCATGGGTGGACGGGTAGGTGATCATGATCGCGGCGAGGTCGTCCGCGTGCTCGTCGGCGACCTTCCGCAAGTGCGCCAGGTCGATGTTGCCCTGGTCATCGCACTTGACGACGACGACCCGCATCCCGGCCATGACGGCGCTGGCGGCGTTGGTGCCGTGCGCGCTGGACGGGATCAGGCAGATGTCGCGCTCCGCCTCGCCCCGGTCGCGGTGGTACGCACGGATCGCCAACAGGCCCGCGAACTCACCCTGGCTGCCCGCGTTGGGCTGCAGCGACACCGCGTCGTAGCCGGTGATCTCAGCCAGCCAACGCTCAAGGTCGCCGATGATCCGCAGCATCCCGGCCGCGTCCTCCACCGGCGCGAATGGGTGCAGGTCGGCGAACGCGGGCCAGGTGATCGGCTCCATCTCGGCCGCCGCGTTGAGCTTCATGGTGCAGGAGCCGAGCGGGATCATGCTGCGGTCCAGCGCGACGTCCTTGTCCGCCAGCGTGCGCAGGTAGCGCAGTAGCGACGTCTCCGAGTGGTGGGTGTGGAAGACGGGGTGGGTCAGGTAGTCGCTAGTCCGGGCAAGCGGCTCCGGGATCGCGTCCACCGTCTCGACGTCCAGAGTGTCCACATCGGACACCGAGAGCCCGAACGCCTTCCATACCAGCGAGATGTGCTCGCGAGTGGTGGTCTCATCGCAGGTGATGCCGACGCGGTCGTCATCCACCTGCAGTAGGTTCACGCCGAGACCCCGCGCCTGCTCGACCACGGCGGCAGCCCTGCCGGGCACCGACGCGCGCACGGTGTCGAAGAACCGGTCGTGTTCCACCGCGACACCGCCCTCACGCAGTCCCGCCGCGAGCACGGTCGCCATCCGGTGCGCCCGCTGCGCGATCGCGCGCAGACCCTCCGGCCCGTGGTAGACGGCGTAGGTCGCGGCGATCACCGCGAGCAACACCTGCGCGGTGCAGATGTTCGACGTCGCCTTCTCGCGGCGAATGTGCTGCTCACGAGTCTGCAGCGCCAGCCGGTACGCCTGCTTGCCCTCGGAGTCGACGCTAACGCCGACCAGCCGGCCCGGCAGCTGCCGCTCAAGGCCCTCGCGCACCGCGAGGTATCCGGCGTGCGGGCCGCCGAAGCCCAGCGGCACGCCGAACCGCTGCGCCGAACCGACAACGACATCCGCGCCGATCTCGCCGGGCGGACGCACCAGCGTCAGCGCGAGCGGGTCGGCGGCGACCGCGACGGACCCGCCGAGTTCCTTCGCCTCGGCGATCAGCGCCTCCTGATCGCGCAGCACACCGGACGCTCCGGGGTAGGACAGCAGCACACCGAAGAAGTCGCCATCGATCCCGGCGGCGGCGATTCCGTTCGACAGATCGGCGACGACGATCTCGATACCGAGTGGCTCAGCACGGGTCTCGATCACCGAGATGGTCTGCGGCAACGTGTCCGCGTCCACCAGGAACCGAGACGACGTGTTCTTCCGTGCGGCGCGGCGGATCAACGTCATCGCCTCGGCCGCGGCGGTGGACTCGTCCAGCATCGAGGCATTCGCAACCGGCATGCCGGTCAGGTCGGCGATCAGGGTCTGGAAGTTCAGCAGCGCTTCCAGCCTGCCCTGCGAGATCTCCGGCTGATACGGGGTGTAGGCGGTGTACCAGGCGGGGTTCTCCAGCACCGCACGCCGGATCACCGGCGGGGTGACGGTGCCGTGGTAACCCAGCCCGATCAGGTTCGTCATCGGCCGGTTCAGCGCGGCGAGCTCCCGTAGCTCTGCGAGTGCCTGCGCCTCGGTCGCCTGCGCGGGCAGCCCGAGCGTGTGCCCGGTGTCACCCCGGTCACGGATCGAGTCGGGCACGGCCTTATCGGCCAGCGTCTCCAGCGAGTCGACGCCGATGGTGTCGAGCATCCGCCGCAGCTGGTCGTTGTCGGGGCCGATATGCCGTCGCGTGAACGGGGTGCCCTGCTCCAGCTCGGCGAGCGGGCGGCGGTTCGTGGGCTGGCGATCTGTCATTCGCATGCCTCCGGTTTCGGGTTCCGGCCACGGACACCGCGTCCGCGGCCCTCCCCCTCTGTCCGTGCCCGATAGCCGGGCGCCTGAGAGCTTCACTCACCGGTGCCGATGGACAACATCGGACCCAGCGCGCTTGCACCTTCGGCGGGGCCGGTGGCGTCGTCGCCGTGGGCCCGCTTTCCAGAGGCAGCTCACCCGAGCGGTCCTGGGTGCCTGAGAGGTTCCGGGGAGGATTTGCTCCTTCGGCGCCGGACGAAACGCACCATTGGCGCGCTACGGCCAGACTCTCCCGCTCGGGTTCAGCATCTGCGCGTCCTAGTCTACCGGGTGAAGCCACCCGCTGGCGGAACCCGTGAGCTGAAACGCAGGTCTTATCCGGTGCGCCGGGCTTTGCGGCGCTCGGTTAGCTCGTCCGGCACCTGCTGGGCGACCTCGCCACCGTCGGCGCGCTCGGCAGGGAACTCGTGGATGGAACCGGTGATCTCCTGCATGGCGCCGCTGACGGCGATACCGAACACGCCCTGGCCTCCCTGCAGTAAATCAACGATCTCCTCGGGCGACGTGCACTCGTAGACCGTGGTGCCGTCGGAGAACAGCGTCACCGATGCCAGATCCCGTACGCCACGCTTGCGCAGGTGCGCCACGGCGGTGCGGATGTTCTGCAGCGATACGCCCGCGTCGAGCAGCCGCTTGACGATCTTGAGGACGAGGAGGTCCTTGAAGGAGTACAGCCGTTGCGAACCGGAGCCGTGCGCGGTGCGGATGCTCGGCTCGA
Source organism: Haloechinothrix halophila YIM 93223 (assembly GCF_000504245.1). Classification (GTDB taxonomy): domain Bacteria; phylum Actinomycetota; class Actinomycetes; order Mycobacteriales; family Pseudonocardiaceae; genus Haloechinothrix_A; species Haloechinothrix_A halophila. Next base: position 3,309,383 of record NZ_KI632509.1, read on the forward strand.
CGAGCTGGGTGCGTGCCCAGTAGTCCAGCTGACGGTAGCTAATGCCCGCGATCTGGCACGCGGCCGCACCGCGGTAGCCGACGAGGTCGTCCGGCACCGTCGCGTCGGGAAACAGCTCGCCCTGCTCACCCGTGACCCGCATGGGACTCTCCTCGACCACGCATACCTCCCACAGCTGCCGTGCAGTCGATCGGTCGCGGGAATCACGCTGAATCACACCGACGCGATTCGTCACGACTAACACTGACGGTATGCCTGTCCGACATGCCGGTCAACGCGACTCGCGGTTGGCCTCAAGTCGTTGTTGAGACTTAAGTCGCAGCACAGAGCCTGACCTGGCCCTTGTCAACACCGCGTCATCCGGTGTAGTGACTACTCCGGCTGGGTGAGCCCGCCGGGCAGGCCCTAGGTGTCGGCGCCCCGGAAGTCCTCCGGCGAGACCGAGTCCAGGAATTCCCGGAACTTCTCGACCTCGTCCTCCTGCTCGTCCGGGATGATCAACCCCGCCTCGTCGAGCACGGACTCCTCGGCGTGGATCGGCACCCCGGCGCGCAGCGCGAGCGCCACCGAGTCGCTCGGCCTCGCGGAGACCTTGATGCCGCCGTCGAAGACCAGCTCGGCGAAGAAGGTGCCGTCCTTGAGGTCGGTGATCACGACCTGCTCCAGCTCCCTGCCCAGTGCGCCGATGACCTCCTTGAGGAGATCGTGGGTCAGCGGCCGCGCGGGACGCACGCCCTGCTGCTCCAGCGCGATGGCGGTCGCCTCGACCGAACCTATCCAGATCGGGAGGTACCGCTCGCCTTCGGTTTCCCGCAGCAACAAGATCGGTGTGTTGGCGGGCAGTTCGACCCGCACACCGACGACGCGCATCTCGTTCATCGGGCCTCGCCTCCCTCTCTTGTGCGCGGGTTCAGCACTGTCCTCAACCTTCCCGCATCGACACCGTCGACGCTACCCGTCATCCGGGGCGCGTGCCCAGCGCTGGGCCTCTACACAGCGTAGGCGTGATCGCCGGGGACCTAAAGCCCCAGGGGCAACCAGGTGCGTCCCGGACCAGAACGTCAGCGTCCTGTGACAGAACGGATACCCGCCTTGACCAGCAACGTATGTAGCCTGACCGACAGCGCGGCCAATTCCCGAACCATTTCGTCAGCACGCTCTCGTGCCTCGGTGTCGCGATGCCGCGACACCGGAGTCACGATTTGCTCAAGCAGCCCCACTTCGCGATCCGCTGACGCGCGAAACGCCCGCAGGTGGCGCGGTTCGATACCGAAATCGGTCATAGCCCGCACCGTTTTCGCCACCAACACCGCATCGGGGTCATAGAACCCGGCGGCGCCTGGTCTGATCAAGCCGTACTGTTCCAGCTCGGTCAGCATGTCCTTGTCGATCCCCGCCTCGGCGAGCAGTTCTTCTTCGGTCAGCCGGATCTCGGCGCCGTCGGCGAAATCAGCCGCCGTAGGCACCGCCGATCCGTTGCCCTCAACGCCAGTGACGGAGACCAGTTTCCGGGGCAGCTTCGGCGTCGGCATCGACGGCTCGAGTCCACGATCGGCCGCATCGAGCTGGTCCTTGATCACTTTCAGCGGCAGGTAGTGGTCTCGCTGCGCGAGCAGCACAAACCGGAGCCGCTCGACGTCGGCCGCCGTGAACTGCCGGTAGCCAGACGCGGTGCGCGCTGGCTGCACCAGCCCCTCCGACTCCAGGAATCTGATCTTGGAGATCGTGACATCGGGGAACTCGGGGCGCAGCTGTGTCAACACCGCCCCGATACTGAGCCCGTTGCGCTGGGACCTGCCCGCCGCCGTCACCGTGCTGTCCTCGTCATCGGGGCCATCATGATCGCCGTGGAACCTCCAGCAGGACGCCTCGCCGCCGCTCAGTGGTCAGAGATCCATCACTGACCCGATTGCGCTCCCGCCTTCGCGCCAGTCAGGAACACCAGCCGGAACTTACCGATCTGCACCTCGTCGCCCCCGGCGAGCACGGCCTGATCCACCGGCTCGCGGTTGACATAGGTGCCGTTCAAGCTGCCGACGTCGATGACGACGAACTCGCCACCCTCGCGCCGGAACTCGGCGTGCCGCCGCGACACGGTGACGTCGTCGAGGAAGATGTCGCTGTCCGGGTGACGCCCCGCGCTCGTGGTGTTGCGGTCCAGCAGGAAGCGCGAACCGGCATTGGGGCCCCGCTTGACGACCAGGAGCGCCGAACCGGCTGGCAGCGCCTCGACTCCCGCGACAGAAGCGTCCTGTGCCGACGCGTCCTGCGCCTGCTGCTCATCGAGGAAGTCGGCCCGGAAGACGGAGGTTCGCTCCGGAGCCTCTTCTGGGGGAACGCCGGGCCCGTCGTTCGTGCTCACCTGGACTCTCCTTACGCGCTGCTCTATCTGGGACTCGCGATCGTGTGGTTGCCAACGTACCGTGCCCGCGTGCTCACGTCCCCCCTGACTCCCCAAAACCCGCCAGGAAAGTGGCGGTCTCACGCACCCGTGCCGCTTGCCGGTTCCGCCCGGCCTTTACGCGCTATACGGACTCCCCGGATCGCCAGCACTGTTTGCACTGCGTACAGCACCCCTGACCACACGTAGAGCACGCCGCCCCAGATCATGAAGGCGTAGGCGAGCGGACGGACGATCTCGACCACCCATGCGGCGGCGAACGCGCCTTGGACCAGCAGCAACAGTGGAAAGGCGTACATCAGCACGAATGTCGCGCCCTTACCGATGTAGGTGACCTCGGGATAGCCGAACCGGTAGCGCCGCAGCGCGAGCACGCACAACACCAGCAACAGTTCGCGGGCCACCAGCGCGCCGATCACCCACGGCGGCAAGATGTCCCGCAGCAGGAAGGCGATCAGCAAGGCCACGATGTAGAGCCGGTCCGCCGCGGGGTCGAGCAGTTGTCCGAGCTTGCTCGTCTGGTCCAGCCAGCGGGCGAGCTTGCCGTCGAGCCAGTCGCTGACGCCCGCGAAGATCAGCACCGCGATCGCGAGGCCGTCCTCCTCCGGCCCGAGCAGCAGCCACAGGAACACCGGCACCAACGCCAGCCGAAGCAGCGACAGCAGGTTCGGTAGCGTCACCACCTGCTTCAGTCGCGAGGGCGTGTCGCCAGCGGCGTGTCCCACGCTGTCCCGAGTGCTCACCAGACCACCATAGGCGACATCGGTGACGAGGCTGGCCAGGTCAGCCTGCCGATCTGATCACGTACCGGGCCAGTGCGCTTACCATGGTGAGCACCCGGTCGGGCGACGTCCCGCACTGGTGCGGTGAGGAGATGAGGAGGTCAGGCAGTGAGGAACGCGGCATCGGGGTCTCACGCCCCCCACGACGGCTCGGCGCGGGCCACGCGCCCGCTCACGCTCGCTCCACTCGAACTCGCGGGCGCCTTCACCTGGAATGACTTCCGGCTCGAGTACACCGAGTACGGCAGGGGCGACAAGGTCGTCGTGCTGACTCACGGCCTGCTGATGACCCGCAGGCTGCACCGGGATCTCGCGCGCAGGCTGGCGCGGGAAGGCTTCCGCGTGATCACCCTCGATCTGCTCGGCCACGGCGGCTCCGACCGGCCGGAAGAGTCCTGGCGGTACTCCATGACCGACTGCGCGGCGCAGGTCGTGGCGCTGCTGGATCACCTGGGGATCGACAAGGCCGTCGTCGGTGGGACCTCGCTCGGCGCGAATGTCTCGCTGGAGGTCGCCGTGCTGGCGCCTGACCGGCTCACCGGACTTCTGGTCGAGATGCCGGTGCTGGACAACGCGATCTTCGCGGGCCTGATCGCCTTCCCGCCGTTGCTGTTCGCGGGACGGTTCGCGCCGATCACAGTGCGCGTCGTCGCCCGGCTGGCTGCGATGGTGCCGCAGGGCAACCAGTGGATCGATGTCGTCACCGACACGCTGCGCCAAGAGCCAGCCGCGATGGCTGCGGTGCTGCACGGGCTGCTGTTCGGCAGACTCGCCCCGCCCCGGCGACTGCGGCAGGAGATCGAGACCTCGACGCTCGTCATCGGGCATGCCAGGGACCCGATTCACCCGTTCGGTGACGCTGACGCGCTGGCGGCCGACCTGCCGGACGCGCGGTTCGTCAAGGCGAGTAGCCCGGTGGAGCTGCGGTTCCGCCCGGAACGGCTCACCGAGACGATCATCACGTTCCTGCGGGAACGGTTCGACGCCGCCGACACCACCGTCGCGGCGGGGGCCTGAGCGGGTCACGGCGTCGTGTCCGACACTCAGCACGTCGTGTCCGACGTTCGGGGCGTCGTGTTCTCGCTCAGCTGAGCTCGGTGTACAGACCCGCGACCGGGCCGATCACGATCACGGCTGGCGGGCGGATGTCCTCGGCCGTGATGTCGTCGGCGACGTCGTGCAGTGTCGTGCGCACCACTCGCTGCCGCCGGGTGCTGCCGTCCTGAATCACCGCGACCGGAGTGTCACCCTTCCTGCCGCCAGCGAGTAGCACGTCGGCGAACTGCCGGATGCGCTGCACGCCCATCATCAGCACGATGGTGCCGCTGAGCTTGGCGAGCGCGTCCCAGTCGACGAGGCACTCGTCGCTGTCCGGTGCCACATGCCCAGACACCACCGCGACCTCGTGCGTCACGCCCCGGTGCGTCACCGGCACGTTCGCCAGCGCGGGCACCGAGAACGCGCTGGTGATGCCGGGCACGACGCTGACAGGGATCCCTGCCTGCGAGCAGGCGATGAACTCCTCGAAGCCCCGGCCGTACAGGTACGGATCGCCGCCCTTGAGGCGGACGACGAACTTGCCCTGCGTGGCCTTCTCGATCAGCGTGGAGTTGATCACGTCCTGGCTGGCGGAGCGACCGTAAGGGATCTTGGCCGCGTCGACGACCTCCACGTGCGGCGGCAGGTCGTCCAGCAGTTCACGAGGTGCGAGCCGGTCGGCGACGACGACGTCGGCCCTGCTGAGCAACCTGCGCCCAGCGACGGTGATCAGTTCGGGATCGCCAGGCCCGCCACCGACGAGCACCACAGAGCCGGTGCGCTGCTCGCCAGGGCCCGGTTCCGGCCGCTTGTCGGCGACCCTGCCCTCGTGCAGCGCGTCGAGCAGGCCGTCGCGCACGGCGGCCGAGCGCAGCGGTTCACCACCGGAGAGCACCCCGACCAGCAGCCCCTCGTGGTTCCCTGTCGCTGGCGTGACGGCGCTGCCCAACTCACCGGCATCCGCCCGCACGCAGAACACGGCACGACGATCCGCTTCGGCGCACACCGCCGCGTTGACCTCGGGATCGTCGGTGCAGGCGAGCGCGTACCAGGCGCCGTCGAGGTCGCCCTCGACGTAGCCGCGCTGCTGCCAGGTCACCTCACCCGCGTCGATCATGCCTTCCACGGACGGCGTCGTCTCCGGGGAGATCACCACCACCCGCGCACCGGCACCAACCAACCGTGGCAGCCGCCGCTGGGCGACCGTTCCACCACCCACCATGACAACCTTGCGTCCGGTGAGATCGAGGCCTGCGAGGTAGTGCTGTTCCGGCATGCCCTAAGCATGACGGGCGTCCCGCTGGGCGGCGCGATGAGGTGGCGAGCTTCATGTCGCGCCCCACACCAGGGGTTACAGCACGCCACGGAAGCCGTAGGCTGCCGCGACCCCCGCCCGCGCCTCGTCCCGCGTGGCGAAACCGTAATTCTCCACAGCGGCGAGTTCCGGCACAGTGAGCGTGGCAGCAGCGATATGCCAGGCCGCCGGGAGCGCCCCGACTGCTCCCGACGGCCGCGCCCCAGAGTCAGAGCCGCCCTGGCTTACCTGGATACGGCAGCAGCGCCATCTCCCTGGCGTTCTTGATCGCGGCAGCCACCTCGCGTTGCTGCCTCGGCGTCAGGCCGGTCACCCTGCGCGCCCGAATCTTGCCCCGGTCGCTGATGAACTTCCGGAGCAGGTCGACGTCGGTGTAGCGGACCTCGGTGACGTTCGCGTCGAGCAACATGTTGCGCTTGCGCTTCGGGTATCGCTGCGGTCGTGGCATGGTCACCAGCTCGCCTTCGATACGCCGGGCAGCTCGCCGCGATGCGCCATCTCCCGCAGCCGGATCCGGGACAGCCCGAACGCGCGGTAGTACGCCCTCGGCCTGCCGTCCACGACGTCGCGGTTGCGCAGCCGGGTCGGGCTGGCGTCGCGCGGCATGCGCTGCAACGCCGACACCGCCGCGGCCTTGTCCCCCTGCGAGGACGACGGCGACGCGATGATCGCCTTGAGCTCGGTCCTACGTTCGGCGTAGCGCGTCACGACGGCCCGCCGCTGCGCGTCCTTGGCGATCTTGGACTTCTTCGCCATCAGCGCTCCTCCTTGAACTCGACGTGGGCCCGCGCCACGGGGTCGTATTTGCGCAGCACCATGCGGTCGGGGTCGTTGCGCCGGTTCTTGCGGGTCACGTAGGTGTAGCCGGTGCCAGCCGTCGACCGGAGCTTGACCAGCTGGCGGATCTCGGTGCGGGCCATCAGCAGCGCACCCCCTTCGCGCGCAGCCCGGCCACGACGGCCTCGATACCGCGCTTCTCGATCGTCTTCATGCCCTTGACCGACACCCGGAGCCGCACCCAGCGCCCCTCGCTCGGCACCCAGTACTTGCGCCGCTGCAGGTTCGGCTCCCAGCGCCGCGAGGTGCGCCGGTGTGAGTGCGACACCCGCTTGCCATAACCGGGCTTGCGCCCGGTGACCTGGCATATCGCCGACATGAACCCTCCTCTTAGTAATGACATTCGTTTTCAATTACACTACACGGTATGCCAACCGACTCCCGCACCCCGCTGGTGCTCATCAGCGGTCTCGCCCTGACGCCAGCCACCGAGTTCGCCGAACGCTTCCTCGCCCAGCCGGGCACGGCCGTGGTCGAGTACAACCTCAGGCAGGTCACCGAAGGCGTCGTCACCCGCAGACTGCGGCAGGGCCAAGCGAACCAGCTCAGCGTGCTCGAACTCGCCCACGGCTGCGTGTCCTGCACGTTGCGCCACGACATGCTGCCGCTGTTGCGCAAGCTGTCCCAGCGGCCCGAGGTGCGCCGGATCGCCGTCCGCCTCGACGAGGCGATGGAGCCGGAGCCGGTCTGCTACGCCATGCAGCACGTCCTCGTCGGCGACGCGCCGGTGGACGACTTCGTGCGCCTCGACGGCGTCTACACCGTCATCGACCGAGGCAGCTGGCTCGACGCGGCGACCGGCGACGAGCTGCTCGCCGACTACGACCTCATCGCGAGTCCCGAGGACGACCGCACCCTCGCGCAGGTCGCGATCTCCCAGGTGGAGTTCGCCGACGTGCTCGTCGAGGCGGGCAGGGAGCCGGACACCTGGACGGCCGCCCGCACGAACGCCGTGCTGGACCGCGTCGCGCCGGGAACGCCGAGGGTTCCGCTGTCCAATCTGGACGCCGCGGGCGCGCTGGCCCGCGTACCGGACGACGCCCGGCTCGGCGAACTGATCGATATGCACGGCGCGCTGCTGCACGGCCAACCGCCACTGCACGACGAATGCGGGGTCAGCACCGTGCTGTTCAGCGCCACCCGCCCGTTCCACCCCGAGCGTCTGCACGAGGCCATCGACGTCCTGCTCGACGGCGTCGTCCGGACCAGGGGCAGGGCCTGGGTCGCCAGCCAGCCCGACGCCGCGCTCTGGGTGGAGTCAGCGGGCGGCGGGCTCGGGATCGGCCACGCCGGTCCGTGGCTGGCGTCGGAGGATGGCCCTGGCTGGGAGAACGTCAGCGACGAACGCAGCGCCCTGGCGTCGTTGCGCTGGGACCCGAGGTTCGGCGATCGCGCCCAGGAGCTGGTGATCGTCGCGCACCGGGCCACCGCGACGGAGATCGAGACCGCGCTGACCGAAGCCCTGCTCACCGACGCCGAACTCGTTGCCGGTGAACAGGCGTGGTCGCGCTACCCGGACCCGTTTGGCGAGTGGCACACCGACCCCTGTGAGGACTCCCAGGTCCCCGACAACCGCACCGACGCGACCCGCACCGACGAGCACTAGACAAGAAAGGGGTGACCGCTGATGGCCGTCCCCAAGCGCAAGAAGTCCCGCGCCAACACCCGCTCCCGCCGGTCGCAGTGGAAGGCCACGGTGCCCGACCTGGTGCCCATCACGGTCGCGGGTGAGCGCAAGCTCGTGCCGCGCAGGCTGGTGAAGTACTACCAGACGCTGGGCCGGTAACCCCGCTACGAAGTGTCGGTGCCTCGGGGCACAATGCGAGCATGACCCGCTCCCCTGGCTCACCGACGCTCGCGACCGCCGACCTGGCCACGCCAGTGGGCCGGGTGGCGGTCGCGGTGAGCGACGCGGGCGTTCGTGCCATCGGCTGGTGTTCGGCAGGCGAGCTCGCCGACCGTGCCGTCTCAGACGAACGCGCCGACACCGTCCTGGCCCAGCTCGCGGAATACTTCCGGGGCGAGCGACGCGAGTTCGACGTCCCGCTCGACTGGAGCGGCACGACCGAGACCCAGCGCCGAGTCCTGCGCGCGCTGTACGAGCAGGTCCCGTACGGCACCTCGGTGACCTACGGCGAGTTGGCGGTGCTGTCCGGCACCGGGGTGCCCGCGCGGGCGATCGGCTCGATCATGGGCAGCAACCCGATCCCGATCGTGGTGCCGTGTCACAGGGTGCTGGCCCACGACGGTCTCGGCGGTTACAGCGGCGGCGGTGCGGGCCATGGCTTCGAGGTGAAGCGCTGGTTGCTCACCCTGGAAGGCGCGCTGCCACCCACGCTGGACTGGAGCCCCGCCGGACTGCCGTGAAGCGTCACGGCGTACCCCGGAGCCGCCAGCCCTGGCTAACTCAGAACGACATCAGCCGCCGCACGCAGGCGCGACGCGTCGCCCTGCAACAGCAGCGTCGTCGCACACGTCTCGCGCCAGCGGTCCAGCTCGTCGCGGATCTTGGCGGCCGGGCCGATCAGCGCGACGTCCTCCACCAGCGCGGTCGGGATCGTCGCGGTCGCCTCGTCCTTGCGGCCGTCCAGGTACAGCTCCTGGACGGTGTCCGCGACCGACTCGTAGCCCATGCGCACGAACACTTCGTGGTGGAAGTTCGCCTGCTTGGCTCCCATGCCGCCCATGTAGAGCGCGAGGAACGGCCGGATCATGTCGGCGGCCTGCTCGACGTCGTCGTGCACGATCAGCGGCACCGACGCCGCCACCTCGAAGTCGTCCCAGCCGCGCCGCGCGCCGGGCCGGGCGAAACCCTCGGCAAGACGTTCCCGGTAGAACGACTCCATCTTCGGCGAGAAGAAGATCGGGAACCACCCGTCGGCGATCTCGGCGGCGAGCGAGACGTTCTTCGGCCCCTCAGCGCCCAGGTAGATCGGGATGTCCTCGCGCAGCGGGTGCACGATCGACTTGAGCGGTTTCCCGAGGTTCGCCCCGCCCTGGTAGGGCAGTTGGTAGTGCTTGCCGTCGTAGGTGACCGGCCCCTTACGCGCCAGGACCTGCCGCACGATGTCGATGTACTCGCGGGTCCGCTCCAACGGCCTCGGGTACGGCTGCCCGTACCAGCCCTCCACGACCTGCGGCCCGGACGCACCGAGCCCGAGGATGAAGCGACCGCCGGACAGGTGATCGAGGGTGAGCGCGCTCATCGCGGTGGCGACCGGGGTGCGGGCCGACATCTGGACGATGTTGGTACCCAGCTTGATCCGCGACGTCGACGCGCCCCACCAGGCCAGCGGAGTGAAGGCGTCGGAGCCGTACGCCTCGGCCGTCCACACCGAGTCGAACCCGAGCCGCTCGGCCTCCAGGATCGTCTCCTGTGCGCCCTCCGGCGGACCGGCCGACCAGTACCCGATGTGGTAGCCGAGCTTCACACGATCTCCTTTGATCGGACTCACGCCGTCGCCCCTGCGCGACGTCGCGTGCGATGTTCAGACTCGCGGCGAATAGTGCTTCGGATCGTCGCGCCGTGCAAGAGGCGGCAGGTTCCGCGCCGGGGTTTCGACAACCGGCTCGCCCGGCGCGCTGGCGCCACGGGCGCGCTGCCACCCTGCTCTCGCCCTCGGATGGAAGCGCCACTCGAACGGCAGTAGCGAGAACATGAAATTGATCACTCTACCCGCGAGCCGGTGCAGCCGGGCGTCCCGCGACGTCCAGCGGTAGCCGAGCCGCCGCCGCACCGCGGGGTGGTAGAAGCCGACGCTCAGCCACAGGTAGCCGCGTGCGATCGGGATCCGCAGCACCCGCCACAGCGGGTCGGGCAGCCACGCCACGAGCGGCGGCTTCGGCAGGTCGGAGAGGTCGAGCACGTCGCGGGTGGCCTTGTTGTCCTCCAGCACCTCGGTGCACATGTGGTCGTAGTAGTCGAGGAACTCTTCCCACGTCGCGGGCACCGGCCGCATGCTCATGCCGTAGAGCCGGTACCACTGCACGTGCTCGTCGAACAGCCTGCGCTTGTCGGCTTCGCTGAGCCCGCCGGCGAACACCTCCGCGGTGTGCAGGGTGACCAGGAAGAACGTCGCGTGCGCCCAGTAGTAGGTGTCCGGGTCCAGCGCGTGGTAGCGCCTGCCGTGTTTGTCGACGCCCTTGATCGTGTCGTGGTAGCCGCGCACCTGCAGCGCCGTTTCGTGCGCCCGAGGGCCGTCGTAGACGACGCCGCCGATCGGGTAGAGCGAACGAAACAGCCGTTCGAAGCGCTCTTCGAAGAACTCGGAGTGCTCCTCGACGCCCGCGCCCAGGCCGGGATGCATGTTCTGCATCGACCCCGCCCAGAGTGCGACAAGCAGTCCGCGCCAGTCGCCGAAGTAGCGCCAGGTCAGCGAGTCAGGCCCCAGCGGCTCCGGCTCGCCCTCCGCGAGTCTCACCTTATTCGCTCCGAGTCGCACCGTGTCGGGCCGCGAGTCACCCGTTCCCGCATCGCGAGTTCCGCCATCCTGACGCGCGACGTCGTGGCTCATTACGGCCCCTTTCCGGCGTTTCCCTATCTGACTACGCCCGTTGTCACGTTAGAATTGACAACGACCGTAGTCAAGCGAGGAGCGACCCCCGTGACCGCCGAGCAGCGCACCTGGGCAGGAACGACGCTGGCCGATCGCAAGGCGACGAGACGCGGCCAGCTCATCGAGGCGGGACTGGAACTGCTCGGCACGACGGGCACACCGGCCGTGTCGGTGCGCGCGGTGTGCCGCACCGCCAAGCTCACTGAGCGCTATTTCTACGAGAGCTTCGCCGACCGGGACGCGCTGCTGCTCGCCGTCTACGACCAAGTGGCCCAGGAGGCACACGACGCGCTGGTGGCGGCGGTGCGCGACGCGCGGGACGAGCTGACCGCGCTGGTCCGCGCCGCGGTGACGTCGTTCGTCGAGCTGATCATCGACGACCCGCGTAAGGGCACCGTGCTGCTGCTCGCGCCGCTGACCGACCCAGCGCTGGTCCAGCGCGGCGCCGAACTGCTGCCGAACTTCACCGCGCTCATCCACGACCAGCTCCCGGCCAGCATCGACGACACCGAGCGGCGGCTGATCGCGGTGGGCGTCACCGGGGCGCTGACGAACCTGTTCACCGCCTACCTCAACGGCAGCCTCGACGTCCCCCGCGACCGGCTCGTGGAGCACTGCGTGCGGATGCTGCTCGCGGCGGCGCATGGCGCGCGGTGAGCGACGGGGCTCGGCACGGTGAGACAGGAGTTGATCACGGCCCCTGCTCGTAGTACCAAATCGTGTCCGCTTTGCCCGATGCTGATGGGCCTACGAGCAGGGTCCCTGATCAACTCGTCAGCGACGCGGTGATGGCGCCGATCGGCCGGGCGCTCAGTCCCGCTCCGACGAGCGTCCGACCAGCTGGAAGTCGGTGGGCTTGACCTTGCGGGTGCCGAGCCAGTACTTCCACGTGAAGCCCGGCCAGATGGTGCGGTTCACGCCCTGCGAGTCCAGGTACCAGGACGTGCAGCCACCCGTGGTCCAGATGCCGTCCGCGAGCTTGCGCTGGATGTCGTCCTGGAACTCGTCCTGCACCTCGGGACGCACCTCCAGCGCGGCTGCTTCGGTGCGCTCGGCGAGCCGGATGGCGTCCAGCACGTAGCGGGCCTGCGACTCGATCATGAACACCACGGACATGTGGCCAAGGCCGGTGTTCGGGCCGAGCAGGAAGAACAGGTTCGGGAACCCGGCGACGGTGATGCCCTTGTGGGTGGTCATGCCCTCGTCGCGCCAGGTCTTGGCCAAGTCCCTGCCGCCGACGCCGGTGATCTCGATGTAGTCGAACGCGTCGGTGACGTGGAAGCCGGTGCCGTAGATGATGACGTCGACCTCGTGCTCCACCCCGGCGGCGTCGACCACGCTGTGCTCGCGAACCTCGGTGATGCCCTCGGTGACGACGTCGACGTTCTCCCTGGCTAGCGCCGGGTAGTAGTCGTTGGCCTGCAGCACTCGCTTACAGCCCATGGTGTAGTCCGGGGTGAGCTTGGCCCGCAGCTCCGGGTCCTTGATCGCGCGCCGCATGTGCCACTTCGCGATCCGCTCAGCGGCGCGCATCAGCGCCGGATGGCCGTTGAAGCCGATGGCGCGGGCCTCGAGGAACCAGTACAGGAACGTGCGCACCAGTCGCTGGGTGAACGGCAGCGCGCGAAACAGGGCCTTCGCGAACGCGGGCACCTGGTGGTCCGGTTTCGGCATCACCCACGGCGCGGTGCGCTGGAACAGCGTGAGCTTGTCCACTTCGGGCGCGATCTGCGGTACGAACTGGATCGCGCTGGCCCCGGTCCCGACCACGGCGACGCGCTTGCCGCGCAGGTCGACGTCGTGGTCCCAATCGGCGGAGTGGAACGACGGCCCCTGGAAACTCTCCACCCCAGCCAGCTTGGGGATATTCGGGATGTGCAGCGCTCCGATGCCGGAGACCAGGAAACGTCCGGTGAAGCTCTCCCCCTTGGCGCCGGTGACGGTCCAGGTCTGGGCGTCCTCATCCCAGCGGGCGCTGGTCATCTCGACGCCGAACCGCATGTGCTCGCGCAGCCCGTACTTGTCGGCGACACCCTTGAGGTAGTCGAAGATCTCCGGCTGCCCGGAAAACGCCCGCGACCAGTTCGGGTTCTGCTCGTAGGAGAACGAGTACATGTGCGACTGGATGTCGCAGGCGCAGCCGGGGTAGGTGTTGTCGCGCCAGGTGCCGCCGACCTCATCAGCCTTCTCAATGATGACGAAGTCGTCGATACCCGCGTTCTTGAGCTGGATGCCCATACCAAGGCCGGAGAACCCGGTACCGACGATGATCACCTTGGCACGCTCGGGCTGCGCCATGCTTCCTCCACACCCTCGGGGCTGCACTTGTGTTACCAGAGGTAACGGTTACCTACTGGTAGCATGAGCGACCAGGTCCAATCGTGTCAAGTGCAACTGCAAGCACCCCGCAAGCACACGACCGGCTATCCTGGATTCTTGAGCAACGGCGCTCAACGCACGACGACGTGCCCGTGACAGCGAAGGATCGGCAGGCTTTTCGCAACGCAGCGGAAACCCGACGAGGCGCACATCCCAGACCTGGCTACGCCACGGTAGGGGTATGCGGGGCGTGATTACCCCGCAGGAGCGTCAACCTCGCGTGGGATTTCCCACGACTCGGCCCGCAGGTATCCACATAACCCGAATTTCACACTAAAGTAATCTGACCCCGGAAATCCCGGGGCGCAGCGAAGTGCGCGCCTGCGGCCTCCGCCAATCCGGAGGCGACGCGGAGCGCGCAGGGACACACGACGAGGTGTGTCAGCAGGTCACACAGTGCGGTGTGATCGCCTGCCTAATCGGGCAGCTCAGTCTCACTATCGCGACTCCGGGCGGCATCGTTAGCTGCCGGTCTCAGCAACGCTGGATCGGACTAATCAGCGCACGATCAGCCGCGACCGGCAGCGCCGACACCCATGGGAGGACGGCCAGCCGTGACCCACCACAACCCCCTTACCCGCAGCGGCGCGGGGCTCTACGACGAGTCTTTCGAGCACGACGCCTGTGGCGTCGCCTTCGTCGCCGACCTCGCGGGAAGGCGCGATCACGACATCGTGCGTAAGGCTCTCGTCGCCCTGCGAAACCTGGAGCACCGCGGCGCACGCGGCGCCGAACCGGACACCGGTGATGGTGCCGGCTTGCTGATCCAGGTGCCTGATGCGTTCTACCGCGATGTCGTCGACTTCGAGCTGCCCGAGGCGGGCGGCTACGTGGTGGGCACCGCGTTCCTGCCGACCGACGCCCAGGCGCGGGACAAGGCCAAGTCCACCATCGAGCGCATCGCCGCCGAGGAGGACATGCGCCCGCTCGGCTGGCGGGAACTGCCCGTCGACCCCGAGCACGTCGGCCCGACGGCGGCCACCACGATGCCGCACTTCTCCCAGCTGTTCCTCGCGCCCCGCGACGAGGCCGTCACCGGGCTTGAGCTGGAGCGCCTGGCGTTCGTCGTGCGCAAGCGCGCCGAGCACGCGCTCGAGGAGCAGAACGTCTACTTCCCGAGCCTGTCCTCTCGCACCATCATCTACAAGGGCATGCTCACTGAGCCGCAGGTGGAGAAGTTCTTCCTCGACCTGTCCGACGAGCGCGTGACCAGTTCGATCGGCCTGGTCCACTCGCGGTTCTCCACCAACACCTTCCCGTCGTGGCCGCTGGCGCACCCGTACCGCTACGTCGCCCACAACGGTGAGATCAACACGCTGCGCGGCAACCGCAACTGGATGGACGCGCGCGAGTCCATGCTGGACAGCGACCTGTTCCCCGGCAAGCTCGAGCGCGTCTACCCGATCATCACGCGTGGCGCGTCCGACTCGGCGTCGTTCGACGAGGTGCTGGAGCTGCTGCACCTCGGCGGCCGGTCGCTGCCGCACTCGGTGCTCATGATGATCCCCGAGGCGTGGGAGAACCACGACGAGATGGACCCGGAGCGCAGGGCGTTCTACGAGTACCACTCCACGATGATGGAGCCGTGGGACGGCCCCGCCCTGGTCGCGTTCACCGACGGCACCCAGATCGGTGCGGTGCTTGACCGTAACGGTCTGCGGCCCGCGCGTTACTGGGTGACCGAGGACGGCCTCGTCGTCGCGGCTTCCGAGGTTGGCGTGCTCGACATCGAACCGTCGTCGATCGTGAAGAAGGGCCGCCTCGAGCCGGGCAGGATGTTCCTGGTCGACACGGCCGAGGGCCGCATCATCGACGACGCCGAGATCAAGGGGCAGCTCGCCGCGGAGCACCCGTACGGCGCGTGGGTCGAGAAGGGCATGCTGCGGCTGGCCGAGCTGCCCGAGCGGGAGCGCGAGGTGCCGACGCACTCCTCGCTGGTGCGCCGTCAGCAGGCGTTCGGCTACACCGAGGAGGAGCTGTCGGTGCTGCTCGCGCCGATGGCCAACGTCGGCGCGGAGCCGATCGGCTCGATGGGCAACGACTCGCCCCTCGCCCCGCTCTCGGCGCGCTCGCGGCAGCTGTTCGACTACTTCACCCAGCTGTTCGCGCAGGTCACCAACCCGCCGCTGGACGCGATCCGTGAGGAGATGGTGACCGCACTCGGCGCGCAGCTTGGCTCCGAGCCGAACCTGCTCGACGCCGGGCCCGAGCACGCGCGCAAGATCGTGCTGCCGTTCCCCGTCGTCGACAACGACGAGCTGGCCAAGCTGGTCCACGTCAACGACGACGGCGACCTGCCAGAGTTCCAGTCGGTCACCATCGACGGCCGCTACGACGTGCACGGCGGCGGCGAGGCACTGGTCCGCAGGCTGGACGAGATCCGCAGCGAGGTCGTCGAGGCCATCAACGACGGCGCGCGGCTGATCGTGCTGTCCGACAGGGGCGTCGACGCCGACCACGCACCAATCCCGTCGTTGCTGCTCACCGGCGCGGTGCATCACCACTTGGTGCGAGAGAAGCTGCGCACTCAGGTGGGCCTCGTCGTGGAGTCCGGCGATGCCCGCGAGGTGCACCACATCGCGCTGCTGATCGGCTTCGGCGCCGCCGCGGTCAACCCGTACCTGGCGATGGCCACGGTCGAGGAGATGGCCGAGCGCGGCATTCTCGGCGACACCGACCCGAAGCACGCCACCCAGAACCTGATCAAGGCGCTGGGCAAGGGCGTGCGCAAGACGATGTCCAAGATGGGTGTCTCCACCGTCGCCTCCTATACCGGTGCGCAGATCTTCGAGGCGTTCGGGCTCGGCGAGGAGGTCATCGAGTCCTGCTTCACCGGCACGACGTCCCGGCTGGGCGGCGTCGGCTTCGACACGCTGGCCGAGGAGGTCGCGCAGCGACACCGGGTCGCGTTCCCGGCAGACGGTGTGCACGCCAGTCACCGCGAGCTGGAGTTCGGCGGTGACTACCAGTGGCGCCGCGAGGGTGAGCACCACCTGTTCAACCCGCAGACGGTGTTCAAGCTGCAGCACTCCACCCGCTCCGGGAAGTACGACATCTTCAAGGAGTACACCCAGTCGGTCGACGACCAGGCCGAGAAGCTGATGACGCTGCGCGGGCTGTTCGAGCTCAAGGAGGGCGCGCGCCCGCCGGTGCCGATCGAGGAGGTCGAGCCGGTCTCGGAGATCGTGAAGCGGTTCTCCACCGGCGCCATCTCCTACGGCTCGATCTCCAAGGAGATGCACGAGACACTGGCGATCGCCATGAACCGGCTCGGCGCGAAGTCGAACACCGGTGAGGGCGGCGAGGACGTCGACCGGCTCTACGACCCGGAGCGCCGCAGTGCGATCAAGCAGGTCGCCTCCGGCCGCTTCGGTGTGACCAGCGAATACCTGGTCAACGCCGACGACATCCAGATCAAGATGGCCCAGGGCGCCAAGCCGGGCGAAGGTGGTCAGCTGCCGGGAACCAAGGTGTATCCGTGGGTGGCCACGACGCGGCACTCGACGCCGGGTGTCGGGCTGATCTCGCCGCCGCCGCACCACGACATCTATTCGATCGAGGACCTGGCGCAGCTGATCCACGACCTGAAGAACGCCAACCCGAACGCGCGGATCCACGTCAAGCTGGTGTCCGAGGTCGGGGTCGGCACGGTCGCGGCCGGTGTGTCCAAGGCCCATGCCGATGTCGTGCTGATCTCCGGTCACGACGGTGGCACGGGTGCCTCGCCCTTGTCGTCGATCAAGCACGCTGGCGCCCCGTGGGAGCTCGGCCTCGCCGAGACGCAGCAGACGCTGCTGTCCAACCGGCTGCGGGACCGGATCGTGGTGCAGACCGACGGTCAGCTCAAGACCGGCCGCGACGTGATCGTCGCCGCGCTGCTCGGCGCCGAGGAGTACGGCTTCGCCACCGCTCCCCTCGTCGTGTCCGGCTGCATCATGATGCGGGTCTGCCACCTGGACACCTGCCCGGTCGGTGTGGCCACCCAGAACCCGAAGCTGCGGGAGAAGTTCTCCGGCAAGGCCGACTACGTGGTGAACTTCTTCGAGTACGTCGCGCAGGAGGTGCGGGAGTACCTGGCCGCGCTGGGCTTCCGCTCGCTGGACGAGGCGATCGGTCACGCCGAGATGCTCGACACCAGCAAGGCGGTCGACCACTGGAAGGCCAAGGGGCTGGACCTGTCGCCGATCTTCCACGTGCCGGAGATCTCCGAGGACGCGGCCCGGCACCAGGTCGTCACGCAGGATCACGGCCTCGACAAGGCACTGGACAACACGCTGATTCAGCTCGCGGAAGGCGCGCTCAACGAGGGCACCCCGGTCAAGCTGGAGCTGCCGGTGCGCAATGTGAACCGCACCGTCGGCACCATGCTGGGCCACGAGCTGACCAAGCGCTGGGGCGGCGAGGGCCTGCCGGACAACACCATCGACGTCACGTTCACCGGCACCGCGGGCCAGTCGTTCGGCGCATTCGTGCCGAAGGGCATCACGCTGCGGCTGATCGGTGACGGCAACGACTACGTGGCCAAGGGGCTCTCCGGTGGCCGGGTCATCATCCGGCCGCACGCCGACGCGCAGTTCGTCGCCGAGGAGAACCTGATCGCGGGCAACGTCATCGCCTACGGCGCGACCGGCGGCGAGCTGTACCTGCGCGGCAAGGTCGGTGAGCGGTTCTGTGTCCGCAACTCGGGCGCGACCGCCGTCGTCGAGGACGTCGGCGACCACGGCTGCGAGTACATGACCGGCGGCAAGGTCGTCGTGCTCGGCGGCATCGGCCGCAACTTCGCGGCAGGCATGTCGGGCGGGACCGCCTACATCCTGGACCTGGCTGCCAAGCAGCACCGGGTCAACACGGAGATGGTCGATCTCGACCCGCTGGACGACACCGACCGTGAATTCCTGCGCGACGCCGTCGAACGGCACTACGCCGAGACCGGCTCCACCGTCGCGCATCGGCTGCTGACCGACTTCGACACCGCTGTCGAACGGTTCGGCAAGGTCATGCCGAAGGACTTCAAGCGCGTGCTCGCCGCGCAGGCTCAAGCCGAGCGCGATGGCCGCGACATCAACGAGGCAATCATGGAGGCGGCACATGGCTGACGCCAAGGGTTTTATGACCACTGAGCGGGAGGTGCCGAAGACTCGGCCGGTGCCGCTGCGATTGAAGGACTGGCGCGAGGTCTACGAGGACCCTGCCGAGTTCGCCCAGGGCAAGCTTCCCAAGCAGGCCGGCCGCTGCATGGACTGCGGCATCCCCTTCTGCCACGAGGGCTGCCCGCTGGGCAACCTGATCCCTGACTGGAACACCCTGGTCTGGCGGGACGACTGGCAGGACGCCATCGAGCGGCTGCACGCGACGAACAACTTCCCGGAGTTCACCGGGACGTTGTGCCCCGCGCCGTGCGAGTCGGCGTGCGTGCTCGGCATCAACGATGATCCGGTCACCATCAAGCGCGTCGAGATCTCGATCATCGACCGCGCATGGGACGAGGGCTGGGTCAAGCCGGTGCTGCCGGAGACCAAGACCGGCAAGAAGGTCGCGGTCGTCGGTTCCGGTCCCGCCGGGCTGGCCGCCGCGCAGCAGCTCACCCGCGCCGGGCACGACGTCGTCGTGTTCGAGCGGGCCGACAAGATCGGTGGCCTGCTGCGCTACGGCATCCCCGAGTTCAAGATGGAGAAGTTCCGGCTGGACCGGCGGCTGGACCAGATGCGGGCGGAGGGCACCGAGTTCCGCACCAGCGTCAACGTCGGCGTCGACGTCACCGCCGCGCAGCTGCGCGAGTCCTACGACGCGGTGGTGCTGTCCGGTGGCGCGACGCAGTGGCGGGACCTGCCGATCCCCGGCCGCGAGGCAGAGGGCGTCTACCAGGCGATGGAGTACCTGCCGCCCGCGAACAAGGTCGCCAGCGGTGACCTGGCGGACACACCGATCAGCGCCAAGGACAAGGACGTCGTGATCATCGGTGGCGGTGACACCGGTGCCGACTGCCTCGGCACCGCGCACCGCCAGGGCGCGCGATCGGTGACGCAGCTGGAGATCATGCCGAAGCCGCCGGAGTCGCGCGGCGAGGCGAACCCGTGGCCGACGTATCCGATGATCTACCGGACGTCCTCGGCGCATGAGGAGGGTGGCGAGCGGGTCTTCTCCGTCAACACCCAGGAGTTCCTCGCCGACGACGAGGGCAAGCTGCGGGCCATCAGGCTCGTCGACGTCGAGCGCGTCGACGGCCGTTTCGAGCCGGTGGCAGGCACCGAGCGGGAGATCCCCGCCCAGCTGGTGACGCTGGCGATGGGCTTCGTCGGCCCGGAGAAGGGCGCGCTGCTGGAGGACCTCGGCGTCGGCTACGACGAGCGCGGCAATGTGGTGCGCAGCCAGGACTACCAGACCAACGTCGACGGCGTGTTCAGCGCCGGTGACATCGGCAGGGGTCAGTCGCTGATCGTGTGGGCCATCGCCGAGGGCCGTGCCGCGGCCGCCGGCGTGGACGCCTACCTCACCGGCCGTGACGTGCTGCCCCGTCCGGTCAACCCGACCGACCGCCCGATCGCATAACCCACGGCCACCGATCGGCCGTCGCTGCCCGCCTGGCGGGTGCGGCGGCGGCCGGTGTGCCGGACCCCCGAACGCGGCCCGCTGACAATGGCGTCAGCGGGCCGTTTCTGTGTTGGCTCGCGGCTGGCGCTGGCACCGCGCGCTGCTCTGCCCCGCATGGCGCGCCTTCGCCGGGCACGTTGCGTGATGTGCGCCGGATTCGGTGCTGTTTGCCGGTTTCTCGTCGCCATATACCCGGCGAAGGCGTTCCCGGCCTTGGTATTCGCCCGCGACGGGTGACTCTCGATACAAGCGGTATCCACACCGGTCCCCCTGCGTTATTTTACGCATGAGTAGGTTTGGAGGATTGGTGCTGCAGCTTCTGACAACGCACGCGACCACCGCGGCCCGCAACGCCTTGGCGCTGGCATTCGGCGACGGCGTCGAGCCGCCGCACGCCACGCCGTCGACCGTGCTCCATGATGAGCCGCACCAGGTGCTGCGCCGGTTCAGCGGTCCAACGCCCAGCGCGGCGTCCAGCACAACGGCCGCCTCCGACGCCACCTCCCCTACGTCGCCGGTGCTGCTGGTGCCGCCGCTCGCCGCGCCCGCGAACTGCTTCGACCTACGCAAGGGCCAGAGCCTCGCGGAGTTCCTCGTCGAGACCGGCAGGCGCACCTACCTGGTCGACTACGGCGAGATCGGCTTCGCAGACCGGCGCATGGGCATGGAGGACTGGATCGACGAGATCATCCCCAACGCCATCCGCCGCGCCTCAGCCGCCGAAAACGGCGCGGCGGTCGACGTCGTCGCCTGGTCTATCGGCGGCACGCTCAGCCTGCTGACCGCCGCCGCGCACCAGGAGCTGCCGATCCGCTCGATCACCGCCGTCGGCAGCCCGATCGACTACAGCAAGCTGCCGATGCTCCAACCCTGGCGGCGGGTTGGCAAGCTCACCGGCGGCGAGCCGGTCACCAGCGTCTACCGCCTCGCGGGCGGAATCCCCGGAGCGCTCGTACGCACCGGGTTCAGTGTCACCGCACTGGACCGCACCCTCACCAAACCGGCGTTCATCGCCCGCAATCTGCTCGACACCGACGCCCTCGGCAAGATGCAGGCCGTTGACCGGTTCATGTCCGCGATGCCCGCCTACCCCGGCCGGTTCTACGGCCAGGTCAACGGCAGGCTGATCATCCACAACGACCTCGCGCGCGGCACGCTCAAGCTCGGCGCGCGCCGGATTCACTTGGCCGACGTCACCGTGCCGGTGCTGCTGGTCGCGGGCACGACCGACGTCATCACCACCGAAGCGGCGGCGCGAGCTGGCACCAGCGTGCTCACCGGCACGTCCGTGCGGTTCACGACGACACGCGGCAGCCACCTCGGCATCCTCACCGGCCCCGATGCGCGGGAGACGACGTGGCGTTACCTCGACGAGTTTCTCACTGCCCAGGATCCGCCCGCACGACAAGCACCGGGCAGTACGCATGGTGCAACAGCGCCTGACTCGTCGACCCGAGTAGCAGCCCGCTGAAGCCGCCCCGTCCCCTGCTGCCGACCACGACAAGGCAGGCGGACTCGCTCCACTCGAGCAGCCGTTCGCGCGGCTTGGACCGCACCAGGTCGCGCTCGACGGTCACGTCGGGGTAGAGCTCGCTCCACCCGGCGAGCCGTTCCGCGAGGATACGTTCCTCGGCCTGTTCCAGCGGCTCCCAGTCGTGGGCCATCCTGGCCTCGCTGAACACCGCCTTGGCGTCGGCGTCGGTGTAGGCGTGCATCGCGACCAGCCGCACGCCGCGAAACGCCGCCTGTTCGAACGCGCAGCCCAGCGCGTGCTCACTGAGCTCGCTGCCATCCACGCCGACCACGACGGGCGCGTCGGCGGGCCGGTCGACGTCGCCCCGTACCGCGATGACGGGACAGTGCGCGTGCGCGGCGAGAGTGACGGTGGTTGAGCCGAGCAACAACCCGGCGAACGTGCCCCTGCCCGACTCGCCGAGCACGATGCTGCGCGCCGAGTTGGACGCCTCGATCAGCGCGATCACCGGCGGGTCCATTGTGGACTCCGACTGGACCTCGACACCAGGCGCGACCTCCTCGGCGGCGACCTCCGCTTCCCGCAGCACGCTCTCGGAGTCCTGTTCGAGCAGGTGGTACAGCTCGGTTGACGGTGAGATCGCCCCGCCGGGGAAGAACTCCGGCACCCCGATCGCGTGCACGACGCGCAGCCCGACCCGGTGCCCGCTGGCCTCGCGCGCCGCCCAGCGCACCGCGCGCAGCGCCGATTGCGAGCCGTCGACGCCCACCACGACCGGGCCGATCCACTCCTGGTGCTGCTGTGTCATCGCCGCCTCCCGCGGTGCCGACGTGCTCGACATCAACTTTCGCAGACCCACGGCAGGCAGGAAAGCCGACACTCGTTCGACAACCAGCTCAACCGGCCACGACGCCGACACGAACGGGTTGTGCGGTCGCCATCGATCGCGCACCGTTGACACATGCCGTCACGGGCGCGCGTGGTCCTGTTCGTGCTGCTGCTCATCACAGCGGTCGCAGCGTTGCGTGCCCCGGCACCTGGCGCACCGATGCCCGCCGCCGACAACACTCCAGCCACCGTCGTGATCGGATGGCTGATCGTGCTGCTGGCCCCTGCGCTGCTGGTGGTGCTGTACGCGGGCCTGCGCTACCGCCCCGCTCCGGTCCACAGGCCACGCAGGCCACGGCCCGCGCGGCCACGGGGACGTGCCGCGTTGCTGGCGCTCGCCGCGTTGCTCGCCGTCACGGCCGCGCTGGCGGCGCTCGCGCGAGTGCTGCCGCCTGCCCGGCCAACGATGCGCGGCGGCACCGACCCCGATGGCACGCAGGAGACATCGCCACCGGCACCGGCACCACCGTCCGAACCGGACGGCGCCAGCTCGGCACCGGAACTAGCGGCCACGGCCGTCGCCGTCGCGCTGCTACTCCTGCTGGCGGTGGCCGTGCTCCGCGCCCGCCGCCCCGCGCCCCACGACCTCCCCATGCCCGGCACGCCCGCGCCCAGCGGTGCGAGACAGCAGCCGCTGGCCACCGCGGCCGGGCGGGCGCTCAGCGCCGTCGAGACGCCCGGTTCGGACCCGCGCGCCGCGATCATCAGCTGCTACGCGGCGATGGAACGCGCGCTGGCCGAGGCACCAGCGTCGGCACCGCGGCCCGCCGACGCGCCCGCCGACGTGCTGCGCAGGGCTGCCGAGCAGGGCCAGCTCAGCGCGTCCACCGGCAGCAGGATGCTCGAGCTGTTCCACGAGGCCCGCTACAGCACGCACTCGATGACCGAAGCCGATCGCAGCGCGGCCGCGACGACGCTGCGCACGATTCTCGCCGAACTCGGGAGGCCGCGATGGCGATCATCGTGATCAACGCCGTCGCCAGCGGTGTCGCCGTCCTGGTGCTCATCGGGGTGACGTTGTGGGTCGTCTCGCGCGCGCTCCCCCGCGGTACCGGGCCAGCGCCCGCCGTTGACGCGGCCGAATTGGACTCCACGCTCGCGCACGCGCAGGCCACGGTGAGCTGGGCATCCGGGACGCGTCGCGACTGGGATCGCCACGTCCGGCCGGTGCTCGCCCGGCAGCTCGAGGAAGCGCTCGGCCCGCGTCGCGGCGACGAGTCCCGCCACGCGGCCGGTGAGATGCTCCTCGGCCCACTGCTGTGGCCGCTGGTCGACCCGCACGGCGCCTTCACAACGCGGCTCGACGGTCCCGGTCCAGGCCGAGATGCCCTGGCCACCATCCTCGACCGGTTGGAGTCGTCATGAGCGAGACCGGCACCACGACGGCGGCGACCGCGGCGCGAGCCGACGAAGTGCTTGCCGAGATCGAACGCGCGGTCGTTGGCAAGCGGGCGGCCCTTGAGCAGATCCTGACCGGCGTGCTCGCGCACGGCCACATCCTGATCGAGGACCTGCCCGGCATGGGTAAGACGCTCATCGCCCGATCGTTCGCGACGGTGTTCGGGCTGGACTTCACGCGGGTGCAGTTCACACCTGATCTGCTGCCCGCCGACCTGCTCGGCTCCACCGTCTACGAGCAGTCCACCGGGGAGTTCGTGTTGCGCAAGGGCCCGGTGTTCACCCACGTGCTGCTGGCCGACGAGATCAACCGCACGCCGCCAAAGACCCAGTCCGCGCTGCTTGAGGCGATGGCCGAGGGCCAGGTCAGCATCGACGGCACCACACACCGGCTGGCCGAGCCGTTCCTCGTGCTCGCCACGGACAACCCGATCGAGTACGAGGGCACCTACCCGCTGCCAGAGGCGCAGCTCGACCGGTTCTGTCTGCGGGTGCGGCTGGGCTACCTGCCAGCGGACGGTGAGGTGGAGATGCTGCGGCGCAGGTTGCGGCGTGGCGCGGAACCAGAACGGCTGTGCGCGGTGCTCACGCCAGCCGATCTGCTGCTCATGCGGGAGTCGGTCGAGTCGGTGTCAGTGCACGCTGACGTCCTCGACTATGTCGTCACGCTGGCGGACGCGACCAGGAATCACCACCAGGTCGACGTCGGGGCCAGCCCACGCGCCGAGCTGGACCTGGTGCAGCTGGCGCGCGGCAGGGCGCTGCTCGCGGGCCGCGACTACGTGATTCCCGAGGACATCAAGGCGCTGACCAGCCCGGCGTGGGCGCACCGGGTCGCGTTGCGCCCCGAGATGTGGGTGCGCCGGGTGCGACCGGAACAGGTGCTAGCCGATCTGCTGGACCGGACGCCGGTGCCTCGGGTGGGACCAAGCTCATGAGCACATCGAGCAGGGAACCTGGCGCCGAGGCGCCGCGGTGGCGGCCGTCGCCCTTGGCGGTGACGCTGACCGTGCTCGCGTCGGCGGCACTGATCAGCGCGGTGTTGTGGCGGCGGGTCGAGTTCGTCGCGTTCGCGGCGCCCCTGCTGGGCGCACTGCTCAACGCGCGTTCACCGACCGGGCAGGTCAGCGTGAGCAGTGATCGCGCTGAGGAGCACTGCTTCGAAGGGGAGACCGTCGACCTCGCGGTGACCGTCACCGTCAGCGGCTGCGCAGTGGAACGGATCTCGATCGCCGGAGTGGATGTCGACGTCACGGCCGCCACGGTCACCAGGACGTCGAACGGCGCTATGCGGCACTGCCAGGTGTACACCCCCGCATGGGGACGATTCGCACCCGCCGTGACGGTCGACCTGCGCGCGTGCTCCGGACTGCTGGCGGCGACGGTGGTGCGGCACCCGGTGCGGCTGCGGGTGTATCCGAGGCCCGAGCCGATGCGCACCGCGCCACGCACCGCCGAACTGCCGGACCGTATCGGCGCGCACATCGGTCGCCGGCTGGGCACGGGTGTCGAGTTCGCGGGCATCCGGCCGTACGTACCTGGTGATCAGTTGCGCATGGTGAACTGGCACGCCAGCGCGCGGCGCGGCAGGCTGCACGTCACCGAGCGGTTGGCGGAGCGCTCGGCGACCATGGTCGCGTTGATCGACGCCTGGATGCTGCACTCCCCCGGCGGCGCGTGCCCACCACCGGTGCGGCGGGCGTGTTCGCTGGCCGTCGCGGGCGCGGCGCAGCTGACACGCGCCGCGTTGCGGCGTGGTGACCAGGCAGGGGTAATCGCACTCGGTGGCCCGTTGCGCTGGGTGCGGCCGGACATCGGGCGGCGGCAGTTCTACCGGATCGCCGACGCGGCGCTGGATGCGATCCCCGCCGCGGGCGAATCCGAGTCCAGCCACGCGGGCCACGGAGATGTGCTGCCGCGCGGCATTCTGCCGCCGTCGGCGCTGGTGGTCGCGTTCACGCCGCTACTGGATGGTCGCATCGCGACACTGCTCAACGACGTCCGGCTGCGGGGGCACGCCGTCGCTGTGGTCGACGTGCTGCGGGAGTTGCCAGCGCATGGCGAGACCGACCCACTGGTCGGCACCATGTGGCGCTGGGAGCGCACCACGATGTACCGCAACTTCGGGCTGCTTGGCATCCCGATCGTCGCGTGGCGACAGGACTCCACTGTGGACGAAGCGCTCGCCCCACTGGCGCTCCGGCCACTCGCGGTAAGACGGCCATCGCCATGACGATCCCGCTCGCACTCGCCGCCGGTGTCGCGACGCTGGCGCTGTTGGTCACGCTCAGCGGCGGCAGGCGGGCGGGCGCGCGGCTGCGCGAGAGCGTGTCACTGTTGCCGGGCGTCGCCCTGGCCTGCGCGGCGGTGCTGGTCGCCGACGCGCTGCCCGGCATCCCACCATGGGCGTCGCTCGGTGCGGTTGGTTCTGCTGCCGCGGCCGCGCTGCTGCTGACCGTGCTGGCGTCCCGGTAGAGCAGGGCGGTCAACCCCTGACGACCTCGCCCAGTGCCGCCATCGCGTCGGTCAGCTGGGTGTCATTGAGGTACGGCGCGGGACCGAACCGCAGGTACGGTCTCCTGGCGTCGGTATGTACCCCGCGTTCGGCCAGCGCCCGTCGCAGTCCCTGCGCGTCCCGGCAGCGCAACGCGAGGAACCCACCATAAGCGGACAGCGATGACCTCCGGTCCCTGCTGACGACGTCGGGCGGCAGCGCCAGCTCGTCGAACGCCGTCGCCAGCACCTCGAGCTGATGCTGGGCGAGCGCACGCAGGAACGCGGGCCGCAGACCGTGCTCGTCCCGGAACCGCAGCACGCGCGCGGCCCGGTAGTGGCTGGTCGGGTCATAGGTCGCCCCCGCGAACCGGGCAGCGCCATTCGGGTACCGCACCAGGCCTGGCGCCTTCTCCTCGGCAAGCTCACCGAACTCGGCGAACCATCCGGTGATCACCGGCCGGAACCGATCGGCATGCGGCGGCAACCGCAGGAAACAGTTCCCCTCACCGAGCTGGAGGTACTTGTACCCGCCGCCGGTCACCCAGGCATCGGCCAGCCCCAGCGCGGCGAGGTCCACCTCAACAACGCCGAGCGCATGGTAAACATCCACCAGCAGCTCGGCCCCGTGCCGTGCGCACGCCGCGGCGACTGTCTCCAGCCCGCCGACGATCCTGGCTGTCTCGAACAACACCAGCGAGACCAGCGCGGCTGCGGTGCCGTCATCGACTTCGGACGCGAGGCGTTCGGCGAGGGTGTCAATCGGCTCCACCGGCACCCGCACTACCTCGATACCTTCCTCGCCCAGCCGCGCCAATTGCCTGCGTAGGGTGTGGAACTCGCCGTCGGTGGTCACCAGCCGTTGCCTGCGCCGCAAGTCCAACCCGGACAGGAATCGCAGCACGAGTTCGTGGGTGTTCGCGCCGAGCGCGACCTCGCCGGCAGGGTCAGCAAGCAACTGACGATAGCCATCGGCCACCTCGTCTGCCTTGGCCGCTGCCCGATCCCACTTGCCGTCGACGTGCGCTGCGGCATCGGCCAACGCGTCGAGCTGACCGTCAGCCGCCACGTCCGGCCACGCCTGGTGCGAGTGCCCGGTCAGCAGCAGCCGGTCGGCGACGCGGAACCCGGAGTAGTGCGCCGCCAACGCGTTCGGCGTGCGTGTCAGATCCTCGATCCGGTAGCTCACAGCTTGCTCCGCACGGCCCACAGGTCGGGAAACGCCGGACGGCCGACGGTGGTACGCAGGTAGGCCGCGCCAGAAGACCCGCCGGTTCCTGCCTTGTCCCCGATGGTGCGCTCGACCATCTTGACGTGCCGGTAGCGCCACTCCTGGAAGCCCTCATCCAGGTCGACCAGGTTCTCGCACACCGTAGCCGGACCCGCGTCATCGGAATACACCCGCAGCAGCAGATCCTGCACCTGCTCCGACGGCTCAAGCGGCCGCGTCACATCGCGGTGCAGCGCCGCGGCGGGCACGTCGTAATCGTGCACGGCGAGGTAGCGCAGGAAGGAGTCGAACAGCGATGGGCGTGCCATCCGCTCCGCGATGCGCTCGCGCGCCTGCGTGCCCTCCGGGTAGTGCTCGAACACCCGCCGGTCACGCCTGCCGAGCACCGCCTCCAGCTCACGGAACTGTCCGGATTGGAACCCGCTGGAGGCGTCCAGGCGCTCCCGGAAGCTGAGGAACTGGCTCGGCGTCATCGTCTCCAGGACGTCGATCTGCGCGACGACGACCTTGAGAATGGTCAGCACGCGCCGCAGTGTGCGCACCGCGTGCGGGGTATCACCCGCGTCGAGCCGCACCGTGAGGTGGTCCAGCTCGTGCAGCAGCTGCTTGAACCACAGCTCATAGACCTGATGGATGACGATGAACAGCATCTCGTCGTGCTCGTCCGAGCGCGGATGTTGCGCGTTCAGGACGTCGTCGAGAGCGAGGTACGACGTGTAATTCAGGGCGGCGTGCTGCTCGGTCATGGCGTGGTCACCTCGTCGAAATGGCGCTGCGCTGCTGGTGCCAGCGTGGCGTACAGCTCGTGGAACAGCGCGACGGCGTCGGCACGCTGTTCCGGAGCGGCGATGAGCTCCGCTGGGAGTTCCGGGTCGCGGAACGGAAATTGTCTGAACGTGTGTACCAACCGGGTACGCAGGAGAAACGCCGACCGGTCGTCGGTGGCCGATGCCGCCGCGAACTCGCCAACGAAGGCGGCGTAGGCCTCGGCGAGCGCATCGAGATCCCACGCCCGGGTGATGAGCGCGCGAGCGTCGGCCACACCGCCGGGCGAACACCGCAGCAGGCCGGCGTGCTCGCGCACCTCAAGGTCGTCGAGCAGGTCGCTGACCTGGCCCACCGCGTCCCGCACCGCGAGCCAGGTGCCGTCCTGGATCGGGCCGAACCCGAGAAACCGCAGCCGCCGCACGAGCGCCTCCCGCGCGCGCCGGTGCGTGTCCGGGATGCCGTGCCAGAGCAACGTCCACTGCGCGGCGGACCGCGTGCCGTTGGCGCCGAGGGTGAAGATACGGCTGTCACCTTCCGCGAGCACCCGCCGAGCCCGCTCGGTGAGGGTGTAATACACCAGCCTGCCCTGCTTGCGCCGCGCGATCAGGTCGCGACGGGCCAGCCTGGTCAGCGCGACCCGCGCCGCGCCCTCCCGAAAGCCCATCTCCGCGAGCAGCGCGACCAGCCCGCCTGCCCACACCTGGCCGTCCTCACGCGGCCACACGTAGGCGCCGAGCAGGGTCATCACGAGCTCCTGCGGGGTCGGGTCGAAGCGCGTCCCTCGCGCACCGTCTGCCTGCACACCTCAACTCTATACATAGCAACCCGCTCCGCTGTAATGTGACGTTCATGGAGATCGGGGTCGGGCTCCCCAACACCACTCCGGGCACGACCGGAGCACTGCTCACCGAGTGGGCGCGCCGCGCTGACGCGGGCCCGTTCGGCTCACTGGCCGTGCTGGACCGGCTCGTCTACGACAGCCTCGAACCGTTCGCCGCGCTGTCGGCCGTCGCTGCGGTCACCGACCGCATCCAGCTCGCGACGATGATCGCGATCGGCCCGCTGCGCCCTGCCGCGCTGCTGGCGAAGCAGGCCGAGGCGGTGCACCGGCTCGCCGACGGCCGGTTCACGCTCGGGCTCGGCATCGGCGCTCGCCACGACGACTACACGGCAGCCGGTGCGGACCACAGCCGCAGGGGCGCGCTGCTCTCGGAACAGCTCGCTCACCTGCGCGGCAGCGACTACCCAGGCGAAATCCTGGTCGGTGGCAACAGCGGACCCGCCTTCGCGCGGATGGCCCGCTACGCCGACGGTTACGCGCACGGCGGCGGCCCGCCCCGCGCGTTCGCCTCGGCGGCGACCAAGGCGCAGGCGGCGTGGCGTGACCTCGGCAGGCCGGGTACCCCCCGGCTGTGGGCGCAGGGTTACTTCGCGCTCGGCGATGACGACACCGTCCAGGCAGGCCGGGACTACCTGCGCGACTACTACGCGTTCACGGGTCCGTTCGCGGAGACGATCGCATCGGCCAACCTCACCACAGGCAGGGCGATCAAGGACTTCGTGCGCGGCTACGCCGCCGAGGGCTGCGAGATGCTGGTGCTGCTGCCCACGGTGTCCGATGTGGGCCAGATCGACCGGCTCGCTGAGGTGATCGGATGAAGGTCACCATCGTCGGCGCGGGTCCGGCAGGGCTGTACCTCGGCATCCTGCTGGCCAAGGCCGAGCAGCCGCACGAGATCACCGTGCTGGAGCGCAACCCCGCCGACGCGACGTTCGGCTGGGGCGTCGTGTTCTCGGAGGAGACCCTCGGCGCGCTGCGCGACGCCGACTACGCCAGCTACCTCGACATCACCGACACCTTCGCCCGCTGGGACGCCATCGACATCTCCTACCGGGACACCGTGCTGCGCTCGCGCGGCCACGCGTTCTCGGCCATCGCCCGCAAACAACTACTGGCCATCCTGCAGCGCAGGGCTGCCGAGCTGGGAGTGACGCAGCGCTTCGGCACCGAGATCGACGGCCAAGCTGGCGTCATGGAACTGTGCGCCGACACCGATCTGCTGGTCGGCGCGGACGGAGTGCGCAGCGTGGTACGCGAGACGGCGACCGAGACATTCCGGCCCACGATCACCCCGCAGGGCGGCACCTACATCTGGTACGGCACCGACCTCGTCTTCGACGCGTTCCGGTTCATCTTCGCCGAGTCCGAACACGGGCTGTTCCAGGTGCACGGCTATCCGTTCGACGAGCACGCCAGCACGTTCATCGTGGAGTGTCCCGAGACGACGTGGCGCGAGGCCGGGCTGGATGAGATGTCCGAAGCGGACAGCATCGCGTTCTGCGAGCACCTGTTCGCCGACGAACTCGGCGAGCACCGGCTGCTGTCCAACAAGTCCACCTGGATGCGGTTTCCGTTGGTGCGCAACGGGTCCTGGCACGCCCGTATCGCGGACACGCCGGTGGTGTTGCTTGGCGACGCCGCCCACACCGCGCACTTCACCATCGGCTCAGGCACCAAGCTCGCCATGGAGGATGCCATCGCGCTCGCCGCCGCGTTCGTCCGGCACGGCAGCGACAACCCGGCCGCGATCCAAGCGGCCCTGGTGCACTACGAACGCGAGCGCAAACCCGTTGTGGAGCGCTTCCAGCAGGCGGCGACCGACTCGGCGGAGTACTTCTCCCGTGTTCACGAGCACACCCACCTCGCGCCGCCGCAGTTCGCGGTCAACCTGCTCACCCGCAGCGGACGCATCAGCCACACCAACCTGGCCCAGCGGGACGCCGACTTCGTGCGCGGCGTCGACGTCTGGTTCGCCACCGGATCGGCCGAGCGGGCGGTCGCCCCTCCGCCCGCGTTCACCCCGATGACGCTGCGCGGACTGCGACTTGCCAACCGCATGGTCAGTGCCACGCCTGGGGACGCCGGCCTGGTGCTGACCCCGCTCACGGCGGTGACCCCCGGCGGCAGGGTCAACCCTGACACCCCCACGCTGCGCACGGACACCGACACCGCTCGACTGCGAGCCGCCGTCACCGAGGCGAACGCCGAGGGCAGCGCGCTCGGGGTGCTGCTCGGTCACGCCGGACGCAGGGGCGCCACCCGGCCACCGGACCGCGGCGTCGACATCCCGCTGCCCGAGGCCGAGGCGTGGCCGCTACTGGCGCCGTCGGCACTGCCGTTCGGCAAGGGCAGCCAGCCGCCGAACGCCATGACCTCGGATGACCTCGCCGAGGTGCGGGACGCCTTCGTCGCCGCCGCCGGGTGCGCGGTCGAGGCGGGCTGCGGGCTGGTGGCGCTGGACTGCGGCTACGGCTATCTGCTGGCGAGCTTCCTGTCGCCGCTCACCAACCGCCGCACGGACGACTACGGCGGCGCGGTCGACAACCGGCTGCGGTTCCCGCTGGAGGTGGTCGGCGCGGTGCGCGCGGCCCTGCCGGACGATTGCCCACTCGCCGTGCGGCTGACCGTCACCGACTGGGCGCGCGGCGGGATGACCGCCGATGACGGCGTGGCGGCGGCACGCGCGTTCCGCGAAGCAGGCGTCGATCTGGTGCACGTCGTCGCGGGCCAGACCGTCGCGGAAAGCACCCCCGAGTACCGGCGCGGCTACCTCAACACGCTCAGCGACCAGGTGCGCAACGGCGCGCGGGTGCCGACCATGGTCGGCGGCCACCTGACCACGGTGGACGCGGTCAACACGGTGCTCGCGGCTGGCCGCGCGGACCTGTGCGTCACCGAGTTCCTCACCGAGCCCGCGGCGCTCACATCGGGGAGGGCGGCATGACCAAACCCACCTACTTCGCCGAGCTGACTTCCCCGCAGGTCGCCGCGCTGCGGGAGTCGTCCCGCATCCCGGTGCTGTTGCTGCCGCTTGGCGCGGTCGAGCCGCACGGCCCGCACGCTCCACTCGCGACGGACCAGTTCATCTCCACCGGCATGTGCGAACGCGCGGCGCTGGACCTGGCCGACGACCCTGAGGTGCGGGTGCTGCTTCTGCCGCCGCTGCCCTACGGCGTTACCCGGTATGCCGCCGGGTTCGCGGGCGCGGTCGGGGTCAGCGAGGACACGCTGCACGCGCAGCTTGTCGACATCTGCGCGTCGCTGATCGAGCACGGTCTGCGCTGGATCGTGCTGGTCAACAACCACTTCGAGCCGGAACAGGTCGCCACCGTGCGCCGCGCGGTGGCCACGGTCGCGGCGGAACACGGCATCACCATCGGCCACCTGGACCTGGTGCGCAGGCGCAACGCCGAGCGGCTGACCGAGGAGTTCCGCTCAGGGTCCTGCCATGCGGGCCGGTACGAGACGTCGCTGGTACTGGCCGAGCGTCCCGGGCTGGTCGACGTCGAGCGGATGCGCGCGTTGCCGGAGGTACCGGTGGACATGCCCGCCGCGATGGCGCGCGGCGAAACCGGCTTCACCGCGATGGGCATGCCCGACGCCTACTGCGGCGCGCCCGCCGAGGCCAGCGCCGCCGAGGGCGCGACGACATTCGACATGCTGGCGGCCATGCTCGTCGAGACGATTCATGCGCTGGTCAGGGAGTGATGCCGATGGCCGCCAGGTTCAACATCGCCAGCTACTTCGTCGACCGGCACCTCATCGAGGGCACCGGCGAGCGCACCGCGCTGATCCACGACGACACCACCACGAGCTACGCCGAGCTGGCCGCGCTGGTCAACCGGGCGGGCAACGTGCTGCTCGATCTCGGTGTCGCGCGCGGCGACCGCGTGCTGCTGATCCTCTCCGACAGCCTGGAGTTCGTGGCCTGCTGGTACGCCGCACAGAAGATCGGCGCGGTCACCGCGGAGGCGTACACCTTCCTGCCCGCCAAGGACTACGCGCACTTCCTCAGCTACACCGAGGCGGACGTGGTCATCGTGGACACCGTGGCGCTCGATGCCGTCCGAGAAGCCTGTGCGCTGGGCAGGACGCCGGCGCATCTGCTCGTGCTCGCCCACGACGACACCGAGCTGCGGGCCGGACAGGGTGCCAACGAGCTGGCGCTGTCGACCGCGCTGGCGCAGGCGTCCGAGCGGCTCGACCCCGCGCCGACCACAGTGGACGACGTCGCGATCTGGAAGTTCACCACCGGCAGCACCGGGGCGCCGAAGGCGTGCGTGCACACGGCGGGCGCGTCGCTGGCCAGCTACGAGACCTACGCCAAATCGGTGCTGGGCATCCGGGCCGACGACCGGGTGATCGCGGTGCCGAAGCTGTTCTTCGGCTACGCCCGCGACCTGGTGGCGCTGTATCCGTTCGCGGTGGGCGCGGCTGGCATCCTGTTCCCCGAGCGCAGCACCCCGGAGCTGCTGTTCGAGCTGATCCGGCGGCATCGGGCCACGATCCTGGTGAACGTGCCAACGATGATGTCCGCGATGCTGGCAAGCCCCGCGATCACCGACGCGGACCTCAGTTCGCTGCGGCTGTGCACCTCGGCTGGTGAGGCGCTGCCCGCCGATTTGTTGCGCGCCTGGCAGGAGCGTGTCGGGGTGGACGTCATCGACGGCGTCGGATCCTCGGAGGCGTATCACATCTATCTCTCGCAACGGCCCGGCGAGGCCACGCCTGGCGACGTCGGCACCCCGGTGCCCGGCTATCGAGCCCGCGTCGTTGACGACGACGGCAACGAGGTCCCCACCGGCGAAGTGGGCGTGCTTGAGGTGAGCGGACCGACGATCGCGCGGGAGTACTACCGCGATCCAGCGAAGTCGGCGCGCACCTTCCGGGGCGACACCGTGCACACCGGCGATCTGTTCAGTGTGGACGAACGCGGCCACTACCACCACCACGGTCGCGCGGACGACCTGCTCAAAGTCAGCGGCATCTGGGTCGCGCCGAGCGAGATCGAGCACTGCCTGATCGGTCACCCTGACGTCGTGGAGTGCGGCGTCATCGGCCACACCGAGGAAGGCCTGGTGCGGCCCAGAGCGTACGTCGTCGTGCGGGAAGGTGCGACGACGACCGAGGACGAGCTGATCTCCTACGCCAAGCAGCGACTCGCCGGGCACAAGCGGCCCCGCGACGTCCGGTTCATCACCGAGCTCCCGCGCACCAGCAACGGCAAGCTGGACCGCCGCGCGCTGACGGCGTTCGAGGAGACGCCGTGACGAGCAGGGTCGTGGTGGTGACCGGTGGCGGCACAGGTATCGGCGCCGCGGTCGCGCGGCGGTTCACCGAGGCAGGTGACCAGGTGTTCGCCGCGACGCACGCCGACTGCGACGTCACCGACGAGGCCGCCGTCGCGGAATACTTCGCCCATGTCGGCGACATCGACGTGCTGGTGAACAACGCGGGCATGTCCGCGAGCGCTCCGGTGGAACGGACCACGCTAGAGCAGTGGGAGGCGCAGCTCGACGTCAACGCGACGGGCGCGTTCCTGTGCACCCGCGCGGTACTGCCAGGGATGCGTGAGCGCGGCATGGGCCGCATCGTGACCGTGGCGTCGACGGCAGCGCTGACCGGCGCGCGCTACACGGCGGGCTATGCCGCGTCGAAACACGCCTCGGTCGGTCTGATGCGGACGGTGGCCGCCGAGGTCGCCGGGACCGGCATCACCGCGAACGCGGTGTGCCCGACGTTCGTGCGCACCGAGATGACCACCCGCTCGGTCGAACGCATCGCGGCGAAAACTGGCCGCGGCGAGGCCGACGCCATCGAGGCGCTGGCGACAGCGAGCCCACTGGGGCGGCTGCTGGAACCCGACGAGGTGGCGTTCGCGGTCAGCTTCCTCGCCGCGCCGGAGGCTGCGGCGATCAATGGCCAGGCCCTGGTACTGGATGGAGGAGGAATCAGTGTCAGCTGAGCGGACGACCGGAGGATTCCGGGCATCGGCGGGGTTCACCGACCGCTGGGAGCATGTCGACGTCGACATCTCCGGCGGCGTGGCGACGGTGACCTTCACCCGGCCGGACAAGCTGAACGCCCTCACCTTCGACGTCTACGCCGACCTGCGGGACCTGCTCACCGAGCTGCCGCACCGGGGCGATGCCAAGGTCGTGGTGATCGCCGGGCAGGGCAAGGGTTTCTGCTCCGGCGGCGACGTCGAAGAGATCATCGGCGTGCTCCAGGAGCTGCCAGCCAAGCAGTTGCTGGAGTTCACCCGGATGACGGGCGCGGTCGTGCGAGCGCTGCGGGAGTGCCCGCTGCCCGTGATCGCGTCGATCAACGGCGTGGCGGCGGGCGCGGGCTCGGTGATCGCGCTGGCCTGCGACTTCCGGTTGCTGGCGACATCGGCAAAGTTCGCGTTCCTGTTCACCAAGGTCGGGCTCGCCGGAGCGGACATGGGCTCGGCATACCTGCTCCCCCGGCTCGTGGGTTTGGGCCGGGCGACCGAGCTGCTGATGCTCGGCGACACGGTGCGTGCGGAACAGGCCGACCGCATCGGGCTCGCCACGCGGGTCGTTGACGACGCCGAGCTACCCGCGACCACCACGGCGCTGGCGCGGCGGCTCGCGGACGGACCCGCGTTCGCGTACTCCGCCACCAAGGTGCTGCTGAGCCGGGAGCTGGACATGGACCTGCCCGGCGCGCTTGAGTTGGAGGCTACGACGCAGGCGTTGTTGATGACCAGCGACGATCATCGGGAGTTCTACCGGGCATGGCAGCAGGGCCGGAATCCACAGTGGACGGGGGCGTGATGACCTCACATCGGATCGTCACCGCCGAGGGCCTCGCGCGCCCTGCCGGGTTCGCGCACGCCGTCGTCGCCGCGCCGGGCACGCCGGTCTACCTCGGCGGGCAGACCGCGCAGGGCTCCGAAGGGTCCATTGTGGGCGAGACCATGGTTGAGCAGTTCGACGTCGCGGCGGGCAATGTCGGGACGGCGCTGCGCGCGGCGGGCGCGACGCCACGCGACCTGGTGCAGTTGCTGATCTACGTCACCGACGTCGCGGCGTACAAGAACTCGCTCGGCGCGATCGGCACGCTCTACCGGAAGCACTTCGGCCGCCACTACCCCGCCATCGCACTGTTCGGGGTGGCGGAGCTGTTCGACGCCGACGCGATGATCGAACTGCTGGGCACCGCCGTCATCCAGGAAGGTGGATCGTGATGCTCACCGACGCGCAGCAGGCGCTGCGGGACGTGGCCGAGGCCAAGGCGAAGAACCACCTCTCACCCATGGCGGGCGCCGCGGGCGACGGCGCGATCAACCGGCCGTTGCTGGCGGCATTGGCGACGCACGGCTTACTGGGCAGGGTGTTCCGGCACGCCGAGGACGGCGGGTTCGAGCGGGTGTCCGCGATGGACCTATGTCTGCTGCGGGAGGGACTGGCGCGGTACTGCACCGAAGCGGAGACCGCGCTGGCGCTGCAGGGTCTCGGGGCGTATCCGATCCTGCTGGCAGGTGGAGCGGACGTCGTCCAGCGCTGGCTGCCACCGGTCGCGTCCGGCGAGATCGCGGCCGGGTTCGCGCTGACCGAACCGGCGGCAGGGTCCGATGTGGCCGCGCTCGAACTGGCCGCCGACCCTGACGGCGACGGCTACCGGCTCACCGGCGAGAAGTCGTACATCTCCAACGCGCCGAACGCCGGGGTGTACTCGGTGTTCGCCCGCACCGATCCTGGCGTGGGCGCACGAGGCATCACCGCGTTCGCGGTGCCGGGCGACGCCGATGGGCTCTCGGGCGAGTCGATCCGGCTGGTGTCGCCACATCCGATCGGCAGACTGGCCTTCGACGGCGTGTACGTGCCGAAGGAGGCGGTGCTCGGCCAGGTCGGTGGCGGAATGCGGGTCGCGATGGACACGCTGAACCTGTTCCGGCCGAGCGTGGGCGCGTTCGCGGTCGGCATGGCGCAAGCGGCGCTGGACGCCGCGGTCGCGCACTGCGGCGCGCGGGAGGCGTTCGGCAAGCCGCTGCGAGAGTTCCAGGGCGTGTCGCACCAACTCGCCGATATCGCGACCCAGGTCGAGGCCGCCCGGCTGCTGGTCTACCACGCGGCGACCGCCTATGACGCTGGCAGCGCGGACGTCGCCAAGACATCGGCCATGGCGAAGCTGTTCGCCACCGAGACCGCGCAGCGCGCGGTGGACGTCGCGATCCAGGTGCATGGCGCGCGGGCGCTGGAGCACGGGCACCCGCTGGAGCACCTGTACCGCGACGTCCGCGCGCCCCGCATTTACGAGGGCGCGTCCGAGATCCAGCGAGAGATCATCGCCCGGGTCCTCTTCCGGGAGTAACCCACCGCGCTGTGTCCGACACTCTCGACGCCGTGTCCGACACTCACGACGCCGTGTCCGACACTCACGACGCCGTGTCCGACACTCACGACGCCGTGTCCGACACTCACGACGCCGTGTCCGACGTTCCGGACGCTGTGTTCGTCGCTCCCGACGCCGAGTTCCCTCACAACCGCTCGGCGAGCAGCGCCTGACCGGGGCCGGACAGCTCCTCGATGGCGTGGCCGCGTCCGGCGAGCGCCATCAGCAGGGCCTCGCCGGGACCACGCAACTCGGGGCCGGAACCTCGGGACCAGTCCAGGTCGGTAGCGACCAGCGTCAGACCGCGTGCCCGCATGAACGCACGGATCGGCGGTGCGAGCAGCGCCAACCGCAGCGCGGTCCGGAGCCGCTCGTGGGGGATGTCGCGGGGCATGCCGAGCGGGCGCCGAATGTCCTGCTGGTGAATCATGCCGTCCACGAGCGCGATCAGGCCGCCGAACGCGGCGGGCAGCCCACGTGGCCGCTGATGGGTGCGGAACAACTCGATCAGCTCGCTCGGATCGCGCCAGTACTCCGCCACACCACGTCGTTGACCTTGCCCGGTGTGAACCGGCCACGGGCGAAGCGCCGGAACGTCCCCCGCCAACCCAGCTCGTCATAGCTGATGACGTGGGCGACGACGTCACGAACTCGCCAGCCGTCGCACAGGCTCGGCTCGTCCCACTGCCGCGGCGACAGTGTCTCCAGGAAGTCCGCGAACTCGGCGCGCTCCTGGATGGCGAAGTCCATCACCGTCCCGATCATGACGCCACCGACCGGATCTCTGTGAACTCTGCTGTCATCTCACGCTTCCTTGGCTCCGACCCGTGCGGGTCTGCTGGTCGGCCGTATCGGCGAAGGCCAGCAGCGCGGCGAATTGATCTACTTCCTGCGCGTTATTACCACAAGGCCTGACAAAACGGACGCAGATGTGGTCACAGCGCGCAGGGAGTTGATCAACATCTGGGGCGAGGCGAAGGCAAGCCGCGCCCACGCCGCGCTGCCCGAACCCTCACACCCCGGCGGGCAACGCCGCCAGGGACTCCCGCAGCGTGGCCTCGTTCAGCTCGTTGTCCACCATCTCGCCCGAGAGGTACGAGCCGTACGCGGGCAGGTCGAGATTGGCGTGCCCGCACAGCGCGGTGAGGATCACCTTCTCCTCGCCGGTTTCCTTGCAACGCAACGCTTCGTCGATGCACGCGGCGACCGCGTGGGTCGGCTCCGGCGCGGGGATGATGCCCTCGGCGCGGGCAAACTGGACCCCCGCCGCGAAGCAGTCCCGCTGACCAAACGCCTGCGCCTCGTACATTCCCAGCTCGTACAGATGCGACAGCAGCGGCGACATGCCGTGGTAGCGCAGCCCGCCAGCGTGGATCGGGTCCGGGATGAAGTCGTGGCCCAGGGTGTGCATCTTCATCAACGGCGTCAGACCGGCCGTGTCGCCGAAGTCGTAGGCGTATGTGCCGCGCGTCAGCGACGGGCAGGCGGCGGGCTCGACCGCGCGGATCACCGGGTTCAGCCTGCCAGCCAGCTTCTCCCGCAGGAACGGGAACGTCAGCCCGCCGAAGTTCGACCCGCCGCCGGTGCAGCCAACGATCAGGTCCGGGGTGTCACCCGCCTGCTCGAACTGCCGCAGCGCCTCCTCACCGATGATCGTCTGGTGCAGCAGCACGTGGTTGAGCACGCTGCCCAGCGCGTACCGCGCGTTCGGATCCTTCGCGGCCATCTCGACCGCCTCACTGATCGCGATGCCGAGGCTGCCGGTCGAGTCGGGGTGTTCGGCCAGCACCGCACGGCCCGCCTCGGTGAGCTTCGACGGGCTGGGGTGCACGGTCGTGCCGTAGGTCTCCATCATGATCTTGCGGTACGGCTTCTGGTCGTAGGACGCCCGCACCTGCCACGCCTCGCACTCCAGCCCGAACGTCGCGCACGCGAACGCGAGCGCGCTGCCCCACTGCCCAGCGCCGGTCTCCGTGGTCAGCTTCGCGACGCCCTCGGCGGCGTTGTAGTACGCCTGCGGTACGGCGGTATTCGGCTTGTGCGAGCCGACCGGGCTGACGCCCTCGTACTTGTAATAGATCCGCGCCGGGGTGCCGAGCGCCTTCTCCAGCCTGCGCGCCCGATACAACGGCGATGGCCGCCACAGCCGGTAGACCTCCAGCACGTCTTCCGGGATGTCGACGTAGCGCTCGGTGGTGACCTCCTGCTCGATCAACGCCGGCGGGAACAGCGGCGCGAGATCGTCCGGCCCGACCGGCTCGCCGGTCCCCGGGTGCAGCGGAGGTGGCGGCGGGACATCGAGGTCGGCGATCACGTTGTACCAGCGGGTCGGCATATCCGCTTCATCGAGAATGTACTTCGTCCGTTCCACCATGACTGCTCCTCACGCTCGATCTCAGGCCTCTCACGCTACGACGTCCTGGCCCCGGCAACCACCGCACGAAATATATGAATCACTTCCGCGTATCTTTCGCGTGGCTCGTGCGTTGAACGGACTGAGACGCTCCGCCGAGAAAGGACCGACGTGACCGTTCGCTCGCCTCGACGCCTGCTCGCGCGGTTGGCCGCGGCCGTCACCGCGGTCGCCGCGATAGCGGCACTCGGGTCGGCGCCCGCGTCTGGCAGCACACCCGCCACACCGGCGACGACGCAGCCGGTGATCTTCGTCGGCAACAACTGGGACGGCACCGTGCAGGTGATCGAGCCCGGCAGCTACGAGGGTCTCGGCCAGATCGACGCCATCCCGGACATCGAGCAGCGGATGCTCGAGATCTACACCAACCCGGTGCGGCTGGCGTACTTCCTCGCGATCAGGATGGGTCCCGGCGAGGGCAACGACCAGTACGTCGACGACATGTACAGCACCCGCGACGGCAGGCTGCTCGTCGCGTCCCGGCCCAGCCTGGCCGACGTCGTCGGCATCGACACCCGCACCGGCGAGATCGCCTGGCGGTTCGAGGTCGACGGCCAGCGCTCCGACCACATGGCGCTCTCCCCTGACGGCGAGCACGTCGCGGTCTCGGCGTCCACCGCGAACCTGGTGCACGTGCTCGACGTCGACACCGGCGAGGAGGTCGGCCGTTTCCCGTCCGGCGACACCCCGCACGAGAACGTCTACTCCGCCGACGGCGAGCGCATCTTCCACGCCAGCATCGGCCTCGTCTACACCCCACTGGACCAGCCAGCGTTCGACACCACCAAGGGCGAGCGGATCTTCCAGGTCGTCGACGCGGACAGCCACGAGATCCTGGAACGCTTCGACCTGCGCGACAAGCTGGACGAGGCGGGCTACCCCGACATCAGCTCCGCGATCCGGCCGATGGCCCACACCCCTGACGAACGCTACTTCTACTTCCAGGTGTCGTTCTTCCACGGCTTCGTCGAGTATGACACCGTCACCGGCAAGGTCACCCGCGTGGCGAACCTGCCGAACCTGGTACCGGACATGCCGCGCGAGCAGTACGTCAATGACTCGGCACACCACGGCCTCGCGATGAACCGCAAGGGCACCAAGCTCTGCGTCGCGGGCACGATGGACGACTACGCCGCGATCGTGGACCGCGAGACGTTCCGGCACACCATCGTCAGCCGCCCCGAGGACGGCAAGCCGTACTGGGCGACGTCCAATAAGGACGGCACCCGCTGCTACCTCTCCTGGAGCGGCACCGACGAGATGTCGGTGATCGACTACAAGACCGAGACCGAGATCGCGCGGGTGCCGGTCGGCAACCACCCACAGCGCATCCGCGAGGGCTTCGTGCCCGCTGATTGGACCCCACCGGCCGGGTAAGGCCCGGCACCCTGCCGCCGGGGTGCCGTCCGGTCCCCCGGCACCCCGGCGGCCCTCCTTAGCTCAGCCTCGTGCGGACGTCTTCGGTCAGCGGCAGGTAGGCGTCCTCTGCGGCGTCGTAGTACCAGCCCCGATCGGTCGGCACGCCCTGTTCACGCAGCGCGGCGGAGTTCGGGCGGTGCCAGGTCGTCAGCGGCATGTCGTCCACGACGTGCACGACGTCCGGCCGCTGGTCCTCGGGCAGCTCCGCGAGCGCCTTGGTGACGTCTTCGGGGACGATCTCCGCACCCTGCCACGGCATCACCGCGGCGACCGCGATGTCGTGGTCTCCCGCCCGGACGCCGTAAGCGACGGCGACGTCGACCGAGGGCAGATCGTCAAGGGCGTCGGCGATCGGCTGGCTGTACACGGGACCGCGCGCCGCCCTGATCACGGTGTGGATGTTGTCGACCAGCCAGTAGTCGCCATCGCTGTCCGCGACGAACAGGTCATCGGTGGCCAGCCAGGTGTCGCCGGACGCGAAGACGCCGCGCAACCTGCGGGCGGTGGGATCGATGTCCACCCTCGGGTTGGCTAGCAACAACCCGACCTCACCCTGCGCGCACGGCACCGCGTAGCCCCGTTCATCCTCAACCAGCCTGCGCGCCACCGGGTCATACTTGGCAAGCCGCACCTCCGCGCTGCCCGGCAGCGGCCTGCCCTTCGCGCCCGCCTTCGCGCCGGAGAGGTTGGCCAGCACGGCGTCGCCCTCGGTGGAGGCATAGAACTCCAGCACCTTCGCGCCGCGGAACCGCGCCAGCACCCGCCGCCACAGCCCCCGCGGCATGCCGGAGCCGAGGAACAGCCGGATAGGCCGGTGCGGCTCACCGCCTGGCGGTTCCGGTCGCGCGACCAGCTCCCGCAGCAACGTCCAGGTGTAGGAGACGACGGTGACGCCGTACTGATGCACCTCCGCGTCGAACTGCTTCGGGTCGAAGCCGCGCGACAACGCGATGCGCGACCCACCGGCCACCGCGCCGCCGACGCTGGTCAGCAGGCCGGACGGGTGGTGTAGCGGGGTGATGCAGTAGACGGTGTCGCGACTGGTGAGCTTGGCGGCCGACGCGGTGCCGAACGCGGACAGCGCCCAACGGTGGTTGGTGATGAGCTTCGCCTCGGTGTGCCCGCAGGACCGGCTGAATACGATGAACGCAAGATCCTTCGCCAGTCCCGGGTTGGGCCGGTACCAGTGCGGCAGGCGGACCGCGCCCGGATCGATGCGCTCCATGTCGACGACGTTGGCGTTCGTGCCGGTGGCCATCGGGATCTCGCGCTCGCCGCCCCCGCCGCCGAGCACCAGCAGTTTGCAGCCAGTCGCGACGGCGGTGTCCACGTGTTGCGGGTCGACGATGATCTCGGACACTTCGCCGAGCCGCACCGGCGTCGACAGGTCGGCGGCGGGCGGCAGCAGGACGGCGACCGCGCCGAGCCTGGACAGCGCCGCGATCGCGACCAGCGCGCTGGGCCGGGTATCCATCAGCACGCCGACGTGGTCGCCCTGCCGGATGCCGACGTGGATCAGCCCGCGCACCACGTTGTCGATGCGCTCGGCGACAGCGGCGTTGGTGTGCACCCTGCCGTCGAACAGGAAGCACTCGCCGTCCGGGTT
The DNA here is from genome assembly GCF_000504245.1 of Haloechinothrix halophila YIM 93223. Lineage (GTDB taxonomy): Bacteria > Actinomycetota > Actinomycetes > Mycobacteriales > Pseudonocardiaceae > Haloechinothrix_A > Haloechinothrix_A halophila. The sequence goes on from NZ_KI632509.1 coordinate 3,352,174, forward strand.
GTGCGTGTCCTGCTCGGCGAGCAGCTTGCCGAACGAGACCCTGGTGTGACCCTGGATCTGGCCGAGCCGGAACAGCCTCGGCAGCGTGTGTACCGCCTCCGCCGTGATCTCGCGGGACGTCCGCACCGCCTCGGTGGCGCGCGCGGCGATGCTCTTGGTCGCGCCGAGACCGACGTCGGCGAGCTGGTTGAAGCCGTAGGTGATTCGCGACGTCATGTCGGACGAGCGGGTGGTGGCAGTCGGCTCGCTGCTCAGCGGTGCGACGCCGTCCGGTCGGGGGCTATGCCCTTCGCGCCAGCGGATCCAGTCAACAACGGCGGGCCACGTCGTCTTGCTCGCCGCAGAACCGACGACCAGCCCGAAATGCCCCGCGCGCATGGCGAACTCGAACACCTCGGCCTTCGGCGCGGCCTTGCCGATGCCCCGCACGGCGGCGGGCTGGCCGATATCGTCGACCTCGCCGACGAACGCGAGGATCGGGCAGGTGATGTCGGCCAGCGTCACCAGCCGGTCACCGATCGCGAAGCCGCCGGTCATCATCCGGTTGTGCACGACGAACTGCCGCAGCAGCTCCACGATCGCCGGGCCGGACCACGCCACCCAGCCTTCGCCTTCGAGGAACCGGCGCTGCCGTTCCCTGCCGATGAGCGCGTCGCGGTTGTGTAACTGGCGCAGGAAATCGACCTGCGAACGGGCCGACTTGACCGGGTCGAGCAGTTTGAACCCGAGCCGTGCGGCCCAGCTCGGCAGCGCGAGCCTGCTGAAAACGTAGTCAGCCAGGAACTCGGCGCTCTTGGTCAGCACCTCCTCGGACAGCCCGAGCGGCGCGCCAGCAAGGATGTCGGCAGGCGCGCCGAAGGTAATGACGCTGGCGATGTCGCGGGCCTTGCGGTACGCGGCGACCTGGTAGCAGAACATGCCGCCCTGCGAGTATCCGGCGATGTGGACGTCTCTGCCGGTGTGTTTGCGAACCAGGTCGATCGTCTCGCTGACGGCGATGACGTGGTCGGTCAGCGTGCGGTCGAGTCCGCCGGACTCTTTGTCGGGGGCGCCGAAGTCCACCACCCACGGGTCGATGCCCGCCTCGTGCAAGGCGGTGACGGCACTGCTGGACGGCGCGACGTCCCAGACGTCCGCGGCGAGCATCATCGGGTGCACCAGCAGCATCGGTGGCCGGTCGCCTTCTCCCGCGCTGGCAGAGCCGACGGTGTCCGGATAATAGCGGCGCAGCCGAAACATCGGCCCGCGCTCGACCACCTCGTACGGCGACGGCCGCTCACCCGTGTCCAGGCCGCCGAAGCGCAGCACTTCGAGCCCGTTCTGCGCGTAGGCCACCAACCGTCCGAGTGGGCCGGTCACGATATCGGGTTCCACTCGCATGCCGATCCTTTCCGCCGTTCGCCACCGATTCACCATGGTGGCTCTCATTCCGGTTGTTCGCCGGTGTGCGCCCGCGCCTGAGTTGCGCTGAATGCCGCATCGCAGTCTAGTGCGAGCGGGGTATTCGCACGCGCATCGCACAGCGTGAGGTATTGGCTACGCCACACCCACGGCGCCGCCGCGACCTGCGCTTCCCGGCGTCAGAGCGGCCGCGGGGCGCCCGTTCCGGTTGCTGCGCTAACCGAGTGATGCCCATTTTTACCCATTGACCTCGACTTGACCCCCTGAGATGGTTAACTTTCCAACGTAAACCGGCAACTCAACCCACATTTTGGGGCACTGAACATGATGCGCGTCCAGACCTAGCTGGCTGATCGGTATCCACGCATCGCCATGGTGGCGGTCGGCCCGCGGGGAGGAACTGGTCGGCCCGGCCGATTGGAGATCACCATGCTCGCCACCATCGCCTTTCTCGCCCTTATCGCCGTCGCCTTCTGGCGCGAGTCGCTCAAGCTCCTGCTGGCAGGGATGCTCGCGCTCATGGTGCTCGGGCTGATCCAGGTCGCGTCCTTCACCGGCGCCATCGACCTGCCCGCCGACACACCCGTCAGCGACAAGGCCCAGGTCGCCACCGAGCCAGCGGACCGCTGACCACCCGTCCGCGGGCAGGCACTCCAGCAGAGTCGCCTACCCGCGGACATCTCACGCTACCGGGAACCGGTCGCCGTCACTCCGATGCCCGACGCCATGATCATCGTGTGCCGGAGCCGCTGCGGCGGCACCCTCCCGTTGACAACCGGCACTCGGAACAGCACGAAGAAGTTCGTCAGCCCGCCCACCTCGGCGCGAATGGCCTCGACGTTGTCCGCCACGACGTCGGGATGGGTGAAACTGCGCACCGCGCCCAGCACGCCAGCCGGGTGACACCCGGTGCACAGCGTGATGTCGACCGCGGGGTTCGTCGGGTTGCTCGCCCGCAGGAACAGCCCGACGTCCTCGATCAGCTCCCGTTCGCCGTCCTCGAAGTCCGCCATGACCGGACCCAGCTCGGTGCCCTCGGAGGCGCCGTCAAGCAGAAACGTCTCCGGTTCGTCGCCGTGCCCGATGTGCTGCCGGAACGGCAGGTTGAGCAACCGCATCACGTTGCGCGTCATCCGGTTGTTCGACGGGCCGCCAACCAGCACGAGGTTGCTGGCCGGGTCAATGCCGCGGTCGTTGGCCGAACGATGCCGCCGGTTGCGGTAGCCCAGCTCGGCGATCCGCATGTACATCTCGAAGAACGCGTCAATGTGGCCGTATCTGGCAAGCCGGGTGTAGTTGACGCTGCCCGCCCGCGCACTCCCTGGCAGCTCGTCCTCCGGCACCTCTGAGGTGACCACGACGATCTCCTCGTCGCGGTCGTGCCGCCACATCTCGTTCACGACCGGCCGCGCGGGGCCAGGCGCGCGCTCCCTGCGGGCTTCCTGCTCGGCCTCGTCGCGCAGCCGCGCCAGCTCCCTGCGCAACGCGTAGAACTGCTCCCGCGCGGTCTTGTCAAGCGAAGACTCACTCGGCACGTGCGGCTCCGGCTTGAGGTTGTCCGGCGTGCTGAACAGCAGCGCGTACTGCACGATCCGCTCATCAGACGGCCGCTTCTCGCTCTCGCCGTTCTCCCACGTCGAGACGGCGGCGCCGGACAGCCGCTTACGCCCGGACAGCGCGGCCGCGAGCCCGTCCTGGGTCAGTTTCTCCCCCAGCTCGAACTCACGCAGCTCGCGCAGTCGTTGCGCGAGCTGGCGCCGAGCGTTGCGTGCCATGACACCCTCACCTCCGGTTCATCGCGGATGAGCATAACCTGGAAGCTCGGTTAAGTCAGTTAAGAGCACCCGAAAGCCGCACTAACGGCGTGTCGCACCCTACGTACTCGCGACACATCGCCAGCGTAAGCGAACACGTGTTCGACATCGTGGGATATGGTGGTGCCATGTCCGTCGCACTGCAAGGGTCCTTGCTGGACGCCGTGGGCGATGCCACCGCGCCCGCACTGCGCCCGCTGAACCGCACCGAACGCAGCCCGCTCAGCCAGGGCGCGTGGATCGACCTGCTCCCCGGCTGGCTCACCGGGGCCGACCTGCTGTTCGACCAGCTCGCGGAGCACGTGCCGTGGCGTGCCGAACGCCGTCCGATGTACGACAGGGTGGTCGATGTCCCGAGGCTGCTCAGTTTCTACGACGAGGACGACGAACTGCCCCATCCGGTGCTCGCCGACGCGAAGTCGGCGCTGTCCCGGCGGTACCGCGCCGAACTCGGCGAGCCGTTCCGCACCGCGGGCCTGTGTTTCTATCGAGACGGCAAGGACAGTGTCGCCTGGCACGGCGACCGGATCGGCAGGGGCGACTCCGAGGACACCATGGTCGCCATCATCTCGATCGGCGCGCCACGTGACCTGCTCCTGCGCCCGCGTGGCGGCGGGCGGACGCTGCGGCACCGGCTCGGCCACGGCGATCTGCTGGTGATGGGCGGCTCCTGCCAGCGCACCTGGGAGCACGCCGTGCCGAAGACGGCCAAGCCGGTCGGGCCGCGCATCAGCATCCAGTTCCGGCCGCGCGGGGTGCGGTGATGCCTAACGCTCTTTCGGCATCAAGACCCACAGCGCGATGTAGAGCAGGAACTGCGGCCCGGGCAGCAGGCACGAGATCACGAACACCAAGCGCACGGTGTTGGCGTTCCAGCCGAATCGATCGGCGATCCCGGCGCACACCCCGGCGATCATCTTTCCCTCACGTGGACGGACCAGCGCATCACTCATTCCTCCACCATGCCCGAGACCGCTGTCCGCTGCGAGTGGGCGGCACCTCCGAGTGAACCGCCCCGTACGCTGGCTGTGATGCGCAAACGCCTGCAGTCCCCGTTGCCGAAGCGGCATGGCCTCGATGCCGCGCGGCTGAAGCTGCCCGCCGAAGGGCCGTGGCATACGGTGCGGGACCACCTCGTCGACCGACTGCCGGTCGCGCCCGAGCGCATCGACGCGATGTTCGCTGAACAGCGCTTCGTCGGCATCGACGGCCCGCTCTCGCGCGACGCGCCGTTCGTGCCGGACTCCTTCGTCTGGTTCCACCGGGACCTGCCGGACGAGGTGGAAGTGCCGTTCGACATCGACGTCCTGCACCAGGACGACGACCTGCTCGTGGTGCACAAGCCGCACTTCCTCGCCACGATCCCACGCGGCAAGCACGTGCTGGAAACCGCGCTGGTGCGGCTGCGGCAACGGCTCGACCTGCCGGAACTCAGCCCCGCGCACCGGCTGGACCGGGTGACCGCGGGCCTGCTGGTATTCGTGATCCGCCCCGAACTGCGCGGCGCGTACCAGACATTGTTCGCGAACCGCAGGGTGCACAAGGAGTACGAGGCGATCGCACCAGTGCGCGACGACCTGGTGCTGCCGACCACGATCCGCAACCGCATCGTCAAGGAACGCGGCGTCATCGCGGCCCGCGAGGTGGCAGGCCCACCCAACGCGGAAACGCACGTCGAGCTCGTCGAACGGCGCGGCGACATCGGCCGCTACCGGATCGTCCCCACGACCGGGCGCACCCACCAGATCCGGCTGCACCTGGCGAGCCTCGGCATCCCGATCCTGGGCGACCGGTTCTACCCAACGTTGACCGAGACACCGCTCGACGACTTCAGCAGGCCGCTGCAACTACTGGCCAAGACGCTCGCGTTCACCGACCCGGTCTCCGGCGAGCATCGCCACTTCGACAGCCCCGCGAGCCTGGGGGCGTGGACGTCCTATGCGGACTGGGACCAGCCCAGCTACGCGGCAAGGTAGGCGGCGAACTAGGTAGCGAACACCGTGAACGCCGCGACGTGCACCTCCCCATCCACCTGGAACTCCACGAACACCCGGTGCTCACCGCGCTCGTCGAACTCCACCGTGCCGCTCAGCTCACCGCCGGGCAGCGGATCACCGACCTGCTGCGTGAGCTGAACGTCGTGGGCGGCGAGGGTCATGCCATTGAACGCCCAGATCGTCGCGTAGTTGCCGAGGTATGGTTCGAGGTCGATCGGCTTGCCGCTGCCGTCGGTGAACCGGAACCGCAGTGTGACCGGCGTGTCGACGGGTGGCTGCGCCGGACCGTCCGGACGGGTCACGGTGACGCCGCCAACCTCGACCTCCGCGCGCGGCTCCGGCATCGGCACGAACTCGGTGTCACCCGGCACCACGAATGGCGCGCCGAGCACGGTCGGGTGTTCGTCCTCCGGCTCGCCCTTCGGCACGAAGATCGTGAAGATCCGGTACTGGCCACCGTCCGGCACCGTGATCTCGGCGCGCCAGGTGTCACCGTCGAGCGTCGGAGACACCCGCTGGTAGGCGGACGTGTCGTCGCGCAGTACCAGCAGGTGCATCCGCTTCGTCCGGTACGGCAGGTACTCGGTCTGCGGCCTGCCGGACGGGTTGAGGATCTGGAACTCGACCGGCACCCGCTTCCCGGTCTCCCCCGGGAGGACGCCGGCTGCCAGGCGATAGCCGGTGTGCGACGTGGCCAGCCCGTCACCGTGGACGATCACGCCGTCCGACTCGGGTCCCTGCGGGTCGTCCCCTGAGCGCACCGCGGCCGTGATCAGGATGCCGACCAGCACGACACCGACGACCCCGAGCACGATCTCGTACCGCGCGGCGATGGCGCGCAATACCGCCATATCAGAACCGCAGCGACCAGCTTGTCAGCTCACCGGGCTTCCCGCCATTGCGGGTGTCGGTGATCCGCAGCTGCCAGGTCCCGGACGCGGGCGACGCCGAGGCGTCCACCGTGTACGACGGTTGCAGCGCCTCGCCGTCAGCCTTGAGCGGGTACACCGCGCCGTCCGGGGCGACCAGGTCGATGACGAGCGCGCTCGGCGTGCGGTGGGTGATCTCCGGTGCGACCTCAAGGGCGGTTGGCGCGCTGCCGTCGATGCCGCTGACGTCGATCGCGCTGGTCACAGTGCTGCCCGCCTTGATACGGACCGAGTCGGTGCTGCTGAACTCAGTGGTCGCACTGCCGCTGAGGTCCGGCTTGACGACGACAAGGCCCTGCTCGATGCCGCTGATGATCACGGTGCCACTGTCGAAGTACGGATACACGCTCCAGGCACCGTTGAACTCGGCGGCGTCCCCACTCGGGTAGATGTCGAAGTAGGCCACCTCGGACAGCGACCCGCTGCCCACACCGGTGACGTCCAGGATGCGGAGTCCGGCCTGGTAGTTGGCTTGGTAGACGTGGTCGCCCTTGACGTACTGGTTGTGATCGATCGCGGTCACATCAGCGATGTGCGTGCCGATGTGGGCAGGGTTGTCCAGATCGGACACATCGAAGATGTAGGTGCGGGTGCGCTGGTCACGCCGATTGTTGGACTCGTCCAGTTCGTCGTCGAGCACGAAGTACTGCTGGTCTTCGGTGAACCAGCCCTGGTGGGTGTAGTTGGCACCGCTGTAGCCGGTGCGGGACACCTGGACCGGGTTGGCCTTGTCGGTCACGTCCTCGATCGTGAGCGTGTCCTCGTTGGAGTTCATGCAGATCTCACGGCCCGCGTAGTCGGCGTCCGGGCCCGCGTAGTTCACGCACTGCGCGTCGTGGGTGTAACCGTCACCGCCCACACAGCCGGCCGCGACCGGAGACTTGGGCGTCGAGATGTCGACGATGTGCGGACCGGCATTACACGTGTCCGAACCGACCGCGTAGGCGTAGCCGCTGTCGGTGTTGATGACAATGTTGTGCGCGGGGCCGAAGTCGTTGTAGTGGGCGTCTTCGGTGAAGGTCTGTGGCGACGTGACGTTCCGCAGCCGGGTCAGATCGAAGACCTGCATTCCGTGACCACTGATGGCATCGGCGACAACGAAGGCGTGGTCGTTGTAGACCTTCACGTCGCGCCAGGAACTGCTGGTGCCATTGTGCGAGGGCAGGTTACCGAGGTAGACCGGCGAGGTCGGCGTGGTGACGTCGACGAACGCGGTGCCGTTCGTGCGCCCCATGATCGCGTATTCCTTGCCGGTGCTGGCGTCGGTCCAGCCCCAAATGTCGTTGCCGTTCCCGCCGCCGATGTCCGACAGCGGCAACACGCTTTGCAGATCGACATTCTTACACGGATAGTCACCCGCCATGCCGTTCTCACACGGCACCTCGGCACCGGTGACCGCGGCCGTGCGTTCCGCCGGTTCGTGATCGGCCATGAACGCGGCGATCGCAGCGGCGCCCTCCTTGGTTTCCGGGTCGTGCGCCAGCGCGGCGGGCGCACTCACCACCAGCGTTGCCGCCAACGCGGCCGCCGCCCCCATGAGTATTCGGCTAGCCCGTCGCGTGGTGCGCATGCCGCGCTCCTCTCCATTCTTGGCCGACGATCTTCCGGCCAGAGTAGAGACGAGAACGCCCGCCGAGAACCGACGATCGTCGCGACCGCGCGCACCATTTCTCCCGCCGTAATGACACATTCACCGAGACGGATCCCCGCCCGACTTTCGTCGTCGTCTCAATGGCGGTAGCGGTCCGGCGAAGATTATGGTAATCAGCCACACCGACCGACGGGCGACTCCGCTATCGGCCGCACGCCCTCACGCCTTCGAGCGAATTCACCGGAAGACACGCCCCTGGCATCGTGTCCTGCACTTTCCGCTCCGTGTTATGGTTACACGAGTTGAGTTGTCTGCCATACTCGCTGCGCAATGAATTCACGTCTAAGAAGCGGTATACAACATGTCCTTTCTTCCCCGCGTTGGCTCGCAACACTGGGGGTTCTCTGCTGGATAGCCGTGGCTGCCATCGAGTACTGGACTGCCCCATTACTCAATTGGTTTCCACTAGTCGGAGTTCTCGTGATTCTGTGCATGTGGGGGCTGGCTGTCCTCACGACTGTTGTCGTGACTCGGCATTTTGTCCGGAGGAAGTCATATTTGGCCGCGACACTAGCTGCCGTGACTGCTGTAGCTAGTGGTTTCTTAATCGGGTCAACAGATTGGCACACAGCTTATATCGATAGCCAGTTTGCGCTGCATAAAGCCAATTTCACCAATTTGGCTGAAGCGCACAACTCTGGCGCCATCATTGATAGCGCGCCGCTTCCGTTGACAATGCGGTACCTTTCCCTCGACGGAAGGGCACACCTCAGAACCCCTTTGGCGCGGGGATCAGGACATGCAGACACGCCTGACGTCTTGTATGTTCCCGTCTGGCAAAACTGGCGCGCGGAAGACGGTTTCGGTCTGGCTCATTTCCGGTTCAACGCTCAGCCCAGCCCAGAAATTAGCCTCATGACTGCATCGGGTGATTTCGGAAAGCCGCTTCGGCATCTGGGTGGAGGTTGGTGGGTCGTTGACTAATTGCCACACAATTTCTCTGGACACCGCGTAATCCGTTGACTCTGTCGGCGGACAGCCCGGGCTGTTCATCGGGTGTAATGGGCCAAGCGCTTCGAAAGTGACAGTATCCGAGCGTGGACCGATCACAACGATCTCACCCTGCGTCAACCTGCTGCGGTCATCTAAGAGAGCAGACGCGGGCGGATACCTCTCGGGAAGTAATGAACAGGCCGCGTTTCGGGTGGTGAGCGCACCCGAAACGCGGCCTATCACAAGGAGGTCACCTTGAGAGGCGGTTGCTGGGGTCCTGGCTGGTCTCAGTCGCGGGTGGCGCCGTTGGGCCAGATCACGGTGACGGGTAGGGCGCGTTCGCGGGCGGCGTTGACGACGTCGGCGGTGCCGCCGTAGCCGCGTGCGGGCTGCCCGTCCCACACGGCGAGCAGCTCGTCGGCCTCGTCGATCATGCGCACCGACGCGGCCATGTGCGCATTGCTGGTCGAGGCGGTGTGGTCCAGGCGGATCACGTCGGCAGCGTGGTTGAACAGCGCGTCATAGGTCGGGTGGTGCTCGGCGGGTAGCCCGTCGCGGTACTGCTCAGCGGGCACGATCACCACCAGCTCACCGCCGGCGTCGAGCACGGCGCGAGCGAACAGCGTGTCGGCACCGTCGGCGGCATACAGCGCGGTCAGCTCGTCATCGAGGTCGGCCGCGTCGCTGGTGTAGTGCGGCAGGCTGGCGCGGAATTCCCGCACCCGGCCGGTGATGCGTTCGGAGCCGTAACGCCGCCCGATGGTGAGCGCGTCGGCCGCGAGCGCGCACCCCTCGGCGACATGCCCGGCGTCGGCGAGCGCGCGAGCGTGCCCGACGTCGCCGAGCGCGGCGAGGGTGGCGGCCTGGTAGCGGGCGCGGCACCGTGCCAGCGCCAAAACGCTCCCACTGCGACACGATGCGCTGACTCACCCCAAGGTGATCGGCAAACTCACGCACACTCAACCGCAGCGCGAGCCGCAGCGCAGCCGCCTCGCGCCCAGACCATTCGGCTACTTCGGTCACGCGCCATAGCCAATCATGCACACTCGGTGCCAGTCCAACGAACTGTGGGTGCAGGGAAGTTGATGTTCCTGCGGCTACGACGTCAGCCCTTGGCAGATGGCTGGATGGTCACGGCGACGACGACGTCTCGTCGAGTACCCGGCAGGCGAGATCGCGGACACCGGCGCGGATTCGGGACCAGTCGTAGCCCTCCGCTCGCAACGCGGTGTTCAGGTCGGCGTCCACCGCGGCGAGAAGCAAGTGCGCCAGATGGTCGGGGTCCGCCGTGTCCTCGCAGAGGATCGCCAGGTGACGGTGCCAGAAACGGTAGGAGCCGATGCGGTAGCGAGCACCGGGGGACGCGGTCTCGGACAGCCGGATCAGTTCCAGCTGGTCGGTCAGGTAGGAGACGTAGGCGTCGAGGAAGGCGACGGCGCGCTGCGGCGCGGGCGCTCCCGGCCCGAGCGGCGGGTCGCCGGAGAGCACCTCTCGCTGCAGCTCGCGTTCCCGTTCGTCCAGCAGTGCCGCGACGAGGCCTGACTTGTCGCCGAACCGCCGGAACACCGTGCCCTTACCGACTCCGGCGGCCTGTGCCACCGCGTCGACGGTGACCGCGTCGGTTCCGTGCTCGGCGAACAGGCGGGCGGCCGCGTCGAGCACTCGCGTTCGGTTACGTGTGGCATCGGCCCGTTCCTTCGGCGCGCTACGCGCTAGGTGCAGGAGCTCCTCGGTCATATCCCGACCCTACTGGACATTCGGACCATAGTCCGATTATGGTGACAGATGTAATCGGACCATAGTCCGGATAAGGAGAGGTATGACTGAACTCATCAGCCGGGTCGACCTGAAGGCCCGGATCGAAGCCGGCACGGTGACGGTCGTTGACGCTCTCGGCGGCGCCTACTACGAACAGCAGCACCTGCCTGGCGCGGTGCCACTGCTCGAGAACGACGTCGAGAGCCAGGCGGCTGAGCTGCTTCCCGACAAGGAAGCCACGATCGTCGTCTACTGCTCGAATCCGGCATGTGGCAACAGCCAGGCTGTCGCCACGAAGCTGGAGCAGCTGGGCTATCAGCGTGTGCTGAAATACCGGGAAGGCATCCAGGACTGGGTTGAGGCGGGGCTTCCCGTCGAGTCCGGCGTAGCCGCGTGACGGCGCCGCTGGGCCGGGCGCTCTCGTGGGCACCCGGCCCAGCGCGCCGGATCGAACTCAGGCGACTTTTTCGTACATCGTCATGACCACGGAACTGCCGCCACCGACGTTGTGCTGGAGCGCCAGGGTCGCACCGTCGACCTGACGCGGACCCGCTTCGCCGCGCAGCTGCCAAGTCAGCTCCGCGCATTGCGCCATACCGGTCGCGCCGAGCGGGTGGCCCTTCGAGAGCAGGCCCCCGGACGGGTTGGTGACCACGCGACCGCCATACGTGTTGTCGCCGTCGGCGATGAACTTCTCGGCGGTGCCTTCCGGTGTCAGGCCAAGCACCTCATACGTGAGCAGTTCGTTCGGCGTGAAGCAGTCGTGCAACTCCACGACGGGGATGTCTTCCGGGCCGATACCGGACTGCTCGTAGACCTGCCGAGCGGCGTCACCCACGATCCCGGTCCACGCCCAGCCCTGGCGGTCACGTTCCTCGGCCTCCGGGGTGTCAGATGCCATCGCCTGCGCCCGGATGTGCACATCGGCGCGGAGACCGTGTTTGCGGGCGAACTCCCTGCTGCAGATCACCGCCGCGGCAGCGCCGCAGGTGGGTGGAGCACACTGCAACTTGGTCAGCGTGCCGCAGATCGTCGGGGAGTTCAGCACGTCGTCCAGCGTGACCGGATCGCGGAACACGGCGTACGGATTGTTCGCCGCGTGTTTGCGGGCCTTGACCGAGATGGCGGCGAACGTCTCGGGCGTCGCGCCGTACTTCTCCATGTACGCGTCCGCCGCGATGGCGAACCACCGTGGCGCGGGTGGCGCCGACTCGTAGTCGCCACGCTCCGAGCCGACGATCGTGTTGAGCCTGCTGAGCGGATTCGGCCGGTCGGTCCACACCGCGTCCAGCGCCCCGGGACGCATCTGCTCGAACCCGAACGCCAGCACGCAGTCCGTCGCGCCGCTTTCCACCGCCTGCCGCGCCAGCCACAGCGCCGTCGACCCGGTGGAACAGTTGTTGTTCACGTTGATCACCGGCACGCCAGTCATTCCCACGCGATACGCGGCGAGCTGCCCGCTGGTCGAGTCACCGAACACATATCCGGCGTAGACCTGCTGCACCATGCCGTAGTCGATCCCCGCGTCGGCGAGTGCGGCCTTAATGGCGCCTTCCGACATCACGTCATAGGGATCAGCCTTCTTCGGGGTTGCGAACGGCACCATCCCGACACCGACAACGTATGCCCCACCGCCCATAACTTCCGCTCCTTTGATCACGCAGCCCATCGACAGGGAAATCACGCCGGTTCCGCGGCTCCGCGGTCCGCGGTGGCATCGCGTGCCGTCGCACCGGCATATCTGACGTGGCTTGTTCCACCGGGGCGACGCGAATCGCGCGTCAGGAAGTAGACATTGCCGCACAGCAGAACAAGTATCCTGCTACTGAGCCTAGACCTGACCTGAACCGACGGGCAATGCATATTTGTCAGTTACATTTGCGAGAATGAATTGGCCGGAAACGCGGGAGAATTATCGCGTTATCGCACAGTGCGACACCGCGACATTACGACGTTTACTCGACGAGTGCCTACCGGAAAGCCGCACGGACATCGACACCACCATCGCCGCGAATCTCATCGTCTCGATGCTCTCCTCGCCGTACCGCTGGTATGACCCGCACGGCCCGGCCGGGATCGACCAACTGACCGAGCAGATCACGGTCGCCGTCCGGCGCATGCTTGGCGTTGACCCGGCTGTTCCGGTGCCGACGGACGACACGAGGTAGTCCGTTCAGGTCCCGAACGGTGGTTTACCGGCACCCGATCCGGGACATCCCTGGTGGGAGGCCCGGGACTAAGTCCCTCGTAGAAGGGGAACAGCGGCCCTGACCTCGACGACGTTCGGCCGCTGACTCCGGCGCCTGCCGAGAGCAGGATGGAGTCAGCACGCAGGGAGGTCCATCATGATGACGCAGCGGGGCCACCTCACCACGTCGGTGACCCACGAGCCAACCGCTGACGAACGATCCCGTGCCGCACGGGTGGTCGCGGCGTACGCACGCGACGCCACCGAGCTCACCGAGGTGCTCGACATGCTCGGGCTCGCCGCGAGCGAGGCCCGCGAACCGGGCAGCGCTCCCGACCAGGTCGAGCGCCGCGAGCACGCGGCGGCCCGCGCCCGGCGCGGCCGCACCTTGCTGGTGAGCGAGCTGACCGAGATGTTCTCCGGATCCGACGTCACGACCGGCTCCAAGGCACGATAAGCACGGAGCGCGGTGCGGAGCGCGCACTCCAGCCCGAAGCGTGCCGCGGCCACGCGGGCGGCCCGCCGCCTTAGTCCCGCTTCGCCCTGCTTGGTGCGACGCGCGGCGGCTCGTTCGGCATCTTCGGGTACACCGGCGGCCACGGTGCGTCCATCAGCCCGGCCGCCATGTCACGTTCCGATTGCTCAAGCAGCGGCTCGATCGACTGCGGCCGGTCGTGGTAGCCCTGCCACGGATCGCCGCGTTCGGCCAGCAACCCGGGGACTGTCGCGATCGTCAGCCCACCGGGATCGAGAGTATCCAGCTCCTCCCAGCTGATCGGCGCGGACACCTGCGCGCCGACGCGCGGCCGTACGCACCACGCGCCGAACACCGTCTTGTGCGGCGCGTTCTGGTTGAAGTCGACGAACACCCGCTGCCCGCGCTCCTCCTTCCACCATTGCGCCGTCATCTCCGACGGATACCGACGCTCCAGCTCACGGGCGAGCGCGACGGCGGCGGCACGCACCTGGTAGCCGTCCCAGCGCGGCTCCAGCGCGGCGTAGATGTGCAGACCCCGTGAGCCAGACGTCTTGAGCATCGCCTCGATGCCGTACTCCGCCAGCAGGTCCCTGGTCAGCAACGCGCCGCGTTGCAGCTCGTCATATCCGACGCCGGGCGACGGGTCCAGGTCAATGCGCAGCTCGTCGGCGATATCCGGCGTCTCGGCATGGCACGGCCAGACATGAAAGCCCAAGCACCCGAGATTGACCGCCCACAGCACATGCGCCAGGTCAGCGGCGACCAGAGCGTCGCTCGTGGTGCCGTTCGGCGTCGCGACCACGGTGGTCCGCAGCCAGGGCGGCGTCGAGGCGGGCACCCGCTTCTGGAACCACGACTTGCCGCCCGCACCCTGCGGATACCGCTCCATCAGCAACGGCCGGTTCCGCACCGTCGCCATGAGCGGCTCGGCGACCGCCTGGTAATAGCGCACCAGATCCAGCTTCGTCTCGCCGCGCTGCGAGAAGTACACCTTGTGCGGGCTCGAGATCGCCACCTCGACACCATCGACATCCAGCGTGATCGCATCGGCCATGCGCTCCCCCTCATGCCCGCTGTTCGGTGAAGATCTCGGCGAGCTCGGCGGGCGCGACCTCGTCGAGCTGCGCGTAGGTGCACGACTCCGGGGTGCGGTCGGGCCGGAACCGCACCAGCCTGCCACCGTGCCGGAACCGGCCGGCCTGCACGTGTTCGTAGCGCACCTCGGCCACCAGCTCCGGCCGCAACGGCTCCCAGGACAGGTCCTTGCCCGCGCTCCACCTGCTCAGCCCGCCCGGCATCCGGCCCCCGGCGTGCGCCTCGGCCTCGGCCCAGCGCCGCCACGGATGATCGTCCAGTGCGTTCTCCCGCAGCGGCGCCAGTTCGTCGACCAGCTCCGTGCGCCGGGCAGCGGTGAAGCTGCTGGCGACGCCGACGTGGTGCAACACCCCGGCGTCGTCGTAGAGCCCGAGCAGCAGCGACCCGACGCCGTTGCCGTCCTTGTGCCAGCGAAACCCGGCGACGACGCAGTCGGCGGTGCGTTCGTGCTTGACCTTGACCATCACGCGTTTGTCCTGCGTGTAGGCGGCATCGACCGGTTTCGCCATCACCCCGTCGAACCCCGCGCCCTCGAACCGGGTAAACCAGTCCTGCGCCACGTCGGGGTCTTCGGTGAGCGGGGTGAGGTGCACCCGGGCGAGCTGGGCATCCAGCACCTGCTCCAACAGGGCGCGGCGTTTGCGGAACGGCTCGCCGGTGAGGTCGTCGTCGCCGAGCGCGAGCAGGTCGAACGCCACGAAGCTGGCCGGGGTCTCCGCCGCCAGCTTGCGCACCCGCGACGCGGCGGGGTGCAGCCGGTTCTGCAGCACGTCGAAGTCCAGCCCGGATTCGGTGACCAACACGATCTCGCCGTCGACGACGCAGCGCGGCGGCAGCGCCGCCGCCAACAGCTCGACCAGTTCGGGGAAGTACCTGGTCAGCGGCCGGTCATTGCGGGAGCCGAGCTCGATCTCATCGCCATCTCGGAACACCACGCAGCGGAAGCCATCCCACTTCGGTTCGTAGGCAAGGCCCTCGGTGCGAGGCACCTCGCGGACCGCCTTAGCCAGCATCGGCTTGACCGGCGGCATCACTGGAAGGTCCACGAGGCACAGCTTAGGCCCAGCCACCGACACTCCGCGCGGTTTCCGGCACCGCCCGGATCAGCCTTCGCCGACAGTATCCGCGACGAGCATCGTCATGAGGCC
This sequence comes from Haloechinothrix halophila YIM 93223, assembly GCF_000504245.1. GTDB lineage: Bacteria > Actinomycetota > Actinomycetes > Mycobacteriales > Pseudonocardiaceae > Haloechinothrix_A > Haloechinothrix_A halophila. The sequence goes on from NZ_KI632509.1 coordinate 3,367,566, forward strand.
CCTCCTGCCTCCTAGTGAGTCGGCGCGTGCAGCCGTTCCCTGACGTCGCGCTGCCGGGCCTTGATGACCGCTTCCGGGCGCCCGACGCGCAGCAGCACCTGCGGGTAGCCCGCGAGGCCGAGCCGGTCGACCATGCCGGAGCGGACTTCGCTCAGGTGCAGCGCTTGGGTGAGCACCGCACCGGCAAGGCCGTCGGAGACCGACGTGAGCCAGGCACGCTGCATCGCTTCCCCGGCACGCACGTGGTCGGCGACGGTGTCGGTGTCGCTGACGACGATGAACAACGTCTCCGCGGCGAGCCTGCGGGCTAGCGTCGGCACGTCAGGCAGCCGGGTTCCCCTGCTGACCAGCCCGGCCCACGGCAGCGTGTCCTGCGGCCGGGCGCGGGACACTCCGTCGGCAGCACCGGTGTAGCGCGCGTAGCGGCTGGTCCACGCGTCCAGCTCGCGCTGATAGCCCTTGTCGGCCCGCAGCATGTCCGCGGCGTAGCAGAGCAGCGACGCGAGCGGGCGGCACTCGTTCGGCTCGACCCGCCGCAGCCGCACGCCCTCGCCCTCCCCTGCGTTGACTACCTCGGTGATCTCGGCGTCGGTCACGAGCTCCGCCACGAACGGTTTGCGGTAGCTGCGCCTGCGGAACATGGACCAGTAGCTGGCGAGCTCCGTCTCGGTGACGGGCTGGCGCGCGGTGATCGTCAGCCGGGCGATGAGGTCCCTGCGGCGTTCCGGGTACAGCTCGACGTCGAAACACCAGCCGAGCGAACGCACCGCGAGACGCAGGTTGGCCAGCGCGGCGCCGCAGGAGATCAGCCGGTCGCGCCCGGTGGGATCGTGGTGCGGCAGCGACCGTTCGACGTTCTCGTACAGGTCGGCTCGGTGGTCGCGCGTTTCGAGGAACCACGGCATCGTGTCGTGCACCGACGGGGCGTTGCTGACGGCTCGCACCAGCACCCCGACTTCCGCGCGCGTCCATGCGCCCATAACCACAGCTCCTTAACCAGTCCGCCCCTGGCTACTTTCACCGACGCAATCGCCCTGGTGCAGAGTCTTCCGTTGGGCATGACTGGGCCCTACGTCCCGAATCGGACGCCACGAACCGGACAACATCCGGTCGTTTCTTGATCCGCAGGTGACTTTCTGCTCTAGCGACACGCCGCGGCGGCTCAGGATGCTGGAGTCATCCGGGGCGTCGCCGGTCACGGCCAGGCGGCGTCCGCCGACGACGACAGGAAATCAGCATGCATAGCGACCCGAAGCGACTGCGTGAGCTGTCGCCCGCAACGGCATTGCGCCATCTCGGGTCCGTACCCATTGGCAGAATCGTGTTCACGGCGCATGCCCTGCCCGCCATCCGCCCCGTCAACCACGTGCTCATCGACGGCGACGTCGTGTTGCGATGTCACGCCGGTGCCGCGCTGCTAGGCGCCATCGGCCAGGTCGTCGCGTACGAGGCCGATGCGATCGACCCCGACACACACGCGGGGTGGAGCGTGATCGTGACCGGCAAAGCGGAGGAGGTCACTGACGCGGACGAGAGGGCACACGTCGAACAGCTGCTAGACCCGCATGTGGATTTGACGATGGTGCACGTGGTGCGCATCCGCCCGGAGCTCATCACAGGCTTCGAGCTGATCGACGTCACGCAGGGCACGGTCACGCAGGGCGCGAACGACCTCATCGCCTGAGCCCCATCCTCGCGGCACCGCTGCGGTGACGCGATCTCAGCCCGCGTCCGAGCGCACCATCATGACGGGGCAATGCGCATGGTGCAGCACCGCCTGGCTGATCGAGCCGAGGCTGAGCCCGGCCATTGCGCTCTTCCCGCGGGTGCCGACCACGATCAACTGCGCGACCCTCGCCTCCGAGAGCAGGCATTTCGCCGGCTTGCCCTTGCGCACCCTGCTGTCCACCTCGACGTCCGGGTAGCGCTCCCGCCAGTGGGCGAGCCGCTCGGCGAGCACCCGGTGTTCCGCGTCGATCACGTCGTCCTCGGACAGCCGCATCGGATAGTCCGGCCAGCCCGTTTCGATGGTCGCCTCGTTCCAGACGTGCACCGCCATCAGGTCGACCCCGCGCGCGTCCGCGGCCTCGAAGCCGAACCCGAGCGCGGCATCGCTGATCGCGTCGCGACCGACGCCGACGACGACCGGTCCCCGCTCGGTGTGGGCGTACTCCTCGCCGTCGTGGTGCCCGGTTGTGGGGGTGACGACGACAGGACAGCTCGCCCGCGCCGCGACGGTGAGCGCGACCGAGCCGACAAGCAAGCTGGCGAACCCGCCAATGCCGCGCGAGCCCATGACAACCAGCCGCGCGGTCTCGGCGGACCGGATCATCTCCTCGGCGGGATGTCCTTCCCGCTGCTCGGATCGGACGACGACCTCCGGCGTTACCTGCCCGACCAGGTGCTCGGCATCGGCGAGGTATTCCTTACCGCAGTCCGCGAGCGCGTCGGCGACGCTGCGCGGCAGCGCGATGCGGCCGTGCCGGATCGGCGGTGGATGGCACACGTGCAGCAGCCGCAGTGGCACGGAGTGACGTCGTGCCTCCAGCGCCGCCCAGTGCACCGCTCGCAGCGAGGACTCCGACCCGTCGACGCCAGCCACGATGTCGCGGTGCGCCGCGGTGTCGCTCACGTCGGTCATGGCGTGCTCCCGTCAGCACGATCGGCCACTGAACCTGGTATGTGGCGGGTACCCCCGCGCGGCGGATGTGACACTCCGCGCGCCGCGATCGGGGCTCACATACCGAACAAGTGCGGGCGAAAGTGCTGTCCGCACGGATCAACCAGGGCCGACCGCAGTGCTACGCCGCCCCAGTCCGTTCGGCCGCTCCAGCCGGACGCACCGCTCACGTCGGACGCACTGCTCCAGTCCGCGCCCTCGTCCTCGTGCTCGGCGGTCTCGACGCTCCCGTCGTCCACCCCGTCGCCATGCCAACGCGGTGCCAGCGCCACGGCAGCGGGGAGAATGTCGGTCGTGCTCATCAATGCCTCCAACGTCCGAGCCAACGGTAGGCCGTGCCGCCGCCTGATCGGCAGAGTCGAAATACCCCATTCGGCGGGACCTTGCCGGGCATCCGACGACAACGCCCCGGCACGACGGCCAGTGAGCCGCCTGCGGACACCGACCATTGGGCGCTAACCTCGCAGCACAAGCAAAGCGCCCGTATCAGGCAGGACGGGGAGCATGACCGAGCAGGTAAGGGTGATCGTCGGGGTGGACGGCTCCGGCCGCAGCCACCGGCTCCGGCAGCTCGCTGCCCAGCACAGCGGCCCGGTCCGCGCGGTCGAGCCCACGACGACGACCGACGAACTCGACCGCCTGCTCGCCAGCGTCGCCAGCTCCGCCGACGGCACCCTCGTCATGGTCGACGACGCCCACCTGCTCGGACCGGAGCCGCTGCGGCAGCTGACCACGGCGGCGGCCAACGGCATCGACGTCGCCGCGACCAGACGGCCGTCGTTGCCCTCAGCTGAGCTGGCCGCGCTGGATGCCACGCTGTCCGCGCGGGGCATCCTGGAACGGCTCGCCCCGCTGGACGAGGCCGCCGTTGCCGCGCTGCTCCCCCGCGCCGCGACACCCGCCGCGGTACGCGACGCGACCGGGGGCCTGCCCGCGCTGGTCACGGCGGTGTCCCCGGACGATCCCACCAGCGCGCCCCCGGCACTCGTCGCCCGCGTGCAACGCATCCTCACGCTGCTCGGCGCCGAGGCCACACGACTGGCGCAACTGCTCGCGCTCGGCATCGACCTGCCGGACGACGTCCGCTGCCACGCACTCGGCATCGAACGGACGACGCTGGCCGATGCGATGCGCGCGTTACGCGACGCCGGCCTGCTCGCCGAGGACGCCGACCACCTGATCCCGGTGATCGAGCACGCGGTGCGCGCCGAACTCGCACCCGCCGAAGTCCGCGCGCGACACGCCGACGCCGCCCACGCCCTGCTCGCCCGTGGCGGCACTCCCGTCGCGGTGGCGGACGCGTTGACCGCCGCCGACGCGCGCGGCCCAACCGCGACCGAGGCGTACACCCGCGCCGCCGACACCCTGCGCTTCACCGACCCGGCGTCAGCGGCCCGCTGGTACGACCGCGCCCTCGACGCTGGCGCCGACCCCGACGCACTCGCGCTCGGCAGGGCCGAGGCCGCGGCCGCGCTCGGCGAGCCGATCGACCCCGACCTCCGTGCGGACTCACCGCAGCAGCGTCAGCGCAGAGCATTGCTCACTGGTGCGAGCGCTGCTCACGACGGCAGGCAGGACCGTGCCGCACAGGCACTGCTCGCGGCGGACGCACCGGGTCCGGTTCTGGCGGTCCCCGCCCTGGTGGCGACCGGCGACCTCGACGCAGCCCGCGAGGCCGCCAGCGGTGACGCCGCGCCGAGCCTGCGGCTGCTGGCGGATGCCGTGCTCGCACTGCCGGAGCCGGTCGCGGCTCTACCCGCGCTGATCGAGGCAGCCGAGGCAGCCGAACGCGCCCACCCGGAGTACGTGCTGCCGGACACACCGCACGCTATCGGGGCGCTCGCCGCCGTCACCGCGGGAGACGTCGCGACCGCGGAGCACCTGCTGGACCGTGCGCTTCGCACGAACATCGGCGGGCCGGTCGCCACCGCGCGGCACCGCATCCTGCTCACCTGGGTCCGGCTGCGCACCGGGCGTTTCGAATCGGCCGTCGCCGAGCTACCACGGCTCAGCCAGCTCAAGCTCGGCGCGCGGGACCAGATGCTGCTCGCAGCGCTGACAGCCGGCCTGGCCCGGCGCACCGGCGACATCGCGCAGCTGCGCGCCGCGTGGGAGCACGCCGAGCCGGTGCTCGCCCGCCGCGCGGCCGACCTCACGCACATCGAACCGATTGAGGAGCTGCTGGTCGCGGCGGCACGGCTCACACAGCACGACCGGACCGCCGCGACACTCAGCCACCTGCGGGCCATGCTCGAGGGCTGCGGGCGTCCCCCGGCGTGGGCGGTCACGCTCGGCTGGCTCCGCTGCCAACTCGCCGTCGCGACCGAGGACGCGCAGGCCGCGGCCGACGCCGCACGCGAGATCGCCGCCGTTCACGCACCAGGACGCAGACAACAGGCACAGCAGGACGCCGCACGCCGCTGGGCCGACATCCTGGTCGGCACGGTCGACGCCGACGCCGTGCTCGCCGCTGCCGCCGACCTAGCGGCAGGAGAACTGCCCTGGGAGGCGTCCAGGCTCGCGGGCGGCGCGGCGATCAGGACATCCGACCCGGCAACGGCGCGGCGGCTGCTGGAACGCGCGCGCGAGCTAGCCGACCTCGACGCGCTCACCGGTGACGAAGCCGCTGGCGCACGCACCAGCACGCTGTCCGAGCGTGAGGCCGACGTGGCGCGGCTCGTGCTGGCTGGCCGCACCCACCGGGAAATCGGCGCACAGCTCTACGTCGCCCCCAAGACCGTCGAACACCACGTCGCGCGGATCCGCACCAAGCTCGGTGCGACCAGCAGGGCCGAGCTGCTCGCCGCGCTGCGCGCTGAACTGGGCCACGACCAGGCGTAAGGACGCCGGATGCGCCGCGAACCTTGAGGGCTTAAGCCTCTAGCCGGAAGCCCCCTACAGGCGTCTGCTCAGCATGGGGGTTTTCCCGATGTGGCACGGGGTGGCGAGAACGCACTGTTGTCTCATCACCCGCTCCGCCACACCGGCAGCGGAGCACCAACTGAAGGAGACCAATCATGGCAGTGGACGTCAGCTCGCAGCTCTACCAGGCGATCAAGGACATGATCAACCAGCTGTTCAACGACAAGCAGGCCGCGGCGCAGTTCGCGGAGGACCCCTTCGGCGCGGTCGCGGCGCAGGGCATCGGCGGTGACCTCGACGGGCTGGACATGCACCAGATCATCGGCGAGTGTGCCGCGGACTCGAACCTCGGCGACGGCCCGAAGCAGGCGTTGCAGAGCTACGCCAGCGGCAGCCCCGCCCCGGCCAGCTCACCGGTGAAGCCGCCACCGCAGCCCGCGAACAACACCACGGAGGTCGTCCAGCAACTGCAGTACGCGACCTACGTGGCCCACGAAGGTGACACGAACATCCAAGAGACGATCATCGACAACAGCGTCAACACCAACGTCGAGGGTGACGTGCACGGCGACGTCGACGTCGACTCCACCAACGTCAACGCAACCGGCGACGGCGCCATCGCGGCGGGAGACGACGTCAACGCCGCCACCGGCGAGGGCTCGCAGGTCATCGACGGCGACAACTTCGGCCAGGCCAACACCGGCGACGAGGCCGCGCTGGCCGATGACGGCAGCCAGGCCAACACCGGGGACAACGCCGCGGTAGCCGGCGACGACGGTCAGGCGAACACCGGCGACGGCGCGGTGCAGGCCGGCGACGACATCAACGCCCCGGTCAACACCGGCGTGAACACCGGCATCCTCGCTGACGGCAGCGTCGAGGACGCGGTCGTGGGCGACGGCAACACGGTCAACCAGGTCGACGGCAGCGCCGACGGCGCGGTCTTCGGCGACAACAGCGGCCTGGCTGGTGGCATCGACATCGACACCGGCGGTGGTGCTGGCGGGGACGCGAGCGGCACCGGTGGCGACGCGTTCGGCGGCTTCGGCGGTGACGGTGGCAGCACCGGCGACACCAGCACCGGTGGCGGTGGCCTGTTCGGCGGTTCGAACGACACCGCGGTCGGCGGCATCGGCGGGTCCGGCGGTGACGCCAATGCCACCGGCGGCGCTGGCACCGGCGGCAGCGCGGACGGCGGGCAAGGCGGCGACGTCAACCTGAACCTCAACTTCGGTGGCGGCTCGCAGACCAGCGTGCAGGACTCCATCGTGGAGGAGTCGGCCGTCAGCACCGGCGGCGACGCCAACAACGTCGCGGACAACTACGTCGACGACGGCTCGGCGGCAGCGGCGGGCGGCGACGCCAGCGGCTACAACGAGGACACCGACGTCGACGCCAGCTTCTCGGACGTGTCGACCGAGCAAGGCCCTGGCGACCAGACACAGGAGGAATCGGACCCGGCGTCCTTGTAACCCAGAGGTCCCAGTGCGGGCCGGCAGGCGCACCCTGCCGGCCCGCACTGCCGTCAGCAGACACCCCTCATACCCAACCCATCAAGCGAATTGCACGTCGATGACTGAATCACGTGACTTATTCCCTGCGAGTAGATGATGAGGCACGATGATGGCCATGGCATCCCAGCCCGCGGGTAAGGAGGCGGTCGCGCGGGCCACCGCCGCGGTAGCGGCAGGCATCAAAGCCTGCGAGGCCTATGACCGGCCCGACTTGGCGAAACGGCTGGAGCGCGCGGCGACGTCACTGGCGGAACCGAGCGTGCCCGTCGTGGTCGTCGGCGAGTTCAAGCAAGGTAAGAGTTCATTGGTGAACGCACTGGTCGGTGCGAACATCTGCCCGGTGGACGACGACGTCGCCACCGCCATCCCCACCTCGGTCAGCTACGGCGAGCAGCAACGCGCGGAGCTGATCTTCGAGGGCGAGCCCCCGGCGCGCGAGCCCATCGACCTCGGCGACGTCCGGCGCTGGGTGGTGGAGTCCGACCCGGTGACCGCCGCCGTCGAACCGGAACCGCAGGACACGAACCGCGGCCGCCCGGTCGGCGCCGAGGTGACCCTGCCGCGCAAACTGCTCTCCGGCGGGCTGACGCTGGTGGACACCCCCGGCGTCGGCGGGCTCGGCTCAGCACATGCCGCCGCGAGCCTGGCCGCCGCGTCCATGGCCGACGCGCTGGTGTTCGTCACCGACGCCTCGCAGGAGCTGACCGCCAGCGAGCGGGACTTCCTGATCAAGGCGCGTAACCTGTGCTCTGCGGTGGTGTGCGTGCTGACCAAGACCGACTTCTATCCGCGCTGGCGCACCATCGCCGAACTGAACGCCAAACATCTGCGTGATCTGGGCGATCCGCCGATTATCCCGGTGTCGTCCACCCTGCGGTCCCAGGCTGCGGCGACCGGCGACACCGCCCTGAACGCCGAGTCCGGCTTTCCCGAGCTGGTGACGTTCCTGACCGCGCAGGTCGGCGGCGCCGCGGCGCAGCGAAGGGCCGCCACGGCGGCGGGTGAGGTGGCGACCGCGTGCACCCAGATCGAGGCGCAGTTCGAGGCCGAACGCTCCGCACTCGACAATCCCAAGCAGGCCAAGCGGGTCGTCGCCGAGCTCACCGAGGCCAAGGAACGCGCCTCAGCGCTGAAGTCCGCCGCCGCGAAGTGGAGCCAGACGCTCACCGACGGCGTCACGGACCTGACCTCCGACATCGAGCACGACCTACGCGGCAGAATCCGCACGGTGCTGCAGGAAGCCAGCGACGCGATCGACGAGAGCGACCCGGCCGACACCTGGCACGAGATGGAGGCGTGGCTGGAAGCGCGGGTGGCGCACGAGCTGATCGAGAACTACACCATGCTCCGCGACCGGGCGATCGAGCTGAGCGAGCGCGTGGGCGAGCACTTCCGGGAGGCGTCCGGCGGAGTGCTCGACGCGATCGCGGTGCGCAATCCTGAGCCGATGCTGGCGGGGGCGAAGATCGACCACAAGATCGAACTGGAGCGGATGAAGGTCGGCAAGCAGGCCATGGTCGCACTCAAGAGCGCCTACGGTGGCGCGATCATGTTCGTCATGCTCGGCACCCTGACCGGGATCTCACTGGGGCCGATCGCGCTCGGCATCGGCCTCGTCATGGGCCGCAAGGGGCTGCGCGACGAGAAGAAACGGCAGCGCAACGCACGGCAGTCGCAGGCGAAGAACGCCGTCCGCCGCTACTGCGACGAAGTCAGCTTCGTCGCGCAGAAGGACTCCCGAGACACCATACGCAGAATTCAGCGTGAGCTGCGGGACTACTACACCGGACTCGCCGACGAGTTCAACACGTCCAACGCGGCGGCGCTGCAGCGCGCGAACGAGGCGGCGGCACGCACCAAATCCGAGCGCACCAAGCGGCTCTCCGACATCGACGCCGAGATGGCCCGCTTGAAGCAGCTGCGCGAGCACGCCATGGCGGTGACGTCGTGACCGGCCTGCTCGACGACACCAGGGCGGCACTGGCCCGCGCCATCAACGTCTATGCCGGCACCGAGGATGGCGATCGGCTCACCCAGCTTCGCACCCGGCTGGACGAGCCACTACGGGTCGCGGTGGCCGGCCGGATCAAGGCGGGTAAATCGACGCTGCTCAACGCGCTGGTCGGCGAACGTCTCGCACCGACCGACGCCGGGGAGTGCACCCGCATCGTCACCTGGTACGCCGATGGTCACACCTACCGAGTGACCGCCGAGATGACCGACGGGGAACAGCAGCAACTCACCTTCCACCGCGACGAGGGCGTCATCGACGTCGACTTAGGCGGGCTGCCACCGGAGAAGGTCACCCGGCTGCTGGTCACGTGGCCGTCCGCGCGATTGCGCACGGCGACATTGATCGACACCCCCGGCATCGGCTCGCTGTCGGAGTCGGTCGCCCAGCGGACCTGGGATCTGCTCTCCCCATCCGACAGTGACACTGCCGAGGCGCCCGCCGACGCCGTGCTCTACCTGTTGCGGCACCTGCACTCACACGACCTGGAGTTCCTGCGCGCGTTCCACGACACCGAGGTATCGCAGCCGAACCCGGTGAACGCGATCGGCGTGCTGTCGCGGGCGGACGAGATCGGCGTCGGCAAGCTGGACTCGATGACGTCGGCTGGCAAGATCGCCGCTCGGATGGCGACCGACCCGGTGGTGCGGACGGTGGTGCAAACCGTGGTGCCGGTGGCTGGCCTGCTCGCCGAGACGGCCGCGACGCTGACCGAGACCGAGGTCGCGCAGCTGCGGCGGGTCGCTGAGCTGCCGGTCGCCGACGCCGACGCGCTGCTGCTGACCGCCGACCGATTCGCGACCAGGATGCCCGAGCTGGGGCTGACATCGACCGAGCGCGAGGAGCTGCTCGACCGGTTCGGGCTGTTCGGCATCCGGCTAGCGACCAGCGTGCTGCGGCACCGGGTGGCGGCAACGGCGACCGAGTTGGCGGCGGTGCTGACCGAGCGCAGCGGCGTCGGCGAGCTGAACGAGCTGCTCCGATCGCTGTTCTTCGATCGCAGGGACGTCCTCAAGAGCCGGTCGGTGCTGGCCGCCCTCGACGCGCTGACACGGGCTTCGCCGCGGCCGGGCAGCGAGGCGGTGGCAGCCGACGTAGAGCGGATCATGGCCTCGGCGCATCCGTTCCAGGAGCTGCGTGTGCTCTCCGCGATCCGCGCGGGATGGGTGACCGGCAAACCCGCCGTGCTCGATGACCTGGAGCACCTCATCGGCGGCGCGGGCGCTGGCATTTCGCAACGGCTGCGGCTATCAGACGATGAGGGTCACGACGCGCTGGTCGCGGCGGCCGCCGAGGCGCTTGACCGGTGGCAGCGGCGTGCGGAGAACCCGCTGACCCGGCACCAGCTGGCCGTCGCCGCGCGCGTGGCGATCCGCTCCTGCGAGGGGATGCTCAGCGAGTTGGGGCGGTCGTCGTGAGCACGCCCAGATCAGTCACCAGTGAAGCCGGTCTCGTCCGCGGCCCCGGCGCCCGGCTCCTCGCCATCGTCCAGGTTCGCCGAACCGGTGCCGAACAGCTCCGGCAGCTCGTCCCCCTGCGCCTCGACGTCGGGCTCGGGCAGCGGCGCTGCGCCTTCCGGCCCAGCCAGCCCCGCCGCGTCCCCTGCCACCTCGCCGACGTCCGCCGCACCGCTGCCGAAGTCCAGGTCGTCGCTGCCAGCGCCGAACGCGATTCCCAGCGTCTCGCCGGGCTCGGCTGCCACCGCGTCGAGCTCGTCGATGTCCCCGCTTGGCGCGCTGGCCAGCAGCGAGAGCGCCTCAGCCAGATCTGCGTCCTCGCCCGCCTCGTGCGCCATGACGAACGGCGCGAGGTGTTCGGCCACCGCGATGTCGGCGGTGCCCGCGTAGTGCGCGAGCGCGTCGCCGAGCAGATCGACGGGCAGATCGTGTCCTGCGTCGCGCAGGGCGGCGACCGGGTCATCGAGCGCACCACGGGACAGCGCGTCGAAAACCTCATGCAACGGGCGAGCGGAATCCATACCACCACGGTAGGCGCCGCACGCGCGCCCTGCTTCGGGGACATCCCCCGCGCCACCCCCATTCACCCGCCACCGGATGACACGGAGCACTGATGTACTCACTTGGTATCGACCTCGGCACGACGTTCACGGCGGCGGCCACCTGTCGCGACGGCCACGCCGAGGTGGCCTCGCTCGGCAGCAAGGCGGCGGTCATCCCCTCGGTGGTGCTGCTGCGTGACAACGAGACCGTACTGACCGGTGAGGCAGCCAGTCGGCGTGGCCTGAGCGAGCCACAGCGCGTCGCGCGCGAGTTCAAACGGCGGTTCGGTGACACCACGCCGATCCTGCTCGGCGGTGCGCCGCACTCGCCAGAAGCGCTGACCGCGAAGCTGCTGCGCGCGGTGATCGACGACGTCGCCGAACGCGAGGGCGAGCAGCCGTCGCGGATCTGTGTCTGCCACCCCGCGAACTGGGGCCCATACAAGCGGGACCTGCTGGACCAGGTGATCCGGCTGGCCAATGTCGACCAGCCGGTGCGGTTCACCACCGAGCCGGAGGCGGCGGCCGCCTGCTATGCGCAGCAACAGCGCGTCGAGGTCGGGTCCGTGGTCGCGGTGTACGACCTTGGCGGTGGCACGTTCGACGCCACCGTGCTGCGCAAGACGCCGACCGGGTTCGAGATCCTCGGCACCCCGGAGGGCATCGAACGACTCGGCGGGATCGACTTCGACGCCGCCGTGTTCCACCACGTGGCGCAGGCGCTTGACGGTGCGCTGGACGATCTCGACGAGGACGACCCCAGCGTCGTCAACGCCGTCGCGCGGCTGAAGGAGGAGTGCGTCGAGGCCAAGGAGGCGCTGTCCTCGGACACCGATACCTCGATCCCGGTGCTGCTGCCGTCGCTGTCGACCGAAGTGCGGCTGACCAGAGCGGAGCTGGAGGCGATGGTGCGGCCCGCGCTGTACAGCTCGATCGAGGCGCTGCGACGCGCGCTGCGGTCGGCCGACGTCACACCGGAACAGTTGCACTCGGTGCTGCTTGTCGGCGGGTCGTCGCGGATGCCGCTGGTCTCGCAGCTGGTGGGAGCAGAGCTGGGCAGGCCCGTCGCGGTGGACGCCCACCCGAAGCACGCGATCGCGATCGGCGCGGCGTGGCTGGCGAGCGCGGCGGACCGTGCGGAGCAGGAGACCCAGCCGGTCTCGCACCAGGCACCGCAGCGGACGGCCTCGGCTGGGCGTTCCGGTGCGGCAGCGGCGGGCGCGGTTGGCGCGGCAGCGGGTGCCGCCGCTGGGGCAGGCATGGCGAACGCCACGAACGGAGCAGGCAAGGCCGACCACGCCGCCGCGGGGCAGCCCCCGACGCAACCGGGCCAGCCCCCGGCGGAGACGTCGCGACAGCAGGCGTCGCCACCAGAGCACCAGGTGTCCTCGTCGCAGCACCCGACACCGCCGGGGCAGCGGCCCTCGTCAGGACAACCCACCCAGCTGATGTCCACGTTCGGCACCAGCAGCGGACCGCCTACGCCCGGCGGGCAGCGTGCACCCGGCGGACACGGCAGCGGCGGCAGTGGCCACGGCGGTCCGAACGCGCCACACACCGGCAGGAGCGAGGGATATGGCGTCCGGAGCGAGGGACACGACGCCGGGAACGGGGGACACGACGGCAACGGCGACCGCCGCGGGACCATGCTCCGGCGGATCGGGCTCGTCGCGGGGGCCGTGGTCATCGCGGCGCTGGTGGCCAGCGCGGCGGTGTGGGCCAACCTCGGCGGCGGAAACGGCGGGGATGAGGGCACCGGCCAGAACCAGGGACAAGGACAGAACCAAGGTCAGGACGACGGCGGCGACGCTGGCGGCGCGGACGACGGTGGCACCGGGCCGCAGGTACCGCCTGACGAGGAGTGCACCGACGCGATCAAGGACAACGAGCGCTGGGTGTGTCTGGTCAGCGCCCGGTTCGAGGGCGAGGAACTCGTCGTGGACTACGAGGCCGAATGGGCTGGTGTGCCACCCAACGTCAACGGCGGTTTCCACCTGCACCTGTGGGGCAGCGACGGCGAGAGCCCGCCTGCCGAGAGCATGGGCACCCACGCGACGGATCGCGGCACGTGGGTGATCAAGGACGAGCAGCCTGCCGTGCTGGACGCCAAGCAGGTGGCCAACGTCATCGGCGCCAACCCCAAGGTGTGCGCCCGGATCGCCAACGGGTCGCACGCGCTGGTGCCGGACAACGACGGTGGCTACACCACCGGTAACTGCGTCCCGATCGAGTAGTAACGCCACCTGACGGCCCGCCAGGCAGCGTCGAGCCTGGCACCGAGGACACCGTGTCCCGCACGCTGTCGGCCCACACGCACCAGCGCTGAGCCACCCCGGTGTGTGAAGACCGACGAGCCGGGTACTCCGGAATGGCCCGTACTGGCAGGACAGAGAGGAGCCAGCCATGACGGCCATTCAGGTCTCGGTCGATGTCGCACGCCCAGTGCGCACCGTCTACAACCAGTGGACCCAGTTCGAGTCGTTCCCCGCGTTCATGTCGGGCGTCGACCGGGTGGTGCAGAAGAGTGACACTCGCGCCCGCTGGGAGACCAGCATCGGCGGCGTGAAGCGGGAGTTCGACACCGAGATTACCGAGCAGCGCCCCGACGAGCGCATCGCGTGGACGTCGCTCGACGAGCCGAAACACGGCGGCGTGGTGACGTTCCATCGGATCGACGACCACAGCACGCGTGTGCACCTGCAGATGGAGTACGAACCGAACTCGATCCCGGAGAAGGCGGGCGCGGCGCTCGGTGTGGTGCAGCACCGCATCAAGGGCGACCTCAACCGGTTCAGGGACTTCATCGAGCACCGGCGGCGGGAAACCGGCTCCTGGCGCGGTGCGGTGCCTACGCCTCGCCAGCACGACGCGGGCGCCAAACCGGGCAACGCGTGAGGATCACCCGAGCCGAGACGAAAGGGACCCATGGATCAGTCGCGGGTAGCCGGGCGAACCAGCGCCCGGCTTAGAGCGACTCGACGACGTCGACGAGTTCGTGGCCGGGAAAGATGCCCAGCTCCGCAGCCGCGAGGCTTTCCGGCGGGATCACCAGCACCACCTTGCCGCCGACCCCCGCCACGGCATCGGCGATCTCCTTGATGGCCAGCGACGCCCCGTCGACCACGGGGCCAAGCGCGCTGAGATCCAGCATGAGTGGGACGACGCCGCCACAGCTGGCGCCGAGGAGCTGCCTGCGCAGCAGCGCGGCGGCGTCCGCGGGGACATTGCCGGTGATCCTGACGATGACCTCATCGGCACTGCTGCGCACCGCGATCCGGTGCTCGCCCTTGTTCCGGCCGGACGCCTGGCCATGTGCGACATCGAGCTCAAGGGTGACATCGGTGCCGTCCGACGTGTGCTCGATGTAGACCCGATCAACGCACTCCTGCATCATCAGCACGCCCCTTCCCCCAAGACCCTCGCCGGGACGTGCGGGTTTCCAGCTGCCCTTGTCAGCCACCGTCAGCACTACCTCGTCCCCCCGATGCTGGCCCACGACACGCAACGGGCCAGGGGGACCGTCCCGGTAGCCATGCACCATGGAGTTGGTGATCGCCTCGTTGAGCGCGAGCAACGCACGCTCGACGCCGTCGTCGGGACAGGTTATGTGCCGGAGCCAGCGTTCGAGGCGATCGCGCAACCATGGCAGCTGCCGCGGTTCGGCGCGCACCTCCACCTCGACGTGGTGCGGGTGCGTCTGCCCGCCGGTTGTGTTCACCAGCGCCCTCCTGCACCTGCCTCATCATTACCTGCGAACCCTCGGGTTTATTACGGAACGGATACCGCACGACTCAAGGTTCGAAACGGGCGGTGACCATTCCGTAACGTCGCAACAAAACGGCTCGCCACGGCCAGCAGGTAAACACAGACACCACGAGGGATCAACCGTACGGCGTAGCAAGGCCCCTTCCGCCGCGAGAGCGGCCTGGCCCAGCGTCCTAGCGAAGCACCACGATGAACGATCGCACCCCGGCGCGGCGGGCACTCCCCGTGGCGGTACACACTGAGTACACGCATCGACACGTCGCAATTACGACGAGGACCACACAGCCCAAATACACCGATCAGCGACCCACCCTCGCTACCCTGCCATAGCAGCGGGCGCGGTCGCCGCCGGTGATCCGCGCCTGTCGATCGTTTCGTTGACCGCCAGCTGACCCAGCACGATTTCGGAGAAGGATCTGTGACCGCTCTCGCCGAGGACATGTACGGGGCTGACGACCTCACCCACCTTGAAGGGCTGGAAGCCGTCCGCAAGCGGCCCGGCATGTACATCGGTTCCACCGACAGCAGGGGTATCAACCACCTGTTCTCGGAGATCGTCGACAACTCCACCGACGAGGGCGTCGCGGGCCACGCGAACAAGGTCGTCGTGACGCTGCACGCCGACGGCAGCGTGCAGGTCGACGACAACGGCCGAGGCATCCCCACCGACGTGCATGCCAAGTCGGGGCTGTCCGGCGTCGAACTGGTGCTGACCCGGCTGCACGCTGGCGGCAAGTTCGGCGGTTCCGGCTACAAGGCGTCCGGTGGCCTGCACGGCGTGGGCGCGTCGGCGGTCAACGCGCTGTCGCACCGGTTCGACGTCACGGTCAAGCGCAGCGGCAAGGTGCACGAGATCTCGTTCGCGCGCGGCGTGCCCGGTGTGTTCGACGGCCAAGGACCGAAGGCCAAGTTCACCAAGCAGGCTGGGCTGCGGGTGGTGCGCAAGATGAAGCGCACCGAGACCACCGGCACCTCGATCCGCTACTGGCACGACTCGCGCTATTTCGAGTCCGGCGCGACGCTGGACATCGAGACGGTGCGGGACAAGCTGCGCAACACCGCGTTCCTCGTGCCTGGCGTCACGTACGTGCTGCGCACCGCGGTGGGCGACGAGATCAGCGAGGAGACCTTCCATTACCCCAACGGCCTCGTCGACATGGTCGACTTCCTCGCGCCCGCGGGCGAGAAGCCAGTCTGCGACACGTTGCTGATCACCGGCGAGGGCACCTACAAGGAGAACGCCGCCGACGACAACGGCGTGATGCGGTCCAATGTGGAGCGTCATGCCGAGGTGGAGATCGCGCTGCGCTGGGGCACCGGCTACGAGCGCACCATCGAGTGCTTCAGCAACACCATCCGCAACGTCCACGGCGGCACCCACCGCAAGGGCTTCGACCGGGCGCTGAGCCGCTCGCTGCAAGACGCCATCAGCAAGACGCGCGGACTGCTCAAGCCGAAGGAAGACCCGCCGACGCTCGACGACTGCCTCGAGGGCATGACGGCGGTGATCCACGTGCGCGTCCCCGAGCCACAGTTCACATCGCAGACCAAGGACGAGCTGTCCACCGCGGGCATCACCAAGGTCGTGCAGCAGGTCGTTGAGAAGCACATCAAAGCGTGGATCTCGGCGCGCAAGACCAAGACCGAGGCCAAGACCGTGCTGCAGAAGGTCGTCGACGCCGCCCGCGTGCGGCTGATCCAGAAGCAGCAGAAAGACGCCGCCCGCCGCAAGACCGCGCTGGAAGGCGCGGCGATGCCGCCCAAGCTGGTCGACTGCCGCACTACCGGCGTCGCCCGCAGCGAGCTGTTCCTCGTCGAGGGGGATTCGGCACTTGGCTCAGCGCGCATGGCCCGCGTGTCCGAATACCAAGCGTTGCTGCCGCTGCGCGGCAAGATCCTCAACGTGCAGAAAGCCAGCCTGTCCGACGCACTGAAGAACGCCGAGATCACCTCGATCGTGCAGGTCCTCGGCTCGGGCACCGGCAGGACGTTCGACGTCGCCTCGATGCGCTACGGCCGCATCATCCTGATGGCCGACGCCGACGTCGACGGCTCGCACATCCGCACCCTGCTGATCACGCTGTTCGCCCGCTACATGCGGCCAGTGATCGACGAGGGCAGGCTGTACGCCGCGATGCCGCCGCTGCACAAGGTGATGACCAAGGGCCGCAACCCGGAAACGCACTTCACCTTCACCCAGCGCGAGATGGAGGACACCGTCGCGCGGCTGGAACGAGCGGGCAAGAACATCGTCACCCCGGTCCCCCGGTTCAAGGGTCTCGGCGAGATGGACGCCGACGAGCTGTGGGAAACCACGATGAACCCCGCGACTCGGTCGGTCCGTCGCATCACCCTCGACGATGCCGAGGCGGCCGAGAACGCGCTGGAACTGCTCATGGGCGAGAAGGTCGAGCCGAGGCGGAATTGGCTGGTCGAGTCGTCCGCCCGGGTCGACAAGGCCGCCATCGACATCTAGTGACCGCCACCGCGCTGGTCACGACCATCGCCGCGTCAACAAACACAACAGCGTCAAGCAACGCCACCGCGCCGCTGCATCACCGCAAGGAGTCTCCCCACCATGGCACGCCGCAAGGGCACCGTCACCCGAGTCGATCCCGCCGCGTTCGACCAGGCGGGCGCGCAGGTTTTCGAGAACCCGGTCAAGACCGAGATCGAGGACTCCTACCTGGAGTACGCCTACTCGGTCATCCACTCCCGCGCGCTGCCCGACGCACGCGACGGACTCAAGCCGGTGCACCGCCGGATCTTGTTCTCCATGAACGAGAACGGCTACCGGCCCAACCACGCCTACGTGAAGTCGTCCCGCGTGGTCGGCGACGTCATGGGCCGCTACCACCCGCACGGCGACACCGCGATCTACGACGCGATGGTGCGGCTGGCGCAGGACTTCTCGATGAACGTCCCGCTGATCGACCCGCACGGTAACTTCGGCAGCCCAGACGACGGACCGGCCGCATCGCGTTACACCGAGGCACGGCTGTCGCAGGAGGCGATGCTGCTGGTCGGCGAGCTCGGCGAGGACACCGTCGACTTCCGGCCGAACTACGACGGCTCGCTGGAGGAGCCGTCGGTGCTGCCAGCTGCGTTCCCGAACCTGCTGGTCAACGGCACGTCGGGCATCGCGGTCGGCATGGCGACCAACATGATCCCGCACAACATGGGCGAGGTCATCAACGCCGCGCGGCACCTGATCACCAAGCCGGACGCCTCGCTCGACACGCTCATGGAGTTCGTGCCCGGCCCCGACCTGCCGACCGGTGGCACGCTGCTCGGACTGGATCAGGTGCGCAAGGCGTACGAAACCGGACGCGGTGTCGTCCGGATGCGCGCCAAGGCGGAGACCGGCCCGCTGGAAGGCAGCCGGGGTCGCCAAGCGATCACGGTGACCGAGCTGCCCTATGCCGTCGGCCCCGAGAAGATCATCGAGAAGATCACCGACGAGGTGAACAAGTCCAAGCGCCTCACCGGGATCGCCGACGTCAAGGACCTCACCGACCGCGAGAACGGCACCCGGCTGGTCATCGAGTGCAAGGTCGGCGTCAACCCGCAGGCGCTGCTGGCCGACCTGTACCGGCTCACGCCGATGGAGCAGTCGTTCGGCATCAACAACCTGGTGCTGGTCGACGGCACACCGCATACGCTCGGCCTCAAGGAACTTCTCGAGGTGTTCCTGCGGCACCGCTACGAGGTCGTCACCCGCCGCACCCGCTACCGCCGCCGCAAGCGCGAGGAGCGGCTGCACCTGGTCGAGGGCCTGCTCAAGGCGCTGCTCGACATCGACAAGGTGATCAAGCTGATCCGGGGCAGTGAGAACGCGCAGGCCGCGCGCGAGGGCCTGATGAAGCAGTTCACACTCTCCGAAATCCAGGCGAACTACATCCTCGACACGCCGCTGCGCAGGCTCACCAAGTACGACAAGCTCGAACTCGACGCCGAGCACGACCGGCTGCGCGAGGAGATCGCCGAGCTGTCGAAGATCCTTGATGACGAGTCGGTGCTCAAGCAGGTCGTCTCCGACGAACTGGCGAAGATCGCCGAGGACTTCCCGACCCCGCGCCGCACCGCGCTGATCGACGGCGATCTCAAGGAAGTGCTCGCCGCGTCGCAGCCCGCTGGCCCGCTTGAGGTGGCCGACGATCCGTGCCAGGTGATTCTGTCCGCGACCGGGCTGGTGGCACGCACCGCGGCCGAGTCAGAGGAGGTCTCCGAGAAACGACGGCGCAGCGGACGCACCAAGCACGACGCGGTCGCCGCCGTCGTGCACACCACCGCGCGCGGCCAGTTCCTGCTCGTCACGTCCCGAGGCAGGGCGTTCAAGACGGATGTGCTGCCGCTGCCGGTGCTACCCGAACAGTCCGGCACGGTGTCGCTACGCGGCGGGATGCCCGCGACCGAGCTGGTGCCGATCGACGACGGCGAACGGATTGTCGGCATCGCCCCCCTCGGCGAGCACGTCGAGGGCTCACCCGGCCTGGCGCTCGGCACCCGCAACGGCATCGTCAAGGTATGCGCGCCGGACTGGCCGGTGCGCGCCGACGAGTTCGACGTGATCTCGCTGAAGGACGACGACGAGGTGGTCGGCGCGAGCTGGCTCACTGACGGCGAGGAGACGCTGACGTTCGTGTCCACCGCCGCGTCGCTGCTGCACTTCGAAGCCTCGCTAGTGCGCCCGCAGGGGCTCAAGGGCGGCGGTATGGCTGGTATGAAGCTCACGAAGGACGCCAACGTGCGCTTCTTCGGCGCGATCCGCACCGACGACCCGGAGCACGGCGAGCCGCAGGTGATCACCGCGACCGGGCAGAGCATCAAGATGACGCCGTTCGCCGAGTACCCAGCCAAGGGACGCGCGACCGGCGGTGTGCGGGCACACCGGTTCCGCGCCGGGGAGAACGCCCTGGCGCTGGCCTGGATCGGACCTCGCCCGGCGGGCGCGACGGAGAAGGGCGAGCCGGTAGAGCTGCCCGACCCCGATCCGCGCCGCGACGGCGCTGGCCACGCCCATCCCGGCCCGGACGTCATCGGTCACATGATCGAACGCGCCTAGCAATGGACACCACGCTGCACCCGAACGTCGCGCACGTGGCCGACGTGCTCGCCGCACACGGCGCCATCGGGCGTCCGCACGTCTTCACCGAGCCGGTACCGACCGCTGCCGCGGCAGCCGAACAGCTCGGCGTCGCGGTCGGCGCGATCGCGAACAGCCTGATCTTCGACGCCGACGGCGAGGCGGTGCTGATCCTGGCGAGCGGCGCGCACCGGGTTGACATCACGCGCTGCGCGACGCTGCTCGGGGTGACGTCGCTGCGCAGGGCGAAGCCGGAGTTCGTCCGGGACGCCACCGGACAACGTGTCGGCGGCGTCGCCCCGGTCGGACACCCCACCCGGCTGCGCACGCTGGTCGACGTCTGGCTACGGCAGTACCCGGAAGTGTGGTGTGGCGCGGGCGAACCCAGCGCGGTGTTCCCGACGTCGTTCGATGAGCTCCTCCGCCTCACCAACGGCATCCCAGCGGAGGTCGGCGACTGAGCCTCGCCGCTCTGCCCAGCTGGCCGCCCCACTGCCGCCAGCTGGCTGACGGGCCCAAGTACACTGACGATATCGAATCGGTAACGGCACGTCTCGCCGCTGGCAGGCAGAACGCGACACCCACGCCGCTGCGACGCGCCCTCGTCGTCGCGGTGACCCTCGCGCTGCTCATCGCGGTCAACCTCACCATCGGCTTCGGCCCTGCGGGGATCGGGCTCATCGCGGGTCCCGCCGTCGCCGTCGTACTGGTCGGCCTCGCCCGCCGCATGGGCCTGACCTGGCATGATCTCGGCCTGAGCAAGCACACCTGGCGTAAGGGCGCGGCCTATGGCGGGGTTGCGCTGCTCGTCGTGGGCGCGATCTACGCGATCGGCGCGCTGCTGCCGCTGACGAGCGCGCTGTTCCTCGACGTCCGCTACGACATCGCGATCGGGTCAGCGCTGTTCATCGCATTGGTGATCATCCCGATCAAGACGGTGCTGCTGGAGGAAATCGCCTTCCGAGGGGTGCTGTTCGGGCTGTTCAAGCACCGGTTCGGCATGGCCTGGGCCGCAGGGGTGTCCTCGGTGCTGTTCGGGCTGTGGCACATCCTGCCAGCGCTGGGCCTCGGCACGCAGAACACCGCGCTCGACGCCGCTACGGGGCCAGGCTCGCAACTGCTGGTGGTCGCAGGGGTCGTGGCGTTCACCGCCGTGGCCGGGTTGTTGTTCGCTGAGCTACGACGTCGGAGCGGCAGCATCCTCGCCTCCGCGGGGCTGCATTGGGCTACCAATGGCCTCGGTGTGCTGCTGTCGTCGGTGCTCTGGGCCGCCACCTGAGCACGCCGGCGCTATTCCAGATCCCGCACGAAGTCGGCGAGCTGCGCCATGCTGCGGCATTCGATCATCTCCACGACCTCGGCATACGTCGGCGCGGCCGAATCGCCGCTCCCCCAGTTGCCGCGCGGCTCCGGGTTCAGCCAGTAGGCGTGTTTGGCTCGCCGCACCAGCCCGGCGAACGTCGCCGCCGCCGGGTCGACGTAGTTCGCCCGAGCGTCACCGAGGACGAGCAGTGTGGTCTTCGGCGTGATCGCGTCGGCGTAGTGTTCGTCGAACCGGGTGAACACCCGCCCATAGTTGGTGCCGCCACCCATGAGCCGCATGCTCAGCCCCTGCTCCATCCGGTAGATGGCATCGGCGACGTCGTCCGCCGCGGTGAAGTGCGGCGTGACCTCCTCGACGGTGTCGACGAACGCGAACGACCGCACCGCGCTGAACTGCTCGCTCAACGCGTACACCAGCAACAACCCGAACCGGGCGAACGACGCGACCGACGAGCTGACGTCGCACAGCACGACGAGTTCCGGTTTGTGCGGTCTGCGTGGCCGGTGCCGCGTGTTCACCGGCACCCCGCCGGTGGCCAGCGAGGCACGAATGGTGCGGCGGAAGTCGAGCACACCCGCGCCGCCGCGCTTGCGTTTCATGCTCTTCTTGGTTGCCAGCCGCCGCGCGAGCGGATAGATCTCCCTGCGTAGCGCGGCGAGCTCCGCCTGGCTCGCGCCGATGAGGTCGATCTGGTCGAGCGGTGGCCGCACGACGGACTTCGCGGTCGCGTCCGCACCCCTGTCCTCGGCGATCCTGCGGCGCGCCTCGGCGTTGACCACGCGTTCGAAGCGCGCGATGCGTTCGCGGTACGCACGACGGGCGAGCGACTGGGCGAACTCGTCACGCCCGGCGTCGCTCCGCAGCAACCCCGCGAGCAACGTCCTCGGCGTGAGAGCGTCCAGTGCGGCGTTCGGTGACCAGGACCGGGCGCCGGTGCTCGCCCCGGCCGCCTTGCCGCGGGTGCCGCCGGTTCCGGCCGATGCCGCACCACCTCGTCCGCTCGCATTCCCAGCGGAGCCGCCGCCGATCTCCCCGAAGCGTGCGACCGCCTCGCTCGCGAGCTGCCGCAGCCCGGCGTCATCGCCCTCGAAGAGCAGTTCCGCGAGTTCGGCGCGCATCGCGCGCGCGTCTTCCGGTGCCGCACGGCCGCCGGTGACCTCGACGCGCGGTTCCTGCCGCTGTCGTTCGTCGCCGCGGCCTTCCCCGATGGCGCGCGGAAACCACAGGTCGAAGAGTTCGTCGAACAGTGGCCGGTGGCCTTGGCGTTTGAGAACGGTCGCCGCGTACGCCGTGCGCAGTGACTCCCGGTCGAGCGGTTCGACCATCGTCGTGGCGCGGGCGGCGTCCAGCCCCTCTGCCAGTGACACCGGCAAGCCGGCCTCCCGCAGCGCGTCCAGGAACGCGATGTGGTGATCGAGCAGCGCGGTCCGGTCAGCGTCCGGCACAGGGTAGCCCCAATTCCTTGGCGGCGCGCAGCTGGTCAGACTGGTGCTTGAGCACAACGCCCAGCGTGCTCCTGATCGCTGATTCGTCCATTGTGGACGTACCGAGCGCGAGGAGGGTGCGCGCCCAATCGACGGTCTCGGCGATCGACGGCACCTTCTTGAGTTCCAGGGTCCGCAGCGTCGCGACGACCTCGACCAGCTGGTCGACCAGCGTGGCTTCGATGCCGGGCACCCGAGCCACGACGATGTCGCGCTCACGCTCCCGTGTGGGGTAGTCGAGGTGCAGATAAAGACACCGGCGCTTGAGGGCTTCTGACAGCTCCCTGGTCGCGTTCGACGTCAGCACCACGAACGGCCTGCGCGCGGCCTGGACGGTGCCGAGCTCGGGAATGGTGATCTGGAAGTCCGACAGCACCTCGAGCAGCAAGCCCTCGATCTCGATGTCGGCCTTGTCGGTTTCATCGATCAGCAGCACCGTGGGGTCATCCCTGCGGATCGCGCGCAGGAGTGGGCGCGCGAGCAGGAACTCGTCGGTGAAGATGTCGTCGTGGGTCTTCTCCCAGGTCGCGTCGGACCCCGCGGCTTGGATGCGCAGCAGCTGCTTCGAGTAGTTCCACTCGTAGAGCGCCCGCGCCTCGTCCAGCCCTTCGTAGCACTGCAGCCGGATCAGGTCGGCATCGGTCGCCGCCGCGACCGCCTTGGCGAGTTCGGTCTTTCCCACCCCGGCAGGCCCCTCGACCAGCAGCGGCTTACCGAGCCGCTCCGCCAGGAAGACTGTGGTGGCGATGTCGGATTCGGCCAGATAGTTGACCTCAGACAACCGCTTCGCGACCTCGCCAGGCGAGTCGAACGCAGGCGACGCCGACGGCAGTTCGGACTCAGGCACCACAGCAGTCTCCCTTCACTGCGGGCAAGGTAGCACCCATAAGCTACCGGCGGGTAGCTTATGGGTGGCGTTAGAACGGTGGGTCGTCGTTGAGCGGGGAGTTCGGCTCCGCTGGTGACGCCTCGGCGGGTCGCCGTTGTTCGGGGATCGCCACGTCTGATCCCATGTCCGGTTCGCTTGCCGGTCTCGGTTTTGGTGCGGTGATTGGTGCGGTGATGGGCCGGGTTTTCTTGGTGTAGGTGCGGCCGGTGGGACTGGTGATGGTCGCGGTACCGGTCGTGGGGTCGTAGTCGAGGCGCCACCCTGGCTCGTCCTTCAGGTAGTGGTGGCATTCGCATTTCGGGCCACCGTTGCGGGCGCTGGTTTCCCGGCAGATGCTCCACCCTCGGAGATGATCGAAATCGCAGAGCTGCGCCGGCCGGTAGCAGTAGGGGCATTCGCGGTCTCGGGCCGCGACCAATTCCCGCATCGCCTGGGTCGGGCGGCGACGACGGCTGATGTCCTGCGGCACCCCTGAGCCGGGATCGGTCAGCACTTTCCGCCACACCGACCCCGGGTTGGTGGCGATCTCGCGCGCGATCGGGCCCGGAATCGGCCCGTACCCAGACAACTCGGCACCCTGATCGCTCATCGTGAGCGCGGTATCGACCGGCATGTGCACATACACCATCGCCCCCACACCCGGCGACGCCGTCGAGCCGGTCGACGTGGCGTCGCTCCCGGTGGCGGGCTGTGCCAGTAGCAGTGCGGCGGCCACATCAGCGCGGAGTTGTTCCAGGGTGCGCTCATCCCCGGAGTCGCGTAGCGCGCGAGCGTCGCGGTCGATCCGGGCATACGCGGTGGCGGCGACCTCGGCCGGTAGATCCATAGACAGCGTCGACATGGCGTCCTCGCCCGGCAGTTCCACCCGGCGGCCCGCGCGCGCCCTGCGAGCCCGCACAGCTTGCCCGTCCGGGTCGACCTGTTGCACAAGCCGGCGGGCGGCGCGCCGGATCTGGCTGGCATCGCCCGGCGCGAAACATCCCTCGCGTACCTTCTCGTCGAGGCGGGCGTCCACCTCGCGGGCCTGAGCCGGGGTGAGGTGGTCGGTAATGTCGACGATCTTGTCCGCGGTATAGGCTTCGTACTCGCCGTCATGCATCGCCGCCAGCGTGCACGGCAGCCGTTGCGTCAACGCGCGGGCGCGTTCGCAGCGCCGCTGCGCCGCCTGCCGCGACACCCGCAACTCGAGAGCGGCTTCCTCGGCGACGTAGCGGGAGCCGTCACGCAGTTCGTGCAGCCGCGCCAGCGCGCGAGCCTCCAGCGCATCCGCCCGTGCTCGCGATCGCCGCGCCACCCCAAGCGCGCGGACCGTACCGTCGTCGCTCAACCGGTCAACCTCGTGACGCATCCGCAGCCACTCCTGCTCGGCCAGCTCGTCGGGCACGTAAAGACAGTCCGACAGCGCTGGCACCACCACGTCGTCGGGAAGGAACAGCTTCCCCGACGGGCCAGCGACTTCGATGAATGTAGTCACCATCACATGGTGTCGAACACACATTCGAGACGTCAAGTCAGCGCACCCGCGAGTGGAACCATCGACAGGCCAATTTCGGAACGACCCGCGGCCAAACGGCGATGACCACTCACCGCCGCAGCCCTCTCACCGCCCGACGACCCCACTCGCACGACGCACCGCGGCGACCACATCGTCCGCCGTCGGGTCGTCCAGCACGGCGGCGACGTGCGCGTCCGGCCGGATGACCCACAGCTCGGCGGGCTGCGCGGCCAACGACTCGGTCACCGCACCATCGACGTCGATCGACGCCAGCTCAAGAACCCGGACCGGCGCCGCGGTCGCGGACGCCGCGGCGGCGCGCAACCCGGCGGCGTCGACGTCAGGCCCGGCCAGCAACAGAACGCCGTCGCGCGCGTGGTCCCGGAGTCGCCCACCGACGCCGTCGACGACCACGGGCGCGTCGGGCAGCAGCACACCCGGTCCCGCATCGGGAACCGTCCCGCGTTGCGGACGACCCGCGAACGGCCGACCCGGATTCGGTGTGGTCAGCGGCGAATCGACGTACCAAAATGGTTCGGCAAGCCGACCAGAGTCCACATCGGACGTAGCGGAGGGGTCACGAGCGGCCCGTTCCAGCGCGTCAACCCGATGCCGCCGTTGCGCGTCGGTGTGCGGAACCAGGAAGTCCATCGTGGACGTCGTCACGTCGAGGTTCTCGAGCGCGGCGGCATGCCGTTCGTCGTGGTAGCTCGCCAGCAGCTCGACCGGCGCCCAGCCGCGCAGCACGAACGCGAGCTTCCACGCCGCGTTCTCGACATCCGCCACCCCGGAATTGAGCCCGCGTGCCCCGAACGGCGCATACAGGTGCGCGCAGTCGCCCGCGAGCAGCACTCTGCCCACGCGCAGGTGATCGGCCACACGGGAGTGGAACCGGTACACCGACCGCCACA
Organism: Haloechinothrix halophila YIM 93223; assembly: GCF_000504245.1. GTDB lineage: Bacteria > Actinomycetota > Actinomycetes > Mycobacteriales > Pseudonocardiaceae > Haloechinothrix_A > Haloechinothrix_A halophila. The sequence goes on from NZ_KI632509.1 coordinate 3,393,586, forward strand.
CGACTTCGTAGTCCGTGTCGCCGATGATCGCGCGGATGCGTCGCTCCAGCGCGCCGCTGCGTTCCTCGGCGACGAGGTCGTAGTCGCTCGGCACCTGCCAGTCGATGCGGAATGTCGACTGTGGACACGGATGGATCAGCACCTGCCTGCCCGGGTTGAACGACGGATCGAAGTAGAACCGGCGCTCCTCGGCCCAACCGGGCATGTCCGCGCGGATATCACAGATGAGGAACCGGTCGTCGAACGAACGCCCGTCGAACGACACCCCCAGTGACTGCCGGAGCTCATCAGCCTTGGCGCCCGCGCAGAGGACAGCGTAATCACCCGAGATGTCGACGTCACCAGCGTCAGTCGCACACCGCACGGTCACACCCGACGACGTCTGCTCGATGCTGGTGGCCCGATGTCCCCACCTGACGTCGATCAGCCGTTCGGCGGCGATCCGCGCGTCGAGAACTTCCTCGACGCGCGACTGCGAGATGTTCACGAACGGCGGGAACGCCGACCGGCCAGGGTCGGGCAGGGTGATGGCGAACAGCTCACGGTCACGGTAGAAGGTGCGGGCGGTGGTCCAGGTCAGCCCCTCGTCCGCGATCAGCCGACCGACACCCGCGGCCTGCCAGATGTCGAGCACATCGCGTTGCTGGCAGATCGCCTTCGAGCCGACCAGGTCCCGCTCCGGCCGCCCGTCGAGCACGGTCACGGCGACACCCCAGCGCGCGAGCAACAGCGCGGTCGTTTGGCCGACCGGCCCGTTGCCGATGATCGCGACCCGGCCTGGTGATGTCTCGTTCATGTCGTCTCCGGATCCGGTGTCGTGAGTGCGTAGCAGGGTTAGAACCCTCATCCGCACTCACGACTGCAGCTGGTCCCAGACCTCGCGGTCGCGCTCGGCGGTCCAGATCGTCGGCCGCTGGACACCGGACAGTTCCTCCCACACCCGTGCGACGTCGAACGGCAGGCAGTGCTCGAAAATCGGCCAGTTCCCATAGTCATCGGCCAACGCGGCATGGGCGGCGTCGAACGCCTCCTTGAGCGAGCCACCCCCCTTCCGCACCGCGTCGACCTCGCGCAGCATCACGTCGAGGAAATGCCGGGTCTGGCCGATGGCGGCATCGACCGCGTCGCGCCCGTGTACCACCGCTCCCCTGCCACCGACCAGCGCCTCCGCACCCAACGCGGCCACAGCATCCAAGGTCGACGTCGACCAGTCACGATGAAACGCATCGCCGGTATAAAGCGCGGCCTGGGCCTCAACCAAGTCACCCGCGAACAGAATCCGCCGCCGCGGCAACCACGCCACGAGGTCACCCTCGGTGTGACCCCGCCCGAGGTAACGCAGCTCCAACGCGCCCCGGTCACCACCAAGGTCAATAGTGACGGCATCACTGAAGGTCAACGTCGGCCACGTCAAACCAGGAATCGACTCCGGACCGTCGAACAACCGGGGCATCCGGCCCAACTCCGATACCCAATCCTGCTCACCACGCTCAGCGATCAACCCACGCGTGTTGTCATGCGCGATAATCACCTCGGCGTCGAACGCGCTCGCCCCCAGCACCCGCACCGCGTGATAATGCGACAGCACCAGATACCGCACCGGCTTATCGGTGTACTCACGCAGCTTCCCCAACCACTTCCGCGCCGCGACCGGAGTCGCCAACGCCTCAAAACACACCAGAAAGTCCTCCCCCTCGACCGCGCCGACGTTCGGATCGCCCTCCGCGGTGAGCGCGTAGACACCGTCGGCGAGCACCTCCAGCGTCTGTTCCTTCTCGGTCAGGTCGGTTGAGGACGCGAATGCCTTCACGATCCACCCCTTTGTGCGACATCGCTGTGCCTCCCATCGTGTCCGAGCGGGTCGCGGCCGTCTACCGGCTACTCGGCGGACACGAACGTGGCCTCGCATAACGTCCACAGGTGCTCGTCGAGCGCTTCCCGCGACCAGGCACGGCCGGTGAGCAGCCGTTCGAACAGGTCGGTCGCGATGAGCCCCCAGAGCATGTCGGTGGCGGTCTCCACCGTCCACGGCGCGGCGAGCCGCCCCCGCCGCCAGCCCCTCGGCGATGCGGCGGCACCCGGCCAGCTGCGCCTCGACGACGTCGACGTGCCCCGGCCCACGCCGCGAGCACAGGCCGGGGCACGTCGCGAGGTCAGCCGCCGTAACCGTCCAGGGTGAACGTCCAGACGCCCCCCTTGTCAGCGGTCGACGGATCGCTACCCGTGAGGTTGGCAGGCGAGAAACTGCTCGCGTACAGCTTCCCCTGGTACGGGTACGCCGCCCAGAAGTTCGCGCCGTCCGGCTCGTAGAAGGCGTGCGTCGTCGGCGCCGATGGGTCGGAGAAGTCCACCACCCAGACGCCGTGCTGGTAGTACGAGGTCACCACCATGTCGCGGGCGTCGCCGTTCTCACCAGGCATCTCGAAGGTGCCGAAGAAGTGCGTGGTGCAGAAGTCCGACGTCGGGTCCGGTGTCGGCGCCGACCAGTACGACTTCGGCTGCGGGTTCTTCGGATCGCTGATGTCGTAGAACCAGATGGTGCCCGAAGGCTGGTTCGGCGCGAGGCAGCCGGTGTTGGCGCCCGCCGCACCGAGCCACTCGTCCTGAACCAGCAGCACGTCACCGGACTTGTTGACGTGCGCACCGTGGTGGATCGAGACGTCGGGGTTACGGATGATCGTCTCGATCGTCGGGTTCCTCGGATCCGAGATGTCCCAGATCATCGTCTCGGTGATGCCCGCGCAGAACGCTCGGTCGCGCTCCAGATCGAGCCCGATGTCGTGGCAACCCATCGACGTCGGCATGGTGCCGCTGTTGTTGGTCATCTGCTCATGCTCGCCACTGGCGTCAGCGTCCGGGAACTCCAGGAACGTCACCGGTGGGTTCTCCGGGTTGGCACCGACGTCGATGATCGACACGCCGTCTACCGCGAACGGATCACCGAGGTTGTACGAGGCGTTGTAGACCAGCCCGGTGTCGCCGACAGCGGTGAGGTTGTGCGAGCCGTGGATGGTCTCGGCGAACCCAACGGAATGCGGCTTGCGCGGGTTCTTCGCGTCGATGACGCGGATGCCTTCCTCGCCCTCGCCGGGCGCGCAGTTGACGTTGTCGTCGTCAGAGTCGTGCGACTGGACGATGTACTTGCCGACCCAGTCGACATCGGCGTGCCAGGAAGAACAGTTCAAAAATGACAGTGGCTCGAGCGTGCCGTCTTTCCTGTCGCGCTTGAGGATATGCACACCGCTGTCTTCCCTGGCGCCCTCGTCCCACGCACCAGCGCCCGCCGCGACCAGGTGGCCGTTGAAGGCGATGTCGGTGCCGTAGGGGAAGGCGTCGTGGTCGGTGAGTGCGATGTTGTCCGTGTGAGTGATCGTGTCCGCCTCTTGGGCGGAGGCGGCCCCGGCGAGCCCAGCAGCCACCAAGGCCGTCGCGCCGATCACCGCGATGGTGCGGTATCTGGTCCACTTCGACATCAGGTTCTCCGATCTGTCGTTTCGCCAGCGTGGGTGCCCGCCAACACCCGTGCGCGTCGCCGATAGGCAGGACGCGATGTTCGGCTCAACGAGCGACGTCGCGAGAAGAAACCCCATTCATATTCACGCAGGTCAAACCGTTACTGACGAATCAGACCCGCACGACGACGAGCCCGGCCGTAACATGAATCACTCTCTGATCGTTACCACGCGCAAACACATCCAAGCAGGCTAGCTACTGTGCGTAACATTCGGAGGGGCGCGGTGGGGTACCGGCGCTCGATACCGGAGGCGAGCGACGACCTGCTCGGCAGCGCCGCGAGTGCACTGAACCTGAGCGAGCTCACCCCGCGGACCGCACCGCCAGCTGCACGGTCTCGGGCAGCGGGACATCGACGTCGTGCACGTCGAAAGTGTCGGTGTCGATGGCGACGACGTCGCCGTCAGCCTCGATGGCGAACAGCCACTCGCTGTCCGGCGAGAACACCAGACCAGAACCGATGTACGCGCCGGTGCGTCGTTCCCGTCCGGTGGCGAGGTCCGTAATGGACACCTCGCCGAGCTTCCCTTGCCCCTTGCGAATGGCCGCGATCGACCCGTCCGGCGCGATCGCATACTGCGGCCTAACAAACGGGTCCACGAACTGCCGTTCGATCGTGCGCCGCTGCCCGGTGTCTCGAGAGATCACGACACGCTTGCACCGCGCCCGCTCATCGCATTCGGTGACCAGGAAGTGATCCGCGCTGACACCGTCCACCTTGCCGGTCGTCACCCGGCGTGGGCCGCGTAGTCCCGGCCGCATGAGGTAGGTACCACCCGCGGCGTGCACCAGCACGTGACCAGCATGGTCCGATGCGGCAGGGCCGGTCGCTGGGGCGTAGAACGACGGGCCGACATGCTCGCCTGCCACTGTGTACAGCGTGAACGTCGGCAGATAGCCGGAGTCACCGTCGGTGTCTTCAACCCAGACCTGGTTCGGTCCTGGTCCAGGAAACATCTGCCCGCCACCGCCGAGCGCGCCCTGGAGCATGCGCGCGGGCTGGCCGTCTGACACCAGGTAGCCCAGCGCATCGTCGACAGGACGCACGATGGTCCAGTCAGGTCCAGTAAGCAGCGACACCGGCCCGGACCCGTCGAACTGCGGCAGCTGGGTGGTGGTGACACGACCCTCGGCAAACTCGATGCGTGACACGGTGTTCTGCCCGCGTGCGATGAGTTCCCAGTCCGCGGTCACGCCGAGCACGGGTTCGCCGACGTCGACAACGGAGGCGTCCTGGTCCGTCGGGCCAGGCTCGGGGGCGGGTTCGGCCTGGTCCGCACCCGTCTGCTGCCGGACCATGATGATCGCCACCGCCAGGACTCCGACCAGCAGCAACGCCAGCCATGGCGTTCTCCGACGCCATACGCCACGTGAACGACGTTCCGGCTCGGGCTCGTCGCCGAGCACACGCACCGCATCGGGTTCGGACGACCAGACCCGATCAGTGGACGTCGACTCGACCAGGCGAATGAGGTTGCCCTCGGGGTCGCGTACCCAGGCGACCCCGCCGCGCGCGGGAGTCGCCGGATCGACGTTCACAGTGGCTCCGGCCGCGCGTAATTGCGCCACCATCGCGTCGAGGTCGTCAACGTCGAAGCTGACCGACCAGGTCGTTCCGTCGGTGTCACCAGGTTGGCCGGCATCGGCGCGCACCATCACGCCGTTCGCGCTGGCGTCGGTCTCCGCACCAAGCTGGTCGGCATACCACTGACCGAGCCGCGCGGGGTCCTGCGCGCTGACAACGGCCGCACCGACCCCGCTGACCCGCTCCATGCCCCCTCCTCACACCGGGTACGTTCCGTGAGTCACGGAGTCCCGGCGTCGGTTACTGCTTCGCTTTGGCGCGCCCGGAGAGTCCTTCCGCGACACCGATAAGCAGAACGGCGACCACGACCGCGATGATGAATCCAAGCACGTTCAGTTCGAAGATGTCGCCGGTCCCGACAAGGTTGGCGATCGTGCCGCCGATGACCGAGCCTGCCAGCCCCAGCAGCAGCGTGGCGATGATCCCCAGGTTCTGCTTGCCAGGCTTGATGAGGCGCGCGAGAGCGCCAATGATGAGACCCGCGACGATGAAGCCAATCATGGCAATGTCCTCCACCCTGAACTGTGTACCGGTCTAGCTGGCCGGATGATCTCATCGTAACGAGGGTTCACGGATCCCGCGGTTCATCGGGGTTTGTGACCCCCATGGCGCGGTCACTCCGGTAGCAACACCATGTGATGTGTCCCTTGCGCGTCCAGGGAGCACGAGCGGCATCGGCGGAAGCGCTGATCTCAGGAGGAACCAAATGCTTCCCGATACCATGAGTGCAGTTCAACTGACAGGCCACGGCGGCCTCGAGAAGCTCGTCTACCGTGACGACGTACCCGTTCCGAGTCCCGCGCCGGGGGAAGTCCTCATCGAAGTCACCGCGACCGGGATGAACAACACCGACGTCTGGGTCCGCGAAGGCGCGTACGGTACCGAGACCTCACCGGGTTCGGTGTCCACCTGGCGGCGCGATCGCTCCACGCTGGAGTTCCCGCGCATCCAGGGAACTGACATCGTGGGACGCATCGCCGACGTCGGCCAGGGTGTCCCGGCGAGTCGCATCGGTGAACGGGTCATCGTCGACTTCAGCATCTACAACCGTCCCGAGGGCGATAACAGCCTCGCCGACATCGACTACATCGGGCACGGGCGAGACGGTGGCTATTGCGAGTACACGACCGTGCCCACCGAGAACGCTTACCAGACCGATGCCGGTATCAGCGATGCCGAGCTGGCGACGTTCGGCTGCGCCTACCAAACCGGCGAACACATGCTCGACCGTGCCCGGGTAGCGGTGGGCGAACGTGTCCTCGTCACGGGCGCTTCCGGCGGCGTGGGATCTGGCATCGTCCAGCTCTGCCGAGCCCGCGACGCCATTCCCTACGTCGTCACCAGCCGCGAGAAAAAGGACGCCCTCATCGCGATCGGCGCGGAAGGCGTTGTGTTTCGCGATGATGGTGACCTCGTCGCGCAGGTGGATGCGGCGACTGACGGCGCGCCCATCGACGTCGTCGCCGATCTCGTCGCCGGGCGACTGTTCAACGACTTGCTGCGGATACTGCGTCCCGAGGGCAGATACACCACAGCTGGTGCGATCGGCGGGCCGGTCGTTGAGCTCGACCTGCGCACCATGTATCTGAAGCAGCTCGAATTCCACGGTTCGTCGCAAGGAACACGCGACACCTTCCGCAGGGTACTGCGCCTTATCGAGCACGGAACGATCAAGCCGCTGCTACACGACGTGTACCGGCTCTCCGAGTTCCACCGCGGCCAAGAAGCCTTCATGGCCAAGAGCCACATTGGCAACATCGTGATCGTTCCGGACGCCAAGTGGGACGACCACGGGCTCAGCTGAACCCTGCCCACGCGCGGTCAGCGCGGCCCGCAATAGCCATCGTGACCGGCACCTGCACGCCGAAATATTGACGATATCCAGATACCGTGATTATCTGAAACTCCCGCGGCGGCAGGAAAGGAACCGATGAGCTATCCGGAGATCAACCTGGACGGCGCGGTCGCGCTGGTGACCGGCGGTGGTCGGGGCATCGGCGCGGCCACCGCCGAGTTGTTGCGCCGTCACGGCGCGACGGTGTGGCTCGGCGATCTCGATGTCGCCGCCGCACGGGCCACCGCCGATGACCTTGGTGCGCACGCGCATGCCCTCGACGTCACCGACCGCGCGTCGTTCGACACGTTCGCGCGTGCGGCACTGACCACGCACGGCCGGATCGACGTCCTGGTCAACAACGCGGGAGTGATGCCGCTGGGCGACTTCCTCACCGAGCACGACGCGACCAGCCGCACCACGTTCGACGTCAACGTCTGGGGCTTGATCAACGGGATGCGGACCGTGCTGCCGCACCTGATCGAGCGCGGCCGTGGTCACGTGATCAACGTCACCTCGATGGCGGGCAAGATCCCGATCCCAGGTATGGCCGTCTACAACGCGTCCAAGTTCGCCGCCCTCGGCGTTTCGCTCGCGGTCCGCGAGGAATACCGGACTACCGGAGTCAGCGTCAGCACGGTGTTACCGGCAGCTGTGCGCACCCGGCTCGCCTCCGGTGTGCCGCTGGCCAGGGGGCTGCCGACGGTCGACCCTGACGACGTCGCCACGGCGATCGTTGGCAGCGTTGCCACCCGGCGGGCGGAGATTCCGGTGCCCGGCTACCTCGCGGGGTGGAACCTCCTCGGCGCCGTGGTGCCCGAGCCACTGATGCGGCTGGGCCGCCGGATCGTCGGCGACCGCCGTGCTCTCACGTCCGTTGACCACAGCATCCGTGACACCTACGAGCGGACCGTCCGCAGTCAAGCCCGCGCTCGGGACCGAACCTGACAGGGAGCACCACGACGCGATCATCATCGGTGCCGGATTCGGCGGCATGGGCGCGGGAATCCAGCTCGACCGCCTCGGCATCCGCGACTACGTCATCCTCGATCGGGAGGACGATCTCGGCGGTACCTGGCACGTCAACCACTACCCCGGGCTGGCCGTCGACATCGCCTCGGTCACCTACTCGTACTCGTTCGAGCCGAACCCGTACTGGTCACGACTGTTCGCCCCTGGCGCGGAACTGAAACGCTACGCACAGCACGTCGCCGAGAAGTACGACCTGCGCCGCCGGATGCGGTTCGGCACCACCGTCACCGGTGCGCGGTGGGACGACGACGCTCACCACTGGGCGGTACACCTGGCCGGCGGTGAGACCCTGACCGCGACGTACCTGATCACCGCGACCGGGTTCCTGTCCCAGCCGAAGAAGCCCGACATCGACGGCGTCGACGATTTCGCCGGCAAGGTCATCCACAGCGCCGATTGGGACCACGACTACGACCTCACCGGCCGCCGCGCCGCGGTCATCGGCACCGGTGCCACCGGCGTGCAGCTCATCCCCGAACTGGCCACGCGAGTGGCCGAGCTAACCGTGTACCAGCGCACCCCGATCTGGGTGGTGCCGAAGCTCGACGGTCCGATCCCCCGGCCGCTCCGGCGGTTGTTCGCGCGGCTGCCGATCACCCAGCGCGCGGCTCGCGTCGCCAACTCGGCGCTGCTTGAGGCACTCACCTTCACCGGGGTGCTGCACTACCGGCAGGCCCGGCTGGGTGCCCTCGGCGCTGAGCTACTCGCCAGGGCGCACCTGCGCCGGCAGGTGAAGGACCCGGAGCTGCGCCGCAAGCTCACCCCTCGGTACTCCTTCGGCTGCAAGCGTCCGACGTTCTCCAACGACTACTTCCCCACGTTCACCCGGCCGCACGTGCATCTGGAGACCGAGTCGATCGCGCGGATCGAGCCGGACGGCATCGTGACCGCGGACGGCCGCAAGACCGAGATCGACACGCTCGTCCTCGCCACCGGGTTCGACCTCTGGGAGACCAACTTCCCCGCGATCGAGATCATCGGCCGCGAGGGCCGTGACCTCGGCAAGTGGTGGCGGGACACCCGCTTCCAGGCGTACGAGGGCATCACGGTGCCGCACTTTCCGAACCTGCTCAGCCTCAACAGTCCGTATGCCTACACCGGCCTGTCCTACTTCTGGACCATCGAGGCCCAGATGCGGCACATGGAGCGGCTGTTCGGCGAGCTGCGGCGGCGCGGCGCGGACACCTTCGAGGTCACCAAGGAAGCCAACGACGCGTTCCTGGCGCGGATGACCGACGACCTCGCCGACTCGGTGTTCTACCAGGGCAACTGCGGCCCTGCTCGCAGCTACTACTTCAACCCGCACGGTGAGGCCGCACTACTGCGGCCAGCCACCGTGCTCGCAGGCCGTCGCGAGGCGGGCAGCTTCCCACTCGACGACTACACCTACGCCGCACGGCACACGGAGACGGCTGGCTAGCGGGTTCGTTCGTTGGCTCGTCGACGTTCCGGGGTGAGTGGCTCGATGGGGTCGCTGACACCCTCGATGCGCAGCGTATGCAGGCGTTGCAGCGGCGCGATGGGAACGCGGCATGAGCGCAAAGAAGAGCCCCGGAGTGTTGGATACTCCGGGGCTGCTCTATGCGTCTGTCTACATCGGACCTCGTCTACCTGGGTAAACGAGGGTGTTGTGGTCGGGCTGACAGGATTTGAACCTGCGACCCCTTGACCCCCAGTCAAGTGCGCTACCAAACTGCGCCACAGCCCGGCCCGCCTTCTCGCGAAGACGATGGGACATACCCTAGCGCGCCCGCCTCGGCGGCCGCACAGCAGGGTGCCGTCCGCGCACGCACCGCATTGGGTTCTGATCCACATCCCCACCCCACGCGCACCGCATTGAGACCGAGGCCACACTGAAATGTTGGTCACAAAGAAGAAGTCTTCACGCGTTGTTTGCTTCATCCTCAGAAGTACGTCGCAAGGAGGCAACGTTGACATGGACCCCCGAACCGTCGAACTGAACAACAGGGAACGAGCAGCCCTTCGGGCGATCGCGCGCGGCACGGCGGAGATCACGTGCAGTTGCGAGCCCGACCTGTTCATCGACGGCCTGGCCTGCTGCGACCAGTTCACTGTGCGGCGTCTCGCGCACCTCGACTTCATCGCGCCCGCGCGCTCCGGCGTTCCCGGCGAGCGCGTGCGCGCGATCCTCACCGGCACCGGCCGCGCCGCGCTGGACCAGGAGTTCACCCAGCGACGCGCGGCCTGAGCGGATCGCCCCCAGTCACGGGCCCGCTGGCACCGCAACCCGGTGCTGGCGGGCCCGCGCCATGTGTGGACCCCGCCACGCCAGCATTGACAACCTGACAACAACGCCGCGATCGTGGGTGCTCACCCGACCAGTCAGCGAAAGGAACGGCGGATGCTGTCCACCCGGTTCACCGAACTCTTCGGCGTCGAGCACCCCATCGCGCAAGGTGGGATGCAGTGGGTCGGTCGCGCCGAGTTGGTCGCCGCCGTCGCTAACGCGGGCGCGCTCGGCTTCCTCACCGCGCTCACCCAGCCCACGCCGGAAGACCTCACCAAAGAGATCGCCCGCACCCGGGAGCTGACCGACAAGCCGTTCGGCGTCAACCTGACCATCCTGCCGTCGATCAACCCGCCGCCGTACGAGGAGTACCGGCAGGCGATCGTCGAGTCCGGGGTGAAGATCGTCGAGACCGCGGGCTTCAATCCCGTCGAGCATCTGCCGTCGTTCCAGGACGCGGGCATCAAGGTCGTGCACAAGTGCACCAGTGTCCGGCACGCCGTCAAGGCGCAGTCCATCGGCGTGGACGCGGTCAGCATCGACGGCTTCGAGTGCGCCGGTCACCCCGGCGAGGACGACATCCCCGGACTCGTGCTGATCCCGGCGGCCGCCGACAAGATCACCATCCCGATGCTGGCCTCCGGCGGCTTCGCCGACGCGCGCGGACTCGTCGCGGCGCTCGCTCTTGGCGCGGACGGCATCAACATGGGCACCCGCTTCCTCTGCACCCAGGAAGCGCCGGTGCACCAGCGCGTCAAGGAGCAGATGGTCGCGACGACCGAGCGCGACACCGAGCTGATCTTCCGCCCGCTGCGCAACACCGCCCGCGTGGCCAGTAACGAGGTCAGCCGCAAGGTCGTCGAGATCCTGGACGGCGGCGGTCAGTTCGACGACGTCCGCGAACTGGTCGCTGGCACGCGGGGACGCAGGGTGTTCGAGGACGGCGACCTCGACGCCGGCATCTGGAGCTCCGGCATGGTCCAGGGCCTGATCACCGACATCCCGAGCGTCGCCGAACTGGTCGACCGCATCGCCACCGAGGCGAGTGACCTCATCCAGGCACGGCTGGCCGGGCTGGTGCACTGAGCTACTCGCGCGCGGTCACCGGGACGACGTCGAGGGCCTGGCTGGCGAGCAGCACGTGCATCACGTCCATCGGATCGCTCAGCGAGCGTCCGGTGAGCTGCTCGATCCGCCGCAACCGGTAGCGCACGGTGTTGGGGTGGCAGTGCAAGCTGCGCGCCGCATCGCTCGCCGCACCGCCCGACGTCGCCCACGCCCGCAACGTCGTCAGCAGCATGCGGCCGTCGTCCGACTCGCCACCAAGCAGCTCCCCCAGTGTCTGCCGCGCGAGCCGGGCCGCCGCATCGGTGGCGCTGGCCAGCAGCATCGGCACCAGCGCCGTGTCGTGCCGGATCACGGCGGGTTGAGCAGGCGGGGCAGCACCAGCGGCGAGCGCGGCCTGCGCCGCCGCCTCCCCGGTACCTTCCAGCGCCGGGTAGGGCTCGCTGACCCCGATCCTGCCTTCGGCCTGCACCGTGAGGTCATCCGCCAGCTCGGCCATGCCGTACCGCGCGCCGAGCGCGACGATGCCGACCGAGGCGTCGGTGCGGGTGCGCCACGTCGACTGCACTCCCCTGCGGCGCAGCTGATCGGCCAGCCGCGACAACGGCGTCGCGCTTCCCGGAACCATCTCGGCATGCACCACGACGAACCGACCGCTGCTCGGCATTCGCAACCGCTGCGCACAGGACCGGGCGACGGCCGCGTCGGCGATCTCGCCGGCAAGGAGCTGGTCCAGCATCCGCTCCCTGGCGGCGTCGTGCTCCGCCGCATGCTCGGCCAGCCCCCTGCGATACCCCGTCACGAAGGCCTCGGAGAACTCGTCCACCACCGACCAGGTAACGCTCGCCGCCGCGCGCATCGCACGGTGTTGTTCGCGTCCGTCGTCGGCAGCCTTGAGCAGCACCCCGCATATGAACCGACCGCCCACCCGGTACGCCCGCAATGCCGATTCAAGCGGAATGCCGCGTTTCGCGTGGTCCTTCGCCGATCGCCGGGCGTCTTCCAGCGCGCGCTCCCGTTCCCCCGTCAGGTGGCGACAGGCCAGCTCCAGGGTGTGCCGGCACACGCCGACCACCTCGTCGTCGCTCAGGTAGGCCCCGTCACGGTAGGCGGGTTCGACGTCCTGAATCGCCTTGGCTAGCGGTGTTGCCAGCTCATCGAGGTGTCCGGTGATGCACTCGACCACGGCCGCTGTTCGATCATCCATCTCAGCCGTGGTGACGTGATTCACGGGCGGCAACGTAACAGTGAATTGTTCTCACGAACAACAGTTTCTGGTGAATTAGCCATATCGCTCAGCGGGTGACCGCCCGCACGATGTCCCTCCGGGCGCGCATCGTGCCCACGGCCAGATATCCGAGCGATTGGAGACTCGCTGGTGAAGAACCAGACCGCATCTCGCAGGATCCGCATTGCGCTGACCTGCGTACTCGCGGCCCTGCTCACCTCGTTCACGGCGCCGCAAGCCAGCGCGGCGACGTACCCGAACTCGATGGACGCGCTGGGCGACTCGATCACCCGCGCGTTCAACACTTGCTGGTTCCCGTTCGTCGACTGCGTGCGGAACAATTGGTCGACCGGCACCAACTCTGATGTCAACAGCTACTACCAGCGGCTGACCGCGCTCAACCCCAGCCTGGAGGGCAACAACTACAACGACGCGGTCAGCGGCGCCGTGATGGCCGATCTCGACAGCCAGGCCGCTGACGCGGTGAGCCGCGACGTCGAGCTGGTCACCGTTCTGATGGGCGCCAACGACGCCTGCACCGACACGATCGACACGATGACGTCGGTCTCGACGTACCAGAGCCAGTTCGAGACGGCGATGTCGCGCCTCGACAGCGGCATTCCGAACGCGGACATCAAGGTGGTGTCCGTGCCTGACATCTACCAGCTGTGGGAGCTGTTCCACGACAACTCGGACGCCGTATCCACCTGGGACACCTACGACATCTGCCAGTCCCTGCTGGAAAACCCGCAGTCCACCGCCACCGCTGATGTCGAGCGGCGGGAGACCTTTCGGCAGCGCGTGATCGACTACAACACCGCGCTGGAGAACGTCTGCTCCCAGTACAGCCAGTGCCAGTTCGACGGCAACGCTGGCTTCAACACCACGTTCACGGAACAGGACGTGTCCACCCGCGACTACTTCCACCCGAGCGTGGCAGGCCAGACGCTGCTGGCCGACGTCGCATGGAACGCGCTCGGATACTGACCCCCGTGCGGTAGCTGGCGCCGGGCCCCGACCCCTGTGCGGGGCCCGGCGCCCAGCACGTTGTGTCCTGCACTCCCGACGCCGTGTCCCGCACTCCGGACGTCGTGTCCGACGCTCAGGACGTTGTGTTCGACATTCCCGACGCCGTATGCGACGTTCAGCGCGGGGGCGGCCGGACGTGGTGGATCAGATCGTGCACGGTGTCGTCGGCCAAGCGATAGCGCATCAACCGTCCGCTGCGACGCGCGGTCACCAGCCCGTGTGCCTTGAGCAGCCGCAGCGCCTGAGACACGGCGGTCTCGCTCATGCCCGCCGTGGCAGCCAGGTCGGACACGCAGATGTCCTCGGCGTAGTGAATGCACACCAGCAACGTCAGCCGGGACGGGTCGGCCAGCACGGCGAAACGTTGTGCCCAGTCCAGGACGTCCTCGCGGTCGCCGAGTCCCGCAAGCGCCTTGTCGACGAGCTCGGGATCGATCACGTGTCGAGAAGAAGGGACCGGCACGTCGGAAATGGTGCCACGCCACGCGCGGCGAGGCCACTGAGCGTGAACACGGGCGTCCACTCGACGTCGGGAGCGCATAACACGGCGTCGGGAACGCAGGACACGACGTCCGGAACGAGGGACACGGCGTCGGGAGCGCATAACACGGCGTCGGGAACGCAGGACACGACGTCCTGAGTGTCGGACACGGCGGTTAGGGGTGGGGGACGAAGCCCCAGGGAAGCTCGATCCGGTGGGCGGCGAGGAGGTCGGCGTCGGCGAGCAGGTCCCGGGTGGGACCGTCGGCGACCACGACGCCGTTGTCGATGAGTACCGCGCGCGGGCACAGCTGCAGCGCGTACGGCAGGTCATGGGTGACCATCAGCAACGTCCGATCGAGCGACAGCAGCACGTCGGCCAGCTCGCGACGCGCGACCGGCTCCAGGTTCGCGGATGGCTCGTCCAGCACCAGCAGCTCGGGGTCGCTGGCCAGCACCGTGGCCAGCGCGACTCGGCGTCGCTGCCCCTCGGACAGGTGCATCGGGGAGCGATCAGCGTGCCCCGCCATGCCCACGGCGTCCAGCGCCGCCTGGACCCGCTCCGCCAGCTCAGGCTCGGTGACGCCGAAGTTGGCCGGTCCGAACGCCACGTCGTCGGCGACGGTCGGCATGAACAGCTGATCGTCAGGGTCCTGGAACACCACGCCGACACGCCGGCGTATCTCCCGCAGCGTGCCCGGCGACAGTGGCATGCCCGCCACCTCGATGCGCCCTGTGCCGGTCAGCACGCCGTTGAGGTGCAACACGAGCGTCGTCTTTCCCGCGCCGTTGGGGCCGAGCACCGCGACCCGCTCCCCAGGTTCCACCCGCAGGTCGATCCCGGCGAGTGCCGTGGTGCCGTCCGGGTAGTGGTACTCCAGCCCGCGCACATCCAGCGACGCGCTCACGCCGCCACCGCCAACGCGATCAGCACAACCACGCCGCCCGCCGCCGTGCTTACCCCGGCCATGCCGCCACCGCCCATACCGTCGCGATCACCAGCGCCGGGCTGCCGCCCGCCACCCACCGCAGTGCACCGACGGGAGCCGCCGACCCAGCGGGCATGTGTCCTGCCCAGCCGCGAGCCAGCATCGCCCGGTGCACCCGCTCGCCGCGTTCGTAACTACGCAGGAACAACGTCCCCGCACCACGCGCCGCCGCCCCGAGCTGCCAAAGGAACCGGGGGTCGTCGCCCCGGGAGATTCGCGCGATCCGCATCCGCCGCAACTCCCCCGCGATGACGTCGACGTAGCGCAGCATCAACGTCGCGATGGTGATGAACCAGCCGGGCGCGCGGAGTCGTTGCAGCCCGAGCACCAGGTCCCTCGGCTGCGTCGTCGCCGCGAGCGTCAGCGCGATCAGCACGCCGAGCGTGCCTTTGGCCAGGATGTTCCATCCGGCGAGCAGGCCGTCGGCCGAGACGGCAAGACCGAGGACATCCATCCGAGGCCCGCCACTCACGAACGGCAGCACCACGGCGAGCAGCACGAACGGCGTCTCGATCACCGCGCGGCGCGCGAACCAACCCAGCGGCACCCCGGCCACCGACCACACCGCCAGCACAACAAGCAGGTCGATCCCGAACGCCCAGAACGCCTCGCGCGGCGTTGCCACGACGCCGAGCACCGCCGCGAACGCGGCGAGTAGCTTGACCTGCGGCGGAAGCAGGTGCACCGGTGAGTCGCCCGGCCGGTGCAGCACGGTCGCATGCCCGCCGCTCACTCGCGTGCCCCGCGCCCGCGCAGCAGCGCGACACCGCCCCAGGCGAGCAGCAGCACGAGCGCGGCACCCGCGCCCGCGGCGAGGCCGGTGCTGCCGAGCGCGTAGTCCCCCAGTGCGTGTTCGCGCTCGTGCTGGGCAGGGCACGTGCCGCGCAGCTCGCCGGACGACTCCGAGCAGCCGTCCCGCAATGCCCATTCCAGCCCGTCCGGCGCCGCGGACGCGAACGCCGAGACGCCGACCGCCAGCACGCCGATCACCACCGCGGCCAGCAGTGCGAGCCGCCGGGTAGACGCCGTCACGACGCCACCGCCGCCGGTTGCCTGGCCTCGGATGTCCGCACCAGGTAGATCAGATCCGGCCGGACACGCGCGATCGCGCCGACGGCCAGTGCCGTGATCACGCCCTCGCCGATGCCGATCACGGCGTGCACGCCGATCACCACCCCGGCGAGCCCGCCGAGGGAGACGTCGGCCTGCCCGCCGATGGCGTACTCGACGACGAAACCCGCCGACGCCGCCACCGTGCTCACCAGCCCGGCGAGGAACGCGACCGAGAGCAGGCCAGCACGAGAACGTCGTGCGACACCGCGCGCGGCGAGTGCCACGACGAAACCGGCCGCGGTGCCGAGCAGCGCCATGTTGGTGACGTTCGCGCCGAGCGCGGTCAGCCCACCGTCGGCGAACAGCAACGCCTGGATCACCACCACCACGCTGAGGCACAGCGAGCCGACCCACGGCCCGAGCAGGATCGCGGCCAGCGCTCCGCCATACAGGTGACCGCTGACGCCAGGCAGCACCGGGAAGTTCAGCAATTGCATCGCGAACAGGAACGCGGCGAGGAGCCCGGCGAGCGGCGCCGTCCTGTCGTCGATGTCGATGCGGCCACGGGCGGCGGCAAGCGTCAGCCACACCGCCGCGATCGCTCCGAACAGCAATGATGTCGGGGCATCGAGCACGCCGTCACTGAGATGCATCGCGACCGAGGCAGTCATGGCTCTCCCTGGTGAGACGACGAAATCACCCGTCAGTGTCCCGCCATGGACATGGGAGTTCAATACCTGATCAGATGGACAGGTATAGCCTCTCCTTCCGATAAATCCCAGGTCAGGGCCTACGATCGCATCGGTTGTGAGGCCAGGACCGCAGGACTAACGTCAGAGGGGCCTGCCTCCCACCACCGAGGAAGTGACCCGCGATGTCGTGGTCTGAACAGGGCACGGAGCTGGTCGACGCGATCTTCGGGCGCCGTGCTGACCCCGTGCAGGATCTGTCGGATCAGGCCGACACCGTGGCGCGCACGTGTCACGCGATGGCGCTCCGGTTTCACCAGGGCGGCACGCTCATCGTGTTCGGCAACGGCGGCGCGAGCACCGACGCGCAGCATGTCGCGGTCGAGTTCGTGCACCCGGTCATCGTCGGCAAACGCGCGCTACCCTCGCTGTCGCTGACCGCCGACGTCGCCACGCTGACCGGCGTGGCCAACCGCGTCGGGCTCAGCGAGGTGTTCGCGCACCAACTCCGGTTCATCAGCGACCCGGCGGACATCGCGCTCGGCATTTCCGCGGACGGCGAGTGCGAGAACGTGCTGCGCGGGCTGCGCTACGCCCACGAGCGTGGCCTGCTCACCGTGGCGCTCACCGGCGGGCACGGCGGCAGGATCGCCCGCGACCCCAGCATCGACCACGTGATCGTCGCGCGCTCCGACGACCCGCGCGTGGTCAAGGAAGTGCACGTCACCGCCTACCACATCCTGTGGGAGCTGGTGCACGTGTTCTTCGAGCATCCCGGCGTCCTCGACGAGGAGGTGACGGCGTGAGTACCGATCACTGCCACGACGACATCTGCATCACCTGTTCCGACACCGCCGTCGAGGTGACCATCGTCGAGGTGCACGAGCTGGCGATGGCCACTGTAGACACCGGGCAGGGCACAGAAGAGGTCAGCATCGCACTCGTCGACGCGGGTGCCGGGGACACGATCCTGGTGCACGCCGGCGAGGCGATCGCGGTGGTCACCAGGAACGAGACGGCCGCGCGGGAGGAATGAGCGCCCATGCGCAGGGATTCCGCTGCCGAAGGCACCGAGGCGATGGAGTCGCTGTACCCGTTCCTGTACGCGAGGGACACCGACCTCAACGCCGTGCTCGACCAGGTGCGACAGTCCACTGTGGACAAATCACGGGAGATCACCGCGCTGCGCGCGACGGTGCTTGACCGTGACCGGTCCCGGCTCGCGGAGTGCGCGGAGGCGGTCGCGGCGGCATTCGCCGCGGGCGGCAGGCTGCTCGCCTTCGGCAACGGCGGTAGCTCCACCGATTCGCAGGACATGGCCAGCCTGTTCCTCAGCCCGTCGAGCGGCGAACGACCGTTGCCCGCGTTCGGTCTCACCAATGACATCGCCGTGGTGACCGCGCTGTCCAACGACATCGGCTTCGACGTCGTCTTCGCCCGCCAGATCGAGGCGTGGGGGCAGCGCGGTGACATCGCGGCGGGACTGTCCACCAGCGGTAACTCGGCGAATCTGCTCCGGGCGTTCGACGCGGCCCGCGAGCGCGGCATGGTCACCATCGGCATCTCGGGCTACGACGGCGGCAAGATGGCTGAACTGGACTCGATCGACTACCTGTTCGTGGTGCCATCGCCGTCGGTGCACCGCATCCAGGAGGCGCAGACCACGG
This sequence comes from Haloechinothrix halophila YIM 93223, assembly GCF_000504245.1. Classification (GTDB taxonomy): domain Bacteria; phylum Actinomycetota; class Actinomycetes; order Mycobacteriales; family Pseudonocardiaceae; genus Haloechinothrix_A; species Haloechinothrix_A halophila. The sequence continues at coordinate 3,411,998 of NZ_KI632509.1, forward strand.
TCTACCACGCACTGTGGGAGCTCACCCACGCCGCGCTGTCCTGGCGGTGAGCCCCGCACCGCGCTAGCCCTGCCGGGAGCCCTCCTCGGCGGCGAAGTCGGAGTAGCGCTCGATGAACCGCTGCAGCACGCGTTCGGTCTCCCGCAGGCTGCCTGCCCACGCGTGCAGCCAGTCGCGGCCTTCGTCGCTGAGCACGTAGGTGCGGCGACGGGGGCCGAGGTCGGAGACCTCCCAGTCGGACTTCACGAGCCCTTCCTGCTCCATCGCGCGCAGCGAGCGGTACAGCATCCCAGGGTCCGCCTGCTTGAACCCCAGCTCGCGAAGCCGTTCCAGCAGGTCGTAACCGTGCGAGGGCTGCTCGCCGATCAGCAGCAGCAGGCAGGGCCGTTGAAAATTGCGGGGCAAACCGGCGAGCGGATCGTCGCTCGCGCGTGGCATCGGCACACTCATCTCCCTGACCTGTCGTCGACCGGGTGTCCCCGTTCGGCGAGGCACGCTTCCGCCTCGTCCACCGACATGTGACACCAGCAGTCCGCGCCGCACTCCCCATGGGCAGGTTGGGTGATCTCGGCGAACTCCGCCGCGAACACCCGCGCGCCCTGCTCGTGTCCCGTCGGCGTCAGCTGGTAGCGCCCGGCGGCATCCCGCTCGATCAGCCCCTCGTCGACGAGCCGGTCCAGATAGCTCAGGCCCACCTCGGCTCGCACCCCGAGGAACCGTTCCAGCAATTCCGCGTCCACCGCGTCGCCGAACCCCTCGCCTTTGACCCAGAACATCAGCTGGAGGATCTCGTCGCGCCAGAACAACGCGCGCAGGGCCGCCGACTTCGGCTCGTGCAGCTCGTCCATGCCCGCCACCTCCCGCTTCTGGTCACCAGCGGTTCGCCCCGATCCTACCGCTCGACACCAGGCCCGCCCGCGCGTTGCGGACTACCCTCGGGTCATGGACTCGCTGGAGTCGCTGTTACGACGGATGGAAGAGCTGCTGCACGACGTCGAGCGGTTGGCCGATACCGACCGCGCGACGGTGTTCGAGCTGCTCGACGGGATCGACACGCTCCACAGGCACGCGCTGACCGACTTGGCGCGCCAGCTCGACGCCGACACGCTGGCGTCACTGCGGGAGAACAGCGACGCCGTCGCCTGGCTGTTCGACGCCTACGGCGTTGACGTCGATGAGCGCGCGGCGGCCGAGCACGCGCTGGAACAGATCCGGCCCTATATCCATTCGCACGGCGGCAGCGTCGAACTGCTCGACGTCACCGACGGCGTCGTGCGGCTGCGGCTCGCGGGCGCCTGCGCGGGCTGTACCGCGTCAGCGATGACGCTGTCCGATGGCATCGAGCAGGCGCTCGCCGAACATCTACCCGGTTTCGCCAGGGTCGAGGCGGAGCAGGAGGAGGCCGAACCACACCCGCCGCCAGGGCCGGTGCTGGTCGAGCTGAAGTCGTCGCCGCCGGAAGGCTGGCGATAGTTCTCCCGCTTTCGTGGCAGGTACATGCAAGCCACACATAGTACACTCGGAAGATCGACCGCCCAGCGTGTTGCGAGGTGCCTCATGGACGACCTCTCCACCGGCGGCGCGATCATGTGGTGGATCGGTGTCGCCGTACTGTTTCTCGTGGTCATCCCCCTTGTCCTCATACTTGCCGCGACGGTGCTGCGGCGCCTGCGCGAGATCAGGGACTACGCCGCCGACGTGCTCGACAACGGCGTGCGCGTCACCAAGAACCTGGAGGCGGTGCCCGCGCTGTTCGACACCCGCGACCTCGCGACCTCGGTCGCGACCCGGCTGCGCGGTTACGCCACCGCGGTCGGTCAGCTGCTCGGCGGAGGTGCCCGATGACAACGACTCTGGTGGTGCTCACCCTCGTCGCGGCAGGGCTGATCGTGGTCGCGCTGGCGCTCGTGCTGATCACGATCCTTGTGCTGCTCCGCAAGACACTGTTCACGCTCGGCACGGTCAACGTGGGGCTGCGCTCGATCGCGCGCAGGGTAGAGCCACTGCAACCGGTGATCGCCGACGTCAACACCGGGCTGGCCGAGGCGCACCGCGACCTGTCGGCCACGCTCGCCGCCGCACAACGAACACCGAGCGAGGTGTGATCGCATGGCTTACGACTTCCACTGCCGGGACGCGGGCGCGCCGAGCTGCGGGGCCCGCATCACGGCGGACACCGAACAGGAGCTGCGCGACAAGCTCACCGAGCACTTGCGCAAGCACGACGTCGACCAGCCGAACGAGACCCTGCTCGATCATCTTGTCGCGTCGGCTGAGCAGCGCTGAGCCCCGGCTACGGCCAGTCGACACCGAGCCCGCGCACCAGCGTGCGCACCTCGGCGATGGCGTCGTCGACGGCGGCGGCGACCTCAGGGTGCAGCTCGCGCGCCACGCTGTTGGCGTCGACCGGCTGGCAGCCGACGACCCAGGTCTGCTCCGGCAGCACCCCAAGCGCGCTGGCCAGCATGAACGCGCGCTCCGGTGTGGCGTAATGGACGTCGGCCAGCTGGTCGTTGCGGGTGAGCAGCGGCAGCGATCCGACGTCGGTGACCTCCGGCCGCACCACAAGCACCGTGCCCGGCTCGCGGCCGAGGTCGACGGTGTCGACGACGACCAGCGCGTCCGCGCCAGCCATCAGCTCCTGCACCAAGTGCAGCCCGCCGATGCCGGTCTCGACCACTTTCACCTGGTCCGGCACCGCACCGGCCTGCAGCCGTTCCGCGACGACGACGCCGAAGCCGTCGTCCCCGCGCAGCACGTTGCCCACCCCGGCGACCAGCACCGTCATCGCTGAAGGATACCGCCGATGCGCGCCCCCGACCCTCGAACCGACGCGGTTACCGAGCTGCACGACCGGCTGACGCGTTATCCGGCCGCGAAGTACCCGGTGCAGCACGCGACCGCCCAGTTCCACCTCGGCGGCCTGCTTGCGGCTGTCAACCGGGTCGACGAAGCGCGCGCCGCGCTGCTGCGGGCCTGCGAGCTGTTCGGCCCCGACACGATGCCCGTTGAGCACGCCAAGGCACTCAACGCGCTCGGCGCGGTGCACCGGGTCACCGGCGAGCTGGCCAGAGCCGAGGAGTGTTTCGCGGTGGCTGAACAGCGCTTCGCCGACGCGGAGCTACCGTTGGAGCGCGCCGCCGCCGTGTTCAACCGGGGTCTGGTGTGCCGGCAGCGCGGCGACGAGGCCGCCGCGCTGCGGTGGTTCCAGCTCGCCGCCGAGCTGTTCGATCCGGATCAGGCACCCGCCGAGGCCGCGGCCACCGCGCGGGAGACAGCGGCGAGCCTGCTGGCCACCGGCGAGCCGCGCGCGGCCCTCGAGGCGCTGGCGCCCGCGTCGGCACATGCCGAAAGCGCGGGCGACGTCGCGGCACGGGGCGCGGTGGCGAACCTGACCGGGCTCGCCCAGCTGGCGCTCGGCGAGCCCGCCCAGGCGATCGAGACGTTCACGCTGGCGGTGGCGGCCAACCCGCGTGGAGTGCGGCCCGGCGAGTACGCCATGGCCAAGGCCAACCTCGCGCTGGCCTACGAACAGACGGGGCGGATCGACCACGCTCGACTGGCCGCCGCGCAGGCGCTGGGCGTGCCGGACGCCGCGGAGCCGGTGCGCACGCAGGCCACCGGAGTGCTCGACCGGCTGGGCCACACTCCGTGCGCGCTGCCCGAGGTGCTTGACGTCGTGGATCGCGACGTCTGGCCGCCGCTGCTGCGCGAGGAACTGGCCCGCTGGGCCGACGCCGCCGAGCCCGACCGGCGCGCCGCGGCCGGCGCGTGGATCGACGGTCAGCTCGCGCGGCCGCAGACGTCGATGGCGCTGGCCGAGGAATGGCTTGGTGGGCTGCTCGAACTACCACCGGAGGCGATGACCACGCTGATCAGGAGCACCCTTGCCGCACTCGCGGACAAGGACGCGGCGAGCGCGTCGGAGTTCCGCCGCACCGTGTCGTCCGCGATGATCCACTTCCACGTGCCGCAGTGGATGCGGCTGCGCGACACCTTCGCTGCCGTCGCGGCCGAGTTCGACAGCGACCAGGGGTGGGGATAGCCGTGGCCATCGGCGACGACTTGACGGACGACGCGCTGGCCACGGCGCTGCCTGATAATGAGGTGCGCGCCTACCCCGCTGTGTTGTCCACCGAGAGCGTGGCGCTGGCCTGGGCACGAGACGGCGCACCGCACGGGTCCGTAGTGACGGCGGGCTACCAGGTCTCCCCTCGGGGCAGGGGCGGTCTGCCATGGACCGTCGACCCGGAGCGCGACGTCTGCTTCTCGCTGGTGCTGCGCCCCGAGTTGCACGCGGCGCGGGAGGGCTGGATCTACGCCGTGGCAGTGGCCGCGCTCGCCGATCTCAGGGGCGGTCCTCGGATCACATGGCCGGACGAGGTGCACACCGCACGGGGCCGCGCTGGGGCGGTCGGCGCGTGGGTAGAGCTGGGCCCGCACGGAGTGCGGTGGGCGGTGCTGACCGTGCTGCTGCCGGGCGTCGATGTCGCCCGTGCGGCGGAACTCGCGCGTGCCGTGCGGGCGATAGAGCACCGCCTCGCGGCGGATCCGGCCGACGTCCTCGCTGACTACCGGCCCCGCTGCGACACGCTCGGGCGCAAAGTATGCGCACGGATGATCCCGCTCGGCCCAGCGGGACCGCGGATCGAGGGCACCGCGGCCGACGTCCTCGCCGACGGGTCGCTGGCCATCCGCACTGACCAGGGAAAACGGATCGCCATCCGGCCGCAGAACCTCGGCGTGCTCGACGTGTCGTGAGTGGCTATCAGCGTTCTAACTCTGATCAGCACTCACGACTCACCTAGCGTTGTCGTACTAGGCCGATTGGGCGAGATCACTCTAGTGCATGCAACAGTCACTTACCTACGCCGTTTGCCGAAGCGGACACTCTCCTCAGCTGAGTTGATTACCGCAGAACCGACATCATCCCCGCCGGACCGCGGAGGTCGTCATGGCTCAACGCAGTGCTCACGTCCGCTCCACCATCACCGCCATCACAGCCACGGCCGCGCTGCTCGCGGCATCCTGCGCGGCGGACGAATCCGGCCCCGCCGCGCCGCAAGGCGATGGTGAGCCAACCAAGGGCGGGACACTGGTAGTGGCGATCAGCTCCGACCCCGACCACCTCAACCCAGCGATCACCACGAGCGGCGCGACCCACACCGCGTCCGAGCTGCTCTACAACGGACTCGTCCGGCTCGACGAGCAGGGCACGCCGCAGCCAGAACTGGCGGAGTCCTGGGAGGTCACCGAGGACGGCGCGCGCTACACCTTCGCACTACGCGACGATGTCACCTGGCATGACGGCGAGTCGTTCACCTCAGCCGACGTCAAGTTCGCCTTCGAGGAAGTGCTCCTCAAGTACCACTCGCGCACCCAAGCCTCCCTCGGCGAAGCGTTGACGGCCATCGAAACGCCGGACGAACAGACCGTCGAGTTCGTCTTCGACGAGCCCTACGGCCCGCTGCTGCAGCAGCTCGACGTCACCGAGGCGCCGATCGTGGCCGAGCACGTCTACGAGGGCACCGACCCGCTGGAGAACCCAGCCAACACCGAGCCGATCGGCACCGGCCCATTCACCCTGGAGAGCTACCAGCCGGACGCCGAGATCCGGTTCACGGCCAACGAGGACTACTTCAAAGCGGACCTGCCCTATCTCGACGGTGTGGTGATGCGGGTGATCCCCGAGGAGTCCAACCAGGTCGTCGCGTTGGAGTCCGGTGAGGTGCAGTGGCTGTGGGGCGTGCCGGGCCCAGATCTGGAGCGGCTCAGGGCGGACGGCCGGTTCGAGTTCCTCGAAACCAGCGTCAATCCCGGCGGAGCAAACTGCATCATGACGGTCGCGTTCAACCTGGACCGTCCGATGTTCGACGACGTCGACACCCGCCGCGGGATCGCACTCGCGATCGACAAGCAGCAGTTCCTCGACCGCGTCCAGTTCGGACAGGGCAAGGTCGCGGAGGCACCGATCTCGAGCGGCATCTCGTTCGCCCACGCCGATGACCTCGACGACATGCCCAGCTACGACCCTGACGAGGCGGCACGGCTGCTCGACGAGGCGGGCTGGGTACGCGAAGGTGACGGCACCCGCACCGCCCAAGGTGTCGACGGTGTCAAGGACGGCACCCCGCTGTCGTTCGACTTCCTGCACTTCTCCACCTTCGCCGATTACGGCGAGCTGTTCCGCGCCCAGCTGGCCAAGATCGGCGCCGAGGTCGAGCTGCGGTCTATGGAGCCGCCGGTGTTCGTGGAGAAGGTGTTCACCGAGCGCGAGTTCGACACCAACGTCATCTCGTACTGCAACGGCAACGACCCCGAGATCGGCGTGAAGCGGATGTACCTGTCGTCGAACATCGGCCCTGTCCCGTTCTCCAACGCGGCGGGCTACCGCAACACCGAGGTGGACACGCTGTTCGAGGAGGCGAGGACGACCATCGGCGATGAGGAGCGCAAGGAGGCGTACCGGCGGCTGCAGGAGGCGCTCGTCGCCGACCTGCCCTACACCTGGCTGGTGGAGACCACCGCCAACCGCGTGTATCACAGCCGCTGCCGCGGGTTCTCGCACTCAGGGCACTTCGCCGAGGCCGCCTACTGCGACGAGGGCTAACGGCAGAGAGCTGAGGGCAGTGACCGGTGAGCTGGCGCTACGCCGTCCGCAGGATCGCGCAGCTGGTTCCGACGGTGGCCGCGATCCTGCTGGCGAGCTTCCTGCTCATCCGCCTCGCGCCCGGTGACCCGGTGCTCGCACTGGCGGGCGAGCACGGCGACGCCGAGTACTACGCGTTCATGCGGGAGAAGTTCGGCCTCGACGAGCCGCTGCACCAGCAGCTGCTGACCTATGCGAGCAACGTGCTCACCGCCGACTTCGGTGTGTCCTATGTGCAGGGCAGACCGGTGCTCGACGTGCTGCTCGAGCGGCTGCCAGCCACGCTGCTACTCACCGGGACGGCGCTACTGCTGTCGACGACCGTCGGGCTACTCGCCGGGATGTTCACCGCGACGCGGCGCAGGCGCTGGCCCGACCTGACGGTCAGCGGGGTGCTGCTCACGCTCTACGCGACACCGGTGTTCTGGCTCGGCCAGCTCGCCATCCTCGGGCTGGCGCTCGGCGCGGGATGGTTCCCAGTACAGGGCATGACCACGGCGGGCAGCGACGCCACCGGTCTCGCCCGCATCGCCGACGTCGCGCACCACCTCGCACTGCCCGCGATCGTGCTGGCCTCACAGGAGATCGCTGCCGTCGGCAGGCTCACCAGGGTCGGCCTGCGCGACGAGCTCGACAGCGATCACGTGCGACTGGCTCGCGCCAAGGGACTCGCCGAACGTGTCGTCGTGGTCAAGTACGGGCTCCGGCGCGCGCTGTCGCCGGTCGTCACGGTGATCGGCGGGCGAATCGGTCACCTGGTCGCAGGCGCGGTCATCATCGAGGTGGTGTTCGGCTGGCCCGGTCTCGGCAGGCTGCTGGTCACCTCGATGCAGAACCGCGACGTGCCGATCGTGCTCGGCGTCTTCCTGCTGGTCGCGATCGCCGTCGTGGTGGCCAACCTGATCACCGACCTCTGCTACACCTGGCTGGATCCCCGTGTCCGCTACCGCTGACGGCGTCCCGTTCGAGCCTGTCCCGCCCGGTGCGGGGCAGCGGCGGAGCGTGCTGCGAGGGATCGTGTCCTCACCGTCCGGCTTGTTCGGGGCAACGCTGACCGCCACGCTGGTTGTGGTCGCGGTCTTCGCTCCCGCACTGGCGCCGTACGACCCGTTCGGCATCGACGGCCCGGTGTTGCATCCGCCGTCCGGCACGCACCTGCTCGGCACCGACGCGCTGGGCCGCGACGTGTTCTCCGGGGTGATTCACGGGACACGGACCTCGCTGCTCATCGCGGGCACCGTCGGAGCGCTAGTGCTGCTCATCGGGTCATTCGTCGGCGCGGTGTCCGGTTATGCCGGTCGTTGGGCGGACGACGTCCTGATGCGACTCACCGAGGCGTTCCAGGTGCTGCCCCGGTTCTTCCTCGCCATCGTCGTGATCGCGTTCTTCGGGCCAGGCGTCGACCGGCTGATCATCGTGCTCGGCTGCACGTCGTGGCCGATGCTGGCACGGTTGGTGCGCGCCGAAGTGTTGTCGCTGAAACAGCGCGAATTCGTCGCGGCAGCGCAGGCGCACGGCGCGTCCAGCGTGCGGGTGGTGGTGCGAGAGATCCTACCGAACGCGCTGCCACCCGCGATCGCGCTGCTCGGCCTCATCCTCGCGCAGGTGATCCTGATCGAGGCCAGCCTCGGCTTCATCGGCCTCGGCGATCCCAACGCGATGAGCTGGGGTTATCTCGCCAATACGGCACAGCGATTCCTGCGGGTGGCGTGGTGGTTGCCGCTGTTTCCCGGGCTGGCGATCCTGCTCGCCGTGCTCGGCCTGAACCTGCTCGGCGACGCGCTCACCGAGGCACTCGGGGGACGCCGATGACCGAGCCACTGTTGTCGGTCAGGGACCTGGTGGTCGAGTTCGGCACCGGACGCGACGTCGTGCGCGCGGTGGACGGTATCGACATCGCCGTCTATCCGGGCGAGACGGTTGGCATCGTCGGCGAGTCCGGCTCGGGCAAGACAGTGGCGATGCTGGCGGTGCTCGGGCTGCTGCCGCGCTCGGCGCGGATCGTGCGGGGTGAAGCGCTGCTCGACGGCAAGGACCTGCTCACGATGCGCCGCCGCGCGCTGCGCCGGATCAGGGGCAGCCGGGTGGGCATGGTGTTCCAGGATCCGCTGACCTCGCTGCATCCGTCCTACCGGGTGCTCGACCAGGTCGCAGAGGCGGTCCGAGTGCACCACCCCGAGCTGTCGGCCGCCAAGGCGAACGAACGCGCCATCGATGTCCTCGATCTGGTCGGCGTGCCGGAGCCGCGCAGGCGGGCGCGGCAGTACCCGCACCAGTGGTCCGGCGGGATGCGGCAGCGCGCGGTGATCGCGGCGGCCATCGCGAACCAGCCCGCGCTGCTCATCGCGGACGAGCCAACGACAGCGCTGGACGTCACGGTGCAAGCGCAGATCCTTGACGTGCTGCGAGACGCGCGGGAGCTGACCAGAGCGGCCTGCGTACTGATCACCCACGACCTCGGCGTCGTAGCCGAGCTGGCAGAGCGTGTCGTGGTGATGTACGCCGGGCGGGTACAGGAGATGGGCACGGCTGAGCAGGTCTTCCGCGATCCCCGGCACCCGTACACCTCGGGGCTGCTGGCCACCCTTCCCCGGCTGGAAGGCCCGGTGCTGCCGCTGACCCCGATCCCCGGCCAGCCGCCCGGTCCAGGAGAGCGGATCTCGGGCTGCCCGTGCCGACCGCGTTGCGCGGTGGGTCGCGATCGAGCCGAGTGCGCCAGCATCCGGCCTGAGCCGCGGACACTCGACGGCACCGGACGGCGGGTGGCCTGCCACTGCCCGCACGACGCTCATAGCGGCACGCCATGACAGACACGCGTGTCATGACAGGCACCGGCGATGAGGTGCTGCGGGTGGAGCGGCTCGTCAAGCACTTCCCCGATGGCCGAGGTGCCACCGTGCGCGCGGTGGACGGCGTCAGCGTCACCCTCGGAGCAGGCGAGTCACTGGGGTTGGTCGGCGAGTCCGGCTGCGGCAAGAGCACGCTGGCCCGCACCATCATCCGGTTGCTGGAGCCCACCAGCGGGCGGATCGTGTTTCGGGGCGACGACATCACCCACGCCAGCAAACGGGAGCTGCGGGCGGCGCGGCGGGCGATGTCGATCGTGTTCCAAGACCCCTACGCCTCGCTCAACCCGAGGATGCGCGCTGGCGAGATCATCGCGCAGCCGCTGCGGATCCAGGGCGGCTACCGGCAGGCGGGTGGCAGGGAGCGGGTCGCCGAACTGCTGCACACCGTCGGGCTGAACCCGAGGCACGCGAACAGGTTCCCCCACGAGTTCTCCACCGGCCAGCGACAGCGCATCGGCATCGCCCGCGCGCTCGCGCTCGGCCCAGAGCTGCTGATACTGGACGAGCCGGTGTCCGCGCTGGACGTCTCGATCCGGGCGCAGATCATCAACCTGCTCGACCGGCTGCGCACCGAGATCGGGCTGGCATACCTGTTCATCGCGCACGACCTGGCCGCGGTGCGGCAGACCTGTGACCGGGTCGCTGTGATGCATCTCGGCACCATCGTGGAGACCGGTTCGCGGGAGGACATCTACCGCAGGCCGACTCATCCGTACACCCAGGCACTACTGTCAGCCGTGCCGGTGACCGATCCTGGGTTGCGCGGGCGCAGGCGGCGGATCCGGCTGACAGGTGAGCTGCCCAGCGCGATCGACCCGCCGAGTGGCTGCCGGTTCCGCACCCGCTGCTGGAAGGCCACCGGACGCTGCGCCGAGGAGACCCCCGCGCTGATCGACCGGCACGGCCACCCCAGCGCGTGTTTCTACGCCGAGCTCGCCGAGCCGTAGTCGGGAGTTCGCTTACGCGTGCCGCAGCGCTGGCAGTAGCAACATCGAGCTCAGTGACGAACTGGGTGGCGGCGGCGAAGCCTGCCGGGCCGGGCGGCTCGGCGTTGACCCGCCGCGCGTCCGTGCTGCGCACACCACGCGCAAGCAGCGAATCTGTGGTCGTGTCGGCAAGACGAGATACAGTGTGTGACGCACAGCTTCCACGCGAAGGACGAACGATGACCACGTCTCACTGGCCAGACCACCTGCTGACCCTCGACGAGTGGGACGCACTACCCGAAGACAACTCCCGCCACTACGAACTCGTCGAAGGTGTGCTGTTTGTGAGCCCGAAGCCCGCACCCCTGCACCAGCGTGCGATGTACCGGCTCACCGCCCAGTTGGACGACCAACTACCAGACGAGCTAACCGCCCTTCCGGACGTCGAGATCACCGTCGAAGCAGCGTATCCCGCAACGATCCGCGCTCCGGACGTCGTGGTGACGCACGCGCAGCGAGCTGAGGCCAACCATGCCCGGCTGGATGCCGACGACGTGATCCTGGCCGTCGAGATCGTCTCGCCAGGCACGAAACGTACGGACCACGTCACTAAACTTGCCGAATATTCCGAGGCCGGCATCGAGCATTACTGGGTCGTCGATGTCACCGCGCCCACCACTGTGACCGCATACCGGCTTGTCGACGGAGTCTACGAGATCGTCGCGGACAACGCGGAGCCGTTCAGCCTGTCCGAGCCCACCCCGCTGACAATCGACCCGACCAGGCTCACCAGCAGGCGCTGAACCGCACCACCCGTCGCGAGCTCCCGCGGTCCATACTTCGATGCCGGAATCCTGCGGCTATCCGGTGATCTCCCACTGCTGGCAGCGATCGAGCTCCGCGATCAGTGCCCACAACAAACCCCAGTCCAGATGGTCCATTCCCTGGAGTGCGTGGCCGCGGGAGATCCGGTCACGCAACCGGTCGCGCAGAGCGAAGGTGGCACCCCAACATCCTGCCTCGTCGAAGGTATCCAGTTCGCCGAGCAGCTCGCGTGCCGTCTGGAGGGCGGGAGCCGGTCCGAACCCGCCGCGTCCAGTGAGCTCGCGGAGCCGTTCGACCAGGTCGAACAACGGAACCAGCTCTACCTCCCTGGCGACCATGCGCACCACCACGTCGAGCGCTGCCGCGCCCGCCGGGGACAGGTCGCTGCTCGCCTCCGTCCACAGCGGTTCCACCTCGATGGCCACGGTCCGGCCAGAAAGGGCACCGAGGCCGGAAGCCACCTCGACGAGTAGGTCGATCGTCACGTACCCGGTGACCGCATCGCGCACCGATTCGGCCACCCGATCGGTTGGAAGTTGGAGCTGGTGCACCCGCCGCCGCCACACCGACCCAGGATTTTCGCCGCGTTGTGCCGCGCCCACGATGATCAGCTCATCCGGGTCAAGATCTTCGAGGCGCTGCACGACGGCGATCGCACCGTAGTGCAGCTCCTCGATGACGACGTCCGGCCCCAACGACATCTCGGCGAGAGCGTCCACCGCGCGCCTGCCGATATCGAGATCCCCCTGGTAGAGCTGACCGACCCCGCCCACGAGCACGGTCATGACGGTTCAGTCGGCTCCGCAGGAGCAGGTGTTCACCTCGCGCATCACCGTGCCCGCGCCGGTATGCACGTGCGTGGTGCATGGCATGCACGGGTCGAAGCTACGGATGGTGCGCAACATGTCGATCGAGGTGAACTTCTCTGGATCGGCGTCTTCGATGATCGGGGTGTTCATCACCGATTCCTCGTACGGACCCGGCTGATCCCACGGATCACGCGGCGAGGCGTTGATCGTCGACGGCGTGCAGATCTGGTAGTTCGCGATCTTGCCGTCGTCCATCACGAGGTGGTGGGTGAGCCAGCCACGGCCCGCTCCCCACCAGCCCATGCCGACCCGCTCGCCGCTGGGGATGTGGTCGTCGAGCTCGGCGGGCGGCACGGCGGCCACCTTGCGTTCGCCCTGCTTGAAGAGGTTGTACGCCTCCAAGAGGCTGAGCATGCCCACCAGCTGCGAGAACAGGTAGTGATACGCCCTTCCCCTGTTGCGCTCCAGCGCGTTCCATACCTCGGGCACGTGCCATTCCACTTCAGACTGCGGTGATGTCCCCTTCGGAATCCGCATCCGCAGGCTGTGTCCTGTCGCCTCGATGAAGTCGTTGTGCGGCTGCAACCCGGCCATGGCTGTGGTGAACAGCCGGGCGTAGGCACCCGCTTCGACCACGTTGCGGTCCCAGCGCGGCGTGCAGGCCCAGGTGTATTTGTCCTTCCAGCTCTTGCCGGTCGGGCTGGGCAGGGTGCGCTTGTTCCACGGGTGGTACGGCCCGATCGGGTTGCCGAGTGGGTCGGTGCTGTAGCGGTCACCGGCCCACTGCTCGTAATAGGAGTGCTCGACGAACTCCTCCCACCCGATGTTGATGTCGGTGAGCCGGGTGGTCACCAGTTCGCCGTCGATGAGCACACCAGGGGTGGACCAGCGCCGCGCGCCCCAGTCGTTGCAGTTCTCGTAGGTGGCGTCGTAGGCGTACGGGTCGTCCCAGAACCCGGGGTCGATCAGGGTCATCGGCCGCGCGCCGACCTGCTTGTACCGCTCATCGCATTCGTAGAAGAACTCCGGGATGTCGTTCCACACGCCGAGCATCCGCTGCGCGTAGTCGAACAGCCTGCCCAGCTTCGAGTGGTACTCGTTGAGCGTCTGCATCGTCACCGTCGACGACACCCCGCCAGGCACGACCGTCTGCGGGTGCGGGTACTTTCCGGCCAGCACCGCGAACATCTCCCGCGACAGCCGGGTGAACTCCAGCCCCTCCTGGTAGAGCTTGCCGGTCAGCGGGTTCAGCTCGGTCATCAGCTCGGCCATGGTCTTGAAGCCGTGCACCTTCTCGTTCGGGCAGTGCCACCGCTCCGCCTTCGGCCACAGCTCTGGGTTGACCGCCTTGACCACCGACTCGGAGTAGTCCGGCCCGGCGAGCAGGTACAGGTGCAGCGGATTGTCGTAGCCCATCTCGGCCGCTTCCTGCATGTTGCGCACCACGGTGCCCAGCGGCGGCGGCCGCAGCCCCATCGCCATCTCGATCGCGTACGCCGAGCAGTGCGAGTGCACCCCGCCGCAGACGCCGCAGGCGCGCGAGGACACGAAGATCGCGTCGCGCGGATCACGGCCCATCAGGATGACCTCGTAGCCTCGGAACAGCGTGGCCTGTGAGCGGGCGTCGAGGTAGACGCGGTTGTCCAGGTCCGCGGTGACGTTGACGGCGAGCGCACCCGCGACCCGGGTGACCGGGTCCATGTTGATGTCCTTGACATGGCCGTTGGCCGCGAGCAGCCGCTGGATCTTGGCCTCCCGCTCGGCATCGGTGACCCGCACGTCCGGACTGCTCGTCGTGATCGCGTACGGGTCGGGGATACCCTGCTTGAGCTGGGCATTGCCGTTCGCGTCGAACTCGATCGGCAGGTTCTTGAAGCACATGAGACGCTCCTACTCGCGACCCTGGTCGCGTTGTTCACCGCCGGGCAGCCGGGTCTCGGTTGCCGGTTCCCGCTGCTGGGTCCATTCGTCGCGCTTGCCCCACGCCGGGGTCGTTGACTTCCTGCCGGTGTCGGTCGAGCGCCGGAACCGGTCGTAGAACTTGTGGCCGATGTCGGCCAGCGCGCTCGGTTCGGAGCGCTCTCGCGCCCACCCGCTCGGTGTCTGCTTGTGCACGTCCCACCGCACCTCGCGGTTGAGGTGGTTGTTGGTGTACTTGCGCATCGGCTTGATGAGTCCGCCGAGCAGCCGCGACGCCGTCGTCGACACCTTCGAGCCAGGCGGTGTCTTGTAGAACGGCGTGAACTTGTCGGGGAAGCCGGGCATAGTGCAGCCGATGCACGCGCCACCGGCGTTCATGCAGCCCCCGGCGTGGTTGATCGCGCCGCGCGAAGTGATGTTGCAGTTGACGACAGGGCCCCAGCAGCCGATCTCGACGAGGCACTCCTTGTCGCCGAACTCCTCGGCGTAGGTGCCCTCCTCGTAGTACGCGCCGCGAACGCAGTGCCGGTGCACTGTCTCGCCGAACAGCCACGCTGGCCTGCCCAGCTCATCGAACTCCGGCAGCGGGCCGAAGCCTTGCAGGAAGTACAGGATCGCGGTGACCGTCTCGGTGAAGTTGTCACCGATCGGGGCGCAGCCTGGCACGTTGACCACCGGCAGCCCGAAGGCGCTGCGGTAGTCCTTGCCGAGGAAGTCCATCAGACTCATCGCCCCGGTCGGGTTGCCCGCGGCCGAGGGGACGCCACCCCAGGTGGCGCAGGTGCCGATGGCGATGGACGCGGCGGCGCCAGGGGCGAGCCGAGCGATCCACTCGTCGGTGGTGACCGTGCGCATCGCGCCATCCGGCCCCCACGGTTCCTCACCCTGGCCGACCCAGTAGCCGCCGGTCGCCATCGCCATGGTCTCGTCGGTGATCGAGCCCTCCAGCACGATCGCGTAGGGCGCGTCGAGCTTGCCCTGCACCGCGAGCTCGTGGGGATGCATGTACTTCGGGCCCGACTCGACGTTGACCACCGGATGGTGCAGCACCACCTGCGGCAACCCGGGGTGCGCGCCGAGCACCAGGCTCTCCACCGACGGCGCCTGAGCGCCGGTAACCGAGACCGTGCAACCGTCGCAGCTCATCCCGGCGAACCAGAAGACGTGGATCTTGTCCATCGGACCGATGCGCGTGCTGGGATCGGTGTGGGCGATCGGGTCGAGCATCGCCTCCATCGACGACCTGCTTGGCATACCGAAGTCGCCGAGCTCGGCCTGGTCGTGGAAGCGGTCGACCGGCCCGAGGGCGTCGAGCAACCGCTGCGCCGGGGTTCGTTCGGATGACTGCGCGACCATGTCTGTCGCCTCCGTCGGGTCACCGGACACGCCGTATATGACGATCACATCTACCGTATCGCGTACCCGTAGCCGCCGAAAGTGGACAGCGGAGGCTGCCACCCCGGTGTATGCTCAACACACCTAGCGGACAGCGGCGTGTGAAGACAATGCGCGAAGACGAGGTGCGATATGACCCTCGCGGCTGAACATCTGACTGGCTGGTGGGTGGGATACGTGATCGGGGCCGTCGTGGTGCTGCTGGTCGCGGCCCTGCTGATCCTGATCATCCTGACCGTACGGCGGATCGCCGCCGTCGCCGAGGACGCCACCGACGCGCTCCGGCTGGCCCAGCAGCGCACCGAAGCGCTCTGGCAACTCGAGGCGACTAGAACGGCGGCCACGGACATCCTCGCGGGCGCCACCGAGGCGAGGCACGCGCTGGGAGGCGGGCGATGACACGCGCACTCGCGGACGACATCCAGGCGATCTGGTGGATCACGCTCGGCATCGGGCTCGTGGTCGCCGTCGTGGTAGTGGTCCTGCTGCAGTTGCTGCTCAACGCGGTCGACAAGGTCGAGCGCAACGTCATCACGTTGTGGGACACCGCGACCACCCTCGCCCGCAACACGGCGACGTCCTGGCAGCTCGGCTCGACCGGCGATCAACTCGACCGGATCAAAGCCGAGGCGCTGCGGCATGACGCGCTGCTCAGCGGCGGCGGGGATGGCCGCAGCGCCCAGCCATCGGCGGGTGGTCCGGTGGGCGGCGGCACAGCGAGCGACCCGGAAGGGGGTGTGCCATGACCGCGCTGCTGGTGACCCTCACCGTCATCGAGATCGCGCTGGTCGTCGGCGTGCTCGCGGTGTATCTGATCCTGATCGGCCGCAAGTTGCGAGTGGTGTCGACCTACCTGGGCAAAGTCGCGTTCGGCGTGCGCGCGGTGGAATCGCAGACCGCCGCGATCGAGCCGTCGGTGATCCGCATCAACGAGCGGCTGCGCGAGATCGACGCCGTCCTCGGCCCGCTCGCCGAGAAGGCCGAAGCCGCGGCCCGGCAACGCGGCTGAGATCGGCGGCGCGCGGCGAGGCCGGACCCCAGTGCCCGCCGCGTGCGGCTCAGCCCTGCGGCGCGTCCACCGTGCGCAGCTGTGCGACCAGCTCACCAACGGCGGCCACCACCGGGCTGTCCGGCGCGACGTCCAGCAGCGGGCTGCCTGCCAAGTCCGCCCGCGCCACCGCGTCGTCGTAGGGCACGCTGGCCAGCCGCGTCAGCCGGTGTCGCTCGCAGAACTCGGCCACCGCATCGCCATCCGACTCGGACCGCAGCTTGTTCGCGATCACGCCGATGCGAGCGATGGACAGTTCCATGGCGAGCGGCGCCAGCCTGCGCACCGTCTCCAGCGAGCGGAAGTACGGCTCCGCGACCAGCAGCAGGACGTCGACATTGCGCACCGTGCCCCTGCTGAGCTGCTCCGGCGATGCCTCCATGTCGACCACCGTCAGTACCTCAGGGCTGGCTGCATTGTCCGCGGCCAGACCGCCGAGGCCGCTGCCGAGGTCAGCGAGCAGCGCGCCCACGGTGGCGTGCGCCGAGCACAGGCAGCCTTCCCCCGCGTGGGCAGGCCCGCCCATCGTGAGCATCACGACCCCGTCGGGCCCGGTGATTCCGTGCGCGGTGAGCACGCTGTCCACGGTGTCTGTCAGCGCAAGCCCATCGAGCCGCTTCGACACCAGCGAAGCGGGCAGCGGCCGCTGCTCCTTCATCCGATCGTGCCCCAACGCGACCGCGAGATTGGGATTCGAGTCCGCGTCGATGGCGATCACTCGCGCGCCAGCACGCGCGGCCAGCCGGGCCACGGTGGCCGCGATGGTGGTCTTGCCGACCCCACCCTTGCCTGCGATGCCGATGCGCATGGTGCACCCTTCGTGGCCGGCCGGGGCTCGCCCGCTGGCTTACCCGCGGCCGCCGTCCTATCGTTGGCCTCATTCTGCGACTGGCGCAGCGTGGGGACAACACGAAGGAGCTGGTCATGAAACTGGGCGTGGTCGGCAAAGGCGGCGTCGGCAAGACAACGGTGAGCGCCCTGCTCGCGCGGGCGTTCGCGGCGCGCGGGCGACGGGTTCTCGCCATCGACACCGACTCGAACCCGAATCTCGGCGTCTCGCTCGGCCTCGACCAGCAACGGACCGACACTGTGCCGGTGCTGCCCCGGTCGTTGATCGTGGGCTCGGGGGGCTCTGGGAACTCTGGGGGCACAGCCACCGCGGCGGACGTGGTGCGCGACTACGGTGTCGCGACGCCGTCCGGTGTGACGCTCATGTCGGCGATCAAGGTGACCGACGCGGGCGCGGGCTGCACCTGTGCCGGGCACGCCAGCGTGCGCAGCCTGCTCGGCGAGGTGATGGCGGAACAGGCTGCGGTGACGCTGGTCGACATGGAGGCGGGACTGGAGCACCTGAGCCGCTCCGGCGGCACGCTGGCCTACGCCGATGTGCTGCTCGTCGTCATGGAGCCGAGCCGCAAGTCGGTGATCACCGCGGCCCGTACCCAGGCACTCGCCGCCGAGCTGGGCATCCCGCTGGTGTTCGGCGTCGGCAACAAAGCCCGGCAGGACGACGAGGAGTTCTTCAGCGCGTTGTGCGGCGAGTTCGACGTCCCGCTGCTTGGCGTACTGCCTTACGACGACACGGTGTCGGCCGCCGACCGTGCCGGTGTCGCGCTCGGTGGCGTGCCGCGGGCGGTGGACGCGCTGGTCGACGCGCTCGAGGCGCGCAGCGCCGTCGCGTCGTGAGTGGCTATCAGCGTTCTAACCCTGATCAGCACTCACGACCCAGGTAGCCCGTTACGCCGGGGCGGTCAGGGTGCCAGCCAGCGCGGCGATGGCCCGCACCCCATCGGCGTCTGGGGCCACGTCGAACGCGGCGAGCCCGTGCCGGTCGGCCTCGGCGATGCGCTCGTCATACGGCACGCACACGACGTCGGCGTCACCGAACGCGGCGGTGATCAGCGCGCGGTCGGCCTCGTCGCGGACCTGGTTGCCGAGCACCACCAGCCTGCCGAGCCGCTTCTCGGCCACCAACTCGGCCGCCCGCCGAGCGACCTCGACCGACTTCGCGGTCGGCAGGACCACCAGCAGGACGACGTCCACCGCGCCCTCCTCCAGCCGGGTGAGCGTGCCGGTGCCTGCCTCGAAGTCAGCGATGACGGTCTGCTCGTCGAATCCCACCGTGCGCAGCAGCTGCTCCGGCGACAGCCCGCAGCACGGGCAGCCGGGCTCCGGCTTGTCGATGGCACTGACCACGGCAAGCCGCACGCCGTCCGGCGCGTCGCTGCCGAAGACGTCGACCAGCGAGTTCCAGCTCGGCGCGTGCTCCTGCGTGCCGTCGTCGAGGGACTGCCGCAGCCCGATGAGCCGCTCGGTCTCGTCATCACCGATGCCGAGTGAAATGCCGAGGTTGGGGTTGGTGTCGCAGTCAAGCGCGACGACCGGGGCGCCGCCGCGTGCGAGCGTGCGCGCGAGCACGGCGGCTGTCGTCGTCTTGCCGACCCCGCCCTTGCCGACCACTGCCAGCTTCATGGTCCACCTCGAGAATCCGCGAGTGCTGCCTGTGCTGTGTGCGTGTGCGCCGCGAGCCGGTCCCCGAGCTCGGTCACGGCCGCTACGACCGGGGAGTCAGGTGCGACGTCGAGTACCGAGTGGCCATCGCGCTCGGCGGTGAGCACCTGGTCGTCCCACGGCACGCTGCCGAGTACGTCGAGGCCGGTGCGCTGTCGCACCCGTTCGGCGTCACCGTCGTCGCGTGCCTGACTGACCACGGCGACGAGTCGGCGTGGCGCGGCATCCGTCGTGGCGAGCTTCGCCAGTCTGCGGGCCGAGAGCAACCCCGCCGATGTCGGCGGCACCACCACGATCACGGTGTCGGCGTATCCAGCCCAGCCGAAGAAGGGTTGTCGGGTGCCGCCGGGCAGGTCACCGATGATCGTCGGTGACTCCGATGGCAGGCCGTCCAGGATCTGCCGGAATGCCCACTGCGAGCGCATCAGCGGCGCACCGGACGCACGGGCCTTGCCGAACTGCAAGAACCGGACGCCGTCCGGCGCTGGCAGCGCGTAGCGATCCAGCGCCGCCGTCGCGGTCAGCCCCTGCCGCAGCCGGAAGCGGGGTCCCGGCTCGCCATCGGCCTGCTCCGTCACGGCGTCCGCTGGGATGGCCGCGTCGACGACGCCGAGGCCGAGCGAGACCGACAGACCTGGCATCGGGTCGGAGTCCACGGCGAGCACGTCCTCGCCGCCGCGCGCGAGCAGCCGCGCGAGCACCCCGGCGATCGCGGACTTGCCCGCACCACCCTTACCGACGAATGCCACTCGCATGGATCAGCCCTTTGCGCCGATCGGATGTCAGACGTTGGCCGCAGCATAGCCCCGTCGTAGCCAACTCGCCGTGCGATCGTCCCTCCGGCTATATGATCAGCACATCTAGTGACTTCTCAGTCACCCAAAAGTAGCGTTATCACACGTGAGGTGACCTATGGCACACACGTGGCAGGGACAACGTTCACCGAACCCGAGAATGACGCACCGTTCGGATGCCCACCGCACGGGCGAAAACCACCTCGCGAGCGGACGCGTTCGCTGCACCTTCTGCACGATCGCCAATACCGCCGTCGGCCTGCTGATCGGTGTCGCACCCGTACTGGTTCCCCTACTCACCGGGCGCGCGGAACTGGCCATCTGGGGCCTGCCGCTGACGCTGATCATCCTCGGCTACACCGCGCACCGAGTCATTCGCACGGGCCACCTCCCCGGCGCTGACCGCGTCGCCCACGCGACCGGGTTGAGCCGCGTCGTCGGACCGGATGAACCGGCACCGGCGTCGGACACCGCACCACAACACCGGAAAGGAGGCAGCGATGACGAACAGTGCTGAATCACGGGGTATCTCCGCCGACAAGCACGAGCAGGTCGGGGCCGGGTGGCGAGTGTTCCAAGTGCTCGCCTTGATCGCGGGCGTTTCCTACATCATCGGCTGGGTCGCCGCGGGCCCGGCAAGCTACTTCAACGGAATCGTCGACTCGCCGACCGCATTCTCCAGCTACACCAGCTTGATCAGCTTCTTGTCGCCGATCGTCGCGCTCGCCGCGATCCTGCTGGCGGTCGATCCGCACCGGCTCAACCTGCTGACCAGGAAGTCAGCCGCGGCACGTATAGCGGCTGTCCTGCTGCTGATCCTGACCATCGGCTGGCTACTCAACGGCATGTTCACCCCGATGTACGAGAAGCTGATGACCGTGCCGATGAACCCGTCGCAGGTGCTGCCGATCCCCGGTGGCGTCTTCCTGCACATGGTGCTGCAGCACTGGTTCATGTCGATCGCCGTGCTGACGCTGGCGCTGATGCCAAGCCGGTTCTCCGCACTGATCGCCAACACTCAGCCGACGGCATTGCAGTGCGCCGTGGTGCGCTGCTGACCGTCTCCGACGTGGCTGCGCGCCGCCCGGGACGGGCGCAGCCACTCGGCGCGGTTCTCGTCGCCACATTGTGTGACTCGGCCAACAGTCGTACGGTCGCAGGAGGTATAGGACTTCAACACATAGTGGCTCGGCGGGCAGCGGCTCGGCATCGCCGGCCCCTCGGCCATGGAGGTGACACGCGATGTGCCTCGGCATTCCCGGTGAGGTCATCGAGGTGGACGAGGAACGTCCTGACCTGGCGAAGGTCGCGGTCAGCGGGGTAAAGCGCAAGATCAACATCGGCCTGCTCACCGACGATCCGCCGGTGCAGGGTGATTGGGTGCTCATCCACGTCGGCTTCGCGCTTTCGAAGATCGACGAGGCCCAGGCGGCGGCCGAGCTTGACTACCTGGCGGGACTCGGCCAGTCCTATGAGGACGAGCTGGCCGCGCTGCGCGACTCGCGGATCGAGTGAGGAGGAGGCGCGATGCGTTTCGTCGACGAGTTCCGCGACGCCGAGAAGGCCCGCGCGCTGTCGGCCAAGATCACCAGCTTGTGTGAGCCGGACCGGCACTACAAGTTCATGGAGGTCTGCGGCGGGCACACCCACACGATCTACAAACACGGGCTCGAGGACTACCTGCCGGAGAACATCCAGCTGGTCCACGGACCCGGCTGCCCGGTCTGTGTCATCCCGATGGGGCGGGTCGACGACGCCATCCACATCGCCAGGCAACCCGACGTCCTGATGACGTCGTTCGGCGACATGATGCGAGTACCCGGATCAGGCGGGAACTTCTTCGACTCCAACGCGGAGGGCACCAACATCCGCATGGTGTACTCCCCGCTGGACTCCTTGAAGATCGCCAAGCAGAACCCGGACACCCACGTGGTGTTCATGGCGATCGGGTTCGAGACCACCACCCCGTCGACCGCGATGACGGTGCTCCGCGCGGCGGCCGATGGCATCGAGAACTTCTCGGTGTTCTGCAACCACGTCACGATCATCCCGGCGATCAAGGCGATCCTCGATTCCCCCGACCTACGGTTGGACGGCTTCATCGGCCCCGGTCACGTATCCACCGTCATCGGCTGCCGCCCGTACGAGTTCATCGCCCGCGACTACGACAAACCGGTGGTCGTCTCCGGGTTCGAGCCGCTGGACATCCTGCAGTCGATCTACCAGCTGATGCTGCAGCTCACCGAAGGCCGGTGCGAGGTGGAGAACCAGTACGCCCGGGTGGTGCCGTGGCAGGGCAACACCGTCGCCCTCAAAGCGATCCACGAGGTCATGGAGCTGCGGCCGTACTTCGAGTGGCGTGGCCTCGGGTTCATCTCCCACTCGGCCATGCGGATGAAGGAGTCCTACGCTGAGTTCGACGCCGAGCGGATCTTCGACATGCCGGGCGTGCGGGTGGCCGACCCGAAGGCGTGCCAGTGCGGCGAGGTGCTCAAGGGCGTGCTCAAGCCGTGGGAGTGCAAGGTGTTCGGCACCGCCTGCACCCCGGAGACACCGATCGGCACCTGCATGGTCTCGCCCGAGGGCGCCTGCGCCGCCTACTACAACTACGGCCGCTTCACCCGCACCCGGGTACGGGAGGTCAGCGCCCATGAGCACGTCTGAACGGGTGTCGACCCGCACCGACCGGCCCACCGACCGCGAGCAGCAGGTCCTCGACCGCATCGACAAGGCACGCCGCCGCAAACCGAAGGTCCGCGAGGAGCGCATCACCCTCGCCCACGGGTCCGGCGGGAAGGCGACACAGACGCTGGTCGAAGCGGTGTTCCTGGACGCCTTCCGCAACCCGCTGCTCGAGCCGCTCGAGGACAGCGCGTCGTTTCCGGTCGACGCGGGCAGGATGGCGCTGACGACCGACTCGTACGTGGTGTCGCCGTTGTTCTTCCCCGGTGGCTGTATCGGTGACCTCGCCGTGAACGGCACCGTCAACGACCTCGCCGTCGCGGGCGCCCGGCCGCTGCATCTCACGGCGGGGTTCATCCTTGAGGAGGGCTTCCCGGTCGAGGACCTGCGCCGCGTCGTGACGTCGATGGCCGCGGCGGCCGATGCGGCTGGCATCCGGATCGTCACCGGCGACACCAAGGTGGTGCAGCGCGGCAAGGCCGACGGGTGCTACATCAACACCGCGGGCGTCGGCAGGTACGAGCACTCCCGCGAGCTGGGGGTAGCTACCGCGCGGCCGGGCGACGTGGTGCTGGTGTCCGGACCGGTCGGCGAGCACGGCATCACGATCATGCTGGAGCGCGGCGAGCTGGACATCGAGGCGGATCTGGAGTCCGACACCGCGCCGTTGAACGGGCTGGTCGCATCGCTACTGGACGCCGTGCCGGGTGTGCGGGCGATGCGCGATGCCACGCGTGGCGGCGTGGCCACGATCCTCAACGAGGTCGCTCGCGCCGCCGACGTGTCGGTGACCGTGCACGAGGACGCCGTACCGGTGCGCACCGAGGTCCGTGGCGCGAGCGAGCTGCTTGGCATCGACCCGCTGTACGTGGCCTGCGAAGGACGTCTGGTGGCGATCGTGGACGGCGAGCAAGCCGACGACGCGCTCGCGGCGTTGCGCGCCCACCCGCTCGGCGCGGAGGCCGCGGTCATCGGCCGCATCGGAGACGACCCGCCCGGCATGGTGCTGCTCAACACCGCGTTCGGCGGCACTCGGATCATGGACCTGCTGGTCGGGGACCCGCTCCCCCGCATCTGCTGAGGGCACGGCACATCGGCGCCGCGGCAGCGGCTGGTGGCGCGGACCCATCAACTTCGCGGCGCGCCAGCACCAGCCTGCTGGTGCGCCGCGATCACCGTCTGACCGAGGCTGATCCCTCCGTCGTTCGTCGGCACCCGGGAATGGATCAGCACCCGGAAATCCCGTCGTTCCAGCGCGTCCACCGTCGCACCGAGCAGCAGCAGGTTCTGGAACACCCCACCGGATAACGCCACGGTGCCGACGCCGGTCGATGTCCGCAACGTGTGGCACACCCGCGCGATGACGTCGGCGATGCCGTTGTGGAACCGCGCGGCGACGACCGCGGGAGCGATGCCCGCGCGCAGGTCCCCGGCACACGCCCGCACAAGGTCAACGCCGGACACCCGCAGCCGCTCATCCCCCACCACGGCGGCCTCATGCCCACCCCGCGCGGCCCGCTCGTCCCCCACAACGGCGGCCTCGTACGCCCCGCGCTCAGCAGGATCGGCGAACTGTTCCAGCTCGATCGCCGCCTGGCCCTCGTAGTTGATCGCGTCGCGCACCCCGAGCAGCGCGGCGACGGCGTCGAACAACCGGCCAGCGCTCGACGTCGGCGGCGCGTTCACCCCACTCCGCGCCAGGGAGCGCACCGCACGCCAGTCCGCCGCGTTGCGCGTCACCACGTCCAACTCCGGCACGTCGTCGCCGTACGCCCGGTCCAGGTACGCCGCCGCCATCCGCCACGGCTGCCGGATCGCCGCCGCCCCGCCTGGCATCGGCACCGAGTCGACCAAGCCCAGCCGCCGGAACGACGTCAGGTCCGCGAGCAGGAACTCCCCGCCCCAGATCGTGCCGTCAGTGCCGTAGCCGGTGCCGTCGAACGCGACGCCGAGCACGGGCCCCGACTCCCCGTTGTCCGCGAGACACGAGGCGATATGGGCGTGGTGGTGCTGCACCCCGATCAGCTCCACATCGGACAGATCGAGCGCGTATTTGGTGGACAGGTACTCCGGGTGCAGGTCGTAGGCCACGACCTCGGGCTGGACGTCGAACAGCGCGCGGAAATGCTCGATGCCCTCGGTGAACGAGCGCAGGGTCTCGACGTTCTCCAGGTCGCCGATGTGATGCGACAGGAACGCATGCCGCCCCTTGGCCACACAGAACGTGTTCTTCAGCTCGGCCCCGCACGCCAGGACATGCCTGCCGACGTCGAACTGAAGTGGCACCGCCTCCGGCACGTAGCCCCGCGAGCGGCGCTGCACCTGCGCCGTGCCCCTGAAGCCGCGCACGACCGAGTCGTCGGTACGGATATGGATCGGCCGATCGTGGGTGAGCACCGCGTCCGCGATCGTGCCTAGCCGCGCGACGACGTCCTCGTCGCGGTACACGATCGGCTCGTCGGACACGTTGCCACTGGTCAGCACGATCGGACGGCCAACGGCGGCGAGCAGCAGCTGGTGCAGCGGTGTGTACGGCAGCATCACCCCGAGCCGCCGGTTGCCTGGCGCGACGGCGGCCGCGATCGGTGTTCCTGGCCGCTTCGGCAGCAGCACGATCGGACGTCGACGGCTGGTCAACAGCTCCGCGTCGACATCGCTCACCTCGCACAGTTCCCTCGCGGCGGCCAGGTCGGCCACCATCACCGCGAACGGCTTGTCCTCGCGGTGCTTGCGGGCACGCAGCGTCGCCGAGGCCGTGGCGTGGGTGGCGTCCGTCGCGAGGTGGAACCCGCCGAGTCCCTTGATCGCGAGCACGTTGCCCTGGCGCAGCAGCCGTGCCGCCGCCGTGAGCGGGTCGCCAGCGACGTCGCCGTCCGCGAACGCATCCAACCGCAGCCTCGGCCCGCACGCCGGGCAGCACACCGGCTGCGCGTGGAACCGTCGGTCGGCGGGGTCGTGATACTCGGCCGAGCACGCCTCGCACATCGCGAACCCGGCCATCGTCGTCAGCGGCCGGTCGTACGGCACGCCGCGAACGATGGTGAACCGGGGACCGCAGTTGGTGCAGTTGATGAAGGGGTACCGGTAGCGGCGGTCGGCGGGGTCGGCCATCTCGCGCAGGCAGTCCGCACAGGTGGCGCTGTCCGCCGAAATCAGCGTGCTCGCGTCGCTGTCACGCGAACTCGGCACGATGGCGAAACCGGCATCGCCGGTCGGCGCGATCTCGCGTGACCGCACATCGTCGACGACGGCCAGCGGCGGAGCCTCGGCCGCGACAGCACGCAGGAACTTCTCCGTCGCCGCCGCGTCACCCTCCACCTCGGCGAACACACCGGACGCGTCGTTGCCGACGTGACCGGACAGCCCCAGACGGGTGGCGAGGCCATACACGAACGGGCGGAAGCCGACCCCCTGCACCACCCCGTCGATCCGCACCGATATTCGCACCAACCGGCCCACGCGTCCCAGTGTGCGGCAGCCGCCACATGTCTGCGACCCACGGACGGGATCGATACAGAACAGGGCTCACGTGTGCCGAGGCTCACCCCTGGGTATTCCCATGTATTACTTGCGCTCGTAGCGAAGGAGCCGTCATGCCCACCAACGTCTTCGTCCTCGGTCACGACGATCACAATCAGCAGGTGCTGGAAGCCATGCCGTCCGCGGAGCACTGCGTGTTCCACCCGCTGCTGTCCTTCGAGGAGATCTGGGGTGAGGAGATCTCCTTCGGAGACGTGCTGACCTCGGCCCAACGCCAGCTCGACAGCTTCGACGGCTCGATCGACGCGATCGTCGGCTTCTGGGACTTCCCCGTCAGCTCACTGCTTCCGCTGTTGCGCAGCCGCTACGGGCTGCCGACAGCCAGCCTCGAAGAAGTCGTCATGTGCGAGCACAAGTACTGGAGCAGGCGGCTGCAGCGACAGGTGATCGACGAGGTCGTTCCGCCGTTCGCCCTGGTCGACCCTGACTCGGGCGATCTGCCGGATGACGTTCGGTTCCCGATGTGGATCAAGCCGGTGAAGTCCTTCGGCTCCGTGCTCGCCTTCGGCGTCGCCGATCCCGAGGCATACCAGGCGGCACTCGCGGAGATCAGGGACGGCATCGGGTGGGTCGGCAAGCCGTTCGATGCCCTGCTGGAGTATGTCGATCTGCCGCCGGAGATCCAGGCAGCAGGCGGGCAGGCCTGCCTGGCTGAGGAGGCACTGTTCGGCCAACAGCTCACCGTCGAGGGCTACCGGTACAAGGGTGAGGTCGTCATCTACGGCGTCATCGACTCGATCAACTACGACAACAGCCCCAGCTTCCTGCGCTACCAATACCCCTCATCGCTGCCGGAAGCAGTGGTGGACCGGCTGACCGACCTCTCCCGCCGCATCGTCAGTGCGATCGGGCTCGAAGGCATGACGTTCAACATCGAGTACTTCTGGGACCCCGGAACCGACGCCATCGGGCTGCTCGAAATCAACCCCCGGCACTCGCAGTCCCACGCGGAACTGTTCGCCGACGTCGACGGCATGCCCAACCACGAAGCCATGCTCCGGCTCGCACTCGGCCAGGATCCGGACTTCCCCTACCGCAAAGGCCGCTACGGCGCCGCGGCCAAGTGGTACCTGCGGCGGTTCCACGACGGCGTCGTCCGCCGGGTGCCCACCCAGGAAGAGATCGAGGCGATCCAGCACATCGTGCCAGGCACCACCATCGAACTCACCGTGGCCGAAGGCGACCGGCTCTCCGAACTACAGCACCAGGACGCCTACAGCTATATGCTCGCCAATGTCTACATCGGCGGGGCCGACGAGTCCGATGTGAGTTCGAAGTACGACCAGGTCCTCGCCGCCCTCCCGTTCGAGATCGATGACGTGACCTGAGCGACGGCGGCGCCGCGTCGTCGGCGCGTCCGATACCCGATCAAGACCGGTGGGTCACCGTTACGAACTCCTACCCATCGGCGACGACTTCGGTGACACAAGGAGCCGCCATGACAACGAACGTCTTCGTCCTCGGCCACGACGAGCACAACCAGCGCATCCTGGAGAACATGCCCTCCGCGGACGGTTGCACCTTCCACCCATTGCTGTCCTTCGAGGAAATCTGGGGCGAGCGGATCTCGTTCCGCGACGTCCTCACCTCAGCGCAACGCCAGCTCGACGCCTTCGACGGCAGCATCGACGCGATCATCGGCTTCTGGGACTTCCCGGTCAGCACCATGCTCCCGTTGCTGCGCAGCCGCTACGGTCTGCCGACAGCCAGCATCGAGGAAGTCGTCATGTGCGAGCACAAGTACTGGAGCAGGCTGGTGCAGCAGCGGGTGACCGACGCGATCCCGCAGTTCGGCCTCGTCGACCCCGCGACGGACACCGAGCCGCCGGAGAACGTGCGGTTCCCGCTGTGGGTCAAGCCGGTCAAGTCGTTCGCGTCCGAACTGGCCTTCGGTGTCAACGACCTGGACACCTTCCGCGACGCGCTCGCCAAAATCAACGAGGGCATCGGCTGGGTCGGCAAGCCGTTCGAGGCGCTGCTGGAACACGTCGAGCTGCCCCCGGAGATCGAAGCCGCGGGCGGGCGCAGCTGCCTGGCAGAAGAGGCGATCATCGGCAGGCAGCTCACCGTCGAGGGCTACCGCTATCAGGGCGAGATCGTCGTCTACGGCGTCGTCGATTCGGTCAATTACGAGAACAGCCCCAGCTTCCTGCGCTACCAATATCCGTCCACGCTGCCCGCGGAGATCATCGAGCGGGTCTCCGAGCTGACCCGCACGGTCGTCAACGCGATCGGGCTGGAGCGCATGACGTTCAACGTCGAGTTCTTCTGGGACCCCGGCACCGACGCGATCAACCTGCTAGAGATCAACCCACGGCACTCCCAGTCCCACGCGGAACTGTTCGCCGACGTCGACGGCATGGCCAACCACGAAGCGATGCTGCGGCTCGCACTCGGCCGCGACCCGGACTTCCCGCACCGCAAAGGCCGCTATGGGGCCGCGGCGAAGTGGTTCGTGCGGCGGTTCGACGACGGGGTGGTGCGGCAGGTGCCCACCCACGAGGAGCTCGCCGCGATCCAGCACATCGTGCCGGGCACCACCATCGAGCTCACCGTCGCCGAGGGTGATCGGCTCTCCGAGCTGCACCGGCAGGACACCTACAGCTACCAGCTGGCCAGCGTCTACATGGGAGCCGACGATGAGGCGGATCTGGTCACCAAGTTCGACCACGTCGTCGCCGCGCTGCTGTTTGAGATCGAAGACGTACACTAAGATCGTGTTTGGCAGCCCCGTGATCGGGTATGACGCAGACGGCTCATCTTGATCACACGTGCCGAGGAGTTGGTCCATGCGGACGGTGACATCATTGCCACACGCTGTCCGCGAGGAGGAGCATGTCTGGGTGCCGATGTCCGACGGGACGCGGCTCGCCGCCCGGATCTGGCGCCCCGCGTCCTCCGAACTCGAGCCAGTGCCCGCGATCCTGGAGATCATCCCGTACCGGCAGCGTGACCTGACCGCACGCCGCGACTCGATCCATCACCCCTACCTCGCCGGGCACGGCTACGCCTGCGTGCGCGTCGATCTACGCGGCAGCGGCGACTCCGAGGGTGTGCTCACCGACGAGTACCTCGAGGAGGAACTCGCCGACGCCGAGGACGTCCTCGCCTGGCTGGCGAAGCAGCCGTGGTGCACCGGTCGCGCCGGGATGATGGGGATCTCGTGGGGCGGCTTCAACGCGCTGCAGGTCGCCGCGCGCCGACCGCCAGGCCTCGACGCGATCGTCACGGTCAGCTCCACCGACGACCGCTACGCCGACGACGTCCACTACATGGGTGGGTGTCTGCTGTCGGACAACCTGTCCTGGGCGTCGACGATGTTCGCCTACAACTCCTGCCCGCCCGACCCAGCCGTGGTCGGCGACCGCTGGCGGGACATGTGGCTCAAACGGCTCGCGCGCAGCGGCCTGTGGCTGGAGGAGTGGCTGATCCACCAGCGCCGCGACGAGTACTGGCAGCACGGCTCGATCTGCGAGGACTTCGCGGGCGTGCAGTGCCCCGTCCTCGCGGTCAGTGGCTGGGCGGACGGCTACACCAACGCGGTGTTCCGGCTGCTGGAGAATCTCACCGTGCCGCGCAAGGGCCTGGTCGGTCCGTGGTCGCACAAGTACCCGCACCTGGGTGAACCCGGCCCGGCGATCGGGTTCCTGCAGGAGCTGGTGCGCTGGTGGGACCACTGGCTCAAGGACATCGACACCGGCATCATGGACGAGCCGATGCTGCGCATCTGGATGCAGGAGACGGTGCCGCCGTTCACCGCCTACGAGGAACGGCCCGGCCGGTGGGTCGGCGAACCGAACTGGCCGTCCCCGCACGTCCACACCGAGGCACGGCAGCTGCATCGCAACCGCATCGCCAAGCCCGGCGAGGAGGTCGAAAGCGAGGAGCTGACGATCGAATCGCCGCTGTCGGTCGGGCAGTACGCGGGCAAGTGGTGCTCCTACAACGCGCCGCCCGACCTGCCGTACGACCAGCGCGAGGAGGACGGCGGCTCGCTGGTGTTCGACACCGACGAGTTCACCGAACGGTGTGAACTACTGGGCACCCCGGTGGTGGAGCTCGACGTCGCGGCCACCGAACCGGTGGCGATGGTGGCGATACGGCTGTCCGACGTCGCCCCGGACGGCAGAGCCACCCGCATCAGCTACGGCCTGCTGAACCTCACCCACCGCGACGACCACGCCAACCCGAAGCCGCTTGCCCCCGGCGAGCGCTACCAGGTGAGCGTGCAGCTGAACGCGATGGCACAGGCGCTGCCGCCTGGCCACCGCCTGCGGGTGGCCATCTCGACGTCGTACTGGCCGCTGGCGTGGCCGCCACCGGAGCCGGTGCGGCTGTCGGTGTTCGGCGGCACCAGCCGGGTGCTGCTGCCGGTCCGGCCGGTGAACGAGTCGGACGAGGTGTCGCTGCATCCATTCGACGAGCCGGAAGGCGCCGAACCGATCTCGGTCACGCAGATGCGGCCCGGCGAGGAACGCTGGACCGTCACCCGGGACCTGGTTGACTACCGTTCCGCGCTGGAAGTGGTCAAGGACCTCGGCGCGGTGCGATTCGACGACATCGATCTCACCGTCACCCGGCGTGCGTTCGAGCGCTACAGCTGGGTGGGTGACGACTTCGGCTCGGTGATGGGCGAGACGGACTGGACGGTTGGTTTCGAACGCGGCGACTGGAAGGTGTCCACCACTACCCGCACGGTCCTGACGTCGTCCGCCACGGACTTCCACCTGCGCGCCGAGCTGGACGCCTACGAGGGCAACACCCGTGTGGCGTCGTACAACTGGGACCGCACGGTGCCCCGCGACATGGTGTGACGCGATAGCGCTCGCTCCGGTGGACCGCGGTGCGACGCCGGAGCCGCTGTGGCCGGTCGTCTGTCGTGCGGCGCTGGTCTCACTGATGCCAGTGGCGTCGTTGTGTCATCACAGACTGTGAATCGCGTCATAGTTGGCGGGGGAAGGACTCCCACGTAACAACGGAACTTCACAGGGCGACACAACCTCGCGGAGACCGTCACGAAAGCGCCACCGGCGCGGGTGGCGCGGCGGTCGAGCAGGAGAGAGGGACTACAGCGTCGTGTTGGGCAGTCAGGAAGAACTGAATCACCGCGAACGAGCCACCTTGCGCGCCGTCGCGCTCGGCAAGGCGGAGATCACGTGCAGCAGCGAGCCCGACTTGTTCGTCGACGGTCTCGCCTGCTGCGATCAGTCCACCGTGCACCGGCTCGCCAGGCTCGGCTGGATCGAGCCGACGGTGTCCGGTAAGCGCGGCGAGCGTGTCCCCGCGCGGATCACCGCCCTCGGCCGCACGGTGCTCGGCGCCACGGGAGTTCCCGGCCGCGCCGCCTGACGTCGTGTTCCCCGTTCCAGACGCCGTGTGCGGCGCTCGGCGCACCGCCTAGCGCTTGCGGGGCTTCTTCTCCCGCACCCGGACATTGATCCGCACCGGGCTGCCCTCGAAGCCGAACTCCTCACGCAGCTTGCGCTCGATGAACCGCCGGTAGCCCGCCTCGAGAAAACCCGTCGAGAACAGCACGAACGTCGGCGGCCGGATGCTGGCCTGCGTCGCGAACAGCACCTTCGGCTGCTTGCCGCCCCGCACCGGCGGCGGGGTCGCCGCGATGAGGTCGGACAACCAGCCGTTGAGCCGCCCAGTCGGCACCCGGCTGTCCCAGGACGCCAACGCCGTACGCATCGCGGGCGCCAGCTTGCGCACCGCGCGCCCAGTCAGCGCTGAAACGTTCACCCGTTGCGCCCACCTGATCCGGGAGAGACCACGGTCCAGCTCGCGATCCAGGTGATAACGGCGTTCGTCGTCGACCAGATCCCACTTGTTCATCGCGAGCACGCACGCCCGGCCGGACTCGACCACCATGGTCAGCACCCGCAGGTCCTGCTCGGTGATCGGCTCGCTCGCGTCGAGCAGCACGATCACCACCTCGGCGGCGTCGATCGCGGTTTTGGTACGCAACGAGGCGTAGTACTCGGTGCCCTTCGCCGTGTTCACCCGCTTGCGCAGGCCGGCGGTATCCACGAACCGCCATGCCTGCCCATCCAGCTCGACCAGCGAGTCAACCGGGTCAACCGTCGTGCCCGCGACATGGTGCACCACGGACCGGTCCTCACCGGTGAGCTTGTTCAGCAGGCTGGACTTGCCCACGTTCGGCTTGCCAACCAGCGCCACCCTGCGCGGCCCGCCCACCGTGTCCTTCTCGGCGGGCGCGTCCGGCAGCGCGTTGACGACCGCGTCGAGCAGATCCCCTGACGCGCGGCCATGCAACGCGCTCACCGGGTACGGCTCGCCCAGCCCAAGCGACCACAGTTGCGCCACGTCGGCGAGCACGCGTTCGTCGTCCACCTTGTTGGCCGCGAGGATCACCGGCCGCTTGGAACGCCGCAACACCCGCGCGACCGCCTGCTCGGCCTCCGTCGCGCCCACGGTGGCGTCGATGACGAGCAGCACCGCGTCCGCCGTGTTCATCGCCAGCTCAGCCTGCGCCGCCACCGCGGCTTGCAGCCCACTCGCCTTCGGCTCCCAGCCGCCGGTGTCGACCAGCGTGAACCGCCTGCCAGCCCAGTTGGCGTCGTAGGCGACCCGGTCGCGAGTAACACCGGGCGTGTCCTGCACGACGGCTTCCCGCCTGCCAAGGATCCGGTTCACCAGCGTGGACTTGCCCACATTCGGCCTGCCGACGACAGCGACCACCGGCTGCACCTCGGGCCCTTGCTCCTCGTCGGCGGCCGCGATGGCGTCATCCAGCGCCTTGAAATCCGATTCGTCCGACCAGGTGCCATCCGCATCGGTCATTGCCGCACATCCCTTGTTCGCTCCGACCCGCCGTGCGTCGCACGCCAGGTATCCAGCTCCGCGACCGTGTCCGCGAGCCGCACGCGCAGCTGCTCGGTCGCGTCGGCCAGCCCCGCCCTGCCCCGGGGCACGTCCAGCGCGAACGGCTCGCCGAAGTAAACGTCCACCGTAGGGCGGAACCGCCTGCGTGTCCCGGCCGGGCGGCGGGTGCCTCGCACCGCGACGGGCTGCACGATCGCCCCGGACGAGCGCACCAGCCACGCCGCGCCCAGCTCGGCGACCTTCACATCACCGCTGCCCCGCGTGCCTTCGGGAAACACCCCGACCATGCCACCGGACCGCAGCAACCGCACCGCGTGCAGCAACGGCGTCCTGTCTGGCTCGCCCCTGCGCACCGGAAGCTGTCCGATCAGTTCCAGGCCCCTGCCGACCGGGCCGTGGAACATCTCCTCCTTGACCAAGAACACCGAACGGCGCGGCAATAATCCGAACAGCAGCTGCGGTTCCACCATCGAGGTGTGGTTGGCCACCAGCACGATCGGTCCGGTGCGCGGCACGCGCTCGCTGCCACGCATCCTGATCCGAAACGCTGGCCGGAACACCCACCGCGCGAGCAGCCGCGCGACGTCGTGCAGTCCTCGGTGCGCACCGGCAGGCAGATCGCTCACGGCGTCACTCACGTCGGCGTCCCACGCTCGGCCATAATGCCGCGCTGCTCGGCCAGCTCGCACAATGATGTCACCACGCCATCGATGCCGAGGTCGCTGGTGTCGAACTCGACAGCGTCGTCGGCGGGGCGCATGGGGTTGGTCGCGCGGGTCGAGTCCAGCCGGTCCCTGCGGTCAACTGAGCGCAGCACGTCGACGTGGTTCGACTCGCGACCAGCCGCGGAGTCCTGCGCCAGCCTGCGAGCGGCCCGCACGTCGGCGGACGCGGTCAGGAAGATCTTGAGCGGGGCGTCTGGCGTGACGACCGTGCCAATGTCACGGCCCTCCACGACGATGCCGCCGACATCGGCGAGCACGCCCTCGATGACGCGCCGCTGCATCCCGACCAGCAGATCCCGCACGGCGGGCACGGCGGCGACCGCCGAGACCGCCGACGTCACCGCGTCGCCGCGGATCTCGGCGGCGACATCATCGCCGTCCAGTAGCGCGACCGGGTGGTGCGGATCAGTGCCGACCTCCAGCTCGGCCGCCTTGGCCGCCGCGGTCACCGCGTCGGCGTCCGCGACGTCGACGCCCGAGCGCAGCGCGGCGAGGGTGATCGCCCGGTACATGGCGCCGGTATCGAGGTACCCGGCGCCAAGCCGGTCGGCGAGCCTGCGCGCCACCGTCGTCTTTCCGGTGCCAGACGGCCCGTCCATGGCGACGACACCCCGCAGTTGAGCAGCCAACGATCACTCCTTGTCCAGCCTGTCCGTCTCCCGACATTCTGCCTGCCGCCCTCGTGCGGGGATGCAGCGCATGCCGCTGACCGCACCCGCGAGGACGCGCCACCTCAGCTACGGTGGGCGTGTGAACGTAGAGGTAACACCACTTCCTGGCATCGGCGTGCGCAAAGACTTCGCGCTGCGCACTGGCCAGCGCATCGGTGTCATCAACCACCGCGACGGGGCGATCGAACTGATCATCTCACGCGCGGACGACCCCGATGCGTGCGTGGCCTCAATCCCGCTGACCGTTGACGAGTCCGCGACGCTCGGCAACCTGCTCGGCGCGCCGCAGCTCGTGGCGCAGCTCACCGAGGAGCACAAGGACCTGCCGGGAATCCAGACCAAGCAGCTGCCGATCGAGGACAACTCCCCCTACGACGGCCGCACCCTCGGTGACACCCAGATGCGCACCCGCACCAGTGTGTCCGTCGTCGCGGTGATGCGCGCCGGTCAAGTACACCCGTCGCCGGGCCCCGACTACACGTTCACCTCCGGCGACCTGCTCGTTGCCGTCGGCACGTCGGAGGGCCTCGGCGCTGCGGCGAAGGTCCTCAAGAACGGCTGAGCCGTGGAAGCCGACAACACGGCCCTGTCACTGATCCAGCTGGGCGCGGTGTTCTTCAGTCTCGGCGTGCTCGGCAGGCTCGCCCAGCGGGTAGGGATGTCACCCATTCCGCTGTATCTGCTCGGCGGGCTCGCCTTCGGCAACGGCGGCGTCATCGAACTCGGCAACATCGAGGAGTTCACCCACCTCGCCGCTGAGATCGGCGTCGTGCTGCTGTTGCTGATGCTTGGCCTCGAGTACACCGCGACCGAGTTGTTCACCGGGCTCCAGCGGTCGTGGCTGGCTGGGCTGGTCGACATCGTGCTCAACGCGACGCCCGGCGCGGCGCTCGCGCTGCTGCTCGGCTGGGGACCGACGGCTGCCTTCGTGATGGGTGGCATCACCTACATCTCGTCATCCGGCATCATCGCCAAGATCCTCAACGACCTTGGCCGCACCGGTAACCGCGAGACCCCGGTGGTGCTCTCGATCCTGGTGTTCGAGGACCTGGTCATGGCCGCCTACCTGCCGACGTTGACGGCGGTGCTCGGCGGCATCAGCCTGCTGGCCGGGCTGCGGGCGGTGGGCATCTCGCTATTTGTGGTGACCGTCGTGCTCGTGGTGGCCATGCGGTACGGGCGGTACGTCTCGGCGGTGCTGTTCAGCGAGGACAGGGAGATCTTCCTGCTCAAGCTGCTCGGCTCGGCGTTGCTTGTCGCCGGTGTCGCGGCGGCGATGCAGGTCTCGGCGGCGGTGGGCGCGTTCCTGCTCGGCATCGCGATCGCCGGCCCCGCGGCGCGAAGCGCCACGCGGGTGCTCGAACCGCTGCGCGATCTGTTCGCGGCGATCTTCTTCGTGGTGTTCGGGCTGAACACCGATCCGAGGGACATCCCGCCGGTGCTGGCCTTCGCGGTGGTGCTGGCAGTGGTCACCACGATCACCAAGGTCGCGACCGGCTGGTGGGCGGCCCGCAGGCAGGGCATCGGCCCGCTCGGCCGGGCACGCGCGGGCGCGTCGCTGATCGCACGCGGTGAGTTCTCCATCATCATCGCGGGACTAGCGGTGTCCGCCGGCGCGGTCGAAGCGCGGCTGGCAGCGCTGGCGACAACATACGTGCTGATCATGGCGGCGCTGGGGCCGATCGCCGCCCGCGTCGTGGAGCCTGCCGTCCGGGCGATCCGGGGCACACCGGCGCCGAAGCCAGCGCAGTGACGGTGCTCGCGGAGCGTCGCGGGGGCGGGTGATCTTGAGGCGTTGTGGTCGTCATAGCGACCACAACGTCGACACACTCGCTCAGAGCCCGACTGCGGCATGCAACGAGGCGAGTTCCTTGCGGGTGAGCGGGCGGAGCGAGCCGGGCTTGAGCTGACCGAGCGTGACGTCGTCGACCGCGGTGCGGACCAGCCGCTGGACGGGATGTCCCACCTCGTCGAGTAGCCGGCGCACGATGTGCTTGCGGCCCTCGTGCAGCACGATTTCCACCATCGACCGACCGGGGCGGGAGTCGATCACGCGGAACCGGTCGGCCTTCACCGGCCCGTCCTCCAGCTCGACCCCGGAAGTCAACTGCGCGCCGAGACCACGCTGCACCACACCGTCGACCTCGGCGACGTACGTTTTCAGCACCTCGTACGAGGGATGCATGAGCCGGTGCGCCAACTCGCCATCGTTGGTCAGCAGCAACAGGCCCTCGGTCTCGGCGTCAAGCCTGCCGACGTGAAACAGCCGCTCCGTGCGGTCGGCCACCAGGTCACCGACGCAGGGCCTGCCCCGATCGTCGGTCATGGTGCTGTGCATGCCACGAGGCTTGTTCAGCGCGAGGTAGACCAGGTCATCGCGGACGATGACGCGGTCACCGTCGACGCGGATCACGGCGGTGTCGGGGTCTACTTTGGTCCCGAGTTCGCGCACCACCTCGCCGTCGACGCTCACCCGTCCTCGCATGATCAGCTGCTCGGCGGCGCGGCGGGAGGCGACTCCCGCCTTGGCGAGCACTTTCTGTAGCCGCACCAGCTCCGGCTCAGCGGTCGAGTTCGACTCAGAGGTCATCGATGGAGTCCACTTCGGGCAGCAACGGCGCGATCGGCGGCAAGTCGGACAGCGAGGGCAGACCCAGCCGCTCCAGGAACAACTCGGTGGTGACGTAGAGCGTGCCACCGGTCTCGCTGTCGGTGCCGTACTCCTCGATCAGCCCGCGCGCGAGCAGCGTCCGGATCACGCCGTCGACGTTCACGCCGCGCACCGCGGCGACGCGCGAGCGGGTGACCGGCTGCCGGTAGGCGATCACGGCCAGCGTCTCCAGCGCGGCGCGGGTCAGCTTGGAGCGCTGCCCATCGAGCAGCAGTTTCTCCACGAACGGCGCGTACGTGTCGCGGGTGTAGAACCGCCAGCCGTCACCAGCCCGACGTAGTTCGATGCCGCTCTCCCTGTCGGCGAGGTCCTCGGCGAGCGTGCGCAGCGCCTCGGTGACGCGGTCGACCGGCTGCTCGACGGCGGAGGCAAGCGACTCCTCCGACACCGGGGAGTCGACGACCAGCAGCAACGCCTCCAGTGCCGCGATCAGGCGCTCATCGGTGGAGACGTCGGGCAGCGCGTCCGTGACGTCGATCGGTGCGCCCTCCTGCTCCGGGGCGTCAGGGGGCGCGGCATCGGCTGGGGCGTCAGGGGGCGCGGCATCGGCGTCGATCGGGCCGTCAGAGACGTCGGAGGGCTCGTCGGGTGCGGCGGCAGCAGCAGCGTCCTCCGATGCGGCGTCCAGCGCGATGTCGCCGTGGTGGTCGGCGTCGTTCTCCGGGGTACTCACCCGTACTCCTCCTCGTCCTCGCTCACACGATCGCGCTCCGCGGCGGCGCTGGCCTCGTCGACGGACCCGCCGGTCCAGGTCACCCGTAGCTCCCCGAGCGGATCGGCCTGCTCGAACTCCACCGTGGCCTCGCGGTACAGCTCGAGCAGCGCGAGGAACCGG
The DNA here is from genome assembly GCF_000504245.1 of Haloechinothrix halophila YIM 93223. GTDB lineage: Bacteria > Actinomycetota > Actinomycetes > Mycobacteriales > Pseudonocardiaceae > Haloechinothrix_A > Haloechinothrix_A halophila. The sequence goes on from NZ_KI632509.1 coordinate 3,449,697, forward strand.
GCGACCACCTCCAGCGTGTGCTCGCAGTCCGTCACCAACTCGGTAAAGCTCGCCGAACCGTGCTCGGCCAGCCGCAACCGCAGGATCGCGGCGTGCTCCCGCACCGACACCTTGCCGGCGTGCAGGTGGTCGAGCGACACCGTCGGCGGCGGCTTCGGCCGGAACACCGCTGCCGCGATCTCCGCGAGTCCGTCCGGGTCGACACCGAGCATCACCTCGGGCAGCAACCCCAGGTAACGCTCTTCCAGCGACACCGACCGCGGGTAACGTCGTAGCGCACCGGCTTCCAGCTCCGCGAACAGCGCGGCGACCTGCTTGTACGCACGGTACTGCAGCACCCGAGCGAACAGCAGATCGCGTGCCTCGAGCAGCGCGAGGTCCTCTTCGTCCTCGACGTCGCCGGACGGCAGCAGCCGCGCGGCTTTCAGGTCGAGCAGCGTCGACGCAATCACCAGGAACTCGGTGGTCTCGTCGAGGTCCCATCCCTCGCCGAGCGCTTTGGTGTGCGCGATGAAGTCGTCGGTGACCTGGTGCAGGGCGACCTCGGTGACGTCCAGCTCGTGCTGCGAGATCAGCTGCAGCAGCAGGTCGAACGGCCCCTCGAAGTTCGCCAGCCGCACCCGGAACTTGGAACTGGGCTGCTCCTCGACGTCACTGCCAGCGACCGCGTCGTCAACAACGATCGCGTCGTCCGCTTCGGTCATGTGTGCTCTATTCGCGCTCGGAAGCTACCCGAGCTGGGCTTGCGCACCGTGCTCGTCTTCCTCAATGCGCAATCGTCGCACAAGGACCGAATCCTCGCCGTTGGCCTCGAAATCCTCCAGCATCACCGCGACCGCCTCGCGCACCAGTCTGCCCCGGTCCACCGCGAGACCGTGGCTACCTCGCAGCGCGAGCCGCGCCTGCTCCAACGCGAGCAACTGCTCGCTGGACAGGTACACCGTGATCTTCGAGTCATGCTTCTTGCGCGGCGCGGCGCGCCTGTCTGTCGCGGAGCCCTCTTCGTTCCCGCGCGGGGCGGGTGCGGTCTTCTCCGCCGAGCCGCCGGACGAATCCGTGCCGCTCGACTCGGACGTTGCTGTGGTGCGGAAGAAGAGTTCTGAGGCGCCGGGCAAAGACACCCGTCTTGTCACCGGCGAATCACCTCTCGCGCGAGTTGACGATAGGCGGTCGCGCCAACGGACTTCGGCGCCCACGTCGTGATGGGCTCCCCAGCGACGGTGGTTTCCGGGAACCGCACGGTGCGGTTGATGACCGTGTCGAACACGGTGTCCCCGAACGCCTCGACCACCCTGGAGATGACCTCCTTGGAATGCAATGTACGCGGGTCGAACATGGTGGCGAGGATACCGATGATGTCCAGACTCGGATTCAGGCGCTCACGAACCTTGTCGATGGTGTCCATGAGCAGCGCGACCCCGCGCAGGCTGAAGAACTCACACTCCAGCGGGATGATCACACCGTCAGCGGCGGTGAGCGCGTTGACGGTGAGCAACCCGAGCGACGGCTGGCAGTCCACCAGCACGAAGTCGTACTCCGCGATCAGCGGGCGCAGCACGCGCATCAGACTGTGCTCGCGGCCGACCTCGGCGACGAGCTGCACCTCTGCCGCCGACAGGTCGATGTTGCTCGGCAGCAGGTCAATGCCGTCGATCGACGTCTTGTGCAGGATGTCGCGCACGTTGATCGACGACTCCATGACGGCGTTGTAGACGGTCTGGTCCAGCTCGTGCGGCTGCACCCCGAGCCCGACGGACAGCGCGCCCTGCGGATCGAAGTCGACGAGCAATACCTTGCGGCCGTACTCGGCCAGCGACGCGCCCAGGTTGATGGTGGACGTCGTCTTGCCGACGCCACCCTTCTGGTTGCACATCGCCAGCACGCGCGCCGGACCGTGCCGATCGAGCGGCGGAGGTTCGGGTATCTCGCGCAGCGGCCGACCCGTCGGGCCGAGTTTCTGCTCCGACTTCTGCTCCGGCTTGCTGCTCGCCGGGGTGCCCGACACACCAGAGCCCCGCGACGACGTGCTCGCGGCCGAGCTGGCACTCGGTGCGCTGTCCGGCGCACCGGCGGCCGGCTGTTCGCCGAAGACCTCCGGTGCCCGAAGTGAGTGAGGTGTCGCCATGACGAGAAGACTCCTTGCTCTCCCTGCTCGACGGCAGCCTATGGGTGAGCAACTAGCTGCGGCAAAGCGGCTCGCCGCAGAACCCCGAAATCATTCCGAGACGACGTTCTCCGTGCCTACCTGGACCGAGGGTGCGCGGTAGCGTACACCTCGCGCAAGGTCATGACGGTGACACGGGTGTAGACCTGCGTCGTGGTCACCGAGGCGTGCCCGAGCAGCTCCTGCACCACCCGGACGTCCGCCCCGCCTTCCAGCAGATGGGTAGCGAACGAGTGCCGCAGCGTGTGCGGCGACACCGCGTCCGACAGTCCCGCCCGCTCGGCGTTGGCCTTGAGTACCTGCCACGCACCCTGCCGCGACAGCCTGCCGCCCCGCGCGTTCAGGAATAGCGCCGAGGTCCCCCTGCCCTTACGAGCCAGCGCGGGCCTCGCCCGCACCAGGTACGCGTCGAGGGCGGCCAGCGCGGGCCTGCCGATCGGCACGAGCCGCTGCTTGCCGCCCTTGCCATCGAGCAGGACGGTACGCTCTGCCGACTCGACGTCGTCGACGTCAAGCCCGATCGCCTCGGAGATCCGCGCGCCGGTCGAGTACAGCACTTCGAGCAGCGCCTGATCCCGCAGCGCCCGCGGGTCATCGGTGGGCGGGGTGTCCAGCAGCTTCGCGACCTCGTCGATGCGCAGCGCCTTGGGCAGCCGTTTCAGCGGAGGCGGTGGGGTGACGTCGCGGGCGGCGTCGTCACCGACGATGCCCTCCCGCGCGGCGAACCGGTGCAACCCGCGCACCGCGACCAGCGCCCGCGCCGCCGACGACGCCGCCAGCGGCGGGTGGTCCTCGCTACCTTCCCGCAGCGCCACGACGAAACCGGTGACGTCGGACTCGGTGACGTCGGCCAGGCTGGTGCGCCGGGCGGTGTCGAGATAGGCGAGGTAACGGCGCAGGTCACGCTCGTAGCTGTTCAGAGTGTTGCGCGCGGTCGCGCGCTCGACAGCGAGGTGGTCCAGGTAGGCCCTGACCACCCGCTCCGGGTCGCTGCGTGCCACGCGGACACCGTACCGGCAGGCACCGACGCGGTCCCCGGACACGCGCCGGGTGTCCCGCGGTTCAGTCTGCGTGCTTCCTCGCCGCGAAGGCCGTCGGCCGGTCCCGCCACGGCACGTCGGCGGACCGTGGCTCGGTCGCGCCGGACAGCACCGCGTGCGCCGCGAGCAGCCCGCTGACGGTGGCGCCGTTGATCAGCTCCCCCGTCAGTACCCGCTGGACGGCATCGGCCAGCGGCATCCGGGTGAGCACGATGTCGGCTTCCTCATCGCCGCCCGCGATCTCCCTGTCCACCACGGTCAGGTCCCGTGCCAGGTAGATCCGCACCACCTCGTCGGTGAATCCGGTAGAGGCCGCCATGTCGACCAGCGTGTCCCACCGCCCGGCGACGAGGCCTGCCTCCTCGCGCAGTTCCCGCTGTGCGGTCACCAGCGGGTCCTCCTCCGCGACGTCGAGCAGCCCCGCTGGCAGCTCGAGCAACCGCCGACCGATCGGGTGCCGGTACTGCGAGACCAGCGTGACCTGACCATCGGCGTCGACCGCCGCGATCGCGACGGCGCCGAGGTGCTCGACGATCTCCCGGCGCGCGGTCCTGCCGCCTGGCATCACGACGTCGTCGACGCGCAGCGCGACCACCCGGCCGACGTGGATGTCCTCGGACGCGACGACGTCGAACTCGTGCGTGCCCGGTTCGGTGCTGCTGTTCTGGCTCATGCCCTGCCGTTCACGACGTCTCGGGCAGCGGCAGCCGCTCCGCCTTGCGGTAGTTCACCGCGGCGTGCACGAAGGCGTCGAACAGCGGGTGCGGGCGGGTCGGCCTACTCTTCAGCTCCGGGTGTGCCTGGGTGCCGACGAAGAACGGGTGCGTCTCCTCCGGCAACTCGACGAACTCGACCAGCTTGCCGTCCGGCGACGTCCCGGAGAACACCAGGCCCGCCTTGGTGAGCCGCTCGCGGTAGTGGTTGTTGACCTCGTAGCGGTGGCGGTGCCGCTCGGAGACGTCGATGGTGCCGTACGCCTTGGCGACCTGCGTCCCGTCGGTGAGCTTCGCCGGATACGCGCCGAGCCGCATGGTGCCGCCCATGTCGGCCTCACCGCGCACGACCTCCTTCTGGTCCGGCATGGTCGAGATGACCGGGTCGGTGATCTCGCCGTCGAACTCGGTCGAGCCAGCACCGGTGATGCCCGCGAGGTTGCGGGCCACGTCAATGACCATGCACTGCAACCCCAGGCACAGGCCCAGCACCGGGATCTTGCGTTCGCGGGCGTAGGTGATCGCGCCGACCTTGCCCTCAATGCCGCGAATGCCGAACCCGCCTGGCACGAGGATGCCGTCGACGCCGTGCAACGCGTGCGACGCGCCTTCGGGCGTGGCCAAGTCGTCGGAGGCCACCCAGCTGATCTGCACCTTGGCGTGGTGGGCGAAGCCCCCGGAACGCAGCGCCTCGGTCACCGACAGGTAGGCGTCCGGCAGGTCGATGTACTTGCCGACCAGCGCGATCCGCACCGTCTCCTTCGGGTTGTGCACCCGATCGAGCAGGTCGCCCCACACCGTCCAGTCGACGTCGCGGAACGGCAGCCCGAGCCGACGCACCACGTACGCGTCCAGCGCCTCCCGGTGCAGCACCTTCGGGATGTCGTAGATCGACGGCGCGTCGGGGCAGGCGATGACCGCCTCGTTCTCGACGTCGCACATCAGGCCGATCTTGCGCTTGAGATCGTCACCGATCTCCCGGTCGGCGCGGCACACCAGCGCGTCCGGCTGGATACCGATGTTGCGCAGCGCGGCGACGGAGTGCTGCGTCGGCTTGGTCTTGAGCTCCCCGGACGGCGCGAGGAACGGAATCAGTGAGACGTGCAGGAAGAAGCAGTTGTCCCTGCCGACGTCGTGGCGCACCTGCCGGCAGGCCTCAAGGAACGGCAGCGACTCGATGTCGCCGACGGTGCCGCCGACCTCGGTGATGACGACGTCGGGGCGATATCCGGTGCCGTCGGACTCGGCCAGCGCCGTGATCCGCGACTTGATCTCATCGGTGATGTGCGGAATGACCTGCACAGTGTCACCGAGGTACTCGCCCCTGCGCTCCTTGGCGATGACCTCGGAGTACACCTGGCCGGTCGTGACGTTCGCGTGGCCGGTGAGGTCCCGGTCGAGGAAGCGCTCGTAGTGACCGATATCGAGATCGGTCTCCGCGCCGTCCTCCGTGACGAACACCTCGCCGTGCTGGAACGGATTCATCGTCCCAGGGTCGACGTTGAGGTAAGGGTCCAGCTTCTGCATCGTGACCCGGAGGCCCCGAGACGTGAGTAGCTGACCCAGGCTGGAGGCTGTCAGCCCCTTGCCGAGCGAGGAGGCGACACCTCCCGTGACGAACACATGCTTGACTGTCCGAGGCTGAAGTCCCACGGGCCTTTACGCTAACACGCACAAACCCGACCCGAGGGAGGACACCCGGTCATGTCAGCCGAAGCGTGGGTGGCACCGACCGCGACCGGCGCGTTCGACGCGACGGTGCGGGTGCCCGGTTCGAAGTCGATCACCAACCGGGCGTACGTGCTCGCCGCGCTGGCCAGTGAGCCGACGACGGTGCGGCATCCGCTTGATTCCCGCGACGCGCGGCTGATGCTGGCCGCGCTGGACGCCCTCGGCGCGTCCTGGCGGCCGATGTCCGATGCGGCCGCCGATGACCCCGGCGACCTCGACGGGGTCATGGTGACGCCGCTGACCGGCGGCACCGGCGACGTGTCGGTGGAGTTGGGCAACGCGGGCACCGTGGCGCGGTTCACCCCGGCGCTGGCGACGCTGGGATCCCACACGGTGCGCTTCGACGGCGACGAGGCGATCCGCAGGCGTCCCATCGCGCCGCTGCTCGAGGCGTTGCGCGACCTCGGGGCGGACATCGACGACGGCGGCAGGGGCGCGCCACCGTTCACCGTGCGCGGTTCCGGGGGCCTCGCTGGCGGCGCTGTGACGCTGGACTCCTCGGCGTCGAGTCAGTTCCTGTCAGCGCTGCTGCTGGCTGGCCCCGCGTTCGAGAAGGGCGTCACGGTACGGCTGGCCGGTGGCGCGCCGCCGAGCGAACCGCACGTGGCGATGACGCTGGACCTGCTCCGCCGGTTCGGCGCGGCGCCAGAACGTGACGGCACCGAATTCCACGTTCCCCCGGCGACACTGTCCTGCCCGGACTTCACCGTGGAACCGGACCTGTCCACCGCGGCGCCGTTCCTGGCCGCAGCCGCGCTGACCGGGTCCACGGTGCGGGTGCGCGACTGGCCGTCGCGGACGACGCAGCCCGGCGACTGGCTGCGGGAGTTGCTGCGCGACCTCGGCGCGCGGGTATCGCTTGACGACACGGGGCTCGTCGTCACAGGCGAGGGCGGGTTCGCCGGGCAGCAGCTTGACCTGCACGAGGTGGGCGAGCTGACGCCGGTGGTCGCGGCGTTGCTGTGCTTCGCGGACGGGCCATCGCTGATCTCCGGGGTGGCACATCTGCGCGGGCACGAGACCGACCGGCTCGCGGCCCTGGCCACCGAGCTCTCCGGGCTGGGCGCGGACGTGTCGGAGACCGCCGATGGGCTGCGAATCTCCCCGGCGCCGCTCCACGCGGGGACGTTCCACACCTACGACGACCACCGGCTCGTGATGGCCGGTGCGGTTCTCGGGCTCCGCGTGCCCGGCATCACGGTGGAGAACCCCGCCACGGTCGGCAAGACGTTCCCCGGGTTCGTGGCGACGTGGGAGGGAATGCTGGGGTAGCTCAGCTCCCCGACGCCGCCACGCCGGGCGCGGGCGCCTCGGCGTTGCCCGCGGTGCCGTAGCGGCCGGTGTCCTCCTCCAGCTGTTCCCGCAGCGCCAGCACGGTGGTGACCCTGCCCGCCTGGGTGTGCAGGTTGTCCACGGTCGAGAGGATGTCGGACGCCGCCGTGTCGGCCCGGACGACACCGATCGAGCCAGAGCCGCCCGCCGCCGACGTCCGGCCAGCCAGCACGGCGCCCGCCCCCGCCTTGTCCAGCTGGGTTGCGAAACGCGCGAGCGTGACGGCCTTGTCGCCGGCGCCGGTGCCCTGCGCCCTGTCACCGACCAGCACGACGGCGAGCTGCGCGGGCTCCACATCGCCGGTGGTCTCGACGAACCCGCCGTCGGACAGCCCGGCCACGGCAGCGTCTCGCTCCTCGGACGATGTCTGCGGCTTGGCGGACTTGCCGTCGAGCAGCAACGTCTCACCGAGCAGCGCGCCCGCGAGCGCGCCGGGACCGCCGGACGTCGGGAACTTCGCGCCAGACGGTTGCAGCCGGATCGCGATGTCGGACACCTGCTCGGCCTTGCTGGGATCGATGAACGCCTCGGTCAGCTTGATCTCGCCGGACACGCTGCCGCCCGCCGACTCGATCAGCTTCACCACACCGTCGCGCTCGGACGGTGCGACACCGTCGGTCGTCACGACGAGCACGGTGCGCTTGTCCAGCAGCCCAGAGACCACCTTCGGCCCGACCGCGCCCGCGAACGCGTCGGCGTCGGCCAGCCGGGCCTGCAGCCCGTTGCGTTCCGCTTCCAGCTCGGTCACCTGGTTGGCCAGGTTGCTCTTCTCGTCCGACAACGCCGACAGCAGCGTGCCGCTCAGCGTGGTTGAGCCGAGCACGACCCCGACCGCGAGCGCGAGGAACACCGCGGCGATCGAGATGATGTGGTAGCGCAACGAGATCACGTGACCAGCCCCTTGAACCAGGTCGTCAGGGACCGCCATTGCTCGGCGGCCCAGTCCAGATAGACGCCGCCGACATCGGAGACCAGCAGCGCGGCGGCCACCACCACCAGCGCGGAGACCACCAGCAGCACGACCGCCCACAGCGAGATCCGGCTGCGGTGCAGCATCCCGACCGCCTTGCCGTCGACGATCTTGGTGCCCAGCTTGAGCCGGGTGAGAAACGTCGACGGGTTCGAGCCGGACCGGCCTCGGTCGAGGAACTCCGCCAGCGTCGCCTGGAAGCCGACGGTGACGACGAGGCTCGCCTCATGAGTGTCGGCGAGTAGCAGCGCGAGGTCTTCGGCGTTGCCGGTGGACGGGAACGTCACCGCGCCGACGCCGAGGTCCTGGATGCGGTCGATGCCGGGTGCGTAGCCGTCGAGCTGGGCCGGGATGACGATCTCACCCGCGTTCTTCAGCGTCGCGGATGCCACGGCGTTCGGGTCGCCGACCACGACGTCCGGTGTGTAGCCCGCCTCGCGCAGCGTGTCGGCACCGGTGTCAACGCCGATGAGCACCGGCCGGTGCTCGGCGATGTACTTCTTGAGCCGTTTGAGGTCCTTGGCGTGGTCGGTGCCCGGCGCGATGACGAGCGCGTGCCGGTCTTTCATCGCCACCCGCAGCCCTGGCACGCCGACGCCGTCCAGGATCAGCGTGCGCTCGGCGCGCAGGAACTCCATTGTGTTGGCGGAGAACGCTTCCAGCTGGGCGGTCATGCCCGCCTTCGCCTCGATCATCTGGTCCGCGACGCTGTCGGGGGTTTGCTCCACCCCGCGCGCGATTTCGCGTTCCCCGTTGTAGACGACACCCTCGTGCAACCGGATCTTGCTGCCATCTTTGATGCGGCGGAGAACGTCCGTTCCGACGTCGTCTACGAGGGGAATTCCCGCGCCAACAAGGATTTCCGGGCCAAGATTGGGAAATCGTCCCGAGATGGACACCGATGCGTTCACGACGCCAGCGACCCCTGCCGCCGCGAGCGCGGCCGCGGTCGCGCGGTCGAGATCGAGCTGGTCAAGGACGACGATGTCGCCGGGCCCTACCCTGCGCAGTAGTTCCCCGGTGCGTCGATCGACCCGCGCCACGCCGGCCACTCCAGGCAGCGTTTCGGTGCTTTTCGAAAGCAGGCCGCTGAGTTTCATGGGCCCGATAGTGACAAAAGGAAACCAGAATGCGCGCCCGCCACGCCGAAGGACCGGGTCGAACTCAGTGGTTATTCACACCTTCTCGGCACCGGCGACGGCCAGCAGCTCCTCAGCGTGCGCGCGACCGGTCTCCGTGCCGTCCATGCCAGCCAGCATCCGTGCCAGCTCCATGACGCGCTCCTCGTCGTCGAGTGTGCGGACGTCGCTGCGGGTGACGCCGCCGTCGGTGCCCTTGTCGACGACGAGGTGCTGGTCGGCATAGGCGGCGACCTGCGGCAAGTGCGTCACGACCAGCACCTGGTGGGTGCGCGCCAACCGCGCGAGCCGCCTGCCGATCTCCACGGCGGCCCTGCCGCCAACCCCGGCGTCGACCTCGTCGAACACCAGCGTCGGCACGGTATCCGCGCCCGCGATGACGACCTCGATCGCCAGCATCACGCGGGACAGCTCACCACCGGACGCGCCCTTGTGCACCGGAAGCGCTGGCGCGCCGGGATGCGCACGCAGCAGCAGCTCCACCTCGTCGACGCCGTCCGGGCCAGCGTGTAATCGCTGCCCGTCGACGGCGAGCGCGGCGGGATCGTCGGCGTCCGCGGTCATCGGGCGCACCACGACGTCCACCTCTGCCTGCGCCATGGCCAGCCCGCACAGTTCGCCGGTGATCGACGTCGCCAGCTCGGCGGCGGCCTCGCCGCGAGCCCGCGAGACGGCAGCGGCGTGCCCAGCCAGCTCGGCGGCCAGTGCGTCACGACGCCGCGCCAGTTCCGCGAGCGCATCCTCCGAGGTGTCCATTCCGGACAGTTGCTGGCGAGCCTCTTCTGCCCAGGCAAGTACGCCGTCGACGTCGGCGGCGTACTTGCGGGTGAGTTGTTTCAGCTCGGCCTGGCGTGCGAGGGCCTTGTCGAGCGTGGCAGGGTCGGCGTCAAGGCCGTCGAGGTAGCCGCCCAGCTCGGAGCCGACATCCGCGAGCAGCACGGCGGCCTGCTCCAGCCGGGAGTCGAGTTCGGTGAGCACGGGATCCTCGGCCGATGCGATGCGCTGGCGGGCCTCGCTGACCAGGCCGAGCGCGCCAGGTTGGTCTGGGTCGGCGTCGTCAGCACCGGACACCGCCGCCTGTGCGGCACCGGCCGCGGTGCGCAGCTCGTCGACCTCGGAGAGCCGTTTGATCTGCTCAACCAGTGCGGTGTCCTCACCGGATTCCGGTGCGACGGCCTCGATCTCGTCCAGCCCGTGCCGCAGCATGTCGGCCTGCTGCGCGAGCTCGCGAGAGCGGCTGGTGCGTTCGGCCAGCTCGCGAACGACGTCCTGCCACTCGGCGCGGACCCGCTGATACTCCGCGAGCGGCGTAGCGACGGCGTCCCCCGCGAACCGGTCGATCACCGCACGCTGCTCAGCGGTCCGCATCAGGCGGAGCTGGTCATTCTGCCCATGCACGGCGATGAGCTGGTCGGACAACTGACCGAGCGCGCCGGCCGGGACCGACCTGCCGCCGAGGTGAGCACGGGAGCGGCCGTCCTTACCGACGCTGCGCAGCGCGATCACGCTGCCGTCCTCGTCGACCTCTCCGCCGGATTCCTCGATCATCTCCACCGCGGCAGGCAGCTTCGTCAGCGCGAACCTGCCCTCGACGATGGCCTTCTTCGCGCCATTGCGCACCCGAGAGGCGTCGGAACGGCCCCCTGAGAGCAGGTGGAGGCCGGTGACCACCATGGTCTTGCCCGCGCCGGTTTCCCCGGTGACCACGGTGAGTCCCGGGTGCAGTTCGAGCAGGGCGTCGTCGATAACACCGAGGCCCTGAATCCGCATCTCGGCCAGCACGGCTCCCACCGTAGCGGGTAACCCGGACACCACGTCGTGTCCCACGCCCAACGGTGTCGTGTCCCGCACTCCCGACGCCGTGTCCGTCACTCAGGACGTCGTGTCATGCACTCCCGACGCCGTGTGTGCACTTCAGCGCCCTCACTCTGGCGCGTGGCGCTCCCGCCAGCCTTTCACCGGGAGTGCGAACTTGTGCACCAGGCGGTCGGTGAACGGGCCTTCCCACAACCGGGCGAGCAGCACCGGCACCTCTCCGGCGACGACCTGGATCCGCGCGCCGAGCGGGAGCTCGACGTGGCGCATCCCGTCGCAGGTCAGGACACCGGTGGAACCGTGAGGGTCGATGTCGATAGCGATAACCGACTCCCGCGAAACGACCATCGGGCGGGCGAACATGGCGTGCGCGTTGCTGGGGACGACGACCAGGGCTTCGACGTCCGGCCAGATGATCGGACCGCCGGCCGAGAAGGCGTACGCGGTCGAGCCGGTCGGCGTCGCGCAGAGCACGCCGTCGCAGCCGAAGGAGGAAACGGGGTGCCCGTCGATGCTGATCAGCGCGTCGAGGATGCGTTCCCGCGAGCTCTTCTCGACACTGGCCTCGTTGAGCGCCCATGTCCGAGCGAGCACCTCGTCGCCGACGGTGACCGTGACGTCCACGGTCATACGGCGTTCGACCTGGTACGACCTGTCCACCACGCGCCGGACAGTGTCGGCGAGCGCGGTGGAGTCGGCCTCGGTGAGAAAGCCCATGCGGCCGAGGTTCACGCCGAGGATCGGGACCCGCGCGGGTCGCGCCAGCTCGGCGGCGCGCAGCAGCGTGCCGTCGCCACCGAGCACGAACACCAACTCGACGCCGGACGCCGGTTCGTCCTCGCTGATGGTCAGCGGCAGCGTGTCCCTGACCGGAGTATCACCTTGGGCGGCGAGAAAGTCCGCCACCGTGGCGTCGAGCACCCGCAGCTGGAACCCCGCCGCGCCGAACAGCTCGGCGACCTCCCGCGCCGCCTCACGGTTGGTCTCCCGATCGGGGTTGACCACGAGCAGTACCTGGCGTGTCATGCCGGCCCCTCCTCCACCGCCGTGGCGACCAGTTCGGCCCGCTTCGCGGGGTCATCACCATCCCCGGTCCGGCGCAGCCAGGCGAAATACTCGACGTTGCCGGACGGCCCAGGCAAGGGGCTCGCTACCACCGCGGCGGTGCTCAGGCCCAGTTTGGCTGCCTCGGTCAGTACGTCGAGCACGACCTCGGCGCGCAGCTCGGGTTCGCGGACAACACCGCCGGTGCCGAGGCGCTCCTTGCCGACCTCGAACTGCGGCTTGATCATCGGCACCAGGTCGGCGTCGGGCACGGTGCAGTCGGCAAGCGCGGGCAGCACCAGCCGCAGTGAGATGAACGACAGGTCGCCCACCACCAGCTCCACCGGTTCGCCGATGTCGTCCAGCGACAGCGACCGCACGTTGGTCTTGTCCATGACGACGACCCGCTCATCGGTTTGCAGCCGCCAGTCCAGCTGTCCCCTGCCGACGTCGGCCGCGATCACCGTCCGCGCGCCCCTGCGCAGCAGCACGTCGGTGAAGCCGCCGGTCGACGCGCCCGCGTCCAGGCAGCGTTTGCCCTCGACGCTGAGCCCGAGTGATTCGAACGCCGCCAACGCGCCGAGCAGCTTGTGCGCGCCGCGCGACGCCCAGCCAGGGTCGTCGGTATCGCGCACTACGATCGGCGCGTCCAGCTCAACTCCGGTGGCTGCCTTCTTCGCCGCCATACCACGCACCAGCACACTTCCACTGCTGATCAGCTGGCCGGCATGTTCTCTCGACCGCGCCAAGCCGCGCCGGACCAGCTCGGCGTCGAGCCGCGCCTTGCGCCCCACGCGATGTCCTAGACCTTGTCGATGCTGGACAGCGCGACCGTCAACTCGGTGTGCACCGCGTCGAATCGCTCCACGTGCTCGGCGACCGGGCGCTGGTCCAGGTCGTCCAGCGCTCGGACCGCCTCGGCGACGCCCGCGAGCGGGTCGGTGTCCTGCGGCGCGTCCCCGGCCTGTTCCGCACCAGGGTCGCTCATCTGCTCCTCCACGTGGTCAACGGTAGTCGATAGCCCCGACACCGAGTGTGTTCACCACGGCTTTGGCGATGTCAGTGGTACCACTCGCACACCGGACGCCGTGTTGCCACGCCAGCGGGCACAACGCGCGAAGCAGGTCAAGTGGTTCTCCCGCGCCGCTCACCCGCAGCTCACCGTCCGCGACGTCGACCTGCCAGCCAGCTCGCGCCCCCACCGCCAGCTCCGCGGCAGGGGCGGTCACGGCGGACGCGTCGTCCGCGAGATACCGCGGGCGCTGACCTTCCGGTGCTCCGAGCACGTCCGCCGGGTTGGTGACGCCGCTGAGCACCAGCAACGAGTCCAGGTCTGCCGCTGTGGCGCCCGCGATGTCGGTGTCGAGCCGATCGCCGATCACCAGCGGCGCCCGTGCGTCGGCGGCGCGGGCGGCTTCGGTGAACAGCGTTGGCTCCGGTTTGCCCGCCACGGCCGGAGTAGTGCCGGTGGCGGTGCGTAGCGCGGCGACCATCGAGCCGTTGCCTGGCAGTTGGCCGCGCTCGGTGGGCAGCGTCGGGTCGACGTTGCAGGCCACCCATCGCGCGCCAGCCCGGATCGCGGTGCAGGCTTCGGCGAGGTCGGCCCACGCGGTCTCGGGCGAGTGGCCCTGCACGACGGCAGCGACGTCGTCGTTGTACCCGCGGGTCGTCCGCAAGCCAAGACGGCTGACCTCCGCCGCGAGGGCGTCCGTACCGACGACGAGCACCGTTGCGCCTGCGGGCACGGCGGCCGCCAGGAGCCGCGCGCCCGCCTGTGCGCTGGTGGCGATTTCGTCAGTCCGTGCGGGAACGCCCAGGTCTCGCAGGTGCGACGCGACGGTGTCCGGCGTTTTGGAGGCGTTGTTGGTCACGAACCGCACCGCGACGCCCGCCGTGTGTGCCGCGTCGATGCCGCTGACAGCGCCCTTGATCGCCTCAGGGCCGTAGTAGACCGTGCCGTCGAGGTCGAGCAGCAGGCAGTCGTAGCGGTCCAGGAGCGACTGCGCGGTCATCCCAGTTCTGCCGCCCGCTCTGCCGCGTCGGTTTCTTCCTCAGTGTCGGCTTCGGCAGCGTGGGTGAACCAGGTGGCTGCCTCGTCCTTCCTGCCTGCTTCAAGCAAGTTGTCCGCATAGGCGTAGAACAGTCGCGCGCTCCACGGCAGCCGCTTGCGAGGGTCGAGGTCGTCTCCTTGCAGGGCGACGACAGCCGCGTCGAGCTGTCCTAGATCGCGTCGCGCGCCCGCGGCGACGATGCGCAGTTCCACCGCGATCTCTGGTGGGAGGCTCTTGACGTCGGTTTCCTTCGCGAGGTCGAGCGCCCGTTCCGACCTGCCGAGCGCCCGTTCGGCGTCGGCCATGATCGCGACGTGGATGTTGCTGCGCGTCATCCGCCGTACCGCCCGCAGCTCGGACAGCGCTTCCGCCCACTGGCCCGCGTGGTACGCGGCGAGTCCGACGGCCTCGCGCACCACCGGGATGCGCGACGCCTTCACCTTCGCGAACCGGGCGTGCTCCAGGGCCGCTTCCGGATCCGTGTCGACGAGCTCGCCCGCTGCGACAAGGTGTTTGCCAACAAGTTCGGCCAGGTCCTTGGGCAGGCTGCGCAACTCCTTGCGCACCTCGATGTCCAGGGCTGAGGCTTCGATGTCCTCCGGGAGCTCCGGCGCCACTGGACCTTGCGGCTTCTCCTCCTGGCGGTCACGGCCGCCGCGCTGGCGAGCGGGTTTGTCCTCCCGCCCCCGATCGCGGTAATCCCGCTGACGGGACGGCTTGCCCTGCCCGGCATGGTCACGCCTGCCGCGCTGGTCGCGCTCCGGCCTACCGCCCCGATCACCACGAGGGGGCGCGCCGCGACCACCTGATTCCGACACCGTGACCTCCATAGATTTCCCGCTCAATACAGCGTAACCGGTGTGCACGCACCGACTGTCACGCCCTGCGCTCAACATGACCTGCGACATCGGTGTCGACATACCACTGCCCCGGGGAGCGAAACGCTCAACCCGGGGCAGTGTTGAAGAATGTTCGGCGGTGTCCTACTCTCCCACACCCTCGCGAGTGCAGTACCATCGGCGCTGGCAGGCTTAGCTTCCGGGTTCGGAATGGGTCCGGGCGTTTCCCTGCCGCTATAACCGCCGTAACTCTGTCCACCAGCAACAGGGTGTTCTGTGTGTGGTGGCATTCCCCGGAACCGTGTGGTTGGCGGGGAATGAAAGCCTGACGATGTGTGTCGTATTCAGTTTGTGTGGTGTGGTGTTTCAGAGTTGTAGAGTGGATGCGTAGCATGTTTGTGGGCAAGTCCTCGGCCTATTAGTACCAGTCAACTTCACACATTGCTGTGCTTCCATTTCTGGCCTATCAACCCACTGGTCTGGTGGGGGCCTTAACCCATGACGGGTGGGAGACCTCATCTAGGAACAGGCTTCCCGCTTAGATGCTTTCAGCGGTTATCCCTTCCGAACGTAGCTAACCAGCCGTGCCCCTGGTGGGACAACTGGCATACCAGAGGTTCGTCCGTCCCGGTCCTCTCGTACTAGGGACAGCCTTCCGCAAGTCTCCTGCGCGCGCGGCGGATAGGGACCGAACTGTCTCACGACGTTCTAAACCCAGCTCGCGTGCCGCTTTAATGGGCGAACAGCCCAACCCTTGGGACCAACTCCAGCCCCAGGATGCGACGAGCCGACATCGAGGTGCCAAACCATGCCGTCGATATGGACTCTTGGGCAAGATCAGCCTGTTATCCCCGGGGTACCTTTTATCCGTTGAGCGACACCCCTTCCACCAGGTGGTGCCGGATCACTAGTCCCGACTTTCGTCCCTGCTCGACCCGTCGGTCTCACAGTCAAGCTCCCTTGTGCACTTGCACTCAACACCTGATTGCCAACCAGGCTGAGGGAACCTTTGGGCGCCTCCGTTACTCTTTGGGAGGCAACCGCCCCAGTTAAACTACCCACCAGGCACTGTCCCTGAACCAGATCATGGTCCGAGGTTAGATTTCCCATTCGACCAGAGTGGTATTTCAACGATGACTCCACCCACACTAGCGTGTGAGCTTCCCAGTCTCCCACCTATCCTACACAAGCCGAACCGAAAACCAATACCAAGCTATAGTAAAGGTCCCGGGGTCTTTCCGTCCTGCCGCGCGTAACGAGCATCTTTACTCGTAGTGCAATTTCGCCGGGCCTGTGGTTGAGACAGCCGGAAAGTCGTTACGCCATTCGTGCAGGTCGGAACTTACCCGACAAGGAATTTCGCTACCTTAGGATGGTTATAGTTACCACCGCCGTTTACTGGCGCTTAAATTCTCAGCTTCGCCCCGAAGGGCTAACCGGTCCTCTTAACGTTCCAGCACCGGGCAGGCGTCAGTCCGTATACATCGAATTGCTTCTTCGCACGGACCTGTGTTTTTAGTAAACAGTCGCTTTCCGCTGGTCTCTGCGGCCAACCCACGCTCCCACCGCGAGGGTGTTCACGTGTTTTGGCCCCCCTTCTCCCGAAGTTACGGGGGCATTTTGCCGAGTTCCTTAACCACAGTTCACCCGATCGCCTTGGTATTCTCTACCTGACCACCTGTGTCGGTTTGGGGTACGGGCCGCACATGCACTCGCTAGAGGCTTTTCTCGGCAGCATAGGATCACTCACTTCCCCTCATACGGGTACGCATCACGTCTCAGCCCCGTGAGTGGCGGATTTGCCTACCACTCGGCCTACACGCTTACACCAGTCATACCACTTACTGGCGGAGCTACCTTCCTGCGTCACCCCATCACTTGACTACTACAGGATCAGGTCCCACGCTCCACCCCCCACCTTCCCGAAGGAAGTTAAGGGAGCTTCGGGTGGTTAGTCTCACCTGCCTCATCAGGGACGCACACACGCGGGTACGGGAATATCAACCCGTTATCCATCGACTACGCCTGTCGGCCTCGCCTTAGGTCCCGACTTACCCTGGGCGGATTAGCCTGGCCCAGGAACCCTTGGTCATCCGGCGGCAGAGGTTCTCACTCTGCTTTCGCTACTCATGCCTGCATTCTCACTCGACCACCCTCCACCATTAGCTTCCGCCATGGCTTCCCTGGATGATCGACGCTCCCCTACCCATCAACACGACTGCACCCACACCCGAAAGCATGGGCGGATCTCATGTGTCAATGACACAGCTTCGGCGGTGTGCTTAAGCCCCGCTACATTATCGGCGCAGGACCACTTGACCAGTGAGCTATTACGCACTCTTTCAAGGATGGCTGCTTCTAAGCCAACCTCCTGGTTGTCTGGGCAATCCCACATCCTTTTCCACTGAGCACACACTTAGGGGCCTTAGCTGGCGTTCTGGGCTGTTTCCCTCTCGACGACGAAGCTTTCCCCCGCCGTCTCACTGCCGCACTCTCACACACCCGTATTCGG
The DNA here is from genome assembly GCF_000504245.1 of Haloechinothrix halophila YIM 93223. Taxonomy (GTDB): domain Bacteria; phylum Actinomycetota; class Actinomycetes; order Mycobacteriales; family Pseudonocardiaceae; genus Haloechinothrix_A; species Haloechinothrix_A halophila. The sequence goes on from NZ_KI632509.1 coordinate 3,467,047, forward strand.
AGTTTGGTTGACTTCGGTAACCCGGTAAGGCCCCTAGGCCATCCAGTAGCTCTACCCCAGGTGTGAAACATACGACGCTGCACCTAAATGCATTTCGGGGAGAACCAGCTATCACGGAGTTTGATTGGCCTTTCACCCCTACCCACAGCTCATCCCCTCAGTTTTCAACCTAAGTGGGTTCGGGCCTCCACGCCGTCTTACCGGCGCTTCACCCTGGCCATGGGTAGATCACTCCGCTTCGGGTCTAGACCACGCGACTCACACGCCCTATTCAGACTCGCTTTCGCTACGGCTACCCCACACGGGTTAACCTCGCCACGCAGCACTAACTCGCAGGCTCATTCTTCAAAAGGCACGCCATCACCAAACCCGAAAGTTCAGCTCTGACGGCTTGTAAGCACATGGTTTCAGGTACTCTTTCACTCCCCTCCCGGGGTACTTTTCACCTTTCCCTCACGGTACTCGTCCGCTATCGGTCACCAGGAAGTATTTAGGCTTACCGGGTGGTCCCGGCAGATTCACAGCAAATTCCACGAGCTCGCTGCTACTCGGGAACACCAACAAGACATGCCAACACAGTTTTCACGTACGGGACTCTCACCCACTACGGCGCACCATCCCAGGCGCTTCCGCTAACCATGCAACACATCCCAGAGAATGGCAGTCCTCTGACGCTAGGTCCCACAACACCACACACACAACCCCTGCCAGGTATCACATGCATGCGGTTTAGCCTCCTCCGCTTTCGCTCGCCACTACTCACGGAATCACAATTGTTTTCTCTTCCTACGGGTACTGAGATGTTTCACTTCCCCGCGTTCCCTCCACACACCCTATATATTCAGGTGCGGGTAACACTCCATCACGAGTGCTGGGTTACCCCATTCGGACACCCTCGGATCTCAGCTCGGTTGACAGCTCCCCGAGGCTTATCGCAGCCTCCCACGTCCTTCATCGGCTCCTGATGCCCAGGCATCCACCATGTGCTCTTAATAACTTGACCACAAAGATGCTCGCATCCACTCTACAATTCTCAAACACCACACCCAAAACAACACTCACGTGTTGCCTCAGGACCCAACAGTGTGCCTCATCCACAACCACCACCAACCAGCAAACCAGGCCCCTTCCACGCCAACCCCACAACAGGAGGCTCGCAGTACTAAACACCCAGCCACCAACCAGCAGCAGCCCTCACCAGCAGTTCCACAATTCCTCGAGCAACCAGGCAACACCACACTCGGATGTTCCACCCAGCCACCCCACCAACCACAACAGCAGCTGATGGACGTGATGTGCTCCTTAGAAAGGAGGTGATCCAGCCGCACCTTCCGGTACGGCTACCTTGTTACGACTTCGTCCCAATCGCCAGTCCCACCTTCGACCACTCCCTCCCCACAAAGGGGGTTGGGCCATGGGCTTCGGGTGTTACCGACTTTCGTGACGTGACGGGCGGTGTGTACAAGGCCCGGGAACGTATTCACCGCAGCGTTGCTGATCTGCGATTACTAGCGACTCCGACTTCACGCAGTCGAGTTGCAGACTGCGATCCGAACTGAGACCGGCTTTAAGGGATTCGCTCCACCTCACGGTATCGCAACCCTCTGTACCAGCCATTGTAGCATGTGTGAAGCCCTGGACATAAGGGGCATGATGACTTGACGTCATCCCCACCTTCCTCCGAGTTGACCCCGGCAGTCTCCCACGAGTCCCCACCATTACGTGCTGGCAACATAGGATAAGGGTTGCGCTCGTTGCGGGACTTAACCCAACATCTCACGACACGAGCTGACGACAGCCATGCACCACCTGCACACAGGCCACAAGGGAACCGACATCTCTGCCGGAATCCTGTGCATGTCAAGCCCAGGTAAGGTTCTTCGCGTTGCATCGAATTAATCCACATGCTCCGCCGCTTGTGCGGGCCCCCGTCAATTCCTTTGAGTTTTAGCCTTGCGGCCGTACTCCCCAGGCGGGGCGCTTAATGCGTTAGCTACGGCACGGACAACGTGGAATGTCGCCCACACCTAGCGCCCAACGTTTACAGCGTGGACTACCAGGGTATCTAATCCTGTTCGCTCCCCACGCTTTCGCTCCTCAGCGTCAGTATCGGCCCAGAGTCCCGCCTTCGCCACCGGTGTTCCTCCTGATATCTGCGCATTTCACCGCTACACCAGGAATTCCAGACTCCCCTACCGAACTCAAGTCTGCCCGTATCGACCGCACGCTGAAGGTTAAGCCTCCAGTTTCCACGGCCGACGCGACAAACCGCCTACGAGCTCTTTACGCCCAATAATTCCGGACAACGCTCGCACCCTACGTATTACCGCGGCTGCTGGCACGTAGTTAGCCGGTGCTTCTTCTCCAGGTACCGTCACCCCAAAAGGGCTTCGTCCCTGGCGAAAGAGGTTTACAACCCGAAGGCCGTCATCCCTCACGCGGCGTCGCTGCATCAGGCTTGCGCCCATTGTGCAATATTCCCCACTGCTGCCTCCCGTAGGAGTCTGGGCCGTGTCTCAGTCCCAGTGTGGCCGGTCGCCCTCTCAGGCCGGCTACCCGTCGTCGCCTTGGTAGGCCATCACCCCACCAACAAGCTGATAGGCCGCGGGCCCACCCCATACCGCCGGAGCTTTCCACCACCACCCATGCAGGCAATGATGCGTATCCGGTATTAGACCCCGTTTCCAGGGCTTATCCCAAAGTACAGGACAGGTTACCCACGTGTTACTCACCCGTTCGCCACTCATCCACCACCCGAAGATGGCTTCAGCGTTCGACTTGCATGTGTTAAGCACGCCGCCAGCGTTCGTCCTGAGCCAGGATCAAACTCTCCAACAATGAACAAAATTGAAGAGAATCATCGACTCTTAAAAAAAACTCAAAAAAGAACCAACAAAGGTTCAAAAAAATCTACTGGCTTAGTAAACAAAGCACACTGTTGAGTTCTCAAACAACACGCCTCTGAAAGGCAGTCATTTCGACTGCTAATCAGGAGGTTTGTTTTTCTCCGTTTGTTTGGCGCCTCCCACTCTACCACCCAAGGTGGGAGCTTGGTTCGAGGCCCCTCTGTCCGGTATCCGTTCGCTTCGCTCTTCGGCGTTGCGCCCGTTTCCCTCTGACGTGAATAAACATTACACGACGCCGAACCCCCGAAAAACAGGGGGGTCCGTTTCTTAGAAATCGCAGGTCAACGCGGTGTGCCTTCGCGAGGGGCCCGAAGGCGCCCTCGCGAAGGCAGCAGGCTGGTGTCAGCGGGTGTTCGGTAAGAACCGTCGAGCGAGGTTCTCTGCCGCCGACGGACCCGGCTCCCACGACGTGATCCACGGCCCCGTCCCCTCGCTCGGGTCGAGCACGCCCGCTTCAAGCCAGATGTAGTCGCCCCGCAGCGTCGCCTTCGCGATCCGGACGTCAGTGTCGTCGGTGTTGTCCCACAAGTCGTGGAAGAACTGATCCACCCGCTGCCGCGCCTGACGGCAGAAGGCGTCGGCGAGCTCGTACGCCTTCGCGCCGGCATCGGGATCGTCGGAACGCTGCATCTCCGCGCGCACGCACGCCGCCGACATCGCGAACAGTTCGGTGCCGATGGTGACGATCCGGCCGAGGAACACCTGCTTCTTCTCCAGCCCCGCCTGCCAGCGCGCCATGCCATAGAACGTGCTGCGGGCCAGCTTGCGCGCGGCGCGTTCGACGAACCGCAAGTGCTTGGCGAGCGTGCCGAACTCGCTGTACGACGTCGGCACCTGTCCCTTGCCCGCGACGAGCTTCGGCAGCCACGTCGCGTAGAAGCCGCTCGCTTTGGCCGCGGCCCGCGCCTTGCGACGGGTGTCCGCCTCGGGGTCAGCGAGATCGCCCGCCGCCTGCAGGTGAGCGTCGACCGCCTCGCGCGCGATCATCAGGTGCATGATCTCTGATGAGCCCTCGAAGATCCGGTTGATGCGCAAGTCCCGCAGGATCTGCTCAGCGGGCACAGCACGTTCGCCACGTGCTGCCAGCGACTCGGCCGTCTCATAGCCACGGCCGCCCCTGATCTGCACCAACTCGTCCGCGATCTTGTAGGCCATCTCGCTGGCGTAGAGCTTCGCGAGGGCCGCCTCGATGCGAATGTCGTTGCGGCCTTGGTCGGCCATGTGCCCGGAGAGCTCCAGGATGCTCTCCAGTGCATAGGTCGTCGCGGCCATGAACGAGAGCTTCTGGGCAACGGCCTCATGCTTGCCGACTGGCTTGCCCCACTGCACCCGCTCGTTGGACCACTCGCGAGCGATCTTGAGGCACCACTTGGCGGAGGCGGCGCAAGCGGCTGGCACGGACAGCCGTCCGGTGTTGAGCGTGCCGAGGACGACCTTGAGGCCCTTCCCCTCGCCCCCGATCACGTTCTCCTTGGGAACCCGGACGTCATGGAATCGGGTGACGCCGTTCTCGATGCCGCGCAGGCCCATGAACTGGTTGCGGTTCTCCACCGTGATACCGGGGGAGTCGGCCTCGACAACGAACGCGGTGACGCCGCCGGGATGTCCCTCGCTCCGCGGCACCCGGGCAGCGACCACCAGCAACTCGGCCACGACGCCGTTCGTCGTCCACAGCTTGACGCCGTTGATCTCGTACGCCTCGCCGTCCTCGGTCGGCGTCGCGGTGGTGGCGAGCCGAGCGGGGTCGGAACCGACGTCCGGCTCGGTGAGCAGGAACGCGCTGACCGCGCCCTTCGCGCAGCGCGGCAGGAAGCGCTGCTTCTGCTCCTCGGATCCGGCGAGCTTGAGCGGCTCGGGAACCCCGATCGACTGGTGCGCCGACAGCAGCACGCCCAGCGTCGGGTGCACGGAGCCGACCAGCACCAGCGCCTCGTTGTAGGCGACCTGCGTCAGTCCGAGACCGCCATAGGCCCGCGGGATCTTGATGCCGAAGCAGCCGAGTTCGGCGAGGCCCTTGACGTAGTCATCCGGGATCTTGGCCTCGCGTTCGATCAGCGCGCCGTCCAGCGTCTCGCAGTAACGCCGCAGGTCGGCGAGGAACGAGCGCGCGCGGTCGTCATCCTCCGGATCGGGTCTGGGGTGCGGATGCACCAGATCGAGGCGGAAATGCCCCAGGTAGAGCTCCTTGGCGAACGACGGTTTCGCCCAGCCAGTCTCCCTGGCCTCCTCGGCGAACTGTCGCGCTTCCTGTTCGGTGACTTTGACCTGCTGCTCGACCATGGGGCCCTCCTCATCGACGGACCGGGTGAGTCGTGCTCTGTGACAAAGGTTACCCAGAGGTAGCTTGACCTGAAACCCCTTGCGTCACTCAGTTCGCACATTCGCCCGGATACCCGGGGGCCGATGCCGCCGTGTGCGTGCTCGTTCGCACCCGGCGGCAGGTGGTCACGCGATCCGCACGCCGCCGAGGTTGCGCTTGCCACGCCGGACGACGAGCCAGCGGTCATGCAGCAAATCGTCGCGAGACGGCTGCCAGGTGTCGTCGGTGACCTTGGCGTTGTTGACGTACGCGCCGCCTTCCTTGATCACGCGACGTGCGGCGCCCTTGCTCTCCACGAGGTCGGCAGCGAGCAGCAGGTCGATGATCGTGGGGCCGTCGCCGAGCGCGACCTCGCCGGTCGGCACCTCCGCCATCGCCGCATCCAGCGTCGATGAGTCGAGCGCGCCGAGCTCACCCTTGCCGAACAACGCCTGGCTGGCCGCGATGACCTGCTCAGTCTGCTCCTTGCCGTGCACCAGGGTGGTCAGCTCCTCGGCCAGCTTGCGCTGTCCCGCCCGCAGAAACGGCTTCTCCTCGGTGAGCTGCGCCAGCTCGGCGATCTCCTCGCGGTCGAGGAAGGTGAACATCTTCAGGAAGCGCACCACGTCGGCATCGGCGACGTTGACGAAGTACTGGTACCACGCGTACGGAGTCGTCAACTCCGGATCGAGCCACACGCTGCCACCGCCGGTCGACTTGCCGAACTTGCGGCCGTCGGCATCGGTCACCAGCGGCGTCGTCAGCGCGTGAACGCTCGCGCCGTCGACCTTACGGATGTAGTCGACGCCGCCGATGATGTTGCCCCACTGATCGGAGCCACCGATCTGCAGTGCGGTGCCATACTTGCGGTGCAGCTGCAGGTAGTCGTACGACTGCAGCAGCAGGTAGCTGAACTCGGTGTAGGACATGCCTTCGCCCTCGAGCCGCCTGCGCACGGTCTCTCGAGCGAGCATGACGTTGATGGAGAAGTGCTTGCCGACGTCGCGCAGGAAGTCCAACGCGGAGACGTCGGCGAACCAGTTCATGTTGTTTTCCATGATGGCGGCGGTCACCGGGTCAGCCTTGTCGCCGAAGTCGACGAACTTCGCCAGCTGGACGCCGATGCGCTCCAGCCGCTGTGCGATGACCTCGCGGCTGACCAAGCTCCGCTCGCCGACGTCGCGCGGATCACCGATCTGACCGGTCGCGCCACCAGCGAGCACCACCGGACGGTGCCCCGCGCGCTGGAACCGCGACAATGTCAGCAGCTGCACGAGGTTCCCGGCGTGCAGACTGTCCGCAGTGGGGTCGAAGCCGGCATAGAGGGTGAGCGTGCCCGCGTCGAGATCTTTGCGCAGGGCGTCGAGGTCGGTGGACTGCGCGATCAGGCCGCGCCAGGACAGCTCGTCAAGGATGTGCTCACTCACGACGTCCATCTTCCCAGGAGGGGTTGACCAGGTGTTCAGCGACCTCGACGTGCTAGACGGCGGCGTCCGATCGGGGTGCTTAAGGAAGCAGGCCGTGGGCGCGGACGATGCGACTCGCGCGAATTAAGGTGCAACTCGCGGCGATTACGGTGACACTCACGCGCAACAAGGTGGGACTCGCGGGTTAGGGCCGGGGGCGCTTTTCGTGGCGGCGGTAGGTCGAGACCGCACGGGAGTCCGGGAGCCAGAAGCGCCATGGCGTCTCCTTCGCCGCCGCGACGCCGACCCGTGGCCCGCTGCGGATGCGTTCGTCCACCACCGGGGCCGCCTCGTAGAGCCGCACGGACGACTCGGCATCGGTGAGGTCGACGCCGTTGTGCTCGCGGACGAGCCCCAACGCCGAGGCCAGCCGAGCGGGTCCGCGCGCGAGATCGTGGTGGTTGCGCGCGGCGCGCCTGCGCTGCTGCGCCAGCTCAACACCCGACGTGATCTCGCCCGCCCGCAGCAGGACCGCGCCGGGCACGCCGTCGGTCAGGCACACGACGTTGGCGCAGAAGTGCATCCCGTAGACGAAGTACACGTACAGGTGACCCGCCGGTCCCCACATGACGTCGTTGCGCGCGGTCCGGCCTCGGTAGGAGTGCGACGCCGGATCATCGAGCCCCCGGTACGCCTCGACTTCCACGATCCGGGCGGACACCGTGCCCTCGGACGTCGTGGCCTCCAGGGTGCAGCCGAGCAGGCGCGCGGCGGCGTCGACCGGGTCGATCGCCAGCTCGGCGCGCGGCATCAGGGCGGTGGTGACATCACGGTGTGGCGACACCTGGCGAGGGTACGTCGTCGCCGTGCTGGCGTGCGCACCCGTCGCGTCGTCTGCGGGGATCCACGTTCTCTTGGCAGTCGATCTACTTACCCTGCGCTATGACCACCTAAGCTGGACAAACCGGACACGGTGTGGTTGCAGGGCAGGGTAAGTAGATCAACTCCGCCGTCGTGCGGTCCAACGTGCCCGGCCAGTGCGCCGCGCCGTCCGAAGCCAGCCGTCCCTACTCGCCGCTCCAGGCCCGGGCGTCGGCCACGCGCTTCTCCACGCGGCCGAGCTGCTCCGCGACCCGTGCCGGGGCGGTGCCGCCGTGGGCGTCGCGGGACGCGATCGACCCCGCCACCGTCAGCACCTCGCGCACCGCGGGCGTCAACGCCAGGTTGATCGCCGCCAACTCGTCGTCGGTCAGCTCATCGAGACCGACGTCGCGGGACTCCGCCACCCGGACGCACTCCCCCGACGCCTCGTGCGCCACCCGGAACGGCACGCCTTGGCGCACCAGCCACTCCGCGATGTCCGTCGCCAGGGTGAACCCGGCTGGCGCCAGCTCGGCCATCCGCTCGGTGTGGAACGTCAGGGTGCCGACCATCCCGGCGATCGCGGGCAGCAGCAGCTCAAGGTGCGCCACCGAGTCGAACACCGGCTCCTTGTCCTCTTGCAGGTCCCGGTTGTACGCCAGCGGCTGCGCCTTCAACGTCGCCAGCAGCCCGGTGAGGTTGCCGATCAGCTTCCCGGACTTGCCCCGCGTCAGCTCCGCGACGTCAGGGTTCTTCTTCTGCGGCATGATCGAACTGCCGGTGGCCCAGGCGTCATCCAGTGTCACGTAGCCGAACTCGGCGGTGTTCCAGATGATCACCTCTTCGGCGATCCGCGACAGGTTCACGCCGAGCATCGCCACCGCGAACGCGAACTCCGCCGCGAAGTCCCGCGATGCGGTGCCGTCGATGGAGTTCTCCACCGCCGCGCCGAAGCCCAGGTCGGCGGCCACCGCCTCCGGATCGAGCCCCAACGACGACCCGGCCAACGCCCCGGAGCCGTACGGCGACTCGTCGGTGCGGGCGTCCCAGTCACGCAGCCTGCTCACGTCCCGCAGCAACGACTGCGCGTGGGCGAGCAGGTGGTGCGCGAGGAGCACGGGCTGAGCATGTTGCAGGTGTGTACGGCCCGGCATCACGGCATCCGGATGCGCCTTGGCCTGCGCGACAAGCGCATCGACGACGTCGAGCGTGCCCGCGGTGACCCGGCGCGCGGCATCCCGCAGCCACATCCGAAACTGCGTCGCGACCTGGTCGTTCCGAGACCGTCCGGCGCGCAGCTTGCCACCCAGGTCGGCACCCGCCCGCTCCAGCAGGCCACGTTCCAGCGCGGTGTGGACGTCCTCGTCGGCGATGGTCGGCGTGAACTCCCCTGAGGCGACGTCGGCCTCCAGCGTGTCCAGCGCTGCCAGCATCCGCTCCAGCTCATCGGCGGTGAGCAGGTCGGCCGAGTGCAGCACGCGGGCGTGCGCACGCGAGCCCGCGATGTCATAGGGCGCCAGTCGCCAGTCAAAGTGCGTCGAGGCGCTGAGCTTCGCCATCGCCTCGGCGGGCCCGCTGGCGAACCGGCCACCCCACAGCTTCACGTCGTCAGCCATCAGTCGGTCCCGAACTCCATCGCGGCCTCGTCGAGGGACGTCTGCGCGTCGCGCGATGCCTCCGGATTGGCCGTGATCCGGTCCGCGCCCCCTGCTGGCAGCTCCCCGAACAGCGTGCCGTTCTCGACGAGGACCTGGCCCTGGTCGAGCGGCTGTTCGGCGTAGAACTCGAGCTTATGGCGCGAGTCGGCGATGTCGAGGTTGCGCATCGTCAGCTGTCCGATCCGGTCGGTCGGACCGAACGCGGCGTTGGCGACCCGCTCCATCGACAGCTTCTCCGGGGCGTAAGAGAAGTTCGTGCCTTCGGTGTTCAGGATCGTGTAGTCCTCGCCGCGCCGCAGTCGCAGCGTCACCTCGCCTGTGACCAGCGAGGCGATCCACCGCTGAATCGCCTCCCGCATCATCAGCGACTGCGGGTCCAGCCAGCGGCCTTCGTAGAGCAGCCGTCCGAGCTTGCGTCCCTCGGAGTGGTAGTTGGCGATGGTGTCCTCGTTGTGGATCGCGTTGAGCAGCCGCTCGTAGACGATCCAGAGCAGCGCCATGCCTGGCGCCTCGTAGATACCGCGCGACTTGGCCTCGATGATCCGGTTCTCGATTTGGTCGGACATGCCGAGTCCGTGGCGACCGCCGATGGCGTTGGCCTCCATCACGAGGGCGACCGGGTCGTCGTAGCGCTTCCCGTTGATCGCGACCGGGCGGCCCGCCTCGAACCGCACGGTGACGTCCTCTGGCTCGATCTCCACCGCGGGATCCCAGAACCGCACCCCCATAATCGGCTCGACCGTCTCCAGCGAGACGTCGAGGTGTTCGAGGGTCTTGGCCTCGTGCGTGGCGCCCCAGATGTTGGCGTCGGTGGAGTACGCCTTCTCCGCCGGGTCACGGTAGGGCAGGTTGTGCTCGGTCAGCCACTCGCTCATCTCCTGCCGGCCGCCGAGTTCGCGCACGAAGTCCGGGTCAAGCCACGGCTTGTAGATGCGCAGCTCGGGGTTGGCCAGCAGCCCATAGCGGTAGAACCGCTCGATGTCGTTGCCCTTGAACGTCGAGCCGTCGCCCCAGATATCAACGCCGTCGGAATGCATGGCGCGGACCAGCATCGTGCCGGTGACGGCCCTGCCGATCGGGGTGGTGTTGAAGTAGGCGCGACCGCCGGAACGAAGGTGGAACGCGCCGCAGGCCAGAGCGGCAAGGCCTTCCTCGACGAGCTGCTGCTTGCAGTCCACCATCCGGGCGATCTCCGCGCCGTACTCCTTCGCGCGGCCGGGCACGCCGTCGATGTCGGATTCGTCGTACTGCCCGATGTCGGCGGTGTAGGCGCACGGAATCGCGCCCTTCTCGCGCATCCAGGCCGCGGCCACGGAGGTGTCGAGCCCGCCGGAGAAGGCGATGCCGACGCGCTCTCCCTTGGGCAGGGACATCAAAACCTTGCTCAATGTTCTCTTCCTTCGCTTGAGGGTCAGTCGTCGTGGGGGTGGCCGCGGTGGTTCCCGCCGCCCGCCCCATCGGCCAATGCGGTGAGTTGGCTGGCCAGTGCGTCGCCACCGGCTGGGTCGCGGGCGATCACCATGACGGTGTCGTCGCCCGCGATGGTGCCGAGCACCTCGCCGAGCGCGGCCCGGTCGATCGCGCTCGCCAGGAACTGCGCCGCGCCGGGCGGAGTGCGGATCACGGTGATGTTGGCCGAACCTTCCGCCGACACCAGCAGCTCGCCCAGCAGCCGGGACAGCCGCGACGTCCCGCCCTGGACGCCCTTGACCGGACTGCCGTCCTCGGGGATGACATACACCGGCGCGCCGCCGTCCGCCGCGCGCAGCTTCACCGCGCCGAGTTCGTCGAGGTCCCGCGACAACGTCGCCTGCGTGACCTCGATGCCGTCCGCCGCGAGGATCTTCGCGAGCTCGGTCTGACTCCGGATGCCCGACGTCGAGACCAGCTCGATGATCCGTGCCTGCCGCCCTGCTCTGGTCATCGCCTCATCAACCACACCAGCAGCGCCTTCTGGGCGTGCAGCCGGTTCTCGGCTTCGTCCCACACCGCACTGGCGGGGCCGTCGATCACCTCATCGGTGATCTCCCACCCACGGTGCGCGGGCAGGTCGTGCAGCACGATGGTGTCGTCCTTGCCGGTCTTGGCCAGCAGCTCGGTGTTGACCTGGAACGGCCGGAACGGCCCCACCCTGTCCTTACCGTCGGTCTCCTGCCCCATCGACGTCCACGAGTCGGTGGTCACGACGTCCGCGCCGTCTACAGCGGCGACGGGGTCGGTGAACACGCCCACCGAGCCGCCGGTCTCCGCCGCCCGTGCTCGCACCAGCTCCTGCACCCACGGCAGCGGGTGGAAGCCCTCCGGGGCGGCGATCCGCACATGCAGACCCGCGGTGACACCGCCGAGCAGCAGCGAGTGCGCCATGTTGTTGGCACCGTCGCCAAGGTAGGTCAGTGTCTGCCCCGACAGGGTGCCCTTGCGTTCCCGGATGGTCTGCAGGTCCGCGAGCACCTGGCAGGGGTGGAACTCGTCGGTGAGCGCGTTGACCACCGGGACGGTCGCCGCGTTGGCGAAGTGGTTCATGCGCTCCTGCGCGAATGTCCGCCACACCACGCCGTCGACGTAACGCGACAGCACTCGCGCGGTGTCCTCGATGGTTTCCTCGCGGCCAAGCTGCATCGCGCGGCCGTCGACGACCACGGCGTGCCCACCGAGCTGCGCGATGCCGACCTCGAACGAGAATCGGGTGCGGGTGGAGTTCTTCTCGAAGATCACCGCGACCGCGCGGGGCCCTTCGAGCGTGCGGGTGCCGAGCGGGTCCGCCTTGAGGTCGTCGGCGAGGTCGAGCACCTCGGCCTGTTCGGCGGGGCTCAGGTCGTCGTCCCGCAGGAAATGGCGTGGCATGTTAGCTCTCCTGTCCGGCGTCAAGTCCGACGTCGAGTGCGGCGGGCAGCGCGGCGAGGAAGTCCGCGACCTGCCGCTCGGTGATGATCAGCGGCGGAGCGAGGCGGATCACGTCCGGCTGCACCGGGTTGATGAGGTAGCCCGCGCGCTGCGCCGCGGTGGCTACGGTGGGCGCGACCGGCTTGGTCAGGCCGATGCCCTGCAGCAGCCCAGCGCCCCTGACCTCGGACACCAGCGGGTGATCTAGCTTCCGCACTCCCGCGGCGAGATCCTTGCCCAGCGTCTCGACGTGGTCCAGCAGGCCCTGCTCCCGGATGGTGCGGATCACCGCATGCCCTGCCGCGCACGCGATCGGGTTGCCGCCGAACGTCGTGCCGTGCTGACCGGGCTTGAGCAGTTCTCCCGTCTGGCCGATGCCGATCACCGCGCCAAGCGGCAGCCCACCGCCGAGGCCCTTGGCGAGCGTGATGACGTCCGGCGTCACGCCTGCCTGCTGGAACGCGAACCAGCTGCCGAGCCTGCCGATGCCAGTCTGCACCTCGTCGAGCACCAGCAACGCACCCGCCGCCGTCGCGATCTCTCGCGCGGCCCGCAGGAACCCGTCCGGCGCTGGCACCACGCCGCCCTCGCCAAGCACCGGCTCGACGAACACGGCAGCGGTGTCACCGTCCACAGCGGACTCCAGCGCGGCCGTGTCACCGAACGGCACGTGCGTGACGCCAGGCAGCAGCGGTTCGAACGGCTCTCGCTTGGACGGCTGTCCCGTGACGCTCAGCGCACCCATGGTGCGGCCGTGGAAGCCGCCATCACAGGCCACGAGCTTCGACTTGCCGGTCAGCCGGGTGATCTTGATCGCGGCTTCGACGGCTTCCGCACCCGAGTTGCAGAACAACACCTTGCCGCTGAGCCCCGCGATGTCGAGCAGCGTCTCGGCGAGCGACAGCGCGACCGGGTTGATGTAGAGGTTCGAGGTGTGCCCGAGCGTGGCGACCTGCTCCGAGACGGCCTCGACCACGGCGGGGTGGGCGTGGCCGAGCGCGTTCACCGCGATGCCGCCGACCAGATCCAGATAGGCGTTCCCGTCGGCATCAAAGACGGTGGCACCGTCACCCCGCACCAGCTCCAGCGCGGGCGTCCCGTAGTTGTCCATCATCGCGGCCTGCCACCGCTGCTGCGCGGTCATGCCTGCTCCTGTTCCGGCAGCACCATGGTGCCGACTCCGCTCGAGGTGAACACTTCCAGCAACACCGAGTGCGCCAGCCTGCCGTCGATCACGTGCGCGCTGCCGACGCCGCCGCGTACCGCCCGCACGCAGGCTTCCATCTTCGGAATCATGCCGCTGGCCAGGCTGGGCAACATCTCTTCAAGCCGATCAACGCGCACCTTGTCGATCAGCGACGACCGGTCGGGCCAGTTGGCGTAGAGGCCCTCCACATCGGTGAGCACGACCAGCTTCTCCGCGCCAAGCGCCGCCGCGAGCGCACCGGCGGCGGTGTCGGCGTTGACGTTGTGCACCACGCCGCCAGCGTCCGGGGCGACGGTCGACACCACAGGGATGCGGCCCGCGTTGACGATGTCCAGTACGGCGTCCGGGTTCACGCTGCTGACCTCGCCGACGAGTCCGATGTCGACCAACTCACCGTCCACAGTGGCCTGTTTGCGCATCGCGGTGAACAGGTGCGCGTCCTCGCCGGAGATGCCGACGGCATACGGCCCGTTCGCGTTGATCAGCCCAACCAGCTCGCGGCTGACCTGACCGGTGAGCACCATGCGAACGACGTCCATCGTCTCGGGAGTCGTGACACGCAGCCCGCCGGTGAACTCGCCGTCGATGCCGAGCCGGTCCAGCATCGCCGAGATCTGCGGCCCGCCGCCGTGCACGACGACCGGCCGGATGCCCGCGAGCCGCAGAAACACCATGTCCTGCGCGAACGCCTGCTTGAGCTCGTCGTCGACCATGGCGTTGCCGCCGTACTTGATCACGATGGTGGCGCCGTGGAACCGCTGCAACCATGGCAGCGCCTCGATCAGCACCTCGGCCTTCTGCCCCGCTGTCGCCAGCCGCGAGTCGGCGGAAATGGTCTGTTCGCTAGGGGTCATGACGAGTACGCGCTGTTCTCTTCGACGTAGCCGTGGGAGAGATCGGTGGTGTAGATCGTGGCCGCGTGTTCCCCGCCGCCGACCGTGATCTGGATCTCGACGTGCGCACCGCTGAGGTCCACAGTGGACCGATCCTGCGCCGGGACGCCGTCGGTCAGTAGCGACACGCCGTTGATTCTGATCGACAGCATGGCCGGGTCGATCTGAGCGTCGCTGCGGCCCACGGCCATCGCGATCCGGCCCCAGTTGGGGTCTGAGCCGAACAACGCGGTCTTGACCAGGTTGTCCTCCGCGACGGTGCGTCCGACCCTGACGGCATCGCCCTCACTCTCCGCACCAGTCACGGTGATGTCGACCAGCTTGGTGACGCCCTCTGCGTCGGCCTGCAACTGCCGCACCAGGCTCAGCGAGACGTCGGTGAGCGCGCTGATGAACTCATCCAGCGAGGGTGTGACTCCGCTGGCACCGGAAGCGAGCAGCAGCACAGTGTCGTTGGTTGAGGTGCCGCCGTCGACGTCGAGCCGTTCGAACGTCGCCTTGGTCGCCGCCCGCAGCGCGGTGTCGAGCGCCTCGCCGCTCAGCGCGGCATCGGTGGTGATCACCGAGAGCATGGTGGCCATGTTGGGCGCGAGCATCCCGGCTCCCTTGGCGAAACCGCCGATGCTCCACCCGTGCGGATGGCTGACGCTGGCCTGCTTCGGTTTGCTGTCGGTCGTCATGACGGCGGTGGCGGCCTGCAGCGCGGACTCCGTGGCGGTCGACAGCGCCGATGTGGCCGTGTCGACCCCGGGCAACAGAGCGTCCATCGGCAGCCGCTCCCCGATCAGGCCGGTGGAGCACACGGCGACCTCGATCGCGCCTACCTCCTGATCACCGCTGGTCAGCACCTCGGCGACCTTCTCGGCAGTGGCGTGGGTGTCCTGGAAGCCCTCGGGGCCGGTGGCGGCGTTGGCGCCGCCGGAGTTGAGTACGACCGCGCGGAGAGTGCGCTCCTTGAGCACCTGCTGCGACCACAGCACGGGCGCGGCCTTGACGACGTTGCGGGTGAACACGCCAGCGGCGTCCTGGTTCGGGCCGTCGTTGACGACCAGTGCGAGATCCAGCGCGCCGCTGCCCTTGATGCCAGCGGCGATACCGGACGCGCGAAAACCTGCCGGGGCGGTGACGCCGGTGTCGGTGGACACGCCGGCCACGGCGATCGGCTCGACGGTGGTGGTCACGTCGGTCACGGTGCGACTCCTGTCGTGGGTAGCCCTGCGGTTTCCGGCAGGCCGAGCGCGAGGTTCATGCACTGCACCGCGCCGCCCGCCGTGCCCTTGGTGAGGTTGTCGATGGCCGCGATGACGACGAGCCTGCGGGTATCGGCGTCGACCGTGACCTGTATGACGACGTTGTTCGAGCCGACCGTGGCCGCCGTCGTCGGCCAGGACCCCTCTGGCAGCACGTGCACGAACGGCTCGTCGGCGTAGGTCTTGGCATAGATCGCGCGGACGGCGTCGGCGTCGATGTCCGCGGTCAGCGGCGCGCTCGCGGTGGTGAGGATGCCGCGCGGCATCGGCGCGAGCACCGGCGTGAACGACACCGAGACCCGCTGACCTGCCGCCCAGCTGAGGTTCTGGGTGAATTCCGGGGTGTGGCGATGCGCGCCGCCGACGCCGTAGGCGCTGACCGAGCCCATCACCTCGGCGCCGAGCAGGTGCGGTTTGAGAGCCTTGCCCGCCCCGGAGCTGCCGGTGACCGACACGACGGCGATCTCCGGCTCGATCAACCCGGTGTGCAGCGCGGGCGCGACGGCGAGTGTGCCGCCGGTCGGATAACAGCCGGGCACAGCGACCCGCCGCACGTCCCTGAGCGCCGCCCGCTGGGCGTGGCCGTCCGGCAGCGGCAGCTCGGGTAGCCCGTACGGCCACGCCCCCGCGTACTCGCCGCCATACCACCGCTGCCACGCGTCGGCGTCAGTGAGCCGGTGATCGGCGCCGAGGTCGACGACGAGGACGTCGTCGCTGAGCTGTCCCGCTAGCTCGGCGCTGTGACCGTGCGGCAGCGCGAGGAACACCACGTCGTGGCCTGTCAGGGCCTCCGGGGTGGTGTCAGCGAGCACGCGATCGGCGAGCGGGGTGAGATGCGGGTGATGCTGCCCCAGTGGGGTACCCGCGTTCCCACCCGCGGTGAGCGCGCCGATGCGAACCTCGGGGTGAGTGAGCAGCAGGCGCAGCAGCTCGCCCCCGGCGTATCCGCTTGCTCCGGCAACAGCGACCGTGACCGTCATGTGTATGAGTATGCATGACCATGCAAGGCCACTCAAACTGATTTTGGGTGCGTCATGTCACCTTGGCGCGGATGAGAGCCCCGATCTGTGTGGATCTTGAGGCGTTGTGGCTGCTATAGCGACTGCCGTGTGTCTTGAGATGTCGGACGGTGGTGTGTCGGGACATGGCTGACACCTGAGTGCTGTGGCCAGACTTGCTGGTCATGGCGGAACAGGTGGTTGCTATGGAGATCCGGCTGTTGGTGGCGCTGGCCGGACGCCCAGGACAGGAACGGGTCAATGTCACCGCGTTGTGTGCCGAGCTCGGGATCTCGCGGGACACGTTCTACCGGTATCGACGCCGCTTCGACGGCCGTGGCCTGGAGGGGGTGCTGCCCCGGTCGCGGCGCCCACACCACTCGCCGGGCCAGACCCCGGACTGGCTGGAGGAGTTGATCGTGGCCACGCGCCACGAACTCGACAGGCAGGGCTGGGACTGTGGGGCACGCTCGATCCGCTACCGGCTGCTGCGGCGCGGCATCAGCCCCTCGCCCACGGCGCGCACGATCCATCGAGTGCTGGTGCGCCGCGGTGAGATCACCCCGGCGCCGCAGAAACGGCCCCGCTCGTCGTGGCGGCGGTTCGAGTTCGCCGAGCCGAACGGCTGCTGGCAGATCGACGGCACCGAATGGCACCTGGCCGACGGCACTCCCGCGGTGATCCTGCGGGTGCTCGACGACTGTTCCCGCAAAACGCTGGCCAGCAGGGCAGCAGTGAGCGAGAACGCCGCCGACGCCTGGGGCTGCATGCTCACCGCGCTGACCCGCCACGGACGCCCGGCGATCCTGCTCTCCGACGGCGGCGCGGCGTTCACCGCCCGCCACCGTGGCGGGTGGGCGGCATTCGAGGCCAACCTGCGCGCCCTGGCCATCACCCCCGCGGTCGCCAGCCCGCACCACCCACAAACCTGCGGCAAGAAGGAACGCGAATGGCAAACCCTGAAACGCTGGCTGCGTGCCCGCCCCACCGCGGCCAACCTGACCGAACTACAGCAGCAACTCGACCTCTACGACGCCGCCTACAACGCGCTCCGACCCCACCAAGCCCTCGACGGACACACCCCCGACGAACGCTACGCCCAACGCCACACCACCAGCGACAACAACGACGACACCCCACCCGCACCTCTGCCCCCACTACCAGTGGTGCGCGACGTCAAAGCCAGCACGACCGGCACGGTCGCCATCGGCCGCCACCAACAAGCCCAAGTCGGCATCCAATGGCAACACGCCCAGCTCACCGTATTCCGCGACGGCAACCGCGTCGCGATCTTCCACCGCGACCACCTCGTCCGCGCCCTCGACGCCGACCCCAACCGCCGCTACCAACCCCTCGGCAGCCGACCCGGCCCACCACGACGACCACGCCTGGCCCTACCCAACTCCCCACTGCCCCACCCCCAACTAGCCGAAGCGAGAAACCAACCCAACCACAAATGATCAGCGTACTGTCAGACATGTCCGGACACACGTGTCAGACATGTCCCGCCACACCACAGCTGCTATAGCGACCACGAAGTCTCAAGATCCACACCTGTCGAGTCGGGCACGACTTCACCGTACGCAGGAAAAACAGTGGACGTCATCGACACAATCGGGTGCGTGACTGACACGACTGCGCGACTGACGATCTCGACCGCCTCTCCCCTGCCCGACGATCCCGACGGCTACCGCATCCTTCGGGCGTACATGGCCGAGGTCGCGTCCCGCTTCTGGGGGTCAGCGGCCACCAGCGCGGAGGTCGACGAGGTGCTGCTCGAAGACCCGAGCGACGACCTGGTGCCGCCGACTGGGGTGTTTCTGCTCGCCCGCGACGCGTCCGGCCCGGTGGGATGCGTGGCTGTCCGTCGCCTCAGCGACGGCGACTGCGAACTGAAGCGGATGTACGTCGATCCTGCCGCGCGCGGGCGTGGCGTCGGACGAGAGTTGGTCGCGGCGGCGGAACAGGCAGCGCGGGAGTTCGGGGCGACCACGCTGAAGTTGGACACCCGCGCGGATCTGGTGGAAGCCCGCACGCTCTACGTCTCGTGCGGGTTTGTCGAGATCAAGGCGTACAACGACGCGTGGTACGCCGACCACTGGTACGCGAAGCGGCTCCGGTGAGGCGCGACCAACCCGTCGACGTCGGCAATGCCGAACACAACGTCCGGAGTGCCGAACACAACGTCCGGAGTGCCGGACACGACGTCGGGAGCGCGGGACACGGCGTCCGGAACGGGGGACACGGCGTCAAGTCCGCAGGGTCGCGCCGTGGCGGTCGTGGGCCGCGGCCAACGCCGCGTCGCGGACCTCGGTGGCTTCCTCGACCGTCAGAGTGCGGTCGGGGTCGCGCACCCGCAGCTTGAACGCCAGTGACTTCTTGCCCTCGCCGACCTGCTCGCCGGTGTAGACATCGAACAGCGCCACGTCCTCGAGCAACTCCCCGCCGCCGCGTCGCAGCGACTCGGCCAGGTCGGCCGCTGGCACTGAGTCGTCCACCACCAGGGCGATATCCAGCAGCACCGGCGGGTACGGCGACACCGACGGCTGCGGCCGCAGCTCGGCCACCGGCACCGCGTCCAGGGCCAGCTCCATCGCGACGGTGCGCTTCGGCAGGTCCAGCGCCTCGATCACCTTCGGGTGCAGCTCACCGGCGAACCCGACGATCTGCTCGCCGACGTCGAGCCGCGCACAGCGGCCGGGATGCCAGGGCAGCTCGTCGGCGGCCGAGACGGTCAACTCCACCCCTGATGCGGCGGCGACCGTGCGGGCTGCCTCGATCGCGTCCGCCCAGGTGGCCTGCTCACCAGCGCCCCACCAGCCCGCGCGCCTGCGCTTGCCGGTCAGCACCGTAGCGACGTGTAGCGGTTGGGCCGGCACGGCCGCTTCCAGCGTGGCGACCTCCTCATCGGATGGCCGCTGCGCGACGCTCGGATCGGGCACGGCTGGCGCATCCGCGCTCGGCTGGACGACCTGCCCGATGTGGTACAGCGACAGGTCCTTGAAGCCACGCGAGACATTGCGCTGCATCGTCTCCAGCAGGCCTGGTAGCAGTGTCGTCGCCAGCTGGTTCTTCTCCGCCTCGAGCGGGTTGAGCACCGTCGATGTCCTGCGGCGCGGGTCGGCGTCGGCGAGGCCGAAGGCGTCCCACACCGAGCCGGACACGAATGGGAACGGCAGCACCTCGACGTAACCCGCCTCGGCCAGCGCGCGGGACACCGTCCTGCGCCTGCGCTGCGCCGGAGTTAGCCCCGACCCGGCTGGCGCGACCGGCAGCGTCGACGGGATGCTGTCGTAGCCTTCCAGCCGCAGCACCTCTTCGACCAAGTCCGCGGGCTGAGTCAGATCCGCGCGCCAGCTCGGTGGCTCGGCCACCACCAGCGCGGTGCCGTCGTCCGCGGTGTCGATGCCAACCTTGCAGCCGATCTGGGTGAGCCTGCGCACGGTCACGCCGCGCTCGTAGCGCACGCCAGCGGTGCGGTCAGGCAACGAGATCGGCATCGCGATCGCGGGCAGCGGCGTCACGCCACCCTCGTCGGTCCTGCTTTCCTCGATCGTGCCCGAGCCGTAGTCCCGCAACAGCCGCGCTGCCATGTCGACCGCCACCGGGCACATGGCGGGGTCGGCGTAGCGCTCGAACCGCTTCGCCGCCTCGGAGAACAGTTTGTGCCTGCGCGCGGTGCGACTGATCGACGCCGGGTCCCAGTGCGCGGCCTCAAGCAGCACATCGGTGCTCTCCGGATTGATCTCCGTACTGGCCCCACCCATGATGCCCGCGAGCGAGATCACGCCGGAGTCGTCGTTGATCACCATGTCGTCGGGGTCGAGTTCGCGCACCACGTCGTCCAACGTGGTCAGCTTCTCGCCCTTCTCCGCGCGCCGCACCACCAGCTCGCCCGTGACGCTGCCGGTGTCGAACGCGTGCAGCGGCTGACCGAGCTCCAGCATCACGTAGTTGGTGACGTCGACCGCGAGCGAAATCGACCGGATCCCGGCGAGCATCAGCCTGCGCCGCATCCACCACGGCGTCGGCGCGGACGCGTCCAGCCCGGTGACCCTGCGCAGCACGAACCGGTCGCAGCCAGCGGGATCAGCGATGCTGACCGGCCAGGTATCGCAGTCGGTCACCGCCAACTCGCGCATACCGGGATCCGCGAACGGCAGGTTCAGCGCACACGACAGCTCACGGGCGAGCCCCCGGACGGACAGCGCGTAGCCGCGGTCCGGCGTCGGCGCGAGGTCCAGCACCGTGTCATCGAGGCCGAGACCTTCGCGGGCATCGTCGCCGGGGCTGGCGCTGTCGCGCGGCAGCACCAGGATGCCGCTGTGGTCCTCACCAAGGCCCAGTTCGCGCGCCGAGCAGATCATGCCCTCGCTGACGTGGCCGTACGTCTTGCGCGCGGAGATCGCGAAGTCGCCGGGCAGCACCGCGCCAGGCAGCGCCACCACGACGAGATCGCCTTCCTCGAAGTTGGTCGCACCGCAGACGATGCCCCGGGTCGGCTGCTGGCCATCGGTGCTCTCCGGCTCGATGTCGCCGACCTCGACACGGCAGTAGCGAATCGGCTTCTTGAACTCGGCCAGCTCCTCGATCGCGGCGACTTTGCCGACCACGAGCGGACCGGTGACCGGGCCCAGCTCGTCGACGTCCTCGATCTCGACGCCGACGCGGACCAGCGCGTCCACCAGTTCAGCCGGGCCGGTGTCCGGACCGACCTCAAGGTGCTCGGTCAGCCAGCTAACGGGAACCCTCATGACGCCTCCGTATCCTGCGGGACACCCGCACCCGGTCGGCTTACCTGAGCGGAATGGCGAGTGTCGCTCATGACGCCTCCACTCCGAACGGCATGGTGAACCGCACGTCCCCCTCGACCATGTCGCGCATGTCCGGAATCCCGTTGCGGAACTGCAGCGTGCGCTCCAGCCCCATGCCGAACGCGAACCCGGAGTACACCTCTGGATCGACACCGCAGGCGCGCAGCACGTTCGGATTGACCATGCCGCAGCCGCCCCACTCGACCCAGCCGGGGCCGCCCTTCTTCTCCTCGAACCAGACGTCGACCTCGGCGGACGGCTCGGTGAACGGGAAAAAGTGCGGCCGCAGCCGCGTCTCGGACTTCTCGCCGAACATCGCCCGCGCGAAGGCGTCCAGCGTGCCTTTGAGGTTCGCCATCGTGATGCCCTTGTCCACCGCGAGGCCCTCCACCTGATGGAACACCGGGGTGTGGGTGGAGTCCAGCTCGTCGGTGCGGTACGTGCGGCCAGGGCACACGACGTAGACCGGTGGTGCGCGGTGCAGCAGTGTGCGGGCCTGCACCGGAGAGGTGTGCGTGCGCAGCACCAGCCGGGAGTCCTCCGGCTCGACGTAGAAGGTGTCCTGCATCTGTCGCGCCGGGTGGTCCTTGCCGAAGTTCAGCGCGTCGAAGTTGAACCACTCGGCTTCCAGCTCAGGGCCCTCGGCGACCTCGTAACCCATGCCGATGAAGACGTCGGAGATCCGCTCGGCCAGCGTGGTCATCGGGTGGCGTGCGCCGCGCGGGACACGGTCCCACGGCAGCGTGACATCGACGGCCTCCTCGCGCAGCACCCGCTCGTCGCGCTCTGCCTGCAACGCCGCCTTGCGCTCGTCGAACGCGGCCTGGATCGCCGTGCGTGCCTCGTTCACCCGCTTACCGGCGTCAGCCTTCTCGTCCTTCGGCAACGACCCGATCTGCCGTCGCGCCAGCAGCACAGGGGCCTGGTCACCGAGGTGAGCTGGCTTGACGGCGGCGAGCTGATCGAGGTCGGCCGCAGCGGCGAACGCCGCCGTCGCCTCCTCGACCGCCGCACTGAGCGCCTCCTGCGTCAGCACCTGTGTGTCGTCCGCTTTCGACATCGCGCTGTCTCACGACTCCTTGCGTCCCAGTTCTTCCGTTGCGATCGTGCCGCATGACCGGTAACTCAGTGCGACCGGCCCTCCCGCCTACGACTCCGCTCGGTGTGCGCGTGCGCTGGCGTAGAGACAGACGGCGGCCGCCGTGGCGAGGTTGAGGCTTTCCGCGTCCCCGTAGATTGGCACGCGTATGGCGCCATCGGCAGCCGAAATTTCCTCGGTGGACAGTCCGTGCGCCTCGTTGCCGAACACCCACGCGGCCGGTGCCGCCAGATCGGCGGCGTCCAGATCCTCGGACGCCGAGCCGTCGGCGGCGACGACCCGCAGGCCGTGCGCGCGGCAGGCGTCGTACACCGCGTTGACGTCGTGCTCCCGCGCGATGGGCAGGTGGAAGACGCTGCCGGTCGAGGCCCGGACGCACTTGCCGTTGTGCACGTCGACGGCGTCGGCGGCGAAGATCACAGCGTCCGCTCCCGCCGCGTCGGCGACCCGGACGACGGTGCCCGCGTTGCCGGGGTCGGCGATCCCGGCGAGCACGACGACGAGTCGCGGTGCGCCGCGGAGCGCGTCGTCCAGCGCGATCTCGAGCAGCTCGCACACCGCGACGACGCCCTGCGGCGTCACGGTCTCGGACAGCATCCCGGCGGCGCGGGTGTCGACCTCGGACACCGTCACGCCCGCGTCGGTGGCGCGTTCCAGCAGCTCGGCGTGACGATGCGCCGCAGCCTCGGTGACGAACAGTTCGTGCACTCGTTCCGGTGTCCGCAGCGCCTCACGGACCGCCTGCGCACCTTCGGCCAGAAACCGGCCTGCCTGTCGCCTGCCACTGCGCGATGTCAGCTTGCGCGCAGCGACGACCCGGGGCGTTCGATGAGTGAACACCCCGGGTCGTCGAGTCACTGACGTGTCGCTCAGGCCGACTTCTTGGCGTCCTGCGCGGGCACGTTCTGCTTGGCCACCTCGGCCAGCGCGGTGAACGCGGCCTCGTCGGTCACGGCAAGCTCGGCGAGGATCTTGCGGTCCACCTCGACACCGGCGGCCTTCAGGCCCTGGATGAACCGGTTGTAGGTGATGCCGTTGGCCCTGGCCGCCGCGTTGATGCGGGTGATCCAGAGCTGGCGGAAGTCGCCCTTACGGGCCCTGCGGTCCCGGTACGAGTACGTGAACGAGTGGAGGTTCTGCTCTTTGGCCTTGCGGTACAGCCGCGAACGCTGGCCTCGGTAGCCCTTGGCCAGTTCGAGAGTTGCGCGACGCTTCTTCTGGGCGTTCACCGCCCGCTTGACGCGTGCCACGGGTCCATCCTGTCGATTCAGGGGGCGCTGCTCGCACCCCGGGTGTACATCTGTCGGCGGTTGTCAGGCGTGGGGCTCAGCGACGGCCGAGCAGCCGCTTGATCGTCTTGACGTCACCGGTGGCGACGTCGGTCGTGCCTTCCAGCCTGCGGGTGACGCGGCTCGACTTCTTCTCGAGCAGGTGCCTGCGGCCCGCCTTCTGCCGGCGAAGCTTGCCCTTGCCGGTCGTCTTGATGCGCTTGGCTGTGCCGCTGTGCGTCTTCTGCTTGGGCATTGCTGCCCCTCCTTCGATGTCCCTCTGCAACGGGCGGGCGGCTCGCGCAAGAGGCCGAGATCGACCCTCCGGTTGCCCCGAGGGGGCGCACCGGTGCGCGAACGATGTCGACGAGAGGAGGCTTACTTGCCTGCCTTCGTCTTGGATTTTGAGCTTTTGTGCGGTGCGAGCACCATGATCATGTTCCTGCCGTCCTGCTTCGGGGCGGACTCGATCGTCCCGAGGTCGGCGACATCATCAGCCAGCCGCTGCAGCAGCCGGAACCCCAGCTCGGGCCGCGACTGCTCACGGCCACGGAACATGATCGTGACCTTGACCTTGTTCCCCGCGCTGAGGAAGCGGGCCACGTGGCCCTTCTTCGTCTCGTAGTCGTGGGGGTCGATCTTCGGCCGGAGCTTCTGCTCCTTGATCACCGTCTGCTGCTGGTTGCGGCGAGACTCACGGGCCTTCTGCGCACTCTCGTACTTGTACTTGCCGAAGTCCATGAGCTTGGCCACGGGTGGGCGCGCCTGCGGGGCGACCTCAACGAGGTCAAGGTCCGCTTCCTGCGCCAGCCGCAGGGCGTCCTCGATACGGACGATCCCGACCTGTTCACCGTTCGGCCCGACGAGCCGAACCTCGGGAACGCGGATGCGCTCATTGATGCGCGTGTCGGAGCTGATGGGGCCTCCTTGGTCTATGTCCTGTTCGTCTGCGTGACCCGGTGCCCCAAAAACGTCGAGCCCCTGCTGCCTGACGGCAAACTGGGGCCCGCTTCCGATCGATGCCCACATACACGGGCACCTTCGCCGTGGGCATCGCGCCGACGGCGAGACCGGACCCGGCCACCGGGTGGGTGACTCAGGTGGGAGCGGGGCTCCACTTGCTCACCCCCGAACTCTCGGGGGCTGGTCGCACATGGAAGGGTAGCAGACGTGCAGCACAACGATTCATCCTCGTCCGATTATTCCGAACTCGGCGCCGGTGACGCCGGGCTCAGCTCCCGTGAGTTGGCGACGATCCCGAGCGTGGAAGTCATCAGCAGGGCCGCCGTCATGCTGCTGTCGGCATCGGCGGAGCGCCTCGGCCTCGCCGACGAGGACCCCGACCTGAGCCCGCACCGCGACCTCGACGAGGCCCGGCGACTGATCACCGCGCTCGCGGGTCTGGTCACGGCATCGGCGGAGTACCTCGGCGCGCACGCGGGACCGCTGCGCGACGGCTTGCAGTCGGTGCAGCGGGCATTCCGAGAGGCATCGGCGGTGCCGGACGCGCCTGGCATGGGGCCGGGCGAGAAGTACACCGGGCCGGTGAGCTGAGGGGTCGCCAGGTAACGCCCCAGGCCGCGCCACATCCGACACCTTCGCCGGTGGAATCGCGAAAGTGACGCCGGCTATCGCACGGAATGCCCGGTTTCCTGGGCAATAACCCCGGCGAAGACCTGGACCTGCACCGTCGGCGCAGCGCTCAGGCCAGGTAACGACGCAGACCACGCTGGCCGCGCCACATCATCGCCGCGTGATTGGCCCTGAGCATCGGCCAGATCACCGGCTCGAACGGCAGCAGTGAACGTTTACACAGCACCACGTCCTGCTCGATCCACACCACCGTGCGATCGCCGTCCTCGACGACCTGGGCGCCACAGTAACCCTCCAAGTCACCGGAAATGGCGACCCGCATGGTGCCCGTCGTGGTGTCTTCCTCCGCACGCTTGAGGCGCAGGCGCAACGCGACCGGCAGCACCGCCCTGACCAGGACATCCCCGGAGTCACCGTCCTGCCTGCGCACGTCACGGACATCGGGCCACCAGGCCGGATACCCATCGACGTCGGCCAGCGTGGCGAACACCGCCTCGGCGTCCGCGCGCACCGTCCAGACATCGCGAAAGCGGTAACTGTCTCGGGACACCTCGCCAGCGTAGGTGCTCGCGAAAGCTCAGCCCAGGATCGGCTTGAGGTACTGGCCGGTGAAGCTGCCCGGGACGGCGGCGACGTCCTCCGGGGTGCCTTCCGCGACCACGGTGCCGCCACCAGAGCCGCCACCGGGTCCGAGGTCGATGATCCAGTCCGACATCTTGATGACGTCGAGGTTGTGCTCGATGACCATCACGGTGTTGCCCTTGTCGACCAATCCGTTGATGACGCCGAGCAGCTTGGAGATGTCCTCGAAGTGCAGTCCGGTTGTCGGCTCATCGAGCACGTACACTGTCTTCCCGGTGGATCGCTTCTGCAGTTCGGAAGCCAGCTTGACCCGCTGCGCCTCACCACCGGACAACGTCGGCGCTGGCTGGCCCAGCCGCACGTACCCGAGGCCGACGTCGACGAGCGTCTTGAGGTGCCGATGGATCGCCTTGATCGGCTCGAAGAACTCCGCCGCCTCCTCGATGGGCATGTCGAGGACCTCGGCAACGGTCTTGCCCTTGTAGTGGACCTCCAGCGTCTCCCTGTTATACCGAGCGCCCTTGCACACCTCGCACGGGACGTAGACGTCCGGCAGGAAGTTCATCTCGATCTTGATCGTGCCGTCACCGGCGCAGGCCTCGCATCGCCCGCCCTTGACGTTGAACGAGAACCGCCCCGGCTGGTAGCCGCGCACCTTCGCCTCGGTGGTGGCCGCGAACAGCTTGCGCACGTGGTCCCACACGCCGGTGTAGGTGGCGGGGTTGGAGCGCGGTGTCCGTCCGATCGGTGACTGGTCGACGCGCACCAGCTTGTCCACCAGGTCCAGCCCGCGCACCCTGGTGTGCCTGCCCGGCACCTGGCGCGCGTTGTTGAGTTTGTTCGCCAGCACGGTCGCCAGGATGTCGTTGACCAGCGTGGACTTGCCGGACCCGGACACCCCGGTGATCGAGATCAGACAGCCGAGCGGGAACGAGACGTCGACGTTGCGCAGATTGTGCTCCCGCGCGCCGACCACGGTGAGCTGACGTTTCCGGTCCACCGGACGCCGCACGGCAGGGACGCTGATCTCCCTGCGCCCGGCCAGGTAATCACCGGTCAACGACTTACGGTTGGTCAGCAACTTCTCGTACGGGCCGCTGTGCACGATCTCGCCACCGTGCTCACCCGCGCCGGGACCGATGTCGACCACCCAGTCGCTGGACGTGATGGTGTCCTCGTCGTGCTCGACGACAATGAGCGTGTTGCCGAGGTCGCGCAGCCTGCTCAGCGTCTCGATCAGCCGGTGGTTGTCGCGCTGGTGCAACCCGATCGACGGCTCGTCCAGCACGTACAGCACGCCGACCAGGCCGGATCCGATCTGCGTCGCGAGCCGGATGCGCTGCGCCTCTCCCCCGGAGAGCGTGCCCGCACCGCGGTCAAGCGAGAGGTAGTCCAGCCCGACGTCGAGCAGGAAGTGCAGCCGCGCCTGGATCTCCTTGAGCACCGCGCCCGCGATCATCGCCTCGCGTTCACCAAGCACGAGGCCGTCCAGGAACTCCGACGCTTCGGACACCGAGTACGCGCAGACCTCGGCGATGGAGCGCGCGCCCTTGGTTTTGTGTTCCATGGTGACCGCGAGGATTTCCGGTTTGAGCCTGGTGCCCTGGCACGCGGGGCAGGGCACCTCACGCATGTAGCCCTCGTAGCGTTCCCGCATGTACTCCGACTCGGTCTGCTCCCGCCTGCGCTCGAGGAACGGGATGACGCCCTCGAAGTTGGCGTAGTACGAGCGCTTCCTGCCGTAACGGTTGCGGTAGCTGACGTGGACTTGCTCGTTGACACCGTGCAACACGGCCTTCTGCACCTTCGCGGGTAGCTTGCGCCACGGGGTGTCCATGCGGAATCCGATGGCCTCGGCCAGCGACGTCAGCAGCCGCTGGAAGTACTCCGCGGTCTGGCCGCCAGCCCACGGCGCGATCGCACCGTCGCCCAGCGAGAGCTCGTCGTCCGGAACGACCAGTTCCGGGTCGACCTCCTTGCGCACGCCGATGCCGGTGCAGTCCGGGCACGCGCCGTACGGCGAGTTGAACGAGAACGACCTCGGCTCCAGGTCCTCGACGGCTAGCGGATGCCCGTTCGGGCACGCCAGATTCTCGGAGAACCCCCTGGTTCGGTGCGGATCGTGTTCCGGCAAGTCGACGAAGTCCAGCTCGACAAGGCCGTCCGCGAGCCGCAACGCCGTCTCAACCGAGTCGGTGAGCCGCTGTTTGGCGCTCGCCTTGACCGTGAGCCGGTCCACGACGACGCCGATGTCGTGCTTTTCCTGCTTCTTGAGCTTCGGCGGGTCGGTCAGTGAGTGCACCGCGCCGTCGACGCGCACGCGGGAGTAACCCTGCTGCTGGAGGTTCGCGAACAGGTCGACGTACTCGCCCTTACGCCCCCTGACGACCGGCGCGATCACCTGGAACCTGGTGCGCTCCTCCATGTCGAGCACCTGGTCGACGATCTGCTGCGGCGTCTGCTTGCGGATCGGCTCGCCACACTGCGGGCAGTGCGGCTTGCCCGCGCGGGCGTAGAGCAGCCGCAGGTAGTCGTAGACCTCAGTGATGGTGCCGACCGTCGAGCGCGGGTTGCGCGACGTCGACTTCTGGTCGATGGAGACGGCTGGCGAGAGCCCTTCGATGAAGTCGACGTCGGGCTTGTCCATCTGGCCGAGGAACTGGCGCGCGTACGCCGACAGCGACTCGACGTAGCGGCGCTGCCCCTCAGCGAAGATCGTGTCGAACGCGAGGCTCGACTTGCCGGACCCGGACAGCCCGGTGAACACGATCAAACTGTCGCGGGGCAGGTCGATGTCGACGCTGCGCAGGTTGTGTTCGCGGGCACCACGAACGACGAGACGGTCGGACACCGAAGGGTTTCCCTTCACTGGCACTGTGGGTAGCGATCACGGCTTGAGCAAGCCGTCGCACCCATGCTAAAGCCGACCCCCGACAAGTTCGGGCTCGCGTTCCCTCTCAGCTCCTCGCCGCAGGCGCCGTGTCCCCCATTCCCGACGCCGTGTTCCGCCTTCCGGACGTCGTGTCCGCCGCTCCGGACCCGGTGTTCCCCGTTCCTGACGCGGTGGACCGCTGGTGAGCCTTCGATACGCCGGGCGTTCGACCAGCACTGTCAACGCCCACCCCGCGAGCAGCGCCGCGCCGGTGACCAGCACCAACCGGAGCCACCCCGGCATTCCGGCATCGGAGAGAACCCGTGCGAGCACGAAGCCCAGCTGCTGGTGCACGAGGTAGAGGCTGTAGCTGATGCCCGCCAACCACACGATCGGGCGCCGCAGAGCACGCAGCACCCAGTTGTCCCATTCCGGTCCCCGCGCGGCCGCGGCGATCAGCACGAGCATCACCGCGAAGCCGATGCCCGCTTCCGTAGGGAAGGGTGCCTTGACGGCATGCAGCACAACACCGACCGAGCCGAGCACAACCAGCTCGACGTGGGAGATCTCCCGCCGCGACCACAACCAGATCGCGACGCCGAGACCGAACAGGTACGCGTGCCCTATCCCGGTGCCCGCCTGGATGGTGCCGAGCACCGCCGTCACCGGCTGTGGCAGCCACTTCAGCGGCCACAACACGACCGGCAGCAGAACGAGCACCCGCGCCAGCGTCTGCAGCCGCGCCCCGCGCAGCCGACGGCGCCACAAGATCGCCGCCCCGATGAACGCGGCCACCTGCACCGGAAGCGTCCAGTACGCCCAGTCGATGAAGCGCAGGTCCGCACTCCACGGCTGCAGCAGCGTCAGGTTGGCGAGCAGGTCAGCGGGGGTTGGCAGGTACCACGGATCGTGCGCTGCGGGTGATGTCGCGTACGGCGTGCCGAACAGGACACCGATCAGGCCGTTCCGCACATGCCAGCCGTTGAAGGCGAGTACCGCCACCCGAGTGACTACGTAGGTGAGGACGACCGCGGTGAGGTACGCGGGCAGCAGGCGCGCGAGACGTCGTCGCAACCACCGGCCCGGCTCCTCGCGGCGGATCGTGACGCACGCGAAGAACGCCGAGATCACCAGCAGTACCGACGCGCCCATGCGCATGGAGACCGTGACCGGGTACGAGTCGACACCGGGCATGACCGCTGGGCCGATGAAGGTGATGTGCCCCATCATCACGGCGACCACCGCGACAACGCGGATCAAGTCCCAGTTGATCTTGCGGGCGCTCGGTGGACGCACTGCGGCGCCACGCAATTCGGTTCCGGCCACGCGAGTCCCCTGTCTACCAGTTGAATCCGGCACACAGTACGAGATCGACGTCACGGGTGATCACAGGCCTACCTCATAACGTGACGTCAGCCGCATGAGATACCGGGCATACGGCGTCGCGAGCGGGGGACACGATGGATCGTTAGGGTGGGGACCGTGCGGATTCTCGACACTTACACCGGCCATGTCGCACCCGGCGGCGACGCCGAACGGCGCACGCTCGACGCGCTGACGATCACGAAGTTGTCCGTCGGGCCGATGGACAACAACGCCTACCTGCTCACCTGTCGTTCGAGCGGCGAGGCGCTACTCATCGACGCGGCGAACGAGTCAGAGCGCATCTCCGAGATGATCGGCTACGGGCAGGACCGGCCGACCCTGCGCACCATCGTCACCACCCATCAGCACGCCGACCACTGGCAGGCGCTCGGTGCCATCGCGGGGTCGTACGGCGTGAACACCGCGGCGCACCCCGACGACGCGGGGCCGCTTCCGGTGCCGCCGGATATCCTGCTCAACCACGGCGACACCATCTCGGTCGGTGAGTGCGAACTGGAGATCATCCATCTGCGCGGCCACACGCCCGGCTCGATCGCGCTGCTCTACCGCGACCCGAGCGGTCACCCGCACCTGTTCACCGGCGACTCGTTGTTCCCTGGCGGGGTCGGCAAGACCACGACGCCGGAGAACTTCACGTCACTGGTCAACGACGTCGAGGAGCGCGTGTTCGGCACACTGCCGGACGACACGTGGTTCTACCCAGGTCACGGCGACGACTCCACGCTCGGCGCGGAACGGCCGAAGCTGCCCGAGTGGCGCGAACGCGGCTGGTAACGGCTCGGGCGTGCGGCTTCCGATCACCATCCATGGTGCCCAGCTCGGACGTGACCGATTCCGGGTCATCAGGCCTCTCGAGCCACTGACCAACGCCGTCCTCGCGGACCACGACCGGTGGCTGACGATGTGGGTCGACCACGACACCGCGCGACGCATCGGCGCGTTGTGGCTACTCGCAGCACGGTCCGCTCGATCGCTGATCCACCTCCCCCTGCGAGCCAACGCAGCTCCAGCGGCCGTGCGGCCAGCCTCGCAGGTCGATCTCGTGCTGCTGCACCACTCGATGCAGTTCAAACCAGCGCGTTGGAAACAGCTACGCGGTCAGCTGGACAGGGGGCGGCGGCAGACCGCAAGCATCCCCGAGGCTGACGGGCCCCGCCCGGAGCGGGATGTCGACGCGCGCCACTATCGGGAGAACCGGGACCGCTTCCACCAGCACTTGCACGCCGAGACCTTGTTCATGGTCGGCAGCGCGCCGGTTTTCCGGGATACCGCGTCCCGATTCCTCGACATCCAGCCAGCCCATGAACGCGCCGATGGGCACTACTGCACCGAGTTCCACTCTGGCGATGGGGTGCTTGGCAACGCACGCGAGATCCACATCACGTACCATCCCGAGTGGTGACACTCGCCGCCACAGGCACCGCCACGACCGTCAGCTGATCCCCACCGCCGACCGCACCGAGCGCAGCACCCGACCGGCCCGCTCGCGGGCCTTCTCGGCACCTTCGGCGAGGTAGGTGTCCAGGTCGCTGCCCGGCTCCATCAGCTCGTTGTAGCGGTCCCGCAGCGGCGCGAGCTCGGCGTTGAGCACCTCGAACAGCTGGTTCTTCAGCTCACCCCAGCCAACGCCGCCCGCCTCGAGGCGCTTGCGGGTGTCGGCGATGACCTCCGGCGTCGCGAAGTGCTCCAGGATCTGGAACACCGTCGAGCTGTCCGGGTTCTTGGGCTCCTCGACCGGCGTGGAGTCGGTCGGGATCCGCCGCACCAGCTTCTTGAGCTTGTTCTCCGGCAGGAACAGCGGAATCGTGTTCTCGTACGACTTGCTCATCTTCCGGCCGTCGAGGCCGGGCACGGTATGCGCGGAATCCTCCTCGGGGATGACCGCCTCGGGGATCTTGAATCGGTACGAGTCGCCGTACAGGTGGTTGAAGCTTCCCGCGATGTCGGCGGCGTATTCGACGTGCTGCGCCTGGTCCCGCCCCACCGGAACGACGTCGGCCTCCATGATCAGGATGTCCACCGCCATCAGGACCGGGTAGTTGAATAGCCCCATGTTGATGCCGAAGTCAGGGTCCTCGCCCGCCTCGATGTTGCGGTCGCGGGCGGCCTTGTAGGCGTGCGCCCTGTTCATCAGGCCCTTGCCCGTGACGCAGGACATGATCCAGGTCAGCTCGAAGGTCTCCGGAACGTCCGACTGCCGGTAGAAGATCGTCCGGTTCGGGTCGAGGCCAGCGGCCACCCAAGCCGCCGCCACCGACCGCGTGTAGTGCCGGAACGCGGCGGGGTCACGCTCGCTGGTCAGCGCGTGGTAGTCGGCGATGAAGTAGATCGAGTCGTACTCCTCGGCCAACGTCAGCGCGGGCCGGATCGCACCGATCAGGTTGCCGAGGTGTGGTTCGCCGGTCGGCTTGATGCCCGTCAGGGAGACCTTCGTTGCTGGCTCTGGCATGCGCGTCATCCTACTGACCTGCCCCGGCGCACTCGTGTGTGCGTAGGCCATGATCTCACCGCATCGCGCGGCCGTCGGCACGCCGAGGGACCGCGCTCACCCGGACGACGTGGCGTCGCGGAGATCGTGCGCCGTCAGCGCGGCCGAGAGCACCCGCATCCCCTCCGAGTCGGCCGGATCGAGCCCGGTGACCTCCGCGATCCGGCGCAGCCGGTACGCCAACGTGTTCGGGTGTACGTGCAACGCCGAGGCGGCCTTGCGCCGGTTGTCCTTGGCCTCGATCACCGCGCGCAACGTCGTTAGTAGTTCGTGCCGGGACCGCAGCGGGGCCAGCCGCTGCACCAGGCGGTCATTGGCAACACCTGGCCGTGCCAGCTGCACCTCGAGCACCAGGTCATCCAGCACATACACCTCTGGCGGACGTTCCAGCAGCAGGGCGACCCGCAGCACTTCGCGCGCCTCCCGCGCAGCATCCGGCACCTCCCCCACCGACGGCGCAACCGCGGCGGCCGCGACAACGGGACCACCGACGATTCCGGTCAGCTCGTCCAGGAACCCGCGCAGCGTGGCCACGACGTCGCCAGCATGCTCGGGCACGGTCGGCACCAGCGCCGTGCCACCCCGCTCGTCCAGCACGGTCAGCACGGTGGTGTCGAACTTGTCGTCGAACGCGCCTCTGACGCGTCGCCGTCGCACCAGTGTGGAGCGCACCGTGCCTGGCGGGGATGGCCGCGCCACGTGCCAGGCGCAGACCACGTAGCCCTCCGCGACCCGCACGCCGGCCGGGGTTTCCAACTCCTCGGCGGCCTCACCCGCAAGCAGCGCGGCAGCCAGGTCGCGCCGCGCCTGGCCGACCTCGCTGTGTAGCTGTTCCTGCTCCTCGAAGTACACCCGCGCCGCCGTGACGAACATCCGCTCCATCTGCTTCGTCATCGGTGCGACCAGCCCGTGCAGCGCCACCCGGTCGTCCGGGTTGGCGTGTTCGAGCACCCAGTCCCACGCCATGCGGGAGCCGATGAAGTACGCCTGCAGCACATCCGCGAACGACAGGTTCTCCTCGACCCGGTACATCACCCGCCGCAGCGGATCACCGAGGTGTTCCAAGCTGAACTCGCTGCTGTCCCGCAACGCTTGGAAGACCATCGTGAGGTTCTCGTCCACCGCGGGACGGATCTCCATCTGCAGCACGTCGTCGGGCAGCATCTGAAACGACGGCACGTCCCGCGCCAACCGCGCGACGATCTGCGCGCTCAGGCCGGGTAATTCGGACAGCAGCCGCTCGACGACCGCTGTCGGCCACGTCTCAGTTCGCACGGCGCAACATTGTGTCGGATCACAACATTCGTTGGCCAGATCTTGGCCGTTTGGCGCAAAGACGGCGAACCCACCACACGTCATGCTGTGAGCCATCCCACTCGTCACACCCGAGAGGACAATGATGACCCTGCGTG
Source organism: Haloechinothrix halophila YIM 93223 (assembly GCF_000504245.1). Lineage (GTDB taxonomy): Bacteria > Actinomycetota > Actinomycetes > Mycobacteriales > Pseudonocardiaceae > Haloechinothrix_A > Haloechinothrix_A halophila. Next base: position 3,500,922 of record NZ_KI632509.1, read on the forward strand.
ACCAGATTAGACGTCGTGGCGCAACCTCGCCATCGCGACGTCTCGTTCTCCTGCTGTCCGTTGCCGCCCTCGCGTTCGGCTCCCTGTTCGCCGCGCCCGCGGCCGCTGCCGCCGACCGCAACCCGGTCGTGTTCGTGCACGGCTGGTCCAGCAGTAGCTCGGCATGGGACGAGATGGTGGCCGACTTCAAGGCCGCCGGATACACCGACAGCGAACTGTACGCCTGGGACTACAACTCCGGCCAGTCCAACAAGACCACCGCCAAGCAGTTGGCCACCCTGATCGATGACGTGCGCGCGACGACCGGTGCCGCGCAGGTCGACGTCGTCACGCACTCCATGGGCGGGCTCAACTCCCGCTGGTACGTGAAGTTCCTGGACGGCACGAATTACGTCGACGACTGGGTCTCGCTCGCGGGCCCGAACCACGGCACCAACTCGGCGTACTGGTGCTGGACGACGTCCTGCTACGAGATGCGTCCCGGCTCGAACTTCCTCACCAAGCTCAACGCGGGTGACGAGACCCCGGGATCGGTCGACTACGGCACATGGTGGTCGTCCTGCGACGGCGTGATCAACCCGGACGACAGCGTCCTGCTCGACGGCGCGAAGAACACCTGGGTCGGCTGCATCAGCCACAGCGCCTTCCTCAGCAACGACGCGGTCTCGCAAGACGTGCGGGACTTCGTCGCCGCGACGTAACGGCGAGGCGCGGGCCGAGTGGCGGGACCCCGCAGCCCCTCCATATGGAGCGGGGTCCCGCCACTCATCGGTCTGGGGGTCGGTGGAGTTCCCGCGCGGACGCCCGGCTGGTGGCCCGGCGATCGCGCGGGAACTCCACCGCCACTTTCTACTCGTGGGTATCCTTCCGGCATGTCTGATGGGAAGGCGGCCGAGCTCGCCGCGAAATGCCACCGTGCCCTTGATCCGCTGCACTCGCTGATCTACTTCGCGCCGGAAGCCGACGAGAAGCTCGCCGGAATCGGCCTCAAGCCAGGCAGGATGACCTACTTCGCGAGCAGGTCGGCCCCGATGGGTCCGGTCGGCGCCGGCGTGGTCACCGCGACGTTCTACAACTTCAACCCCGACCTCGTCGCCCGCCACATCCCGAAGGCGTGGGGGCTCGCGTCGCCGGACACGATCCTCGCCACCCGGCTTGACGTCGTTGACGCCACACTGCGCCGCCTGCTCGGCGACGCCGTCGACTCGCCCGAGGTCGCCGAGGCGGCCGAACTGGCGCGCGAAGCGACGGCGGGTTGCGCCCCGCATGGCAGGCCGCTGTACGCCGCGCACGCCGAGCTGGACTGGCCGGAGCAACCGCACCTGGCGCTGTGGCACGGAATCACGCTGCTGCGCGAGTTCAGGGGTGACGGCCACATCGCCGCGCTGACCACCCAGGGCGTCGACGGCCTCGCCGCGCTCATCACCCACAGCGCCTCGGGGAAGGGCTTCACCGAGACCGCAGCGAAAGCCACCCGAGGCTGGTCCGACGAACAGTGGGCTGCCGGGGTGGAGCGGCTGCGCGAGCAAGGCATCCTGGACGGCAACGGCGAACTGACCGCCGACGGCGTCGCGTTGCGGGAGCGCGTCGAGGCGGCCACGGACGCGGCGGCGACCGCGCCGTACATCCACCTCGGCGAAGAGAAGTGTCTGCGGCTGCGCGAGATCGGCAAGTCCCTGAGCCGAACGGTGGTCGCCGCGGGCGCGTTCCCCGCCACGATGTTCGGGAAGTAGGGCTCAGTCACGAGGGTGACGCTTGGCTCCCGTCACGGCAGGGACCATCGCTCAGTCAGGGGGCGGCGCGGCGTTGCCGCCGGAGGCGACCAGCACCACGGTCCCGTCCGTCGGCACCGTGACCGCTCCGGCGCGCAACGCGGCGAGCCCGACAACGGCAGACGGCTCCAGCAGCAGTTTCGTCGCGGTGACCATGTCAGGCCACGCCGCGGCGATGTCCTGTTCGTCGACGCTGACGACATCGTCGACGTAGCGCTGGACCTGGGCCAGCGTGCGCTCCCCGGCGAACGGCGCTGCGAGGCCATCGGCGATGGTCGGGGTGCCGCGAGGTAGCCGCACCACCTCGCCCGCCGCGAGGGCCTGCTCGACGGCGTTGGACAGCGCCGGTTCGACGCCGACCACGCGGCAGCCGGGCGCGGCGGCCTTCACGGCGGTCGCGATGCCGCCAACGAGGCCACCACCGCCGACCGGGACGAGGACGACGTCCGGTTCGACGCCGGGAAGCAGGTCGGCGCAGATCTCCCGGCCGATGGTGCCCTGGCCCGCCATCACCTCGGACAGATCGAATGGGTACAGCGCAGGGCAGTCGTACTCCCGCGCCAGTTTCTCGCAGGTACCCATCAAGTCGTCGGTCGGCACGATCTCCCCGCCGTAGCGACGCACGTTGTCCACTTTGGAGGGATGGGCTGATTCGGGCATGCTGACCGTCACGGTCACCCCGAGCTTCCTGCCCGCGAACGCGACGGCGGCGGCGTGGTTGCCCGCCGAGAAGCTGACGACGCGCTCCGGCAAATCGCCCTGCTCGCGCCAGGACAACAGTGCGTTGCACGCGCCTCGGGGCTTGAAGCTGCCGGTGTGCTGCAGATTCTCCGCTTTGACCAGCACGCGACAGCCCAGTTCGCCGGAAAGGCGTTCGGAGTCAAGTAACGGCGTGCGCAGCACGTACGGCTCGATCCGAGCGGCTGCCGCCGCGATGTCGCCATCGGTCACGAGCCTCATCACGTCCGAGGCTACCGGCGCGGAACACTCCTAGTCAGGGCTGCGGCGTCGTCGTCGGTGTCGCCGTCGGCTCGGTCGTGGGCGTGGGCGTGGTCGTGGGCGTGGTTGTCGGAGTGGGCTGCGGCGTCGGTGCGGGTTCCTGAGTGGGGGCTGTCGTGCTGGTCGGCGCCGGTTCTGGCTGTGGCGCCGGTTCTGGCTGTGGCGCGGGTTCCGGCTCGGGCGTCGGCTCCGGTTCGTTCGGATCACCCGGTTCGTTCTCGCCGTCGCCGATCTGCTCGGACAGTTCGTCGGCAAACGCGCCGATCTTGGCGTAGACGCCCGGCTTGCCCGGCCGCGCGCAGCCCTCGCCCCACGAGACGACGCCGATCAGCGTCGTCCCCACGACGAGCGGTCCCCCGGAATCGCCCTGGCAGGCGTCCTTGCCGCCTTCCTCGAACCCAGCGCACACCATGCCGCTCTTGCGATAGGAATCGCCGTAGGCGTCCGAGCAGTACTTGTTGGAGGTGATCGGCACCTGCACCTGCTGGAGGTGGTCGGCGGACCTGCCCCCCTCCGAGGTGCGGCCCCAGCCGAGCACGGTCGCCTCGGTGTCCGGCTCGTACGCCGAGTCGTCCCGCTCGGCGAGGTCTGCGACTTGCTGCTCCACCGGCTCAGTCAGCGTCAGCACGGCGACGTCGTAGTTCGCGCCATCGGTGCCGTTGTCCGGATGCACCCAGATGTCGCTGACCGTCGACTCGTCGCCCTCGTCCGAACTCAGCCTCGTCCTGCCAGAGACCACGCTGAGATCGGCGGGGTCTTCCGGCGCGACGCAGTGCGCGGCAGTGACGACCTTGTCCGGCGCGACCAGCGTCCCGCCGCAGAACTGCTCGCCACTCGCGGCGAACCGCAGCGCCACCGTGAACGGAAAGTCCTCGATCGCGGCGTCCTGCCCACCCACGATGGCCGGCTCCACCGGCTTCGCGTTCGCCCCGGACAGCCCGGCCGCCAGCAGTGTGATGACCACCACACCGGCAACGGCCACGCGTGCCACCACCCCGACCAGCCTTGCCATGCGACCTCCTCCTCGTACCCCTTCACAGGGTCACCGAGGGCGCCGCCGAAGACCACCGTCAAGACCCTGGATAGCGGCTATTGTGGTCCATGTGGGTGATACCGTGCTCGGCGTCTCCGTGACACCGGCGCTCGCGTGCCGTTAGTAGTGCGAAGCTATTCGGAGGCAGAAAGGACGCTCACGATGCCGACGATCGGCGACGTGGCGGCGCGAGCGAATGTGTCGACGGCGACCGTGTCGCGCGCGCTGAACGGGAAGTCCACGGTCGATCCCGAGCTCGCCAAGCGGGTTCGTACCGCGGCGGAGGAACTCGGGTACCGGCCGCACGGGCCTGCCCGCAACCTGCGCCGCAAAACCACCGCGACGTTGACGCTGGTCGTGACCGACATCGGAGATCCGTTTTTCGCGGCGCTCGCGCGGGGCCTTGAGGACACCGCCCGCGACAGGGGCTACTCGCTCGTGCTCTGCGACACCGACGACGACCCCGCCAAAGAGCGTTCGTACCTCGACGTCGCGCTGCAGGAACGCGTCGCGGGCGTCGTCATCGCGCCAACCAGCGCGGCAACTGACGTCGCCACACTGCTCGACCAGGGCGCCATCGTCGTCGCGGTGGACCGGCCCCTGGACGAACCGCGCAGCGACCGCGTCCTCGTCGATACCAGGGCGGCGGCGGCCAAGGCCACCACGCAGCTAATCGACGCGGGCTACCGCCGGATCGGCTTCCTCGGCTGCCGTCCGGATGGCTATCCCGATCAGCAGCGGCTCGCCGGGTACCAGGACGCGCTGGGACAGGCCGCCGACGAGCACCTGGTGCGCCACGCCGCCCCGCACGCCGACGCCGCCACCAGCGCCGTCCGGGACCTGCTCGCACCCCCGGCGTCGGCGGACGCACTCCTCATCGCCTCGCCCCAACTCGCCCCGGACGCGCTCGGCGCGGTGACCGAGCACGGGCTCAGCCTCGGCACGGAGTTCGGCGTCGTCGCGTTCGACGTCACGGCGTGGGCGACGGCGCTGCGGCCCGCGCTGTCGGTGGTCAGCCAGCCCGCGTACGAGATCGGTGCGGCGGCGGGGCGACACATCGTCGCGCGGCTGGCCGGCGAGACGAGCACGCCAAAGCACACCGAGCTGAGCCCGGAGTTCGTTGTCCGGGGCAGTTCGCTGCGTGACCAGGGATGACCAAGCCAGCGCACGAAAGCGCACGCGCGTGCTATGATGACGCCATGACAGCGGGATTGGAATCGGTGCTCGCCGAGGCCGGGTTGAAGATCGACCCGGGCAAGTTCCTGCGGCTCGTCGCCGACGCGGCGCGCAAGGTGTCGCCCCCACAGCCGAACCCCGCCGACTACTTCTCTCCTGCGCAACGTCAGGTGCTCAGCGACGTCGGGCTCGATCTGTCAGCGTACGACGAACGCGAGACCGACCCTAGGGCCAGCACCGTCGCCGCGCGGGCGGTGTTCGCCGACTCGTCGTACTCGGTCGCCGAAACGGCCCGGCTGCTCGGCGTCGATGCGAGCCGGGTGCGGCACCGCCTCAAGGAAGGCAAGCTCACCGGCTGGAAGGACAAGGGCTGGCAGCTGCCAGCATGGCAGTTCAGCGGCGGAGCCGTGCTGCCTGGCTTGGATGCCGTGCTGCCCGCGCTCCCGGAGGACCAGCCACCGCTGATGATCGCCGCGTTCATGAACACCCCGCAGCCCGACCTGGAGATCGACGGCAAGCCAGTCACGCCAAGGCAATGGCTACTCGCCCACGGCGACCCGCACGCGGTCGCGGAACTGGCATCCACCCTTGGCACAGCAGCCTGACCGCGCGCCCATCCGAATGGCACGACTCCCTCCCCCGCCGTCGGCGTCCGAACTGGCCGATGCCCTGCGCCCCGAGGAAGACGTCGTCGCCGTGCATCCCGCGACCCGGCTTGTACGGATCTTCACCGCGCTCGGCAACCACCCGCAGCGGTGGAACTCGTTCCGCTACACCGGGCCGCTGCCGCATGGCCGATTCGACCCGCAACAGCCAGCGCCGGACGGCTCACCCGTGACCGACGAGCAGTCTGGTGTGCTGTACTTCGCGTTGTCCGTGCGCACCAGCGTCGCGGAGGTGTTCCAGACGACGTCGGCCGTCGACCGCACCACCCGCTCACCGCACCTCGTCGCGCTCCGGCCCGCTCGAACGCTGCGGCTGCTGGACCTGTCCGGGCTGTGGCCGACGCGAGCAGGCGCGTCACAGGAGATATCCAGCGGGCCGAAGAAGATGACACAGCGCTGGGCCAGGGTGATCCGCGCGGCGCATCCGCAGCTCGACGGCGTCTGGTATCGCTCGTCGATGGACTCTGGCGAGCCCGCGCTGTGCCTGTGGGACCCGCCATCCAGCGCTGCGCTGCCCGATGAGCCGGACGTCCTGCTTCCGCTGAACCACCCCGGCCTCGACCTGCCACTGACCAGGGTCTGCGACGAGCTGGGCTACCTGCTGCTTGCGTGAGTCCGCCCGCCCGAAATGAATCCGGACTCGTGCGCCGCCTACGTCACGACGACTGGTGCACGGGCTCCTGCCGCGGCTCCAGGTCGCGCTTGCGGTCACGGCGGGACTTGAGCAAGCTCAGCACCGTCGTCGCGATGAGCACGGCGACGATCACCCCGAGCGAAACCCAGTTGTTGATCTCCAACGCATGTGGGGTCCAGCCGTAGTGCCCCGTCGCGTGCAGCACCAGCTTGACGCCGATGAAGCTGAGGATGACCGCGAGGCCGTAGGACAGGTACACCAACTTGTCGACCAGCCCGCCGATCAGGAAGTACAGCTGACGCAGACCCATCAGCGCGAACGCGTTCGCGGTGAATACCAGGAACGCCTCCTGGGTGATGCCGAAGATGGCGGGAATGGAGTCCACGGCGAACAGCAGGTCCGCGCTGCCGATCGCCACGATCACCACGAACATCGGGGTGATCCAGCGCTTGCCGTCGCGCTTGACCATCATCTTGTGCCCGACATAGTCCTCAGTGACAGGGAAGATTTTCCGCAGCCGCCGAACCAACGCGTTCTCGTGGTATTCCTCGTGATCACCGCCGCGCAGCATGGTGATCGAGGTCCAAATGAGAATGGCGCCGAAAGCGAAGAACACCCAGACGAACTTCGCGATCAGGGCGGCACCGATGGCGATGAACACGCCGCGCATGATCAGTGCGAGCAGGATGCCGATCAGCAGTACCCGGTGCTGGTGAATGGCAGGCACCCGAAACGACGTCATGATCAGCATGAAGATGAACAAGTTGTCGACGCTGAGGGAGTACTCCGTGATGTAGCCGGTGAAGAACTCGACGCCGGGGTCGTGCCCAGCGAAATACCAGATGCCGATGCCGAACAGCACGGCGCAGGCGACATAGAACGCGACCCACCTGGCTGCTTCGCCGGTGGTGACCTCGTGCGGTTTCCGATCGACGATCACCAGGTCCAGCGCGATGAGCGCGAGGAGCCCGCCGACAGTTGACAGCCACAGCCAGAGTGGAACGGTCATGAAGTATTAGCCTCCGGTGAGCGGTTTACTGAGCCACTTCGCCGGAGGTCTCTTCCACCAACGCCGGAGCGCTAGCCGGGGTGCCGGGCGCGATCCCCGAGGGGAGCACACCGAGCTGACGACACCACCGCGAAGGAATACTCCCCTCCACGTACAGCCACCATAGTGACGGCTGCTGGTCTTCTGTGCCACAGAACGTACCCGGTATCACCGTTACGCCACGAATTAGGTACCGATCTTGGGACCGCTGAGACGTTCTCAGCCCTCGTCACATACGGTCGCCTCGTGCCCCGACTCGTCCCGCGCCCGCTGCTCCGGCTCGTTCCGCATGGTCGCCGCACCCGCATCACCGCCGCCGCGCTGGCCGTCATCGTCCTCGGTGCACTGATCGTGGTGTTCACCACATCGGACGACGACGCGCCCGCCGTGATGGCCCACGAGGAGTTCAGCGAGGTGCCCGCGGCGCCGGGGTCGCCGTCGCGCGAACGATTGGACACCACGCTGTACGTGCCCGAGACCGCCCGCGAGACGCCAGCGCCAGCGATCCTGCTCCCCCACGGCTTCGGCGGCAGCAAGCACAGCGTCGCCGGCGACGCCAAGGAATTGGCCGAGCGCGGGTTCGTGGTGCTCGCCTACACCGCGCGCGGGTTCGGCCGCAGCACCGGCATGATCACGCTCAACGACCCGGACGCCGAAGTCGCCGACGCGAGCCACCTGCTCGACTATCTCGCCGCGCAACCGACCGTACAACGCGACACCGACAACGACCCGCGCGTCGCCGTCACCGGGTCGTCCTACGCGGGCGCACTGGCGCTGTCGCTCGCGGGCACCGACGAGCGCGTGGACGCCATCGCGCCGGTGATGACCTACCACGACCTCGCGCAGTCGCTGCTGCCGAACACCGCACGGGCAGGTCGGTTCGAGCCACGATCTCCAGCGCGGATGCTTGCCGCCGACGACGGCGTGTTCAAGGAGGGCTGGGCTGGCGTGCTGTTCTCCGGCGGACTCGGCGGGGGTGGCCTCGGTGCGGCTACCGACGCGCCCGAGCCAGGCGCGGAGGAGAACGACGTCGACACAGCGGACCCGGCCGTGCCCCCGGCATCCGATGTCCAGGGTGACCCCGGTGATCAGGGTTCCGGGCAGGGCGGCGCGCGGGGAGCGCAGCCCTGTGGCAGGTTCGCCCCGCAAATCTGCGCGGCCTACAGCGACTTGGTGCGCGATGGCGAAGCGTCCGACCGCACCCTTGAGCTACTGGAGCGGGCCTCCCCCAAGTCGGTGACCGAGCACATCGACATACCCACCCTGTTGGTGCAGGGCGAGCGGGACACGCTGTTCGGTCTCGACCAGGCGGACGCCAACGCGCGCGGCATCCACGACGCGGGTGGCGAGGTGCAGGTCGTCTGGTACGCGGGCGGGCACGACGGCGGCGGACCGGGGCCCGCGCTCCGCGGCTCGATCGCGGACTGGCTGGCGTTCCAGCTCGACGGGCCACAGCCACCGAAGGACAACCCGCTGCCCGCGTTCCGTTACGACGTCCAGGGCACGTTCCAGGCGACCCGAGCGCCCTCGGTGCGGGTGCTGGCCGCCGACCGGTACCCGGGCCTTGGCCGAGACGTCGACCGGGTCGAGCACGAATCGGTAGAGCTCACCGGGCAGAAGCAGGTCGTGATCAACCCGCCCGGCGGGACGCCAGCCGCCGTCAGCGGCATCCCTGGCTTCGGTGATGTAGCTGGCTCGTCGTTGCGGACCGGAATGTTCGGCATCGACCTGCCGGGGCAGTCGGCGCGGTTCATCTCGGGCGAGTTCGAGGAACAACTGCTGGTCACCGGGTCGTCGACGGTGCGGCTGCGGATCACGCCGCAACCGTGGTCCGGGGGTGCCCGCGACGCCGAGGCCACCGGACCATTGTTCGTGAAGCTCTACGACGTCGGTCCGACCGGGCAACGCACGCTGCCGGGCAACGCGGTGTCGCCGGTGCGGCTTCCTGAGCTCGAGGTCGGCGAGGCCACCGAGGTCACGGTGAGTCTCCCGCCGATCGTGCGACCCGTCGCACCAGGGCACCGGTTGGAACTGGTGGTGTCCACGACCGATCAGGCGTACGCGAACGCGCCCGAACCGGCCGCGTACCGGATCGAACTGGCCCAGTCTGGCGAGCTGGCCGTGCCCGAGGTGTCCGGCACGTCGATGACGTCGGGCTGGCCGGTGTGGCAGCTGGCGGGTATCGGCGGACTGGCGCTGCTGGTGGTTGCCTTGGCCGTGGTGACGGCGCTGCGCCGCAGGCGAGCGGACAGCGTGGTCGAGTCGCTGGCCGACGTCCCGCTGGACATCAGGGGGCTCACGAAGTCCTACCCGGGCGGGATCACGGCGGTGTCGGATTTGTCGTTCCGGGCCGAGCGCGGCCAGGTACTTGGGCTGCTCGGGCCGAACGGCGCAGGCAAGACGACCACGCTGCGAATGCTGATGGGGCTGGTCACGCCGACATCAGGCGAGATGCGTGTGTTCGGCCATCGGGTGCGACCCGGTGCGCCGGTGCTGTCGCGGATCGGCTCGTTCGTCGAAGGCCCCGGTTTCCTGCCGCACTTGTCCGGTGCCGCGAACCTACGGCTGTACTGGGACGCCACCGGACGGCCAGCCGATCAGGCGCACGTCGCGGAAGCGCTGGAGATCGCGGGCCTCGGCGACGCGGTGCACCGCAAGGTCGGCACCTACAGCCAGGGCATGCGGCAGCGGCTCGCGATCGCGCAGGCGATGCTCGGGTTGCCGGAGCTGCTGGTGCTGGATGAACCGACCAACGGACTCGATCCGCCACAAATCCACCAGATGCGCGAGGTGCTGCGGCGCTACGCGGCGACAGGACGCACCGTGCTGGTCTCCAGTCACCTGCTCGCCGAGGTGGAGCAGACCTCGACCCACGTTGTGGTGATGCACCGGGGTGAGTTGGTCGCGGATGGCGCGGTCGGTGAGATCGTCGCCGCGGGTGGCGAGGCGAGCTTCGTCGTCGACAAACCGGACGACGCGGTCGCCGCGCTGAACGACGTCGATGGCATCTCAGCGGAGCGTGCTGACGGCGACACCGTGCACGCCGACCTCGACGGACTGCCCCGGTCCGCGGCGGTGTCGGCGCTGGTGGCAGCCGGTGTCGCGGTGGAGAACGCTGGCCCTCGGCGACGTCTTGAGGATGCGTTCCTACGGCTGGTGACGTCGGAAGGACAGGAGCGATGAGCGCGGACGAAGAACCCGGCGGCGCTGGATCCGAGGGTGCGGCAACCGGCGGCGCCGCAACCGGCGGCGCCGCGTCCGAGGACGCCGCGGCACGCGGGGACGACCGCGAGGCGCGCGCCACGCGCGTCGATCACGGCGTGCACACCGACCCAGCGGCGCTGGTGGAGTTCAGCAGCGCCGCCGAGCACGAGCACGCCGCAGCGACCCCGTCCGGTGCCGTGACCGGCTACAACGCTCGGCGCACGCTGCGATCCGGCGTGGAGTTGCGTCGCCAGTTCCGTCGTCGCCGGACACACCTGGTGCTCGGCCTCGCCGTGACCGTTCCACTGCTGTTGGTGCTCGCGTTCGAACTCGGCAGCGACGACCCTGATCGCCGTTCCGGCGGATTCATCGACCTCGCGACCGTCAGCGCGCCGAACTTCGTCGTGGTGACGCTCCTGGTATCCGGGTCGTTCCTGCTACCGATGGTCGTCGCGTTGTTCTTCGGCGACACCGTGGCGAGCGAAGCGTCGTGGTCGAGCCTGAAGTACCTGCTCGCGATCCCAGTCCCCCGGCTTCGGCTGCTGCGACAGAAAGCGCTGGTCGCGGGCGCGTTATCGGTCCTGTCACTGACCGTGCTGCCCGGCGTCGCACTCGTCGCCGGGGTGATCTGGTACGGCGCGGACGCCGCGATCAGCCCAACCGGCGAGTCGGCGCCGTTCGGCGTGAGTCTGGTGAACCTGCTGCTCGCGGTGATCTACATCGTGGTGCAGCTGAGCTGGGTCGCTGGCGTGGCGATGTTCCTCAGCGTCTCGACGGACGCGCCGCTCGGCGCGGTCGGCGGTGCGGTGCTCGCGACGATCATCTCGCTCATGCTGGACCAGATCACCGCGCTGGAGGATCTGCGCGTCGTGCTGCCGACGCACCACGCGCGGGCGTGGACGGACCTGCTCGGCAATGACGTCGACTGGTCCGCCATGGCCGACGGCGCCTTCACATCGCTGTGCTACGCCACGCTGTTCGGGATTCTGGCGGCGCGGGCGTTCGCGCGGAAGGACGTGACCAGCTAACCGCGAGTCGCACCCTGTTTCGCGCGAGTTGCACCGTACTCGCCGCGAGTTTCACCTTGTTGGGCGCGAGCGCACCGGAACTGAGAACGCGCGATGCCGGATCGCGGGACTCGCAGCACCAGAACGTGGAACTCGCGCAGATTAAGGTGAAACTCGCGGCGGATAAGGTGAGACTCGCGGCAAAGGCGGCCGACTACTCCACGCCGGCGGCGTCCATGCCTCGGAGTTCGCGCTTGAGTTCCGCGATCTCGTCACGCAGCCGTGCGGCCAGTTCGAACTGCAAGTCCCGGGCGGCCTGCATCATCTGGTCGGTCATCTGCGCAATGAGGTCGGCCAACTCCGCACGAGGCATCGTGGACACGTCCTGGTTCGTCAGCACGCCCGAACTGCGGACGCCACCGCCCTGCTCCGGCTGTTTACCGCGCGACACGTTCCGCCCGGACCCGCCGACCTCGACGGCTTCCTCGGAGTCGTCCGCCTCGGTGTAGACCCGGTCGAGGATGTCGGCGATCTTCTTCCGCAGCGGCTGCGGGTCGATGCCGCGCTCCTCGTTATAGGCGATCTGCTTCTCGCGCCTACGGTTCGTCTCGTCGATGGCGTACTGCATCGAGTCGGTCATCGTGTCGGCGTACATGTGCACCTCGCCGGACACGTTCCGCGCCGCACGGCCGATCGTCTGGATCAGACTGGTGCCACTGCGCAGGAATCCTTCCTTGTCCGCGTCGAGAATCGCCACCAGCGACACCTCGGGCAGGTCGAGACCCTCCCGCAGCAAGTTGATGCCGACCAGCACGTCGAAGTCGCCGGAGCGCAGCTGGCGCAGCAACTCCACCCGTCGCAGGGTGTCCACTTCGGAGTGCAGATACCGCACGCGGATGCCGAGCTCCAGCAGGTAGTCGGTCAGGTCCTCGGACATCTTCTTGGTGAGCGTGGTGACCAGCACCCGCTCGTCGGCCTCGGCTCGGGTGCGGATCTCGTGCACCAAGTCGTCGATCTGACCCTTGGTCGGCTTGACCACGACCTTCGGGTCGACCAGCCCGGTTGGGCGAATGACCTGCTCCACGAACTCGCCACCGGCCTGACCCATCTCGTACGGTCCCGGCGTGGCCGAGAGGTACACCGTCTGGCCGATGCGGTCAGCGAACTCCTCCCAGCGCAGCGGCCGGTTGTCCAGTGCGCTCGGCAGCCGGAAACCGTGGTCGACCAGCGTGCGCTTCCGGGACATGTCGCCCTCGTACATGCCGCCGATCTGCGGCACCGTCACGTGGGACTCGTCGATGACCAGCAGGAAGTCTTCAGGGAAGTAGTCGAGCAACGTCGCGGGCGCGGTACCGGCCGCGCGGTCGTCCATGAACCGCGAGTAGTTCTCGATACCGGAGCAGAACCCGACCTGGCGCATCATCTCGATGTCGTACTGGGTGCGCATCCGCAACCGCTGGGCTTCGAGCAGCTTGTTCTGCCCCTCCAGCTCGGCGAGCCGCTGCTCAAGCTCGGCCTCGATGTTGCGGATCGCCTTCTCCATCCGCTCGGGACCAGCGACGTAGTGCGTCGCGGGGAAAATCCGGACTTCGTCGAGCTCCTGCACGATCTCGCCGGTCAGCGGGTGCAGGTAGTACAGCGAGTCGATCTCGTCACCGAAGAACTCCACCCGCACGGCGAGCTCCTCGTAGGCCGGGATGATCTCAACGGTGTCGCCGCGCACCCGGAACGTGCCCCGGGAGAACGCCAGGTCGTTGCGAGCGTACTGCACGTCGACCAGCGCGCGGAGGAAGACGTCCCTGTCGATCTCATCACCAACGGTCAGCTTGGACGACCGGTCCAAGTACGACTGCGGCGTTCCGAGACCGTAGATGCAGGACACGCTGGCGACCACGACGACGTCGCGCCGGGACAGCAGGTTCATCGTCGCGGAATGCCGCAGCCGCTCGACGTCATCGTTGATCGACGAGTCCTTCTCGATATAGGTGTCGGTCTGCGGGACGTACGCCTCTGGCTGGTAGTAGTCGTAGTAGCTGACGAAGTACTCGACGGCGTTGTGCGGGAAGAAGTCCCGCAGCTCGTTGGCCAGCTGGGCGGCGAGGGTCTTGTTCGGCGCGAGCAGCAGCGTGGGCCGCTGCACCTTCTCGATCAGCCATGCCGTCGTCGCCGACTTGCCCGTGCCGGTGGCGCCGAGCAACACGACGTCCTTCTCCCCCGCCTTGAGCCTGCGGTCCAGCTCCGCGATGGCCTCGGGCTGGTCACCGGCGGGGTCGTAATCGCTGACGACCTTGAACCGGCCATCCGCGCGCGGGATGTCGCTGACGGGCCGGAACTCGGACTGCGCGAGCACGGGGTGTTCGGTTGCGAAAGCCACGTCCCCAGCGTAGGCGCGAGCACCGACACTCTGCCGCGGCCCTGCTCATTCCGGCACGATGGATGCCATGGCAGTGCACCCGCCCAAGGTAGAAGTCTTCGATCTCGACGCTCGCACCAACACCGACCCGAAGCAGATCCAGCGCGACGTCGACGAGTTTCGCGTCGAGCCGTTTGGTCTCTACATGGCACGACCCGCGCCGGGCAGGCGGCAGTTTCACTACATCGAGTCGTGGTTGCTGCCGGAGCACGGGCTGCGGGTGACCGACTTCTGGTTCTCCGACGGACACGAGCTAGATCAGGACTTCTACCTGGACGTCGTCCGCGTCGAGCGGGGCGAGCGGCAGTGGCGCACCCACGACCTGTACCTGGACATCGTGCTGCGCACCGGCAAGGACGCCACGGTGCTCGACGCGGACGAGCTGCTCGCGGCGAGCAAGACAGGGCTGCTCGACGACGCGGACACGCTGTTCGCACTGGACACGGCGTTCCACACGGTGGACGCCCTGGCGCGGCACGGCCACGACCTGCACCGCTGGCTGACGACGCGCGGTGTGGAGCTGTCGTGGTGCAGACGGTGACCGATATGTGGGAAATTGCTCCTACATCGCGGGACATCGGGTGCTAGCCTCGCCGGATGAGCGGAGCACGCTACGTTCACGGGCATCACGAGTCGGTGCTGCGGTTCCACCGCACGCGCACCGTGCACGATTCCGCCGCCTACCTGCTTCCAGAGCTGCATACCGACGCCACCGTGCTGGACGTCGGATGCGGACCCGGCTCGATCACGGCGGACCTGGCGGAACTGGTGGCGAGCGTGACGACGGTGGAGACGTCGCCGGACGCGTTGGACGCCGCCGCGCGACTCTGCGCTGAGCGGGAGTTGCGCAACGTCCGGTTCCTGCACGCCGACGTGGCCGCGCTTCCGTTCCCGGACGGCGCTTTCGACGTCGTGCACGCCCACCAGGTGTTGCAGCACGTAGCCGATCCGGTGGCGGCGTTGCGGGAGATGCGCCGCGTCTGCGCGCCCGGCGGGGTCGTGGCCGCGCGGGACGCCGACTACGCCGCGATGACGTGGTACCCCGAGCTGCCGGGCATGGCCGAGTGGCGCGCGGCCTACCGACGCGTCGCCCGCGCGGAAGGCGGCGAGCCCGATGCCGGGCGACGTCTGCTCGCTTGGGCGCTGGCGGCCGGGTTCACCGACGTCATGCCGACGACGTCGACGTGGACGTACGCCACGCCGGAGTCCCGCGCCTGGTGGGGTGGGCTCTGGGCGGAACGGGTCACCCAGTCGAAGTTCGCGGACGCCACCGCACGGCACGGCGTCGCCACGTCCGCCGACCTCGAACGGATGTCGGCGGCATGGCGCGCCTGGGCGGACGAGCCCGGCGGCTGGTTCGCCGTCCTGCACGGCGAGGTCCGGTGCCGAGCATGAAGGAGGCGACACCGTGCTGAGGTGCATGGCTGGCACCAGACGTCAGTAAGACGCCCCTCACGGCGACGCCGTCGGCGCCTCGGGAGCGGGACAGGACGTCGTCCCCGGCTCCACCGACACACTCAGACCAGGCATCTCGAACGGGCCGACGATCTCCATGTCGTAGACCGTCCCGGTGATGCGGCTGAACTCCGCGAACGTGGCGTCGATGCCGAACCGGTGGTGGGCCGGGTCGGCCTCCAGCGGGTTCTCGGCGTAGCTGCCGTCGGCGTTCTTGACCGTGGTGGTGTCCTCGGCGGTGGTGCCGAACTTCACCACACCATCCAGGGTGAGGTTGCCCTTGACTTCCAGCCCGTCCAGCTCGACGTTGCGTGCGTCGATCTCCCAGGTCGCGAGGTCGCCGTCCCCGCCGTGCAGCTTGATGGTGAACGCCTGCCCCGCCACGGTCTGGTGCACCGCGACGCACAGCTCGTTGAGCTGCCCCTCGGCGAAGCCGACCCTGGCGAGTCGAATGTTCTCCACGCTGGCGGTGCCATCGTCGGCGCGCACCTTGCGCGGGTTCTCGACCACGCCGAGCGCGAAGTCGACGCCGTAGAGCCCGCTGGTCGCGAGCTCGAACGTCCTGCCCTGGATGACGACGTGGCTGGCCAGCGCGCCCTGCGCCACGCCGACGCCGAGCAGCAGCACGACCAGCAGCGCGGGCAAGCCGAGCACCGCCGACCTGCCCCACCGCGTACCGTGACGCTTCACCATCACGTACCGCCCGTCACCCGCAGTGTCGCGTCGGGCAGGTACACCGGGTTGTCCCGCTCACCCGGCACCGGGTCCGGGTTGTACGAAGTGATCGCGTAGGCGCTCATCCGCAGCCAGCAGCCGGAAATGTCGAGCCCGATGTTGTCGGGTACCCAGGTCCAGGTGAACGAGCAGGTACCCCACTGGAACTCAAGGTCGGTGCCCCACACGTCGGTCCACATGTACTCGCCGTCCGCGTTGGTGCCGCCCAGCTCGATCGGACCGGGTGCGGTGATGTCGACGCCGTAGTCAGCGCGCGACTCCTGGATCAGAATGTGTTCGTCCACGACGAGCCGTTCGAACCGGTAGTGGTTCACCGTCGTGGTCGAGCCGTCCGCCAGGGTGATGCTGGTGGTGCCCAGGTCGGTGAACGAGTAAGCGTGCCACTCGTAGTCGTCGATGAGCGGATCTTCGTCGCCGAAGTAGATCCGGTACGACTGCGGCACCACGCAGAATCCGATGTTCGGGTCGGCGACGCAGTCGGTCTGGGCGTGCGCGCGAGCATCGGTCAGGTCGGGCACAAGGGCGGTCGCGGCGAGCACGGTCAGCACGACGAGCCCGGCCAGCACCCGCAATGCCGTGTGGGGGCGGGACAATCTCACGCGACGGCCCCCACCGGCGATTCGACGTCAGTGCCCTCCGGAGCAGTGCCCTTGGCGGCGTCGGCGGCCGTGCGTTCTTCGCGGCGGGGCCGTTTCGGACCCCAGCCGAAAATCATCGTGCCGCCGAGCACGCCGAGCAGCGTGCCGACGAGGAACCCGCCAAGGTTGGACGCGATGAACGCCGCCACGGCGAACGCGGTGCCGAGCACTCCGCACACCATGCGCTGCGACGGCGAGAACCAGGCGAGCAGGGCGAGTCCGATCATGCCGCCGCCGAGCAGGTATCCGGCGATGCCGGACCCGCCAGCCGAGAGCACAACCTCGATCGGCGCGACGGTCAGCCGCATGACCGCCCAGCCGCCAAGCATCAACCACAACCCGCCCCAGAACGGCCGGGTGCGCCGGAAGTCGGTGAACCAGCGCCACGCCGCCGCGATCCGCCGTGTCGTCATCCCTGCCATCAGGCCCTCCTCGCTCAGCACGTCGTCTTGCCGAGCTCGACGTTCAGCTTCAACTGCGGCAGACCGATGCTGCCAATCAGCTCCACCGTGTATGCAGACGCGGTGAGGTCGTCCACCGTGACGCTGCCCGCCTCAAGTCCGAACTCACCCGGCGTGCCGCCCTCCAGTGGCGTGCCACCCATCTGGATGTCATCGGCGGACTTGCCGAGGTACATATCGGCGAATGAGCTGTTCGTGCCGTCGACCGCGGCCGCCTCGAGGATCAGGTCGGACGCGTTGATCTCCGGGGTCGTGCCCTGCGGCGTGCCGTCGACGACCTCGCCCGCTTTGATCGTCAGCGTGTAGTCAACGGTGGCGATGGTCTGATGTACGTACCCGCACAGTCCGTCCAATTTGGCTGACTTGAACCCGGCGCGGACCATGCCTTCGCTGGCGCCCTCGCCGCCGTCGTCCTTCAGCCGGTCGTGCATGAACGCCGCGAAGCCGCTACCGACGACCTGGTCGGATTGGATGGTGAACGGCTTGTCGACCACCATGAAGTTCGCCGCGAGCAGCCCCTGCGACAACGCGATGCCCGTCGCGGCGAGCGCGCCAACCGCGGGCAGCGCGAGCGCCATGCTGCGTACCGGCCGCGAGCCGCGCTTGACGTCGTCCTGTGCGGAACGACGCATCTCGCGGTTCCAGCCGCCGAGCGCGGCACCGCCCTTGCGGACGGGCGCGCCGAGCGCGCGCCGCAGCCGTTTCGACGTCACGTGATGTCTCCCCCTAGCTGGCATCGGCGACCTGTTCCCGCCGGATAATCCGCCGCAACAGGGGGCGTTCTGGCTTCGGGCCCCACGCGAAGACCATGCCGCCGCCCAGCACACCGAGCAGCATGCCGACGATGAATCCACCGAGGTTGGACAGCACGAGCGCGGCGATGGCGAAGCCGACGCCGAGCAGGCCGGCGAGTTGGCGCTGCGATGGGGCGAACAAGCCGAAACCGGCGAACAGCAGCATGCCGCCGCCGAGGATGTAGCCGGACATCCCGCCGACCCCCGCGGCGAGCGTGACCTGCAGCGGAGCGAACGTCAGTGACATGATGATCCAGCCGCCGAGACCAAGCCAGATCGATCCCCAGAACGGCCGCGTCCTGCGGAACAGCGCGAACCATCGCCAGGCGCGCCGGAGCCTGCCTGACGCCTCGGCGTCCTGCGGTGTGGTGTCGGCAGGCGGCGTCGCCACCTGCTCGGCGGACGGTGTCACAGCAGACATGGGTCCTCCGTGATGATCAGTACAATGAGGTGCGCACCAGGTGAGTGGAGTTGCCGGTGTGGGGAGTTGGTGGCAGCCGAGTCGCCGCCACCAACTCCACCTGGGGAATCGCTAGGGAACGATGGCGCAGTTGTTCGTTCCCGACTCGATGCCGAGTGCCAGATCGTTGAGCTGGATGCTGCCCGCGACCGTGGTGGCGTAGGCACTGGCGTCCAGCCCGGTCAGATTCGCCGTCGACGCCTGGAGACCGAAGTTACCCGCCGTGCCGCCGAGCGACTGCGTGCTGGAACCCATCACCACGTCGTCGGCGCTCTTACCGAGCGCCAGCGCCGACATCGTCGCGTCGGCCTGCACCGACTCACCGTCGAGGATCAGGTCCCCCGCGTTGATGTCGGCGACGCCGTCGGTCGGGTCACCCGCGGTGATCCGCAGTGTGAACGGCAGCCCGAGAACGTCCTGGTGCACCGCGGCGCACAGGCCGTCCAGATCGGCCGTCTCGAACCCGGCCCGCGCGACCGCCTGCCCGTCCGTGGTCCCGTCCGCGTTGTCCTTCGTGACGTCGTCCATGATCGCGCCGAACCCGGAGCCGTTCAGCCCGGCGGACTGAATCTGGAACGGCTGATTGTTGACGTTGAAGGACGCGGCGAGCAGCCCCTTCGCGATAGCGAGACCAAGCGCCACGATCGCAACCGCGGCGACGGCGAAGACGACTGAGAATCTGCCCCAGCGCGTCCTGCCTATGGTCATATCACTCATCTAGTACCTCCCGTGTTGGTATGACCAGCACCCATGGCGCCAGCCAGTGGGAACCGACCGCCTGCCGTGACCCGGCGGACTCGGCGACCCATCCGCGCTCTGACCTGGGTCGCGTCGCCGTACTCCGGGTAACGCCATGCGGCTCGACGGAGAGTGACACGCGCCACCGAACAATGCAATAGACGCATTAACTTAACAAGTCGTACAAATTGTCGCCTGAGTCACTAATAGTTACTGGCGACTAGATACATCACTAGGACGTGTAGATTGGCCGAAGCTCGTCATGATCCAGCTCAACGGCCATCACACTGTCGGGTTACATCATGTCCGACTCGGCGCGTAGGTCACAGAGAGTTAGAGGTCACTATTTGATAACGAACCGCATCCTTCTGGCACATCGCTCGTTAGAAGCCCGCCAACCTGCCCTGTTGACACTCGGTAAACTAGACGAATCCGTCATCGAGGCAAGGAACGACAGTGGCAGAGCGTGACACCTCTCGCACACACGTAACCGCGTTGCGTGTCGCGCTGGCAGCCGTTCTAGCGATCGTCGTGGTGCTCGGCGTCGCGGCCTTGATCGCGATCGTGCTGTCCCTTCACGTTAAAGGCACCAGCATGACGCCCACGTTGTCCGACCAAGATCGCATTCTTATCGACCCATTCTCTGACGTGGCCGACGTCGAACGCTTCGAGATCGTGGCACTCCGCCATGACGGCGCCCGCATCGTCAAGCGGGTCATCGGCCTGCCCGGCGACGAGGTCCGTATCGATCCGGTCGACGGCGGCGCGGAGGTGTTCGTCCGGCCACATGGTGACGACGGCTGGCAACGCGTGGCGGCGCCGGTGTGGCAGCACCATTGGGGCGACGTCCGGCGTTGTTGCGACACCGACGGCACGTCGGGCGCGCAGGATACGGCAGTGGTGCCGGACGGCAGCTACTTCGTCCTCGGCGACAACCCGGCGATCTCCGACGACTCGCGTGTCTACGGCTGGGTGACATCCGACGGCGTCGGGCGGATCCTGCTGCGGGTGTATCCGCTGGATCGCATCGGCGAAATCTCCGGCGACTTCCGGCTGGTGCCCGCGGGATGAGGTGTTATGAGGAGCGTCCTCGCATCGCTACGTGAAGACACCCTTCATGGCACCTGTCATGGCGTCCAGCCGGTCTCAGCGGCCCAGCGATCCGCCTTGGCGGTGACGTCGTCGAACCACATCCGCTTCGCCTCGGCGTAGCGCACG
This sequence comes from Haloechinothrix halophila YIM 93223, assembly GCF_000504245.1. GTDB lineage: Bacteria > Actinomycetota > Actinomycetes > Mycobacteriales > Pseudonocardiaceae > Haloechinothrix_A > Haloechinothrix_A halophila. Next base: position 3,521,372 of record NZ_KI632509.1, read on the forward strand.
TCTCCAACGGTTTCAGCGGCGCTGGCAGCGCCGGTCGCGGTATCGGCAATGCCGGGAACGTCCGCGTGCTCTCGCTTGATCCGCGCGTACTCCGCCCTGGCATCGACGTCGGCGCGGAGCCAGTCACGCAACAGCAGCGCGCGCCGTGCCGCCGGGCTTCCGTCGACCAGCACTCGCAGCGACACCGGCCGCCCCGGGTCAGCACCACCGTGCAACACAGCGTCTGGAACGGGGGACACGGCGTCGGCGAGGGGGAAGCCGGCATCGGTCAGCGCCGGAGCGAGGGCGTCGACGTCCTGGGCGGAACGCACCGTGAGCTGCAGGTCGAGGACGTCGCGGGCGGGCAGGTCCACCACGGCGGTCGCGCCGACGTGATCAGCACGCACCGCGCGCTCCCCCGCAACCAGCCGGATCCGGTCCAGCACGCGCCGGGCCTGTTCCTGCCACACCGGATCATGTTCCACCAACGTCCGGCCCCACGGAGCGGGACGGCGCAGTCGCACGTTCGCCTCGAACGGCACTAGCCGCTCGGTCCACAGCGCGTCGACCTCGGACCTGACGACGTCCGGGGTGCCGCTGTTGTCCAGCCAGACATCGGCCGCCGCGCGGCGCTGCCGTTCCTCGGCCTGCGCCGCGATGCGGGCGCGGGCATCACGCTCCGGCATGTCACGCGACTCCGCCAGCCGCCGCACCCGGACATCGGCAGGAGCGTCCACGATGAGCACCAGGTGATACGACGGTGCGAGATTGTTCTCCACCAGCAGCGGCACGTCATGCACCACGATGGCGTCGTCAGCGGCCGTGGCGAGGAGTTCGGCGGTGCGTTCCCCGACGAGCGGGTGCACGATGCCGTTCAGCCGGGAACGCGCTGTGTCGTCGTTGAATACCCGCTCCGCCATCGCGGGCCGGTCCAGCGAACCGTCCTCGGCGAGCACGCCGTCACCGAACTCCGCGACGATCGCGGCCAGTCCCGGCGTGCCGGGCTCAACGACGTCACGCGCGATGGTGTCGGCATCGATGAGCAACGCGCCGTGTTCGGCGAGCCTGCTCGCCACGGTCGATTTGCCGGCCCCGATGCCCCCGGTCAGTCCCACGCGCAGCATGCCGCCATTCAAACAGCCCCGTCGCGGGCCCGCGCCGCCACCCTGCTCGGCTCCTGCTCACGCTCGGGGCACACGGTGGCCTGCACTCGCGTCCCCACGAGTGCAGGCCGACCGGGGAGTGCCAGTCGTGTCGCGTTATCCAGCCGCAGGCGCGTGCCCCCACACGCCTGCGCGACCGTGCTACGCGGACGCGGCCGATGCCAAGACGCGCTCGTGCGTCGACGACGCACGAGCCCTGCGGCGCAGCCCAGCAAGGCTGTGCTTGGCAGGAACCAGCAATGCAGCGAACCAGCTGCGCCGGAACTCCGCGAGCGCCTCGGCCACCGGACGATGTTCGACGCAGTGCACAAGCCCCGGCGTCCCGAGCCGGTGCCTCCCGATGTGCTTTGCTTGCATCGGTCCTCCATGTGGGCGATTTACTGCCGCCAGACAGTACGCACAGATGTGAGTCAAGACATGTAGACACGCGGCGTGTCACCCTACAGTTCGATAACGGCCCTAATCGGGGCATTGTCGAGTGCCGGTGTGCGTGTCGCCTGGACACAGCGAAGGCCCGCCACGCACGGAGCATGACGGGCCTTCCTGCGAGCCTGTGGCTTACTGGCCGCCGGAGAGCTTCTCCCGCAGCGCGGCAAGCTGCGCGTCGCTGGCGAGCGTGCCGCTGGAACCGGTAGAGCCGGTGCTGCTGTAGTTCTGCTCGCCGCCACCACCGGTGGTGGCACCCTCGTTCGGGTCCGGCGCGCCAGCACCAGTCGCAGCCGCCTCCGCGTTGGCCTTGATGGCCTCGGAGACCTGCTTCATGTGCTTCTCATAGCGCACGTGAGCCTCGGCGTACTGCTTCTCCCACTCCTCACGCTGCTTCTCGTAGCCTTCCTGCCACTCCTGCGTGTCGGGGTCGAAGCCCTCGGGGTAGATGTAGTTGCCCTGCTCGTCGTACTCGGCGACCATGCCGTACTGTGTCGGGTCGAACTCGGCGTCCGGGGTGAAGCCCTCGTTGGCCTGCTTCAGCGACAGCGAGATGCGGCGACGCTCCAGGTCGATGTCGATGACCTTGACCATGACCTCGCCGTTGACCTGCACGACCTGCTCCGGCAGTTCCACGTGGCGCTCGGCGAGCTCGGAGATGTGCACCAGACCCTCGATGCCGTCCTCGACGCGGACGAACGCGCCGAACGGCACCAGCTTGGTGACCTTGCCCGGCACGATCTGGCCGATGGCGTGGGTACGGGCGAACTGACGCCACGGGTCTTCCTGGGTGGCCTTCAGCGACAGCGACACGCGCTCGCGGTCCATGTCGACATCGAGCACCTCGACGGTGACCTCGTCGCCGACCTGCACAACCTCGCTCGGGTGGTCGATGTGCTTCCAGGACAGCTCGGAGACGTGGACCAGACCGTCGACGCCGCCGAGGTCGACGAACGCACCGAAGTTGACGATCGAGGACACGACGCCCTTGCGGACCTGGCCCTTGGCGAGCGCGTTGAGGAACTCGCTGCGCACCTCGGACTGGGTCTGCTCGAGGTAGGCCCTGCGGGACAGCACCACGTTGTTGCGGTTCTTGTCCAGCTCGATGATCTTGGCCTCGAGCTCGCGGCCGACGTACGGCTGCAGGTCGCGCACCCGGCGCATCTCCACCAGCGAGGCGGGCAGGAAGCCACGGAGGCCGATGTCGAGGATCAGGCCGCCCTTGACGACCTCGATGACCGTGCCGGAGACCGGCTCGTCCTTCTCCTTGAGCTCCTCGATCGTGCCCCAAGCGCGCTCGTACTGGGCGCGCTTCTTGGACAGGATCAGGCGACCTTCCTTGTCCTCCTTCTGGAGAACGAGCGCCTCGACCGCATCGCCCACAGCGACAACCTCAGCCGGGTCGACATCGTGCTTGATGGACAGTTCGCGCGAGGGGATGACGCCCTCGGTCTTGTAGCCGATGTCGAGCAGGACCTCGTCCCGATCGACCTTGACGATGGTGCCTTCAACGATATCGCCGTCGTTGAAGTACTTGATCGTCTTGTCGATCGCGGCGAGGAAGTCTTCCTCCGACCCGATGTCATTGACGGCGACTTGAGTGAGCTGCGCGGTCGCAGTCGGGGCGGTGGTGGTGTCGGTGGACATTAGGTGGGTTGCTCCGGTTATGGATTGTCGTTGGGTGGTCTACGTTTCTCAGTTCTGCACGCGCGGTGGTGGCCAAGCGGTAGAGTGCGAACGTCCGGACGCGGATGGTCGCCGACATCACCGCAAACGGTGCGCGACCCGACCCCAGCGGATCATGACTGGGCATAAGGCAGCGCAAACCCACTGCGCTAGAGGTATCCTACGCGGCCGTTTAGCAGCAGCACAAACCAGGGTCCCACCCCGAGTAGGAGGACAGTGACAGCGCAACAATCTGGAACGACATCCGCAGGTGTGGCGCTTGTCGCGCACCGGGCCGTCGCCTCGGCCGAAGCGGAAGCGGCCAACCGCGCCTGGTGGGACGCCGACGCCGACGACTACCACGCCGAACACGGCGATTTCCTGGGCGACGCCGATTTCGTGTGGTGCCCGGAAGGGCTCACCGAGGAGTCGTCGAGGCTGCTCGGCGACGTCGCTGGCACGGACGTCCTCGAGGTCGGTTGCGGATCGGCGCCCTGCGCACGGTGGCTGCTCACGCGGGGCGCGCGCGTCGTCGGCGTCGATCTCTCCGAGGGGATGCTCCGCCACGCCGTCGCCGCCAACGGCCGCACCGGCCTGCGTCCCGCGCTGCTGCGGGCCAACGCCGAGCGGTTGCCGCTGGCCGACGGCAGTTTCGATAGCGCGTGCTCCGCGTTTGGCGCGGTGCCCTTCGTCGCCTCACTGGCCGCGATATTCGGCGAGGTGTACCGGGTGCTGCGGCCCGGCGGGCGGTGGGTGTTCGCCGTCACTCACCCGATGAGGTGGATCTTTCCGGATGACCCTGGTCCCGCGGGACTGACCGTCACCCAGCCCTATTTCGACCGCACCCCGTACGTTGAGGTCGACGACACCGGTGCGGCCAGTTACGTCGAGTACCACCGCACGCTCGGTGACTACGTCCGCGCGCTGCGCGCCGCCGGGTTCACGCTGGACGATCTGATCGAACCGGAATGGCCCGAGGGGCACACCCAGGTGTGGGGGCAGTGGAGTCCGCTGCGCGGCAGGCTGTTCCCCGGCACGGCGATCTTCTGCTGCCGGAGAGACTGAATGGAGCACCTCACCGACGCCCAAACCCGGCGGTGGGATGAGCTTGACCCCGCGTTGCCGACGCCAGCCGCACTCTCCGACCCACCGGTCACCGCACGGCTGCCGGACGGCAGGGCGGTGCATTGCGGCGTATACCGCGCGAGCTACGACTCCGGCATGGTGCAAAGCCTCTGGATGCCGCGCACGGTGTGGGAGGTGACGCCGCTGCTCGGCGACACCGGCGAGGCGGGCATGACCGCGTCGCTCGACGGACTCCGTCGCTGGTTCGACACCGATGTCACCGCCGACGAGTTCTCTGACGCGGACACCGCGGTGGAACTGTATTGGCCGAGCAGAGACGTCGACGTCGCGCCAGCGCTGTTCCGGCACGGATTCATGCCGATGAGCGTGCTCGCGATACGCACGCGAGGTGCGGCGTCCGGCGCGGTGCCTGGAGTCGCTCGTGGCGAACAGCCCGGCGAGCGCCACAGCCAGACGTCCAGCGCGGGCCATACCCATGTCACCGTGCGTAGAGCCACGCTGTCCGATCTGGACGAACTGGTGGCACTTCAGTCCATGGAGCTGCGGTACTCGCTGCGGGTCATCGGCGGCACCATGCGGGACAACGCCACCGAATTGATCACGACCAGCATGCGGCGATCGGTGTACTTCAGCGGCAGGGTGTTGCTCGCCGAGTCGGACGGGGTCGCGGTCGGCGCCGCGGACTGCGGCCTGGCACGGGCCGCCAAGGGGACCTGGATTCAGCACCGGTTGCCCGCCGGGCAGTGGGGCTACATCGGCACACTGGCGGTGTCGTCGGACGCGCGCGGGACCGGTGTGGGCGGCGCGCTGGTCGAAGCGGCGCACCAGATGCTCGACGCCGATGCCGAGCGCGGCACGTTCTTGTTCTACGACCTGGCCAATCCGCTGTCCACAGTGTTCTGGCCGCGCAAAGGCTACCGGCCGCTGTGGACGAAGTGGGTGTGCAAGCCAGCCGCGCTGCTGCGATGAATGCCATCTTCACCGCGTCGGACGTCAGTCGTCAGTGCGCCGGACGTGGGGCGGTCTCTCCGACATGGTGCTCAGTGAGCGGGCGGTCCGCGAGCGCTCTGCGGACGGCGACCAAGACGCCGTCGACGATCTCCGCGTGGGTGAGCCAGCGGGTGCTGGTGCCCTCCCTGACATAGCCAAGCACGACCCGCTGCGTCGGATGCCCGGACAACGCGGGTTCCGGCTCACCGGGCGGACCCGAATCGCCGTGGACCTCGACCACCGGCGCGTCCTCGGCGAGCAGACCGGTCACCGCGTTCAGGACGGGCACCCGGTATGCCGAGTGCACCCACGACACCAGCAGGTCGGTGGGCCCACCAAGCGCGCGAGCGGCGTCCTGGGCCAGCCGTTCAGGCCGCTCCCACCGCGCCTCGACCCACCGCACGCGGCCGCGCGGGGGTTCCGCGGACACTCTGCCGTGGACCTCGTCCACCGGGATCGGGCAGTACCGCCTGCTGGGCACCACGACGTGCCAGTCCTGCCCAGCGAGCCACCCGGCTACGCCGGAGAGCATGCCGGTGCCACCGAGAATCAAGGCTCGATGCGAGGACATAACAAAACGGTACCGCCGCAACGGCCCGTGTCGTGTCCGAACGTCGCCCGATCAGCGGCACGCTCCCACGCAGCTCATCCGGCTGGCGAGGAGCCACCGCGACGCCAGGCATGCCGCCAGCCTCGTGGCCGTAACCTGGAAGCAGGTGACGTCAATGAGGGGCTCGAGTCACGACCCACCACCTGCTCATCGCGGGAAGCAACTGGCAGGGCTGCTTCTGCTCGCCTCCGTTCTCGTCGCGGTCATGGTGATCGCGCCTCGGCTGAACCCGTCACCAGACCGTTCGATCGAGCGGCCCGAGCCACCTCCTCCGCTGCCTGGCCCTGAGTTCGTCACCCGCGCTGGGTCGGTCATCGACGTCGACTTCGCGGCCGATGGCCATGGCTTCGCGCTCTGGGGGCGGTGCACGAGGCCGCTGGACAACAAGCGCTGTGGGCCGAGGCTGCTTGTCACCGAAGACGGCGATCACTGGCAGGTCAGGAAGTTTCCGCTCCTCAGCGCCATCGAGGTGCGATCGCACCACTACCGGCGTCAGCTGGTCGCGCTCGGCGGCTGCACGGTCGCCGTCGGCCCGGTCAACGGGCACCGGATGATCAGTGACGACTGCGGGCGTCACTGGCACGTAGTCCTGCCAACGGTGAAACGCACGCTCGAACGCATCCCGAAGGGGGGCATCCTGGAACGCTCCTGCGCAGAGCCCGCCACGACGCCAGCCTCGTGCCGCGACACCCGGATCGTGGTGATTCCACCAGGCTCGGGACGCCCCGCGCTCCTGGCGAACGAGCCCGCGGTCGACGACCCCGCACCCGAGCCGGTCCCGACCCACGACGGCCGATGGTGGGTCACCGGCCGCGATCGCGCCACCGGAAGGCCCGCGGTAGCCGTCAGCGAGGACGACGGGCGCAGCTGGTCCGTCGCCACGCTGCCGTTCGACGGCGGCCCGATCGACCGCGTCATGCTGGCCAGCAGGAATGGCCATGCCTATGCCGTTCTCGTTGACCGCTACTCCGGCGGCGCTGGGAGACTCGTCAGCATTTTCCATCGCGAGAACGGCAGCGACTGGGAACGAACCTGGCATGCCACAACGTCCGCCGCGCCCAGCAGCATGAGCGGCGTTCCGATCGTCGCTCCCCGTGACGTCTTATCCGTGGTCGACGCCGAGGACGGGGTGCGGTACCGCAGCGACGACCACGGGCGCACGTTCGAAGCCGCCGTTGGCACGTCCGTCGTGTCACCACGCTGGACCCGGGGCGGCTACGTGGCACGCTCAGCCGAGGAGCCGGGCCGCTGGTTCCGTGCGACCGACGGCGTCCGCTGGCAGCCGATCGAATTCCCGCACCCGTAGCCGAGCCACCCTCAGTGCGCGGCCTCGTTCCACGACCGGCCGTAGCCGACCGACACCTCCAACGGCACCGCCAGCTCGTACGCGGCGCCCATCTCCTTACGGACCAGCGACTCGAGGACGTCTCGCTCGCCCTCGGCCACCTCGATCACCAGCTCGTCGTGCACCTGCAGCAGCACCCGGCTGCGCAGTTGCTCGGCGGCGAGCGCCTTGTGAACGCCCAGCATCGCGACCTTGATGATGTCGGCGGCACTGCCCTGAATCGGCGCGTTGAGCGCCATGCGCTCGGCCATCTCCCGGCGTTGCCGGTTGTCGCTGGCCAGGTCGGGCAGGTACCGCCGCCGCCCGAAGATCGTCTCGGTGTAGCCGACCTTGCCCGCCTCGACGACGACCGACTGCAGGTAATCGCGCACCCCACCGAACCGGGCGAAGTACTCGTCCATCAGCTCGCGTGCCTCGCCGGTGGAGATCCGCAGCTGCTGGGAGAGCCCGTACGCCGACAGCCCGTAAGCCAGGCCGTAGTTCATCGCCTTGATCTTGGCCCGCTGCTCCCCCGACACCTCGCTCGGCTCGACACCGAACACCCGCGCCGCCGTGGCCGCGTGGAAGTCGAACCCGGACTGGAACGCCTCGATCAGCTCCGCGTCCTCCGACAGGTGCGCCATGATCCGCATTTCGATCTGGCTGTAGTCGGCGGTCATCAGCTCGGCATACCCCTCGCCGACGACGAAGGCATCCCTGATCCGGCGGCCTTCCTCAGTGCGGATCGGGATGTTCTGCAGGTTCGGCTCGGTCGACGACAGCCTGCCGGTGGCCGCGACGGTCTGCTGCAGCGTGGTGTGGATGCGCCCGTCGGCGGCGACCGACCGCAGCAGCCCCTCCACGGTCACCTTCAGCCGCATCGCGTCGCGGTGCTCAAGCAGGTGTTGCAGGAACGGGTGCTCGGTCTTCTCGAACAACGTCTGCAGCGCGTCGGCGTCGGTGGTGTAGCCGGTCTTGGTGCGCTTCGTCTTGGGCATCTGCAGCTCGTCGAACAGCACGACCTGCAGTTGTTTCGGCGAGCCGAGGTTGATCTGTTTGCCGATGACGGCGTAGGCCTCCTCCGCCGCGCGCTTGACCCGGTCGCCGTAGTGGGCCTCCAACGCGGTCAGTTGCTCGACGTCGACCGCGATGCCAGCCGACTCCAGCTCGTCGATCACCAGGAACAGCGGCATCTCCATGGTGTCGAGCAGGCTGGTGGCGCCGATCGCGGTGACCTCGGCGTGCAGCACGGACGCCAGCTGCGCGATGGCACGGGCCTTCAGCAGTTCCGCCGCGACCAGCTGGTCCTCGCCGTCGCCCGCGTCGAGCAGGGACAGCTGCCCGTCACCGTCTTCGGAACGCAGCTCCCTGCCGAGGTAGCGCAGCACCAGGTCGTCCAGCGAGAACGACCGCTGCCCCGGCCGCACCAGATACGCCGCCAGCTCGGTGTCCGAGGACAACCCCGCGATGCGCCAGCCCCGCGCACGGAAGGCGTGCAGCGCTGTCTTGCAGCCGTGGCTGACCTTGGTGGCGTCGGCGGCGGCGAGCCAATCGGCCAGCGCCTGCTCGTCGTCCTGGCCAAGCTCGGTGACGTCGAGGTAGCAGCCCTCACCGTCCGGCGCCGCCAGCGCGAGCGAGCGCACATCGGCGGTCACCGACGTGCCGATGGTGCGCGCCGCGAACGCCGTCGGCTCGCCACCGCGCGCATGCTCGGCCAGCCACGCCGCGAGCGTGCCCGGCTCGACCTTGCCGCCGCGCACGTCGAAGCCCTGGTCGGCCTCGGGCTCGGCGCTACTCAACGACTCGAACAGCCGGTCTCGCAACACCCGGAACTCCAGCTCGTCGAACAGCCGGTGCACCGCGTCCCGGTCCCAGGCGCGCAGCTCCAGGTCGGCCGGCGCGGACTCCAGGTCAACATCGCGGACCAGCTCGGTGAGCTGCCGGTTGAGCAGCACGCTCTCGAGGTGCGCCCGCAGCGCGTCACCGACCTTGCCCTTGACCTCGTCCACGCGGTCAACAAGCTCACCGAGTGAGCCGAATTGCGCGATCCACTTGGTCGCGGTCTTCTCGCCGACGCCAGGGATACCGGGCAGGTTGTCCGATGGATCGCCGCGCAGCGCGGCGAAGTCCGGGTACTGTTCAGGGGAGAGCCCGTACTTGGTCTGGACGGCGGCCGGGTCGAAACGCATCAGGTCAGACACGCCCTTGCGCGGGTAGAGCACCGTGATCTCGTCGCAGACCAGCTGCAGCGCGTCCCGGTCGCCGGTACAGATCAGCACGTCGTAGGACAGCTCGCGCGCCTGGGTGGCCAGCGTGGCGATGATGTCGTCGGCCTCGTAGCCCTCTTTCTGCAAGACAGGGATGTTGAGCACCTCGAGCACGTCGGTGATCAGGGAGACCTGGCCCTTGAAGTCGTCCGGGGTGGTGGTGCGGGTGGCTTTGTAGTCGGCGAACGCCTCGGAGCGGAACGTCTTGCGCGAGACGTCGAACGCGACCGCGAGGTGCGTCGGCTGCTCATCACGCAGGAGGTTGATCAGCATGGAGGTGAACCCGAAAACCGCGTTGGTGACCTGCCCCGTCGTGGTGCGGAACCGGTCGGCTGGCACCGCGTAGAAGGCGCGGTAGGCCATGGAGTGTCCGTCGATGAGGAGCAGGCGCGGCTTGGTACTGGTGTTCTCGGTAGGGCTCACGTCCGCGAGTCTAGGGTGGAGCACCGACACTGGATCGGGTGTGTCCCTGTGCAGGAGGAGCCAGCGTTGACCGAGCCGAACATGAGCAACATGATCGCCGACTACACCATCGACCCCGCCTTCGTTGACCAGCAATTAAACGACAAGCTCGGCCTCGTCGTCACCGAGGCGAGCCCGGAGCGTGTCGTCGCGACCATGCCGGTCAAGGGCAACCTGCAGCCGTACGGGCTGCTGCACGGTGGGGCCAACGCCGCGCTCGCGGAGACGCTCGGCTCGATCTGCGCCGCACTCAACGCGGGCGAGGGCAGGCTGGCTCTTGGTCTCGAGCTGTCGTGCACCCATCACAGGGGCGTGCGCAGCGGCATCGTCACCGGCGTCGCGACCCCGATGCACGTCGGCAGGGGCACCATCACCAGCGAGATCGTCATTACGGACGAATCGGGCAAACGGTCCTGCACCGCCCGGCTGACCTGCGTGGTGCGCGACGCGCCATCCGGCGCCTAAGATTCGAGTATCGGCGCGGTGAGACTCGCCAAGTGGATCTTGACAACGTCAAGGAAAGACCACCCGAAAGGGGTTCTGTAGCCCAGTTGGCCTCGATTCAGATCACGAAGCCACAACGAGATTTCATGGGATCTCATTGTCGCTTGCGCCGAAATATCAGTGCGCTAGGTTCCAGGCCACATCAAACGTGTCGGGACGACCTACGCGGTCGAACAGCACGTAGGCGTATCGAGGAGACAAACTATGGCTCGATCTAAGTCCCTGTTGAAGGGCATCGCGCTCGCGGGTGTCGCCAGCTTGGCGCTCACCGCGTGCGCGTCTGACGACGACGCCGGTGGCGGTGACGGCGGCGACGGCGGTGGCACGCTGAAGCTCGGCTATGTCCTGCCAGAAACCGGTCAGCTGGCATTCCTCGGTGACCCGCAGATCGCGGCGACCGAGTTTGCCATCGAGCGGATCAACGAGGCCGGCGGCGTCCTTGGCAACGACGTTCCGCCTGTCGTTGGCCGCGACGAGGCGGGCCAGGAAGCGATCGCATCGCAGTCGGCCGACCAGGTGCTCGGCGAGGACGTCAGCGCCGTGATCGGCGCGGCGGCGTCCGGCATGTCGCTGGCGATCATCGACAAGATCACCGGATCTGGCGTCGCGCAGTGCTCTGGTTCCAACACCGCGCCGACGTTCACCGACTACGACGACGGCGGCTTCTACTTCCGCACCGCGCCGAGCGACGTGCTGCAGGGGCCGGTGCTCGCCGAGACGATCGTCGGTGACGGCCACAGCAGCGTCGCGCTCGTCGCCCGTGCCGATGACTACGGCAAGGGCCTGATGGACGCGACCGCGGCCGCGCTCGAGGAGAACGGCGCAACCGTCGAGCTCACCGAGACCTACGACCCGAAGGCAACCAACTTCGGGCCGGTCGTGCAGAAAATCGAGCAGGCCAATGCGGATGCCGCAGTGGTCATCGCCTTCGAAGAAGGCACACAGATCCTGCAAGGCATGATCGAAGCGGGCGTCGGTCCGGACAACAAGGGTGTGTACGGGGCGGACGGCATGCGTAACACCGACCTGGCCAGCCTGGTTTCCAAGGGCGACCCCGGCAGGCTGTCCGGCATGAAGGGCACCGCTCCGGCGTCGGCGGACAGCCAGGAGTTCACCGACGCGCTGCAGGAGTTCAAGCCTGACCTCGAGGAGCTGCAGTTCGCGCCGCAGGTCTACGACTGCGTTGTCGCCATCGCACTGGCCGCCGAGCAGGCGGGTAGCGCCGATCCTGCCGACTTCGCGCCGGAGATCAATGGCGTCACCAAGGACGGCGAGAAGTGCACCGACTTCGACGAGTGCAAGCAGCTGATCGCCGATGGCACTGACATCGACTACGACGGCAAGAGTGGTCCGCTGGACTTCATCGAGGCCGGCGAGCCGGGCCAGGCGTCGATCGAGGTGTACGGCTACAACGACGAGGGTGAGCTGGAGACTCTGGACACCCAGGTCAGCACACTGGAGTAAGTAGCGCGCTGATCACACGCGAGTGGGGCTGGTCCGCGAGGGCCAGCCCCACTTGTGTGTCCGGGGTGGGGTCTGCTCTGCTGGCCGCCGCTCCGACGTTGATCGGCGAGGGCTCCACACCCACCCGCACTCATCCGCGCACGAGAAACGGCCGGGACCGACGTCGTCGGTCCCGGCCGTTCGTTGCGTCGGTGTCAGGCCACCTTGGCGAGCGTGCCCAAGTAGGTCTCGATTACCTTCTGGTCGTGCAGCAGCTCGCGACCAGTGCCCGCGTGGGCATTGCGGCCCTGATCGAGCACGAAGCCGTGGTCGCAGATCTGCAGGCACCGCCGGGCGTTCTGCTCGACCATGATGATCGACACACCGGTCTCGTTGATCGTCTTGATCTGCTCGAACACCTGGTCCTGGAACGCGGGCGACAGCCCTGCCGACGGCTCATCGAGGAACAGGACCTCCGGCTCGGCCATCAGCACCCTGCCCATGGCGAGCATCTGCCGCTCACCACCGGACATCGAGCCTGCCCGCTGCTTGCGCCGCTCCTCGAGCCGGGGGAACAACCCCACCACCCACTCGTACCGACGCTCGAATTCCTTGGGCTTCAAGAACGTGCCCATCCGCAGGTTCTCCTCGACCGTGAGGGTCGGGAAGACATTGTCCCGCTGCGGCACATACCCGATGCCCTTCGCCACCAGGGTGTGCGCCATGGCGTTGGTGATGTCGTCACCCCGGAAGCGCACCGAGCCAGAGCGAATGGGCACCAGCCCGAACATCGCCTTGACCAGCGTGGACTTACCCGCGCCGTTCGGGCCGATGATGCCGGCGATCTCGTTGCGAGCGAGCTCGACGTTGCAGCCGTTGAGGACGTTGATCTCGGGTAGGTAACCCGCCACGATCTCCTCGGCGACCAGGATCGGCTCAGCGCGACGTTCCTCGCTCTGCTTCGCCGGGGCCTCACCCTTCGCCTTCTCGGTAGGCTCCTGGGGTGTCGGATCCTCTGTGGTCATGATGCCTCCTCCGACGGTGCCGTCCCGTGCTCCTTGCCGAGGTAGGCGTCGATGACGGCACGGTTGGCGCCGATCTCGCTCGGCCGCCCCTCGGCGATGATCTCGCCTTCGGCGAGGACGACGATCCAGTCACTGATGCCCATGACCATGTCCATGTCGTGCTCGACGAAGCACACGGTCATACCCTCGTCGCGCAGGTCGATGATGTGCTGCAGCAGCGACTGGACCAGGGCGGGGTTCACCCCGGCCATCGGCTCATCGAGCATGATCATCTTGGGCTGCACCATCAGCCCACGCGCCATTTCGAGCAGCTTGCGCTGGCCACCCGACAGGGTGCCCGCGTAGGCGTCCTTGAGGTGGATCAGCTTGAACCGGTCGAGCAGTTCCTCCGCGCGGACGCGGTTCGCCTGCTCCTGCCCGCCCCATAGCGGCCGTATCAGCGCGTTGAACATCCGCTCGCCGCGCTGTTCCGTGGCACCGAGCAGCATGTTCTCCAGCACCGTCAGCCGTGCGAGCGCCTTGGTGAGCTGGAACGTCCGCACCATGCCGTGCCGGGCGACCCGGTAAGCGGGCATATGCGACATATCGTCGCCGTCGAACGTCCACTTCCCGGAACCCGCGCGGTCGAAGCCGGTCAGCAGGTTGAAGAACGTCGTCTTCCCCGCACCATTCGGCCCGATCAACGCCGTGATCGCACCGCGCTGAACTTCGAGGTGGTCGACGTTGACCGCGTGCAGACCGCCGAACCGCCGGGTGACGTTGTCGGCGACCATGATCGGGTCGGGCTTGGCGACGCCGGGTTCCGCCACGACGCCGTCGAATGCGCTTGTTGTCTTCACGTCATCGGGCATCGAGCACCATCTCTTCCCTACGACCCAGGATTCCTTGCGGCCGGTAAACCATCAAGAGCAGCAGGCCAAGTCCAACAATGGACAGGCGGATGGCACCGATGTCTCCCGATTCGAGGAACGGGAGAATGCCGTTGGCGATCATCGACCGCAACAGTGCGTCGAATCCGACGACGATGAACCAGAACAGCACCGAACCGAGAATCGGTCCGAACACCCGGCCGGCGCCGCCCAGCACGAGCAGGGTGTAGAGGAAGAACGTCACCACGGGGTCGAAGCTGTTCGCGCTGGCGGACTGGGTGTTGACGACCATCACCATGCCGCCGAACGCACCGAGGACACCACCGAGAACCAGGGCCTGCATCTTGTACCAGTAGACGTTCTTACCGAGGCTGCGCGCCGCTTCCTCGTCCTCGCGGATGGAGCGGATGATGCGGCCCCAGGGGCTGTGAATCAGCAGGTAGACGAGCACCGCGGCCAGCGCGACCAAGCCCCAGCCGACGATCATGATCCACAGTTCCGGCGCCCCGAAGGACAGCGGACCAAGCTCGTAACGGTCCGGCGGGAACGGATTGAGGTCGTAGAAGTCGCCCGCGAACTGCTGGAGCCCATAGACGCCACCGGTGACTGGCTCGGCGTAACTCGACATGTAGAAGAGCCGCAGGATCTCGCCCGCGGCGATCGTGGCGATCGCCAAGTAGTCCGAGCGAAGTCGCAGTGTCGGGAAACCGAGGATCAGCGCGAGCACGATGGCGCACGCGATACCCAGGAGCACCCCGACCCACATCGGCCAGCCGAGGATGGACACCGAGATGGCGATGCCGTAACCACCGACGAGCATGAAGCCGACCTGACCGAAGTTCAGCAGACCGGTGTAACCGAAGTGAATGTTCAGGCCGATCGCCGCGAGGGCGTATGCGGCCGCGACCGGGCCGATTCCGGCGGCCAGCGCGGTTGTCAGGATCGATGCGAAGTCCATGGTCTACCTCACCCGACCCTTTCTTTTCGACCGAGTATGCCTTGGGGCCGGAAGAGCAACACGATGATCAACACGAGCAGCGCCCACGCGTTCTGCAGCTCGGCGGGGAACCACAGGGTCGAGATGTGGGAGACGATGCCGACGACGAAGCTGCCGACCATGGCGCCGTACGCGCTGCCGAGACCGCCGAGGATGATGCCGGCGAACATCAGCAGCAGCAGCTTGAAGCCCATCTCCCAGTGCACGACCTGCGCCAGGCCGAACAACACGCCACCAAGCGCGGCGAGACCGCCACCGAGCACCCAGACGACCATGATGACCTGATTGACGTTGATGCCGGAGGACGAGGCGAGGTCGCGGTTGTCCGAGACCGCGCGAATCGCGGTCCCGATCCTGGTGCGCTGCAACATGAACGCCACAGCGAACAGCACGGCCAACGAGATGAGGACGATCCCTAGGTCACGCGGCGTGATCACGAAGAGGCCGAAGTCCATCGTCTTTTGGAGGTTGAAATCGATGTAGGACTCCGGGCGCGACCCCTGGAAGACCAGGATGAGGTGCCTGAGGAACAGCGCCAGACCGATCGAGATGATGAACAGGTTGATGCGACCGGTGCCGCGGTTCCGCAGCGGACGCCACAGTCCCCGTTCGAGGGTGCCACCGAGCAAGCCGCCTGCCACGACGGCGATCGCCCCCGCGGCGATGAGCGGCAGCCCTGGCCCGCCGACGTGGAAGAACAGCGCGATCACCGCGCCGAAGGTGACGAGCTCACCGTGCGCGAAGTTGATCAGTCGGGTGGTGCCGAAGACCAGCGAGAGGCCGATCGCGCTGATGGCGATCACGGCGCCGTACTGGATGCCGTTCGCCAGCGTCTGCATGAACCGGTCGAAGAACGACGCTCCCGCTGCGGGGGCGACTCCAGTTTCACCCGGTGTCGGCTCTTCGGTTTCACCGGGTGGTGGCGCTGGGGGTTGCTCGGTTTGCTCCGTCGCCGGGCTGCCGGGCTCTTCTTGCTCACCTTCCTTCACCAGCGGGAAGATCACCGGCTGAGCATCGCCCTCGTCGACGGTGACCTCGCGGACTTCGCCGCCACGTACCTTGGGCACGACACCGTCCGGCAGCGTGGCGAGGTCGACTTCTACCTGGTAGTTACCGGGCTCGGGAAGATCGACTTGCCAGGCGCCGTCCGCGTCGGTCGACGTGTCGCCGACCTCGTCACCATCCTGGGTCACCGAGATGGCGATGCCCTTCACGGGATCGCCACCCGGATCACGGATGGTGCCGTGCACCGACTCCCCGTCCTGCGCCGCAACCGATGCGGTTGGCAACATGATCGCGAAAACGATCATGACCAGCACACCGAGCGCACGCGCAAGCATGCTTCGTCTAGTCACAGACAGGTCCTGTCTCCAGTGGTCCATTTGATGGACGGCGGATCACTCCATCCATCGATCATCACGTTTCCGGTCGCTGAACGTAACTGGAGTACCCCCTATTGCCCAGCTACTGCGGCAGCATGTTTCCACATCGTGACCGTTTGACGGGAACCACCCTGGGACCGACCGACCGATCGGATGACCTGACGCTTGCCAGCGCCAGCGAACCCCCGTGACCAGCGCTCACACCGACTTCACGGGCGGGCGGGAGACTACTGACCGATACTCTCCACAACAGCCTCCGCGACGGCCTTCATCGTGGTCCTGCGGTCCATCGCGGTGCGCTGAATCCAGCGGAAGGCGTCCGGCTCGGTGAGTCCCTGGCTGGTCATGAGCAGGCCCTTGGCCCTATCGATGACCTTGCGGGTCTCCAACCGATCGGTCAGCCCAGCGACCTCGGCCTCCAACGCCTGCAGTTCGGAGAACCGGCTGACGGCGAGCTCGATCGCGGGCACCAAGTCACGCTTGGCGAATGGCTTGACCAGATAAGCCATCGTGCCCGCATCCCGCGCACGCATCACCAGGTCGCGCTGACTGAAAGCGGTCAGGATGACGACCGGCGCGATCCGGTCACCGGTGATCTTCGCGGCGGCGTCGATACCGTCCATTTTGGGCATCTTGACGTCCAAGATGACGAGATCGGGACGGAGCTCCTCCGCCATCGAGACGGCCTGCTCGCCATCGGCGGCTTCACCGACCACCGCATAGCCCTCTTCGCGAAGCATCTCAACGAGATCAAGCCGGATCAGAGCCTCGTCCTCGGCAACGAGCACGCGACGCCGAGCCGTCTCGTCGGCCTGCCCTTGTGCGGCAGCCGGTTCTGTCACCGGGTCCTCCTGCGTACCTGGTTGGTTGCGGTGGGCACCGCGCAAGACTACCGGGACCACGCCCACCATGCGGAATGGTCTTCACCAAGAGTGACCCACCCCGCACCGGGCGCCCCGAACCTGGTTCTCGGCTGGTGACGGCGATCGCGTAAAGTCGGCTTACACACCGAGCCCCCGTAGCCCAATTGGCAGAGGCAGCGGATTCAAAACCCGTCCAGTGTGAGTTCGAGTCTCACCGGGGGCACACCCAAAACACCCGCTGACCGGCCCCTTCACCAGCATCAACGGTGAAGGGGCCGGTCTCGTACTTCTCCGAGTGTGTCCGGCGACCAGGATTTGCTGGTCATTCCGGTGACGGTCCGCATGGGACGATGAAAGCGGTTCGAGGAATCGTCCCGGCGAACCGATCGGCGATGACTGCCTGATAGGCAGTCGAATAGTAGGCGTCTCGAGCCGCGTCGATCGTTGGGAACTCATGCACGACGGTGTGGCTGCCAACCGGGGTGCCTTCCCCTAAGTCCACCGTGTTGTCAGTGGTCACCCAACGCACCGCCCCGCATTGCCCGGTCAGCAACGGCCCGGCGACCGCGCGATACGCGGCAAGCACATCGGGATCGGTGACGTCGTAGTTGAGGATCAGGAGCGCGGCATGCGGCGGTCCTTCCGTCGTACTGGTGAGACTGTTGAGACGGGTCGTCCTCACGCGAGGACGTCGAGGTGCGCTCGCCGGGAGCGCATGGCGTGACAGCCCGCGCGACAAGACATACCGCTACGGCGCAAGCCAGCGCGAACACTCCCGCTCCGGCGAACGCGAGTGCATGACCCACCGCGGTTGTGAGCACGACGCGGCGCGGTGCCCACCGGCGGCTCACGAAGCGGACCGCACTGCCCGCTGGTAGTCACGCAGCAGGTCAGGGTCATCGATCGAGCCGTGGTGATGCAGTTGCCGCCAGCCCGTGCCGTCGCGGTTGCCGAACACTCGTGTCGTCCTGATCGCTAACGGCACCGAAGCGCCCGCCACCGCGAACTCACCGCGCTCGCGACCGGCGAACATGACCACATCAGGCGACTCGTAGCGCAGGATGTCACCGAACTCCACCCACACTCGCGCTGTTCCGGCGAATACCCGCGCGTAGACCTGGCTGATCGCCTCGATACCACGCACGATGCCACCGAGCGGGTTGTTGAGCTGGATCGCCAGGTCATCCCACCAGATTTCGCGCATCACCGGCAGCGAACGCTGGTTGAAGGCGTAGTAGAACGTCTCCAGCGCGGCGTGGGCCCCGGTGAGACCAGCATCGCGTGTCTGGTCAAGACACTGCTGGGCGTCCCGGCCGTAGGTCGTCGTCACCGGTGTGATCATCAGGCTCCCCCTCTCGAACCGGACAGCAATGCCAGCGCCCCACGCTGCGCGCGGTTCATCGCATCCGGGTCGCCGGTGGCTCGTGCGATGACGAAGCCCCCCTGCACCACCGCGACGAGCGTGGCGGCGAGGTCCGCACTCACCACACCCCGATCGAGGTCACCCGCCGCGACCGCGTCATGAAGCTTCTCAGCCAGCCGGTGCTGTAGATACTCGAAGAACGCGCCGATCGGATCACGCACCCGCGACTGCTCCAGAATCGGTTCCCCGGTCAGCCGCCCGAGGCGACACCCCATCAGCGACTGCCGTGGCGCCCGCAACCAGGTGAGCACACCTTCGAGGGGATCATCGACCGAGTCGAGCAACGCGTCGGCCTCGGACCGCATCTCGGTGGCTACCTCCGCCAGTGCCGCGGCCGCTAGGTCATCTTTCCCGTCGAAGTGGTGATACAGCGATCCGTGGCCGACTCCACTACGCCGCAGCACGTCCCTCGGACTCGTCGCGAGATAGCCGTCCTCGGCCAGCAGGTCCTTCATCGCTCGCACCAGCGCCACCTTGCTCTGGACACCCATCGCGCACCTCCCGCAACATACGTACTAGTAGGTATGTTAGCGGCCTACGGTACGGACGGCAATCCGGGCGGGCGTTCCGTCGCCCAGGGATCGGACCGGTGTCACGCAGGATCGGCGTGCGAGGTTCGACTTTCACGCCGTCGCCGACTACGACCAGAACGACATCGACCGGCTACTCACGAACCCCGGAATCGTCCGGCATCGGGGCAAGATAGAGGCAGTCATCAACAACGCAAGAAAGGCCATCGAACTCCAGGCCGAGACCGGCTCGCTGGCAGCGTTCTTCTGGCGTTACGAGCCTGCCCACGACGAACTTGACGAGCCACAATCCGCGTCGACGTCACCTGGCTCGATCGCACTGTCGAAGGAGTTGAAGAAGCGGGGCTGGAAGTTCGTCGGACCCACGACCGTCTTCGCCTTCATGCAGGCTATGGGACTCATCAACGACCACGCCCACGGCTGCGTCACCCGTCCCACGGCGGCAGCCAGACGAAGCCACTTCACGCCACCGCGAGGATGACGACCCACCGCACCAGGATGGGTCCCTCCCACCCGATCTCGGATGCGGGCGGCGGCACGGGGTCAGCACAATTAACGGGCCAGCAACCGCGCAGTACTTCCGGCGTCGTCTGGACGTCGTGCGGCCCGGCGACTGTTGCCTAGGCCGCTGATCCGGCGGCGACACCCGATCAAGGAGATTCCGTTCATGGCCAACTCGCTGCTATCCCGATTTCTGCTTGCCGCCACGGCGACCACGCTGGCCTGCCTCGCCGTGGTTCCGCCTGCTGCGGGCGCACCGGGCGACCGCGCTGACGAGGCGCGTCCCGGTGCCAGGCCGCACCCGCTCGTCATTGGGCACCGGGGTGCGTCCGGTTACCGGCCGGAGCACACACTGGCGTCCTACGAACTCGCGGCGCGGATGGGTGCCGACTACATCGAGCCCGACCTGGTCGCCACCGCGGACGGCGTGCTCGTCGCGCGGCACGAGAACGAGATCAGCAGCACTACCGACGTCGCAGAGCGCCCCGAGTTCGCCGACCGCGAGACGACGAAAACCATCGATGGCTACGAGGTCACCGGCTGGTTCACCGAAGACTTCACCCTGGCCGAGCTGAAGACGTTGCGTGCCAAGGAGCGGCTGCCGCAGCTGCGCCCGGACAACACGCGCTTCGACGGCCGCTACGAGGTGCCGACGTTCCAGGAAGTCATCGACCTGACCCAGCGACTCTCCCGCGAACTCGGCCGCGACATCGGCATCTATCCCGAGACCAAGCACCCGAGCTACTTCGCCTCGCTCGGACTACCGCTGGAACCGCCGCTGGTGCGCACGCTCACCCGGAACGGGCTGAACCACAAGAACGCGAAGGTGTTCGTGCAGTCGTTCGAAGTCAGCAACCTCAAGGCGCTCGACAAGGCGCTGCGGGTGCCGCTGGTCCAACTGGTGTGGAAGGACGGCCAGCCGTACGACTTCACCGACCGCGGTGACGACCGCACCTACGCGGACATGGTCACCCCGGGAGGGCTCGCCGAGATCGCCACCTACGCCGACGGCGTCGGCCCGGAGAAGACGATGGTCATCGGCTGGGATGACGACGACTCCCTCGATGCACCGAGCGACCTCGTGCCGGATGCCCACGACGCCGGTCTCGTCGTGCACCCCTACACCTTCCGTGCCGAGAACGCGTTCTTGCCCAGCGACCACCGCTCCTCGAACCACCCTGCCGAGCACGGCGACGTGACCGGCGAACTCCGCGCGTACTACGACGTCGGCGTCGACGGCGTCTTCACCGACCACCCCGACCTCGGCGTCGCCGCCCGCGACGACTAACCACACGCGGAACCCCACCTCCGGAATGGCCCGCGGGGGTGGGCTGGGTGGTCGTCATCAACGTGGTTCCGGCCGCGCGACTGTCATCTGGATGGCAGCCGCGCGGCCGAGCCGAGCGATGGTCCGCAGCGCGGTGCCGTAGCCGGCCCTTGAGCTGCGGGGTCCGGGCCGGAGGCGACGCGGTGGAGCTGGTTGTTGTGCACGGCGGGGCACGGGTGCGGATCACAGCCCTCGGGGCGGGTTGTGACCACTCACAAGAGGTCCAGTGCGAACCGGGATCGGCGGGGTTAGCCTGTCCGAATCCATGTGCGTCGCTCGCATGGCTCGGCGGTACGTCGTTGGCCGTCCGCCGAGCCGAAACAGCAGGAGGCAGCGATGTCCGTCGTGCCAACGGGCAGCCCCGCCGACGAACCGCTCGTCGCGGACCTGATCGACCGGTTCGACTTCGACGGGGTCGCCCGCCGCATCGTCGAGACGACGCTGCCGACCATCCCCGGCTCTGACGACAGCACGCGAACTCGCAATGCCGAGCGCATGCAGCATGCGCCATCCGGCGCAGAACATAGCCGCGATCCGAGCCAATGGCTCCACTGAACAGCTCACGACAAAGGTCTGGCGCATCCCGTTGTCCTTGCCAGGTAAGAAATCACTAAATATTCTTTCCTATTGGCAAGCACACACCTCTCGCCGCTGCTCACAAGCGAGAGCAACGGAAAGCCCGGATCCATCCAGGTGCCTTGCCTGGGACGAAATCCGCCCGTCGGGTAGTCCTCGGCCGACGGACGGCAACGTGCCATACATCATTCCCATTTCGAGGCGACGCCCTGCCCGCTCGTGACAAATCCGGATGTTTTCGAGAAGGAGTTGGCATGAATCTGAAGCGCAAGCTCGCGATCGGGACTGCCGCCATAGGCGTCACGCCGTTATTCCTGGTCGCGTTACCCGCAGGCGTCGCCAACGCACACGGCTACGTGTCCTCGCCGCCGAGCAGACAGGCCCAATGCGCGGAGGAAACCGTACCCTGCGGACCGATCAAGTGGGAGCCGCAGAGCGTGGAAGGCCCCAAGGGGCTGCGTAGTTGCAGCGGCGGCAACGCCGAGTTCGCCGAACTGGACGACGACAGCAAGGCATGGCAGGCGACCCCGGTGGACAACTCGGTGACCTTCACATGGACGTTCACCGCGCGGCACGCCGCGGCCAACTACCAGTACTTCCTCAACGGCACCAAGATCGCCGAGTTCGACGGCAACAACCAGCAACCGCCGCCGACCATCTCGCACGACGTCGACCTCGGCGACGTGAGCGGACGACAGAAGGTGCTCGCGGTGTGGAACATCGGCGACACCGGCAACGCCTTCTACGCCTGCATCGATCTCGACGTCAACGGCGGCGGTGGGAACCCTGACCCCGAGCCGACCACGACAACCGCACCGCCGCCGCCGACCACCACAACGACCACGCCGCCGCCCAGCGGCGGGACCTGGGAAGCGGGCACGGCGTACGAGGTCGGGAGCGAGGTGACGTACAACAGCGTCACCTATCGGTGCCGACAGGCACACACCAGCCTCGCTGGCTGGGAGCCCGATCGCACGCCCGCGCTGTGGGAAGAGGTCTGAGTTCGCGGCGGCCAGAGTTCCGACCACACCGCAGCGGTCGCGGCAGCCACGACACGCAGCCTGCTATGGCGAAGCGAGTGACGACACGACCGACTACAACAACCGCCCCAGCTTCGTCCGCGAGATCAGGATCCAGCCGAGGCCGAAGCAGGCCACGATGCCGATCGCGCCGACAAGCGGCGCCTTCACCTCGGCGGGTGCCGGCATCGGCCGCAGCGCGATGGCCAGCATGATCAGCACCGGCCCCTGCAGCACGAAGGCGGCGAACGAACTGCGGATGGCGCTGTCGCGCACCTTGCCTCCCCGGATCAGCCGCTGTTGCGCGATGCCGAGCAACCAGACCGAGCCGAACACCACCAGCACCGACTCGACGGTCGCCAGCAGCGCCGACTGCCAGTTCCAGCCGCCGAGGAATGGCCCCATGTCGGCGGCGAGGTTGTCCACCCCGATGACCAACGCCAGTACGGGCACGATGATCAGGGTCGCTAGCGTGACCATGCCGCTCGCACGCCGCAGCCGGTGTGGCACCTGCTCCGCAAGCCCGCTGCTCGCGAACAACACCCCAAAGCCGAACATCGCGCCGAGCTGCGGCCACTGCCACAAGTGGACGTCCCCGAACGCGCTCGCGCGCGCCGGGATCGCGACCCGCAGCAGGAATGTCGTCAGCGCCAGCAGCACCGCGAGCACCCAGAGCTGGTTCACGGAGTGCAGTACCCGCTGCCGCTCGTTCTCCCGCCTGTCGGCGACCCAGCGCCATCCGGCGTAGACGAGCGAGAAGATCAGCAGCACCTCGGCGAACCACAGTGCGCCGGAATCGAACACCCGCTCCCTGCCGCTGAGCAGAAAGGAGTACGAGACCGTCTGGCCCGAGGACAGGTACGCCAGCCACATCACCAGCGGCCACACGATCGCCGCGCTGACCAGGAACGGCACGCCGAGTCGCAGTATCCGGCCCGCGACGAACTGGCTCGCGCCCTTGTGCCGCAACGACCGTGGCGTGAGCAGGCCCGCGATCAAGAAGAACGTGCCCATGAAGAACAGCGCGGATGGCCCGAAGATCGCCGCGAGTACGAGTTCGACCGACGTCGTGAACGTGACTTCGTTGACCTCGTCGTAAGCCCATCCTCCGACGGCCGAGTAGCCGAGCAGAGCATGCCCACCGATGATCCATGCGACAAGCAGCGCACGCAGGGCGTCCAGACTGTAGAGGCGCGTGCCCTGCTGAGTTCGCGGTACCACGGTCACGATGACCAGGATCCCCCTTCCTGGACCGTATGCCGAGAGGATTTAAGCCCTTTTGTGACCACAACGCCCCGAATGGGCGAGCTGTTCCCGAATATTCTTCATGCCGCGTGACGGTGCGGCGGCGCTGGCTGGACGTCGTCGGCGCACGCGTGCGGTTCCGGAGCGGGGCGCGGCTCTCGGCGTCGAAACCAGCGGCCACCTGGGCGCGGGTCAGCCAGTGCGACCACTACGACAAGTCCCGCCTGCACCAGCGCGTGCGAGAGCAGCCGCACCAGTTCGATGTGCCCGCTCACGACGTCAATGATCTCCAGCACCGTCAGGGCCAGCACGAACGCCGCCAGCGTCGGCACGATCCCGGAGGGCTTGGCCACCCGGAACGCGATCCACAGGAAGCCAACGCCGAGCGCGAGGTTCCACGCCGCGAACTCGTGCGACTGGTGGATCTCACCGGAATGCGCCCATACCGTCGCGCCCAGCAGGGTGAGCGCCGCCAGTACGAGCTGCCCCATGCCGAGCAGGGCGAGCACGACACGCAGGCTCAGCCGCAGCCGGTGACGCCAGCGTGTGGGACGGGCGGCGAGCACGGCGTCGACCAGATCGGGGCTGGGCCGCGCCACCGCCATGCGCGCGAGCCGCGTCACCCGGGCGGCAGCGTCCTGCCACTCCCGGCAGGCGGCGCAGGCCGCGACATGCGTGTCCACTTCGGCCCGCAGGCCAGGGGTTTCCTCGCCGTCGAGCCGAGCCGAGAGCTGTTCCCGGCATTCTTCGCAGGTCATATGTAGAGGGTCGGAGTTGAAGCGCGGACAGTTCCAACTCGAGGCCTAGGGCAGCCGGTCGCTGCTCGGCTCTCGACCTCGCCCGCTACTGTGAGGCTCCTATGACCGCAGCGCATCCCCACGACAGCGAGGTCACCAGCATCGCACTCGAGGCGCGAGACGGTGACCGGGCCGCCTTGGAGGAGTTCATCCGGGCGACTCAGCGGGATGTGTGGCGGTTCGTCGCGCATCTCGCGGGTACCGCGGCTGCCGACGACCTCGCGCAGGAGACGTACCTGCGCGCGGTGCGCAGCCTCTCCAGCTTCCGTGGACGGTCATCGGCGCGTACCTGGCTGCTGGCCATCGCGCGGCGGGTGGTGATCGACCAGTTCCGCAGGGACAGCGTGCGACCGAGCCACGCCGGGGTGGACGACTGGCAACTGGCTGCCGAGCACGCGCAGCCAACCGGACTGCCCGGCGTGGACGAGGCGGTGGCACTCGGCGATTTGCTTGCCCGCATCGACGACGACCGCCGCGAGGCGTTCGTGCTCACGCAGATGCTGCGGCTGACGTATCCGGAGGCGGCCGAGGTGTGCAGCTGTCCGGTCGGAACGATCCGGTCCCGGGTCGCCAGGGCGCGCGAGGACCTGGTGGGGATGCTCAACGACGAGCGACACGACTCTGGCGCCTACTCGGCGGGGTGAGGACCACGTCACGACCGGGGCCGGGAGGACATCGTCTGCTCCCGGCCCCGGCCTGCGTTGTGGGTTAGGCGGCGCGTCGCGCCGCGCGAGTGCGGTATCAGAGGTCAGCGCAGGCGAACTTCGTGCCGTCCTCGTCGTCAAGGTGCAGCACGATCGACTTCGCGCCCTCGCTGTTCGGGTTGTCGTTGCTGACGGTGGTGTTCGCCGCACCATCAGCGTCGGCTGTGAAGGCGATGTGGACCTCGTTCGGCGGTTTCTCCGAGCCCTTCTCGTCGAACCTGAAGTGCGGGCCACCGTCGTCCTCGGCGCACGGCTGGGCGTGCAGGTGCGACATGTACGCGGCCTCGGGCTGCAGGCCTTCGACGTCGATGGTCACCGTGGTGCCCTCGTCGTGCCGGGCCACGTACGCCACGCCGCTCACAGATTCGGTGCCCGCCGGGGCCGACTCCAGGGGATTGAACGTGCCCTCCGTGAGGTCCGCACCCTCGATCTCGTTGGCCGGAGTCGCGTTCGGGTCGCCCGTCGCCCCCTCGTGACTGTGGCTGTGGCCGGAGTGGCCGTCATGGCCGCCGTCCTGATTGGCCGCCGTCGACGTCGAGCCCGCCGTGTCGGCAGCGTTCTCGACGGCCTCCTCGGCGTCGCCGCCACATGCGGACAGGGTCAGTGCGGTAGCCGCCAGCGCCGCGAGCAACGTGCCCGCGCGCCGGTTCCGCGTCATATTGGTCGTGATCATGCCCAGATAGTCGCACAGCCGTGTAGTTCAGTTCCCACGACCGTGTCCCCCGTTCGCTATGTCGTGTTCCTCCTTCTAGCCGCTGTATGTCACGTCCATGACGCTGTGTCCCGCCTTCCCACCGTCGTGTCTCCTCAGGACGTCGTGTGGCGCGCTCAGCAGCAGTGTTCACCACGCCACGCCTCGCGGCCTTCCCTGACCGCGACGACGGCGATGACAATCGCGACCACCGGATCCGCCCACGCCCAGCCGAACAGGCTGTTGAGCAGCAGTCCCACCAGCAGCACGCCGGAAAGGTACGCGCACAGCAGCGTTTGCTTCGAGTCGGCGACCGCGCTGATCGAGCCGAGTTCCCTGCCGGCACGCCGCTGCGCGAGTGACAACGACGGCATGATGAGCAGTGACAACGCGGCAAGGACGATGCCGACCGTCGACGTCCCAGCGGACTCGGCGCCGACCATGGTCCGGACCGCCTCGACGGTGATGTAGATCGCGAGCGCGAAGAACGACACGGCGATGACCTTCAACGCCGCTCGCTCTCGCGCTTCCGGATCGGTCCCGGAGAACTGCCACGCCACCGCCGCGGCCGAGCCGACCTCGATCACTGAGTCCAGACCGAAGCCGATGAGGGCAGTCGAATTCGCGAGGGTTCCCGCTGAGATCGCGACGACCGCCTCGATGATGTTGTAGGTGATCGTCGCGGCGACCAACCAGCGCACCCGACGACTGAGCACGGACTGGCGCGCGGCCGAGAGCTCGGGACTGCCGTCCGCCCTCGCGCACTGGTCGGCGTGGTTGGTTTGGTGGTCTGGCCTGGTCATCACGCCCCCACGCCGTCAGCTACGACGCCGTAACGCGGGCACAGCGTCACTGCCTCGCCGGTCGCCGCGAGCACTGCTTCAGCAGCCGCGAGCAGGTCGAGTAGCTCTGGACGGCTCAACGAATAGAAGACCTGCCGACCTTCGGGGCGTCCCGACACCAGACCGCAATCCCGCAGGCAGGCGACGTGCGCGGACACCGTCGACTGCGCGAGACCGAGGTCCCGCGTGAGGTCCACGACCCGCGCCTCCCCCTCGGCCAGCCGCCGCACGATCGCCAGCCGCGTCGCGTCGGAGAGGCTGTGGAACAGCGATACGGCCGGCTCCATGCCGACCGCGAGGCAATTAATCGTCATATGGCGATTATATCGCAACATGCCGATGTTAGAACACAGCGTCCGGAATGACGGACACACGGTTTCTGCGGGAGGGACACGGCGTGGGCAACGAGGGACACGGCGTCGTGGAGGCGGGACACGACATCGGTGTCGGGGGTGCGGAGCAGAATGTCCCGCGTGGACATCGTCGTGGCGGAGCAGGAGAAGCAGTCGAGCGACGGTGACCCGCTGTACGAACTCCGCGCGGTCGCCCGGGCCGCGCAAGAGTCGGAGCGAGCCACGGCGCCGCCGCACGACCTCACCGCGCACGATCTCGCCGCACGGATCGCCGAGCACGACACCGGAAACACCACGTGGGTTCTGCCGAGTACGGATCGCATCTATCCGAGGCTGCTGCGGCACGGCATGCGGCTCCGCCGCTGCCACGACGTCGCCCTCGCCGAACGTCTGCTGCTCAACAGTCAGGGGCGACACGACGAACCGCACGGGCTCGCCGCCGCGTACGCCAGGGCGCGCGGTCTGCCACCGCCATCCGACGCGGAAGACGACACCGCGGACGCCACCGGCCAGGCGGCCCTGTTCGCACCACGCGGAACCGGCCTCCCGGATGACGTCACGCCCGCCGAGGCAACGGAGATCGTCCTTGCCGAGCAACACAGCGCGATCCAGCGCGCCCCAGCGCCTGAGCGCTTGCGACTACTGATCGCGTCGGAGTCGCAGAGCGCGCTGGCCGCGGCCGAGATGTCGCAGCACGGGCTGCCATGGCGCGCGGACATTCACGACGCGGTGCTCACCACACTGCTCGGCCGCCGCGTGGCGAACGGACGTCCGAGCACGCTCGCCGACTTGGCCGACCGGATCTCCGAAGCATTCGGCACGCCGGTCAACCCGGATCATCCACCGAGCGTTGTGCGTGCGTTCCGCCGCGCGGGGATCGACGTCCCGTCCAGCAGGGCGCACGTGCTCAGAGATGTCGACCACCCTGCCGTCGTACCGCTGTTGGAGTACAAGGAACTCGCCAGGCTGCATTCCGCGCACGGTTGGTCGTGGCTCCGTGAGTGGGTCCACGATGGACGGTTCCGAGCCGCCTACGTCGTCGGTGGCGTGGTGTCGGGGCGCTGGGCGACCAGGGGCGGTGGCGCGTTGCAGATCCCGAAGGTGCTGCGTACCTGCGTGCGGGCTGATCCGGGCTGGCGGCTGGTCGTCGCGGACGCCGCGCAGCTCGAACCACGCGTGCTCGCCGCACTGTCTGGGGATCGGCGGCTCGCGGACGTCTCGGCGTCGTCGGATCTCTACGCCAGCATCGCGGCGGACGCCTTCGGTGGCGAACGCGGCCGCGCCAAGATCGCGATGCTGTCCGCGCTCTACGGCGGCACGTCCGGTGAGGCTGGCCCGTTGCTGGCGCGGCTGCGCACCCGGTTCCCCGACGCCGTGCATTACGTCGAGCACGCGGCAGCGGCGGGCGAGCGCGGCGAACTGGTGCGCTCCCGGCTCGGCAGGACGTCGCCGCCGCCGTCGGAGCAGTGGCGTGCGCTGACCGGCAACGCCGACGCGGGTGTGGCGGCGCACCGCGCGTCGCGGGAGTGGGGCCGGTTCACCCGCAATTTCGTGGTGCAGGCCAGCGCGGCGGATTACACGTCGGTGCTACTGGCGCTGCTGCGCCGCGCACTCGCACATCACGCGCCGGACGCCGAGCTGGTGTTCTTCCAGCACGACGAGCTGATCGTGCACTGCCCCGCCGAGGACGCGGAGGCCGTCGCGGGCCTGTTCCAGTCGTGCGCCGACGAGGCGGGAACGCTCACGTTCGGCGCGCGCTGCCCGGTGCGGTTCCCGTTGGAAGCGACGCTGGTGGACTGCTACGCCGACGCGAAGTGACGGTCGCGAGCGAGGAACACGGCGTCGGGAACGGGGGACACGGGGTCGGGAACGCAGGACACAGCGTCGGGAACGCAGGACACAGCGTCGGGAACGCAAGACACAGCGTCGGGAACGCAAGACACAGCGTCGGGAACGCAAGACACAGCGTCGGGAACGCAAGACACAGCGTCGGGAACGCAAGACACGGCGTCAGGGGTGGTAGTGGGCCACCCCGTCTCGCACGGTCTGCTCCAGCACGCCGGTCGTCGCGAGGTGTTCCAAATGCGCGGCGGTCTCGCCGATCGCGAGGAACTGGTTGAACGTCCCGAGTGTGTCGAACGCGCGGTGCTTGCCGGTCCACGTCAGCCGGGACGCCGACTCGTACGCGGTCGTCGCGCCCTCGGCCACGGTCCGCTGGGTGGCATCCAGTCGCTCGTCGTGGTGGCCAAGTAGCTCCTTGACCCGCACATGCACGCTGTCGGTCACCGGCCCGTGGGCGGGCAGCAGCATCATGTCGGGCAGTTCCAGCAACAGCCGCAACGACGCCAGGTACTCGGTGAGCGCGCTGCGGCGGATCACCGGCTGGAACCCGATCGACGGCGTGATGTGCGGCAGCACGTGGTCACCGGAGAACAGCAGCGAGGCGGCCTCGTCGGCGAAGACGATGTGCCCCGCGGTGTGTCCCGGCGTGGGCACCGCGCGCAGCGTCCGAGTGGTCAGCGCGATATCCGTCTCGGTGTCCAGCCACTCGTCGGGCAGCTGGTAGACCTCGCGGGAGTGGCTGGGGTCGATGCCGATGTCGCGCATCGACACCTCATCGGGGATGCCCCACCGGCGCGGTTCGCCCAGCTCGCGCGAAGTGCTGCCACCCAGGATCGCCTCGATCGACTCCCGCTCCGCCGCACCGAGCGTGATCGGCGTGCCGTACTCCTCGCGCAGCGCGATCGCGAGCGTGTAGTGGTCGGCGTGCATGTGCGTGACGAGAAACCGCCGAACGTCGGCGAAGTCGTGGCCCAGTGCGACGAGCGCGTCGCGCAGGTGCCCCTTGGCGTCGGCGTCGTTCCAGCCGGAGTCGATCAGCACAAGGCCGTCGCCGTCATCGATCGCGTAGACGTTGACCGCGCGCAGGCCGTCGTTGGGCATCGGCAACGGAATCCGGTGCACTCCTGGCGCTACCGGCTGCGGGCCGGGCTCGGTCCACGGTTGGGTGTCGAAAGGCATCCGGCTCCGATCTCAGGCGAAACCCGTCCCCTCGACGCTACCCAAATAAACGCTCGTTAACAACGATGGTCGTGTCACATCGCCAGGAACGCCACTGACCGGAGCCCGCGCCGCCAGGTCACCCCAGCCCGAGCCGAGGCAGCTCGATCGCGGGACACCGATCCATCACCATGTCCAGCCCCGCACGCGTGGCCCGCTCATACGCGTCCTCGTCGACCAGGTCGAGCTGGAACCACACCGCCTTCGCGCCGACGTCCACGGCGGCGTCGGCGTACTGCCCTGCCTCGTCGGCGCGCCGGAAGACGTCGACGCAGTCCACGCTGAACGGGATGTCCGCAAGCGTGGCGTACCCCTGCTCACCGTGCACGGTCGCGGCGCTGGGGTGCACCGGAACGACGCGCTTGCCCGCGCGCTGCAACGTCTTCGCCACGCCGTACGCGGGCCGCGCCGGGTTATCGCCGAGCCCGACGATCGCCCAGGTCTCGCAGCCGGTGAGGATGCGGCGGATGGTGTCTTGGTCTGTCCACGGTTCCACGCCGCCAGTCTGCCGCGCCAGCTACGCTCGCGCCACGAGCACCGAGTTGACCACGTCGGAATGCGGGTGAACTTCCAACTCGACCCGTAGGCCCGCGAGATCCTCCGCTCGCACGCACGGGTACAGCAGCGAGCGCAGCCGCACGGCCGACCGGGCCAGCAC
The DNA here is from genome assembly GCF_000504245.1 of Haloechinothrix halophila YIM 93223. Classification (GTDB taxonomy): domain Bacteria; phylum Actinomycetota; class Actinomycetes; order Mycobacteriales; family Pseudonocardiaceae; genus Haloechinothrix_A; species Haloechinothrix_A halophila. The sequence goes on from NZ_KI632509.1 coordinate 3,552,153, forward strand.
CAGCGTGCCGGGGCGCAGCAGCCGCGCCAACCGCGCGCTGACCGCACGCTTGCCCGCCGCGTCCTGCCCCACCAGCGCGGCCAGCACCACGACGTCACAACCGTCGATGCCCTCGGCGCGCAACACGTCTTCGCTCGCCGCGACGTCGAGGTCGGCGTGCGCGGCAGTGGCGTCGACACCCAGCGCCGCCGTGAGCTTGCCGCCCAGTTGGAGGCTGTCCAGGTCGCGATCGACGTGCAGCACCGAGGCGCCGTAGTCGCGGGCCAGCACGATGCCGGTCAGCGGCAGCGGGCCCGAACCAAGCACGGCCACCCGCCGGGGCAGTTCGCCGCCCGCCGCGATGACCGCGCCCAGCTCCATCCGCACCAGCTCGCGGTAGTTGTCCAGGTACGGAAACCGCGCCAGCTCGGCGTTCGGGTCATCGGCGGCGAGCACCCGCCGCGCCCAATGCTCCTCCAGCGCGGCCTCCCCCGCCGCGCATAACCTGCGCGTCGCGGGCGCCTCGTCGTCCAGTTGCGCCAGCGCCGAAGCGGCCAGCGGCGGCGGCGTGGTGCAGCACAGCCCGACCAGCTCGGTGAACAGTGCGTTCACCTCATGGCAGGGCCGCAGGTCAGCGGCCGATTCCAGTCGTGTCCGCAGTTGCCGCACGCGCTGCGATACCGCGCTGGCAGCACTCACCTGTGCCTCCGATCACCCACAGAGACACAATAATGGAACCCATTTTCATTAGGGTACCGGGGTGTGCTCGCACGGTTACCCAGGGCTATTCACCAATGAGCTGGCGAGGCGTCAGCGCGCCCGGGACAATCCCGCCTTCGCGGCCGTCTGGATCAGCCACTGATACCCGGAGCCCAGCGCACGCGGCATGAGGTCGAGACCGTAGGCGTCCGCACCAACCAGCACCTTCGCCTCATTCCGCCGCACACCCCGCAGGATGCGCTTGGCCGCGGCCTCCGGCGTGGTGCGGGCGATCTTGTCGAACAGCTGCGCCAGTTGGTCGGAGTCCTTGCCGGTCGCGGCGCGGGCGTTCTTGGCGATGTTGGTCTTGATCCCACCCGGGTGCACGCAGCTCACGCCGACCGGGTGACCGGCGATGCGCATCTCCTGCCGCAGCGCCTCGGTGAAGCCGCGCACCGCGAACTTCGTGGCGTTGTACGCGCTCTGGCTTGGCACCGCGATCAGACCGAACACGCTCGAGACGTTGACGAGGTGACCGTCACCGGAATCGATCAGGTGCGGCAGGAACGCCTTGGTCCCGTGCATGACGCCCCAGAAGTTGATGTTGACGATCCACTCGAAGTCGTCCCAGCTCATCTCCGTGACATCAGCGGTCAGGGCGACGCCCGCGTTGTTGAACACCAGGTTGACCCGGCCGAACTCACCCGCGACGGCATCGGCATTGGCGTGGACGGCCTCCCGGTCAGCGACGTCGAGCACATCGTGGCGCACCGTGACGCCCTCGGCCTCGCACAGCTTCACGGTCTCGGCGAGCCCGGTGACGTTGACGTCGGAGAGCGCGAGCTTCGCCCCGCCACGGGCCAGCTCAACGGCCAGCGCCCTGCCGATCCCCGACCCGGCCCCGGTAATGACTGCGACTTTGCCATCGAACGACTTCACTGGCCCGCCTTTCGTTCCGCTGATGCGATGAGCGGAACGATAACCTACTAACAGTAAGTTAGCTAGACGGCGGTGTCTCGGATGACACCTTCGCTGGACGGGGCGCGCCGAGCAGACCGATGTGGCCTTCATCGTGGAACCGCTCGGTCATGTGCGGGTAGTGCAGCTCGAACGCGGGCCGCTCGGAGCGAATACGCGGCAGTTCGGTGAAGTTGTGCCTCGGCGGCGGGCAACTGGTCGCCCACTCCAGCGAGTTGCCGAAGCCCCAGGGGTCATCGACGTCGGCGCTGTCGCCGAACCGGTAGCTGCGCACCACGTTCCACAGGAAGATCAACATGGACGCACCCAGCAGGAACGAGCCGCTGGTCGAGATCATGTTCAGGGTGGTGAACCCGTCACCTGGCAGGTAGTCGGCGTAGCGCCGGGGCATGCCCTCGTCGCCGAGCCAGTGCTGCACGAGGAACGTCACGTGGAACCCGACGAACGTCGTCCAGAAGTGCCACTTGCCGAGCGCTTCGTCCATCATCCTGCCGGTCATCTTCGGGAACCAGAAGTAGACACCGGCGAACGTCGCGAACACGATGGTGCCGAACAGCACATAGTGGAAGTGCGCCACCACGAAGTAGCTGTCCTGCAGGTGGAAGTCGAGTACCGGCGCGGCGAGGATGACCCCGGTGAGCCCGCCGAGCAGGAACGTCACCATGAAGCCGAGAGACCACAGCATCGGCGTCTCGAAACTGAGCTGACCGTGCCACATGGTGCCGATCCAGTTGAAGAACTTGATGCCGGTCGGTACCGCGATCAGGAAGGTCAGGAACGAGAAGAACGGCAGCAGCACCGCCCCGGTGGCGAACATGTGATGCGCCCACACCGAGAACGACAGTGCCGTAATAGCCATTGTCGCCAGCACCATCAGCTTGTAGCCGAACAGCGGCTTCCGGCTGAACACTGGCACGACCTCGGTGATGATGCCGAAGAATGGCAGCGCCACGATGTAGACCTCGGGGTGGCCGAAGAACCAGAACAGGTGCTGCCACAGGATCGCGCCGCCATTGGCGGGGTCGAAGACGTGCGCGCCGATATGCCGGTCGGCGGCGAGCCCGAAGAGCGCCGCGGTCAGGATCGGGAAGGCCGCGAGGATCAGCACGCTGGTGAACAGGATGTTCCAGGTGAAAAGCGGCAACCGCCACATCGTCATGCCCGGCGCCCGCAGGCAGACGATGGTCGTGATCATGTTGACCGCGCCCAGAATGGTGCCGAGACCCGACACGATCAGCCCGAAGATCCACAGATCCCCGCCGATACCCGGCGAGTACACCGCGGTGGACAGCGGCGCATAGGCGGTCCAGCCGAAGTCAGCGGCGCCAGCGGGCGTCAGGAACGATGAGACCACGATGGTGCCGCCGAACAGGAACAGCCAGTACGAGAAGGCGTTGAGCCGGGGGAACGCGACGTCGGGCGAGCCGATCTGCAGCGGCAACACGACGTTGGCGAAGCCGAACAGGATCGGTGTCGCGTACAGCAGCAGCATGATCGTGCCGTGCATGGTGAACAGCTGGTTGTACTGCTCGGCCGAGAGGAACTGCATCCCCGGCTGCCCCAGCTCGGCGCGGATCAGCATCGCCATCGCGCCGCCGAGCATGAAGAACGCGATCGACGTGACCAGGTAGAGGATCCCGATCTGCTTGTGATCGGTGGTGCGCAGCAGCCCCAGCAGTACGCTGCCCTTGGATGCGCGTACCGCTGGCCTGCTGGGTACTGGCTTCGCCACCTCGGGGGGTTGCGCGAGGCGGGATTCCCGTGTCTCTGTCATCGCAGTGTGACCTCGGGACCAGTGTCCGTCACATCCGCTGCCGTGGCCAGAGGGCAGCTGTGGTCAATCCGCGTGATCACGCCGCGGTGATGCGTTTCCGGCGCGCGATCGCCGCCCACCGTTCCGACTCGTCAAGGCCGCCCCAGATGCCGAAAGGCTCCTCGGCGGTCAACGCGTGATGGCGGCACTGCACTAGGACGGGGCATGTCCGGCAGACCGCTTTCGCCGCCGCGATCCGCGCGGAGCGAGCGCGGCCACGCTCGGCGTCGGGATGGAAGAACAGTTCGCTGCTCGCGGTGCGGCAGGCGCCGTAGCGCTGCCAGTCCCAGTTGTCCGCGACGGGGGTGGGCAGTCGCGATGTCTCGGCCACGCCGGGGTCACCTCCTTGCTCTGTTGCGGGCATCAGAGGAGATACCCATTTCCGCTCGGGTCGAATCACGCGCCGATCAGAGAGACCATGGAAAAGTGACGTTCACCGATCGCACCGAAGCAGGCGAGAAGCTGGCCGCCGAACTCTCGCGCCGCGGGTGGAGCGACCCGGTGGTGCTGGCACTGCCGCGCGGCGGGCTACCGGTCGCCGCGATAGTCGCCGCGACGCTCGACGCTCCGCTTGACGTCGTTGTCGCGCGCAAGATCGGCGCGCCGGACCAGCCGGAACTCGCGGTCGGCGCGGTCACGGCGGACGGCGTCTACCTGCTCGACGACGCGACGCTCAGCGCACTCGGCCTGCGCAGGCCGGACGTCGCCGACCAACTCACCGCGGCGACGGCGGAGGCACGCAGGCGGCAGAACCGGTTCGGCGCGGCCGACTCGCCACCGTTGTCCGACCGGGACGTGATCATCGTCGACGACGGCCTCGCCACCGGCATGACGGCGCTGGCAGCCGTGCACACCGTGCGCGAGCACAATCCTCGCTCGATCTGCCTCGCCGTGCCGGTCGGCTCCTCGGCGGCGGTGCGACGTCTCGAGGCGGCGGCCGACACCGTGGTGTGTCTGAGTCAGCCGCGCCGGTTCACCGCGGTCGGCCAGTGGTACCGCGACTTCCGCCAGATCAGCGACGCCGAGGTGGACTCGCTGATGGCTCGATGAGGTGCCGCTCGAACCACTCCCCCGCGTGCTCCGCGACTTCTTCCAGCGCGCCTTCCTCCTCGAACAGGTGACTCGCGCCCGGCACGACGCGCAGCTCGTGCTCCGCGTTCAGCCGGGTGGCCGCCTGCTGGTTCAGCGTGAGCACCTGCGGGTCGCGTTCCCCCACGATCAGCAGCGTCGGCGCCCGCACACCCGGCAACTCATCACCAGCCAGGTCGGGCCGGCCGCCCCGGGACACAACGGCCCGCACCAGCTCGGGACGGCGCGCCGCCGCGCACAGCGCCACGGCAGCACCTGTACTCGCCCCGAACACCCCGATCGGCAGTCCCGAAGTGGCCGCGTGCCCCACGACATGCTCCAGAGCCCCAATCAACCGGGGTGTCAGCGAATCGATGTCAAAGCGGAACCGCCCGCCGCGCTGCTCGTGCAGTTCCTCGTTCACGTCGAGGAGATCGAACAGCAACGTCGCCAGCTGCCTGTCCTGCAGCGACCTGGCGACCGCGCGGTTGCGGCCGCTGAACCGCGAGCTGCCGGAGCCGTGCGCGAACACCACCGCGCCGATCGCGTCGGCGGGCACCACCAGGTCGCCGGACAGCTCGGTGCCGCCGCTTCCGATGGTGACCGGCACCGTCACGGCAGTCCCCCGCCGACGCCGCCGAACTCGCCCGACTCGCCGACGAGGTCGGTGACGGCCACCACGACGTCCGGGTGTCCCAAGGTGCGCGGCTCCGGCTCGCCTTCGGTGCCGAGCACGCTGATCCGCACGCCGTCGTCATGGAGTCTGCTCACGGACTCTGGCACCGTGCCAGGGTCGACGAGCAGCAGTGAACGCGGCCGGTGCGCCTGACAGAAATCGACCGCCACCGCCGCGCCGGTACCACCCGCGACGACGTCAAGCGGCAACCGCGCGGCGGCGAGCTCGTGCGTCTTCTGGGTGGCCTCGGCAAGCGAGTCCATCGCGGGCAGCCGGCACCACAGCACTTGGTGCCGCCACAACAGGTGGTGCCAACTCGCCGGCACGTCGTCGTGCTTGGCCAGCCCGTCCGGGTCGAACACCATGATCGCGGGCCCTCCGGCGAGACCCGCGGTCACCAGCGAGGGACCGACCTCGCGCGGGTGGGTTTCGAACTCGGCCATTCCGCATCAGTCCTTCCGCGACCCCGCACTGGCCCGGCCGAACTCGCGACGCGGCTGGTGCAGTTCGCCGAGCGCGACGATCTGTCTGCGGAACGGCAGCGAGAGCAGCCAGTCGAAGCTGATCCGGACCTTGCGGTGCGCCGTCGGCATGGTCGCCAGGTGATAGGCCCGGTGCAATGCCCAGGCCGGCACGCCTTTCAGTTTCACACCGTAGATCTCGGCGACGCCCTGGTACAAGCCAAGGCTGGCGACCGAACCCGCGTAGGCGTGTTTGTAGCGACCAAGCCTGCCGCCGCGCAACAGCGACACGACGTTCTTCGCGAGGCGTTTCGCCTGCCGGGAAGCGTGCTGCGCCGAGGGCGGACAGGTCCGCGTCGGTGCGCGCGAGAGGTCGGGAACGGCCGCGCAGTCGCCAGCGGCGAACACAACGTCCTGTCCCTCGACCCGCAGGTCGGGACCACAGCGCACCCTGCCCTTGTCGTCGAGCGGGAGCCCGGTGTTGGCCAGCATCGGATGCGGCGCGACTCCCGCCGTCCACACCACGGTGTCGGCGTCGAACCCGGTGCCGTCCGAGAGCTTGACGTAACCGTCCGCGATGGACTCAAGGGTGGTGTTGAGGTGGGTCTCGAAACCCTCGTCACGCAGCAGATCCAACGTGTACTGGCCGAGCCCCTCGCTGACCTCGGGCATGATGCGATCGGCGGCTTCGACCAGCACCCACCGCATGTCCGACCGGTAGATCGTCTCGTAGTAGTCCGCCGCGGCGCCCGCCATGTCGGCCAGTTCTGCCAGTGCCTCGACGCCCGCGTAGCCGCCGCCGACGAACACGAACGTCAGCAGCTTCTCCCGCAGTCTCGGATCCAGCGTGCTCGCCGCGGCGTCCAATCGGGACAGCACGTGGTTGCGCAGGTAAATCGCCTCGCCCAGCGTCTTGAACCCGACCGCGTGCTCCGCGAGACCGGGGATCGGCAGCGTCTTCGACCACGAGCCCGGCGCGAGCACCAGAACGTCGTAGCCGATGTGACGGGTGTGGCCGTCGGCGACCTCGACACTGACCTTGCGCTCATCCGGCCGCGCCCCGATGACTTCACCGCTGAGCACCTCGCAGCCCGGCAGCGCCTCGCGCAGCGGAACGACGACATGGCGTGGTTCCACCGATCCAGCCGCTGCCTCCGCGAGGAAGGGCTGGTACGTCATGTAGGAGCGCGGGTCGATGACGGTCACGGTCGCCTCGTCGGACCGCAGCGTGGCACGCAGCGACCGGGCCGCGTTCATCCCGACGTGGCCGCCGCCGACGATCACGATCCGCGCGGGAGCCTCCGCCGCGTGGGTCATCAGCCTGCCTTCCGGGATCGGGGATCAGTCCACCTACGCGGTTACCCGATCGCGGCCGATCCAATCCCGGCGACCCGGCCTTACCTCACCGACGGCAGCACCCGCCCGGTCACCTCGCCGAACCCGATGCGGGCACCGTCCGGTCCATGCGCCGACGCCGAGATCGTCACGACATCGCCGTCGTTGAGATACGTCCGGTGCGTGCCGTCGCCGAGCAGCAGCGGCTCCGTCGCGTCCCAGGTCAGTTCCAGCAGCGAGCCGCGCTCGTCCGGCTCAGGCCCCGATACCGTGCCGGACGCGTAGAAGTCACCGGTGCGCAGCGACGCGCCGTTGATCGTCATGTGCGCCAGTTGCTGCGCCGCGCTCCAATACATCGACCCGAACGGCGGTCGCGCGATCACGTGACCGTTCAGCCGCACCTCCATCGTGATGTCCAGCCCCCAGTCGGCGTCCGGGACCAGGTACGGCCGCGGCTCAGGGTCCTGCGGCGGCGGTGGCACCCTGGCGTGGCGGAGCGCGTCCAGCGGCACCACCCACGGCGAGACCGACGTCGCGAACGACTTGCCGAGGAATGGCCCGAGCGGCACGTACTCCCACGCCTGGATGTCGCGCGCGGACCAATCGTTGACCAGGCACACGCCGAAAACGTGGTCCGCGAACCGCTCGATCGGCACCGGCGTGCCGAGCGCGCTCGGCGTCCCGACGACGAAGCCGACTTCGGCCTCGATGTCGAGCTTGCGCGTGGGACCGAACGATGGCGCGTCCTCGCCGGTCTGCTTGCGCTGCCCGCACGGCCGCACCACCGGCTGCCCGGACGCCACGACGGTGCCAGCCCTGCCGTGATAGCCGATCGGCAGGTGCTTCCAGTTCGGCGGCAATGCGGCCGAGTCGGGGCGGAAAATGCTGCCCACGTTGCGGGCGTGATGTTCGCTGGCATAGAAGTCGACGTAGTCACCGACCTGGAACGGCAGATGCAGGTGCAGGCCATGCCGGTCAAGCCGGTGCGCCAGCACCATCGGCCGGTGGGCCGGGTCGGTCAGCCACGTCGTGATGCGCTCCCGCACCGCACGCCATGTCGGCCTGCCCGCCGCGAGCAGCGGGTTCAGCACATCGGCGTCGAGCAACGGCGCGAAATCCTCGCCTTCGACGGCGGCGATCGCGGCCACATCCAGCACGCTGTCACCGATCGCGACGCCGATCTTGCGGGGGCCGTTCTCGGTGCGCGAATACACGCCGAACGGCAGGTTGGCCACACCGAACTCGCTATCAGGCGGCACGTCGAACCACGTCTCAGTCACGCTCCCAGACTAGAAGCGCGAACCGGACGACTGGGACCCGCCAAGCGACGGAAACAGCGGCGACGATCCGTCACATCCTCACGCGGTCAGCTTGGGCAGCACCTCCCTGCCGAAGACCTCAAGCCACTCTTCCTGGTTGCGCCCGACGTTGTGCAGGTAAATACGGGTGAACCCGGCGTCGATGAACTTCTGTAGTGCGGCGCGATGCACGTCGGGATCCGAGGAGATGACCATGCGGCCATCGAAGTCCTCGCGCCGCACCAGCTTGGCCATCTGCTCGAAGTCGAACGGCGAACGGATGTCGGCCTTGGGGAACTTCATGCCACCGTTGGGCCACTGATCGATCGCGTTCTTCCAGGCCTGCTCGTCGGTCTCCGCCCACGACAGGTGCACCTGGAGCAGCTTCGGCATCACGTCGGGGTCCTTGCCCGCCTTGCGCGCGCCGTGGGAGAAGTTGTCCACGATGCCCGCCAGCTTCTCCAGCGACGCGCCTGGCGTGATCAGCCCGTCGGCCAGCTCGCCGGTCTTGCGGGACGTGTACGGACCCGCCGCGGCGACGTAGATGGGCGGCGGTTCGTCCGGCATCGTCCACAGCCGCATCGTGTGCAGTTTGAAGAACTCACCGTTGTGCTTGACGTCCTTGCCGGTGAACAGTTTCTTGATGACGTCGAGCGCTTCCAGCATCCGCCGCACCCGCTCCGGGGCCTCCGGCCAGTAGCCAGCGAGAACATGCTCGTTCAGCGCCTCGCCGGAGCCGATGCCGAGCCAGTGCCGACCCGGATACAGCGCGGCCGTCGTCGCCGCCGCCTGCGCGACCAGCGAGGGGTGGAATCGAAATGACGGGCAGGTCACGCCAGGGCCGAAGTCGCCATCGGTGTTCTCGGCAATGGCGCTGAGCACGCTCCATACGAACGACGCCTCGCCCTGCGCAGGCACCCACGGTTGGAAGTGGTCGGCGGCCATCTGCCCGGAGAAGCCATGCCGTTCGGCGAGCGCGGCCAACCGGACCGACTCAGCGGGCGGGAACTGTTCTAGTGCGGCTGCGATGCCGATCTGTACCTCAGTCACGCCTCCAACCTAAGCGATCGCGACCGCGTTGTGGCAACATCAACGGCGATCCGCGCCGCCAGTGGAACCATTGGCGGGCACGGTCGCGTCCGAAATGTGTGAACTCGTCAGTGAATACGGGGGCGCGGAACGAGACGTGCCCGCCGGGAGTCGATACTGGCGCAAGCTACTCGCCCACTGAGGCGTTCGTGTACGAGTGACGGGGGATTCCACATGTCGCAACCACCCGGCCCGGAGGGGCCCTACCAGCAGCAGCCAGGGCAGGGCGGTTACGGCCCGCCGCCCGGCTACCAGCAACAAGGTCCGATGGGCTATCCGGGCCAGCCGGGTCAACAGCCTGGCTATCCGGGCCAGCCGGGTCAGCCAGGGCAACAGCCTGGCCAGTACCCGCAGCAGGGCCAGTACCCGCAGCAGCCGCCGGGGCAGTACCCGCAGCCCGGCCAATACCCACCGGGTTACGACCCGTTCGGCGGCCAGCAACCACAGCAGAAGAGCCCGCTGCCGTGGATCCTCGGCGGCATCGGCGCGCTCGTCATTCTCGGTGGCGGCGCACTGCTGATCGTGCTGCTGACCAGCGGAGGCGGGAGCCCCGAGCAGGTAGCGGACGATTTCGTCAGCGCCATGAACGAGCGCGACTCGGACACGTTGCTCGAGCTTGGCTGTGACGGCGAGGGGACGCGGGAAGAAGCGGACGAAGCCTTCGAGCGGATGGACACCCTCGCGGACGCGGGCGGGGCCTCGCAGGTGGAGTTCGTGTTCGAGCGGGGTGCGGTCACTGAGACCGGCGACACCGCCAGCGCGGAGATCACCCTTCGGATCGAAAACGCTCCCGAGGAGATGCAGGCCGTCATGCCTGACACCATCACCGGCCAGCTCAAGATGAAAGACGACGGCGGGTGGTGTGCCTCGGACTTCGTCGGTGGCAGCTGATCGAGGATTCTGAGCGCCTTACCGCGAAGTCGCCGCACTGTAACCCGGGACTCGCCGCACTGTAGCCCGGGACTCGCGGCACCGGAGCGCGGAACTCGCGCCTGGTGCCGCGAGTGGGGTCAGACGTTGCGGCGGTACTGGCCGCCCACCTCGAAGAACGCCTCGGTGATCTGTTCGAGCGAGCAGACCCGTGCGGCGTCCATCAGCACGTCGAAGACGTTCTCCCCACTGGTCGCGGCCTCTCGCAACCGCGCGAGCGCCTGCTGCGCGTCGGCCGCGTTGCGCTGCTGGAACTCGCTGAGCCGCTTGAGCTGGGACTGCTTCTCGTCCTCCGTCGCCCGCGCCAGCTCGACCTCGGTGACCTCGTCCTCGTCGCCACGGGGCGGCAGGAAAGTGTTCACACCGATGATCGGCAGCTCACCGGTGTGCTTGAGCCGCTCGTAGAGCATCGACTCATCCTGGATCTTGCCGCGCTGGTAGCCGGTCTCCATCGCGCCGAGCACGCCGCCGCGTTCCGAGATCCGTTCGAACTCAGCCAGCACGGCTTCCTCGACGAGGTCGGTCAGCTCGTCGACGATGAACGAGCCCTGCAGCGGGTTCTCGTTCTTCGACAGGCCCCATTCCTTGTTGATCACCATCTGGATCGCCATGGCACGGCGCACCGACGACTCGGTCGGCGTGGTGATGGCCTCGTCGTAGGCGTTGGTGTGCAGCGAGTTCGCGTTGTCGTACAGCGCGCACAGCGCCTGCAGCGTGGTGCGGATGTCGTTGAAGCTCATCTCCTGCGCGTGCAGCGAGCGGCCCGACGTCTGCACGTGGTACTTCAGCTTCTGCGAGCGCTCGTTCGCGCCGTAGCGCTCTCGCATCGCCACTGCCCAGATCCGCCGGGCGACCCTGCCGATGACGGTGTACTCGGCGTCCATGCCGTTGGAGAAGAAGAACGAGAGGTTCGGCGCGAAGTCGTCGATGTCCATGCCCCGCGCCAGGTACGACTCCACGTAGGTAAAGCCGTTGGCCAGCGTGAACGCCAGCTGCGTGATCGGGTTCGCCCCTGCCTCGGCGATGTGGTAGCCGGAGATCGACACCGAGTAGAAGTTGCGCACGCCGTGCTGGATGAACCACTCCTGGATGTCGGCCATCATGCGCAGCGAGAACTCGGTGGAGAAGATGCAGGTGTTCTGCCCCTGATCCTCCTTGAGAATGTCGGCCTGCACCGTGCCGCGCACGTTACGCAGCGCCCACTCCCGCAGCTCGGCGGCCTCGGCATCAGACGGTTCCCTGCCGTGCTCTGACCGGAACGCGGCCATCCGCTGATCGATCGCGGTGTTGAGGAAGAACGCCAGGATCGTCGGGGCAGGTCCGTTGATCGTCATCGACACACTTGTACTCGGCGAGGTCAAGTCGAAGCCGTCGTAGAGGACCTCCATGTCCTCCAGCGTCGCGATGGACACGCCCGACGTGCCGATCTTGCCGTAGACATCGGGACGGGTGCCGGGGTCGTGACCGTAGAGGGTCACCGAGTCGAACGCCGTGGACAGCCGCTTGGCCTCGGAGTCGGCGGAAAGGTATTTGAAGCGGCGGTTGGTGCGGAACGGGTCGCCCTCCCCGGCGAACATCCGCGCAGGGTCCTCGCCCTCCCGCTTGAACGGGAACACGCCAGCGGTGTAGGGGAAGTAGCCCGGCAGGTTCTCCCGCCGCAGGAAGGACAGCAGCTCGCCCCGGTCGGTGTAGCGCGGCAGCGCCACCCTCGGGATCCGGCTGCCGGACAGCGTGTCTCGCCAGAGCTGGGTGTGCAGCTCCTTGTCGCGGATCTGGACGACGAGTTCCTCGGCGCGGTAGGACTCCGCGAGCTCCGGCCACTCATCGAGCAACCGGGCGGACTCGTCGTCCACGTCGGACCGCGCGCGCTCCACCAGCCGTTCGATGGCGTCGGTATCGGCACCGTCCTCGGCGAGCGCGTCGCGGGCGCCGGCGAGCTGGTCGGCCTTGCGCACCGCGTCGACCTGCCGCCGGGTGCGCTCGTGGTAGCCGCGCACCGTCTCGGCGATCTCGGCGAGGTAGCGCGCCTTCGACGTTGGGATGATGGTGCTCGCGCCGGTGGAGACCTTGGTGTCCGCCGCGGGCAGCACGCCGGTCGACACCGACAGGCCCTCGTCGGCGAGCATGTCACGCAGGAATTGGTACAGCGCGGTCACGCCGTCGTCGTTGAACCGGGCGGCGCTCGTGCCGTAGACCGGCATGTCCTCCGGCGACGCGCCGAACGCCTCGCGGTTGCGCACCAGCTGGCGGGAGACATCCCTGCGCGCGTCCTCGGCACCCCTGCGCTCGAACTTGTTGATCGCGACAGCGTCGGCGAAGTCGAGCATATCGATCTTCTCCAGCTGCGACGCCGCGCCGAACTCCGGCGTCATGACGTACAGCGAGCGATCGACGTGGTCGACGATGCCCGCGTCACCCTGGCCGATGCCGGGCGTCTCGACGATGACCAGGTCGAACCCCGCTGCCTTGCAGGCCTCGATCGCGCCTGGCAGCGCGGCGGGCACCTCGCCGGACTTGGTGCGGGTGGCCATCGAGCGGAAGTAGATCGGCTCGCCCTCGCCGAAACCGGGCCAGTGGCCGAGGCAGTTCATGCGAATGCGGTCGCCGAGCAGCGCTCCCCCGCCCCTGCGTCGGCTCGGGTCGACGGCGATGACCGCGATACGCAGCTTGTCCTCCTGGTCGAGCCGGAAACGCCGCACCAGCTCGTCGGTCAGCGACGATTTCCCTGACCCGCCGGTGCCGGTGATGCCGAGCACCGGCACCGTCCGGTTCCGCGCCGAGGCGCTCATGGCCTCGCGCCAGTCGCCCGGCAGTTCATCCTGCTCCAGCCGCGAGATGACGCGGGCGAGTGTGGGGATGTCACCGGTGTGTAGCGCGTCGAGCGATCCCTGCTCGCGTGCGGCGAGGTCCTCGTCGCACTCCCTGATCATCAGGTTGATCATGCCGGGCAGACCGAGTTCCTGGCCGTCCTCCGGCGAGAAGATCCGGGCGACGCCACGCGAGTGCAGCAGGTCGATCTCGTCGCGGACGATGACGCCGCCACCGCCGCCGTAGACCTTGATGTGGCCCGCGCCGCGCTCGGCGAGCAGCTCGACGAGGTAGCTGAAGTACTCGACGTGCCCGCCCTGGTACGCCGAGATCGCGACGCCGTTGACGTCCTCGGAGATCGCGGCGCGCACGACTTCGTCCACCGACCGGTTGTGCCCGAGGTGAATCACTTCGGCGCCCTGCGACTGCAGGATGCGCCGCATGATGTTGATGGACGCGTCGTGCCCGTCGAACAGGCTCGACGCGGTCACGAACCGTACCGGGTGTTCCGGCTGGTGGAGTTCGGTCATACCCCCAAAATACTAGGACTTCCAACTATTTGGAAAGGTTCACGCCGATGTGATGGGCGCCACGAAGCGGCAACTCCCGCTGGGCATGGCTCAGCTGAACGGCACCCAGGCGCGTTGTTCCAGCGTGTCGAGGTCGCTGGCCATGACACCTGCCGCCGACACCGTCCACAGCGTGTCGCCGATGACCAGCGATCGGCGGATCTCCGCGCGCCACCGCTTCCCATCCGGGTGAGAGATGGCGCCGGCCTCGACCAGCCGGTCATCCTCGACGCGGAGCACCAGCGCGTGGTTCCTCGGGCGTTCGGCGGGCCTGCCGTCTCGCTCCGCCGGCCGCGGCCACGACGTCACCGGCAGCACCACGTGGCCGGTGTCCGGCCAGTGCAGGAATGCATGCGGATCGTGCTCCACCTCGGTGTGACTGTTCTTGACATGGTGCCGCGCGAGCCTGCTCGGCGCGGCGGGGTCGCCGGTGTCGAACAGGGACAGCTGCGTCCCTGTGGTCCGGCCCCGTTCGGTGGCCTCCTGGCCGACCCCGAGGAGCCGGTTCTCCCCCACCGGGTGCAGGTACGCCGAGTAGCCGGTGATCTTGAGTTCCCCTGTCGTCCGAGGCCGCCGCGGGTCGGACAGATCCAGCGCGTACAACGGGTCGGTTTCGCGGAATGTAACGACATACGCGGTGTCACCGAGGTAGCGCACCGCGTAGATCCGCTCGCCCTTGCCGAGCCCGTCGACCTGGCCGACAGGTGCCAGCCTCTCGCCGCGCCGGGCCAGCACGGTGACGGCGCTCTGCGAGCCCGGGCGCTCCCGCCACGTCTGCCCGGTCGTGGTCGCGACCCTGAGATACCCCTCGTGCTCGGACAGGGCGTATTGGTTCAGCAACGTCCCTTTCACCGCACCCGATGCCACGTAGGTCGGCGCGCCGTCACCCGAGGTGTCGAACTGGTGGATCATCGTGCGCTGTTCTCGCTCCGCGGGCACCGTACGAGCCATGGGCCAGGCGTCGACGGGGACACGGTCATCGGCGATGTAGAGGCTACCGCCGGTGCCGTACACGGTGCCGCCATCCGCGGTGACCGAGACCGAATCGCCCGTGTCCAGGTCACCGGCGAGGTCGATGGTCAGCACCGTCAGCAGGTTCGTGCCCGCGCCTGCCGCGGGGTGGTTGATGGCGGCGCAGTCGACGAGCCTGCCCGAGCGGGTGGTGTCGTCGCGATGAAGTTCGAACCGTGGCAACCAGTCCGCGAGTGATGATCGCCGGATGATCTCGCGGTTCTCGCGCAGCGACCGCTTCGCACCGTCACGGCCGCGCGGGTACTCGAAGTCCAGCCGTGGTGCCGAGCGCACCACCACCCTGGCGCGCGATCCGGTCTGCCTGGCGTCCAGATAGCTCCCGTCGACGGTCAGGCTGCCGACGAGGCGAGCCGCGTTCAGATCGACCAGCACCAGCGTGACACCGGTAGGGCCGTCGGCGGGTGCGCTGTGGGAGCGAGGCCGCGGGCCGAACCCGCCGGTCTGGGTGAACACCAGCGCACGGTCGCCGTGCAGCAGCAGGTCGTTCGCGTGACCACCGGGGATGCGCACCGATCCGGTGACTTGCTCCGTCGTGGCGTCGACCACGCGCAGTGTCCGGTCGACGAGCGTGACGATGCGCCGCCCGTCGGTCTTGACCAGGTCGGGTTCGTCGGCGTCGGCCTCGTAGCTGTTCGTCGACGAGTGCCCGGGCCCCTGCCGCGGCGCTGCCGCGACCGACTCGCGCGCGGTCTGACCCCGGCTCATGGCCATGCCGTCGGCGACGGCGATCGGGGGCGTCCCGAGGCCGGGCAGTCCGTACGGGCCTACCTTGTCGAGCGCGGCGCGACGGAATTCCGCGAGAGCGTCGTCGCAGGAGTCGAACGCGACAAGCGCGATGTCGTCGGCGGTGACGACCGGCGGCGGCGCACCGGGCGGATCACCGTCAGCGCGATCGACCAGCGCCGGACTGGCCGACGAGACCAGCAGCGCACCGAGCAGAATCAGGACTGCCGCACCGGCACTCGTTCGTCGTCTCATGACTCAAAGACGGACGAACCACACAGAAAGGTTGCCCGGCCGCACGCGGCGCCGAGCGCGACCTATGCCGTGCCGTCGCGGCGAGCGATCCACTGCTGCATGGCGTACTCCGTCATCGTGATCAACGACTGCTTGACCGACTCCCGATCGCGAGCGTCGCAGTGCACGATCGGCACCGACTCGTCGATAGCGAGGGCGTCCCGTACGTCCTCGACTCGGTGCGGTTGCCTTCCCTCGAAAGCATTGAGCCCTACCACGTACGGCAGGCCCCTGTCCTCGAAGAAGTCGACCGGCGCGAAGGAGTCGGCGAGCCTTCGGGTATCGGCGAGCACGACCGCCCCGATGGCGCCGCGTACCAGGTCGTCCCACATGAACCAGAACCGCTGCTGCCCCGGCGTGCCGAACAGGTACAGAATGAGGTCCTCGTCGAGCGAGACCCGGCCGAAGTCCATCGCAACCGTGGTCGTCGACTTGTTAGGTGTCGCGGCGAGGTCGTCGATGCCGGTACTCGCGTCGGTCATCATCGCTTCGGTGGTCAGCGGGACAATCTCGGAGACCGAGCCAACGAACGTCGTCTTGCCCGCTCCGAAGCCACCGGCGACCACGATTTTGGCCGACGTCATGGTTGGCGTCGCCGCCGTCGGTTGCGTCAGCTGATCAGTTGGGTTACTCACGTTCTACAAAACCACTTTCACTTCAGTGACGGCACAAACGGATAAGAAAACGACAGAGCCGCCCATCGCGCGCAATGAGCGACGGCTATTTCTCTCAGAGCCGACGGAGTCCACTCAGCACCCTTTCCATGAGCAACAAATGGGCCTCCGCGCCGTCCGCACCGGAAACCGTGTTGTGCACGTTGACAAGACCGGCATCGGCCGCGTCGCTCACCAGAACCCGCGCGACACCCAACGGCATCCGCAGATCGACCGCGATTTCGGCGACGGAACGGGGCGACGAGCACGCCTCGACGATCGAGCGTTGCTCGATACGCATCGGGGCAGACTCGGAGAGCACACCGTTCTTCGCCGAAATCAAGGTCTCCAGCTCCAACGCGTAGGAAGCTTTCGTCCGCCCGCCGGTGAGCATATAGGGACGGACAAGCGATGTCTCGTCCTCCCGGTTCGAGCGGCCGTCGATTGCCGACGCGGTGGCGTGCGCGGAACGCCGAGGGCGCTGCGCCGTGGCCTGCACGGGCAACTCGGCGTCGACCGCGCCGACAGTGCTGCTATCGGACGTATCCACAACCACTGCCTCCTCCTGTGCTGCGTGATGCTCGGAATCATCGGGATCGGTCATCGCGCTCTCATGCCGGAGCACCGAGCAACGACGACCCGCCCGAGCCCTGCAACTGGGCACGGAGTTCCGGCGTGAGAATCTGGCCCACCCGGTCGACGAGCAAGGTCATTTCATAGGCCACCTGGCCGATGTCGCAGTTCGGCGCCGCGAGCACGGCAAGGCAGGACCCGTCGCTGATCGACATCAGGATCATGATGCCGAGTTCCATCTCGACGACGGTCTCGTTGACGGCACCCGCCTCGAAACAGTGCGCGGCGCCCTGGGTCAGGCTCACCAAGCCGGATGCCACCGCTGCGAGCTGGTCGGCACGGTCGAGCGGCAGCCGCGCAGACGACGTCAGCAACAGGCCGTCGGCCGAGACCACCACAGCGTGCGCGACACCCGGCACGCGTTCTGCGAAATCGTTGACCAGCCAGCCGAACTGGTTCTGGGGTTGCGGCGAGGTCATTCACCCTCCATTTTCCTGCGACGTGCTCTCGCTCGGTTGGTTCGTACTATCGCGTCCACGGCGGACACCTTGCTGGAAGCTGCTCAACCTGCCACGCATCGCGTTGGGGTCGCGATCGGGTTGCGGCGGCTTGACCGGCGCTGTCTTCGTCGTGGCAGTCGCGCTGCCCGGCAGCAACTGAGCGCCACGACGCCTGCGAGGCAGGCCGGACTCCGTGAAATCGGGCGGTGGCATCGAGGCCATCGCGTCGACGTCCGAGAGTTCGGAGTCCCGGGAGAAATCCCAGATGTCGGTCGCTGGCTCGTTGTCCTTCGTGGCGAGTGGGTCCGGCACCGGTGCGGTCGACTCCTCCGGCGACGGCGGCTGCGCGCCGTTGCGCGGGGTCTCCGGCTTGTCGCCAGCAGCGCCCGGCGTCGCGGCTGGCTTCGCGCCGTGCGACTTCGCGCCTTGCGACTTCGCGCCGTGCTTCGCCGCGGTGCGCTGGCCATTCCGCGCGCCGGTGCCCGTATCACTGCCGGTACCCCTGCCATTCGCGGAGTCGGCGCCCTTGGCGGAGTTCGCGGTGGGCTTCGATGAGCGCTTGCCGGAGCCCGCACCCTTCGTCGAGCCCTGCCCGGAGCCCGTGCCCGGCTTCTTGGCCGCACCAGAGCCCTTGGCCGCGCCGCGCGACGAGCCGTTGCGTGAGCCGGTGGCAGCGCCATTACCCGAACCGTGGCCCGAACCGTGG
Source organism: Haloechinothrix halophila YIM 93223 (assembly GCF_000504245.1). Classification (GTDB taxonomy): domain Bacteria; phylum Actinomycetota; class Actinomycetes; order Mycobacteriales; family Pseudonocardiaceae; genus Haloechinothrix_A; species Haloechinothrix_A halophila. The sequence continues at coordinate 3,570,337 of NZ_KI632509.1, forward strand.
CCGGACGCCGCATCGGAGCCCGACGGCGTGCCGGAGCCGGTTGCCTGGCCGTTCGGGGATGTCGACGACGTATCGGACGATGGCCGCGCACCCGTCTCGTGCTTGCCAGACGTGCCTTCGGGCGACTGCCCTGAGTCCTGCGCCTCCGGAGCGTTGTGCTTGCCGACGCGGTGCTTGCCCCGGCTGAGACCACGCTGGAAGCTGCTGAGCCTGCCCCTGACGTCGTTGGGGTCGCGGTCGGGCAGGTCCGCCCTGCCAAGCTGCGACCGGCTCGGCTTCTCGCTGACCTGCTCGCCAGCCGCGCTGCCGGGCAGCAACCGCTCCCCGCGCTGCCGTCTCGGCAACCCAGCCTCAGTGAAGCTGCTCGCCGACGACTTCTTGGCGATTTCGGCGACGGTGCGCCAGTTCTCGTCGGCCGCGAACGTCCAACTACCGTGCTTCGCCTCGCTCTCAGTGCTCGGTTCCTGCTCGGCGGCATCGCCCGTGGTACGGAACCACACCGACAGCATCTCGTCGAAGATCGGAGTCGACTCCGACCGCGACGGTACCGGCTCCTTCGGCGGCGCTGGCTCTGCGGCCGCCGCCTGCCACCAGTCGGACAGCGGTGACGTGCCCGGCTTGAACAGCGCACTACCCGAGGGCAGATCCGTGCCGGCGTTCGCGTTGGCAGCTGACGTGCCGCCGCCGTTTCGCGTGCCGGTCTTTCCAGCGCCGTTCTTCCCGCCACCATTCGTGGCACCGCTGCTCGCGCCGTTCTGCGCGGTCTTCGTGCCACCGTCCGCGGTGCTCTCCGCACCACCGGTGTTGCCGTTGCTCCCCGCGCTGCCGTTGGAGCTCGTGCCACTCTTGCCGCCAGTGCCGTTCGCCGACGCGGGCACCCTGCGTGGCAGCTCGGTCGGGCCACCTCGCGGTGTCCGGTCCGGCCTGCGCGCGGGCTCCTCGCTGTCGTCGGTGATCGGAGTGAACAGCGCGGTACCGGAAATCTCGACGTCGCTTTCCGGTGCGGTCTTCGCCCCGCTGATCACCTGCTTCGTGCGCGCGTCAGGTGTGCGGGCAGCCGCTGCCTCAGTGATCATCGGGATCTCAGAGGTCAGCGGACCACCGCCGGCGCCGATGATCAGCTCAGGCGGCACCGCGACCGTGGCCATGACGCCCTCGGTCTCCGTGCCGCGCTGCAGTGTGACGCCGAAGCCATGCTTGCTCGCCAGCCTGCCGACGACGAACAGTCCCATCCGGCGCGAGGTGACCATCGTCATCTCCGACGCCTCGCCCATACGGGCATTGGCCTCGGCGAACTCGCTCTCGCTCATGCCGATGCCGTGGTCAAGGACGTCGATGGTCATCGCGCCACCGTTCGTCACCGAGGTCGTGACGGTCACCTGGGTCTCCGGCGGCGAGAACGCCGTCGCGTTGTCGAGCAACTCGGCGAGCAGCCGCATCAGGTCGCTCGCGGCGTGGCCGACCACCTTGGTCGTCGGCGGGGACTGCACCACGACCCGCTGGTACTGCTCGATCTCGGAGACGGCGGCACGCAGCACGTCGGCGGTGCTGACCGGCCTGCCGGAACGCCTGCCGGTCTCCGCGCCGGAGAGCATCATCAGGTTCTCGTTGTTGCGCCGCATGCGGGTGGCGAGGTGGTCGAGCTGGAAGAGCGTCGCGAGCTGGTCCGCGTCCTCCTCATCCCGTTCGAGCCGCTCGATCAGCTGCAACTGCCGCTGCACCAAGCTCTGGCTGCGCCGCGACAAGTTGACGAACATACCGCCGTACGCGCTGCGCATGTTCGCCTGCTCCGCGGCGAGCCGCAGCGCCTGCTGGTGCACCGCGTCGAACGCCCTGGCCACCTCGCCGACCTCATCGGTCGCGGTCACCGGCACCGGCTCGATGCTGGTGCTGGGATCCGTGCCGTCCTGAATCCGCCGAACCTCTTCCGGCAGCCGTTCCTCGGCCACCGTCATCGCCGACGTCCGCAGCACTCGTAGCGAGTGCAGCAACTGCCGAGTGATCACGATGACGACAAGCAGCGCGACCAGCAGCGCGAGGCCGAGTAGCACGGCAAGCACGACCACACCGGTCGTCGCATCGGACACGAGACCGTTGGAGGTCGCGACCGCCTTGGCGGTGAGCCGGTCGGCGACCTGGCCGAGCTGCTCGGACACCCGCCCGGACGCGTCTTGCCACTCACGCGGCGACAACTCGGCGATGGCCCGGTCGGAGGGCACCCCGAGCTCACCGAGCACCGCGCGCGCCGAGCGCGCCCGCGCCTGCGAGCTGGGCTTGCTCAACGTGTTGGTGTACAGCTCCCGCTCCGCGGGCGCGGCCACCGCGACGAAGTTGGCGAGCCGGTCCTCGATGCGTACTTCCCAGGTGCGCACCAGCGTCAGCTCGGACGGCGCAAGCGAACCCCGCACCGCGCCGAGGCCGACCAGTGCGCGCTGCTTGGACACCTCCTCGCGCGCGGCCGCCAATTCGAGCACCGCACGCGGGGTGCCGCCAATCGCCTCGTCACTGACCCGGGCCACCGACGCACTGGCGAGCTGCAACAGGGCGTCGGTGATCGCGGAGTACTCCTTGATCGCTTCGACCGGGCCGAGCTTGCCCGCCGAGACGTCCTCACGCAGGGCGGGCAACCTGTTGAGCACAGTCTCCGACCGGGTGACCGCGTCGACGATGCCCTTGTCGTGCTCCACCGCCCGCGTCGCGGTGGAGGTGACCGGGTCGATGGCGGCGTCGACGTCCTCTCGCGCCTGCCGCAGCGCCTTGTTGGAGCCGCGCGAGTCGGTCAGTCTGGCAACGGTCTCGGTGCGCTCCCGCTGCACGGCGTTGAGCAGGCCACCGACCTCGCCGGTGAGCACCATCAGGCTGTCGATCCGCTGGTAGCTGTCCGAACGCGAAATCTGGCTGGACAGCGTCGACGCACCGAGCACTACCGCGATCACCAGTGGCACCAGCGTGACCGCCGCCAGCTTGACCGGCAGCTTCCAGTCACGCCATGCCAGCAGCTTGCCGAGCCACGAACGCCACGATGCGCCGCGTCCCGGCTCTTCGCCGAGCAACCGCTCGACGGGAACTTGTTGTTGGCCTGATCCGGTCACGTATGTGACTCCCTGTTCCACACGATCGACCCCAGTCAACGGTTCATGGTCTGGTCGGGACGGCAACATGCATTTCGCATGTTGCGCTCATCTACCGGTTCGCGACACTGCCTCACTCGATCACCCAGTCCGTACTCCACGCACCGCACGGGCGACGTGCGGCAGTCCAGATCGACCGTGCCGGCACCAGCAGCCGCGAGACATCGTGCGCCGAACCTCCTCAAAGCCGCTTGCCGTGAAGCACTTCGTCGAATCTGCCGGGAGAGCCTACACCCATCAGGTGATCTCAAAATTCACTCGACATAGCGGCGTTGACCTGCGACGACGCATCGAAAATGCGCTATCGGAAAATGGATATCAATTACCGCGTGCGACTCGAATTCATTCGGTGACGCCCTCTTGAGTGACCGTTGGAACCGAAATCACCCACACAGAGCAATTATGTGATCTTTACACCGGAGGAGGGCTACCGAACGTACTAAAAACCCGTGTGATACGGGTAAATCTATGCACGATGATGTGGTCTCCAGTAACCCCTCTTAAGTCACACCGACGGGTGGAGCCCGCGGTCTGACAGCGACTGCATCTTGCAGGTCACCCGACCGGCGCGGGCGGGCGAAATCGCAGGTAAAAGGGGGTAACTACGTCGAAATGTCCGATACGCGGCGCGTTCGGTGGTCGCTCAGTGGGGTGGACGCAGGTTCAGTAGGCCGGGTGAGCCCGAACTCGGTGCGTCACCTTACGTTCGGCGAGGAACGACACGAACGGGATGCATCCGGCGAGCAACACGGCCGCGGTGCCCCACAAGGTCCACCGCGCCTTCAGCGCCAGATCGACCGCGAGCGCGAGGTAGACCATGTAGATCGCGCCGTGGATCGGCGAATAGATCGCCGACGGCTCCGGGTTGCCGAAGCCGTAACGGATGATCATCACGACGACGAGACCGAGCAGGCCGATGCCGGTCACCACGGCGGCGACCCGGAAACGTCGCAACGGGGCGCGCAGGGTGCCTTCGCGGGTGGTGCCGGTGGTGTCCTGCTGCTCTGAGGTCGTCATGGTTCCGCTGGCCCTCTCAACGGAGCTCAGGCCCCGTCACGATGTCTGGTCACGCTGGTTCAACTCAGCAAGGTAGCGGTTGTACTCCGCCAAGACGTCGTCGGGTTCACCGTCAGTGTCGGCCGCCACGGAATGCCGCGGCGCGCGGTACAGCCAGCGGCTCCGCAACGCCGACCCCGTAGCGGGGGCGTTGCTGCCGGTCGTCGCACTGGCGGTGGCGGGTTTGGCGCGCCCGGCCGGCTTCGTCGACGCTGCGCGCTCCGTCGGCTTCGCCGGCTCGGTCGATGCCGCGCGGAGCTTGCGCATCCGCAGGAACACGAACGCGGGAAACAGCCCGAACAGTGGCCATTGCAGCACGTAACCGAGGTTCTGAAAGCTACCGCCCGCCGAGGAATAGCGCTCCCACTGCCACCAGGCGAGCGCGCAGCACACGATCAGGCTCGCGGTCGAGACCGCGACCACACCGAACCGGCGTGCGGCAAGGGATTGCAGCGCTGACACACTTCGACGCTAGCACTCAGCCGCGACTGTTGACGGCGCGCGCATAGTGATCCGCCAGACCGAAGACCTTCTGGCCGTACTCGACAGACTGGTTGTAGGACCACAAACCGGCCCACCAGCCCTCGGCAGACGACATGTCCCTGCCGCCGGCGCAGAGATAGTGGGCAGCGGCGAGCGCGGCGTCGTCGATCTGCTGCGGGTCGGCCACTCCGTCGCCGTTGCCGTCGGCGGCGTAACTCGCCCAGGTAGACGGGATGAACTGCATCGGTCCGACCGCGCGGTCCACCTTGGTGTCACCATCGAGTTCGCCGCCATCGGTGTCGCTGATGGACTTGAAACCGCCAGAGCCGTCCAGCGGGACACCGATGATCGGCGTGGACGGCACACCGTTGGGCTGCAACACCGCGCCGCCGTAGCGACCGTGGTCGGACTCCACCCGCCCGATGCCTGCCAGCGTCGCCCACGACAACCGGCACGCCGGGTTGGTCTGCTTCATAGCGATCTCGGCCTTGCCGTAGGCGTGCAAAGCCCGCGACGGAACCCCGATCGCGGGCCCGGTGCGCTTCGCCCAGCCGGTGAGCGAGCCACCGGAACCCTGCGTGCCCGACCCGCCACTCGGGCGCTGCTTACGCTGCTTCGGCGTGTCCTTGACGGACACCGGGGTTACCGACCCTGGCTTCACGTTGGCGGCCTGCACGGAAAGTGCGGGAATCTCCAGCGTGGTCGGGCTCGGATCAAGCGCGGCGGCTTGCTTCAGCCCCCACACCGCGCCAACGGCAAGGCCGAGAACACCGAGTACGGCGACCAGCCGAGCGCCCACAGCACGACCGTGGGCGTGCCGTTGTCTCGGCCGGGAACGCCTACTCTCGTCGTTCTCGCTCTCACCTGAGCTGCCCACCAATAATCGCCTCTCGTCGCCGCCGGCTCACTGGATACAACGCGCCGCGATCTCGCGGCGTTACGCCGTTGTATCACGACAGTACCGACGTGCGGGTGAAACGATCGTGACGCGGACCGCGGCAGGCTCAGCTCGCCGCGTCGCGACGGGCCCGCGACAGCCTGGCGACGCACCACGCGGCGGCGCTGCCTCTGCGAAGGTGTTCCAGGACCGTGTACGGACCGAGGTGGGTGCTGAGGTCACTCGGTGACAGACCGGCGGCACGGTACTCCAGCGCGCGCTGGTCCAGCGGGCTGAGCCCGGCGTCCCACCATTCTTCGGCCTCCGCGACGCCACCGACCATGCGCCACCATCGCGCCGCGGCGGCGAGCAGCTCGTCAGGAACACCGGGCAGCCGCTTGCGCATGGCAGCGATGTACGACGAGTCCGAAGGGTCCGTGATGTTGAGGGCCGACCAGTCCGGCGCGTCCTCACTGCTGCGTTGACCTGGGATTCCTGGCGTCGCTGGGACGTCTGCGAGCCACTCCGACGCTATGCGGTTGATCTCGACGTCCTCCGCGGTTTGAGCTCGCTCCTCCGACCACTGCCGGATCAACTCGTCTACGCCAGGATCATGGGTCATGTCCGTCTCCCTACGGGTATGCAGTCATAGAGTCGGGGCCGTACCGCTTCGTGATCGGGAGTTCGCGATCGCCAGTGTCGACTGGTGTCTCTCTGACGGTGCAGAACCACTCGGTCACTTAATGTGAGCACCGTAGGGTGCGTTCCCACCGATACGCCAGACCTCAAGTCATCGAATTCCGCTGACCTGGGAGTTCATTCCACCAATCCACCCGTACGGCGCAATCTTGCGCCCGCATTGTGGGACAGCTCACATGCGAGTGCACGTGCATCCGCGCTGCTCAGGGCGGCATTTCCCGTCGCGGTCGATCGTACGAGTGTCCGCTGATCGATGTGATGCGGGCCACGTCGCCTACGCAGCGCGCACAGTGTCGGTAGTGCGGAGAAACTAAGCGAACAAGGCGCGGACGAACGTCATGAGGGCTTCCGCCCCATCCTGCAGCCAACCCAGGACCTCGTGCACAGCGTTCGCGGACTCGTGCGGTTTGGAGATAAGGAAGAACAGCACGATTGCGACAGCGCCGACAATGGCGGCCTTTTTGGCGTTCGGCGTCATGGCTCCATCCGATCAGCTATCACAAGGCCGCACGCTTCGGCCCGCTTTCCGTGTCCGGCTCTCGAGCCTAGAGCAAACGTCGATCAACTCCGCACCGGTCGGCGCCACGCGCACGGCGTGGCGCCGACCGCCTTACGCGATCACACCCGCGTCCCGCAGGCGAGCGACCTCCGTCTCGGCCATGCCCAGTTCGGACAGCACCTCGTCGGTGTCGGCTGCCGTCTCATGCGGAGCGGCGGGCGTGGCAGCTGGCGTGCGGTCGAACTTCGGCGCGGGCGACGGCAGCGTCACACCACCGACGTCGACGAACGTGCCGCGCGCCGCGTTCTGCGGGTGCGACGGCGCCTCTTCAGCCGACAGCACCGGCGTGATACAGGCGTCAGTGCCCTCCGCCTTGGCGACAAGCTCGTCGCGGGTGTACTTGGCGATCTCGGCCGTCAGGAGCTCACGCAGCCGTGGCCACTGCGATGCGTCGAAGTGATGGTGCGGCAGCTCGGCGTCGTCCAGCTCGAGCACCTTCACCAGGTCAGCCCAGAACCGCATCTCGAGCGCACCAACGGCCACATACTTGCCGTCCTTGCACTCGTAGGTGTCGTAGAACGGCGCGCCGCCGTCGAGCAGGTTGGTACCGCGCTCCCCCGACCAGGCACCGCTGGCCTTGAGCCCGTACAAGCTCGTCGCCAGCAACGCGGAACCTTCCACCATCGACGCGTCGACGACCTGGCCCTTGCCAGAGTTGCCCCGCTCGAACAGCGCGGCGAGAATGCCCATCGCCAGCAACATCCCGCCACCGCCGTAGTCGGCGACCAGGTTCAGCGGCGGCATCGGGCGCTCCCCGGCACGGCCGATCGCGTCCAACGCGCCCGACAGCCCGACGTAGTTGATGTCGTGGCCCGCGCGCTGTGCCATCGGACCGTCCTGGCCCCAGCCGGTGATCCGGCCATAGATCAGGCGCGGGTTGCGGGCGTGGCAGTCGGCGGGCCCAAGGCCCATCCGCTCGGTCACGCCGGGCCGGAAGCCCTCCACCAGCACGTCGGCCTGCTCAACCAGGCTGAGCACCAGCTCGACGCCCTCCGGCTGCTTGGTGTCGACGCCGATCGACCGGCGGCTGCGGCGCAGCGGGTCGTTCTCGAAGCCGATCACATCGGCGCCCGGCTTGGCCCGGTCGACCCGAATGACGTCGGCCCCCAGGTCGGCCAGCACGGTACAAGCGAAAGGTCCCGGCGCGAGCCCTGCTAGTTCCACCACCCGCAGCCCGCTCAGCGGCCCTGCTCCCATGTTCTGTCCTCTCGTCACGGTCACACTCGTCAAAATCGGCTAGGAAGTCGATTCGGCTAGGAAATCGATGAGAAGTGAGGGTGACCCGAACCGGGTCACCCTCACAGCGAGCCCTCACAGGCTGCGAGCGATGATCTCCTTCATGATCTCGTTGGTGCCGCCGAAGATCCGGGTCACCCTCACGTCGGCCCATGCCCGTGCGATCGGGTACTCATTCATATAGCCATAGCCGCCGAACAGCTGCAGACACTCGTCGACCACCAGGTTGATCCGGTCCGTCGTCCACAACTTGATCATCGCGGCGCCCTGCACGTCCAGCTCGCCCTTGAGGTGCCGCTCAATGCACTGGTCCAGGAACGCCCTGCTCGCCGCGGCTTCCGTCGCCGCCTCCGCGAGCTTGAACTTGGTGTTCTGGAAGCCGAAGATCGGCCTGCCGAACGCGGTGCGCTCCTTGGTGTACTCCAGCGTCTGGTTGACGGCCGCCTCCATACCGGCGACCGCCGTGACGGCGATGATCAGCCGTTCCTGCGGCAACTGCTGCATCAGCTGGATGAAGCCCTGGCCCTCGGCGTCACCGAGCAGGTTCGCCGCGGGGACGCGAACGTCGTCGAAGAACAGCTCCGAGGTGTCCTGGCCCTTCATGCCGATCTTGTCCAGCACGCGCCCGCGCCGGAAGCCCTCCGACGACGTCGGCACGCCGAACAGCGACACCCCGGCAGCGCCCGCGTCCGGGTCCGTCTTGGCCGCCACGATGACGAAATCAGCCTGGGCACCGTTCGTGATGAACGTCTTGGAGCCGTTGATCACGTACTCGTCGCCGTCGCGGACCGCGCGGGTCTTGATGCCCTGGAGGTCGGAGCCGGTGCCGGGCTCGGTCATCGCGATCGCACCGACCCACTCGCCGCTGACCAGCTTGGGCAGCCAGTCGTGCTTCTTCTCATCGGAGGCGTAGTTGAGCACGTAGTGGTTCACGATGCCGCTGTGCACGGACACGCCCCACGCGCTGTCTCCCGAGCGCGACTGCTCCTCGAGCAGCACGGCCTCGTGCGCGAACGTGCCGCCGCCACCGCCGAACTCCTCCGGCATGGACAACCCGAGCAACCCGACGTCGCCAGCTTTGCGCCACAGGTCGCGGTCGACCTCTTTCTGATGTGCCCAGCGCTCCTGGTTCGGCGTCAGCTCCTTCTGGCAGAAGGTGCGCGCGAGCTCGCGGAAGTCTTCGAGATCGGAATCGCTCCACGAACTCGCGGGCAGTTGCAGCGGCATGAGTCCTCCAGCTGGAAAACATTCCATTCGGCATGTAAGTTCTACCTGGAATGTACAGCTCGCCGCCCAGTGGAACAAGCACGGAATGAGGGAGATGAGGTGACGGCGACCAAGCCGACCCAGCCCGACGCGCTCGCGCGAACCCGCGAGCGCGGCCACCGCACCCAAGCCGAGCGGCGCGAACGCACCCGTACCGCGCTGCTCGACGCCACCATCGACTGCCTGACCGAACTCGGTTACGCCCGGACGTCGGTGCAGGAGATCTGCGCGAGAGCAGGCGTGTCCAAGGGCGCGCAGCAGCACCACTTCGCCACGAAAGCGGAGCTGATGGCCGCCGCCGTGGAGCACCTGACGAACCGGATCCAGGCCGAGATCCTGGCGGCGTCCGGTGACCTGCCGGAAGGCCCGGAGCTGGTCGAACAGGGTATCGACCTGATCTGGCAAGGCTTCGCCGGCACGCTGTCGGCCGCGGTGATGGAGCTGTGGGTGACCGCGCGCACCGACGCCGAACTCGCCGCGGCGATCAAGCCGGTGGACAAAGCACTCGGCCGCTCCACGCTGGAGCTGTTCCAGACGCTGGCGCCAGAGATGCCGCAACGGACGATGGAAACGCTGTACTGGCTGACCGTGAATCTGACCAGGGGACTCGCGCTGGACGCGCAGATCGGCGGCGACGCCGCCCGGCGGAACCAGCTGCTGACCGAATGGAAGCGCATCGCGCTGGCCGTCTACCGAGACGACGTGACGTGACGAGCGTGGCACCGGGAGCCAGGGCAGGCGGTGGGCCGATGCGACCCTCGCACGCACCGGCCCACCGCCTGCCCTGAAGGAGTGACCTCTACTGACAAGGACGGCGCAGCCGCGCGAGTGTGACGCGAGAGCCGTATCACCGGCCGGGCGACGCCTTGGCCAGCTCGCGGGAACGCCGGTAAGCTCAAGAAAAACCTACCGCTGAGTAACTGGAGTGTGTCGATGACGAGCGCAGCGCCGGGGAACGCGTCGGAACAGACCGGCCAACAGGGCAGCAGCGGCAGCACGATCGGTGCCATCGCGGGCGCGCCCTCGACGTCGCGGGCCAACGACTTGGTCGCTCGAGTCGTCGGCGGTAAGGACAACGCGCCGGTCGAGATGACCGCGCCGTTCACCGGCAAGCCGATCGTCCCGCTGCCGCAGGCCACCGACGCCGACGCGCGTGCGGTCTTCGACGAAGCGCGCCGTGCGCAGCGCGCGTGGGCCAACACCAGCGTCGCCGAGCGGCAGCGCGTGCTGACCAAGCTGATGTCGCTCGTGCTCGACCGGCAGCAAGAAGGTCTCGACCTCGTCCAGGTGGAAGCGGGCAAGAGCAGGCTGGACGCCTTCGACGAGATCGCGGGCACCGCGCTGGCCGCGTCGTACTACGGCACGTACAGCGCGCGGGCACTCGGGGTGAAGCGCAGGGCCGGCGTGTTCCCGCTGCTCACCAAGGCCCAGGAACTGCGTCACCCCAAGGGCGTCGTCGGCATCATCTCGCCGTGGAACTACCCGCTCGCGCTGACCGGGCTGGACGTCCTGCCCGCCCTGGCCGCTGGCAACGCCGTGGTGCAGAAGCCGGACAACCAAACCGCGCTGTCGGCGTTGTGGCTGCACGAACTCGCCGAAGAAGCCGGACTGCCGCGCGGGGTGTGGCAGATCGTACTCGGCAGGGGCTCGGTCATCGGCGACGCGATCGTCGAGGAGTCCGACTACGTGGCGTTCACCGGCTCGACGGCCACCGGCAAACGGCTCGCTGGCAAGATCGCCGAGCGGCTGACCAGCTTCTCGCTCGAACTCGGCGGCAAGAACCCGATGATCGTGCTGCCGGACGCCAATGTCGAAAAGGCGGCGAACGGCGCGGTGGCGGCGTGCTTCTCGTCGGCGGGTCAGCTGTGCGTGTCGGTGGAGCGGATCTACGTGCACGAGTCCATCCGGGAGGATTTCGCCGCCGCGTTCGCCGCCAAGGCGAAGGAACTCACGCTGGGCGCGAAACTCGACTACTCGGCGGGCATGGGATCGCTGACCTCAGCAGACCAGCTCAAGACGATCACCGAGCATGTCGACGACGCCCGTGCGAAGGGCGCCACGGTGCTGGCGGGCGGCAAGGCGCGACCGGACATCGGCCCGCTGTTCTACGAGCCGACGGTGCTCACCGATGTCACTCCGGACATGACGCCGTTCGCCAACGAGACCTTCGGGCCGGTCGTGTCGATCTACGGCTACACCGACATCGACGACGCCGTGCAGCGCGCGAACGACACCCAGTACGGGCTCAACGCCAGCGTCTGGAGCTCCAACGGCGCGAAGGGCCGCGAGGTCGCCGCGCGCATCAAGGCGGGCACGGTCAACGTCAACGAGGGCTTCGCCGCGAGCTTCGGCTCGATCGACGCGCCGATGGGCGGCATGGGTGACTCCGGTGTCGGCAGGCGAAACGGCGCGGAGGGCATCCTGCGGTTCACCGAGGTGCAGACCGTGGCCACGCAGCGTGGGCTGAAGCTGCGGCCGTTCAAGGGCATGCCACCCCGGCTGTGGGCACGCTCGCTGACCACCGGGATCAAGGCGCTGCGGCGTCTGCCTCGGTAACCGGCCCCCGGTTCTCCGTAGCGGCGAGCAGTCCCCGGTCGTAGGCGATCGCGACGGCTTCGGCGCGCCTGCTCGCGCCGAGCTTCGCCATCGCGCGAGACAGGTGCACGCTCACCGTCTTCTCGCTGATGTAGAGGTCGGCGCCGATCTGGCGGTTGGTGCTGCCCAGCGCGACCCGTTCCAGCACCGCGTGCTCCCGCTCGGTCAGCGGGTTGCCATCGGCGCCCGGCGCTGGCCGCGGTCGCCGTCCGATCCGTGCCCTGCTGGCGAGCCCGCGCACCTCGGCCAGCAGCGGGCGCGCGCCGAGGCGTTCGGCCACGGCCTCCGCCGCCATGAGTTGCGACGCCGCTTCGGTCTGCGGATCAGCACGAGCATCGGAGCCGCCGGTGGCATTTCCCGTGGCGACCTGCCCAGCGGCCGCTACCCGAAGTAGCGCCGCCGCATAGCGCCACCGGCAGACCGCCTGCTCGTAGACGGCCCCGTAGTCGAACGCGTCGACCGCGCGCCGCCACAGCTCGGGTTCGGGCGCCCCGCGCAGCCAACTGGCTTCCGCGTCGGCGCGTGCGAGCCACGCCGCGCCCTCCTTGCCGAGCGTGGCGCCTCTGGTCTGACCGCGTTCCGCATGGTCGCGGGCGTGGCCGAGCAGCCGTTCACCCACCGCGATGGCATCCGCTTCGGCCGCATCGTCGCCGTTCCCGCGGGCGGCCTCGGCGGCTCGCGCCGCCGCCCCAATGCCGAGCGCCGCGAGCCGTACCCCGGCGAGCAGCCACGGCTCGAACTGATCGAGCCAGCCCAGCGCGCGTTCGATCGCGGCGATCGCGACATCGGGTTCGCCACGCCAGCACGCCAGTTCCGCGTGCGCGGCACCGGCCTCGCGCGCGATGCCGACATCCCACTGCCAGTGCTCGACCAGCTCGTCGATGCTGGCCTGTGCCTCATCGAACCGCCCGGTCGCCACCAGCAGGTTCACCGCCGCCGCGCGCAGCCGTATCGCGGCGAGGCTCGGCGCGCCCTGCTCGATGGCGGTGAGCTCGCGCGGCCAATCCCCGGTGATATAGCGAAGGTGCAGTGCGTGCGCCCGCAGCTGGAGCCCATACCCGCTGGACTGCAGCCCCAGCTCGGCGGCGCGGGCCATTCCGGCGTCGTAGACCGCGAGTGCCTGGGCGTACTCGGTCTCGTCGTCGTGGGTGAGCGCCAACGCGAACCACGCCCGCAGCTCGGCCGCGAGCGCGCCGGCGGTGACGGCCTTGTCCCTGGCATCCCGCAGCAGTTCCCGCGCCCGCACCACGTCGCCTTTGCGTTCGGTGAGCACCCCGAGGGTGCACAGCGCGTCGGCCTCGGCCCCGAGGACGTCGGTGGCCCGCGCATCGTCGATGGCGGCCAGCGCGCTGCGTTCGGCGTCGTCGAACTCGTTGAAGGCCCGTTGGAGCATCGCGCGGGTGGCGAGCACCCAGGCGCGTTCCTTGCTCGGTGGCGCGTCGGCGACGAACCGCCACGCGGTCTCGATCGCCTTCGGTGACTCGTGTTCGGCGCCGGTCATGCTCAGTGCGAGCGCCATCCTGCGCCACACCGCCGCGGCGCGTTCCGGGCCGACTTGCTCCCCGAGCGGACCGTCGAGCAGCTCGACCGCCGAACGCGCGTAACTCACCGCCCTGTCGGTCTCCCCGGCGAGCCCCGCGAAGAAAGCAGCACGCCCAAGCAACCGCAGTTCGTCCACATCGGATGGACGTTGGTCTTCAGGCACCGCGTCCCAGATTCGCAGCGCCTGCTCGATGCCACGCAGCGCGGCCGATGGCGCTCCCCTGCCCTGCGCCTCGGACGCCGCCCGCAGCGATGCCGCGAGCGCGGTGGGTAGGTCGTTGCTCTCCAGGCTGTGATACGCGAGCAGCGCCGCCTGACGTGCGCCGGTCCTGCCGACCAGCCGTCGCGCGTAGGCGGCGTGGATGCGGACCCGCTCGCCCGGCAGCAGGTCGGCCTGCACCGCCTCGCGCAGCAACGCGTGTCGAAACCGGTGGAACGCACCATCGACGACGAGCACGTTGTGCCGCACCGCCTCGCGCAGCGCCTCCTCCAACTCCTCCTCGTCGAGACCGGCGACGTCAGCGAGCGCCCGATGGCTCGCGCCGCCGTCCGCGAGCGAGGCGATTCGCACCACCCGTTGCGTGGTGGACGCCAGCCGGGCCAGCCTGGCGTGCAGCAGGTCGGCGAGGGCGTCAGGGATCCCGTCGCACTCGACGCACGATGCGAGCAGCTCCTCGAGGAAGAAGGGGTTGCCCTCACCTCTGCTGACGATCCGCGCGACGAGGCTCGGCTCGATCGACTGCGTCGCCAGCGCACCCACGAGTTCGCGCGCGTGGGCCTCATCGAGCGGGTGGAGGTCGAGGTGCTCGACCGCGGGCACCCGCCGGAGCTGCGTGAGCATCGAGCGCAGCGCGTGTCCCCTGCCCACGTCGTCAGCGCGATAGCTGGCCAGCACGAGCAACCGAACACCACACGCCCTGGACAGCACGAACGACAGCAGGTCGCGCGTTGAGCCGTCCGCCCAGTGCAGATCTTCGATGACGAGCACGACGGTGCGCCGCTCGGCGAGTTCGGCCAGCAAGCCGAGCACCGCCTCGAACGCCTGCAACTGGCCGATGTCGCGTTCCGGAGTGGTGCGGCCAGGGACCTCCCGCGTCAGGGTCGCGGCCAGCCGGTCCGAGCTGGGCGCCGCGCTCACCGCGAGCTGCGGCAGCACCCTGCCGAGCGCCGGTCGGCCGCGCACCGCGTCGGCGGCGGGGTGGGTGTCCCTGGTCAGCGGGGCGAGCGCGTCCGCGAAGGCGAGATACGGCAGCTCGTGCTCTGCCAGGTCAAGGCAACGGCCGACGAGAACGAGCGCGTCAGATTCCCGCGCCTCCTCGGCGACGGCCGTGATCAGCCGGGTCTTGCCGACCCCGGCCTCGCCCGCGATGAGCACGCCACGTGCCGAGCCAGCGTCCGCGGCAGCGAGGGCGGCACGGAGGCGATCGAGTTCGGCATGGCGACCGATCAGCGGCTCCTCGGCATCCTCCCTCGACATGCCGTCATCGTACGGTGAACGGCCGACAACATTCGGCCGTACCCGAATTCATTTCACGCGTGACAGGCTCAGGCGGCGCGGACGGCCAGCCAGCCGGAGCAGGCGCGCACGTCGAGCCTCGGCCCTGTAACGGGCGGTGCGGTAGTCGACCTCGGCCATCACAGCGTCATAGGTGCGGTAGGGGATCATGGGGCTCTCCTTCGAACCGTGGTGTGTCGGTGCTGATCTCCACGGTCGTGCTGAGGCCCCTGGCGTCACATCGGGCGTTCACGTCGCCCAGTGCGGTCGCGGCACCCCTTACCCCGGCTTACCTCTGCTCACCGGGGGTAAGGGAGTGCCACGGGTGCGGTCAGCGCAGGTCGAGCGCGCCAGTACGCGCGGCGCGCAGCATCTCCTGCCACTGCGCGGTCTCAATCCGGATCACGCCGCCGTCCCGGTGCTTCGAGTCGCGCACGACCGGCGCCGCATCGATGAATCCCACCTCGACACAGTCGTTGCCGCCGCCGCTGTAGCTGCTCGTGCGCCACTCGACGGTGCGTTCGTCGTCCCTGCTGAGCACCAAATTCCACTCCTTACTCGTCATCATTACTCTTCCCTCCCGCTCGTGGCGGTCGAGGCAAGCCCGGAAATCAGGTCGGTCGAGTCGTCCGGTTTGAGCGCCGTCGCGCGCAGGTGGTCGAACATCAGTGAGTACCGCCGGACGTCGGCGGGCAGTTCAAGGTAGGCCCCGCTTGTCGTACTGTCGACGTAGACGACATCGGGGTCGGCCTGTTCCGGGAAGCCCAAGATCAGGAACGGGCCCTCCATGCCGGGGTGCGCGCCCGCGCCGAACGGCACCACCTGGATCGTCACGTGCGGCAGCGCCGCCATGGTAAGCAGCCGTTCGAACTGTTCCGCCATCACATCGGAACCGCCGACGGCGCGGTGCAGCACGGCCTCATCGATCACCGCCCAGTACTCCGGCGGGGCGGGCTCGGTCAGCAGCCGCTGCCGCTGCATCCGCGCGGTTACCCTGCGCTCGATCTCTTGCTCATCGGCATCGGGCCGCATCGCCCTGATCACCGCGTGCGCGTACCGCTCGGTCTGCAGCAGTCCTGGCACCAGCAGCGCCTGAAACGCACGCAACGAGCTGGCGTCGGCTTCCAGACCGACGAACGCGCCAGTGAACACCTCGCTGTAGGCGTGCCACCAGCCTCTGGTGCGCGCCTCGCGAGACAGCTGGACCAGCGCTTCCCTGTCGTCACCAGCGACGCCGTACAGCTCAAGCATGTCCCTGACGTCGCGCGGCGTCACACCGACGTGCCCGGTCTCGATCCTGCTGATCTTCGACGCCGAGCATTCCAGCTTCTCGCTCACGTCGTCGATGGTCAGGTCGGCGACCTCCCGCAGCCGCCGCAGCTCACTGGCGAGCCTACGGCGGCGGACCGTCGGCCCTCGGCCCCGTGACACGGACGCACCTCCTGCCGTGCTGCGTGTGCTCTTGCATCTGCATGTGGCATCTAATCAGCTCACCGAGATTCGCGCGCCCGGGCTACCCGATGTGGGGCTGATTACGATCCGGACTCGAATCTGCAAGTTGCAGATTCGAGCAGTACACTGGCGATGCGCACCTGCGTCAGTGTTGGCGTCACCATGGCGTCCGCTGAGGCCGGACGACACCCTCCCCGGTTCCCCCTTCGTCGTTCGGTCAGGTGTACCGAGGTCGGGACCGTGTCCACGTTGGTCCCGGCCTCGGTGTACGCCACGGCACTTCCGTCCGGTCTTCCCCGCTGGCTGAGTCGACGTCGTAGGTCAGTCGCCGCGGCCGGGAGCTTCGGAGCCATCGCCGTTAGCGCCATCGGGGCCGTCAGCGTCGCTGTCGAGCACCCGGAGCAGCCCTTCCTGCACCACAGTGGCGATCAGCGTGCCATCGCGGGCGAAGAACCGCCCCGTCGCCAGCCCGCGCGCGCCGGACGCGGTGGGCGAGTCGGTGTCGTAGAGGAACCAGTCGTCGGCACGAAACGGCCGGTGAAACCACAGCGCGTGATCGAGGCTGGCGCCGAGCACCTTGTCCATATTCCAGTACACACCGTGCCGCGCGAGCGCCGAGTCGAGCAATGTCAGGTCGGACGCGTACGTCAGCACGCACACGTGCAACAGCTCGTCGTCCGGCAGCGTGCCGTTGGCTCGCATCCAGACCTGGTTGGCCCCGGTCCTGCCGCCCGTTGAGCGGGTCACCCACGGCGGGTCGTTGACGTAGCGCAGGTCAATCGGGCGGTTGCGGGCATAGTCGACCATGTCGTCGCCGAACTCCGCGAACCGCTCCGCCAGTGTGGGCAGCGACTCCGGGTCGGGCACCGCTGGCATCGGCGTGGTGTGCGTGACGCCGTCCTCCTGTTTCTGGAACGACGCCGCCAGCGAGAAGATCGCCTTGCCGTGCTGCACCGCGACCACCCTGCGGGTAGTGAAGGAGCGGCCGTCCCGGATGCGGTCCACCTGGTAGACGATCGGCACGCGCGGATCGCCGCCCCGGATGAAGTAGGCGTGCAGCGAGTGCACGTGCCGCTCGGCAGGCACCGTTCTGCCCGCGGCGACCAGTGCCTGGCCCGCGACCTGCCCGCCGAATACCCGCACCGGAGAGTCCGGCGGGGACACGCCCCGGAAGATGTTCTCCTCGACCTTCTCGAGATCGAGCAGGGCCACGAGCCGGTCGAGCGAGACCTGCTCCTCAACTGGTTCCGCATCACTCATGCGGCCTCCTCAATCGCGCGCGCCGCGCCAAGACACGACGTCGGCCAGCATGACGTCCAATAGTTCGGATCTGCGAGCAATCCTCACGCGGCCAACTGTAGAGGGCAGGTGATCAGGCGTGATCTTCCTCGCCGAGCCGGTGCACCCGAATGAGATTGGTCGAGCCGACCGTGCCGGGGGGCGATCCCGCGACCACGACGACCAAGTCGCCCGGCTGGTAACGCGGCATGGCAAGCATCGCCTGGTCGACCTGGCGCACCATCGCATCCGTCGAGTCGACCGACGCCACGATCTGCGCCGTCGTCCCCCAACTCAGCGCCAGCTGCGAGCGAACGCTCTCCAGTGGTGTGAACGCCAGCAGCGGCAGCCGGGTGTGCAACCGCGACAACCTGCGCACGGTGTCACCGGACTGCGTGAACGCGACCAGCGCCTTGGCATTGAGCCGCTCCCCGATGTCGCGGGCGGCGTAGGAGATCACACCGCGCTTGGTACGGGGCACATGACTCAGCGGTGGCACGGCGGTGGACTCCGCCTCGACCGCCGTCACGATCCGGCTCATGGTCTCGACCGTCTCGATGGGATACCGGCCGACGCTGGTCTCGCCGGAGAGCATCACCGCGTCGGCGCCATCGAGCACCGCGTTGGCCACATCGGACGCCTCCGCGCGGGTGGGCCGGGAGTTGCCGATCATCGAGTCGAGCATCTGAGTGGCGACGATGACCGGCTTGGCATTCTCGCGGGCGATCTGGATGGCACGCTTCTGCACCAGCGGCACCTGCTCCAGCGGCAGCTCGACGCCGAGGTCGCCACGCGCCACCATGACGCCGTCGAAGGCGAGCACGATCGCCTCCAGGTTGGCGATCGCCTCCGGCTTCTCCAGCTTCGCGATGACCGGCACCCTGCCCCTGCCTGCCCGGTCCATCACCTGGTGCACCAAGTCGATGTCGGCGGGCGAGCGCACGAACGACAGCGCGACGAAGTCGACGCCAAGCTGCATCGCGAACTCGAGGTCGGCCATGTCCTTGTCGGACAACGCTGGCACCGAGACGTCCATACCCGGCAGCGACACGCCCTTGTTGTCGCTGACCGGGCCGCCCTCGACGACCTCGCAGACGACATCGGGGCCTTCGACCCGCAGCACCGTCATCGCGACCTTGCCGTCGTCGACGAGCAGCCGGTCACCCTGCTTGGCGTCGTCGGCGAGCCCCTTGTACGTGGTCGACACCCGATCGTGCGTTCCCGCCACGTCCTCGACGGTGATCCGGACGACATCACCAGTGCGCCACTCGGTCGGCCCGGTGGCGAAGGTGCCAAGGCGAATCTTGGGGCCCTGCAGATCGGCGAGGATGCCGACGGGAGTATCCGTTTCGGCTGCCGTGTTCCTGATCAGGTCGTAGACCTGCTTGTGGTCCTGGTGGGTGCCGTGGCTGAAGTTCAATCGCGCGACGTTCATGCCAGCGCGGACCAGGTCACCCACCTTCTCAGCGGTCGCCGTGGCAGGGCCCAGGGTGCATACGATTTTCGCTCGTCGCGTCACGTCCACACAGCCTAGCCGACGCCCCGGGGTGAACTGAACCGATCCCGAGATCGTTTCGGTCACTATTCGGGTACTACTTAGTGCACAGCACGGTTCACCGCGATGACGGCGCTCAGTCGAGGATGAGCGGCACCACGGGAGCGCGCTTGTCCGACAACGGGATCTGGTAACGCTGCGCCAGGTAGGCGGCGATGTCGTGGAACAGCGGACCCGCGGAGTGACCGAGCGGCAGCGTGGTGTCGGGCGCGTCGAGCCGGATCGCGACGACGAAACGCGGATCGTCGGCTGGCAGCACACCCGCGAAGGTGATGTTGTACTTCGACTGCGAGTAGCTGCCCGTCACCGGGTTGATCTGCTGTGCGGTCCCGGTCTTGCCCGCGATCTGGTAGCCCTCGATGGCGGCGGGCGGCGCGGTCCCGTCGTTCTGATAGCCGGGAGCGTCCTGCGTGGTGGCGCGCAACATCTTGAGCACCTGATCCGCCGTGCGCTCGCTGACGACCCGCACCCGATCCGGCGCGGGTTCCGGCACCCTTGTGCCGTCCTCGCGCACGGTGGCGCTGACGATGCGGGGCTGGACGCGCTCCCCGCCGTTGGCGATCGCCTGGTACATGCCTGCCAACTGCACCACGGTCATCGACAGCCCCTGCCCGATCGGCAGGTTGCCGAACGTCGAACCCGACCACTGGTTGCGCGGCGGCACCCTGCCCGCGCTCTCGCCGGGCAGGCCGATGCCGGTGCGCTCACCAAGGCCGAACTTCTGCGCGATGTCGAGCCAGCGGTCCTCGCCGACCCGTTGCGCCAGCTTCAGCGTGCCCACATTGGACGACTTGGCGAACACCCCCGTGGTGGTGAACGGCAACGTGCCATGCGGCCAGGCGTCGTTGATCGTGCGGTCGGCGACGGTGATCTGACCGGGCACCATGATCCGCGACCGCGGCGTCGTCACCCCGTACTCCAGCGCGGCGGCCGCGGTGATGACCTTGTTCACCGAGCCCGGTTCGAACGGCGTCGTCACCGCCTGGTTGTTCAGCTCCTTCTCGGAAGCGGCGGTGATGTTGTCCGGATCGAAGGTGGCGTCGTTGGCCAGCGCGTACACCTCGCCGGTTTCGGCGTCCATGATCACCGCACTGCCGCCGTTGGCATTGGTCCGCGTCACGTAGTCGGCCAGCCGCCGCTGCAGCTCGTACTGTACGTCGGAGTCGATGGTCAGCTCGAGGTCGGAGCCGCTCACGGCAGACCGCAGCTCCTTCGCGGTGCCCGGGATCGGGATGTCATCGCCCTCACTGGTATCGACCAGCCGTCTGCCCGGCCTGCCGACGAGGCTGTTGTCCCGCGCGCTCTCCAGCCCGATCAGGCCGTGGATGTTGTGCTTGGACCGATCCGGCGAGTCCATCCGCCAGTTCGCGAACCCGACGATGTTCGACGCCAGCCGCCCGCCGGGATACTCCCGCAACGCGCGCTGCTCCTGTGCGATCTCGGGGAACTCATTCGTGATCTCGTTCGCGACCGACGGCTCGACGTTGTCGACAAGGAAGGTGAACGGACCCGGTTTGCGGAACCGGGCGAGCAGGTCTTCCTCGGTAGTCAGCTCAGGCAGTTTCTTCGCCATGTACCGCGAGATCTCGGCGATCCGCGCCTCGAAGTCCTTGTCGGACTCCGGGTTTGTGCGGTCGTGTTCCGCCCACTGCTCGCGCATGGCGCGCAGGTTCACCTGCAAGGTGCGGGTCTCGACGCTGAACGCGAGCTGGGTGCCGTTGCGGTCGACGATGTCGCCGCGTTTGGCGGGGATCTCGATGACGGTCTCACGCTGGCGCTCGGCACGCTCCGACAGCGCCTCCGCCTGGAACGCCTGCAGGTAAACCAGCTTCAGCCCCGCGAGGCTGAGCACCGTCACCAGAATCAGCGCGGCGGTGGTGTAGCGGTTGCGGGGCCAGCGCAGCGCGCCACGCAGCCGCGTGCGCAGGCGGGTGCGAACCCGCCTGCCGCGCTGCGGCGCGCCCCGCTTGTTCCGCACCGGAGCGCGGGACGACGTCGTGGCACGCGCGGCGCTGGTACGCGACGGGGCGCCGCTACGGGACGTCGCCGAGGAACGGGTGCGCGCCCGTGCGGCCGGCGCCCCGCGTGTCCCACGCCGGGGCGCGGCGCCACGCTGTCGCCGACTGCTTGCCATCGCGTGTTACCTGCCCGCCGGCCGCGGTTCGCCGACCAGCTTCGGCTTGCCGTCCTCGGACACCACGATGCGCGCCGGGTTCCCCGACGGCACCATGCCCAGGTCCCTTGCCTTCTGCCCCAACTCAGCGGGCGACTCCTGCCGCGCGACTTCGCGCTGCAACTGCTCGGCGCGTTCCTCGAGGTTCGCGGTCTCGGCCCGCATCCGCTCCAGCCGGTAAGAGTCCGCGATCGCCTGGGTGGACAGCCACAGCGTCAGCACGACACCCGTCGCCAGCATCACCATCATGAGCAGCACGAACGAGGCACGAGATCGCGGCAGCCGGAGCGCGATCAGCGCACCCATCCCCGCCGCGGCGGTGCCGCTCTCGACGTGGTCGACGGCGGCGGTGCGCTGCGCCCTGCGGGCGTAGGCCTTCTGCGCCGCCGAACTGCGGCCCCGCTGCGGGCTATGCTCCGTCGTTCGCTGGGGCGATCGGTGCGGGGATCGCTGCGGCGAGCGCCGGGCAGGGCGCTGCCGAGTGCCGGTTCGGCCCGATGCCGACGTCGTGCCGCGTGCCGGTGACGCCTCGGTGTCCGCCGTGCGTGCCGCCGTCGCGGCCCTGCTCGCCGTCGTCATCCTGACGCCTCCTCTGTCACGATCCGTTCCGCCGCGCGCAGGCGCACCGGCGTTGCCCTGGGATTGCGTTCGCTCTCGGCCTCGGACGCACGTTCCGCGCCCCTGGTCAGCAGCCGGAACTCGGGGCCGTGGCCGGGCAGCTCCACCGGCAGCCCCTCCGGGGTGCGCGAGCGCGACCGTTCGGCGAGCGCGCGCTTGACCAGCCGGTCCTCGAGCGAGTGATACGACTCGACGACGATCCGCCCGCCAGGCGCGAGCGCGTCCAGCGCGGCGGGTAGCGCGCGAGCCAGGACGTCCAGCTCCCGGTTGACCGCGATCCGCAGCGCCTGGAACGTGCGCTTGGCAGGATGACCGCCAGTGCGCCGCGCCGGCGCGGGCACGGTGTCGTAGATCAGCCGCACCAGCCGCGCACTGGTGGTGAACGGCTCCTTCGCCCGTGCCGCGGCGATGGCCTTGGCGATCCTGGCGGCGAACTTCTCCTCGCCATAGCCGCGCAGGATGCGGGTCAGCTCCTCGACCGGCGCGGTGTTGAGCAGGTCGGCAGCCGTCTGCCCTCGGGAGTCGTCCATGCGCATGTCGAGCGGAGCGTCGACGGCGTAGGCGAAGCCGCGCTCGCCGGTGTCCAGCTGCATCGAGGAGACGCCGAGGTCGAACAGCACGCCGTGCACCGCGCCGATGCCCTCGTCGGCGAGGACGTCAGCGATTTCGTCGTAGACGGCGTGCACCAGCCGGACCCGGTCGCCGTAGCACGTGAGCCGCTCGCGGGAGTAGGCCAGCGCGTGCGGGTCGCGGTCCAGCCCGATGAGCCGCAGTGAGGGATGCGCGGACAGCAGCGCATCGGCGTGCCCGCCAAGACCGAGCGTCGTGTCGACAAGAACAGCACCGTCGGCGGCCTCTCGGTTAAGCGCGGGGGCGAACAGCTCGAGCACGCGGTCGAGCAGCACCGGCTCGTGCGACGCGGCACCTGCTGCCATATCGTGCTCCCTTTCCACCTCCGTGCTCGCCCCAGGACCCCCAGGACACTGTGGCGTGGGTGCCGTCAGGTCCCCGCCCGCTCCGCTGTGAACCTGGTGCCGGGGAAGGTGCACCAGGGTCATTCCCGTGCGGACAGAGGCCTCACGACATCCACATGCCGCTCTCACTGACCGGCCCACCCTGACCCCCCGACAGCCAGGGTTTGCCGTATGCGTCAGAAGAGTCCCGGAAGCACCTCCTCTTGCGCCTTGGCGTAGCTGTCCTCGTGCTCTTCCAAGTAGCCCTGCCATGCTTGGGCGTCCCAGATCTCCAATCGGGTGATCGCACCGATCACCACGCACTCCTTGTTGAGCCCCGCGTAGCGCCGCAGTTCTGGCGCGATCGCGATGCGTCCCTGCCCATCGGGGCGCTGCTCATCGGTTCCGGCGAACAGGTACCGCTGGTAGGCCCGCACCGACTCGTTGGTGAACGGCGCATCCGCCACCTTGCGGGCCAACTGCTCGAACTCGGCACGCGGGAAGACGTAGAGGCAGTGGTCTTGCCCCTTCGTCACCATCAGTCCACCTGCCAGCGCCTCACGGAACTTCGCGGGCAGTGTCAACCGCCCCTTGTCGTCGAGCTTGGGCGTGTGGGTACCGAGAAACACGGCAACCACCTCCCCGCCGGAACCTGCTCAATCCAGGAAGGTCACGGCCCTGGGGCTCCCTGCCGCCCCACTTGCCGCCACCGTACCCCACTTTTCACCACAGTCAACGCGAAATGAGTCCATTCAGAAGTGATCGCATGACCGTTTTCGCAGGTCATAGCGAGTGGGACTGGGTGGGGTGTGGTGGGGACGTCACACCGCCTCCCGGCCACTTCTCCCCCTTTCGGGTCACGACCAGCGCGCCATCGAGCAGCCGCGCGGCAGAAAATCGCCAGTCGCTGGCCGCGGTAGCGGACGTGTGGAAGACGCCAGGTAGCGGCCGTGGGGAGATGTGGGGAAGCCACAGGATTGCCGCCGATCTGCTGGATTCGCCGTGAAAATCGAACCAACCCAGGCGGACGTGGCGACAGAACTTTGACACACTGCAAGGCAGAGTGATGGCAACTGACCAACATCACACCGGGTCGCAGTGCCGCGAAACGCCCGCGCGCTATCGTGGGGCATTGCTCACGAGGAGGACGTGTGACGTCGAGGACCGAGACCGCGGCTCATACCGCGGCGTACCCGACGACGGATGAGGACATCATCGGCAACGGATCGCATCCGCCGCAACGCGCGTCACGCGAGGGCCCCATCGGATTGTCCGGTCTCGATGAACTGCACTCCGTTGCCCGTGACATCACCACCAACATCGAACGGATCCTGGTCGGCAAACCCGAAGTCGTGCGGATCGCGCTGGTGACTCTGCTCGCACAGGGACACCTCCTGGTCGAGGACGTGCCAGGCGTCGGTAAGACGTCGCTGGCCAAGGCACTCGCCCGGTCCATCGACTGCACCGTCAGCCGCATCCAGTTCACTCCCGACCTGTTGCCTAGCGACGTCACCGGCGTGTCGATCTACAACAGGGAGAACGGCGGCTTCGAGTTCAGGGCGGGCCCGGTGTTCGCCAACATCGTCGTCGGTGACGAGATCAACCGCGCCTCGCCCAAGACCCAGTCGGCGCTGCTGGAGTGCATGGAGGAAGGCCAGGTCACCGTCGACCGCTCGACCTACCAGCTCGAGACGCCGTTCATGGTGATCGCGACGCAGAACCCAGTGGAGATGGAGGGCACCTACATCCTCCCCGAGGCGCAGCGCGACCGGTTCACCGCACGGGTGTCCATCGGCTACCCGGACCAGGCCGCCGAACTCGCGATGGTCGACGAGCACTCCGGCCACGACCCGTTCGCCGACCTGACGCCGGTGTCCAACGCGGCGACCCTGCGCCGGATGATCAAGGCGGTCCGTGCCATCCACATCTCCCGTGAGCTGCGGCAGTACGCGGTCGATCTCGTCGGCGCGACCAGAACGCTGTCCGAGGTGCGGCTCGGCGCGTCGCCGCGCGCCACGCTGCAGTTGGTCCGTACCGCCCGTGCGCAGGCTGCCCTCGCAGGCAGGGACTACGTCGTCCCTGACGACATCCACGCCGTGGCCATCCCCGTGCTCACCCACCGCCTCGTGCTGACGACGGAGGCGCACGCCGCGCGCCGTTCCGCGGCGGACACGGTGCGCTCGGTGCTGCAGCGCGTTCCGGTCCCCCGCGCGAACCCGTCACGTCGCTGACGGCCAACGGCCATGCTGTCCGGTCTGACCACACGCGGCAGGTGTCTCCTCGCGGCGGGGATCGCCGCGGCGATCTGCGCCTGGGTACTCAACGAACGGGACCTGCTGCGGGTCGCGGTGTTCGTCGTCGCGCTGCCGCTACTCGTCGTGCTGTTCATCGCACTGTCGAAGGTGCGCATCGGCGCGACTCGCGCGCTGGTGCCCGACCGTGTGCAGGCAGGCGCGGAGACGACGGTGCAGCTCCAGTTGTGGCGCACCGGCAGGATGCCGTCCGGCGAGGTGCTGCTCGAGGACGGTGTCGCCTACGGCCTCGGCGTGCGGCCTCGGTTCATCGTCGAGCACCTGCCACACGACCAGCGGGTGCCGCTGCAGTACGGGTTGCGCCCGCAGCTGCGCGGGGTGCAGCAGGTGGGTCCGCTGCGCGCACGGGTGACCGACCCGTTCGGTATCTGCGAATTCGACCGGGAGCTGATCGGCACCTCCCGGCTGATGGTGGTGCCGAGGACGGAGCAGCTCAGCGGGCTGCCGTCTGGCGGCGGGCTTGGCACCGGCGAGGACGGCTCGGTGCAGCGCGGTTCCGGCGCTGGCGAGCCCGACGCCACCGTGCGGCAGTACCGGCACGGTGACGACCTGCGCCGGGTGCACTGGCCCTCAACGGCACGCCGGGACGAGATCATGGTGCGGCTCGAGGAGAAGCCCCGCCACGGCGGCACCACCGTGCTGCTCGACCACCGAGCGGCCGCCCACCATGGGGCGGGGCCGAGGGCAAGCATGGAGTGGGCGGTGTCGTTCGCGGCCAGCGTCGCGTTGCACCTGCGCCGGTCAGGCCACGGCGTGCGGCTGGTCACCGAGCACGCCAAGGAACTGGCGGAGCTGCCCTCCGATGGCGGGCCCGCCCACGACAACCTCGCGCTCGACGCGCTGGCGATGCTGCAACCCGCGCACCAACGCGACGTCACGCTTGGCGGTGATCCCGCGGGCGGCCAGGAGCTGATCGCGGTGCTCGGCAGCATCAGCACCGAGGCGATCCACGAGCTGACCAAGCACCGCGCGCGCGGCATGCGCAGCCTCGCGGTGCTGCTGGACACCCCAGCCTGGTCGACGGAGACCGGCAAGGGCACCCAGCGCTCCGCCGCCGTCGAGGAGTCGGCGCGGCTGCTGCGCGCGGCTGGCTGGAGCGTCGTCGTCACCCGGCCTGGCGCCACCATCCCCTCGGTGTGGGAGGAGCTGTGCCGCGCTGGCCGCTGGTACCCGGCGATGGTGGGGTCATGAGCACTGCTCGCAGGTGCGAATCATTGGGTGCGAGCACTGCTCGCAGGTGCGAATCATCGGACACCATGCCGGCCGACGCCAGGTCAACGGCGCGGCGTGCCGCGCGCGATCAGGAGGCCGCATGAGCCAGCCGGTCCCCGCGCGGCACGCCCAGCCGGACTGGGCCAGCTCGATCATCGCGCCTTCGGTCGCCGGGATGGCGACGGTCTGCTCGGCCACCGCGCTCACCGGCGTCATCAAGGGCTGGTCGTGGCTGAGCTACGTCATCGTCGCAGTCGTGCTCGTCGTCTGCACCGGGCTGGCGTTGCGCTCGCTGCGCACCCCCGCGCTTGTGGTCGGGCTGGGCCAGATCCTGGTGCTGCTGTTGCTGATCACCGGGATGTTCACCAGTTCTGGCATCCTCGCCATCGTCCCAGGCCCCGCCGCGTTCGCCGAGCTGAACGAGGTGCTCGCGGCCGCGGGCGGGCAGATACGCACCAGCCTGCCGCCGGTTACGGCGAGCGCGCCGATCCTCTGCCTCGCCACGATCGGCATCGGCCTGGTGGCGGTACTGGTGGACACCATCGCGGTCACGGTCGCGGCGCCTGCGGCGTCAGGGCTGGTGCTGCTGTGCCTGTACGCGGTGCCAGCGTCGCTGGCGGACGAGCTGCTGCCGTGGTGGACGTTCGTGCTCGGCGCAGGCATGTTCGCGGTACTGATCGCGCTGGACAGCGGCCACCGCCATCGCGGATGGCAGGGCAGGCAGGGCAGACAGCACGTCAGCGAACGCGCGGCGATGGCGTCGACGCCGTCCGTCGTCGCCTCAGTGGCGATCGTGTGCGGTCTGCTCGCCGGGGCCACCGTCACCACCATCGGCACCGTGGGCCAGTTGCCGTTCGACTCCAGCGGCGGCAACCGAGGCCCCGCCGCCGCTGGACTCGGGCTGCAGCCGTTCACCGAACTGCAAGGGTTGTTGAACCAGCAGAACGACATCGAGCTGTTCCGGGTGCGCGGCCTCGACGACGACGAACGCCTGATGCGGGCGTTCACGCTCGACACCTACGCGCCCAACCAGGGCTGGCGGTTGCGGCCGGGGCCGATGCCCGCCGGTGTGGTCGCCAACAACCGGCTGCCCCGTGCGGCGGGCGACTCCGGCCGGCCGAAGACGATCCGGATCGAGCCGGTGCACTGGCGCGACGTGTGGCTGCCGATCTACGGCAAGCCCCGCCAGATCTCCGGCATCGACAACAGCTGGTACTACGACCAGGTCAGCGGCACGGTCTACGCCGAGCGGGCACAGCAGCCGCCGCCCTACACCGTGACGTCCTCACTGGCGCAGCCGACGAAGGAGGAGCTGAGCGGCGCCAACGCCGACACCGGCCAGATTCCAGCGTTCTACAGCGCGCCGCCGCCGATCGACCCGAGGGTGCGGAAGCTGACCAGCCGGATCGTCGCGGGTGAGACCACCGCATACGGCAAAGCGCAGGCGCTGTGGCAGTACTTCATCGACGACGGCGACTTCACCTACGACACCGAGACCGCGAGCAACGCTGGCACCAACGCGCTGGCGCACTTCCTGCTCGAGGGCAAGCGCGGCTACTGCGCGCAGTTCGCGTCCGCGATGGCGGTCATGCTGCGCAGCGAAGGCATCGGCGCGCGGGTAGCGATCGGCTTCACCTCCGGCACGCGGATGGACGGCTACAACGCCATCAGCACCAAAGACGCCCACGCCTGGGTGGAGGTCTACTTCGGGCCCGAGCACGGCTGGGTGTCCTTCGACCCGACACCGCTGGACGACGGCCGGGGTGTCGTCCCGGAATACCTGGAGGACGACAACAGCTCAGCGAACGGCGGTCCGCAGGAACGGGCCGACGGTCAGAACCAGCAAGAGAACACCCCCACCCCCACCCCGGAACCGCCAGAGCAAGCCGAGGAGCGAACCGGCGACCAGGACGGCGCTAGCCTCGCGCAGGCCCCGGACTGGATACGCTGGCCGGTGCTGCTGCTTGTACTGCTCGCGACATGGCTGACGGCGGCGACGGTATTCGTGGTGCGGCGTACCAGCGAGCTGCGCTCCCAGCCGGACGCCGACACGGGCACGCCGCTGGTGCGGCGGCTCGCGCTCGCCCGCTGGTGGTTACCGCCCGCGACCGCGGCAGGCTGGCTGCTCTCGCTGGCGCTGGTCGGCTGGATGGCGTCCTGGCTGCTCGCCATCGCCCTGCTGCTGGTGACTGGCGCGCTGGTCGCGCCGGCGCTGCTGCGTGAATACCACCGGGGCGGCAGGTTGCACGACATCCTGCTGGGCAGGCCCGATGCGGCGTCCGCAGCGTGGCGGGAGTTGCTGGACGAGTTGGCCGACCGGGCCACGCCAGTAGCCGAGGCGGAGACGGTCAGAGACACCGCCCGCAGGCTGGCGTCCGACTACGCGCTGGACGACGAAGGACAGCGCCACCTGGACACCATCGTTCGGGTGCTGGAGCAGTCCTGGTACAGCGATCGCACGGACGTCGACCCTGAGCTCGCCGCCGCGTTCGAGGGCCTGCGGCACAGCCTGAATCAGTCGGCGCCGCTGTCCTGGCAGGGCAAGCTGCTGCCGACGTCAGTGATGTCAGGACTGCCGGGCCGCAAAGGTTGACGCGGTGGCGGAGAGGATCAGCTGACTAGCGGTCGTCGAAGCGGTGGCGGAAGCGCTCTTCCATGCGTTGCGAGAAGGAACTCCGCTTGGCGCTCTTGCCGTCCTGCTTCTCGCCGGACGTGTCGACCTCGGCCTCCGGTTGCGCGCGCATCGACGTCACGAACAGCAGCACCCCGAAGAACATCAGCAGGAAGCCGACCACGCTGAGGATGGGGATCTCCGCGAGCCGCACCTGCACCATCACGCCGAGCGGCAAGAGCGTGATACCGATCGCGAACAGCACGATGCCCTGCAACCGCTTGCCACGCGAAGGCTTCCGAAGTCGCTTACCCCTCACGTTGGATGCGAACTTCGGGTCCTCTGCATACAACGCCTGCTCGATCTGGTCGAGCAGCCGCTGCTCATGCTCGGAGAGTGGCATCGGTCCTCCTCCCGCGGCATGTTGTCTGAGCTGCCCCGCGCAACTCACCACATCCCATCGTCGGCACCTGCTTACGGGCTGCCACTGTCCAGGATACGAGTCCGGCGCACCCAGGACTACCCGATCTGGCAAGCTTCTACTCAGAATTATCGATCTGTGTCCGTCTTGCCATGATCCGCGCCCGCACGTGCCCGATCAGTGGAACTCCACCTTAGCAGCGAGGCGGGTCGTACCGCTGAGGTGCCGAACCGGTCACGAGCGGTGTCCGCGGCCAGTTCCGCGTCGCGCCAGCGCGGCTCATCGGCGTCCAGACGTAGCTGCTGACCGCTGTCACGCGTGCTGAGTCCCTCGGCCCGCACCCCGAGCAGCCGCACCAGCGATCCCTGCTGGACGTTGGCGGCCAGCAGCGCCTGCGCGCAAGCCTGGATCTCGTGCGCGACGTCGGTGGATGTGGGTAGCGAACGGGACCGGGTGATGGTGGTGAAATCGGCGAAGCGGATCTTGACGACGACCGTCTTGGCCGCGAGCCCCTTGGCGCGCAACGTCGCCGCCACCCGCTCCGAGAGCTCCAGCAGTTCGCGAGCCAGCACATCGTGATCGCCCTGGTCGACGTCGAACGTCTGCTCCGCGCCGAGCGACTTGTCCGGGCTGTCCGGCTCGACCGGCCGCGGGTCGTCACCGTTGGCCAGCGCATGCAGGTGCTCCCCCGCCGCCGTGCCGACCACACGCCGCAGCCGCGCGAGCGGTGTCGTCGCGACGTCGGCGATGGTGCGCAGCCCGGCGCGTTCCAGCGCGGCGTTGGTGCGTTGCCCGACCCCGGCCAGCGCCGAGACCGGCAGTGGATGCAGAAACTCAAGCACCTGATCGCGCGGCACGACGACCATGGCATCCGGCTTGGCCATACCGGAGGCGAGCTTGGCGGCGAATTTGACCGGAGCGATGCCGACCGAGCAAGTGATGCCGTGTTCGGCGGCGATGCGGGCGCGGATCTCGGCGCCGATTCGCACCGGGGTGGTGCGCAACCGTTTGAGCGCGCCGCCGACGGCGAGAAACGCCTCGTCCAGGCTCAGCGGCTCCACCAACGGCGTGAACTCGGCGAAGACAGCCATGACCGCCGCCGAGACCTCGCTATAGGCGCCGCGCGTCGGCGGCAGGTATACCGCGTGCGGGCACAGCCTGCGCGCGGCAGCCACCGGCATCGCCGACCGGACGCCGAACTCGCGCGCGGGATAGTTCGCCGAGAGCACCACGGAACGGCCACCACTGCCCGCGATGATCACCGGCTTGTCCACCAACTCGGGGCGGGTGCGCAACTCGACGGCGGCGAAGAAGGCATCCATGTCGATGTGCAGCACGCCGCAGCCGGTGTCGTCCGGCCACGCCTCCTGCGCGCTGTCCGCCGTGATCCGCAGGTGCCGCAGCGTCTCGGGGAGACCGGTGTTGCGCCCCATGGCGGTGGTGGGTCAGCCCGCGCGGCGCGCGAGCGCGTGCAGCCGGGAGGCGATGTCCCGCAGCGGCGACATGCCTGCCGCGACCCGCTCAAACTCCGTCGCGTCGTCGTCACCGGGGTCGGGCACGGCGTCGGCCACAACGCCGTCGCCGCGCAGTGCGCTGACCCGCAGGCCCGCGCCGTTGAGCAGACTGGTGAGGCTGTCGACGTCGAACCGGCGCAGCAGTGCCTCGCCGTCATCGGGCAGCACGCCGTCGTGTCCGGTCAGCAGCATGCGGGCCTCGTCGAACCGGCCAGCCAGGGCGCGGTGCAGCACGGCGGCGTGCCGGTTGGCGACCAACACCGAAACGACGCCCTCCGGCGCCACCGCCGACGCGAGCGCGGCGACCGCGTCCGCCGGGTCGTCGACGACTTCCAGCAGGCCGTGTGCGAGCACGATGTCGGCCGAGCCCGCTGGCACGACGTCGGCCAACGCGTCGACGTCCTCCGCGACGCTGGTGACCCGGTCGGCGACGCCGTCCTCCTCCGCCCTGCGGGACAGCGTGGCCAGCGAGTTGGGGTTCGGATCGACCACGGTTACGGTGCAGCCAGCCACCGCGAGCGGGACCGCCCACACGCCACTGCCACCGCCGACGTCGACGACGACGGGGTGCTCGACCCCGCGGTCCCGTGCGGCGGCCAGTTCCTCGTCGAGCACGCGGTGCACGGCGTTGGAGCCACGCACGGCAGGACTGTCCATTCGCATGGCCTCACCCTAATGCCACAGCACGACACCGTCCCGCAACCGGGCCCGGGCGGCTGTTGGCCGATGCGCTCCAGCCGACCCGCCCTGGCCGGGATGCATGATCGGGACACCCGCCGCCGGGCTGCCACCCGTCGGCGAATTCCTCGCTCGCGGCCCATCCGTGCG
Source organism: Haloechinothrix halophila YIM 93223 (assembly GCF_000504245.1). Classification (GTDB taxonomy): domain Bacteria; phylum Actinomycetota; class Actinomycetes; order Mycobacteriales; family Pseudonocardiaceae; genus Haloechinothrix_A; species Haloechinothrix_A halophila. The sequence goes on from NZ_KI632509.1 coordinate 3,602,203, forward strand.
AATGGTCCGGCGGCACCAGTCGGCACGTCCGTTCGCATGAGTTCAACCGGTCGAATCGCCCGATCCGGCGCACCAAGTCCCACCGGGCGGGTGGCGGCAGCTACGCTGCATCGTGTGCAGATCGTCGCGGTCCTCAGCCTGAAGGGTGGCGTCGGCAAGACCACCGTCGCTCTGGGTCTCACCTCAGCTGCGCTCCGTCGCAATATTAGGACCCTCGTGGTGGACCTGGACCCGCAGGGCAACGCGACATCGACGCTCGACCCCGGTGGCGCGGAGTACGGCTTGGCCGACGTCCTCGCCACTCCGCGCCCGCCCATCCTCGGCCAGGCCGTCTCGCACAGCGCCTGGAGTGAGGACATCGACGTGCTCGCGGGCAACGAGGACATCGAGTCCCTCAACGAGCAGTCCCCGTACGCCAGTCCGCTGGACAACCTGGCGCGCGCGACGTCGTGGTTCTCCGACCTGAACAACGAGTCCCGCTACGACCTGATCGTGCTGGACTGTCCCCCGTCGTTGGGCAGGCTGACGCGGTCGGCGCTGCTGGCCGCGACCGGTGCGCTGCTGGTGACCGAGCCGACGATGTACGCCGTCTCCGGCGCGCAGCGCGCGTTCCAGGCGATCGAGCACACCCGGGAGAAGCAGAATCCAGACTTGCGGGCGCTCGGGGTGCTGGTGAACAAGTTCCGCGCCCGCTCGCACGAGCACCACTACCGGATCAACGAGCTGCGGGAGGGCTTCGGCTCGCTGGTGATGCCGGTGGCCCTGCCGGATCGGCTCGCGGTGCAGCAGGCGGCGGGCGCGTGCACCCCGATCCACGAGTGGGCCACGCCAGGCGGGCGAGAGATCGCGCTCGCGTTCAACCTCGTTCTCGCGCGGATCCTGCGCTCCTCCCGCCGCGGCCGCCACCACCTCGAACCACCGAGCTCCGGGATGCTCACGGACGAAAGCGCCTAGCCCGGCCGCGCGAGTCCCTTGTTGCCGGGCCGCGAGTCCCGACGTGCGGTGCCGCGAGTTCCGGGTTCCGGTACCGCCTGATCTCGGGACTCACGGCACCGCACGATGGGACTCGCGCCTCACTACGGGTGTGCGGGTGCGGCGGCGCGGGGCGTCGTACGCGAGACTGAGGCCGTGCTGTACGACAGGATCCTCCGTCCCGCGCTGTACCGCGTCGGCGGGCAAGACCCCGAGGTGGTGCATGAGCGCACGATGGCGGCGCTCGCCGGAATCAACTGCGTGCCGCCGATGCTGGCCGCGCTGCGCCATCACTACGCCGTTGACGCGCCGAGGACGGTGTTCGGGCTGCGGTTCCCGAACCCGGTCGGACTCGCCGCGGGGATGGACAAGGACGGCCGCGCGCTGCGCGCGTGGCCCGCGCTCGGTTTCGGTTTCGTCGAGGCAGGCACCGTCACCCGGTTGCCGCAGCCCGGCAATCCGCGTCCCCGGCTGTTCTCGCTGCCGCGCTCACGCGCGGTCATCAACCGCATGGGCTTCAACAACGACGGCGCCGAGGCACTGGCCGCGCGCATCGCAGCCGGTGGCGCGCCGGGCGTTCCGCTGGGAATCAGCATCGGCAAGTCCAAGGCCGCGCCGCTCGAGGAGGCCGTCGACGACTACCTGTTCTCGCTGCGTACGCTGTACCCGCACGCGGACTACTTCGCGATCAACGTCAGCTCCCCCAACACGCCGGGCCTGCGCACGTTGCAGGACAAGGGTGCGCTGGCCGAATTGCTGGCCGCGCTGCAACGGGAGTCGGCCGAGCTGGCGGGCGACCTGCGCCCGACCCCGCTACTGGTGAAGGTCGCCCCGGACCTCACCAACGACGCCCTCACGGAACTGCTCGACGTCTGCGCGGCCCACGGCGTCGCGGGCATCATCGCCACCAACACCACGCTGTCCCGCGATGGCCTTGACGCCGAAGACGTCACGATCGGCCAGGAAACGGGTGGGCTGTCCGGGTCGCCGCTCACCGAACGTGCGCTGGAAGTGGTGCGGTTCGTCGCCAAGGAGACCGGAGGCTCACTACCGATCATCGGCGTCGGCGGCATCTCCGGCCCAGACGACGCACTGCGGATGTTCGACGCTGGCGCGAGCTTGGTCCAGCTCTACACCGCGTTCATCTACCAGGGCCCGACGCTGGTCCGGCGGATCGCCCGCGCCGCGCGGTAGGGATCGGCAGGCCGGAACTCGCGCCTCCAAAGTGCGACTCGCGGCCAACAAGGTGCGACTCGCGGCCAACAAGGTGCGACTCGCGGCCAACAAGGTGCGACTCGCGGCAAGCTACGTGCTCAGCTCGCGCAGAGCCATGGCCATGCCCGCCAGGCGGTCGGTGGCGTCGGTGAGGCTTTCGCGCGCGCCGCCGAGGCCGCCACCCCGGGCTGCGACGGCCTTGCCCGCAGCGGCGAGCAGACTGCCGTAGGAGTCGACGCCGTCAGCGAGCTGCTCTCGCAGCGTCGTCACCGCCGAATCAAGTGAACGGCGCTCGCCAGCGGGAGCGGCGTCACGAGCGCGCTCGATCGCGACGATCCTGGCGGCGAGCCCGTACAGCGCCTCCTCCGCCTCGGTGGCCGTGCTCCGCGCGGCGTTGAGGGAGTCGTCCGCCACGGCGGGACCGCCCGCGTGCGGCGTGGCGAGCTGGTCCAGCAGTTCACGCAACGACTTCCGGGCCTCGACCAGCCGCTGCATCGGCTCGTGCGCCACCGATGTCCGGGGCGGCAGCGCGCGCCGCTTACCGTCGGACAGTGGCGCGGTGGCGCGGTGCAGCCTGCGCAGCCGCAACCCCGCCCGCACCGCGAGCGCGGTGAACACGACGAGGCCGGTGATGAACGGATGGGACCCGGTGCCGACCGCGATGCCACACAGCGTGGCGAGCACCAGCCAAATCGTCAGACCCCGCGAGGCGCGCTCCTTGCGGCGCGCCAGCTTGGCCGACGGCTCGTTCCATTCTTCCCACTGCTTGGCGAGGTCAGCGACGAACGGAAATTGGACCGGCCACCGGGACTTGTCGATCACCTGGCCACCTTCAGGCCTTGTTCTGCTGCTGCTCTGCCTGTACGCGCTTGGCAATCTCATCCTGGACGTCAGCGCTCTGCTGTGGCGTCTCCTCGGCAGCGGCGCCTTCCTTGTCCCCCGAGGTCACCTCGCCGACCGCGTCACCGTGCATCGACGCGCGGATCTGCTCCAGCCGGTTGTGCCCAGCCAACTGCGTGGTGGAGTGCTGAACATCGAGCATCCTGCCCTGCACCGAGTTCTGCGCCAGCTCGGCGGAGCCAACGGCGGTGGCGTAACGGCTCTCGATCTTCTCCCGCACCTCGTCGAGCGACGGCGTCGAGGTCGGGGCGGCCAACTCGGTCATCTGCGTCAGCGAGTTCGACACCTGCTCCTGCATCTTGGCCTGCTCCAGCTGGGACAGCAGCTTGGTGCGCTCAGCCAGTTTCTGCTGCAGCATCTGCGAGTTGCGCTCCACCGCCTGCTTGGCCTGCGTCGCGGCCTGCAACGCCTGGTCATGCAGCGATTTCAGGTCCTCGACACCCTGCTCGGCCGTGACAAGCTGCGCGGCGAAGCCCTCGGCGGCAACCTCGTACTCCTCGGCCTTCTTGGTGTCGCCCTTCTCCCGCGCCTCCTCGGCAAGCACCAGCGCCTGCCGCGTGGAGGACTGCAGCTTTTCCACCTCGCTGAGCTGGCGGTTGAGCTTCATCTCGAGCTGGCGCTGATTGCCGATCACCGACGCCGCCTGCTGCGATAACGTCTGGTGATTGCGCTGCGCCTCCTCGATGGCCTGCTGGATCTGCACCTTCGGATCGGCGTGCTCGTCCACCTTCGACGAGAACGCCGCCATGAGGTACTTCCAGAACTTCACGAATGGGTTGGCCATCTGACCCGCCTGCCTTCTCGCATCCCAGTACACCTGTGCCGCCCAGCGCTGCTGCCGGATTCGTACCGACAACGCCGAATCACTGGGGCCGGTTCCATCGTGTCAGGTCGGCGGCCGAGCTACCAGGTGACCCTCGGAGATTTCAGGGCTAACCCTGATCTTGGCAGCCATTCTGGCCCTACGCCGCGAAAACCCGCACCGTAGGGCTGGCGATCGTGGTACGCAGGGCGGTCGACATCCCACCGGCCCCACTGGACGCACCGGACACCGTCTCAGCGGTCTCCGCGCCGTCACCGCACTCAGACCCGGATATCTCGCCGTCGAGCACCATGTCATCAACACTGGCCATGTCGGTGGCGACGGTGTTCAGCAGTTCGGGCAGCGGCAGCTCAAGCGCATCACAGATGGCGGCGAGCAGCTCGCTCGACGCCTCCTTCTGCCCCCGTTCCACTTCAGAAAGGTAACCGAGGCTGACCCGCGCGGAGTGGGAGATTTCGCGCAGCGTCCGCCGCTGGTTGGTGCGGGCATGGCGAAGCCGATCACCGATCGCCTCGCGCAACAGCACGGTCATCGCGCGCCTCCTCACTCTCGCTCGTCTGGTGCTCGCCACCCTCCGCAGGATGCGGTATCCACGTTACCCGGACAATGCCGCAGGACGCAGATGGTCACCACCCCTTCCGCCAAGGGCGAACGTCTCTCATCAACGCACTATTGGGATCAATTGTTCCCGGAGCAGGCGTAACGCCGCCGTGATGGCCGCCGCACGCACCGCACCACGATCACCCGGGAGCACCAACGATGACGTCCTCCCGCACTCCGGGTCCCGCCACCGCGACGTGCACGGTGCCACGCTCGGCGACATCAGGATCGCGGTCGGCGTCAGGACTCACCGTGCTCCATCGCCCGCCTGCCAACCGCGCGCAGCCGCAACGCGCGAACCACGTAGTCCAGCCCGGTCGCTACCGTCAGCACTAGCGCCAGTCCCATGAACGACCAGAGCACCGGGTCGAGCACGGCGGGCAACGGCAGCAGGAACAGCCCAATCGCGACGAGCTGTGCGATGGTCTTCGCCTTGCCGCCCCTGCTCGCGGGGATCACACCGTGCTTGATCACCCAGAACCGCAACAGCGTAATGCCGATCTCGCGAGCGGCGATCACGATCGTCACCCACCACGGCAGCTCGCCCAGCAGGCTCAGCCCAACCAGAGCGGAACCGGTGAGTGCCTTGTCCGCGATCGGATCGGCGATCTTGCCGAAGTCAGTGATCAATCCGTAGCGGCGGGCGACCCAGCCATCGACCTGGTCGGTCACCGAGGCCACCGCGAACAGCCCGGCGGCGAGCAGCCGCCAGCCGTCGCCGTCTCCCGCGCCGAGGAACAGCGCGAGCAGGAACAGCGGCACCAACGCCAGCCGGGAGATCGTCAGCAAGTTCGCCACGTTCAGTGTTCGCACCGGCGCGCCGCTTTGCTCCTGGCCAGCCGCTCCCGCCGACTCCAGCGTGCTGCTCGGTTCCGGCGTAACGCTTGGTTCATCAGCCCCCCGCGCCGGCTCCGGCGTGGCAGAGGGCCGCTCAACGGCCCCGCTCATGGCCGCGCCCGCAGGGCGATCGGACGAACCCACAGGTCGGCGCCCTCAGCATCGACGACATCGCAGCGCACCAACTCTCCGACGGCGTAACCACCATCGGGCACCTCGGTGAACAGGCACTCGCCGTCCACCTCGGGCCCCTGGTGCTCGGCCCTGCCCACCGCGGCGTCGTCGGCGTCGTCAGGGTCAGCGTCCGTAGCGTCGCCAGTGCCCGCGATGCTCTCCACGAGCACGTCGACGACGCTGCCGATGCGGTCCTCGGCGCGCTGCGTGGTCAGCTGCTCCACCAGCCCGGTCACCCGCTCCACCCGAGCATCGATCTCGGCCTGGTCGAGCTTGCCGTCCAGCGCGGCGGCTTCGGTGCCGTCCTCGTCGGAGTAGCCGAACACGCCGACCGCGTCCAGGCGTGCCTCGGTGAGGAAGTGCTCCAGCTCGGCGACGTCATCCTCGGTTTCGCCGGGGAAGCCGACGATGACGTTGGTGCGAATCCCGGCCTCGGGGTCGTAGCCACGAATCTGCTCGATCAGTGAGAGGAACGACTCGGTGGAACCGAACCGCCGCATCCGCCGTAACACCGACGCGCTGGCGTGCTGGAACGACAGGTCGAAGTAGCTCGCGACGCCCTCGGTGGTGGCGATGACGCGCACCAGGTCGGGGCGGGTCTCGGCGGGCTGCAGATACGACACCCTGACCCGGTCCACGCCGTCGACCTCGGCGAGTTTGGGCAGCAGCAGCTCAAGCGCGCGGCCCGCACCGTACTCCTTGCCGAGGTCTTTGCCGTAGGAGGTGGAGTTCTCGCTGACCAGGAAGAGCTCCCGCACGCCCTCGCGGGCCAGCCACGCAGCCTCGCCGAGGATCGCCTCTGGCTGACGGGACACAAACGATCCCCGGAACGACGGGATCGCGCAGAACGAGCACTTGCGATCGCAGCCGGATGCGATCTTCAGCGCGGCAACCGGCGCGTCGTCCAGCCGGGCGCGCAGCGGGTCGGCGGTGGGTACCCACTCGTGGCCAGGCACGGCGACGTCCTCGCTCGCTCGCTGCCGCTCGACCGGTGTGATCGGCAGCAGCGTCCTGCGATCGGACGGCGTGTGCGATGCCAGCGAACGACCGGCGACGACGTCGTCCAGCCGCTCAGCCAGCTGGGTGTAGTGGTCGAAACCGAGCACCGCATCGGCTTCTGGCAGGTTCTGCGCGAGTTCCGCGCCGTAGCGCTCGGCGAGGCAGCCGACCGCGACCACCTTGGTGCCGGTCTCGGCGGCCGCGAGCACGGTGTCGATGGAGTCCTTCTTCGCGGACTCGACGAAGCCGCAGGTGTTGACCACCACGACGTCGGCGTCCTCCGCCTCGCCGGTGAGCTGCCAGCCGCCCACGCCGAGCCTGCCTGCGAGTTCCTCGGAGTCGACCTCGTTGCGGGCGCAGCCAAGCGTGAGCAGCGCGACGCGCCGCTCACCGGAAGGATCTGTCGTGGAAGAAGGCACGACATCCAGGGTAACCGGCGACCGGGACAGCCCGCGCGCGTACCGGGCACAGCGAACTGGTTACCAACCCAGCGCGCGCTTCACCCGGTTTTCCACCATGGGCGACATCGAGCGCATGTAGGTCTGCGTGATGTGGTTCTCGTCGCGGTACACCCGTATGTTGCCGATGATCGGCGGGCACACGTAGTTGTCGCAGTAGAGGTCACTCAGGTCGACAAACCGCACGTTGGGCGGGATGTCCTGCCTGCCTTGGTACGGCGGTACCGAGTGGTAGTGCTCGGAGCGCACCCCGATGCACTCCGGCGCCTCGGCGCCGTGCTCCTCGACGCACTCGGTCGGCTCGTAGTCGAAGCGCGGGTTGTCGCGGATGGCGACGACCGGAATGCCCGCGTCATAGAGCTTGCGCCACTGCTCGATGAAACCGTCGGGTAAGCGTTCCTTGAGCCCGACGCGCACCTGATAGGTACCCATCACGACAACGGCGTCCGGCTGCAGCCGCGTGATCTCGGGAATGATGGCCTTGTTCCACTCCACGCACGAGGTGCGGTTGGGGAACAGCTCGGAACGCACCGAGAACGGGCAACCGGGGCGGCGCATCGAGATGACGTGCCAGTCGTTCGTCTCAACCAGCGGGTCGAACGCGCCGACGAGCGACTGGGCGTGCGAGTCGCCGACGATGACGATGCGTTTCTTCGCCGTGGCAGCGTTCGGGCTCTGGCAGATCTCCACCTTGGGACCGCCCGGCACGATCTCGCAGGTCTGTCCGGTCAGCTCAGCTATGTCGTCCCCCAGCGCGATCATGCTCGGGATCGGTTCCTCGTCGTAGCTCTCCTGCTCCTCGACCGCACCGGTCATCACCTGCGCACCGGGGTGCTGCGTGCTGTCGGACTCCGCCACGGCCGCTCGCGCCAGGTTCTCGCCGTACATCTGCCAGCCCTGAGCGACGCCCAGCACCGCGACGAGCACCGTGACGCCGAACGCGTACGCCCGCCACGGCCGCACCACACCGATGCGAGAGCGCCGCACCGGTTCCTCGATCGCGTAGTAGGTGATGGTCGCCAGCAGCAACGACGCGCCGATGATCGCCGTACCCTCCAGCCAGCCGGGCTTGCTGATGCCGTTGACGGCCAGGTACAGCACCAGCAGCGGCCAGTGCCACAGGTAGAACGCGTAGCTGATGTTGCCGATGAACTCCAGCGGCCGGGAGGACAGCAAGCGGTCCGCGCCGATCTTGCTGTCGGTGGCGCCAGCGAGGAGCACGAACACCGCTGACAGCGTCGGCCACAACGCGACATAGCCGGGGAACATGGTCCCGACCTGAAGCACGATGCCGCAGATCGCCAGCCCGATGACGCCGAGCCAGCCCAGCAGGATCCGCAGCGATCTTGGCAGGCTCACCGAGGTGATGAACAACGCGAGCAGGCCGCCGAGCATGAACTCCCAGACGCGGGTCAGCGAGTGGAAGTACGCCACCTGCTGCGTGGTCTCGGTCAGCCAGATCGAGTACCACAGCGAAGTGCCGAACATCGCGAGCAGCACGGCGGTGAGCACGCCTTTGAGCCGCAGCCGGAACAACTTCGCCAGGAGCGCGACCAGCGCCACGATCAGCGGCATCACCACGTAGAACTGGCCCTGGATGGACAGCGACCAGAAGTGCTGCACCGGGCTGGCCTCGTTGTGCTGGGCGAAGTAGTCGGTCGAGTCGATCGCGAGCCGCCAGTTCTCCCAGTACGTCGCGGCGGCGACGACCTCGGAGATCGTCTGGAACCACCGTTGCTCCGGCAGCCAGACCAGCGAGGCGACCATGATGCTGAGCAGCACCGTCAGCGCGGCGGGGAACAGCCGCTTGATCATGCGCGCCCACATCGATCCAAATCGGATGCCGCCGCGGTCGGACGCGCGGAACAGCTGGCCCACGATCAGGAAGCCGGTGATCACGAAGAAGACGTCAACGCCACCGGAAACCCGCCCCAGCCAGACGTGGTAGACGACGACGAGGATGACGGCGAGCGCCCGCAGCCCCTGCAGCTCCGGCCGGTACGCCCGCGCCCGTGCCACTCCGGGCGGCGCGACAGGCTCGTTCGGTATCTCGGCGACCCGCTGCGGCTCGCTGCGGGTATCCGCAACCCGGAAGGACGATGGCGAGTCCAACTGAGTCATGGGTTTCCTCCTGCTGGGCGACACCAGTCCATACGAGGCCGCTGGGGCGAACGAATCGTAGCCAACGCCTCGCTGTGATCCGGCACGCACATCAGGTATTACGAATACAGGTCGGAACCGGCCACGATGGAGTTACGGATAGATTGTGGAGCGTGCCAACGCAGCATGATCCCAACCCCGCCATCACGGTCCGCCGCGCCCGGATCAGCGACGTCGCCGAGATCAAGGCGCTGATCGACTCCTACGCCGGCCGCGTGCTGCTCGAAAAGGAGCTCGTCACGCTCTACGAGGACATCCAGGAGTTCTGGGTGGCCGAGAACGCGGGGCAGGTCATCGGCTGTGGCGCGTTGCACGTGCTCTGGGAGGATCTCGCCGAGATTCGGTCGGTCGCGGTGGATCGCGGCGCCCGCAGGAAGGGCGTCGGCGAGGCGATCGTGACGCGGCTGATCCAGACCGCCTCCGAGCTGGGCCTGCCGCGCATCTTCGTGCTGACGTTCGAGACCGCGTTCTTCGGCTCATTCGGCTTCGAGCCGATCCACGGCACGCCGGTGTCGGACACCGTCTACGAGGAGATGCGCCGCTCCCGCGACCCTGGTGTCGCCGAGTTCCTCGACCTGCCGTTCGCCAAGCCGAACACGCTCGGCAACACCCGAATGCTGCTCACCCTCTGACGGGCACGCGGCGGATCGCCGCGGCGCGATCCCAGCGCTACTGCTCGCTCTCGCCGTCCTCCGGCGGCGAGTCACCGCGGATCATGGCCAGCGCCGACTCCAGGTCGTCCGGCTTGACCAGCACGTCGCGGGCCTTCGAACCTTCCGACGGCCCGACGACGCCCCTGGTCTCCAACAGGTCCATCAGCCTGCCTGCCTTGGCGAAACCGACGCGGAGCTTGCGCTGCAGCATCGACGTCGACCCGAACTGCGAGGTGACGATCAGCTCAGCGGCCTGTAGCAACACGTCGAGGTCGTCGCCGATGTCCTCGTCGATCGGCTTCTTCTCGGCGGCCTTCGCCGCCGTGACGCCCTCCGTGTAGGTGGGCTCCGCCTGTTCCTTGGTGAAGTTGACGACGGCGGCGATCTCGTCGTCGTCGACGAACGCACCTTGCAGCCGGACCGGCTTGCTCGTGCCCATCGGCAAGTACAGCGCGTCACCCATGCCGATCAGCTTCTCCGCGCCCGGCTGGTCCAGGATCACGCGCGAGTCGGTCAGCGACGACGTGCCGAACGCCAGCCGCGACGGCACGTTGGTCTTGATCAAGCCGGTGACGACGTCGACCGAGGGCCGCTGCGTGGCCAGCACCAAGTGGATGCCCGCCGCGCGGGCCTTCTGCGTGATCCGCACGATCGCGTCCTCGACGTCGCGGGGCGCGGTCATCATCAGGTCGGCCAACTCGTCGACGATCGCCATGATGTACGGGTACGGCCGGTACTGCCGCTCGCTGCCCGGCGGGGCGGTGATCTCGCCGCTGCGGACCTTCTTGTTGAAGTCGTCGATGTGGCGGACCCTGCTGGCCTGCATGTCCTGGTAGCGCTGCTCCATCTCCTCAACCAGCCAGGCCAGCGCGGCGGCGGCCTTCTTCGGCTGGGTGATGATGGGCGTGATCAGGTGCGGGATGCCCTCGTACGGTGTCAGCTCCACCATCTTCGGGTCGATCAGGATCATCCTGACCTCGTCCGGGGTGGCCCGCGCCAGCAACGAGACCAGCATCGAGTTGACGAAGCTCGACTTACCGGAGCCGGTGGCACCAGCGACGAGCAGGTGCGGCATCTTCGTCAGGTTCGCGGTGACGAAGTGGCCCTCGATGTCCTTGCCGAGCCCCATCACCATCGGGTGGGTGTCCTTGGCAGCCTTGGCCGACTGCAAGACGTCGGCGAGCCGGACCATCTCGCGGTCGGTGTTGGGCACCTCGATGCCAACCGCCGACTTGCCAGGAATCGGCGCGAGCAGCCGCACGTTCTCGGTGGCGGCGGCGTAGGCGATGTTCTTCGTCAGCGCGGTGATCTTCTCAACCTTCACGCCCGGTCCGAGCTCCACCTCATAGCGGGTGACCGTCGGGCCCCTCGTGAAGCCGGTGACCTGGGCGTCGATGTTGAATTGCTCCAGCACGCCGGTGATGGCCTCGATCATGCTGTCGTTGGCCTTGCTACGGCTCTTCGGCGCGTCCCCCCTGGTGAGCAGCTTCGGCGGCGGCAGCGTGTAGTCGCCCTCGACCGCACGGGTGGCGGTCATCGCCGGCTCGTTGGACGGCTTCGGTGCCTCAGGCACGGCGGCGGGAGTGGCCTTCGCCTTCGCGGCAGCCGCACTCGCGGTGTTCGCGGTGTCGTCGTCCGCGCCGCTGTCGGCGGCACCGGTGCTCTGCCGCCTGCGGGCGGGCTTGCGCAGCCGCACGTTCTCGGGAGCGGCAGCGGCGAGCTTGGCCTCTTCGGCGCGGCGTTCCTCCTGCTCACGCCGCTCGGCCGCCAGTTGCTCTCGTTCCTCCTCAGTGAGGCCCCAATTGCGCAGCCGCTCCGGGATCTCGCGCACCGGTGTGCCGGTGAATACCAGTAGGCCCCACACGAGCGCGAGCAGCAGCAACGGCACAGCGAGCCACGCCGTGACGCCGCGCGCGAGGATGTCGCCGGCGACCCAGCCTGCCCAGCCGCCCGCGTACTGCAAGCCTTCCAGCTCCTGCGGCCTGCCGTTGATGATGTGCAGGACGCCGAGCAGGGCCGCGGAGATCATCGCGGTGCCGATCACCCTGCGGGGTCGGGTCTCCGGGCGGGGACCGCTGCGCATCAGCACGATGCCGATAACGACGAGCCCGAGCGGCACGATCACAGCACCCGCACCGACCACGGTGCGAAATGCCAGCTCAACCCACCTGCCGACCGGTCCGGCCGCGCGCGCCCACGCCCCGACGGCGCCGATCAGCGCCAGCGCGATCAGGGCGAGTCCGAGGCCGTCCCTGCGATGTTCGGGTTCCAGATCCCTGCTGCGCCCCACGGCGCGCGCGACGCTGCCGACCCCGCGCGCGGTCATGTCCCAGCTACCGCGCACCACGCGCGCGGTCGTGCTCGGCTGCCTTGTCCGTGTCGACCGTGCGGACGACTTGCGGGCACTGGACGTGCGCGCGCTCGAGGAGCGGGTCCGCTTGCTCGCGGACCCGCCTCGCTGGGTCTTCTTGCCACCTCGCGTGGTCTTACTACGCCCCTTCGTCACCGTCCGGCTCGCCATACCCTCCACGGTAGTCCGATTGACTCAGCAGTCACTTGTGCCACTCGCGTCACGACCGACATTTCGGGAGTGATCCCTCACAGCCCGCGCTGGCGGTTTTCCAGCGCATGACATGCTGCTCTCTATGGTCGCGCTGCGCAAAAACAACCACGAGCGGACACGCCGATCGGCCAGCTATCACGACACGCCAGCGGTATGGCGCACCATGCTCGCGATCGACGAGCGCGTCGTCGACGTGATGGGGTCGCTGTCCGTCACCGGCGACATCGACGACGACCTGCGCGGCAAACCGTTGCTCATCGCAGCCAACCACATCGGGGTGTTCGACGCGCTCGTGCTGATGGCCGCGTGTCGCCGGATCGGCATCGCGCCCCGGTTCATGCTGGCAGGCGGACTGCTGGACGCCCCGGTACTTGGCTCCGCGCTGCGCAGGAGCGGGCATCTGCGGGTGGATCGCGGCACCGGCACGACCGCTATCGAGCAGTTCACCCACGCCACCGAGGCGCTTCGGGCGAGCACGGTGCCGCTTCTGGTGTACCCGGAAGGCAGGATCAGCCACGATCCAGGGCTGTGGCCGGAACGCGGCAAGACCGGCGCGGCGCGGCTGGCACTGGCCGCCGGGGTCCCGGTGATCCCGGTCAGCCAGTGGGGCGCCCACGAGGCGGTGTACTGGGGCACCGAGACCGTGTCAGGACTCAGCGACATCCTGCCGTTGGCCCGCTCCGGGCTGACCTCACCGGTGCGCAGGCCGAGGTTCCAGGTCCATTTCGGCGAGCCGGTCGATCTGTCCGATCTGGACCCCGGGACGCCAGGAACGCCGTGGCGAGCCCACAAACGCATCATGCGGACCATCACCGACGGGCTCATCGACCTGCGCCGCGACGAACCCGACGAGCCTCGGTTCCACGACCCGACCCGCCCGACCGACGCGACCAGCCCGTGGCGACCGAAGGGCGAAGGCTAGGACGCGGCTCACCCCGGCCCGAGCCGCCGCCACAGCGAGGCCCACTGCTCGGCGCTGAGGTCCTTGGGCAGTGCGTGCGGCGACACGCGCTCAGTGCGCAGCCATAGCCGCAGCTCTCCTCGGTTAGCTCGTCTCGTGCGGGTCAGGATCTCGCCCAGCCCCCGGCCGCGGCCGGTGAAGACGTCGCGGACGAACCGCTGGTACGCATCGCGGTCGGTGACCAGAGGATGCGTTCGCCGGGTCATGGTCAGCAGGCCACCGTCGACAGCCGGAACTGGCCGGAAGCATCGGGCGGGCACGCGCGTGTGCAGGCGGAACTCGTACCACGGCCACCATTGCGCGGTGAGCATGGTGGCGCCGCCAACACCGGCGCGGCGGCGGGCGACTTCCCACTGAACGAGCAGGATCGCGGTCTGCCATCCCCGTGCCCTGAGGAGCCGTTTGAGCACCGCGGTGGTGAGGTGGAACGGCAGGTTGCCGACCAACACGTGCGGGTGCCGAGGGAGCTGGAAACGCAGGATGTCGGCAAGGACGACCGTGACGTTCCCCGATGTGCGGCGCTGGAGTCGTCGCGCTCGCGCGGGATCGAGTTCCACGGCGGTGATCGGCCGGCCTGACCGGCTCAACGGCACCGTGATGGCGCCATCACCTGCCCCGAGTTCCACGATCGGCCCGTTCGTCCGGGCAACGAGGTCCTCGATCCTGCCGATGATCGATGGTGCGACGAGGAAGTTCTGGCCAAGTTCGTGCGATCCGCCTGGGTAGGCAGCAGACATAGGTGTGCTCCGCGAACGAGATACCGGAGCCGGGCAGCACAGGGAAGCCGCACCGGCGATGACGCCGAGAGGCGGCGGAGCTGAAGAAATGCGAGGTCAGTCCGCCGCTATGCGCGGCGGGGCCTCACGTAGAAGAAGACACTCATGCTCATACCCATCGTGGAGCACTCTAGCAACAGTTGTCGGCCGATCAACCGCATTTCGGAGCGGCTCCGGTACCTTCGTATGGCCGAACAGGACTGAGCGACAGCGCTTGCGGCATGTTGATCAGCTTCCCCCGCGGTACAACCACAATGAGTCCGTTGTGTCTGGTTCTGTTGGTCATGGCCCGGGGTAGTCGGGTGGCCCGGGGGAATCTCACCCCCGGGCTCCCTCAGAACGGAGCGTGACAGTCTCCCGTCACTCCGCTCTTCTCATCGCAGTCCCGCAAACGTGCGCACCCACCGCCAGTGGGTGAACAGTTCGGGCTCTCGATCGACGAGTCCGAACCACCACTGGGTGAAGCAGCGGTAGCCGCGCAGTCGCTTGTACTTCTTGCCTGCCCAGCGCATCAGGTAGGTGTTGATGCGCTGAAGGAGGGGATACATCTTCGACCGGTAGAACCGGCCATAGTAGTTAATCCAGCCCGCCACGATCGGGTTGATCGCCTCGGCGAGCTCGTCCAGGTCGTACCTGGTGCGTCGGTGGAGCCGCCAGCGGCGGACCTGCGCGTGCATCTTCTTGAGCGCGTCCTTGCTGACGGCAGGCTGGAAACTGACGAACAGCGTCCCGCCCTTGTCCACCGCTGCTCGCGGCTGAAACGTGTAGCCCAGGAACGTAAACGACGTGTGCTCGTACGCACCGCGCCGATTGTTGTCCTTGCAGTACACGATCCGGGTCTTGTCGGGATGCAGTTGCAGCCCCAGACCCTCCAGCCGCTCGGCCAGCGCCGCCCGCACCTGGCGGGCTTGGCGCTCGGTCACACAGTGCACGACCGCATCATCGGCGTAACGTTCGAACTCCACGGTCGGGAACTCCCGAGCCAGGAACATGTCGAACGCGTAGTGCAGCACCACATTCGCCAGGACCGGGGAGACCGCCGATCCCTGCGGGGTACCGCGATCCCGCTCGACCAGGGTGCCATCGGGCAGCTGCAGCGGCGCTGTGAGCCACCGCTTCACATACAGCAGCACCCATTTGCGGTCGGTATTGACCTTGACCGCCTTGACGACGAGACCGTGATCCAGCGAGTCGAAGAACTTACGGATGTCAAGATCGAGCACCCAGTCCTTCTTCCAACACCGCGTCCGGCACCGGGCCAGCGCATCATGCGCGGACCTGCCCGGCCGATACCCGTAGGAGTCGGGATGAAAGATCGACTCCGTCCGGGGTTCCAACTGCAGCGCGACCACGGTCTGCGCGATCCGGTCCGCCACGGTCGGAACCCCAAGGATCCGGGTCCCGTCGCCATGCGGCTTCGGTATCTCCACCGCCTTCACCGCAGGCGGAAAATACGTCCCCGACGACATCCGATTCCAGATCTTGTACAGATTGTTCCGCAGATCGGTCTCGAACATCTCCATCGTCACGCCATCCACCCCAGCGGCACCCTTATTGGCCTTAACGCGCCGATACGCCTCCCACACCAGTTGCTTCGAAATATCAAACGACTTGTCCACCGGACCTGACTTGCCCACCCGTCTCCTCCCGCGAGGACAGCTGTCCCCGGGTTGCTCGTGCGACCAAATCCACGATGAGCCGGCCCCTTCGCTCCACCCCCATTACAGGGCTTCACCACTACTACGAGCCGGTCCGCCAGCGAGCGCCGCCTCGGTACTCAACGCCTCCGGTTTCCGCCGTCGGCGCGCTCCCTCTCGCACACCCGCACCGCCGGGTGTGGACGTGCAGTATCGACACTCGCCTTCCCACGTTCCGCGCAGGAGCCGCAGACCAGACTCACGCCGCCTTCATGCCGGACACCACCTGGCCAATAAGTGGGCACCCACCAGGCTCATCCCGGGAACTCAACTTCTCCCCGGTTTCGATGCCACCTAATAGTTTCGACACCTCAACAGCGGTTCGCTCGCGCTCGTCTTCCTGATCCCCACCTGACACCTCTCGGGTGCCTTTTCCTCATCGCTCACCACGACGGTCTTCAGCCAACGCAGCATGAGGCGGTTTGACGCCTGCCCCCACAGGCCGACGCCGAAGGGCCACAACCTTCATCTCCCACACAGCACCGCATCAAGAAGCCCTACCTACATCCAGACTCCTCTCCACGCTCGTGGCGCACAGTTGATCAACTTCGACGGACGATGCGCACCATTGTTCGACCCCGGTGTCGGGAGCACGCCTGCGGCGCACGATATCGCTGTCAGCCCGACTCGGCCCGCCGCGTGGGCAGCGCGTTGCCGGTGCGGACCGGCTTGAGCACGAACAGCGTCGTGTAGCGGCGAACATTGGGGGCGTCGCTGAGCAGCCGACCAGTGACCTCGTTGTGATGGGCCATGCCGTGTGTGGCGAACACCACGACGTAGTCCCAGTCCCCGGAGACCATGTAGATCTGCTGCACTTCGGGCGCGTCCAGGAGTCGTTGCTGGAAGCGCTCGTGGCGTTCATTCGACTCGCGGTCGAGCGTGACGACGCAGACCGCGAGGATCAGATCCGACGTCGCCTCCGGCGCGAGTTCGACCACGGTGCGTGCGATGACGCCGTGTTTCTTGAGCCGGGTGATGCGACGTTGCACCGCGCTTGGCGACAACCCAACCCGCTCCCCCAGCGCGCTCAACGTCTGGTCGGCGTCGCGCTGCAACACGGCGAGCAGGTCGTGGTCGATGTCGTCTAGTGGGACCTCGGATCGCGGCATGCAAAAATCTTGCGCTTCGGTGGGAATTTTTTCAATCGCGGCGCGCGGCGGCCGGGCTACCGTCGAGAGCGGTCCCCGCCCCCAGCCCGGCCTGGCCCAGTCCACCCCAGCCCGGCGAGGGCGTTCCCACGAACCCCGAGGATGTCCCACCGTGACGACGACTGAAGTCGCCCCTGCGCGCACGCAGGACGCGCGGGCGCACCGCTGGCGCGGACTGGCGCTGATCTTGGCCGCATCGCTGTTCTTCGGTAGCTCCGGCACGATCGGCAAACCGGCGATGCAAGCTGGTTTGTCGCCGGAACAGGTGGCCTCGGCGCGAATCGTGATCTCAGCGCTGGTGCTGCTCGTGGGGGTGGCGCTGCTGCGGCCCTCGCTGCTGCGAGTGCGGCCTGGCGAGTGGCGGGTGCTGGTGGCCTACGGCCTGTTCGCCGTCGCCGGGGTGCAGTTGTTCTACTTCATCTCCGCGTCGCGGGTGCCGGTCGGCGTCGCGATTCTGCTTGAGTTCACCTCACCGGTGTTGATCGCGTTCTGGGTGCGCTTCGTGCGCGGCGTCCGGCTACCTCGGCCGATGTGGGCCGGGATCGCGCTCGCGATGACCGGGCTGGCGATGGTCGCCAGAGTGACTGACGGCCTGCAGCTGGACACGCTCGGTCTACTCGCCGGACTGGGCGCGGCGGTGTGTTCCGCGGTGTATTTCCTGCTCGGCGAGCACGGCGTCAGCACCCGCCACCCGCTCGGGATGGTCACCTGGGGCATGGTGTTCGGCGCGCTGGCGATGTGCGCGGTCGCGCCGCCATGGACGTTTCCGACCGAGGCGCTGACGGCGTCCGCGAGCTTCGGGCCGTGGCAGCCGCCGGTATACGTGCTGCTGATCGCCGTCGCACTGATCTCGACAGTGCTGGCCTACCTCGCGGGCATCACGGCACTGCGCTACCTGCCCGCGTCGGTGGCGAGTGTGCTGGGACTGTGCGAGCCGCTGGTGGCAACGGCGATGGCGTGGGCGCTGCTCGGTGAGGCGCTGGCGGTGGTGCAGTTGGTGGGTGCGGCAGTGCTGCTCACCGGGGCGACGATCGTGCAGCTCCAGTCGGGGCGGGCGCAACCGGGTACTCCGGCGGAGCCACTGCCGGATACGGTCCGCGAGGCCTGACCAGGCAGCACGCGCATCGCGAATCCACGTGTGAGTGAGCGGAAACGCCCACGTGAGCAGGAAGGGCCTGCTACGTTTCGCATCGAGACGTATACAGCCAGTGGGGGTAGCGATGAGCGACAGCCATGTCGACCTGGAAAGCCTACGGTCGGTGGCGCGGAAGACGGACGCCATTGCCGAAGGGCGCCCCGATGCGGTGTCACGCGCGGCCAACGGTGTCGCCGAGGCGATGCCAGGCAATGAAGGCAGCCCAACAGCCGAGATGCTGCGCGTTCGCTTCGACAACTGGGTGGAGAACTACGAGTTGCTCTCCAAACAGGTCACCGGCTTCGCTGAGGACCTGAACAACGCCATCTCGACCTGGGACGAGATCGAGAACACCAGCACGGATCTGTTCACCCGCTACGGCAAGGACCTCTGATGGACTTCGCCGATCTGATGCGCGCGAAACCGGCCGGATACAACGCCGCCGCGGACGCGCTCCGGCGCTTCGGTGAGGACGTACGCGACCGCGCCGTCGACTACTGGAACCAAGTCGCACAGCCGCTGAAAGACACCTCGTCTTCGGGGCTGTGGGGCGGCGCTGCCGCCGACGCAGCGCAGGTGCCGATGATGGATTTGCAACTCGCGTTGAACCGCGCGGCGGACCAGATCGAGGCGGTGCCCCAAATCCTGACGCAGTACGCCTCCGATTTGGAAGGGTTTCAACGACGTCTTGATGGCATCGTCGCTGAGGCGCGCACAGTGGGCGCGGAGATCAGTGACACCGGACAGGTCACGGTGTCGGCGCAAGTCCAGCAAAACAATCCTGACCGGCCCGATCTCGCCCAAGAGATCGCCAATGACATCGCACGCCTCCTTGAGCAAGCGACCCAGCGCGACGTCGACTGCTCGGTGGAGCTCCGCGACGCGCTCGCGGACGAAACGTTGGACGCCCACGACGTCGGCACTCAGTACCGGGACGCCATCAAGGACGCCAACCGCGCGGCGCGGTTGCTGCAAGAAGGCTCCCTCAACGACATGTCCGACACGCTTCCGGCACTGCTGCGGGAGAACGCGGACAACCCCGAGTTCGCGGCAGCGCTGTTCAACCAACTCGGTGGCAAGGGCACCGTGGAGGCATTGGAACGGCTCGCCATGTTGCGCGGGATGGACGAGGGCTTTGCCCGTGCCGGGGCTGGGCGTAGTCAAGCTGATGAACTCGACGCGATTCACACCGAGCTGGGCAAGGCGCTGGCGATGGCCACCGATCCCGACTCAGCGTTCCATGTCGATATGTCCGCTGACTCCAAGTGGATGCACGATTTCAGGGCGGCAGGTAAAGAAACGTTCGGCGGGAGCGCCGTCACCGATCCGGTGACCGGCTACCAAGTCATCGGCGGTGTGTTGCGCAACGGCACCTTTTCGGAGGAGTTCCTCGACGTCGTCAGCGACGACATGTACGCCATGGAGCAGAGCGACCCCGACGTGTTCAAGGTCGCTACGGACGCCAAGGTCGACCCCAACCCGCTCGACGGTCTTATGGTCGCGATGGAGAAGAATCCCGAAGCGGCGACAGAGTTCTTCTCCCAGACTCCGGAGCGGATTGATTACATGCTCGACCGCAACGGCGCGCATGGTCACGAGGAGTCAGGGCAAGCCCACGTCATCGACGCGATCGACGCAGCCACGAGGGGAGCCGACCCAGGCTCTCAGCGTGCCGAGATTTTTGAGCGCGCTGTTCAACATGTTGGCGACCGGTCAGCCGACGCTGTCGGGCTAGTTAACCATCAAGCACGGGAAAGTATGGGCCAGTTGCTGCAGGGCCAAATGGGGCAGGTCCACGACGCCTTCGGCGGCGCGGACAACGTCAACTTCGATCCCGCTACCGATGCGGCTCTTAACCGTGTGATCGGCGACGTCGCGCACAGCCCGGAGGCCTATGCGCGACTAGCAAACGCCGAACGCGCCTACACGGTCGCCAACATGCACGCCGCAGCGGAAGCGGGTAACGCAGATGTACTCGTCAACGAGGCAAAGAAAATGGGCGGTCTCATGGCACAACTCGACGCGGGACGAGCCGAAGCGCTCGGTCAGGAATGGGACGAGAGGCAAGAAGATTACAACAATCGAGTCAACGCTATCGCTCAAATCGGCGGTCTCGCCGTTGACCACGCGCTCGGTGCCGTCCCCGGCGCCGATGACATCACACGACCCCTCGTTGATCACCTGGTCGAAAGCGCGAAGGTGGACTACAGCGAAAACGCTATAGCAGACCAGAGCGGCGTATTTGATGACTCACGAGGGGACCTCAAAGAAGTCGCCAAGAACTACATCTGGAACTATCAGCTACACGGCCAAGATCTTCCGGAATCGCTCATGCGAGGCAGCGACCCCGTCCCGTTCAACGAGATGACCGCGGACCAGCGGGAAACCTTGAACACCTGGATGCGGGATCATGCCAAGTTCGACCAACTCGCCGGAGATATCGAGGGCGCCTATAACGAGGGTGCCGCTCATGCCCGGCTCAGCCAAACAGGCGGGGCATGATGCGAGCACGTTTCCTTGTCGTCGGTGCGATCACCGCACTCACCGCGACTCTCGTCGCTGGTTGCGATTCCTCCGCCGAGGAGACGCCCTCAGCCAACTCCATCGAGTGCGGCGTCATTGACGCGAGCGCGCTGCGTGAGACCGTCCGCTTACCCGAAATGCGCGTCAACACCTTCACCGGCATGCGCGAGATCTCCAACGACACCATCGTGGAACAGCTCGAACAGGGAACGTGGGAATGCACGTTCTCCTGGCCAGGCAAAGGAACACTCGCCCTCAATCTCAGCGATGACGTCGGCACGACCGGTGTTGAGATCAGTCGGCCAGACACCGTCTCGCTGGGCGAGGGACTGGATGGCGCCGTGTATCGAGCGTGGGAGAAGGAGCCGCTGTCCCAAGGGGGCTATCTGACCTTCCCGTGCCGGTCAGGACGGTTCCAGGATGACGGAACAGCGTACGCACTGACAACGAGCATCCACTCCGACTACCCGGACGGTGATGTGCCGAGTTATCAACAACTCGCCACGATCTATGTCACAACCGCGAACGCGATCCGGGAAACCATGGGGTGCGAAGGCGATCCCTACCGCCTGCCCGATCTTCCCACCGCACCGCCGACGCCGCTGCCGTTGAACCAAACCGATCAACCGTGCGACACGTTCACCGCAGACCAACTCAGCACGGTGCTGCCCGGCGCGAAGGACGGCAGCACGGCATGGCACGTCTGGGAAGCTCCCGGAGATGCGTTTCCTTCCATCGCGTGCCAGATCTGGCGCGAGCGTGACCCGAGCACCGACCCCCCGGTGAACGAGGACGAGCCAGCGCATCTACTGGGTCCACGGGTTGGTTTTTCCCGCATCACTGGTAGCGCGGCAGTCAACTACGATCTCGCGGAAGCCCAGGAGCTGCTGCACAACGTCGAGCCGTGGAACCGCTTTGGTGGCAAGGGATTCCACGCGGACAATCAGGCGCAGAACAAGAACAAAGATAACGAAATGCGACTCAAGCGGACCTGCGGCGACGAAACCCATGTCTACGTCGGTGCGTACGCGCCACACACCGTCACCCGCACCCAGCACGAGAAGCTGTTCACGCAGTGGGTGCGTGCGCAGGCGCAACGCGACGGCTGTCCGGTGACATAGTTGCGCACACTGTTGATCAGCTTGCCGCACGCTGTGACCACGAGAATACGACAAAACGGTCGTGGCGTGGTTCTAGCGCGCAGGAAGCTGATCAACTTCGGTCCGCAGCCGCGCCGACAGGCATCGACAGGGTGCCCGCGCGTGCACCCTGTCGACGTCGTCAGCCCTTGCCGCAGGCGCGCACGATCACCACCACAGCCGCGATGGCTGCAAGCACTGCCACAACTGGGAGGACGCGCTTGAGGACAGGCGCGCCCGCGACGCCCATCAGGTCGAGTGGCTCCCGCTCCCGCGGTGCTACCGGCTCGCCGGATTCACCCGACTCGCGGGCTTCCTCGGCGGCCATCGTGTCCGGGGAGGCCTCCGTCGTCGCGGCGGCACCGGTGGCACCGGATGTCGCGGCCTTCGCCGGAGCGAGCTCGCCCGCGAGATTCGCCGCGAACTCCGCCAGCAGCCTGCCGCTGACCTCCGAGATCAATCCTCGTCCAAATTGCGCGGGCTTGCCGGTCACCTTGACGTCGCTGATCACGCTTCCGGTGGTGCGCTCACCGTTGCCGGTCAGCGTCACGGTGGATCTCGTCGCCGCCGTGCCAGCGCCCCGCACATCCTTGCCGGACGCGCTGATGACCAGCTTGTGCGCGGATTCGTCCTTCTCGACGAACTCGCCGGTGCCCTTGTACTGCATCATCACCGGTCCGAGCTTGACCTTCACCTTCGCGGTAAAGGTGTCGCCCTCGACGCCGGTCAGCGTCGCACCCGGCATACACGGCGCTACCCGTTCCGGGTCCTGCAGCGCCTGCCACACCTCGGTGATCGGCGCTTCCACCGCGAACTCGTGCTCAAGCTGCACGGTGCCTCCTCTCTGTACGCTCACCTGTCGACATGTGCACCGCGCGGAGCGGGCACATGTCGACAGGCAGCCAGATCACACTGCCGCGACGGGCAGATCGGCGCTGTTCAGCCGCAGGCCGCGGTGACCGCGCGGGAGGTGAGCACCTTGGCGAGATGCTCCCGGTAGGCGGCATCGGCGTTGCCGTCCGCTACCGGCATGGTGCCCTCCACCGCGTGCTCGGCCGCTGCCTTGATGGCCTCCGGCGTGGCCTCCTGTCCGATCAGGGCGCGCTCGACCCCGGTGGCTCGCACCGGCACCGACGACATGTTCGTCAGCCCGACCCGAGCCTGCTGGATCGTGTGCCCCTCGACCTGCACAGCAGCCGCGACGCCGACGATCGACCACGCCTGCGCCACCCGGTTGAACTTCTCATAGTGCGCGTGCCAGCCGGTGTACTTCGGCACCCGCACATCGGTGAGCAGTTCACCCTGACGCAATGCGGTGGTGAAGTAGTCCACGAAGAACTCGCTGGCCGGAATGACCCGCCTGCCGTCCATGCCGTGCACCACCATCTCCGCATCCAGCGCGAGCGCCGGGGCGAGCAGATCACCCGCCGGATCGGCGTGCGCCAGCGAGCCACCGAACGTGCCGCGATGCCGCACCTGCGGGTCGGCCACCGTCGACGTCGCCATGGCGATCAGCTGCGCGTGCTCGGCGATCAACGGGTCCCGCACGACGTCGTAGTGCGAGGTCATCGCGCCGATCACCAGCGCGTTGCCCTCCTCACGGACGCCGCGCAGCTCCGCCACCTTGCCGAGGTCGATGAGCTTCGTCGGCGCGGCGAGCCGCATCCGCAACACCGGAATCAGGCTCTGCCCGCCCGCGAGCACCTTCGCATCCTCGCCAGCGTCGGCGAGCGCGCGGACCGCGTCGTCCACTGTGGTCGGAGCGACGTAGTCGAATTCGGCCGGGATCATCGTGCGCCTCCTTGGGTGTCGAGCGAGCCCACTCCGCCGCCTGACTCACTGCCCGGCCCAGCGGCTGACTGGGCACCGCCTTGGATCGCCTGCCACACCCGCATCGGGGTGCACGGCATCTCGACGTCGTTGACGCCGAAGTGCCGGATGGCGTCGACGATCGCGTTGACCACCGCGGGTGTCGACGCGATGGTGCCCGCCTCACCGACACCCTTGACGCCGAGCGCGTTCGTCGTCGACGGGGTTTCGGTGCGGTCGGTGGTGAACGACGGCATGTCCGCCGCCGATGGCACCAGGTAGTCGGCGAGCGTGCCGGTCATCAGCGTGCCGGACTCGTCGTAGACCGCCTCCTCGAACAATGCCTGCGCGATGCCCTGGACAAGGCCACCGTGCACCTGGCCCTCCACGATCAGCGGGTTGACCACCTTGCCGACATCGTCGACGCACACGTACGAACGCAGCCGTACCTGCCCGGTCTCGGTGTCGACCTCGGCGGCACACAGGTGTGTGCCGTGCGGGAAGGAGAAGTTCTCCGGGTCGAACGTGGCATCGGCGTCCAGCGAGGGCTCTACCCCGTCTGGCAGGTCGTGCGCCGCGAACACCGCGAGTGCGATGTCGGTGATGCCCGTCGAGGTGTCGGTGCCGCGCACGGTGAACTTGCCGCCGGAGAACTCGAGGTCGTCCGGCGAGCACTCCATCATGTGCGCCGCGATCGGCTTGGCCTTCTCGATCACCTTGTCGGCGGCGGCCAGCACCGCCATGGCGCCGACAGTCAGCGACCGCGATCCGTACGTGTCGAGCCCGCGCGGCGAGGATTGCGTGTCGCCGTGCAGCACCTCGATGTCCTCGAACGGCACGCCGAGCCGGTCGGCCACGATCTGGCTCCACGCCGTCTCGTGGCCCTGTCCGTGCGCTGAGGACCCGGTGATCACTTCGACCTTGCCGGTGGGCAGCATCCGGATCGCACCGTGCTCCCAGCCACCTGCCCCATAGGACAGCGAGCCGAGCACCCGCGACGGAGCGAGCCCGCACATCTCGGTGAAGGTCGAGATCCCGATGCCGAGCTGCACCGTGTCACCGCGCTGCCGCCGCTCAGCCTGCTCGCGGCGCAGCCCGTCGTAGTCGAACAGCTCCTTGGCCTTGGCGGTGGCGGCCTCGTAGTTGCCCGAGTCGTAGGTCAACGTCGAGACCGTGGTGTACGGGAACTCCTCGTGCTTGATCCAGTTTTTCTCGCGCAGCTCGAGTGGCTCCATGCCGAGCTCGGCGGCGAGCTCGTCCATCATCCGTTCGATCGCGAACGTGGCCTCCGGCCTGCCCGCGCCTCGGTAGGCGTCGGTGGGCGTCTTGGTGGTGAACACGTTCGTGCAGGAGAAGTGATACGCCGGGATCTTGTAGATCGCGTTGTACATGAACGCGCCAAGGATCGGCACGCCAGGCGTGACCAGCCGCAGGTAGGCGCCCATGTCGGCGAGCAGCTCCACCTTCAGCCCGGTGACGGTGCCGTCCCGCTGAGCCGCGATGGTCAGCTTCTGCAGCTGGTCGCGGCCGTGGTGTGCGGAGGAGAGCGACTCCGAGCGGGACTCGGTGTACTTCACCGGCCTGCCGAGCTGCTGTGCCAGCAGGAAGGTGATGACCTCCTCCGGTGTCACCTGAAGCTTGCCACCGAACCCGCCGCCGACGTCCGGTGCGATCACCCGCACCTTGTGCTCCGGCACGCCCAGCGTCATCGCCAGCATCAGCCGCAGGATGTGCGGTACCTGCGTCGCCGACCACATAGTGACCTGCTCGCCCGTCGGGTCCACGACGACCGACCGGGGCTCCATGAACGCCGGGATCAGCCGTTGCTGCCGGAAGGTGCGCTCGACGGTGACTTCGGCACTCGCGATGGCCTCATCGACGTTCCCGCCGGTCCCCGCCTCGGCGGAGTCGAACACCCAGGTGGCGCTCTTGTTGGTGCCGAGATCGGGGTGCACCAGGTCGGCGCCGTCGGCGATGGCCTCCGCCATGTCGAGCACGACGGGCAGTTCGTCGTAGTCGACGTCGATGCCTTCCAGCGCGTCGTGCGCCTCCGCCGCCGAGCGCGCTACGACGGCCGCCACGACCTCACCGGCGAAGTTGACCTGGTTGACCGCCATCGACGGCGCGTCCGGCGACTTCATGTCTTCGGTGATCGGCCACGCGCACGGCAGACTGCCTTGCGAGTCGGCCAGGTCGGCGCCGGTGACCACGGCGAGCACGCCCGGCATCTGCCGGGCCTCCGAGGTGTCGATGTTGGTGATCCGCGCGTGCGCCATCGGACTGCGCAGCATCGCCATGTGCAGCATGCCGGGCAGGCTGATGTTGTCGGTCCAGCGCGTCCGCCCGGTGATCAGCCGCGCGTCCTCCTTGCGCAGCCGCCCCTTACCTACTTCCAGGCTTGGTTCCGCAGCGGTGGTCATGACCGGTGCACCCCCGCCTGCGCGCCACGGATGACGTCCTCGTTCATCCGTTCTGCCTCCGGTCCAGCGCCCGGCCGCATCTCGTGGGCCGCGTCGCGGACCGCGCGGACGATGTTCTGGTACCCGGTGCAGCGGCACAGGTTGCCTTCGATGCCCTCGCGGACGGCCTGCTCATCCGGGTCCGAGTTCTCCGCGAGCAGGTCGATCGACTGCATGATCATGCCAGGGGTACAGAACCCGCACTGGAGGGCGTGGTTGTCGTGGAACGCCCGCTGCACCGGATGCAGCTGACCGTCCCGTGCCAGCCCTTCGATAGTGGTGACCTCGCAGCCGTCCGCCTGGACCGCGAGCACCGAACAGGACTTCACACTGTGTCCGTCAAGGTGGACGGTGCAGGCACCACAGTTACTGGTGTCGCAGCCGACCACGGTGCCGACTTTCCCCAGCCGCTCGCGCAGGTACTGAACGAGCAGCAGTCTCGGCTCCACTTCGTCGGTATACGTCGTTCCATCAACGGTGACGGTGATACGCATGGGGCCTCCAGCATTTGATGGCAAGCGCCCGGCGGGTCTTTCACGGCTCGTCGGGAACTCCGATCAGGATGTGATCGGACTCACGTTCGAGGGTGCCGCGTGCGCGCCACCGAGACAAGAGGACCCGGTCAACAGGTTGAACTAGCCACCCTCCCGGTGGATAGGTCCCTGCTCGTCGGACAGACGTCTACCGCTGCCACCCCAGTGCAGCGTGATCATCTCGGCCGCGATCGAGACCGCCGTCTCCTCGGGCGTGCGGGCTCCCAGATCGAGCCCAATGGGTGATGCGAGCCCCGCGAGCTCGGCGTCTGTCATGCCCGCTTCGCGCAGCCGCCGCAGCCGGTCCTCGTGGGTCCGGCGCGAACCCATGGCGCCGACGTAGCCGAGTTTGGCCCGCAGCGCGACCTCCAGCACCGGGACGTCGAACTTCGGGTCGTGGGTCAGCACTGCGACGGCGGTGCGCTCGTCGACCCTGCCCGCCGCGACCTCGGCCGACAGGTAGCGATGCGGCCAATCCACGATCACCTCGTCGGCCTCGGGGAACCGGCTGGTCGTGGCGAATACCGGGCGCGCGTCGCAGACCGTGACGCGGTAGCCGAGGAACGCCGCCATCTGCGTCATCGCGCGCGCGAAGTCGATCGCACCGAATACCAGCATCCTCGGCGGCGGCTCAAAGGAGTTGACGAACACCGACATACCCTCGCCGCGCCGCTGCCCGTCCGGTCCGTAGTAGAGGGTGCCGGTGCGGCCGCTGGCGAGCAGGCCGCGCGCGTCGTCGGTGACGGCATCGTCGATGCGGTCCGAACCAAGACTGCCGGACGCCCGGTCGTGCCAGATCAGTAGCCGATTGCCGACCAGCGCGGCGTCCGGGTGTTCGATGATGGTCGCGATGGCCACCGGATGCTGGGCGCGTACCGACTCGACGATCTCGCCCAGCTCGGAGAACGACTCCCGCGAGATCCGTTCCACGAAGATGTCCAGGATGCCACCACAGGTCAGCCCGACGGCGAACGCGTCGTCGTCGGTGACGCCGTAACGCTGCGACACCGGGACACCATCGGCGAGCACCTGCTGGCCGAGCTCGTAGACCGCGCCCTCGACGCAGCCGCCGGAGACACTGCCGACAACGGTGCCGTCCTCGGCGACCATCATCGACGCTCCCGCCGGCCGCGGCGCGGACGAGAAGGTGGCGACGACGGTGCCGACCGCGACCGCCTCGCCCGCCTCCCACCGGGCATACAGGTCGTCAAGTACGTCGTGCATCTCGCATCGCCCCTAACAGTTCCTCAAGAGTGGCCAGGCTGTGACCGGCGAGCAGCCGATCGATGTGCGGTAGCGCGGCGGCGATGCCGGACTGGATCGGCGCGTAGCCGTCGCGGCCCGCATGCGGGTTCACCCACAGCACCGTGTGCGCGAGCCTGCGCAGCCGCGCGACCTGCTCGCCGAGCAGTGCGGGATCGCCGCGCTCCCAGCCATCGGAGAACAGCACCACGATCGCCGAGCGAGCGAGGCCACGCTGCCCCCACCGGTCCAGGAACACCCGTAGAGTCTCGCCCAGCCGGGTGCCGCCCGCGTAGTCGGGCACCGCGTTCGCCGCGGCGGGCAACGCCCGCGCGGGGTCGCGCTGCCGCAGCTGGCGCGAGACCCTGGTGAGTCGCGTGCCGAGAGTGAACGCCTCCACGTTTCCCGGGGTACGGCGAGCGACCGCGTGCGCGAACCGCAGCAGCGCGTCCGAGTACGGCTCCATCGAACCGGAGACGTCAACCAGCAGCACCACACGGCGCGGGCGGTGGCTGCGGCTGCGCCGCGCCAGCCGTACTGGCTCCCCTCCAGTGCCGAACATCGCCCTGACCGTCCTACGCTGGTCCAGCGCGCCGCGCCGGGACGGCTTGCGCCGCAGCGATCTCCGAGTCGGCGGCGTAGGCCGCAGTAGCGCGAAAAGTTCAGCCAGGTGCTCGCGCTCGGCGGCGTCGAGCCCGGACATGTCGCGGTTGCGCAGCACCTCGGCCTCACTCGCGCCGATTTGGCGCACCACGGTCGAGTCGTTCTCCCCGTCCGTGTCGGCACCCGAAGTCTCCGGGGTGACCGTGGCGACCCGTGGCGTGCTGCGCCGGACATGGCCATGCGATGGCCGCTCGCCGTAGAACCAGCGCGCGAATACCGCGTCGTAGCCGGCGATCTCGTCCGGTTCGCGGCACAGCGTGACCCTGCCCGCCCAGTACAGCTGGTCCGGGTTGGCGACGTCGACCTCGCTCACGGCGGTCAGGAACGCCGCGGTGCGGTCGGTGCCGATGTCGAGCCCGGCGTCGGCGAGCGCGTGGGTGAATCCAACGAGAGCTGGTAGCGCCATCGCCTCACCCCGCGAGCAGGGAAGACAGGCCTGCCGCCCGGATGCGGTCGGCGTCCTCCCGATACTTGGCCACCGCGCCCAGCGTCAGCTCCGCGTTCGCCACGTCCAGCTCGACGCTGTTCAGCGCCTGCAACGCAGTAGCCCAGTCGAGCGACTCCGCCACCCCGGGCGGCTTCAGTAGATCGAGCTCGCGCAACCGATGCACCGCGCCGGTGACCTGGTTGGCCAGTTGCTCCGAGAGCCCAGGGAGCCGCCGCCGCAGGATCGCCACCTCACGGGCCACCTCAGGGTGGACCAGCCAGTGGTACAGGCAGCGGCGCTTGAGCGCGTCGTGCACCTCGCGGGTGCGGTTGGACGTCAACAGCACGATCGGCGGCGTGGTGGCCCTGATCTCGCCGAACTCCGGGATGCTGACCGCGTTCTCGTCGAGCAGCTGCAGGAGGAACGCCTCGAACTCGTCGTCCGCGCGGTCGATCTCGTCCACCAGCAGCACACACGGTGATTCGGTCAGCGCGCGCAGCAGCGGTCTGGCCAGCAGAAACCGCCTGGTGTAGAGGGAGCGCTCCGCGATGTCGGGATCGACGGGGCCATCGGCGGTCGCCTCAAGGGCGCGCAGGTGCAGCAATTGACGCGGGTAGTCCCACTCGTAAAGCGCCTGCTCGGCGTCGATGCCCTCGTGGCACTGCAGCCGGATCAGCGACAGGCCCAGCGCCTCGGCCAGCGCGCTCGCCAGTGACGTCTTGCCGGTGCCCGGCTCGCCCTCGCACAGCAGCGGCCGCCGCATCCGCATCGCGAGAAATGCGGCAGTGGCCACCCCCTCGTCAGCGAGGTACCCCGTGCGTTCCAGCGCCTCGGCGAGTGCGGCGGGCGAGGTGGGTTCCGTTGTCGTGTCCATCACGTCTTCGAGGTTAACCCCGTCGCCCGACATCCGTACCCGCTCAGCCGGGTAGGGCGGACGGGATCAGACAACGGGGACGGTACCCCCAATTGTCCGTTTACATCCTATGTGATGACGATCACACTGGTCTCGAACCTTGGGCGACGGCGCCCAGGAGAGGGAGGTATACCTCGTGTTCGACATCAGCGCACCCATTCTGACCACGTTCATCGTGTACCTCATCGTCATGATCGCGATCGGGGTCTGGGTCTACAACCGCACCAACACCCTGTCCGACTTCGCTCTCGGCGGGCGCACCCTCAACTCCCCGACCGCAGCGCTGTCCGCACAGGCCAGTGACATGTCGGGCTGGCTGCTGCTCGGTCTGCCAGGCGCGGTGTACGCGGCGGGCATCGGCGCGACCTGGATCGCGATCGGGCTGGCCATCGGTACCTACCTCAACTGGCTGTTCGTCGCTCCCCGGCTGCGTTCCTACACCGAGCGCGCGGGTAACGCGATCAGCCTGTCGGCGTACCTCGAGAACCGGTTCGAGGACCGCACCAGGCTGCTGCGCTCGGTCTCAGCCGTGGTGATCGTGGTGTTCTTCACCGTGTACGTCGCCAGCGGCCTCGTCGCAGGCGGTGTGCTGTTCGAGGAGGTCTTCGGCGTCAACGCCACGCTCGCGATCACGGTCGCGGTCGCGGTCATCGTCGTCTACGCCTTCCTCGGCGGCTTCCTCGCGGTCAGCTTCACCGACGCCGTCCAAGGCACCCTCATGTTCCTGGCGCTGCTGATACTGCCACTGATCGGCGTCGGGATGCTGGGCGGCTTCGGCGCGATGAGCGACTCGCTGAACCAGCAGTCACCGGCGCTGCTGGACATGGGCCGCGAAGCGAGCTTCACCGACGGCGCGTGGGGCTCGGGCGAGTCACTCAGCGCCATCGCCGTGATCTCGCTACTGGCCTGGGGTCTCGGCTACTTCGGGCAGCCGCACATCCTGGCGCGCTTCATGGGCATCCGCAGCGTGCGCGACATCCCGGCCGCGCGGCGCATCGGCGTCAGCTGGGTGCTCGTGACGCTGGCTGGCGCATCGCTGGTCGGTCTCGTCGGCATAGGACTACTCGACCAGCCGCTGGACAACTCGGAGACAGTGTTCATCGCGGTGGCCCAGGAACTGCTCAACCCGTGGCTGGCTGGCATCCTGCTCGCCGCTGTCCTCGCCGCGATCATGTCCACAGCGGACAGTCAGCTCATCGTGTCGTCCACCGCGCTGACCGAGGACTTCTACCGGGCGTTCCTCAACCGGGAGGCCACCGACCGCACGCTGGTGTGGGTCGGCCGTGGCACCGTCGTCCTGGTCGCCGTCGTGGCGTACGTGATCGCGCTCGGCGGCGGCGGCGTGCTCGACATCGTCGCCTACGCCTGGGCAGGATTCGGCTCCGCGTTCGGCCCGGTCATCCTGCTGTCGCTGTTCTGGCCGCGCATGACGTGGGCAGGCGCGCTGGCGGGCATCGTCGGCGGCGCGGCGACCGTACTGGTGTGGCGGCAGGTCGACGTCCTGGCGGACACCGGCGTGTACGAGATGGTGCCCGGCTGGATCGTCGCGACGGCGGCGGCGCTACTGTTCGGCCGTTTCGTCGGACAGGCGCCGCAGCGGGACTGGATCGGCGCGCTCGGCGACGCCCCGGAACCCACGACGACGGGCGCCAAGCAGCCCTGACCGGCCGCCGGGCGTCGCCTCCGACGCCCGGGGTCGCGCCTAGACCGGAATGACCGTCGGCACGATCATCGGCCGACGGCGATAGGTCTGCGCGACCCAGCGACCCACCACCCGGCGCACCGCTTGGGCGACCCGGTGGGTGTCGATGATGCCTTCCGACTCGGTGCGGGACAGCTCCATCTCGATCAGCGGCAGCACACCGTCGAGTGCCTTCGGGTCGTCCGAGAAGCCCCTGCCGGACACCGTCGGCGGCGACACCGCGCGCCCGGTGTTGTGGTCGATGGCGACGGTGATCGCGATGAACCCGCCCTCACCGAGGATCAGCCGGTCGGACAACGTCGACTCCCCAACGTCACCGACCGAGAGTCCGTCGACGTAGACGTGGCCGACCTCGACCCGTCCGGTACGGGTGGCTTTGCCGTCAACGAGGTCGACGACGACGCCGTCCTCGGCGATGACCACGCTGGACGGGTCGACGCCGGTGCTGACCGCGATCTCGGCGTTGGCACGCAAGTGCTTCCACTCGCCGTGCACCGGCATGACGTTGCTCGGCCGCACCGCGTTGTAGAGGAACAGCAGCTCGCCCGCCGAGGCGTGGCCGGAGACGTGGACCTTCGCGTTGGCCTGGTAGACGACGTTCGCGCCGAGCCGCACCAACCCGTTGACCACGCCGATGACCGCGGTCTCGTTACCGGGAATCATGGAGCTGGCAAGGACGACGGTGTCGCCGGGGCGCAGCGTGATGTTGCGATGCTCCCCGCGCGTCATCCGCGACAACGCCGACAGCGGTTCGCCCTGCGAACCGGTGGAGACGAACACAACCTTGGTCTCGGGCAGGTTCGCCGCCTCGTCCATGTCGATCAACAGGCCCTCGGGCACGGTGAGGAAGCCCAGCTCAGCCGCGATACCCATGTTGCGCACCATCGAGCGGCCCACGAACGCGACCCGGCGGCCATGCGCGACCGCGGCGTCGAGGACCTGCTGCACCCGGTGCACGTGGCTGGCGAAACAGGCGACGATGACTCGCTGGGTCGCTTGCGCCAGCACGTTGTCCAGCACCGGACCGATCTCACGTTCCGGAGTGACGAAGCCGGGCACCTCGGCGTTGGTGGAGTCAACGCACAGCAGGTCGACACCTTCATTGCCGAGCCGGGCGAAACCGGCGAGGTCGGTGAGGCGACCATCGAGCGGGAGCTGGTCCAGCTTGATGTCACCGGTGTGCAGCACCAGACCCGCCGGAGTCCGGATCGCCACCGCCAGCGCGTCCGGGATGGAGTGGTTCACCGCGAGGAACTCGAGATCGAACGGGCCGACCGCGCGCCGTTCCCCCTCCGCGACGTGGATCAGGTTCGGCCGTAGCTTGTGCTCGCTGCACTTCGCCGCGAGCAGTGCCAGCGTCAGCCGCGAGCCGTACACCGGCAGGTCAGGCCGCAGTCGCAACAGGAACGGCACCGCACCGATGTGGTCTTCGTGGCCGTGGGTGAGCACCAGCGCCTCAACCTCGTCCAGCCGGTTCTCGATGGCACGGAAGTCCGGCAAGATCAGGTCGACGCCGGGCTGCTCGTCCTCTGGGAACAGCACGCCGCAGTCCACGATCAGCAGCCGGCCGTCGAACTCGAAGACGGTCATGTTCCTGCCGATCTCGCCGATGCCGCCGAGTGCGACGATGCGCAGGCCGCCATCGGGCAGGGCAGGTGGGGCCCCTGTCGGGCCAGGTCCGTCCGCGATCACTCGTGCAACGTCCCCACGCTGGTGTGCGTCGTCGGCGTGACGTACGCGGCGGCCGAGTCCGTGTGGGCCACCCGGGAGCCGTGCCAGTCGGCGCGCTGCGACTCGAGCGGCACCCCGGCCTGCGTCAGGTCGGCGGCGATCGCCTCGATCTGGTCGTCGGTCGCCGGCACGATCGGCAGCCTCGGGTCACCCACGTCGAGCCCGCGCAGCCGGAGTGCCGTCTTGACGAAGACCACCCCGCCAACGCGAGAGAACGCCCGCAGCACCGGCAGCATGCCCCGGTGGTTGGTGCGAGCGGTGGAGGTGTCGCCGTCCTCGTAAGCGTCGATCATGCCCCGAATACGGCCCGCGACGATGTTGCCGATGACGCTGACACAGCCAGTCGCGCCCACCGACAGCCACGGCAGGTTCAGCGCGTCGTCCCCGGAGTAGTACGCCAGGTCCGTGTTGGCGATGACCTCGCTGCCGGAAAGCAGGTCGCCCTTGGCGTCCTTGACGGCGAGGATCTGCGGGTGCTCTGCCAGGCGGCGCAGCGTGTCCACCTCGATCGGCACGATGGACCGCGGCGGGATGTCGTAGAGCATCACCGGCAGGTCGGTCGCTCCCGCCACGGCGGTGAAGTGCGCGTACAGGCCCGCCTGCGTTGGCCGGGAGTAGTACGGCGTGACGACGAGGATGCCGTGCGCGCCCGCCTTCTCGGCGTTGCGGGCCTGCTCAAGGCTGTGCGCGGTGTCATAGGTGCCCGCCCCCGCGACCACGGTGGCCCTGCTGCCAACCGCCTCCATGACGGCGCGGACCAAGTCGGTCTTCTCCTTGTCCGTCGTGGTCGGGCTCTCGCCGGTGGTGCCGTTGACGACCAGGCCGTCGTTGCCGAGGTCGATCAGATGCTCCGCCAGCTCCTGCGCGCGGTCCAGATCAATCGCGCCATCCGAGTTGAACGGAGTAACCATCGCGGAAAGTACACGCCCGAACGGCCGCCCTGGAGCGGCGGTCGGGCCGGCTGAGATCGTGGGCATGTCCTGACGGTACCCCGTTGGTCCAGCGGATACCGCCCCGACCTCGGGGCTATTTCACCTCGACGCGCAACCGGTCGTCGAGCTGTCCGCCCGCCCTGCTGACCACGCAGTACACGGTACGCACCGGCGCGCCGTCCGGGGTGCGTTCCCACTCTGCCCGTGCGGGGATCAGCGCACGGAAGCGCAGGTCATCCGGGCGCTCTTCACGCAAGGTGCCGGAGCGGAAGCTCAGCGCGCACTTGGCTTCGGCGAACCGCGTGAGATCGGCGCCGTCCGGCGCGGCGAGCGACCGTGCCTCGTCGGAATCATCACCGCCGAGCGCGATGGCATAGTCGTAGATCTCGGCCTCGTGCGGTTCCTCGCACTCGACCCAGTTGCTCGACGCGATCGCCGCGCCCTGGCGCAGCGGGGCGTTCAGGCACGGCGCGTAGTCCACCGAGGGATCGCCGAGCGAGGGAATATCGCCGCCCTCGCCGTAGGTCAGTGTCTCCAGCATGTTCGTACTCGGCGGGCTGGCCCACCAGTCCCCCGCGAGGAACCCGAGCACGAGCAGCATCACAGCCACGACGGCCGCACCCACTCGCGTGGCGAGGCGCCGCGGCGGGCTCGGCGCCGACACCGGCCGCGTGTCCGTGCTGGTTGCCCCCGGGTGCACGGCGGTCGGCGTGGCCGTGCCTGTCGTGGTGCGGGCCGCGTCGAGCAGCTGCCGCACCTGCACCGGGCCAAACCGCGCGTCCTGCGCGGTGATCAGCATGCCCATGATCGCCGACGCGAGCGGCCCCTGCGTCCTGCTGAGGTACGGCACCTCGTTCATGATCGCGTGCAGGGTGGCCGCCGTAGAACCGCGCTCGAACGCGACCGTCCCCTCGGCGGCGAAAAACAGCGTGGCACCGAGGGACCACAGGTCGGAGGCGGGGGTCGCGGGCTGGCCAGCCACCCGCTCGGGCGCCATGAACGCTGGTGAGCCGACCAGGGAGCCGCTTGTCGTGAGCCTCGGGTCGTCCACGGCCTGCGCGATACCGAAGTCGGTGAGCTTCACCCTGCCGTTGGCGGCGACCATGATGTTGCTCGGCTTGACGTCGCGGTGCACGATCCCGGCCTGGTGCGCCGCGGTCAGCGCGGCCAGCACCTGCTCACCGATCGCGGCGACCAGATCGAGGTCAAGCGGGCCGCGCTCGGCCACCAGCTCGGACAACGTGGGCGCCTCGACCAGTTCCATCACGATGTAGGTCGACTGGGCCTCGGTGATCACGTCGAAGACGGTGACAACGGCGGGGTCGGTGAGCCGACCGCCGGTGCGCACCTCCCGTAGCACTCGCTCCTGGAACACCTCGGCGTGTTCGCCGCTCTCGGGCAGCCGTAGCTCCTTGATAGCGACCGAGCGGCCGATGACGGTGTCCTCGCCGCGCCACACCACGCCCATGCCGCCACGCCCCAGCTCCGCACGCAGCACGTACCGCCCTGCCAGCGTCCGCTGGCCGGTGTGTGACTGGTCCTCGGTCACCGCGCCCTCCTTCGCGTCAGGCAGGCACAATAACGCGACCGGTTCAGCCGGTATGCACCTCGTGACCGGATAGTCGCAGCGCATCCACCGCTCGCGCCAGATCGGCGTGTTTGACCAGCAGATGATCGGTGTCGAACGTCGACAGCGTGAACAACGGCACCCCCGCCGACGCCAGCTCGCTCGACAGCGCGGCGATGATGCCGGTCAGGGTGAATTCCAGCGGGCCTCGCACGGTGAGCAACCGCCAGCCGTCCTCCACCCGCGCATTGTCGGGCAGCCGGGTCTCGGACGGGCAGATCAGCGAGACCTCGTCACGGCTGCGGGTGACGGAGACCAGCGTGTCGCCCTCCGCGTCGAACAAGCCGGCTGGAACGGGCTCGGCAGCGTCGAGACGTGCGACCGAGTAGTGCCCCGGCCGCACGTCGATCGCGAGGCGCTTCATCAGCCCTCGGAGACCAGTGGGCTGGTGGCGACCTCGGTGCCATCCGGCAACGTGGAGATGGTGAAGTCCGCGAAGACGTTCTCCGCGGCTTTCTGCAGGTGCCGCAGGCACTCCACGGCCAGCGCGCGGATCTCGACGTCGGCGTGCTCGGTGGCGCGCATGGCGATGAAATGCCGCCAGGCCCGGTAGTTGCCGGTGACGACGATGCGCGTCTCGGTGGCGTTCGGCAGGATCGACCGGGCCGCCTGCCGTGCCTGCTTGCGCTGCAACGTCTTACTCGGCGCGTCGGCGAACTTGTCCTGCAGGCCGACGAGTAGCTCGTTATACGCGTCCTGGCTGGCCTGCGCCGCGGCGAGGAACTTTTCGTGCAGTTCGGGATCGTCGGCGATGACGTCTGGCTCGACGAACGCCGCGTCACGCTCCGGCACGTAGCGCTGCGAGAGCTGCGAGTAGGAGAAGTGCCGGTGGCGGATCAGCTCGTGCGTCAGCGAGCGGGAGATTCCGGTGATGTAGAAGGTGGCCGAGCCATGTTCCAGCACGGAAAGGTGGCCCACCGAGATGATGTGCTCGAGGTAGCCCGCGTTGGTGGCCGTCTTCGGGTTGGGCTTCTTCCAGGACTGGTAGCAAGCCCTGCCCGCGAACTCGGCGAGCGCCTGACCACCCTCGGCGTCGGTGGACCACGGCACGTCTTCCGGCGGGAAGAACTCCGTCTTCGCGATCAACTGGATCTGGGGCGACACCGTCTCAGCCACTACGGAAGCACCGAACCTTGTCTGTCTTGTCTCGACGATCTGTCGACATGTGAACTGCTGTCGACAGCAGCCTATCCCGAGCCTCCGACGGTTTCGCGTGGCGGCGGTTCCTTGTCGCCCAGCCCACGTGGATCTTGAGGCGTTGTGGTCGCTATAGCAACCACAACGTCGATAGCTCACAGAGCTGAGACACCCCGTCGGTAGTCGGGGGCACGATGCTCCGAATGGTGGTTGCTCGGTGTCAGATATGACGTCATAGTGGTGTCATGGACTTGACGCCGTACATCACCGCGCTGCGGGAGGACCTCACCACGACGGCATCGGCTGGGGACGAACAGACACGGCGGGTAGCCGCGACGCTGTCAGCCGCGCTGGAACCGGCGGTGCGGCTGACGCTGATGAACGCGCTGTCCGACCTCGCGGCCGAGGTCACCGCGCACCTGGACGAGCAGGTTGTCGAGGTACGCCTGGACGGCAAAGACGTACGGGTGGTGGTCAGCGGCGCCACCGCCGAGCAGGGCGAACGAACCGAGCCGGACAACGACCCACCGCCACCGCCCCGCCCTGACGGCGACATCAGCCGGATGACGTTGCGGTTGTTCGAAGAGATCAAGGGCAGAGCCGAGCAGGCGGCCGCCGAGCAGGGCGTGTCGCTGAACACCTTCGTGCAGCAAGCAGTGCAGGGCGCGCTGCACCGCAAGGGCGGCTGGCCACCGGGCAAGTCCGGCGCGTACGGCGAGCGTGGTGGCAAGCCGGACGCGGGCGGCAGCAGGCTGCGCGGCTGGGTCACGGGGTGAACGCCATGACCGAACCGAACGACGCGGGCGGCACCGAGCAGCCGGAACTCGTCCGTACCCAGGAATTTCCCACCGACGGTCCGATCGAACTGGACCTCAGCGTCACGACCGGCCGGATCGACGTCCTGCTGAGCGGCGACGCGGCTGCGGCGGACGCTGCTGACGACAGCACGCGTGACACCACATCGGTCGCGGTGGAGCTGCGGCACGACACCGGGAGCGGATCGCCGTGGACGCAGGGCGTCGCGAGCACGCTGGCCTGGCTGTCCGAGCAGTTCCGCGATCAGCTCGGACCGGAGCTAGCGGGCTCTGCCAGCGACGCCATCGAGCAGACCCGGATCGACATGCTCGGCGGCAGGCTCGTGGTGCGTGCCCCGAAGCAGCTGCCGCTGCGGCACGTCCCATTGGCGCTGACCGTCCGCGCCCCAGCGGGCTCGCACCTGGAGATCAAGACGGGCTCGGCTCGGGTGACCGTCACCGGCGCGGCGGGGCGGGCCACGCTCCACACGTCGTCCGGCGACGTCGCACTGGAGCGGGCCACGAGCGCGGTCACCGTGCGCAGCGGCAGCGGCAGCGTGTCGCTCGGACCGACCGCGAGCGGGCT
Source organism: Haloechinothrix halophila YIM 93223 (assembly GCF_000504245.1). GTDB lineage: Bacteria > Actinomycetota > Actinomycetes > Mycobacteriales > Pseudonocardiaceae > Haloechinothrix_A > Haloechinothrix_A halophila. Next base: position 3,640,491 of record NZ_KI632509.1, read on the forward strand.
GCACGTCCGCACCGGCGGGGGCGACGTCCGCGCGTCCGACACGCGCGGTTCCGCGACCGTGGTGACCGGCACCGGGTCGGTGTACGTGGCGGCTGCCGAAGGCGAACTGGTAGTGCGCAGCGGCAGCGGCGACGTCACGGTGGCCGACGCGGGTCCGGGAGGAGTGAACGTCCGCACCGGGTCAGGCGCGGTCCGCGTCGGCGTGCGGTCCGGGGTGCACGCCGAAGTCGATGTGACGTCCGGTTCCGGCACGGCGTCCAGTGAGCTCGAGGTGGCCGACGCGCCACCCGGGGAGGACGTCCCGCTGCACATCCGCGCCAGCACCGGCTCAGGCAACGCCGTCATCGCCAGCGCGTCGGCGTAGCGGACAGCGCCCGCCTACGCCACGACCGCCGCCAGCGGGGCCGCGAGGTCGCCCCGATCGCCAACGGCCACCCCGGACAGTCCGAGCCACTCCGCCATCAACCGCAGCTCCCCGGCCAGCTCCGCAGGCACACGGCCGACATCAACGCCGGGCTCCGCGAACGCGCCCCGCACCCGGAGCACGTCCGCGCCCCGGTCAGCTTTGAGGTCGACCCGCGCGACCAGCTCACCGTCGAGCAGGAACGGGAAGACGTAGTAGCCGTACACCCGCTGCGGCTCAGGCACGTAGATCTCAATGCGGTAGTGGAAGTTGAACAGCCGCTCGGTGCGGTCGCGTTCCCAGATCAGCGGGTCGAACGGACACAGCAGCGCCCGGCCTTCGACCCGGCGCGGTGCCCGCGCATCGACGTGCCGGTATGCGACGTCGCGCCAGCCGCGCACCCGCACCGGCTCCACCGTGCCCGCCTCAACCAGCTCATCAACCGCGCGCTTGCTGTCGGCGGGCCGCAGCCGGAAGTAGTCGCGCAAGTCTGGCTCGGTGGCGATACCCAACGCGGTCGCCGAGCGCGTCACCAACTCCCGGACGGCGTCGGCGCGATCCGGTTCAGGTGCGGCCAGCACGTCGCGCGGCAGCACCCGTTCCGGGAGGTCGTAGCGGCGCTCGAAGCCTTGCCGGGTGCCGGTGGTCAACTCCCCGGCCGCGAACAGCCACTCGCACACCCGCTTGACGTCGGTGCGGTTCCACCAACCCCCAGCACGTCGCGGGCCAGCGCCGAGACCGAGTTCCCGCTCCAACGCTCCTGCCCCGATCGGCCCGAGGTCCTTGACGGCGGCGAGGACGTCGTCGGCCAGGTGCCCCGCCGTATTGGCCACCGAGTCCGCGCGCTCCAGATAGTGGCGCTGGTAGTCGGCCATCCGGTGCCGCAGCAGCGGCCAGTCCGCCACCGGCAACAGGCACGCGGCGTGCGCCCAGTACTCCACCAGCAACCGGGGCCTGCGCGCGCTATGCGTCCAGGCCGCGTCGTCGACCAGGTTCATCGGGTAGGCGCCGAGCCGCGCGAACAGCGGCGCGTAGTGCGCCCGCACCGCCACGTTGACCGAGTCAAGCTGCAGCACCCGCACCCGATTCAGCACCCGGTTGAGGTGCTGCCGCGTCGGCATCGTCCCCGGCCGGGCGTCCCCGAACCCTTGCGCTGCCACGGCGATCCGGCGCGCGACCGCCGGTGAGATCGTTCGCATGCGCGCATGGTGCCACGAGCCACCGACAGTGCTGTGTCAACGCTGGGTATCGTGCCGCCATGGCCCGCCCCGACGTTCACCTCGCCCAGCCCGACGACGCCACCGAGATCACGCGCATCCAGCGCGAGACCTGGCGCACCGCCTACGGCGACATCGTGGGCGACGACGCCATCGCCATGCTGGATGATCCGGGCATCGAGCAACGCTGGTCGGAGGCGATCGCGCACCCGGACACCGACGTCTTCGTCGCCACCGAGGGCAGCTTCACGGTCGGCTTCACGGTCTCCGGCCAGGCGCCGGAGGACGAACTCGCCGGCCCGAACGGCGAACTGCCCGACGACGCCGCGCACACGGGACTCATCGCCACCGTGCTGGTGGAGCCGCGCTGGGGCAGGCGCGGCCATGGCGGACGGCTGCTCGCCGCGGCGGCCCGCGCGCTGCGCTCACGCGGCGCGCAGCGGGCGATCACGTGGGTATCGGAGTCCGACTCGGCGACGCTTGCCTTCTACCGCTCGATCGGCTGGGACCCGGACGGGACCGTCCGCACGCTCGACACCGGCGGCGCCCGTATCCGCGAGATGCGGCTCGCGGGCGGGCTGGAGCTGCATCTGAAGTCCTAACCCCTGGTCGAGATGTCGGTTTCGCCATATACGCCGGATAATTCACCGGGGGTATCCGCCCCACGACGCCGGGTAACCCGGTAGTGTGAGCAGAGTCCCTTTTTGAGCTCCACTGGGGGTGCGTGTGGTGGCGACGCTGTCGTGGTTGTGCTTCACGTTCGGCGTCGCGTTCGGTACCGCGTTGTTGCCGGTGATCAGCATCGAACTGTTCGTGATCGGCATGGCGTCCAGCCAGTCGACGCTGCACTGGTCGGTGCTCGGCGCGGTGGTCGCGCTGGGCCAGCTCACCGGAAAGGTGCCCTACTATCTCGCCGCGCGTGGCTCCATCAAGCTGCCTCCGTGGCTGCACCGCGCGCAGCACTACCGACCGCCGTCCGCGCGGCGGGAGCGCTTCCGGCGACGCACCAAGCGGCTCAAGATGTGGTTCGAAGCACTGCGGGAACGCTGCCATCGCCATCCACAGTGGATGGTCGGCTCCTACGGCTGCAGCGCGGTGCTCGGCATCCCGCCGTTCATGGGCATGGCCGTGGTCGCGGGCCTGGCACGGATGCGGCTATCGGTGTTCCTCGGCGTGGGCATGGTCGGCCGGTTCGCCCGGTTCGGTGCGCTCGCGGCCTCGCCCGCGCTGTTCGCGAGCTGGTTCCACTTCTAACCGCACAAAACTCGCGATCCGTACGCCACACTGGAAGAGCGTCGGACGCGAGGAGGCGACGTGGAGCAGGTCAATGGGATCGGCGGGGCGTTCATTCGCGCGCACGACCCCGCGATGCTCGGCCACTGGTACGCCGTCCAGCTTGGCGCACAGGCCATCGCCGAGCTGGACGGCCTAACCCTGTTCGCGGCGGCACCCGCCAAGCCGGACCCGGCGGACAACTGGTCGCTCAGCTTCCAGGTCGCCGACCTCGACGCAATGGTGGAGCAACTACGAACGGGCGGCGCCACGGTCGACGTCGACCCGACGGATCACCCGGAAGGCCGGTTCGCTCGGCTGCGCGACCCCGAGGGCAACCTCATCCAGCTGGTCGAGCCCACGGCGATCCAGCGGGTGCGCTCGGCCGAACCCACTGCGGTGCGGGTGTTCGACGACACCGAACCCGCGACCGAGGAGCGGCGTACGGGCTGGCGTCGCTGGGGGCCGTGGCTGCCGCTCGTGCTCGCCGTGGTGCTTGCGGTGGCGTTCATCGCTGCCCGGCAGGAGGACACCACGGCGCAACCGCCCCCGCAGCTCTCCCCCACACCCTCCCGGGACGCTACCGCCCCGACCAAGGACGACGAGACCACGGTGCGGAACGTCGGCGAGCGGGTGTTCGGGGTGACCGCGGACTGGGAGCTGATCGCGCACGGCCCCGATAGCGTCATCCGGATCGAGCTTGCCGAGGGCCGGGTCACCATCACCGACATCCCACAGCTGCAGAGCTCCGGCCCCAGCTCACTCATCGCGGGGCCGGACTGGGTGATGGTGCGACCACTGGACAGCGTGCCAGGGTACATGGTGCCGGATGGCGAACCCGCCAGAGAGCTACGAGGCGTGTTCAGCGGCGGGCGCGTGTTCCCCGGGCCACGTCCAGGCCGGGTCTGGGTGGCACATGAGCACGACCCTGACAGCATGACCGTGCTGTGGCGCATGTCGATGCCATCGGGTGGCCGGGTCGGACCACCGATCCGCATCCCCCCAACGATGTCCAAGCCGATCACACCGGACGGCGCCGGGTACGTGCTGACGTCCGGCCCCGGCGGTACCTACGTGGCGCGGCCGGACGGCGTACGCCGCGTGACAACCGGGCAGATCGACGCCGTCGGGCCGAACCATCTACTGGCCACCGAGTGCGACGAGCAGGCGCGGTGCGCTCATGTGCTGATCACCAGGGACACCGGGAAGCGCCGACCGTTCGGCGGCGCCGTCGACACCACCACATGGCCCCGCGGCACGATCGCACCGGACGGCTCGATCGCCGCCGTCGTGCGTGACGACGTCGGCAACCGGCCGATCCTGTCGATCATCGACCTGGACACCGGGCAGGAGCGCACGCTCGGGGTGTCGGTCCGGGGCGGGTTCGCGCAGTCGGGCGTGGCGTTCTCCCCGGACAGCGAGTGGCTGTTCGCGGTCGCCACCAGCGGCGCACTCGTCGCGATCGACACCGAGACGTTCCAGACCAGGAGGAACCCGTTCCGGTTGCCGTCGCTCAGCCGACTCACCGTCCGGTCCGCAGGCTGAGCCTCAGCGCGGCTCGCGTTCCTCCAGCGTGACGGCCGTGCGCATGGCGTCCCTAGCGCGACGTCGATCCCCGGCGAGGTCGTAGGCCTGCGCGATCCGGTACCACCCGCGCCAATCGTCCGGGTCGGCGTCCAGTTCCGCTTTGCGGTCGGCGAACCAGGCGTCGGCGGCGTCGCGGTCGACCCGCCCGCTGGGCCTGCGAGGCAGCTCCGACGTGTCCGGCAAGCCACCCTCCTCGGCCAGTCGCGCCGCCAGCCGCTGCACGCGCAACCCGGAACGCCAGGTGCTGACCAGCACCCACACACCGAGTAGCGGCAGCAGCAGCACGCCGACGCCAAGCACGACCGGGATCGTCTCGCCAGTGCGCAACAGCTCCACCCCGCGCCCGGCGAGCAACACCAGATACAGCACGACGAAGCAGGTGAGCACGGCGGAGATCACGAGCGTCTTGCTTCTCATCTCCTGCCTCACTGAGTCTGGTGTCCTGATGCCATGTCCCGCACTGGCTGTTCGGCCAGTCGCGGTCAGAGGTTCGCGGTCAGAGGTCGAGGAACTGGTCCAGGCCGATGGTGAGTCCTGGATGGGTTCTGACCTCGCGCACACCGAGCAGCACGCCCGGCATGAACGACGACCGGTGCAGCGAGTCATGCCGAATCGTCAACGTCTCGCCCTGCCCACCGAACAGCACCTCCTGGTGCGCGACCAGGCCTGCCAGCCGCACCGAATGCACCGCGACGTCGTCCACCCGCGCACCGCGTGCGCCGTCCAGCTCGGACGTCGTGGCATCCGGCGCCGCGCCGAGCCCGGCGTCCTTGCGGGCGGCGCTGATGGCCCGCGCGGTGTGGGTCGCGGTGCCCGACGGCGCGTCGGCCTTGCGGTTGTGGTGCAGTTCGATGACCTCAGCGGTCTCGTAGTAGCGGGCAGCCAACTCGGCGAAGCGCATCATCAGCACCGCTCCGAGCGCGAAGTTCGGGGCGAGCAACACCCCGACGTCCGGTTTCGCGGCCAGCCATTCACGCAGCGTCTGGTGGCGCTCCTCGGTGAAACCGCTGGTGCCGACCGCGACGTGGATGCCGTTGTCGACACAGAACCGCAGGTTGTCCATGACGACGTCCGGGTGGGTGAAGTCGACGACGACCTCCGCGCCCGTCTCGGTCAGCGCGGAGAGCTGATCACCCGCGTCCAGTCTGGCGACCAGCTCCATGTCATCCGCGCCGTCCACGGCGGCGCAGACCTCGGAGCCCATCCGTCCCTCGGCGCCAAGCACGCCCACTCGAATCACGCCATCACCTCGTGCACCTCGTCCGGCAGTTCGTCGACGTGAGAATACGGCCCGACGACCGCCACTGCCTGTACCTCACGCAACAGCGTGGCCGCGATCTCTGCCACGTCGCCGACGGTGACCTCGTCGATACGCGCCACCGTGTCGTCCACGCTGTAGTAACGGCCGTAGTTCAGTTCGTTCTTGCCCAGCCGCACCATCCGCGATGCGGTGTCTTCCAGACCGAGCACCAGCCCGCCGCGCAGCTGGCCCTTGGCGCGCACGATCTCCACCTCGGTGAGGCCGCCAGTGGCGACGTCGGTCAGCGTGGTGCGCAGCACCCCGGTGACCTCGCCGAGACGTTCCGGCTGGCAGCCCGCGTAGATGGAGAACAGGCCGGTGTCGGCGTAGCAGCCCATGGCGGAGTACACCTGGTACGCCAGCCCGCGCCGCTCCCGGATCTCCTGGAACAGCCGGGAACTCATGCCGCCGCCAAGCGCGGCGTTGAGCACGCTGAGCGCGAACCTGCGCTCGTCGTGCCGGTGCAGCGCGCGGGTGCCGAGCAGCAGATGTGCCTGTTCGGTCTCGTCGGTGCGCAGCACCAGCTGACCAGAAGTCGAGAGCTGAGCGACACCGGAGCGAGGAGGGGCGGGATCGGTCGCTACGGCATCCGCCGCGGTGTCCGCCCCGACGGCCGGTGACTTCCGCACCCTACGCACGATGTCGTCGTGGTCGACGTTGCCCGCGACGGCGAGCACCATCTTCGGCGGCTGGTAGGAGTCGCGGTAGAACGCGCGGAGCGCGGCGGGGTCGAGGCCCCGGATCGACTCCTCGGTGCCCAGCACCGGGCGGGCCAGCGGATGACCCGCGAAGATCGTCTCCTGGAAGACCTCGTGCAGCAGGTCCTCCGGGTCGTCGTCGCGCATGGCGATCTCTTCCAGCACGACGCTGCGCTCGGTGTCGACGTCCGCGTCGGCGCAACGGGCCTCGAACACCACATCGGTGACGAGGTCGATCGCCAGCGGCAGGTCGACGTCGAGCACCTGCGCGTAGAAGCAGGTGTGCTCCTTCGAGGTGAAGGCATTGAGTTCGCCACCGACGGCGTCCATTTCCTCAGCGATCTGCGTGGCCGCGCGCTGCGCGGTGCCCTTGAACAGCAGGTGCTCCAGGTAATGCGCGGCACCGGCGACGGCAGGCTGCTCGTCGCGGGAGCCGACGCCGACCCACAGTCCGACGGTGGCCGAGCGCATCCCCGCCACATGCTCGGTGACCACCCGTAATCCGCCGGGCAGCACGCTACGCCGGACGCCGGTGTCGAGTTCGATGCTCATCCGCTCCCCGGGGTCAGTGTGGTGAATGCCGCCTTAACCGCATCAGACGCAACGAATGACGCTTTCCCCGCGCGGGGCGCGGGGAAAGCGTCTTCACCACACCATTACGCCTCAGAGGACTCCGAGGGCTGCTCTGCCTGCTCGACCTGCTCCTCGTCTTCCTTGACCGGGATCAGGCTGATCTTGCCGCGCTGGTCGATGTCGGCGATCTCGACGCGGAGCTTATCGCCCACGTTGACGACGTCCTCCACCTTGCCGATGCGCTTACCGTTGCCCAGCTTCGAGATGTGGACCAGGCCGTCCTTGCCCGGCAGCAGGGAGACGAACGCGCCGAACGCGGCCGTCTTGACGACCGTGCCGAGGAACCGCTCGCCCACCTTCGGCAGCTGCGGGTTCGCGATAGCGTTGATCTTCTCGATCGCGGCCTCCGCCGAGGGGCCATCGGACGCACCCACGTAGATGGTGCCGTCGTCCTCGATGGAGATGTCCGCGCCGGTCTCCTCGGTGATCGAGTTGATCATCTTGCCCTTCGGGCCGATGACCTCGCCGATCTTGTCCATCGGGATCTTCACGCTGGTCACGCGCGGCGCGTACGGGCTCATCTCGTCCGGGTCGGGGATAGCCTCGGCGATGACGTCGAGGATGGTCAGCCGGGCGTCGCGCGCCTGGTTCAGCGCGGCACCGAGCACGTCGGACGGGATGCCGTCCAGCTTGGTGTCCAGCTGCAGCGCGGTGATGACGTCCTTGGTGCCCGCGACCTTGAAGTCCATGTCACCGAAGGCGTCCTCCGCGCCGAGGATGTCGGTCAGCGCGACGTACTCGGTCTTGCCGTCCACCTCGTCGGAGACCAGGCCCATGGCGATGCCCGCGACCGGCGCCTTGAGCGGCACACCGGCGTTGAGCAGGCCCATCGTGGACGCACACACCGAGCCCATCGACGTCGAGCCGTTGGAGCCGAGCGCCTCGGACACCTGCCGGATCGCGTAGGGGAACTCGTCCCGCTTCGGCAACACCGGCACCAGAGCACGCTCGGCGAGCATGCCGTGGCCGATCTCGCGTCGCTTCGGCGTGCCGACGCGGCCGGTCTCACCGGTGGAGAACGGCGGGAAGTTGTAGTGGTGCATGTAGCGCTTGGTGTTCTCCGGCGAGAGCGTGTCGAGCGACTGCTCAAGCCGCAGCATGTTCAAGGTGGTGATGCCCAGGATCTGGGTCTCGCCGCGCTCGAACAGCGCCGAGCCGTGCGCCCTCGGCACCACGCCGACCTCGGCGGCCAGCGAGCGGATGTCGGTGAGGCCTCGGCCGTCGATGCGCACCTTGTCCCGCAGGATGCGTTGCCGGATGAGTTTCTTGGTCAGCGAACGGAACGCCGCGCCGACCTCCTTGTCACGGCCCTCGAAGGCCTCACCTTCACCGACGCCGACCTTGGCCAGCACGGCGGCCTTGACCTCGTCGGTCGCATCGTCCCGCTCCTGCTTGCCCGCGATGGCCAGCGCCTTCGTGAGATCCTCTGTCGCGATCGACGCGACGGCGTCGTAGACGTCGTCCTGGTAGTCGAGGTAGAGCGGGAACTCCCCGGTCGGCTTGGCGGCAGCGTCGGCCAGCGCCTGCTGCGCCTCGCACAGCACGCGCAGGAACGGCTTGGCCGCGTCGAGGCCCTCGGCGACGACCTGCTCGGTCGGAGCCGTGGCGCCCTGCTCGACCAGGTCGAGGGTGTTCTCGGTGGCCTCGGCCTCGACCATCATGATGGCGACGTCCTCAGGGTTCTCCCCGACGACACGGCCAGCGACGACCATGTTGAAGGTCGCCTGCTCCAGCTGCGACCAGGTCGGGAACGCGACCCACTGGTCCTCGATCAGCGCGACACGGGTCGCGGCGACCGGACCGGAGAACGGCAGGCCACCGATCTGGGTGGACGCCGACGCCGCGTTGATGGCCAGCACGTCATACGGGTCGTCTGGGTGCAGGCTCTGCACCGTGATCACGATCTGGATCTCGTTGCGCAGCCCGTCCGCGAAGGACGGGCGCAGCGGCCGGTCGGTCAACCGGCAGGTCAGCACGGCCTCGGTCGACGGACGTCCCTCCCGGCGGAAGAACGAGCCGGGGATCTTGCCGATGGAGTACATCCGTTCCTCGACGTCCACCGTCAGCGGGAAGAAGTCGAGGTGCTCCTTCGGGTGCTTGGACGCGGTGGTCGCCGACAGCAGCATGGTCTCATCGTCGAGATAAGCGACAACCGAACCAGCGGCGAGCTTGGCCAGCCTGCCCGTCTCGAACCGGACGGTGCGAGTACCGAAACGGCCGTTATCAATCACGGCCTCCGTCTCGTGTACGACGGTTTCTGTCATGTGGGGTCTTTCTCCTCGTCTGCGTTCACGGTCAGCCCACCTGAGGGCTTCCCGGTCGGACCGCGCGAGGCACCCCACCTCCCTAGATGGAGATCGCCCAAGTGACGAGGCCGGTCATCGATCGAAGTCCTCGGGACCGAGTCCCGGGAACCACTACCGAGGACCGGCGTCCTCAAGCGCCTCGCACGTGTCCTTGGTTCTCTTGTACTGAAGGGGAGCACCCACGTGGGTGCTCCCCTTCAGTGTCTCATCGACGGAGGCCGAGACGTTGGATCAACGTCCGGTATCGCGTGATGTCGACCTTCTTGACGTAGTCAAGCAGTCGGCGGCGGCGGCCGACCAGCAGCAGCAGACCACGACGCGAGTGATGGTCGTGCTTGTGCTCCTTGAGGTGCTCGGTCAGACCGATGATGCGCTTGGTCAGCAGAGCAACCTGCGCCTCGGGGGAACCCGTGTCCGTATCGTGCAAGCCGTACTCGGACAGGATTTCCTTTTTTTGATCGGTGGACAGCGCCACTCGTCTCTCCTTTAGTTCGGTGCCGTGTCATGAAGCGTCAGTCCCGGCCGCCACGGACCGCAGCCGGACTCGGTGACTCAGCGTATCAGGGTGCGCCGTTCACACGACGGCTGGCCAGGGTCTTTCCCGGCTACACCGGGGCCGCAGCGCCCCGTCAAGAGCTTCCGCGAGATCGCCACGGGCACATAAAATCCCACGAACCGGTGACTGAGCCAGCGATGTCGCGCTGATCCGGAAATGCTGTGCGTCGAACTCAACGGCACAGCGAGGTAAGCATCATGACGACGACGCAGTCACCGCACCCAACCGGTATCCCCGCGGTCAAGACCGGCCCGCTTGTTCGCAGGTTGGCGGAGATCGGCGCGATCCTGGCGCGACGGGTGGCCATACTCGCGGTGATGTCCGCACGTTCGGTGTTCACCGGCCGACGCGCCCGCACCGACACCTGGCTACTGGACACCATCACGGCGCTCGGACCGGCGTTCATCAAGGTCGCGCAGATGCTCAGCACCCGTGCCGACCTGCTGCCGCCGAGGCACTGCCGGACGCTGGCCGCGCTCCACGACACGGTGCTGCCGATCCCAGCGCGCGAACTCGCCCCGGTGCTGGAGCGCGCCCTGGGCCCCGAGACGACCCGCACGCTGGTCGTCACCGCCGAACACGGCGGTACACCGATGGCGTCGGGCAGCATCGCCTGCGTGTACCGGACGACGCTGCCCGACGGGCGCGACGTCGCGGTCAAGGTGCGCCGCCCCGGCATCGAGACCACGCTGCGGACCGATCTGACGATCATGCGCCGCCTCGGCGGGCTGGTGAAGCACCTGCCCGGCCTGCGCGGTGTGCCGATCGCCGAGATCATGACCCAGCTCGGTGACGCCGTCTACGCGCAGCTCGACTTCGCCACCGAGCGCCGCAACCTCGCGTCGCTGCGCGCCAACCTGGTCGAGTACGACGCGGTGCGTGTCCCCGAGGTCTACGACGAACTGTGCACCGACGACGTGCTGGTCATGGAGTACCTGCCGGGCCTGCGGCGTCGCAGCCCCGACGAGCTGTCCGAGGAGGACCGCACGGAAGCCGTGCTCGCCGCGCTGCACGCGGTCTACCAGATGCTGTTCCACGACGGCCTTGTCCACTGCGACCTGCACCCCGGCAACCTCTACCTCGGACCTGGCGCGCGAGCGGCGATCGTCGACGCCGGATTCACCGTCCGGCTGACGCAGGACGCGCAGGACAAGTTCAGCACGTTCTTCTACTACATGAGCGTCGGCAAGGGCGAGAAATGCGCCGAGGTCGTGCTATCGACGGCCACCGCCCGCTCCGGCACCGACGAGGACGGCTTCCGGCGCGAGATCGTCGAACTGATCGAGACCCACACCGGCGTGGCGGCGGCGGATTTCGACCTCATCCACTTCGCGACGTCCCTGTTCGATATCCAACGTCGTTACAACCTCTACGCCGACCCGCAGTTCGTGTTCCCGATCCTGTCGCTGCTCGTGCTGGAAGGCGCGGTGCGCGACTTCGCGCCCGACATCGACTTCCAGGACGAGGCCATCCCCTTCCTTGCGGGCGCGATGATCTCCCGCACCCTCCAGCTCCACCGCCAACGCACCTGACTCGGCGAGCCCCGAAGGACATTCGTGTCCCCCACTCACGACGCCGTGTCCCTCACTCACGACGTCGTGTGCCACCGCGGCGACGGATGGGAGCCGCACACGGTCAAGGGGCCCCGCCCGCTATGCGCGAGCAGGGCCCCTTGAGTTCGGATGACCGGTTCTAGCCGACCGTCCAGTTGAACGTCGGCAGCATCGCGAGTGGCTTCGAGCCGACAATCTGGCCGTTCGACCCGATCGCGTACAGACCGACGTCGCCCTGGGTCTTGTAGGGCATGTTCTTCGGCGGGAACTCGAACTGCGGTTCCGCGTTGCCCATGACCACCGGCGCTTCCGGCAACGTACCCAGCAACACTGGATCACCACCGGCGCCACAGTTTTCTAGCTCGACCGTAATCGGCAGCACCATCGTTTGGGTGTAGCCGCCGGTTGTCGGGTCGAATTCGAGCAAACTGTCTGCGGACACTTCGATTTCGTCGGCCATCTTGACGGTGATGGTGCCGAACGGAGTGTCCTTCGCCGAGACTTCATGCTGTTCGACGACGAGTCCCCACTTGTTCGGGTTGGGGCCTCCCTGCACACGAACCCCGACATTTCCCTTGCCGGAGAACGGGAATGTGCCTTCGGACGTGACCAAGTTGATGAGGTCTCCGAAGCACGGGCATGTCACCCGCATGCCGTCGAACCCACCGCCGCCCGGAGGCTGCGGTGGCGTCGGAACCTGCGCTGATGCCTTTCCCACGAATCCGCTACCCGCCGCCATTGCCGCGGCGGCGGCAGCGGAATAACCGGCACGCTTCAGGAATTGCCGCCGGTCGCCATCTAGCGGCCGACGAGATTCATCGTTGCGATCAGACATTCTTCAATCCTTAACTCGTGGCACGCGGATCAAATTCGGATGCCGAGGTCGATGCCGAGGGAACTCAGCAACGGCGTCTCACCACACGTGCAGTCACCGTCGCCCGTTCCGTCCTCGGGAGCAGGTGCCGGTGCGGGCTCCTCCTCGGGAGCCGGAGCCGGTGCGGGCTCCTCCTCCGGGGCAGGTGCCGGTGCAGGCTCCTCCTCCGGGGCAGGTGCCGGTGCAGGCTCCTCCTCGGGAGCCGGAGCCGGTGCAGGCTCCTCCTCCGGGGCAGGTGCCGGTGCAGGCTCCTCCTCCGGGGCAGGTGCCGGTGCAGGCTCCTCCTCGGGAGCCGGAGCCGGTGCGGGCTCCTCCTCCGGGGCAGGTGCCGGTGCAGGCTCCTCCTCGGGAGCCGGAGCCGGTGCAGGCTCCTCCTCGGGAGCCGGGGCAGGTTCAGGTTCCGGGGCTGGTTCGGGAGCTGGCTCCGGTTCGGGCGCTGGCTCAGGCGCCGGTTCCGGCTCCTGCTCCGGCGCTCCGTCCGCGGGATCCAACTCGCCGCCGATCAAGCATTCCGGATCGTCCTGACGTTCGAAGCAGTCATCGTCCGATGTGGCCTGCTGCGTGATACCTGTGACGGTCCCCAAAAGCGGATCGGGCGATGCGCCCATTGCTTGCGCTGAGGGAACCCCCATCGCGAGGACTGTCGCCCAGGCGATTACCCCGCCTCGGCGAATTTTTCTGGACACTGTGACACTCCCAAGGTCTATTGACGCCGGTTGTCGTGTCGTCATCCGCACCAAATGTCGCGGATCGGACTACCTAGAACCTGGCCCTAACTGGACGGCAGCACCAGACGAGACTCGCCAGGAACACCCAATAGGGAACAATCTTGTCACTCGTTAGATCTGCACGACGATCTATCGAGTTAGCGCAATATTGCGGTTCGAGCTCGCTGAAACCCGACAACGAGACAGCCCCAATCAACGTAACGTCGCACAATTCGGTGAACCTTGCGTCTCAGGTCGCGTACAGCCCCTGAAATCGGGCCTAATACACGTGCGGCTGGAAGCTCGCGAACGCGAAAGAGACTAGAGGTACCGATGTCGACAGCAGGCTCAGTTCCGGTGACCGAATCGGCTGCCGGGGCCCAAGCCAGGCTGCTGCGATTGCCTCTCGGACTCGCAGACTTCGCCCGGCGGGGGTTTCGGCTTGACCGTCCGCGAGATCGCGCTGTGCTGGAGACCCATGCCCAGAGTTTCCTGACTGGATTCAATCTGGCCGCACGCCACTGGCGCGACCCGCACCCGGCCTTGGGAACGGTGCCCGAGCCGGAGCGGGGCTTCGCCTATGAGGGCGCGGGAATGTACACGGCGCTGCGCGGCGTCCTTCGGCCCGGTGAGAGTGTGGCGTTTCGACGTCTGTGCGCTGGCCCCGGCGACAAGTACATTCACCTGATCCACGTCGGCTACGGCTGGGCGGGTGGCATGGTGCCGCTGCCGATCGAAACCGTGCCATCAACGCCGCTGCTGCGGTGGCTGGCACTGGACGGCGCCGGGTTCGCGCAGGTCTACTTCGGCGGGTTACGCGCCCTGCGCACGCTGTGTCATCGCGCGCCATCTGATCGCAGAGACGCCGCCCTCGCGGGAGCGGGCCGCGCGTTGTGGTTCGTGGAATCGGCCAGCCCGGAGGGCATCGCAGCCGTGATCGGCGACGCGCCCGACTCCGCGCAGGGTGAGCTGTGGGCCGGTGTCGGCCTGGCGAGCTGCTACGCGGGGTGCGCCGACGCCGAGGCGCTGGACCGGCTGGCCAAGGCCAGTGGCGAGCATCAGCCGTCCTTCGGCCAGGGCGCGCTGTTCGCGTGCGCGGCGCGAGCCCGCGCGGGTGGCGTGCCGCCCCATACCGAGCAGGCGTGTGCGCGGTTGTTCGGCATTGACTCCGTGGCGGCGGAGCAGTGGACCGATATCGCGGCGGCCGGGCTGACCGAGTCCGCCGACGTGGCCGCCTACACCGAGTGGCGGTCACGACTACGCGGCGACGTCGCCGCCCGGTCGTGACCGCCGTCGTCGACGTCAAGAAGGAAGTGCCATGTTGTCCCTATTACGCCGTGCCGTGGTTCCCGCGTTGGCGCTCGCGCTGTGTGTGGCGGTCGGCGTGTTCACTGTCCGACCCAGCCTCGGCCACGCCGAGGCCGAAGAGCTGACCAGCGGGTTCGCGTTCGACACCGTGAAGCTGAACTCGGCGCCACCGGACGCGCGCCAGCAGCGCGAGGTACAGCCGAACCTGGAGCGTATTCGGGCGTGGATCTCCGCGGTAGGCGCGGCGGTCTCAGTCACCGACCTGCGCGGGCTCGGCCGCGCCGCCGACGCCTGCCTGGTCGATCCGCGTGACGACTCCGTGACCGTGCTGCCGGTGCCGGGCGCGGGTGGCAGCGACTACGAGCGGTTCACGCTGACCCCGGACGGCCTGCCGTATGACGCGACGATGGCGCCGATGGGCTGCGTGCCCGCCGACCTCGACGAGAACGGCGCGATGGACTTCGTCGTCTACTACTGGGGACGCTCGCCGGTGGTCTTCCTCAACTCCGATCGCGGCGAGCCGCAGGCTGGCCTGTTCACCGCGCACGAGCTGATCTCGCCGATGGAGGTGTGGAACACCTCGGCGTTGTCGATGGCCGACGTCGATGGCGACGGACACCTGGACATCATCGCGGGCAACTACTTCCCGGACGGCGCGCGGGTGCTCGACCCCGAAGCACGCGGGGATGCACGCATGCGGATGCAGCATTCGATGGGCGACGCCCAGAACGCGGGCATCAACCGGCTGCTGCTCACCGACCCGACCGGCACGGCGGGCGAGCTGCCGCGCATCACCGACGCCAGCACGGCGATGCCGAAGAGTTCCGCGCACGCCTGGACGCTGGCGTTCGGGTGGCAGGACCTAACCGGCAACCAGCTACCCGACCTGTACGTCGCGAACGACTTCGGCCCGGACGACTTGCTTGTGAACGCCTCCGAGCAGGGCCACGTGCGATTCACCGAGGTCGTGGCGGGCAGGGACCTGACGACGCCCGGCTCGCAGGTGCTCGGGCATGGCTCGTTCAAGGGTATGGGTGTCGCCTACACCTGGGACCCGGGCGACGCACTGCCGATGATCACGGTCTCCAACATCACGACGCCGTTCGCGCTGCACGAGAGCAACTACGCCTTCGTCTCCGACGGCCGCCAGAGTCCCGGCGACGCGCTGCTGGCAGGCGAGTCGCCCTACAAGCAGGCGGCGGAGCAGCTCGGCATGGCACGCAGCGGCTGGTCATGGGACATCAAGTCCGGCGACTTCGATAACTCCGGCACCGACGAGCTCCTACAAACGACCGGGTTCCTCAAAGGTGAGCGCAACCGGTGGCCCGAGCTGCAGGAGCTGGCGATGGGCAATGACGACCTGCTCAACCGCCCCGAGTTGTGGCCGAAGTTCCAGCTGGGTGACGACCTGTCCGGGCACGAGAGCAATCCACTGTGGACGCGCGCCGAGGACGGCCGCTACTACGACCTCGCGTCCGAACTCGGCATCGACGAGCCACACCTCTCCCGAGGACTCGCACTAAGCGATGTGGACGGTGACGGCACCTTGGACGCGCTGGTGGCGAACCAGTGGGAGGACTCGGTGCTGCTGCGCAACCGCAGCTCCAACGCCGGCGACGCGGCGTACCTGCGGCTGCTGCGGCCCGGCGCGGCGGGTGGCTGGGTCGACGTAATCGGCGCCCAGGTGGACCACGAGATCGACGGCGAAACCAAACGGGCGCAGCTATACCCCTCGAACGGGCACGCGGGCGCATCCGGCCCCGAGGTGCAGCTCGCCCTCCCCGACGGTGAGTCCACCGAAGCCACCATCACCTGGCGCGACAGCAACAGCACTCATCGATCCACTGTGGAGGTCCAACCTGGCCACCACACGGTTGAACTCGGCACCGACGGAACGGCGGTCCTGCGATGACGGCGACAACCACCCCGACGACGGCCACGACTGCCGCGCCCACCGACACGGCCACCCCGGCGACCCAACCTGCCCCAGCTGCGCAACCGGCCCCGGCAGCCAAGCCGGTAGACGCCAGGGTGAGTGCGTTGCGCCGGTTCGCGGCCTCGATCACCGCGTTCACCATCCTGGGCCACCTGGTGCTCGGCTTCGAGCAGTCGCCACTGACACCGATCGTCGCGCTCGCGGTCAGCTACGCGGCAGCGCTGCTGTTCGAGTGGCTGGACAGCTGGGCGAACGGCACCACGCCTGAGTACGCGGGCGGTGTCCGCAACCTGACGACGTTCCTGCTTCCCCCGCACATCACCGCGCTGGCCTGCGCGATGCTGCTCTACGGCAACGCCTCGCTGTGGCCGTACATCTTCGCGGTCATGGTCGCAACCGCCACCAAGTACGTGATACGCATCCGGGTGCGCGGCAAGCTGCGGCACGTGCTCAACCCGTCCAACGCCGGGATCGCGGTGACGCTGCTGCTCTTCCCATGGGTCGGCATCGCGCCGCCGTATCACTTCACCAACGCCGTCGGCGGCGTCATCGACTGGCTGATCCCGCTGGGCATCCTGATGCTCGGCTCGCTGCTCAACGCCAAGCTCACCGGAAAGATGCCGCTGATCCTGGCATGGGTCGGCGGGTTCGCCGCTCAAGCCGTCATCCGCTGGATCGTGCTCGATCACTCACTGGCCGCCGCGCTGCTTCCCATGACCGGGGTGGCGTTCATCCTGTACACGCTCTACATGATCACTGACCCCGGCACCACGCCCCGCAAGCGGCGCAACCAGATCGTGTTCGGGCTGACCACCGCTGCTGTGTACGGAATCCTCGTGGTCTCTGGAGTCGTGTTCGGACTGTTCTTCGCGCTGGTGATCACCTGCGTGCTGCGCGCCATCGTGCTCCTCGCGACTCCATGGGCCACCGCGGCGGTCACCGCGTTGCGACCCGCCCGGAGCGCGACGTGAGCGCTGACCGCATCGCCATCGTCGGTCTGGCGTGCCGGTATCCCGATGCGGCCGACCCGGCCCAGCTGTGGCAGAATGTTCTCGCCAAGCGGCAGGCGTTCCGGCGTCTCCCCGACACCCGCCTCGGCCAGGGCTACCGCGACGAGCACGCGCCGGACGCGACGTATCTGACGCGCGCGGCGGTGCTGCGGGACTGGACGTTCGACCGGGAGCGCTTCGGTGTTCCCGGTCCGCTGTATCGGGCGGCCGACCACACCCACTGGCTCGCGCTGGAGACCGCGGCGGCGGCACTGGCCGATGCCGGTGCGCCTGGCGGCGATGGCCTGGAGCGTGACACCACCGGCGTGGTGCTCGGCAACTCGCTGACCGGCGAGTTCAGCCGCGCCGGCCTGTTGCGGCTGCGCTGGCCGTTCCTCGCCGATGCCACCGCCACCGCGCTGCACGACGCCGGGTTGAGCGACGACACCGCGGCCGAGGTGCTGGGACGACTGGAGGCGCTGGTCAAGGAACCGTTCCCGGCTCCGGGCGACGAGACGCTGTCCGGGGCGCTGGCCAACACCATCGCCGGCCGGGTGTGCAACTACTTCGACTTCCACGGCACCGGTTACACCGTCGACGGCGCGTGCTCGTCGAGCCTGCTCGCCGTCGCCGCCGCGTGCCGCGCACTGGTGGCTGGCGAGTGCGACTTCATGCTCGCCGGAGGCGTCGACCTCTCGCTCGACCCACTGGAACTGGTCGGGTTCTCCCGGCTGGGCGCGCTCGCCACCGGAGACATGCGGGTCTACGACGCCCACCCGACCGGGTTCCTGCCGGGCGAGGGTTGCGGCGTTGTCGCGCTGATGCGCGCTTCCGATGCCGAGAAACGGGGCCTGCGCACCTACGCCCACATCATCGGCTGGGCGTCCTCATCGGACGGTTCCGGTGGGCTCACGCGCCCGGAGCTGTCCGGGCAGGCGATGGCGCTGCACCGTGCTTACCGCGCCGCCGGGATCGCACCCGAGCAGGCACGTCTGGTGGAGGGACACGGCACCGGCACCGCGATCGGTGACCGGGTGGAGTTGTCCGCGCTCTCCTCGGTGCGCGGTGCTGACGCGCCACCCGCCGCGCTGGGCTCGATCAAGGCCAACCTCGGCCACACCAAAGCCGCGGCGGGTGCGGCGAGTCTGATCAAGGCGACGCTGGCCGCTCACCACCGGGTGCTACCGCCGACGACAGGGTGTGAGCGCCCCCATGACTTGCTTCGCGACGCTCCGCTGCGGGTGCTGGCCGAGGCCGAGCCGTGGCCAGACGAGACACCTCGCGCCGGGGTATCGGCCATGGGCTTCGGCGGCATCAACGTCCACGTCGTCCTGGAGAACCCCGAGCCACACGCTGCGGCGGTGCCCGCGTCGACCCACGCGCCATGGCCGGCGCTCTCGGCGGACGCCGCGTGGTCACGTCCGCGCGGTCAGCACGAGATCGTGCCGCTGGCCGCTGACACCCCGGACGCGCTCGCCGAGCGACTGTCCGCGCTGGCCGAGGCCGCGACGGCCCTGAGCATCGCGGAGGTCGGCGACATCGCGGCGACCGCGTGGCATTCCGGGGACGGTGAGGGGCGCTACCGCGCGATGCTGGTCGCCGCCACGCCGGACGAGCTGGTCGCCGCCGCGGCAGCCGCCGCGTCGCGCGCCACCGAGTGGAACGGTGACCTGGCCTTCGACCGGCGTGCCGGCTACGCGCTCGGCTCCACGCCCGTGCGCGTCGGACTGCTGTTCCCCGGGCAGGCCGCACCCGTACGCGCCGAGCTGCCGTGGTGGGCGGACGGGCTCGACGTGCCCGCGCTCGCGGCGGAGCGTGCTCGGTCCACATCCGATGACGCAGCGGTCACGCTCGACGCCACCTCGGCTATCGCTACCGAGGTCGCCCAGCCCGCGATCGTGCGCCAGTCGCTCGCGGCGCTAGCGTGGCTGGACGCCATCGGCTGCGAGGCGATCGGCGCGTGCGGGCACAGCCTTGGCGAGATCACCGGTCTGCACTGGGCTGGCGCGTGCACGGCGTCCACCGCACTGGACCTGGCCACGCTGCGGGGACGTCTGATGGCCGAGCACGCACTCGATGAGACGATCATGGCGGGCCTCGCGACGTCCGCCGCCACCGCCGAAGACCTGATCGCGGGCACCGAGGCAGTGCTCGCCTGCCATAACGCCCCCGAACGCATCGTCGTCGCCGGGCCGGTCGACGACGTCGAGCGCGTGCTCGACCGCGCGCACGCCCGGGGTATCGCCGCGAGCCGCCTGCCGGTGTCGCACGGCTTCCATAGCCCTGCCATGCAGCCGGTCGCCGGGCCGCTGCGGACAGCGCTGGCCGACGTCGCGCTGGACACCGTTCGGGACGACCGGCCGCTGCTGTCGACCATCACCGGTGGGCTCATCAGCGAGCACGACCTGCGCGGCCTGCTGGTCGACCAGCTCACGCAACCGGTGCGGTTCGCCGACGCCGTCACCGCGCTGGCCGCGCGCTGCGATCTGTTGCTGGAAACCGGGCCCGGCATCATGCTCACCGACCTGGTGGCGGCCAACGACTTTGACGTCCCCGCGCTCAGCGTGGATAGCGGCGGCGAGCCGCACGGCCACGCGTTCGCCACGGCCGTGCTCGCCGCTACCGGCAACGGCAGCCTCACACCATGGTTCACCGACCGCCCCTACCGCACGCTCGACTGGCGTGACACCCCGCGGTTCCTGGCCAACCCCTGCGAGACACCACGTAACCGCACCACGCCCGCACCGTCGACCAGCGGCGTCGTGCCCGCGTCCGGCACCGACGAACACGACGGCGAGAATGCCGAATACAGCGTCTCGGGTGCAGGACATGGCGTCCTGAGTGCAGGACACAGCGTTCCGAGCGCAGGACACGACGTCCTGAGTGCAGGACACGACCCGCTGCGGGCGCTCACACAGCACCTGGCCACGGTCCTCGAACTGTCGGCGGAGGCCATCGAGCCGTCGATGTCGCTGCTGCGTGATCTGCACATGACGTCGATCCAGGTGGTCGATGCCGTTGGCGCGGCCGCCACCCGGCTCGGCAAGCAGCCACCCGCCACCCCGCTGTCTCTCAGCGACGCGACCGTGGCTGAAGCCGCCGAGGTGCTGGCGGATCTTCCGTCCACGACGGACACCGCGCGGCCAGCCACACCCACCGGCGTACGCGGCTGGGTGCGCCAGTTCGAGCCAGTCTGGCTCCCGTTCAACGCGCGCACCGGCACATCCGCGCCCGATGGCACCCGCACCGTCACGCTGCCCGACAACGCCGGTCCCGCCACTGTCGCCGCGTTGCTGGCTGAGATCACCGACAGCCGGCCCCGCATGCTCCGGATCGTCCACGCCGGACACCACGCCGCCCAGGGCGTCGGCAGGAGCATCGCGGCGGAACTCCCCGACTGCCAAGTCGTCGTGCTCGAACGTCCGGACACCACCACGGACCCAGGCGATGCCGGACTCGGTCACCCCGACCGCTACCTCGAACTCCGCGCCCACCCAGACGGCACCCTCGAACGCGCCGCACTCCGCGCCAGGCCACCCCGGCCACGCCAGGATTCCCCCGGCAACCCACCGCTCCCCGAAGGCGTCTGTCTGGTCACCGGCGGCATGCGAGGCATCACCGCCTACGCGGCGGCCGAACTCGCCACCGGCACCGGCACCACCCTGGTGTTCGTCGGCCGCACCCCCGCCGACGACCCTGACATCACCGCGGCACTACGAGACCTCACCGACAGCGGTCACACCGACGTGCACTATCTGGCCTGCGACGTCACCGACCCCGCGTCCGTCACGGCGATGCTCACCGAGGCACGCGCGCACGGCACGATCACCGGCATCATCCACGGCGCGGGCATCAACGAGCCCCGGCCACTCGACGAGGTCACCGCCGAGTCGTTCGCCACCACCCTCGCCCCGAAGGTCGACGGCCTCCGCACCCTGCTCGAGACGCTCGGCGACATGGCCGACGACCTGCGGCTACTGCTCGGCTTCGGCTCCATCATCGGCAGGCAAGGGCTCGCCGGGCAGGCCGAATACTGCGTCGCCAACGACTGGCTCCGCCATGACATCGAAACCTGGGCGCGTGCGCACCCGCACTGTCGCACGCACCTACTGGAGTGGTCGGTGTGGTCCGGCGTCGGCATGGGGGTGCGACTCGGCGTGCTGGACACCCTGCGCAGACACGGCGTCGAGCCGATCGGCACCCGCGAGGGAGTCGACGCGCTGCGCGACGTTCTCGCGGACCCGCAGGCGCCGGTCACCGTGCTGATAACCGCGCGCTTCCCGGACACCACGACGATGCACCTCGCCGCCGAGTCCGCGCCGCTGCTGCGGTTCGGCGAGCACGTGCGCGCCCGCATCCCCGGCGTCGAGGCCATCACCCAGGCCGAACTGTCGCTGGGCTCCGACCCGTACCTCGACGACCACCGCATCGACGGCACCCCGGTGCTGCCCGCCGTTGTCGCGATGGAGGCCATGGCACAAACAGCGTCGCATGTGGACACCGTGTCGCTGCCGATCTCGCTGTCCCACCTCGAGTTCCGTGCGGCGATCACCCTCAACGGCCCCGACCCCCGCACCATCCAGGTCGCGGCGCTGGCCGATCGGCACGGCACGGACGTCGTTGTCCGCGATGACTCCGATGCCACCGGATCCGACCGCTTCAGCGGCACCCTCGTCACCGCACCCGAACCACCCGCACCCCAGCTGCCCAGCCAGCCACCCCCGCCGTCACCGGACGCCGGACCGCACGAGTGCTACGACACGACGTTCTTCCACACCGGACGGTTCCGCAGGCTGCTGCGCTACGACCTGCTGTCGGCGTTCCGGGTCCGCGCATGGATCCGCGCTGAACAGGGCAACGAGGCCGTGCCGTGGTTCTCCGCCTTCCACAGTGGACGCCTGCTCCTCGGCGACCCCGGCGCTCACGACGCCACGCTGCATGTGCTGCTCGCCTGCGTCCCACACCGCCGCGCGCTCCCCGTTGGCGTCGACCGCGTCACCGTGTGGCGCGAACCCACCGGTGTACTGCGGGTCGACGCCGTCGAGACATCGCACACCCACGACGACTACGTCTTCGACGTCATGCTGAGCCAGCCCGATGGGACGGTCGTTGCGCACTGGCAGGGCCTGCGACTGCACGCGACCACACCACCGCAGCGCAAGGGCACCCTGCCGGTGCGGCTGGTCGGGCCGTGGCTCTCACGACGGCTCATCGAGTGCGGACTGCACGAGCACGTCGAACTCCTCACCGCGCCGGGCCGCCGGAAGTTCGGCGCCGCGACCGGACTGCTGCAGCAGCTGACCGGCGGACCCGCTGGACACGACCTCGCGGGCGCCCCGCGCGTCGACGGCTCACACGCCAGCGCCAGCTACGCCCACAACACCCTGCTCCTCGGCGTGTCCGACGAACCGGTCGGCGTCGACTGGGAATCCGTTCCCGCCACCCCCGCACACGCGGGCGCGGTGCCCTGCGACGCGGCCGACCATCCCGTCGCGGAGATCCTCGCGGACAAGCTCGGCGAAGACCCCACCCTCGCACGGCTGCGCGTGTGGACCGCGCGGGAAGCACTGTCCAAACTCGGCTATGGGCAGAGTGAACCCTTGCGTATCGACCGGATCACCGAAGACGGTCTGACGATCCTGCGCGCGGGTGTGGATCACGTCGTCACCGCCAAGGTGCACACCACCGACACCCGTGGCGCACAGGTCAAGGTGGCCGCGGTCGCTTGCCCCAAGGAACCGAAAGCATGACTCATTACCGATACCGGCACATCGTCACGTTCGACGAGACCAATCTGGTCGGCAACGTCTACTTCGCGCACTACCTGCACTGGCAGGGTCACTGCCGGGAACGGTTCCTCGCCGACCACGCGCCTGGCGTGCTCAAAGACGTCGCGCACGGCTCACTCGCCCTGGTCACCGTGTCGTGCTCGATGAACTACCACGCGGAGTGCTACGCCCTCGATGAAATCGACATCGCCATGTCACTGCGGACCGCCAGCGGCAACCGCATCGTCATGGACTTCGACTTCCATCGCTCCGGCCAGCTCACCGCACAAGGCACCCAAACCGTCGCCTGCATGCGCCGCGACGACCACGGCACCACTCCCATCGAAATCCCCGACGAACTCAACCGGGCACTCCGGGCATACAGCGACTGAGCATTGACAGGCAAGTCGTCACTTGCCTATCGTCTGCTCTGTGAGCGACATCTTCAAGGCACTGGCCGACGCCACGCGCCGGGCAATCCTGGATGAGCTCACCGACCGTAATGGACAGACCCTGTTCGAGATCTGCGCGCGACTGACGACCAAGCATCAGCTCGGCTCGTCGCGGCAAGCGATCTCGCAACACCTCGACATGCTCGAAACCGTCGGGCTCGTCACGACCCGGCGCGAAGGCCGCTACAAGTACCACTACCTCGACGTCACGCCACTGGAACCGATCATCGACCGATGGCTCACACCAAACCGAAGGAACGCGCCATGAGAATCACCATCACCAGCGTCTTCGTCGACGACCAAGACAAAGCGCTCGACTTCTACACCACCGTCCTCGGATTCCAGAAGAAACACGACATCCCGCTCGGCGGGGAAGACCGGTGGCTCACCGTCGTCTCCCCCGAGGAGCCCGACGGCACCGAGCTGTTGCTCGAACCCGACGGGCACCCCGCCGTCAAGCCATACAAGTCAGCACTTGTCGATGACGGCATCCCCTGCACCAGCTTCGCCGTCGACGACATCCAGGCCGAGTTCACCCGGCTCCGCGACCTCGGCGTCACCTTCACCCAGGAACCCGTCGCCATGGGCCCGGTCACCACCGCGGTGCTGGACGACACCTGCGGAAATCTCATTCAGATCGCACAGCACCACGGGTGATGGGACTCGCCCTCCGAACGATGTGCGAGGCGGCGCCGAACTGCGGAACCACGGCGTCTCTTCCGTACCCGCAGACGCATCATGCTTCACCTGAGTGACCGATCGTCGATCGAGAGAATGTGGCGCCAGCCAGGAGCCTCAGGTACGCCGTCGGCTACGGTCGGCCGTTCGACGTCCGGACGTGGTCGCGTTCCGACTCGCTGATCGACATCTCGACCTTCGCGTCGTCCGGCCAGGTCAGCGACGCGTCGAGCGGCTTCAGTTTCGGCCGGGCCGGACCGGATGCGTACCAGATGATGCGCGGCTCCGCGCCATCCGTGGCGCTGACGATCGCCGCGTGCGAGTGGGACCAGCAGATCCACAGCGACCGATCGGCCGTCTGGAGGGTATCGGCGAGCCGCACCGCCTCGGACCCTTCCGCGCCTGTCACTACGACACGGCCGGAGTTGCGCGCCCGCTTGGGCACCTGGATGCCCCAGTCGTCGAGCACGCCGAGAACGACGACCACTGGGAACGCGACGATCGCGTAGACGCCGACGGCGAGGTACTGCAGTGCGCGGAGGAACCCGTTCGAGTGCAGCGGTTTCCCGTTCCGTTTCCGGCCGCTGACGTAGTAGACGACGGCGCCGCGCGGAAACGCCAGCACCGCCGCCTTCTCGCGCCACTGGCTGCTCAGGCGTTGCCTGACTGCTTCGCGGGTCGGGTTCAGCGCCGTGTTCGATCCGGTCATGACGATGCGGCCCCTAACGGCTCCCACTCGAAGGTGTCGAAGATGTCCAGCCCGACCGTGCACACCCGCTCCCAGTCCTGGAAACTATTCGTGGTCACGGTGACGACGCCGATCGCCGTGCCGTCCGGATCGGGCACCCAGGCCGTGAGTTGGCGGGTCAGTACCGGGAACGGGTACTCCCCAACGACGACCTGGTCCTGCTTCTCGCTCACGCTCGCGACCGCGGGGCCGATGGGAAGGCGCAGGTCGTGGACCGAGATCCCGGCGTCGGCGGCGAGGCCGTGACGGAGGTTGGCGACGGCATCGGCCGGGTGGCTGTGGTCGGACGGCGCGACGTACCCGGTCAGGAGGATCATGATCGGTCGGGTCGGGTCGTCCGGCGACAGGTAGTACGCGATCGCGGCGTAGTCCAGCCCTTGGCGACCGGCGGCGAGTCCGAGACCGGCGAAGACGGCGGCGGTCGCCTGCGCGTTCTCGTCGTCGGCCGACAACCCGAAAATGCCGCCGATGTCCCCGGTGAACGACGTGGCGGCGTCGGCACCCGCCATGTCAGACACCTCGATCGGCAGGCCGTGGAAACCGTCTGGCAGTCCGAGGTTGAAGCCGCGCTCGGCGACAGGGAGCGGTTCGGCTGGGTCGGTGTCGATGCTCATCATGACCCTCTCGCTGCTAACGCGTTCTGGAACCCGTCGACCGCCTTGCCCGCGTGTTCC
The DNA here is from genome assembly GCF_000504245.1 of Haloechinothrix halophila YIM 93223. Lineage (GTDB taxonomy): Bacteria > Actinomycetota > Actinomycetes > Mycobacteriales > Pseudonocardiaceae > Haloechinothrix_A > Haloechinothrix_A halophila. The sequence continues at coordinate 3,666,150 of NZ_KI632509.1, forward strand.
TTCACGGTGTTCTCCGCTTCGGCGAGATACGGCTCGGCTTCCCACTTCGCGACCTGCATCGCGCCCTTCTCCGCCGCGAGCACGCCCGCTCCGGTCGCGACGGCGGCCCCGCTCTGCGCAGTGTGTGCCATCTTCGCACCATCCCCGATGAGCTTGGTGCCGCTCTCGAACGAGTTGACCGCGAGCTTCGACACGTCGTCCGGGTTCTTGCCGAGTAGCTTCGCCCCGCCTTCGATGACCGTGTTCGCGAGGTTCGCGCGGCTGCCTACCATCTGCGCACCGGCACGGCTGATGGTCTTACCAGCGGCGTTCACCCCGCTGGCCAGTCTGGCGCCGTCATCGGCGAACTGCGCGGCCGTCCGGCCCGCCCGCATCGCCTTCGGCAACACCCGCGCGGCCCCGAGCGCGCCCTTGGCTGCGCCACCGCCGGGGATCATGCCCACGGCGTCGAACGCCATCTTCGACCACGACACGTCCGCCCCAGCCGCCTTGGCGAGACCGTGCGCGGCCAGCGCCGCGCCGTTGACACCGATCGCGGCGGCCGCGGTGACCGCGTTGACGCCGGGAATCCACGCCGTCGCCACGGCGACCACGCTGAGCACGGTGCCAATGGTCGACAAGACGTCACCGATCTTGGCGATGACGTCGGCGTGTTCCTCGACGAAGTCCCATGCTTTGCTGAGCGCGTCCCCGATCTCGTCGAGCAGTCCGGGTTCTTCCGGCGCTTCGTCCTTGGCTCTGCGCAGCTTGGCGGCGACGTCGCTGGCGAGTTCCGCGTGTTGTTCCAGCAGTCGGCGAGCGTCCTCGCGGAACGACTCCAGCGACTCCTGCGCGCTGGCGAGCCGTTGCTCCGCCGCGCGCAGCGCTGCCGTGGCCTGCTCCAGTGCCGCCGGATCGCTGAACATCTGCCCGGCTAGTTGCAAATCCGGATTGGATTCCGCGGCCTTGACCTCGCGCATCGCGTCGGCAGCCAGCCGCTCGTACTCGGCGGCCTTACGCTGCAGGCTGCTGAGATCCTGCGACCACAGCGAGAGCGTGTCCGACGCCCCGCTGAGCGACTTGTTCGCCTTCTCGAGGTAGTCCGGCAGCTCGTTCACCTTCGCGGCGAACGCCGCCGCGCCCTCGCCCTGCCAAATCCCGCCAGACTTGCCGATGTTCGTGAGATCCGTGAACGCCGCGCCGATCTCCCGGGCCACGGTGCCGAGGTTGTCGGCGACCTCGGTGACCTTCGCGACATTGCCCGGTGCGGGGTCGAAACCCAGGGTCGGATAGCTGCCGCTCATGCCTTCCCCTCCAGCCTGCGGGTGATGTCCGAATCACCGGACTGTCCGCCGCCACCCGAGAGCTCACTGGCCATCTGGCCGAGCGCCGACTTGGCGCCGCCGTCGATCTCGGCGTACAGATCGCGGGCCTTCCGCAAGCCGTCGGTCAGGCTGGTACTGAACTGGATGATCTTCTCGATGCCGTGTTCCCAGCGATCCTGGAACTCACCAGCGGAGCCGTCGATCTCGTCGCTGCCCATGTCGGAAGGGGAGAGATCCTTCAGGGCGTTGTTCGCCCTTGTCATGCGGTCGCCAGCATCCTCTAGCGTGGACACCAGGCCGCCGACCTGGTGGATGTCGATCTGGAATCCCCAAGACACCGTTCCTCCCTCACCTCGATCGCATCGACACTCTTGCGGCTCCCCAACAATAGGCGCAACCGGGACGCACCGAACGGGCCACCGGCCGGGCGGACGATCACGTCTCAGACGATGCCGCATTCGTCGCATCACGCTTTCTGCGCCCGTAGCCGACCGGACTCGCAACGCCGCGGCCAGCCCTTCACCTCGCGTCGAGCAGTGCGTGGCGGACGGCGCGCAACGCCTGGGCGAGCTGCGTGACGCCAGGTTCCTCGACCGGAAAATGTCCGCACCCCTCCAGCAGCACCAGCGATGCCGGTCCCGCGATGCGTTCGAGAAAGCGGATGCTCAGTTCCGGCGGTGTCCACGTGTCGAGTGCCGGATGCACCAAGGTGACCGGTGCGGCATCGAACGTCTCCGGCCGGGTGTGCCGGAACGTCAAGTAACTGGCGAGCAGGCCGATCGGAACTCGGGTGCCGCCTCCCTTCGGGTCGGTGGCACACAGCCGCGACAGCGCGGGGTTAGCGCTCATCGCGTGCATCTTGACCAGCCATGTGATCGGCACCCTGATGTTCCCGGCGACGCGATCGAGCGGGCGCAGGACGGTCGGCCCATACCGCCCGGCGACACGGAACCGTGCTGCGGCCGTGCGGGCGTCGGCGTCTGCCGGATCGAGCAGGCACGTCGCGACGACGGCGTCGGCCAGCCGGGTGCGGGCCGCCACCTCGTACGCCAGCATCCCTCCCATGCTCGCGCCGAACAGCACAAGCGGGCGATCGTCGCGACGACGTTCGGCAACGACGAGGTCGCACAGCAGGTCCAGCCACGTCTCATAGCGCACCCGCGCCGGATCAGGCTCGACCGTGTCGCCGTACAGCGGCAGGTCCGGGAATGCCAGCTCGAAGCCGTCCCCTGCGACGAGCGAAGCGAGCGGCCACAACGCGCCGGAGTAACCACCGGCACCGTGAATGCCGAGCACACGGACATCGGCGGACGCGTTGCTCGAACGCGCGATATGGACACGCCTGCCACGCCAGTCCCACCACGTCGACTGCGGCCGACTCCAGCTGGCTAGTGGCAGGAACGACGCGTAGTTTTCGCTGTTCACAGGCATAATCGTGGCCAGCGCCAAGGACCGTTGGCAACTCGCGTTAGGAGCGTCGTGGCCAGACCCCGCAAAACGCCGTCCCAGCAGCGGTCGCGCTTCACCTACGACATCATTCTCGAAGCGGCTGCTCGCGTTTTCGACCGCGAGGGCCTGGCGGCGACGACCAACCGGATCGCCGAGGCCGCAGGCGTGTCGATCGGATCGCTGTATCAGTACTTCCCGAACAAACACGCGATCCTGCACGAACTCGCGCTGCGACACCTCGACCACGCCGAAGCCGAGTTCACGGCCGCGCTCCAGCGCTTTCGGGACACCCGACCGAGCCTGGAGTCGGTGGTAACCGAACTCGTCGAACTCGCCGTCCGGGAGAACACACCGTTCGCCCAGGCACATCGATTGCTGCGCGAGCACGCACCCCGCACGCCGGAACTGACGGAGCGATTCGAGCGCCTGACGACCCTGCTCGTCGACGGCTTGCCCGACGTGCTCACGTCGCTGGGAGAAGACCGTGACGAGCTGCGGCTCCGGGTCCGGCTGGCCATCGCCGCGCTCGACGGGCAGATACACCAGATCGTGCTCGACACGGACACTCCAGAAGAACGCGATGCTCGGACGGCGTTGGCCGTTGAGCACTGCCTGCGCGCGCTCACTGCTCATCACGACCCGCAGCGGTAACGTCGAATCATGACTAGTGCTGAGCTGCTGACGGATGCGTTCGACAGGGTGCGAGACGTCGTCCACGGTGCCGTCGACGGACTCAGCCCGGACCAGCTCGCATACCGGCTCGACGACGACACCAACTCGATCGCCTGGCTTATCTGGCACCTCACCCGGGTACAGGATGATCACGTCTCCGACCTCGCGGGAACCGAGCAGGCCTGGACCGAACACGGCTGGGCGGAGCGGTTCGGCCTGCCCTTCGACGACGCCGACACCGGATACGGACACAGCAGCGAGCAGGTCGCCGCAGCGCGAGTCGAGTCCGCTGACCTGCTGACCGACTATCACGATGCCGTGTACGAGCAGACGATCGCCTACATCAGCACGCTAAGCGATGACGATCTGCCGCGCATCATCGACCAGTCGTGGGATCCGCCTGTCACGCTCGGTGTGCGGTTGATCAGTGTCATCGCGGACGACCTGCAACACGCTGGCCAGGCGGAGTTCATTCGCGGCATTCTCGAACGCCGCTGAGACCGGGCGCGGTGAGACTAGCCGCCTTTCGCCTCGATATCGTGCGTCTTCCCGGCACGCGCCGGAAAAGCACGACCTCGCGCACCGAGCCGGAGCGCGCTGGTCAGCCCCGCGCGTCGAACCGGAGCGCGGACGCACCCCCAACGACCGGGAGGGACACGCTGCTCCAGCGCGGCGTCACGGATAGCTCCGTCCCCGGCTTCGGCCGCAGGGTGTAGCGCTGGTCCGTAGACACCACGACGAGCCCGATCCGGCTGCCCGCGTCGAAGACATAGTCCTCGGCCTGCATGTCCCAGCGGAACGTGTAGTCCCTGCCCTGATGCATCGGCACGCTGACGTGGTCGGCGAAGCGGTTCTGCGGGTCCATCCAGCCCCGCGTCACCATCACCGGCTCCCGGTCACTGCCGGCGGGCCCGTAATCGACCAGCACAGCGGTCAGGTTCGCGGCGTATCGGTTGTCCACCGACGCCCGCAGCGACACCCGCGGCGTCCCGCTCACGTGGACGTCGTTCGCGAGCGGTTGCGAGACGTAGGCAAGCCGGTTCGGGTGTGCGGTGTCCGGATCGGGCACCAACTCTGTGTCGGTGTCCAGCTCACGGCCCCGGTCGACGAAGCTCTGCTCCGGCGCGTCGACGTCCCGCCGCGTGCCAAGGCTGCCCGGATCGGCGGCGTTGGAGGCACCGAGATGCAGCCGCGCCTGCGTCGCACCTGGCGCGGGCCAGGAGTCGTACTGGTCATACGTGCCGTCCGGCCGCCGCACCTTCGCCGTCGGCTCGTCCATGATCCCGTTGTCGACGCCGAACAGCCAGTGGTCCATCCACCGGTTCAGCGTGTGCCGGAACATGTCGAAGTCCGGTGGCCAGCGGTGTCCACCCGAGTGCAGCCAGATCTTGCGCGGCACGTCGTTCGCGGCGAGGCGCTCCCACCACGGCGCGAACGCGTTGGTCATCACGTTGTAGTCCTCAAGCCCGTGCACGAGGAACACGCTCGCGTTCACCCGATGTGCCCGGGGCTGGTAGTTCCGCTGACGCCAGAACGCGTTGTAGTCGCCGGTCTCCCGGTCCTGTTCGCGCCGCAGCTCCTCGATCACGTCCGCGCATGTGTCCGCGCGCTTCTGTCCCTGGGTGAAGATCGCCAGCACGTCGGTGTCTTCGCCCTGGTAGGCGTTCTCCCCCACACCCGACTCGGACGAGTGTGGTGCTCGCACCACACCGTTGGCGCGGTAGTAGTCGTACCAGTTCGAGATCGCCGCGATCGGCGCGATCGTACGTAGCCCGTCGACTCCGGTGGTAGCCACCATATTCGGCAACGTGCCGTTGTACGAGACGCCCATCATGCCGACGTCGCCGGTCGTCCAGTCCGCTTCGACCGGATCGCCGTCCGCGGTCCACGCCTTCGCACGGCCGTTCAGCCAATCGATGATCGCCTTCGTGCCCTGCGTTTCCTGCCGGTCACCGATTGTCGGGCAGCCATCGGAGAACCCGGTGCCGACGCTCTCGCCGAGCACGACCGCGTAGCCACGCGGCACCCAGTAGTCGTCGAGCCACCCCGGCAGGTCCGGTACCGGCCTCGGCTGCCCGGACTGTGCCGACATCGTCTGGGAGTCCGCCGTCCCGCTCTGCCCCGGCCGGATACTCTCCTGCGGCAACTCGTCGACGTCGACGTCGTGGTTCGGGGCACCGTTGATGTCGTACCGATATGGACTGTGCTCAAAGATCACCGGCACCTTGATGCCGTCCGACTCGGTCTCGCCCGGCCGTGACAGCTTGAGGCGCACCCGGTCGCGCTTGCCGTCGCCGTCACTGTCCACTGTGGTCTCGACGAAGATGGTCTCTTCGATCGCGTTGTCGCGGGAGAACTGCGGTTGACTCACTCCGTTCTCGGTCTTCAGCCACGACGGCGGTGTCGGGGCGTCGTCCGCGGATCGCTTGTCCGCCGATGCCACTGGTGCGATGGTGACGACCATGGTGGTGGCCGCGACCAGCGCGAGGAATGCTCGTCGGAACTGGCGCATGTGGACCTCCGTCTGCCTTGTGGGCGCACGCGAGCCACGGCAGGTTAGCGGTGGTACTCGGCGTGGCGGGACCGACTTTCGTCGTGAACTCGGGCGAATTGACATCCGGGAACGCACGTCCGGGAGCGCATCGAGACGTCTAGCGCACGCGAGTTGATCAGCTTCCCCTGTCCAAGCACCAACAGGCTCGGTCAAAACGGACAAGATGTGGTCATAGCCCAGGGGGAGTTGATCGACTCCGAGAGCGCCCGGACGGCAGGGCGGCGAGACGGGAGTGGCGAGCGGCGGTGCGGGTGCGGACTGGCGCCCGCTCCGGCCGGCCGGGCGGGCTTACCCCGCTAGCGGCGCGCGGTACTCGACGGTGTACGTCGGGCCGTGGCGGTCTCGGACGCTGCTCATCAGCACGACCTCGTCCGCCTGCCAGCGCTGACTGCGGTAGTCGGCCAGCGCAGCCGCGATGCGGCGCGCGGGGCGCTGCGCCGAGCGCCGCTTCCAGCGAGCCAGCGTCAGGTGCGGGTGGAACGGTTTCGTGTCGGCGTCGACGGGACCCCGCAGCGCGTCCGCCAACGCCCCTAGCTCCTCGACGTCGCCTTCGACACCGGCCCATAGCACCCCGGAGAACGTGCCCGCACCGGCGAAGCCAAGCCGTAGCGACGGATGTCCGCGCACCTGCTCGGCCACGAACCGTGTCCGTTCCTCCAGGTCAGCCTCGCCGTAGAACGCCAGCGTCATATGCCATAGCGACCGGCCGGACCACCGCAGCGGCGAATCCGCCGACCGCACCTCCAGCCGTTCCAGCTCGACGTCCAGGGCGTCGAGCACGTCGGGCGGCGGCACGATCGCGGCGAACAGGCGCATCTCAGGTCGCGCTCTTGCCCGCCCTGCGAAGCAGATCGGCGATGGCGGGGAAGTCATTGTCCAGCCGAGCCGCCGCGTCGACCAGGTTCTCGTTCTCCGCGACGTCGCGCAGCGCGGCGAGCAGCGTCTGCTCATCGACACCGGGGTGGACCGGCACCGTGTCCCTGCCGACCGTCGGGTTGGACTCCTTGACGTCCTGCATCGCGGCGTCGATCGCCTCCTGGTCCCCCGAGGCGACACCGGGTGTGAGGATCTTGCGCTCCAGCATGATCAGCCGGGCGAGCACGGCAGGGTTCCCGATCTTCGCGCGGCGCCCGCTCATCACCTGGCTGAGCATCGGCGCGCTGATCCCGAGAACATCAGCGAGGAATGCCTGCGAGACGTCGAATGCGACCACAAGCCTGCGCACCCGGTCGCCCAGTGGTTCCCCATACCACTGGCGCTGCAGCTCGATGTTCTTCTGGATGCTGTTGTTGTCTTCCACGCCTGCACTCCCCTATTGGCCGCGACGACATACCCAGATACTGCATCCTGCCGCATCAGCTCGTTCGCCGGGCGGAAACGTCTCACCCGTTCGCACACGCACTCACGCGGATCCGAGGATCACTCGCGTCTGCTGGACGTCATCGCCGATCTGATCGACCAGTTCCTCGATTGAGGAGTACCGCACCATGTCACGCAGACGGGCGACGAAGTCGAGCGACGCGTGCTGGCCGTAGAAGTCCTCGTCGACGTCGAGCACGAACGCCTCCACGCTGCGTTCTCTCCCCGAGAACGTCGGGTTGCTGCCGACCGACACCGCCGCCTTCAACCGCTCGCCGGGACGTCCCGAGCTGCTGAACCAGCAGCTATACACCCCGTCGGCAGGTACGGCGGCGTAGCGCGGGATCGACAGGTTCGCCGTCGGAAACCCCAAGTCCTGACCGCGCCCGTCGCCGCGCACGATGATCCCTTCCAGCCGGTGCGGCCTGCCCAACGCGGCGGCCGCGGCCTCGACGTCACCAGCGTCGATGCAGGACCGCACGTACGTCGACGAGTAGGTGATCTCGCCTTCCACCGTCTGACCAGCGGCATGCCCGCCCTTGACCGACGCCCCCTGCAGCTCGGCGCCGTGCACGACGTAGCCGAACCGGGTGCCCAGCTCCCGCAGCAACGCGACATCGCCCGCCGCCTTCGCGCCGAAGGTGAAGTTCTCGCCGACCAGCACCACGGCAGCGTGCAGCTTGTCGACCAGGATCTCGTGCACGAACTCGTGCGCGGTGACCTTGGACAGTTCCAGCGTGAACGGCAGCACGGCGAAGACGTCGACGCCCAGCTCCTCGATCAGCTCCGCTTTGCGACGCAACGTGGTCAACTGCGCGGGATGACTCCCCGGCCGGAGCACCTCGGACGGGTGCGGGTCGAACGTGAGCACCACGCTTGGCAGTCCCCGCTCGCGGGCGACCTCGACGGTGCGGCGGATCAGCTCCTGATGTCCGCGGTGCACACCGTCGAACACGCCGATCGTCACGACACAGCGGCCCCAGTTACCGGGCAGGTCTTCCAGTCCTCGCCAACGCAGCACACGCAGAGCGTAACCGTTCCACCGGAGTCGCTGGTCGGACGCCCAGCGGAATGATGCCGCCGTGTCGGGTTAGCCGTTCAGGCGGGAGCCAGGACGACGAGGTACTTCGCGTGGCCGCCCTGGTCGGTGGCGATCGCGAGCGCGTCGCCTTCGGTATCGACGATGCCGTAGGTGCCCGCGATGCCCGCGGCAGGGGTGCGCTGGCCGTATCGCACCGCCCGCGCGGTGGCGGCATCCACCGTGTGGGTGGGGAACGCGGTGGTCACGGCCTCGTCGAGAGTGAGCGACAGGTTCGGATCCTGCTCCAGCTGCTCCAGCGTGCGGGCCTTGGCCAGCCCGAACGGCCCGACCTCGGTGCGCCGCAGCGCCGTGAGGTGGCCGCCGACGCCAAGCGCAGCGCCGAGGTCGCGGGCGAGCGCGCGAACGTAGGTACCTGACGAGCAGTCGACGAGCGCGTCGATCTCCAGCCGTGGCTCGGTGCGCAGCGCGAGCCGGTCGAACCGGTGCACGGTGACCGGCCGGGCGTCAAGCTCCACCCGCTCACCCGCGCGCACTCGGGCGTACGCACGCTCGCCATTGACCTTGACCGCGCTCACCGCGCTGGGGACCTGCTGGATGTCGCCGGTCAACTCGGCGATCGCCTTGTCAATGTCGGCCTCGGTGACCGCGGTGAGCGCGTCCGGGGCGGCTTCGGTGAGGACGTCACCTTCGGCGTCGTCGGTGGTGGTCGACGCGCCGAGGGCGATGGTGGTCAGGTAGCTCTTGCGATCGAGCGAGAGGTGTCCGAGCAGCTTCGTCGCCCGCTCGACACCGACTACCAGCACGCCAGTGGCCATCGGATCGAGTGTTCCCGCGTGGCCGACCTTGCGGGTGCCCATGATCCGGCGCATCCGCGCCACGACGTCGTGCGAGGTCATCCCGTCCGGCTTGTCGACGATCACCAGGCCGGGCGGCGGGGCGGGTTTGTTGCTGCGTTGCTTGCGTGACACGCCGTGCAGGCTATCGGGCGTCAGTCGAGGTGGTGCTTGCCGCTGCGGGCGGGCTCGCCCACGACGTCCGGCGGTGGCCAGGCGTCCCGATAGGCCTCGGCGTAGGGGTCGGCTGGCTGCCGCACCGCCGTCCGCTCGACGGGGCGGCGGCCGTCGCGCTGGGCGGGACGGCCGTCGCGCCGGTCGGCGGGGTACCGCTCGCGGCGCTGCGCGGGGGGACGCTGCGGGCGGTCGGCCGGACGCCCCTCACGGCGGGGCTGTACCGGACGCTCGGCCGCGGGTCGCGCGGCGGGCGGGCGCTGGGCGTCCACCGAACGTCGTTCCACCGGATTACGCGGCATCGGATGGTGCGGGCGCTCGGGCGGATGCCACTCCGATGGACGCCGGGGTGGTGGACCAGCCGCGGGCGGCATTCCGGGCGGCACGGCGGGTGGCGCTCCCGATGGCCGGGGCGGCGGCCCAGCGGCGCGCCGGGGCACCAGCGGCACCGCGGGCAAACCGTCGCGCAACTCGAAGACCTCGGTGTCCTCCCAGCAGTCGCACGGACCGTCGTGGTGAGCGACCTGGCGAGGCGTGCAGCACACCGGCTCTGGCTCGACCAGATCCGGCTCATCGGCTGGCCACCCAGTGACGTCGGACGGCTCGTCGTCCATCCGCCTCGCCGCGGCGCGCTCGTCGCCTGCTCGCCTCACCGCCGCCCGCTCACCGGTGTCGCGCAGCGCGGCCCGCTCCCCGGTCGATTCGGCGTCGGCAGAACGGCGCGAGCGCCGCTCTTCTCGACCCGGCACCTTGATCGCCTCGTGGTAGTACGTCGCGCTCATTCGCTCAGCGATCCGCGTACGACGCCGATCTCTGATCTTGCTGGTCAGAACCCACCACAGGCAGCCGAGCACCGGCGCGCAGGCCAGCGCGATCACCAAGAGGAAAAACCAGTTCATGTCGACCATGATCAGCTCGATTCGGGGGACGGCTCGGGGCGGCCGCGTGCCCAGTATGGCGGAAGGTGACAGCCGACACGCCGGGAGGACTACGTAACCGGCTACGTAGCTGCGCTTGACCTGGCCTGTTGCGCAGGCACGCTGTCGGCGAGCCGCGATGTGGCCATCACGTGCTCCATCAGCTTGACCAGCAGTTCCTTAGTGGAATCCCGCTCGCGGGCATCGCACAGGATCACCGGAACGAATGAATCTATGTCGAGGGCGGCGCGAATCTCGTCGACGTCGTACAACTGATCGCCGTCGAAGCAGTTCACCCCGACGACGAACGGAAGCTGCCGCTGCTCGAAATAGTCGATCGCGGCGAAGCACGCGTCGAGACGTCGAGTGTCGACCAGCACGATCGCGCCGAGCGCGCCGCGCGCCAGTTCGTCCCACATGAACCAGAACCGGTCCTGGCCCGGTGTGCCGAACAGGTACAGCACCAGCTCGGGATTGATCGTGATGCGACCGAAGTCCATCGCGACCGTGGTGGTCGACTTGTCCTCGATGCCGCTGACGTCATCGACGCCGTTGCTCAGCTCGGTAATCAGTTCCTCGGTGCGTAGCGGCACGATCTCGCTGACCGCCGAAACCAGGGTCGTCTTGCCGACCCCGAACCCGCCGGAGATCAGCACCTTCACCGCGATGGCATCGATCGCGGGGCCCGCGACGGGGCTTGATGGGTTAGAGCTTGCGGATACCATCGAGAACCTTCTGCATCGTGTCCATATCCGGTGTGTTGCGCACCGGCTGCCAGCCGGTCCGGTAGATGACGTAGTTGCGCTCGATGAGGTCGGCGAGCATCACCTTGACGACGCACAGCGGCAGGTCGATCTTCGCGGCGACCTCGGCGACCGACAGCGGGTGCTCGCAAACCCAGAGCACATCCGCGTACTCCGGCTCGACGATCCGTTCGTGCACCGCGGGCTGCACCGACACAACAAGAGTGACAAGATCAAGGCCGTACCGGTCGTCCTGCGTCCTGCCGCGCGTCAGCGCGTACGGCCGGACCAACGGGCCTGCCGCGTCGTCGAACCAGACCTCGCCTCTACTCGCCATCGGCGTTCTCATGACGCCTTCGCGTCGACCCGCTCGCCCTTGGGATTGCGCGGCATCGCCGCGAGCGCGGCGCCGACCCGTTTGACGAGCAGGTTCATCTCGTAGGCCACCAGACCGAGGTCGGCCTCCGACTCGGTGAACAGGGCGAGACACGCACCTCTGCCAGCGGCCATGACCAGCAGGTATCCATGCTCCATCTCGACCATCGTCTGCCGCACCTCGCCGAAGCCGAAGTGCCGCCCGGTGCCGCGCGACAGGCTCTGATACGCCGAGGCGACCGCGGACAGGTGCTCGGCGTCGGCCCTCGTCAGGCTCTGCGAACGGGCCATCAGCAATCCGTCCGCCGAAAGCACGACCGCCCTGTCCACGTCGACGACACGCTCGATGACGTCGTCCAGTAACCAGTCAAGATCGGTCGACCGCGATGTGACCGTCATGTGTTCACCTCTCTCAGTTGTGCCCGTTGAGGCTGACTTCCGTGGTGCGGCCACGAAGGTTTCCCTGTTGGAGCGCCGCCATCACGCTGCGCGTGCGCTCGGCGTCCATCAGGTCGTCCGCCGGGTCAGGGGCGTCGGCTTCCTGCCCGCCGTCCGCCAGTTGCGGCGCGAGGTTCGCCTGCCGTTTGCGCTGTGGCAGCGGCGGCTTGCCGCCCGGTTGCCGCGCGCCGGTCGCTCCAGCGCCGGTCGAGCTCGCGGGCCGCCCGGGTGGCGCGGATTTCTCGGACTGGGCAGGCTGCGCGGGCGGCGCCTCCTGGCTCTCCGGCTTGTCGAAGACGACCGTGCGCCAGGACGAGCCGATCGGGGGCAGGTCGGTAACCGTCGGCAGGCCGTTGTCTGGGTTGGGCAGCGTGCCTTCGTGGCGCGGCTCCTGCCCGTCACCGGCACCGTCGTCCGGCATGCCGGTGCCGCTCACCATCGGCGGCTCGTGCGGGGTGGTCTCCTGCGCGATCAGGTCGGTCGGCACCAGCACGATCGCCGTGGTACCGCCGTAGATCGACTCCCGCAGTGTGATCTTGATGCCGTGCCGCGACGCCAGCCGCGCCACCACGAACAGCCCGACGCGCGACTCGGTCGACAACGCCATGACGCTGAAGTCCGGCGGCTTGCGTAGCATCGTGTTGAACTTGTCGAGCTGCTCCTTCTCCATACCGAGGCCCTGGTCCTCGACCTCGATCACCACGCCGCGCCCGACGGCGTTGCCGCGCACCTCGACCTTGGACTGCGGCGGCGAGAACGCGGTGGCGTTGTCGATCAGCTCGGCGAGCAGGTGCGCGAGGTCGGCGACGACCTTGCCGTCCATCAACGTGTCCGGAATGGACACCGACCCGACCCTGGTGTAGTGCTCGGTCTCGGAGACGGCACTGCGCACCACTTCCCGCAGGGAGACCGGGTTGCGCCACTGCCTTCCCGGCTGTTCGCCGCCCAGGATGATCAAGTTCTCCGCATTGCGCCTGCTGCGGGTGGCGAGGTGGTCGAGCTGGAACAGCAACTGCAGCTGGTCGGGGTCGTCCTCGGAGCGTTCCACCGAGTCGAGCACCTTGAGCTGCCGGTGCACGATCACCTGAGTGCGGTGAGCGATGTTGAGGAACACCGAACCAACACCCCTGCGGGTCTCCGATTCCTGCACCGCGGCGGAGATGGCGGTCTGCTGCGCCTTGTTGAACGCGCTGGCGACCTGGCCGATCTCATCGACGCCGAAGTCCAGCCATGGAATCTGGTATTCGACGTCGACCCGGTCGCCCTGCCGCAGCCGCTCGACGATGCCGGGCAACTCGCGGTTGGACAGGTCGAGGGTTTCCTCCCGCAGCCGGGTGAGCCGCTCGATCAACCCGCGAGAGAGCCGCAGCGCGATCACCATCGCCGCGAGCGCGGCGGCCAGGATGCCCGCCCCGGCGAGCGCCGAGGTCAGCAGCGTCGCGTTCCCGCTGGCGGCACCGATATCGGCGGCGTGCGAGGAGTGCGCGATGTAGAGCCGCAGCAGCGCTTCCGACAGGGTGCTCGCGGCGTTCTCCCATTCCGCGACGTCGAAGCTGGGCTCGTGTTTGCCAGGCCCCTTCGCCATGATGTCGTTGTCGCCGCCGGTGAGCGTCGCCCACGCGTCGGTCTCCTGCAGGGCCGCGTACTGCTCCTGCTCAGCGGGGGTCAACCGCGACTCGATGAGGTTGATGATCTCGTGGTAGGTGCCCATCTGGTGGGCCAGCTCGTGGTAGACGGACGAGCTGAGCCCGCGGGACATCGCCAGCCCCACCAGCACGTGTGAGCGCGACTGCGCCTCGACCGAGCGGAACAGGTCGTAGCTGATCATCTGTTCGAAGGCGACCTCGGCGTCGCTCGCCGACTGGGCGACGCCCTGAATGCCCGCCCCGACCCGTTCGACCAGCTCGCCGTAGAACTCGTAGGCCTCGAGCGGTGTGGTGTCCCTGGTATTGATCTGGTCCCGCATGCTGGGCAGTGCCCGCGCCTCGGTGGCGAGGTCATTGAACGCCGCGCGGACGCTTCCTGGCCCGCTCGCGGCAAGCCGCTCTCCCGCGCTATAGACGTCGTCCAGTGCGACGTCGACCTCACGGCGCTGGCGCTGCAGGTCACCGACGTCGACTTTCCCCGTGGTCAGCAGCAAGACGGAAAGCCTGCGCTCCTCCTGCAGTTCGGCGACGAACCGCGCGGTCGGCTTGAGCGACCCCCTGACGTCCTCGGCGAACTCCTTCGCATGCAGCCCCTTGTTGATCAAGTAGCCGGACACCGCCGCACCGACGATGAGCAGCGCGATGCTCGGGATCAGCGCGATCGCGAGCACTTTGGCTTTGATCGTCCGCGAACCCGCGCCTTGAAATGTTCGGAGCATGGTGATCCGTCCAGATTCTCATTTCACGATGGAGCACTACAGCGCCATTAGACCGGCGCCGCTACGGGTGTTGGTTCTATTTGCGAGCGGTGACGCTACGGCCGCTCATTGCCGCCGTCAATAATGCGTCGAGAGAATTACGCCAAATGGCGTCACCCAGCAAGATCGAATATTGGCAATGCATTCCGTGATCGATCGATCACCTGGCAGTGAGCAGCGCTCACCTGCGCTTATAGCAAGGATAAAATAGTCCGAACAGAGTATGGACCCGGTCAATATCCGTCCTTAGAGTGTCGCTTCCAGGGCCCGAAAACCATTTGTCAAGCGACCACAGGCGCACCCGTACGTATTCCTACGTACGCGACTACGTAGGAATACGTAAGAATTCGCGCGCCCACTCGATAAGACGCACAGATTAAATTGATCGACAACACCTAAGGAGCACGAGAAAAGTGCCCACATACAAGCTTTTCGTCAATGGCGAGCACGTCAGCGTCGACGCGCCGGCCGACATGCCGCTGCTGTGGGTGTTGCGGGACCTGCTCGGCATCACCGGACCCAAGTACGGCTGCGGCATCGGCGCGTGCCGGGCCTGCACCAGCCACCTCAACGGCAAGGAGATCCAACCCTGCGTCGTGCCGATCGCCGACTGCGCCAACAAGCACATCACCACCATCGAGGGGCTCGCGGATGGCGAAACGTTGCACCCGGTACAGCAGGCGTGGCTGGAGGAGGACGTGCCGCAATGCGGCTTCTGCCAGCCAGGTCAGATCATGGCCACCGCCGCGCTGCTGAAGACCAACAAGAACCCGTCGGATGCCGACATCGACGCGATCGCCAACGTCTGCCGCTGCGGCACCTACTGCCGCATCCGGAAGGCGATCAAGAAGGCGGCGCAGGCATGACCGAGCGCGCCACTGCCGATAAGCACACCGACACCAACGCTGGCACCACTCGCAGACGGTTCGTGACCTTCCTCATCGCGGCACCGACCCTGACGGTCGCGGGCCGGTGGCTCGGCGAAGGAACGGCGCGCGCGCAAATCGCCAATGTCTCTACCCCGGAAGTCGACCTGGCGGCGGCACTACAGCCCGAGGTCGACGCGGTCAGCCCACTGATGCGGTTACGCGTGACCGAGGACAACCGCGTGGTCTTCGAAGCGCCGCGCGCGGAAGTGGGCCAAGGTATCAGCACCGCGGTGGCCATGCTGATCGCCGAGGACATCGACGCGCGGCTGGTCGACGTCGATATGCCGCATTCGAACGCACGGCCCGAGCTCGGTGCCGCGCAACTGACCGGCGCGTCAACGACGATGCGCAACATGTGGGGACCGGCACGCCGGCTGGCAGCCGACGCCCGTGCCAGGCTCGTCACGGCCGCGGCGGAGCGCTGGGGCCTGAACGCCGACAGCCTCACCACGCGCGACACCCACGTGTTCGCGCCGGACGGCAGGAGCACCAGCTACGGCTCACTCGCCGTCGACGCGAGCAAGGTCGCCGTGCCGGCGGTGTCACCGTTGCCCAAACCGGTGTCCGAACACACCCTGGTCGGCACGCCGACGCCGCGGATCGATGGCAAGGAGCTCATCACCGGCAGGGCAACCTACACGCTCGACGTCGACGTCCCGGGCGCGCTGCCGACGGTCGTCGCCCGCCCGCCCACGATCGGCGGCACGGTGACCGCGATCGACAACGCCGCACAGGTACGCGCCATGCCGGGTGTGGTCGCGGTAGTGGAGATCCCGACCGGTGTCGCGGTCGTCGCGACCACCTTCCACCACGCTCAGCAGGCACGCGCCGCCTTGTCGGTGTCCTGGGGGCCGGGACCGATCGCGGACCTGTCCGATGCCGACATCCGCGGCCGCCTCCAGAACGCGACCGACCCGCTCCTCGCGCCGTCCTTGCTGCAGTCCACCGTTGACGGCGAGTTTGATTTCGCCTTCGTCAACCACGGTCCGGTGGAGACCAACTGCGCGATCGCGGATGTACGCGCGGATTCCGCCGAGGTCTGGGTTGCCAGCAAGATCCCGCCGATCGCGCAAACCGTCGTGGCCACGGGCATCGGACTGCCGCAGAACGCCGTCACCGTGCACCCCATCCGGGGCGGTGGTTCCTTCGGCCGCAAGTTGTACCCGGACGCCGCGCTCGAAGCCGCCCGGATCTCCCAACGGATCGGCGATCCCGTCAAGCTGCTGTGGACCCGCGATGACGACGTCAAGCATGGCAGAATGCGCCCCGCGAGCCACCACAAGATGCGGTTCCTGCTGACCGGCGACATCGTGGACAGCTTCGAGAACCGCAGCGCGGCCGTTCAGCTCGACATGGACGTCACCCCATTCAGCGTGGTGATCGACACGAGCATCGAGCTGCCGACGTCCGGTGCGAGTTTCTACCACGCCACTCAGGCGACGCCGTACAAGTTCGGCACGACAACCAAGACCCTCAACGAGGTCCAGCTCGACGTGCCGACAGCGTTCTGGCGGTCGGTGTACTCCGGTCACAACCGGGCCGCCGAAGAGATCATGGTCGACCGGTTGGCCAGTCGGCTGCGCAAGGACCCGATGCGGTTCCGCATCGACATGGCAAGCAACGCCGATGCCGTCGAGGTGCTCCGCCAGCTCAAGTCACGCGGCAACTGGGGTCGATCGCTGCCGTCCGGCTGGGCACAAGGCGTCGGCTTCCACACCGAGTACAACGCCCACATCGGATGTCTTGCCGAGATCGACGCGACCAATCCCGACGCACCACGGGTGATGCGGACGGTCATCGTCGTTGACATGGGCCTGGTGGTGAACCCGGCAGGCGCCGAGGCTCAGTTCCAGGGCAGCGTCATCGACGGCATCGCCACGATCCTGCTGGCGGGCAACCACATCACGAACGGCGCCGTCGTGGAGAGCAGCTACGCCGACTTCACGTGGGCCAAGCAGGCGAGCTCACCGCTCGAGTTCGAGGCGCACTTCCTCAACACCGGCCGGGAAACCGGCGGTGCGGGCGAGTTGGCGGTTCCCGCTGCAGCCGCCGCCGTGGCCAACGCCTACGCACGGGCGACGGGCACCTTCCCTTCCCAATTCCCGATCAACTTCTGACCCGGAGGAACCAGGCATGAGTACTGGTACAAGCGCAGTGGGTCGCCGTCGTTTCATCACGTTCCTCGTCGCCGCGCCCACGCTGACCATCGCGGCCCGCCTCGGCATCGACGTCACCGCTGACGCCCCCGCCATGGCAGCGGGCCGCCCCACCACGACGAGCAGCGAACCCACCACGGAGGCCGACCTCGGCACCACGTACGTCCTGCGGGTGACCAGCGATAACCGGATCATCTTCGAATCCCCCAAGGCCGACGTCGGCCAGGGCATCAGCACCGCGCTGGCGATGCTGATCGCCGAGGACCTGGACGCGCGGCTCACCGACGTGCACTCCGAACTCGCCGACGCCGACAACCTGCCCGGCCAGTCCGTCGGCGGGTCCCGCTCGATCCGCGACGCCTACGACCCGGTCAGGGAGATGGCGGCGCAGGCCCGCGCCCGGCTGGTCACGGCGGCCGCGCGCCGCTGGGGAGTCGCCGCCGACACACTCACCACCCGCGACACCGCCGTGCACGCCCCGGACGGCAGGAGCGAGACCTACGGCGCGCTCGCCGCCGACGCCGCGAGCGTCACCAGCCCCGATGTCGCCACCACCCCGAAACCGATCAGCGAGCACACCATCATCGGCACCCCGGCCTCGCAGCAGGAAGGCCGCGCGATCGTCACCGGCGCGATGCGATTCAGCCTGGACGTCGCGGTGGACGGTGCGCTGCCCACCGTCGTCGCCCGGCCGCCGACCATCTACGGCACGGTCGAGTCCGTCGACGCATCCGACACGGAGGCGATGTCCGGCGTGGTCGCGGTGACCACCATTCCCACCGGCGTCGCCGTCACCGCACGTACCTTCCACGAGGCACAGCGTGGGCGTGAGGCGCTGCGGGTGACCTGGGGTCCTGGCCCGGTCGACGATGTTTCGGACAGCACCGTCAACGAACGGCTGGCACAAGCCATCCCGCCGTTCGCCGACCCGCCGCTACTGTCGGACCACGTCGATGGCCGGTTCGAGTTCGCCTTCGTCAACCACGCCCCGATGGAGACCAACGCTGCCACCGCCGACGTCCGGCCGAACTCCGCCGTCGTCTGGTCGTCCACCAAGGTGCCCAACGGCACCAGGCGCCAGGTCGCCGAGGCGATCGGGCTGCCGGAGGACGCCGTGACGGTCCACGTCACGCGCGGCGGCGGCTCGTTCGGCCGCCGATTGAGCTCGGAAGCGCAAATCGAGGCCGCACTGGTGTCACAGGCGCTGGGCAGGCCCGTCAAGGTGATGTGGACCCGCGACGACGACACCCAGCACGGCAGAATGCGCCCGGCGAGCATGCACCGGATGCGCATCACCTACCTCGCGGGCGAGATGGTAAGCTTCGAGAACCTCAGCTCCGCGGTGCAACTGGACTTCGGGCTGAGCCCGGTCATCATCGGCATCGACCCCGGTGCGCTGGGCTACCCCTCGATCGGCTCCGCGTTCTTCGCACTCACCCAGCACACGCCGTACGCGCTGGGCACGGAGACCAAGGAGCTGAACGAGGTGCCCTTCGAGTTCCCCACCGCGACCTGGCGTTCGGTGTACTCCGGGCACAACCGGGCCGCCGAGGAGCTGATGATGGACCGGCTGGCGAGCAAGCTGGGCAAAGACCCGCTCGGGTTGCGGATTGCGCTGGCCAACGACCAGCCGGCCAAAGCGCTGCTGCGACGCCTGCGCTCCGAAAGCGCGTGGGGCACCGCCCTGCCCGCGGGCTGGGCGCAGGGCATCGGCTACCACGAGGAGTACGACGGCAGGGCGGGCTGCGTCGTGACGATCGACGCGACCGATCCCGCCGCTCCCCGGGTCACGTCCGCGCTGGTGGCGGCGGACATGGGCATCCCGGTCAACCCGATGGGTCTGGAAGCGCAGTTCATGGGCAGCGTCATGGACGGCATCGCGAGCATCCTGCGTGCGGGCAACCACATCGACTCGGGGAGTGTGCGGGAGTCCAGCTTCGCCGACTTCCTGTGGCCTCGGCAGCGGCACGCGCCGACGAACTTCCGGCTCGTGCTCATGCCGACGACCGGGACGAGCATCGCCGGTGCGGGCGAGATCGCGATTCCCGCTGCAGCTGCCGCCGTGGCGAGCGCCTACGGACGCGCGACCGGCACTCAGCCGTGGCGGTTCCCGCTCAATTTCTAGGGGATCGGCCTCGGAGGGCGCGGGACGGCTGGAGTCCGGTCTCCGCCACGCCAGATCGGGTCGGGGGCGTCAGCGACGACGCCCCCGACCCGGCACCTGAACAACCGCGTCCGTACCGCCCTGCCTGGCGTGCTCGCGTCGACGTAGCTCACCGAGCCAGCAGGCGAGTAGCCACCACACGGTGCCGACTACGGTCGCCGCGAGTGGGGCCAGCGCGAGGGTCTCGGACACGGACATGCCCCGAGAATGCCCCGGGACGACCGAGAAAACTTCCGGATTAACCCGTAACTCGCTACGTATCTACTCGTTGTCCTTTCTGGAGTTAGTCTGCCCGATAGGCCATTTGGCCTATTGACCTGGTCAGATTCGCGGCTTAACTTTTCGGCACCATGGTGCGAAGGATCCCCGACCCGCGACCGCGGTCTTCGTCTCTTCCCGTCGAAGCTGCCAGCTTCGTCGGGCGGCGCCATGAACTCGCCAAGATCCGCACCATGCTGGGCAACAATCGGCCGGTGACGCTGCTCGGCGTCGGCGGCGTCGGCAAGACGCGGCTGGCACTGCGCGCAGCCCAC
This sequence comes from Haloechinothrix halophila YIM 93223, assembly GCF_000504245.1. Taxonomy (GTDB): domain Bacteria; phylum Actinomycetota; class Actinomycetes; order Mycobacteriales; family Pseudonocardiaceae; genus Haloechinothrix_A; species Haloechinothrix_A halophila. Next base: position 3,686,196 of record NZ_KI632509.1, read on the forward strand.
GACCTGCACCGGGCGTTCCATGACGGTGTCTATGTCGTCGACCTCGCTGGGCTGTCGGACACCAGGCTGCTCGCACAGACCGCCGTCGCCGCGCTCGACCTGCGCGACGACTCCCCGCTGCAGCCGACCGAGCGACTGGTCGAACAGCTGGCCGATCGGCAGCTGCTGATCGTGCTGGACAACTGCGAGCACCTGATCGACGACTGCGCCGCGCTCGTCGACGCCATCCTCAGTAGCTGCCCCGACGTCAGGGTGCTGGCGACCAGCCGCACCGCGTTGCAGATTGAGGCGGAGTGCACGCTGCCGGTGCCCCCACTGTCCGTGCCAGCGGACGATCTCTCGCCCGAGGCGCTGCTGGCATCGGACGCCGTGCAGCTGTTCACCGCCCGCGCGACGGCCTGCTACCCCGACTTCGAGTTGACCGAGGGCAACGCCGCCGTCGTCGCCGAGCTGTGCCGCCGTCTGGACGGTATCCCGCTCGCGCTAGAACTCGCCGCGGTGCGCATCCGCTCGCTGTCGGTAGCGCAGATCCTGGACGGCCTGTCCGACAGGTACCGGCTGCTCACCCAGGGCAGCAGGACCGCGCTGCCCCGGCAGCGCACGCTGCGCTCGCTGATGGATTGGAGCTATGACCTGCTCACCGAGGACGCCCAGCTGATGTGGGCGCGGATCTCGGTGTTCGCCGGCAGCTTCGAGCTGGACGCGGCTGAAGGCATCTGCACGGACGATGCGCTGCCGCGCGAGGACGTTCTCTACCTGCTCGCCGAACTGGTCGACAAGTCGGTGCTGCTGCGCGACGAGCGGGACGGGCAGGCGCGCTACCAACTGCTGGAGACGATCAAGGAGTACGGCCTGAACCGGCTGCGTACCGCCGGTGAGCTGGCCACACTGCGGCGGCGGCACCGGGACTGGTACGCCGGGCTCACCGCGAAGTCGCTCGCCCAGCTGGAAGACGGTGAGCAGGTCGAGGCCTACCACCGGCTACGCGCTGAGCAGGCCAACCTGCGCGCCGCGTTCGACCTGTGCACGACATCGGCCGAGCACGCGCGTATCGGCCTGCGCATGGCCGCCGACCTGCGACATTTCTGGGTCATGTCCGGTACGTTCAGCGAGGGCAGGCGCTGGCTGCGCGAGCTGCTGGCACTAGCACCCGATGCGCCGGAGGCCGTCGGTGCGCTCACCGCGGTCAGCAAACTCACGGTGCTGCAGGCAGACGTCGCCGAGGGACGCCGACTGCTCGCGCAAGCACGCGTGCTGGCGACGTCGACCGGTCAGGAGGCGTGGCTCGCCGAGATCACCCACAACGAGGGCATCGCCTCGCTGTTCCACGGCGACCCCGCTACCGCGCTGACTCACTTCACCGACTCCTACGACGCGCACAAGAAGGCGGGCAACGACTTCGGAATCATGTTCGCGCTGATCCAGTCGGCCGCTGCCCGCTCGCTGCTCGGCGAGACCAGCTATGCGCTGGAGCTGTGCGAGGAATGTCTTGAGATCAGCGAGCGACACGGCGACCGCTGGTGCGCCGCACTGGCCATGTGGACGCAAGCGCTGCTGCGGTGGCACTGGAACGAGGCGGAACGCGCCGAGGCGCTGGCGGCCGAGACGCTGGCCATCAAGGAGGCATTCGACGACCGGCTCGGCATGGCCATGGCGATGGAGCTGATCGCCTGGGTCACCGAGAAGCGCGGTCAGCACGCCCGCGCGGCCACGCTGCTCGGCGCCGTGCAGTCCGCGATGCGCTCGGTCGGCGCGCCTTCACTGTTCAAGCACCTTGAGCGGGGCCACGCCGTATGCGAGGAACGGACCAGGGCAGCACTCGGCGAGACCTGGCAGACCCACGTCGACAAGGGTGCCGCGATGGACATCGACAGCGCGCTCTCGCTGGCGCTGCGACGCACCGCCAAACCAATCGTGGCGCACCATGCCGACCGACCGGATGACGACCTGACCAGCAGGGAGCGGGAAATCGCCCAGCTCGTCGCGCAAGGATTGTCCAACCGCGACATCGCGGCCAGCCTGGTGATCTCGCCGCGCACGGCGGAGAAGCACGTCGAGAAGATCCTGACCAAGCTGGGTCTCAGCTCCCGCACCCAGATCGGCGTCTGGTTCGCGACCGGGCACCAGGACGACCCCGCTCCCCCGCACTCCCGGTTCCACGACAGGCACCAGGCACTCGGAGCGTGAGCTGGACGTCCACCGCAGTGTGGCAATGAGGGTCCCCCACTCCCCCATTGCCACACGTGGGCCGCGCCGGTGGGAAGCACCACAGGGCCCGCCCGTGCGATGCGGCGAGCACATCACCGCAGAACGACGTTACGTGCGCGGAGGCGTGGCGACTACCTACGGAAGTCGTGAATCGGTTATCGGCACCCTGTCGGGGCGCACTCCCGCGTCGCCAGGGGCGTGTCCCAGGTCCTGCGGCGCAGCCGCACCGGCACGTCCTCCCCGCGCGACTCAGCGGCGAACACGGCGGCGCGGGTGCGGCGGTACCAGACGGCCATCCGCCACGCCCCGATCAGCAGCATGATCACCAGCGCGGACAGCGCGATCCGGAAGTTGCCGTCAGAGAGCTGCAACAGCACGCCGACCAGCAGCGAGGCGATCGTGGTCGCGACGAAGCCGCCGACGTTGACGACACCGGTGGCGGTGCCGACCCGCCACAGCGGGTTATAGTCGCGGGCGAGGGCGAAGCCGACCGTCGAGACCGGACCACCGAGCGAGAGCAACGCGAACGCCACGAACAGCACCCCGAGCGGCAGCGTGCCCTGCCAGCCGAGCACCACCGCCCACACCAGCACTGCGGTCACGAGGTAACCGATGACCAGGGGCATCCGCCGCTCCCTGTGGCTGGAGGTCACCGCGCCGAGCAGGGGGCCAGTGAGCATCGCGCCGATGACCAGGACCATCAGCACGCTGCTCGCGGTCGTTGGTGAGTACCCCTGGCCCTGCACCAGGAACGGCATGCCCCACAGCAGGCCAAGGGTGGTGGGGGCGAACATCGTGGCGAAGTGCGTCCAGAAGCCGAGCCTCGTGCCCGGCACTCGCCATGCCGCCACCACCTGCGCGCCGACCTCGCGGGCGGAGGTGTGCCGTGGCTTCTCCCGCACGCTGCCTTCCGGGACGTCACGCACCGCGAACCGCACCAGGAACACCACCAGCGCCGTCACGATGCCCGCGCCGAGGAACGTCGGCAGCCAGCCGGGACCGGCGAGCAGCAGGGTGAGCGGGACGGTGGCGGCGAGGGCGCCGACGAACCCGAGTGCGCTGGTCAGCGTGGTGACGATGGTGTACTGCCTGATCGGGAAGTGGTTCGCGGCCAGCCGCAGGACCGAAACGAAGGTGAGCGCGTCACCGAGGCCAAGCACACCGCGCGCGGCGAGACCGAGCCAGTACGTCTCAGCGAGGGCGAGCATCAGCTGGCCCGCCGCGAGCAGGATGAGCGCGATGGTGAGGACCCGGCGGGGGCCGTACCGATCGACCAGAATGCCGGTGGGGATCTGCATCGAGGCGTAGACGCCGATCTGCAGCACCGTGAAGGTGCTGAGCGCTGCGGCGCCGACGCCGAACCGATCAGCGGCCTCCAGCCCGGCGACGCCGAACGACGTCCGGTGGAACACCGCGAGCACGTAGACGACGGCGCCGGTGAGCCAGACGATCCAGGAGCGCAGCGACGCGGACCGCACCGGACCAGGCTGTGTCGGGATGGACTTCGGCGAGGGCGACTGTGGCGAGGCGGACGGCGACGAGCTGGGCGACGTCGGCACGGATCTCCTTCACGGGGCGGCGGGCGAACACGAACTCACGGCGCGGCCGGAGGCAGAGCGCAGAACGGTACCCCCGTACCACTACGTATATCGCCCCGTGACCTCGAATCCATACCACGTCCCGCCGTGGGATCGACCACACCGTCGAGAACGTCGCACACAGCGTCCTGAACGCAGGACACAGCGTCCCGAACGCAGGACACGATCTCACTCGGTGCGGAGGTGCTGCGTGGACACAGCGGCGCGGAGCGCTGGCAGGCTCAACGCCGTCAACAGCAGCGAGAGCACCACCGCGCCGACGAACGGCAATGCCACGACCGCCCAGCCGATGCGGATGTGCGCGGCGTCGTCCAGCAACAGCACGGCGGCAAGCAAGCCGCCGCCCACCACCGCGAGCAGCGCCACCAACGCGAGCGGAATCGCGTTCTGCCACAGCAGCGACCGGGCCAACGCGCCGAATCCGACGCCGCTCGCCGACATCGACGACAACGCCCGTGCGCGTTCGCGCAGGTGCTCTGCCGAGGTCACCAGCACGCCGAGCACCGCGACACCAAGGACGAACAGCAGACTCGTCGTGAGCAACGCACCGATCGAGCCGATGTCTCGGTACACCACGCCCATCATGGTGACGCCGTTCAGCGGCTCCGGCGGAGTCGTGGACAGGCCGTAGGCGCTCTGGATGTACTCCACGAGCTCGGCCCGCGATGCGTTGTCGACCTCCTGGCGGAACACCGCGAAAGCCATCGGGCGGAGGCTGTCGATGTGCTCGAACGCCTCACCCAGCGCGCTCGGCGTCACCACCATCGAAACCTCGCTGAACCCGTGCAACGGTTCGAGTTCCGTCGTGGTGGCCGATCGTGGCACTGTCCACCGTGACGCCTGTTCATTGATCACCAGATCGTCACCGGGTCGCACTTCATACGCCGCGCGCGGGCTCAGAAAGACGTCGCCGTCCTGGCACGCGGACACGACCGTGCTGTCGAGCAATGGGCTGCATTCCGCGATCAACACATCTGCCGGGGCTCTCTCATACTGCTCGATGAAGAAGACACTGCGGTGCATGAGGCCAGTTGTCTCGACGTCGGGACGTTGCCGTAACGCGGTCAACGCTGGCTCGGCATCCGGCGGTGTCTCGACCACCACCTCGCGCTGCGCTTCGGGAGCATCCGGTCTGGTGTACTCATAACTACTGACGAGTACCTGCACAGCGACACCACTAACGAGCGCGAGCGCGAGCCCGCTGAACACGCGTGCCGACGTTCCGCTGTCGAACTGCAAGCGACGGATCGCGAGCTGCCACGACGGCCCACCACGGTCGAGCCGCGTAATTGTGCGCTCCACCGCCCAGGGCAGCAGAGCAGCGAGCCCGAGCAACATCACGAGCACCCCGAGCACAACGAAAGACAGGTAGAGCGGGATATACGTGCGGCTAAGGAACATGGAAGCGAGCCACATCCCCCAGGGCCGCGCAGCCAAGATCGCCAGCCCTGCCCCGAACAGGAGCAACCGCCACCAGAGCCGCCGTCTACGCGCGGTGGCCTGCCGGACTACACCCAACGGCTCCACGATGAGTCGACGTTGCGCCACGAGAGCCGAGGTAATCGCCAGCACCGGAACCACACACACGATCAGTGCCACCAGCACCGGCGACGGCACGATGTCGGAGGCATAGGCCGAGTAACCGAAGAACTCGAACTCCGCGACCACCGGTCGTGCCAGGAGGAACAGCACACCACCCAGCAGCAGTCCGAGCACGGCAGGCACCATGGATTCGGCGGCCGAGATGCGACGCACACGTCGTGCGGAGGCGCCGACCAGTCGGATGGCGGCCAGTCGCCGGTCCCGTTCGGCGCCGGCGATACGCGTGCTCGCGCCGATCAGAATCAGGATCGGGAACAGCAACGTGACGACGCCGACCACGATGATCGTGATGACGTCGATGGGCAGCGGCGCCTCGCCGTGACTTCCGCCGAAGCCGTACGCGGCTAGAACTGGTTGATACGTCCCCTTGGTCTCCTCAACACGGTGGGACAACGAGGCTTCGGCACCGACATAGAACCTCAGGTCACGCGGTTCTACCACCCCGGCTTTGCCAATGGTTCCGACTCGGTGCAGGTCGTCGAACCGCTTCCGGAGCGGCGCACCCTCCGGCGAGTCAAGCAGCTCCCCAAGTGCGGGCGACACCGCGAGTTGTCCCGGTTCGAGGTGGCCCGACAGTCCTGGCGGGACCGGAGCATTGTTCCCTGACGCGTAAACCCAGCTTCCCAGTATCCGCTCATCGCGGAAGTCAACAGCACTGCTTTGCACGTACAGCGGATCAACGCCCGGTCTCTGTGTCAGCTGCTCCGTTTGCTGCGCCTCCCGGGCCTCGTGCTGCTCGACGATGTTCACCATCGACGCCGCGCCCAGCAGCAACGCCACCGCCATCGCGACGCCGAACGCGCCGACCGCCAGCCGTAGCAACGCCGTCGCCGGGTTCCGGCTGACCCCCAGCGCCAGCCGGAACCCGAACGACACGTCGCGCCACCACTGGGTGAGCGCGTTTCCTCCCCCTGTCGGCGTCACGCCAACACCCCCGTCTTTGTACGGCCGTCGCGCACGATCACCTCGCGATCGGCGTACGCCGCGACCCGCGCCTCGTGCGTGACAAGCACGATCGCCGCGCCGCTGTCCCGCGCGGCTTGCGTGAGCAGGCGCATCACCAGCTCACCATTGAGCGAGTCGAGCGCGCCGGTCGGTTCGTCCGCGAAGATGACCCTCGGGGTGGTGACCAGCGCACGAGCGACCGCTACCCGCTGCGTTTGCCCACCGGAGACGTCACCGGGCCGCTTGTGCGCGGCATCGGTGACATCGAACGTCGCGAGCCAGTGTTCGGCCTCCGCTTCGGCAGGCTTTCGGCGCATCCCACCGAGGCGCAGCGGCAGCGCGATGTTCTCCAGGCAGGTCAGTTCCGGCACCAGCTGTCCAAACTGGAACACGAAGCCGAACTCGGTGCGCCGCAGCTCGCTGCGTTCGCCATCGGACAACGTGGTCAGTTCGCGGCCGTCGTAGCGCACCGATCCCGCATCGGGTTTCATGATGCCCGCCGCGCAGTGCAGCAACGTCGACTTTCCTGACCCGGATGGCCCCATCACCGCGACCGTCTCGCCCGCCGTGACGCTCAGCGACGCCCGATCCAGCGCCTCGGTCAGCCCGAACGCCTTGAAAAGCTCCGTGGCCTGAAGCAGCGGCTCGGCGTCCAGGCTGTCCGTCGTGTGTGTGCTCATGTTTCCCCCTCGGTTGTGGTGCGCACTTGCTCCGCCAGCTGGTCGATCCTCGCGGTTGTCAGCTCCAGCCACCGAAGGTCGGCTTCGAGGTGAAACAGCGCGTGATCGCAGATGAGCTGATCGACCAGGTCACCGTCCGACTTGCGCTTGGTCAGCTCACGCATGTGCTTGAGGTGTTCCGCGCGCTGAGCGTCCAGCACCCGTTGCGCGTCTCGTCCGGACAGCAACGCCAGCACCACCTTCGCGTAGAGGACGTTCTGCAGGTACACCTCGGGCTTTTCCGGCGCGGCGAGCCACGCCTCGACGTCGGTGATGCCCGCGTCGGTGATGGCGTAGCGCTTGCGGTCAGGCCCATCGCCCGACTCCCTGCCGACGGCTTCGACGAGGCCGTTGCGCAACAGTCGCGACAGCGTCGAGTACACCTGCCCGTAGTGCAGCGGACGATCAGCACCGAGGTGGGTGTCGTAGGCGCGCTTGAGGTCGTACCCGTGGCGCGGCCCCGCCTCCAGCAACGCGAGCAAGGCATGACCGATTGACATGGCGGCGACTATACATCAAGTGTATACACCGGGTGTATACACGCCCCCATGCATCGTGTCCTGCACTCACGCACGCGTGTTTGTACTCAGAGTAAGGAGCGCAACGCCTGCGGATGCCGAACACGACGTCGTGAGTGTCGAACACAGCGGCGTGAGTGCAGGACACGGCGGCGTGAGTGCAGGACACGGCCGTCAGAGCCGAGGGGCCGCTGCCAAGGCTTTGCGGAGCTGGTCCAGGGCCTCGTCGGCGGTGCCCTCGATCGTGCAGCCCGCGGCGAGCAGGTGTCCACCACCGCCGCATGCCTTCGCCGCCGCCGAGACGTCGATGGCGCGCTTCGCTCGGAGTGACACCGTCCAGCGCTGCGATTCCGTGCGCGGCTCGGTCTCCTTGAGCACGATCGCGACCTCCGCCTCGCTGGTCGCGCGGACGACGTCGATCACGCTCTCGACGTCTTCTGATCGCACCATCGATGTGTCCTCGCGGGTCACGACGGCGTGCACCAGGCCCATGCCCTGCGCGCCGTCCGGCTCGAACTCGGCACCCGAGAGCACCGTCGCGAGCATCCGCAGCCACGCGAACGGATGCGCGTCCATCAGCTCGTAGCCGATCTCACCGGCGTCGGCACCCGCATCGACGAGTCGCGCGGCCATCCGATGGGTGTCACCGCTTGCCCGGCGGAAACCACTCGTGTCGGTGAGCAGGCCCGCGTACAGGCAAGTCGCGATGCGCTTGTCGAGCTCGGTCCCCAGCTCGTCCAGGATCCGCAGCACCAGCACGGTGCTGGCCTCAGCCTCGGTGTCGACGACGTTGTGTGTGCCGTACCGGGTGTCGGATGGGTGGTGGTCGACGACGAGCACGGACCCGCCGGCCCGTTTCGTGGCGTCCACCCGTTCACCGAGGTCACCAAGCCGCTCGACCACGGGCGTGTCCACGGCGACCAGCAGTTGCTCCGACTCCGGCAGCGCCGCTGGCGGGACGACCAGCCCTTCCTTGTCGAGACTACTCAGCGGTTCCGGCAGCTCAGCGGGCTCCGCGAAGCTCACCCGCACGTCGGCGCCACGGGCACGCAGTGCGAGGCCAAGTGCCAGCGCGCTACCGATCGCGTCGGCGTCCGGGTTGACATGACCGAGCAGTGTTACGTCACGCGCGTCTCGCAGCAGGGCGGCGACGTCAGCAAGCGAGGAATCCACACCGCGCACGCTACGCGTTCGAATCGGCAGGCTGGCCAGGCGATACCATCGAACGCCCCCAACCACGTCCGTGAAGGTTGTGCATGACCGACTACGCCCTTTTGGTGCTGCCCGCGGCCAACCGCGTCTACGCCGAAGCCACGAGCACGCTGTTGCGCCACGAACTCGCCGTGCTCGGCAGCCACGGCATGGACGTCGAGCTGCGCGACCTCACCGAGACGCGGATCGGTGGCGTCGAGTACGTCAGTTTCAGCACGCCGTCACCGCTAACGGACGACGATCTCGCGGTGCTAGCGAACGCATCCGCCGTCTACGCGCTGTTCGAGGTCGTTGATACGAGTGAACACGGGCGGGTGCTGCGGCCGGTGACACTCACGCCGCTGGACCGGTTCGACTCCGACTTGCTGACGATCCAGAAGTACGCCGGCAAGACGAACGAGCTGTTCACGCGACTGCTGGTGAACCTGACGTGCATGGCGCTGGACGAGCCGCGCGCGATGCTGACGCGGCGGCTGCGACTGCTCGATCCGCTGTGCGGGCGCGGGACCACGTTGAATCAGGCGATGATGTACGGCTTCGACGCGACCGGCGTCGAGCTGGACGGCAAGGACTTCGAGGCCTACGAACGTTTCATCAAGACGTGGCTGCGCACGAAGCGGTTCAAGCACACGGCGGAGTCCGGGGTGCTGCGCAAGAACAAGCAACGCCTCGGCCAGCGGCTCGACATCACGTACGCGCCGACGAAGGAACAGTTCAAGGCGGGCGAGACGAATACGGTGAGCTACCGGGGAACCGACACGTTGCAGGTGGACGAGCTGTTCCCGCCGCGCTCGTTCGACCTGATCGTCACCGATGCGCCGTATGGCGTGCAGCACGGCAGCCACCGCGAGGCGGAGCTGGCGCGCAGCCCACGTGACCTGCTCGCCGCCGCCGTACCGGTGTGGTCTCGGGTGCTGCGTCCCGGCGGTGCGCTGGGGATCTCGTGGAACGACCGGGTGCTACCGCGCGAAGAACTGGCCGCGATCCTGCGCAAAGCGGGGCTCGACGTCCACGACGGCCCGCCGTTCGACGGCTTCGCCCACTGGGTGGACCAGACAATCGAGCGCGACCTGCTAGTGGCGTCGCTGCCCCGATAACTCAGTCCTCGTCGGACGTCCGATAGGGATCGGGTTCCCCCGCGGGCTCGGCGCCGGTGGCACGGCGGGCGACTTCGGCGTCGGCCTCCCGCGCCTTGGCGAGCAGCTCGTCGATGCGGCGGGCGTCCTCCGGCATGGTGTCGGCGACGAACGTCAGTGTCGGGGTGAACCGGACGCCTGTGCCCTCACCGACCTTGGTGCGCAGCACACCTCGCGCCGACTCAAGCGCCGCGGCAGCACCAGCGATGTCCGGCTGAGCGTCGATGCTGTCACCGAGCACGGTGTAGTACACGGTCGCGTCCCGCAGGTCACCGGTGATCTTGGTGTCGGTGATGGTCACGTTGCCGAGACGCGGATCCTTGATCTCGTGCTCGATGGCGGACGCGACGATCTGCCCGATCCGCTTAGCCAGCCTGCGTGCGCGGGTCTTCTCAGCCACGGCGCACCTCCTGTTCGTGCTCCTCGTCGTCCGGGCCGAACCAACGCCTGCGCGCGGACAATAGTTCCAGTTCCGGTCGCCCGGCCACCTGCCGTTCGCAGGCATCGAGCACGTCGGCGACATGCCCGGCGTCGGTCGCGACAATGGCGATGCCGATCAGCCCACGCCGGTGCAGATCGAGATGCCCTGCCTCGGCGACGCTGACGTCGAATCGCCGCCGCAACTCCGCGATGACCGGACGCACCACGGACCGTTTCTGCTTCAGCGAATGGACATCACCGAGCAGCACATCGAGTTCCAACGCACCTACGTACACCGTGCTCACCCCATCACGACGGTACGGCCGCTGGCATGCGTAGCGCTCGAAAGCGGTACGCATACCAGCGGCTGGCCGTGCGTCAGTCGCGCGGCTTCTCGCGCAGCTCGTAGGTCTCGATGATGTCGTCGACCTTGATATCGCTGTACTTGCCGAGCGTGAGACCACATTCGAAGCCATCGCGGACCTCGACCGCGTCATCCTTGAACCGCTTCAGCGACGCGATCGGCAGATTGTCCGCGACAACGACGTTGTCCCGCAGCAGCCTGGCCTTCGCGTTCCGGCGGATGATGCCCGAGCGCACCATGCAACCCGCGATCGTGCCGATCTTGGACGACTTGAACACCTCTTGGACCTCTGCCCTGCCGAGTTCGACTTCCTCGTACTCGGGCTTGAGCATGCCCTTGAGCGCGTTCTCAATCTCCTCGATCGCCTGGTAGATCACCGTGTAGTAGCGGACGTCGACGCCTTCGCGGTTGGCGATCTCGGTCGCCTTGCCCTCGGCGCGGACGTTGAAGCCCATCACGATGACGTTGTCGGCGATGGCGAGGTTGATGTCGCCCTCGGTGATCGCACCGACGCCACGGTGGATGATCCGCAGCTCGACGTCCTCACCGACATCGAGCTTGCTCAGCGCGTCCTCAAGGGCCTCGACGGTACCCGAGTTGTCACCCTTGATGATCAGGTTGAGCTGGCTGGTCTCCTTGAGCGCCGAGTCAAGATCCTCCAGGCTGATCCGCTTGCGCCGCGCCGCGTGCTGGGCGTTGCGGATGCGGGCCTGCCGCCGCTCGGCGATCTGCCGTGCGGTCCGATCCTCCTCGACGACGAGGAACGTGTCACCGGCGCCAGGCACCGAGGTGAACCCGATGACCTGCACCGGACGCGACGGCGTCGCCTCCTTGACGTCCTCGTTGTGCTCGTCGACCATGCGCCGCACGCGGCCGTAGGCGTCGCCAGCGACGACCGAGTCGCCGACCCGCAGTGTGCCGCGCTTGACCAGCACGGTCGCCACGGGACCACGGCCCCGGTCAAGGTGCGCCTCGATCGCGACACCCTGCGCCTGCATCTCCGGGTTCGCCCGCAGGTCGAGCGTGGCGTCCGCGGTCAGCAGAATCGCCTCGAGCAGTCCGTCGAGGTTGGTGCCCTGCTTGGCCGAGATGTCGACGAACATCGTCTCGCCGCCGTACTCCTCGGCCACCAGCCCGTATTCGGTGAGCTGCTGGCGGATCTTCTGCGGGTTCGCACCCTCGACGTCGATCTTGTTGACCGCCACCACGATCGGCGCCTTGGCGGCCTGCGCGTGGTTGATCGCCTCGATCGTCTGCGGCATCACACCGTCGTCGGCCGCCACCACGATCACCGCGATGTCGGTCGAGCTGGCACCACGGGCACGCATGGCGGTGAACGCCTCGTGACCAGGGGTGTCAATGAAGGTGATGAGCCGTTCCTGGTCGTCGAGCTCTGATGCGACCTGGTAGGCACCGATGTGCTGGGTGATGCCACCCGCCTCGCCCTCGGCGACCTTCGCCTTCCGGACGGTGTCCAGCAGCTTGGTCTTACCGTGGTCGACGTGACCCATCACGGTCACGACCGGCGGCCGGTACTCGAGATCCTCCTCGTCGCCCGCGTCCTCACCGAAGGTGATGTCGAAGGACTGGAGCAGCTCGCGGTCCTCTTCCTCGGGGCTGACGACCTGAACGTTGTAGTTCATCTCGGAGCCGAGCAGCTCCAGGACGTCCTCGGAGACGGACTGCGTCGCCGTGACCATCTCACCGAGGTGGAACAACACCTGCACCAGCGAAGCCGGGTTGGCGTTGATCTTCTCGGCGAAGTCGGTCAGCGAAGCGCCGCGCGGCAACCGGATGGTCTCGCCGCCGCCCTTGGGCAGACGCACGCCACCAACGGACGGCGCCTGCATGTTCTCCATGTACTCCTGGCGCTTCTGCCGCTTCGACTTGCGACCGCGCTTGCTCGGACCGCCGGGACGGCCGAACGCACCCGCGGCACCGCCACGGCCACGACCGCCACCACGGAAGCCGCCGCCACCGGGAGGACCGCCAGGTCCGCCGCGGAAACCGCCGCCACCGCCGCCGGGAGGACCACTTGGTCCACCGGGTCCGCCACGGCCACGACCGCCACCGCCGCCGGGAGGACCACCTGGTCCACCGGGTCCGCCACGGCCACGACCGCCACCGGGACCGCCACGACCGCCGCCGGGACCACCGGCCGGCTTCGCCGGACGCGAGGGCATCATGCCGGGGTTCGGCCTCGGCGGCATGTTGCCGGGGCTCGGCTTGCTGGGGCTGGAACCGCCGCGGGCGGCAGCGGGACGCTCCGTGCCGCCGCCGTGACCACCGCCGGGACGACCCTGCCGTTCGCCGCCCTTGCCGCCACCAGGCCGCGGGCCAGCTGGCCGCGACTGCTGGGTGCCGCCGCCGACGCCGAACGGGTTGTTACCCACCCGTGGCGCGCGCGGACCCGGCTTCGGGCCCGGCTTCGGACCCTGCGGTTTCGGCGGAACGACCGCGCCGCCGGGGCCAGTCTGATCCGGCTTGGGCTCCTCCGGCGCGGGACCCGGCTTGGGGCCTGGCTTCGGTGGCTCCGCCTTCTTCTGCTGCGGCTCCTCCGCCTTCGGCTCCGGCTTGGGCTCCGGCTTCGGTCCCGGCTTGGGACCGGGCTTCGGCGCGGCAGGAGTCTCCGACTCCGGCGCCTTCGGCTCAGCGGGTGCCTCGGACTTCACGTCATTCGCCGGGGCCTGCTTCGCACTGGACTTGGGCTTCGCCTTCTCACCGCCGCCCGATTTAGCAGCGCCGTCCGACTTGCCATCTGGTTTGGGGAACGCGTCGCGCAACCGCCGGGCAACTGGTGCCTCGACGGTCGATGACGCTGATTTCACGAACTCGCCCTGCTCCTTGAGCTTAGCGAGAACCTCTTTACTCGTGACTCCGAGCTCTTTCGCGAGCTCGTGCACGCGGGCCTTGCCTGCCACTGCTCTCCTCGTCTGGTGAGGCCGGCGGCTAGACCCGCAGACCTCGTCCTATCGTCGCGCGTTCATGGCTTCAGCTTCACGGCTGACTCATGACGGGTCGACCTGCTTCCTTTACCTCGGCAAGACACGAGACTTCCTCGTATCTGTCTTGTCGCCACGATCTGATCCGAGCCGGCGATCGAAGTACTCCTCGACGCCATCGACGGCAAGCACCCCAGAAACCCGTAACGCCCTGGGAAATGCCCTCCGTCGAGACGCGGTAGTGAGGCAACCAGGGTCGAGGTGCAACCACGCTCCCCGGCCGGGCATCCGCCGACGTTCGTCGACGACCACCCGTCCTTCCACCGCGACAACTCGCAGCAGCTCGCTGACCGACGCCCGTTTTCGGCACCCGATACACGTTCGCACCGGACCCTCGTACTGCGGGGCCGAAACCGCGCCATCGATCACACTCAAGTCTAACCCCCACCGCTGTTCCGGCCACCACCCCCCAAGGGCAGTGGCCCTGCTAGTCCGCGGGACCGGCGGCAGCGGTGTGCGGCGGCTCGACACGCGCGGCGGGCACCGACTCGCCCGCACCGGCCGCATCACTGCGGATATCGATGCGCCAGCCGGTCAACCGTGCCGCGAGCCTGGCGTTCTGGCCCTCCTTGCCGATGGCGAGCGAGAGCTGGAAGTCAGGCACGACGACCTGCGCCGTCTTGGTGCGCTCGTCGACCACCCGCACTGAGACAACTTTCGCGGGCGACAGCGCATTCCCGACGAAAACCGCCGGATCGTCGGCGTGATCGATGATGTCGATCTTCTCGCCGTTCAGCTCACTCATCACGTTGCGCACCCGAGACCCGACCGGCCCGATGCAGGCGCCCTTCGCGTTGACGCCAGGCACCGTGGAATGCACCGCGATCTTGCTGCGATGCCCTGCCTCGCGCGCCACCGACGTGATCTCGACGGTGCCGTCCGCGATCTCGGGGACCTCGAGCGCGAACAGCTTGCGCACCAGGTTCGGATGTGTGCGCGAGAGCGTGATCTGCGGGCCACGCAGACCACGTGACACCCCGATCACGTACGCCTTGAGCCGGGCGCCGTGCTCGTACGACTCGCCAGGTACCTGCTCAGCCGCGGGCAGCACGCCCTCGGTGTCGCCGAACGCGACCATGACCATGCCCCGCGCGTTGGCGCGGGAGTCACGCTGCACCACCCCGGCGATGATCTCGCCTTCCTTGGCGGAGAACTCGCCGTAGGTCTTCTCGTGCTCGGCATCGCGCAGCCGCTGCAGGATGACCTGCCTCGCGGTGGTCGCCGCGATCCTGCCGAAGCCCTCCGGAGTGTCGTCCCACTCCTCGGCGACCTCACCGTGTTCGTCGAGCCGGTAGGCGATCACCCGGACGTAGCCGGTTTTGCGATCAATATCGATCTTGGCGTGCGGCTGGTGACCCTCAGTGTGCTTGTACGCGGTCAGCAGGGCGGACTCGATGGTGGCGAGCACAGTCTCGAAGGGGATGTCCTTGTCCCGCTCGATCGCGCGTAGTGCCGCGATGTCGACGTTCACTTCGGATCCTCCTTCTTCTTGCCCCCAGTGTGCCTCTGACCGGCCGTTTTCGCCGCCTCGATGACGTCTGCCTCGTCCGCTTCGAGCTGTTTGAGTTCCTCGGTGCGCGGCTGTTTGAACTCGATCTCGACGACGGCCTTGGCCACCGACTGATACGAGACGTCCCTGATCCGGGCGTCGACCAGCACTCGTACGCTGTTCTCCCCCGCGTGGCCAACCCGGCCCACGTACTCCTTGCCGTCCTTCGGCGTGATCCGGACGAGGCGGAACCGGGCGCGGCGCCAGTGGCGCTGTGTGGTCAGCGGCCTGCTCAGTCCAGGCGAGGTGACCTCGAGCTCGTAGGAGCCGGCGATCAGATGATCGTGGTCGTCGAGAGCGGCCGACACCGCACGGTTCGCGTGCTCCAGCTTGCCGACCTCAACACCGTCGTCAGAGTCGACGGTGACCTTGACCAGCTTCCTGCGACCTGCCTGCTGAACCTCTAACGCGTCGAGTTCGAAGCCGACGCTGCTGACCGCGTCGGCCACGATCGGTTCCAGCCGTCTGGCGAGATCATTGGGCAAGGTTGACTCTCCCCTATTCGGCTGCGGCGAGCAATTGTCGTTCAGTCGCGACGCCTGGCCGGAACCAGCCCCTACCGGTCCGGTCAGCGCAATCGCTGTCAACCCAGCTTAGAGCAAGCCGCGCCGGGACGAACGTTCGCGCCGCCGAGGCGAGCCTGCCCAGCGACACCTGGCAGGATGGCTCACCGTGCGTGCAGGGGCGAGATCAGGCATCACCGGGTTGAGCAGGCGGGACGTGCTGCGTTCCTGCGTGCTGGCCGCGTTCGCCGTGCCACTGTCGGCCTGCCGTGAGGGCTACGACGACTCACCCGATCCGCTGAGCGCGCTCGTGGCGGCAGCGCGCACCGACGCCGAGAGCGCCCGCACGATCACCGGATCGGGCGCCGAAATCGCCACCGCCGTGGCCGAGGTGCGCGCCGCGCACGCCCACGCGCTCCAGCGGGAGGTCACCCGCGCCAACCGGCCACCAGCCGCGTCACCGCAGCTCACGCCGGTGACCGATCTGGCATCGCTCGGTGCGCGATTGCGCACGGCGGCCGAGCGCGCGCTGACGTTGATGCGTACCGCACCAGCCCATCGCGCGGGCCTGCTCGGGTCGGTGGCGGCGGGCTGCGCGAGCGCGCAGGCACTGGACGACGCGCTCGGCGACGTGAGCAAGCCCACGTTCGATCCGCCGAAACCGTCCGGGGAACTGGCCGACGACGTCGTCGGCGCGCTGCAGCAGGCGCTCGCGTCCGAGCATGCCGCTCTCTGGGTCTACGAGCTGGTCACCGCCTTCCTGCCGGAGACGTTCGATGACAGCATCGGTGCCGCGATCGACGAGCACCGCGGACGCAAAGACACCGCGACGCGGCTCATCAGCGACAGCGGAATGATGCCCGTGCTCGCCGAGCCCGCCTACCAGCCACCGAAGCCGGTCACCGACGACGTCTCCGCGATGGCGGCCGTGGTGTCCGCCGAGGGGGACGCGGCGACGACCTGGCGCGGCGTGCTGGCCCGCACCAGCGACGCCACCCTGCGTAGTTATGCCGCCGACGCGCTGCGGGCCTCCGCGGTGCACACGACCCACTGGCGGGCCGAGGCGGGCATGTCTCCCGCCGCCGTCGCGCTGCCCGGCACGCCTGCCTGACCTGCGGCGCGGCCGCCCGGAGGGCTCGCCGACTTCAGCCCTGGTGCTTCGCGACGCCCACGGCGGCGGTCGCGATCTTGTCCAGCAACGTCCGGTCGGAGTGCCCGCCGTAGAACGCGGCTTCGACGATGGTGACGGTGTCACCATCCAGTTCGGAGGCGTACCCGCCGCCTGCGACCTGCGGCGCGCTTGGCAGCTGCACGGTGCCATCCCGCACCATGTCGGACACGTTGCCCGTGCCGTTGGTGTCGGTGATGCCCTTGAGTTCGGACGCCTTCGGGTCACCGGGCATGGTGACCGCGATAACCGAAACCAGCGCCTTCACCTCGCCAACGGTTGTGGCGTAGAGCCCCCGACTGACCTGCTTGCACGGGTTGTTGGCCAGCCAGTTCCGCACCTTGCCATAGGACACGGCGGCGCAGTCCGATGTGACGTCGGTGGGTGCCATAGGCCGGAACGTGAACCGTCCGATCTTGACCTCGCTGGGGGTCTTCGCATCGGTCGGGGACGGCGAGGTGGTATCCCCATCGGACGTCGCGGGGGCGCTCGTCGCCGGTTGCCCACCGGCGGTCGGCGTCATCGGACCAGGGTCGTGCCGGATCAACCACCACACGAACCCCGACACCACCGCGACCCCCAGCAACGTCGCCGCGAGCAGCAACGCCCGCACGGTCGGCGGGCGCTGGTTGGCGGGCGACAGCATCGTCGTAGGGTTGGCAGGTTCCTGCCCTGTCGGGTTGGTCATGGCGGTCACTACCGTAGCCGCTCCCGCTAGGTCAGCGCTCGCGATCCCGTGCCAACCCGGCGGCGTACGCCTCATCCGGCCGCTCGACGAACTCGGCGAGCAGGCCAGGCACAGCCTCGTCGGCGAACGCGATGCCCTCGGCGACGTCGACGTCCGGGATGGTGTACGCGCCGCTGCCCGCCGCCGTGGTCGCGACCAGGGTGAGTAGCCCCGCTCTGCGCTGGAAGATGGACTGCCGCACTGTCCAGCCGATCACCCCGGTGCGCTGCAACAACGCGGTCGAACGCCGCACCGCGCCCCGGCGCGCCACCAGGTACCGGCCAGACAACCCGTGGGCGAGGTTGCGGAAGGCATCGATAGCCAGCAGCACCGCAACGGGCACGGCGATCACCGCGAACACCCACGGCACCGCAGCCACCAACCCCCCGAACGCCGGCCCCGTCGCCGCCGCGATCCGGTCCCCCGCCGCGATCTCGATCGCGAGCAGCACGGCGAACACCAGCACCACTGGGGTCAGCGCCCACCGCAGCCGTCGCGACCGCGCCGCGCGGGGATGCGGCGTCAGGCTGGTGAGCGCGCTGGCGACGTCCGGTTCTCGCAGCACTTCGGAGACCACCCGCAGCGCGACCGCCCTCGGCGCGGCGGGCAGCAACGTCTTGTGCGCGGTGCGTTCGCCTTGGCCACCGTCGCGGATGCCGGTGGCGATAGCGTCGACGCGGCCGGCCCGCGCCAGCCGGACGCCGAGCGGTTCGATGATCTCCGCGCCGCGCAACCGCCGCTCCTCCAGCGAAATGGACCTGCTGGTCAGCAGCCCGCGCCGGACATGAAACGTTCCGCCTGGTTCGCGGTCGAGCCGGTAGCCCCACCACATCTCGACGAACAGCAGTGTCGCGCCGATCGCCCCGGCGAGCAGCACGCCCACCACGACGGTGATATAGCCGAACAGCGCGGCGGCGATGAGCAGGTCGGTGACGACCGAACCCACGACGTCGTCGCTGTCGCCGAACCAGCTCGCGACGTTGGCGACCGCGCCGACGGCCGCCGCGCCCAGTGCCGGGGTGAGCATCGACAGCGGCGCGTAGCCCGCCCAGCGCCAGTCCAGTTCGGCAATGGTGCCGTCGGCGGTGCGCGATTCGGTGTCGACGGCGTGGCGCAGCAGCTCGTGTCGCAGCTGATGGGCCCGTTCCCGCGAGACGGCGTCGAGCTTGACCTCGGACTCGCCGGACTCGCCGTGTTGCCCGGTGCCGATGACGACGGCGGCGATGCCGAACAGCCGCTGCACCGGACTCGCTGTGACGTCGACGGTGCGGATGCGGTCGCGGGCGAGCGAGCGGCGCCGGTTCAACACGAACGAGAATCGCAGCTCAAGGCGTTCCTCGGTGAGGCGGAACGTGGTGGCTCGCCATCGGATGTAGTCGACGCCGACGCTCAGCCCGAGCACCGCGACCATCCCGCCGAGCACCACGAGCACGGACAGCGCGACCGGCGTGCCGGACGAGATCAGCGTGCTGCCCACGACCAGCGCGCCGACGACCGCGATGGACCCGGTGAGCACAGCGGTCATGGTGATCATGCGCCGGTCGAGGCGCTCGGCGTTCTCCAGTTCGCTCATGTCGCGTCGCCCGGCGTGGCCTGGGTGATCTGGGTCAGCTCAGCGGCGAGGTCGGCGGCCAGGTCGGCGTCGAGCCCCGCGATGCGGACGGCGCCCTTGGCCGACGCGGTGGTGACGGTGACGGTCGCGAGCCGCAACAGTTGTTGCAGCGGCCCGCGCACGGTGTCGACCGTCTGGATGCGCGACATCGGCGCGATCCGCGACTCCTGCCAGAAGTAGCCGGTCCGGGTGTAGACGGCGGTGTCGGTGACCTCCCAGCGATGCACCCGGTACCACCACAGCGGCATGATCACGCCGTAGGCGACGCCCACAGCGGCCGCGATTCCCGCGGGCACGACCAGCACCGGCGCGACGAGCAGCCCGAGGGCCGCCAGCGCGGCCACAATCGGCCCGACGACCAGCGCGATCCACGCGCGCCACCACAGCAGGCAGCGGCGGTTGAGCTGATTGTTCGGTGGTCGCAGGCGCACCGTGTTCCCCATGCGCCCACCCTAGCCACTACGACCGGAAGACTGGGCGGTGCTGCGCCCATGGCCGCGCGGTTTCCAGCTGCGCGGCGACCTGCAGGATGCTCACCTCGTCGTGGGGCCTGCCGACGAGCTGCACCGACAGCGGCAGGCCATCCGCGCCGAACCCGGCTGGCACGGCCGCGGCCGGGTTGCCAGCCAGATTCCACAGCGCCGTGTAGGCAATCATCGGCAGCGCACGCACCTGCGCGGTGAGCGAGTTCGCGCCGTCCAGCGCGCCGATCCGGCGGGGCCGATGCGCGATGGTCGGCGTGAGCAGCAGATCGACGTCGTCGAACACCAGGTTGACCTTGGCTGCGAACTTCTCGGTGTTGTCGACCGACCACTGGATGGCCTTCTCCGGCATGAGCCTGGCCAGCGCCAGAGTCTGCTTCGTGCGCCGTTCCAGCAGTTCGGGGTGCTCGACCAGCCTCGCCTCGTCGCGCACACCGCCGTAGAACTGCGGGGTGAACATCGCGGTGGCGTCCGGGTAGCGCGGGGTGATCTCGCGGACGTCGTGGCCGGCCTCGCGCAGCGCCGCCGCGGTGTGCTCCAGCGCGGCGACGTGCTCCGGATCGGGACGCAGTCCCCGCACGGCTGGCGTCGCGGAGTAGCCGATCCGCAGCGTGCCGGGCGGGGTCGCCGCGGCGTCGACGAAGCTCATGCGGGGTTCCTCGGCGTGCCAGCGGTCGACGCCGACACTGCCCCTGATGGCGTCGTAGAACAGCGCACTGTCGGCGACGCCCCGGGTCAGCGGGCCGGAGGTGCCCAGCGTGAGCCAGAGGTCGCGGTGCGGAGCGGTGGACACCCTGCCCCGCTGTGGCTTGAGTCCGAACAACCCGCAGCACGCTGAGGGGATGCGGATGGAGCCGCCACCGTCACCGCCGAGCGCGGCCGCGATCATTCCCGACGCGACCGCCGTCGCCGTGCCGCCGCTGGACCCACCGGGGGTGCGGGTGGTGTCCCACGGGTTGCGGGTGGCGCCGTACGTTGCCGACTCGGTGAACGGCCACTGCCCGAACTCCGGCATCGTGGTCTTGCCGACGATCACCGCGCCCGCTACCCGGAGTCTGCGCACGACCTCGGCGTCGGCCGTGGCTGGCGTGCGGTTGGCCAGACCACCGAACGTGGTGACCGCGCCCTCGACATCGACCTCGTCCTTGATCGCGACCGGCACCCCGTGCAGTGGCCCGCGCTCGGCAGCGGGGACATGGTCCCGCTGTGTCGCCTCAGCGAGCGCGGCGTCGGCGAGCACGGCGCGGAAGGCGTTCAGCTCGGGATTGAGCCGGTTGATCCTGGCCAGCACCGCCTCGGTCAGCTCGCGCGAGCTGACCTCGCCGGACGCGACGAGGCGGGCCTGCTCCGTGAGGCCCGCGTACATCAGTTCTTCGGTGTCCATGGCAGGCATTGTCTCCGCCAGTAGGTTCAGGTGCCGTGCGACCGGTCAGTCCGCGAGCGGCACCAACCGCACGAACCGCACCCGGGTCGTCGGCTCGATCCGCACCAGTTGCTCGAGGTTCTCGTACTGCTGGTCACCGATGAAAACGTAGTAGAACCCGTGGTCGAATCCCTCAAGAGCGGAACGAACCACCTCATCGACGTCGATACTCCGGCCGTGCGAACCGTCCGGCTGCCGCTCGATCTGGTCGGCAGCGAGCACCCGCAGGAATCGCCGGAGGCGGTCCGGGTCGACCGCCAAGCCGACTTCGCCGCGCACGACGTCGGCGATGAGCTGCCGCAACGGAACTGGCTGGTGAGGCTCGTATGTGAGCTCGTGTGGCTCGACGACGGCACGAGACCGCCCGAGCACCCGAGCTTCGACGAGCATCACGATTCCTCCTCGAGCGCGGCCACATGGATCACCTCACCCACTAGTCCCTCTGATGAGCCAATCCGTTACGCACCGATGCCGCTCGTACCACCAGGTGGACGTCACTATTGCGCCGAACGCGCGATCATGCTGTGACAGCATTTCGCTCAAGGGGACGAGTCAGTGGGAAAACCACGTACCCGAGAGTGGCCCGATGCTGGTCAGCGCGCTACAAACACGCGGGGTGGTATGCACCCCGACGCCCAGCCTGCGTAGGCTGAGCGATCAGAAGGGCCGGTAGCTCAGTTGGTTAGAGCAGGGGACTCATAATCCCTTGGCCGCGGGTTCAAGTCCCGCCCGGCCCACCACAGTGGTCACTGCACGGACATCCTGCTTCGAGGCCGTGGCTGGCGCGGCAACGGTGACGACGGGTGGTTTCGTGGTCGGGCGGCCGAGTGTCTCAGCGGGTTGGTTGCCGGTGTGGCGAGACCAGGCGGGGGATGGCGTGAACGTAGACGACCATGCCAACCAGTTCCACCAGGGTTTGGGTGACCACGATGACCGGGGTGATCGCGTACGCCTCGGGTAGCGCCAGCGCCAGGGGCAGCACGACGAGGGAGTTGCGAGTGGCGCCGGTGAAGATCAGGGCGCGGGAGCGGCCGACGTCGAGCCGGAACACCCGAGCGAGGGCCAGCCCGAGTCCGGCCATCACGATGAGGAACGCGGCGTAGAGCGGGACGACGGTGACGACCTGGCTCAGCTCGTGGCTGATCTTGGGGATTTGACCGGCGACCACGACGAGCAGTGTGGCGGCCATCAGCGGAACCAGGGCTGTGGTCATCGCCGACGTGATCACTTCCCCTGAACGGCGGCGTACGGCGAGTGCCTCGGTGGCCAAGGCCAGGCCCAGCGGCAGGACGATGAGGATCAGGAAGGCTTCCAGGAACGGGCCGACCTCGACCATGTCGGATAGGCCGGGGCCGAGGAACAGCAGCAGGAAGATCGGCAGCGTCAGTACCTGGGCGAGCATCAGCAGCGGTGTCGCGGCGAGTAGTCGGTTGCTGGCTCCTCCGGCAAGACCGGTGAACACGATCACGTAGTCGATGCAGGGGGTGAGCAGCACGAGCAGCACGCCGAGTAGTACCGCCCGCGGTAACGAGACAACGAGGGTCAGGGCGGCCACCACGAGGGGAACGACGGCGAAGTTGATCGTCAGCGCGGCGCTGACGAAGCGTACGTCGCGGAACGCGCGAGTCAGCGTGACGAACGGCACCTGCAGAAACGTCGCGTACAGCATGGCACCCAGTACCGGATAGATCGCGAGCTCCATGGCGGGCGCGGTCCCCGGTAGCGCCAGACCTATCCCGGCGCCGAGCAGGAGCGCGGCGAGGTAGATGCCGATCTGGTGGCGTTCAAGCCACTTGGCCGGACTCATCCGCTCTGCCCGATGGCGGGTTCGCCGGCGGGTGTGCAGGCCAGACACGCCAGCAGCCCGTCGATCGACCCGGCCGCGTGCCCGGTCAGCTGGTCGAGTAACCCACCGATCTCCGGTGTCGCCAGCCGGTAGAACGAGCGACGACCCGCGCGGCGCACGGTGGTGTAGCCGCAGTCGGTCAGGCAGCGCAGATGCACCGACACCCGAGGCTGACTCACCGGCACCGCCTCCGTCACCGCACCCACGGTCAACTCCCCGCGTTCGCGCAGCAACCGCAGGATCCGCAGCCGCACCGGATCGGCCAGCGCCGCCGCGGCCTTGGCCACCACCCGAGCCCGCAGGTCCTCGTCCAACTCATCCAGCGGTACTGCGCTCGCTTCGTCGACGGCGTCCACGCTCATCGGCCCGCCTCCTGGTCATCACATCCATTCGGTGTCCCGAATGCTACCAACAACTCATTCGCTTTGCCGAATAATGCGGGACCCAACGGATACGACAGCGTCACCCGGACGAGGAACCCGAGATCGCGAAAACCCAACGGTAAGGGATTGCCACCGCATTGCCACCGCACTGACGCGCGTTGCCGTGGCGCGAACGTGGGCGAGCGGCTCGACCGATGTGGCACGCGTCAGGCCCACCAGCGAAAGCGCCGTCGCATCGGTGTGGTTTCCTGACGACGTGGTCGACGCGAGAGACGAATCCATGGCTGCTCGCGCGATGCGCCACCACCGGAAACGCGAAGCGACCCGCCGTTGACCGGCGAGCGACCGCAGCCGTCACCTCGCCCGCTGAGCGAGGTCGCCGCCCCGCACTGGCTGACTCAACTACTCAGCACGACCACGACACCGGTGCACTGGGGACAGTTGGTGCGCGCCGCGGCGGCGCTGTCCGTCCCGATCGCCGCGGGAAGCATCACTGGTCACACCGGAATCGGCATCGAGGCCGCGCTCGGCGCGCTCTGCGGAACGTTCGTCGCCCGCCGTGGGCCATACCGCTTCCGGCTACGGCATATGGGGTGGGCGACGCTGGCAGGCGCGACCGGCTTTCTCGCCGGTGGACTCGCGGCGGGCAACGGCTGGGTGACCAGCGCGGTGATCGTCGGGCTCGCTGTCGTCTCGGAGGTAATCTCGACGGCAGGCGCCACAGCATCGGCCGCCGGCCTGCAGTTGCTGATCTTCGCCATCCTGGGTGCCGGCCAGCCACTGACCAGCGGACCTGTACTCGCGACCGGCTGGTTCCTCGCCGGTGCGGGATGGGCGGTCCTGCTCGCCATCGCGGCCTGGCCGGTGCGGGCCACCGCACCGGAACGCGCCGCCGTCGCCGCGGTGTACGAGCAGATGGCCGCGATGCTGGCCGCGCGGCAGTGGCGGCAGACCGCCCAGGCACGGCAGCGGCTCACCGCCGCGCTCAACGACGCCTACGACGCGCTGCTCACCGCGCGATCCCGGCTCGAAGGCCGTGACGAGACGTACCGCAGGCTGTTCGCGCTCCTGTCTGACGCCACGCCCGTGATCGAAGCCTCGGTGGCCGCGATCAAGACCCGGAACCACACCCCGCCCCACGAGATCGACGCCCTCCGCGCCATCGCCGACGCGATCCGCGCCAACCGCCCGCTGCCCAACCCCGACCCCGGCCCCGCGCCAGAGACGGCACTCGGACGCGCCTTGCGCGATCTGTGCCGTGACGGCGACGCGGACACCCACGCGCCGCCGCACACGCGCCGCTCATACCGCGAGCGGCTGACCACCTGGCTGGACGACGCGCTCGGCGGGCCGGCGACCTGGACCCACGCCGCACGGCTCGCGCTCTGCATCGCCCTCGCCGAAGTGGCCAGCAGACAACTGGACCTGGAACGCTCCTACTGGGTGGCACTAACCGTGGCACTGGTGCTGAAACCAGACTTCGGCTCGGTGTTCGCCCGCGCCGTCCTCCGGGCGGGCGGCACCGTGTTCGGAGTCCTGCTCGGCGCCGCCGTCCTGCTCATCGACCCACGCGACTGGGCACTGCCACTCGCCGTCGCGATCCTGGCAGCACCGCTGCCCCTCGCCAAGGAACGCAACTACGGCCTCTTCTCCATCTCGATGACACCGCTGGTCATCGTGCTCGTCGACCTCACACAGGCAGGCAGCGCGTCGTTGCTAAGCGCCCGCCTCATCGACACCATCCTCGGCTGCGCCATCGTGCTGGTGTTCGGCTACCTATGCTGGCCGGACAGCAGACGTCCCCAGCTCGGCACCCAGATGGCCACTGCCACCGACACGGTCGCGCGCTACGCCGCGCGCGCACTGGCCGCACACCCCGCAGGGCACTCCACACTGCGCCGCACCACCTACCGGACGCTGTCCGACCTCCGCGTGGCAGCACAACGACTCATCCCTGAACCCTCCCGAGCGGGCCGCAACGCCGCCGCCTGGTGGCCCGCGATCATCGGCCTCGAACGACTCACCGACGCCATCACGCGAGCAGCCCTCGACACCCCACCACCCACAGCCGACGTCGACCAGATCGTCACCGCGATCCAGGAGATCGCGACCGCCATCCGCGCCGAACGCCCGCCCGCCGACCAGCCCCTGCCAGCCGAAGGACCCCTCTCTGTCGTGGCCGCGGACATCATCGCGCTTCGCGGTGCACTCCGCGATCCCCTGCAGAGTTACTAGTGCCCAGCTATGCGGGCGCTAGCCTCCCGCCGCCCGCCTCGGCCTGCGCGCCGGGTGTCCCGCCGAGCCGCCCCACAGGTGCGGGGTACCTTCGCCCTCGGCGTAGTCGAGCTCGCGCTCGTGGAAGTCGGCCATCCGCTGTGCGCCAAGCCGCACGGCCTCCCGCTGCGCGGCGTCGAGGCCGGGCGCCAGTCGCGTCTCGACCCGGACGCTGGTGGCTCTGATGGTGCGCTTCCACAGGCCGACGTTGCGGCGGTCGAGAATCATCCTCGCCCAGAACGGATCGTCGCTGTCCGTATGCGGATGCGCGTCGGCAACGGGGAAGTTCAGCGCGGGGTAGGTATGGACGGCCTCGTCGTATACCGGCAGCAGGAACGCGCGCTCCGTCCGCGTCGTACGGCTCGGCACCGATGGATCGAACCACAGCGTGGTGCCGTCGACGTCGATGTGCTCGAGTTCGTCGCCGATGTCGGCGAGCGCGGCCCTGGTGTCGGACACGGTCAGCGACGACCAGCGGGTGAAGTCCTTGACCGAGGCCGGACCGTGGCCCGCGAAGAATCGCCGCACCAGCTCCACCAGCGCCTCGTGCCGGTCGCGCTCGCGCGTCGCGGGGACGACCTCGTCGACGAGCGCATAGGAGTGCTGCGTGCCCTTCACCGGTCCCGAGCAGATCAGCCCGCGCAGCTCGGCGAGCAGCAACGTGTGTCCGAGCTGCGGCCCCGGCTCGGGTAATCCGGTGCGCGCGGCGAACTCGGCGCCGATCTCGGTGCGCGTCAGATACGCACGGTCGCACAGCAGTTCGGGAAGCAGGTCGAGCGCCCGGTGCAGCTGCGGGGTGTCGTCGAGGCCGAGCTGGCGATGCCGGGCCGCCATCGACCGCTCCACCCGCCGCGAGGTCAGCGCCAGAATCCACCGCAGATCATCCGGCGCTACGAAGTGCCACGTCGGCCGCAAGATGTGGGTGCGGATGACATCGCCACGATCAAGCGCGGTCCGTACCGAGGAGTAGGTGGTGTCCTTGCTGCGCAGGCCGAGGGAGAAGAAGGCGTGATCGCGCTCCTGAGCCTGCACGCAGGTGAGCAGCCGAACCGCGTCACCGGCGCGCGGTAGTGGCGCGGACGTCAACCGCTGGGTTGCCAGCCGCCTTCGGAGGACGCGGTCGCGAGGCCAGGTGTTCATGGCGGCTATCCTCCCGTGAGGCACCGACAGTTCACGCCGTACGGGACACCGCTACGGGGTGTACGTGCCAACACCGAATCAGCGGCTCACGGCCGTACCGTGCGCAGCCCGGGAAAACGACGGCGCAGGCCCTTGTCTTCGGTGACCAGGTCGTGGCCGTGCTCAATCGCCAAGGCCGCGAGGTAAGCGTCGGTGACGTCGCCTCCGGTCGCATTGAGTTGGTGGCAGAGGTCTTGGTAAATCGACCAATGACGCTGCCCGGGAACGACAGGAATGGCCTGCGGGCGATGGCGAAAGACGTCGACGAATCGCAGAGCGTCGGCCAACGGAGTCGGTTCACGGAAGATTCTCGGGTTGGTCACGAGCCGCTGGAAACCGAGCGTCACCAGGTCGCAGACGCCGTAGCTTTCCAGCCCGTTCAGCAGGTCGGCAAGCCAGTCACGGTACCGCGTGTGCTGGGGCAATTCGCCACGATGGGCGTAGACGAGAGCGTTGACGTCAGGCATCTGCATGGGTCGTGAACCGCTCGGCGTCTTCGGCGTCGATCAGGGGCTGCCATGTGGTGCGGTCATCGAGGTCGACGCCAGGCCGCAGGCCAGCACCGGTGTATACGACGACGTCGATCCGCTCGGTTGTCTGCAGCATGTCCTCCTCTTTGAGCAAGCGACGCAGCGCGTCTTCGAGAACGGAGGTGAACGTCCGCTGATGGCGCGCGGCGTAACTCTTGACCTCGCGCATCAGCGTCTCGTCGAGCCGCACCGTCGTCCTCATAACCCCAACTTACCAATCTGACATATATATGTCTAGCACGGCCGTGAGTTGCGGACGTCCGAGCCGTTACGTTGGGGGCATGGCTGCATCGATTCCGCACTACACGCTCAACGACGGCGCCCGGCTCCCCGTGATCGGGTTCGGCACCTACCCGCTCACCGGCGACGAGGGCACCAAGGCCATGGTCAGTGCCATCGAGAATGGCTATCGCCTCCTCGATACCGCCGTGAACTACGGCAACGAGGAGGAGGTCGGCGAAGCGGTACGCCAGTCGGGAATCACGCGCGAGGACATCGCGATCGCCACCAAGATCCCCGGCAGGCATCACGAGTACGACCAAGCCACGCGCTCCGTTGAGGACTCGCTGCGCGGGCTCGGGCTCGACTACGTCGACCTCGTGCTGATCCACTGGCCCAACCCGAGCGTCGGGAAGTACCGGGAGGCGTGGCGGGCGCTCGTCGACCTCCGGGAACGCGGTCTCGTCACGTCGATTGGCGTCAGCAACTTCACCCGGCAGCACCTCGCCGGCATCATCCACGACACCGGAGTGACCCCCGCCGTCAACCAGATCGAGCTGCACCCTTACTTCCCGCAGGCCGAGATGCGCGCGGTCCACGCCGAACTCGGCATCCAGACCGAGTCGTGGAGCCCCCTCGGCAAGCGCAGTGCTCCGTTCGACCAGCAGCCCGTCGCCGACGCCGCCACGGCGCACGGCGTCGCGCCCAGTCAGGTGATCCTGCGCTGGCAGCTGCAGCTCGGTGCACTGCCGCTGCCGAAGTCCGCGGACCCGGATCGGCAGCGCGAGAATCTCGACGTCTTCGGGTTCGAGCTCAGCGAGCAGGAGATGGCCGCGATCAGCGGGCTCGCCCGGCACGACGGCAGGCTGTTCGGCGGCGACCCGGACGTCCACGAGGAGATGTGACTCCCGGGGCGTCGCGGCCTATCGCTTGCGGCCGCGGCGCCCGCTCGCCTGCTGCAGCTGGTTGACCAGGTCCACGAGGCGGTCGGCGACGTCGTCGAACGGGATGTAGCCCATGCCGGACAGCACCAAGCCACCGACGAGCGCCATCGTCACCGAGTTCACCGCCGTCGGCGGCAGCGAACCGAGCCCGCGGGTCAACGACCTAGCCAGCTCGGTGCCGATCTCGTCTCGGAGCCGCTTGACCTCAGGGTCGTCACCGAGCAACGCCGAGGTACAGGCACGGCTGAGTTCCGGCTCGTCCGCGAAGACGTTGGTGATGCGGCGGACCATCTGGTGCAGGTCGGTGTCGTCGTCGAAGGCCGACGTCGTCTCCTGGATCTTGCGCCACACCACGGAACTGATGAGGTGATCCTTCGAGGAGAAGTAGGTGTAGGCGGTGGCGGGTGAGACATCAGCCCGCCTGGCCACCGACCGCACCGACAACTCCCCGTACTCGACCGCGCGGATCTCCTCCAAGGCGGCGTCCAGCAGCCGCTGGACGGTGTCCGCCCTGCGGCCGCCGACGATTCGGCGAACCGGCTCCATGCCACTGATCGTAACCGGGCCCGCCCTGCCCGTCGGTGCAACTCGCGGCCATTAAGGTGCGACTCGCGGTGGCTAGGGTGCGACTCGCGGCGCTGGGGGGTCAGCGCGACTGGGTGAACAGCGCCGGGAACACCCGGCGTGCCTGTTCCATGCTGAGCGTGCGGAACCGTGCCTCAGCCTCGACAAGCGGGGTCTCCGGATCCACCTGCGTGGCGATGGCTCCCGTGGCGACCGCGCGCCCGTCTTCCATCCCGGCGACCCTGGCCCAGATGCGCAGCGGCACACCCAGCGGCACCGGTTTGCGGTAGCGCACTGTCAGATCGGTGGTGAGTCCCGCGCTGCCCGCTTCCGCCGCGGCGTGGCCGAGCAACTGGTCCAGCAGCAGCGCGCTGATCCCGCCGTGCGCGGACATCGGTGGTCCTTCGTGCGTCAGCCCGAGCGTGCAGCGCCCCTCGACCCGGTCGCCGTCGGTGAAGTACTCGACCGGCGGCGCACCGGGGTGTCCGGTGCCGATGACGGGGTTGAACATGCGCACCCCGCCGATCAGGTCGTCCACGGACGCGGCCTGGCTCGGCTCGCGTTGCCGCTCGCGCAGCGCCACCGTCACCGACTCGATCTCGGCGGCGGCCTGGTCCAGCACCTCGACCGGCACTTCGGCACGGATCGCGACCTCGGTCAGTTCGCGCAGCCGCGCGCCGAGCGTGGCGACGGACTCCCTGCGCCGGCGCAGCTCGCCGGTGTCCTCGGGCGCGGTGAGTCCTGCGTCGCGCGCCCCGGGCACGCCACGGTGCGACTCGTGGCCATGAGGGTGCGACTCGCGGTCGGGTGAGTCAGCCACGGGCGTTCCCGGAGAGCGTCGCGGCGTGGCGTCCCGCCCGCCTGCCGAAGAAGGAACCCTCGCCCAGCTGCAGGCCGGAGCAGTAGCCCTGCCCGTCCTGCGCGATGTTCGACGCGCAGGCGCCCGACGCGTAGAGCCCGCCGATGACGGACCCGTCGCCGCACCGCACCTGCCCGTCGGCGGTGGTACTCAGGCCGCCAAGGGTGAACCCGGCATACAGCGCAGTGCCGAGGCTCAGGTTGTAGGCGGCCCACGGACCGGTGTCCTGCGGCGCCAGCCAGTCGGGGTGCTTATGGAAATCGGGATCCCTGCCACGCGCGGCGTAGTCGTTGTAGCGCGTCAACGTCGTCACCAGCGAGCCGCCGGGCAGCCCCAGTCCGCGTTCCATCTCCTCGACGGTTTCCCAGCCGTCGAGGAACGGCACCAGCGACATCGAAGGGTGCTCGGCGTGCTCACTGTCGACGATGAGGTACGCCGTGGCGTCCGGCTGGTGCATCACGTGGTACGAGGTGCGGGCGTGGTAGCTGTCCTCGGCGACGAATCTGCGGCCCTCCTTGTTCACGATCAGGCCTTTAACCAGAACCGAGGGCGGGTAGAACGGGGCGGTGATGAACGGCTCCGCCATGCGCTCGAGCTTCGCGCCGACCGAGCGGCCAAGCCGGATGCCGAGCCCGTCGTCGTAGGTCGAGCCCAGCGTGAACAGCTTCGAGCCGAGCGCGGGCGTGTGCTCGGCGACCATGTCCGAGTTCATGACGAACCCGCCCGCGGCGATCACCACAGCGGGCGCCCGCACCAACCCAGTGTCCTGAAAGGACCGCCACGCCACTCCGGCGACCGCACCGTCCGGCGACACGATCAGGTTGGTCGCGCCGGTCTCGTAGCGCACCTCGACGCCTGCCTCCGCCGCGCGCTCGTTGAGCAGGTCCATCACCAGCTTCGCGCCGTCGGTGTCGCCGGGCACTGGCACCTTGTGCCCGCGCGGTGCGGGCTCGGCATCGGTGCTGTACGGCCAGACCTTCTCGTTGCCGGTGAACATCAGCCCTTCGGTGCCGGGCTGGATGACGGCTTTCTCCGGGTAGAAGGATCGTTCGAACTCGAAGCCCAGTGCCTCCAGCCAGTCGAAGTGCTCCACGGAGCCCTCGCAGTAGGCACGGATCTTCTCGTGGTCGGGGTCGAGCGAGTTCGCGACCAGGTACCGGTACATCTGTTCCGGCGAATCGTCATGGCCGGTCGCTTTCTGCACCGCGGTACCGCCGCCGAGGTAGAAGTGGCCGCCAGCCATGGCGGTAGTGCCGCCGTACGCGGCGGCCCGTTCCAGCAGCAGCACCCGCGCGCCCGCGCGTGCCGCCTCCAGTGCCGCGCAGCCACCAGCGATGCCGAAGCCCACGACCACCACGTCGTAGGACTCGGTGTCGTCTGTCAGCACCGAGGCGTCCAGGACATCGGGCACCGCCGTGCCGGACTGCGTTGTCGTCATGGGTCTCTCCTTCAGCGAACGGTCAGCTCAAGCCTGCCGGCAAGTTTGTCCAGATAGGACACAACGTCGGCCTCGGACTTGTCGGGCACACCCCAGATCAGCTCGTCGACACCGCACTCGTGCCACGCCGCGAGTTGCTCCCGCGACGGCTTGGCGGCGACCAGCACGTGCACCTGGGGGTTTCCTTGCCTGCCCGCCGCTGCCCATGCCTCCCGCAGCGCGGCCACCCTGGTCGGGATGTCCTGCTCCTGCGGGGTGGTCATCCAGCCATCGGCGTTGCGGGCGATCCAGGCGAACGTCTTCGGCCCGCCGCCCGCGCCGATGACGAGCGGGATGTGCGGCTGGGCCGGCTTCGGGTACGCCCAGGACGGGCCGAACGACACGTACTCCCCGGCATAGGACGCCTCCTCCTGCGTCCACAGTGCCCGCATCGCCTCGACGTACTCACGCAGCACGGTGCGGCGCCTGCCCGCGGGTACATGGTGGTCGGCCAGCTCATCGGTGTTCCAGCCGAAACCAGCGCCGAGGGTGACGCGCCCGCCGGAGAGGTGATCGAGCGTGGCGATGCTCTTGGCCAGCGTGATCGGGTCGGACTCCACCGGCAGCGCCACCGCCGTGGCGAGCCGGATGCGGCTGGTGACAGCCGCTGCCGTCGCCAGCGACACCCACGGGTCGAGGGTGCGCAGATAGCGGTCGTCCGGCAACGTCGCATCGCCGGTGCCGGGATGGGCGGCCTCCCGCTTGACCGGGATGTGGGTGTGCTCCGGCACGTAGATCGTGTCGAAGCCGCGCTGCTCGGCCGCGGCGGCGAGCGCCGAGGGGGTGATGCCTCGGTCGGAGGTGAACAGGACGACACCGTGGCGCATGGCACTATCCTCGCTGAGCTTCGCTGGTGGTGATCGACAGGGCTGAGCGGGTCATTCGCCGGACTCCGCCCGCCTGGCTGCCTTGGCGACGGTGTCCTCGACGACCGTGTTGAGCCGGGCACCGTTCTGCCATCCCGCGTAGTGGCTGAGGAAGATCACGATCTCGCGCAGCTCGGTGTCGGACAGCTCGCCGTTGGCGTGCCCAGCGGGAACCTGGATGCCGAGCACGTCGGCGGCACCGGTCGCGGTGAGCACCCCGATCAGCAGCAGCCGCCGGTCGCGGTCGGACAGGCCAGGCCGGTTCCAGATGTCGGCGAACAGGTGATCGGCGGTGTAGCGGAAGAAGTCGCCGTCGGCGTCACTCATCGTGAAGCCGTACACCTGCTCCATCCGCTCCAGCCCGCGCCGCCGGGTCTCGGGCAGCTCGTCGAACCCGCTCACACATCCTCCTGAGTTGCTAGAGACGGTTGTAGTCCCAGCCCCGCCGCCAGCCGGTCGAGCGTCTGCCGAGCCAGCGGCACCTCGACGTCCAGCTCGTCGGCCAGCCCGATCGCGAACCGTAGGTCCTTTTCCCCCAGCACACGCACGTGGTCGAACACGCCGTACCAGAAGTCGTCGGGTGCCAGCGGTGCCGTGGTCGGGCGGTGCATGATCGCGCCGGGCCCGCCGGTGATCGCGTCGGTGTGCCGGACGACGCTGCCCAACTCCAGCAGGTCGAGCCCAGCCGCCTCGGCGAGCCGCTGTGCCTCTGTCGCCGCCGCGAACGCGATGAAGTGCAGCAGGTTGCGGGCAAGCTTCATGCGGGTGCCCGCACCGATCGGGCCGGCGTGGACGACCTTTCCTGCCATCGCGTCGAACACCGGGCGGCAGGCGGCGACGGCGTCGTCCGTGCCGCCCGCCATGATCGCCAGGGTGCCGTCGGCCGCGCCCATCGCACCACCGCTGACCGGAGCGTCCACGACCCGGACGCCGTGCCTGGCGGCGGTATCGGCCAGCGGGGCGGGGGTGTCCGGTGCCACCGTGGAGTGGATCGCGACGGTCAGCCCCACGCTCTGGCCCCGCTGGGCACCGCCGATGGCCTCGCCGAGCACGTCCCGCACCTGGTCGTCGTCGCGCACCATCACGCACAGCACGTCGACCCGGCCCGCGAGCTCCGCGACACCCCCAGCGGCCTCGGCGCCAGCACGGACCAGCTCGGTGACCGGTTCGGCAGCGACGTCGTACACCACCAGGTCCAGTTCGGATGCCGCCAGCCGCAGCGCCATCGGTTTGCCGATGGCGCCCAGCCCGACGAAGCCGACGACCGGCGTCACGGCCGGAACACCTGCCCCCCGTCGACCGCCAGGATCTGCCCGGTCACCCACGCCGCGTCATCGGAGAGCAGGTACAGGCACGCGCCGACCATGTCCTCCGGCTGACCCATCCGCTTGATCGCCAGCCCTTGGACCAGTTCCTTCGCCGCGCCGCCGACCTGAGTCCTGGTCGCAGCGGTGTCGGTCGGCCCAGGGGCGATCGCGTTGACCCTGATCCCCATGCCGCCCAGCTCGTGGGCGAGCTGCTGGGTGAGCCCGTTGACACCCGACTTCGCCAGCCCGTAGAAGCCGGAGTAGACATACGCCGCTGTGGAGCTCTGGTTGACGATCGCTCCCCCGCCGCGCTGCTGCATGTGCGGATACACCGCCCGCGTCATGACCAGCGCGCCGTCCATGTTCACCGACATGAACGTGCGGTAGTAGTCCCAGTCGACCGTGATGAGCAGGTCGAACGCCATGTCGCCGTAGATCGCGGCGTTGTTGACCAGCAGGTCGATCCCGCCGTACGCCTCGACCGCCTCGGTCACCGCCGCCTCGGCCGATTCGGGCGACGAGACGTCGCAGCGCACGAACCGCGCGGTACCGCCAGCCGCCTCGATCTCCTTGACGACGACCGCGCCCGCGTCCGCCTTGACGTCGGCGACCACGACCGACGCACCCTCAGCGGCCAGCGCCTTCGCGTACGCGGCGCCGATGCCCTGCGCCGCACCGGTGACGAGCGCGACCTTGCCCTCGAAGCCGTTCTCCCCGCTCATCAGCAGCCCTCCGCGATGACCTTGGTTTCGAGGTACTCCTCGAAGCCCGCGACGCCCATCTCGCGGCCGATGCCGGACTGTTTGTAGCCGCCGAACGGCGCGTCGGCGCAGAACCAGACGCCACCATTGACCGCGAGGGTTCCGGTGCGAACCCGGGCGGCGACCGCGTGCGCGCGCTCCGGCGAGCCGGAAACCGCCCCAGACAGCCCGTACGGCGAGTCGTTGGCGATCCTGACCGCATCGTCGTCGCCGTCGTGCGGAATCACCACCAGCACCGGGCCGAAGATCTCCTCCCGGGACACCCGCGCGGAGTTGTCCAGCCCCGCGATCACGGTCGGCTGGATCCAGTAGCCGCCCGCGAGCTCGCCGTCCTTGCGGTCGACGTCACCACCGGTGGCGAACCGGCCGCCTTCGTCCACGGCGAGGTCCAGATAGGACTGAACGCGGTCGCGCTGCGCCGCCGAGATGACCGGCCCGCAGACGGTGGCGGGGTCGGCGGGATCGCCGGTGCCGATCGCCGACATCGTCGCCGCCGCGATGTCCACCGCCTCGTCGTAGCGTTCCCGTGGCACCAGCAGCCGGGTGGTGAGGGCGCAGCCCTGTCCCGCGTGGACACACACGCTGAACGCGGCGGTGCCAACCGCCGTCTCGAAGTCCGCGTCGTCGAGCACGATCGCCGCCGACTTGCCACCCAGCTCCAGGAACGTCCGCTTCAGCGTGGGCGCGGCGGCCGCCATGATCGACCGCCCGGTCGCGGTGGATCCGGTGAACGACACCAGATCGACTCGCGAGTCGGTGACCAGCAGCCCCGCGACCTCGGTGTCCCGGGGCGTCACGACGTTGACCACGCCGGGTGGGATGTCGGTGTGCTCGGTGATCAGCCGCCCGAGCTCGCTGCCGAGCCACGGGGTGTCCGGTGCGGGCTTGAGCACGATGGTGTTGCCCGTCGCGAGGGCAGGGCCGAGCTTGGCCAGGTTGAGCTGGTTCGGGAAGTTCCACGGCGTGATCGCGGCGACCACGCCGGTCGGCTCGCGCCGCACGATACGGCGCGTACGGATCCCCATCGGCTCGGCGACGCCGAGGTCGGTCTCCCACTCGTAGGACTCGGCGAGATCGATCATCCAACCGAAGTACTCGACCGGCATGTCGTAGTGCGGACCGGTGGTGAACGCCGAGGGCGCCCCGGCTTCCGCGGTGGTCAGCGCCCGCATCGCCGCTGCGTTGTCGACCAGCGCCTGGTGCAGCTGGCGCAGGCACCGCAGGCGCAGGTCGACGTCGGTGGACCAGGACGTCTCGTCGAAGGCGCGGCGCGCCGCGGCGATCGCGGCGTCGACGTCGGATGCCGTGGCGTTCGGCGCCTGCCCGATCTCCTGACCGGTCGCGGGGTTGCGGATCGCGTAGCTGTCGCGGTCACTCGCCGGGCAAAGCTTGCCGTCGATCAGCAGCTGCGGTGGCGGATTCCGCGGTGTCCTCGGTGTCCTCGGTGTCCTCGGTGTCGTCGGTGTCATCATCGGGCCTCCTGGGTGACGAACTCGCCCGCCTCGACCGGCGGCGGCCAGATCGTCGACGGCAGGTCGGCGCGGCGGTAGTGGCCTGGCTGGTCCATGCTGTTCTGCGACATCCGGTCCCGCATGGCTTGCGGAGCCTTGCCCGCCTGCACGATCTCCAGGAAGGTGTGCGCGACCGAGCCGAGGTCGAACCAGTCGCGCTGCCAGGTGAAGCACAGCGCGCCGTGGTCGTCGCGGCCGATGCCGAACCAGCTGCCGCCGATGCCGGTGATCTGGTACTCCTCGCCGTCGTCGTCGAGGATGCCGCTGCGCTGTTTCCAGAACCCGACGATCATGTCGTTGACGTCGTCCATGACGGTGGCGACGTAGTCGTAGTGCCAACCGTCGAGGCCGGTCATCTCGGTGCCGAGCGCGTAGTCGCGTATCTCGTCGCGCCCGATCGCCATGAAGTGCTCGTCCGGGGTGTACATCCAGCCGTAGCTGGCGTCGGCGGCGTAGTAGTCGGCCAGCGGGGCCCAGTCGCGGTCGCGTTCGGCGACGCGGTTGGCGTCCAGCCAGCGCGCCCAGAGCTCGTCCAGCTCGGCGCGGGTTGCCACAGCCATCAGCGGTTCCTCCGGGTCAGTCATCGATGGCGAGCGCCATCGTGGGGCAGTACTTCACGGCCGCGGCGACCTCGGACCGCCGTGACTCGTCGGGATGCTCGTCGAGGATCCGGACCTGGTTGGTGTCCTTGTCGTAGTCGAACACCTCGGGCGCCTCGACCTGGCACATCGCGTGGCCCTGGCAGAGGTCGTAGTCAGCGGTGACACGCATCGCCGTCACCGCCCCTCGCGCCGCCGGTACCGGACCCGGCAGGGCTGTTCGAGCTGGATCACCATCTTCGAGCAGTCGTCGCGGTAGCTTTCGGACGATTGCGTCATCTCGAAGGTGTAGTCGCGCAGCAGCACCGAGAAGATCGCCTTGAGCTGCATCATGGCGAACGCCGAGCCGACGCAGCGGTGCCTGCCCGCGCCGAACGGAATCCACGTCCAGCGGTTGAGCAGGTCCTCCTGCCTCGGATCGACATAGCGGCCGGGGTCGAAGGCCTCCGGGTCGGGGAAGTCCTCGGGAATCCGGTTCGACACCCTCGGCGTCGCCCCGACCATGGCACCAGCCGGGATGCGATGCTCACCGAACTGGATGTCCTCTTTGGCCACCCGCAACAGCAGAATCAACGGCGGGTGCAGCCGCAGCGTCTCCTTGACCACCGACTCCAACCGGGGAATCGACCGCAGCGCTTGGAAAGACACCTCGGCGCCGTCGGCATAGATCTCGTCCAGCTCCCCGACGACATCCGCCATCACGTCCGGGTGGCGCATCAACTCGATCAGCGCCCAGGCGGCGGTGCCGGAGCTGGTGTGGTGCCCGGCGAACATCATCGAGATGAACATGCCGGTGATCTCGTCGGCGGAGAACTGCGGCTCGCCGTCGTCGCCGCGCAGCGAGATCAGCACGTCGAGCAGGTCGCGCTCCTCCTTCGGCACGGTGCCGCGGGCGGACCGTCGGTCCATGATGTCCTGGACCAGCCCCACCAATGCCAGCCTCGCTTCGTCGCGCCTGCGGAAGCTGTCGATGTCGGCGTAGGGATCGACGAACGCGAGCGCGTCGGTGCCGCGCTCCAGCTCGTGGTAGTGATGCGCGAACCGGGAGTCCAGCTCCTCCCGGAACGGCGCGCCGATCAGGCAGGACGACGTCGTGTAGATCGTCAGCTCGGCGAAGAAGTCCAGCAGGTCGATCTCGCCCTCGTCGCCCCAGTCTGCGACCATGCGCATGACCTCACGCTCGATGGTCGCGGCGTGGCCTTTCATCTGCTCGCCACGTAGCGACTGGTTCTTCAGCATCTCCTTGCGCCGCTCCGGTGAGGCGTCGAAGACGACGCCCTTGCCGAAGATCGGCGTCATGAACGGGTACGCCTCGCCCTGATCCAGCACCTCGTCCGGCGCCCGGAAGAACGTCTCGTTCAGCTCGGCGCCGCTGACCAGCGCGACATCCTTGCCCGCGAGCCGGAACCGGCCGAGCTCGCCGCACTCGTCCCGCACCCGGTGCAGCAGCGCGATCGGGTCGGTGCGCAACTCCCGCAGGTGACCGTGCGGGTCATCGGGGTAGCGCCGCGACACCTCAGGGATGTCGTCGAGCGACGCGAGGGTGCCGGTTCCCCCGGATACCGAGGCCACATCGTCGATGCTGCTCACTGCTCCTCCACGGCCGTAGTCGAACGTCCGACTGGACACGTGTCCAGATTAGAACATGTTCTGATTCTTGGCAAGGTGCTCCGTGTCCTGCATTCCCGACGCCGTGTCCTGCGTTCCCGACGCTGTGTCCTGCGTTCCCGACGCTGTGTCCTGCGTTCCCGACGCTGTGTTCGTCACTCCGGACGCCGTGTCCCGCGCTCCCGAGTCAGTTTTCCCGCCGCCACGGCCCTATGGCCGGCACACTCGGCACGGCGTCAGGTTCGCGGCGTGCTCGCCGACCGGGTGCAGGTCGTCGCGGTGCGCGATGAGCGCGCAGTCCCTGCGATGCAGGGTGTCGCCGTCGCCCACGGTGACCGCGACGTCCTCGACACCGTGCTCACTGGTGGCGGCCGAGCGTGCGGTGACGTCGGCGAGCACGAGCAAGGTGTCGGCGAGCCGCCGCGACGACTCCCTGCCGTCGTCGGCGATCCTGGCCAGCCACGCGCCGAAGTAGAGGAAGCCGCCGCAGAACGTCAGGCCGAGACCGAACAGCCCGCCGGAGACGAGGTAGGAAATCTGGTCGTACTGGTACGGCGTGTTGGCCGCGCCGTACCAGCCGAGCGCGATCACCACCAGTCCGAGCGGAAGCAGGATCGCACCCGCCCAGAACAGCACCACCTGCAGCAGCCGGTAGTGGTTGTTCCGCAACGGCGCGACGCCGGTGTCCGATCGGCCGCCCGCGCGGGGCAAGGCCACCGCGGTGGCGGTCTGGGTTGTCGTCGCGGTAGTTGTCATGGCTCAGACCTTTCTGAGGTCGGGCAGTCCGGTTCGGAGGCCGTGCTGGCACACCACGCCGCCGCCCAGCACGAGGCCGCCGAGCTTGCGCAGGTAACCGCCCGCGAGCGAGGCCAGAGCGATACCGCCGAACAGCAACGCACCCGGCATGGAGAACAGCGGTGGCAGACCGGCGGACGCGCGCTCGGGCACCGCGTTGGCGACGGCGGGAGCGGGCGGCTCACCGGTGGACGCGGGCGCCGCCGCGCTTCCGGTTTCCGGAGCGGGGCCGGGTTCGGGAGTGCCGCCGGGTGCCGTGCCGGTCGGCGGCTCCGCGTCGACCCCTGGCTCTGGACCTGGGAGCGGAATGTCGATGCCCTGCACGGTGTCGACGGTGCTCGCGGCGGTGCCGACGTGGATGACGAACCGGGGCGACAGCTGCAGCGCAGCACCGAGCAGGCTCTTCAGCTCGCTCGCTTCATCGGGCAGCCGGTTGATGAGCTCGGCGAGCAGTTCGATCGGCAGCGCGTCGAGCCAGTCCCGTAGCACCGTGGTGTCGACGTCGACGATCAGCCCTTCCGAGCGGCTGATCGCCTTGTCTCCGCTGACCGTCCGGTCCGGCCGCGGCACCGTAATGGTGATCCCGAGCCGCTCCAGCGCCTTGGCGGGATCGTCCGGAATCCCGGGGAGGCGGACCTTCCTGCCCGGTGCGGTGAGGCCGTCCGGGCCGACGGTGAACGTCTGGCCCGCGACGCTCAGCCTGCCGTAGTCGGCCGAGCCGGAGGCCTTGCCCTTGGCGCCGTCGCTGCCGGTGACGGCGGTCGCGGTCACCCCGGACAGCGTGACCAGGCCACCGAGCAGCTGGACGTCGCTCACCTCGGACCGGGACCGCGTGACGACGTCGCCACCGGTCAGCGCCGTCTCGCTGGTGGCGATGTAGCCGCCCACGTCGACGAGCGCGGCCAGCTGGGGCGGGATCGGGCACTCACCGGAGTCCTGCCGCTCGCTCGCCGGGGTCGACGACTCGGACCGGCCCGGCAGCGAAGGCAGTTCGGGAGTCCCCGGCGAGGGCGATTCCGGTGGCTGTTCATCCTCGCCGGAGCGTTCGACCTCGCAGTTGGAGGAGTACCCCGCCCGTGCCGTGGTTCGCTCCGCTCCGGCACTGGTGCGCATGACCGTGCCGGGCACCGGCTCGTCCGCCTGGCGCTGTGGCCCTGCCGGGTGGCGGGAGTTCACCTGGAGCGGGTAGCCGCGCTCGCCGATAGGCTCGGATAGCTCATCGGGCAGGCCGAGGTTGTCGATCACCGATCGGAAGCCCTCCCCGACGAAGTCGCCCGGCCAGAGGAAACTCGCGCGCCCGGACGACAGCGAGCTGTCGGCCTCGACGGTGGCGTAGCCGAGCATGAGCCGCAGCTGTGGCGTCGCGGGAACGGGAATGGTTGGCTCGTAGACGTCGAGCTGGATCGGACTGGCGGACGCCTCCGCGCTGTACCCGCTGAACCCGGGTTCAGCCTCGGCGTGAGCGGGCACCGGCAGCAGACCACCGGCCAGGCCCGCGACCAGGATCGCGAGCACGAACTTCAGCGCGAACGGTCTCACGCGGCACCTCCGAGAATGACGTCGACCATGCTGTCGCGGATCTCGGCGGGCTCACCGGTGGCGACGACGCGGCCGCCGGACATGACGGCGACGTAGTCGGCGACCCGCAGCGCGGTATCGGCGAACTGCTCGATGCACAGGATCGACACGCCGCTGGCCGCGATGCCAGCGACGGTCTCGTACAGCTCGTCGACGATGAGCGGGGCGAGGCCCATCGACAGTTCGTCGAGCAGGAGCAGCGCTGGATCGGATGCGAGCGCGCGGGACATCGCCAGCATCTGCTGCTCCCCGCCGGAGAGGGTGCCGGCGAGCTGCGACCGGCGCTCGCGCAGCCGGGGAAAGTAGCTGAACGCCACGTCGATGACCGCGTCGGCGGCGACTCCCGCGTACGAGATCAGCCGCAGGTTCTCCTCGACGGTGAGGTTCGGAAACACCGCGCGGCCCTCGGGGATCGTGCAGAGACCGAGCCGGGCCAGCTCGTCCGCGCCCGCGTCCTGGACGTGCACCCCGGCGAGGTGCAGGTCTCCGCTGGTCGGGGTGTGCAGCCCGCTGATGCACTTGATCAGCGTGGACTTGCCAGCGCCGTTGGGGCCGAGCAGCGCGACGACGGCGCCCTTCGGCACGGCCAGGTCGACGCCGCGCAGCACCTCGATGCGCCCGTACGCGGCGTGCAGCCCGACGACCTCGAGCATCGGAACGACCATGTCACGCCACCTGCCCGGTGTCAGCCTGGCCCAGATACGCCCGCTGCACGGCCGGGTTGTCCCTGATGTGCGACGGCGTGCCCGACGCGATCACGCTGCCGAAGTCGAGCACGTGGATCTCGTCGCACACCGACATCACGAGGTCCATGTCGTGTTCGACCATGAGGATGCCCTTGCCCTCGGCGGCGAGATCGCGCAGCAGCCTGCCGAACGCCTCGGTCTCGCTCTCGTTCAGGCCGGACGACGGCTCGTCGAGCAGCAGCAGCGCCGGATCGGCGGCGAGGCAGCGCGCCAGTTCCAGCAGCCGCGCGATGCCGGTGGGGATGGCATCGGCCCGGTCAGCGGCATAGGCGCTCAAGCCAACCCGGTCGAGCAGCGCGCCAACCTGGGCGGTCCGCGAACGGCGCCACGGTACGGCGATGCCGGTCAGGCCGCGGTGGATGTCGACGGCGGCGCGGACGTTGTCGGCGACGCTGAGCGACCCGAACGCCTCCAGCCGCTGGAAGGTGCGCCCCATACCGCGCCGGGCGCGGCGGTGCACCGAGATCGCCGTGACGTCGCGGCCGTCGAACCCGACCCGGCCGGTTGTCGGCCGCCGCAGCCCGCTGATGACGTCGAAACAGGTGGTCTTGCCCGCGCCGTTCGGTCCGATCAGCCCGGTGACCCTGCCCTGCTCGGCGGCGAAGCTGGCGTGGTCGACCGCGGTCACCCCACCGAACCGGACGACGACGTCGTCGACCTCAAGAAGCGACATGCGCCGGCACCTCCTCGGTCACCTCGTCCGGCTCCGGAACGTCGGCCGTCCGGCGTGCCGCAGGAAGCCGGGGGCGCAGCGTGCGGCCGAGGGTGAACAGCCGGTTGGCGAGACCGTTGGGGTCGCGGCCCAGCGCGACCGCACCGAATCCGACCACCGCGAAGATCAGCCCGGCGAACGCTGGGTTGCTGCTCTGCAGCACAGGAAGCAGCGTGAGCCCGACGCCGCCGAGCACCGCGCCGGTCACCGACGTCACGCCGAACACGACCGCGAGCAGCAGCAACGGCAGGCTGCTCAGCACCTGGAAGTCGGACGCGCCGATGGTGCCGCGCATCCCGGCGAACAGCCCACCGGCGAACCCCGCCATCCCCGCGGACAGCGCGAACAGCCCCACCCGGAACCACCGGGTGTCGAGACCGAGCGTCCCGCAGGCAGCCGGGCTGTCCCGCATCGCGATCAGCAGCCTGCCCAGCGCGCCGCGCCGCAGCGCGAGCAGCACCAGCGCCATCAGCACCAGGAAGACCGTCATGATCAGGACGTAGCCGCCGAGTGAGGAGAACGACGTGCCGAGGATCGACAGCCGTTCGGCCTGGAGCGAGTTGTTGGTGCCGAACGCGAACTCGGCTTGGAAGATCATCTTGTCCATGAGCAGCCCGAACGCCAGCGTCGACAGGGCGAGATAGAGCCCGGTCAGCCGGAGCACCGGCACGGCGACGATGGCACCGACCGCTGCGGCGACCAGCGCGGCCACCACAAGGCCGGACAGCGTCGGCTCGCCGAGCTTGGCGTAGACGAGCGCACCGACACCGGCGAAGGTGAACTGCGCCAGCGACACGTGCCCGCCGTAGCCGGTGAGCAGCACCAGCGACAGCATGACCATGGCGTAGGTCGCGGCCGTGCCCACGAGCAGCAGGGCGTCGTCGGGTAGCGACGTCGCCAGCAGCGCGACCAGCGTGAGCAACCCGGCACCCGCGCCGAGTTGTTTGGCCCGCGACGGCAACGGGGCCGACACCACGCCCTTGACCTGCCCGATCCGCAGCTGCGCCTGCGGCGTCAGCACGATCACCGCGAACAGGAACAGCGCGGGCATCGCCGACCGGATTCCCGACAGCAGACCGTCCGACGGGAGATAGGCCACGGCGAACGACTGCAGGATGCCCAGCCCCATCGCACCCGCGAGGGTGAGTGGCAGGCTCCGCAGCCTGCCCAGCATCGCGGCCGCATAGGCGTTGATCACCAGCAACGTCAGGTCGTAATAGGACAGCCCGATCACCGGGGTCAGCAGGATGCCGCCGAGCGCGGCCAGCGAGGTGCCGATGGCCCAGGCCATGCCCGCCACTCGGTCGGGCTTGCCGCCGAACAGCCGCAGCAGCTCCGGGTTGTCGACCGAGGCGCGCATGGCTGTGCCGATTTGGGTCTTGGTCAGCAGCAGATACAGCAGCAGCGCGACCACACCAGCGAGCAGCACGGTGATCAGCTGGTGCGCTGTGACATACGTGCTGGCGACCTGGAAGCCACTGCCGTTGAAGAACGGAGGCAACACCCGGGTGGCGGGCGGCCAGACCTGCGTGGCGAGTCCGATACAGCCGACGAGCAGGCCGACCGTCACGACCAACGCGACGCTGACCGGCCCGTCGCCGAGCCCGCGCGTGACGAACCGCTGGATCGCCCACCCCGTCGCCGGGGCCACGACGCCAAGCACCAGCACCAGCGCCAGCCACACCGGCATGCCCTGCCGCTGGCTGAAGTCCCAGAAGACGAACGACATGACCATGCCGAGCGCGCCGTGCGCGATGTTGAACACCCGGGTCGTCGTGTAGGTCAGCACCAGCCCGCTCGCCGCGATGGCGTAGGCCGCCCCGGTGAACAGCCCGAGGATCGTGAACGAGACGACGCTGCCCATGGTCAGCTCCCGCTATCCGCGCCACTGCGGACCGAGGCTGACCACTTCGGCGAACCCGTCATCTGCGCCCCATCTCCATCGGATCGCTGGCAAACCTGGACAGGTGTCTGATCATATGGCTAGATTATCGTCGTGTCGAGTATCACAGTGGAAGTTTCGGTGAAAGCGCAGGACATGTCCCCGACCTGAGGAGTTCCCGTTGCCCTCCCCCACGCGCCCCTCGCGCCGGTTCGCCTTCTCACGGCGCCGGCTGACGGCAGCCATCGGTGGCGTCGTACTCCTGCTGTCCTCCGCGGCGTGCGGCTCCCAACTCGATCCGGAGACCGTCGCCCGCGCGAACGGCACCGTCCTCAATGGCCAGCAAGAAACACCCGGCGACCAGACGACCTCCGGCGGGGGCGGCGCGGGTGACCCCGGCGCTAGCACCGGAGCCGCTAACGACGAGGCCAGCGCCAGCGAGGGTGGCACCGGCGGGAACAACGCCGCGCCCGCCGACCGCGACCTCGCCGGGTCGGGAAAGAACTCCGCGACCGGCTCGGCGAAGCAGGGCAACTGCGACGGGTTCACCAACCAGACCGGGATCACCGACGACAAGATCGTGCTCGCCAATGTCGCCGACATCTCCGGGCCGATTCCCGGGTTGTTCGAGTCGGCGCAGCAGTCGGCACGGGCCTATGCGGCGTACTT
This sequence comes from Haloechinothrix halophila YIM 93223, assembly GCF_000504245.1. Lineage (GTDB taxonomy): Bacteria > Actinomycetota > Actinomycetes > Mycobacteriales > Pseudonocardiaceae > Haloechinothrix_A > Haloechinothrix_A halophila. The sequence continues at coordinate 3,730,693 of NZ_KI632509.1, forward strand.
CAACGCCAGCAATCCGAAGGGCCTCTGCGGGCGCAAGCTCGAGGTGCTGACGATGGACGGCCGGACGGAGACAGCGGGCGACCAGCAGGCCTACACCCGCGCCTGCGACGAAGCTTTCGCCGCGGTCGGGTCCATGGTGGGCGACGACTCCGGTGGCGCGAAGGCCGCGCAGTCCTGCGGGCTGCCGGACATGCGTTCGCTGACGACGTCACCGGCGCGGCGGGCGTGTGAGACGTGCTTCAGCGCCTACTCGATCTCTCCCAACCTGGTCCCCAGCGCGATCCCGAAGTACATCAAGAAGAAGGAACCCGGCGCCAGCGATCACGTGGCAGTGCTCTACGTGAACGTGAACTCGGCCGAGGTCAACGCTCGCTCCTACAAGGCCGCCTACGAGAAGAGCGGGCTCACCGTCGACTACCTCCAGGGCATCGACCCATCGGAGTTCAACTACGCGCCGTACGTCCAGCAGATGAAAGACAAGGGCATCAGGATGGTGCAGTACTTCGGCCCGCACCAGTACACGGTGCGACTGCAACAGGCTATGCGCCAGCAGGACTACCAACCCGACATCTTCCTGCAGGATCCCACCATCTACACCGACAAGTACGTCGAGCAGGCGGGCGACGACGGCAACGGATCCATTGTGTACACAACGAACGACCTGTTCAGCAACCTGGGCAACAAGGAGATGAAGCTGTACCGGGCCTGGCTGAACCAGATCGCCCCTGATGCGGAACCGGACTACTTCGGGCTGTACGCATGGTCGGCGACCCGGTTGTTCGTGGAGAAGGCGGTCGCCCTCGGCGGCAAGCTGACCCGGAAATCGATGGTGCGCGCACTGTCCGGGGTCGAGGACTGGACCAGCAACGGGTTGCACACCGGTATGGCCGTCGGGCCCAAGACCACGCCGCCATGCGTGGCGTTCATCCAGCTGAACAACCGGAAGTGGCGCAAGATCTCCCCCGGCGACTACCTCTGCGGCCCGCTGATCAACACCGGCGTCGGCGGCTGACCCCGGCGCCGTGTCCCCAGCGGCAGCGTGATCCGTGCTGGCCACCGCACGTTGGGGCCTGCGCTTCAAGCGCAGGCCCCAACATCCAGAAACGTGATTACCACGGGCAGCTTCTCCTCGTGCCAGTCACGGACGCGTGCGACTGTGCCGGGACCGACGGATGACCTCGAGGACGGCCACCGCGGCCGTGCCTGCCAGCACGTGCATCAGCCCGAGCGAGACGATGGTCGCGGTGTCGGTCTCGGCCATAGCCGGACCCGCGATGGTGAGCAGTGCCAGCACGGCCGCTACGGCCTGCGCCACCCGCAGAACCGGCTGCCACCATCGCGCCACCAGAACCGCGAGTGCGGTACCGATCGCCAATGGAGCCGCCGCGGAGATCACGACATCGACCGGGCCGATCTGCTGGGGACTACCATTGTCGATGAGCAGGAACGACGCCCCTGCCACCGTGCCGACGAAATACACGACGAGGTTGGCCACGACCGACACGATCACGCCAGCCGCGATCGCCTGCCACCAGGTAATGCGCTCACTCGCGAGAGGGGACTGAGTTGACGTTGTCGCTGTATTAACCATGAGCACAGCATTCAACTTCGAGTAAGGTCGAGGTCAATGTGACGGTCGCGCAGATCACATGCATCGCCCGAGCACCACTCGATCAGGATGCTAGGCACCCGGTAGTACCTGACGGCTGCCGGATATACCGGCCCTGGCGGGCGTGCTTGCCGGAGAACCAAGCGGCTCCACGTGGCGCGCTCACGACGTCTGTAGTAGTGTCTAGACACATGTCTAGTGACCTTGCCGTCGAGCCGACCCGGCGGCGACTCAGCAAGCGGCAAGCGGATACCGTGCGGCGACTGACCGAAGCCGCGATCGAGGAGCTCCGCGACGTCGGCTACACCGGCTTGACCATGCGCAATGTGGCGACCCGGAGCGGCGTCGCCGCCGCGACCGCCTACACCTATTTCTCGTCGAAGAACCACCTGATCACCGAGGTGTTCTGGCGCCAGCTGCGGGAGCTGCCCCAAGTCCCCGCCGATCAAGGGCTCGTGGTGGAGCGCGTCGTCAAGGTACTGCGCGACATCGCACTGCTGGTCGCGGGCGAACCGGAGGTGGCAGCTGCCTGCACCGCGGCGCTGCTCGGCGACGACCCGGACGTCGCGCACCTGCGGGAACGCATCGGCGCCGAGTGGCACCGGCGCCTCGACGCCGCGCTCGGCGACGCGTCCGACCCGGACGTGCTCAACGCGCTGGAGATCGCCCTCGGTGGCGCCTTGATCCATGCCGGGCTTGGCTACTGCTCCTACGAGCGGATGGCCGATCTGCTGGAGTCCTCGGCACGGCTGATCCTGGGTGGCAGGGCCTGAACGACGAACACGGCGTCTCGAGGGTGGGACACGGTGTCACGAACGCGGGACACGACGCAGCGTTCTCGTCACCCCGTGCCCGCGGCCTCCCGCACGGCGTAGTTCCTGCCGCGTTCCGCGCGGATCCACAGTGGATCGTCGACGTCGACGCCCTGCCGTTGCAGCTCTCGTTTGAGTACCTTGTTCGTCGCGGTACTCGGTAGTTCCGCCGCGATGCGCACGTAGCGGGGCCACGCCTTCGGCGACAGGTCGGGTTGCGCGGCCAGGAACTCCGTCAGCTCGCCCTGCGTCAGCTCGGCACCGCTGACCAGCACGATCGCGGCCATCAGCTGATCGCCCACGTCGACATCCGGCACGCCGTAGACCGCGACCTGGCTGATCGCGGGATGCCGCAGCAGGATCTGCTCGATCGGCGCCGCCGCGAGGTTCTCACCGTCCACCCGAAGCCAATCACCCGCACGGCCCGCCAGGTACACGAAACCGTCCGCGTCGCGGTACGCGAGATCACCCGACCAGTACATGCCACCGTCGAGCCGCTCAGCGGTGGCGTCCTCGTCGTTGTAGTAGCCACTGAACATCCCCGCACCCTGAGTGTTGACCAACTCGCCGACCGCCTCGTCGAGGTTGGTCACCGCGCCGTGCTCATCGAACACCGCCCGCGGGCACTCGGTGCGGGTCTCCCGGTCGTAAACGGCCACACCCTCCCACGGCTGCCCGATCGAACCGGGCGGCGTGTCCTCGGTGCGACTGATGATGACCGCGTTCTCGGTCGATCCGAACCCGTCGTACACCTCACAGCCAAACCGGCGGCCGAACTCCACGATGTCGCGATCGGACGCCTCGTTACCGAACGCGATCCGCAGCGGATTGTCCGCATCATCCGGCTTTTCCGGCGTAGCGAGCACATACGCCAGCGGCTTGCCCACATAGTTCATATACGTCGCGCCGTACCGGCGGACGTCGTCGAGGAAACCGGTAGCGCTGAACCTGCGCGCCAACGCCAGCGTCGCCCCAGAGGCGACAGCGGGCCCAAACCCAGCAACAACCGCATTCGAGTAGAACAGCGGCATCGACACAAGAACCCGTCAGTTTGACATTGGCTCACAACGTCGACTCACGGCTGGATCGTTACTGTCATTTGGCACGAGCGCTCGTGAGCGTTTCACCTCGACCACGCAGGTCGAATCGATCAGTAGGCGGCGGGCAGCGCAACACTCGGCTCAACGCGGCTCCTGTCGCTGTCGCTGCGCGCCATTTCATCCTCGAACAACGAGGAGGTGGTGATCCATAGCGCTGCTGTCCATGGCAGGAAGGGGACCACTTGATGAAGGCGCACTCCAGCTCTCACATCCTGGTGACCGGAGCCGACGGGTTCAATGGCGGTCACCTAACGGAGCGCTTGCTAGACGAAAGCGCCTACGTAACTGCCTTCTGCGGAGACCGCTCGAAAGGATCGTTCGACTGGCTCGACGTGCTACCCCCCGACCAGCTCGACCTACGACTCGGACACCTCAGGGATCAGCGATGCGTCAGCCAGGCCGTGGACGGGGTCGATACCGTCTTCCATCTCACCGCCCTGATCTCGATCCTCTACAGCTACGACAACGCGCCCTCAACGTGGAGTATGGACACAGAACTGCTGTGTGAAGAGGCGGCTCGCCGGGCCAACCGTGGCGAACGGATTCCCAACGTCGTCGAGGTCGTGCACATCCTCGGCCATCCCGCACACATGGAGCCGCTGCTCGAACTGCGGGATCGCTTCGGCATCCTTATCGTCGAAAGCGCCTCCGAGTCCTTCGGCGCCCAGTGGCCCGCAGGACCTGTCGCACGCGCTAGTGCCGGCACCATCGGTGACTTCGGGTGCTTTTCCTTCAACAGCAACGAGATCATTACTTCCGGCAGCGGCGGAATGATCGTCACGGCCGATGCGGAGTTGGCCAGCGAGGCGAAGCATCTGACGTCGCAAGCCAAGATCAACGGCACGACCTATCACCATGACACCGTGGGCTACAACTATCGCCTCAGCAATGTGGCGGCCGCGCTTGGCCTCGCACAGCTCGAGAAGTTGAAGCTCAACGTCGAGGCGAAACGGGCGATCGCCCGCGAGTATAACTCCCGCATCGAGGGGTTTCGGCTGACTAAGGCACCGAGCGCTGCTTGGGCACGCCCGACCTACTGGCTGTACTCAGTGCTGGTCAACGACAACAGGACGCCACCGGACCGCGTCGCAGAAGTGCTCGCGGATCAGGACGTCGAGCTGTGCCGCCGTTTGTGGGCGCTACTACATCACGAACTCCGCTACACTTCAGCAGAACGCATCGGCGCAATAGCCAACAGGCTGCACGACCGCAGGTTGTCCCTGCCTAGTTCCGCTCACCTGAGTGAGACCGGCCAAAGATTGGTCATCAACGCTCTTGTGGATTCTTTCTCGTGACGCAGCAGATCGTCGTTCTCGGTGCTGGCGGGTTTGCGCGCCAGATACCGAGCCTCGTCAGCGACATCAACGCGGTACTGCCGAGGTACGAGATCATTGGCTTCCTGGCGCCCGAGAATTCGGTACCGAAGAATTCCCTTCCAGTACTGGGCACCGATCAGAAGCTGATCGGGATAGACGCGCGATATGTAATCGGAATAGGCATCCCCAGGCTGCGAGCGTCCCTCGATGAATTCGCGACTGGGCTGGATCGAGACACCGTTACGTTGGTTCATCCGCAGACGAGCACGGAGATAGATGTCAGTGTGGGCCCCGGGTGCATCGTCATGCCGGGTGTCCGGATCCAGACTGGCTCGTCGCTTGGGCGCCATGTCTTGGCCAACGCCAACGCAGTCGTCGGGCACGACTGTCAAGTCGACGACCACGCAGTACTCAGCCCTCTGTCGATGCTTGCAGGCGACGTCCTCATCGGCAGGAATGTTTTGGTCGGCGCAGGAGCCGTTGTGCTCCCTGGGCGAAAGGTTGCCGATGACGCCGTCATCGGCGCTGGGGCCGTCGTGACCACCGATGTCCCTGCAGGTGCCTGCGCGATGGGCGTCCCGGCCAGATGGTGAGAGGCGGGCTTAACTCTTCCTCTGCTCACGGATCTCTCGACTCATGAACATGGATGCGAAACGCCATAGAGGGCGCGTGATCACAAATGGGCACCCCCGTCGGGATCCTGGGGGCCGGATCGTATCTTCCGGAGCGGGTAGTGACCAACGCTGAAGTCGGCGAGAGGGTGGGCGTGGCGCTGCAGTGGATCGAACAGCAGAACCAAATCCGCACCCGCCGTTACGCGGCCACTCCCAAGGCGACGTCGGATCTCACCGTCCGCGCTGCCGAACGCGCGCTGGAGCAAACAGACTTGGCTGTCCATCGTATGGACTTCATCATCGTCTCGACCTCGACTCCGGACTCCCCCAGCCACCGACCGCCGCCCACCTGCAGAACGCACCCGGCGCCGCCAGAGCAGGGTGCTTCGACATCAACGTCGTCTGCAGCGGGTTTCCCAGGCGCCGAAGTATACTCCCGGATCCTCGACTGCGACGAGCGGAAGACGGCCGTGCTTCTCGGCGACGGCACCGGAGCGGTCGTGGTCGGACCGGTGCCGACGGGCTACGGCGTCGTTGCGTGCGGGTTGCACACCCTGATGACGCACATGAGTTGATCAAATTGGAGGCGGGGCGGTAGCCGGGTTCCAAGGTCGCACGAGACGGTCGGCTCCGACGGGCACTTCTTCACGATGCAAGGCCATAACGTCGCGTCTTTCGTCTTCGACGAGGTGCCGCCGGCTCTCACGGATCTCCTGCACGACGCCGACATCGGAGCCGACCAGGTCGACCAATTTGTGCCCCATCAGCGAACGGCAAGCTGCTCGAGAGCCTCGTGAGCAAGGCCAGCTTCCACCACGTCACCGCCCACCGCACGCTCGAGCAATACGGCAACGTCGGCAGCGCCTCTATACCCATCACACTCGACGCCAACTGAGCGGGCGCCTTCGCCGGCAATCCCCTGAAACCGTGGAGACCTGAAATTTTGTGGTTTCGATCTTGCCTGCGCCCGCTCGGTGCCATTGGGCGTCGGCCGGAGCCGGGGTCAAGGCTGGCCGGAGGCCACCCGAGGGCATGGCCTTGATACCGGCGAGCACGACGTCACGCTGGGCGTACGGGCACAGGCTTGTCATGCCGCCGGCTCCTCGGGTGATCGGGCGTGCTCGTAGTCGAGGGGCGAGCGCATGCCCAGGGAGGAATGCCGCCGGGAGCGGTTGTAGTCATCGATCCAGTCGGCGACGGCCCGGCGGGCCTCGGCCTTGGTGGCGAACCGCTCGAGCTGACGGAGCTCGAACTCCACGGTGGAGTGCCACGATTCGATGACGGCATTGTCCAGGGCCGATCCGGGCCTGCCCATTGACTGCTTGATGCCGCACCGGTCGCAGGCGATGCGGACGGAGCGAGCGGTGTACTCGGCGAGTTCAACCGGTCGATGCAACACCGGGCTGTTGAAGTGAGCGTAGCTGCTCGTCGAATACCTCGGCCGGGGTCTTCCATCCCAGGATCTTGAGGGGCCGATTGGGACTGCCCCGGGTTCGGTTGACTCCTTAGCTGTGAGGATTCGTCCTCATTGGAAGGATGATCGCTATGCCGAAGCCGTTCCCTGCCGAGTTCCGTCGTGACGTCGTCGCCGTGGCTCGCAAGCGCGAAGCGCCGATGCGCCAGATCGCCAAGGACTTCGGGATTTCCGAGTCCTGTCTGAACCGCTGGTTGCAGCAGGCCGATGTCGAGGACGGTGTCCGTCCCGGTGCTACGAAGGAAGAGTCGGCCGAGTTGCGGGAGTTGAAGAAGCGCAACCGGGTCCTGGAGCAGGAGAATGAGATCCTGCGGCGGGCGGCGGCGTTCTTCGCCAAAGACATCGCCCCAAAATGATGTACCCGCTGGTCCGTGACCTGGCCGCCGAGGACATCCCCGTGGCGGTGACCTGCCGGGTGCTTGGGTTCTCCAAGCAGGCGTTCTACAAGTGGCGTGCCAACCCCGTCTCGCAGCGGGACTGGGAGGACGCCCACTTGATCAACACCGCGATCGACGTCCACGAGGATGATCCAGCGTTCGGGTATCGGTTCATCGCCGACGAGCTGGCCGCCCTCGGGCACGTGGCCGGGGAGAACCGGGTGGCCCGGTTGTGTTCGCTGCAGCGGATCTACTCGGTCTTCAGCAAGAAGCGCGGGCTGAACCGCACGGCCGGACCGCCGGTACACGACGACCTGGTCGAGCGTGATTTCACCGCGGCAGCGCCGAACGTCTTGTGGCTGACCGACATCACCGAACACCCCACCGGCGAGGGCAAGCTGTACCTCTGTGCGATCAAGGACGTGTTCTCCAACCGGATCGTCGGCTACTCCATGGACTCGCGCATGAAGGCCTCCCTCGCGGTAGCCGCGCTGCGCAACGCCGTCGCCCTCCGCAGCCCGGCCGGGACGATCGTCCACTCCGACAGAGGCAGTCAATTTCGGTCCCGAAAGTTCGTCCGTGCCTTACACGAGTACGGCCTTGTCGGGTCGATGGGGCGGGTCGGAGCCTGCGGTGACAACGCCGCGATGGAGTCCTTCTTCGCGCTGCTGCAGCGCAACGTCCTGGACCGGCAACGCTGGGCCACCCGCGACCAGCTGCGCCTGGCCATCGTCACCTGGATTGAACGCACCTACCACCGTCGACGCCGGCAACGCCGACTCGGCAGAATGACCCCCGTAGAGATCGAGTTGCTGTTCCACGAACCGGTCGCACTCGCGGCTTGAACCACCCAACCCGCGAGTCAACCGAAGTCAGGGCAGTCCCATTGTTGAGCGTGTGAGCGACGGCCTCAAGGTCTTCGGCGGACCAGCGCGACAGGTCGGTGCCCTTGGGGAAGTACTGACGCAACAGGCTGTTGGTGTTCTCGTTCGTCGGGCGCTGCCACGGTGAGTGCGGGTCAGCGAAATACACCCGCGTCCCGGTCTCCAGGGCGAACTGGGCGTGGCCGGACAGTTCCCTGCCGCGGTCCCAGGTCAGGGTCTTGCGTAGTTGCTCGGGCAACTTGGTGATCGACGCCGTGAGCGCTGCGTTCATCGCGACGGCTCCGTAGCCGCCCAGTGCTGGACCGTTCTTCACGTACGGCTTCTCGCCCCAGCCGTCCAACCGTGGCAGGTGCACCAGGAGGGTCGCGCGGCTACTGCGCTCGACAAGCGTGCCGATTGCCGACCGGCCTGTGCCGATGATCAGATCGCCTTCCTTACGTTTCAGGCGTGGGTGATGTCGGGGCCGTCGTAGGGTCCTGATCGCTCTCCTTGGGGGCAGCGGGTATGGCTTAGATCTCCCTGTCGAACCGGCCGCGGTTGTGGCCGGTGACGGCTTACTGGGAATGGCCGCCCGCTGCCCTGCTGGTGGCTCGACCGCTCATTGAGACTCGCGCAGATGGATCGTTGGGTAAGGACGTGCCGGCGTGGCTGCCGCGCAAGGAGAACCCTTCGGTAGTAGCGACGCGAGGAGCCAAATGACAGCGGTGTGGGCAGGGATCGACACAGGCAAGCGGACGCACCACTGCGTGGTCATCAACGACGCGGGGCGCGTATTACTGTCCCGCCGTGTCGTCAATGACGAGACGGCGCTGCTGCAGCTGATCGCTGCCGTACACGAGGTCGCCGACGGCGACGACACGGTGTGGGCGACAGACCTCAACTCCGGAGGCGCGGCACTGCTGATCGCGTTGCTCGCCGAACGTGGCCAGCAGGTGCTCTACATCCCGGGCCGGATCGTCCACCACGCGGCAGCGACCTACCGAGGTGATGGCAAGACCGACGCGAAGGACGCACGGATCATCGCCGACCAGGCCAGGATGCGCACCGACCTGCAACCGGTACGCGGTGGTGACCGAATCAGTACCGACCTGCGGCTGCTCACCGCCAGGCGCACCGATCTCACCTTCGACCGTGTCCGTGCGATCAACCGGCTGAGGGCCACGATGCTGGACTACTTTCCCGCGCTGGAGGCGGCGTTCGACTACTCCAAGAAAGCGCCGCTCATCCTCGTCGCCGGGTATCAGACGCCGGACGGGATCCGGCGGATAGGCGCCTCACGGCTGACCGCGTGGCTGAAGAAGCGCGGCGCACGCAACGCCACGGCGTTCGCGGCCAAGGCCGTGGAAGCGGCGCATGCCCAGCACACGGTGTTGGCCACTCAGGCGACAGGCTCGCGACTCGTTGCGCGCTTGGCCGAACAGATCATGGCGATCGACGCCGACATCGCCGAACTGGACGCCGAGATCGAGGACCGGTTCGGACAGCATCCCGACGCACCGATCCTGCTCAGCATGCCCGGCTTCGGCGTCGTATCAGCTGCGACGTTCCTGGCCAACACCGGCGGAGACCTGAACGCCTTCGAGACCGTCGACCGACTCGCCAGCGTCGCCGGCCTCGCACCGGCGCCACGTGACTCCGGCCGAATTAGCGGCAACCACCACCGGCCGCACCGTTTCAACAGGCGCCTGATGCGAACCTGCTACCTAGCCGCGCTCTCCAGCCTGAAGAACAGTCCAGCATCCCGGACGTTCTATGACAGGAAGCGCGCCGAAGGGAAGTCTCACAAACAGGCCGTCATTGCGCTCGCCAGACGGCGCATCAACACGATCTGGGCGATGCTGCGTGACCGCACCCTCTACCACGAACCCGCCCCGACCCGGCTCGCCGCAGCGGCTTGACAAGATCATTGAGATTCCCAATGGCCAGGAACGGCTCGGTCCTCAGCCTCGGCGGGACGCTCGCTGAGAACGACGTCAGCGGTCACGTGCCCTTGTGGCTTGTTCCGTGAACGCGCCCGTGGCTCCCGTAGCGCGCGGCCCGTGCGCAGACACGTGACCAGCTCGCGCTTGAGCGCGCCACGCCCGTCGATGAACAGCGACTGGTAGATCGCCTCGTGGCTGATGCGCATGGACTCATCATCGCGGAAGTCGACCCTCAGTCGCTGCGCGATCTGCTCCGGGCTCCATGCCGTTGACCACCGCCGGTCTTGGCGGTGGGGCTTGTTCAGCCCCTTCCACGGCGGCGTAGTCGGCCCCGCGACGATCTCGCCGTCGGGGAGGCGGACGTCGCCGGCGAGCCGGTCCTGCACGTACTCGCGCAACCGGTCGTTGTGCACCAGCTTCGCCGTCTTCGGACGCTTGGCGGCCTGCTGCGCCTTCCACTGCGCCACCACGGCGCGGTAGACCGGCTTGCCGCCCCTGGTCGCCGCATTGCGCCGCAGCTCGCGAGAAATCGTCCCCGAATCGCGACCGATTGAGCGGGCGATCTCGCGCACGCCCTTGTTCTGGGCCTTGATCAGGGCGATCTCCTCACGCTCGGCGAACGACAGATAGCGGCCAGTGGGCTCGTCCAGACTCAGCGGCGACATCCCGCCAGCGTGTCGGAACCATCGAATCCCGACCGGTGCCGACACGCCCACGCCCTCCGCAGCCTGAACCGTTGTGATCCCGGATGCGATCAGGCGCCAGAACTCTCGCTGCACAGCGCGTGACGGCTCCGGCCGGCCGGGCGAGCGCAAAGGTGCTCGCATCGCTCTGTCTGCAACCCACTGCCGCCGCGCTCCCTCCGGCGCTTGCGGAAACTGCTTACTCGCTCGTCCCATTGCACACCTCCGTGATCGAGGTGTTGCGACGACCGGTTGAATCCGCCCTCGCTGCCCTGGTCGGTGTGGAAGATGACCCCGGCGATGACCTCTTTCCCGCCGCGCACCGCGACCGCCATCGCCAGCGCTTGGTAGGCCAGCTCAGCGTTGTGGTGCTCGCCCAGGGCGAACCCGACGACGCGCCGCGAGCCCATGTCCAGCACGCTGTCCAGGTAGAGCTTGCCCTCGTCGGTGACAATCTCGGTGCCGTCGCCGTACCACTTGTGATTCACCGTGTCCGCAGCGAACTCCCGCCCGATCAAATCCGGCGCCCGCCAGCGACCCCGGCCCGGCCGCGTCGTGGATCTGCGGTGCCGCCGCCGGCGCGCCCGCAGCCCCTGCTCGCGCATAATCTGCGCGACAGTGTTCTCGCTGACCCGCCACCCGGCATCGCGCAGATCAGCGGTGATCCGTGGCGAACCGTATCTGCCGCGATGTGCGGCGAACAACCGCTTCACCTCGATGGCCAGCCGCGCCCGCCGCGCATGCCGCGGCGAGGAGTCACCATGGCGCCATTTGTAGAACCACGACTGGCTCACCCGCAGCGCCCGGCAGGCGGTGGCATACGGAATACCGTGCCGCTCCCTCTGGGCGGCGATGAACGCGGCCACCGCTACCGGCCCATCGCCTCGTCGACCCAGAGGGCCACCGAGCGCTTGAGCACATCACGCTGCATCCGCAGCTCGGTGACCTCCTGGCGCAGCCGCGTCAGCTCCGCACGCTCGTCCTCGCTCAACGCCGCGGTGCCACCGTCGCGCTTGCGACGCTCCCGGACTCACCAGTTGCCCAGCGTGCCCTCGTTGATACCCAGCTCCCGCGCCACCTGCGCGATCGGCTTGCCGGTCTCGAACACCAGCTGCACCGCGCCCTGCTTGAAGTCCTCATCGAACTTTCGATACTGCCTCGTCATCGCCCCTCCTTAAAGGCGATGTCTCCACGATACGAGGGGAAGCCCATCGCAGAGGGTGACCTGCTGATCGTGGCTAGGTTCGGTGGCGGCATGGCAATTGGCACCTGCCTGCTGCGGTGGTGGCCCGACAACGACGAACACCCGGCCCGCTGGAGCGAGCAGCCCGGGCCGAGGATCTGACCACCTCCACGCGTTTACCCGCGGCCTCGCCCTCGATCGCGCCGCCGTAGGCCGCCCTCACCCAAAATTCCACATTGGACGAAAGGAAGGAGTGAAACCAAAACGAAGCTGATCAAGCGGCAAATGTACGGCTGCGCAAACTTCATCCTCCTCCGCCACCGCATGCTCCTCGGATGAACTACCGAGCGTCACAACCGAAAATGGGCCAGAACCGCTAATCGGACAGACCCATCGACGGGTAGGAGACGTGCAGCGAGTGACCGACAAGCGGCAGATCGTCAAGTCGGCCGGCGCTGCGGCAGCCTACCCACACCAGTTAGCGGTCCTGCTCCACACCCAGCCGGTCGAACGACCGCCGTACCGACAAACCGTGCTCCACGACGTGGCCGACGAGGCAGAGGAGCCCGCCCTTCACACTAGCGTGCCCCGCAAAGGGGCCGAGCTAGCCGTCAGCCCAGTCGTCCCTTTCCTTCGTGCAGATGCAGCGCAATCGTCTGTGCGGCCACGGTGGCGAACAACGCTTGACCAATGCCTGGACTCTTCAGCTCGAACTGCGCGGCCGACTTGCCCGGCCTGCCAGGCCGACCTGTGGCGATAGAAACTTCGTCCTCCTAACGGTACAGCAACTTGAAAGAACTCGCCGATATTGGAGATGCTTAGGTGGATCTACATATGAGTATTCCTCGAGGTACCGACCGTCCGTTAGCATAGAGATAATGCAATATATCTAGATAGAATTTAAGCTCGAGCCTCCAATGACTAAAGTGTTGGCTTTACAGCACGTATCTTCCTACCCAAGTCGTACCCTGCAACTAGGCATCCAAATAGATGCATGGATACATACGGCGAGACAGCAGATGGTGCACGGTATCCAACGCAGTTTTTTGGGAGAGGAGTCGAATTGATTCACTGCCTAGATGCTGACGTAGAGACAATTACGACGAAATCCGACTACAAATACATTCCAGACACGGCCCTAGTTGGATATTCGCTGAACTTAAAGAACGCATTATAATACCTATATTTCAGATAGACGATCGTGATCAACAATCCAATATAGCTGCTCAATAACGCGCTGAACTCTTGCTTCTCGAACATCACCTTCATAACTTGCACAGAAAGAGTAATGCTGTTCTTAATTCACTCCACCATTCAAAGAAAATGTTACCAGGAAAGATGATAAAATAGCAGCCACAATGCAAAACTGATACCCGGGAAGCGTCGACAGCCCGTTGCGACAAGACGTACGCTGCCATATTATTGCATCAGAATTCAGCTCCAGAAGAAAGCAATAGACAGCCTTTCAGCAATGAGAGAATTGGTAATTCTCAAATGTGGTATTCTAAGATCCGCAGACGAACGTCGCCTCCAATGCGATCCGCTACCCGTTCGTGCGTCGCTTTAACGAGTATCCTTATATTGGCATTTTCGGTAGCTTGTGGATCTACGGTCCAATATTCTAGCGAATTTTCGCAGAGTGACTCGTCCGGCCTTCCCAACACTGTTGTTGGAGAGGCGGAAAATCCTGACATACAAGGTCACGATGGTTCTATCGATCGCAGCAGAAGTGCAAGACTTTTTCCAGGAGATGAAACCAGAGTTGACTCTTCCACTGGGCCGTTCGAGGCCACAGAAATGTCAGAGCGCCGTCAGTTCCAAGCCAACGAGAATGCAGTCGACCCTTCTAAATTAACTGGTCAGGGGGTCACGCAAAGTGATATTTTTATCGGCTACGTGACCGCGAATGGCGTACAACAATTAGGAGAGAGCTTTGGAGTGGAGAGCAACTACCTTGGAGACCAAGAGGGAAGCGCGAGGGCAGTAGCTCAGTATATAAACGATCGGGGTGGAATTTCTGGTAAGTCGATTCGCCTCGTCTTCTATGACATATCGAATGACAAATTGTTCAGTAAGAGCGGACGGTCGGAAGCTGCGCAGGAAGCCTGCGAACGTTGGACTAAAGATAAACCAGTGTTCGCTGTCGTGAGCATCCTTACCGCTCTTGATGACCAAACTCTTGTTAGCTGTCTCTCAACGAGAGGGGTTCCACTCATACATGCAAACCAGCTTTTACGCCCAGCGGAAATGTACGCGCGGTACTCTCCGTATCTGTACTCTGGACACACAGCGTCGCTTGAGCGCCTTATAGTCGCTTTTGTAGAACGCCTAAATGCGAATGAATACTTTGACGGCGGATGGGACGCCGATATCAGCAGGCCTGGCGCAGAGTCAACGAAAGTTGGAATCGTCGCTAGACGTGACGTTTATGGTCAGGAATTTCGTAACGTGACATCGACCGAACTTAATCGTTCAGGTCAAGATGTAGCGGCAGTCTATGAATGGGACGGCGATGTTTCTTCCGCTTCGAGTTCTATGAACGAGGCGGTTTTGAGGTTCAAGAGTGCATCGGTAACCCATGTTGTTTCTCATTTTAATTCGTTGGCCTTCTTCGCAACTGCCGCTGAGCAGCAAAACTACCGGCCGAGGTATAGTATCTCTTCAGACAATACGCCAAATGTGCTGCAGGATATTGTTCCGGATGCACAGCTTCGCGGCTCAGTTGGGATTGGTTATGCTCCTGAATTTGATGTAGACGCAGCTCAGGATCCGGGCAAATTTAGCAATGCAAATAGCAAATGCCGGCGGATAATGAAGAATGCGGGCTTAGATTCCCGCACGGGGTGGGATTCGTGCGACGGATTTGGTCTATTAGTCGACGGACTTGAACGCGCATCTAAGATGTCAACCGAAGGACTTAGAAAAGGAGTTCACTCAATCAAATCGATGTCGACAGCGGCCAGTTTCGGAATTGGATATCCCAACGGGCGGTTTGATGGCGGCAAGAACATCCGCGATCTAATTTATCGGAATAATTGTGAATGTTACCAATACAAATCAAATAAGAATTTCGGAATATAGAAAACGACTATTTAAGCCTTTCATCCTGCCGTGTTCGTAGTTCTGTATAGTGAACCTTTTCTATCTTGGTCATATTGGTATGTGGTGGTGGATGAGGACCGCGACGAGTGATCGGCTGATGCGGTGGGGGCTGCAACGAACTTTGGCTATGTTTCGAGCGTGGCGACCACGCTCAGCGAACCGGGGGGAATCGTCGCATGGTGACAGTTGAACCTCTCAGGGTAGCCAAACGAGGCCACGGTCCCGGTACGGAGTACCGATTATTAGCCAGTAAAGACATATCCCTTGTCTGCGCGGCAACGACACCGTGCAGCCGGGCGGCCGTGAGATCGTTCGTCGAATCCGGTAATGCGGTCAGGTACAAATCAGACACTCTGCCGGGTCGGCCAACAACACTGCAGCATCCATCTCGCCACCGGTGTTTTCAGCGGTTCCCATTGGTTCGTTTTCAGCTGCCGGTCAGCGGTCGCTGAAGGTGATGGCGAACGCATTGAGAGCGAGCTTCCAACGCATGCTCTACCGGCTCGTCTCCGTCCGGTGGGGTTGAGGGAGCTGGTGACGAGGTGCAGATACGTCAACGTCGCCTGCTCACCTGAAAGGTGGCAGCAGGCCTTAACGGCCCGCCGGTAGCAAACGTTTGAGTGACTCGATCGCGTCGCTGGTAGTGGCTGGTTTTGGCGCGGTACTGGTGTTGCCGTCGCCAGAGTGACCAGCGCAGTCGGTGGCTGAAGTCGCTGATCGGGCGGGCGATGAGGACGTTGAAGAGGTGGGGGACTGCCCCGGGTTCGGTTGACTCCTTAGCTGTGAGGATTCGTCCTCATTGGAAGGATGATCGCTATGCCGAAGCCGTTCCCTGCCGAGTTCC
>NZ_KI632509.1:3746712-3747401 GCF_000504245.1 Haloechinothrix halophila YIM 93223
CTGCTCCAGGACCCGGTTGCGCTTCTTCAACTCCCGCAACTCGGCCGACTCTTCCTTCGTAGCACCGGGACGGACACCGTCCTCGACATCGGCCTGCTGCAACCAGCGGTTCAGACAGGACTCGGAAATCCCGAAGTCCTTGGCGATCTGGCGCATCGGCGCTTCGCGCTTGCGAGCCACGGCGACGACGTCACGACGGAACTCGGCAGGGAACGGCTTCGGCATAGCGATCATCCTTCCAATGAGGACGAATCCTCACAGCTAAGGAGTCAACCGAACCCGGGGCAGTCCCCCACCTCTTCAACGTCCTCATCGCCCGCCCGATCAGCGACTTCAGCCACCGACTGCGCTGGTCACTCTGGCGACGGCAACACCAGTACCGCGCCAAAACCAGCCACTACCAGCGACGCGCACGAACCGAACCATGAACATCTCGATCTACCGCTGTCGTACTAGTGTCGTGTGTTTGAAGTGGTCTGACGGTTGGCTTTCTTGAGGGTTTGGTCTGGGGTTTTGGTCCAGACGAAGAGGTGGCAGCGGTCGTTCCAGCCGGTGATGAAAGCGCGGATTTTGGTGTTGAGGTCGCGCACGGAGCGGAAGCTGCCGCGGCGGATGGCTTGGCGCTCGATGATGCCGAACCACACCTCGATCAGGTTCAGCCACGACCCGGAGGTTGGGGTGAAGTGCAC
>NZ_KI632509.1:3747501-5551297 GCF_000504245.1 Haloechinothrix halophila YIM 93223
GTCGAGCGCGGCGAGGATCATCTCGCGCGCCAGCGTGGGCTTGGTCGCGAACTCCACCTCGCCCGGCACCCCCGCAGCAGCACGCCGCTCGGTGTCGGCGACCCAGGATTTCGGGAGGTACAACGCCCGGTCGATCAGCGCATGCCCCCGACTGGTGGCATAGGGTCAGATACACCGCGACCTGCGAGTTCTCGATCCGACCAGCGGTGCCGGTGTACTGGCGCTGCACCCCGACAGTGCGATTTCCCTTCTTGAGATCGCCCGTCTCATCGACCACCAACACGGCCCGTTCGGCACCGAGGCGCTCGACCACATAGTCACGCAGGTCGTCCCGCACGCCGTCGTGGTCCCACACCGCCCGGCGCAGCAGGTGCTGCAGCCCTTCCGGCGTGGCGTGTCCAACATGCTCAGCGATGGTCCAACAGTTCTTCGTCGGCACCTCCGAGACCAGCCCGCGCACCAGGTCCTCGGCGTGGCGACGCGGCTCTACACGGCCGAACCGGCCACAGATGCGTGCCAACAGATCCTGAAATCGCGCCCCGAACACGCCAGGGTCTACACTGGCAGCCGCGGCCACCGCAAGATCAACTTGGTTCCACACAAACCCGGCATGATCACGCGGTGGCCGCCCTCATGTCACGCCACCACGCCCAAGATCACGATCTACCGCTGTCGTACTAGCCTCGCGCTTTCACGGTGATGTGGTTGGCGGGTCGGGTCGATAAAGAAGAAAGGTGCTCCGAGCTGCGATAATTCGGATTGTCGAGGCCCGAGTTTTCGCGAGTTCGAGGAGCACCTTTCTGGTGGGTAAGTCTACTGGTCCCTACCCGGTGCTGTCGGTTGACACGGCCGGAAGCGGGGTCGTGTCGCAGGCCGGAGCGGTCACACTGCTGCGTACCGCCGAAAAGACAGGACTAACCGGGGCGCTCTCAGCGGCACTTGCATCGTGGCGGAGGCCGTCAGCTACCCATGACCCGGGCAAGATCCTGCTCGATCTCGCGGTCTCGGTGGCGCTGGGTGGGGACTGCCTGGCCGACATCGCGTTGCTGCGCGAGCAGCCAGCGGTGTTCGGCCGGGTGGCGTCGGATCCGACGGTGGTGTCGAGGCTCATCAGCGCTCTCGCCACCGACGCTGGCAAGGTGCTGTCGGCGATCGACCGGGCCCGCGCCGCAGCGCGGAAGCACGCATGGAGGCATGCCGGACAACGCGCTCCTGACCGCAGTATCGACGCCGCTCACCCGTTGATCATCGACCTGGACGCCACCTTGGTGACCGCGCATTCGGAGAAAGAACACGCCGCGCCGACATTCAAGCGTGGCTTCGGCTTCCACCCCTTGTTGGGGTTCGTCGATCACGGAACAGGCGGGACAGGTGAGCCGCTGGCCTGGTTGCTGCGACCGGGCAACGCCGGGGCGAATATCGCCGCCGACCACATCACCGTGGTGCGCGCGTGTCTGCGGCAACTGCCCTGCACTGCCCAGGGCGGCCGGGTTGGGCGCAAGGTATTGATCCGCACCGACGCCGCGGGCGGCACCCACGAGTTCGTCGAGTTCCTCACGAAACAGAAGCTGTCGTATTCGCTGGGGTTCGGACTGTCCCTCGATCTACCGCTGTCGTACTAGTGGTTCCAGTCTCCGACGGCGCGGCGGGCGTCGAAGTGCTGGCGCGGGATTGATCACGGACCTTGCCGGTATCGCAATCGCCTGAAGAAGCGTGATTTCAAACTTGCATGGCCTTCACGCCTTCAACTATGCCCTGTTTGTACGCTACAATTCAGTTGAAATCTGCTGCGGATATGACGAAGGTACGGGTAGACGCCCTTCAGCAAATCTCGCACCTGGTTGCCGATCTGCTCGCGCGCTCACATTGGTGCGGGTACCGTGGCGGGCCAGCCCATCCTCAGGCAGTCCCAGCGAAGGCGGCCAGTGCGGCGACCACGATAGACACCCAGCTCGTAGCGTTGCTGCGTCCTTTCCAACAGACACGCACACAACACAATTGCGGAGGCACGTTCCCTGACATCCAAGACCTACGAATCGCTATACTAAACCATACTAAGATGCCGCAACAGAGCGCTCTTATAGCGTGACTAACTACTGGCGAATATCCTTTTATTTTGCAGCGACGTAAATTGCAAATGTGCACTCATTTCATACAAGAAACAAGGCGGCAGGCATGGAGCGGTACCTAGACAATTTCGAAAGTTGGTCATTGGGAGACGGTGAGCCCCTGGTTGCAGAATACGAAGGAGATCTTGATGGAACAGAGTTTGCAACTGCGGTAAATTTGCTCGGCAAAGCTTACCCCGTTGTAAGAGCGCGTGTGCGATACGATGCCGGCCGACCTGTTTTGTATGCACCTACTGATAGCAGCCCTAAATTAACGGTGTTAGAAGGCGGCGAAAGCGCACTACTTCGCGCCATTGCGGCAAACTGGAATCCCCAGAAGTTCCTTGTGGAATTTACATTAGTTCGCGGAACATGTGCCGGTTACGTAGTCATGCGCATGGATCACAGTGTGTCGGACGGCCATAGCTTGTATGCATTATTTGGAGAACTATGGAATATCTACACGGCGCTTACATCGGGCAATGAAGTAGATATCCGACCAGGTGCATCATTGCCAAAGTCTCACGATGAGGTGCTACAGACAAGATTTTCAGATTGGAATATACCAAACGTGGTTACTAATGCAAACTACGAGACCGCTGCCATGCACCCGGCGGCGGTTCGCCGCGTAACCCTAGATGAGAAAGATAGTAGAAATATCAGAAACTTTGCAGGAAGTAATTCTACTACAGTTCAGGGACTAGTAGGTGGAGCGGTGCTGGTTGCGCAACGACGCTACATTGCAGATTTGTACCCAGACTCAATGCGTGGAAACATTCCAATGACCTGTCGATCTTCAGTGGATCTTCGAAATAGAACCAAACCTGCTATCGGTGCGACAGAAACTACATCTCTAATCGTTGCTCATAAGTCCGAGGTATCTGTGTCGCAAGATTCTGATCCACTGGCAATTGGAAGACAAATTAGCACTCAGATCAAGGAATCGATAGCTAATAAATGCATGCTTCCACCACTAGTGGGCATCACCAGTCGCACCTCTTCCTGCCCCGAGTCGAGGCTACTATCCGCCTCAATTAGCAACGTTGGTGCATTAAATCCAATAGTTTTACCCGGCGGGGTTCGGCTAAATATAGAGTGCAGGCTCTTCCGCGCACGAGAAGTTCCATGCTATGGGGCTTGGACAATCGAAGGTCGATTCAGTCTATCGATAGGATATCCATCTGACTTATTCTGTGAGCAAACCTTAAATTCAGTGACTGACTACATTTGCAAGAACCTTGAAAAATTCGGAGTTTCATCGCAGACTGTGCTTGATCATTGAGCTTTTTTGTTTCTGTTACGTTGGTGTGTGGTGGTGGGTGAGGATCACGGTGAGAGTCGACTGATGACTGATGCGGTGCGCCTGCGGCGAACGTTGGTCAGCGCGTGTCAGGCTGTGAGAGAGGCGGGGATGCTCGCCGATACCGCAGATGGTCGCATGGTGACAGTTGAACCTCTTGCAATACTGGCGGAGAAGTAGGCCTCCGAACCGGGGTCGTGGCGTCGTTGACTACTGTGACGTATCCCTTGTCTGCATGATAAGGATCGCCACGTTGACTGACGCGGCGATGAGACGGTGCAGCCGAACGGCAGGGCGTGTCAGATGGTCGGCTCTGGCCCATATTCGGTGGTGACGGTGGGTGTCGGTTCCGGTCGGATTTGGCGCGTTGTGCCAGGGTGACGCTGGTGCGATGTTGATCAACTTCTAAAGCTTGTGTTCTCTGGACTGTCTTCCCTGCTCATCGAGGGTGTCGAAGCTGGTGCTGGGACGATCGAGGTCCGGGCGTCGACGCTGTCCGAGCCCGTGGCCTGCCCGGAATGCGCGGTCGAGACGGCGCGGGTTTATGGCTATGTCGAGCGGCGGGTCGCCGATGTGCCGGTGGACGGGCGACCGGTCGTAGTCCGGGCGCGGCGGATGCGCTGCCCGAGGCTTGCTTCGCGGCAAACCTTCCGTGAGCACCTGGCCGGTGTCGTTGAGCGGTATCAGCGCCGCACCACGCGGCTGGCTGCGCAGGTGGGCCGTGTCGTGCGGGAGCTGGCCGGGCGTGCCGGGGCCCGGGTGCTGGCCGGTCTCGGTGTCACGCTGTCCCGGCAGACCGCGCTGCGGGCGCTGCTGCGTCTGCCGGTGCCGGTTCGGCCGGTGCCGCCCGTGATCGGAGTCGACGATTTCGCCCTGCGTAAGCGGCAACGCTACGCGACAGTGATCATCAACGCGGAGACCGGCGAGCGCGTCGACGTCCTTGCCGACCGCGCGGCCGACACGCTCGAGACCTGGTTACGGGACCATCGCGGCGTGCAGGTGGTCTGCCGGGATGGCTCGGGCGCATACGCCGAAGCGATCCGGCGTGCGCTGCCCAACGCGGTGCAGGTCGCGGACCGGTGGCACCTGTGGCATAACCTCGCCGAAGCGGTCCTTAAGGAGGTCGCCGCCCACAGTGCATGCTGGGGCAAGACCGGCCCGCCACCGCGCGAGGGCAAACGCGCCGCCACGACCCGTGAACGCTGGCAGCAGATCCATGATCTGCTCGATCGTGGCGTCGGACTGCTTGAGATCTCCCGCCGCTTGAACCTGGCGCTGAACACGGTCAAACGCTACGCCCGCATCGACCAGCCTGAACGGCTGGTGCGGGCTCCGCAGTACCGGCCGACCCTGGTCGATCCGTTCCGGGACTACCTGCGTCGACGCCGGGAGGAAGACCCGGCCGTGCCCGTACTGCAGCTGCTCCATGAGATCACTGAGCTCGGCTATACCGGAAGCCAGAACCTGTTGTATCGCTACATCACGCAAGGACGCGTCGAGTCCGACCGGCCAGCGATCTCTCCCAAGCGGCTGACTCGCTACCTGCTCACCCACCCCGAGCTACTTAGAGAGAACCAGCGGGAGCGGATCGACGCCGCGACCGGCGCCTGCGCCGAGATGACCGGGCTCGCCGCCCTCATCAGCGACTTCGCTGGCCTGCTCACCCCCGACCCCGGCAACGATGAGCGCCTCACCGTCTGGATCGACCAAGCCCGGGCCGAGGACCTGCCCCACCTGCACGCGTTCACGCGAGGACTCGAACTCGATCGCCACGCCGCGGACGCCGCCCTCACCCAGCCATTCCACAACGGACGTACAGAAGGAGTGAACACCAAGACGAAGCTGATCAAGCGGCAGATGTACGGCCGCGCAGGATTCCACCTCCTCCGCCACCGCATACTGCTCGGCTAACACTACCCACCGTCACCACCGAATATGGGCCAGAGCCGTTAATCGGACAGCCCCCGGCCCGATCTTGGTACGCACAGTCTTCGACCGGGTGCCGTTACGAGAGTTCCCACTATGCCCGGCAGGGTCGCGGGGTCTCTTTCCACGAGCCAGCTCGGCGTGTCGGACCAGACACACCCTACGGGCAGTCCCAGCTACCTTCCTACCCGGTGTGGTTGTGGAACCCATGGCCAGTCTTGTTGCCAAGAAGTCCCGAGTCGACCATGCGGACGAGCAACGGGGGCGGGCAGTAGTGGGGTTCGCGGAACTCGGCGTGGAGCGCCTCGGCGACACCCAGAACGACGTCGAGCCCGATCAAGTCGGCGAGCTCGAGGGGCCCCATGGGATGAGCGCAGCCGAGCTTCATGGCCCGGTCGATGCCCATCGCGGACGCGAAGCCGGACTCGAACATCCTGATCGCAGACAGTATGTAGGGGATCAGTAGCGCGTTGACCACGAACCCAGCCCGGTCGCGGGTCCGGATCACGTGCTTTTCGAGAACCGTACTCAGAAACCGCTCGGCACGAGTGACGGCTTCTTCGTCGGCGACCAACGTCTCGACGAGCTCGACCAAGGGCATGCGCGTGGCAGGGTTGAAAAAGTGCATACCGAGCACCCTTTGTGGTCGCGTCGTGATGCTGCCGAGACGTGTGACCGGGATGGACGACGTGTTGGACGCAAGGATCGCGTCCGGTGCTTGGACTATCTTGTCAAGGTTGGTGAAGATCTCGGCCTTCACGTCGCCGTGCTCGACGGCCGCTTCGATGACCAGCTCTCGGTCGGCGAGATCAGCCAGCTCGGTGGTTAACGTGATCTGCGCGAGTATGTCGTCGCGCTGGAGCTCGGTGGTCTGCTGTTTGCGAACGCTACGATCAAGCGACTTGATGATCCGGCCGAGACCGGCACGCTGTGAACTAGCGCTTCGCACCGCCATCCGCACATCGAGACCTGCTCGCGCACAGATCTCGGCGATGCTGGCGCCCATGACGCCGCAGCCGACGACACCAACTCGAGTGATGGTCTCGGTCATGCCGACCACCACCGAAGCAGGCAGCTACCGATCGACATACCGCCGCCGAACCCGGCGAGCAACAGCAGATCTCCATCGGCGAACGCGCCAGCTTGGTTGGCAACGTCGAGTGTGACGGGAACCGAAGCGCTGCCCACGTTGCCGTACCGTTGGAGTGTGCGGTGTGTTGTCACGTGGTCGAGGCCCGCTTTGGTGACGAGGTTGTCGAGCAGGTTGCCGTTCGGCTGATGTGGCACGAAGTGAGTCACCTGATCGGCCTCGATGCCGGCATTGCGCAGGAGGCCCGCCAGAGCGGGCGGCACTTCGTCGAGGACGAAGGAGGTGACGTTCCGGCCCTGCATGGTGAAGTTGTGACCGCCTGTGTCGACGGTCTCGTGTGACGTCGGGATCCGGCTACCGCCAGCGTCCACACGAATGTACTCGTGGGCATCGCCACGGGTGTGCAGCCCGCAACTGACGACGCCGTAGCTAAGCGGAACCGGCCCGACCACGGCCGCGCCCGCGCCGTCGCCGAGAAGAACCGACGTCGCTCGGTCAGCGACGTTGAGAATCCGGGAGTAGAGATCCGCCCCAATCACCAGGACGTACGCGCCGGGATTGAGCGACTGCAGTGCGGCCGCAAGCCCAACGCCATAGGGAAATCCGCTGCATACAACGTTGATGTCGAAGCAGCCCGCGTGGGGGGCTCCGAGCATGTTCTGCACCAAGGCCGCGGTCGGCGGCTGCGGCGAGTCTGGCGTCGATGTGGACACGATGATGTAGTCAACGCGATCGACGGAGATACCCGCCTGATCTAGGGCTAGTTTTGCCGCGCACACCGCAAGGTCTGATGTCGCCTCATGTGGCGCAGCATAGCGGCGTTCGCGGATCTGCGTCTTTCGCTCGATCCACTCCGGTGTCACCCCCACCTTCTCCGCCACCTCAGCATTACTGACTACTCGGTCAGGAAGATATGAGCCGGTCCCTAGGATTCCGGCGGCATGCCCGTTGGTGAACACGCGTCCTCCACGCTGACTTGGCACCGCTCTCTGGTTGCCATGCTCTCGACCTGTTCCAGTAGCAAGCAGAGGACGAGTTCAGGCCCTATGCGAGTCAACCGAGCCAGCAGGGCCAGCTCGACTACGGCGACCAAGACACCGAACGTTAAGGTCACGACGGAACGCAACATCCGCGGCCCGATGAGCAGCCGATCCTTCCCATACATAGGAGGCAACCGGACGTCGGTAGCCCACTATCGCGCGCGTCGAAGCTGAGCGAAGTCTGGCCACTCGGTCGCGCCTATACAGATCGCTGAACGGACACGGGATCCCGCTGGCCAGAACGTTGGATCGCGGTAGGATCGCCACCAAGGTATGCCTCAACTACCCGGCGATCGTGCCGCACCCGTTCAGGCGTGCCGGCGGCCAAGATCCGCCCGTCGGCCATCGCGATGACACGATCGGACAAGCTCATGACCATGGGGATGTCATGTTCGATAATGACTAGCGTCATGTCGAACTGACGCTTGAGATCGCGCAGAAGAATGCCGAGTGCTTCGGTCTCACGCTGAGCGACACCTGACGAGGGTTCATCAAGCAACAGCAGCTTCGGTTCGAGCGCGACAAGACAGGCGAGTTCGGTAATGCGCCGTGTTCCGGTCGACAGCTCGAGGATCTGCTTGGTGCGGTACCGCTCAAGTCCCATGAACTCGACGATGTCACGGGCACGCCTTCTCTTCCGGACGTCGCCGTAGCGCATGCCGAGCACGGAAGAGGCGAACCGGGTGGGCATGGTGCGCTCACATGCGAGCATGACGGTCTCCTCGACGGTCATGGTGGGAAAGAGAGCTGCATCCTGGAAAGAACGGACCAGGCCTAGCCGACCCCGGGCCTCCGGGGTGAGCCAGGTGACATCGCGTCCCTGGAACCAAGCTGTGCCGCGGTCGGGCTGAGTGAAACCACTAACCAATTCGAATGTGGTGGTCTTTCCGGCGCCGTTAGGTCCAATGAGACCAACGGTTTCCCCGTCGTAGATGGTGAAAGACACATCGTCGACGGCTTTTACGCCGCCAAAATGCTTCCGCAGGTGCTGTGCCTCAAGAAGCTTCTCGCGACAATAACCGTTTCGATGCATCACCGGTGCCACCTCCCGTGGACGTGTCATCGTGGGCGCTGGTGCGCCGTCACTGTGGCCGTCGCGTCGCGCGTATGCGGCGTCGACGTCGATCCCCGCACGCCCACCCAAGACGCGAGCGACGCGGTCGCGCAGCGGCACGATGATCTGCACCAGACCTTTCGGCAGATACATGATGATCAGTAACTGGCCGAAGGACGTGGCGGCGAGGCCTGCCGTGTCCAGTGGCACGAACGTCGGGACCCCCATGACGAACAGGGCACCCACGAGTGGTCCCGTGATCATGGAGATCCCGCCGATAACGGCGATCTTGGCAACATCGATACTGGCGGTGACGGGAAAGGCGGTCTCGCCGATGAACGACAGCGCATGCCCATACATTGCTCCCCCGATACCAGCGAGGAAACCCGCGATAAGCATGCCCTGCATCTTGACGGCGGTCGTGCCAACAGTGAAAGCGCGCGCGTTGTCCTCGTTATCACGGACGGCGATGAGCAGGCGCCCGAAGCCGGAGCTTCGGATGTTGCGCGCCAACAAAAGAGCGACGAGAAGAGTGGCGAGGCCGACGAAATAGTAGGCTTTGCCGGAGTCCAGCGGGATCCCGAAGACGATTGGCCGTCCAGGATCGACACCGTCGCCGAGCAACGCCGGGTGGGCGATGATTGCGGCCGGAGTAGCCAATGCGAAGGCGAGTGTCGTGACGGTGATCATGAGGCCGCGGATCCGCAGTGCTGGGAGCCCGACGAGCAAGGCTACAAGGGCGGCGACGACGCCGGCGTAGAGGAAGGACAGTGGGAACCAACCTGTGCGCATGGAGATGTGATACGAGGCGACGGCGCCGATTCCAGCAAAGGCAAACTGCCCTAAGGTGAGCTGACCGCCCATGCCGGTGACGATCACGAGCGATAGGGCAACGATGGCGTAGGCGAAGATGACCGTCATCGACACGGCCGCGCTGTGGGTCATCAGCAGGGGTAGGAGCAATGCCAGCCCGAGGGCGGCGATCCCGAAGAGGCGGCCCATGTTGCGGACCAGCCAGAGCGACCGCAGCTCTTCCGGAAGCGGGCGGATCGCTTGTACAGCTGCCCAGCTGCCCTTGTCCTCCTGGCGTCCTCCCCGTTGTTTCTGCACGAGCAGAGCGATGAGTATGAGCGCAAAGATCGCCAGCTCCACGGCGCCGCCACCCGGGTAGTTCCATTTCAGCACCTGTTCGAACAGCCCTAAACCGACGCCAGCGATGACAGCGACGGGAATGCTGGTCATCCGCGCAATGACCGCGCCCGCCAATGCCATCAGGAGAAGACTCGGCCCAAACGATTCCGCCGTAGTGAACCCACGGGTCGGCTGAGTGAGGATCGCAGTGAACGCGGCCAGAATGCCTGCAAGCCCCCAGGCCAGAGATGACATACGGGAAGCCATAATGCCCGCAAGCCGGGCAGCCTCGCTGTTGGCGGAGGCACTACGGATGCCGATGCCATAACGGCTCCGTTTGAGGAAGACGCCCAGCCCGATGACCAGGATCGGCGAAAGCAGGAGCATCCCGGAGTATGCGGGCGAGACTCGGAGCCCGCCCATCATGAAGTCGGGCAACCCGGGTGGCTGTGGATAGAGTTGCCCAGCTCCAGCTTGGTCGTTAACAGTGAATCCGAACAGCAGTAGGAATTGTCCGACACCCAAGGTGGCGATGATACTCATCAGCTTCGGGGCATTCCGTAGCCTACGGATGACGACGACCTCGGTACCCGCGGCCACGAGGCCACCGAGAGCGAGGGCGAGAGGGAAAGCCAGCCAGTACGGCAAGCCCCACCCGACTACGGACAGCCCGAAAACGGCGGCAGCGAACGCCCCGATCTCGCCATGAGCGAAGTTGATGACCTTGTTGGTGCGATAGACAATCACTAGCCCTGCGGCAAGCAACCCATACGTCGTACCGACGATGGCGCCAAGCATGAGGACCGGCGGGGGTGCCTCCCAGCTACCAGTAGGACTGTCGGTGGACAGCGTGGAAAGCTTCGGCCAGAGGACAAAGAGGGTGACCACGGCGACACCAATGATCGCGATAGCCTTCCTTCTTGACGCCCAGGCCTTCAACATCGTGGTCTTCATTGGCCTGTTCCCTTGGTGGCGCCTTCCAGGAACACCGCGCGTAGCAGGTCACCGCGAGCAAGCAGCTCATCACTCGGTCCGTCGAACCGGATCTCCCCCTTCTCCATGAAATACGCGTGCCGGGCCACGCTGAGGGCTACATTGACTGATTGCTCCACCAGCACCACGGCCGTTCCTTGAGCATTGATTTTCCGGACCAGCTCAAGCAACTGGCCCACAATGACCGGGGCCAGGCCAAGGGAGAGCTCGTCGATCAGTAGAAGTCGTGGACGCAGGATGAGTGCCTTGGACAACCCGAGCATCTGCTGCTCTCCGCCCGAGAGCGTGCTTGCTTGAGAATTTCGTCGCTCGTGGAGCCGCGGAAACGCCTCGAAACTACGGTCGATGGCAGCGTCAATCGCCTTTCGGTCGCGGCCAAGCGTGTAGCCATAAGCACGGAGATTCTCGACCACGTTCATCGTGCCGAACACCGCATGGCCGCCGGGGATCTGGCTGATGCCAAGCTTCACCCGACGCTCAGCATCGAGATAGGTGACGTCCTGTCCCCGGAAACGAACAGTACCGCTGCAGGGGAGAGCGATGCCGGAGATCGCCTTCAACAGCGTGGACTTGCCGGCCCCGTTGGTGCCAAGCAACGCCACCATCTCGCCATCGTCGACCGTGAAGTCCACGCCGAAGAGCACCTGCAGTTGTCCGTAGGAGAAGTCGACCTTGCGGCAGGCCAAGAGTGGCAAGTGGCCCCCCGACGCGATAGTCCTGCGGACCTCTTCGTCCTCGACGATGTCGACAATCAGGCGACCAAGATCCTTGGCGACAAGGTCCTTGGCGCTTCGGATGATTAGCGCGCCGACAACGCCGGGCACCATCAAGGAAATCATCGCTCCGAGAACGCCATAGCGTTCCTCGACACCGGTGAGGAGGAAGACGCCGGCGAGACTGCCTGAAGCCATGAAGACGCCGATGAGGGAGGCGGCATGGGGGCGCCACGCCGCCTCCACCACCGACAGTTGTGCGATCCCCAGCAGCGGTGAGAGGAGTCCGATCAACGCTTGCGCTGCGGAGAAGAGCAGCACCATGAGCAGGAACCACGGCATCAACGACGCAGTGAGGATGCAGATGACAGCCGCAACGAGCGCGATACCGGCGACATCCAGGACGCGGCCGGGATTCTCCCTGAAGATGGCTTCGCCCCGGGGTCCGTACGCGATCAGCGCAACAACACCGACAGCGGCGGTAAAGGCGAAGAAGATGCCGCGTTCGGCGGCGTCCATGCCCCACCGATCGTCAAGGTAGAACGATAGGAAAGTCGTGTAGGGAATAACGAGGATGCCGAACACCAGGTAGCCGAAGGCGAGCCGTCGCACCGTCGGGATGAGCATCAGGCGCCGCATGATTTCGAAGAAGCCTAGTTGAACGTCCTTTGAGGGAAGCCCGGTGGCGCCATCGCTGTGATCGGACTCGTGCACTGCTTCCCTGATCCGTTGGGTGTCCCATTTGCCGTAACCTGGGTCGCGGAGACCGAGCGCGAAGACGGCACCAATGATCGATACACCACCGAGCGCAAGGAAGACGCCTCTCCATGTGAGGTCGAATATCCCGGCAAACACGGCTACTAGTAGTGGTGCGGCAATGCTGGTACTGCGTTCGAATGCTTCTCGGATCGCCAACAAGCGGACACGTGCTGAAGGCGGATAGATGTCCATGATGAGTGGCCGGTGTAACGCCACGGCGCTGCCGACAAGCAAGCCGTCGGCAACAAGCACTATCGCCAGCCCCCACAGACTGACGACGAGCCCAGTCCCCGCGGTGATCAGGCTCCACCCGAACGCAGTGATGATCGATAGCCCGGCCCGCCAGGCACGATTCTGAGTCAATGCTGCCATCGGCAGCGGCGATAGTGCGTGCGCTAGCGCCTGCAGTGTGCGCATCCCTACGATCGCAGCGAGGCTCAATCCCAGCGAACGTGCCATATCGGGGGTGAGGACGGTGAACACGTAGCTTTGGAACTGGTCGACAATAGCCAGCATCCCGAGTGCGGATATCGGATACCAGCCAACCTTGTGCTCGCGGAATACCTTCCGAAGCGGCGGTGCGTCATGGCTCCCGGTGAAGCCAAGACTCTGTCGCGCCTGTTCGTGCAGCTGACGAGGACGACTACCCGCTTCGGTTAGTACTGTGGACGGTGCTGGATCGCTCCGTCGGCCGTTTTCCGGAACATTGACCACGTCATACCGTCCGTTCGAAGTTGAATTGAACGTAGAACGCGCTTTCACCGATCCGACGTCCGGTACCGTCGAGCAGCACGACTACGGCCTCATGCTTTTCGATGTCCCGTCCTGTCGCGGAGAGCCTGGTGAGTTTCAGCCGGGTGTCGTCAGTGGCGTAGACGCCAGAGAGGTTGTCGACAGATCCGCAGGCGCTACTGCCACACGAATCCTCTTGCTGAGCGAGCCATTCAAGACTCTGGCCGGGGGGCATTGGGGTTCGGTCGACAAAGACGGCAAAGTACCCTGCATCACGAAGGGCACGTCCGTCCTTACCCGTAACGCGGAACCCTTCCACTTCCCATCTGAGAGTGATCGGCAAAGTCACCGTGCTGCGGTCAGCCGGTTCGATGATGCGGACGCGATGGTCCTGTACGAACGCCATATTTGACCAGTCGCAGGCGGCAAGGAGGAGTGACAACCCCAGAAGACCTATAACAGCGGCTCCCCAGCGCCGCCCATGGCGGGTGTGCATCCATGACTCCTCTTTGAGTTGGTCGCGTTTAGTGACGTCTGCAGAAGGGGAAGATTATTCGACATCAAGCTCGAGAAACTCGGAGTTATCAAGTTACTGTTGGGACAGTATATTCAACGATATAAACTATTGCAGCAATAGCAACCAATCCGAAACAATAATAACCGAGTCCGAGTATTCAAAAATTAAATAGCAGAACTATGCTGAATGTCGGAACGTATTGTAACCTCAATATGATTCCGAGCTAGTAACTAAATAACTAACTTACATGGAAAAGAGGCTTAAGTTCTTTGTAGGTAATGTGCACACGAAAATGGTTAATTATCGAGCAATCTTCGATGCTTCACGTAAGTTCGCACAGTGCGTACTCAGCAACGCGGCAGCTGCGGCACAACATTTCGACCCGATGAATGCCCTCTACGGCACTCTCGTGTCAGCCACCCACAGCACGGCGTCGGCAAAGTCGGCTTTCAGCAGGTGAGTAGGAGTGTGATGGGGGATGGGGTCCCAGGCGTGATACCGCAGACCTCGTGCGATGTTGGTGACTCCGTTGGTGCGTAGCATGCTGATCACCAGGTTTCTCAGCGAAACCATGGTGCGCGGCGCGTTGCCGGTACGCACCTGGGATCGGTCCTCATCGAGGGTGACATCGCGAACCCAGTGAAGGCGAGTTTCCACGGTCCAGTGGCCGCGTGCCCAGGCGGCCAACTCGGCCGGTCGGGCTTGGTCGGTGGCGAGGCTGGTGACCGCATACACGGTCTCGACTGTGGTCCACTTCGTACTGTTGGCATTGATCCGACGGGGCTTACGGGTGATCTGTAAGGCCTGCCGGGCGTGCGGAAACGCGATCCCGGTCCGGATTGTGACGACCTTTAGCGTGCGCTGCTCGACGCGGCCATGCGCGCGATCGGTACGGCTGTGCACGACGGGTACGTCCTTCCATGGCAGCGCCTTGAGCTAGTTGTGCAACGTGGGCTGGTTCGCCTTCACACTGAGCAGATAGTCAGCCTCGCGCTCGAGCACCAGGTAGTCGGCATGCGCCTTCTGAGCGTGCAGAGCATCGGCGGTGATGACAGCACCTTCGACGTCATCGAGATGCTCGATGAGCTGGGAAAACATCGGAATCTCGTTGGTCTTCGAGCACACGTCGACCTGACCGAGCACCACACCGGCGCAATGATCGATCGCGGCCAACAGGTGCCGCGCATCGGCGACCTCGGAGCCCGAGCCCCGCACCGTCTTGCCATCCACCGCGATCGCCCGCCGCCTGCCGACAGCCGGTTCAGTGCGCGCCGTCGCCCACTGCCCGATCGCGGTGTCCAACTCGTCGCCATCGAGTCGCTGCAGGGTCCGGCGAATACACGACTCGCTGGGCACCGTGTGCACCTGCAGCGCCGCGAGCACCTGCTCGGAGGCATTGGCCGCCCACTCGCTGATCGCAGTGAACGAGCGGCACCCGGCCAGCACCGCGCACGCCGCCACCGCCAGGACCGTCGTGATCGAGTGCCGCACACCCCGCCGCTTGCGGGGATCCGGAACTCGCGCCAGCACCGCCAGCACACCCGCACCGGAGACCGTGTTCGACTCGGCCGCGGTGGCCAAATGAGCGAGCGCAGAGGGAATCAGAGATGATGACGATGCGGGCATGGCTCCTCGATGTCGATCAGGATGGATTCAGCACCCTTCATGATCAACATCGGGCCATGCCCGTCCTACTACCCCTGCGGCATGTCGCCCACCATCACCCCAGGTCACACCCCGCCCTCAAAGACTTTGCCGACGCCGTGGCCACCCACAGACGAGCGTCACTCGATCACGGCGATGAGGTCACCCTCATTGACGAAGTCACCCACAGCGGCATGCAGGGAAGTCACAGTGCCCGGGTCTTCAACGACCGTCGGTATCTCCATCTTCATCGATTCGACGACAACCACGTGGTCACCCCTACGCACGGCCTGGCCTTCGGCAGCGACAACTTCGATCACGTAACCGACTATCTCTGCACGAATTTCCTCGGCCACGGCTTTCCTTTCTCGCGCACCCGGGCGATCAGAGCGGGATGTTTCCGTGCGATCCGCGCTTCGCCGGGACCGCCGCCAGTGCCTTGGCCAGAACGAACCGTGTTTCTGTGGGGTCAATGACTGCGTCGACAACCCCTAGCGATAGCGCCCTCGCTATGCCTCCCGAGGTGTGTTCATGCTCGGCAACCCATCGCTCCCGCACTTCGTCACGTTGATCCTCCGAAAGGGCGGCCAACTCCTTACGACGCAGAATGCCGACCGCTGCTCGCGCTCCCATCACAGCGACCTCCGCATCAGGCCACGCAAAGACGTTCGTAGCATCTAATGCCCGACAGTTCATCGCGATGTAGGCGCCGCCATAGCACTTCCGCACAACTAAGGTCACCCGCGGAACCACGGCCTCAGCGAACGCATACAGCAGCTTGGCGCCCCTCCGCACGACCCCGCCCCATTCCTGGCCAACGCCAGGCAGGTATCCGGGTACATCGACCAGCACTACCAATGGCACGCCGAAGCAATCGCACATGCGGACGAACCGTGCAGCCTTCTCCGCGGCAGCGGAGTCAAGGCAGCCGCCTTTCCGAATCGGGTTGCTCGCGACGACGCCAACAGTATGGCCCGCAAGCCTGCCGAGCCCGACGACGACGTTCGGAGCCCATCCGGGCTGGAACTCCTCGAATGGGTCGTCATTGTTGTCCGCGTCGAGGACGTTTTGGACAAGCGGCTTGATGTCGTAGGCCCGGCGTGCCCGGTCAGGAAGCAACGCGCGCAGATCGCGCGGTCCGCTAACAGAAACTGGGTCGAACACCCCCGGACTGGCGAGAAGGTCGGTGATCCTACGAGCACGCCGCAGGGCGTCGTTTTCCGACGAAGCCACTACATGCACAACGCCCGACTTCTTGCTGTGAGCGTCCGGACCACCAAGGCTCTCCATGTCGATCCGCTCACCAGTGACCTCACGCACCACACCCGGTCCGGTAACAAACACCCGTCCCGCAGGCGCCATGACGATCACGTCGGTCAGTGCGGGACCATAGGCGGCGCCACCGGCAGCCGGACCGAGGATCACCGAAAGCTGCGGCACACGCCCCGATGCCTTAATCATGGCAGCGAACACCCGAGCAACCGCGTCAAGCGATGCCACCCCTTCGGACAACTGCGCCCCGCCGGAGTGCCACAGTCCGATTACGGGGCAGTCTTCGCGCAGGGCCGCCTCGATAGCGTCGACGATGTGCTGACATTCCGTAACGCCAAGCGACCCGCCCCTCGCGTTAGCATCGGTGCAATAGGCTGTTACGGGCGCGCCGTTGACTCGACCGCGGACAGCGATCACTCCACTCTCGTCATGTGGGTGCAGCGGCTCGACCGATGCGGAGTCCAGCAGCGCAGCCAGCCTGTCCTGCGGCGATGGATGGCCACACGCGGTCGAACCTTGCCTCTCCGACGTCGAGGTCATTCGCAATCTCCCACTGGGCTACCCCCGGTCTGGCACAAGTCAGGTGAAATACGTTCACCCCGAGTCCCGAATCTGAACACATTCATTGTCGATCCGGGCAGATCTCTAACGAAGACCGATCGAGTATTTCACAGATACGCCAGATCAACCGTAGCGTTTTTACACCGAGCCGGCGCGATTGTCGTTACGCCACGACTTTCCTGTGGAACTCACCCACACAACCAATCCGCGCGTTCGGCGTCTCGTTTGCATCCTATTGATTTGGATACAGCAGGTTGCGTAACCAGAATGAACATCCAAGGCCCGGGCCCTAGTACGACAGCGGTAGATCGTGATCTTGGGCGTGGTGGCGTGACATGAGGGCGGCCACCGCGTGATCATGCCGGGTTTGTGTGGAACCAAGTTGATCTTGCGGTGGCCGCGGCTGCCAGTGTAGACCCTGGCGTGTTCGGGGCGCGATTTCAGGATCTGTTGGCACGCATCTGTGGCCGGTTCGGCCGTGTAGAGCCGCGTCGCCACGCCGAGGACCTGGTGCGCGGGCTGGTCTCGGAGGTGCCGACGAAGAACTGTTGGACCATCGCTGAGCATGTTGGACACGCCACGCCGGAAGGGCTGCAGCACCTGCTGCGCCGGGCGGTGTGGGACCACGACGGCGTGCGGGACGACCTGCGTGACTATGTGGTCGAGCGCCTCGGTGCCGAACGGGCCGTGTTGGTGGTCGATGAGACGGGCGATCTCAAGAAGGGAAATCGCACTGTCGGGGTGCAGCGCCAGTACACCGGCACCGCTGGTCGGATCGAGAACTCGCAGGTCGCGGTGTATCTGACCCTATGCCACCAGTCGGGGGCATGCGCTGATCGACCGGGCGTTGTACCTCCCGAAATCCTGGGTCGCCGACACCGAGCGGCGTGCTGCTGCGGGGGTGCCGGGCGAGGTGGAGTTCGCGACCAAGCCCACGCTGGCGCGCGAGATGATCCTCGCCGCGCTCGACGGCGGCGCCACCGCGTCCTGGGTGGCTGGCGACGAGGTCTATGGTGCCGACCCGCGCCTGCGCAACGCACTGGAGGATCGCGGTGTCGGCTACGTTCTGGCCGTTGCCCGCAGCCACCCCGTGATGACCGCGGCGAGAAAGCTCCGCGCAGACGCCATCGCCGCCCGCCTGCCCAGATGCGCCTGGCAGCGTCTCTCCGCCGGAGCGGGTTCCAGGGGCCAGCGGTTCTACGACTGGGCTTGGATCACCATCGACACCGCCAAGCCGGGGCAGCGATGGCTACTCATCCGCCGCAACAGCAGCACCGGCGAGCTGGCGTTCTACCGCTGTTACGCCCCGAGCCCGGTGCCGCTATCGGAGCTGGTGCGTGTGGCCGGACGGCGTTGGACCGTGGAGGAGTCGTTCCAGGCCAGCAAAGGCCTGACCGGGCTGGATCAGCACCAGGTTCGCCGCTGGGTCTCCTGGCACCGCTGGACCGTGCTGGCGATGCTTGCCCACGCCTACCTCGCCGTGCTCGCTGCCACCGAACGCGAACGCCACCCGCCACCCGACGGGTTGATCCCGTTGACCTGCAACGAGATACACCACCTCTTCAACGTCCTCATCGCCCGCCCGATCAGCGACTTCAGCCACCGACTGCGCTGGTCACTCTGGCGACGGCAACACCAGTACCGCGCCAAAACCAGCCACTACCAGCGACGCGCACGAACCGAACCATGAACATCTCGATCTACCGCTGTCGTACTAGTGTCGTGTGTTTGAAGTGGTCTGACGGTTGGCTTTCTTGAGGGTTTGGTCTGGGGTTTTGGTCCAGACGAAGAGGTGGCAGCGGTCGTTCCAGCCGGTGATGAAAGCGCGGATTTTGGTGTTGAGGTCGCGCACGGAGCGGAAGCTGCCGCGGCGGATGGCTTGGCGCTCGATGATGCCGAACCACACCTCGATCAGGTTCAGCCACGACCCGGAGGTTGGGGTGAAGTGCACCTGGATCCGGGGATTGGCCTCCAGCCAGTCACGGACCTCAATGCGCTTATGGGCGGCGTAGTTGTCCATCACCAGGTGCAGCTCGCGGTCGGGATAGGCCTTGGCGACCTGCTTGAGGAAGGCAAGGAACTCCTGATGCCGATGTCGCGGCTTGCATGCCGCGGTCACCTTCCCGGTCGCGATCTCTAATGCGGCGAACAGCGTGGTGGTGCCGTGGCGGACGTAGTCGTGGGTGCGCCGCTCGGCCAGCCCAGGCTGCATCGGCAACGTCGGCTGGGTCCGATCCAGCGCCTGGACCTGCGACTTCTCATCGACACAGAGCACGATCGCGTTCTCCGGCGGCGCCAGATACAGCCCGACCACGTCGGTGATCTTGGCGATGAGTTCCGGGTCGGTGGAGAATTTGAACGTCTCGGCCCGCCAGGGCTGCACCCCGTAGTCGCGCCAGGCCCTGGCCACCGTGCCGTTACTGATCCCAAGCCGGGAGGCCAGCAGCCGCGACGACCAGTGCGTCACCCCGAGCTTCTTCGGCGGCGGTGTCAGCGTCGCCGCCACGATCTCCCGATGATCAACCAAGCGGGGCCTGCCCGAACGCGGCTCATCGTGCAGACCGTCGATCCCGCCGTGCTCGTAGCGTTCCCGCCAACCGATCACCGTCGGCCGCGACACCCCCACCCGCTCGGCGATCGCCGTATTCGACACCCCCTCGGCCGCCAGCAGCACGATCCGAGCCCGCTGCACCAGCCCAGCACGCGCCGACGAACTCCGCGTCAACGACACCAGCCGCTCACGATCACCATCACGAAGAGCAAGAGCAGCAGCAGGTCGATTCGCCATGCCGCATTCTGACACCTACACAACCGTCAAACGACTAACAACACGCGACACTAACCGGGTAAGCCGCGCGGCGAGGTGTCTGTAGGCACAGGTCCTTTGCCGCGCTGGCTCCCCGCCGAACCCCGCGGGCACCTTTCGGTGCACGAGGCTCTCCAGTGGTTCATGCCGCGTGCGCTGCGGGTTTCCCGTGGTGGATGGTGTCGTGGCAAGGAGTGCAGACGACGAGCGTCTTGCGCCGCTTCCTTGCCATGTGCGCCGCCCATGGGGGTTGATCTGGCCCGAGTCGGTCGAGCTGTGCGAGTTTGCGGATCTGGTGCACTTGCACCTTGGCCGGTTCTTCACAGAGCTCGCACCTTCCCCGCCTGAGCCTGATGATGAGCTCCTTGCGGGTATAGGTGATCGGGCTGATCAGGACGTGATCGGTGATGATCGCGTTGCGATCCCGTGCGAGGGGTATCCCGCCGAACCGTGCGACCAGTGGCTGCTTGCCGATGCGTGGAACGCGGGCTTCGAAGCAGGTCCGCGGTCCGTGTGCGGTATCGATCGTCGCCTTGTGTTTGGCGGCGATCTTGGACACGGTGGACTGGTGCTTGGCGGCCAGCGTCTTGAGCATCGATGTCTCGGCGACCCAGTGCAGGCGGGTGAGTCGCCAGACGTCGGTGGCGAGCAAGTAGTACTGGACGATGCCCCGGTATTCGGCCCCGTAGGTGGCGACGATGTCGTAGTCGTCGAGGTTGTGCAGGGCCGTCCTGGCTTCGGGTTTGCCTCGGCGCAGGTAGGGCAGGCATTTCGCCGTGATCACATCGCGGGGCACGCGCAGCGCGATGGTTCCGTTGGTCGACCGGCGACCTCGGGTGACCTTATTGTCGCTGCGCTGGGTGATGATCTCGTAGCCGAGGTATCGCGCTGCCCGGGTGCGGGCGTGCGTGATCAGCGTCTTGTCGGCGGATAGTTCCAGCTTGAGTTCGTCGCGCAGGAACGTCGCCAGCTGATCCTTGATCTGTTCGGCTTCGGCTTTCGGTCCAACGAATCCCAGAAGATGATCATCTGCGTAGCGGGAGTAGCGCAGCCGCCGATAGCCTGGATCGTGGGGATCTTGGCTGGGCATGCCGCGTAGTTGCCGGCACAGCTGGCGGGCTCGCGCCCGGTCGCCATGTCGGCGTGCCCGTACGAGGGCCTGACTGATCCTGTTGTACTCGGGATTGGGTGTCCGGAGCACTCCCTGGGTGTATTGCGGAATCAGAACCGTCTCGACGAAGGTGTCCAGTTTGTGCAGGTAGATATTCGAGAGGACGGGCGAAACGGTCCCGCCTTGCGGGGCGCCGCTCAGCGTGGCGTTCCACCGCCAGTCCTCCAGATACCCGGCTGTGAGCATGTTGCGGATCAGCCGCAGGAACCGGTTGTCGGGGATCTTCTCCGCCAGGATGTCGACCATGACGTCATGGTCGAGCGATCCGAAGCAGTCGGAGATGTCTCCCTCGATAAACCACGTGGTCCCGGTCCAGGTCCGGGCCACCTCGCGCAACGCGGTGTGGCAGCCCCGGCCGGGTCGGAACCCGTGCGAGTGGTCGGAAAACCGTGGCTCGTAGTAGGCCTCCAGTAGCAGGCGCACTACTTCGCCGACGAGCTTGTCCGACCAGGTCGGCAAGCCCAGCGGGCGCAACTTCCCATTCTTCTTAGGAATATGGACCCGTCGCACCGGAGTGAATCGGTAACGCTCGTGACGCATCGCCTCGATGATGGCCCCGATTTTCTCCAAGGACATGCCGTCCGCGGTTTCCTGCGTGGCCCCGGGCGTCATCGCCCCGTGGTTGGAATAGATACACCCGTAAGCCAGCAGGTATAGCTGCGGGTTGAACAGTTGTCGATACAGTTCTTCGCACGGCAGACCTTTCCTGCCGCGTTCACGGAGGACACCGAGTATCGTTTCGGCGTTCTGCATTTCGCATACCTCTCGGTCATGTAGATGTCCAAAACCACCTGTGCCCCTTCGCCCTGTGGGCGGCGTTACCGTCCTCCCTGGCAGGTCGTGACTCCTGCGACTACTACGGGCACTGTGTCGCCATGGGGCTCGCGCCCGACAGGCGATCCCACGTTCGTCTCTGCTGCACGTCTCTAGCGTGACGTAGGCGTCCCACTCATCTCCTTCAATGCCCTCGCTGGGCATCGCTCCACCGTCGGAGGATGCGGCGGGTCAGTACTCCCCCCGCCGCAGACGATGGCGCCGGTTTCAGACGTCTTTCCGGCGGGCGCGGCTTTTACACCTTCTGGAAATTGGGATTCAGGCAATCAAGCTTTCGCCGTATCACGCGGGTCGCCCAACGTGCCGCCCCATACGCCTGGGCACGACCGCTGGTTTCCTGGCATGCTATTGTCCCCTTCACCTTTCGGATCCAGGTAAGCCATAAGACCCAGAGATACTCCTCCAATCTCTCCCCGCTCCGCGAGGAATGCATTCAGAGCGCCTCGTGGCGCAGATACGGCAGCCGGACTTCGTGATCTTGAGCGTGGCGGCGTGACGTAGAACGGCCACCGCGTGATCATGCCGGGTTTGTGTGGAACTCAGATGATCTTGCGGTGGCCGCGGGTCACAGCGTATCGCCCGCCCGGTAGTGGGCGCACTTCGACGATCTGTTGGCGCGGATCGGGTGCCGGTTCGCGCGGGTGGAATCGCGTCGGCGGGCTCGTGACCTGCTGCTTGGGTTGGTGTCGGACCTGCCGGTCAAGAACTGCTGGACGATCGCTGAGCATGCCGGGCACGAGTCGCCGGACGGGTTGCAGCATCTGCTGCGTAAAGCGGTGTGGGACCACGACGCGGTACGTGAGGATCTGCGCGGCTATGTGGTGGAACACCTTGGCGCCGAGGGTGCTGTGCTTGTGGTGGACGAGACCGGCGACCTCAAGAAGGGCACCCACACGGTCGGGGTGCAACGCCAGTACACCGGCACCGCGGGCCGGATCGAGAACTCGCAGGTCGCGGTGTATCTGACCTACGCCACGAGCGCCGGTCACGCGTTGATCGACCGTGCTCTGTACCTGCCGAAATCCTGGTGCGAGGACATCGATCGGCGTGCGGCGGCGGGGGGGGTGTGCCCGAGGACGTGGAGTTTGCGACCAAACCCGCGCTGGCGAAGGAGCTGATCGTGCGGGCGCTCGAAGATGGCGCGCCGCCGCAGCCTGGGTCGTCGGCGATGAGGTTTACGGGGCCGACCCCGGGCTGCGCGAGGAGCTGGAGCAGCGCCAGGTGGGCTATGTGCTGGCCGTGGCCTGCAGCCACCCGGTGACCACCGCGGCCGGAAAGCAGCGCGCCGACTACATCGCCGCCCGCCTGCCCAAACATGTGTGGCAGCGGCTCTCCGCCGGGAACGGTTCCAAGGGCCAACGGTTCTACGACTGGACCTGGATCACCCTCGACGCCGAGCGGGGCGGGCATCGCTGGCTGCTGATCCGCCGCAACACCAGCACCGGCGAGCTGGCGTTCTACCGCTGCTACGCGCCCGGACCGGTGCCGCTGGCCACCCTCGTTCGCATCGCCGGTCGCCGCTGGACCGTGGAGGAATCCTTCCAAACCGGCAGGGCCTGGCCGGGCTCGACCAGCATCAAGTCCGCCGCTGGACCTCCTGGCACCGGTGGACCGTGCTCGCGATGCTCGCTCACGCATTCCTGGTCGTGCTCGCGGTCGCCGAACGCGCCCAGCGTCCCGCGCCCGACGGTCTGATCTCGCTGACCCGCAACGAGATCCACCACCTGTTCAACGTCCTCATCGCACAGCCCATCAACAGCATCTGGCACCGACTGACCTGGTCAACCTGGCGACGACGACACCAACACCACGCCAAAGCGAGCCACTACCGGCGACGAGCCGAAGCGGCAGCGCCATGAAGATCTCGATCTACGGCTGCCGTACTAGGACAAGGAGATCAGGCGCTCCGAACGAGCTGGAGGCGTTCTCCTACTTCGTCACGCAGCTCTGGATTCGTCACGCCAAGTCCCTCTTCGGGTGCCAAGCACAGCACCCCTACCTTGCCGATGTGCTGATTGAGCTGAACCAGCCGCGCGGCTTCACCGACGTGGTCGAGCGGATAGACCGTCGACAGCATCGGCACGACGCGACCCAGTCCGATCAGCCGGTTGGTCTCCCATTGCTCCTGCAGGTTTGCCACGTGGCTGCCGATGATGCGCTTGAGCTTCATCCAGAGGTAGCGATTGTCGTATTGATGGGCGTATCCGGTGCTCGACCCACACGTCACGACGACCCCACCGCGCCGAACGACAAACACCGATATCCCGAACGTAGCCTTCCCGACATAGTCGAACACCACGTGCGGCTCAGTGCCCGTTTCCCGCCGTATGATCGCACCCAGCCGCTTGCCAATCTCGACTGTCTGTGAGGGGTCATCCCCGTTGTAGTTGGCGAAGCCAAGCTCGTCCCGATTGATGATGAGGTCGCACCCCAGTGCCCGGAGTACCCGAGCCTTCCGCTCCGAACTGACCACGCCAACGGCGATGCCGCCACCGTTACGAACGTACTGCACCGCATACCCGCCGAGTCCCCCGGTCGCTCCCCAGATGAGGACAACGTCTCCTTGCTTGATCCGGGCAGCGTGCTCACCGACCAGCATGCGATACGCCGTGCCCGCGCACAGCGTGTTGCACGCAGCCTCTTCCCAGGTGAGATGCGCCGGCTTCGGAATCAACTGGCTTGCCCGCACGATCGTATAGTGCGCCAGTGCACCGAAGTTCGTCTCGAATCCCCACGCGAGCTGTCGGGAGCCCATCATTCCGTCAGCGTGCGTGCCTGGCTCTTGATCGTCGACATAGGCGGGGCTGGCGACAACGTGATCCCCTGCGTGCCAATGCCGAACGCCACTCCCCAGCCGCACAATGACACCCGCGGCGTCGGAGCCGACGACGTGATTCGGCTGATCGTGCCGCGCCTCCCACGCTCCCTGCTTGCCAAACTTCGCCAAGAACTGGAACGTCGGAATCGGCTCGAACATCGCCGACCACAACGTGTTGTAGTTGATGGAGCTGGCCATCACCGCAACGAGAATCTCGTCCGGCGCCAGCTCCGGCATCGGCACGGGGCCGACGTGCAACGACCTGCGGACGTCCTTGTCAGCAGTGTCCGCGAACATATCGACGTCCTCGCGGCGCAAATGAGCCGCGACGTACTCATCCGGGATCGGATGCTGTTCCAGCACGCTGCCGGAAGCACCGGCTAGAACAGCATCGGAAAGCTCGTCGGTAACCACTCGCACCTCTCCACAACTCACGTGGGCACTCGTCACTGGCGTGCTCATGGTTATTGATCGCGAGCAACCTCAGCAGAGGTCGACTTACAGTCCCCGGTCGGATGGGCATTATTTTCGGCGACACCGTATGTACGACGTAGACCCTTCGGACGACACCCGACGCGGACCGGTCAGCCGAGCCCGCGCGCGGAATTGACCGGCACATGAGCCGGCGCACGATACCCCGATTGCCGATATGGTCGCAGGACAACCACAGGCGGCCCGGAGCAGTCGGACGTCACATAGACCAACACCGGGAACTGGGAGTAGTTCACCGAAGACACCGCTTGCATAGGCGACGTTGCTCCGGTGCACGCTCCCCTTTCCACACGATTCGTCTGGGCGGACATCGCTGGCGAGAAGCCAGCTTCCGGGTAGAGCGTCACCGTGCCAACCGATTCGGAAGAATTCACCGCAGTGGTGAAAGCAAGCGCGAACGCGAGAAAGGCACTCGCCAGCAGCAAACGATCAGACATCCTCATGCTCCGCGCTTCAGCGTGCACATCGGAGTCTCGCCGTATCGCCGCCGATACGCGGCATACGTGTGGCCTTTGACCGGCAGGTGCCACTTGGCCATGACTTCGCTGACAGTGACGTCATCCGGGTGGGCGGCTCGGAGTTCGTCATGCACGCGTCGCAGCCGAATGTCCTGCAGCACCTCCTGGAACGTGGTACCGAGCGCAACGTGGAATCCACGCTGAAGGCTGCGGGCGCTCACGGCTACCTGTTCCGCCAGACCTGTCACGGTGTGCGGCTGCTCGGGATAGCTCTCGAGCAGGGCGACGGCGTGATCGATTTCTCTGGACCTTGCCGGCCTCGGGGCCGCATTGAGCTGGCCACTGTAGTTGTGCTGATGGCCGAGTAGCAGCTCGGTGATCAGCATGCGCTCGAACGCCCGCCCGAATGCCTCGTTGTCTAATAGCCCTCGGTTTCGATCCAGCTGTGTCGCGATATACCGAAGCGCGTTACTCACGTATGCCCCGACCCCATGGGTGGTGTCCATCTTTCGCTCGAATCGCAGTGGATGCCGCACGCATTCGCCGAGAAGGCTCGCGAGCCGCGCCTCCGCGGCACCACGCTCGATCCGGACGATGAGCTTCGCGCACCCGCTGTGCCAGCGCACCGGGATGTCGTCACCGGGCGAGACCACCCACGCGAGCGCCGGGGTGGACGGGAACTGATCGCCGTCACGTCCGATCGTGCTGGTGCCGGTCAGCGGGAGGTGGATCGCGAAGTAGGTGGTTGCCGCGTCCGGCTGCATGACGACTTCCGCACCGTAGATGAGGAAGTTGATCGAGACGTCGGATAAGCGGCGCGTGTACAACCTGGCATCAAGTGGGCTGGACGTGTCGACTGTCGTGAGGCGGTGTGGGCCGAGAATTCGGCCGACCACGTCGCACACATATTTCTGTTCCACTGAGTGAAACACTTTGTAGCGATGTAGGGGCAGACGTGCCATCTGGACTCCTCAACTCCTTGCGGTTGTCGTCCCCGACTGCAAGTTGCACGTCGCCAAAGCGGGATTTGTGACGACCGAACCACTCGATCGGGACGTATTTACCCGAATGGAGCAGTTGAAACCGCAAACGCGGCCCCCTTGTTTTGACCAATAAACCGTGGGTATCATTTACAATCTGCTTCCAACGGACTACAGATTGGGGCGGTGGGGAGATGCCGGGCCAGGACTTCATCGACTTCTTTCGTCGTCACTACGACTGGGTCAGGAGGTATGCGTCGCGTTACCAGAGCCTGGACGCCGACGAGCTCGCCCATCTCGCGCTGGTGCGTGTCTGGTTGAA
The DNA here is from genome assembly GCF_000504245.1 of Haloechinothrix halophila YIM 93223. Classification (GTDB taxonomy): domain Bacteria; phylum Actinomycetota; class Actinomycetes; order Mycobacteriales; family Pseudonocardiaceae; genus Haloechinothrix_A; species Haloechinothrix_A halophila. The sequence goes on from NZ_KI632509.1 coordinate 3,774,223, forward strand.
CTGGGAGGACTTCAACCCCCGCAAGCCGCGTGCATGGCTCAAAACGGTCGTCAACAACGCCGCGCTCGACGAAATGCGCAGGCAGCAACGCACGCACGTCGACGCGGATGTCGACGTGGAGGCAGCGGTGCTCGTTGCCACGCGCCAAGACGATCCCGCGGAGCAGGCGGTGTGGGCCGAGCGCCTAGAACAGCTGCTGGAACTTTTGCACGAGCTACCCCAGCAGCAGCGAGTGCTGCTCGAGCGAAAGTTCCTCGATGAAGCCAGCTACGACGTGCTCAGCGACGAATTCGGTATCAGCTACAACGCGGTGCGCCAGCGAGTGCATCGAGCGCTGAAGAAGCTCACGGAACTCGCTAAGAAGCGGCGCATCACATGTCTTGCGCTCCCTATCACGCTCGGCAGCATGCTCAGCGGTCTTCGCCGGATGTGGATGTCGGCACCGACCGGATTCGCGACGAGCGCCGGCGCCGTGGTGTTCGCCGTCGGCTACGGGACGGGAATCTTTGGTCCCGAGACCGGCACGGACGCCGATATCACGATGCGAACTCCCACGGTGGTCGCGCCATCAACGCCGTCGGCAGGACGAGCGGACCCACCCATCGGGGGATCCGTCGTCCCATCGACGGCCACTTCAGCCGCAAGTCCGCCACCTGTGTCGTCCGGCGCCCGGGCGCCGGACGGCGACCGCGCTCCCCCACCGCGGCCGCCGATGACCGCGTCGGTCGATATACCACCGCCCGACACCGGACCTGGCAAGAAGCAGTCACACGACGTCAGAATCCCGACACCAGCGGGCGACGTCACAACCGATAACGAGGTCTACTCCACGGGCCCGCTGGTGGGCCCTGCTTGTGACTCAGAACCGTTGCCGCGAGCTGATGTCGCGTGCCCGCAGGCTAGCTCCGACGACTAGATGGGCACACAGACGAAGGTCCTGACCATCACGGTCGGGTCCAGCCCTACTCCGGTCTTCGCGCACAGCGTCGACCACGGGTATGGCTGGCAGTACGGGCCGACTTCGTGGGTCCCGGTCGCGGTGCCGCTGACCGTTGCTCCGACGCAGATCGGGTCGGCCTGTGCCGGTGCGGCAACGGCGATCCCGAGGGCGGCGAGCACTGCACTCGTACCCAGCAGCGCGAAGCAGCGGTGGAAGATCGTGCGGTACATGTTTGCTCCTCTCGTAGTGGCTTACGGAAGGAGCACGCACCGGAACTGCGGTTGTGACCGGGTCGGAACGGAGTTGGCGCGATCGGTCGCGGCAACCGCTTTGAGGTCGCCGAATGGACGATCACGTTGAGCGTAATAGGTGTCGCTGCACCAGGGGCCCGAACCATCAGAGCGGTGTCCAGCCGCCGTCGACGGTGAGGGCTTGGCCGGTGATGAAGTCGCTGTCGGGGCCGAGCAGGAAGCTGACGACGCTGGCGACGTCGTCGGCCGTGCCTCTGCGTCGCAGGATCTGGTTGTCGAAGACCGTGGCCGTCACGGCGTCCTGGTCCGGGTAGGCCTCCAGCTCCTCCTCGGTCTGGATCGCCCCGGGGACCACGCAGTTCACCCGGATGCCGCGCTGGCCCAGTTCTTGTGCGAGGGAGCGGGTGAAGCCGAGGATGCCTGCCTTGGTGGTGGCGTAGTGCAGCGAGTTCGGGGCGCCGAGTCGCGCGAGCACGCTGCTGATCGTGACGATGCCACCCCCAGAGCCCGTGCCGCCCGGGCCGTCCGGTGCCGGTGGGTCGGTGCCGAAGGCGCGGCGACAGCACAGGAACGCTCCTTTCAGGTTGACGTCCATGATGCGGTCCCAGGTGTCTTCGGTGATCTCGGTCCACGACTCCCGCCCGGTCGCCGCGGCGTTGAGGACCAGTGCGGTCACTGGCCCCAGCTCCTGCTCGCACCGGGAGAACAGCTCGTCGACGGCGGTCGCGTCGCTGATGTCGGCCGGATACACCACGGCACGCCCACCCGCGTGCTCGATCTCAGCGGCGACGTGCTTGGCCACCGACAGCATCGCCTCGTCCGGATAACTGTTGATCGCCACCGCCATGCCGTCGGCGGCGAGCCGGCGCGCGGTCGCGGCACCGATACCGCGCGACGCGCCGGTCACGAGCGCGACACCAGCCGGCTCGCGCGGACTCATGGCGAGTCCCCGGTGAACCGCGGCGACCGGCGCCCTCGCGCGGGAAGGTCCACCGCGTACAGCAGACCACCACCGGGCGCGTTCTCGTGCGCCGCACTGGTGATGAACAACGTCGACAACGGCGTCGCGGGGGACCGGCTCCCGAACGCGCAGCTGGTCGGATAGCGGGTGGGCACGGTGACGATCCCGGTCTGCTCGCCGGTCGTCGCGTCGATGCGCCAGACCTGCCCGCACCCCCAGATCGCGAGCCAGATGTCGCCGTCGTCGTCGACCGTCAACCCATCCGGCAGTCCGACCTCGGGCGGGACCGTGCACAGCCGCCGCCCGTCACCAAGGGTGCCGGATACGACGTCGCAGTCCCACGCCGTGAGCGTGCCCGCCACGGAGTCAACGTGGTAGAGCACGCCCCCATCCGCCGACCAGTCGATACCATTCGACATCCCGATGCCGGTGAGCACGGTGGTGACCGCCGTGCCATCGAAGCGGAAGAGCGCGCCCCTGCCGCTGCCGTCCCGCACCGCCGACCCCGCCCAGCACGCGCCACCCGGATCGATCGCGCCGTCATTCATCGACATCGCCTCGTCGTGCAGGGTCGTAGCCAGCTCATCGACCCGCCCGCTCACCGGATCCAACACCCCGAAACCGTTACCAGTCACCGCGCACAACGTGCCGCCCGAACTCCGCTCAATCGCCGTCACCGTCCGGGTAACGCCGACAACCGACTCGACACCGTCCAGCGCACGAGTGAACAACCGCCGCCCAGCCACATCCAGCCAACGCAACCCCACATCGTCATCCCACAACGGAGACTCACCGAGTTCGGCGACGCCCTCAGCCACCGGCGCCGCCACGCACCGAAGCAGAGACGAAGCGCTACTCGAGATATCGCTCATCGACGCAAGGGTGACGGACAGTACCCAGTACTACCAGGACCTTGCTAAGCCGGAGTAGGCATTAGAAAGCGACCGCAGGCGTTACCGCCATAGGCACAATTCACACGAGCGTAAACGGCGCCCTTGTGCTCGGGTTCCCATCGTAGAGAATCGTGACCGACGGGATTTCTACTGCGCCCACTATTAGCGCATAGCTGGCCGGTGTCGCGAAGGGCTGGGTTCACGATCAGACGGATATGTGTGTTCACCGGTTCGCGTGCCGATTACGGCTCACTCGTGCCCGTCATGGCGGCCCTGCGCGACGACAGCGACGTCGATCTGAAGCTGCTCGTCTGCGGTGGTCACCTGGTGCCGACACAGGGCTACACGCTAGAGCAGGTGACTCAGGACGGCTTTGTCGCCGACGAGGTCGTCGACATGGTGCTGGCCAACGACACCCCAACCGCCGTCGCGAAGTCGTTCGGCCTTGGTTGCATCGGTTTCACCGATGCGCTCGAGCGACTTAATCCCGACCTTCTGGTCGTCCTCGGTGACCGTTACGAAGCGCTCGCGGTGGCCGTCTGCGCGACGTTGCGGCTGCTTCCCGTGGCACACCTTGCCGGCGGCGACGTCACCGAGGGGTCGACGGACGATCCGGTTCGCCACGCCATCACGAAGATGTCCCAGCTGCATTTCACGGCGACCGAGGACATGCGGCGACGCGTCATTCAACTCGGGGAGCATCCCGACACGGTGTTCAACACCGGTGCGCCGACCATCGATTCCGTCGTGAGCGCACCGCTGATCGGGCGCGATGACTGGGCGTCCCTCTACGGTCGCGAACTCACTGAACCCACCATTGTGGTCACGTACCATCCGGTCACCGCTGATCCCGACGCGAGCCATGAGGGTTTGGACGCGCTACTCGCCGCGCTGGAGCACTTCCCCGACGCCACTGTTGTCTTCACTGGAACGAACGTGGACCAGGGCGGCAGCTACCTCGCCAAGCTGATCGAGGATTACGTCACTGACTATCCACGGCAGGCGATTCTGGTTCCCTCACTCGGAAAGCTGCACTACCTCAGCCTCATCCACCACGCGAACGTCGTGGTCGGCAATTCCTCCAGTGGTCTCACTGAGACACCTACGCTGCAGACAGCAACCGTGAACATCGGATCGCGACAGGACGGCAGACCACGGGCCGATTCGGTGATCGACTGCGGCGAGACCGCTGCCGATGTGCGCGCCGCGATCGACCGAGCGCTGTCCGCGGACATGCAGGAACACGCACGGCGTGCCCAGTCGCCCTACGGCGATGGCAAGGCAACGAACCGGATCGTCGACATTCTCAAGCACGCCGACCTTGACTCACTCATCCCGAAGAGGTTCTACGACCTTCCAGTTACCGTTCGCACCAGCGACGCCGTCGACACCGAGGTGTGAGAGGACGGCGAGGCGCTTCAGAGGCTGCTACGCCATTTATCGACTCGGCTGACCACGTCGTCGACCGTAATGAGTGGGACGCGTGCGTCGTCGGCTTCGAAGCGCGCGAGGTCCTTCCACCCGGCACCGGTCAGCACGAGCACGGGGTGGTCGGTGGGCTGTAGTCGTCGCCGATCGAGGTCATTGAGCACGGCCGCGAGTGAGGCAGCCGAAGCGGGCTCGACGAAGACGCCTTCGGTCTTGGCGAGCAGACGTTGCGCGTCAAGGATGGCGGCATCGTCCGGCGCCGTACCCCAGCCGGCGGACGTCTCGACCGCGGTGGCGGCGAGCGTGCCGTCCGGTGGTCGCGGTAGCTGCAACGCCGAGATATCGCTGTCACAGCGCGAGATCGCCGACACGTCAGTGTTTCCGTTGAGGAAGTCGACGATCGGCGCGCATCCCGCTGGTTGGCAGGCGACGACTTTCGCGGTCATCCCCCGATGTCGCAAGCCTCGGGCGATCCCGGTGAGCAGCCCGCCGCCACCTGTCGGCACGTACACATGGGAGGCGTCCGGAACCTGCTCCGCGAGTTCGTAGCTGATGGTGTCGACGCCGCGCATCCCGGACGGGTTGAACGCGTGCGCGGTGATGCCGAGAAACAGGTTCTGTTGCTCCGCCGCCACGCGCACCTGCTCCATCAGCGCCGTGGCCACCTGAGCGGTTCCCTCCCGCCCAACACCGTCGACGCTCACCACCTCGACGGCATACGGCAGCAGCGCTAGGCGTTTCTCCTGCGGCGCGGAGGCGACCATGCACAGAAAGCCCGCTAGACCGGCGCGGGTGCCGTAGGCGGCCATCGACAGCCCAGCGTTGCCGGATGAGGTAGCGATCCAGCCCGCGTTGCCGTGGTGCAGGGCCAAAGAGAGCGACATCACCGCGATTCGGTCCTTATAGGACCCGGTGGGGTTTTGCGATTCCATCTTGGCCGACAGTCGGCTCAGCCCGAGGCGCTCGGCCAACGCCGTCAGTTCGATGACGGGGGTGTCCCCCTCGCCGAGGCTGACGAACCGCTCAACTGTGGGCAGGTCGTCGGCAAACCGGCTCACACCCTCGGATGCCATGGATTACTCCTGCCGCGGGGTGAGGTCGGCCAGCACGAACAGAACGTCATCGGCAAGCGTACGAGCCTGCCTGCGGAGGAACATGACCACGCCTGGGCGAGGTGCCCGCACGATCTCGAGCAAGCGGCCGCGGTAGTCATAGCAGCGGCCGATCTCGTCGTCGATGTCCACGATGTCGCCCGCGTTCACCGCACTCACGAAGAGACCGTCGCGCTTGGCCTGCATCCCCGAATCCAGGTCGCCCGGCCCGTACACCCAATGCGGTTCTTTTCGCGTATTCAGGCCTCCGGGATCGGGGAGCATGCCCAGGTCGGCGAGCACCGTCAGCACACCGGCCACGTACGTGTCGAGCTCGTGTCGGCGGATGCTGCCGCCACCGGAGCACTCGGCATAGATCGAGGGAACTCCGAGTTCGGCCGCGACGGACAGGCTGCGTCCCGGTGACGAATCCGTGTGCGCCCAGACCAGTGGGGTACCGAACGCTTCGGCGGCCCGCCGCGACTGGTCGGCAGCCTCGACGTCGCTCACGAACCCGCACATGAGCGGCATGCGGTAGCGCATCCCAGCTGAATGGAGGTCGATCAGCAGGTCGGCACCTTTGATGAGGTTCCTGGTGATGTCGGCGGCTAGGTGGTGGGTTGGTCCGTCCCCACCGGCACCCGGGAAGCACCGTGCGAGGTTCTCGCCGTCGAGCGGACTCACCCGGCTCTGCGCAGCCCATGCGACCGGATTTGCCGTCGCGACCGCGTGAACCGTGCCGGTCAGTTCGGACGATCGCAGCTCGTCCAACACCCGTAGTACGGCAAGCACGCCTTCGTCCTCATCGCCGTGGACGCCGCCGAGTAGCGACACTGTCGGCCCTGGTCGGGGACCCTGCAACGTCGTGATGGTGACACCGCTGGGTAGCGCACTACGGTCCTGCGTCGGCCCGTCGGAGGGGGTCACAACCATGAGTCAATAGTGAAATGGGTATTTTGCTATGGCAACTAAGTTTGATGTTCGCAGTTTGGGACCGGTCGTCGCCGCCATGGCCATGGCCGCATAGCTCCGAACTCAAGCAGATGAGTACTCACAGCCAATCAGCCCTATCCGGACGGTGCCGGATGGGGCTGACCTGGTGCGCAATACTTGGGTTGAACCACGCTTTCCGTCCTTTGACCGGGACCGTGTCCGGATTCTTTCCCGTCGTGCGGCGGACAGCCCCAAGGCGCGCATTGCCCGGTCCATGCTGCTCAGCGAGCCATCGGGAATCAGGCGCGTGACCAGGGGCGGTCATCTTCAGCGCCCGTTGAACCCTTCCGGAGTCGTCTTCCGGCGGGCGCCTGGATCGGTGGTCCAGGCGATGTCGCGCACCGGGTCGATCACCTGCGCGTCGGTGATGGTGCGGGCGGCCACCGAGCGGTCGGGCCGCTTCCACTCCCGATAAGCCCGCGCGGCGATCTGGCAGCCCTACTCCGACAGGGCTCGGCAGATCGACTCAGGCCGCTCCCCTTGCCGCGCCACGGTCTCGCACGCAGCCGTCTGCGATGGGTACTCTCCTGCTGGTGCTCGGTCACCAGCTGCGCCGCCCCTGCCTTCAGCTGCTCATCGACTTCTTCGGCATGAACCGCATCATTCCAACTCAGAAAGATGTGCCATCAAATCTAGGACGCTTCACTATGAATCCCGCCAGCCGCCTCATCGTGCATTCCCTGATCTTGTAGAAGCGGTCGCCCGAGTGTTCCCGTAACAGCAACCCGACCCGGCCACGCCGCAGCGTTGTTCGTTCCATCAACGACCAGACCCGCAGACTGGGCCGGGCTTTACGTTCAGCCCAAGGCGCTACCCTGGCGCAGTCGCCAGCCGCCACAGCTGACATCACGAAGTCCGCTGGATCACTACGCCGCGCGCTCCAGAATAGTAGTCGAGGTGACGGCGATGTCCAGTCCGACCAGGCCACCACCATTCTCTGCCATAGCAAGGCGTGCGTTGGGGACTTGAGATTCTCCAGCCTCACCGCGCAGTTGCACAGCAAGCTCGTTGAGCATCATGATGCCGGTGGCGCTGATCGGATGGCCGCGAGAGACGAGACCGCCGGAGGGGTTGACCGGGATCTTGCCGCCAAGCTGCGTCGCGCCTGATTCGGTGAAGGGCCCGCCCTCACCGCGCGCGCACAGGCCGAGGTCTTCGATCAGATGTATCTCGGCGAACGACGTCGCGTCGTGCAGTTCAACAAGATCCAGGTCCGACGGCTGCACGCCTGCCATCTCGTACGTCTGTTCTGCTGATACGACGGGCGAGCGCTGACCCTCCCAACTCGTGTTGATCCGGCCGCCAGCCATTGAGTGCCCACGCACCTTGATCGCCCGCTCGCGCACTGACACCGGCTGCTTCTTTAGGAAGTCGTCCGAGCACACGAGCACCGCTCCCGCGCCGTCCCCGCGCGGCGATGCCATCGCGCGGGTCAGCGGGTCCGCGACCATCCGGTCGGCGAGCACCTGATCCGTGGTCATCGGGAAGCGATACTGCGCACGGGGATTATGCACAGCATTCGTGTGATTCTTCGCAGCCGCTGAGGCGATCTGCTCAATCGTTGTACCGTAGTCACGCATGTGCGACATCGCCAGCACCGCGTAGAGATCCATCGCCAGTGATCGGTCCGGGCCGAACTCGAGTGTGATTCCAAGCTCATGGGCAAGCCGTCGGAAAGCGTCCCAGTAAGACTCGGGCACTCCAGCATCCAGCCACCGGATGAACTCCGCGACGTTCCCCTCAGGGTTCATCTTCTCCACACCAATGGCCAGTGTGAGATCCGCGCCAGATTGAATGGCCGACCAGGCGCCGTTGAACGCCGCCGATGCGCCCGCGCAGCCGGTCTCGATGTTAGTGATGCGCTGCCCATTCGGGAAAAGGCCCTCTTCGACTAGCGGGGCAAGAATTCTGAGTCCCCGTGCAGCACGCATACTCCAGTAGTCGGCATACATGTTGGCGAGCCACGTGCCTTCGATGCGCTCCGGTTCGGCCAATTGTGCGTCCTTAACGGAAGTGCTGTATGCGTCCGCGACCAGATCAGTAAACGAACGCTCCGGATACCGCCCGACCGATGTCACGCCAATGCCAATAATGTAAGTGTCCCGATTTCCTGTGTACGCCATATACTGCACTCCTCAAAATCGCGAGGTCAACATAGTTGAGCGCCAAGTTCGGATTTATAAGCCAGTCATTGTTCCGGCCAAAGACGTAACATATTGAACTACAACGACCACCACATTCGGCTACCAATAAGAATGGAGGACAATCTAAGATTGCAGTGTCAGTAGTATCAATTCTTCTATCTAGTAGTAATAGTACGGTTCGAAATACATTACGTCAAGAAATCTGCTATCAATTTGCCACACAGGCGCTCCAATATTCCGTACAGCACCCCTGTATGATTCCTCGCCATAGCCACACATCAATACGGCTATCAACCGACAGTTGAGGCAATTTGAAAATACACCCAGCGCGCCTTGGGCAAATTCGCCCCCTATCGTTTTCGTTCGGGCGTTAGAACTATAGCGTCAAGCAGCAATAATTCAGAGATGATATCTGAGTTGCGGGACCAACTGGAGGCGATAGTGAACGTAGGTATTGTGGGAACAGGCTCGTACTTGCCGCCAAATATTCTCACAAGTACAGATCTTGCAGCTAAACTCAACATAACCGAGGAATGGATTCTAGAGAAAACCGGAATCTATCAACGGCACATCGCTGGCCCTGATGAAGCTGCGTCCGACCTCGCTCTTGCGGCGTCCCGCCGTGCACTAAATTCTTGTCAGCTAAGTCCATCTGCAATTGATCTGATAATATTAGCAACTTCGACCGGCGACCAGCCTGTTCCAGCAACGGCTTGCCGCGTACAATCAATTCTCGAGGCAAATAATTCTATTCCACTGGACGTCAGCGCAGGTTGTAGCGGTTTCTTGTATGCCCTACGCATCGGACGCGACATGTTAATGGCGTCACCAGATATGCGATATGCGCTAATAATAGGTTCCGAAGTAACTTCTCGGTTTGTTGATTACACAGACAAGCGCACTTGTGTTCTATTTGGAGACGGAGCTGGAGCTGTCGTTCTCACTAAAGTCCATAGTGGCGGGATCATACGCTGTGTTTTGGGCGCGGATGGTCATCAAGGTGCTGAGTTTGGAGGCGTTCCGGGCGGCGGAAGTCGGATGCCCGCTTCTTCAACAACATTGGCAAGCGGATCACATTACCTAAGAATGAACGGCCGTAGGATTACAAAGTGGGTTGGTGACACGATATTCAAGCTGTTTTTTGATATGCTAGAGCCTGAAAAGCTATCAGCAAGCGAGATGAGGCTAGTTGTGCCGCATCAGCCAAATGGCAAAATGCTCGATGAATGGCCGCAGCTTCTCGGCTTGAGGGTTGATCAAGTTTACAAGAATGTACAGAAGGTTGGCAACACGAGTTCGGCTTCAATTCCAATCGCATTGGATCAGGCAGCCAAAGATTCGAATCTCCGCTTCGGTGAACTCATTCTCTTCCTGGCAGTGGGTGGAGGTGGCACATGGGGAGCAACATTGCTGCGATGGTGCTTAGGAGATGACGCGGTTACGAGTACTCCTGGCCTCGACTCAAGGTTACTCGGTGGAACGGTGTAGGGCTTCCTAGTACGACAGCGGTAGATCGTGATCTTGGGCGTGGTGGCGTGACATGAGGGCGGCCACCGCGTGATCATGCCGGGTTTGTGTGGAACCAAGTTGATCTTGCGGTGGCCGCGGCTGCCAGTGTAGACCCTGGCGTGTTCGGGGCGCGATTTCAGGATCTGTTGGCACGCATCTGTGGCCGGTTCGGCCGTGTAGAGCCGCGTCGCCACGCCGAGGACCTGGTGCGCGGGCTGGTCTCGGAGGTGCCGACGAAGAACTGTTGGACCATCGCTGAGCATGTTGGACACGCCACGCCGGAAGGGCTGCAGCACCTGCTGCGCCGGGCGGTGTGGGACCACGACGGCGTGCGGGACGACCTGCGTGACTATGTGGTCGAGCGCCTCGGTGCCGAACGGGCCGTGTTGGTGGTCGATGAGACGGGCGATCTCAAGAAGGGAAATCGCACTGTCGGGGTGCAGCGCCAGTACACCGGCACCGCTGGTCGGATCGAGAACTCGCAGGTCGCGGTGTATCTGACCCTATGCCACCAGTCGGGGGCATGCGCTGATCGACCGGGCGTTGTACCTCCCGAAATCCTGGGTCGCCGACACCGAGCGGCGTGCTGCTGCGGGGGTGCCGGGCGAGGTGGAGTTCGCGACCAAGCCCACGCTGGCGCGCGAGATGATCCTCGCCGCGCTCGACGGCGGCGCCACCGCGTCCTGGGTGGCTGGCGACGAGGTCTATGGTGCCGACCCGCGCCTGCGCAACGCACTGGAGGATCGCGGTGTCGGCTACGTTCTGGCCGTTGCCCGCAGCCACCCCGTGATGACCGCGGCGAGAAAGCTCCGCGCAGACGCCATCGCCGCCCGCCTGCCCAGATGCGCCTGGCAGCGTCTCTCCGCCGGAGCGGGTTCCAGGGGCCAGCGGTTCTACGACTGGGCTTGGATCACCATCGACACCGCCAAGCCGGGGCAGCGATGGCTACTCATCCGCCGCAACAGCAGCACCGGCGAGCTGGCGTTCTACCGCTGTTACGCCCCGAGCCCGGTGCCGCTATCGGAGCTGGTGCGTGTGGCCGGACGGCGTTGGACCGTGGAGGAGTCGTTCCAGGCCAGCAAAGGCCTGACCGGGCTGGATCAGCACCAGGTTCGCCGCTGGGTCTCCTGGCACCGCTGGACCGTGCTGGCGATGCTTGCCCACGCCTACCTCGCCGTGCTCGCTGCCACCGAACGCGAACGCCACCCGCCACCCGACGGGTTGATCCCGTTGACCTGCAACGAGATACACCACCTCTTCAACGTCCTCATCGCCCGCCCGATCAGCGACTTCAGCCACCGACTGCGCTGGTCACTCTGGCGACGGCAACACCAGTACCGCGCCAAAACCAGCCACTACCAGCGACGCGCACGAACCGAACCATGAACATCTCGATCTACCGCTGTCGTACTAGACGGCGTTATGAACAACGTGACGCAAAGGGAGCGTTGCGCAGGCCGCTACCCGTCGAGACCTAGACCTCCGCCGCCGCGAGGCCCGGCAGCAGCACTGGATGACCAAACGTGACACCGTCGAGTCGGACGCCATAGAAGATCATGTAATCACGAAGCTTGGCGACCCGGCTGGCAGGCCAGGGTTTTGACGAAGGGTGGGCGTCGTGCCCGGCCTTGAGCACCTAACGACCCTTGGTCGCTAAGACACGTCGGAAACACGGGCCGAGGATGAACGCCGGCACGTGGGACCGTCAACGGGAAACCCAGTCCCATCCGTCAGCAAACCGACGGTGATCTACTGTTCCAGCCGCCGTTGCTTGGAGAAGCCCGGGCTCGCGGACCCCAATCCCAGGCGTCGGCCTCTAAGTACATCGTCGTCACATCGTAGAGAAGCAGCGTCATCGCGCTGCCTCCTACATCGGCACAGATACGCAGCCGCAACTGACCGTCCGGTAGGATGGCTGGTCGACGCAGCCTCGACCAGCACCCGCAGTGAGTCCAGCTTGCTGGTCGGCTCGATGGTCACAGCAGTACCAACAACTTGAACACCTCATCCCGGTGCCAGGTGCGAGCCCCGGCGCGTTCTAGCCGCGGCTCAGGGCGTCCAGCACATGCACTATCCGCGAGACATGGCCCACAACGCCGCACCCTGGTTCGCTGGACTGTCCGGCAGAGGGAGTCTTACTCGCCCTGCACCGCGGCGAGCCGCTGCCGCGCTACCGCCTTGAGCAACTCCAAGTCCGCCTCAGTGTGCGCAGACCGACGTGCTCGATGCATACGATTCGGTGAAGAGAGTGCACGATCTGAACCGCCCACACTTCGGATGCCGCCTTCACCAATAGAACCCACCCGCTAAGTGCACGCACACCAAACCAATACTCAAAGTCACGCCACCGGACTCAAAATCAAAAACCCTGGCCCAAGTCGGAAGCTTTAAAGCGCAAATGTCGACTTGAACTGCGGGTTAGCTTCCGGCTTAACATCCGGCTAAAACCTGAAGCGAGACGAGCCATAATAGCGGCTCGATGGCTTAGTCTCCTGATCACAAATAGCGACCTCAATCTCTGAATTTACGGCATGTGATGTACGTCCACGGTCCACGAAGACGATCTCGCTGCATATATAGTTTCGTGGCACAGTACTTCATTAAGAACAATCGATCACGCAGTGCTTCTTGCGTTGGAGGATCACCCTCAACCTTCTCAGATCCACCGATCCAGCCCAATACAACATCATGATACGGAACGAGCGCGTCAATCAACTCCGTCGTAGAGATTTCGATCCACTCTTCGAAATGATGGAGCGGCTCCAATCCAGCATCAGAAAGTTCATCAAGATACAAATCGATCGGCTTGATCGGGGGGTATACTCGTGATCGGATTTCTTTATAGGCCAACATCAGCGAATCATCATCGATGAGATGGCGGTATTTCTCGAACAGAGGCTCAGTCTTGACAATTTCTTGGGCGATCGTATGTACGACTTCAACTGTATCATGAAGGCGCCAATCGCCCTGCCGCTTCTTCGGATTACTCATGTCCCCGGTGCTCACAAGCGCAAGTCCACCACGTCTAAGGACACGATTCCAAGACGCAAATGTATCGGCAAGATTCGGATACAAATGGACTGCATTTGCGGATGTAAGAATGTCAATTCCTCGATTTAGTAGAACCTCGCCGATAGTGTCATCGAGTGACTGAAGTTGGCCGTTTTCGCTAATCCTCTTCTGAAGTCGTAGTGCAACCCGATCGTCGAGCTTGAATTTGTCCGCAACAACTCTCAAGTATTTCGGAGATACGTCCACATTGAGTATGCGCGTTGGACGTGAAAAATATTCAAATAGTCGTTCAGTGAATAGCCCGGTTCCACACGAGTAATCGAGGATTATGTGTTCGTCGTCCAGAACCGACAACACCTGCGCGATCGTTGGATCCCAATTCTTGTTGAATGCGTTCGAACCGTGTTTATTATACCGCATCGCAGACTCTTCAACGGGCTTCTTCAGCCAATCTTCGTCAGGGATTCTATCGAAACCTTCCGGCCAGCGGCCGCCAGATTTCCTTGATTCATGATTCGAGTGCAAGTCCACTACTGCTCCGTTCATGTCGATTATACATATTGCGTTTCACGACTATCAGGTGGAAACCTTTCAGTCGACTTTCGACTCAGATCTCATCCTCGTTGAATAGAGATGGATAACGCGGCGGCCATGATCTCGTCGTTGCCGGTTCCCGCGGCGACCATCGGCCACACCTGGGCGTCCTTGCCGACGATGAAGTCGATGACGACCGGCCGGTCGTTGATGTCCATCGCCTTCTTGATCACGTCGTCGACCTCGTCCTTGGCGTCACACCGCAGCCCGACGCAGCCCATCGACTCAGCGAGCAGCACGAAGTCGGGGATGCGGTGGGCGTGGGTGCCGAGGTCGGTGCTGGAGTAGCGCTCGGCGTAGAACAAGTTCTGCCACTGGCGCACCATGCCCAGGTTGCCGTTGTTGATGACCGCGACCTTGATCGGGGCACCCTCGATCGCGCAGGTGGCAAGCTCCTGGTTGGTCATCTGGAAACACCCGTCCCCGTCGATAGCCCACACCTGCTTGTCCGAGGCAACCGAACCTGCTTCGCAACCCAACGCACGCCATGATTCACACGTCCCGAAACAACCTCAGGCGCTGCTCTCCGACCTGCGCTCGCAACGCCGGATCCGTGACACCCAGTCCCTCTCTGGGTGCGAGGCCCAGCACACCGACCTTCCCGGTGTGTTGGTTCGTCTGAACCAGACGGGCGACCTCTCCCACCCGCTCGAAGGAGTACACCGACGACAGGAGCCGGGACAACGACCACGTCGGCAACGTCCGAACCCACAACCTGATATGGCTGGTCGTGTCGCGCTTCCCAAACCCCTTGCCTTCCGAATTGCGCCAAGAACCCAATAGTCGGAACGGGCTCGAACTTCTCCGACCAAACTGTATTGTAGTTGATGACGCTCGCCATTACAGCTACGAATACCTCATCCGGCGACAGTTCCGGCACCGAGACAGTTCCGTCAATATCTTCCGCACCATCGAAAACATTGATGTCATCTGGTCGAAGGTGTGTAGTAAAATACTCTGCCAGTGCCTGTCTCTGGTGCAACTCATCATGTGTTGCACCACTGATAACTGCCTCGGAAACCTCGTCCATCGTCAACCTTTTCGCGTGCGCGCAGCTCCTTGATCTGGCCCAGATTTCGGCTGATTCCATGCGATGCTTCCTGCGGGAGACCGAAGGATACAGAGGGCTCCTTCAGGCACGGATCGCCTGGCCGTCCGTGCCTGCGCACAGCGCAGGTGAACTCGCCTCCTGGTTGGAGACGTCAAGCAACGGGAGCATTCAGATAAGCATCTACGCCAGAACCGGAGAAACTATGGGTGTCGGTATTGTCGCAACGGGGTCCTACCTGCCGATGTCCGTTCTCGGGAATGCCGAACTGGCTGCGCGGATAAAGGTTGACACCGACTGGATCGTGCAAAAAACCGGAATCCGCGAACGACGCATCGCCGCCCCGGGTGATGCCACGTCCGACTTGGCGGCGCGGGCTGGTAAACGAGCGCTTCGCTCGGCGGGCATTGCCGCGACCGATCTCGATGTGGTGATTGTCGCGACTGGCACAGGCGACCAACCCTCCCCCGCCACTGCGTGCTATGTGCAGGCCAAGCTCCGCGCGAGCAACGCGGTGGCATTCGACGTCATGGCGGTCTGCTCAGGATTCATCTACGGGCTGACTATCGCCCGCGACATGCTGTTCGCCGACCAATCGCGGAAGTACGCACTCGTCGTTGGCGCAGAAGTGTACTCACGCTTCGTCGACTACCAGCAGAAGGGAGCGAGTGCCCTCCTTGGAGACGGTGCTGGTGCAGTCATCGTGGGCAGGACCGAAAGCGGCGGAATCCTAGCCAGCCGATTGGTCACAGACGGCACGTTAGCCCACCTTGGCGGGATTGCCGGCGGCGGAAGCCGTCACCCCGCCTCCCCAGCAACTCTGTCATCCGGCATGCACTACGTAACCATGGACGGTCGCACCATCCGCGAGATGGTCGCTAGTCTCCTGCCCGGACTGGTAACAGCATTGACCGATCTGCTCGCCATCAAACTATCTGATCTGAATCTAATCGTCCCGCACCAAGCCAATGGCACGATGCTCAAAGAATGGGTACAGCTCCTCGACATCGATCCAGAAATTACACACGAGACTGTCACCAGGTACGGCAACACCGGGGCCGCGTCGATCCCCATAACACTCGATGACGCAGTTCAATGCGGACGCCTGTCCCCAGGAGATCGAATTCTATCGATTTCATTCGGAGCTGGCGTCGCTTGGGGCGGAGTCATCGTCGAATGGGAACAGTAATCGACCTATGAAGTGAAGGATAGCCGCACGTTATGCAAACTGCGATCATGGGAACGGGCTCTTACCTGCCAGAGAAGGTGCTAACTAGCACCGAACTCGGTGAACGACTCGGTGTAGGAACGCAATGGATCCTCGACAAAACCGGGATCGAGGCGCGTCGAATTGCCGCAAAGGACGAAACTACGTCTGACCTCGCGTCATTTGCCGCGCTGAACGCAATGAAAGACGCCGGCATTGCGCCAGCGGACGTTGATGTAATCGTACTTGCGACCGCGACGAAGGACCAGCCGATCCCGGCAACTGCATGTATGGTACAGAGAAGAATTGGAGCGTCGCGTGCGGCGGCCTTTGACATAGATGCGGCTTGCTCCGGATTTATCTATGGTTTGGTCGCGGCCCATTCGATGCTCGTGGCAGATCCCGCTCGCCGCACCGCCCTTGTCATCGGCGCTGAAGTGTACTCCCGATTTCTCGACTATGACGATAAACGCACGTGCGTACTGCTTGGCGATGGTGCTGGCGCGATGGTGCTCGCTAAGACGTCCACGGGCACTGGATTCCTGTCGAACAAGCTTGTATCAGAGGGCACCCTCTCCGATTTGGTGCAGATTCCCGCCGGCGGCAGCAGACACCCCGCGAGCCATGAGACAGTCGGCGCGCGAGAGCATTTTCTGACAATGCGTGGCCGGGATGTGCGGTCGCTCGCCGCGAAGGTGTTGCCCGAATTGGTGGTCGACCTCCTCGAGTCAGCGAACCTCGCACTCCCGGACGTCCGGCTCATCGTGCCACACCAAGCGAACGGCGTCATGCTGACCGAATGGTCAGACGCGCTGCACCTGGAACCCGGCCAGATGCACGTAACCGTACGGGGCTACGGCAACACTGGGGCTGCTTCGGTGCCGATCACGTTCGACGACGGCGTGCGAAAGGGAAAGATCAAGCACGGTGATGCCCTGATGCTCGTCGCGTTCGGTGGCGGGATGACCTGGGGCGGAGTAACCATGCGGTGGACGACAGAGCACAAAGGCTGCCTTAGTGCACCCGACCCGAGCGGCACGCTCGGGACCGCGCTTCTTGATTAGCTGGCACGAAACGCGTCACTTCTCCGCGTCCGATCCTCGGCGTTCTCCACCGGTACCACCGCTGCGGTCATCGGACGATGCGCACGGGCTGTCGATAGAGAGACACTGACTCGTTCAGTCGTCACAATTCACGACCGGACTACGTCGTCCCACACAGCTAACCGTCGCCAACCCGGGTTGGGACCCGTTGCGGCGTTCCCATCGCCGGAACATCGCCATGTGATCTTGCCTCGGTTGAGGGTGAACGACGACGCACGGAATAGGTCGGCTCATATAAACAGTCCTGCCACGGATCATCCCCGGGTGCATGCGGGGATGATCCCCGCTATCGACCTGATCATGCGCTACTCGCGGCAGCTGTGTCTTCTTCTCACCTCGAGTCGATCACGACGCGGTTGGCACGCTCAGTCAGCAAGCTGCCGATCTGGCTCAGCTCAGTGCCGAGCCCACGGAGGAGTTCGTCGTCCAGCCCCGCACCGTCGATCTCGTCAAGCAAGAGACGGATCGTGCGCACGATGCCAGGCTCGATCGCCGCGAGAGCCGCCCACAGCTCCGGGTCGCTCGTGCGGGTCTTCACAGCACCACCCGGAGCACGGCCCACGTTGTCGCGGTGATGAGCGCGAGCAGCAGGAGGGCAGCCACGACGGCCCCGCGCTGATCACTGCGCCGTTGCCGGTCCCACGAGTCAACGTGACGACTCACGACTCCCGCTCCCGCTCATCGGTCCCGCGCTGGGTCTCCGCTTCGCGCTCGGCCTCGTCGGCACGCACGTCCGCGTCCTCAATGATGATCGGTTCTGGATAGAACCGTGTGCTGATGAGCTGCCTGCCGCCCTCCGGCGGACCGCAGCTTGCCCCTGATCGATATGATATCGGGAGCGTCACACCACTGTCGGCGACAGAACAGCGCGCGCCGCCAGCAGTCCACCCGGTATGACCTGCCGTTCTATGCCTCTCACGCCTAGAAACCCACACCTGCTCCTACCCCGGTAGTCTCGCGGCCGTGGATCTCTTGCCGTTCGACGAATACGTCGCCCAGTTGCCTCGCAAGCGCATGGCCGCCGGCGTGCTACTGCGCTCGGTCGACGGCAGGATTCTGCTGGTCGAGCCGTCCTACAAACCGACATGGGACATACCGGGCGGAAGCGTGGACGCCGACGAAGCACCCTGGACCACCGCACGCAGAGAACTCCAGGAGGAATTGGGGCTCGACCGCCCCATACACACCGTGCTGGTGATCGATCACGAACACGCCGCGAACGGCTACCCCGAGGCCATGGTGTGGATCTTCGACGGCGGCACAGTCGACGACATCGAACACCTCCACCCCACCGATGACGAGATCATCTCGGTTGGCCTCTACCACCTCGACGAGGTCAGCGGAAAGCTCAAACCCGCCCTGGCCAGGCGGCTCTCCGTGGCCGCGGACGTCGCCACCCGTGGCGGCCCGCTGGCGTTGTGCGATGACGGCGTGCGCAGGACGTCGTAACGTGGTCACCGTTCGTAAAGATCAGGAGGACCCGTGTCGCCGCTCTCCGAAAATCTAGCCCGTTTCCGCAAAGCGCGTGATCTCTCCCAGGAGCGTCTCGCTGAACGGGCCGCTGTCGGCGTAGACACCATCGCCCGGATCGAACAGGGCACGAGAACCACCACAAGGCCACACACGCTCAATCGACTGGCCGCCGCGCTGGGCGTCAGCCACGATCAGCTGCTCGGCACCACCCCCACCACATACGCCACCGTCGACGTCGCGCCGCTGCGCCGCGCGATTACGTCCGGGCAGAACATCCCTGGTCTCACCGACTTCGCTGAGAACGACGAGACCATGACCGTGGACGACCTCGTCCGCAGCGCGCACCAAGCGTGGCGCGCCTACGTCGACGGCCGACACGGCGAGCTCCTGCACTCACTTCCCGCCGTCCTAGCCGACACGCGCCGGGTCATCCACAACTCGCTCGACGACGAACGCGGCGCCGCGTACCGCGTGCTCTCCACCGCCTACCGACTCTGCGCCGGCATCGCAGGACGCCTCGATCTCGACGACCTCGCCTGGACCGCAGCGGAACGAGCGCTCACCGCCGCCCGCCAGTGCGACAACCCCGACGTCGAGGCCGCCATCTCGTTGCGCTACCTCGCCTGGACGCTCGTGCGGCAGGGACGAGCCGGGGACGCCGAGCACGTGGCCGTGCAGGCGGCCGAGAAGATCCAGCCGGACATGTTCGACCGCGACCCGATACGGGGCGGCGTGTTCGGCAATCTGTTGTTCAACGCGGCCAGCGCCGCGCTCGCGGGCAACAACCCGCAGCGGGCGGAGGACCTTCTCGCCGAAGCCAGCGCCGCCGCAGCCCGAACGCGCGGCGACTCCGCCAGCGAAGCAGCCATCTTCGGACCCCGCGTCGCCGCCCTCCAAGTCATCGACAGCATCGCCCGCGCCGACGACCCCGACAAGGCGCTCAAGCGCGCCAGAACCATCCCGCACGCACACGGGAAGGTACCCGCGTTCTGGGAAGCAGGGCACCGACTTCGGCTCGCAGCCGCAGCGCTGGCGTGCCGCCACGAAACAGCAGCACTCACACACCTCGCCGACGCTCGCGACCTCGCACCCGACTGGGTCCGCTGCCAGCCCCTCGGCAAGAACGTCATGGCCCAACTCGTTGACCGCGCCACCCGACGCCGAGGGACAACCTTCGCCGAACTGGCTCAGCACCACGGCGTGGTACCACGCTGAACGACCGCACAGGTCGACGGCCGAGACCGCTCTCGGTTCCACCCGCCGGTTGCCTATCGACTCCGCGATAGGCAACCGATAGTTCGGGGTTAGCCGGCGGGCTCATCGTTGCGGCATGACCGCGACCGTCCACCACCTACCACGGGCCAGCCTCCCGGCGCTCCATCGAGCGCGCCGTCCCGCGGCCCTGGGTGCGCTCGACGCGGCGCGTGCGCCGTATCTCGCGCTCGGCTGGCCTGTCACCATCGACCGGATCACCCGCAGACTGCTGGTGATCACCGGGACCGCGGTCGAGGCCATCAGCATGCCCGCTCTCTTCGCCGAGGCGGTGCTGACCGACCTGAGGATCGCGCTGCAGGACGGCCCCGTGCTCGCGGACCTCGCCGACGACCGCTGGGCGTTCCTCACCCGCTGCGCCGACGAGCCGGTGAACCTCCCGGCCGACATCACCGGCTTCGGCGTGCGGCTGATCGCCGGAGGACAACCGCTGTACCTGCCCGCCGGTTCCGGCGACGAGCACGAGATCTGGATCCGGCCGCCGGAACGCGGCAGGGAACCGTGGCCGCGTACCGCGGCCATCGGTGCGGCCCGGCGGCTGGCGTACCGGCTCAGCCGGGACCACCACGACGAGCGGCGGGCCGTCCCGGATCTCGGGAGAAGAGCGTGATCGCTGCCGTGCGGGCCGCTGTCACACGCTATGCGTGCTGCGGGTGGGGCACGGGCCGCACGGCAGGCGGCGGCTGCGTGACCGCGCCACCCTGCGTGACCGCACCACCGATACGGACGGCGTCGGCGGGCAGCCTCCGCTCAAGGCGCAGCATGCCCAGCGCGGAGCCACCGACCCCGGCGGCCAGCAGCAGCCACATCCCGGTCGCGGACAGCGTGAGCAGCGCGGTCAGCACCGCGGGCGCCAACGCGGTCGGCACCGCCCAGGACAGCTGGTACACCGCGAGGTGTCTGCCTCGGGTGGCTTCCGGCGCCGCACTGGCCACCAGCGCGGACGCGGTCGCTCCGTGCATCAGCTCCCCCACGGTGAACAACGCGGTCGCGGCGAACACGGCGATCAGCAACCCCGTCCCACTCGACAGCTGGCCGAGCACCGCGAAGCTGACGAACGCGAGGCAGAACACCGCGCCACCGGACGCCACCACTCGGGTGCGTCGGTAGCGGGTCAGGCGGCGCGTCAGTGGAATCTGCAGCGCGGCGATCCCCACCGTGTTCACCGCGTAGAGCACGCCAGGCAGCGAGTTCGACGCCCCGAGCTCCTGCGTGACGTACACCGGCAGGCTGACGGCGAGCAC
Source organism: Haloechinothrix halophila YIM 93223 (assembly GCF_000504245.1). Lineage (GTDB taxonomy): Bacteria > Actinomycetota > Actinomycetes > Mycobacteriales > Pseudonocardiaceae > Haloechinothrix_A > Haloechinothrix_A halophila. Next base: position 3,795,386 of record NZ_KI632509.1, read on the forward strand.
CATGTAGCCGAACGCGGTCGGGATGTTGAGCAACGTCAGACCGAGGAACGGCCGGTTGCGCGCGACCAGCCGGTACCCGCGCCGCACCGGCGCGGCAGCGGCCGTTCCTGAGCTGCGCGGCACCGGGATACCGCGAATCAGGCTGGCGGCGACGACGAACAGCGCCCCGGTGCCAAGCACGATGACGTGGAACGCGGCGTCGTTACTCACCGCGAGGGCAGCACCGGCGAGGAGGGCGCCAACGCCGAGCCCCGCGTTCCGGATGCAGCGCTGGGCGGCGAGCAGCCCGTCCCGCTCGGCACCGGTAACGATCTCGGCGATGAACGACTGGATCGACGGCGGAAAGGAATAGTCACCGAAAGCGACCACACCCACGGCGAGTGCCATCGTCCACGCCGAGTCGACGAACGGGTAGCAGGCGAAGCCACTCGCCCGCAGAAGATATCCGCCGACCACGACGGCGCGCGCGCCGTACCGGTCGACGAGCACCCCGGCGAGCGGGTTGCTGAGCAACCCGACGACGGCAGCGGCGGTCATGATCGCACCGACCTGCGGCAGCGGCAGCCCGATCATGAAGTGGAAGTACAGCAGCGACAAGGGCAGATACATACCGGAACCGGTGGCGTCGACCACCATGCAGGCCAGGTACCTGCCCTTGACCGATGAGTTCAGCACGACGCGGCCTCCAGGGTGTCCGTCTCAGCGACGATGTCGGTCTCGTCGACAATGTCGGTCTCGGCGACGATGCGCGCGCCGAGGTCGCGCAGCCTGCGCTCGCATTCGGCGCGGGTGGGTGCGGTGGCGACCGCGGCGGTGAGGAAGTCCGAGGACCCGGCGGCTGGCGGGATCAGTTGCCCCGGCTCGGCGTACACCCAGAACCGCTGGACCCAGTCTTCGGCAGGCCGCGCGGGAAGCGAGCGAACCAGCCCCGGCCGTTTCATCGTCAGCACCTGGCCGCCCATCGCGCGCGGTCGCGGCAACTCCCCCGCCAGCATGGCCTGCTCCAGCGCGGGCAGCGGCAGGCCGAGCTGGGCACGGGTGGCGTACTCCGCCGGGTCGGCATCGAACAGGCTCCGCAGCACGTCACGCACCTTCGCCCCCGCGGGACGGCAGGCGATCTCGCAGAGCACCAGACGGTCGTCCGGGGTGTGAAACACCTCGGCGTGGAAGGCATAGTCGCGCAACCGCGACGTGCCGTCACCGGTCAGCGCGGCCAACGTCCTGTCGGTGAACTCCAGCAACCGGCCGGTCAGCGGGTCGTCGGCGTCCAGCGTCACGTCGACCCTCGCGCCGGTATCCGAGCCGAACGAGGCCAAGTCGTACTGGTACTGCGACGGCCAGGCCAGCGCGGTCTTGCCCGCGGCGACGACGCCGTCGACATGGCACATCCGGCCGGGTACGAACGCTTCCAGCAGCACGTCCCCGAACTCGATCCCGGCGAGCTCGGCACGATCGCGGACGATGCGCAGGCCGATCGAACTGAAACCCGCCCGGTCCTTGACCACCACCGGGAAGCCGTGCGCGGTGGCGAACCGCACCGCCTCGGCGCTGCTGCGCGGCACGCTATGCGGCGCCACCTCGATCCCGGCCCGCATCGCGCGCGCCTTCATGATCAGCTTGTCCCGGAACGGGACGACATCGGCAGGGTAGGCCCCCGCTAGCCCGAACTCCTCGCGCAGCGCCGCAGCACGGCCGACATCGGCCTCGTGATGGGCGATCACGTGGGTGATGGACCGTGCGGCGATCTCCTCGCGCGCACGCCGCAGCACCCGGGGGTGGTCGAAATCGGTGAACGTCTCCAGCACCGGATAGCCCCGCGCGGGCGCGACGCCGTCCATAGCCGCGGCGGCGGCCAGGACCACGACCTCGCCGTCGTACTCGGCCAGCCACCGTGGGTACGGGAACGCGGCCAGCGGCAGCCGCTGCAGCACCAGCACGCTCATGACAGCGCCGCCGTCCGCTGGGGCAGCTCGGCGACCCTGGCGAAACTGGTCTCGCCGTCGCCGGTGTCCACCGCGATCCGGATATGGTCGCCGATCAGCCGCGCGCCGCGCGCCACCGCCGCCGTGGTGTCCGCGCCGGTCACCGCAACCAGCCCGAGCCGGTCCCAGTTGTCCCGCAGCGTCCGGACCTCGTCACCCGGCTTCGCGGTGAGCCGCACGTCGAGGACGTCGTCCGCCCGCGTGGCCTCCTCCGTTCCCGCGACCGAGGTCACCGTGCCGGGGTCGCCGACGATGAACCGGGTGCTCGCACCCGCGTGCGGAACCGGGCGATCGGGCAGCTCCGGCACAAGGCCGAACGGCCAGCCGACGGCCAGCGTCACCATATCGATCCCGAACGCGCCGTAGATCAGCTCGGAAATGGCGTCGCCGCCAAGCCGGTTGTGGCTCTCGATCACCTGCGGACCGAACGCGCTGAGCCGCACCTCGGTGTGCGCGACACCGTCACGCAGACCCATCAGCGTCAAAAACCGGCTGACGCCCGCGCGGATCCGTTCCTCGGTGTCGGTGTCGAGCCGGGCGGGCAAGGCGTGGCCCAGCTCCGCGAAGTGCGTGTCATCGGTGAACTTCTCGGTGATCGCGATGACGACGTGCCGCCCGCCGAAGCTGGCGGTCTCCACGCTGAACTCCGGTCCGGAAACGTAGCCCTCCATCATGAAGTCCCGCAGCACGAACAGCGTGGAGATCCGATCGGTCCGCGTCCCGCGCAGCCGCCGCACCGTCGCCCACACTCGGTCGGCGTCCTCGGGGCCGTCGACCCGGTGCACGCCGATGCTCGCGGTCGCGTCCACCGGCTTGACGATGAACGGATAGCCGTGGGCGGCGGCGAAGTCGGCGAGGTCTCGTGCGGTCTCCAGCGGCGCGGCTGGCACGGCGTCGGGGTCGACCCCGGCCAGGTAACGGCGCATGGCGTACTTGTCGCGGAACCGCTCGGTCACCACCTGGCCGGTGCCGCCGAGGCCGAACAGGTCGTTGACCCGGCCCGCGCCGTCCAGCCCAGGCTCAGTCAGCGACATCGCGACGGAGAACCCCTGTGACGCGGCCAGCTCACGGGCGGCCGGCTCCAGCTGAGCCCAGTCGGTGTAGTCGAGCACCCGGACGACGTCGGCGTGCTCGTACTGCGCCGCTGTCAGCGTGCTCGGGTGCTGGACCAGCAGGACGCGCAGGCCAAGCCGCTTGGCCTTCACCACGGTCTCGTCGTTGCCACCGATCAACAGCAGCGTGCCCGCATTACTCATGCCTGAGTCCCCTCTTCGTCGGTTGTCCGCTCGGTCGTGGCGGCGTACACGCTCAGGTACCGTTCGCCGGTGTCCGGCAGCACGACGACGATCGTGGTTCCGGCGCTCTCGGGACGGCGGGCGATCCGCATCGCCCCGTGCACCGCGGCGCCGGACGAGATCCCGGCGAGCACACCCACCCGGCGGGCCAGCCACCGTGCGGTGTCCATGGCTTCGTCGTCGGTCACCGTGAGCACGTCGTCGATCAGGTCGAGATCGGTGGTCTCGGCGACGAAGCCACCGTTCATGCCGGGGATGGCGTGCGTGCCGGCGTAGCCGTGGGTCAGCAGCGGAGACGCGGCTGGCTCGACCGCGACCGCACGCACCCTCGGCTTGCGCTCCTTCAGGTACCCGGCGGTGCCGCACAGCGTTCCCCCGGTCCCGATCCCGCACACCAGGGTGTCCACCGTGCCTTCGGTGTCGGCGAAGATCTCCGGACCGGTGCTCTCCCGATGCGCGCGCACGTTGTCGGCGTTGGCGTGCTGGCGCGGGAACCACGATCCCGGCGTCCGCCGGTGCAGCTCCGCCGCGGCATCGATCGCGCCCTGGTAGCGCAGTTCGCGCGGGGTCAGCACCACCTCAGCGCCCAGCGCCTCAAGCAGGGCGACGCGTTCGGCGGTGGCGCTGTCCGGCAGCACGATGACGCACCGGTACCCGCGCGCCGCGGCAAGACCCGCGAGGGCGATCCCGGTGTTGCCAGACGTCGCTTCGATCACCGTGCCGCCCTCGGCCAGTTCGCCGGAGGCTTCCGCGGCCCGCAGCATCCACCGCGCGGGCCGGTCCTTGACGCTGGCGAGCGGGTTCGCTGACTCGAGCTTGGCGAGCACCCGCACGCCGGGCGCGGCGTCATCCGGCAGCGGCAGCCGCAGCAGCGGTGTATTGCCGATCAGGTCCTCGATGCTGTCGGCGACGCGCGGCGTCAGCCCGGACAGTGGTGACACTATGTGTGATGCGGTCGGGGTGGACATTCGGCACTCCTCACCTGGGGGACGTCGGGATCACCACGAGCCGGCGGACGCGGTGTGGCGCAGCAGATCGAGCGCAGTGGTTGCCCTGCCCTGCCGGACGGAACCGGCCGGTGCGTTGGCTCGGGCCCCGGCGGGCATGTCGTCGGTGACCAGCGCGTGCGCTCCGATGACCGCACCGGCTCCGATCGACACCGGGCCGAGCACCGAGGCGTTCGCCCCGATCACCACGCCGGAGCCGACCATCGGATGGCGTCGCTCACCGTCGTCGCGGCGGTTGTCCCGCCACCAGCCGAGCGCGCCGAGCGTCACTTGGTGGTAGATCGTCACGTCGTCACCGACCACCGCCGTCTCGCCGATCACCACACCGGAGCCGTGATCGATGAACACCCGGCGGCCGAGCCGGGCGCCGGGGTGAATCTCCACGCCGGTGACGGCGCGGACCAGCACCATGGCCAGTCGTGCGGAGAGCCGAGCGCCACCGCGGTAGCGCCGGTGCGCGAACCGGTGCACCCACAAGGCGGGCAATGCGGGGTGCAGCAGTGCCTCGACCGGCCCGGCGATCGACGGGTCCCGTTCGACGACGGTGCGCAGGTCCTCGCGCAGCAGGGCGAACAAGCCAGGGTGACCGGGCCCCTGCCAGGCCTGGTCCGAGGGCGGCGTCGTCACCGTCATGGCCGCCTCAGTAGTTCGGTTTCTTCGCCAGCGCGCGCCCGCCGTGCGCGATCTCGGGCAGGTACACCCGCTCGCGCCACACCTCCTGCGGCACCGGCTCGACCGCGACGGAGATCACCCCGTCGTCGCAGCCGAAGGCGCGTTGAATCGCCTCGGCCACCTCCTGGACCAGGCCATCCTTGTGCTGCTCGTCAAGCAGGCCAGCGAAATGTTTGATGGTGACGTGCGGCATGACGGTGCCTTCCCTTCGTCGTGAATCGCGTCGCGTGGAGTGAATCGCGTCGCGTGGAGTGGATCGGGTTGCGTGGCGTGGATCGGGTCGCGGCCAGGGATCAGGACGCGAGCGTGTCCGCCCGCGCGTCGTTTCCGGCCAGCCGTTCGCGCAGCATGGCCGCCAGCCGCTCGACGTGTGGTTCGCCGAGCAGGCGGTAGTGGCCGGCGGGCAACCGGACGATCGCCGGGTCGGCCACCATGCGGCCGGCCGGTGTCTCGATGAACGAACGCTGGTCGCCCCGTGCGGTGAACACGCTCACCGGTGCGGCGAGCCGGTCGGCGACGAGCGCGGTGCCGCGCATGCGGTACGTGTCGCGCACGATCCGCACGATCCGGCGCACCTGCGCCGGTTCGAACGCCGGGAATCGATCGGCGATGAACGCGGCGAAGCTGTCGTCGTCGGTGACCTCCGCGAGGCATTCCGCGAGGTGCGGGCCGTCGATCCGGCCCGCGAACACCGAGAACAACACCATCAGGTAAGCCCGGTCGCGGTAACTGGGCACAGCGACCGTGTCGGTGGCCCGCGCGCCGTCGATACGCGGCGAGCCCGGTGCGAGCAGGAACAGGTGCTCGACCCGCTCCCCCGCCGCCTCCAGCCTGCGCGCCACCTCGAACGCCAGTCGCGCGCCGAAGGAGTACCCGCACAACACATAGGGCCCCGCGGCCTGCGTGCCGCGCACCAGGTCGACATCGTGCTCGGCCATGTCGGCGAGCGTCGGGTATGGCTGCTCACCGCTGTTGACGCCATGCGCCTGCACGCCATACACCGGCCGGTCCGCGCCGAGCGCCGTGGCCAGCGGCCGCAGGTTCATCGGGTATCCGCCGAGGCCGGGCCAGCAGAACATCGCGGGTCCAGCGCCCGCGTCGCTGAGCCGCACCAGCCGCGAACCGCGCATCGGTCGCCGCCCGGACACCGTCCGCGCGAGCGCCTCGATCGTCGGGGATTCGAACAGCACCTGCATCGGCAGGTCGCAGCCAAACTCCCGGTTCAACCGGTGGACGAGTGAGACGGCGATCAGCGAGTTGCCACCGCACGCGAAGAAGTCGTCACGCACCGACAACGACTCGCAGTCAAGGGCCTGCTGCCAGATCGCGTGGATCCGTTCCTCGTCCGGCGTGCGCGGTGCCACGAGCGGGATCGACTCCGCGTCGGCTTCCAGCCGGGCGAGCGCGGCGGCGTCGACCTTGCCGTTGGCCAGCTCCGGCAGCCGGTCCACCACCCGAACCGCATTGGGCACCATGTAGTCCGGCAGTTCGGCGGTCAGGTCATCGCGGATCAGCTCGGCGGGTCCCTTCATGTGCACGATGTCCTCACGCATGCCCTCGCTGCGCCGCTGCTCCTCGCTGATCCGGCCGCCGAGGATGAAGTACGTCGGTGCGTCCGCGCCGTCGGCGAGGATCGTGGCCAGTTTCCTGGCCGCCGCGAGATCGTCGCCGGTGCGCGAGCTGTACCCGGACGGCATCATGCCCACCGCAGCCCCGGACATCGCCAGGTGCTGGGCCGTACGGCCCAGCGCGAGGTAGCGGGCCCACTCAGGGCCGCCGCGGCCGCGCAGCGTGATGCCGAAGCTCGCCCTGTCGTACACCGCCTGATTGATCGCGATGACGTCGTTGCGCTCCACCAGATCGTCGGCGACCCGGTGCAGCTGCCCGTCGGCATACCGGTACTGCCCGGCGGGCAGCTCGGGGATCCGGCCGGGGTGGCTCTGCACGTACATCTCGGTGCCGTCGTCGGGCGCGGCCGCAGCGAACGGGACGATACGGACCGAGCCGAGGTACCGGTCGTCGGCGGCGACGTCCAGCTCGCCGAGCACGGACGCGTTGTGGCAGGCATCGGTGAGCTCGCCGATGCCGTACCCGTATCCGGGAAGGACCGCGTCGAACAGGCCGACCATGTGGCCGGCCTCGATCTCCAGCACCTCCTGGATGTTCTTGGTGTACACCGGCTCGATGGCCTGGTTCTTGCCGACGAAGTGGACACTGATGCCGGGCGTCACCGCCTGGCTGGTCCCGCTCATGCGCACCAGCACATGCCGCGCCGGGTGGTAGTAGTACACGCCGTCGGGCAGCCCAGCGACCTCACCGGCTTCCAGGTAGAGCTGGGTGGCGTACAGGGCGCCGGGTGAGGCGTAGGCGTACTTGGGCAGCAGGCGCTCATCGCTGTGGAACTGCCCGAAGTTGCGCAGGATCTCGCCGAGTTCGGTCAGGGTCAGCTCGTCGAGACCGCGGTTGCGCGCCACGCTCACCGGACCTCGCAGGGTCCGCAGCAGGTCGTCGATCGAGACCTGCCCGCCATCGAAGAAGCGGTACGTCTTGCGCGCGAACGCCCGCCCGCGCTGGCGCGACGTCGCCTCCGTGCCCGGCAGAGCGATGATGGTTCTGGCATCGACGTCGGCGTCGTCGCGGCAGCCGAGCTGGTCGAGCTGCGCCTTCACCTGCAGCTTGCTCGCCTTCGACCGGTGATGGGCTCCGGCCTCGCCCTGGTCCATCACACTGGCCTCCGCCGGGTCCAGCTCGACGAAGGTAACCAGCTTCTGGTGCCCAGTACGCGGATCGTCGGCGACGATGGCCGCGGCGGCACGCACCCAGGTGTGCGCCTCGACGGCATGCCGCACCTCGTCCAGTTCGATGCGGAAACCACGCAGCTTGACCTGGTTGTCGACACGGCCGACGAACTGCACGGTGCCGTCGGCGTTGCGGTACACCAGGTCGCCGGTGCGGTACAGCCGCTGATGGCCGAGATGCTCGCCGGGATCGATGAACCGCTGCGCGGTCAGCTCCGGCTGGCGCAGGTAGCCACGGGCCAGCTGCACACCGCCGATGTAGAGTTCGCCGACCTCGCCGACGGCGAGTGGTCGCCGGTGCTCGTCGAGCACGTGGTAACTGGTGCCCGCCGCGGGCGCACCGATGGAGACGGTGTTCGGCCCGTTGGCGATCACGTCCTTGTCGACCCGGTGCGCGGAGGTGTTCACCGTGCATTCGGTCGGGCCGTAGAGGTTCACCAGCTCGGCGCCCGGCAGCTGGTCGAGGCAGCGCGCCGCCAGCCGCCGCGACAGTGCCTCGCCGCCGCTGAACACCCGCCGCAGGGACGTGCACGTGCCCAGATCACCGGTGTCCACCAGCGCCTGTAGCAAGGTCGGGACACACTGCAGGGTGGTCACCTCGTGCCCGCGGATCGTCTCGATCAGCGCATCGGGATCGCGGTAGGCGCCTGCCCGCGCCAGCACCACCGTGCTGCCGACGCCGCACGCGAGTAGTTCCCACTGCGCCGCGTCGAAGCTCATCGGTGTCTTCGCCACCACGGTGGCGTCCGCGTCGAGACCGTGCGCGCGCCGCAGCCAGCGCATCTGGTTGACGATGGCGTGGTGCTCGATCATCACGCCCTTGGGTGTGCCAGTGCTGCCGGAGGTGTAGATGACGTAGGCGAGGCTGTCGTGCCGGGGTCCATCGGACGGCAGCGCGTTCGCCAGCGCGGACCGCGCGACCTCCTCGACCGTCACGATCCGGGTCCCCTCCGGTGCGAAGCCGGCGATCTCGCTCCGGAGCGCTTCGGCGGTGAGAACCAGGTCAACGCGCGCGTCGGCGAGCATGTAACGCAGCCGGTTGGCCGGGTACTGCGGTGAGAGCGGCAGGTACGCGCCGCCCGCGCGGAGCACGCCCCACACCCCGGTGATCAGCTCGACGCCAGGGTCGAGGAACAGGCCGACCGGGGTATCCGCGCCGACACCGTGCCGCTGCAGGAACGCGGCGAGCCCGGCGCTGTCGGCCGCCAGCTCGGCGAAGGTGCGGGTGCGCTCACCCGCGATGACCGCGATGTCCTCCGGACGGTTCGCGGTCTGCTCCGCCAACAGCTCCGGCAGTGTGGTCGGAACCCTGCGCCGCCGGTTGGCCGGCACGGTTGGTGGCATGACGGTATCCCCTCTCCTCTGGCACGGACGGGAGTCTCAAACGTTGGCCGGGGCAAGGCTGGGCACCAGGCGCACGGCGATCGCGCGGCGGCGATAGCACCACCAGGTCAGCGCGAAGCAGCCCGCGTAGCAGGCGATGAAGCCGAGCATCGCCGTGTCGGCGGTGCCGGTGCTCGCCACGGACATGGCGAACGCACGGCTGACGCCGAACCCGCCGAACGCGCCGATCGCCGACGCGATACCGATCGCGGCAGCCGCCTCGCGCCGCGCGCGAGCCGGGTCATCACCGCAGCGTGCGGAGAAGATCGCCGGAATCATCCTGTAGGTCGAGCCGTTGCCGATGCCGCTGGTGACGAACAGCACGAGGAACGCGCCGAGGAACAGCGGGAAGCTCCCCGCTGCCCGGCCGACGACGACCAGACCGGCGGCACCGGCCATCGCGGCGAAGTTCCACTGCGACACCAGGCTGCCGCTTGAGCGGTCGGCGAGCCAGCCACCCAACGGTCGGCTCACCGCGCCGACCAGCGGCCCGAGCCAGGCGTAGTGCGCGACCGGCACCTCGGGGAACTGCGTGGCGATCAACAGCGGCATCGCGAACGAGTAACCGATGAACGATCCGAACGTGCCGATGTAGAGCGTCGACACCACCCACGTGTGCGCGCGGGTCGCGGCGGCGGCGTGCGCCCGGAAATCGCCGCGCACACCGGGCAGGTCGTCCATCAGCGACAGCGCGAGCAGCGAGGAGAGCAGCACCACCGGCAGGTACACGACGCCCGCGTAGGCCAGGTGGATTCCGGTACCGAGCGAGATCACGATCGGCACCACGACCTGGACCACTGTCACGCCGATGTTGCCGCCGGTCGCGTTGATCGCCAGCGCCGTTCCCTGCCGCTGTGCGGGGTAGAAGTGGGAGATGTTGGCCATCGACGAGGCGAAGTTGCCGCCGCCGAGCCCGGCGAGTCCCGCGGCGAGCAGGAACACGCCGTACGACGCGCTGGACGACACGCAGTAGATCAGCAACCCGCACGGGACGAGCAGCACGATGCCGCTCAGGAAGGTCCACAGGCGCCCGCCGAACACGGCCACCAGATAGGTGTAGGGCAGCCGCAGGGCCGCGCCGATCAGGTTGGGCAGTGCGGTGAGCCAGAACAGCTGGTCGACGCTGAAGGCGAACCCGGCGGCTGGCAGGCTCACCACCACGACGCTCCAGATCGCCCACAGCGAGAACGCGACATGCTCGCACAGCATGGACACGAGCAGGTTGCGTCGCGCCGTCGCGCGGCCGGTGCGCCGCCAGAACTCGGCGTCCTCCGGATCCCAGCGCGCCAGCCGCCGACGCGGGCTGGCCTTCTCGATAATGCTCACGCCGCAACTCCTTCTATCTCGGCCCAGTCCGCGGTCGCCGCCGCCGCGGCGGGTTCGGCTCGCGCGAGTGCGTCGGCCAGCGCGCAGACGGTGTCGCGGCAGCCGCCGCAACCGCTGCCGGCCCGGGTGGCCTCGCGCAGCGCGTCGACGCTGCGCGCGCCCGCCTGCCACGCCGTGACCAGCTCGCCCTTCGTCACCGTGTTGCACCGGCAGATCACCGAGGAAGCCTGCCGGTGGAGCACCGGTCCGCTCGCTGGCGCGGTCGCTCCGGCCAGCAGGTCCAGTGGCTCGGCAGGCGCCGCGTTCGGCGTGCCGTACAGCTGGGCGACGGTGGCGGCGCCAGCGGGGAAGCCGATCATGATCGCCCCGGTCACTCGCTCATTCCGTACGACGAGCTTCACGTAGCGGCGGCGCGCGGGGTCCGCCAGCCGCAGCACCTCGGCGACGGGGTCGGACGGTTCGGTGTGCGTCTCGCCGAGCGCTACTAGGTCGATCCCGCGCGCCTTGAGCGCCGTCACCGGCGCGCTCCCCCGGTAACGCGCGGCCGGATCGGCACCGGTGAGCAGGTCGGCGAGCACGCTCGCCTGCTCCCACGCCGGTCCGACGAGGCCGGAGCTCACACCGTCGTGCTGTGCGCAGTCACCGATGGCGTGCACCGCCGGATCGTCCGTGCGCAGCAGGTCGTCCACGACGACGCCGTGCTCGACCGCGATCCCGGCCGCGGCCGCCAGGCTCACCGCGGGACGGACGCCGGTGGCGACCACCACCAGCCGTGCGGGAACCACCGTGCCGTTGGCGAGTTCCAGCCCGGTTCCCGGCCGGTAACGCCGCACCTGGCAGCCAAGCAGCACGCCGACCCCCGCGTCGGTGAGGGCATCGGCGAGCACCGCACCGGCCGGTCCGTCGAGCTGACGGTCCATCAGCCGGTCGGACCGGTGCACCACGGTCACTTGGGTGCCCCGTTCGGCGAGCGCGCTGGCGCTCTCCAGGCCGAGCACACCGCCGCCGAGCACCGCGACCGGTTCGCCGCGCTCGGCGACTGCCGCGATGCGCGGGCAGTCGTCCAGGTCATGCAACACCGCGACGCCCTCGGCGAGTGCCGCGCCGTCGCGCAGCCCCTCGATCGGCGGAAGCCACGGCGTGCTGCCGGTCGCCAGCACCAGCCGGTCGTAACCGACCGTCCTGCCATCGTCGAGCAGGACGCGGTTGCCCGCGCGGTCGACGGCTCGCACGGTGGTGCCCAGCAGCAACTCGACGCGGTTCTCCCGCGCCCAGCCCGCGCCGTGCAGCGCCGCGTCCGCCCGGCTGAGTTCGCCCTCGACGATGTGCGGGAGCAGCACCCGGTTGTACGCCAGGTGCCGCTCCGCGCCGATGATCGTGATCCGCACGGCTGCCGCGTCCGGGTCGCGGGCCCGGATCTCCTCGGCGAGCCTGGCGCCCGCCATCCCGTACCCGACGATGACGACATGGGTGTTCATCTACCCTCCGGAAGGTCGGGCCACGGCGCCAGCCGGGCAGCGCACGTCTTGAACTCGGGCATGCGGCTGACCGGATCGAGCGCCGGGTTGGTGATCAAGTTCGCGCGCTGGGCGTCAGGAAAGTGGATCGGCACGAACACCGTGTCCCTGCGCATCGACGGTGTGCACCTGACCCTCGCCCGCACCTCACCCCGCCGGGATGCCACCACGGCGAGGTCGCCGTCCGACACGTTCGCGCGCGCCGCCGTGTCCGGATGGACCTCGACGAACGCCTCCGGCACCGCCGCGGCCAACTCCGGCACCCGCCGGGTCTGCGCCCCGGTCTGATAGTGCTGCAGCACGCGGCCGGTGGTCGCCCACAACGGGTAGCGCGCGTCCGGTTCCTCCGCAGGCCCGTTGTGGTCCACGGCCGCCATCCTCGCCTTGCCGTCCGGATGCGCGAACGCGTCGAGGAACAGCCGTGGCGTGCCCGGATGCGCGGCGTCGGGTACCGGCCAGTGCAGCGCCTCGCCCGCACGCAGGCGCGCGTGGCTGATGCCTGAGTAGTCGGCTGGACCGCCCGCCGAGGCCATACCCAGCTCGGCGAATGCCGCTTCCTGGCTGGTCGGGAACCGGCTCGCGGGCTGGCCGAGCCGCACGGCGAGCGCGTTGAGCACGTCGAGATCGCCGCGCACCCCGTCCGGAGCCGGTATCGCCTTGCGGCGCAACAGCACTCGGCCGTCGAGGTTGGTCGTCGTCCCGTCTTCTTCCGCCCACTGCGCCACCGGGAACACCACGTCGGCCAGCGCGGCCGTTTCTGATGCCACGAAGTCGGCCACGACAAGCAGGTCGAGCGCGCCGAGCCGGTCAGCGACGTGGCCGGTGTTCGGCGCCGACATCACGGGGTTCGACCCGAACACCACCAGCCCGCGCGGACCGCCGTCGGTACCGAGCGCGTCGAGCAGTTCATACGCCGAGCGGCCAGGGCCAGGCAGGCTGTCCGGCTCGACACCCCACACTCCGGCGACGTGCGCGCGGGCGGCGGGATCGGTGATGCGGCGGTAGCCCGGCAGCTGATCGGCCTTCTGCCCATGCTCGCGTCCGCCCTGACCGTTGCCCTGCCCGGTGAGGCAGCCGAACCCGGAGCCCATCGTGCCGGGCAGGCCGAGCGCCAGGCTCAGGTTGATCCACGCGGATACCGCGTTCACACCGTCAGCGTGTTGCTCGGTGCCCCGCCCGGTCAGAACGTATGCCCCGTCGGCCGCGGCCAGCAGGCGAACCGCCGACCGCATGTCCGCCACCGGGACACCGGTGACGCGCATCGCGCGTTGCGGCCACCATCGCGCCGCCGCGTGCCACGCCTCGTCGAACCCGGTGACCCGCGCGGCGAGGTAGTCACGGTCGATGTGACCCTCGGCGAGGGCGATGTGCAGCATGCCGAGGGCGAGCGCCACATCCGTGCCCGGCGCGGGCTGCAGATGAAGCGAGGCCAGCTCGGCGGTGGCGCTGCGCCGGGGATCGATCACGATGAGCCCGCCTGCCCGTGCGGCACGGCCGAGGTGTCGCACGAACGGCGGCATCGTCTCCGCCACGTTGGCGCCGACGAGCAGCACCGCCTCCGCGTCGGCCAGGTCGGTGACCGGGAACGGCAGTCCCCGGTCGATGCCGAACGCACGAGTGGCCGCCGCGGCCGCCGACGACATGCAGAACCGGCCGTTGTAGTCGATCTGCGACGTCCCGAGCGCGACGCGCGCGAACTTGCCGAGTAGATAGGCCTTCTCGTTGCTCAAGCCGCCGCTGCCGAACACGGCGACCGCGTCGTCGCCGTGGTCGGCCCGCAGCTCGCGCAGCCTGTCCGCCACGAAGTCCAGTGCCTCGTCCCAGCTCACCGGGCTCAGCGGCGCGCCGCGCCTGCGGCGGAGCAGCGGTGTGGTGAGCCTGCCCTGCGTGTCAAGCAGCGACGCCGAGGTCCAGCCCTTCTGGCACAGCCCGCCCTGGTTGGCCGGGAAGTCGCGGGCGGCGACCCGTACCGGCCCGCCGCCCTGCCGCGTCGTCGGCGAGAGCCGCATCCCGCACTGGAGTGCGCAATACGGGCAGTGCGTGTCGACCTGGGTTACGACCGGCATCGGCTGGCCGTCGCCGCTGGGTCGTTCGCGGCTCACCCTGTCGGTTGCAGCATCGGCGCCGTCACCCCGGCGAGCTTGCGGCCGAGGCCCATGGCCAGCATCTCCAGCCTGCCCATCAGCTGCTCGAAGTCAGCGGGCAGCAGCGCCTGCTTCCCGTCGCACAGCGCCGATTCCGGCTGGCCGTGGACATCGACGAGCAGGGCGTCCGCGCCAGCCGCCACCGCCGCCATGGCGACCGGTTCGACCAGCGACGGGATGCCCGCCGAGTGGCTCGGGTCGACCATCACCGGCAGATGCGTGCGCTGTTTGAACAGCGCGACCGCCGAGATGTCGAGGGTGAAGCGGGTCGCGGACTCGAACGTGCGGATGCCCCGCTCGCACAGCACGACCTGGTCGTTGCCCTGGCACAGGATGTATTCGGCCGCGGCGAGCACTTCGTCGACCGTGCAGCCGAAGCCGCGCTTGAGCACCACCGGCTTGCCGGCCGCGCCCGCCTCCCGCAGCAGCTCGAAGTTCTGCATGTTGCGCGCGCCGATCTGCAGGCCGTCGGCGACCGCCGCGACCTCGGTGACATGCCGTGGGTCGAGCACCTCGGTCAGAATTGGCAGCCCGCTGCGCTCGCGGGCCTCATCCAGCATCGCGAGGCCTTCCCACCACAGGCCCTGGAAGTCATAGGGAGACGTGCGCGGCTTGAACGCGCCGCCGCGCATCCCGACCGCGCCCGCGGCCCGGACCACGCCGACGGTGTCGTGCAATTGCTCGCTGGTCTCGACCGCGCACGGGCCCGCGAAGACCGAGATGGCCCCGTCGCCGATGTCGGCGGGTCCGATCTGGACGATCGTGCCCTCGGGGCGGATGTCGGAGTGGCCGTAGCGGCTCTTGCCCGTCGTCGGGACCACCGCCAGCGGCTCGGGCAGGTGCGCTGGGCGGGCGTGGGCTGGTCCGTCGCCGGTGGCCAGGATGGTGGGCGTGGCGCCGAACCGGAGCGGGGTGGCGGTGCCGCCCGCCGACGTGAGGTACTCGACCCAGCCGGCGACATCGGACGCGCCGACGGCGGGAGCGAAAACGTGGACTCGTTCGTGACCGGACATGACAGGTCCGCCTTTCGGGTATGCGATCGGAAAGGTCTGCGAATGGCGGTGCCGGCCGCGCTGTCGAGCGCACGGCCGGCACCGGCGGGTGTAGTGAGTTCGTCGCGGTGGCGCTAGATCAGACCGGTGTGGGCCAGGTCCACGCCGTCGGCACCTCGCAGATACGTGCCGAGGTCGGCGTACTTCTCCCGCAGCTGCCGCTTGAGGACCTTGCCGGTGACACCCACTGGGAAGTCCGCATCGGTACGGGCGATCTCCAGGACGTCGATCGCGGGATGCCCGGCTGCCCGCAGTGCCTCGTTGGACCGCGCGAGCAGCTTGTCGCCCTCGGCGACCGCCGAGCCGACGGTCACCACGGCGACCGGAGCTACCCGTCCGTCGATCCTGCCCGCGATGACGGCGCAGTCCACCACGTCAGCGACGTCGGACAGCAGCACTTCCTCCATGAACACCGTGTAGCCGGTGCCGGATGCCGTCTCAACCGCGTCGGCGGTGCGATCGACAAGGAAGTAGTCGCCGTTGTCGTCCCGGTAGGCGTTGTCGCCGGTGAGCCAATAGCCGGAGAGCCGGAACCGGTAGGACAAATCGGAGTTGTTCCAGTAGCCGGGGGTGATCGCCGGTCCCTTCGCGGCGAGCAGCCCGACCTCGTTGGCCTCGGCCTCCGTGCCGTCCTTGCGTAGCACGGTCACCTCAGCGACACCGACCGGCTTGCCCGCGCACCGGTCGTTGCGTTCGCTGGTCAGCTGACGCACCTTCAGCAGCACGCCCCAGCCGAGCTCGGTGGTGCCGAGCCGGTCGAGGAACGCGGCGGGCGGCTTGTCCGCCGACCGCCTGCCGAGGATGTTCTTGATGTGCGCCTCGTGCACCGCGTCGCCGATGGAGACCCAGGCGTCGACCGAGTCCAGCGCGCCGTCCGGCAGGTCAAGCGTGGCCATCTCGGAGTAGGCGTGGGCGAACGACATGACGGCCGTCGGCCGCTGCTCCCGCACCGCAGCGGCGAGTTCCGCGCCCGGCCGGTCGAAGGCGGCGATGGTCGGTGAACCGGACAACACCGCGTAGACGGTGTAGGCGATGCAGCCGAGGTGCGACTGCGGGAGGCTGGTCATCATCACCGCGCCGGGCGTTTCCTTGTGGTCGACCAGCCGGAACTGCGGACCCGCGACGATCGACCGGTGGTTGTGCACCGTTGGCTTCGGGACACCGGTGGTGCCGGAGGAATGCAGGATCACCACCGGGTCCTCGGATACGTGCCGGAACCGCGCGGTATCAGGCAGCTGGGCAGGCGGTGGGGCCGGTAGCTCCTCGACGGCCTGCACGAAGCGCAGGTCACTCAGCTCGCCGACGGCGTCGCCGAGCCTGCCCAGCCGCTCGCGGTCGGCGTACAGTCCCACCGGACCGGTTTGGGTCAGCAGCGACAGTGCGATCTCGCGGGGCGCGTTGCTGTTGATGAGCACCGCGACCGCGCCGATTTGTGCCAGCGCGTAGAAGTGCACCGAGTAGGAGAAGGAGTCCTCGAAGAAGACGGCGACCCGGTCACGCGGGCCGACACCCTGCTCGATGTACCACGCCGACCAGCTCTGCGCGAGGTGGTCGATGTCGTGCAGGCTCAGCTCGTGCATCGGCGTACCGTCGGTGCCGATGACGGGCCGGGTGGGGCGTACGAACGGGATCTCCGGGTGTGGGTTGGCCGCGATGGCCGAGGGGAGCAGGTTGCCGCCGCCGACGGACATGTCGGCCGCGAGCGCGGCCCTGTCCTGCGGGGACAGCACGGTGGGGGCGAACGAACTCATGCGTGTTCCTCTCTGTGTGGTTGCTGCGGCACGACAGCGAACAGCCGGGCGCAGTGCTCCCGGTACCGTTCGAGTTCGGGGCCGAGGTAGCCGGCGAGGCGCGCCAGCAGTGCGCTGAACGCGGCCGGGTCCGGGGCCTCGACCATGTCGGCGACGGCGCGCAGGCCGTGGGCGAGCGCTTCCCGCGCGGATGCCGCCATCGGGTTGGTGGACTGCACGTCCCAATACACGTCCGGCTCGCCGGTGCAGATTCGCGTGAGCAGCGCGAGCATCGTCGTGTGCGGTGGCGGCGCCAGCGCCGACAACTGCCGGACGTCCAGGTCGAGCCCGGCTAGCGCGTGGCCGAACGCGAGCACGGACGCGTGCGTCATGGCCTGTGCGGCGGCGGCGAGCTGGTCGTGGGCTGACGCGTCCACGGCCGTCAGCAGCGCGCCCGCCTCCGCGAGCACGCGGCGCAGCGTGCGAACCCGCTGCCCGTCGCGCAGCACGACCTCGGCGACCGGACGCCCTGCCATGCCAAGCGACGGCGCGAACATCGGGTTGAGGCCGACCGCCTCGATGTCGGCGCCGAGCTCAGCCACCGCGCTGGCGAACGGGCCTTTGACCGACAGCGTGTCCACCAGCAGCGCGCCGGGGCGCAGCGCGCCGGACACCGGGCCGAGGCAGGCCAGCGCCACCCGTTCCGGCACCGCCAGCACCACCGCGTCCGCGGTACCGAGCGCGCCGCGCAGCTCCGGGCCCGGCGCGGTCACGTCGGCCGCCATCACCCCAGGGCCAGGGGCGATGTCGACGATCGTCACCTGACTGCCCTCTGCCCGGAGCAGATCGGCGAACATCGCACCGACCGCACCAGCACCGCCTGCGACGACACACCGCGTGAGCCCGCCCGGCGGCGCGCTCACGCCGCCTTCCCGAGCGAGGGCCCGTCAACGGTGATCTCGGCGGGCTCGCCGAGTTCGAGCGCGGTGTCCAGCACCGCGCTGACCATCGGCCGCGATTTGACCGCGGTCTCCTCGAACTCGGCGTCGGCGTCGGAGAGCGCGATGATCGCGCCGCCGACGCCGAAGCTCACGTGGTCGCTGGTGGCGACCAGGGTGCGAATGATGATGTTGAGGTCGACCGCGCCGCTGAGCCCGAACCACCCCATCGCCCCGGAGTAGGCACCGCGCGGCCCGTCCTCCAGCCGGTCGATGATCTCCATCGTGCGGATCTTCGGCGCCCCGGTCATCGAACCGCCGGGAAAGGCGGCCCGCACCAAGCCGACCGGCGACTCCCCCGGCCGCAGCGTCCCTCGGATAGTGGACACCAGCTGGTGCACCGGGGCGTAGGTCTCGACGTCGAACAGCGTGGGCACGTGCACCGAGCCCACTTCGCAGGCGACGTTGAGGTCATTGCGGATCAGATCGACGATCATCAGGTTCTCGGCGTGATCCTTCGCGTTGCCGAGCAGATCCGCGCGCAACGCGTCGTCGTCGGCCGTGGTCGTTCCCCTCGGCCGGGTACCCTTGATCGGCTTGGACTCCGCGACCCGGTTCACATCGATCGACAGGAACCGCTCCGGTGAGGCGCACAGCACCGAGACGTCGCCGAAGTCGAGCAGCCCGCCGTAGGGAACCGGGCTGATGGTGCGCAGGTACGAGTACGTGCGCAGCGCGTCGATCCTCGCCCGCATGGTCACCGAGTTGGTCAGGCAGATCTCATAGGACTCGCCGTGGCGGATTTCCTGGAAACACTCGTCGATGCGTTTGACGTAGGCATCGTGGTCGTGCCTCGGCCGCACCACGCTCGCCGCTTCCGGCGCGTTCATGTCACGCAGCCGGTGCGGGCCGTCGACGGCGTGCACCGGCGGTTGCGCCTGGAGCGCTCCGAGCACCTCGGCGGTGTGCTCAAGCCAGGCACGCGCCCGTGCCTCGGACGATCCGTCGGCGTCATGGACGCTCAACGCCATCAGGTAGGCCTCGCCTTCCTGATGGTCCAGCGCCAGCGCCCGGTCCGTGAAGACCAGCGCGGCGTCCGGTTCCTCGGCATGGTAGGCCGCCGACCCGCGCGACTCCGCTTTCAGCTCGTAACCGAGGTAGCCCACGTAGCCGAGGTTGAAGTCGAACGGCAGCTCGGCGGTTCCTGCAACCCGCCGCCGGGCCAGTTCGGCGTCGAGGTAGTCGAACAGGCCGCTCTCGATGTGCTCGACGTGCCCGTCCGACGAGGTCACGGTGACCGTGCCGTCGGCGATGCGGTAGCTGACGAACTCGGCGAGCGGACCGCTGGCGTCGCCGAGGAACGAGAACCGCGACAGCCCGTCGATGACCGCGCTGCTGTCCAGCCAGAAGCTGTGGGCGTTCCGCGCGAAGAGGGCGCGATACGCCGTCTCCGGGTCCGGCATGGTGGCGAGCTTGCGCGCGTGCACCTGATACATCGGTGCGGGCTCCGGTTCCGGTTCCGGCGTGGCCACCGGCGACGGCACGGTCGCCGCCGCGACCGGCGAGTACTGCCGCACCAAGTCGCGGAAGTTGGCCACGATCTGGCGTCCGTACTGGCTGCTGATCGACTCCGGGTGGAACTGCACGCCCCACAGCGGGCGCTCGCGGTGCCGCACGCCCATGACGATGTCGTCGGTCCAGGCAACAGCTTCGATCTGCGGCGGCAGTTCGGTCACCGCGAGCGAGTGGTAGCGGACGACGTCGAACGGCGATGGCAGCCCGGCGAAGACGTCCACACCGGTGTGCTCGACCGGGAACACGCGCCCGTGCACCGGCTCAGGGGCCTCCTCGACCGTGCCGCCGAGCAACGCACAGATCCCCTGGTGCCCGAGGCACACGCCGAGCACGGGCAGCGAACCCTCCAGGATGACCCGCGCGCTGATGCCGAAGTCAGCTGGCCGGTCCGGCCTGCCCGGGCCTGGCGAGATGACCACGCCGTCGTAGTGATCGAGGTCGAGCTCGGCCCAGTCGGTGTCGTTGGGCACCACATCCGGCGGCGTGCCAACCACCTCGCCGAGGTACTGATACAGGTTGTAGGTGAACGAGTCGTAGTTGTCGATGAGCAGGATGCGCATGATGGTCTCCCGAGAACTCAAGACGGGGCGGGCACGCCGATCACGTGGTCCTCGACCCGGCAGGTCTCGGCGATGATCAGCTCGTAGAGGCGGTACAGGAAGTCGCCGTCGATGTCGTGCTCCTGGCCGAACCGCGCGGCCCTGCGCTGCACGATGCCGATGCGGTGCGGCTGCATCATCGGGACGTTGTTCTCACGCTTGTACTCGGCGATCTCGACACAACAGCGGATCCGGTCCCGCAGCGTCGCCAGCAGTTCCAGGTCGAGCGCGTCGAGTCGCGCACGCAGGTCTTCCAGTGCGTTGGTCATGGTGCTCCTCAGCTGAAGTCGAGCTCGCCGGTGCGGGAGCGTTTGAGTTCGCAGAACGTCGGGTGCGCCGCGAGTTCACGCGCGGCGTCGAACAGCCGGGCGGCCTGCTCCCCACGCGGAATCGCGGTGAACACCGGGCCGAAGAAGCCGCCGCCGTCGAGGTGGATGGCCGGTGTGCCGAGCTCCTCGCCGACCACGTCGATGCCGCGCTGGTGGCTGGCCCGCAGCGCATCGTCGAACTCGGTCGACTTCGCCGCGCCCGCCAAGTGCGCGGGTAGGTTCAGTTCGGCGAGCGCGTCGTCGATCACCGAGGGGAAGTCCTTGTTGCCACCGTCGTGGATCCGGGTGCCCAGCGCGGTGTACAGGTCGCCGAGGATGTCCTCACCGGCGTGCGCCGCGACGGCCATGGCCACCCGTACGGGACCCCACGCCCGGTCGCAGAACTCCCGGTACCACGGCTCGATCTCGCGGTGTTCGTTGAGCACCGCGAGGCTCATCACCTTGAACCGCAGGTCGATCTCGCGCAGTCGTTCGACCTCGACGATCCACCGCGAGGTGATCCAGGCGAACGGGCACGCGGGGTCGAAGTAGAAGTCGACCCGCGTGGAGGCCCGCGTGGAGGTCGTGCTTGCCGTCATCTCCGCCAGCTCCTGTCGTTGTTTCGTGGGGGTGGTCATGGGTGGGTCACCGGCCCTCGCGCTTCGCGGCCGATGACGCCGGCGAGCCTGCGAACGCCTTCGGCGATCTCGGCCGGTTCCGGGTACGAAAAGGACAGTCGCATGTGGTCGCGCCCCGACCCGTCGGCGTAAAAGCCCGTGCCGGGGACATAGGCCACGCCGGCGTCGATCGCCCGCGAGATCATCCGCTTGGCGTCCGTTCCCGGCGGCAGGCCGAGCCAGATGAAGAATCCGCCGTCCGGGGCGGTGAACCGGCAGCCATCCGGCAGCTCCGCGGCCATCGCGGACAGCATCGCCGCGCGGCGATCCCAGTACAGCTCGCGGAGCGCCTTGACGTGATCGAGCCATGGTTCCTCGGACAGGTACCGCGCGACGGTCAGCTGGCTGAGCGCGGAGTGGCACAACAGCGCCGACTCGGCCGCGCGGACCAGCTGATCTCGCAACGCGGGCGGGGCGAGCGCCCAGCCGACGCGCAGTCCCGGCGACAGGATCTTGGAGAACGACCCGAGATAGAGCACATCCGGGTGCCGGGCGCGGATCGGCGCGAGGTGTTCGCCCTCCAGCCGGAGCAGGCCGTACGGGTTGTCCTCCACCACGAGCACCCCGGCGCGGCGGGCCAGCTCGGCCACGTCGTCCCGGCGCGGGCCGCTGAGCGTGCTACCCGACGGGTGCCGAACGTCGGCACGGTGTAGAGCAGCTTCACCCGCCGTCCCGCAGCGGCCTGCTCGGCCAGAATCCCGGCCAGCGCGTCCGGTCGCATGCCGTCGTCGTCACCGGGGACGTGGACCACGTTCGCCTGATACGAGGCGAACGTGGTCAGCGCTCCGACATACGCCGGGGACTCGACAAGCACGACGTCGCCCGGATCGATGATGAGCTTCGCGACGAGGTCCAGTGCCTGCTGCGAGCCGACGGTCACCACCACGTCGTCCGGGTCGGCGGTGATGCCTTCGACGCCCATTACGTCGCGGATCTGTTCCCGCAACCTCGGCTCGCCCTGTCCTGGCCCGTACTGCAGTGCCTGGCTGCCGTGATCGGCAAGGACCTTGCCGATCAGCGCGCTGAGCAGCTGGGTCGGCAGCGCTTGCGGGGCAGGCATGCCGCCTGCCAGTGAGACCACCTCCGGCCGGGCGGCGACCGCGAACAGGCCACGGATCTCCGAGGCCACCATCGCGCTGGCTCGTTCGGCGAGCAGTCCGCCCGCCGCTGGTAAGGCTTCCATCGGATTTCTCCTCGCAGATTGTTCATCGCTGTTGCCTGCCAGCGCGGCGTTACCGCGCGTCGCGGTAGGCGGCGCAGATGCCGAGAAACGCGTCGTTGGCGTGCGGAGTCGCGATGGACATCCGCACGCCCTCGCCGTCGAAAGCGCGCACCAGCAGCCCTCCCGCCGCGCATGCCTCGGCCAGACCGACCGCTTCCGGCGTGCGCAGCCACAGGAAGTTGGCCTCGCTCCGCGCGACTCGCCAGCCCTGCTCGAGCAGCGCCGAGCGCACTCGGTCGCGTTCCTTGACGGTGTGCTCGACGCGGCCAAGCAGTTCGTCCTCGGCCGCCAGTGAGGCGATCACCGCGGCCTGCGCGGGGCCGTTGACCGCGAAACCAAGCCGGGCCTTGCGCACCGCCGACACCACCCGCTCGTCCCCCGCCAGGTACCCGACCCGTAGCGCCGCGAGGCCGTACGCCTTGGAGAACGTCCTGAGCACTGCCACGTTGGGGCGTCCTGCGGCCACGTACAGGCCGTCGGGCACATCAGGGTCGCGTACGTACTCGCGGTATGCCTCGTCCAGCAGCACAAGGCAGTCGGCCGGAACCCGGTCCAGGAAGGCCGACAGTTCGTCGGCGTGTACCGGCACCCCTGTCGGGTTGTTCGGATTGCACACCAGGATCAACCGCGTGTTCGGGGTGATCGCCGCCGCCATCTCATCGAGGTCGTGGCCGCCGTCCTCGCGCAGTGGTACGGCCACCGGCCGCATCTCGGCCAGCGCGGCGATCGTGGGGTAGGCCTCGAACGATCGCCACGGATAGATCACCTCGCTGCCCGGCTCGCTGACGGCCGAGAACACCATCTGCGTGACGCCGACCGCTCCCGCGCCGACGACGACGTTGTCGGGACCGACGCCGAGCCACCGGGCGATCTCGCCGGTGACCTCGGTGCAGTGGTAATCCGGGTAGTAGTTCAGTTCGGTCGCCGCCCTGTGCACCGCTGCCAGCACCGATGGCAGCGGGCCTTCCGGCGACTCGTTGGCCGCCATCCGCTGCCCAACCCGCGGTGGGCCGGCTTTTCGCTCCGGAAGGGCGTCGATGGCGGCACGCATGCGTGGCGTCGTCATGGTGTCCTCCGCTGTGATCGCGTCGCTCATCGGGCCTCGGTGGGTTCTCGGGTGGGTTCGGCGGCATCGGCGGAGATGTCGGCTGGCGCCGGGTTGACGATGCCTGCGGTGGTCACCGTGCGTAGCACCAGCCGGTACTGCCACACGATGATCAGGCCGAACACCGCGTACAGACCCGCCATGCCCCAGGAGGGCAGTACCGAGCCGACGGTGATGCACAGCGCGGCGATCAGCTGTGCCAGCCGGATGTTCAGGTTGTGCACGGCCATGTAGCGGGTGCGGCTGTGGTCAGGGACCAGGTTGGCCAGCAGGGTCTGCTTGATCGGCACGCTCATGAGCTCGCCGACGGTGAAGACGAACCCGGCGACCATCAGCAGCCAGCCGGTGTTGCTCACCGCGAGCACCATGTACCCGCCGATGAACAGCCCTGTGCCGAGGTAGAGCCCGATCCGATCGGACACCTTCCGCAGCAGCACCGGCGCGAAGAGCGCCATGATCACGACCAGGATGGTGTTCTCGGCGCGCAGCACGCCGAGCATCTCGGGCCCGTCCACCCGCACGCTCCAGGTGCCCAGCGACAGCAGGTCCTGTTCTGGCAGGTCGGCGGCCAGCCGCACGCCGACGTAGTTGATCAGCTGGAACTCCACCGCGAGGGTCAGCGTCCCGGCCACCATCAGCTGGATGAACGTGCGGTCGCGCAGCACCTGGCGGTATCCGCTGACGAACTCGCGCATCGGCGGCTTCGCGGCTTCGGTGCGTACCGTTTCCGGTTTCGTCTCCGCGATCCACAGCCACGTCGAGACCACCACCCCCGCCGACCCGACGGCTGCGATGACCAGCATGAGCACGAAGCGCCCGTCGTAGAGGACCGCGCCGAGCATCGCCCCGGTGGCCAGCGCCAAGTTCACGGCCCAGAAGTTGACCGTGTACACCTGCTTGCGGATCTCCGGCGTCGTGATGTCCACGATCAGCGAGTCGTGCGCTGGCAGCGCGAGACTGGCGGCGAACTTGTTCACCACGTAGGCCAGATAGACCACCAGGGGGCTGGCCAGCAGCGACGACTCGCCGAACACCATCACGACGAAGGTGACGACCACCGCCGATTCACCGGCCAGCAGCGTGACCCGGCGGCCCCTGCTGTCGGCGACATGCCCGCCGATGAGCATGCCGACCACGCCGAGCGAGACCACCGCGACCATCAGGACCCCGGCAAGCGCGACCGAGTACTCCAGCGCGAGGTAGATCGCCATGAACGTGGTGATCATGGAGTCGGCGAACCGGTTGACGAAGCCAACGCCGATACGCAGGCGCAGGGCGGGAGACAACGAGAAGAACGTCATGCCACTACCTCCGCGATATCGCTCGATTCCCCGGGCTCCGCTGCGGGGCTGACCCGGACGTCGAGCAGGTCCTCGACCTCGGCGAGCCGTGCCGCGGTCTGCGCGACCGACGTGCCGCTGACCACGACGAAGCCGTGCCGTGTCCGCCAGTCCACGGTTTCCGGGATGGTGTCGCCGACGGCGAACGGCATGCTCAGCTCGCTGACGTAGGGCAGCGCGCGGATCTCGGTGAGCCCGCCGATCGCCTCGATGACTCCGGTCGGCAGCTGGAAGTAACCGATCCGCGCCGCGCCGGCGCCAGGATCACTCGGTGTCGGGGGGCGACCGGCCAACGCGGCGAGGACGGCGCGCTCCATGTCCAGCCCGGTGGCCAGGTGCACCAGCTGCGGAATCTTGTCACCGGCCAGCCTGGCCTGCGATTCGATGATGCGCGGGCCAGCGGGGGTCATTCTGATCTCGGTGTGCGCCGGCCCGGTCTGATACCCGCTGAGCTCGAGCATCGTCACGGTCAGTGCGCCCAGTTGCGCGGTACTGTCGCCTTCCGGCTCCGGATGCACGTGTCCCGTCTCGACGAACAGCGGCGGTGCGCCGAGCAGCTTGCGGGTCACGCCGATCACGTGGTGCCTGCCACGCACGCTCACCGTCTCCACGCTGAACTCCGGTCCGGTGAGGAATTCCTCCACCAGGACCGGCCCGTCATAGTCGTACGACGTCAGCAGCGCGCCCCACTCGTCGAGCTGTGCGGGGTCGTCGAGCAGCAACACTCCTCGGCTGCCGGAAAGGTCGGTCGGCTTCACCACGACCGGGAGTTCGACGTCGCCGAGCAGCTCGGCGACGTCTCGCCAGTGTGTGGCGTGCGCGAACCGCACCGGCGACACGTCATGCTTGGCGAGCATCTCGCGCAGCGCGAACTTGTCGTTGAGCACCGCGATCGACGACGCCGGGTTCGCCGCGAGCCCCAGTTCCTCGGCCAGCCGCGACGGGCCGAGCATGCTCTCCTCCTGACCGACGTGGTACACGACATCGGCGTCGAAGTCGGCCACCGCCGTGCGGATCGCCGCCGACAGCGCCGCCTCGTCGTTGAAGTCGGTGAGGGCGAACCCGTCGGCGAGCTCGGCTGCTTCGGCCAGGTAGGCATCGGCGGGAGCACCCGCACCGAAGATGCTTTCCGCCACCGCCCGGTCCCAGATGGCGTGGATCCGCATGCCTTCGGACTTGGCAGCGGTCAAATACCGGTGGTAAGGCATGATCATCACGACGTTCTTCATGCCGCACACTCCTTCGTCCCCTCATCGGCGGCAGTACCGGGAGCGCTGACCGCGATGGTGATCGCGGCGCGCACCCTGGCTTCCAATTCGTCGAGTTCCGCCGGGTTCGGCGCGTCGATCAGCGCCGTCACCGCGCGGTCATCCGAGCTGCGCAACGGCCCGAGCCACGCGCCGCGCTCCTTGAGCACCAGCACCGCACGCAGCGTGGCCGGGTCATCGGCGGCGCCCGGTTCGATCTCCGGCCACTGGCCGGCCTCACCAACCCACGTGGGCGTGATCCCAGGCCAGTCCACCCGTACGTCGTCGAGTACGCCGTGGTCAGCCTCGACGTAGACCTGGCGGGTGAAGCGGCGCGGGGCGGGATACTCGGTGGGCACGCCGAGCGCGATGTCGACGATGACCGGTTCCAGCGGCGCTCCGGTGGCCAGTTCGTACAGGACGCACAGGCCGTCGCCGGGGGTGCGCGCGGCGACCTCCATCAGCCGCGGCACGCCGTCCGCGTCAACGCGCCACTCCGCGTGCGTGATGCCGTCACGCATGTCCAGCCGCCGCAGCACCGCCTCGTTCGCGGCGAGCACCTGGCCCGCCGCTGTCCCGTCGGCTGGCACCGAATGGGCCAGCTCGACGAAGGCCTCACCGCCTGCCTCGTTGGTGTCCTTGCGGGTGACAGAGGCGAACAGGATCGTGCCGTCCTGCGTCAGCGTCTCCACCGAGTACTCCTGCCCCCACACCCGGCTCTCGGCGAGCAACGTCTCGTGGCCCGGATACTCGGCCATGGCCACCCGCAGAGCCGACTCGTCCGGCACAGTGACCACACCAGAGCTGGAATGCCTGCTCGCCGGCTTGAGCACCGCGGGATAGGACACCTCGCGGAGGTCGGTCGTGTCCCGGCCGCCAGCCGGGATCACCGTCGACGGTGGGCTGGCGTCCGGCAGATACCAGCGCTGCAGATACTTGCTGCGGCACACCCGGCTGGCGCGCAGTCCAGGGCCAGGTAACCCGAGCGCGTCGGCGAGCAGTCCGGTGGGCTCGACCATCGTCTCGCCCACCGCGTACGCGCCGACGATGCGATACCGGCGCTGCCAGTCGCGCGCCGCGGCGATCGCGCCCGCGTTGAACGATCCCTCGTGGTCGGGACTGCCTGCCACGAAGGCGATCTCATCGGCCGCGGTGGCGGGGTGCCCCGGCTCGGCGAGGCTCGCCTCGGCATCGGCACGCCACCGGGCCGGGGTCGCCAGCAAGACCGTCAGCCCGCGACTGTGCAGCTCCGCGAGATAGCGGGGAGCCCGGCATATAGCGATGAACGAACCCGTGAGAATAAATGCGTCCTGCTTTGCTCCAGCGGTGCTATTCATGCTTCTTCTCTCTTGTATCCAGGCCGGCCGAAGCACGTCATGAATGCCGGTTAAGCACACGATGACGGCGATTCGAAATGGGGATAGAAGATACGATTCCTTGAGTGGCTTCACGGCTGTGCCGGCCCATCCTGCTGCGGGCACAGCGGTGCCACACGAAAAGCGTGACACTTCGCAAGCTGCGGAGTCAACACTTTTGGGCGATTTTTTTCCGAACACGTCTGCGACCATTTTTAACGCAGCATTGGGACCCGTCGCGGTGCGACGGGTCCCAATTCGTGTTTTCGACATTATCGTTATCAGGTCAATTGAACGCTCGACTCCGCGATCTCGAAAAGCTCGTCGAGGTCATACTCCGCACGACCGCGCTTGCCATACCGCGTCAATTTCCCGCGGCTGGCCCATTTCCGGATCGTGGCTTCCGATACGCCCACCGCGAGTGCGGCGAGCTGAGTGGGGACGGTGCGTCTCCGCCGCGCGCCGGTCATGCCGCCGCCCCGAGCGACTCGTCCGCCGCGGCGGTCCGCAGCCATCGACTGAGCAGCAGCCACTGGTGCGGCGGCAGAGTGTGTCCCGCCGAGCAGCTGACCGGCCGCCGTGGTTTCTCGCCCGGTGCGGCGTAGACGGTGGCCGCCACCGTCCGGTCACAATCCGGCTCGGCGCACACTCCGAGGTGCACTTGCTTTACCGGGGTGGGGTCGAGTACACGGCGGGCGTCCGCGAGCAGCGTGGTGATCTCGTCGGCGAAGTCGTCCACGGCCGGATGGGTGGCCAGCCACGGCAGGTGCTCGTCCAGGTAGGTGGCCATCACCGTGACATCGGCGCTGCCCGCACTGGGGACCCCTGCTTCCTCGGCGACCAACGCGCACCAGGAGGCCAGTATCGCGACGATGTCGCCGCGCACCGTCATCGCCGTCTCGCTGAGGCTGATGCCGATCCTGCGGGTTCCGCTGACCCGTTCGGAGAGCCAGCCCGGCCGCCGGTCGAGCATGTCCGCGCATTCGTCGTAGTCCTCGGCGAGGCTGCGCACCGTGGCACTCACCTCCGCCGCGCAGGTCTGGCAGATTCGCCACTCGTCTACGGGGCGGCGGTGGCAGGCCGGTAACGCACACGGCTCGGGCAGTGAGCCGCCCGCATGCGGGCCGATGGTTTCCGTGGTGAGCATGTCTGCCTCCTTAGTACTGTGCATCCGTCGAGTCGCTACTAGTCGCCGGTGATTCCTGGGCGGTGTCTGGTCGTAGGGCCCGATACAGCCGATACGCGAGCGCGATGTCCGGATGTTCGGCGCCGAGCAGGTCCATCAGCACCAGCCCGGCAGGCCGGGCTGGCGCCAGTCCGGTGATGAGTTCGCCAAGGTCGGCATCGGTGAACACGGCGGACACCCGCCGTGCGATGTCGCGAGATACGACCGAGCCGCCCGCGTTGATCAGCACCGCCTCATCGCAGAGCTGCCCGCGAGACAGCTGGGCGGCATCGGAGGCGGCGACCAACAGATTCGCGCCGTAGACGGCGTCCTGCTGCCGTGCCGCGATCGTGAACCCGATCCCTGCCTCGTCCAGTTGTTCGCCCACCTCGTCCGGGACGGGTTCCGGCGCCCAGGCCTCGATGTGGCTGATGTGCTGCGGGCAGTGCGCGAGAGTCGCGAGCATGACCGGTACCCGGACGGCGTCTCCGCACACACTCGCGGTGGCCGACCCTGGCGGCAGCAGCGCCCGCGTCGCGACACTCGCGAGCGCGGCGGCCCGGCACGCGTACAGCAGCGCCGGCGGGAACGCGCACAGTGCGACATCGTCCGGATCACGCAGCACGAGGGCCGCGGTTTCCTGCGCCCGCAAGGAATAGCCCCGTGCCACCGGCGAGTCCGCGGCGCCGTCGACGAAGGCATCGTCGAACAGTCCTCCGATGACACCGGCCGCGGGGTCCATGTGACGCAGCGCCGCGAGAACGTCGCCGATGCCAAGGGGCTGCTCGGTGCGTCTCATCCTGATCACCTCCGCGGGTCCGACTCACTCGTGCTGCCTACGACTGTCCGAATCCGGCCCTACTCGTCGCTATCGGCGCGCTATCGCGGCCGCGATAGTCAGCGGACGGCGCACGAGAGGTGAACCGAAACCGCCGCTCAGTCAACTGGTTCCAGGCCGGCAGCAAGCCGGAAGAAGCACCACTCGGAGGACTGAGATATGACCGCGACCCGCAAGCTCACGACCGCCGTGTTCGGCACCATCGCCAGCGCCATCGTCTGCGTCGCCATCGCGGCACCCGGCATCGGCGGGGATGACACGCACTGGAACGTGCGGGCCGACACGCACTGGGCGATCGCGCAGAGCGGCGACGCGGACCTGCAGGACACCCACTGGTGAGCAGGCGCCAACCAACCAGCGCGCCCGACAGGCTCGCCGGACCGTCAGTTCCCGACGGTCTCCGGCGAGCCTTCGGCTGTCGCGGTGGCGCCCGACCCGAGCTCGGTGAGCAGCCGCGAGGACTCCGGCGAGTCCGACTCGCTGAGCATCCGCACCGCCTCGGCATGATGGCCGCGCGCGGCATCGCCGTCACCGGCCGCGGACGAGACCTCGGACAACAGCAGCAGCGTGCGTGCCAGCCAGACGACCGATCCCAGCTCCGCGAACAGCTCCCGTGCCGGGTGCAGCTCCGCGGCCGCGCTCTCGACACCTCCGCGCGCCAGCCGCAACTCTCCGAGCGCGAAGCGCGCCTTGGCCTCGATCATCCGTTCCTCGATCCGGCGCGCGATGTCGAGCGCGTGCATCATCGACGCCTCCGCGGTGTCCAGCCGGCCCTCGCGCTGACGCACGATGCCCAGCCCGTAGAGCGCGTGCGCCTCACCGAGCCGGTCGCCGAGATCCCGGACAATCCGCAGCACCTGGTGCAGCGCCTGCCGCGCCTTGTCGATCTGGCCCTGCCGCAGGTACAGCTCGGCGAACCGATGCACCACCTGCGATTCGGTGCGCACACAGGACTCCTCCAGGCAGATCCGTAGCGCGCGTTCCAGCAGCTCCGCGGCCTTGTCCAGATCACCGTCCTCGATCCAGTACCGTGCCTGGCTACGCAGCACATGGGCTTCGCCGATGCGGTCACCGACCTTCACCAGCGTGGCGAGTGAACGCTCGTACTTGGCCATCATCGCCGTGACGTCACCGTGCATGCTGTCCACATTCGCCGCGTTGCGCAGCACCAGCGCGAGTCCGTGTTCGTCGCCGACCTCGCGAAAGATCGCCGCGGCCTCGGTGAAGCACTGTTCGGCATCGTCGAGCCGGGTTTGGAACATGTTCAGCGTGCCGAGCGAGTACAGCATGGCCGCGATACCCCGCCGGTTACCCACTCGCTGCGTGACATCCAACGCGATCTGGCTTGTCGACTTCCAGTCGTCGAAGTAGCCCTTCATCTCGAACAACGTCACCGACGTGAGGGCGAGGTCCCAGCACAGCTCGTCGAGCTGCTCGGCAGCGGCCTGGCGAATCGCCGCGACCAGTGCCTGCCGCTCGCTCTCCCACCAGGCGAGCGCGCGGCGGCCCGATTCGAGCAGCTCGACGTCGTCCGGGTGCCAGCGTGGCGCGTCGCCGTGCACGATGGTGTAAGCGCCGCCGTACTCGCGGTTGTGCGCCGACTCGGCAAGGGCCAACCAGCCGCCGAGCACCCTGATCAGCGACGCCCTGCGCTCATCGTCGGTGACCACCTCGTAGAGCTGCTCACGCGCGTACACCCTGATCAATGTGTGGAACCGGTACCGCATCAGATGCGCGTCCGGATACACCACGGTGTCCAGCAACTGCGCGTCGACCAGGGTCTCCAGCACCTCTTCGGCGTCGGCCACCGAGGTGTCCAGCAGCGCGGCGGCCGTCCACACTGGAAAGTCCGGCGCGTCGATCAGCGCGGACAGCCGAAACAGCCTGCGGCCGACCTCGTCAAGACCGCTGTAGGTGAGGCCGATGTTGGAACGCAGTTCGACGCCGTGATGCGCGAACTCATCGAGCCTGCCGGCCTCATCGCGAAGCCGGTGCACCAGCCCGCTGATCCGCCAGTTCGGCCGCGACGCCAGCCGCGCACCAGCGATCCGCAGCGCCAGCGGCAGCCCAGCGCAGAACCGCACCAGCTCGCTCGCCGCGTCCTGCTCGGCCCGCACGCGTTCCGCGCCGACCATGCGGTCAAGGAGTTCGGTCGACTTGTGCTCGTCGAAGACGTCGATGTCGATGAAGCTGGCGCCCGGCAGGCCGCCGAGTTTCGCGCGGCTGGTGATGATCACCGCGCAGGTCGAGCTGCCCGGCAACAGCGCACGCACCTGTTCGGCGCTGGCCGCGTCGTCGAGCACCACCAGGATTCGCTGTCCGGACAGTTTGCTGCGGAACAGCTCGCCGCGTTCCTCCACGTCCCCTGGTACGGCCGTGCCCGCGACGCCGAGCGCGCGCAGGAAACGCGCCAGCACGATCGCCGTGCGATCATCGCCGTTGGGCGCCTGCAGATCCGCGTACAGCTGACCGTCCGGATAGCACTCACCGACCTCGTGCGCGGCGCGGATCGCCAGCGTTGACTTGCCGACGCCGCCCTTGCCGGAGATCGCCACGACCGGGACCGCGAACCCCTCGTGCTCGCGCGCCTCGGTGAGCATCGCCTTGATCGCGTCGACGTGGTCGTGGCGGCCGGTGAAGTCGGCGATGGTCGCCGGAAGCTGCCGAGGGCACACCTGCTTGGGCTGGCTCGCCTTCACCGGCTGCGCCGCCGATGCCGACAGCGGCGGCCGCGCGCTTCCGGCCTCGGACGCTGGTCGCTCAGCGGGCTCCGGCGGGTCGAGGGACGGGTCTTGATTCAGGATGGCATGCTCGATGTGTTGCAGCTCAGCGCCGGGTTCGACCCCGATCTCCTCGATCAGCCGCTCGCGCGCGCTGCGGCCGACCTCAAGCGCCTCGGCCTGCCGTCCCGCACGGTACAGCGCGAGCATCAGCAGTTCGTAGAGCCGCTCCCGGAGGGGATGCTCGGCGACCAGCCCGGTCAGTTCGCCGCAGACCTCGCCGTGCCTGCCGAGGCTGAGATCCAGCCGAATGCGTTCCTCCATCGCCGCTAGCCGGGCGGTGTCCAGCACTACCGCGCCGCGTTCCACCAGCTCACTGCGTACCCCGGCGAGCGCGGGTCCGCGCCACAGCCGCAGCGCGTCCGCCAGCCTCCCCGCGGCCTCGGCTTTCCGCCCCGCGTTCGCATCGGACTTCGCGGCCGACACCAGGCTCGTGAACTGCAGGCTGTCCAGCTCGTCGGTGCCCAGTTCCAGCACATACCCGGGGGCTTTCGTTTTGATCGCGTGCGGCATCCCAGCGTCGGAGAACATCCTGCGCAGTGCGGAAATGCAGATCTGGATCTGGCCGCGCGCCGTCGACGGTGGGTCCTCGCCCCACACCGCTTCGACCAGCTGATCGACCGCGGTGACTCGATTCGCGTTGAGCCCGAGCATCGCGAGCACGACCTGCTGCCGATGCCCGCTCGGAGCGATGCCCACTTCTCCCAAGGCCAGTTCGACCGGCCCCAGCAACCTGAGCCCCACGTGACCGCCTCCCCGCCCTCGAAACTTTGCCCCGGCCGAGGGAACCAGCATGACTATAGGCACACACCGCCTCGCTGCCAACCGCCGGACTTGTACTGTTCGCGTCCCGCTGTCGTTATTTTCGTTTCTGATCTCTCCGTGAGAGATATCCGTCCAGCACAGCCGCTCACGACGTTCGTCCGCTCCCCCGACGGGTACGGCTCCGCATCCGTGCTGCCTGGTCCGGGCCTCGTCAGCGCGTTCGGGACGGATTCGCGCCAGCCAGCCGCACACAACCTCCTATGCCGCACATGGCAGCCCCCGGGATGATGTCCGACAGCTGACCCTGTTTCGTATGTCCAGCGAGGCGTTTGCTGTGGTGTAGCAGGTGAAGGATTCGAACCTCGAAGGGTGAGTCGGCTGATCTACAACCGCAATTCGAGGAGTTCGTCATCGACGCAGTGACAGGGGAACTTCTCCAGCAATCAGCTACCTGAGCTGAGTCAACAACCACCTCGCCCGGACCAGCCCACACGGAGACCCCACTGTGAATCGAA
Organism: Haloechinothrix halophila YIM 93223; assembly: GCF_000504245.1. Taxonomy (GTDB): domain Bacteria; phylum Actinomycetota; class Actinomycetes; order Mycobacteriales; family Pseudonocardiaceae; genus Haloechinothrix_A; species Haloechinothrix_A halophila. The sequence goes on from NZ_KI632509.1 coordinate 3,828,721, forward strand.
ATGTTTATCGACGCCTACGCTTTGCCGTCATCCCTGCAGCAGTACTGACTCTTACGCCCTTTGCTCCCTTGGCCGCTGCAGCGACAGCCACCGACGCGTTACTCCCCGAAGAGCAAGCCGACGTTTTCTACAAGATCACGCTCGCAGAGCCCGCCAGCACCGCCGATCTCCTGGAGGCAGCCAAGGCCTACGACTTGTCGATCCAAAGCGTGCGCCATGGCGGGACGACCAATGGGGAGCTGATCGTTGGCGGCACGCCCCTGGCTAAAGCCCTGGACATGTACCGAGAGACCAACATCGGGAACTTCGGCACACCACCCCAGATTGAGTCCTTCATCACCGATCAAGCACCCCCTCCGACGTGCACGTTGGCGACACCGTTCCGACTTCTGTACAAGCTCAGACCTTGAGCTCTACAGATCCGACGCCAACCGAAGAAGATATAACTGCCGCAAACATTGAAGACCCGTGGGCACCGCGTAGAGGAACCCTCTGGGCCCACAACAGCAACACAGGCTTTCCTCGCCAAATTCGTCACAAGATGTACTGGAGTAACCGCGCCGGCCTCAATTCGTACGAGACCAGCGACGCCGAATTCGTCTACGAACACGACAACAAGCTGTACGACCGAGACCCCTATGGAGTCGGAGCCATGGGACACAAGGCATGTTTGCCCGACTACTGGCTCTCGGGTGACACCTGGATCGTCACATCCAACGTGCCGAGTTCTTCCAAGGTGTACGCAGACAACGCCAACGCCTCCGACCCTTGCGGCGTACACGACATCAGCTTCGGGATCTTCGACCCCGAAAACCTCCGAACCAACTACACTTACAAGATTGTCGTCGGAGGTAATGCTGGCGACGCCCGACGGTCGCCGTTCGGGCTGCTGGGTCAAAAAATGGTCCGCTCCTGAGGTGTGGATAGCGCATGGTGCGTAAGCCTCGGGAGCGACCCCCGCGAACGGAGCGACATCTACATCAATGAAAGTCGCAACTGGAAGGTACCTGGCTGCTACACGTGGTACACCTCCGACGACAAGTCGCCCGTCCGCGGCAGCTGCTGACGCAGACATGGGACCCGTTACCGGAGCTCAGGGCTAAACCGATGCTAATCTCCCGCCCTGTGACAAGGTATCAACCAACCGGCATACAGCCCCGGGCAAGCCGCCCAGGAGTCTCGTCGTGATCACGCCTGGCACCCGCCAGCTTCTCATCCAACGTGTCATCGCCGGGGTAGCTGTCGCAATTACTGGGCTAATCGGGCTCGCTGTATGGGCGGTAGGTCAGGCCCAGTACACGGAGGACTACTGCTTCACTCGTGCGCCAATGCCCGAAGGCGCTAACGACGAGCTCCGCGGGGAGATGCGACCGGCACACCTCGACGGCCCTATCACGATCCGCTGTGAGTACTCCGAGTATCCCGATGTGGTCGTCCGTGACGGTGCGATCCTTGCGGGAACCCTCGTCTTAGCGCTCATAGTCATCGGGGTATGGGCCCTCATCTGGCGGTGGTACAAGCACAAGACCTACAGACAAGGTCATTAGCAGGAACACCGACATTGAGGTAATCCGAAAGGCCCCGGTCTGGATTTTCCAGGAGCCGGGGCCTTCGAGGTCGTGCTACGAACATGTGCTTGGGCAACCGTTCGCCAACGATGCTGCTCTAGTTACGTCGCGAGGAGAAGACAGGAAGCTACCGCTATAGCTCAAAACGCGCCGCTGGAGCAGTGGCCGGCGGGTCGCGGTGCCGCCGGCCGACCGCGCGAACCGCCGCCTCCAGAAAGGCCGACCACCGCGGCGGCTGCCGGTGCTGCCCGTTAGCGTTCCCGCATGACCTATCCGCGCCGCTTTCAACGCCTCGACGACACAAGCCGAACTGTTCCCTGTCCCCTCAGCTGACGCGTGGACGTACACGACGCTTGCGAGATGCGATAGATCCAGCCGAGGCAGGACCAGTGTAACCCGGTTCGTTCCATGAGCCGTTCCACGCGGGTCCTGCTCACATGCCACTGGCCAGCGTTTCCGCTGGCCAGTGATGGTGCGCGATACTGGGATTGAACCAGTGACCTCTACCGTGTCAAGGTAGCGCTCTCCCGCTGAGCTAATCGCGCGAGGCGGAGACGGGAATCGAACCCGTGTACAGGGCTTTGCAGGCCCTTGCCTGAACCACTCGGCCACTCCGCCAGGTGGGCCAACCTCTACGTTGAGGCTATCGCAGGGGCCCAACCGAGCGGACGACGGGACTCGAACCCGCGACCCTCACCTTGGCAAGGTGATGCGCTACCAGCTGCGCTACGTCCGCCTGTGAGCGTCGGGAGGCCGTTGCTGACCTCGCCGCGCTGTGTGGAGAACTCTACAAGATCCATGATCGACGCCGAGAATCGGGGGTAGGACTTCGGAATCAGGCCAGGTCGTGCGGGATGAGATGGGTCAGCGCGTCGTCGACGTCGACCCACAGGTGCTCGTTGCCGGGCAGCACGACGTCATAGGTGCGGTCGAGGAAGTCGGCCAGTTCCTGCGCTGAGGCCTCGAACATCGCGTGCCCCGACGGCGAGTTCAGCTCGACGAGCACCGATTCGGGATCCTCAACGGAAGGCCGGATGCGGACGTCACCGTCGCCGGCGTCGGCGAGAAGGCCGTCAGCGAGCAGGTCCCGGGCGTAAACCCATTCGACCCAGCCCGCGCGTCCAGTGCGGAACGCGGCGACCACCGCGTACGGGTCTCGCGTGTCGTATCGCAACTCGACCTTCACCGGAACGGCGGGCGTCCGAGGTGCCAGCAAGTCGAATACCGCGGTCGAGCGGAGCGTCACGTGGTCGTTGCGCATCGTCCTACCCTTCGTCTCCCTTCCCCGGCCAACTAACGACCGAGCATTCCAGGTGTGACGCCATAGCCTGCGAGGTGGCCCCTGTTGTTGTCGCAGATCACCCAGATGGCGTCATCAAGGTCCTGGCGGTTCCCCCTTACATACTGGACGGTAATAATCGCGCACAACAGTGGGTTCCCGCTAATGCCGGAAGACGAACGTCACATGGACGTTATAGTCGCCAACACCATCCGTCCGGCTGACCACCGAGTTGTTCACAGGGTGTCGAGATCACTGCTTGGCGTGATCACCGGAATGGACCCGTGTGTGAGCGGCGTTGAGCGGTCCGGTAGAGTTTTGATCGTTCCCGGCGCGATTAGCTCAGCGGGAGAGCGCTTCGTTCACACCGAAGAGGTCACTGGTTCGATCCCAGTATCGCGCACCGAGGTCAGGCCGTAGACCCTGCCAGCTCTGACGTCTGTGCGGGTGACAAACTGAGTGACTAACTCCGGCTCGTCGAGTGACAAGCGACTCCTTCGCTTCGCTGCGGAAAGACCTGGTCCCTCAACATCGCACCGTGCCGCTCACAGGACGCAGCTGATATCAGCAGACCTTCTTAGTCATCATTGCGCCCGCGTGTCCGACGATCCTGGAGATCTTCTCGAGCGGCACACCGTCACAGCTTGTCGCTTAACCCCCACCTGGGAGTCGACCGCGCTGGAGCCGGTTGCGGGCCTGTCCGACTCCGAGGAGCTGCTTGGCTGCGGCGATGGCGGTCTCGATGGGCCAGCGGGCGGCGTAACGGGCCACAATCTCGGCTGCTGGGCTGTTCAGGTCGGTGGTGAACAGCGCCAGGTCGTACCCGTCGGCCCGGCCGGCCTCACGCACCAGCACCGTGCGGCCGGGTGCGTTGCCGAACGCGCCGTACCAGATCGAGTCGACGGCCGCGATCTCGATTGTGTCGCGGCGCCCGTAGCGAGAGACGGTCACCTGCTGCCAAGTCGCGGTCGTGGCGAGGTCGGCGGGTCTGCCGAGCCGGTGCCCCTGCAGCCGGGGCCGGCCGCGTGTGCCGGTGCGAGGCGGTTTCGGCCCGAACAGGGCGGCGTTGGACGGCAGCCGGGTGGTCCACGACGTGCCCGCCACCACGAGGGAGGTGCCGTGGTAGGCGGCGTCACCGACGCCGTGAATCGTGCGGCCGTCGAACTGCTCGGCAAGGAGTTTCAGCATGTCGCCGGCCAACTGGACGGGCGAGGCGAGGCGCTGCCCTTGCCGCCCCACAGCCGCAGCAGCACCAGCAGGAGCGAGCCGGTCGACCGGCCGGGACCGGCACCCTCGGCCCGTGCCCTGCCCGGCAGACGTCACCGACCGAGTTCCTCGAAGACCCGCTGAAGTTCAGCTGGCCGGTCGAGCATGGCCCAGCGTTCGGCGAGCTTGCCGTCGCGGAGCACGCATACATCAATGATCTGCACGCTGCGCTGGTGGTTGTTCAAGTCGAACGTGGCGGTGCCGAGGCCGACGACGTAGCCGGCGAGCACTTCGGCGTTGTGGTGCTCGATGGTCTGGCCACCGAGTTGCATCATCGCCGCGAACTGCTGCAGCACCGCGTCTCGCCCTTCGAGCACCGGCGGCATCCCCGTCACCCCGGGGATCGAGTGGAACACCACGTCGTCGGTGAGCTCGGCGGCAATCGCGTCGAGATCGCGGCGGTTGAACGCGTCATGGATGCGGCCGATGATTCCCGTGTCGGGCGGGGTCTGCGTGGTCATCGTGATCCTCCTTGGTTGCGGGGATGGCGGGGCGTCTGGGACCTACGGTGGCTCAATGGTGTTGGAGCAGTGTTGATGCCGTGTTGACGTTGCGTGCACGGGGCGCGATGCTCAGTGCGACAGACGGCGGGCACCCGGGGGGTGAGCAATGCTGGTCCGAGTGCTCGGGTCGATCGAGGTCAGGTCGTCGCCGGAGCAACCGTGGGTCCAGCCCACTCCGCAGCAGCGGCTGGTCCTGGCGTTACTGGTGGCGCAGGCGGGCCGGCCATGCAGCACCGACCGGCTCGTGCACGCATTGTGGGGCGAGCACGCCACCGACCGCGCGCCCCGGCTCGCGCAGGGGCTCGTGTCACGCTTGCGGTGCCTGCTCGAGCCAACCGACAGCCACAACACCAGGCTGTTGAGCGTGCCGGGCGGGTGGACGCTCGCGGTTGCGCCCGAGGAGGTCGATGCGACGCGCTTCGAACAACTCGCGCAGGCAGCAGCCGAGCTACTTGAGCAGCGTGACAACGCCGCGGCCGGCCGGAAGTTGCGGGAGGCCGCGAGCCTGTGGCGGGGCAGGCCATTCGGGGAGCTGGCCGACCGGCCGCACCTCGTTGGGGACACCGTGCGGCTTGAGGAGCAGTGGCTATTGGTGCGTGAGCGCCTGCTGCGGCTGCGACTCGACACCGGAGAGCACGCCGAGGTCGTTGGCGTGTTACAGGAGCTCGTGGCGGAGCAGCCGCTGCGTGAACGCTTGTGGGCGTTGCTGATGGAGGCGCTCTACGCATCGGGCAGGCAGGCTGATGCACTGGCGGCGTACCAGCGACTGCGTGAACAGCTCGTCGACGAGCTCGGTGCGGAGCCGAGTCCCGAGCTGCAGGCGCTGCATGCGGCGATCTTGCGTCACGAGTTACCGGTGAGTGCTCCTGTGCCCGCCGTCGTGTCATCTCGGCGGCGCCACGAGCCCGCCTCCTCGTGGCCGTGTCGTCGCGACCTGCGTCTCGTGGAGCGCGCACGCGAACTTAGCTCACTGCGGGCTGCGCTGGCGACATCCCGCGAAGGTCGGCGACAGGTCGTGCTCGTTGCCGGTGAGCCTGGGTCGGGTAAGACCCGCCTGGTTGCCGAGCTCGCCTGCGCTGCTTCCGCCGAGGACGTTACGGTGCTGGTGGGCCGCTGCGTTGACGCGGCGGCGGCGCCGTATCAACCGTTCGTGGAGGCGCTGCGCGCGGACGCCGGGGCGACACCGGACAGCGGGCTCGATGCGCGACTCGGCGTACGTCCTGGCGAGCTCGCACGACTGGTTCCCGAGCTCGCCGAGCGCACCGGACAGTGCCCATCACCGGACTCCACCAGAGCGGAGCTCGATCGGCACCGCCTGTTTGACGCGGTGGCTGGGTGGCTCGAGGCGGCCGCAACACCGGGACCGCTGCTGCTCGTTCTGGAGGACCTGCATGTGGCGACCCGACCCACCCTGCAGCTGCTCCGGCACATTCTCAACGCCACAGCTGGTGCCGCGCTTGTGGTCGTCGCGACTTACCGGGACACCACCGAGGAGCGTTCCGGCGAGTTCACTGACACACTCGCGGAGTTGGCAACCCATCCTGACGTCACACGTCTGGAGCTCGGCGGGTTGACCGCTGATGGCGTGGCGCAGTTGGTCGAGGACACCATCGGCGCCGACGCCCGGCTGGCATCGGAGTTGCATGCGGTCACCACGGGCAACCCGCTGTTCGTGCAGGAGCTGCTCGCCGGGCTGCGTTCGGGCGCGATCACCGGACTCACCCAGCTGCGCGACCCTGACTCGGTGCCGTGGACGCTGCGGCAGCTGACCGATGCTCGTGTGCAGCGGCTGGCGCCGGCGACCGTACGGTTGCTGGAGCAAGCGGCGGTGGCCGGTGCGACCTTCCCGTTCGGGCCCGTCGCAGAGGCAGCCATGGTGGCCGAGGATGCCGCGCTGGACGCGCTGGACGAGGCCATCCGGGCGCGGCTGGTGACGGCGGTCGAGCCGCGCCACGACCGGTATTCCTTCAGCCATGCGCTGATGCGCTCCGCGCTGCTCGGCCGGGTCAGCCCGAGCAGGCGGATGCGACTCCACGCGCAGCTGGCTACGGCCCTGGAGCAGCATCACGCCGGCGACCTCGACCGGGTTCTCGGCGAGCTCGCCTACCACCACGGTCAGGCCGGACCTGCCGGGAACCCGGCGAAGGCGAGACGGTTCGCCCGATCCGCAGGCGACGTCGCGCTCTCCCAGCTCGCCTATGACGAAGCCGCGGCCTGCTACGAGCAGGCGCTCGATCTGTTCGACCCCGCCGACCGCGACCGGCCGGTGGTCGAACAGCGCTGTGACCTGCTGATCGCACTCGGCGACGCCCAGCAGCGCGCAGGTCCCGGCGTGCACAGCATCACCCTGCGTGCGGCGCTCAACCTCGCTGTCGAGCTCGGCGACCCCGAGCGCGCCGCCCGTGCGGCGTGGGCGCACAATCGCGGGTTCCCCGGCCATCTGTCCAGCGTCGACGGCGAGCGCGTGGCAGTGCTGGAACGGGCGCTCGACGTCGTCGGCAGCGACGCGCCGGGGCCACGTGCCACGGTGCTCGCGGTGCTTGCCGGTGAGCTCGCGTTCGCCAGCGACCGCGCGTGGCCGCGGCGCTTGAGCGACGAGGCACTCGCCCTGGCCCGGCGTGCCGACGACGCCGTACTTGCCCAGGTGCTGTCGTTGCGGCAGTTCACGATCCAGGGTCCGGACACGGTGGCTGAGCGTCTGGCGGCCACCGGCGAGCTCGTCCAGCTCGCTGACCGGCTCGACGATGCCAACCTGCAGGTGTTCGCTCGCTGGTGGCGAGCGGTGGCGGCACTCGAGGCCGGTGACCGCGCTGAGGTCGATGCGCGCGTTCCCGAGGCCTGCCGGCTCGCCGACGAGCTCGGTGAGCCGTTCATGATGTGTGCGAGCCGCATGCTCGCCGCCAATCGGGAGCTCGCGTGGGGCGAGCTCGATAACGTCGCCAAGCTCGCAGACCGCTACCGCGAGTTCGGCAGGCTCGCCGACGCCGCCGACATCGACGGGCCCTACTTGTTCCACCACCTGTGGCTGCATCGTGAACGCGGCGATCTCGCCGAGGCGCTGCCCCACCTCGAGGAGCTGTACGCTCGCTTCGCCGACCGCCCTCACGCGCAGGCGATGATGGCCCGATCGTGGTGGGAAGTTGGCAGCAGCCAGCAGGCCCTCGCGGTCCTCGACCGCTTCGCGGCGGATAGCTTCGGCAGCGTCCCGATCACCATGATGTGGCTGCAAACCTTGTGCCCGCTCGCCGAGGTCGCGGCAGCCGCCGGTCGCGCCGCCGATGCCCGGGTCTTGCTCGACCAGCTCGCTCCGCACGCGGAGCAGCTGGCCGCCGATCCCGCGCTGTGCGGCGGGTCGGTGGCGCACTACTGCGGCCTGCTGGCCACCACGCTGGCCGATTGGGGACGCGCCGAGGACTACCTCGAGCTGGCCACCCGCACTCAGGAGCGTCTCGGCGCCGCCAGGTGGGTCAACCGCAGCCGACTCGCCCATGCCCAGCTGCTACTCGCCCGCGGCGATCCCGGTGATCGCGACGCCGCCGACGATCTCCTCCGCGCCACCGGGGCCTGCGCACGCAGCGAGGGCCAGATGGCGCTCACGCGCACCTGCGACGATCTGCGCCTCGCAGGCGCGAGCCGCGGATAGGTGCGACCACACCCTGCCCGCGTTCTTATCGGTCCGCCATGGCACGTGACAGGCGCTCGCGGCCTTCGATAAACGCGTCGGCAGACCGTGAGCCGGTCGCCGTAGCGACCAGATCGCAGGAGAGCACAATGTCACGCGAGCAGTACCCCAACACTGGCAGGGACCGCGCCGCATCGGCTGCCGCGACCGTGCCGCCAGGCACCGCATCGGCCTCGGGTACCGGCAGCCCGGCAACCTCGAACGTCGCCTCGCCCTCGATGACCAGCGGCACGCGGCTGGTGGCCAGCACGCACAGCCGCGGACACGCCGACGACAACTCGCCGACCAGCTCCGCGCACACCTCCACCACGTGCTCGCAATTATCGAGTACCACCAGCAGATGCCGGTTATGAAGCTGCTCGGCGAGCGTGGCGGTCAGCGCCTGTTCGGGTCGTTCGTGGATGCCCAACGAAGCAACAGGTCCGTTATGACCGAACTGGTACCGTTGTCGTGGTGCTGTACTTCGGCGACTGCGTGCTTGACCGCGGCCGTTTCGAGCTCAGGCGGGCCGGAGAGGTCGTGCCGATCGAGCCGCGCGCCCTGCGGGTTCTGCTGCACCTGATCGATCATCGTGATCGGGCGGTGCCGAAGGAAGAGTTGCTCGACTCGGTGTGGGGTAGCCGGTTCGTCAGCGAGTCCGCGCTGTCCGCGCAGATCAAGGGCGCGCGACGGGCGATCGGTGACACCGGGCGTGGTCAGCGCATGGTAAAGACCGTGCACGGGCAGGGGTACATGTTCGTCGCACCCGTGTCCGACGAGGCTGCCGCCCAGGACACAGACCCATCAGCGCCAGAGGGCCCCGACCACACAACTGTCGCCGCGTCCGCGGCGCGCGATCGGCCCGTGGTGGCCGTCCTGCCCTTCACCAACCTCACACCAGCGACCGGACACCGTCACGTGGCCCGGGGGCTCACCCACGACGTGATCGCCGCTTTGTCGAAACACCGGTGGCTGCGGGTGCTGACCGCGGCGGCGACGGCGGGGCTCAGTGACGATCCCGATGTCGTCCAGCGGCTCCACGACGAACTCGGCGCCCGCTACGCGGTGGACGGAACGATCCGCCTCGACGGGCAGCGACTACGGGTCACCGCGAGCCTCACCGACACGGCCGCCGGTGTCTGCCTGTGGGCGGATCGCTTCGATCGCGAGTTCAAGGATTTGTTCGACGTCCTCGACGAGCTGACCGACATGATCGTGGCGACCGTCGAACCCGAGCTCGGCTATGCCGAACGCGGCCGAAGCAGCAGAACGCCGCGGCCTGACCTTCGGACGTGGGACCTGTTCCACCTGGGAGTTGATCGCTTCTTCCGGTTCACCAGCGAGGGCAACCATCAAGCCCAGCGCATGCTGCACCGGTGCCGGGAACTGGACCCCGACTTTCCCGACGCGCACGCCTGGTGGGCCTATGCCGTCGTACTAGGGATGGTCTACTGGGACACCGACCCCAAGCCGGACCTGCTCGACAACGCCCTCGACGCCACCAGGATCGCGCTACGGGCTGATGACCAGAACGCGCTATTCCACGTGTTGTATGGCCGGGTCCAGCTCGCCCGCCGGGAGTACCAGGCAGCGCTACGCGCGAACGCGCGTGCCATCGAGCTGAATCCCACCTTCGCAGCCGCGTACTGCGGGCTGGGTGATTCGCTGTGTTACGAGGGCCGCTACACCGAGGCGATCGCCCGGTTCGAACGCTCGGTGGCGCTCGGCGCGCACGACCCCCAGTTGTGGGCGTTCCTCACCTACGGCGCCTTGGCTCTGCTGTTCGCGCAGCGCTACGAGGAGGCGATCGACTGGACCGAGCAGGCCGCCTCCATCCCCAACTGCCAGTACTGGACGACGTCGCATCGGCTGGTCGCGTTGGCCCACGCAGGACACGCTCGGCAGGCGTCGGCCACGGTGCCCGCACTGCTCGAGCAGTGTCCGATGTTCTCGATCGACTACGCCGAACGCAAGCTGTTCTACCTGAAGCGGCCCGAGCAACGCGCCTTGTATCTCGACGGCCTGCACGCCGCGGGCGTGCCGGAGCAGTCGTAGGCGCTTCACCGAAACTCCCGGGTTTCTTCACGCGATCTCCAAGATTCGCGGCCAGCTGTCACGGAGTCTGAAACCGGTGTATCGCCAGAGGACGACTGGCGCCCGTGACCAGAAGGGACTGCGACGATGACGACCACGCTCAGCTTCGACGAGATCAAGCACAAACAACAGGCGACGTGGAATAGCGGGGACTACGGCAGGATCGCGTGGCTGACCGTGCCACTGGGAGACGCGCTGTGTGAAGCCGTCGACGTGCGGCCGGGGTCGCGCGTGCTTGACGTCGCCACGGGCACCGGGCACGTGGCGCTGGCGGCAGCGCGCCGGTTCTGCGAGGTCACCGGCATCGACTACGTGCCATCACTCATTGAAACGGCGTCCACCCGGGCAGCGGCCGAAGACCTGTCCATGGATTTCCGGGAAGCCGACGCCGAGAACCTCCCGTTCCCCGACGGCTCGTTCGACACCGTCCTCTCCGCGTTCGGGGTCATGTTCACCGCTGATCACCAGCGCGCCGCCGACGAACTGGTGCGGGTGTGCCGTTCCGGGGGCCACATCGGGCTGGCCAGTTGGACACCGACAGGGTTCGTCGGTCAGCTGCTGGCAACCGTAGGCAAGCACGCCGCCCCGCCACCGGGCACGCTGCCACCCGTCCGGTGGGGCAGCGAGGAGACGCTACGGGAGCTGTTCGGCGACCGCATCACGCGGCTGTCCTGCGACACCCGGACGCTGACGCTGCGATTCCTCTCGCCCGAGCACTTCGCCGACTTCTTCCTGACCCACTACGGGCCAACGCTGAAGGCGTCGCAGCGACTCGACGCCCAAGGCAACAAAGCCTTCCGGGCGGATCTCGTCGCACTCGCCGCCGACGAGAACCGAGTCACCGACGGCAGCCTCGTCTGCGACTGGGAGTACCTCACCGCCGTGGCCACCAAGGCCTGACCTCACACCGACACCTGTGCGCTCCTGGCGCGGGCGCTCGACGCTAGCTGAGCGTGTGTGGTTCGCTATGGCGCGTGACCGAAGTAGCCGAATGGTCTGGGCGCGAGGCGGCTGCGCTGCGGCTCGCGCTGCGGTTGAGTGTGCGTGAGTTTGCCGATCACCTTGGGGTGAGTCAGCGCATCGTGTCGCAGTGGGAGCGTCTTGGCGCTGGCACGGTGCCGCGCCCGCACATGCAACAGATCCTCGATACCGCGCTCGCGAGGGCCGACGAGGCCGTGCGGCGGCGTTTCGACGCGGTGTGTGGCGGTGCGACACTGGAGACGGCAGCAACGGACGACGTCGAACGGGCCGACGACGTGAACCGCAAGGACTTTCTCCGTGTGACGCTCGGTGTGGGTGCTGGGGCATGGGTGGCGCACCATTTCCCTGGCCACGATGCGAGCGAGCTGGTGGCGTCGATTGCTGGGCCGACCGCGCATTACCGGCGTATGGAACAGACCGTGCCCACTGATCGGCTGGTGCTTGCCGTTGAGGCGCACCGCCAGCTCGCGGCGGGCATCGTGGCCGACGCGGTGCCGACTTCGGCTGGGTATGCGGTGCTCGCCGAGACCACCGGGCTGGCCGCGTGGCTGGCCGCCGACCAGGGCGCCACGGGTGCCGCGCGCAAGCACTACGCCACCTCTGTGATGCAGGCCGAGCGCGCCGGGCACCCACTGTTGGCCGCGTACATGCGCGCCAGCCTCGGCCGCTACGCCGCCGACACCGGCGACCCTCGGCACGGGCTGACGCTGCTGCGACAGGCGCGCCGCACGGTCGGCGAGCAGGCACCGGACGCCGCACGGGCATGGTTGGCCGCACTGCACGCCACCGCGCACGCCGCGCTCGGCGACCAGGTGGCCGCGCATACGGAGTTGCGTACCGCCGAGCGGCTCGCCGATCGGCAACGCGGTGAACCGTCGTGGCCGTGGGTGTTCACGTTCGACAGCGCCAAGGCCGCCCGCTACCAGGCCGCCACCCTCGCCGCACTCGGCGACGTCGACGCCGCCCGCACGGCCTACGACGCCGCTGCGCCCGCGCTGGCCGCGCCGAAGGCCCGCGCGCTCGCGCAGGTCGGGCACGCTCGCGCGCTCGCCGACGCCGGGCATGTCGCCGAGGGGTGCGCGCTCGCGGCCGACGCGCTCACCATCGCGCGCCGCTACGGCTCCGAACGCATCACCGGCCGGGTGCGGGAGTTCCGCGCCAGCCTGCCGCACTACACCAGCGACGCGGCCGACCTCGATGACGAGCTGACCGCGCTGTATGCCGCCGACGAGGGCATGTCGTGACGCGGTTAGCGATCACCGGCCACCGAGGGTTGCCGGACGAGACGGTGCGGCTCGTCGACGCCGCGCTGCGCGCCGAGGTCAACCAGCGCGCCCGCGATCACGGTTCGCTCATCGGGGTGAGTGCACTCGCCGACGGTGCCGACACGCTGTTCGCTCGCGCCGTGCTCGACGCCGACGGTGAGCTGGTAGTGATCGTGCCCGCTGAGCAGTACCGCGACGGGCTACCCGCCGAGCACCACCCGACCTATGACGCGCTGTTCAACCACGCTGCCGACGTGATCCGCCTGGACCACACCGCCTCGACCAGCAATGCGCACATGGCCGCGTCGGTGCGCATGCTCGACGAGGCCGACGAGCTGCTCGCCGTGTGGGACGGGCAGCCCGCACGCGGCTACGGCGGAACCGCCGACGTCGTCAACGCCGCCCGCGAGCGCGCCCTACCCATCACCGTCGTGTGGCCCAACGGCGCCACCCGCGACTAAAGCCACGCGCGGGGTCGACATGACGTGTGCGCCGTCACGACGCACCGCCAGGCTTCGGGTGCCCGTCAGCACTACCGTCGTCGTACTTCCGGTGAGTACCCCTGCACCACGCAGGGCAGGGACGCTGCTGCCAGTAACGAAGCTTACGATTACTCATGGGTCGGACCTCCTCGTCCGCTCAAGGCCCCTCGGCTGGTGTTACCGGCACCGCTGGGGGCGGTCTACAATGGACACTCTGGGGAGCCCAAAAGGGAGCCTATGCAGGCGGACTTTGACGGACTCGCCCGAACACAACGGGGCGGCTACATGCGGTATGACCTGCACGTTCATGTAGGTTCGCGCGGACCTACGCGGACGTGCTGGCGTTCCTTCACATCGAAGAGATCACTGGTTCGATCCCGGTATCGCGCACCCAGTCAGCCGCTCAGTGCAGTGACGTAGGCATACCGTAGACGACGAAAGGCATCCGTGACACCGAGCATCCCCCACAGGCTTCTCAACAGCACGCGGTTCCACGTGCTGTTGGCCATGGGCGTCACGGTGCACGTCGTGACCTTCCTCATACTCCAGCTCGGCATCCCGCATATCGACCTGCAGGTATACCGATTTGCCGTGGATGTCTGGTTCGGCAACGGCGACATCTACGGCCCGCTGCCGATGACCGACGTCGACCTCGAACTCCCCTACATCTACCCACCGTTCGCGATCCTGCCCGCGATTCCGCTCGCCCTCATGCCGATGACGGCGGCGTTCGTGGTGCTGTTCGCGCTCAACATCGTGGCCATCGCGGGCACGCTGTACCTGGTCGGCAGGCGGGTGTGGCCGGAAGGCGGAACACGCGGCGCGGCGCTCATCGCGGCGGCGGGACTGTCGCTGTCGCTGACCCTGGAGCCGGTGCGCGACACGTTCTCGTTCGGCCAGATCAACCTGCTGCTCATGGGCCTGGTCGCGGCGGACTGCCTCACCCGCGCGCCGCGCTGGCCGCGGGGTCTGCTGATCGGTATCGCGGCGGCGATCAAGCTCACCCCCGCCGTGTTCGTGCTGTTCTTCCTCGTCCGCAAGGATTACCGCGCGGCGATCGTCGCCGGAATCACTGGCGTCGCCGCCACCGCGCTCGGCTTCCTGACCAGCTTCTCGGCGTCGGTGGAGTACTGGTTCGGTGGGCTGGGTGATACCGCGCGCATCAGCGGCTCGACGTATCGCGCGAACCAGACCGTCACGGCGGCGTTCGCGCGGTTCGGCATCGAAAAGCCGCTGCTGACGGTGCTGGTGGCGGTCGTCGTGCTGGCTCTGCTGATCCTGGTGGCGCGCACCATCCGGCACAGCGGCCCCGCGACGGCGCTGGCGTTGGTCGGCACGTTCCTCGTGCTGGCATCGCCGACGTCGTGGTCACACCACTGGGTGTGGATCGCGCCCGCGTCCGTGGTGATGCTCGCGGCGACCACCAGGGCGTTCGGCGACGGCTCGCGAGCCCGCTGGCCGCTGGCGGCAGCGTCTGGCACGACGGTGCTGCTGTTCGTGATCGCGCCGTTCCACTTCCTGCCCGGTAACCACGACTGGACCGTCGGCGTGCCCGACGTCGAACTGACCTGGTCGCCGTGGGAGCACCTGGTGGGTGACCTCTACATCCTCGCGGGCATCGCGTGGATCGTCGGCTGCGCGATCGCGCTGCGTCCTCGGACGACTAACCCCCGGCAGCAGCCGCAGCCGGTGAGTGCGCGGGGCTGACGTGCGGACGTCACCATCAGAGACGGCGTCCGGTGTCGCTGTCGCTCGTCGCCCGATCCAGTGGGACGTGCCGCTCGCGGTGGCCGCCGGTGGCGCCATCGGCAGCCTCGCGCGTTACGGCCTCGCCGTGGCGCTGCCGACGACGCCGGGCGGGTTTCCGTGGGCGACGCTGCTGGCGAACGTCCTCGGCTGCCTGCTGATCGGGGCGCTGATGGCGGCGCTCACCGAGGCGGGCCGTCCGCATCGACTGCTGCGGCCGTTCGTCGGCATCGGGGTGCTCGGCGGGTTCACCACGCTGTCGACGTACGTCATCGAGGTGATCGACGCGGGCGCGGCGGGTGCGCCCGGCGTCGCGGTGCTCTACGGCCTGGGCACGGTGGTGACCGCGCTGCTGGCCGTCGTGGCGGGCCTCGTCCTCACCCGTGCCGCGCTCCGGCCCCGTATCCGCAGGACGGAGCCGTCATGACGGCGTTGCTGGTCGCGGCGGGCGGCGCCCTCGGGGCCACGCTGCGCTACCTCATCGACCAGTGGGTGCAGCGGCGCAGCAGCGGCGGCTTCCCCTACGGCACGCTGACGGTCAACGTCCTCGGCTCGGCACTGCTCGGCCTGCTGGCCGGGCTCACGCTGGACGGCGCGGGTGGCGATGCGGTTCGCTCGCTGGTCGGCATCGGCCTGTGTGGGTCGCTGACGACGTACTCCACGTTCGGCTACGAAACCGTGCGCCTGGTCACCGATGGCGCGCGGCGGCACGCCGTGGCCAACGTCGTCGGCACGCTGCTCGCGGGGTTCGCGGCAGCGGGTGTGGGCCTGCTGCTAGCGACGGCGTTCTGACGCGCACTGCACTGACGGCGCTGTTCCGGCGCCGGGTGTGGCCGCCGCACCCGGGCGACAGCGCCAGAGACGACGGCCACGCCTGGCCAGAGGTCAGCCGATGCCCAGCTCGCGCTTGAGCCAGTCCACCTGCAGGTGCAGCAGGTTCTCCGCGACGACCTCGTCGCTCGGCGTCATGTGGGTGGTGCCGACCAGCGGCAGGAAGTCGTGCCACTTCCCCGCCGCGAGCAACGCCGAGGACAGCCGCAGCGCGTGCGCCACGAACACGTTGTCATCGGCGAGCCCGTGCACGATCAGCAGCGACCGCTCCAGTCGGTCAGCGGCGTCGATCAGCGAGTTCCGCTGGTAGGACTCCGCCTGCTCGGCGGGGTGGCCGAGGTAGCGCTCGGTGTAGTGCGTGTCGTACAGCGACCAGTCGGTGACCGGGGCACCCGCGATTCCGGCGTGGAAGACGTCCGGCCTGCGCAGCACCGCCAGCGCCGACAGGTAGCCGCCGTAGGACCAGCCCCGGATCGCCACCTTCGATGTGTCCAGTTCGGACTGCTGGGCAGCGACGGCGTGCAGCGCGTCCACCTGGTCGGTGAGGCTGACCTCGGCCAGCGCGCCGCCGATCTCCTTCTCCCACGCTGGTCCACGACCGGGGCTGCCCCTGCCGTCCGCGATGAGCACGGCGAATCCCTGGTCGGCGAACCACTGCGAGGTCAGGAACGCGTTGCGGGTGTGAAGCACGCGCTGGGCGTGCGGCCCGCCGTACGGGTCGAGTAGCACTGGCAGTGGGCCGTCGGTCGGCTGGTAGCCGGTGGGCAGCAGCAGTGCGCACCGCAGGTCCCGCTCCCCCACCGTGAGCATCCGCAGGTTCGGAGTGATGCCGGGATCCGCCGTGTGGCTGGCGATCGGCACCGCGGCGCCGTCGCGCCGGACACTGACCTTCGGCCCGGCGTGCTCCAGCGACCAGGACGACACCACGCACGTCTCGGCCCTGCCCGCGGCGACGTGGACGCCGTCCACATCGGACACGCGGGTCACGCTGCCAGCCGACGTGCGGTAGACGTGGATCTGCGTCGGGTCGTCCTCGGAGCCGCTGAACAACACCTCATCGCCGACGTGCAGCACTGAGCGCACCTGCAGTCCGGGGTCGGTCACCGGCTTACCGTCGATGACCAGCTGGTAGGAGTCGTCGGCCGCCTCGACTCGCACCAGCCTGCCGTCCGGTGTCCAGGCGGGCACGCCGGAGATGATCTCCACCCAGGCGGGGTCCGTCTCGCTGTGCACCAGTGACGTCGAGCCATCGGTGACGTCGATGGCGAGGATGTCCAGCCTGCGCTGGTCGCGCGGCTGCACCGTGATCAGCGGCAGTCCGCCCGCCGACCAGTGCGCCGCGACCAGGTACTCCCAGTCGCCGCGCTCGACGTCCACAGTGGATCCATCGAGCCCGATGATCCGCAGCGACACCGCGACGTTGCGCTCCCCCGCCGCCGGGTAGGCGACGGTGTTGACCGGCGCGCCCGGGTTCGCGGGGTCGGCGATGTTCCAGCGCGGCACTCCGGTGCTGTCGGTGCGCTGCGCCAGCACGGCCGTGCCGTCCGGCGACCACCAGTACCCGCGCGAGCGGTTCATCTCCTCGGCGGCGATGAACTCCGCGACGCCCCACGTGATCTGCGGGTCGTCCTCGGCGGCGAGCACGGTGTCCGCGCCACTGGCGCGTTCGATCACCCGGAGCGCGCCGTTCGCAGCGTAGGCGACGTGCGTGCCCTGCGGGTTCAGCCTGGGGTCGATGACCGCGCCGGAAACGTGTTCAGCGACCGCGCCGCTGGCGACGTCGACGGAGTACAGCGTGCCGCCGAGCGAGAACACCGCCGTCTCGCAGGCGGCGTCCACGGCGTAGCGCACGACGCCGCCACCGGACTCCCTGCTGCGCTCACGGCGCGCCCGCTCCTCCTGCGACAGCTCCTCCTCGCCTGGCAGCAGCCGCTCGGCGTCGACCAGCTTCGACTCCGTGCCGTTGGTGACGTCCAGCGACCAGAGGCTGTGCGTGCGGTCATAGCCATCGCCGCTGCGCAGGTACAGCACCCGTGAGCCATCCCGCGCGACCTGGAACTCCTTGGGCGCGCCGAGGGTGAATCGCTGGGTACGGGCGAGCTTGCGAAGAAACGAGAGATCTGCTGTCACAGGATGCACTCTGTCAGACGCGCGTCTGCCCGCGCACGCCTCCCGACTCGGTCCGGCGCGACCCGGCGTGGCCGCAACCACAGTCCCACTCGATCGCAACGAATCGTCGATCCAAGCGGATATTTGCGCAACGAATAATGGCAATGCGCAACGTTGCCCGGATGATCGAACGCCGCTAGCCGCATAATCTGGCCTCATGACGATGACCGCAGCCACCACCTCGCCGCTCACGCAGGAGTTCATCGACGCCGACGAGCAGTGGTCGACGCACAACTACCACCCGCTTCCCGTCGTCATCGCCGAAGCGGAGGGCGCGTGGGTCACCGACGTCGAGGGCAACCGCTACCTGGACTTCCTCGCCGGGTACTCGGCGTTGAACTTCGGGCACCGCCACCCCGCGCTGATCGAGGCCACGACCGCGCAGCTGGGCCGGGTCACGCTGACCTCGCGGGCGTTCCACCACGACCAGTTCGGCGCGTTCTGCCGCGAGCTGGCGGAACTGACCGGCACCGAGATGGTGCTGCCGATGAACTCGGGAGCCGAAGCCGTCGAGTCGGCCATCAAGATCGCGCGCAAGTGGGCTTACCGGGTGAAGGGGGTGCCCGCCGACGCCGCGCAGATCGTCGTAGCCGGGTCGAACTTCCACGGCCGCACCACCACCATCGTCTCGTTCTCCGACGACGAGGAGGCCCGCGCGGACTACGGCCCCTACACGCCCGGTTTCGTCACCGTGCCGTATGGCGACGCGGACGCGCTGGCGGCTGCCGTCACGGACAACACCGCCGCCGTGATGCTGGAGCCGATCCAGGGCGAGGCGGGTGTCAACGTCCCGCCACAGGGCTACTTCGCGGAGGTGCGGCGGATCTGCGACGAGCGCGGTGCGCTGTTCGTCGCCGACGAGATCCAGTCGGGCCTCGCTCGCACCGGCACGTTGCTGGCGCTGGAGCACGAGGGCGTGCGGGCGGACCTGACCACGCTCGGCAAGGCGCTCGGTGGCGGCATCCTGCCGGTCTCGGCGGTCGTCGGCAGCCGCGACGTCCTCGGTGTGCTGCGGCCGGGTGAGCACGGCTCGACGTTCGGTGGCAACCCGCTGGCCTGCGCCGTGGGCCGTGCGGTGGTCAAGCTGCTCGCGACCGGCGAGTTCCAGCAGCGCTCCGCCGAACTGGGCGCGCATCTGCACGCCAGGCTGGGTGAGCTGGTCGGCCACGGCGTGTCCGCTGTGCGCGGGCGTGGCCTGTGGGCTGGGGTCGACATCGCCGAGGGTGGGCTGACCGGCAGGCAGGCCGCGCAGGCGCTCGCGGGCAAGGGCGTGCTGTGCAAGGAAACGCACGGCTCGACGTTGCGGCTCGCGCCGCCGCTGGTGATCAGCAAGGACGACCTCGACCGGGGCATCGACGCCGTGGCCGACACTGTCTCGCGCGGGTAGCCGCACACGATCCAGCGGGTCGAGGGTAGCGCCCGTTGTGCGTGTGGGCGCCACCCTCGGCGTTCGTCAACTGCCTTGGGCAGGGTCTTCACAGTTCAACGATGACGGCGCGGGCCCCCGATGTCCCGCCCGGCCGGGCGACTTCGAGGCGGGAGGCGCTTGCCGCGAATGATCGTGGGCTGGTGGTTCGGGCGGTAGAAGCGGTGGCGGCGGCGTGACGATGTATCCGTCTTCGAGTGAACCGTAGACCTGCAGGTGGTCCGGGCGGTGGTGCCAGAGCCAGGCCAGGTGCGCGCACAGGATCGCGTCCAGCTCGTCCTCGATCCGATCCAAGTCGCCGGGCTTCGGATCGGCGACCACGCGAGACAGCTCGGTCCAGCGTGGATACTCGCTCAGGCACAACTCATCGATCGAGGCGAGGTGCCGGACCAACAGGGCGAAACCTTCCGCCCGGAATGGCCCCGACTTGTACATGATCCGCTCCGAGAGACCGAACAGCCCGACCATCGCCGGATGCGGATAGACCTCGATGCACGCCGGGGAACCAACACTCCCACGCTGCGTCGGGTCTACCGACCACCCGAATCGGCCCGCCAGCGTCGCCGCACGCGGAGGGTCGAACTCGGCACGGCCTCGGTTAGACGAGTGCGCGCCGATCTTGTACCGCCAGAATGCTCGGGAGATCTCCGTCTCGCATCGTCGCTGCCCCGACTCGTTCGGCACGATCAGCGGCGCGTCGACCGCAGCAACGACAACGTGGCCAGCGAACGTTCGGAGCCACGCATCGATCTCATCATCGGTCCGGACAGCGCCGGAGTGGATCAACCGGCCAGCGTCGTCGACCACGGCAACGCCCGTCCTCGCCTTGGAACCCCAGGCCAAGTCGATGCCGACGAAGCTCGGCAACATCGTGGTCATAGCCAGAGCGTAGTGCGGTGCCCACTCCGTGAACCGGCATGCCGTTAGGAGATGATCGAGGCGTGCTGGTAGTTGCGGTGGTAGGCGCGCTGATCACGACGCTGATCGGGCTGCGCTACGCGGGGGAACGCGAGGCGAGCGCGGTCGACACCGTCATCGAGGACGTCCTCGTTGGCGCTGTCGGGTCCGGTGACCTGGCGTGGCTGCTGGTGATGCCGTCGGAGCCGCAGGTGGTGCTGCCGCTGGCAGCGCTGCTGGCCACGGTCTGTCTAGTGCAGCGCCGGTGGCGTGGCGCGGCGTTCGCGGCGGCCGCTCCGCTGCTGGCGGTCGCGCTCAATACGTGGGTGCTCAAGCCCGCGTTCGGCAGGCTGGCCGAGGGCCACCTCGCGTATCCAAGCGGCCACACCGTCAGCATCGTCGCGGTCAGCGCGGTGTTGGTGCTGCTGGCGCGGCCGGGCGTCGCGCGCTGGGTTGCCGCGGTCGTGGGTGCGGCGGTCTCTCTCGGTGTGGGTGTCGCGCTGGTGACGCTGGACTTCCACTACCCAACCGACGTCCTCGGCGGGATTGCGTTCGCGCTGACCGTGGTGCCGCTGGTGGCGCTAGCGTTGCGCCGGTTCGGGTCGGAAGTCGGAACTCGCGACAGCGAAGGTGCAATTCACGCGGATTAAGGTGCAACTCGGCGCATTTAAGGTGCGACTCGCGGGCGGTGTCAGCCTGCGTCGCGTGCCAGTGCGGTCAGGCGGCTGATGGCGCGGAGGTATTTCTTGCGGTAGCCGCCGTGCAGCATCTCGTCGGTGAACAGCTCCGAGAGCGGCTTGCCCGAGGTCACGACCGGGATCGCGCGGTCGTAGAGCCGGTCGGCGAAGGCCACCAGCCGCAGCGCGACGCCCTGGTCCGGCGCCGCTGTCACGTCTCGCAGGTGCACCGCGCTGACGCCGTCCACGAGCGTGCCGTACTTGGACGGGTGCAGCCGCGCCAGATGCCCGCACAGCGCGTCGAAGTCGTCCAGTGTGGCGCCCTCGCGCGCGGCGGAGTCGGTCAGTTCGTCCTCGCTGACCGGTTCCGGCGCGTCCGGCAGGCCGCGATGACGGTAGTCGGGGCCGTCGACGCGCACCACGTCGAACCGCGCGGACAGCGCGTGGATCTCACGCAGGAAGTCCTCGGCGGCGAAGCGGCCCTCCCCCAGCTTGTCCGGCAGCGTGTTGGACGTCGCGGCGACGTGCACGCCGGTGGCCATCAGCTCCTGGAGCAGCCGGGTGACCAGCATGGTGTCGCCGGGGTCGTCCAGCTCGAACTCGTCGATCGCTAGGAGCGTGTGCCCGGAGAGCCGGCGGACCGCTTCGGTGAAGCCGAGCGCGCCGACCAGGTTGGTCAGCTCGACGAACGTGCCGTACGCCTTGGGGCCGGGCACCTCGTGCCACAGCGAGGCGAGCAGGTGGGTCTTGCCGACGCCGAACCCGCCGTCGAAGTACAGCCCCCGCGTGGCGTCAGACGAGCGCGAGCCGAACAGCGACCGCAGACGCCCGCGCTTGCCGGTGCCCCCGCTGACCCGCTCGGCGAACGCCGTGCCCTCGGCGACGGCGGCGGCCTGGCTCGGTTCGTCGGGGTTCGGCACGTAGGTGCTGAACCGGACGACGTCGAACCGAGGCGGCGGTACGAGCGCGGCGACGAGTTCGTCCGCCGCGAGCTCTGGCACGCGATCGATCAGCTGGCCTGGCACGGTCCGAGCGTAACGGCGCGACCGGTGTGATCAGATGGAGCCGTGCACACGCTGTGGCCCCTGACACCCGGACAATCACCGGACAACCCCGCTCAGGACGCCGTCACCGACGCCGACCTCGAGCGGATCTACGCCTACCCCGATGATCTCGATCGGCCGTGGGTCCAGGTCAACTTCGTCAGCTCCGCCGACGGCGCCGCCGCGCTCGGCGGACTGTCCGAAGGTCTGTCGCACCCGGCGGACAAACGTATCTTCGCGCTGGGCCGCGACCTGGCCGACGTCGTGCTGGTCGGTGCGGGCACCGCCGTCGCGGAGCAGTACACCGGCGTCAAGCGCGGCGAACGCCGTAAGGAGCGCAGGCAGCGGTTCGGGCTGGCGCCGATCCCGCCGATCGCGGTGGTCAGCGCGCGGTGCTCGCTGCCGCTCGACTCCCCGGTGCTCACCGACACCCACGTTGCGCCGATCGTGTTCACCACGGACGCCGCGCCGCACGAGCGCCGATCCGCGCTGGCCGACGCGGGCGCGGAGATCGTCGTCGCGGGTGACGGGCATGTGCATCTGCCGTCGGTGCTGCACGAACTGGGCGAGCGCGGCCTGCTGCGGATCAACTGCGAGGGCGGTCCCAGGCTGCTCGCCAGCATGGTGGCGGCCGACCTGGTTGACCAGCTGTGCCTGACGCTCGCGCCGGTACTCACGGGCGCCGGCGCGGAGCGGATCGTGACCGGCGCGGTCACCGATGCGCCGCGCGAGTTGGCGCTGGCCTCGGTGCTGCACGAGGATGGCTTCCTGATGCTGCGCTACCGCAGGCGGTGACTGGCTCACCGCACGCTCACCCGCGTCGTGCCATCCTCGAAAGGACCGGACCACAACGCAGAGGGGACGACCGTGGCTCGTGTTCGGCCTGCCGCGCGGCGCGCGCTGCTGCTTGGCGCCGTGCTGCCTGCGCTGCTCGCTGGCTGCACGGTGGGGCCGTCCGACCGCCCCGCTGTGCTCGCCCGTGACGGTAATCCCCAGCCGAGCACGGAGACGCCGCGGGACGAGGCCCCGCTGCCGCCGCTCGGCACGCAGAGCGACGACCTCGTGCCGTGGGCCGACTGCGACGAGCGCACCCGCCGTGCGCTCGACATGCCGGAGCGGCGGGACGCGGGCACGGTGCGCTACTCCTGCGCCACCGTCCCCAGCACGCTCGACGCGCCGCAGCTCCCCGACCGGGGGGTGCTGCGGATCTCGGTGCTCAAGGCGGAGTCGGGCACCGGCGGCGACCGGATTCCGCTGCTCGTCGTCAACGACATCGACGGCGAACCGGGCACGGTGTTCGCGGCGCGGCTCGCGGCCCAGCTGCCCGACGAGCTGCTGAAGCAGTTCTCGATCATCGGTGTCGACCGCAGGGGTACCGGCGAGTCGAATCCGACCGATTGCATCCCGGCGAAGGTGCGGGGCGAGCTGCTCAGCTTCGACCCGGCCGCCACCGACCTCGATCCGCTGTTCGACGCGACGCGTGAGGCAGGCCAGGAGTGTGCGCTGATCCTGAAGAACCAGCAGGGCGCGCTCGACACCTGGCGCACCGCCGGTGACCTCGACGAGGTCCGGCGGCAGCTCGGCACGCCGTTCCTGCACGTGCTCGCGCGCGGCGAGGGTTCGGGGGTAGTGCAGGCCTATGCGCAGCGATTCACCGACAAGCTCGGCAGGGTGGTGCTCGACGGCATCCCCGACCCCTCCGAGCAGGCACAAACCGTGCTGGAAGGCAGGGCGGCCGGCGCGGAGGACACCCTGGACGCCTTCGCCAGCGACTGCGACTCCCGGAGCTGCCCGCTCGACGACCCGCGCGACGCGGTGTCGCGGCTGCTGGACACGCTGCGGCAAGGCGATAGCCAGCTGCCGCCCGGTCTCGCCACCCGCGCGATCCTCACCGGGCTCGGCGAGCCGGACCGCTGGCCCGCGCTGGCGAAAGCCATCGACGCCGCACTGGACGACGACGTCCGGCCGCTGGCCGAGTTCCTCGGTCCGCTCGGCACGGACAACCCGCACCCGTCGGTGCTGGACGCGGCCCTGGCCACGGCGTGCAACGACACCCGCACCCGGCTGGCGCCGCCACGCATCGCCGAGCTGGCGGACGACTGGCGAGAGCAGCATCCGGTGTTCGGCGGCCTGCTCGCGCAGCGGCTGGTGTGGTGCAGCCAGTGGCCGGTGCGCCGCGAACCGGTGGCTGATCCCGCCATGCGGGGTGCCCCGCCGGTCCTGGTAGTGAGCACGGCGGCCGACCCGCGCACGCCCGAGCTGGGCACCAAGCGCACGGCGCAGCAAATGCCGTCTTCGGTGCGAGTCGGCTGGGAAGGTGCTGGCCACGGCGCGGTCGGCCGGTCGGATTGCGTCACCAAGGAGGTCGCCGGGTTCCTGGTGGACGGGAATGTGCCCAGCGAGGGCGTGACCTGCCCGCCGTAACCTGCCCACTGTGACCGCCGCGCGGCACCCGCTCGCTGGCCGCCGCTCTGGTTACCATGCGCTGTCATGACCGCAGCGCCACCTCCCAGCGTCCGCCGCGCCCGCGATGATTCCGCCCACGAACTGGGCTTCACCCGGCAGCACGCCGTGCGGTGGCTCGCTCCCCGGGTGCTCATCGCGACCGGTGCGAAGGCTCTGCTGGCGGCGATCTTCGGCGCCTACGCCGACAAGCGGGAGTTGCAGGGCTCCCTGCCGTGGGAGGTGTACCGGTACACGAGCGACGGGAGCGGCACCGACGGCGGCGAGCTGTGGCTGGACTACGTGGCCGACCTCGGCGACGGCTTCGACGCCACCTACTCGGTCGCCACCGTGCTCGCCCAGCGGGAGATCGACGTCGGCGACGCCACGCTGCCGCGCGGCAGGCTGCTGGTCATGGGCGGCGACCAGGTCTACCCGGCGGCATCGATCCAGACGTACCGGGACCGCACCAGGGGCGTCTATCAGGCCGCGTTCCCGGAACCAGACGGCGAGCCGAGGCCAGCGCTGTTCGCGCTGCCCGGTAACCACGACTGGTACGACGGGCTGACGGCGTTCCTGCGGGTGTTCGCCCAACAGCGGTCGTTCGGCGCGTGGTGTACCGAGCAGACGCGCAGTTACTTCGCGGTCGAACTGCCGCAGCGCTGGTGGTTGTTCGCGATCGACACCCAGTTCGACGACCACATCGACGCGCCACAGCTCGCCTACTTCGCCGAGGCGGCGGCACGGCTGGAACCCGGTGACGCGGTGATCCTCTGCACGCCATCGCCAGCCTGGGTGTACGCGGGATCGCACGCCGGTGAGGCGGCCTACGACATCATCGAGTTCTTCGACGCCGAGTTCGTCCGCCCGGCGGGCGCGTCGATCCGGGTCATGCTCTCCGGCGACAAGCACCACTACTCCCGTTACGCCGAGCGCGACGGCTCGCGGCAGAACATCACCTGCGGGCTGGGCGGGGCGTATCTCGCCGCGACGCACGAGTTGCCAGAGCAGGTCGAGCTGCCGCCGCCCACGACGCGGGTGCGGGAGGCGGAGCCGCGTGGGACCTACGACCTGGCAGGGCGGTACCCGAGCAAGTGGCAGTCACGACTGTTCGCGGCGGGCATCTTCCGGCTGCCGTGGCGCAATCCCGGCTTCTGGGGCATGACGGGACTGGTGCAGTCGGCGGTGACGCTGGCGGTGCTGTTCGGCATCGCTGGCCCGTTCGGTGGCGGAGAACGTGGGTTCTTCGCACTTGTCGCCAGCTGGACGCCCGCGGTGATCCTCGGCGGGCTGCTGGTGCTGGCCGGGATCTTCTTCGCCAGAATGGACTCGCACACGCCGCGCAGACCGGCGACAGTGGCCGGTTCGCTGCACGGCGTCGCGCACATCGCGCTGAACGTGACCTGGGCGTTGGGCATCATCCAGCTGCACCGGCTACTGCCGCCCAACCTGGTGACGGAATGGACGACGCTGCTGCTGATCGTGGTCGGCACGCCGCTGGTGCTCGGGTTCGCGCACAGTGAGCTGGTCGCGGCGTACCTGGTGATCGCGAGCCGGTTCGGCATCAACCTCAATGAGGTGATGGCGGGCCAGAGCATCGAGGACCACAAGGGATTCCTGCGACTGCACATCGCCACCGACGGCACGCTGACCATCCACCCGATCGCGATCAGCCAGGTGTGCCGGACGTGGCGCGCCGACCCCGATGGCGCACCAAGCGACCCGTTGCTGCGGCCGGTCGGCGTCCCGCCCGCACCAACCCGCATCGAGGAGCCGATCGTGGTGCCCCGGGCGGAGTGAAGGGCGTCGGCCCTCGGACACACGCACGATTCACCCGGTGGTGCTCAGTACCCAGGCACTGATCTCACCGGCGTTGACTGGTCCTGACTTCCCGCACGTCAACTTCCTGTTCTTCTGGAGAAGCCACCTACTGCTGACGGTCGCCGCCCTGCTCGCCACTGTGTGGGCTCTAATGACCTTCCTGACTGGGTGGCACGACGCTCGTGCGTCCGATCGTGCCGGTCCCCGTCGCTAGAATCGCCGATGATCGAAAACCTCCCCATCGCCGCGCTGTCTTAGGCGACAGCGCCCGATCCATCACACACACGCCGACGGGCCAACGAGCGTGCCCACTAGACCTAGGCAGGTGACGGCGGCGGCGGCCGACCACGCTTGCGGTCGGCACGCGGCTGGATAGGGCACCGGCTGGGACCATTCGCTGCAGTCGTGGCCTGAGTGCAACTCGGGCATTCGGTAGCGGAAGCCTTCGGCGGCGTTGAGCAGTCCGTCGACGATAATGGCCGCTTCCTTGTGGTTGCCGGTTCGCGTCATACCGTGCGCGATAATCGCCGAGTCGTGCGCCCATACCGCGCCGACGTGGTAGCCCAGCTGCCAGTACCCGCCAGACTCGGTCGACAGAGTCCGCACGCCGTAACCGGAGTACATGGCCGGCCCTGTCAGGAGGCGGGCGATGCGGGACTCGGCGTCGGCGTCGAGGATGCCGGTGCCGAGGAGGTGCCCGATGTTGCTGGCGAGCGCGTCGACCGCCCTGCCGTCGCGATCGAGTGCAATGGCCGGGTAGGTGCCCTCGTCGGTGGTGACCCAGAAGCGCTCGTTGAACCGGGCGCGAAGGTCGGCGGCCCAGGAACGCCATCTCTCAGCGCCCTTCTCGCCGAACGCATCGAGGAGTTCGGCCGCTCCTGTCGCCGCCTCGTGGGCGTAGCCCTGCACCTCTGACAGCGCGATGGGCCCGGCGGCGAGTCGCCCGTCGCGCCATTGGATCGAGTCGCCGGAGTCTTTCCAGCCCTGGTTCGACAACCCATTGCCGTTACGGTCGAAGTAGGAAATGAAGCCGTCTGCGCCCGCTGAGGCCGCGAGCCAGTCCAGCGCTGCCCTCAGGTTCGGGATGAGCTCGGCCACCTCCTCCCTGGGCATCCCGGCCCGCCATGCCTCTCTCAGCAGGCAGACCCACAATGCGGTTGCGTCGACCGTGCCGTAGTACAGCGACGGCAGCGAGATCCCCTCGCCTGGCATCTCGAAGGCCGAAGCACGCAGCTCATGCGCGATCTTGCCGGGCTGTTCTTCGGTCACCGCGTCATCGCGCGTGCCCTGCAGGCGGGCGAGCACCCGCAGTGTGGAGGCGGCGATTGAGACGTCAACCGGGAGCATCATGCGTGCCGCCCAGATCGAGTCGCGACCAAACAGGGTGAAGAACCAGGGCGGCCCAGCCGCGAGAAAGGCGTCCTTCGGGTGGTCGGGCAGCGCGAGCCGGAGTGCGTGCAGGTCGTCGAGGGCGGTCCGCACCCAGAGCGCCAGGCGCGGGTCGACGCCATCGGTTGGCAGTTCCCAGTCCGACGGCATGGAAGGAGAGCACACGACCAAGCTCGGGTCGTGCATGGTGGCCGACCACGTCAGGACGACCTGTGTGCCGGGTTCGACGCGGAACCGCCATTCAAGGCACAACCGGTCGGGTTCGATCCGCCACTGCCCGCGGTCCGCCGCCAGTTCGAACGAAGCGTCGCCGCTGGTGACCGTCACGCGGTCGCCGACAACGGTGGTCCGCCAGGGCCGAGGCTCGCCTATTCCCGCCTTGACCTCCTGCAACGGCTCGAAGTCCGGTTCGACGACCAGCTGGAGCGTCGCCTCGGCCGCTGTCGCGAGGGCGGATCGGATGACGATCGTCTCACGCATCTGTCCTTCCGCGACAGTGCGGGTGCGCGCCAGGTCGATGTGCGGATCGGGCGCGGCGTCGTCGATGCCGCGCAGGATCGCTCCGAACACGGCCGTGCGTGCGGTGCTCTCGTCGACGGCGATCTCTTCCGGGCGTTCGCCGTTGACGTCGATCCAGAGCCCGCGCAGGAACCGGCGATCGCCGTGGAACAGGCCGTCGATCGCGCTGGTCATCGCGCCATCGGACCGTGACCAGGCCTGAGTCGGCGCGTGCAGGGCTAT
Organism: Haloechinothrix halophila YIM 93223; assembly: GCF_000504245.1. Lineage (GTDB taxonomy): Bacteria > Actinomycetota > Actinomycetes > Mycobacteriales > Pseudonocardiaceae > Haloechinothrix_A > Haloechinothrix_A halophila. The sequence goes on from NZ_KI632509.1 coordinate 3,857,002, forward strand.
GACGGCATCGTGCAAAAGCGGCTGGCGGCCGGTACTCATCCCTTGACGGCCCCTCCTGTGGTGTTCGTGATGTGTCGTTGGAAGATGAAGAACAGGACCGCGACCGGGATCGTCATGATCGCCGCGGCCGCGAGTTTGAGTGGGTACTGCGTACCTTGACTGAGCTGGCCCGACGCCAGTGCGGCGACGCCCTTGGTGAGGGTGGTCAGTTCAGGAGACTGGGCTGAGACGATGAAATGGCTCAACTCGTTCCACGACCCTTGGAACGAGAGGATGACGATGGTGATCAGCGCCGGTCGGGCCATGGGCAGCACGACCGACCAGTAGATGCGGAAGGCTCCAGCCCCGTCGATTCGGGCCTGCTCCTCCACCGACCGAGGGATGGACTCGAAGAAGTTCTTCATGATGAACACGCCCGCGGCGTCGACTAGCAGCGGGAGGATCATGCCCGCGTACGAGTCGTAGAGCCCGAGTTGGTTGAGCACAAGGAACTTCGGGATCAGCAGCACGACCTGTGGCACTGCCATGACGGCCACAAGGGTTCCGAACACCAAACCGCGGCCAGGGAACCGCAACCGCGCCAGCGCGTATCCGGCGAGAGAGGCGAAGAAGACGCGTCCAATCGTGACCGCCACGGTCACGAAGGCCGAGTTCGCGAACCACACCGGGAAGTCCGAGTGAGCGAACAGCATCTCGTAAGCCGCGAACGTGAACGTCTGGGGTACCAGCGACACGGCGTTCGAAGCCGCTTCCGCCTCGGTCTTGAACGACGTCGCGATCTGCACCAGGAAGGGCAGAATGTAGATCAGCGCGAGGACGACCAGCACCGTGTACAGCCCGATGTCGCCGATCGATCGTATCGAGCCTGGACGGCGGGCGCGTTGCTTCGGGGTCGTCGTGGCCGACGAGGACTTGGGCGTAAGGGTCGTCGTGGTCACGATGCGCCCCCGTTCTCGCGGGCCGTCATCCGGTATTGCCGCATTCGCCGCTTGGCCACGCCCCGCTCCCGCAGTGCCCAACGCTGGACGACGGTGAACGCGACGATGATGAGGAACAGAATGAAAGAGATCGCCGCGCCCTGTCCCCATCGCTGGTCGGTGAATGCCGACTCATACGACAGGTAGGCGGGGGTCAGGGTGGTCTTGCCAGGGCCGCCCTGTGTGCCGGTGTAGATCTGGTCGAACACCTGCCAGCATCCGATCAGCCCCAGGGTGAGCACGGTGAACAGCGCGGGTCGCAGTTGCGGCAGCGTAATCCTCCAGAACCGCTGCCATGTGCTCGCACCGTCGACCCTGCCAGCCTCGTCGACATCGGGGCTGAGGCTCTGCAGCGCCGCGAGGAAGAGCAGCATGAAAGTGCCGCTGGTAGTGAACACGGCCATGAGGATCAGCGCGGCCATCGCGATCGACGGTCCAGACAACCAATCCCACCACGACACACCGAGGATGTCGGCGTCGGTGAGCACCGCTGGTCCTGCCTCCACCCCGACTGCGGACAACGCCACGTGCACAATGCCGCGTGGGTCGTTGAACCAGTTCGGTCCGTTCATTCCCACCCAGGACAGCACCTGGTTGACCACACCGGTGGATGAGAACAGGAACAGCCACAGCACGGTAATCGCGACTGAGCTGGTGACCGACGGAAAGTAAAAGGAGATGCGGAAGAAAGTGCGGCCCCGCAGCGCCGCGCGGTTGACGAGGAGCGCCAGGAACAGCGACAGCGCGGTCTGCAGCGGGATGACCAGCACCGCGTACCAGGCGTTGTTGCGCAGCGCTATACCGAAGTTTCGCTCGGGCAAGCCGCCGCCACTGGTGATCTCGGCGTAGTTGTCGAAACCAACGAAACCGGTTCCCGCTGAGAACGGGCTGCCGCGACCGGTCCAGTCGGAAAAGCTCACCCACAGTGCCATCAGGACTGGCACGAACAGGAACAGACCGAGGATGACTATGACCGGGAGCGTGAACAGCCACCCTGCGGAGCCCTCACCGCGTCGGGCCACGCTCGTGCGGCGAGACCCGACACGGCTTGACGCCCGTGCGGCGACACCCATCTCAGCCGACCACGGCTTCCAGGTTGTTCTGGACCGTGGTGAGCATCTTCTCGGGGTCGGAGCTCTTGAGCGATTCCAGCTGAGCATTGAAATCGCTGATGACCTCGTCGGCACCGACATCGGTGGGCATGCCGGTCGCATAGTCGGCGCCGTCGAGGAATGCCGTCAAGTCCGGATTGTCGCTGCGCCACTGATCGCCTGCTGATTCGACAGACGGCATGGGTCCGAACGCCGCTGAGAATTCGAGCTGTTGCTCAGCGCTCGTCAGGAACTCGACAAGCTCGAGCGTCGCCTCTTGGTTGGGGCTGTCGGCGGCCATGCCCCAGCAGTTGGTGAACTGCAGCGTGCCCTGCCCTGCTGGGCCCGTGGGGAGCGGCACGACCTGGTAGTTCACGTCAGGGAAGTCGGCTTCGAGCGCACCGGTGATCCAGTTGCCCTCGATGGTCATAGCCGCCTGACCCTTCCCGAACGCCTCTCCGCCCCATCCGGCGCCGAGATCCGTCGCATAGGCGAACGTGCCGCCCTTGAGGTGAGACCGCACGAATTCCAGGCCTTCGATGTTCTCGCTCGACTCAGCCACGGCCTGGGCGCCGTCATCGGTCACCAGACTGCCGCCCGCCTGGGCCATGAAGACGCCGACTCGCTGGTATTCGGGACTGAACGTCAGTCCCGCGCGTTGGCCGGTGGTGAGGGCGTTCGCCGCTGCGTCGAGTTCGTCCCAAGTGGTGGGGATATCGGCGTCGGTGAGTCCAGCCTTGTCCCACAGGTCGGTGTTGATCACCAAGGCGAGGGTCGAGAAGTCCTTGGGGGCGCAGTAGAACTCGCCGTCGACGGTGAAGTTCTCCACCAGCGACGGGTAGAAGTCGTCCCTATTGGACAGCAGATCACCATAGGGCTTGAGCGAGCCGTTGTCGGCGTACCCGGCGATCTGTTCAGGCGCGAGATAGAACAGGTCGGCCGGGGAGCCGGACGCGAATCCCTGCGAGAGCTCCTGAGTCAGGTTGGTCGCTGCCAGCGCGGTGACGTCGATGCCGGATTCTTTAGACCAGGCAGCGACGGCGTCCTCGACGGCGTCCTTCTCTGCGTCGCCGCTCGCGCCGTAGAGCACGGTGAGGGCGGAGTTCGACGAGGTCAGTTCATCGTCGGTGCTGTCTTGAGCGGAGTCGTCGAACCCCGAACCTCCGCAGCCCGAGAGGGCGAAGAATGTGGAGGCGGCCGTGCCCCCTGCGATGAGTGCTCTGAAATTCACGCCGCATCTCCCTTGATAGTGGAATTTGATCGATCTAATTTCGGTTGGAACGGTCAAACGCTAGAGTGCGAAGAAGCCCCCGTCAATGGTGAATGCGGAGAGTCAGGTTGCCAGCACGACGAGTAGCAACGATCGCGGATGTCGCTCGCGAAGCGGGTGTGTCGCGGCAGACGGTGAGCAACGTGCTCAATTCACCGGAAATCGTGCGTGAATCCACGCGACAGCGGGTACGGGCAGCCGTTGATGCCCTCAGTTACTCGCCGAACACCGTGGCCCGCAATCTACGCACCCGCCGCACTTCCACGATTGGGGTGCGGCTCGATGCCTACTCGGGAGGGATCTCCGGCGTGGTCTTGGACCGGTTCGTCCACGCTCTGACTGAGCAGGCTGCCTCCCTCGGCCTGCGCGTCCTCCTATATGTGGCGCGGACGCTGGAGGAAGAGTTGGATCGGATCGACGAACTCGCCGACGGCGCCGAGGTCGACGCTGTGGTCCTTACCGGCACCAACAGCGTTGACTGTCGCGCGGCGCGTCTTAGGAAGCGCAACATCCCCTTCGTGGCATTCGGCCGCCCATGGTGGGCCGACGACGTCGACCGCGCCGGGCATCCGTGGGTCGACGTCGATGGAGCAGCGGGCGTCCGGAACGCTACTCGGAATCTGCTCGCGCAGGCCGGCGAGCGTGTCGCGTTCCTCGGGTGGCCACCCGACTCGGGAACCGGCGACGACCGCGAACGCGGCTGGCGCGAGGTTATCGGGGATCGAGCGGGAGGGTCGTCCGCACCTCGGCTGATCAGTATCGACGGGGCCCCCGAAGGCCAAGTCCAAGCGCGGGCACTGCTGGAGAAGACTGCGGTGGACGCGATCGTCTGCGCCAGCGACGCACTGGCCATCGGCGCTCGTCTCGCGAGCGTGGAAGCGGGAAAGCCAGACCTGCCAATCGTCGGATTCGACAACACCGCCGCCGCCGAGTCATTAGGAGTCTCCAGCATCGAGCAGTTGCCAGAGAAAATCGTGGCCGAGATTCTGGACATGCTCACCGACCAGGCAGCCCCCGCGGTCATCCGACAATCCGAACCCGAGGGGCGCCTCATCGAACCCCGTATAGTCTGGCGCTGACCCCAGCGACCGACCGGTGGCGTCGGACTCGACGACCAGCTCGGCTACTCCGGCGGGCAGGCTTCCGTCCGCCCTCGTTTCGAGCGCACCGATCTGTGTGCTTCCTGCTACCTGGTTCAGCCGCAGCTGGACCTTGACCGGGATCCGGTCAGGGGATCCGACAACAACGCCCTCGCCCGACGGCTACATCTCGGTGACCCCACTCGACGGGGACTGGACCGCATCCAGCGAGGCCTACCGGATCGGGTCGACGCTGCCACCAGTGGCGATGAGCCGACCGGCGAGCCCGTGTGGGACCCGCGGTCCAACCCGGCTGACGATGGGCATGCGATCAAGCAGGAGCTCGGATAGCCGCGTCGACCACGGCTTGCACACGCGCTGCTGCGCCGTTGCCGTGATGCCAGGTGCAGCCCAGGCCGACCGCGGCGACGCGGCCGACGTCGACGACCCGGCTCACAGCCTGCGCCACGGCCTCTTCAGTCGGTCCGCCTGCTGCGGGGAACAGCTGATCAGGCAGATACTCCGGGTTGATCACGTCGAGATCAATGTGCAGGTAGATCGGCGCGCTGGGCAGCACATCGGTAGCCAGCTCGTCGATGGCGATGTGCTGGATCCGTGAGCGTTCGAGGTACGTGCGCTCCGGCGGGTCGAGGTCGCGAGCGTCGACCAGCACAATGGCGTCCTCGGCAACCGGGGTCAGGCCGATGGCCGCAGCGATCAGCTCTGTCCGGTAGCCCGCTATGAGCCGCAACGGTATCCCGCCCAGGTAGCCGGACGTCGATGTCTCCAGTGTCTGCACGTCGCCGTGCGCGTCGAACCACACCACCGACGGTGTCTGACCAGCGCGTTGCAGACCGGCGACAACGGCCAGCGACGTCGTGCAGTCACTCGACATCACCAGTGACCGCTCGCCGCGCCGGGCATTGGCGGCAACCGTGTCGGCGACCGGGCGGTAGAGGGAGGCCATGCGTGTCCACACATCACCGTCGGGCAGCTCCGCCGTGATCGTGCGATCCGGCGACACTGGCGCGTCGAACCCCGACACATACTCGTCGAGGTGATACGGCACCGAAATCGTCTGCATGCGGCAAACGGTAGCCGCGAGAGTGGCCACCGTCATCCGACTTTCCGCGCGCCAAGTGGACCTTGAGACATCGCGGCGGCCAGAGCAGCCACAACGCCTCAAGATCCACTACCGGACGTCGGTCAGCGCCGCCCTTCGCTCAGAACGGGAATCCCGCCGAGCACGGGAACGGCATGGCGTTGGCCGGGTCGAGCGCGTTGGTCACCATGTTCCAGACGTTGGTGTCGTACGCCTCGCCAATGTGACCCACCGGGTCGTGCGGGCACGTCTCCTGGACGTACTTGTTGTCCACCCCTGGCTCCGGCACGAACGACGTCTCGGTGGGGGTGACCATCTGGTCGTTGGTGGAGGTGATGATCGTGTAGGTGACGCCTTGCTGAGCGATCGGGCCGTCCGTGAGCACCTCGACGGCGTCCCCATCGGGGCCGAGATCGGTGCACGCGGCGCAGCCGACGGTCTTGAGCGCCTCGTCGACGAGGTCACGCGAGGTGTCGCCGTACACGTATGCCAGCGCGTAGAGCCCGCCGAACGTGGTGCCGTGCGTCGGCGGCGCGATGGCGATGACCTTGTCGATCTTGTCAGCGATGCCTTGCGTCTTGGTGACGTAGAGGGACTGGAACCCACCCTCCGAGTGGCCGACTATGTCCACTGTGGACGCACCGGTCGTGGCGAGCACGTCGAGGATGAACGCCCTGATCTCCTGCGCCGAGTCGGCGATGGGTCGCAGACCGCCAACGAACGGGAATTCCTCGTGCGCGCCGTAGGTCAGGCTGTAGGTGCAGTAGCCCTGGCTGGCGATCTCGTCCTGCATGACGTTGGTGTCGGCGTTCTTGTTCGCTCCGAGGCCATGCAAGAACACCACCGGGTTGGGGTGCGCGGCGCTCGGCTGACAGTCCGGGTCGTTGACGCCGCCTTCGGCCGCCCGCACCGGCGCGGCGGCGGCCGTGGTGATCACCGCGGCGGTGAGCGCGACACCGAGCGCGCGTCGGACTAGTCGTTTCATGGAATCTCCTTTGTGTGCTGCCGCGTCGCGGCATGGTGACGGCCAAACCCCCTGGTCAGGCCCGTGAAGCGATCAGGAGTACAGCGATGCGACGAGGTCGGCGTAGCGCTGCGCGACGACGTCCCTGCGGACCTTGAACGTCGGCGTCAGCTCACCCGCTGCGATGGTGAACGGCTCGGGCACGATGGCGAAGTCGCGAATCCGCTCCGGCGGGGAGTACGACGCGTTGACCCGCGCGACGTCGTCAGCGATGAGATCGCGCAGTCGCGCATCGGCACGCCATGCGGGATCACCGACGTCGATCCCAGCCCCGGTGACGGCATCCTCGTCGAGCGCGATCAGCGCCACCGGGTACGGACGCCGGTCGCCGAGCATCACCGCTTGTTCGATGAATCGGGTCTGCCGCAGGTCGTTCTCGATGTTCGCCGGGGTCAGGTTCTTCCCTGCCGAGGTGATGATGATGTCCTTCTTGCGACCGGTGATGCTGAGGAATCCGTCCTCGTCGAGCGTGCCGAGGTCACCGGTGCGGAGCCAGCCGTCCACAATGGTCTCGGCGGTGGCGGTCTCGTCGCGCCAGTAGCCGGAGAAGATGCCAGCCGACCGCGCCTGGATCTCCCCATCCTCGGCGATGCGCACCTCTACCCCGCTGACCGGGCGGCCGACGGTGCCCACCCGCCACGCACCGGGGACGTTCGCGCTGATCACCGCAGACGACTCGGTCAGCCCATACGCCTCGTAGACAGGCACGCCGCAGGCGGAGAAGAATTCGACGATCTCGGGCGCGATCGGTGCGCCCCCGGTCAGCGCCTGCTTGATCCGGCTGCCGAAGGCGGCCCGAACCAGGCTGAACAGGCGTTCGTCCGCCGCGGCGAATCGCCGTTCGTTCTCCTCGCTGACCGGTTCTCCCCGTTCCCGTGCCCCACGCACGGCCAGTCCCAGCGCCACGGACTCCTCGAACTCGGCACGCTCCGCGTCGCCACGAGCCGCGACCCGCGCCCGCACGACCGAGTACACCTTCTCGAACAGTGTCGGCACCGACGGCAGATGCGTCGGCGCGACCTCGTTCAGCTCGCCGACGATTCCGTGGATGTCGCCCCGCGAATACGCGATCGTGGCGCCGGTATGCAGGCAGAACAGCTGCAGCATCCGGGTCAGCAGGTGTGCGAGCGGCAGGTAGGCGAACACGACGTCGCCTCGGCCGAGGTCGGTCAGCCCGCGCAGCATCGCCACTACCGCGCTGATGTTGCGGTGCGAGAGCACGCAGCCCTTCGGGTTACCTGTCGTGCCCGACGTGTAGACGATCGTGAACGGGTCGTCCTCGGCCACGGCGACGTCGGGCAGATCCTCCGTGGCTTCGGCATCGCCCGAGTCGATCAGCTCAGCGAGGGGACCGCACCACGTGGTGGCGACGTCGATGCCGAACACCAGCCGCACGTCGGCCAGCTCACCGACCAGCGCTACCTGCTCGGCCGTCTCGGCGATCACCGCGATCGATCCCGAGTCGTTCAGCACCCACGCGATCTGGTCTCGGGTGCTCGTCGGATACACCGGAACGCAGATCGCCCCGATGCGGGTGATCGCCAGGTCGCAGACCGTCCACTCCGCACGCGTCGCGGATTGCAACGCCACCCGGTCCCCCTGCCGCACGCCTGCCGCGTGTAGCACTCGTGCGACGCGGGTGACGGCCTCGTGCAGCTCGGTGAAAGTGCGCTTCGCCCAGCCGCCCTCGACTGGTATCCGCTGGGCGACGGCGTCGCCGAACCACAGCGCCGACGCCTGGGCGAGGTCGGTGAGCACGCCGGATTTCACTGGCTGTGCCGCACGGTCGGTCGGCATCGGCATTCGCTGCCTCCGGAGCTGGCTTCGGCGGGCGGTATGCGCTGCACGCTAGGAGCTGGATCACACCCTGCCCAGGCTTCGCGCTGGATTCCGTGCAGCGTCCGAACTCGCTCGCCAAGGGTTGTCACCACGCCCAAGGAACGGGTCTCACCTGTCACCGCACCTGCCTACGGACTGGTGACCTGCCAGAATCCACGAATGGAGTTCGCACCGGCGCCGCGGTCTCGGCTCAGCGCCGCGCTGTACACCCGCGCGACGGCACGCATCACCCAGATCGCGGAACAAGCCGTTGACCAGTTCGTCGCGGAGATACCGTTCTATGCCGTGCTGCCGACCGACGTCGTCCACGGCGAGACGACCGAGTCGGTCACGGCGGCGCTGTCGGCGTTTCTCCGCGCGCTGCGCGACGGCACCGCGCCCACCTCGGAGGAGCTGGCGATCCCGCTGGCAGCGGCGGCCCATCGCGCGCAGGAGCACGTCCCGCTCGCCGTGGTGCTCACCGCGTATCACATCGCCGCGCGTGTCGGGTGGGAAGCGCTACTCGACCTCGCGGAACAGGACGAGCTACCCGAAGTGCTCGCGGCGGGCAGCCAGGTGCTGCGCTACCTGCAGGGTGTCGTGCCCGCCGTGGCCGACGTCTACTTGGAGGAACGCCAGGCCATCCACGGCGAGGAGCGGGAAGCCCGCCGCGCGCTGGTGTCAGCGCTGCTGACCGGCCAGCCCTCCGCCGCACTGGCGGAACGCCTCCAGATCGACCTCGCCCCGGCCTACGCCGTGCTGCACCTCCACGTGCTGACCGGCGCCGGCGACGGAGCGTCGGCCAGGTCGGCGGTCGCCGCACGCAGCCGCGCTCGGCGGATGCAGTCCGCACTGGACGAGTTCGTCGGTCAGCCCGTGCTGAGCGCTCTGGACAGCAGGGGCGGAACCGCGCTCATCCCCGCCACCGGTGAGACGACGTCCGCGGTGCTCGCCGACGTGCCGAGGCTCGTCGCGAGCATCGCGGACGCGATCGGATACGGCGTGATCGCGGGGGCCGCGCTCGCCGAGACCGTCGACGCGGTGCCGCAGGCTGCCGGTGAAGCCGGCGAGGTCGCCACGCTCGCCGCGCGGCTCGGCCACCCCTCCGGCTTGTACCTGCTGGACGACCTGCTGCTCGAGTACCAGATCACCCGGCCGGGCGCGGCCCGCGCACGTCTGGCAGGGAAGCTGGCGGAGTTGGCCGAGCACCCCCATCTGCTCGACGCCCTGCGTAGCTGGGTGGCCCAGGAGCACAACCGGCGGCGTGCCGCGCGAGACCTGCATATTCACCCGAACACGCTCGACTACCGGCTCAGCAGGGTCGGCCAGATCACCGGCCTCGACCCGCAGCAAGCCTCCGACGCCCGGATCCTGGCGGCCGCCTTGCTGATCCACACCGTCACGAGCGAGTCTGACTAGCGCCGCGTCCGCGAGTCCCGGGACAGTGCGAGAACGTCCTGCCGCTGAGCTAATGTGCACGTCCCCACCTCCCGGCGCTCACCCAGCCGAGGTGGCATACCGTTGTCTGGTGCGGGATCAGACACGACGGGGGTCGCTGCGACGTCGCGCAGCGGACGCGATCTTGAGACATCGTGGCGATACGGATCACCAAAACGCCTCAAGATCGACAGGCGCCACCGCACGCGCCGTCACGACGTCGAGAACACGCGCCGTAGTGGCACTGGGCGTGCTCATCGCCTGCGTCGTGCTCGCGTTCACCGCGCCAATCCCCAGCCCAGCCGAGGTGCGGGCGATGGCGGTGGCGGCCGGACCGGCGGCGCCGTTGCTGTTCTTCTGCGTGTACGCGGTCTGCGTAGCGCTGCCGCTGCCACGGACGGCGTTCAACCTGGCCTCCGGGCTGCTGCTCGGCAACGCACTCGGCATCGGCATCGCGCTCGCCGCGACCATGACGTCGGGCGTGCTGGGCTACGCCATCGCGCGACCCATTGGCACTCGGCTGTTCCACCGGCACCTGGACCACGACGCGGTGCGGGCCGTCGACGCGAAGCTCACCGGCGGCGGGCTCTTGGGGGTCGCGTCACTGCGGCTGATTCCGGTGATCCCGTTCGCCCCGATGAGCTACTGCTGCGGGTTGTCGTCCATCCCGCTGCGCCCGTACGTGCTCGGCACCGCGCTGGGCAGCGTGCCTGGCACGGCGGCGGTGGTGATCCTCGGTGACGCGCTGACCGGCCAGACCCCACCCGCGCTGATCGCGTGCTATGCCGCGTTCGCTCTAGTCGGCGGATTCGGGGTGTACCGGATCGTGCGCACCTCACCTGCGGGGGTAACACCGGCACCCGCGACCGCGACACGCTCGAATGAGTGAGTGGCGGGTGACATAGGACCGGCGAACGCTCGCCAGTACACTCGATCGGGCGCTCGCAATGCTGTCCTGCGGCGGTGTCACCCCCGCGCCGTGGTGACACGCGGTAGCGGCACCCGAGGCACAACATCCTTAACTCTGGCGCGGAAACTCTCTCGCTAGGAGCGTTCGTCATCGAAACAGGGCAACTGGTAGCTGGGCACTATCGGCTCGTCGAGCACATCGGCAGTGGCGCGATGGGCGTCGTGTGGCGCGCCGTCGACGAGCGACTAGAGCGATCCGTCGCGGTCAAGAAGGTCGTAGGCCAGCAGGGACTGTCCGAGGCTGACCGCGCCGACCTGCACCGGCGCGCGATGCGCGAGGCCAAGATCGCGGCCCGGCTCCAGCACCCCAACGCCATCGTCGTCTACGACATCACCGAACACGAGGGCGATCCGTGTCTGGTGATGGAGTACCTGCCCTCGCACAGCCTGTCCCAGCTGCTCGCCCAGCACGGCACCATGCCGGTCGCCGAGGCGTGCCGCATCGGCGAACAAATGGCTAACGCCCTGGTCGCCGCGCACCACGCCGGGATCGTTCACCGCGACGTCAAGCCGGGCAACATCCTCATCGAGGAGTCCGGTGTGGCGAAGCTCACCGACTTCGGTATCTCCCGCGCGCAGGGTGACATCACGCTCACTCAGACCGGCCTCGTCGGCGGCACGCCCGCCTACATCGCGCCAGAACTGGCGCGCGGCGCCGACCCGTCGCCGTCCTCCGACGTCTTCGCGCTCGGCGCGACCCTCTACCACGCGATCGAGGGCCAGTCGCCGTACGGCAGTAACCCGAATCAGCTCGCGCTGCTGCACACCGCCGCCAGCGGCAAGATCAACCCGCCGCGCGTGGCCGGGTCGGCGACCGCGCTGCTGATGGCGATGCTGCGCCCCGAGCCGGGCGACCGGATCAGCATGCAGCAGGCCTCGGAACGCCTCGCCGCGATCGCATCCGGCGGCGGCGTGCCCGCTCCTCCCCCGCCGGTAACGCCGAACCAGCCGCCGAACGACCCGCACCAGCCGAGCAACGGCCAGAGACCGCCGTGGCAGCGCACGGCCGTGGCGCCCGCCGCCACACACCAGCCCGCACCGCAGCAGCGGCCCCAACACGGCACCGCCGCCTTCACCGCCGTGAACGGCGCTCACGGCATGAACGGCGCGACCCACACCGAGCACCAGCCAGGCCCGCCGCCAGGGCAGCGGCAGACCGGCGAGCGGGACGGGAACGACCGCAAGCGCACCATCGCGCTCGTCGCGGGTATGGTCGCGCTGCTCGCGCTCGTCGGCATCTCATTCGCGCTGCTGTCCGGCGAGGACGACCAGCCGGGCACAGCGGCGCCGAACCAGGGCGGCGACCAGGCGACGACCGCCCCGCCGACGACGACCACCGAGCCGCCGGAGCAGACCCAGCCGCAGGCCAACGCGGGCAACGAGCCGATCCCGTGGGGACAGGCAGGCCAGCTCGTCATCGACTTCTACACCTTCCCTGACGGGATGAGCAGGTCATGGGACATGCTCACGCCGCAGGCGCGGGCCGAGTTCGGCAGCTACGAGGAGTTTCAGGATCACTGGTCGGAGTTCAGCCAGGTCTACGCGGAGAAGGCCGTAGTCGTAGGCGGCGAGTACAACGACGACGGCTCCGTCACGATCAGCACGACGGTCACCGAACTCGAGGGTGACGACCAGAACGTCGAGCGCAGGCAGCTGCGGGTGGTCCGCTCCAACGGGTCGCTGCTGATCGACTCCGACCCTCGCTGAGGTCGACGTAGGAAAACCCGCGCATTTGCCATACGGTTGATGTATGGCGCGTGAACAGCCCGACACTGGCCCGCACTCGCGGTTCACGGACGACCTCATCGGCCTCGACCCCGATGACCCTGAAGCGCGCGCCTTCGCGGCGCACCTGGACCGGATGGAGCGCAGCGGGCCCAACTTCACCATCGAGTCCTCGCTGGCAGGCGTGGCCGACTTCGCGGAGTCGACGAACCGCATGGACGGCGTGCGCAGGCATTTCGCCTGGCTGGTCGTCACGCTGATCCTTCTCGGCGTGCTCCTCGGCGCGTGGGAGACCTTGCGCTTGGCCCTGACCTGGCTCGCGGGCTGATCCTGCCCGGTACCGTGGCTGACATGGAACCAGTTGTCGGCGCTACCCCCAAAGTCGTCAAATCCGACGAAGAATGGCGGGAAGAACTCTCGCCAGACGAGTACAGCGTGCTCCGCCAAGCGGGTACGGAACGCCCGTTCACCGGCAAGTACACCGACACCACCACGGTCGGGGTCTACTCCTGCCGAGGCTGCGGTACCGAGCTGTTCACCAGCGACACCAAGTTCGAGAGCCACTGCGGCTGGCCGTCGTTCTACGACCCCGCCGACTCCGACGCGGTGATCACCCGGGAGGACCGCAGCCTGCCTGGCCGTCCGCGCATCGAGGTGCTGTGCGCGACCTGCCACGGCCACCTGGGGCACGTGTTCGAGGGCGAGGGTTACGACACGCCCACCGACCAGCGGTACTGCATCAACTCCGTCGCGCTGACGCTGCGCCCCGCCGACGACTGACCGCGCTGGGCCGGTCCCGCTACCACCAGGCGGCGGGATCGGCCCCCGCCGCGTGCGGGCCGTGCGTCCAGCGTGGCGGCGCGGCGGGCACCGTGCCCGGCATCCGCACGTGCGTGACCGTGCCGATCGCGGACGGCGTCTCGGTGAGCAGGTCATCATGTGGCGCGACGTCGGCGCCCGCGGTGCGGCCGAGCGAGTCCAGCCAGGCCGCCGTGTGCGCGAGCGCCAGCCTCGCCCGCCACGAACCGCCTTCGCGTGTCCGCCTGTGTAGCAGCGTCATCGCGGCAGCCGCCGCGAGCCAGCCGGTCGCGTGGTCCAGCGCCTGTGCGGGCAGCGCAGCTGGGCGCGTCACGGTGCCGCACTCGGCAGCGATGCCGGTGGCGCACTGCACCAGGCTGTCGAAGCCGCGACGGGTCGCCCACGGGCCGCGCCAGCCGTACGCGGACAAGGCCACGCTCACGATGCCAGGCCGCAGTGCCGCGAGCGTTGCCGCGTCGAATCCCTTCGCGTCCAGCGCACCCGGCCGGTAGGAGTGCAGCACGACGTCCGCCTGGCTGATCAACCCCCGCAGCCGGTCGCGGTCCTGCTCCGCGCGCAGGTCGAGATGAGCGGAGCGTTTGCCGAACCCGGTATCGGCGACAACCGGCGGCAGGTCCGGCAGATGCGCCGCCCCGATGTGCAGTACGTCCGCGCCGTGTGCCGCGAGCACCCTGCCCGCGACCGGTCCCGCGATCACGTGCGTCAGCTCCACCACCCTGACCCCGGCCAGCGGCCGATCCCCCGGCGGTAGCGGCGCGGCGGGCGCGTCGCCGAGCCGGTCGATGCCGATCAGGGGCGCGTCCCGGACCGCATGGCCCTGCGGATGCGTCGCCCACTGCTCGGCGGTCCGCACGGCGGCCGCAGCGCCGCCCTCGGCGATGACGGCCTCCTGCACGTCCCACGCCGCCCAGCGCGCCACCTCGGCCTCGACGGCCGAGCGGTCCTCCGTCACGCCGAGCGCGCGGCAGGCGGCGCTGGCGTGGTGGGGATAGTTGCCGTGCAGCCGGACCCAGCCGTCCGCCGCCCGGTAGAGCCCGGACAGCGGCGCCCACAGCTCCCAGTCCTGCCTGCCGTCGACGGCGACGTGCTGCTCGCTGCGAAACGCCGTCGCCGCGTGGCGGGTGTCCACGCTGATCGGGCCGGGGTCGATGCCACGTGCCCTGAGCAATTCCGCCGCTGCCGACGTCGCGGCTGCCACGGTCGCGGTGGCGGCGTCGGTTACCCGGAACGGGCCGGGCAGGGCGTCCTCCGGACCGGTAACGGCGACGTGCGGCGGGTCAACGTCGAGTGCCCGCGAAACGGTGGCGAGCGCGCGACGCACTTACGGCAGGCCGGTGACGAGGTCGGCGGCGGCGACCCGGGTGCCGGTGTAGAACGGCACCTCCTCGCGCACGTGCCTGCGCGCGTCGCTCGCCCGCAGCGCGCGCATCAGGTCGACGATGCGGTACAGCTCGTCGGCCTCGAACGCCAGCATCCACTCATAGTCGCCCAGTGCGAACGACGCCACCGTGTTGGCGCGCACGTCCGGGTAGTCGCGGGCCTGCATGCCGTGCTGGGCGAGCATCGCGCGGCGCTCCTCGTCGGGCAGCAGGTACCACTCGTAGGAGCGCACGAACGGATACACGCAGACGTACTTGCGGGGCTCCTCGTCGGCGAGGAACGCGGGGATGTGGCTCTTGTTGAACTCGGCGGGCCGGTGCAGCGCGGCCTGGCTCCACACCGGCTCGGACGCGCGGCCGAGCGGGGTGCGGCGGAAGCCGGTGTAGGCGTCCTGCAGCTGCTCGATTTCCTCGGCGTGCCACCAGATCATGTAGTCCGCGTCGGCGCGCAGGCCCGCGACGTCGTACACACCGCGCACCGTGACGCCTTTGCCGTCGAGCGCGTCGAGGTACTGCTGGGTCTCGGCGGCGGCCGGTCCCCTGTCGTCGGCCAGCGTGCCCGGTCGCACCCGGAACACCGACCACATGGTGTAGCGGATGGTCTCGTTGAGCTCGCGGATGCGGGCGGCATTGGGATTCGATTCGGCCATGGTTCTAGTCTCCCACCAGTGCGGACGCGGGCAGCAGTTGGTCGGCGAGCTCGTGGGCCGCGGCACTCGCGGTGGCCACGCAGGCAGGGATGCCGACGCCGTGCCAGGTGGCCCCGGCGAGCGCGATCCGGCCCAGCGCGGCGACGTGCCGCTCGATGCGGGCGACGCGCTCGGGGTGGCCGACGCCGTACTGCGGCAGCCCACCGCCCCAGCGGCGCACGGTCGCGGCGACGGGCTCCGTAGTGATGCCGGTCAGCTCCGCGAGGTCCGCGCGGACCCTGCGGATCAGCTCGTCGTCGGTGGGGCGCAGTGCGTCGGGGTCGCCGAAGCGGCCGACAGAGCCACGCAGCAGCACCGGGCCGCCATGGTCGCTGTCCAGGTGCGCCCATTTCCGCGAGGAGAGTGTGAACGCCTTGGCGGTGAACGGCGTGCCGTCGTCCCACGTCTCTCCGGCTCCGATGAGGATGCCGCTCGCCTCGGGCAGCGCGGTGCCGGACGGCAGCGCCAGCGCGACGACGGCCATCGAGGCGAGTTCGACGTCGGCGAGGTCGGTGGCGGCGTTCTCGTCGCCCGCGCTGGCGAGCAGCTTGCGGGCGGCGGGCGCGGGGACGGCGAGCAGCACGGCGTCGCAGTCCTCGCTCCGGGTACCGGCGTCGGTGGTGACGGACAGGCGCCAGCCCGTCTCGGTGCGATGCAACTCCCGCACCATGGCGCCGGTGACGACATCGGCGCGGGCGGCGTCGACGAGCGCGTCGACGAGGACACCCAGCCCGCCGGGCAGGGTGCCGAACACTGGCGAGTCGCTCGCGGGTGGCAGCAGCCCGGCGACGGCCTCGGTGAGCGAGGCCGTGCCCGCGTCGATCCGCTCCGCCAGCGCGGGCAGCACCGCGCGGAGGCCGAGCGAGTCCGCTCCCCCGCCGTAGACACCCGCCAGTAGCGGGTCCACCAGCCGGTCGACCAGTTCGTTGCCGAACCGCTCCCGCAGCAGCGCGCCCAGCGAGACGTCGTGGCCCGGCAGCGTCGGCGGCGGCAGGGTGGGCTCGGCGGCCACCGCCGCCACGCCGTCCTCGGACAGCACCCCGGCGACCTGCGCGGCCGAGGCGGGAATGCCCATCAGCGTGCCGGTCGGCAGCGGGGCGGTGCGCCCGCCCGCGCGGACACGGGGCCGCATCGACGTCGGATGCACCACCCGGTCACCGAGGCCCAGCTCCTCGGCCAGCGCGACGGCTTCCGGCCTGCGGACCAGGAAGGCTTCGGCGCCCACGTCGACGGCGGCGCCGTCGGTGCCAGCCAGCGTCTCTGTGCGCAGCTTGCCACCGGGCCGGTCAGCGGCGTCGAAGACGGTGAGTTCGGCGTCGTCCCCCAACGCCTGCCGCAACCGGTAGGCGGCGGTGAGTCCGGAGATCCCGGCCCCGACGACGGCCACCTTCATGCCCGGCTCCCGCCGCGTCCGCGCTGGCGAACGCTGTCACCGCGTCCGATGCGGGGAAAGCGTCGTTCAGCGCACCGACTCACTGTGCACCAGCTCCACGATGCGGGTCAGCACGTCGGGATCGGTCTCCGGCAGCACGCCGTGGCCCAGGTTGAACACGTGCCCAGCAGCGGAGCGGCCCTCGGCGATGATCCGGCGCACCTCGCGCTCGACGCCGTCCCACGACGCCAGCAGCACCGCGGGGTCGAGGTTGCCCTGCACGATCGGCCGGTACTTGCCAGCGGGGCACGCGGCGGCGAGCCTGCTCACCGCGACGTCCAGCGGCACCCGCCAGTCCACCCCGACGACGTCGGCGCCCGCCTCGCGCATCGATGGCAGCAGCTCGGACGTCCCGACCCCGAAGTGGATGCGCGGCACTCTGGCGTCGGCGATGCCCTCGAACACCTTCGCCGAGTGCGGCATGACGTACTCGCGGTAGTCCCGCTCGGACAGCGCGCCTGCCCAGGAGTCGAACAGCTGCACCGCGTCGACGCCGGCGGCGAGCTGCGCGCGCAGGAACGTCAGCGCGACGTCGGAGAGCCGGTCCATCAGCTCGTGCCACAGCGCGGGCTCGGAGTGCATCAGCGCCTTGGTGCGCTCGTGGTGCTTGCTCGGCCCGCCCTCGACGAGGTAGGAGGCCAGCGTGAACGGTGCCCCGGCGAAGCCGATCAACGGCGTCTGTCCCAGCTGCGACACCAGCAGTGTCACCCCGGCCGCGACCGCGTCGACCTGGTCGGCGTGCAGCGGCGGCAGCGCACGGACGTCGGCGGCGGAACGGATCGGCGAGGCGACCACCGGCCCGGTGCCCGCGACGATGTCGATCTCCACGCCGGCCGCCTTGAGCGGCACCACGATGTCGCTGAACAGGATCGCGGCATCGACGCCGTGCCTGCGCACCGGCTGCATGGTGATCTCGGCGAGCAGTTCCGGCTCGAAGCACGCGTCCAGCATGGGGGTGTCTTTGCGCAGCTCGCGGTATTCTGGCAGCGAGCGCCCGGCCTGGCGCATGAACCAGACCGGGATGTGGCGCGGGCGTTCTCCGCGAGCGGCGGCGAGGAACGGCGACTCAGCGAGAACGCGCCGAGCGCCTGCAAGGGCTGGTTCAGTCAGTGAGGGCATCACGGCTTATGATCCCACACGGCGATTCCCCGTTTCTTCCGCAGTCCTGCGATTCGCGTCACGGTCTCGCAGGCCAGGCACGCCGAGCCTGCCCGCTTGCCCCGTCCTCGGCGTGGCTACGGCCCACCCAGGGTGGTTCCGTCCTACAGTCAGCGTCGTGTCTGCGATGACCCAAGCGCCTTCCGAGTTTCAGGCAGCAGTGGCGGCACTGCGGTCGGTGGAACCCAGGCCGGAGATCGAACTGGAGCCGGTCCGGCCGCCGCAGCGGCTCGCACCCTGGTCCTACGCGCTGAGCTGCGAGGTCACCGGCCCGGCCGAGGTGCTCGCCTCGGGCAGACTCGTGCTGCTGCACGACCCGGACGGCCAGGACGCGTGGCACGGGGTCCTCCGGCTCGTCGCCTACGTCACGGCGGAGCTCGACGCGGAGCTGGCTTCCGACCCGTTCCTGCCGTCGGTAGGCTGGTCCTGGCTCACCGAGGCACTGGAATCGACCGAGGCCAGCTACACCGCGCTCGGCGGCACCGTGACTGAGACGTCGTCGGCGCGCTTCGGTGACATCGCGGGACCGTCGCAGACCGAGGACCTCGAACTGCGCGCGTCCTGGACGCCCCTGTCGAGCGACCTCAAACCTCACGGCGATGCGTTCTGTCAGCTCATGGCCAGTGTGGTGGGCCTGCCACCGGTTGGGGTTACCTTGTTCGAGCAACGCAGCGGCTCCTGAACGACCCAGCCGAACCCCGGCGCACGCCCCGGTGAGTGATATTCACCCGAACGTGGGCGGATCGCGCTCGCATCCGACGCAACGCGGGGTGGCATCCGCGCGTCCCCCTAATAGCAACCTGGACTCGTGGTTTCGCGTGAAGATCGGTTCCTCCCTACCGTCCGCGCGTACACCCAGATGGGTGGCCACGGTGCCCCGTCCAGGCCCGCTCGCGCAGGCGTGCCCCCGCCTGCGCGAGCGGTATGCACATGCACTCGCAGGCCCAGGTCAGAACGGTTAACCTTGTTACATCGCCCGCTGCGCGGTGTGTGTTACAGGTTCGGGAGTTAATACCCCATTTGTGGGACATCGATGGCATACGGTGAGGAATTCGTTCAAATACTTACCCAATCGATCCCCCCACTGACCCTCTCGGGCGGCTAGAGTGCTCTCCACGACACCACTTTCGGTCCATAGCTGGCGCGGCTACATGGCCGAAGGTGCCTGTGCCGGTCGGGGGGCACGACCGACTCCAGGGAGGTAGTGACGTGGCTACCGTCGGCTTTACTCAGGCCGTTCGATCCACGCCTGCCGGCAAGCATGGTTCCGCATCCGCGGGAAGAGCTGTTCTCGGTGCTCGTGGTCGATGACCACCCGTTACTGAGAGAGGCGATTTCCGCACGACTCGCACAAATGGGTGCGGGTACTGTTCACGAGGCCGCCACGGTGGCCGAGGCGAGGTTACGGGCGTCGGCCACTGGGCCGTGCGATCTCGCGATCCTCGACCTCGGGTTGCCTGATGGCAGCGGCATCGAGCTGGTTACGGAACTCCGTAGCCACGGGTGGCCTCGGGTTGTGGTGCTCGCATCATCAGATGACCCGTACGCGGTACGGGCTGCGTTTCAGGCAGGTGCCCAGGCGTACCTGCTGAAATCGGCATCACCAGTCGCGGTGACCGACGGCGTCCGTAGGGTGCTCGAGGGTGGGGTGTACGCCGATCCCGGCGTCGCTCCGATACTGGCGACCGGAACCAGGGTGCCTGGCACCGACAACACCCCGCGCGAGTTGTCCTCGCGTGAGGTGCAGGTGCTGCAGCTCGTCGCGGACGGTCAGTCCAACAAGGAAATCGGTGAGGAGCTCAACCTCTCCGCGCTCACGGTGAAGTCTCACCTGTCGCGGATTGGCCGCAAGCTCGGCACCGGTGACCGGGCGCAGATGGTCGCCCTCGCCATGCGCGCGGGTGTCATTCGCTGATCACAGATCCCTACGGGACGGACGGCACCGCCGTCCGTCCCGTAGGGTTTCCGTCCGTGACGGACTTCTCGGACAACTCCGGCGAGGGCACTGACGGCATGGGTGGTGACGGTCTCACGGGCCAGGTGACGGTGATCCCGTTGCATGAGCCCAGGGACGGCGTCCCCGACGTCGTCGCCGACGATGCGGCGCTGGCGCGCGCCTGCGAGCGGATCGCCGAGGGCACCGGCGCGATCGCCGTCGACACCGAGCGGGCGTCCGGCTACCGCTACTGGCCCAAGGCCTACCTGATCCAGATCCGCCGCGACGGCGCGGGCACGCACCTCATCGACCCCACGGCGCTCGACGACGGTGGCCTCGCCCCGCTCGCCGAGATCCTCAACGACGCCCCGTGGGTGCTGCACGCCGCATCGCAGGATCTGCCCTGTCTCGCTGAACTCGATCTGTATCCCGCCGCGCTGTTCGACACCGAACTCGCCGCGCGGCTCGCCGGATACCACCGGGTCGCGCTGGGCACCATGGTTGAGCAACTGCTCGGCTACCAGCTGGAGAAGGGCCACAGCGCGGCCGACTGGTCCACCCGGCCGCTGCCAGCCGCCTGGCTGAACTACGCCGCACTCGACGTCGAATTGCTGCTGCCGCTGCGCGACCGGCTCCATGACGACCTGGAACAGCAGGGCAAGCTCGGCTGGGCCGAGCAGGAGTTCGAGGCCGTGCGCACCGCACCGGCACCCGAACCGAAGGCGGAACCATGGCGGCGCACCTCAGGCATCCACAAGATCCGCACGCCACGGGCGCTGGCCACGGTGCGCGCGCTGTGGCAGGCGCGTGACCAGCTCGCCCGCAAGCGGGACCGCGCGCCGGGCAGGGTGCTGCCTGACAGCGCGATCATCGCCGCCGCCAGCGCCGATCCCCGCACCGTCGAGCAACTGCGCGCGCTGCCGGTGTTCGGCGGCAAGATGCAGCGACGGCTCTCGTCGATGTGGCTGCGCCACATCCAGGCCGCGCGGAGCCTGCCCAAGGAGGAGCTGCCCAGCGCGGCGCAGAACAACGGCGGCCCGCCGCCCACGAACCGCTGGGCCGACCGCGACCCGGACGCCGCGGCGCGGCTGGCCGCCGCCCGCACGGCGTTGACCGAGCTGGCCGAGCGGCTACAGCTGCCGGTGGAGAACCTGTTGCTGCCGGACCTCGTCCGCAGGCTGTGCTGGGAGCCGCCCGACGACGTCTCCCCCGACGCCATCGCGGCGGAGCTGGCCGTTCGTGGCGCCCGCCCGTGGCAGGTGGAACAGACGGCGGGGTTGCTGAGCGAGGCGTTGCGCTCACGTGCTGGGTAGCGTCACCGTCACGCCCAGCCCGCCGCCAACGACCGGCTCGGCGGAGACGGTGCCGTCGTGGGCGTCCACGGCGGCCCGCACGATGGACAACCCCAGCCCGGCCCCCGCGCGCCCGGTGCGGCCCGCCCCGCCCCGGTGAAACGGCTCGAACAGCTCCGCCACCGTCGCCGGGTCGATCAGCGGCCCGGCGGAGCGCACCGTCAACGTCGAGTGTGTCGCGAACGCCTCGGTGCGCACGGTGATCCAGCCGCCGTCGACGTTGTGGCGTACCGCGTTCTCCAACAGGTTGCCTGCCACCCGTTCCAACAGCGCGGCATCACCCACCGCGGGCGCGGGCGCCACGCTCAGCTCTACCCGCAGACCGCGCTGCTCAGCTTCGTCGGCCACCGCCTGCCACGCGGTGCTGACCACGGTGCCGAGATCCACGGGCTCGCGCACGGCGAGCCCGGTGGCGTCGGTGCGCGCGAGCAGCAGCAGCGCGCCGACCAGCTGCTCAGCGCGGCGGGTGGCGGTGCGGACCACCTCGGCCATCCGCCGCAGCTCAGCCTCGTCGGCGGTGTCGTCGGCGAGGGTCACGTCCAACTCGGTACGGATCACCGTCAGCGGCGTCCGCAGCTCGTGACTGGCGTTGGCGACGAACCGGCGTTGAGCGTCGAACGCGCCCGCCAGCCGGTCCAGCATGTCGTCGATGGTCTCGGCGAGCGCGGCCAGTTCGTCGCGCGGCCGCAGTTCGCCGATCCGCTCCTCCAGCGACTCTGCGGAGAGACGGCGCGCGGTCCCTGCGATCTCGGCGAGCGGGCGCAGCACCCGCGAGGTGAGCGTCCACGCCAGGATCCCTGCGGCGAGCACCACGAACCCGAATGACAGCCCACCAGCGAGCAGCACCTGCTCACGGGCCTGCGCGCGCAGGTGATCGGCCAGCGCGGACGCCTCCACCTGAACACCGTCGACCTCGACCATGGTGCCGGGCGGCATCTGCGGCACGGCGGCGACGGAGTCGCGCACCAGCAGCCAGGCCAGCACCAGCAGCGCGGCGCTGACGCCCGCCGTCAGGCACACCGCGAGCAGGGTGATGCGCCCGCGGAGACCGCGGATGGGCAATGATGCCTGCCTGCCGATCACTCGTGTGAGGCTGTCCCGGCACCGGGCACCCGGTAGCCGGAGCCGACGACGGTCTCGATGATCCCCGGCTCGCCGAGCTTCTTGCGCAACGTCATCACGGTGACCCGCACGGTCGTGGTGAACGGGTCGGCGTTCTCGTCCCACACCCGCTCCAGCAGCTCCTCACTGCTGACCACGGCGCCACTGGCGCCGAGCAGCACCTCGAGCACGCCGAACTCCTTGCGGGTCAGCTCGATGGGGCCGCTGTCGCGATGCACGGTGCGCTTGGCGGGGTCGAGCCGCACGTCGCCAGCCGTCAGCAGCGGCGGTTTCGCCGGGGTGGAGCGCCTGCCGAGCGCGCGCACCCGCGCGACCAGCTCCGGGAAGGCGAACGGCTTGGCGAGGTAGTCGTCCGCACCGAGGGACAGGCCGGTGACCCGGTCTTCCACCGTGCCGCTCGCGGTCAGCATCAGCACGCGCGAGAGCTGGCCAGCGGCCACGATCTCCCGGCACAGCTCGTCACCCGGCATGCCAGGCAGGTCCCGGTCGAGCACGATCACGTCGTAGCGGGTGATCATCGCCTTCTCGTGCCCATCGTCACCGTTGAGCGCGACGTCGACAGCCATGCCCTCGCGTCGCAGGCCTCGCGCGACCGCTTCGGCCAGCGCTTCCTCGTCCTCAACTACCAGTACTCGCACGTCGTTACCGTGCCACAGCTCACGAACTGGCTTCAGTTCGGGCTCTCCGGAGCGGTTTGGTCTATGGCAGCGCGATTGTCCAGTTCAGCCTCCGCGACGACGCCGTCCAACCGGTCGGCCACCCATTCGGTGACCCGGCGCGCCACGTCTTGCGCGGTCAGGCCGAGCGAGGCGAGCAGCTCGCCTCGCGAGGCGTGCGAGTGGAACCGCTGCGGCACGCCGAGATCACGCAACGGGACGTCGACGTCGGCGTCCCGGAGCGCCTGCGCGAACGCCGCCCCGAAGCCACCGTGCCGTCCGCTGTCTTCCACTGAGACCACCAGCCGGTGCCGCCGCGCGAGCGCGATCAGCTCCTCGGGCACCGGCAGCACCCAGCGCGGGTCCACCACGGTGACACCGATGCCCTGGTCGGCGAGCTTGTCAGCGGCGTCGAGGCCGAGCTGGCCGAACGCGCCGACCGCGACAAGCAGCACGTCCTCGGAATCAGCCGCGCTGGCGGGCTCGCGGAGCACGTCGACGACGCCCTCGCGGCGCACCGCCTCGATCGGCGCGCCGACCTTGCCCCGCGAGAACCGCAGGGCCGTCGGGCTGTCGGAGACCGCGACCGCCTCGCGCAGCTCCTCGCGCAGCGTCGGCTCGTCGCGCGGCGCGGCCACCCGCATGCCCGGCACCATGCCCAGCAGCGACAGGTCCCACATGCCGTGGTGGCTCGCGCCGTCCGGGCCGGTGATGCCCGCGCGGTCCAGCACGAACGTCACCGCCTGCCGGTGCATCGCGACGTCCATCAACATCTGGTCGAACGCGCGGTTCAGGAACGTCGAGTAGATCGCGACGACGGGGTGCATGCCGCCCATGGCGAGTCCCGCCGCCGAGGTCACCGCGTGCTGTTCGGCGATACCGACGTCGAACACCCGCTCCGGGTGCGCCTCCGCGAGCTTGTGCAGCCCGGTGGAGTGCAGCATCGCCGCCGTGATGCCCACGATGTCGGAGCGGTTCTCCGCGACGCGCGCCAGCTCGTCGCCGAAGACCGACGTCCAGGCGGTGCCCGTGCTCGCGGGCGGCTTGCCGGTCGCCGGGTCCACGGCGGCCGTCTGGTGCATCTGGTCGACCTCGTCGTTGACGGCGGGCTCGTAGCCGTGGCCCTTCTCGGTGACCGCGTGCACGATCACCGGGTGCCGGAACGCCTTCGCGCGCGTCAGCGCGGACTCCAGCGCGTGCAGGTCGTGTCCGTCGACCGGGCCGAGGTACTTCAGCCCCAGGTCGGAGAACAGCGCCTGCGGGCTCAGCGCGTCCTTCAGGCCCGCCTTGGCGGCATGCGCCGCCGCGTACATCGGCTTGCCAACGACCGGGGTGTGCTGCAGCAGCTCTTTGCCGCGCTGCAGGAAGCGCTCATAGCCGGGCTGCAGCCGCAGTGACGCGAGGTGCTCGGCGATGCCGCCGATGGTGGGCAGGTAGGAGCGACCGTTGTCGTTGACGACGATCACGACGGGACGTTCCGAGGCCGCGATGTTGTTCAGCGCCTCCCAGCACATGCCGCCGGTGAGCGCGCCGTCGCCCACGACGGCGACCACGGTGCGGCCCTCACCGCCGGAGAGCTCGAACGCCTTCGCCATACCGTCGGCATAGGACAGTGCGGTGGAGGCGTGGCTGTTCTCGACGTGGTCGTGCTCGCTCTCGTCGCGCGCCGGGTAGCCGGAGACGCCGCCGCGTTGGCGCAGCAGGTCGAAGCCGTCCTGTCTGCCGGTGAGCATCTTGTGCACGTAGCTCTGGTGGCCGACATCCCAGAGCAGTGCGTCCTTGGGCGACTCGAACACCCGGTGCAACGCCAGCGTCAGCTCGACGACGCCGAGGTTCGGGCCGAGGTGCCCACCAGCGGCGCTGACTTTGTCGACGAGGAACTCCCTGATCTCAGCCGCGAGCTGAACCAGTTCGTCCTCGCTGAGCCGGGTGAGATCCCGGGGTTCCTGCACGGTTTCGAGCAACGTCACGCTCCACCTCGTCTCCAGCCCACGTTCTGGGAACCGTTGTACCAGTCTAGGAGCGCGGACCCATCCGAACGTGGCACCCGGCTATTGTGACGCCCGCGACGCGGTGCTATCAGGCCGCAGCAGGGCGACGCATTCGACGTGATGCGTCAGCGGAAATGCGTCGAAAGCTCGCAATTCAGACAGGCTATATCCGTGCTTGGCGAGTATCGCCACATCTCGGGCGAGTGCCGCCGGATCGCATGCGACGTAGACGATCCGCTCGGGTTCGCGGGCCGCGATGGCGTCCACGACGGCCTTGCCCGCGCCCTTGCGAGGCGGGTCGAGCACGACCACCTGTGGCAGTCCGGCGAGGCGTTCGAGCTGCCGCGCGACACTCCCCCGCCGCCATTCCACCTGGCCGACGTCCACCAGCGCGCGTTCGCCGTCGGCCACGGCCTGCCGGGATGACTCCACCGCGACGACGTGGCCATCAGCACCGACCTGCTCGGCCAGCACGGCGGCGAACAGCCCGACTCCGGCGTAGAGGTCCCAGGCCAGCGCGCCCTCGTCCGCCCGTGCCCACTCGGCGACCACGTCGGCGAAGGCGTCCGCGGCGGCCGGATGCACCTGCCAGAAGCCGTGCGCGTCGAACCGCCAGTCCCGTCCCGCCGCATGCTCGCGCGCCTGCCCGCCCGCGTACTGCCTCGTCTTCGTTCTGCCCCGCACGGTCTCGCTCGACCGCACGTGTACCCGGCCGCTGCCGTCCCGAGTGACCTCGATGTCCGCGCCCGGTCGCCAGCGCCGCGCCAGGACGTCGTCCAGCGCGCCAGGCACCGTGATGGCGCAACCGTGTCCTTCCAGCGGGATCACCTGGTGGCTACGGTGCGCGCGCAGGCCAGCGCGGCCGTCCTTGCCCGCCACCAGCCGGGTGCGGGTGCGCCAGCCAAGCGACCCGCCGGGCAGTTCCTCGACCTCGACGTCCCGCTCGATCCCAGCCAGCCGGCTGAGCTGTTCCGCGACCACGGCGGCCTTCAACTCGCGCTGGGTAGCGGGCGAAGCGTGCTGCCAGTCGCAGCCGCCGCACCCGCCCGGCCCGGACACCGGGCATGGCGGCGTCACCCTGCCCGGTGCGGCGTCGTAGACCTCGACGGCATCGGCGCGACAGAACGACCCGCCATTGTCCTCGGTGACCAGGGCCCGCACCCGCTCGCCCGGCAGGCAGTGCCGGACGAACACCACCCTGCCGTCGTGACGGGCGACGCAGTGGCCGCCGTGCGCGACGGCGTCGATGGTCAGATCGATGTGCTGGCCGTGCCAGCTCGTCTGTTGGTTCGTCGCCACATCGCGATCCGGTGCGGACTGTCGGTCGGTAGCCATGAGACATCAACAGTAGCCTGGTCGGCAGACCAGACGGTGTTGGGAGGTAGCGGCGTGCGCGTGATCATCATGGGGTGCGGCAGGGTCGGCGCCTCGCTCGCGGGCGCGCTGGAACGCCTTGGGCACGAGGTGGCCGTCATCGACAAGAACCTGGAGTCGTTTCGCAGGCTCGGCAGCGAGTTCCACGGCGACCAAGTGATCGGGACAGGATTCGACCGGGATGTGCTGGTCGAGGCAGGCATCGAGCGGGCGAGCGCGTTCGCGGCGGTGTCCAGCGGCGACAACTCGAACATCATCTCGGCACGGGTGGCGCGGGAGACGTTCGGCGTGCCGCGCGTCATCGCGCGCATCTACGACCCGAAGCGCGCCGCCGTGTACGAACGGCTCGGCATCCCCACCGTCGCGACGGTGCCGTGGACGACCGACCGGTTCCTGCGCACGCTGGTGCCGGACGGCGACGCCGAGGCCTGGCGCGACCCAACCGGCACGGTCGCGCTGCTGCGGCTGCAGCTGCACCAGGACTGGGCCGGGCACAGCGTGGCCGATCTGCAGGCGGCGACCGGGGCGCGGATCGCGTTCGTGAGCCGCTCCGGCGTCGCCCGCATCCCCGCCGAGACGGACACGCTGCACGCGGTCGACGAGGTCTACGTCGCGGCCCCCGCCTCGACGACCCGCGACATCACCACGCTGGCCGCGAGCACCCCACGGAGGACATGATGCGTGTCGCCATCGCGGGCGCGGGCGCCGTCGGGCGCTCCATCGCCTCCGAGCTGACCGACGCTGACCACGTCGTGATCCTGATCGAGCGCTACTCGGGCTCGTTCGAGCCGGAGAGCGTCGAGCGGGCGGACTGGATCCTCGGCGACGCCTGCGAGGTGTCCACGCTGGAGGAATCCGGGCTGGGCGACTGCGACGTCGTCATCGCCGCGACCGGGGACGACAAGGTCAATCTCGTGGTGTCGCTGCTGGCCAAGGAGGAATTCGAGGTGCCGCGCGTAGTGGCGCGGGTCAACGCGCCGGCCAACGAGTGGCTGTTCACCGAGGAATGGGGCGTGGACGCCGCGGTGTCGACACCTCGGATGCTCGCGGCGATGGTCGAGGAAGCCACCGGACTCGGCGAGCTGGTGCGGCTGATGACGTTCCGGCAGGGCCAGGCCGCGCTGGTGGAGATGACGCTGCCGGAACACGCTCGCGTAGTGGGCAAGTCGGTGCGCGA
The DNA here is from genome assembly GCF_000504245.1 of Haloechinothrix halophila YIM 93223. Taxonomy (GTDB): domain Bacteria; phylum Actinomycetota; class Actinomycetes; order Mycobacteriales; family Pseudonocardiaceae; genus Haloechinothrix_A; species Haloechinothrix_A halophila. Next base: position 3,884,579 of record NZ_KI632509.1, read on the forward strand.
CCTGGCTCTGCCAACGGGCGCGACGCTGGTGGCGATCCTGCGCGGGCCCACCGCGATCGCGCCACAGCTGGACGACCGGCTCGCGCCCGGCGACGAGCTGCTGTTCGTCGCCCGCGCCGAGACCGAGCCCCAACTCAGGGAAGCCCTCAGCTAGCGCACCCCCGCATCGCGGGGTCGCGCCGTGTCCCCCACTCGGCACGTTGTGTCCGACGTTCCCGACGCCGTGTCCTGCACTCCCGGCGCCGTGTCCGACGTTCCCGACGCCGTGTCGTGCACTCCGGACGCTGTGTGGCACTGACCGTCACCGTCGGCGAGCCCGCGATGTCCTGGGTGCGCACCACGCCCTCCCGGGCGCTCACTACGACGTCACGAGCGCCAGACATGGCGTCCTGAGTGCCGGACACGACGTTCTGAATGCAGGACACGGCGTCCTGAGTGCCGGACACGGCGTCCTGAGTGCAGGACACGATGTTGGTTAGGAGTACTTCTCGCGCAGGCGTTGTTCGATCTCGGCCTCGGTCTCGATGCGCTCGGCGGCGAGCGCTTTGAGACGCCGCTCCGAACGGCGGATCGCCCAGATCACCACGATCAGCGCGAGCCCGAACAGCGGCAGGCCCATGGCGATCTTGGTGAACGCCAGCCAGCCGGTCAGGTTCTCGGCGTAGAGCCACTGCTGCACGGTGTAGCGAGCGAAGAACACCACCGCGCACGCCAATGTGGCGATGTCGTATGCCCGCAGCGACGGCTTGTCCTTGCGCCACGCCATGCCTGAGCCGTTGAGCAGGTTCCAGGCGACGCCGACCAGCGGCCAGCGCACCAGCACCGAGGTCACGAACACTCCGCCGTAGACCAGGCTCACCCAGATGCCCCACAGGAAGAACCCGCGCGCCTCGCCGGTGCGGTAGGCGATGAACGCCGCGATCCCGACGCCGAAGAAGCCGGACACCGCAGGCTGCACGGTCTCCTTGCGCACGACACGCACGACCGTGATGATCGCGGCGCTGACGAGCGCGCTCCAGATACCGATGGTCAGGTTCCCGATCGAGTTCGCCAGCACGAACACGATCACCGGGATGGCTGAGTACACCATTCCGGTGACGCCGCCCATCTGCTCCAGCAACGACTTCTCGTCGACCTTGCGCCGCACCTCGGCAGCGGCGTCGGCGGGAGCGGCACCGCCAGTGCCGTCGGGCTGCGCGCCCGCACCGTCGGCGTGCGCACCACCACCGTCAGGGTTCGCGCCGTCACCACTGGGGTTGCCGCCGCTGTCGATCGGCGCCGCAGCGGTGTCGCTGGGCGCATCGCCGGATTCGGCCTCGGCCTGTGCCTGCTCTACTCGGTCGGCCACGCGGGTCTCACGTTTCTGTCGCGGTGCGGCTGTCTGTGCTGGTGCTGCTGCCAGCGTAGCGCCCACCGGCGTGGGCGCGGATGTGGTCAACGATCATAAGGCGCATGGACGTCCCCGACAGCCAGCACGCGCGGACCGCGATCCTGCTGCCCGGCACCGGTTCGGACGAGGTGTTCGTCGCGGCGGCGTTCGCGCGGCCGCTGGCCGAGCACGGGATCCGGCTGATCGCCCCGCCCCCGGAACCGGGCGCGGACCTGGCGCACGCCGCCACCCGCGCACTGGACGAGGCGGCGGACGAGGCGGGCGCGCCGGTGCTGGTCGGCGGAATCTCGCTCGGCGCGCACGTCGCGGCATCCTGGGCGCTGCGCAACCAACGCCGCTGCGCTGGTCTGCTCGCGGCACTGCCAGCGTGGAACGGCGCGGCCGACGCCGCACCAGCCGCACTCGCGGCACGCTCATCGGCAAGCCTGGTGCGGGCCAACGGGCTGGACCGGGCGCTCGACATCGCCACCGCGGACGTCGCGCCGTGGCTAGCCGCCGAGCTCAGCCGGGCGTGGCGGCGCACAGGACCCGGCCTCGCGGACGGCCTCGACGCGGCGGCATCACACCCCGCACCGGAACTGACCGCGCTGGCCACCCTCGACGTCCCCGCCGGGATCGCGGCCTGCTTCGATGACGACGTCCACCCCGCCGACATCGCCTATGCCTGGGCGGACGCGCTGCCGATGGCCGCAGTGCGGGAGACGTCACTGACCGCGATCGGCGCGGACCCAGCGTGTCTCGGCCACGCGGCGGTACGCGCCTACCTGGACATCACCGGGTAGCGGCTACTCGCCCCTGCGGGCTGCGATGTGGTCGGCGATCGCGGCCGGAAGCGTGATCGGCAGCGGGTTGCGCACCGGCATCGGGCCCTCGCCCCGGTTCACGACCGTGCCCCTGACCAGCGCGCGCAGCATCTCCGGCGCGCCCTCGGCGACCTGGTGCGAGCCCGCGATGACACCGCGCAGCATCCACCTCGGCCCGTCGACGCCGACGAAGAACAACGCCGTGTCGCCCATGCGCACCGACAGCTCCATGCCCCAGACGCCGCGCAACCGCCGCACGGTCGCGCCATCGGAGCGCAGTTGCTCGGCCAGCTCGTTGCTCACGTCGGGCCACAGCCGTCCGCTTCGCGGCGCGGCGTAGGCGCTGATGGTGACCTGCCCGTGCGCGGTGACGACGTGCACGGCGCGCACGTTCTGCGTCTCCTGGTCCATCTCGACCTGCACCTGCGCGCCTTCCGGCACCGGCACCTGCACCGAGCCGAGGTCCATTCGCGCGACGCTGTCGTCCGGCGCGTCGGCGATGTCGTAGGGGCCATCGGTCTCGGCGAGCGTCGCGCCGCGCGGGGCCGACGCCTCGTCCTCGTAGTACTCGTGGCCCTCGTAGCCGTAGTGATCGTACTCGGGCTGCTCGCCATCGACGTAGTCGGTATCGCCCGGTTCCGGCAGTGCGTGGCGCCCCCGCTTGACGGGCTCGCTGCGACGCTTCCGACCGAAGATTCCCACTATGCCCACTTCTCCATCATTCGCACGCGCTTCTCGTCGCGCGCGTCGTCCGGGTTCGTCACCTGGTGTATCACGAGCATGGCCATCACAGGATGGCGTGGCCGCCGGTGGACCCGTAACCACCAGCGCCGCGCTCGGAGTCCGGCAGCTCGTCGACCTCGACGAACTCGGCCTGTGCCACGCGCTGCACGATCAGCTGCGCGATCCGGTCGCCCCTCAGGAGCTTGATCGACTCCCTCGGATCGTGATTGATCAGGCAGACCTTGATCTCGCCGCGATATCCCGCGTCAATCGTGCCCGGCGCGTTGACGATCGACAAGCCCGACCGGGCGGCGAGACCGGAACGCGGATGCACGAACGCGGCATACCCGACAGGCAGCGCGATCGCCACCCCAGTGCCGACCATCACCCGCTCCCCCGGCGCGAGCACCGCGTCGGTCGTGGTGACGAGATCGGCTCCGGCGTCTCCTGGCTTCGCGTAGCGTGGCAGCGGCACATCGGGGTCGAGCCGCGACAAGGGGACCTGAACGTCTGGCACGGCAGCCGAGACTACTCTGACACCTTGTGGGAGCTTCCTCGGAGTCTGGTGAACCGTCCGGTCCGGCAGCGCGAACCGCCCCCGCCGTGATCTATACCGAGCGGCTGTATGTCGCCTGGTGGGGCTGGCTGCTGCCGCTGGCCGCCGCCGTGCTGATCGCCTTCGAAGTGGGCATGGCCTACGACGCCGTGCCGGCTTGGCTGCCGTATGTCGTCACGGTGCCGCTCGCGCTGGCCGTGTTGCTCATGCTCGGCAAGACGACCGTGCGCATCACCACAGCGTACGACGAGGACGGCGAGACCGAGCTGCACGTGGGGAACGCACATCTGCCGGTCCGCTACATCGGCGACGTCGAGGTGATCGCGCAGCCGGACAAACGCATCGCGCTCGGTCCTGGCCTCGACCCGGTCGCCTTCGTCGTCCACCGGGGCTGGATCGGCTCGCTGCTCCGCGTCGAGGTCGCCGACGAGCGGGATCCGACGCCGTACTGGCTGTTCAGCACTCGCAAGCCGGAGCGGGTGGCCGCACTCCTGACCACCGCGGCTGGCCGCGACGGCTCGAGCACCCAGCGTTAGCACCGGTAGAACACCGGTAGAAACAGTTCGGCGGGGTGACCGGACTAATCCCGTCACCCCGCCGGACGCGCCGCGTCACGCTTCAGGCGCAGTCCCTGCAGATCATCTTGCCGCCGCCTTCCTCGGCGAGCCTGCTGCGGTGATGCACCAAGAAGCACACCGAGCAGGTGAACTCGTCCGCCTGCTTCGGCACGACCTTGACCGTCAGGTCCTCACCGGACAGGCCGGACAGGTCAGCACCTGGCAGCTCGAAGTTCTCGGCAGACGCGTCCTCGTCGACGTCAACGACGCCGGACTGCGTCTCGTTTCGTCGCGCCTTCAGCTCCTCCAACGAGTCTTCGGCCAGCTCGTCGGCTTCGCTGCGGCGCGGAGCGTCATAGTCAGTCGCCATGGTCCCTCACCCCTGCGCTCAGCATCGTTCATCGGTTACCTGGATACCCAGTCCTCGACCGGGTATACCGTTTTCGCTGGACAACGATCCAGCACCCAGATTTGTGCCCGAATCGCAAGGGAAATCGTGGGTTGGCGGCGATGTACGCCTCTTACCTGGTGGAATCCCTCCACGCTCCGGAGCCCGCAGAGGGTAGCCCATGGCAGGTGCCAATATGCAACTACTCACGCGGCACTGATACGCAAGTCACGCCGAGTTTAAGCCAATCGGGTAACGGTCACACAAATTCCAGCCGAACCATCGCCGTGTCAGCTTGCCCGGGTTGCCCCGTTCGTGATCCGATTTCGGCTGGATAGCCGCCGGTAGGCCACCCTGCTGGCGGTCTTATGCTGAGCCCGGCTCATCGCAACCCCGATGTCTGAGCCGGTGGCCCTGGGACGTAAGACTTACGCTTGTTAACAGCGATATACGGGGCGCGTAGCGGTCGGCTGAGCGGAAGGGACAGGCAAGTGCCAGCGGGGATCGGGTTCTCGGGGCGAAAATCACGCCCCTACCGGAAGCACCGTCCTCTACCTGCCGTGCTCCTGGTCACCCTGCTCGGAGCGGCCTCGCTCTACATCTGGTTCTCGGTATTCGAGAATGCGGGCAACGTCGACGAGGCCATCCGCTGCCATCCACCGGCGTCGGCGCCACCAGGTACGCAGTACACCTCGGTCGGCCACGACGCGCTGGACGACGTCGCCCCGATCCCGCCTGGCGCGGTCCCCGTTCAGGTGCTCAACGCCGGCGATATGCGCGGCGAGGCCGCCATCACCACCGCCGAGCTGCGCCAGCTCGGCTTCACACAGCTCGAGGAACCGGCCAACGATCCCGCCTACAAGGACCGGACAGCCAACTGCAGGGGCCAGATCCGGTTCGGTGACAACGGCGCGGCCGCCGCGCGCACACTGAGCCTGATCGACACTTGCCTCGAGCTGATCAACGACGGCCGCAAGGACGCGACCGTGGATCTCGCGATCGGCACCCAGTTCACCGACGTGATGCCGCGCAGCGAGGCCGTCGAAGTGCTCGACCAGCTCAGCGCGTGGGCGAAACGCAACTCCGGCAGGGGAAACAGCGAGCTGGCAAGCAAGAACGGGCCCGCCATCGACGAAAACCTGCTTGAGGCGGCTCGCCCGCCCAACTGCTGACGGCCCCCGCGCCGCACGTGTCGGACGCGGCCCAGAACGTCAGAGTCACGCCCGCTGCGGGCACCGCCCGGCGCCGCTGACGCTCACACCTCGGCGGCGCCGCAGTCGATCAGCGCGGTGCGCAGCGGCTCGGCGATCGTCGGCGCCGCGGCCAGGATGGCGTCGGCACCCAGCTCGAGGTCATCGCCGGGCAGCGTCACCCGCACGCCTGCCTCCGCCGCGATGAGCGCGCCCGCAGCCCAATCCCAGCGGGACAGGCCGTGCTCGCAGTAGGCGTCGACCCAACCCGCCGCGACCGCGCACAGGTCCAGCGCCGATGACCCGCCCCGGCGGATGTCGCGGACCCTGCCCAGCATCGCCGCGACCAGCCGCGCCTGGCGCTGCCTGCGGTCCGACCGGTAGGCGAACCCGGTCGCGAGCAGGGTGAGGTCGAGACTGTCCGGGCTGCCGCGCAGCGGAACGCCGTCGAGCCAGGCGCCCACTCCCCTGGCCGCCGTCCAGCGCCTGCCGCTGACCGGCTCCACCACCGCACCCGCGACGGAAACGCCGTCAATCTGCGCGGCAACCGAGACCGCGAACGCCGGATAGCCGTAGAGGAAGTTCACGGTGCCATCGATCGGGTCGACCACCCAGGTCACGCCGCCCGCCGCGGTGTCGGTCGCGCTGTCCGTAGCGCCGTTGCCTTCCTCCTCGCCGAGCACAGCGTCACCGGGTCGCAGCTCGGCGAGCCGTGACCGGATCAGCCGCTCGGACTCCGTGTCGGCGGCGGTCACGACGTCGGTCGCGCTGGACTTGGTCTCCACGCTCATCGCGCCGCCGTCGCGCATCTCGGCGTGACGCTGGCGCACCAGCTCGGCCGCGTCGGCCGCGACGGTCTCGGCGATCTCGGCGATCTCGGTCAAGCTCCGTTCGTCTGTCACGACGTCATCCGACCACAGTCAGCCGCGTGTCGCGGACGCAGGGGCACGCGCGGGTGACGCGCTGAACGGGCGACTCGCCGCGTCAGAACGGAGGACTCGCGGCCACCTTACGGAATTGATACAGACACAACGCCATGCCCGGGACGGGAACCCTCTAGAGTCACACCATCGACCCATGCATGACAGGAAGGGACTACCGTCCAGATGACCTCCCTCGGCTTCGGTATCGACATCGGCGGCAGCGGCGTCAAAGGGGCGCTCGTCGACCTCGCCACCGGCACCCTCGCTGGCGACCGGATGCGCATCCCCACTCCCCAGCCAGCGACACCGGACGCCGTCGCCGATGTGGTGGCCGAGCTGGTCGAGACCTTCGACTGGGCGGGCCCGGTCGGGGTCGCGCTGCCCAGCGTCGTCAAGCATGGCGTCACGCAGACCGCCGCCAACGTCGACAAGGCGTGGATCGGCACCGATGCTGATGAGCTGCTGGCCAAGCGGCTCGGTCGCGACGTCGACGACATCGGGGTGCTCAACGACGCCGACGCCGCGGGCATCGCGGAGGTGCATTTCGGCGACACGCGCGCCAGCAAGGGCGTCGTGGCGTTTCTGACCTTCGGCACCGGGATCGGCAGCGCGCTGTTCGTCGACGGCACGCTCGTGCCGAACACCGAGTTCGGCCACATCGAAGTCGACGGCGTCGACGGCGAGACACGCGCGGCCGCGTCGGCGCGCGACACCGAGAATCTCGATTACCCAGAGTGGGCCGAGCGGGTCTCCCGTTATCTGACCGTGTTCGAAAATTTGCTGTGGCCAGATCTGATCGTCGTCGGCGGCGGTGTCAGCAAGAAATCCGAAATGTGGGTGCCACTACTGACCGTGCGCACCCCCATCGCGGTGGCCTCGCTCAAGAACCATGCGGGTATCGTCGGTGCCGCGGTCGCGGCCAACGAGGGCCTCGCACACTGACACAGAGTAGGTTCCCATCCGGCGATGGACCGCGTGTTCCAGTCCATTTGGGTGACGAAGACGCGGTAGGATTGGCGGTCGCGATGATCGCTTCGGAGCCTATTCCTGGTTCGTCGTTACAATGGAACACGGCCCCCGCTTCCGGCACACGAAACCGCAGGCAGGAGCCTTTACCCCGAAACCTGAAGCAGCTGAGGTCGTTGATCCTCGGCGTAGCAGATTCACGAGCTGCGAAAGGGCATACGTGGCAGCCGCAAACACTGCAACCCGGCACGGGTCCAAGGCAGGCAACACAGAGCGCGCCGACGACACGACCGACGCGGCGTCGGGTGTCACCGACGCTGAGTCAGCTCCGAAGACGGCCAAGGGTCGCAAGGGCGGCACGAAAGCAGCAGGCAAGAAGAAGACCAGCAAGAAGGCTGGCACCGTCGCCGACGCCGCCGAGGCCATCGAGGCAGCCGCCGAGGAGAAGGAATCCCCCGACCTCGCTGATCTCGAGGCGGTCGAGGTCGATGTCGTCGATGCGACCGTGACGGAGGAGCTCGAGGAGGTCGCTGAGCAGAAGCCAGGCGGCAAGACCAAGGCCGACGGCGACTTCGTCTGGGACGAGGAGGAATCCGAGGCGCTGCGGCAGGCGCGCAAGGACGCCGAGCTCACCGCGTCGGCGGACTCCGTCCGGGCGTACCTCAAGCAGATCGGTAAGGTCGCGCTGCTCAACGCCGCCGAGGAGGTCGACCTCGCCAAGCGCATCGAGGCCGGTCTGTACGCCTCGGAGCGGCTGCGCGCCGCTGAGGAGGACGGCGAGAAGCTCGCCACCCAGATGCGCCGGGATCTGCGCTGGATCGTCCGCGACGGCGAACGCGCCAAGAACCACCTGCTTGAAGCGAACCTCCGGCTCGTCGTCTCGCTCGCCAAGCGCTACACCGGCCGCGGCATGGCCTTCCTCGACCTGATTCAGGAAGGCAACCTCGGCCTGATCCGCGCGGTGGAGAAGTTCGACTACACCAAGGGCTACAAGTTCTCCACCTACGCGACCTGGTGGATCCGGCAGGCGATAACTCGCGCCATGGCCGACCAGGCCCGCACCATCCGTATACCGGTGCACATGGTGGAGGTCATCAACAAGCTCGGCCGCATCCAGCGCGAGCTGCTGCAGGACCTCGGTCGCGAGCCCACCCCGGAGGAGCTCGCGAAGGAGATGGACATCTCCCCGGAGAAGGTCCTTGAGATCCAGCAGTACGCCCGCGAGCCGATCTCGCTTGACCAGACCATCGGCGACGAGGGCGACTCGCAGCTCGGCGACTTCATAGAGGACTCAGAAGCCGTCGTCGCGGTCGACGCGGTCTCCTTCACGCTGCTGCAGGACCAGCTGCAGTCGGTGCTGCAGACGCTGTCCGAGCGCGAGGCGGGTGTCGTGCGGCTGCGGTTCGGCCTCACCGACGGCCAGCCGCGCACGCTGGACGAGATCGGTCAGGTCTACGGCGTCACGCGGGAGCGGATCCGGCAGATCGAGTCCAAGACGATGTCCAAGTTGCGCCATCCGTCCCGTTCGCAGGTGCTCCGGGACTACCTCGACTGACCCCACTTCACCCTTCCCCATCCGACCGTCCGCTTCGGCCGATTGGCGTACTTGGTCGGCCGTTCAGCGGTCCTGGCGGGTCATCACGGACGCCATTTACTAACCCGAGCGCACTAGTACTTGACCGTGTGTTGTTCCTCTCGCTAGACAAGGGGGCGCACTAAGTCACAGCGGGGATGGGTGAAGGGTGAAGCAGTCACGACAGCGTGGCACGTCGTCCGACTACGTCAGGTATGAGACGGTTCTCGACCACCCCAGAAGCGAGTTGTGGGAGCTGCTCAGCAGGCCTGAGCTGTACCCACGCTTCTTCCGGGGCCTGAGCGTCTGCACCAAGATCCCGCCCGCCGAGCCGGACAAGACGACCGAGTACACCGTCCGGGTGACGCGACCAGGGCACGGCGCGACCGACTTACGACTGCGCACGGTGACCCGTCGTAAGCAGGAGAAGTTCGTGCTGGCGCCGGTGCCGGAGAGCGGGAAGTGGATCTCGCTGACGCTCAGCGACGCGCGGCCGGGCAGAACCAAGGTCGCGCTGGTGATGTCGACGCCGATCGGGCTGCCCGCCGAGTTCACGCCGCGCAAGGCCGAGCTGCGCACCTGGGCGCAACACGGCCTCGACCGCGTGTCGCGGTACCTGGGCCGGGTCCCCGACCGGCCGGTGAGGCACCCGGATGACACCGGGCCGGCGCGGGTCCAGATCGCACGCACGCTGGTAACGTCCGGCATCCTCAAACCCACCCGGCCCGACGTCGCGGCGCGGCAGCTGACTCTGCTGAACCGGTGGGGCTTCAACCTCGTCGGCGGCTACGCGCAGGCGTCGGCACGCGATCCGCGGGCGCCAGCACTGATCGACGAGCACGAGCCGCGCACCTTCGCCGAGGTGTGGCAGCGCGCGCAATGGCTGGCCGCGGGCCTCATCGAGCGCGGCATCGGCCCGAGGACCACCGTCGCGGTGATGGCGCGCAACCACAGCGCGATGGTCGAGTGCATGACGGCGTGCGGCATCATCGGCGCGACGCTGATCCTGCTCAACACCGGGCTGTCGAGCAGACAGATCGAGGACATCGCCGAGAAGCACGAGCTGCACACGTTGTTCGTCGACGACGAGTTCTCGCCGCTGGTGCAGTACCTGCCAGCAGAGGTGGACCAGATCAGCACAACGCCGGGCGGCACGGTCACGCGGCGCGAGACGATCGACGAGATCATCGACACCGCGCCGGATCGCGCCCTCACCCCGCCGAAACAGCAGGGCAGGCTGGTGGTGCTCACCTCGGGTACCGGCGGCACGCCGAAGGGCGCCAAACGGCCAGCGGCGAAGGGCTGGAGCACGATCGCGGCGATCCTGTCGCGGCTACCGCTGCGCACCGGGGAACGGATGCTGATCGCCGCGCCGATCTTCCACAGCTGGGGGCTGGCTGCGCTACAGCTCAGCACGCCGCTGCGGGCGACGGTGATCCTGCAGGACCGGTTCGACGCCGAAGAGTGCCTGCGCGCGATCTCGCGGCACCGCGCCACCACGCTGGTCGCGGTGCCGATCATGCTGCAGCGCATCCTGAACCTGCCTCCCGAGATCAGGGACAAGTACGACACGTCGAGCCTGCGGATGGCGGCGAGCAGCGGCTCGGTGCTGCCCGGCCCGCTTGTCACCGGGTTCATGGACACCTTCGGCGACATTCTCTACAACTTCTACGGCTCGACCGAGGTCTCGCAGGCGACCGTGGCGACGCCAGCCGACCTGCGGGCGGCGCCCACCACGGCGGGCCACGCCGCGCTCGGCACCCAGGTCGCGATCCTCGACCAGGACGGGCTGCAAGTCCCGCGCGGCTCGGTCGGCCGGATCTTCGTCGGCAACGAAATGCTGTTCGACGGCTACACCGACGGCAACTCGGCCGAGATCAAGGACACCTTCATGGACACCGGCGATCTCGGCTACGTCGACGCCGACGGCAGGTTGTTCGTCTCCGGCCGCGACGACGAGATGATCATCTCCGGCGGCGAGAACGTGTTCCCGCGCCCGGTCGAGGAGGCCCTCGCCGCCCTGCCCCAGGTCAGCGAGGTGGCCGTGGTCGGCGTGCCGGACGACGAATACGGCCAGCGCCTCGCCGCGTTCATCGTGCCGAGGACGGGCGCCCGGCTGGACCCCGCGATGGTGCGTTCTTACATCCACCACCGGCTGAGCCGGTTCTCGGTGCCAAGAGACGTGACGTTTCTGACCCGGTTGCCGCGCAACACCACCGGCAAGATTCTCAAGCGGCTGCTGGTGGAGCGCAGCGGCAGGCCGCCGGAACTGACCGCCTGAGTGGCTCGCAGCGGCGGCCATGGGTTCAGCGGCTCCCAGGGCGTCTCCCGCCACCTCACGGCGGTTCCTGGGGCGACTCAGCCGTCCGCTGGCCATCCTCACGGGACCGCAGCGCCACGCCGATGACGACGGCGAGGATGCCGAGCGCCTCCATGCCGGTCGGTACCTGCGCCAGCACCAGCAGCCCGATCACGGTCGCCGTCACCGGCAGCAGCGCCAGCAGCAGCGCGAACGCCGCACGGCCGACCTTGCGGAGCACGAATTGGTCCAGGGTGTAGGGCACAACCGTGGAGAGCACCCCGACCCCGACGCCGAGTGCGAGCAGGTCCGGCGCGCCCCAGACCGCACCGGTGCCGAGCGCCAGCGGCGAGAGCACCACCGTGGCCACCGCGAAACCGACCGCGAGACTGTCGAAGCCCGACACGCCGGTGTCGGCGAGTGCGACCCGGTTGCCGAGCACGATGTAGCCGGCCCAGGCCGCGGCGGCCGCCAGCGCGAACGCCACGCCGAGGGGCTCGCCAGCGAGCTGGACGTCGGCGATGAGCACCACGCCGAGGGCGACCATGGCCAACGCGGCGATGTCGCGCCGCGTCCGGGAGCCGATGGCGGCGACCACCACCGGCCCGACGAACTCAAGCGCGACCGCGGTGCCGAGCGGCAGCCGGGCGATCGCCTCGTAGAAGACCACGTTCATGCCCGCCGTCACGGTGCCGAACGCGCCGGCGAGCAACAGCGCCTTGCCGCGCCAGGCCGCGCGCGGTGGTCTGCGCCATGCCAGCAGCACCATCGCCGCGCCGAGGCACCGCAACCAGGCCACACCGGAGGGGGTGGCGTCGTCGAACAACCACACCGCCATCGCCGCGCCGACGTACATCGACGTTCCGCTGATGGCGAACAACACCGGGGCCGGTGCCTGTGCCAGCCAGGGAGCAACACGCAATCCAGTCACCATGCCATCGTGCCTGACGTGCGCAAACGACTTTCCATGACGGTGGGCTACTGGATCGTGATCTTCGGCTGCGACATCCGGAGGATTTCGGCGTGACTGACATCCCAGCTATGCGGGAACACTTGCAGTGGTGGAATCGTCTGCAACAGTAGAAGCAACGCATGACAGCGTTGAGTCGAGTGGCATCGGGCTCACGATGCTGGGACGGAGGGAGACTCCAATGAGCGCTACGCTCACCCGCCCCGAGTTGACCAAGGCGGATCGCTGTGATCGCTGCAGCGCGGCGGCGCAGGTTCGCGCAATCCTGCCCACCGGCGGTGAACTGCTCTTCTGCGGTCACCACGCCCGCCAGCACGAGAACAGGCTGAAGGAGCTTGAGGCCGAGATCCAACGCGACGAGACCGAGTGATCGCAACTCGACCCACCACTAGACGCCCTCGGGCGGGAATCCAGCCAGGATTCCCGCCCGAGGTGTATCTAGGGCCTCGGCCCGCCCGTCGAGGGCCAGGCCCGACCGGGCTCAGCCCGATCACGTGGATCTTGAGGCGTTTTGGTCGCTATAGCAGCCACAACGCCTCAAGATCACCGGACATCGCCGCTGCTCACCCCCGCGCGACCGCGCCAGGCACGCCCGCGGCGTTCGGAGCTCACACGGTGTCGAGTACGCCCTCGAACGCCGACTCCGCCGCACCGAGCAGCTTGACGTCCGCACCGAGCGCGGACGTCACCACCCGCACTCCCCCGACGGCGCGGCTGACCATGCTGCGCGCCCGCACCTGCTCACCGACGGCGTCCAGCACTGGCCGCGGCAACGCGGCGAACAGGTCGCCGAGCACGACCAGCTCAGGGCCGAGCACATTCACGAGGCTGACCAGTCCGAGCGTCAGCCACTCCGCGAACTCGGCCAGCTGCTCGCCAGCGGTGCCCGCCTCGCCGAGTAACCGCAGCTCGGCCACGATCGCCCCGCGCGGGCTGTCGTCCGGCAGATCGAGCGCCCGCGCCAGCGCCGCCTCGCCGATCTCGGTCTCCCAGCAGCCGACGTTGCCGCAGTAGCACGGCCTGCCGCCGGGCCGCACGATCATGTGCCCGATCTCGCCGACGTAGCCGCCCCCACCGCGCAGCGACGAGCCCTGGGCGATCACCCCGCCACCGACACCGACGTCGGCGGAGACGAACACCATGTCGTCCGAGCCGCGCGCCACCCCGCGCAGGTGCTCGGCCAGCGCGCCGAACTCCGCGTCGTTGCCGACCGTGACTGGGATGCCGAGCCCCGCGCTCATCAACTCACCGAGCGGGACGTCGTGCCAGCGCAGGTTCGGCGCCTCGTGGATGTGGCCGTCGGAGCGCCGGGCGACGCCGGGCACCGAGATCCCTGCCGCCACCGGCCGCACCCCCAGATCGGCCGCAAGCAGCTGGGTCGACTCGATGACGTGCGTGATGACCTCGCCCGGCTCTCCCATACGGCCATGCAGGTTCCACCGGTTGCGGCCGAGGATCTGCCCGCCGAGACCGACCAGTGCGATCGCGACATGCTCGACCTGGACGTCGACAGCGAGCACGACGGCGGCCTGCGGCTGCGGCAGCACCAGCAGCGAGGGGCGACCCGCCGCTGCCCTGCCCGAGCGCGGCACGCGCTCCTCGACCACGCCCGCTTCGGCGAGCCCGTCGACCAGGGTCTTGATCGTGCTGCGGTTGAGCCCCAGTTCGGTCGCCAGCACCGCCCGCGTGCACGGGCCGGTGACGTGCAGCAGGCGGAGCAGGCTGGATCGGTTATACCGGCGCACCTCGTCGGGTCGGGCAACGGATGTGCTGGTCACGAGAGCATCGTCTCACTCCCTGTGGCACCACCCGTCACAGCACCAGCCGGGCAGCCGGTCAGCGGACATCGCATCAGCGGGCCGCCGTCGTCGCGCGCCGCCTCGACAGCGCGTCGACGGTCGCGGCCAGCAGCAGCACCAAGCCGGTCACGATCGCGACGACGGCGGCGGGCTGTTGCAGCAGGCCGAGCCCGTTGGCGATGGTCGCCAGCACGGTGCCACCGATGACCGCGTCGATCACCTTGCCCCTGCCGCCGAACAGCGACGCCCCACCGATCACGGCGGCGCCCACGGCGAACAGCAGCGTGTTGAGGCCGCCTGCTTGCGGGTCCACCGAGCCGACCTTCGAGGAGTACACGATCGCGCCGAGCGCGGCCATCGAGGAACACACCACGAACGCGCTCGCCTTGACCTTGGTGACGTCGATGCCAGCCCTGCGCGCGGCCTCCTTGTTGCCGCCGACGGCGTAGATGTGCCTGCCGTAGCGGGTGCGGTTGAGCACGTAGGTGCCGATGACGAGCAGACCGAGCACGATCGGCACCACGTACGGCACCCCGGAGATCTCGATGCTCTCGTTGGGAGAGCGGTTGATCGTCAGCAACGCCGTCACCACCGCCCCGAGCACGCCGACCGCGCCCACCTTGAACACGACGAGCGGTGTTGGCTGGGTGACGAGACCCCGGTTGAGCCTACGGAAGTGCTGGCCGAGCGTCGTCGCGGCGAACCCACCCGCGGCGACGACGAACAGCGCCCAGCTACCGACCGTGGACAGGTTGCCGTTGGCGACCTTGTTCAGCACGTCGGACGTGCTGATGCCGATCACGCCGCCTTCACCGATGAACTGCAGGATCACGCCCTGCCACGTCAGGAACAGCGCCAGCGTCACCACGAACGATGGCATGCCGATCTTGGCGACGAGGAATCCGGTGATGCAGCCGATCGCGGTGCCGACCGACAGCGCGAGCAGCATCTCCAGCCACGGATTCGCCGCCATGCCCGATACCGAGATCGCCAACGCGACCAGCGACATCGCCACGCCTGGCCAGATCCGCAGCAGCGCGGCGAGCACGGCGGCGAGCACCAGCACGGCGTTGAACACGATGAACACGGTGGTGCCCATGCCGCCGAGCAGGTTGCCGTTCTCGGCGTAGTGCAGCGCGAGTACGGCACCGGCCACGCCGGACGCCGTGCCCGCCGACAGGTCGATCTCGCCAACGAGCAGCACGAAGACGATGCCCATCGCGAGCATGGTCTGCCCCGCACCCTGAGCGAGCAGGTTCGCGACGTTGTGCAGCGAGAAGAAGACGTCCGACAGCGACGAGAAGAGCACGAACAGCGCGACGAGACCGAGCGCGGCGGGCAGCGAGCCGAGCTGGCCGCCCCGCAGCCGGGAGAAGTAGTCACGGATCGCCTCGGTCGTGGACATCGCGGTGGTGTCGATGCCGAAATCGGTGATCGCCGCGCCGGACGGTGCGGAAGAGGTCTGGGTCATGGTGGGTTCTTCCTTGCTCACGAGGCTCACACGGTGGCGGTATCGGGGCGGGCAAGGCCGAGGTCGCCAGAGCGGCCCGCGGTGATCAGTTCGACGACCTGGCCGTGGGTGACCTCCTTGGTGTTCACCTCGGCGGCCAGCCGGCCCAGGTACAGCACGGCGACCCGATCGGAGACCTCGAACACGTCGGCCATGTTGTGGCTGATCAGCACCACGCCGAGACCCTGCTCGGCGAGCCTGCGCACCAGGTCGAGCACCTGGCGGGTCTGCGCGACACCGAGCGCGGCGGTCGGCTCGTCGAGCAGCACCACTTTGCTGTCCCACAGCACGGATTTGGCGATCGCCACGGTCTGCCGCTGCCCGCCGGACAGCGACGACACCGGGGTGCGCACCGACTTGACCGTGCGCACCGACAGCGAGGCCAGCGTCTGCCGCGCGGCCTGTTCCATGCTCGCCTCGTCGAGCAGCCAGCCGCTGCCCCGCTCACGGCCGAGGAACATGTTCTGCACGATGTCGAGGTTGTCGGCCAGCGCGAGGTCCTGGTACACGACCTCGATGCCGAGCTCGGCGGCGTCCTTCGGACCGCGAATGTGCACCGGCTCGCCCTGGAACCGCACCTCACCCGAGTCGGAGGCGTGGATCCCCGCGATGCATTTCACCAGCGTTGACTTACCGGCACCGTTGTCGCCGACCAGCGCGGTGACCTCACCGGCGCGCACCTTCAGGTCGACGTCGTGCAGCACGTGCACCGGCCCGAAGCTCTTGTTGAGTCCGTGCAGTTCGAGGATGGGCTCACTCATCGTTGTCTCCGTGGTGCTGGGGCGGGCCACGCGGTCGGGGCGCGCGGCCCGCCCCAGCGGGTAGGGTCGGTCAGGAGATGCCGAGCTTGTCGCAGACGTCGGCGAGATCGCGGACGCAGAGGTCGCTCGCGGGCACGTAACCGGCGTCGACCACCGTCTTGACGTTGTCCTTGGTGATCAGCTCTGGCTCGAGCAGCATCGACTTGACGTCACGGTCGCCCTTCGAGTCATGCACGGTGTCCGAGGCGAGTTCGTCGGCGGCCGCGGTGTCGCCCTCGGCCAGCGCGGCGGCCAGCTTCGCGGTGGCCTCCGCCTCCTTCTTGATCGGCTTGAACACCGTCATGTACTGATGGCCGCGCAGGATCGACTTGAGCCCCGCAGGGGTGGCGTCCTGGCCGGTGACCGGGACCTTCCCCGCGAGACCGTTCTTCTTCAGCACGGTGATGATCGCACCGGCGAGGCCGTCGTTGGCGGCGACGACGCCGTCCACCGTGCCGCCGTTGCTGGTCAGGATCTGCTCGAAAATGGTGCCGCCCTTCTGGTTGTCCCAGTTGTCGATGGGCTGGCTTTGCACGAGTTCCAGCTCGCCGGAGTCGTAGAGCGGCTGCAGCACGTTGCGCTGACCCTCGTGGAACAGCGTGGCGTTGTTGTCGGTCGGCGCGCCCTCGATCTCGATGACCTCGGCACCCTGCTGACCCTCGAGCGCCTCGGCGAGCCCCTCGCCTTGCAGCTCACCGACCCGCACGTTGTCGAACGAGACGTAGTAGTCCGAGCCACCACCCAGGTTGAGCCGGTCGTAATCGATGGTGGGGATGCCAGCGGCCTTCGCCTGGGAGACGACCGCACTGCCGACCTCGCTGTTGATCGCGGCGATCACGAGGACGTCGACGCCCTTGGCGATCATGCCGTCGGCGAGCGTGGTGAACTTCTGCACCTCACCCTGCGCGTTCTGCACGTCGGCCTCGAAGCCTTCCGCACGCAGCGCCTTCTCCAGCAGGGGTTTGTCGAAACCTTCCCACCGCGATGAGCTCGCGGTCTCGGGCAGGATGACACCCACCGTGCCCTTGGTGGCTTCGTTGGAACCGGTGTCGGCGGCGGCGCCGTCGTCGCCGCCCGCGGTGTTCGCACCGCAGGCGCTGAGTACGAGCAGGCCGGCCGCCGCGGCGGTCGCGAGGAGTCTCTTGGTCCGCATCACTGAGAACCTTTCCGGGTCTAAGCTGGCGGCTAACCCGGCTGCGCCGAGGTCCGCCATGTAAATGTTGTGAGCGACAACATATTCGGCGACGCGGCGGCGCGGAAGAGGACCTGTATCGATTTAGTTCCCGGCGTCAGGACACGATTCGGCAACGACACCTACGGGACATCCGTTAGATAGCACTCACCATGAGCGCATCGTCGCAATGCGCTCCTCCAGTTGCTCCACCGTCGCCATGGCGGTCGGTGGGCCGCCGCAGACCCGGCGGAGTTCGTTGTGGATCGCGCCGTGCGGCTTGTTCGTGCGGTGGTGATACATCCCGACGAGCGCGTTGAGTTCCTTGCGCAGCGCGGCACGGCGCTCCCGCATGCTGGCGGGCGCTGCCTGCCGCTGCGGTTCCTGCTCGGGTTCCTTCGGCTTCCTGCGCTTGTCGTCGGCGAGCTGTTCCTCCTGCCGCTTACGCAGCAACGCCCGCACCTGGTCCGGCTCAAGCAGACCAGGCAGGCCCAGGTACTCCTGCTCCTCCTCGGAACCGGCGAACACGGCGGTTCCGAACGAGTTGCCGTCGTAGATCACCTGGTCCAGCTCGGCGGAGGCGTGCAGCGACTGGAAACCGCGATCGTCGTCGGTCTGCTCGTCCTCGGTGCGGTTGGCCGCGGCGAGCAGCTCGTCGTCCCAGCCATCCTTCTCCCGGTCCGGCTTGCCGAGCACGTGGTCGCGCTCCGCTTCCAGCTGACTGGCCAGTTCGAGCAACGTGGGCACGCTGGGCAGGAACACGCTCGCGGTCTCCCCCGGCCGCCGCGCACGGACGAACCGGCCGATGGCCTGCGCGAAGAACAACGGCGTCGACGCGCTCGTCGCATAGACGCCGACCGCGAGCCGCGGCACGTCGACGCCCTCGGAGACCATCCGCACCGCGATCATCCAGTGGTCGTCCGACTCGGCGAACTCGCCGATGCGCTTGGTCGCCTGTGGATCGTCGGAGAGCACCACCACCGGCTCGGTGCCGGTGACTTCGCGGAGGATCGTGGCGTACGCCCTGGCCGAGTCCTGGTCGCTGGCGATGACGAGGCCGCCCGCGTCAGGCACACCACCGGAGCGCAGCTGGGTGAGCCGGACATGCGCGGCGTGCAGCACCGATGGCACCCACTCGCCGCTCGGGTCCAGTGCGGTACGCCACGCTCGCGCCGTCTGCTCTGCTGTCAGCGGCTCGCCCAGGCGGGCGGTGAACTCCTCCCCCGCGTTGGTCCGCCAGTGGGCCTCACCCGAGTAGGCGAGGAACACGACCGGGCGCACGACGCCGTCGGCCAGCGCGTCGGAGTAGTTGTACGAGTGGTCCGCCTTGCTGCGCATGGCGCCATCGGCGTCTTCCTCGTACGTGACGAACGGGATCGGCGAGTCGTCGCTGCGGAACGGTGTTCCGGTCAGCGCGACTCGTCTCGTGGCTGGCGTGAACGCCTCGCGGATCGCATCACCCCAGGACTTGGCGTCGCCACCGTGATGGATCTCGTCAAGAATCACCAGCGTCTTGCGGTTCTCGGTGCGCACCCGATGCAACGTCGGATGCGCCGCCACCTGCGCGTAGGTGAGCGCGACACCCCGGAAGTCCGGCGAGACCGCGCCATCGGCGTTGCGGAAGTTGGAGTCGATCGCGATGCCCGCGTGGCTCGCCGCGCTGGCCCACTGGTGCTTGAGGTGCTCGGTCGGGGTGACGATCGTGACACTGTCGATGGTGCGGTCCGAGAGCAGCTCAGCGGCGATCCGCAAGCCGAACACCGTCTTACCGGCGCCGGGCGTGGCCACCGCGAGGAAGTCCTTCGGGTTGCGGGTGAGGTACTTCGTCAACGCCCTGCGCTGCCACGCACGCAACGGCTTCGCCGTCGCGTCCTGCTCCGGCTCTGGCGCAACAAACGTCTCCGGCAACTCCCGGCTCCTCTCCCCGCTGTCGGCACGGCGCAACACCGCACGGTCAAGACAGGCAAATGCCCCCACACGAGAGCCGTGCCGCAGGCGCCGCGGCACGCGGTGAGGGCGCCCGTTGAGGGTACCTGGCGGGTGAGGGTGACCGGGCACAGAGACACACCTCGCGAGTGACGAGCCAAAATTACGGAAATACACCATGCTGGAAGGTGAGATGACTGCTCACGGGGACGCCACGGATACCGACGGCAAGCGGACCAGGAAAGGTCCGCTGCGCCTGATCGGTCTCACCCTGAGCAAGGCATGGCGCGGCAGCATCTTCTCCGAGTCGGCCGAGGCCGCGTTCTGGCAGGCACTCTCACTCGCGCCGCTGATGCTCGGGATACTCGGGCTGCTCGGCTACGTCAGCGACTGGTTCGGCCACCGCGTCGCCGCGCGCGCCAGCGAGCAGATCGTGAGTTTCAGTGACAAGGCGTTCAGCGACGAGGTCGTCGGGAACATCGTGAAGCCGACCGTGGAGAGCATGCTCACCGAGGGCAAGGGCGCGATCGCCTCGGTGGGTTTCATCATCGCGCTGTGGGCGGGATCGTCCGCGATGTCGTCGTTCGTGGACGCCATCACGGTGGCGCACGACCAGGAAGGCGTCCGTAACGAGGTGTGGCAGCGGATTTTCTCGCTGCTGCTCTACATCGGCAGCCTGGTGTTGCTGATCATCGGACTCCCGCTGATCGCCATCGGCCCCGACCTGCTGCCCCGGTTCTTCCCGGAGTCCTGGCACGGCATGATCGGCTTCTGGGTGCGGGTGCTGTACTACCCCACCCTCGGTGTGCTGATCGTCGTCGCGCTCGCCACGCTGTACAAGGTGGCGCTACCGCGCAAGCTGCCCTGGCACCGGGGCATACCTGGGGCGATCCTCGCGATGGCGATCTTCCTGCTGACCAGTGCCAGCCTGCGGTTTTACCTTGGCGGGGTCTCCGCGACCGGCTACACCTACGGCGCGCTCGCCACGCCGGTGGCGTTCCTGCTGTTCCTGTTCTTCATCGGGCTCGCCGTGGTCGGCGGGGCGTACTTCAACGCCGCCATCCAGGAGCTGTGGCCCGCCAAGCCGACGCGGCGGCAGCAACGCAGGTGGCGACGGCTGGAGCTGGAACGGGTCAACCGCGCGCTGCATCCGGAGGAGGGCGGACGGCGTGGCACCGGGCAGCCCAGTGGGCGGGGTGACGATGCGCAGGGTGGCCCGGCGGAGGACGCGGAGCGCCGCCCCGCCGTGCCGGAGTCCAACGGGACTGGCGCGGCGGCTGATCACGGACCAGCGCAGTCCGGTGACAGCCCGGCCACCCCTTCGGAGGCATCACCAAGGGCGCGCTCGGCGTCGTCCAGCGAGAACTCAGACGCCGAGCACGTCCGCTGACCAGCGGGCTCAGTCGTTGTCGTCGCCGCCGGGCGGCAAGCCCTTGTAGATGCGCTGGCACTCCGGGCATACCGGAGAACCTGGCTTGGCTGACTTCGTCACCGGGAACGTCTCACCGCACAGCGCCACCACGTACGAGCCCATGACCGCACTCTCCGCGATCTTGTTCTTCTTCACGTAGTGGAACATCTCCGGCGTGTCGTCGTCGGTGACGTCACTGCCTTCCGGCCGCGTGTCTACATCGGGAAGAACCTGAGTACTCACGCCTCTATTCTGCCCCAGGCTCGCGCCGTGTCCCACACCCATACCGTTGTGTCCTGCACTCTCGACGCCGTGTCCTGCACTCTCGACGCTGTGTCCTGCACTCTCGACGCCGTGTCCTGCGTTCCCGACGCTGTGTCCTGCACTCTCGACGCTGTGTCCTGCACTCTCGACGCTGTGTCCTGCAGTCCTCCCCCGAGACGCGGCCGTCAGCACACTTCGGCACGATGCCAGGCATGGCTCTCACGTTCGCGCCCGAGGTAGCGGAGGCGCTCGATGCTGGACGTCCTGTCGTCGCACTGGAATCCACACTGCTCGCTCATGGCCTTCCGAGCGGCCGCAACCTCACGCTGGCGCGGGGATTGGGCGACGCGATCCGGGCGCAAGGCGCCGTCCCCGCCACGATCGCGGTCCTCGACGGCGCGCCCACGATCGGCCTCTCCCCTGACCAACTCGGCCGGGTCTGTACCGAAAGCACCGCGCTGGCCAAACTCAGCGCGCGCGACCTCGGTCCCGCCATCGCGCTCGGCCGGTCTGGCGCGACGACCGTCGCCGCGACCAGCGTCCTGGCGCACCGTGCGGGCATCAGGGTGTTCGCCACCGGTGGTCTCGGCGGCGTCCACCTGCCAGCACCCGGCGACGCCACGACCTGGGACGTCTCGGCGGACCTCGGCGTCCTCGCGACGACGCCACTCCTCGTGGTGTGTTCCGGGGTGAAGTCGGTGCTGGACATCGCGGCGACACTCGAAGTGCTGGAAGCGCGGTCCGTGCCGGTGCTCGGCTACCGCACCGACGACTTCCCCGCGTTCTACCTGCGCTCATCTGGGCACCCGGTGCCATGGCGCGTCGACGACCCCGGAACCGTCGCGGCCACAGTCCTCGCCCACCGTGAACACGCGACGTCCGGGGCCGTGCTGGCGAATCCGGTGCCGCCCGAACATGAGATGGAGCGCACGCTGCACGACCGGCTGCTCGCCGAAGGCCTCGACCGGCTGCGGGACACCGGCGCGTCCGGATCGGACGTCACGCCGGTGCTGCTGGAGCATTTCCACACGGCCAGCGGCGGCATCAGCGTCGCGACCAACGAGGCGTTGGTGCTCGCCAACGCCACCCTCGCCGCCCAGGTCGCCGTCACGCTCTCGGCGTAGCCGTGCGTGTGGGTGCGGGACACGGGGTCCGGAATGGGGAACACAACGTCGAGACTGCAGGACACAACGTCGAGACTGCAGGACACAACGTCGAGACTGCAGGACACGACGTCAGAGCGGCAGGAGTCCTAACAGGGCGAAGGGGCGCATCCGGCTGGCACCTTCGGCCTCCACCCTGGCGCGGAGCTCACGGTCGGCGGTGGCGACCAACACGTGATCGTCGGGCGCGTCGATCACGGCCTGCCGGGTGACGTCGACGATGGCGGAGTCACCGTCGCGCTCGGCGGCGACCACCTCGACACCGTCGACGCCGGTGACACCACGCGCGGCGCCCTCGACGACGAGGACGATGCGCGGCAGCCAGCACCACAGGTCGCTGCCGGGAATGTCGTCCCGTCCGCCGGCGATGCCGTCGGTCGCGAGCACGGCGAGCCCGTCACGCAGCCGCTCGGCAGCGCCAGCGCGGTCCCGCCACCAGCCGTCCGGCCGGGAGCCCATCACGTTGGCGGCGTCCACCACCAGCACCAGCCGCCTGCCCACGTGCTCGCGCAGCGCGGGCCAGGCGCGGGCGAAGTCGCGGTGCAGCGGGTAGTGCTCCACTTCGTGCGGCGGTACCCACCGCATGCCGGTGCTCTCCGCGTTGGCCGCCCGCGCGTCGACCGCCCGACGTACCGACGCGAGCACTGTGGTGTAGCGCCACGTGCCGTGGTCGACGACCGAGATCGCCGTCAGCCGCACCGCCTGCGCTGGCACGTCGGCTTCTTCCTCGGCCTCCCGCATCGCAGCCTGCTCGGCTGTCTCGGCGTTGCGCAGCGCCCCGCCTGGCAGCGCCCAGGTGCGCCCGTGGTGCACCCACCACGCCCTGCGCTGCAACAACACGCCGCGCTCCGGGTCGGACAGCAGCAGCCCGGCGGCGCCGTTGGTGCCCCAGTGCACGTTGCCGCACGAGCACCGCACGAAGCCGTCACCGTCACCGAGTCGCACGACGCTAGCCTCGCACATCACCGGCGGCCGCTGCCGCCAGTGTCGCGGCGCCGACGATGCCCGCGTCGCCGCGGAGCTGGGCGGTCCTGATCCGCGCGAGTGGCCGGTGCCCCGCCCCGGTCAGCACCGAGGCGTAGTGCTCGCGAGCGTCGTCAAGGAACAGCGGCGCGGACTCCGACACCCCGCCCCCGATGACGATGACCTCCGGGTCGTAGACGTCGGCCACGAGCGCGAGCCCTTCGCCCAGCCAGATCGCGAACTGCGTCATGGCTTGCTTGGCGACGACGTCGCCCTCCCGCGCGGCGGCCGCCACCCGGCGTCCGGTGAGCGCGCTGTAGTCGTCCGCGAACTCGCGGGCCAGCACGGTCGACGCCGTCTCGTGCCTGGCCAGCAGCTCAAGCGCCGTGGTGGCCAATGCGGTGCCGCTGCAGTAGCGCTCCCAACAGCCGCGCTTACCGCAGGAGCACGACCGGCCGTCCGGTACGAGCCGCAGGTGCCCCAGCTCGGGCCCGACGCCGTGCGCGCCGTGGAACACCGTGCCATCTTGCAGCAGCGCGCCGCCGATTCCGGTGCCGATCGCGACGAGCACCACGACGCCCGCGCCCCGGCCCGCGCCGTAGGTGTGCTCGGCGACGGCGGCGGCGTTCGCGTCGTGTTCCAGCGTCACCGGCAGCCCGATCCGCGCGGCGATGCGGTCAGCGACGGGCGCGTCACGCCACGGCAGGTGCGGCGCGTACCGCACGGTGTTGCGATCGACCGCGACAAACCCGGCGACGGCCAGACCGACCGCGGTGATCGGGTGCCGGCTTCGCAGTTCGTCGACGGCGTGCGCGATCGCGACTTCCAGCGCGTCGGCGTCGTCCGGGGTCGGCGCGCGCGCCGTGTCGATCACAGTGCCGTGCTCATCGACGACACCCGCGCGCAAGCTGGTGCCGCCGACGTCGATGCCGACGGCGTTCAGAACGTCTCCCCCGGCTCGGCGGACCAGCTCGACTCAGCGGACCCAGCGGGATCTGCGGACCCAGAGGAGCCGGTCTTGCGCACGGTGATGTGCTGCGCACGCGAGGCCCCAGCGGGTCGACCGGCATCGGAGCGGCCAGCAGCGGTGCCCCCAGCGGTGGACCGCCCGGCAGCCGCGGCCTGCGGGGCCGAGGGCCGGGTGCGGGGACCATCGGTCCAGGCCGGGCCGGTGTCCTGCCGTTCGGCGCGCGGTGCGCCGGGCATGTGGATGCCCTCGCCCGGGTACCACCGGTCCGCGAGTACCGCCCGCAACACCCCGACCAGCTGCGCCAGCTGTTCAACGGCCCGTGAGGAGAACTCCGGCCGGTCGCCACGCGCCATGCTGACAACGGCGCACAGCGGGCACCAGCCGCAGTTGTACTGCGCGTTCGCGTGTTCGGACGATGCCCCGCCGCCGGAGTCGCCGGTGTCATCGGGGGTGCCAGAAGCACCACCGCCGAACAGTCCGCCGGTGTGCCCTGCCGCGATGAGCCCGTCGAGCCACGGCGCGGCATGCTCCACGATCATTTCGATGAGCAGCATGAGTTCGGTGCCGAGGTCAGCGGCGGCATCGTTGGCCGAGATCCGCTCGGTTCGCTCGGTCATGCCTGACCTCCTGGGTCGGTCAGCAGCACCACAAGGCCTTCGGCGTCGGTCTCCGCACCGACCACCTCGCACGGTCGCAGCAGTCTCGGCAGCGCGACCAGCCTGCGGAACCCGTCGATGGTGATGGCGAGGTCGTCGTCGATGCGTGCCAGATCGACGTCGGCATCCGGCGCGAGCGGCAACGCGATCCGCAGCCGATAGCCCTCGTCTGACTCGGTGATGCGCAGCATCGGGGCGACATCGTCGGCTTCTCCCGCCAGCGGGTCCCCGCCACCGTAGAGTTCCTTGGCGATCTCGGCAAGTGCCTCAAGCCCGACCGGTTCGGACGCCCGGTGCTCGACGAGCCGCACCCCGGACAACCCCGCGGCGCCCGCTTCGGCGAGCACCGCTTCTTGCTGCGATCGGCGCTCCCGCAGCCAGGACGCCGCGCCGCCGCGCCACAAACCGGCGGCGGGCATCATCCGGTTGGCCACGATGCCGTCGACGCGGATGCCACGCAGCGCGAGCGCGGTGAGCGTGCGGCGGGTTTCGGCGACCACCATGCGTTCCGGGGTGAGTACGAGCCGCACCGTGGTGATCTCGCGGTCGGTGAGCATTGCCCGCAACGACTCCAGGTGGGTGCCCAGCTCCATCACCGACGCCGCCGCCCCGCTCAGCGCCCGCGCCCGTGGCGAGACCGGCTGCCAGCCATACACCCGCCGCAGATAGCCCGCGACGGCTTCCGGCAACGCGAACAGCCGCAGCGTCTCGGCGGTCGGGCCGCAGTCGACGACGACGGCGTGCCAGTACTTCGTCGCGGCGAGCCGCCGCACCTCGCTGAGCGCGAGGAGTTCGTCGACGCCAGGCAGCACGGTCAGTTCCGCGGCATCCAGCGCGTCCACGCCGATCCCGGACAGCGCGGTGCCGAGCTGACCCCGCAATCGCTGCCACGCGGTGTCGGCCAGCGATCGGCTGTCGATCTGCACCGCGTCCAGCCTTCTGTCCACTTCGGTGGGTTCGGGGCCGAGCGGGGTGCCGTAGGAGTCGGCGAGCGAGTGCGCCGGGTCGGTGGAGACGACGAGCGTCCGCCTGCCTTGCGTGGCCAGCGTCGCTCCGGTGGCAGCGGCGAGCGTGGTCTTGCCAACTCCCCCCTTCCCGGTGAACAGCACCAGCCGCACGCTAGCGATCACTCTCCGCGCGCCGCTTGAGCTCCTTCAACGCGATGTCCATGATCATCTTTTCCGCCTTGCGCCGCAGCTGGCCGATCATCGGCAACGCGAGTTCCACCGAGAGGGTGTAGGTCACTTCGGTCTGGCCGTCCTCGAGGGGCGTGAGCTCGTAGCGGCCACGTTGCGCCTTCTGCATCTGGCCCTTGACCAGGTGCCAGCTGACGCTGAGCCCGTCCGGAGCCCAGTCGTACTCCAGCGTGTAGACATCCTTGACCGGGCCAGCGTCGAGGGTGAACGACACCCGGAACGCCTGGCCGTTGGCGTCGCGTTCCAGCACCTCGGTAGAGCGGACAGCCTTCGCCCACTCAGGATAAGACTCCAGATCGGCGATCACCGCCATGATCTGGTCCGGTGGTGCGTCGACGACGATCGACTGAGTGGACTCGTCGGCCATGCCAAGAGGGTAGCTGGAAGGGCACCCCCTGTTGGTGCGACGGGTGGGGTTATGTCACCACCGCAGCACGAAAGGGCGTTCGGCCAGCTTGAAATGGCCGACGTTGCAGCACTCTGTCCTGCCGCTGCGCAGCCGTTCCGTCAGCGGTTGGTGCACGTGGCCGAACAGTGCCCAGCGCGGTTGCTCCCGCTCGATGGCCTCGCGCAGGCTTGGCGCGCCCGCTTCGGATCGTTTGGTGACGACGTCGTAGGTCAGCTCCGGGATATCCGGCGGGATGTGGCTGCACAGGACATCGATCTGGCCGAGTCCGGCGACCGCCTCGGCGAACTCGTCGTGCGGGCGCAGGTACGGCGTCCACGCCGATGACGTGCGCGGCGGCGCACCGTCCGGGCGCAGCGAGCCGCCGACGAAACCGAACCGCAACCCGCCGATTTTCGCGACGTCGCCGTCGAGCACATGAATGCCGCCCTCGGCGAACTCCGGCCACAGCCACGGCGCGTCCACATTGCCCGGCGTGGCGTAGGTAGGCGCGCTCATCGCGCCGAACAGCTCGGCGTACTGCTCCCGGATCGCCTCCTCGATCAGGGCGGCCGGATCGTCGAGGCTGCCCCACAACTCACGCGAGTAGGCGATGGTGGCCTCGCGGTCGCCAGCGCGACGCAGGTCAGCGAACGTCTTCACCTTGTCCGCACCGAACAGCCTGCCGAGGATGCCCTTCTCGTGCTGGTGGTAGTCGACGAAGTCGATCAGGTCGCCCAGTACGACGAGCGCGTCCGCGCCGTCCCCCGCCCTGGCGAGGGCTTCGGCGTTGCCATGGACATCGGACACGACGTGTACACGCACTGCGTTGTCCCCTCGCTGGTCGCTGTTAGCACGGCGGCATCGGTCGTGAGTGGCTATCCGGGTTAGAACACCGCTAGCCACTCACGACCGCGGTGGCATCCCTGGCTGACGGCCGTCCTCCAGGGTGTCTTTCAGCCCGAGCGCGATCGCCTTGGCCGCGCGCGCCCGCGCGTCGTACTCCCTGGCGAGCTGGCGCGGCGGCAGGTCGAGCGGCTCCCCGGCGGCGTCGGCGGGGGTGGCCCGCAGGAAGTAGTGCAGCAGCGTGCCGTCCAGCATCGCCTCGCACCACACTTCCATGGTGCCGATGAGCGCCCCGCGCACCGTCCAGCGCATGCCTTCCTCGCCGCGGTCGCGGTAGACCTTGAGCACCAGGTCGGGCCAGTAGCGCGACCACGAACCGGGATCGGCGAAGGCGGCGGCGACCGTCGACGGCGGCACCGCGAGGAACGTCTCGTCCACGAGATCGATCGCCGGAGCTGCGGGAACGTTCACCTGGTCTGATAATGCGGTCACGGCCTGAAGAATCTCACGTCATCGTATCGCGGCATCCGGCGTGGTCCCCGAAAACGGGCCAACGATAGAGTTACCCCGAAGTAACAGGATCCGTCATGAGAGGTTGTCATCGTGCGCGAGTACACCGCTGCGTCCGCCCCCGACATCTCGGCTGAGGAGAACCTCACCGACGTCATCTGGGCGCACGCCGAGCGATACGGCGACGTCGTCAGCTTCCGCCGTCAGGCGGACGGTGGCTGGCGCGACGTCACGGCGCGCGACTACGCGACGGAGGTGCTCGGCGTCGCCAAGGGCCTCATCGCGGCGGGCATCAGCACCGGCGACCGGGTTGGCCTCATCGCCAAGACCCGCTACGAGTGGACGCTGCTCGACTTCGCGATCTGGACGGCGGGCGGCGTGACGGTGCCGGTCTACGAGACGTCCTCGCCGGACCAGATCGCCTGGATCTTGTCGAACTCCGGTGCGAAGGCCGTGATCGTGGAGACCGATGAGCACCGCGCGCGGGTCGACGAGGTGGCGGGCAAGCTCGACGCCCTGGACAACATCTGGCAGATCGAGGGCTCCGGCTCGGCGACGCCCGCCGTGACGGCGCTCACCGAACTCGGCTCAGACGTCAGCGACGAGGCCGCGCACGAGCGGCGCCGGTCGGTCGGCGCGGACGACCTCGCCACGATCGTCTACACCTCAGGCACCACCGGCCGACCCAAGGGTGTGGCGCTGACGCATCGCAACCTGCTCGCCGAGATCCGTGCCTGCGTGGCCGCGCTGCCGAAGCTGCTCGCCGCGGGCAACTCGATGCTGGTGTTCCTCCCGCTGGCGCACATCTTGGCCCGCGCGATCGCGCTGATGGCGGTGTACTCGCGGGTCACGGTCGGCCACACGCCCGACCCGAAGACCCTGCTCGACGACCTCGCGCAGTTCCAGCCCAGCGCCGTCATCGCGGTGCCACGGGTGTTCGAGAAGGTGTACAACAGCGCGAAGCTCAAGGCTCACTCCGAGGGCAAGGGCAAGATCTTCGACGCGGCCGAGCGCGCCGCGATCGCCTACAGCGAGCGGATGGACACGTTCCCGATGCCCGTCACGCTCAAGGTCAAGCACGCGATCTTCGACAAGCTGGTCTACAGCAAGCTGCGCGCCGCGCTCGGCGGCCACTGCCTCGGCGCGGTCTCCGGTGGCGCCCCGCTCGGCAGCAGGCTGGCGCACTTCTTCCGGGGCATCGGCGTCACCGTGTACGAGGGCTACGGGCTCACCGAGACGTCGGCGGCGGCCGCGGTCAACACCGAGGGCGCCATCAAGATCGGCACCGTGGGCAAGCCCGTCGCGGGCACATCGGCGCGCATCGCCGAGGACGGCGAGATCATGCTCAAAGGCGACGTCGTGTTCGACGGCTACTGGCGGAACGAGGAGGCCACCGCCGAGGCGCTGGAGGACGGCTGGTTCCACACCGGCGACCTCGGGGCGATCGACGACGAGGGCTTCCTGTCGATCACCGGCAGGAAGAAGGAGATCATCGTCACCGCGGGCGGCAAGAACGTCGCGCCGTCCGGGCTCGAGGAGACGCTGAAGTCGAAGCCGCTGATCAGCCAGGCGATGGTGGTCGGCGATCAGCGGCCGTTCATCGCCGCTCTGATCACCATCGACGAGGAGTTCTTCCCGGCCTGGAAGCAGCAGCACGGCAAGCCGGAGGACGCGACGGTGGCCGATCTCGCCGACGACCCCGACCTGCGGGCCGACGTGCAGGCCGCCGTCGACGAGGCCAACACGTCCGTCTCGCAGGCCGAGGCGATCCGCAAGTTCACCGTGCTGCCGGAGGACTTCACCGAGGCAGCGGGCGAGATCACGCCGAGCTTGAAGCTCAAGCGCAACGTCGTCAGCGAGCACCAGGCCGACACAATCGAGCGGCTGTACCAGTCCTGAACCAGGCCGACACCGCGGCGGCGTGGCTATACTCCGGTGAGCCGCCCGCCCGTCGCGGGGACGTCCGGTTCCGGGAAGACCACCACCGGGACCCCAGCTGGCTTGGTGAGCGCTGGCCATGAGCACCTTCGAGCACATCCGCACCGCCGTCATCACGCTGCTGCGGGCGGAGAGTGTGGAGTTCGACCCGCCGCCGCGCAAACTCGCGCGATCGGCGCTCACCCGGCGCATCGAACGGCTGGAGATGCGCGCCAGCGGGGTACCGATCGAGGACACCGACGTCCTGCTGGCCCGGCTCGACCTGGTCGCCGAGGATGTGCGGGTGCGGTTCTCGCTGCGCGGTCCCGTGCTTGACGTCGGCGAGACGACGTTCGCCGCGACGCTGACGCAGGACCAGCTGAGCACGCTGGTGCCGCTGCCGCCGGGGGTGGACCGGCTGTCGGTGACCCGGCGCGGGTTCACCTTCCACACCGTGGCGGGCATCCCGATCTACACGTCGGTGAGCCTCAACGACAGCAAGATCGTCGTCGCTCCGTCCGCACCGGCGAAGGTGCCGCTGCTCGACCTGATCGGCATCGACATCGAGATGCCGCAACTGCCGGTGCGCAGCGGGCTGGAGCAGCTCACCCGGTTCGGGCTGAGCTTCGACCTGCCCGAGCTGCCCGCGAACGCCACGATCGAGCGGCTGCAGCTGCGGGACGGGCACGTGGTGGTGTCCGGAACGGCGGAGTTGAGTGGTGGCGACGCGGGCGAGTAGACCTCACACCGCCGCCCGCGCCTTGCGGTGTGCCCAGTCCGCCACCACGGTGTTGAGGATCGGCATCGGCAACGACCCGCCGCCGAGCACGACGTCGTGGAACTCGCGGATGTCGAACGCGGCGCCGAGCGCCTGCTCGGCCTGGCTGCGCATCCGTTGCAGCTCCAGCCTGCCCACCATGTACGACAGCGCCTGCGCTGGCACAGCGGTGTAGCGGTCCACTTCGGACTCGATCTCCATGGCTGGCATCGGCGTGTGCTCGGTAAGGAACGCGACCGCGCGCTGCCTGCTCCAGCCATAGGCGTGCAGACCGGTGTCTACCACCAGCCGCGCGGCGCGCATCGACTCCTGGCTGAGCAGGCCGAGTCGCGCGAGGTCGTCGGAGTACAGCCCCATCTCGTCGGCCAGCCGCTCCGCGTACAACCCCCATCCCTCGGAGTAGGCGTTGATCTCCGCGATACGGCGCAGCAGCGGCAGCTTCTCCAGCCCGAGCGCGGTGGTGATCTGGAAGTGATGCCCGGGGACGGCCTCGTGGAACGCGATCGCCTCGGACAGGTGGCGGCAGCGCTGGGTCACGTCGAGGGTGTTCGCGAAGTACGTGCCGGGCCGGGAACCGTCCAGCGACGGCGGCGTGTAGTACGCCAGCGACCCACCCTCGGCCTCGGCCGCGGGCACCGGCGCCACGACGACCCGCTCCGACGGCACCCGGCCGAACCAGCGCGCCGCGGCAGCCTCCGCGCGGGCGATGGCGCGCCGCGCGGAGCTGAGCAGTTCCTCGCCACTGGACCAGCGCAGCGCTGGGTCGTGCCTGAGCCGGTGGAAGATCTCGGCCTGCGAGCGGGTGCCGAACACACGCGCACCGACCGTGGCGTACTCGGCGGTCAGTTTCTCCAGCAGCTCAAGGCCAGTCTGGTGCAGCTCCCCAGGGCTGTGGTCCGTCGTGGTGTGCACGGCTGCGAGCGCCTGGTACCGCTGCTCGCCGTCCGGTTGCCACCACAACCCCGACTGACCGTCCTCCCGCGCCTTGGGCAGCAGTTCGTAGGCCAGGAAGTCCCGGTAGTGCCCGTAGGCCGGCCGGACGGCGGTGTCGATCAGCAGGTCCCTGCGGGCCGCGAACCGCGCGTTCTCCCGCTGCGGCCGGATCGCACGCAGCGGGTCGTCGTGTTGGGCGCGCAGGTAGCGGTCGATGAACTCGACACCGGCCCGCACCAGGAACGCGGGCGGCGCGAGGCCCCTTGCGACGCCGTCTCGCTGCCGCTCGGACACCGTGGCCAGGTAGCCCGGCAGCGCGTCGAGGCGGGCCAGGAATCCCTCGGCCATCTCGTCGTCGGACAGCGAGATCAGCGGCAGCGCCAACAAGGGCCACAACGCGGGCGCGGACAGCCCGTCGCTGACCGAGAACTCCTCGAGCCGGACGTCGATCTCAGCGGCCAGCGCGAACGCCTGCTGCACGATCAGCTCCCGGGTGACTCGATCCGACTCGTCGAGCGTGGTGGGATCGATGTCGGTCGCGGCGCGCGCCAGCGCGAACATGTGGTCGCGGGTGTGCTGGCGGCGGTGTTCGCGGTAGTCGGTCAGCCGGTGGTGCGGCCCTGGCAGGCCGAGCAGCGACGCCTCGAAGGGATAGGCCTCGAAACGGGCGGCGACCAATTCATCGGCAAGCTCGGTGATCTCACTCATGCGCCGCGGTGTGCCTCACCGTCCGCCCACTCGGCGATCAGTTTCTCAAGCACCGCGAGCGGCACCGCCCCGCTGCCAAGCACGACGTCGTGGAATCCCTTGACGTCGAAGGCGTTCCCGAGGCGCCGCTCGGCATCGGCCCGCAGCCGCTGGATCTCCAGCCTGCCGACCATGTACGACAGCGCCTGGCCAGGATACGCGATGTAGCGGTCCACTTCGGACTCGATCTCGACCAGCGGCATGGGCGTGTTCTCCCGCAGGTAGTCGATCGCCTGCTGGCGGCTCCAGCCCTTGGCGTGCAGACCGGTGTCGACGACGAGCCTGCCCGCGCGCATCGAGTCCATACTGAGCATGCCAAGCAACGCCACGTCGCCGGAGTAGAGCCCCATCTCGTCGGCGAGCCGCTCGGTGTAGAGCCCCCACCCTTCGGTGTAAGCGGTGAAGTGACTGATCCTGCGCAGCAGCGGCACCTCGGTCAGGCCCTGCGCGAGGCTGATCTGGAAGTGGTGCCCTGGGATGGCCTCGTGGAAGGCGATGACCTCAGCGGTGTGCCGGAATCGCTCGGTCGCCTCGTAGGTGTTGGCGAAGTAGGTGCCGGGTCGGGAACCGTCGGTCGACGGCATCAAGTAATAGGCGGCGGGCGCGCCCGGTGCGGCGGCTTCCGGCACCGGCTCGACGGTCCACGGCTGCTCCGGGATGGTGCCGAACCAGCGGGGCGCCTCTTCGGCGGCGCGCTCGATCGTGGTGCGGGCGGTGTCCAGCAACTCGTCCGCGCTGGACCAGCGCAGCTCGGAGTCGGTGCGCAGCCGCTCGAAGATCTCCTGCTGCGAGCGGGTGCCGAACACCCGCTCACCGATCTCCGCGTACTCCTCGGCGAGTTCGGCGATGAGGTCGAGCCCAGTCTGGTGGAGCTCGTCCGGGCCGCGGTCGGTGGTGGTGTGCACCCGCGCGAGCGTCGCGTAGCTCGCGTCGCCGTCCGGCAGCCAGCACAGGCCCGGCTTGTCCGAGGGACGGCTGTGCGGCGCGATGTCGCTCGCCAGTCCGTCACGGTAGGCGGCGAAGGCGGGGCGCACCTCCTCGCGCAGGATCCGCTCCCGGTCGCTGTCGAACCGCTCGGCCAGGTCCTCGGGGGCCTGCGGGCGCAGCAGCGGGTCGGACTCCGGTGCGGCGAGGTGCCGATCGATGTGCTCGATCGCGGCGGTGACCAGGTGGGCGACACCGACCCTGCCGGAGGCGACACCCGCCCGATGCCGCTCAAGCGCGGCGTCGAGATACGCCGGGATGGCGCGCAGCCGCCCCAGGTAGGACTCCGCCGATGCGGCATCGGAGATCGCGAGCATCGGCAGCGAGGTCAGCAACCCCGACGCTGGCGCGACGAACAGGTCGGTGATGGTGAACTCGGCCAGCTTCAGCGCGGCCTCGTCCAGGTGGCTGGTGGCCAGCGCGATGACGACGTCGCGGGTGATGGCGTCCTGGGTGCTCAGCCCGTGCGGGTCGATCGCCTTCGCCCGCGCGAGGACGTCCTCGGTGGCGGCGGCTGTGCGCCGCTCGTCGGCCTCGCTGATGTCGCCGAGGCCGCCACGGGTGCTGTCGACGCCGAGCAGGGCAGGCAACAGCGGGTTCGCCGCGAACTGCACCTCGAGAAGTTGATCAGCAACCGCCGCGACGTCTGGTCGCGCTCCGTCCGTGTCCGTGCTCGTATCGTGCATGGCGGTCAGCCTATCCAACATCGCGTCGGTTCCACGCGGTAGCGTTTGGCGTGTGGCCGTGACCGATCCGAACGACGCTCGATTACTCGCCGCTCTCGCCGAGCACGGCAAGGCACCGGTACATGAACTCGCCGCACGGCTGGGCATGGACCCCCGCGATGTCGCGTACCGGCTGGTCACCCTCTCCGGCAGCGGGCTGCCGCTGCTGGTCGGGGTGGAATGCGACGTGCGGGGCCTGCGGGCCGCACTCGCGGGCTCGCCGTACGGGCAGGGCTCGGGTATGCAGCCAGGGCCGCCATCGGAGCCGCAACCTGGTGGCCAGCCTTCGGGAGCGCAGCCGGGCGTGTCGCCTGGCCCGCCGTCGGGCGCGCAGCCGGTGCGGGGCGTGCCGAGTGGGCCGTATCCGCACCCCGGCCAGGTGCCGCACCAGGCCCAAGGGTGGTACCCGCAGGGCCCCGCGACGTCAGGGCCACACGCCACGTCGCCATCCGGGGCGTCGTCAGGCGCGTACGCCGCCCCAGCGGCCGGGACACCATCTGGTCCGTACGCTTCGCCCTCGTCGGGCGCGTATCCCGCTCCGCCTGCCGGGGCGCATCCCGCCTACGGCGCGCCGTCCGCGCCGTACTCCCCACCTGCCGCACCGTCAGGCCCGTACCCCGTGCAGGGTGCCGCGTCGGGGCCGTATGCCATGCAAGGCGCGTCCGCGACGCCGTCTCCGTCCACGTCCGGCCCGCACGCTTCGGCGCCGCACTCCCCCGCGACGGCCGATCCGGTGATGAGCACCTGGGGTCCGCCGCAGACGGCGTCCTGGGCGCGGGGCGACCAGCCACCCGCCGCGCCAGCCACGACCTCCGCTGTGCGGCACACCGGCCGGATCGGCGAGGCGCTGGAAAGCCAGGGGCTCGAAGGCGAGCGCCTTCGCCTGCAACTGCTCGAGGTGCAGGATCCCGCCGATTATCTGTTCGGCGCGGCGGGATACCAGCTTGACGAGGGTGAACGCGCCGTCGTCGTCCACACCGAGATCACCAACATCGGGCAGATCCCGTTCGCCTCACTGCCGGACAACTATCTCGAACTGCTCACCGACGACGGCGCGCCCATCGGCAAGGCAGCGGTGTCGTTGACCTCAAGGCCGCCGCATCGGATCGGCGTCCAGCCCGGCGAGACCCTCGGCGGGCACACGGTGTATGTGCTGCCGGAAACCACCACGGTGCGGGCGGTGCGGTGGAGTCCCCGCCCTGAACCGGACGAGCGCACCGTGACGTGGGTGCTCGACAACTGACGCCGAGTTGGTTAGCGGCTCGCTCGCGCCTGCGTCCTCTTGCGCCGGAGCCAGAAGAGCGCCGGGACCAACCACAGTAATCCGGCGAGGGTGAGCAGCAGGCCCCCGCCCGTAGCCGCGAACGGCGTCACATTCACCAGACCGGCGCGGTCCGTGCGGTTCGGGAGTCCGGCGTCGGTGAAGGCCGTCGTCGAATGGACCTCCCGGTAGTCCGCACCCGCCGCCACGACGACACCCTCGATATCGGACTGCGGAATGCCACCCCGATCAGGCTCGTCCAGGCGCAGACGTGAGTCAGAGGAGTTCGTTCGGTTGTCACCCATGACGAACACCGTGCCGTCAGGAACTGTGGCCGTGAACTCCCGCTGGGGGCGGTTCGCGACATAAGGTTCTCGCACAGACTTACCGTTGACCTGCACGTTTCCGTCCTCATCGCAGCATGTGACCGTGTCGCCTCCCACGCCGATGATCCGTTTGATCCAGAGGACGTCCGCGCGGTTTCCCTGGCTCCAGGCCGCGCGGAACACCGCGATGTCTCCGCGCTCAACCTCCACGCCCTTGCGAACCAGCACCCGTTCCTCAGCCCCAATGGTTGGGCTCATTGCTCCGGAAGGAACTATGTAGCGGGCATAGTCGCTGAGCATGACGACGAGGCCACCCACAGCCATCACCAGCCCGATCACGATCACCACCGCCGGGGGCACCCACACCCGACGCCGACGGGCCTTGTCCCGCCGCACTAATCGCGGATCGTCACCCCAGCCCTCCTCGCCTGCCGCAGAACCTCTCACGGTTGGTTCAGTCATAGAACGCACACCACACATTCATGCCATCAGGAACCGTCACAGACCCCGCTCCGGAACCCATCTCGTCCGGCGTCACCCAATCGTCCGGGGCGAGGCGTTCGGGAAACCACCCCGCCACCTCAACTACCGAAGCCGAGGTAACAACCCATATCGTGTCAGTGCGACGCTCCGCATCCTCGGCATCAGCATTCTCGACATAAAGCCGCACGTCCGCGACATCTGGCCTCGCCCGGATCGAACGCAACAGCCGATAAAACTCCTGCGGCTCGGGAGGATCCGGCAAGTTATACCCAATTGACTCTGGGTCATCATTACCTTCAAAGAAGGCTTCCAGACTCACCAACCACTCGGACAAAGACATACCATCACGCCCAACCTACCCCTCACTTGCCACCAGGATCGCGCCCTCAATCGGCGCATCGGCCGACTCCAACATCGGCACACCCAACGCCCTCAAATACCGTTCCAACATCTCAGGAGTAAAGCGATCACGAATACGCCGCTTCGAATAATTCTCCACCTCCTCAAAATCAAACGGCTCCCCCTCGGTACCGAATGACCAACGCCCGCGATCACACGCGGCGCGAATCAGTCGCCGACTGTGAAGTGGGCCTGGACAAGCTGGATCGTAAACCTCAAACATTACTGACGGGTGCTCGAAGCCGTAAGATGAAACAGCCTTGATAGCACGAGACGACAACACATCCGGCGCCTTCCACGGAAGTGGACCGAGATCAGTTCCTGCGGATGCGTTGTTTAACAGTGCCGTCCATTGTCCGAGTGGAATCAAAAGATCGCGCCGATCACCAGTCTCCGGAATACGGGATGAGAGAACGTCCGCGAGAAGATTACACAACTTCTCTCGCGGCTTAACCGTAGTCGATCGACGTTCAATTTCTTTGATCCAGTTTGCGAGCTGAACAGAGTGGGTCTCGAAGTATCCGACCGTGTGGGTCGTTCGGCCCGCAGCATCTGATGGGAGGATCATGGTATCTCCACAACCGTGACGGAGGCTTTTGGATCGTTCGCCAGGATACGGCGTACGTGCGACAACCCGCGCGGAGCTCCCGGACCCTCATACTCACTGTAGTACCGTCGGTCACCGAGGGTGTACCGACGATCAGGTCGGTTGAGACCGACCCGTTGCCCTGAAGCATCGAATTGCTGTTGGTTACTACGGATGTCTGTTACATCATTTGGTAGATTGGCGATGTCGAAATCCTGCCTCGCCCGGATCGAACGCAACAGCCGATAAAACTCCTGCGGCTCGGGAGGCTCCGGCAAATTGTACCCGATTGACTCTGGGTCATCGTTACCTTCAAAGAAGGCTTCCAGACTCACCAACCACCCGGGAAACGACATACCATCACACCCAACCTACCCCTCACTTGCCACCAGGATCGCGCCCTCAATCGGGTCATCCGCCGACTCCAACATCGGCACACCCAACGCGATCAGATACCGCTCCAACATCTCAGGAGTAAACCGATCCCTGATACGCCGCTTCGAATAATTCTCCGTCTCCTCAAAATCAAACGGCTCCCCCTCCGTATCAAACGACCAACGCCCCCGATCACTCATCGCATAGATCAGCCGACGCCTATTCAGCGGCGCACCTATCCCTGGTTCGTAAACTTCAAGCATCGTGGCCGGATGTTCGCTAAGTCTTGATGAAACTGCACGTATACCACGATATCCGTGATATTCAGCGGCCACGCCAGGTAACCCTCCAACGTCGGTACCGGCAACGCTGTTATTGATAAGAGCAGACCACGAACCCAACGGAATCAATAAATCACGCCGCGCGAAGTCTCGCATATCGGCAGCACTTGGGACCTCGCGTATTAGGTCAACAAGAGTTGCAGACGGCAGGAGATGCCAAGATCGGTTACCGATACTGGCAATCCATTGCGAGGCGTTCCGGGCCTCGGTTTCGAAGAATCCGACCTCCCGTGTTGCTGGTCCTGCGATGTCTGAAGGGAGCAGCATTATGGGATCTCCACGACGGTGACGACGGCGTTGGGGTCGTTGGCCAGAATACGACGGACGTGGGACAAGCCACGTGGTGCCCCTGGACCCTCGTACTCGATGTAGTGGCGCCGACCATCAAGGGTGTACTGAAGGTCTGGGCGATTGATCCCAACACGGTTTGGACCAGCATCAACTTGCTGTTGGTTGACGCGAATGTCTCTGGCGCCCAGCCGCCTAGCATACCGAAGGTCGGCCAGGAGCTGTGCGTTGTGAGATGCGCGTTGTCCACGGGCCGGCACCTTCTGCGATGCCCGTGGCGGTGTCCGAAAGACACTGCCAGCAGCGACATCCTGCGACTTGCGTGGCGCGCCGAAGACCCCGCCTGGGCCGTGCGGGCTGGTGATCTTCGGGGTGTCTCCGCAGCCGCCGAAGATGGTGTTGCGGTTGAAGGTGGTGCCGTTCTGGTTGGGGGTCCAGGTTTGACTTACGGTGCAACCGTTCTGCGAGGCATATAGGTGCTGCTGTGATGGTTGGCTGGTTGCCTGCGCCATATGCTTCGGCTTGAACGGATCGAGAGTCTGGTTTCCGGCGACGATGCCCAGGTGGGTGTCGTTGGCCGGATCGTTGGCGTCCTCCCATGCGCCGGACGCGGCCTTGCGCACCGTCATTTCATACTCTGGGCGAGACGCGAACGTGTTAGCGCGTTCCTTCACGATGCGCGCCCAGTACTGCTGCCGCGCCTTCTCTTGGGCCTCTTTCTGCATCGCCTCGGCGCACGAAGCAGTACAGCTTGCACCGCCGCTATACGTCGTGTCGACGTAGTCCACCTGTGTGGTGTCTGAGCTGCCGCAGAAGTAGCCACCAATCAACTGACAACCGGCTCCGGGCATGACGACTGGCGTGGGCGCCGGTGCGTAGTCATACGTGACAACCGGATTCCTAATTTGTCCTGGTGCTACCCGATATTCTCTCGGCCAGAGCCCGTAGAGCAGGAGAGAAGTGGCATTAGGACCACCCCAGAACAGAGCTTCCCAGAAGAACTCCGCCTCACTATCGACGCAATACGCACCCGGGTCTGAACACGGATCCGGGTAGTTGCCGCTCGGGTCGGTGTGCACCAGTGGGCTGCTGGCCGCGTAGCCGTAGCGGTTGGCGTTACCTACGTCGCGGGGGTCGAGGGTGGCGGTGTCGCGGGAGGCGAATCCTCCGGTGCCGGGTTCGTACCAGCGGGTGCCCATGTTGGTCATGCCCGTGGCGGGGTCGGTGTACTGGTGCTGATAGCCCAGCAGCGGCTGAGCACCGGCGGAGCCGGTCTCATCGCCGAACGGGTCGTAGCTGCGCGACCCGCCCAAGCCACCGGTGGTCGGGTCGTAGAGTCCGATCAGGTCGGTGTGCCGGTCGGTGGCCGCGAGCCCGGTGGTGGTGCCATCACCGGCACCCAGCAGGTCCCCGCTGGGTAGGTAGCTGTAATCCCACGAACCAGTGGCGGTGACATTCCTGCTGGTGCCGAGGTACGACAACGTCGTACTGCCACGGGACACGAGCCGGTTGAGTGCGTCGTAGGCGTAGTTCGTGCCGTCCGCCGCGACGAGCTCGTCGAACGCGTTATAGCTCATCGTCGACGTCGTGCCGTCGGTGGTGCTCGACGACAGGGTGCCGCGAGCCGTGTATGTCCGAGTGGCCCCACCGGACTCGACGAGCTGGTTGCGTTCGTTGAACACCTGGGTCGTGCCAGCCTTGTCGACCAGGTTGCCGGCGTCGTCCCAGCCATAGCTGACCGTGTTGCTGCCGTTGTCCCACGAGGTCAACCGACCGGCCTGGTCATAGCCATAGGTGTGGGTGCTCGACCCGGCGTACCCGGTGGTGGTCTTCGCCGTCAGCCGATCGGCCTTGTCGTAGCCGTAGGTGACCTTCGCCGACACTGAACCGTCCGGCTTCGACACCGTGTCCGAGGTCAGGCGTCCGTGGGTGTCGTAGCCGTACTCCCGGTTCGCCCCGTCGACCACACCGGCCGAGGCCACTCGACCTGCTTGGTCGTAGGTGTAGTCGACGGTCGCGCCACTGACGGGATCAACCGCCGAGGCCAACCGGCCCTGGGCGTAGGCGTAGTCAGCCGTACCCGCGCCGGTTGTGGCACCGGCGAGTTGGCCGTCGGCGTTCCAGGTGAAGTCGGTGTCCCCCGAAGGACCGGTGGCCGAGACCAGCAGTCCCCGGTCGTTGTAGGTGTAGACGTTGTCCCCACCCGGTGCCGACGCTCGGGTCATCCGGCCCGCGAGATCGTAGGAGAACGCCCGATCCTGCGTCGCCACGTCGGCACCCGCACCGGTCTGCGTGACCAGCCGTCCCAGCGCGTCATAGCTGTTGCTGATCGTCACACCACCGGGCTTGGCC
This sequence comes from Haloechinothrix halophila YIM 93223, assembly GCF_000504245.1. Lineage (GTDB taxonomy): Bacteria > Actinomycetota > Actinomycetes > Mycobacteriales > Pseudonocardiaceae > Haloechinothrix_A > Haloechinothrix_A halophila. The sequence goes on from NZ_KI632509.1 coordinate 3,924,982, forward strand.
AACGACGCCATCAACCCGCGCGCGTTGTAGCTGACGGTGTAGGTGCGATCAGCCGCGTCGGGATGCTGCGTGGTCGCCGGTTCGATGGTCGATTCCGGCAAACCCCAGGCGTTGGCGGTGAACACGGTCTCGTTGCCGTTGCCGTCGGTGGCCCGGGTGATGTTGCCCGCCGCGTCGTAGCCGTAGCTGGTGGTGATCGACGCGGTGTCCGACACCGGCCGCGTGATCGTCCTGAGCTGATCGCGCGCATCGAACGTGTAGTTCGTGGTCGCGCCCGTGGCATCGGTCGCGGCGGTCAGGTTACCGACACGGTCGTAGACGAAGCTGCGTTCCCGCAGTGTCGTACCCGTGGCGTCCTCATCCCAGGACGAGACCTGCCGACCACCCATGTCGTAGTCGAACCGCTGCACGGCGTTCTGCGGACGCTCCGAGCGAACGACATTGCCACGCACGTCGTAGGTCGAGGTCGTCGTGACCCCTGCCGGATCGGTCACCTCGATCGGGTTGGACAACCCGTCGTAGGCGACGGTGCTCGTCAATCCGGACGGCGACGTCGTCGAGGTGAGGTTGCCCAGCGGGTCGTAGCGATACTCGGTCGTCAGGTTCCGCAGCGACGGCGTCCGCTCGACGACGGTCGACGTCACCTTCCGGCCGAGTTGGTCATACGTCGCTTCGGTGCGCGCACCGGTGGGGCCAGTCACCGACAACGGCAGACCGGTCGGCGTGTAGGTCATCTCGGTGACCCCACCCGAGCTCTCGGTGCCCACCGGGGGATCAACCTTCCGGCGCAGGTTACCGAGCTTGTCGTATGCGAACGTCGTCACATTCCCCGCGGGATCGGTCTGCTTGGTAACCCGGCCCGCGGCGTCGTACTCCCAGCCAGTGGTCGCCACGACCGGCTCGGCCACACCCGGTGGCGTGTAGTTCGGCAAGGTCCGCGACACACGGCGGCCCAGCTTGTCGAACGCCGTCGTGGTGGTATTGCCGTTGGCGTCAACGACCCTGGTGGCCTCGCCGAAGGCGTTGTAGCCGGTCTTGCTCACCGGCCGCTTCGTACTGGCCGCGTTGCCACCGGACTCAACCTCGACCGGAGGTTCAGCCACCTGCACCTGACGTCCCCGCGCGTCGTAGCTGAAATCGGTGGCGAACTTGTTCGGATCCGCACCCGTGACATTGCCCCGTGGGCCGACCACGCGAGTCGGCAAGCCACGCTCATCGCGCGTCGTGGTGGTGACAGCGGTCGTGGTCGCGTCAAGGTGCTCGACCCGCCTGGTCTCACGACCCAACGCGTCATACTCGAAATCCTGACGGGACACCTCGGTGTCGTCCGGCTTGTGCAGACTGACCCGCACGGGGTTGTCGACGTCGTCGACCACCCGCTTCTCGACCCGCTGCTCATCGTAGAGGCCGTCGCGCTCACTCACCTCTACCGCACGACCGCCCGGATCGTAAGTGGTGTAGGTGGAGTGCTCAGTCTCCGGCCCGATGTCCCACGTGATCTCTCCAGTACCGAGGTGGTTGTACCAGTTGAGCATCCGGTTCGAGGTGTCGCCTGTGTCGGGGTCGACATAGTCGAGCAGATGCGTCCACGTGAGCCAGTTGTTCCGGAAGTAGGCGTAGCTCAGCGTGTTGCCCATCGCGTCCGTCTTGCGCGCTAACCGACCGGCGGGGTCATACGCGCGAGACTCCAGCACGACATCGCGTGCCTCGCCGCCGTCACCGGCCCAGCCGTGCACGGTGGTCTCCGCTAGCTGCCGACCGGCATGAGTGGGCACATACGAGTAGGAGAACTCGGTTCCGGTCTTGTCGGTCCTGGTCGCGACGTCACCAAAGATGGTGTAGCTGACCGTCTCAGTACCGCCTTCCGAGTCGGTGACCGTGGTGCGACGGCCTCGCTCGTCATAGCCGAACGTGGTGGTCCGCTCGGAACCCGTCTGCTTGACGTCCGAGACTGAGGTTGACGTCAGCCAGCCGGCGGCGTCGTAGGTGTTGACCGTGCGCCGCTGCTGCTCGGCACCCGTCACCTCATTGGTGACAACGGGGCCGACCTTCTCGGTCACGCGGGACGCGCCGTCATAGCTGTAGCTCGTTGTCGCGGCGTCCGCACCATCGGATGCTGCCTCGGTCGTGCTAGTTAGGCGACCGAGGCCGTCGTAGGCGTGATCCACACGATGCCCGGCCGGGTCGGATTTCCACGCTAGGTCACCGGATTCGGTGTAGGAATAATCGATCGTGCTGCCATCGGGTCGTGTGATCTGGCGCAGCAGGCCCGCGGGCATAGTGCCGCCACCGACGGCCGTCTCCGTGCCATCGGTATAAGTGCGGGTGGTGATGCGCTCCAGACCGGTGGTGGCACCGGGGGCTTGGATTTCCTCCACCTGGCCGTTTCCGTTGTGGACGTAGCGAGTCAGGTAGGTGTCGTCGGTTGCCGATTCCGAGCGGGCGTTGCGGTGGTCGGTCACCTGGTCATTGCGGGGATCAAGCGGATCGTCCGGGTTGAGGAAGTATTCCCAGTGCTCCGTCAACGTCGATGACGACCCGTAGGGCACTGTCCGTGACAGCAAATTGCCCCGCTTATCGTGCCGCAACTCCGTGGCGTTCCCGTTGGGATCGGTGACCGTGTAGAGGAAGCCGCGTTCGTCGTACTCGTACGTGACACTGCCCCCGCCACGGTCGCCGGGATTCGTGATCGATGTCAGGCGACCAGCCCGTGCCGGGTCGTAGGCGTAGGTGGTGTCCTGGCCGTTGGGGTCGGTGACGGCCACTTTGGTGCGCCAGATGGTGTTGTCGTCAGCGTCCACGGACTCGCTCACCGTAGGGTCGCCATAGGTCCAGGTGGCGCCGTCGGCATCGGTGTAGTCGTGCACCCGTTCGCTCGCCCGGTCGTAGACCAGGTCCGCAGCGGTCACCGATCCAGGCTCGGTGATCGTGGTCAGCCAGTCGACCGCCGTGTGCGCGCCGTAGTTTTCGGCGGCTTCGATATGGCCGATCGGCCGGTTGTACACGGCGGCTTCGGCGATGCTGCCGTCGAAGTAGCCCCAGTCGTCGACGGGGCGGGCGGGGGGTGCAAGATCTTTTGTGGAAGTGGGCGGGCCATGATCATCGGTGGGCCGGAGGGTCCGGGCCGGTGGAAGGGAACGCTACGTGACGACGGACAAGGCGCAGGATGCGGTCGAGGGCTCGGCGGCGGAGGAGGCTTCGCGGCGGTTGGCGGAGCTGGTCTCGCCGGAGGGTATTGATCGGATTCTGGCTGACGCGAAAGCGTCGGGGACGCCGTTGGATGGCCCGGACGGCATTCTGAATCAGATGAGTAAGGCGGTGATCGAGCGGGCGTTGGGCGCGGAGATGCATGAGCATCTCGGGTACGCGAAACACGACGCTGCGGGACGCGGAACGGGCAATTCCCGCAACGGGTATTCGGCGAAGACGGTCACCACCAACACCGGTAAGGTCCAGATCGAGGTTCCGCGGGACCGCACGGGCGGGTTTGAACCGCGGATCGTGAAGAAGCATCAGCGTCGGCTCGGCCAGATCGATGACATGATCTTGTCGCTGTATGCGAAAGGGATGACCACCCGCGATATCAAGGATCATTTGCTCGAGGTGTATGGCGCCGAGGCGAGCCACGAGCTGATTTCGAATGTGACCGATGTGGTGCATGACGAGATCAAGACGTGGCAGAACCGTCCGCTGGACCAGGTGTATGTGATCGCCTACATCGACGCGCTGGTGGTCAAGATCCGCACCAACGGGGTGGTGATCAACCGGCCGGCCTACATCGTCACCGGTGTCGACGTCGACGGGTTCAAGCACGTGCTGGGTGTGTGGATCGGCCCCACCGAGGGGGAGAGCAAGGCCCACTGGCTAGCGGTACTGACCGAGGTGAAGAACCGCGGCGTGGAAGACGTACTGATCGTGTGCTGCGACGGGCTGACCGGACTGCCGGACGCGATCCGCACTGTGTGGCCGAAAGCCGAGGTGCAAACCTGCGTGATTCATTTGATCCGGAATTCGATGAAATACGTGTCCTATTCCGACCGCAAGAAGGTTGCCGCCGCGTTGAAACCGATCTACACGGCCGTCAACGCCGAAGCCGCCGAGATAGCGCTGGAGCATCTCCGTAAAGAGTGGGGCACGAAATACCCAGGCATGCTCGCCGCGTGGGATCGCGCCTGGGAAGACTTCACTCCGTTCCTCAAATACCCGAAAGAAATACGAAAAGTGGTGTATACCACTAACGCGATCGAATCATTGAATTTTCAACTGCGGAAAATCATGAAAAACAGAGGACATTTCACCACCGAGGACGCCGCGATGAAGCTGCTTTATCTCGGCATCCGACACGTCACCGGACGCTACATCGACGGTGACGGTCATGTTCGCGCCAAGGGCGAACGCGGCACCGGCACTTACGGGTGGAAAGCCGCGCTCAACCACTTCGCCGTCCTCTTCGGCGACCGGCTCGTCCTCTAACGCGCCGTCACACACAGTGACGGATTCGACCACTCATCAAAAGCAACGAAAAGGATAAACAGGCCCAAACATCCACAAAAATCTTGACACGCTGGGCGGGCGGGCCAGTCCAGCGTGGTGACCAGACCCGCACCCAGGTAGGTGTAGTTGTAACCGCCACACCAGTAGCCGGTGTCCTGAGTGCCTGCCAGATTGCCGTCGAGGAACAGCGACTGCGCGCCATCGGCCTGCGACAGCACCACGTGGTGCCACGCGCCATCGTTGACCGCCGCCGAGGTGACGATGCCGGTGACCTCACCATTACAGAAATGCCCGTACAGCTTGCCGTCGGTGCCGACATACAACACAGGCATCGACCCGCCCGACCCGGTCTCGCCCGGCTGGAACCGCGACGTGTTGACCAGCACCCCGCCCTCGGTGGTCGTGGTCTTGAACCACAGCTCCACCGACCGATACCGCTTACCCATCACCGGGTTCTCATCGAACTTCACATAGCTCGACGAGCCGTCCAAACCGGCCGCGGGCACACCGTTCCCATCGACCGGGCCACCAGCATCATCGACCACGTTGTTCGCGGTGCCAGACAGATCGGTGCCCAGCCCGGGAACCTCACTAGCAACCGCGCCAGAGTCCGCATCGGACAGTCGCCAATAGCCGGCGGGATTCGAATCGGTCACCGTCGACCGGTAACCGTTCCCGGCCGTCCACGAGTAGCGGGTGCACTCGCCCTCGGGGTTACAGACCTCCGTCAGCCGGTCACCCGAGTAGCCGTACGTCCACGACAACACCGGCGATGGACCGGTCGTCACCGTCGTGACATGGCCGCCGCTCCATACGAAGCTCAGCGAGCGCCCGGACGCGGTATCCGTTGCCGTGGTGAGCTGACCGCCCGCGTCGTAGGTGAGTTCCTGGGCACGGCCATGGGCGTCGGTGATCGTGACCAGACGACCCTGGCCATTGAACTCGTACCGGGTGTTGCCGACCGTGCGTAACGTCCAGCCCCCGGTATCGGTCGCGACCAGCGTCGCCTTCTGCCCGTCCGGGGCGGCGTAGCTGCCGTCGGGGTTGAGCCCGAACCGGGCCTGCTGCCCGTTCGGATAGGTGATGACGACGTTGCCGGAGTCGTCATCGTCGACCACCAACCGGGTGTCCCATCGCGTGGACCACCCGGAACCGAAAGCGAGATCCCCTCGTGGGTCCAGGCTGTTGTAGGTCCGTGTCACCGACAGCTCGGGTCCCACGACCGCCAGCGTCGCATCAGTCGCCGACGTGGTGAAGTTCCCAACACCCGGATCGACCCCGCCTCCGGACTTTCCACCGAGATGACTGGTGATCGCAGGCTGCGGCACCTTCGTGACGAGCTTGGCGGCCCGCGTCCATGGACCCCACGTCTCGGTATCCGACACGCGTCCGTACCACAGATACGATTCGGACCATTCCAGGAGCTCATCAGGCACCCGCCAGCGCTTCGACGTTCTCACCGCGGACTTCGTGCAGTTCGCGCCATCCGAATCGCAGACCTTGAACTGGTACTCCAACCCGTTGCCCGGCCAGTCGTCCGGATCGGTACCCGTCAACCGCAACGTCGGACGCAACGTATCCGCCACATACCCGCTCCGCGGGTTCATCGACGTCACATGTGGCTTCTGGTTCGGTATCTCGAAATGTACCGCGTAGGACCACGGAACACCTTTGCCCGAGAACCAGAACGAACCGGTCTTCACCATGTCCCAGCGCAGCTTGTACTTGCCAGGCGGCAACGCCTTAATCTTGGCGTCCAGCGTGATGCTCTGCCCCGTCGTGACCTTCTTCGTCATGTCGGTGCGCAGCTTGTATTTCCTGCCGAGCTTGTCACCGCTGACGGTGTCCCACAGCTTGTAGCCGAGATCAAACTCGTTGCTCGGCGTCCACGTGTCCTTGCCGTCGTTCTTGACCGTCACCCGCATGACACCGTCGTCGGTGGCTGTCGGCGCCGTGATCATGTCGCCGACGGTGTACTCCGCCCAGTGACGTGAGTAGGTGATATCCAGGTACGGCGCGTTCACCGTGTTCGCGCTCGCGAACTTCTTCCACCCGTACGAATCCGTCGTGGACGCCGAAAGCCGCAGACCGTGGTTCGCCTTACCACGCACCCACCCCTGAACCAGGTCCACACCGTTGGCACCGAGGTTGATCACTTCCCACTTCGGGTCACAACTGTTCGCGTAGCCATGAGCGAACTTCTTCCTGCCTACTCGTGAGCCGACTGACGGTCCCGGATACGACTTGTTGCCGCCCACCGACCACGACTCGGTCACGGGATGCACCTTCACCCGCCGCGCGTCACAGGAATACGACCAGACGTTGTACAACCCCAGCCGCGCGTCCAAGATCTTCATCCCCGACAGATCCGAGGACACGCTGTTGAACTTCATGAACGCCTTCGCTTTGTTGCTGCCGCCGTTGTAGGTGCCCACCTTCAGAACCGACTCACCCGAGTAGTCGTTCGTGTAAGGCGAGAGCACATAGGTCGAGCCGTTCGACTCCTTCTGCACCGACGGATCAACCTTCACCGGATAAACCCGCTCCGGAGCCCGCAGCCACTCCTTGTCGGCAGACACATGCAGCACCTGCCGCCCACCTGGCTCCTCCGAGAGCCGGTACGACACATCATGCGACCGCGCACCATCACCAGAGCGCGGATCGATGTTCGAGTCCTCCATGAACCCCGGCGGAATGACAGCCTCGACGCCTCCGTCCACGTTGACCAGCTCCACCGCGCCCTCGTCATTCAGCCGCGCGCTCAAGCCGTCCAATGTGAGCGGAAAAGACCACTCCGCCGGCGCGTCCGCCGAGTGCAGAACGATGGTCTCCTTGACCCCATTCGGTGTCGCCTGCAGTACCAAGTCTGAGGAGGCACGTACCTCCTCATAAGTCACGGTGTCTTCGGTTACCGACCCGATCGCGCCGCGAGCATCCGAAACGCCGAACCCAAACGACTGGCCATCTCCCAGGTCAACCGACACCAGCTGACGGGCGTTCGCCGCCCTCGCGAACCGCTTATCCCTGGAATCCGCACGCGCGCGCCATCCCTCATCTCCGGCGCGCTCAACCAACGTCGGGTCGACACGCTTCCAGCGCCCATCCGGGTTCTTAAACATGCGCCGACCGATGAAATGTCGAACCGTCGTCGTGCCGTCCGCGTTCTCGAACACCTGGCGCCGCGGCCCACCTCGTTCGGGAAGCTCACGGCTCGTCTCAGGATCAAACCCAGGCGCCGCGGGCGCCTGTTCATCCCGGTCCACCTCGACAGTCGTCTTCTGCCGTTTCGGCTTAGCCAGGTCCGGCTGCCGCACCGACTCGTCCGGCGCGTTACCGCCCTTCGCCGGCGGACCACCCGGCGGGTCATCCAGCACAGCGTCATCACCGACTGCGGTCTCATCTGACGAGACCTGATGTGGCTGGCCATCCGCATTGCCCATCGACTGCTCCGGCCGATCGCCGGGGTCTGGTGCAGCCGCAGTCACAGCCTGAGGCAATGCCGACATCAACCCGACGATCATCACCATCGCCAGCAGCACAGACAGCAGGCGAGACACACTCGCGTGGACCACTGAGCTCTCCCCTCGCACGGTCGCGACACGGAGCGAGACTGCGTGACTCGTCACGCTCAGTGGTTCGGCAACTACTGGCTAAAACCGACTGACCACGTTAACCAGACGAACGAGCCGATACAACACATTCGACTGAACTACTCAAATGGAATTTATCCGCATATACAGTGAGTAGAAATCTCAAATGGACAGTGAGAACGAATACCACTGACGGAGTACTTGACGCTACCCAGCTTGGACGTCCAGTCCGTCCTGAACAGACTCGCGACCGCGCCGTACGACGCGCACAGCAACGTAATGAGCCTTAGTGACCGTAGCGCGTGGGTCGACGGCACCTGTGTCGTCAATTATGGCTGGGATGATGCGAGCAACCTGGTCGACAACGCCGGTACGACGCAGGTGTTCAACGAACGCAACCAGCTCGTCGACTCCGGTGGGTCCAGTCGGACCTACACCGCCCGCGGCACACTCTCGTCGAGCACGACCGACGGTGTGACCTCAACGGTCAGCTGCAACACGTTCGACATCTGGTAGGAGTTTGTTGATGGGGCGAATTATGATCGACACGACACCGCAGGGCGCTGAGTTTATGGAGCGGATAGTGAATATCATGATCCGGCTATTCGCTATGTCGCGAGGCGAAGCGATGGGTCGCTTGAACAGGCATTGGTCTGGACAGCAGTTTAGGACTGCAGGAAAACAAATGGCGCTATTCCATGAGACGCCCGAGTGGTGGGCCAAAACTATCGTCTACGGCCCGGCTTCAGAGTGGTGGCTTGACGAGGAGAACGCGAGAGCTCTTCCTTACCCATAAACAATCCTAACCAGCGATCAGTACACTCTGCGAGACTGGGTGCTGAGCGAAAGGAACATGGCCGGTGTTGATCGAACTCACGGTGGGAGACGCGTACGGCGGGTTTCGAGTACGCCGACCCCGCGTTCGTCGCTGAACACAACACGCTTGCGGGCTACGTTCAGCACCCAACGCACCTCGATCTGCGCCCCGGCTGCTACACCGACGACACCCAGACGAGCATCGCCATCGCGGAGGCGCTGGTGTCCGAGGTCGTCGTGGCGGGCTCACCGATTCGTCGACACATTTCATCGCGACCGACGTGTCGGGTACTCCGGTCGACTCTATGAAATGCTGCTCCACGTCGAGGACGGCAACGACCTGCTCACCAGGATCAACCCAGCCAGCGACAAGAGCGGCGCAGCCATGCGCGCCGGACCCCTCGGTTTACTGTCCGAGGTCTCCGACGTGCTGCGCTACGCCGACGTCCAGGCACGGATCACGCACGACACGCCGGACGGTATCGAGGCCGCACAGGCCGCGCCGCGCCACACACCGTCACTGCTCCTCGCGGAGCTCCTCCAGCGCGTCGGCCAGGTCGTCCGGGTGCTCCGAGACGAACTCGACCCAACGGCCGTCGTCCGGGTGGGCGAAGCCGAGCGAGTGGGCGTGCAGCCATTGCCGCGTCAGCTTGAGCCTGCGCGCCAGCACGGGATCGGCACCATAGGTAAGGTCCCCGACGCAGGGGTGACGCAGCGCCGCGAAGTGCACCCGGATCTGATGGGTGCGACCGGTCTCCAGCTTCACCTGGACCAGCGACGCCGCCCGGAACGCCTCGATCAGCTCGTAGTGGGTGACGCTCTCTCGCCCGCCCGCGACGACGGCGAACTTGTAGTCGTGCTTCGGGTGGCGGTCGATCGGGGCGTCGATCGTGCCCTTACTCGGGTCAGGGTGGCCTTGCACCAGCGCGTGGTAGCCCTTGTCGACGGTGCGCTCCTTGAAGGCGCGCTTCAGCACGCTGTAGGCGTGCTCGCTCTTGGCGACCACCATCACGCCGGTGGTGCCCGCGTCGAGGCGGTGCACCACGCCCTTCCGCTCGGCAGCGCCCGACGTCGAGATCCGGGTTCCCACCGCGGCGAGTCCACCGATCACCGTCGGTCCGGTCCAGCCGGGGCTGGGATGCACCGCGACGCCGATCGGCTTGTCCACGACGACGATGTGATCGTCCTCGTGCAGCACCCGCATGCCCTCGACCGGTTCAGCGGCCACCGGTTCCGCCCGTTGCGGCTCTGGCAGCGTCACCTCGAGCAGCCCGCCCGCCGAGAGCCGATCGGACTTGCCCGCTGGCGCGCCGTCGAGCAGCACATCACCGGCCGTGGCCAACTCGGCGACGGCGGTGCGGGACAGCCCCAGGAGTTTCGCCAGCCCCGCATCGACACGCATGCCGTCGAGACCGTCGGGCACCGGCAGCATCCGCACGCTCATTCCTCCGCCACCGACTGCTTACGTCGCTTGCTCACGGTGCCGTCGTATTCCTTGCCAAGCAGGGTCAGCACCACGATCAGGATGCCGCCACAGACGATGGCGGAGTCTGCGACGTTGAACACCGGCCAGACCTCGCCGTTGGGAGCGAACACCGACACGAAGTCGACGACGTGGCCTTGCAGCACACCGGGCGCACGGAAGATGCGGTCGATGAGGTTGCCGAGCGCACCGGCGAGCACCAGCGCCAACCCGATCGCCCAGCCGGTCGAGCGCAGCTTGGGCGCGATCCAGCAGATGGCGGCGACGACGATGATCGCGATGATCGCGAGCAGCCAGGTCATCCCGGTCGCCATCGAGAACGCCGCGCCAGGGTTGCGCAGCAGCTGGAGGTAGACAAATCCGCCAAGGACGCGGACGGGTTCCTGGCCTTCGAGCACCGCGACCGCGAGAATCTTCGTCGCGAGGTCGAGCCCGAGGACGATCAGCGCGATCAGGGCGACAAGTACGCCCCTGCGCCGAGGTAGCTGCTCGGTGTTCACCCCGCCATTGTCCACTATGCGGACATGCCTAGCAGCGCCCGGCCACCCGACGCGCCTGGCGCCCGGTTCCGTGGTGGGCTCAGCCACCGGTCTCGCCCCGCCAGCGAGCGAGCCTGCCCGCCCGGTCGACGGCCCTGATCCGGCGCTCGGCAGCATCGCGCACCCGTGCGGTCGTCACCACAAGCAGCTGGTCGCGCTCCTGCAGCCGAGTGGTGTCCTGCGGCGTGAACCCCTTGCCGCCCCGCACGATCAGGCTCACCGACGCGCCCTTCGGTAGCCGCAGCTCGGCCAGGTAGACGCCGTGGAGCCGCGACCCTGGCTGGATCCTGACCTGCAACAGCTCAGCACCCAGCTCATCCAGCGGCGCCGCATCGACCTCCAGCGCCCTCGGCTCGGCGCGTTCGGCGAGGCCGAGCAGCCGGACCAGCGGCGTCATCGTCGCGCCCTGCACCAGGGTGAACACGATGACCAGCACGAACACCGTGTCCACCAGCCGATCGGCGCCGTCGATGCCCTGCGCGAGCGGAATCGAAGCCAGCACGATCGGCACCGCACCCCGCAGGCCTGCCCAAGACACGAACACCTGCTCCCGCAACGGCACCCGGAACGGCAGCAATGCGAGCACCACCGACAGCGGCCGCGCCAGCAGGAGCAGCACCGCACCGGCGATCAGACCAGGCACGATGGCGTCAAGTAGCCGTTGCGGGGCCGCGAAGACACCGAGCAGCACGAACAGCCCGATCTGGGAGAGCCAGCCGAGCCCCTCGGCGAACGACACGGTGTCCGAACGGTGCGGCAGCCGGGCGTTGCCGAGCACGAGCGCGGACAGATACGTCGCAAGCAGCCCGGATGCCTCGGCGAGCTGCCCGCTGGCGAACGCCAAGACGCACACCGCGACCGTGGCCAGTGGATACAGGCCGGTCGCTGGCAACGCCGCCCGCCGCAATGTCCACGCCCCGAGCCAGCCAAGACCGACGCCGATGGCCCCGCCGACCACGAGCTGGTAGATCAGTTCCAGCGGGAACAGCAAGGTCATCGGCTCGGCCGAGGCGAGCAGGACCACCAGGATGTATACCGGGGCGTCGTTGAGACCGGACTCCAGCTCCAGCGTGCCGCGCAGCCGCCTGCCGATGCCCGCGCCTCGGAGCACGCTGAACACGGCGGCGGCGTCGGTGGACGACAACACCGCACCCCACAGCAGCGCGACTCGCCAGTCCAGCCCGAGCAGCCACCACATCGCGGCCCCGGTCACCGCGACGCTGACGCCCACCGACAACGTCGACAGCGCGATGCCAGGCCCGAGCGAGGGCCGCACGTCCGACCAGCGGGTGGTCAGCCCACCTTCGGTGAGGATCATCACCAGCGCGGCGATGCCGAGCGCCTGGGTCAGCTCAGGATCGTCGAGCCGGAGGCCGAAGCCTTCCTCGCCGAGCAGCACCCCGATGCCCAGGTAGAGCACCAGTGACGGGAAGCCCAGCGTGATCGACACCCGCACCGCGACGACCGCCGCCAGCAGGACGGCGGCGCCGAGACCGAGAATGATCGGGAGCTGATCCACCGCACCTCCCGTCACGCCTGCTGTTCCGGCCCACATTCTCGCTGATGAGGTCGCCAGCGGCCCGTTCTTGTGATCAGCGGCGCGTCAGCGCGCGAGCAGCGCGGTCTTCCGATACGCGCAGCTGTCACGACGCCGCCCACCGGCCAGCTGTGGACCGACTCGGCCTACCCCGCGGACCGCCCCTGAGTAAACCTGGTGGGTGCCGCTTCGGCCCACAAGTCCGGAAACGGCGCCCCACCCGACCCAAGACGGATATGCTGCTATGCCGATGAGAACGCGAACCCGGTTCACGGCCGTCCTGCTCCTGTCACCCGCCCTGGCGGCCTGCGTCAACCCCGTCGCGGATGACGCTGTCGAGATCGGCGTCGATCGGGCCACCTTGGAGCAGGAAGCACATGGGGCTGGGGTCCCCGTGCTGGTGCCGGAACGGCTACCCAGCGGCTACCAGATGCTCGATGTGTCCAGTTCTCGGTCCGCTGGCGGCCACGTCGGCGTCCGGGAGTTCACGATCTCTCGCATCGACGGCGAGCAGCCATCGGTGATTTTCACCTGTGTCCAGGACAAGGGCGCACAGCTCTGCGACGGCGACGAGGAAGGCAAGCGCTCACTCCGGCGCACGGTCGACAGCGCCGAGGTGGTCATCCGATGGGATGCCTCAGACAGCGCTGTCGACACGGCGTTCTGGCGCGAAGTCCCGTTTACTACTGAACTCGACAACGTCGACTGGCTGACCTGATCACGGACGCTCGCCGCGCCGCTAGACCTTGGCCACCCGCACGCGGGTCTTGACGCCGTCGCCGACGGTGCCGCCGAATGCGTCGCTGTCCTCAACGGCCCCGTACGACACCGCGTGCGCCAGCGTCTCGCTCGCCAGGAACTCCTCGTGCGCCTTGGCGGCGGCCACGACATCCTCCGGGGCGTCCACGGTCAGCGTGATCCGGTCGGAGACGTCCAGCCCGGCGTCGCGGCGCGCTTGCTGCACCACTCGCACCAGATCGCGGGCGATGCCCTCGGCGGCGAGTTCCGGCGTGACGTCGGTATCCAGCACGACGAGGCCAGAACCACCGGGCAGTGCCTCGGCGGCACCCGGGTCCTTCGAGACCAGCCTGCGGTCGTACTCACCCTCGTGCAGCTCGATACCCGCCGCGACGACACCGCCGTCGGGCGTGCTGGACCACTCGCCTGCCTTGACTGCCTTGATCACCCGCTGCACGTCCTTGCCGAGCCGAGGGCCAGCCGCGCGAGCGTTGACGACGACCTCGAACCCGCCGTGCTCGGCGACGTCCGTGGTCAGCTCGACGGACTTGACGTTGACCTCGTCGCGGATGATGTCGGCGAAGTCGTCCAGCCGGTCGGCGTCCTCGGCCGCGACCAGCAGCCGAGCAAGCGGCAGCCGCACCCGCAGCGTGTTCGCCTTACGCAGCGCCAGCGCACACGAAGCCACCTGCCGCACCCGGTCCATCGCGCTGACCAGCGCCGAGTCGCTGGGCAACTCGTCGAGAAGCGGCCAGTCCGCCAGGTGCACCGAGCGCTCGCCGGTCAGCCCGCGCCAGACGGCCTCCGCCGTCAGGGGCAGCAGCGGTGCGACCACCCGGCAGGTCACCTCGAGCACGGTGTGCAGCGTGTCGATCGCGTCGGCCTCGCCAGCCCAGAACCGGTCGCGGGAGCGCCGCACGTACCAGTTGGTCAGCACTTCGAGGAAGTCCCGCACCGTCGCGCACGCACCGGCGATGTCGTAGCCGTCCATGGCGGACTCGACGTCGGTGATCAGCTCGTTGGTCTTGGCGAGGATGTAGCGGTCAAGCACGTGCTGCGAATCCGTCCTGACCTTGCCCTCGACGCCCTCGGCGTTGGCGTAGAGGGCGAGGAAGTAGTACGAGTTCCACAGCGGCAGCACGGCCTGGCGCACCGCGTCCCGGATGCCCCGCTCGGTGACGACAAGATCGCCGCCGCGCAGGATCGGGCTCGCCATCAGGAACCAGCGCATCGCGTCGGCGCCGTCGCGGGCGAACACCTCTTTGACGTCCGGGTAGTTCTTCAGCGACTTGGACATCTTCTGCCCGTCGTCGCCGAGGACGATGCCGTGCACCACGCAGTTGCGAAACGCCGGCCGGTCGAACAGCGCGGTGGCCAGCACGTGCAGCGTGTAGAACCAGCCGCGGGTCTGCCCGTTGTACTCGACGATGAAGTCGCCCGGGTAGTGGTGTTCGAACCAGTCGGCGTTCTCGAACGGGTAGTGCACCTGCGCGAACGGCATCGAGCCGGACTCGAACCAGCAGTCGAGCACCTCGGGCACCCGACGCATGGTGGACTCACCGGTCGGGTCGTCCGGGTTCGGCCGGGTCAGCTCGTCGATGTGCGGCCGGTGCAGGTCGGTGGGCCGCACACCGAAGTCGCGCTCCAGTTCGTCCAGCGAGCCGTAGACGTCGACGCGTGGGTAGTCCGGGTTGTCGGAGACCCACACCGGGATGGGCGAGCCCCAGTACCGGTTGCGCGAGATGCCCCAGTCGCGAGCGTTCTCCAGCCAGCGGCCGAACTGGCCGTCGCGGATGTAGCTCGGCACCCAGTTGATCTGCTGGTTCAGTTCGACCATGCGGTCGCGGAACTTGGTCACCGCGACGAACCACGACGACACCGCCCGCTGGATCAGCGGGTTGTCGCAGCGCCAGCAGTGCGGGTACGGGTGGTCGTAGGTCTCGTGCCGCAGCACCACGCCCGCTGCCTTGAGGTCGGCGATGATCGCCTTGTTGGCGTCAAAAACCTGCTGCCCTTCGTAGGGCGACACCTGGGCGTCGAACTCACCACGGGAGTTGACCGGCGTGACCGGCTCGATGCCCGCCGCGTCGGTGATGACCTTGTCTTCCTCACCGTAGGCCGGTGCGATGTGGACGATCCCGGTGCCGTCTTCGGTGGTGACGTAGTCCGCGAGCAGTACCTGATGCGCGGCGGCTTGCTGGCCCGCGAAGAAGTCGAACGGCGGGCTGTAGCGAGTCCCCAGCAGCTCGGTACCCGCGTAGCGGGCCAGCACCTCCGGCTCCTCCCCCAGCTCACGCGCGTAGGCGGGAACTCGCGCCTCGGCGAGCAGGTAACGCTCGCCACTGGAGCCACGCACCACCACGTACTCCACCTCGGGGTGCACCGCGGCGGCGAGGTTCGACGGCAGCGTCCACGGCGTGGTCGTCCAGACCAGCGCGCGGGCGCCATCCAGGTCGGCGTTGTCCGAGTTGACCCGCAGGCCGACAGTGAGGGCCGGGTCCTGCCGCTGCCGGTAGACGTCGTCCATTTTGGTCTCGGTGTTGGACAGCGGCGTCTCGCAGCGCCAGCAGTACCAGAGCACCCGGAAGCCCTCGTAGACCAGGCCCTTGTCCCACAACGACTTGAACGCCCACATGACGCTTTCCATGTAGTCCAGGTCGAGCGTCTTGTAGTCGTTGGCGAAGTCGACCCAGCGGGCCTGGCGAGTGACGTACTCCTCCCAGTCGCCGGTGTAGCGCAAGACCGAGGCGCGGCAGGCGTCGTTGAACTCGGCGACGCCCATCGCCTCGATCTCGTTCTTGTGCGAGATGCCGAGCTGCTTCTCAGCCTCGACCTCGGCGGGCAGGCCGTGGCAGTCCCAGCCGAACCGGCGCTCCACCCTGCGCCCGCGCATGGTCTTATACCGCGGCACGACGTCCTTGACGTAGCCGGTCAGCAGGTGACCGTAGTGCGGCAGGCCGTTGGCGAACGGCGGGCCGTCGTAGAAGACGAACTCGTTGCCGCCGTTCTCGCCAGGCTCGCGCGCCTCGACGCTGGCCTCGAACGTGTTGTCCTTGGACCAGTACGCCAGCACGTCCTGCTCGAGCTTCGGGAAGGACGGCTGGGATGCGACGGCGTCGGTGCCACCGTGGCTGACCTTCGGATACGGCATGGGTCGTGCTCCTCGCGGGTGTCGTGCTCGCATGTGATCGTCACTGATCGCCACGCGGGGACGACGCGCACACCATGGGCCTGCGCTCCGCGGTACCACCCCGCTTGTCCGCACACTGGGCACGCCCTGGGGCACGTCCGTGGCGCGGACCTCTCATCGCGCGGCTGTGACGGGCCGCTCCCGTCCGGGTCTAATAAGGCCGCTGTCGCGGCCCGTTCTTCCGGATGGCTCCCCGGTGATGGCCGGATCGTCGCCGTGGTGACTCTAGGTTAACGCCGCCGGGCAACCGCGTTGTTCCGAGGGTCGGATCGACGTCACCGCGCGCCGCACCGGACGCGCGACTACTCGCGGCCGAACTTGCCCAGCGACCGCTTGCGCTTCCTCCTGGCCCGCGTCACCAGCGACGCGTCGGGGCCGCACCGGGCGCACGGGGTGAAACCGAGTTCGCGCGCCTCGGACACCTCGATCGGGATGGTGTCCTTGTCGACCAGCCAGCCGCACTCCGGCAGGTGGTAGCGGGGCTGCTCGTCGATGACCAGCACCTGATCGTCGAGTTCGGACACCAGCAGCAGATCGGCCGCGTCGGTGTCCTCCTCGCCGGGCGGGGTGTGCGGGTCATACGCACCGATGGCGGAACGCTCGGGCTTGGCCGGCTCCGGCGGCGCGCTCGCGGTGTCCGCCGCGGTCGGCGACGGCTCCGCGGTGTCAACGTCAGTGGTGTCGGCGGTGTCGGACGTGTCCGCTACCGCGTCCGTGGCGGTGTCCGCGGCTACGTCCGTCGCAGCGACCTCGTCCCCCGCAGACGCGGCCTCGTCCGCCTCGTCCGCGGTCTCCCCTTCCGGCTCGTCAGACGCCTCAGCAACGGCCTTGCGCTGCCGTGCGCGCCTGCGCAGCCAGTCGACGAACAGCACCACCGCGGCGAGCGCCGACGCACCGATGGACAACCACGCCCACAGCGACGACGCGGTGATCAGTGCGGTGACCAGCAGCGCCAACGCCGCCAGCACCAAGATCAACACGAGAGAAAGCACGCCGAATTACATCACACAAGACAACGCGACTGGGCCTGTGACACCCCGGAGGTGCCTGGCCAGCCGCCAGTGGCTGGAAGGTGGTGACAGACCTGGTTCCGGTCCCCCGACACGGGAGACCGGAACCGGCGTGAGGTCAGTGCGTCGCGTCAGCCCGCCTCCGCGCGCGGGCCGAACGAGAATCCTTGGTTACCGCCACCAGCGGGGGCGCTCTCGTTGCCCCCGGAGGTCGCCGCCGATGCTGGCGCGGCGGAACCACGGTCGTCGAGTTCGCGGAGTTGCGATTCGAGGAAACCACGCAACCGGGTGCGGTACTCCCGCTCGATCGTGCGTAGCTCGTCGATCTTCTTGCTGAGTGCGTCCTTCTCAGCGTTGAGGTTGTTCATGGACTCGGTGTACTTGCGCTGTGCCTCGCGCTCCATCGACGTCGCCTTGTCGCGCGACTGCCGCTCGATCGTCTCCGCACGGGTCCGCGCGTCGTTGAGCATGGTCTCCGCCCTGGTGCGGGCCTCGTTGACCATCGCGTCGGCCTTCGAGCGTGCCTCGGAGAGCAACTGTTCCGATTTAGCGCGCGCTTCGGAGAGCATCCCGTCGGACTCGGCCTTGGCCTCGCCGGTCAGCCGGTCGGCCATCTCCTGTGCGAGGCCGAGCACCTTGGCGGCCTGCACGTTCGGCTCGCCAGAGTCGCCGGAGGCCTGGCCGGCCAATGCGGCGGCGTGCGCCTGGGTCTGCTCCAGTGCCGTCTGCGGGTTCGGCACCGACGCCAGCCGACGCGGCGGCTCCTCCTGGTGCCGCGCTGGCGGAGCTGGCGGCGGGGCACTCGGCGCGGGGGCGGAGGAGGACTGCGCGTCGCTGCGCGCGGCCTCCAGCTCCGCGTCGAGCTGCTCGACCTGCTGCCGCAGCTCGTTGTTCTCCTCGATCAGGCGGGCAAGCTCGGTCTCCACCAAGTCGAGGAAGGCGTCCACCTCGTCCTCGTTGTAGCCCCGTTTGCCTATCGGTGGCTTGCTGAACGCGACGTTATGCACGTCAGCGGGGGTCAAGGACATCTGATCACCTCACGCACTCCAGGCCTGCAGGGTACCCAGGCTCTCTCATCACCCGGGATATGCCAGTTGCATCATTATGAACACAACCAACAGCAGCACCATAATCGATAGGTCCAGTCCCACATTGCCGATTCGCACTGTCGGGATGACCCGACGGAACAATCGAACAGGTGGGTCGGTCACTGTGTAGATGGTCTCCAGCGTCACCGCAACCCCGCCTGCGGGACGCCACTCGCGCGAAAACGATCGCACCAGCTCGACCACCAGCCTTGCCAAGATGAACAGCCACAGGGCGAACAGCACCCAGTACACAACGATCCGGACAGCATCCACGGGTCCACTCTGCCATAGTGCTCGACTCAGAACGCAGGCCACTCATGGTGTGCCCATGTTCCGCTTCCTCACGTCTTGGTCCTGCCGTCCCGCACGCCGTGGGCTGATCATGCTGATCAGCGGCGTAGGAACATCCCACCTTCGGCGATCCGCCTGCGGTCTTCGGCCGTGACATCGATGTCGGGCGGTGAGAGCAGGAACACCTTGCTGGTCACCTTGTCCATGGCACCACGCAACGCGAAGGCAAGCCCGGCGGCGAAATCGACGAGCCGCTTCGCATCCGCATTGTCCATTTCGGTAAGGTTCATGATCACCGGGTTGCCATCTCGAAAGGCCTCGCCGATGTCACGAGCCTCACTGTACCCAGTCGGGTGCAGCGTGACGATCCGACTGAGCGGGTCCCGCGCGACGGGCGGCTGTTGCTCCGCGACGGGACGCAGCTGCCGTACCGGCTCCGGCTGGCGATCCATCGCCAGCGCGCCGGAGACAGCGGGCTCCGGCCTGCTCCTACCCCGCCCCCGCACGGAGTAGTCGTCGTCGATATCGTCGCCGATACGGTAGGACGCGCGCCGGAGCGCGGCACGGCTCACCGGACGCTCGGGGTAGTCGTATTCCTCGTACCCTCGGCCGTACCGATCCCCGTGCGGGTAGTCGTACCGGTCATCGATATCGTCGATGCCGTCATCAGCCGGGACCATCCCGAAGTAGGCCTTCAGCTTCTCCAGCGCGCTCATGCCTCTCCCTCACTCCCGGCATGTCCCGTCATCACTCCCGCGAGGCTAGCTCTCGACCCCCCAGCAGCGCAGTTCCGACACGCACACAGGTCGAGCCGTGCGCGACAGCACGTTCCAGGTCGCCGCTCATGCCCGCGGAGAGTTCGACTACCCCGGGATAATCCCGCTGGACCTGCTGAAACAGCCGCTCCAGCCGGGCGAACGTCGCGTCCTGATCCGCACCGATCGGCGCGACGGTCATCAGGCCGGTGAGTGAGAGTTCACTCATTTGGTCTATGTGATTCACCAGGTCAGGCAAGTCCTCGATCGAGCAGCCACCGCGCGCGGGGTCAGCGTCCATGCTGACCTGCACCTGGACGTCTAAGGGCCCCGTGCGCTCACCGGCCTGGATCCGGTTCGCCACGGCGCGGCCGAGCGCGTCCGCGAGCCGGATCGAGTCGACGGACTGCACCTCGTCGGCCCACCGCACCACGGTGCGCGCCTTGTTGCGCTGCAGCCTGCCGACCATGTGCCAGCGGACATCCGCGTCGGGGCGCAGCCGGGCCACCTCCGCGGCCTTGCCAGCCGCCTCCTGGTCTTTGTTCTCCGCGAAGTCACGCAGTCCGAGATCGATCAGCGCGGCCACGTCGGTGGCGGGGAACGTCTTGGTGACCGCGAGCAGCCACACCTCACTGAGATCACGACCCGCGGCCGCGCAGGCGTCCGCGATACGCGCCTGGACCGCGTCCAGCGAGTCGCGCAGCTGGTCGAGGCGTTCGGCGCTTGTCCTGTCGGTCTTGTCAGCGTTGTCGGTCATCCGCGTCATTCAGGCTCGGTCCACGTCACGGCGGCGATCCTGCCCGTCGTGCCGTCGCGCCGGTAACTGAACAGCGAATCGTCCTCCACGGTGCAGCGAGGGTCGACGCCGACTTTGCCGACACCGAGTGCGGCGAGTTGCTCCCAGAGTCCCGCTCGCAGGTCGATGCCGGTAGTGCCGGAGCGGGTCTTCGCCGCGCTGCCTGGCAGGTGGGTGGCGACGTCGGCTGCCATCTCGGGCGGCACCTCGTAGCACTCGCCGCAGATGGCGGGCCCGAGCAGCGCTTCCATCCGCGACGGCTCGGCACCCAGCTCGATCATGGCCTTCACGGCGGCAGGCAGCACGCCGACGCGGCAGCCGACCCTGCCAGCATGCACCGCGCCGACAACCCCAGCGTCGGGGTCGCCGAGCAGCACCGGGACACAGTCGGCGACCAGCACGGTGAGCGCCAGCCCTGGCGTCGCGGTCACCAGTGCGTCGGTGGCCTCCACCGGGTCGGTGATCGGCTCGTCGACCACACCGACGGTGCGACCGTGCACCTGTTCCATCCAGACGAACCGGTGCTGGTCAACGCCGAGTTCAGTGGCGAGCCGGGCGCGGTTGGCCGCGACGGCGTCCGCGTCGTCCCCGACGTGATCACCGAGGTTGAACGACTCGTACGGCGGGCGTGACCGGCCGCCAGCGCGTGTGGTGACCACCCGACGAATCCGCACCCTGCCTGTCCTCCCATGTGTCGCATAGCCGCTGTGGCGGCCGTTCTGCATCGGCACCCGTTCTAGCCTCGCACACGGTCACCGTGCCGCCGACGGGAGTCTTGACGGGCTCGGCTCACCGCAGTGGCCCCAGAACTTGCGACAGGGTTCCTAAACTGACCAGCCCACAGCCGCTCGGCGGTTGACTTCACTTCGCCAGGGATATTGCCGCGAGAACCGGGCAACCGACGCCGAAACGGGCGCTAATCACGCAACAAACCTGGTGAAGCGTTACACACGGCCCGGGTGCCGCGGTCGGGTGCGGCGTACTCCGGGCCGTGTGTGCGGGGAGCGCTCAGCGGCGCATGAACGGGGGAACGTCGACCTCGTCGTCGTCGGTGTCGTCGACCGGAACGGCGCGGTTGGGCAGACTGCCTCGGTTGGGCGGTGCGCCCATGCCACTGCCACGGTTCGACTGCGGCGGGGCACCACGGGAGTAGCCGCCGCCAGCGGCACCACCGTCAGAGCCCTGCGCGCTGCCAGAGCCCTGCGGCGGTGCCGCCCCTGGCTGCTGTCGCGCGACGCCCGGCGTCGGGTTGGACTGCTGCTGCGGGGCGGCCTGCTGGCCCACGGGCTGCCCACTCCCCCTCGCGCCAGCGCCGCTTGCCGCGCCGTTGCCGCCGACCGAACCGGCCTCGGCCGATGCCGTCGACTCGCGGGAGCCAACCGTCGGCGGGTCGAGCTTCTTGTGCGTCGGCGCGCCCGCGTCGAACCCAGCCGCTATTACCGTCACGCGCACCTCGTCGCCGAGCGAGTCGTCGATGATCGTGCCGAAGATGATGTTCGCCTCGGGGTGGGCCGCCTCCTGCACCAGCGACGCGGCCTCGTTGATCTCGAACAGCCCGAGGTCGGAGCCGCCGGCGATGGACAGCAGCGCGCCGTGCGCGCCGTCCATGGAGGCTTCCAGCAGCGGCGAGTTGATGGCTTTCTCGGCGGCCTGCACCGCCCTGCCCTCGCCCCGTGACGAGCCGATGCCCATCAGCGCGCTGCCAGCCCCTGACATCACGCTCTTGACGTCGGCGAAGTCCAGGTTGATCAGACCGGGGGTGGTGATCAGATCGGTGATGCCCTGCACACCGGAGAGCAGCACCTCGTCGGCGGAGCGGAAGGCGTCCATCAGCGAGACACCGATGTCGCCGAGCTGCAGCAACCGGTCATTCGGGATGACGATCAGCGTGTCGCACTCGTTGCGCAGCTGCTGTATGCCGTCCTCTGCCTGCTTGCCCCTGCGCTTGCCCTCGAACGAGAACGGCCGGGTGACCACACCGATGGTCAGCGCGCCGAGCTTGCGGGCGATCTGCGCGACGACGGGCGCGCCGCCAGTACCCGTGCCACCGCCCTCGCCAGCGGTCACGAAGACCATGTCGGCCCCCTTGAGGACCTCCTCGATCTCCTCACGGTGGTCCTCGGCGGCCTTCTCGCCGACATCCGGCGCGGCCCCCGCGCCAAGACCACGGGTCAGTTCCCTGCCGATGTCCAGCTTGACGTCGGCGTCGGACATCAGCAGGGCCTGCGCGTCGGTGTTCACCGCGATGAACTCGACACCCTTGAGGCCGACCTCGATCATGCGGTTCACGGCGTTCACACCGCCGCCGCCGATTCCGACGACCTTGATCACCGCGAGGTAGTTGTGCGGGGGCGTCATCGGGTCCGCCTTCCTGATCGTGACTGAGCTACTGCAAGGTGGCACCGGCAAGAGTTGCCCGCATCGGGTGACTGCCTCCCGAAAACTCTGAACCTCTACATGAGGGTTAGAGTTATGTCAACTTCTAGCCTTGCCTGTGGACGGTAAGCACCACATCGCGACGAATCCAGCAGCCACGCCGCGTGTCGTGGGGTTTGTGACCACGACCCCACCAAGATCACCAACTAGGTCGACACCGCGTCACTCCCCCGCGCGGCGCACCCGGCGCCGGCTAGTCCGACACCGTTGGCAGTTCAGGGCTCGACACGTCGTACACCCTGCCCGGCCGGGTGAGCAGGGCGGCGAGCACCCGGGACTTACGCTCGATCTGCTGCGCGTCACCCCACTGAATGACCTTGCCGCCGCGCAGCCGTAGCTCCACGCTGACCGGGCTGGGCGCGGTCACCATGGCCACCCGCCCGGCGAGCTGGTCCGGAATGCCGGTCAGCACCGCCGTGGCGGCGCGGGTGGCTGGGTCGTCGGTGGCGACGGTGTCGACCCGCAGTTCGGGCAGCTTCTTCGGCGGCTTACTCACCCGATGGAACGGCACACCCATCCGATCGACGAGGCGGGTGCCGTCATAGGCGGCGAAGTACGCGACCGATGTCCGCTCGGTGATGTCGATCCGCACCGTCGACGGCAGCGAGCGCGACACCGAGACGCTCTCCACTTGCGGCAGCGAGGCCACCGCCCGTTCCGCGGCGTCGGTGTCGACCCGCAGCAGCGAGCGCCGCATCGGGATCTCGGCCAGCTCGACGACGTCCTCGCGATCGATCCGGTTGATCCCGGTGACCTTGACGTCGCTGACCCCGATAAGCGGGGTGAACAGCAGCACCGCACCGAGGCTGATGATCGCGAGCACGATAGCGATCGCGACGAGTCGTCTGCGCAGGATCGTGCGGCGGGCCTTGCGCTTGCTCGGCGACATCGCCGAGCGGGCGGAGTCCGGCCGCCTGCCCCGCACCGGACGCGAGTCACGCCCGCCCCTCGTGCCACGCCGCGCCTGCCGTGCCGACGTCACGCGCTACTCCCCCGTGGCCGACGCGCCACCTCTGTCGTCCAGCTCCCTGATGATCTCCGGGCCCAGCTGCGTGACATCGCCCGCTCCCATGGTGACCAGCAGGTCACCGGGCCGCGCGAGACCAGCGGCGAGGGTGACCGCCCTGTCGAACGCGGGCTCGTAGTGGCACTTCGCGCCCGTGATCTGGTCCGCGATCAGCGCACCGGACACCCCTGGCTCCGGTTGCTCCCGAGCGCCGAAGACATCCAGCACCACCACCTCGTCGGCCAGGCCGAGCGCATCGGCGAACGCAGCGGCGAACGCCTTGGTGCGCGAGTACAGGTGCGGCTGGAACACCACGACGACCCTGCCGTCGCCAGCCGAGTGCCGCACCGCACGCAGCTGCGCCGCCACCTCGGTGGGGTGGTGGGCGTAGTCGTCGTAGACCCGCACCTCGCCGGAACGGCCCTTGAACTCGAACCGCCTGCGCACCCCGCCGAACGCGGCGACGCCCTCGGCGAGGCACTCGGCGGGCGCGCCCAGCTCCTCACCGGCAAGCAGCGCCGCGATCGCGTTGAACGCCATGTGCTCGCCGGGCACCGCGACGTGGATGTCGGTCTCGGCGCCGCGCAGCGCGACCCGCACCACGCAACCGTCGTCCGGCAGCGGCCGGTAGTCCACCACCCGCACGTCGTCCTCGGCGGTGGCGGTGCGCCCGTAGCGGCGCACCCGCACGCCGTCGGCGAGTAGCCCATCGGCGGCCGCACGGGTGGCCAGCTCATCGGCCGCCGGGTCGTCGCAGCACACGATCAGCACACCACCGGGCCTGATGCGGCTGACGAACTCGGTGAACACCGAGGAGTAGGCATCGGCGGTGCCGTGGTGATCGAGGTGGTCCGGCTCGATGTTGGTGATCACCGCGACCGTTGGCTCGAACACCAGGAACGACCCGTCGCTCTCGTCGGCCTCCGCGACGAACATCGCCCCGGTGCCGTGGTGCGCGTTCGCGCCAGACTCGTTCAGGTCGCCGCCGATGGCGAACGACGGGTCCAGGCGGCAATGCTGCAGCGCCACCGTCAGCATCGAGGTCGTCGACGTCTTGCCGTGGGTGCCCGCGATGCACGCGACGGTGTCGCCGGTCATCAGCTCTGCCAGCGCCTCGGCGCGATGCAGCACCGGGATGCCGCGTTCCCTGGCGCGAGCGAGCTCGGGATTGGTGTCGTGGATCGCGGTCGACACGATCACCGAGGACGGCGGCTGGTCCAGCGCGTCGATGTTCTCCGCGCGCTGCCCGACGGCGATCTCCGCGCCCTGGGCACGTAGTGTGAGAAAACTGCGGGAGTCCTTGGCGTCCGAGCCGGACACCGCGCCGCCACGCGCGAGCAGGATCCGGGCGATACCGCTCATGCCAGCGCCACCGATGCCGATCAGATGCGCGCGGCGCAGCACATCAGGAACACCGTTCTCAGCCACCGCAAGCCTCCAGCACGATTTTGGCGAGCACTTCGTCGGCCTCCCGGTGCCCGAGACCAACCGCAGCGGCACCCATTGTCGCCAACCGCGACTTATCGGACACCAGCGGGATGACGTGTTCGACGACCCATTCCGGCGTCAACCGCGCGTCGTCGACCATCACGGCGGCACCGGCCTTGACGGCGGGCTCCGCGTTGAGCGCCTGCTCGCCGTTGCCGTGCGGCAATGGCACGAACACCGCCGGCAGCCCGACGGCCGACACCTCGGCCACCGTCATCGCGCCCGACCGGCACAGCACGGCGTCGGCGGCGGCGTAGGCGAGGTCCATCCTGTCCAGATACGGCACGGGAACATACGGCGGCGCACCGGCGAACTCGCGCACCGCGAGGGTGTTCTTCGGTCCGTGGGCATGCAGCACCCCGATGCCAGCGCCGGCGAGTTCGCCGGCGGCCCCCGACACGGCATCGTTGAGCGAGCGCGCGCCCTGCGAGCCGCCGAACACCAGCAGTGTCGGCGCGTCGGGGTCGAGCCCGAATTCGGCGCGGGCCTCCTTGCGCAGCGCATCCCTGTCCAGCGCGGTGATGCTGCGCCGCAGCGGGATACCGATGGTCTCCGCGTTCGGCAGCGGCGTCCCGTCGGCCGCGCCGAAGACCCGCTCCGCGAACCGGGCGCCGACCTTGTTCGCCAGCCCCGCGTGCCGGTTCGCCTCGTGCACGAAGATCGGCACCCTGCCGCGCGCCGCGAGGTAGGCGGACAACGCCACGTAGCCGCCGAAGCCGACGACGACGTCGGCACCAACCCGGTCAAGCACCTCACGGGTGCGCTTCACCGAGGCGCGGACCTTGCCCGGCATCCGCAACAGTTCCGGGGTGAGCTTGCGCGGCAGCGGTACCGGCGGCACAAGCGCAAGCTCGTACCCGCGCGCGGGCACCAGCGTGCTCTCCAGGCCGCGCTCGGTACCGAGCGCGACCACGCGCGCCCGCGGCCGCAGCCGCAGCACCGCGTCCGCCAGTGCGAGCGCGGGCTCGATGTGTCCCGCCGTCCCGCCACCGGCGACCACAACCGTCGGTTCCGTGACGGTCACTGAGTCGCTCACCTTCGTCCTCCACGTCGTGGCTGCGTGCGCCCCACGGCCCTGCCCTGGCGCGCCTGGGTGCGGCTCCGTGCCGCCGCCGCGTTGCGCGCCGGTGGCCTGCCCCGCCTCGGCTGCCGCCCGCCCCCTGCTGGCTTCGACCGAGGCCGATAGGGCTCCGGTGGCCGCAGCCGCAGGATCGTGCCGAACTTGCCTGGTCCCTGCGTCCGCAACGCGGCGACCGCCTCCGGCTCATGCCGCGCGCAGTTCGCCAGGATGCCGAACTGCCCCAGCGTGACCACCAACGAGGTACCGCCGTATGAAATCAACGGTAGCGTGACTCCGGTGACGGGCAACAACCCGGCGACGTAGCCGATGTTGATGGCGGCCTGCGAAACCAGCCACACGGTCAGCGTGCCCGCGACGACCCTGATCCACGGGTCGATGTTGCGAGTGGCGATGCGCAGCCCGACGATCGCCACCCCGGCGAATAGTCCGATCACGACGGCACAGCCGAGGAAGCCCAGCTCCTCACCGATCAGCGCGAAGATGAAGTCGTGATGCACGTTGGGCAGGTAGTGCCACTTCGAGCCGCCCTGGCCGAGCCCCCTGCCGAGCAGCCCACCATCGGCGAGCG
Organism: Haloechinothrix halophila YIM 93223; assembly: GCF_000504245.1. Classification (GTDB taxonomy): domain Bacteria; phylum Actinomycetota; class Actinomycetes; order Mycobacteriales; family Pseudonocardiaceae; genus Haloechinothrix_A; species Haloechinothrix_A halophila. Next base: position 3,951,888 of record NZ_KI632509.1, read on the forward strand.
CGTATTGCGCCTGCTGCGCCTGGTAGCCGGAGTCCGCCGAGTCCGTATCCGGCGAGAGGAACGAAAGCACCCTGGCGAGACGGTAGTCGGCGATCAGCGCCAGCCCGATCACGCCGGCGACACCGCCCGCGATCACGGCCGCGAACAGCCCCCTCGGCGCGCCGCCGAACCACAGCAACGCGACGAGCACGACGCCGAGGCTGACCGTGCCGCCGAGGTCGGGCTGGGCCATCAGCAGCGCGAACATCACCAGCGCCACCGGCACCAGCGGGACGAGCACGTGCCGCCACAGGTGCGCGAGCCGCGCCTTGAGAACGAGGATGTGCGCGCCCCACAACGCCAGCGCCACCTTCGCGACCTCGACCGGCTGCAGCGAGAACCCGCCGACGACGATCCAGCCCTGCGAGCCGTTGACCACGGCTCCCAGCGGCGACAACACGGTGACCAGCAGCGCGAGGCTCACGAACAGCAGCGTGCTCGACGCGCCCCTGATCACCCGCAGCGGCAGCCGCAGCGCGATCCAGAACACCACCATGCCGACGAGCAGGAACACGACGTGCTTCTTGAACAGCGAGTACGCGGTCGCGCCCTCGGTGAGGTAGGTCGACTCGACCGAGGACGCCGAGAGCACCATCACCGTGCCGATCACGGCGAGCATGCCGCACAGCGCGAGCACGAGGTGGAACGAGGCGAGCGGCCGGGACAGCCACGCCGTCAGCGCGGTGCGCAGCGAGGTCAGCTTCGCGGCGAACCACGACGGCTTGCGCTGCCGCCGTGTGCGCTGCTCACCCCGTACCGCGCCCGGCGTCGCACCCCGTGTTCCGGATGCCGCTGCCGTGCGGCGTGCCGTTCTGCCTGCCCGCTCAACCTGCTCAAGGGCTGCCATCTGCGGACTCCCCCGCCAGGACACGCACCGCGGCAGCGAACGCCTCACCACGGTGGGCGTAGTCGCGGAACATATCCAGCGAAGCAGCGGCAGGGGCGAGCAGCACGACGTCACCCGGTCGTGCCCATGCGCTCGCCGCGCTCACCGCCGCAACCATGGGGTCATCGTCACCCGGATCGAGCGTGGTCATGGGGACATCTGGCGCGTGTCGGGAAACCGCGTCGGCGATCACATCCGCGTCCGCGCCCAGCAGCACGACGCCACGCAGCCGATCGGCGGCATCGGCGACAAGCGAGGACACCTCAGCGCCTTTGAGCTGGCCACCGGCGATCCAGACCACGTGCTCGTAGGACAGCAGCGAGCCCGACGCGGCGTGCGGGTTGGTCGCCTTGGAGTCGTTGATGTAGCGCACTCCGGCCACGGTGGCGACCTCGGCCGCGCGGTGCTCTCCCGGTGTGAAGGCTCGCAGCCCGTCGCGGACGGCCGCTGGCGACACACCGTAGGCGCGGGCCAGCGCGGCGGCGGCCAGCGCGTTGGCGATGTTGTGTTTGCCCTCGGGCCGCACATCCGCGACGTCGGCGAGCACGACCGGTTCGTCGGAGTACGCGGCGTCGACCAGAGTGCTGTCGACGATGCCGAGTTGGCCCGGCTTCGGCTTGCCACGGGTGAAGCCGACCCACTGCGCGTCGCGGGCGGCGTGGTCGGCGACCAGCCGCGTCGAGATCGCATCATCGGCGTTGGCGACGGCGACCTGGGTCGCGGCGTGCAGCGTGCCCTTGGCGGCAGCGTAGGTGTCCAGGTCGCCGTGCCAGTCGAGGTGATCCTCCGCGACGTTGAGCACGACGGACGCGTGCGGCGCGAGGCTGTTCGACCAGTGCAGCTGGAAGCTGGACAGCTCCACCGCGAGCACCTCGTAACCGGCGTGGACAGCGTCGAGCACGGCGAAGCCGACGTTGCCGCAGGCCACCGCGTTGGCCCCCGCCGCGCGCAGCATCGCGGCGAGCATGCCGACGGTGGTGGTCTTGCCGTTGGTGCCGGTGACAGCGAGCCACACCGGCGGTGTCGGCCGTTCGTTGCCGATGCGCCACGCCAGCTCGACGTCGCCGATCACCTCGATGCCCGCCGCGGCGGCCGAGGCGAGCAGCGGCGAGTCCGGCCGCCAGCCGGGACTGGTCACCACAAGCTCGGTGCCCTCAGGCGGCGTGGTGAGTCCGCGCTCGATCCGCGCCGGGGTGTCGGCCAGCGCGGCGAGGCGATCGGCGTTGGCGTCGGTGACGGTCACCTGGGCGCCCGCCTCGCACAGCGTGGTAACCACGGAACGTCCCGTCACGCCAGCCCCCGCGACGAGCACCGCACGACCGCGCAGGTCCACCTAGCCTCCCACGAAAGAGAGCTGCTCACTGTAGAACAGCCCGAGCCCGAACATGCAGCAGATGCCAGCGAGCAGCCAGAACCGGATGATCACGGTGGTTTCGGCCCAGCCAGCCAGCTCGAAGTGGTGGTGGAACGGCGCCATGCGGAACAGCCTGCGCCGGGTGGTGCGGAAGACCGCGATCTGGACGACCACCGAGACCATCTCCACCACGAACAGCCCGCCGATGACGATGGCAAGCAACTCGGTACGGGTGGTCACCGACAGCCCGGCGACAAGGCCGCCGAGCGCGAGCGAACCGGTGTCGCCCATGAAGATCTTCGCGGGAGCGGCGTTCCACCACAGGAAGCCGATGCACGCGCCGGTCGCGGCAGCGGCGACGACAGCGAGGTCGAGCGGATCGCGCACGTGGTAGCAGGCGTCCTGTGGCACCGGCGTGCACGACAGTCGTGCCTGCCAGAACGAGATCACCACGTAGGTGCCGAGCACCATCGCCGCCGCGCCGCCAGCGAGCCCGTCGAGCCCGTCGGTGAAGTTCACCGCGTTCGACCATGCCGAGATCAGCAGGTAGCAGAAGATGATGAACACCGGCACCGGGAATGTGATCAGTGCCAGATCGCGGACATAGGACAGTTGCAGCGAGGCAGGGGTGAGCCCGTTGTCGTCAGCGAAGTTGATCGCAAGGATGGCGAAGCTGACCGCGATGACCAGCTGACCAACCAGCTTGGACGTCTTGTTCAGCCCGAGGTTGCGCTGTTTACGGATCTTGATGAAGTCATCGAGGAACCCGACCACGCCGAGGCCGACCGCGAGGTACAGCACCACAAGGCCGGACGCCGATGGGCCGCTGCCGTCGGCGAGGGCGAACCGCAGCAGGTGCGCGGTGAAGTAGCCGACGACCATCGCCACGATGATCGCCACGCCGCCCATCGTGGGCGTACCGCGCTTGGACCGGTGCCCCTGCGGGCCCTCTTCCCTGATCTCCTGGCCGAAGCCTTGCTTGGCGAACACCCGGATGAGGTATGGCGTGAGCAGAATCGAGACGAGCAGACCAACCGAAGCGGCGATCAGAATGCTGATCACGCGATACCACCATCCTGTGTCCCAGTGCTGACCGTGTCGGCGATGTCCGGCCCAGCCGCGCCAATCTCCGCCCCGAGCAGCGCGTCGGCGACTCGCCAAAGCTCGGCCACCTTAGACGCCTTGACCAACACGGCGTCATCGGGGCCCACCTCCTCGGTGAGCACCGCGATGGCCTCCGCCGCGTCCGCGACGAGCATCGACTCGTCACCCCACGAACCCTCGTGGCAGGCGCCGTGGTGCATCGCGGCGGCTCGCTCGCCAACGACGATGAGCCGGTTGATGTTGAGCCGCACCGCGAGCCTGCCGATCTCGTCATGGGCGGTGACGCTGTCCGCGCCCAGTTCGGCCATCTCGCCGAGCACGGCCCAGGAACGCTGGTCCCTGCTGACCGACGCGAGCGCTTTCAGCGCGGCCCGCATCGACTCCGGATTGGCGTTGTAAGAGTCGTTGAGCACGATCAGCCCGTCGGACCGGGTGGTGACGTGCATCCGGCGTTCGGAGCGGCGCTCCACCGCGCTCAGCCGCGCGCCGACGTCGTCGATCGACGCGCCGAGCTCCAGCGCGACGGCAGCGGCCGCGAGCGCGTTGCCCACGTGGTGCTCACCGTGCAGCCCCAGCGCCACCTCGGTCTCGCCGTGCGCGCTGACCAGCCGGAACGACGCCCGTGCCAGTTCGTCCAGCTGGACGTCGACCGCCCGCACGTCGGCATCGGGTGACTCGCCGACCCGCACCACCTTCGCGCTGGTGCGCTCGGCCATCGCGGCGACGAGCGGGTCGTCGGCGTTCAGCACCGCCACCCCGCCGTCTTCGGCAGGCGGCAGTGCCTCGACCAGTTCACCCTTGGTGGCGGCGATGCCTTCCCGGGAGCCGAACTCGCCGACGTGTGCGGTGCCGACGTTGAGCACGACGCCAAGCCGGGGTGGCGCGATCCGCGCCAGCTCCGCGATGTGGCCCGGCCCGCGCGCGGACAGCTCCAGCACCAGGTGCCGAGTCTCGGTGTCGGCCAGCAGCGCGGTCCACGGGTGGCCCAGCTCGTTGTTGAACGACCCTGGCGGGGCCACGGTCGGGCCCATCGGCTCAAGCAGCTGCGCGATGACGTCCTTCGTGGACGTCTTGCCGGAGGATCCGGTCACGCCGACCACGGCGAGCCCTGATTCGGCCAGCTCGGCCACCACGTGCCGCGCGAGCGCGGCCAGCGCGGCGAGCACGGCGGCGCCGGAGCCGTCGGTGTCGCCGGTGAGCGCGACCGAGCCCGCGTTGGCCGCGCCCGGTGGCAGCGGCGGCACGATCACGGCTGGCGCGTCGACAGGACGGGCGGCGAGCACCCCGGCAGCGCCCGCGGCGACCGCACCTGCGGCGAATGCGTGCCCGTCCACCCGCTCCCCTGGCAGCGCGATGAACAGCCCGCCCGCCTCGATGCGCCGGGAGTCGAACTCCACGCCCGCGGTGATGGTCTCGGTGCCGTCGCTGTCGTGCAGCGTGCCGCCGACGATCTCGGCGAGCCGCGCCAGGCTCATGCTGATCACAGTCGGGCTCCTTCCACCGCGGCGCGCAGCGCGGCGGCCAGTTCGTCACGGTCGGAGAACGGGTGCACCACCCCGGCGATGTTCTGTCCTGTCTCGTGGCCCTTGCCCGCGATCAGCACGGAATCGCCCGGCGCGGCGAGCGAAACGGCGTGCCGGATGGCTTCCTTGCGGTCGCCGATCTCGACGACCTCCCCCGCGAACTCCGGCGCGACGGCCTTGGCACCGGACAGCACGGCCGCCCTGATCTCGGCGGGGTCCTCGCTGCGCGGGTTGTCGTCGGTGACGATCAGCACGTCGCTGCGGCGCGCGGCGGCCTCGCCCATCTGCGCGCGCTTGCCCGCGTCGCGGTCACCCCCGCAGCCGAGCACCGTGATGACCTTGCCCTCGGTCTGCCCGCGCAGCGCGTCCAGCCCGAGCGCGACGGCGGCGGGCTTGTGCGCGTAGTCGACGACGGCGGTGAACCGCTGCCCCTCGTCGACGCGTTCCATCCTGCCCGGCACCTGTACCGAGGACAGCCCGGTGGCGATCTCGTCAGGCCCGACGCCGGTGACGTCCAGGATCGCGGCGGCGAGCAGCGCGTTGACGACGTTGAACTCCCCTGGCAGCGGCAGCGTGGTGCGGATCGACACCCCACCTGGCCCGTGCAGCGTGAACGACTGCTCCCCCGTCGGCGTCGAGCCGAGATCGCTCGCGGTCCAGGCGGCCCCGGTACTCGCGTCCAGCGCGACGGTGATGGTCTGCGGCGTCACGAGCGTCTGGCCCCACGCGCTGTCGATCACGACGACCTCGGTCGTCGAGCGACCGTCGAACAACTGCGCCTTCGCCGCGAAGTACTCCGCCATGTCGCGGTGGAAGTCCAGGTGGTCCTGCGAGAGGTTGGTGAACGCGCCGACGGTGAACCGGGTGCCATTGACCCGCCCGAGGGACAGTGCGTGGCTGGAGACCTCCATCGGCACGTGGGTGACGCCTCGCTCCACCATCAGCGCGAACAACGCCTGCAGGTCCGGCGCCTCCGGGGTGGTGAACGCACTCGTCAGCCGCTCGCCCGCGACGCGGGTCTCCACCGTGCCGATCAGCCCGGTGGTCTTGCCAGCGGCACGCAGCCCGGACTCGACCAGGTAGGCCGTGGTCGTCTTGCCTGAGGTGCCGGTGATGCCGAGCACCGCGACATCGAGCGAGGGCTCGCCGTAGATCCAGGCGGCGATCTCGCCGAGCACTCCGCGGGGATCGTCGTGCACAAGCAGCGGCACCTCGGCGTCGGTCAGCCTCGGCCGCGCCGCGCCCTCCGGGTCGGTGAGCACCGCCGCCGCGCCCGCGGCGATCGCCTGGTCCACGAAATCGGCGCCGTGCGCGCGGGCGCCGGGCAGCGCGGCGAACAGATCGCCGGGCCGCACCTGATGCGCCCGCAACGCCGCCCCGGTCACGGTGATCTCGTCGATGGGGTCGGCACCGGCCGCTGGTATGAGACGGCCATCCGCGCGCGCGACGAGCGTGGTCACCGGCACCGGAACCGTATTGCTCGGACGCCAGCCTGTCATCGACTCAGCACTTCCCATGGACACGCGCCGAAGGTTACCGGCGCGACGGTGCTCACTCGGCCCCGGGATGGGCGGTGCCCTAGCCGCCCTAGCCGAAGAACACCTGGGCCTCGGTGTAGCGATCCTCCGGCACCGTCTTGAGCTTGGCGGTGGCGTCGGCGAGCTTCACCCGGACGATATCGGTGCCGCGCAACGCCACCATGGCACCGAAGTCGCCCTCGGCTACCGCGTCGACGGCCTGCAGCCCGAACCGGGTCGCCAGCACTCGGTCGTAGGCGGTCGGCGTGCCGCCGCGCTGGGTGTGGCCGAGCACGACCGCGCGAGACTCCTTGCCGGTGCGATCCGCGATCTCCTCGGCGAGCCACTGGCCGACGCCGCCGAGCCGGACGTGCCCGAAGGCGTCCCGCTCCCCGGAGTGCAGCACTTCCGCGCCGCCGACCGGCACCGCGCCCTCCGCGACCACGATGATCGGCGCGTACATGCGCTCGAACCGGCGCTCCACCCACTCGACGACCTGCTCGACATCGAACTCCCGCTCGGGGACCAAGATCACATTCGCGCCGCCAGCGAGACCGGAGTGCAGCGCGATCCAGCCCGCGTGCCTGCCCATCACCTCGACGACCAGCGCGCGGTGGTGCGACTCCGCCGTGGTGCGTAGCCGGTCGATGGCCTCGGTTGCGATGTGGACCGCGGTGTCGAAGCCGAACGTGTAGTCGGTGGCGTCCAAGTCGTTGTCGATGGTCTTCGGCACGCCGACGACGTTCACGCCGTCCTCGCCGAGCCGGTTCGCCACGCCGAGGGTGTCCTCCCCACCGATGGCGACCAGCGCGTCGACGCTCTCCTCGGCGAGCGTTTTCTTGATCGCCTCAGCGCCGCCGTCCTCTTTGTACGGGTTGGTGCGCGACGAGCCGAGGATGGTGCCGCCTCGGTCGAGGATGTCCTCGACGTCGTCGAGCCCGAGCGGCCTGCTGTCGCCGGTCATCGGCCCCTGCCAGCCGCTGCGGAAGCCGACAAGGTCCCAGTCGTGCACTTCGATTCCCTTGCGCACCACCGCCCTGATCACGGCGTTCAGTCCAGGGCAGTCACCGCCGCCGGTCAGCAAGCCAACACGCATGAAGTCCTCCGAGTCCCAGGTCGTGGCGCTCACAGTGATGTCTCAGGTGTCTCACAGTGCGGACGCGGCTGCGCCTGTGCCGGGTCTCACACCGCCAGGGTTCAGCCTAGTCACGACAACTGGATCGGTGCAGCCACCCCGATGCGAACCGCAACATCCCGACAGTGGCGCTCACCGGGAGCTGTTACGGTGTTCGCTATGCAGCGTTATTTCTGGTTTAGCGAGCCGGCCCTGGGTGGGCGCGGCAGCCGAACCATGCGCTGACCTCTCACCCCGAGCCGGAACAACAAGCCGGCTCGGGCGTCCGGGGCGGCTTGGAGAAAGGAAGTGACCATGCCGCCCACCGCAGGCAGAGGCGACGCATCCACGATCGAGCTGCACAATCAACGTGTCACTGGCGTCAGCCCGTTGCTGTCGCCCGCGCTGCTGCGCCAGGAGTTCCCACTGGCGCCCGCCGCCGCCAAGACCGTGAGCCAGGGCCGCACTGACACCGTCAACGTGCTGAACGGCGACGACGACCGGCTGCTTGTCGTGGTCGGGCCGTGCTCGGTGCACGATCCGGACGCCGCCATCGATTACGCGCGCACGCTCGCCGCGCAGGCCGAGCGGCTCCGCGACGACCTGCACGTCGTGATGCGGGTGTACTTCGAGAAGCCGCGCACCACGCTCGGGTGGAAGGGCTTGATCAACGACCCCGATCTCGACGGCAGCTTCGCCGTGAACCGGGGCCTGCGCATCGCCCGCAAGCTCCTGCTGGACATCTCCGAGATCGGCCTGCCTGTCGGCTGCGAGTTCCTCGACCCGATCACCCCGCAGTTCATCGCCGATGCCGTCAGCTGGGGTTCCATCGGCGCCCGCACCGCGGCCAGCCAGGTGCACCGGCAGCTGTGCAGCGGGCTGTCCATGCCGATCGGCATCAAGAACTCCACCGAGGGCGACGTCCAGGTCGCCGTGGACGCCACCCGCGCGGCGGCGGCGAGCCACGTCTTCCCCGGCATCAATGACGACGGTCTCGCCGCGCTGCTGACGACGTCCGGCAACGCCGACTGCCACGTCATCCTGCGCGGCAGCGCGTCCGGTCCGAATCACGACGCCACCACCGTCGCGGACACCCTCGCGCGGCTGACCAAGGCCGGGCTGCCGGAACGAGTGATCATCGACGCCAGCCATGGCAACAGCGGCAAGGACCACGTCCGGCAGGCCGAACTCACTGGCGAGATCGCCGAGCGCGTCGCCGAGGGCGAACGCGGCATCACCGGCGTCATGCTGGAGAGCTTCCTCGCGGCGGGCCGCCAGGATCTCACCCTCGGCAAGCGCGACGAGCTGGACTACGGCCGCAGCATCACCGACGCCTGCATGGACTGGGACACCACCAGCACGCTGCTCGACCAGCTGGCGGCCGCCGTGCGTGTGCGGCGCTAGCCGGGCAGGCCGCGCCTGCGGCGTACCTGTTCGAGCGCCTGCCACCGGGCGAGGTTGTGCCGCGCGTCCGCGAGCGCGTCATGCGCGTTCGCGGGCGGCGGCGGCAACTCCGGCTTACCCAGGTCCTCCCAGCGTTGCCGCAGGTCGCGGGTGAACCGGGGCAGCTGGCGCGGCAGTGCGGGCATCGCGCCCCACAGCTGCGCGAGCGCGACATGGTCGTAGGCGGCGAACCAGGCCCAGAGCTGCACCCCGCCGTACGGCTTGCCGATGAACTCAAGCAGGTCCTGCCTGATCCGCTCCCTGCTGCGCCACGCCTTGTCGCTCGGGGACGGCAGCTGCGGCAGCACGTGCTCGCGCACCCACGGGCCAGCACGGTCCGGGTCGAACTCGGTGGACACCGCATAGAACTCGCGGCCACGTTCGTCAACGACGCCGATGGACACCAGGTCGATCGTCCTGCCGTCCTCGATGAACTCGGTGTCGTAGAAGAATCGCACTGGCCAACCTTACGAAGAGTCACCATCACCAGCGGGATGGGGGGCGGCTCAGCTCGCTTCGGTCTCCGGGGTACGAGCGGCGTCGCGCGCCTGCTCCTGCCTCGGCACCGCGACCGGGGTTCCCGCGCGCTCGGCGTCGGCGAGCTCCTTGGCGCGAGCGGCGTAGATGTCGACGTACTCCTGCCCGGAGAGTTCCATCAGGTTGTACATCACCTCGTCGGCGATGGAACGCTCGACGAACCGATCCCCCGCGAGGCCGTCGTAGCGGGAGAAGTCGAGCGGCGTGCCGATGTGGATCTCGATCCGCTTCGGCCACCACATCTTGGAGCCGATCGGGTTGACCTTCTCGGTGCCGACCATCGCGACCGGGATGACCGGCACCTGTGCCTGCAGCGCCATCCGCGCGATGCCGGTCTTGCCCTTGTGCAGCCTGCCATCCGGCGACCGGGTGCCCTCTGGATACACGCCGAGCAGGTTGCCTTCCCGCAGCAGCCGCACGCCGGTGTTCAGCGCGGCCTGCCCGGCTGACCCGCCAGAACGGTCAACCGGGTACTGACCGGTGCCCGCGAAGAACCACTTCTTCAGCTTCCCCTTGATACCGGGTTCGGTGAAGTACTCGCTCTTGGCGAGGAACACGATGCGGCGCTTGACATGTGTCGGCAGGAAGAACGAGTCGACGACGGCGAGGTGGTTGCTCGCCAGGATCGCGCCACCGGTCTTCGGGATGTTGTCGAGGCCGGTGACCTTGGTCGGCCAGAAAAGCTTCAGAAGCGGACCCAGGAGGACGTACTTCAAGGTCCAATAGAGCACTACACACCCACTTCCTTGCTTTCACGGCGAGATCAGATTACGAACCCGCGTGGTGCGGGCACAATGTGAGCGAGCCAATCACGGCACCCTCGCGACCGATCTCACACCTGGGATACCCCGCGAGGGCGGCACCCTCACACGTGTGGTCCGTGCGACCATGGAACCACAGCAGCGCACCGCGAGAGACGGAGTCCGGTATGCCAGTTCTGCCCGGCGCTGAGCCGTTCACGCACTCCGGCTCGTCTGAGATCGGCGTGCTGTTGTGTCACGGTTTCACTGGCACCCCGGCCAGCATGCGGCCGTGGGGCGAGTTCCTCGCCGACGCCGGACTGACCGTGCGCGGGCCCCGGCTCCCTGGGCACGGCACCACCTGGCAGGAGATGAACCGCACCACCTGGCAGGACTGGTACACCTGCGTGCGCGACGAGACCACCTCGCTGCTGGCGTCGTGCTCCTCGGTGTTCGTGTTCGGGCAGTCGATGGGCGGCACGCTGACCCTGCGGCTCGCGCAAGAGTTCGGCGACGCGATCTCCGGCATCACGCTGGTCAACCCATCGGTGATGACGCGGCGCAAGGACGCCAAGCTGCTGCCGGTGCTCTCCCGGCTGTGGCCGTCGATCCCCGGGGTCGGCGGCGACATCGCCAAGCCAGACGCTGCCGAGCTGAGCTACACGCGGGTGCCGCTGCGCGCCGCCGCCAGCCTCGCCGAGCTGTGGCGGCTGGTGCGCGCCGACCTGCACCTGGTGCGCCAACCGGTGCTGCTGCTTCGCTCGCGGGTCGATCACGTCGTCGAGCCGGAAAACGCACGTATCGTGGCGTCGGGGGTCGCCAGCACCGACATCACCGAGGTGGAGCTGCACCGCAGCTATCACGTCGCGACGCTCGACCACGACGCGCCGGAAATATTCGAGCGCAGTCTGGCGTTCGCGAAGCGTATACATGAAGGCAAGACCGACACGCCAGCCACCGAACTGGGCGCGACATGAGCAGGACCGGTAAGGACCCCAACGGCCAGGACGACGTCGACGCGATCTTCGGCGAGATCGTCGCCGACCTCAGGGCCGAGGGCGTCGGCGCGCGCATCGACACGGACCGCCGCGACGCGCGCTCATCCACCGAGGCGGATGACCAGCACGACACGGACCCCGACCGCGATGCCGGGAACTGGCTCGACACCGACACCGAGCGCCACGACGGCCGCACCGACCGGAATGATGACCGGGCGGGAGATGAGCACGCCCGTCCGCGTCCCGCTACCAGCGACTGGCGCGCCAGCGAGGTCGGCTGGGACGAGACGATGCTGTCCGATTCGGACCCCACCGCCGACGATGACGACGAGCACTTCGTGCCGCCGGAGCCGCCACCGCTGCCGAAACCGAGCCGCAGCATGGGCATCGTGGCGTTGTTCGTCGTGGTCGGGCTGGTGCTGCTGATCGCACCGCACATCATCGGCATCGGGGTGACGGTGGCGACGCCGCTCGGCATGCTCTCGCTCGCCGCGGGACTCGGGTTCCTCCTGCTGCACGCCCGCGACGACAACCGCCCGCCCGGTGCCGATCCGGACAACGGCGCGCAGGTGTAGGCCCTCGGCTGGCTCGACCCAGCCTTGAACTCGGCGCTGCTAGCCGTCGATCACGCGGTGCTCGCGGGCTTCCAGCGCCCGTGCGGGGCGCTCGTAACGGTTGACCTTCTCCGACTTGCGCGGCGGCCGGTCGTTGGCGATAAGCACGGCGATCCACGGCAGCGGCACGGACAACACGATGAACGCGAGCGCCAGCCACCAGGTCTGGTAAAAGATCCCGGCCAGGATCAGGCACGGGAACCGCAAGCCCATCATGATCATGTACTTGCGCTTGCGGTCGGCATGCTGGTCGTCGTACGAGCGAGCGGCGGCCGTGATCAACACCGGGTCACCATGGGCGGTACCGCCGTTGCCCGACGAGCTCATCGCATGCCACCTCCGCTCGCTGCTCCATCCCCACCCTACGCTGGCTAACTCCAGCTACCGAGAGCCGGATCGCGGGGTACCTGTGCGGCGGGATGCCCATCACACTGGCACGATAAACAGCCGTGACTGCGCCGTACTTCTCTCCTGACTTCTGCGCACGGCTGCGCGAGGCATTCCTGCGCACCGGGTATGACGCGGACGGGGTGCTCACCACCATCGGTGGGCCCGCGCACGCCGCGCTGACCAGGGACGAACCGGAGCTGGCGTATCAGGCCAGCCAGGACGCTGGCGAACTTGGCACGGTGATCCGGCTGTTCCTGCTCGGTGCCGCCGAACCCGCGGCGGACGCAGCCGCGGCCATCGCGCCGGTCTGCATCGACGACGCGCTCAGCACCGGGCTGCTGCGCGGCGCGGGCGAGGCGATCCGCGCCGGGTTCGACGTCCGCCCGCACGGCGACGACGACGGCGGCTCCTGGTGGGTGATCTCAGACCTTGAGCCGGAGCACCGCCGCTGGCTCGACCACGAGCTGTCGACCGATCACGTACTCGGCATCGGGCAGGCGTCGATGAGCCTGGTCCGCGCGACGAGCAGGCGCCCGGTGGGGACACTGCTCGACATGGGCACCGGCAACGGGGTGCAGGCGCTACACGGCAGCAGGCACGCCGAACGGGTGACCGCGACCGACGTCTCGGAGCGCGCGCTGGCCCTCGCTGCGGCCACGTTCGCCCTCAACGGCCTGGACATCGAGCTGGCCAACGGCGAGTGGTTCGCCCCAGTCGCGCGCAGGCGGTTCGATCAGATCGTGTGCAACCCACCGTTCGTGGTGGGTCCGGCGCGGGTCGACTTCACCTACCGCGACTCCGGGCTGGGCGGCGACGACGCCAGCGCACTCGTGGTGCGGCAGCTTCCCGGTTTCCTCGAGCCCGGCGGCACCGGGCACGTGCTCGCATCGTGGCTGCACCGCGACGGCGAAGACTGGATCGAGCGGGTGAGCGGCTGGGTGCCGCCCGGCGTCGACGCCTGGTTCGTGCAGCGCGACATCGCCGACCCCGGCCTGTACGTCGGCACCTGGCTGCGCGACGCGGGCATCGACCCCCGCTCGCCGCTGGGGCGCGAGCAGGCCGCGACCTGGCTGGACTGGTTCGCCGAGAACAAGGTGGACGGCGTCGGCTTCGGGTTCGTCACGCTGCGCCGCAGCGACGTCGACAACCCCACGGTGCTGTGCGAGGACATGCGCCAGGCCTACGACGACCCGCTCGGCGACGAGGCCGCGGCATGGCTGGACCGGGTGAGCTGGCTTCGCGAGCACCCTGACCTGCTGGCGGAACGGTTCCTGGTGCCGGACTCCGTGGTGTTGGAGCAGATCTCCGCGCCGGACGACGAGGGCTGGCAGCCGACGATCCGCAGGCTGCACCGCACCGACGGCCCCGGCTGGCAGCACGAGGTGGACGAGCTGGTCACGGCGCTGCTTGCGGGTTGCAGGGGCGCGCTGCCGCTGTCGGATCTGCTCGGCCTGCTCGCGGCGGCGCACGGGGAGCCGATCGACGCGCTGACCGAGGCGGCACTGCCGGTGGTGCGGGAGCTGGTCCGGCACGGGATGCTGATGCCCGCCGACGAGACAGCCACATGAGGGCTGTCGTCACCAGGGTCACCGAGGCGAGGGTGACCGTCGATGACGAGGTTGTCGGCGAGATCGCCGAGCAGGGTCTGCTCGTGTTACTCGGCATCAGCGCTGCGGACACCGACGAGCAGGTGCCGCGCATGGCCCGCAAGTTGCACGAGCTGCGACTCCTGCGCGATGAGGAGTCCTGCGCGTCGGTGAACGCTCCCCTGCTGGTCGTCAGCCAGTTCACGCTGTACGGCGACACCCGCAAGGGCAGGCGCCCATCCTGGACGGCAGCCGCCCGGCCCGAGCACGCCGAGCCGCTGATCGACGCGGTGGTTACCGAACTGCGTACTAGGGGCGCGACGGTCGAAACGGGGCGATTCGGTGCGATGATGCGGCTGCACAGCGTCAACGACGGACCTTTCACCGTGCTCGTCGAGGTGTGACACCCGACGGCTCGCACCCACCCAGCTGATTACCGCTGCGAGTAACGGGCCAATCGGTCATATCGATCTCCGAGTGGAGGTGCCGATGATGACCGATAGCGCGACGGGCGAATTCTCCCCTGCTGCGACCCGCTGGGGATGGTCCGGCTTGGCCTTGATCGGGCTGGCGTTGCTGGCTATCGGAAACCTCACCACCGTGGGTGTCCGGGACAGTAGCCATGACGAACAACGTCGGGACGGTCGTCCGCTTCGACTACACGTGCACAGTGCATGGCGATGGCTCCGGCCAGTGGTCGTTGGTCGAACTCGATCACGCGCGGCAGTAACTCCCCGTGTGCGACGGCTACAGACTCCCGGATCAACCGCTGTCGACCGGGAATGGGGCGAAGGCGGTATTTCGTCGGGGCCGTTGACTCGGGTCGAGCCATTTTGGCGGTATGCATTCGGGTTTGCCGTCTGCCGTCATGCGGATGGTCCAGTCGCTGGCGTGGATGAGGCGGTGATGCATGCCGCAGAGCAGCACCAAGTTATCGAGGTCCGTCGGCCCGTTGTGCTCGTACCACTCCCGACGGTGGTGCACCTCGGACCAGTGCGCCGGACGAGTACACCCCGGAAAGACACACCCCTTATCCCGCAACACCAGTGCCCGACGCTGAGCTGTGCTCGCCAGGCGTTGTTCCCGCCCGAGGTCGAGGACTTCACCGTCGCTACCCAGCACCGCCGGGATGATCCGAGCATCACACGCGAGCCGGCGAGCTTCATCGACACCGATCGGGATCTCACCGTTCAGCAGCGGCAACTCCCGACCGACGAGGGCATTAACCCGGTCACGAAGACCGCCGCTCTCACCGTTTGGGTCGGCATGGTGGTCTTCAGCGGTGTCGCGATCGCCTGGGTGCGTCGCGGCGGCAGCATCGCAGTCACACCTATGGCCGCGGAGGTCGTTGAGGCCCACGGTGACCATGAGCGCGGTCTTCTCACCCGCTTCGGTGGGCAGCTTCGCCGCCCGCTGCGCAAAGTCCAGTAACTCCGCGAAAGCATCGCCGTTGCGTTGCTCCACGCTGCGTCGATCGCGTTCACCATCCTCACCGGGACGCGGCTTCGCCAATGGCGAGAGGAGTTTCTCCAGCTGAGCACCGGATACCGCGTCGAGGATGCCCTTGACATGCAGCCGCCCATCGAGGCTCCAGGACCACCGCAACTCCCGCTCCGGACGCTCCGGCAACGGCGGATCCGGCTGAAGATACTCCTGCTCCAACCGTTGCAGCAGATGCCGCCCAGCCTTGGTGACCGCACTCGGGTGCGACGGTTCCGCCGCGAGCTCCACCAGGATCTTCTCGTAGACCTTGCGGTCCTCATCCGGCACCGCACCCGGCATCTCAGCCAAGGTTTTCACGATGGAATCGACATGGGCGGTGTTGATATCACCGCGGGCGAACGCCTCCCGCGTCGCCGGCGCCGTCGCCGGCACCCGCTGCGTGCCCTCAGAATAATCATGGCAGGCCAACGCGCGACGCACACGCATACGCCCATCCGCGCGGGTGCACTGCACGACATCCTTCAGTAGCGCTTCCACGCTGCCATACCCGAAACACGGATACGGACCCCGCGACTGCACCTCCGCCAGAATCTCCCCTTGCGCCGCCTGCACACGACGCATCAGCGACTCCAACTCCCGCAACGAGCCAACCAGCTCGCCCTGATCAGCCCGAGACCAATCAGTGCCGGGGCGAACAAGAAGGTCAGTGGAAGTCCCCATACACCAATGTTAGAACACACGTTCGACATGTGTCAAGCATCACACGTTGACCTATCGCGCCATCAACGCCCAATCACAGACAGATCACGGCCAACTCGGATCGGCGTCACACCATGGCTGCCAACCGCTCTCACACCACCAAGACATCGGACGAACCCGGCGCGCGCCATCGCCGTCACGGACAGTGAAAAGGTGGCCACTGACCTGGGCGAAGGTCCGCACTGCGCGAATCTTCCCGCCGCGACCAGCACTCTCAGCAAAACTTAAGGTTTGGTTGAGGGTGTCCCCGGGAACTCAATGAGAAAACTTATTCCCTCCGGGAACGAATACAGCGATGGCAACGTTGTTCAAGGTGTCCGGCACTTGAGGCGGCCGGACCGTAGGGCGGGGTGTCCGTCCACGCCTGTTGCCAGGGTGCAAGGGGAGGCTGAGCATGTCCGTGAAGACTCTCGACCGCGAGACTCGCGACACGCCTATCGAGGCTGACGCGACCGACGTGTCTACGGTCGTGCCAATCCAACCGAGTCCGCAGCACGAAGCCGATCTCGATGCGCAGGGCCCAGCAGCCGACCTCGTGCGCGTATACCTGAACGGCATCGGCAAGACGGCACTACTCACCGCGGCGGACGAGGTCGACCTCGCCAAGCGGATCGAGGCAGGGGTGTTCGCGCAGCACATGCTGGACACCGAAGAGGGACTGTCCCGCAAGCGGCGTTCCGAGCTCGCCGCGCTGGTCCGCGATGGGCACCGCGCCAAGAACCATCTGCTGGAAGCCAACCTGCGGCTCGTCGTGTCGCTGGCCAAGCGCTACACCGGCCGCGGCATGCCGCTGCTCGACCTGATCCAGGAGGGCAACCTGGGTCTCATCCGCGCGGTGGAGAAGTTCGACTACACCAAGGGCTTCAAGTTCTCCACCTATGCGACCTGGTGGATCCGGCAGGCGATCACGCGCGGCATGGCGGATCAGGGTCGCACCATCCGGCTGCCAGTGCACCTTGTCGAGCAGGTCAACAAGCTCAGCAGGATCAAGCGTGACATGCACCAGCAGTACGGCAGGGAGGCCACGCACGCGGAACTGGCCGAGGAGTCCGGCATCCCCGAGGCGAAGATCGCCAAGCTGCTCGACCACGCTCGCGATCCGGTCAGCCTCGACATGCCGGTCGGCACCGAGGAAGATGCCCCGCTGGGCGACTTCATCGAGGACTCCGAGGCGACCGACGCGGAGAACGCTGTGATCTCCGGCATCCTGCAGGACGACCTGCGCCGGGTGCTCGGCACGCTGGAGGAACGCGAGCAGCATGTGATCCGGCTGCGCTACGGCATCGACGACGGTCAGCCGCGCACACTCGACCAGATCGGGCGGCACTTCGGGCTGTCCCGGGAACGGGTCCGCCAGATCGAGCGTGAGGTCATGGCCAAGCTCCGGCAGGGTGAGCGCGCCGACCGGCTGCGTGCCTACGCGAGCTGACACCGCCGCGAGACCGAGAACTCACGCGTGAACTGACGCCGTTCCCGCCCGCTGCGCCGTGCCCAGCTGACTGCGCTCCGACAGGGGCTGATTACGCTCCGAGCACATGCGGAACCCGATCGGCCGTTGACTTGTGGCCGCGATCACGGCACGGTCTGTAGGCGGTACGGCAGCGTCGCCTCCGGTACAGGTAGGTCTTCGTGGTTGGGCACGACTGCCTGCCGCGTTCCCCGGAAGGTCGGGCCCGTCGGGGTGGGCCCGGCCTTCCGACTACCGGAGCCGTGCTGGCCGAGAACACCGTCCTGGCTCACACCGGCACCGGGTGGTCACCGACGTCTCATCGTGGCGCGCGGTACGGTCTGAGCCACCCGAGACGGAGCGCAGAGGGAGCCAGCTCAGCCGTGACCACCTTCGAGTACAGCGACGTCCTGCCACTTGGCAAGGACACCACCACCGAGTACCGCCTGATCAGCGATGAGGGCGTGCGCGTCGTCGAAGCGGCGGGCCGCACGTTCCTCGAAGTCGAGCCGGAGGCCCTGACCCGGCTCGCGAGAACCGCGATCACCGACATCCAGCACCTGCTGCGCGGCTCGCACCTCGCGCAGCTGCGGTCGATCGTCGACGACCCCGAGGCCAGCGGCAACGACCGGTTCGTCGCCATGGACCTGCTGCGCAACGCCGCCATCTCGGCGGGAGGGGTGCTGCCGATGTGCCAGGACACCGGCACCGCGATCGTCATCGGCAAGCGCACCGAGCAGGTGTTGACCGGCGGCGACGACGAGCGAGCGCTGGCGCGCGGCATTTACGACGCCTACCAGGAGTTGAACCTGCGCTACTCGCAGATGGCGCCGCTGACCTTCTGGGACGAGAAGAACACTGGCACCAACCTGCCCGCGCAGATCGAGCTGTACCACAAGCCGGGCGAGGAACCGTCCTACGAGTTCCTGTTCATGGCCAAGGGCGGCGGCAGCGCGAACAAGACGTTCCTCTACCAGGAGACCAAGGCGGTGCTGAACCCGAAGCGCCTCGCCGGGTTCCTTGACGAGAAGCTGCGCAGCCTCGGCACCGCCGCCTGCCCGCCGTATCACCTCGCCATCGTCGTCGGCGGCATGTCGGCCGAGTACAACCTCAAGGTCGCCAAGCTCGCCTCCGCCCGCTACCTGGACGAACTGCCGCGCGAGGGCTCCCCTGCCGGCCACGCCTTCCGCGACGTCGAGCTGGAGCAGCAGGTGCTGGAGATGACCCGGCAGTTCGGCATCGGCGCGCAGTTCGGCGGCAAGTACTTCTGCCACGACGTCCGCGTCATCCGGCTGCCCCGGCACGGCGCGTCCTGCCCTGTCGGTGTCGCGGTGTCCTGTTCGGCCGACCGGCAGGCCAAGGCGAAGATCACCCCGGAGGGTGTGTTCATCGAGCAGTTGGAGCGCGACCCGGCACGGTTCCTGCCGGAGGTCACCGACGAGGATCTCTCCGACGAGGTCGTGCAGATCGACCTCACCCGCCCGATGGATGAGATCCGCGCGACGCTCACGCAGCTGCCGGTGAAGACGCGGCTCTCGCTGACCGGACCACTGGTCGTCGCCCGCGACATCGCGCACGCGAAGATCGCGGAACGGCTCGACGCGGGCGAGGAGATGCCGCAGTACCTCAAGGACCACCCGGTGTACTACGCGGGTCCGGCCAAGACCCCGGATGGCTACGCCTCCGGCTCGTTCGGCCCCACGACGGCGGGACGGATGGACTCCTATGTGGCGCAGTTCCAGGCCAAGGGCGGCTCAATGGTGATGCTGGCCAAAGGCAACCGCTCCAAGCAGGTCGCCGCGTCGTGTGAGCAGCACGGCGGGTTCTACCTCGGCTCGATCGGCGGCCCGGCCGCCCGGCTCGCGCAGGACTGCATCAAGAAGGTCGAGGTGCTGGAGTACCCCGAACTGGGCATGGAAGCCATCTGGAAGATCGAGGTGGAGGACTTCCCCGCCTTCATCGTCGTCGACGACAAGGGCAACGACTTCTTCAGTGACGTTGCGGCAACGTCGGAGCCGGTGCTGCAGATTTCGTTCCGCTGACGCTAGATGCGCGGCTTCGCCGGGGTTCTTGCGCAGGAAACCGGACAACACGTGCGTTAACCGGAACCATTCGCGCAAGCTCCCCGGCGAAGGCCGCCAGAAGGAATCGGGCGCGTGCCTACACCGACACGCCGCGCGCGGCGAGCCAGCCCAGCGGGTCGACCTTGGTGCCGCCGTCCACCCAGACCTCGAAGTGCAGGTGCGGGCCCGTCGAGTAGCCACGGTTGCCGATGGTGGCGATCTGCTGCCCCGCACGGACGCGCTGCCCGGCCCCGGCGGTGATCTCGTTCATGTGGCCGTACACGGTCACCGTGCCGTCGTCGTGACGCACCTTCACCCACAGCCCGAAGCCACTCGCCGGGCCTGCCTCGATCACGGTGCCGTCCGCGACGGCGACGATCGGCGTGCCGATGGCGTTGGCGATGTCGATGCCGGTGTGGGTCGTGCCCCACCGGGCGCCGAAGCCCGATGTCAGCCTGCCGACCGCGGGCCGTACGAAGTCCGGCCGCGCCGCGGCACGCTCGGCGGCGCGCTTCTTGGCGCGCTCGGCGGCCTTGCGCTTCGCTTCGGCCTTCGCCTTAGCTTTGGCCTTCGCGGCCCGGCGTTCGGCCTTGCGCTCCTGCCGCTCCTCTTCGGCCATGGCGACGCTCTTGATCTCGGCGATCTCGGTGTACGGATCCACCGGACCCGGGGAGAGCGACCTGGGGCGCTCCGGCTGCGCCACGAACGCCTTCAACGCCACGCTGCCTTGCTCCGACACCGGCTGTTCCCGCGCCTCAGCGGGCTGGCTGAACGGCACGAGGGCGCTGGCGGCCAGCAGTGCCGCCATCAGCTGGCGGTGCGGCGGTAGGAGCTTCGAGCGAGCGGGGGCCCCGGCGTCCGCGTGCTGGCCTTCACTGGCCTGCGGCGCCGGGGACTGTCTGTCACCGTCGGGGGGTGTCGCGGGCATGCTGCTGCCTTCCGTCTCGGGGAGGTCCGGACTCGACACCGGGCGGGGGATCCCGGTGGACCGAGCGCCGCATAACGACGACCGTGCCCATGTCGTGACCGAACCGTGACGTGCCGAGCGACGGTAACCGTGTGCGATCAGGGGCGGCAAACCTCCACCATGACGGCGCTCACACCGTTTCGAGTGAGGTGTAACGACATTCGCCCTGGTCACGATGACTTCCGGCTCGGCGCGGCGCGACAGTGGCGCCCACCGTCGCGACCCATCGCCCTCACCCAGGACAGGCGGTCGACATCGCGAGATTCGCTTGACACGGCACCGAAATCGGAACTCCCGTGTGGACGGCGATCGCGATACCGTCGCGAATGGAGCGTTGCACACGCAGGGTGATCGACTACCCCAGGTAGCCCACCACGGCACTCAAACCGACACGCCGGAAAGGTTGCGTGATGTGACGGACGTCATGCCGCGGGTGTGGCGCGCGACGCACTCCCGTCGCCCGGAAGGTTGAGCTACTCGACCGGTTCGTCGATGGAACGCAGCCTGCGCGGCCCGCTGTCCGGCCGTGAGGGCGGCTCCCCCACCGCGATGCGAGCGCCGATGACCGTGGCGCCGTCCGGGGTCGCGATCACCGGGTCCAGCTCCAGCGCACGCACCTCGGGGATGTCCTCGGACAACGCGGCGACCCGCAGGACCAAGTCGGACAACGCGCCGAGGTCGGCCGGCTCGTCGCCGGTGTAGCCCGCGAGCAGCGGCGCCATCCTTGGTTCGCGCACCAGATCGGCCGCGTCAGTGTCGGTGAGCGGCACCGCCCGGTAGGCCCTGTCCCCGATCAGGTCGCCCAGCACGCCGGACAGCCCGAACGAGACCAGCGAGCCGAACGACGGGTCGTCCTGCAGCGCGATCGCGCAGGAACTCCCCCTCGGCCCCATGCGCTGCACGTACACCTCTGGCACCCCGGACATCTCCAGCAGGTCGGCATGCGCGCTTCGCACCCCGTCCTCGCTGAGCAGGTCGAGCCGGGAGCCGGACAGGTCGGGGCGCCTGCTGAGCCGCTGGTCCACCGACTTCACCGCGACCGGGTAACCAAGCCGCTCAGCGGCTGCGACAGCGTCATCGGCCGAGGCGACCCGCTCGTACGGCACCACGTCAATGCCGTAGCAGTTCAGTAGCTCCTGGCACTCGGCGTCAGTCAGCCAGTGGTAGATGTCGTCAGCGTCGTCGGAGCTGGCCGGGCTCCGCAGCGCGGTATGCACGACCTGCCCAGCGTGCTCAGGGTGCAGCCCGTCCGGGCGCACGTACGATCCGGTCGGGCGCTGCCGCCACGCCGCGTAGCGGATCACCCGCGCCAGCGCCGTGACCGCCCGCTCCGGGCTCGGGTAGGACGGGATCGAACCCAGCGTGGGCGTGCCGTCCTCCGCGGGAACGGCCAACTCCTCCGGCACGCCTTCCACCGCGAGAAACGTCGACACGATCGGCTTCGCGGCGTGCTGCGCGGCAACGTTCGCGACCTCGCGCACCGCGCGGGCGTAGGTGGTGCCCGCGATCGCCAGCGGCGGCACGAACACCACCACCAGCGCGTCGACGTCCGGATCGTGCAGCGCGTCGCGGACGGCCGCGGCGAACTCCTCAGGGCCGGTCTGCGCTCCGACGTCGACCGGGTCGAACGCCAGCGTGAGGCCATGGGCCATCGCGGTGTCGGCGGCCAGCGCGCCGATCGCCGCCGAGTTGCCGACGATGGCCACGCTGGGTCCTTCCGGCAGCGGCTGGTTCGCCAGCAACAGCGCGGTGTCGAACAGCTGCGCCAGCGAATCCACCCGGATCACCCCGGCTTGCTCGAACAGCGCCTGCACGCTGGCCTCGTCGACGTTGGCCGAGGTCGCGGCCAGTTCCCTGCGCACGGCGTGCCGCCCGGAACGCACCGCGACGATCGGCTTGCTGCGTGCGAGCCTGCGCGCCAGCCGCGCGAACTTGCGCGGGTTGCCGAACGACTCCAGATACAGCAGCACGACGTCGGTGTTCGGGTCGGTCTCCCAGTACTGCAGCAGGTCGTTGCCGGAGACGTCGGCACGGTTGCCAGCCGAGACGAACGTCGACAGCCCGAGCCCGCGCTGTCGCGCGTCGGCGAGGATCGCGATGCCCAGCGCACCGGACTGGCAGAAGAACCCGGTGTTGCCGCGTGGCGGCAGTTGCGGCGCGAGCGAACCGTTGAACCGCACCGACGGGTGGGTGTTGACCACACCGAGCGCGTTCGGGCCGACCACCCGCATACCGTGCGCCCGCGCCTCACCGACCAGCTGCAGCTCGGCGTGCAGACCGTGCGGTCCGCTCTCGCCGAAACCGGCCGAGACGATCACCAGCGCGGACACGCCCTTGGCGAGCGCGCCGTCGAGGACCTCGGAGACCTGCTCTGCGGGCACCGCCACGATCGCGAGGTCCACCTCGCCGGGCACGTCGACAACGGAGGGGTAGGACCGCACGCCGCGCACCGACTCGTGCGCCGGGTTGACCGGATACACGGTGCCCGCGAAGTCGGCGGTGAGGACGTTGGTCAGTACCGCGTAGCCGATCTTCGCGGGGTCGCGCGACGCGCCGATGACGGCGACCGAACGCGGATGCAGCAGGTTGTGCACGCTGCGCGCCTCAGCCGCCTGCTCCCGCGCCCGCGCGACCGCGAGGGACTCCTCGGTGGGGTCGATGTCGAACTCCAGGTGCAGCGCCCCGTGGTCCAGCTCCTTGCTGACCTGGTAACCGGCCTCGGCGAACACCCGCGCCATCGCCCGGTTCTCGGCGAGCACCTCGGCCTCGAAGCGGGCGATGCCGCACTCGGCGGCCGCCGCGGCGAGGTGTTCCAGCAGGATCGAGCCGAGTCCCCTGCCTTGGTGGGCGTCGGCCACGACGAACGCGACCTCGGCGCTCGGGCCCTCGTCCAGCCGTTCGTAACGGCCGACGGCGACGATCTCGTCGCCGAGCAGCGCCGCGAAGGCCACCCGGTTGTAGTGGTCGACGACCGAGAACCGCTTCAGGTCCCGCTCCGGGATCCTCGGATACGCACCGAAATAACGGAGGTAGCGGGTCTCGTCAGAGAGCTTGCCGTGGAACGCGACGATGGCGTCGGCGTCGTCGGGCACGATCGGCCGCAGGTGGGCGGTGCGGCCGTCGGCCAGCACGACGTCGGCTTCCCACCGGCGCGGGTAGTCGTGTGGGTCGCGGGGACCGGCATCGCTCGGTGCGGTGGTCATGGTCAGTCCCTCGGTCTAGTCCCTCGGATCGTCAGGATCGAGTCCGTGCAACGGGAATACCGCACGCCGGGTGCTGGTAATCGCCTCGTCCACCCGGTGCTCGCTGTCGCCGCCCCAAGGCTGGCAGGTGGGATCGCCGCCGTCCGACAACGTGGGGGGCAGCTCCAGCTGCGGCGCCGCGGCACGCACGGCCCGCAGCCAGCCCTGCGGCATCGGCGTGTCCGGGGCGATGTCGGCGCCGAGCGCGGTCGCCAGCAGATGCGTCCAGGACCTCGGCACCACCTTGACCAGCTGGTAGCCGCCCCCGCCGAGCGCGAGCCAGTTCCCCCCGGCGTGGTGTTCGGCGAGGTCGCGGAGCCGCTGATAAATGGCGCGGTGCCCATCGACGGTGAGCGCGAGGTCGGCGAGCGGGTCATCGCGGTGGGTGTCGACGCCGCATTGGGTGACGAGCAGCTGCGGCTGGAACGCGCCGAGCAGTGAGGGCACCACGGCGTCGAAGGCTCGCAGCCAGCCGGCGTCGGAGGTCATCGGCGGCAGCGCGACGTTCACCGAACCTCCCTGCGCGTTGTCGCCGCCGGTCTCGCTCGGCGTCCCGGTGCCTGGCCACAGTGTCATCGGATGCTGATGCAAGGAGATGGTCAGCACCCTCGGATCGTCGTAGAACGCGGCCTGCACGCCGTCGCCGTGGTGGACGTCGGTGTCGATGTAGGCGATGCGGTCGAAGCCGTTGTCCAGCAGCCAGGAGATCGCGATCGAGCAGTCGTTGTAGATGCAAAAGCCAGCCGCGGTGTCACGCATGGCGTGGTGCAGCCCACCCGCGATGTTGACCGCCCGTTTCGTCACGCCGGACGCGATCTGCCGCGCGGCGAGCAGGCTGGAGCCTGCCACCAGCGATGCGGCCGAGTGCATGTTCTCGAACACCGGGTTGTCGTCGGTGCCAAGTCCATGTCCGACGTCGAATGGCTCACCAGGGGCACGTTTGACGGCATCGAGGTAGTCCTGGCTGTGCACGCGCAGCAACTCGGCCTCCGGTGCCTGTTCCGGCACAAGCAGCGAGACGCCGTCCAGCACACCGAGCTCGCTGGCGAGCCGGATGGTCAGATCCAGCCGGACGGGGTTGAGCGGGTGGGATCCGCCGAGGTCGTAGTCCAGCAGCGCCGAGTTCCACACGACGGCGGCGTCTGTCGGGGTAGCCACCGTGACAGGGTATCCGGCCGGTCCCCGGCTCGCCGTGGACCATGCACGCCCGGCGTGGCCCGAGTCGTCACCGCGTAGCTGCCTCAGTCGTCGTGGCTCTGGGCCGTTCAGCCCGGCTCGGAGCCGGTGGCGGCGGGCCGTTGCGGATCCCTGCTCCACTGCGACCACGACCCCGGATAGAGCGCGGCTGGCTCGCGCCGTCCGGCTGCCTCCAGCGCGAGCACGATCGAGGATGCCGTCACCCCGGAACCGCAGTACGCGCCGACCGGCCGCTCCCCGGTGACGCCGAGCGCGGCGAACCGGGCGGCGAGGTCATCGGCGGGCAGCCAGCGGCCGTTCTCGCCGAGGTGCTCGGTGAACGGCGCGTTGACGGCGCCGGGGATGTGACCCGCGCGGGGATCGACGGGCTCGGTCTCGCCCGCGTAGCGCTCAGGGGCCCGCGCGTCGAGCAGCACGGCCTCCCTGGCGAGCGCGCCAGCCGCGTCGGTGTCCAGCACCGGCATCGCGCCCGGCGTGACCGTGATGTCGCCCGGCTCAGGGTCCGGCACCTCAGCGGTGACCGGCCTGCCCTCCTCGGTCCACGCGGCGAACCCGCCGTCGAGCACCGCCACGTCCGCGTGCCCAGCCCAGCGCAACAGCCACCAGGCGCGAGCAGCGATCGAACCGTCGGCGTCGTCGTAGGCGATGACCACGCTATCGTCGCGCACTCCGGCCGCGCGTAGCGTGCGCTGCAGGTCGGCGGGATCGGGCAGCGGGTGCCTGCCGCCGTCCCCCGGCGCGGCGGCGAGATCGTCGTCGATAGAGAGGAAGACCGCGCCCGGCAGATGTGATTCAGAGTATGATTCATATCCGGGAGGGCCGCTCAGCCGCCAGCGCACGTCCAGTACCACAGGCGGTTGCGTCGACGTGAGGCGTGAGGCGAGTTCTGACGTGCTGATGAGCGGATGCATAATGCCGATTCTTCCGTATCTCATGGCATAACCCGGCGCGCCGCCCGGTTGTTGCCTGATGCGTACTTTGCAGCGCCGACGACTACCATGAAGACGTGACGAAAGGTTGTGTCCCGTGAATGAGCTGATCGACACCACGGAGATGTACCTGCGCACCATCTTCGAGCTCGAAGAGGAGGGTGTCGTGCCGCTGCGGGCGCGGATCGCGGAACGACTGCAGCAGAGCGGGCCCACCGTGAGCCAGACGGTGGCGCGGATGGAACGCGACAAGCTGGTCATCGTCGCTGGCGACCGTCACCTTCAGCTGACCGACCACGGCAGAGAGCTGGCGGTGGCCGTGATGCGCAAGCACCGGCTCGCCGAGCGGCTGCTGGTCGATGTGATCGGCCTGGAATGGGAGCACGTCCACGCCGAGGCGTGCCGCTGGGAGCACGTCATGAGCGAGGCGGTCGAACGCAAGCTCGTCGCGCTCCTGGAGAACCCGACGACCTCACCGTATGGCAACCCGATCCCCGGCCTGGACAAGCTGGGCGTCGGCGAGCCCGCGCCGCCCGCCGAGTCCGGCCTGGTGCGCCTCGACGAGTTCGCCCGCTCCGGTGGCGGCTCCGCCCACATCCGGCGGATAGCTGAGCATGTGCAGATCGACGAGGGGCTGATGGCGCGGCTGCGCTCGGTCGGGCTCGTGCCCGGTGGGACGGTGAACGTCGTCAAACCGACGAACGCACGGGCATCGGACATCGAGATCTCGGGCGACGGCAACGCGCTGCAGGTGGACGCCACGGTCCTGCACGCGGTACTCGCCATCCCCGCCTGAGCGGTCCTGTATTTCCGGTTCGTTCCGGTGGTGTCCGGTTCGGTAGCGGCCGCGATTTCCCCGCGAGTGGTACCACTCGCGGCTAGCGAAGGGTGCACCTCGCACGGCCCTCTCGGCGCGGTACGGTCTGCCGACCAGGAGGGTCAGCTACGCAGCGAAAGGCACGATCGTGATCGACAACGAAGGCACCCGTCACAAGCTCGTGGTCACCGGCGGTGCCGGCTACATCGGCAGTGTCTGCACGGCCCGGCTGCTTGAGGCGGGCCACGAGGTGACCGTCGTCGATGACCTGTCGACCGGGCATCGTGACGCCGTGCCGGACGGCGCTCGGTTCGTCGAGGGTGACGCCGCCGAGGTCGCGCGGACGCTGCTCGCGGACGGCTTCGACGGTGTGCTGCACTTCGCGGCGAAGTCCCTGGTCGGCGAGTCGATGCAGGACCCGAGTAGCTACTGGCACGGCAATGTGCTGACCTCGCTGCGGCTGCTCGACGCGATGCGCGCCCACGGCACCCCGAAGCTGGTGTTCTCCTCCACCGCTGCCACCTACGGCGAGCCGGAACAGACCCCGATCGCCGAGTCGTCGCCCGCTGAGCCGACCAACACCTACGGCGCCACCAAGCTGGCCATCGACCACGCCATCACCAGCTACGCCCGCGCGCACGGGCTAGCGGCGGCGAGCCTGCGCTACTTCAACGTGGCTGGGGCGTACGGCCGCTACGGCGAGCGGCACACCACCGAGACGCATCTGATCCCGATCGTGCTGCAGGTCGCCACCGGGGACCGCACGCAGGTGCAGATCTACGGCGACGACTACCCGACCCCGGACGGCACCGCTGTCCGCGACTACATCCACGTGGTCGACTTGGCCGACGCGCACCTACTCGCGCTGGCCAACGCCTCGGCGGGCGAGCACACGATCTATAACCTCGGCAACGGCACCGGGTTCTCGGTGCGGCAGGTCATCGATGCCTGCCGCGAGGTGACCGGCCACGAGATTCCCGCCGTCGTCGCGCAGCGGCGCGCGGGCGACCCCGCCGTGCTGGTGGCCTCCAGCGCCCGCGCACAGGCGGAGCTGGGGTGGAAGCCGGAGCGGGCCGAGCTGACCGGCATCGTCGCCGACGCCTGGGAGTTCGCGCAGCGGTAGCGGCACGGCGCGGTAGCGGCACGGCGCGGCAGCGCCCTACGCTCGCGGCCTCATGCCGAGGCGTCCAGCGACCACTCCCCCGCACACAGCCCTACGGCGTCGTGTGTCGCCAGTTGGTGGAGCCGGTGCGGCGCGAAGCCGTGCCGCAACGCCCGATCCAGCAGCCCAGCGAGCACGTGGTCCGGGTCGGCGTCGAGCGCCGTGTCGAACG
The DNA here is from genome assembly GCF_000504245.1 of Haloechinothrix halophila YIM 93223. Taxonomy (GTDB): domain Bacteria; phylum Actinomycetota; class Actinomycetes; order Mycobacteriales; family Pseudonocardiaceae; genus Haloechinothrix_A; species Haloechinothrix_A halophila. The sequence goes on from NZ_KI632509.1 coordinate 3,979,931, forward strand.
CGATCGCGGCCAGCGCACCGTCGCCGCTCATGTAGGCGGCGTACCCGGCAAGGCAGGCCGGGATGGCGCGTTCCGGCGCGGGCAATGCCCGCGTCAGCTCCGCCCAGAGAACGGCCGCTGCCACGGCCAGGTCGGAGTCCGGCGGGAGCGCCGTCGTCAGGCAGGCGTCGCGGACCTGGAGGTCCGCGAGGGCGATCGCCAGCGTGGCGAGCTGCCGGTCGGACAACGCGAGGTCTCCGCTGTTGGCGGCGCTCAGCGCGGCACGCACGGCGAGGACACGGGCGGCCTGCGGCCACGACTCGGTCACCTCCGCGCGTAGGCTCTCGATGAGCTCCGCGCGGCGCGCCAGCAGGGGTTCGCTGTCCGGCGCCAGCAGGGCCGCGAGTTCGGCCCTGCTGCCGTAGGTCACGTATCCCCTGCTGGCGAACTCGGCCCCGAGCAGGCTGCTCCCGGGGTCGGGCATGACGCCGACGCGCGCCGGATCGTCGTAGCTGCGGTACCGAGCACCGTCGGCCAGCTCCGGCACCCAATAGGACGCCACCTCGGTGACACCGAGCGCGGCGAGTTCGCGACGCAGCGCCTCGACCAGCCGGGCACACGGCGGCACGTCGTTGATGGCATCACCGCCCTGCGCGCCGCCGTCCTGGCCGCCGACAATCACGAGCAGCGCCGAGGTGACGTCGTCGTCCGCGAGTGACGCCGTGATGTGGCGTGCCACCGCGTCGACCAGGTGATCTGGTGGCAGGTCGCCGCGCAGGGTGCGACTCAGGGGTGTGCCGCGTTCGGTTCCGCTGAGCAGCACGACCGAGTCGGTCGGATGAAAACCAAGCAGGTGCGGGATCGCCGCGAGCGTGTCGCCGACGCCGGTGAGGGTGATCTCCGGCGTGCGGGTGGCCGTGGTGTTGGTGCTGGTGTCGCGACCGTCGGTGCGGTCGTTGTCGTGATGAGTCATGCGCACCAGCGTGCTGCCGGGCACCCCTCGGCACGAGACCGATACAGCGGGTGTGGATGAGCGCGCACTGTGGATAACACGGCGCACTATCCAGCGCGGTGAACCGGGTTGGTTCAGCCTTGCACGATGTAGGCCTCGAGCTGTTCCTGTGCGTGTTCCAGCTCGTTCATCCTGCTCTTGACGACGTCACCGATGCTGACGATGCCGGCGAGCCGCCCGTTGAACATGACGGGTACGTGGCGGATCCTGCGTTCGGTCATGAGCACGGTGAGATGATCGACGGTCTCGTCCGGCGTGCATGTCGCGACGTCGGTGGTCATGATCTCGGAGACCGGTGCTCGCAGCGCGTCGGCGCCGCGTTCGTGGAGGCTACGGACGATGTCCCGCTCGGACACGATGCCGACGAGGCCGTCGTCCCCCAGCACGACCATGGCCCCGATGTTGTTCTCAGCCAGCCTGGCGAGCAGTTCCGCCACGGTGGCCGTGGGGTCGATCGTCGCTACCTCAGTGCCTTTACTGCGCAGTACATCGGCGATCCGCATCGAACACCTTCCCGATACTCACGTGACTTGGTTCACAGCAGGTTAACCCGCATTTGGCTGCTCACGGAAGTCACCAGAAGCGTCACGGGGTGGCACAGATCGCTGTTCACGCAGCTCAGGGCCGGAGATGCCAGTGTAATGGCACCCCCGGCCCCGCGAGCGATCTAGCCCGATGCGCCGGTCAGCTGCAACCGGAGGTAGCGCCGCAGCCTTCGCAGGCGTAGCAGGAGCCAGCCGGCCGCATCTTCGTGCCGCAGGTCATGCACAGCGGCGCGTCGGCCGCCTTGCCGAGCTGCAGCTCCATCAGCTCCGTCGTGGTGTGCGCGCCGGTGAGGTCCGGCTTCTCCTCGATGGTCTCCGGCTCGTTCGCCGAGCTGGCACTGCTGGACTCGACGCTGCCGCGCAGCGCGTCCAGATCGACCTCGCTCTCGTCGGAACCGGTGTCCTCCCCCGCGAGCGCCGCCGAGCGCTCCGCCGCGGTGAAGATGCCGAGCTGTTCCCGCTTCTCGTAGGGCAGGTAGTCCAGCGCCAGCCTGCGGAACAGGTAGTCGAGCACGCTGGTCGCGAACCGCACGTCCGGGTCGTCGGTCATGCCGGCCGGCTCGAAGCGCAGGTTCTGGAACTTGCTGACGTAGAACTCCAGCGGAATGCCGTACTGCAGGCCCACCGATATCGACGTCGCGAAGGCGTCCATCACACCGGCCAGTGTCGAACCCTGCTTGCCGAGCTTGACGAAGACCTCGCCCAGCCCGTCATCGGGGTACGAGCCCGCGGTCAGATAGCCCTCGGCCCCGCCGACGGTGAACGACACCGTCTGACTCGGGCGCTTCTTCGGCAGCCGCTTGCGCACCGGCCGGTACTCGACGATCGTCTCCGGCTCGTCCGAGTCCGACGCCGCCTTGTCGGACTTGCCCGTGGACAGCGGCTGGCCCACCTTGCAGTTGTCCCGGTAGATCGCCAGCGCCTTGAGGCCGAGCTGCCAGCCCTTGAAGTAGATCTCCTCGACGTCCTCGACGGTCGCCGACTCCGGCATGTTCACCGTCTTGGAGATCGCGCCGGACAGGAACGGCTGCACCGCCGCCATCATCCGGACGTGTCCCATCGGCGCGATGGCCCGCTCACCCATGGCGCAGTCGAACACCTCGTAGTGCTCCGGCCGCAGGCCAGGCGCGTCGATCACGTGGCCGTGCTCGGCGATGTACTCGACGATCGCCTCGACCTGCTCCTGCTGGTAGCCAAGCGAGGTCAGCGCACGCGGCACCGTCTGGTTGACGATCTGCATGGAGCCGCCGCCGACCAGCTTCTTGAACTTGACCAGCGAGAAGTCCGGCTCGATGCCGGTGGTGTCGCAGTCCATCATGAAGCCGATCGTGCCGGTGGGCGCCAGCACGCTGGCCTGCGCGTTGCGCCAGCCGTTCTTGCTACCGATCTCAATGCCGCGCTGCCACTCCTCCGTGGCCAGCTTGCGCACCGCGCTGTCGTTCGGGTGCTGCGCGCGGATCTCGTCGTTGGCCGCGGCGTGCTTGCGCATCACCCGCTGGTGCGCCTCGGCGTTGCGGGCGTAGCCCTCGTACGGGCCGACGACCCCGGCCAGTTCGGCCGAGCGCCGGTAGGACACGCCCGTCATCAGCGAGGTAATCGCCGCCGCAAGCGACTGGCCGTCCTCCGAGTCGTAGGCGTGGCCGGTCGCCATCAGCAGCGCGCCCAGGTTGGCGTAGCCGATGCCGAGCTGGCGGAACTTCCGTGTCGTGTCGCCGATCGCCTCGGTCGGGAAGTCGGCGAAGCAGATCGAGATGTCCATCGCGGTGATGACGAACTCGACCGCCTTGGCGAACAGCTTGGCGTCGAAAGTGCCGTCGTCGGAGACGAACTTCATCAGGTTCAGCGACGCCAGGTTGCAGCTGGAGTTGTCCAGGTGCATGTACTCCGAGCACGGGTTCGACGCGGTGATGCGGCCCGTCTCGGGGCAGGTGTGCCAGTCGTTGATGGTGTCGTCGTACTGCAGGCCGGGATCGGCGCACTCCCACGCCGCCTTGGCCATCGACTGGAACAGCTCCTTGGCGTCGACCTCGTCGACGACATCACCGGTCGTGCGGGCGCGCAGTCCGAATTTGGTGCCGGACTCGACGGCCCGCATGAACTCGTCGGTGATGCGCACCGAGTTGTTGGCGTTCTGGTACTGCACCGAGGCCATGTCAGCGCCACCGAGGTCCATGTCGAACCCGGCCTCCCGCAGCGCCTTGATCTTGACCTCTTCCCGCGACTTGGTCTGGATGAACTCCTCGATGTCGGGGTGGTCGACGTCGAGCACCACCATCTTGGCCGCGCGACGGGTAGCGCCACCGGACTTGATGGTGCCAGCCGACGCATCCGCGCCGCGCATGAACGACACCGGACCGGACGCGGTGCCACCGGAGTGCAGCAGCTCCCGCGACGACCGGATCCGCGACAGGTTCAGGCCAGCACCGGAGCCGCCCTTGAAGATCAACCCCTCTTCCTTGTACCAGTTCAGGATCGACTCCATGGTGTCGTCGACCGAGAGGATGAAGCAGGCCGAGACCTGCTGCTTCGACCGGGTGCCCACGTTGAACCACACCGGCGAGTTAAAGCTGAACACCTGGTGCAGCAGCATCCAGGTCAGCTCGTGCTCGAACACCTCGGCGTCGTCGTCGGTCGCGAAGTAGCCGTGCTCGATACCCGCCTGGGTGTAGGTCTTCACGACCCGGTCGATCAGCTGCTTGAGGCTGCGCTCCCGCGCCTCGGTACCCACGGCGCCGCGGAAGTACTTGCTGGTCACGATGTTGGTCGCGTTGATCGACCAGAACTCGGGGAACTCGACGCCACGCTGCTCGAAGTTGATCGAGCCGTCTCGCCAGTTCGTCATCACGACATCGCGCTGCTCCCACGTGACCTCGTCATAGGGGTGCACTCCCTCCGTGGTGAACACACGCCGCACCGTCAGCCCCCTCGCTGCCTTGCGCTTCTTGCCTGACGTGGTCTTCACACCCACGGTCTCCGTCATGCCTTCTCCCTCACTGCGGCGTGCGTGACACCCACACGCCGTTCGCTACGTCCTGTCGTGGTCATTCCGTGCCGCTGTCCGCCATTGGGTCCTCGTCCCCGGCCGTCATAGCCGCCCGCAGATCGGCTATCTCCTTCTCGAAGTCCTCGATCGACGTGAACGCCCGGTAGACGCTCGCGAACCGCAGGTAGGCGACTCCATCCAGCTCCCGCAACGGACCAAGAATCGCCAGCCCGACCTCATGACTCGGGATCTCGGCCAGCCCGGCCGATCGGATCGACTCCTCGACGCGGTGCGCGAGCTGCTGCAAGTCATCGTCGTTGACCGGCCGCCCCTGGCATGCGCGCCGGACGCCCGTGACGACCTTCTCCCTGCTGAACTGCTCGGTGACACCGGAGCGCTTCACGACGGCGAGCACCATCGTCTCCGATGTCGTGAAGCGGCGCCCACAGCCCGAACAGGACCTGCGCCGCCGGATCGCCTGCCCGTCATCGACTTCCCGGGAGTCGACGACACGCGAATCCGCATTCCGGCAAAACGGACACCGCATGTGTTTCGCCACCTTTCCCGAGCACGACGACCCCTACCACCGGGCTACCACTCGAGCGCACGGCACTGGCGGTCGATCCCGTGGCTTTCCCATGGACCACCGCTGCCGCGCTATGGACAACCTACGTTGATTCTAACCCAACTTGTGGAACAACTACACCCATGTAACTACTACATGTTGGGGTCGACCCTAGATCGCCTCCGCATGATCCGCAACGACCCGAGGGGGTGAAACCGGCAGCCGTGATCGGCTTCACGACTCCGGCCGCGCGACACGCAGGACACGCCCGGCCATGACAGTCACCGACAGCCTGACTCACTCCCGCACAATCGGCACGCTGAGCACCGCGCCCGCGGTCACCTCGCCCGCCGACACGCCGTTCAACTCCTCGATGCGCGCCACGACCGCACTCGGCTCGACGCCGGGCGCGTACCGCTCGGCCAGCCGCCACAACGACTCCCCCGGCGCGACGGACACCACGGTCGTCGACTCCGGCACCTCGGGAGCGACCCCGCTCGCGAGCTCGCCGACTACCGCGCCAAACCCGAGTGTCACCGCGCAGACCGCCGCAGCGACGGCCACCGCCCAGCGCCATCCAACGGCGGGCCGCCGAACCATACACGCCGAGACCGGAGGCCGCGTCGCGGTGGGTCGCACCCGCGCGCCGCCACCCGGCCGCAGCCGCCCCGGCACCCGCTCGCGACGCCTCGGCACGACCACTGGCCCGGCCACCGGCCTGGCAACGACCCGGCCCGGGGCCGCATTCCGCGCCGCGCTCGCCGCCGCTGTGCCGGCCCTTCTCGCCCCGCTACCGGCACGTGGGCCGTACCCGGCCGCACGGCTTCCGATCAGAACCGGCATCCTGGTCCTCCTTCATCACGTGCCCACCTCGAGGCCGCGATTCATCCACCAACCTCGAACAGCCGTTCTATCGAACGCCTGAGCGAAGGTGTACCATGCGGCACCGACAAAATCGAGGGCGCGCCCAGGCCGCGAACGCGAATCGTGGCCACTGGAGCCGCCACATCAGCGGCCGTACCGGCGGCAATTACCCGGCGTGTCGCTCGAACAATTGTTTGAAGTCATGGGCGTGTCGCGCTACGGTCAACGGCAAGCAGTGCGAAACGACTGGGAGGAAACAAGGCCGTGGCCGACACGAAGAAGTCCACCTCAGGGGGCAAGGCGGGCACGAAGCGCGCGGGCGGCACGAAGACGCCCGACCTGCCCGCCGACGACAACGTCCACAACTTCCCCGACAAGGGTGATCTTGAGGACCTGACCGTCCGCCAGGGCCAGATTCTCGAGGTCATCCGGTCCTGGGTGAGCAGGCTGGGCTACCCCCCGAGCGTGCGCGAGATCGGGGACGCCGTTGGGCTCGCGTCGACGTCCTCGGTGCAGCATCAGCTGCTCGCATTGCAGCGCAAGGGCTACCTCCGGCGAGACCCGAACCGGCCGCGCGCGGTCGGCGTCATTCCCGCCGAAGTCGACCCCGCGACGCTGCGCGGCCCGGACGAGGCCGAGCAGGAGTCGCGGCCGACTCCGGCGTACGTGCCGCTGGTCGGGCGCATCGCCGCAGGCGGGCCGGTGCTCGCGGAGCAGGCCATCGAGGACGTCTTCCCGCTGCCGAAGGACCTCGTCGGGGAGGGCGAGCTGTTCCTGCTCAGCGTGACCGGCGACTCGATGATCGACGCGGCGATCGCCGACGGCGACTGGGTGGTGGTGCGCCAGCAGCCCACCGCCGACAATGGCGACATCGTGGCCGCGATGATCGAGGGGGAAGCGACCGTCAAGACCTTCAAACAGGCCGACGGACACACCTGGTTACTGCCGCAGAACGAGGCGTACGACCCGATCCCCGGCGACGAGGCGACGGTGCTCGGCAAGGTCGTCGCGGTGCTACGGCGGCTCTGAGCGCTGGTGAGGCACTGACCAGTCAGACCCGCCTGCGGTACCAGCTCCAGCCCGCGTACACCAAGCCAACCACGCTCGCGGCGACGATGAAGCCGGGGACGGGCGCCAGCCCGGCTTCGTCCGCCGCGCGGCGTTCGTCCGCCCCCGCGGCCGCCGGCTGGCCGGGACCCGGCTCGCCGTTCCCGGCCTCCGAGCGAGCTGCGGCCGCATGTGCCTTCGCCACGGCGCCGGGTACCGCACGGATCGGTAGGCCACCGCCCTCCCCTGCGGACAGCAGCGTGCCATCCGGCGTGAACGCGATCGCCTCGCCCTGCGGCTCGTTCGGCAACGGAATCCGAACCGGGTCCCGCTCCAGCGCCTCGACGAGGTGACCGTTGGGCGCGGGGAACAGGTAGGCATCGGTGTAGGTGCGCAGTGCGATCACACTGCCGTCCGCGTTGACCGCACCGCCGGTAACCAGTGCTGAACTCGCGCCGCCGACCGGACCGCCCGGCGTGTCACTGCTGGGAATGTCCACCTCGGCGACCTTGACCAGCGGCGTCGGGCCAGGGCTGCGCAGCCGCGCGTCTGGCCGGTACACCTTCGCGGTGCCCAGTACGTTCTTGGTCACGATGTGTGGCACGCCGGACGGCCCGAGCAGCAGCGCCTCGGCGTCGTGTTTGCCGTCGGGGTAGGTCAGCCGGTGTAGCCGCGCGGTGCCGTCGGGGCGCAGCGTGTGCACCGCGACCGTGTCGCGTTCCGCGCTGTTGTCGCCGGTGTCGGCCAGCCAGAGTGTTCCGTCGTTCGCCAGCGCGAGGTCTTCGACGTCGTACGGGTCGATCGCGCCGGTGATGACGTTCCGCACCGTGCAGGAGCGGTCCAGCACGTAGACCTTGAGGGAGCTGCCACCGTCGGCGATGGCGTACCACTGCGATGCATCAGCGGCGAGGCCGGACAACTCGGTGAGCCGCTCGTCGCGCACGGTGCACAATGCCTTCGGCGCCGCGCTTGCCGACGCCGCGGCGGCCTGCGCGGTGCGGGCCGAACCACCGCCAACCGTCAGGCCAGGCAACACCACCAGCGCAATCGCCGTGCAGGCCGCGACCATCGCGGGGACGGCCGCTCGGAACGCGCGTGGCTTACGCGACCGACCCATTGGCGGCGAACTCACTCAGCGCGGCGGCCAGCTCGGGATGCACCCGCGCGGTCAGCCGGGTACCGCCTTCGATGTGGTCTTCGGTCAGTACTTCGCCCTCGGCGTGCACCCGCGACACCAGCTCGCCCCGCGTGTAGGGCACCAGCGCGTCGATCCGCGCGGCCGGCCGGGGCACTCGGTGCGCCAGCTCCTCGACCAGCGCGTCGATGCCCTCACCGGTGACGGCCGAGACGACCAGCGCGCCCGGCAGCAGCGTGCGCAGCCGCGCGAGCGCCAGCTCGTCCGCCGCGTCCGCCTTGTTGATCACGAGCAGTTCCGGCGGCAGCGACTCGCCCTGGTGATCCGCGACATCGCCGAGCACTTCCCGCACGGCGTTGACCTGGTCCTCTGGAGCGGGATCCGAACCGTCAACGACGTGGAGCAGCAGGTCGGCGTGCGCCGTCTCCTCCAACGTCGAACGGAAGGCGTCCACCAGCTGGTGTGGCAGGTGCCGCACGAACCCGACGGTGTCGGTAAGCGTGAACGCCCTGCCATCGGGCGTCGTCGCCCGGCGCGTCGTCGGGTCCAGGGTGGCGAACAGCGAGTCCTCCACCAACACTCCGGCGCCGGTGAGCGCGTTGAGCAAGCTCGACTTGCCCGCGTTCGTGTAGCCGACGATCGCGACGCTGGGCACCGCGTTGGCGAGCCTGCGGCTGCGCTTGGTCTCGCGGATGGTGTCCATCGATGCGATTTCCCTGCGCAGCTTGGCGACGCGCTTGCTGATCCGCCGCCGGTCGGTCTCGAGCTTCGTCTCACCGGGACCACGCAGACCGACACCGCCGCCGGCGCCACCGGCACGACCACCGGCCTGCCGGGACAGCGACTCACCCCAACCGCGCAGCCGGGGAATCAAGTACTGCAGCTGCGCCAGCTCGACCTGCGCCTTGCCTTCGCGGGAGCGGGCGTGCTGAGCGAAGATGTCCAGGATCAACGCGGTCCGGTCGATCACCTTCACCGAGAGCTTGTTCTCCAGCTGCCGCAGCTGGCCGGGCGAGAGCTCACCATCGGCGATCACGGTGTCGGCCCCGGTCGTGCGCACGATGCCCGCGAGTTCGCGCACCTTGCCCGAGCCGATGTATGTGGCGGGATCGGGCCGGTTGCGGCGCTGGACCACACCGTTGAGCACCTCGGAACCAGCGGTTTCCGCCAGCCTGCCCAGCTCGGCGAGCGATGCCTCCGACTGTGCCGCGGTGCCCTCGGTCCACACCCCAACGAGCACGACGCGTTCGAGGCGGAGCTTTCGATATTCGACCTCAGTGACATCGGAGAGCTCAGTGGAAAGTCCCGCGACTCGCCGGAGGGCTGCGCGCCCCTCGCGTTCCCACTCTCCGGCGGACAGGTCGGTCATCCCGTCGCGCGAGTTGTCGGTGTAGGCATCACTGCTCTGTGCGATTTCCGTCATCGTGCCCTCATCGTCCCACGATGACGGCCATAGCGGCGAGTGATTTCGTCCGTCGACACACCGCGAGCGCCGCGATCGGACCAGCGATCGTCACGCAGGGTCACTCCACCAGTCGTCGTTAAGCACTCCTTCGGCCAGGATGACGGCGGGGCCGGTGAGCGTTGCCCCGCTGGGTTGGACACGCACGGTGACTTCCCCGCCGGGGATCCGCACGATCCGGGTGCCGGTGTCCTCCCCGTCGGCGTACAGGTCGGCCGCGGCCGCGGCGACCGTGCCGGTGCCACAGGAGCGCGTCTCGCCCACGCCGCGTTCGAACACCCGCATCCGCAGGACGTCGTCGCCGAGCCGGTTGAGGAACTCCACGTTGACGCCGTGCGGGAAATCGGCGGGGTCGACGTCCGGCTGCCGCGTCAGGTCCAGCTCCGCGACGTCGGTGTCGAGCGTGGTGACCAAGTGCGGGTTGCCGACATTGACCGCGATGCCCGCGTAGCGCGTGCCGGCCAGCGTCGCCGCCGACGTCCCGGTCACGGCGGCCTTGCCCATATCTATCGTGACGCTGCGGTCGGCGTTCACCACGACCGGCCGGTCCCCCGCCCTGCTGCCGACGACGAACTCGCTCGCGTCGACCAGTCCCGCGTCGACCAGGTACCGCGCGAACACCCGCACTCCGTTGCCGCACATCTCCGCGATCGACCCGTCGGCGTTGCGGTAGTCCATGAACCACCCGCTCGCCGAGCCCACCGCACCACGGACGTCGGCGGGCAGCGCCGACGTGCGCACGATGCGCAGCACCCCGTCCGCGCCGATGCCACGCTGCCGGTCGCACAGCGCCCGCACGCGCTCCTCGGTCAGGTCCAGGGTCGCGTCGGGGTCGGGCAGCAGCACGAAGTCGTTCTGCGTGCCGTGCCCTTTCAGGAAGGTGATGCCCACGCCGTTCACCATACCGAGGAGCCCGAAGGCAGGCCGACGGGCATACCCTCGCTGACCTGCCCGTTCGGCTTCCTCGGTCGGTTCGGTCGCTACTGGCGGCGGACGTGGTCGATGACACCGGTCAGCACACCGGGCTCGGCGGCATCGAACCACGTGACCCGCTTGTCACGGCGGAACCAGGAGCGCTGCCTGCGCACGAACCGGCGGGTGGCCCGCGCGGTGTTTGCGGCGGCGGCCGCGAAGTCCCCTTCACCGTCCAATGCGGCGAGCACCTGCTGGTAGCCGAGCGCGCGGGGCGCCGTGGTGCCTTCTCGCAGGCCCTGGTCGATCAGCGCGCGCACCTCATCGATGAGCCCCGCCTCGAACATCCGCTCCACCCGGACGTCGACCCGCTGGTCCAGCTCCGCCACGTCGCGGTCCAGCCCGACGAGCACGGTGTCGTACCGGGGCGTACCGCGTTCCGGCATGGTCGCGGAGAACGGCCGTCCGGTGATGGTGATGACCTCCAGCGCCCGCACGATGCGGCGAGTGTTGCTTGGCAGGATCGCGGTGGCGGCGTCTGGGTCCTGCTCGGCGAGTCGCGCGTGCATCGCCTCGGACCCCATCTCCTCGGCCTCGCGCGTCAGCCGCGCCCGCACATCGGGATCGGTGCCGGGAAAACGCAGGTCGTCGACGATGGCCTGCACGTACAGTCCGGAGCCACCGCAGATCACCGGAACCGTGCCATCGGCGAGCAGCCGTTCGACGCACGCGCGCGCGTCGCGCTGGTACGCGGCGACCGACGCGGTCTCGGTGACATCGAGGACATCGAGCAGGTGGTGGTCCACGCCGCGGCGCTCCTCGGGCGGCACCTTCGCGGTGCCGATGTCCATCCCCCGGTAGAGCTGCATCGCGTCTGCGTTGATCACCTCGCCGCCGAGCGCGAGCGCTAGCTCGATCGCGAGGTCGGACTTGCCGGTCGCGGTGGGGCCGACGACGGCGACGGGCCGCAGGGGACGTTCGGCTGGCTCGCGGGGGCCGCTCATCGAGCCTCCCAGGTCGCGACGTGGTAGCCCACCCCGAACGGCGCCGACGAGTAGTGCAGCGTTGCGTGCCACTCGCGGGTCCGCGCGAGACCACCCGCTACTTGCCAGGCAACCCTGCCCGCCGCACCGAGCTTCGCGCACAGCCCGGGGTCGATGCGCGCGAGCCCGTCAGCGTCCGCGCCACGCAGCGCGTCCGCGATGCTGGCGTCGAACTCGGGCGCCCGGTCGTCATTGCCGCCGGGTGACTTCGCACCGTGCCGGTTCGAGCCGTCGGCCAGCACGAGTAGCGCGGTGTCGTCGCTGGTGGCGAGCGTGCCCCCGGTGCGCTCGCAGTCGGACTGCGACGTCGTTGGATCCAACACGTCGACCGTGACAGCATCGGCGCCGACCTGCTCCCGCAACCAGCCCGCGAGCAGTACCGGCAGCGGCAGCGCGGTGGACACCTCGGCATCCTTCGACAGGGTGATGTCGACGGCGGCCCCGTACCCGGCGAAACCGCCCCGTCGCGCGGCGTACGTGCCGGGCCCGCTGGCGTCGGCCGCGACGGCGCGCCAGTTGCTCGCGCTGTGCCGCAGCCAGCGCACGGCGGCGATCACGGCGGACCGGAGCTCGACGATCTGCCGGTCATCGCCCGGCGCAAGCTGGGGTACCAGCAGTGGCGGGTACGGCACGATGGCCACGCGGGTGATCACGCCGATCGAGCGTACGCGGCGTCGTCGGGGCGCCACAGCGACGGCCCGGAGTCGGGCAATCGCGGCACTGGAGTACCGAACTCGATGCTGACCTGCTTGAATGCGGCGAGCACCTAGTGAAGGGTAGACACCAGGTGTAAGCACTGTCCGGCCCCGCCACCCGCGGGGCGCCACCGGCGATGCCAGGCCGGGGCACACAGCCGACAAAGGAGCCGTGATGGCTGACCACAAGGCGACCGAGGAGACCACCACGCACGCGCCAGCGCCGACAGAGGTGTTGCAAGGCCACGTGAGCATCGCCCATGCGGCGCCACCGGTGCCCAACGCCGAAGCCGCCCCGTCCCGCTGGGGCCGCATCGATGACGACGGCACCGTGTACGTCACGACCTCCAGCGGGGAACGCACGGTCGGTATCTGGCAGGCGGGATCGGCCGAGGCAGGGCTGCTGCACTACGCCCGCAAGTTCGACGACATCCGCACCGAGGTCGAGCTGCTCGAATCGCGCCTGAGCACCGGGCGTGGCAATCCGAAGCAGGCACTGCAGACGGCGGCGCACATCAGGGAAGGCCTCGATGAAGCGCCGGTCGTCGGTGACATCGACGCGCTGCGCGCTCGGCTGGACCACGTGATCGAGCACGCCGAGAAGGCCGTCGGCGAGGCCAAGCAGGAGCGCGAGGCAACCCGTGCCGCCGCGATCAAGCGCAAGGAGGAACTGGCGGCTGAGGCGGAGGCCATCTCGGAGAACTCGACGCAGTGGAAGGTGGCCGGCGACCGGCTCAAGGAGATCCTCGACGAGTGGAAGACCATCAAGGGGATCGACCGCAAGACCGACGACGAACTGTGGAAGCGGTTCTCCAAGGCAAGGGAGAACTTCAACCGGCGGCGTGGCTCGCACTTCGCTGAGCTGGACAAACAACGCGCCCAGGCGAAGGCCCGCAAGGAGGAGCTGATCGCCGAGGCAGAGTCCCTTGTCGACTCGACGGACTGGGGCCCGACGGCGAACCGCTACAAGCAGCTGATGAGTGAGTGGAAGGCGGCAGGCAGAGCACCGCGCGACACCGACGAGGCGCTGTGGCAGCGGTTCCGCGCCGCGCAGGACACCTTCTTCTCACGCAGGTCGGCGGCGTTCTCCGAGCGGGACGCCGAGTTCACCGAGAACGCCCGGCGCAAGGAGGAGCTGCTGGCCGAGGCGGACAAGATCGACCCGTCGGCCAACCTGGAGGCCGCCAAGGCGCAGCTGCGCAAGATCCAGGACCGCTGGGACGAGATTGGCAAGGTCCCCCGGGAGCGGATCCGCGAGCTCGACGGCAGGCTCAAAGCCATCCAGGACCGGATCAGGTCCGCCGAGGACAGCAAGTGGCGGCGCACCGACCCGGAAGCGCTAGCCCGTGCCGCGCAGTTCCGGGAACGGGTCGAGCAGTTCGAGGAGCAGGCCGCCAAGGCACGCGCCGCGGGCGATGCGCGTCGCGCCAAGCAAGCCGAGGAGCAGGCCGCGCAGTGGCGAGAGTGGTTGCAGGCCGCCGAGAGGGCCGTGGCGGAGCGGTGAGCGACGCTGGCGAGACGACTAGCGACGCGACCAGCACCGAAGCGACCGGCACGCCCGTCAGCGAGCCCGAGCTTGCGGCGTTCAACGAGCTGCTGACCACGCACATCCCCGCGGCGGGCCGGATGGGCGTGCGCGCGGTGGAGCTACGGCGTGGCTATGCCCGCACCGAACTGCCGCTGGAAGGCAACGGCAACCACATCGGCATGCTCTACGCGGGGTGCTTGTTCACCGCGGCCGAGGTGCTCGGCGGGGCGCTGCACTTCAGCAGCTTCGACCTCGCCTCGTGCTATCCCGTCGTCAAGGATCTCGCCATCCGGTTCCTGCGGCCCGCCCGCACGGCGGTCACCGCGTCGGTGTCGCTACCCGAGGAGCGGATCACCGAGCTACAGGCGATCTGTGACGCCGAGGGCAAGGCCGAATTCACGCTGGAGACGGACATCCTCGACGCCGATGGCACCGTCGTCGCGGCCACCACCGGGACGTACCAGATCCGCCAGCACGGCCGCTGACACCCGCCGACCCGGGGCTCACCCGCCGACTAGCGCAGAGCCAGGCGCTACTCCACCATGTCCGGCCGGGACCACGCGGTGCGCAGCCAGTTCGCCGCGAGCAGGATCATCAGCACCAGCGCGAGGCTCATGCCGATCCCCGGACCTGCCCCGGCAAGCCCTGACGCGCCGGATGACTGCTGCGACCAGATCGCGAGCAGGCCGTCCACCGAGGCGATACTGCAGCCGACAGCGCACACCCACGCCAGCCACCAGCGGCGAGCGACCAGCGTCAGCGCGGAGAGCGCCACACCGAATCCCGCCGCGGTCGCCGCGAACAGCTTCGGGATGCCGATCTCGCTGTAGAGCAGCACTTCCCAGCCAGCGTCGTCGCCCACCCACGGCAGCAACTGGACGATAATGACGGCGAACACGAGCACCGCGATGACGAAGCCACGTCTGCCGGGGTCGATCCTGCGAGCTACCGCGCGCTCGACCTCGTCGATCTCTTGGCGCAACTCGGCCACTTCACGCTCCTCGTCGAATCGGTCGTGATCACCTGAGTGGCCGTCCGGATCGCTCACCACGGCGCGCTCGCCTCCCTCGTTCAGCACACCGAGCACCCGCCGGTGGCCGGTTCCGGCTGGGGCCGCGCCCCGACGGCAGGCATGCCGAGCCCGACCTGCTCGATGCCGTCGGTGCGGGGACGCCGTCCCGCCTCCGCGTTGTCGCCCGCCGTTGTGCGGCGGTGGGACAGCACCTCGGCGTCAGCGACCAGGTGGTGCGGCGCGCCGTAGGTGATGGTGGTTTCCACGATGTCGCCCGGCCGCACCTCACCGTCCACGGCATCGCCATTCGGCATGAAGTGCACGAGCCTGCCATCGCGGGCACGCCCGCTCATCCGGTGCGTCTCGGCGTCCTTGCGCCCCTCACCGGTGGCGACCAGCAGCTCCACCCGCTGCCCGACCAGGCGCTTGCTTTCCTCCCATGCGATCTCGTCCTGCAGCGCGACCAGCCGGTCGTAGCGCTCCTGCACGACGTGCTTGGGTAGCTGATCCGGCAAATCGGCGGCGGGCGTGCCCGGCCGCTTGGAGTACTGGAAAGTGAACGCGCCGGAGAACCGCGCCTGCCGTACGACGTCGAGGGTGCCCTGGAAGTCCTCCTCGGTCTCGCCGGGGAAACCCACGATGATGTCGGTGGTGATCGCGGCGTCCGGCATCCGCTCGCGCACCTTGTCGATGATCGACAGGAACCTGCTGCTGCGGTAGGAGCGCCGCATCGCCTTGAGCACCCTGTCGGAGCCAGATTGCAGCGGCATGTGCAGCTGCGGGCACACGTTCGGCGTCTCAGCCATCGCGTCGATCACGTCGTCGGTGAACGCCGCGGGGTGCGGCGAGGTGAACCGGACCCGCTCGAGGCCGTCGATCTCGCCGCAGGCGCGGAGCAGTTTGCCGAAGGCGTAGCGGTCGCCGAACTCGACACCGTAGGAGTTGACGTTCTGCCCGAGCAGCGTCACCTCGAGCACGCCCTCCGCGACCAGCGCCTCCACCTCGGCGAGCACGTCGCCGGGCCTGCGGTCGCGCTCCTTGCCGCGCAGCGAGGGCACGATGCAGAAGGTGCAGGTGTTGTTGCAGCCCACCGAGATCGACACCCAGCCGGAGTAGGCCGAGTCGCGCCGCGCGGGCAGCGTCGACGGGAACGTCTCCAGCGACTCCAGGATCTCGACCTCGGCCTCGCGGTTGTGCCGCGCGCGTTCCAGCAGCGTCGGCAGCGAACCGATGTTGTGGGTACCGAACACGACGTCGACCCACGGCGCGCGCTTGACAATCTCGCCACGATCCTTCTGCGCGAGACACCCACCGACCGCGATCTGCATGTCGGGGCGCGCCTTCTTCACCCGCGCGAGGTGGCCCAGGTTGCCGTACAGCTTGTTGTCGGCGTTCTCCCTGACCGCGCACGTGTTGAACACGACCACGTCGGCCTCGTCCGGCGTACGGCCCTCGGCGGGAACATAGCCAGCGCCTTCGAGTTGCCCAGCGAGACGTTCGGTGTCGTGCACGTTCATCTGGCAGCCGAACGTGCGGATCTGGTAAGTGCGTGCCACCCCTCCAGGGTAGGACGTCGCGCACCGGCGACGACCGCTGGCTGCTCCGACTGTAGCTCCGCGGATCTCGGGTCGATATCGATCACGACACGTACGGCCGTGGGATGGCTAGGAGCCAGCGTTACCGCTAGGTTCTCTGCCATGACGGTTCCGGCTCCGGTACCCGAGTCGGCAGACAGCGGCTCGGGTCCCCTCGTCGAACTCGACGACGTCAACAAGTGGTTCGGCGACCTGCACGTGCTCAAAGACATCAACATGTCGATCGACCGAGGCGAGGTCGTGGTGGTGATCGGCCCATCGGGGTCAGGCAAGTCGACCTTATGCCGGGCCATCAACCGGCTTGAGCCGATCGAGAAAGGGGTGATCCGGCTCGACGGTCAACCGTTGCCCGCTGAGGGCAAGGAATTGGCCAAGTTGCGCGCCGACGTGGGCATGGTCTTCCAGCAGTTCAATCTGTTCGCGCACAAGACCGTGCTGCAAAACGTCACCCTCGGTCCGGTCAAGGTGCGCAAGGTCAAGGAGGCCGAGGCGCGCGAGCATGCCGAGCGACTGCTCGAGCGGGTCGGCGTAGCCGACCAAGCCGACAAGTATCCCGCTCAGCTGTCCGGGGGGCAGCAACAGCGGGTAGCCATCGCGCGAGCGTTGGCGATGCGACCCAAGGTCATGCTCTTCGACGAGCCAACCTCGGCATTGGACCCCGAGATGATCAAGGAGGTCCTCGACGCCATGGTCGACCTCGCCAAGGAAGGCATGACCATGGTCGTCGTCAGCCACGAGATGGGGTTCGCTCGTACCGCCGCGCACCGAGTGGCATTCATGGCCGACGGCCGCATCGTCGAGGAGTCCACGCCCGACGAGTTCTTCACCAATCCGAAGTCAGAACGGGCCAAGGACTTCCTCGGCAAGATAATCAAGCACTGAAGTAAGGGGAAACGAATGCGTCCATTCAGAACCAAAGCCTTGGTAGGCGCTCTCACCCTGGGCCTGGCGCTCGCGGCCTGCGGCGACGACGGCAACGGCACCGGCACTGGCGGAGGTGCCGAGTCCGAGTACGAGGTGGTGGACAACCCCGAGTTCGAGTCCGGCACGACGATGGCCGATCTCGCGGAGCAGGGCAATATCACCATCGGAGTGAAGTTCGACCAGCCTGGCATCGGGCAAATGCCTCCTGGCGAGGACGCTCCCGTCGGGTTCGACATCGAGATGGCCAAGATCGTCGCAGGCCAGCTCGGCATCTCGCCCGACAACATTGAGTGGAAGGAGACGGTGTCCGACAACCGGGAGCCGTTCCTGCAGAACGATGTCGTCGATCTCGTCATCGCGTCCTATTCCATCACCGAAGACCGGCAGAAGGTCGTCGGGCAGGCGGGCCCGTACTACGTGACCGGTCAGCAGCTGCTTGTTCGTGAAGAGGACAAGGACACGATCGCCGGCCCGGACGACTTGGAGGGTGTCAAGGTCTGCTCCGTCACGGGTTCCACGTCGATCCAGACCGTCACCGAGGAGTACGGTGCCGATCCCACCCCCTTCGACACGTACTCCGCGTGCGTGCGGCAACTGCAGAACGACACCGTCGACGCGGTCACGACCGACGGTGCCATCCTGCTCGGGTACGCCGCGCAGGACCCGGACAACCTCGAGGTCGTTGGACCGGAGTTTTCCGAGGAGCGATACGGCATCGGCTACTCCAAGGGTGACGCCGAGATGTGTCAGTTCCTGACGGACACCATCAACAACTCGTTCGAGAACGGCAGCTGGAACACCGCGTTCGAGTCCACGCTCGGTCAGGCAGGGGTCGAGACCCCAGAGCCACCCGAGACCGATCCCTGTCCTTCGGCATAATTGCGGCGCATTGCGGCGTCCGGGGCCCGCGATGAGGGCCCCGGACGCCGCACCCTCGCCATCCCCGTACTAGGAGCTACCGTTCGTGGATGAGTACCTGCCCGAACTGTTAGCGCGCTTGGCTGACGGTTTCGCGGTTACGCTGAGAATGCTGGGCTGGTCCGCCCTGATCGCTGGGATCGTCGGAACGATTCTCGCGGCGATGCGCGTGTCACCGGTTCCGCCGCTACGCGCTTTCGGCACGTCATACGTCAACATTTTTCGCAACACCCCGCTCGTGGTGCTGTTCCTTCTCGCCGTCGAGGGTTTGCCGACGGTCGGCGTCAGGATCTCCTTCGAATGGTTCGCCATCATCACGCTGGCGACCTACACCGCCTCGTTCGTCTGTGAAGCCATCCGTTCGGGTATCAACACCGTCGATGTGGGACAGGCTGAGGCATCCCGCTCGATCGGCATGACGTTTGGCCAATCCTTGGGCATCATCGTGCTTCCGCAGGCCATCCGCGCGGTCATACCACCGTTGGCCAGTGTCTACATCGCGCTCGCGAAGAACACCGCGGTCGCCGCGGCCTTTGGAGTCGTGGAGGCGACCGGTCAGCTGAGCAATCTCATCCGGGACTTCGCCAGCTTCCTCTGGTTCTCCTTCTTCGGCATCGCGGCCGGCTACGTCATCATTGTGCTCGTGATCTCGGGTATCGCGGGAATGATCGAACGGCGTCTGGCGGTGGTTCGATGAACTCGGTGCTGTTCGACGTCCCAGGCCCACGAGCGCGTGCCAGGCACCGCATCGGCACCATCGTCGGTGGTGCGGCCATCGTCGCCTTCCTTGGCCTACTCGGCTGGAAACTCTGGGTCGAAGAGGCGATCACCCCAGACCAGTGGTCGTTCCTGACGGTTCCGGGAATCGTGCTCGGCTTGGCCGAGGCATTGTTGTTCACCCTGGCGGCCGCGGCCACCGCCATCGGCATGGCCGTGGTGTTCGGCGCGGTCTTCGCCTTCGGCAGGCTCTCCGACCACGCACTGGTGCGCTGGCCCTGCCTAGTCGTGGTGGAGTTCTTCCGTGCCGTTCCGCTGCTGCTGCTGATCCTGTTCTTGTTCATCGCTTACGGCTGGGCCCTCGGCCCGTTCGGGTCATTGGTAATCGCTCTGACGCTCTACAACGGGGCCGTGCTTGCCGAGATCTTCCGAGCAGGTCTGCTCGCGGTGCCACGGGGGCAGCGCGAGGCCGCGTACTCCATTGGCATGCGCAAATACCAGGTCATGCTGCTCGTCCTGGCACCGCAGGCGATCCGTACGATGCTCCCAGCGATCATCAGCCAATGCGTTGTCGCTCTCAAGGACACCGCACTTGGCTTCATCATCGGCTACTCCGGCTTCGTGCACGAAGGCGACTTGATCTTCACGTCGATCCAGTACAACAACCCCATCGCTGTCGGGATCGTTCTCGCCGCAGTGTTCATCGTGATCAACTACTCGCTGTCGAGGCTGGCAGTCCATCTCGAATCACGACTCCGGCGCCAAGGCACGACCGTCGTGCACGTCGATGAGGGTGTGGAGTAGCGACGGTCACGCACGCTCTGATCAGCACATACACAATCGCTCCACCACCTCAGCCGCAGGCGTGACGCTCCGGTGGCGGCGAATATCGCGCCACGAACAAGGGGTGACACGACTGAGGTCCGCCCCCACACCGTCAACTCAACGGCATGGGGGCGGACCTCGGTCGTCAGATCGTTTGCCTTCTGCGAGCGCTACTTACCGCGCTTGAACAGCTTGTTGCCCAGCCACACCACCGGGTCGTAACGGCGACCCGCGACGCGCTCCTTCATCGGGATCAGCGCGTTGTCGGTGATCTTGATGTTTTCCGGGCACACCTCGGTACAGCACTTGGTGATGTTGCAGTAGCCGAGGCCGTGGTCGTCCTGCGCGGTGTCGCGCCGGTCGGCGGCGTCCAGCGGGTGCATCTCCAGTTCCGCGATCCGCATCAGGAATCTCGGCCCGGAGAACTCGAGCTTGTTCTCCTCGTGGTCACGCACCACGTGACAGGTGTCCTGACACAGGAAGCATTCGATGCACTTGCGGAACTCCTGCGAGCGCTGGACGTCCTCCTGCTGCATCCGGTACTCCCCCGGCTGCAGCTTCTCTGGCGGAGTGAACGCCTGCACCTCGCGGGCTTTCTCGTAGTTGTAGGACACGTCGGTGACCAGGTCGCGCACAACCGAGAACGCCCGCATCGGGGTGACGGTGATGACCTCGTCCTTGTCAAACAGCGACATCCGCGTCATGCACAGCAACTGTGGCCTGCCGTTGACCTCCGCCGAGCACGAGCCGCACTTGCCCGCCTTGCAGTTCCATCGCACCGCCAGATCCGGTGCTTGGGTGGCCTGCAGCCGGTGGATGATGTCGAGCACGACCTCGCCTTCGTTGACCTCGACCTCGAAGTCCTCCAGCGAGCCGCCGTCCGAATCGCCGCGCCATACTCGGAATTGGCCCTTGTAGCTCATGCGGTGTCTCCCTGGGCAGCGGGATGCGTGGTCAGCTCCGCCTCGGTGTAGTACTTCTCCAGTTCGGACAGTTCGAACAGTTCGAGCAGGTCTTGGCGCATTGGCACCTGCTCCTTCGGCTCGACCACGACATCGGGAACCACCTGGTCTTCGCCGGACACCCGGCAGGACAACAGCCGGTTCCGCCAGTCCGAGTCGAGCATTGGGAAGTCATCCCTGGTGTGACCGCCCCTGCTTTCGGTGCGCAGCAACGCTGCCTTGGCTACCGCCTCGCTGACAACCATCATGTTGCGGAGGTCGATCGCCAGGTGCCAGCCGGGGTTGAACTGCCGGTGACCCTCGACAACGACGTTGCGCACCCGCGAGCGGATCTCGGCGAGCCTGCCGAGCGCCCGCTCGATCTCATCGGCAGTACGGATGATCCCGACGAGGTCGTTCATCGTCTGCTGGAGTTCGTGCTGCAGGGTGTATGGGTTCTCCCGCGCACCCTCGCCCTCGGCGGGTTCGAATGGCGACACCGCCGACCGCGCGGCCGCGTCGATGTCGGACTGCAGCACGACCGGTTTGCGCTCGAGCGACTCGACGTAGTTCGCGGCACCGAGCCCGGCCCGCCTGCCGAACACCAGAAGGTCGGACAGCGAGTTGCCACCGAGCCGGTTCGAGCCGTGCATCCCGCCGGAACACTCGCCAGCGGCGAACAGCCCCGGCACGGTCGACTCACCGGTGTCGGGGTCGACCTCGATGCCGCCCATCACGTAGTGGCAGGTGGGGCCGACCTCCATCGGCTCGGCCGTGATGTCCACATCGGCCAGTTCCTTGAACTGGTGATACATCGACGGCAGCCTGCGCTTGATCTCCTCGTCGGGCATCCGGCTGGCGATGTCGAGGTAGACGCCGCCGTGCGGGGAACCGCGGCCTTCCTTGACCTCGGTATTGATCGCGCGGGCGACCTCGTCCCGTGGCAACAGGTCCGGCGTGCGGCGGTTGTTGTCCGGGTCGGTGTACCAGCGGTCGGCTTCTTCCTCGGTCTCGGCGTACTGCCCCTTGAAGACGTCGGGGACGTAGTCGAACATGAACCGCTTGCCTTCGGAGTTCTTCAAGACTCCGCCGTCACCGCGCACGCCCTCGGTGACCAAGATGCCCTTCACACTCGGCGGCCAGACCATGCCTGTCGGGTGGAACTGCACGAACTCCATGTTGATCAAGCTCGCGCCAGTCCGCGCGGCCAGCGCGTGCCCGTCGCCGGTGTACTCCCATGAGTTCGAGGTGACCTGGAACGATTTGCCGATGCCGCCGGTAGCCATGATCACGGCGCCGGTCTCGAACAGCACGAACCGGCCCGACTCGCGCCAGTAGCCGAACGCGCCGGAGATCGCCCCGGAGTCGTCCTTGAGCAGCTCGGTGATGGTGCATTCCTGGAAGACCTTGAGCTTGGCCTCGTAGTCGCCGAACTCGGCCTTGTCTTCCTGCTGCAGCGACACGATTTTCTGCTGCATGGTGCGGATCAGCTCAAGGCCGGTGCGGTCACCGACGTGCGCCAGCCTCGGGTACGTGTGGCCGCCGAAGTTGCGCTGGCTGATGCGGCCGTCCTCGGTGCGGTCGAACAGGGCGCCGTAGGTTTCCAGCTCCCACACCCGGTCCGGCGCTTCCTTGGCGTGCAGCTCGGCCATCCGCCAATTGTTGAGGAACTTGCCGCCCCGCATGGTGTCGCGGAAGTGGACCTGCCAGGAGTCGTTCGAGTTGACGTTGCCCATCGAGGCGGCGCAGCCGCCCTCGGCCATCACGGTGTGGGCCTTGCCGAACAACGACTTGCAGATCACCGCCGTGGTCAGCCCGCGCTGTCTCGCCTCGATCGCCGCACGCAGCCCGGCGCCACCGGCGCCGATCACGACAACGTCATAGTTGTGGCGTTCTACCTCGGTCACTCATTCACCTCAGCACTGTGGGGACGAACCGGCCTCAGCCGATGATGCGCAGGTCGGTGATCGCACCGCTGGCCACCAGGAACACATAGAGGTCGGTCAGGATCAGCGTGCCGATCGTGATCCAGGCGAACTCCATGTGCCGGGTGTTCAACAACGACACCTTGGTCCACAACCAGTAGCGGACTGGGTGTTTCGAGAAATGCTTCAACCGGCCGCCGGTCACGTGCCGGCACGAGTGACACGACAGCGTGTAGCACCACAGCAGCACCACGTTGCCGACCAGGATGAAGTTGCCGAGCCCGAGACCGAACCCGCCATCCGGGGAATGGAAGGCGAGGATGGCGTCATAGGTGTTGATCACCGAGATGATCACCGCTGCGTAGAAGAAGTAGCGGTGCACGTTCTGCAGGATCAGCGGCAGCCGGGTCTCGCCGGTGTAGCGGCTGTGCGGCTCGGGCACCGCGCACGCCGGTGGCGAGAGCCAGAACGACCTGTAGTACGCCTTGCGGTAGTAGTAGCAGGTCAGCCGGAACAACAGCAGCAATGGCAGGCTCAACGCGGCGTACGGGACCAGCGGGTGATCCGGCAGGAACCGGCCGAAGTGGGCCGCACCCTCGAGGCAGCCGTTCGACATGCATGGCGAGTAGAACGGCGTCAGGTAGTGGTAGTCGCCGACCCAGTAGTAATTCTGCTGGAATGCCCGGAACGTCGCGTAGATCACGAAGATCGACAGGCCGACGACGGTGAGCAGTGGCGGCACCCACCAGCGGTCGGTCCGCAACGAGGGGACGGGCAGGCGGGCGCGTGGCGGCGCGTATACCCCGGTCTCGGTCGACGTCACAGTGTGTACCTCCAGTGCCGGACGTCTCGGCGCACCAACGTCCCGTTGATCAGGAACCGTGCGTAGTCGGCCGCGAGGGCGGAGCTACGGCCTGCCCTCGCGTGGTCGAGCCGAGCCGCCGTCACGAGCGCTCGCCGTGGTAGCCGCCGACACCTTCGTCATCCGCACCTGCCCAGAGCGACTCGTCGTAGGGCGTGTCGGGCACGACGATGACCTCGGACCGATCCTGGGAACGCTGCTGCACCGGCACAGGGTGCGAGACCTCGAACTCGTCGGCATCGATGTCGAGGCGGTCGAGATCGTTGGCAAGCCGCCGCACGACAGGCGCGTCGCCGTATCGGCTGCGTAACGCGCCTAGGCATTGGCGTAGCTGGCCGATTCCCCGTCGAAGTTCCGCCATCTCGCTGGTCGCCACGTCGGCACCTCCATGCCAGTCAATGATCATGCCGCAGCCCTGCTGAGCCGTGGCGTCGCATGATTGACTCTGCCTTGATCGAGATCTAGTGACAAGTACCACACGCCGATCCTTGGCACCGCACTGTAGTCGGCGTCACAGCGCAGCCGCACTCGGGGCCCCGACCGGCCGTGACACCGCATCGTGGTCGCCATCGCGGACCTGAGTCACGATCCCGATCATGGAGCCGCTGAGCGCGGCGCGGTCACGATTCCTCGGCGGTTCCCTCCAGCGGGTCGGTGTCACGCCCCGCCGAGGCAAGCTCCTCGCGCACCACCCGGTAGGCCAGCCCCTCCGGATAGCCCTTGCGAGCGAGGGCGGCGACCAGCCGCCGGATGACGGCCCGGTCATCGAGCCGCGCCATGCCCCGCATCCGCTTGCGGACCAGTTCGCGCGCCCGGTGCTCTTCCTCGGCAGGGTCGATCGCACTCACCGCGTGCTCGGCGGTGTCGGCGTCGATGCCCTGCCGGATCAGCTGCGACTTCACACCTTTTCTGCCGAGCCCCTGGTGGGTGTGTTTGGACCGCACCATCATCTCGGCGTACTCGGCGTCGTCGATCAGCTTGGCCCGTTCGAGCCGGTCCAGCACCTCACCGGAGGTCTCGTCGTCGAATCCCTTGCGCGCGAGGGCCGTGGCGAGCCCAGACCTGGTGCGGGGACGCACCGCGAGCAGCCGGAGACAGACGGACTTGGCCTCCCGGAACCGCTCGTCGGGACCGGCCTGTTCGGTCTCGCTGGCCTCGTCAGCCGTCTGGCTGCCGCGGTTGGCCTGCCGTGCCATGGACCTAGAACTCAACCGGGGCGGGCGCGGCGTCCTCGGTGTCCAGCGTCGGGCCGATGCCGAGCTTCTCCTTGATCCGCTTCTCGACCTCGTTGGCGATGTCCGGGTTGTCCCGCAGGAAGCGCCGCGCGTTCTCCTTGCCCTGGCCGAGTTGATCGCCCTCGTAGGTGTACCAGGCACCGGACTTGCGCAGGATGCCCTGGTCGACGCCCATATCGATCAGTGATCCCTCGCGCGAGATACCGACCCCGTAGAGGATGTCGAACTCGGCCTGCTTGAACGGCGGAGCGACCTTGTTCTTGACGACCTTGACCCTGGTCCGGTTGCCGACCGGCTCGCCGCCGTCCTTGAGCGTCTCGATCCGGCGCACGTCCAGCCGCACCGAGGCGTAGAACTTCAGCGCCTTGCCACCGGTGGTGGTCTCCGGTGAGCCGAACATGATGCCGACCTTCTCCCGCAGCTGGTTGATGAAGATCGCGGTGGTGTTGGACGTGTGCAACGCCGAGGTCAGCTTCCGCAGCGCCTGACTCATCAGCCGCGCCTGCAACCCAACGTGCGAGTCGCCCATCTCACCCTCGATCTCGGCGCGCGGCACCAGCGCGGCGACCGAGTCGATGACCACGATGTCCAGCGCACCGGAGCGGATCAGCATGTCGGCGATCTCCAGCGCCTGCTCCCCGGTGTCCGGCTGTGAGACGAGCAGCGAGTCGGTGTCGACGCCGAGCTTCTTGGCGTACTCCGGATCCAGCGCGTGCTCGGCGTCGATGAAAGCCGCGATGCCGCCCGCCGTTTGCGCGTTGGCGACCGCGTGCAACGCGACGGTGGTCTTACCGCTGCTCTCCGGGCCGTAAACCTCGACGACCCTGCCGCGTGGCAGCCCCCCGATGCCGAGCGCGACATCGAGCGCGATGGCGCCAGAGGGGATCGCCTGAATGGGCGCGCGCTCCTCATCGCCGAGTCGCATCACCGACCCCTTGCCGTACTGCTTGTCGATCTGCGCAAGGGCGAGTTCGAGCGCCTTGTCCCGATCCGGTGCTGCCATGGGATTCCACCTCGCTGTTAGAAGCCTGTGTTGTGCGTCGGGGCCGACAGTACGGCCGGGGACCGACAATCGTGGTGCGTGGCGGATGCGTCCGGGCCACTCACCGCGCGCCCATGATAGACGAACAGACGTTCGATGCCGGTGCGACACGCCGAAAGGTAGCGCGAAAATCTGACCGGTGCCCGCTCAGCTGCCCACTCAGCGGCTGCCAGGCGCGAGTCAGCGGCGTTCCCGGGGAATATCGAACTCCTCGCAGACCGCGCGCCAGATGTCCTTCGCCGGGACCCCCGCCGCCAGCGCCTGCTCGGGGGTCCTTCCGCCGAGCGAGCCGATGACATGGTCACTCAGCAGCGTCGCCGCCCTGATGCCGCCGAACTCCTCGGCCATCAGCCTGCGAAACACCGTGATCCGCACTGTCCTCCTTCCCTCGGACGAGCCTCACGGTACCGGCAGCGAACTCGGCCACTCGCGGCCACGGGTACCGTTGCGGCCGTGCTTATCGCTCAGCTCAACGCGCCCGAATGGGCGGACATCGCCATACGGCTGGCCGCCGTCGTCGTGGCCGGCACCGCGCTCGTCACCCTGATCATCGCCTGGCGTCGAAACCGCGACGACCGCTGAGGCGTCACTCGCCGGGCTGCACCCTGACCTGGACGTAGTCGGCCAGCGCGGTGGCCTGCCTGAGATCGCCGTCCGCGCCGGGGCCGGTGCCTGCGCTCGTGCCGGATCCGCCCAGCAGCACGCCGACCACGATCAGCGCGACGACCAGTGCGACCACGAGGCCACCGAGCAGCAGCAGGCGTCTCCCGGCACCGGAACGCGTGGGCGGTTGCCGGGGCGCCGGGAATCGGCCCGGCGGGCGCGACCCTGGCGGACCGGGATGTCCGGGCGCCATCGGTCGCCGCGGGGGTGGTGGACCCGAGGGGCCTGGCGGCATCGCGGGCGGGTACCCGCCCTGCGCGTGCGGGTACGGCATGCTCGTCGCGGCAGAGCCGCTCGTGGCGGGAACGGTGTGCGGACCGCTGGTCGCCGGATCACCCGGACGCGGGTGTGACGCACTCCGGCGATTGGCGCTGACGTGCAACGCGCCGAACGCGACGGCCGCCTCCGGCTGGTCCATGCTTACCGGCACGACGCCCAGCTTCTCCGCGACCATGCTGCCGATCAGCGGTAGCCTGCTCGACCCGCCGACCAGGGCGATTCCCGCGAGGCTCCGCGGGGCCAGGCTCGCCCTCGTCAGTGTCCGCGCCATCAGTTCGACGCCGCGCAGCATGGCCGGGCGCACCAGCGCCTCGAGTTCGGCACGCGTGAGCTGGACGTCCGCGAACGGTTCCGGCAGCAGCACCTGGGTTTGCTTGTGCCGCGACAACGCTTCCTTGGCCGCCTTGACGTCGTCCTGCAGCATGCGCCGTGTCCTGCGCTCTGCCGTCGACGCCGGACGCAGTAGTCCCTGCCAGCGCCGCGGATCGGTGTGCGAGACCTCGCGTCCGATGTGGATGAGCAGTGTCTCGTCGACGTCGATGCCGCCCAGGTCGGCGAGGCCGTCCTCAGCGAGCACGGTGAACCCGCCGTCTGGCGCCGCCGCGACGATCGCGACGTCGACGGTGCCCGCGCCGACGTCGTACACGGCGAGCGCCTGACCTGGCGCGAGCGCTCTGCCGGGTAGCGAGGCGAAATGGGCGGCAGCGGCGACCGGTTCCGGCACCAGGGTGACCGAGCCGACGACCCCGGCCTGCCGTGCGGCCGCGCGCAGTACGGCGCAACGATCCTCGCCCCACTGCGCGGGATGAGTCAGCCTCACCTCGTCGGGCTGACCGCCACCGAGCTGCCGGGAGGCCTCCTCGAGCACTCGCCGCAGCACGGCGGCCAGCGCCTCGCTGACCGCGATGACGTCGTCGCCGAGCGCCAGTCGCTGCTCGTCGATGCGCCGCTTGGGGTTCGGTTCGAACCGGGTGGGGTCGAGCCGGGCCTTGCGTTCCGCGTCCCTTCCGACCAGGATCGTGCCGTTGTCCTCGGCGAACACCGCGGATGGCATGGTCGCCGCCCCGTCCACGTCGACGACGCGCGGCGGCGTGGCCCCGTCAGCGAGCACCGCCACGGTGTTCGACGTGCCGAGATCAACCGACAAAACCCGCACAGACTCTCCCCTCGCCCATGTGCGCACGGCACTCCCGCCGATGCTGCCATGCCGTGGTCACACGCCGACGCGGCCCCACCGCAGCGCACCAGGATGTCGGTGCCATACGCGATGATGGCGTCATGGCTGGTGACGAGCCCGCATCCGAGACCCCGTCCAGCACGGGGCCAGCCGACGTGCTGCGGTTGTTCTCCGCGCCGACGCGGGAGTGGTTCACCCTGGCCTTCGCCGCGCCGACTCCGGTGCAGGACGGTACGTGGCGGGCGGCACACTCCGGTGAGCATGCCCTTGTCGTCTCGCCAACCGGGTCGGGCAAGACGCTGGCCGCGTTCCTGCACGCCATCGACCGGCTCGCCACCACCCCCGTGCCCGCCGACCCGCTGCGGCGCTGCCGGGTGCTGTACGTCTCGCCGTTGAAGGCCCTCGCCGTCGACGTCCAGCGCAACCTGCGCGCGCCGTTGGCGGGGATCGCCGACGCGGCCGGCCACGCCGGGCTCGCGCCACCGGACATCACGATCGGCATGCGCACCGGCGACACCTCCGCCAGCGAACGCCGCACGCTGGCGCGCACGCCGCCGGACATTCTGGTAACCACGCCGGAATCGCTGTACCTACTGCTGACGTCACACGCGAGAGAGGCGCTGCGCGGCGTCGACACCGTGATCGTCGACGAGGTGCACGCGGTCGCGGGCACCAAGCGCGGCGCGCACCTCGCGCTGTCACTGGAACGCCTCGACGCCCTGCTGGACGCGCCCGCACAACGCATCGGACTGTCGGCGACGGTGCGCCCGGCCGACGAGATCGCCACGTTCCTGACTGGCGGACATCCGGTGCGAGTGGTGCGGCCGGAGACGCACAAGACGATCGCGGTCACCGTCGAAGTGCCGGTGGCCGACATGACCGCCCCACCAGCCACACCGAACCCGGCAGGCCCCGACGCCGAACCGCGGCAGCCGTCCATCTGGCCGTCGGTGGAACGCAGGGTCTACGAACTGATCACCGCACACCGCTCGACGATCGTGTTCACCAACTCGCGGCGGCTGGCGGAACGGATCACCGCGCGGCTCAACGAACTGCACGCCGAGGAACAGCGACCGCTACGACGTCACCCGGCGCAGGCGGTGGGGCAGTCGGGCATCACGACGGGTGTCCCGCCCACGGTGATCGCCAAGGCGCACCACGGGTCGATGGCGCGGGAGCAGCGCGGCGTCGCGGAGGCGGAGCTGAAGGCGGGCACGCTGCCATGCGTGGTGGCGACGTCGTCCCTCGAACTCGGCATCGACATGGGCGCGGTCGACCTCGTCGTGCAGATCGAACCGCCGCCGAGCGTCGCGGCCGGGATGCAGCGGGTCGGCAGGGCCAGCCACACCATCGACGCGACCTCAACCGGGGTGCTGTTCCCGAAGCTGCGCGGTGAGCTGGCGGCGAGCGCCGTGGTGGCCGAGCGGATGGCGGGCGGCGCGATCGAGGCGCTGCACTACCCGCGCAACCCACTGGACGTGCTGGCGCAGCAGATCGTGGCGATGGTCGCGATGGACGACTACGCCGTGGCCGATCTCGCCGCGCTGGTGCGCCGAGCCGCGCCGTTCGCCCAGCTCGGTGACGAGTCGTTCGACGCGGTCCTGGACATGCTCGCCGGGCGCTACCCCAGCACGGACTTCGCCGAGC
This sequence comes from Haloechinothrix halophila YIM 93223, assembly GCF_000504245.1. Classification (GTDB taxonomy): domain Bacteria; phylum Actinomycetota; class Actinomycetes; order Mycobacteriales; family Pseudonocardiaceae; genus Haloechinothrix_A; species Haloechinothrix_A halophila. The sequence goes on from NZ_KI632509.1 coordinate 4,009,463, forward strand.
TACGGCCCCGCGTCGTGTGGGACAGGGCCGCGGGCACGGTCACCGCGCGGCCGGGTGCACAGCGGCTCGCGGTGACCTCGGGCGGCACCATCCCCGACCGGGGGCTGTACCCGGTGATGACGGCGTCCGGCAACGCGACCGGCTCCCGAGCCTCGCGGGTGGGCGAGCTGGACGAGGAGATGGTGCACGAGTCGCGGGTGGGCGACACCATCCTGCTCGGCACGTCGTCCTGGCGGATCACCGAGATCACCCACGATCGGGTGGTCGTCGCGCCCGCGCCGGGTGAGGCGGCGCGGATGCCGTTCTGGAAGGGCGACACCCCCGCGCGTCCGTTCGAGCTGGGCAGCGCCATTGGCGGGTTCCTGCGCGAGATCTCCTCGGCCGAGAACACGGCAGCGCGGCAGCGGCTGGGCGATGCCGGCCTCGACGGCTGGGCCAGTGACAACCTGCTCGACTACCTCGCCGAGCAGCGCACCACCACCGGGCATGTGCCGGACGACCGCACCATCGTCGTCGAGCGGTTCCGCGACGAGCTGGGCGATTGGCGCATCGTGGTGCATTCGCCGTTCGGCGGAGCGGTGAACGCACCGTGGGCGTTGCTGATCGGGGCGGAGCTGCGGGAACGTCGCGGCGTCGACACGCATGTCGCCAGCGCCGATGACGGCATCGTGCTGCGGCTGCCCGACTCGGTCGAATGGGAGGGCACCCCACATCGGGCCGGTATTCCCGGCGCGGCGGACCTGCTGTTCGACCCGGACACGGTCGAGGAGTTGCTGACCGCCGAGCTGGGGTCGAGCGCGCTGTTCGCCGCCCGGTTTCGGGAGTGCGCGGCCCGCTCACTGCTGCTGCCGAAGCGCGATCCGCGCAGGCGCACCCCACTGTGGCAGCAGCGGCACCGGTCATCGCAGTTGCTCACGGTGGCCGCGTCGTACGAACGCTTTCCCGTGGTGCACGAGGCGATGCGGGAGTGCCTGCGTGACCTCTACGACGTCGACAGCCTGCGTGAGCTGCTCACCGCGATCCGGCAACGCACCGTCCGTGTGGTCGAGGTCGAGACGCCGAAGGCGTCGCCGTTCGCGCGGAACCTGCTGTTCGGCTATGTCGGGCTCAACATCTACGACGACGACCTGCCGCTCGCGGAACGCAGGGCCACCGCGCTGTCGATCGACACCGAATTGCTCGCCGAGCTGCTCGGAACCGACTCGCTGCGAGAACTGCTCGACGCCGACGTCATCGCTGAGGTCGAGGCCGCGCTGCAACATCTGCCGGAGGATCGGCATGCGCGCGGTGTCGAGGACACCGCCGATCTGCTCCGGGTGCTCGGTGATCTGTCGGCAGCCGAGGCCGCACGGCGGGGTGTGGCGGCCGAGGGGCTGGCTGAGCTGCGTGAGGCGGGCAGGGCGATCGTCGTGTGCATCGCGGGTGAGGACCGCTACCTAGCTGTGGAAGACGCGGGCAGGGTTCGTGCGGCACTCGGAGTGGAGCTGCCGCCGGGAATCCCGGATGCCTTCACCGAGCCGGTGCCCGATCCGCTCGCCGATCTGCTCACCCGATACGCCCGCGGCCGAGGCCCGTTCCACGCCGACACGGCGGCTGCCCGGTTCGGCCTGTCGGCGTCCGCCGTCACGGAGGCGCTGGACCGGCTGGTCACCCGCGGCACGCTGGTGCGCGGCGAACTGGACCCGACCGCGACCGACGGCGTGGACTACTGCGACGCCGACGTGTTGCGCCGCATCCGGCGCGCCTGCCTCGCGCGGCTGCGTAAGGACGTCGAGCCGGTGGAGCAGGCGGCGCTGGGCCGGTTCCTGCCCGCCTGGCACGAGATCGGGACGGGACGGAAATCGGATGACGCTGGGCGACAACCGCACGGTGCGGCGGACGACGTGTACTCCTGCGTCGAGCAGTTGGCGGGCGCGCCGATCCCGGCCAGCGCGCTGGAATCGCTGGTGCTGCCCGCGCGGTTGCCCGGCTACTCCCCTGCCCTGTTGGATGAGTTGACGACGGCGGGCGAGGTGACCTGGTGCGGTTGCGGCTCGGTGGCCTCCGGGGACGGCTGGCTCGCGCTCGCTCCCGCCGATGTCGCCGACCTGCTGCTGCCCGATCCCGAGCCGGAGCCGGACGGCGAGCTGCCCGCCGCGATCCTGCGAGTCCTCGACGGTGGCGCGTTGTTTTTCCGTCAGCTGGTCGACGCGGTGTCCCGCGAGGTGCGGCCCGCTCCCAACGACACCGACGTCGTGGCGGCGCTGTGGGAATTGGTGTGGGCAGGCTGGGTCACCGGCGACAGCCTCGCGGGGCTGCGTGCCGTGCTCGCCGGGGGCGGCACGCATCGGCCCCGCAGGCAGGCACCGCGCGGGCGTACGCGCGGCCGGTACGCCCGGATGCGTGCGGGTCGGCCGACGATGCCGACACAGACCGGGCCGCCGACGGTGGCAGGCAGGTGGGCGCTGACACCAGCGCGGGAGCCGGACCCGACCCGCCGCGCGCACGCCCGTACCGAGGCGCTGCTGGAGCGTCACGGTGTACTGACCAGGGGCGCGCTGGACACTGAACGCATCAGTGGCGGTTTCGCTGGCATCTACCCGGTACTGCGCGGGATGGCGGATACGGGACAGGTGATCCGGGGCTATGTCGTCGATGGCCTGGGAGCGGCACAGTTCGCGGCGCGCGGGGCGGTGGACCGGCTGCGATCGCTGTCGGACACCGGCGGCGGGCGGCACGCCGGGGCGGTGGCACTGGCAGCGTGCGATCCCGCCCAGCCGTATGGCGCCGCACTCGCCTGGCCCACCCCGGTCGGCGGCACGGCACACCGGCCGGGACGCAAGGCGGGCGCGGTCGTGGTACTCGTCGACGGTGCCCCGGTGCTGTACCTGGAACGCGGCGGGTCATCGTTGCTGACATTCACCACCGGCCGCACCGCGCTCCGCACGGCAGCCGACACGCTCGCGGCGCAGGTCAGCGCGGGCCGGATCGACTCGCTGCTGGTGCGCCGTGCCGACGGCGAGCAGGCGTTGTGGTCCGATCTGGCCGAGGTGCTGGGCGAGGCCGGATTCCGGCACACCCCGCAGGGACTGCGGCTGCGCGCGTACTAGCGTCGAGCCGAACCGGTCGCTGCCCACCACGCGGAAACGTTGGCTTGCACCCCGTTGGGGCAGAAGACGATCGTGCGTCGAAGCAGCCGTCGCGCGAACAAACCGGTCTTCATGACGGCGGCAGCAGGGCGTCGAGGTCGATAGTCAGTGCGCACGGCTCGTTGACGGTGAACTGTCCCGCGGGCCGCTGGGACTCCTCGTATGCGCCGTCCACGAGGCGGTAGACGGTCGCGGTCACCGGAGGGTTTGGGTCGATGACCCAATAGTGTGGAATGCCAGCGTCGGCATAGTCCACCGGCTTGGTCACGGTATCCGTGCGCACCGAACCGGGGGAAATCACCTCGACCGCGAGCAACAAGTCGGACGCCGTCGCCAGCCCCCGCTGCCCGAATACGCTGGTTTTCGCGATCAGGAGATCCGGCGCTCGCACCACAGGCGTCGCGAGTTGGAGGTCCACGTCGATCTCGCCAAGGGCGCACAGGCCGCGTGGCAGTTGCGAACGAATCTGGTGGTACAGCTCGAAGGACACAAACATGTGCTCCTTCACGGGCTTCGGACTCATGATGACGACGCCGTCCTGCAGCTCGTAGTGGGCACTGGTGTCCTCGGGCAACGCAGCGAACTCGTCCACCGTGTAGTAGTGGTGCGGGTCGTACGGCAGCGCGGTCATGCTCATACCGTACCGCTGCAATCTCGTCGGTACCGCCGCCGCGCTGAGCCCCGGTAGCAGCGAGTGGAGCCGGAACCCCATCCGTCGTGTTTCATGGGATACCTCCTAATGTTCACAACACAGCGACGGGCAGAGAGCACGGGAGCGAGGTGTGGCAATGGCTGTCCGCGATCTCCGGTACTTCGGCGATCCGGTACTCACGACCGTGTGCGATCCGGTCACAACCTTCGACGCGAGCACCAAGGCGCTGGTCGACGACCTGCTCGACACAGTCGCGCTGCCGGGACGGGCCGGGCTGGCCGCGCCGCAGATCGGGGTGAGCCTGCGGGCGTTCAGCTACCACGTCGACGGCGAGCTCGGCTACGTGCTGAACCCCGAGCTGGTCGAACTGTCCGAGGAGACCCGCGAGGTCTCCGAGGGCTGCCTGTCCGTTCCCGAGCTGTGGTTTCCGGTCGAGCGATCGGTCTCCGCCGTGGTGCGTGGCGTCGACGTCAACAACGAACCGGTGACCGTCACGGGCACCGGCGTGCTCGCCCAGTGCCTGCAGCACGAGACCGACCACCTCAACGGCATGCTCTACCTCACCCGGCTCACCTCAGATCGCAGGAAGAACGCGATGCGGCAGTCCCGGCAGTCGCTGTGGTTCTGGCGCCGCTGACGGCAGCGGACCGAAGCGCGACGAGCCCGCGACGCCAACGACTGGCACGGGCCCGGCCGCACCATCATCGTGTCGCCAGCCGCAGCAGCGCCCACAGCTGTGCCACCGCGTCGTCGTCCCGCTCGGTGGTCACCATGCTGGTCGCGATGCGACCCCACAGCCACAGGTAGACCAGCTCGGGCTCACCCCGCACCACGGCGTCGGCCTGGTCGAGCACGGCGGTGCCCGCCCGGGACGCCTCGGTGTATGACGGGCCCGCCCGCGCGAACCAGGTCCTGCCGCCCGCGCTGACGGCGACCGAGCCCTCCCTGGTGCCGGACACTCCCAGCACATCGAGCCGGTGGTCGAACCACAGCAGCAACGCCTCGTCGATGCCATCGACAGCGATGTCCTCGGGGAGATCGGCGGTTATGTCCGCGAGTGCCATCCCGGCCGCGCTCTGCACGTCGGTGCGATGGATCGTCGTCTCGTGCAGCATGCGCCGCAGCCAGAATCCGACAGTCTGATCCTCTGGCCACCACGTCGCCGTCTTCGTATGCGGATCACGGGCCGCCAGTTCCCCGGCAAGGTCGTCGTACCCACCGCGTAGAAACCCGGTCAGCGACTCCCCCGGCCCTGGGTCTCGCTGCCACTCGCCGGGCCGCCTGCCGTCCCGCAGCCAGGAGACCACCAACCGGTACACGCTGCCGACATGGCGCAGCGTCTCCTCGATGGTCAGTCCGGGACACGCGGGCACCCTGGTGTCACCACGGGCGTGCCGCGAGGCCGCAGCGAGCAGATCGACCTCGATCCGGAGCGCGTCGAGCATCCTGCCGTGCTCAATGAGCACCTGTTCCGACATCAGGCCGTCCGCCGGGCGTGCGGCGCGCTGATGGCACGCTCGGCCAGGTCGAGGAACTGCCAGGACTGGCGAAGCAGGTCGTCGGCGGCCCTTGCCGAGATCTTGTCCCCGATCCCCGCCTGCGCCGCGGCGTGCCGCGTGGAGTGCGCCGCGAAGAACGCGGCCCATTCCGCCAGCTCCGGCGCGACCGTCGGCAACAGCAGCCACACGCTCGTCGGCCGTGCCCTGCCCCTGTGCGGCCGGCCGGCCGCCGCGACGACGGCGGCAGCGGCCCGGCGCGCCGAGGAGTACGCCGCGGTGAAACGGTCCACCGACGCCGCCTCCCACTCCGCGGCGGCGAGACCACGTTTGGCCTGCGCGAGCAGGCCCCACGCCATCGGCGCGACCGGAGCGACCGATGACGGAGCCACGACAGCAGAACTCATGATCGTCCCCTTCCCACGCTCGGTGCTGCCCTGCGGCGCCGGCGCTTCCCCCACCGCGCCGCAGGGCATACCCCGCACCGCTGATCGAACTCACGTTCGACCTATCGTCGAGCGTAGCGAGTCGAACGGATGTTCGCAAGACCCGGCGCGCGGCCAAACCACGCGCGCCAACCCCGCGATGGCATTTAGACTGCGAAGCGTGCCGTGCAGGTGTGAGCGTCAGGCGGCAGCCCAGCGCCGAGGAGGTCAGCCGTGACCGCGATGTCGTCGAAGTGCGCCAGGGTCACCCAGCTGTCCCCTGCCGAGTTCCGCGCGCATCTCCCCGAGGCGCTGACGATCTACATGAACGCGATGAACTACCCGCAAGGCACCGCGGAGCAGCGCACGCCGATGTGGCTCGCGCACATGCTGCGCGACGGCTGGCGCAACGTCGTCGCGCTGGATTCCGACGACCGGCTGCTCGGGCTCGCCTACGGCTACCGGGGCTTGCCCGGCCAGTGGTGGCACGAACAGGTGCGCAAGGGCCTCAACCGCACCGGCACGCAGGACACCACCTGGCTCGACGACTACTTCGAGCTCACCGAGCTGCATGTCCGGCCGGAATGCCAGGGTGGCGGCCTCGGTGAACGCCTGCTGCGCGATCTGCTCGCCGGGGTCGAGCAGCCGAGGGTGCTGCTGTCCACCCCGGAAGGCCCGAGCAAGGCGTGGCGGCTATACCGCAGGCTCGGCTTCGAGGATGTCCTGCGGGACTACAACTTCGCGGGCGATCCCCGCCCGTTCGCCATCCTGGGTAGGCGACTGCCGCTGGATCCCCCGAACGATGTCCCGCGCGACGGCTGAGCCGGCCGCCACGCGCATCGGCGAACCCACCAGGGAAGCAGCCAGCCGCCGCCTACCCAGGCTCGTCAGGACAGCTCAGCGAGCTGCTGGCGCAGCGTGTCGAGCCCCATGCCGCCGAGCCGCAACGCTTGGGTGTGGAACTCCTTCAGGTCGAAGTCCGACCCCTGCCTGGCACGGGCATCATCCCGGGCGGCGTGCCAGAGCCGCTCCCCCAGCTTGTACGACGGCGCCTGGCCTGGCCAGCCGAGGTAGCGGTCGATCTCGTCGCGCACGTGCGCAGGATCGGTAACGGTGCGGGTCATCATGAACTCCAGCCCGAGGTCCGGCGTCCAGGTCTCACCGTCGTGGAAGCCCGCCCCTGCCGGGATCGGCAACTCGAGGTGCATGCCGATGTCGACGACGACTCGCGCCGCGCGGAACAGCTGCGCGTCGAGCATGCCGAACCGGTCGCCGTCATCAGCGAGGTAGCCGAGGTCGTCCATCAGCCGTTCGGCGTAGAGCGCCCAGCCCTCGGCGAGGCCGGACGTCAGCGCCATCAGCCGCTGGAACCGGTTGAGCGTCGCCGACTGGTACACCGACGTGGCGATCTGCAGGTGATGGCCCGGTGCGCCCTCATGGTAGACGGTGGTGACCTCTCGCCAGGTCGAGAAGGTGTCCTTATCGGACGGAACGGACCACCACATCCGGCCGGGGCGACTGAAGTCCTCGCTCGGTCCGGTGTAGTAGGCCCCGATCCCACCGCCGGGTGGCGCGATCAAGCATTCCAGCCGCATCACGTCGTCGGGGATCTCGAAGTGCGTGCCGCGCAGCGAGGTCAGCGCGTCGTCGGAAAGCCGCTGCATCCACTCGCGGTAAGCGTCCTGGCCGGTGATCCGGTAGCGCTTGTCGTCATCGAGCAGTTCGGCGGCACGCGCGAGCGTCGCGCCAGGCTCGATCCGGTCCGCCACCGCGCGTATCTCACGCTCGATCCGGGTGAACTCCTCCCAGCCCCATTCGTAAGCCTCGCGCAGGTCGACGTTGGCGCCGAGGAAATACCGCGACCACAGCCGATAGACGTCTTCACCGACGGCGTCTTTCGATGTCGCCGCTGGGGCGAGTTCCGCGCGCAGGAACCCGGCGAACTCGGCGAATGCTTCCTCGGCGAGGTGGGCACGGTGCTCGAGGTCGCGCCGCAGCGTGTCACTCACCCCGGAGACGTCGTGGGCGAGGGCCACGCGCGACGTGAAATAGCCGGTGTCGCGGTGCAGCCCCGCCCACGTTTCGCACTGCTCGGCGACCTTGGCGACCTGCCGCAGCGCGGGCTCGTGCCCCGCGTCGACCGACGCCAGCAGCGAGGCCCGGACGCCGTCCATCGCCTCGGGAATGGCGGCGAGTCGTGTCGAGATCGTTTCCCAGTCACTCACCGACGCGGTCGGCATCAGGTCGAACACCATGCGCAGTTCGTGCACCGGGCTGGCCATCACGTTCAGGTTCGCCAGGTCGAGTCCTGCCTCGTGCAGCTCAAGGCCAACGCCGACCCGCTCGGTGAACACGGCCTTGGCCGCGCGTTCCGATGCGTCTGCGGGTTCGGTGCGCTCCACGGCGTCCAGCGCGCGGCGCTCGAGCGCGGCACGGGCGGCGTGGCCTTCCGGCGAGTAGTCGGTGAGCCGGTCGTCATGTCCAGCGATGCCGAGCTGGGTCGCCACGACGGGGTGGGCCGCGGCGAAGTCGTCGACGTACTGATCGCAGATCTGGTGGATGCCCTCAGTTGCCATGTCGGAACGCTACCGCGCCACGCCCCCGCGCACGCCACCGATTAGCCGACCCCGGTGCGTTCCCACACCACCGTGAGACGGACGATGAGGGGGTGACCGATCCCGACGCGAACATCGCAACGGCCGTCGAACGCCAGCTCGCGGCGTTCCTTGACCGCGCCGCCGAGCCGGTGCGCGACGTCGGCCCGTTCAGCGAGGCGCTGGACGCGCTCACCCGGTTCGTGCTGAAGGGCGGCAAGCGGCTGCGACCGACGTTCGCCTGGTGGGCGTGGCGTGGCGCGGGCGGTGCGGCGTCAGGGGACGACGCGACCGGCGCGCTACAGGCGGTGTCGGCACTGGAGCTGTTGCAGGCGTGCGCGTTGATCCACGACGACCTGATGGACGCTTCCGACTCCCGGCGCGGCGCGGCCACCGTGCACGTGGCGTTCGCCAAGCAGCACGCGGAACGCGGCTGGCATGGCGACCCGGAGCGGTTCGGGCTCGCCGCGTCCGTGCTGATAGGCGATGTCGCACTGGCTTGGGCCGACGACATGTACGCCACCGCTCCCCTGCCTGCCAACGCCCTCGCGGCCGCGCGTCCGATCTGGCAGATCATGCGCACCGAGGTCCTCGCGGGGCAGTATCTCGACGTCCACACTCAGGCGGTCGGCGACAGCTCGCCGGAAGCCGCGTTGCGGGTGAACGAGCTGAAGACCGCCGCGTACACGGTGGTACGGCCCTTGCAGCTCGGTGCCGCACTGGCTGGCGCGGACCGGGAACTGCTGGCTTCGCTGCGACGGTTCGGCCACGACATCGGTGTCGCGTTCCAGCTGCGCGACGACCTGCTCGGGGTGTTCGGCGATCCCGACGTGACTGGCAAGCCCGCTGGTGACGATCTCCGCGAAGGCAAGCGCACGCTGCTGGTCGCGCTTGGGCTGGAGCGGGCGCGGGAAACAGGACGGAGCGCGGAGGAACAGGCGATCACCACCGCTGTGGGTGATGTGCTGCTCTCGGACACTCAGCTCGACGCCGCTCGGGACGCCCTGCACGCGGTGGGCGCGGTGGCGGCCGTCGAGCAGCGGATCGGGGAGTTGACCGAGGCGGCGCTGACCACGCTGCGCGAGACGCCGTTGACCGAACAGGCCCGCGAGGAGCTGGTGCGGCTGGCGCACCTGGCGACGAAACGAAGCGCCTGAGTCAGCCGGTCTCGGTACGGTGGGCTCATGACCACGGCAGCGAATCGACCTATCCGCATCGGCTTTCAGCTTCAACCGCAGCACGCCGACTACGACACCATCCGACGAGCGGCGTCGGAGGCCGAAGATCTCGGCGTCGACATGGTGTTCAACTGGGACCACTTCTATCCGCTGTCCGGTGAGCCGGATGGCAAGCACTTCGAGTGCTGGACCATGCTCGGCGCCTGGGCGGAGAGCACGTCGCGCGTCGAGATCGGCGCGTTGGTGACGTGCAATAGCTACCGCAACCCCGAGCTGGTCGCCGACATGGCTCGCACCGTCGACCACATCAGCGGCGGCAGGTTGATCCTGGGCATGGGCGCGGGCTGGTTCCAGAAGGACTACGACGAGTACGGCTACGAGTTCGGCACCGCTGGCGGCAGACTCAACGACCTCGCCGAAGCGATGCCGCGCATCGAGCAGCGACTCAGCAAGCTCAACCCACCGCCGACCCGGGACATCCCCGTGCTGATCGGTGGTGGCGGCGAGAAGAAGACGCTGCGCATCGTGGCCAAGCACGCCGACATCTGGCACAGCTTTGGTGACCCGGAAGTCGTGGCGCGCAAGGTCCGCATCCTCGACCAGCACTGCGCCGACGTCGGCCGCGATCCGGCGGAGATCGAACGATCGATCGGCGTCGGCGGTGACCCTGAGGACATCGGCCCCACCATGCTTGAGCTCGGCGTCACGATGTTCACGGTGGGCGCAGGCGGCCCGGACTTCGACCTGTCCCGCCTGCGCTCGTGGATCGCCTGGCGCGACAAGATGAACGGGTAAGCGCCGCGAAACGTCGGGACGTCGATTCCGCACGCGGGCAGGCGTCACTCAACGGCACGGCCTTCCGGTCCGTCCCGCGATGCGTCGTCGCTAGAACGCCAGCGCTTGGGCGCGCCGCTTCACCTCGGTGCCGTGATTCGTGCGCAGGGCGTTGATCGGCGTCACGCCCGGCAGGCTGTCGTCCGAGGTGAACAGCCAGTTCAGCATCTCCGTCGGCTCGAAGCCGGAGTCGGCGAGCACCGTCAAGGTGCCCGCGAGTCCCTTCACCGGACCTCGCTCACCGAAGAACTCCTCGGGGATACACAGCTCCCCGTCGCGCCGCACGGCGATGAGATGACCGTCCCTGAGCATCTGACGTACTTTGCTCACCGACACGCCTATCCGGTTCGCCGCTTCGGGGAGCCCGATTACGGCGATCTCGGCATTCAGGACGTCGTCGGCGACTGGAATCGCACCCACGACTGTTACCTTGCCACACCCTGCGACCCGCAGCCGAATGCGACCGCACAATTGGCCCATCGCTGCCCACACTGTGACCACGGCCAGCTACCATCACGTGTCGTGACTGCACGCGAGGCCACCTTGGTCGGGGCACTGCTCGATCGCCGCTACGAGGTACAGAGCCTGCTCGCGCGCGGCGGGATGTCGGCCGTTTACCGAGGCATCGACACCAGGCTGGACCGCCCGGTGGCGATCAAGGTCATGGACCAGCAGTACGCTGCCGACCGGTCCTGGACGGAGCGGTTCGAGCAGGAGGCCAGGGCTGCCGCCAAACTGCATCACCCGAACGTAGTCGCGGTGCACGACCAGGGTGTCGACCACGCGGGCGACAACGCGCACGCCTTCCTCGTGATGGAACTCGTCGACGGCGGCACGCTGCGTGACCTCCTCGAACATCGCGGCAAGCTCGACCCCGCCCTCGCGATCAGCATCACAGAGCAAGTGCTGTCCGCCCTCACCGTGGCGCACCAGGCGGACCTCGTACATCGCGACATCAAACCGGAGAACGTACTCATCGGGCGCGCGGGCGGCCCGGGCCAGCAGGGTGGCGGCATCGTCAAGGTCGCGGACTTCGGGCTGGTGCGCGCGCTCGCCAGCGCCGGCACCACCAGCTCGAGCGTGATCCTCGGTACCGTCGCCTACCTGTCGCCGGAACAGGTCGAGACCGGCGTGGCCACCACCCGCAGCGACGTCTACTCCGTCGGGCTGCTGCTGTACGAGATGCTCACCGGATCCCCGGCGTTCTCAGGGGACACCGCGCTCTCGGTCGCGTATCAGCATGTCAACGCCGACGTCCCGGCGCCGAGCGCGAGCAACCCGCAGGTGCCAGCCGCGCTCGACGGCCTCGTGCGGATGGCGACCAGCAGGCGGGTGCAAGACCGCCCGGCCGACGCCACCGCCCTGCTCGCCGAGTTGCGCCGAGTCAGGGACACGCTCGGCCTCGCGCCGGTGCCCGTGCCCGCCATGCCGCCGCCGGACGCCGAGGCCGACGAGGACCGCACCGTGCCCGCGATGGCACCGGTCACGCCGATGCCGAACAGCGCACCGGCCAACGGCATGCCGCACAACGGCACTCCCCCGCACGGCGCGGGGGCCAAGCCGGTCAACCGCACACAGATGCTGGATCCTGACGAGGTCTTCGACCAGCAACGGCCGCGGCGACGGATGCCCAGGTTCGCGCTGATCGCCGCCGCACTGCTCGCGATCGCCGGACTCGTCGCGGGCGGGATGTGGGTGTACGACGTCGCTTCCAAGGTAACGGTGCCTGACGTCGAGGGCATGCCACTCGAGCGAGCGAAACAGGTGCTGACCGCGGCCGAGCTCACCCCGACCGTCGTCGAGGAGCGGCACAACACCGTCGGCAAGAACACCGCGATCGGCACCCACCCGGCAGCGGGCACCGAACTGTCAGCGGGCGGCGATGTCACGCTGGTGATGTCACTCGGCAAGCCGACCGTGCCGGACATCGAGCCGGGCACCAGTCGCGATGACGCCGTCGCCGCGATCGAGAAGGCGCAGCTCACGGCGAAGCACGACCCGAGCATCGACGAGTACCACGATTCAATCCCGGAGGGCGCGGTCCTCGGGGTCGCACCCAGTCCCGGCACGCCGCTCAAAATCGGCGAGACGGTCACGTACGCGCTGTCCCAAGGTCCGCCACCGACCCCGGTGCCGAACGTCGCGGGCAAGAGCCGCGACGACGCGTTCAACATCCTCCGCGAAGCCGGCTTCGAGCCGTACGAGGCGGGCGAGGAGTTCTCCCGCGACGTCGCGGCGGGACATGTCGTCCGCACCGACCCAGAGGCTGGCACGACACCGGACAGCGAGGACCTGCGCATCGGCGTGTATGTCTCCAACGCTGTCGAGGTGCCGAGCCTCAACTTCAAGACGGTGGACGACGCACAACAGATACTCGCGGACGCGGGGCTTACGGCGGAGATCGTGCAGGGTGGCGGCGGCCCGGTCGGGTCACGGGTGTTCCGGCAGCAACCCAGCGCGGGCGAGCGCGTTGCGGCCGGGTCGACCGTGCGACTGTGGGCTTTTCCCTAAGCGAGTGGCACCATTCGTGGCAACTTGCACGCAGGACCGGTCAGCGGCCGGGTTCGACGCGATTTGACCGCGCACGCCCCGACACAGCTCCGTAAAGTGTGGCGGCGGAGCACCCCACGCACTCACACCCACTCTCTCTCTCTGGACGTGGAGCACGCTGTGCCACACACCGAACCGCTCACTGGACTCGACGCGGCCTTTCTCGCCCTTGACGGGCCAAGCACCCCGATGCACATGGGCGCGGTGGGAGTGTTTCAACCCACCGACAACGCGGACATCGAGCAGATCTGGTGGTTGCTCGCACAACGCGCGGAGGCGATCCCCCGACTGCGACTCCGGCTACGGGAAACCTGGCTCCCGCCAGGCAGCGCGCAGTGGGAGCGCGATCCAGTGCTCGACGTCGAGCGCCACATCCGCGTTCGCCGTGCCCCCACGACGCACGACCCAGCACTGTTATCGAACTACGCCTCCGAGTGGATCACCGAACCACTGCCTCGGGACGCGCCACCATGGCAACTCGATGTGCTGACCGGTCTACCGGGCGGGCAGTTCGCGCTGCTCCTCAAGCTGCATCACGCGCTGACCGACGGTGCGGGCGCGGTGCGGGTCGCGTCCGGTCTCTTCGACGGCATGCCACCGCAGACCGATGTCCCGCCACCGCAGGAACCGGCAGGACGCTCCTGGCGTGATCAGGTCGATGACGTCGTACGCAGGGCGCGCAACGGGTGGGACGTCGTGCGTGCCACCCGGCCACTGCACTCCTCACCGCTCGCGGCGTTCCCCTCGGCCGCGCGACGGCTCGCCTTCGTCCGGATCGACGCCGCCGACCTGCGGGTGATCCGCAAGCGGCACGGCGGCACACCGAACGATGTCGCGCTTGCCGTGCTGTCCGGGGCACTGCGCTCCTGGCTGCGTTGGCGCGGCGAGCGTGTCGATGACCTGACGCTGCGCGCGCTGATTCCGGTCAGCCTGCGGTCACGGATGGCGGGCGCGAGCAACCGGTTGTCGGGTTACCTGTGCGATCTGCCGATTGGCGTCGCCAGCCCGCTGGGCCGGCTCGCCCAGGTCAGGGAGTGCATGGACCGCAACAAGTCGGCGGGTCCACAGGCGGGCCCCGGCACACTGCCGCTGCTGGCGAACCAAGTCCCCGTGCCGCTGCACCGGCTGCTCACCGGGTTCATCGGCGTGTCGAGCAACGCGCTGTTCGACACCACGGTCACCAACGTGCCGCTGCCCGGCATCCCGCTGCGGGTCGGCGGGGCCCGGCTCAGCGCGGCCTATCCCGTGGTGCCGCTCGCGCCGGGGCAGGCGATCGGCGTCGCGGTCACGCCGTATCGCGATGCCGTCCACATCGGATTCAACGCCAACGCCGACGCCGCACCCGACATCGGGGTGCTGGCCGAGGCGGTCGAGAAGGAGACCGCGATCCTGCACGAGCTATGCAGCTGAACCCGGCACGCCGGGTGTTCCCGCGGCGAACGCGGAACACGGCGTCACGAGCGCGGAACCCGACAGGTGCGGGCTAGTTGCGTAGCATTTCCGCGACGAGGAATGCTAGCTCGAGTGACTGTTGGGTGTTGAGTCTCGGGTCGCAGGCGGTTTCGTAGCGGCCGGAGAGGTCCAGGTCGGAGATGTCCTGCGCGCCACCGAGGCATTCGGTGACGTCCTCGCCGGTCAGTTCGACGTGGATGCCGCCGGGGTAGCTGCCGAGTGCGCGGTGCACCTCGAAGAAGCCCTGCACCTCGTCGACGACGCGGTCGAAGTGGCGGGTCTTGTAACCATTGGACGACTCGTGTGTGTTGCCGTGCATCGGGTCGCACTGCCAGATGACCTTGTGGCCGGAGGCCTCGACCTTCTCCACGATCGCGGGCAGCACCTCGCGCACTTTGCCGTTGCCCATCCGCGCGATCAGCGTGAGCCTGCCCGGCTGGTTGTGCGGGTCGAGCCGTTCGACGTATTCCACCGCCTGCTCCGGCGTGGTGGTCGGGCCGATCTTGACGCCGATCGGGTTGGCCATGATCTCGGCGAACGCGATGTGCGCGCCGTCGAGCTGGCGGGTGCGCTCACCGATCCACAGGAAGTGCGAGGACAGGTTGTAGAGCTGGGCGTCGCTCGACTCCGGATCGTCGAGCCGGAGCATGGCGCGCTCGTAGTCGAGCAGCAGCGCCTCGTGGCTGGCGTAGATCTCGGTGGTGTGCAGCGAGGAGTCGTTGACACCGCAGGCCGACATGAACCGCAGACCCCGATCGATCTCGCTGGCAAGGGCCTCATAACGCTCCCCGGCTGGCGAGTTCATCACGAAGTCCTTGTTCCAGTCGTGCAGATGCGCCAGATCGGCCATGCCCGCCGCGGTCAGCGCGCGCACCAGGTTCATCGCCGCACCGGAATTGGCGTAGGCACGGATCATGCGGGCAGGGTCAGGCACCCGCATCTCGGGCGACGCCGCGAGCGAGTTGACGATGTCGCCCCGATAGACCGGCAGCCCGAGCGCGTCCGTCGAGTTGGACCGCGGCTTGGCATACTGGCCCGCGATCCGGCTGACCTTGATCACCGGCAGGCTCGCGCCGTACGTCAGCACCACCGCCATCTGCAACAGCGTGCGCAGGTTGGCACGGATGTGCGGCTCGGTGTTGGACTCGAACGTCTCCGCGCAGTCACCCCCCTGCAGCAGGAAAGCCTCGCCGTTGGCAACACTCGCCAGCCGCTGAGTGAGCCGATCGACCTCGGCGGGCACCGTGATCGGCGGAACCGACTCCAGCACACCGCGCACATGCAGCAGGTTCTCGTCGTCCGGCCACTCCGGCTGCTGGGCCGCCGGCAACGCGAGCGCGTCGTTCAACCGCTTACGCAACTCAGTAGGCAACGGCGGCAGCGGCGGCAGCGTGTTCATGGGGACGTCAACTGTCCAATTCACGAACCCCATGATACGGGCGGCGCACTTCCGCGCCGTTGCTGCGTCTGCGGGTGGGCGCTAGCGGGTCTGCACGTCCTGGTAGAGCTGCCGAGCCGCGTCGCCGAAGTACGGGCCGAACATCACGTTCGGCAGGAATACATAGCCAAAGCTGTTCACCGAGTTCTGCATGCCGGTGCCGCGCAGCGGGTTGAAGTCGATGAACCACGGCCCGCCGCTCGACCCGCCGGTCATGTCGCAGTTCAGGCCGAGGTCGTTGGAGAACAGGAAGTCGTCGAACGTCGTCCCCGCACAGTAGATCAGCCTGCTGCCGTCGTACGGGTCGGCGGCCGGGTAGCCGAACGCGTGCGTTCGCTGGCCGCGCGGCTGATTGAACGCGATGCCCTGGCCGCCGACGACATCGGTGAGCCGCTGCCCGCCGACCGATCGAACCACGGCGGCACCGATGTCGTAGTTGATGTCCTCGGTGGCGTTCCATTGCGGCGTCGTGTGCGTACTCGCGGCGGGCCACTCGCCATACGGCGCCTCGCCGTCGCGGTAGGCGGGCACGAAGATCCAGTCGGAGTGCCAACTGCCCTTGTACTTCACACAGTGGCCCGCGGTGATCACGGTGCTGTTGTTCTCGCTGGTGACGGCGTTGCCGCTGCAGGAAGCGTCCCTGCCATCGATGGTGAAGAACACCCTGCCCGTCGTGGCGACGACCTCGCCGCCGTCGGTCCACGGGCTGCCGGTGGTCTCCTCAGTCGAGGACCCAGCGCCGACGCCGGGCAGACCGGACAGCAGGCGCGACGTCCGCAGCAGGTCGCCAGCGGGGCTCGGCGCCACCGACGTCGGCTCACCGACCCGGACATCGCCAAGGTCGGGCAGCCGGGACAGCTCGATCTTGTCCAGCTCGACGGCCTCGCGCATGCGCTCCGGCGTCCAATAGCCGGTCGCGTCGGCCGCCGATACCGCGTCGGTGACCAGGTGACTGGCAGCGGTACCCGTTGCGTCGGCGGTGGTGGCCGCGGCGGCAGTAGCGGCCGGGACCGCTGGGAGCGCGTCGCCAGCCACCGCCTGGGGCGCCATCGCCGCCGAGGCCAGCGCGACCCCGGCACACATCGCGGACAGTCGTGCGATCAGTCGCTTCATCCTCGTCCTCATCACTGGCCCTCGCCGCCGAGGCCAGCGCTGACACTGACCTCATCGCAGGGATCAACTGGCTCGACGGTAAGCGACCACCCGCGCCGAGCAATACGTGTTAACCGCGCTAGTACCTGAACAGAGCAACGCCGCGGTGTGACGCACCCTCGACCAAATCGCTACCGAGCGTCAGCTGATGGTCGCGAGTGGTAACGCCGTGGGGTGTACCGGGGCGGGCAGCTCAGAGACGCCGGTGAGGTAGGCGTCGACGGCGCGGGCGACCGAGCGGCCCTCGGCGATCGCCCACACGATCAGCGACGCGCCCCGGTGGGCATCGCCGCACACGAACACGCCCTCGGCGGACGTCTGCCAGTCGGGTCCGCACGAGATGGCGCCGCGCGGCGTGAGCGTGATACCGAGGTCGTCCAGCAGCCGCATCGGCTCCACCCCGGTGAACCCGATCGCCAGCAGCACCAAGTCGGCGGGGATGCGGCGCACCTCGTCACCGACAGGGATGACCTCGCGACGCCCGCTGACGGAGTCCTTGTGCACCCGTACCGGCCGCAGGTCGATATGGCGGACGTGTCCGGCGTCGTCGCCGGTGCCCGGCACGAATCGTTCGATGCCGACGGCGAACTCTCGGGTGCCGCCTTCCTCGTGCGCGGGATAGGTACGCAAGATGTACGGCCAGGTCGGCCACGGGGAACGTTCCTCGTCGCGCTCGGTTGGTGGGCGCGGATACTGGTCGAGCTGGGTCACCGACAGCGCGCCCTGGCGCGTCGCGGTGCCGTAACAGTCCGCGCCGGTGTCGCCGCCGCCGACGATGATCACATGCTTGCCCTCGGCGGAGATCGAGGTCGGGCCGTCGCCCTCGCACTCCTTGTTGGCGGGCACCAGGTGGTTCATCGCGAGGTGGATGCCGTCCAGCTCACGCCCGGGTGTGGTCGTGTCGTCGCGGCCGTTGAGCGCGCCGACGGCGAGCACCACCGCGTCGAACCACTCCCGCAGCCTTGGCACGGTGACGTCGACGCCGACCTCGCAGTTGGTGACGAACCGGGTTCCCTCGGCGCGCAGCTGAGCGAGGCGCTGCTCAAGACGGTGCTTCGCCATCTTGAACTCGGGGATGCCGTAGCGCATCAGGCCGCCGAGCCGGTCGTCGCGCTCATACACGGTGACGTCGTGCCCGGCGCGGGTGAGCTGCTGCGCGGCCGCGAGCCCGCCGGGGCCCGAACCGACGACGGCGACGCTCTTGCCAGTGATCACCTCGGCGCGCTCGGGCTGCGCATAGCCACGTTCCCAGGCGTTGTCGGCGATGGCCTGCTCGACCCGCTTGATGGTGACCGCGCCCCCGGATTCCGGGCTGATCGCGAGTACGCAGCCCGCCTCGCACGGCGCGGGGCACAGCATTCCGGTGAACTCCGGGAAGTTGTTGGTGGCGTGTAACCGCTCGGCGGCCGCCTCCCAGTCGCCCCTGCGCGCCAGGTCGTTCCACTCCGGGATCAGGTTGCCGAGCGGGCAGCCTGCCGAGCCGGAATGGCAGAACGGGATGCCGCAGTCCATGCACCTGGTGGCCTGCTCGGCCACGTCGGCGTTGCGCTCCGCGGGGTCGGTGTGGCTGTCGAGGTAGACCTCGTCCCAGTCGCCGGTGCGCTCGTCGATGGGCCGCTTCGGCATGTCGCGTCGCGGGTACTTGAGGAAGCCGGTGGGGTCAGCCACGCGCCGCCTCCATGATCGCTTCATCGACGTCACGGCCCTGCGCACGAGCGCGCCGGATGGCCTCCATCACCCGCTGGTAATCGCGTGGCATCACCTTGGTGAACCCGGCCGACCGGCGGGTCCAGTCGCCGAGCAGCGAGGCGGCCAGCGTGGAGCCGGTGCGGGTGTGGTGCGCCTCGATGACGTCCTTGAGCGTCGCGAGGTCGTCCGCTGTGGGTTCCTGCAGGTCCACCATGGCCTGGTTGACCTGCTGCGGGTCGAGGTCGAGCACGTAGCCGACGCCGCCGGACATACCAGCCGCGAGGTTGCGTCCGGTCGGGCCGAGCACGACGGCAGTGCCACCGGTCATGTACTCGAAGGCGTGGTCCCCGACGCCCTCGGCGACGACGGTGGCGCCGGAGTTGCGCACACAGCAGCGCTCCCCCACCTTGCCCCGCAGGTAGATTTCCCCGCCGGTGGCGCCATAGGCGATCACATTGCCCGCGATGACATGCTCCTCCGGCCCCGTCCCCTCGAACTCGGTGTCCGGGTGCGGCCGCACCGCGATCCTGCCGCCGGACAATCCCTTGCCGACGTAGTCGTTGGCATCGCCGATCAGGTCGATCGTCACGCCTGGCGGCAGGAACGCGCCAAGAGACTGCCCCGCCGAGCCGGTGAGCGTCAGTTCGATGGTGCCGTCCGGCAGGCCCTCACCACCGTAGCGGCGGGTGATCTCCGCGCCGAGCAGAGTGCCGACCGTGCGGTTGACGTTGCGCACCGGCAGTTCCAGCCGCATCGGCAGCGCGTCCTCCAGCGCGGCGTCGGCCAGCTGGATCACCGTGCGGTCCAGCGCCTGATCCAGCCCGTGGTCCTGCTCGCGGGTCTGGTGCAGCGCGCCGCCGTACGGCGAGCGGCGCGGCATGTCGAACACCGGCCCGAGGTTGAGCCCGCCTGCCTTCCAGTGCTCGATGGCTTCGTCGGTCCGCAGGAACTCGGCGTGCCCGACCGCCTCGTCGAGGCTGCGCAGGCCCAGCGAGGCGAGGATCTCGCGGACCTCCCGCGCGACGAACCGGAAGAAGTTGACCACGTGGTCTGCCTGCCCGGTATAACGTTCGCGCAGCTCAGGGCTCTGGGTGGCGACGCCGACCGGGCAGGTGTCGAGGTGGCAGACGCGCATCATGATGCAACCCTCGACAACGAGCGGCGCGGTGGCGAAGCCGTACTCCTCGGCGCCAAGCAACGCGGCGACAACGACGTCACGGCCGGTCTTGAGGCCGCCGTCGACCTGCACCCTGATCCGGTCGCGCAGGCCGTTGAGCAGCAACGTCTTGTGCGTCTCCGCGAGTCCGATCTCCCATGGCGTCCCGGCGTGCTTGAGCGAGTTCAACGGCGCGGCACCTGTCCCGCCGTCGTGGCCGGAGATCAGCACGACGTCGGCGTGGGCCTTCGCCACCCCGGCCGCGACAGTGCCGACGCCGAACTCGCTGACCAGCTTGACGTGCACGCGCGCCTGGTCGTTGGCGTTCTTGAGGTCGTGGATGAGCTGTGCCAGATCCTCGATGGAGTAGATGTCGTGGTGGGGCGGTGGCGAGATCAGCCCAACGCCGGGGGTGGAGTGCCGGGTGCGCGCGATCCACGGATACACCTTGTTCGGCGGTAGCTGGCCACCCTCCCCCGGCTTCGCGCCTTGGGCCATCTTGATTTGGATGTCGGTGCCATGGACCAGATATTCGCTGGTGACGCCAAACCGCCCTGAGGCGACCTGCTTGATCGCGCTGCGCCGCTCCGGGTCGTAGAGCCGGTCGGCGTCCTCGCCACCCTCGCCGCAGTTGGAGCGCCCGCCGATGCGGTTCATCGCGATGGCGAGCGTCTCGTGTGACTCGGCGGAGATCGCGCCGTAGGACATCCCGCCGGTGTTGAAGCGGCGGCAGATCGACTCGACGGACTCCACCTCGTCCACCGAGATCGGTTCCCGCTCGCCACGCAGCTCGAACAAACCGCGCAGCGCGCACCCCTCGCGTTCCAGCCGGTGCACCTCGTCGGTGTAAGCGCGGTACGCCTTCTCGCGGCCGGTGGTGCTGGCGTGCTGCAGCAGGAACACCGTCTCCGGCGTGAACAGGTGCAACTCGCCCTCGCGCCGGTAGGCATACTCGCCGCCGGAGTCGAGGCCCCGGTGGGCGCGGTCGGTGGGGTTCTCCGGGTAGGCGCGCCGGTGCCGATACGCGACCTCCTCGGCGAGGACGTCGAGGCCGACACCCCCCAGCACCGACGTGGTGCCGGTGAAGTACTCGTCGAGGATGTCCTGGCCGAGCCCGACCGCCTCGAACACCTGCGCCGCCGTGTAGGCGCCCACGGTGGAGATGCCCATTTTGGACATGATCTTGAGCGTGCCCTTGACCAGCGCGGTGACGTAGTTGCGGATCGCGACCGGTGGGTCGACATCGGTGATCGCACCAGCGGCGATCAAGTCCTCAATGGACTCGAATGCCAGGTACGGGTTCACCGCCGCCGCGCCGTACCCGAGCAGCAGCGCGATGTGGTGCACCTCGCGGGCGTCGCCGGTCTCGACGACGAGGGCGACGCGGAGTCGTTCCTTGGTGCGCACCAGGTGGTGGTGCACCGCCGAGACCAGCAGCAACGACGGGATCGGCGCCCAGCGGCGGTCGGAGTCCCTGTCGGAGAGCACCAGGATGCGCGCGCCGTCCGCGATCACTCGCGACGCTTGCTGGCGCACCCGCTCGATCGCGTCGCCGAGCGCCTGCCCGCCGCCGTCGACGTCGTAGAGCCCACTCAGCACCCGGCAGGCGAAGCCGGGCAGGTCGCCGTCGTCGTTGATGTGGATCAGCTTGGCCAGTTCGTCGTTGTCGATGACCGGCAGCGGCAACTGGATGTGGCGACACGACGCGGGGCCGGGCGCGAGCAGGTTCTGCTCCGGGCCCATGATCCGCGCCATCGAGGTGACCAGTTCCTCCCGTATCGCGTCCAGCGGCGGGTTGGTGACCTGCGCGAACTGCTGGAAGAAGTAGTCGTAGAGCAGCCGGGAGCGGCGCGAGAGGACGGCGGGCGGGGTGTCGGTACCCATCGAGCCGACCGGCTCCGCCCCGCTCGTCGCCATCGGGCCGAGCAGGATCTTGAGTTCCTCCTCGGTGTAGCCGAAAGTCAGCTGGCGGCGCAGCACCGCTTCGTGGGGCTGCACGATGTGCTCGCGATCGGGCAGGTCGGCGAGCGCGAGCAGCCCGGCGTGCACCCAATCGCCATAGGGGTGTTCGCTGGCGAGGTCGTCCTTGATCTCGTCGTCGTCGACAAGCCGCCCAGCCTCGGTGTCGACAAGAAACATCCGGCCCGGCTTCAGCCTGCCCTTGGCGGAAATGCGTTCCGGCGGCAGGTCGAGCACGCCAGCCTCACTGGCCAGTACCACGCGGTCGTCAACCGTGCGCCACCAGCGGGCAGGGCGCAGGCCGTTGCGGTCGAGCACCGCGCCAACGACGGCACCGTCGCTGAACGTGACGCTGGCGGGACCGTCCCACGGCTCAATCAAGCTGGCGTGGAACTGGTAGAAGTCCCTGCGCTTCGGGTCCATGGTGGCGTGGTTCTCCCACGCCTCCGGGATCATCATCATGACCGCGTGCGGCAGACTCCTGCCGCCGAGGTGCAGCAGTTCCAGCACCTCGTCGAACGACGCGGAGTCGGAGTTCTCCGCCGAGCAGATCGGATACAGCCGCGCCAGGTCGCCGGGGATCAGCTCGGACTCCAGCAGCGCTTCGCGGGCGCGCATCCGGTTACGGTTGCCTCGGATGGTGTTGATCTCACCGTTGTGGGCGACGTACCGGTACGGGTGCGCCAGCGGCCACGACGGGAAGGTGTTGGTGGAGAACCGGCTGTGCACCAGCGCGATCGCGCTGGTGCAGCGTTCGTCGCGCAGGTCGGGGAAGAACTCTCGTAGTTGCGGCGCGGTGAGCATGCCCTTGTACACGATCGTGCGGGCGGACAGCGACGGGAAGTACATCCCGCAGCCCTCGGCCGCACTCTCATGCTCGGCGCGCCGGCGCAGGCCATAGACCTGCCGGTCCAGCGTGATACCCGCCGCGCCGCCGGGGTCGGCGACGAACAGCACCGCCATGCGCGGCATGACCTCGCGGGCGGTGGGTCCGATCTCGGCGCGGTCGGGGTCGATGGGCAGTTCCCGCCAGCCGATGACGTCGAGGGCTTCCTCGGCGGCAACCCGTTCCACCAGCGCGATGGCTTCCTCCCCGCGCTCGCCGTCCGGCAGGAACGCGATCCCGGCGGCATAGGTGTTGCCGTGCTCCGCGTCGGGTTCCGGCAGGGCGAAGTCGACGTCGGCGCGCAGCAGCTCGTCGGGAAGTTGCAGCAGGATGCCCGCACCGTCGCCGCTGGTGGGCTCCGCACCCGCCGCGCCGCGGTGTTCGAGGTTGTCCAGCGCCGTCAGGCCATCGCTGATGATGTCGTGCGAGCGCCTGCCCTGAATGTCGGCAACCATCGCGACTCCGCAGCCGTCGTGTTCGGCCGCGGGGTCATAGCCGTTATGCCGCTGTGGGAGTGCCGAGAACAGCATGCGGCCTCCGATGTGCGCGTCTGCGCGAGGTCACTGCGTTCACAGTCTAACGATCCCGCACGCTGTTGGCCCGCCCAGAAGCATTTGGTGAGACGTCTGGTTCACCTGCCGGGGCTGCGAAGGCCGCCGCGTGAGAGTGCGCGAGCAGGGCGATGCCAAACACGGCGACACCGCCGCACACCGTGAGCGTCATCGTCGTGCCAGCGCCGATGCCCGCTGTCTCACCGAGCACACTGACACCGATCAGGATGGCGGTGATCGGGTTGAGCGCTGTGCCGCAGGCGACGACGAGATCCGGCGGGCCGCTGGCATAGGCGACCTGGATCAGCCACGACCCGGCGAGGAACGCCGCCGCCAGCCCGAGCGCGGACAGCCACGGGAAACCCGGCTGATCCATCACCATGACCGCTTGCGTGATACGGCGGATCAGCACCGACACCAGGCCGTAGAGCGCGCCCGCCGCCACCGCGAACGCGAGACACCGGGCGCGACCGGTGCGGCTCGCGCCGAACCCGACAAGCACCAGCGCGAACGCGGCGACGATCTCGCCAGCGAGCAATGTCTGGTCGGCGCTCACCGGTGTGGCGACAGCGGTCCGGGCACTGAGCGCGACGAAGACCGCGAGCCCGCCCGCCGTCGTCGCGATACCGGTGATGGCCAGCGAGCTGAGCCTGCTGCCGCTGGCGCGGGCGCCGAAAAGCGCCACCAGCGGCAGCGAAAGGACCACGATCGGTTGCACCACAACCAGCGGCGCGAGCGCGATCGCGGTGATCTGCGCGGCGGCGGTGCCGACGTGCGCCAGTACGCCCAGCAGCCAGGTGCGCTCACGCAGCAGCAGCGGCAGGGTGCGCAGCCGCAGCGATCCGTCCACGCTGACCTGGCGCACACCGCTGTGCTGCAGGAACGCGCCCAGCGCCGCGAACACCGCCGACGCGAGCGCACACCCGATGGCCACCACTGTCATGGCGCCTCCCTCTGCGGAGCCAGCCCGGTAAAGCCAGCCGAAAGATCAGGAACGATCCGAGACTAGTGCTCTGTCTCGAATTGTCCGCTGATTTCTCAGCGGGGCCTCAGCTCGGGGCACGAGAGACGCACGGGGATGGTGTGAGCAGCGTCAGCTATCAGAGGAGCGCTGTTCGCTGCCCTCCGCATCGGACTCGGTGATCTCGCGACCGGTCGCGACGTCGGAAGAATCGGTGCTCGTTGCGGTGTCCTCAGCGTCCGCGTCGTCGGCGTCGCCACCATCAGCGTGAGATTCCGCCGCCCCTGCCTTACCGGCGGCGACCTCCGGTGCTTCCCTGCCGCCGCGGCCCTTCGCCAGCACCAGGTAGACCACCGCACCGAGGAACACCAGCGCCGAGACCCAGACGTTGATGCGGACGCCGAAGACCTCGGTCGCCGGGTCGCTGCGCATCATCTCGATCCAGAACCGGCCCGCGGTGTACCCGGCGACATAGAGCGCGAACACCCGGCCGTGGCCGAGGCGGAACCTGCGGTCGGCCCACACCAGCAGCACCGCGACGCCGAGGTTCCACAGCAGCTCGTACAGGAACGTCGGGTGGACGACGGCGATGACCTCGCCGGTCGACTCACCGAGCAGTTGATCGAGCTGGCCTGTCTCCTGGTTGATCCGCTGGTAGATCTCCAGGCCCCACGGCACGTCGGTCTCGCGGCCGTAAAGCTCCTGGTTGAAGTAGTTGCCGAGCCTGCCGATCGCCTGCGCGACCACGATGCCGGGCGCCACGGCGTCGGCGACAACGGGCAGCGGGATACCCCTGGTCCGGCATGCGATCCAGGCACCGACCGCACCGAGCGCGATGGCACCCCAGATGCCGAGGCCGCCATCCCAGATCTTGACGGCGTCGATCGGGTTGGCGCCCTCGCCGAAGTAGCGCTGGTAGTCGGTCAGTACGTGGTACAACCTGCCACCGACCAGGCCGAACGGGACGGCGAAGACCGCGATGTCGATGATCGTGCCCTTGGTGCCGCCGCGTGCGACCCAGCGCCGGTCACCCCACCAGATCGCGACGATGATGCCCGCGATGATGCACAGCGCATAAGCGCGGATCGGCAGCGTGATGAACCCGAGGTCGAGTTGCCACACGCCCTGCGGCGGGCTGGGGAAGCTGGCGAGGACGGGGCCTGCTGCGATGTTCACGGCGCTACAGTAGCGCGTCCCGATGGGCCCGGATTCCGACACCCCAGCCGCACGCTACACTCCGCCGTCGCGAATGGGGCCATCCAGGCAACGAGGGGGTGGGCGGATGGACTGGGTCCGCACTGACATTAACGGCGTTCCGACGTTCTGGTGCGACTACGACGGGGAGCTGCGGGCCGGTCTGGTGTTCCGTGTCGGCCAGGTCGACGAACCGCTCGCCAAGCGGGGCATCACCCATCTCATCGAGCACTTGGCGCTACATCCACTCGGCCAGCCAGCCCACGGCATCAACGGCGAAGTCGACGCGATCACGACGACGTTCGCCACCCACGGCTCGCCGGACGAGGTCCGCGAATTCGTCGCCACGGTGTGCCGCGCCCTCACCGACCTCCCCGTCGACCGGCGGGAGGCGGAGGTGCAGATCCTGCGCACCGAGGCGGACGGGCGTGGCGACTCGGTCAGCACCGCCATCGACGTCTGCCGCTACGGCGCCGCGAGCTACGGCCTGCCCGGCTACCCCGAGTTCGGTGTAGGACAGCACTCGGCGGACGAGCTGCGCGACTGGTCCCGACGATGGTTCACCCGGGGCAACGCCGCCCTGTGGCTGATCGGCGGACCGCCCCCGGACGGGCTGCGGATCGACCTCCCCGACGGCCCCCGCATGCCGCCGCCCGCACCCACTGATGCCCTGCCGAGGACGCCCGCCACCTTCCCCGCGCCGGTCAACGGCGTCGGGTGGGGTGGCGTCGTGGAACGCTCCACCGCCGCCAAGGTGTACTCGGAACTGCTGGGCAGGCGGCTGCACCGGGAGCTGCGGATCGACTCCGGCCTGAGCTACAGTCCCAGCGCCGCGTACACGCCACGGGACGCCGAGCACGCGCACATCGTCGCGTTCGCGGACGCGCTTCCCGCCGCCTACGACGAGTTGGTGCCCGCGTTCACCCGGGTCCTGGACCGACTCGCCGTCGAACCGCCGAGCACCGACGAGCTCGCCGATGCCATCGCGCCGATCAACGCCGCGATCCGGGAGCCGGGCGCGGCATCCGGGTTCACCGTGACGGCAGCGATGTCCGAACTGCTCGGCATGTCACCGCTGCGCCTCGCCGACTACGAGGCGGAACTGACGGCGGTGACACCAGACGCCGTGCACGCCGCGGCGCGGCAGGCACACGACACCGCCGTGCTGATGACGCCGCCGGGCCACGCGCCACCGGAGGACAGATACGCGCCGGTACCGCTGGGTTCACCGGGCACCGTCGACGGCACGGTCCTGACGTCGTGGCGCTCGGCGACGTCGTCCGAGCAGCGCACCATCGGGCCGGACCAGGACGGCCACCTGCGGCTGGTCATCGGCCCGCGCGGGATCAGCGAGGTCGAAGGCCCGGTGTTCACCACGATCCCGTTCGCCGACTGCGGCGCGATGCTCGCGTGGCCGGACGGCGCACGCAGGCTGTACGGGACCGACGGGCTCGTGCTGCACGTCGAACCGAACATGTGGCGCGGCGGCGGCATCCTTCCCGAGCGCATTGACAACGGCGTCGACCCGGACGTGGTGATCCCGCTGCCCCCACGCGAGCCACAAGAGATTCCGCGCCCCACGGTGAGCGCCGTCGAGCGGATCGTCGCCCGCCTGAAGCGCCGCTGACCACGGCGCACACGACACCCACCGCACCCACGAAAGGACCGTCGTCCCATGTTCTCCCTGCTTCGAAGCCTGTTCCGCGCGTGGCGACTGGAGAGGTGGACCGCGATCGACATCAGGAAGGACCCCGAACTCGCGGCGGCAGCCCAGGCCGTGCGCTCCGGCGATCTGGCCACGGGCGTGCGTCAGCTCGCCGCCACCCGCGCCGACCACGAACGGCGCGCGGTCGAGCTCGACGTCCTCCGCGACGCCGCCGTCCAGCACGTCGATGAGCTGGCACGGCTCGCGGACCAGCAGCCGGACGACGCGGACCTCGCGCTGTGGCTGGGTGCCACGCGAATCGCACACGCATGGGACGTGCGCAGCAGTAAGAGGGCGTCCCAGGTCAGCAGGGAGCAGTTCGAGCAGTTCTGGCTGCTCCTCGGCGGCGCCCACGCACCGCTGATGTGCGCCGCCGAGCTACTCCCGAACGACCCGAACCCGTGGGACCAGCTGCAGTGGCGCGGACTCGGACTCCAGGTGGGACGACCCGAGCTGGACGAGGTCTGGCGCCAGCTCACCGAGCGCGGTCCGCGCTTCTACGGCGGTCACGCATCGCGGGTCCAAGTGCTGTGCGGCAAATGGGCAGGTAGCACTACGGAGGTGCTCGAATTCGCCGAGAAGGCTGCCGCGAACGCCGGTCCCGGCAGCCCGATCGCGGCGCTGCCCGTCGCGGCGCACCTCGAAGTCGCGATGGATCGGGACACCTTCCCGAACCACTTCCGGGACCCCGACGTGCAGGCGCAGCTCACCGGCCTGTCGGACGCCTGGTTCGAGCAGGCGGAACCGCACATCCGCACGCCCGAGGTCCACCATCTGTTCGGCGCCGCGCTGTACATGATGTGTGACTACGACCGCGCGGCGCGGCACCTCACGCGGGTCGACAGCCAGACCCTGCCCGCTTTCCTACCGTGGGCGTACGTGAACTACGTGCCCGGCAACGACTTCCTGACCGTCCGGCGGAAGCTGGGGCTGCGGTAGGCGCCGGTCAGCGCCGGACGCCCCCGGCGAGTTCTTCCGCGAGGGCACGGACCGCGCCCGTGCCCTCCTGCGCCGCCGTGACGAACGCCGAGCCGACGATGACGGCGTCCGCGAAGCTCGCGACCTCGGCCGCCTGGTCACCGGAGCGCACCCCGAGGCCGACGCCGATCGGCAGGTCGGTGTGGGCGCGTGTGCGCCGCACCAACTCGGCAGCGCCCGCGCCGACCGACTCCCGCGCGCCGGTCACGCCCATCACGGCGGTGGCGTAGACGAACCCGGACGACGACTTGACGGTACGGACGATACGTTCCTCCGACGACGACGGCGCGACCAGGAAGATCCGGTCGAGTTCGTGGCGCTCGGAGACG
Source organism: Haloechinothrix halophila YIM 93223 (assembly GCF_000504245.1). GTDB lineage: Bacteria > Actinomycetota > Actinomycetes > Mycobacteriales > Pseudonocardiaceae > Haloechinothrix_A > Haloechinothrix_A halophila. The sequence continues at coordinate 4,037,770 of NZ_KI632509.1, forward strand.
TCGAGCCAGTCCTCGGCCTCGTCGGGAACCAAGTCTGGGGTGATGAGGCCGTGGCCACCCGCCGCCGCGAGGTCGCGCGCGAAGGCGTCGACGCCGTAGTGGTGCACCGGGTTCCAGTAGGTCATGACGACCGCGTGGCCGCCGTGGTCGGTGACCGACTGGACGACGTCGAACGTCTGGCGCAGCCGGAAGCCGTTGCGCAACGCCGTGTCGGCGGCGACCTGGATCGTCGGGCCGTCCATGACGGGGTCGGAGTACGGCACACCGACCTCGACCAGGTCACAGCCGCCGTCGATCATCGCGGCAAGGAGTTCCTTCGACTCGGCCACGGTGGGGTACCCGGCAGGCAGGTACCCGATCAGCGCCGCCCTGTCCTCGGCCTTGACCTGCTCGAACAGCGTGTTGAGCCCGCTCACGAGTCCTCCACGTAGCCGAAGTGCTTCGCGGCGGTGTCCATGTCCTTGTCGCCACGGCCGGACAGGTTCACCACGATCAGCCCGTCCGGTCCCAGCTCGCGGCCCAGCACCAGCGCGCCTGCGAGCGCGTGCGCGGACTCGATCGCGGGGATGATGCCTTCGGTGCGGGACAGCAGCTGGAAGGCGTCCATCGCCTCGTCGTCGGTGACCGAGCGATACTCGGCGCGGCCGGTGTCTTTCAGCCAGGCATGCTCTGGCCCGACGCCTGGGTAGTCCAGGCCCGCCGAGATCGAGTACGCCTCAATGGTCTGGCCGTCGTCGTCCTGCAACAGATACGACCGCGCGCCATGCAGCACACCGGGTGTGCCGTGCGAGAGCGTCGCGCCGTGCTCGCCGGAGTCGATGCCGTGCCCGCCGGGTTCGAACCCAACAAGCCGCACGTCCGGGTCGTCGATGAAGCCGTGGAAGATGCCGATGGCGTTCGACCCGCCGCCGACGCAGGCGGCGACGGCGTCCGGCAGCTTGCCTGCCTGCTCCAGGATCTGGCGGCGGGCCTCCTCGCCGATGATCTTGTGGAAGTTGCGCACCATCACCGGGAACGGATGCGCCCCCGCCGCGGTGCCAAGCAGGTAGTGGGTGGTGTCGACGTTGCTGACCCAGTCCCGCAGCGCCTCGTTGATGGCGTCCTTGAGGGTGCGCGAGCCGGTGGTCACCGGGATGACCTCCGCGCCGAGCAGGTTCATCCGCGCGACGTTGAGCGCCTGTCGCTCGGTGTCGACCTGGCCCATGTAGACGGTGCATTCCAGGCCCATCAGCGCACACGCGGTCGCCGTGGCGACACCGTGCTGGCCAGCGCCGGTCTCGGCGATGACCCGCTTCTTGCCCATCCGCTTGGTGAGCAGCGCCTGGCCCAGCACGTTGTTGATCTTGTGGGAGCCGGTGTGGTTCAGGTCCTCGCGCTTGAGGAAGATGCGCGCGCCGCCCGCGTGCTCGGCGAACCGAGGTGCCTCAGTCAGCAGAGATGGCCGGTTGGCGTAGTCGCGGAGCAGCCGGGTGAACTCCTCGACGAACGCCGAGTCCCGCTGCGCCTTGTCGTACTCGGCGGCCAACTCGTCCAGCGCGCCGATGAGCGCCTCCGGCATGAACCGGCCGCCGTACGGGCCGAAGTGTCCCCGCTCATCCGGGTCGTGCGGCTTGCGCTGCTGCTCAGTCACCGCGCCGGCCTCGGACACGCCGGGTGCGAGCCAGCCGTCACCAGCTGCACCAGCGCCGACTTCGGGTCCTCGCTGGCGACGAGGCCCTCGCCGACCAGGACGGCGTCGGCGCCGTGGCCCGCGTAGGTCATCAGGTCGCCTGGCCCGCGCACACCGGACTCGGCGATCTTGAGCACCTCCGGCGGCAGGCCGGGGGCGAGACGGCTAAAGACGTCGCGGTCCACCTCGAGGTTGTGCAGGTTGCGGGCGTTGACACCGATGACCTGAGCGCCGCTTTCCAGCGCCCGGTCGGCCTCCTCGGCGTTGTGCACCTCGACCAGCGCCGTCATGCCGAGCGACTCGACGCGGTCCAGCAGCGCCGCGAGGGCGTTCTGCTCCAGCGCGGCGACGATCAGCAACACCACGTCGGCGCCGTGCATGCGGGCTTCGTGCACCTGGTACGGGCTGACGATGAAGTCCTTGCGCAGGATCGGGACGTCCACGGCCGCACGCACCGCGTCGAGATCCGCGAGCGAGCCGCCGAATCGGCGTTGCTCGGTCAGCACGCTGATCACCCGCGCGCCAGCGTCGGCATAGTCAGTGGCCAGAGCCGCGGGGTCGGGGACATCGGCGAGCTGCCCCTTGGACGGGCTACGCCGCTTGACCTCGGCGATGACGCCGATGCCTGGCTCCTTCAACGCGGCGATGGCGTTCCGAGGCTCGGGGGCCTTCGCGGCCCGCTGCTTGAGCTCGTCGAACGGCAACGCCTTCTCTCGCTCGGCCAGGTCCTCCCTGACCCCCGCGATGATGTCTTCCAGTGCGCTCACCGGGCGCCCTCACGCATTACCGGATCGGACACAGTGCTCGCAAGCTCGATCACAAAACCTTTCCCTTCCCGCCGCAAAGATGCTACCCCGCGCATTTCGGCCGATCCCCGCCCGGGGGTCGGGAGCGGACTAGGACCCCGACGTGGGATCCTCCCCATCCGACAGGGCGCGCCAGAGGTCGTCATCCGAGTCCTTGGCTGGGGATTTGCCGCCGGGAGCGGAGTACTTGGCACCGAGCCGGGGCATCCGGCGCCCGCGCGCCAGCAGCAGCACTCCCGCCGCGAGCAACAACGCCGCCCCCGCGAGCGCAGCGGCCGGACCGGCGAGCGTGCGCTCCGGCTCGCCAGTGACGTCATAGCCCGGTGCTGGTCCCGACCACGCGACGTCGTAGGCGCCTCCGCTCAGGGTGAGCCACAGCACCACCAGTCCCGCCGCGCCAAGCACCACCCCGAGCACCCGCCGCACCTGCCCGGGCAGTGCCAGCACGGCGGCCACGGCGGCCAGCGTGAGCACCGCGAGCCGCACCAGCCAGGTGACCAGGTCCGCTCCGGTGAGGTCGTCGGCAAGACGGCCGTCGATGGTCAGTCCAGCGGGCACCTCGATCCAGGTCAGCCGGGAGGAGCCCCACAGCGCGAGCGCGCCGAGCAGCAGCACCGCGATGGTGACCAGCAGGCTCCGCTTGGCGGACCGCGTCGCGGCTGAGCCGTCGCTGTCAGCGCTGCCGGTGCTGCCGACCCCTGAGCCGTCGGTGCCGCCACGGCTGTCAGGGCTGTCAGGGCTGTCAGCCACGGGGATCTCGCATGGTCGCGGCGGCGGCGACGGCCGAGAGCACCGTGCGGGCCTTGTTCAGCGACTCGTTGTCCTCGTAGTCCGGGTCGGAGTCGGCCACCACTCCCCCACCTGCCTGCACGTAGGCGGTGCCATCGCGCATCAGCGCGGTGCGGATCGCGATGGCGGTATCGGCGTCACCGGCGAAGTCGAAATAGCCGACGACGCCGCCGTACAGGCCGCGCCGAGTGGGTTCGAGCTCCTCGATCAGCTCCATCGCCCGCACCTTCGGCGCGCCGGTCAGTGTGCCTGCCGGGAAGCAGGCGGCTACGGCGTCGAACGCGGACTTGTCGTCGGCGAGCTGCCCGGTGACGGTGGAGACGATGTGCATCACGTGGCTGTAGCGCTCGATGGCGAAGAAGTCCACCACGTGCACGGTGCCCGGCTTGCAGACCCGGCCGAGGTCGTTGCGGCCGAGGTCGACCAGCATCAGGTGCTCCGCCCGCTCCTTGTCGTCGGCGAGCAGATCCTTCGCCAGCAGCGCGTCCTCGTCTGGGTCCTGTCCGCGCCACCGGGTGCCCGCGATGGGGTGGGTGGTCGCGCGACCGTCGCGCACCGTGACCAGCGACTCCGGGCTGGAGCCCACGATGTCGAACGCGATCTTGGTGCCCTCGGTATCGAAGCCGTCGAGCCGCAGCAGGTACATGTACGGGCTCGGGTTGGTGTTGCGCAGCACGCGGTAGACGTCGAGCGCATCGGCGTCGGTGGTCATCTCGAACCGCTGCGAGGGCACCACCTGGAACGCCTCACCCGCGTGAATCGCCTCCACCGCCTCCAGCACGGCCTTGTGATAGTCCAGCTTGTCGCGGCGGCGGGTGAACTCGGGCACCGGCCGCTCGAACATCGCCGTGGTCGGCGGGGCCTGGGTGGTCAGCTGCTCGGTCATGTCGTCGAGCCTGCGCACGGCGTCCTCGTAGGCAGCGTCCACCCGCTCTGGCGAGTCGTCCCAGTTGACGGCGTTGGCGATGAGCGTGACCGTGCCCTCGTGGTGGTCGAACGCGGCGAGGTCGGTCGCGAACAACATGATCAGCTCGGGGATGCGCAGGTCGTTCTCGGCCAGCTCCGGCAGCCGTTCCAGCCAGCGCACCGCGTCGTAGCCGATGTAGCCGACGAGCCCACCGGTCAGCGGCGGCATGCCTGGCAGCGGCTCGGTGTGGAGGATGTCCAGGGACTCGCGGAGGACGTCAAGCGGGTTGCCCTCGGTGGGCAGGCCGACCGGCGGGGTGCCCAGCCAACACGCCTGGCCATCACGCACGGTGAGTGCGGCAGGGCTGCGCACGCCGATGAACGACCACCGCGACCACGACTCGCCGTTCTCGGCCGACTCGAACAGGAATGTGCCCGGCCGGTCCTGTGCGAGTGTGCGGTACAGCGCGATCGGCGTCTCCGCGTCGGCGAGCAGGGTCCGAACCACGGGGATGACCCTGCGGGACGGCGCGAGCGAAGCGAACTCCGCCTTGCTCGGGCTCACCTCGCCCAGGGCGGGACCGGTACTGACCATAAGCGTCATTCTGCCGTCAACTGGCAATCGCCAACGTGTCGGGTGGCGGCATACCAGCGTCGCGTGGTGGCTGACAGGCGCCGCACTCCCGATGCGCGATGATGGACACCGTGAGCGAACAGTCGACAACGGCGAGCGCAACGGGCAGCAAGCGACGTGGACGGCGCCCCGGTGGCAGCGACACCAAGGGCGCGCTGATCGACGCGGCACGCGAGGTGTTCGCCGAATCGGGCTACGACGGCGCCACCGTACGGGGTATCGCGCAGCGCGCCGGGGTCGACGCCGCCATGGTCAACCACTGGTTCGGCAGCAAGGAGGGCTTGTTCGCGGAAGCAGTGCTGCGGCTACCGTTCAGTCCGAAAGACCTGGTCGCTCAGCTGCTCAACGGCGACCAGGACACGCTAGGCGAGCGGATCGTCCGCACGTTCGTCACCACATGGGACGAAGCGGGCGGCGGCACGTTCGCCGCGATCGTGCGCAGCGTGACCAGCCACGAACAGGCCATACACCTGCTGCGGGACTTCTTCATCCGCTACATCTTCAGCGAGGTGTTGCGCTCAACCGGCTCCGACCAGCAGCTTTTCCGCGCCACGCTGGCGGCGTCGCAGATGATCGGGCTCGGCATGGTCCGCTACGTCGTCCAGTTCGATCCGCTGGCCTCGGCGGACATCGACACCGTCGTGACCGCCATCGCCCCGACGTTGCAGCGGTACCTGACCGGCGAGATCGACTGAGGGCGCAGAAACTCGAACAGCACAGTGCAAATCCAGCGAACTGTTACACTTTCTCGCGAAAAGTATAACTCCCTGCGGGAGCTAGGCGATGACGTTCCAGTTTCTCGGCCCCGATCCCATCGAAACCCAGCTCCGCGAGGTGCTGAGTGCACTTGCGGCAGGCCACGCGCCCCGAGACATTGAACTTCTCAATGTCGACGTGAAGGAGGAACCCGCCAGACGGGACTCTCACGGTGGTGTCCTCCCTGGCGAGCGTCAGAACGACGCTGCGGCTCGCTACTTCGCAGGCGAACTCGCATGTCTGGCGAACACACCCGGAGCCGGTGCTCTCATCGTCGGTGTCGCCGATGACGGCACTCGGATTGGCACGAACCTCGACGCACAATGGCTGCGCCCCCGCATCTACCAGTTGAGCACGCAACGCCTCACCGTAGATATCAACGAAGTCGACCTGGACGGCACACGACTTCTAGTGCTACGCGCCCCAGAAGCAATCGAGCCGATTCGGTGGAAAGGCCGCATCCATTGGCGTGTCGATGACCATTGTGTCGAGGTCGACGCGGCCACCTGGATGGCAGGGCGGCTCCACCGAAGTGGGTTCGACTGGTCCGCGCAGCCATCCGGGCACCGGATACAGGATATTCGTCCCAGCGCGATCGAAGCTGCACGCAGGTACCTCACGGAAGCCCGCAACGACCCTGGCGCTCAAGCACTCTCCTCCGCCACGGACACCGACCTTTTGCGGCGACTCAACGTCGTTGACGGTAATGACGTTCTCACCAATGCCGGCGCGCTCTTGTTTGTCACCACACCCTCAGCTGCCATCGACTTCATCCGCCGCGACTATCCCGGAGCGAGCAGCACGATCAGGATCCGCGAGGAAGGACCGCTGCTTACCCAGTTGGCCGCTGTCGAGATCGCGGCACTCGCATCGAACCGCACTGTGCATGTGCCATCAGGACTAGTACAAGGCCAGGTCCGAGCGATCCCGCCGTCGGCGGTGCGCGAGGCGATCGTCAACGGTGTCATACACCGGGACTGGGCCAGTCCCGCGCCGACCGTGGTCGAGCACGTCGGCGACACTCTGACTGTCACATCGCCGGGTGGATTCATCGGCGGCATCTCCCCTGCCAATATCATCACGCATCCATCCGCCCCTCGCTATCGTTGCCTCGCCGAAGCCACTGCCGCACTGCGACTCGCGGAGCGCGAAGGGATCGGCGTGGACCGGATGGTCGCTGACATGCTTGCTCTCGGCCACCGTGCCGTCGAGATCGCCGAACTCACCGGGCCGTATGTGCGTACGGTGCTGCTCGGCGGCGATCCCGACCAGGACTGGACCGAGTTCCTCGCGGACTGCGAGCCCGCAACCCTCGGCAAAGACCTCGATATGCTGCTGATGCTGGACCAGCTTGTGCATCGCGGGTGGATCGACGCTGAACACGCTGCTCCCGTAATTCAGCGTGGTATCTCGGAAACGAATGCCGCCATCGACCGACTCGCCAACGCCCGCTACCGCGGGCACGCCATCGTCGCTCCGATAGCCGGAGTTCCTGACAGCAACTCACCCGCGTGGCGGCTGTCTGACTCGGTCCGCACCAGACTTCGACCTCGGTTGATGTCACTTCTCACTGGCCCTGGACGCACAAAGATGATCCTCGACTGGGCACATGCTCGCGGCAGAGTCTCCACCACGGAAGTTGCCGACCTCGCCAATGTCGCGCAGAACTATGCTGGCAAACTCCTTGGTTCCCTCGAACGAAACGGAGACCTCGTTCCAGGTAGGCCCAACCGCACCGGCCGAGGCTTCTTTTTCCGTCCGGTAACCGCCGAGTCCCCCGACGACTGACCGAAGCTGAGGCTCACTCCCGGGGCAGCAGCACCCGCTCGTCGGTGTCGAAGCAGGTGGCGGCCCCCGTGTGGCAGGCGGGACCGGTCTGGTCGACCCGCAGCAGCACCGCGTCGCCGTCGCAGTCGATGCGCACTTCGCGCACGTGCTGAGTGTGTCCCGAGGTCTCGCCCTTGACCCAGAGCTGTTGCCTGCTGCGGGAGAAGTACGTCGCGCGGCGGGTGGTCAGCGTGCGGTGCAGCGCCTCGTCGTCCATCCAGGCCAGCATCAGCACGTCGCTGCTGGTGTCGTCCACCGTGATCGCGGCGACAAGCCCGTCCTCGGTGCGCTTGAGCCGCGCCGCCAGCTCGGGGTCCAAGCCGGAGTCCTTCGCCGAGCTCACCGGACGACCACTCCCGCCTCACGCATCGTCGTCTTGACCTCGCCAATCGACAGCTCGCGGAAGTGGAACACGCTCGCCGCGAGCACCGCGTCCGCACCCGCATCGACCGCGGGCGGAAAGTGCGCCCGCTCGCCAGCACCGCCACTGGCGATCACCGGCACCCGAACCGCGTTGCGCACCAGCCGGATCAGCTCCACGTCGAACCCCGCCTTGGTGCCGTCGGCGTCCATCGAGTTGAGCAGGATCTCGCCGACGCCAAGCTCCTCGCCACGCGCGGCCCATTCAACGGCGTCGATACCGGTGCCCTTCCGGCCGCCGTGAGTCGTGACCTCGAACCCGGACGACGTCGGCTCGCCACCTTCAGGCACGCGGCGCGCGTCGACCGAGAGCACGATGCACTGCGAGCCGAATCGGCGAGATGCCTCACGCAGCAGTTCGGGGCGTGCGATCGCGGCGGTGTTGATGCTGACCTTGTCAGCGCCGGCTCGCAGCAACCGGTCGACGTCGGAGGTGCTGCGGACGCCGCCACCAACGGTGAGTGGGATGAACACCTGCTCCGCGGTGCGCCGCACCACGTCGTAGGTGGTCTCGCGATCGCCGGATGACGCGGTGACGTCCAAGAACGTCAGCTCGTCCGCGCCCTCGGCGTCGTAGAGCCGCGCCAGCTCGACCGGGTCACCCGCGTCCCGCAGATTCTCGAAGTTGACGCCCTTGACGACCCTGCCCGCGTCGACGTCAAGACACGGGATCACCCTTACCGCGACGGACATGCCCTGAGCCTACTGGCGCACCCGTGCCTGGATGCGCGGGCGGGGTCTCGGCATACGCTTGATCACACCTGGCAGCGATTGGCACTGAAGGGCGGCGTGCATGGCGAAGGCGGGACGGCGACCCGGCCAGACCGAGACCCGCGAGCAGATTCTGGCAGCGGCGCGCGGGCTGTTCGCCGAGCACGGCTTCGACGCGACGACGATCCGCGCCATCGCGGCCGAGGCCGGGGTCAACCCCGCGCTGATCCACCACTTCTTCGGCGCCAAGGACCAGGTGTTCGTCGCGGCGCTGGCGCTGCCGGTCAATCCGGTGGATGTCATCGGCAAGGCGCTCGAGGGGCCCCGCGCGCAGGTCGGCGAGCGGCTCACCCGGTTCTTCCTCAGCGTCTGGGGCAACGAAGACTCCCGGCAGCCGTTCCTCGCGCTGCTGCGCTCGATCGCGTCGAACGAGAACGCCGCCCGCATGATGCGCGAGTTCCTGCACCGCACGGTGATTCGCCCGATCGCGGCAGAGCTGGGCATCAGCGAGCTGGCCATGTCTGCCACGTCGTCCCACCTCGTCGGGATCGCGATGCTGCGCTACGTAGTCCGGGTGGAGCCGCTGGCCTCGGCCAGCGACGACGAGGTGGTGGCCACTGTCGCGCCGGTCATCCAGCACTACTTCGACTGATGCGGGCTTCGGTCGCTGAGAGTGTCGGTGCCTGCGCCTAGCGTGCTGGCATGGTCTCGCAACTGCATGAGGTGCTCGTGGAACTGTTCCACCGGCGGCCAGAGCTGGCGGCAGAGCTACTGGCAGCGGCCGACGGAGTGACCGTGCCGCCGTTCGATCAAGCGAGACTGGAGGCATGCGAGCTGACGGACCTCGCACCAACGGAGTACCGCGCTGACACGGTGGTGTTGTTGTCAGCCCGAGCAGGTCCAGCGTTGGCAGTGGTGGTGGAGGTTCAGCTCTCGCGAGACCAGGGGAAGCGCTGGTCATGGCCGGTGTACCTACCGACACTGCGGGCCCGGTTGCGGTGTCCGGCAGTGCTGCTGGTGCTGTGCGCCAGCGACAGGGTCGCCGAATGGTGCGGCGCGCCAATCGAGGTCGGACATCCCGGGTATGCGCTACGGCCACTGGTGATCGGACCGCACGGGATCCCGCTGGTCAACGATCCCTCGCAAGCGTCTCAGAATCCAGAGCTCGCCGTATTGTCGGCGATGGCGCACGGCGGCGACCCGGGCGGCGAGAAAGTGCTGTCCGCGTTGCTCGCGGGTTTGCAAACGGTCGATGACGACCTTGCCAAGCTGTATGCTGATCAGGTAATGGCGGCGCTGCCTACGGCGGCGCAAGCCTGTTGGGAGGACATGATGGCGATCGGGACCTACGAGTACCAAAGCGACTTCGCCCGCCGGTACTATGGCCAGGGCCGCGCCGAGGGCGAAGCCAACGCGCTATTCGCAGTGCTGGAAGCGCGAGGTATCGCTGTTCCCGACGATGCACGTGCCCGGATCACCGCGTGCACCGACATCGAGCAGCTCGAAACATGGGTTCGCCGCGCCGTCTCCGTCAACTCTGTCGAGGAGCTCTTCGGGGCATAGCCCACTCCAATGCTTTGCGGGCTGAGCAGGGCTCCCTGCTCAGCCCGCAGGTGTTGCGCGATCTGAGCCCGATTCGACGTCGTCTGTCCTGTTCTCGCGACAACATGCCTGGCGAAGCCACGGTACGGGTCGCAGACCAGCGTCCCGGCGACACCACACCACAGCACCCCCGCTTGACAGCGCCATTCAACACGCGCAGAATTAAACGCATGACTAATTCCGCTGTCGTGGTCAATGATCTCCGCGTCAAGCGCGGCGGCCGCGACGTCCTCAAGGGCATCACCTGCGAGATCCCACGCGGCACCGTCACCGGGCTGCTCGGCCCGAGCGGATGCGGCAAGACCACCTTGATGCGCTCACTGGTCGGGGTGCAGATCGTCGAGGGCGGCGAGATCACCGTGCTCGGCAGGCCGGCGGGCCACAAGGACCTGCGCAGCCGCATCGGCTACGCGACCCAGAACCCGGCGGTCTACCCCGACATCACCGTCACCGAAGCGCTGACCTACTTCGCGTCCGTGCTGCGCGCGCCGGCCGACGACGTCGCCCGAGTGATCAACGAAGTCGACCTGACCTCGCACGCCGACGCGATCATCGGCCAGCTCTCCGGCGGCCAGCTCAGCCGCGCTAACCTCGCCGTCGCGCTGCTGGGCAGCCCCGAGCTGCTGATCCTGGACGAGCCCACCGTCGGCCTGGACCCGGTGCTGCGCGACGAGCTGTGGGAGCTGTTCACCGGACTCGCCGAACGCGGCGTGACGCTGCTTGTCTCCAGTCACGTCATGGACGAGGCCAGCCGCTGTGCGCACCTGCTGCTGCTCCGCGAGGGCGAACTGCTCGCCGCCCACTCCCCCGCCGAACTGCGCGAGAACACCGGCGAAGCCGACCTGGAACGCGCCTTCCTCCGACTGATCAAGGACACCGTGCGATGACCGTCATGAATCCCGCCATCACGCTCGCCACCACGCGCCGCATCCTCACCCAGCTGCGCCACGACCATCGCACGCTGGCACTAATGATCATCATGCCGTCGGTGCTGCTCACGCTGCTGCGCTACGTGTTCAACGACGAGCAGATGTTCAACAGAGCCGCGCCAGCACTACTGGCGGTGTTCCCGTTCGCGATCATGTTCATCGTCACCTCGATCACGACGCTGCGGGAGCGGACAACGGCCACGCTGGAGCGGCTGATGACGATGCCGCTGGCCAAGCTGGATCTGCTGTTCGGCTACGCGATCGCATTCGGGCTGATCGCGATCGTGCAGGTCGCCGTCGCCACCACGGTCTCGGTGAGCTGGCTCGGACTGAGCATCACCGGCTCGGTGTGGCTACTCGGCGCCATCGCGGTGCTCGACGCGCTGCTCGGCGCCGCTCTCGGGCTGTTCGCCAGCGCCTTCGCCCGCACCGAGTTCCAGGCGGTGCAGTTCATGCCAGCGTTCGTGATGCCGCAGGTGTTGCTGTGCGGGCTGTTCTCGCCGCGCGAGGAGATGGCGACCGTGCTGGATTGGATCTCCGACGTCATGCCGCTGTCGTATGCGGTTGACGCGCTCACCCAGGTCACCCACTCGACCGAGGTCGACGGCACGCTGGTGAAGAATTTGCTGATCGTGGCGGGGTGCACGCTGGCGGCGCTGGTGCTCGGGGCGGCCACGCTACGACGCAGGACACCGTGAGCCGTTAGCCTGGCGCCATGTCCACCGCGTTACGTCGCCTCGCCGACGAGAAGTACGTCCAGCTGACCACCTTCCGCCGCAACGGCACGCCGGTACCGACGCCGATCTGGGCGGTCGCCGATGACGGCGAGTTGTTCGTCTGGACCGAGCGGAACTCCGGCAAGATCAAGCGCATCCGCAACAACCCGCGCGTCGAGGTCACCGCCTGCGACCTGCGCGGCAAGCGCACCCACGGTGAGAAGGTGTCCGGCACGGCACGGCTGCTCGACGACGCCGAGACCGACCGGGTGCGTAAGCTGCTCGGCCGCAAGTACGGGGTGCTCGGATTCCTTGGCGTGGTGGGCAGCATCGTGCGCGGCGGCAAGAAGCGCACCATCGGCGTCGGGATCACGCTGGAGGACTGACGGCGAGCGCGGGCGGCGTCGCGCCCGGCATTCGGCACCACACCTCGGGCGGGCCTGCCGGGGCGTTACCGGACGGCTGCCAGCGCCTCCGGCAGCGTGAACGCACCCGCGTACAGCGCCTTGCCGACGATCGCGCCCTCGACGCCGTCACCGGTCAGCTTCGACAGGGCCACCAGGTCGTCGACGCTGGACACCCCGCCGGAGGCGATCACGGCGGCGTCGGTGCGGGCACACACGGCGGCGAGCAGGTCCAGGTTCGGTCCGCGCAGCGTGCCGTCCTTGCTGACGTCGGTGACGACGTAGCGCTGCGCGCCGTCGGCGTCCAACCGGGCCAGCGCGTCCCAGAGATCCCCGCCGTCGGTGGTCCAGCCACGCGCGGCGAGCCGGTGCCCCTCTGGCGTGATCCGTACGTCGAGGCCGATGGCGACCCGGTCGCCGTACTCCGCGACCACCCGCGACGTCCACGCCGGGTCCTCCAGCGCGGCGGTGCCGAGGTTGACGCGCCGCGCGCCGGTCGCGAGCGCGGCTTCCAGCGAGGCGTCGTCGCGGATGCCACCGGACAGCTCAACGTGGACGTCGAGCCTGCCGACGACCTCGGCGAGCAGTTCCCGGTTCGAGCCCTTGCCGAACGCGGCGTCGAGGTCGACCAGGTGGATCCACTCGGCGCCGTCGCGCTGCCAGGACAGGGCGGCGTCCAGCGGCGCGCCGTAGGTGGTCTCGGTTCCGGCCTCGCCTTGCACCAGGCGCACGGCCTGGCCATCGGCGACGTCAACAGCGGGGAGCAGCGTCAAAGTCACGGTGTCTCACTCTAGGCGAGTGGTCTGCGTTACGAGAGAGTGCCCAGCCAGTTGCGAAGCACCTGGGCACCGGCGTCGCCGGACTTCTCGGGGTGGAACTGGGTCGCGCACAGCGCTCCGTTCTCCACGGCGGCGACGAAGTCCTCGCCGTGGTGCGCCCAGGTCACCTTGGGTGCCTGCCCGGTCAGCCCGGACTCCAGCTCCCAGTTGCGGGCGGCGTAGGAGTGCACGAAGTAGAACCGGGTGTCGGCGTCGAGCCCGGCGAACAGCACCGAGTCCTCCGGGGTACGGACGATGTTCCAGCCCATGTGTGGCAGCACGTCGGCGTGCAGGCCGTCCACGACGCCGGGCCACTCGCCAAGGCCATCGGCCTCGTCGCCGTGCTCGACGCCGCGTTCGAACAGGATCTGCATGCCGACACAGATGCCGAGCACCGGCCTGCCGCCAGCGAGACGCTTACCGACGATCTTGTCGCCACCGACATCGCGCAGGCCGGCGATGCAGGCGCTGAACGCACCGACACCAGGCACGACGAGGCCGTCAGCGTTCAGCGCGGCATGCGGATCGGACGTCACCTCGACGTCGGCGCCCGCGCGCAGCACGGCACGCTCGGCGGAACGGAGGTTGCCCGACCCATAGTCCAAGATCACGACTCGTGTCACGCTTCCAGCCTACTTCCCGTGTCTGGCCGCGGCGGACACCGGCAACATGGCGAGGGCGAGCACGCCGAGCGCGCCGAACGCGACCGGGTAGCTCGTCGTGGCGACCACCGCTCCGACAGCGACCGCGCCGGCGCCCTGACCTGCGTCGAAGGCGACGTTCCACGCCACGCTGGCGTGCGCGGGCGAGACCCGCGCGAACATGAGCACCAGCGAGTCGTTCTGCACGACGCCGAACCCGGCACCGTAGACGGCGACGCAGCCCGCCGCGACGATCATGGCCGCCGTCGTCGCGATGCCGCTGCCAGCGGCGAATCCGAGCAGGCCCGCAGCGACGGCCGCCAGCCCTGCCAGCAGCAGCCTGCCTGGTGTCGCGGCGCGGTCGCCCCACATACCGGCGAGCCATCGGCCACTCAGCGCCGTGGCGGACATCAGCAGCAGCGCGGCCGAGCCGAGCACGGGGATGTCGGAGAAGACCAGCGGAAGGAACGTGACCATCGCCCCGAACGCGATCGACCCGGCCAGCATCGGCAGCCACGGTCGCCACACCAGCGCAGCGGCAGCGGTGGCCTGCTGGTCGTGGGCGGGTTCGTCGCGCTGGCCATGGGGCAGCACCACCATCGGCGCGACGGCGAGCAGCGGGAACGCGAAGCCCGCCGCGAACACCGGCGTGAATCCGGCGTACTCCGCGATGGCGGTACTCGCGGGCAGGCAGACCAGCAGCGGGACGCCAACGGCGAGGCCGTAGAGCCCGGAACCGCGTCCGAGCGAGCCCGCGGGCAGCAGTTCCGCGATCAGCGCGCTGCCACACACCGTGACGATGCCGAACCCGAGGCCCCGCACGCCGGAGATCGCCAGCACCGGCTGCCACGTCGTCGACAGCGCGAGCAGCGGCACCGGCACCCCGATCAGCAGTGCCCCGGCGATCGACATCGCGCGGTAGCCGAAGCGGCGCACCAGGCCGGTCATCAGCAACTGTGCCAGCACCGTCGTCGCCATGAACACGCCGGTCGATGCACCCGCGGCGAACTCACCGCCGCCGTTGCGCACCACCCACAACGGCACCACAGACACCAGCAGCGAGAACCCGGCAAACAGCCCAATCGAGGCAAGCAACAGCGCGAGGAAACGGCCGTCGCGCAACGGCGACGGGGCGTCCGGCTGGCTCAGCGATGTGGTGGGCACATCTCAGTCCTACACCGACACGCAATCGAGTATTCCGCCGACTGAGACACGAGAGTGCGTCGTGTCCCCCGCTCCCGACGCCGTGTGTGACGCCAGCCGCACGGTCAGGGGCCATTTCAGCTCGAACTTCGACTTAACTGGAGGTCATGGCTAAGCTGGGTGACGTGACGGCACTCGCGCATCATCTCACGATCGGACAGGTCGCCGAACGCAGCGGCGTCCCGCACACGACGTTGCGATTCTACGAGGATCGCGGCCTGATCAGCGCCGAACGAACCACGGGCAACCAGCGCCGTTACCCACGGGCCACGCTGCGCCGGATCGCGTTCATCCGATCCGCGCAGCGCGTCGGACTCAGCCTGGACGACATCGCGGAGGCGCTGTCGACGCTGCCCGCGCACGGCGCACCCACCAAGGCGGACTGGACCAAGCTGTCCAAGCGCTGGCGCAACGAGCTCGACACCAGGATCGACGCGCTGCAGCGGCTCCGCGACAGCCTCACCGGCTGCATCGGCTGCGGCTGCCTGTCGCTGCGGGCATGCGGACTGTTCAACCACGAGGACCAACTCGCGGAGTACGGCCCAGGCGCGCCGAAGTTGAAGGCCGCGTCCGAAGGCGGGATCTAACGCCGCCGAGGCCTGCCGAGGGCACGCCGTCCGGCGTCGAGCAGCGCCGCGCGGAGGTGGTCGTCATCGAGGTCGGCCGCCTCGGGCGCCCCTCCGGTCCCTGACATGCCCAGCACCGCGACCAGCGTGGCCACCCGGGCCTCGGGTGTCGGGTCCGGCCCGACCAGCACCGCCATCATCCGCTCGGCGACACCGCCGTATTCACGCACCGACGCCTCGACGATCCGCTTCAGCCCCGGGTCGCCGTTGAACAGCCGTACCAGAGTCCGGTGACGGATGATCACGTCGACCAACCCGTCGAGCATCGTGTCGACCCTGGCGCCCTGCCGTCGCTGCGCCTCGGCAGCGGTGACGGCAGCCCTGAGGTCGCGCAACCCCGGCTCAACGACGGCAAGTGCGATCTCATCCTTGGTCTTGAAGTAGTAGTACACGGCAGCCTTGGTGACACCGAGCGCGTCGGCGATCTGCTGCAGCGACGTGCCCTCGACGCCGTGCTCGGCGTACAACCCGAGCGCCGTGCCGAGCAACCGCTCCCTGGTGTCAACCGCCTCGGTCATGACAGCCTCCTCACCTGCAGAATCCCGATACCACTGCCCGTGCGTCTGGTCACACGCTAGCCGAACGGCTTGTCGACTACTAGCCGAACGGCTAGCGTCGAATGTGATATTGCTTCGCAATTTCTGCCGCACGACACCCGCGATCGGAGACAGCTGTGGCCGCCTTCCTGCACCAGATTGGACGTTTTTCGTTCCGGCACCGCATTGTGGTAACCGCGGCCTGGATCCTGCTGCTGACCGTGGTCGGGGCGACGTCGGCGACGCTGGCGGGCACGATGACCAATGCCGTCTCCATTCCAGGCACCGAGTCGCAACAGGCCATCGACCAGCTTGAAGAGCGGTTCCCGCAGGCAGCGGCAGGAGCGACGGCGCGTGTCGTCATCGCCGCCCCCGAGGGCGAGACGCTCACCGACCCGGCCAACACCCGCGCCGCGCAGGCGGTACTGGCCCAAGCGCGCGACGCCGCGGGAGTGGTCGACGTCAGCGATCCGTTCGCCAGCCGATCACTGTCACCGGACGGCCGGATCGCGCTGGCGCGGGCGACCTACGACGTCCAGCCGTTCGAGGTCACCGACGCCCAGCGTCAGGAACTGCTCGACGCGGCACAGCCGGGCCGCGACGCGGGGCTGCGGGTCGAGTTCGGCGGTGACGTCATCGCGGGCGCGCCGGAGACCGAGCCGACCGAGGTCATCGGTGTCGCGGTCGCCGCGGTGGTGCTGGCGATCACCTTCGGCTCACTGCTGGCCGCGGGACTACCGCTGCTCACCGCGCTGATCGGCGTCGGCGTGGGCATGGCTGGTATCACGACCGCGTCCGGCTTCCTCGAGCTGAACGCGAACACGCCGGTGCTGGCGCTCATGATCGGGCTCGCGGTCGGCATCGACTACGCGCTGTTCATCGTGTCGCGCTACCGGCACGAGCTGGGCAACGGGCGCACGCCGGAACAGGCCACCGCGCACGCGGTGGGCACGGCGGGCTCGGCGGTCGTGTTCGCTGGGCTGACCGTGATCATCGCGCTTGCCGGTCTGACCGTCGTCGGCATCCCGTTCCTGGGTGAGATGGGACTCGCGGCCTCGCTGACCGTCGCGGTCGCCGTGCTCATCGCCGTGACACTGCTGCCAGCGGTGCTGGGGTTCGTGGGACACCGCGTGCTGGTGCGACGCATCCCCGGCCTGCGCACACTCGGCCAGCCCACCGGTGACACGATGGGACAGCGCTGGGCACGGTTCGTCGCGCGACACCGCTGGCCAGTGCTGCTCGCGACCATCGGGGCGCTCGCCGTGGTAGCGATCCCCGCCGCGAGCATGCAGCTCGGCTTGCCGGACGACAGCATGGCCGCGCAGGACTCCACCCGGCACGCCGCCTACGACCTGGTCAGCGAGGGCTTCGGCGAGGGAGCGAACGGGCAGCTCACCGTCGTCGTCGACACCGCGAACGGCGACACTGGCGCGGTGCGGCAGGCCGCCGCCACGATCGCGGAGCTGGACCACGTCACCGCCGTGACGCCACCGCGGACCAACCCGGCAGGCGATCTCAGCGTGTTCAGCGTGACCCCGGAGACCGGCCCGAGCAGCCAAGCGACGCACGACCTGGTGACCGCGATCCGCGACACGGCCGACGGGCTACGCGAGTCAACCGGCGCCGAACTCACGGTGACCGGGCAGACCGCGATGAACATCGACGTCTCGCAGAAGCTGTCCGACGCGCTGCTGCCCTACCTGGCGCTGATCGTCGGGCTGGCGTTCGTGCTGTTGATGCTGGTCTTCCGCTCGATCGCGGTGCCGGTGAAGGCGACGCTCGGCTTCCTCGGGTCGGTCGCGGCGACGTTCGGCGCCGTCGTCGCGGTGTTCCAGTGGGGCTGGCTGACCGACCTGCTCGGCGTCGACGCGACCGGGCCGATCATGAGCATGCTGCCGGTACTGCTCATCGGCGTGCTGTTCGGGCTCGCGATGGACTACCAGGTGTTCCTGGTGACGCGGATGCGTGAGGAGTACGTACACGGCTCGGCCCCGACCACGGCCATGGTGACCGGGTTCCGGCACGGTGCGCGCGTCGTCGTGGCCGCCGCACTGATCATGATCAGCGTGTTCGCCGGGTTCGTGTTGTCGTCCGAGACCCTGATCCAGTCGATCGGGTTCGCGCTGGCGTTCGGCGTCGCGGTGGACGCCTTCGTGGTGCGGATGACGCTGGTGCCCGCCGTGATGTCGCTGCTGGGTCGGGGCGCCTGGTGGCTGCCGCGCTGGCTGGACAAGGTGCTGCCCACCGTCGACGTCGAAGGCGAAGCGCTGGCGGAGCCGCAGGCCGAGCGACGGGAGCCCGCGCGGGTGTGAGGGGCTTGCCCGGCTTCGCCAGGGATATTGCACGATATGCGCCAGATTCGTCGGCGTTTGTCTGATTATCACAGACATTTGCCCGGCGAAGTCGGCATGCCAACGTCCACAAGCCCCATTCCAGCGAGATCATCCCGTATGCCGCAGTCGCATCTTCCAGACGAGCCGCACCCACCTGATCTCGGCGCGTTCCGCGACGGTAGCCGCATACGTTTGCGGCTCAGGCGCATGGCACGAATGGAAGGAGTCCGGCGAAGCCGACGTCTGGGAGCCGACGACCACTGACGGCATGACGTTGTAGATGCGTCGTACGCAAACCGCTACAGCGAGAACCACCACACGGCCGCGCCGCCCGCGGCGAGAACGGCGGCGGCGAGCAACACCATCGCTATGCCTTTCGCCGTCTTCCAGGTCGTGTAGACCCCGCCAAGCAGGAAACCCGCGAGCGCGATCAGCCCGATGACGACAACTTCGGATGGCACGGCGACGCTCCTCCAGCAGCTCGACTCTGACGTGCCGCGCAGCTTATCCGGGGCGCACCGCGCTTACAGCACGCCCTTCGTCGACGGGATGCCGCCAAGCCGCTCGTCCGGCTCCGTCGCCGCCCGCAGCGCCCTGGCCACCGCCTTGTACTGCGCCTCGGCCATGTGGTGCGGGTCCCGGCCGTGCAACACGCGCACATGCAGCGCGACCTGCGCGTGGAACGACAGCGACTCGAACACGTGCCGAGTGAGCACGAACGGGTAGTTCCCGCCGATGGTGAACGACTCGAATCGCTCCGGCTCACCGAGCTGCACGCAATACGGCCTGCCGGAGACGTCGATGGCGGCGTGCGCCAGCGTCTCGTCCATCGGCACCCAGGCATCACCGAACCGCCGGATGCCGCGCTTCTCGCCCAACGCCTCGCGGATCGCCTGGCCCAGCACGATCGCGGTGTCCTCGACGGTGTGGTGCGCGTCGATGTGGACGTCGCCGGTCGCGCTGACCCGCAGGTCCAGCGCGCCGTGCACGCCGAACGCGGTGAGCATGTGGTCGTAGAACGCGACGCCGGTGTCGATCTCGACCTGCCCGGTGCCGTCGAGGTCGACCTCGACGATGATCGACGATTCCTTGGTGGTGCGCTCCACCTTGCCGATCCGGCTCACGGTACAACCTCCTTGCTCGCCGCCAAAAACGCGTCGTTCTCCTCCGGCGTCCCGATGGTCACCCGCAGGTAGCCGGGAATGCCTACGTCCCTGATCAGTACACCAGCGTCTACATACGACCGCCACGCGGCGGGCGCGTCCTCGAATCGTCCGAACAGGACGAAGTTGGCATCGCTGTCTACCGGCTCGAAACCCAGGTCGCGCAACGATGCCACGACCCGGTCGCGTTCGGACACCAACGTCGCCACCGAGGCCAGCGTCTGTTCACCGTGCGCCAACGAGGCCCGCGCGGCGGCCTGGGTGAGCGCTGACAGGTGATACGGCAGCCGCACCAACTGCAGCGCGTCGACCACGGCGGGCGCGGCGGCCAAGTAGCCCAGCCTGCCACCCGCGAACGCGAACGCCTTGCTCATGGTCCGCGACACGATCAACGTCGCCGGGTACTCGGCAAGCAGTTCCACCGCGCTCGGCTGCCGGGAGAACTCCGCGTACGCCTCGTCCACGACGACGATGCCGCGCGCGGCATCCAGTACCGCCCGCAGGTCCGCCAGCGGGATCGAGCAGCCGGTCGGATTGTTCGGGCTGGTCACGAACACGACGTCCGGGTCGTGCCGCGCGATGACCTCGGTGGCGACCTCGGCGTCCAGCGTGAAGTCGTCCCTGCGGGGCGCCGGCAGCCACTCGGTGCGCGTGCCCGACGCCAGGATCGGGTGCATCGAGTACGACGGTTCGAAGCCCAGCGCCGTCCGGCCCGGCCCGCCGAAAGCCTGCAACAGCTGCTGCAGCACCTCGTTGGAACCGTTGGCGGCCCAGATGTTGCGGGTGGTCAGCGGCACGCCGGTCGCCCCGCTGAGGTACGCCGCGAGGTCGGCGCGCAGGTCGACGACGTCCCGGTCCGGGTATCGGTGCAGCTCCCGCGCGGCCCGCTCGGTGGCGGCAGCGACATCCGCGACCAGCGACGGCGGCGGCGGGTAGGGGTTCTCGTTGGTGTTCAGCCGCACCGCGACGTCGAGCTGCGGCGCACCGTACGGCGTCTTGCCGCGCAGCGCATCGGCCAGCGGCAGATCATCCAGCGTGACGTCGTCCATCAGCGCACCTCACCGCCGAATCGCGCCTGCACGGCCTCGCCGTGCGCGGGCAGGTCCTCGGCGTTGGCGAGCGTGACCACCTTGTCGGCGACCGCGCGCAGGGCGTCCTGCGAGTAGTCGACGACGTGGATGCCGCGCAGGAACGTTTGCACCGACAACCCGCCGGAGTGCCGCGCGTAGCCGCCGGTGGGCAGCACGTGGTTGGACCCGGCGCAGTAGTCGCCGAGTGAGACCGGCGCGTACGGGCCGACGAAGATCGCGCCCGCGTTGCGCACGCGCGCGGCGACGGCGCTCGCGTCGGCGGTCTGAATCTCCAGGTGCTCGGCCGCGTAGGCGTCCACGACGCGGATGCCGTCGTCGACGCTGCTCACCAGCACCGTGCCGGACTGCGCACCCCGCAGCGCCGTCGTGACGCGCTCGGTGTGTTTGGTGGCGGTGGCCCGGCGTGCCAGCTCGGCGTCGACGTCGTCGGCCACCCGCTCGGACGTCGTCACCAGCACGCTTGCGGCCATCGGGTCGTGCTCGGCCTGGCTGATCAGGTCGGCGGCCACGTGCGCCGGGTCGGCGGTCTCGTCGGCCAGAATCGCGATCTCGGTCGGCCCCGCCTCGGAGTCGATGCCGATGAGCCCGCGCAACATCCGCTTGGCCGCGGTCAGGTAGATGTTGCCCGGCCCGGTGACCATGTCCACCGGCTCCAGCTCGGCACCGTCGGTGTCCGTGCCGCCGTAGGCCAGCAGCGCGACGGCCTGCGCTCCCCCGACGGCCCACACCTCGTCCACGCCGAGCAGCGCGGCGGCGGCCAGCGTCGTCGGGTGCGGCCTGCCGCCGAACTCGGCCTGCGGCGGCGAGCAGACGACCAGCGAGCCGACACCCGCGGCCTGCGCGGGGACGACGTTCATCACGACGCTCGACGGGTACACGGCGAGCCCGCCCGGCGCGTACAACCCGACCCTGCCGACCGGCACCCACCGCTCGGTGACGGTGCCGCCGTCGGCGACGGCGGTGGTGACGTCGGGGCGGCGCTGGTCGGCGTGCACGGCACGGGCGCGGGTGATCGCCTCGTCCAGCGCGGCCCTGATGGCGGGGTCGAGCGCATCCAGCGCGGCCTTCAGCTCGGCGTCGGGCACCCGGACGGTACTCGGACGGACCTTGTCGAAGCGTTCGGTGTAGTCAAGAGCCGCCTCGACGCCCCGGTCGCGGACGTCCTCGACGAGCGGGCGCACCTGATGCACCGCCGCGTCCACGTCGACGTCGGCGCGCGGCAGCGTGGCGCGCAGCTCGGCGGCGGAAGGGACACGGCGTCGCAGGTCGGTGCGGTTGAGCATGCCCTAAGGGTACGGGGCGCCCTGACAGGCATACTGCATGGCAGGAGGTGAGGTATGCCCCACGTCGCATTGTGTCAGGTGACGTCGACGCCGGATCCCGCCGAGAACCTGGAACTGGTGCGCTCTGGTGTCCAGCGGGCGGCGGACGCCGGGGCGTCCGTCGTGGTGTTCCCCGAAGCGACGATGGCCCGGTTCGGCACGCCGTTGCGCCCGCTCGCGGAGCCGCTGGACGGGCCATGGGCGTCTGAGGTGGCACGGATCGCCGAGCGCGCCGGGGTGCTGGTAGTCGCGGGCATGTTCACTCCGGCCGACGGAGACCGGGTGCACAACACACTGCTGATCACGGGTCGCGGCCACCACACCGGCTACGACAAGATCCATCTGTACGACGCGTTCGGGTTCTTCGAGTCCCGCACCGTGGCCGCGGGTGAGAAGCTCGTGACCGTCACCGTCGACGACGTCACGCTCGGCGTCGCCACCTGCTACGACGTGCGGTTCCCCGCGCTGTTCCAGGAACTGTCGGATGCGGGCGCGTCGGTGGTGTTGCTGCCCGCGTCGTGGGGCGCTGGCGAAGGCAAGCGCGAGCAGTGGGAGCTGCTGGTGCGCGCCCGCGCGCTGGACTCGGGCTCCTGGGTGTTCGGCTGCGATCAGGCGGACCCGGTGGCGAGCGGCATCACGGACGAGGACGTGCGCCGTGCCCCCACGGGCATCGGCTTCTCGCTGGTGGCCGACCCATTCGGCCGCGTCCGCGCTGGGCTGGACGCCGGGCCGGAGACCCTGGTGATCTACGCCGACCCGGACCTGGCGGACAAGTCCCGCCGCGCCACCGGGGCGCTCGCCAACCGGCGGTCTGTCGGCTGAACCCGCATATCCCACCGTGCGGGTCTGCCGGATGCGGCAGTGCCGAAGGGAACATCCGCGGTGCGGCGCGGGTTGGCACTGGCGAGTCATGACCCACGACGAGGAGGACGAGTGACCGACGCACGAACGACAGCACCAGGTGGGGTGTTCCAGCTTGGGGGTGACCTCCCGGTCCACCGTCTCGGCTACGGCGCCATGCAGATCACGGGGCCTGGTGTGTGGGGCGAGCCAGCGGACCCCGATGGCGCGATCGCGGTGCTGCGGCGCGCGGTGGAGCTTGGCGTGAACTTCATCGACACCGCGGACTCGTATGGGCCGTATGTCAGTGAGGACCTCATTCGCCAGGCGCTGTACCCCTACGCTGACGATCTCGTGATCGCCACGAAGGGCGGTCTGGTTCGGACCGGGCCGAGCGAGTGGGTTCCGGTGGGCCGTCCGGCCTACCTCAAGCAGGAGGTCGAGATGAGTCTGCGCCGTCTCGGCGTCGAACGCATCGACCTCTACCAGTTGCACAGGGTCGATCCTGAGGTTCCGCTCGCCGACCAGGTCGGCGCCCTCAAAGAGCTCAAGGACGCCGGCAAGATTCGCCACATCGGGTTGTCCGAGGTCGATGCCCAGCAGATCAAGGAAGCCTCGGTGGTGACCGAGATCGCGAGCGTGCAGAACCTCTTCAACCTCACCGACCGTCACCACGAGGATGTCGTCGACGCGGCCACCGACATGGGCATCGCGTTCATCCCGTGGTTCCCCATCGCCACCGGGGAACTCGCACAACCAGGCAGCGTGCTGGAGACGGCAGCGCGCGAGCACGACGCCACCCCGGCACAGCTGGCGCTGGCCTGGCTGCTGCGTCGCTCGCCGGTCATGCTGCCGATTCCGGGCACGAAGTCAGTGACACATCTCGAGGAGAACATCGCGGCCGCGGACCTCGACCTCACCGACGACGAATTCGCCTCGTTGTCCGCTCTGGGTGGCTGAGCGTCCGGACCGGCCGGGTGGGTCCGCCCACCCGGCCGGTCGCGGTCGATCGGACCAACGCGCTGCTGACGCCACACCCGGACGCCGCCCGCAGCGCGGGACAGCGGAGAGCTAGCGCAGATCCATGCCGAGATCGAGTGCGGGCGATGAGTGGGTGAGCGCGCCGACGGCGAGATAGTCCACGCCGGTCTCCGCGTACGTCCTGGCGATGTCGAGACGCAGGCCGCCGGATGCCTCCAGCCGGGTCTTCGGTGACACCGCGTCGCGCCGTCGTACGGCTGCAACGCAGTCCGACGGCGCGAAGTTGTCCAGCAGGACCTCGTCCGCGCCCGCCGCCAGCGCCTCGTCCAGCTGCACCAGGGTGTCGACCTCCACCTCGCACGCCAGCGCTGGCGTGCTCTCCCGCGCCGCCGCCAGCGCAGCGGACACCGACCCGGCCGCGACGACGTGGTTGTCCTTGATCAGCACCGCGTCACCGAGTCCCATCCGGTGATTGACCCCGCCTCCGGCGCGGACCGCGTACTTCTGCAGCAGCCGCAGGCCGGGCAACGTCTTGCGGGAGTCGCGGATAGCGCAGCCAGTGCCGTCGACGGCGGCGACCCACGCGGCGGTGGCCGTCGCGATGCCGGACAGGTGGCACAGCAGGTTCAGCGCCGTGCGCTCGGCGGTGAGCAGACCTCGCACCGGCCCTCGCACCACCAGCGCTGGCTCACCCACCGCGAGCGACGCGCCGTCCGGCCGCATGTCGAGCAGCTCATAGTCCGCGCCGAGCACAGCGTCGAAGACCACCAGCGCCACCGGCGCGCCCGCGAGCACGCCGACAGCACGAGGCGTCACCTCGGCGACGGCACGCGCGCCGACGGGCACCGTGGCGTCCGTGGTGGCGTCAGGGCCGTACCGCAAGTCCTCGTCAAGCGCCGTCCGCACCACGCGCAGCGCGTCATCGACGTCGAGTCCAGCGTCGGTGAGCAGGGTCGTGGTGCGGTCGGCCACGGCGTTCATCCGCATCCCACTCACGCCGCGCCACTCGCGAGCGCGGGCGCCAGCACCGCCGGAGCACCGCTGGCGTCGAGCCGCACGCGCAGGCTCCGTTGCCACTGGACGTCGTCCCGCTCGGCGAAGTCGGTGCGCACGTGGCATCCCCGCGACTCGGTGCGTTCGGCCGCCGCGACGAGCAGCGCGTCCGCGAGCAGCGTCAGCGCGGCGTCCTCGACGGCGCGGTGACTGTCCAGCACTCGCTCCCGGCGGGCCGCGGCGATCCGGGTGGCCGCCCCGGACAGCCCCTCGGCGTCCCTGCCGATGGCGGCATGGCGACTCATCAGCCGCTGCACCAGCCCCCGGTCCGCGATCGGCGCGGACACCGCGGCGTCCCCGGGCGTGGCGCGGGTCAGCGGAGCCAGTTCTCCCGCCGCGAGATCCATCGCCACGGCTTCAGCCGCCCGCTCCCCCACGACGAGGCCCTCGAGCAGGCTGTTGGATGCCAACCGGTTCGCGCCGTGCAGGCCGGTGCGCGCGACCTCCCCCGCCGCGTACAACCCGGGCACCCCGGTGCGTCCTTCGGGTGACGTCGCGACGCCGCCGCAGGCGAAGTGCGCGGCGGGCGTCACCGGAATGGGCTCCCGCGCCGGATCGACACCCACCCGCGCGCACGCCGCGTGCACGGTGGGAAACCGCCGCGCGAAGCCGTCGATACCAGTGGCGTCCAGGTACACGTGGTCGACGCCCGCAGCGGCCGTCCAGCGGGTGATCGCGGCGGAGACGACGTCACGCGGCGCGAGGTCACCCAGCGGATGCACGCCAGCCATCACGCGCTGACCAGCGGCGTCAACGAGCACCGCGCCCTCGCCGCGCACCGCTTCGGTCACCAGCGGGCACCGGCCCCGCGCGCCCTTCGTGTACAGCACGGTCGGGTGGAACTGCACGAACTCCAGGTCAGCCGCCGCCGCGCCCGCTCGCAGCGCGAGCGCGAGCCCGTCGCCGGTGGCGATCTCCGGGTTGGACGTCGCTTGGTAGAGCTGTCCGAACCCGCCGGTGGCCAGCAGCACCGCCCTGGCACGCACCACGCCGGGTGTGCCATCTGGGTCGAGCAACACCAGCCCACCGACACAACCGGTCGGCGTGCGCAGCGTGTCCACCGCGATGTGGCGTTCCAGCACGGGCACGCGCTGCCTGCTGACGCCGGCGGCGAGCGCGCGCTCCACCTCGGCGCCGGTCGCGTCACCACCAGCGTGGATCACCCGGAACGCGCTGTGCCCACCCTCGCGGGTGCGGGCCAAGCTGCCGTCGGCGGCGCGGTCGAACACGGTGCCGCGCGCCCGCAACCGGGCGACGGCGGCGGGTCCGCCCGCGACGATGGAGCCGACGACGTCCTCCTCGCACAGCCCGCCGCCTGCCGCGAGGGTGTCCGCGACGTGGTCCGCGACGGAGTCACCGGTGGCCAGGTCCACCACCGCGACGCCGCCTTGCGCCCAGCGGGTGTTGCTGTCGGTGATGGCGGCCTTGGTCACCACGAGCACGGACAGTCCGAGCTCGCGGCCGCACAACGCGGCGGTCAGGCCGGCGACACCAGTGCCGACGACGACCAGATCGGCCGTCGCCTCCCACGTCGGCGACAGCGAAGTTTTCGCCTCTGGGGCACCAACTCCGTCACCGAGCGTGGTCATTCGCCACCGCCAGGCTGACCGATCGCGATCATCCGCTCCACCGAGGCGCGGGCGCGCCGCGCGGTCTCGAGGTCGACGTGCACCTCGTCCACACCCTCGCGCAGCGACCGCAGCAGCGCTGCCGGGGTGATCATCTTCATGTACCGGCAGGACGCCCTGTCGTTCACGGCGGCGAAGTCGATCTCCGGTGCGGCCTTGCGCAGCTGGTGCAGCATGCCGATCTCGGTCGCGACCAGCACCGAACTCG
The DNA here is from genome assembly GCF_000504245.1 of Haloechinothrix halophila YIM 93223. Lineage (GTDB taxonomy): Bacteria > Actinomycetota > Actinomycetes > Mycobacteriales > Pseudonocardiaceae > Haloechinothrix_A > Haloechinothrix_A halophila. Next base: position 4,064,382 of record NZ_KI632509.1, read on the forward strand.
CGTTGGTTGACCGTGCCTGCTTCACCATGTCTCCCGTGGAGAGGATCTTGACCTTCTCGGCGGGCACCGTGCCCTCGCCTGCCAGGTAGAGGGCGGAGGTGGCACAGCCGCACTCGGGGTGGATGAACAGGTCGGCGTCCGGGTTCGCCGCGGCGCGCTCGGCCAGTTCGGGGCCGTTGATACCGGCGTGCACGTGGCACTCGCCCGCCCAGATATGCAGGTTCTCGCGGCCGGTCTCCCGCTTGACGTGCGCGCCGAGGAACTGGTCCGGCGCGAACAGAACGTCCTGGTCAGCGGGGATGGATGCCACCACGTCGACCGCGTTGGACGAGGTGCAGCAGATGTCGGTCTCCGCCTTCACGTCGGCCGTGGTGTTCACATAGGACACGACGACGGCACCGGGGTGCTGGGACTTCCACTCCCGCAACTGCTCGGCGGTCAGCGAGTCGGCCAGCGAGCAGCCCGCGCGCTCGTCCGGGATCAGCACGGTCTTGTCCGGGCTGAGGATCTTGGCGGTCTCGGCCATGAAGTGCACGCCGCAGAACACGATCGTCGACGCTTCCGACTCGGCGGCGATCCGGGACAGCGCGAGCGAGTCGCCGGTGTGGTCGGCGATCTCCTGGATCTCTGGCAGCTGGTAGTTGTGCGCGAGCAGCACGGCGTCTCGTTTCCGAGCGAGGCGGCGCACCTCGTCCGCCCATGCCGCGTCCGCGTCGACGCCACCGTACGGCGTGAGGTCAGGGGCCGTATCCGTCAGCGTCTCGGTCATGACTACTCCCTGTGTTGCGTCAGCCTCGGTTTTCGCCTTAGGATCGAAAACGTGCACAGTCATATTAACACCCGAGCTCCCCTCGCACACGAGGTTCTGTGCGCGGTACTGCACGTGCGATCGAACACACTTCGGGTGCTGCTGTGGCAGCGCGCCCTCGATCCGCACATCGGGCGCTGGTCGTTACCCGGCGGTAGGCTGCGCGCCGACGAGGACGTCGAAACCTCCATTCGCAGGCAGCTGGCGGAGAAGGTCGACATCCGCGAACTGCGCCACGTCGAGCAGCTCGCGGTGTTCAGCGCGCCGGACCGGGTGCCTGGTCCGCGCGTGGTGGCCACGGCCTTCCTCGGGCTGGTGCCCAGCGACGCCGACCCCGTCGTTCCGGAAGACACCGCGTGGCACGACGTCGACGACTTGCCTCGCACCGCATTCGACCACGAGGCGATCGTGCTGCGCGCCCGCGACCGGCTGCGCTCGAAGCTCAGCTACACCAACATCGGCTTCGCGTTGGCGCCGGATGAGTTCACTCTCTCCGCGCTGCGCGACATTTACTCCGCCGCGCTCGACCACAAGGTCTCGGCGACCAACCTGCAGCGGGTGCTCTCCCGCAGGGGCGTGCTCAAGCCGACCGGTACCACCGCCCCACCGGGCCGATCGGGCGGGCGCCCAGCCGCGCTCTACACCTTCACCGACACCACGATGCAGGTGACCGACCCGTTCGCGGTACTCCGTCCGCCCGGGGCACGGTGAGGAACGGGGAACACGCCGTCAGGAACGGGGAACACGACCACCCAGCGAACCTACCGGATCCGACGTAGCGTGATGCGCGTGCCCGCCGACAGTCCTTCCGATCGGTCCCGGGAACAGCTACCGCTGTTTCCGCTGCACACGGTCCTGCTGCCCGGCGTGCACCTGCCGCTGCACGTCTTCGAACCCCGCTACCGACAACTCGTCGATGACGTAGTGCACGGCGTCGTCCCTGACCGCGAGTTCGGCGTCATCGCGATCCGCAACGCCCTGGTGAGCGACGTCGACCGCGTCGGACAGCTGCACCCCGTCGGGTGCACCGCGCGGCTACGCGAGGTCAGCGCCACCAGCAGCGGCGGGTTCGACATCGTTACCACCGGCTCACGCCGTTTCCTGCTGCACGAGCTGACACCGAGCGACACCCCATACTTGATGGGCGAGGTCGAGTGGCTGCGGGACGAACCCACGCTCGACCACGACGGCACCACGGCACAGACGCTGGCCGAGGCGGCACGGACCGCGCACGAGCGCTACTGCGACGCCGCCTGGCACGATGACGACTGGTCGGCGCCCTCGACGTCGACCGACGTGGCAGACCTCGCGTATCTGCTCGCGGCGGACTGCCTGCTCCCGCTGGCGGAACAACAGGCACTGCTCCGCCAGACCGACCCGCTACACCGGCTGCGACTCGTCACCGCGTTGCTCTCCAGGGAAGCGGGGTTCGTCTCCGCGCTGCGCGCCGTTCCGGTGCCGCACGAGCAGCTGGACGACATCTCAGCGGCCGCCAAATTGAACTGAGGCTGGCCTGACCTCGCCCACAGCTTCTGTAGCGGCTCAGACGAACACGACGTACCGCGACACCTCAGTCGGTGGGCTCACCGGAGGCTGCCGACTGACTCTCCGATGCCGACCCTCGGTTGCTGAACTTGTCGCGCACTTTTCCCGCGACATCGGTGACCGCGGTGCCGACATCGGCGAACACCTTCGTCAGCGGGTCCGCCGACTCGGACCACGACGTCTGGTACGAGCGCGCCGCGGCCTTGATGTCGTCTCGCCATGCCGAGTGGGGCTCGTCGTCGTCCCTGCGCGGGTACTCTCCTGCCAGCATCGCCCGATACTCGTCCGAGCCCGCCCACTTCTGCAGCTCGGCAGCACGCACCACGGCCAATGGGTGTGCCATGCTCTCCAGGCTGCGTAGCTTCAGCAGACTGTCGCGCAGGTCGTCGACTCCCTCGTATTCCTCGGCTTGCCGCAGGAAGGATGGGATGTCGATCGTGTCGGGGTCGATCCCACCCGCGAGCTGGATGTGCAACCGCAGCGCCGCGGCGGGATTCTGGCCGCACAGCAGACCCGCTCGGTCGCACGACAGCTCCGCTTTGCGGAACCACTCGTGCAGCGCGGCCAGTACCGCGCGCAGGCCGATACCGCTGATGGGATTCCATGACAGGCTGCGTTGCAGCTCCACCAAGTGAATCATCATCGTCCGGTACACCGCGTGGCCGGACAGCACGTGGCCCATCTCGTGCCCGATGGCGAACCGCAGCCCCTCGGCGTCGGCCATCTCGACCAAGCCCGTCGTGAGCACGATGAACGGTTCTTCCAGGCCAATCGTGTACGCGTTCGGGTTGGGATCGCGCATGACGTACACCGTGGGCACGGTGGGCAGGTCGAGCGTGGCGGCACACTCGTTGCGCAGCCGGTCAAGCTCGGGGTACTGCTCGGGGCCGACGCGGATCGTCGAGGAGAGCGCGCTCAACCGTAGGCCCCGCTCAGTGAAGAACCCGAACAATGCCTTGAGCACCTGGGCGAAGCCAGGCACCGTCCGCAGGGTCGCCAGCGCTCCCCTGTCGACCGGATGCTCGTACGCCCGTGAGCTGATGCCGGGAAAGCTCACCCGCTCGACTCGCCGCACGTCCTCGTTCACGATCGCCCCTCTCACTCGTCGTCCCCCATCAGACGCGGCTACGCCAGCCGACGTCCCAGGTCGTCCTCACCATTCCAGGCGGCGAGCAGTGCGTACACCAGCGCCACCGCGAGCGGCTGCACGATGATCACCCACTGCGAGCTGATCTCAGGGGCGAGCGTGATGACGTCGCCGATCTCGGGCCGCCCGCTGATCGCGTACTCGTCGCCGAGGAACGCGGTACCCATGAGCGTCCCGAGCCAGCCGGACAGCAACGAGCCCGCGACGGCGGCCAGCATGACGACCGGTCCCCGCCGTTCCCGCAGCAGCCACGTCAGCGCGCCGAGGAACAGCCCTGCCCCGAGCAGCAGCAACGCGAAGATCACCAGCGCGTCGAAGGAGTGCCAGCTTTCCAGGTCTATCGGGGTGGGCGTGCCGTCGCGGGTGATGACGGCTTGCTGCGGCGGCGCGAGGCGCGCCCACAACCAGCCGATCGGGATGCCCGCCATGCCGATCGTCGAGGCCACCGTCACCGAGGGCAACAGGTCGGCCTTGACGACGACCTTAGGGCGCTCGCGCTGGATCGGCAGGACCACGCGGGCCTCCTTGCACTCACGACGGGAATCGGTGGCTGGGTGACGACGTCGAGAGGACGACATCGGCTACCCAAGCAGGCTAGCGTGCCGTCGCCGGATCCTCACAGGAGGTCGTCTCGCCATGTCGGCTGCACCGTGCCGTCCACCCGCTCGGCGTAATCTGCACGATCATCCGGCGGGCGCACTGCGCACAGAAGCGCGGCGGTTCGAGCGTGCTCTGCGGGGTGGCGCACCGCGCGTGGTCGGCGTCCGCGACACCTTTGCCGCAGTGCACGCAATACAGCGCTGTCATGTTTAAGAGCTTAGATGGTGTCGGAAAGCGCCTTGATGGGCATCTTCAGCTCGCCGAGCATGTCCAGATCGGCCTGAGCTGGCCTGCCAAGGTTGGTCAGGTAGTTGCCGACGATGATGGCGTTGATGCCGCCGAGCATGCCCTGCTCCGCGCCGAGGTCGCCCAGCGTCAGCTCCCTGCCGCCCGCGAAGCGCAGCATGGTGCGCGGCATGGCTAGCCGGAACGCCGCGACGATGCGCAGCGCGTCGGGCCCCTCGATCGTCTCGTAGTGCTCGTATGGGGTGCCCTGCTGCGGGATGAGGAAGTTCATCGGCACCTCGTGCGGCTCCAGCTCGGCGAGCTGCACCGCGAACTCGGCGCGCTGCTCGTCGCTCTCCCCCATGCCGACGATGCCGCCACAGCAGACTTCCATGCCCGCGTCCTTGACCATCTGGAGCGTCTCCCACCGCTCCTCCCAGCTGTGGGTGGTGACCACATTGCCGAAGTTGGAGCGGGCGGTCTCCAAGTTGTGGTTGTAGCGGTGCACGCCCATCTCGACCAGCTCGTCGACCTGCTCCTGCGTGAGCATGCCGAGCGAACAGGCGATCTGGATATCGTTACCGTCCTCGCGAATCGCGTTGATGCCGTCCCTGACCTGCGACATCAGCCGCTTGTCCGGCCCGCGCACTGCGGCGACGATGCAGAACTCGGTCGCGCCGGTCTCGGCGGTCTCCCGCGCGGCCTTGACCATGCCGGGGATGTCGAGCCACGCGGCACGTACCGGCGTCGGGAACAGCCCGGACTGCGAGCAGAAGTGGCAGTCCTCGGGGCAGCCGCCGGTCTTGACGCTGACGATGCCCTCGACCTCGACCTCGGGGCCGCACCAGCGCATCCGGACATCGTGGGCGAGCGCCAGCAGATCCTGGAGCTGTCCGCCGGGCAGCCGCAGCACCTGAAGCACCTGCTCCTGGCTCAGGCCGACGCCGCGTTCGAGAACCTGCTCGCGGGCGACGGCGAGAATGTCGTTGTCACCTACGGCGGTCTCGACCTGGTGTGGTGCTGCGGTCACGTCAACTCCTTCGCATGGTGCGCGGCGGCAAAGCCTGAACAGTCTCCCCCACGGACGTTCGCTCGTACAGCGACACGGGTCACAGTGGCGTCCCCAGATCGGGGTTCGGTAGCCCGGCCGCGAACAGTTCCGGGTCGAATCGTCCGCCGAACCAGGGTGACAGCCCCCGCTCGGCCGCCGCGAGAAACCCGCCCGGCGACAGCTCCCCGATGTGCTCGTCCAGCAGCCCGAGCAGCGGCGCCCCTGCCACGACGGGCAGGTCGGTGACGTTGCAGATCTCGGCGAGCCCTGGTTCGGCTGGCCACGAGCCAACGACGACCCCGGCGACGTTGAGCCCACGCCGGGTGGCGACCTCGGCGGTGAGTGCGGTGGCGTTGAGCGTGCCGAGCCCGGCGCGCGCCACCACCACAACCGGAGCGGCGAGCGACCAGGCCACGTCAGCCATGCTGCCGCCCTTGTCGTCGAGGCGCACCAGCAGCCCGCCAGCACCCTCGACCAGCACGAGGTCGTGGCTCGCGTTGAGGTCGGCGGCGGCTTCGGCCACCTCGGCGGGCGTGACGTACTCGATGCCGCTGCGGCGCGCTGCCGTGTCCGGCGCGAGTGGGTCGGGGTAGCGGCGCAGCTCGCGGGTGGTGATCTCGCCCGCGAGCCCTCTGACGACGTCGACGTCGCCGGGCTCGCCGTCGCTGACGCCGGTCTGCGCTGGCTTGATGACGGCGACGCGATGCCCGTGCTCCACCGCGATGGCCGCGATGGCCGCGGTCACCACGGTCTTGCCGACCTCGGTGTCCGTTCCGGTCACGATCAGCACGCTCACGATCGGACAGGCTAGTGGGTCCTCACGCCGCGTCGGCCACCGCCACCATGGCTGCCGTGATCGCCGCCAGATCGTCGTCCGTGGCGATGTAGGGCGGCATGGCATAGACGTTGTCGCGGAACGGCCGCAGCCATACGCCGTGCTCGGTCGCCACCTTCGTCGCCACCGCCATGTCGACGTCGTGGTCGAGCTGGATCACCCCGATCCCGCCGAGCACCCTGACGTCGACGACCCGCGCCAACTCCCGCGCCGGTGTCAGCCCACGCTCCAGTCCGGTGGCCAGCCGCCGCAGATCGGCGCGCCAGTCGCCGGAGAACAGCAGTCCGATGGAGGCGTTGGCGACCGCCGCGGCGAGGGGGTTGGCCATGAACGTCGGGCCGTGGGCGAGCACCGGCAGTTCCCCGCGCGAGATGCCCTCGGCGACGCGGGGCGTGCAGAGCGCGGCGGCGCTGGTGAGGTAGCCGGCGGTCAGCGCCTTGCCGAGACACAGCACGTCCGGCGTCACCCCGGCGTGGTCGGCGGCGAACAGCTCACCCGTCCTGCCGAAGCCGGTGGCGATCTCGTCGAAGACCAGCAGGACGTCGTTGGCGTCGCACGCATCGCGGAGCACGCGCAGGTACTCCGGGTTGTGGAACCGCATCCCGCCCGCGCCCTGCACGACCGGCTCCACGATCACGGCGGCCAGCTCGTCGGCGTGACGTTCGATCGCCTCGGTGAGCGTGCGCACGTAGTCCGGGTCGACGGGTTGGTCGAACCCGCTCGGCGGAGCGGGCACGAACATCTGCTCAGGCAGCACGCCGCGCCACAGCGAGTGCATGCCGCCCTCGGGGTCGCAGACGCTCATCGGGTGGAAGGTGTCGCCGTGGTAGCCGCCGCGCCAGGTCAGCAGCTTCTGCTTGCTGTCGCGGCCGAGCGAGCGCCAGTACTGCAAGCACATCTTGAGGGCGACCTCGACCGACACCGACCCCGAGTCGCACAGGAAGACGTGCTCCAGCCGACCGGGCGTGATGTCGACGAGGGTGCTTGCCAGCCGCACGGCGGGTTCGTGGGTGAGGCCGCCGAACATGACGTGGCTCATCGACTCGGCCTGCTCGCGCAGTGCGGCGTCGAGCACCGGGTGGCCGTAGCCGTGGATGGCGGCCCACCAGGACGACATGCCGTCGATGAGTTCTCTGCCGTCCGCCAGCGTCAAGCGCATGCCGCTCGCGGACCGGACCACGAGCGGGGCCACGGTGCCCGGCATGGGCCCGTACGGGTGCCAGACGTGGGCCTTGTCGAGGGCGAGCAGCGTCTCGGTGTCCATCGGGCGATCCATACGGCTATCTTCCTACGTCTCGCGCGCCCGATCAGTCTGCCCCGGTGACCGCGACGCCGTGTGAGCGGTGTATTCAGCGCCGGAACAGCGCTGGCTCCCCGCTGAGCAGCCCGGCGAGCCGGTGCGCGAGCTGGTCCCAGCGCCAGTTGTCCCGCACCCAGGTCCTGCCAGCCTCGCCCATGCTGCGGGCGCGGGCGGGGTCGGCCAGCAACGCGGCGAGCGTGTCGGTCAGCTGCCGGACGTCTCTTCCGTCGACGACGTGGCCGGTGACCTCGTCGAGCACGGTCTCCGGCGCTCCGCCGGAGCGACCGGCCACCACCGGCAGCCCGGTCGCGGATGCCTCGAGGTAGACGATGCCAAGTCCTTCGACGTCGAGCCCCTTACCCCTGGTGCGAGCGGGCATCGCGAAGACGTCGCCCGCAGCGTAGTGCGCCGGTAGCTCGGGCCATGGCACCGAACCGGTGAGCACGACGTCGTCGGCGACGCCATGTGCCTCGGCCAGCTGCCGCAGCCGCTTCCGGTACGGCCCGCCCCCGACGAGCAGCAGCGCCGCGTCCGGCACCCTGCGCCGGATCTCCGGCAGCGCGCGCACCAGCATGTCCTGTCCTTTGCGTGGCACGAGGCGGGAGACGCACACGATCGTCGGCCTGCTGACGAGCCCATGGCGGCGGCGAATCTCCTCGCCAGCGCCGGCATCGGGCCGGAACACGTCGGGGTCCACGCCGGAAGGCAGATACTCCAGCCCTGCCAGCGGTCCGAACGCGCTCGCGAACCGTTGCCTGGTGTACTTGCTGACGTAGGTGACGACGTCGCAGCCGGTGCCGATGCGCCGTAGCGCACCCCTGGCCCCTGGCAGCATCGACCAGCCGACCTCGTGGCCATGGGTGCAGGCGATGACCCGCTCCGCTCCTGCCCGCCGCAGCGCGGGCGCGAGCAGAGCGAGTGGTGCTGCCGCGCCGAACCACACCGCGCCCAGCCGCCGAGTGCGCAGCAGATCACTCGCGGTGGCGAGCACGTCAGGGGTGGGCAGCATGAGTGACGTGGGATGCCGGACGACCTCGAACGGCTGCCGCGCGTCGAAGTCGGTGTGCCGCGCGCCATCGCGGTCCCACAGCGGCGCGTAGACGACGAGTTCATCGGCGTTCAGCCGAGACGCGAGCGCGTGCAGGTAGGCCTGGATGCCACCGGGGCGCGGCGGGAAGTCGTTGGTGACGAGCAGGGTTCGGCGCACCCCGTGAGGCTAACGCCGTGGCGCGCGCCGCGGCATCGCCACCCACGCCGACGGACACCGGGTGGCGTGCCGCCACGAACAGCAGAGCGGCCGCCGACACATCCGCGGTGGATGCGCCTGCGGCCGCTTTGCTTCGGTCAAGACCCGTGGGGTCAGGCGTAACGGCGAGCGCCGCTGTACTCGTCCCACATGACCGGGGCGACCTTGACGACGTCGCCTTCCTGTGGGGCGTGCACCATCTTGCCGTCGCCGATGTACATGCCGACGTGCGAGACGGGCTGGTAGAAGAACACCAAGTCGCCCGGTTGCAGTTGCGCCTGCGTCACCGGGGTGCCCGATGAGGCCTGCGCCGAGCTGGACCGGGGGATCGAGATACCAGCCTGCCGGTACGACCACGACGTCAAGCCGGAGCAGTCGTACGCGTCAGGGCCTTCCGCGCCGTACACATACGGATCACCGCGCTGACTCATGGCCGCGTCGACGGCGTTCTGTGCGGCGGGACCGGGCGCGACGATGTTGGTCGGCGGGGCGGTGTGCTCGCCGTAGGAAGCCTGCTGTGCCGCCTGTTCCTCGGCGTTCAGCTGCTCGTAGGCCTGCTTCGCCTTCGCGATCTGCTCATCGAGCGCGCGCTTGCGCGCGGTGATGTCCGCCTTGTGCTTCGCGGCGGCATCCCGGGACTCGCGAGCACGTTTGCGCGCGTCCTTAGCGAGGCGCTTGGCCTTCTCCGCCTGGTCAACGGCCGCGGCAAGCCGCTCGATGGCGTCGTTCTTCTTCTCGGCGAGCACGTTGATCGCCGCCGAGCGCTCAAGGAACTCATTGGTCGAGTTGCCGCTGAGCGCCAGCGACATCGAATCGAGGTGCCCGCCGGTGTAGGTCGCGCCGGCGAACTTGTCGACGACCTTGTTGTACTTCCGCTTCTCCGTACGCGCTTGCCGCAGCGACTTCGCCGACTTCTTCATATCGGCGTTGGCCTTCTTGAGCTGCTTCTGAGCGGCCGTGAGCGCGTCCTGAGCCTTGAGGTGTTCCTCGTTGAGCTTTTCTGCCTTGCGCTTCAGCTCGTTGTACTGCTGCAGCGCTTCTGAGGCGTTGTCGGGGAGGGGGGCGGGGTCTGCGCCGGCGGGGGCACTGAAGGTCACCAGGGCCAACACCGTAGCGATGGCCAGTGCACCTGACGCCACGCGCTTCAGTCGAAGCGACTTCACGTCGCGCGCTACTCCTTCATGGTCGGTCGCATGTCCGGGAACCGGACCGGGCACGAGGTCGGGGGCCCTCCTGCCGGTCTGGCCTTCGTGGACTGTCGTCCACAGCCGGCCGTCGGCGTGCTCTACCGCAAGACACTGGGTATCTCGTGTCCTGGCGGCACCGCAGGGGTGCTGCGATGCTGCGGCGAGCCCGGGGCAGCCCTGGGGCAGGACTGTCCGTGCGACAACCACACGGTGCCGCCTCCTGTGGTGGCGACTGCGGGGCCGTGAGGTCTCGGCTAGGTTACGAAACTCAGCAAGCCTCGTCCACCATCATTGCGCCGTTTGGCGCAGGACAAACATCGAATCTCACCTGGACCAGCGCTAATTAGCGGTCTGTGATAAGTGCGATACCTGCGCTTCTTATGTTCACTCGACCGCTCAACGATCCGATTGACCGCTTGTCGATCTGACCACGCTGCGTGAACCCGGAGGCGCGATGCCGGACGCTCGCCCGGCAGGCCGTGACCGACAGCACGGGCCCGCGGCGGCCACTGCGCGGCGACCCGCCGTGACCTTGGCGTAACCCGGCGGCGAACCCGCGCGCACGGTCAGCCCGCCTGCTGTCGCAGCCCTGCCGCGTAGCCGGTGTCGCGCTCCGCCACCGCACCAGCAACGGCCATGGTGTCTGGACCGCTCTCGGCGTCCGGCGACTCAACGAGCCGCAGCCGGGGCAGCATCCCGCCGTCGGTCAACGCATCGATGGCACGCCGTTCGGTCTCGTCCCACTCCACCCGAGGCGGCGCACCCAGCAACACGCTGACCACGCAGTCGGAGCACGCGGACGGCCGGACGACGCATTGGTCGCAGTCGATGAGCACGGCGGACGTCGATTCGCTCATGGCAGGCCCTTTCGGCTCGGTGGCTGTTCCACGGCCACCGTAAGGAGCACCACCGACATAATCGGCCCGGTCAACGGGCCGCACGTCGCCGTGATCACCCGGTCGAAGGTTGCCAGTCCCGTCAGCGTCCGACGTACTCCCAGTGCCACGGCTCTTCCCTGCCGCCGCCTTGCCGGGCCCAGGACGGGTGGATCCAGCCGAACGCGGGAGCATTCGCCTGCATCCAGCGGTGCGCGGCGGTGCCGAACGACTCCACGCCGCCGCACATGTCGATCGCGATGCCCCAGCCGTGATTACTGGTTCCCGGCACGGCGGCCAGCGACGGCTTCCTGCGGTACAGGTCGACCTGCGCGGGGAACGAGCGGTACGAGTCGGTCACGCACAGGCCACTGCCGGTGTCCGCGGCGTGCGCGCGCGACATCGCGGCGAAGGACTGCGCGGCGTCACACCGGAGCGCGTGGCTACCGATCCCGATGCCGCACAGCGCCGACGACGGGATCAGGCCATTCGGGTAACCGCCCCATGCGCCGGTCGCGCCGGGGTGACTGTGCCCGCCGCCCGACTCGGACGACGTCCGCAGCGGCAGCTCAACCCCACCGCAGCGCCAGGTCAGCTCGCCGTCGTCTCGCTTCGGCACCCGACGCTTCTTCCCGTCCCCGAGCGACGGCCGGGTGACACCGAGCAGCGTGCCCGTACCGGGCAGGTCGGTGACGGCCACCGTCGCGAGCCTGCCGTCGGCGGCGAGCATCGTCTCGTCGTCGAGCGCGATCCCGACGTGCTGCACGCCGTACTTCGCTGGCCCGGCGAACACCAGGTCGCCCGGCTGGACGTCGTCGACCGGCACCCGCCTGCCGGTCGCGTACTGTCGCGCCGCGCGCCGGGGCTGGTCGAGGCCAGCGTCCGAATAGACGGCGTTGACAAGCCCGTCGCAGGAGTACGACGTCGGCCCGGTGCCGTGCTCGCGCGGCACGTAAGGCTTGCCGAGCGCGTCGATGGCGTCGCTGACCGCGTCGATGGTCTGCTTCGGCAGCACCAGCAGCCGGTCGCCGCCGGACATTGGATTGCTGGCCTGCGCGACACCGCGCTGCGGGTCACCGTCGTCACCCCGTAGCGGATCGAGTCCCGGCGGCAGCGTGTCCGGATCGCGCAACGCCGAGGCCCGAGGCGGCGTGATCCCTGCCTTGTCGAGCCGGTTGAGGTAGCGCTGCCAGTTCTTCTTGGTCTTGCGGTTGCGTTCGGCCTGCTGCTTTTGCTGCGCGGCAACCGCTTCATTGGCCGTCGCGATCGGGTCACGCAGCTCACTGGAGACGGCGTCGGCACGGTTGGTCGCATCGTCACTGCGTCCCACCAGCTCGTTCTCGCGCTCGGCCGCCTCGCTCTCGAGCCGCGACGCCTCGGCTTCCGCGGCCTCGGCCGTGCGCAGCCTGTCGAGCGCTTTGGTCAGCTTCTTGTCCTGGCCATCACGCAGGTAGCTCACGATCGAGCTGCCCGCGAGCATTTCCTTCGGGCCAGACGCCGAGAGCAGCAGGCTCAGTTCGTCGGGTCGTCCCATCGCGATGTAGGCGGACCGGGACAGCTCGTCGATCTCGTCGCGCAGCGCGACCAGCGCCCGCTCGGCGGACTTCCGCTCCGCACGCGCCTCGCTCAGCTGGCGTCGCGCCGCCCGTAGCCGATCCCGTGCCGACGAGATCTTGTTCGCCAGCTCCCCCAGCTCGCGCTGCACCTGGTTGGCGGTCTGCTGCAACGTCGCGACCTCGCTGTCCGCGAACGCCTCCCCCGGCCTCGGATCGGGCACGCCCGCACCGGGCGCGACGCCCGCCTCGACGCGCGGCGGGCCGGGATCGGTGGGCGCCTCGTCCTGCGCGTGGGCCGTATTAGCCGTGGGAACGGCGAGCAAGCCCAGCGCCAGCGACACCACGGACGCCCGCACGACACCCCGGATCATCGCCTGCCGAGGCCACCGCCCCATCAACGCCTCCTTTTCCGCCCCCACGACGCCCGGCACGAACGCCCTGTTACACATAACTCGATCCAGACCGGCATGTGACGCCACGCGCCGATATCAATATGGTTGCGATCGAGCATCGCGCCTCAGACCTTGCCCAGCTCGTCGAGCAGGACGGTCGGCGGGAGCACGAACGCGCCCTGCCTGCCAACGGCGGTGATGATCTCCCGATCCGCGGTCGCCACGATCAGCGGCCGCCCCTGCGGTTCCCGTTCCACCATGTCGGTGATGACGTCGTCCGCGGGTACCCCGTTGGCACTGAACAGCACCCGAACCCCGCGCACGTTCGCCGAAGGCACGGCGACCACCCCCGCTCCGTCGAATACCACCGTGATCTCCACCGATGTCCGCGCGGCCAGTGCCGCGAGCTGGCGCACCAGCCGTTGCCGCTGCTCGGCGAGCACCAGCTCCGGGTAACCGGTCTTGGTCACGTTGTAGCCGTCGATGATCAGGTGCGCCCCGGCCAGCGTCAACAGCCGATGCAGCCCGGCGGCGTCAGCCACCGCGCCGCCCTGTCGCATGGCCGTCGCGTTGTCAGCGTTATCCACGGTGTCCGCTGGGCGCTGCCCGTGGTCAGCGGCGGTGCCCGCGACGTTCAGCTCCGCGCGCAGGCCGCTGGCGGCGCCGTCGAGGGTGTCCAGCAGCAGTGCCAGCCGCACCTCATCCGCCTCGCGGGCCTCCCGAGCGGACTGCCGCGCGCGTTCCGCGTCGGCTTCCGCTCGCTCGGCACGCGCGCGCTCCGCCTCGGTCCGCCTGCGCTGCTTGGCGAGCTGCTCGGCGAGCTCGTCCCGTTCGGAGGCGGCCGCGGTTCCCTTCCCCTCGAGTTCCTGGCGCGCTTCGCGCTCGGCGTCGCGCAGCCGCCGCAGCTCGACGCCGCGTTCCCTGAGCCGGTCCCGTAGTCGTTCCAGTTCCTCGGAACGCTCGGCTCGCGCCAGCTGGGTGGCTTCCCGCTCCGCCTTGAGTTCGTCGCGGACCTGCTCCAGTTCCGCTTCGAGCCGTTCGATCCTGGCCAGCGCGGCGTCTCGCTCCGCGCGCAGGCTCACCTGCTCGCCGCGTTCGGCGACGGTCGTCAGCAACGCACCGGCCTCCTCCGCGTCAAGCAGTACCGCGGCGGCCGCAGCCGTCACCGGATCCTCGGCGGCGATGTCGAGCGCGGCGGGCCGGTTCTCGCGCGCCCATGCGACGACGGCCGTGCGGAACGGACGCGACTCCCGCAATGACGCCAGCAGCGGTGCGGCGGCCACCCGCCCCCGCTTCGCGGGCGCGAACCGGACCACCGGCCGCAGCCGCTTCGGCACGTCGGGCTCGCTCAGCTCACCGAGCGACGCGGCGGCCAGCTCAACCAGCCTGCCGCGTACCGGCTCTGGCAGCGCGCCCCAGTCAGCGGGCACGCCGCGGGCACGTCCCTGCCCATGGTTGTCCGCTTCGTCTGACACTAGCCCAGCGTAACCGGCGCGGTGTCTACCCAGCGTGAGTCGCCGCACAGCGGATCGCGACACGCCGGAGTGAGACGTTCGAACAGACTGTCGGTCCGCATGCCTACAGTGCCAGCCGTGAGCGTCCAGCTGACCTTCGACGAACTCGGCACCCCGCTGCGCGAGACAACCTTCGTCGTGTTCGATCTGGAAACCACCGGCGGCAAGGCCGGATCGGACGGCATCACCGAAATCGGCGCGGTCAAGGTCCGTGGCGGCCAGGTGCTCGGCGAGTTCGCCACGCTCGTCGACCCTGGCCGCGCGATCCCACCGCAGATCGTGTCACTGACCGGGATCACGCAAGCGATGGTGTCCAACGCACCCGCGCTTGACGAGGTGCTGCCCGCCTTCCTCGAGTTCGCGGCGGGGTCCGTGCTCGTCGCGCACAACGCGCCGTTCGACACCGGGTTCCTGCGCGCCGCGTGCGCCCAGCACGGCTACCACTGGCCGAAACAGAGCGTGGTGTGCACGGTACGGCTCGCACGGAGGGTGCTCGACCGGCAGGAGACGCCGAGCTGCCGGTTGTCGGCACTCGCCGCACTGTTCGGTGCCAGCACGATGCCCACCCACCGCGCGCTGGATGACGCCAAGGCCACCGTGGATGTCTTGCACGCCCTGCTCGAGCGGGTCGGCTCGGTCGGCGTGCAATCGCTTGAGGAGCTGCTGGACTATCTGCCGGAAGTCACCCCAGCACAACGGCGCAAGCGCGGCATGGCAGCGAATCTGCCGGAGACACCAGGCGTGTACCTGTTCCGGGGGCCGAACGACGAGGTGCTCTACGTCGGCACGGCATCGAACCTGCGACGCAGGGTGCGGCAGTACTTCACCGGCTCGGAGAGCAGGGGCCGGATCAGGGAGATGGTCGCGCTCGCCGAGCGGGTCGACGGCATCGAATGCTCGCACGCGCTGGAAGCGCAGGTCAGGGAACTGCGGCTGCTCTCGGCGCACAAGCCTGCCTACAACCGGCGTTCGCGCAACCCCGGCAAGTTCTGGTGGGTCGCGCTCACCGACGAGGCGTTTCCCCGGCTGTCGGTGGTGCGCACGCCGAGGGACGGCGCGCTCGGGCCGTTTCGCTCCCGCAGGGCCGCCGCCGATGCCGCCGCGTCGCTGTCCTCGGCGGCCCGGCTGCGGACCTGCACCGACCGGATTCCCGCCACGGGCCAGCGCGGCTCGCCGTGCGCGTTGGCTGAGCTCGGCCGTTGCGGCGCGCCGTGCGCGGGACAGCAATCCACCGCGGAGTACGCGCCGCTGGTCGGCCGCGTCAGCTCGCTGATCGCGGGCACCGACGGCGATCTCCTGCGCACCGCCGCCGACGAGCTGGACACGCTGGCGAGCGCGGAACACTTCGAGCTGGCGGCGAACCGCAGGGACGAACTCGCCGCGCTGGTGCGCAGCGTGGCGTCGGCGCACTCAATGACGGCGCTGGCGGCGATCGAGGAACTGATCGCCGCCTCCCCCGACGGCTCGGACGGCTGGGAGTTCGCGGTGATCCGGCACGGCAGGCTCGCCTCGGCGGGTGTCGCGCGGCGCGGCACCGCACCGATGCCCGTCGTCGAGTCGCTGGTCGCGAGCGCGGAGACGGTCATCGCCGGGGAGGGACCGCTGCGCGGCGGCTCGCCCGAGGAGATCTCGGTGCTGCTGCGCTGGCTGCACCGGCCGGGCGTGCGGATCGTGCGCACCACGCAGCCGTGGGCCGAGCCAGCCCGCGCCGCCGGCGGCTGGGGCGACTGGCTGGAGCGCGTCTCGCAGGCGCGGGCGCTGGAAACGGCGTCCTGACGCGGTCGGCCGCGCTCACGAGTCCCTGCGAAGCCCCAGTCATGCCGGTTAACCCATCCGGCGGCTGCGCCCGCCGGTGAATCGGCGCAGCCGCCTGCGCCCACATATACGAACAATATTCACTTTCTCCGATGCGCCCCGTACGGTGATGTCGATCACAGAACCGGCGTTTCGTCGGTTGTCCACCCACCACGAGGGGGCGTCATGATCACCTCACCCTGCTACCACCCACTGAGACGCGCGAGCGTGCTCGTGCTCGGCGTGCTCGTCCTGGTCGCGGCGTTGTTCCTAGGCTCGCCGCCGTCTGCGGCGGCCGCCGCACCGGCGAGCCAGACCATCAAGCCGCTGCCACCGGAACTGGAGAAGATCCGCAAGGAACGCGCCATCGATCGGTACGGCGACCCGCAGATCCGACCGCTGGCCGAGCGCGACACCGCCGTCGTCAGCATGGGCGACAGCGAGATCTCCGGCGAAGGGCAAGGCCCGTACGAGACCGGCACCAACGGCGACGACGACGGAGACGGCGACGAGAACTGGTGCCACCGCGCCAAGCACGCCGCCATCCACCGCACCGGCATACCCGTCGACGTCACTCGCAACCTTGCCTGTTCCGGCGCGGCCACCAAACACCTCATCGAGGGCAGCGGCGCGCAGCAGTGGGACGAGCTGAACCAGGGCGACAACCTGGCGATCACCGCCCGTAACCTCAACGTCGAACTCGTCTGGATCGTGGCGAGCGCCAACGACTCCGGCGGCATCGAGTTCGGCCCCGTCGTCACCGACTGCACGATCCGGCGCATCCTGTTCCTCGGCAACTGCTGGCCGGACTACACCGACACCGTCCAGGCGCGCGTGACGGTATCCGGCGACAACCTGGCCACGGCTGTCACCAGCGTGAAGCAGACCATGACCGACGCCGGGTACGCCTCGAACGACTACCAGCTGGTCGTGATGAGCTACCCGGGTCCCGCGAGTCCCGACGTCGAGGACAACCCGGACTTCCCCGGCTGGTACCGAGGCGGCTGCCTGCTCTATCTCAAGGACATGGCGCTCGGCCGCAACAAGGTCGTCCCGCTGTTCGAGCGGGCCATCCGCGACGCCGCCGAGCAGACCGGAGTGCGCTACCTCGATGCCAGCAGGCTGTTCCACGGCCATGAGCCGTGCACCCAACGCACCTGGGTGACCGGCGTGAAATCCAACGGCGGCGACCCCGCCGACAGCAACACGTACCGGCAGTCCTGGCACCCCAACGCGCGCGGCCACGGCGCGTTCGGCAAGTGCATGGGCGCGTTCTACTCCCAACCGGCGCTGCCGACAGCGACATGCGTCGACCCCGGAAGCACCAACGACGTCGCGCTCTACGGCGGGCAGCTCGAGTTCCGGCAGCTGCGCAACCTGGCGTCCGGGCTGTGTGTCGACTCGGAGGGTTACTCCACGCGCAACACCTATGACCTGTTGCAGTGGACCTGCCACGGCGGGCGCAACCAGGGCTGGTGGCTCGACCCGACGCGCGACACCCTGCACATCGAGCTGACGCACGACCGGTGCGCCGACGTCGAGGACAGTCTCGCGGCCGGGCACGAGCTGGTGGTCTACAACTGCCACGGCGGGCAGAACCAGACGTTCACGCTGGACGAGGGCCTGATCCGCTCGACAGCGAAGCCGGGACTGTGCGCCGCCGTCCCTGGCACGTCGAAGGGCGCCCGGTTGCGGATGGTGTCCTGCGATCGATCCGACTCGCGCCAGCTGTGGTGGGTTGAGCCCAAGACCGGTGACACCGGCTACGGCTACAAGGACTGGATGCCCAGCAGCGCCTACTGAGGGGTTGGTAGGTCGGTGTCGCGAAGGCGTCATCGGGATGCCCGGGTGTCACGGATGACGCCCTTCGCGACACCTCAGAACCACGGCACACCACATACGAAGGCGGGCGGAGAACGCCGTGTTCTCCGCCCGCCTTCGTATGCTCGTTACGCGGTCAGCTCTCGCGACCGCCCGTTGGCGCCTCGATCTCGGCCTGGCCGTCGCCGCTGGCCTCGTCGCCGCTGACGGCATGACCATTGCCAGCCTGAACCGCGTGCTGCGCGGCCTGTGCCCGCTCCAGCGCGGCGGTCTCCTCGGGCGGGTCCGGGGTCAGCAACGACCCAGGAACGGCCTTGCCCGCGGAGCCGAGCTCGTTCATCTTCTTCGGCACCGGAGCGCCCTGGTACTCCAGCGGAACCGGGTGGCCGTGCTCGTCGACCGGCCCCAGCGGCTGGTGCACCTCGATGAACTCACCGTGCGGCAGGCGCTTGATGATGCCGGTCTCGACACCGTGCTCAAGCACCTCACGGTCGGCTCGCTGCAAGCCGAGGCAGACTCGATAGGTGACGTAGTAGGCAAGCGGTGGCAACACCAGAATCCCGATGCGCCCGATCCAGGTCATCGCGTTCAGCGAGATGTCGAAGGTGTAGGCGAAGATGTCGTTGAACCCGGAGACCTCCAGCACCACCATGAACGCGATCGCCATGGCGCCGATACCGGTCCTGACCGGCACGTCACGCGGACGCTGCAGGAGGTTGTGGTGCGCGGTGTCCTTCGACAGCTTCCGTTCGATGAACGGATACGCGATCAACAGTCCGAACAGGACCGGCATCCCGACACCGCCCGCGAAGAACACCGGCGGAATCGTGTAGTCACCAAGATAGAGTTCCCACGCGGGCCAGATCCGCAGAATGCCGTCAGCCCATGCGAGGTACCAGTCCGGCCACACACCGGCCGAGACCTGCGACGCGTTGTACGGGCCGATGTTCCACACCGCGTTGATCTGGAAGACACCGGACATCAGCACGATCACACCGGTGACGGCGGCGAAGAACGCACCACCCTTGAGCGCGAACACCGGCATGATCCGCACGCCGACGACGTTGGTCTCCTTGCGCCGGACGCCGGGGAACTGGGTGTGCTTCTGGTACCAGACCAGGCCGAGGTGCACCGCGATCAGCGCGAGCATGATGCCCGGCACGATCAGGATGTGCAGCGTGTACAGCCTCGGGATGATTTCCGTTCCGGGGAACTCCCCGCCGAACAACGCCCAGTGCACCCAGGTGCCCATCACCGGCACCGAGAGCGTGATACCGGACAGTGTCGCTCGAACACCGGTACCGGAGAGCAGGTCGTCCGGCAGCGAGTAGCCGAAGAAGCCCTCGAACATACCCAGGATCAGCAGCAGCGCGCCGATGACCCAGTTGGCCTCACGCGGACGACGGAACGCACCGGTGAAGAACACCCGCAACAGGTGCGCCGCCATCGCGGCCACGAAGATCAGCGCGGCCCAGTGGTGGATCTGCCGGATGAACAGACCGCCCCTGACCTCGAAGGAGATGTCGAGCGTGCTCGCCATGGCCCGCGACATCTCGACACCCTGCAGGTTGGTGTAGACACCGTCGTAGACGACCTCCTCCATGGAGGGATCGAAGAACAGCGTCAGGTACACGCCGGACAGCAGCAGGATGATGAAGCTGTAGAGCGCGACTTCACCGAGCAGGAACGACCAGTGCGTCGGGAAGACCTTGTTCATCTGGTGCCGCAGGCCCTTGGCGGCGTGGTAGCGCTTGTCGACCTCTTCCGCCTGCGCCGCAGCGATCTTCTGCGGCAGCGGGTCGCCCTTGGTGGGCGTCGTCAGCTCACTCATGACTTGCGCTCCCAGAATCCCGGACCGATCGGCTCGATGAAGTCGTGCTTGGCCACCAGGTATCCCGTCTCGGGATCCAACGTGATGGGCAGCTGCGCCAGCGCCCTCGTCGCCGGACCGAACACCGGCTTCGCATACTGCAGCGCGTCGAACTGCGACTGGTGGCACGGGCAGAGGATCCGGTTCGTCCGCTGCTCGTACAGCGAGGTCGGACACCCGACATGGCTGCAGATCTTGGTGTAGGCGTAGAAGTCGCCGTAGTTGAAGTCCTCCTGGCCCTCGCGCTTGACGACCTTCTCGGCGTCCTGCGGGCGGAGTCGAATCAACATGACTGGATTGTCCGACCGCTTCAGCGCCACGGACAAGGCGTGCTCATCGCCACGCTCGCTCTCCTTGAACGGAAAGACGGTTTCCATCGAGCCCGCGTCGAGATCCTCCGGCCGGACGAGCACGACCTCGTGCGGCGTGCCGGTGTAGCGGCGCAGGAACACCTTCTGGCCAGGCTCCTCCGGCTGCCAGCCGGTGTGGTACAGCCCTTCCTTGCTGCCGGAGTTCTTGTGCGGGTTCTTGATTAACCCGACCAGCGGCAGCAGCGCGGCACCGAGGCCGAGCATGCCGACACCGAAGCCAGCGCCACGCTTGATCGCCGAGCGGCGCGCGACGGTGCTGCGGTTGCCCGCGTCGGCCAGGTGCGCCGCGAACGTCTGCCGGTGCACCTCGTCCGAGCCCGCACCCATGTTGTCGTCACGCTGCTGGACGGCGACCTCGTGCGGGATGAACTTCTTGGTGTACTGCAGGATCCCGATCGCGAACGCCAAGATCGAGACGCCCATCGTGACACCCAGCACCGGGGTGTACAGGCTGTACCAGAAGTGCTCGGAGCTTTCCGTCGCCGGCGCGTACTCCCAGGGCCACCAGATCATCGCGACCAGGAACGCCAGACCGGACACGCCCGCGAGCGTGAACCACAGCGCGATCCCGCGCTCGGCGCGCTTCTCAGCGCGGGTTCCCTTGACTGGCCACGGGTCCGGGTACTCGGCGAGCTCGACACCGTCGAGCTTGCCGCCGAGCGCGACCAGCTGGTCGCGGTCCATCTCGGCGAGCTCGGCTTCGGTGGGAAGCTGCTGCTCGTTACCGCTACTCATGACCTGCCCTCGATCCAATCCACAGCGTCGCACCGACGATGGCGCCGATGCCGACGATCCACGCGATGACACCTTCCGATGCGGGGCCCCAACCGCCGAGCGAAGCGCCGCCCGGGTTGTTGTCATCGGCGACCGAATTCACGTACGCGATGATGTCCTTCTTTTCCTCCGGGCTGAGCTGCCGGTCGGAGAACTTCGGCATGTTCTGCGGCCCGGACAGCATCGCGGTGTAGAGCTGTTCTTCGTTGGCGGGCGCCAACGGGGGCGCGAACTTACCTGACGAGAGCGCTCCGCCCTTGCCGGTGAAGTTGTGGCAGGAGGCGCAGTTCAGCCGGAACAGCTCCGAACCACGGGCCGGGTTGTCGCCGACCAGCGCCTCGCCGGACTCCGATGGCCGCTCGGTGCCGCCACCGTGCGCCTGGATGTACGCGCCGAGCGCGTCGATCTCCTCCGGCGTCAGCTTGACCGGCTTGCGGGTAGCCTGCGCCTCCTGGCGCACCATCGGCATGCGGCCGGTCGACGTCTGGAAGTACACCGCGGCTTCGCCGACGCCGATGAGGCTCGGACCACGGCCCTCGACGCCATCGAGGTTCGCCCCGTGACACGTGATGCACGTGTTGTTGTAGACCTTGGCGCCCTCCCGCAGCAGCGCGGAGTCACCCTGCGCCTGTGCGGTCTGGGGCTCCGGCACGAACAGGGCGTAGAGGCCACCAGCGGCCATCAGTGCGATACCGAGCGCGAGCAGACCGGCGATGCGGCGCCTGGCCTTGCTGCCGGAGCGAACTCGGAACTTCCTAGGGGTCATGTCTGCGGCAACCTTGCTGTCAGTTCGAGGGTGTCACGCTGTCTGGTCTTCAGTGGCGGTCACGGCACGATGTAGATCACCGCGAACAGCCCGATCCAGACGATGTCGACGAAGTGCCAGTAGTAGGAGACCACGATGGCCGATGTCGCCTGGGCCGGTGTGAACTTACTCATCCTGGTGCGCATGAGCAGGTACACGAACGCGATCAGTCCGCCGATGACGTGCAGCCCGTGGAAGCCTGTCGTCATGTAGAAGACGGTGCCGAACGGCCCGGACGGGATCGTGACGCCCTCGTTGACCAGCTGGACGTATTCGTATCCCTGGCCTCCGACGAAGACGGCACCCATGATCAACGTGAGCATGTACCACCGGCGCAGCCCGAACACGTCACCACGCTCAGCGGCGAACACGCCGAGCTGGCACGTGAACGACGACGCCACCAGGATGATCGTGAAGGGCAATGCGTAGGGAATGTCCAGATGGATCGGTTCCCCGGTCGCATCGTTGATCGGTGGCCAGACTCCGTCGTCGTTCTGCGCCTTGACGGTGAAGAACATCGCGAAGAGTCCAGCGAAGAACATCAGTTCACTGGACAGCCAAACGATCGTGCCGACGCTGACCATGTTGGGGCGGTTCAGCGAGTGCACGCGCTGGCTGATCGTGGGCGCTGCCGTAGTCACGTCTGGCATTATGGCTTCTCACCTCCCGCGCCGCGCTCCCGGGTAGGACCATAGGTGATCAACTGTGCGGTAACGCTGGCCCTTACCTCGGCAAACCTGACTCCAGATAGAGTCAGCGGCGGCAGTCAACGACACCCTGACTGGGGAATGAAGACGGAGGGCCAACCCGCCATGAGCAGCGAGCCGTTGAAAATCCTGGTGCTCAGCCACCGTGCCGACGTCCGTGAGGCAATCATCACAGCGATCGGCCGCAGGCCCGCCGCGGACATCGGCCGGGTGAGCTACATCGAGGCCACGACAGTGGCCGATGTGCTCGCTGAGATGGACTCCGGCACCGTTGACCTGGCGATTTTCGACGGCGAGGCGCAGCCGACCGGCGGCATGGGGCTGGCGCGGCAGCTGAAGAACGAGCTGAGCGAGTGCCCGCCCATCGTCGTCTCGGTGCGGCGCGCCGACGACAAGTGGCTCGCCACCTGGTCACAGGCCGACGCGGTGCTGGTGCACCCGCTCGACCCGATCGCCGCCGCCGAGACCGTGGCCGACGTGCTCCGTAACCGGCTGCCGACCACGACATCCCAGTAGGAGGACTCGTGAGCTCCCACACCTGGCCCGCGCTGCTGGACCGGCTCATCGCAGGCACCGACCTCACAGCGGAGGACACCGCGTGGGCGATGGCGCAGATCATGGCGGGCGAGGCGACGCCGTCGCAGATCGCTGGTTTCGCTGTCGCCCTGCGAGCCAAGGGTGAGACACCGAGCGAGGTCATCGGCCTCGCCGACACCATGCTCGCCCACGCGTACCGGGTCGAGGTGCCCCGCACGGCGGTGGACATCGTTGGCACCGGTGGCGACCGCTCCGGGTCGGTGAACGTCTCCACCATGAGCGCGATCGTCACGGCGGCGGCCGGGGTACCGGTCGTCAAGCACGGCAACCGGGCGGCATCGTCCAGTTGTGGCGCGGCCGACGTCCTCGAGGCGTTGGGGATCGTGGTGAACCTCTCACCCGATGCGGTGCGTGACTGCGTCGCCGAGGTCGGAATTGGGTTCTGTTTCGCACCGACGTTCCACCCCGCGCTCCGGCACGCAGGGCCCACCCGCAAGGAACTCGGCGTCCCGACAACGTTCAACCTGCTCGGGCCGTTGACCAACCCGGCGCAACCGAGCACGGGACTCGTCGGCTGCGCCTACGCGGACAAGCTCGAGGTACTGGCGCGGGTGTTCGCAGGTCGTGGCGCGAGTGTGCTGGTCGTCCGGGGCGACGACGGACTCGACGAATTGACAACGACTACGACCAGCACGGTCTGGCGGGTCAGCGATGGTGACGTCCAGCGCACCTCGGTCGATCCGGAGGCGTTCGGCATCCCTCGCGCGTCGATAGCCGATCTGAAGGGCGGCTCGGCCGAGATGAACGCCACGGTGGTGCGGGACCTGGTGGCGGGCTCGCGCGGTCCCGTGCGCGACGCCGTCGTCCTCAACGCGGGCGCGGCGATCGCGTCCTACCGGGGCTTCTCGGCCTCGTTGGACGACGACTTGCGCGCGGGCATGGCGACCGCTGAAGAAGCGCTCGACTCCGGCAAGGCGGCCACGCTACTGGACAGTTGGGCGCGGGTATCCACGTCGCTGGCGGAGTAGCTCACGTCTCGTCGCAGCGCCGTGTCCCGCGTTCTGGACGCCGTGTCCCGCGCCCAACCCGTCGTGTCCCACGTTGCCGTTGGCGCCCCCTCGTGTGGATCTTGAGGCGTTCTGGTGATCCGGATCGCCACGATGCCTCAAGATCCGCCCGTTGCGGACGTCGCCACATCCTTCGCAGCGCTCAATCCGCGCGGGCGAACGTGCTGCGGTAGTGGCTCGGGCTGGTGCCACGCAGCCGGGCGAACTGGTGCCGCAGCGCTGCCGCTGAGCCGTAGCCGCAGGCCACGGCGATGTCGTCGACACCGAGTCCGGTGGTCTCCAACAGGTGCTGGGCGCGATCCAGCCTGCGCTCGGTAAGCCAGCGATGCGGTGTCGATCCGGTCGCCGCCGCGAAGCGTCGCAGGAACGTCCGCTCGCCGAGCCCGCTGCGCTGTGCGAGCTCCGTGACGGTAATCGGCTGGTCCAGCCTGCGCTCGATCCACTCGAGCACTTCAGCCACCACGGCGTCGTCGCTCACATCCGACGGCACGGGCGCGGCGACGAACTGCGCCTGCCCTCCGGTGCGGTGCGGCGCGGTGACCATGCGCCTGGCCAGCGCCGTCGCCGCGTCCACTCCCCGTGTCTTGCGGACGAGATGCAGGCACAGGTCGACGGCGGCGACGGTGCCCGCGCTGGTCAGCACGCCGTCGTCCTCGGCGTACAGCGCGCTCGGATCGACCTTCGCGCGCGGGAACGTCCGCCGGAACTGCTGTTCGTAGAACCAGTGGACGGTGCAGTGCCGGTCGTCGAGCAGGCCAGCGTAGCCGAGCGTGAACACCCCGGCGCAGAACCCGGCGACCAGGGCGTTCCGGTCGTGCGCGTCGGTCACGACGTCCAGCACCTCGGCGGGCGGCGGCTCGGACCGCGGCGCGCACGTGGGGATGATCACGAGATCGGCTTCGCGCGCCACGGACAGCGGTGCGAGCCCGCCCAAGGTGAACGACGACCAGCTCGCGACAGCCTCCCCACCCGGTGAGCAGACGGCGAACTCCCAGCCCTCGATGCCGTCGGCGGTGCGATCGGTGCCGAAGACCTCGCAGGCGACACCCAGCTCGAACGGCGAAACCTCACCCGCCACCACGACGGCCACCCGATTCACCGTGTCTGCCACCTGAATAGTGTCACATCTTTTATTGTCGATGTCATTTCTGACTCTCGCTGGGACGCGGCTGGCCGGGCAGGCTGATCGGCATGACAACGACTCACGCCACCAACTCCCCTGGCACGACACCGAAATCGTCCGCATCACGAACGTCGCGGACCCCACTGGTGCAGTGGACGGCCGCGATGGCGCTGTCCGGCACCATCGGCGCCGTCGTCGTCGAAAGCGGTGCCGACGCTCCCGCCGCGGCATTCGCGCGCTGCCTGGTCGGCGGTCTGCTGCTGATCGTGTGGAGTTCGGCGCGCGGCTGGCTGGTGCCGACGCTGCGTGGCCTGAGCACGCGCGAGCTCGGCATGATCGTGCTCGGCGGCGTGCTACTGGTGCTGAACTGGGTGCTGCTGTTCGCGTCCTACGCGCTGTCGTCGATCTCGGTGGGCACCGTCGTGTACCACACGCAGCCGTTGCTGCTGGTCGGATTGGCCGCGGTGCTGCTGGGCGAGCGCGTCACCCGCGGCCACCTGACGCGCGCGATGATCGCCTTTGGCGGCGTCGTGGCGATCTCGCTCGGCGCGGAAGGCGATGCCGGCCAGCCGGTGCGGCTGTCCGGCATCGCCTTGGCACTGGCCGCAGCGACGCTGTACGCGGGGGCGACGTTGATCGCCAAGCAGCTTTCGCACCTGCGTCCGCACGTGGTGGCCGCCGTGCAGCTGGCGACAGGGACGGTGTTGCTCGCACCCGCGCTGCTGTTCACGCCGCTGCCGGAGGACACGGCGGGACTCGGCTGGCTGCTGTTGCTGGGAACGGTGCACACCGCGGTCATGTACGTGCTGATGTACTCGAGCGTCGGACGGCTGCCAACCGGAACCGTCGCGGTGATCTCGTACCTGTACCCGGTGGTGGCGGTAATCGTGGACAGCCTCGCCTACGGGCACCGGGGCACGCTGATCGAAGGCGCGGGGATGCTGGCGATCCTGCTGGCCGCACTGGCGCCCCGGCGACGGGCGTGAGCGTGGCACACGGCGTCAGGAGCGAGGGACACGACGTCCGGGACGCGGGACACGGCGGCACTGGGGCCGCCGTCGCGTCACTCCGAGTGGCCAGCGGCTGGGCTGCCCCGGTGGTACTCGAACACCAAGCCACCGATGGTGATCAGCAGCAGGACGACGCCAATGACCAGCAGCCACACCTCGAAGTACGCCAGCGCGATACCGGTGATGGCGGCAGCGGCGGCGAGCGCGACCGGCCAGTAGCTGCCGGGACTGAAGAAGCCCAGCTCGCCAGCGCCGTCGCTGACCTCGGCGTCGTCGTGATCCTCGGGGCGCTGCTCGATACGGCGGGCGATGAACCGGAAGTAGCTGCCAGCGAGCAGAGCGAGGCCGCCGGTGAGGATCAGCGCGACCGTGCCGATCGGCTCAACGCCGTCACGGGTCATCAGGCCGGTCATCACGGCGTACACGATGGCGATGAAGAACGCGAAGATCGTGACGATCTCGAAAATCCTCGCTTCGACCTTCATCTGGCCGTCACCCTCTCGCCTCTCAGTGCTGCTGTCGCTGCTGTTGTTGCTGTTGGTTCAGTGCGGACGGTCACCGGGTCAGCCCACCGCCGACCCGGCCGTGCGGTCGGTCGCGAACGGACGGGTCGTGACCGCGAACGGCTGGCACAGCTCGCCGCAGTTCATCTCGTCCAGCGCCTCGGACGCGGTGTACGCCACCTGAGTGTCCGGGTTGACCTGCTTGCGCAGCCGGATGTACTCGTCGTACTTCTCTGGGGAGAGCGCCCTGACCTCGAAGTTCATCACCGAGTGGTAGGTGCCGCACAGCTCGGCGCAGCGGCCGACGAACGCGCCTTCCTTGTCGATGCTGGTGATCTGGAAGGTGCTGTCCTGGTTGTTCTTCTCCGGGCGCGGCATCACGTCGCGCTTGAACAACAGCTCAGGCACCCAGAACGAGTGGATGACGTCGGTGGCTTCCAGGTTGAACTGGATCCGCTTGTCGGTGGGCAGCACGAGCAGCGGAATCTCGGTGGAGCTGCCGACGGTGCTGACGGGCTCGCCCTCGGGCGTCTGCTCGTCGGGGTAGCGGAACTCCCAGTTCCACTGGAAGGCGATCACGTCGACGGTGACGTCGGGGTCCTCTTCCTCGGCGAGGACGCTGACCTCGGTCGTCGCGGTGAAGAAGAACAGCACGCAGACCATGATCGTGGGCAGTACAACTGCGAACAGCTCGAGCGGGACGTTGTACTGGAACTGCCGCGGCAGCTCGTCGTCGTCCTTCTTCTTGCGGTGGAAGGCGACCGACCAGAAGATCAAGCCCCACACCAGCACACCGACAGCCAGCGCCGCGAGCACCGTCCAGGTCCAGAGCTCACGCATCTGCTCAGCTTCCGGAGTAACCCCGACCGGCCAGCCGAACCGGAGCACCTCGTCGACCGAGCAGCCACTCACCGTGACGGCGACAGCCCCGGCCAGCGCGGCAATCTTGCCCGCCCTCGACCATCGTGATGCCGGGACATGCCTCTTCCGACCCACTGCGTCACGCCTCCTCGACATGGTTCACTCACGACGCTTTGTCGTCGAGCGGAGCCTATCCGAACTAACCCGCGTAAAGCGCGCCGGGGCGGCACGGCTCACGTTCGACAGCCGGGCATACTGGGGTCCCACCAGGAAGAATCGGCACGACTATGAGGTGTTGCAGCACGTGTGTGGCCTGCTCGGACTGATCTGCGCTAGCGAAGACGACGCCACGGCGGCACGGCCGGCCGTCAAGACCGCGTTGCACTGCCAGCGCCACAGAGGTCCCGACGAGAGCGACACCTGGGCCGATGCCGAGGTCGTCTTCGGCTTCAACCGGTTGGCCTTCATCGACGTCGAGCACTCGCACCAGCCGCTGACCTGGGGACCGCCCGAGTCGCCGCAGCGCTACACGCTGAACTTCAACGGCGAGATCTACAACTTCCGTGAGCTGCGGGAACGGCTCACCAGCGAGCACGGCGCGGTGTTCAACACCGAAGGCGATGGCGAGGCCATCCTGGCCGCGTACCACTACCTCGGTGAGGCGGCCGTCTCGGAACTGCGCGGCATGTTCGCGTTCCTGATCTGGGACGCCGAGCGCAAGGTCGTCTTCGGCGCGCGGGACCCGTTCGGCATCAAGCCGCTGTTCTACGCGGCTGGCACAAGGAACGGAGCCTCTGTCACCGCGTTCTCCAGCGAGAAGAAGAGCCTGCTCGAACTGGCAGCCACCCTCGGCACCGGCGACACGCTGGACAGAACCGCGCTGCAGCATTACCTCACGCTGCAGTACGTACCGGAGCCGGAAACGCTGCACGCCGACGTGCGCCGCCTCGAGTCGGGTTGCTCGTTCACCGCCGCTCCCGGCGGCGAGGTGAAGATCACGCGGTATTTCTTCCCGGAGTTCACCGCGCGGCAGGTGGCTGGCGAGGCGGAGTCGGCCGCCCTGCACAAGCGGATCACCGATGTGATGCGCGACTCGGTCGCCAAGCACATGATCGCCGACCCGGACATCACCGTCGGCGCGTTCCTGTCCGGCGGCATCGACTCAACGGCGACGTGCGCGCTGGCCAAGGAGCACAACCCCAACCTGATCGCGTTCACCACCGGTTTCGAGCGCCAGGGCTACTCCGAGGTCGACGTCGCGGCGGAGTCGGCAGCGGCGATCGGCGTCAAGCACGTCGTCCGCACGGTTTCGGCCGACGAGATGATGGAGGCACTGCCGCTGATCGTCTGGTACCTGGACGACCCGGTCGCCGACCCCGCACTGGTGCCGCTGTGGTTCATCGCGCGCGAGGCCCGCAAGCACGTGAAGGCTGTGCTGTCCGGGGAAGGTGCCGACGAGTTGTTCGGCGGCTACACCATCTACCGCGAGCCAATCTCGCTGCGCGCGTTCGAGAAGATGCCCGGTGCGCTGCGGCGCGCGCTCGGCACGGTGTCCACCAAGATCCCGGAGGGCACCCGAGGCAAGGACCTGCTGCGGCGCGGCGCGCTGCCGCTCGAGGAGCGTTACTACGGCAACGCCCGCATCTTCCGCGATGACCAGCTGCGCGGCGTGCTGCGGAGCTACATCGAAGGCGTCGGGCACGCCGACGTCACGGCTGGGCCGTACGAGATCTCGCGGGGCTGGGACCCGGTGGCACGGATGCAGCACGTCGACCTGTTCACCTGGCTGCGCGGCGACATCCTCGTCAAGGCCGACAAGATGACCATGGCGAACTCGCTCGAGCTGCGGGTGCCGTTCCTTGACCGCGAGGTGTTCCGGGTCGCCGCCGACATCCCGTTGAGCGAGAAGATCACCTCGGAGACGACGAAGCACGCGCTGCGCAAGGCGTTGTCCGAGATCGTGCCGCCGCACGTGCTGAACCGCCGCAAGCTCGGCTTCCCGGTGCCGATCCGGCACTGGCTTCGCGACGAGATGTACGACTGGGCGCGCGGCATCATCAACGACTCCCGCACCGAGCAGTTCCTGGACAAGCAGGCGGTGCTGCGGCTACTCGACGAGCACAAGTCGGGCACGCTGGACCACAGCCGCCGCATCTGGGCGCTGCTGATGTTCATGCTCTGGTACGGCATCTTCATCGAGGGCCGCATCAAGCCGGAGATTCCGGAACCGCAGTACCCTGTGCGGCTGTAGTCCCGCCGTGCGGCCTCGGGGCCAGGGCCTCCAGTGCGCCGTGTCCCCCGCTCCCGACACCGTGTCCCCCGCTCGCGACGTCGTGTCCCCCGTTCGGAACGTTGTGTCCCCTGCTCTCGACGTCGAGCCGTTCTGGAACCGAAGTTGATCAGCTTCCTGCGGCGTAGGACCACGAGACCCGGTCATTTCGGGCGCCAGATGGTGCTAGCCCGCAGGAAGTAGATCAACTCTCACCGCTGGGACGTCGCCAGCCGCCTTGCGGCTTGCATCATTCGCCGCAAATTGGTCTTACCCCTTGACCTCTTACCTATTCGCTGGCTACGGTCCTGGTCATGGCGCTACGACGTGTCGACCGCAGGTCAGTGACCGACGAAGTCTTCGACCAGCTCCTCGCCGACATGATCGACGGCGAACTCGCCGCCGGCGAACCGTTGCCGAGCGAACGCAGGCTCGCGGAGGTGCTCGGCGTATCGCGACCCGCGGTGCGTGAGGCGATCCAGCGGATGACGCACGCCGGATTGGTGCAGGTCAAACAAGGTGGCGGCACCGTCGTGAAGGACTACCGCCAGCACGCGGGGCTCGACCTACTGCCACGCCTGCTCTCGCCGTCCGGCCAGCCGGATCCGAAGGTGGTGCGCAGCATCCTGGAGGCCCGGCTGCACGTCGGGCCGAAAATCGCGATGCTGGCAGCCGAACGTGGCGGCGCGCGGCTGGCGGCACCGCTGGCCGAGGCGATCGAGGCGCTCGACGCGGCGGCTGGAGACGCCGTCGCACAGCAACAGCACGCGCTGACGTACTGGGATCACGTCGTCGACGGCGCCAACTCGATCGCGTTCCGCCTGATGTTCAACGGACTCCGGGCGGCATACGAACCCGCCATCGGCGCGCTGACCACCGCCATGGCCGCCGAGGTCACCCGCGTCGAGAACTACCGCACCCTCGCCGACGCCATCGTGGCAGGCGATGCCGACGCCGCACGCACGGCCGCGCTGGACCTGCTGAGCCCGGCGACAACCGCGATGATGACCGTCCTCGATCGACTGGAGGAGCTATGACCAGCGAGGCGAAAGGAGCCACGAACACGGACATCGACGCCCGCGCGAAGGAGCGGCTGCGCTCGGACGAAGCGGCCATGACCGGCTCCCGTCGGAAGTCGCTGCCGCTCAGCGGGGCGTGGCGCGAGTTCTGGCGGCACCCGTCGCCGTGGTTCATCGGCACCACGCTGGTCGGGGCTCTCGTCGTGCGGTTGTTCGTCGGCGACTGGCAGCTCACCGACGCGATCCTGCCGGTGATCATGGTCGCGGCGTTCCCGTTCGTCGAGTGGATCGTGCACGTCGTGGTGCTGCACTGGAAGCCACGCACGATCGGCAAGGTCACCCTTGACCCGCTGGTTTCGCGCAAGCACCGCGAGCACCACACCGACCCGCGCGACGTGCCGCTGGTGTTCATCCCCTGGCCGGTGCTGGCATGGCTGCTGCCCGCCAACACCGCGATCGCGCTGTTCGCCTTTTCCCGGCTCGGCCTCGGCCTCACGTTCCTGACCGCTCTCGCCGCGATCGGCCTCGTCTACGAGTGGACGCACTACCTGATCCACAGTGACTACCGGCCGCGCTCTCGGATCTACCGTGCGATCTGGCGCAACCATCGGCTGCACCACTACAAGAACGAGCACTACTGGTTCACCGTGACGACGTCTGGCACCGCCGACCGGGTGTTCGGGACGTATCCTAAGCCCGGCGACATCAGCACCTCCCCCACGGTGAAGGCCCTCCACGCCAAGGAAACCACCACCCGCTGACGCCGTGTCCGACACTCACGACGCCGTGTCCGACACTCACGACGTTGTATTCGGCACTCGGGACGCTGTAGGCGTGCCACCAGCCTCCCGGCAGGTCATTCACGACGTGCCGGGAGTCTGAGATGGATAGCCGGAAACCGACCTCCGAAATATCTTGACTTCAAGTCAACTTGAGGTTTGACGATGGAATCATGACTGATTCCACGACACCGACCGCCGTTGTCACCGGCGGCTCACGCGGCCTCGGCCTCGCCACCGTCACCGAACTGGTGCACTCCGGCTGGCACGTCATCACCGGCGCACGCGACATCGACCGTCTCATCACCGCGACCGAAACCCTTCCCCCTGCGGCCGTGACCACCGTGCCCGGCGATGTCGCCGACCCCGCGCATCGGAGCGCGCTCGCAGCGGCGGCAGCCGAGCACGGGAAGGGCGCGTCGCTGGTCGTCCACAACGCGAGCGAGCTTGGCCCGAGTCCGATGCCCTCGCTCGCCACCTATCCGATCGAGTCGCTGGAACGGGTGTACGACGTCAACGTTCTCGCTCCCCTTGCGCTCACCCAACTCCTCCTACCGCAGTTGCGCGCCAACGCGGGCCACGTCGTCGCCATTTCGTCGGACGCGGCGACCGAGCCATACCCCGGATGGGGCGGTTACGGTCCGTCGAAGGCCGCGCTGGATCACCTGACCGCGATCCTCGGCGCGGAACATCCCGAACTGCGGGTGTACTCGTTCGACCCGGGCGACATGAACACGGCGATGCACCAAGCGGCCTTCCCCGGCGAGGACATCAGCGACCGTCCGGATCCGGCCACGGTCGTGCCCGCACTGCTGCGGCTGCTCCGCTCCGACCTGCCGAGCGGCCGGTACCGCGGGGCGGATCTGACCGAAGCGGCGCTGGCATGACGGCGGTATCGCTCGCACCGACGACCCGTTTCACGCTCCCGCCCGATGCGGAAGCGACCGAACCACCGGAACACAGGGGTCTCGCCCGCGACGGCATCAGACTCCTGGTCGCCCGGCCATCGTCGATCGAGCACACCCGATTTCGCGATCTGACCGACTACATCGGACCGGGCGACGTCGTCGTGGTGAACACCTCGGCGACGCTGCCCGCCGCCATCGACGGCACCCGATCGGACGGCACACACGTTCCGGTGCACGTGTCCACCCAGCTTGACGACGGCGACTGGGTCGTGGAGCTGCGCAGATCGGACGGGCACGGTCCCGATCTGGGCGTCAACCCCGGCGACGTCGTCACCCTGCCGGGCGGGACGCGGCTACGCCTGGTGTGGCCGTACCCGGATCCGGACGCGCTGCGCTCGCGGCTCTGGCGTGCCACGGTCACGCCAGACATCGACGTGGTCGAGCACCTGACGCGGTTCGGCCGGCCGATCCAGTATGGCTATGTCGACCAGCGTTTCCCGCTCGCGGACTACCAGACCGTGTACGCGAACGAGCCGGGCAGCGCCGAGATGGCCAGCGCGGGCAGGCCGTTCACGGCGGAGCTCCTGGTGCGACTGCTGGCGGCGGGGGTGTCGGTGATGCCGATCGTGCTGCATACCGGGGTGTCGAGCCCTGAGCTGCACGAACCGCCCACACCGGAGCGGTTCGCCGTGCCCGCCGCGACCGCGGAACAGGTGACGGCGGCGCACGCGGCGGGACGTCAGGTCGTCGCCGTTGGCACCACGGTCACCCGGGCGTTGGAGACCGCGGCGACAGCGGACGGCATCGTGTCGGCGGCCGAGGGATGGACCGACCTCGTGCTCGGTCCGGATCGTCCCGCGCGCGTCGTCGACGGCCTGATCAGCGGGCTGCACCCGCCGGAAGCCAGTCACCTGCTGCTTCTCGAAGCCGTTGCCGGAGCGGAGCTGGTGGGATCCGCCTACAACGCGGCCGTGTCGCAGCGGTACCTGTGGCACGAGTTCGGGGACTCGATGTTGTTCCTCCCGTAGCGGCGGTCGAAATGAGGAACACAGCGTTCAGAACGAAAGACACAGCGTCGGGAGTGCAGGACACAGCGTCCAGAACGTCAGACACGACGTCACGAGTGCAAGACACAGCGTCCGGAACGTCGGACACGATGCACTGGGGCGGCTATCCCGGCAACGCCGCGCCGATGTCGTCCGCTGCGTCGTCGCCGTAGGCGCGGCGGATGCGACCGAGGGCATGGGCACGGTCGAACGTCCACTCCTGGGTGCCGATCGTCTCCAGGACGAGCACCGCGATGAGCGAGCCGAGCTGCGCCGCACGCTCCAGGCTGAGCCCGTGGCGCAGCCCGGCGAGAAACCCCGCGCGGAAGCCGTCGCCGACGCCGGTCGGGTCGTACTTCGTGGTCTCCGGGGCCGCCGGGACGTGCAGGAACGTGCCGTCGGCGCCGACGAGTTCGACGCCCTTCTCCCCCAGTGTCGTAATCCGCATGCCGACGCGGGAGAGCACCTCGTCCTCGCTCCAGCCGGTCTTGCGCAGCAGCAGGTCGAATTCGTAGTCGTTGCTGAACAGCAGGTCAGCGCCATCGATGAACGCCCGCACCTGCTCGCCGTCCATCCGGGCGAGCTGCTGTGACGGGTCGACGGCGAACGGGTACTCGCGCTGACGGCACTCCTCGGCGTGGCGCAGCATCGCGGCGGGGTCGTCCGGGCTGATCAGCACCAGCCCGAACACGCCGAGTGGTGCCAGTTCGATGTTGCGTGCCTCGGCCATCGCCCCGGCATAGAACGTGCCGATCTGGCAGTTGTCCTCGTCGGTGGTGCAGACGAACCGCGCGGTGTGGGCGACCTCGGAAACATGCACGCCGGTGGTGTCGACACCGTTGCGGCGCAGCCACGCGCCGTAGTCCGCGAAGTCATCCCCGACCGCGCCGATCAGCATTGGTTCCGCGCCGAGCACACCGAGGCCGAACGCGATATTGCCGCCGATGCCACCCCTGCGGACGACGAGATCGTCAGCGAGGAACGACAACGACAACCGATGCAGCTGCTCCGCCATGAGCTGCTCCGCGAACCGGCCGGGAAAGTGCATCAGATGGTCGGTGGCGATACTGCCGCACACCGCGAGCCTGGCACCGGTGATGTCGAACTGTCGCGGCATAGCGAACTCCCGCCGTAGTAACTGTTCGGTAACCCCCCGATGGGGTTGTACCGGGCTCACCTGGGGAAACTACCCAGTGGTAAGGCTACCGAGGAACGCGCGTGCCGCCTACCGTCGATGTCGTGAGCACCGTCAAAGAACCCGAAACCTGGCAGCAGCTCATCGCTGACTGCGCCGACATCCCTCGCACGCTGAACCCGCACCCGGCAGTCATCCTGCCGCGTGCCGCACCGCAGTGGGAGGTCGACGAGAAGTGTGAGGCCCAGGTCGCCGACCTGGACGAGTACGTCTGAGGGCTCATTGAGCCGAGGGACCACCAAAATGACGTCGGGGCCGCGAGCCAGTTTGGCTCGCGGCCCCGACGTCATTCGTCAGATCAGTTGAAGGAGTCCCCGCACGCGCAGGAGCCGCCAGCGTTCGGGTTCTCGATGGTGAAGCCCTGCTTCTCGATCGAGTCGACGAAGTCGATGACGGCGTTGTCCACGTAGGGGGCACTCATCCGGTCAACGGCCACCTGCAGGCCGTCGAAGTCGCGGAACAGGTCGCCGTCCAGCGTGCGCTCATCGAAGAACAGCTGGTAGCGCAGGCCGGCACAGCCACCAGGCTGCACGGCGATGCGCAGGTGCATGTCGTCCCGGCCCTCCTGCTCGAGCAGGGCCTTGGCCTTGGCGGCTGCGGTGTCGGTCAGCACGACACCGTGCGTCTCCGCTCCAGTCTCGGTCTGCGCGCCGCTCTGCTCAGCAGTCGTCATGGCTCTCCCATCGAGGTTCGCGCGTATCCTGTCTGCCACACGTCCAACGCTGTGGCCGCGCGGTCTGTTCCACGCAATCGCTTCCTTCCCATGGTGACATACGACGCGCTGGCAGGAACAACTCTGTGACATATCGTGCCCGGCGACCTCATGCACCCTTGACACCATCGGTGCAATACGCTGATGTCGTGAGGTTTTTGCGTCGAAACAGCAGCTCATCGAACGAAGGCGCCGACGACACCGAGGACGTCGCCCTCGACCCCGACGCCACCGACGGCGAGACGTCGGCCGCGACCCGGTCCCACACGCCGAAAAAGGGACGTCCGACCCCGAGCAGGCGAGACGCCGAGGGCCGGCGGCGCGGCCCAGTCGCGCCGCCGCCGAAGACGACCCGCGAGGCGATCAAACGCAGCCGTCAGCAGCGCAAGACCAACCCGGTCAGCAAGGATGAGCGCAAGGCGCAGATGCGGGAGCGTCGCGAGCGCATGATGGCCGGTGACGAGCGGTATCTGCTGCCGCGCGACCGCGGCCCGGTCAAGGCGTTCGTGCGGGACTGCGTCGACGCGCGGCACAACCTGCTCGGGATGTTCATGCCGCTGGCGATCGTCGTGTTCGTCTCGTTGCTCATCCCGAGCCTGGTAGTGCAGCGGTGGGCAACCCTGTTGACCATGGCGATGCTGGCAGCGATGGCGATCGAGGGTGTCGTCAACGGCAGGCGCATCACACGGCTGGCCAGGGAGAATTTCCCGAAGGAGACCATCAAGGGCCGCTCCATCGGCTGGTACGCCTTCATCCGGGCGAGCCAGATCCGCAGGCTGCGCGTGCCGAAGCCGAGGGTGAAGCCGGGCGACCCGGTCAAGGTCTCATGAGCTCCTCCGGCGAGGACACACTCCGCTTCGCCGAGGTCAGCCCGCCGGACGGCAGTGCCCGCGCCGCGACACTGTGCCTCGCTGGCGCCGATAACACGGTGGCCTCGCCCGCTGGCCCACTCGGGCTCGGCGTGCTCACCACAGCCGCCGCATGGCTCGCCGGGTGCCAGGGCCAGTGCCCGCCCCGCCTGCCCTCGCGCACTCGCGTCGTCGTCTTCGCCGCCGATCACGGCATCGCCGCACGCGGTGTGTCCGCCCACGCGACCGGTACGACACGGAAGATGGTCACCGCGCTGACGTCGGGATCCGGCCCGCTGGCCACGGCCGCGGACGCGGTGGGCGCCGGGGTGCGGGTTGTCGACATCGGCCTCACCGACGGCGACGGCGAGCACGCGCTCGGGCACGGCAGCGAGCCCATCGACGTCGCCGACGCGCTGACCGAGGCGGACACGCTCGCGGCGGTACGCGCGGGAATCACCGTGGCCGACGCGGAGATCGACTCCGGCACGGACCTGCTGATCGCGGGCAGTCTCGGTGTCGGTGGTACCACCGCCGCCGCCGCTGTCATCGCCGCGTTGACCGGCACCGAACCGGTCGCCGTCGTCGGTCGCGGCTCCGGCGTCGACGATCACGGCTGGGCCGCCAAGACCGCCGCCATCCGCGACGCGCTGCGCCGCGCGAAACCCCACCTCGCCGACCCGCTCGCGCTGCTGCGCACAGCGGGTGGCGCGGACATCGCCGCGTTGACCGGATTCCTGGCGCACGCCGCCGCCAGACGAACGCCAATCGTGCTCGGCGGGCTGCCGGTGTGCGCCGCCGCGATGCTGGCCGAGGAACTGGCGCCCGGCACCCGCGAGTGGCTGCTCGCGGCGAGCACCAGCACCGAACCCGCGCACGACCTGGCGCTGGAACACCTCAACCGCGCACCACTACTGGACCTGCGGCTCGGTGGGGACGCCGACGCGGGCGTCGTCGCCACGGTGTCGCTGCTGACGACGACAGTGGGCGCCCTCGCCGACTGATCCCGGCGAGGGCGCCCACGGTTCAGGAGAGCGGGTACTGCCAGCCGTGCGGGTCCTCGCGCCTGCCGGTCTGGATGCCCATGAGCTCCTCGCGCAGCCGCATGGTCAGCTCGCCCGGCTCGCCGCCTGCGATGCTGAACTCGCCACCGGCGTGCTTGACGTGGCCCACCGGGGTGATCACGGCGGCGGTACCGCAGGCGAACACTTCGGTCAGTTCGCCGGACACGGCGGTCTTCTCCCACTCCTCTGCCGAGAACTTGCGCTCTTCGACCTCGTAGCCGAAGTCCCGAGCCAGCGTGATCACCGAGTCGCGGGTGACGCCAGGTAGCAGCGTGCCGGTGAGCTCGGGCGTGACGACCCGCGCGTCTTCGCCTGAGCCGAGCACGAAGAACAAGTTCATGCCGCCGAGCTCTTCGACCCACTCGTGGTTGGCCGCGTCGAGATAGACCACCTGGTCGCAGCCCTCCTCGACCGCCTTGGCCTGCGGCAGGAACGACGCGGCATAGTTACCGGCGCACTTGGCGTACCCGGTGCCGCCAGGCGCGGCCCTGCTGTACTCCGTCGACATCCACAGCTTCACCGGCTTCGGGCCACTGGCGAAGTACGACCCTGCTGGCGAGGCGAACAGCGTGTACTGGTAAGAGGTCGCCGGCCGATTCACGCCGAGGCCGATCTCGGTGGAGATGGTGAACGGCCGCAGATACAGCGACGCTCCTTCCGCGTCCGGCACCCACCGGCCGTCGACCGCGATCAGCTCCCGCAGCGAGGCCAGGAACAGTTCCTCTGGCAGTTCGGCGATCGCCAACCTGCGCGCCGATGTCCGGAAGCGGGCGGCGTTCATGTCGGGCCGGAAGGCCGCGATTGAGCCGTCCGGCTGCCGGTACGCCTTGAGTCCTTCGAAGATGGCCTGGCCGTAGTGCAACACGGATGTCGCGGGGTCGAGGGTGAACGGGGCGTAGGGCTTGACGGCGGCGTCGTGCCAGCCCTGCTCGGCACTCCAGCTGATGGTCACCATGTGGTCGGTGAATTGTGTGCCGAACCCCGGATTCGCCAATACCTCCGCAACGCGCTCCGGGGTCGCCGGGGACGGGCTGGGAGTGTGGGTAAATGGCATGGTGTTCGTCATGGGGGAACAGTATCGCTTGACGCGCGCGCACGGCACCGTCGGTTCCGTAAAAAGAATCCGGTCAGCATGTCACCGATCGTCAGTGTGGACGCGACGGCGAGCGCCGTTGGCGGTCCGAGCAGGGTCGCGGCAGCGGCGAGCGCGTACCCGGTGACGACGATGGTGGCGCGGCGTCCGGTTGCCGCGCGGGCGGCGGGTCCGGTGGCCGCCAGTTCCCGCCGCGCCGAGGCAAGCACCGCGAGCAGGGCTGGCACCGTCGCCAGCACCACGACGGTGTTGAACAGCGTGGTCAGCGCGGTGGCGTCGGCGGCGGCGAGCGCGTCCCGCAGCGAGGTGTTCGCCAGGCCGAGCCGCACCGGGCCAAGCTGGTAGAGCGCGGCGATCGACACCGCGATGGCGAGCGTGGTGCCCACGGCGAGCCGGACGAGCGCGCCCGCGCGGCTGCCGTGCGGCACGTCGTCCGCTGCGTCGAGCGGTCGCTGACGTGTGCCGTCGGGTGCCGCGCGCGGTTCCCGGCGCGCGCCGTCGATGCCGTCAACGCCGTCGAACAGTGCCACGAACAACACGGCGGTGAGCAGCACGCCGGGCAGCGCGGCCACCACCCCAGCCAGCGTGATCTGCTCACCACCGAGCCCACTCGCAGCGGTGTTCGCCGGAGCGGCGGGGGCGAGACCGAAGCACACCCCGACGAACACCATCGCCGCGGCGGCCAGCACCACGGCGAGCGCCCGCCGCAGGGTGTCCGGCACGTCCAGCCACCCGGCCACGACACCAGCGAGGACCACAAGTCCCGCCGCGGCCAGTTCCCGCTCCCCCGGCACCAGGTACGCCGCCGCCGTGCCCGCGATCATCGCGGCGAGGGCGAGTCGGGTCCCGGCGCGCAGGCCGCGACGAATGACACGTTCCCCGCCGTCAGCGCGGGGAAGACGTCGTTTTCCGCACGTGGCGACGATGCCACGATGCCGGGCGGCCCAGACGAATAGCGCGGCCAAGGCGATCCCCGCCGGAAAATACGGCCCCGCGACGGCGGCGCCAGCCGCGCAGGCGATGAGCAGACCAGCGCCGAGTATCACTACTGATCACCACCTGTTGTCGCCTCGTGACCACCGAGGTCATTAGCATGGCGCACGTTCACACTGATTCCGCTGCTACCCCGGCGGCCAACGACGCATGCGCGAGGAGCCACAAGTGACCGTGCCGAAGTTCGCCCTGATCGACAACACCGATGACGCCATCGCCAAGCGAAAGGCGGAGGTCATCATCATTGGCACCGTCAAGGCGGGCACATCCAACGGCGGCCCGGCACTCGCGACCGGTGCGGACGTCGTCGACGAGGCGTTCGACGGCGGTCTCCTCGACGCACTGACCTCACTCGGGGCCACCGGCAAAGCCGAGGAACTGGTCAAGGTTCCCGCGTTCGGCAAGCTGGGCGCCACCGCGATCTACGCCGTCGGCCTCGGCACGGCGGAGGACGGCGAGATCACGGCGCAACAGGTCCGGCTCGCGTCCGGCGCCGCGGCCCGCGCGCTGACCGACGTCTCCCGCGCCGTCACCACGCTGTCCGCCATCGACCTGCAGGCCGCTGTGGAGGGCACCGCGCTCGGCGCGTACAGCTTCACCGAGTACAAGTCCGAGCAGAACGGCGCGCCCGTCAGCGAGGTCGACGTCGTCGCCCCCGCCAGCGACGAGAAGGTCAAGGACGCCAAGAAGGCGCACGAGAAGACCGTCACGGCGGCGACCGCCATCGCGGAGGCCGTGATCATCGCGCGAGACCTGGTCAACACCCCGCCGAGCGACCTGTTCCCGGCATCCTTCGCCGACCGGGCCACCGCCCTCGCCAAAGAGCACGGCCTCGATGTCGAGGTGCTGGACGAGAAGGACCTGGAGCGCGAGGGCTACGGCGGCATCCTCGGCGTCGGCATCGGCTCATCGCGGCCGCCGAGGCTGGTGCGGCTGCACCACAAGGGCGACAAGAAGGCGAGCAAAGTCGCGCTGGTCGGCAAGGGCATCACGTTCGACACCGGTGGCATCTCGCTCAAGCCCGCCGCGGGCATGGACAAGATGACCTCTGACATGGCCGGAGCCGCCGCGATGCTGGCCACCGTGGTGCTGGCCGCCAAGCTGCGCTACCCGGTCGATGTCACCGCCTACCTGCCGCTCGCGGAGAACATGCCCTCGGCGACCGCCTACCGGCCAGGCGATGTGCTGCGGATGTACGGCGGCAAGACCGTCGAGGTCCTCAACACCGATGCCGAGGGCAGGCTGGTGCTGGCCGACGCGATCGTGCGGGCCTGCGAGGACGAGCCGGACTACCTGGTCGAGACGTCGACGCTGACCGGCGCGCAGGTCGTCGCGCTTGGCAACCGGACAGCCGGGATCATGGGCTCGGACGAGTTCCGCGACCGGGTGGCCACGCTCGCGCAGCGCACCGGCGAGGGCGGCTGGGCGATGCCGCTACCGGACGAGTTGCGCGGCGACCTGGACTCGACGCTGGCCGACCTGGCCAACGTGACCGGCCACCGCTGGGGCGGAATGCTGGTCGCCGGGGTGTTCCTGCGGGAGTTCGTCGCCGAGAACCTGCCGTGGGCGCACATCGACATCGCTGGCCCCTCGTACAACAGCGACAGCCCATGGGGCTACACCGGCAAGGGCGGCACCGGCGTGCCGGTGCGCACGCTCGCCGCCGTGCTCGCCGACATCGCGGAGAACGGCTGACACCGGCACATGCTGGGCGGGTTCGGTGAGCTCGGTCCCCGGTTCGCGCCGAGGGCCTATGCCGACGCCTGTGTGGCCGACGTCCTGCTGGGCGCACCGGCCACGCAGGCCACCGTCATCGGCGACGCCGCGCTGCTGCTGACATGTGTCGGCGACGGCGCGGCGGCCGACCGGCTCTGCGACCGGTGGCTGGCGTTGACGGAGCAGCCGGCCACCGATCTGCTCGCCGACGACGCCGCCGCGCGCGGATTCGCGCAGCTGTTCGCGGCGCGGCGCACGCATCCGGCATGGGCGGCAGGCCTGTCGCCGCTGGACGTCGACGCCGAGGCGGCGACGCATCGCACGTGGCTGGACCGCGCGGACTCCCCCATCGAACCCGGTAGCTTCGGCACGCTGACGGCGGCCCGCATCGCCGAAGGGCTCGCACAGCGGACAGTCGCAGAGCCGAACCCGCTGCGACGGCTCGCGGCCCAGGCCGAGGACGCGGCGGCCGAGGGCGACACGAGCCGGGCGATGGCGCTGCTCGCGGAGTGGTCCGACCGTGCGGGACCTCGCCCGAGGGTCGCCCAGCTCGCGGGCTGCCACCACCTCGCGCCGCTGCTGGCCGATGGCGCGCTGGCTGAACCGCTCGGCATCCATGATGGCTGGCCGGACGACTGCGCTGG
Source organism: Haloechinothrix halophila YIM 93223 (assembly GCF_000504245.1). Lineage (GTDB taxonomy): Bacteria > Actinomycetota > Actinomycetes > Mycobacteriales > Pseudonocardiaceae > Haloechinothrix_A > Haloechinothrix_A halophila. The sequence goes on from NZ_KI632509.1 coordinate 4,106,192, forward strand.
CGCGCTGATCGCCGCACTCCGGCTCCGCCAACGGGACCACCACGGCGGCGCAGGCACCGCGGACGACGTCAGCATGGCTGAGCTGGTCCGCTGCGTCCTCGCCGCACGTCGCGCTGGTGCCGCCGAGGACGAACCGGCACCCACGGCGGAACCGCCAGCCACGGCGGACGCCATCGCGGCGGCCGAGCACCGCATCGGATACCGCCTGCCCGACGACTACCGCGACTTTCTCGCCACGACCGACGGCCTGCCCGCCGACGTCGTCTTCCCCCGGCTGCTGCGCGCGGACGAACTCCGCCCCAGCGAAACCGGCGTTGTCGTCATCAGCGACCGCACCGAGGATGGTCTCGTCACGTTGGTGCCACCGGGCTCGTCAGACGGCCGGTGGCGGGTGATCGAGGTCGACCTCGGTCTCGGGTCGACGGCGTATCCGAGCTTTACCGCCCTGCTCAGAGGGCATCTCGCGTTACTTGACGGTAACGATGCCGCCGCCGGACCGGACGGGACGCAACGCTAGGCTTCACCTGCTTCGCGTCTACGCCGCTGCAGAATTCTCTGCCGCTCGGTGTAGTCCCGCATCCGTTGCGGATAACCGACCTTGGCGACCTCATAGACCGGGATGGAGCGCTTGTGGCCGAACTTCTGCGCCTCCTCAAGGCTGCCGATCCGACGTCGCGTCCATTCGCCGTCGTGCGCGATGAGCACCACGGTCGTCTCGGTGACCGCCGTGCGCGGCTCGACGAACGCCTCGACACCCTTGCGGGCGCCGGCCCACTCGTCCAAGTGCGTGACGTCCGCCGAGGACGACTGGCGCAACGCCCCCGGACGCTTCTTCGCCCTGCGGCGCTTGCGCATCGAGTCGAACAGACCCACTCCGACCACTCCTACTCATCCGTCCTACACGATCATTGTGCCGCACCCCACGGCACAAGACGGCGGCTAAGTCGCCAGCGTGGCAAACGTAATGACAAGATGAGGTGAAGCAAGTCAAGCCCCGGCCACAACCCCTGGCTGGCGGTAGAACCACAACCGACGAGCGAGCTCTACGACAGGAGTTGAGACCGTGACCGAGACGTCCGCCGACCTCGTGATCCTGGGTGGCGGTTCGGGCGGCTATGCCGCGGCGTTCCGTGCAGCCGAGCTGGGCCTTTCCGTGATCCTGGTGGAAAAGGACAAGCTGGGCGGTACCTGCCTGCACCGAGGCTGCATCCCGACCAAGGCGCTGCTACACGCCGCCGAGGTCGCCGATTCCGCCCGCGACGGCGAGTCGCTCGGGGTCAAGACGGTCTTCGAAGGCATCGACATGGCCGGGGTCAACAAGTACAAGGACGGCATCGTGAGCCGCTTGTACAAGGGCCTGCAGGGCCTTGCCAAGGCGCACAAGGTGACCATGGTCGAGGGCGCAGGCACACTGTCCGGCCCCAACACCGTCGACGTCAACGGCACCAGCTACACCGGCAAGCACGTGCTGCTGGCGACCGGCTCGTACTCCAAGTCGCTGCCCAACCTCGATCTCAGCGGCAGGATCATCGCCAGCGAGCAGGCGCTCGCGCTGGACTACGTGCCGGAGAAGGTCGTCGTGCTCGGCGGCGGCGTCATCGGCGTCGAGTTCGCCAGCGTGTGGGCCTCGTTCGGCGCCGAGGTCACCATCGTCGAGGCACTGCCCCGGCTGGTGCCCAACGAGGACGAGTTCGCGTCCAAGCAGCTGGAGCGGGCGTTCCGCCGCCGCAAGATCGCGTTCAAGACCGGCATGAAGTTCACCGGCGCCACCCAGGACGAATCCGGCGTGAGCGTGTCGCTCGAGTCCGGCGAGACGCTGGAGGCCGACCTGCTGCTCGTCGCCGTCGGCAGGGGCCCGAACACCGCGGGGCACGGCTTCGAGGAGGCCGGGGTCTCGATGGACCGGGGCTTCGTGACCACCGACGACCGGCTGCGCACCAACCTGCCTGGCGTGTACGCCGTCGGCGACATCGTGCCCGGCCTGCAGCTGGCGCACCGCGGCTTCGCACAGGGGATCTTCGTCGCGGAGGACATCGCTGGCCTGAACCCCACCCCGATCGACGAAGACGGGATCCCGCGCGTGACCTACTCGCACCCCGAGGTCGCCTCGGTCGGGCTCACCGAGGACCAGGCCAAGGAGAAGTACGGCTCGGAGGTCACCACGTTCACCTACGACCTCGGCGGCAACGGCAAGAGCCAGATCCTCAAGACTTCCGGGGCGATCAAGCTGGTCAAGGCGCCGGACGGACCGGTCGTCGGCCTGCACCTCGTCGGCGACCGGGTCGGCGAGCTCATTGGTGAGGCGCAACTGATCTACAACTGGGAGGCTTTCCCCGAGGACGTCGCGCCGCTCATCCACGCCCACCCGACCCAGACCGAAGCGCTCGGTGAGGCTCACCTCGCGCTCGCCGGCAAGCCCCTGCACGTACACGGCTGACTGCCTCAGCCGCTGACAATCCGTCCAGTCCCTATCGTCCTGAGGAGTCAACAGCGATGGCCTTCTCCGTCACATTGCCGGAACTCGGTGAGAGCGTCACGGAGGGAACCGTCACCCGGTGGTTGAAGCAAGAGGGTGACACGGTCGCGGTCGACGAGCCGCTACTGGAGATCTCAACCGACAAGGTCGACACCGAGGTGCCGTCCCCCGTGGCGGGCACGGTCTCGCGCATCATCGCCAAGGAGGACGATACGGTCGAGGTCGGCGGTCAACTCGCCGAGATCGACGACGGCTCCGGCGGTGGCGGCGGTGGCGAAGCCGCCAGCGCCGCGCCAGCCGCGGAATCCGCACCCGCGCCGCAGCGGTCCGCACCCGCGGCGCAGGAGCCCTCGGCCCCCTCGGCGGAATCCGCTCCGCCCGCGCAGGAGCCGGCACCGGCTCCACAGCAGTCCGCGCCGTCGTCCGGCGCCAGCGGCGGCACTCCGGTGACGCTGCCGGAGCTGGGTGAAAGTGTCACGGAGGGCACCATCACGCGATGGCTCAAGCAGGTCGGCGACACCGTCGCGGTCGACGAGCCGCTACTGGAGATCTCAACCGACAAGGTCGACACCGAGGTGCCGTCGCCGGTGGCGGGCACCGTGCTGGAACACAGCGCGGCCGAGGACGAGACGGTCGAGGTCGGCGGTCAGCTGGCGATGATCGGCGATGCCTCGGCACAGGAGGCCCCCGCGCCCCAGCAGCAGCCCGCTCCCGCCCAGGAGCAACAACAGGCGGCTCCCGCTCAGGAACAGCAGGCAGCTCCGCCGCAGCAGTCCGCCCCCGCTCAGGAGCAACCAGCCCCGCAGCAGCCAGCGCCGCAAGAGCAGCCAGCTCCCCGGCACGCCGCGCCGGAACCGGCCGAGGAAGGCGACAAGAAGACTCCGTACGTGACGCCTCTGGTGCGCAAGCTGGCCTCCGAGCATGGCATCGACCTGAACTCGCTCAACGGCAGCGGCGTCGGTGGGCGCATCCGCAAGCAGGACGTCATGGCCGCGGTAGAGGCGAAGCAGGCGGAGCAGCCCGCTCCCGCCGCGGAGCCAGCGGCAGCAGCGGCTCCGAGCGCCCCTGCCGAGGCCGCGCCAAGCGCACCGTCGGCACCCAGTGCCCCGGCACCGGTTGACACCTCCGGTCTGCGCGGCACCACGCAGGCCGCCAACCGCATCCGCATGACCATCGCCAAGCGCACCAAGGAGTCGCTGCAGGGCTCCGCGCAGCTCACACAGGTGCACGAGGTCGACGTCACCAAGATCGCGCGGCTGCGGGAGCGGGCGAAGACGTCGTTCCAGCAGCAGGAAGGCGTGAAGCTGACGTTCCTGCCGTTCTTCGCCAAGGCGACGGTGGAGGCGCTCAAGCAGCACCCGAACGTCAACGCCTACCTCGACGAGGAAGCCAAGCAGATCACCTACTTCGACGACGAGCACCTCGCCATCGCCGTCGACACCGACAAGGGCCTGATCTCGCCGGTGCTGCACAACGCGGGTGATCTCAACCTGGCAGGGCTGGCGCACGGCATCGCCGATATCGCCGAGCGCACCCGCACCAACAAGATCAAGCCGGACGAGCTGTCGGGTGGCACCTTCACCATCACCAACCTGGGCAGCAACGGCGCGCTGTTCGACACACCGATCATCAACCAGCCGCAGTCGGGCATCCTCGGCGTCGGCGCGGTGGTCAAGCGCCCGGTCGTCATCACCGACGTCGACGGCAACGACACCATCGCGATCCGGTCGATGGCCTACCTCGCGCTGACCTACGACCACCGGCTGATCGACGGGGCGGACGCGGGCCGCTTCCTCACCACCATCAAGGACCGCCTCCAGGAAGGCGCATTCGAGTCGGAGCTGGGTCTGTAAGAGGCCGGTAAGAAGCTGGTAAGGACAACGCCGCGCGGGCACCATTCCCGGTGCCCGCGCGGTAACGCGTCAGCTCAAAGTCAACTCAAGCCGTCGCTCGTATCATCCGGTTACGTGCCGGTGATCCGTACGATGACCTGCTCGCTGTTTCTGGTGTAGCCCTCGTAGCTGAACGAGGTCCCTGTCCGCTCGACGTACTCGTGCCAAGCGCGGTGCTCGTGCTTGCGCCACCCCGGGTAGTTGAAGTACTCGTCGAAAACGACGATCGAGCCGACGTGCAACCGCGGGCCGACCAGGTCGAGCACGGTTCGCGTCGACGAATACAGGTCGGCGTCCAGGTGCAGGAAGTCCACTTCGCCGGGGTGTTCGGCGAGGAACCCGGAGAGGGTCTCATCGAACCAGCCCACCACCAGCTCGGCGCCATCGACCTCGGGCAGGCCATCGGTATCGAACGTGCCCGCGGGAAATCCAGAGCGCCAGTCCTCGGGGAGGCCCTTGAAGGAATCGAAGCCGTAGACATTCGTGCCGTTCCTGCGCCGGGCGATCGTCTGTAACGTCTTACCCGAGTACACCCCGAACTCAAGCGCCATTCCGGCCGTCGGCGCCATGTCCAGCGCGTGTTTCAAGGTGTCCATCGGCCGCGCGAAGGTGGGCACCGTCGGCATGGTGTCCTGTGCGAATCGGGCACTGTCGAGTGCCGCGTCGAGTTGCGCGACAGCACCCAGGTCGCGTCGGCCGCGCTGGTCGGTCCTGCGGATCGTGCCGACCACGTCGTCGATCGTGTGCTCAGCCGTCCGCTTCGCCTGGTCCCGGACCACCGCGCCAAGTTCACGCTGTAGCTCGCGACGTTGCTGGCGGATGACCTCCTCCAGGTCACGCCGATGACGGTCCGTGACCTCCGCAACGACACGCAGCAATCGCACCCGTGCCACCTCACGAATTCGCTTCAGCATTGGCACAACCCGTCGTGTTCATGGCACTGACCGGGGCCACAACCTCGGTTCCTGATGAAGGAGATGACAGCCCGCCTCCCGCCTTCGCGTCGCATGTGTCGAGGTAAATCGAGTGTCGAGGTAAGTCGAGGTAACTGGCGGCGGAGACCGCCCGAAGCTATGGCCCGACACCGTAGCAACGGCGTACCTAAAGGCTCCAAGTGGTCTAACATGTTCACCCGCAAGTACCAATTGTGGCGGTGACCGGGCTCTCCGCGATACAAGTAGCGCTGGGGATGGCCAGAACTCCGGCATCGTGTGCCCGAACCGGCGCCGCAGCCGGACCCTGCCGTTACAGTGATCACATGCGGATCGTGGTCGCGGGATCAACCGGGTTCATCGGCAGCGCACTCGTACCGGAGCTGGCAAGAGCGGGCCACCAGGTACGCAGACTGGTGCGCCGCGAGCCCACCGCGGACAACGAGTTCACCTGGGACCCGCCAGCGGGAACCATCGACGACACCGCCCTCGACGGCGTCGACGCGGTGGTCAACCTGTGCGGCTCCTCGCTGATCGGCCGCTGGAGCGCGGCACACAAGCAGGCGATCCGCGACAGCCGTATCGAACCGACCGAGGTGCTGGCAGAGGCCGTCGCACGCACGGGTGTGCCCGCCCTGCTCAACGCGTCCGGCATCGGCTTCTACGGCGACACCGGGGACGTCACCGTCGACGAGCAGGCAGGCCAAGGCGCAGGATTCATCGCCGAGGTCGTCGGCGACTGGGAGGCCGCGACCGCACCGGCCGCGGCGGCGGGCGCACGCGTCGTGCTGATGCGCAATGGGCTGGTGCTGTCCACCGATGGCGGCCTGCTGCGCATCCTCAAGCCGGTGTTCTGGCTCGGGCTCGGCGCGCGGCTCGGCGAGGGCAGGCAGTTCATGCCGTGGATCTCCCACCCCGACGCGATCGCCGCCATCCGCTTCCTCATCGAGCATGCCGAGGTCAGCGGACCGGTCAACATGTGCTCACCGCATCCGGTGACGAACCGGGAGTTCACTCACACATTCGGCAAGGCGCTCGGCCGTCCGGCACCGTGGTTCGCGCCGAAGGCCGCGCTGCGGCTCGCGCTGAGTGACGCAGCGGACGAGATGCTGCTCGCCGGCCAACACGCGATCCCCCGCAAGCTCACCGACGCCGGGTTCGAATTCCGCCACCCCCATCTGGACACCGCGCTCGCCGACGTGGTCTGAGCACCGTGGCGTGAGCACGCTCCCCACGTGCGGGGCAGGCGCGGTAACCTCGCCGTCGTGAGCTACGCACGAGCCAGTTGCCGGGCGACAACCGACCCCGTGGCGGTCGAGTCGATCGGCACCATCGAGTACACGGCGGCCTGGGAGCGGCAGCGCGAGCTGGCGACGGCACGCGCCGACGGCACCGGCCCCGACACCATGCTGCTGCTGGAGCACCCCTCGGTCTACACGGCGGGCAAGCGCACCGAGGCACACGAGCGCCCGCTCGATGGCACGCCGGTGATCGACGTCGACCGCGGCGGCAAAATCACCTGGCACGGGCCGGGACAGCTGGTCGGCTACCCCATCATCAAGCTGGCCGATCCCATCGATGTCGTCGACTTCGTGCGGCGGCTCGAGGAAGCGCTGATCGACGTCTGCGCCACGTTCGGCGTCGAAACCGGCAGGGTGCGCGAGCGCAGCGGCGTGTGGCTGCCCGCGGACGGCATGCGCCCGGAGCGCAAGATCGCCGCGATCGGCATCCGGGTGCAGCAGAGCGTGACGATGCACGGCTTCGAGATCAACTGCAACGCCAACCTCGGCGCGTTCGGCAGGATCGTGCCTTGCGGCATCGTCGATGCCGGGGTGACGTCGCTGAGCGCCGAGCTGGGCAAAGAGATCACCGTCGCCGAGGTGCTGCCAGTGGCACGCGACGCCGTGCTGGCCGCACTGGACGGCGACCTGCCGGTCAGCGACGACCGCTGGCTGCCAGGCCACGACGAGGAACCGGCGTCCGCACCGAGCTGAGATCAGACTGGACGCCGAGCTGATGCCTGCCTGAGACCGGCATCAGCTTCCGGACCCACACCACGCTGAACCGACCACGATCAGGGGGAAGCATGGGCAGCACAGCGTTGATCACCGGCGGCACCGGCGGGCTCGGCCAGGGCGTCACCGCCGCGTTCCTGGACGCGGGCTGGCGGGTGGTCGTGCCGTGGACCACCGAGGCCAAGCTGGAGCGGCTACCCAAGCACGAGAACCTCCACACCGTACGGGCCGACCTGCTCGAGGCCGACGACGCCAAGCGCGCTGCCGACCTCGCCGCATCGAACGGCGACGCACCGTTGCGCGCCGTGGTGAACCTGGTCGGAGGTTTCGCCATGGGCGGGCGAGTACACGAGACCGATATCGCCGAATTCGAGCACCAACTGCGGCTGAACCTGCGGCCGACGTATCTCACCAGCCAGGCCGCGCTGCCCCACCTCATCGCGAACGGCGGCGGCTCGATCGCCTGTGTGTCCAGCAGGGCGGCGCTGCGGCCGTTCTCCGGCGCCGCGGGCTACATCACCGGCAAGGCCGCGGTGCTCTCGCTGGTGGACGCGATGGCCGCCGAGTACAAGCGCGACAACGTGCGGGTCAACGCGGTGCTGCCCGGCGTCATCGACACCCCGGACAACCGCGCGAGCCAGCCAGACGCCGATCGCGGCAAGTGGGTCTCGCCCGCCGAGATCGGCCGTGTCCTGCTGTTTTTGTCGTCGTCGGATTCCGGTGTCGTCAGCGGCGCCCACGTGCCCGTCTACGGCACCGGCTAAGCCGCGAGAAAAGACGTCCCTAACACGCGGTAAATGTCAGGTTCACATTCTTCGACATTGCGTGGGCAACGATTTTTCGTGACGCTCGACCTGGGTATGTCGCGACGATCACAGCTCGCATACCGACGGAATCCGATGCTGTCGTGGTAGTTTTGTGATGTCCGGACATACATTCCGTATGACAATGCCACAGATCACAGAATCACCATTTCGTGCTGTGCGCCACTGTGAGGGAAAACAGTTATGAGCTGGAACGATTTCTACGCGCGCCGCGACATCATGCGTGACGCCATCGACCGGGCGGTCACCGACGACGGACGCCTGCCTTTCACCGAACTGGACGGCGCCGTCGAACTGTTCGGCACCGAGCGGCAGCTGCTGCTGGCGCTGTATCACCGCTGGACGCTGCTGCTCAGCGGAAAGCTGCGCGCCATGGCCGCCGCCCCTGAGGACGGTCACGCGCCCGAGGTCGACACCGACCTGGCCGACCGAGTGGGTGCCGCCTGGCGCGAGACCGCTGCCGAGCACGCGACGCTGCGCGCCGTGCTCGACACCGCCATCGAGACGGACCCGGAGGCGCTGCGGCCAGCATTGGAGGCCGAGCAGCGGATGCTCGCGTTCGCGGCTGGCCTCGCCGACCCCGGCGAGTCGATCGCGGACGCCACCCAGGTCGGCGCGTCGTTTCTCGCGCTGATCCGCCACGCGGGCGCGGTCCCGGCACGCGGACGCATTCGAGGCACACGGCGCGGGCTGTTCTCGGTCGCGAGCTGACGCACTGTTGCCACGACCTGCGTACCGACGAGTAGGCTCGAGCGCATGACTAGCGGATGGCACGAGTCTGACGTTCCCGATCAACACGACCGCACCGTGGTCGTCACCGGCGCCAACTCCGGCCTCGGCCTGCGCACGGCGGTCGTGCTGGCGAGCAAGGGCGCCCGCGTGCTGCTGGCGTGTCGCTCGCCCGAACGCGGCAAGGACGCGCTCGACGACGTCGCCAAGGCGGCGACCGGACCGAAACCCGAGCTGGTGCGCCTCGATCTGTCCAGCCTCGACTCCGTCCAGCAGGCAGCGGCGCATATCCGTGAGATGACCGGCGACGCACTGCACGTACTCGTCAACAACGCGGGGGTGATGGCGACACCGAAGGGCAGGACGGTCGACGGCTTCGAGACCCAGTTCGGCACCAACCACGTCGGTCACGCCGCACTGACCTGGCTGCTGCTGCCCGCCCTGCGCGGCGCTGGCACCACCGACTCCCCCGCCCGCGTCGTCACGGTGTCCAGCATCGCGGCGGCCAGGGGCCGCATCGACGCCGAGGACCCGCACTTCGAGCACCGCCGCTACGACCCCGCCAGCGCCTACGGCCAGGCCAAGCTCGCCAATCAGGTGTTCGCGATGGAGCTGGATGCCCGGCTGCGCGCGGCCGGCGAGCCGATCATCAGCGTCGCGGCGCACCCCGGCTTCACCGCCACCAACCTGACGTCGAACATGGCGGGCAGCTATCGCAATCCGGTGATCGCGGGCGCGCTGCGCGCGGGTAGCTGGGTCGGCGAGCGCGTGCTGGCACAAAATGTGCGCAACGGCACACTCCCTCAGCTTTACGCCGCGACCGCCGAAGACGTCACTGGTGGCGACTACATCGGGCCGGACGGGTTCCGGCAGCTGAAGGGGTCACCGACCCGGGTGAAGCCGCTGCGACCTGCGCGGGACCCGCAGACCCGGGAGTCGCTGTGGTCGGTGACGCAGCGACTGACCGGGATCGTGCCTGATCTCAGCTGAGTTGGTCGGTAGGGTGAAGCATGTGAGCGCACCCGCACCTGAGGGCAGGAAGCTGTTGCGACTAGAAGTCCGCAACAGCCAGACGCCCATCGAGAAGAAACCGTCCTGGATCAAGACCCGCGTCAAGATGGGGCCGGAGTTCACCGAGCTCAAGGGGCTGGTCCGCCGCGAAGGCCTGCACACCGTGTGCGAGGAGGCCGGCTGTCCCAACATCTATGAGTGCTGGGAAGACCGCGAGGCCACCTTCCTGATCGGCGGCGACCAGTGCACCCGGCGTTGCGACTTCTGCCAGATCGACACTGGCAAGCCGCAGCCGCTGGACACCGATGAGCCCCGCAAGGTCGCCGAGAGCGTGCAGGCGATGGGGCTGCGCTACTCGACGGTGACCGGTGTCGCCCGTGACGACCTCGAGGACGGCGGCGCGTGGCTGTACGCGGAGACCGTGCGACAGATCCACGCGATGAACCCCGGCACCGGTGTCGAGCTGCTGATCCCGGACTTCAACTCGAACGACGAGCAGCTCGCCGAGGTGTTCGGTGCCGCGCCGGAGGTGCTGGCGCACAACACCGAGACGGTGCCGCGCATCTTCCGCCAGATCCGGCCGGGCTTCCGCTACGCCCGCTCGCTCGAGGTGCTGACCAAGGCGCGCGAGGCGGGACTGGTGACGAAGTCCAACCTGATCCTCGGCATGGGTGAGACGCCGGACGAGGTCGTGCCCGCGATGCGCGATCTGTACGAGGCGGGCTGCGAGATCCTGACGATCACGCAGTACCTGCGTCCCAGCGTGCGGCACCACCCGGTTGACCGCTGGGTGAAGCCGGAGGAGTTCGTCGAGCACTCGCAGGCGGCGGAGGAGATCGGGTTCGCCGGGGTCATGGCGGGACCGCTGGTGCGGTCGTCGTACCGGGCCGGTCGGCTGTACGCGCAGACGAAGCGGCACCGGGGCGAGGAGCTGCCGGAGAACCTGGCACACCTGACCGAGGCCGGACCCGCCTCGCAGGAAGCGAGCGCGCTGCTGCGGCGGTAGGGCACGGGCGGCGAGCGCGCCGGCGGGCGGATACGCTGTTCGGCATCGGCGCGACTCGCGAGGAATCCTGGTGATCACTGACTTCCTGAACTGGCTGGCGGACCTGCCACCCGCACTGCTGCTCATCGGCGCTGGACTGTTGGTGTTCGGTGAGACCACGCTCGGGCTCGGCTTCATCGCCCCCGGCGAGACCGGCCTGTTCATTCTCGGCACCACGGCAACGTCGGTGCCGAAGTTCCTGCTGATGTGGGTGGTCACCACGGCCTGCGCCGTTCTCGGCTACACCGTGGGCTTCCTGCTTGGCAAGTACTTCGGGCCGAAGCTGCGGCAGACGAAGATGGTGCAACGCCACGGCGCCGACGCCTGGGACAACGCGGTCGGTTTCCTGCGACGCCGAGGCGCGATCGCGGTGATGATCGCGATCTTCCTGCCGGTGATGCGCACGCTGGTGCCCGCCGCCGCGGGCGCGGCGGGGCTGCCGTACCGCAAGTTCCTGCCCGCCGCCGGGATCGCGGGCACCGCATGGTGCGCGCTGCACATCGGCATCGGCGCCGCACTGGGCGAGTCGGCGAAGTGGCTGGAGAGCGCCATCGGCAAGGGCAGCTGGGTGGTGCTGCTCCTGCTGGTCGCGGTGTTCGGCCTTGTCATGCTGATCAAGCGGCGGAAGTCGGGCGCGTTGGCCGAGGCCGTCGGCGCGCAGCCGCCCGCAGCGAAGCCGGGCGCGACAGACGCGGAGTCGCCGGGGAGTGAGTCGGAGAACACGGCGTCGCGCTAGGCGCACAGCTGTTCACCAGTCTGGGGCGAGGTAGCACCCGACAACCGAACGTTCTTTCACATCCTGCGTGACCACTCGATCGGGTGGTCGTTGGTCCTTTCGTCACATACCCGGCACACGAAGGACCACCGATGACCTCGATGGCAGGCCGCCACTGGTTGAAGGCGGCGCTCGGGTTCGGGGTGGCGACTCTCCTCGCGGCGACAACGGCCACCACACCGGCGGCAGGCACGCCCGCGAACGAGGCGCCACCGAACCAGGCATTCGACTACACCCAGGTCAAACGACTGAGCGAGGACCGCTACGAGACGGTCAAGGAAACCTACGAGATCCCGATGCACGACGGCGTCGAGGTCTACATCGAGGTCACGAAGCCGAAGCAGGACAGCGAGTGGCCGGTGATCATGGAGTCGAGCCCGTACCACGGCACGCTCGCCGACCGCGAGGGCACGCGCATCCTGCCAGAGCCGCGCGACGATGACGGCAACCCCGTCGGGCTGACCGGCTACTTCGCCCCCAAGGGCTACGCCGTGGTGATCATGGACCTGCGCGGCACCGGACTGTCGGGCGGGTGTCTGGACCACCTCGGCCCGAACGACGCCAAGGACCTCAAGAACGTCGTCGAGTGGGCGGCGAGCCAGGACTGGTCGAACGGCAGGGTCGGCATGACCGGCCACTCCTACGTCGGGTCGACGCCGTCGCTCGCGGCGGCCACGAACCCGCAGGGCCTGGAGACCATCGTGCCCAGTGCGGGCCTCGCGCGGATGTACGACCACCAGTTCCAGGCGGGCGTGCCGTACTTCCTGCAGTGGGTCGGGCCGATGTTCGCCTACGAGCAACTCGCGCTGGAGCGGCACCTCCCCGGCGGTGAGAGCTTCGGCAAGAACCAAGAGGACACCGGCTGCGGGCTGCCGAGCAGCTCGCTGACCGCGGGTGAGGCGCAGCTGTCCGGTGAGTACACCCACTGGCACGCCGAGCGCGACTGGACCGCGGAGGCGACCAAGGCCGACCTGCCGGTGTTCATGGTGCACGGCGTCAACGACAACGCCGCCCGCGTCGCGGGCATGGAGTGGTTCACCGACCGCGGCGGCCGCGAGGGCGACAAGCTGTGGCTGGGCCAGTGGGACCACGGTTCCGGCTGCTGCCCGACGCGGCGCGGCATCCAGTGGACGTACGCGCTGCACGCCTGGTTCGACAAGCAGCTGATGCAGCGCAACGTCAAGACCGGCCCGGACGTGGAGATGTTCCTCTCCGACGGCACGTTCGAGGGTGCGCGCACCGGGGACCGCACCGAGATCCACACCGACAGCCAGTGGCCGCCAGCCAGCGCGGAGTTCCTCGAGCTGTACCCGACCGGTGAGGGTGAGCTGACCGGCTCCGCCCCGATGACGCCGGGGTCGGTGAGCTTCGCGGGTGACCCGTCCGGGTTCACCGATCCGCAAGGCACCGGCGGCGTCGAGTTCGCCACCGAGCCGCTGGAGCAGGACACGCTGTTCGGCGGGCAGCCGCAGCTCGACCTGGTCGCCTCGGTGACCGCGCCCCGGGTGCACCTGATCGCCACGCTCTACGACGAGTCGCCGCCCGCCGAGGACGGCACCGTCGAGCGGCGACGCATCAGCCAGTTCGCGATCAATCCTGAGCTGCGGTCGGGACTGTCGACCCCGGCTCCTGTGCTGCCCGGTGTGCCGTACGAGATGGAGCCGCCCGGGTTCGCGATGGCGCACGACCTGCGCGAAGGGCACCGGCTGGTGATGCGGGTGACGACGTCCGACCCGGACAAGGCGCCGACGTTCGCGACCGACCCCAGGATCACGGTGATGACCGGTCCGGACGCGACGGCGCTGCGGGTGCCGGTGGTCAGTGACCGTTCCCTGGTGACCGACGACGTGCCGTTCGAGCTGGACGCGCCGGAGGAGGCTGGTACGCCCCAGCCGACGCAGCGGGCCTCGGTCACCCCGGCCCTCGGCGGACCAGCGCGGACGCCGGGGACGGTGGCGTACTACGAGTTCGACGTCGAGGAGGACTTCGACAACGCGAACCTGCTCGTGGGCGCGGTGCCGTCGATGCCGGCCGATATCGACCTGTACGTGCAGCGGCAACAGGCCGACGGCACGTGGGGCGAGGAGGACCTGGCCAGCGGGACGTCCGGGTCACTGAACTCCGAGCAGCTGCGGATGCGGCGGCCAGCGCCAGGCCACTACCGCGTCGAGGTGCACAACTGGGCGGGTGCGCCCGCCACCCGAGTGGACCTCACGCTGCAGTTCCTCAACTCGGCGGGCGAGCCAGGCTCGGAGAGCTGAGGGCGGTTGCTCATGAAGGGCTTCTTACTCGCAGCTGACGCGAGTAAGAAGCCCTTCATCGCACTTCACCCTCCCCGCGCCAGCCGGGGAATCACGCCACCGGCCAGTACGTCGTCGACCTGCCGTACGGACAGCCGATGCCGCACGGTGTACGTCTCGTCCTTGGTCACGTTCCGCACGGTGAGATCGCAGCTGTCCGGCAGCGTGGCGCGCAGGTCGTCCATCGCGAGGACATCGCCAGCGTCGATGCGCTCGCGGTCGTCCGGCTGGGCGAATTCCAGCGGCAGGATGCCGAAGTTCACCAAGTTCTGCCAGTGAATCCGGGCGAACGACGTCGCCAGCACCGCGCGCAACCCGAGGTGGCGCGGCGTGATGGCGGCATGCTCCCGCGACGATCCCTGACCGTAGTTCGCGCCGCCGACGACGATGTGGCCGCCGGAGTCGACCCGTTCCCGCGCCCGCGACGGGTAGTCCGGGTCGATGATGGTGAAGGTGAAGTCCGCCAGTTTGTCCACGTTGGAGCGGAAGGGCAGCGCCTTCGCTCCGGCGGGTGAGATCGCGTCGGTGGAGACGTCGTCGCCCATGGTCAGCAGCACCGGCGCCTCGATCCGGTCCGGCAGTGGCGGGAAGTCTGGCAGCGCCGTGATGTTCGGCCCCTTGACCAGCACCTCCCGTTGGGCCTCGTCGGGCGGCAGCGGCGCTTCCATCATCTCGGTGTCCACCGAGGCCCGCTCGGGCAGCGCCAGCTTCGGATACGCCATGCCGAGCTTGTCCGCGAGGTCACGCGGGTCGATGATCTCGCCGGTCAGCGCGGCCGCGGCGGCGGTCTCCGGCGAGCACAGCCACACGGAGTCTTCCCTGGTCCCCGATCGCCCGGGGAAGTTGCGCGGGAAGGTGCGCAGCGAGTTGTGCCCCGTGGCAGGAGCCTGCCCCATGCCGATGCAGCCCATACACCCGGACTGATGGATCCGTGCGCCTGCCGAGATCAAATCGAACGTCGCGCCCATCTTGGTGAGGTCGGCGAAGATCTGCCGCGACGTCGGGTTGACGTCCAAACTCACGCCGTCCGCGGTCTGCCGCCCGCGCACCATGGCCGCCGCGATGGCGAAGTCGCGCAGGCCGGGGTTGGCGGACGACCCGATCACGACCTGCTGCACCGGATTGCCCGCGGCCTCCCGCACCGGGACGACGTTGTCCGGTGCGGAGGGCCGCGCGATCAGCGGTTCCAGCGCGCTCAGCTCGACCTCGTCGGTGACGTCGTACTCGGCGCCTTCGTCGGCGGCCAGCGGCACGAAGTCGTCCCCTCGGTCCTGGGCGCGCAGGAACTCGGCCACAGCATCGTCGCTGGGGAACACCGACGTCGTCGCGCCCAGCTCAGCGCCCATGTTCGCGATGACGTGCCGGTCCATCGCCGAGAGCCCCGCGAGCCCTTCGCCGTGGTACTCGATGATCCGGTTCACCCCGCCGGACACCGAGTGCCGCCGCAGCAGTTCCAGGATGACGTCTTTCGCCGACGTCCAGGGCGGTAGCTCACCGGTCAACCGGATGCCCCAGATCTCCGGCATCCGCAGATACACCGGGTGGCCCGCGATCGCCCGGGCGACATCGAGCCCGCCGGTGCCGATGGCGAGCATCCCCAGCGACCCGGCGGCCGGGGTGTGCGAATCGGAACCGACCATGCTCGCGCCGGGGAGGCCGAAGCGCTGCATGTGGGTGGGATGCGAGACGCCGTTGCCCGGCTTGGAGTACCAGATTCCGTAGCGGCGACAGGCTGAGCGCAGGAACGTGTGGTCCTCAGCGTTGCGTTCGTCGGCCTGCAACAGGTTGTGGTCGACGTACTGGACGCTGACGTTGGCCTGGGTGCGATCCAGCCCGATCGCCTCCAGCTCCTGCATCACCAAGGTGCCGGTGGCGTCCTGGGTCAGCGTCTGGTCGATTCTGAGTGCGATCTCCTCCCCAGGCGTCATCGTTCCCTCACGCAGGTGTGACTCGATCAGCTTCGCCGACAGCGTGCGTGCCATGGCGCCCGGGTACCCCACAGCCGCGGCGTTCAATCTCACGTCACGCGAGTGAGCCAACATCCGGCGGACGACGACTACCCGTAGCCCCGCGAGCCCGCCGCCGAACCCGAACACTGACCCCGCGTAAGCGTATGGCACCACCCCGTATTCCCTGAAACAAACCAGCGGTTTCGGCGGAACTTCAGGGTGGGGCTACGACCCGTCGAGGAGGCCAGTCCGGCATGGCACAGCTACGACCGTGGCGCGAGACTCGGGTGCTGCTGACCGGCGCGAGCGGGTTTATCGGCGCCCATGTACTACGCCGTCTCACCGTGCTCGACGCCGACGTCCATGCCACCAGCAGAATCCCGCCGTCCCACGGCGGCAGCGCGACCTGGCATACCGTCGACCTCACCGACGCGGGCGCGACGACCGCGCTGGTCCGCGGCATACGGCCGGATATCGTGCTGCACCTTGCCGCGACGGTCAGCGGCGCGCGGGACATCGGGATGGTGTCACCGACGCTGCGGACGAACGTCGTCTCGCCGGTCGTCCTGATGACCGCGCTCGCCGAGGATCCCCCTGACTCGGTCGTCTTCGCCGGGTCCATCGAAGAAGCCGCGCTGGGCGACCCGTCGGCATCGGCGTCCTCGCCGTACGCGCTGGCGAAGCTGGCGGCGACCGGGTACGCGACCATGTTCCACCGGCTCTGGAACCTGCCGGTGACGGTACTGCGGATCGCCACGGTCTACGGGCCTGGCCAGCCGGATCAGTCGAAACTGGTGCCGCACGTGATCACGACCCTGCTCGGGGGCGTGGCGCCCCGGCTGAGCAGGGGCAGCAAGCTGGTCGACTGGGTCTACATCGACGACGTGGTCACCGCGATCCTCACCGCGGCACAGAGCCCGCACGCCAACGGGCACGTCATCGAGATCGGCTCCGGTGAGCAGGTGTCGGTCACGCGCACCGTCGCCACCATCCGCGACATCCTCGGCACGGACATAACCGCCGAGTTCGGCGTGCTGCCTGACCGTCCATTCGACCACGACCAGCTCGCTCACCTCGACGAAGCGGCCAGGCTGCTCGACTGGCGGCCAGCCACCGGCCTCACCACGGGACTGCGACGCACCGTCGAGTGGTACCGGAGTCGGCGAAACACGATGTCGGGCAAAGAAAACCCGTAACGGAGCGAACAGGACGATCGACTTATAGACGACACTCGCGCACTCGCATCACACACATCGGGTCCCGCATTGACTCGAGGGAGGCGGCGTCGGCATGAAGATCAGCGTGTTCGGGCTCGGCTATGTCGGCTCAGTGTCGGCGGCATGTCTGGCGAGCCGGGGGCACGAGGTGGTCGGGGTCGACGTCAACCCGCGCAAGGTCGAGATGATCTCGCAGGGTTCCGCCCCCGTCGTCGAGGAACACATCGGTGAGCTGACCGCTGAGGTGGTCGGCACCGGTGCGCTGCGCGCCACCGTCGACGTTGACCAGGCGATCGGCGCGACCGAGATGTCGCTGGTGTGCGTCGGCACGCCGTCCTCGCCGAACGGCAGCCTGTCCACGGCGTACCTGGAACGAGTCGCCACCCAAATCGGCTGGGCGCTCGCCGACCACAGCCACCGCCACACCGTCGTGTTCCGGTCGACGATGCTGCCCGGGACCTGCGAGCACCTGCTGATACCGGCGTTGGAGAAGGCGTCAGGGCATAAGGCTGGCACCGACTTCGGCGTCGCCGTCAACCCGGAGTTCCTGCGCGAGGGCAGCAGCGTCACCGACTTCTTCGCGCCGCCGAAAACCGTCATCGGGGAGTTCGACCACGCCAGCGGTGACCCGGTCGCGAACCTGTATGAGGGCATTCCGGGCGACGTGTTCCGGGTGCCACTCGCCGTCGCGGAGATGATCAAGTACGCCGACAACGCCTTCCATGGGCTCAAGATCGGCTTCGCCAACGAGATCGGCGCGATCTGCCGGGCACTCGGGCTCGACTCGCACACCGTGATGGACGTCTTCCTGGCCGACCGCAAGCTCAACATCAGTCCCGCCTACCTGCGGCCCGGGTTCGCCTTCGGCGGCTCCTGCTTGCCGAAGGATCTGCGCGGTTTGGTCTACGCCGCCCGCTCGGCCGATGTCTCGGTACCGCTGCTCTCGCACGTGCTGCCCGCCAACGAGGAGCACCTGCGCCGGGCGTTCGACCTGATCGCGGCCACCGGGCATCGCAAGATCGGCCTGTTCGGGCTGTCGTTCAAGCCCGGGACGGACGACCTGCGTGAGAGCCCGCTGGTCGACCTCGCGGAGCGGCTGCTCGGCAAGGGCTTCGACCTGCGGATCTACGACCCCACCGTGACGATGTCGCGGCTGATGGGTGCCAACCGCACCTACATCGAGGAGCGGCTCCCGCACCTGAGCGAGCTGCTGTCCAGTTCAGCGAGCGAGGTCATGGCACACGCCGAAGTGTGCGTGATCGGCTCGACCGGCGAGGACGTCGTCGCCGCGCTGGACGACGCTGGCGACCGCCCGATCATCGATCTGGTCCGCCTGCCGGACGCCGATACGCGACGCACACAGAAGGGATACGTCGGCCTTGGCTGGTAAGTCGAGCAGAGCACGCAGGGCGCTGATCCTGGTCGAGAACCTCTCGGTGCCGTTCGACCGGCGGGTGTGGCAGGAATGCACCACGCTGCGCGACGCGGGCTGGGAAGTGCACGTCATCTGCCCTCGGGGCGAGAAGCAGGACACCGAGGCCGAGGTCGTGCTCGACGACGTGCGCATTCACCGCTATCCGCTGCGGCCAGCCACCGGCGGCCCGCGGGGCTACGCGCGGGAGTACGGGCTCGCGCTGGTGCACACGCTATGGCGGGCGCTGCGGCTGACCCTGCGGGTCGGCCGGTTCGATGTCGTCCACGCCTGCAACCCACCCGACCTGCTGTTCCTGGTCGGCGCGGCACTCAAGCTCACCGGCGCGCGGTTCGTCTTCGACCAGCACGACCTGGTGCCCGAGCTGTACCTGTCCCGGTTCGACCGGGGCGAGGACGCGCTCTACCGCGCGGTGTGCCTGCTCGAACGACTCACCTACCGCACCGCCGACGTCGTGATCGCCACCAACGAGAGCTACCGCCGCACCGCGATCGAACGCGGCGGCAAGGCGGCAGCGGGCGTCGTCGTGGTGCGCAGTGCCCCCGCGGTGGAGCGGTTCGAGCAGGTGCCGCCGGAGCCGGAGCTGAAGCGCGGCACGCCGCACCTGCTGTGCTACCTGGGCGTGATGGGCCCGCAGGACGGCGTGGACTACGCGCTGCGGGCGCTGGCGAAGCTGCGCGACGACTGCGACCGCACCGACTGGCACGCGGTGTTCGTCGGTTCGGGCGACACCTTCGACGCGATGGTGCGACTCGCCGACGACCTCGGCCTCGCTGACCGGGTGGAGTTCACCGGCCGCATCCCGGACGCCGAGCTGCTGCGCTACCTGTCCACCGCCGATGTCTGCCTGGCGCCCGACCCGCGCAATCCACTCAACGATGTCTCCACGATGAACAAGATCATGGAGTACATGGCGATGGCACGGCCCATCGTCTCGTTCGATCTCACCGAGGCGCGGGTGTCGGCGGGCGACGCCGCCGTATACGCCACACCCAACGATGAGCTGGACTTCGCCAAGCAGATCGCACGGCTGCTCGACGACCCGGACGCGCGGCAGCGCATGGGCGAGATCGGGGTGGCGCGGGTCAGCGGGCCCCTGTCGTGGCGAGAGTCGGCGGCGGCGTTGCTGGCGGCCTACGACCGCGCCGCGAACCGGATAAACGCTCGATAGCAGGTGCATTATTCACAACATGTACATCACGGCCGTGGATTGCCCGCCGGATTCCCGTAACGGTGCGACGTTTGGGACGACCTTCTTGTCGACACCCGTTCCTGGCAGCGACCGCTGCCGCTGTGGAGCGTGCCCGCCCACGTCAGTGAGGGGATCACGGCATTGAGTGACGAAGTCGTGCGACTGTCCATGATCGGGCAGGTGCTGCGCAGGCATTGGCTCGCGCTCGCCGCGATCGCCGTCACGGGCGCGCTCGTCGGAGCGGCGGCCTCGCTGGTGGTCTCCCCCGGGTATCAGACGACGAGCCAGGTTCTGCTGCGCGGCCTGCAGGTCGACAACGAGGTCGAGGCGCAGGCTCAGCTCGCCATCAGCTCGACCGTGTTGGACCGCACCGCGTCCGCGCTCGGCCAGGGCGCCACCGGCGCCGACCTGCGCGATGCGGTCGACGCCACGGTCTCCGATGGCGGCCTGCTGGAGATCACCGGTACCGCGAGCACCCCGCAGGCTGCGCAACAGCTGACCGACCAGGTCGCCGCCGAGTACGTCACGTTCGCCAACGAGCTGCTCACCACGACCACCGACGCATCGGACCAGGTGCGGCTGGAACGCCTTGAGTCGCTGCGCCAACAGGTCGAGACCACCAACGACCGGATCGACCAGTTGCACGGCGCGGCGGCGCGGGGCGATCTGACGCTGGATGCGGTGCGCGCTCGTACGCAGCTTGAATCACTGCGCACGGATCTGGCCGACGCGATGGCCCAGCTGGAGGAGGCGGCGGCGACATCGAGCGGGCAGGAACCGCTGATCATCGGTCCCGCTCCCGTCCCGACGAGCAAAGCCCCACCCACCATGACGCACCTCGCCGCGGGCGGTGCGGGAGTGTTCCTACTGCTCGGCGGCTTCGGGTTCCTCTTCGCCGCACGCGGCGACACCCGGTTGCGGGAGAGCGGCGAAATCGGCGCCGCCCTCGGGGCGCCGGTGACCGGCACGGTCGCGGTGCCGGACGAGCGCCCCCGGCCACAGCTGCTGTGGTGGCGTTCGCGCGGTCAGCCAGCCACCGACGACGATCCGGCGGAGGACCCGCAGGTCCGCCGCGTGCTCGCCCGGCTCGCCTCGGGCGACGACCTCCGGATATTGCTGATCGCGGCGGACGACGACCCGCTCGCGCGTCGCGCGGTGGCACGGCTCGCCATCGCTGCTGGCGCCGACGACACGCGGCACGCCGCGCTGCGGATCGCCCATATCGACCCCACGGCACCGGTGCTGGACGATGTCAGCGATGACGTCGGCAGCGCCCTGCTCGTACTCAGCCCCGGCAGTCGCACCGGCTGGGAGCTGGTCGGCATCGCGCTCGCCTGCGCCGACGCCGGGCACCCGCTGGCGGGATCGGTGCTGGCACAGCGTGTGGTACTCACCCCGCCGACACAAGCAGCCCAGGCAGCGGCAGCCCAGGCGGCCCAGCCAGCGCACGCGGGCACGGATGCGGAGCACGACCAGGCCGAAGACGCCGAGCAGCGGGACAACGTCGAAGGCACCGAGGCCGACGGCGGGGCAGCCGAGCACCCCGGCACCGCTGAACAGCCACACGCTGACGCCACTGACGCCCCTGACGCCCCTGACGCCCCTGACGCCCCTGACGGCGAAGACCAGGCGGCCGCGGCCGACCAGGCCAGCCCCACCGCCAAGGCCCGCAACCGCGAGCGAAAAGCCGCCCGCGACTCGATGGCGGAGTCATCATGACGGCCCAGGAGAGCACCCGGCCCACGCCGCTGCTTGACCTGCAGCAGCTCGTCGTCACGCTACGCTGGCGCAAGCGGGTGTGGCTGTCCTGCGCGCTGCTCGGTCTGATCGCGGGCACGCTGCTGGCGGTGTTCCTGCCACCCCCGCCGACCGCGGTCACCCGGCTGCTGCTCGTGCACGAGAACGACCAGCCCACCGACAGCGGCACCCTGATGGAGACCGACATCGCACTGCTGGACACAGTGCGCATCGCCGAGGCGACGCTGCAGCGGCTCGGCTCCGACACGGACCCCGCGGCGTTCCGGAAGTCCTACGAGGCCGAGGGATTGACGAACAACGTCGTCGAGTTGACCGTCACCGCCGACTCCGGCGAGAACGCTGAGGCCAGGGCGCAAGCACTCGCCGAAACCGTCATCGCAGACCACATCCGGCGTGCGAAGGAGAACGCGGAAGCCGAGGCACAGGCACTGCGCGACCGGCGCAAGCAAGCCGAGGAGGAGCTGGCACGAGTCGATGACGCGATCGCGGCCGCTCCGGACGACACGGGCCAGAACCCGGCAGCCCTCGGATCGCTGTACTCCCGCAGGGCCGAGATCGCCGCCCAGGTGGCCGACCTCAGCAGACGCGCGACCGAAGCCAGCATCGGCGCGCCCCAGGTCGCGGTGGGCACCGGCATCGTCGACGAGCCCCGGCTGGTCGAGCGCTCGGCGCCGATGACGCTGGCCAGCTACGGCGGTATCGGGCTGGTGCTCGGTCTCGCCGTTGGACTCGCCCTCGCCGCGGCGGCCAGCGTCGTCCGGGACCGGCCGGTGCTGCGCCGCGACATCGCCGACAATCTCGGCGCGTCGGTGCTGGCGCAGGTGCCGATGTGGCGCAGGGGCCCTGCCCGGCTGCTGCACGGTCCCCGCAAGGCCGAGCGCGCCAGGATCGCGGCGACGCTCGTACGGGCGGTGGACGACGAGGACATCTCCCCCGCACCGGTGTCCGTGCTTGAGCTTGGCTGCGCGCCTACCGCCGCCGAGCTGGCCGCCGATACCGCGCTCGCACTGCGACGTCCCGTCATGCTCGTCGACGACCTGCGCAAGCGCCAGCTCACCAAGCTCGCCGGACGTGGTGGCGACACGGTGCGCATCGTGTCAGGCGCGGACTACCTCAGCGGCGCGGTCCAGCCCGGCCAACGGGAGCAGTGCCTCGGCGTCGGCTCGGTCGCGCCCGGCGCGACGTGGACCGACCTCGCCGCGCTCGGCACGCAAACGGTGCTCGTCGTCCGGGCCGGACACGCCACATCGGAGTGGCTGCACACCGTCGCACGGCAGCTCGCAGCGGCCGGCGTCGCGGTGATCGGTGTGGTCCTGGTCGAGCCGTACCCGAAGGACCGCACCGACGGCACGCTGTGGGACGGCGTGCACACCGCACTCAGGGGACGGCTGCGGGCAGCGGAGCGAACGGCCCTGCCGCACGACCCGAACCCAAGCACGAACGGGCGGACGCCCGCCCGCGCGCCGGAAGACGTGGAGGTGTAGCGCGGTATGTGCGGCATCGCGGGCAGCTATCTGTGGCCGGACGGCGGGCCGCTCACCGACCGGCTCACCAAGGTCATCGCCCACCGGGGTCCTGACGACACCGGCAGGTACAGCCACGCGGCAGGCGACGGCGAGGTCCACTTCGGACACGCGAGGTTGTCGATCATCGACCTGTCCGAGACAGGGGCCCAGCCGATGGTCGCCGAGGGCCTCGCGCTGACCTACAACGGCGAGCTGTACAACGCGCCCGAGCTGCGCGCGAAGCTGACGGCGCACGGCGCACGGTTCCGGGGCACGTCGGACACCGAGGTGCTGCTGCGAGCGTGGCGGCACTGGGGCACCGACTGCCTGCCGATGCTGCGCGGGATGTTCGCGTTCGCGGTGTTCGACGAGCGCACCGGCGAGCTCACCCTCGCCCGCGACCAGCTCGGCATCAAGCCGCTGTACCTGCTGCGGCGCGGCGGCGGACTTGTGTTCGCCTCCGAGCTGAAAGCCCTGGTAAGCCAACTCGGCGACACGCTGCGCATCGACGAAGCCGCGCTGGTCGCGTCACTGCTGTACTACTGGGTGCCGGACAGCCGCTGCGCGTTTACCGAGGCGGAGAAGCTGCCGCCGGGCAGCTGGCTGCGACTGCGGCCGGACGGCAGCGCCGCACGCGGCACGTACTTCTCGCTGCGGGACGTGGCAGACACTGCGGACGCGGCCGAGGCGGAAGCGGCGGCAGGCGGGGCGGATCACCCCGACCTGGGCGCGGTGATCGCCGAGTCCACCCGCGCGCACCTGCTCTCGGATGTCCCGGTGGCGACGTTCCTCTCCGGCGGCCTCGACTCCTCCTACCTGACCGCGCTGGCGGCCAAGCAGCAACCGGGCATTTCCGCTTACACCATCGGGTTCCGCGCGGAAGACGCGAAGTTCGAGGCGATGCCGGACGACCTGCGCTACGCGCGCCAGGTGGCCGAACGCTACGGCGTCGACCTGCACGAGATCGAGATCGCACCCGACGTCCTCGACCTGCTGCCCCGCATGACGTATCACCTGGACGAACCCATCGGCGATCCCGCCGCGATCAACACGTTCCTGATCTGCTCAGCCGCGCGCGAGGCTGGGATCAAAGTGATGCTGTCCGGGATGGGCGCCGATGAGCTGTTCGGCGGCTACCGCAAGCACCTGGCGAACCTCATCGCCCGCCGCTACCAGCGCGTGCCCGCCGCACTGCGACGTCCGGTGCACGCGGCGGTGGATCGGCTGCCGGTCGCCTCCGCGCGCAGGGGCTACCGCTCGGTGCGGTTCGCGAAGCGGTTCCTGTCGTTCGCTGACCTGCCGGAAGAGACCGCGTTCCGCCGCAGCTACACGCTCTACGACCGCACCGAGCTGCTCGATCTGATCAACCCGGATCTCGCCCCCGCCGTCGACGACGTGCTGACCGAGCACGCCGACACCTATCACGACACCGCGCTGACCGACGTCGTCAACCGGATGTGTCTCGCCGACGCCAGGATGTTCCTGCCCGGCCTGAACCTCGGCTACACCGACCGATCAAGCATGGCGGCGTCGACTGAGGTACGGGTGCCGTTCGTCGACGTCGAGGTCGTCAAGGCCGCATTCCGCATTCCAGGCAGGGAGAAGATCGCGGGAGGCCAAGGCAAGCTCGCGTTGAAGCGCGCGGCGGCCGAGATTCTGCCGCCGGAGATCGTCTACCGGCCCAAAGGCCTGTTCAGTGCGCCGTTGCGGGCGTGGATGAGCCGCGACCTCGCGCCGCTGGTGCGGGAAGTGATCCACGATGGCGCGCTGGTGTCGTCGGGCTTCCTGCGCCGCGACGCGCTGGAGCGTCTGGTGCGCGAGGACGCGACCGGCAGGGAAGACCGGAGTAAACACCTCTGGCACATCCTGACGCTGGAGTACTGGTACCGCGCAGCGACCGAGGCTGGGGCGAGCCGGATGCGGACATAGCGACTCGGCGATGGCGGTGTCCGCGACCGGGACGACGTGAGGAGCGAGTGAGTGAAGCAAGTCGTGCAGAACTACAAGAGCGGGGAGCTCACCCTGCTCGACGTGCCCGCCCCGGCGTGCAGGCCCGGCGGAGTGCTTGTCAGGACGGCGTTCTCGTTGATCTCGACCGGCACCGAGCTGATGAAGGTCTCCGAGGCGAGCATGTCGCTGCTCGGCAAGGCGCGGGCACGGCCGGACCAGGTCGCGAAGGTGATGCAGAGCGTGGCGTCGAACGGCATCGGCGCCACCTACCGGAAGGTCACCAATCGGCTCGACTCCTACACACCACTGGGGTACTCACTCTGCGGAGTGGTCGAGGAAGTCGGCCCTGGCGTCGACGACGTCGCTGTCGGGGATGTGGTGGCGTGCGCGGGCAACGAGCACGCACTGCACGCCGAACTGAACTGGGTGCCGAAGCACCTCTACTCCCCCGTGCCCGCACGGGTGGCGCGCGAGCACGCCGCGTTCGGCACCGTCGGCGCGATCGCGATGCAGGGCGTGCGCCGCGGTGAGCCGCAGCTCGGCGACGTCGCCCTCGTGGTCGGGCTCGGACTGATCGGCCAGCTCGTGGTGCAGCTGCTGATCGCATTGGGCGCGCGGGTCATCGGCGTCGACCCCGATCCGGAGCGGTGCGCGCTCGCCGAACGCCTCGGCGCGCTCGCCTCCGGCGCGCCCGGCTCCGACGTCGTCGACACCGCCGTCACCACTGCCACCGACGGGCACGGCGTCGACCAGACGTACCTCGCTGCGGGCGGGAGCAGCAACGAGCCGGTCGAGCTGGCCGCGCGGCTGAGCAGGGACAGGGGCACGGTGGTCGACATCGGCAAGTGCGGGCTGAACCTGCCGTGGAACGCCTACTACGAGAAGGAACTCGACGTCCGATTCTCCCGGTCGTATGGGCCTGGCCGCTACGACCCGTCGTACGAGCTTGACGGGCACGACTACCCGATCGGCTACGTGCGCTGGACCGAGCGCCGCAATCTGGGGTGCTTCCTCGACCTGCTGGCCACCGGCAGGATCGACGTCGCGCCGCTGATCACCCACGTCAGGGACTTCACCGACGCCGAGGACACCTACCGCGCGCTGAACGACGGCGAGCTGCGCGCGCTCGCCGTGCTGTTCCGGTACCAGGAGGCGGAGCAGGCGCCCATCGCGAAAGCGCCGGTGGCCGCCAATGAGGATGGCGCCGCGGGTGCGACCCTGACGGCGGCTCCGGCGGGAAACGGCGCGACGAAGGGCATTGCTGTCGCAGCTGACGTCGGCGACAAGCCCGTCATCGCACCCGCCGCGGGCCACCCGGTCGGTCTCGGTTTCATCGGGGCGGGCAACTACGCCTCATCGATGCTGCTGCCGCACCTGGTCGAGCGCGACGACGTCGCGCTGCGGCGGGTGGTCACGACGTCCGCGCTGTCCGCGGCCAACGCGCAGCGCAAGTTCGGCTTCACCAAGGCGGACACCGACGTCGACACGGTGCTGAGTGATGACGCCACCGACGCGGTGTTCATCGTGACCCGCCACAGCTCGCACGCCGCCCTGACTTGCCAGGCACTGCGCGCTGGCAAGGCCGTGTTCGTGGAGAAACCCCTCGCCCTCAGTGAGTCCGAACTGGACAACGTGCTGACCGCCATCGCGGAATCCGGCAACGACCGGCTGCAGGTCGGGTTCAACCGCCGGTTCGCGCCGCTGCTGCGCAAGGCCAAAGCCCGGTTCGGCCGCAGGCTTGGCCCCGCCACCGTGCGGTACCTGATCAACGCGGGCAGCCTCGAAGCGGGCAGCTGGTACGCACGCACCGACTTGGAAGGCACCCGGTTCGCTGGCGAGGGCGGGCACTTCATCGACACCGTCAGCTGGCTGCTCGACGCCGACCCGACGTCGGTCTACGCCTGTGCGGGTCCGCACGGGCGGGACCCGCAGATCACGCTGCGCTACCCCGACGACTCCACCGCCGTGATCAGCTACACCACGTCTGGTTCGGCCAGTTTCCCCAAGGAGACACTCGACCTCACCGCTGACGGCAGGGTGCTCGCCTTCGACGACTTCGTGCGCGCCTCGGTGTACGGCCGCTACCGCTCGCGCAGCCCTCGGATGCCGGGCGGCAGGGACAAGGGACAGGCGGCCGAACTGGCGGCCTTCGTCGACGCGGTCGCGACCGGCTCACCGATGCCGGTGCCGGTGACGTCGCTGGTCACTACGACGCGGGCGACGCTTGCCGTCGAGCAGAGCCTGCGCACCGGCACACCGGTGACGGTGGGGCCATGACCACCCCTGGCTGGTACCTGCGGCGGCTATCGGCGATGGGTCCCGCCGAGATCGCCGGGCGTGCCATCGATGCCGCCCGCAAACGCGGCTGGCGCCGCATCGCCGCGCACCCGCCCGCACCCGCACTGCTGGCGGAGCGCCGGTTCGCGACACCGCTCCCCCACGGCGCGCTCGACGACGCATCGGACGCCGCGCGGTACCACCTGCTGACGACGGCGGAGCGGCTGTTCGACGGCCACGCGGAGTACTTCGGCGCCGGACGCGACGACCTGGTCAGCCCGGACTGGTCGGTCGACCCGAAGACCGGCAGGCGCGCCCCCGCGGACGCCTACGCGTTCGACGTGCCGTACCGCGATGAAGCGGTGATCGGCGACATCAAGCAGATCTGGGAGCCATCGCGGCATCAGCACCTCACCGTGCTCGCCGCAGCGTACGCGGTGACGGGTGAGTCGCGCTACGCCGAGCGGGTCGCCGATCACCTCAAGTCGTGGTGGTCGGCCAACCCGCCGCTACGCGGCGTGCACTGGGTGAGCGGCATCGAGCTGGGCATCCGCCTGCTTTCCTGGGTGTGGGTGCGGCGGCTGCTCGACGGCTGGGCGGGCGCGGCCGACCTGTTCGAGCGCAACGACGTTGCGCTGCAACAGATCTGGCACCACCAGCGCTGGCTCGCGGCGTTCCCCAGCAGAGGCTCGTCGGCGAACAACCACGCGGTCGCCGAAGCGGCGGGGCAGCTCGCGGCCTCATGCGCGTTCGACTGGTTCGCGGAGTCCGCGACGTGGCGCGCGCACGCTGCCCTCGCGCTGGACCGGCACCTGCGCGCCAACACGTTCGGCTCCGGGCTGAACCGTGAGCTCGCCACCGAATACCACGGGCTGGTGCTCGAACTCGGCCTCGCCGCGGCGCTCGAGGCGGACGCCGCCGGGGTGACGCTGCCCGCGACGACATGGCCGGTATTGCTGCGCATGACCGACGCGCTCGCCGCGATCGTCGACGTCCGGCTGCGCCCGCCCCGCCAAGGGGACGCCGACGACGGGTACGGCGTGGTCCTCGACGGCGACGCCACCGACCGGTGGGCTTCGCTGCTCGCCACCGGCAGTGTCCTTTTCGGACGTCCGAGTTGGTGGCCGGAAACCGCCACGCGCGACGTCCGCACCGCCGCGCTGACCGCACTCGCGCGGACGAGCTCACCGAGCCACCCCGCGCCGCTTCGCCCGCTGGACACTCCTCGCCCCGCCAGCCGACCCGATCACCTCGCCGACGCGGGACTCACCCTGTTGCGCTCCCCCGAGCACGAGACACCCGAGCTGTGGTGCCGGTGCGACGCGGGCCCACACGGCTTCCTCGCCATCGCCGCGCATGCGCACGCCGACGCACTGTCGGTGGAGGTTCGTCACGACGGCGTCGACGTCCTCGCTGACCCCGGCACGTACTGCTACCACAGCGAACCCGCATGGCGGGCCTACTTCCGATCCACCATCGGCCACAACACGCTGCGGCTGGACCGCACCGACCAGTCGACGTCCGGCGGGCCGTTCCTCTGGACCCGCCACGCCCGGAGCCGGGTGCTGCGCGCCGACACGCACGGCGATGTGGCCCGCTGGCACGGTGAGCACGACGGCTACGCACGGCGTGGGCGTCGGCACCGGCGCGGCGCCACCCACCGGCGCACCGTCACCCTGGACCGCACCGCCCGCAGGTTCACCATCACCGACGACGTCGACAGCGCCCGGCCGCACCACTGCGAGCTCGCGTTCCACCTCGGACCCACGATCGACGCCGACCTCGCGGACAGCACCGCGCGGCTGCGCTGGACCGCGGACGGCACCGAGCGCACCGCAACGCTCGACCTCCCGCCGGAGCTCGTCTGGAGCGAGGCCACGGGCGAGAACGCCCCGCCACTCGGCTGGTACTCCCCCGGCTTCGGCCGCAAGCAGCCCACCACCACGCTGCTCGGCACCGGCAGCACCGGCACCCCCACCGACCCGACGGCGCCCACGACCTTCACCACCGTGCTCACCTTCCACAACTGACGGAGGCAGCTATGACCACTCGACCGAGGACAGCGGCCCGTCGCGCCGTGCTCGTCCTCGGCGTGCTCGCGATCGTCGCGTCGGCATGCACCGGGCCGCAGGCCGACGAACCCCCGAAGCCAGGCGAGGGCGCCGCGGTCTGCGGTAGCACGCAACGCGGTCCGGCGCAGCCACCGGACGACGCGGTCGTCGTCGACCCGGATGTCCCGGCCGATCTGACCACGGCGACCCAGGAGAATCCGGCAGGTACGACATTCTGGCTCGCCACGGGTACCCATATCCTCGGCAACGGCGAATACGACCAGGTCGCGCCCAAGAACGGCAATACCTACCTCGCCGCCCCCGGCGCGATCCTCGATGGCCGCGAGACCAACCGCTACGCCTTCACCGGCAAGGCCGCCGACGTGACCATCACGCATCTGACCGTGCGGGGCTTCGTGCCACCGGTCAACGAGGGTGTGGTCAACCACGACTCCGGTGCGGGCTGGACGCTGGAGCACAACACCCTGGCCGACAACGCGGGCGCGGCGCTGATGGCGGGCGACAAGCAAGTCATGCGCGGAAACTGCTTCCGCGACAACGGCCAGTACGGCCTCAACGCCTGCTGCGGCGAGATCACCGACGTCACGCTGGAGCGCAACGAGTTCGTCGGCAACAACGTCGACGACGTCGAAGCCGACAACCCCGGCTGCGGCTGCACCGGGGCGATGAAGTTCTGGGACATCGACGGCGCCGACATCATCGGCAACTGGATCCACGACAACCGCGGCCCCGGCATCTGGGCCGACACCAACAACAACGATTTCCTGATCGAGGGCAACCTCATCGAGGACAACGACGGCGCCGCGATCATCTACGAGACCAGTTACAACGCGGTCATCAAGGACAACACGATGCGCCGCAACGCATGGGTCACCGGACGCGAATTCGCTGACAACTCGGACAACTTCCCGGTCGCGACGATCTACATCTCCGAGTCCGGCGGCGAGCCGCGTGTGCCTGCCCGCACTGACCAGATCGAGATCACCGGAAACACGCTGGAGAACAACTGGTCCGGCATCACGCTGTGGGAGAACGCCGACCGGTTCTGCAACTCGGCGGCCAACACCTCAACCGGCGCGTGCACGCTGCTGGTCGATCAGCCGAAACGCTGCTCACGGCCCGGCATCACCGACCAGCCGCTGTACGACGACTGCCGCTGGAAAACCCAGCGCGTCGACATCCATCACAACCAGTTCGTGCTCGACCCCGACGTCGTGGGCTGCCGGGTGCTGTGCGCGCGAATGGCGGTGTTGGCGAACTTCGGCACGTTCCCGGACTGGTCGCCCTACCAGGGCGACGTCGTGCGGGAGGCGATCACGTACGAGCAGGACAACCGCTGGCACGCCAATGACTACCGAGGCCCGTGGACGTTCCTCGCGTTCGACACGAACACCTCGATCACCTTCACGCAGTGGCGCGCCGCGCCGTACCAGCAGGACGCGGGCAGCACGTTCGCGCCGGTGAGCGAATGACCCACACGGCATGACCACGCGGGCCCGACCACCCAGGAGCAGGCGATGAACGAAACCGACGTCCAGTCGTTCTGGAACGCCCACCCGTGCGGCGACCACATCGTCGGCGGGCTGCATGGCGCGTTCGCCGACGACTACGCCCGCTTCTTCACCGCGTACGACGCCTGGCGCTACGGCCGCGAACGCCACATTCCCGGCTGCCTTGACCGGATCGACTGGCGCGACAAGCGGGTGCTGGAGATCGGACTCGGTCAGGGCGCGGAGTCCGAGCAGCTCATCCGGCGCGGCGCGACGTGGTCCGGCCTCGACCTCACCGAGGAGTCGGTGCGCAGGGTCGAGGCACGCCTCGCGGTGCGCGACCTGCCGCACGACGATGTGAAGCAGGGTTCCGCCGTCGCGATCCCGTGGCCCGACAACAGTTTCGACATCGTCTTCAGCCACGGGGTGCTGCACCACATCCCGGACATCCATACCGCGCAGGCCGAGATCCACCGGGTACTCAAGCCTGGCGGGCTGCTTGTGGCGATGCTCTACGCCCGCAGGTCGCTGAACTACCAGATCAGCATCCGGCTGATCCGCAGGGCGATGCTCGCCGCCGCCTACCCGCTGCGCCGCACCCGGCTCGCCTCGCGATCGTCGATGCTGCGGCAACACCTGGCGAACGCCGAGCGCACCGGGCTGCGGGAGTATCTGCGACTGGACACCTTCACGCACCGCAACACCGACGGCCCGCTCAATCCGTACGCGAAGGTGTACTCGCTGACCGAGGTCGCACGCGACTTTCCCGCTTTCGATGTCGCCGACTCGTACCAGCGCTACCTGCACGCACCGCCGCTGCCGGTGCACCGGCTACCCGGCGAGCGCGCGCTCGGCTGGCACCTGTGGGTGCACCTGCGCGCGAGACCGGCCACCGAGGCAGGCGCGCCATGACCACGCTCAAGCCACACCTGCCGTTCAGGAACGCCGGGGGCAACCACGGCGCTGACGGCACCGGCGATACCGGCAACACCGCGGCCCGCGGCACGCCGCCGCTTGTCGGCGTGGCGTGGGCGCTGCTGATCGTCAACACGCTCGGCTCGCAGGGCCCCGAGACACTGGTGGCGATCCCGCGCCCAATCGCCCAGGCGGTGACGATGGGGTCGCTGCTCATCGCGTTCACGCTCGCGCTGCTGCTCAACCCCCGGCTGCGGGTCCGGCCGAGCGCGTTCCTGCTGCTACTCACCCTGCTGCTGGTGCTGAGCATCATCGCGAGCGCGCGCATCGACTCCGGGTTCGGCGCGCTGATGCGCTGCGCCCGGCTGGCGGTGTTCCTGGCGACGCTGTGGCTGCTGAGCTACTGGTGGCAAGGCACGGTGGCGTTCGTCAGATATCACATCAGGACGTTCGCGGTGGTGCTCGCCGTGGTCGCCACCGGTCTCGTCGTCGCGCCCGGCCTCGCGCTGCCGGCAGACTACGGCGGACGCCTCGTCGGCGCGCTGTGGCCGATGCCGCCGCCGCAAATCGGCCAGTACGCCGCGATCGTCGCCGGGCTGACACTGTTGCTCTGGCTCGGCCGCCGCACCACGGTGTCGAGCGTGCTGGTGTTCGCGGTGCCCGCGATCGGCCTGTTACTGCTCACCCACACCCGCACGGCGACGTTCGCGCTACTCGCCGGGCTGGCGCTGGCGGCGCTGTCGCTGGTGCTGACGACGTCACGTGCCCGTAAGGCCGCCCTCGGCACCGGTATCGGCGGCGCGATCGCCGCGTTGGCGTTCTGGCCGGTCATCCAGGCGTGGATCCGACGCGGCCAGGACGCGGAGAACTTCACCAGCCTGACCGGGCGGGAGAAAGTGTGGGACGCGTTGCTCGCGGACAACCGCACCACTACCGAGCAGTTCTTCGGCGTCGGGCTCACCGACAAGTCGTTCAACGGCCTGCCGATCGACAACGGCTGGCTCGCCGTCTACCACGAGCAAGGCCTGGTCGGACTCGCGCTGGTGTTCGCGTTCCTCGCCACGCTAGCGGCGGTGGCGGTACTGCGGCCGCCCTCCATCGAGCGGGCCTGCGCCATCTTCCTGATCACCTACTGCCTGGTCGCCTCCTACGCGGAGGTCGGGCTTGGCGACGCATCGCCGTACCTCCTGCACCTCGCGGTGGCCGCCGCGCTACTGATACCAGGCCGGAACGGCACCACCCAACACGGCGCCGCACCTGTCACACCGCGCACCACACCCCGAACGTCCCAGTACAACGCCGCACTTCCAGATAATCGGTCGTAGAGATCATTCAGGACGTAACGGAATCGCCCGCGGGGACGAACTCCAGACGACGCCACAGTGCGAAGCACCACAGTGCACAAGCACAGTGCGGATTTTTCAGGGGCACAAGCAGGGGGACGGCCGCGTCGTCAAACCTGGCTACGACGCCGACGATTCGAGAGGTGAGGTATCCGTGAGCCGACAAGGCGTACTTCTCGATCGCGACGGCACCATCATCGTCGACCACGGCTACGTCGGCTCTGTTGACCGGGTGGAGTTCATCCCCGGCTCGATCGAGGCGATCGCCGCGCTCAACCGGGCGGGCATCCCAATCGCGGTCGTCAGCAACCAGGCCGGTGTCGCGCGCGGCTACTACGACATCGACGACGTCCATCAGGTGCACAAGCACCTGATCGCCGAACTCGCGCGCAAGGACGCACACGTCGACATTTGGTTGTTCTGCCCCTACCACCCGGACGGCAAGGTGGCGGCGTTCGCACGCGCCAGCGCTGATCGTAAGCCCGCACCCGGCATGGCGCTCGCCGCCGCCGAGGCGCTGGACCTCGACCTGACCGCGTCCTGGGTGGTCGGTGACGCCGCCTGCGACATGGGCCTCGCCGACGCCGTCGGGGCGCAGCCGCTCTACGTCGGCCCGCCGGACGCCGCGCTGAATGGCGTGCGGTCGTTCCCGGACCTGGCGCGCGCCACCGAGCACATCCTGGCCAGCGGCACCGTGCCCAGACAGGCCCGCAGCACACCGCGGCGGTTCCCCACGCACCGGTTCGACAGCGCGGACGCCTACGGCGGCGCGTACGTCACCGAACTGGACCGCGCGGTCCGCAGCGTCGACCGCGCCCAGCTTGGCAGCGCGGCACAGATCCTGGACACCGCATACCGCACCGACCAGGCGGTGTTCGCGTGCGGCAACGGCGGATCAGCCTCGATCGCCAACCACCTGCAGTGCGATCACGTCAAGGGCGTGCGCAACGGCACCGATCTGACCACCAGGGTCTACAGCCTGTCCACCAATATCGAAGTCCTCAGCGCCATCGCGAACGACCACGGCTACGAGCGGGTCTTCGAATACCAGCTGCAGTCGCACGCGAGGCCAGGCGACGTGCTGGTCGCGATCTCGTCGTCCGGCGGCTCGCCGAACATCGTGCGCGCGCTGGAGTGGGCCATCGCCAACGACATGCCGACGATCGCGCTGACCGGATTCGACGGCGGCGCCGCACGACGTCTCGCCACCGCGTCGATCCACGTCGACGCCCACAACTACGGAATCATCGAGGATGCGCACCAGGCGTGCATGCATCTGCTTGCCCAATACGTTCGACAATCCCGGATGGCTGCTGATGTTGTTGCGTCCCAGACATTCTGACGGCATGCGCGTCGCGATCAACCTGCTCACCGACGATCCGGCGAACCCGTCAGGGGCGCACTGGTTCTGGACGCGGGTCATTCCCGAGATGGCCAGTCGCCTCACCGGCGACGAGCAGCTGCACCTGCTGGTGAGCCCGACGTCCCGCGCCTCGCACACCGGCTACGGCCCCGGCGTGCACCACGTCACGTTCCCGTGGTCGAACGAGCGTCCGCCGCTACGCACCGCCAGCGAGCACCTGTACTCGCCGCTGCGGCTGCCGCTGTCCGGCATCGACGTCTTCAACACGCTGCTCGCGCCGATCGTGCGCCCCGCGCCGGGGCTGGTGGTGCACTTCAAGACGTTGCACGCCTACACCGCGCCCGAGTCAGTACGCCCGTCCGCGCGGCTGTACCGGCGGCTGAGCTACCCCCGCACCGCGCGGGTGGCCGACGCGATCGTCATCAACTCGGAGAGCCTGCGCCATGAGGTGACGCGCTACCTCGACGTCGACCCCGCCAAGCTGCACCTGATCCCGGAGGCGGTGGACCACGAGCTGTTCCGCCCCGGCGATCCCGAGCACGCCAGGCACACGCTGCGGCTGCGCTACGGCATCACGCGGCCGTTCGTCCTGTTCGTGTCCTCGCTGTGGCCGTACAAAAACTGCGCCGGACTGCTGCGTGCGTTCGCCGCTGCCAAGCCGGAGCTTGGCGACCGGCAGCTGGTGATCGTCGGGCCTGGCCGCGATGGCCCGCACGCCGCCGAACTCGGCGAGCTGGCGGCCGAGCTGGGCATCAGCGACGACGTGGTGTGGGTCGGCGGGGTGCCGATCACCGAGACGGTGCTGTTCTACCGCGCGGCGGACGTGTTCGTGTACCCGTCGTTCAACGAGACGTTCGGACTGCCGATCCTGGAGGCCATGGCGACCGGCTGCCCGGTGGTCACGTCGAACATCAGCGCCATGCCGGAGACGGCGGGCGGCGCCGCGCTGCTGGCCGATCCGTCCGATCCGGAAGCGATCGGGCAAGCGATTCTGGAGGCCTGCGGACCGGCCCGTGACGGCCTGCGGGAGAAGGGGCTGCTGCGGGCGAGCGAGTTCTCCTGGGCGCGCACCGCGGAACGCACCCTCGACCTCTACCGCGCGGTGTACGCGCGGCGGGGTGGTCGGCGATGAGGATTCTGGTCACCGGTGGCGCCGGGTTCATCGGCTCGCACACCTGCGACCGGCTGGTCGCGGCTGGCCACGACGTCATCGTGCTGGACACCGTCGCCGCACCGGTACACCCCGGCGCTACGCCGCAGTACCTCACGCCGGGGGTCGAGCTGTTCATCGGTGACGTTCGTAACCGCGAGTTGCTGGCGAACCTGCTGCGACGGGTCGACGCGGTGTATCACTTCGCGGCGCACCAGGACTATCTGCCGGACTTCGCGTCGTTCACCGACGTCAACGTGACCGCGACGGCGCTGCTGTACGAGATCATCGTCGCGGAGCGGCTGGACATCCAGCGGGTGGTGCTTGCGTCCTCGCAGGCCGCGCTGGGCGAAGGGCTCTACGTCTGCGCCGAGCACGGCGAGCAGGTACCGGACATGCGCCCGGAGTCGCAGCTCGCGGCGGGCCGGTGGGAGCACACCTGCCCGGTCTGCGACGGCGAACTGCGGATGCTGCCGACACCGGAACGGGTCACGAACCCGCAGAACCCGTACGGCATGTCCAAGCTCGCGGGCGAACGCATGGCGCTCAATCTTGGCCGCCGTTACCGCGTCCCGACGGTCGCGCTGCGCTACAGCATCGTGCAGGGGCCCCGGCAGTCGGTGTACAACGCCTACTCCGGCGCGTGCCGCATCTTCTGCCTGCACTACGCGCAGGGCAGCACACCGGCGTTGTATGAAGACGGCCAGGCGATCCGCGACTACGTCAACATCGACGACGTCGTGGACGCGAACCTGCTCGCGCTCACCGACGAGCGGGCGGTGGGCAGAGCGTTCAACGTCGGCGGCGGCACCGCGTACACGACTCAGGAGTTCGCGGAGATCGTGCGGGCACAGTACGGCTCGGACGAGCCCGCCCGGATCACCGGCGAGTACCGGTTCGGCGACACCCGCCACATCCTGTCCGACATCGACGCGCTACGGGCGCTCGGCTGGTCACCCCAGTACACCCCGAAGGACTCGGTCGCGCGGTACGCCGAGTGGCTGGCGGGCAAGGACGGCCTGGACGACGTCCTCAGCCACGCGACGGCGACGATGCGAGAGCTCGGCGTGGTGCGGCCGGTACGGGAGCGCGACTCATGATCATCACACAGACGCCGTTGCGGATCGGCCTCGTCGGCGGCGGCACGGATCTGCCGAGCTACTACCGCGAACACGGCGGCAGGGTGCTCAACGCGGCGATCGACAAGTACGTCTACGTGATCGTCAAGCAGCGCTTCGATGACGACATCTACGTCAACTACTCGCGCAAGGAGATCGTCTCCCGGGTGGAGGACCTGCAGCACGAGCTGGTGCGCGAGGCGCTGCACATGACCGGCGTCCGGGGCGGCATCGAGCTGACCACGCTGGCCGACATCCCGGCCGCCGGGTCGGGGCTCGGCTCGTCGTCCGCGGTGACGGTCGGGCTGCTGCACGCGCTGTACGCCTACCGGGGCACCCAGGTGTCGGCGGAGGAGCTGGCCGAGCGCGCGTGCACCATCGAGATCGACCGCTGCCGCAAACCGATCGGCAAGCAGGACCAGTACGCGGCGGCGTTCGGCGGGTTGTGCGACATCCACTTCGGGCGGGGAGACCGGGTGGTGCTGGACGAGTTGGCA
Organism: Haloechinothrix halophila YIM 93223; assembly: GCF_000504245.1. Lineage (GTDB taxonomy): Bacteria > Actinomycetota > Actinomycetes > Mycobacteriales > Pseudonocardiaceae > Haloechinothrix_A > Haloechinothrix_A halophila. The sequence goes on from NZ_KI632509.1 coordinate 4,143,419, forward strand.
CTGGACCCTGTGCTGCGGCGGCAGCTGCAAAGCGAGTTGTTGCTGTTTTTCACCGGCATCACCCGCGACGCCAATGTGATCCTCGGCGAGCAGAACGCCAACATCGGTGACCGGCTGCCGCAGCTCAACCTGCTGCGCGACCTCGCTACGGAGGCGGCGGACGGGCTGCGCGCCGGGGAGGTCAGCGCACTCGGCATCGCGCTGCGCAAGAGCTGGGAGGCCAAGCGGAGCCTCGCCTCCGGCGTCTCGAACCCGCAGATCGACAAGGCCATCGAGGACGCGTTGGCGGCTGGCGCGTCTGGCGCGAAGGTCACCGGAGCTGGCGGCGGCGGATTCCTGCTCGTGACGTGTCCGGTGGAACACCAAGCCGCGGTGCGCGAGCGGCTGTCGAGGATGAAAGAGCTGCCGATCAAGCTGGAGCCGCTGGGTTCCCGGGTGATCTTCAACGTCCATCGCGACATCTGGAGCTGAGCCCGATGCCTCGGCGGCTGTGCCCGGAGGGCGCCTACCCGTTCGCGCTGCCCGCGATCGCGGCGTACCGGCTACCGGGCTCGCGGCTGACACTCCCCCGCGAGCCGCTGGAACCGTCGGCGTGGCAGGACGTGCTGCGCGGCGCATGGCGGCACCGACTGACCGGTGCGCTCGCTGCTGCCGTGCACGAGGGCGCCATGGCCGCGACCGGCGCACAGATCAGTGAGGCCGTCGCCGAGCACCGCACCGCGCAGCTCAGGGTGCTGCTGCTGGAGCGGGAACTGGCCGCGATCGTGCGGCGGCTGACGGGCGCTGGCGTGGCCACCAGGGTGCTCAAGGGCCCCGCCTACGCCCGGCTGGACTACCCGGACCCGGCGCTGCGATCGTTCCACGACATCGACCTACTGGTGCGACCAGCCGACATCGACCACGCGGCCGCCACGATGCGCTCGGCCGGGTACCGGCGCACGCTGGCCGAGCCGAGACCTGGCTTCGACCGGCGGTTCGACAAGGGCATGACGCTGATCCCGCCGGCGGGCTATGAGCTGGACATCCATCGCACGTTCGTGCTTGGGCCCTGGGGCGTACTGATGGACCTGGACGAACTGTGGCGCGACGAAGGCGAATCGCTGACGGTCGCGGGGCACCCGGTGACGGCACTGTCGCTGCCATACCGGCTGCTGCACGCCTGCTACCACGCCGCGCTCGGTGACTGGCCACTCCGGCTGGGCTCGCTGCGCGACGTCGCGGAACTGCTGCGGAAGGTGGAATCGTCCGGCGGTGTCCACGCCAACACTGCCGGGCACCTCAGCGTTATCCAGCGCACCGATCCGGCACGCACCGTACGGGCGATCGCGGCGCGCTGGGGTGTGGAGGCCGTGCTCGCGGCGGCCGTCGCCGACACCACCCGGCTGCTTTGCCTTCCCGCGACCGGGCCGCTGTCGTCCTGGGCACGGGACTACACACCGAGCAGACAGGAAGAAGCCTGGCTCGCGCTGCACACCACCGACACCAAGACGTTCGCTGCCCAGGCGCTCGCCACGGTACGGGTGCTACCGCGCTGGCGCGACAAGCTCGCCTACATCCACGCGCTCGCTCTGCCCGACCGCGGCTACACCGACGGACGTCATTCCTCCCGCCTCCGCCGCTTCGCTTACGCCCTCCGCCAGGCACACCAGGGCCGCGCGGTCTCGCGCCGTGTCCCCCACTCCTGACGCCGTGTCCGACGCTCAGGACGCTGTGTCCTGCACTGCCGACGCCGTGTCCGACGCTCAGGACGCCATGTCCTGCACTACCGACGCCGTGTTCGTCTTCGACGTCACCTCACAACGCATCAGCACCCGTTAGCAGCGAGCGTGAGTTGCTCGGTGAGCATCGTGGTGCGAAGTCGATCAGCGTCCCTGCCGCTAGGACCTGTTTAATCGGACACAGGGGACAAAATGTGACACTACGAAAGGGGAGGTGCCCACCACGCCGCAACTCGCCGTTGGGAACGCATGACTCATCGTCGAGAGTGCAGGACACGGCGTCCTGGGTGTCGAACACAACGTCCCGAGTGCAGGACATGGCGTCCTGAGTGCAGGACACGGCTTCGAGCGCGGGAGCCGCGCCCGCTTACGAGAACGTGATGTCGCCGAAGAGGGTTCCTGCGGCGAAGTCGGCATCAAGCAGACTGCCTTCGGCCTGGCCGAGCGTCAGCTCAGCGACCGTCCCCAACTCCTCGATCTCCGGGGCAACATATTCTTTGCGCATCGTCCGACCCCTTCCGCTGGCACTGTCCGAGAACACGCGCGTGCGTCCCGACACATGAGCGCGCATCGTGTCTCACACAATGAAATTCGCACCGGACAACAAGGACGTTACGCTCTTTCCCAGATATTCGCGCATCGCCGTCATTCCTTCCCCGCCCAGATATTCTCGTGCGATGCCCCTGTTCGGCACCACACGCACCCCGGCGACGGCACCTCGGCTGGTGGCGACCGCCGCGAGAGAGGTCGTGCGCGCCGACCGAGCGGGCACCGTCGTCGCCACGCTGTACCAACTCATCGGCGCCGCCGCAGCGCTCGGCGTCGTGGGCGCGGGCAAGCTCACCTTCGACGCGCTGCTCACACCGGAGGACGCGCGGCTCGGCCTCACCCCAGCACTGCTCGCGCTGGCGTTTCTGACCGCGCTCTCCGGCGCGATCGGACCGCTGCAGGCGCAGCAACACCGCCTGCTCGGCGAACGGGTGTCGCAGCGCGTGTGGAACCGCCTGCTCGACGCCACCGCCCGCGCCGACTTGCTCAGTTACGAGGCCACCGGCTTCGCGACCAACCTGGAACGAGTCCAGCAAAACGCCCTGACTCGCCCGTTCGCGGTAACGACCTCGCTGCTCGGTCTCACTGGTGGCCTGCTCGGCGTGGTCACGATCTCCACGGCGCTCATCAGCATCGAGCCGTTGCTGGTGCCGGTCCTGCTCACGGCTGGTGTGCCCGCCGTGTTGCTCTCACGCTGGGCGAGCCGGAGCGAGTTCAGCTTCGCGACCCGGCTGACCGCGCTGTATCGCCGCCGCAACTATCTGCGGCAGCTGCTGACCCAACGTGGCTATGCGGCTGAGCTGCGAGCCTTCGACTCCGCGCCACGGCTGCGCCGCCACCACAGCGCACTGAACGCCAGCGTCGCCACCGAACTGCGAGGCCAGGTGCGCAGGCGGCAGTTGATCGCGGCGATGACCACGCTGGGCATGGCCGCCGCGCTCGCCATCGCCCTGCTCGCCATCGTCGAACTGGTGCGCCGCGGCAGGATCGACCTCGCCACCGCGGGCGCGGCCGCGATCGCCGTCCGCCTGCTCTCCACCCAGCTCACCACGCTGTTCACCGCGATCGGCGGGCTGATCGAGTCCGCGCCATTCCTGGCCGACCTGGAACGCTTCATCGCCGCCGTGCCCACCATGTCACCGGACGGCACCCGGCGCCCGCTGCGCGACCGGGTCACGCTGACCGGCGTCAGTTTCCGCTATCCGAGCCAGCAACGCCCCGCCGTCGATGACGTCGACCTCACCATCCGCGCCGGGGAGGTAGTGGCGCTCGTCGGCGAGAACGGTTCCGGCAAAACCACCCTCGCCAAGATCGTCGCTGGTCTCTACGACGCGGACACCGGCACCCGGCAGTGGGACGGCGTCATCGCCGACCCTGCCGACCTCCGGGCGTCGGTATCGGTGATCTTCCAGGACTTCGTGCGGTACCAGTTCTCGCTGCGCGAGAACATCGCCATCGCTGACGACGGCCGCGGCGACCCCGCCGCGGTGACCGACGCGGCGCGCAAGGCCGGAGTACTCGACTCGGTGCCGTCGCTCCCCGATGGCATGGACACAGTGCTCGGCCGCGACCTGGACGAGGGCGTTGACCTGTCCGGCGGCCAATGGCAGCGGGTCGCGCTGGCGCGGGCGCTATACCGCACCGCCGACCTTGTCGTGCTGGACGAACCGGCCGCCGCGCTCGACCCACGCACCGAGCACGCGCTGTTCACCGACGTGCGTGCCACCCTGGACGGGCGTGCGGCGCTGTTGATCTCCCATCGGTTCTCCAGCACCCGCATGGCCGACCGCATCTACGTGATGGACGAGGGCAGGATCATCGAGTCCGGCACACACGACGAACTGATGGCACACGACGGCCAGTACGCCCAGCTCTACCGGCTCCAGTCGGCGGCCTACCGCTGAACGGGAGCGGCCACGACGTTCCGCAGCGCGGGTAGCACGCTGTCGAACGGCGCGTCCCATGGGATCGTCGCCGTCACGACGGGCACCTGCTCGACCAGGTCGGCAAGCCCTTGGAACGACGTCGCCAGTGAAGCCTGTTCACACCAGCCAAGTACCCGAGGGAACCGGCTCAGCAGCAACAACGCCCGCACCGGGGCCAGTCGTTCCACGACCAGTTCGCTGGCACTCCTGCTAGGACGCGGCACAACGCACAACGCCAGCGGCACCGGTCCCGCTGATACGTCGTCGAACCGCATCGCGAGCCTGCCGTCGGCGGTGTGGCGAACGGTGGCGCCGTCGGCGAGCCGGTGCGCGCCAGGACGCAGCCGAGTCTCCACACTGCCCGGATAGACGCGCATGGCGGATCCGTGCCGTTCGATGCGGAGCACGTCGTCGGCGAGGAGCGTGCAGCCATCGCGGCACAGCGCGGTCGCCAGCGTGGACTTGCCCATGCCGGACGCCCCGACGAACGCGATCGCCACATCGCCGTCGCGCACGGCACTGGCATGCACCACGACGTGTCCCCGCAGCAGCAGATGCAGCGCCAGCACCATTCCGGTGGCGAGCACGGGCAGGTATCCCTCGTCCACGCCGGGGTGCGGGTGTGCGGTGACCTCGGCGAACTCGTGGTCACCGGTGAATTCGCACAACCCTGGATATCGAAGCACGATACCGGCGTCGGGCCGGGCGATGCCGTAGCGCAGTGCGCCGTCGGCGTCGGTCAGCGTCGCCACGGGCGTGCCCTCGGGCGGTTCGGCACGCACTGGACGCCGGTTGCCGAGGCGCAACGCCAGATCCGGCTCGGCGGCGCCGCCGGGTGGCAGCGGGAGTTCGATGTCGCTGACGACGTCGAGACCGTGGGCGCGGTATCGGTGCGTCACGACGGCGCTCCATTCGCTGTGCCGAGGGCCGCGTAGCCCGCTGACGCTGGGTCGAGGGCGACGCCGTCGATTTCGAGCCACGCGTGGGCCGCGAACACGGCGTCCTCGCGGCGAACGCCGATCCGCAGCACGGGGTCGAGCTGGCGTAATCGGTGGCCCAGCAGCAGGCACCGCCGCAAACAGGTGTCCCCTGCTGGCCACGCCGACGCGACAGCACAGCACGCCCGCACCGGCGTTTTGGTGCGGCGCGGCAAGACGACGTGCCCGGCGCGGGGCTGGCGGGCGCTGGTGAGGTCACTACGCAGGCCGAGGCGGGCACACGCAGTGTCGACACCACCGGTACGCAGGCACACCTCGATCACAAGCAGTGTGACGACCGCCCGCGCCGCCTCGACGCCGAAACGGGCCGCCCGACGGAGTGGCCGGAGCTGGCTCATGGTGTCACCGTCGAGGCGAGCCAGGCCTGCTGCAGTAACAGTGCGGTGCCTGCCGGTGGTTGTGCGGAGAGCCAGGCGGCCCGGAGCGCATCCGTGTCGATCAGCTGGTGGTCACAGCCAGTGCCGTCCCATGCGCGGGCGAACTCCCGCGATGACGCGCCGAACCGGGATGCGTTGAACGTTGCCTTGTCGGTGCGACGCAGCACGGCATCCGGGAGAAGCCCGTCGGCGAGCAACATGGTGCCTGCGGTGCGGGTGAGCCCACGCCACCGGCCGCCGAACGCCGCGTACGAGTTGATGAACCGATCGTCTGCCAACGGTTCCACCAGCGTGCAGTCGTTGCCGCGGGCCACGACGGCTCGGGTCCGTTCGCCGACCGCGACCGCGCGCGACGCCCGGGCCGCGAGCACACTTCGGTCCCAGCGCAGCGGTTGCCGCGCCGTGTGTCGTGCGGTCGCGCGTTGTGCCGCACGCCGGTGTGTAGACCGCAGCCAGTGTGGGGCGGCGGCCACGTGGCTGGCGACGACGTACCGCAACGGCGATGGCGCGGCACTCGCTGCCACCACTGTCCAGTCCGTGCGGGAGAGTCCCCTGCCGCGTCGCCGCAGGGCCGCGCGCAGCACCGCGATCCGATGACCGCTGAGCACCTCGTCTCCCCCATTGCCCGTGACGAGACTGCCACCTGCCGCGTGACCGGTGAGGACGATGGTGTTGGCCAACGCGGCTGGGTATACCGGGCCGCCGTGAGCGCGCAGGACGGGTGCCATGACGGTGCCGATGAGGTCAAGTTCGGTGGTGATGTTCTTGCGTACCCACTCGAACCGCAGCCCGCTGTCGCGCAGGTGCGTCACGACCGCGTCCTGCCACGTCGACTCGTCGGCATGGGGATCGTTCGGATAGCGCAGGGTGAGCGCGATTGGCGGTGCGTGTCCTTCTCTCGCCGCCAGATCGGCCGCGACGGCGAGCAGCAGCGACGAGTCCCTGCCGCCAGAGAAGGCCACGACACACGGTTGGCGCAGCAATGCCGGACGCAACGCGGCGCGCAACGCATGCACGGGGTCTGGATCGACGGTGAGCAGGTCCGCAGGCGATGGCCGCGCTGGCGATGTCCCCCGAGGTAGCGACCCGACCGGGTGTCCGATGGCGACCTCGGCCGGTGCCAGTTTCGGCAAACCGGTTGGTCCATCCCGCGGCGTGTCGTCGTGGGCGAGCAGCACAGCCGGTTCCGTCACTGCACTAGACCTTCGTCGCGCAGGCGTGCGATGAAGGATTCGACGTCGCGTCGGGCCACGGCGTGGTCGACGTCGTACTCGGTGACGATGGTGTCGACGAGGTCGTCCACCGACGTGTCCTCCGCGAGCAGCTCGAACAGGCGGACGCCGACGCCTTTGATCGTGAAGTACCGCGACCTCGGCAGGTTGAGCACGATCGTCTCGTCACCGATCGTGCGGGCCGAAGTGTCAGCCAATCGAACGCGCATGATGCCCCCTTGTCCAGCGCAAGCGCGAGGTCATACCTAGGTTCGCCCCGGAACGGTGACCTGTTACGCCGGAGCACTGGACTACCGGTTAGAAGGGTGGTGGTCCGGGTTCGCTCGGCGGCGCTGGGTCTGGTTCGGGTTCGGCGATGCGGGGTGCCCGGCGTCGGTACTTGCGGCCGGTCGGGGTGGTGATGGTCAGCGTGTCCTCGTTGAACTCGAAGTGCCAGCCCGGCCGATCCTTCAGCCGGTGGTGGCGGCGGCACAGGCAGGCCAGGAGCTTCGCGTCGGTGGTGCCATGACGGTGCCATTCGATGCTGTGGTCGGTATCGCAACGCCGAGCAGGCCGGTTACACCCCGGCACGAGACACCGCTGGTCCCGGGCGCGCACATAATCACCCAACTGTGCGGGTGGTTTGTAGCGGCGACGCCCCATCTCCAGGAGCTGTCCCGTCGGCGGGTCGGTGAGGAGACGTCGCCACGTGCAGCGGGGATCGGCGGCCATCTCGCGGGCGATCTCAGCCGGAATCGGCCCATAGCCCTCCAGATCACCCGGCAGATCCCGTACCCCGAGCAGCGTCGTCACGGGAACGGTCACCTGGATCTGCACCCGCCGGTAGCTCTCCCGCGTACCGAGCAGCAGTTCGGTGAACACATCGGCACGGATCGCATCCAGACTGCGCTCATCACGACGCGAGTTGTTCGACTTCGCGATCGCATCAATCCGCCCATAGATCGCCGCCGCGGTCTCAGCCGGCAGGTAGGCACACAGATCCGCCATCCCATTCTCGGTGAACCGCAACTCCACCCTGCGGTCTTCGCGGCAGCGCCGCACCCGCTCAGCCGCACCGTCGGGGTCCAGCTTGTCCACCCGGTAACGAGCAGAGCGTTGGATCGCCGCCCCATCCCGCCCGTCCAGGAGTGGTTCCATCGCGGCATCGAGTTGGTCGGCGTGCTCATCGGAAAGCAACGCACCCGCCTCCACCACCTTCTCGGTCTTCACGGCGTCCACATCGCCACGCTCCAACGACGCCAACAACCGCGGAAACCGACGCGTCATCTGAGTAGCCAACTCAATCTGTCGATCCGCGTGATGCCGCCCGACCGCCAACGCGAGCCCCACCTCGTCCGCGGTCTCGCGCTCACACCCCCGCCGTGCCCGCAGTTCGGCGATCGCCTTGAGTTGCACGGCCTGCACCCGCCCGAGCAGACGCTGCGAGAGCTTCGCAACCTCCACGAGAGCATCCGCGTCGAAATCCGCCCACTCCACATCACCAAGGCACAACACGTCCTCAGGGACAGACAGGCTCTCAGCGGATTCGCCCTCGCCCACGGACGCGGCCCCGGACGCACCGCTGCCTCCCGGCACGGCCTCACTCTCGAAATTCGGCCCGCCATCAGGCTCACCCTCGAACTCATCCCCATGACTCGACTCTGACGCCGACATCGACCACACCCCCTAGCGCGCGACGACAAAAGACCCGTCATCCCGCGCCCCCAGAAGAGGCCCACATCACGACACTACTCGAACTGACATTCGACTACAAGAGAAGCGACGTCACCCACACAGGCACCGGCCCGACGTGCCTCAACAACGCCGTCGCCCAGGCCCGCGCCGCCGCCTAGGTCCGCCACCTCGCGTCCGAGCCCTCATCGTCGACCACCGACCGCGCCAAGCACCGCGAAGGACGGCCACGCCGCCACCGACAAATCACACCCAGAGGTGTGACGTGCGATGAGGGTTCCAACGGCACCGGTCGCCGTAGCATGAATTCCAACCAGAGAACACGGCCGCAGAACCTCGTCCCGCGACCGGCGTGTCGAATTCGAGATCGGAACGAGACAGCTACGTAGCCGTATACGTGACCTCACGGCTTCGCGTCCGCGCTCACTCAGCAAGGCTGTCAGTCCCGACCGCTCCCACACGAGGTGGCGCATGGCCAGACACAGTCACTACGACCCCGAACATCGACGGCATGCGCCGCATCGGCGTACCCGACGCCGCTCACACCGCCGTCGCCGCAGCCTCACCGCCGCGCTCATCGGCAGCGCGACCGCCATCGTGATCACTGGTGCCATCGCGGTGTTCCCCACGAGCGCCGAAACCCCAGCAGCGACCCAGCTCGAGGTGGAGCGCACCGTCACCTGCCTCACCGATGCGCAGGGCCAGTGCACCATCGGACACACGCTGGGCGTCGCGCCTACCCAGATCGAGGTCACCTCATCCCTGCCGCCGCGCGCCCGCGCGTACAAGCTGACAGTCGTGCCAGGATCGGCGAACGGCGACCAGTTCGAGGTACGCGCCGAGCGGAACAACGGGAAACCGAAGTCGTTCAGCCGCATCCGGTTCGACTACCGTGCCTCGGCCGACGCGAACGTCGGCGGCGCCACATCGTCGCCGGCGTCGCCGACGACCACGCAGGAAGGCGCCGAAACGCCGAGTCCCGCACCCAGCACCACGACCAGCACGACCGGCACGACAACGACCACCGCGGCACCCGAGACGACGACGGCCACGACGTCCGCGACGACAACCACCACCGAGCCGACCACGTCCGGCGCCACGCTCCCCGCCGGGGCCACCGAAGTCTGCGGCACGGACACGCTCAACGGCCCGGATACCCCGCCCGAGGGCGCCGTCGTCGTCCCAGCGGGCGACAACAGCGGTGTCGACTTCGGCCACCCCGACACCACGTACTGGTTCGCACCCGGCGTGCACACCCTCGGCCAGGGCGAGTACGCCCAGATCGTCCCGGGCGACAACGCGACGTTCGTCGGCGCACCGGACGCGGTGCTCGACGGCAAGAACATCAACCGCTACGCGTTCACCCAGCACGCGAGTGGCGTCACCATTCGCTACCTCACCATCCGCAACTTCGTCGCGCCCACCAATGAGGGCGTCGTCAACCACAACTCCGGCGACGGCTGGACGATCGCGCGCAACACACTGATCAACAACGCTGGTGCGGCGATGATGGCGGGCTCCGGCCAGCGCATGATCGGCAACTGCGTCGCCCATAATGGACAGTACGGACTCAATGCCTTCCAAGCGGGCAACCAGATCCGCGACATCGTGCTGCGCGACAACGAGTTCGCGGGCAATCACACCGCCGACCTGGAAGCGCAAAACCCGGGCTGCGGATGCAGCGGCGCGATGAAGTTCTGGTCGGTCGATGGCGCGCAGATCGTCGGTAATTGGATCCACGATAACCACGGGCCCGGTGTCTGGGCCGACACCAACAACAACGACTTCCTGATCGAACGTAACCTCATCGAGCGCAACGATGGGCAGGCGGTGTTCTACGAGATCTCCTACAACGTCGTCGTGCGCGACAACGTGATCCGGCACAACACCTGGGCCACCGGCCGCGCCTTCGCCGACCGGAACGATCCGTTCCCCATTGGCACGGTGTACCTGTCCGAGGCGGGCGGCGAACCGCGCGTGCCAGCGCGCAGCTCGGTCGTCGAGGTCAGTGGCAACCGGTTCGTCAACAACTGGGGCGGCATCGTCGGGTGGGAGAACGCCGACCGCTTCTGCGGCACCAACACCACCAGTGAGTGCACCCTGCTCATCGGCGAGAACGACGCCGACCGGTGCGCGCCGCCCGGCATCAACGCCGAGCCCGAGTACTCCGACTGCCGGTGGAAGACCCAGCGGCTGCGAGTCCACGACAACGTCTTCGTGCACGAGCCCGCCAAGATCGACGACGGCTGCCCGGCAGGATACTGCGGCGTGTCCGGGCTGCTGGCGAACTACGGCACCTGGCCGGACTGGTCGCCGTACCACGGCCGCGCGGTGCAGGAGGCGATCACGTTCGAACAGGACAACCGGTGGTTCGACAACGACTACACCGGGGCCTGGCGGTTCGTGCCGTACGAGACCGGCAGGCTGCTCACGCTGGCCGAGTGGCAGGCCGCTCCATACGAGCAGGACGCGGGCTCGTCGTAAGCGGCGCAACCAGAGCGCGACCAGGGTGAGCCGGGCACAACCGCGCCCGGCTCACCTGACTCGCACCGTCAGTTGTACCGCCGCAGCACCGGCACCACCGATCGGCCGCCCATCCAGGGCACCGGGTCGGCGACGTCCAGCGCCTTGCGGTACACCGCGCAGGCCCGCCCCACGACGTCGACGGTGCGGTCGATGTCGTCCTCGGTCAGCGCGCTGCTGACCACAAAGGACGATCCGAGCACCCCGCCGAGGACGAGTTGCCGCAGGAACAGCGTGCGGTATTCCTGCGACGGCCTCCCCCGCTCGTCGAGGGTGGCGAACACCAGGTTGCTCGACCTGCCCCGCACGAACACGTGGTCGGCGACGCCCATCGCGGCAGCCGCCTCGGTCACCCCGGCGGCGAGCCGCTCCCCCAGCGCGTGCAGCCGCGCCGTGACACCTTCGGCGCGGTAGGTGCGCAGCACCGCCATCGCCGCGGCGAGCGCGTGTGTCTCCGCGCCGTGTGTCGTGGACAGCAGGAACGTCCGCTCCCGCCCGGAGCGCAGCCCGCCCAGCTCCATCAGCTCCCTGCGCCCAGCGAGCGCGGACACGCCGAAGCCGTTGCCCAGCGCCTTGCCGAACGTCGACAGGTCGGGCGTGACACCGTACAGCCCCTGCGCACCTGCCTCCGACCAGCGGAAGCCGGTGATCATCTCGTCGAAGATCAACACACAGCCGTGGCGGTGCGCGAGAGCACGCAGCCCGGCGAGATACCCCTCCGGCGGTTCGGTCAGCGTCGCCGGTTCCAGCACCAAGCAGGCGACCTGGCCCTCGTGGCAGCGCAGTACCTCCTCGGTGGCGGCGAGGTCGCCGTACGGGAACGGAACCGACAGCGTCGCGATCGGTTCTGGCACTCCCGCGCTCATCTGCGTGGTGCCGATGAACCAGTCGTCAGTGGAGAAGAACGGCTGATCGCCGCAGTACGCCACCAGCGGTCTGCCGGTCGCGGCCCTGGCGAGCCGTACCGCGGCCGTGGTGACGTCGGAGCCGTTCTTGGCGAACTTGACCATCTCCGCCGTCGGCACGGTGGCCAGGAACAGCTCCGCCGCCTCGGCCTCGATGATGCTGGGCCGCACGAAGCCGGTTCCGCGGTCCAGCTCACGGCGTACCGCGGCGAGCACGGCGGGATGCGCGTGCCCCAGGCTGACCGACCGCATCCCCGCGCCGTACTCGGTGTAGCGATTGCCGTCGACGTCCCACACGTACCCGCCGTGGCCGTGTGTGATGACCGGTGCGAGTCCGTCCGGGTACTGGTCGTCGCCCTTGGCGTAAGTGTGGGCGCCGCCGGGGATCAGCTCGTGCAGCCTGCGGTTCAGCTCGGTGGATAACGGCAGTCCGCCGTCCGCAGCGATCATTTCAGCCGTCCAGTCACCTCCGATGTCGACCGCGCATGGCGGTCCCGCTCCGACAGCGCCGTGACCGGCAGCGGCCACGCGATGCCGAGAGCAGGGTCGTCATGCGCGATGGCGACATCGGCTGCCGGATCGTGCGTCTGGTCGATGCGGTAGGCGACGTCGGCGGGCTCGGTCAGCGCCTGGAAGCCGTGCGCGCAACCCGCCGGGATGTAGATCGTCACCTGTGTCTCGTCGGTGAGCTCGATGGTCTCCACCGCGCGGTAGGTTGGCGAGTCCGGCCGAAGATCGACGATGACGTCGAACACCGCGCCGTATGAGCAGCGCACCAGCTTCGCCTCCCCAGGCTCACGGCGCAGGTGCAGCCCGCGCACCACGCCCCTGCGCGATCGCGACACACTGTCCTGCACGAACGCGGTCGGGTCGATGCCGACGGAGCGGACGACGTCGGCATCGAAGGTGCGACTGAAGGTGCCTCGCTCGTCGCGGTGTGGTTGCGGTTCGAATCGGTAGGCCCCTGCGATGGCAGGGATCGGGATCGCTTTCATCATGCCCCCTCGGCGGACGAATGGTTGGTGAACAGCTCGGCGGACAGCTCGGCGAACTGCCGCTCGACACCACGGCGCGCCGCCGCACTGCGCTCGGTCATGGCCTCCCGCAGCTCGGGCGCGCGCCGTTCCAGGTCGGTGAACTGCGCGATGAGCCGGTCCAGGTCGGGCTGCCGTGCGGAATGGCAGTACGCGGCGAGGCCGGACTCGGCCATCACGATGTCGATCTTGGTGGCGTAGCCAACCGAGACCGTGGGTTTCGCCAGCATCAGCGCGCACACGACGTTGTGGTAGCGGGTGGCGACTACGGCCTCGACGGTGGCGAGCTGGCGCAGCAGGTCGTGCAGGCTGGTCAGTGGTTCCACGACCAGCCGTGACTGGTCGAGGTCGGGACGGTGGGCGCGCGCGGCGGCGAGGATCTCGTCGACGACGTCGGTGTCGGCGTTGTCGCCGGAGAGGATGCGCACCGGTCTGCCCTGGTCCAGCAGCCAGTACACGAATCCGGTCATGGTGGCGACGTAGTCGCGGTGGATCTCGTCAGCGCGGGCACGGTCGTCGTTACTGCCGTAGTAGCCCATCACACCGACGCCGACGGCGTGATCGTCCGCATCGGGCACCTCGGGCACCGGCAGCGCGAACGCCAAGTCCGGATAAACGTGGTCACCGCCGACGTCGAGGCCCATCTGGCGCATCGCGTCACGGGACGCATCGTCGCGGTACGAGCGGTAGTCGGCGAGCCGCGCGGCCTGAACGACCAGCCAGCGGGTCAGCGGCTTGCTGATGACGTTGGCGCCGACGCTGACCAGCGCGACCTTGGTGCCGGTGAGCTTGCTGGCCACCCCGAGCGCTAGCAGCGAATACGGCATCGCCCACGGCCGCAGCGGCTGCGTCGACTCAAGCACACCCATGCCGGGCACGATCACGGCGTCCTTGTCGCGCACCCAGGCCAGCGTCCGCAGTGGGTCGAGCAGTTTACCGGTGATCTTGAGCAGCACCGCCCGCACTCCGGTGGCGGTATTCGCGTGCGCCTCGTACCACTGCAACGACTGGGCGGGGGCGTCGTAGCGGCGGGCGAGCCGGTCGGGGCCCATGCAGAAGAACCCGATCCGCGCCTCGGGGTGGCGTTTGGCGAGGTAGTTGGTCACGGACTCCAGGGACCCGTCGTTGCCGATGTTGCCGGAGCCGAGGATGCCGAAGAAGCCGACGTGGGTGGCTCTGTGACTCGTGCGGTGCCCGGCACCGTTTCCCCAGCGCCGCCTGGTCACCTGTGTTCTCTCCCGTCCCGCGCTGAGGCCGAGGTGTCGACACTGGTCGTGCCGAAGGCGGGCAGTGAGCGAGCGAACGTCAGCCGCCGTACCGGGGCGCGCAGCCCACGGCCGAGGAACCAGCCGAGGATGGCGCGGTAGCAGGCGACGCGGTCCCGTGTGGACAGCGGTGCCTTGTGGATCACGCTGACGTAACCGCCGACGTACTCGGCCACCAGCCGCGCGGTGCTGTGGCTGGCCCGTCGCGGGTCGAGGTTGCGGCAGATCGCCGTGATGCTTGGCAACCGATCGCCCCGGCCGGGGTGGTCGCGGCGGAAGTACAGCACCTCTGGCACCTGCACGAACCGGCCGTGCAGCGCGAGCCCGGCGACGAACACCCTGCCGCCGTTGTGGAAGCTGTCCATCCGAGGCGTGCGGCGCAGCACGTCGAGGCGCACGACGCCGTAGAAGTCGTCCCCGCCATCGGTGACCAGCAGGCTGCGGAACCGGGTCGGTGCTGACGGCGAGTCGGTGGCGATGGCGTAGTCGTACTCGTGCGACAGCGCGCCGTCGGCGTCGATGACGGCCATGTGGGCGTGACAGAGGACCGCGTCCGGGTTCGCGTCGAGCGCGGCGATACAGCGTTCCAGCAGCGTGTCACCGAACCGGTCGTCGTGCGCTGCCCACTTGAACAACTCGCCGCGAGCCTGGCCGATCAGGAAGTTGTGGTTGGGAATTGCGCCGATGTTGCGGGGCTGGCGGATGTAGAGCACGCGCGGGTCGGCGGCCGCGTAGGAGCGACAGATCCGTTCCGTGCTGTCGGTGGACGCGTTGTCCGAAATGATCAGCTCGAAGTCGGTGTACGTCTGGCCGAGCAGGTCGTCGAGCGCTTCTGCCAGATAGTTCTCCCCGTTGTAGACGGGCAGCCCGACGCTCAACCGTGGCGTGGTTGTCATGTGTTCACTCCCTCATTGCCGATGGTGGTTGCCACCGGGGAACCTCCGGGCGCCATGGTGCGGCGCGAGTGATCGCGCAGTCCGGCATGAAGTTGGGTCCACCAGAAGATCGCCGCGCACCAGGCCGCGATGGCGACGCCCCATGCGGACCCAGACGCGTCCGCGATGGCCGCGCCGAGCAACCCGCCGGTGATCAGTCCAGCCGCGGCGGCGAGCTGACAACGGAGACTCCTGCGCGCCGCGCCGAGTGCCCGCAGCCCCGCCGTCGCGCCGTTGGACAGGCCGACGCCGGCGACGGCGAGCGTGGCGGGGATCAGCAGCACCGACGCGGCAGGCCAGACCTCGCCGAGCAAGCCGAGTCCGAGTTCGTTCGGCAGCAGCACCAGCAGTCCGAGCCCCCACATCAGTGCGCCGCCGACCTGCAGTCCGCCAAGGCCGAGGCAGAACAGCCGCAGCCGTCGCGGATGGCTGCGCAGCACGCGGGACGCCTCGGGCACCGCGACAAGCGCGAGCCCCATGGTCACCGCGATGAACGGGCCGAGCAGCAGGTCAGCGCCGCGCACCGCGCCGACGTCCGCGAGCCCGGCGATGGCGCCGAGGCCATACATCCTGACCTGCACCGCGCCGCTGATGCTGACGTTCTCCACCAGATACCGCGGGCCGAGGTCGCGCTGCTGCCGCAGCCACGGACCCACGCCGCCCGCGTGCGGCATCAGCCCGGTCTGTGCCCAGCCGAACATGGCGGCCACGGCGGCGGCGCCGCCCCACGCGAGCAGGAACCCGAACACACTGCCGGTGCTCGCGGCGAGCATGAGCGCGGGGATCAGGGCGCCCGCCCACACCATGTCGTTGGTGAACGCGCGGCGCCCCTCCCCCGCGGCGAAGAACGCGAACCGCCAGCTGTCCTGCCACAGCAGCGCGGGCAGGATCAGCCCGAGGGCGATGAACGCCGAACCGAGCGAACCGCCAATGGCCGTACCCGCCGCGATGCTGAGGACACCAGCGGTCGCGCCGACGCCTATCGCTGTCCCGCAGGAACGCGGCACGGCCTGTCGCCAGTCCGCGCGCGGCACCCCGCTGAAGCGCACCGTGAGCGGGTCGGTGGCCAGCCCGCGCGAGATGTTGAGGACGACGCCGTAGGTGACCCAGGCGAGGGTGAAGATGCCGAACTCGACAGCGCCGAGGGTGCGCGCGACGACGATGCTCACCGCGAAGTTGGTCATGCTCGACACGGCCTGGTCGGCAAGCCCCCAGCTCAGCCGCCCCGCCATGGCGCGGAGGGCTTGCGAGTGGAACGCGGCGCGCACGGTGTTCACTCCGTGACCAGCTCGGCGGCGAGCAGCGCGTCGGCCGCCGCGGTGATGGCGTCGAACGGCAGTTGGGCGCGCTCAGCGATGTCGAGCAGCGAGTGGCCGCCGTCGGAGTAGTTAAGCACCCACAGCATCGCGAGCTGGGCCTGCTTGGCGTCGCTGCGACCGCCGAGCGCGTCGTAGAGGCCGCGTTTGCCGAGCTGCGGCTCGCAGTGCGGGTTGAGGTTGACGTAGCGGCGGTCGCGATCGAGCACCGCGAGGGTCTCGCGGCAGGCCGCGAGGGTGTCGGCCATGGCCTCGGCGGTGACGAAGTCCGGGTTGTCGGCCGAGGTGTGGTACTCCGGGTAGGCGGCGTACGGCGTCCTGGTGAGGCAGCCGACGCCGAGGTTGAAGCCGGGCGAGCAGTACTGGCGTTCGTCGTAGCCGTAGGGCGAGAAGTCGACAACGCGATGCGGACGCTGCGATGTGGACAGCACGTGCTCGGCTGCCCTGTCGATTCCGGCGTTGCCGCGCCTGCTGCGTTTGTAGGTTAGCTGGCCCCTGTCTCCCGCGCAGGCCAGCACGAGCCCGTGGGCGATGCGGTCGACGCGGTGCTGGTTGCGTGCCAGCCAGGTGATCGAGCCGATCGTGCCAGGCACGAACAGGAACCGGTAGGTGTAGCGCGGCGTTTCGCGCGCCAGGTGCCTCGCGAGCTGGCTGGCGACGGCGATGCCAGCCAGGTTGTCGTTGGCCAGCGACGGGTGGCAGATGTGGCAGGAGATGATCACCTCGTCACTGACCTGGCCGGGCACGACGTGCTCGGCGTAGGTGAGGTGGCCGTCGGCGAGGTCGGAGTCGATGTGGACGTCATAGGTGGCGTCGTCGCCGTGCTGCTCCAGCGCGTCGAGGGTGCGCTGGCTGAGGCAGAAGCCCCAGTCGCGCTGGTAGTAGCTGGTGCGATACGGGATCCACTCGGGGTGTTCCGGCAGCGTGTGCAGGTGTGGCCGCAGTTCCGCGAGCGGCATCCTGGCCGACACCGGTTCGCTGTAGCCGACGACGTGCAGATTCGACGCGGCGAAGTCGACCACGCGCCTGCCGGTGGCGTCGGCGATGTAGGCGTCGCGGATCGTCCACTCCTGCGGCACGGTCCAGTCGAAGACCTGGGCGCCCGTCGGGACCTCGGTGACGTCGAGCGACAAGTCCTCACCGATGATCCGCAGCGTCTCGCGGACCCCGTCGCCGGTGATGCTGCGGCACAGCGGGTAGAGCCGCCGGACGAGGGCGTGCATCGCGGCGGCGGTGTCGGTGTCCACGGCGGCGCTCGGCGCACCGCTCCTGGCGATCGTGGCCCCAGGCACCGCCGTCATCACGCCACCACTTTCGCCGGCCGCAGCCGGGCGTCGATGTCGCCCGCCGCCGTGCGGTCGGACAGCCACGCGAGCCGGGTGAAGCGGCGTTCGAAATCCGGGGTGGTGAGGCCGAAGCGGCGGTAGGCGTCGGCGAGTTCGACCGCACCATCCGCGACGGTCCAGAGCGCGGTGAACCCGGTCGCGGCACGCATCCGGGAGAAGTCGACACGGTAGGAGCGCGGGTCGGCGCCGGTCTCACCGGTGATGCGCAGCTCGGCGTCCGGCACGGCGGCGACGACCTCATTCGCGATATCGGCCACGGTGAGGTTGTTGGCCTCGGTGCCGACGTTGAACGCCATGTCGTGCACCTGCTCGCGCGGCGCGACCAGCGCGGCGGCGAAGGCGGACGCGATGTCGGCGGCGTGCACCAGTGGTCGCCACGGGGTCCCGTCGGAGAGCACGAGCACCACCCCGGACAGCAGCGCGTGCGCGACGAGGTTGTTGAGCACGATGTCGGTGCGCAGCCGGGGCGAGAACCCGAAGGCGGTGGCGTTGCGCAGGAACACCGGCGAGAAGTCGGTGTCGGCCAGTGTGTGCAGGTCGTCCTCGACGCGCACCTTCGACACGGCGTACGGGGTAACGGGACGCAGCGGGGCATCCTCGTCGAGCAGGTCGTCGCCGCCGGACGCGCCGTACACCGAACAGGTGGAGGCGTACAGGAACCGGCGCACCCCGGCGTCGCGGGCCAACCGGGCGAGCCGGACGCTGGCGCGGTGGTTGATGTCGTACGTCAGCTCCGGGGCGAGCGAACCGAGCGGGTCGTTGGACAGCGCGGCGAGGTGGATCACCGCGTCGTAGCCGGATAGGTGGGACAGCGTGATCTCGCGCAGGTCAACCGGGATGCCGGGCGGGTCGTCCGGCTCATCGCCGAGCACGCAGGAGGCGAACAGTCCCGAGTCGAGCCCGGTCACGTCGTGGCCCGCTTCGGCAAGGATCGGCGCCATGACGGTGCCGAGATAGCCTTGGTGTCCGGTCAGCAGCACGCGCATCGGCTCAGCCCTCCAGGTCTAGGGTCACGGTGGTGGTGTGGAATGCCTCGGCGTAGCGTGCCCCGCATTCGATGCCTCGGATGCGCGCCAGCCCGACGAAGGCTTCCCGGTCGAACCAGGGGCGGTGCCGCTGGGACGGGTAGTACTCATGCAGCAGTTCGACCTTGCGGCGCATCACGTCGTCCCGCAGCGGCCGGTACACGGCCGGCCTGCCGAGGTCGCCGTCGGACTTGACGATCTCGTAGCCAAGCACGAGGTGATCGCGAAACGTCTGTGACACCAGCTCGGCCAGCAGCCGGTGGTCCTGGTGCGCGTCGTCGAGATGCGGGGCGAAAACGACGTCGGCGTCTGCGTCGGCATCCGCGCGTTGCCGCAGTTCGCGCACCGCCGACTTGGCCTCGTCCCAGTGCGCCGGGGTGCGCCCGTCCGGCAGTTTGAGCACGGTCACGTCGATGTCCGCGCCGGGGCAGAACGCGGTGAGGGCGGTGTGCTCCTCGGTCTCACGGTCGGTCCCGCCACCGGTGAGCACGAGGGCGTCCACCCGCACGCCGGGGTTGGCGAGACAGGCGGTGTACAGGCTGCCGCCAGCGCCGATGGCGATGTCGTCACAGTGGGCACCGACCGCGGCGATGCGTTCGATGCTCCCAGTACGCAGCCGGATCATGCGCGCCACGCCAGGGTCGAGGCATGCGCCGCACTGTCGGGCGCTGTGCCGTTGCCACCGGTGTCGCCGTTGCCGTTCGTACCGTTGGCTCGCCCGGCGTCGCGTTCCCACAGCGCCCATGGCCGGTCGCCGTGCGAGTACGCCTCGTCGAGGGCGATCCGCTCTTTCACGGTGTCGGTCGGCCGCCAGTAGCCGCGATGGGGATACGCCAGTAGCCGACCGCGCTTGGCCAGCTCGACGCAGCCGTCACCGACGAGGTCGCCGTTCTCCGGAATGTGGTCGAAGACCTCCTGCCGCAGCACGAAGTAGCCGCCGTTGACCCACAGCGGCATCTCGCTGACCGGGGAGATCGCCTCGACCCTGCCCCCGTGGTCGATGTCGATGCAGTGGAACGTGCCCGGCGGCGGCACCACCATCATCGACGCGCCCGCGTCGGAGGCCACGAACCGGTCGATGATCTCGGGCAGCGGCGCGTCGGTGAGCACGTCGGCGTAGTTGGCGAGGAACATCTCGTCGCCGTCCAGGTGCTCTCGCACGCGCCGCAGCCGCTCCCCGATCGGCGAATCGATCCCGGTCTGCACGAACGAGATCGACCAGTCGGAGATGTCGGTGGACAGCAGTTGGACGGCACCGTCGCGGAGCACGAAGTCGTTCGACGTCGTCTCCTCGTAGTTCAGGAAGAAGTCCTTGATGTGATGCGAGCCGTAGCCGAGGCACAGCACGAAGTCGGTGTGTCCGAAGTGGGCGTAGTAGCGCATCACGTGCCAGATCAGTGGTCTCGGCCCCACCAGCTGCATCGGCTTGGGGACGTCGCCGGGCACCCCGGTGCGCATCCTGGTGCCGTAACCACCACAGAAGAGGACGACTTTCATGACGTCACCTCGACGATCTCGACGCTGGGAATAGGGAAAACGAGCCTGCCGTCCCATTCGCCCACGTAGGACAGTTGCGCGGTGATCTCCTCACGCAGGTTCCACGGCAGGACGAGCACGAAGTCAGGCTTATCGGCGGCGATGCGCTCCGGCGGCAGAATCGGGATCCGCATGCCCGGTGTGTAGGTGCCGTGCTTGTACGGGTTGCGATCGACGGTGTAAGCGAGCAGGTCCGGCCGGATGCCGCAGTAGTTGAGCAGCGTGTTGCCCTTGCCCGGCGCGCCGTAGCCGACGACGGTCTGGCCGCGCCGCGCCGCCGTGAGCAGGAACAGCAACAGGTCGCGCCGCAGTTCGTCGACCCGCTGCCCGAAGCCGATGTAGCCGGACATCTCGTGCAGCCCTGCCGCCTTCTCGCGGGCGAGGACGTCCCGCATCCGTTCGCTCGGCCCGTCGGCCACCTCAGCGGGCCGAGCCCACAGCCGCAGCGACCCGCCGTGCGTCGGCAACAGTTCGACGTCGACCAGCCTGAGCCCACCGGAGGCGAGCGCCCGCTGCGCGGATGCGACGGTGTAGTACTGGAAGTGCTCGTGGTAGATGGTGTCGAACTGGTTGTGCTCGATCAGCGCGAGCAGGTGGTGCACCTCGATCGACACCCAGCCGTCATCGGCGACCAGTCGCCGCAGCCCCTCGGTGAACCCGACGATGTCGGGCACGTGCGCGTAGACGTTGTTGGCGACGACCAGGTCAGCGGCGCCGTGCCCGGCGCGCACCGACGAGCCGAGGTCGGGATCGAGGAACCCGGTCAGCGTCGGCACGCCCGCCTCGCGCGCGGCTTCGCCGACGTTGACCGACGGCTCGACGCCAAGGCAGCGGATGCCGCGCTCGACGCAGTGCCGCAGCAGGTAGCCGTCGTTGCTGGCGGCCTCGACCACGAAGGAGTCGTCGCCGAGGCCGAGCCGGTCGGCGGCGTCGTGCACGAAGCGGCGGGCGTGGTCGACCCACGACGTCGAATACGACGAGTAGTACGCGTACTCGCGAAATGTGTCCTCCGGCGTGATCAGCGCGGGGATCTGGGCGAGCAGGCAGGATTGACACACCCGTAGGTGCAGCGGATAGGTGGGCTCCGGCTCGTCGAGCATCGCCTCGGTCAGCACCCGCTCGCAGGGCGGTGTCGCCCCGAGATCGAGCACGCTGGCCAGCGAGTCCGAACCACACAACCGGCACAACCGCATCAGTACGCTCCCTGTCCGCTCACGACGGCCCGAATCGTCTTCCACAAGATCACCGCGTCGAGGGCGAGCGACCAGTCCTCGACGTAACGCAGGTCGAGCTGCACCGACTCCTCCCACGACAGGTCGCTGCGCCCGCTGACCTGCCACAGCCCGGTCATGCCTGGCTTGACCAGCAGGCGACGACGCACGTGCGGGGCGTACTCCGCGCACTCACTCGGCAACGGCGGGCGCGGCCCGACCAGCGACATCGATCCGGCGAGCACGTTCAGCAGCTGTGGCAACTCGTCCAGCGAGTAGCGACGCAAGACCGCGCCGACGCGGGTGATACGGGGGTCGGCGCGCAGTTTGAACAGCGGGCCTGCCCCCTCGTTACTCTCGACGAGCTCGGCGAGCCGCTGATCAGCGTCGCAGTGCATGGTGCGGAACTTGACGATGGTGAACTCGGTGCCGTCCTTGCCGACGCGGCGCTGCTGGTAGAACACCGGGCCTCTACTCTCGATCGCGATCAGCGCCGAGACGACCAGGAACAACGGCGCGAGCAGCATCAGCAGTAGCGCGGCGCAGCCCCGGTCGACCAGTTCCTTGATCACGCGACGGAATCCGGTGAACGTCGGTTCGCTCACCCGCAACACCGGCATCCCGAGCACCCCGCTGACGTGCAGCCGAGGTCCGGCGACTTGCATCAGGCCGGGGTCGATGACCATCTCGGTGCCGGTGCCTTCGAGGTCCCAGGCGAGCCTGCGGAGCCGGTCAGGGGTCCAGTAGGCGTCCGGGGTGATCGCGACGATGCGGTACCCGCCGCGCCGCACCTGCTCCGCGACGTCGCGGAACGTGCCGATGATGGGCACGCCGTCGAGTTCGGTCGCGTATGCGGTCGCGGGCGTCGCGGTGCCATGCCCGTTCGTGCCGTTCGCGGTGACCGCGGTGCCGTGCCCATTCGTGCCGGCGCCATTCGCGGCCGCCGCTGTCCCGGTCTCGGTGCACACCGCGTCGACCCGCCAGCCGATGTGGGTAGCGACCCGGGTGCGGGCAATGAGATCGCGGATCGCGGCGGGATCGCCCGCGGCGAGCACCGGCAGCAGGCACCTGCCCTTGTGTCGCTGCCGGTGCAGCACTTGCCGCAACAGGTAGCGCTGCGGGAACACCAGCAACGCGATGCAGGGCACGACGACGAACACCCACAGCCGCGCGCCGGCCGGGGTGCCGACGGCGAGCAGCGAGAGGTTGAGCGTGACGACGGAGGCGAACAGCCCCTTGCCGAGCCTGCTGAACTCGTCCGGCCCCTGGCCAAGCACTACGGGATGCCACACCCGGCTCAGTCCGAGCGCCACCGCCACTGCCAGTACGGTCAACACTTCCAGCGTCACCAGCGAGAACGTCGTCCACGCCGGGTGCCGCATACTCATCACGGCGCCGACGACGACCACGACGAGCGTCGTCGCGAACAGGTCGGAGCCGATCACGGCTTGCCGGTAGCGGGGTTCCCAGCGGGTGTCCGGGGTGCTCAGCGACCGATGGCCACGGCGCCTTCCGCCTTGACGACGGCGCGGCCGATGCTGGGACGGTACCGGGGCACACGGAGCCGTGCTCGCGAGCCGGTACTCAACATCCTCAGTCACTACTTCCGGCCCCCTAACCGTCCTGTCTCGATAGCTTTCCCACGAAGCGGTGCCAGCTGGCCTCGCAACCGAGTCGGTGAGTAGTCGCCCGCCAGGCCGCGGCCCGACCCCACATTTCGGGCTTTCTGTACCTTTTGGGAGCTACTGACCCTTCATTCGCCTCGCCACCCAGAAGAGTTACGGGCCAGATCACGAGGAAATACCGTTAACCGACGCCGCGCCGCACCCACATGGCGTAAACACGTCCATAGTTCGTACTTAGTGAAACGGCACGAGCTGCTCATCCGACCTGCAAGCCAGGCGACCGAGGACGGGAGTCTGGTCGGTGACGAGCACAATGGCCGCGCGACCACAGCGGCCCGCGGTGCCGCCCATGATGCGCTGGCCACTCGGCGTTCTTGCCTCGCTGGCTAGTCATGTTCGGGGGCCTCGCGCTGCGCTACAACGAAACCGGCACCCCTGGCCGCGTCGACCGATGGACACTGGACGCACTGGGCGGAACCCAATACGCACCCTCGGTTGCCAGCACTCGGCCTCAGGGGAGGTTCTCCCCTCTCACCTCACTCGCCGCTGGGCAGTTCCCGGCGCTGGCCCTGCTCGACGGCCCGTGTCGATAAGCCGGAGCCGAGGGCGGTGTCCGAACGTCCGGACAGCTCCTCGCGGGCGGGGTCGTCTGTGGCGTCGATGACGCGGCTGGCGGTGACATGCTGGACGCGCGGCCGGTCGCTGCCCGCCGTCGCGGAATCCGCACCGGAACCGCCGGACTCCTCCTCATGCACGGTGACGCTGCGCTTCCTGGTGAACGTCACCGTCAGCTCCTCGACGTCCTCCAGCAGTGTGCGGGCTGTCTTGACCGGGTTGGTCACCACCTGCGCCGGGAATTGGGTGATGCGCTCGGGGATGAATCCGGTGACAGCCCGCGCTATACCTGGCAATGGCCCTGGCAGGTTGTCAAGCGGACCCGGCGCGCGGTGCGCCACCTCTCCCGAACCGGACGATCGGGGTTCGAGCGCGGTACCCGTAGGCCCCGCGGTTTCCGCGGTCCCGCCCGGGGTGCCGGATGCCGTGACCCCGCTGGCATCAGGACTCCCGGACTCCAGCGCCATCGGGGTGGCCCACTCCCCCTGGCGGCTGGCGGTCGCGGTCAGCATCGGCCGCTGCATTTCGGGGCGCTCCGCGAGGGCAGCGAGCGCCACCGCCCGCTCCGCCGGTGGCAGCGCGGCGTGGGCCGCGACCGCCTCGGTGCGCGCCTCCGCCCGCGCGATCGCGAGCGCGGTGTCGGCCTCCTCCTCGGCACGCAACCGCTCCCGGCGCGCGAGGATCCTACGATCTTGCTCAGTCTGGCCACGCCAGAGCCGCAGCAGCAACGGCACTAGGTTCAGCGCCACGAAGAACGCCAGCACGCCGAGCCGCAACACGAGCGCGACCGGGTTCGACGTCGTGTAGGTGTGCATCGCCTGCCACCGCGCGTCGATGCCGGAGTCCGCGCGGGCCAGCGCGACGGCGCGTTCCCGGTCGGCGGCCAGCTGCTCCCGTAGCGCGGCGATGTCGCGGTCGAGCCCTGGCGCGTCCTGGCTCCGCTCGGCACGTGCCCGCGCCAGGTCGCGTTCCGCCGCGGCGAGCGCGGACTCGGCGTCCCTGGCTTCCTCGGCGTAGCCGGGATCGCCGGTGATCTGGTCGGTCGGGCAGCCGGGACCAGGGTCGACCTCGCACCGCGCCACCGCCCGCGCGCTGTTGCGCTGCGCGATGGCGGCGTTGACGTCAGCGTCGAGTTGCTGACGGTCCTGCTGGAGCCGCTCCAGCCGCTGCGCGAGTTCGCTGGTCGCGACATCGGCGCGGGCCTGGTCGACCTTGTCGTTCAGCGCCCGGTCGATCGGACCGGCGAACAGCGCCAGCGCGGCCAGTTCCCCCACGACGAGCCCGATCAGCACCGCGACGAGCCCGCCCGCGACGTCGCCCGGTCCGAACCGTCTGGTGCGGGTCAGCCTGCTCGCCAGCACCCTGCCGAACGCGCCGACCAGCAGACCCAGCGGCAGCGTGAACACTGCCGCTAGCAGCGGACTCACGGCACTGACACTGATCACGGCCGCCGTGGCCACGCCCCACGCCATCAACCCGTTGAGCAGCACAAGGAAGCCCGCGAGCTGGTAGGTGGCGCGTTCGTCGTGGTCGGCGAGGTCGCGCCAGTGACCGCCGCCGAACCACACCAGCACCTTGCCCGCTCGGGTGATCGGCTCGGACGTCTCTGCGGAAGCAACGGAAGACACGGCTTCTCCTTCGCGGGGGCGGCCAGGCACAAGGCGGCGGGAACCGAGCCATCATGGGCCGCTCACCTGGGCATCGACCAGGCTTTTGTAACCGGCTTCACCGGGTGATTCGTACCGGAATGTCAGCCAGCGCGTAGCTCGTAGTCGTCCAGCGGGAAGCGGTTGGCCCGCCACCGGGCGGTGACGCTCGACTGCGGCCGCACGATGGACGGCCTGCCGTCGCGGTCCAGGTAGTAGGTATTCGACCCGGCGCAGGACGGGTTGAGGAACAACGTCTTCTCGTGCCCGGTGTCCATCTCCCGGTAGAAGCGCCGTTGCGCGTCGGGGCGCACCCCGGCGTAGGTGGCGCCGCTGCGGCGGGCGTGGCTGATGACGCGCTGCGCGTGCCGGGTTTGCGACTCCACCATGACCAGCCAGGACCAGCTCGTCGCGAAGTGCGGCGCCGGAATCAGGAACAGGTTCGGGAAGCCGGTGACGCTGATGCCCTCGTAGGCCTGGTAGCGGTTGTCCACCCACCAGTCCCGCAGATCGACGCCGCCCTCGCCGCGAAGCGGGTAGCCGGGCACGGAGTCGTATTCGAGGAACTTGAACCCGGTCGCCAGGATCAGGGTGTCGATCTCACGAACCTGGCCGTCCACGGTCTCGATGCCGTGTGGCAGCACCCGCTGGATCTTCTCGGTCACCAGGTCGACGTTGTCCCGGGTGAAGCTGCGCCAGTAGTCGTTGGACAACGCGGGGCGCTTGCAGCCGAACTCGTACTGTGGACGCAGCCGACGTCGCAGCTCCGGATCGGGCACCTGGCGCTCCAGGTGGCGCTCCGCGAGCCGCCGGATGCCTTTCACCAGGAACGGCAGCCGCGTGTGGTTGGTGACGCCGGCGAGCATCGCGATCTCGATACCGGCACTCACCGCGGCGCGGGCGGCCCAGCGGGCGGGCGGCAGCGCGCCGAACAGCCGCCGCACGGCCGGTGGCACCCGCACGTCCGGCCGGGGCACCACCCAGATCGGGGTGCGCTGGTACACGTCGAGACGTTCGACCTGCTTGGCGATCTCCGGAACGAGCTGCACCGAGGTCGCACCGGTACCGATGACGGCGACGCGCTCACCGGTGAGGTCATGGTCGTGGTCCCAGTGCAGCGTGTGGATGGTTTTCCCGGCGAAGTTCTTGACACCCTCGATGTCGGGATACTTGGCCTGCGAGAACACCCCGTGCGCCGAGATGAGGAACCGCGCGCTGCGGGTGCGGCCATCGGCGGTGGTGACGCGCCAGCGGTGGGCGTCCTCGTCGAACTCGGCGTCGATGACTTCCGCGCGGAAGCGCACGTGGTCGCGGATGCCGTAGCGGTTCACGACGTCGTCGACGTAGTCCTTGACCTCGGCGCCGCGCGCGAACACCCACCGCCAGTCGCTCTTCTGCTCGAACGAGAACTGGTACGTCACCGACGGGATGTCCACCGCGACCCCCGGGTAGCGGTTGTCCCGCCAGGTGCCGCCGACGTCGTCGGCACGCTCCAGCAGGACGAAGTCCTCGATGCCAGCGTCCTTGAGCCGGATCGCCGCGCAGATCCCGGCGAACCCCGCCCCGACGATCACCACCTCGTGCACGTCGTCCGCCATCGCGACTGCCTCGCATCCTTCGTCTACATCATCTCGGATACCGATGGTATCTGAAGTAACTATGCGGTGTCACGGCTCCCGCCTCAGTACGGTTGCCGCGTGACTCCAGACCACCTCCGCATCAGCACCGACCGACTCCTGTTGCGCCCCTTCACCCATGACGACGCGCCCGCGTTCGCGGACATGCAAGCTCGCCCCGACGTCACCCGCTACCTGATGCACGAACCACGCGATGAGCAGGCATCCCGGCAGGCGCTGGAACGCAACCGGGGCTTGCGGTTCGAGGCTGACGGTGACCGGCTGGCGCTGGCGGGCACCGACAAGACGTCTGGCGGTTTCGTCGGCGAGTTCATGCTCGTGCTGCAAAGCCGGGAACACCGCGGCGGCGAGGTCGGCTACGTCATCCACCCCGACCACCAGGGCAAGGGCTATGCCACCGAAGGCACGCGGGAGATGCTGCGACTCGGCTTCGACACACTCGGGCTGCATCGGATCGTCGGCAGACTGGACGCGCGGAACGACGCATCGGCCGCCGTGCTGCGCAAACTCGGGATGCGCCACGAAGCACGCTTCATGCGGAACGAGTTCGTCAAGGGTGAGTGGACCGACGAGGACGTGTACGCGCTGCTGGCTGACGAGTGGCGGGATGCGGCTGGCGGACACAGTGAAGGGCGTCTTCGCATCGCAGGTGATGCGAAGACGCCCTTCACGTCATCGCCGAGGGGGACGCGGAGGACCTGACGGGTGTGGGTTCGCTCCCAGAGCACACCTGACAAGGCCCTCGTGGCGCCGCGTCCCGGCTGCCGCCTCGGCGATCGCACGGCGCGCGGGGCGAGCGCGCCTACCCGATACTGATGACGAGGCTACCGATGGTGATCAACAAGTCGTCGCCGTCGAACAGGTCGATGACGATCCCTGGATCACCCACGGTGATGTCCGAGCTCGGTGCCGCATGAGCCGCTGGCGCCAGCACTAACGCCCCTGCGGCCATGGTTGCCGTCAGCCCTGCCAGTCGTGTTGTCTGGCGCATCTCGCTACCTCCTGGTTCGCGGTGAAACCCCATGGTCAGGGCCGCATGGCCGTGATGGCGAGATGCTGGCGACGCCACCACACGGCAGGAGGCCGATGACTACCCGAATGCCAGCGATTACGGAAAGTGATCGACATGAGGTTGTCGCGGCATCACCTGCCCGCGCGATTTTTTCGCCCGGGATGGATGCGAACCCGACTGGCACATCACGTACAGAAAGCACGAATTACCTGGTGCTGCGGCTTGACGTCGTCCGGAAACCGGTGATGACGTCCGTTGTTGATCACACGTACTCGCACTGTTGCGCGAGTTTGTCCGCTTCGTCGTTATTCTCGAACAGCATCGCGAGTAGGCGTGATCAACTCCTGGCGCGCCTGCACGCCGGACCACAGCACAGCGGGACGTCAGGCGTGTCGAGGCTCGCGGCGTGCGAGCACCATCGTGCGGCAGACTGCGGACCGTGGCAGGCAAACGAAGCGCGGGGCTCCTCGTCTACCGCAGGCGCGCGGGAGCGGTTGAGGTACTGCTCGGCCATATGGGCGGGCCGTTCTGGGCTCGGCGGGACGCCGGGGCATGGTCGATCCCGAAGGGTGAGTACGACGACACCGAGGAGCCGCGTGCGGCGGCGTTCCGTGAATTCCAGGAAGAGCTGGGCCTCGAGCCGCCATCCGGTGAGCTGATCGCGCTCGGCGACGTCACGCAGTCCGGCGGCAAGGTGGTCACCGCGTGGGCGGTGGCAGGCGACGTCGATCCGGATGCCATCGAGCCAGGCACGTTCGAGATGGAGTGGCCACGCGGGTCCGGGCGGATGCGGGAGTTCCCCGAGGTCGACCGAGTGACGTGGTTCGGACTCGACGAGGCGACGGAGAAGATCCTCGCGGGCCAGCGGGAACTGCTGGAGCGGCTTCGGGAGTACCTGGAATCGTAGGCCGCTGTTCCGCGAGGTCTTGGAGTCATAGCGGCCGCTGTCCGCGCGGGCTGCCCATGTACCGGAACGTCAGAGCAGATACCGCGCGGCGTTGTTCGCGACAGCCGGCAAAACAGACATACTCTCGCAACACCGCGCGGGTCCCTGATCAACTCCAGCCGCATCGTCCTACCGGTGATACCGGTCTGCGTAACCGTGTTGAGTCTTTTCAAACCCGCCCGAGAGGTGAAGCGTCTCGGACACCCGGGTCCGCCGTCACGTTCGTGCAAGGGGCTGACCTACATTATCTCGAACTCGACGGTCGCCATAGCGTCAAAGACTTCGACATGTGATCGTTCTACTCATCACCACGGTGCTATCGCGCATACCCGTGTGTCTTCATGCCACCAGTCTCCGTACCCGTCCCGTCGCATCTGAGCACACCACTCACGATCCAGTAGATCACTAGCCAGAAAACCCCCGTCAGCATCCAACGGTATGTAGAAGGTACCTTTAGTGGAACCGGGTTCGCCCTTACACGATGCTTTGTGCGGAAATGGCTCGCATTGAGGGTATTCGATTGCGCATCCCCAGGAGTTCGGCCCTTCCGCCCACTCGCCAATAGGAACATCTTTCTTGACGACCGTCCCGCCCAATTCCTCACACGCTCCGGTGTACCTTTGTTCAGCGGCGCGTTGCGCCGACCGTGATGCGGCAGCGGCCGACCGTGACGCTGTCACAGAGGCTTCCCGCTCCCGCTCCGCTTCGAGAGCCTCCATCATGTCGATATCACACGTGCGTATAACTTCCCCTGCGTATCGGCGGATGGCTAGCGCTCGCTGCTCCCCTTCCAATTCGAGGACGGCCTGGCGCTTATCCCCATGAGCAAGATCGTAACTAATTGGCTTTCCAGTATCGAGATACCGGGCGAACTCTTGCCCCTGTTCCTCGCAGTGGGGATAAGCTGCCGGGATGAGATCGTATTCTTGAGACACAGCGGTGGCATCATCCGACGGATCTGCGCACCCGGCAGCGACGGCAACGAGGAAGCCCAGTGCCCAGGACTGCCAACCTTCTCTAATAGTCACCAACCTCCTTACCCTGTACGTGCGGCGCAGCTCCTTGCAGCGAGGTGCAAAATTCAAATCTGGATAGTCGGAACCATACGTTTACGCACGCTATAGCCTCCTTGTTGATTAATGTGACTCTCGATTCGTTCGATCGCAATTGTCATCTTCTGCTCATTATGAGTCCGAAGCCGGACGAGAATGGACCTCTATATCCCGACACTCACCAGCTCGCTCCACCCACTCTGACTCATAGGTGACATCGCACGGATACTCGGTGTCGTAAGCTCCAGGACAAATTTCCCGTTCAGTGTGGGTGCCGGTGACAATCTCGCACATAGGAGTGGACGTAAAGAGATAGATCCCCACCAGCAAGGTGAGGACTACCGCGCAGACCCCCAGCACGGTCTTTAGCTGATCATTGGCCATCGCTTGTGCTCCTGTTTCGCGGGCCGTTTCCTTGCTGGCTGCATTGGAGCGCTGGTGGCGGTGCGTATAGTCATTACGTGGCTCGTCAGTTCGCGGGCGCTGTGTATGTTGACGGCTGGCCCGAGGCGGTTGGCGTGGTTCCTTTCTCTCGGTCGTGGCCGACGAAGGCGGCACGGTGTTGTCGTCCGGGCTTGACTCGTCTGTGAGCAGGACTTCTCGTGCACGCAGGATCCGTTGGAACGCGGCGCTGGCCGTGGCCTGCTCGGTGGCATCGCCGCTGAACCGATCGGGGTGTAGCAGTCGTAGCTGTGCTCGTGCCGCCGTCTGGATTTCGTCCCGGCTCGCGGAAGGGGAGACACCCAACACTGCCGCCGCCTCGGTGCGATTCATTGACGCCCCCACCTTCACCTCCCTACCTCCGCCTGCTGGTGCTGTATACGGCACCTGTAGGAATACGTGCACACCATTACGAAGTCCGGTTGCCGTACCAGCTCCCCAAGCGCCGATCTCTAGTTTGAATTCTCCGTGCTGAGCCACAGCCGGAGACCGAGTCGCCGGAACCGATCCGGGTCCGCGCAGATGGTAAGCCAGTTGCGCCGACCGAATTGCAGTGTCGTCTCCTGCTCGCCGTGGCGCTTGCCAAGTGCACCACAAATGGCACCCAATTCGGATGGAAAGGCCACAATGCCGGACACACGGAACCCCTCGAAGATGACAAGCGCGTACCAATCGACTCCGGGCACTGATCGAACGACGTGTTCGTTGACCCACGCTGCTTGACCATTGGTGGCTGTATTTAGGAGGCACTTCGCCTGAACTCGTGCGCCATCCAGCAGCTCAATGTCCCAGTGCGCCTGCACAGGGTTGTCTGCCAGCCGCCCACCCATCCAGGCCGCAACGAGGTGTTCCGCGAATTCCGTGAGTGGATCACGATTCGACATGCGGGGCCCGAGCATCCGCAAGAGGCGTTCCCGCGCCGCCCGGTACGTCTCCAACTCGCTCAGCAAGGTGGTGAGCCGTTGCTCGTCGCTATTCATCGGCACGACCGAGGCAACACGCTCATCGTTGAAGCGCGTAGAATGCGCGGGTGTCTTCGAAACTCAAGGTTTCCTCGATGCGGATGGTGGCGCCGTCGAGTTGGTTGGAGGGTGCGGAGATGCAGACGTTGCCGCGGACTTTGCCGTCGGGGAACGTTTCGCCGGTGTCGTCGAGCGGCTTCGGGATGACCCCGCAGTGGTCGTCCATCGAGGTGCCGCCGAAGGTATTGCCCTTGTTGCCGACGATAGCCCAACTGAAGTCCGTCCACGCGGTGCCAGACTCCTTGCCCTGGTAGGTGGCTTTCACGGCGAACATGACGAACTGACGACCCTTGACGGGTTTCTCGTTAAACGGATTTTCGTTGAGTACCTTCTTGGTGGCGTCGAGTGTGACGTCAGTGACGGCGAGCGTCCAGTCACCCATCTCGATCCTGGTGCCCAGCGTCAACGGATTATCTCGCGTGCCCAACGCAGCGTCACCGTCGTCAGCTTGCTGCCCGGTATCCCCGGGAGCCACCTGATTCTCGTCAACGGTGGTTGCGCCGGAGCCAGACGCAGGCCCCGTGCCACAGCCGGTGAACAGCGCGAGTGCCGCCGCAGGGGCGACAAGAAGTGTCGGGTACCGCATCGAGGGGGTTCCTCCTTCATCCACGGCCACGTAGTCAGCTTGGTGCCGCTGCAGGTTTCACAGCCCCTTGTTGGCCGCACCCACAACAGACGGGAATCGCTCCTAGCGAGCCCCTTGACTGCACCGTCGGTCATATAGCGTGCGTCGTTACGCAGAGCGGCTGACGGAAGCATCACCGGTGCGTGGTCGAACTAACCGGCAAGGCCGCTCGTCGCGTCCACAGGGCTCACCACTTCGAGCGGTTCAGTTCCCTCGAGTTGTAGACACGACCGTTATGCTTTGAGCTTGGCTCGCTCGGCCGGAGTCGCTGTCGAAGCCCGTTCCCGCCGCTTGATGTGTCACCTAATCGCTCACGGCCTGCTCATTCAGAGCCACGCCCACCATCCACTCAATCTTCCGGTCGGCCCACGCATCAATGCGTATCTGCCCTCAATCGGAGCGTGTCGCGACTGAAGAAAGTTGAGCAAACCTTCAGGAGTGGTCACCTTGTAAGGTCCAACGTTAGTTAAAGTGGATCAGACATGTGGTAGCGACCGTAGCAGGAACGTCATCGAAGCCTTACGCTACGTAATATCACGGATCATGTGGGCTACAGACGCGAACAACCCCGCAAAACATTCCCCGCGATCATCGTGGCCCGCTAGTCGATCGTGAACACGTCAGCATCTCGATTACTCGCTCCACCTGAGTCAGCTCCGGCAGCACATTAACGGCCCCTGCACCACGCAGTACTTCGGCGTCGCTCTTGCCGGTTGCGACCGCGACGACCCGCACGCCTGCCACCAGCGCGGCTTTCACGTCGTTGACGGTGTCGCCAATGAGCACCGTGTGATCGTTGTCGAACGTTGTTCCGGTGTGCTCTTTGGCTCGGCGTTGTGCGATGGCCACTAGCTCGGCCCGGTCGGTGTGGTCGTCGCCGTAGGCGCTGCTCTCCAGGTCGAGATAACGATCAAGCCCGAACACCTCTACCTTGATCCGAGCGACCTCCCGGAGGTTCCCGGTCAGCACGCCCTGGTGGACGTGTGGGATCGCCGCGAGCGTCTGCAGCGCTTCGGCCGCACCAGGGAGTGCCCGCCCGGTGGTCGCCAGTTCGTCGCGGGCGTCCTCGTGACCCTGCACAAGCGCTGCCGCCAGTCGCTGCACCGCCGTGTCGGTTGGCTCGATCCCGTTGACCCGCAGCGATTCGCTCATGATGTCCAGCTCAGTCCGACCGGCGATCTGCGCCAGCTTTTCCAGCGATCGGCCAGTCGCGGCGGGAAAAGCCCGGTCGTAGATCGCGCGACCGACACCCCTGGTTTCGATCAAGGTGTGGTCGATGTCCCACAGCACCAGGGTGGGCGCGTCGGGATCAGTTGGTTGCGGCGTCACCATTCTTACAAGTTTGCCAGTTGTCACGCTGCGTGCGGATCGCGATACGATCTGTCCTGGTCAGCTCCCTCAGTGGGAAGGGACATCGAGCACAGTGGCGAACGAACAGCTGGCACGCATCGTCGGCGAACGGGTGCGCTTCTACCGCGCCACCGCTCGCAAGACCAAGACCGTGGTAGCTGGTCTGGCCGGGATCACGCCCGACTACCTGTATCAAATCGAACGCGGCCAGAAGCTGCCAACGCTGACCGTGCTTGCCCAGTTAGCCGACATCCTCCGGGTTGAACTCAGTGCCTTGCTGGGTCACCAGCCCATGCCAGGACCCTCACGCAGCAGCAGCGCCCACGGCGACGTGCTGTACCGCGCCCTAACCGATCCGACATCGCACTCTCGCGAGGTGTCGCCGCTGCCGACGCTGCGGCACGAAGTGCTGAACGCTTGGCGCACCTGGCAAACCTCACCACACCGATACAGCGAAGTAGTGCAGCGCCTACCGAGGCTTGTCGCGGCCGTCAACACAGCAACGCGAGCGGCGCAACCCGCCGACCAACAGGCATCACACCGCATCGCGGCCGATCTCTACGGCCTGCTCCGCACCGTGACCAAGCGGGTTGGCCGTGGCGACCTGTCGCTGCTCGCCGCTGACCGCGCTGTCCGTGCCGCCGAAGCTGCCGACGACCCGCTGCGGATGGCAGGGGCGACATGGAACCTGACGCAAGTGCTACTCGCAGACGGCCAAACAGAAGGCGCGGAAGCCACCGCCATGCACGCCGTCGAACAGTTGCAGCCAGGTGTCACGGACGGCAACCCTGACGCACTCGCCCTCTCCGGTGCACTCCACCTGGTAGCAGCGATTGCCGCCGCCCGCCGCGGCGACACGTGGACAGCTCGCGACCGCCTCCGCACCACCGTTCCCTGGGCAGAGCACACTGGTGAACGCAACACCTGCTGGACAGCGTTCGGCCCGACGAATGTCGCGATGTACGCCGTCAGTGTCGAAGTCGAAGCTGGTGAAGGATTACGACTGGCAGAGCGCATTGACTACGAACACTCACCCTCCATTGAACGGCGCGTCGCCTTCCTGCTGGACCAAGCCAAGGGGCACCAGCAACGCCGTGACTACGGCAGTGCCTTAACGCTCCTCAGCGCCGCCGAACGGGAAGCACCCGAAGACGTCCGCTACCGCCCAGCTGCGCATGCCGTCTTGCGCACGGTTGCCGAACGCGGTCACCGATCCATCTCGCGTGAAGCCGCCCGGCTCGCCGACCGCGTCGGACTGCCGCTCTGACGCAATCCGAACTCACAGATCACCCGAACTGACAGTTCGGGTTACTGCTGGGTAATCGGCATACGGTCCCATTCCAGGCACTCAGCGCCGGGTGATCCAGTCCTGATCGCCCCGCACGCGACCCTCCCGCATAGGTCCGCCCCCGGCGTGCGTCTTGCTGCGACAGCTGTCCCCGGCGCTGAGTGCCACCCCACGGAAGGTTGCACATCCCCGGATGAGACGGAGACCGAGACCCAATGCCCACCCAGCTCACCACCGAGCGACACCCCCTCCCCGTGCCGCGCGCCTGGTATCGCGGCCGCAATGCCCTGGCACCACGGACTGAGCCCCGTGTGCCGGAACCGGCCCAGCTGTACTACCTGACCGCGTGGGCGTTCCTGCGTCACGTGCCAGCCGTGGAGCCGGACCGCGAGCAGCGGTGCGGCTGTTGCGCGCAGCGGTGGCCCTGCCCGCAGGTGCGCCTGGCCTTCCGGCTGCGGGAAGGGTTCTAGCCGTGACTGTGGGCGAAGGTTTGCCCACCGAGCCACAGTCGGACGCCCTGGAACCCGATACCCGAGCGCTGCTCTCAGCACTGGCGGCCATCAACGGCAAAGTGCCGGACGTCGCGCTGGCACTGCTAGAAGGCCGGATCACGCCGCAGCGGCAGCGGGAGTTCGCCGAGCTGCTGCTGGAGTTGGCCGAGCTGCTGCGCACACACGCCAACAACGGCGAAACCACCGATACATAGCTACCTACCCAGGCAGGATGGCCATGAATGCCCCGAAACCTGATCTGATTCGGTCCCGCACCGAGTCCGTGAGAGCGCCCGTGAACCGGCCCGGTTTCGCACAGCGGTGAGCGAGCATGATCGTGCATCACTGGACCGGTCGAGAGGCCAGCGCGCTGCGGCACGCAATGCGGATGAGCGTGCGTGCGTGGGCCGATCATCTCGGAGTATCGGTGCGCGCGATTTCCCGCTGGGAAGAGTTGGGCGCTGCCCGGGTCCCCAGGCCTCACATGCAGGCGGCTCTCGATCTCGTGCTAGCGCGGGCGGACTCCGGTACCCAAGAGCGCTTTCACGCACGACTCCACAAGATCGCCGCACGCGCAAGCTGCTCCGCCTGCGAACGCTCCAGCAGCGTGAATATCAGGGGCTCCCACCGGGTGTAGGCGGTCCGGCGCAAGCTGGATACGGATGGGCACGACAACGACCACGACAGCCCTATGAACTGCGCTTTCAGTGGTGGGCGCAGCAGGGTTCGAACCTGCGACCCCTTGCTTGTAAGGCAAGTGCTCTTCCGCTGAGCTATGCGCCCGATGGTGCCCGCCGCGACGACGGGCACCGCATTACATCATGCCGCAGCGTCACCGACGGCCGCCGCATGCCACTACCGGCATCATGCCGTGCCGTCAGGACAGCCCGGCAATCGCCTTCTTCCACGCCTCCTGGTCCCGTGCCTCACCGGGCTGGTTGACCTCGGCGTAGCGGACGATGCCGTCGGTGTCGATCAGGAAGGTGCCGCGCACGGCGAGGCCCGCCTTGTCGTTGAACACCCCGTACGCCTGCGCGACCTCACCGTGCGGCCAGAAGTCCGACAGCAGCGGGAACTGGTAGCCCTGCTGGTCGGCCCACGCCTTGAGCGAGAACGGGGTGTCCACCGAGACGCCGAGCACCTGCACGCCGCTGCCGACGTAGTCGTCGAACTCGTCGCGGAGCTGGCACAGCTCGCCTTGGCAGATCCCGCTGAACGCGAACGGGTAGAACACCAGCAGCACCGGCTTGTCGCCGCGGAAGTCCGACAGCGTGACGGGCTGCTTGTTGTAGTCGTTGAGCGTGAAGTCAGGTGCCTGCGAGCCAACCTCGACCGCCATCGGCGACATCCTCTCGATCCTTCGGGTGTACTGCTGCCGATCACACCCTAGCGGCCTCGAAAGACGCTCAACGCTTCGCCTTTTTCGGCGACACCAGCCGGGAACCCATCCAGGCCTCCCCGACGCTGACGTTCGAGGTCTGCGACAGGCCCACCGTGGGCACCGCCTCAGCGAGCTCAGCGGGCTCGACGTGGCCTGGGCGACCCGTCTTGGGCGTCAGCACCCAGATAGCGCCGTCCTCGTCGAGCGACACCCGCGCGTCGACGAGCGCGTCCCCGAGGTCACCGTCGCCGTCGCGCCACCACAGCAGCACGACGTCCACCACTTCCTGGGCTTCCTCGTCGAGTAGCTCCTCGCCCGTGAGCTCCTCTATCGCGGCTCGAACATCGTCGTCGACGTCCTCATCCCAGCCGATTTCCTGGACTACCATGTCCGGCTTGATGCCGAGCCTTTCGGCGACGCTGCCCGCAGCGTCTCCAGAGGCGACCACGACCGCTGTTCCTCCATTCTCGCGCGCGCTGCTTTTCAGCGCGTCGGTGATACATCTTCATGCGCTAGCGAACACGGCAACGGCGTCACATGCAAGCGGCAACGCCCGACTTGACTCCTTACACGATCAAGTCAACACGAATGACCTGAGGTCGCACGGAGTGAGACACACTCCTCGTACTGGCTAGTAACAGTGACGTGGCCTACGAAACACGCCAGGATGACTAGGTAACCCGCGCGCGCGTGCCCGAACCGCGACAAGGCAGAGCGCGGAGGACAATAGAACTGTATGACCACGATCACAGCTAACCCAGGCTAGGAGATCCCTTGCCCCAGCACAGCTCGAACGGCGACGGCGCCCCGGCTGGTCACGCCAGCCCGTCGCGCGTGCACGTCATTCGCGACGGCCTCGCCGCCCACCTGCCCGACATCGACACCGAGGAGACCTCGGAGTGGCTCGACTCGTTCGACGAGGCACTCGCACGGGGCGGTCAGCAGCGCGCCCGCTACCTGATGCTGCGTCTGCTGGAACGGGCCAGGGAGCGCAACGTCGGCGTGCCGCCGTTGACCGAGACCGACTACGTCAACACCATCCCCACCGAGAACGAACCCTGGTTCCCCGGTGACGAGGAGATCGAGCGCCGCTACCGCGCCTTCATCCGGTGGAACGCGGCGATCATGGTGCACCGGGCACAGCGGCCCGGCGTCGGCGTCGGCGGGCACATCTCCACCTACGCCTCGTCCGCCGCGCTCTACGAGGTGGGCTTCAACCACTTCTTCCGTGGCAAGGACCACTCCGGCGGCGGCGACCAGATCTTCATCCAGGGCCACGCCTCCCCCGGCATCTACGCCCGCGCCTACCTCGAGGGCAGGCTCACCGAGTCCCAGCTCGACGGCTTCCGGCAGGAGTATTCGCATGCCGGTGAGGGCGGCGGGCTGCCGTCGTACCCGCACCCGAGGCTGATGCCGGACTTCTGGGAATACCCGACGGTGTCGATGGGCATCGGCCCGATGAACGCGATCTTCCAGGCGCGGTTCAATCGCTACCAGCACGCGCGCGGCATCGTCGACACCTCGGACCAGCACGTCTGGGCGTTCCTCGGCGACGGCGAGATGGACGAGCCGGAGTCGCGCGGCCTGATCCACATCGCCGCCGGTGAGGGCCTCGACAACCTCACCTTCGTGATCAACTGCAACCTGCAGCGCCTCGACGGCCCCGTCAGGGGCAACGGCAAGATCATCCAGGAGCTGGAGGCCTATTTCCGGGGCGCTGGCTGGAACGTCATCAAGGTGATCTGGGGCCGCGAGTGGGACTCGCTGCTGCACGCCGACCGCGACGGCGCGCTGATCAACTTGATGAACACCACGCCGGACGGCGACTTCCAGACGTACAAGGCCAACGACGGCGCCTACGTGCGCGAGCACTTCTTCGGCCGCGACCCGCGCGCCAAGGACCTCGTCGCGGACCTCTCCGACGCCGACATCTGGAACCTCAAGCGCGGCGGCCACGACTACCGCAAGGTTTACGCCGCGTACAAGGCCGCGCTCGAGCACCACGGCCAGCCGACGGTCATCCTGGCGCACACCATCAAGGGCTATGGCCTCGGCGCGTCGTTCGAGGGCCGCAACGCCACCCACCAGATGAAGAAGCTCACCCTCGACGACCTCAAGCTGTTCCGCGACGCCCAGCGCATCCCGATCAGCGACGAGCAGCTCGAGGCCGACCCGAAGCTGCCGCCGTACTACCACCCCGGCGAGAACTCCCGCGAGATCGAGTACATGATGGGCCGCCGCAAGACGCTCGGCGGGTTCTTGCCTGAGCGGCGCACCCAGTCGAAGCCGCTGGTGCTGCCCGGCGACAAGGTCTACGAGTCCATCAGCAAGGGCTCCGGCAAGCAGGAGGTCGCCACGACGATGGCGTTCGTCCGGCTGGTGCGCGAGCTAGCCAAGGACGAGGGCGTCGGCAGCCGGCTGGTGCCGATCATCCCGGACGAGGCCCGCACGTTCGGCCTCGACTCGATGTTCCCGACGGCCAAGATCTACAACCCGCACGGCCAGACCTACACCTCGGTCGACGCCCAGCTCATGCTGGCCTACAAGGAAAGCGAGCAGGGCCAGCTGCTGCACGAGGGCATCAACGAGGCTGGTTCGGTCGCGTCGTTCACCGCTGCGGGGACGTCGTACGCCACGCAGGGCGAGCCGATGATCCCGATCTACATCTTCTACTCGATGTTCGGGTTCCAGCGCACCGGCGACAGCTTCTACGCCGCCGCCGACCAGATGGCGCGCGGGTTCGTCATCGGCGCCACGGCGGGCCGCACCACGCTCACGGGTGAGGGCTTGCAACACGCCGACGGG
Organism: Haloechinothrix halophila YIM 93223; assembly: GCF_000504245.1. Taxonomy (GTDB): domain Bacteria; phylum Actinomycetota; class Actinomycetes; order Mycobacteriales; family Pseudonocardiaceae; genus Haloechinothrix_A; species Haloechinothrix_A halophila. The sequence goes on from NZ_KI632509.1 coordinate 4,182,921, forward strand.
CACTCGCTGCTGCTCGCGGTGACCAACCCGGCGGTGGTCGCCTACGACGCGGCGTGGTCGTACGAGATCGCGCACATCGTCCGGGACGGGTTGCGCCGGATGTACGGCGACGATCCGGAGAACATCTTCTACTACCTGACGGTCTACAACGAGCCGTACCAGCAACCCGCCGAGCCGGAGAACCTCGACGTCGACGGGCTGCTGCGCGGGCTGTACCGGTACCAGCAGGCACCGGAAGGCACGGGCCCGAAGGCGCAGATCCTGGTCTCCGGTGTGACGATGCCGGACGCGCTGCGAGCGCAGGAGATGCTGGCGGACGAGTGGGGTGTACGCGCCGACGTCTGGTCGGCCACGTCCTGGTCGGAGCTGCGTCGCGACGCGGTCGCGGTGGACAGGCACAACCTGCTGCACCCTGATGACGAGCCGAGGTCGCCGTTCGTGACCGAGAAGCTGCTCGACACCGAGGGCCCGATCGTGGCGGTCTCGGACTGGATGCGGGCGGTGCCGGATCAGATCCGGCCGTGGGTGCCCGGCGACATGGTCAGCCTCGGCACCGACGGGTTCGGCTTCTCCGATACCCGGCCCGCCGCGCGGCGGTACTTCTTGGTCGACGCGCAGTCGATCGTGGTCGGCACGCTGGCCGCGCTCGCTCGCAAGGGCCAGGTGGAACAGTCCGTGGTGTCGCGGGCATCGCAGGCCTACCAGCTGCACGACATCGCGGCGGCGGGACCACAGCTGTCGGAGTCCGGCGACGCGTAAGGGCGACGTGCGACAAGGGCCCTTCCGGCCGCACCGCGGAACCGGAAGGGCCCTTACTCTTATCGGGTGAGTTGACAGCCCGCCAATAGCTGTTGGCCGTTGTTCAACAGTACGGTCATGGTCCATGGCGGAACGGCGGGAGACATCATGAAACCACCCGTGCCACGCAGGACCTTCCTTCGCACCGCAGCGGCGACGGGTGCCGCCGTAGCCGCGTGGAGTATCGGCGCACCCGCGTCCGGGTCCGTTCGCCGGTCTCCTGGACGTAGCGTCGCGATATTCGGTGCTGGGGTCGCCGGGCTGACCGCCGCCCACGAGCTGGCCGAGCGGGGCTTCGACGTCATCGTGTACGAGCGCACGTCGCTGGGTGGCAAAGCACGCAGCATCCCCGTGCCTGAGTCCGCCACTGGCGACCGCAGGCCCCTGCCTGGTGAGCACGGGTTCCGGTTCTTCCCCGGCTTCTACCACGATCTCGGCGACACGATGCGCCGCATCCCGTTCCCCGGCAACGACAAGGGTTGCTGGGAGAACCTGACCAGGGCCACGACGTATCTCGGCGCGCGGGCCGATGGCCGGGCGGATCTGACGATCCCGTTCCCTGAGCCGTTCCCGCCGCAGCCCCAGCCGTACACGCCGGAGTCATTCCTGGAGACCATGCGCGCGGGAGCCGAGACTGCGTTCCGGCTGCCGCCACAGGAGGCGGCGTTCTTCGCGCAGAAGGCGCTCGTGTACGCGACCAGTTGTGACGAGCGGCGACTCGGCCAGTGGGACCGGCTGCCGTGGAGCGACTTCATCCGGGCAGAGCGGATGTCAGACGAGTATCGGGCGTTCCTGGCCGACGGCATGATCCGCAACCTCGCGGCGATGAAGTCCGCCGATGCCAGCACGCACTCGATCGGCCTTGTCGGCGAGACGACGGCGTGGAGCGCGATGGGCAGGGGCAACGAAGAGAACGCCTCCGTCGACCGGGTTCTCGATGGGGAAACGAGCGAACGATGGCTGGACCCGTGGATCGAGCACCTGCGCGGGCTCGGTGTGCGGTTCGAGGTCGGCTGGACACTGGACGGCCTCCAGCTCGACCGCGGCCGGATCACCTCGGCGACGATAAGCGGGCAGGATGGCAGTACCACGGCGGTGCACGCGGACTGGTTCGTCTCGGCGATCCCCGTCGAGCGATTCACCCAGCTGCTGACGCCCGATCTGCTCGCGGCGGACCCGAGCCTTGCCAGCATCCGCGATCTGCGCACCGACTGGATGAACGGCTTGATGTTCTACCTCAAGCAGCCGGTGCCGATCACCCCTGGCCACGTCAACTACGTCGACTCAGGGTGGGCGATCACGTCAATCAGCCAGGCGCAGTTCTGGCGCCGGGACTTCGCCACCTACGGTGACGGCACGGTGTCCGACTGTCTGTCGACGATCCTGTCCGACTGGACCTCCCCTGGCATGTTCACCACGAAGGCGGCCAAGGACTGCGTGCCAGAGGAGATCGCCGATGAGGTCTGGGCGGAGATCAAGGCCCATCTCAACGACACCGGCAACGAGGTGCTGACCGACGACATGCTGCACTCCTGGTTCCTCGACCCCGCGATCATCGACTCCGGCACACCGGGTGTCCGCAATGCCGAACCGCTGTTCATCCAGTCGCCTGGTTCGTGGGCAGACCGCCCGGAATCGGGCACTGGTGTCGACAACCTGTTCCTGGCAGGTGACTGGGTCCGCACTGATATCAACGTCACGACGATGGAAGGCGCGAACAAGGGCGGGCGGCAGGCCGTCAACGCACTGCTGGACGCTGCGGGTGCCGACGCGGAGAAATGCCAAGTCACGCCGCTGTTCCGGCCACCAGAGTTCGAACCGGCCAAGCAGTGGGACCGCCAGTTGTATCGGATGGGCCTGCCCAACCAGTTCGACGTCCTCGATCCCCGCTTTCCCTGAGGCAGCAGCGGGCTGGCCTGACGCCCTGCCAAGCGCACGACAAGGGCCCTTCCGGCCGCACTGAGAAACCGGAAGGGCCCTTGCTGCTCAGCCGAGCTTACTGCTTCGGCATGAGCACGCTGTCGATGATGTAGACAGTCGCGTTGGCGGTCTGAACGTTGCCGCAGGCGACGCTCGCGCTGCCGTTGACCGTGAATTCCTCGCCACTGCCCGAGGTCTCCACCGTGCCGCCCTGCAGGGTCTCGAACTCACCCGAGGACAGGTCCTCCGGGGTGACCTCCTCGCCGACCACGTGGTAGGTCAGCACCGAGGTCAGGGTCTCCTTGTCGGAGAGCACCGCGTTGAGGTCCTCCTCCGGGATCTTGCCGAAGGCGTCGTTGGTCGGCGCGAACACGGTGATGTTCTCGGCCGAGTTCAGCGTGTCGACCAGACCTGCCTTCTTCACCGCGGTGACCAGGGTGGACAGCACCGGGTTGTTGGACGCGGCCGTGGCGACCGGGTCCTGAGCCATGCCATCGAAGCTGCCAGCGCCATCCTCCGGCACGGCCGAGCATGCCTCGCCGAACTCACCGCTCGTGCTGGCCGAGGCCGCGGTGTCGTTGCCGCCCGCGTTCTCGCTGCCGCTGCTGGCGGCCTCTTCGCCCTGCGAACAGCCGGCGAGCAACAGACCCGATGCGGCGATACCCGCGATGACACCCGCGAACCGATTCATTTTCCTCGACATCTCTGCGTTTTCCTTTCCTACGAACCCGACGAGCCTTCGTGCGGGTGCTATGGGGTGACGGTCACGGCAACGGAATGCCAACCGGATGCGCCGTCGGGAAACGGCGGCGTGCGATTGGGCGTCTGGAGGTCCCCATTGCCGTCGGCGGCTCTGACCTCGAACCGGCGGGTGCCGGGCCGAGCGCTGAAGGTCGTGCGCCACTGCCGCCAGGTGTCGGCGCTGACCTGTTCGGACAGTTCAGCGTCCTGCCATGGACCTCCGTCCATGCGGACCTGAACCGCACTGATGCCGCGATGCTGAGCCCAGGCAACACCGGCGACTGTGACTTCGCCTTGGCTCACCCGTTCGAACGGTCGCGGCACGTCGACACGCGAGGCGGTCTTGACCACCCCGCGCGGATCCCAGTCCCGTTGGGTCCAGTACGCCTGGACCTGATCGAACCGGGTCGCGGTGAGCTCGACGACCCACTTGGTCGCCGAGGTGTAGCCGTAGAAACCCGGGACGATCATGCGAGCGGGAAAACCATGGTTGATAGGCAGCGGCTCGCCGTTCATGCCGACCGCGAGCAGCGCGTCCCTGCTGTCGAGCACCGCCTCCATTGGGGTGCCGATGGTCATGCCGTCCTCGGAACGGCTGAGCAGCTGGTCTGACGAGCTGGACACGCCCGCATCGCGAAGCAGGTCGCCGAGCGGGACGCCGAGCCAGCGCGCCGTGCCGACGTAGGGGCCGCCGACCTGGTTGGACACGCACGACAGCGTCAGGTCGCGCTCGGTCAGCCCCCGGTCGAGCAGTTCGGCGTAGGTCAGCTCGATCGGCCGCGTCACGTCACCGCCGATGCGCAGCGTCCACTCCTCCGCGGGGATGGACGGCAGCGACAGCACGGTGTCGACGCGGTAGAAGTCCTTGTTCGGTGTGAAGTACGGGCTGATGCCCGGCACCTTCGTGCGGTACCCGGCTGGCAGCTCGGGCGCGGGGTCGGCCGGTGTGGGCAGCCGGATGGCGGCGCGGGACTCCGCGACGTCTTGTCGGACGGCTTGCAGCAACCTGCCCGCGGTGGCGGCGACGGCGGCACCCGCGACGCTGGCCACGCTCGCGATGAGCAGGCCACGGCGAGAAGGCTTGACACTGGACGTCTCGTCGGTCTCCACCGGTGCGGCGGTGCCGGAGGCCGGGTCAGCGTCGGGCGCCGGGTCGGGCGCCGCATCGGTTGCCGCGGGCGCGGGCTCCTCGCCCCTCCGCCACACGCGGACGAGCAGGTACAGCACGCCGAGCGCGGTCAGCCCCGCCAGCGCGGACGGGATGCCGTCGGTGAGTTCCGAACTGGCGCGAGTCAACGCGGCGAGCACGCCCAGGACGCCGAAGACCAGGAAGATGACCGCGCCGATGCCGAACCGCGTCCTGGCCAGAACGCCGCCGAACGCCGACAGGATCACCAGCGCCGCGAGCACTCCGGAGATCAGCACCAGCTTGTCCGCGGTGCCGAAGGTGCGGATCGCGAATTCCTTCACCGGAGTCGGCGCGAGGTCGATGGCAGCCGAACCGACCGAGAGCACCGGCGACGTCGCTGGTCCGGTGCCGGCGGCTGCCAGCTCACCGATCGCGAGGCCGCAGCCAGCGGCGATGATGCCCACGATGGCACCGATCAGGATGCGGCCACCGCGGCGCGTTCCGCGCTTCCGGTCGTTGATGTTCATGCCCTGCATTCGGCGCGATGATCACGTCGGATTGGTCGTGCTGGCACTTCACTCGAACGCGTGATCACCTGCGTGCCGCCGAGACAACGAGCAGGATGACCGCGCTGGACAGGTGCAGCACGTTGTCCGCGCCGTTCAACGCGAGCGGGTTCATTCCGGCGTCAAGCAGGAACAACCCAAGCACCCCGAGCGCGCCGAAGCAGGCGCCGACGACGCCGTTGACCAGCATCGCGTGCCGCAGCCCTCGGTAGGCGGCGAGGCCGAGCGCCGTGCCCAGCACGAGGTGCAGCACGTTGTGCAGCGGGTTCAGCTGGAAAATCAGCAGGTGAACGCCCTCAGCCGCCGCGAAGCCCGTCGTCGCGGTCAGCGTCAACCCGGCGATACCGATGAGGACGTAGCAGGCTCCGACGACCGCGCCCGCGACCCGGTTGGACGAGATCGCGCGGACGTGAACGTGCGAGTCCATACTGGTCTCCTGGCTAATCCTGGTGCGTTGCCGTACTGGCCGGTCTGCTGACCGCAACGGTCATTCGGTGCGGGCACCGCGATGGACTGGTCACGGCGACAAGCTGGGCAGCCCACCAATCCGGAACGCCCGAGCCTCCGAATACCGTTTGGTAGCTGCCCGCGATGAGGAGATGCGATGCACGGTGCGAGAGCTGAGCGCGCGCGTTCCGGCAAACCGGACCTGCGTGCCGTAGCCCAGTCAGGTCATCAGGACCTGATGAGCAGGGTGGCCCGAGGGGACGAGCAGGCCTTCGCCGAGCTGTACGACTTGCTCGCCGATCGGATCTACGGGCTCGTGCTCAGGGTCATGCGCGACCCAGCCCAGTCGGAGGAGGTCACCCAGGAGGTCTTCATCGACCTGTGGCGGACGGCGTCCAGATTCCACTCGGAGCGAGGCAGCGTGACGTCCTGGGCGATGACCATCGCACATCGCAGAGCCGTTGACCGGGTGCGCTCGGCGCAGTCGACCGTCGACAGGGAAGCGAGAATGGCGGCAGGCCAGCAGGACACCCCGTTCGACAGCGTCTCGGACGAGGTCGCGAGCAGGTTCGAGCAACGTCAGGTGCGTAACTGCCTTGACACGCTCACCGAGCTGCAGCGGGAGTCCGTTGGCCTCGCCTACTACCAGGGCTACACCTACGGCGAGGTCGCAACACTGCTCGACACCCCGCTAGGAACGGTCAAGACACGTCTCCGCGACGGCCTGATCCGGCTGCGCGACTGCTTGGGGGTGAGCAAATGAACGCCGACATCCACACCTTGACCGGCGCGTACGCGTTGCACGCGCTGTCGGAGGCCGAACGCGTGGAGTTCGAGGACCACCTCGCCCAATGCCCGGCATGCGCCAAGGAAGTCGCTGAGATGCAGGAGACGGCGGCGCGGCTCGGCTCGGCCGTCGCGACACAGCCGCCAGAGTCGCTGAAACAGGACGTCATGGCCGGTATCAGGCGGGTGCGGCAACTCCCACCCGACGAGGGTCCGATCATCCCGCTCCGGGGCAGGAAGTGGCCGCTGCGCGTGACGTCGATGGCGGCAGCGGCGGCGGCGATCGCCGCGATCGTGCTCGGTTCGCAGGTCATCCGGCTGGACGACGAGGCGAGCCGCGCTGAGGAGCAACTCGCGGAAGTGAGCTCCCGGTACGAGACCGTCGCCGACATGATCGCGGCACAGAACACCAAGATCATGGCAGCGAAGTCGGGCGACATGCGAGCCACCGTCGTGGTCTCCCGGCAGCACGGCAAGGTTGCTTTCCTGCCGAAGGACGTGCCTGCTCCCGGCGAGGAAAAGACGTATCAGCTGTGGCTGATCGGACCGGACGGCGCGCACTCCGCCGGACTGCTGCCCGACCAGGACACACCGGTCATCGCAGACACGATCGAGGGAGCCAACGTGCTCGGCGTGACCATCGAACCGGAAGGCGGCTCCGAGCAGCCCACCACCGACCCGGTCATGACGATGGCACTCGGCTGACGCCGGAGGAGGTCGTGAAGGGCGTCCTCCTCCACCGGAGCGAGGGCGCCCGTTCTTTGCCTGCTCTTTATTGAGCCTTCGCACGCCCCTTATACCGCTGCGGCTCTAACTCATGTTTTCTGAGAGACTTTGTCGCATGCGGGTCTCAGCGAAGTCGGACTATGCCCTGCGCGCCTTGATCGAACTGGCGCGGCGACCGGAGGGCGAGGCGGTCAACGCCGAGGAGATCGGCCGTTCGCAGAACGTCCCGCATGGCTTCCTGCAGGCGATCCTCGCCGACCTGCGGCGGGCAGGGGTCGTGGTCAGCCAGCGCGGCCAGGCCGGCGGCTGGCGGATGGCCCGCGACCCGGCGACCGTCACGGTCGCGGACGTCATCAGGGCGGTGGACGGGCCGCTGGTCAGCATCTATGGCCTGCGACCGGAAGGCGTCACCTACAACGAGTCGGCCGCGTCGCTGCAGCACGTCTGGATCGCCGCACGCAGCAGCCTGCGCGAGGTCTTCGAACAGGTCAGCATCGCCGACCTCGCCGCGAAGCGGCTGCCGGACCGCGTCATGGTCCGCACAACGGACGAAGACGCCTGGCAACCGCGCTGAAGGGCTCGGCCGGAGCGAACCTTGAGGCGTTGTGGCTGCTATAGCGACCAGAACGCCTCAAGATCCACTCACGAGGCAGGCTTGACCATCGAGAACTGCCAGTCGTCCAGATAGGACGACCGGAAGCCAGCCTCGCTGTAGGCGAGGTAGAACTCCCACATCCTGCGGAACGTCTCGTCGAATCCGCCGCAGCGGATCTCCTCCCAGTTCGCCAGGAAACGTTCCCGCCACAGCCGCAGGGTGTGGGCGTAGTCGAAACCGAGTGTGCGGCGCTCGGTGATACGCAGCCCAGTGTTGTCCGCTACGGCTTCCTCGATGGCACGCACCGATGGCAGCATCCCGCCAGGAAAGACGTACTTGTGAATCCACGTGTACGACTCGCTGGTGGCCAGCATCCGGTCGTGCGGCATGGTGATCACCTGCAGCCCGATCCTGCCGCCCGGCCGCAGCAATCGGTCCACCGACGCGAAGAACGTCGGCCAGTACTCCAGCCCGACGGCCTCAAGCATCTCCACACTCACGATCGCGTCGTAGCTGCCGCTGACCTCCCGGTAGTCGCACAGCGACACCGTCGCGCGGTCGGACATGCCTGCCGCCGCGATCCTGCGCTCCGCAAGCTCGCGCTGTTCGGCCGAGATCGTCACCGACGTCACCCGCGCGCCACGCTGCGCGGCGCGGATCGCCAGCGCGCCCCAGCCGGTGCCGATCTCAAGCACCTCGCTGCCCTCGCGGACGCCCGCGTAGTCAAGGATGCCGTCGATTTTGCGCAACTGCGCGTCGTACAAGCTCTCGTTCTGATGCCCGAACCACGCGGCCGAGTACGTCATGGTCTCGTCGAGGAACGCCGCGAACAGGTCATTGGACAGGTCGTAGTGGCGGCCGATGTTGCTGCGCGCCCCGGAGAGGTCGTTGCGCTCGGCCTCCGGCTGGCGCCGGTCCACCCAGCGCCGCAGCCGTTGCAGCTTCGGCGGTACGAGGGTGGCCATCCGCGCCGCGAACGGCGTCAGCACCTCGGCAAGCTCATCGGAGGTCCAGTCGCCAGCCATGTAGGACTCGCCAAAGCCGATCTTCGCGTCGACGCCGAGCCGGTGGTAGAAGTCAACAGGCCGCACCAGCCGCATCGTGGGCGCGTCCAGTCCCCCGGCACCCAGATGGGAACCGTCCGGCAGCAGCACCCGCACCGGCAGGGACCGCACCGCCTGCCGGAACAGCATTTCCGCCAGCCAGGCGCGCGGCGCGGACCGGGGAACGGTCACGATCTCCGGCCACACCGTAGCCCTGTCGATGGTCATGTCGCTGGTCATGTCGCTTTCTCCTCGTTGGTCGCGGCACGGGGAACAATCGGCAGGCCACGCAGCCAGAGCGCGATGCCGCGCAGGCGGATGGCCACAGAAACAACCAAGGGGGCAACGGGGTAGCGCAGCAGCAGCCGGAGGAACTGCCGCCACGTCGCGGGCAGTCGATTGCCTCGCATGACGGCGGTGAGCACCCTGCCGTCGACCTGATCCAGCGCGACGGTGACATGCAACCGCTCGCCTGGTTCCGGCACGTGCAGCCGGTAGGTCCCGTCGACGGTGACGAACGGCGAGACGTAGAACGTCTTCTCGGCGGTGTCGTCGCCGCCCGCGTCCGGATAGAGCAGGTAGCGGTGCCTGCCGCCGTAAGTGTTGTGCACCTCGGCGACGACGCAGGCCAGCTCGCCGCTGTCGCGGTAGCACCAGAACACGCTGATCGGGTTGAACACGTGGCCGAGCACGCGGGCCGACGCCAGCATCAGCACCCGGCCGCCGCGCAGGTCGACACCCTGCTCATCGAGCCAGCGGTCCAGGTTCTCGCGGATCGTCGCGCCCCGTCCATCTCCGTGGTCGGCGGCATGGAACCGGGCGAACGGCGCGAGCGGTCGGGGCAACCTCGGCAGCGCGTCGATGTCGACCAGCCAGAGGTAGAACCGGTGGCGGAACGCTGTGACGCGCGGCTGTCGCCGGGCGTGCACCACCGTCGTCTCGTACAGCGCGGGCGCCGTCACGTCCAAGCCACCCCGAACGCCTCGGCGGCGGCGACCCCGGACGCGCAGCCGTCCTCGTGGAAGCCCCAGCCGTGGTACGCCCCGGCATAGGTCGTCGTGGTGGTGGTCAGCGACGGCAGATCCGCCTGCGCCGCGACCGAGTCAGGGGTATAGATCGGGTGCTCGTAGGTCATCCGCGCGAGAACACTGTCTTCGTCGATCCGCCGGTTCGCGAGATCGGTGGCGTTGAGGGTGACCACGTGCGGGTCGCTGGTGGGCAGACTCATCAGCCGGTTGAGGTCGTAGCTGATCAGCACCTTCTCCGGGGTGACATGGCAACCGGGTTTGCGGTAGTTCCATGACGCGCGCGCCTTGGCGGCGTCCGGCAGCACGCTGTCGTCGGCGTGCAGCCAGGTCTCGTTGACCGAGTAGCCGAACGCGCCGAGCACCCGGCGTTCATCCGTGCTGGGGTCGCCGAGGAGACCGAGTGCCTGATCGGCGTGGGTGGCGATGACGACCTTGTCGACGTCGTGGGCCTCCCCCGCGTCGTCTCGCACCGTCGCGCCGCCGGAGTGGCGAGTCACCGCACGCACCGGGGTCGACGTCCGCACGGCGGTGAGGTTCTTGGCCGCACGCTCGACGTAGGTGCGCGATCCGCCAGTGACGGTGCGCCACGTCGGCGAGCCGGTCACCGAGAGCATTCCGTGGTGGTCGAGGAAGGCGAACAGGTAGCGGGCCGGGTAGTCCAGGCAGGTGCGCAGATCCGCCGACCACACCGCCGAGATCAGCGGCAGCAGCAGGTGATCGGTGAAGTAACGGGAGTAGCCGCCCGCGCGCAGGAATGCGCCGAGCGTGGTGGCGCCGCCGTCCTTGGCGAGCAGATCGCGCGCGGCGCGATGGAATCGGGGCAGCTCGGCAAGCATCCGCAGGTAGGCGGGCCGGAGTAGCGCCCGTGGCTGCGCGACGACGCCGTCGATGCCCCGTCCGCCCGCGAACTCGAGGCCGCAACCGTCGCACCGCACGCTCATCGACATCTCGGAGTCCTGGGTGGCGACGCCAAGCTCCGCGAACAGCCGCAGCAGGTTCGGATAGGTGCGCTCGTTGTGCACGATGAATCCGCTGTCGACGCCGAGCTGTGCGCCCTCCGATGTGGTGACATCGTGGGTGTGAGCGTGACCGCCGAGCCGGTCGTCCGCTTCGAACAGCAACACGTCGTAGCGACGCTGGAGCAGGTAGGCGGCGGTCAGTCCTGACACACCCGCTCCGATCACGGCGACTCGCTGGCGACTCATCGGTGTCCTCTCGCTCGTCCTGTCACTCATCAGGCGTCACATCAGATTCGGCGCAGGCACCCGGCCGGATGGGTCGAGATCAGACCGTTCGCCAATCCGCCGGCCTCTCATCTCCGAACCAGCGGTAAGCAGCAGGACCGAGGAAGGGGTAGGCGATGACGGGTGTTGCCCACGAGATCGAACGGCTCATGACGGAGACGATGGGACTGGCGTTACCCGTCGGACTCAGGGCGTGGGACGGCAGCCACGCCGGACCGGCGGACGGGCCGCAGGCGGTCCTGCGCTCACCGAAGGCGTTGCGCCGGTTGCTCTACAAACCGGGCGAGCTGGGTCTCGCGCGGGCCTACGTGTGCGGAGATCTGGACGTCGATGGCGACCTGATCGACGCGCTGCGGGCAGGTGGTGCCGCGGTGCGTAACACCGGCGCCAGCGGACTCAGCGCAAAGACGCTGCTGTCCTGGCTCGGATTCGGGCTGCGGCGCGGCGTACTCGGGCTGCCACCAGCCCCGCCCGCCGAGGAAGCGCGGCTGCGTGGCAGGTTGCACAGCCGGTTCCGCGACCGCGCGGCGATCTCTCACCACTACGACCACGGCAACGACTTCTACGAGCTGGTGCTCGACGAGCACATGGCCTACTCGTGCGGCTACTTCACCGCCGACGACCCCGAGTACATGCTGGACGACGCGCAGTGCGACAAGCTCGACCTGATCTGCGAGAAGCTAGGGCTGCAGGAGGGCATGCGGCTGCTCGACGTCGGCTGCGGCTGGGGCTCGCTGCTGTTGCGCGCCGCCGACCGCTACGAGGTGCGCGCCGTGGGCATCACGCTCTCGCAAGAGCAGGCCGAGTTCGTGACCGCGCGGGCGAAACAACGCGGACTGGACCACCTGGTCGAGGTGCGGCTGCGGGACTACCGGGAGCTGCCCGATACCGAGGAGGCTGGCTCGTTCGACGCAGTGGCCTCGATCGAGATGGGTGAGCACGTCGGCGAGGACAACTACCCGCGCTACGCCGAGACGTTGCGGGCGATGGTGCGGCCGAGGGGCAGGGTGTTGCTGCAGCAGATGTCGCGCGGCAACACCGCGCCCGGTGGCGGGGCGTTCATCGAGTCCTACATCGCGCCAGACATGACAATGCGTCCGCTGTCGGCGACCCTGGCACACCTGGAGGGCGCTGAATTGGAGATCCGTGACGTGCAGGCGCTGCGGGAGCACTACGTGCACACCGTGCGAGCCTGGCAGGACATGCTGGAACAGCGCTGGGACGACGTCGTGGCGCACAGCGGCGAGCGGTTCGCGCGGGTGTGGCGGCTGTACCTCGCCGGTGGCGCGCTGGCGTTCGAGGAAAACCGGATGGGTGTGGATCAGGTCCTCGCGGTGCGCCCCGACGCCGATGGCCACAGCGGTTTCGGGGTGGGTGCGTGAACCTGGACGGCCTGCTGATCAACCTGGTGGCGTCGGCGGTAGCCGTCATCCTCGTGCTCGCGGTGACCTTCGCGGTCACCGTGGTGCGGGGCCGCAAGGACACCATCGACACCGCCTGGGGCCTCGGGTTCGTCGTCATCGCCGCGGTGGGCGTCGTCGTGTCGGCAGGCGAGCCTCGGGCGTGGCTGGTGCTGACGCTGACGGCGATATGGGGCGGTCGGCTGGCGGCCCACCTCCACGAACGCAACACCCTGCGCGGTGAAGACCCGCGTTACACCGAGATGGCCGAACGTGCGGGTGGCCACCCGCACCGGCACCTGCTGCTCGTGGTTTTCCCCGCGCAGGGCGCGATCATGCTGCTGGTGTCGCTGCCGTTGCAGGCGGCGGCGCACCTGGACGCGGCTCTCGGGCTGCTCGACGTCATCGCCGTGCTGGTGTGGCTGATCGGGTTCCTGTTCGAGACGGTCGCCGACGCGCAGCTGTCACGGTTCACCGGGAATCCCGCGAACAAGGGCATGGTCCTCGACAGCGGGCTGTGGCGGTTCTCCCGGCACCCGAACTACTTCGGCGACGCCTGCGTCTGGTGGGGCCTGTTCCTGTTCGCCGCCCACCATTGGATCGGACTACTCACCATCGTCTCGCCGCTGGTGATGACGGCGCTGCTCGCGCGCGGGACCGGCAAGCCGATGACCGAGCGGCGGTTGATGTCAAGCAGGCCCGGTTACGCCGACTATGTGCGACGCACCAGTGGGTTCGTCCCGTTGCCGCCGAAACGCGGCTGAGCCGGCGGGCAGTGCCGCACACACACAACGGTGCCCGGTGACGAGATTCCGTCACCGGGCACCGGGGCCGGGGCTAACCCGTGGTTCTACCGAACGGGGTTACCGTGCGGCGGGGTTGGCGGCTCCTGACCCTGCGCGGACCGCGCCCCCGCACCCGCGGGGGTGCGAGCCTGCTGGCCGCCACCGCCGAACTGGCCTTCCAGGCTGGACAGCCAGCCAGGCCAGCGCTCGGAGGTCGCCTTGATGAGGCCACCGCCGAAGCCAACGACGATCACGCCGCCGATGGTGGCGAGCACCGCGATCAGGACCGGACCGGTCACCGTCGTGGCGATCTGGACCTGGTTCAGGGCGGCGATGATGCCGAAGGCCAGGATGAAGTAGTACGCGATCGACGCGAGCAGGTTGCCCGCTCCCCTGCCGGCCAGCGCGTTGCTGACCAGGCCGCGCACCGCGTTGCCGACCGCCGCCGCGACGATCACCAGAACGATCGCGACCACGATCCTGGGCAGGAACGCGATGACGTCGTTGAGGAGCTCGCTCACCGGGTTGGTCGGCCCGAACGTGCCGAACGCGAGTTGCAGCGCGATCAGCAGAATGAAGTAGTACGCCAGTTTGGCAATAATTCCGGTGGCGTCAACCTTGGATTGGCTGAGCGTTCCCGAAAGACCCGTCTTCTCGATGAGCTTCGGGAAACCGAGCCGGTTGAGAACCAGCGTCAATCCCTTGGCAACCGCCTTCGCGATCAGCCATCCAATCAGCAGGATGATCAAAAAAGCGAAGAGCTTCGGCACGAACGTGGCTATGGCGCTCCACGCGTCGCCTAAACCCTCCTTGAGCTGATCCACTGCAATCTCCTCCTTGGTCGTGACAAACGCCGGTGTCTGGCGAGACCTTAATCAATGCACAGAACGGGGCAACTCGAAACGGCGACACGAAAGAGTGAGTCCGGTGGCGTATCCCGAATCATGGGGTCCATAGTGGATCTACCGGTGGGGACCGGGGATGCCGAGAAACCCGGTGCGGCGCGCCGTACCCGTCGCACCGGGTTTCTCGGCACGAAACCAAATTCGCGCACGTAGTGGCGTTATGCCGGATTTTTCCCGCCGATTCCCGGTATCGCGGTCGGTGTCCCGCCGCGCACTCGCCGCATTATCATCACACCGCCGCGATCCGCACATCGGCAATCACGCGAGATATCCCCGAAATGGGTAAGAATTCAACCGCCTGCTCCGGCCGATTTCCCGGTTTCGCACACCTCGAGGACACGGGTGCGTTCCGATGCGTGTCACGACTCCGTGACCGGACCGAGACCGCGACGGTGCCGATTACATTCGATTAGTGTTGCCCCATGGGCGCAGACACGACGTGGCAGACCAAGCACGCCGGGGAGCTGTCGGCGCGCACCGTGCGCAAGGTGGAACGCGCGTCCGGCGAACTCGCGGCCAAGAGCGTGGCGGCGATGGCGGAACGGCTGCCGTGGTTCTCCCGGATGCCCGCCGACCAACGTGCCAGCATCTTGCTGATCACGCAGGTGGAGGCGGCGGGCTTCATCGAGTGGCTGCGCGACCCCGACACCGCGCAGCGGCCGACGACCGACGCGTTCCGCAACGCGCCACAGGAACTGTCGCGCTGGATCAACATGCGCCACACCGTGCTGCTGATCCGGATCGCCCTCGACGTCTTCGAGCAGGAGCTGCCCAAGCTCGCCGCGAACGAGACCGAACGAGCCACGCTCGCCGAGGCCGCCGTCCGGTACGGCCGCGAGGTCGCGTTCACCGCGGCGACCGCCTACGCCACCGCAGCCGAGTCACGCGGTGCGTGGGACGCGCGGCTGGAAGCACTCGTCGTCGACGGCATCGTGCGCGGCGATGCCGAGGAGGCACTGCTCTCCCGCGCGTCGGCACTGGGCTGGGACCTCGCCGATGCGGCGACCGCCATCGTGGGCAACGCGCCCCCCGACGACCCGCCGATCGCGGTCAAGGACGTCCGCGCGCGGGCGGCTCGCATCGATCGGCCGGTGATGCTCGGTGTGCAAGGCTCCCGGCTGATCGTCGTGGTCGGCGGACCGACCACCGGCTCGCCCCGCGACGAGGCTGTGCTGGACGCCCTCGCGGAGTCGTTCGGCGATGGTCCCGTCGTCGCTGGGCCGACGGTGGCCAGCATCGCCGAGGCGCACCTGAGCACCGCGGAGGCGCTGTCCGGGCTGCGGGCGGTCGTCGGCTGGGCCGGGGCGCCGCGCCCGGTGCGCTCGCTCGACCTGCTGCCGGAACGCGCGCTGACCGGCGACGCCGCCGCCGAGCGGCAGCTCATCGACCAGGTCGCCCGGCCGCTCGACGACGCGGGCGGGGCCATCGAGGAGACCGTGACCGCCTACCTCGAGGCAGGCGGCGTACTCGAGGCCTGCGCGCGATCGTTGTTCGTACATCCGAACACCGTGCGCTATCGGCTGAAACGCGCCACAGAGCTAACCGGACGCAACCCGATGGACCCGCGCGACGCCTTCGTGCTGCGCATCGGGCTGATCGTCGGCGAGCTTGCCCGATCGCGCGGCACATGGTGAGCGCATCACCGGTGGGCGGCCCGGTCACCGCACCGCTCACCCGCTCGGCTGTGAGTAACCTCTCAGCCAGGGTGCTATCGCCAGGCGGCGGGTAGTGCTATATGAACCCGACAAGAGTGATCGCCACATGCGATTCATCTCCGGGAAACGTTTGTAGGGTTTCTCCAAATCCGCCGGAGGTACTTCGTGCTTCCCGGCATGCCAGGAACCGCCGCTGACCGTGTTCCCTGGAGAGGTGACCTCCGCTGTGCTCGCTCCAGGACAAGGTTCCCAGTCACCCGGCATGTTGACGCCATGGCTCGACGTCGATGGCGCGCGCGCGAAAGTCGACCGCTGGTCGGAGCGCGCCGGGCTCGACCTGCACCGGCTCGGCACCACCGGTGACGCCGACGAGATCACCGACACCGCCGTGACCCAGCCGCTGATCGTGGCGCTGTCGCTGCTGTCGTTCCACGCGGCCGAGCAGCGCGGCGGGCTGCCCGCCGACGCCCCTGTCGCCGGTCACTCCGTCGGTGAACTGGCCGCCGCCGCGATCGCGGGCGTGCTCGACGCCGACGACGCGGTCGCGCTCGCCGCTGTGCGGGGCGCGGAGATGGCCAAGGCGTGCGGGCTGGCCGAGACCAGCATGGCAGCGGTGATGCTGGGCGACCCCGACGAGGTCGTTGCCTGGCTGCATGACAACGGTCTGACCGCCGCGAACCAGAACGGCGCTGGCCAGATCGTCGCCTCTGGCGCCGCCGACGCCATCGCGCGCATCGTGGCGGAGCCGATGGCGGGCACCAAAGTGCGCCAGCTCCAGGTCGCGGGGGCGTTCCACACCGCGTACATGAAGCCGGCCCGCGATGCGCTGGAGTCCTACGCCGAGAAGGTCACCGTGCGCGATCCCGGGCGTCCACTGCTGTCGAACTACGACGGCGCCGTCGTCGAGAGCGGCGCCGAGTACCTGCGACGTCTCGTCAACCAGGTGACCAGCCCCGTACGCTGGGATCTCAGCATGGACACCCTGGCTAAGCTCGGCACGACGTCCACCGTTGAGCTCGCTCCTGCCGGTACGCTGACCGGACTGGTGCGGCGCCAGCTCAAAGGCACCGTGACATCAACGGTCGCGCTCAAGACCCCGGACGACCTCGCCAAGCTTGCCCCAACCGACGAGGACACCGCATCGTGACGACTCTGCGCCAGTCGACCGGCGTCGCAGCCACCCGCATTCTGGGTATCGGAAGTTTCCAGCCGGAGAGGGTCGTGACCAACGACGACCTCTCGCAGCTGATGGACACCAACGACCAGTGGATTCGCGACCGGGTGGGCATCATCGAGCGCCGCTTCGCCGATAAGGACGAGTTCCTTGTCGACATGGCGGTCACCGCTGGCGAGCGGGCACTGGCCGATGCTGGCGTCGAGCCGTCCGATGTGGACACTGTCATCGTGCCGACCTGCACCATGCCGTCGCCGATCCCCAACGCGGCCGCCCAGGTGGCCGACCGGATCGGCATCAAGGCGTCAGGCGCGTTCGACCTCAACGCCGCCTGCGCGGGATTCTGCTACGGCCTCGGCGTGGCCTCCGACCTCATCAAAGCGGGATCGGCGGGCCGGGTGCTCGTCATCGGCGCGGAGAAGCTCACCGACGTCGTCGAACCGGTGGACCGGGCGAACGCGATCATCTTCGCCGACGGCGCTGGCGCCGCGGTGGTCGGTCCGTCGGACGAAGCGGAGATCGGCCCCGTGGTGTGGGGCAGCGCTGGCGACCTCGTCGACACCATCTACATGCGCGACCACCGCTACATCTACCAGGAGGGCCAGGCGGTATTCCGGTGGGCGACCACCAAGATCGCGCCGGTCGCACTGGAAGCCGTCGCGGCCGCGGGTCTTGAGCCGTCCGATATCGACGTGCTCATCCCCCACCAGGCCAACCTCAGGATCGTCGAGGCCATCGCCAAGCGACTGCGCGCCAAGGGCGCGCGGGACGACATGGTCGTGGCCGACGACATCAAGTACTCGGGCAACACCTCGTCGGCGTCCATTCCGATGGCGCTCGACCACATGCGCGCGGCGGGCAGGGTCTCGCAGGCCGACGTGGTGCTGGCCGTCGGGTTCGGTGCCGGGCTGTCCTACGCGGGACAGGTCTTCATCGCACCCTGATCACCACCCGCCCCGCCATACCGCGTGGGGTGCAACCAAGGAAGGAAACCGGACACACATGGCTGACAAGCAGCTCACCGAGCAGGACATCGTCGCAGGCCTCGCCGAGATCGTCGAGGAGGTCGCCGGGGTCGCCCAGGACGAGGTGACCAAGGAGAAGTCGTTCGTCGACGACCTCGACATCGACTCGCTGTCCATGGTCGAGATCGCCGTGCAGGCCGAGGACAAGTTCGGCGTCAAGATCCCTGACGACGAGCTGGCCAACCTCAAGACGGTCGGTGACGCCGTCGCCTACGTCGCCAACAACTCCTGAGCGGCCGCGGTAACTCAGGCACCGCCCCGACGCACTCGGAGGACGATATGAGTAACGCCGACGTCGTGGTAACCGGACTCGGCGCGACCACACCGCTCGGCGGAGACGTCGAGTCCACGTGGGACGGTCTGCTCGCGGGCCGCAGCGGGGTCGCCCGGCTCGATGAGGACTGGGTGGAGCGCTTCGACCTCCCGGTCAAGATCGCCGCCCGGCTCGCCGTCGAACCGAGCGAGGTGCTGCCGAGGGTGGAGGCACGGCGGCTTGACCGCTCGGAGCAGGTCGCCATGATCGCCGCGCGGCAGGCGTGGCAGGACGCGGGCTTCGGCGATGGCAACGCGGACGACGTCGATCCCGAGCGGCTCGGCGTTGTCGTCGGCACCGGCATCGGCGGCGCGACCACCCTGCTGAACATGGACGACCTGCTGGAGACCAGCGGGCTGCGCAAGGTCTCGCCGCTGACCGTGCCGATGCTGATGCCCAACGGGCCCGCCGCCTACGTAGGGCTCGAGCTCAAGGCGCGAGCCGGGGTGCACGCCCCGGTGTCGGCCTGCGCGTCGGGTGCCGAGGCGATCGCGATGGCATGGCGCATGCTGCGGACCGGTGAGGCCGACGTCGTCGTCGCCGGTGGTGCCGAGGCGTGCATCGCGGCGATCACCATGGCGGGCTTCGCGCAGTCGCGCACCATGAGCACCCGCAACGACGACCCCGTCGCGGCGTCGCGCCCGTGGGACGTCGAGCGGGACGGCTTCGTGCTCGGCGAAGGCGCTGGCATCGTGGTGCTGGAGCGGGCGGAGTACGCCAAGGCGCGCGGCGCGCGGATCTACGCATCGCTGGCCGGGATCGGCACCAGCGCCGACTCGTACCACATCACCGCGCCCGACCCGGAGGGAACCGGGCAGGCGCGGGCGATGGCTGCGGCGCTGCGCACCGGCGACATCGACCCGGCACGGGTGGGTCACGTCAACGCACATGCCACGTCGACCCCGGTTGGCGACGTCACCGAGACCGTCGCGGTGCGTAAGGCGATCGGCGAACACCCCGTACTCACCGCGCCAAAGAGCGCGCTGGGACACCTACTCGGCGCGGCCGGTGCGGTGGAGTCGGTGTCGACCGTGCTGTCGCTGTACCACGGGCTGATCCCGCCAACGCAGAACCTCAACGAGATCGACCCCGGCGTCAGCCACGACATCGTCACCGGCGAGCCACGCAAGGTGGACCTCGACGTCGCCATCAACGACTCGTTCGGGTTCGGCGGCCACAACGTCTCGCTGGCCTTCGCGGCGGTATAGCCGCCAGGGTCTGGCGGACCTCGCGTGCGGTGAATGACGCTTTCCCCGCGGTGGATGCGGCGAAAGCGTCATTCACAGTGCGGCACGACAAGACGGTCAGGACGTGGCGGGGCGCACCGTCACCGGGACGCCGTTGAAGACGGCGGTGCCGGACAGCACGTCCACAACGGATTCGTCGGTCAAAGCGTTGGCGTTGACCCCGGCGTCGGTGGTGGCGACCCGCTGCCGCCCGCCGGTATGACCCCAGCCGTGTGGCAAGCTCACCACTCCTTGCCGGATGGTGTCGCTGTGCTCGACCGCCACCTCGACCTCCCCCGCGGCCGAACGGATCACCGCGCGCTCGGCGAGGCCGAGCCGGTCAGCGTCGGCGGGGTGGACCAGCAACGTGCAGCGGTTGGAGCCGCCCCGGAGCGGTTCGACGTTGTGCAGCCAGCTGTTGTTGGACCGCAGCTGACGTCTGCCGATCAGCAGCATCTCGGCGGGCCGTCGCACCAGCCCGGACCGCAGCCGGGCGACGTCATCCGCCAGTTCGGCGGGCGCCAGTTCGATTCGCCCGGACTGGGTGCGAATCAGCTCTTTTACCCGGGGTTCCAGCGCGCCAAGATCGATGCCATGCGGCTCGGCGCGCAACGCGGCCAGCGACAGGCCGTACGGCCCTGCCTTCAACAGCGCGTCCAAGAACCGTTCCGGACCGTCGGCACCGTCCAGTCCCGCCTGGACGGCGGCCGGATCCTGGCCGGACACCCCGGAGCCGGGTAGCTGGGTCAGGGCGGTCAGCACCTGCTCGATGATCTGCTCGTCCAGCTGTGCCGGGTCAGCGGCGGCGCCAGCCCCCGCCACGATCAGCGTCAACCGCGCCATGATCTCGGCCTCGGAGCGCTGGTCGGACGCCAGCGGCACGGCAGCGGGCGAGAATCGGGTGTAGTTGCGCACCGCGACGATCTGTTCCAGGAAGTCATAGTGCGGACTCTGCGTGATGCGCGGCGGCGGCATGACGACGTTCGCGTGCCGGGTCGTCTCGTTCAGATACGGATCGACCGCGACCATGAACTCCAAGTTGGGTAGGGCACGGCCGATGCGGGGGCCGTTCGGGGCGGACAGCACCGGATTGCCCGCGATCATCAGCAGCGCGCGAGGCTGTCCCTCCCCCGGCGTCTCGATCTCGTCGGCGAGGGTGGCGACCGGCAGCTCACCCATCGTCTCCGGCATGCCCTTGACCCTGCTGTGCCAGCGTCCCTGCTGGTAGGGCTCTGGCGCGCGGAAGATCTCTGCGTGGGCGGTCCTGGTGAACAGCACCCCGCCTTGGCTGTCGAAGTTCCCGGTGAGGATGTTGACGACGTCGACGAGCCACTGCGTCACCGTGCCGAACTCGGCGGTGCATGTCCCGGTGCGGGCGTAGACCGCGGCGGTAGGCGCGGCGGCCAAGTCCCGTGCCAAGCGGGTGATGGCGTCGGCGTCGATACCGCAGTGCTCCGCGACCGCGTCCGGCGCGAAGTCCCGCGCGAGCGCGCGCAGCTCGTCCAAGCCGGTGACATCGACACCGATCGTGGTCAGCTCCTCTGCCAGTAGAACGTGCACCACGGCGAGCAGCAGGGCGGCGTCGGTGCCCGGCAGGATGGCGTGGTGCTCGTCCGCGGCCTTCGCGGTGCGAGTGCGGCGTGGGTCGATGACGACCAGCCTGCCGCCCCTGCGGCGCAGCGCTCGCAGCCGCCGAGGGAAGTCCGGCGCGGAACACAGCGACCCGTTGGACTCCAACGGGTTGGCGCCGATGACGACGAGGTGATCGGTGCGATCGAGGTCGGGGACCGCGATCGCCATCGGGTCACCGAGCATCAGTCCGCACGCGACCTGCTTGGGCATCTGGTCGATCGTGCTGACGGAGTAGATGTGGCGGGTGCCAAGCGACTCACTCAGCGGCTGCCGGTACAGGAACCCTGCCATGGTGTGAAACGTCGGGTTGCCGAAGTACGCGGCGAGCGCCTGCCTGCCGTGTCGTTCGATGACGCCGGACAGTCCCGCTTCGACCGCCGCGAACGCCTCGTCCCAGCTCGCCTCCCGCCAGTCGTCGCCCTCGCGGATCAGCGGCGTCCGCAGCCGGTCGGGATCGGCGTCGATCGCACCGAGGCTGGCGCCCTTGGGGCAGATGAACCCGCGTGAGAGCGGGTCGGCCTCGTCGCCGGTGACCGAGGTGACCCGGTCGCCGTCCAGTGTCAGGCGCAGGCCGCAGATCGCGTCGCAGATCGGGCAAGTGCGGTAGGCGGTCGTGGTCATCAGCGGTCTCCTGGATTGCTACAGCGGAATGTTGCCGTGCTTGCGTTCCGGCATGCGCCTGCGTTTGGTGCGCAGCATCGCCAAGCCGCGCGCCACCATCGCGCGCGTCTGCGCCGGGTCGATGACGTCGTCGACGAGGCCCCGCTCGGCCGCGTAATGCGGGTGCATGAACTCGTCGGTGTACTCCGCGACGAGCTCCGCGCGACGTTCGGCAGCATCGTCGGCGGCAGCGAGGTCCTTGCGGTGCAGGATGTTGACCGCGCCCTCCGCGCCCATCACGGCGATCTCGTTGGTCGGCCACGCCAGCGACAGATCGGTGCCAATGGAGCGAGAGTCCATCACGATGTAGGCGCCGCCATACGCCTTGCGCAGAATCACCTGGATGCGCGGAACGGATGCCTCGCAGTAGGCATAGAGCAGTTGCGCGCCGTGCCGGATGACCCCGGCGTATTCCTGCTCGGTGCCCGGCAGGAAACCGGGAACGTCGACCAGGGTCACCAGCGGGATGTTGAAGGCGTCGCAGAACCGCACGAACCGGGCGGCCTTCTGCGACGCGACGCGGTCAAGCACACCGGCGAGTACCTGCGGCTGGTTGCCGACGATGCCGACGACGTCGCCACCGATCCTGCCGAGCCCACAGATCACGTTCTGCGCCCAGTCCTCGTGCAACTCGAAGAACTCGCCGTCGTCGACGATCTCGGCGACGACGTCGCGCATGTCATAGGGCTGGTTCGGCTCAACAGGCACGATGTCGGCCAACGCGGGCCGCTCGTCCTGCTCGGCGTCCGGCGCTGGCGCGCGCGGGGGGACGTCGAGGTTGTTGGCAGGCAGCAGCGAGAGCAGGTAGCGGACGTCGTCGAGGCAGCTCTCCTCGTCGTCGTAGACCAGGGTCGCGACACCCGAGCGGGAGCCGTGCACGTCCGCGCCGCCCAGCTCATCGTGGCTGACCCGCTCGCCACTGACGGCGGCCACGACGTCAGGTCCGGTCAGATACATCTGCGCGGTACCGCGCACCATGAACGTGAAGTCGGCCAGCGCCGGTGAGTACGCCGCGCCGCCCGCGCACGGCCCCATGATCACGCTGAGCTGCGGAATCACCCCGGACGCCTCGACGTGCCGCCGGAAGATCCCACCGTAGCCGTGCAACGAGAGCACGCCTTCCTGGATGCGCGCACCGCCGCTGTCATTGAGCGCGATCAGCGGCGCACCGGTGGCCAGCGCGTGGTCCATCACCTTGTGGATCTTGGCCGCCTGCGCCTGACCCAGCGAGCCGCCGAAGATGGTGAAGTCTTGCGCGTAGACGAACACCCGCCTGCCATCGACGGTGCCGGACCCGGCGACAACACCGTCGGTGTACGGGCGAGACTTCAGCGTCGCGCTCGACGACTGGTGCCGCCGGTACATGTCGATCTCGATGAACGAGTCGGGGTCAAGCAGCAACTCCAACCGTTCCCTCGCGGTGCGCTTGCCAAGATCGTGCTGCCGTCGCACGGCGGCAGGTGCTCCGGCGGTGATCTCGTCGCGCAGCCGCGCGCGCCGGTCCCGCAGATGCGGCATCGTCCGATCCGGTCGCACCGGCTCCGGTTTGCCGTCGGGGCCGACGACCCGCAACCTCGGCGGGGCAGGGTCGGGCGTACCGGTATCCGGTTGCGCGGGCGGTGTGGCGGGCGAGCTCACGCCGCCTCCTTTCCGAGAGCCCCGTGCCGCGCCAGCGTTTCCGCGTCGGCGAGCGTGATGTCCGATGGTTCGGACCTGCGAGCAGTCCTCACGCCGCCTCCTTCCGTGCGGCTTCGGACGCCAGCCGGTCGCGCTCGATCATCGCGACGATGTCCGACCAGCGCACCCCGCGTCCGAGCCGGTGCACGCCCGCGGTGTCATCGACGACCCGCTGGGGTGGCTGCTCGTGCGGCTCAGCGGTGTGCGGCTCGTCCGCGTGCGAACCGGCGACATGCAACTCACCGCGCGGCACACCGGCATGCGGTTGTCCGCTGTTCTCCTGCTCTGATTGCTGCTCTCGCTCGATCATTTCTATTCCCTCCCCTCAACTCGCTTTCGGCAGCCGGTGGAAGTCACCAGCGAAGAACAACAACGCGTCGGAGCCACTGCCCGGCGCGGCCGCAGCGGCGTCCTGGTTGCGCTGCGCCTGCAACACGTCGCCGAGGAAGATGGAATGATCGCCGCCGTCGTAGGCTTTGACCAGCTCACACTCCACCCACGCCAATGCACCGGACAGCAGCGGGGCCCCGGTGCGCTGGCCCCGCTCCCAGTGCACGGCGTCGAATTGGGCACGCCCGCTCGGCCGCTGCCAATCGGCGAAGTAGCGGGCGACGGACTTCTGGTCCGCACCGAGGATCGACACCGCGAACGAGTGCGCTGACATGATCAGCTCGTGCATACGCGCCGCGCGCGACACGCAGCACAGCACCATCGGCGGGTCGAGCGAGACCGAGGTGAACGCGTTCGCCGTCATGCCGTGACAGGTGCTGCCGCTGCCCGCGGTCAGCACGGTGACCCCGGTAGCGAACTGCGACATCACCGAGCGCAGCGCGGCCTGCGGCGATAACGCGCGCGGTGAGCGGCGCGGTGACCTCGTCAGCTCGGCACGCCGCTGCGGCGGCATCAGGGTTTGCAGAGGTACTGCTGCGGTCTGACCGTTGTCGGACACTTCTCCTCCGTGGCTGCTCGCGCTCAGGCTGATCCCACGCCGGCCTGCATGACCTGCGGGTCGGCGTACGGCTCAAGGGCGTCGCGCAATGCCTGCGGCACCCTGGCGGGAACGGTGTTGGTGTTGGGCCCGCGCATACACGCGATGCGCTGGCGTCCCCTGGCGACCAAGTTCTCCGCGCCGCCGGTGACCTGCACGTAGTCGAACGCGAACTGCACCTGCGTCTGAGTCAACTCCTCAAGGCGCATCCTGATGGACAGTTCGTCGAACGCGGTGATCTCGGAGAAGAACTCACACTCGACCTTCAACGTGAACAGCTTCAGCTCGTCGCGGACGTCCTCGAGCACTGCCGGCGCCTTCTCCTTGAGGAACATCTCCCGGCAGCGGCCCTGCCAGCGCAGGTAGTTCACGTAGTAGACGTTGCCGACGAGGTTGGTCTCCTCGAACCCGACGGTGTGGGTGATCTCGTAATAGCCGGACAATGTTCCACCCTCCTCTTAGGACTGGCCCATGACGCCTGCTGGTTCGGACCCGCAAGCGGTCCTCACGTCCGATGGTTCGGACCCGCAAGCGGTCCTCACGTCCGATGGTTCGGACCCGCAAGCGGTCCTCACGCGAGCACCGCGAACACCACCGGATGAGCACGGTCATTGACGGTCGTCACCCACGTCGCGATCCTGACCTCGCCCGCAGCGAGGGACACCCAGCCATCGGGATGGACGCGGTCGACGGCCAGCGACTGGGTCATCAGTCCGGTCTTGCGTACGCACTCCATCGCGCTCCAGACCCGCGTCCCGGTGATGGCGCTGGACTCGCCGGTCTCCGCTCCGATCTGCTCGGCCACCGCCAAGAGCTCCGCGCCGAGCAGTGCCGTCCAGTCCTCGTCCTCCCGGTCGATCGCGGCCTCGACGTCACAGGTCAACTCGCCCTGTCCGGCGACGACAACGGTGAGACCCGCGCCGTGGGACGCGGAGATCTCCGCACCGTCGACCTCCGGCTTGCCGTCCGGCCGGTAGTGAACCGTGACATCGCGGTCCAGCGCCCGCCGCGCGGCAACGGCGGTCTGTGCCCGCCTGCCCTCGGTGCCGCCGGTCTCGACGCCAGGCGGATCGGGCTCCACCGCGACCGCGAGGTCGCCAGCCAGCACCCGCTCCACGGAGCGCTGCAGGTACGGACCCAACATCGACGGCACCCACGGGCCAGCACCATCGCGCTTGCGGACCGCGCGCAGCATCAGCCCGTCCCAGCGCTCAACGACCGCGCCGTCAGGGTCGCGCACCTCGATGTCGTAGACGTAGCTGTCGCCGTCCTGCGAACGCTCCCGTGCGTCGAGGAGCACGTACTCGGTGTCCTGCGCGTCGCGATCGGCCAGGTAGAGCCGCTCTACCCCCTGCGGCAGCAGCGTCGCGTCCGGCACGCAGCACTGGATCGCGTGCATCATCGCGTCACGCGTGCCGGGGTCGGCCAGCTGCCGCTGTTGTGGCAGAAACGGCGCGAACCAGGGGGCGTCGGTGGTCGTTGCGATCTCGGCCACCGCGTGCCGCGCACTGACCTTGCGGTAGGCGACGAGCCGCTGGAACCGCTTGCCCTGGAACAACACCCCGCCGTACAGCTCGGTGACCGGATCGACCGGGACCGGCGGAGACACCGCGTCGTGCGCGTCGAACTCGACGGGCACGTCCGGTCGCGGAAAGCGCAACGTCGCGCGGAAGTGGTCGGCGCTGTAACCGGTCTCCGCGCTGCGCAGCACGACATCAACAGTCTCCGCGTCGCGGGCGAGCGCCGCGAGCCGGATCGTGGTCGAGCCGCCCCGCGCGACGATGATCGGCCGCAGGAACTCGGCGTCGTCCAGGACAGGAGACCCGTCGTGCCCGGTGAGCGCCGATGCCACCTGGGTCATGGCCTCCATGCCCATCACCGCGGGGAACAACAAATCGCCGTCGAGCAAGTGGTCGGTGAGGTACGGGTCACTGCCCTCAGATAGATCCGCCTCGGTCACCAGCTCGATGCCCGGATAGTGCACCACCGCCCGGTCGACGAAGCGGGTCAGCGGCAGCTCGCCGCGCTCGATCGGCAGCGTCGGCAGGCCGGACGTCCTGCCGCAGATGACCTGCACCGGCGCGGCGTCCGGGTCGGCGAGCAGCCTGCGCATCACGTCGATGCCCTCCGAAGTGGGGATCGGGGTGATGCCGTCGCGTTTGAGCGCCTCGACGACACCGAGCCGCTCCCCCATGCCCGCGCCGGACCACACCGACCACTCGAGCGCCAACGCACGGGCGCCGGGATGCTCGTCGGCGAACCGCACCGTCAGCTCGGTCATCCAGTCGTTCGCGGTGGCGTAGTGCGCCTCACCACGCAGGCCGGCCCTGCCGATGATGCTGCCGAACGTGACAAGCAGCTTGATCCGGTCCGCATCGACAGCGTTCAGCACGGCACGCAGGCCGTCGATCTTCGGCGCGAGCGTGGCCTGATAGCTCTGCTCAGTGAGGCTGAACAACGCGCCGGGATCGTTCCGGCCAGCGCCATGCAGCACCGCCGTCACCGGGCCGTGCTCGGCCTCGATCGCGGTGACCACCTCCGCGACCTGCTCGGCCGAGGTCACGTCCGCCTGCTGATAGGTGTAGCGCACCCCGGCGGCGTCCATCCGCGCCAGGTTGGCGGCCAACTCGTCGTCGTCCTCCGGTGCGCTGCGACCGAGTAGTGCCAGTGTCGCGGCCGACTCGCTGGCGATGGCGAGCGCGCACTCGGCCGTAATACCCTTGCCGCCGCCGGTAACCAGCAGCACGTCGCCGTCCCCGAGCGGCAAGTCGCCTGCGGCGGGTTCGGCCGCGGGCGGCGTGAGCACCGGTACCAGCCGCCTGCCATCGGCGTCGTAACGCGCTTCAACGAAGTCAGTGGTCGACGCGGCCTCAGCGACCACCCGAGCGACCGCCTGCTCCACAGCGGCGGTGTCGGAGGGCGTGACGTCGGCGAGGTCGACGATGGTCGTCTTGGCCGAGGGGTCCTCCAGCCGGAGCGTCTTGGCGAGACCGGATGCGCCAAGGCCCTGCTGCACCACGACGAACCGCGTGCCGGTGGGCGCGGCCAGCACGGCCCGGCCCGCGTCGAGGAACAGCCCGGAGTGGCTGGCGTCGCAGTCGGGCGGCAGGCACAGCAGCACGCCGTCCCCGATGCCAGCGCCCGCGAGCGCGGCTTTGAGAGGCGTGGCCAGCACGTGCCCTTCCGGCGCGAACACCGTCCACTCGTTGTGCGTGGTACCCGAGACGACCTCGGCAGCAGGTGGCTCCTGCGCCTGCCGGTAGCTGACCGCGAACGGGCGCACCCACGGCGCGACGCCAGCGACCTCGGCGCCGCCGCCGGAGTCGGTCTCCCGCGCGGTCTGCGCGAGCTCGTCGATCATCTCGGCCAGTTCGCCGAGGCAGACCGTCGCGAAGTTCGGCATGGCCTCAAGCGGTGGCCTGCCGAGCGCCCTGGTGACCTCATTGACCAGCTGACCGACGGTGATCGAGCTGAGATGCAGGTCGTCGAGCGGGTGGGTGTCGGCACTAATGGTCTCGATCGGCAGCTCCACCCGCTCCGCGGCGAGCCTGCGGAGCAGTTCGAGCGTGGCGTCCGCCGCCGCGGGGTCCAGCTCGGGCGGTGCCGCGGCCGAGGACTGGGCAGGGGCGGACCCAGCCTCGGTCGCGGCACCGTGGTCAGGCCGCACGGCGCTCAGCTCGGCGGCGATGTCAGGGGCTTCCTCGCACGGGTTCGACAGGAAGGTCATCGCGCCATCGAGCGGCACGTCGCGCACCACCCTGCCGTCGAAAAGCGCATCGAAGTCCACATCGGACCCGACAACGAACGCGGCACCGACGACGCCGAGCAACGCGCCAAGCGAGGCATTGTCGGTATCGACCGACAACACCGGCTTGTCCGGCGCGATGTCGGCCATCAGCCCACCGAGCACCTTGCCCGGCCCCACCTCGACGACGAGGTCCGCGCGCTCGGCCGCCTTCGCGGCGGCCTCCCGGAACCGCACGGGCTGCACTACCTGATCCTGCAGCAGCGCGCGCAAGTCGTCCGCCGCGTGCAGCACCTCACCGGTCACCGTGGACACGACGGGTCGGCTGAGCCGGTCGAAGTCGAACGCCGCCAGCTCGTCGGCCATCGCGACGGCCGCCGGTTCGACCGACGGCGAGTGGAAGGCGTGCGAGACGTTGATCCGTGTCGCCTGCATACCAGCGTTGAGCGCCTGCGTGCTGACCCGCTCGACGGCCTCAGCTGGTCCGGAGATCACGGTCTGCTGTGGACCGTTGTAACCCGCGATGACGACGTCGGAGTCACCGATGAGCTGCTCCACGACGTCAGGGGACGCGGCGAGGCCAGCCATCGCGCCGTCGCCCCTGCTGGCAGAAGCCATGACCGTGCCTCGGATGGTGGCAAGCCGCAGCAGCGCGTCCTCGTCCATCGCGCCCGCCCAGTGCAGCGCGGTCAGCTCACCGAGGCTGTGCCCAACCGCGGTGGCCGCCTCGACGCCGAGCTGCCCGAGCACCCGGAGCGCGGCGAGCGAGCCGGTGACGATGCGGGGCTGCGCGACGTTGGTGGCCACCTGGTCGCCGTCCGAGGGCAAGTTCGCGGCACGGAAGATGTCCTCGGCGACGGCGAAGCGCCTGCGGATCGCGCCGACGGCGCCGCGCCCCGAGCCCTGCCCTGGGAACAGGTACGCGATCCTCGGCTCGGCGGCGGTGGCGAGGAAGATGCCTTCCAGCCCGGAGAACACCGTCTGCTCGCCGTTGTCGATCAGCTCGATCAACCTGCCCAGCTTCCGCACCGCGACGTCGGGGCTGCTCGCCACGACAGCGGCGCGCACCGGTTTGCCGGACAACGTACCGGTCAGCGCGTGGGCGATGTCGGCCAACTCTGCCAGCGCCAACGCGCCGACGACCTCGCGTATCTCGGCGATACGCGTACGCAACTGCTCGACGTCGTCGGCGTCGAACACCAGCAGCTCGGTGTCCTGCCTGCCGCTGACCAGCAGCTTCGTGCGCTCGTCCAGTTCACCACGTCGGGTGGTACCCGGCGCCTGTTCCAGCGCGATGTGGGTGTTGATGCCGCCGAAGCCCATGGCGGACACCCCGGCGCGGGCGGGGTGGTCGTCCGGCCAACCGCGCGCATCGGTCGGCACGTGCAGTGTCGCGCCATCCTCCAGCAGCAACGGGTGCGGGTTGACCTGGCCGGTCGCGGGCGGGATGACCCCGTGGTGCACGGCGAGGGCCGCTTTGATCAGCCCAGCGACCCCCGCCGCGGCCTTGGTGTGACCGATGTTGCCCTTGATGGTGCCCAGCGCGGCGACCGGCGCCGCCGGGTCAGCGTCGCGCCGCGCGGTGGACAGCGCCTCGATCTCGGTGGCATCACCGACCTCAGTGCCGGTGCCGTGGCCTTCGAAGTACGACACCGTCTCTACGCCGTACCCGGCCCGCCGGTAGGCCCTGGCGACCGCGAGCCGATGTCCAGCGGCTTCTGGGCGGGTGATGCCGCCCTTGCCGTCGGACGACATCCCCCAGCCGGTGAGTGAGGCGTAGATCCGCGCACCCCTCGCGACGGCGTCCTCCTCGCGCATCAGCACGAGCAGCCCGGAGCCTTCGCCGGGCCAGAACCCGTTGGAGTCGCGGTCGTACACCTTCATTTCGCCGGTGGCCAGTGCCCCGGTCTTGGCGAAACCGATCACCTCGAACGGGTCGATCGACAGGTCGACACCACCGGCAAGCGCGACGTCGAGGTCGCCATCGGCGAGCGCGTTCGCCGCGGTGATCACCGAGAGCAGCGAGGACGAACAGGCGCCGTCAACGGTGTAGCCACCGCCGGCGAGGTCGTAGTAGTTGCAGATCCGGCCCGCGATGGTGTTGGCGAGCCCACCGGCGAGGGTGTCCTCGTTGATCTCCGGGAACGGCGCCTTGTAGCGGACCTCGAGCTCCGCGAGCAACGTGGCTGTCTCGTCGTCGCTGAAGCCCCGATCGGCGAGCGCGGCGGCGACGGTGCGGCGCACGTACGGCCAGCGCAGCCGCATCACGTTCGCACGGGAGAACTCCCCGGTCAGGCTGTTGCCGAGCACGACACCCGTCGACTGCTTCGGCAGTCCATCGCCGTCGGCGAATCCGGCGTCGGCCAGTGCCTGCGAGGCGACGTCGAGCGCGAGCCAGTGAGTCAGGTCGGTCGAGCGGAACGTGCTGCCCGCGACTCTGAACCGCACCCGGTCGAACTCGAAGTCGCGCAGCACCGCGGCCTTCTCGGTGTAGAAGCGATCCGGCGCTTCTGGATCGGGCGAGTAGTAGTCCGATCGATTCATCCGCTCGTCCGGTAACCGCCGGAACGCCCGCCTTCCCGCCAGCACGTTCTCCCAGAGTTCACCGGGCGTGTGCGCATCCGGATAACGGAGACCGATCCCGATAACTGCGATCCGCTGGTTGTTCATGCTCGGTGACAACCTTCCGTCCTTGCCCGCGTTTTCCGCTGCGACACAACTGCAGCCGACCCCGCGTTCAACCGTGGCGCGATTCCTGCGCTCCGGTGTCGTCCGTGGTCACAATCCACCATGCCGGACGTCTCGACCAGCGTCTTCTCCGAACCTGCCCGGCAGATGAATCCGCGCGGCGAATCCGCTACCTCTCCTGGAATGCGCATTTCCCGTTAATTGTGGAAACACCATTGGAAGGGCATTGCCACATCGCTACTCTCGCCACGGGAGTGTTTCATTTCTGGCGTTGACGAAGTATTGGGAGCGGTCATTATGGAGAATCACTGTCCTGTCGCACTCGACACGACGGGAGCCGATATCCACGCCGAGACGGCGCAGTTGCGCAAGCTCGGCCCCGCCGTCCAGGTCGAGCTGCCCGGCGGTGTCGTCGCGTGGTCGCTGACCGGCCACGACGCCATCCGCACGGTGCTGACCGACTCGAGGGTGACCAAGAGCGCCCGCAACCACTGGCCCGCGTTCATCAACGGCGAGATCCCGCCCGACTGGGAGATGATCAGCTGGATCGCGATGGACAACATGGTGACGGCCTACGGCAAGGACCACGTCCGGTTGCGGCGGCTGGTCGGCAAGGCGTTCACCCCGCGTCGCACCGAAGCGATCCGGCCACACATCGAGGCGCTGACCAACTCGCTCATCGAGTCGCTGGCCGCCACCCCCGCAGGCGAGGTCGTCGACCTGCGGGAACGGTTCGCCTATCCGCTGCCAGCCATGCTGGTCGCCGACCTGATCGGCATGTCGGAGGACGCCCGAGCCAAGACCGCGAAGGTGATCGACATGATGGTCGACACAACGGTCACCCCGGAGCAGGCGCAGTCGATCCTGCTCGGCTGGCGCGGCGCGATGGCCGAGCTGATCGCGGCCAAACGGGAGAACCCTGGTGAGGACATCACCAGCGACCTGATCGCCGCGCGCGACGAGGACGGCTCTCGTCTGTCCGAAGAGGAGCTGACCGACACGATCTTCGCGATCCTCGGCGCCGGTTCCGAGACCACGATCAATTTCTTCGACAACGCGATCACCGCGCTGCTGACCCACCCCGAGCAGCGGTCGCTGGTCACCGCGGGCGCGATCGCGTGGGAAGACGTCATCGAGGAGACGCTGCGGGCACAGTCACCGCTGGCCCAGCTGCCGCTGCGTTACGCCGTCGAGGACATCGAACTGGACGGCGTGACGATCCCGCAGGGCGACCCGATCCTGGTGAACTACTGCGCGATCGGCCGCGACCCCGAGTTGCACGGCGACAGTGCCGACGTCTTCGATATTACCCGCGAGAACAAGGACCACCTGTCATTCGGTCTCGGCCCGCACTACTGCCTCGGCGCGGGTATCGCGAGGCTGGTCGCCAAGATCGGGCTGTCGACGTTGTTCGAGCGTTTCCCCGACCTGCGGCTGGCGGTGCCACCCGAGGAACTGCGGCCGCTACCGACGTTCATCATGAACGGCCACCAGAGCCTGCCGGTGCTGCTGCGCTGAGTGTGCGGGGGCCGTGCCGCCGAGGCACGGCCCCATGGCACAGCCCCCGCACCAGCCCGCTCGCGAGCCGCCGTCCCCCAGCACAACGAAAAGACCTTCCGGCGATACAGCCGGAAGGTCTTTTCGCGTGGCTGGCCTCAGAACCGGGGGCTGTTCTGATAGGCGGCAAGCCGCCACTGTCCGTCCCGTTTGACGACGAGCCAGGACGCCCGAATGGCGCGTTCATCGGCCACTTCGGACTCGCCCTTGTGCATGACGCCGCCGGCGGTGAGCAGGATCGCCACGTCGGGTGCGAGGAAGCGCAGGTCGACCGGCTTGCCGGTCACCTGGGTGCCCTGGTACTTGCCCGCGAACGCCTCAGCCATGTAGGCACGGATCTCGTCGGCGCCCTTGCGGTAGACGCCGGGCAGGATCATGGTGGCGTCCTCGGTGAACACCGAGGCGAAAGCGTCGGCGTCGTGGTAGGCCCACGCCGCGACGACTCGCTGGGTCAGCGAGGCGACCGCTGCCTGGTCGGCGTCGGACGGGCCGGTCTCGGCCCTGGTGTCGGCTGTGGTGGTCATGGTGTCCTCCCTGTCGTCGGCTGCTCGTCAGATGTAGGTCGTGTTGGGCTCGAGCCCGCACAGCACCCGGCCGTACAGCTCGGCGTTGGTGTTCGGGTGCATGAGGGCGTGCAGGTTGACGGCCTGGATGTCGCGGTTGATCCGCTGGATCGGCACGTCCTCGTAGATCGAGGAGCCCCCGCTGGCGGTGTTGTAGATGTCCACCGCTTCCTTGGTGAGCCGGACGACGGCACCCATGTCGGCCCGCGCCCGCGCCCGTTCCTCCAGCTTCCACTCGGCACCCGCCTCGGCTTTGCCGTCGACCAGCGACGTGAGCCGGTGGGCGTGGAACTCGGCCTGGTCCAGCTTCAAGGCCGCGTCGGCGACCTGCAGATGGGTCAGCGGGGCCTCGCGCTGGCTCTCGTAGCCGGTGTAGGTGATCTTGCGGTTCGGCAGCCGCTTGAAGAACGCGTCGGTGGCGGCCTTACCGAGACCGACCACGGTACCGACCGAGGACGCCGACGCCACCGGCAGCAGCGGGGCACGATAGATCGCCGAGTTCTTGTTGATCGTCGAAGCGATCTGTCCCTGCACCACGGACGGCAGCGGCAGGACGCGCTCGGCGGGGATGAACAAGTCCTTGGCGACGGTGCTGACGCTGCCGGTGCCGCGCAGGCCAGCCGTGTGCCAGTCGTCGACGACCAGCAGATCCGACATCGGGACAAGCGCCATGATCGGGTACGGCTCAGACTCGCCGTCGGCAAGGATCGCGATGATTTCCTGCCAGTGGCTGTGGTGCGCCCCTGAGATGAAGCCCCACTTGCCGTTGACGACGACACCGCCGTCGGCGGGCGCGGCCATCGCCGATGGGCTCAGCGTGCCACAGATCCGCACGTCGGGGGTCGAGAACACCTCGTCCTGCACCTCATCGGGGAACAGGCACGTCATCCAGGTCGGAATCCAGTACACCGAGGCGGTCCACGCGGCCGCGCCGTCGCCTCTGCCAAGCTCGGTCGCGACGTCGACCAGTGTCGCCGTGTCGGCCTCGTAGCCGCCGTAGCGCCGCGGGGTACGTAGCCGGAACACGCCCGCGTCGGCGAGCGCGTCGATCGCATCCGGGT
The DNA here is from genome assembly GCF_000504245.1 of Haloechinothrix halophila YIM 93223. Taxonomy (GTDB): domain Bacteria; phylum Actinomycetota; class Actinomycetes; order Mycobacteriales; family Pseudonocardiaceae; genus Haloechinothrix_A; species Haloechinothrix_A halophila. Next base: position 4,216,998 of record NZ_KI632509.1, read on the forward strand.
GGATGCGCCGATTCTGCTCGGCCCACGCCGCGTGCTCGTGCAGCACGTCCGCCGCATCGGACGCACGGCGCACCAATTCCTCGCGTGTCGGTATTTCGGGAGCGGACAATGCAGCCTCCTAGGTCGCGCACTTGCCGACCGAGGCTCCCACTGCCTGAATACGACCCGCGTCTCGCTGATTGCGTTTTCCGCGAAACAGCCGACAACGCAGGAGAACCATCCTCGGCGCCGCATCGCTACCGTTGGGTTTCGTGGGTTTCTCGCCAGAACGTCACCCGCCGAAGGAGGATTCGCACGGTTATGAGCATCGCCGAGAATGCGACGGAACCGGATACGCAGGTGCGCCGGATTCCGCTTTCGCTCAATCAGGAGTTCCTGTGCATGTTCGACAAGGGCGACGGCGAGGGCCCGTTCGGCCCGCAGTACAACATCGGCTACGCCAGCCGCATCACCGGCGCCATCGACACCGGGACGCTGCGGGCCGCACTGAACGACATCGTCGTGCGGCACGAGGCGTTGCGCACCGTCGTCGTCAGGGAGGGCGAGTCCGGCCACCAGGCCATCCACCCGCCGCGCCCGGTATCACTCGACATCCGCGACCTCGGCCCCCACGGCGACCGGGACGCCCGCGCCGAGGAGCTGATCATCGACGTCGAGGCGGGCACCTACCCCGCAGACGAGGTGCCACTGTTGCGCGCCGTACTCGGCCGGTTCGACGACACCGACGCGGTACTGGTGCTCGTCGTGCACCACACCGCGGCCGACGAATGGTCGATGCCGCTGATCATGCGCGATCTCGCCGCATGCTACAGCGCACGCGACGGCGAGCCGTCCGCTGCGATCGGCGTCGCGCCGCAGTTCAGCGACTACACCACCTGGGAACGCGAGCGGCCAGCCGATGACCAGGCGGCATCGGCCGCGTACTGGCGCGAGCAGTTGCGGGACGCGGAGATCCTGGCGTTGCCCACCCATCACGCCCGCTCTGAGGGGCTGCCGAAGTCGACCGCGTGGCAGCGGTTCACCATCCCGGCCCAGGTCGCCGACGCGGTTACCTCGGTGGCCCGTGAGACGCGCAGTTCGCCGTTCATGGTCTTCCTCGCCGCGTACAACGTCACGCTGCACCGGCTGACCGGTGCGACCGACATCGTGGTGATGACGTTCTCCTCGGGAAGGGGCCAGGCACAGTTCCATGACACGGTCGGGTCGTTCTTCAACTTCGTCCCACTGCGCACGGATCTGGGTGGCTGCACGACGTTCCGCGACGTCATCGCGCGCACCAGGAAGACCTGCCTCGCGGCGTACGCCCACGACATCCCGTTCGGACAGATCCTCGCCGAAGCACCGGCGCTGATGGGACCCGCCGCGACCGACGATCACGCGATCTGTGCGTTCCAGGTGTTCCGCTCCCCGATGCCCGCGGAAGGCGACATCGGCGCCGCACGTTACACCGAGATCAGGGGACGCACCCGCTCGCAGTCGGTCGGCGGCGACATTCCCGATGGCGCGATGTGGCATCTCGACATGGATTTCTCCGGCGATTTGGCGGGAAGGCTCGGCTACAACACGAACCTGTTCGACGGTGAGCGGATGGCCGAACTGATCACCGTGTTCACCGAAACGGTCGCCGAAACCGTCACCGACCCTGACGCGCCCGTGGTGAATCGCGACGCCTCCCTGCCCGCTCAGTAACTGGAATTCAGGATGGGATTGCTATGACGAATCGTATCGACTCCATTGTCAGGGACACGGTTGAAAAGATCTGGAACGACGTGCTCGACCTGAACGGCACGGATCAGGACGCCTCGTTTTTCGATCTGAATGGTGACTCGATTTCCGCGGTGCGACTGGCCGCGCGGATCGACGAGGAACTGCACGTCGAGATCGATGTCGCCGACATCTTCGAGGACGACCCCACGCTGGCGGACCTGACCGACACGGTCGAGTCGAGGGTCGGCCACTGATGGGCGGGCTGCACCGGGTGCGCTCCGGCCACGACGTCGGAGAGGTCGTCGAGATCCTGGAACGCGACGGGGGCGTCATCGTCGAGGACTTCGTGCGGCCCGACACCCTCGAGAAGCTCTGGACCGACCTCGGTCCCGCGCTGGACGACCGCGGGTTCGGCGACGACTGGTACAACGGCACCCGCACCCGGCGAGTGTCGTCGGTGTTCGCTCGCACGACGCACCTGACGCCGGTGGTCACCCACCCGCTGTTCCTCGACACCGCGCGAGACATCATGCAGCGGCCGGTACCGATGTGGATCGGCCGGTCGCGCGTCGACATGACGCCGACCATCCAGATCAGTGGCACGCAGGTCATCCAGATCCATCCCGGACAGGGCAAGCAGCCACTGCACCGCGACGACGCACTGCACCTGCGCCGTCACCCCGGTCCGACGAGCAGGGTGCAGCTGATGCTGGCGATGAGCGAGTTCACCGCGGCCAACGGCGGCACGCTGGTCATCCCCGGCAGCCACCACTGGGACGACGAACGCGCACCACGCACCAGCGAGGCGTACTCCACCGAGATGCCTGCCGGTGCCGGTCTGATCTGGCTCGGCGGCGTGTACCACGGCGGCGGCAAGAACACCGCCGACGCACCGAGGACAGGGCTGACCATCGCGCTCGATCTCGGCAATCTGCGGCAGGAGGAGAATCAGTACCTCGCCGTGCCGACCGAGTCCGTGCTCGCCTACCCGGAGGAGGTCCGCAGGCTGCTCGGCTACGACCGCTGCCCGCCAGGGCTCGGCTGGCTGGAGATGGACGATCCGTACCGCGCGCTCACCGGCGAGTGATTGGACGCTGCGCCCCGGCTTGGGCTTGACGCAAGCCGGGGCGCACGTGTGTCGATCGCTTCATCGAGCTGACCGGCCCTGCTCGCCGCACGCCGGTGCTCGTGAGGACGGCTGGGGTGATCACGGTGACGACGACTGACGGTGACAACGACTGGATGCCCCTTCCAAGTTGATCACACCTCTCGCGGTGTTGTTCGTAGTACCCACGCAAAACCGGCAATTTCGCGCAACAGTCCAAGCTCACGCAACAGTCCGAGTAGGTGTGATCAACACCGAGCGTGAAGGACCGGTTCGCCAGCACCGAACGTGGCGACGTACGACGTCCGCGCGTGGTGTTGTTCCAAGGACCGCGCGAAGTGGACATACTCGCACCACACCGCGCGCGGACGTGATCAACTGGACCGCCCTACGCCGCGACGCCAGCCCGCCCCAGCGCGACGCGGTGGGCGCGGCGATACCGCCGCGCCCACCGCGCGCTCCGGCGCTCAGCCAAGCAAGTCCGAGCGCCGCTGCCGTAGTTCGTCGAACGAATTCAGGTCGGGCACCGTCCAGCCATCGAGGTCGTACTCAGCCATGCAGCGATCGACGAACGCCCGGTAGCCGTCCAACTGCCCGCTCGCCTCCTGCGCGGACAGCAGCTCCACCCTGGTGTTCTCGTGGTTGCCCGCGTAGTTCAGTTCGTACAGCTCGTGCCGCCCGCCGAACTCGCTGCCGACGGCGTCCCAGAGCAGCTTCATCACCTTGACCCGCTCCACCGAGTCCACGCCCTTCGAGCCCCGCAGGTACTTGTCCAGATACGGCCGGATATCGGGGTTGGCGAAGTCCTGCGCGCTCGAGTTGACGTAGATCAGCCCGCTGGCGACGTCGGAGAGCACGATCTCCTTGATGCGCGGGTAGCCGACCTGCATGAACCACCGGTATGCCAGCCCACAGTCCGGGTTCGGCAGCACGGCGCCATTGACCCATTCGACCGGGTTACGTGCCGCCGAGTCCGACAGCGCCCAGAACAGGTTCCGCCAAGCCAGCACCTCGCCGAGCCGGGTCTGCACCCCTCGGAAGTCCTTGGTGCCGGTGATCTCCAGCGCCTTGGCGAGCAGACCCGCGATGAACTCCAGCTTCACCGCGAGCCGGATGCAGCCGTGGAACGTGAACCGCTCTGGAAAGCCGGACCGCCCGGTGAACAGCTGCACCTTGCCGATGTGGCCGTAGATGAAGACGTTCTCCCACGGGATGAGCACCTTGTCCAGCACGAGGATGGTGTCGTTCTCATCGAGCCGCGAGGACAGTGGATAGTCGAACGGACTGCCCATCACCGATGCACTGGCCGAATAGGACGGTCGGCAGATCAGCTTCATGCCTGGCGCGTTCATCGGCACCGTGCACACCAGCGCGAACTCGCGCTTCTTGATCGGCAGCCCGTAGTGGGCGATGAAGTTGTAGTGCGTCAGCGCCGACCCGGTGGCGACGACCTTGGCGCCGCTGACGATCAGTCCGGCATCGGTCTCCTTCTCGACGTGGATGAAGACGTCCTCCACCTCGTCCGGCGGGCGATCCCGGTCGACCGGCGGGTGCACGATCGCGTGGTTCCAGTACAGGACTTTCTGCTGCGACTCGGCATACCAGCGGCGAGCATTGTCGTCGAACGGCTTGTAGAAATCGGCGTTCGCGCCGAGCGTGCCGAGGAACGACGCCTTGTAGTCCGGGCTTCGTCCCATCCAGCCGTAACTCATCCGCGCCCACTCCGCGATGGCCCGTTGGTCGGCGACCAGGTCGTCCGCACTGTACGGCGTGGTGAAGAACCGGTGAGTGTAGCCGTTGCCGGTGTCGGTCGCGGTGGTCAGCACATCGCGCCGGTCCGGGTCGTGCAGTGCGTCGTACATCCGCGCCACCATCCTGATCGGATTGTGGAACGCGGGATGCGCGGTGACGTCCTTGACGCGCTCGCCGTAGAGATAGATCTCTCGGTCGTCGCGCAGGCTGTCGATGTACTCGGCGCCGGTCAGCGGCCGGGTCTCACCCTGCCCTGCTTGCCCTGCCGGTGTGTTGTGCTGGCTCATCGGCTCCTCCCTCGCCGTCGCGTACCCCGGGCCCTCAGTACAGCTCGACATCCGTGCCCGTGACCGCGGCGAGGAAGTCGCCCCTGGCGAGCGCCGCCGAGACGGCTTCGATGTCGTCGCTCATGAACCGGTCGACCTCAACCGTGTCGACCAGCGACCGCACCGCGCGGTAGGCGGCCTGTGCCGCCGGGCTGAGCCGGTCGTAGCTACCCGCGAGGTCAACAGCCTGCGCGGCGGCAAGGTACTCGACGGCGAGGATCGTGTTGTTGTTCGACAGCACCCTGCGTGCGTTGCGCGCCGAGATGAGCCCCATGCTCACGACGTCTTGGTTGTCGCCATTGGACGGCACGCTCTGCGTGCTCGCCGGGCCGATGGTGCGGTTCTCGGCCACCAGCGCGGTCGCCGGATACTGCGCGCCCGCGAAGCCGCTGTTCAGCCCTGCCTCGCCCTTGACGAGGAACTCCGGCAGCCCGTCGGACAGGTGCCGGTTGAGCAGCCGGTTGGTCCTGCGTTCGGAGAACACGCCGAGTTGGGTGAGCGCGATCGTCACGTAGTCCATGGCGAACGCGACCGGCTGGCCGTGGAAGTTCGCGCCGTGGAAGATCTCCTGGCCCTCGAACAGCAGCGGGTTGTCGTTGGAGGAGTTCAGCTCGGTGTGCAGGGTGCGCTCGGCGTGCGTCAGCGTGTCCCGCACCGCGCCGACTACCTGCGGGATGGCGCGCAGCGTGTACGCCTTCTGCAGGTAGACCTCGGTGCGGTTCACGCCAGACCCGGTGCGCTGCTCCTGGGCGAGCTCGCGCAGCTGGGCGTGGTCCATGGCCAGCTGCGAACCCCGCATCAGCGCCCGCATGTTCGCCGCGGTCGCGATCTGGCCAGCGTGCGGCCGCGCGGTGTCGTGGCCATCGGACAGGAACGGGCTCGTCGAACCCTGCAGCGTCTCCAGCACCAGCGCTGTCACGATCTCGGCCTGCCTCACCTGGGCGAATGCCCTGTCCACCACGAGCGAGCCGAGGCCGGTCATCGCCGAGGTGCCATTGATCAGCGCGAGCCCTTCCTTGAACCGCAGCTCCATCGGCTCGATGCCATGCTCGCGCAGCACCGACGCGGTCGCCACTTTGGCGCCGTCGCGCAGCACGTAGCCTTCGCCGATCACCGTGCTCGCGATGTGAGACAGCGGCGCGAGGTCACCGCTCGCGCCGAGCGAACCGATCTCCGGGATCGCGGGGGTGATGCCCGCGTTGAGGTAGAGCGCCAGCCGTTCGACCAGCTCCGGCCGGACGGCGGAGTAGCCCTTGGCGAGCGCGTTGACCCGTGCGGCCAGCATCGCGCGGGCCTCGTCCTCGGCGAACAGCGGGCCGACGCCCGCGCTGTGGCTGCGCACGAGGTTGGTCTGCAGCTCAACTTCGCGTTCGGTGCCGACGAGCATGTAGATCATCTCGCCGTAGCCGGTCGTCACCCCGTAGATCGGGATGTCGTTGCTGACGATGTCTTCGAACATCGACCTGCTCTTGGTGACCCGCTCCAGCGCCGCTGGCGCGATCCGGCAGCGCGCGCCGTCCTCCGCGACCCGCCGCACCGCGGGGATGTCGACGGTCTCGCCGTCGAACTCGACCGTCGCTTCGCTGTTCGCTGTGTTCGTAGCCGTCACGTCGTGCTCACCCGTTCCTGTCGTGTGGTTGCTGGGAATCGATGGGTCACCTGCCGGCACCGGGCACCGCCGAGACGAGGGCACGCCGGTCCACCTTGCCGCCGAGATTGCGGGGAAGTTCGGGCAGCCAGCTCACGCTGACCGGGAAGAGCTTGGCGCCGAACCGCTGTTTGAGATGCGCGCGCAGCTCGGCGGCCGTGGCTTCTCCCTTGCCGACCACGTACGCCGTGAGCCGCGCGACGAAGCCGGCGTCGTCGCGCTGCGCCAGCACCGCGCAGTCCGCGACGCTGGGGTGCGCCATCAGCGCTGCCTCGACCTCGCCCAGCTCAAGTCGGGTGCCGAGCAGTTTGACCTGCGCGTCGGCACGGCCAGCGAACTCGAACAACCCGTCGGGCCGTAGCCGACCCTTGTCGCCGGTGCGGTACCAGCGTCCCGGCATCGCACACCCGTCGGCCGCGGGCGGGCGGAACGCCGCGTCACCACCGGACGCGGTGGTATAGGAGGCGCCCACGTCGCCGCCGGGCGCGCTCGCGTCGCCGAGGTAGCCGGGCGTGAGGTACCGGCTGCCGATGACGATCTCGCCGACGACACCGGGTGGACACGGCCGGTCATGCGCGTCAACGACCAGCATCGTCCTGCCGGGGATCGGACGGCCGATCGGCGCCGCGTCGGACAGCCGCTCGCCCAGCTCACACCAGCTGGCGAGGATGCACTCGGTCGGCCCGTACAGATTGATGAGCCGGACACCGGGCAACGCCGCGCGGATCTCGTTCGCCAGCGACCCCGGCAACGCCTCCCCCGCGAGCAGCAACCGATCGAGACGCGTCAGCCGTGGCGCGAGCCCACCCTGGTCGATCACCTTGACCAGCGCCCGCGCGAAGCTCGGCACCGTCTGGAACACCGAGACGTCCTCGTCGGCCAGCCACACCGCGATCTTGTCCGGGTTGGGCCTGATCCGTGCGGGCGCCGGACACAGCGTGCCGCCCGCGATGAGCGGCGCGAACGTCTCCACCAGGCTGGCGTCGTAGCCAGGCGCGGCCCACTGCGCGACCCGCGATCTCGCTCCGATGCCGAACTCCGCGGCGAACCACCCGGTCAGCTGCGCGAGCGCGGCGTGCGTCATGGGGATGCCCTTGGGGCTGCCGGTCGAGCCCGATGTGAAAGCGACGTAGGCCCGCTCGCCGACCGTGCACGGCGACGGCGACGGCACCGCGTCCGGCTCCCGCATGTCGGTGACGTCGAGCACCGGCCTGCCGTGCTCCGCGCGGAACCGGCTCGCGACGTCGTCGGCTGTCTGCTCGCCGTCGACGAGCAGACACGCGGGCAGGACGCTCGCGATCGAGTCCATTCCGGACCGTCCGATGTCCCCGGTGCGCAGGCACACCAACGATGCGCCCACGTCCAGCACGCCAAGCATCGCGACGGCCTGCCACGGTCCCGGCGCCACCCGTACCGCCACCGCGTCGCCGCGCCGGACGCCGTGGCGCCGCAGCACGGCGGTGACGGCTGCCGCGCGACGGGTCAGCGCCCGGTAGGTCACCGTCTCCCCCGCGTAGCTCACCGCGACGGCTTCCGGGGCGCGCCGCGCGGCTTCGTGCACGAGGTCGGAGACGGTGAGTGTGACGGGACCGCCCATCGGCGGTGCGTCCTGCGTCATCGGGGCACTCCGCGTCAGGCCGCGAGCTCGGACGGCGCGTCCTGGCGCGACGACGTCGCTGCGCTGCCACGAGTTCCGCCGCCGGCACCACCACTGCCGTTGTCCTGACGGGACCGGCCTGGTAGCAGCGCTCGCCAGAGCACACGCGCCACGAAGCTGGGGCGCATCAACGCTTCTGGCCGGTCGATCAGCCCCGCCGCCCGCATGTACGCGGCGGTGACCTTGCTGTCGCGGGCGGCGGCGGTCTGCACCAGCGACAGGAATGCCTGCTGCATCTTGAGCTGGAACGTCCGCTTACCCGGAACACCGGGGAAGCTCAGGTCGACGGCGTTGGTCATCTCCCACGGCGGGTCGATGACGTCACGCGCCAGGTCACGGAAGTACTGCAGCGGATCGGGGGTAGCGCCGGTGTGCAGGTGATCGCGAATCGTCAGCGCCGACTGCGCCGCCACCGTCATGCCTTGCGCGTAGATCGGGTTGAAGCACGTGACGGCGTCCCCGGTGACCAGCAGGCCGTCCGGGAACCGCGTCAGGTTCTCGTACCGCCTGCGCAGCGTAGTCGGGAACCGGAATGCCACCGGCTCGTCCAGTGGCTCCGCCTGGCGCGCCGCCTCCGCGATCTCCGGCGCGGCCAGCGTCTCCAGCCAGCGGTACAGCCCTTCTTGGTCGGTGGGCGGGTGGTCACCGAGCAGGCCGTAGGTGGTCAACTCCACCCTGCCGCCGTCGGTCTTGGTGAAGATCGCGCCACGTGGTAGCTCCACCGACGCGGCCGGGTTGATCGACAGATCGCCGTCGTACGGGTCCGTGTTGAGCCGGTAGTGCTGGGTGACGTAGCCGAGGCCGATCTTCTTCAGCTCCTCCTCGACCCTCGGGTAGCCCAGTTGCTCCAGCCACAGCGGGGTGCGCGAACCTCGGCCGGTCGCGTCAACCACCAGATCGGCCTCGATGGTCTTCGCGGCGCTCTTGCCGGTCAGCCGCTGCACCCGCGCACCGGTCACCCTGCTGCCGTCCGCGGTCGTTGCCAGGCCGAGGATGTCGTGCTTCTCCAGGAACGACACCTGTGGCAACACGCGGGTGCGCTCGCGGATGTGCTTCTCCAGCATCGGCCTGCTCGCGGCGACGCAGACCAGGCCGGCGTCCTCCTGCCGCAGCCGGTTGCCCTTGAAGTACCACCGGACGCTGCCCGCGAGGTCGCCAGTGGGCACGCCATCGGCGAACAGTTCCTCGGTGATGCCGGGGTATAGCTCCTCCATCACCTGCTGGCCGCGGGCGAGCAACCCGTTGATGTGACGTCCCTGCGGGCAGCCGCGCCGGGGGCCGTCCTGGCCGACGAGTTCGTCGCGATCGACGATGAGCACCTCGTCGTAGGCGTCGGACAGCACCCTGGCCGCGAACAAGCCTGCCAGGCTGCCGCCCAGCACAACCGCGCGAGACTTCTCGCTCATCGATTACCTCCTCGAACGGTGATCTGCCGCGCAGACAATTACCGAGATAATCCATCGCGGCGGGCCATCCCGACGTCTCCTCAACTGCGATTCGGCGCCCGCTACGCGCATTGTTCTCGGTTCTTGCGCATTACCCCTGAAACCCGAGAAACGCGGCGGAATATCCGGGTAGCGTCGACGTGCGAATGTGACAAACCGGTTCACGAGCTGCACGAGGAGCACCCCACGTGTGCGGAATCACTGGTTCCATGGCCAGGAACGGCGGCACTGCCATCACAGGAGACGTGCTGGAAAGAATGATTTCCGCGCTCACCCATCGCGGCCCCGATGAGCGTGGTGAATTCACCGGAAATGGTGTCGCGCTCGGGTTCCGCAGGCTGTCGATTATTGATATCGACGGCGGGCGACAACCGATGTACAGCGAGGACGGCGGAATCGTCCTCGTCGGCAACGGCGAGATTTTCGACCACGCGCGCATCCGCGAGGAGCTGCGGCGCAGGGGGCATCGGTTCCGCACCGATTGCGACATCGAGGTGATCGTTCACCTTTACGAGGAAGAGGGCATCGACCTGCTGCACCGGCTCAACGGGCAGTTCGCGTTCGCGCTCTACGACAGGACGCGCGACCGGCTCTACCTCGCCCGCGACCAACTGGGCATCATTCCGCTCTTCTATGCCGACACCGGCGAGCACCTGGTGTTCGGCTCGGAGATCAAGTCGCTGTTGCCGCATCCCGGCATCAGCCGCGACGTCGACCTGGTCGGCCTCGACCAGGTGCTCACCTTTCCCGGCTTGGTCAGCCCCCGCACGATGTTCCGGGATGTCAGCAGCCTGCGAGCGGGCCATTACCTGCGGGTGGACGGCGCCGGCGCGCGAGAGGTGACGTATTGGGAGCTGGACTACCCCGCAGCGGAGGTCGGCCGGGGCACGGGCACAGACGTCAGCGGGGACATCTCCGAGGCGACCGAGCAGCACTACGTCGAGCGGCTGCGGGATCTCCTCGCGACCGCCGTGGACCGGAGACTGGTCGCCGACGTGCCGGTCGGCTTCTATCTCAGCGGCGGGCTCGACTCCTCGCTGATCGCCGCACTCGCCGCGGACCGCGCGCCGGGATCGCACTCGTACTCGGTGACCTTCGGCGAGTCCGGCATCGACGAATCGGGCTACCAGCGGCTCATGGCGGACTCGCTCGGTACCCGGCACCACGCCATCGAGTGCACGACGGACGACATCGCCTCCGCCATCGAGCGAATGGTGTGGCACGCGGAGTGCCCGGTGAAGGAGAGCTACAACACCTGCTCGTTGTTGCTCTCGCAGCTCGCCCACGACACCGGGACGCCGGTGATCCTGACAGGAGAGGGCGCCGACGAACTGTTCGGCGGCTACGTCGGCTACCGCTTCGACCAGCTCGGCGGCCACCGGGGTAGCGCTGCCAACGACCTCGCCGGTGCGCTCGAGCGGGACCTGCGCGCCAGATTATGGGGCGAGCCGGACCTGTTCTATGAGCGGGACTACGACGCCTGGCGCGACACCAAGCTCGACCTGTACGCCCCCGGCGTGCGGGAACGGTTCGCCGACGTCGACTGCCTGCGGGAACCGATCGTCGAGCACGCCATGCTGCGCGGTCGCGACCGGCTGAACCAACGGTCCTATCTGGACACCAAGCTGCGGCTGTCTGACCACCTGCTCGCCGACCACGGCGACCGGATGACGATGGCGAACTCGATCGAGGCACGCTACCCCTTCCTCGATCGCGACGTCGTCGAGTTCGCCAGGACCATCCCGCCGCGGCTCAAGGTCGGCAGGCTCGGTGAGAAACACCTGCTCAAACGAGCGGCAGCCGGGCTGGTGCCGCCGGAGATCAGCAGCAGGGAGAAGTTCGGCTTCCGCGCGCCCGGTAGTCCGAGCCTGCTGCGCCGGTATCCGGAGTGGACAGCAGACCTGCTCTCCCCTGCCCGCATCAAGCGACAAGGCGTGTTCGACGCGGGCGTCGTCGAGCACCTCACCACCCGTCATCGCGGCGCGGACGACGTTCATCCGCACTTCGACGACGATCTGCTGCTCGTGGTGCTCACCTTCTCTCTCCTGCACGACGCCTTCGGCATGACGGACATCGGCTGAGGCGCTGGACGACCGCTGCGACAACGCGACACCCCGACAGGAAGGACACCAGATGACCTTCGAACCCATCACCGCGCTCGTCCAGCGCGCGGTCGAGCGATTCGGCGAGCGGGTGGCCCTCGACTGCGCTGGCACCCAGTTCACCTACTCCGAACTGGACGAACGGGCGGGTCGCGTGGCGGCGACGCTCGCGGCGTCCGGTGCGCGGAAAGGCGACATCGTCGGGGTACTCGCGGACAACCGCGGCGAGGTCGTCGCGGGCATCCTGGGCGTGCTGCGGATCGGCGGCGTCGTGATGCCGCTTGACACCCACACACCACCGCAGGTGCTGCGGCACCAGGTCACCGACGCCACGCCAGGTCACGTCGTCCTCGACACCGCGGCCAAGGCGGTGGCAGACGACGTACTGACCCACGCCGCGCCGACGGCGACATGGGTTGTCATGGACGCGTTGCTCCCGGACGGCGGCGCCGCGCCAACCGTGTCTCACGCGCCCGACGACCCGGCCACGCTGTTCTTCACCTCCGGCTCGACCGGACGGCCGAAAGGGATCGTCGGCAGGCTGTCCGGGATCGACCACTTCATCCGGTGGGAAGCGGACCAACTCGGCGCCGGTCCAGGCTGGCGGGTCAGCAACCTGACGTCGCCATCGTTCGACGCGGTGCTGCGCGACATCTTCCTGCCGTTGACCACCGGCGGCACACTGTGCGCGCCGGACGCGGACGTGATACTCGATCCCGCCGCGCTGTGCCGATGGCTCGACGAACAGCACATCGATGTCGTGCACTGCGTGCCGTCGGTGTGGCGCGGCCTGCTCGGCGCGGCGACGTCGGCCCGGTTCGCGTCGCTGCGCTGCGTCGCGCTGTCCGGCGAACCGGTCGCCCCGAGCGATGTCAGCCGCTGGTTCGACCTGTTCGGCGAGCGGATTCGGCTGCTGAACCTGTACGGGCCGTCCGAGACGCTGATGACCAAGACCTGGCACGAGATCCGGCCGTCCGACGCCGAGCGGGAGTCGGTGCCGATCGGCAGGCCGATGCCGGACACCGACGTGGTGCTGCTTGACGATCAGGGCAGCCCGGTGCCGCAGGGAGCGATCGGTGAGATCTACCTGCGCACGCCGCACCGCTCGCTCGGGTATCACAATCAGCCCGAGGCGACCGGTGCGGCATTCGTGCCGAACCCGGCCGGCGAGACTTCCGATGTCCTGTACCGCACCGGCGACTTCGGCCGCCTCGGCGACGATGGCCTGCTGGAGTTCCTTGGCAGGACCGACCACCAGGTGAAGATCGGCGGGGTCAGGATCGAGCTGGGCGGCGTCGAGAGCGTGTTGCGTGCGCATCCGGCCGTAGCGGACGCCGCCGTTGTGGTCTCCAGTGCGGCCGATGGGCTGTGCGCGTTCGTTGAGCTGGCTGGTGAATCCGACCCGGACACCCTCACCGAGCACGTGGCCGAGCGGCTGCCCAGCGCCGCGGTGCCGAGCGTGATCGTGCCGCTGCCCGAACTGCCGCGCACGATCAGCGGCAAGATCAACCGCAAGGCGCTGCCCGTGCCCTCGGCGCGCCGCCAACCACCACGCTCTGACGGGCCGCCCCCCAGCACGCCGATGGAACGCACGATCGCACGGATGTGGGCAGCCGTGCTCAACATCGGCACCGAGACCGATCAGCTCGACGTCACAGCGGGCTTCTTCGCGTCAGGTGGCAGCTCGCTGCTTGTCATCGAGCTGCTCTCCCGGATCAGCGGCGAGCTGCGCGTCGACGTCGCGCTGCAGCGGTTCCTGGCCGAACCCACGATCGCCGCACTGGCGCGGCTGGTCGAGGACGCCGCCATCACTGATGACGCGCTCGACGACCTGCTTGACGACTCGGCAGCGGGCAGCACACGAGAGGAAGGTCTCGCATGAGCCAGCAGACACTGACCCAGCCGTCCGCCGAACAAGCGAGGTTGATCGAACGGCAGGTCGAGGACGCGCTGCGCCAGCGCGACGGCGTCGCGGACTGCGCGGTGGTCTACGCGGGTGCCGGAGCGACGGCCAGCGCGAACTGCGTCCGCTGCGGCATCAGCGACGCCTTCCCAGGCATCGGCTTCGACGACGGCGGGGTGTGCGACCTGTGCACCATGTACGCCACCCACCAGGACGAGATCCATTCTTACTTCGGCGACCTGGACGAGATGGTTCGGCTGCTCAAGGAGCGCGCCGCCGCCGTGGACGCGCCGTACGATTGCCTGCTGCTGTTCAGCGGCGGCAAGGACAGCAGCTACGTGCTGTACCGGCTGGTTGATCTCGGGTTGCGGGTCATGACGTTCACCTTCGACAACGGGTTCATCTCGAAGACAGCGCTGCGCAACGTCGAGCGGATCACGTCGGAGCTGGGCATCGAGCACGTCACCAAGACCCGTGCCGACCAGCGCAAGGTCTTCTTGGAGAGCCTGCGACAGCACAAGAGCGTCTGCAACGGCTGCTTCCGGTCGCTGCTCGACCTGAGCACCGAACTGGCCCATGAGCGCGGCATCCCGTCCCTGGTGACCGGACTGTCGCGCGGACAGATCATCGACGAGCGGCTGTCGTGGTTCTATCAGAACGGCATCTTCGACCCGGCGCAGATCGAGCCGAAACTCGCCATGGGCCGCCGGATCTACCACAGCGAGGAGGCCACCATCCAGCAGGCGGCCGTCGACGCCGTGGAGGTGGTCGACTTCTACCGCTACAGCGACGTCACCAAGGACGGCATCAAGGCGCTGCTCCAGGAGCGCTCGTCGCTGTGGTCGCAACCCGCTGACACCGGGTTCTGCAGCTCCAACTGCATGATCAACGACGTCGGCGTCTACGTGCACAACGCGGAACGCGGATTCCACAACTACGAGGCGCCGACGCGATGGGAGGTCAGACTCGGCCACCTCCGCCGCGCGGAGGCCGACGCCGAGCTGCGCGAACCCGTCAACATCGAGCGGGTCAAGCGGATGCTCGCCAAGATCGGCTATCCCGACCCTGAGAGCCACGCCCTGCTCGGCGACCGGCTCACCGCCTACGTCGTCCCCCGCGACGCCGGCGATTCGGAACGGCTGCGCGCCGGATTGGCCGAGGTGCTCCCGGAGTTCCTGCTGCCCGCGACGTGGGTCGACGTCGACGAGATCCCCCGCACGGCAGGCAAGGTCGTCCGGGAGCAGCTGCGTCCGGCGCGGGCCAGCCGCTTCGGCGTCGACACCAGCCCAACTGAGCCGCCGAGATCGGCGCCGCTGACGGCACCGCTGACCGAGACGCAACGCGTGATCCTGCGCGAGACCGGCGACGTCGACCAGGCGAGCATGGCGCTCCTGCTGGAACTGTCCGGCGACATCGACGCCAGCGCGGCGAAACGGATCGTGCTACAGGTACTGCTACACCACGACGCGCTCCGGCTGCGGTTCACCCGGGAAGACGGTGAGTGGTCGCAGTGCGACGGCGGGATGCCCACGACGCTCCCGGTGTCCAAACTGGACCTGTCAGGAAAACTGAGCGACGAGGAGCGGCTGACAGCCACGGCTGTCGCGCGGTTGCGGTCACGGTTGAGCGTGACCGCAGGACCACTGGTAGGCCTCGCTGTGGTCGAGCGTGGTGCGCTGCCGACGAGGTTGCTGCTCGTGGTGCACCAGCTCGCCACGGACACCCCCTCCCTGCGGCGACTGCTCGACGACCTCGCGACGGCCGTGCGGCAGTCCCAAGCAGGCGAGCCCCTGACGCTGCCCGACGCGGCGTCGTTTCTTGACCAGTGCGCTGCCGACGACGGGCCAGTACCGGCGGCCACGGCGACCCCGGACCACGACGTCCTGCCCGCGACAGACGACGGCGGCGACCGGGTTCGCATGCGCACCCAGTCACCCGATCCGGCACACCGTTCGGCCACGGACGTCGCGCGCGCCATCGCGTCGGCGCTCGCTGACTGGACGGGCGGCGACCTTGCGATCGACACGGTGGACCACACCAGCACCAACGACCACACCCGGCCCGTCGGGGCGCTCACGGAGCCGGTTCAGCTGGACATCGACACCAGCGGCCAGCTGATGACAACCGGCCGGCCATCGGCACGAGCGTCGGTCCGTTATGACCATTTCGGTGAGCCAGGTGCGCTCTACCCGTCGTCGAACACGCTGGCGGTCGTGCCGTGGCAGGAGATTGCGTTCGCACCCGCGTGGCACGGCGACCGCTACCGGATCGCGGTCACTGGATCCCGCAGCGATGGCGAGCTGACGCTGGACTGGTGGTGCTCGCCCGCCATGCGGGACCGGCTCGCCGCGGCAGGCGTGCCGCAACGAGTCGCGGATCGCCTCGGCGCCAGCGGGAGCCGGTGAGATGCGCGCACCGCAGCACAACCTGGGCGTACTCGGCGGTATGGGACCGTTGGCGACCGCGGAGTTCCTGCGGTCCCTCGCCGTGTCCGCCCCAGCGGCGACCGACCAGCAGCACCCCCGCGTGCTGCTGCTGTCCGAGCCAACGATCCCCGACCGCACCGAAGCCGTCCTCACCGGGGACGACGCACCACTGCCCGCGCTGGAACGCGGGCTACTCACGCTCGCGGGGTGGGGTGCGGACCTGCTCGCGGTGCCGTGCAACACCGCGCACGTGTACCTCGACCGGTTACGGGGGCGGCTCCCGGTCCCGGTGGTGGACATCGTCGACGCGACGCTGCGCGAGTCGATGCGGGTCAGCCCCGCGGGCGGTTGGCTCGCCGCGTCGTCTGGGACCGTCGCGAGCGGCCTCTATCAGCGACGCGCTAAGGCACTCGGCTACCGCGTGCTGGTGCCGGACGGCGTGCGGCGGGACGCGATCCACACCGCCGCGGTGCAGGTCAAGGCGAACCAGGCAGCCGAGGCGGGTGACACGCTACGGGAAGCGGTCCGGTCGCTGTGGCAGCGCGCGCGGCTCCCGGTCATCGGCGCCTGTACAGAGCTGCCACTCGCGTACGCGGCGGCGGACCTGCCGCCCGCGATGATGGTCTCCAGCCTGGACGCACTCGCGCAGGCGTGTGTGCGGCGCCTCTACGGCGCCACCCCGCCGCTGTGGGTCGGTGCGCCGTATGGCGAAGTAGGTGAGGCGGCATGAGGGCTGCTCGCAGGCCCGAATCAGCCAGCACTGGGGCTGCTCGCAGGCCCGAATCAGCCAGCACTGGGGCTGCTCGCAGGCCAGGGGCGGGCCGTGGCGCTGCGTGGCTCACGCCGTTGCGACCCGAGACCGGTGGCCCGCGCGTCGTCGCCGTCCCCCACGCGGGCGCGGGACCGCACGCGCTGATGCCACTGCTCTCCCATCTCCCCGAGGATCTCGATGTCTTGGGCGTGACACTTCCGGGCAGGGAACATCGTTTCGGCGAGCCGTGGGCCGATCCCGACCCCGGTGGGGTGGTCACGGAGATCGCCTCGGAGTTGGCGCTGTTGCCACGACGCCCAACCGTCTTGTTCGGACACAGTCTCGGCGCCGCCGTCGCGGCCGCGACGGCGCTGCGCAAACCCGAGGTGTGCGATGCTGTCGTGCTCAGTTCTTACCCGTCCGGCGGAACCGAGGCGCAGCGCGCTGGCCGCTGGGAGGATGCCGAACTGCTTGACATCGTCGCCCGCAGTGGCGGCACCCCGGAAGAGGTGCTGACCAGCGACTTCTGGCGAACACACCTGCTGCGGCTACTGCGGGGGGATCTCACGCTTGGCTCGCGGCTTTCGACGTCCACTGTGGATCACACACTGCCGATGCCCGTCACGCTGCTCACGAGTGACGACGACGAACTGGCGATAGGCACGAGTCTCGCACCAGGCGGATCACGAACACGGCGTCGGCGGTTTCCCGGCGGACACTTCTACCTGCTTGACGATCGCAACCAGCGCGGCGTCGCCAGCGAGATCGCCGCAGCGATCCAGCAAGCAGCGAGATGAGTTTCCCCTGGTAACGGCGCACGCTAAGACCCCATGTCACTTACCAAAACGACCGAAACCGAATCCCAGTTCGGGGTTCGCATTCGGCCGAGTTGGTAGCAACCGACACAGTAACGGACAAGGAGAAGCGCATGGTTGCCGTCGATACGGGCGCCTCGGGCGGTGCGTCACCGGGGCCAGTGACGACGCGACGCCGGTTCTTTCCCGAACTCGAGGGAATGCGAGGCTTCGCCGCGCTCGGCGTTCTGGTCACGCACGTGGCGTTCAGCTCAAGCCAAGTCGGCTGGGACGAGGTACCCGGCTTCGAACAGCAGGGCAATGGCTTCGCCGCAAACCTGCTGCAGCAGTTGCACGTCAGCCTGCCGATCTTCTTCGTGCTCTCGGGCATGCTGCTCTATCGACCGTTCGTGCTGTCCACCATCGCCGACACCCGGAGTCCCCGGCTGCGGCCGTACTTCTGGCGCAGGGCGCTGCGCACGCTTCCTGGCTACTGGGTGTGCCTTGGTGTCGTGCTGATCACCCTGAACACCGATCTCATCGAGAACTTCTGGGACGTCTTGCGCCCTGTGCTGCTACTGCAGGTATATGAGCAGGGGGCGCACGTCGCCGGTCTGGAGCAGGCCTGGAGCCTCGCCACCGAGGTCGCGTTCTACGCCACGCTGCCGGTGTTCGCGGCACTTCTGCACCGGTTCGCGCGCAAGGTCAGCGATCCAGGGCAGCGCGCGCGGCGCATCCTCACCGGACTGTCGCTCGGGCTGATCGTCGGTATCGCGTTCACGATCTACACGCACCAGCCGTCGATGGGTGTCTACCCGATGCAGAACGAATGGCCGATCGGCTGGGTCGGCTTCATCGCGATCGGGATGGCGCTGGCCACCTTGTCCGCGACGGCGGAGGTCGCGCCGCACGCGGTACCCGCGCCATACCGGCTTGTGATGGACCGTCCGATCCTGCCGTGGATCGGTGCGGTCGTGGTGTACTTGCTGGCGTGCGTGTCGCCGTTCGGTGACCCAGGCAAGGCGAACTACCCCGCGATGGACCAGGCGCTCGTCGAGCACATCGCCTACCTGAGCTTCGGACTGCTGATCGTCGCCCCGCTGACCGTGCCTGATCTGCGCTCCCGGTTCATCAAGGCGGTGCTGAGCAACCCGGTCACGCTCTACTTGGGACGGATCTCCTACGGCCTGTACCTCTGGCACATCGCGATCATCTACTACTACAGCACCGACGGCGTCCTGTTCCAGGTCGCCGGGTTCGGCGAGCTGCTTGTGGTGACCCTGCTCGGCAGCACCATCGCCGCCACGCTGAGCTACTACGTCGTGGAGAAGCCCGCGATGGCGCTCCGTGAGCGCCTGGGCAAGACAACCCGGACGCCGAGTGTCGCCGTCCTCGACAACACGCAGGAGCGCGCGCCTGTCCCGTCCGCCTGACGCGGCGGCTCATTCGCAACGCCCACGGTGGGGGTGGTCCTCGCGACCACCCCCACCGTGCTGCGCGCGCCGGCCTCGTGCGCCGTATCCCCCACTCTCGACGCTGTGTTCCCCGTTCCCGACGCTGTCGTCAGCGTTTCGGTCGTCGGTGTGTGCTCACGGGGCCCGAGCTCCTGGACCGACCACACACCGTCGGAGGGTGCGCAACACGCAACACGGCAGCAGGAACGTGGGACACAACGCCCTAGGCGTGGGACACGGCGTTCTGAGCGTGGGACACGGCGTTCGAAACGCGCAGCACGACGCTCCGGACGCCGCACATCGCGTCCGGAGCGGACGAGACGATGCTACGCGGGCAAGCCGAGGTGGCGGGCGATAAGCATCCGCTGCACCTCGCTGGTGCCTTCACCGATCTCCAGGATCTTGGCGTCGCGGTAGAAGCGCCCGACCGGCGACTCGTTCATGAAGCCGTAGCCGCCGAAGATCTGCGTGGCGTCGCGGGCGTTGTCCATGGCCGCGTTGGAGGACACCAGCTTGGCCATCGCCGCTTCCTGCTTGAATGGCTCGCCACGCAGCAGCTTGGCCACGGCCGCGTAGTACGCCAGCCGGGCGGTGTGCACGCGGGTTGCCATGTCCGCGATGGTGAACTGAATGGCCTGGCGGGACCCGATCGGCGCGCCGAAAGCCTCACGTTGACTGGCGTAGCGGACGCACTCGTCGACGCAGCCTTGGGCGAGTCCGACACCGACCGCCGAGATGGCGATGCGGCTTTCATCCAGAATGGACAGAAACTGCGCCATTCCCCTGCCGCGCTGGCCGAGCAGGTTCGATTCAGGTACCCGGCAGTCGGTGAAGGACAACTCGTGGGTGTCCGATGCGCACCATCCCACCTTGGAGTAGCTGGGACCGACGTCGAACCCCGGCGTGCCAGACGGCACCAGAATCGTGGAGATCTCCGCGCCGCTAGTACCAGCGTGGCCACCCGTCACCGCGGTCACCGTCACGACGCTGGTGATATCGGTGCCCGAGTTGGTGATGAAGCATTTGGTGCCGTTGATGACCCAGTCGCCGCCGTCCAGCTCAGCGCGCGTGCGAGTCGCTCCCGCGTCCGTACCGCCATCCGGCTCGGTCAACCCGAACGCCGCCAACGCCTCGCCACGGCACAACGACGGCAGCCACCGCTCGCGCTGTTCGACCGTGCCGAACCGGTACAGCGGCATCGCTCCGAGCGACACCCCGGCGGACAAGGCGATCGCGACGGACGAGTCCACCCGCGCCAGCTCCTCCAGCGCGATACACAGCGCGAGATAGTCGCCGCCCATGCCGCCCAGTTCCTCGGGGAACGGCAGACCGAACAGGCCCATCTTGCCCATGGTGGCGACCAGTGGATACGGGAACTCGCCACGCTCGTAGTAGTCGCCGATCACCGGCGAGACCTCGCTGCGCGCGAAGTCCGCGACGGTCGCGCGCAGCGCGTCGTGCTCGTCGTCCAGCCGAAGATCGATCACCGGATCACCCGGGAACCGAGCCGACCATGCCGCCGTCGGCGACGATCTCCTGGCCGGTGACGTACCCGGACGACGGCGACAGCAGGAACAGCACGACGTCAGCGATCTCGTCAGGCTCAGCGAGCCTGCCAGCAGGAACCTGGCTGCGGAAGAGGTCCCTGACCTCTTCCGATCCGGTCATGTCCATGAGCATCTCGGTCGCGACGTGGCCGGGCGTCACGGTGTTGACGCGGATGCCGCGCCCCGCGAGCGCGGGCGCCAGCGTCTGCGCGAGGCTGCGGACGGCCGCCTTGCTTGCGGCGTAGACCGAACCGGGCGCCATGCCACGATGCACCAGCCACGAGCCGTTCAGCACGATCGAGCCGCCATCGGCGAGCAGGTCGAGGGCCTTCTGCACCGTGAAGAAGGTGCCCTTGAGGTTGGTGTCGACGACCTGGTCGAAGTCAGCTTCGGTGATCGCGTCCGGCATCGCGTTGAGCCCGACACCGGCGTTGGCGAACACGCCGTCGAGGCTGCCGAAGCGGTGCTTGGTCTCGGCGATGATCCGATCGATCTCGTCGGGCCGTGCGACGTCGGCTGCCACCGCGAGCACCCGCGTGCCCGCGGCGAGCTCGTCGCTTGCCCGCTGCAACCGGTCCTTGTCCCTGCCCGCGATGACGACATTGGCGCCCTCGGCCACGAGACGACGGGCGGTGGCGAAGCCGATTCCCGAGCCGCCACCGGTGATGAGCACTGTTTTGCCTGCGAAAAACTCAGCCATGCCATCAGCGTCGCAGCCGAGGTACCCAGGAGGCGTCTTGCCGATTGCGCTTCGCTGACCAGCGGCGCCGCAATGCTGAGGACGCCTCCGTGCGCCAACCTGCGCGACGCTGCCCTCGACACGCACGGTTGTCACACCGAGAAAGGACCACATATGAGCGAGCTTCGCGAGATCCGGCTCAGCCGCGTCATCCCGGCGCCGCCGGAGACCGTGTTCACGGCGTGGATCACGCCAGAGCAGTTCACACACTGGTGGGGCGGCGAGGGCTTCTCGGCCCCGCTGTCGACGATCGAGATGGACGCCAGGCCGGGCGGCACCTGGAAGGCGACCATGATCTCCGACGAGGACGGCATGGAGATCCCGTTTCACGGCATCTACCACGAGGTCGTCCCTGGCGAGCGGTTGGTGTTCAGCCTGATCGACGAGAACGACGACGACCTCGAGGCCAAGCGGCAGGCAGGCACGGCGGAAGAGTCGGTAACGATCACCTTCACCGACCGCGACGGCAAGACCGAGCTGGAGTTCCTGCAGCGCGGATACCTGCCGGAGGAGGAACTGCCACGCGCGGCAGAGGGCTGGTCCAGCTTCTTCGACGGCCTCGCCAAGTACCTCGGCGAACGCTGAGACGTCGACCCCGCCACGCGACAACGACCCGGTGGCGCACCCGCACTACGCAGGGCGCCGCCGGGTCGTTCCTTGCCCTGGGTAGGAGTCCCGATGTTGATCAGGCGCCCACGCCAGGCGCGCCGCCACGGCCGCGTGCCACTGCCCTACCGGCTTGTTGGTAAGCCCACCACGAGGTCTTCGCGCGCCCATTCGGCCAGCTCCACCTTGCGGACCTTGCCGCTGGCGGTCATCGGGAACTCGCCGGTGAAACGCACGTAGCGTGGCACCTTGAACGCGGCGAGCTGGCCCCGGCAGAATTCGCGGACCTCATCCGGCGTCAGCTCGTCGGCGTGCTCAGCGGGCCGGATCCAGGCGACCAGTTCCTCCCCATAACGCTCGTCGGGGACACCGACCACCTGCGCGTCGGCGATGTCCGGGTGGGTGTGCAGGTACTGCTCGATCTCGGCGGGGTAGATGTTCTCCCCGCCTCGCACGATCATGTCCTTGATCCGCCCGGTGATACGCAAGTAGCCGTCGTCGTCGAGCACACCCTGGTCACCGGTATGCATCCACCGTGCCGGGTCCACGGCCTGAGCGGTCTTCTCCGGCATCTCCCAGTAGCCGAGCATCACCGAGTACCCCCGGATACACACCTCCCCCGGCGTGCCACGCGCCACGGTCCGCCCGGTAGCTGGGTCGACGACCTTGATCTCGACGTGCGGTCCCGCCGCACCCACCGTGGACACCCTGCGGTCCATGCCGTCCTGTGCCCTGGTCTGCGTCGCGACCGGCGAGGTTTCCGTCATGCCGTAGCAGATGGTCACCTCCGCCATACCGAGCTTGTCGATGACCTGCTTCATCACCTCGACCGGGCACGGCGAGCCGGACATGATTCCCGTGCGCAGCGAACGGACGTCGAGCTCATCGACGTCCGTCCTGTCGAGGATGTCGATGAACATCGTCGGCACCCCGTACAGCGACGTGCACCGCTCGTCGGCGACGGCGTGCAGCGTGGCACCAGCGTCGAACGACGGCGCGGGCAGTACGACAGCGGCGCCGTGGGTCATGGCGGCGAGCGTGCCCATCACCATGCCGAAGCAATGGAACAACGGCACCGGGACACACACCCGGTCCGCCTCGGTGTAGCCGCACAGCTCCCCGACGAAAAAGCCGTTGTTCAGGATGTTGTGATGCGACAGGGTCGCCCCCTTGGGGAAGCCCGTCGTGCCAGAGGTGAACTGGATGTTGATCGGGTCGTCGGCGCTCAGCGTCGCCTGCACGCCCCGCAGAATGTCCAGTTCGGACCGCTGGCCTGCGGCGAACAGGTCGTGCCAGCGAGCACTCCCGATCAGCACCACGTGCTCGAGTGCAGGGCAGCGCGGCAACACCAGGTCGATCATGGCCGTGTAGTCGGACGTCTTGTAGCGCCGCGCGGCGACAAGCAGCCGCACGCCCGCTTGGTTGAGCACGTACTCCAGCTCGTGCTCGCGATACAGCGGGTTGATGTTGACAAGAATCGCGCCGATCTTCGCCGCGGCGAACTGCGTCACTGTCCATTCCGCACAGTTCGGCGCCCAGATGCCGATCCGGTCACCGGTCGCGATCCCGGCGTCGAGCAGGCCGAGCGCGAGGGCATCGACCTGCGCGGACAGCGCGGCGTACGTCAGCCGGACGCCGCCGGCGACGTCGACCAGCGCCTCGCGGTGGCCGAACCGGGACACGATCGTGTCGAAGCGGTAGCCGATGGTGTCCCCAGCCAGCGGCGCCCCATAACCACCCGACGTGTAGCTCGGCAGGCGTGTCATCGCTGCCTCAGGCCGCGACGCCGAACTCGGCCTTGGCCAGCTCCCGAGGCGCGATCGCGGACAGGAACACCGCGACCCCGGCGTGACTGTGCAGCATGGACAGATCGCGCCACACGCGCTCCACCCGTTCGCCCTGCCGGATGGCGCTGGAGCCAGCGGTCGGGAACAGGTAGTCGGCGACCGCGCTCCAGCACAGCTGGACAACCTCCCGGCAGATACCGGCGATCCGCAGTTCCTCGGCCTGGGTGAACGACGACGGCCCCGCGGCGCACAGGTCATTCCACTGCTGGATGGCCTGCAGGAACGCAGCCTCCGCCGTCGCGATCCTGCCAGCGGCCTTGCCGTACCACCACTGGAAGTCCGGATCGTCGGTGCGGTCGACGATCGGCGGGAAGGTCGTCGTCCGAGAACGCATCAGGTCGGCGTAGGCGTCCAGTGCGTTCAGCGCCATCCCCACCGCGAGCACCGCGTCCTCCAGCACCATGAAGCTGAGCAAACCGCCGCCATACAGCGGATTGCCGTGCAGCGCCAACCCCGGCGTCCCTTCGGTCACCGTGATCATGCTGAGGTGCTGGCGGATCGTGAAATGGTCGGGAACCGTGCCGTCGGTCATCGCGATGCTGTGTGAACCACTGCCCCGCTGCCCCAGGTAGCCGCCCCAGTCATCGAGCCGCTCCCACTGGTCGCGTGGCGCGATGAACAGCATCGGTTCCGGCTCGCCGCCCTCGCCTTCGACGAGGGTGTGTCCCATGAAGTGCGTCGCGTACGGCACGCCAGAGCAGTACTTCCAGATGCCGTTGAGCACCCACTGGCCATCGCCACGTTCCACCGTGCCGCTTGGCACGACCGTCGCGGGGCAGATGAAGTCGCCGTCGCGGAACAGCTCGTCCTGCGCGCGCTCGTCGAACAACGAGGCGACGGCGTGTGCGTGCGCTGCTCCGAGGCAGTACATCCAGCCGGTAGACGGGCAACCGCGGATCAGCTCGAGCGCGACCCGCATGAACGTGTCGACGCCGAACTCGTAGCCGCCGTAGCGCCGGGGAACGAGCAGCCGGTAGAAGCCTGCCTCGCGGAAGTCCTCATGGGTGTCCTCCGCGTAGTAGGTGCGCTTCTCCGTCTCCGTCTGGCGCTCCACCAGCGTTGGCGCGATCGCCTTCGCGCGGGCCACGACGTCGGCTGGAGTGAGATCCGGTTCGGGGGGTGCGGACAGCTCGGCCATGCCCGCAGCATCACACCCGCCGCCGAACCGGTGCGTCTCATCGATTGCGTCGCGCTCCGGCAAACAAGGAGACGTCTCCGCGGTGACCCCGCCGTCACGCTGTCGCATGGATCAAACCCGGCCACAACGTGGAGGAACGAGGAGAGCGCAGTGAGCAAGACCGTTATCACCGTCTGGGTACCCGATCTCACTTTCCCCGGCTGGATGGAGCGGTGGCACGGGTTCGGACGCGAGTTCAACCAGCGCCACCCTGACTACGAGGTAGTCATCGAAGGCAAGGACTTCTGGACGTTCCCGCTCGAGGTCGCCAAGGCCGCCCAGCACGGGAAGCAGCCAGCGCTGGCCGAGCTGTACTTCTACCTCGGCCAAACCGCACGCGACATGCGGGCCCAGGACGGTTCCCCGCTGTTCACCTCGGTGGAGCGCGCGGTGGGATCGCGGCAGCACATCCTCGGTGAGCCGGTGGTGCTGGACGACGTCGTCGGCGCGTTCCGTGAGTACTACACCCACGACGGCGACCTGATGTCGATGCCGTCGGTCGGCACCACCAGCCTGATCTACGCCAACGCCGAGCTGCTTGAAGCGGCAGGCGTGTCCGAGCTGCCGCAGACCTGGGACGACGTGACCCGCGCGTGCGAGGCGGTCGCGCGCATGAACGGCGGGCCGGAGCACGCCATCACGTGGTCCAACCACGGCACGTTCTTCCAGCAGGCGCTCGCCACTCAGGGCGGGCTGCTCGTCAACAACGACAACGGCCGCTCGGGCAGGGCCACGACCACCGACCTCGCGTCCAAGGAGATGCTGCGCTGGGTCGAGTGGTGGCGGGAGCTGCACCGTGACGGGCACTACCTGCACACCGGCGGCATTCCGGACTGGGCGCCGACCATGCAGGCCTTCGCCGACGGTCAGGTCGCCATGCGGATCTCGTCGTCCAACGACGTCAACTACATGGTCAGGGCCGCGGAAGCCACCGGTTTCACCATGGAGGTCGGCATCTGTCCGTTCACCAACGACGTCGACTACACCGGCAACGCCGTGGCAGGCACCTCGCTGTGGCTCGCAAACGGCCTCGACAAGTCCGAAGAGGACGGTGCACTGGCGTTCCTGCAGTTCCTGCACAACCCGGAGAACGCGGCGCAGCGGCACAAGGACAACAGTTTCGCGCCGATCACCCACGCCTCGTTCGACCTGCTCGAGCGGGAGGGCTGGTTCGAGCGGCACCCGTACCACCGGGTCGCCAGCGACCATGTCAGCGCCTATCCCCGCGACGCCCGGCCGCCCCAGGGTGCGCCTGCGACACCGGTCTCGCAGGGCGCCGTGTTCGGCGACTTCGCGGGCAACCAGGACGTGATGACCCGCGCGATGCGTGACGTGCTCGACGGGGCCGACCCCGCCGACCGCTTCGCGAGGGCGACCGAAGAGGCCCAGCGGCTGCTCGACGCCTACAACGCCTACGCCATCGAGACCGGATTCCGTTCCCCGGACGACAGTCCCAACAGCAGCCTGAACGTGGAGTACTTCACCACGGCCATGGCTGGCAGGGACTACTCGGCAGCCGACCTGGAGAAGGTCGTCAACCGCTGACCCCACCGCGAGACAGGAGCACGTCATGACCCAGATCGACCAACGCGGCCCCGTTGCCGTGAAGCCCTCCACGTCAGAGGGAGGTCAGCACCCAGCCGCACGGAGCGGAAAACGGCGCCGCGCCTGGTGGCTGCTCGGCATCGCCGCCGTCATCATCGCGTTCCTCATCTACCAGGTCCCGCCGTACGCCAGCATGGACCCCAGCCAGTCGCGCATCCCGTTGCAGTTCCCCGCGCACTATTGGCTGATCGTGGGGCACGTGCTGTTCGGGTCGGTCGCGATGCTGACGCTGATCCTGCAGCTATGGCCGTGGATCCGCCGCAGGCATCCCACGGTGCACCGCTGGAGCGGCAGGGCGTACGTCTTCGCGGGCGCGATCCCGTCGGGCCTGTTCGCCGTGGCGATGCTGCCGGTGTCGTATCCGGCAGGCCGGATCGGCGTGGCGATGTCGGCCGTGCTGTGGATGGCCACCGCCGTGCTGGGCTGGATCAAGCTGCGGCAGGGCCGCTACGCCGTGCACCGCAGGCTGATGCTGTACAGCTTCGCGATCGTGTGGGGCCAGGTGATCTGGGGCTTCGTCATCGGCATGCCGTTCGCGCTCGGCTGGATTCCGTTCACCGGCGACTTCGACCACATCGTCGAGGCCGCGCGCTGGGTAGGCTGGGTCGGCAACCTGGTCGTCGTCCAGTGGTGGCTGGACCGCACCCGGGGTCGTGACCTCGGACTGGTCACCCCCAGGACCGCCTAACCCGGTCCTCCGGGCCCTGCGCCCAGCCCACTGGCAAGCCCCGGCCGCTTCGGATACCGAAGTGGCCGGGGCTTCGTCGTGCTCGGACATCGCGACGTCCCCAGATCATTGTCCGCTGGGTGGAAGACGATCTCCCCATCAGTCGACAGCGCGAAGCGGTCAGGATACGACCAAAGTGGGCGTCATGTCCGCTCACGCCAGTTAGGAGAGTCTATTCCGCGGGAGCGGTCTCCGCGAGACGCGCGGTGAGGAACGCTCGCTCTGCCTCGTTCTCGGCGAGCGCCAGCGCGGCGCGATAGGCGGTGGCCGCCTCGACGTCGCGGCCGAGTTGGCGCAGCAGGTCGGCCTTGACGGCTGGCAGGTAGTGGTACCCGGCGAGGGTGTCATCCGTTTCCAGCTCAGCGACCGCGTCGAGCGCGACGGCGGGGCCGTGCACCATCGACACCGCAACTGTCCGATTCAGCGCGACCACTGGTGTGGGTGAGACGCGGTACAGCTTGTCGTAGAGGTCGAGAATCGTTGGCCAGTCGGTCTCGTCGTAGCTGGGCGCGGTGGCGTGGACGGCGGCGATCGCGGCCTGCAGTGTGAACCGGCCGGGCTCACCCCTGCGGAACGCGCCCGCGATGAGCGCACGCCCCTCCTCGATCGCCGCGCGATCCCATGCCACACGGTTCTGCTCGGCCATGGTCAGCAGTCTGCCGGTGCCGTCGGTGCGAGTCACGCTGCGGGCTTCCATGATCAGGATCAGCGCGAGCAGAGCACGCACCTCGGGTTCGTCCGGCATCAGATCGGCGAGCAGCTGCGCGAGCCAGAGCGCGTGCTCAGCCGGTTCGGCGGCCATCAGCTCCGCGCCGGACGGTGCGGAGTGCCCCATGGTGTAGAGCAGGTGGACGACGCCGAGTACCGCGTCGAGCCGATCGAGCAGTTCGGCGCCCTTCGGCACCCGGTACGGCGTGCTCGCGCTCAGCACGGTGCCTTCCGCGCGGTCGAGCAGCGCAGCGGCCTCGTCCTCCGGCATGACCAGGACGTGGGAAATGTCGGAAACACTGACGTCGCAGACCAGCCGCAGCGTCAGCGCCAGCTGGGTCGGCACGGGCAGTCGCGGGTCGCAGCAGGTGAAGATCAGCCCCAGTTCATCCTGACCGTCGTGTGATGGCGCTGGTCGCATCGGTGGCTTCCCCCTCGGTGCTGGTGTGTCTTACGAGAAAAGGCACGCACCGGGCAGCGTGGATGTCGCTGTCCCGGTGCGTGCCTGCCGCGTGTAGTGCGGTCCTCACTCCGACGGCGGAACGAACACCGGACGCACCTCGACGCCGCCGCCCTTCTTGGTCGGCACCAGCTTGGCGATTTCGGTCGCCTCGTCAACGCTGTCCGCCTCGACGAAGAAGAAGCCAGCGAGGACCTCCTTCGCCTCGACGAACGTGCCGTCGGTGACGGTGCCGTCCTTGACGGCGCGCGCGTCGGTGCTCGGGGTGAGCGCCTGCGGATTGAGGATCTCGATGTTGCGCTCGCTGACCTCCTTCTGGAAGACCTCGTGCGCCTCCATGTCTTCCGGACCCATGTCCATCGGGTCGGCGGGTGCCGGCGAGTAGAGCAAGATCGCGTACTGAGCCACTGTGCTATCTCCTTTCACTTTCTTCTTTCGACGAACGGGACCGTGTCTCATGCATTGCCACGCGACAGCCCCCCTTCGACACCTGTGAGTTCGCTAGCCCGGCGTCGCGGCGGACTCCTTGTCCGCGTCGGCGCCTTCCGCCGCGCCGGCGCCGGCAGCGCCGTCATCGGAGTCGGTCGGCGCGTCGTCGGCAGGGGCCTGCTGCCCGATCGGCGGTTGCGACTTGAGCTTGGCCGAGACGAGACCCGCGATGACGACCAGCAGCACCGCACCAGTCAGCGCGACGGTCTGCACGCCGCTGGCGAACGCCTCCCGCGCCGGGGTGAGCAATGCGGACGCGGTGTCGCCCGGCAGCTCACCCGCAACGGCGTTCGCGCCTGCCAGGCTGTCGCGTGCCGCGGTGGCGGCGGACTCGCCGATACCAGCGGGGATCGCGCCGTCAACGCTGAACCGGTAGATGGCGGTGCCCAGCGTGCCGAGCACTGCCAGACCGAGCGTGCCGCCGAACTCGTTGGCCATCTGCGCCAGCGACCCGGCGGAGCCCATCTTCTCCGGTGGCGAGGTGCCCATCACCAGTGCCGTCCCGAGCCCAGCCATCGGTGCGCCACAGAACGAGAACACCGCGAAGCCGATGATCAGATAGGCCGAGCCGGACGTCGGGCCAACCTGGGTCATGAACACCAGCGCGGCGGCGGAGCCGAGCAGCCCGACCGCGATCACGTGCGCTGGCCGGAACCGGGCGCCGAGCTTCGGCGCGACCGTGAAGCCGAGCGCACCAGCCGCCATACCCGGCACCATCGCCAGCCCTGCCTGCAGCGTGGACATGCCGCCCACCAGCTGGAAGTACAGCATCATGAACAGCATGATTCCGCCGCCGACCGTGGCGTAGCTGAGCTGACCGACCAGCGACGTCCCGATCACTCTGCTGCGGATGAGGTCGAGGTCGAGCAGCGGGTCCCGCAGCGAACGCTGCCTGCGCAGGAACGCGAACCCGGCACCGAGGCCGATGACGAGGGACACGATCGGCAGCGTTTCCCAGCCGTCGCGGGCCAGTTCCTTCATGCCGTAGACGATCGGCAGCAGCGCCAGCAGCGAGAGCAGCACGCTCGCAAGGTCGACGCGGCCCGGCTCTGGGTTGCGGAACTCCGGCAGGAACTTCGGCGCGAGGAGCAGCGTCAACACCATGATCGGCACACCGAGCAGGAAGATCGAGCCCCACCAGAACTGCGCGAGCAACGCACCACCGATGACGGGACCGAACAGCGCGCCGAGGGTGAACGTGCCACCCCAGATGCCGAACGCCGTCGCCTGCTGCTTCGGGTCGGTGAACAACGTGCCGATCAGCGCCAATGTCGACGGCCCGAGCGTGGCGCCCGCGATGCCGAGCAGCGCGCGGGCCGCGATCAACATCTCGGGTGTCGTCGAGTACGCGGCGAGCAGTGAGGCCGCCGCGAACGCCGCGGCACCGATCAACAGCAGCTTGCGCCGCCCGATCCTGTCGCCGAGCGTTCCCATGGTGACCAGGAAACCGGCGAGCATGAAGCCGTACATGTCCATGGTCCACAGCTGCTGGTTACTGCCCGCGCCGAGGTCGGCCGCCATGTGTGGCAGAGCCAGCATCAGCACGAACAGATCGATGGCGACGACGAAGGTCGGCAAGGCGAGCACCACCAGGCCGAACCACTCGCGTGCGCCAGCCGGTGCGGGCGCATCGTCTGTAGTCACTGTTCTCATCCTCTCGTTCTCACGCCGCGTACGCGGTTGATGTGCGCGGGACTTGTCGGTACGTCGGAGCTACGACCTGGTGTGTCGACATGTCCGCCGAAGTACGTCGCGCGAACGCTTCGTGCGGTAACAGTGTGTTGCTTTCCGTAGTCGCTCCAGAAGTGCCGCACACACCAGGTCGATGTGCATTTCTCATATCCGACCTGGTCAGGCCGTTTGCCGTCGCGCCTTGTCAGTGACATCGCGGCGGCCTGCCTGGCCGGTTCTGTGCCGCTGCCGCGTAGCAACCGGGCGCGATGTCGTCACTGAACAGCCCGGTCGGGTCGACTCGTGCCCTGACGCGGTCGACCGCATGGATCTGCTCGGCGGCGAGATGGCCCTGCGGCTGGTCCCGGTTCTCCACGAAGCTCGGTACCGTGCGCCCGGTGTCCCACGGCCGCAGCGCGACCCGCACCTTCTCGCAGTGCTCGGTGATGCCCGCCGCCGTCTCGGAGTCGGTCGCCACACCCGCGCCGGAATAGGCGTACCGGCCATCCAGGTGGTCCAGCACACCGCCAGCCGGGTCCGGCGTGGCGAACGCGCCACCGAGCTGTCGCAAGCTCGCGCTGATCAGCGGTGAGCCAGAGCCCTCGCCGACGGCGCCGAGGAACGCTGCGGCGCCGTCGTCGCTGATCTCGTCGAGCAGCAAGTGATCGCCAACGATCGGGACTGGCTCCTCCGGGTCCATGTGTGCTCGCAGCACCGCGGCCGGTTCGGTCTCCTGCCAGGTGTCGAGCAGCGGTGGCGCCACCGCCCGCAGCCGGCTCAGCAGATCCTCCGCCTCCTGCGTCGGGTCGGTGCCCGCCGTGCCGAGCACGGCACCGTCCACGCACAACACCGGCCCATCGGTCAGTTCGCGCGGGATCTCCGGCAGTGGCGGCAGCGTGAGGATCTGCAGCGACGTCGTCGCTTCGCGTGGTGCGTCGACGGTCCACACCCGCCAGCGCCACAACAGCTGCTCTGCGTGGCGCACCGGCCAAAACGCCGCACCGGTGCAGACCCGGCTCGCGGGGAACAGCGCCACCTCGATCGCGGTGACGACGCCGAACCCGCCACCTCCGCCGCGCAATGCCCAGAACAGTTCAGGGTCGGTGGTCGCATCCACCTTGCGCAGCGTGCCGTCCGCGGTGACCAGTTCGACGGCGCGCACGCTGTTGACGGCGAGGCCGGTGTACCTGCCGTAGAAGCTCATCCCGCCGCGCAGCAGGTAGCCGACGACACCGACGGTGCCGGACGAGCCGTGCGGCGCGGCAAGCCCGTGCTCGGCGGCCGCCGCGACGACGTCCGCCCACAGCGTGCCCGCCGGAACTCGCGCGACTCGCCGCCGAGGGTCGACGGTGACACCGCCGCGCAGCCGTGTCCTGATCAGCAGCGCGTCCGTCATGGGATGCGCTGTCGGCGCAGCGTGCCCCGTCGCGTGCACCCGCACCCGCATGCGGCTCGATCGCGCGCACGCGATGGCGGCTTTGACGTCGTCGACGGTGCGCGCGGTGACCGCCGCGTCTGGGGTGGCTGGCGCGGCGAGGTTGAACACCTGGGTCGCCGCGTCGAAGGCATCGTCTCCCGGCACCGAGACTCGGAAACCGCCGTGATCGACCGTGGTCATCGTTGTTCCCCTTTCGGCATCGGTCACGCGGTCCGTTCCGCGGTGAGGAACACGAACGTCCCCGGACACCACTGCTCGCGCACCGTCAGCCCGGCATCGGACAACCACCGGCTGATGTCGGCACGCTCGAACAGCAGGTGTCCCTGTGGCCTGCTCGGGAAGTACTGGGTGGCCTGGAAGTGGCGGCCGATCGGGTCGTCGTCCCAGCGGAAAGTCATCATCGTCAGCCTGCCGCCCGGCCGTAGGCAGCGACCGATCTCGGCGATCGCGGCTGGTGCGTCATCCGGGAACGCCTGCAACGCGTTCCAGCAGTTCACGACGCCGAACGAGGCGTCGTCGAACGGCAGGCTCAGCGCGCTGCCCAGCACGGCGGGGACCTCGGGGACCGAGCCACGCAGCACGGTGAGCATTGGCAGCGCCATGTCCACGGCGAGCACTCGGTCAGCGCCCACCGCGTCCGCGACGATCCTGGTCCATCTGCCAGCACCCGCCGCGAGGTCGAGCACAGGGCCTTCCGTGTCTCGCAGGTTGCGCCGCAGGAAGGCGTCCTCATCGGCGATGGTGACGTCGTTGCCCCAGTTGGACCCGGCGAGCCGCAGGTAGGCGGGCCGCAGCATCGCCTCGTAGTGCAGCCCGAGCCGCGGCATCGCGGCGAGCTGCGCCAGCAAGTCGGCGGTGTCGTCATCGCCGGGGCGGGTCACAGCATCCGCCGAGAGGTCGACGATGCCGCCCGCGATCGGGTACGCCCGCGCGCACCGCTGACAACGAGCGGACGAGCCGTTGAACGACAGCGGGCCCGCGTCGCAGGACGGGCAGCGGAACGTGGCGGCATGGCGGGTGAACAGGTCAGCGCCGGTCTCCGCGCCGTCGAAGGCCGGTGCGGAAGCCAGCTTGTCGGCGGATTCAGGGCCTGGTGCGCGGTTGCGCACCGCCCAATACGCCTTCGCGCCGGAGTAGGCCCGCACGGTTCGGGTGTCGTTCTCCCAGTTCAGCCGGAGCTGGTCCGGGGTGAGGCTCCTGATGTGGCGTTCGTCGAACGCCCGCTCGTCCGCGTCGAGGTCCCACGCCGTCGGCGCTGGCCACACCCGCCCGACGTCGGGGTCGTCCGGATCGAGCGGCTGCGACGCGCGGACCAGCCGGGAACGGTCCGATGCGGACAGTGGCAGGGCATCGGCGGCCGCGAGGATGCGATCCCGCTCGGCAGGCAGCTGTCCAAGCAGATACAGCAGCGCGAACGTCAGCGGCTGCCCGTCGCCGGACCGGCCGAGCAGCCGCAGGTAGGTGTCGATACCCCTGCTGACCTCCGCCGTCACCGGTCCCGGCGTGGGGTACTCAGCTTCCGCGAGCAGCCCGAGCAGCACGGCGAGGTAGCCCTTGCGTTCGTCGTCGACCAGGTCCAGCTGCTCGATCAGCACCCTGGCCGCGGGCTCGGACAGCGAGGTGAGAGCGCCGTCGCGCCACACGGCGTCCGCCAACCGCAGGAAGGAATCGCGGAGCGCCCCCTCGGCGTCGCCTTGCGCGTCGGCGAAGGATTTCACTAGTTCCGCTACGGTCTCGTGCGCGCTGGAATCAGTCATGGACGTCCTTTCCGCGAGAAGCTCGGAACCGATCGTCGCAACGGGTGATCAGGCTGGTCTTCTCAAGCCATGCGCAGCGAGCACCGCGGAACAGCGGGCACGAATAGTGAGCAGCGCCTAAGATATGCGGCACGAACCTGCACGATGGATGATGTGATTTCCCAAGGGGTGACGGCGTAGTGCGACATATCTGGATCCGCACCTTCAGCGACGGCTTGGTTCGTGCCGACCAGGTCATCGGGATCACCGCGCATCGCACCCCATCCATCGTCGGCAAACCGTCGCGCTGGTTGCTCGACCTCGCCCTCGCCGTCCCGGCGGGCAGCGGCACCACCGAGGGGTGGGACCTGGCCGACCTGCATCGGACGATTCTGCAAACCGACTGGGAACCACGCGGCGCGAGCCAATCGCTCGCGAAGCTGCTGCACGAGTTGTCCGGCACCGACAAGGCCGGTGTCATTCGTACGACCGTTGTCGACGGTGAGGTCAGGTTCCAGTTCGCCTCCTTCGACGAGCTCGATGCTCACGGTGACGAAAGGTAGGCCTCGGCCTGCGCCCCGCTCCCGAGTCAGGCCGGCTTGCGCGCGGCGACGATGACGTAGCCGATCTGGTCCTTGCGCGGCGCGAAGAACCCCCGGTGCCTGCTGGAGAACTCAGCGACGGCGTCGTCGCCGAACTTCGCGGCGAGCCGTTCGCGCTGCGCCATCGCCGCGCGCAGGTACTTGCCCTTCATCCCGAACGAGCGCGGACCGCACTGGGTGTACTCCTCGACCACGAATCCGGCGTCGCGCACATGATCGAGCCAGCCGGACAGCGTTGGCAGCGTCGGCAGCTTCAACGTGTCCATAAAGGTCGTGATCCGGTCCGGGTCCGCGTCGGACTCCAGGCTGAAGTCGGACAGCGTCAACCTGCCACCTGGTCGGAGCACGCGGCACAGCTCCGCGAGCACGGCGGCGACGTCGGTGGCGTTCTGCAGCGACTCCAGCGCCAGCACGGCATCGAACGTTCCATCCGGAAAGGACAGTGCGGTGTAGTCGCCGTAGTCGATCCTGACCCGCTCGGTGAGCCCCCGTTCCGCCGCCCTGCGCCGGGCGGCGGCGACCTCAACGTCGCTGAGGGTGACGCCGGTGACTCGCGCACCCAACTCGGCGGCGAGGTAGACAGCGGTGTTCCCCGGCCCGCAACCCGCGTCCAGCACGTGCTCGCCGGGCCGCAGTCCGAGCGTGTCTGTCACCTTGCGCGTCATGCGGTGCACCGCGGCGGGCAACGTCGCCTCGTCGGCGTCGTCGTAGAAGTACCACATGTGCAGCTGGCCATCCCGCAGCTCGTCGGCGATGGGCGTGCGTTCGTCGTAGTGCCTGCCGATGACGCCCGCGTCGGTGATTGGCTCGGTCACGACGTGCTCCTCACGCGGCGGGCCGCAGTCGCGGCCTGGGAATGTCGAGCGGGGTGTCGACCCAGGTCCAGGGGTGGTGCCTGCGTCGCACCTCGGCGATCACCCGGAACGCCAGCTCGACAGCCTGGTCGGCATTGAGCCGGAGATCGCTCGCGGTCTCGTAGGCTCTCGCCAGCTGGGCGTCGAGCACCTGGTCGGCTCCCCCGACGCGTTCGGTGGCGTGCTCGTCGCTGGTCAGCTCAAGATGCAGTCCACCAGGGTGGGTACCGCATTCCTCATGCACCTCAAGGAATCCCGATACTTCCGCTGTGATGTCGTCGAACCGCCGGGTCTTGTACCCGCCCTCGGACAACAGGGGGTTGCCATGCATCGGGTCGCACGCCCACACCGGCAGGTGACCCGCCGCAGCCACCCCGTCCAGCAGCGGCGGCAGGTGCTCGGTGACCCGCTCGGCGCCCATCCGTGTGATGAGCACCAGCCTGCCGGGAACGCGCCATGGGTCGAGGCGATCACACAGGCGCCGCAACTCGTCCGGCGTGACGCTCGGCCCGAGCTTGACGCCGATGGGATTGGCGATGCCGGACAGTAGCTCGACATGCGCACCGTCGACCTGCCGCGTCCTGTCGTCGACCCACACCAGGTGGGCACTGCCGCAGTACCACGCCCCGGTGTCCGGATCGCACTGGACGAGCGCGCGTTCGTAGCCGGGAAGCAACGCCTCGTGCGAGGTGTAGCAGCCCTGCTCACCGCCGTACGCCGCGTCCGGCTCGACCCTTCGCGCCGCCATGAACCGCAACGCCATGGTGATCTCGTCGATGACCCGCTCGAACTGCCGCCGCGCCGGACTGAGCCGCACGAACCGCTGGTTCAGCGCGTGGATGTCCGACAGCTCCGGCGGCCCAGCGGTCGCCATCGCGCGTAACAAGTTCAGCGTGGTCGCGGCGTGGTAGTAGGCGGTGCGCAGCCTGCTCGCATCCGGTGTGCTGGTTGTGCCGAACTGGCCCGCGGTCCTGCCGAGCGTTACCACCGGAAGCCCGGCACCGTAGCTGAGCAACACCGCCAACTGCTGGATTACCTGGAACGTTCCGCGCACCTCGCGCTCGGTGCAGGAGGAGAACAGCTCGGCGCAATCCCCCGCCTGCAGCAGAAACGCCTCCCCGCGCGCCACCTCAGCCAGCGCCGACTGCAGCCGGCGCACCTCGCCGGGCACCACAAGCGGCGGCAACCCGGCGAGCTCGCGCAGGACCGCGTCAACGGCACCGGGGTCGGACCAGTCCGGTTGCTGCGCTGCGGGAAAGTCCCGCCAGGAGTCAGGATGCCAGCCCGCTGCCGGGTGGTGCACCGCGACGTCGATGGCGGCGTGGCTCATGCGAACTGGCCCGGCTCACGACCTTGGCCCGCTGGTCCCCGATACGCCTGCGCGATCGTGAGCCAGTGCTCGGCGTCGGGCCCGACAGCCCGCAGCGCGAGGTCGTCCGGGTGCCGCCTGCGGGTGACAAGCAGGCAGAAGTCCGCCGCGGGACCAGTGATCCGCTGGGGCGAGTCGGCCGGACCGAACAGCCACGTCCTGCCGGATGGCGCGGTCAGCTCGAAACGGAACTCTACGTCGGGTGGGGTCAGGTCCCGGGCCTGGTAGCCGAAGTCCCACGTGCGCACCGCGAACGCGACAATGTGCTTGAGCCGGTCGGTGCGGGTGCGCCGCACGCCGAGCGCGTCGGCGATGTCCTGACCGTGGCCGAACAGCTCCATCATCCCAGCCGCTGCCAGCACCGGCGCCGGCAACGGGTTGACCAGCCATGGCACCAACTGACCAGCTGGCACCTCGGCGAGCGCTTTGATCCCGGCGTCGCGCTCCGCGCGCCAGCGGGTCAGCAATGCCTCCGGCGGGTCGTTGACGTAGTCGTCCAGCGCGGCGTTGACCGCGGCATCGAAGCCGCCGCCCACCTGGGCCGCCATCGCACGGAAGGCCTCAGGCTCCGCGGCGGCCATCCCCGCGATGCGGAAAATGAACGCCAGATGCCCGATCTGGTGCGCGATCGTCCACCCCGGCGCTGGGGTCGGCGACGCCCATCGTGCCGTGTCGAGCCCAGCGACCAGCTGGTCGACCTCAGCGGCCTCAGCGGTGAGATCGGCGATCACAGTCTGCTCTTCCACGTTCGACCTCTTTTCTGGCTGCGGCAACCCATCCGTTGCCTGCCGACGGTGCCTGTCAAGTACAGCGCGGCACCGGCCGTCCGGTCTTCTCCGCCGCTGTTCTCCCTGGTTGCGTGGCTGCGGGCGCGCTGTGGCGCGTCAGGTCGTTGCGGCAGACGACACGGCTACGCGTGACAACCAGTTGCGGCTCATGCCACGCGGCGTCGCGCGGCCGCCCAGCTTGCCCACGCGGTCAGCGCGATCACCGCGGCGTCGTCGTTGTCCTCTGCCAGGAACGCGCTGATCAACGCGTCGTCGATCTGGTATGAGGCCAACGCGGTGAGCAGCGCGACACGACCCGCCGTCCGGTGCTGTGCTGGCAGCCGCGCGACGTCGTCTTCCACCCACGCCCTGCTCGGGCCAGACGGACCCGCTTCCGGCGCCGCCACCCGCTCGAGGACCAGCTCGCGAACCGTGTCCGGCACCGACCGCGCACCGGCGGCATCGAAGGCGTTGCTCGCTCTGGCGAGCGCGGCGGCGATCGTTGGGTTCGGTGTCGCCCACGCGAGCTCCTGCGGCAGTACGGCGTCCGGCAGCAGATCGACGGACTCCCCCGGCACGATCGCGATGTCGCGCACCACGACGCGCCCGAGCAGCCCGCCAGCCGTGGCCGCAGCCGACTCCGGAAGCCCGGGCAGCGGCGAGTCCGGCAGGAACACATTGACCATCCGATTGAGATAGTCGAACGTGGCCGCCACGCCGAGGTACTCCGCACGATGCTCGGCGGAGAACGGCTCATCACCGCCACGCATCGCCCACGTTCGCAATGCGTCCGCCGCGTCGCCGACCTCGCCCGCCCGCCGTCGCGACGCGCCGTGCACCGCGACGCAATACGGGCAATGGTTGGCTTCGGACACCGCGGTCGCCACGACCTCCTTCGCCGCGCGACTCGCCAAGCCGTCCGCCAGCAGGCTCTCCCGCAACAGCGTCCAGCTCGCCGCCATCACCTCAGGCACGGGCGCGTGCAACGCGATCGGCGGCGCCAGCATTCCGAAGTCCCGCTCCACCTGGCGGTAGACGTCGGCGACGAGACCACTCGCCGCCGACGTCTTGACCGGTCGAACATGCCGGACTTGGTTGCGCGCGCCGCGCAACAGTCTCGTTGTCAGCATGTCCCGCGCTACCGCGCTGCCGTCAGTTCGGGCTCAGGGGTGGGCGCTGCCGCATCCCACTGGCTCCCGGCGGACAGGTACCCAAGCCGCACCTCACGCCGCTCCCGCCACAGGTGATACACCGCGACCGCGAAGATGACCGACCCGACGACGTTGGCGATGAAGTGCCACCAAATGCGGTACGTCCACAAGCCTGGGCCGGGATCGAGCAGGCCGAACCACGTCGACAGCCCGATCGCCTGGCTCGCGCCAAGCGCCACCGACAACGTCAACACGAGGTGCTCCATGCCGTGGATGCCCTGCATCAGCACGCCCATCTTCCCCCACTTTCGGGCCTTGGTGGACAGCGCGCGACGGGTGATGAGCACGACTCCGACCAGCCCAGCAAGGAAGATGAAGTTGCCCGTCATGTGCAGGATCTCCATGCCAAGCGACGGTTTGTCCGGCGCGACCTGGCCTAGACCGTTGGCGAGACCCGTGCCGAGCGGCGTCATCCACGCCTTCTCGTTCGGATGCGCGAGCCAGTAGGCCACCTGCGCGAAGTGCTCCTGGACGTGGCCGAGTTGCCCGATGATCCCAAGACCGATCACCCCGACGGACAGGCTATACACCCACGGCCGCACCGGCCCGCGGTTGGCGTAGGCAAGCACACCTACGGCCGCCCACATCGCCACCGCCCACACGACCAGGCCGACCGCCCCAACCGACGCCAGCGGCGACGGCATCGCACTCATGGTCATGCCCGCTCTCCCCTCATAGCTGACACCCTGTTGCCTCGTGAGCCCGCATCCGGCGGCGGCGCGCCGTAGGTGACGTCGACGCCGCGTTGCCGCGCCGCGCCGACGATGCCCGGCATCGCACGTTCGGCGAGTGCCGCGATGGTCATGGCGGGATTCACCGTCAGCGCGCCAGGCACGGCGGAACCGTCGGTGACGAAAATGCCAGGGTGATCGCGCAGCTCATGGTTGTCGGTCAGCGCCGACGTCGCGGAGTCGTCACCGATCCGGCAGGACGCAAGCGGGTGCACGGTGTAGGCGCCGACGAGATCGTTCGTCCACGCCGCGACCTCGGCAAGCCCGTCACGCTCCAGGATGTCGGCGACCTCGGCGTCTGCCATCGCCCACGCCCGCAGCGTTGATTCACGCGGCTGGTAGCTCAGCGCGCCCTTGCCGAGCATCTGCTGCGAGATGCGCATCGCGTTGCCGGTGGGCGGCGGCGGGCCGAACACACCCTCGTTGTCGTCCTCGATCATCTGGAAGATCGTCAGCCAGGAGCGCCAGCGGGACAACATTTCCTTCTTGTCAGGGCCGAACCAGTCGCCCGTGCCCGGCACCTGCGCCAGGATCGTGCCAAGGCCAGGCGGGAAGTAGAGCTGTTCCAGCGAGTAGCGGGTGAACTCGGGCAGCGAGCCGTCCAGTCGGTCCCAACTCGCGACGGTCGGGCCTTTGCCGATGTGATTGGCCTCGTAGGCAGTGTTGTCGTCCCCGTCGCCACGCCTTAACCCGAGGACGTCGCGGACCTTGTCCTCGTTCATGATCGCGGTGTTGAGGCGCTCGCCGTTACCGGAGAAGTACCGGCCGACGGCGTGCGGCATCGCGCCAAGCTCAGGTTCGGAGCGTTGCAGGATCACCGGCGTCGCCCCGGCACCGGCGGCGAGGACGACGAGTTTGGCATCGATGGTGCCGCTACCGACGTGCTGGCGATAGTCGACCTGGTCGATCTGGTTGTAGTGCACCCGGTAGCCCCCGTCTACCGTCCGGGTCAGGTGCTGCACCTCATGCAGCGGCCGGATCTCCGCACCGTGCGCCACGGCGGCTGGCAAATAGTTGAGCAGTAGCGACTGCTTGGCGTCGAACTGGCAGCCTGCCATCATCCAGTTGCAGTTGGTGCAGGTGCCGTGGTCGATCGCCGCCGGGAGCGGGTTCGCGGTGCGTCCGGCGTGCTGACAAGCCGCCGCCCACAGCCCGCCCGCGTAGCTTGCGTGCTGCCAGTCCGGTTTGGAAATCGCGATCGACTCCGCGACGCGGTCGTACCAGGGATCAAGCGTGTCGCGGGTGATGGCGGCGGGCCACATCCGCTGGCCAAGGCTGCCCTGGCGCTCGAAGATGAAGCGCGGCGCGCGCGGCATCGCGGCGAAGTAGACGACACTGCCACCGCCGACGCAGTTGCCGCCGAGCACGCTCATGCCGTCCCCGACCACGAAGTCGAAGATCCGGGTGTACGACGAGCCAAGCAGGAAATCGTGCTCGAAGTCGTTGGCCTCCAGCCACGGGCCGCGCTCCAGCACCGTGACCTTGGCCCCGCCCGCCGCGAGATGGTACGCGGCGATCGCGCCGCCGAAGCCGCTGCCGACGACGAGGACATCGGTGTGTTCAGTGCTGGTCATGCCGGGCTCCCTGACGCGGTGGTTGCGGGGTGGATGTCGGCGAGCGGGCGACCGTAGGAGCCTTGACCGTACTGCCAGCGGCCGTCAGCGGCGGGGACGCCGATGTCCATAGCGGTCAGGCCGGGGTGACCCTCGGCGAGTGCCTGCGCGGTGGGTTTGTGCGCCGCGCTGTCGTAGGCCATGTTGCAGAACAGCGCGAGGCTCACCCAGCCGTCTTTCTCCGGGTGCCCTGGAGTGGTCAGCTGCCGCACCAGCGCGGCGCGGTGCTCGTAGTCCAGCGCGACGAACGCGGGAACGGCGTCGTCGACCGGCAGATCGTGCTCCTCGGCGTAGCCGATCGCATGCACATTCAGCGTGGCGGCGAGCGGTTCCAGGCCCGCTGTCACCCCGGTAGCCGGAGTTTCCAGCAGGTCGAGGGCACCAGCTTCGACCGCCCCGCCGCCCTCAGATATCCCAGCGATCGCCCTATCCCCCGCCCACCGCTTCGCTCCGGGGATGATTGTGTCCGCGAACGCCTCGAGTGTCATGGTCCTCACGGCGTCGTCGGTCAGTCCCCCTGCGGTGCCAACGCTTTCATCCCCGTTCGTGCCGGGTTGGCTCCCAACCGAATCCACAACAGACCGCTCGGTCATCCGGCGCACCTCCAGTCGTGCGAGTCGGTACCCAGAATGCGGTGGCGGCGCAGCCAGGCGCGTCTTCTCGGCTGCGTGGCTCCGACACGTGAGCCGTTAGAACACATATTCGATATGTTGTGGTATAGTTTCGTCGTGGGCCTCTTCTGGGGGCGCGGGATGACGGGTCTTTTTGTCGTCGCGCGCTAGGGGGTGTGGTCGATGTCGGCGTCAGAGTCGAATCATGGGGATGAGTTCGAGGGTGAGCCTGATGACGGGCCCGATATTGAGGGTGCGCACGTGCCCGGAGCAGGCGGTGAGTCCGGGGGCGAATCCGCTGAGGTCCTGTCTGCCCCTGAGGACGTGTTGTGCCTTGGTGATGTGGAGTGGGCGGATTTCGAGGCGGACAGCCTGATCGAGGTTGCGAAGTTGTCGCAGCGCCTGATTGGGCGGGTTCAGGCGGTGCAATTGAAGGCTGTTGCGGAGTTGCGGGCGCGGCGGGGGTGTGAGCGCGAGACCGCGGACGAGGTCGGGCTCGCGCTAGCCGTCGGGCAGCACCAGGCTGATCGGCAGATCGAGTTGGCTACGCAGATCACGCGCCGGTTTCCGCGGTTGTTGGGGTCGTTGGAGCGTGGTGATGTGGACGCCTACAAGGCGGCGAAGGTGGTGGAGTCGGGCGCCCTGCTTTCGGACGAGCACGCCGCTCAGTTGGACGCGGAGATGGAGTCACGGCTCGCGGGTCGGGATGGGGCGGCGATCCAACGCTCTGCTCGTTACCGGGTCGACAAGCTGGATCCGGAGGGTGCGGCCGAGCGGGTGCGGCGCTGCCGCGAAGACCGCAGGGTGGAGTTGCGGTTCACCGAGAATGGGATGGCGGATTTGTGTGCCTACCTGCCGGCTGAGACCGCGGCGGCGATCTATGGACGGATTGATGCGATCGCGAAGTCGAACAACTCCCGCCGCGAGGAGCGCAGCCTGGATGCGATCCGTGCTGATGTGCTCACCGAACTGCTGCTCGGTACGCGGGAGAGCTACCGGCGGGTGCAGATCCAGGTGACCGTTCCCGTGACGACGCTGCTCGGGGTACGGGATCTGCCGGGTGATCTGGAG
The DNA here is from genome assembly GCF_000504245.1 of Haloechinothrix halophila YIM 93223. Taxonomy (GTDB): domain Bacteria; phylum Actinomycetota; class Actinomycetes; order Mycobacteriales; family Pseudonocardiaceae; genus Haloechinothrix_A; species Haloechinothrix_A halophila. The sequence continues at coordinate 4,259,647 of NZ_KI632509.1, forward strand.
GGCTATGGGCCGATTCCGGCTGAGATCGCCCGCGAGATGGCCGCCGATCCCCGCTGCACGTGGCGACGCCTTCTCACCGGGGGTGCAAGATCTTTTGTGGAAGTGGGCGGGCCATGATCATCGGTGGGCCGGAGGGTCCGGGCCGGTGGAAGGGAACGCTACGTGACGACGGACAAGGCGCAGGATGCGGTCGAGGGCTCGGCGGCGGAGGAGGCTTCGCGGCGGTTGGCGGAGCTGGTCTCGCCGGAGGGTATTGATCGGATTCTGGCTGACGCGAAAGCGTCGGGGACGCCGTTGGATGGCCCGGACGGCATTCTGAATCAGATGAGTAAGGCGGTGATCGAGCGGGCGTTGGGCGCGGAGATGCATGAGCATCTCGGGTACGCGAAACACGACGCTGCGGGACGCGGAACGGGCAATTCCCGCAACGGGTATTCGGCGAAGACGGTCACCACCAACACCGGTAAGGTCCAGATCGAGGTTCCGCGGGACCGCACGGGCGGGTTTGAACCGCGGATCGTGAAGAAGCATCAGCGTCGGCTCGGCCAGATCGATGACATGATCTTGTCGCTGTATGCGAAAGGGATGACCACCCGCGATATCAAGGATCATTTGCTCGAGGTGTATGGCGCCGAGGCGAGCCACGAGCTGATTTCGAATGTGACCGATGTGGTGCATGACGAGATCAAGACGTGGCAGAACCGTCCGCTGGACCAGGTGTATGTGATCGCCTACATCGACGCGCTGGTGGTCAAGATCCGCACCAACGGGGTGGTGATCAACCGGCCGGCCTACATCGTCACCGGTGTCGACGTCGACGGGTTCAAGCACGTGCTGGGTGTGTGGATCGGCCCCACCGAGGGGGAGAGCAAGGCCCACTGGCTAGCGGTACTGACCGAGGTGAAGAACCGCGGCGTGGAAGACGTACTGATCGTGTGCTGCGACGGGCTGACCGGACTGCCGGACGCGATCCGCACTGTGTGGCCGAAAGCCGAGGTGCAAACCTGCGTGATTCATTTGATCCGGAATTCGATGAAATACGTGTCCTATTCCGACCGCAAGAAGGTTGCCGCCGCGTTGAAACCGATCTACACGGCCGTCAACGCCGAAGCCGCCGAGATAGCGCTGGAGCATCTCCGTAAAGAGTGGGGCACGAAATACCCAGGCATGCTCGCCGCGTGGGATCGCGCCTGGGAAGACTTCACTCCGTTCCTCAAATACCCGAAAGAAATACGAAAAGTGGTGTATACCACTAACGCGATCGAATCATTGAATTTTCAACTGCGGAAAATCATGAAAAACAGAGGACATTTCACCACCGAGGACGCCGCGATGAAGCTGCTTTATCTCGGCATCCGACACGTCACCGGACGCTACATCGACGGTGACGGTCATGTTCGCGCCAAGGGCGAACGCGGCACCGGCACTTACGGGTGGAAAGCCGCGCTCAACCACTTCGCCGTCCTCTTCGGCGACCGGCTCGTCCTCTAACGCGCCGTCACACACAGTGACGGATTCGACCACTCATCAAAAGCAACGAAAAGGATAAACAGGCCCAAACATCCACAAAAATCTTGACACGCTGTTCTCACCGACCCGCCGACGGGACAGCTCCTGGAGATGGGGCGTCGCCGCTACAAACCACCCGCACAGTTGGGTGACTATGTGCGTGCCCGGGATCGCCGGTGTTTGGTGCCGGGGTGTAACCGGCCCGCTCGGCGTTGCGATACCGACCACAGCATCGAATGGCACCGCTATGGCACCACCGACGCGAAACTCCTCGCCTGCCTGTGCCGCCGCCACCACCGGCTGAAGGATCGGCCCGGCTGGCACTTCGAATTCAACGGAGACACGCTGACCATCACCACCCCGACCGGCCGCACATACCGCCCCCGCACACCCCGCATCACCGAACCCGAACCAGACCCAGCGCCGCCGAGCGACCCAGAACCACCACCCTTCTAATGACGAGCGCGACCCGACGATCGGTAAGTCCACATGAGACTTATCGATGGGTCGAACGACGTCGCGAAGCGAGCGGGACAGTCACCTGGGACGGCGTGGCCTCTGCCTGTGACGGCCGGATGCCCGCCGCGCTACGCGGCCCGCTCGCCCGGCGCTGCCTTACCGTGCCGATCAACGCTGTGCCGATCACCACCGTGCCGAGCCCCGCCGTGATGTGCCGCGGTCCGCACCGTCATCGGGAGGCCATCCTTGATCCGCAGCGACAGCATCGGCTCGCCCACAACGCGGTGGCCGCGTGGTTTCGCCAGCCGCAGCTCACGCGCCACCATCGCCAGCACGAATGTGGCTTCCATCAGCCCGAGATGGCTGCCGACACAGAACCGGGGCCCAGCGCCGAACGGGATATGCGCGTATCGGGGCCGATCCGCAGCGCGATCCGGCGCGAACCGTTCCGGATCGAACCGGCCAGGCTGGTCCCAGAACCCGGGGTGCCGGTGCAGCGTATACGGACAGACCAGCACGTCCGAGCCCGCTGGCACGTGGTAACCGCCGACCTCATCGTCGGCAATCGCCTGCCGGGTCAGGATCCACACCGGCGGGTACAGCCGGGTCACCTCCTGGATAACCATGCCGGTATAGGTCAGTTCCCGCAGGTCGGCATGGGTCGGTGGGCGGTCGCCCAGCACCCGCACCGCTTCCTCGTGCAGCCGCTCCGCCACCTCGGGATGCTCGTCGAGCAGGTGGAACGTCCAACCGAGAGTGCTCGCCGTTGTCTCGTGGCCCGCGAGCAACAGGGTGACCAGCTCGTCCCGCAGCCGCTGCTCCCCCACCCTGGGGTCCGGTTCCCGCCGCGTCGACAAGATCAACCGGGTCAGCACGTCGTCCGCGTTCTCGTCGAGGCTGGCCAACCGGCTGCTGACCAGCGAGCTCACGGTGCGCTGCAGGTCGGCCCTTGCGCGACGGAAACGCAGTTGTCGGGGCAGTGGCAGCCACATCGGCACCGCACCCATCGTCTCCATCTCGAACATCGCCTGGTCCTGCACGACCTCGAACGACGTCCCGATGGAGCCGAACGGGCTGAGATCGGCGTCAAGCAGCGTGCGGCCAAGCACGCCGAGGGTGAACCCTGTCATCTCGTCCAGCACGTCGACCGGCCCGCGCCCCGCGTTGGCCCGCAACCGGCCGACGAGCTGCTCGGCCTCCTCGGCGATCACCCCGGCCTGCGTGGCGATCCGACGGTTCTGGAACACCGGCTGGATGGTCTTGCGTTGCTTACGCCACAGCTCTCCCTCGCTGGTGAGCAGCCCGTCACCGAGAGCACGCTTCGCCTGGATGTAGCCGATTCCTTTGACGTAGTTGTCGCTGTTGTCGGCCAGCACATGCTTGGCGTGGTCGGGGTGGTTGAACAGGTACAACGTCTTCGGGCCGATCGCGATCCGCACCGCGTCGCCGTACGTCTCCGCCGACGACGAGAGCAGTCCGAGCCGGTCAGTCGCCAGTTTGCGCAGCAATCCCAGCGTCGCCCGGCGGGGCGGGCCAGGCGGCACCTGTGCGGAGCCGCCATGGCGCCTGGTGAATCCCGTCAGCATGCCATCACCCATGCGGAATCACTCCTGGTAAGGCAGTCGCGGCCAGCCGAACAGATCAGCCCAGTGGCCGAGCTTGACGCCCCAGTAGACGACAAGGAACGCACCGACCAGCAGGAACGCTCCTGCGGCGAATCGAGCATGCCTGCCCGGCCGCGCGTGCAGCCAGCGCTGAAACCCGCCCCGCGTGAGCACCGTCAGCAGGACGAAGAGCAGCACGACGCCAAGCACGTTGCCGATCGACTGCAACGCGAACGTCACGAACCCGAGCAGTGGATCGCGGGTCTCCGCCGCGTACGCGAACAGGTTCCGGAACGGCGGAAACGGCCGTCCAATCAGAAACGCGCCGATCAACCCACCGAGGAACACGATCTCGGCACGAGGGTGCCGCACCGAGATCGCCGCGAACGGATTAGGCGTGACACCAGCATAAGCAAGCCCACGCCACAGCATCACTAGACCGATCAGCCCGAAGACGATGGACGCCTGCAGCAACCGCGCGGGAACACCACCGATGCTGCCCTCGGACAGTTGCGGCAGGCTGTCCGCGAACAGCACCCCGATGACGCCATACAGACCCGAGACGACAACGGCACCGAGCAGCAGCCAGCCAATCGGACGTAGCATCCCCGCGACCTGCCGCCGAACGGTGCTGGTGCGTGCCGACATCGGTGCCAGAGCGGAGAACACGGCTACGTTGCACGCGGTGAACATTCCGGCGAACCCCGTCATGAAGGCGAACGCCATCGCCATGCCAGAGCCGGTGATCGTGGCATCGCGGATACTTTCACCGAACACCGGATCCGCGATGCCACCCGCGATCACCGTGTCGACGAACGCGGGTGACCATAGGATCGCCATCGCGACGCCCGCGAGCATGCTCACCAGCACCACTCGCCACGGACTTCCGATGGCGCCGCCGGTGCCGACATCATCGCGCCGGTCCGCCACACCGTGTGCGTCAGTCGTCATGCCGCGCGCTCCTGCGTGCCCGAGCCGTCCTGCCCCTCGGGTTCCGCCTTCGCGGCGATCGGCACGGGCTGCGCCACCGGCTGCTCGGCTGGCTGCGCAGCCGTCTGTCCGGCTACCTGCTCCGTTGCCTGCGCAGCCGCGCGCTGCTGCGCCTCCCACTGCTCCCGCGACTTGTTCGCGATGTGCAGCGACCACAGGAAACCGCCCCGGATCGCGCACACCAGCGCGGTGGCGAAGAACAGCCCGTAGGCGACGCCAGCACCGGTGATCACGCCGTAGAGCACCGCTACGCCAGCACCGAACGCGAACTGCGACGCGGGACGGGACGGCGTCGTACCGGGATCAGTGATCATGTAGTTGGTGAACAGCACGAACGCCACGCCGGTCATGGTCGCCAGCGCGCCGAGGATCGCGGTGTCGAAGATGAGCCCACGCACGACTGACTGCAGCGCGAAGAAGCTCACCCAGCCCGCGATCAGCCACATCCGGTTGGTCAGCTTGGCGTTGAGCATCGTGCCGGTCACGATGATCGCCAGCGGGATCAGCCAGTCGACGGGACCGCTGACGTGCTCGGTGAAGTGGTACGGGGGCGCGATGCTCGCCCACGGAAACAGCACAAGGATGATCGCGATCCCGAAGTTCGACGGGTTCATGAAGTGCCGAAGCTTGCCGCGCACTGGAGCGCGCAACACCCACTTCGCGCCGACCGCGACGGTGACGCCGAACATCATGACCAGCACCTGGTCATTGACGTAGCTGAGCATGTTCACCGCGAGCGCGGTGATGTGGGCGGGGAAGAGGAACTCGACGAGCCCGCGCGCGCCGTTGCCGATGAACCGGGGTGGCCTGCCCTCGTTGCGAGCGGCCAGCCACTCCAGTCCGATCTCGACGGTGTACGCCGTCGCGAGCGCGATGAACGGCCACAGCCACGGCTGCTCGAAGCCGAGGAACGCGTAGCCAACGATGTTGAAGATCGAAATCGAAATCGCGAACCGCCGCAGCGCCGTCACCACCTGCGGTGCGTGCCGAGGAGCCGCCTGCTGTTTCTGATCGGACATGACCCTGTCACCTCTCCTTGACCTGCGCACCGAGCCGCAGCGCGTGCCTGCCCGGACTCAGTTCCAGCTCCTGCTCGCGCACCGTGCCGTCCCTGTCTCGCCAGGTGATGCGCACGTCGACCGCGCCGCTCACATCGCCGAGTCCGATATGGACGTCCGTGCTCCGCTTTCCGGAGTGGCCGCTGCCGCCGTCGACGCGGTTGATCAGCGTGCGGCCGTCCGGCGTCGTCACCTCGACCTGCGCGTCGACCACCGGAGATCCCTGCACCAGCGAGCCGCCGGCAAGACCCGCGTCCTCCTCGGCGAATCCCGCGTCGTGAGTGAGGTCGAGGCTGAGGTACTCCGCCTCGGCGTCGCCGGTGTTCTGGTAGAAGACCGGCTGGTCCCACTGCCGTGCCACGGCGAGGTCAAGCAGCCCGTCGCCGTCGGCATCACCGGTCGCGATGCCCCTTGTCGGCACCGGAACGTCAAGCCCGAGCTCGCGGGACACGTTGACGAACCGGTCACCGTCCGGCGCGAAGAAGTTGAGTCGCTGGCTACCGGCGACGTCGTCGTTCTCACCGATGTTGGGCCACCACTGCGGATGCTCCAGCACGAGGTCGTTGGCCGTGGCCAGTTCCTGCAGCTGGGGCCAGCGGTTGTGCTCGCCCTTGACGAAGCCGTTGGCCTGCGCGATCTCCAAGTTGCCGTCGTTGTTGAAGTCGTCCAGCTTGACGTCCCAGCACCAGCCACCCCACGCGGTGTCGTAATCGGTGCTCTCGTCGATCCACGGCGCGAGGCCGTCACTGAGCTTGTCCCGCAGCTCCCGCGTGTCATCCGCCTTCGCCATGAACTGGTAGCTGGACTCCTGGATGCCGAACGACGTGGTGATGTTGCTGACGAACATGTCATAGAGACCGTCGCGGTCGAGGTCGCCGAAGTCGACCCCCATCCCCTTGAAGGAGTCAACGCCGACCCGCTTCGACTTCGGCACCAGCGGCGACTTCGGACCGTATACCGGCTCCAGCACGATCTTTCCCGGCTGGGACCGGTTGTGGAGCATGGCGTCCGGGCCGTGGTCGTTCGCGAGATACAGCTCAGGAAGCAGGTCGCCGTCCACATCGGTGGCGCCGGCGCCGAGCACCCAGCCCTTCGAGATCGCGGGCGGCAGCACATCCTTCACCCACTCGTACTCGGCGGCGCCGTCCTGGTCAGCCGGGGGTGCGCTCCACCGGAAGAAGTGGCCCTCGCCGCCGTTGGCAGCGTTGGACAGCGAGCGGTTCATCTCAACGCCGCCGTACACGGTGTGGTCGAGCACCGGACCGTCAGGGAAATAGTTGCCTATGAAGATGTCGGCATGCCCGTCGCCGTCGAAGTCGCTGATCGCGACCGCGTTGGTGTTCCACAGTGGACCGTCGTATGTGTCGGTGCCGCCATGCGGCAGCAGCTCGGTTGGCCGGTAGGTGGCTGCGGAGAGCACCGTGTCGCCTTCGGGCCCGCTCTGGCCGTCCTTGGCGAGGAACACGATCGGGGTGCGGCCCCAGTAGTAGACGAGCAGGTCCATCCTGCCGTCCTCGTTGAAGTCGCCGGGCGCGCAGCCCATCGGCGCCATCGCGTGGTTCATCGGCAGCGGCGCGGGGTCCAGCGCGAACTCGTCATAGCGCCCGACACCAGCACCCGGCGTGGAGGTCACGACGACCTTGTCGATGCGAGGGTCGGTGATGCACAGGTCGTTGTCCAGGCCGTCGCCGTCGAGATCGTTCATCGCGATGCCCGCGCCGACCGACGAGATCCAGCCGTCGATGTGCTGGTACTCTTGATTGACCTTGCGGATCTCCTGCTGCTCGTACCCGCTCGGCATCGCGATCGACTTGGCCGCGAAACCGTACGAGTTGGCGACCTCCGATGTCTCGGCCTCCGACGCGGTCGGCCGGAACGACACCAGGTACATGCTGACCATCACCAGGACGGCCACGATCCCGGGCAGCTGTTTCCGCAGCCACCGCAGCGTCGCGCTCATCAGTTACCTCCCATGACTGCGAACTCGTTGGCGATCGACTGCCGCCATGTCTCGTAAGCGGGCACCGCGCCGTCGGCGGGGAGCCCGGACCGCGCGTCCTGTGTCAGCCGCGCCGCCCGCTCCGGTGTTGTGCCGCAGAAGATCCGCGTGGCCAACTCGGTGTGCGGCACGACGACGTCGCCACGCACTCGCGCCTCCGCGGCGAACGCGGCGGCCTGGGCGATCTGCGCCCGGTGATCACCGGCCTCGTCCCAGAACGCGCGCAGCTCACCCTCGTCCGCGCCGCCCGCATAGGTCGCCGCCAGGCCAGCACCGCTGTAGAGGTCGGCCTTGCGGCTGTCCGCGAATCGCTCGATCAGCGTGGTCACGCGGCTGGCGTCGGTGCCACCGACGAACCACAGCGCGCGGCCGATGCCCTGGTCAATCGCGCGTAGTGCGTAGCAGGCGCGGTACCGATCGATCCAGCGGAATTCGGCGGGCTGGTACTGCTCGTGCACGTAGCGGCGAGTGCGGAAGTACGCCTGGTGGAAGCCGTAGCCGTCGAGCACGAGCCAGCGCAGCAACGGGTCGAACGACTCTGGGTCCGGCCAGCGGAACCGGGGCAGCCGCGCCATTGCCCATCCGACGCCGACATAGGCGGTGTAGATGTGCTTACTGCCGTCTCCTGCAAGGAACCGGTGCACGTGCCTGTCACCGCCCAGCGGCAACCCGTCCCTGATCGCGAACCCCATCGCGGCGCCCTCATAGGCGAACCCCCGAAACCGAGTCGGCACCGTCTCCAGCTTGCCGACGGCGTCGGCAAGGGCAGCAGCCTCTGCCGCGTAGGAAAAGCCGGCGATAAACGACGTGCCAACCGTTTCCAACAGTTCCTGGGCCGCAGGACTCTTCTTATAGAATTGTCGTTTTTCTATCGATGTCGCCGAGGCATTCGGCGTGAGAACGCGACGACGAAGCGCACGCAAACCGGCTCCCACTATCGGCCTCCCATGAGATCAACGCAGCCGGAAAACTGCTGGAATCAGCGTCGCAAGCCGAGCAGCTCAACAGCTACTCACACGTTGCTGAGGGCGTTGGCGAGCCGCGCACGAATAGCACTTCGCCACAATTCATAAGCGGGCGCGGAATTGCCTTCCGCGGTTGTGGCGGTCTCGTCACCCACGGACGTCGCGGTGCCTGCTGCGACTTCGGTGGCATCGGCCAGCGCCACGGCGTCGGCGACACTGACACCCGCGAGCACGCGCGCCGCCAGCTCGGTGTGCTCCGGCACCGTGCCCGCGTAGTCGCGCGCCTTCGCCGCGAACACCACCCCGAGCGCGACGTCCGGCCGGTGTCGTCCCGCCGCGTCAGCGAGCGTGGCGAGCCCGTCGGCGTCGCAGCCACCGGCGAAGGTCGCGGCGAGCCCCACGCCGCTGAACAGGTCCGCACCGCGGTCGGCGTCGAACCGGTGCACAGCGGCGGCAACGGCGGCGGGATCAGCGCCGTGGATGAACCACAGCGCCCGTCCGATGCCCTGATCGACGGCGCGCGGGAAGTAGTCCGGCGCGCCTTCCCATGGGTACGGCTCCGGCCTGCGCTGCTGCTCGACCCAGCGGTGGGTGTCAAAGTAGGCCTTGTCGAAGCCGTAGCCGTCGACGGCGAGCCAGCTCATCGTCGGGTGGTACGGCACGCCGGGCAGTTCGGGCAGCACGCCGCGCCACAGCACGCGCGGCAGCCGGGCCATGGCGAATCCGATCCCAATGTAGGCGAGGAACAGATGTCTGCGGCCGGGCCCGAGCAGCAGCGCGCGCGTGCGGTCGCCACGTCCGCCGGGGAACGAGTCCGTGATCGTCCACGCCATCGTCGCGCCTTCGTAGGCGAACCCGCGTAGCTCGGCGTCGACCATGCCGAGCCTGCGCTCCAGCTCCGCCAACTCGGTGGTCTCCATGCCCCACTCGAACCCGCAGATCACCGACTGCGGGATCCGTTCGAGTTGTTCCGCCGACGAGGATGTCGCCCCAGGGAAGCCGCGCGTGGCGAAGCGCACCGACTCCAGCCGGGGCGCGAGCAGCTTCTTGCGCAGCACTCCGATCAATGTCGCCATGACCGCCCCTACGCGACCGCGCGCAGTGCGGCGCGCTCCGGTATGCCGGTCCGCTGGCCACCGGTGGTGATTCCGGCCGCGAGTGTGATCGCGAACGGCGGATCAGTCGGTCTGACCTCGCGCATCCGTAGCGCGATGCGGCTGACGTGACCCGCGGCCACCGACACCGGCTGCTGCAGATCGCCGAGGAAGATCCGAGGCACCCGCGGCCCGGTCGCGGCAGGCTCGGCAACCGCGATCACCCACCAGTCCCCTTCTGGCACGTTGTTGATCGCCATGTCGCCCCCGCCGGAGTGCGGCAGCGCGGTAAACGCGATCGGGCCGCGCTGGGGTATCCGGTTGTCGAACACTCCGATGAGGACGTCAGCGGGCGCGAGTTCGTCGGGGACGTCGACGGAACCCACGATCGACCCGCCGATCGCGGGACGCAGACCGACGCACGTCTTACCGACGCTACGCAGCTCCTGCAGCGAAGGAAGGCGGTGATACTCCGGAGCAACCGCGATCAGCATCTCCTCCACCTCGGGAGCGCGGTACTGCGTCGGCGTCATGCCGACCGCCTGGGTGAAGCGAGTCGTGAAGGTGCCGACGCTGCTGTATCCGACGCTGCACACGATGTCGGACACGGTCAGCGAACTGTTCAGCAACATCCGCTTCGCCTCGAACAACCGGATAGAAGTGAGATACCGTCCTGGTGTCACTCCGGTGTCCCTGGCGAAAATCCGAGAGAAATGAAAAGGACTGACGAACACCTCGGCGGCGATCTCATGCAGCGTGATCGGCTCGTGGTATCTCTCACGCATCGACAGAATTGCCTGTTTGACAGCCGTTTGCATGAGCACTCCTTTATCCGGTCGAGCAGTCTGATATCGACTACACGTCGGTAGTAGCGGAATCTCCGGTCGTAACCGGACAACATCAGTGAACCTCGCGGAAATACAGCCGCACTTGAGAACGACTGGAGGCTCGTTCGGGCGAGCGTCGACCGCGCGGGCATCCGGCTGGCCGCTGCCCGCCAGTGCACCACTGCCGGACAGATACGATCACGGCACCGTTACGAACGTCGCGAAGCTGTCATATCACCCATATCCGACACGTCACTATGTGAGGTTGCTCCACAGAGATCAGTTTGCTCCATACGGCCTACACAAGTGTTCGGAAATCAATGACAGACTTCGTGGCGTGACAGTGATCAGGGGAGGTCCGGATTGATCAAGGTCCTGCTAGCGGAGGACATGCACATGGTCCGGGGCGCGTTGGTCGCGTTACTGGACCTTGAGCACGATATCGAGGTGGTCTCGCAGGTCACCTCCGGTGACGAGATCCTGCCCGCGATCCGCGCGACCGGTCCCGACGTCGCGGTCATCGACATCGACCTCCCTGGAAAGGACGGCCTCACCGCAGCGGCCGAGATCAACGAACTACCCGAGCGCAGGTGCCGCACGCTCATCCTGACCAGCCTGAGCAGGCCGGGCACCGTACGCAGGGCGCTGGACGCAAGGGTCAACGGGTTCATGCTGAAAGACGCCCCGCCCGACAAGCTGGCCAACGCGATCCGGCAGATCGCGGCGGGCGGCAGGGTCATCGACAGCGATCTCGCCCTCGCCGCGTGGGAGTCCGCGGACTGCCCGCTCACCAACCGCGAGATCGAGATTCTGCGGCGCGCGGCGTCCGGCGAGACCGTCACCGAGATCGCGGCACACCTGTTCCTGTCGGCGGGAACGGTGCGCAACTACCTCACCACGACCGTCACCAAGCTCAACGCGCGCAACCGGGTGGACGCGATCCGGATCGCCACCGACGCGGGCTGGCTATGATCGCGCGGCGGGCACGGACGACGCATCCGGTGGCACACCCGATGTCACCGGCACTCGCACGCAGAGTCGGTAGACATCGTCGGTTTCCCGTCCGTAGCTGAGCAGGCCACCGACCTCCCGCACCCGATGCGACAGGTTCCTGATCCCGTTGCCGCCGTCAGCCGACCCGGCGTCGCTAGCCGGCACACCGCCGTCGCTGGCCGCGCAGTCATCGGTGACCAGGCCGTCGTTGCGGATCTCCAGCTGTACCTGTCCGCCCAAGTCCCGCAGCGAAATCTCACACCGTTCCGCCTTGCTGTGACGCAACACATTGGTGACGCCCTCCCGCGCGACCATCGCCAGCACCGACTCGCGGTCCGGCACCGACAACGCGACGGTGTTGATGACGACGTCAATGTCGGCCGACGCGAGCACCGATCGCGCCGAAGCCAGTTCGTCGGCCAGCGACAGTTCCTGATAGCCGCTAACCACCGAGCGCATGTCGCCGAGCGACTTCCGCGCGAGGGCGCCCATCTCGACGAGTTGCTGCCGCGCCCGGTCCGGGTACCTGGCAAGCACCTTGCTGGCCACCTCGGCCTTGAGGGTGATCGCGGACAACCCCAGACCGAGCAGGTCGTGGACGTCGCGGGCAAACCGCAGGCGCTCCTCGGCCACCGCGATGCGCGCCAGCTCACCACGGGCAGCATGCAGATCAGCCACCAGCCGCGCGAGCCGCGTCAGCCCATAGATCATCAGCGCGGTGGCCGCTGTCGTGGCGACATCACTGACCACAACCACCAACCCGCCGCCGAGCGCGGTCTGCAGCCACGCGACCCCGGTCAGCACGGCAAGAGCGAGCGGCACCGACACCGCCAGCCGGAACACCAGCAGCAGACTGCCCGCAAAGAACCCCGCAAAGCTCCGCAGCCACCACTCACCGAACAACAGCACCGGCGGAAAGACAAGGCAAGCCTGCGCGAGCATCACCATAATGTGCGGCACCGGGCGCGCGTGGATGCCGGGCAGCACGATATAGCCGAGCTGCAGCGCGAGCACCATGATGAGCAAAGTAGAACCCAGCGCGATCTTCCACGGCGTGGTGTGGGTGACCACGAGGTCGGTGAGCACGATGCCGCCGAAGCAGCCGAACACCCCCGCGACGACGACGGTCGCCAGCTTACGGGACACCGACGGCACGATCTCGCCGCCGCGATCGGCCACCAACGCGTCCGATTCGTCGGCGCTGCGCGGCACCGTCACCCGCAGCCGGTAGATCCCGTCGCCCGCCTGCCCCGCGGACATCTCGCCGCCAACGGCAGTCACCCGCCGCGCCAGACTGTCGAGGCCATTGCCGCTTGCGCCCTCGGTGCCCACGCCGCTCTGGTCGATGACGCCATAGTCGTCGACGTGAACGTTGCCATCGCCGCCAGCGACGTCCGCGCCTGCCGCATGTCGCTCGGCGACGCCATCGTTGACGACGTCCAGGTGGAGCCGATCACCGACCTGACGAACCGCGATCTCGCACCAGGTCGCGGCGCTGTGCCGCAGCACGTTGGTGACACCTTCGCGCAGTGCCGCGGCCACGGTGGTGCTCTCCATCTCGGCGAATTCGTCGTCATCGGCGTCGCAACGCACCGTGATCTCCGCCGCGGTGAGCACGGACCGCGCGGACGCCAGTTCCTCGGTCAGCGAAAGCTGCCGGTAACCGCTCGACACCGTCCGCACGTCCGCCAGCGCTCGCCGCGCGACCGCGAGGATGTCCCGCAGTTCATCCGCTGCCTGCGCCATGCGGGTGCGAAGCAGATCGACGGTACGGTCGATCCGCGCGATGATCGCCGACAGCCGGTTGCCAAGCAGGTCCTGCAGATCCTGCGCGAACCGGAACCGCTCATCCGCCACCCGCATCCTCGCCAGCTCATCGCGCGCGACATCGACATCACGGACCAGCGACGCCAGCCGCGTCAACCCATAAACGGCGAGCCCGGTCATCAGCGTCGTGAACGCGCTGTACACGACGACGAACGTCCCGTCGCCGAACGCCGCACGCATCCAGGTGAAACTCCCGACGGTGACGAAGAACAGCGGCACCGCCGACACAGCTGGCAACAGCAGCAGCACGCTCGCCGCGAGGATCCCCGGCAGCCCCAGCCACCAGGGAAAGTGCAGCGACGGCAAGTACACAAGGACAGCCTGAACCAGCAGCACGGCACAGACACCCGCCGTCGTCAGCTCACTGCGAGGCGGGCTGACGTAGCGAACCTGCACTCCGATCAGTGCGGCCAGGTAACCGAACCCCACGACGGCCTGCCACGACATCCCCGTGAAATACACGACCCGTGCGGCAGCCAGCACCCCGAGGCATACCAGGAAAGCGACTACCGTGACGGTCGCGAGCCGCACGGGCGATTGCCCACGTAGCGGCGTCAGTACGACCCCAGCTAAGCCTTTCATCTGCGGAAATACTGATCGAGTGTGGCGCGTTTCCGATACATCCCCTGCGCGATGTCCACCCGTATCATCGCCCCTCCTTGTGGGAGATCGGCTACAGACCGTCAGAGACGGTACACAGATGGGTATTCGCGAGGCAATAGGACAAACTTGACGCACCAGACGTTCACACAGTTGCCTCATTTCGGACGGTCGACAACACACTCCGCAACACTGACCTCATTGGGCCATGGCACATCGAGCACCCGATCGACGGTGTCCTGCGCGTCCACCGGAACGGCGTGCGCCGCGAGGCCCAGCGTCGCCGCGACGAGTGCGATCGTCTGCTGCAGCGCGCCCGCGTGCATCAACGTCGTGCGGTACGCCGCACCCGCCAACGCCCGCATCCGGTCCATCCTGGCGGTCATCGTCAGCACGGCAGCGGGGTTGCGCACGCACCCCGCAGCCATCGTGGCCATATCGAGTATCTCCCCCAGGTCGGATTCCTGGCGGTTGATCAAGGTCAGCGCGTGGCCCGCGGGGTCGTAGTGATAGATCCCGCGCGGCAGCGCGTCACACTGCCCGAGGCTGAGGTAGATCTCCAGCTCATAGAGGCAGGCCACGCTGAAGTACGGGCGCTGACTCGCCTCGTGGGTCATACCATGCGGCAGGTGCGGCGGACCCGGGCCACGCACCCGCGCGCTCCGGTACAGCAGCTGACCGAGCTGCTCCGCAGTGAGTTCACGGCCGGAGAAATCAGGGCAGGCCAGGTCGACCTCAAGCAACGCGCGCAGCGGGGTACTCGCCGCGAGGTCACCGGGTGTCGGCCGCGGCAGCGGAAACCGGGTTCCATGCGGCGGCGGTTTCACCGCGGGCGCCGACACGGTCGGCTCGCCCTCGGGGGTATCGCACGGGCCGTCGCCCTGCCGCGACCTGCTGCGCCGATGGAACATCAGCTCATGCGTGGTCCACGATCGCCACGTCGCCTCGGTATCCTCGGCGAACCGCCCGTCTCCCGCGTCGACGAGCACGATGCCGACAGCGACCAGATACGCGACGATATCGTGCGCGACTGGTGGCGTGACCCGCGCTAGAGTGGCCAGCTCGGCGAGTCCACGCGGTTGGGCGAGCGCGGTGGCGATGCTGGCCGCCACCGGCTGATGCAGGATCACCCGGAACTGTGCCAGCGGCGACTCCAGCACCAGCTCGCCGCCACAGGATCGCATCGTGGCGAACCGCGACAGCCGCGCCGACCGGGTCTGCTCGATCTCGGCTAGTGGGAACTCCGGGTCTGAAGCACTCGGCACGGCGGACAGCACGGGTCCCTGCCCATCGGGCAGGCCGAGCGAGCGCACCACGGAACCGCTGAGGGCGGCGAGCACGTCGTCGAGGCTGTCCACGACCCGGCCCTGGGACGATCCTCTGCCTCGCGCGGGGCTGACGTTACCCAGCGAGACCGGGCCGAGCGTCATTCGCCGCAACGACTCTCGCACCTGATCGTCCGGGTTCTTCACCACAATCTCGCCCCACATGCTGACGACGACGAGCGAACCGTGCTCGTCGTCGGTCTCCACGAGAACGTCGTCGCGCAACGACTGGAGGTGGATGGTCGAGGCCGATCCCCCAGTGCTCTCCACGGAAATCCAGCCCCCTACAGGAATATCGGAATCGGATTGAGCTCGGCATACGAGGTCGGCCGCTCGAGTCTGCCGAGCATGACCGGAACATCGTAGAGCCTGCCCGGCCCGAAGCGGGCCCAAAAATGCCGCATTCCCGGCACGATCACCTTGACGACCGGCATCCCGATGTCCGGTCGCGTTTGATCGAGCACCAACGTGTCCATGCCGAGAGTGGCGAGCCTCGTCGTGATCAGATTGACCTCCTGTCGAATGTCGTCGCGCCGCTGGTCGGGATAGTCAGCCGGGGTACGCGCGGCGAAGGAGGGATCACCGGCCAAATAGGGCTGGTTGGCCAGCGTGGCCTCGCGGAACCACCATGCCGCGTCCGGGTCGTCCAGCACGGCAGGCTCGTCAGCGCCATCGGCCTCATCGGCAAGGAAGGCGGGAGCGAACTGGTTCAGCTCGGTAACCGCGCGGCGCAGCGCGATGCGCGGGTCGAGGTGCGCGCCGAAACCAAACATGATTCGCTCCCGTGGGGCCGTCAGGCTGCGCGATACCGCGACCATCACCGGGATGTCGAGATCCGAGGTGACGTCGAGAACCCACAGCTCCCGGCCGAGCCCGCGGTATTCCGCGCGTACCCACGCGAGCCAGTCGTCGCCGAAAGCATCCAGGTCAACGGCGGGCGCGGCGATGCGGTTATACCACCACAGCGCCACCGCGTCGCGCTCGACGAGTTCGAGCAAACCTTGCAGCACGGCGTCCGCCAGTTCGCTGCCCGCCGCGTTGCCGTTGGAGTCGGAACACAGCCGCCCGCCGCCGAACTCGCTGGGTGTTCCGAAGTAGAGCATGGCCGTCGGTAGCAGCCGGTGACGTCGCTGGCGTAGCGACCACACCGGCGTCCAGTCGATCTCCTCGTGCTCGTCGAAAGGCTGGCCGACGGCGTGGAACCGGCCGTGCGCGCGGTTCCAGCGCTCCCGGTCGGCGTACTGCCGCTCGTGGATCAGCAGGACATCGTTCGGGTGAATAGCTCGCTCCCCCAGCGCGCGGTAGCTGCCGCGTTCCCGCGCCTCGTCGCCGTGGAACGTGGCGGAGTAGCGTTCCACTGCCTCGCACAGCGCGCCGACCTCGGCCTCGATGGCGGTCGCGCCCTTACCGCCGCTCTGCTCGCGCAGCCCGCGCCGGAAACCGGCCATGTCGCCGTGGCGTGCAGCCGCGTTGGCCCCTGACCGGTAGGAGTTGAACAGCGAGGGACACCGATTGTCCCTGGTGATCTCCTTGATGATGCCGGTGACCGGGCTGACGAGATGCTGATAACGCACCAGAACCTCCTCCGGTGGCAGCGATCGATGACCGCCGCCGTAGGAGGACTTCTCGGTCGGCCGCAGGACGACGGGACGATGGGCCATGTCAGCGATCAGCGACGGGTCACCGCAGTGCGAGCACTGCGGTCGCTGCCGCAGTTCGTGGCGGCTGCCGCTCAGATCGACGGTGTCGAGTGTCCACACGCAATGCTGCCCCGAGTAACGCAAGCCCGCCAGCCACTTGGTGGCTTCGAGCGCGATCAGGTTCAACCCGGTCGACAGTAGCGCGGGGATGGCGACGGCGGGGCGACTAGCGGGGCCGCGCCTACCGAGCGCGGCCTGCGCGCAGGCTTCCGCGTCGCGATGACGCCAGAGACAGTGAGCCAGGCAATGCCAGCAGCCGTGACCGGACTGGAAAACCGGCCCGACCCAGACCTGGGTGCCCACCGGTTTTGCCAGTAGCCACGGCACGCCAGCCTCGCGGTGCGCACGGTCGATCTCGGACAGTGCGGGATCGAGGTAGTCGTCGCAAACGACGACCGTGAGTTCCCCTGTGGGACGCGCCGAACCGGACGCCAGGGCCGGCCGTGACGTGACGGCGAGCCCGGCGGCGTCCAGCGCGCTGACGACCGTATCGGCGGTGATCGCGCTAGCCACCGACACGACGTCGACAGCGGAAGTGCGGCGACGCTCCACCGCCACACCGCAGGCGTCCCAGTAGGCCAGCGCCCGCTCGTCCATCCCGAGTTCCCGAGATGGTCCTACGGTCACCAACCCGGCGGCCATCAACTGCCGGATGAGTCCGGCGGCCTGCTCCGGGTCCACGCCGTGCGGCATGGCATAGAGCAGGTCCGCCATACTCCGAGTGCCGTCAAGCAGGGCGATGATCGGCTCGATTCCGCGCCCGCGCAGAACGGTCACGCCACGCTCCGAAAACAGATACGCGCCGTGCCCGTCGCACACCTCGGCGCGCAGGTGCCGCTTGAGACCGATCAGCTCCTGCTTCACAGCACTTCGCATTGTTAGGCAGCCTGGTTCCACGATTCGCCGTCAAAACCACAGGCGCCACAGAAACTGATAACGTCCGCAGTCGCCGAGTTGCTCCATTGATCGTATTCTTCGATAACCAACTCGTTCAACTCGTTGGTGTGAACATTGTCGTTGTTCGTTGACCGCAGACTGATGACGTTCGAATACTGAGGATCCCGGTGTTGCATCATAGCTCCTCGGGTTGTGGTCCATTCAAGAACCTATTGTCTGGCGTACGCCCGAGCGGTGACAGTTCAGAATTCATACCCTCAATATGCATTCTTCACAAATAGTGAGGTCTAATTCACAGCGGTACCGGTGGTCGCCACACTGTGGCGTTCCGTAACTCCTCTGCCACGCTTACCACTCGATCGTGGCTGCGTAACCTTGGTGAGCCATGAGGGAGGCTCCGGCGCACGTCACGGATAGGAGGCTCCGGCGTGCACGACGAACACTCCGTCACCGACACCATTGCACGTGGTGGCACCGAGGCAGGCGACATTGATGCGCGCGCGGTGACGTTCACGCTGCTCGGGCCCCTTGAGATCCGCAAGGATAACCAGGACTACGCGCCAACCGCGCCCAAGATCCTACAACTGCTCGCGATGCTGCTGCTGCGCGCGGGCGAAGTCGTCCACATCGATTCGATCATCAAGGAGTTGTGGGCAGGCGAGCCGCCACGCAGCGTGCGCACCACCATGCAGACCTACGTCTATCAGTTGCGCAAATGCATCGCGGCCAACAACCTCGCCGCCGACGCCGACAAGCTGCTGATCACCAAACCGCCCGGCTACGTGTTCCGGATCGAACCGCAGCAGGTTGACGTGTTCCAGTTCCAACAGCTCTGCGAGCAGGGCAAGGACCTTTTTGGGCAAGCGGACTACCGCAGGGCGTCGCAGTCGTTTCGCGCCGCGCTCGATCTCTGGGCGGGCCAGCCGCTCGCCAACGTGCACTGTGGACAGATACTGACCGCAGCGGCCGTTGAGCTGCAGGAACAGCAGCGGAACGCACTTCACCTGCGCATCCAGGCCGACATGGCAGCGGGCTTGCACCGCGAGCTGATCGGCGAGCTGCGCTCGCTGGTGACCACGAACCCGCTCGACGAGGGCCTGCAAGGTCTGCTGATGCGGGCGTTGAGCGCGAGTGGCAGGCGGTCCGACGCGCTGGCGACCTACCGCACACTGCGCGGCGTGCTGAACGAAGAGCTCGGCGTCGAGCCGTGCGACGAGCTGCAGCTGCTGCACCGAGAGTTGCTGTCGGCGGGCGAGCCCACTCGCTAACTACGGACTGTCGTCAACCGTCCGTCATCGCATCGCTGGATCGAGTGTGGCCCGAGCCAAGCTCGACCTCACCTCGAGCACGGGGGTGCATGCTGCCTGTCAGTTGTCCATCCGCTGCCGTCAGGAGCCGTCGATGTCGATTCTGTCATCGTTTCCGTCATTAACGGTGACCCGATCGCGAGTTCGTATCCGGCGACTCTCGACGTCAACAAGAAACGAACAATACCGCGCGCTAGCGAACCTATACCGTACGATGGGATCGCTGAAATATGCGATTCCGTACCGCCAACGACGTCCCGGCTCGACCCGGAATAGCTTCCGGGTCGCGTGTTTTTCGAGCGAGGCTTGAGCCCCGGTGACCAAACTCAAGTATGTCGGTTTAAACCGCATCGCGGAAACCGCAAACCACCACCGGTACAGTAAGGATGAAACTATGCCCGGTCGAACCTATGGACAGTTCTGCGGCCTCGCACGCGCCCTCGAACTCATCGGAGAACGGTGGTCCGTGCTCGTCATCCGCGACCTACTGCTCAGCCCAAAGCGCTTTACCGAGCTTGCCCAGTGCCTGCCCCGCATCCCCTCGAGCATCCTGTCCGCCCGTCTGAACGAGTTGGAGCAAGCGGGCGTGGTGCGCCGTCGCGTCCTGCCGCAGCTGGACGCCGCCGTCGTGTACGAGCTGACCGACTACGGCAGCGAACTGGAGCCCATCCTGCTGCAGCTCGGGCTCTGGGGTGCGCGGTCGCTGACCGAGCCGACCGAAGGCGACACCGTCACCCTCGACATCGCGATGCTGGCGCTGCACACGACGTTCCGTGCGGAGCACGCCGAGAACCTGCATGTGACCTACCAGCTGCACTTCGGCGACATGACCCTGCACGCCCTCGTCGACGACGGCACCCTCAAGGTCGCCGAGGGCCCGCTGCCCAACGCCGACCTCACCATCAGCACAACCAAGCTCAAGCAGCTCATGGCCGCCGACTTGACGCCGCAGGACGCGATCGCGAACGGCGACGTCACCCTCGACGGCGATCCCGAACTGCTCACCCAGTTCACCCAGCTGTTCCACATCCCGCCGGCGCCCACCCCGCCGCAAGGACTGACCACCCGCTGACCAGCGGCATGGTAGGAACGACGCCTTCAGCCCGCCCGGTGGCGGTACATCGTGCCGACGGGCGTTGGGAAGGCGTCGTTCGCCGCGGCTGGTGTGCCCGGCGCATCCTGCGCGACGGACGCTCCTCAGCAGGCCGCCATCTCCGGCACCGTGCCCGGCGGCACGGTGCCGATCTTCCAATGGCCGTGTTCCAGCGCGATGGGCAGGGCGAGCCACCAGCGGATGCAGCGGCGGGGCAGGATCACCGGCGCGTCGCGGATGTCCTGAGTGCTGGTGAAGCTCAGCAGCACCCGCATGGTGTCGTCGTGGGCGGTTTCGATGCGGTGGACCAGGATGTTGCCGTCCTGGGTGGAGCGGTAGTCGCGCAGCCATTGCTGCTCGGTCTTGGCGCGCACCCGTTCGCTCGTGACCGACGTCTTCCAGCGGTCGTAGTTGCGACCGTTGATGCCGTCGAAGTACGCCTGCAGCAGCCGCCGCACGGTTTCGTCGTGCGGGTGCCTGGCCGCGTCAGGAGTGAGCTTGACCAGCGGCGAGCCGGGCTGCTGCTCGGGCGCGAGCGAGGTCGTCGTCGGCAGGCTCACCGGACCGATCGCGGCGTCGCTGTCAGCCCGCTGGTAAAGATCCCTCGCGAGGAGACCGCCCGCGAGGGCGAGCGAGACGACGCCGATCAGTACCGGCACCAGCCAGCGGCTGCTCACGCTGGCGTTGACGATCGCTGGCACACGGCTAGCTTAGTAGCTCCCGACACCGGACTGGGCCAGACGAGTGATCAGCCGACCTGGTGCAACCAGGTAACGGTCGCGCCGTCCCCGGCGTGCCGGAAGGGTTCAAGCGCTTCGTCCCAACTGGACCCGAGAAGTTCGTCGATCTTGTGCGCGAACTGCTCACCCGCTCTGCTGGCATTGGCGAGCGCGCGCAGCTGGTCTTCGGCCACGATGATGTCGCCGTTCGCACTGGTGCGGCCGTGCCAGAGCCCGAGTCCTGGCGCATGGCAGAACCGTTCGCCGTCGACGCCGGGGCTGGGTTCCTCGGTGATCTCGAAACGCACCATCGGCCATGCCTTGAGCGCGTTCGCGAGCGCGCCGGCGGTGCCCGCTACGGCACGCCACGCGCATTCGGCGCGCAGTTGTCCTGGTGCCGCTGGCTGTGCGGTCCATTCCATCTCGGCCCGCTGTCCCAGAGCACCAGAAATCGCCCACTCGACGTGCGGACATACCGCAGCTGGCGACGAGTGGACATACACTACGCCACGGCTGAGCTCACGTGCGCTCACTGCTGACCTCCGCTAGTCGACGGTGCTGAATTGACGAGGAGCATCTTCCCCTACGACCTCGTCAATAGCCCCGGAGTTCAGTCACTGAGCGCGGGCTCGCTCTCCTTTATGGTCACACACTATGCCAATCTCGCCCCATCCGCACCAGATGTCACAACGAAAGATGGCTCACCGGGAGCCACAACACAACACGATCGTGTCATAGCTCCCGATGAGCCGGTGCGTTTTCGCGAGGAGGGTCAGGACGCCGTCAGGTGATCCACGGCGGCGACGACGTCAACGAGGCCCGTGCCCTTGTCGAAGCTCGACGTGTAGCTGTCGAGCGGTTCGTAGGCCGCGCCGTCGCTGTACTTGTACGCGGTTGCCTTGAGCGCGTCCTCGATCTCGGCAGGAGTGGCGTCCGGCTTGGCCTGGAACAACTGCGCCACGATGCCCGTGATCTGCGGCGCCGCCATCGACGTCCCGCTGATCACGTTGTAGGTGGCGAGGTCGAGCAGGCCAGGACCGCTATACGGCTCGCCCCCGGTGCTGCAGATCAGCAGGTACGGGCGGCAGGCGGACACGATCGCCTCACCGGGCGCGGAGATGTCCGGCCAGGTGGATGAATCCTCGGCCAGACCGCGCGAGGAGAAGTCGGAGATCTTGCCGTCGCGGGTGCCGGTGCCCTCATCGAAGTACGACGCCACGGAGAGCACGCCGGGCGTGGGGTCCTGCCCCGGCGGGTTGGACAGGCTCTGCGTGCCGTCGCCGCCGTCGTTGCCGTTGGCCCAGACCGTCACGACGCCTTCGGCCGCCAGGGCGCGCTGCAGCTTGACGGTCGCGGAGTTCGGATCGAACTCACCTCCGCCGCTGGGACCGTAGGAGTTGTTGATCACCTTGATCGGCGGGCACTCCTCGGCGGAGACGCCGGCGCCACAGGGTGCCTCGTGGTTCTCCAGGATCCAGTCCAGCGCGGCGTTGGCGCCCAGGATGACCAGACCGGCACCGGTGGAGACGGACACGATCTTGGCGCCAGGGGCGGAGCCGCCGACGTCGATGCCGGACAGCGAGTGCGGCGTCCCGGCCGCGATGCCGGTGACGTGGGTGCCGTGACCGCCGACCGAGAGCGTGTCGGTGTCCAGCGGCCCCGCGTCGATGATGCAGCCGGTGTCCTGGTCGGAGGTGCAGAGGCTCTTGAGGTTGCGCACCACCCGGCTGGAGCCGTCTTCCGCGGTGAAGGCGGGGTGGTTCGGGTCGACGCCGGTGTCGATGATGGCCACCGACGAGCCACTGCCGTCGAGCGGGTCACCAGTGGGGGTCGTCCGCGCCAGGCGCGCCTCGGCGCTGCGGGTGGCGACGGTGCCCGATGAGGCGAACAGTTCGATGGGGTCGTTGTTCTCGACGTAGGTCACGCCATCGGCCTGGCGCACGTCGCGCACCTGCTCGACCGTGCCGGTCGCCACGACCACGGCGATCTGGTCGAAGCTGGTGATCCGGTTCATGCCGGAGTCGGCGATAGCCTGGTTGGCCGCCGCGAGATCGGTGCCGTGGACAAGCGCCGTCACCTGCGCGCCGCCGGTGAGCGTGCCGAGCAGTCCGCTCAGGGAATCGGACACCGGCGCGAGCGGGGAATCGCTTTCCTGCGCGGAAGCGCCCGGGATACCCATCATGGGTAGTGCGAGCGCGGCGGCAGCGACCACCGCCAGCTTCCGGCGCCACCGTGAGCGATCGGTCATGCTGACCTCCTCATCGTGTTCACCCATTCGGGCGACCGTCGATTGGATCTACATAACTAGGTGAGCCGGCTCACTGTCAATAATGACGCTTAGGTAATGATGAATTTCGTTCGTGGCGTACGTCACTCAGCGCAACTTCGAGTGGTGGTGGATCGGTCACGCTGCGAATTGACAGCCAAGTCGAACCCACTCGATCGCATGACTGGATAATCTGTGCGCGTGACACCGAACGCTGCGCCGAACCCACCATCGCGACGCCACGCGGAGCGGAGGCAGACATGCGTCTGATCGGCGCGGGGGAACCGGGATCGCTCATCGCCGCTGACATCAGCGCGAGCCTGCGCGGCCTAGGCCGAGGGGACGAAACCGCAGGTGGCATCGCGATGATGCAGGTGAAGCCGCCACACTGTGGCGAGCCGTTCGACGCCGTCGTCGTTATGCCGCACGGTGTGCTGCTTATCAGCGGCGTCGAGCTGCCTGGGCCCACAATGCGGCTGGACGCGCCCCTGCACGGACAGTGGAAGGCCGACAACTGGCCGCTGGTCGGTTCGGGTGACGCCATGAACCCTGGTACTGGCGCGCTCGCGGCATCCCGGCACCTTGCCCAGCGGATCACCCACGAAGCCGGGTTGACGCTGCCCGTCGCGACGGTGCTGGCCGTTGGGCCGTTCGTCGACTCGGTCACGCCCGGCGAGGGTGACCTCGACCAGCCGGTGCGAGTGCTGTACCCGACGATCAACGGGCTCAAGACCGCCATCGCGGAGCTCACGCCGCCCGGCCCGCACCCGTGTTCCGCGGAACAGGCGCGCGCGGTCCTGCGCGCGGTCGACCCGGCGAGTCCGATCCAGCCGGACACCACGCTGGCGATGGAAGGCTTTCCAAGCGCGGTGACGACCGCGCGAGCTGGTGCGGAGTCGCGAGAGTCCGGTGGCGGGCAGGCGAGTGCGCCTAAGGCAGGAACGCCGCGGTCATCCACCCCTGATGCGCCGTCCGGCACACCAACTTCCGCTGCGTCGGCGGCGACACCGAACGGTGCCACGGTCGCATGGCAGGCGTCGTCCGGTGCGGTTCGCCACGGGCAGCCGCCTGCCGCGTCAGTCCCGGCGGTGCCTCCGTCGGCGTCCGCCGCGGCGCAGCAGCCCGCGCCCAGTCATCCGCACCCGGCACAGGGACCGCCACACCAGCGGCCGTCCAACGGTCCTCGGCAGCGACCGATGCTGCTGCGTCCGCTGCCCATCGCCGTGGTCTGCCTGCTCGTGGTCGGCCTCATCGCGGTGATCGCGGTCGCGACGGCGGGAGCAAGCGACACCTCCCCCACAAACACCACCGCACCCCTCCCCGACCTGGTCATCCACGACGTCGACGGGCTCGACTTTCACGTCATGGCGGCGAACACCGATCGGCGCTGCGCGCGCCACACCTACGGCGATCTGCGCACCGCCGTGGCCGACTCGGACTGTGAGGGCGTCCACCTAGGCAGCTATCTGACCAGCGTCGACGACCGGCGCGTCGCCGTCAGCGTGGCGGCTTTCGAGTTCCGCTCGTCGAAGCAGGCCAAGCGGATCGACACACTGGTGACCACCAAAGGCACCGGCTGGGCACTCGATCTGGCGACAGCCCGCGACGCCTGGCCGGATGCGTCCGGTATCGGCACGGCGTCCTATCGCAACGCCACCTCCGGCGCGAAGCTGCGCCTGGTCCGGGCTGTCTGGCTGGATGGCTCCGAGCACAGCGACGACACGTCACTCACTCCAGTGATCCAGCGCGCTTTCGCTGTACCTACACCGAACTTGCGCTGAACTTCGGACGGGACCTGTCGGATGCCCGCCATACGGTGGCAGGATCAGTCACAACCGACCCGAGGGGATGCCACGACGATGACGCCGACGCCCGACCTCGACCGGCGCGTGAGCCAGAATCGGCACGACATCGAAGAGATCTACATCAAGATCGACCAGACCAACGAGACGGTCGCGCGTATCGCCGCCACTCAGCAGGAACACAGCGCGATCCTGGCTCGTCACAGTGCTGTTCTGGACGAGCACAGCGCCAAGCTCGACGAGATCCTGACCATCCTGCGGCATGGACGCGGCACGTCAGGCAGCAGCTGACGCACCACACCAGACACACGGCGGGGCGGGCACGGAGACGTCTCCGTGCCCGCCCCGCCAGGGTCACAGACCTACAGCTGCTTGAGCTCCTCGACGATGTCCGCGACGGACGACTTGGCGTCGCCGAAGAGCATCGCCGTCTTCGGGTCGTAGTACAGCTCGTTCTCGATGCCGGCGAAGCCAGGGCTCATCGAACGCTTCAGCACGATCACCGACTGGCTCTGGTTGACCTTGAGAATCGGCATGCCGTAGATGGGCGAGTCCGGGTTGGTCTCGGCTGCGGGGTTGGTGACGTCGTTGGCGCCAATGACCAGCGAGACGTCGGTCTGCCCGAACTGCGAGTTGATCTCGTCCATCTCCTTGAGCGCCTCGTACGGCACGTCGGCCTCGGCCAGCAGCACGTTCATGTGGCCGGGCATCCTGCCCGCGACCGGGTGGATCGCGTAGGAGACGTTGATGCCCTTCTGCTCGAGCAGCTCGGACATCTCCTTGACCAGGTGCTGGGCCTGCGCCACCGCAAGGCCGTAGCCGGGAACGACCACGACGTTGCCCGCGTAGGCCATCTGGATGGCCGTGTCGGCGGCGCTGGTGCTGTTGACGTGCCGATCCTCGCCACCGGTGTCGCCACCTCCACCGGTGCCACCGCCACCGAAACCGCCCGCGACGATCGCGGGGATCGACCGGTTCATCGCCTTAGCCATCAGGCTGGTCAGGATGGAACCGGAGGCACCGACGATCATGCCTGCCACGATCAGCGCGGTGTTGTCCAGTGCGATGCCCTTGGCGGCGGCCGACAACCCGGTGAGCGCGTTGAGCAGCGAAATAACCACCGGCATGTCGGCGCCACCGATGGGAAGCACCACCATCAGTCCCAGGATCGCCGATGCGACCAGCAGGCCGATCATCCACCACTCGGAGGTCTGACCGGACGCGATCGCCACCGCGCACACCACGGCCGCCACGAAGGTCAACAGGTTCACCGGCTGCTGCAGCCGTCCCAGCCCGATGGGTTTACCGGGAAGGATCTCCTGCAGCTTGCCGAACGCGACGTTGGAGCCCCAGAACGAGATCGACCCGACCAGCGCGGCGAACAGCGACGCGATGACCTTGGACAGCTCCTCCTCGGCGAAGCCGCCGGTATCGCGGAACTGCGCCCACGAGATCAACGCGATCGCCCCACCGCCGAGGCCGTTGAACAGCGCCACCATCTGCGGCATCGCGGTCATCTTGACCTTGTAGGCGGACGGGATGCTGATGACGGTGCCGACCACGACGCCGAGCGCGATCAGCCACCAGTTGCTCATCCCGCGAATCAGCAGCGTCGCCACCACGGCGATACCCATGCCGGCCGCGGCGATCCAGTTGCCCTGCACCGCCGTCTTCGGGCCGGTCAGCTTCATCAGCCCATAGATGAACAGCGAGAAGGAGATGATGTAGAGGATGTTGATAAACGCGGGGTCCTGGATCCAGCTCACGCCGTCTCCTCCTGCTTCTTCGCCTTGTCACCGGGCTTGCCCTTGAACATCCCGAGCATCCGGTCGGTCACCAGGAAACCGCCGACGACGTTGATGGTGCCGAAGATGATCGCGATGACGAGCAGGATGTCGTTGAACACGCCGAGGTCAACGCCCTGACCGAGCACGATCAGCGCCGCGAGCACCACGACGCCGTGCACCGCGTTGGTCGCCGACATGAGCGGGGTGTGCAGCGTGTTGGGCACCTTGGAGATCACGAGGAATCCGGCGAACCCCGCGAGCACCAGGATTCCTAAGTTCTGTACCAGCTCGCTGTCCATCAGCTTTCCTCCGTCCCGCTCGCCGGCTCGGGTTGGCTGAGCTTGTCATTGCCCGCGACACACGACTTCGCGATGATCTCGTCGCCCGCGTCGAGCGTGAGCCTGCCGTCGGTGTCGATCATCAGTTCCAGCAGCTCGACGATGTTCCGCGCGTACAGCTCGCTGGCGTGGTCTGGCATCTCGGCAGACAGGTTCAGCGGCGATGCGATGGTGACATCGTGCGCCGTGGTGACCTGGCCTGGCTCGGTCAGCTCGCAGTTGCCGCCGGTCTCACCGGCGAGATCGACGATCACGCTGCCCGGCCGCATGCCCCGTACCGCCTCGGCGCTGACAAGCTTCGGTGCGGGACGTCCCGGCACCAACGCGGTGGTGATGACGACGTCGAAGCCGGTGATCGCCTCCGTGAGCCTGCGCTGCTGCTCGGCCCGCTCCTCCTCGGTCAGCTCACGGGCGTAGCCGCCCTCACCGACAGCCTCGATGCCGAGGTCGAGGAACTGCGCGCCGACCGAGCGCACCTGGTCGGCTACCTCGGGCCGGACGTCATAGCCGGTGGCCTGCGCGCCGAGCCGCTTCGCGGTCGCCAGCGCCTGCAGCCCCGCGACGCCAGCGCCAAGCACCAGCGCCTTGGCGGGCTTCACCGTGCCCGCCGCCGTGGTCAGCATCGGGAAGAACCGGGCCAAATGCTGCGCGGCAAGCAGCACCGCACGGTAGCCCGCAACGTTGGCCTGCGAGGACAGCGCGTCCATCGCCTGCGCGCGCGAGATCCGCGGGATGGACTCCATCGCGAACGCGATCACCCCGGCGTTCTCCAGCGCGCTGATCCGCTCTTGATCGGATAGCGGCGCGAGGAACCCGGCCACGATGGTGCCCTTGCGCAGCTTGGCGATCTCAGCCTCACCCGGGGGTGCCACACCCACCACGACGTCGGCGTCGTAAGGATCGCCGATGGTGGCACCCACCTCGGTGTAGTCGTCGTCCGAAACGTGCGCGCCCGCGCCTGCTCCAGACGCCACGACGACTCGCGCGCCCCTGCGCGTCAGTCGTTGCACCATCTTCGGCACCAGCGCGACCCTGCGCTCGTCCTCCCCCGATTCGGCGACCACACCGATCGTGATTGGCCTTGCATCCCCCGATTCGGTTCCCGTCACCGCAGCAACCTCCTGCCCGAGACATCAGCACGAAACTGGCCAGGATCGTCTGGCGTGCCGAATGTCTACCACGCCGCACTGTCCGGCGCGATCTTCGGTGGGCTTCATTACAGCGGGATTGAGCAGGATGTACGTATTACTGGCTCCGCCATCCGGCCACGCCTAACACGATCAGCCGCAGTTGTTTGCGCGCCTTGGCCGCGATCTCCTCGTCGGTGTCCGGGTCGGGAGTACGGACGTCGACGAGTTCCATCACGGTGCCGAGCATGGCGGTGACGATGAGATCAGCCATCATCCGCAGGTCGTCGGCGCTCCACTCGGTCAGTCCTTCGAACCGGCCGAGATCGATCGCCAGCTCGCTGGCGAACAGCCGCAGCTCGGTGGCGATCGCCGCCTGCACGGGGCCCGTCCCGCCGTAGCGCTCC
Source organism: Haloechinothrix halophila YIM 93223 (assembly GCF_000504245.1). Lineage (GTDB taxonomy): Bacteria > Actinomycetota > Actinomycetes > Mycobacteriales > Pseudonocardiaceae > Haloechinothrix_A > Haloechinothrix_A halophila. Next base: position 4,288,340 of record NZ_KI632509.1, read on the forward strand.
CTGGTCAGAAACCGGAAATGAGCCTCGTTGGCGCGCACGTGCGTCCGCAAGGTGTGCACCGAGCTGCGGATCGCGTCGTCGTAGGTCGCGGGGTTCTGCCGCGCCTCCCTGATCATGGTGCGCAGGCTGCGCATTGCTCGCTCGACCAGCGCGATGCCCAGGTCATCCATGGACTCGAAATGACGGTAGAACGCCGTCGGCACGATCCCGGCTTCCTTGGCGACCTCGCGCAGGCTCAGTCCATCGAACGTGCGGTCCTTGAGCAGCCGCAATGCCGCGTCGAGCAGCGCTTGCCGGGTGCGCTGCTTGCGTTCCTGCCTGCTCGCCGGTTCATCGGCCTGCCGCGTTGCCACGACGTTCAGCGTACGTGCGTCCACCGCCGAATCCTCTCCGGGCCTATCGCCCAGCTCACAGTCGTGCCTGGTTGACACGGCCTCTCAATTCCAGTGCACTTGTTAGTGCACACATGTTCACTGTAATGCTTCAGCGGAGGGACGAGCACGTGACCACACTGCTGCCGAGAAGGGCAACGAGAGCGCGCGAAGCCGCGGTGTCGCTGGCGGAACGGCTGCTCACCCCGCACGGCATCGACCGCTACCTCGAACTCGTCGACCCGCTACTGGTGCGCTCGGAGATCAGGGCGCGCGTGACCCGCGTAGCACACCCGACCAGCGATACCGTCACGCTCACGCTGTCGCTGAGCAGGGCGTGGCGCGGGTTCAGCTCTGGGCAGTACGTGCGGGTCTCTGTCGACATCGACGGCGTGCGCCGCACCCGCTGCTATTCACCGGCGAACTCGCAGTACGGCGACCCGCGCACCCTGGAACTGACCATCAAGGCCGACCCGGACGGCCTGGTCTCCCGGCACCTGCACGAGCACGCACACGAGGGCATGGTGCTCGGCATCTCGCATCCGGACGGCACGTTCACGCTGCCCGAATGGCGGCCCGACTCGCTGCTGTTGATCAGCGGCGGCAGCGGCATCACGCCGGTGCTGTCGATGCTGCGCACGCTGCGCGACGAGGGCTATCAGGGCAAGGCGGTGTTCCTGCACTACGCCGACACCGCCGCCGAGGTGCTCTACCGCGATGCGTTGACGGAACTGGCGGACGACAGCGACGCCATCGACGTCGCGTTCGGCTACACCGCCGCTGAGTCAGGTGCCGACGTGCACGGCTTATTCACGCCAGAGCACCTGGACGCCATCGCGCCATGGTGGCGCGAGGCCGAGACGTACCTGTGCGGCCCGCCGGGGCTGATGGACGCGGTGCGTGCCGCCTACGCCGATGCGGGGATCAGTGAACACCTGCACACCGAGGAGTTCTCGCCGCCCGCGCTGGAGATCGACACCACCAACGCCACTGGCACGGTGCGGTTCGCCCACAGCGGCAGGGAGACGGCCAACTCCGGCGACGTGCTGCTTGAACAGGCCGAGCAGGCGGGGCTCCGGCCGGAGCACGGCTGCCGGATGGGCATCTGCTTCTCCTGCACCCAGGTCAAGACGAGTGGCTGCGTGCGCAACGCGCTCACCGGCGAACTCTCCGCCGAGGAGGACGAGGAGATCCAGCTGTGCATCTCCGTGCCCGTCGGCGACGTCGACATCAACTGCTGACCCAACCCACAGAACCACCGGAAGGGACCCCCACCATGACAGGACTGCAGGACCGACTCACTCCGGAGCAGGTCGAGGAGTTCGGCCGCGAACTGGACGAGATCCGGCAGCGGATCGTCGCCGACCTCGGCAAGGACGACGTCGACTACATCAACCGCGTCATCAAGACCCAGCGTGGGCTCGAGGTCGCGGGCAGGGGCCTGATGTACCTCGGATTCCTGCCACCGTTCTGGCTGGCGGCGGTGGCCTCACTCTCGGCGTCGAAGATCCTCGACAACATGGAGATCGGCCACAACGTGATGCACGGCCAGTACGACTGGACCCGCATCCCCGAGCTGAACTCGAAGACGTTCGAGTGGGACACGGCCGCGCCCGGTGACAACTGGCGGCACTCGCACAACTACCTGCACCACACCCACACCAACGTCCTCGACAAGGACCGCGACATCGGCTACGGCGTGCTGCGCATGGACCCGGATCAGAAGTGGCACCCGTACTACCTGGGCAACCCGGTCTACGCCACGCTGCTCGCGCTCTTCTTCCAGTGGGGCGTGTGGTTCCACGACCTCGAGGTCGACCGCATCGTCAAGGGCGAGCTGAGCTGGGCGGAGACCAAGGAAGTGCGCAGGAAGATGCGCGCCAAGGCCACCAAGCAGATCGGCAAGGACTACGTGCTGTTCCCGCTGCTCACCGGACCGCTGGCACCGCTGACGTTCCTCGGCAACGCCAGCGCGAACCTGGTGCGCAACCTGTGGGCGTTCTCGATCATCTTCTGCGGCCATTTCCCCGCGGACGTCGAGAGCTTCACCGAGGAGGAGACGGAGAACGAGACGCGCGGGCAGTGGTACCTGCGGCAGATCCTCGGCTCGGCCAACATCACCGGCGGGAAGCTGTTCCACATCATGAGTGGCAACCTGTCGCACCAGATCGAGCACCACCTGTTCCCGGACATCCCGGCGCGACGGTATCCGCAGATCGCGGACGAGGTGCGCGCGATCTGCGAGAAATACGATCTGCCTTACAACACCGGGCCGCTGCACAAGCAGCTCGCGTCCGTGGCGAAGAAGATCGTCACGCTGGCGTTGCCGCCCAAGGGCGCGCTGCGGGCGCTTGTCGGTGGTCACACCGACAAGTCAACCGAGGCGCGGCGGGTTACCGTTGAGACACAGCAGAATGGCTCACGCCAGGAAACAGCGGCATGAACGGGGCAGCGATGGTCGGCGAGTTCGAACGCAAGAAGGACACGGTGCAGGAACTGACCGAGTCGGCGGCCGAGCGCGTCGGCAACATCGCCAAGATCGTCACAGGCGCCGTCGTCGGGGTCGCGCGCGAGGTCGGCGACGGCATCACCGACGCGATCGAGATGCGTGAGGCCGCGCGGCGCGCCAAAAGCGACGACGAGGAGCGCGCGTAGCCCTCGTCGCGACGAGCAGCGTCGCGTATGTCGGCATGGACACAGGCGCGGATGATGGTCGTACGGTGGGGGTGTGGAATCCCAGGAGATCGAGGTCCGCACCGGCTCAACCGCCGTGGTGCACGACCTGACACGCGACGCGGAGAAGTTCCTCGCCGGATGCGGCGGCGGTGACGGCCTGCTGCACGTCTGGGTGCCGCACGCGACCGCGGGGCTCGCGATCATCGAGACCGGCGCGGGCAGCGACGACGACCTGCTGCGTGCGATCGACGACCAGCTTCCGCGCGACAGCCGCTGGCGCCATCAGCACGGCACCAGCGGCCACGGCAGGGATCACGTCCTGCCCGCGTTCCTACCGCCGTACGCGACGGTCCCCGTGCTCGGCGGCGCGCTCACGCTGGGGACGTGGCAGTCGATCTGCCTCGTCGACACCAACGTCGACAACCCCGTCCGCCGCGTGCGGTTCAGCCTGCTGCCCGGCTGACCGGCGCGGCACCGCGAGCAGAGCAAGACCCAAGGCGAGGATGCCGATCAGCACCCACACCGCGAGCATGACGTCGGGAGCATCGGGCGTGCCAGCGAATAGGCTGCGCAGCGCTTCCGCCGGGAACCGGAACGGCGTCCACGACCACAGCGCCACCCGGTAGCCGGGGTGCAACAGCTCGGGCACCTGGTTCGTCACCGCGGGCGCGACCAGGTACAGCGGCGCGAGCAGCGCCATCGCCCTGATACCAGCCAGGTGCAGCACCCCACCCTGCACGGCCGTGAACGCCGCCGCGGCCAGCGCGAGCAGGCCGACGACATCCCAGCCGAGCGGCAACGACGAGTCCCACAGCAGCACTAGCCCAACCAGCACGGCGGTCACGGCCACACTCGTCACAGCCAGTCCGGCAAGCCTGTCCATCGCACCGACCCGTACGCGGCTGCGCTGTGCGAGCAATGTCAACGCGGCACCTGCCACGAGACAACCCAGCCACGCCAGCGCGCTCAACGCGAGCGGCATCGCACGCATCGACGTGCCGACGGGATGAATCCGCTCGACCTGTACCAGCCCCGCGTTCGCACCAGGGTTCTGCGCGGCGACGGCGGCCAATAACGCCTGCCCCGCACCGGTCAGCGCCTGTCGCGCGACCTGCGTGCCCGAGGGATTGATCGCGCCAGACGTGACCACGGTGGCCTGCGGCCCGCCCGGACCAGAGGAAAGCTCGAGCACGCCGTATACCTCTTTGTCGTGCAGCAGGCTTCGGGCCCTATCCGGCGTGGTCAGCTCGATATCCAGCCGATCACCGGCCCGTGCCTCGAGTTCGCCCGTCGCCGCGCGCAACTGCGCTGCCGCCGGGTCGTCGGCAACCGCGACGGCGACCGGCACGCCGTCCGGCCCGGCACTGACCTGCGCCCCGAAGGTCAGCACCGCTAGAACGCTCGCGACCAAGGCGCCCACGAGGGCAGTAACCACGATCAGCGGCACCCGCTTGCTCACCGGTTTCGCCATGACCCCCTCCTCCTAATTCTACATACGATGAATTACGTCGGCCTGAGCGTACGACTGGAATCCGAAGATGTCAACGAGTGTTGAAATATGAGTAAGCGAGACGCTTTCCCATACGACACCGGTAAGGTTTCGCGCATGAACTACCCAGGGGGTTGGGACGGCCAGCAGGTCGACCCATTCACAGGCGATCCGATTCCGCACTATTACCCATCGCAGACCGGCTACCAGCAGCCGCAGTACCAGCAGGGCCAGGCAAGCTGGCAGCAGGAATACGGCGGGTTCGGCATGTACGAGCCGCCGGAACCGCCGAAGAAGTCACGCGGCCCGTTGATCGCGGCGCTTGCGGTCGGGTTCGTGGTCCTGCTCGGTGCGGGTGGTGCCATGGCGGTGCTGGCGCTGCGCTCCGACGAAGGCAGCGCCGCGGCATCCGTCGCGGCCACCGCAGCCCCGCTACCCACACCGCCGTCCTCGGAGCGGCCATCGTCGACGCCCGGCACGACAACTCAGGAACTGCCGGGTGAGCAGGAGATCCGCGTCGACGCTGTGACCCGCGGCTGGCAGGGGGTGTGGTCGCCGAAGGACAACGTCGCCTACGACATTCCCGAGAAGGACTGGGAAGTCGAGACGCCAAGCACGCTCGCGGGCTTCGAGAACCCCAACGGCGACACGGCGATCATGCGCGGCGTCTCGACCTACAAGGACAACTATTGCGGCGAGCCGGTGGCGGGCTGGCACCGCGCGCGGGTCGGAACGCAGACCGCGGGAGACATGGATCCCAGTAAGGCCGCGGTGGCGGCCACCCGGTTCTGGGGTGCGGCGGCCGGCGAACTCCCAGTGGACTCGAAGAAGGTCTCCCCCACAGCAGCCACGGAGGTCTCGATCGCGAACGGCGCGCGCACCGCTTACGTCTCGTCCGCGATCGTCCCGATGCCCGACCAAACCGGCGAGAAGTGCGCCGACTCGGACAAGGTCCGGCTGAGCGTCGCCGCCTTCCGGCCAGAGCCGGGTGCCGACACGATCATCCTGATCGTCTACACGGACGTCGGGGGCGGCGACGAGCTCGCCACCGACGTGAGCGACAAGATCATCGCGAGCCTGCGACCGTACGAGGGCTGACGGCCGATGTGCGCGACGAAAGCCGGGGTCACCGCACGAGCGCGGTGAGGTGGGCGAGGGTCTCGTCCACCGGCACCTCGGTGCGCTCACCGGTCGCGCGGTCCTTGACCTCGACGACGCCCTTGGTGAGGCCCTTGCCGACTACCAGGATGGTCGGCACGCCAACCAGTTCGGCGTCGGCGAACTTCACGCCCGGGCTGGCCTTGCGGTCGTCGAGGATGACGCGCACGCCAGCGTCGTCCAGCTCGGCTGCGAGCTTCTCCCCCGCCTCGGCCACGGTGTCGTCCTTGCCAGCGAGCACGATGTGCACGTCGGCGGGCGCGACCACGCGCGGCCATACGAGGCCGAGATCGTCATGGTGCTGTTCGGCGATCGCGGCGATCAACCGGGACACACCGACGCCGTAGGAGCCCATGGTGATGCGGATCGGCTTGCCGTCCGCGCCGAGCGCGTCCAGCGCGAACGCGTCACTGTACTTGGTGCCGAGCTGGAAGATGTGCCCGATCTCGATGCCACGAGCGGCCTGCAGCGTGCCGGAGGAATCCGGCGCGAGGTCGCCCTCACGCACCTCGGCGGCCTCGATGGTGCCGTCCGGTGTGAAGTCCCGCCCGCACACCAGGTCGACGACGTGGTGGTCGGGCTTATCGGCACCGGTCACCCACGCGGTGCCCTCGACGATGCGCGGATCAACCAGGTAGCGCACCTTGTTGTCCTGCAGCGCCTTCGGTCCGATGTATCCCTTGACCACGAACGGGTTGCGCTCGAAGTCAGCCTCGTCCAGCAGCGCGACCTCAGCGGGCTCCAGCGCGGCCTCAAGCCGTTTCATGTCGACATCCCGGTCACCGGGCACGCCGACACACATCAGCTCCCACTCGTCCGAGCCGGGCTGCCGAGTCTTGAGCATGACGTTCTTGAGCGTGTCGGCAGCGGTGAAGGTGCGGCCGATCTCCGGCTGCGCGTTGAGGTAGTCGACCAGCGTCTCGATGGTCGGCGTGTTGGGCGTGTAGTGCACCTGCGCGGCGGGCTTGTCCTCGATGGACTGCGCGGGTGGCGCCGGTGTCACGACGGCCTCGACGTTGGCGGCGTAACTGCCGTCGCTGCTGCGCACGTAGGTGTCCTCGCCGGTCTCGGATTCGGCGAGGAATTCCTCCGAGGCCGAGCCGCCCATCGCGCCAGAGGTCGCCTTGACGATCACGTAATTCAACCCGAGCCGGTCGAAGATCGTGATGTAGGCGGCGCGGTGCTTGTCGTACGAGGCCTGCAGCCCGGCCTCATCGAGGTCGAACGAGTAGGAGTCCTTCATGACGAACTCCCTGCCACGCAGGATGCCGCCTCTGGGTCGCGCCTCGTCGCGGTACTTCGTCTGGATTTGGTACAGGGTGACTGGATAGTCCTTATAGGACGTGTACTCGCCCTTCACGGTGAGCGTGAACAGCTCCTCGTGGGTGGGCCCGAGCAGATAGTCAGCGCCCTTGCGGTCGACGAGCCGGAAGACGTTGGGGCCGTACTCGGTCCAGCGGCCGGTGGCCTCGTAGGGCTCGCGCGGCAGCAGCGCGGGGAACTGGATCTCCTGCGCGCCGATGGCGCTCATCTCCTCGCGCACCACCCGCTCGACGTTGCGCAGCACCATGAGTCCCAGCGGCAGCCAGGAGAACCCACCCGGCGCGACGCGCCGCACGTAACCGGCGCGCACGAGAAGTCGGTGGCTGGGCACTTCGGCGTCGGCAGGATCCTCACGCAATGTGCGCAAGAACAGCGACGACATCCTGGTGATCACTCTGGTAGCTCCTTGACGACGAGCCTGCTCGGCTATGCACGCAGGGTATGCGACGCGCTCAGCGCCGTCGCAACCGGTTATCCGTCTCGAACGAGCGCCGCGGTCGCGTCCTGGCGCGACGCCACGCGTCGGCGGAGACGCGCGCCACGCCACCACCGCCAGGGGCGCGGGCGGTGACCGCGGGATCGCTTAGCCTGTCCGGGTGCTGGTTCTGCTTCCTCCGTCGGAAACCAAAGCCGTCGGCGGCGACGGCGCTCCGCTGGACCTCGACGCGCTGTCGTTTCCTGAGCTGACGCCGACGCGCCGCGAGCTGGTCGACGCGCTGCGCATGCTCGCCGACGACGTCCCCGCCAGTCTGGCGGCCCTCGGGCTGTCGGAACGGCAGTCGGCCGAGGTGGACCGCAACCGGCAGCTGCTGAGCGCGCCGACCGGCCCTGCCCTGCTGCGCTACACCGGGGTGCTCTACGACGCGCTTGGCGCCGCGGACTTCACCCGTGCCGAGTGGACGCGCGCCGAGGAGCGGCTCGCCACGGCGTCCGCACTGTTCGGAATCCTCCGGGCGGGTGATGCCATCCCGGCCTATCGGCTGTCGGCGAGCAGCACGCTGCCGGACGTCGGACCGTTGCGCACGGTGTGGCGACCGGTGCTGGAACCCGTGCTCGCCGGGCTGGACGAGCTGGTCGTGGATCTGCGTTCCGGTGCGTATGCCTCGCTGGCACGAGTGTCCGGCGCGGTCACGGTCCGGGTGGTCACGCTGGACGCGGCGGGCAAACGCAAGACCGTCAGCCATCACAACAAGGCGTACAAGGGCCAGCTGGCCGCCGCGCTGGCGCGCGCGACGCGGGAACTGGCCGACGTCGACGACGTGCTGACCACGGCGTCGGCAGCGGGGCTGAAGGTGGAGCGCACCGGCGAGTGGAGCCTGGAGCTGCTGACCGACTAGCGCGCTCATCGCTTCGCCAAGTCGGCGACCTCGTCGGCGCACCCCCAGGACAGCGTCACACCGACGCCGCCGAGCCCATAACAATGGATCACGTCGCCGTCCCGGTCGAGCCGGATCTCGTCCCGGTGTGGTCGTAGACCCACCTTGACGCGGAGCACCTCGGACTTCTCGATACCGGGCAGCAGAGTGGCGCAACGGCGCAGGATGTCCTCGGTGGTGCCTGGGTCTGGGTCGAGCGAGTACTCACCGAACTCCTCGGTGCCGCCACAGACGACGTGCTCGCCGTGCGGCAGGACGTAGCTGAAGTCGTCCTCGTCGACGATCCACTCGGTCAGGCCCGGATCGGCGACGTGGACCACCTGGCCGCGTGCCGGTCGGACGGTGTCGTCACCGGCGAGCCTGCCCGCGTCGAGTCCCGCCGCGTTGACCACCAGGTCGGTGTCGTCCGCGACATCGCTCAGCGCACGCACCGCGCGCCGTTCGAAGCCAACGCCCGCGCGCCGCAGCTCGGTGTCCAGCCAGGCCACGTAGCGTCCGGTGTTGACCAGCGGCGAGGTAAACCGCAGCGCGTCGGCGTACGGCGCGGAGACGCTGGCGTCCCGTGTCATGCCACCGACGGCGTCCATCCACGGTGGCAGCGGACGCTCGGTGCGCCGCAGCAGCGTGCCTGGCTTGAACCGCACGCCGGTGTCCGGCATCTCGGCGAGGCGGTGGAACTCGGCGACGCTGACCTGGGTCCAGCGCACGACCCGGTCGGCGGGTTCGGCGTGGCGGGGATAGATCAGCCCGCCAGCGACGGTGGTCGTGGTCTCTGCCAGCGGGTCCGCGCTGAGGACGGTGACCTGATGATCGCGCTGGGCCAGCCGTAGCGCGGCACTGAGCCCCACGACTCCCCCACCGATGACCGTGATCCGCACGCCGTCTCCCTCCGTGTTGAGCTTGCCGCCCCACACTGCCACGGAAACGACAACCTCGGAACGGGAAAGACGACGGCAGCCCGCGAGTGCTTCCACTCGCGGGCTGCCGTCATGCCTATGGTGCCGTCGGCGGGGTCAGTAGCGCTGGCGCCGACCGCCTGGTTTGCGCTCGCGCGCGCCCGCACGGCCGCGGTCACGCCCGGCACCCTGTCGCGGGTCACGCCGTCCGGTCGATCGCGCGCCACCGGGCCTGCTGGCCGGTTGCGGCTCGGCCAACGGCTCACCAGACGGCTGCCGCGCACCGGTGATCCGCGCCAACTGCGCGTCGCCGGGACGGACCTGGATGGTCGTCGGGGTGACACCCGCGCCGTCGGTCAGCCGCCGCATGCTGCGCCGCTGGTCCGGTGTGATCAGCGTGACGACGGTGCCGTCCGCCCCGGCGCGAGCGGTCCTGCCCGCGCGGTGCAGATAGTCCTTCGAATCATTGGGCGGGTCGACGTGCAGCACAAGGCTGACGTCGTCGACGTGGATGCCGCGCGCGGCGACGTCGGTGGCGACCAGCGCGTTCGACCTGCCGTCCTTGAAGTCGGACAGCACCCGGTTGCGCTGGCCCTGCGTCTTGCCGCCGTGCAACGACGACGCGGGCACACCCACCTGACGCAGCTGCTTGGCCACCCGGTCGGCATGGTGCTTGGTGCGCACGAACAGGATGGTGCGGCCGGTGCGTGCCGCGATCTCGGCGGCGACGACCTGCTTGTCCATCTTGGTGACCGAGAACACGTGGTGCTCCATGGTGGTCACGCTCGCTGTCACCGGGGCGACGGAGTGCTCGACCGGGTCGACGAGGTACTGGCGCACCAGCTGGCCGACCGCGCCGTCAAGGGTCGCGGAGAACAGCAGCCGCTGGCCGGTCTTCGGGGTGAGGTCGAGGATCTCGCGCACCTGCGGCAGGAAGCCCATGTCGGCCATCTGGTCGGCCTCGTCGAGCGCGACGAACCCGACGTCGGACAGCGTGCAGGTGCCCTGCCTGACGTGGTCGGAGAGCCTGCCAGGGGTGGCGATGAGCAGGTCGACGCCGCGCTTCAGCGCGTCTTCCTGACGGGTGAACGACATGCCGCCGACGACGGTCCGGCACCACAGGCCGCTCGCCTTCGCCAGTGGCATGAGCACGTCGGCGACCTGCATGGCCAGCTCACGAGTGGGTACCAGCACGAGCGCGCGGGGCCTGCGTGGCTGGGCCTTCCCGCCGTTGAGCCGCGCGAGCAGCGCCAACCCGAAGGCGAGGGTCTTGCCTGAGCCGGTCTGCGCCCTGCCGAGCACGTCGCGCCCGGCCATAGCGTCGGGCAACGTCGCCGTCTGGATCGGGAACGGCGATGTGATGCCCGCCTCACGCAACGCGTGCAGCAGCTTCGGCGGAAGGCCGAAGTCGTCGAATGACGCGGCAGGCCGCGACGTCGCGGGGGTGGTGTGGGGCGTGGCGTGCGGGGTGAATCGGTTCTTGACGACCGTCCGGTGACGGGGTTTCTGCTTGGGCGCGCGCGAACGCGGCTGCTCAGTAGTAGTCACAAATGCCTTTCGGGATGGTGGCACGTCACCGTAAGGCCCGGACAACTCCGCATCGGCGCAAAGCGATCTCACCGGCAACCGGTGGGGGTAACAGGGACGAACCCGGCGCGAGGTGCGCCATGAATCAACTTGGCAAGATTACCTGACGGCGTCGCACCGGCTGCACCCGGCCCATCGTCCTGGCACCTCTCCACATCGGAGGCTGGGTTCGGTGCGACACTGCACTACGTGAGCGTCGAAGGTCCTGCCGCCCCCGTACCAGCAGACAACGTCCTCGACTGGCTCGACGTCGAGGCCGAAAAGCGCGCCCAGGCTGGCCTGGTGCGCCGCCTGCGGCCGCGCGCGGCCGCTGCGACGGAGCTGGATCTGGCTGGCAACGACTACCTAGGCCTGGCCAGGGACAAGCGCGTCGCCGGAGCGGCAGCCGCCGCCGCGCTGAAGTGGGGTGCTGGCTCGACCGGCTCCCGGTTGGTCACCGGCTCTACCGAGCTGCACGCGGAGCTGGAGCTGGAGCTGGCGCGCTTCTGCGGGGCGCAGGCGGCGCTGGTGTTCTCCTCAGGGTTCACCGCGAACCTTGGCGCGGTCACCACGCTCAGCGGCAGGGAATCCGCGATCGTCACCGACGCGTCCATCCATGCCTCGTTGATCGAGGGCTGCCGACTCTCCCGTGCCGACGTCGCCGCGGTCGCCCACAACGACCCCAGCGCGGTGGCGCACGCGCTGCGCACCCGGCGGCACAAGCGAGCGCTGGTGGTCACCGACTCGGTGTTTTCCGTCGACGGCGACAAGGCCGACCTGACGGCGCTCAGTACCGTATGCCGCGAGACAGGCGCCGCGCTGCTAATCGACGACGCGCACGGGATCGGCGTCCTCGGCGACGGCGGCAGGGGCGCGGTGCACGAGGCGGGGCTCAACCAGGCGCCCGACGTCGTCACCACCGTGACGCTGTCGAAGGCGCTTGGCGCGCAGGGCGGCGCGGTGCTGGGGCCGCGTCGGGTGATCCGGCACCTCACCGAGAGTGCGCGAAGCTTCATCTTCGACACCGCGCTTGCGCCATCCAGCGCGGCGGCGGCGCTCACCGCGCTACGGGTGCTGAGCGAGGAGCCGCAGCGCGCCGAGCGCACCCGTGAGATCACCGCGAGGATGGCCGAGCGGTTCACGGCGGCGGGGCTGCCGACGAGCGCCCCGGAGGCGGCGGTGCTCGCGGTGCGCGCCCCCTCCCCTGACGACGCCGTGGCCTGGGCGGCCCGTTGCGCCGAGCGTGGCGTGCGAGTCGGCTGCTTCCGGCCGCCGTCGGTGCCGGACGGCATCTCCCGGCTCCGGCTGACGGCCAACGCTGGCTTGACGGATGCCGAGGTGGAGCAGGCGATCCAGGTGGTTACCGAGACGGCGCCGTCCGCCGCATCGTGACGTGCGGGATGCCGTCCTCGTCGTACGGCTCGCCCTCCACGCGGTAGCCGAACCGCTCGTAGAACCCGGTCGCGTAGGTCTGCGCACCGAGCACCGACTCGATGTCGCCGATGACGTCGAGTGCGGCCGTCATCAGTCGCGCGCCCGCCCCCGTGCCACGCGCGGCCACTGATGTGCACACTCGCCCGACGCGCAACACGCCACCGCCGTCGTCGACGATCCGCAAACAGCCCAGCATGGCGTCGGCGTCAGTGAGCCACAGGTGGCGGGTGCCCGCCAGCAGGTCGAGCCCGTCAAGCTCCGGGTACGCGCACTCCTGCTCGACGACGAAGACGTCGACCCGAAGTCGCAACAGGGCGTACAGGTCGGCGGCGGTGATCTCGGGACCGGATGCGGAGCGGACGTCTGTCATGCGCTGTGCTTAGCACACCGCCGTGTGCTGCCCATGCGCGCCGGGCGTGAGCGACTCAGGAAGGCGTCAGCCGCCGCCCAGGATCGGCAGGTCGAGCCCGCCGCTGTCCGGCTCACGGGACTCGCTCTCCTCGTCGGGGGCATCCTCGTCGCTGTCCTCCGCCGCCGCGATTTGTGCGGCGTAACGGCGCACCTCGGTGTAAACGCCGTATTTGCCTGCCCGTGCGCAGCCCTCGCCCCAGGACACGATGCCGATGAGCCTGCCGCCGGTAATCAGCGGGCCACCGGAGTCGCCCTGGCACGCATCGGTACCGCCCTCGCGGTATCCCGCGCACACCATCTCGGCCGGGGTGTAGGTGCCGTAGGCGTCCTCGCAGTCCGAATCGGCACGCAGCGGGACCCGGGCCTCCCGCAATCGGTCGGATGCCTCACCGCGCTCCGACGTCCTGCCCCAGCCCAGCACGGTCGCCTTCCTGCCCACGCGGTACAGCTCGTCGTCATCCTTGGTCGCGGGGCGGATCGTGCGGTACGGCAGCTTCTCGTCCAGCAGCAGCACAGCGATGTCGTTACCCTCGGTCACACTCGAGTAGTTCTCGGGAATCCATACGCGCTCGACGTTGGCTTCGGAGCCCTCGTCGCTGCGGACGTCGTTCCTGCCCGCGACGACGGTGAGGTCGTCCGTGTCGGCGCTGTCGACGCAGTGCGCGGCGGTGACGACTTTGTCCGGCGCGACGAGTGTGCCGCCGCAGTAGGGCGCGCCTTTCTCGTCGGCAAGGTAGACGACGTACTCGCGCTTGCCTGACTCGACCTCGCTGCCGCCGACGATCGCGGGCTGGTTCGCGGCCGAGAACGTGTTCGGCGCGGCGGACGTCACCGACACCAGGCCCAGCAGGCCCGCCGCCACGATGGCAACCGTCAGCCCCGCCCACCGGGCGAGCCTCGCCCTGTTGCTCACACACACTCCTCGGGATCGGATTCGGAACAACTCTCGGAATCGCTAGATGCGCGGCACGAGACTGCTCGATCGTACTGGCGAGGATCTCGACACGGCGTCACCGAATCGAGTGGATCTGGGCAACCTGGAACACTGCTCGATCGTCTACGGTTGACTATTCGTGTGACGCACTACGACCTCGTGATCATCGGTACCGGTTCCGGCAACAGCATCCTCGACCCGCGCTTCGCCGACTGGCGGGTGGCGATCATCGAGAAGGGGGTGTTCGGCGGGACCTGCCTGAACGTCGGCTGCATCCCGACGAAGATGTTCGTCTACCCCGCCGACATCGCGCGGGCGATCAGCACCAGCGACCCGCTCGGCGTCGATGCCGAGCTCCACGAGGTCCGCTGGGACGAGGTTCGCGACCGGATCTTCGGCAGGATCGACCCAATCGCGTCCGGCGGCAAGGACTACCGGGCGACGCACGCGGACAACGCCAACGTCACCCTCTACGACGGCACCGCACGCTTCACCGGCGAGCGCGCGCTGGAGGTGACGCCGAGCGACGACGGCGCACCGGAGTCGCTGACCGCCGATCGGATCGTGCTCGCGGCGGGCAGCAGACCGGTCATCCCGGAGGTCGAGGGCATCGAGGACGTCGACTACCACACGTCCGACACCGTGATGCGCATCGACAAGCTGCCCGCCAGTGTCACCATCCTCGGCAGCGGCTACATCGCGGCGGAGTTCGCGCACGTGTTCTCCGCGTTCGGCGTCGACGTCACGATGATCGCTCGCTCGAACGCGCTGCTGCGTGCGCACGACCTCGACGTCAGCACCCGGTTCACCGAGCTGGCGACAGAGCGCTGGGACGTGCGCACCCAGCGCACCCTTGTCGGGGCGCGCAAGACAACCGAAGGCGCCACGCTGGACCTGCTGACCAAGGACGGCGAGAGCGAGTCCGTCACGTCGGAGCTGTTACTCATCGCGGTGGGCCGCACGCCTAACGCCGACATGCTCGACGCCGAGGCAGGCGGGATCGCCACCATCGAAGGCAGGATCGACGTCGACGAGTATCAGCGCACCAGCGTTGACGGGGTCTACGCACTGGGCGATGTCAGCTCGCAGTACCAGCTCAAGCATGTGGCCAACCACGAGGCGCGGGTGGTGCAGCACAATCTGCTGCATCCCGACGACCCGGTGGCCAGCGATCATCGGTTCGTGCCGCAGGCGGTGTTCACCTCGCCGCAAATCGCGTCGGTCGGGCTGACCGAACAGGCGGCGCGTTCCAGAGGGCTGCGGTTCGTGACCGCTCTCCAGGACTACGGCGGGGTCGCGTACGGCTGGGCGATGGAGGACACGACCGGGTTCGTCAAGCTGCTCGCCGACCCGGCGACGGGGCAGCTGCTCGGCGCGCACATCATCGGCCCGCAGGCGCCTACCGTGATCCAGCCGCTGATCCAGGCGATGAGCTTCGGGCTCGACGCCCGCAGCATGGCGCGCGGACAGTACTGGATCCACCCGGCGATGCCGGAGGTAGTGGAGAACGCGCTGCTGCAGCTGGAGCTGGACTGAGCCCGAGAACCAGTACGCTCGGATACTCGATCAGCACACTGTTGATCAGCTTCCCGCGCGCTGTGACCATTAAGATCGGACAAAACGGTCATGGACTGGTCCTAGCGCGCAGCAAGTTGATCGACTTCGGCCAGGCTCGCCAGGCTCATGTCACGGCAGCGTCAGGATCTCCGCGCCGTCCGCGGTCACCAGCAGCGTGTGCTCGAACTGGGCGGTCCACTTCTTGTCCTTGGTGGTGACTGTCCAGTCGTCGTCCCACAGGTCGTAATCAATCGTGCCGAGCGTGATCATCGGCTCGATCGTGAAGGTCATGCCTTCCTCGATCAGCGTGGTCACCGACGGTTCCTCGTAGTGCAGCACGGTCGGCGCGGTGTGGAACGCGGGTCCGACACCGTGGCCAGTGAAGTCCCGCACCACGCCGTAGCCATACCGTTTCGCGTACGACTCGATCACCCTGCCGATGACGTTGAGCTGCCTGCCGGGCCGCACCGCCTTAATCGCGCGCATGGTCGCTTCTTTGGTGCGCTCAACCAGCAGGCGCACCTCCTCATCGACCTCACCGGCGAGGAAGGTGGCGTTGGTGTCGCCGTGCACACCGCCGATGTAGGCAGTGACGTCGATGTTGCAGATATCGCCGTCCTCGATGACGGTCGAGTCGGGGATGCCGTGGCAGATGACCTCGTTCAACGACGTGCAGCAGGACTTCGGGAAGTTGCGGTAGCCCAGCGTGGACGGGTACGCGCCGTGGTCGAGCAGGAACTCATGCACCACCTTGTCGATGTCATCGGTGGTGTTGCCCGGTTTGACGGCCTTGCCGCCCTCCTCAAGCGCCTGCGCGGCGATCCGGCTCGCCACCCGCATCGCCTCGATGACCTCAGGGGTGCGCACGCCGTTGCCAGGGACCCGCTTCGGCTCGGGCTTGTCCACGTACTCGGGACGGGCGATGGACTGCGGGACAGCACGGCGCGGTGACTGCACGCCTGGCTTGAGTGGAGCACGCATATATTCCACCCTAGCCGAGCTCCGTGAGCATCCTGCGGGCGACGTCGACCGCCGGTCGGGAGCTGCCACCACCCACGATCAGCACGGCGAACGCGGTGTCACCGGAGTATCCGACGAACCAGCCGTGCGACTTCGACCCGTCGCCGTACTGCGCGGTTCCGGTCTTGCCGTGCACGCCAGAGAGCCCGGACAGCCGCGTGGCGCTCCCCCTGGTGACGACAGCGCGCATCATGCGGCGCAGCGCCGAGGCCTCGGTATCGGGCAACGGCTCGCCGATGCGTTTGGCCTCGGTCCCTTCCCCCACGAGCAGCGTGGGGACCGGTGTCTCGCCAGCCTTGACCGTGGCGGCGGCCAGCGTCATGCCGAACGGGCTGGCGAGCACGGTGCCCTGCCCGAACCCGTTCTCCGCCCGCTGCACGCGATTCTCGGCAGGCGGCGCCGAGCCGGTGATCGTGGTGATCGCGGGAATGACGAAGTCCGCGCCGATGCCGAGGTCACGCGCCGCATCGGTGAGCGCATCCGGCGGCAAGTCGGTCGCCAGCGACGCGAACGTGGTGTTGCAGGACCGCGCGAACGCCGTCGACAGCCGCACCTTGCCAAGGTCGAACTCGTCCTGGTTGGGGATCTCTCTACCGTTGACGGTGATCGTGCCAGGGCAATCGACCATGCTGCGTGGCCGCACGTCGTCAGCGGTCAGCGCCGCCAACGCGGTGGCGATCTTGAACGTCGAGCCGGGTGGATAGCGACCGGTGAGCGCGATCGGTCCCTGCTCGTTGGCCTTCTCGTTCTGCGCCACCGCGAGCAGATCGCCCGTCGACGCCCGCATGGCCACCACGGCTGCCGGTTTCGGTGTGTCGTCGATCGCGTTCTCGGCGGCGGTCTGGGTGCGCTCGCTGAGCGTCGTCTCGACCGCCTCACTCGGTGCCGGTTCTTCCACGTGCAGTTCGGCGGTCTCCGCACCAGACGCGTCCCGCGCAATGATCCGCCAGCCGACCGTGCCCTCGATGCGTTCGCGCACCACACGGCGTATCGCGGACAGCACGTGCAGACCGAAGTCCTTGTCCTTGGCCAGCAGTCGTTCCTGCCTGCTGAACTTCACGCCGGGCAGCTCGTAGATGTCTGGCTTGACCCGCTGGTAGTCATTCTCTCGCAGCACCGCTACCAGCACGGACTCGTCCTTGCCGTCGACGTCGCGAGCCTGCCGCATGATCGAACGCGTCGTGATCGAATCGTCGAACCGTGCCAACGAGTCCGCGAGCTCCCCCGCGATCTCGCTGAGCCCGGCGTCTGCCCGCGCTTCGGCCGGGTAGAGCACGATGGACACGACCGACTGCGGGCGGAGCAGCGCCTGTCCGTCTCGGTCGAGGACAGGCGCGAGTTCGGGCGCTTCTTCGACGAGCGCCACGGTCTGCTGCGCGGCCAGCTCGGGGTGCAGCACCGTCGGTGTCCAGCGCACCTGCCAGCCTTCCTGACTGGGCAACAGTTCGAACTCGGTCTCGTAGCTCCACGTGCGGTCATCGGGGAGCTGCCAGGTGAAGGCGAGCGTCGCCCGTGCGCTGGCGGAGTCGGCTGCCTCGGCGACCGATCTGATCTCACCGGTCAGCGACTCGGGCTCCAGGGCGTCGATGGCCTGGTCGACGGTGTCCCGCGCTGATTCCGGCGAGTCGGTCAGCGCGGCAGCGCCGGTGATGTCGCCGTTGCTCAGCGCGCCGACGAAGGCCTGCACCGTGTCGTCCGGCCCCTCGGAGTCGAACAACGAGCAGCCGCTGACCGCGAGCACGATGACGAGTAGAAGACTGAGGCTGGTTCGCACGCCACCGGAGTATGCCGGACCACGCCGACACTCGGCGACGTCGGCGCACGCATATCGGCCCAGTGGCGCATGTTGGCCCGCGAATGCTTCCACTGGTGGCCGAAATCGCCACTCAAACGGCTCAGAACAGCGGCTTAGAACAGCACTGTCGCGAACTCACCGACCTTGGTGAAGCCGATCTTGCGGTAGGCGGCGAGTGCGGGCGCGTTGAACGAGTTCACGTACAGGCTCGCCGTCCTGCCGAGGTCACGGATCAGGGTGGCCGCCACCGTCGCGGTGCCCGCAGCGCCCAACCCGCCGCTGCGACGTTCGGGGTGCACCCAGACGCCCTGGATCTGACCGACGCTGGCCGACAGCGCGCCGATCTCGGCCTTGAACACCACCTCGCCGTCCTCGAACCGGGCGAAGGCACGGCCGCTGGCGATCAGCTCCGCGACTCTGGCGTGATAGCTGACGCCACCGTCGCCGAGCCGGGGATCGACGCCGACCTCCTCGGTGAACATCGCGACGGCGGCGGGATAGTAGCGGTCGATCTCGTGCCGCTGGACGCGGCGAACCCGGCTGTCGCACGCGACGGCGGGCGCGCGGTCCAGCGCGAGCAGCGGCTGCTGGCAACGCAGTTCCCGCGCCGGACCCCAGTCCCCTTCCAGTTCGTCCCATAGCCCGAGCACCTGGGTGGCGGGTCCAACGATGGACGAACACCGTCGCGGCCGCCGCAACGCGCGGTCGGCGAAGGATTGCAGCGCCCCGGCATCCCCGCGCAGCGGGATGAGGTTCGCGCCGACGAAACACAGCCCAGGCAGGCGAGCGTGACGGTGGTAGCGGGACTCGGGCGCCCAGAGTTCACCGCCGAGGCGGATCGGGTCCAAGCCGAGGCTCTCCACCCGGGAGCTCACCATGCAGCTCCCGACCGGGTCCGAGGCGAGCACAGCACGTACCGCCGGGTAGTCCCGTTCGTCGACAAGACGGGCGCCCGCGAGCCGCAACACGCATCCAGCGTGCCAGAACTTTCCGCCGGATACCTAGTGCCGCTGCCTGCGCGAACGGGTGGACCTACCCGGTCGGCGGCACTATTCGTGCACGCATCGCAGCGAGAACGTCACGCGCGACGTCCGATGCGGTGAATGGGCTCGTTCGTCGTGCCCGCCGACGGCGTCAGCTCACCGTCACCGTGGGCGAACCCTCACCGGAGTCCATGCCGGATTCCTCGGCGATGCGCATGGCTTCCTCAATGAGGGTCTCCACGATTTGGGCCTCGGGCACGGTCTTGATGACCTCGCCCTTGACGAAAATCTGCCCCTTGCCGTTGCCGGACGCGACGCCGAGATCGGCCTCGCGGGCCTCGCCGGGACCGTTGACGACGCAGCCCATGACGGCGACCCGCAGCGGGATCTCCATGCCGTCGAGACCTGCGGTGACCTCGTCGGCCAGCTTGTAGACGTCGACCTGAGCGCGCCCGCACGACGGGCAGGAGACGATCTCCAGCTTGCGGGGCCGCAGGTTCAGCGACTGCAGAATCTGCGCGCCGACCTTGACCTCCTCCACCGGCGGCGCCGACAGCGACACCCGGATCGTGTCCCCGATCCCCTGCCGCAGCAGCGCACCGAATGCCACCGCGGACTTGATCGTGCCCTGGAACGCCGGACCAGCCTCGGTCACGCCGAGGTGCAGCGGGTAGTCGCACTGCTCGGCGAGGATCTCGTAGGCCCGCACCATGACCACCGGGTCGTTGTGCTTGACCGAGATCTTGATGTCGTGGAAGTCGTGCTCGGCGAACAGGCTCGCCTCCCACAGCGCCGACTCCGCGAGCGCCTCAGGGGTGGCCTTGCCGTGCTTTTCCAGCAGCCGCTTGT
The DNA here is from genome assembly GCF_000504245.1 of Haloechinothrix halophila YIM 93223. Lineage (GTDB taxonomy): Bacteria > Actinomycetota > Actinomycetes > Mycobacteriales > Pseudonocardiaceae > Haloechinothrix_A > Haloechinothrix_A halophila. Next base: position 4,308,178 of record NZ_KI632509.1, read on the forward strand.
CCAGCGAGCCCGCGTTGACGCCGATGCGGATCGGCGTGCCGTGATCCTTCGCCGCCTGGGCGATCTCTCCGACGCGATCATCGAACTTCTTGATGTTGCCGGGGTTGACCCGCACCGCGGCACAGCCAGCCTCGATGGCGGCGAAGACGTAGCGCGGCTGGAAGTGGATGTCGGCGATCACCGGGATCTGGGACTTCCGCGCGATCGCGGGCAGCGCCTCGGCGTCATCAGACGTGGGGCACGCCACCCGCACGATGTCGCAGCCCGCCGCGGTGAGCTCAGCGATCTGCTGCAACGTCGCGTTCACATCAGCGGTCTGGGTCGTCGTCATCGACTGCACCGAGATGGGATGGTCGCTGCCGACACCGACCGGTCCCACCTGCAGTTGGCGCGTCGTCCTGCGCTCGGCGAGCACGGGGGGCGGGCTGACGGGAAGGCCAAGGTCGACGGTCATCAGATCCGCAAGCTCCTCACACTTTACGGGTATTCGCCAGCAACGTTACCGCTATTCCGGCAAGCGGATCGGGTTAACGATGTCTGCCGTCACAGTGAGCAATACCACCGCGCCACCGATGATCACAAACACCATGGTGACCGCTGACAACTTTGTGTAATCCACTGGACCAGCCGCCGCTTTACCCATCAGCCTGCGGATAGCGTCGCGCGCCTTCTCATACCAGGTGACCGCGATGTGTCCGCCGTCGAGCGGCAGTAGTGGCAGCAGGTTGAAGATGCCGACGAAGAAGTTCAGCGCGGCCAGCATCAGCAGGAACAACTCCCACAGCCCGCGTTCGGCCGCCTCCCCGCCGATGCGACTGGCGCCGACGACGCTCACCGGGGTGTCGGGGTCGCGCTCGCCACCGAAGATCGCCTCGACGACCTTCGGGATGCGTTCCGGGAACCGCAGCAGCGCGTTCCAGGTGTTGACGAACATGTCGCCGGTGAACACGGCGGTCGCGGGCACACCGTCAAGCGCGCCGTACTCGAACTGGGACTTCACGCTGATGCCGATCATGCCGACGCTGACGATGCGCGGCTCGTCGCCCTGCTCGGCGGCCTGCTGGGTGATCTCGGGGCGTTTGGCCCGCATGACGTCGACGGTGAGCCGCACGGTATCGCCGTCACGCCGCACGTCGATGGGCGTCGGGCCAGAGCTGTCCCGGATCTCCCTGCGCACGTCGCTCCAGTCCGTGACGGCGGCGCCGCCGACGGCGGTGATGACGTCGCCAGGCTGCATGCCAGCCTCCGCTGCGGGGGTCGGATCCCCTGATTCGCACTGGTACTCGCGCAACTGCTGCTCGGTGGTGGCGTTCTTGACGCAGGACAGCGACTCGATCTGTGCCTTGCCGTCGATGTTCGGCAGGCCCATGCTCACCGCGAGCATGTAGAGCACGATGAAGCCGATGATGAAGTGCGTGATGGAGCCGGCGGCGAGCACGACGGTGCGCTTCCAGACCGGGTAGCGCCACATCGCCTTGGGCGACTCCTCCGGCGTGACCTCGTCGAGCGCGGTCATGCCCGCGATGTCGCAGAACCCGCCGAGCGGGACGGCCTTGAGACCGTACTCGGTCTGGCCGCGGCGGAAGGAGAACAAGGTGGGTCCGAAACCGACGAAGTAGCGGCGCACCTTCATGCCGAACCACTTCGCCGTCATCATGTGCCCGGCTTCGTGCAGCGCGATGGACACGCAGATGCCCAGCGCGAACAGCACTACCCCGAAGATGTAGAGGAGCAGGCTCGAATCCACGTACTAGTCCCTTCCCAGCTCAGCGGCGCGTGACCGAGCCCAGTTCTCGGCCGCGAGCACGTCATCGATGTCGCGTGGCGTCCGGTGCCATTCGTCCGCTTCCGCCACCACCTTCGACACAGTGTCCACGATCGACGTGAAGCTGGTGTTCTGTGCCAGGAACGCCTCGACGAGCACCTCGTTCGCGGCGTTGTAGACGGCGGGCAGACAGCCTCCGATGCTGCCAGCGTGCCTGGCGAGATCGACGGCGGGGAACGCCTCGGTGTCCAGCGGTTCGAACGTCCACTCGGCAGCGCGGCTGAAGTCACAGGCGGGCGCGGCACCGGGAACGCGGTACGGCCAGTTGAGCGCGAGCGCGATCGGCAGCCGCATGTCCGGCGGGCTGGCCTGAGCGAGCGTGGAGCCGTCGGTGAAGGTCACCATCGAGTGGACGATCGACTGCGGGTGCACCACGACGTCGATGGCATCGTAACCGACGTCGAACAGCAGGTGAGCCTCGATGAGTTCGAGGCTCTTGTTGACCATCGTGGCGGAGTTGATGGTGACGACGGGGCCCATGTTCCACGTCGGGTGCGCCAGGGCTTGCTCCAACGTGACCTCGGCCAACTCCGCCCTGGTGCGGCCTCGGAACGGGCCGCCGGACGCCGTGAGCACCAGCCGGTCGACCTCCTCGGCGCGGCCACCCCGCAGCGCCTGGGCGAGCGCGGAGTGCTCGGAGTCGACAGGCACGATCTGCCCGGGTGCTGCCGCCTTTTGAACGAGCGGACCACCCGCGACCAGGGATTCTTTGTTCGCCAAGGCGAGTGTCGCGCCGGTGTTCAGAGCTTTCAGGGTGGGCGCAAGGCCCTGTGACCCTGGCATGCCGTTGAGGACGACGTCCGCCATGGTGGCGTCGATCAACTCGGTGACAGCGTCAGCCCCGGCGAACACCCTGGGCAGCGCGAACTCGCCTCGCGAGTAGCCCCGGCGTTGGGCCTCGGCGTAGAGAGCGAGCTGGACGTCTTCCAGCGCGGTCGGCCGGACCACCGCGATCGCCGCAACGCCGTGGGTAATGGCCTGCTCGGCCAGCATGGCGGGGTCCGAGCCGCCAGCCGCGAGGCCCGCGATGCGGAACCGCCGCGGATTTCGCGCGGCGACGTCGAGCGCCTGGGTGCCGATCGAGCCGGTCGAGCCTAAGACGAGGACGGATCGGGGGGCAGTGCGGCTGTGGGGCTCGCGGACGCCGGTGGTGCCGGTGTCGTTCCGCACGGTGCTGTCACGGCCGCTATGGCTGAGGTCACCGAGGATGCCAGGGGTGTTCATCGCATCCCATTCTCCCCGATGCCCTGCAAAGCCGATGTGAGCGGTGTGTAATCATCGACGCCGGGTAGATGAACCGGTGCCAGATGCGCCAGTTGCCTGCCCACTGTGACGTGACGCAGAAGGAGTAATCGTGGCGCCGACGAAGCAGATCGAGACGAAGCCGCAGGTCGACCCCCGCGACGAGCCGTCAGCGGAGTGGGGCTGGCACGGCTCCTTCCCCAAAGCGACACAGGTCATGGGCTGGACCATTGTCTTCGTGCTGCTGGCGATGCTCATCGGCAATCACGAGGGGAACGTGGAGAATCTCTGGCTCGTCGGCTTCGCCGCCGTCATCGCGGGGATGCTGGTGGCGGACATCCGTCGCCGGCGGTTGTCCTGGCGGCGGTGAGCTACTAGTTCTCCCCAGCCAGCTGCCCGCACGCGGCGGCGATCTCCTGGCCGCGGGTATCCCGTACCGTGCACGCAACGCCACCGGCGTTCACCCTGCGCACGAACTCGCGCTCCACGTCCTTAGGGCTGGCGTCCCACTTCGAGCCGGGTGTGGGGTTCAGCGGAATCACGTTCACGTGAACCAGATGGCCCAGGTGCTCACGCAGCCGCTTGGCCAGTAGATCCGCCCGCCACGGCTGGTCGTTCATGTCCCGGATCAGCGCGTACTCGATCGACACCCGGCGTCCGGTCCGCTCGAGGTAGTACCGCGCGGCGTCGAGCACCTCGGATACCGGCCACCGGTTGTTCACCGGCACCAGGGTGTCGCGCAGTTCGTCGTCCGGGGTGTGAAGCGAGACCGCCAGCCGTACCTGCAACCCCTCGTCAGCCAGTCGGCGGATGGCAGGCGCCAGCCCAACCGTGGACACCGTCACCGAGCGTTGTGAGATACCCAGGCCCTCCGGTGTGGGCGCTGTGATCCGTCGTACCGCCGCCAGCACACGCTTGTAGTTCGCCAGCGGCTCCCCCATGCCCATGAACACGATGTTCGACAACCGCCCTTCGGCGGGTTCGCCGTCCGGACCTGGCATCAGCCCGTCGCGCATCACCGCGGCCGCCGAGCGCACCTGATCGACGATCTCCGCTGTCGACATGTTCCGCTCAAGGCCGCCCTGACCGGTCGCGCAGAACGGACACGCCATACCGCAGCCCGCCTGGCTGGAGATACACAACGTCGCCCGATCCGGGTAGCGCATCAGCACGCTCTCCAGCAGCGTGCCGTCGTGCGCTCGCCAAAGCATCTTGCGCGTGGTGCCCTCGTCGCACGAGATCGCCCGCACCTCTGTCAGCAACGGCGGCATGAGCTCGGCCACGAGCCGTTCCCGCGAGGCAGCCGGAATATCGGTCATCTCCGCTGGATCGACCGTCAGCCGGGAGAAGTAGTGATTCGACAGCTGCTTGGCGCGAAACGGCTTCTCGCCGAGCTCGGCGACAGCGTCCGCGCGCTCGGCCGCCGTGAGGTCAGCGAGGTGCCGCGGCGGCATGCCGCGCCGGGGTGCGTCGAAAACCAGCGGGAGGGCAGTCATAGCATCCATCAGTCTCCCACGGGCGGAGATGTGACGTTCGCCTGGCGTTGCCTCAGGCCCTGGCCCGCATCACCTGATCGAGGCATGATGCCGAGTGGAGGGCCGACATGACGTCACATACCACCACAATTCGCCCTGCCCCCGGCACCCCATGCTGGATCGAGCTCGCCACACTGGACGAACGCGCGGCACAGGCGTTCTACGCCGGACTATTCGGCTGGCGCTACCACACCAAATCCGACCCAGCCACGGGCACCTACACCATCGCGAGCATGGGCGGCGTGCCAGTAGCGGGGCTCTATCGGGTGCTGCCGAACCAGCCGCCGTCCTGGCTGCCGCACCTCGCCGTCGCCAATGTCCGCAGCGCGGTCGGCTGGGCAACCAACCTCGGCGGCACGGTCCTGCTCAACCCGGTCGACATCCCCGGCAGGGGCACCATCGCGCACGTCCAAGACCCATCAGGCGCGGTCTTCGTGCTGTGGGAGACACCGGACGACTGGACATTCGGCAGCGAGGCGCCCGGCATGTTCAGCGCGGCTGACCTCAACACCTGGGACGGTGACGCCGCCGATGGCTTCTACCCCACCTTGTTCGGGCTCACCAGCCGACAGATCGGCTACGCCCCCGGCATCGACTACGTCGAGTGGCGCCTCGACGAACCGATCCTGTACCGCAACATCATGGGCGGCGAACACCACCGGACCACGCCACCGCACTGGCTCATCTACGTCACCGCCGACCCACGCGTGGGTACCGATGCGATCACCGCACGAGTGGAGTCACTCGGCGGCGCGGTCATCCTGGCACCGTTCGACACCGGATTCGGCCGCGCCGCCGTCCTTGCCGACCCGAGCGGCGCACGGTTCGCCATTACTGACCACAGCAGGCCCGACCCGGACTGGCGCGCCGAAGTTGAGGACCCGTACGACGACTGACCGGCGATAGGAGCTCCTATACGAACGCCGCCAGCAGCGCCCACGACACCACGACCGAGGGCAGTAGCGAGTCGAGCCGGTCCATCATGCCGCCGTGACCAGGCAGCAGGTCACCCATGTCCTTGATGCCCAGGTCGCGCTTGATCACGGACTCGACCAGGTCTCCCAGCGTCGCCGTCAGCACGATCGCGGCGCCGAACGCAACGCCCTGCCACACCGCTCCGCCCAGCAGTAGCGTCACCGTGACGCCCCCGGCGATGATGCCCGCCGTCATCGACCCGGCGAAGCCCTCCCAGCTCTTCTTCGGGCTGATGCTGGGTGCCATCGGGTGCCTGCCCTTGAGGACCCCAGCGGCGTAACCACCGACGTCCGAGGCGATCACCGCGATCAGGAACGTCAGCACCCGCGCGACGCCGTCGTCCGGCAGCACCAGCATCACCGCGAACACCCCGCACAGCGGCACATACCCCAGCGCGAGCGTGGTGGCGGAGACGTCGCGCACGTAACCCTCGCTGCCCCCTGGCAGTCGCCACAGCAGCGACAACAGCACCGTCGCCACCAGCGCGACCACGGCGGCCTGCAGCCCGAACGGCCACACCAGCCACATCATCGCCTGACCGCCGACCAACACCGGAATGAGCGGGATCCGAATGCCCGCCGCGCCACGCAATGCCGTCGCCAGCTCGATCGTCCCCACGGCCAGCGCGATCGCGACAACGCCGATGAACACGTGCCGCACAGTCAGCAGCGACACCAGGACGCCAGCGCCGAGCACGACACCAACGGCGATCGCGGCGGGCAGATTCCTGCCTGCGCGCGAGACCTTCTTCGGTTCGCTCACGGCAGACTCATCCACGCGCCGCTCCGCCCTGATCGCGCACACTGGCTCCTAGACCTCAAGCAGCTCGGCTTCTTTGTGCTTGACCAGCTCCTCGACCTGGTGCACATAGGTGTCGGTGAGGTTCTGCAGCTCCTTCTCGGCGCGATTCACCTCGTCCTCGCCGACCTCGCCCTCCTTGCCGAGCCGCTCCAGTTCCTCCTTGTGCTTGCGGCGCACGCCGCGGATGGAGATCTTGGCGTCCTCGCCCTTGGACCTGGCGACCTTGACCATCTCCTTACGGCGCTCCTCGGTGAGCTGTGGGATGTTCACGCGGATGATGGTGCCGTCGTTGGTCGGGTTGACGCCGAGGTCGGAGTCACGGATGGCGCGCTCGATCTCGTTGAGCTGGCTGGCGTCGTATGGCTTGATGACGGCCATGCGCGCCTCAGGGATCGACACGCCCGCGAGCTGATTCAGCGGGGTGGGCGCACCATAGTACTCCACGGTGATTCTGGAGAACATCGCGGGCGTCGCACGCCCCGTCCGCACCGAGGCGAGGTCTTCCTTGGCGACGGACACCGCCTTTTCCATCTTGTCCTCGGCATCGAGGAGGGTCTCGTCGATCACGGTTACTCCTTGCGGCTCTGCTGCGGCTTGGTCTTGTCAGCCCCTTGATGCGGGCACAGGTGCTGCCGGGGTCGCGACAAGCGTGCCGATCCTCTCACCACGCACCGCGCGAGCGATGTTGCCCTCCGTCAAGAGGTTGAACACGATAATGGGCATCTTGTTGTCCATGCACAGCGAGAACGCGGTCGAGTCGGCGACCTTGAGACCCTTCTCCAGCGCCTCGGCATGGGTGATCGTCGCGTACATCGTCGCGTCGGGATCGGTCCTGGGATCGGCCGTGTAGACGCCGTCGACGGCCTTCGCCATGAGCACGACGTCGCAGCCGATCTCCAGCGCCCGCTGCGCCGCCGTGGTGTCGGTGGAGAAGTACGGCAGCCCCGCGCCGCCGCCGAAGATCACGACTCGGCCCTTCTCCAAGTGACGTTCCGCCTTACGGGGGATGTAGGGCTCGGCGACCTGCCCCATGGTGATCGCGGTCTGCACCCTGGTCGGCACGCCTTCCTTCTCCAGGAAGTCCTGCAGCGCGAGGCAGTTCATGACGGTGCCGAGCATGCCCATGTAGTCGGCCCTGTCCCGATCCATGCCACGTTGTTGCAGCTCAGCGCCACGGAAGAAGTTGCCCCCGCCGATCACGACCGCGATCTGCGTGCCGCCCCTGACGACGTCGGCGATCTGGCGGGCCACGTCGTGCACGACGTCGGGATCGACACCGACCGCGCCACCGCCGAACATCTCACCGCCCAGCTTGAGCAGGACTCGCCGGTAGCCGCCAGGCTGATCTGTCGTCACGCTTCCTCCTGTGCTTGCCCGACCCCGTTCATGATTGTGCCCCGTCCCCCAGTGCGCGGGGACGGGGCACAAACGTTACTCAACGGCTTGCTGCGCCGTGATCACCGGTTCAGGCCTGGCCGACCTCGAACCGCACGAACCGCGTAACCGTGGCGCCTGCCTCGTCAAGCAGCTGCTTGACGGTCTTCTTGCTGTCGGTCACCGACGGCTGCTCCAGCAGCACGTTGTCCTTGTAGTAAGCGTTGACCTTGCCCTCGACGATCTTGGGAAGGGCGCGCTCCGGCTTGCCCTCCTCCTTGGCCGTCTGCTCGGCGATGCTCTTCTCCTTCTCGATGACGTCCGCGGGGACGTCATCGCGGGAGAGGTACTTCGCCCGCAGCGCGGCCACCTGCATCGCGGCACCACGCGCGGCCTCGGCGGCGGCGTCGCCCTCGCCGGTGTACTCAACGAGCACGCCGACGGCTGGCGGCAGCCCCGCGCCCCTGCGGTGCAGGTAGGTCTCGACGGTGCCTTCGAAGTACGCGGCCTTCTTCAGCTCCAGCTTCTCGCCGATCTTGGCCGACAGCGCCTGGATCGCGGCATCGACCGTGCCGCCGTCCAGCTCGGCTGCCTTGACCTGCTCGACGTCCGTTGCCTTGGCGGTGCGCGTGACCTCGACGATCTTGTCGGCGAGCGCGACGAACTCGTCGTTCTTGGCGACGAAGTCCGTCTCCGAGTTCAGCTCGATCAGCGCGCCGCCGCCACCGGCGACGAGACCCTCGGCAGTGGCCCGCTCGGCACGCTTGCCGACGTCCTTGGCGCCCTTGATGCGCAGGAACTCGACCGCTTTGTCGAAGTCGCCGTCGTTCTCCTCGAGCGCCTTCTTGCAGTCCATCATGCCGGAGCCGGTCGTGTCGCGGAGACGCTTGACGTCAGCCGCGGAGTAGTTCGCCATCGTGGTTGTTCCCGTTCCTCTCGATGCTGTGGTGGCGATCAGGACCCAGTGGTCTGCTCTTGCTTGGCTGCGGCGTCCGCGTCGGCGGTCTCGTCCGGCTTGGCGACGGCATCGGCGGCGTCGGCGGCGTCATCCTTGCCCGCGAGCAGTTCCTTCTCCCACTCAGCGAGCGGCTCGTCGGTGGCGACACCGGCCTCCGGCTTCTCCTCGCCCTCGGCGGCACCGTTGCGGGCGCCGGAACGAGCCAGCAGACCAGCGGCAGCGGCCTCGGCAACAACCTTGGTCAGCAGCGCGGCCGACCGGATGGCGTCGTCGTTGCCCGGGATCGGGTAGTCGACCTCGTCCGGGTCGCAGTTGGTGTCGAGCACCGCCACGACCGGGATGCCCAGCTTGCGGGCCTCGCCAACGGCGATGTGCTCCTTCTTGGTGTCGACGATCCACACCGCGCTCGGCACCCTGGACATGTCGCGGATACCGCCGAGCGTGCGCTCCAGCTTGTCCTTCTCACGGGTCAGCGTGAGGATCTCCCGCTTGGTGAGCCCCTGGAAGCCGCCGGTCTGCTCCATCGACTCCAGTTCCTTGAGCCGCTGCAGCCGCTTGTGCACGGTCTGGAAGTTGGTGAGCATCCCGCCGAGCCAGCGCTGGTTGACGAACGGCATGCCGACGCGCAGCGCCTCGTTGGCGATGGCTTCCTGTGCCTGCTTCTTCGTGCCGACGAACAGGATCGACCCGCCGTGCGCGACCGTCTCCTTGACGAACTCGAACGCCTTGTCGATGTAGGTCAGCGTCTGCTGCAGGTCGATGATGTAGATGCCGTTGCGCTCGGTGAGGATGTAGCGCTTCATCTTGGGGTTCCAGCGCCTGGTCTGGTGCCCGAAGTGCACACCGGAGTCCAGGAGCTGCTTCATGGTGACGACGGCCATGACCGAAAGCACCTCTTTGGCGTCTCGGCGGTGCGCCTGCGCACCGCCTGTGTCGGTTGTCGCGGCTGCCGGGTGGTCAGCCGCCCTGGTGCGGTGCCGGTGCCCTGACCCCGAGGATGTCCCCGGGGACCGCAGGACGCCGTGGCCGGCTTGGGTGCCTTCGCACCTGCCGGACCGCGCACACGCACGCGAAGTCAATCCGCGCAAGGCGGACCGCATGGCTTAGTGTACGCGGGGTGTCACGGCCGTTGAGCAGCGGATAGGCCTGCGCGAGTTGTTCCCATCCCCCGGACGTGTCGCCGTCGTGGATGCGGCTGGCGCCATCGGCGTGCGAAGTTATCCCCATTTCCACGGGAGCCTGCCATGACGGGTTCTGGCGGGCCACGGTACGGGCATGACGACACGACGACCGCGCATGCCACTGCGTGCCCTGTTGCTGCTGGTGTTCGGGGTGATGGCGCTGCTTCCGGCGGCGACCCTGTCGCCAGGTGCCTTCGCGACCGAGACTCTCGCCGACAGCGATCGATCGGATCCACCCCGGTTCGAGTGGCCATTACCGGGCAGACCCGACGTCGTCCGGCCGTTCAGCGCGCCGCTCTCCCCGTTTGGGCCCGGCCACCGGGGCATCGACCTGGTAGCCAAACCAGGCACGCCGGTGTACGCGGCCAGCGACGGTGTGGTGATCTTCGCTGGAAGGCTCAACAACCGGGGTGTGGTCTCGATCGACCATCAACTGCTGCGTACCACATACGAACCGGTGGAACCGGTGGTCACGAAGGGTGAGCAGGTCTATGCGGGCCAGCAGATCGGCACCCTCAGACGCGGCCATCCCGGCTGCGTACCAGCCTGTCTGCACTGGGGCGTCCGTAGAGGAACGGCACCCACGGAGTACCTCAACCCGCTTCCGCTACTGACCGCGCACACCACGCTCCGGCTGAAACCATGGCCGGAGTGAGCCGCGCACCTCCCGGCGAGGCTCGCCTACGTGGTCAGACACCAGCCTGCTCGGTCAACTTGGCGCGCAGCCGCAGCACCGCCCTGGTGTGCAGTTGGCTCACCCGTGATTCCGTGACGCCGAGGACCTTGCCGATCTCGGCGAGTGTGAGGCTCTCGAAGTAGTAGAGGCTGACCACGATCCGGTCGCGCTCGGCGAGCTGCGCGATCGCGTCGGCCAACTGCCTGCGGTTGTCCCTGTCGACCAGCACCGAGACCGGGTCGATCGCGTCATCGTCCGGCAGCGCGTCGACCAGCGAGCCGGAATCCCGGCCGGCGCCGATCAGCTCCTCGAGCGCGACGACGCTGGTCAGCCGCAGCTGACCGTAGAGGTCCCTGAGTTCACTGACGGTGTAACCAAGTTCGTCGGCGAGTTCGACATCGGTCGGGGTGCGGTGCAGCCGTCCGCCGAGGCGTTCCAGCGCGCGCTCGACTTCGCGTGCCCTGCTGCGCACCACCCTGGGAACCCAGTCCTGCGAGCGCAGATCGTCCAGGATCGCGCCCCTGATGCGCTGCATCGCGTAGGTCTCGAACTTCCAGCCCCTGTCCGGGTCGAACTTCTCGATGGCGTCGACGAGGCCGAAGACACCAGAGCCGATCAGATCCCCGGTGTCGATGTGCGTCGGCAACCCGGTGCCGACGCGGCCCGCGACGTACTTCACCAACGGTGCGTAGTGCAGCACCAGCCGATCACGCAGCGCGCGGCTCGGCGAGCAGACGTAGTCACGCCACAGCTCGTCGATATCAGCGGTGGGGGTGCCGGTGTCGATGTGTCCGTTCCGATCTGTCGCGTGCTCGTCGGGCGGTACCTCGGCGTGTTCCCGCTCGGTCGTCGTGGCCGGGTTCATGGCCGTCTCAACAACTCGGGACGCCGCCTTGTCACCGATGCGGTCGTCACGCTCGGGGATGGGTTCGGTCATGTATCGCCTTCAGCCGCTCGACGGTCACATGAGTGTAGAGCTGGGTGGTGGCTAGCGTAGCGTGACCAAGTAACTCCTGAACGCTGCGAAGGTCCGCCCCACCGTTGAGCAGGTGCGTCGCCGCGGAATGCCGTAATCCGTGCGGGCCGATGTCCGCGGCACCAGGCACGGTATCCACCGCGGAGTCCACGATCCTACGGACCGCGCGCTGCCCGATGCGGCCACCGCGCGCGCCGAGAAACACGGCATTGTCCGCTACCCTCCGTGATTGCTGGTTAGCAGCCCGGGACGAGCCCTCGGAGCCATGCTGGGACGTGGCGCGGTCGCCCGCCAGTCTGGGTCTGCCATGATCAAGCCACCCCCGTAGGGCCGCGGCCGCCGGTTCCCCGAACGGCACCATGCGCTCTGTTCCTCCCTTGCCGAGCACCCGCAGCAGGCGCACCGAGAAGTCGATGTCGTCGAGATCGAGACCGCAGAGTTCCGCGACCCTGATGCCGGTCGCATACAGCGTCTCCAGAATCGCGTTGTCCCGCAACGCCACCGGGTCCTGCTCGGCGGCCGCCGTGCCGGACGCGCACAGCATCTTCCCCGCCTGATCGGCGCTGAGCACGGCGGGCAGCGTCCGCCGTGGGCGTGGCGCGAGCACCCGCACGCCGGGATCGGTGTCGAGGTGCCCCGCCCGGTGCGCCCACGCGGTGAACGTGCGCACGGACGCCGTCCGGCGCGACATGGTGGAGCGGCTGATGCCCGCCGCGTGCTGGGCGGACAACCAGCCGCGGATCTCGCCGATGTCCAGTCCGGTGAGGTCGGCGTCGTCCGGCACCGGCTCACCACTGGTGTCGTCCGATCCGTTCTCCCCATCGCCAGGGCTGGCCGCCTTCTGGGCGGCGTCAGTCACGCCGTGAAAGCGTGCCAGCAACGCCACGACATCGCCCAAGTAGGCGCGCACGGTGTGCTGGGACAGGCCCCGCTCCGCGCTGAGGTGGTGTTCGTAGTCCGCGACGATCGCCGCCGTCGCACGCGGCAGCACCGCCCACAACGCGGCAAGACCGGGCGCGTGGACACGCCCATTCCCTCCGTCCCTCGCCATGCTGTTGACGCTGCGCGAGCGGGCCCGCGTCGTCAAGCACCGTCAGCCCGTGTCGCACCGTCCGCGACCCGAGCCACGCCGCCACCCGGCCTCGCATCGCTGGCTGAGACCGTCGAGTTCCAACGCACACAGCACCGCGCGAGCCTTGGCCACGGGCACGCCCGACTCGGCGGCGATCCACTGGACCGACCGCCCGGCGCGCGGCAGCAGCGCATCGTGCACGCGCAGTGCGTCGCCACTGAGCCGGTCGGTACCTCGGCGCGGCGGTTCGGCGGGCCTTGCGAGGTCGATGCCGAGCCTGCCGACGTCTTCCAGGACGTCGTCGGCTGTGGTGACCAGCCTGGCGTCCCCGGAGCGGAGCATCTCGTGGCAGCCGGACGACGTGCGCGACGTGAGCGGCCCTGGCACCGCCATCACCGCCTTGCCGAGCGTGGCGGCTGTCCCCGCGGTGTTGCGGGCACCGCTGCGCCGGTCGGCCTCCACTACGACCGTGCCCGCGCTCAGCGCCGCGAGCAGCCGGTTGCGCACCAAGAACCGGTGCCGGGCGGGTGGTGCCGCGTCGGTGTACTCGCTGAGTACGATGCCGCGCTCCGCGATGCGTCGCAGCAGCGTCTGGTGCCCGGCCGGGTAACCAGCATCGAGCCCGCAACCGAGCACGGCGGCGCTCACACCGCCTGCCGCGAGTGATCCCCGGTGCGCGGCGCCGTCGATGCCATACGCCGCGCCGGACAGCACCGTCACGCCGGACTGGGCGAGGGTGTAGGACCACTCGGCGGCGATGTGTTCGCCGTAGCCGGTCGCGGTGCGGGACCCGACGATGGTGACCGCCCGATCAAACGCCTCGTTGAGCTGGGCTGGTCCGCGTCCCCACAGCGCGATGGGCCCGGTCATGCCCGCGACGCCGCGTCCGTCAGCTACCCGCAACGACAGCAACGGCCACTGCGGCCACTCGTCGTCCTCCGGGATGATCAGCCGCATCCCGGCCTCCTGGGTGCGAGCGAGGTCAGCGCCGGTGACTTCGCGGCCGCCGCGGGCGGTCGTCTCCTTGGCAACGGCGTCCGGCACCGCGCCATCCCGGATCCGGCCCGCGGCCTCGACGGGACCGCACTCCGCGATCAGCGCGGCCACGGCGGGCGCGGGCGGTTCAGCGACGGCGAGCAGGTACGCCCTGGCGAGCCGGATCTCACTGATGTCGGTCATGCCGCCGCCCTGTCTCGCAGGTCCATCGCCGCCGCCACTTCGTCTGCCCCTGGTCTGCCGCGGCCGGCAAGGTCGGTCAGCGTCCAAGCGAGCCGAAGACACTTGTCCGCACCACGAGCCGTGAGAAATCCGCGTCGCAAGCCGCGGTCAAGCAGCGCGGTAGCGTCGGGACTCGGGGCGACGGTGGTACGCAGCCGAGGTCCGGGCACGTCGGCATTGGTCCGCCAGCCGTGTTCCGACCAGCGCTGTCGCGCCCGGTCCCGTGCCGCGACAACCCGCTCGCGGACCGTCGCGGTCGATTCGGGCTGCTCGGCGAGAGCATCGTGCATGGTCTTGACCGGGTGCATCGGGACGGTGATATCGACTCGGTCCAGCAGCGGCCCGGACAGTTTGCCGAAGTAGCGCCGTCGCGCCATCGCTGAGCAGGTGCATTCCGCTTCGTGGCGTGGCGCGCACGGGCACGGGTTCGTCGCCATCACGAGCTGGAAACGTGCCGGGTAGGTCACGACGCCGCGCGCCCTTGCGAGCCGGACCTCACCCTCCTCCAGCGCGGTGCGCAGCGAATCAAGGCGGTTGGCGCCAAACTCACAACTCTCATCAAGAAAGAGCACGCCACGATGAGCCTTGCTGACCGCCCCCGGCGCAGCGAGCTGTGATCCGCCACCGATCAGCGCCGCGGTCGAGATGGAGTGGTGCGGCGCGATGAACGGTGGCGTTCGTACCAGCGGTGCATCCGCTGCGAGCGAACCGCCGACGGAGTGCACCGCCGTCACCTCAAGGGCCTCGCCGGTCGACAGCGGCGGCAGCAGGCCAGGCAGGCGTCGCGCCAGCAGAGTCTTGCCTACGCCCGGCGGACCAATCAGGAGTATGTGGTGGCCGCCAGCCGCCGCGACCTCCATCGCCCAGCGCGCTTCCGGCTGACCTCTGACGTCGGAGAGGTCGGCGATCTCGTGCTCGACCGGCTCGCGTGGCTCCGGCGCGGGCCGCAGCGTCACGACATCACGACACCAGGCAAGGACTTCGGCGAGACTGCCCGCGCCCAGTACCTCGACTCCATCGACGAGACCGGCTTCGGCCAGCGTGTCGTGCGGCACGACGACCCGGCGAAAACCGTGGTCGCGAGCGCCGAACACACTCGGCAGCACGCCGCGCACCGGCCGGATCCTGCCGTCGAGCGCAAGTTCACCGAGCAGCACGGTGCCCGCGAGCTTCCCGGCTGGCACGGTGCCCGCCGCCGCGAGCACCGCCAGTGCGATGCCCAGGTCGTAAGCGGAGCCGACCTTGGGCAGATTCGCCGGGGACAGCCCAAGCGTCACCTTCCTGGCTGGCCAGTCGCAGCGGGAGTTGCGCACGGCGGAGCGAACCCTGTCCTTGGCTTCGCGCAGCCCGGTATCGGGCAGCCCGACGAGCGTCGTGCCGGGTAGGCCGACACCGATATCGGCCTCGATCTCTACCGGAACGCCGCGCACGCCGAACAGCGCCATGGACCACACCCGTGCGATCGGCATCAGAACGCACCCTCGATGTGCTCCAGCCACGCCTGCCCGTCCTCGTCGAACAGCACACTGATCACGTCGAACCGGACCGGTCCCCACGGGCGGTGATACGTGCACTGCCATTGCTGGGCGAGCCTGCGAATGCGGGCGATCTTGGTGCGAGTCACCGACTCGGCGGGGACGCCGAAGCCCGTCCCGGAGCGGGTCTTGACCTCGCAGACGATCAGGAGCGTGCCGCGCGAGGCGATGATGTCCAGTTCGCCCGCTCTGCTCCGCCAGTTTCGAGCCAGCACCGTGCAGCCCTGCTGCTCCAGGTGTTGCGCCGCGAGATCCTCACCTTCGCGTCCCAACTCCTGCTGCGTGGCGCCCGTGCGCCGGTCGACTGCCATCGCCTACCCCCAGTTCGTGACCCGTCATGTGTGGCCACACCACGGTCACGCGGCGATGGGTGCGAAACCAGACCGATTTCGCGGCTGTGGACAACTCAGCGCGGTGGATGAGCTGGTGCGTTAACCATCAGTCAACGAGGAGGCCGGGCCAGCAGACGACCAACGAGAGGCCGCGCCGTGGCACGAACAATCAGCCAGCGAAGGGACCGTCCTCCGGCAAGCGGAGGTCCGGTTTGTCGAGTTCTTCGACGTTGACGTCCTTGAAGGTGATCACCCGGACGTTCTTCACGAAGCGTGCGGGCCGGTACATATCCCAAACCCAGGCGTCGGACATGCTGACCTCGAAGTACACCTCGCCACCCGCGTCGCGGACCTGCACGTCCACCGCGTTGGCCAGGTAAAACCGCCGCTCGGTCTCGACGACGTACGTGAACTGGCTGACGATGTCGCGGTACTCCCGGTAGAGCGAGAGCTCCATCTCCGTCTCGTACTTCTCGAGATCCTCCGCGCTCATCGTGCTGGTGTCCCTCCCGCCTGCAAGTCGGCTGTCGTCTCCTCGATCCGTCCATTCTGACTCACGGCGTCCTCGGCAGCACGGAGCGGCCCCGAGGCCACCGCGCGCACCGACGCGGCGCTCCGCAACACCCGCCGCGGCACCGCCGCGCCGTGATCTCGCCCAGCCATGGCGACATTGGCGAACGACCAACGGTGCATGTCGCACGGTCCGTACTCGGTGAGCGCGGCGGTGTGATCGCCGGTGCTGTAACCCTTGTGCACATCAAAACCGTACATCGGGAACCGATCGTGCAGATCGACCATGATGCGATCGCGGGTGACCTTCGCGAGCACCGAGGCGGCGGCGACGCACGCCGCGACCCGGTCGCCCTTGCGCACCGGCATATTCGGTGCGGTCAGCCCTGGCACCCGGAACCCGTCGGTGAGCACGTAACCGGGGTGCCGGTCCAGCCGTGCCACCGCCCGCCGCATGCCTGCGATGTTGGCCGCGTGCACGCCGTCGGCGTCTACTTCATCCGGCGGGATGACGACGACAGCGAACGTGACCGCCCGCGCCAGCACCTGGTCATAGATCCGCTCCCGTGCGGCGGGCGTGAGCAGTTTGGAGTCGGTCAGATCAGCGAACCGGGCGCCGTCACCGGTCCGCAACACGCAGGCCGCGACGACGAGCGGGCCGGCACAGGCACCCCTGCCCGCCTCGTCGACCCCGGCGACCGGACCGAGCCCACGCCGATCGAGCGCGCCCTGCAGGCCCCAACTCCCCGAGTCGTACCGGATCGGCACGCGCGCGGGACGCAACGCCGTAACCGTCACCCGCTCGCCTCCTGCTGTGGGTTGTAGTCGCTGACGGTTCCCCAGCGGCCCGGTGGCAACACGATGACGCGGGCCTTGCCGATGATGTTGTCGACCGGCACGGGACCGTTCACCCGCGAGTCGCTGGAGTTGTTGCGATTGTCCCCCATCACCCACACCATGCCCTCAGGCACGGTCACCGGTTCGAACGTCCGCTGCTCCCGCGGCACGCCGGGCGGGAAGTACACATAGGGCTCCTCGAGCGGCTCACCGTCGACCACGACGCGGTTGTTCTCGTCGCAGCAGCGCACGGTCTGCCCCTCGAGAGCGATGATGCGCTTGACGAAGTCCCGTTCGTCCGGCGGCGCGAGCCCGACCAGTGACCCGAGATACTGCACGAACCCAGCGAAGACATTCTCCGAGTCCGACGTCTGGGCGCCTCCCAGCCACGACTCCGGCCCCCGGAAGACGACGACCTCCCCCGGCTCTGGCTCCGAGAACCGGAACACCATCTTGTCGACAAGCACCCGGTCCGGCGTGCAGCCGGTGCAGCCGTGCAGCGTCTGCTCCATCGACCCGGACGGAATCATGTACGGCCGCGCGATGAACTGCTGGATCACGAAGGTCAACAGCAATGCGACCAAGATCAGGATCGGGAGCTCTTTCCAGAACGACCGCTTCTTGCGCGGCGCACGCCCACGATCCGGCCCCTCGTGTTGGTCGCCGTAATCGTCGTCAGTTACGTCATCGGACACGTGCGCAAGGTTACGGTAACCGGCTGGCGACGCTGAGTCCGACCAAGGCGTGTCCGGTCAGGGCAACGGCAGGCCCTCTTGCGGGTTGTAGTCGCTGACCGAGCCCCACCGACCAGGTGGCAGCACGATGACCCGCGCCTTGCCGATGATGTTCTCGACGGGCACGGCACCCCGGACTCCACCGCCGCCTTGCACACGGGAGTCACTGGAGTTGTTGCGGTTGTCCCCCATCACCCACACGGCACCCTCCGGGACCGTGACGGGGCCGAACTCCTCCTGCTCCTGGTGATACGGCGACGCCCAGTAGAGATACGGCTCGTAGAGCGGCTCGCCGTCGACGACGACGCGGTTGTTGCCGTCGCAGCAGCGCACGGTCTGCCCGCCGACAGCGATGATGCGCTTGACGAAGTCCCGTTCGTCCGGCGGCGCGAGCCCGACCAGCGAGCCGAAATCCTGGAACACATCGGTCAGGCTGCCCCGCGACGTGTCGAGCGGGACGTCGTTCTCCGTCCACGGGCGCGGGCCCTTGAAGACGACAACGTCGCCGGGCTCGGGGTCGGTGAACTGATAGGTCAGTTTATCGACCAGCACTCGGTCCGGCGTGCAGCCGGGACAGCCGTGCAGCGTCTGCTCCATCGACCCGGACGGGATCATGTAGACGCGCGCCACGAGGTGTTGGATCGCGAAGGTTAGCACCAGCGCGACCACGATCAGGATCGGCAGTTCTTTCCAGAACGACCGCTGCTTCTGTGGCTTGCGGATCCGATGCGCGCCGCGTGATGGCCTCGGTCCGGCGGAATCGTCGTTCAGCCGGTAGTGCCGCAGCCGACGCTCGCCTTCAGAGCTACCCGCAGACACGACGTCGACCACAATGCCAGGTTACGGCACTGGGCGCCGTGTCAGGAGGCGGACGGCGCCTCTCGCCGCTCCTTGATCTTGGCGGCCTTGCCGCGCTTGTCGCGCAGGTAGTACAGCTTCGCCCTGCGGACGACACCGCGCTTGTCAACCTCGATCTTGGCGATGTTCGGCGAGTGCAGCGGGAAGGTGCGCTCGACACCGACGCCGAAGGAAATCTTGCGCACGGTGAAGGTCTCGCGGATGCCACCGCCCTGGCGAGCGATCACCGCGCCCTGGAACACCTGGGTGCGCTCCCGGTTCCCCTCGATGACGCGGACGTGAACCTTCAACGTGTCGCCTGGCCGGAAGTCCGGGATATCGGAACGCAGCGACTCGGCGTCAAGAGCGTCCAGGGTGTTCATCGGTGGTCCGTCCTCATCGTCGCACTGGGTCTACGTACACGGAGGCGCGCTTCGAGCGTGGTGCGAGTCGCCTCAGAGATGCGGGCGCGCCGACACCGGCTGCGCCAACTAGATAAGTATTACAGACAGCGAGTAGGCGCCGGCATCCGGGGTTCGCTGACGGTCAACCCCGCTGTTCGCGCAGCTCAGCGAGCAGCCGCCGGTCGGCGTCGTCGAGGTCTTCGTCCGGCAGCGCGTCGAGCAGGTCAGGCCTTCGCTGGAGGGTGCGGATCAAGGCCTGGTCCCTGCGCCAGCGGTCGATCTTGGCGTGATCCCCCGACCGCAGGACATCGGGGACAGCGAGCCCACGCCACTGTTCAGGACGGGTGTAGCTGGGCCCTTCCAGCAGGCCGTGCAGCGAGTCAGCGAACGAGTCCTGCTTGGCCGACGCCGGGTTGCCGAGCACGCCGGGCAGCAGCCGCACCACGGACTCGACGATGACCAGTACCGCCGCCTCTCCCCCAACGAGCACGTAGTCACCGATGGAGACCTCGTCGACCGGCATCCGCCGGGCCGCGTCATCGATGACGCGCTGGTCGATGCCTTCGTACCGGCCACAGGCGAAGATCAGCCGCGACTCGCGCGCGTACTCGTGCGCGACCGCCTGGGTGAACGGTCGTCCCGCGGGGGTCGGCACGACCAGCCGCGCGTCGGTGCCCTCCGGCGCGACGTCGTCGAGTGCTTCGCCCCAGACCTGCGGCTTCATCACCATGCCGGGTCCGCCACCGTATGGGGCGTCGTCCACGGCGCGATGCACGTCGTGCGTCCAGTCCCGCAGGTCGTGGACGTCGAGGCTGATCAGGCCGCGTTCGATCGCGCGGCCGAGCAGCGCGGCACGCAGCGGCTGCAGGTACTCAGGAAAGATGGTGACGACGTCGATGCGCACGCCCGCAGCGTATCCGCTTGGGGCGCGGCCAGAGACGCCGTGGTGACTAGTGCGGTGTCAGTCGAACAGGCCATCGGGCGGGTCGATGACGACCCTGCCCGCCGCGACGTCGACCGTGGGAACGATTTCCTTAACGAACGGGACAAGAACATCCCTGCCGTCGACGTCGAGCGCGAGCAGCTCGCCCGACGGGACGTGCACGACCTCGCGCACGGTGCCCGCCGGGGTGCCGTCGACGAACTCGGCAGCCAGCCCGGACAGCTCGTGGTCGTAGAACTCGTCCGGGTCTTCGGTAGGCGGAAGATCGTCGGTGTCGGCGAGCAACAGCGCACCACGCAACGACTCGGCATCGTCGCGGCCAGCGACCTCCTCGCAGCGCACCAGCAGCCTGGCACCGTGGCTGCGGGAGGCGGCCACGGTCAGGCTGCGTGCCGACTGACCGCGCCGCTTCGCCGTCAGCACTGTGCCGACGGCGAAGCGCAGTTCCGGCGAATCCGTGCGCACGTCAACGGCCAATTCCCCGCTGATGCCGTGCGCTTTGGCGATCCTGCCGACAGCGACTTCCACTGACCTCCGCCGACTTTCCGCTGAGTTTTCGCCGCTGCTGGTTATCTGTCGGTGTCCACGACGTCGACCCGAACACCTCTGCCGCCAATACCACTCATGACGGTGCGCAGGGCGGTCGCGGTGCGCCCACCCCTGCCGATCACCTTGCCGAGGTCATCGGGGTGCACGTGCACCTCGAGGGTGCGACCACGGCGCGTGGTGATCAGCTCGACACGGACATCATCCGGGTGCTCGACGATGCCCCTGACGAGGTGTTCGAGTGAGTCGGCCAGGAAGCTCACGCCTTGTCCTCGGCCGACTCCGCCTCCTCAGGCTTGTCCTCGGCCTTGTCGCCGGCACCGGACTCGTCAGCCTTGTCGGCCTTGGCGCTCTTCTTGGGCTGCTTCTTCTTCGGCGTGGTGGCCTCGGTTGACGGCTCTTCGCCCGCCTCGGCCAGCGCCTTGTTGAACAGCTCCTGCTTGGTCGGCTTCGGCTCGGCGACCTTGATGGAGCCTTCAGCACCCGGCAGGCCCTTGTGCTTCTGCCAGTCGCCGGTGACCTCAAGGATCCGCTGCACCGGCTCGGTCGGCTGCGCACCGACACCCAGCCAGTACTGCGCACGCTCGGAGTCGACCTCGATAAGGCTCGGCTCTTCCTTCGGGTGGTACTTGCCGATCGTCTCGATGGCCTTGCCATCACGACGGGTGCGAGCGTCGGCGACGATGATCCGGTAGTACGGTGCCCGGATCTTGCCAAGGCGCTGCAGTTTGATCTTGACGGCCACGGGTGTGGGACTCCTTGCTTCTCTCGTTTGGTCGCGGGTCGGCCGCGCGCGCTTCCGAGTGGGGACGGATGCGGCAGCCGGAAGTTCTCATAGGCCCCGGCGCGGTGAGAGGGGTCCGGCCGGGACGGGCAAGCAAACATTCTGCCAGACGCACCTGTCTTCCCTGCGCCCACCCGTCCTGCGGGGGCCAGTGCCACCCGTTCTACAGGTTCATGACGCCGAGCGCGGTGAGCAGAATCGCCACGGCTGGCAAGAAGTTGTTCACCTGGTGCGCGACGATGCTGCCGAGCAGCCGCCCGGTGACCAGCCGGGCCAGCCCGATCGGAATGGCGATGACCAGCAGCAGCGATGTCCGAAGCGGTTCGAGGTGGCTCACCGCGAACAGCCCGGTGGAGAGCGCGAACGCCGCAAGACGGCCCCAGCGTTCGCTGCCCCAGTGCAACCGCTCGACCGCGCCCCAGAGCAGCCCGCGATAGATGATCTCCTCGCAGATTGGTCCGATCAGCCACAGGTAGCAGAACATCACCAGCGCCGCCTTGACCGACATCGGCTGGTCCGCGACCAGCGCGCCGATGGCGGACTGCGCGTTCTCCTCGCCGACGAGGTTGGTCCAGACCGCGACACCGGCCGTGGTCACGACCAGCCCCAGCGCGCCGAACTTCAGCCCGACCTTGACGTCGTCCCAGCGCCATTCCAGCCGGAGGTCGGTCATCGGGCCGTTGCCGCGCACCACCGTGATCAGCAGGGCGGCAACCGCGGCGATGCCGGTGGGCGCGATGGTGCCGATCAACACGTCACGCACCGGAATGGAATCCCGGGGCTCGTCCCCTCGCAGCAACACCGATACCAGCGCGGCTGACGCCAGCAACAAGGCTTCGACCAGGAGAAACGCCCCGAACCCCCAGCGGTGGCTCGGATAGGTCCGCGCATCGGACACTGCCGTCACCATGCCCCCACCAGTATCAGCGCCGCGGGTGGTGTGTTGTTCACCGCGTGTGCGACGAAACTCGCTCCGACCCTACCGGTGATCAAGCGAGCCGCACCGAAGGCGAGTCCCTGACCAATGAGCACGATGGTCCGGGCGGCGTCGGTGTGCAGGTAGGCGAACAGCACCGTGGTGAGCACCAGGACCGCCCACGGTGGCACCCGGTAGTGCCGCAGCGCCCGCCACAACGCGCCGCGCATCAGCAGTTCCTCGGCCAGCGGCGCGGCAAGCACCATGATCACCGCGAGGAGGATGAGCACCACCGGCGAGCCGTCCAGACCTGACAGCACCTCGCGCAGCGGCGCGTCGGAGACCTCGCGCTCGCCGTACACCGGCCGCAGCAGCCAGGTCAGCCCGAACCCGGCTACCAGCGCCGCGGACCCGCAGAACAGTCCGACGCGCAGGTCACGGCGATTCGGCAACGGACGGAAGTCCCGCAGCAGGCCCTCGCCCCAGCACAACGAGCCCAACACCGGGCCAACGGCCAGCGCCACCGTCGGCACGAACGCCAGCACCACCGCCGAGTCGAAATCCTCCTCAGCCGTGCCGGGCAGGAACAGCGCGAAGACGACGTTGAGCAGGTGATACGCGCCGAGGCCCATGACAAACGCCAGCAGCGCCCAGTGCGCGCCGAAAACCAGCCTGGCGTGCGTGGACAGCGTCGCGTCGTCCTGCCCGCCGGGTTCCCCGCCGGAGCTCACCGAACAACCACACCGCGCAGCACGATCGCCGATGGGTCGCGCAGCACGGCGAGGTTGTCCCTGGGATCGGAGTCGAAAACAAGCACATCGGCCTCGGCGCCGCCGACGAGCCTGGAGTAACCGAGCCATTCCCTCGCGTGCCAGGACGCGGCGCCGATCGCTTGCTCCGGGGTGAGTCCCACCCGGTGCAGCGCCTCGATCTCGTCCACGATGCGGCCGTGCTGGACGACGCTGCCCGCGTCGGTGCCCGCGTACAGCGTCACACCGGCCTCGTGGGCGGCGCGGATGGTGTCATCGCAGCGGGCGTGCAGGTCGAGCATGTGGGCCGCGTAGTCGGGGAACTTGCTGGCCTGCGCGGCGATGTCCGGGAAGTTCTCGATGTTGGTCAGCGTCGGTACCAGCGGTACGTCACGGCGCACCATCTCGGCGATGGTCTCGTCGGTGAGACCCGTACCGTGCTCGATGCAGTCGATGCCAGCCGCGAGCAGCCCTGGCAGCGCCGTCTCACCGAAGACGTGCGCCGTCACCCGCGCGCCGCTCTCGTGCGCCACTTTGATCGCCTGGTCGAGCACGTCGTCCGGCCACAGCGGCGCGAGATCGCCGACCTCCCGGTCGATCCAGTCACCGACCAGTTTGACCCAGCCGTCGCCGTAGGCGGCCTGCTCCGCCACGAACTCCGGCAGCTGCTCTGGCTCTTCCAGATCGATGCCGAAGCCGCGCAGATAGCGCTTGGGCCGGGCGAGGTGCCTGCCCGCGCGCACGATGCGTGGCAGGTCGGCGCGCCCCTGCAGCGACCGGGTGTCGATCGGCACGCCGCAGTCGCGCAGCAGCAGCACTCCGGCGTCGCGCTCGGTGTACGCCTGCTGCTCCGCGGTGTCCAGGTCAACCGGGCCGTTCGCGCCGATGCCGATGTGGCAGTGCGCGTCGACAAGCCCTGGAAGCAGGTACCCGGAGCGCACCACCGTCTCCGCGCCCGCGACCGGCTCATGCGTGATCATGCCGTCGACCAACCACAGGTCGCGTTCCTCACCGTCCGGCAGGACAACACCGTGCAGGTGGAGCGGCGTCACGAGAACCCCTTCCCTCGACTCGGCCTAGCGCTGACCTTCCAGTGTCGCCTCGGCTCGCCGTAGCGGCGCCGTCATGGCTGGCAACCGGGCTACTTCTTCTTCGGCAGTTTCAGCTTCGAAGGGTCGAAGCCGGGGGGCAAGTCGTTCATGCCGCCGCCGAACTGCGAGGGGTCCGGCCCGCCCTGACCACCGCCAGGAGGCGGCATCATCGGCATGCCACCGGGGAAGCCGCCGCGCGCCTTGGGCTGCGTCGGCCCCTTGTTCTTTGCCTTCTTCCCCTTCTTACCCTTACGCTTCTTGGTCGCGCTCTTGCCGCCGCCCATGCCGAACTGCCCGGCCATCTGCTGCATCATCTTGCGCGCTTCGAAGAACCGGTTCACCAGGTCATTGACCTCGCGGACCTGCACACCGGAGCCGAGCGCGATCCGGGAACGGCGCGAACCGTTGATGATCTTGGGGTTGGCCCGCTCCTCCGGTGTCATGCCCCGGATGATCGCCTGCAGCCGATCGAGGTGGCTGTCATCGATGCCCGCGAGCTGGTCTTTCATCTGACCAGCGCCGGGCAGCATGCCGAGCAGGTTGCCGATCGGCCCCATCTTGCGCACCGCGAGCATCTGGTCGAGGAAGTCCTCCAGCGTCATCTCGCCAGTGCTGAGCTTGCTCGCCGCCTGCTCGGCCTGTTCCTGGTCGAAGGCCTGCTCAGCCTGCTCGATCAGGGTGAGCATGTCGCCCATGCCCAGGATCCGGCTCGCCATCCGGTCCGGGTGGAAGGTGTCGAAGTCCTCCAGCTTCTCGCCGTTGGACGCGTACATGATCGGCGCGCCAGTGACCTCCCTGACGCTGAGCGCGGCACCGCCTCGGGCGTCACCGTCGAGCTTGGTCAGCACGACGCCGGTGAAGCCGACGCCGTCACGGAACGCCTCCGCCGTGGACACGGCGTCCTGACCGATCATGGCGTCGACGACGAACAGCGTCTCGTCCGGTTCGACCTCGTCCCTGATGTCGGCGGCTTGGCGCATCATCTCTTCGTCGACACCGAGGCGGCCCGCGGTGTCGACGATGACGATGTCGTGCTGTGCCGAGCGCGCCTCGGTGACACTGTCCCGCGCCACCGCGACCGGGTCGCCGACGCCGTTACCCGGCTCCGGCGCGAACACCCGCACTCCCGCGCGCTCCCCGACCACCTGGAGCTGCGTGACGGCGTTGGGGCGCTGTAGATCACAGGCGACGAGCAGCGGCGCGTGGCCCTGCTTCTTCAGGTGCATGGCGAGCTTGCCCGCCAGCGTCGTCTTACCGGAACCCTGCAGACCGGCGAGCATGATCGTCGTCGGCGGGTTCTTGGCGAGGTTGAGCCTGCGGGTCTCGCCGCCGAGGATGCCGACCAGTTCCTCGTTGACGATCTTGATGACCTGCTGCGCCGGGTTCAGCGCCTGCGAGACCTCCGCGCCCTTGGCGCGCTCTTTGATCTGGTTGATGAAGGTGCGCACCACGGGCAGCGCGACGTCCGCCTCGAGCAGCGCGATCCTGATCTCACGCGCCGTGGCGTCGACGTCGGCGTCGGACAGCTTGCCCTTGCCGCGCAGGTTCTGCAGGGCCGAGGTGAGCCGGTCGGATAGGGTCTCGAACACGAGTGGATACTCCAGCGGGTCGATGAAGTGGCTGCCTTCCCGCCGCGCGAGCGGGAGGACCCTCATGACAACCGTATCGCGCCACACGCGCCCGCTGGCTGGGAGGATGCCCGTCGGCCGTTCGGAGCCGGACCAGAACCGGTGGGCAGGGCGTGGTTTCCCGTCGCCGTCGATCTTGTCGAAACAGCCCCATCGGCGGCGTCGTCGCTGGCACAATCGGCAGCGCTGAAACAGAGGGGGCGACATGACGGGTTTCGGAGTCGGGTCCGAATCGTTGCGAGACGCGGCGAAGGCGGCAGGTGATGCCGCCGATCAGGTGGGCGCTATGGAGCTGTCGATCGGTGCCACGCTCAACACCGCATTGCCCGGCAGCAGAGCAAGCGGGCTCGCAGCGAACCTGGACACGCATCTCGGTGACGAGAAGAACGCGTGGCAGAAGGCCATGGGTGACTATCGCGACAATCTCAACACGGCGGCCGACCGATACGACTCGGATGAGCAGGCGGCCGAACAAGACTTCGACGGCATGAGGCCGCGCTGATGGCGAGTTGGAACGAGATCAAGGAGTGGTCGGCCGCCGAGATCGGTACCGCGGCCGACGTCATGGTCAAGGCCCGCAAAGACCTCGTCGGTCTACAAGAGGAGATCGACGCTTCGGCCACGCCGCGCGAGTGGGAGGGCGATGCCGTTGACTCGGCCAAGGCGGCGCTGCGCAAACGCAAGCAGGAGCTGGAGATCATGGCGGCGGAGACCGCCGCGCTCGCCAGCGCACTCGACGGAGCCGAGCAGGCCGTGCGGTCGCTTCACCGCACGGTTGAGGAACTGGACACAGTTGCTGCCAAACACCAGTTCCGTATCGACAACGGCGAGGTGGTCGATACCGCCGACGGCGACTCGGAGGAGTTCTGGCTCTCGCGCATGGCCACTCGGACTGAGCTGGTCTCCGGGGTCGCGGGCGTGCTAACCGCTGCCGAGGAGATCGATGACGACCTGACGCGCACCATCCAGCGGGTCGTCGATGGGGAACTGGACGACGGCGGCGCGACCACGTTGGCCGACGCGGCAGACGCGGGCGAACAGCGGGTCGAACTCGATGAGTTCGATGATCAGATCCGGGAAAAGTACCAGGTCTCCCCCGACCCCGACGGCATGACCGAATGGCCGGACGGAGTGACCGGCTGGGCTTGGGAACAGCTAGGTAACGACAAGAACCAGGTCACCGCCACCGAAGCGGAGATACTCGACGAGCTGCAGCTACACGAGGGCATCCTGGGGGTCAAGGAGCTGGCCGATATCCGGCAGGACGCGCTACACCGTGGCGAGACCGTTTTCGACGGCGAGGGAATCACCGACGGGCACAGCGACGCGTTCCGGCACGCCTACTGGAACGCACGCATGGCCCAACGGTTCGGCGACGAGTGGGCAGCCGAATTCGCCACCGCGCACGAACGTAACCCGGAGTCGCATGCCACTCCGGTCGCGATGGACCTGCACAACAACGAGGTCGGCAGGCGTATCGCCGCCGAGAACCCTGACGCCAGCCCTGAGGAGCTGGTGGGGCTGATCGAGCAAGCGGTCCGCGACGGCGAGATGGTAGTCATCGACAACGAGGGCACGGTGGCTCCGAGTGATCAGGTCCAGCACGGCGATACCTACGACACCCGCGACAACCCGTGGCCGACCAACAACGAGGACCGTAACGACCACACCACGCCGGACGAACCGTCCACCTATCCAGACGATCGATACTGATCCCCATGCGAATGCTGATCATCATGGCCGTGCTCGCCGTGGCCTCGGCCTGCTCGTCCAACGGCACAGGAGAGACCTCAGTGGAATTCGACAACACGTTCGCCGATCAGGTCCGGCAGATCAGAGACGAGCAGACCACCAGGCCGCTGAAGGGGTTGCTGCCCGGTGAGTGGACAGCGGTGGACATCCTCATTGGCCCAGCGAGCGGGGCTCGGGTCGAACGCATCATCGGCGTGCCGGTCGAACTCGCCGGTGACGGCACGTATGGCGGCGATTACGTCCAGGACGGCAACCTTCTCATCCTGTGGCGCGACGACGAGATCGTGCGAATGATCAGCCTTGGCCAACTGGCCGCGCTGCGCGAAGGACGGTACCGCTCCGATGTCACGCTCGCGGGCAAGGATGGCTCGGTTCTGCTGCGCAATCCCGACGGTTCACCTGCGGATCAGCTGACCGGCGGCCCATAGTCCCGCCGCCGCTGTGCGATGCTCCAGGTCCTGACCAGCCTTCAACGTCCGGTTGCCTGGCCACTGGCGGCGGCGAGCACCGCTTTCTCAACGCCCTTGCGCCATTCCACGTCGCTGCGCCCGCCCTTCGGCCGCAGCGCGAACGAGTCGACGCAGGACGCGCCCAGCGTGGCGACGCGCGCCCAGCGCACCTCGGCGTCACAGGACCGCAGCGCGTCGGCGACCCGATAGAGCAGCCCGATCCGGTCGGTGGCGCGCAGTTCCAGCAACACGGTGTCGGCGCCTTCGGTTTCCTCGTCGAACCACAGCACCCTCGGTTCCGCGTGCTGCGGGTGGTCGCCGTAGTCGCGTTCCTTTGACGCCAGTTGCTCGCCGAGCGCGTCTGGCGCGCTCACCGCTCGGGCGAGCTTCTCCCGCAGCAGCGCCGGATCGGGTGGGGTGCCGAACCGAGGTGATGCGTTGAACAGCCCGACCCGCACACCCGCGTGAACGTGCGACGACGCCTGGTGCACTTCGAGGGACTGCAGCGCCAGCGCGCCAGCGGCAGGGGCGAGCAGGTCACCGCCCGGTGGCGCGGCGATCGCGATGGTGGCGACGTTGCCTTCCGACGTCACCAGCACCTCGCTGCGGCCGGATGACTTGGCGGTTTCGGCGAGCATCCGCTGCCGGTCGTCGAGGGGCTCTTCGGTGACAAGCGGGCGACCCCGCATGACCTCCTTGCACCGCGCGACCAGCTCCCGCAGCAGCCCCGCCCGCCACTCGCTCCACACGCCTGGTCCGGTGGCCAGCGCATCGGCCTTGGCGAGTGCGTGCAGCAGTTCGAGCAACACCGGGTTCTCGTCCAGTGTTGCCACGACCCGCTGCACCGTCTCCGGCTCGCTGATGTCGCGGCGCAGCGCCGTGTGCGGCAGCAGCAAGTGGTGGCGCACCATCGCGGTGAGGATCTCGACGTCGTCGTCACCGAACCCGATGCGCCGCGCCACCTCGGCGGTGATCGCCGCGCCGAGTTCGGAATGGTCGGTGCCACGTCCCTTGCCGATGTCGTGCAGCAGCGCGCCCAGCACGAGCAGGTCCGGCCTTGACACCGTGGTGGTGAGCGCGGACGCCTCGACGCAGGTCTGCACCAGGTGGCGGTCCACGGTCCAGCGGTGCACCGGCTCGCGGGGCGGCAAGTCGCGCACCGCGCCCCATTCGGGGAACAACCGCGCCCACAGGCCGGTGTTGTCCAGTGCCTCCACCGCGTCGACGAAGCCTCCGCCCGCGCCGAGCAGCGCGGTCAGCTCGTGACGCGCCTCAGCAGGCCACGGACTGCGCAGCTCTGGCGCGGAGTCGGCGAGTGTGCGCAGCGCCGCGTAGGTGATGGGTTTGCCGGTACGCGCCGCCGAGGACGCCACCCGCAGCAGTAACGCGGGATCCTTGGCTGGCAGCGCGCCCTTGGCGAGCGCGACCTCGTTGCCGTGCAGCACGACACCTTCGTCAAGTGGTTTGCGGGCCGCACGCAACCCGAAGGCGCGCTTCGGTGCGTCAGCGTTGGCGCGGAGCGCGACGTCGACGGCGTAGCGCACCGCTCGTCCCGCACCCGCCAACTCGCGGGCCAACGTGAACCGGTCGTCGAAACCGAGCGTCGCGGCGATCTTGTCGGCCTGCGGCGCGCCGAGGACGTCGCGGTCACGGCGCAGCTCGAGCCGCAGTTCAGTGCGCACGTCGAGCAATAGCGTGCGGGCGCGGTCCAGCTCGTCGCCGGGCCGGTCAATCAGCTGGGCCGCCGAGAGCGCGTCCAGCAGTCCGAGGTCGCGCAGCCCGCCGCCGCCGTACTTGAGATCGGGTTCCGCCGACTGTCCGATATCGCCAGTACGCCGCCAGCGTTCCCGCACCGAGTCGGCCAGCTCCCCGATGCGTTTGCGCGCGGTGCGTTGCCACTGCTCCCGCGCCGCCGTGGCCAGCGACGCGGCGAGATCGGCGTCGCCCGCGATGTAACGAGCGTCGAGCAACCCCAGTTGGGTGCGCAGGTCCTTGCGGGCCACCGCGAGCGCTTCCGACGTCGTGCGCACCGAGTGGTCGAGACCGACGCGGGCGTCCCACAGCGGGTACCACAACGCGTCGGCGACCTCAGCGATCCCTGGGGTGCCGGTATGCACCAGCACCAGGTCGAGGTCCGAGTAGGGCACGAGTTCCTCGCGCCCGAGGCCGCCGACGGCGACCAGCGCGACACCGGGATGGTCGGTGTCGACGCCGGCCGCCGCCGCGCCTTTCCCCAGCCAGAACTCGTAGAGGTTCACCAGCGCCGCACGCAGCGCCGCCGCCCCCAACCTCCCGTTCTTGGTTTTGCTGCCGAGCAGCCGTTCGGCCGCCTCGACAAGCTCCCCTGCGATCACGGGCGCTTAGAGCGCGTCCGTGCCGCGTTCACCGGTGCGGACCCGGACCACCTGCTCGACCGGGGTCACCCACACCTTGCCGTCACCGATCTTGCCGGTGTGCGCGGCGCTGGTGATGGCCTCGATGACCTTGTCCACACTGGACTCGTCCGTGACCACCTCGATACGCAGCTTCGCGACGAAGTCGACGGCGTACTCCGCGCCCCGGTAGACCTCGGTGTGGCCCTTCTGCCTGCCGTAGCCCTGGACCTCGCTGACGGTCATACCGAGCACGCCGAGCTGTTCCAGCGCACTGCGGACGTCGTCGAGGGTGAACGGCTTGATGATGGCGGTGATCAGCTTCATGACTTGCTGTCCTCCAGCTTCTTGGTTGCCGGAGCGGTGACGGAGCCACCGGTCCTTCCGCCGCGCAGCGCGCCGAACTCGTAGGCGACCTCGGCGTGCTCGGCCTCATCGATACCAGAGACCTCGACGTCCTCGCTGACCCGGAAACCGATGGTCTTGTGGATCGCGAGGCCGATGATCATCGCCACCGCACAGGAGTAGATCATCACACCGAACGCACCGGCCAGCTGCGGCACGACCAGGTCGAGGCCACCGCCGTAAAGCAGGCCCTCGGTGAAGGCCTCCTCGGTCCCGGCGCCCGGGTCGACCGTGGACGTGGCGAACAGCGCGATGGTCGCGGTGCCGATCAGGCCACCGATCATGTGGATGCCGACGACGTCGAGCGAGTCGTCGTAGCCCAGCTTGTACTTCAGGCTCACCGCCAGCGCGCAGACGACACCGGCGATGAAACCGATGGCCAATGCGCCCCAGGTGTCGACAAAGGCACACGCCGGGGTGATGGCCACAAGACCGGCGACGATGCCGGAAGCGGCACCGAGGCTGGTGGCGTGCCCGTCGCGGATGCGCTCGAGCAGCAGCCAGCCGAGCATCGCGGCACAGGTCGCGGTCAGCGTGTTGACGAACGCGATACCGGCGACGCCGTCGGCGGCGTACGCGGAACCGGCGTTGAAGCCGAACCAGCCGAACCACAGCAGACCGGCGCCGAGCATGACGAACGGCAGGTTGTGCGGCTTCATCGGCTCCCTCGGCCAGCCCTTGCGCTTGCCGAGCACGAGCGCGAGACCCAGCGCGGCAGCACCCGAGTTGATGTGCACCGCGGTGCCACCGGCGAAGTCGAGCGCACCCATCTCGGCGATCCAGCCGCCGCCCCAGACCCAGTGCGCGACCGGGAAGTAGACAAGGGTCGCCCACAAGCCCGCGAACAGCAGCCACGGCCCGAACCGCACCCGGTCGGCGATGGCACCCGCGATCAGCGCGACCGTGATGATGGCGAACATCGCCTGGAACGCGACGTCGACGGTGGTGCCGGTCGGGTCGGCGGACGGGTCCATCAGTCCGTTGAGCCCGATCGCGTCGGACGACCAGCCAAACAGGGTGCCGATGGTGTCGCCGTACGCGATGCCGTAGCCGTAGACCACCCACAGCACGCCGATCAGGCCAATCGCGCCGAAGCACAGCATCATGATGTTGAGCACGCTCTTCGAGCGGACCATGCCGCCGTAGAAGAACGCGAGACCCGGCGTCATCAGCAGCACCAGCGCGGAGCTGGTGAGCAGCCAGGCGGTATTACCTTCCATGGTGTCTCCTCGAGACGCACTCGCCTACATGACAATTGGCCCAAAGCATGGGAAAGCCATGTTGCGCGGAATGACGCGTGACGTTTCTCTGTCGTGAACCAAGCGACAGGATCTGTTAACGGTGCGTTTCGCGCATCCGCTGTCCACCCCCTGTTCGGATGATGCGGGAGAGCATGACCAGGGATATTGAACCGAGTGCGACGGTTAACGCACCGTCGGTGACCGGCGGTGTGGCCGCGCCCTCGGTGCTGCGTGCCCTGCGGTGCTCGGTGTGCGGCGCGGAGTTCGCCGAGGCGGGGCGTGCCCTGCGATGCGCCCACGGCCACAGCTTCGACATCGCCAAGCAGGGCTACGTGAACCTGCTGCACGCGAAAGTGCCCGCTGGCACGGCCGATACCCCGGCGATGGTGGCCGCGCGGGCAGCGTTCCTGGACGCGGGTCACTATGCGCCGCTCGCGGACGCGGTAGCGCGGGCGGCGGAGGCATCCGCGCGAGTCCCCCGGTCCGGGGGCGCGAGTCCCGACTTCCAGCGGCATGAGTTCCGAGATCTGGCGGCGCTGCCCGAACTTGTGCTCGACGCGGGGGCAGGCACGGGCTACTACCTTGCCGCGGCCCTCGACGCGCTGCCGAACGCCGCGGGTCTCGCGCTCGACCTGTCCGCCGCCGCGTGCCGTCGCGCGGCGCGTGCGCACCCCCGCGCCGCCGCAGCGGTGTGGAACACCTGGGAACCGTTGCCGCTCGCGGACGGCTGTGCGTCGGTGATGCTGAACGTATTCGCCCCACGCAACGCTGCGGAATTCCGACGGGTGCTGCGCGACGACGGGGTGCTCGTCGTCGTGACACCGACGTCATCGCACCTGGCTGAGCTGGGCGAACTCACGCTCGCCGTCGATCCGAGGAAGGACGAGCGGCTGACGGAGGGGTTGTCGCGGCACTTCGACCGGGTTGACGCTGAGGAGGTCAACTACCCGCTGGAGTTGTCCGCGTCCGAGACACGGACACTGATCGAGATGGGACCGACAGCGCATCACCTCTCCCCCGGCGCGCTCGACGCGCTACCGGACGCCGTACGGGTCACCGTGTCGTGCACGGTCGCCGTGTACCGGCTTCGGGATGAGGCGGCATGACCGAGTTCAGCGCGGTGTTGATCACCGACCCGGAATGGATGTCGGAACGGCTGCGGCTCGCCCGCGCGTTGTATGGCTCGGCGCCGAACCGGGTCCTGGGCACGGTGTGGTGGTACTCGACGTCGTCGGTACTGGTCGCACCGCCGTTGGAGGCACTGCTGCACACCGGGCGGGCAGTCGATCCGGCCCTGGACGCCGTGACGCTGCAGATTCACCCGGACGGTCGACTGGTCGACGCGCACTCATCCCGCCCGTTCAACGGCGACGCGTCCGCGATGGGCCAGGCGATGGGCGCCGCACTGGCGGCGGCCATCACATCGGTGTCGTCCGCATGCGGTGCCAGCGAGCGAGCGTTGTGGGCGATCGCGGCGGATTCGATCGCCAACCGGGCGTTGTGGGCGGGTCAAGCCGTCGGTGACGTCGACCGCGCGTTGGCCGTGGTGGACGCGGTCTCGGACGGCATCGGCTCGGCGCTGCCCCGGCCGCGCTTCGAACGCTACGGCGAGCGCGTCGTGGTGCGGCGGGTGTCCTGCTGCCTGATCGACAAGGCAACGGGTCTCCCCAAGTGCGCCAGCTGCCCCAACCAGCACCCTGACGAGCGCGCCCACCGCATCCGAGCCGCCCTGCCGTAGGCCCGCTGCCTCCCCACCGTGTCCCTCGTTCCGGACGCCGTGTCCCCCGTTCCGGACGCTGTGTCCGACACTCACGACGTCGTATTCGGCAGTCGTGCGGACCCAGCTGTTGTGACGTCGTCAGACACGCCACGTCGTTGAGACCCGCACAGGTTTGTCACCACCACCTGCGGGTACGCCGTGACCACTACAGCTCCGATCAGGAGGTAACGATGGAGCGCGGAAGCGAGAAGCATTCTCCTCGCCAGGACGAGGCGCTGAAGGAAGAACTCGAAGGCATGATGCGCGGGGACAAGCCGACGCGTGCGGAAACCTGGCGTGATCCGGAGCCGCCCGCTGAGGACGACCCGGATGTGCCACCGTTCGAGCCGCGCACGAACGCTCCTGAATGACCAACACAGCGTCGGGAATGCAGGACACAGCGTCCAGAACGACGGACACAGCGTCGGGAATGCAGGACACGGCGTCAGGAACGTCGGACACGACGTAGGACGGCCCCCGGTACTCCCGGGGGCCGTCCTTGTGCGTTACGTGTGACCGGGCGTTACTGAATCCGGTCGTAGGCGGGCAGCGTCAGGAAGTCCGGGAATTCGTCCGCCAGCGCCACCTGCTCGAACAGCTCGGCTGCCGGGTCGAGCAGCTCGGTGTCGATCTCACCGGCCAGCTCCTTGCGGGTCTCGGCGAGCACCTCACGGACCAGGTCGGCGGTGACCTTCACGCCGCCTTCCAGCTCGACGCCGTTGTTGACCCACTGCCACAGCTGCGAGCGGGAGATCTCGGCGGTCGCCGCGTCCTCCATCAGGTTGTGGATCGCGGCCGCACCGTTGCCTCCGAGCCAGGACGCGATGTAGCGGACACCGACGTCGACCGCGCCCCGCAGGCCGGCCTCGGTGCAGGAACCCGGGGTCTCCTCAACGGCGAGCAACTGCTCCGCGGTCACCGAGACGTCCTCGCGCTTGCGGTCGACCTGGTTCGGCTTGTCGCCAAGAACCTTGTCGAACTGCTCGCGGCACAGCGAGACCATGCCGGGGTGGGCGACCCACGAGCCGTCGAAGCCGTCGTTGGCCTCGCGGTTCTTGTCGTCGGTGACCTTGGCATAGGCCTTCTCGTTGACCTCGGGGTCCTTGCTCGGGATGAACGCGGCCATGCCGCCGATCGCCATCGCGCCGCGCTTGTGGCAGGTGCGCACAAGCAGCTCGGTGTAGGCGCGCATGAACGGCGCGGTCATGGTGACGGAGTTGCGGTCCGGCAGGGTGAACTTCTGGCCAGCGTCACGGAAGTACTTGATCACGCTGAAGAGGTAGTCCCAGCGGCCGGCGTTCAGACCGGCGGCGTGGTCGCGCAGCTCGTAGAGGATCTCCTCCATCTCGAACGCGGCCGGGATGGTCTCGATCAGCACGGTTGCGCGCACGGTGCCGTGCGGAATGCCCAGCTCGGCCTGCGCATGGGTGAACACGTCGTTCCACAGTCGCGCCTCGAGATGGCTCTCCATCTTGGGCAGGTAGTAGAACGGTCCGGTGCCCTTCTCGGTCAGGTACTTCG
Source organism: Haloechinothrix halophila YIM 93223 (assembly GCF_000504245.1). GTDB lineage: Bacteria > Actinomycetota > Actinomycetes > Mycobacteriales > Pseudonocardiaceae > Haloechinothrix_A > Haloechinothrix_A halophila. Next base: position 4,343,356 of record NZ_KI632509.1, read on the forward strand.
CGTTGTGGAAGAAGTGCAGGCCGAAGTCGACAAGCGCGCCAACGGCGGTCTCGCCGTCGACGGTGATGTTGCGCTCGGGCAGGTGCCAGCCACGCGGGCGCACCACGATCGTCGGGCGCTCGACGTCGTCGCGGAGCTCGTACTTCTTCGCGCCGGTGTCCAGTGAGATCGTCTCGCGCGCCGCGTCGTACAGGTTGACCTGGCCGGAGACGACGTTGGACCAGTGCGGAGTGTTGGCGTCCTCCAGGTCGGCCAGCCACACCTTGGCACCGGAGTTCATCGCGTTGATGGTCATCTTGCGGTCGGTCGGACCGGTGATCTCGACGCGACGGTTGCGAAGCGCCTCCGGGGCGCCGGCAACCTGCCAGTCACCCTCGCGGACGTCCTTGGTCTCCGGCAGGAAGTCGAGCTTGCCCACCTTGGCGGCCGCGTTCCTGCGGTCGGTGCGCGCACGGACCAGCTCGTTTCGCCGTGCGGCGAACGCCTTGTGCAGCTCACCGACGAAGGCGAGCGCCTCGGGGGTCAGGATCTCGTCGCCTCGCTCGACGGGGCCGCCCAGGACACGAACATCAGTCATACGAACTCTCTCCAAGCCACGGGGTTACTGCGCGTCTCTACATAACGGACTATAGTTTCTGCATTACGGAACAACAACGTGGGGCTCGGCGAAAGGAGTCGGCATGACATCCCCGAAGCAGACACGCGATGGTGGCGGCGGCGTGCAGTCGCTCCGGCGCGCGTTCGAACTGCTCGAGGGGCTCGCCGACACCGGAGGCGAGGCGAGCCTTTCCGAGCTGGCGGCCACCACCGGGTTGCCGATGCCTACCATCCACCGGCTGATCCGCACGCTGGTCGAGCTGGGCTACGTCCGGCAGAACGCGAATCGGCACTACGCCCTCGGCTCGCGGCTGATCCGGCTCGGCGAACAGGCCAGCAAGCAGTTCGGCACCTGGGCACGGCCGCACCTCACCGAGCTGGTCGACACCACCGGCGAGACAGCCAACCTGGCTGTGCTTGAGCGCGACGAGGTGGTCTACGTCGCCCAGGTCCCCTCGAAGCATTCGATGCGGATGTTCACCGAAGTGGGACGTCGATTGCTGCCGCACGGCACCGGCGTGGGCAAGGCGGTGCTCTCGCAACTTCCACCCGATGAGGTGAGGGCGCTGCTCCGGCGAACCGGCATGCCCGCCTACACCCCGCACACCCACACCGACCCGGACGAGTTCCTCGCCCACCTGGCGGACATCGCCGAACAGGGTTACGCGCTGGACGAGAGCGAGCAGGAGCTGGGCGTGCGCTGCATCGCCGTGCCGCTGACCGACTGCCCCGTCCCGGCAGCGGTGTCGGTATCCGGCCCGGAAGGCAGGCTCACCCAGGAGGTCGCGGAACGCATCGCACCGACGGCGGTGGAGATCGGCGCGCGGCTGTCCAAGGCGATCGCGGCACAGGAACGCGGCGGCTGACGACGTCCGCACCCCACTACGGCACCTCGCTACGAGCGGGGTGCCGTTTTTTGTACCCCCGTACCGGTCCACTTGACGCAGCTCACACCGCCGGGCTACCGTATTTCCAAGAGACAGAACTGAACTTCCGTAATACGAAATCAGGAGTCATCATGGACCGGCACGCGGATCGCTTCGCGGTGAACTGCTCGCTCCTGTTCACCGAACTACCCGTGCTCGAACGTCCGGCGGCGGCAAAGGCGGCCGGGTTCGACGCCGTCGAGTTCTGGTGGCCGTTCTCCGAACCGGTGCCGAGCCAGGCGCAGCAGGACGAGTTCGTCACCGCGCTGGCCGACGCTGGCGTCTCGCTGATCGGCTTGAACTTCTTCGGCGGGGACCTGCCAGGAGGCGACCGGGGCGTCGTGTCCTGGCCGGGCCGCGAGCAGGAGTTCCGGGACAACGCACGGATCGTGGCTGACCTTGGAGAACGCACCGGGTGCCGCGCGTTCAACGCGCTCTACGGCAACCGCCTCGACGGCGTCGACCCCGACACGCAAGACAAGCTCGCCCTGGACAACCTCACCTACGCGGCCTCGGCCGTCGAGGCGATCGGCGGCACCGTGCTCATCGAGCCAGTCAGCGGCGCCACCGGGTATCCGCTGCGCACCGCGGACGATGCCGTCGACGTCATCACGGCGCTGGCCGAACGCGGCGTGACGAATGTGGCGCTGCTCGCTGACCTCTACCACCTGCAGGTCAACGGCGATGACGTCGCGCGTGCCATCGACACCCACGCCGACCGCATCGCCCACGTGCAGATCGCCGACGCACCGGGCCGCAACGAGCCCGGCACCGGCACCCTCGACATCAACGGCTACCTGGACCAGCTCAGCGACCGTGGCTACACCGGACACATCGCGCTGGAGTACAAGCCGTCCGGCGCCACCGTCGACAGCTTCGGCTGGTTCACCCGATAGCGCACAGAAAGGACTTCCGCGATGACCACAGTGGGATTCATCGGACTCGGCATCATGGGCGGGCCGATGGCGGCCAACCTGGTCAAGGCTGGCTTCGACGTCGTCGGCTACAACCGCAGCCAGGCGGCCGTGGACCGGTTGGTCGAACAGGGCGGCCGCAAGGCTGGTTCGGTGGCGGAGGCGGTCCGCGACGCCGACGTCGTGATCACCATGCTGCCGGACTCCCCCGACGTCGAGCGGGTCGCGCTCGGTGAGGACGGCGTCCTCGCCAACGCCAAGCCAGGCCTGCTCTACATCGACTGCAGCACCATCAAGCCGGACACCGCCCGCGCGGTCGCCGAGCAGGCGTCGCAGCAAGGCGTGCGCGTGCTCGACGCCCCGGTTTCCGGCGGCGAGCAGGGCGCCATCGACGGCGCGCTGTCGATCATGGTCGGCGGCGAGGCCGAGGCGTTCGAGGCGGCATCGGCGGTGTTCGATGCGGTCGGCAAGACCGTGGTACACGTCGGCAAGGCGAGCTCCGGCCAAACCGTGAAGGCCGCGAACCAGCTCATCGTCGCTGGCACGCTGGAGCTGGTCGCCGAATCGATCGTGTTCCTCGAAGCGCATGGTGTCGACACCGAGGCCGCGCTGTCGGTGCTGAACGGCGGACTCGCGGGCAGCACGATCCTTGAGCGCAAGGGTGCTGGCATGCTCAAGCGCGAGTTCACCCCTGGCTTTCGCACCGAACTGCATCACAAGGACCTCGGCATCGTGCAGGCCGCCGCCCGCGAGGCAGGCGTGACGATTCCACTCGGCGCGGTGGCGTCGCAGTTGGTCGCGGCCCTGGTGGCACGCGGCGACGGCGCGCTGGACCACTCGGCGCTGCTCAAACTCGTCGAGGAGCTGTCCGGCCGCCAGACCCCCTGATCACCGGCCACTACCGATCCCGGGTGCGGCTGTCGACATGTTCCCCGTATGCGCATGTCGACAGCCGCACCCTGCCCTCACAGCCTTCCCACAGCCCTGCTCACAGCAAGGAGAACGCCCATGGCTCGCATGACGGCCGCCCGCGCGGCGGTGGAGGTTCTGAAAGCCGAAGGTGTCACCACCGCGTTCGGCGTGCCCGGCGCGGCCATCAACCCGTTCTACGCGGCGATGCGCGACTCCGGCGAGATCGACCATGTGCTCGCCCGCCATGTCGAGGGTGCGTCGCACATGGCGGAGGGCTATACCCGCACCGCGGCGAGCAACATCGGTGTCTGCATCGGCACGTCCGGACCCGCGGGCACCGACATGATCACCGGCCTGTACTCGGCCGCTGCCGACTCCATCCCGATCCTGTGCATCACCGGCCAGGCGCCACGCTCCCGGCTGCACAAGGAGGATTTCCAGGCCGTCGACATCTCGTCGATCGCGAAGCCGCTGGCCAAGCTGGCGGTGACGGTGCTGGAACCGGCACAGGTGCCGTGGGTGTTCCAGCGCGCGTTCCACGAGATGCGCTCCGGCCGCCCAGGACCGGTGCTGATTGACCTGCCGCTTGACGTCCAGCAGGCCGAGATCGAGTTCGACCCGGAGACCTACCAGCCGCTGGCCGTGCACAAACCGGAAGCGAGCCGGGCGCAGGTCGAGAAGACGCTCGACATGCTCGCCGACGCCGAGCGGCCGCTGATCGTCGCGGGCGGTGGCATCATCAACGCCGACGCGGCCGACGAGCTGGTCGAGCTGGCGGAACTGCTGAACGTCCCGGTGATCCCGACCCTGATGGGCTGGGGCAGCATCCCGGACGACCACCCGCTGATGGCAGGCATGGCAGGGCTGCAGACCGCGCACCGCTATGGCAACGCGACCCTGCTGGCATCGGACTTCGTGCTCGGCATCGGCAACCGGTGGGCGAACCGGCACACCGGCGGCCTCGACACCTATACCGAGGGCCGGACGTTCGTGCACATCGACATCGAGCCGACCCAGATCGGGCGGGTGTTCGCGCCGGACTACGGCATCGCATCGGACGCCGGTGCCGCGCTGCGCATGCTGCTGACGGTCGCGCGAGAACGCGCCGCGAAGGATGGCCTGCCCGGCCGTGAGGCCTGGGTGGCCGACTGCCAGCGCCGCAAGGCGACGCTGCAGCGCAAGACCCACTTCGAGCAGACACCGATCAAGCCCCAACGGGTGTACGAGGAGATGAACCGCGCGTTCGGGCCCTCGGTGCGCTACGTCAGCACGATCGGTCTGTCACAGATCGCTGGTGCGCAGTTCCTGCACGTCTACCGGCCCCGGCACTGGATCAACTGTGGCCAGGCGGGACCGCTCGGCTGGACCGCGCCCGCCGCGCTCGGCGTGTGCAAGGCCGACCCGGATGCCACCGTGGTCGCGCTCTCCGGTGACTACGACTTCCAGTTCATGATCGAGGAACTGGCGGTCGGCGCGCAGTTCAACCTGCCGTACCTGCACGTCGTGGTGAACAACTCGTACCTCGGGCTGATCCGGCAGGCGCAACGGCAGTTCGACATGGACTACGCGGTGCAGCTGAGCTTCGACAACCTCAACGCGCCCGAGCTGAACTCCTACGGCGTCGACCATGTCAAGGTCGCCGAAGGGCTTGGCTGCAAGGCCGTCCGGGTGCATCACCCGGACGAGATCCAGCCCGCGTTCGAGAAGGCCCGCACTCTGATGGCGGAGTACCGCGTCCCGGTGGTGGTCGAGGTGATCCTGGAGCGAGTCACCAACATCGCGATGGGCACCGAGATCGACAACGTCAACGAATTCGAGGAGCTGGCCACCTCGGGCGAGCACGCTCCGACGGCGATCGCCACCATAGGTTCATGAGCCAGGTGGTGATCGCGCCGGACAAGTTCAAGGGCTCGCTGTCCGCGCCGGAGGTCGCCGCGCACGTCGCGGCGGGCCTGCGGCGCGCGCGGCCGGGTCTCGACGTCCGGGAGGTGCCGGTCGCCGATGGCGGCGATGGCACGCTGGACGCCGCACTTGCGGCGGGGTTCACCCGGGTACCGGTTCGCGCGAGCGGGCCAACGGGCGAGGCGGTCGACACCGCCTACGCCCGCCGGGGCGGCACCGCCGTGGTGGAGCTGGCCGACGTGTCTGGCCTGTCCCGCCTGCCCGGACGGCGATTGGCACCGTTGGCGGCGACGTCGTTCGGCACCGGCGAGGTCATCCGCGCCGCCTTGGACGACGGCTGCCGCACGATCGTGCTCGGCCTCGGCGGCAGCGCCTGCACCGACGGTGGCGCCGGTATGGCGCGGGCCCTCGGCGTGCGGCTGCTCGACCCGGATGGTGCGGACCTGTCACCGGGCGGGGCGGCGCTGACGCGGCTGGCCACCGCCGACGTGTCGGGCCTGCATCCCGCGGTCGCCGAGGCCGACATCGTCGTCGCCAGCGACGTCGATAACCCGCTACTCGGTGAGCACGGCGCGGCGGCCGTCTACGGCCCGCAGAAGGGCGCGGATACCGAGCAGGTCGCGCTGCTGGACGCCGCACTGGCTCGCTGGGCCGAGGTACTCCAGCGCGACACAAACGTCGACCCCGCGACCGCGACGCGACCAGGGGCAGGCGCGGCGGGCGGCGTCGGCTTCGCCGCGCTCGCGCTGCTCGGCGCCGTGCTCCGGCCCGGCATCGAGTACCTGCTCGACCTGGTCGGTTTCCACCGGCAGCTAGCGGGTGCGTCGCTCGTCGTCACCGGCGAGGGCTCACTGGACGAACAGACCCTGCGCGGCAAGGCACCCGCGGGCGTGGCCGCCGCGGCCCACGCGGCCGGGGTGCCGGTGGTCGCGGTGGCGGGCCGCTGCCTGCTGGCCTCTGAGACGCTGACGGCGTCCGGTTTCGCGGCCGCCTATGCGCTGACCGACATCGAGTCGGACCCGCGCCGCTGCGTCGCCGAGGCCGGGCCGCTGCTGGAACGGCTCGCTACGGACCGGCTAGCGGCGATAATCGACACTGACACTCACCTGGAGGAGACGCGATGACCAGCACCGAGTTCACCGAACTGCCCGACCTCGCCGCGAGGGCGCTCGGCGGTGCGGTCATCGCGGCCAACGACGAGTTCTTCGCGGAAAAGGAGAACCTGCTCAACCCCGGCGCGCCGGAGTTCCGCCCGCACACCTTCGGCCACAAGGGCCAGGTGTACGACGGCTGGGAGACCCGCCGCCGCCGCGAACCAGGCCACGACTGGGCGGTGGTGCGGCTCGGGGCGCCCGGCGTCGTGCACGGCGTCAACGTCGACACCGCGTTTTTCAAGGGCAACTACCCCGAGGAATGCTCCGTCGAGGCGGCCGCGAACCCGGGTTACCCCTCCCCCGACGAGCTGGCCGACGCCGAATGGGTGGAGATCCTGCCACGCTCCCCACTCAAGGGCGACACCGCGAATCTGTTCCCGGTCGACTCAGCGCAGCGGTTTACGCACGTGCGGCTGAACATCCACCCGGACGGCGGCGTCGCCCGGCTCCGGGTGCACGGCGACGTGGTGCCGGACCCACGGTGGTTCGCAGGCATGCCGCTTGATCTGGCCGCGATGGCGAACGGCGGTGCGGTCACCGACTGCTCCAATCGGTTCTTCTCGGCACCGAACAACCTGCTGCTGCCCGGCAACGCGCACGTCATGGGCGAGGGCTGGGAGACCGCCCGTCGCCGCGACGACGCCAACGACTGGGTCAACGTCCAGCTCGCTGGGGAGGGCGTGGTGCGCCAGGTCGTCGTGGACACCACGCACTTCAAGGGCAACGCGCCCGGCTGGTTCCGGCTCACCGGCGGTACCGATCCCGACCGCCCGCAGGACTGGCGGGAGCTGATCGGCCGCACCCGGTTGCAGCCGGACACCTGCCATCGGTTCCTGGTCACGGAGTCCGAACCGGTGACGCACGCACGCATCGACGTCTACCCCGACGGCGGCTTCGCCCGGCTCCGGTTGTTCGGTGAGCTGACGCCCGCTGGCCGGGAACGGATCGGACTGAACTGGTTCGACCGGCTGCCCGCAGCGAACGCCGTCGCGGTGCTGACCGAGGACGCCGAGCTCAGCGTGTCCGCCGCAGAGGTCGTGGTGTCCAAGCGACCGCTGACCGACGCCGATGGCCTGCGCGCCGCGCTGGCGGCAGCGGCAGTATCCGAACAGGCCGCTGCCGACGTCGAACGCATCATCCTCGGCTGAGCAGAATCCCGGGCGCACGCGCCCTCAGAACCGACTCCCTGGAGGCCCTCATGGTCTACATGTTCCTCAACGGCGGCGGCATGCGCGGCGGCGACCTGCACCACCAGCTGCGGGGTGCGCCGTTGGTCAAGGAGACACGCACCGCGCCGAAGTACCGCTTCCACTCCGTCGACGACCGTTTCCCCGGGCTGGAACCGGTGGACGAGGGCGGCGTCGCCGTCTGGGGCGAGCTGTACGACCTGCCGATGGAGACACTGCGCGACTCGCTGCTGCCCGCCGAGCCGCCCGAGCTGGAACTGAGCGTCATCGAGCTGGAGGACGGCACCTCGTCGTTCGCGGTAGTACTGCGCACGGAGTACCAGCGCACCGCGACGCTGACCGACATCTCGGACGTCGGCTCGTGGCGCGCGTACAAGGGCATCGAACCGCCCGCGTAGCAGGACGATCGAGGAGCCTGTGAAGCCCGCGACCCGGTGGCACGGCGACGCCGCACGCGCCAGCGGCCCCGGACGCACAGGTGGCGTCCGGGGCCGGTCGGTGTTCAGTGTGCGCCGGTCAGCACATCCCGCGCCGCAGCAGCGTTCCGGCGGGCTCCTCGCCGGTGACCTCGGCGCCGCGCAGCCAGGTGCCGCGCACCACGCCGGACAGCGTGCGGCCGTGGTAGGCGCTGACCGGGTTGCGGTGCCGCAGTTTCCCGGCGTCCACGACGAACCCCTCGTCGGGCGCGAACACGCAGAAGTCCGCATCGTAGCCGAGTGCGATGTGTCCCTTGCGCCGCATCCCCACCTGCGCGGCGGGACGTTCGGCCATCCACCGCACGACGTCGGTCAGCGCGAAGCCGCGCTTCCTCGCCTCCGTCCAGATGGCGGGCAGGCCGAGTTGCAGGCTCGCGATGCCGCCCCACGCGACGCCGAAGTCCCCGATGTCGAGGCGCTTCAGCTCCGGCGTGCAGGGCGAGTGGTCGCTGACGACGCAGTCGATGAGCCCGTCGGCGAGGCCCTGCCACAGCGCCTCCCGGTTTTCCGCCTCGCGGATCGGCGGACAGCACTTGAACTCCGTCGCGCCCTCCGGGATCTCTTCCGCGGTGAAGCACAGGTAGTGCGGGCAGGTCTCCACGGTGAGCGCGACGCCGTCGCGGCGGGCGGTGGCGATCATGGGCAGCGCGTCCGACGAGGACAGATGCAGGATGTGCACCCGCGCGCCCGTCCACCGCGCCAGTTCGATGACCTGCGCGATCGCCACGTTTTCCGCCCCGCGCGGGCGGGAGCGCAAGAACTTCTCGTACTGCGCGCCCTGTGCGGCGGGCGCGTGCTCGATGGCGTCGGAGTTCTCGGCGTGCACGATCATCTGCGCCCCGAAGCCGCGCACCGCGCGCAGGGCGTCCTCCAGTTCCTGCGCGCCGAGCGGCGGAAACTCGTCCACGCCGGAGTGCAGCAGGAAGCACTTGAACCCGAACACGCCCGCGTCGTGCAGGCCGCGCAGGTCGCCGAGGTTGCCAGGCACCGCGCCGCCCCAGAACCCGACGTCGATGTGCACCTTGCCCTCGGCGGTCTTGCGCTTCACCGCGAGCGACTCGACGTCCACCGTGGGCGGAATGCTGTTCAGCGGCATGTCCACGAGCGTGGTGACCCCGCCTGCCGCCGCCGCGCGGGTGGCGGTTTCGAAGCCCTCCCACTCGCTGCGGCCGGGGTCGTTGACGTGCACGTGCGTGTCGACGAGGCCGGGCAGCAGCACGACGTCGTCGTCGAGATCGATCACGCGGTCGGCGTCCATCTCGGCGTCGTACGGCTCGATGGCCACGATCTTCCCGTCGGCGACGCCGATCGACCGCGCGACCTCGCCAGCCGCCGTGACGGTCCGTCGCGCCCTGAACACCAGGTCCACCATGCCCATGCCTCCGCATTTCCGAGTCTTGAAAGACAACTACCGGAATCCGAAATTAATCGTGGGCCACATCACGCCGTCGCGTCAAGATGGCCACTATCAATCGTCGCTTATCACAGTGCCAGCCAGCCGGACTTGGACGTGCCGAGCACGTGGTGCAGGATCAAGAGCCACATCGCGAGATCAGCAAGCACCGGCAGGAGGACATCGTGACGTCGGACGACAAGGTCTCGGCCCCCGAACAGGGCGGACGCGGCAATCCCTTCGACCGCTTCTTTCGGCTCAGCGAGGAAGGCACGACGGTCGGCAGAGAGGCCATCGCGGGCGTCACGACGTTCCTCGCCATGGCCTACATCCTGGGCGTCAACCCGAACATCCTGGGCCAGACTGGGATGCCGGAAGACTCGGTCTTCGTCGCGACCGGGCTCGCCGCCGCGCTCGGCACGCTGATCATGGGCCTGTGGGCGCGCTACCCCATCGCGCTCGCGCCCGGCATGGGACTGAACGCCTTCTTCGCGTTCACCGTGGTGCTCACGCTGGGCATCCCGTGGCAGACGGCGCTGGCGGGCACGCTCGCCTCCGGTGTGCTGTTCTTCCTGCTCGCGGTGTCCGGCATCCGGGAGGCGATCATCAACGCCATCCCGTTGCAGCTCAAGCTCGCCACCGGTGCCGGGATCGGGCTGTTCATCGCGTTCATCGGGCTGCAGGCCGCCGGGGTCGTCGTCGACAGCGACGCCACCCTGGTCACCCTCGGCGACCTGACGTCCGCGGGCACCGTGCTGACCGCGTTCGGCCTGCTGATGACGACCTTGTTCCTGGTGCGCGGCATCCGTGGCGGGGTGTTCTACGGGATGGTGCTCACCGCGATCGCCGGGGTCGTCACCGGCTACATCGACCCGCCTGACGCGGTGGTCAGCGGCGTGCCCAGCCTCGCGCCCACGTTCGGCCAGGCGATCACGAACCTGCCGGAGTTGTTCACCGCGCAGATGGCGATCGTCGTGTTCACCATGCTGTTCGTCGACTTCTTCGACACGTCGGGCACCTTGATCGCGATCGCCAATCAGGCTGGGTTCCTGCGTGACGGCAAGCTGCCCCGCGCGATCCGCGCGTTCAGCTCCGACTCGGTGGCCACCATGGGTGGCGCGGTGCTCGGCACGTCGACGACGACGTCCTACATCGAGTCGTCCGCCGGTGTCGCCGCGGGTGGCCGCACGGGGCTGACGTCGGTGTTCACAGCAACGCTCTTCCTACTGGCGCTGTTCTTCTCGCCGTTGCTGGCGGTGGTGACGCCGGAGGTCACCGCGCCCGCGCTGATCGTCGTCGGCGTGCTGATGGCCACCGGCCTCGGTGGGATCGAGTGGCAGAAGCTGGAGTTCGCGATCCCGGCGTTCGTGATGGTGATCGCGATGCCGCTGACGTACTCGATCGCCAACGGCATCGCGCTCGGCCTGATCTTCTACCCGCTGATGATGCTGTTCCGGGGACGCTGGCGGGAGGTCCACCCAGCGCTGTACGTGTTGTTGCTGGTGTTCCTGGCGTACTTCATCTGGTTCGCGGCATAGCGCGGGTCGTGAGTGCTGATCCGGGTTCTAACCCTGACCAGCACTCACGACTGTTCAGCCGTTCCAGGCGTCGACCTCGGCGAGCAGACGTTCCTTCTCCTGCTCATCGAGGAAGGACGCGCGCACCGAGTTAGCGGCCAGCTCCCGGAGCTGCTTCTCGGTGATGCCCAGGTGCTCGCGGATCGCGGCGACGTTGGCCTCGACGTTGCCGCCGAAGTACGCGGGGTCGTCGGAGTTGATGGTGACCAGCAGGCCCTCATCCAGCATCCTCGGCAGGGTGTGCTCGCGGATGTCGCCGAACACCCCGAGCCGGACGTTGGACAGCGGGCACACCGTCAGCGGAATCTGCTCCCGCCGCAGCCGCGCCACCAGCTCCGGATCGTCGAGCGCGCGGATGCCGTGGTCGATGCGCTGCGCACCCAAGACGTCCAGTGCCTCGCGCACGTACTCCGGTGGACCTTCCTCACCCGCGTGTGCGACGACCTTCAGTCCCTTCTCGCGGGCGCGCTGGAACACCTCGGTGAACTTCGACGGCGGATGGCCGACCTCGGCCGAGTCGAGCCCGACGCCGACGATGCGGTCCAGGTACGGCTCGGCGACCAGCAGCGTAGCCATAGCCGACTCGGCGGTGTCGTCGCGCAGGAAGCACAGGATCAGACTCGCACTCACCTGATCGCGGTATTCGTCGACGGCGTCACACAGTCCGGTGATGACGGTGTCGATCGGGACACCGCGCTTCAGGTGCGCCTGCGGGTCGAAGAAGATCTCCGCGTGCCGCACGCCCTGTTCCGGGCAGGTGCGCAGATACGCGGCGGCGAGGTCGTGGAAGTCCCGCCGTGTCCGCAGCACGGCCATGTTCTCGTAGTAGATGTCGAGAAAGGACTGCAGGTCGGTGAAGCGGTACTTGGCCTCAAGCTCGGCGACCGAGTCGTAGGGCAAGTCGATGTCGTTGCGCTCGGCGAGGTCGAAGACCATCTCGGGCTCGAGCGTGCCCTCGATGTGGACGTGCAGCTCAGCCTTGGGTATCGCAGCCATGATGACAGGGTGTCAGAACCGCCACGCGCCCGGTAACGGGTGCGGGTGACAGTGTGATCATCGCGGCAACAGTTCGGGTGTGTGGTCGTCACCGAGCGACGCTATGCCGGCTCATCCAGAAGGTAACGACACCTGTCTGGCTGGCCCGCGCGACGTACCCAGCGCCGATCTAGCGTGACGAGGTCAACGTCCGATCGTTGGCACGCCTGCCAGATCAGCGCGTCATGTATGTCGCCGCGCAACCCGATCGCCGCGCCATGACGAAACACTTCGGCGTAGTCCTCACTTGAAGCCACCACAAGATCCCGGCCCGACTTCATGAGCGCCGTGACCACTTGACCAACGGTCACCGGGTCAAGTCCGAACGCACGAGTCAGCACCGACCATGACTCGGCAAGACACGCAGCTGGCAGGTGGGTCGCGCGAGTCATCGCTCGATGCGCAGGCGCGTGGTGCTCATGTTCCGCGATTGTCGACGCAATGATCACGGAGGTGTCGACCGCGAAGCTCACCGTGCTCCCCGGTCGCGATCGATGACGTCCAAGACGCTGTCATTGGTCACAGTGTCGCCACCCAACGAGATCACAGGAAGCCCGTCTTCCACGGTGACATCGGGTTCCGGCGCGACCTTGCGAAGCGAGACCCCCTCGGCTGAGAGCACGAGTTCGACTTCGCCGCCTTCCTCCAGTCGCAACGCGCGACGCAGCTCAAGCGGTATAACGACTCGTCCTGCCTTATCAATCCGCGAAGCTGCCATGTGAACTCCCTACCATGCCATTTGAATGGTAGCACAGTGGTAGTGACTTACCACTGCTCCGTCTCAGGGGTGCTCTTCAACTCCGCACGAGCGCGGCTTAGCCGGTCGCGCCACCAGGCGACGCGCTCGGGGTCGGTCTGCTCGACCCGGGCGAGCCGACCGGGATCCGGTTCCGGCGGCCTGCGACGCACCGGGAGGTAGCCAGCGACCGGCCGTATCGGCTCCGCCACGACGTCGTCCCGCAGCAACGACGTCGTGCCGAGCCCGCACGCGAAGTCGAGCCGGGGCAACGCCGCCGCGAGCGCGACCTGCGCACCGAGACCAACGCTGGTTTCCAGCGCCGAGGACACCACGCAGGGCAGGCCGGCCGCGTCAGCGATACGCAGCGCCCGCCGCACCCCGCCGAGCGGTGTGCACTTGATGACGGCGACGTCCGCGGCGCCTGCGACCGCGACGCGCATCGGGTCGTCGGCCCGCCTGATGGACTCGTCGGCCGCGATGCGGACGTCGACCGCGCGCCGGACCGCCGCCAGCTCCTCGATGGTCGCGCACGGCTGCTCGACGTACTCCAACCCGCCCGCTGCCTTGTCGAGCAACCGGATCGCCGTGATCGCGGTGTCGACGTCCCAGGCACCGTTGACGTCGACACGGATCGCACCGGACGGTCCCAGCGCGTCCCGCACCGATTCGACACGCGCCAGGTCCTCGGTGAGCGAGTCCGGGTGATCAGCGATCTTGATCTTGGCGGTACCACAGTCCGACGCCGCCGCGATCTCGCGAGCACGGTCCGGGCTGACAGCGGGCACGGTGCAGTTGACGGCGATGTGGTCGCGCACCGGCTCCGGCCAGCCAACGACGCACTGTTCGACAGCGGTGGCCAGCCACGACGCGGCGACGCGGTCGTCGTACTCGGGGAACGGACAGAACTCGCCCCACCCGGCAGGGCCACGCAGCAGCATGCCCTCGCGCACCGTGATGCCCCGGAACCGCGTGGTCATCGGGATCGCGTAGACGCGCGCGTCGTCGAAGTCGATGTCGTCGAGAGCCAGCACGACGACGACCGTAGCCGACCAGCTGCCCGCTACCGAGCTCGCAAGGCGAGAAAGAAGTCCACCCGATGCTCCAACGTCGCCAGCGACCGGCCGGTCAGCTCCTCAATGCGCCTTATGCGATACCGCAGCGTGTTGACGTGCACGTGAAGCCGTTCGGCGCACGCCGTCCATGACCCGGACGCGGCGAGGAACGCCTCCAACGTGCCGATCAGGTCCGAGCCGTGCCGCTCGTCGTAGGCGAGCACTGGTCCCAGCACACGGGTGAGAAACGTCCGCCGGACGTCGTCTGGCACCGTCGCCAGCAATAGCGCGTGAGAGTCGATCTCGTCGGTCGCGAGCACCGCCACGGTGCCCCCGCGCAGTTCGGCCAGCGTACGGGCCTGCCTCGCCTCGCTGAGCGCGGCGCTCAATCCATCGGGCCCCGACGTTGGCAAGCTCAGGCCAAGCAGCAACCGTCCGTCCGCCATGGCGGGTGCGAGCGCACTGGCCTGCGCGCGCAGCATGTCCGTCACCGTCTCCGAACGCAGCGGCAGCAACGCCACCGCCTCGTTATCGACGGCGGAAACCAGCGTCCGCCCGTCCCGCACTACCGTAGCGAGCACTTCGTCGAGGATGCGGCAGGCGAGCTGACCGTCGGCGACCGGAAGCAGCGAGGCTGACACCGCGACGTATGGGTGATCGCCCAATCCGAACTCCGCGAGCCTGCCCGCGATCTCCTCCCGCGTCGAGCGGCCCGATAGCACCAGTCGGAACAGCTGCTCAGCCACGACGCGATCCGCCCTGCGGCCTTCCTCGATCCGTTCCCGCTCCAGCGCGAGCAGCGACGCCAACTCCGTGACGGACTCGTGCCGTACCCGTGGCCACTCCCGGAAATCGCCCTCGCACGCGAGAAACCACGCGGTGGCGCGGTGTTCACTACGGACGTCGACAGGAAACAGCGAGTAGGTCCCCGCGTCACCGGAGCCGCCTATCGTGACGACCCGAGGCAGGCTGGTCGCGACGAGGAACCGCTCCGCCAATAACGCACCGACCTCGTCGCCACCCTCCGACACCACCGGCGAGCGCCCCGTCGCGGTGCGGAGGAAGCACCGGACATCGGTGCCTTCCGACCAGAGCCGCAGCACGGTGTCCAGCCCCGCGCCCTCGGCGACGGCGGCGAGGAGCTTGCGCCTGCGGTCGAGCTGTTCGGCCAGGTCGCCCTGCCGTTCGATGGTCAACAGGTGGATCACGCGATCGGTGATCGTCGCGAACGAGACATCGACCGGCACCTCGAGCAACGGGATCTCCCGTGCGACGCACGCGGTGACCAGGTCGGGCGGCACGGTGCCATAAGCCGCGTCGCCCGCCGCGATGCACGCGACGTGACGCGCGGCCGTCACGGACACGAAGTCGGCTGAATCGGCGGTGCCGCGCCGCCACATCATCCCGGTGAGCACGAGTTCGCCGCCGCTCAGATAGCGGCTGGGATCGAGCAGGTCCGTCGTGTAGACCCACCGGATCGGGCGATCCATGCCCGCCTCACCCGTCAGCGGCACGAGATGCAGGTCGCTCATCTCGACGAGATCCCTGACGCGCATCGCTCCACCCGCCTTTCCACGTCCGCCCAGTCCCCTGCCGAACCCGGCTGAAACGAGCGGTTCTTGGAGGATCCTACAACGCGAGCGACGTCGCGGGGCCGGTCTTTCATGGCTCCTGCCACTGGTCGCACAGGGGCAGACGTTGGTGTACTACTTGCTATGGCGCAGCTCACATCCGACCGCGACGATCCGTCGCTGACCTGGCTCAACAACGCCGACCCCGAGGCGGCGCGTTATGCCGTGCTCCGCTGCTGCTCCGCCCCATCGTGGGTGGACACGGTAACAGCGAACCGGCCCTATCGATCTTTGGATGATCTGCTGAACACCTCGGACGACGCTGTGAACAGGCTCACCGAGGACGACATCGAGCAGGCCATCGCGGGCCACCCCCGCATCGGGGAGAACGCCGGTGGCAAGAGCGCCAGCGGCGACAACCCCAGCGACGACGGCCCAGCCAGCGCCGACCAGTCCGAGCACTGGTCCCGGCAGGAGCAGTCCGGCACGCACGGCGCGTCCGACGACGTGCGCACCGAGCTGGCCAAGGGCAACGTCGCGTATGAGGAGCGGTTCGGCCGGGTGTTTCTGATCTGCGCCACCGGGTTGTCCGCCGAGCAGATGCTCACGCGGCTGCGTGAACGCCTCGACAACGACCCCGATACCGAGCGTGCCGTGGTGCGCGAGGAACTCCGCAAGATCAATCGACTGCGACTGGAAAAGCTGGTGCGCTCATGAGCCTGTCCACCCATGTCCTCGACAGCGCGCGCGGCCGTCCCGCCACCGGGGTGCCGGTTCGCCTGGAGACCCGCAAGCAAGACGGCTGGGTCCCCGTCGCCGAGGCCACCACAGACGACGACGGCCGGGTTCGCGAGTTCGTCCCCGACGGGCCACCCGAAGGCGTACACCGGCTGGTGTTCGACACCGAGACGTACTTCACCGGAGCACAGGCCTTCTACCCCGAGGTCGTCGTGACCTTCCAGATCACCGATCCGGCCGAGCACTACCACGTACCGCTGCTGCTCAGCCCATTCGCCTACTCCACCTACCGAGGGAGCTGACCGATGGCCATCCAGCTTGGCGAGAACCAATACGGCAAGGCCGAGACCCGACTGGTGCACGTCACCCGGGGCGCGGCGGCGCACAAGATCGTCGACCTCAACGTCTCGACGGCGCTGTCCGGTGACCTCGCGGACACCCACATCACCGGCGACAACGCCAAAGTGTTGCCCACCGACACGCAGAAGAACACCGTCTTCGCCTTCGCCAAGGAACACGGCGTCGGCGAGATCGAGGACTTCGGGCTGAAGCTCGCGCGGCACTTCGTGTCCACACAGGACCCGATCTACCGCGCCCGCGTCACCATCGAGCAGTACGGCTGGGAACGCATCGACGTCGGCGACTCCCCCGCGCCGCACTCGTTCCAGCGCACCGGCCGCGAGACGCGCACCGCGATGGTCACCGTGGACGGTACCGACGGCGAACGGGCGTGGGTCGTCTCCGGGCTCAAGGACCTGGTCGTGCTCAACACCACCGACTCGGAGTTCTGGGGCTACCCCAAGGACCGCTACACCACGCTGCCCGAGACCCACGACCGCATCCTCGCCACCGCGGTCAACGCGCAGTGGCGGCACGTCGATGCCGACAGCGACTGGGGCAAGTCGTACGACGCGGTACGCAAACACCTGACCGAGGCGTTCGCGACGACCTACAGCCTGTCACTGCAGCAGACGCTGTACGCGATGGGCGAGCGGGTGCTCGAAAACTGCCCCGAGATCGCCGAGGTCCGGCTGTCGCTGCCGAACAAGCACCACTTCGTCGTGGACATGGCGCCGTTCGGACTGCGCAATGAGAACGAGGTGTTCTTCGCCGCCGACCGGCCCTACGGCCTCATCGAGGGCACGATCGTGCAGGACACCGCCCCCGATCCTGGTCTGGCGTGGTGATGGCGATGGAGTTCTTGCGACCCGCCACCTGGGACGAGGCGCTGGCCGCCAAGGCCGAGCATCCCGGCGCGCTGCCGATCTCCGGCGGCACCGACGTCATGGTGGAGATCAACTTCGACGCCACCCGCCCGGAGTACCTGCTCGACCTCACCCGTATCGAGGAGCTGACCGACTGGTCAGCGGATGGCGAGCGGCTGCGCATCGGCGCTGGCGTGACCTACACCAGTCTGATCGCCGACCTGGCCGACCGGTTGCCAGGCCTGGCGATGGCGTCCCGCACCGTCGGCTCGCCGCAGATCCGCAACCGGGGCACCGTCGCGGGCAACCTGGGCTCGGCATCGCCCGCGGGGGACGCGCACCCGCCACTGCTCGCGGACGATGCCGTCGTCGAGGCGCACTCGGCGCGCGGCGTGCGGCACATCCCGATCACCGAGTTCTACACCGGTGTGAAGCGCAACGCCCTCGAACCGGACGAGCTGATCGCGGCGGTACTGGTGCCGCCAGCCGACGGCCCGCAGCAGTTCGCCAAGATCGGCACCCGCAACGCCATGGTCATCTCGGTGACGGCGTTCGGACTGGCGCTGCACCCGAGCACCGGCACCGTCGGCGCGGCGTTCGGCTCGGCAGCACCCACCCCGCGCCGCGCGACGAAGGCCGAGCAGTTCCTGGCCGCAGAGCTGACCGAGTCCGGCCGCTGGGACTCCCGCGCCGAACTCGATCCCGCCGCCGTCACCCGGTTCGGGGCACTGGTCGCCGAGGCGGCCACCCCGATCGACGACGTCCGAGGCACCGCCGACTACCGCACACACGCCCTGTCCGTCATGGCGCGACGGACGCTGGTCTGGGCGTGGACCGACTACCGCAGGAAGCGGGTGAGGACATGCGCGTGAAGTGCACCGTCAACGGCCAGCCGCAAGAGATCGACGACGTCTGGGAGGGCGAGAGCCTGCTCTACGCGCTGCGCGAGCGCATGGGCCTTCCCGGGTCGAAGAACGCCTGTGAACAAGGCGAATGCGGCTCCTGCACGGTCTACCTCGACGGCACGCCGGTCTGCGCGTGCTTGGTCGCGGCAGGCCAGGCTGCCGACCGCGATGTGGTGACCGTCGAGGGCCTCGCCGAGGACGACGAACTGCACCCGGTGCAGCAGGCGTTCCTCGACGCCGGGGCGGTGCAGTGTGGCTTCTGCACGCCAGGGCTGCTGGTCGCGACGCACGACTTGCTCGAGCGCGAGCCGCAGCCGAGCGACCCGGAGATTCGCGAGGCGCTAGCGGGCAACCTGTGCCGCTGCACCGGCTACGAGAAGATCCTGGACGCCGTCCGGCAGGCCGCCGCGACGTCGGCACAGTCGAAGGCGGGCCCGTCATGACCCGCACCGTCATCGAGGGCTGCGCCGTCGCGACGGTGGACCCGGCGGGTACCGAGTACGCCGACGGCCATGTCGTGATCGAGAACGGCCGGATCAGCGCCGTCGGGCCCGGCCGTGCACCGGAGGCGCGGGGGGCCGCCAGGCGAGCCGGGCACACCGAGTACGTCGACGGCAGCGGCTGCCTGGCCACGCCCGGCCTGGTGAACACCCACCATCACCTCTACCAGTGGGCCAGCCGTGGCTTGGCGCAGGACGAGACGCTGTTCGGCTGGCTGACCGCCCTCTACCCCGTGTGGGCCGGGATTGACGCCGACATCACGTCCGCGGCGGCCGGTGCCGCGCTGGGCTGGCTGGCGAAGTCGGGTTGCACGACGTCCACCGACCACCACTACGTCTTTCCACACCAGAGTGGCGACCTCCTCGCCGCCGAGATCGAGGCGGCCACGCGCGTTGGCGTGCGGTTCCACCCGTGCCGGGGCTCGATGGACCTCGGGCAGTCGGCAGGCGGGCTGCCGCCGGACCACGTCGTCGAGGACCGCGACAGCATCCTGACCGCCACCGAGGCCGCCATCGACACCTGGCACGACCCCGCCCCGGATGCGCTGGTGCGGATCGCGGTGGCGCCGTGCTCACCGTTCTCGGCCTCCGGCGAACTGATGCGGGAGACCGCCGAGTTGGCGCGGCGCAAGGGCGTGCGGCTGCACACCCACCTCGCGGAAACACTGGACGAGGAAAACTACGCCCGCGAGCAGTTCGGCCGCTCCCCCGTCGACTACATCGACGACCTCGGCTGGCTCGGCGATGACGTCTGGCTGGCGCACTGCGTGCACCTGGACGACGCCGCCGTGAAGCGGCTCGGCACCACCGGCACTGGCGTCGCGCACTGCCCGACGTCCAACGCCCGCCTGGGCGCGGGCATGGCCCCCGTGCGCGCGCTGCTGGACGCGGGTGCGCCGGTCGGCCTCGGCGTCGACGGCGCGGCGTCCAACGAGCAAAGCTCACTCGGCGACGAGCTGCGACAGGCCGCCCTTCTCGCGCGGCTGCGCGGCGGTCCGGACGCGCTGACGGCACGGGATGCCCTCGAACTGGGCACCCTTGGCGGGGCCCGCTGCCTTGGCCGGGAAGCCGACATCGGTTCGCTCGAGCCAGGCAAGCTCGCCGACATCGCGCTGTGGCGCGTCGACGGCCTTGGCCACGCCGGGATCACCGACCCGGTCGCCGCCCTGGTGCTCGGCCCGCGCCCGCCGCTGGCCCGGCTGCTTGTCGGCGGCCGCACCGTCATCGAGCACGACCATCTGTCCACCGTGGACGAATTCGAGCTCGCCAGTGCCGCGCGCACCGCGAGCCGCACGCTGCAGGAGGCGCACCGATGAGCACGCCAACCCGCACCGAACAGAATCTCGGCGCCGACATCGCTGGCGGCGTCGGCGAGAGCCCGCTGCGCCCGGACGGCACCCTCAAGGTCACCGGCGAGTTCGCCTACTCGTCCGACCTGTGGCTCACCGGGATGCTGTGGGGCGCGACGCTGCGCAGCCCGCATCCATCGGCACGCATCCGCTCGATCGACATCACCGAGGCGGTGCGCACCGACGGCGTGTACGCCGTGCTCACCCACGACGACGTCCCCGGCGACAACCTCTACGGCCTCGAACACGCCGACCAGCCGGTGCTCGCCGGCGACGTGATCCGTTACCAGGGCGAGGCGGTCGCGATCGTGGCCGCCGACCACCCGGAGACGGCCCGGCGCGCGGTGAACAAGATCGTCGTCGACTACGAGGTGCACGAACCGCTGACCGACCCGGAGCAGGCCGTGTTCGACAGCACCGCTCCCGCGCTGCACGAGGGCGGTAACGTGCTGCGGCACCTGCCGATCCGCAGGGGCGACCCGGACGCCACCGCCGACGTCGTCGTCCACGGCGAGTACGAGGTCGGCATGCAGGACCAGGCGTTCCTCGGTCCGGAGTCGGGGCTGGCGGTGCCCGCCGACGATGGCGGCATCGACCTCTACATCGCGACGCAGTGGCTCCACGTCGACCAGAAGCAACTGTGCCGCGTGCTCGGTATGCCCGCCAACAAGGTGCGGCTGTCGCTGGCAGGGGTCGGCGGCGCGTTCGGCGCGCGCGAGGACCTGTCGATGCAGGCGCACGCATGTCTGCTCGCGCTACAGACCGGACGCCCGGTGAAGATGATGTACTCCCGCGAGGAATCGTTCTTCGGCCACGTCCATCGCCACCCCGCGAAGATGCGCTACGAGCACGGTGCCACCCGCGACGGGAAGCTGGTCTACGTCAAGGCGCAGATCATCCTGGACGGCGGCGCCTACGCGTCAAGCACGCCCGCCGTCGTCGCCAACGCCGCCACCCTCGGCGTCGGCCCGTACAAGGTGCGCAACGTGTCGGTCGACTGCTACGGCGTCTACACCAACAACCCACCGTGCGGCGCGATGCGCGGCTTCGGCGCGGTGCAGGCCGCGTTCGGCTACGAGTCGCAAATGGACAAACTCGCCGACGCGCTCGACATGGACCCGGTCGAGGTGCGCACCCGCAACGCGCTGCACGAAGGCGCGACCATGCCCACCGGGCAGGTGGTCGACTCCGCGGCGCCGGTCGAGGAGCTGCTGGAGCGGGTCAAGGCGATGCCACTGCCACCAGAGCCAAACGCGTCCGATCTGGACGGTTACGACCTGCGGCTGCTGCCAGGCGGGGTGTCCAACACCACCCACGGCGAAGGCGTGCGGCGCGGTGTCGGCTACGCCATCGGCATCAAGAACGTCTGCTTCTCCGAGGGCTTCGACGACTACTCGACCGCACGGGTCACGCTCAAGGTGAACGGCGGCGACGCGGTGGCCACGGTGTACACCGCGGCGGCCGAGGTCGGCCAGGGCCTGGTCACCGTGCAGCAGCAGATCGCACGCACCGAGCTGGGCGTGGAACAGGTCGTGATCCAGCCAGCCGACACCGGCGTCGGCTCCGGCGGGTCGACGTCGGCGTCCCGGCAGACCTACGTCACCGGCGGCGCGGTCAAGGCCGCCTGCGAGCAGGTTCGCGCGCGGGTGCTGCGGCAGGCCGCGAAGCACCTTGACCTGCCTGCCAGCCAGCTTCGGCTGCACGCAGGCAAGATCGTCTCCGCGGACGAGGCCGTTGTCGCCGCCGTGGTCGACGTCCTCGGCGGCGAGACGATCACCGAGACCGTCACCTGGCGGCACCGCCCGACGCATCCGCTCGACGAGAACGGGCAAGGCAACGCGCACGTGCAGTACGCCTTCGCCGCCCACCGCGCCATCGTGGACGTCGACGTCGAGCTGGGCCTGGTGCGCGTGGTGCAGCTGGACTGTGCCCAGGACGTCGGCAAGGCGATGAACCCTGACGCCGTCGTCGGCCAGATCCACGGCGGCTCGGCGCAGGGCCTCGGCCTGGCTGTCATGGAGGAGATCCAGGTCTCCGGCGGCATGGTGCGCAACCCGTCGTTCACCGACTACCTCATCCCCACCATTCTCGACATGCCACCCATGCAGGTGGACGTGCTCGAACTCGCCGACCCGAACGCCCCGTACGGGCTGCGCGGCGTTGGCGAACCTCCGACGATCTCGTCGACCCCCGCGATCGTCGCCGCCATCCGGCACGCGACGGGCGCTGACCTGACCCGGGTCCCCGTACAACCGCACCACATCACCGGTACTCCGTAGCGGCGCGTCCGCAGCGACGTTCCGCATCACCCTCGCACGCCCGAATTCAGGGAGCGGCCATGTTCGGAAAGTCCGCCACACCACACGAATCCGCACAACCACGACAGAAACATCGGGCCACACATCCGGTTGACGAGGTGCTGCCCGTACCCAAGATGGCCGTCTACGGCCTGCAGCACGTGCTCACCTTCTACGCGGGTGCCGCGATCGTGCCGCTGCTGGTGGCAGGCGCACTCGGTATGAACCCGCAGCAGCTCGGCTTCCTCATCAACGCCAACCTGTTCACCTGCGGCATCGCGACGCTGATCCAGACCATCGGTTTCTGGAAGATCGGCGTGCGGTTGCCGGTCGTGCAGGGCACTACCTTCGTCGCGGTCGGGCCGATGATCGCCATCGGGATGTCGCAGGGCGGCGGCGTGCCAGGGTTACTGGAGATCTACGGCGCGGTGATCGTCGCCGGCGTCTTCGCGTTCGTGATCGCGCCATTCTTCGCCAAGGTGGTCCGGTTCTTCCCGCCGATCGTCACCGGCACCGTGATCACCAGCATCGGGATCGTGCTGCTGCCGGTCGCCGCACTGGAAGCGGGCGGCGGCAACGCGGACGACCCGGAGTTCGGCAGCCTGACCAACCTCGCGCTCGCGGGCACGACGCTGCTGCTGATTCTGGGCATGTACCGCTTCTTCCGAGGTTTCGCGGCCACCATCGCGGTGCTGCTCGGCCTCATCGCTGGCACCGGGATCGCCGCGCTGGTAGGCAAGGTGGACTTCGCGGGCGTCACCGACGCCTCGTGGGTCGGCGTGATCACGCCGTTCCACTTCGGACTGCCCACCTTCGGCATCGCCGCGATCGCCTCGATGATCATCGTCATGCTGATCACCGCCGTCGAGATGACCGGCGACACACTCGCGGTGGGCGAGATCGTGCGCAAGAAGGTCGGTCCTGACGGGATCGCCCGCGCCATCCGCAGCGGTGGGCTGTCCACGACGATCGGCGGCGTGCTCAACTCGTTCCCCTACACCAGCTACTCAGCCAACGCCGGACTGGTGCGACTGACTGGCGTGCGGAGCCGCTGGGTCGTCGCGGCGGCGGGCGTGTTCATGCTGATCATCGGGCTGGTGCCGAAGACGGGCGCCGGCGTCGCCGCGATTCCGCATCCGGTGCTTGGCGGGGCCGGACTGGTGCTGTTCGGCGCGGTCGGCGTCGTCGGCATCCAGATCCTGCGCAGGGCAGAGCTGACCGACCAGCGCAACGTGGTCATCCTGGCCACCAGCCTCGGGCTGGCACTGATCCCGGTGGCCTTCCCCGACTTCTACGCGCTGCTGCCCGAGGCGTTGCAGATGATCTTCGCGAGCGGCATCACGATGGCCGCGCTGTCGGCGATCATCCTGAACCTGCTGTTCAACGAGCTGCGCCGCAAGCAGGCCGACCCGATCGACGCGATGGCGCCGCCACCGTCGACGGTGACGCTGGCGCAGGTCAACGCGATGGGAAAGGCCGAGTTCGTCGACCGGTTCGCCACCGTCTTCCAAGGCGGCGAGTGGATCGCCGAGCGCGCGGCGGACGAGCGCCCGTTCGACGAGGTCTATGCCCTGCGGCGAGCACTGCACAGTGCGCTGTTCGACGCGGACGTCGACCAGCAGCTACGCCTCATCCGCTCCTACCAGGATCTCGCTGGGCCGGAGCTCGACGAGAAACTGCTCGGGCCGGAGTCGCTGCGCGACCGGTGCGCGTGTGGTCTCGACAAGCTCGAGTCCGATGAGGACGAGCGGTTGCGTGAGATCAACGCGGCCTACCGGGAGAAGTTCGGCTTCCCGCTGGTGATCTGTGTTCGCGGCAGCACCAAGGAAGCGGTACTGGCCACGGCGGAGTCCCGCGTGCTCAACTCCCCAGCGCAGGAGATGGCGACCGCGCTGGTCGAGATCGCCAAGATCGCCAACCAACGGCTCGCCGAGTTGGTCGACGACCCGTCGTTCAAGGCCGAGAAACCGGTCTCGGCATGACATCGGTGGTCAGCTGCCGCGGGTGCGACCGCCTGCCGGCAGCTGACCACCCCCTGACGAGTAGGAAAGTGACACCCCATGACACAGACAACTCCCCGCGACGCCGCCGAGACGTCCTGGCTCAGCTTCGCCGTGCGCCTGGCACGCGAGAACGTCGCCGCGGGCGGTGGGCCGTTCGGCGCGCTCATCGTGCGCGACGGACAGCTGGTAGCGACCGGCACCAACCGCGTCACCCTCGACAGCGACCCGACGGCACACGCCGAGGTGGTCGCCATCAGGGAGGCCTGCCGCAAGCTGGCCACCTTCGACCTGACCGGCTGCGAGCTGGTCAGCTCCTGCGAGCCGTGCCCGCTGTGCGTGTCGGCGGCATTGTGGGCGCGGGTGGACCGGGTCAGCTACACCGCCGACCGCTACGACGCGGCCAAGGCTGGCTTCGACGACCTGGCGTTCTACGACCTGTTCGAGACACCGCGGGCGGAGTGGAGCGTGCCGGTGCTGGCCATCGAGACCGAGGACCACACCGCACCGTTCGACGCCTGGCTGGCCAAGGATGACCGGGTCGCGTACTGACGCACCGCGTCTGGGGCGCACCTGTCGGCAGGTGCGCCCCAGACGAGCGGCGGTCGGGTCAGCCGGATCAGTGGGCGTCGGCGTGCACCGCTGGCGCGCGGCGACCCATGAACACGAAGTGGAGCAGGGCGCCGATGGCCGCACCGATCAGCCAGGCGAAGCCGGTCATGTCCTCGAGCGCGGGCACCCACACCGTGGCGATCGAGAACACCGACGCGATGCCGAACGCGGCGAGCGCCTTGAGGTTCCAGCCCTTGGTGTAGTAGTAGGTGCCGTCCGGCTTGGCCGAGAACAGCTCCTGCACGCGGAGGCGCTGCTTACGGAGCAGGTAGTAGTCGATCACCATGATCCCGTAGAGCGGCGCGAGCACGGCGCCGAGCGTGTCGACGAACTTCGCGATACCCATGTTGCTGATGACGGCGACCCACAGCGCCCCGATGCCGAAGGCGATCACCGCGGTGATGACACCGCCAACCCGGAAGCTGATCTTGGACGGCATCAGGTTCGCCAGGTCGTAGGCGGGCGGGATGAAGTTCGCGACCAGGTTGATGCCGACCGTGGCGGCGAAGAATGTCAGCGCGGCGATGACGGTGAGCCAGACGTTGTCCACCCGCTCCACGATGTCGGCAGGGTTGGTCAGCGCCTCGCCATAGAGCACTCCGGTACCCGCCGTGATGACCAGCGCGAGGAAGGAGAACACCGCGAGGCTGACCGGCAGGCCGAGCAGGTTGCCGCGCCGCATCCCGCGCTCGGTCGTGACGAAGCGCGAGAAGTCGCCGTAGTTGATGATCACGGCGGCGAAGTAGGCGACCATCGTGCCGACCACCGCGACGAACGCGCTGATCCCGCCGGTGCCACCACCGCCGGCGAAGACGTCGCCGAGCCCGGCGAGCAGTCCGCTGCCCGCCTTGATCCAGATGGCGATCATCAGCGCGATCATCACGACGTAGACCATCGGCGCTGCCCAGTTCAGGTAGCGCTTGATCCACTCGATGCCGCGCAGGAACAGCGAGACCTGGAACACCGCGACGATCAGGTAGGACAACCAGCCGATGGCGGACATGCCGAGTACCGTCGCGCCGCCCGAGTAGCCGGTGACCGCGGTGATGAGCAACGCGATCGCGGTTGAGGCGAAGTAAGTCTGCACGCCGTACCAGAAGATCGCGACGATACCTCGGATCAGCGCGGGGAACTGCGCTCCTCGTACACCCATGCTGGCGCGTGCCATCACCGGGTACGGAATGCCGTACTTCACGCTGGGCTTGCCGGTCAGGTTGACGAGGAACATGACGATGACCCCGGCGAGCACAATGCCCGCCATCACCCACCAGCCGTTCAGGCCGGAGGTGATGAACAACGTGGCTGCCAGGGTGTAGCCGAACAGGCTCTGGATGTCGTTCGACCAGACGTTGAAGATCTCGAACGCTCCCCACTTCCGCTCGCGGTGCGGCAGCGGGGCGAGGTCGTCGTTGTAGAGGGTTGGATCCTTCTCGACAATGGCGAGAGGGTCATGGCCTGGGGTGGACGGTGGCTGGCCGGTGAACGAGTTCGCGTCGTGCGATGGGTTCCCGGTGATCTGATGACTGCTCACGGGTGGCTCCCTGACTGGAATGAGTGCACTCTGCCGACATCACTACCTCGGGTGAAGGTGCATGACGCTCCCGAGTGCTTCCGCTTCGCGGAATGTGCCTTCCGTTAATCGGATTACACCACCATGGTGTGACGTACGTCAATGTTCGCAGGCCATGTGCGTGAAGTGATAACTGAACAGCGCGTGAAGGGTCACCTTCACATAACGACCGGACGGCGCCGGGTGACGACCTTCTAGACTCCGCAGTGCCATGGCAGAGCCGCAGCAGGACGATCCCGCCGCACCAACCGACGACACCGAGCTGGGTGCCCGCATCCGCACGCTCCGCGTCGAGCGGGGCAGATCGTTGCGTGCGCTCGCCGAGGAGCTGGGGATCAGCCCGAGCGCGCTGTCGCAGATCGAACGCGGCAAGATGCGGCCTTCGGTGACCCGGCTGATCCAGATCATGTCGCTGCTCGATGCGCCACTCGCCGCGGCCTTCGGCAACGGCACACAGGCACAGGGCGACGGCCAACAGGCGGGGCCGGAGGCGGCTGACAGGCACCGGACATGGTCATCGACCATGGGCGACGAGGTCGTGGTGACACGCTCCGGCGACGTCGCGACGCTGATGCTGGGCCAGGGCGTGCGGTACCGGCGGCTGAGCCCAGTGCCCATTACCGGGCTGGAGATTTACGAGTCCACCTACCCACCAGGATCCAGCTCAACTCACGACGACGAGTACCTGCGGCACGATGGCCACGAGCTGGGCAGCGTGCAGTCAGGGACGCTGACCGTCGACATCGGCTTCGACCGGTACGAGCTGGGGCCGGGCGATGCGATCACGTTCCCGTCAACGACGCCGCATCGCATCAGCAACCACACCGCCGTGCCCGCCGTCGCGGTCTGGGTCAACCTGCGCTGACGTCACGCGGGTGTCAGGGTGCCAGATACACGCCGACGCCGGCGTGCCGTGTCGGCAAGGGCACGCCGGCGTCGGTGCGGGTGTATCCGAGTGTTACAGCTCGCCTGCCTTGAGCTGGTCGATGTAGTCCGCGTTGTCCTCCAACCACGTGTCGACCGACTGCTCGTTCTTCTCGCCGTCGTTCTGGTTGAACATGATCTCTTCCAGCGAGCTCAACTGCTCGTCGGTCATCTTGAAGTTGCCGATCCACTCCGCGGCTTCCGGGAACTCCTCGCCGAACCCGTCCTTGCCGAGCGCGTGGATCTCCTCCGGGTCACCCAGCGCGTTCTTCGGGTCCTCGAGGTCGCGGATCGGGAACGCCGAGTAGGCCCAGTGCGGCCGCCACAACGTGACCACGATGTTCTCGCCCTTGTCGATCGCGGACTTCAGCTCCGCCAGCATCGCCGGCGTCGACGAGGTCACCAGCTTCATGTTGTCCAGCCCGTACTCCGGGATCACCTGGTCCTTGGTGATCCGGGTCAGGCCGGCGCCCGGCTCGATACCGATGATCTGGCCGTCGAACTCGTCCGCGTTGTCCTTCAGCTCCTCGAGCGACTGGATCGGCGCGTCCTCGTTCACCGCGATCGTCAGCGGCGCGTCATCGAACCACGTGGCCAGGTCCTCCATGTCCTCGCCGAACCGCTGCCAGTAGTCCTTGTGCGTCTCCGGCAGCCACGCGTCGAAGGTCACGTCGAACTGGCCTTGTGCGACACCGGCGTAAATCGGGCCTGGATCGGCGGTCTCGTAGCTGACCTCGGCACCGGCCTCTTCGAAGATGTGCCCCCACAGGTAGGAGGCGGCGATGCCTTCCTCCCAGCCGCTGAACACGCCGATGGTGATCTCTTCACCGGCCAGCGGTTGCTGCTCGCCGTTGCCCCCATCACCGCCTGCGGTGCCGTCACCACCGTCGTCACCACAGGACGCGAGCACCAGCGACGCGGCCGCGAGGCCAGCGATCATCTGGACCGCACGTGTCGTTCTCTTGATCTTCATGTCTCCTCCTTAGTAGTCCTCATTCGGGCAGATGGACCACGTTGGACTTGGGCATTCAACACTTCACTTCGCCTTCGCGAGACGACCCTTCAACTTGGCAAGACGACCTGACGTGCCCGACCGTGTCCCGAGTGCCGCGGTCACCCTATCCAGGTAGATCGCGAGGATCACGACGGACAGACCCGCCTCCGCCCCAGGGCCGATCTCCACGCGAGAAAGCGCGGAGAGTACTTCTTGCCCCAACCCGGGGGCACCGACGAATCCGGCGAGGACGACCATCGACAGCGCCAGCATGATGACCTGGTTGACGCCTGCCATGATCGTCGGCCGGGCGAGCGGAATCTGAATCTGTCGCAGGATCTCGCCAGGCGAGCTGCCGAAGGCGTGCCCTGCCTCGACAACCTCCTGGTCGACCTGCCGGATGCCGAGCTCGGTAAGCCGGACGCCGGGCGGCATCGCGAACACGATCGTGGCGATGAGGCCGGGTACGACGCCGACGCCGAAGAAAAAGATCGCCGGGATCAGATAGACCAGCGGCGGCATGGTCTGCATGAAGTCGAGCACCGGCCGGACAGCGTTGCTGACGACGTCCGACCGTGCTGCGGCGATGCCGACCGGGATGGCGAGCACTGTCGCGATGACCACCGAGCCCACGATCAGCGCCAACGTCTCCATGGCGGGTTCCCACAGGTTGAGCAGGGAGATCAGGAACAGGGCGGCGGTGCCGCCGATGCCGAACTTCCAGCCGCGCGCGAGTAACCCGAGCACGCCGAGGATCAGGATCATCACGACGTCTGGAGGCCAGGTGAACAGGTCCGCCAACGCCTCATAGGCCCCGAGCAACACATTGGTCAGGAACTCGAAGAACGCGGGAAAGGTCTCCGTCAGCCAATCGACGAACTGCGCAACCCAACGGCCGAGCGGGAGACGCCACTGCTCTATGTCCTGGAGCAACTCACCCATGGCTGGCCTCCTGCTCCCGGTCCTGTCCCGCATCAGCACTGACCATCGCGTGCAACAGGTGCTGCTCCCGGATGACGCCGAGCGTCTGGTTGTCGCCGTCGACGACGGCCAGCGGCAGCGGCCTGCGGTCGGTCATGGCGAAGACATCGGCCAGCAGCGTGTCCGCGGCGACCGTGTCGTACCCGCCGTGCGAGTCGTCGGTCGATGCCGCTGGGCTCGACACTGGCTCCATCACGGAAGCCGCTGTGAGCACCCGCGTCCGGTCGACGTCCTTGACGAACTCCGCGACGTAGTCGTTAGCCGGTTCGCGCAGGATCTCCTCCGACGTTCCGATTTGTACGATCCTACCTGCCCGCATCATCGCGATTCGGTCACCGAGCCGCATCGCCTCATTGAGATCATGCGTGATGAACACGATCGTCTTGTCCAACCGCTTCTGCAAATCGATGAGCTGATCCTGCATCTCCCGCCGGATCAACGGGTCCAGCGCGGAAAACGCCTCATCCATCAGCATGATGTCGGTTTCCGCCGCCAACGCCCGCGCGAGACCGACGCGCTGCTTCATACCACCGGAAAGCTGCCCCGGAAGCTTGTCCTCCCAGCCGGACAGGCCGACCAGGTTCAGTGCGTCCCTGCCCTTCTTGTCGCGAGCCTCCTTGTCGAACCCGCGAATCTTCAACGCGTATGCCGCGTTTTCCAGCACCGTGCGGTGTGGCAGCAGCGCGAAGTGCTGGAACACCATGCTCATTTCCTCGGAGCGCAGCTGACGCAACGACTTGGCGTCCAACTCGGCCACGTCCCTGCCACCGACGTGGACATGCCCCGCCGATGGGGTGAGCAACCCGTTGAGCATGCGGATCAGCGTCGACTTCCCTGAGCCGGACAAGCCCATGACGACGAAGATCTCGCCGGGCTGGACTTCGAAACCGACATCGATCACGGCGGGGGTGGCGCCCTGTGCGGCAACCTCCTCCGTACTCGCTCCGTCACGCAGTTGGCGCACCACATCATCGGGGCGCCTACCGAATACTTTGTAGAGCCCTTCGGCTCTGATAGCGGCCACGAACACCTCCCGGGCCGGTAGGTTAGACGGACCGGATGGATCATGCCAGTTCCGGCTATCGTGGTTCTCTTTGACCGTACAACGGCATATCAGAGGTTTCGAGCTCACAGGCCCCACAGGCGCTCCGAGTCGGTGAACCGCAACCGCATCGCAATACGCGCGTCGCCGGCATTGGCACACGACCGCTCGGTGGACGACGCACCCTCCCCCATTCGCCAGCCCCGTTGTCGACACGCCGCACCGGCGTGCACTAGAGTTTGGGCAGTCGACCAAGTCGGTCGTACAAGTCGATTGCCCAAGGAGAGTCATGGTCACCACGGCGGAGCGGGGCAAGCAGGTGCGGCAGCGACTGCTTACCGCGGCGATCGAGCTGATTCCGGAGCGTGGCTGGCATGCCGTCAGCACCCGCCAGCTCGCCGAGCGGGCGGGCGTCGCACCAGGGCTGGTGCACTATCACTTCGACTCGCTGTCCGCGCTGCTGCGCGCGGCGGCCGTCGCCGCGATGCGGCAGACGGTGACCGAGGCCGAGGACGTCCTCAGCGAGGTGACCGACGCGGCGACCGGGCTCGACGCACTGCTGCGCGCGCTGGACGACTACACCGGAACCGATCCGACGTCACTGCTGTTCATCGAGACGTACCTCGCCGCGACCCGCGACGAGGCGTTGCGCGCCGACCTCGCCGACGTGCTTGACGGCTTCCGTGCGCGCCTCAGCCGCTGGCTCGACGGCGTCGGAACACCCGATCCGGCGAGCACGGCGGCCGTGCTCGCCGCGAGCATCGACGGCTTACTACTGCACCGGGCGTTGCACCCGGACCTGACCGCACGTGTGGCGTCGCCTGTGCTGCTGCGCGTGCTCACCGACAGAGAGGGGAACTGACATGCGAGTGGTGATCTGCGGCGCCGGCATCGCCGGGCTGACCCTGGGGAACCTGCTGAGCGAGCGCGACTGGGAGGTCACGATCGTCGACCACGCGCCAGCGCCACGCACCGCGGGCTACATGGTGGACTTCTTCGGGCTCGGTTATGACGCGGCCGAGCGAATGGGTCTGCTACCCAGGCTGACCGAGTTGGGCTACGACGTGCCATGGGCGGATTTCGTCGACGACAGCGGACGCGGACGAGCACGGCTGAGCTACGACCGGTTCGCCCGCGCCGTCAACGGCAAGCTGCTGTCGATCATGCGACCGGACCTGGAACTGGCGCTGCGGGAACGGCTCCCCGGCCAGCTGGAGATGCGCTACGGAACCACGGTGTCCGCGATCGACGAGCGCGACGACATCGTGCGAGCCCAGCTGTCCGACGGCAGCGAGATCGAGGCCGACCTGCTGGTGGGCGCCGATGGCATCCACTCAACGGTGCGCGGCTTGATGTTCGGCGACGAGCAGCGGTTCTTCCGCTACCTCGGGATGCAGACCGCCGCGTACACCTTCGACGCGCCCGAGGTGCGTGCCCGCCTCGGCGACGGCTTCGCGCTGACCGACACGGCCCAGCGGATGATGGGCTGCTACGGGCTGCGTGACGGCACGGTCGCGGTGTTCGCGACCCACTACCGAGACGAGCCCGCGCTGCCCGCCGACATTCCGGCATTCCTGCGCGAGGAGTACGGCTCGCTCGGCTGGATCGTGCCCACCGCGCTGGCGCGGATGCCCGAGGAGCACGAGATCTACTACGACCAGGTCGCACAGGTCGACGTGCCCCAATGGAGTACGGGACGAGTCACGCTGATCGGAGACGCCTGCCAGGCCGTGTCACTGCTGGCGGGCCAGGGCGCATCGCTGGCCATGGCCGGTGCGTACGTGCTGGCGTCATGCCTGTCGGACGCGTCATCGGTGACCGGGGCGTTGCGGCGGTACGAGACGCACTGGCGGCCGGTCGTCGTGGACAAGCAGCGCGCGGGACGCCGGGGCGCCGAGTGGTTCCTGCCGCGGTCACGCGGCAGGGTGCTCGCGCGCAGGGCGATGCTGCGGCTGTCCGCGATTCCGGGCGTGGAGCGGATGCTCGGCGCGTCGGTCACCGGCAAGAACGCCGTACGGCTGGACGACATCAGCGCCGAACGGCTGACGACCACGGGCTGAGCGAGGCCCCTGCGATTGTCGGTGGTCGATGCGAACATGTGTTCGTGTCAGTGCCGTCAACGCAAGCGACGATCCTGCACGCCGACCTCGACGCGTTCTTCGCGTCGGTCGAGCAGCGTGACGATCCCGCATTGCGGGGACGTCCGGTGCTGGTCGGCGGCGGGGTGGTGCTCGCGGCAAGCTACGAGGCGCGGGCCTACGGCGTGCGCGGCGCGATGGGTGGGGCGCAGGCTCGGCGGCTCTGCCCGCATGCCGTCGTCGTGCCACCGAGGATGTCGGCGTACGCCGAGGCGAGCAAGGCGGTGTTCGACGTCTTCGAACGGACCAGCCCACACGTCGAGGGACTGTCGATCGATGAGGCGTTCCTCGAGGTGTCCGGGCTGCGCGGGATCGCTGGCAGCCCGACCGACATCGCCGCGCGGCTGCGGCACGAGGTGCGCGAGCGGGTCGGGCTGCCGATCACGGTCGGCGTGGCGCGCACGAAGTTTCTGGCGAAGGTAGCCAGCGGGGTGGCCAAGCCGGACGGCCTGCTGGTGGTCGAGCCGGACGGTGAGTTGAGCTTCCTGCATCCGCTGCCGGTCGGGAAGCTGTGGGGTGTCGGGCCGGTAACCGAAGCGAGGCTGCGCGATCGGGGAATGCACACGGTCGGCGACGTCGCCAGGTACAGCGAAGCCACGCTGACCGCGCTACTCGGCCCCGCGGCCGGGCGGCACCTGCATCGACTGGCGCACAACCAGGACCCACGCCCCGTGCGACGACGCAAACGGCGCGGTTCGATCGGCGCGCAACGTGCGCTGGGCAGGGCGCCGAAGACGCCCGACGACATCGACGCGGCACTGACCGGGCTGGTGGAGCGAGTGTGCCGCCGGATGCGCCGAGCGGACCGGCTCGGCCGCACGGTAGTACTGCGGTTGCGGTTCGACGACTACACCCGCGCGACCCGCTCGCACACCCTGGCCGCGCCGACCGCCAGGACGTCGTTGGTGCTCGCGACCGCGCGACACCTGCTGCGGACGGCCATGCCGCACGTCGACCGCGACGGGCTGACACTGATCGGCGTGGCGGTGGCGAATCTCAGGGACGAGGCGTCCGCGCAGTTGGAGCTGCCGTTCTGGACGGGGGACGGTGCTCATCCCCGCACCGCGGTCGATGTCGATCCCGTGCTGGACGACGTCCGCGAGCGCTTCGGCACCGACGCCATCACCAGAGGCACCCTGCTCGGCCGCTCCCCCGGCGTCGCGATGCCGACCCTGCCGGATTGAGCGGCGCGAGCCTCACTCCAGCAGCGCGTCGACGAACGCCTCCGGCTCGAACGGCGCGAGATCGTCCGGGCCCTCGCCAAGACCGACGAGCTTGACCGGGACACCGAGTTCGCGCTGCACCTGGAAGACGATGCCGCCCTTCGCGGTGCCGTCGAGCTTAGTCAGCACGATGCCGGTGA
The DNA here is from genome assembly GCF_000504245.1 of Haloechinothrix halophila YIM 93223. Lineage (GTDB taxonomy): Bacteria > Actinomycetota > Actinomycetes > Mycobacteriales > Pseudonocardiaceae > Haloechinothrix_A > Haloechinothrix_A halophila. The sequence continues at coordinate 4,377,409 of NZ_KI632509.1, forward strand.
CGTTGACGACCTCACCGAACACCCTGGCTTGCGCGAGGCCGTTCTGGCCGGTGGTCGCGTCGAGCACCAGTAGCACCTCGTCGACGCGGGCCTGCTTCTCGACCACCCGCTTGACCTTGCCCAACTCATCCATCAGGCCGGTTTTGGTGTGCAGCCTGCCCGCGGTGTCGACCAGCACGGCGTCCGCCCCAGCGTCGATGCCGCGCTTGACCGCGTCGAACGCGACCGACGCGGGGTCCGCTCCTTCGTTGCCGCGCACGACCTCCGCTCCGACGCGCTCCGACCAGGTCTGCAACTGGTCCGCCGCCGCCGCGCGGAAGGTGTCCGCCGCACCGAGCACGACCTTGTGGTCCTGCCCGACCAGCACACGGGCGAGCTTGCCGGTGGTGGTGGTCTTGCCGGTGCCGTTGACGCCCGCGACCAGCACGACGGCGGGACGCTTGCTGCCGTCGACGTCGTGCGGCAATGCGCGCACCGACCGCTCCAGCTCCGGATGCAGCGCGTTGACCAGCACCTCACGCAGCACCGTGCGCGCCTGCTCGGACGACCGCACGCCCCGCGCATGCAGCTCTTCACGCAGCTGGGTGACGATCTCGGTGGTGGTCGCCGCGCCGAGATCCGCGACGAGCAGCGTGTCCTCGACTTCTTCCCAGGAATCCTCGTCGAGGTCACCAGCGCCGAGCAGGCCGACGAGGCTCTGCCCGAACGCAGAACGGGACTTCGACAGTTTGCCGCGCAACCGACCGAGCCTGCCCGCTGGCGGTTCGATCTCCTCCAGTGGCTCGGCCTGAGGTTCGGGCGCGGCCTGCGGTGCGGATTCCGGCTCCGCCGGCCGCGCTGGTGCCTCGGTGTCGGCAGGGCGCTCCGGGGCCGCCGCGGTCGACTGCTCCGGCACCTCCTCGGTGTCAGCAGGGGCAGTCTGCTCACTGGGGAGCGTGACGTCGACGATGCCGCGGCGCGGCGACTCACGGGGCACGGCGGCGTCGTCCCCGACGCCGGGCTCGCCATCGGTCTCGGGGCGCTCCTCGACCGGATGGTCGGGCGGGGTGCCGCTCTGCCGCTGTTCGGTGCCACCGGGTGCCAGCGCGATCCCGCCACCGGCGCTATAGCCCTGCCCCGACGGGGCGCCTCCCTCGTCGGCGCGCCCCTGCTCACGCAGGCTGATCTTGCGCTTGCGGGAGAGCGTGAATCCCGCGACGAGCGCGACCGTCAGCAGGATGACGACGCCGAGGATGACCCATAACCAGAGGTTGTCCATCACGAAACCATCCTCCCATCCGGTCGTGCGCGGCAGGGATGGCGGTATTGGTTGTGCGAGGACACCAGGCACCCGAGTCGGGTGGCCCGGGGGAATCTCACCCCCGGGCTCCCTCAGAACGGAGCGTGACAGTCTCCCGTCACTCCGCTCTTCTCATCGCAGTCCCGCAAACGTGCGCACCCACCGCCAGTGGGTGAACAGTTCGGGCTCTCGATCGACGAGTCCGAACCACCACTGGGTGAAGCAGCGGTAGCCGCGCAGTCGCTTGTACTTCTTGCCTGCCCAGCGCATCAGGTAGGTGTTGATGCGCTGAAGGAGGGGATACATCTTCGACCGGTAGAACCGGCCATAGTAGTTAATCCAGCCCGCCACGATCGGGTTGATCGCCTCGGCGAGCTCGTCCAGGTCGTACCTGGTGCGTCGGTGGAGCCGCCAGCGGCGGACCTGCGCGTGCATCTTCTTGAGCGCGTCCTTGCTGACGGCAGGCTGGAAACTGACGAACAGCGTCCCGCCCTTGTCCACCGCTGCTCGCGGCTGAAACGTGTAGCCCAGGAACGTAAACGACGTGTGCTCGTACGCACCGCGCCGATTGTTGTCCTTGCAGTACACGATCCGGGTCTTGTCGGGATGCAGTTGCAGCCCCAGACCCTCCAGCCGCTCGGCCAGCGCCGCCCGCACCTGGCGGGCTTGGCGCTCGGTCACACAGTGCACGACCGCATCATCGGCGTAACGTTCGAACTCCACGGTCGGGAACTCCCGAGCCAGGAACATGTCGAACGCGTAGTGCAGCACCACATTCGCCAGGACCGGGGAGACCGCCGATCCCTGCGGGGTACCGCGATCCCGCTCGACCAGGGTGCCATCGGGCAGCTGCAGCGGCGCTGTGAGCCACCGCTTCACATACAGCAGCACCCATTTGCGGTCGGTATTGACCTTGACCGCCTTGACGACGAGACCGTGATCCAGCGAGTCGAAGAACTTACGGATGTCAAGATCGAGCACCCAGTCCTTCTTCCAACACCGCGTCCGGCACCGGGCCAGCGCATCATGCGCGGACCTGCCCGGCCGATACCCGTAGGAGTCGGGATGAAAGATCGACTCCGTCCGGGGTTCCAACTGCAGCGCGACCACGGTCTGCGCGATCCGGTCCGCCACGGTCGGAACCCCAAGGATCCGGGTCCCGTCGCCATGCGGCTTCGGTATCTCCACCGCCTTCACCGCAGGCGGAAAATACGTCCCCGACGACATCCGATTCCAGATCTTGTACAGATTGTTCCGCAGATCGGTCTCGAACATCTCCATCGTCACGCCATCCACCCCAGCGGCACCCTTATTGGCCTTAACGCGCCGATACGCCTCCCACACCAGTTGCTTCGAAATATCAAACGACTTGTCCACCGGACCTGACTTGCCCACCCGTCTCCTCCCGCGAGGACAGCTGTCCCCGGGTTGCTCGTGCGACCAAATCCACGATGAGCCGGCCCCTTCGCTCCACCCCCATTACAGGGCTTCACCACTACTACGAGCCGGTCCGCCAGCGAGCGCCGCCTCGGTACTCAACGCCTCCGGTTTCCGCCGTCGGCGCGCTCCCTCTCGCACACCCGCACCGCCGGGTGTGGACGTGCAGTATCGACACTCGCCTTCCCACGTTCCGCGCAGGAGCCGCAGACCAGACTCACGCCGCCTTCATGCCGGACACCACCTGGCCAATAAGTGGGCACCCACCAGGCTCATCCCGGGAACTCAACTTCTCCCCGGTTTCGATGCCACCTAATAGTTTCGACACCTCAACAGCGGTTCGCTCGCGCTCGTCTTCCTGATCCCCACCTGACACCTCTCGGGTGCCTTTTCCTCATCGCTCACCACGACGGTCTTCAGCCAACGCAGCATGAGGCGGTTTGACGCCTGCCCCCACAGGCCGACGCCGAAGGGCCACAACCTTCATCTCCCACACAGCACCGCATCAAGAAGCCCTACCTACATCCAGACTCCTCTCCACGCTCGTGGCGCACAGTCGATCAACTTCGCGACCGCCGCGGGTGACGGGAGACGCGCCGAGCGGCCCTACGCCGGGATCGGCTCGCCCTCGCGCAGCCGCTGGGAAATGACCTTGGTGATGCCGTCGCCAGCCATGCTGACGCCGTAGAGCGCGTCGGCGATCTCCATGGTCGGCTTCTGGTGGGTGATCACGATGAGCTGCGAGTTCTCCCGCAACCGCTCAAGCAACCCGAGCAGCCGACGCATGTTGGTGTCATCCAACGCGGCCTCGACCTCATCGAGGACGTAGAACGGCGACGGCCGCGCCCGGAAGATCGCCACCAGCATCGCGACCGCGACCAGCGACTTCTCCCCACCGGAGAGCAGCGACAGCCGCTTGACCTTCTTGCCGGGTGGCCGGGCCTCGACGTCGACGCCGGTGGCGAGCATGTCACCTGGCTCGGTGAGCACCATCCTGCCCTCGCCACCGGGGAACAGCGCCGCGAACACGGTCTCGAACTCGCGTGCCACGTCCTCGTAGGCCGAGGTGAACACTTCGAGGATCTTGTCGTCGACGTCGGAGATCACCGAGAGCAGGTCCTCGCGGGTGGCCTTGAGGTCTTCGAGCTGCGTCGACAGGAACTTGTAGCGTTCCTCCAGCGCGGCGTACTCCTCCAGCGCGAGCGGGTTGACCTTGCCAAGCGTCGCGAGGTCACGCTCGGCTCGCTTGAGCCTGCGCTCCTGCTCGCCCCGGTCGTACGGGATCGGCTGCGGCTCGCTGACCTCCTCACCGCGTTCCTTCGCGGCCTCGTACTCGACCATCTCACCCGGGCTGGCAGGCACCGGCAGGTCCGGCCCGTACTCGTTGACCAGGTCCTCCAGCCCGATGCCGAACTCCTCGGCGATCTTGGTCTCCAGCTGCTCCAGTCGCATTCGCTGCTCAGCGCGCACCACCTCGTCGCGGTGCACGGCGTTGGTCAACTTCTCCAGCTCGGCGGACAGCTCGCGCGCCTTCGTGCGCACCTGCGCGAGCGCGTCCTCGCGGGACTGCCGCTGCTGCTGGATCGCGTCCCGCTCGGCAGCGGCGCGCTGCAACGACACCTCGATGCGCTCCAGCGCGACCTCGCCGCCGTCGACCACCGCGGCGGCCACTTCGGCCCCGCGCTGCCGGGCGATGCGGGCCTGCTCGGCGCGTTCCCGCGCCTGCCGCTCGGCCTGCGCGGCTCGCAGCAGCGAGTCCGCCCTCCCCGCGATGCCGCGCGCCCGTTCCTCGGAGGTCCGCAACGCCAACCGGGCATCCATCTCCTGCTGCCTGATCTCGGTGACGGCGGCAGCGGCCTCGTCCCGCTCGGTGGTGTCCGGATCGTCGTCAACCGGCTGATCAGACACCGCGGTGAGCCGTTCTTCCAGCTCAGCGAGCTGCTCTAACGCGGACTGCCTGCTCGCCTCGACCTTGTCGCGCTGCTGACGCAGCCGCTCCACCTCGGCCTCCGCCGAGCGCGCCGCCTGCCGCAGCCGGTCAAGCCGCTCCGCGACGCGAGCCTTGTCGATCTTCGACTCGGAGATCGCCTCGCGGGCCTGGCCGACCTCATCCCGGCGGGCCTGCTGCTCCGCCCGCGCGCCTTCCAGTTCAGCGGTGATGCGTTCCAGGGAGCGCTGCGCCTCGATGAGCCGATCTTCTGCCTCGTCAACGGCGGCTTGCACTTCGAGCACGCTTTCGCTGCGCGCGGACCCGCCGAACGCGAAATGCGCGCCGAGGACGTCGCCCTCGCTGGTCACGGCGCTGACATCGGGGTGATCGCGGACCAGCGCCTCGGCGGCGGGCAGGTCGGCGACGAGCGCCATCTTCTCCAGCGCAAGCTCGACGGCGGGCCGCAGTTCCTCCGGCGCTGAGACGACGTCACGCGCCCAGCGGGCACCGTCCGGCAGCGCGGGCCAGCTCGCGGGGTCGATGGCCGCGGCCGCGCCGCCGAGCAGCAGCGACGCCCTGCCGGACTCCTGTTCCTTGAGGTATTTCAACGCGATCAGCGCGTCCTCACCACAGCGCACCGCGACGGCGTCAGCGACCGGTCCGAGCGCGGCGGCCAGCGCGACCTCGTGGCCCGGCTCCACGGTCAACAACGCGGCGACCGACCCGAGCAGGCCCGGCAGTTGTCCCGTGGCGCTGAGCAGGTCGCCCGCGCCGTCCTTGCGGGCGAGGCCCATCGACAGCGCGTCAACTCGCGCCTTCTCGCTCGCGATCTCGCGCTCGGCCGCGCGTTCGGCCTCGACCAGCTCCGCGACCCGCGCCTTGGCGGCGTCGTTGGCGCGCATAGCCCGCTCAAGACGTTCGGTGAGGTCGCTGTCGTCGGTCTCAGGGTCGCCCTCGGCGGCCTTGGCCTCTTCCAGCTCCTCGGTCGCGGTCTCCGCGCGGGCGCTGGCCTCCTCGATGGCGGTGGTGAGGCGGTCGATCTCCTCCGACGTGGCGCCCGTCTTGCTGCGCAGCGCCTCGACCTGGCCGGACAGCTTCGCGATGCCCTCGCGCCGGTCCGCGACGGCCCGCACGGCGGCCATGTGGGCGCGCTCGGCGTCCTGCGCCTGGCGTTCCATCTCCTCCCGACGCTCGATGACGCTGGACAGCGCCGCTCGCGCCTGCTCGACCTCCTCGGTCAGCTCGGCCTCGCGCTCGGCGGCCTCCTCGGCCTCGATCTCCAGCTCTTCCGGATCCTTACCGCTGGACGGCATGGGTTCCTCTTCGGAGAGGTGGCGCTGCCGCTCGACGGCGAGCCGGACAGTGCCGCGCAGTCGTTCCGCCAGCGAAGAGAGCTTGTACCAGGTGTCCTGCGCGGCGGAGAGCTTCGGCGCGTCCTCGGCGAGGGCTTCCTCCAGCTCGGTCTGTTGCGTGCTGACGGCTTCGTACTCGTGCTCGACCTCATCGCGCCGCTGCTTCACGCGTGCCTCGTCGGCCTCGTCCTTGGCGATGGCCTCGCGCTGGCCGACCAGGTCGTCGGCGTAGAGGCGCAACTTGGCGTCACGCAGCTCGGACTGCACCGCCTGTGCCTTGCGCGCGATCTCTGCCTGCTTGCCGAGTGGTTTGAGCTGCCTGCGCAGTTCGGCGGTCAGGTCGTTGAGCCGGTCCAGATTGCCCTGCATCGCGTTGAGCTTGCGCAGCGCCTTTTCCTTGCGCTTGCGATGCTTGAGCACACCCGCTGCCTCTTCGATGAAGGCACGGCGATCTTCTGGCTTGGACTGCAGGATCTCGGACAGCTGTCCCTGCCCGACGATGACGTGCATCTCCCTGCCGATACCGGAGTCGGACAGCATCTCCTGAATGTCGAGCAGGCGGCAACTGTCGCCGTTGATCTCATACTCGCTGGCGCCGTCGCGGAACATCCTGCGGGTGATGGACACCTCGGTGTAATCGATCGGCAGCGCACCGTCCGAGTTATCGATGGTCAGCGTGACCTCGGCGCGGCCGAGCGGGGATCGGCCGGACGTGCCAGCGAAGATGACGTCTTCCATCTTGCCGCCGCGCAGGTCCTTGGCGCCCTGGGTACCCATGACCCAGCGCAGCGCGTCCAGCACGTTGGACTTGCCGGAGCCATTGGGGCCGACGACGCAGGTGATACCTGGTTCGAAGCGCAGCGTCGTCGCCGATGCGAAGGACTTGAACCCCTTCAGCGTCAAGCTCTTCAAATGCACAAGTGACGACCCTTCATAGTCCGCGTCAAGCCACACATCGTACCGGCGGCCCAGTACGGGGTTCGCACTGCTCGGCGTGTGTCAGGCGGCATTCACTCGCAGGAGGGTCTCTCCCGCACCACCAGGCTCACCAGCCCCGTGAGTCACCCAGCGCATCACCGTTGTGCGAAGTCCGACAGGGTCCCTTTGGGCTCGGACCAGCGTTCCACGACAGTGTCCACCCAACCGGGTGTATTGCCGGAGCGTAGCGCGGCCAGCAGTCGCTCGCAGTGATCACGCGGCCCTTCCGCGACGACCTCCACCCTGCCGTCGGAAAGGTTGCTCGCATGGCCGACGAGTCCAAGCTCCAACGCCTTGCTGCGCGTCCACCAGCGGAAACCGACGCCCTGCACCGCGCCGTGCACCCACGCGGTCATTCGGGCGTGCTCACGTACGTCGCTCACAGAATCCATGGTGCCCTACTACCCTCCGAAGTCAGTTATGCACGCCTCATGACACCTGAGAGGTGTCAGACTCACTCGTCGGTGATACAGTTCGCACCGCCTCCGTGAAATAGCTGTTCTGCTGCGGCCCCGACCGCGTCCCAGGAACAAGGAGCCTGTATGCCCCCGACTGGCTCTGCCGATGAGCCGCGCGTCACCGTGGCACCCCCGACCGTCGGCGACGCCAAATCCCGCAGGGCCGGATACCTCGCACTGCTCGCGAGCGGCCTGATCACCGCGACCGCCTTCGCTGGCATCGCGGACATCGCTGGCACCACCATGAACACCGCCAGCCCACCCCCGACACAGGACTACGAGCGCGCACCGTCCGACTCCGGCGACGGCTCGGACCTGATCCCCGGCAACGCGAGCCCTGAGAGTGAGGACGTCGCCGTCAGCGGCGCCGCGGCCACGGACAAGCTCGGCGCGTCGAAGCCGAAGACGACCACGCCCACCACCGTGATCATGACCAACCCGGACGGCACGACCACGACCACGGTCATCCGGCCGGACGGCACGACCACGACCACGACGGCGGACTCGACCAGCACGACGACATCGGGCTCGACCGAGCGGTCCTCGACGTCCAGCAGCAGTCCCGGCACCACCACGTCGACCTCCGAGACACAGCCGACGACGTCGGAGACGACGACCACCGAGACCACGACCACGACCACGACGTCGGAGACGTCGGAGACGTCGGAGACGACCACGACATCCGAGACGTCTGAGTCGACCACCACGACAACCCAAGGCACGCAATCCGGTGGCGACGGCGGCGGGGACGAGTAGACCTGCCCGGCCCACCACGTTTGATCAAGCACCTAACGCACAGTTGATCTCCGTTGCTCCCTGGCTGACCATCTTGACCGGACATTCGGGACGAATTTTGGTAACCGAGGGAGCAATGACGATCACAATGCCCCACAAGCGCGCCCAACTTGGAACGTGACGCGGTTTGGGTGCCCAGCGACAACGGCGAGCAGGACTCGCCGTGTGGACGCGGGGCTCCCGGCTAGGTACGCCCGCGGGGACGCGGCTGGCAGCGCGGGCAGAAGTACGACGACCGGTTGGTGAATCTCTCCCGCAAGATGAGCGCGCCACAGCGCAGGCACGGCTCATCCTCGCGGCCGTAGACGTTCAGCGATCGGCTGAAGTAGCCCGAGCTGCCGTTGACGTTGACGTAGAGCGAGTCGAACGACGTCCCACCTGCTGCGAGCGCTTCCGTCATCACCTCGCTGGCAGCCTGCAACAATCGAGTGGCCGTGGCGGTCGCGAGCCGTCCGGTCAGCCGAGTGCCGTGCAGTTTGGCGCGCCACAGCGCCTCGTCGGCGTAGATGTTGCCGATGCCGGAGATCAAGGTCTGGTCGAGCAGGGCACGTTTGATCTCGGTCCGCTTGGTGCGCAGCCGCGTGACTACCTGCGAAGGGTCGAACCGGGGGTCCATCGGATCGCGGGCGATGTGCGCGATCGGCTCTGGCACGGCGGTGCCGTCGACGTCAACCAGTTCGGTGAGGGTGAATCCTCCGAAAGTGCGTTGGTCGACGAAGCGTAGCTCGGTTCCGTTGTCGGCGAACCGCAGCCGGATGCGCAGGTGCGGACCGTCGTCGATGTCCGAGGGCTGCACCAGCAGCTGGCCGCTCATGCCAAGGTGGCCGAGCATCGCGTCGCCTGAGCTGAGCTCGAACCAGAGATACTTGCCCCTGCGACATACCGCATCGATGCGCTGACCGGCGAGCCTGCCGATGAAATCGGCGTCGCCGGGCACATAACGTCGGATCGCGCGCGGATGCAGCACCTCGGCGGCGACCACGGTCCTGCCGGTGACGTGGTTCGCGAGGCCAGCGCGCACGACCTCGACTTCGGGGAGCTCGGGCACGGCCGCTCAGTTCGCGGCGTCGTCGGCCGACGAGGCCGTGGCACCCGCGGTGATGTTCAGCTCGGCCGACAGCGCACGCCACGCCTTCTCGGCGGCGTTTTGCTCGGCTTCCTTCTTGGTGGTGCCGCTGCCGCTGCCGCGCTCGTCGTCGTTCACGATGACGGTCGCGGTGAACTCCTTCTGGTGGTCGGGCCCGGTGTCGACCACCTTGTACTCGGGCACGCCAAGCGAGGCGGACGCCGTCAGCTCCTGCAGGCTGGTCTTCCAGTCGAGACCGGCGCCTCGCAGCGGCGCTTCGGCGAGCAGGTCGCCGAACAGCCGGTGCACCAGTTGCCTGGCGACGTCGATGCCGTGCTCAAGGTAGACCGCGCCGATCATCGCCTCGAGGCCATCGGCAAGGATGCTGGCCTTGTCCCTGCCGCCGGTCATCTCCTCGCCCTTGCCGAGCAGCAGATGCGCGCCAAGCCCACCCTCGCCGAGACCCCGGGCGACTCCGGCGAGCGCGTGCATGTTCACCACGCTGGCGCGCAGCTTGGCTAGCTGCCCTTCCGGCAGGTCGGGGTGCTCGTTGTAGAGGTGGTCGGTGACCACGAGGCCGAGCACGGCGTCACCGAGAAACTCCAGCCGCTCGTTCGGCGGCAGCCCACCGTTCTCATAGGCATAGGAACGGTGGGTCAGCGCGAGGGTGAGCAACTCATCGCGCAGTTCGACACCCAGCGCCCGCAACAGCGGTGTGGTGTCGGACGCGGGGCCGCTCACCGTGTTCGACGCCATTCTCGCCTCAACCGATCAGGCAGGCTCGACGACCTGCCGACCGGAGTACTGACCGCAGTTCGGGCAGGCGACGTGCTGCGGCTTGAGCTCCTTGCACGCGCGGTTGGCACAGGGCACGAGGTGCACGGCGCTCGCCTTCCACTGCGAGCGGCGGGACCGCGTGTTGGAGCGCGACATCTTCCGCTTCGGGACAGCCACGACTACCTCTCCTCAATCTGGTCAGCTCGCACTGCGAGCGTGTTTCGGTCTTTGTTGACGCGGACAACGCGTCCGCGAAGTCCTTCGGTGGCAACAGCGCCGTCACCGAATCAGGTCACTGCGTGCCGCCTTCTGGGGTCGGCCTGTCAGAGCCGGGTTCCCCGAAGCGTTCGACAAGCGCTGCCCACCGAGGATCTATCTTCTCATGGCCATGTCCCGGTTCGAGATCGGCCCACTTGATCCCGCATTCGGCGCACAATCCCGGGCAGTCTGGCGAGCACAGCGGCACCTGCGGCAGCGCGAGCACGGCCGCATCGCGCACCACGGGCTGCAAGTCGATCAGATCATCGACGAGGCGGCTGACCTCGTCCTCATCTGTGGTCTCTTCGGTGGCGGAGTCCGGGTAGGCGAACAGTTCGGTGAACTGAATCGAGACCTCGTCAGCGATGGGATCGAGGCAGCGCGAGCATGCGCCCTCGATCGGGGCGGTGGCCTCCCCGGAGGCGAGCACGCCCTCGACGACGGCCTCCAGCAGGACGTCCAGCGCGAACTCCGCTCCGGCTCGCACCTCGATCACGCCCGAGACGCCAAGCGACTCGGCCACGGGGAGCTGACGCCGCACATCGCGGCTGGAGCCCGCCCGCCTGCCAAGGTCCCTGGTGTCGATGACCCACGGATCGCGCGGATCGAGTGCGGCCGAACGCTCGGCACGGTGCATGTCTGACATCACCTCAAGCCTACCGGTCACACCTGTGACTCCGTTGCCGACGTATGCCAGGGTGCGCCGCGCCTCGGCAGACGTGCGGCAGCGGCTCCGACCCGAGCCGGGGTGGTCTTGCCGGGTGCGCCGCTGCCTCAGTAGTCGTAGCCGTTGCGGGAGTAGCCGCTGGCACTGCCAACGGCACCGCCGCGCAGGTGATTACGTCCCTGGTCGACGGTACGCAGCGTCTGCGAGAGCAGGTCGGCGAACTCAGCGAGCTTGTCGTCGACGTAGACGTCGCACTCGTTGCGCTGCCGGTCCGCCTCGGCGTTGGCGTCGTCCACGATGCGTGCGGCCTCGCTGTGCGACGCGCGCACCACCTCGGTGTCGGCCACCAGCCGTGCCTGCTCGGCGAGGCCTTCCTGTACCGACCGGTCGTAGGCGTCCCTGCCTGCCTCGATCATCCGCTCCGACTCGCCGCGCGCCCGCTCGGTGAGCTGGTCGTACTCCGCGCGGCCAGCCGCGACGGCCCGATCGGCCTCAGCGTCGGCATCCGCGAGGATCTGATCCGCCTGCGAACGGGCATCCGCGACCAGCCGCTCGGCCTCCGCACGCGCGTCCGCGAGCGTCTGCTCCGCGTCGGCGTTGGCCGAGTTGATCGTCTCGTCGGCCTGCTGCCGCGCGGTGTTGACGATCTCATCCCGCTTGTCCAGGACGTCCTGCGCGTCGTCCACCTCACCAGGCAGCGCATCCCGCACGTCATCGAGGAGTTCGAGGACATCGCCACGCGGCACGACACAGCTGGACGTCATCGGCACGCCGCGTGCCTCTTCCACGATCGTGACGAGTTCGTCGAGAGCCTCGAACACGCGATACACGGCAGTCTCCTTGGGCCTTGCTGGGTTTGCTTGACACAAGTCTGCCCCGAGACGCCACGAAACGGGCGCAGGTGCGTGGTTGTTGGGCGTGTTGCTCAGCCGTTCTCGCGAATCCGGCGCAGCAGTTCCTTGCGCACGTGCTCCGGCACCAGCCCGGTGACGTCGCCGCCGTGAGTGGCGACCTCCTTGATCAGCGAACTCGACAGGAAGCTGTACTCCGGGTTGGTGGACATGAACAGCGTGTCCACGCCGGAGAGTCGCTTGTTCATCTGCGCCATCTGCAACTCGTAGTCGAAGTCGCTGACCGCGCGCAGCCCCTTGGTGATCGCCGCGATGCCGTTCTCGGTGCAGTACTCGACGAGCAGGCCGTACCACGAGTCGATGCGCACGTTCGGCAGGTGCGCGGTGACCGTGCGCAGCAGCTCTATCCGCTCATCGATGGAGAACAGGCCCTTTTTGCTCTTGTTGACCAGCACCGCGACGACGACCTCGTCGAAGAGACCGGCAGACCGCTCGATGATGTCGAGGTGGCCGTTGGTGACGGGGTCGTACGATCCGGGACACACCGCTCGCCGCATGCAGCGGACGGTAGCACTCACGTGGACCGTCCGATGGGGTGAGTGGCTCAGGCCACGTACTCGGCGCGGTGCAGCTTCGTGCCGCCGTAGCTGCGGCCGCGGAGCCGCCGGAACCCGGCCGGCCAGTCGATCTCGGACGTTTTGCTGTCCCGTTCGAGGATGATCAGCGCGTCCGGCGCGAGCCAGCCGTTGGCGGCCAGCGACGTCAGGGCCTGGTGGAGCTCCTCGTTGGATACCGTATACGGCGGGTCGAACAGCACCAGGTAGAACGTCGTGGGCGCCTCCTCGGCCAGAACCGAGGTGACGGTGCCGTGTCTGATGGTGCCGCCGAGGCCGAGGGCGTCGACGTTGGCACGCAGGTCGGCGACCGCGCGCCGGTCGGACTCCACGAAGTAGGCATCCGCCGCACCCCGCGACAGCGCTTCCAGGCCGAGCGCGCCGGAGCCCGCGTAGAGGTCGAGCACCCTGGCGCCCTCGACGTCTCCTGCGGCGTCGAGCGCATTGAACAGCGCTTCCCTAACCCGCTCGGCCGTCGGCCGTGTGCCGCGCGGCGGCACACGCAACCGCCTGCCGCCGACCGAGCCAGCCACGATCCTCGTCACACCGGGATTGTCGCAGCATGCGTTCACCCGCCCGCCGCAGGATGTTGGCGAACGGTGGCAGGGCCGCTAGCGGAACTGTGTCGCGCCCCGCCAGTCACCCTCGTCGTCGATGAACTTGGCGAAGCAGTCATCGGCCGGTATTCCCTCTGCCTCGCACCAGCCGTTGGCCTCGTCACCGGTATCGAACGTCACCGCGACGATGGTGACGTATGCGTTGTCACGGCGGAACACGGGATAATCACCGGACCACAAGATCCTGGCGGCGTCGTAGCGCTGCCGTAGTCGCTGGTGGTCGCTGAGGATCGCATCCGGGTCATAGGTCGTGCCGTCCACTTCGAGACCCACCCACTTCGCGGAAATCTGCGGTACCCAGTTCCCGAGCAGCGACCGAACGTCAGCCCGATCGTGACCGACCATCTCCGCCAACTGCTCCTCGGCCGTCAGCGGCTCCTCTGCTCCGGTGTCACGCGTCCCGGAGTCATCGGTCCCGGTGTCGCCGGTGCCGGTCGCGGCACCCGCGCCGCTCCCGCTGTCAGTGCTCGCCGCACTGTCGGACCACCAGCCAGCGCGCTCGCCCCACCACAAGCCTCCGATGCCTGCTGCCAGCACGATCATGACCGTGACGGCGATCAACACTGCTTTCCGGGACGTCGTCACCTCGAACGGCGAGGTCTGCTGCGTACGACTCGCCATCATCGATTCCGGCGCGGACACCGGTGCCGCCCTTGGTTGGCCGTGTGACTGCCTGTCCGGCGGCGTGCCGGACAGGCTGTGCGAAGCCGCCTGCGGTGTCACTTCCGGTGTCCCCGGTTCGGCTGGCGACTGCTGGGCTATCGGCGCGGTCGTCTTCGCTGGTTGCCGCGGCGGGGGCGCAGGCGGCTGCTGGGCGACGGGCGGCTTCCGCTGTGAGGAAGCGACGTCAGCGCCCGCGAGCAACGCGGCGCCGAGCGCGACCGCGTGCTTCGGGTGGGCGTCAACCGCTACGGGGCAACCGAACTCGGATCCGACAAGCTGAGCGACAAGCGGCATTCGCGACGAGCCACCGACAAGCAGCACCGAATGCAGATCCCCGGCAGTTACCCGCGCCGACTCGAGGGCACGCCGCAATGCCTCAATCGTCACGTACACCGTCGGCCGCACCATCGCCTCCAGCTCGGCCCTCGTCAGCCGGACCTCGGTCGTGATACTCGGCAACAGCACGGGTATCGCGACGTCGGTGTCGGACGACAGTGCTTGCTTGGCATCGACGCACTCCTGCTTCAGCCGAGCGACGGCCGCGACGGCGGCGGGGTCGTCCTCGTCGAGCTCATCGATGCTGTCACCGACCGTCTGGCTCACGTGGTCGTAGACGGCGGCATCGATGTCGATGCCGCCGAGTTGCTGGATACCTTCCGGCGTACCGAGGATCTCGAAGCCAGTGTCGCGTTTGCGCAGTACCGAAGCGTCGAAGGTGCCCCCGCCGAAGTCATAGACGGCCACGATCGAGCCGGGTTCGATGCGTTGCTGGCTGGCGTAAAAGACCGCTGCGGCCTCCGGCTCGGTGATGAACCGGTGCGCCTGGTCGAGACCGGCGAGCCGGAACACCTGTCGCAACAGATCGCGTTTGAACGGTCCCCAGTTGGCGGGATGCGTCAGGCACAGCTGGTGGGGCGGCCCGCCCTCCCGTTCCGAGACGTGTTCGACGACCCGGTCCAGCATCGCGGCCACGAGTGATTCCGCGGAGTACGGAGTGCCGCCGAGCATGATCGGCACCTCGTCACCGAAGCGGCGCTTGAACTGCCTAGCGATGCGCCCCGGTTCCAACAGTCCCCGCCGCAGTGCGGCATCACCTGTCAACGCGGAACCGTCATCGCGCATCAGCACCACAGAGGGGATCGCGGCCGCCTGCTCACCAAGCGTGGCCATTTCAGCATGGCCGTGACGCCATATCGCCGCCGCCGTGTACGTCGTGCCGATGTCGATGCCCAGCGCATACATCACATGCCCCCGGCAGATCACTTGCGAAATATCGCGATGTGCGAATTTTCGTTTCGAATGACCGTACTCGATCGGCCGACCGCGGGTCACGTGGTTGACGAACCTGGCGGGGCACGCGGGCGGCTTGCCCGGGCAAGGGGCGTATTCTCGACCTTCCCCTCTCATCTCTAGGAGCGCTGCGTGTCGGAACCTCGGGTCAGGCGAGCCGAGATCGCACTGGAGCAGGCCCACGTCGACCAGGTTTACGCACGCCTCGGCGAGCTGCGCGAGAACGCGGAGCAGATGCGCTCCAAGGGCTACGAGATCGGCCACGGCGCGCAGCAGGAAGCCGTCTTCGAGCAGGCGTCGATGCTGTTCGAGCGCGACATGATGGTCTTCCACGCGAATCAGACGCTGCACACGCTTGACGCCGAGTACGAGGGCCTCGTCTTCGGCCGCCTCGACTACGCCACATCCGGCGAGCCGATCTACGTCGGCAGGCTCGGCGTCCGCGACGCGGAGTTCAATAACGTCGTCACCGACTGGCGCGCCCCGGCGGCGGCGCCGTTCTACCAGGCAACGGCGCAGGAGCCGATGGAGGTCATCCGCAGGCGCGTCATCCGCTGTTCCGGTGCCGAGGTGCTTGACGTCGATGACGACGTGCTCATGGCGAGCGCCGTGCCGGACGACATGGTGATCGTCGGCGAAGGCGCGCTGATGGCCGCGCTGGGCAGGGCACGAGGCGACCGGATGCGTGACATCGTCGCCACCATCCAGAAGGAGCAAGACGACGTCATCCGCGCACCATGGCGAGGCGTCACCGAGATCACCGGCGGGCCTGGCACCGGCAAGACAGCGGTCGCGCTGCACCGGGCCGCCTACCTGCTGTACCGGCACCGACGGCAGCTCGGTGGCGCTGGCGTGCTCGTCATCGGGCCGTCCGGGGTGTTCACCAGCTACATCTCACGGGTGCTGCCCGCGATGGGCGAGACCGACGTCGAACTGCGCGCGCTCGGCGAGGTGCTTGACGGCGTCACCGCCGAGCACGCCGACCCCACCCCGGTCGCGGCGCTCAAGGGCTCACTGCGCATGCGCAAGGTGCTGCAGCGGGCCATCCGTGACACCCCGCCGAACGTGCCAACGCGGTTGCGCATGGTCTACCAGGGCCAGGTGCTGACCCTGGAGCATGACGCACTCGAACGGGTGCGGAAGCGAGTGCTGGCAAGCGGCGGCCAGCCGAATCGCATCCGAGTGCGCGCCGCTGAGGCACTGCTCGAAGCACTGGCCGACGTCGCCGAGCACGCCGCTCACGACGACGGCACACCCTTCTCGCCCGCCATGCGCGCCGACCTGATTACCGATCTGGGCGAACGGATGGATTTCCACCGGTTCGTCGTCGTGTGGTGGCCGATGCTGCACCCGGACGAGGTGCTCGGCTGGCTGGGTGATCCGAAACGGCTGGCCAGGGCGGCCCGCAAAGCGCTGACCGCCGACGAGGTCGCACTGCTCGCCGCCTCGTTCGCGGACCGCTCACGCGGCTTCTCCGTGGCGGACATCGCGCTGCTAGACGAGCTGCGGGTACTGGTCGGCAAGCCGCGACGCAGGCGGCGCGCCGTCGAAGCCTCGGAGCCGGACCGCACCGGGCACGGCGGGCGGCACCGGCCGGAACACTACGACGAGTACTCGCACATCGTCGTCGACGAGTCGCAGGACCTGTCGCCGATGCAGTGGCGGATGGTCGGCAGGCGCGGCAAGCACGCGAGCTGGACCGTGGTTGGCGACCCGGTGCAGAGTTCCTGGCCGGACACCGCCGAAGCCGAGACAGCGGCGGTCGAGGCGTTCGGGGCGAGCACCGCCCGCAGGCGGTTCACGCTGCGCACCAACTACCGCAACTCAGCGGAGATCTTCGACCTCGCGGCACGGGTCGTCGCGGACACCGCGGCGCCAGGCGAGCTGCCGCACGCGGTGCGCAGGACCGGGATCGTTCCCGAGGTCCGCGACGTCGCCGTCACCGAGTTGAAGACGGCCGTCGCCAGCGCCGCCGAGGAGATGCTGCGATCCGTCGACGGCACCGTCGGCGTGATCAGTGCGATGGAGCGGGTGCCGCACGTCGAGAAATGGGTGTCAACGCTGGCCGATGAGCGGCTGAAAGTGGTCGGCAGCCTGGACTGCAAGGGGCTGGAGTACGACGCGGTCGTGCTGGTTGAGCCGCGGGAGTTGATCGCGGAGTCGATCACCGGCGCCCGGCTCCTCTACGTCGCCCTGACCCGCGCCACCCAGCAACTGGTCGTGCTGGCCGCCGACCGGGACTGGCTGGCGGGGTAACCAGGGCGTGACAAGCGCCCTCAGCGTGGTCGTTTGCCGCCGTCGGCCAGGATCGCCACTCTCGTGCGCTCCGTTCTGCCGCGGAGTGGGACGCGCTTGTACTCCCGCCAGTGCTTGCGTTCGTCCTCGTCGCAGGCCCGCTCCAGCACGTGCATCGAGGCGGCGACGCTGCCCCGCACCGACTTGGCCAGTTCGGTCAGCCGTGCCGCTTCGTTGACCGGGTCACCGATCACGGTGTACTCGAACCGGGTCTCCGCACCGACGTTGCCCGCGACCGCGGGGCCCGCCGAGACACCGATACCCGCCGAGAACTCCGGCACCTCGGCGCGCAGCCGCTCGTTCATGCGCCGCGCGGCCTTGAGCGCCATGCATTCAGCATCGGGCAGCTCGGTGGGCGCGCCGAAGATCGCGAGCGCAGCGTCACCCTGGAATTTGTTCACGAACCCGTCGTGGGCGTGCACTTCGTCGACGACGACCGCGAAGAACCGGTTCAGCAACTCGACGACCTCGGTCGGCGGGAGGGTGGCCGCGATCGAGGTCGAGCCGACGACGTCGACGAACAGCACCGCGACGTCGCGCAGCTCGCCGCCCAACTCGACCCGCTGCGACATCGCGACCTCGGCGACGTCCTCCCCGACCAGCCTGCCGAAGATGTCCTTGACCCGTTCGCGTTCCCGCAGCCCGGCGACCATGTCGTTGAAGCCGGTCTGCAGTCTGCCCAGCTCGGTGCCGTCGAAGACGACGACCTCCGCGTCGAAGTCCCCGCGTTCCACCTTCGCCAGCGCCGCGCGCACGGTGCGGATCGGCGCGGTGGTCGCCCGCGTGGTGAGCAGCGTGAGGCCGAACCCACCGACCAGCGTCACCCCGCCGAGCACGATCATCGTCATCGCGAAGTCGAACCGCGAGACTTGATCCACCCGCAGCAGCGCCATCAGCGCGACCAGCATCATGCCCGCCACCGGAACCCCGGTGCCGATCGCCCAGAACAGCAACGTCCGCAGCGTCACGCCGACGGTCAGTCGCCGCAGTCTCGGCCCGGTCGACAACGCCCGCGCCGCGATCGGCCGCAGCGCGAACTCGCTGAGCAGGTAGGCGTTGGCGCAGGTCACGGCACCACTGAGCACGATGCTGAACGCGATCTTGAGCAGCAGGTCCGGGTTGGCGAGCCCATAGAGCAGTGAGAACACCACGAGCCCGCCGAACCACGCCAGCGCTTGCATCACGGTGAACTCGGCAGGCAGCCGCAACGTCGCCCTGCGCTGATGCTCGTCGAGCGGCCCGCCTTCGGTAGCCCACCGCAACACCCGAAGCCCGCGCATGACGGCCCAGACGTTGATACACGCCCAGGAGACGACGATGTACGCGGGCACCGCGACGAAGTTGACCAGCACCAACTCGTCTGTGAACACCGGCGGGCCGGGCATCACCAACGTGACCAGCAGGATCGCGACGGTCGCGCCGACGATGTTGGCGATGGCGAGCAGGCCGCCGAGCAGCCAGCGCACCCGGATGCGCAGTTTGCTGCCGTCCTGATCGCCTGAGCCGAGCAGCCACGACCCGAACGGCGACTCCCGCATCACCCGGTCCTCCGACTTGCGCGCCATCCGCAGCCGGTCGGCCATGGTGGGTGGCGACGTCGGCTGCTCACTCACCATGCCTCCCAGTGCTCGTCAACGGCGCTCAGTCCAGTACGACGAGGAGGTCTCCGCCTTCGACCTGCTGGACCGTGTTGATCGCCAGTCGGGACACGGTGCCCGCGGTGGATGCGGTGATCGCGGCTTCCATCTTCATCGCTTCGATAGTCGCTACGGTATCCCCAGCGGCGACGGTATCGCCCTCGGACACGGCAAGTGTGACAACTCCCGCAAACGGCGCAGCCACATGCCCCTTGTTGGACTTGTCCGCTTTCTCGGCGGCTGGCAGGTCGGAGGCGACCGACGTGTCACGAACCATGATGGGCCGGAGCTGGCCGTTCAGGCTGGCCATGACGGTGCGCATACCACGCTCGTCGGCCTCGCCGACCGCTTCCAGCTCGATGAGCAGCCGCACACCGGGCTCAAGATCAACCGCATACTCCTCGCCGGGGCGCAGCCCGTAAAAGAAGTCCTTGCTGGCCAGCACGCTGGTGTCGCCGTAGGCCTGCCGGTGCTCCTCGTAGTCCTTCGTCGGCCCGGGGAACAACAACCGGTTCAGCGTGGTGCGCCGCTCGGCTGCCAGCCCGGTGCGATCCTCAGCGGACAGCGCGGCGACCGGCTTGGCCTCGGCCCGCCCTTCGAGGGCCTTGCTGCGGAACGGTTCCGGCCAACCGCCGGGCGGGTCGCCCAGCTCGCCGCGCAGGAACCCGATCACCGAGTCCGGGATATCGAAGCTGTTCGGGGACTCCTCGAATTCCTTCGGCTCCACCCCGGCGCCCACCAAGTGCAGCGCCAGATCCCCGACGACCTTGGACGACGGCGTGACCTTGACCAGCCTGCCGAGCATGCGGTCGGCGGCGGCATACATCGCTTCGATGTCCTCGAACCGGTCGCCGAGGCCGAGCGCGATCGCCTGCGTGCGCAGGTTGGATAGCTGCCCGCCGGGGATCTCGTGGTGATAGACCCGCCCAGTCGGCGAGGCGAGCCCCGCCTCGAACGGCGCGTAGATCTTGCGGACGCTCTCCCAGTACGGCTCGAGGTCGGTGACCGCGCGCAGGTCGAGGCCGCTTGGCCGGTCGGAGTGATCGGTAGCGGCGACGATCGCCGACAGCGACGGCTGGCTGGTGGTGCCGGACATCGAGGCCACCGCCCCGTCCACGGCGTCGGCGCCAGCCTGCACGGCGGCAAGGTAGGTGGCGAGCTGCCCGCCAGCGGTGTCGTGGGTGTGGACGTGCACCGGCAGGTCGAATTCCGAGCGCAGCGCCGTGATCAGCCGGTTGGCGGCGGGAGCGCGCAGCAGCCCTGCCATGTCCTTGATCGCCAGCACGTGCGCGCCCGCTGCCACGATCTGCTCGGCGAGTTTGAGGTAGTAGTCCAGCGTGTAGAGGCTCTCGGACGGATCCGACAGGTCCGAGGTGTAGCAGAGCGCGACCTCGGCAATCGCGGTGCCGGTCTCCCGTACGGCCTCGATCGCCGGACGCATCTGCTCGACGTCGTTGAGCGCGTCGAAGATGCGGAAGATGTCGATACCGGTGGTAGCTGCCTCCTCCACGAAGGCGTGCGTCACCTCGGTCGGGTACGGGGTGTAGCCCACGGTGTTGCGGCCGCGCAGCAGCATCTGCAGGCAGATGTTCGGCACCGCCTCCCGCAGCGCGGCCAATCGTTCCCACGGATCCTCGGCCAGGAACCGCAGCGCGACGTCGTAGGTCGCCCCACCCCAGCACTCGAGCGACAACAGCTCAGGACAGGTCGCGGCGACCACCGGCGCCACCGCGAGCATGTCCTTGGTGCGCACCCGTGTGGCCAGCAGCGACTGGTGGGCGTCGCGGAACGTGGTGTCGGTGACGCCGAGCGTCGGCGAGGACCGCAGCCACTGCGCGAACCCCTCCGGGCCGAGCTCGGTCAGCTTCTGCTTCGATCCCGCCGCGGGTTCGATGCCGCTAATGTCGGGCAGCTTCGCCGCCGGGTCGATCATGTGCGGCCGCGTCCCGTTTGGCTTGTTCACCGTGACGTCGGCCAGGTAGGTCAGCAGTTTGGTGCCCCGGTCGGCGGAGTGCCGCGCGGTCAGCAGCTGCGGGCGTTCCTCGATGAACGACGTCGTCACCCGGCCCGCCCTGAAGTCAGGGTCGTCCAGCACGGCCTGCAGGAACGGGATGTTGGTCGCCACGCCACGGATCCGGAACTCGGCCACCGCCCGGCGAGCCTTACGCACCGCCGTGGCCAGGTCGCGGCCCCGGCAGGTCAGCTTCACCAGCATCGAGTCGAAATGCGCTGAGATCTCGGTGCCCGCGAACGCTGTGCCGCCGTCCAGCCGGATACCGGATCCACCCGGCGAGCGGTAGCCGGAGATCATGCCGACGTCGGGCCGGAACTCGTTCGCGGGGTCTTCCGTGGTGATGCGGCACTGCAACGCCGCACCCCGCACGTAGATCGCTTCTTGGTTCAAACCAAGGTCGTCGAGGGTTTCGCCGGACCCGATGCGCAGCTGCGACTGCACCAGGTCGACGTCGGTGACCTCTTCGGTCACCGTGTGCTCCACCTGGATGCGCGGGTTCATCTCGATGAAGTGATACTCCCCGCTCTCGTCCAGCAGGAACTCCACCGTGCCCGCGTTGCGGTAGCCGATCTGGCGGGCGAAGGCGACCGCGTCCGCGCAGATCCGTTCCCGCAGTTCCGGATCGAGGTTCGGGGCTGGGGCCAGCTCGATCACCTTCTGGTGCCGCCGCTGCACCGAGCAGTCCCGCTCGTAGAGGTGGATCACGTTCCCGGACCCATCGGCGAGGATCTGCACCTCGATGTGACGCGGGTTCACCACGGCCTTCTCCACGAACACCGTCGCGTCCCCGAACGCCGACTCCGCCTCCCGCGACGCGGCCTCGATCGCCTCCCGCAGCCGGGCGGGTTCCGACACTCGCCGCATGCCGCGCCCGCCGCCACCGGCGACGGCCTTGACGAAGACCGGGAATCCGACCTCCTCCGCCGCCGCGACCAGCTCATCGACGTCGGTCGACGGTCTGCTCGAGCCAAGCACCGGGATACCGGCCTCGCGGGCGGCGGCCACAGCGCGGGCCTTGTTGCCGGTCAGTTCCAGGATCTCCGCGCTCGGCCCGACGAACGTGATGCCCGCCTGCTCGCAAGCCCTTGCCAGGTCCGGGTTCTCCGAGAGAAACCCGTATCCGGGGTAGACGGCGTCAGCGCCTGCCTGTTGGGCGGCGCGCACGACCTCGTCAACGGAGAGGTACGCCCGGACCGGGTGCCCCCGCTCCCCGATTTCCAGCGACTGATCGGCCTTCAGCCGGTGCAACGAGTTGCGGTCCTCGTACGGAAACACCGCGACGGTCCCTGCCCCCAGTTCATAGGCGGCCCGGAACGCGCGGATCGCGATCTCGCCGCGGTTAGCGACGAGCACCTTGCGGAACATGCCCGATCCTTCCTCAGCAGGTTACTGAATCGGTTCTGAGACATTACTCGGTTCGCCACGATTTGCCGAGCCCCCGGCCACATAGTGAGAGCGTGCCAGGGGTGCGAGCACAGCACCACGTCGTCAGAACCTTACCGGTGCACGGCCGCGTTGTGGTGACACGACGAGGTGGGGCTGGCAGACACGCGATGTGTCTGCCAGCCCCACCTCAGTCCCGGTCAGTGGTCCAGTTCGGCCTCGGCGCGCGCGATGGCCTCGAACTCTTCCTCCGGCGCGTTGGCCACAAGGCGATGACGGGAGTAGAACCAGAAATACGCGATCGCGGCGAGGAAGATCGCCGCGACGATGGCCGCGGCGAGCAGGTCGACCAGGAACACCGCGATCAGCGCCGTCACCGCGAGGACCAGCGCGACACTCGTTGTCGCGATGCCGCCCGGGGTGCGATACGGCCGCTCCATGTCCGGTTCGCGCTTCCGCAGCACGATGTGCGCGACCATCATCAGCACGTACGACACCGCGGCGCCGAATACCGCGATCTGGATCATCAGATCGCCCGCCTGCGTGATGGAGGCCAGCGCGAAGCCGATCGTGCCGGGGATGATCAGCGCGAGATAGGGCGTGCGCCTGCTGCCGGTGACCGACAGCCAGCGTGGCAGATACCCGGCCCGCGACAGCGCGAACAACTGCCGCGAGTAGGCGTAGATGATCGAGAAGAAGCTCGCGATCAGCCCGGCGAGTCCGATGTAGTTGACGAAGTCCGCCAGGAAGGTGTTGCCGCCGTAGGCCTCTCGCAGCGCATCAGGCAGCGGGTTGTCGGAGTCCATCAGCGCCTGCGCTCCCGCACCGCCTGGCGCGGTCACCAGGATCAGCGCGGCGGTGACCAACAGGATCGCCATGCCGACGATGATTCCCCTTGGCATGTCGCGCTTGGGGTCGCGCGCCTCCTCCGCCGCGAGCGGGACGCCCTCGATGGCGAGGAAGAACCAGATCGCGAAGACCAGCGCGCCCCACACCCCCACGACGCCGAACGGCAGGAACGAGCTGGCGCCGAACGCGTCGGTCATCGGGACGTCGAACAGGTTGTCCACGTCGAACTCGCCGATCATGCCGACCACGAACACCACCAGCGCGACCAGAGCGAACCCGGTGATCACGAACATCAGCCGGAGCGCCTCGCCGACGCCCCACAGATGGATGCCGACGAAGATCGCGTAGGTGACGAGGAAGACCGGCCAGCCGCTGGTCAGGCCGAACAGCCCGAGCGCTTCGACGTAGCCGCCGATGAACACCGCGATCGCGGCGGGCGCGATCGCGTACTCGATGAGGATCGCGGTGCCGGTCGCGAAGCCGCCGAGCGGCCCGAGCGCCCGGCGCGCGAAACCGTAGCCCGCTCCCGCCACCGGCATGGCCGCGCTCATCTCCGCGAGGCCGTAGACCATGCAGGTGTACATCGTCGCCATCAGCACGGTGGCGATCAGCAAGCCGCCCCAGCCGCCCTGGGCGAGCCCGAAGTTCCAGCCCGCGAAGTCACCCGAGATCACGTACGACACGCCGAGTCCGGCGAGTAGTACCCACCCTGCCGCGCCACGGCGCAGCGAGCGCTGGTCGAAGTACTCCTGACCCTTGCGTTCGTAGTCCACGTCTACGCCGTGGCCGTGGACGTGGACGTGGGTGACGTCCGCCCCGCGCTTTCGGCCCTGTTCCATACCGGGCTGTTCCGTACCGGCCATCGCGCTCCCTTTCCTGCTGCGTGGCAGTAGATCGACGTCGGGCCGACCGCCGGGTTTCAATGGTCTAGGGTCGGTCCATTGCCAGATGGATGGTGAGAGTGGCATGGATCACTCGAAGGTGTCAAGGTCATCCTCGTGGCGTCCGCCGCGCCGCCGAGAACCCGGTTCCTCGCCCACCATTGACCGCGAGCCCGGTTGGTGGTTGCATAACTTAAAGGACTGTTCTTAGACCTTTAGTTCGGCACTGCGGCCGCGTGACTGGCGTACGCGGGCAGGAAGGAGCGGCGATCGTGTCCGCACAGCAGGGATTACTCACCGTCGACGAGCTCCGTGCGCTGGTGGACGCGGGCGAGATCGACACCGTGCTCGTCGCCGCGACGGACATGCAGGGGCGGCTGCAGGGCAAGCGGTGCGCCGCCGGCTACTTCCTCGAGGAGGTGTTGCCGCACGCCTCGGAGGCGTGCAGCTACCTGCTCGCGGTCGACGTCGACATGAACACCGTCGACGGGTACGCGATGTCGTCATGGGAGCGCGGCTACGGCGACTTCGTGCTCCGGCCCGACCTCGCGACACTGCGCAGGGTGCCCTGGGCCGACGCGACCGCGCTCGTGCTGTGCGATGTGCAGTGGGAAGGCGGCGACCCGGTCACCGCGTCGCCCCGGCAGGTGCTGCGCAAGCAGCTGGACCGGCTCGCCGAGCGGGGACTGCGCGCCTACGTCGGCACCGAGCTGGAGTTCATCGTCTTCAACGACACCTACGAGAGCGCGTGGCGAGGCGGCTACCGCGACCTCGAGCCCGCCAACCAGTACAACGTGGACTACTCGATGCTCGGCACCGGCCGGGTCGAAACGCTGCTGCGGCGCATCCGCAACGGCATGACAGGCGCCGGAATGTACGTCGAGTCGGCCAAGGGCGAGTGCAACCTCGGCCAGCACGAGATCGCGTTCAAGTACGACGAGGCGCTCACGACCTGCGACAACCACAGCATCTACAAGACCGGCGCGAAGGAGATCGCCGCGCAGGAAGGCATGAGCCTGACCTTCATGGCGAAGTTCGACGAGCGGGAGGGCAACTCCTGCCACATCCACATCTCGCTGCGCTCGGCAGGCGGCGACCCCGTCCTCGCCGGGGACGGACCGCACGGGTTCTCCCCGCTGATGGAGCACTTCCTCGCCGGGCAACAGGCCTGCCTGGCCGAGCTCACCTACTTGTTCGCGCCCAACGTCAACTCCTACAAGCGCTACCAGCCGGGCAGCTTCGCGCCGACCACCGTGGCGTGGGGGCTGGACAACCGCACATGCGCGCTGCGGGTGGTCGGGCACGGGCCGTCGCTACGGGTGGAGAACCGGGTGCCCGGCGGCGACGTCAACCCGTACCTCGCCGTCGCGGCGCTGGTCGCTGCCGGGCTGCACGGCATCGAGCACGAGCTGGAGCTCGAACCCGAGTTCACCGGCAACGCCTACACCGCCGACCTGCCACAGGTGCCCGCGAACCTGCGCGACGCAGCCCAGCTGTTCTCCGAGAGCAAGCTCGCCCGCGCCGCCTTCGGCGAGGACGTCGTCGACCACTACGCCAACGCCGCCAGGGTGGAGCTGGCCGCCTACGACGCGACCGTGACCGACTGGGAGAGGTTCCGTGGTTTCGAACGGCTCTAGCGCGACACGGCCGCTGATCGGGCTCACCACCTACGCCGAGCGGGCACAGACCGGCGTCTGGGACACCGGCTTCGCGCTGCTGCCCTACAACTACGTCGAGTCGGTCAGCCGTGCGGGCGGTGTGCCGGTGCTGCTGCCGCCGATCGACAACACGGCGCATGGTGCCGAGGAGGTCATCGCCGCGCTCGACGGGCTGGTGGTGTCCGGCGGCGCCGACATCGACCCCGCCCGCTACGGCCACCAGCCGCACCCGGCGACCACCGCCACCCGCCCCGGCCGCGACGGGTGGGAAGCGGAGCTGGTGCGCCACGCGCTGCCACGGGACCTGCCGGTGCTCGGCGTGTGCCGCGGCGCGCAACTGCTCAACGTCGCGCTCGGCGGGACGTTGCACCAGCACCTTCCCGACGTGGTCGGGCACGAGACGCACCGGCCGGGACCAGCCGTGTTCGGCACCATCCGGGTACGGCTGGCGGCAGGCAGCCTCGCCGCCAGCATTCTCGGCGACGAGGTCACGGTGCCGTGCTATCACCACCAGGCGCTCGACCGGATCGCCCCGGCGCTCACGACGACCGGCTGGGCCGCGGACGGCACCATCGAGGCCGTCGAACTGCCAGGGCACCGCTTCGTGCTGGGCGTGCAGTGGCACCCCGAGCAGGACGCCGACGACCTTCGTCTCTTCCAGGCACTCGTGACCGCCAGCACAGCGGCACGCCACGACACGAAAGAGAGCCAGTGACGACGTTCGACGTGATCAACCCCGCGACCGAGCAGCTGGTGCGGAGCGTGCCGCTGGCAGGCGTCGATGAGACCTCCGAAGCCATCGCGCGCGCCACGCGGGCGCAACGGCGGTGGCGCACTGTCGCACCCGCCGACCGGGGACGGCTGCTGCGCCGGTTCGCCGACGCCGTCGACGCCGACCTGGGGCACCTGGCCGAGCTGGAGGTGCGCAACTCCGGGCACACCATCGGCAACGCACGCGGCGAGGCGGGCAACGTCCGGGACGTGCTGCACTACTACGCGGCCGCGCCGGAACGGCAGTTCGGCAGGCAGATCCCGGTCGAGGGCGGCGTTGACATCACCTTCGCCGAGCCGCTCGGCGTCGTCGGGATCATCGTGCCGTGGAACTTTCCGATGCCGATCGCGGCGTGGGGCTTCGCGCCAGCCCTCGCCGCGGGTAACGCCGCGGTGCTCAAACCCGCCGAGCTCACCCCGCTGACCGCGCTGCGGCTGGCCGAGCTGGCACGGGAGGCGGGCATCCCGGAGGACGTCTTCCAGGTGATCCCCGGCAAGGGCGCTGTGGTCGGCGAGCGGTTCGTCACCCATCCCGACGTGCGCAAGGTGGTCTTCACCGGCTCCACAACGGTCGGCAAGCGGATCATGGCGGGCTGCGCCGAGCAGGTGAAGCGGGTGACCCTTGAGCTGGGCGGCAAGAGCGCCAACATCGTCTTCGCCGACGCCGATCTGGAACGGGCAGCGGCGACCGCGCCGTACGGCGTATTCGACAACGCGGGACAGGACTGCTGTGCCCGCTCCAGGATCCTGGTGCAGCGCGACGTCGTCGACGACTTCATGGCGCTGCTCGAACCCGCCGTCACCGGGGTGAAGGTCGGCGATCCCGGCGACGAGTCCACCGAGATGGGGCCGCTGATCTCAGCGGCGCAGCGCGAGACCGTGGCGTCCTTCGTCCCCGACGACGCCCCGGTCGCGTTCCGGGGCAGCTGCCCTGCCGGGGCGGGCTATTGGTTCCCGCCGACTGTGCTCGCGCCGGTCGATCTGGAATCACGCGCGTGGCGCGAGGAGATCTTCGGGCCAGTCGTCGCGGTGATGCCGTTCGACGACGAGGCCGACGCGATCCGCATCGCCAACGACACCGACTACGGTCTCGCGGGCTCGATCTGGACCCGCGACGTCGGCAAGGCGCTGCGGGTGGCGCGCGGCGTCGAGAGCGGCAACCTGTCCGTCAACTCGCATTCGGCCGTGCGGTACTCGACGCCGTTCGGCGGCTTCAAGCAGTCCGGCCTCGGCCGGGAGCTCGGCCCGGACGCGCTGGCCGCGTTCACCGAGACCAAGAACGTGTTCATCAACACCCAGGAGTGAAGCCATGACCCAGCGACTCGACGGCAAGGTGGCCGTGGTGACCGGCGGCGCGAGCGGGATCGGCCTCGCCGCCGTGCGCAGGCTCGCCTCGGACGGCGCGACGATCGTGATCGGCGACGTCGACCCGGGCGCGGGCAAGGCCGCCGCCGACGAGGTGGGCGGGCTGTTCGTGCCGACCGACGTCACCAGCGAGACCGACGTCGCGAACCTGCTCGCCGCGGCGGACGACAGCTACGGCGCGATCGACATCGCTTTCAACAACGCGGGCATCTCGCCGCCGGACGACGACTCGATCCTCGACACCGATCTCGACGCCTGGCGCAGGGTGCAGGACGTCAACCTCACCTCGGTGTACCTGTGCTGTAAGGCGGTCATTCCGTACATGCGGCGGCAGGGCAAGGGCTCCATCATCAACACCGCGTCGTTCGTGGCTGTCATGGGCGCCGCGACGTCGCAGGTCTCCTACACCGCGTCCAAGGGCGGCGTGCTCGCGATGTCGCGAGAACTCGGCGTGCAGTTCGCCCGCGAGGGCATCCGCGTCAACGCGCTGTGTCCCGGCCCGGTCAACACGCCGCTGTTGCAGGAGCTGTTCGCCAGGGACCCGGAGAAGGCGGAGCGCCGCCTGGTGCACGTGCCGATGGGCCGGTTCGCCGAGCCGGAGGAGATCGCCGCGGCGGTGGCGTTCCTGGCCAGCGACGATGCCTCGTTCATCACCGCGTCCACGTTCCTTGTCGACGGCGGCATCTCCAGCGCCTACGTCACCCCGCTGTAAGCGCGGCTCATCCGGCGGTCCGGCCACCATCCGTACTGTGCCGGTAGATTCCATTCCGACAGGAAGTAAGCCGAACTGGCAGGTCAAACGAGTGAGCCAGTCGACTGACTTCCGGTCTACTTGGTAATTTCGTGGTGTCAGACCATGAACCATTGAGGGCCGGAGGCCGCCGTGGCGAGCAGTCAAGAGGCGACCCCGCTCGAGTCGGCAGGCACCGTCGATGCGTTGTTCCGGCCGGTCAGGGCGGGCAACGCCTTCGAGGAGACCGTCGAGCGGTTGCTGCAAACGATCCGGCTCGGCGTGGTCGATCCCGGCGAGCGGCTGCCTGCCGAGCGAGACCTCGCCGCCCGGTTCAACGTCAGCAGGGTCACGCTGCGGGAAGCGATCCGCGCGCTGGCGCAAGCCGGATACGTGGAGTCGCGCCGGGGCCGCTACGGCGGCACGTTCGTCAGCCGCACGCCGCCACGGCCGCGCAAGCGCGACCTCAAGCGGATGGCGAGGCAGCTTGGCGACGGGCTGGACGACGCCCTCACCCTGCGCTACGTCCTCGAGGTGGGCGCGGCGGAGGCGGCCGCGGCGCGCGAGCTGTCCGACACGGAGCGGGACTACTTGCGGCGCAGGCTCGACGAGTGCGGCGGGGCGACGCTGGACAGCTACCGGCGGCTCGACTCCCGGTTCCACCTCGCCATCGCCGAGCTCAGCGGCTCATCCTCACTGACATCCGCCGTCGCCGACGCGCGGATGCGGCTCAACGAACTGCTCGACGCGATCCCGCTACTGACGCGCAACATCGAACACTCGAACCAGCAGCATGCCGCCATCGTCGAGGCGATCATCGCCGGTGACCAGGACGCCGCGCGACAGGCGATGGCAGAGCACGCGGCAGGCACCGCGTCACTGCTGCGCGGGTTCCTCGCCTGAGGCAGCCGGAGCCGGCCTCAGCTCTTCTCAAGAAAGTCCGCCCTGTCCGGGTCGATCAAGTCGGTGACAAGGTGTGCGAGGCCGAGGTGGCCACCAAGCGATGGGTCGTCGGCGACGATGCGCAACGCCGCCTCTCGCGCGTCGGCGATCATGTCCTCGTCAGCCAGCAACGACAACAGCTTGAGGCCAGAACGCTTGCCGGATTGTGCCGCGCCGAGAATGTCACCCTCCCGGCGTAGTTCCAGGTCTTTGCGGGACAGCTCGAAGCCGTCCAGCGTCGACTCGACGGCGGCCAGTCGTTCTCGCGCGGCCGTGCCCGCCAGCGTCTCGGTGACCAGCAGGCACAGCCCAGGAACGTCGCCCCGGCCGACCCGGCCGCGCAACTGGTGCAGCTGAGAGAGCCCGAACCGCTCGGCGTCCATGATCACCATCGCGGTCGCGTTCGGCACGTTCACGCCGACCTCGATCACCGTCGTCGCCACGAGGACGTCGACCTTGCCCGCCGCGAACGCCCGCATCACGGCGTCCTTATCCTCGGCGGCCAGCCTGCCGTGCAGTACCCCGACGCGCAGTTCGGACAGCGGACCGTTCTCCAGCTCGGCGGCCATGTCGAGCACCGAGATCGCGGGCCTGCCTTCGCCGTTGTTCGAGGGTGGCTCGTCACCGATCCTCGGGCACACCACGTACGCCTGGTGGCCCTTGCGCACCTCCTCCACGATGCGCTGCCATGTCCGCTCCAGCCAGGCTGGCTTCTCCGCGGCGGGCACCACGCTCGTCTTGATCGGTGACCTGCCCGCGGGCAGCTCCCGTAGCGCCGAGATCTCCAGGTCGCCGTACACCGTCATCGCCACCGTGCGCGGGATCGGCGTCGCGGTCATGACCAGCACGTGCGGGCTGGTGAAGTCCGCACCCCGCGACCGCAGAGCGTCCCGTTGTTCGACGCCGAACCGGTGCTGCTCGTCGACGACGACCAGCCCGAGATCAGCGAACGACACGGTGTCCTGGATCAGCGCGTGGGTGCCGACGATGATCCCCGCCGCGCCGCTCGCCGCGTCCAGCAACGCCTGTTTGCGCTGCTTCGCCGTCATCGAGCCGGTCAGCAGCGCCACCCTCGTCGCGCCATCGGCCGCACCCAGCTCCCCGGCGCAGCCGAGGTCGCCGAGCAGTTCCCGCAGTGAGCGAGCGTGCTGGGCGGCGAGCACCTCGGTGGGCGCGAGCATCGCTGCCTGCTTGCCCGCGTCGATGACCTGCGCCATCGCCCGCAGCGCCACCACGGTCTTCCCGCTGCCGACCTCGCCCTGCAGCAGCCGGTTCATCGGATGGTCCTGCGCGATATCCGCCGCGATGTCCTCACCGACCTCCCGCTGCCCGTCGGTGAGGGTGAACGGCAACCGTTCGTCGAACGCCTCCCGCAACCCGCCGGACACCGGCGGGCAGGCGGGCGCGGGACGAGACACCGCCGACATCCTGCGCTCCGCGAAGATCAGCTGGATCGCCATCGCCTCGTCCCACTTCAACCGCTCGCGGGCGACGTCGAGCGACTCGAAGTCCGGCGGCCGGTGGATCAGCCGCAGCGCGGCGTCGAGGCTGGCGAGCCCGCGCGTGGCGAGCAGTTCTGGCGGCATCGGGTCGTCGTCGATCTCCACCATGTCGAGCACCTGCCGCACGCAACGCGCGATCACCCAGGACTGCATCCCCTCCGCGGCGGGATACACCGGGATGATCTCGCTGACGAACTCGTCGACTGACGACGCGCTCATGTCGTCAAGCAGCTCGTACTCCGGGTGCGCGAGCTGCAACACCCGCCGGTACTCGGACACCTTGCCGGCGAACAGGCCGGTCTTGCCCGGCCGCAGTCGCTGTGCGTGGAACTTGGCCTTGTTGAAAAACGCGCAGCGCAGCTGCTTGCTGCCGTCGGTGATGGTGACTTCGAGGATGCTGCCCTTGCGGTTGCGCATGGTGCGGACGTTGGCGTTGACAACCCGCGCCATCACGGTGACGTGTTCGCCCTGCTCAAGCCCGGCTATCTCGGTCAACGCGCCGCGATCGGAGTAGCGGCGCGGGTAGTGCCGCAGCAACTCCCCAACGGTGGTGATCTCCATCGTCTTGGCAAGCAAGTTCGCCGATCGTGTCCCGATCAGCGACTTGAGGTCGTCGCGCAGCGTGGCCACGGTTGCTACTCCACTCCGAACGTCAGCATCGACTCGGTCTGTCCACCCTGGTACGCGGCGAATTCGACCTCGGGATGCGCCCGCGCGAGCCGTTCGGCGACGGCGGCGTCGATCCCCTCCGGCGCCCGGGCGCCGAGCAGCAGGGTGACGAGCTCGCCACCCGCGCTCAACATCCGTTCGACCACGCTCATCGCCGCGTCCGCGGCTACGGTAGCCGACGGCACCGACACTCCCGGTTCGATCAGCATCACCTCGCCGTCGACGAACCCGACCAGATCACCCGCGTGCACCCGGCCCACCCAGGTCATCGCGTCCTCGGCGGCGACGAGCAGCTCACCCCTGCGGGTGGCGGCGGCGGCCTCGGCCATCGCGACGACGTCGTCGGCGGCCCTGCGCTCGACG
The DNA here is from genome assembly GCF_000504245.1 of Haloechinothrix halophila YIM 93223. Lineage (GTDB taxonomy): Bacteria > Actinomycetota > Actinomycetes > Mycobacteriales > Pseudonocardiaceae > Haloechinothrix_A > Haloechinothrix_A halophila. The sequence continues at coordinate 4,409,500 of NZ_KI632509.1, forward strand.
TCGTGCACCGCGATCGCGGCGAGCACCTGCACCGGCGACGCGCACGGGATGACGACGACGTCCTTGCCAGCCGTCACCGCGCGTTCGGTCGCGGCTTCGACGACGCCGGTCGTCTCCGCGCCAGCGGGCAGCACCACGACGTGCGACGCACGCAGCTCGGTGACGGCACGCATGACCCGGTCGATGCTCAGCGGGGTGCGGCTGTCGCACGCCAGCGCCCGCACACCCTCCTGGCGGCACAGCTCGGCGAACGGGCGACCGTGGACGACGGCGAGCACGGCCCTGCCGCCGAGCAGCGAGCCGCCAGCCACCGCGAGCGACTCCACCCGCACGTCACGCGGCCTGCCGACGTCCAGCCCAGCCTCGAGCGCCGCGCCGATGTCCGCGCAGTGCACGTGGACGGCGTGGCTGCCAGCGCCGTCACCAGCGATGGTGACGCAGTCGCCAAGCGAGCTGAGCCGATCCCGCAACTCGGGCAGGGCCATGTCCGACATCCCGTCGAGCAAGTACATGACCTCCCACGGCTGGGAGCTCTCGGTGAGCCTGCCCTGCGACGGCACCGGGTCCGCGCTGCCCGCGAACTCCGGGCGCTGCCTGGCCGGCCTGCCAGCCACCACACCGGCGAGCTCATCCAGCACGGCGAGCACGCCGCGTCCGCCCGCGTCCACGACGCCCGCGTCCGCGAGCACGGCGAGCTGCCGCGGGGTTTCGACGAGCGCCTCGGCCGCCGCATCCGCCGCTGCCTCCGCGACGGCGGCGACGCCGCCTTCCGTTGCCTCCTCCGCGGCGCGCGCGGCGGCAGCCAGCACGGTGAGCATCGTCCCGTCCACCGGCCGGGCGACAGCGGTCGTCGCTGTGCGCTCCGCCTGGGCGAGGGCGGCGGCGAGGCCGGGGGCGTCGACCACGGCGGCGTCCCCGGCGGAATCCGCGATGCCCCGCAGCAGCTGCGACAGGATCACCCCGGAGTTGCCGCGCGCTGCCCGCACCGCGCCTCGCGCGAACACCGCGAGCGCCGCACCAGCGCCGTCGTCCGGATTGCCCGGTCCGTGCAGCATGAGGGCGTCCCGTGCGCCGGTGACGGTGTAGAGCAGGTTGGAGCCGGTGTCGGAGTCCGGCACCGGGTAGATGTTGATCCGGTCGATGTCAGCGCGCAGCGCGTCGAGCACGGTGACGCAGGACGTCGCCCACTCCCGCACCGCAGCCGCGTCAACAGCCCGCATACCTACCTCGGAACCTCTGCCTGAGTCGCCACCGTGTGCCTTCTGTGCCTGCTGTGTCGTCCGTACCGGCTGGGTCGCTCGCGCCGGCGCCCAGTGCGGCGCCGGAACCGCGTCCGACCTGCCGATCTACCCGTGCGGGAGGGACGTCTCGTAGCCTGTGCTCAGCAAGCCTATCGACCCCGGTGCGCCCGGCGAGACCGCACCGGATACCCTATCCGAGTCGCCCGATGCGTTTCGGGCCTGCACATTTCTTTCCCTGATCTAAGGAGTGTTCGACGTGGCTGCCGTGTGCGACGTCTGCGGTAAGGGGCCGGGCTTCGGCAAGTCGGTCTCGCACTCCCACCGGCGCCACAACCGCCGGTGGAACCCCAACATTCAGACTGTTCACGCCAAGATCGGTCTTTCCGGTAAGAAGCGCATGAACGTCTGCACCTCGTGCCTGAAGGCTGGCAAAGTGACCCGTGTGAGCCGCACCGCGGTCTGACGTGTGAGCACTGCTCGCAGGTTCGAACCGATATCAGCGCGGCGCGAGAGCGCGAACTGACGAACCCCGGCGTGACCTGGTCACGCCGGGGTTTCGCGTGTGTGGGGTGCTGCCGCTAGGGCAGCTTCCAGTCGATGGGGGCCGCACCCTGCTTTTCCAGCAACTCGTTGGCACGACTGAACGGGCGGGAACCGAAGAAGCCGTTGTGCGCCGACAGCGGGCTCGGGTGCACCGACTCGATGCAGCGGTCCGCGCCGATCAGCGGCTTGAGCTTGCGGGCGTTGCTGCCCCACAGGATCGCGACCAGCGGCTCGTCTCGCGTCGCGAGCGCGCGGATGGCCTGCTCGGTGATCTCTTCCCACCCCTTGCCCTGGTGGGAGTTCGGCTTGCCTGGCTGCACACTCAGCGCTCGGTTCAGCAGCAGCACACCCTGCTCGGTCCACGGGGTGAGGTCACCATTGGACGGCAGCGGGTGGCCGAGGTCGTCCGAGTACTCCTTGAAGATGTTGACCAGGCTCTTCGGCAGCGGCCGGACGTCCGGCGCGACCGCGAAGCACAGCCCGATGGGATGGCCAGGCGTCGGGTACGGGTCCTGGCCGACGATCAGCACCCTGACGTCGTGGAACGGCTGTTTGAACGCCCGCAGCACGTTCTCCCCCGACGGTAGGTAGGTGCGTCCCGCCGCTATCTCCGCGCGCAGGAACTCTCCCATCCGCGCGATCTTGGGCGCGACCGGTTCGAGGGCCGTCGCCCAGCCTGCTTCAACGATCTCTTCGAGGGGCCGTGCTGCCATGCCGCCTGAGCCTAGCGCGCCGCTTCACGCCGACTGCGGCAGGTCCTTCGCGTAGCAGCGGCTGCACGGGTCGTCGCGGTAGGCGCCGAACCGAGGGATGGCGTGATACCCGGACGACTCATACAGCGACATCGCCTCAGGCTGCTCGGTGCCGGTCTCCAGGATCATCCGCTTCCTGCCAGCGTCACGGGCACTCTGCTCGATGACCTCGAGCAGAGCACGCGAGTAACCATTGCCACGCACCGAATCAGCGACGTACATCCGCTTGATCTCGGCATCGCCCGGCGTGTACTCGGGTTCGGGACCGTCCTGGCAACGCCAACCGCCGCAGGCTACCGGCGCGCCGTCGAGATACCCGACGAAGAACCGGCCGCGCGGCGGCGCGAAGTCATCCGGATCAACCGGCGTGATGTCCTCGTGGCCGTAGCGGATGATGTACTCCCGCTGCACCTCGACGATCAGCTTCGTCGCGTCGGGGTGGTCATAGGGCACTGGTGCGAATTCCACTCGCACGAGGGTACGCGAGGACCGTGCGCGAGTTCGCCCGGTTTTCCGACGGTGAGACGGACGGCTCAGCCGCGCCAGTGCTGCCAGCCCTGCTCCGGCTCGTACGGCTTGCCGTCGACCGTCACGCCGACTCCCCTGTCGGCCGCCGCCGCGACGACACCGATGCGCCGCCACCCCTGCGGCACCTGCTGTGCGCTGGGGAACGTCGCGGCGAGCGCGTGGTCCTCACCGCCGGTGAGCACCCACCGCAGCGGCTCCGCACCGAGCGCGGAGGCAACCTCGATCAGCTTTTGGTCCACCGGAAGGGCGTTGGAGTCGACATCGATGCCCACGCTGGACGCCTTGGCCACGTGTCCGAGGTCGGCGAGCAGACCGTCGGAGATGTCGATCATGGCGGTCGCGCCTGCCGCCGCCGCCTCGGGGCCAGCCGCGTACGGCGGCTCTGGGTAGCGATGCGCGTTGACCACGCTGACCGGGGAACGGAATCCCCTGCCGAGCACGGCGAGCCCCGCGGCGGACCAGCCCAGCCTGCCGTTGATCGCGACGATCTCGCCCGGCCGCGCGCCGGAACGCCGCACCGGCGCGGTGCCGCGCAGGTCGCCCAGCGCCGTGACACTGATCACGATCGCCTCGGCCGCGACGACGTCCCCGCCGACGAGGCCGACACCGGCGCGTTCGGCCTCCTCCCACATACCGTCGGCCAGCTCGGTGACCTGTTCGGTGCGGGTCGCGCCGGGGCAGGCGAGCCCGACAAGCACCGCCGTCGGCATCGCACCCATGGCGGCGACGTCGGCGAGGTTCACCGCGACCGCCTTCCTGCCGACCTGCGCCGGGCTGGACCAGTCGAGCCGGAAGTGCACGTTCTGCACCAGCATGTCCGTGCTGGCCACGACTTTGCCGTCCGGGGCCGCGACGATGGCGGCGTCGTCGCCGGGGCCGAGCAGCGTGTGCTCCGGCTGGCTGCGATGCCGGGTCACCGAGTCGATCAATCCGAACTCACCGATCTCCGCGACGGTGCCTTCGGTTGGTCCCTGCTGCGACGGCACGCTAGACCTCCAGGAGTCTCGGGGTGGGTACGTGCGAGGCTGGCACACGGCGGCCAGCGATGGCACTGCGCTGCCAGCCGCCGATGGCTGCGGTAGGTTGGGCGATCCACGTCAATCCTGCCTCACTACATTGGACACTGAACCGACCGACGCAGACGAAAGGGCGCGCCGTGGTCAACGCATACATCCTGATTCAGACCGAAGTCGGCAAGGCCGCCTCGGTCGCGGCCGAGATCGCGGAAATCCCAGGTGTGGCCAGCTCAGAGGACGTGACCGGCCCGTACGACGTCATTGTCAGGGCCGAAGCGGAGAACGTCGACCAGCTCGGCCAACTGGTTGTCGCGAAGGTGCAGAACGTCAGCGGAATCACACGCACCCTGACCTGCCCCGTGGTGCATCTCTGAGCTGTGGTCTCGTAACGCCGTGTCTGAACCGGATGCCGCCGCCCCCTCCCGCTCGCTGATCATCGTCGCCGCCGTGCTCGGCCTCGGGCTGGTGGCCGCCGTCGTCGCCATCGGCATCGCCACCGGCGGCGGTGACACCTCCGCTGACGACGCGGACAAGCCGACAGGCCCGCTGCCGCTTGTCGCCGTCGCGGCGCCGGAGTCAGGCTCTGCCGCGTGCACGACCCTGACCGGCGCGCTGCCGGACACGCTGGAGTCCGCGGGCAAGCAGTTGCCGCGCCGGGAGTTGGCCGACCCAGCGCCAGAGGGTGCCGCCGCCTGGGGCGCGGTGAATCCGGTCGTGCTGCGGTGCGGCATCCCCAAGCCGGGCACGCTGACCAAGACGGCCAAGCTGCGGCAGGTCAACGGCGTGCAGTGGCTACCAGTCACTGATCAAGGCGCGACGACCTGGTACGCCGTGGACCGCAAGGCCTACATCGCGCTGACGGTGCCCGCCGACGCTGGCACCGGCCCGCTGCAGGAGATCTCGGACATCATCGACGCGGAGCTGACGGCGGTGCCGCCTCGGCCGTGAGGCCAGGAGTCGCGTCGGGATCTGGCGCGCCGGTCAGCGCAGCCCGGTTCCCCTGCTCAGCGCCGTTTCAACCAGCGTGGTCAGCAGCGTCGCGTAGTCCACGCCGGTGACCTCCCACATCTTCGGGTAGGCCGACGTCGTTGTGAACCCTGGCAGTGTGTTGACCTCGTTGATCGTCAGCTCGCCGTCAGCGCCGACGAAGAAGTCGACCCGAGCGAGGCCCTCGCAGTCCAGCGCGCCGAACGCGCGCACCGCCATCGCCCTGAGCCGTTCGGTGGTGGCGTCATCGATCTTGGCGGGGATGTCCAGTTCGGCGGCGTCACCGAGGTACTTGGTCTCGAAGTCGTACCAGGCGGAGTCGTCGTCGGCGAGCACCCTGATCTCGGCGGGCAGCGATGCCTCGACCCTCCCGTCGGGGAACTCGAGCACGCCGCACTCGATCTCTCTGCCTGCGACTCCGGCCTCGATAAGCACCTTCGGATCGGTCTCGCGTGCCATCGCGATCGCGTCATCGAGCTGCGCCCAGTCGGTGACCTTGCTGATACCGATGGACGACCCCGCTCGCGCCGGTTTGACGAACACCGGCAGCCCGAGGCGGTCGCGTTCGGCGTCGTCGAGCGTGGCGGCGTTGCGGTCGAGCACGGCGTAGGTGCCGACCGGCAGCCCTTCCGCGGCGAGCAGCTTCTTGGCGAACACCTTGTCCATCGCGGCGGAGCTAGCCAGCACACCCGCGCCGACGTACGGCAGCTCGGCCATCTCAAGCAGGCCCTGGATGGTGCCGTCCTCCCCGAACGCGCCGTGTAGCACCGGGAACACGACGTCGACCCCAGCGAGCGTGTGAAGCTCGTCGCCGGACCCGATCATGACGAGGTCGCGGCGGGTCGGGTCACCCGCGAGCACCAGTTCGTCGCCGGACTCCACCGAGGGCAACGTCCTGCCGCTGATGGCGAGCGCCTTCGGGTCGCTGGCGCCGAGCACCCAGCCGCCCTCCCGGGTGATACCGATCGGAACGATCTCGAATCGTTCCGGATCAAGGTTGGCGAGGATGCTGCCCGCCGAGACGCACGAGATGGTGTGTTCGCTACTGCGGCCGCCGAACACGACCGCGACCCTCGTTTTGTGTCCGTGCGGCACCGAATTTGCCTCGCTCATGAGCGCCGACCCTACCGCTGCCGGGTGAGCACGCTGACGAGCACACCCACCGCTTCGTGCAGTTCCTCGCGGGAACACCCAGCGTAGCCGATCGCGATGCCGTGTGCGGTCGGTTCGTCCGCGTAGTGCCTTGCGAGCCCGTCGAGCAGGATGCCCTCCTGGCGCGCCGCACGCAGTTTCGCCCGCTCGTCGTCCGCCGAGCGCAGCGGGACGACGAGGTGCGCGCCCGCGTCGTCCCCGGCCATGCCGATGCCCGCCTCCCGGAGCGCCCCGACGAGCAATTGCCGTCGTTCGGACATCTCCCTGCGCACCCGCCGCAGGTGCCTGCCGAGGTCGCCGCTGTGCGCGAACTCGGTGAACACCCGCTGCCCCGCTGGCGACGGCCGGGTTCCAGTGCGGTCACGGTAGGTCAGCACGGTGTCGGCGACCCCGCGTGGCGCGACCAGCCAGCCAGCGCCAAGAGTCGGGGTGAGGATCTTGCTCGTGGTGCCAAGGTGCACCACGACATCCGGCGCGAGCCCCGCCAACAGCGGCAACGGGGCGACGTCGAAGCGCAGCTCACCGTCGTAGTCGTCCTCGATCACCAGGAATCCCTCGGCGCGGGCGCGCTCGACCAGCGCCACCCTCCGCGTCGCGCTCATCCTGCTGCCCATCGGGTACTGGTGCGCCGGGGAGCAGAACACCGCCTTGGCCCCCGTTGGGATGGCATCCACCACAACGCCATCGGTGTCGACCGGAACGCCTGCCACCCGCAGCCCCGCGGCGAGGAACACCTGCACCGCGCGCTGATAGCCGGGTTCCTCGACCGCGACGACGTCGCCTGGCTGGAACAGCGCGGAGGCCAGCTCGGCAACGGCGCTGGTGGTACCCGCCGTGGCGAGCACGCTGGCCGAAGCGATCATCAGACCCCGGTGCCGCAACAAGTGCTCGGCGATGGCCGCCCGGTACGCGGTGAGACCCGCGCGCTCGGTCTGCTGCGACGGCGGGGTGTCGGCGGCGGCCCGCCACGCCCTGCGCCACGTGGCGCGTTCGATGCCGTCCGCCCACGGGACGCCGGGCACCAGCGCGAGCAGGTCCTCGCCGTCGGTTTCGTCTTCCGGGATGGCACTGCGCTGCGGCGCGTCGGCCGGCGGCGTGGTGGTGACGTAGGTGCCTGAGCCGTGCTTGCCCGCGATCCAGCCCTCGGCGTGCAGCTGCTCGTACGCCGCCGACGTCACGGTCCTGCTGACGCCGAGCCGCCCAGCGAGCGCGCGGGTGGACGGCAACCGGTCCCCGCCGCGTAGGTGCCCGGTGGCGGCGGCGTCGCGCAGCGCGTCGGCGAGCTGCACCGCCAGCGGAACCCCGGACCGCCGATCCAGCGCGACCGGCAGGGCAGTGCCGACACCGGTGTTCACGCCGCCTCGCGCCGGGTAGGCCGTCATGCCAGCTCCAAGCGGACTTCTCGTTTACGGAAAGATTGGCCGTTCCATCATGCCACTTGGCTGGCGAGGATGATGCCATGATCTCCACCGCACTGTCTCCGACCGAACGCAGCACCCCTGGCCGCACCAAGCACCGCACCGTGCTCGAGCGCCACGCGCTCTACGACGTGCTGGACACCGGGCTGGTCTGCCACATCGGGCTGGTGCTCGACGACTCGCCCGTCGTCCTGCCGACAGGGTACGGCCGCGACGACGACACGCTGTACCTGCACGGTTCGACCGGGGCACGCAGCCTGCGCACGCCGCCCGACGGCGTCGACATCTGCGTCACCGTGACACACGTCGACGGCATCGTCTACGCGCGCAGCCTGAACCACCACTCGATGAACTACCGCAGTGCCGTCGTGCACGGCCGCGCCCGGCCGGTCACCGAGCGGGACGAGAAGCTGCACGGGTTGAAGGTGATCACCGAGCATCTCGCGCCCGGGTCGTGGGACCACGCCCGCGGGGTCAGCAACAAGGAGTACGCCGCCGTGTCGGTGCTGGCGCTGCCGTTGCATGAGGCATCGGTCAAGGTCAGGGCCGAAGGCCCGAACGACGACCCCGAAGACGTCGAGGCGAACGCGGTGTGGGCAGGCGTGCTGCCGGTCCGGCAGATGTTCGGCACGCCGGAGCCCGCCGCCGACCTCGCGACGGACCTGCCGGTGCCCACGCATGTCACAGCCCGCGCGGCCGCACCGGTGGCAGGGCATGCGGCCACGGACACGGCGGACTGACCACGCTCAGGCCAGCACCGGACCCCGCACGTCGTCGCGGTAGGAGCGCATCGTTCTGCCGCCGTAGCGGTAGACGTGGATGCTCACGGCCGGATCCGGCCCGACGTTGGTCACCTGGTGCACGTACCCGGGACCGAACACCCGCGACTGGCCGACGGACAGTTCGTGGATGTCCAACGCTTCGGGCCGGGTTTCCGGTTCGGCCACCGCACTACCACGCGCGACGACCTCGGTGAGCTTGCCGCTGACGACGGTGAACGCACCGCTGGTGTCGCCGTGGTCGTGCAGGTCGGTGCGCTGACCGGGCAGCCAGCTCAGCAGCCAGATCTCGTCGGTGTCGGTGCGCTCGATGAGCGTGGCGAACCGCTCGTCGGGGTCGTAGCGGAGCAGGTGCCGCCAGGAGTCGCGGTCGGTGGCATACGAAAGCGCGACGCGCACCGGGTGGCGCAACGCCGGGTTCTCAGGGGCGGCGACAGTGTTATCAGGAACGGCGAACATCGAGAGGTCCTTGCTGGTCACGACGGTGGGAATGCGAAGAAGGTGTACGCGCGCGAAGCGCGGCTGATCACCGACAACAACAAGGACACGGACACGGCGCGGCGGCGGCACGGGCGATCCCCGGCCGCGAGAACAGCGCACGCTCGATCATGACGTCTAGCGAAGCAGGTGCGTCAGCGCCGGTCAAGCCAGCGCCCACGGAGTGAGACACGGCGCACAGGCCGAGCCCCGAAGCGAGTGGATCTTGAGGCGGTCTGGTGATACGGATCGCCACAACGTCGCAACATCGACGAGACGAGCTCGCAGCGAGTTGATCTTGAGACTTTCTGGTCGCTATAACGACCACAACGCCTCAAGATCCACTGAGTTTTGGCAGGTTAGGGGCGGAAACGGGCGGGCTGCCGCACTCAGCCCCACTCGGACTTCTTCGCACGGTCGAACAGCTCCGCCACGAGCTTGCGCGGGGTGACATCCTCGTGGCAGACGCGGTGCATCGCGTCGGTCAGCGGCATGTCAACGCCATGCGCCCGCGCCAGTTCCCGGATCGACGAGCACGACTTGACGCCCTCTGCCACCTGTCCGCCAGTCGCCTCCTGGGCCTGCGCGACCGTCTCTCCCCTGCCGAGCCGCTCCCCGAACGTGCGGTTGCGCGACAACGATGATGAGCACGTCGCGACGAGGTCGCCCACCCCAGCGAGCCCGGCGAACGTCAGCGGGTCAGCGCCCAGCTTGCCGCCGAGCCGGGCCATCTCCGCGAGACCCCGGGTGATCAGGCTGGCCACGGTGTTGGCACCGTAACCGAGCCCCGCGGCCATGCCGCAGCTGAGCGCGATGACGTTCTTGCAGGCACCAGCAAGCTCGCAGCCGACGACATCGACGTTGGTGTACGGCCGGAAGTACGGCCCGGAAATCGCGCGCTGAATCGCCACCGCGCGGTCGTGGTCCGGGCACGCGACGACGGCGGCGGCAGGCTGTTCCGCGGCGACCTCAACGGCGAGGTTCGGGCCGGATACCACCACGACCTGCTCCGCGGGCGCGCCGGTGACCTCGGCGATCACCTCGCTCATCCGCTTCATGGTGCCGAGCTCGACACCCTTCGCGAGGCTGACCAGTGGCACGCCGGTCGGCAGCACCGGCAGCCATGAGGTCAGGTTCGCCCGCAGCGACTGGCTCGGCACCGCGAGCACGACGGCTTCGGCACCAGCAAGCGCACTCGCCGCGTCGCTGGTCGCGCGCACCCGTCGCGGCAGCACGACGTCGGGCAGATACGCCTCGTTGGTGTGCTTCTCGGTGATCTCCTCAGCCACCTCGGCCCTGCGGGCCCAGATCGTGACGTCTCTGCCGGCGTCGGCGAGCACCTTGGCGAACGTGGTCCCCCACGAGCCAGCGCCGAGCACGGTGATCCGCTGCGGCGTCGGCAGCGGTCGCTGCTGCGTGGTCTCCTGCCGCACGCTGGCTTCAGGCATCGTCGGCCTTCGATCCGCGCTCGGCTGCCGGTGGTTGCTCACCGCGCAACTCGGCGAGCAAGGTGGTGACCTCGCTGGTGATCAGGTCGGTGGCTTCACGCCTGACCGACGCGCTCTGCGGCAGTTCGCGGTACTTCGCGAGGTCGATCGGCTCCCCCACGTGGAACTCGACGGTCTTGCGGGGGAAAGGGCGGAATTTCTTGCGATAGCCGTCGAGAATCAGGTTGGTGCCCCAGCGTGCGATCGGGATCACCGGGACGTCGTTCTCCAGCGCGAGCCGCGCCACGCCGGTATACGAGTGCTTCATCCAGCCGTCAGGATCCTTGGTGATGGTGCCCTCCGGATAGATCACGACGATCTTGCCTTCGCGGAGAGTCCGGTGCGCCTCGCGCAGCGCGTCGCCCGCGCTGGTCGTGCCCCGATACACCGGGATGCCGCCTGAGCCGATGAGGATCTGCTTGAGCACGGGGATCGAGAACAGGCTCGCCTTCGCCATGAAACGCGGCACCCTGCGCTGCCGGTGCACGAACACCGCGTCGACGACCGGATCGAAGTGGGAGACGTGGTTGAGCACGAGCAGCGCTCCCCCACTGCGCGGAATCCGGTCAGCATGCCGGTAGCGATACCCGGCGAACCAGCTGAGGGGATAGAAGATCGCCGCGGTGAAACCGACCCAGAATCCGCCCCGCTCCCGCTCGGTCACCGTCGCATCCCTCCGTCCGGACTGCTGTGTCGCAGTGTCGCGCGCCTTACCATTCTCGGTCCAGCACGGGCAGACCTCACCACGGTCCGTGCGTCAGGCAAGATAGCCGCGTGGCACCTTCGGTGAGTCTTGTCGTGCCGATCAAGTCGTTGACGCTAGCAAAGTCACGACTGCTCGGCTGCTGCTTCCCGAGTGATGAACGCAACCGTGTCCGCCTCGTGCTCGCCATGGCAGCCGACACGGTAACCGCCGCGCTGGCCACGCCCGGCGTCGGCAGGGTGCTGGTCGCCGCCGCCAAGCCGGACGAGGTTGCCGGACTGCACCGGCTCGGCGCCGACGTCGTCGACGACGGGAACGCGGCGGACCTCAACGACGCACTGCGCCACGGGGCCGCACTGCTGCGGCGGGCCGATCCGGACGGCGTCGTCGGGGCGCTGCAAGCGGACCTGCCCGCGCTGCGGCCAGGGGATCTGGCCGCGGCCATAGTCGAGGCAGCTGGCAGGCGGGCGGTGTGCGCCGACCACGCGGGCACCGGGACGACCCTGCTGCTCTCGGCCTCCGGCTGCCCCCTCGACCCACGCTTCGGTGACGACTCCGCTGCGGCTCACGTGCGCTCCGGCGCACTGCGGCTGGCCACGCCCGCCGCGACGTTACGCACCGATGTGGATACCGTCGGCGACGTCGAGCGGGTGCGGGCGCTCGGTGTCGGCCGCAACACACTCGCGGTACTGCGCGGCGAACGACACAGCTGCGCCAGCGCTGAGCCGGTATCGTGATGCCAGGAGGATCACTCGAGCCGCGGTGGATGCGGCCCGGGGTCGGACGACGTGCGAGACAATGACGGGGTGAGCACACGACGGGCGCCACAACCGCGTGACGCGCGGGGACGATTCATTCGGGCGGTACAGGTGAGCACAAGCAGCACGGAAGGCACACCCAGTACCCGGCAGGCGGCCGGGAACGGGTACGTCGCGACCGATTCGCTCGCCGTGCCAACGGCTCCGCCCGCGGTGACCCCCGCGACGGCCGCCGGTGAGCTGCCCGACGACCGCTACCTCAACCGGGAACTGTCTTGGCAGGATTTCAACGCACGGGTGCTGTCACTGGCCGAGGACACCTCGCAGCCGCTGCTGGAACGTGCCAAGTTCCTCGCCATCTTCGCGTCCAATCTCGACGAGTTCTACATGGTGCGGGTCGCGGGGCTGAAGCGCCGCGACGAGACCGGCCTGTCGGTGCGCAGCGCGGACGGCCTCTCGCCCCGCGAGCAGTTGGCCTACATCGCCAAACGCAACCAGGACCTGGTCTCCCGGCAAACCAAGGTGTTCGAGGAGTCGGTGCGCCCCGCGTTGGACGCCGAGGGCGTGCGCATCGTGCGCTGGGCCGATCTGCCGACCGGGCAGCGCGAGCGGCTGTCGCACTACTTCAGCGACCAGATCTTCCCCGTGCTGACGCCGCTCGCGGTCGATCCAGCGCACCCCTTCCCCTACATCTCCGGGCTCTCGCTCAACCTCGCGGTGACGGTGCGCGACCCGGACGGCGGACTGGAGCGGTTCGCCAGGGTGAAGGTGCCGAACAACGTGCCCCGGCTGATCAGGGTCGAAACCACTCCTGACGCGCCGACCGCGACGTTCCTGCTGCTCGAGGAGTTGATCTCGGCGCACCTCGGTGACCTGTTCACCGGCATGGAGGTCTCCGAGCACCACGTCTTCCGCGTCACCCGCAACGCCGACTTCGAGGTCGAGGAAGACCGGGACGAGGACTTGCTGCAAGCGCTGGAACGGGAACTGGCGCAGCGCAGGTTCGGCCCGCCGGTGCGGCTCGAGGTCGAGCAGGACATGAGCGAGCACATGCTCGAACTGCTGTTGCGGGAGCTGGAAGTGGACCCCCGCGACGTCGTCGCCGTGCCCGGTCTGATCGACATGACCTGCCTCGAGCTGCTGGCCGACGTCGACCGCAAGGAACTCAAGTACCCGCCGTTCGTGCCAGCGACGCACCCGGCGTTCGCGGATCGGGAGACACCCCGCAGTGTGTTCTCCACCCTCCGCGAGGGCGATGTCCTGGTGCACCACCCGTACGACTCGTTCTCAACCAGCGTGCAGCGGTTCATCGAGCAGGCGGCCTTGGACGACAAGGTGCTGGCGATCAAGCAGACGCTGTACCGGACATCGGGTGACTCGCCGATCGTCAACGCGCTCATCGACGCGGCCGAGGCTGGCAAACAGGTCGTCGCACTGGTCGAGATCAAGGCGCGGTTCGACGAGCAGGCCAACATCGGCTGGGCGCGTGCGCTTGAGCGTTCCGGCGTGCACGTCGTCTACGGCCTCGTCGGGCTCAAAACGCACTGCAAGACATCGCTGGTCGTGCGGCAGGAGGGTCAGCGCATCCGGCGCTACTGCCACATCGGCACCGGTAACTACAACCCGAAAACCGCGCGGTTCTACGAGGACATCGGGCTGCTGACGGCCGACGACGACATCGGCGCGGACCTGACCGATCTGTTCAACGTGCTCACCGGGTACTCCAGGCAGAGTGCCTACCGCAACGTGCTGACCTCGCCGAGCGGCATCAGGAAGGGCATCCTGCGCAGCATCGCCGAGGAGATCGACCGTGCCCGCGACGGCCAGCAGGCGGGTGTGCGGCTCAAGGTGAACTCGCTGGTGGACGAGCAGATCATCGACGGGCTCTACCAGGCATCGCGCGCTGGGATTCCGGTCGAGATCGTGGTACGCGGGATCTGCGCCCTCAAACCGGGCGTGCCGGGGCTATCGGACAACATCACGGTGCGCTCCATCCTCGGCCGATTCCTCGAACACTCGCGGGTCTTCCACTTCGCGGCGAGCGGGCAGTATTGGATCGGCAGCGCCGACATGATGCACCGCAACCTCGACCGCAGGATCGAGGTCATCGTTCAGGTCAAGGACCCGAAGCTCACCGCACAGCTTGACGAACTGTTCGACTCCGCGCTCGACCCCGTGACCCGGTGCTGGGTATTGAGCTCCACCGGCGAATGGACCCCGTCGCCTGCCGAGATCACCCAAGTCAGGGACCATCAGGTGGAACTACTGGCCAAGCACAGGGCGACCGGGTGAGCTGAGGACACGCGTGGGCAACTTCGACGGCAGCCACGACAGCGACCAGCAACAGGACCACCACGACCCGAGACCGGGCACGACGACGACAGCGCCGAGACGCACCGTGCGCGCCGCGGGTGCGGTGTTGTGGCGCACGGGACCCGGCGGCGTCGAGGTGGCGGTGGCGCACCGGCCCCGCTACGACGATTGGTCACTGCCGAAGGGCAAGCTGGATCCCGGCGAGACAGTGCCCGAAGCGGCGGCACGGGAAGTAGCCGAGGAGACTGGGTTCTCCTGCGTGCTCGGGCAGCAGCTGTCGCACTGCCACTACCAGGTACGTGGCGGATCCGGCGCACTCGCGGACAAAACGGTCACGTACTTCAGCGCCCGCGCGCTCGATGGCGCGTTCCAGCCGAACGAGGAAGTCGACGCGCTGCGCTGGCTCAGCCCCGCCGCCGCACGGGACCTGCTCGACTACGCGGGCGAGACCGAGGCGCTCGACCAGTTCGTGCGCCTCGGCACCGACCTGACAACGGTGCTGCTCGTGCGGCACGCCAAGGCGGGCAAACGAGAACACTGGCGCGGCGATGACGACCTGCGCCCGCTCACCCCGGCGGGCAACCGGCAGGCCGACGCGCTGCGGGCGCTGCTTCCGCTGTTCGGCCCGGATCGGGTGCACTCCGCACCCCGCCTGCGCTGCGTGCAGACCGTGCAGGGCATAGCCGACGACCTCGGCACGGGAATCACGCACGAGCCATTGCTGTCCGAGGAGGGTTACTGGGGCGACCCGGAGGCCAGCCTCGACCGGATCCGCGCGCTCGCCGCCGACGAGGGCACGCCGCTGATCTCCAGCCAGGGCAAGGTGATCCCGCACCTGCTCGCCACGCTGACCGAACGCGACGGCGTCCCGCTCGACGAGGCGCCTAGCAAGAAGGGCTCGGTATGGCTGCTGAGCTTCCGGCGCCCCGCCGCGCATGACATGAGCACCGATGGCGTCCCGCTACTGGTCGCGGCCAGCTACCTGCCGCCACCTCCGGCAGCCACGGCGCCGGACTGACGCGAAGTTCAGCGGAGGTGCAACAGAGGTGCGACAGAGGGTTGTTGCCTGATTACGCCTTGCCATCGAGGATCATAGTGCGGTCCCGGGGCAGGGCAGGCCCGGACACAACTCAGCCCCGGTGACCGCTTCACTTGCGGCAGCGCACGAAGCGCGCCAGGCAGCGAAGGGGGCTCGGTGGCAACTCAGGACGGCATCGGCGTGGCGGTCACGCACCTGCGCATGGCCGCGGCCAGGACGAACGGCACGGAGGTAGGCGCGGACGCGCATACGGGCGCCAGGTACGAGGCCGCGTTCGCGGCGGTGGACAGAGAAGACTTCACCGCGGGGCCGCAGCAGCCACCATCGGCCGCCACGCTGGAACGGGTGTTGCGGTTGCTCGGCGCGCGCTCTGGCGATCGGGTGCTCGAAATCGGCACCGGATCCGGCTACCCGGCGGCGGTGTTGTCCGAGATCGTGGGCAGGCATGGCGATGTCGTCACGACCGAGGCCGACGTCGATGTCGCGAGCCAGGCGCGGGAACGGCTGATCACGTCGGGCAGGGAATGCCGGTACGGCACCGGCCTCATCAACGTCACCGTGCTCCGGCGCGAACCGTCCGATGTACCCGCACCGCCACAGTTGTGGGACCGCGTGCTGCTGAGCACGCCCGTGCCGCTCGGCAGGGTGCCGTACGCCGCTGTCGCCGGCACCCGCCCCGGCGGCGTGCTGGTCGCGCGGTTGAGCACCGAGTTCACCATCGGACCGCTGGTGCGGTTCGATGTCGGACCGGACGGCATCGCCACGGGCACGGCCGACGCCACCAGCATGGAGCGCATCACTCCGGTGCCGACCGAGCCATCCCGCTCCCGCGCCGTGCTCACGGACGTCGACGTCAGTCACACCACCATCGACGTCGCGAATCTGGTGCGACACCCTGCCTGGCGTTGCGCGGCCGCCGTGGCAGTGCCGTCATGCCGCTACCAGGACGTGGTCATCGCCGAGGACCGCTCCGGTCCCACGCGCCCCGGCCTGATGCTGACCGATCCGATGACGTCGTCATGGGCGCACATCGAACATGGCGACGGCAGCGACCACGTCACCGTGCGGCAGGCTGGCCCCCGGCTGCTCGCGGACGAGGTACTGGCCGCCGTCCGCTGGTATGCCGATCGCGGCGCGCCGCCGCTTGAGTCGTGGACATGGGAAGTCGGCCCGGACCGTCAGTGCGTCACCATTGGCGAGTGACGCACTGACGGCCCGGCGCCTACTTCTTTTTCTTGGCGGTGGCGGCCTTCTTGGTAGTGCTCGCCTTCGACGTCGTTGACTTCTTCGTCGACGGAGACGTCTTCGCCGTCGACTTCTTCGGCGCCGTCTTGCTCGACTTGGCCGTCGACGACGTCGCCGAAGCCTTCGGCGCCGCCTTGGCGGTCGATCGTGTCGTGGACTTGGTCGCCGTCTTGGCGGTGGACGCCTTCTTCGCCGTTGCCTTGGCAGGAGCCTTGGCGGTGGTCGACTTCGTCGACTTCGCGGGTGCCTTGGTGGCCGTCCGCGTCGTGGACTTCGCCGCCGTCTTGGCTGGCGCCTTCGCCGCGGTCCTCGTCGTCGACTTGGTCGCGGTCTTCGGCGCTGCCTTGGTCGTCGACTTCGCGGTCGTCGCACG
This sequence comes from Haloechinothrix halophila YIM 93223, assembly GCF_000504245.1. Lineage (GTDB taxonomy): Bacteria > Actinomycetota > Actinomycetes > Mycobacteriales > Pseudonocardiaceae > Haloechinothrix_A > Haloechinothrix_A halophila. The sequence continues at coordinate 4,426,311 of NZ_KI632509.1, forward strand.
CTTCGTCGTCGTCCGCGTGCTGGCGGCCTTCGTCGTTGTGGCAGGCGCCTTCTTCGCGGTCGTCGACCGGGTGGCAGCGGGCTTCGAACCCGCCCGCGACGTCTTGCTTGCTGGCTTGGCCGCCGTGGCGGTGGTGGTCCGCCGCGTTGTGCTCGCGGTCGACGCGCGCTTAGCGGGCGCCTTCGGCAGCTTGCGCTGACCGCCGACGACCTCGCGGAACATCGTGCCTGCCTTGAACGCGGGCACGTTGGTCTTCTTCAAGCGCACCGCCTCGCCAGTGCGAGGATTCCGGGCCGTGCGAGCAGCCCTCGGGCGCTTCTCGAACGCACCGAAGCCTGTGATCGTCACCTTCTCGCCCTTGTTCACGCGGCGCACGATGATGTCGACGAGACCATCAACCGCCTCGGCAGCGACCTTCTTGTCACCAAGGCGATCGGCGAGCGCCTCGACAACTTCTGACTTGTTGGCCATACGAGTCCTCCGGAGAACTGCAGTTGTTCACGGCCTCACGGACCGACTTGAATGGCACGCTATTACTCAAATCACGAGATGGCCACACGACACAGCTTCAATTGCGTTGTGTGGCCGGAAAAAACCCCTCCGGGTGAACGTTGGCGATACTTGTTAAGCCCCAGCGACCGGAGTCGTCGTCGGTTTATATGACGGCCGAGAACGCTCAAACGCCTCGATATCGTCGGCATAACGCAAGGTCAACGCGATGTCGTCAAGCCCTTCCAGCAGCCGCCAGCGCGTGTAGTCATCAATACGGAACGACGCGGTGAAGTCCTTCGCGGTGACCGTCTTTTCGCGCAGATCCACCGTCACCTCGGTACCGGGATCGTTCTCGAGAATCTTCCAGAGCTGCTCTACATCAGACTGCTCGCACTCGGCGGCGAGCAGTCCCTGCTTGCCCGAGTTGCCACGGAAGATATCGGCGAAACGGGACGAGATCACGGCCCGGAAACCGTAGTTCATCAACGCCCAGACGGCGTGTTCGCGCGACGATCCCGTGCCGAAGTCCGGCCCGGCGACCAGCACGCTGCCACCGCGGAAAGCGTCCTGGTTCAGCACGAACGTCTCGTCGCCGCGCCACGCGGCGAACAGGCCGTCCTCGAAGCCGGTGCGCGTGACGCGCTTGAGGTAGACGGCGGGGATGATCTGGTCGGTGTCCACATTAGAACGCCGCAGCGGGACGCCGACCCCGGTGTGCTGGGTAAACGGTTCCATTGAGTGGTCTCCTTGAGAAAGTCTGGGATCTAGAGGTCCGCTGTGTCTAATGGTCGGACCCTGCAAGCAGGTCCCCGTGTCTACTGGTCGGACCCTGCAAGCAGGTCCTCCGGAGACGACAACGTGCCTCGCACCGCCGTCGCCGCGGCCACCAGCGGCGACACCAGGTGGGTACGGCCGCCCTTGCCTTGCCTGCCCTCGAAGTTGCGATTCGACGTCGAGGCGCTGCGCTCGCCCGGGGTGAGCTGATCCGGGTTCATGCCGAGGCACATCGAGCAGCCCGCCTGCCGCCACTCCGCACCCGCGTCGAGGAACACCTTGTCCAGGCCTTCCTCCTCGGCCAGCTTGCGCACCCGCATCGAACCGGGCACCACCAGCATCCGCACACCGTCGGCGACCTTGTGACCAGCGAGCACATCGGCCGCGGCGCGCAGGTCCTCGATACGGCCGTTGGTGCAGGAGCCGAGGAACACCGTGTCCACCGCGATCTCCCGCAACGGGGTGCCCGGCTTCAGGTCCATGTACGCCAGCGCCTTCTCAGCCGAGTACCGCGCGGTTTCATCGGCGATCTGCTCCGGGTCAGGCACCGACTCGCTGAGCGGCAGCCCCTGCCCAGGATTGGTACCCCAGGTGACGAACGGCGTCAGCTCGTCGGCGTTGATCTCAACCTCGGTGTCGAACTCCGCGTCGTCGTCGGTGGGCAGCGCCCGCCACGCCGCGACGGCCTCGTCCCAGTCGGCGCCCTGCGGCGCGTGCGGACGCCCCTTGAGGTACTCGAATGTCGTCTCGTCCGGCGCGATCATGCCCGCGCGGGCGCCCGCCTCGATGGACATGTTGCAGATCGTCATCCGCGCTTCCATCGACAGCGACTCGATGGCCTCGCCCCGGTACTCCAAGACGTAGCCCTGTCCGCCACCGGTGCCGATCTTCGCGATCACGGCGAGGATGATGTCCTTCGCGGTCACGCCAGGGCGCAGCTTCCCGGTGACGTTGACCGCCATGGTCTTGAACGGCCGCAGCGGCAACGTCTGCGTGGCCAGCACATGCTCCACCTCGGATGTGCCGATGCCGAACGCCATCGCGCCGAACGCGCCGTGGGTCGAGGTGTGGCTGTCGCCGCACACGACCGTCATGCCGGGCTGTGTCAGGCCGAGCTGCGGGCCGATGACGTGCACGATGCCCTGCTCGGCGTCGCCCATCGGGTGCAGCCGGACGCCGAACTCCTCGCAGTTCTTGCGCAGGGTGCTGACCTGCGTGCGCGAGACCGGGTCCTCGATCGCCTCGATGTCGGCGGACTTGCGGGAGGGGTCAAGCGTCCACGTCGTCGGGACGTTGTGGTCCTCGGTCGCGATCGTGAGATCGGGACGACGCACCGGACGGCCGGCGAGCCGCAGCCCGTCGAACGCCTGCGGGCTGGTCACCTCGTGCACCAAGTGCAGGTCGATGTAGAGCACGTCGGGTTCAGCGCCGTCGCCACGGCGCACCACATGTGCGTCCCACACCTTCTCGGCCAATGTGCGGCCCGTCGTCGCCGTCATGACGTTCCTCCTAGCGTGCACCGATCGCTACGCCCTAGACTACGTCTCAACATCTGGACATCTCACGATTCGGGAATATAGTATCGCGCTGTGGGACAGCATACAGGTCACGAGGCACCCGTATCGCCCGGCACAGCGACCAAGCTGTCCAGCGGTATCGGGGTGCTCGACAAAGCCGTCGCCGTGCTGCAGGCCGTGGCGACCGAACCATGCGGGCTCGCCGAGCTCTGCGCGAAAACCGGCTTGCCACGAGCAACGGCACACCGGCTCGCGGTCGGGCTTGAGATGCACCGGATGTTGCGGCGTGCGCCGGACGGACGCTGGCGGCCGGGCACCGCGCTCGCGGAACTGGCGGGAGGTGCCACCGACCCGTTACTGGACGCCGCAGCCTCGGCGCTTCCCAAGTTGCGAGACATCACCGGCGAGAGCGTGCAGCTCTACCGCCGCGACGGTGCACAGCGGGTGTGCGTCGCCACCGCGGAACCGCCGAGCGGGTTGCGCGACACCGTTCCTGTCGGCGCGCGACTGCCGATGACGGCGGGCTCGGGCGCGAAGGTGCTCGCCGCGTGGTCCGATCCCACGACCCAGCGCAGCATCCTTGCCGACGCCGTGTTCGGCGAGCGCACGTTGCTCGAGGTGCGCAGGCGCGGCTGGGCGCAGAGCGTCGCCGAGCGCGAGCCAGGCGTGGCGAGCGTGTCCGCCCCGGTGCGGGACTCGACGGGCGCGGTCGTCGCGGCGGTATCGGTATCCGGCCCCATTGAGCGCATCGGCCGCAAACCGGGCGTGCGATGGGCGTCCGATCTGCTCTCGGCCGCCGACGCGCTGACCGAACGTCTGTGATCCGGCGAGGTTTTCCGGCGTGACTTCTGGCTGGCAGTTCTGGATCGACCGCGGCGGCACGTTCACCGACATCGTGGCGCGCCGCCCCGATGGCACGCTGCACACGCACAAGGTGCTGTCCGACAACCCGGCGCGCTACCGGGACGCCGCCGTGGCTGGCATCCGTGCGTTGCTCGGGATCGGTGAGGACGACCCAGTGCCCACCGACGTCGAGTCGGTTCGGATGGGCACAACGGTCGCGACCAACGCGCTGCTGGAACGTACCGGGGAGCGCACCGCGCTGGTCATCACGCGCGGGTTCGGTGACGCGCTGCGCATCGGCTACCAGAACCGGCCGCGCATCTTCGCGCGGCGCATCGAACTGCCGAGTGCGCTATACGAGCGGGTCATCGAAGTGGACGAGCGCGTCGCCTCCGACGGCACCGTGCTGCGCGAGCCCGATGTCGAGGCGCTTGGCAGGGAACTGCGCGACGCATATGACACTGGCATCCGCGCGGTCGCCGTCGTGTGCCTGCACAGCCACCTGTATCCAGAGCACGAGCAGCGCATCGCCCAGGTGGCCGAGGACATCGGCTTCCCGCAGGTGTCGCGATCGGCCGAGGCGAGCCCGCTGATGAAGCTGGTGCCACGCGGCGACACCGCCGTGGTGGACGCCTACCTCTCCCCCGTGCTGCGCCGCTACGTGGACCAGGTCGCCAGCGAGCTCAACGGCGTGACTGCCTCGAGAACCGGCGGGCTGGAAACTGCCTCCAGGGCCGGCGGGCCCGGAACTGCCTCCAGGGCCGGCGGGCCCGGAACTGCCTCCAGGGCCGGCGGGCCCGGAACTCGGCTGATGTTCATGCAGTCCAACGGCGGGCTGGCCGAGGCACACCACTTCCGGGGCAAGGACGCGATTCTGTCCGGCCCTGCGGGCGGGATCGTCGGCATGGTGCGGATGTCGCAGCTCGCCGGGTACGAGCAGGTGATCGGCTTCGACATGGGCGGCACGTCCACCGATGTCTCCCACTTCGCGGGCGAGTACGAGCGGGTGTTCCACACCGAGGTCGGCGGGGTGCGGCTGCGCGCGCCGATGCTCGACATCCACACCGTCGCTGCGGGCGGCGGGTCGATCCTGCACTTCGACGGCAGCCGTTACCGCGTCGGACCAGATTCGGCTGGCGCGGACCCTGGCCCTGCCTGTTACCGCAAGGGCGGGCCGCTCACCATCACCGACGCCAACGTGATGCTCGGCAGGGTGCAGCCAGCGCACTTCCCGCACGTCTTCGGCGCGGACGGCGACCAGCCGCTGGACGTCGACGTGGTACGGGCGCGGTTCACCGAGCTCGCGGGCGAGATCAAGGCCGCCACCGGGGACGACCGCGGTCCCGAGGAGGTCGCGGCCGGATTCCTGCGGATCGCGGTGGCGAACATGGCCAACGCCGTCAAGCGCATCTCGGTCCAGAAAGGACACGACGTCACCCGCTACGCGCTGACCACGTTCGGCGGCGCCGGGGCGCAGCACGCCTGCGCGGTGGCGGACTCGCTCGGCATCGACACCGTGCTGGTGCCACCGATGGCCGGAGTGCTGTCCGCGCTGGGTATCGGGCTCGCGGACACCACGGTGATGCGCGAGCAGTCGATGGAGCTGCGGCTATCCGCCGAGGCCGCACCCCAGCTGCACCAGGAGGCGGACGTGCTGGCCGACGCGGCCGAAGCCGAACTGCACGCTGAGGGAATCCCCACTGAGCGGATCAGCACCACTCGGCGGGCGCAAGTGCGCTACGACGGCACCGACACGACGGTCACCGTCGCACTCGCCGACGCGGACGCGATGGTGGCGGAGTTCGAGGCGGCGCATAAGGCGATGTACTCGTTCCTGATGGACCGGCCGCTGGTCGTGGAGGCGTTGTCGATCGAGGCGACCGGACTCACCGAGCAACCGGACCTCACGCTGGCGCGCGCCGATGCCGTCGCGGACAAGGCCGAGCCCGAGACCGTGCGGTTGTACGGACAGGACAGCTGGCGAGACGCCCCGCTACACCAGCGGGATCGGCTGCGGCCCGAGGACATCGTGACCGGACCGGCGATCATCGCGGAGGCCAACAGCACCACCGTGGTCGACGAGGGCTGGCAGGCGCGGGTCACCGCGCAAGGGCACCTCGTAGCCCGCCGGGTGGCACCACGCGCGGGCAGCGAGGCCAGCGCGACCGAGGTCGACCCGGTACTGCTGGAGATCTTCAACAATCTCTTCATGTCCATCGCGGAGCAGATGGGCACCCGGCTGGAGTCCACCGCGCAGTCGGTGAACATCAAGGAGCGGTTGGACTTCTCGTGTGCGCTGTTCGACCCGGACGGCAATCTCATCGCGAACGCGCCGCACATCCCGGTACACCTCGGCTCGATGGGCACCAGCGTCAAAGAGGTCGTGCAACGCCGCGCGGGCGAGATGCGGCCCGGCGACGTGTACGCAGTCAACGACCCGTATCACGGCGGCACGCACCTGCCCGACGTCACCGTGATCACGCCGGTGTTCTCGTCGTCCGGCGACGACGTGTTGTTCTATGTGGCTTCCCGGGGGCATCACGCCGAGATCGGTGGCCTCACGCCGGGTTCGATGCCCGCGCACAGCAGCGACGTCCACGAGGAAGGCGTGCTGTTCGACAACTGGCTGCTGGTCTCACGAGGGCACTTCCTTGAGGACGAGACGCGGCGGCTGCTTGCCGACGCGACGTACCCGTCGCGAAACCCCGAGACCAACCTGGCGGACCTGCGCGCGCAGATCGCGGCTAACCAGAAAGGCGTCGATGAGGTCGGCACGATGATCGAGCACTTCGGGCTGGACGTCGTGCAGGCGTATATGCGGCACGTACAGGACAACGCCGAGGAAGCCGTCCGCGGTGTCATCGACACGCTCACCGACGGCGAGTACGGCTACGAGATGGACTCCGGCGCGAGGATCGCGGTCCGCATCACCGTCGACCGTGCGGCGCGTTCGGCCACTATCGACTTCACCGGCACGACCGCGCAGCTACCGACGAACTTCAACGCGCCGTCGGCGGTGGTGACGGCGGCGGTGCTGTACGTGTTCCGCACGCTCGTGGCCGACGAGATCCCGCTCAACGACGGCTGCCTCCGTCCGCTCCGGCTGGTCATCCCGTCCGCGTCGATGCTCGCGCCGGAGTATCCGGCCGCCGTGGTGGCAGGCAACGTCGAAACGTCCCAGGCGATCACCGGCGCGCTGTACGCCGCGCTCGGCGCACAGGCCGAGGGCGCGGGGACGATGAACAACGTGACGTTCGGCAACGACCGGCACCAGTACTACGAGACGCTCGCGTCCGGCTCGGGCGCCGGTGACGGATTCGACGGCGCGCCAGTGGTGCAGACGCACATGACGAACTCGCGGTTGACCGACCCCGAGGTGTTGGAGTGGCGGTATCCGGTGCGGGTAGAGGAATTCGCGGTGCGGCGCAGCAGTGGTGGCGCCGGCCGGTGGCGTGGCGGAGACGGTGCGGTGCGCCGGTTGCGGTTCACCGAGCCGATGACGGTGTCGACGTTGTCCGGACATCGGCGGGTGCCGCCGTACGGGATGGCCGGTGGCTCCCCCGGTGCCTTGGGGGCCAACCGTGTGCGGCGCACGGACGGCAGCACCGAGGACCTGCCCGGCTGCGGCTCCGCCGACCTGGCACCGGGTGACGTGCTGATCGTCGAGACTCCAGGGGGCGGCGGCTACGGCACCCCGTAGCCGCCGTGTCCGACACTCAGGCCGCCGTGTCCGACACTCAGGCCGCCGTGTCCGACACTCAGGGTCCGTGTCCGACATTCCCGACGTCGTGTTTGGCGCATCCGATCGCCCTGATTTGTAGTCAGCACATCAACGCGCACCGCGAGCACGCACCCAAAGTTTATGAATTTCCTTCAAATTAGCCGTAACGGCGCTCCGCGCTTGCTCGTTGTTCGATCTATACGGCCGTCAGTGGCCCGGCTCACGAACGGAGGCGGTAGTGGTGCGCGTAGTTCGGACAACGGTCGTCGCGGCGCTGGCGACGCTGGTGGCCACCCTTGTCAGTCCCAGTCCACCGACGAGCGCGCAACCAGCACCGACCGACCGATTCGCGCTCGCGAGCGGCTGCTTCACGGCGCAGACCGCTGACGGCGACTACCTCAGCCGCACCGAGAACACCGTCACCGCGACCGGGGCGTCGCCCGCCGACGCCGAGCCATGGCACCTGCGAGCCACCGACCTAGGGCGCTACCTGCTGTTCGGCAGCGAGCGGGATTTCCTCGCCGCATCGGATGGCGAATTCGGCAAAGCCCTCGACGGCGCGCTGAACAACTCGGCAGGCGCGATGGCCGATGGGCTCAGCAGAGGCACGACCGGACAACTCGCCGACGACCTCGCCGCAGGACCACTCGGCACCACGACTGGCCGAGGCGCCCGGATCGTCACCGCCGCCGAGCCGAGCGATCTGGCTGACTGGCGGATCATCGAGGCACCCGGCGGATTCCACATCAGCCTCCCTTCTCTCGATGCGTGGCTGACCACCGACGACAGCGGCACCGTCAGCCTCACCCCGAACAAGGACAACGCCACCACCCTGGCGTTCCGGCACGCCACTGGCTGCGCGCCGTGGCCGGAGGCCGACGTCAACGTCACCGGTCCGGTGGCAACCGGCGAGACACCGTACGGCGAGGTGCGTGGATTCCTCGACGGCCACCTGCACGGCATGGCGTTCGAGTTCGTCGGTGGCAGGGCGCGTTGTGGCAGGCCGTGGCACCGCTTCGGCGTCATCGAGGCGTTGCAGGGCTGCCAGGAGCATGAGGCGTCCGGCGGGCGCACCCACCTGCTGGAAGCCGTCCTCTCCGAGCGCGACCCGATCGCGGGCCATGACACGCAGGGCTGGCCGACGTTCCACGACTGGCCCGCGCACGACTCGCTGACCTACGAGCAGGTGTACTACCGGTGGCTGGAACGCGCCTGGCGCGGCGGGCTGCGCATGGTGACCAACCTGCTCGTCGAGAACCACGCGCTGTGCGAGCAGTACCCGTTCAAACGCAACGACTGCAACGAGATGAACAGCGCCGCGCTGCAAGCCAAGCGCATCCGCCAGTTGGAGCGCTACATCGACGCGCAACACGGCGGCCCAGGCGAGGGCTGGCTGCGCATCGTGGACGACCCGTTCGAGGCGCGCCGCGTCGCGAACTCCGGCAAGCTCGCCGTGGTGCTCGGCGTCGAGCTGTCAGTGCCGTTCGACTGCGGACTGAAGGCGAATCAGCCCACGTGCGATCGCGAGCAGATCGACGCCGCCATCGACGAGTTGTACGACCTCGGGGTGCGACAGCTCGAACTGGTGAACAAGTTCGACAACGCATTGACCGGGGTGAAGGGCGACGCAGGCAGCACGGGCGTCGTGGTCAACAGCGGCAACTTCTACTCCACCGGCCAGTTCTGGCGGATGCGCAACTGCGAGGACGCGCATGCGCACGACCACACCCAGCCGAACGTCTCCGACGACTCGGGCGCACCCCAGGAGTTCACCGGAAGGGATTCCATCTTCGGCGCGATTCTGGCCGCGACTGGTACCAGTGGCGTGGCGCCGCTGTACCCGGAAGGGCCGCACTGCAACGTCCGCGGTCTGTCCGAACTGGGCAAGCACGCGCTGAATCGGATCGTCGAGCGTGGCCTGCTGTTCGATCCGGACCACATGAGTGCCAAGGCCGCCGACGAATCGCTCGACCTGCTCGAACGGAAGGGCTACTCCGGCGTGATCTCCAGCCACAGCTGGGCGGACAAGACGATCTACCCGCGTGTCTACGAGCTCGGCGGGGTGGTCACGCCGTATGCGGGTGACTCCGATGGCTTCGTCGAGAAGTGGCGCGAACACCGCGAGTGGGCGGACGACCGGTTCTACTTCGGATTCGGCTACGGCTCGGACACCAACGGCTTCGGCGCGCAGGGTGCGCCGCGCGGGGACACTCCCACGGCGGTGCGATACCCGTTCACCGGATTCGGCGGCACCACGATCCACCGGCAAGTCAGCGGCGAGCGGACGTTTGACGTCAACACCGACGGCGTCGCGCACTACGGCCTCTACCCGGACTGGATCGAGGACCTGCGGAGGCAGGCTGGCGAGCAGATCGTCGATGACATGACGCGCGGGCCGGAGGCATACCTGCAGATGTGGGAACGCGCCATCGGTATCGCGCCGGATTCCTGCCGGGACGACGTTGGCGACCTCACCGACGCCGACGCCACCCGCGTCACGACGGGCATGCCCCCTTCCGAGGTGCTGCGTGCGCTGGGCCAACCGGCCTCGCGTGACAACCGCACCTTCACTTACTGCCTCGCGGGGGATCGCTTCCTGCGAGTGCGGTTCGACCGACACGACCGAGTGGCGCAAGTCCGGGTGAGCCGGACTCGCTAGTCGTCTAGGAGGTTGTCATGGTCCGCTGTACCAGTCTGATCACACTGGTGGTGGCGCTCATATTCGGCGCCGCCACACCCGCGTTGGCCCACGAGGAACGCGAGTCGCGGTTCCCGCCGGGCGACGGGAGCGTCCCGGTGCACCGCGGCATCGACGAGGCCGCCGACGTCCACGTGGTCTGTAAACCAGACTCGCGGCAACGAATCCGGCAGATCGACGATCCTCGGCTGCGGTCGTTCAATCAGAAACTGCTCGGGCAGTGCGAGTTCGAGCACCTGCAGGCCGCGGTGGACGCGGTTTCCGAGCAGGGCACGAACATCTACGTCCTTCCGGGTGAGTACCGCGAGGAGCCGTCGTGGGCCCCGGAATGCACCAAGGACTACGACGGCGGTGTCGTCGACTACGAGCTGATGACTCGGTGCGGTGAGGTGGTCAACCTCGTCACCATCGCGGGTGACGACCCGGACGACCCGGACATCACCTGCGACAACGCACTCTGTGACCTGCAGATCGAAGGCACCGGCGACGACGCGCAGGACGTCGTGTTCACCGGCGGGTTCCAGCGGAACGGCGACTGGGTCAAACACAACGGGCTCAAGGCGGACCGGGCGGACGGCTTCTACCTCACGAACATGACGTTCGAACTGTTCCGGGAGAACGCCATCTACGTGCACGAAACCGACGGCTACACGCTCGACGACGTCGTCGCCAGGAAGAATGACCTCTACGGCATTCTCACGTTCACCTCGGACCACGGCCTGATCAGTGACTGCGAGACGTCGCACAACGGCGACTCCGGGGTGTATCCAGGCTCGCCCGCGGACGTGAACTCGCAGGACACCAACACCGGGCCACTGGAACGCTGGGCGGTGGAGATCACTGGCTGCGACACCCACCACAACGCGCTCGGTTTCTCCGGCACGGCGGGGAATTCAGTGTATTTCCACGACAACGACGTTCACCACAACGGCGCGGGCTACGTGACCGATTCCGTCGTCGGCGATCACCCAGGCATGCCGCAGGATCACGCCTGGGTCGAGGACAACCAGATCTACTCGAACAACGTCAACTACTACCCGAATGTGCAGGAAGGCGGCCCCTGCACAGCGGACAAGCCCGCCGACCGAGGGCATCAGGACGGCGTGGTGTGCCCGGCCTTCCCGGTACCGGTCGGCACGGGCGTGCTGATCGCGGGCGGGAACCACAACTTCGTGACGTCCAACGAGATCTACGACAACTGGCGCAACGGCGTCATGCTGTTCTGGGCGCCGGCGGCGATCCGGGGCGAATACGACCCGACATTGCAGCAGGACAATCCGCATCACAACGCGTTCACCAAGAACCAGATGGGTTACCAGCCCGGCGGCGCGGTGCTGCCGAACGGCACCGACTTCTGGTGGGACGACGCGGGCAACGGCAACTGCTGGGACGGCAACCTCGCCGCGCCTGGCGCGGAGATCACACACAACGCCACGGATCCGCGCGGCCTGCCGGGCTGCCCGCGCGGATCGACATGGCCGATCGGCAACGTGGTGAAGTCCGCGCAGCTGCTGCCGTGCTCGCAGTACAACCGGGAGTCCAATCCGGACCCGGTGGGCTGTGACTGGATGGACACGCCGCCCCGGCCGGGCTCTTCGGCATCGGAGGGCACGGTGAACACGATGTCGATGCCGGTCGGCGCGAGCGGAATCGGTGTGCTGCTGGCGGCAGCGGCGCTCAGTCTGGTGGCATGGCGCCGCAGGCGTGCCGGAACGTCGGCATGATCTGGCGCAGATGGACGTGGCGTGGGACGACCTGGCGCGGGATTGTCCGGCGCAGCTTGGCCCCGCGCAGCGTGGCCAGACGCAGGTGGGTTGCCGCGAGCGGGGTGCTGCTCGCGGCACTCGCCGTGGCCGGGTACGTCGTGGTGCCGTCACTCGCGCACTTCGCTGGCGGGACATCGCCGACGATGCCGGACGACGCGCACGTGGCGGTGCCGACGTTCGGTGAGCGCGGCAGCGACGTGCTGGCCTACCAGGACGGCGACACGTTCACGATGACGTTCCCACTGGTCAACGACGGCTGGCTGCCGGTGACCGTGCGCGATGTCCTGCTGTCCGACGGCCCGCGTCCGCTCGTCAGGGTCACGTCGGTGACATCCCATGGCACGCCGCTGCCGGTGACCGTGCCCGCCGGTGAGACGCGGCGGGTGGAGCTCACGGTGCGGTTCGACAACTGCCGCTACTACCACGAGCGGGAGATGCAGGTGATCTCCGGCGCGGTCGTCGACGGCAGCGTGTTCGGCCGTGACCTGCGGACGACAGCTGGCTTCGAGCACGATCTGGTGGTGTCCAGTCCGATGATCGCCAGCTGCCCCGACCGGACGCTGCGCCGCGACGACGACGTCCGGCGGTAGGTCCACGGCGGCACACGTAACTCCACGCCACTAACCGTCGTTGACTCGCTGGCAAGAGTTTCCGGCTTGCCGGGGCATGGGTTCGGCGCCACGCGCGGCGACCTCAGGCGCGTCATCCACAGGTGGTGTGCCTTCGCCCTTCCCTGCGTACCAACGGAGAAGGCACATGAAGTTCAAACGGACGCTGATCGCGCTGGCCACGGTAGTGACGATGGCAGCGGTGGGTGCCGCGCACGCGGGCGGCACCGTGTCAACTGTGTCGGATGACCCGTTCGCCGGTGCGACCGTCAGCGAGCTGAGTGCCCCAAAACCCGACTGGTACACCGACGAACTCCACGCGCAGGTCGTCGCGGCAGGCAAGAAGGGCGACACGGTCCCGATCCCCGACGGCGTCGACTACCCGACCAGCGGGCTCGCGTTCACCGGCATCCGCCCCGGCGCCTGGATCATCGCGCCAGCAGGCTGCACGACGAACTTCGTGTTCGGACGCAAGGGTGACTACTCGATTGGCACGGCAGGGCACTGCGCCGAGGTCGGCGACGAGGTCACGCTGATCGCCGCACCCGGAGTGCTGATGAACATCGGCAAGACGGTCAAGAGCGTGGACAACGGCGTCGGCAACGACTTCGCACTGATCGACATCTACCCACGCATGCAGCAGTACGTGAATCCGTCGATGGCGTATTTCGGCGGCCCGACGTCAGCTGGGGATCCCCGGTTCGGAGACCTGGTCGAGCACGCGGGGCATGGCCTCGTGGTCGGCACTGGCGGCACGCCTCGCGCCGGGATCGTGGTGTATCGGGGCTCTGGCGAGACCCGGCGTGGCGATGCGTTCGCCTGGGACGGTGCCGCGGCGCCTGGCGACTCCGGCTCGTCCGTGCGGCTGACCACCGGCGAAGCGGCGGGCAACCTGACACACCTCGTCGTGGGCGGACAGTACGCGCCGGGCCTCGTCGCGGGGACGTCGATCGACCGCATGCTCCGTATCGCGGGCAAGTCCCTCGCTACGGCACCAGACCTGCCGGATCCGCTGTACTGAGCGCGGTTTAGCGACCGCCCGGAATGCCGAACACAGCGTCCCGAGTGCCAAATACAACGTCGGGAACGCAGGACACGGCGTCGGCAGCGTCGGACACGGCGGCTACAGGCCTGCGAAGAGATCGTCGCCGGAGTCGCCGGGGCGGATGAACCACTCCGTTCCGAACATCAGGCGGAACGCGTCGTCAGGCATGCTCAGGAAGAACGACTGCTCGCTGATCTGACTCGCGTGCGCGCGCATCGCGGCACGCTTCACATCCAGAAACGCCGTCACGTCGACACCGGTGGTGATCACGGACTCTGGCTTGCCGAAGTCGGTGTTCGATTCGATGTCAGGCAACTCCACACCAGCGGCCTCAGCCTGCTCCGCGAACACGGCCATGGTGCGCAGCGCGTGGTCGCGGTTGATCGTGCTTTCGTATACCTTCGGCGTCCCGGCGAGTTCAGCCGCGCGCGTGCCGACGCGATGGACCTGGATGTGATCCGGGTGGCCGTAGCCGCCGTTGTCGTCGTAGATCGTGAGCACGTCGGCGCTCTCTTCCCACAGAATATCCGCGAGTTTGGCCGCCGCTTCCTCAACCGACGTCGTCCAGAACGAGCCGGGCGCGTCGTTGCTCGCCTCGCCCATCATGCCGGAGTCGTTGTAGCCGAGGAACTCCACGCGATGCGCGCCAAGGATCTCCGCGGCGGCATGGGTCTCGGCGACCCGCCGCTGCCAGAGCTGCTCTCCCTCCGCGAGGAACCCATCCGGCACCTCGCCTTCCTCACCCCTTGTCGCGACGACGAGCACGACGCGATGACCGTCCTCGTACGCCTTGCGCATGACACCGCCGCAGGTGATGCACTCGTCGTCAGGGTGGGCATGAAATGTCACCAAAGTAGCCACGGCCTCAGACGATACCCAGCCCCACCGACAGCGGGCATGCTCCAGCGTGCTCAGGCGGTCTGTTGCTGATCCGCGACCGTGTACTCGTTCAACGGCGGCATGGTGGCGGTGATGTGGAACCTGCCGGTGAGCCCGGCGACCTCGATGGGACGCAGCACCGCGCGGTCGGCCGCGACCACCAACAACGTGACGTCGCGCTCCCGACACTCCTGATCCGCCCAGATCAGCAGTTGAAGGCCGACCGTGCCGAAGAACACGACGCGGGAAAGATCAAGGACCAGCTTGCGCCGGCCATCCGAGGCCACCAGCGCGCTGCGCAGCCGATACTCCAGGTTCTCTGCCGTACTCACGTCTACCGCCCCGTGGGCCTCGACCACGATGGAATCGCTGAAAACGTGAGAGTCGACGCGCAAGGTCCGCATGCTCATCGCCCTCTCTATCGGGGGTGTAGACCGGCAGGGTGACGGCCTAAGACCTTGCTATCAGAGACAGACAGGTCTGTCTAGCAGTACGATAAGGGGACTATGAGTGCTGGTAGCCCGACCGACGACCCCACAGCGGCGCAGGGGCGCATCCTCGACACCGCGTACGACCTGTTCGCGCAACGGGGTATTCGCGCGGTCGGCATCGACGAAGTCATCTCCCAGTCCAAGGTCGCGAAGGCCACTCTTTACCGGCACTTCCCCTCCAAGGACGACTTGGTCCTGGCCTTCCTCGAGAATCGAGAGCAGCGCTGGACCTTCGGGTTCGTTGAGGCAGAGTCACACCGCAGGGGCACCACACCCGAAGAACAACTGCTCGCCATCTTCGACGTCTTCCACGACTGGTTCCAGGGCGCTGGTTTCGAGGCATGCTCGTTCATCAACGTCCTGCTGGAGATGGGACGGGATCACCCGGCAGGGGCAGCCTGCGTCAAGCACCTTGCCACCATTCGATGCGTGGTGGCCGAACGCGCGGAACGCGCGGGGCTGCGCGACCCGGACGAGTTCGCGCGGTCGTGGCACATCCTGATGAAGGGCTCGATCATCAGCGCCGCCGAGGGCGACACCAAGGCCGCCCGACGCGCCAAGGCGATGGCCCGCGCGCTGATCGAACAGTACCGGCCGGACAACAGCTGACTCCCGTCAACCGCGCCGCCTGACCAGCGTCACCGCCGGGCGGGTACCGGTACGCGCATCAGGTCGGCCGCGACGATGACATCCCCGCCGAACTCGGCTCCTGCTTCGTCCGCGAACCGGTCGGCCTCGCCATACCGCTGCGAGAAGTGCGTCAGCACCAGGGTCCGCACGCCGCACTCAGCGGCGACCCTGCCCGCCTGCGCCGCCGTCAGGTGGCCGTACTCCGTAGCGAAGCCGGCGTGCTCGGACAGAAACGTCGACTCGATCACCAGCAGGTCGGCGCCGGTCGCGAGCTGGAATACCGCGTCGCACAGCCGGGTGTCCATGACGAACGCGAACCGCTGCCCGCGCCGGGGCACGCTGACGTCGTCCAACCGGACCCGCCGCCCGCCCACCGTGAGCGCGCCATCGCGCTGCAGCCTGCCCACGTCCGGGCCAGTGACGCCGAACCGCGCGAGCGCGTCCGGCAGCATCCGCCTGCCATCCGGTTCGACGAGCCGGTAACCGACGGTGTCGATTCGGTGGTCCAACCACCGCACGGACAGCTCCCCGAACGCGCCGGTCGCGAGCACGCCCTCCCGCTCGACCGGTTCCTCCCGCAACTCGGCGTGCTCGGCGAACACGCACGCACCGCGCAGCCGCGCGAAGTACTCCGCCCCTGACGCCGGATAGTGCGCGATGACCGGGTGTGGCACCGCGTCGAGGCTGAGTCGCTGGATGATGCCAGGCACGCCGAGACAGTGGTCGCCATGGAAATGCGTCACGCAGATCCGGGTGATGGCAGTCGCCGCGACCCCGGCGAAGATCAACTGCCGCTGCGTCCCCTCCCCCGGGTCGAACAGCAGACCTTCACCGTCCCAGCGCAGCAGGTAGCCGTTGTGGTTGCGGGTCCGCGAGGGGGCCTGGCTGCCCGTACCAAGCACGACGAGTTCCCTGACAGACACGCCAGCGACCCTACTGCCCGTGAGGACGTCAGCGCGCGAACCGGCCGACCAGCGTGCCGCGCGCCAGCACGTGCCCGGCCATCGCGGCGCGGACGTCTCCAGCGTTGGCGTCCATCCGCAGCCGCAGCGGCGTGTCGACGGCGTAGAGCTGGAAGACGTAGCGGTGTGGTTCGTCACCGGCAGGCGGATGCGGCCCGCTCCAGCCAGGTGCGCCGAACCCGTTGCGGCCCGCGATGCCGCCACGCGGCGTGTCGGCCTCGTCAACGCCGTCGGCGTCCGGCTCGATGTCCTTGACGACCCAGTGCACGAACGTGCCGATCGGGGCGTCGATGTCCTCGCACAGCAGCACCAGTTCGGCCGTGCCGTCGGGAACCCCATCCCACAGCAGCGGCGGGGAGAGATTGTGACGTGCGTAGGAGAAGCGAGCGGGCAGCAGGCCGTCGTCATCGAACTCGGGACTGATCAATTCCAGCTCGGCGTCCCCGTCCGCCGCTTCGGTGATCTCGGGGCCGCTGGCGCGAGTGACCTGCTCGGGCATCACGTTACCTCCCAGGGCGAGCTGTCCGACTCACTCGCTACGTATACCCGCCGCAGCCGCACTCTTACGCACAGGGCGACCGCTTACCGAGCAGTGCGGTTAACGAGGTTTGATTTGTCGCATCGATGGCGATTCCGTTGGCACACGCGCCAAAACGGGGAGGAGGCACCATGGCACAACTCGCCGGAATGGTGCTGATCATGATCATATCGGCCGCCCTGTTCGGATTAGAGGCGCCGGGGGTCGTGCTACTCGCCAGGGCCGGGGTGCTGTTCGTCGTACACGTCCTGTTGAGCGAGCCTCATGCGACGCGATGATTAGCCGCTTGGCATCCGGGGTAGCCAGCCATCGGCGTTTGATGCATCCGAAGGAGGGTCAACCCATGGCAGCACCGACGACCGCGACGAAGGACAAGAACTACGACCTGATCTCCGCGCTGCATGCGTCACTGCACAACGTGTGGCAGGTCGAGACCTGGGCGAAGGACGCGGAGCGTGAGGGCGACACCGAGCTCGCGGAATGGTTCCGCAAGATCCAGCACAACAACCAGAAGGCCGCTGACCAGGGCAAGGAGCTGCTGATGCGGCGGCTGCGGGAAGACAGCTGACCAACGGCCGGGACGCCCGGCCGGGCAGGCAGCCGAACACATGACGCGGCCAGGTCGCACGTCGCGACCTGGCCCTCCTCCGTTCCAGGTGATGCCCGGCATAGTGTCGGTGACGCTTGGTAGCGTGCGCGCCATGACTGAGGGGCTGCGATCCATCGAGGAAGACTGGTCAACGGCGCTGGCGATCGTCGCGCATCCGGACGACTTGGAGTACGGTGCCGCCGCCGCGATCGCACGCTGGACCGCGCAGGGCAAACGAGTCGCGTACTGCCTCGCGACCAGTGGTGAGGCGGGGATCGACGGCACCCCGCCTGAGAAGGCTGGCCCGCTGCGTGAGCAGGAGGAACGCGACTCGGCGGCGATCGTCGGCGTGGACACCGTCGAGTTCCTCGGCTACCCGGACGGAGTTGTCGAATACGGCCTGCCGCTGCGCCGCGACATCGCGCGGGCGATCCGCCGCCATCGCCCGGATGTCGTGATCACAGGGAACTTCCGGGAGTACTGGCCCGGTGGCTTTCTCAACCAGGCGGATCACATCGCGGTGGGGCGCGCGGTCGTGGACGCGGTGCGCGACGCGGGCAACCGCTGGGTGTTCCGCGAACTGCTCGACGAGGACCTACAGCCGTGGGACGACGTACGCATGGTGCTGGTGGGCGGCTCACCTGAGGCCCGGCACGGCGTGGACGTCAGCGACCACTTCGAGGCCGGAATCCAGTCGCTACGGGCGCATGCCGCGTACCTGGCCGGACTCGGCGACGGCCCGATGAGCGATCCGACGGAGTTCCTGACCAGCATCGCGAGTGATGCGGGCACGCGGCTAGGCTGCCGCTACGCGGTGGAGTTCGAACAGCTCGCGATGTGAGGGTAGTGCGTCGGCTTCGGCCAGCAGGCATGCTGCTCCCGCAGGGTGCGACGGACATGATCGTGCGATGCGGCCCTCGCGTCGTCAGCGGCCGATGACCTGCGCGGACTGCGGCGCATAACCACCGCCACCATCAGTTCCGCCGCTGTCCGGACACGCGGTCAGCAGCAAGCCGCTCGCCGCGAGTGCTGCGCACGCCCGCAGCACGCTCTTCCACCGTGTCGTCATCATGCCCATCCTGTTCCCTGTTGTCAGCATCCGCAAACCCGCGACAGGCACAGGTGCGCTGGACGGCGGGCGGCTTGATCGGACTCCGCCCGGCTGCTCAGCGCGCCATCACGGCGTCCGGCGACTGGTGGACCGTCGGCCGGGTGTCGAGCCGCAACACCAGCCGGTAGGTCTCGTCGTCATAGCGCGGGGTGATCGCGCTGACCGGCTCGCCGAGGCCGTTGATCAGGCTCTCCAGATCGCCGTTGAGCAGGTCAACCGGGGTCTGCACCGAGGACTCGACGTCGGACGTCCTGCCGGTGAAGCTGTCCGAGATGGTCTGTTCGACACTGTCGACGTTGCCGAGGTTCTTCAGCCACCGGACGGCCGTTCCAACCTTGTAGCTCCAGTCGCCGTCGACGCTGACGCCGTTGGCATCGGGCATGACCACCGCATCGGCTGACTTCAGGTCGAGCGGTTCCTCAGGCCAGGTGTCGGTGCCGAGATCCAGCCGCAAGCCGATGGCGAAGTCCATCGTGGCCGTCGGGTTCTTGACGTAATCGGCATCGACCTTGGCTCGCATCTGGTGGTCACCAACCAGGTAGAACAGCGACACGCTCTGCCACTTCGGGCTGACGGTCAGGTTGAGCAGGCTGTCCGCGTCCGCGCTGGCCAGCGTCACGTCGACGTTGTATAGCTTGCCGCCGGACTCGGCCTCGATCTGCTGCTCCAGCTGGGTTTGCAGGTCACGAAGGCCGAAGTTCCACGCTGCCCGCAAGCCATCCTTCACATTGAAGCTGTCCACTTCGGTCTCAAAATACGGGAAGCGGTACACCGTGACGGCCGTGTCGCCGCTCCAGCCGCCGGAGTAGCTGCCGGGGTCAGGGTCGGCGTCTGGGTCACCGTCCGGTGGCGGGATGACGTCACCGTCGCCGAGGTCCATGCCCGGGCGCAGTGGCAGCCGCTGCCGGGTGACCGCCTCCGGCGCGTCGGGGCTCGATGTTGCCTCGGGCACCACCGACAGCTCGGGTGCGGCGGGCGGCGTCGCGCCCGAGACGGCGTCCGATGTGACGCCATCCGACGCGGCGTCTGTGGCGCTCCCCGGCGTGGCCGCCGCTGACCCGGTGTCCTGCGCGCCGGGGAACAGTCGTCCGAGGAAGAATCGGAACGGGTCCTCCGTTGTGGCATCGTCCAGCGCAGCCTGGGCAGTCGACGTGCCGCCAAGCACGGACGCGATCAGCGCCGCGGTGATCACCGCCCCGTGGACAGCGAGTTTGGCAGGAGACGCGGGCTTGCGATGACGACGAGTTGACATGGCGGGCACTCCTCACGCTCGGGCAGGCCATACCCGAGCGTGCGGGGCGCGCCTACGGCCCGGCATCGGGGCGAACCCCCTCCTAGCCGGACACCGTTAGGGGATGTGGATAAGTACGCGGGCCGGGTGACGATTCCCGGCCCGCGCTCGATTCGCTGTGACAATCAGCGTGCTGACCGGCGTGCTGACATCATCGGCAGCATCGCGGCCAGCCCGAACACGATGACTGCCGCGCCGCCGATGATGTTGCTCAGCAGCATTCCGGTGGTGGTGGCAACACCGGCCATCACCCAGTGCGCGATGATCACCCACACACCCAGCAGCGGGCACACCCACGTCAGCCGGTGGGTGCGCTCGTATGCGAACGCGTACCCCGCGCCGAGCCCCGCGATCGCGAGGCCGATGACGAGGTTACTGATCGCCACAGCAGATTCCGTGAACCCGACGATCCACGGGGACAGCGCCACGAACAGGCCTGCGAGGACGGTCAGCGCGTCCGACGCCTGTGCGGTCGGGGTCTCCGCGGCGCGCTCATAGCGAGCGCCCATCGCCACGATGTCGGGATGCTCGGCCAACTTGGTCGAACCTGTGCCCATGTTCTCCGTTGACATCCCATCACCTCCATGCGAGATGGTCCCCCGATTCTGAATTATCCCCCTTTATGCGGGATCTGACCATCACAATCCGTCACAGATCGTCGCTTCCGCGGAGTCCCCGGCGTGTCCGACCACCACCTTGGTCAGTCGACGCCGTGCTCGCGGTAGAAGTCGAGAGCCAGCCTGCCCGTCTGGTGTGCGGCGTTGGTGTGCACGGTGATCGGGACACCGGTCTCCTGGTGCGCCTCGCAGATCGCCGCCTGCACCCTGGTCTGGTCCGGCGTCATGCCCCGCTGCTCAACCACGCAATTCAACAGCCCCGCGCGTACCCCGGTGTGCCCGATGCCGTGCTGGATGTCGCGTACGAACATCTCGGTCATCGGCTCCGGGCCGCCGAGTAGCGTGCCGGGGCCCCGATAGTGGAAGAAGTGCGGGATCTCATCGAAGGTATACAGCCCGGCCGCCGCGACGATGTTGATGTCGGCTTCGCGATTGACCTCCTGGATGCGCGGAATGTAGCGGCCGAGTCCCACCACTGTCGGGTCCACAATGGTGTCCACCCCGGCTTGTTTGAGCGCCCGCAGCTTGTCGATGGCGTCCGAGACCCGCTCCTGCTCGTCCCACCACTGGTCGCCGTAGTTCTGCATGATGTCGGGCGTGAGCACGAAGACGTGTTCGTGCATCAGTGTCGACCGGGGGACACTCCTGTCGGTGGCAGTCAGGCCGGTGCGGTGATCAACGACAGCCAGACTTGTCGGTGGCTCGCGCTAGCTTCGCGTGGTGCCGTCTCAACTCCACGAAGCGCTCATCGAACTGTTCCACCATCGCCCCGCGCTGGCGGCGGAACTCCTGGCGACGTCGCTGGGCGTCGCGGTGCCGTCATATCGACACGCGAGGTTGGAATCGTGCGAGCTGACCGATCTCACGCCGACCGAGTACCGGGCGGACACCGTCGTCGTGCTGACCGACGACACAGGGCCCGTGTTCGCCATCATCGTCGAGATCCAACTCGGCCACGACGGCGACAAACGCTGGAGCTGGCCCGTGTATCTGACGACGTTACGCGCCCGGCTGCGCTGCCGCACCGCGCTGCTCGTGCTGTGCCCCAACGACGGCCTCGCCGACTGGTGCGCGACGCCAATCTCGCTGGGACACCCTGGCATGGTGATGCGGCCGCTCACTATCGGACCCGATCGGGTACCCGTGGTGACCGACCCGGCCTCGGCCAGCGACAGCCCCGAACTCGCCGTGCTCTCCGCCATGGCACACGGCAGCCATCCTGAGCGCGACAAAATCCTGAACGCCCTGCTCGCGGGCTTGCAAGCCGTCGATGATGATCACGCCGACCTGTATGCTGATGTCGTGCTCGCGGCACTGCCAACAGCGGCACGAGCGCACCTGGAGGAACTGATGCGGACCGGAACCTACGAGTACCAAAGCGACTTCGCACGCCACTACTTCAGCCAAGGCGAAGCCAGCGGGGAAGCCCGAGGCGAGGCCAAAGGCGAAATGAAAGCCCTGCTTGCCGTGCTGGCCGCACGTGACATCGCCGTGCCCACGGCCGCGCGCGAACGCATCATGTCTTGCACCGACGCGGGCCAACTCGAAGCGTGGGTCCGCCGCGCCGTAACCATCACCACCATCGACGAACTCTTCGACTGACGCTGCACCTCACGCGCGGGTGTGCTGTGCCCTGCGCCGCCGACTCACCGAGCCGCGACACCACCAACGCGCGATACTGCGAGAGCAGTACTGAGCGAAATTGGCACAAAAAAAAGAAAGGACGCACCCGAAGGCGCGTCCTTTCTTTCTGTACCCCCGATGGGATTCGAACCCACGCTACCGGCGTGAGAGGCCGGCGTCCTAGGCCGCTAGACGACGGGGGCTTGCTCTGTTTCGACCTAGAGTAACTTACCAGATCCTTGCGAACCTCTCGCAGCTGGGGTACCAGGACTCGAACCTAGACTAACTGAACCAGAATCAGTCGTGCTGCCGATTACACCATACCCCAAGGGCAGGTCCCTGCCTGCCGGAAATAAATACTAGACCACGGCATTCACGCCGCGAACACCGGGCCCCCTAGCGTGGCGGTGGCGCTCCGAGCTGCGCAAACTCGCACACCACCAGCTCGGGGATGTCGGCGAGGCTGGCGAGCCGCAGCACACCAGACTCCTCGGCCACACCTTCGGTGTCCTGCTGACCGTCTCGGTTCAGCCAGACACCGCGCATACCGGCGGACTGGGCGCCGATCGCGTCGGTGTGCAATCGGTCACCGATGTGCAGCGCCTGGGATGGTTCGCAGTCCAGCGCGGCGCACGCGGAGTGGAAGATCATCGGATCGGGTTTGGCCGCGCCGACCTCGCCCGCGATCGTGACGTGGTCAATAAACCGGCCCAGCCCGAGCGCGTCGAGCTTGGCCCGCTGGTGCGAACCTGAGGCGTTGGTCACCGCCGCGATGCTCACCCCGGCCGTGCGCAGCCAGTCGAGGCACGGCAGGACATCGTCGAAGAGCCGGAACCCGGAGCGCATCTCGGCCGCGCGGCTGCGCTCGAATCGCGCGGCGTCGTGATCACTCACATGCCTACCCAGCTCGGCCAGGAACGCCTTGGTGCGCTTGCGATGCATCGTCGGGTAGTCAAGCTCGCCCGTGACGACCATGGCCACGTGCGCCTCGGTGACGCACTCCCATAACGGCCACATGTCGTCCCTGCCGATCATGGTCGCCAGGGCGTCCCTGGACGCCGACGTGAAATCGATCAGGGTGTCATCGATGTCGAAGCACACGACGCGCAGATCAGATCGATCCCAAACAGTGGGATAGGACTGCGCATTACGCGGCTCGGTCGGGGCAAGCGCGAACTCCACCTAAAGAGGTTAGACGTTCGGAGGCCGTTTTCGCCTCGTCCAACGAGGTGAACTAGACCGACACTGACACGGTCAAGCTATTCACTCTTCGAAATTGTTCAATGCCTTGGTTAACCGGGAAACCGATTTCTCACGGCCGAGCAATTCCATGGACTCATACAAAGGGGGTGACACTGTTCGTCCGGTTACCGCAACGCGCACCGGAGCAAATGCCTTACGGGGTTTGAGTCCGAGCTCATCAACGAGCGCGGTTTTGAGCGCTTGTTCAATAGCGCCCGCTTCCCACACTTCGAGAGCATTCAGCGCGTCCACCGACGCCCGCAGCACCGTGGTGGGGTCGCCCTTGAAGCCCTTCGCCGCGGCGGATTCCTCCACCTCGAATTCCGCCTCGTCGACGAACAGGAAGCGCACCAGCGGTGCGGCTTCGGACAGCACCGTGACCCGCTCCTGCACCATCGGCGCGATGACGCGCAGCGTGGCGAGCTGCTCCTCGCTCGGCCGCTCCGGCAGCACACCGGCCTCGGTGAGATATGGCAGCACCCGCTCGGTGAAGTCCTCGACGTCGAGCGCGCGCACGTGCGTGGCGTTGATCGCCTCGGCCTTCTTGACGTCGAACCGCGCCGGGTTGGCGCTGACGTCGCCGATCTCGAAGGCGGCGACCAGCTCGTCCACGGTGAAGATGTCCCGATCCGGCGCGATGGACCAGCCAAGCAGCGCGAGATAGTTCAGCAGCCCCTCGCGGATGAACCCCCGCTCACGATGCAGGAAGAGGTTCGACTGCGGATCGCGCTTGGACAGCTTCTTGTTGCCCTCCCCCATCACGTAGGGCAGGTGGCCGAATTCCGGCGTGAAGTCGGTGACGCCGACCCGCCGCAACGCCGCGTAGAGCGCGAGCTGACGCGGGGTCGATGGCAACAGATCCTCGCCGCGCAGCACGTGGGTGATGCCCATCAGCGCGTCGTCGACCGGGTTGGTCAGCGGGTACAGCGGGTCGCCGTTGCCGCGTACGAGCACCGGGTCGGGGATGGTGGCCGCGTCAAAGCTGATCTCGCCGCGCACCAGGTCGTGCCAAGCCAGCTCGCCCTCAGGCATCCGCAGCCGCAGCACCGGCGTACGCCCCTCGGCACGAAACGCCGCCTTCTGCTCCTCGGTGAGATCGCGGTCGTAGTTGTCGTAACCGAGCTGCGGATCCTGCCCAGCGGCCTGGCGGCGCGCCTTGACCTCGTCGCTCGTGGAGAACGCCTCGTACAGTTCGCCAGCGTCGAGTAGTCGCTTGACGACGTCGTCGTAGAGCGCACGACGCTCGCTCTGCCGGTACGGGCCGTAGTCGCCGCCGAGTTCTGGACCCTCATCCCAGTCGATGCCGAGCCAGCGCAGCGCGTCGAGCAGCGCGGTATAGGACTCCTCGGAGTCGCGCGCGGCGTCGGTGTCCTCGATCCGGAACACCAGCGTGCCCTTGTGGTGGCGAGCGAAGGCCCAGTTGAACAGCGCGGTCCTGATCAGCCCAACGTGCGGGGTTCCGGTGGGCGACGGGCAGAAGCGGGCGCGGACGGGCCTGTCGGTGGACGTCAAAGTGGCGGCGTTGTCAGTCATAGCTCATTCAGCGTATAGCGGCGCTGGCTCACTTGACGCGGGGAGTCCGTGAAGGCAGTCTCGAAGTATTCAACATGTGCTGAATATGGGGAGGTACGGCATGACGGAGCGGACGTCCTGCGTGATCGCGGGCGGTGGACCTGCGGGAATGATGCTCGGACTGCTGCTGGCGCGAGCAGGGATCGACGTCACGGTGCTGGAGAAGCACGCCGATTTCCTGCGGGACTTCCGAGGCGACACCGTGCACCCCTCGACCATGCGACTACTCGACGAGCTAGGTCTCGGCGAGAAGTTCGCCGCGTTGCCGCAGAGCGCCCTGACCGAGATCGCGTTCCCTGTCGGCCAGGACGATCAGGTGGTCATCGGTGACCTGCGCAGGCTGCGCGTGCGGCACCCCTACATCGCGATCACTCCGCAGTGGGACCTGCTGACACTACTCGCGCAGGCGGCCGAGGCGGAGCCGACATTCACGCTACGGATGCGCACCGAGGTGACCGGATTGGTGCGCGAGGCGGGTCGAGTCCGTGGCGTGCGGTATCGCACCGAGGACGGCGTCACCGGTGAGATCCGCGCCGACCTGACCGTGGCGTGCGACGGTCGCCACTCGATCGTGCGAAACGAGGCGGGACTGCGCCGACGCGAGTTCCCGGTGCCGATCGACGCGTGGTGGTTCCGGTTGCCGCGCGACCCCGACGACGTGACGTCCACCCTCACGCCACGGATGGCGAACCGCCGGTTCGCCATCGTCATCCCACGCGAGGGTTACTACCAGGTCGCCTATATCGCCAAGAAGGACGCGGACGCGGCGCTGCGGGCGGCTGGGATCGAGCGGTTCCGCAGTGAGGTGGCGGCGGTCTTACCCGCGCTTGCCGACCGGGTCGACGCGATGACATCGATGGACGACGTGAAGCACCTCGACATACGGCTGAACCGGTTGGGCCGCTGGCACCTCGACGGACTGCTGTGCCTCGGCGACGCCGCGCATGCGATGTCGCCGATCGGCGGGGTTGGGATCAACCTCGCGGTGCAGGACGCGGTGGCCGCAGCGACGCTGCTCGCGGAGCCGCTGCGGCGCGGAGAGGCCGATACACGGGCGCTGGCGCGGGTGCGCGCCCGCCGGTTGCTGCCGACCGCCGTCATTCAGCAGCTACAGCGGGTCCTGCACCGGCTGGTGGCCAAGCCGGTGGTCGAAGGCCGCCGTGAGGGACCACCCGCGCCGATGGTCACGCTGTTCCGGCGGCTGCCGTGGCTGTCCGTCGTTCCGGCATACCTGATCGGCGTCGGGATCCGGCCCGAGCACGCGCCGGACTTCGCGCGCCGCTGATGCCGTGCGGTGAATGACGGAGTCAGCCCGCCTGGACCGGATTGGTCAGCGTGCCGATGCCCTCGACGGTGACCGACACCTTCTGCCCTTCGGCCAGCGGGCCGACGCCTTCCGGCGTGCCGGTGAGGATGACGTCGCCGGGAAGCAGCGTCATGATCCCGGAGATGAACTCGATCAGGTGGTTCACCTTGTGCACGATCGCGCTGGTCCGGGCCTGCTGCTTGACCTCGCCGTCCACATCGGTGCGGATCTCAAGATCAGCCGGGTCGACGGCGGTCTCGATCCACGGCCCCAGCGGACAGAACGTGTCGTAGCCCTTCGCCCTGGTGAACTGCACGTCGGCCTTCTGCTGGTCACGGGCGGTGACGTCGTTGGCGATGGTGTAGCCCAGCACCGCGGCACTCGCCCGCGCGGCCGAGACGTTCTTGACCGGCTGCCCGATCACCACCGCCAGCTCGCCCTCGAAGTCCACCCGCTCCGAACTCGGTGGCAGCTTGATCGCCACATCGGGGCCGATGACGCTGGTGTTCGGCTTCATGAAGATCAACGGCGTCTCGGGCACCTCGCCGCCGAACTCGGCCGCGTGCGCGGCGTAGTTCTTACCCACCGCGATGATCTTCGTGGGCAGGATCGGCGCGAGCAGCCGGACGTCGACGAGTGGCCACCGCTTCCCGGTGAAGTTCGGGTCCCCGAACGGGTGGTCGGCGATCTCCAACACCTCGTCGCCCTCGATCGAGGCGAACGCGACACCGGCGGGATGAGCGATTCGAGCTAGACGCATACCCGAACTCTAACCGGCGCCCGCACCGGCCCTGACCGGCACCGCGTCGCCATCGACACCCACCAGGCGTCAGGGCCGGACGCGCATGGATTTGTGCACCAGCGCGTCACACAGCGCCAGCCAGCTCGCTTCGACGATGTTCTCGTGCACGCCGACAGTGGTCCACTCGCGCTCGCGGTCGGAGCTTTCGATGAGCACCCGGGTGACGGCCTCGGTGCCGTGGGTGCCGGGCAGGATGCGCACCTTGTAGTCGGTGAGGTCCACACTGTCGAGCCATGCCAGTCGCGGCGTGAGCGCCTTGCGCAGCGCGGCGTCCAGCGCGTGCACTGGGCCGTTCCCCTCGGCCGTCGCGATCACCCGCTCCCCCGCGACGTGCACCTTCACCGTGGCCTCGGAAATCACCTCGTCATTCGAACGGTGGTCGAGCACCACCCGGTAGGACTCCAGCTCGAACGGCGCCTCCGGGGCGAGCGTGTCACCTGATCCGTCACCGTCATCGTCCATCGCCCGGCGGAGCAGCAGCTCCAGCGATGCGTCGGCGGCCTCGAACGACCACCCTTTCGCCTCAAGCGCCTTCACCTTCTCGACGACGTTGGTCAGTGCGGTCGGTTGGCTGGCGAGGTCAACCCCGAGCTCACGTCCCTTGAGCTCAAGGCTGGCCCTGCCAGCCATCTCGGTGACGAGTACCCGCATGTCGTTGCCGACGACGGGTGGATCGATGTGGTTGTACAACAACGGATCCACCTTGATCGCGCTCGCGTGCAGCCCCGCCTTGTGGGCGAAGGCCGACGCCCCGACATAAGCCTGGTGGGTGTCGGGTGCGATGTTCGCGATTTCGGCAAGGGCATGGGAGACGCGGGTGAGCTCGGCAGCGCCG
This sequence comes from Haloechinothrix halophila YIM 93223, assembly GCF_000504245.1. Classification (GTDB taxonomy): domain Bacteria; phylum Actinomycetota; class Actinomycetes; order Mycobacteriales; family Pseudonocardiaceae; genus Haloechinothrix_A; species Haloechinothrix_A halophila. The sequence continues at coordinate 4,454,263 of NZ_KI632509.1, forward strand.
CCGGTAGGCAGCACGTCCATGTCGAGCTTGGTCACCAAGTTCCCGATCACGGCGAACAGGTCGGCGTTGCCTGCCCGCTCGCCGTAGCCGTTGGCGGTGCACTGCACGTGCGTGGCACCGGCCTGTACCGCGGCGACGCTGTTGGCCACCGCGCACGAGGTGTCGTCCTGGCAGTGAATGCCGAGCCGCAGCCCCGTCTTGTCGGCCACCTCGCGCACCGTCTCGGCGATGCCGAGCGGAAGTTGCCCCCCGTTGGTGTCGCACAGCACGGCGACGTCCGCGCCGCCGTCGGCGCCAGCCCGCAGCACCCGGAGCGCGGTGTCCGGGTCGAAGGCGTAGCCGTCGAAGAAGTGCTCGGCATCGAGGAACACCCTGCGACCCTCGCTGACCAGGAACGACACCGTGTCGCGGACCATCGCGCACGCCTCGGCGACGTCAACCTTTAGCGCGCGCTCGATGTGGCGGCGGTCGGACTTGGCGACCAGGGTGATGACCGGGGCGTTCGAGTCGAGTAGCGCCCGGACCTGGGCGTCCTCGGACGCCGTTGTGCCCGCCTTGCGGGTGGCACCGAACGCGACGAGCGCGGCGTGCTTGAGCGCCAGCTCTCCCGAGCTGGCGCGGGCGAAGAACTCGGTGTCCTTGGGCAACGCGCCCGGCCAGCCGCCTTCGATGAAGCCGACGCCGAGCTCGTCGAGCAGCCGCGCTACGGCCAGTTTGTCGGTGACCGAGTACGAAATCCCCTCGCGCTGCGCGCCGTCGCGCAGGGTGGTGTCGTAGACGTGGAAAGTGTCACCGAGGGGCGTATCGGCGGGTTCCGTTCGGTTCACGGGTCACTCCTGGATCGTCTGGCCGCTTGTCGGTAGCAACAAAAAAACCTCCCGCAAGATGCGAGAGGTCAGCGCGCCGGTGGGCTCGTGTCGAGCACCTACTCGGCGCGCTTGCGAATAATGATCGCGGCAACGGGGCCGTAGAAAGCCATGTGCGACATCATGCCACATCGACGTCGTGTCCCACACCCAGACCCGCGTGTTTCACTCCCAGGGCTGCCGTGTCCCCTGTTCAGAACGCCGTGTTCCCCCTGCATGACGCCGTGTCCTGCAGTGCGGACGCCGTGTCCGACACTCGGACAGCTGTGTGCGATATCACGACCGGCGGCGAGCGTCGCGACTGCAGGACACAGCGTTCAGAACGTCGGACACAACGTCGCGACTGCAGGACACAGCGTTCAGAACGTCGGACACAACGTCGCGACTGCAGGACACAACGTCGTGAGCGCAGGACACGGCGTCCCTGGCACTGGCGCTAGGCGCCTTCGCGGACGTGAGAGGACACCAGTGCGGCCAAGCGGTCGCCAATGGCCTTCGTCGTCCCCGGCGAGGAGTGGTCTCGCGTCGCCAGGTCGAACGCCACCGAGGCCTCGATCCTGCGTGCCGCTTCCTTATAGCCGAGGTGGTCCAGCAGCAGGGACACCGACAGCACGGCGGCCGTCGGGTCCGCGATGCCCTGACCCGCGATGTCCGGAGCGCTGCCGTGCACCGGCTCGAACATGCTCGGATTGGCCCTGGTGACGTCGAGATTGCCGGAGGCGGCGAGCCCGATGCCGCCGGTGATGGCCGCGGCCAGGTCAGTGACGATGTCGCCGAACAAGTTGTCCGTGACGATCACATCGAACCGCGACGGGTCGGTCACCATGTGGATGGTCGCGGCATCGACGTGCTGATAGTCGACCGTGACCTCGGGGTGCTCCAGCGACACCTCCTCCACGATCCGCGACCACAACGACCCCGCGTGGGTGAGCACATTGGTCTTGTGCACCAACGTCAGATGCCGCCGGGGCCGCTGCGCCGCCCGCGCGAAGGCGTCCGAGACGACCCGCTTCACGCCGAACGCCGTGTTGAGACTGACCTCGGTGGCGATCTCGTGCTCGGTGTCCTTGCGGAGGATGCCGCCGTTGCCGACGTACGGGCCCTCGGTGCCCTCGCGGACGACGACCATGTCGATCTCGCCGGGGTCCATGATGGTGCCGCGCACACCGGGGTACAGCCGGGCTGGCCGCAGGTTCACATGGTGGTCCAGTTCGAAACGCAGCCGCAGCAGCAGACCGCGCTCCAAGATGCCGCTCGGCACCGTGGGGTCGCCGACCGCGCCAAGCAGGATGGCGTCGTGCTGCCGGAGCTCACCGAGCACCGACTCGGGAAGCAGCTCGCCGGTGGAATGCCAGCGTGCCGCACCGAGGTCGTAATTGGTGGTCTCCAAGTCAAACGCCGATGGCGCGACTTCGGCGAGCACCTTCAACGCCTCGGTCACAACCTCGGGCCCGATCCCGTCACCCGGGATCACCGCGAGCCGCATCCAACACCTCCATGTACTAAGGCCTGCACGTCGTCCGGCTTCCCCAGCCACGGCAGGTTACCGGTCCAACACACCATCCGTAACCTCGCCACCCCTGGCAGAGACCGAGATCGCAGTGCGCATCACTCAAACGGGGCAGCGCACTGCGATCCGGTAATCCTGCCACCGTGATCACGGACACGGTGGGGTGGTCAACATGGGTGTCAGGGGAAGGTGACGGCCCGCACGGTCGAGGCGCCAACGGTAGAGCCGATCGGGCCGAGCACGTCGGCGTCGACCGAGCGGTCCACGCGCAGCAGCATGACGGCGTCCGAGCCGTCGGTGGTCTGACTGATCTGGGCGGCTTCGATGTTGACGCCGGCCTCGCCGAGCAGCGTGCCAACACGGCCCATGACACCAGGGCGATCCGGGTACTCCAGCAGCAGCATGTGGCCCTCGGCGCGGATGTCGAAGTGGCGGCCGTTGACCTCGACCAGCTTCTCCACCTCGTCGAGGCCGGTGATGGCACCGGACACCGACAGCGCGGTGCCGTCGGCGTGCACGGCGCGCACGGTGACCTCGCTGCGGTAGATGACGCTCTCCGGCTGCGTCGAGACCTCGACGCTGACGCCGAGGTCGTCGGCGAGCTGCTGCGCGTTGACGAACGTGACCTGGTCCTCGACCACGGCGTCGAACACGCCGCGCAGCGCGGCGAGCGAAAGCACGCTGACGTCCTCGCTGGCCAACTCACCGGACACCTGCACGGCGACCGACGTCGGTGGCTTGGTGGAGAACGCCGAGAGCACGGTGCCGAGCTTCTGCGTCAGCGGCAGGTACGGCCGCAGCTCATCGCTGACGACGCCGCTGGCGACGTTGACCGCGTCGGGCACGAAGTCGCCCCGCAGCGCCAGCTTCACCGACTTCGCGACGTCGGTGCCCGCCCTGTCCTGCGCCTCGGCGGTCGACGCGCCCAGGTGCGGCGTGACAACGACGTTGGGCAACCCGAACAGCGGGCTGGAGGTGGTCGGCTCGGTGACGAACACATCGACGCCCGCGCCACCGACATGGCCGTCGGCAACCGCCTTGGCCAGGGCTTCCTCGTCGACGAGGCCACCACGCGCCGCGTTGATGACGATGACGCCCTGCTTGGTCTTAGCCAGCGCATCCGCGTCGATCAGACCCTTGGTCTCCGGCGTCTTGGGCAGGTGGATCGAGATGATGTCGGCGCGCGACAGCAGCTCATCGAGCGAGACGAGCTCGATGCCGAGCTGCTTGGCGCGCGCGGCCGACACGTACGGGTCGTAGGCGATCAACTCGGTGTCGAAGGCCGCGACACGGTGTGCGAACAGCTGGCCGATCTTGCCGAGTCCGACGACACCGACGGTCTTGCCGTTCAGCTCGACGCCGGTGTAGGAGCTGCGCTTCCACTCCCCGCCCTGCAGGCTCTGGTTCGCGGCAGGCACCCGGCGCAGCACCGAGAGCAGCAGCGTGACGGCGTGCTCGGCAGCGGAGACGATGTTCGACGTCGGGGCGTTCACCACCATGACGCCGCGCTCGGTCGCGGCGGGTACCTCGACGTTGTCGAGGCCGACACCGGCGCGCGCGACCACCTTGAGCTTGTTGGCCGCGGCGAGAACTTCGGCGTCCACCTTCGTCGCGGACCGCACCAGCAGCGCGTCGGCGTCCGCGACCGCTTCCAACAGTGCGGGCCGGTCGGTGCCATCGACACGGCGGATCTCCACCTCATCACCGAACACCTCAACAGCGGACGGCGCGAGCTTCTCAGCAAGCAGGACAACAGGGCGAGTAGCGCTGGTCACGAAACGACTCCGGTCGGTTGTGGCGTGCACAGGAAAGGGCGAGAGCGCGCTCAGCGGGCGCTGGGAACCTCTCGCGGCGCGTTACCACGGTGTAACGCGCAACAGGGGTGAGTCTAGCCAGCAGAACATCCCCGTTCGACCCTTGAGCGCCGGTGTGTGCGAAACCACCGCATCAGGGGGCACAACCACTGGTGACAGAGCCGCACGGCGTTCCACTGACTGGGAACCGGCTCCGACCAGCGAGGACGTCGCCCGCGGCGGCCCCGCCGAGCCGCCGTCACCACGGCGTGTCGAACTCGCCATCCTTGGCTCCAGCGATGAACGCCCGCCACTCACTTGGAGTAAAGATGAGCGTGGTGTCAGCTTGCCGAAGCGCCACATAGGTCAGCCCGTCGGTATGCGGGACGAAGGCGATCTCGAACGGCTCGCCGACATCGGCAGGGCTGTCGCCGGCCGCGACGGGACGCTGCCAGTGCGCCCCGCTGAGGTCGATCTCGCCCCGGATCGCGGCCTTGTCATCGTCGGCATCGTCGGCATCGGCACCCCCAGTCGCATTCTTCGCACCCCCCGGATCGTCTGTCATGCCGGTCACGGTAACCCGCATCGGCCCAGCTCACAGTAGGTGAGACAAGGCGCGACGCGGGATCACCGTGTCAGCCAGCGCCGCGCTATACCGTCTGTGCCCGCAGGGGTGCCCCGATCTGGTGCAAATACCGCAGCACGTGGCCGTAGGAGCGGAACCAGCCACACTGACTGTAGGAAATGCCGTGCTCGGCGCAGAACCGCTGCACGATTCGCTGAGCGTGCCGCAGGTTGGGCCGGGGCATGGTCGGGAACAGGTGGTGCTCGATCTGGTAGTTCAGCCCACCGAGCGCGAAATCGACAACCCGGCTCCCGCGCACGTTGCGCGCCGTCAGCACCTGCTTGTGCAGGAAGTCCAGCTTCTGTCCCTCGGGGACCGTAGGCATGCCCTTGTGGTTGGGCGCGAATGAGCAGCCCATGTACAGGCCCCACAGCCCCTGGTGCACCACGATGAACAGCACCGCGATCCCCGGAGAGAGAACGAGGAACAGCACCGTCGTGTAGACGGCGATGTGCGCCACCATCAGCGCCCCTTCCAGGGCGCGTAGCCGCACCTGGCCACGTAGGATCGCGATCGCGCCACCGACGCGCAGGTTCAGCCCTTCGAGTAACAGCAGCGGGAAGAACAGCACCGCCTGATACTTCGCGATCCACCGCAGTATGCCGCGCTTGGTGCCCGCCTGGCCGTTGGTGAACGCGAGTGCGGGAATCTCGATGTCGGGATCAGAACCCTCGTGGTTCGGGTTCGCGTGGTGCTGATTGTGCTGCTTGAGCCAGGAACCGTAGCTGAGCGCGACCAGCCCGCCATGCATATAGCCGACGACGTCGTTGAGCTTCTTGCTGCGAAAGATCTGCTTGTGGCCAGCATCGTGGCCGATGAAGGCAAGCTGCGCGAACACGATCGCGAGGAACGCCGCGATGAACAGCTGCCACCAGGAGTTCCCGATGAAGGCGAAGGCGACCCATGCCCCGGCCAGCATCAGCAGGTTCACGGCGATCCTGGCCGCGTAGTAGCCGTACCTGCGTTTCAGCAGGCCGGCGGATCGGATGCTGCGGGTCAGCTCGGCGAAGTCGCTCGGTTTACGAGCAGGCGTAACTGTAGGGGTGGAGGAAGTAATGGGAGTCACCTAGATTTCGTGTTGGAACCCCAGACACCGTCCACGATACGCCGATATGCGCTCACAGCGTCAAACATCAGCCGAAGGGCGGCACCCCACCGTGGCGGTGCCGCCCTTCGCGCGTTCCGTGCTATGTCATCGGATTACTTCATCCAGGCCATCAGGCCACGCAGCTTCGTGCCGACTTCCTCGATCGGGTGCTTCGCGCCCTGCTCGGCGAGCTTGGTGAAGTTCGGGCGGCCCGCTTCGTCCTCGGCGACCCATTCCTTCGCGAACGTGCCATCCTGGATCTCGCCCAGGATCTTGCGCATGTCCTCCTTGACCTGCGAGCCGATGACCCGGGGGCCACGGGTGAGGTCGCCGTACTCCGCGGTGTCGGACACCGAGTAGCGCTGGCCAGCGATGCCGCCTTCGTAGATCAGGTCGACGATCAGCTTCACCTCGTGCAGCACCTCGAAGTAGGCGATCTCCGGGGCGTAACCCGCCTCGGTCAGCACCTCGAAGCCGTTCTGGATCAGCGCGCTGATGCCACCGCAGAGCACCGCCTGCTCACCGAACAGGTCGGTCTCGGTTTCTTCCTTGAACGTCGTCTTGATGACACCCGCACGAGCACCACCGATCCCGGCGGCGTAGGAGAGCGCCAGCGCCTCGGTCTTGCCGTCCGGGTCCTGCTCGACGGCGATCAGGCACGGCACGCCCTTGCCGTCCACGAACTGACGGCGAACGAGGTGACCGGGGCCCTTCGGCGCGACCATCGCGACCGCGACGTCCGACGGCGGCTGGATCAGGCCGTAGCGGATGTTGAAACCGTGGCCAAAGAACAGCGCGTCACCCGACTTCAGGTTCGGCGCGATGTCCTCGGCGTAGATCTTGCGCTGCGCGGTGTCCGGCGCGAGGATCATGATCACGTCGGCCTCCGCCGCCGCCTCCGACGGCGTGACCACGCGCAGGCCCTCTTCCTCAGCCTTGGCGCGGGACTTCGAGGTCTCCGGCAGGCCGACGCGCACGTCGACCCCGGAGTCACGCAGGCTCAGCGCGTGCGCGTGCCCCTGGCTGCCGTAGCCGATGACGGCCACCTTGCGGGACTGGATGATGCCGAGGTCGGCGTCGTCGTCGTAGAACATTTCCACTGCCATGAGGGCTGCTTACTTCCTTTCCTGCTTCCAAGCATCGGCCGCGGCGGCACCAGGTGGGCCAGCGCGGCCAGGTCTGACTAGCGGGTCGACGTGGCCGTGATGGACTTCGCGCCCCGACCGACGGCGACCATGCCCGACTGCACCAGCTCCCTGACCCCGTAGGGCTCGAGCATGCGCAGCAGCGCGTTGATTTTGTCTGCGGTGCCGGTCGCCTCGACGGTCAGTGCCTCTGGCGAGACGTCGACCACCTTCGCGCGGAACAACTGCACCGTCTCCAGTACCTGACTGCGCACGGTCGCATCGGCGCGCACCTTCACCAGCAGCAGCTCACGCTGCACCGACGTCTGCGGGTCAAGCTCGACGATCTTGATGACGTTGACGAGCTTGTTGAGCTGCTTGGTCACCTGCTCAAGCGGCAGGTCCTCGACGGCGACGACGATCGTCATCCGCGAGACTTCGGGGTTCTCGGTCGGGCCGACCGCGAGTGATTCGATGTTGAACCCACGACGCGAGAACAGGCCGGCCACGCGCGCGAGCACACCGGGCTTGTTCTCGGTCAGCACGCTCAAGGTATGAGTACTCACGTCATGCTCCCTCGAATAGTATCCGCCGCCAGCATCGCCTCAGACCTCGTCGTCCTCGAACAGCGGGCGGATGCCTCGCGCGGCCATGATCTCGTCGTTGCCGGTTCCCGCGGCGACCATCGGCCACACCTGGGCGTCCTTGCCGACGATGAAGTCGATGACGACCGGCCGGTCGTTGATGTCCATCGCCTTCTTGATCACGTCGTCGACCTCGTCCTTGGCGTCACACCGCAGCCCGACGCAGCCCATCGACTCAGCGAGCAGCACGAAGTCGGGGATGCGGTGGGCGTGGGTGCCGAGGTCGGTGCTGGAGTAGCGCTCGGCGTAGAACAAGTTCTGCCACTGGCGCACCATGCCCAGGTTGCCGTTGTTGATGACCGCGACCTTGATCGGGGCACCCTCGATCGCGCAGGTGGCAAGCTCCTGGTTGGTCATCTGGAAACACCCGTCCCCGTCGATGGCCCACACCTGCTTGTCGGGATACGCGAACTTCGCGCCCATGGCCGCGGGCACCGCGAAGCCCATCGTGCCGAGGCCACCGGAGTTGATCCAGGTGCCTGGTTTCTCATATCCGATGAACTGGGCCGCCCACATCTGGTGCTGGCCGACGCCAGCGGCGTAAAGCGCATCCGGCCCGACAAGCGAGCCGATCCGCTCGATCACGTACTGCGGGGCCAGCGAGCCGTCGGTGGGCCAGTCGTAGCCAGCAGGGTAGGTGTCCCGCCACGACTCGATCTGCGTCCACCACGCGTCGTACTTACGCTCGCCGTCGCGGTCGATCTCGGCCTTCACCGCGGCGATCAGCTCATTGATGATCTCCGCGCAGTCACCGACGATCGGAACGTCAGCCTTACGGTTCTTGGAGATCTCCGCCGGGTCGATATCGGCGTGCACGACCTGCGCGTCCGGCGCGAACGACGACAACTGGCCGGTCACCCGGTCGTCGAACCGGGCGCCAAGCGCGACAAGCAGATCCGAGCGCTGCATCGCGGCGACCGCGGCAACCGAACCGTGCATGCCGGGCATACCGAGGTGCTGGGCGTGCGAGTCAGGGAACGCACCGCGCGCCATCAGCGTCGTCACCACCGGAATGCCGGTCAGCTCGGCCAGCGTCTTGAGCTGCTCCGCTGCCTTCGCCTTGACCACACCGCCACCGACATAGAGCACAGGGCGACGCGCGGACATCATCAGCCGCGCCGCTTCCCGCACCTGCTTGCCGTGTGGACGCAGCGTCGGCCGGTAACCGGGCAGCTGCATCTCAGGCGGCCAGACGTACGCGGTCTGCTCTTGCAGGACGTCCTTGGGGATGTCGACGAGAACCGGACCCGGCCTTCCGGTGCTCGCCAAATGGAATGCCTCCGCGATCGCGGCCGGAATATCAGCCGGATCGGTGACCAAGAAATTGTGCTTCGTGATCGGCATGGTGATGCCGCAAATATCGGCTTCCTGGAATGCGTCAGTACCGATCAGCGCACGGGTCTGCTGCCCGGTGATCGCCACAACCGGAACGGAATCCATATTGGCGTCAGCCAATGGAGTGACAAGATTCGTCGCGCCCGGCCCCGACGTCGCCATGCAGACACCGACCTTGCCGGTCGCCTGCGCATATCCCGTCGCCGCGTGACCGGCACCCTGCTCGTGCCGGACGAGCACGTGGCGCACCTTGGTCGAGTCGAGCAGCGGGTCGTACGCGGGCAGGATCGTGCCGCCGGGAATGCCGAACACGACCTCGACACCGACCGCTTCTAGCGAGCGCACCAGCGACTGCGCGCCGGTGAGCCGTACGGGAGCACCGGCCGGTGGTGCTGGCTTGGGTCGGGTACCTGGCTTCGCCTCGCGCGCTGCGGGCTCCTGCCCTGCGCGCGAACTCGGCCGCGAGGTGGCGCTTGTCATCGGATCTGCCTCGTTGGTCGTGGTTATCGAGTTTGATTATCGCCTATGGTGCCGGGTTCGGACGCTTGGGCCATTCACCGTTCCCGGTCTCCCTTCATCCCGCGTGACTACCGTCAGCGGGCTGGCGATAGTCAGTCGTAGATCGTCCGAGTCGTGAAACAGCGTCCAACGAAAAAACCCCCGCCGACCGAAAGGTCGCACGAGGGTCGCGCGTCGACGCAGCCAGCGGCTTCTTTCACGCGTCGACGCGCGAAAGAAGTACGAGGCTCGTCAGCTGTTCCACGCCGCAAACGCTACTGTTCCGCGCGTGCGAGTGTCAACTCTGCGGGATCGAGTTCCCGGATACTGAGAGCACCGCCACGTGGCGGGACCCCGCGTGACGACGATTTCGCCCGTCACGGCACCATCTACGAGTGAGCAGTACCCCGAACAGTGAGTCAGAAGCGGCCGCAGCGGCGCCCAAGCGCGCCATCTTCCGGATGCCGGGCGTCACGATCTTCGCCGCGTTCTTCGTCATGCTCTGCGCCACGCCGCTGGCATGGTCGGCCCTCTGGCTTACCCCGGTCTACCTGCTTCCGATCTCCTACATCGTCTGGGTCGTGCGCACGCGAACCGTGGCCGACGCCGACGGGCTCACCGCGCGGACCATCTTCAGCAGCAGGCGACTGGCCTGGTCGGAGCTGAAGGGACTGACGATCACCTCGCGCGCCGAGGTCCGTGCCGTGCTCACCGACGACTCAGAGGTGCGCCTGCCGACGGTGCGCACCAGGCACCTGCCCGTGCTCGCCTACGTCAGTGGCGGACGCGTCACTGACCCGACGACGCACGAGGCAACGCCGGAAGAGCCGTCAGAGCAGGATCAGCAGGCACCTTCCCAGGAGTAACGATGCCCGAACTGCGCTCCCGCACCACCACCCACGGCCGCAATGCGGCAGGCGCCCGCGCGCTGTGGCGTGCCACCGGCATGACCGACAGCGACTTCGGCAAGCCGATCGTGGCCATCGCCAACTCCTACACGCAGTTCGTGCCCGGCCACGTGCACCTGCGCGACCTCGGCGACATCGTGGCCGAAGGCGTCCGCGAGGCGGGCGGGGTGCCGCGCGAGTTCCACACCATCGCCGTCGACGACGGCATCGCCATGGGCCACTCCGGGATGCTGTACTCGCTGCCGTCGCGCGAAGTCATCTCCGACGCGGTGGAGTACATGGTCAATGCGCACCAGGCCGATGCGCTGGTGTGCATCTCCAACTGCGACAAGATCACCCCGGGCATGCTCAACGCGGCGATGCGGCTCAACGTGCCGGTGGTCTTCGTCTCCGGCGGGCCGATGGAGGCGGGCAAGGCGGTCGTCGTGGAGGGTGTCGCACAGGCACCGACCGACCTCATCACCGCGATCGCTGCGTCCGCCAGCAGCGCCGTCGACGACGACGGGTTGTCCGAAGTGGAGCGTTCGGCGTGCCCGACGTGCGGCTCCTGCTCCGGGATGTTCACCGCGAACTCGATGAACTGCCTGACGGAAGCGCTCGGGCTCGCGCTGCCGGGCAACGGCTCGACACTGGCCACCCACGCGCTGCGCCGGGAGTTGTTCTCCGACGCCGGGCGCACCGTTGTCGACCTGGCGACCCGCTACTACCGCGACGGCGACGAGTCCGTGCTGCCGCGCTCGATCGCGAACCGGGCAGCGTTCGAGAACGCGATGGCGCTGGACATGGCGATGGGCGGCTCGACGAATACCGTGCTACACGTCCTCGCCGCCGCCCAGGAGGGCGAGATCGACTTCACCATCGACGACATCGACGAGATCGGCAAGCGCGTGCCGTGCTTGAGCAAAGTCGCGCCGAACTCCGACTACCACATGGAGGACGTTCACCGAGCTGGCGGAATCCCGGCGATCCTCGGTGAGCTGTACCGGGGTGGCCTGCTCAACACGGGGGTGCGCGCGGTGCACGCACCGTCGCTGGAGCAGTGGCTCGGTGAGTGGGACATCCGGGCGGAGAAGCCGAGTGAGCGGGCAGTGGAGCTGTTCCACGCCGCTCCAGGCGGGGTCCGCACCACGCAGGCGTTCTCCACGGAGAACCGCTGGTCCAGCCTGGACACCGACGCAGAGGGCGGTTGCATCCGCGACGTCGCGCACGCCTACACCGCCGACGGCGGGCTCGCCGTGCTGCGCGGCAACCTCGCCGAGAACGGCGCCGTGATCAAGTCGGCGGGCATCGACGAGGAGCTATGGCGCTTCCAGGGCCCGGCACGGGTCGTGGAGAGCCAGGAGCAGGCGGTCTCGGTCATCCTCGGCAAGCAGTTGCAGCCGGGCGAGGTGCTCGTGGTGCGCTACGAAGGCCCGTCAGGCGGGCCTGGCATGCAGGAGATGCTGCACCCAACCGCGTTCCTCAAAGGCTCAGGGCTGGGCAGGAAGTGCGCGCTGATCACAGACGGCCGGTTCTCCGGTGGCTCGTCGGGCATCTCCGTCGGCCACATCTCGCCGGAAGCCGCCGCCGCGGGCACGATCGGGCTCGTCGAGGACGGTGACCAGATCCTCATCGACGTCCGCGAGCGGCTGCTGTCGTTGCTTGTCGACGACGACGTCCTCGCCGAGCGCCGCGCGAAGATGGCGGCGTCCGAACACCCGTGGCAGCCGGTGGACCGGAACCGCCCGGTGACCAAGGCGCTGCAGGCCTACGCCCGGCTGGCGACCTCCGCCGACACCGGCGCGGTGCGGGACCCGAGCCTGTAGGGCACGGACACGCTCGCGGCACGGAGTTGATCTACTTCCCCTGCCGTGCGACCACATCACGTCCGGCTTGTCCGGTTCTGGTGGTCGCAGCACAGGGGAAGTAGATCAACTCAGCGGAGCCGCACGCTCAGCGCGCCCCTCAGCGGAACAGCACCAGCACCGCGACCGCCGCGCCCGCGGCGAGCAACACACCGACGATGCCGAACGGAACCGGCTTACGCCGCCACGTCGTCGCGACATCGACCGCGATCCTGCCTGGGCCAGTGAACAGCAGCGCCAGCGCTGCGGCACCGGTCATCAGCGGGAAGGCGTAGCCGGGCAGCTGTGCGCCATCGACCTGCACGAGCGGGAAGTAGCCGATCTCGCGGTGCAGGTACACCGCGGTAGACGTGATCGCGAGGATCGCCGCCGCCGCGAGCGGGCTGAACATACCCAGCACCAGCAGACCGCCCGCGCCCACCTCGGTCATCCCGAGCAGCCATGCCAGCAACGTCGTCTGACTGGTGAAGCCGTTCGCGGCAAGCCCGTCGGCAACGCCGTCCATACCAGGCCCGCCGAACAGGCCGAACCGGTACAGCCCGTGCAGCAATGCCGTGCCGCCGACCGCGACTCGCAATATCAGCAAGCCGACGTCGAGTCCGGCGTGCCATCTGGTGACGGGTTCCTGCTCCTCTTCGACCGAGTCGTAGTCGTTGAGAAGATGTGCTGGCTCGTCGCGATGGCGTCGGCCACCCGAACTGGGGGTTTCGGTGGGTTCCTGACCGTAGAGCTCGTCGTGTGTGCTCATGGCCGGTCACACTAGCCAATGACGGGTGCGATTGGACACTCACCGTGGCACTTCGGCGCGTGTTCTTACCCCAATTGGGTGGCCAACTCGACCAGGGCACCCGGAGTAGCACTCACGGGACATTCACGGCCATCGCCGTACCCTCGGTACCTGTGCGGATCCGACACCGGCCCCTGCGTCGCGGCTACACGGTGCTGGCCGTATCACTCGCGCTGATGCTCAGCGGCTGCGCGGAATTCGACGACACCGCCGCGTCCGAGACGGCATGGCGCACGCCACCGGAGCTGACCGCGGAACAAGGCCCACAGCCGGAGGGCCGCCGGCCACCGCGGACCGGGCCGGACCCCCAGCAACGCGACATCCCACCGCCGGATGGCTGCACCGACCACGATCCCGCGGTGCTCGCCACCTGCCTCGACACCGTCACCGCCGTCGCCGCGATCGCGGGCACCAAGACGCCGATGGCGATCGCGGGCGAACGCCGCACCGGCAGGGTGCTGCGGGTAGAGCAGGGTGAGAAGCCGCAGGTGATCGCGAAGCTGAAGGTCTCAGCGGCCGGGGGCGGCGGGCTGACCGGCCTCGCACTGTCCTCGACCTACAACGAGGATCAGCTCGTCTTCGCCTACATCACCACGGCGAAGGACAACCGGGTCGTGCGGTTCGGGCCGGGTCAGCGGCCGAGCCCCGTGCTGACCGGAATCCCCAAGGGCCGCAGCGGAAACCGGGGCGTGCTCGCGCCGGACAACAGCGGCGCGCTGCTGGTCGCCACCGGTGATGCGGGCCGCCCGCAGGCCGCGAGCGACCCGGCGTCGCTGGCGGGCAAGGTGCTGCGCATCGACGGCTCCGGCGACCCGGCGCCCGGCAACCCGAATGCCAACTCCCGCGTCATCGCCAGTGGCCTGCACTCCCCCGGCGGCGTGTGCACCTCGGCGGACGGCTCCCGCACCTGGGTCACCGACCGGGCGGATGACGCCGACGCGCTGTACGAAGTCACGCCAGGCGACGAACTGGGCACCGCCGTGTGGAGCTGGCGTACCAAGCCGGGCGTCGCCGGGTGCGTCGATGCGGGTCAGGGCGTCACGATCGCGACGTCGATCGCGGGCAACCTGCAGTTCCTGCCGATCGGGCAGCGCGGGTCGGTGACCGGCAAGCCGACCGTCGCGCTCGACGGCGAGAACGGCTACGGCAGGCTGTCCGGCCTGAGCGTCCTCACCGAGAGCATCGCCGTCGCGGGCACGGTCAACAAGGACGGCGGCAGCCCGGTGTCCAGCGACGACCGTGTGGTCCTGCTGCCGATCCAGCCGGAAGGCGGAGGCGGCGGCAAGGACTGACCACCGCCCGACGTATGGATCTTGATGCGTTGTGGGCCATATGGATCGCCACAACGCATCAAGATCACTGCAGACGAGCGAAGGGCACGGCCCTACTGGCAGCGCTCCAGCACGAGCTCTCGGACGCGCTTGGCGTCGGCCTGCCCCTTCGTGGCCTTCATGACCGCGCCGACGATCGCGCCCGCGGCCTGGACCTTGCCGCCGCGGATCTTCTCCACGACGTCCGGCTGCGTGGCGAGCGCCTCGTCCACGGCTGCCAGCAGCGCCGAGTCGTCCGAGACGACCTCGAGGCCCCGGTCGGCGATGACCTGGTCTGGATCGCCCTCGCCCGCGAGCACCCCCTGTACGACCTCGCGCGCCAGCTTGTGGGTGAGTGTTCCCTCCCCGATCAGCGCGATCACCCGCGCGACCTGCGCTGGAGTGATGGGCAGCTCGGGCAGCTCGGTCTCGCGGGTGTTGGCCTGCTGTGTCAGATACTGCACCCACCAGCTGCGGGCCTCCGCGACGGGCGCGCCCGCGTCCACCGTCATCGCCACCAGATCGGCAGCGCCGGTGTTGAACAGGTCGCGGGTCTCCTCGTCGGTCAGGCCCCACTCCTGCTGGACGCGCTTACGGCGTTCCCACGGCAGCTCGGGCAGCGTGCCACGCAGTTCCTCGACCCACTCGCGGCTCGGCGCGATCGGCACCAAGTCCGGCTCGGGGAAGTACCGGTAGTCCTCGGAGGTCTCCTTGGGGCGGCCGGGCGAGGTCGTGCCGTCCGCCTCCTGGAAGTGCCGGGTCTCCTGCGTGATCGAGCCACCAGCGCGCAGCACCGCGGCCTGGCGGGTCATCTCGTAGCGCACCGCGCGCTCCACACTGCGCAGCGAGTTGACGTTCTTGGTCTCGGTGCGGGTGCCGAACTCCGTCGTGCCCTTCGGCATCAGCGACACGTTGGCGTCACAGCGCATCGAGCCCTGGTCCATGCGCACGTCGGACACGCCGAGCGCGAGCATCAACTCACGCAACGCGGTCACGTACGCCCGCGCGACCTCGGGAGCCCGGTGACCCATACCCTCGATCGGCTTGGTGACGATCTCGATCAGCGGCACGCCGGCGCGGTTGTAGTCCAGCAGCGAGTGCTCCGCACCGTGGATCCGGCCGGTGGCGCCACCGACGTGCAGCGACTTGCCGGTGTCCTCCTCCATGTGCGCGCGCTCAATGCCGACTCGCACGACCTCGCCGTCGTCCAGCACGACGTCAAGGTGCCCGTCGAAGGCGATCGGCTCGTCGTACTGCGACGTCTGGAAATTCTTCGGCATGTCGGGGTAGAAGTAGTTCTTCCGCGCGAATCGGCACCACGGCGCGATCTCACAGTTCAACGCCAGCCCCATGCGGATGGCCGACTCCACACCTTTGCCGTTCATCACCGGCAGCGCGCCGGGCAGGCCAAGGCACGTCGGGCACACGTGGGTGTTGGGCTCGCCGCCGAAGACGTTCGCGCAGCCGCAGAACATCTTGGTGTTGGTGTTCAGCTCGACATGCACCTCGAGCCCGAGCACGGGGTCAAAGTGTTCGAGGACCTCGTCGAAATCTAGGGTCTCTGCGATAGCAGTCACTTACAGCTCCGGGATCTGGTTGATCAACGCGCCACCGGCTGCGGCGTCGCGAGCGGTCTCGTAGGCGGCGGCCACCCGGTACATCCGGTCGTCGGCCAGCGCGGGCGCCATGATCTGCAGGCCGACCGGCAGTCCGTCGTCGGCGGCGAGCCCGCTCGGCACGCTCATCGCGGCGTTGCCGGCGAGGTTGGCCGGGATGGTGCACAGGTCGGCGAGGTACATCGCCATCGGGTCGTCCACCCGCTCACCGATGCGGAACGCTGTGGTCGGCGTCGTGGGCGAGACCAGCACGTCGACCTGGGAGTACGCGGCGGCGAAGTCGCGGGTAATGAGCGTGCGGACCTGCTGCGCCGAGCCGTAGTAGGCGTCGTAGTAGCCGGACGACAGCGCATAGGTGCCGATCATGATCCGGCGCTTCACCTCAGGACCGAAGCCCGCCTCGCGGGAGGCCGACATGACTTCCTCGGCGCTGCGGTCGCCGTCGTCACCGACGCGCAGGCCGTAGCGCATCGCGTCGAACCGGGCGAGGTTCGAGGAGCACTCACTCGGCGCGATCAGGTAATAGGCAGGCAACGCGTAAGCGAAGTTCGGGCAGGAGATCTCCACGACCTCGGCACCCAGCGCGCGTAGCTGCTCCACCGCTGCCTGGAATGAGTCCAGCACGCCCTGCTGGTAGCCCTCACCGCTGAACTCGGTCACCACGCCGACCTTCACGCCGGTGAGATCACCGCTCGCGCCCTGCCTGGCCGCCTCAACCACGTTCGGCACCGGGCTGTTGATCGACGTCGAGTCCATCGGATCGTGGCCCGCGATGACCTCGTGCAGCAGCGCCGCGTCCAGCACGGTGCGCGCGCACGGACCCGCCTGGTCCAGCGACGACGAGAACGCCACGAGACCGTAGCGAGAGACTCCGCCGTAGGTGGGCTTCACGCCGACGGTGCCGGTGACCGCGCCCGGCTGGCGGATGGAGCCACCGGTGTCGGTGCCGATCGCCAGTGGCGCCTCGAACGCCGCGAGCGCGGCCGAGGATCCGCCGCCGGAGCCGCCGGGGATGCGGCTGGTGTCCCACGGGTTGCGGGTCGGACCGTACGCGGAGTTCTCGGTGGACGAGCCCATGGCGAACTCGTCCATGTTCGTCTTACCGAGGATCGGGACACCGGCCTCCCGCAGCTTGCGGGTGACGGTGGCGTCGTACGGCGGCAGCCAGCCCTCGAGGGTCTTCGAGCCGCAGGTGGTCGGCACGCCCTTCGTCGTGAGGACGTCCTTGAGGCCGAGCGGCACGCCTGCCAGCGGCGATGCGGGGGGATTACCCGCAGCGATGTCGGCGTCGACCTTGGCCGCGGCCGCCAGCGCACCTTCGGCGTCGACGTGCCGGAAGGCGTTGAGCTGGTCGTCCACCTTGGTGATGCGGTCCAGGTGCGCCTGCGTCACGTCGACGGAGCTGAGCTCGCCGGAGTGGATGCGCGCCGCGAGTTCGGCGGCGGTCTGCTTAATCACGTTCACTGCTCCTCCCCCAGGATGCGCGGCACGCGGAAGCGGCCTTCCTCGGCGGCTGGTGCGCCGGACAGCGCTTGCTCCTGGGTTAGTCCTTGCCGCACCTCGTCCTCACGGAAGACGTTGGTCAGCTCGACCGCATGCGACGTCGGTGGCACGTCCTGTTCCGTGCCGACGACCTCGCCGACCTTGGCTACGGATTCCAGAATCACGTCGAGCTGCGGGGCGAAGGTGTCGAGCTCTTCGTCGGTGACGCCGAGCCTCGCCAGCTTGGCGAGGTGCGCGACCTCGTCGCGAGATATGTTGGGCACGCGGGTAACCCCCGGATGGTGCGGTTCGTGTTGGACTTCCAGATGCTCGAGTCTATGGCGTGCGGCGCGGAAGTCAGACGGCGGATCCGTTCCCGCGTGACAGTCTGGAACAATTCGCTGCGGCAATCAGGATCCGATGGTTCGGACCTGCGAGCAGTCCTCAGTACCCGAGGGCTCGGACCTGCAAGCAGTCCTCACCGTCCGATGGTTCGGACCTGCAAGCAGTCCTCACACACCAGGGAAGAGGTTCACGTTGTCTTTTCTGATCCGGGTGCAGCTCCCGGACAGCCCAGGATCGCTCGGCGCGGTCGCTTCGGCGCTCGGCATCGTCGACGCGGACATCCTCAGCGTGGACGTCGTTGAGCGCTCCGGCGGCGTCGCCGTCGACGATCTCGTCGTGGACCTCCCGGCAGGCAGCCTGCCGGACGCCCTGATCACAGCGGCGGAGAGCGTGGAAGGCGTCGTCGTCGACGCTGTCCGGCCCTACGCCGGTGTGCTCGACACACACCGTGAACTGGAGCTGGTCGAGGAGATCGCGGGCAGCCCGAAGGAAGGGCTCACGCTGCTCGCCGACGGGGTGCCCAGGATCATCCGATCGGGGTGGGCACTGGTCGTCGGCCACCGCGACAACGAGGTGGTGCGACTCGCGGCATCCAGCGCCGCCCCGGAGGCGCCGATCACCGAACTCCCCTGGTTACCACTCGAACGGGCGACGATCCTGGACGCTGAGGACGACTGGATCCCGTCGACCTGGCGTGAGCTGGGCACTGAGCTGGCCGCGACGCCGCTGGGCAAGCCGGACCGGGCACTGCTCGTCGGCAGGCCGGGCGGCCCGCAGTTCCGCGCCGCCGAGGTGGCCAGGTTGGCGCACCTGGCGGGGATCGTCTCCGTCGTCCTGGACGGCTGAGCCGCGAGTTCCGCGTTACGGGACCGCGAGTTCCGACTTGCGGGGGCCGCTACCCCGCTGCGGCGCCTCCGTCGAGCGCCCTGCGTAGCAGCGTGACGAGCTGTGCCCTGTCCTCCGGCTCGTCGCTGAGCACGGCCTGCATCAGCAGTCCGCACAGCAACACGCCAAGCATCCGACCGGTCACCGGGTCGGTGCGTTCGCTGAGGACGTCGGCGAGCGCGCGGTCCCAGTCGACGGCGGCTTTACGCAGCCGGGGGCGGTGCAGCGCGAGCGCATAGAGGTTGTACTCGGCCATGGTGTCCCCCCGATTGACACTGACCGAGTCGACGACGAAGTCGGCGAGCGCCTCGGCGAGATCGGCGTCCGGTGGCAGGGCGCGCTCCCACTCCCTGAGCTGCGCGACGCTGCGGTCGGCCGCATGTTGAAGTGCCGCCGCGATCAGGTCGTCCAGGGTCGCGAAGTGATACGTCGTCGAGCCGAGTGGCACCTCGGCCGCGGCGGCCACCCTCCGATGGGTGAGCGCGTCGACCCCCTGCTCGCCAATCACCTTGATGGCCGCCCGCGCGATGCGGCCTCGCCGGTCGGGGTCCGTCGGGCCGCGCTGCCTGCGCTTGGCGGGCACCTCGCTTGTCGTCATGACTCTGTGTTGTCCCCTCACTGCCGCTGAACGTCCCTGAAAGCCCTCGTAAACCTTCCGATGACCACCGTATCTTGCCCCAGTTGTGGACGCCAGTACACATCTTGTGTACGGTTGTACGCATCCGATGCCAGCAACCACTGGAGGAGCCAGCCCCATGCGCGAGCTGTTCATCGACGGCCGCTGGGTCGACACGACGGGAACGGCCCCGGCGCGCGTCGTCCTCAACCCGGCGAACGCCGCCGAACTGGCCACCGTCTGCGAGGCGGACGAGAAAGACGTCGACGCCGCCGTAGCCGCCGCCCGCCGGGCCTTCGACGACAGCCCCTGGCGCGCCACCACCGCGCGGGAACGCGGCGAGCTGCTGCGCGAGATCGCGCGGCTGCTGCAACGTGACAAAGAACACCTGGCCCGCACCGAAAGCCTCGACACCGGCAAGACGATGGCTGAGGGCAGGGTCGACGTCGACGACGTCACCTCGGTGTTCCGCTACTACGCCAACCTCGCCGACAACGAGGCGGGCCGCGTCGTCGACACCGGCGACGCGAGCGTCATCAGCCGCGTGGTGCACGAACCGGTCGGCGTCTGCTCGCTGATCGCACCGTGGAACTACCCGCTGCTGCAGATGTCGTGGAAGCTCGCGCCAGCCCTGGCGGCGGGCAACACTGTCGTGATGAAGCCCAGCGAGGTCACGCCGCTGACCACGATCGAGCTGATGCGCCTCGTTGAGGAGGCCGGCGTACCGGCGGGCGTGGTCAATCTGGTGCTCGGCGGCGGCGCGAACGTCGGCGCGCCGATGGTGTCACACCCTGACGTCGACCTCGTCTCTTTCACCGGTGGTCTGGAAACCGGCAAGAAGATCATGGCGATGGCCGCTGAGGGCGTGAAGCGCGTCGCACTCGAGTTGGGCGGCAAGAACCCCAACGTCGTGTTCGCCGACGCCGACTTCGACACCGCTGTCGACTACGCGCTGATGGCGGCGTTCGCACACTCCGGCCAGGTCTGCTCGGCGGGCTCGCGGCTCATCGTGGAATCCGACATCCACGACGAGTTCGTGGCGGAACTGGCGCGCCGCGCCGACGCGATCCGGCTCGGCGACGGCCTCGACCCCGCCACCGAGTGCGGTCCGCTGTCCTCGGCCGAGCACCGCGACAAGGTGGAGCGCCACATCGAAGAAGCCAAGACCGAGGGCGCACGACTGGTCGTCGGCGGCCACCGGCCGACCGAGCCGGAGCTGGCCGACGGCTACTTCCTGCGGCCAACGGTGTTCGCCGACTGCGACCGGGAGATGCGGATCGTGCAGGATGAGGTGTTCGGCCCCGTCGTCACGGTGGAGCGGTTCGACACCGAGGACGAGGCGATCCGGCTGGCCAACGACACCGAGTACGGCCTGGCCGGGGCGGTGTGGACTTCCGATGCCTCCCGCGCGCAGCGGGTCGCTGGCGCGCTGCGGCACGGCACCGTCTGGATCAACGACTTCCACCCCTACCTGCCGCAGGCGGAGTGGGGCGGCTTCGGCAAGTCCGGTATCGGGCGCGAGCTCGGCCCATCCGGACTCGAGGAGTACCGGGAGACCAAGCACATCTACCAGAACATCCGCCCGGCGCCGATGCGCTGGTTCGCGGGTCCCGAAGGAGATGCGGCATGAGGACTGCTAGCAGGTCCGAATCATCGGACATGAGGACTGCAGAGCACTACGACTACGTCATCGTCGGCGGCGGCTCGGCGGGCTGTGTGCTCGCCAACCGGCTGTCGGCAGACCCGAACACCAGCGTGCTGGTGCTTGAGGCGGGCAGGCCGGACTGGATCTGGGACCCGTTCATCCACATGCCAGCCGCGCTGACCATGATCATCGGCAACCCGCTCTACGACTGGCGCTACGAGTCCGAGCCGGAGCCCTACATGGGCGGCCGCCAGGTCTATCACGGCCGGGGCAAGGTGCTCGGCGGCTCCAGCTCCATCAACGGCATGATCTTCCAGCGGGGCAACCCGATGGACCTGGAGCGCTGGGCCTCCGATCCCGGCATGAAGAACTGGGACTACGCCCACTGCCTGCCGTACTTCAAACGTATGGAGACCTGCACCGAGGGCGGCGACGACTGGCGTGGCGACGACGGCCCGCTGGTGCTTGAGCGTGGTGAGGCGAAGAACCCGCTGTTCGGCGCCTTCCTGTCGGCGGCCAAGCAGGCGGGTCACCCGGTGACCTCCGACGTCAACGGTTACCAGCAGGAGGGCTTCGCCCGCTTCGACCGCAACATCAACAACGGCCGTCGCTGGTCATCGGCGCGGGCGTACTACCACCCGGTCAAGCGGCGCAAGAACCTCACGCTACGCACCCTCGCGCACGTCAACCGCGTACTGTTCGAGGGCAACCGCGCGGTCGGCGTCGAGTACCGCAGGGCTGGCGTCACCCGTACCGTGCGAGCGGGCGAGGTCATCCTCTCCGGCGGCGCGATCAACACGCCGCAGCTGCTGCAGCTGTCCGGTGTCGGCAACCCGGACGAGCTGCGCCGGTTCGGCATCGACGTCGTCAGCGGGCTGCGCGGCGTCGGCGAGAACCTGCAGGACCACCTCGAGGCATACGTACAGCACGCGTGCACCCAGCCGGTCTCGTTCAACCCCGCGCTCAAGCTGCACAACCGGCCGAAGATCGGGCTGCAGTGGCTGTTCGGCCGCACCGGGCCCGCCGCGACCAACCACTTCGAGGCGGGCGGCTTCGTCCGCGGTAACGACGAGGTGGACTACCCCAACCTGATGTTCCACTTCCTGCCGATCGCGGTGCGCTACGACGGCACGCCGGTGGACGCCGAGCACGGCTACCAGGTCCACATCGGACCGATGTATTCAGATGTGCGCGGCACCGTGAAGATCACGTCGACGAACCCGAAGCAGAAGCCCGCGCTGCGGTTCAACTACCTCTCGACGCCGAACGATCGCAAGGAGTGGATCGAGGCGATCCGCGTCGCCCGCGAGATCATGGCGCAGCCCGCATTCGCGGACTTCAACGGCGGGGAGATCTCGCCCGGCCCCGGCGTGCAGAGCGACGCCGAGATCCTGGATTGGGTCGCCAAGGACGCCGAGACCGCCTACCACCCGTCCTGCACCGCGAAGATGGGCATCGACGAGATGTCCGTCGTCGATCCCGATTCGATGCGGGTGCACGGCACCGAGGGACTGCGCGTCGTCGACGCATCGGCCATGCCGTACCTGACCAACGGCAACATCTACGCCCCGGTGATGATGCTCGCCGAAAAGGCAGCCGACCTGATTCAGGGCAATACCCCACTACCTCCATCCACTGTGGACTACTACCGCCACCGCGAACAGGAGAAGTGACGCCATGAGTAGCAGTACTAACCCACCAACGGATACCGCGGCGAAGGAACCGGAGGCGGCAGCCACCAAAGATCGCGCGCTGAAGCCGGTCGTGTTCTTCGGCTCGGCCGCCGTGATCCTCGCGATCTCGATCTGGGCGATCATCACGCCGGACGGCGCCGCCGACGTCATCGGCACGGGCGTCGGGTGGATCTCGTCCTGGTTCGGCTGGTACTACTTCCTCGCGGCGACGCTGTTCCTGGTGTTCGTCATCTTCATCGCCGCGTCTCGATACGGCAAGATCAAGCTCGGGCCACAACACTCCACACCGGACTACAGCCTGTTCGCCTGGGGCG
Source organism: Haloechinothrix halophila YIM 93223 (assembly GCF_000504245.1). Lineage (GTDB taxonomy): Bacteria > Actinomycetota > Actinomycetes > Mycobacteriales > Pseudonocardiaceae > Haloechinothrix_A > Haloechinothrix_A halophila. The sequence goes on from NZ_KI632509.1 coordinate 4,477,191, forward strand.
CGATGTTCTTCGCTGCCGGCATCGGCATCGACCTGGTGTTCTTCTCGGTGGCCGGACCGGTCACCCACTACCTCGACCCACCGACCGGTAGCCCCGAGACCATCGAGGCCGCCAGACAGGGCGTGGTGTGGACGCTGTTCCACTACGGCATCACCGGCTGGGCGATGTACGCGCTCATGGGAATGGTGCTCGGCTACTTCGCGTTCCGGCACCGGCTGCCGCTGGCGATCCGATCGGCGCTGTACCCACTGATCGGCAAGCGCATCCACGGCCCCATCGGTGACGGCGTCGACCTCGCCGCCATGCTCGGCACCATCTTCGGCATCGCCGTCTCGCTCGGCATCGGTGTCGTGCAGCTCAACTACGGCCTGAACTTCATGTTCGGCGTGCCGCAGGGCGTGGCCGCCCAGATCGGGCTGATCGTCATCGCCGTCCTGATGGCCACGGTGTCCGCCGTCGCCGGTGTCGACAAGGGCATCCGGCGGGTGTCTGAGCTCAACGTCGTGCTCGCCATCGTGCTGATGGTCTACGTGGCGATTTTCGAGAGCCCGATCCGGGTGCTCAACGGCCTGATCATGAACATCGGCGACTACCTCAGCCGGTTCCCAAGCATGACGCTGAACACCTTCGCCTACGAGCAGCCGACCGAGTGGCTCAACGCCTGGACGCTGTTCTTCTGGGCATGGTGGATCGCATGGGCACCGTTCGTCGGGCTGTTCCTTGCCAGGATCTCGCGCGGCCGCACCATCCGGCAGTTCGTGTCCGCGACGCTGATCGTGCCGTTCCTGTTCACGCTGGCGTTCCTGTCGGTGTTCGGCAACGCGGCGCTGCGGCTGGTCCGCGACGGTAACGCCGAGTTCGGCGAGACCGCGGTATCCGCCCCTGAGGAGGGCTTCTTCGCGCTGCTCAGCCAGTACCCTGGTGTGAGCTTCAGCGCCGGACTCGTCGTCCTCGTCGGGCTGTTGCTGTACGTGACGTCGGCCGACTCCGGCGCGCTGGTGATGGCGAACCTCAGCTCGCACCTGCGCACCCCGACGACCGACGCCGCGCCGTGGCTGCGGATCTTCTGGGCATCGGCGACTGGTTTGCTGACACTGGCGATGCTGCTTGTCGGTGGCGTCAGCGCGCTGACGAACGCCACCATCATCATGGGGCTGCCGTTCTCGTTCGTGATGTTCCTGGTGATGTGGGGTCTCTACAAGGCGCTGCGCAAGGAGAGCATCCGCGAGGACGCGATGCTGTCCAGCCTGCCCGCCACACTGTCGGAGCGGACCACGATCGAGCCGCGCGGCGTACACCGCAGCTGGCGGCAGCGGCTGGCTCGGGTGATGAACTACCCGGGCAAGCGCGCGGCACAGCGGTTCGTCAACGACGCCGCCCGCCCGGCGTTCGAGGACGTCGCAGAGGAACTGCGCGCCCAGGGTGCCGAGGCGACGGTGACCGAGGGCCTCGACGACAGCCGCATCGAGCACCTCAGCCTGACCGTGCCGATGGAGCCCGAGGAGACGTTCGTCTACCGCGTGTGGCCGAGGGAGGTCCCGACGCCATCGTTCGCGATGCGCTCGGTCACCGACGACACCTACTTCCGGTTCGAGGTCTACCTCGGCGACAGTGGCCAGGGCTACGACGTCATGGACTACAGCAAGGATCAGCTCATCGGCGACATCCTTGACCAGTACGAACGACACCTGGAGTACCTGCGGCTGCATCGCGAGATCGGCGGTGCGGCACTGCCCGAACCCAGCTGACCCGGCTGGACCCCTGACCCAGCCACCCCGGCTGGACGCGCTCCCCGCGCACATGACGACGCCCCTGCCGCGCACCCGGCGGCAGGGGCGTCGTTCGTATGCATGATGACGTCGGCCGACGCATCAGCCGTCGACGTCGAGACCAAACGCGATCAGTCGAACGTCCGGCACCGGTTTCCAGTCGCGCTCGGGCAAGCGGACGAAGCCAAGCCTGTCGTAAAGCCGAATGGCTTTGGCGTTCTCGTCCACCACGCAGAGCACCACCCTGTGGCAACCGAACTCGCGCGCCCGGTCGATGACGGCGTGAACCAACAGCTCGCCGACGCCCCTGCCGCGCGCGGCGACCGACGTCGACAGCATGCGGAACTCCAGTTCGCCGTCACCCGCGATTTGCGACAGCGGCGTCCCGCTCGGTGCGACAGTGACCGTGCCGAGCATGGTGTCGTCGCCGTCCACAGCGACGAGCAGTTCGGCCTGCTCGTAGCGCGTCGTCGCGTCTCGCAGCACCGCCTCGTAGTGGCTGTCGTCGTCCAGCAGCCCCTCAGCGCGATAAGCAGAGACGGCGATCTCGGCGGTGGCGTCCACCTCGTCGTAGCGCGCGGGGCGGATGGTGATCTCGGGCGCCATGGTCCGGACCTGCGAGCAGTCCTCAGGGTCCATGGCTCGGACCTGCGAGCAGTCCTCACTCATCCTCGGTGACCTCCGCGACCTTGCGTGCTGCGTCCGGGCCCTGGTCGAGCAGCACGCGGAAGCCGTCCTCGTCCAGCACCGGCACCTTGAGCGACAAGGCCTTCTCGTACTTGGAGCCCGGCGCGTCACCGACGACGACGAACGCGGTCTTCTTCGACACCGACCCCGCGGCCTTGCCTCCCCTGGACATGATGGCTTCCTTGGCCTCGTCGCGGGAGAGGCTCGGCAGTGATCCGGTGACCACAATGGACAGACCTTCCAGGTGGCGAGGGATGGACTCGTCCCGTTCATCGGCCATCCGCACCCCGGACTCGGCCCACTTGCGCACGACCTCGCGGTGCCAGTCGACGGCGAACCATTCCTTCACCGCACTCGCGATCCTGGGACCGACACCGTCCACATCAGCCAATGCTTCCTCATCGGCGTTCTCGATCTCCGGAATGGAGCCGAACTCTCGAGCCAACGCCTGCGCCGCCGTCGGCCCCACATGGCGTATCGACAAACCGACAAGGACCTTCCACAGTGGACGTTCCTTGGCATCCTGCAAGTTGGCCAGCAATCGCTCACCGTTGGCAGATAGCTCGCCCGACTTGGTGCGGAACAGATCGACCGCCTTCAGCGTCTCTGCGTCGAGGTCGAACAGGTCGCCCTCGTCACCGATCGCCTCGGAGTTGACCAGCGCTGACGCCGCCTCGTACCCGAGCCCTTCGATGTCGAACGCGCCCCGGCTGCCGATGTGGAACAGTCGCTCCCGCCGCTGTGCGGGGCAGTACTGGGTGTTCGGACACCGGATGTCGGCGTCGCCTTCCTTCTCATACCGTAGGGTGGTGCCACACTCCGGGCACTCGGTGGGCATGACGAACTCGTGTTCGTCACCGGTGCGGACATCCACGACCGGCCCCAGCACCTCGGGGATGACGTCACCCGCCTTGCGAATCACCACGCGGTCGCCGATCAACACGCCCTTGCGCTTGACCTCGTTGGCGTTGTGCAGCGTGGCCATCGCCACCGTCGACCCGGCGACCTTGACCGGCTCCATCACCGCGTACGGGGTGACCCGGCCGGTCCTACCGACGTTCACCCTGATGTCGAGCAGCGTCGTCATCGCCTCTTCTGGTGCGTACTTGTACGCGATCGCCCAGCGCGGCGCACGCGACGTCGTGCCGAGCCTGCGCTGCAACGGCACCTCGTCGATCTTGATCACGATGCCGTCGATCTCGTGCTGCGCGTCTTGGCGGCGGCCACCCCAGTAGCTGATGTGGTCGAACAGCTCATCGCGGGTGGCGAGGACCGTGGTGTGCGGCGAGACCGGCAGGCCCCACGCCGCCAGTGCCTCGTAGGCCTCCGACTGCCGTTGTGGCTCGAAGCCGTCCCGCCTGCCGATACCGTGGCAGATCAAGCGCAACGGCCTGCTCGCGGTGATCCTCGGATCCTTCTGCCGCAGCGATCCAGCCGCGGTGTTACGCGGGTTCGCGAACGGCGGTTTGCCCGCCTCGACCAATTTCGCGTTCAGCTCGACGAAGTCGTCCACCCGGAAGAAGACCTCACCGCGCACCTCAAGGACGTCCGGGATGGGGAACTTGTCGCTCTCGGCGAGCCGCAGCGGGACGTCGTCCATGGTGCGCACGTTAAACGTGACGTCCTCGCCAGTGCGGCCGTCACCCCTGGTCAGAGCCCTGGTGAGGCGACCATTCTCGTACAGCAGGTTGATCGCGAGGCCGTCGATCTTGAGCTCGCACAGATAGTGCGCGTCAGCGCCCGCCTCACGCTCTACCCGATCGAGCCACGCGCTCAGCTCGTCCGAGTCGAAGGTGTTGTCCAGGCTGAGCATGCGTTCGAGGTGGTCGTACGTCTCGAACTCGGTGGAGTACGTGCCGCCGACCTGCTGTGTCGGCGACTCCGGCGTCACCAGCGCCGGATACTTCTGCTCGATCCGCTCGAGCTCGGCCATCATCGAGTCGAACTCGGCATCGGAGATGGTTGGTGTCGCCACGTAGTACCGGAACTGGTGGACCTGGATCTCCTCAGCCAGCTCGGCATGCCGTTCCCGCACGTCGGCGGGGACGTTCTCGACCCCATCGGCCGTTACGGCCGCTGCTTCCTCGCTCACGTCACCAGGTTAGCCAGCACCACCGACAGCCTCGCCCTCGCCTGCGGTGCCCGCATCAAGGCTGTGGACCAGCTCACGCAGATCGAGAAGAGTGATGGCGTTCTCCGGCGCGTTGTCCGCCGTCTCGACCCTGCCAAGCCAGCGGGCGGCCAGCCGCTCCCCCAGCGTCGCGTCCAGCGGCAGGAAGGTCAGTGCCTCCCGCGCGCGTGGCTCCAGTTCGGCCAGCTCTGGGTGGTGCACAGCGACGTCAACGGCACCGCTCGCCTCGTCGACCTGGGCGACGATCCGGACGTCGGCGAGCGCGATCTGGTGCGCGCCAAGGTTGACGGTGACCTCACTCGGATCGGGCACAGGAGGCACCGAATCGTGGTACTCCCAGATGGCGTCCTCATGCGGTGCGGCAGCCAGCCAGGCATCGGTGTAGGGCCGCAGCGCAGGGTCCTCCTGACCGGTGACGACGAGGGAGTAGATCGCGCGCTGCCCCCGGTCGACGGAGAACTGCAGGTCCGGGTGCATCGCGGCGACGGCTTCGGTCAGGTCGTGCTCGAACCGCTGCGGCTCGCGGTCCCCGAGCGCGGCGCTGATATCGGGCAGCAGTTCGTGCCATCGCTGCCAGAACTCTCGCGCGACCTGCTCCGGCTCCCCCGGGCGCTCATCGATGATCTCGGGCTGCCGCCGGAACCGTCGGAACCATCCCATGACCGCCCACCGTACGCGCCGCCGATGTCAGCTGGGGGCGGAACGGGCGAAGTCACATCGGCAGCGAGGAACACGGCGTCCTGAGCGCAGAACACGGCGTCCCGAACGCGGGACACGACGCACGCAGGCGGCTACCAGGACTCCGGGGGTTCCGCGAAAGCGTGCCCGAGGTCGCGAGTGAGTGCGAGCGCGCGACGGACCCAGGCGTTGCTGGCGCCCGCGAGGCCGCAGGTCGGTGTCGGGACGGCTTGGTCTCGCAGGATCGTACGACTGAAGCCGATGCGGTCGACGAGCTGGAGCGCGGGCTCGGCCACGCCGCGCAGGTCGAGCCGTTCTGCCGGTTCGAGGGCGGGCACCAGCCCAAGCAGGAAGGCCACGCCGCCGTCCCACGCCTCGCCGATGGCGTCCAATGTGGTCGCCGGCGCGCCGTCGAGCAGGGTCGCGTCGATCGCGATGGCACCCGCCCCCGCGTGGTGCATCAGTCCGATCGGCGGACGGCGGGCGCAGCAGTGCACGATCACAGGCGCGCCGGTTGCGTCAGCGCAGCCATCGATCATGGACGCCAGCAGCGCCCGTGCTTCCGGCCCCGGAACCGAGCGCACCGTGCCGTATCCAGACGCGGTCGGCAGGGTGCCCGCGAGGACGTCGGGCAAGGTCGGTTCGTCGAGTTGCACCACGATGGTCGCGCCGGTGCGCGCGGCCAGCTCCTTGACATGTGCCGTGACGCCCTCGATCAACGACTGGGTGAACTCGCGCACCGCGCCGTGATCGGTCAGCACCCGGTGACCGCGTGGCAGCTCAATCCCTGCCGCGAGCGACCACGGCCCCGCCACCTGCGTCTTGATCACACTCGGATTGCCCGCCGTGTGCGCCGCCTGCTCGATCGCGTCGAGATCCCAACGCCGCAGGTCCTGGGCGCGTCGGTGCTCGCGACCAGAACGAGACGTCACCCGGTACCCAGTCGGCATCGACTCCACCGCGAGGTCCACAAGCAGTGCGGCGCTTCTGCCAAGCATGTCCGCGCCGAATCCGCGGTCCGGCAGTTCGGGCTGGTACGGGAACTCGGGCAGCTCGCCGAACACGGTCGCGACGGAGTCCGCGCAGTCGGTGCCGGGCATCGAGCCGATACCGGTCGCCGCTGCCACCGGCCAGGGAAACTCACGCATGCCTCTAGTGTCTCGCGGACCGCCGATGGTGGCGCGGAGGGCGCGCTGGGTGTCGCGAAGGGCTTCTTTGGGACGTCAGGTGTCGCGAAGAAGCCCTTCGCGACACCGCTCACGCCGCGGTCGAGGCGATCTTCGCCGCGCCAAGCACCAGGTCGCCGCCGGCATCCTCCCGGTAGAGCACGATCGTCTGCCCCGGCGCGACACCCTTCAGCGGCTCTCGCAGCTCAACCCGCACGCCGTCGCCAACGCATTCCGCGACGGCGGGCGCGGTGCCGCCGTGCGCACGGACCTGCACCACGCACTCGGTCGGGCCGTCGAGCGAACGTTCGCTCGGCCACACCGGACGATCTGCGTCGATCCTGGTGACGCCGAGCTTGTCGCCCGAGCCGACGGTCACGGTGCCGGACACCGGCTCGAGGCTGAGCACGTAGCGCGGCCTGCCATCGGGCGCGGGCGCCTCGATGCCGAGCCCCTTGCGCTGCCCGACGGTGAAGCCATGCACCCCGGTGTGCTCACCGAGCACCGCACCGGTCTCGTCATCGACGAGCTGGCCCGGCCGCGAGCCGAGCCGCGACTCCAAGAACCCCTTCGTATCGCCGTCCGGAATGAAGCAGATGTCGTGGCTGTCCGGCTTGCTCGCGACCATCAGCCCACGCCGCTCGGCCTCCGCGCGCACGTCGGACTTCTCCGAGTCGCCCAGCGGGAACATCGCGTGCCGCAGCTGCTCCGGGGTCAGTGAGGCGAGCACATAGGACTGATCCTTGCCCGCGTCGGCGCTGCGCCGCAGTTCGGGCACGCCGTCGACCATCGCGAGCCGCGCGTAGTGGCCGGTGGCGACCGCGTCGAAGCCGAGCGCCATCGCCTTCTCGAGCAGCGCCTCGAACTTGATCTTCTCGTTACAGGTCACGCACGGGTTCGGCGTCCGGCCAGCGGCGTACTCCCCGACGAACGTCTCGATGACGTCCTCGCGGAACCGCTCGGCGAAGTCCCACACGTAGAACGGGATGCCGAGCAGGTCGGCTACCCGGCGGGCATCGCGGGAGTCCTCGATGGTGCAGCAGCCGCGCGCGCCGGTGCGCAGCGTACCCGGCTTGGCCGACAGCGCCAGGTGCACGCCGACGACCTCGTGCCCCGCGTCAACCGCGCGCGCCGCCGCGACGGCGGAGTCAACGCCGCCACTCATCGCGGCGAGCACCGTCATCTTGCTCATGTGCGCACCCCCTCGGCGTCGCTCTGCTTACCGGTAAGACCCGCCTTGCGTGCCCGTGCGACGACCCCGCCGATTTCCGCGAGCAGCGCGTCGACGTCTTCCTTGGTCGAAGTATGGCCGAGCGAGAACCGCAACGACCCGCGCGCCGACTGCTCGTCGACGCCCATCGCGAGCAACACGTGACTCGGCTGTGCCACCCCGGCCGTGCATGCCGAGCCGGTGGAGCACTCGATGCCCTTGGCGTCGAGCAGCATCAGCAGGCTGTCGCCCTCGCAGCCGGGGAAACTGAAGTGCGCGTTGCCCGCGAGCCGCTGATCGCTGTCGAGCGGCGCGCCGTTCAGCACGGCATCGTCCACCTGCTCCAGCACGCCACCCACGAGTGCGTCTCGCAGCGCGCTCAGGTCGGCGACGCGCCCAGGGATGTCGGTGGTGGCCTCCCGCACCGCCGCCGCGAAGGCGTGCACGCCGGGGACGTCGAGAGTGCCGGACCGCACGTCGCGCTCCTGGCCGCCGCCGTGCAGCAGCGGCGTGCACTCGACGTCGCGCGCCAGCAGCAACGCGCCGACACCGTATGGGCCGCCGAGCTTGTGACCGGTCAGGGTGAGCGCGCTGGCCCCGCTCGCGGCGAAATCGACATCGACCGCGCCAACGGCCTGCACCGCATCGGTGTGCAGCGGAACGTCGAACTCCGCGCAGACCTCCGCGATGCCTGCGATGCGGTTGACGGTGCCGACCTCGTTGTTCGCCCACATGACGGTGACCAACGCCACGTCGTCCGGGTTGGTCTCGATCGCGGCGCGAACAGTCTCCGGCAGCACCTGACCGGTCGCGTCGACCGGGAGCCAGGTGATCTCGGCACCCGCGTGCTCGGCAAGCCACTCGACGCTGTCCAGCACGGCGTGGTGCTCCACGGACGACACCAACACCCGGGTGCGGGCAGGGTCGGCCTTACGACGTGCCCAGTAGATGCCCTTGACGGCGATGTTGTCGCTCTCGGTGCCGCCACCGGTGAAAAGCACCTCGGACGGTCGCGCGCCGAGCGCCTCGGCGATGGCCTCGCGGGCCTCCTCGACCCTGCGGCGGGAACGCCTGCCCGAGGAATGCAACGACGAGGCGTTGCCGGTGTCCGACAGCGCCTCGGTCATCGCCGCAACGGCGCGCGGCGACATCGGGGTGGTCGCCGCGTGGTCAAGGTAGGTCATCGCCTTTCAAGGGTAACCGGGGCGGCAGCGCGCCGGCGCGTGGTGCGCGGTATGACGCTTGCACCACACCCAACGCCGCGAAGGCGTCATTCACCGCGCCGGCACGGGTACGTCCCTGCCGACCGGCGCCACGACGTCGCGGCCGAGGGCGGAGTGCACGGCGGCCTCGGTCAGCCGCGCGAGTTCCCCTCGGTCGCGAGCACGTCCCGGCGCGATCTCGTCGCACACGAAGACCTCGACGACGAGCCCGCGCAGCCGCAGCACCCGCCGGACGGACGCCAGCAACGAGTCCGGGCCGAGGAACGCGGGCCGGGTCGTCTCGGTGCCGCCCGCGAGCCGGTAGCGCAACGCGACCGGCCGCACCGGGACGCCGCCGTCGATGGCCGCCTGGAACGGCGCTGGTACGAACCGCCCGCTCGCCGCGCCACACCACGTCGTGCCCTCGGCGGAGACGTTGACCAGCGCGCCCGCCCGCAGCGCGGCGGCCAACTCCGCGACGGTGGCGGGCAGTGTCGAGAGGCGTTCCCTGTCGACGAAGATCGTCCCCGCCCGCGCGATGAGACCGCCGACCACCGGCCACGACGCGATCTCGGCCTTCGCCAGCGCCCGCATCGGGGTGACGGCGTTGACCGCGAGGATGTCCAGCCAGGAGATGTGATTGCTGGCAACCAGCGCGCCACGTCCTGATGGCGGCAGCTCGCCATGCACCACGAGCCGCGCCCCGCACGCCCGCAGCACCCTGACGCACCGCTGACTGGGTGGCGTCCGATGCAGCACGGCCGCGGCAATCGCGCCGAGCAGCCGAATCGCCCGCACGAGCACCCTGAGCACGCCAACTTTCGGCGCGGTGTCGACACAGCTCGGCCCGCACGGCGAGGTTGGCATCCACGGGTGGGCGCGCATCTACCCGGCTCCGAGGAAGTAACGGAGGTAGCGGTCGTTGAGCTGGTGCAGGTCGAGCAGCACGAAGAAGTCCGCGACGCCGAAGTCGGGGTCATGCGCGGGCGGGCCGCACACCCGCGCGCCCAGCCGCAGGTAGCCACGCAGCAGTGGCGGCAGCATCGGCCGTTGCCGACGTGGGACGCCGGAATCGTCCCAGGGATACAACGGCCTGATGCGCTGGGTGGCTGGCGCGTAGTGCTTGGCGAGCACCGTGTCCCAGACGCCAGCGGCGAGCGCGCCCCCGTCGGCGAGTGGCACGGACGCGCATCCGACGAGGTAGCGGTGTCCTGACAACAGCATGTAGCGCGCGATACCTGCCCAGGCCAGGCTGACGACGGCGCCGCTGCGGTGGTCAGGGTGCACGCAGGAGCGACCGGTCTCGACCAGGCTCTCCCGCAGCGGGTCGAGCGCGGTGAGGTCGAACTCGGCGTCGGCGTAGAGGCCACCGGCCAGCGCGGCCCTGTCCGGCGGCAGCATCCGGTAGGTGCCGACGACCGCGCCCGAGGCGTCGTCGCGGACGACGAGGTGGTCGCAGTAGGAGTCGAAGAAGTCCACATCGAGGCCGTCGACCGGGCTGGCCAGCCGGGCGCCCATCTCCCCGGCGAACACGTGGTGGCGGAGTCGTTGGGCGGCGACGACCTCGTCGGTACCGCGCGCGACGCGCAGCGAGTAGCGCGGAGGCGCGTTCTCGGTGTCATCCGTGCTGGTAAGCAGGAGTGAAGATGTCATGCCCGTAGATGTACGGGCCGGCCATGAACCGCACTTGGTGACACGACAGGCATGCGGTGCACAGCGCGTGAACGTGCGGTGAGGCTCCAGACAGCACGAAGGGCTCCTTCAGGACGTCATGCGTCCCGAAGAAGCCCTTCGCGTCAACTCGCCGGAGCGTCAGCCCTTGCGCTTGGCGACTTCCTCCTGCAGCTGCGGAGCGACCTGGAACAGGTCACCCACGATGCCGTAGTCGGCGATCTCGAAGATCGGTGCCTCGGGGTCCTTGTTCACCGCGACGATCGTCTTCGACGTCTGCATACCGGCACGGTGCTGGATAGCACCGGAGATGCCCAGCGCGATGTACAGCTGCGGCGAGACCGTCTTGCCGGTCTGGCCCACCTGGAACTGCGCGGGGTAGTAGCCGGAGTCGACGGCGGCACGTGAGGCGCCGACGGCGGCGCCCATCGCGTCCGCGAGACCCTCGATCACGGAGAACTGCTCGGCGCTGCCGACACCACGACCCCCGGAGACGACGACCGAGGCCTCGGTCAGCTCCGGCCGGTCGCCACCGACGACCGGCTCGACACCGGTGACCTTGGCGGCCTTCGCGGCGTCGACGGCGGGGACGTCGACGCTCTCCTCAGCGGCCGCGCCCTGCGCCTGCTCGGCGTCGACGCTGCCGGGACGCACGGAGATGACCGGCGCGCCCTTGGTGGACTTCGACTTCACGGTGAAGCCGCCACCGAAGATGGACTGCTCGACCGTGCCGTCACTTTCGACGCCGACGGCGTCGACGAGCAGACCGGAGCCAGTCCGCAGCGCCAGGCGAGCAGAGACCTCCTTGCCCTCCGGCGTCGCGGCGACCAGCACCGCAGCGGGTGACGTCTTCTCCGCCAGCGCGGCGAGCACCTCAACCTTCGGGGCCACGTGGTAGGACGCCGCGTCGTCGGACTCAGCGGCGTAGACCTTCGCCGCGCCGAAGGACGCCAGCGTCTCCTTCGCCTTGCCAGCCGTGCCGGGCGCGCCGACAACGACGGCCGATGGCTCACCAAGCGCACGAGCCGCGGTCAGCAGTTCGGTGGTGACTTTCTTGACCTCGCCGTCAACGTGGTCGACGAGTACCAGGACTTCAGCCATGGTTGTTTTCCTCCTCTTCGCCGCAGCTCGTCAGATAAGTTTCTGGCCGACCAGGTACTCGGCGATCTTCGTGCCGCCGTCGCCGTCGTCCTCGACCTTCTCGCCAGCCGTACGCGGCGGCTTCGGCGCGGCCTCCGACACCGTGGACCAGGCGTTGTCGAGGCCGACCTCGCCCGCGTCGAGGCCAAGGTCAGCGACAGTAAGCGTCTCGACCGGCTTCTTCTTGGCCGCCATGATGCCCTTGAACGACGGGTAGCGCGGCTCGTTGATCTTCTCGGTGACCGACACGACCGCGGGCAGGTTCGCCTCGAGGTGGGTGATGCCCTCGTCAGCGGTCTCGCGGTCCACCTTGATGGCCGAGCCCTCAACGCTGACGTGGTGCGCGTAGGTCAGCTGCGGCATGCCGAGCAGCTCGGCGAGCAGCGCGGGGACGGCACCGGCGCCACCGTCGGACGACTCGTTACCGGCGATGACCAGGTCCACACCCTCGACCTTGCCGATGGCCGCGGCGATGACCTTGGCGGTGGCGAGGATGTCGGAGCCGTGCAGCGCCTCGTCGGAGACGTGGATGGCCTTGTCCGCACCCATCGACAGCGCCTTGCGGATGGCGTCGGTAGCGCGGTCGGGGCCGACACACAGGACGGTGACCTCGCCCTCGCCGGCCTCCTTGATCTTCAGCGCCTCTTCGACGGCGCGCTCATTGATCTCGTCGAGCACCGCGTCGGCGGACTCGCGATCAAGCGTGTGGTCAGTCTCGGCGAGCTTGCGCTCCGAGTAGGTGTCAGGCACCTGCTTGACCAGGACAACGATGTTGGTCATGGGTCCTCTTCGACCTCCGTATCTCTGCCTCACCCCGGCGTTGCCGGTCGCGCGGCGCTGGTGCTCGTCTCTGCGGTGTCACGCACTCCCGCACTCAACCTAAGCGCGCGGCGGTGAATCCGCTCTCTGGACGCATCGGACGACGCCCGCTCCTTGGCCTTACTGACCGGTAGATTAGGCGTCTTTCGCGCGTCGGCAACGCCGGGGTGACAGCTTTCACCTGGATGCGTGTTTTCCTTGGACTATCGTCCAAAAAGTTTGCTGCACTTTCGTGCAGGTTCTTTACGCCTCTCGTCGGCGCACGTCAATCGGTTCTCGTTGACAACCTGACGTGGCGATCGTCACACTATTCAGGCTGCCGAACGAGAGGACCGGTCCATGGGGTTGGAGACCGCGCACGCATCAGCTCAATCAGGTACGACCGCACTCGCCGATCACGCGCTCTCCGCCCAAATACTCGCGGCGCATCGAGACGACACCGCATGGCTCAACGACCACGTCGAGGGCTGCGTGCATCCCTGGCTGGACGGCTACACCTGCGCGTACTGCGAGCTGCCCGTCCGCACCGACGGCGACCATCGCCACCCGGGCTACGGCGTCGTCGAGCACACCGACGGGCCTGCCGCCGCCACCGACCCGGACGCGCCGCTTCGCGTGCTGCACCGGTTCTGCAACCGCATGCGCAAGTGCCACACAACTCCGAACAGCACGGCCAATGGAGCGAGCGCCGACGACGTCGAGCACTACGGCATCGCACTACGACGCGCCTGGCTCGGCTGGGCCACCGACCAGTTCGTCAAAGGCGTCAAGGAGCGGCACTTCGGTGCCAAGCACTACGAACGCCTCGGTCTCCACCCGGACAAGCTCCGCAATCCCACGCTGTTCCGGAAGTACTGGCTGGTGCGCAAGATGCGCTGTGCGGCCCACGCGATTCACTACTACTCCGGCCTGCCGCGTAGACCCACCCGGGACTGAACGCCTGGTAGCGGCGGGTGATGAATTCCGGCCGCTGGTATCACCGCTGGTGGTGATAACGCTGCTGGAGCAGCGGCACCATCCGTGTCTCACTTCACACGAGCGCCAACGGCGCGCTACGTTGGCGCAATTACAGATTGTGTGATGCGGAGGCGCTGTGCTCATAACGCTGATCCTTGGCCTGCTCATGACCGTGGTCGGTCTTGGGTTCGCGGCCAAGCGCGTGCTGTGGCTGAAGAACCTGATCATGTCCGGCCAGCCGGCCCCTGGCAGGACGGACGGCGCTGGCGAGCGCGTCAAGGCGCACCTGCTTGAGGTCTTCGGTCAGCGCAAGCTCCTGAAATGGTCGATACCCGGACTGGCGCACTTCTTCACCTTCTGGGGCTTCGTCATCCTCGCCACGGTCTACCTCGAGGCCTACGGAGCGCTGTTCGACAAGTCGTTCGCCATCCCACTGGTCGGTGACTGGGCGGCACTCGGTTTCCTGCAGGACTTCATCGCGGTCGCGGTGTTCGCCTCGCTGGTGGTGTTCACCGTGATCCGGCTGCGCCAAGCGCCCGAGCGCCAGCAGCGCGCGTCCCGGTTCTACGGCTCGCACCTCGGCGGAGCGTGGATCACGCTGTTCATGATCTTCAACGTCATCTGGACGATGTTCCTGTTCCGGGGCGCGGCCTCGGCGGCGGGCCACTTCCCGTACGACAGCGGCGCGTTCGTCTCGCTCGGCGTCGGCAACCTGTTGGAGCCGCTGGGTGAGGACGTCAACTTCGTGCTCGACCGAGTCGGCCTGCTCGCCCACATCGGCGTGATGCTGGCGTTCCTGATCTTCGTGCTGCACTCCAAGCACCTGCACATCTTCCTCGCGCCGATCAACGTCACGGTCAAGCGCATGCCGGACGGCCTCGGCCCACTGCTGCCGATGGAGTCCGACGGCAAGCAGATCGACTTCGAGGACCCCGACGAGGACGCCATCTTCGGTCGCGGCAAGGTTGAGGACTTCACCTGGAAGGGCCTGCTCGACTTCGAGACCTGCACCGAGTGTGGCCGGTGTCAGAGCCAGTGTCCTGCGTGGAACACCGGCAAGCCGCTCTCGCCGAAGCTCGTGATCATGGACCTGCGTGATCACCTCAACGCCAAGGCGCCGTACCTGATCGAAGGCAAGGAAGCGCCCGAGGAAGGCTCGGTCACCATCGAGCCGAACGGGCACAACGGCCACGGCGTGCCGGAGTCCGGCTTCGAACGGGTGATGGGCTCCGGTCCGGACCAAGCCGCACGCCCGCTGGTCGGTACGGCCGAGCAGGGCGGCGTGATCGACCCGGATGTGCTGTGGGCGTGCACCTCCTGCGGTGCCTGCGTCGAGCAGTGCCCGGTCGACATCGAGCACGTCGACCACATCATCGACATGCGCCGCTACCAGGTCATGATCGAGTCGGAGTTCCCCAGTGAGCTGGGCACCCTGTTCCGCAACATGGAGAACAAGGGCAATCCGTGGGGCCAGAACAACTCCGAGCGGATGGACTGGGCCAAGGAACTGGACTTCGAGGTCCCGGTCTTGGATGCCGCTGCCGGGGAGTCCTTGGACCCCGACACCGAGTACCTGTTCTGGATCGGCTGCGCGGGCGCGTTCGATGACAACGCGAAGAAGACCGTGCAGGCCACGGCGGAGCTGCTGAACCTGGCGGGCGTGAAATACGTGACGCTCGGCAAGGAGGAGACCTGCACGGGCGACTCCGCGCGCCGGGCTGGCAACGAGTTCCTGTTCCAGATGATGGCGCAGCAAACCGTCGAGATGCTGAACAGCGTGTTCGAGAACCGCGAGCCGGTGCAGCGCAAGATCGTCACCACCTGCCCGCACTGCCTGAACACGCTCGGCAGGGAGTACCCGCAGTTGGAGGGCCACTACGAGGTCGTCCACCACACCCAGCTGCTGAACAAGCTGGTGCGGGACGGCAAGCTCACCCCGGTCAAGCCGCCCGCCGACGGCGGCGGGCCGTCGGTGACCTACCACGACCCGTGCTACCTGGGCAGGCACAACAAGGTCTACTCCCCGCCGCGTGATCTGATCGAGGCGACCGGTATGACCCACGCCGAGATGCCCCGGCACGCCGATCGCTCGCTGTGCTGCGGCGCGGGCGGCGCGCGGATGTGGATGGAAGAGCACATCGGCAAGCGCATCAACCTGGAGCGCGTCGATGAGGCGATCGAGACGCTGGGCGCGCAGGGCGACGCCGCCGGCACCGTCGCGACCGGTTGCCCGTTCTGCAAGGTGATGGTCTCCGACGGGCTGACGCAACGCTCCAGCGAGAACGTCGGCAGCAACGTCGGCGTCAAGGACGTCTCGCAGCTCCTGTTGGAGTCCGTCAAGCGTAACGACAAGACCGCGTCCGCCTCGACGACGTCTGGCGAGTCGACGTCGGACAGCGACGGCTGACGGGAAAGGGTTCCGAAACGGTGGATCTTGAGGCGTTCTGGTCGCTATAGCAGCCAAAACGCCTCAAGATCCACACTTCACGTCGTGAGCCGCTACCGCCCAGCGCTGACCAGCTCACGCTCCTCGGACTCCGCTGGACCGCGCAGCTTCTCCCCCTCGATGTCGACGCGGGGCACGATGCGGTCCAGCCACGCCGGAAGCCACCAGGCCCAGCGGCCGAGCAGCGTCAGCAACGACGGAATGATCACCATCCGGACGATGAAGGCGTCGAAGAACACCCCCGCGGCGAGCGCGAAGCCCATCGACCGGGCAGCGATGTCGTCCTCCAGCATGAAGGCGCTGAACACCGAGATCATGATGATCGCGGCGGCCGTGACGACGCGGGCACCGTGGTGGTACCCGTGCATCATGGCGTCCCTCGGCGAGCGGCCGTGCACGTACTCCTCACGCATCCTGGTCACCAGGAACACCTGGTAGTCCATCGCGAGGCCGAACACGAGCCCGATCAACATGATCGGCAGGAAGCTGACGATCGGATGCGGGTCGCTGACCAGCCCGAACGTACCTTCCTGGAAGATCAGCACAGTCGCGCCGAACGTCGCGGCCATCGACAGCAAGAAGCCAAGCGCCCCGGTCAGCGGCACCAAGATCGACCGGAACACCAGGATCAGCAGCAGGAACGCGGCAGTGGCGACGATCGCCATGTACGGCACGATCGAGCCGAGCAGCTTGTCGTCGATGTCGGCGTAGATCGCGGTGGTGCCGGTGACGCCATAGACCATGCCGTACTTCGCCGCGAGCTTCTCCTCGGCGTCACGCGCATCGGTGACCAAGTCCTTGGTCTCCTGGTTGTTCGGCCCGTATAGCGGCACCGCCTGGAACAGCGCGCCCTTACCGTCCTCACTGGGACGTGGGCCGACGACGTAATCCATGGTGTCGTACGACTCGAGCTCACTCCGTAGCTCACCGAGCGCCTGGTCACGCAGCCCCTCCGGGGTGTCGGTGAGGTCGACGGCGACCATCAGCACGCCGTTGGAACCCTCTCCGAAGCCCTCGGTGCGCAGCTCGTACGCCTGCCGCACGGTGCTGTCCTCGGGCGCGCTCTCGTCACCGGGCAAGCCGAGGCTCAGGTTCAGCGCGGGCGCGGCGAGCAGGCCGAGCACGATGATGCCCGCGGTCAGCGTCAGCGCCGGTGCCTTGGCGATCAGCCGGGCGAACCGCTGCCCGTTGGTGACGTAGCTGTCGTCCTCAGGATCGTGCTTGGCTACGAACGGGATCTTCGGCTTGAACAGGAACCGCCCGAACGCCCCGAGCAGCGCGGGCATCAGCGTCAGCGCCACCAGTACGGCGAACGCCGCCGCGAGCGCCCCGCCAAGACCCATGAACGTCAGGAACTCGATGCCGACGACGCTGAGCCCGGACAACGCGATGATCACCGTCAGCCCGGCGAAGACCACTGCGGTACCCGCGGTCCCGACGGCGCGACCGGCCGCTTCCTCCTGGTTCGGCGCGACATGCAGTTCGTGCTTGTAGCGCGAGACGATGAACAGCGCGTAGTCGATGGACAGCGCGATCCCGATCATCGAGGCGAGGAACGTCGTGAAGCTCGGCATCTCGATCACCGAGGTCCCGATCATGATCGTGGCGGTGGCCGCGCCGAGGCCGACGATCGCGGTGATGATCGGCACGAACGACGCCACGATCGCTCCGAACGCGATGATCATGACGAGGAAAGCGATGCCCATGCCGATCATCTCGGCGGTGCCGCCCGGTTCTTCCTGCTGCATCGCGATGGAACCGCTGAGCTCCACCTGGAGACCGGAATCCCGGGCGACGTCAGCAGCCGCATAGGCCGCCTCCCGATCGGCCTCCGTGATGTCCTGCCAGCTGTCGATGGTGAACGGCACGTCGAGCAGCGCGACCGAGTCCGGCCGCTCGTCGGCGAGCACGTTCAGCGGTGCCCCCGAGCACCGCGACGTGAACTCCTGCCCCTCGCGCTCGGGCGTGAGGCAGCCCATCTCCGCGGCGGCGTCGACCGGGTTCACCAGCGGCGTGCTGTGATCGACGATGTCCAAGCCGTTCAACTCGCGAATCAGCGCGTCGATGGCCTGCTTGTTCTCCGGGTCGGTGAGTTGCTCCCCCTCGGGAGCACCGATGACGTACGTGCCGGTCACGGCGTCGAAGTCGAACTGGGCTGACATCCCGGGGAAGTGCTCGTCCATGATCTCGGTGGCCCGCTCCGAGGGCAGGCCCGACATGGTGAAGTCGTCCTCCATCGGCTGGGAGACGACGCTGGCCAACGCGCCGAGACCGACCAGCAGGACGAGCCAGATCGGTAACACGACCCATTTGCGCCGGTAGGCGAGCTTGCCGAACCGGTACAGGTAGACGGACACGTGGAACTCCTTTTCACAGCCCTCGCAGGAAAAACCGGATAACGCGCACATCGTGGCGTTCAAGCGATCTGCCAGACATCAGGGATGGCCCTGATGTTCACCCCAGGAAGACCCCAAGTCGGGCGCGAGCATAGGTGAATCTTCCTCACCTGCGCCGCCGAAGCTGAGATGGGACTGAGAAAGCGGCACGTGATCTCGACCACCGGGCGGGACACCGGAGCCGATGTCGGCTCTGCCCACTCCGCTCCGCACGGTCGTTTTGCCACCTTTCCCCGCGGGTAACCGGAGGTGACCCAATTCCCACACGAGAAGGGGTGCTGGGCATGACAACGAGGCAGAACTACACCAGTCCTGTTCTGATCCGGTGGGGCGCAGTACTCGCGGGTACCATCCTCGGTTTCGGGTTGATGGTGTTGCTGGCGGCGTTCTGGGTCGCACTCGGCGGAAACATCGGCGCGATCTCCGCCAACATCCACTGGTACAACTTCGCGTCGGCAGTCATTGCCCTGTTCGTGGCCGGTCTGGCGGCGGGCCTGCTGTCCGGCATCAAGAGCACGGGCCACGGCGTCTTCCACGGGTTCACGGCATGGGGGCTGATCCTGGCCGCCACCACGTTGTTCCCGTTGCCCGCCGCGTTCGGACTGTTCAGTGTGTTCACGACACCGCTGCCGGAGATCGGCACCGGACCGGCGTGGGCATCCTTCTTCGCGTTGCTCATCGGCCTGGTGGCGGCGGCCGTCGGTGGCGCCATCGGCGGCACGCTGACACGGCCACCGGAAGCGCACGAGGAGGCCTACGGGCGGACCGCACCGGCGCCGCGCGGTGAGGAGCAGGCCGCGCGCACGCAAGAGTCGGTCTCGACGGGGCGGAGTCGCTCCGAGTAACCGGCGCAGTAGTGACAGGGGCCCGGCACCGGCCGGGTCCCTGCTCATAGTGCCAGGTGCCGGGCACTTCCTACCCGCACGTTAACCTCGCCGGTGTGAGTACCGTGCCGACAAGCCGCGCAGCAGCGCTGCACCTGACGGGCGAACGCACCGCGCCCGGCGTCCCTGAGGAGAACTACTGGTTCCGCAGGCACGAGGCCGCCTATCACGCGTTGCTGCCGTACTGCGCGGACGCGCGGGTGCTGGAGGCGGGCTGCGGTGAGGGCTACGGCGCCGGGTTGATCGCCGAGACCGCCGCCAGGGTGCTCGCGCTGGACTACGACACGCCGTCGACCGAGCACATCGCCGCTCGGTATCCGCAGGTCGACGTCGCGCGCGGCAATCTCGCGTACCTGCCTGTCGCGGACGGCGCGATCGACGTCGTGGCGAACTTCCAGGTCATCGAGCACCTGTGGGACCAGGACGGCTTCCTCGCGGAGTGCTTCCGGGTACTGCGGCCGGGCGGCAGGCTGCTGTGCACCACCCCGAACCGGCTCACCTTCACCCCGGATTCCGACACCCCGTTGAACCCGTATCACACCCGTGAGCTGGCGCCGGACGAACTGGCGGACCTGTTGCGCGACGCGGGCTTCGACGTCGAACTGCTGCACGGGCTACACCACGGCGCTGGCGTGCGCGCGCTGGACGAACGATATGGCGGGTCGATCATCGACGCGCAGCTCAACGTCGTCATGGGGCATCTGCCGGGTACCGCGCCGTGGCCGGAGCAGCTACTGGCTGACATCGATGCCATCCGGCCCGATGACTTCGACATCACCGGCGATGACCTCGACGTCAGCCTCGATCTCGTCGCGGTCGCGGTGCGGCCATGAGCGGTAACGACGGCGACCACGAAGGCACCTTCTGCCTCGTCCTGCACAGCCACCTGCCCTGGCTGCCACACCACGGGTCGTGGCCGGTCGGCGAGGAATGGCTCTACCAAGCATGGGCGCACTCCTACCTGCCGGTTGTCGATCTGCTGCGCCGGTTCGCCGACGAGGGCAAGCGCGACGTCCTCACCCTCGGGGTCACGCCAGTACTCGCCGCGCAGCTCGACGACCCATACACGCTGCGGGCGTTCCACGATTGGCTCGGCCACTGGCAACTGCGCTCCGAACACGCCGCCGGCCTGTGGCACGACCGCGGCCCGGTGCTCCGCGAACTCGCCGCCGCCGAGCATCGGCAGGCCTCGGAGGCCGTCGAGACATTCGAGACACGCTGGCGGCACGGCTTCTCCCCGCTGCTGCGCTCGCTGGTGGACGATGACGTCATCGAGTTGCTTGGCGGGCCGCTGACCCATCCGTTCCAGCCGCTGCTTGAGCCGAGGGTGACCGACTTCGCGCTGCGGGAGGGCCTCGCGGACACCGCGCTGCGTATCGGAACGACGCCCGAGGGGATTTGGGCGCCGGAGTGCGGCTACGCGCCCGGCATGGAACGACACTATGCGGCGGCGGGCGTGCGGCGGTTCCTGGTAGACGGCCCCGCGCTGCGCGGCGATACCTCGGCGGCCCGCACCGTCGGTGACTCAGACGTCGTGTGCTTCGGCAGAGACCTGGAGGTCACCTACCGGGTGTGGTCGCCCAAGGCGGGCTATCCCGGCCACGCGCACTACCGCGACTTCCACACCTGGGACCACGATGTCGGTATCAAGCCGTCACGGGTGACCGGCAAGCACATCGAGCCGCGTGACAAGGCGCCCTACGATCCCGAGCTGGCGCAACAGACCCTGCGCACCCACGTGAAGGACTTCGTCGACACCGTGGTGGAGCGATTGCGGTCGTTGCGCGCGCAGCACGGCAGGGAGGCGCTCGTCGTCGCGGCGTACGACACCGAGCTGTACGGGCACTGGTGGCACGAGGGCCCCGCGTGGTTGGAAGGCGTGCTGCGAGCGCTACCGGAGGCCGGGGTGCGGGTCACGACGCTGCGGGGCGCGCTGGAAGCGGGCCACCTCGGGCCTCGCTACGACCTGCCCGCGTCGTCCTGGGGCTCGGGCAAGGACTGGCGGGTGTGGGACGGCGAGCAGGTGTCCGACATGGTCGCCGACAACGCCGCGCTGCAGCGGGAACTGCTGGACACCCTCGACGATACGCCAACGCGGGTGCGCTCGGCCGCACGCGACCAGTTGGCGCGGGAGGCGCTGCTGGCGCTGTCCAGCGACTGGGCGTTCATGGTCACCAAGGACTCCGCCGCCGACTACGCGCGCGGCCGGGCGCACGAGCACCACGCGCGGTTCGGTGAGTTGGCGCGGCTGTTGCGCGCGGGCGACCCGGCCGCGACCGCCCGCGCCGCTGCGTTGCGGGCGCGGGACTACCCGTTCGGCCAGCTCGACGCCCGGCGACTCTGAGTCACTGGCTCAGGCCGAAGACCTGCCGCAGTCCACGATCGACTTGTTCCATGAGGCTCATCGGCAACCGCCCCACCGGTCCATCGAGGTCGGCTTTGTTGACGGTCACGAGCGCCGTGATGTTGACCACGGAATCCTTCGGCAAGCCACTGGCCACCGAGGGCACGAAGACGTTGCCCGGCATCGCCGACAACGCGGTGTTTGACGTCAGCACGGCGGCCAACGCGGTCGCCAGTTTGCTGTCGTTGTAGGAGTCAGCTTGGACAAGCAGCACGGGACGGTGCTTGGCAGGACGACTTCCGACCGTATCGCCGAGATCGACCCAATACACGCCCCCTCGCCGGATCACCAGTCACCCGACAACGCGGCGATACTCCGACGTCCCGCAGCCGCTGCGGCATCGTTCGAGTCGTCCTCGCCCACGATCGCGATCGCCTCGTTGATCTTCTCGGAAAGCTCCGCTGACTCCAGTTCATCGAGGTAACGCTGCGCCGCCTTGGTGTAGAACTCCGAGCGGCTCATACCCGAGTGAGCGGCATACTCCTCCACCCGCTCGAACGTCGTGTCAGGTACCGAAATCGCTGTCTTCACGACGTCGAGTATAACTCGGTATAACCAGAGCGGCAACGCCAGACACCCGGCGACTCTGAGTCACCCCTCCGGCGCGTCGTCCTACTCACGGGTAGACAGGACCGGGCCGTGCGCAGGGGTGTTTTCACCGGATGGGAGGATCGACGTCTATGCGCGTGCTGATGATGTCGTGGGAATACCCGCCCGTGGTTGTCGGTGGGCTGTCCCGGCACGTGCACGCGCTGGCCCGGCATCTCGCCGCCGGCGGCCACGACGTCGTCGTGCTGTGCAGGCATGTCGCGGGCACCGATGGGCAGACCCACCCCACCACTGATCGCGTCGTCGACGGCGTCCGGGTCATCCGGGTGGCCGAAGACCCAATGCATGTCACCTTCGAGCGTGACCTCGTGGCGTGGACGCTGGCGATGGGACACGCCATGGTGCGGGCGGGCACCGAGCTGCTGCGGCAGTGGCAGCCGGACGTCGTCCACGCGCACGACTGGCTGGTCACCCACCCCGCGATCGCGCTGAGCGAGGCCGCGGGAGTGCCGTTGGTCGGCACGGTGCACGCTACCGAGGCGGGCAGGCACTCCGGCTGGCTGTCGCACCCGCTGAACCAGCAGGTGCACTCGGTCGAGTGGTGGCTGACGCAGCGCGCGGACGAACTGATCACCTGCTCGGTGGCGATGCGGACCGAGGTGGCACACCTGTTCGACGTCGACGCCGCCGCGATCCACGTGATCCACAACGGCATCGAGGAGCGCGGCTGGCGGGTCAGCGACGCGGAGATCACCGAGGCGCGGCAGCGGCACGGCGCCGACGCGCCACTACTGCTGTACTTCGGTCGGCTGGAGTACGAGAAAGGCGTGCAGGACCTGCTCGCCGCACTCCCCCGCATCCGCCAGCGCCACCCCGGCACCCGGCTGGTCGTGGCTGGCAAGGGCAGGCACCTGGACCCGCTGATCGAACAGGCACGCAAGCTGCGTATCCGGCGCGCGGTGGACTTCACCGGGCACCTGTCCGACCGCGACCTGTGCGCGGTGCTGTCCGCGGCGGACGCCGTGGTGTTGCCCAGCCGCTATGAACCGTTCGGCATCGTCGCGCTTGAGGCGGCGGCGGCGCAGGCGCCGCTGGTCGCGTCCACGGCAGGCGGGCTCGGCGAGGTCGTGCTGGACGGCAAGACCGGGCTGGCATTCGCACCCGGCGACGTCGACGCGCTGGCGACGGCCGTCGGCACCGTGCTCGACGACCGGGACACCGCCACCCGCCGCGCGGAGGCCGCCGCTGCCCGGCTGGCGGGCTCGTTCAACTGGGCCACCATCGCCGAGGAGACCGTCGAGGTCTACCGCCGCGCCCGGCCATCGGGACCGCGTGACATGGCGCGGCCGAAGATCCCCACTGGCAACGTCTTCGACGTCGACGCGTAGCGCCCGCCAACGCCGACGATCATGAGGCGTTTGGGTAGTCATAGCAACCGCATTGCCTCATGATCAACCGCTCAGCCCGGACCGGCGGACGACGTGGCGTGCTGCGCACGGGGCGCATCGGCGGGGCGTAACACGAGCCGGGTGCCGCACTCGGGTCTGGGCAGCAGCCGGGCCGAGTGCCAGCCAGGCAGCCCCCGCCCGGCGGCCAGCGCGCACCGGACCGTTCGCGCGTCACGCACGTGGCGTGCGAAGGAGCGCGGCGAGCTCACCCTGCCACGCTCCACCTGCCCACGCCACGCGTCCGCGGGATCGACATCCAGCCAGAGCATCCGCCGGGTGCGGCGAGCGCATACCCCGATGCAGAGCAACAGGACCCTGGTGCGTCGGCGGGTGGCGGGAATGTGCGCCACGACCGGTCCGCACGCTCGCAGCGCCACCAGCCAGATGCGCCACCGGTGCGCGAGGTGGACGAGCGGGCGGTACCACCGGTATGGCAACCACGACGGCAGGAGGGCGGCGAGCCGATGCGCGACGTGCTCCGAGTCGAGAATGACGGCGCTGGCATGGTTGTCCAGATTGTGCAGCACGGTACTTTTACCCGCGCCGGGAATCCCCGCCACGATGACGAGATCGTCCGCTCCAAGTGCGATGTCCCAATCGGACACGGGACCCGGTGTGGTCGTCGACGGTGCGGCCATATCGGCAAGAACGTGACATGATCACGAACAGTTCCCGCGACGAGAAAATCCCTCCCCTCGCGTCGGTGGCGGGTGATCACCGACGCGAGCGGGAGGGACGTCTTTGGGTATCGCAACCGTGCCACACAACGTCGCAAATGCCGAACACAGCGTTCTGAGTGTCGGACACGGCGTCGTGAGTGCAGGACACGACGCGGGCGGTTACGTCGTGGTGAGGTACCGGGCGTAGGCGCTGGTGGTGAAGAAGCTCGGCAGCTTCTCCCCCAGCGCCGTCTCGACGACGATCTGCCGTGCGTCGCCGAGCGTGCCACTGGCGCCACCAAGATCGGCCGACACCGTCGCCAGCTCCTCGTCAAGCAGCTCGGTCACCAGCTCGGTGGTGATCGCGGTGCCGTCGGAGAGCTTGGTGCCGTTGTAGATCCACTGCCACACCTGGCAGCGCGCGATCTCGGCGGTCGCGGCGTCCTCCATCAAGTTCGAGATCGCCGCGGCTCCCGTGCCACGCAGCCACGAATCGACGTAACGCAGCGCGACGTTGAGGTTGGCACGCAGCCCCTCCTCGGTGACGTCGCCGCCAGCGCTGGCGACATTGAGCAGGTCCTCCGCGCCCACGGAGACATCCTCGCGCAGCCGGTCGAGCTGGTTCGGCTTGCCGCCAAGCACGCCGTCGAAGACCTCGCGGCACACCGGAGCGAGACCGGGGTGGGCGACCCAGGAACCGTCGAAGCCGTCACCGGCCTCGCGCTCCTTGTCCTGCCGCACCTTCTCGAAGGCCAGCGCGTTGGCGTCCGGGTCCTTGCTCGGGATGAACGCCGCCATGCCGCCGATCGCGTGTGCGCCCCGCCGGTGACAGGTGCGCACCAGCAGCTCGGTGTAGGCGCGCATGAATGGCACCGTCATGGTGACCTCGGCCCGATTCGGCAGCACGAAATCGGCGCCCTGCTTGGCGAAGTTCTTGATGACGCTGAAGATGTAGTCCCAGCGACCCGCGTTCAGACCGGCGGCGTGCTCACGCAGCTCGTAGAGGATCTCGTCCATCTCGAACGCGGCGGTGATGGTCTCGATCAGCACCGTCGCGCGGATGGTGCCCCGCGGGATGCCGAGCAGCTCCTGCGCCAGCAGGAAGACGTCGTTCCACAGCCGCGCTTCCTCGTGACTCTCCAGCTTCGGCAGGTAGAAGTACGGTCCGACACCGGCGTCGATCAGCCGCTTGGCGTTGTGGAAGAAGTAGATGCCGAAATCGAACAGCGCCGCCGACACGGGGCGGCCGTCGATGCGGACGTGCTTCTCGACCAGGTGCCAGCCGCGCGGCCGGACGACGATGGTCGCCGGGTCGTCGCCGATGGCGTAGCGCTTGCCCGCGTCGGTGGTGAAGTCGATGTCGCCGCCGATGGCGTCGTAGAGGTTGACCTGCCCGTCGACGATGTTCGCCCAGGTCGGCGAGGTGGCGTCCTCAAAGTCGGCGAGCCACACCTTCGCGCCGGAGTTCAGCGCGTTGACCGTCATCTTGCGGTCGGTCGGACCGGTGATCTCCACCCGCCGGTCCGCAAGACCAGCGGCGGCACCGGCGACGCGCCAGGAATCGTCGTCACGGATGTGCGCGGTCTCGGGCAGGAAGTCGAGCTGGCGCTCACCGCTGTTCAGCTCGTCCTTGCGGACCCGCCGCTCGTCGAGCAGTTCCCGGCGGCGACCGGCGAACTCGTTGTCGAGCCGCGCTACGAACTCCAGCGCCGCCGGGGTGAGGATCTCGTCCGAGCGTTCGGACGTCGACGGTGAGACCGCGATTCGGTAACCCAAGCTGGTGGCCATGATCGTCCCTTCGAGTCAGACACTGCGGACGCTGGAGTGAAGGTGGTGGGGTCGGGTCGTGAGTGGCTATCAGAGTTCTAACCCTGATAGCCACTCACGACCCTGAGGGGATTGATCAGAACTGCGCTTCCTCGGTGGAGCCAGTCAGCGCGGTGGTGGAGCTCTCCGGGTTGATCGCGGTCGACACGAGGTCGAACCAGCCGGTGCCCGCCTCACGCTGGTGCTTGACGGCGGTGAAGCCGCGCTCCTCCGACGCGAACTCGCGATCCTGCAGGTCGACGTAGGCGGTCATGCCCTCGCGGGCGTAGCCGTAGGCCAGGTCGAACATCGAGTAGTTGAGCGCGTGGAAGCCGGCCAGCGTGATGAACTGGAACTTGTAGCCCATGTGGCCCAGCTCGCGCTGGAACTTCGCGATGGTCGCATCGTCCAGGTTCTTCCGCCAGTTGAACGACGGCGAGCAGTTGTAGGCCAGCATCTGGTCCGGGAACTCGGCCTTGACGGCCTCGGCGAACTGGCGAGCCACCTCGAGGTCCGGCGTGCCGGTCTCCATCCAGATCAGGTCGGAGTACGGCGCGTAGGCCTTCGCACGCTCGATGCAGGGCTCGATGCCGTTGCGGACCTTGTAGAAGCCCTCCGAGGTGCGCTCACCGGTGAGGAACTTCTCGTCGCGCTCGTCGACGTCGCTGGTCATCAGCGTGGCGGCCTCGGCGTCGGTACGCGCGATCACGATGGACGGCACGTCGGAGACGTCGGACGCGAGCCGGGCGGCGTTCAGCGTGCGGACGTGCTGCTTGGTCGGGACAAGCACCTTGCCACCGAGGTGGCCGCACTTCTTCTCCGACGCGAGCTGGTCCTCCCAGTGCACACCGGCGGCACCCGCGGCGATCATGCCCTTCATCAGCTCGAACGCGTTGAGCGGGCCACCGAAGCCAGCCTCGGCGTCGGCGACGATCGGCGCGTACCAGTCGATGTCGGTGTTGCCCTCGGCGTAGTTGATCTGGTCAGCACGGCCGAGCGCGTTGTTGATGCGGCGCACGACAGCCGGGACCGAATTGGCCGGGTAGAGGCTCTGGTCCGGGTAGGTCTGGCCAGCCAAGTTGGCGTCGGCGGCGACCTGCCAGCCGGACAGGTAGATGGCCTTCAAGCCCGCGCGCACCTGCTGCACAGCCTGGCCACCGGTCAGCGCACCAAGCGCGTGCACGTAGTCCTCGGTGTGGAGCAGGTCCCACAGCTTCTCGGCACCACGGCGAGCAAGCGTGTTCTCCTCGATCACGCTGCCGCGCAGCTTGACGACGTCTTCCGCGGTGTACGAGCGGTCGATGCCCTTCCAGCGCGGGTTGGTCTCCCACTCCTTGGCGAGCTCGGCGGCGGCCTGCTCACGCGACTTGGTCGTGTCGGTCATCCGGTCTCCAGTGTTCGTGTCTGCGAGCTTGGCGCGAGGTGCGCAGACGCGGACCAAGCTCAAAGGTTGCAAAGGTTGCTATCCCGCATCTGCTTGCCAAGACCATTGCACAAGCAGCAAAAATCGCGCCACCAAGCGAATTTGCAAATTTATGTGAACGATCGGTAGCATCTTGTAAAGGCTGCGAAGATCGCCGTGGCGACACTGATCAAAACGACGGCGAAACGCGGGATTAACCTGAAGAAACTGCGGGTAGAGAGGCCCTTCATGGAGAAAACCTTCGCCGGGGCGAAGCTTCGACACCTCCGCGAGAGCCGTCAGATGAGTCAAGCGGATCTCGCAAGAGTGTTGGAGATCTCACCGAGCTACCTGAACCAGATCGAACATAATGCGAGGCCGCTCACAGTCCCGGTGCTGTTGCGCATCACGCAAGCATTCGGGGTCGACGCCGAGTTCTTCGCGAGCAACGACACCGCCCGGCTCGTCGCGGACGTCCGTGAAGCGCTGCTGGACGAGTCGGTCGACACCGATGTCAGCTCCGGGGAGTTGAACGACCTCGCCACGAACCTGCCGAACGTGGCAACCGCCCTGGTCAAGCTGCATCGGCGATACCGCGACGCGGTGGAGAACACCGCCGCGCTGGTCACAGAGGACGGCAGAGGCACCCACGGCAGCACCGCCGCTCCCCTGCCGCACGAAGAGGTCCGCGACTTCTTCTACGAGCGGGAGAACTACGTCGCCGAACTGGACGAACGCGCCGAGCGGATGTCGCTGGACATGAACCTGCGCCGCGGCGATCTGCGCAACGCGCTGCGGGAGAAGCTCGCCGATGTCTACGGCGTCATCGCCACCACGGAGGGCATCGACGAGTCGACCGGCGAGCAGCACCGCTACGAGCAGGACGCGAAGGTGCTGCGCATGGCGCCCAGCCTGCGAGTAGGCCAGCAGGCGTTCCGGATGGCATCGCAGATCGCGCTGCTCGAGTACTCCGAGCTGATCAACGAGCTGGCCGACTCCTGGGCGTTCTCCGGTTCGGCAGCTCGGTCGCTGGCGCGGGTCGGGCTGGCGAACTACTTCGCGGGCGCGCTGATCCTGCCGTACACCGCGTTCCACACGACGGCCGAGCGCTATCGCTACGACATCGAGCGGCTGTGCGACCACTTCGGCGTCGGCTTCGAGACGGTCTGCCACCGGCTATCGACGTTGCAGCGGCCGAAGCAGCGCGGCGTGCCGTTCTCGTTCGTGCGGGTCGACCGGGCGGGCAACATGTCCAAACGGCAGTCGGCGGCAGGGTTCCACTTCTCCCGGGTTGGCGGTTCCTGCCCGCTGTGGAACATCTACGAGGCGTTCGCCTCGCCGGGCAAGATTCTCACCCAGGTGGCCGAGATGCCGGACGGCAAGAAGTACTTCTGGGTGGCCCGAACCGTGTCACGCAACATCGGTGGCTACGGCAAACCAGGCAAGATCTTCTCGGTCGGACTCGGCTGCGAACTGCGGCACGCCCGCAGGCTGGTGTACTCCACCGGGCTCGACCTGGACGACTCATCGGCGGCAACGCCGATCGGCATGGGTTGTAAAGTCTGCGAACGGCAGGCATGCCCGCAGCGGGCGTTCCCGACGATCGGCAAGCAGCTCACCGTGGACGAGAACACGTCGACGTTCGTGCCGTACCCGGCGGTGCCCAAGGACGACTAATTCCTTGTGGATCTTGAGGCGTTGTGGTCGCTATCACGGCCACAACGCCTACAGCTTCGCCCTAAGCGACGTCAGTGCTCGTCGAGGGTCTGCCGCAGCGCGGCGTTGGCCTTGCGCGCCATGTCGGCGACGGCCTCCCTGCGGGCTCGGTCGGCCTCGTAAGCGTCCTGCCTGTCCCTGAGCACCTTCGCGGGGATGCCCCCGGCGACGGCGTAGTCCGGCACGTCGCCCTTGACCACGGCATGCGCGCCGAGCACGGCGCCGCGCCCGACCCGGGTGCCCTTGGTGACGGTGACCTTGGTGCAGATCCAGGTGTCCGGGCCGATACGCACCGGGGCCTTGATGATGCCCTGGTCCTTGATCGGCAGGTTGATGTCGGTCGTGACGTGATCGAAGTCGCAGATGTAGACCCAGTCGGCCACCAGCGTCGCGGCGCCCATCTCGATGTCGAGGTAGCAGTTGATGACGTTCTGCCGCCCGAACACGGTTTTGTCGCCGATGCGCAGTGATCCCTCGTGGCAGCGGATGGCGTTGCCGTCACCGATGTGCACCCAGCGGCCGATCTCCAGCCGCCCGTACCCGGCGCGGGCGTGCAACTCGACGTCCTTGCCGAGGAACACCATGCCGCGCAGGATCACGTGCGGGTTCGTGAGGCGGAACTTGAGCAGCCGCCAGTACCGCACCAAGTACCAGGGCGTAAACGCTCGATTGCGCAACACCCAGCGCAGCGAGTCCCTGGTCAGGAACTTCGCCTGGCGCGGATCGTTACGGGTCTTCCGCCACGCCTGAACTCGGTCGAAAACCGGTGAACCCCACATCGACGTCACGGCTGCACGGTAACCGACACGCTCAGCCGCTGCGAGCGTCACCCGGCCACCAGTCGGTGATCGCGGCGACGATCTCCTCGGGCGCGTCCTCCTGGATGTAGTGCGACGCGCCGCGCAGGATCCTCGTCGTGTGGTTCGGGAACGCCTGCTCCCAGCGCTCGCGGTGACGTTCCTTGAATGCCTGGTCCTTGTCCGCCCACACCAGCAGCGCGGGCTTGTCCCGTAGCGAAGCGAGCCCGGCCTCGACCTCGGCGAGCAGGTCGGTCGCTGCCAGGATCTCGTGCGGCATGACGTGCACCGGCACCCGCGACTCCGGCGTGGGATGCGGCGCCTTGTACATGGCGTGCTCAGCCGGGGTGAGCTTCTTACGTCTGATGCCGGCTTTCAGGAAGACGCTGGTGAAGACGTCGGCGTGTTTGACGAGCACGCCGCCGGGGATGCCGCTGCCGAGCAGTTTGGAGAACGTGGCGATGCTGCGGTCGTCGCGCACCGGCCAGGCCCAGGTGTTGCCGATGACGAACGCCCGGAACCGGTCCGGCTCATGGGTCGCGACCCAGAACCCGATCGGCCCGCCCCAGTCCTGCACCATGAGCGTGACGTCGCGCAGGTCGAGCTGCCGGATGAACTCCCGCACCACCCGTGCGTGCTCAGCGACCGTGTAGGCGTAGCCGTCGGGTGCGGTGGAGAGCCCGAAACCCGGGTAGTCCAGCGCGATGCAGCGGAACCGGTCCTTGAGTCCGGTCACGATGTGCCGGTACAGGAACGACCAGGTCGGGTTCCCGTGCAGACCGAGGAAGACCGGGCCTTCGCCTTCGTCGATGTAGTGCACCCGCGCGCCCGCCACCTCGGCGAAGTGGCTCTCGAACGGGAAGAGGTCGTCGTCCACCCAGCTTGGCCGCTCAGCCATGATGCACTCCTTACCTCGACGATTTGTCCATTCTGCTCCGGTGCCGACCGATGGGCATGCCAGCGAACCCGACTGGGGCAATGGCAGGATCGCGGGCATGACGCGCCTGATCATCGACACCGACCCTGGCGTCGACGACGCCATCGCGATCGCCATCGCGGCGCTGAGCCCCAGCACCGATCTGCTTGGCGTGACCACGGTGTTCGGCAACGTCCCATTGGCGAAGACCACCCGCAACGCGCTGCGCATCCTCGAGATGTGCGGGCGGGACGACGTCCCGGTCGCCGCGGGCGCTGCCATGCCACTGGTGCACCCGCAGGCACGCCAGGACAGCACCGCGCACGGCGACGACGGCTTGTCCGGACACGCTGACGTGCTACCCGAACCGTCTCGCGATGCCGTAGCGGATGGCGCGGTGGGGCTCATGGCGTCGCTGCTGGAACAGGCCGAGGAGCCGGTGACGATCTCGCCGATCGGCCCGCTGACCAATATCGCCGTGTTGCTTGCCGCGTATCCACACCTCAAGCCGAAGATCGAGCGCCTGGTGATCATGGGTGGCGCGCTCGAGGGTGGCAACGTCACCGCGCGGGCCGAGTTCAACGTCTGGAGCGACCCGGAAGCCGCCCGCCGGGTGCTGGTCACCGAAGACGTCCCGTGCGTGCTGGTGCCGATGGACCTGACCTACCGCTGCGCGGTCGACACGGATTGGCTGGAGCTGCTGGCCACGTCCGGCCGGGTGGGCGAGGCGCTGCGGGCACTCACGCCGGAGTACGTCCGGCACTACACCCGAGCGCTCGGCTGGCCGGGGATGGTGGTGCACGACGCGGTGGCCATCGTCGAAGCCATCACGCCGGGCACCCTGGTCACGGAGTCCCTGCCACTGGACATCGAGTGCTCATTCGGGCCGTCACGCGGGGCTGTGATCGCCGACCGCCGCAGGCGCGAGCAGATCGACGACACCGTGGCCCTCGATGAGGCTGGCCGGGTCGACGTCGCCATGGACACCGACATTGCTCGGCTGCGCGCAGTGCTTCTCGAGGGAATCGAGGAGAAGATGGAAGCATGACGGACCGGCGACTAGCGATCCTGCGACACGCGAAGGCTGCATGGCCGGAGGGCGTAACCGACCTCGAACGACCGCTGGCCGAACGTGGCGAGCGCGACGCGCCCGCTGCCGGCCGCTGGTTGGCCGAGAACCTTCGGCGCATCGACGTCGCGGTGTGCTCCCCGGCGGCCCGCGCCCGGCAGACCTGGATTCTGGCGGCAGGCGAACTGGCAGCGACCCCGCAAACCCGCTACGACGAGCGGATCTACGACGGCTCGCCCGGCGACCTGCTCGCCGTCGTGCAGGACATCGACGAGGCGGCGAGTACGGCGGTGCTGATCGGGCACAACCCCGGGGTGTCCCAGCTGGTGACGGCACTGACCGGTCAGCAGCACGAGCTCAGCACGTCAGGCATCGCGGTGCTGACCTGGTCCGGCGACTGGGCCAACGCGGGGAGCGTGCCGGTGGAGCTGGCGGAGGTGGCGAAGCCCCGAGGTGAGCTTTAGCGACGCGTGCTCTTGTCCTTGGCAGGCAGCGAACGCGCATAGGCAACGCCACGATTCACCCAGTCGCCGAGCTGGCGCTCGGACTTGATGGCCGCGGTATCGACCTTGAGCCACCCCCGCATCTCACGCCCACGCATCACCATGGGTCGTACCCGCTCGTCATCGACCAAGTCAGCGGCATTGTCGGGACTCATCCTGACCAGCAGGCCACCCTGCCCGCTCGCGGCCACCGACATGTTCCCGTTGATGAGAAACGCCAGGCCGCCGAACATCCGCTGCTCGGTCACGCCTTCCGTGCCGGCCACCAATTCGCGGATACGGTCGGCTAGTTCGTGGTCATAAGCCATGGACCAAGTATCCATCGGACACCGACAATTTCGACCCAGCTCAGGCCCTGGGCGGCCTAGCAGTCGTTGTCGAGGCAGAAGCTGTTCTCGGCTTCGTCGGTCTTGGCGACCTTCAACGTGATTTCGATGTCCGTGCGCACGCGCTTGCCGGCGGCGGGATCCTGACCGACGATCCGCCAGTTCGCGTAGTTGGCGGCGAACGCATGGCCGTCGACCGGCAGGGGCACGATGTCGGTGAATCCTCGCTTCTCCAACTTGTGGACG
The DNA here is from genome assembly GCF_000504245.1 of Haloechinothrix halophila YIM 93223. Taxonomy (GTDB): domain Bacteria; phylum Actinomycetota; class Actinomycetes; order Mycobacteriales; family Pseudonocardiaceae; genus Haloechinothrix_A; species Haloechinothrix_A halophila. The sequence goes on from NZ_KI632509.1 coordinate 4,510,188, forward strand.
CTGACCTTCAGGTTCGTTCCCTTGACAGCTGGCATCTTCACGGCAGCTGGTGCCGTCGTCTCCGGCTCAGCCTCCGACGTCACGTCCACATGTGGAGTTGACGAGACAGTCGGGGAATCGGTCGGGCCGGTGGGTGTGCCGCACGCCGAGAGACCACCCGCCAGGACCGCGGCGAACGCAACGGCGACCAGCGACTTCAACACTATGGTTCCCCTCCCGACACGCACATGGCAGATCCACCGAAACGTCGCGTTCAGCCGACCTCACCGACAGCGTCCCATCGCGGCAGGATGGTGCGCGTCGCCTGGCTGTGCCCATCTTCAGGGCCGAACGGATGACATGCCCGTCGAGCAGCGGACTCACAACAGCAGCACCGTCGGCACCACGACCAGCGCCACGGCCGCGAGCCGCACGGCGAACCGGGCCGCGCGCGGCAGGGGTCGCGGTGGGGACTCGATTCGCGTCAACCGCTCCCCCATCGACGCCGAGAATCGCGTCAGCGCGGCGGACTCCGCACCGCCAGCGACCGATCGCAGCGCCCCCGCCAGCTCAGCAGGGCCGGCCTCGGCCGCCGCGACGTCGTCGGCGCGCATCTCGATCAATCGCGCGACCGCTCGCTGCGCGGCGACCATTCCCGGCACGCGACGTGCGGTCGCGCCCCAGGCGACGAACGGCAACACCACGAGGTCGTGCCGTTCGCGCAGGTGCGCGCGTTCGTGCGCGAGCACGGCGTCCAATTCGGACTGCGCGAGCGTCGTCACCGCACCGGCGCTGACGACGAGGCGGGACCGGGGTCCTGGCAGGCAGTACGCCACCGGGACCGGGTGGTCCAGCACGTGTGCCCCGGACGCCGATGGCCATGGCGTCGCGAGAACGTCCAGCAGGTCGCGGTGTTTGCGCCGCGCCCGCAACGTGCGGGTGGAAATCAGCCCAAGCACGCCAAGCAACCACGCGGCGACCACTAACGTGACCGCGAGGACGACATCGTGCAGCGGGCCGAGGTCGTGGAACTGCCCGGCCAGGATCGCGCGTCCTGCGGCCAGCAGGCCGTCGCCGAGCGGCGCGATGCCGAACGTGACACCCGCACCGAGCAGCGACAACCCGCCCGCCAAACCGATCGCCTGCCACAGCATCAACGCGCCGACCGGGTCACGCTCGGTCCACGCCGCGGCGGCGAGCCAGCGGCTGACTGGCTCGGCCAGGGCGATCCCGAGCGCGAGCAGGATCGGCCAGGCAGTGCTCATGGTGAACTCATGCCGGCTCAGTCCAGCAGGTCGCGCAGCGTCGAGCGGTCGTCGGGCGGCACCGAACCGAGGAAGCTCGCCAGCGCGGCACCGCGGTCAGGCGCGGCATCCAGAACGTCGCGCATCAGCTCGGCGATGTGATCCTCGCGGCTGGCGGTCGGCCGGTAGCGGTGCGCGCGACCGTCCTTCGCACGAGCGAGCAGCCCCTTGCGCTCAAGACGTCCCAGCACGGTCAACACCGTGGTCGTGGCCAGGTCCCGCTCGGCGAGCGCGTCCTGCACCTCACGGGCGGTCATCGGCTCGGGCGCGGCCCACAGCGCGTCCATGATCGCGCGTTCTAGATCTCCCAATGGCGGCACGCAAGTTATTCTACATCACGTAGAAGTTCTACAGCGTGTAGAAGTATGGTGACGTCATGCTGGATGATCTGACCGCCGCCAGGGAGCAGATGGCGTTCTCGCTCGGGTTCCACATCATCTTCGCGGTACTCGGCGTGGGGATGCCGTGGCTGATGCTGTGGGCGGAGTGGCGCGGCTTCCGCACCGGCGACGGCCGCTGGACGGCGCTGGCGCGACGCTGGTCGAAGGCGGTCGCGGTGTTGTTCGCGGTTGGCGCGGTCTCCGGCACGGTGCTGTCGGTCGAGTTCGGACTGCTGTGGCCGGAGTTCATGGCGCGATTCGGCTCGGCGTTCGGGATCTCGTTCACGCTGGAGTCGTTCGCGTTCTTCCTGGAAGCGATCTTCCTCGCGCTCTACCTGTACGGCTGGGACCGGCTCAGTCCCCGCGCGCACCTGCTGTGCGGCATCCCGGTAGCGGTGTCCGGGGTTGCCTCGGCGTTGTTCGTGACCACGGCGAACGCCTGGATGAACGGCCCCGTCGGGCTCGTCGAGGGTCCGGACGGCGAACTGGTGTCGACCGAACCGCTCGGCCCGTTCCTCGCGCCGACGACGGGGCCGCAGGTGGTGCACATGGTGCTCGCGGCGTTCCTGTGCACCGGGCTGGCGGTGGCGGCGGTATACGCGGTGGCGATGCTGCGCGACCCGGCCAAGCGGGACGGCTACCACCGACGCGGGTTCGCCGCCGGGGCTGTCATGGGACTCGGCCTCGCGGTACCGCAGGCCCTGGTCGGCGACTGGGCGTCGCGGGTCGTGGCCGAGTACCAGCCCGCGAAGTTCGCCGCGATGGAGGGACTGGAGCACACCACGGACGGCGCGCCGTTCTCCATCGGACCATGGGAGATTCCGAACCTGCTGTCACTGCTGCTGACGTTCGACCCGAATGCCCGCATCACCGGGCTGGACGTCGTGCCGCCCGCCGACCGGCCGCCGGTGGCGATCACCCATCTGGCCTTTCAGGTGATGATCGGCATCGGCGTCGCGCTGATCGCCCTCGGCGCGTACGCGGCATGGGCGTGGTACCGCGACCACCGGCGTGGCGCGCACGTCACCGACCGGCGCGGGCTGCTCATCGCCATGGCGGCCGCCGGCCCGGCACCGTTCGTGGCGCTGTTGGCGGGCTGGATCGTCACCGAGGTCGGCAGGCAGCCGTGGATCGTCTACCAGGTCATGCGCACACCCGAGGCGCTGACCAGCCAGACCGGCCTCGAGACGTACTTCTACGTGACCATCGTCGTCTACCTCGCGCTGTCCGTGGCGCTGGTGGCGATCCTGCGCCGCATCGCGGCGGGACCGCATCCAGCACCGGACCGCACGCCAGAAACGCGCGACCGGCACCGCGCCTTCAGCGACCAGTGGCACTGAGCGCGGAGCAAGCCCGTCGGCGTGTGAGACATAGCTAAGGAGCGCGGCATGACCACATCGGACATCTTGGCGCTGCTGGTGCTGGCCGGACTGACCGCCTATACCGTGCTCGGCGGGGCGGACTTCGGCGCGGGCCTGTGGGACCTCAGCCGCGACCGGCGGCAACGCGACCTCGTCGTGCGTGCGATGGGGCCGGTCTGGGAGGCCAACCACGTGTGGCTGATCTTCGTGCTGATCGCGCTGTTCTCCGGGTTCCCAGGCGGATTCGCGACACTGTCCCGCTCGCTGACCGGGCCACTGTCGATCGCGCTGCTCGGTATCGTGCTGCGCGGCGCGGCGTTCGCGTTCCGGCAGTACGGCGCGCCGCACGGCGGACCGCCGGTGCGCGGAACCGCGCTGTGGGGCCGGGTGTTCGCGGTGTCGTCGTTGATCACACCGTTCGCGTTCGGCGCGGCGGCGGGCGGGATCACCACCGGCGCGTTGCGCGCGGACGGCTCGGCGGGGTTTCTCGCGCCGTTCCTGGCGCCGTTGCCGTTGATCGCCGGACTGCTCGCCGTCGCAGCATGCGGGTTCATCGCGGCCGTGTACCTCACCACCGACGCCGATCGGGCGGGCGAGCCGGACCTGGTGGCGAAGCTACGCACGCGCGCGCTGGCGAGCGGGCTGGCCGCTGGAGCGCTGGCGTTGCTGGCACTTCCCTTGCTGCCAAAGGGGTTCCTCGACCGACTGCCATGGCTTGCCGTCGCGGTGAGTGTCCTCAGCGGTGCGCTCGCACTGGAGCTGATGCGGCGTGGCCAGTTCCTGCTGGCGCGGGTAGCGGCCGCGGGCGCACCGGCCGGACTGCTGACCGGCTGGGCGCTGGCGTTGTACCCGTGGGTACTTCCCGGCGAGGCGGCGCTGTCCCCCGCGCCATCGGCCACCGCCGGACTGATCGCGGGCGTGCTGATCGTCGGACTGCTGGTGGTGATCCCGAGCTACGTGTTCATGATCCGGGTGCTGCGAGCACCGGTAGATCGTACGGATGCCGTTACGGGCGTCGGCTGATATCAGTGGAACGTGACCGGCAGTTCGGTGAGGCCGCGGTTGCGGAACGACGGCTGCCAGCGCAGATCCTCGGCGGCGACCGCGAGGGTGCAGCCGCGCCGCAGCAGCGCGGATACCGTCACCGAGGTCTCCAATTGGCTGAGCCGCGACCCGAAGCTGCGGTGGATGCCGTGCCCGTAACTGAGATGCGGGTTCGGGGCCCTGCGCAGCCGCAGCTCATCGGGGTCGGCGAAGACATCTCCGTCGTGGTTGGCTGAGGCGATCCCCAGCAGGACGGTCTCCCCCGCTGAGATCGTCACGCCAGCGATGTCGACGTCGGTGAGCGGAAACCGGCGGATAGCGAACTGCAATGGCTGGTCGTAGCGAGTGAGTTCCTCGATGGCGCTGGGTAGCAGGGTCTCGTCGGCCCGAAGCTCGGCATACTGTTCGGGGTGGGTCAGCAACGCTCGCATGCCGTTGCCGATCAGGTTGACCACGTTCTCGTAGCCGGCCCACAGGCCAAGGAACACCAGCGATACCAGCTCGTCCTCGCTGAGCCGGTCACCGGCGTCGCGGACCGCGATCAGCTCCGAAAGCAAGTCGTCTGCCGGTTCGGCGCGCTTACGAGCCACCAGGTCGAGCAGATAGCGATGCATGTCTCCGACGGCGTCGCGCGCGGCCGTCGGAGCCTGACCTGGGCTCGGGGCGAGCAACGTGGTCGTCCACGTGCGGAACCGCGAGCGCTCGGCGGGCGGAACGCCGAACAAGTCACCGATGACCCGCACCGGAAGCGGCGCGGCGACGGTGGCGATCAGATCGACGGTCTCGCCGGGCGCGACGGCGTCCAGCAGCTCAGCGGCCGCCGCTTCAACCCGCGGGGCTAGCGCGGCCACCCGCTTCGGTGTGAAGGCACTGGCGATGAGCGAGCGCAGCCGGGTGTGATCCGGCGGATCCATGTTGAGCAGGTTCTCATCGAGTGCGGGCGGTAGCGAGTAGCCCTGGTAACCCCCGCGCGCGTTCTTCCGGTTCAGGGAGAGCCGCTCGTCTGCCAGTCCGGCACGGACGTCGTCGTAGCGGGTGATCAGCCATGCCTTCGACCCATCCGGCAGCGACACGTGGTGTGCCCCGCCCTCGGCACGCAACCGCGCGTACGTGGGATACGGATCGGCATGGAACGCCGAGTCGAACAGCTCGCTCATGATGTCTCCAGGGTTGCGAAGGCTCGGGCCACGCGCACCAGCCACGCGGTCTCCTCGCGGGATCCGTCGTTCGCGGGGTCCGGTACGGCGACGGTTGGTGATGGCGATGCCGGTACCGTCGCCTTCGCCCGTGCGGCGAGCGCCGTGGCGATGGTGACGGCTTCGGCGTGGGCGCGCCTGGCGTCGTCGGCTCCGGCATCACCGGCGTCAGCGACGTCCGCGCTGTGGTACGGCCGCAACCAGCGAATCCCGTCCCTGATCTCGATTACTCTCCGGTGCAGCCGGAAGTCGAGGTCACGGACCGCGCGCCGCCCCGCGTTCGGCTCGAGCGCCAGGTCAGGGTTGGCGCTGAGCAAGGCTCGCCACAACGGGTAGAGGTCCCGGTAGGCACGGTAGCGCCGCAGCCGCTCGCGGACGGCCCTGACCTGTGGCGCCCAGCCGGGCACGCTCCAGCCGACCAGCGCGAGGATGCCACCGACGCCCGCGCCGAGCCGGGCAAGGAACTCCCACCGCTGCGGATCGAGGTCAACCAGCTTGGCGACGACATCCGCGTACCGCACCGCGCAGTAGACGAGACCGCCGACAGCGCCTGTCGCGGCCAGCCGCAGACCGCGCCGCAACCATCTGCCGTCGACCACTCGGGCGTACTGGAAGCACCGCACAGCGATGAAGTACTCGGCTACGGCGAACGCGGTGACATACAACATCAGGTAGACGGAGTACAGACCCTCGCCCGCGAACCGCATCGCTGCCGTTGTGGTGTCTTCCTCGGTCAGGTCAGCCAGTGTGAACAGCACGACCATAGCGACAAGCACCCCGCCGAACGCGATCACCTGCCCGCGCACCCGCCGCGTGGCCCGCTCAGGTACGTCCTCCCAGAAGGTCAGCGCCGCGAGCTGGCTGGCGGCCACGCCGATAACGCATCCCTGGGACAGCACCAGCGCCAGGTTCGGCACACCGCTCGCGCTGCCGATCATCGCCCACACCCTCGGATCGCTGATGGTGAAGGTCAGCCCCATGAACAAGTAGAAGCACCCGACCGCGGCGGCCGCATGCCCACGGTCGCGACCGAGCAAGGCAGGGATCTTGAACAGCAGCCCAATCCATGCGACCGCGGCGCATAGCGGGTACAGGATGGCGTTCATCGCGATTCGGGATGGGACGAATGGTTGAGGGACCGGGCGATACGGCCGGCGACGTCACCACAAGACGTCGACGCTCCGGGGTTACGCAGCCGCTCCGCGAGCAGGAAAGCCATCACCTCGGCCTGCTGCTCCTGCTCGTCGCTGTAGGTGGTGCGGGCGACCATGTCGCGTACGAGTTGCGGGTCGATGTCGGGAAAGAACGCCGATGCGGTGTCTTCGTCGAGCTGACCGCTCCCACGGTGGCAGCAGATCATGTGTCCGATCTCGTGAAGAATGATGTGCTCCTGGTGCGCTCGAGTGGTGTCGGCGTCGTAGAAGATCCAATCGGCATCGGTCGCGGCGACCCATACGCCGCATGGTTGCGAAGCCATCAGCGAGACTGGCACGACACGCAGCGGCCGTCCCCTCGCATCGGACAGGTACCGGATCAGTGCCGGCAGATCCTCGCAGTCAGGCAGTCGGAGTTCGGCGAGCAGCGCGGCGCACTCGCGCCGCACCCGGCGCAGTTCCGAGCGCCTGGACACCGCCATCGCCTTAGGCCTCCGTCTCGTCATCAATCGGGGGCAAGCCCTGCTGGCGGCGGACCTGATCCAGCACGGCGGTGATGAACTCGATGTTGTCCTGCTGCAGCCCGACGGCGCGCTGTGCGATCCCGACCACGCCGTGCTTGCGCAAGGTGTCCAACTGCTCCAACTGCCGACGCACCCGCTCACCGTGACCATCGTCGTCATCGAAGAAGTAGCTGGTGCTCACGCCGAAGAACCGTGCGAGTGCGACAAGCAGATCCGTCGACGGGCTGGTGCGCTTGCCGGTGCGCAACATCGACAGGTATGCCCCGCTGACTCGCAGATCAGGATCGAGTTGCTTGATCCCCTCGGCGACCTTGGCGTTGGACCATTGCTTGCCTTGGGGACGGCTAACCCGGAACAACCGATCCAGACGGGCAGCAAGCCGTGCGCCATCGCCGTCCGACATCGCAACCCCCACGATCTCCCTGCGTCGATAAGGCCGAATAAGTGTGGCACGGTAACCATCAGTTGACAAAGCGTGGCAACACCCCGCTATTATCCGGACCCTGCGCTAACTGCCAGTTATGTCAGTTATTACTGGGGGTGTGCCGTGAACTGGGTATCGCCAGGGATCACGGGACCAGCCGCAGGCGGGGCTGTCGCACGATTCTCGGCGTGGGGTGCCGAAGACGTGCGGCGGCTCCGCAACACGGCCCGTAGCGACAGCTTTCGGTACTCGATTCTCACGCCATACCCCGCAGCAACTCCTGGACCGGGGCGTCCGCGTGGATGGGTATGCCAAGCGCGCGAGCATTGCTCTCGATCAACGCGAGGATCGAGTCGGCCAGCCTGCTGCTGACCTCCGCCGGAGCCACGACGGAGGCCGGGTCGCTTCGCCAAGCATTGACCACCCCGTCCACCAGGCCGATCACCCCGAACGCCATCGGCCTCGCGAAGGACGTGTCCTTCCCGAAATGGGCGAGCGCTTCGGTGAACAGGGCCGCCAGCTGCGCCGCGATGGCATCGCGCGCTCCGCTGACCACCGACGATCCGGTGGCGCGTTCGTGGTGCCGCCCGGTGCCGAGAAAGTGATGCAACCGCGGATGCCGCTCGACCCAGCTGAGGTAGGTGCCCACGGCGTGCCGGACGGCTTCGGCGACCGTGCCGCCCGGGTGCAGCGCTGGCTCCAGCTCCGCCAGCAACATCTCGAGGATGCGAGCCCTGATCTGCTCGTCGAGGTCCGTGCGCCCGTTGAAATGGCGGTACACCACCGGCCTCGGCAACCCCAGCCGGTCGGCGATCTGCTTCACCGTCACGCCGACGCCGTGCCGCTCGATCGCCTCGATCGCCGCGTCGAGCACGTCCAGCCTGCGCCGCGCGTTGTGTTCATCCCACCGGCTACTTCTGCCGTCGGCGGCGTGGCGTTCGGTCACTCGTGACACGTCGAGAACGATACCGCCACCCACTTGCCTGATACACGATGTCTCACTTAATGTAGGTGTGACACGAAGTAATAGATACTTGCGAGCAAGGGAGCTCGGTCATGGCGAACACGGTCGGCAGCGACCCGCGCGAGAAGGTCGCGCAGCGGTTACTCGGCGGCTCAGTGAAGCGGTCCTACGACCCAGACGTCGACATGGACTGGGACGCGCCACTCGATCCGGACAAGTTCTTCCTGCCGGCCGAGGTGCTGTCGCTCTACGGCACGCCGATGTGGCAGCGGATGACACACCAGCAACGCCAGGAACTCTCCCGCCAGGAGTTGGCGAACGTTCTCAGCGTCGGCATCTGGTTCGAGAACATCCTGAACCGGATGCTGTTGCGGGATCTGATCGACGAGGACCCAACCAGCAAGCACGCCCACTACACGCTGACCGAGATGGGCGACGAATGCAGGCACATGGTGATGTTCGGCAGGGTGATCGACCGGGTCGGCGCCAAGCCGTACTGGCCGAAGGGTCTCGACGCGCTGTTCGTCAAGGCGTTGCCGTTCTTCCTGCGCAGGTCGATGGTGTGGACCGGGGCGCTGCTCGGCGAGGAGATCTTCGATGCGCTGCAACGCCGCATCATGGCCAACCCTGACCTGCAGCCGCTGGTCGCACGGCTGATGCGGATCCACGTCACCGAGGAGGCCCGCCACATCCGCTTCGCACGGGAAGCCATCGCCCGCGACGCTGGCACCCTGCCCGCGTGGGAGCGCCGCTACACCCAGACGTTGACGGCGATCGCCGCACCGCTGTTCGCCGACATGTTCACCAACCGGCACATGTACCGGCGCGCCGGGCTCGACGCCCGCGAAGCCAAGCGCGAGGCGATGGCCAACCCGCACTTCCGCCAAGCCCGCGAAACCGGCGCCGCCAGCCTGGCCGAGTTCCTCGACGACGTCGGCCTGATGGGCAGGCACACCAAGGCGTCGTGGCGGCGGTGGGGATTCCTGGCATGAGCGAGGACTACCGCGGCCCCGCCACACTGGCCTGCGGCGACACCCACATTCCGGTGAGCGTGGTGCTCGGCGGTCACCGGGAACCGCTCGACGGCAAGTTCCACTGGTACGGCCGGATCAACACCGATGCCCGGGTGCGGTCACTCAAGGAGTCGGGGCGCTCGGACGTAGCCGTGACACTGCCTGACGGCGACCCGACGCCCGCCAAGCTCGGTGAGATCGACCCGTGGGGGCACGTGCGCGTCACCGGCGTCGGCACGCCGCCGTTCCCGCTGGAGACGCTCGAGGACATCGAGGGCTCGCTCGACGTCTAATCGAACGGCTGCCGCCTCGCGACACTAGAGCCGACCGGCCTGGCTCACCGATGAGCACTCCACCGAGGCGTCGGCGTTGTCAGCCTCGCTTACGTTCCCGGAACGCGGCGGCTTTGACCCGGTTCTGGCAGGCGGTGGAGCAGAACCGGCGCGTGCCGTTGCGGGAGGTATCGACGAACACTCGATCGCACGCCGACGCGGTACACACGCCGAGCCGGTCGTGCACCGGGTTGCCCAGCACAACGGCAAGTCCGGTCGCCATCGACGCCGCGCAGTTACGCGCCCACTCGTCGTCGATGGCGTGAAAGTGCAGGTGCCACGGCTCGTTGTCGTGCCGGGCGAGCACCGGCGCCGCGCGCGTCTCCCACAACACAGCGTTGGTGCGCTCACAAGCGTCGTCCATATTCCCCGCGTCGACGTCGGCGAATACCGCGTAGAGGCGCGCGGCGTACTCACTCAACTGGTCGATCTCGGCCGCGGTCGGCACGTGGCCAGGCCGGGAACTGCGGGGGCTCAACAGGCGCCGCAGTTCGTCACGGGGATCAGTCACACGGTATTCGCGACCGCGCGCGTGGCCCGGCACCAACAGGTTGACCACCGCGACGGCGGTCGCGACCACATCGCTTGTGTGACTGTCAAAATTCACTTGACCAGTTACTCCTAGCGCCGTAAGTTCGTCACTACTCAATACGATAATGACAGTGACGGAGGGGACCGTGACTTATCAGATCAACGCACCGACCGTACCCAGCGACGTCGCCGCGACCTGGCTGCGCCGCTGGGACACGCAACAAGAGCGCTACATCGCCGATCGCGAGGAACGATTCGCCGTCATCTGCGACATCGTTGACACCGTGCTCGCGGACGAAGCGGAACCTGTCATCGTCGACCTCGGCTGCGGACCCGGCTCCCTTGCCGCGCGGCTCCACGAACGGCGTCCCACGGCCCGCATCATCGGCATCGACTCGGACCCGCTGTTGCTCGCACTGGCGCGCTCGCACTACGGCGACGTCGCGGATTGGATCGATGCCGACCTCAGCGGGACGGCATGGCACGATCAGCTGCCACCAACCATCCACGCCGCCGTGTCCACCACCGCGCTGCACTGGCTCGCGCCCAATCAGCTTGCCGAGCTGTACCTCACCCTCGGCAGCCTGATCGCGCCGGGCGGCGTCTTCGTCAACGGCGACCACCTCGGACTGGGTGACGAGCGGATGCACACGCTCGCTCGGACGCTGCGCGATCGCAGAGCCCAGCGCGTCGGCGTGCGGGACAACGAGGAGTGGCACGCCTGGTGGGACACCATCCTCGCCGATCAGCACTTCACCGACGTCGCTCGCGACCGAGCGCAGCGGCTCAGCGCGCCCAACACGCCGTCCCCCGCTGGCGACTCGCACAGCCACGGCGACAACGGCGTCACCCTCGCCGAACACATCGATCTGTTGCGAAACGCCGGCTTCGGCAGCGTGTCACCGCTGTGGCAGGTCGGCGACGATCACGTGCTCGCCGCCGTGCGGTAGCCGCCGTCCGACGTCGTGAGAGCGACCGTGTAATCCTCGAGGTCCACACGGGACAGCTGACGGACGTACTGGGTGGCGAAACCGGGATACATGGTGGCGTTGAAGCCGTCCTCGGTGAGATACCAGCTCTGGCACCCCGAGTTCCAGGTTGTGGACTCGAGCCGCCGCTGGATATCGCGGTTGAACTCGTCCTGCCTGTCCTTGCGGACGTCGATAGCGCGCACCCCTTCGGCACGCATCAGCCGGATCGCGCTGACGATGTAGTCGATCTGCGCCTCGTTGTAGACAAGCACGGAGTTGTGGCCGGGCCCGGAGTTCGGGCCAAACGTGAAGAACAAGTTGGGAAACCCGGCGACGTTGACGCTCTTGTACGCGTACGCACCAGTGGCCCATTCCTCGCCGAGAACGCGCCCACCACTACCGGTGATCGGAAATGGCGTACCGGTCTTGCTCACGTCGAATCCCGTGGCGAAGACGATGCAGTCGAGTTCGTGCTCAACGCCCTCGGCCGTGCGGATGCCGTTGGGCGAGATCGCATACATCGGCCAGGTGATCAGCTTGCAGTTGTTCTGCTGCAGGGCCGGATAATAGTCGCTGGTCATCAGGATGCGCTTGCAGCCGATGCGGAAGTCAGGGGTGAGCTGGCGGCGCAACCACTTGTCCTTGACCGTGAGCCGCAGATGCGCCCGAGCTATGCCTTGCACGGCTGTGGTGGCAACCGAATCCCACACCACACCGAGTGCCACCACCTCGTGCAGCCAGAACAGCGCCTGGCGGGCCGCGCTCTGCACGGCGGGACGCCGCCGGAACGCGGCATTGAGCCAGTGCGGATGGGGCGGATTGGGTTTGGGCAGCACCCACCCTGGCGTCCGCTGAAACACCTTCACGCTGCTGGCCCGTTCGACCAGTTCCGGCACGATCTGTACCGCACTCGCGCCGGTGCCGATCACACCGACACGCTTGTCGGTGACGTCGTAGTCGTGGTCCCACCGTGCACTGTGGATGGTCTTTCCGGTGAAACCGTCGATGCCGGGAATATCCGGCCAGTCTGGATTCGCCAGCGGCCCGGCGGCCATGACCGCCGTCCGCCCGGTGAAATCGCGACCGTCCTCGGTGTGTGCGGTCCACGTAGCGGACTCGTCGTCGTAGTGCAATCCGATGACGTTGGCGCCGAAGTGGATGTGCGGACGGAGATCGAACCGCTCCACCATGGAGTCGATGTAGGCCAGGATCTCGGCGCTGCCGGAGTAGGCCCTGCTCCAGTCGGGGTTGGGCACGAAGGAGAACGAGTACATCAACGACGGGATGTCACAAGCGGCGCCGGGGTAGGTGTTGTCCCGCCAGGTACCGCCAACCTGACTGCCTCGTTCCAGGATGACGATGTCGGTGATTCCGGCTTGTTTGAGGCGGATCGCGGTGCCGAGACCGGCGAAACCGGCGCCGATGATGAGCACGGTATCTGTCATGCTGCTGCCCTTCGCCTGGGATGGTGTGCTCACTTGGCCACCGGTTCGTGGGTGAGTTCCTTCGACCAGGACGGCTGTTTGCCCATCAGCCGCGCCGGGATGCGGTTGGTGACCTTGACCATCGGATCGGCGAGGTAGCGGTGGTAGCCGTGGCCACGGTCCACGACCATCCGCGCCTGTGCCTTGAACACGTGATACACCGGGATCCGTTTGGTGTTCTCGCTGCGGTCACCGTTGCTGACGAAGCGCTTGACGGCGTTGTAGAGCTTGTGCTCGGGCAGCCCCATGGCCGCGATGTTGTCCCGCATCTTGTTCAGCAGCGGCACGAACACCACGATCAACCCGAGCAACATGTGCGGCTGCATCGCTGAGGCTGTCTCGATGAGCAGCCTGCGCGCGGGACCGGCGCCGACCAGGTCGAGCACCTGGAAGTCCACGGCGATGTGCCGGGACTCGTCGGAGTTGATGTGCCGGAACACCTCGTGGCACAGCGGATCGGCGACCTCGTCGAGCAGGAACTTCACCAGGGCGCCGTCGAGTGCGCATTCCAGCATGGGAATGAGCGTGGCGAGCGCGCTCAGCGGGATGTCGTCGCCGTAGGTGTCCAGCACCTTGATCGCCATCCGGATCTGGGTGTTCGGCGCGGGCTGTTCGCCGTCGGCCAGCATGCCCCAGCGCCGCATCAGCGCCAGTTCGGCATTGGCATGCTTCTGCTCCTCGGCGTGGAAGTACTCGTAGATCCGCTTGACGGTGTCGTTCGGGGCCTTCCGCGCCAGCGCGGCGAATCCGCGCGCCCCGATGTTCTCGATCCACACCAGATCGGACATGAATTGCTTGAGCTGAGGCCGTTGCTCCTCGGTGATCAGGTCGGCGCCGGGCGCGTCCCAGTCGATATCGGCCAGCGACCATTGCTTGTCCTTGATGGTGCGCAACATGGTGTCGAAGTCGAACGCCATTGTTCTCTCCCCTTCTGTGGTACGGCCACGGAATTACGACGACGGCAGCACTCGGCCGAGCAGGCCGAGTGCGCGGGTATAGGGCACGGGCAGCAGCCGCTTCATGCGCCAGATCAGGCGTGCGTCCCACTGCGGCACGACGTAGAGACGTCCCCGGTCGTGCGCGTCGAGGGTGGTCCTGGCGATGTCGTCCGGCGAGGCACCGGTTAGCCGCATCAGCCGGTCGGCGAGCCGGGTGGCCGCCGCACCGATCAACTCGCCCGAGGTGATGTTGGTCGTGACGAACGTCGGACAGAGCACGGTCACCGCCACACCAGTGCCGGACAGTTCGGCGGCCAGCGTTTCGGACAGCGCGAGCACGGCGGCTTTGCTCACGTTGTAGGCGCCCATCCGGGGTGCGGCGGCGAAACTCGCGGCGGAGGCGACGTTGATGATCCCGCCGCCCTCGGCGAGCCGAAGCCACGGTGTGAAGACATGACAGCCGTGAACGACACCCCACAGGTTCACGCCAAGGGTGCGCCGCCAGTCGCCGAGCGGGGTCTCCCCCACCACGTCACCACCCGCGCCGACGCCGGCATTGTTGATCACGAGGGTCGGCTGCGCGCCCAGCCAGTGCTCCGCGGTCTCGCTCAGCTCCCACACCTGCTGTTCGACGGCGACGTCGCAGGTCACCGCCAAGCCCTGCGCACCGAGCGCTTCGATCATCCTGACGGTCTCTTTGGCACCGCGTTCGTCCACGTCCGCGCACACGATGCGGCCGCACCTGCGGGCGAGTTCCAGCGCGAAAGCACGGCCGATACCGCTGCCGGCGCCGGTCACCACCGCCCGCGCATGGTAGGTACGGGCATCCACGGGACGCCTCATGAGGCCACCTCCAGCTCAGCAGGAATCGTGTCGAGTTCGGCGTCTACGAACGCCGCCGCCTCCGCCAGCGCCCGTCCGGCTTCCGGAACGAGCACTGGCAGGGCCTGGAAGACATGCATCTGGTCTGGCCACACGTCCAATTCGCACCGGCCGCCCGCGGCGCGGATGCCATCCGCGAGATGCTCGGCATCGGCGGTGAGCATCTCCCGCTCACCGGCCTGGATCAGGGTGGGCGGAAACCGCCGCGCCGAGGTGACGTCCAGCGCAAGCCGGGGATGTGCGGGGCTAGCGTCCCTGGTGTAGAGCGCGACCAGCCGACGCGCGCGGTCAGCGGAGATCATCGGGTCACGGCGCCGGGTTTCTCGCTCACGGGCAAAGCCGAGGCTGAGGTCGATCAGCGGCGAGAACAGCACCATCGCCGCGGGCGGGGTCGCGCCGCGCCGGAGTAGCTCCAGCACGAGGTCAACGGCGAGGTGGCCGCCGGCGGAGTCCCCTGCCAGCACAATTCGCTCCGGTGGGAACCCCTGGCCGGTGAGCCAGTCGAACGCGGCCCGCACGTCCTCGGCCGCTGCCGGAAACCGGTGTCCTGGTGCCAGCCGATAGCCGCAGGCGAACACCGGCACCCCGGCCCGCACCGCCAGACGCGTTGTCAGGCCTCGGTGGGTGCGCGGGGAGCACACCGTGTACGCACTGCCGTGGAGGTACAGCACCACGGCACTCTCGCGATGCTCACCGGGCGGGCGCACCCATTCGCCCCGGACCCGCGTCCCACCAGGCGTGGCGACGTCGACCAGCTCGATTCCGGTGTCTCGCTCGGCAGGTCCGAACAGGGCTAACGAACCCGCCACGATGCGGCGGAACAGCCACACCCGGCGATCGGTAGCGGGAACCGCCGTGGTGAACGGGCGCAGGGTGGCGGCGGTGACCTTGGCCAACGCTCGTGCCTGCCAGGAACCTCGGCCGCGACGTGATCGGTCGGGCGGCGCATCCCGACATTCTGAGGTCGCTTGCCCTCTCTGATGGCGCATGCCCTCAGATTGAGCGAGGCGGATAACCTTGTCAAGATGAGGTGGTGGGCAGCACAAAGAAGAAGTCCGGCATCTACGGCGGACTCAGTGCGGAAGAGCGCAAGGCCGAGCGGCGCGAGAAGCTGATCAACGCTGCCCTGAGCATCTGGCAGGAGCACGGCTGGGCGGCCGTCACCATGCGCGGTGTGTGCGCACAGGCTGGGCTGATCGACCGGTACTTCTACGAGAGCTTCAGCGACCGGGACGCGCTACTGGCCGCGGCATGGGACCACGTCCGCGACCAGACCCTCGCCATGCTGCTCCACTCGATCGCCGACAAGTTCGACCAGCCTCCGCTCGCTCAGCTACGGACGGCCATCGAAGCCTTCGTGCGTCACCTCGTAGCCGATCCGCGCCGGGCGCAGATCTTCTTCGGCGAGCACGCGGGCAGCGAGGTGCTCGAGCGCCGCCGCCACGACACGCTGCAACGCGCCACCGATCTACTCACCGAACAAGCCCGGCCCTTCCTGAAAGCCGGCGTCGACGAGGACGAGTTCCGAATGACCGTCTTGATGGGAATCGGCGGTTTCGTCGAGCTCATCACCGCCTGGCAATCCGGCATCGTCAAGGTCGACGCCGATCAGATCATCGAGCGGGCCGCCCAGTTCGGTTCCGTCCTCGGCAGCCAGTTCCTCCCTGACGAGTTCACACGCTGATCGTTCGCCGACTACGCGGATGCGGTTCCTCACGGAATCCGTTTCGCCTCGCACAGGAAGGCCATCGGACCGCGGCCGATCCGGGTCAGCACCACGCTCAGCTCTGCGGGGCCACGCAGCTTCAGCCGGGGCCGCAGCGCGTTCGGATCGACGTCGAGACCCCTGACCAGGATCTCCACTCGACCGACGTCCAGTTCCCGCAGCCGAGAACGCAGTTCCTTCTCTCGGTACGGCCCGAACTCCAGCACGTGGAACGCGCGGATGCCAGGCGGCGGTTCGTCGCCGGTCAGGTAGGCGATGCGCTCGTCGAGTTGCCACAACCCGTGCCGCGCCGCGTAATGGCGCACCAGCCCGGCCCGCACGACAGCGCCATCCGGATCGATCAGCCACTCCCCCGGCTCGCCGACCTCACAGTCGTCCGGCTCGTCATCGGAGATGGACCAACTCTTCCCCGAGTTGCGCAGCACGGTCGCCCGCCGCCCCGCGGTGGCGACCGACCCCGCCCACAGGCACGCCTCCCGCACTTGGCCGTCCAGCGACACGACCTCGAACTCGTCCGCCCACGGCACCGCGTCCGGATCGATACCCGGCGCGGACTTCACCACGAGGTCCCGGCCCCGGTACGCCGCAGCGAGCGCGTCGAGCGGCGGCTGGAAGTCATCCGTCCGCCAGCGCCTGCGGCCGCGCGCGTCGCGGCGAGCGGGGTCGGCAACGACGACGGCGTCCCGGGTGACCGGGCGCAGCGCGTCCGCGCGCACCAGCGCGGGCGCGACACCCGCGCGTTCGCAGTTGTGCCGCGTCATGGCGAGCCGGACCTCGTCCAGGTCGGAGCCGACGCACCGGCTGGCCGTCGCCGTGATGGGCACCAGGTCCGACCCGATGGAGCAGGTGACGTCGTGCACGTCGCGGCCAGCGAGGCGTTCCGCACGGCGCTGGGCGACGGCGGTGGGGCTCGCCTGCTGCAATGCCTCATCGGTGAGCAGCCAGTCGTCCGACAAGTCCAGTTTGGACGCGGCTTTGCGCCGCAGCAGCACGGTCTCAAGCACGGCGGCCGCCCGGTCCTCGCCGACCAGTTCCCTGGCGCGCCGGACGTCGCGCAACCGTGTCGCGTCGGTCAGCTCCAGATCGGCACACGCGACGACGGCGTCCGTCCCCGCTGCCGAGCGCAGGAACGCGACGTCGTCCATGGTGAAGGCATACCCCACGGCGCTGACGCTACCGGGCACACATCACCAGACCGGCGAGGCCCCGCGCGCATAGTTGATCAACTTACCGCGCGCCGTGACCATCACAATCGGACGAATCGGACACGACGTGGTCACAGCGCGCAGGGAGTTGATCGACTCGGACCACCGGCAAACCCACGGCCGCGACGGTATAGACAGCCACTCGAACTACGCTAATATCTTAGCGAGTGCATTCTTACTCATAAATAAGCTAGGGGATGGACATGGCACGACGCGGGACTCCACAGCCCGACGCGGTCGATCTGATGCTGGAGCAATGGCGCCGCGAGCGCCCCGATGTCGACACGTCGCCGCTGGGCGTGTTCGGCAGGCTGCACCGCTCATTCAACCGATACCAGAACCAGCTCACCAAACTCTTCGACAGCTACGACCTGAGCATGGCCGGGTTCGGCCTGCTGGCAGCGCTGCGCAGGCTGGGCGCACCGTACCGCTGCACGGCTGGCCAGCTCGCCGACACCATCCTGCTCTCCACCGGCGGTATCACGCAGCGCGTCGACAAACTGGAGACGGCGGGACTGGTACGCCGCGACCGCGACCCAGTCGACCGCAGGGTGGTCTACGTCGAGCTGACCGACAAGGGCCTCGCCTTGATCGACGAGGTCGCCGCGGCGCACTTCGCCAACGAGGCGCGCATGCTGAGCGGGCTCACACAGTCGGAGCAGGCGCAGCTCGCGAAGTTGCTGAGCCGCCTGGAGCACTCGCTCGATCTGGCGGAAATGAGCGCCAACTCCAGCACCGGAACATAGCCTCCAGCGGAGTGCCTCATCGAGCACGCCGCGACCCAGCGCGAAGCCGCCCCAACCAGGCGGCCGCGTGGCACGGCGACCAACCCGCCCCAGACAGCGCTCAACCCCGCGCCCAGGGCAACGGCTCCTCGTTGAGCCCGAAGTACACGCTCTTCTGCCGCTGGTAAGCACGGATGCCGTCCCGCCCCTTCTCCGTGCCGATCCCACTCGCCTTCATCCCGCTGAACGGCGTGGCGATACTGAATTGCTTATAGGTGTTGATCCACACAGTGCCAGCCTCGATCCGCCGCGCCAGCGACCACGCCGTGCGGTAATCCCGCGTCCAGATCCCGCACGCGAGCCCGTACACCGTGTCGTTGGCCTGCTCCACCAGGTCGTCGACGTCGTCGAACGGCAGCACCACCCCGACCGGGCCGAAGATCTCCTCCTGGCATGTCTTGCTGTCGTTGGCCAGCCCGGCAAGCAGCGTCGGCAGGTAGTACGCACCCCGCGCGAGCGCCGGGTCATCCGGGACGTCGCCGCCGCAGAGCACCCGCGCGCCTTCCTCGCTGGCGCGGTCGACCAGCGCCGCCACCCGGCCGCGGTGCGCGAACGTCGCCAGCGGTCCCACCTGGGTCGCCGAATCGGTACCCGGCCCGACCCGCAGCGATGTCGCCGCGCGCACCAGCCGGTCGACGAACTCCTCGTGGACGTCGCGGTGCACGAAGATCCGTGACCCGGCGATGCAGCTCTGCCCGGTCGAGGAGAAGACCCCGTACAGCACCCCGGCGACGGCGTGGTCAAGATCGGCGTCGGCGCACACGATCGTCGGCGACTTACCACCCAGTTCGGTGGTCACCGGCATGACCTTGTCGGCGGCGAGCCTGCCGATGAGCCGCCCGGTGTCGGTGCCGCCGGTGAACGACACCTTGCCTACCTTCGGGTGCCGCACGATCGCCTCGCCGACGACCCTGCCAGCACCCGGCAACACCGAGATCAGCCCCGGCGGAAACCCTGCTTCCAGCAGAAACGCCCCCAGCGCGAGCGAGACCAGCGGCGTCACCTCGGCCGGTTTCAGCAGCACGGCGTTGCCCCCGGCGAGCGCGGGCGCGACCTTCTGCGCGTCGCTGGCTATCGGCGAGTTCCACGGCGTGATCGCGCCAACGACGCCGATCGGCTCGTACATGCTCATGGCCAGGTGTGGCCCACGCGGCGGCGTCAACTCCGAGGATGCGGTTTCCAGCGCGGCGGCGTAGAACCGGAACGTCCCCGCGGCACTGCCAACCAGCGCGCGAGTCTCCGCCAGCGTCTTGCCGGTGTCGCGAGTCTGCAGCAGTGCCAGGCGTTCGGTGTCCCGCTCGATGAGGTCGGCTGCGGTGGCGAGCAGCCGCGCCCGCTGGTGCGGCAGCATGTCGCGCCACCCGGCTTCCGATGCCGCTCGCGACGCCCGCTCGGCAGCATGGTCGACGTCGTCAGCATCGGCACCGTGCAGCCTGGCGATCACCTCGCCCGTCGCGGGGTCGACCGTCTCGATGATCGGACCGTGACCGTGCCGCCACTCTCCCGCGACCAGGATCTCGCCGGGTGCGTCCCGCGAACCCGCCATGACAACTCCTCCACTCACCTAGTTAGCTTACTTCTAAGATTTATCGGATACCGAGACCATGCGCAAGCCCTCCCGATAGCGCACCCGCACGCACACCCCCTCTTAAAGGCCCTATTCACCGAGCAAGCGCACGAGGGCTTGCCATCAGGGCCAGCCAGTGCTACAAGTTTAGAAGTAGTTCGTTTAGCTCTAAGAGATCTAGTGAGGTGTGGACATGAGCGCCCCTTCGGACACGGCCGTGGACCTGGAGACGTTGATCGACTCCTGCATCGCGAGCAAGAAGTCGCGCGACGAGGACTGGGACACGCTGGGCTTCCAAGCCCAGGCGGGCGAGCAGTTCCGCCGCGCGCAGATTCGCTACATCGGCTCCGGCGCGACCGGCGACCACTCCGGCGACGACCGGATCCTGCCGTCGGAGCACTTCACGTTCTCCAACATGCGGCTGCCAGTCGGCGCGATCGGCCCCGAGCACACCCACCACGACGTCGAAGAGGTCTTCTTCGTGCTGGAGGGCAACCTCGAGGTCACCGTGCACGACGTCGAGGACGGCACGAAGACCGCCAGCCGCGTGCTCGGCTACCGCGACCTCATCCGCGTACCGGCAGGGGTTCCGCGCAGCCTGCGCAACATCGGTGACGTCGACGCGCTGTTCTGCGTGATCATCGGCGCACAGCGGCCGCAGCTGCCCACCTACCCGTCGACCTCGCCGATGCACGGCCTGAGCCGGGACTGATCCCAGACGGCGGGAAATACGAGGTGAGGGACATGGCCATCACGTTACGGGTGCAGCAGACGACCTGGCTGGCACACGGCGTCGTGCGCGTCGACCTGCGCCACCCGGGAGGCGACGCGCTGCCGGAGTGGCAACCGGGCGCACACCTGACGCTCCACCTGGCGAACGGGCTGCAGCGGCAGTACTCGCTGTGCGGCGACCCCGCTGACCGCCACGTCTACTCCGTCGCGGTGCTGCGCGAGCCGGCGTCGCGGGGTGGCAGCGCCTGGGTGCACGAGCGGTTGACCGCGGGCACCCTGCTCGACGTCGACGGCCCGAGGAACAACTTCTCGCTCACCGAGGCCGAGCGCTACCTGCTCATCGCGGGCGGCATCGGCATCACCCCGATCCTGCCGATGGCGCGACACCTGGCTGCCCGCGATCGGCCGTGGCAGCTGCTCTACTGCGGCCGATCGCGGGATTCCATGGCGTTTCTGCCCGAACTGACGCGCGACGAGGTCAGGGTGCACGCCGACGACGAGCGCGGTGGTCCGCCCGATCTGGCATCGGCGCTCGCGGACGTCGCCCCGGGCACGGCCGTGTACTGCTGCGGACCCGAGCCGCTGCTCGCCGCCGTAGAGCAGGCCGTGCCCGACGACGTCGACCTGCATGTCGAGCGGTTCCGGCCCGCCGCATCCCCGGCGACCGCCGCCGAGGACACCACCTTCGACGTCGTCTGCGCCGGATCGGGCACGCGCGTGCGGGTCGACGCGGACATCTCCATCCTCGACGCGCTCGCCACGGCGGGTGTCGCCGTGCCCAGCTCATGCCGCGAAGGGGTGTGCGGCACCTGCGAGACCAAGGTGCTCTCCGGTGAACCGGACCACCGCGACGTCCTGCTGACCGACGACGAGAAGGCGTCGGGCGCCACCATGCTCCCCTGCGTCTCCCGCTGCCGGTCGTCCGAACTCGTCCTCGACCTCAGCTAGCGGAGCCGATCATGAAAGCCTGCGTGAACTTCCGCCAGCGAGCCATGCTGCGCGCCGTCGCGGCCGGGCACGCCGAGATCACCTGCAGCTGCGAACCGGACCTCTACGTCGACGGCCTGCCGTGCTGCGACCAGACGGCCGCCCGCGAGCTGGTGCGCGCAGGACTGCTGCGAGCAGCCCGGCCCGGCCGCGTCGGCCAGCGGGTGCCCGCGCTGCTCACCGAACCTGGCCACGCGGCGCTGTCCGACCAGCTCGACCGCGCCGGCTGAGCCCCTGACTAACGAGGAGAACCCGACATGTCGCTCACCTTGCGACCAGTGCAGACCCGGACCCATCCCCCGGCCAGCTACGAGAACGCGCTCGCCGACGAGCTGGAGTCGATCTACGGCAGGGGCGTGCACGACCTGCCGGGCGTCGTCGCCGCGCTCAACGACAGCGGCGTCCGCCCGCCGGCCGGCACTGACTGGACCGAGGAGTCGTTCACCGCCGAGCTCGCCCGGCTCGGCGGCCCCGAGGAGGCACGGCCATGATCGCACCGACCCAACCACTCGACACCGCCGAAGGCATCCTCGCGCTGGGATTGCGCGACCGCTGGTACCCGCTGTGCCCTTCCGAGCAGGTGCGACGCGGCGAGCTGACCCGCATCGACCGTGCGGGCGAGGAACTGCTGCTGTGGCGCGACGCCAGCGGCAGGGTGCACGTCCAGGAGGACCGCTGCCCGCACCGGGGCGCACGGCTCTCGCTCGGCGTGCACATGGGCGATCGGATCGCGTGCAACTACCACGGCGTCCAGCTCGACGCAGCAGGCACGGTCGTGTCCGTGCCTGGTAGCCCCGGCTGCTCGCTGGAGGGCAGGCGGGCGCTGCGCACCTTCCCCGCCGAGGAGCACGCGGGCGCCATCTTCGCCTGGTTCGGCCTCGACGAGCAGACCCCGCCCGCCCCGCTGCACATCCCCGACCCGATCGCCGACGGGGGAGAGTGGGCGCACTTCTTGTGCTACGTCGAGTGGGACGCGCCTTACCTGTACTCGCTGGACAACCTGCTCGACCCGATGCACGGCGCGTTCCTGCACCGCGATAGCCACACCATGTTCGCGGGCAAGCAGGAGGCGGAGTTCCAGATCCGCGCCAACGACAACGGCTTCGTGTTCGAGAAGACCGACCAACGCGGCGTGAACTTCGACTGGGTGCAGCTCACCGACGCGGGCGCGCAGTGGATCACCCTCGACATCCCCTACCCCGACACCGCCGGTCCTGGCGGTCCCTTCACCATCGTCGCCGCGCTGGTGGCGATCAACGAACACCAGCACGCCGGGTTCTTCTGGCGCTGCCGCAAGGTGACCGGCTGGCAGCGCGACTCGTGGCGCTTCCTCTACCGCAACCGGCTGGAAGCCAGGCACTGGCAGGTGCTGGAGCAGGACCGGGGCATGGCCGAGGCGATGCCCGCAGACGCCTGGGCGCGGGAGAACCCCTACCAGCACGACATCGCGCTGATCCGGATGCGCCGCATGCTGCGCGCCGAGGCGAGTAAGCAGGCCGGTGCTCGCACCCAACCCGCGAACGGCAAGGCCGCCGCCGCCAGCCAGCCCGCCACCCACTGAGAGCGCTGAGAACAGGAGCACCCGATGACGTCGACTACCCCAGGGCCCATCGCGCGGCTGCGCGCGCTGCGCTCGGTCACGCTGCGCTCCACCGCCTGCGCCGACGCGGCCGAGTTCTACCACGAAGTGTGGGGACTGCGGCCGGTCGAGCACGACACCGGCGCGGTGTGGCTGCGCGGCACGAGCCCCGAGCACCACGTGCTGCAACTCCAGCAGGCCGAGCAGAACGCGCTCGGTAAGGTCGCCTTCGCCGTCGCCACCCCGGCCGACGTCGATGCGGCCGCCCACCGGCTCGCCGCGCACGGCGTGCCGCTCGTCACCGAGCCGGGCAAGCTCGACCAGGTCGGCGGCGGTTACGGGCTGCGGTTCGCCGACCCCGAGGGGCGGCTGATCGAGCTGTCCGCCGACGTCGACGCCGTCGTGCCGGACGACCCCGACGGGCATCCAGCCGTGCCGCGCAAAATCGCGCATGTCGTGCTCAACACCGCCGACATCGACACCGCCTGCGAGTTCTATACCCGCGTGCTCGGTATGCGGATCTCCGACTGGTCCGAGCACCAGATGGCGTTCCTGCGCTGCAACGCCGACCACCACGTGATCGCGTTCAACCAGGCGGAGTTCCCGTCGATCAACCACGTCGCCTACGAGATGCCCTCGATCGATCACTTCATGCGCGGCATCGGCAGGCTGCGGCACAACGGCATCACGCCATTGTGGGGACCCGGCAGGCACGGGCCGGGCAACAACACCTTCAGCTACTTCGCCGACCCGGCAGGGCTGGTCTGCGAGTACACCTCCGAGGTGGAGCAGATCGTGGAGGATGCCTGGCTGTGCCGGGTGTGGCGGCGCACCCCCGAGCTGTCCGACCTGTGGGGCACGGCGGGTCCGCCGTCGAAGGACGTCCGCGCACACATGAAGGGCGTGCCCGACCCCGGCTACACCGCGTGGTGGCAGGCATGAAGGTCGGCGTACTTGGCGCGGGCGCCATCGGCGGGATCGTCGCGCGGGCGCTGCGCGACGGCCAGGTGCCTGGTGCCGCGTTGACCGGCGTGGCCCACGACGGCGCCGCCGATCCCGACGGCCTGCCGGTGCTGGCCATGCCCGACTTGATCGCTGGCTCCGACCTGGTCGTCGAGGCGGCGGGGCAGCACGCGCTGGCGGAGCACGGTCCCGCCGTGCTCGATGCGGGCACCGACCTGCTCGTGGTCTCCGTCGGAGCACTGGCCAACACCGCGCTGTTCGACCGGCTCCTCGCAGCAGGCCCGGGTGCGCTGCACCTGTCTACTGGCGCGATCGGCGGCCTTGACCTGCTCCGCGCCGCCGCGCGAATGGCGCCGCTCGACCGGGTGGAGATCGTCACCACCAAGCGCGCCACCAGCCTGATCCAGCCGTGGATGGACGACGCCGAACGCGCAAGGCTGCACAGCGCGACCGCGCCCATCGAACTGCGCCGCGGCCCGGCCCGCGATATCACCGCGGCCTTCCCCAAGTCGGCCAACGTCGCGGCGTCGGTGGCCCTCGCGGCTGGCGACTGGGACGTCGTCGAGGCTGCCGTCGTCGCCGACCCGGCCGCCGCCACCACCTCGCACGTCATCACGGCCGACGGTGCGGCGGGCGAATACCGGTTCGAGATCCGCAACCAGCCATCCCCGCAGACCCCGACCAGCAGCCAGGTCGTGCCGTACGCGGTGCTGTCCGCACTCACCGCGCTGGCCACACCGAAGGGAGCGTTCCGGTGAACGTGAACGGCATCCACCTGCACACCGCTGGCGACACCGGCTCGCCTGTACTGCTGCTGCACGGCATCGGCGGATCGGGCCGGTCGTTCGACGCCCAGCTACCGGAGCTGGGGCGCGGGCACCGAGCCTTCGCCTGGGACGCCCCTGGATACGGCGCTTCCGCCGATCCACATGGCTATCCCGGCATGTCCGGCTACGCCGCCAGCGTCGTCGACGTGCTGGACGGGCTCGGTGCCGACAGCGCCCACCTGGTTGGCGTGTCCTGGGGTGGGGTCATCGCGACCCGCACCGCGCTGCTGCACCCCGACCGGGTGCGCTCGCTGGTGCTAGCGGACTCCACCCGGGGCTCCAGGCTCACCGAGGAGTCGGCCTCGCGGATGCGTGCCCGCGCGCGAGAGCGCGCCAGGCTCGGCAGGCTGGCGTTCGCCCGGGAACGCGGTCCCCGGCTTACCGCCCCTCACGCCAACCCGGACGTCGTCGAGCAGGTCATCACGCTGATGAGCGAGCTGCGGCTACCCGGGTACGCGGCGGCGGTGGAGTCGATGGCCGAGACCGACCATTCCGACGCGCTCGCGCACCTGAGCGTGCCGACGCTGGTGGTGGTCGGCGCGCAGGACCGCGTCACAGGGGTGGCCGAGAGCCGGGCGCTCGCCGAGGGAATCCCCGGCGCGAGACTGCGGATCATTCCCGGCGGCCACGCCGCCAACCAGGAGCACCCTGGCGAGTTCAACGCAGCCGTACGCGAGTTCCTGTCCGACGTGGACAGTGCGGTGCCCGCTGGGCCCGCCTGCCAAGCGGGAGGTGCCTGATGTCGCTGCACGGCAAGCGCATCGTCGTCACCGGAGCGGGGCGCGGGCTCGGCTATGCCATCGCCGCCGCGATCGGCGCGCATGGTGGGTCGGTGGTGCTCGCCGAACGCGACGCGGAGCTGGCCGAGCGGGCCACGGCGGAACTGACCGCAGCGGGCGTCGACGTCACCCGGGTCGATACCGACGTCGCCGATCCGGATTCCGTGCGCGGACTCGCCGAGCGGGTGGCCGAGACCGGCGGGACGGACGGGCTGGTGAACAACGCGGCACTGGCCGACGGTGTTGGCGGCAAGCATTTCGCCGAACTGGACGTAGCCGCATGGGACCGGCTGATGACCGTGAACGCGCGCGGCCCGTGGCTGGTGTCGGCCGCGCTGTATCCGCAGCTCGCCGCGCGGTCGGGACGGATCGTGCAGCTCGCCTCCGACGCCGCGCTGTACGGCTCACCCCTGCTGGCGCACTACATCGCGTCCAAGGGCGCGGTGATGGCGCTGACCAGGGCGATGGCCCGCGACGCTGGCCCGGACGGCGTCACCGTCAACGCCGTCGCGCCTGGCCTGACCGAAGTCGAGGCCACCGAGGCGGTGCCCCAGGAGCGGCACCAGCTCTACGCCCACAATCGGGCGCTGGACCGCGCCCAGCAGCCTGAGGACGTCGTGGGTGCCGTGACCTTCCTGCTCTCCGACGCCGCATCGTTCATCACCGGTCACACGCTCGTCGTCAACGGCGGGTTCGTCTTCAGCTAGGAGCTCCTCATGGATCTGGGACTTTCCGGCCGCAGCGTGCTGGTCACCGGTGCCAGTTCCGGCGTTGGCCTGGCCACCGCCGCCGCGCTGCTGGCCGAGGGCGCGAACGTCGCGGCCTGCGCGCGGGACAAAGCGCGGCTGGACGTCGCGCTCGCTGAGCTGCCGCGTGCGGAGAAGGCGCGCGTGGTCACCGCCGCCTGCGACGTGCTCGACGCCGAATCGGTCGACCAGTTCGTCGCCGACGCGGCCGCCGAACTGGGCGGCATCGACGGCGTGGTCAACAACGCGGGACGCTCGCTGCTGGCGCGGCTGGCCGAGACCACCGACGAGCAGTGGCGGGCCGAGCTGGAGCTGAAGATCTTCAGCGTGCTGCACGTGGTGCGCGCGGCGGTGCCGCGGTTGCGCCGCTCCCCCGCCGCGTCGGTGGTCAACGTCAACGCGATCCTCGCCCGCCAGCCGGAGCCGAAACTCGCCGCGACCTCGGCGGCACGGGCGGCGCTGCTGAACCTGTCGACGACGTTGGCTAGCGAACTCGCGCCGGAAGGCATCCGGGTGAACTCGGTGTGCCTCGGGTTGATCGACACCGGCCAGTGGCGCCGCCGCTACGAGACATCCGGTAGCCCGCTGAGGTTCGAGGAGTGGAGCGCCGAGCTGGCGGCCGACCGCGGCATCCCGCTGGGTCGGCTCGGCACCGCCGACGAGGTCGCCTACGCGGTGCTGTCGCTGCTCTCGCCCCGCGCGTCCTACATCACCGGCAGCTCCCTCGACGTCGGCGGCGGCGTCGCCCGTTACGTCTAGAAAGGACTCTCCATGCCCGAGACAACCGGCGGTGACCTGCTGGTGCGGCTGCTGCGTGAGCACGGTGTCAACACCGCGTTCGGCGTGGTCAGCGTGCACAACCTGCCCCTCGTCGATGCCATCGCTCATGAGCTCCGGTTCGTGCCAGTGCGCCACGAGGCCGCCGCGGTCAACGCCGCGGACGGCTACGCCCGCGCTACTGGCGGGCTGGGCGTCGCGGTCACCAGCACCGGAACCGGGGCGGGCAATGCCGCCGGGTCCATGATCGAAGCACTGTCGGCGGGCAGCAGGGTGCTGCACGTGACCGGCCAAGTCGACTCCGAGTTCATCGGCACCAATGGTGGCGTCAGGGGTGTTATTCATGAGACGCGCGATCAGCTCGGCATGCTCACCGCGATCTCCAAGCACGCCGCGACAGTGGCCTCGGCGGCGACGGCGGAACACACGCTGCGGGAGGCCATCGCGGCGGCACTGACCGCGCCGACCGGTCCTGCCAGCGTGGAATGGCCTATCGACCTGCAGTACGCCCGGCTCGGCGGCGCTGCCGTCGACGACGACACCGTCGCGACTGCCAGCACCACTCCTGCCACGCCGCCAGTCGACGAGGACGCGCTCGCTCGCGCTGTCAACGCCCTCACCGGCGCGCGTCGCCCCGCGATCTGGGCGGGCGGCGGCGCGACCTGCGCACGCGAGCAGGTGCGCGCGCTGGCCGAACGGCTCGGCGCGGCGGTGTTCACCAGCAACTCCGGCCGTGGCACACTCCCCGAGGACCACGACCTCGTGATCGGCAACTTCGCCGCCGCACCGGATGGTGCCGCGCTGCTCGCGGACGCCGACGTGCTGCTGTCGGTCGGCACGCACTTCCGCTCCAACGAGACCAAGCACTACCAGCTCACGCTGCCCGCCACCCATGTGCAGCTCGACATCGACTCCGCCGCGCTCGGCCGCTCCTACCCCGCCGACGTCGCGCTGCACGGCGACGCCGCCATCGTGCTGGACGCGCTGCTCGCGACGCTCGGCGAGCCCGCGACCGAACCGGGCTGGCGGGAACGGGTGACCGCGACCCGCATCGCGGTGCGGGACCGGCTCCGCGCCGCGATCGGCCCGTACGCGCTCATGTGCGACGCACTCCGGGAGCAGCTGCCGCGTGACGCGGTGATCGCCCGCGACGTCACCATCCCGTCGAGCCAGTGGGGCAACCGACTACTGGAGATCTACGACCCCGACACCAACGTCTTCCCGGTCGGCGGCGGCATCGGACAGGGCCTGGCCACCGGCATCGGCGCCGCCCTGGCCCGGCCAGACGCGCCCACCGTGGTCATGGTCGGCGACGGCGGTCTCGCCGTGCACCTCGGGGAGCTGGCCACGCTGGCGCAGGAACGACCGTGGCTGGTCGTCGTGCTGTTCAACGACGGTGGCTACGGCGTGCTCCGCAACATGCAAGAACGCCACAGCGGACGGCGCAGCGGCGTGGACCTCTTCACCCCGGACTTCCACCGGCTCGCCCGCGCCGTCGACCTGCCGTACGAGCTGGTCCACCGCGCCGAGCAGTTCCCAGCCGCGTTGACCAAGGCGCTGGATCAGCACGGTCCCGCCGTGCTGGAGGTGGACGTGACCGCGCTGGAGCCCGCGCCGGAGCCGTTCGTGCCGCCGGTGCACGTGCCGAACCAGGAGTGACACCGCTGAGTTACCGAGGAGTCCGCCCATGACCTCATCGACCAGCCCGCTCGACCATCACCACACGCACGGCCCAGCCAACCGGGGCCGTCGCGTGCTGGAGACGTCGGCGCCGCTGTTCGTGCGCTGGCCCGAGACACCGCCGCGTGGCGCCGTCGTGGTGCTGCACGACGTCTACGGGCTCACCGAGGACGTCGAACGCCGCTGCGCCACGCTGGCGGCACACGGAGAGCTCGCGGTCGCGCCGTACTTCTACTACGAGACCGGCGGCCGGGAGTTCACCACCACCTCCCCGGAGCGTGCCTGGCGTGCGTGGGCGCGGCTGACCGAGGCAAGCAAGCTCGCCGACGTCGCGGGGGCGTTAGACCACCTGCGACGTCGCTGCGGCATTCCGCAGGACGCCATCACGCTGCTTGGCATCGGCGCCGGTGCTGACGTCGCCGCGGCGGCGAGCGTCATTTCGAGCGGTCATACGCTCGCCCGCTGGCGTGCGTCGGTCACGACCTCTTCAGCCCATCGGTAGTCGGCCTTGCCGGTGGGTGCGCGCACGACGCGGTCCACGCGAACGACCGCCTTGGGCACTTTGTACCGCGCCACGTGCCGACCGCATTCGGCCAGCAGCTCCTCGTCGCGCACCGCGACATCGTCCTGAAGTTCCACGACGGCGACCACCTCGCTGCCCCACCGGCTGCTCGGCCGGCCTACCACGATGACGTCGCGCACGGCGGGATGTCCGATGATCGCGCGCTCGACCTCTTCGACGAAGATCTTCTCCCCGCCCGAGTTGATCGTGATGTTGTCGCGCCCGAGCAGCGCGATGCGGCCGTCGTCGAGCAGGTCGGCCCGGTCACCGGGAACCGCCCAGCGGACACCGTCCACCGTGGGGAAGGTGCGCGCGGTCTTGTCGGAGTCGCCGAGGTAGCCGAGGGGGACGCGGTCGCGGCGCGCGAGCCAGCCACCGCCCTCGCCGGGCTCAAGCACCCGGGTCAAGGCATCGTCGAGCACCGCGGTGTCCGGCTGCGGAGTGAAAATCGCTGCCTCCACCTCCGCGCCCTTGACCGACACGGAACTCATCTGGATTCCCGTCTCCGACGAGCCGGCGCCGTCAAGCAGGAGCACGTGCGGGATGGCTTCGAGTAGCCGGCTCCGCAGGCTGGGGCTGAGCGGAGCACCGCCGTTGTTCACCGCGGCGACCGATGACAGGTCGTACCCGGCCCCGGCAGCGGACGCCCGCTCCACCTCTTCCACCAGCGGCAGCGCCATCGCGTCCCCGACCACCGGAATGCTGATCACGCGTTCCCGCTGCACCAGGTCGAGCGTGTCCGCGGCCGAGAAATGCCGGGTGTCGTCCGGAAGGACGACCGTCCCGCCGCCGGTGATCGTGTAGAAGCTGGACCATTGGGCGTTGCCATGCATGAACGGCGCCACGACGAGCAACTTCATCTGGGCCTCGCCGGACCGGGCATGCTCCGCGATCGCGTCGTAGGATGCGTGCGGCTCCGGCGCCCCCGAACGGGGTGCCGCCCATGGAGGACACGAAGATGTCGTCCTGCCGCCACAGCACGCCTTTCGGCATACCGGTCGTCCCCCCGGTGTAGAGGACGTAGAGATCGTCCGGACTCGGCACCGGCATTCCGGTGGCGGGTGCCGGGGTGGTGACGATCGACTCGTAGTCGATCGCGCCGGGCAGCAGTTCGTTGCCGGACTCGTCGGCCACCTGGATCAGGATCGTCAGCTCGGGCAGTCGCTCACGGATGGCCCGCACGCGCGGCGCGAACTCCGCGTGGAAGACCAGCGCCCGCACCCTGGCGTCGGTCAGCAGGTAGACGAGCTCGTCCTCGACGTAGCGGTAGTTCACGTTCACCGGGGCCACCCGGGCGCGATAGCTGGCCACCATCGCCTCGAGATACTCGTTGCCGTTGCGGAGGTAGAGGCCGACGTGGTCCTGGCCAGACTCGTGACCGGCAAGGTTCGCCCGTTCGACATGGCAACCAAGGCCATGGCCGGCCAGGAAGTGCGCTACGCCGTCGATGCGCGTGTCCACCTCGGCGTACGTCAGCCGCCGGTCCCGCCACACCAGCACCTCGCGGTCGGGCACGGCGTCGGCGACGGTGCGGAAAACGGTCGCGAGATTGAACGCGGTCATGGTTCCTCCGATTGACAGTGCACCCGTTCCCCACGGTCGTGGTCAGAGTTTGTGCGGAATGTTCTGCACAGTGCCGCCGTCCATGACGAACTCGGTGCCGGTCGCGTAGGAGGACTCGTCGCTGGCGAGGAACAGGACGAAGCTCGCGACCTCGTCGGCAGTGCCTGCCCTGCCGAGCGGAATGGAGATCATATCGTCGGGGATGCCCTCGGTCAGCGGCGTGCGGATCAATCCGGGGTGGAGCGAGTTGACTCGGACTCCGTGCGGCGCCAGCTCCATCGCGACGGACTTGGTCAGGCCGCGGACACCCCATTTCGAGGCGACATACCCGTGCGCCCACGGGGTGCCGCGGAGACCTTCGATCGAGGAGACGTTGATGATCGATCCGCCACCCGCTTCGATGATCGCGTCGGCTGCGGCCTGGATGCCGTAGAAGGTCCCGGTCAGGTTGATCGCGATGATGCGGTCCCACTCGCCGTGGTCGAACCGCTGGACCGTGCTGCCGTTCGCGATGCCTGCGTTGTTGACCAGGACGGTGAGCTTGCCAAACGCCTCGACCGCCGTCGCCACCGCCGCCCGCCAGTCATCGGGCTGGGTGACGTCGAGGTGGACGTAGCGCGCGGCAGCGCCCAGCTCATCGGCCAGCGCCTTGCCCTCGTCGTCGCGCACATCGCCGATGACCACTTTGGCGCCCTCTGCCACCAAGAGCCGGGCGTCGGCCTCGCCGATGCCCCGCGCGCCGCCGCTGATGAGCGCGACCTTGCCGCTAACCCGCATGTCGGTTCCCTTCTGTCATTCCTGGCTGACGGTGCCGAAGCCGTTGCCTGCCACCAGCGGGAGGTCGAGTGTCGTCCTGATACCCGGTTCGGCGGCCATCACCGCTGGGATGGCGTTCACGATCCGGCCCGCACCAGCGAGGATCGCGGCGTGGTTGTGGTCACCCTCACGACTCGCCGGGCAGATGTCCACCGTGTATGACGGCTCCCCTGTGATCTCGATGCGGTACGAGCCGCCCGGCTGCGCGGGCTGCGCCCAGTCCGGCCGCAGCTCAGCGCGCAGTCGCGTGACATGCTCGACCACCAGCACCGGCCGCCCGGCCGACATACCGCTGACCTGGAAGCGCAACGCGGCCATGCCGCCCTTGGGGATGTGTCCCGCGGCGACGTCGAACGCCTCAGGCGCAGGCTCCCGCTCGTAACTCTCGACGATCTCGTCGATCTCGATTCCGAGTCCCGTCGCGAGCTGGCGGATGGTCACGCCCCATGCGCTGCTGAGCACGCCAGGGATCAGCAGCAGCGGCGTCTTCTCTTCCTGGAGGCCGAAGCCCATCACGTCGAACATCACCGTAGCGCCGGCATACGACGCGTAGTCGGCGATCTCGACGCAGCGGACCTGTTCGATAGTCCGGCAGGTACCGGCAAGCGTGAGCGGCATCAGGTCGTTGGCGAAGCCAGGGTCGACCCCGTTCACGAAGATGCTCACGCCCGCAGAGCGGGCGGCGTCCTCGATCGGATCGACCCACTTGTCGGGCAGCACCTGCCACGGATAGATCAGAGACGTCGGTGCCGTGCCGACGACGTTGGTCCCTGACTCGAGGATCCGGCGGCAGTCCTCCATCGCCTCCCGAAGACGGTTGTCGCCCATCGCGCAGTAGACGACAACCTCCGGCCGGGTGGCCAACACGGCGTCGAGCTCCCCTGCAGCCTTGATACCCGTGTCGGCGTCGAGTCCCGCGAGCTCGCCGGCATCGCGGCCCACCTTCTCCTCGGTGGAAACGCAGACACCAGTGAGCTCGAAGCGAGGATCGTCGATCACGTGCCGCAGCGCCAGGCGGCCGACAGTGCCGGTGCCCACATGCGCTACGCGGATCGGCATGGACCTCTCCTCACCCGATCGCGCCGGAGGCGCCGATCGTGGAAACAAGAACACGTTCCACCAAGGATAGACATATGACTGGACATCTGTCCATACGCGCACGAAATGCTGCTAGATCACGCTCTTTCCCTGCGCGCCAGGCTCAGACCGCCACGGACGCGGCGTGCCCCGCCGGACCGAGCGGCACCCGCCAGGCGTCGTAGGCGTACACCCAGTCCGCGTCGCCGGAGTCCTTCAGCCAGTTGTTGCCGCGCGAGCCGAGCTGGATGCGTGCGGTGCGTTCCCGTCGCGCCGCCTCGTACCGCCGCAGCGCATCCGCCACCGACGCGCTGTCCACGCCGGACAGTGCCCGCGCCAGCACCACGGCGTCCTCCACCGCCGTGCCAGCGCCCTGCGCCATGAACGGCATCATCGGATGGCAGGCATCGCCGAGCAGCGTCACCGTCCCCGCCGACCATCGCGGCAGCGGATCGCGCACGTACAGCGCGGACTTCAGTACCTCGTCGCAGGCGTCCAGCAGCGCACGGGCGTCCGGATGAAAGGCGCGGTAACGCTCCCGCAGCTCGGTCACGCTGCCCGGCATGGTCCACGACTCGTGCGTCCAGTCGTCCTGCGGCGCGGTGGCGAACACGAACGTCTCGGTGCCTCGGTTCAGCGGGAACGTCACGATCTGCGTGTCCGGGTCAGGTCCCCACCACTTCGTGAACGCCGTGATGTCCGGCACCGCGCGCACCCGCTCCGTCGGCACCACCGCGCGGTAGGCGACCACCCCGGTGAACGTCGGATGCTCAGGACCGAACAGCGCGGTGCGCACCGCAGAGTGGATGCCGTCCGCGCCGATCAGGACGTCGACCTCGGCGTCGGTGTCGTCGTCGAACCGCAGCCGGGACCGCTCACCCGGCTCCACGGCGGTCAGCCGTTTGCCGAACTCGATCACGCCGCCCGGCAGCGCGCCGGTGAGCGCCGCAAGCAAGTCCGCGCGATGAATCGTGAGCTGGGGCGAGCCGTAGCGCTCCTCGGCGGCGTGCGACATCGCCAGCCGGGACGTCTCATGCCCGGTGTCCCACATACGGCTGATGCGGTGCGTGGGGCGCGCCGCCGTCGCACGCAGCCGGTCACCGAGTCCAAGGCCGTCGAGGGCGGTGACGGCGTTCGGGGTCAGGTTGACGTCGGCGCCGACGCGGGCGAAGCCGGGTGCCTGCTCGAAGACC
Organism: Haloechinothrix halophila YIM 93223; assembly: GCF_000504245.1. GTDB lineage: Bacteria > Actinomycetota > Actinomycetes > Mycobacteriales > Pseudonocardiaceae > Haloechinothrix_A > Haloechinothrix_A halophila. The sequence goes on from NZ_KI632509.1 coordinate 4,544,233, forward strand.
CGGACCTGGTGGCCGAAGCTCCGCAGCGCGATGGCCGCGGCGAGCCCGCCGATGCCGCCGCCGACGATTCCGATAACTCTGTCGCTCATGGGGCTGTCCTCTCTGTCGTGCGCCGCGGACGCCGGGGCGCGCCCGTGGCGCGGTGTACCGCTGCCGGTGAGTGCCGGGCCGTCATGCGGTGTGGGTGGGGGTCACGCCCTCGTCGGCGTGCGCGAGCATCGTCTGGACAAGCAGGTCGGTGAGGTCCGCGCGCAAGCCGCGGGAACGGTCGTGGTGCCAGCGGTTACGCATTTCCAGCGGGTCGGCGTCGTGGTCGAACAGCTCCCCGTCGTCGTGCCCCGCGTAGGTGGTCAGCCGCGCGTGCTCCGTGACCAACGAGCGCATCCGGATCGGACCAGGCAGGCCGGGCAGGCTGAACAGCTCGTCTTCCTCGACCAGCAGCGTCTCCCGCGGCCGCGCACGCGGATTGGTCAGCAGCGGCACCAGCGACTGGCCCTGCATCCCCCGGTACTCACGCGCGCCGCACAGGTCGAGGATGGTGCTGGCGATGTCCAGCGAGGACACCAGCGCGTCGCTCACGCCGGGCTCGTAGCCGGGCGCCCGAACCACCAGCGGTACCCGGACGCAGGCCTCGTAGTGCATGGCGTGCTTGAGCATCATGCCGTGGTCGCCGAACATGTCGCCGTGGTCGCTGGTGAAGATCACCACGGTGTTGTCGTCGAGGCCAAGTCGTTCCAGCGCGGCCATGAGCCTGCCGACGCCCTCGTCGACCATGGTGATCATGCCGAACTGGACGGCCGCGGCGACCCGGAACTGTTCCTCGGTGGGTGCCCAGCCGGTGAAGAACGTGCGCGCGTGCCCCCGTTCGGCGGCCATCGCGCGATAGTGCGGCATGGAGTGCTCGTGCGTGTCCGCGAAGGACTCCGGCAGGTCCACGTCGCTGGGCGAGTACATCTCGTAGTGCCGCTTCGGTGGCGCGAACGGGTGGTGCGGGTCGGGGAACGAGCACCACAGCAGGAACGGCTCGTCGTCGCCTGCGCGGTCGCTGAGGAAGTCGATGCTGCGGTCGACGATGTAGTTCGTCGGATACAGCTCCTCTGGCATCGGGGTCTGCCACACCTGGTTCCAGTCGTCGTAGCGCTGGGCGGCGTTCTGCCGCCCCTGCAGCAGCTCAGGGTCGACGCCCTGGCGCAGCAGCCACTGGTAGTAGTGCCCTGATGCGTTGGCGGAGTAGCCGCCGACCAGCCGGACGTGGTCGAAGCCGTAGAAATCCTCCGGAAGTTCGACGTCGGCGTGCCGGTGGCGTTCGACATCCTCCCACTGGTCCCACCCGTGCGGGTGATTTCTGGTCACGGCGTCGCCCTCGCGTTCGGCCAGCAGCTCCAGCACCTGTTCGGCACCTTTGCCAAGATTCTGCAGGTGGGACTTGCCGACCAGCCCGGTGCGATAGCCCTGCGCGCGCAGCACGCGGGCGAAGGTGTTGGCGTCGGGGTCGAGTGAGATGCCGTTGACCCTGGTGCCATGCGCCGAAGGCAGCCGGCCAGTCAGGATCGACGCCCGATTGGGCATACATATCGGGTTTGCGACGAATGCCCGGTCGAACCGCGTCCCAGACCGCGCCAACGCGTCCAGGTGCGGCGTCGCCACCAGCGGGTTTCCGCCGAATCCGACGTGGTCAGCACGTTGTTCGTCGGTCATGATCACCACGACATTCGGTGCTCCGGCACGCGGCATCACTCACTCCTTCCCCGTCGTCGACGTCTCGGGACGCCGCTGTTCTGCGGGCAGCGGCCCAGCGGAGGAGGCTTTCTCCACCCGAACCCTTGCGATCAGGCGACCGAGTGAGGTAAACCTCTTAGTGCTAAACCTCATACTAGCAAGATAGTTGCTGGAGTCACCCCCCGGATTTCCCCGGCAGGCCCGAGGACGGTCCGCCAGAGAAGGAGCCCCGCAATGCCAGGAACGAGATCACTGAGAGCTGTCGGCGCAGCGATCAGCGCACTCGGAGTGGCCGCAACGCTGGTCGCGTGCGGCGATCAGGGCGAAGCCGCCGCGCAGCTCGCCAACGCGCCCCGCTGCGCGGACGTCGACCTGTCGACACCGCCGCAGGAACCGGTCGAGATCCGGCTCGGGGTGCAGCCTTCCGTCATCGAGCCGCTACAGATCCAGTACGTGGACCCAGAGTTCGCGGGCGCCGAGCACTACGGCGAGTGGTACACCGTCAAGGCCACCACCTATGCGCCCGCCGATCGGCTGGACGCCTTCCAGGCGGGCCAGATCGACGGCGGCACCGCGTCCGCCCCGCAGCTCATCCGCGCGGTGGCCCAGGGCCTGCCGCTGCGGGTCGCGGCGTCGATCACGACGGAGTCCAGCGAGGGCTTCACCACCAAGTTCGCCACGCTCTCCGACAGCGGGATCACCGAGCTTGCTGACCTCAAGGGCAAGCGCATCGGCATTCTCGACCCGGTGACGTCCACCGCCTACTGGGCGCGCAGCACCGTCGCCAGCGCGGGGCTCGATCCCGACCGCGACGTCGAGTTCGTCACCATCCCGGTCGCCGAGCAGGAGAAGGCGCTGCGCGCGGGCACCATCGACGTCGCGGTGCTGCCGCAGCCCTTCTTCGACATGGCCAACGGCAGCGGCGGCATCGAGGTGCTGTTCGACTCTCGTACCGGCCCCGGCATCGACCAGGAGCTGATCGACGTCTTCTTCGGCGTCGAGTTCATCGCGAACAACCCGGAGGCGTACTGCGCGTGGCGGGCCGACTACCAGTCCGCCGTCAGCGCCTACCAGCAGGACCGCGCGACCGCGGTGACAACGCTCAACGAGGCGGAGGCCATCCGCGTCATGGACCTGGAGGCGTTCATCGAGGCGGAGGACTACGCCCGGCCCGATGACGGCAAGATCGACCTGGCCAACCTCGACGCGATGATCGACAACATGGCTGACGTCGGCTTCCTCAAGCCGAACCAGACGGTGCCCGCAGCCGACCTCGTCGCGGAGGGATACTCCCTTGTTAAGTAGCAATGCCGCGCCCTCGGGCGCCACGACGATGGAAGCGATCACGGACCAGCCGCAGCTACGCCTCACCGGCGTCAGGAAGACGTTCCACCGCGACCGCAAGACGGTCGAGGCGCTGCGCGACGTCTCCTTCGAGGTGCCGCGCGGGCAGTTCCTGTCCGCGCTGGGACCGAGTGGGTGCGGCAAGAGCACGATGCTGCACATCATCGGCGGGTTCGAGACGGCGACCTCCGGCTCGGTGCACCTCGACGGCAAGCCGGTGACAGCGCCGGGCCGCGACCGGGGCATGATGTTCCAGCAGGCCACGCTGTTCCCGTGGAAGACCGTGCAAGCCAACGTCGCGTGGCCGCTGCTCGTCGACGGCTGGAAGCGCAAGCATGCTCGCGAGCGAGCGCGGGAACTGCTGGCCACGGTCGGACTGAGCGGGTTCGAGCACTCCTATCCCGCCGAGCTGTCCGGCGGGATGCGCCAGCGCGCCGCACTGGCCCGCACCCTTGGGCTCGCCCCGGACATCCTGCTCATGGACGAGCCGTTCGGCGCGCTGGACGCGCAGACCAGGGAGCTGATGCAGGAGGAACTGACCCGGATCTGGCAGGAATCCCAGCTCACCGTCATCTTCATCACCCACGACATCAACGAGGCGGTGTTCCTCGGCGATCGCGTGCTGGTGATGGGCGCGCGGCCGGGCCGGATCATCGCCGACGTCGAGATCGAGCTGGATCGGCCACGCGGCGCGCACACCAAGCGTGATCCGAAGCTGGTCGAGTACCACAACGAGTTCTGGGACCTGATTCGCCAGGAGGCAGGCCCGCAGCCGTCCGGCTCACGGGACGCGGGAGAGACACCGTCATGACCGCCACGCTGACCCCCGAATCACGGGTGGGCAGGCGCGAATGGGCGGAGTGGATGCTCGACCGGCGCTGGCCGGTCGCCACGGCCGTCGTGCTGGTGCTGCTCGCCGCGTGGCAGACCTACGGCGTCATCGCCGGGCTGCCGGAATACATCCTCACGCCGTTCGAGATCGCGGGCTCCGTCACGGAGCTGTTGGCGTCCGGACGGCTGGTCGAGCTGAGCTCGGCCAGCCTCGGGCGGCTGACGGCAGGCTTCCTGCTCGGCACAACGAGCGGCGTGCTGATCGGCCTGCTCTCCGGAGTGTCGCGCTGGTTCGGTGACATCGTGGACGGCGCGGTCGGGTTCACCTACCCGATCCCGAAGATCACCCTGCTGCCGATCCTCGCGATCTGGCTCGGCTTCACCGACTCCACGCGAATCCTGGTGATCGCCATCGCGGTGTTCTTCCCCGCCTACATCAACGCCAACGCCGCGACCCGCGGTGTGGACCAGGAACTGGTGTGGGTCGCCAAGAACGCGGGCGCGGGCACCCTGCGCACCGTGCTGCAGGTGGTACTGCCCGCGGCGCTACCGAGAACGGTCGCCGGGATCAGGCAGAGTCTCGCGCTGTCGTTCATCTTCATGTTCGCCACGGAAGCCATCGGCAGCTCGACCGGTGCCGACGCGGGGCTCGGCGGGGAGATGTTCGCCGCCCGCGCCAACGGCGAGTACGACGTGCTGTGGGCCGCGCTGGCCACCGTCGCCGTGCTCGGCGGGACGATCGACGCCGGGTTCCGCTGGCTCGTCGGACGTCTGATGCGTGGGCAGGAGCTGGAGGTGACCGGTCGTGGCTAACGTGACCTTTCCGCGCGCCCTCGCGCCACGGAACCTGCTGACGGGCGCCGCGCTGCGCCGGTTGCTCGGCGTCGCCGCGCTGCTCGGCGGCTGGGAACTGGTCGCTCGGCTTGGTGGTACCCGGCTGACGCCGACGCTGGACGAGATCGCCATCCGCGTGCTCTACGACATCGAGACCGGCACGCTGCTCTTCCACGCGCAGCGGACGCTGCTGCTGGCGTTCAGTGGGCTGGCGATCGCGGTGGTGGTCGGGTGCGCCGTCGGGCTGCTGATGGCACGGAGCCGCTGGGCCGAGGCCGCGCTGCAGCCGCTGCTCGGGGCGACGTATCCGATCCCCCGGCTGGCGCTGTATCCGGTGTTGATCCTGCTGTTCGGCCTCGGCGCCGCGCCGAAGATCGTGCTGGTCTCGCTGGAGTGCCTGTATCCGATGGCGCTCGGTGCGTACGTCGGTGCCCGATCGGTGACCACGACCCAGCTGTGGCTGGCCCGCAACGTCGGCGCGAGCTGGTCACGCACCCTGCGCGACGTGATCGTGCCCGCCGCTTTGCCGTCGATGTTGACCGGACTTCGGGCGGCGGCCCCTGTGATGCTGATCGTGATCGTGGTGACCGAGATGATCGGCGAGAACCGGGGACTCGGCTACATGATCATGCTGGCGCGGGCGAACTTCGAGCCGGACGGTGTGCTCGCTGTCGTCGCTGTCCTCGCGGTGCTCGGCTTCGCCTTCGACCGTGCGGTCGTGCTGCTCAGCCGGGTCCTGGTGTTCTGGGAACGCGACGTCCGGTTGTAGGTTGCCGCGGGCCGGGCGATGCGCCCGGCCCCGGGCCTCGGGCCGCTGCCCGCGATCTTTAGACGTTTGGGGTGCTCCAGCGACCACAACGCCTCAAGATCCACAGGTCGAGCAGCCGCACGCCGGGTCGAGCGCAGGGGATCTCGCCGCGCTACAGCGCCACGGGCCCCGGCGGCTTCGTCCCGGCGATCATCACGTTGTAGAACACCGAACGCGGCAGCACCTTCGCCAGCACGCGTTTGTCGAGCTCGGACAGCCGCAGCCACGCCTTGTACGCGAACAGCCGCCACTGCGGCGTCAGCTTCTCGTCACGCACGGCGGCCTCGAAGGTGCGCACCGGCCAGCCGAACAGCGCGCCGGCGAACTCCTCGGTCACCGCCTGGACGTCGATCGCGCCGGCACCGAGCGCCCAGCGCTCCAGCTCGGCCGGGTCGAAGGTGTGCAGGTCGACGACGGCCTCCAGCGCCGCGGCGCGGGACGACTCGTCCAGCTCGGCCTGCGGACGTCGCCAGCCACGCAGCGCGGGCAGCTTGGTCAGGTTCGTCGTCGCCCACCAGGTGAGCTGGCCGAGCTTGCGGGCGTAGGTGTCACCGATCCGCGTCGGCTCGCCACAGAACACGAACCGCCCGCCCGGCTTGAGCACCCGAAGCACCTCGCGGAACGCGGCTTGCACGTCCGGGATGTGGTGCAGCACCGCGTGCCCGATGACCAGGTCGAAGCTGTCGTCGTCGTACGGCAGCCGCTCGGCGTCGGCGACCCTGCCGTCCACGTCGAGGCCGAGGTGTTCGGCGTTGCGCAGCGCGGCCTGCACCATGCCGGGTGAGAGGTCGGTGACCGAACCCTGCTTGATCACCCCGCCTTGCATCAGATTGAGCAGGAAGAACCCGGTGCCGCTGCCCAGCTCCATCGCCGTCTCGTACGGCGTGTCCTCCACACCGGCCGCGGCACGGAAGACATCGACGGCGTAGGTGATGCAGCGCTCGTCGTAGGAGATCGACCACTTCTCGTCGTAGGTGCCAGCCTCCCAGTCGTGGTAGAGCACGTTGGCGAGCTTCGGGTCGTCGTAGGCTGCCTGCACCTCGGCCTCGGTGGCGTGCGGGTGCGGCGCCGGATCGGACGGCTCCGGCTTGATCGCTTCGGTCACGGAGTGCTCACTTTCCGGAGAAGGTCGCCTTGCCGGGACCGTGTTCGAGGAACGACCGCATGCCTTCTGCCCTGTCCTCGGTGGCGAACAGTCCGGCGAACAGGTGGCTTTCCAGCTTGAGACCACTGGCGAGATCGTTGTCCAGACCGCCGTCGATGGCGGCCTTCGCGGCGGCGAGCGCCCTGCTCGCCGCGCCGACGAACTGCTCGGCCCAGGCGCGCGCGGCGCGGTAGACGTCGTCCGGTGCGACGACCTCGTCGACGATGCCAAGCCGCAGCGCCTCGTCCGGCTTGACGAACCGGCCGGTGTAGACAAGGTCCTTGGCCTTGCTCGGGCCGACGAGCCGCGCGAGTCGCTGCGTGCCTCCGGCGCCGGGGATGATGCCGAGCAGGATCTCCGGCTGGCCGACCTTGACGTTGTCACCAATCACGCGACGGTCGGCGGCCAACGCCAGTTCGAGCCCGCCGCCGAGCGCGTAACCGGTGATCGCGGCGACGGTCGGCTTCGGGATCTCGGCGATGGACGACAGCGAGGAGCTGAGGCCAGGCGCGCGGGCAGCCATGTCGGCGTACGACATCGCGGCGAACTCCTTGACATCCGCGCCACCAGCGAAGGTCTTCTCGCCGCCGTAGATGATCACCGCGGCGACGTCGTCGCGCTCGGTCGCCTCGTGGGCTGCCGCGCGGATCTCCTCCTGCATCTGCTTGTTCAGCGCGTTGACCGGGGGCCGGTCCAGCCGGATCGTGCCGATACCGGCCTCGACCTCAAAGCGTACGAACTCTGCCACGCGCTTCCTCCTCATCTCCACGGCCACGGACGACGTACTCGAATGCTACTCGCGAGTATCTTCGGCGCTGCGACAGGCTACGCCCGGTGCGGGTCGCAAAAATGGGAACACGTGTCGAAGCACTCCGCAGCACCTTGTGATCAAGACCCCGTTATCGGAGCCACAGTCTCACGACAACCTACCGTGCCCAGGAAGACAACTCGTGAACGAGATACCGCGTCAACGGCGGCGCGCGAAGAACCGATCACCCGAACGTTCCAGGACCAGCTGCTGGTCGAACGTCTCGGACAGGCTCTCGCTGCTGAGGACGTCCTCGATCAGGCCGCTGGCAACCTCCTCGCCGTCACGCAGTAGCAGCACGTGAGTGAAGCCGGGCGGGATCTCCTCGACGTGGTGGGTGACCAGCACCGTCGCGGGCGCATCCGGGTCCATGGCCAGCACGGAAAGCCGCGCGACCAGGTCCTCACGGCCGCCGAGGTCGAGTCCGGCCGCCGGTTCGTCAAGCAGCAGCATTTCCGGGTCGGTCATCAGCGACCGGGCGATCAGCGCGCGCTTGCGCTCGCCCTCGGAGAGCGTGCCGAACTTGCGGTCGGCCAGGGTCGCGATGCCGAGCCCGCCGAGCAACTCCTCCGCCCGGTCGTGGTCGATCTCGTCGTAGTGCTCGCGCCACCGGCCCATCACCGCGTACCCGGCACTGAGCACGACGTCACGGGCGGTCTCATCCGGCGGCACCCGATTCGCCAGTGCGGCCGAGGTGAAGCCGATCCTGGGCCGCAGCTCGAAGACGTCCGTCTTACCGAGCTGTTCCCCCAGCAGGTGCACCGACCCGGACGTGGGATGCAGCTCGGCGGCCGCGATCCGCAATAGCGTGGTCTTGCCGGCCCCGTTCGCGCCGAGCACGACCCAGCGTTCGTCCAGCTCGACCGACCAGGTGAGCTTGTTGAGCAGTGAGTTCTGCCCGCGCCGCACGACGACGTCGTCCATGTGCACGACAAGATCGTCCAGCACGACAGGCGGCGAGCTGATGGTCTCCGAGGCGTTCGGTGTCGATCGATCGGGGGTCACCGCGCCATTCTGTCCTAGCCGGCCGCCAGGCTCCCCGACGCCCGGCATCAGCTCGTCTTGTTCACCAAGCGGCTTGCGCCACTGCTCAAGCATCTGCATCGCTGAGCGCGCCCACCCCATCGGCCGTCATCACCTCGCCGTCATTTCCTCGGCAGCGCTTCGAGCTCGATCATCAGGCCGACCTTCGATCGACCAGCAGCGATCAGCACTGTCACCGATTGCCACCGTCCGCCACCATGACATCACCCACATCGGTAGCGGGCGCCACTTGACCCTGGCGCTGTGAACACAGTACCGGCATCCTCGCGCGACCCGCAGCCGCTACTGCGCCGGTAGGTAGCAATCCGACCGGAAGTCAGCAAACGCGCAGGAAAGCCAGGGTGGCACGTCCGCTGACTTCCGGTCTGCTTGCTACTGCAACACGACCTTGCCCAGCTCAGCGGGGCTCGCAAGCAGATTGTGACGCGGCAGCACCCGCACGGTGTAGCCGAGCGCGCCCGCATGGGGCAACGGCACCTCGGCAGCGAATCCCCCGTCCGGCTCACGCCGCATCGAGGTGGTGACGACGTCATGTAGATCCTCGGTATCGCCGACCTTGCCCAGCACCGCCTGGACGTCGACCTCATCGGGCGACAACCCGGCCAGTTCGACCTTCGCCGTGATCCGCACCGGCGTTCCGACGACTAGCTCGCTTCTGCCATCGGTACCGGTCAGCGCGGAGTCGGACACCCTGACGTGCTCCCACGCCCTGTCGAGCCGCGCGCGGTAGCCCGCCAGTTCGCGCGCGCCGTGGTAGTCGTCGGCCGACGTCGCCGCGACCGACGCCGCGGCAGGCAGGTAGTAGCGCTCAACGTACTCGCGCAGCATCCGGGAGGTCTGCACGCTCGGGCCGAGCGTGGCCAGCGTGTGCCACACCATCGACAGCCAGCCCTTCGGCACCCCGCCACCGTCACCGCCGTCGCGGTCGTAGAACAGCGGCGCGACCTGCTGCGTCATCAGCTCGTACAGCGCGGCGGCCTCCAGGTCATCGCGGCGCAGCGGATCCTTGATGCCGTCGGCGGCCGGGATCGCCCAGCCGTTGCTGCCGTCGTAGTAGTACTCCCACCAGCCGTCCTTGATGGACAGGTTGAGCCCGCCGTTGAGCGCCGATTTCATGCCTGAGGTGCCGCACGCCTCCAGCGGCCGGGTCGGGTTGTTCAGCCAGACGTCGCAGCCCCAGTACAGGTAGCGGGCCAGCGACATGTCGTAGTCCGGCAGGAACACGATCCGGTGGCGGACGTCGGCGTCGTCGGCGAACCGCACGATCTGCTGGATCAACGCCTTCCCACCCTCGTCTGCCGGGTGCGACTTGCCCGCGACGACGACCTGCACCGGCCTGCGTTCGTCGAGCAGGATGCGGCGCAGCCGTTCGGGATCGCGCAGCATCAGCGTGAGCCGCTTGTAGGTCGGCACCCTGCGGGCAAAGCCGACGGTGAGCACCTCGGGATCGAAGACCCGCTCTGTCCAGCCAAGCTCAAGCGCCGACGCGCCCCGCTGCAACCAGGACTCCCGCAGCCTGCGCCGCACCTCACCGATCAGCCGTTGCCGAAGCTCGCAGCGCACCCGCCACAGGTCGGCGTCGGTGACGTCGTCGTCGGCGAGCAGTTCGCTCATCTCACGGGCGGTCCAGGTCGGCCCGTGCACGCCGTTGGTGACCGAGCGAAGCGGGATCTCGTCCTCGGCGAGCCCTGGCCAGAGTCGTTTGAACATCCGCCGCGATACCGCGCCGTGCAGCCGGGAGACGGCGTTCGCGCGCTGCGCCAGCCGCAGCCCCATGTGCGCCATGTTGAACAAGCCAGGGTTGTCCTCGGCACCGAGCTCAAGCACCCGCTCGACGTCGATGCCTGGCACGAGCCTGCCGTCGCCGAAGTAGCGGCGCATCTTCTCGATCGGGAACCGGTCGATACCGGCTGGCACCGGGGTGTGGGTGGTGAACACGGTGCCCGCTCGCACCGCGGAGACAGCCTCGTCGAACGACAGCCCGGCGTCGGCGACCAGTTCCCGCGCCCGCTCGACGCCGAGGAACCCGGCGTGCCCCTCATTGGTGTGGAACACCTCGGGGTGCGGGTGGCCGGACAGCGCGCAGTATCGGCGCACCGCACGCACCCCGCCAATGCCCGCGAGCAGTTCCTGCCGGATGCGGTGGTCGGTGTCGCCGCCATAGAGACGGTCGGTGACCGAGCGCAGGTCCTCGTCGTTCTCCTCGATATCGGTGTCGAGCAGCAGCAGCGGCGCCCTGCCAACGGTGGCTTGCCACACCTGCGCGAGCAGGTCCCGGCCGCATGGCATGGCGACGTCGACCAGCACGGGCTCGCCGTCGTCGTCCTCCATCCTGGACAGCGGGAGCCCGCTGGGGTCGATCACCGGGTAGTGCTCGATCTGCCAGCCGTCGATCGACAGCGACTGCCTGAAATACCCCGCGCGGTAGAGCAGCCCGACACCGATCACCGGGACGCCCAGGTCGGAGGCCGATTTCAGGTGGTCGGCCGCGAGCACGCCGAGACCGCCCGAGTAGTTCGGCAACGCCTCGGTGACCCCGAACTCCATCGAGAAGTACGCGATGCCGCGCGGCAGCGGCCTGCCATCGTTGTCCTGCTCGGCCAGCCGCTGGTACCAGCCGGGTTCGGTGAGGTAGCGGTGCAGCTCCTCGCTGGCCGTCCTGGTGCGGGCGATGAAATCCTCGTCGGCGGCGAGTTCGTCCAGCCGCGCCGGGGTCACGCCGGTAAGGATGCGCAGCGGGTCGCCGCCGACCTCCGAGGCAAGCTCGGGGTCCATGGCCTTGAACAGTTCTCTGGTCTCCGGGTGCCACGTCCAGCGCAGGTTGGTCGCCAGCTCGGTCAGACCGGCCAGCGGCTCGGGAACACGGGCGCGCACGGTGAACCGTCGGACTGCCTTCATGTCTGGAGACTAACGGCAGCCGGTGACCACGTCGCCACGATCCGGCCGAGTGCCATCCCACCGAGCGGGGCGGGCGCGCGTTCCACCCGCCGATTGATCGGTACGGACCACGCGCGGGCGCACCGGCATCTCGGTAGGGTTTCCGCCTGTCGGCGCAGGAGAAAGGTCCTGGCTGGGGGCCGAGAACGGAGAGAATCACAGGATGTTTCCCGCACACAACGGCAGAGCGACGGTCGCGGTTTGCACCGCGCTCGCGCTCGCCACGATCACCGGGTGCGACCAGGCGACCGAGGGGCAAGCGATGCCGGTCGACGTCACCAAGGTCAGTGGCTTCGAGGTCACGCATTTCGAGAGCGGCATCAAACCGGACGCGCCCACCCCGGACGTCACGGTGGAGAACGCGACTAGTGAGCAGGTCGACACGCTGGCGATCGCGACCATCGCCGACCTGAACGAGTACTGGGGTGAGACGTTGCCCGCCGAGTTCGGCATGGAGTTCGACCCCGTCAGCAGGCTGGTCTCATATGACTCCCGCACGGACGACGTCCAGACGCCGTGCGGCACGCTGAACCAGCCGAACGCCTTCTTCTGCGAACGGGGCGACGTCGTGGCATGGGACAGGGGCGTGCTGCTGCCGGGCATGATGGCCAAGTACGGCCCGCTGGCGCCGGTGACCGTCATGGCGCACGAATACGGCCACGCGGTGCAGCACCGGCTCGGCGACAAAGCGGGCATCACCGACGCCACGGCGTCGATCGTCAAGGAGCTGCAGGCCGACTGCTTGACGGGGACCTATTTCCGCTGGGTCATCGCGGACAACAGCGAGTACCTGCGTGTCTCCACCGCCGAAGGCCTCAACGCCACGCTCAGCTCGCTGTACTTCGTGCGGGACGCACCAGGCACGCTGCACGGCGAGCAGGGCGCGCACGGCACGTCGTTCGATCGCGCCTACGCGTTCCAGGAGGGCTTCGAGCGCGGGCCGAAGACCTGCGCGGGCTACGACAAGGCGCTGCTCGAAGACCGCACGACACAACAGGCCTTCAGCGACCAGGACACCAACCAGGGCGACCTACCGGTCACCGACGACAATGTGCGGCTGGTCAAGGAAAGCCTCGACGCGGCGTTCGACGGCACCGGCGGCGCCGAGATCGTCGCGGCGTCAACGGGCACCGCGAGCTGCGACGACGGCGGGCGGGCCGCCGCCTACTGCGCTGGCGAGCGGACCGTGGTGCTCAACGTTTCGGAGTTGACCCGGATCGCGCGGCCGCTCGACATCGCCGCGGAACGCCAGGGGCAAGGCTCGCCCGGCAAGGGCGACTTCGCGGCGTGGGCCTCGATCGCATCGCGCTACGTGCTGTCGGTGCAGGAAGCCGATGACCTGCCGCTGGACGGCCCGCTGACCGGGCTGCGCACCGCGTGCCTCGTCGGCTCCTGGGCCGGTGCTGCCAACCAGCCGCGCCAGGTCGATAAGGTCATCCGGCTCTCACCAGGCGACGTCGACGAGGCGGTGCTCGAGATGCTGCAGCCGGAGAGCTTGATCGCCTCCGACGTCAACGGCGCGTCGGCGCCAAGCGGGTTCCTGCGCATCGAGGCGTTCCGCGTCGGCTACACCAACGGCCCTGATACCTGCACGGGGCGCTACAGCTGACGCGCGTGACCCTGCCGAGGGCAGCACGCATCGCCGATCGGCCCGCCGGGTGATGGCGGGGGCGTCCCCGCCATCACCCGCAAACCGCTCAGCGCACGCTCAGAACAGCGCGCTGGCCAGGTCCCTGCGGGCCTTGACCACGCGCTCGTCTGCCGGGTCGAACAGCTCGAACAGCTCGACGAGGTGGTTGCGCAGCTCGTCCTTGGTCTCGCCAGCGTTGACGCGGATGGCGGCGATCAGCCGTGCGAACGCCGCTTCCGGCTGCTGCCGCGCGACCTCGACGTCGGCGGCGGACATGGCGGCCGTCGCGTCGGCGGGGTCGGCGTTCGACGTCTCGATGACGGCGGGGTCGATCGACTCGGTCCGAGCGGCGAAACGCACCTGGTTCAGCGCTGCTTTGGCCTCGGTGTTGGCCGGTTCCTCGTCGAGGATGCGCTGGTAAGCGGCCTCCGCCTCGGCGAAGTCACCCCGTTCGAAGGCTGCTTCCGCCTCGGTGAACCTCGGGTCCTCTGGCTCTTCGGCCTCGACCTGCCCGCCCGCTTCCTCGGCGGCCTTGACGCCGGGCAGCTTGTCCCGCAGCGCGTCGAGCAGCGAGTTCAGCCACTTGCGGATCTCGGGCTCTGGCAGCGCGCCGGAGAACGCGTCGACCGGCTGACCGCCCGCGATGGCGACGACCGTCGGGATCGACTGCGCGCCGAACAGCTGCGCGATGCGCGGGTTCGCGTCGACGTCGACCTTGGCGAGCACCCAGGCGCCGTTGGCCTCGTTGGCCAGCTTGTCCAGGAGAGGGCCGAGCTGCTTGCACGGCCCACACCACTCCGCCCACAGGTCGACGACGACAAGCTGCTGCATCGAGCGCTCGACGACGTCGGACTGGAAGCTCGACTCCGTGACGTCGATGACGGCACCACCTGCGCTGGGCGGCGCCCCCGTCTGCTGCCCGCCTGGCGCCTGCTGCTGGGAAGCGGCTTCCGCCCGCTGCTTGAGACTGGACAGGTCGACCGCGCCCGCGAGCGACGCCGACATCGCGGGTGAAGGTTGTGCTGATTGCGCACCTGATCTCGGTGCGGATCCGGGTGGTTGTGTCACGCCACCATCCTGGCACGAAACACCGCTACGCTCACCATGACCCGACGCGTGAACCATTACACCTCGCGGCCGGTCGGCCTCCGGCAACGACCAGCGCTGTTGGTAGCTTGCCCGCTATGAATGATCCGTTGCCGTTCGACCCCATCGCCCGCGCCGCGGAACTCTGGGAGGAACGCATCGGACCCGCGCGGACCATGGCCGCCGCCACCGGCGTGATGCGCGTGCAGCAGATCATCCAGTCCGCCGTCGACGGCGCGCTCAAGCCGCACAAACTCACCTTCGCCCGGTTCGAAGCGCTGGTGCTGCTGACCTTCGCCCGCCGCGGCAGCTTGCCGATGCGGGTCATGGGCGAGCGGCTGCAGCTGCACCCGACCAGCGTCACCAACATCGTCGACCGGCTGGAAGCGGACGACCTGGTGACCCGGCTACCGCATCCGACGGATCGGCGCACCACGCTGGTGGAAATCACCCCCGCAGGCAGGCAGCGCTGCGAGGAGGCCACCAAGGCCGTCACCGACATCGACTTCGGCCTGAACGGGCTGACCGACAGGCAAACGGATCAGCTCGTCGAGCTGCTGACCAGGGTGCGGAAAGCGACCGGCGACTTCACGTGATCAGCCGCGCGTGATCAGGCGGTCGCCTGCCCGCGACCGCTCGGCAGGTACAGCGCGACACCGGCGCGGCGATCGATCTCGGGCCCGTCGAACTTGCCGGAACGCAACGCCCACAGCTCGAACCACCAGGTGCACAGCGGCGGCACGCTCGCGGCGAGCGCGAGCAGCAGGGTCTTGGCGTCCCAGCCGAAGATCCGGTGCACGGCCAGCGCCGTCACGACGTAGACGGCGAACAGGATGCCGTGCACCATCCCGATGACGGGCACGCCACCCTCACCGAACTCGAGCACGTACTTGACGAACATGCCCGCGAGCAGCGCCGCCCAGGACAGTGCCTCGGCGACGGCGATGATCCGGAACACCGTTGCGGCCTTGCCAACCACGATTTCCTCCAGACACACGAAACGGCGGCTCTCGCTCACTGAGTAGGGAGTGGGCTCAGCGCTGAACCCGCCAACAGCGGCGTGATTGCCGCTCTGGTTGTCATTCTGAAGCGTGACGGTGGTCACCGGGACACTGGGCGGCATGAATGACGCGAACCGGCAGCAGCCGAAAGCCGAATCCTTGCCACCGAACCAGCCGCCGCACTTCTACCGGGGCGGCACGGCGATCGCCGCGTTCCGGGGTCTGCCGGTGGCAGACGACTACCTGCCCGAGGACTGGGTCGCGTCCACGACTACGCGGTTCGGCACCACCGGCACCGGACTGAGCGTGCTCGCGGACGGCACGCCGCTGGCGGACGCCGTCCGCGCCGATCCGGCTGGGTGGCTCGGCGCCAGGCATGTCGCCAGGTTCGGTGACAGCACCGCGCTGCTGGTGAAGCTGCTCGATGCCGGGCAGCGGCTGCCGGTGCACTGCCACCCGTCGGACGACTTCGCGCGAACGCACCTCTCGTCGGGATGCGGCAAGACCGAAGCATGGCTCGTGCTGGGAACCACAGGAGAGCGACCCTCGGTGCGGGCCGGATTCCGCGCCGACGTCGATGAGGCGACGGTGCGGCGCTGGGTGTCTGACCAGGACAATGCCGCGCTGCTTGACGCACTGAACGAGATCCCGGTGCGCGCGGGCGACGCGCTCGTCATCCCAGCTGGACTGCCGCACGCCATCGGCGAGGGCGTGTTCGTGCTCGAACTGCAGCAGCCGAGCGATCTGTCGCTGACGCTGGAATGGCAGGGCTTCCTGGACACCGAGACGCAGGCGCACCTCGGCATCGGTTTCGAGCGGGCGCTGGCCGCGCTGGACCACTCCACCTGGGACGAGGACCGGCTCGCGACGCTGCTCACCCGGCGCGAGTCCGGTTCGCTGCTTGCCCCCGCCGCGGACGACTTCTTCCGCGCGCACCGGCTGTCCGACGACACGACGCTGGCGGCGGGGTTCGCGGTGCTCATCGTGCTGGACGGCAGCGGTACGCTGCACACCGCCGACGGCGCAACCCTGCCGCTGGCTCGAGGCACCACTGCCGTCGTCCCGCATTCCGCCGGACCGGCGCGACTCGACGGGCCCCTCGACGTAATCGCGTGTCGGCCCCCTGCAGTGCCCAATCCGGGTGATGCGGTGTCGTAATTGGCTCTTCCCGGTTAGGTTAACGCCACGCCCCATGCGGCTGTCGAGAAGAACGGAGAGGTGCCCGCGACGTGTCCACCGGCAATGGGCCACGTGCCCTGCCCCGTCGCACCCTCCTGCGCGGGGCGGCGGCCACCGGGCTGGTCACACTCACCGGCTGCGGGCCGGATGGCGCGAGCACCAGCTTCCAGTCCGCACAGCGAACCGGCTCCATCAAAGTCGGCTTCGCCAACGAGGCGCCGTACGGATTCCTCGACGAGACCGGCAGGCTCACCGGCGAGGCGCCCGAGGTGGCGCGGGCGGTGCTGCGGAAGTTCGGCATCACCGAGCTTGAGGGTGTCCTCGCCGACTTCCGTCAGCTCATCCCGGGGCTCAAGGCCAACAGGTATGCGTTCGTCGCGGCAGGCATGTTCATCAACCCGTCGCGGTGCGCCGACGCGGCGTTCTCCATTCCTGACTACCAGGTCGAGTCGGCGTTTCTCGTCCCGAAGGGCAACCCGAAGGGCATCACGCGGTTCACCGACATCCCCGATACGGACGCCCTGATCGCGGTGCTCACCGGCGCGGTGGAGCTGGGCTATGCGGTCGAGGCAGGCGTGCCGGAGGAACAGGTCGTGACGCTCGGCGACCAGGACAGTGTCTTCCGCGCCGTGCGGGAGGCCCGGGTCTACGGCGCCGCCGTCCTGGACACGACGGCGGCGTGGCTGTTGGAGCAGAACCCCGGCTCGGGGCTGGAGAAAACCGAGCCGTTCCGGCACGAATCGGAGCCGGGTATCGGCGCGTTCACCTTTCCGCGCGGCGCTACCGACTTCGTCGAGGCGTTCAACACGGAGCTGCGCAAGCTCAAGGAATCCGGCGAGTGGCTGCGCATCGTGGAACCGTTCGGCTTCAGCGAGCGGAATGTGCCCCCGCCGGATGTCACCACCGATCAGTTGTGCGGTGACGCGTGACCGACGACACCGCAACAGATGATGGCGCCGCGACACACGACCGCGACGTGGTCAAGGACGGCTCCGTCATCGAGGACGGCACTGTGATCAGGAACGTCGCCGAGCACGCCGTGCGCCCGTCGGCGCTGGGGATGGCCCGCAAGGACTTGCTGCGCAGCACGCCGGGCCAGTTGGGCGTACTACTGCTGGTGCTCGTCGTCGCGGGGCTCGTGGTGGGGCTGGTGACGTCGTTGAGTGTGCGTTCGCGGCAGCAGACGCTGGCCGACTTGGCCACGTCGTCCGGGCAGTTCCGCATGGCGGCCGCTGAGTTCCACCGCTCGCTGTCCACTGCCGACACGGCGGCAGCGGCCGCGTTTCTCGCCCGCGACCAGAACCGGGCGACCGACCGGGTCCGCTACGAAACATCGTACGAGACGGCGATCAGTGAGGCGCAGTCCGCGCTCGCGTCGCTGGTAGCCGCGCGCGACGAGGACGCCGACTCTGCCCGCCGCAATCTGCTCGGCACGCTGCCGGGCAGGCTGTCGGAGTACACGGTGCTGATCGAGACGGCGCGGGCCTACAACCGGCAGGGCGAGCAGGTCGCGTCGACGTACCAACTGCTCGCCGCCGACGCGATGCGCGCGCATCTGCTGCCAGCCGCGCGAGAGCTGCACCAAGCGACGCGGGCGCGGGTGGCCGACAAGCAATTGTCGGCGATGTCGTTCCCGCTGCTGGAAATAGTGCTGATCGGGTTGCTGATCGCGACCCTGGTGACCGCGCAGGTGTGGCTGCGACGGCGCACCAACCGCCTGGTGAACGTCGGTCTCGTCGGGGCGACCGTCTCCGCCATCGCGATGTTGGTGTGGACGACGGTGGGCGCCGTCGCTGCCGGTTCGCACACCGAACGGTCGGTCGAAGACGGCACCAAGGTCGGGAACGCGCTGACCGACGCGCACATCACCGCACTCGCGGCGCGGAGCAACGAGGCACTACTGCTGGTGTCCGCCCGCGACGGCCACGACACCAGCCGCTACCAGCAGCGTTTCGTTGAGCTGCGGGATCGGCTGGTGGGGTCGGGCTCTGACTCGGGCGGCGAACTCGCCTTGGCGAAGGCGGCCACCGACGACCCGGAGATACGGGACAGGATCGACACCGCCGCTACCGCCGCCGATCTCTGGCTGGCTCAGCACGACGTCGTGCTGAGCGCAGCGGGCGCCGCCCAGGCCGGTGCCGTCGAGGCGCTGCTCGGCTCGCCGGGCGCTAACGCGTTCACCACCGTCGACGACGCACTCGGTTCTGCCGTTGACGACGTCAGACACGACGTCGACGTCGATATCACCGCCGCCCGCTCTGCTCTCACAGCCATGACGCCCGGCGTCGTGATCCTGAGCGTGCTCACCGCACTCGCCGCGGGCGCCGGCGTCTGGCAGCGCCTCCGCGAATACCGCTGATCCGTGTCCCCCGCTCCCGGCGCCGTGTCCCCCGCTCCCGGCGCCGTGTCCCCCGCTCGCGGCGCCGTGCTGTCCGGTTAGGACATCGAGTACACCGCTCGCGACGTCGATTTCATGAGCAACCAGGAAATCGATAACGCCCGTTGCGTAACGCACATCTTCCGGACATCGAACTCGAGGGAGTAAATCAACTCGATTCAACCTAATGGGGTTATATGTCTAGGTTCGGAGCTGCCCTCGCGGCTGTCACCTTGGCCGCGGGAATGTCACTGACGTTCACGGCACCCGCGCTCGCACAACAGGACTACGACTGCGCTGACTTTGATACACAAGAAGAGGCACAAGCCGAGTACGAGAAGGACAAAAGCGACCCGCATGGCCTCGATGGTGATGGCGACGGCGTCGCCTGTGAGTCACTGCCGTCCAGCAGCGGAACGGGCGACGGCGACCAGGGTGATCAAGGCGATGGTGGCGATCAGGGCGGCCAGGCCAGCGGCGACCAGTACAACTGTTCGGACTTTGATACACAAGAGGAAGCCCAGGCCGAGTACGAAAAGGACACGAGCGATCCACACGGCCTCGATGGCGACAATGACGGCGTCGCCTGCGAGTCACTGCCGTCCAGCAGCGGAACGGGCGACGGCGGCCAGCCACCAGCGGACGACGGTCAGGGTGACCAGTCCACCGACACCGATAGCCAGGTGGAGCAGGTACCGCAGGGCGGTGTCGAAACCGGTGGCGGCACCGACGACAACGGCGTCTACCTGCTCGGCGGCGGGCTGATCCTCGCCGCGGCAGGCGGAACGGCACTGGTCGCGCGCCGCGCGCGCCGATGGTCAAGCCAGCAGTGACGCCTGATCACATTCAGCACGGTAACCCCCGCCGAGCGCTGTCCACAGCGCTGACGGGGGTTGCCCTCGTGCTGGCCACGAGCGCCGGTGCCTGCGGGTCGCCTGCTGCGCCGACTGCGCCAAGCATGCCGACCACCAGCGCGGGCCATACGACGCAGCCGACCGGGAACACCTCAGCGACCGCCGCATCGAAGCAGGATGTCGCGCCGATGTCCGCCGCCGACCCGACCAACCTGGCAATCCCGTCGCTGGGCGTGACCGCTCCGATCATGGATCTCGGGCTGCAGTCCGATGGGTCGCTCGAAGTGCCGCCCGGCGCGGAGCAAGCCGGGTGGTACACCGGCGCGCCGACACCGGGAGAACTTGGGCCAGCGATCATCGCCGCACACGTCAACTGGGAAGGCGAAGACGGTCCGTTCGCCCGGTTGAGCGAGCTGACGCCGGGAAGCCACGTTGTGGTCTCCCGCGCGGACGGTCGGCACGCCGTGTTCGCGGTCGATCGTGTGGAGCAGTATCCGAAGACGCAGTTCCCGACCGAGCGCGTCTACGGCGACATCGACCACGCCGGATTACGGCTGATCACCTGCGGTGGGGAGTTCGACAGCGCAGCAGACAGTTACAGGGACAACATCATCGCCTTCGCACGTCTCGTCGCGATCGAGAGGTAGCTAAGCAGCCTCTCGCACAATGGCTTCGCTCGCTTCGACGAGATGCTTGGCCTGGCGAAGCGAAGCAATGGCTCGCTGAGGCGTAACGAATGTCATGCCGTAGTGGGCACCGTCCTTGATGTCCAACAACCGGCCGAGATGACGTCCAATCGTCTTCCCGTTCGGTTCTATACTGGACAGCAGATCAACCGCCTGACGATGATCCTGGCCACGTGGGCGCTCATGCAGGGATGCGCAGCAGATCGCATCCGATGCGGCGATACCCGCAAGCACAGCAAGGGCGGCGGCGACATTGGGCGTCGCCACCTCGTCGTCAACGTCGGCCACCAACTCACCTGTATCCAGGAACGCACGAGCCTGTCGCGCGCGAACACGGGCATCCGCGCGGCCGCATGCCTGGGTTCGACCGCTCGGTCGCGGATTCACCGTAGGCTCCGCGACGGTGCTGACGAAAGCAGGGCGCGAAAGTCCTCGCCTGCGATGGTGATGGCGTCGCTGCGCCAGTCAGCGACGATAGGCTCCCGCACTCGTACGTGCTGTCCGAGCTCACTCGCCGACAGCGAGTAAATCTGACACCTGTTACCTGTCCATTCCTGCACTCGCTCACGCAAGCGATCCAATTGCCCCTCCCAATTTTCGTCGTTGTCGATCTCATCTCCCCGCACGACCACGACATCAATGTCGCTATCGGTGCTTCCGTCGCCTCGCACCGCGGAACCAAAGAGCGCCACCGAGAGCGGTGACAACACCCACGAGCGAACCTCGCGGCTCATCCTGTCGATCAACTCATTTCGAAGGTTTGCGAGTCGCGCAACGAGTGGCCACGCGACATGCTCACGGTTCGCCTCGTACAGCACCGACCGACCTGCTTCCGAGGCACGCACCAAGCCGTGATCGACCAAACGGCCGAGCACTTTTCGCACGCCAGCTTCCGACCCAACGCCAACGAGCTGGTGGACCTTCCGGCCGGTGACAGGACGGCCCAGCCGAGCCAGTGTCATCAACACCGGGCCATCGAGAGTCGGAATCACCGCACGATAAGGCGCCGCTACATCCATGACTCCCTACTATAGTTGGGATATCCCTATAATAGTAGGTATATCCCAATAATAGTGCGGATTAGGCTAGGGCGAGCGTGCCCGCGCGGGC
The DNA here is from genome assembly GCF_000504245.1 of Haloechinothrix halophila YIM 93223. GTDB lineage: Bacteria > Actinomycetota > Actinomycetes > Mycobacteriales > Pseudonocardiaceae > Haloechinothrix_A > Haloechinothrix_A halophila. Next base: position 4,565,625 of record NZ_KI632509.1, read on the forward strand.
ACGACCCGCAGGCCACCATCGACCGCGATCAGCGCGATGTCACCCCGGATGTCAGTGCGCACGACCAGCGCTCCCCCGTCGCGCAACTCGTCAATCAACGTGGTGTTGGGGTGGCCGTACCGGTTCGTCGCGCCGACGCTGATCACGGCAATGGTGGGATCAACGGCATCCAGGAACCTCGGCAGCGTGGACCTGCTGCCGTGGTGCGGCACCTTGAGCACGTCGGCGCGCACGTTCTCGCCTGATGCCAGCAGGTCGGCCTGCGCTGCGAGTTCGACGTCGCCCGTGAGCAGCAGGCTCCCCGCTGATGTCTCAGCCTTGAGGACCACGGAGGCGTTATTGACCTCGGTGCCGTCCGCCTCGGGATCGGGCGGCGGCACGTACCTTGGGCCAAGCACGTGTAACCGCAGCCCTGGCCAGGTCAGCCGCTGCCCGACCGCCAACTCCAGCACCGCGACGTCGAACCGGCGTCCCGTCGTCACGACCTGCCGCCAGGCCCACTCAGGTGTGCGGCCTCGTCCGGTAGCGACGCCTCCCACAGCGCGTCCATCGAGCACGGCGGCCAACCCGCCGATGTGGTCGGCGTGCAAATGACTCAGGATCACCAGCGGCACTCGCTCGACGTCGAGCCGATCGAGGCACCGATCGATGTCGCCGAGCTCGGTTCCGGTGTCCACCACGACCGCGCTGCCACGCACCCCTGTCGACAGTACGAGCCCGTCGCCCTGGCCGACGTCGCAAGCTACGAACACCCACCGTTGCGGCGGCCACCCCGGTGCCACGACGAGGACGGGAATGGCGACGACGGCAATCCCGACCGACCCGGCGGTGAGCATCGTCAGCAGCAGGCGGGAACGCACCGCCAGGACGACACCGACACAGACGAGCGCGGCGGCGAGTCCGCCCCACCAGCCGTCCGGCCAGCCGACGACGGCGCCGGGCACGCTCGCGGCCTCCCTCGCGACCAGTACAAGCCAACTGACCGCTGGACCCGCCAGCCACACAGCCACCTCGGCCAGTACGGGCACGGCCGTCGCGCAGACAGCCGCCACTACGCCGAGCACGGTGGCCGGAGCGACCACGGGCGCGGCCAGCACGTTCGCCGCAACCGTCACCAAGCTGACCTCGCCAGACGTCCCCGCGATGATCGGCGTGGTCGCGACGAACGCCGCCAACGGCACCGCGATGCCTTCAGCGACACCAGCAGGCACGCCATGACGCCGCGCCGCTGCCACCCACACCGGCGCTAGCAGCACCAGCGCTGCCGTCGCGACCACCGACAACGCGAAGCCGACACTGATCGCCATCGCGGGATCGGCCAGCACCAGCACGATCACGCTGAACGCCAACGCGGGCAGCGCCGAGCGGTTCCTGCCCAGCGCGAGCGCGAGCAACCCGACGGCGCCCATCACACCAGCCCGCAGCACGCTGGGCTCGGATCCGACGAGCACCACGTACCCGAGCAACACCACCCCGGCGATCACCGCGGACGTTCGTGGCCCCACCCGCATCACGCGCAGCAGTACGAACGCGGCGCCAACGACGATCACGACGTTGGAACCGGACACGGCCGTCAGATGAGACATGCCCGCCGCGAGGAATTCCTCCTCCACCCGCAGCGGCAGCGCCGAAGTATCTCCGACGACCAGCCCTGGCAACAGGCCTGCCTCGTCGGGATCCAGCACGTCCGCCGAGACCGTGCGCAGCGCGTGCCGCATCGACCGTGCCGCGCGCTGCCACCACGGTGCCGCCGTGACGCGGGCAGGGTCGGTGCGAACTCGCAGCACCGCCACGATCAGTTCATCGGACTTCGCTGGCAGCAGCATCCCGGTAGCCCGCAACCGCTGTCCCGGCACGAGTCCGGACCAGCCGTTCGACGGCGCCACTAGCAGAACCCGCCCCGTGCTCGCGACCACTCGCCCCGACACCGCCGCTCGCTCAACCTCGGCGTGCAGCACGACCTGGCCACTACCGGCGGACTGACCCGCGTACCCGGCCGAGCGGATGGCGCGGGCCCTACTTGTCAGAACGACGTCCAGCACCGCGTCGGCGCTGCTGGCAGCGACGTCACGCAATGGATCGTGTTCGGCGTCGTGGAGCGCGACGGTCAGCGGCACCGCACTCAGCACGCCTGCCACCCCAAGCGCCGCAGCGCCATGGCGACGGCCGAACGTGGAACGCCGCACAGCGGGAAGCACGGCCGTCACGAACGCGCCGCCGCCGCACAATGCCGCTAGCCACCACGCGCCGAGCAACCCCAGCAGGCCGGCCGCCCACACCGTCAGGGCAGCGGGCACCAGCCGGTAGTCGTGCTGGGCGCCGCTAGCCGGCGCCGCGCTCGCCGAAGGCGAGGCAGAGATGAACCGACGCGCGACGCCACGAGTCGGTGTCATCCAGCGGCCGCGACGGTGACGCGCTCCCGGAGATCGGCCAGGCGCTGCTCCCCGATCCCGGACACCTCGCGCAACTGCTCGACGCCGGTGAAGCCACCGTGTTCCGCGCGCCACTCCACAATGCGCTGCGCCGTCACTTCCCCCACTCCTGGCAGCTCCCGCAGCTCAGCCTCTGTGGCCGCGTTGAGGTCAACCCGCGACTCCGTGGCACCCTCGCTACCCTCGGCCGCAGCCTGAGTCATCCCGGCAGGGACAGGAACGTCGACGTAGATCTGTTCGCCGTCGGACAATTTCCGGGCGAGGTTGATCGTGGCCAGATTCGCCCCACCAGTGGCACCACCGGCAGCCTCCAGCGCGTCGGCGACCCTGGCATCCTCATCGACCGTGACCAGGCCCGGCTCGGCCACTTTGCCCACGACGCTCACGACGAGACGCGCGGTGGTGGCGCTAGCAGCGGTAGACCCGCCAGCCGCGGTGGCGCCGCTGACCGTACCTGCGCCGCTGGCAGCCGTCGCACCGCCAGCAGCCCCCGGCTCCGTCGTGGTCGTCACCGTGTCATGGGCGGCCAGCGGCAACGGAGGTGCGGGCGTTGACTCCTGTCCGCCCGCCAGGAGCAGGAGGGCGACCGTGACGACCGAACTCAGCGCCCCGACGGCAACGGCGACGCGCGTCAAGCGAGTGCGTTTCGGAAGGGGCGGGCCAGTTGGCGAGCCGCCCGTGACGCCGGACGAGCCCGCAACGCCGACGCCGCCCGGCGGCGCGCCGGACCCACCAGGCGGCTCACCGGACGCCGGCGACCCGGGCGGCGCGGGCTCCCACAGTCGGCTCAACCGCGCCCGGACCACAGAAGCACGCACGGTATTGGACTTGGACACGAAGGGTGATTGCGCGAACATGCAGGCGACAGTAGAAGCCGATTGCAATCCCACGCCAGCCCCCTGATTGGGGCTGTGGACTGCCAACAACCTGTGGATACACCGGCACACTAGTGTCGGGACGTCACACCGGCTGGACCACTACGCCGACCACGCCGGGACCGGTGTGTGCCCCGATCACCGCGCCCAACTCGGCCACGACACAGCCCGTCGCGCCGGGGATCCGTTTTTCAAGCTGTTCAGCCAGCCGAGCGGCTCGTTCGTGCGCACCGAGGTGCTGCACCGCGACCTCAACCTGCTGGTCACCAGCCGCTTCCACGGCCAGATCGGCCAGCCTCGTCATCGCCCGGCTGAGCGTGCGCACCTTCTCCAACGGCTTGATCTTGCCGTCGTCGATATGCAACAGCGGCTTCATCGCCAACGCGGTTCCGAGCACAGCCGTGGCCGCTCCGATCCGGCCACCGCGGCGCAGGTGCTCCAACGTCTCGACGACGAACAACGTCCGTGAACGGGCAGCAGCGGACACCGCCGCGGCCTCAACTTCGGCCCCAGTTGCCCCGCGAGTGGCGACATCCGCAGCCCGCACGGCGGCGAACCCGAGTCCCATGACGGTCGTTCGGGAGTCCACGACTCGCACCGAGCCCTCGCCGCGTTCGGCGTTCACCTCGTCGGCGGCGGCGACGGCGGCACCCCACGTGCCGGACAGCTCGCTGGAGATGTGCACCGACACCACCATGTCAGCACCATTGTCCAACGCCTCGCGGTAGGCCTTGCTGAACGAGACGGGCGACGGCATCGACGTCGTCACCTTGCGCTTGGCCTTCAGCGCGTCGACAAGTTCACCCTGATCGACGTCGACGCCATCAAGCCCCTCCTCACCGTCGATGAGCACATACAGCGGCACCGTCGTGATGGAGTGCCGGACGGCGAAGCCCTCCGGCAGATAGGCTGTGGAATCGGTGACGACAGTGACCTGCACGTCGTCCAGCGTAAATCAGTTCGCGCCGGGAGCTTCGTGCCGCACGGCAAGCAGTGGCCGGAGTGCCCCGGCCATCGCCACCGCCATCTGGGCGTGACCTTCCCAACCCCAATGCATGCCGTCCGGGTTGCCACGCCCCGACATCACATGTTCGCCAGTGACAGCTGCCTGGTCGACGATCGGCACCCCGGCCCGTTCCGCCCACGTGTTAATCGCGGCGGCCGTGCGGATCCGGCCGGTGTGCACGAAGCCGTACGACGCCGCGCGGTGCTTCGGCGGCACCACACCGACGATCGGCAGGTCGGCGCGCAACGTCCGCAACGCGGTCACCGCCGCGTCCAGGTACCGCACGGTCTGCGCGGTCGGCAGCACCAGCGGACGTCCGCGCAGCGCCACCGACAGCCTCGGCTGCGCGGCCCGATAGGCACCGCGCACCGCCCGGCGCAGCCACTCGGGGCGGAGGTATCGCAGCCCGGTGCGCAGATACGTCGGCAACGGTGACGGCATCGAGTCCATCCCGCCGACTGCGAGCACCACGGCGTCCGCCCGGTGCAGGTCCGCCCACACCCGCGGGTCGCCGATCATCGACCACCAGGCGTCCCGCGCGGTCCAGCCTCGCCCGGCAACCAGGATCGCCTCACCGCCAAGCTCGGCAGCGGCGAGATTCGGCCACAGCCTCGGCTCGTCGGCGGCGTAAGCCTGATCAGGACCGTGGAAACTCAGCGAGTCCCCGAACACCAGCAGCGTGCCCAGCGAGCCGGACTCGACCTCCTGCGGCCCGTGAGCCGCCGGCGTGCCCGATGCGTCGGACCCATGGGCGGTCGCCATCGGACTACCCGGTCATCCCGGCGTTGTAGGCGTGCAACCGCCATCGGCCGTCTGGCCGCGCCAGCTCCACCCAGTGACAGTTGCCGATGCCACCGAGCACCGTCCAGTGCTCGATCGGCAGGTCGAGCAGCCGCGCGCTCAACGCCACGATCAGCCCGCCATGGGCGGCGAGCAGCACGGTGTCCAGGTCTTCTCGCTCCAGGTCCTCGACCACCTCGTACGCCCGATCGGCGACGTCGACGCGCGACTCGCCACCCGGCGGCGCCCACGTGGCGTCCACCCGCCACCGACGTCGATAGCCGGGCCAGCGCTCATCGACCTCGGCGCCGGTCAACCCCTGCCACTGGCCGAGACAGGTTTCGCGCAACCGCTTGTCAACGCGCAGTGGCACCCCCATGCCCTCGGTGAACACCGTGGCGGTGTCGGTGGCCCGCCGTAAATCGGACGCCACAACCAGATCCGGCGCGAACCGAGAGAGCGCGGGCACGGCGAACCGCGCCTGGTTCCAGCCGATCTCGGTCAGCTCGGTGTCGATGTGGCCCTGCATCCGGCCACTGGCGTTATAGGTCGTCTCGCCGTGGCGCCACAGGATGATCCTGCGCACTCCCGGGTCACTCACAGCTCATCGCCGACGTCCGCTGGCCGCAGACCGTCGACCTCCAGCTGCGGACAGTCCTTCCAGAGCCGTTCCAGCCCGTAGAAGGCGCGCTCCTCGTCGTGCTGAACGTGCACCACGACGTCGACGTAGTCCAGCAGCACCCACCGGCCCTCGCGCGCACCTTCGCGGCGCACCGGCTTGTGCCCGGTGGCCAGCAGCTTCTCCTCGACGTTGTCGACGACCGCGCCGACCTGGCGTTCGTTGGGCGCCGATGCGATGACGAAGACGTCGGTGATGACCAACTGGTCTGAGACGTCCAGCAGGACAATGTTGGACGCCTTCTTGTCCGCGGCGGCCCGTGCCGCCGTCTCAGCCAGCTCGCGTGCCTGGCCCGTCGCTGTCACCGTCGCTCGCTCCTTCGCCGTGTCACTTGAGTGCGCTGGTCGAGCGTACCTGCCCGCCCGGCTCACTCCCGGTAGAGCTTGTGTTTGTCGATGTAGCGCACCACACCGTCCGGGGTCAGATACCAGACGGGCTCGCCCTTGCGTACCCGTTCCCGCAGGCCGGTAGACGAGATCGCCATCGCGGTGACCTCGACCAGGCTGACCTTGCCTTCCGGCAGGTGATGGTCGTTGAGGTCATAACCCGGACGGGTGACGCCGATGAAGTGGGCGAAGTCGAACATCTCGTTCACGGCATACCAGGTAAGGATCTGCTCGATCGCGTCGGCACCGGTGATGAAGTACAACTCGTCGTCGGGATAGCGTTCGTGCAGTTCCCGCAATGTGTCGACCGTGTAGGTAGGACCGGGGCGGTCGATGTCGACCCTGCTGACGGTGAACACCGGATTGGACGCGGTCGCGATGACGGTCATGAGGTAGCGATCCTCGGCGTCACTGACCGTCTGGTCCGACTTCTGCCACGGCTGGCCCGTCGGGACGAAAATGACCTCGTCGAGCGAGAACCGCGACTGCACTTCGCTCGCGGCGACGAGGTGTCCGTTGTGGATCGGGTCGAATGTGCCACCCATGACGCCGACCCGTCGATGTGCTGCCATAACGGCCTCGAGCTTACGTCGGCGGTGAGACCGGAGACGACGCGGTGCGCGGATGGGACCCCGAATCCCCTGACAACATCACCCGCGCACCGCGCCGAGCGGTGAACTGGAATCACCGGCAGTATCCGCGCTACCCCGCGAGCACCGATACGCCCAGGAGACTTGCCCGCAGCTGGGTCATGACGCGTATCCGGAGCGTGGCTGTCCGTGATCACGGCCACACTCCCTTGGACGCACCCGCGTGATGGCTGTCGGGGGCATGCGGTAGACGTTGCAGCGTGGATACGAGCTCGCTGCGCACCCGTGCCGACACCGTGCTGCGCGCCCTCGCTGGCCCCGACGCCGTCCTGCGCGACGACCAGTGGCGCGCGATCGAGGCGCTGGTCGCTCAACGACGGCGTGCCCTGGTGGTGCAGCGCACCGGGTGGGGCAAGTCGGCGGTGTACTTCGTGGCCACGGCGCTGCTGCGGGAGCGTGGCGAGGGGCCGACGGTGATCGTGTCGCCACTGCTGGCGCTCATGCGCAACCAGATCGAGGCCGCGCGCCGCGCCGGGATCGCGGCGGTGACGATGAACTCCGCCAACCAACAGGACTGGGATGAGGTGCAGGCGTCGATCGCGGAGGGCACGGTCGACGTTCTGCTGGTGAGTCCGGAGCGACTGAACAACCCGGATTTCCGCGACGCCGTGCTGCCGAAGCTGGCCGCGACGGCGGGGCTGCTGGTCGTCGACGAGGCGCACTGCATCTCCGACTGGGGGCACGACTTTCGCCCGGACTACCGGCGACTCCGAACGCTGATCGCAGACCTGCCGGACGGAGTCCCGGTGCTGGCGACGACAGCGACAGCGAACGATCGCGTCGTGGCGGATGTGGCGGAGCAGGTCGTGCCTGGGGCGGCATCGTCCGGCGGGAGCGCCGACTCGGGTTCGGGAGTCGATGCCAGTGCGGAATCGTCAGGTGCGTTGGTGCTCAGGGGGCCGCTGGATCGGGAGAGCTTGCGGCTCGCCGTCGTCACGCTACCCACGCCTGAGGCGCGGCTGACGTGGCTGGCTGAGCGGCTCGACCAACTGCCCGGCTCGGGCATCATCTACACACTGACCGTCGCCGCCGCGCACGACATCGCCACGTTCCTCCGCGACCGAGGCTTCGCCGTCGCCGCCTATACCGGCAAGACCGACCCAGCCGAACGGTTACAGGCCGAGCAGGAGTTGCTGGACAACGACGTCAAGGCGCTGGTGGCGACATCCGCACTAGGCATGGGGTTCGACAAGCCTGACCTCGGGTTCGTGGTGCACGTCGGGGCGCCGTCGTCGCCGATCGCGTACTACCAGCAGATCGGCCGCGCGGGCCGTGGTGTCCGTCGCGCCGAGGTGATCCTGCTTCCTGGGCAGGAGGACGAAGCGATATGGAAGTACTTCGCCTCGCTGTCGTTCCCGGGCGAAGACCGGGTGACACAGGTGCTCCAGGCGCTTGAGGGGCAGGAGAAGCCGTTGTCCACCGCCGCGTTGGAGCCAATGGTGGAACTGTCGCGCTCGCGGCTTGAACTGGTGCTCAAGGTGCTTGACGTCGATGGCGCGGTGCGCCGGGTCAAGGGCGGCTGGGAATCAACAGGACAGGGCTGGCACTACGACGCGGAACGCTACGAGCGGGTGGCGCGGGCGCGTCGCGCCGAGCAGGCTGCGATCCGAGAGTACATCGAGTTGGACGGCTGCCGGATGGCGTTCCTGCTCCGCCAGCTCGACGACCCGCACGCCGCACCCTGCGGGCGCTGCGACAATTGCACCGGCGAGCGTTGGTCCCCTGAGGTCGACGCCAGTGTCGTGGCGGCGACGGGTGCGCGGCTCGCGCAGCCAGGAGTGGAGATCACGCCCCGGCGGCAATGGCCAACGGGGCTCGGGGCACTGGGCGTGTCGTTGTCTGGGCGGATCAAGGCGGACGAGCGCGCCGAGCCGGGGCGCGCGCTCGGCAGGTTGACCGACATCGGCTGGGGCTCCCGGCTGCGGGAGGTGCTTGGCACGAGCGCGGCGGACGGCCCGGTGCCCGCGTCGATGTTCGACGCTTGTGTGCGAGTGCTGTCCGAGTGGGACTGGGAGCAGCGACCTATAGCCGTCGCCGGAGTGCCGTCCTCGACCCGGCCGACGCTGGTGAACAGCCTGGTCGAGCGACTCGCGACGGTCGGGCGGCTGCGCGATCTCGGATTCGTCGAGCTGCGCGGCGGCGCGGGCAAGCGAGCGAACAGCGCGCTGCGGGTGGCCGACCTGGACGAGCGGATGGCGCTACCTCCTGGGATGGCGGACGCGCTGACGTCGCTGGACGGCCCAGTGCTGCTGGTCGACGACTACACCGACACCGGTTGGACGTTGACCCTCGGCACGCGGCTGCTCCGCTCAGCGGGCGCCCCCGCCGTGCTGCCCTTCACCCTCGCAACGACGAACTGAGCACCCCGGACGCCGTGTCTGACACTCAGGACGTTGTGTCATGCACTCCCGTCTTTGTGTCATGCGCTCAGGACGTTGTGTCATGCGCTCCCGACGAATCGTTGGTCGAGCGGGAACGGGTTTTGATGAGCGCCCATGCGACGAGGCCTGCCGCCACACCGACGAAAGTGCCCGTCACAACGCTGCTTATTGCTGCGAACACGCGGATGATGACGGTCTGAACGTCGGGATCTATGTCGGCCAGGTTGCCACCAAGCATCACTGGATCGTCGCTGTTGATGTTCCACAGGATTTGGTGGCCGACGGCGAGCAGTACGCCGTAGAACACGCCGACCACAAAAAGCGTCAAGATCGGGCGGTGAATCTTGCGGAGAACCGCGATTCCGATCCAAATCAATGGGGGAATGAACACGAAGAGGGCGTTGACGAATGTGCCTTCCTCAATGACGTCCAGATCGTGAAGGACGACGCGTGGCGCAGCGAGGAGCGCTAGCGCGAAAACGGCTGGCAATGGCAGTCCGATTCGGGGCGACCTCACCCAGCTGCCATGAGGCTCGTGCTCAGTCATGACCAGCACGCTAGATCCGACACACCGGTGGGAGACATCCGGGTAGCTCCTGAGATGTCCCTGAGGTGGACGGATCGGCGGCAGCAGCACCCCGGGACTTCATCTCGGTCAGTGGATGGACACGAGCGTCCGAACGTTGAATACGGCGTCGTGAATGTCGGACACAACGCCTGGAACGTCAGACACGACGTCATGGGCGTATGACACAAAGACGGGAGCGCATGACACGGCGTCGTGAATGTCGGACACGGCGTCGGGAGCGCATGACACAACGCCTGGAACGTCGGACACGATGCGGTGGGTCAGGGGGTGAGGGGGACCAGGTCGTCGGCGTGGACGACTTCGCGGCGGAGGTCGGGCGGGATCTGGTGACTGGAGCGGCCGATCAACTCTGGCAGCTCGCCCGCGTCGAAGCCAACGACGCCCCGGGCGACGACCCGTTGCTCGGGATCGACCAGGTCCACGACGTCGCCCGCGACGAAATCACCGTCGATACCGGTCACGCCAGCGGCGAGCAGCGAACGACGTCGCCGCACCACGGCGGAGACCGCACCGTCGTCCAGGTGCAAGCGCCCGGTCGCGCCAGCGGCGTAACCCAGCCAGAACCGGCGTGCCGTCAGTCGTGCTCCGGCGGCGGTGAACGCCGTGCCGACGTCCGCCGCGCCCAGCGCCCGTTCCGCGTCGCCCGAACTCGCCAGCAGCACTGGGATCCCGGCGGCAGCGGCCATCCGCGCGGCGGACAGCTTAGACACCATGCCGCCGGTGCCGAGGCCAGAACTGGACATGCCGATGTCGAGTCCCGCGAGGTCGGCCGCCCCGTCGATCTCAGTGATCTTGCGAGTCGCGCCGTGGCGGGGGTCGCCGTCATAGAGAGCGTCCACATCGGATAGCAACACGAGAGCGTCCGCGCCGATGAGGTGCGCCACCAACGCGGCGAGCCGGTCGTTGTCGCCGAACCGGATCTCCTCGGTGGCGACGGTGTCGTTCTCGTTGACCACGGGGACCGCGCCCAGCGCCAGCAGCCGGGAGAAGGTTCGCTGCGCGTTGCGGTAGTGCGCGCGACGCACGACGTCGTCCGAGGTCAGCAGCACCTGGCCCACGGTGAGCGCGTACCGGCCGAACGACTCGGCATACGCGTGCGCGAGCGCGAGTTGGCCGACGCTCGCCGCTGCCTGCTGGGTCGCCAGGTCGCGGGGCCGCACCGGCAACGCCAGCGGTGAGATGCCGGCGCCGATCGCGCCGGACGACACCAGCACCACCTGCACGCCCTGCTTGACCCGACTAGCGAGGGCGTCGACGAGCCCATCCAGCTTCGTACGGTCAAGGCCGTCCGCCGCGGTCGTCAGCGCCGAGGAACCGACTTTGACGACGAGCCGATCCGCCCCGACGACTGCCGCCCGGGAGGCCGACACGGTCACGACGACTCCTCGTCCGAATCGTCCGGATCATCGGAAAGGTCGTGAGTGCCGGATCGGTCGGCGGAACCGCCGGACGAGCCGCCAGCAGGCTCCTCCTCCGGCATGCCGTCCCGCCGCAGCTGCCGCGCCCGCTTACGCTCGGCCGCGCCCACCCGAGTGCTCTGCTCCAGCCGGGCGTCGGTGCCGCGTCCGGTCATCTGCACCGCGACGCCAGCAGGCGTCGACGGCTCCCAGTCGAACGTCACCCCGGCGATGGTGACCGGGCTGCCCGGCTTCGCACCGGCCTTAGCCAGCGCATCCTCCACGCCGAGCCGCGCCAGCCGGTCCGCTAGGTAACCGACGGCCTCGTCGTTGTCGAAGTTCGTCTGCGAGATCCAGCGCTCCGGACGCTCCCCGCGCACGATGAAGGCTTCCGGGTCCTCGGGGTCGGCCTCGATGGTGAACCCGGTGTCGTTGACCGCGGCAGGCCGCAGCACGATGCGCTTCGCCTGCTGTGGGGGCTGCGACGCCCGGTGCTCGGCGACGACCTCGCCCAGCGCGAACGTCAACTCACGCAGTCCCTGATGAGTCGCGGTGGACACCTCGAACACCCGCAGCCCGCGCGCCTCCAGCTCCAGTCGCACCAACTCAGCCAGCTCGGCGGCCTCCGGGACGTCCATCTTGTTCAGCACGATCACCCGAGGCCGTTTGGCCAGCTCATCGCCGAGGCTCGGTGTGTAGCGCGCCAGCTCGTCCTCCAGCGCGTCGACGTCAGAGAGCGGGTCGCGTCCCGGCTCGTAGGTGGCGCAGTCGACGACGTGAACCAGCACCGCGCAGCGGTCGATGTGGCGCAGGAAGTCGAGTCCGAGTCCCTTGCCCTCGCTCGCGCCGGGGATCAGGCCCGGCACGTCGGCCATGGTGAACGACGTCTCCCCCGCCGTCACCACACCGAGGTTGGGCACCAGCGTGGTGAACGGATAATCCGCGATCTTGGGCTTGGCCGCCGACAGCACCGAGATCAGCGACGACTTCCCAGCAGAGGGAAACCCAACGAGGCCGACGTCGGCGACCGAGCGCAGCTCAAGCACCAGGTCGTGCGCCTCGCCCTCCTCACCGAGCAGCGCGAAACCGGGGGCCTTGCGCGCCTTGGACGCCAGCGCGGCGTTGCCGAGACCGCCCCGGCCGCCCCTGGCTGCGACAAACGTCGTGCCAGGCCCGACGAGGTCGGCGAGCACCTCGCCGTCCTTGCTGAGCAAGACCGTGCCGTCCGGCACCTTCAGCTCGAGCGGCTCGCCAACGGCACCAGCCCGGTTGCTGCCCTGGCCGTGCTTACCGTTCGCCGCGCGGGCGTGCGGGCGGAAGTGGAAGTCGAGCAATGTGTGCACGTTGGGGTCGACGACGAGCAAGACATCGCCGCCGTTGCCACCGTTGCCACCGTCGGGACCGCCGAGCGGCTTGAACTTCTCGCGATGCACCGAGGCACAGCCGTTCCCGCCGTTGCCCGCGGCGATATGAATCACCGCACGATCAACGAACCGAGACATCTCGACGTCCTCCTGCTAGGCGTGCGCTACATACACAAAACGAGGGGCGGAGCCGGAATCGCTCCCGGCCCCGCCCCTCGCGTGGACTTCTGTGGCGGAAACCCGGTCAGGCTTCCACCGGGACGATGTTGACGGTCTTCTTGCCGCGCTTCTCGCCGAAGTGGACCGCGCCGGACTCCAGCGCGAACAGCGTGTCGTCACCGCCACGGCCGACGTTCACGCCGGGGTGGAACCGGGTGCCACGCTGGCGGATCAGAATCTCGCCCGCGTTCACTTCCTGGCCGCCGAACCGCTTGACACCAAGCCGCTTGGCATTGGAGTCACGACCGTTGCGAGAGCTCGATGCGCCCTTCTTGTGTGCCATGCCTGGTCAGCTCCTTATGCCTTGATCCCGGTGACCTCGACGCGGGTCAGCTGCTGCCGGTGACCCTGCCGCTTGTGGTAGCCGGTCTTGTTCTTGAACTTGTGGATCCGAATCTTCGGACCCTTGGTCTGCTCGACGACCTTGCCGGTCACCGCTACCTTCGCGAGGCTGTCGGCGTCGGCCGTGACCTTGCCGTCGTCAACGAGGAGGACCGCGGGGAAGGTGTGCTCGGTACCCGGCTCGCCCTCGAGCTTCTCAACCTCGACGACGTCGCCGACAGCAACCTTGTATTGCTTGCCGCCGGTCTTGACGATCGCATACGCCGACACGGATGCTCCTGCTACTCGATAGTGGGTGGGTTCTCGTGCGCCGTCCGGACGATGTGTTCGGAGGCACACGGTAAGGCCGCATTACCTGCGGGCCGACCTATAGGTTACGTTGCCGCCGAAACGGCGATCACACCGGGGGTCACGTCGGCTCCTCCTGTTCGGTAGCCGAGCCTGGCGCGGACGCGCCGACCGGCGGCCCAGCGGGTCGCGACGCGGCACGCCGCGCGCGGGTCCGCACTGTCCGCACAGCGGGCGCGGGCACGTCCGGGGTGGCCGTGTCGTCGCGCGCGACGTCGGACGCCGCGGTAGTCGCCGGCGCCGAGGTCGTCACCGAGGGCATTGGGGGCGCTGGCTCGGACTCGCGCGGCGCCGCGGCCCCGGCGGGCCGGGTGACGCGCGACCGTGCGGTCGACCTCACCGGCTTCGCCTGCGACTCCGTGGCTTGTCCGGTGTTCTCCTGCGCCTCAGCGCTCGCTGGGCTCTCCGGTGCGCTCGGGGCCGGCGCGGGCCGCGGCGTGGCTGGCTCCTCGGCGGTGGGCGCGGCGGATTCCTGCGGCTCCGCTGGCTTCACGGGCGCACCAATCCTGCCGGTCGCCGCTGGCTTCTCCTGCGCTGGCTGCTCGGAAGTCTCCGCGTCGGCGGACTTCGACGGCCCGCCGATCTTGCCCGTGACACCCGGCGAGACAGCACCCGAGACGGCGCCCGACGCCGGGGTTGGCTCCGCGCTGGCGGCAGCGGCGGCGTCCTTGCCAGCCTCGGTGGCGGTGCCGGCCTTGCCGACGCGCTTGCCTGCCGCCTTGCCCGTGTCCTTGGCCGCCTCGCCGGTGTCCTTGACGTCCTTGCCGGAAGCGGCATCAGCCGCCTTGCCGGTGTCCTTGGCAGCGGCGCTTTCAGCACCGGTGTCCTTGCTCGCGGCGGCCTTGGAGGCGTTCGCCATCGCCGCGACGGCGCTGGCGACGGTCTCCCGCTGTTCCGGCGTCTGATCCGGCACCTTGGGCACCGAGTCGTCACCCTTGCCCTTGCCGCGCTTGCGGCCCTGCTGACCGCTGTCGGAGCCGCCCTGACGCGGCTCGGACGTCACGATGACGCCCCTGCCCTTGCAGTGTTCGCACTGCGTCGAGTACGCCTCGAGTAGCCCGGTACCGATCCGCTTCCGGGTCATCTGCACCAACCCGAGCGAGGTCACCTCCGCGACCTGGTGCCGTGTCCGGTCGCGCGAGAGGCACTCGGTAAGCCTGCGAAGCACCAGGTCGCGGTTCGACTCGAGCACCATGTCGATGAAGTCGATCACGATGATGCCACCGATGTCGCGCAACCGGAGTTGCCGCACGATCTCCTCAGCCGACTCCAGGTTGTTGCGGGTCACCGTCTCTTCGAGATTGCCGCCAGATCCGGTGAACTTCCCGGTGTTGACGTCGATGACAGTCATCGCCTCGGTGCGGTCGATGACCAGGTATCCACCGGACGGCAGCCAGACCTTGCGGTCCAGCGCCTTGGTGATCTGCTCGTCGATGCGGAAGTCGGCGAAGACGTCACCGTTGCCGGTGTAACGCTGCAGCCGGTCGGACAGGTCAGGAGCGACGTTCTCCACGTAGGAGTTGATCGTCTCCCAGGCAACGGAGCCCTGCACCACCAGCTTGGTGAAGTCCTCGGTGAACAGGTCGCGAACGACCTTGACCAGCAGGTCCGGCTCCTCGTACAGCAGCGCGGGGGCCTTCTTGTTCTTGCCAGACTTACCGTTGCCGCCAGTGCCCTTGTCCGTCTTCTCCTTGATCGTCTCCCACTGCGACTGCAGCCTGCGAACGTCGCGCTCCAGCTCGTCGGCGCTGATGCCTTCCGATGCCGTCCTGATGATCACACCAGCATCCTCGGGGACGATCTGCTTGAGGATGTCCTTGAGCCTGCGGCGCTCGTTCTCCGGCAGCTTGCGCGAGATGCCGGTGGCGCCACCGCCCGGCACGTACACCAGGAAGCGACCGGGCAGCGAGATCTGCGTGGTCAGCCGCGCACCCTTGTGGCCGACCGGGTCCTTGGTGACCTGCACCAGCACCGGGTCGCCCGTGGACAGCGCCTGCTCGATCTTGCGGGACTTGCCTTCGAGACCGGCCGCGTCCCAGTCGACCTCTCCCGCGTACAGCACCGCGTTGCGGCCCTTGCCGATGTCGACGAACGCCGCCTCCATGCTGGGCAGCACGTTCTGCACCCGGCCGAGGTAGACGTTGCCGACGATGGAGCCGCTGCCGGACGAGGTCACGAAGTGCTCGACGAGGACGCCGTCCTCCAGCACACCGATCTGCGTGGTGCGATCCGCCGCGCTGCTGCTCTCCCGGACGATCATGGTGCGGTCGACGGACTCGCGCCGCGCGAGGAACTCCGCCTCGGACAGAATTGGCGCGCGCCGTCTACCCGCCTCTCGACCGTCCCTGCGGCGCTGCCGCTTGGCCTCGAGCCGCGTCGAGCCGCGAACGCTGCGCACCTGATCACGGGACGACGTCTCAGCCCGCGCCCCGTCCCTGACGTGCACGACGGTGTCTGGCGGGTCGTCACCCGTGGCGTTTTCGTCCCCAGAGCCACCCTTCCTGCGGCGACGGCGGCGACGCCTGCGGGACGCGCTGTCGCCCTGGTCGTCACCGGAGTCCGGCTCGCCCTGGTCGTCCTTCTGCTTCGCGTCGGTGTCCGCGCCGGACTCCGCTTGCTCGCCGGAGTCCTTGCCGCCCTGCTGAGTGTCGGTGTCCTTCTGCTCGTCGCCGCCCTTGCCACGGCCCCGGCCGCGCCTGCCGCGACGGCGACGGCGACGGGGGCCGCCGTCCTCCTCGCCATCGGTGTCGCTACCGGAGTCCTCACCGGAGTCGTCCGTGCTCTCGGCGGGCTCGCTCGCCGTCTTGGTGTCGCCGCTGGCCTCCGTCGTGGTGGTCGTCGCGGCGGCGGTGTCCGCGGTGGAGGCCTTGCTTGGCTCCGGCGGCAGGAACACCGGCGTCGGCGGCGCGAACATGGGCGCGGTTGGCTGGCCAGCTGGTTCGGCACTAGTCGGCGCCTCCGGCTGCGGCGCATGCGACATCAACGGGTGCGATGGCCCCTGCGGCGCCTGCTCACCGCTGGCGGCCGCGCTCGAGGCCTCGGCGCCCGCAGCCGCCTCGGAGCTCGCGGACGCATCGGCAGCAGGAGCACCCGTACCGCTCGCGCCCTGCACTCCATGGTGCTCGGCGACCTTGATCGCCACGTCCCGCGACACGCTGGACTGCGCGCTACGAGCCGTTTCGCCCAGCGCGTGCAGCGTGGCCAGCATGTCCTTGCTCGTCGTGCCCATGAGCTTCGCCAGGGCGTGCACCCTGATCCTGGGCGGCAGTGACGCCAGCTCCTCTGTCGCGGGTGTGGCGGCGTTCCCGCCGCTCTGGTCGGCGGGTGTTTCCGCGTGTGACATACATCTCCTCCGCCCCCGGGCGCGTTCCGAACGCCGCCAGCACCACTCGTGCTGCGAACATCGGAACGCGGCCGCGCAGGGGCCCTTTCTGTTGTGTGCCGCCTCTGGCTAGCGCCACAGGCGGGAATCCTGTGTGTTGCACCATCGTGTGTGTCAGGCGTTCTGACACCCAGATGGCCGGGTCTGCAGCAACCTGCCACGAAGAGCGACGGCGCACTGGCCGTCGTCGTCGAGCCGATCTTCCGGCGACGACGCGCCTCCCTCTGGACGTGGTCGCTCAGCCTCGGCACCGGAGCCTGCTGCCTTCACTGGCAGGGCCTGCCGCCACCGTGACCAATCTCAGTATCCCATATCGACCCGTCATCGTGTGCCGGTCGGTACCCGCGAGGGTCGCCCGTCGCACGAACGTGCACCATTACCTGCCTGGTTACCACCGGCAGGAACACGCAGTGCCGGAAAAATCCCACCGAGAGATGACCCACCTAGGTCATCTTCGTGTCGTCACTTGTCGCAGTGGCCCACCACTAGCTACCGTGCGCAGCTATGACCCTGTTGAGGTCGGGTGTGCGCGCACTACGCAGGGTGGTCATCGCCGCCGGTGCCGCACTGCTGGCTTTGGCGCTGTTCACGCCGCCCGCGTCGAGCGTGATCCCGGAACCGGCCGCCACCTGCGCGGCCGAGCCAACCGGCGATCCGCTGCGCTACATCGTCGTGTTCGACGAGGGCACGTCTCCGCGGCAAGCCAGAAGCGAGATCAACAGGGCCTGCGGCACGCAGACCGAGTACTACCCGCAGATCGCGGTCGCCGTCGCCACCTCAGCCGAACCGGAGTTCCGTCAGCGCATCGGCCCCGATAAAGCGTTCAGCGCCCAGGCAGCGCGCCGCGCGCACACCGGCGGGGGCGGACACCAACAACAGCGACTCACCAGGGAGCGCCGGGCGACCACGGACCGCACCGGTGAGCAGTGGGACATGCGGATGATCAACGCCCACCAGGCGCGCGAAGCGGGCGTGCGTGGCGATGACGACGTCGTGGTCGGCGTGCTCGACTCCGGTATCGATGCCAAGCATCCCGACCTCGCCGACGCCGTCGACCCAAACCTGTCAGCGGACTGCCTCACCGGCACCCCGGACACCCGACAGCGCGCGTGGCGGCCAACAGCGTCGCCGCACGGCACACACGTCGCGGGCGTCATCGCGGCGGCCGACGACGGCATCGGCATCACCGGCGTCGCCCCGGAGACCAGGCTCGCCGCGATCAAGGTGATCGGCGAGCAGGGCTATGCCGACCCGGAGTCCGCGGTGTGCGGGTACATGTGGGCGGCCCGTCACGACATGCCGATCACCAATTCGAGTTATTTCATTGACCCGTGGTCGCTATCCTGCGCGAGCCGGGATGGCCTCGACGTCGTCCGCGAAGCCATCGGCAGGGCGGTCGACTACGCCGCAGACCAAGGCACCATCCACGTCGCGGCGGCAACCAACGACGCCGCCGACCTCACCCCGGTCACCATCGGCGCCGAGACCGGCTGCGAGGCGCTGCCCGCCAGCCTGCCCTCGGTGATCACGGTATCGGCGACCGACAAGGATCGCCTCAAGTCCGGCTACAGCTCCTACGGCCTCGGCGTGATCTCGGTGGCCGCGCCCGGCGGCGGTGGCGACCGGTGCGTGCTGTCCACTGTGCCGAATGGCTACCGGACGATGTGCGGGACGTCCATGGCGGCCCCGCACGTTTCCGGTGTGCTGGCGCTGCTCGCGGCCGAGCACCCGAACGCGACCCCCGAACGGCTGCGGCAGCGGCTCACCGCGAACACCCAGCAACTGCCCTGCCCCGATGACTACGACCTGGCAGAAGATGGCACCCAGGACGCCTACTGCACCGGCTACCGGGCATACAACGGCTTCTACGGTCACGGCATGGTCGACGCGCTGGCCGCCGTCGACCACTCGGCGGTCTCGCGGAACTGAGGCTAGCCGAGCAACAGCGCGCCGATTCGCCGCGACGTCGCCACGACCCCGACGGCGGCCAGCGCGGCAAGCACACCGACGTGGCCGATCATGCTGACGTCGAGCACGCCAGCCGCGAGTCCGCGCATCAGCTCGACACCGTGGTACAGCGGTGACACCTGCACCAGCCACTGCACCGAGTCCGGGTAGACCGACACCGGGTAGAAGGTGGCCGAGAACAGGAACAGCGGCATCACCACGAGCCGGATGTAGTCGAACTGCGATGGCGAGCGCAGGAACGTCGACAGCGCCATACCCACCGAGGCGAACGCGAACGACACCAGCAACGCGGCGGGCACCAGCAGCACGGCGAACGGCGAGCCGACCAACCCCATCGTCGCCATCACCAGGACGAACGCCACCGAGTACACCCCGCCTCGGATAACCGCCCAGGTGATCTCGCCGAGCGCGATGTCGAACGGCCCAAGCGGGGTCGCCAGCATCGCGTCGTAGACCTTGGCGTAACGCAGCTTGAAGAACACCGGAAACGTCGTCTCGAAGATCGCGCCGTTCATGGCGGACGCCGCGAGCAACGCGGGCGCGACGAACGCGACGTAGTCCACCAGCTGCCCGCCCGGCCCCGCGACCTGGCCGACCAGTGCGCCGAAGCCGATCTGGAAGGCCAGCAGGTACACCACCGGCTCGGCGAACCCGGACACCATGATGACCCACGTCCGCGAATGCACCCGCATCGAGCGTTCCACGACCGAACCCGGCCCCCTGGTGTAGCGCCCGAACGGCAGGATGCGCAGGGCGAGACCCGGCATGCGCTCCGTCGACCTGTCCATCGTGCGCATGTCAGACCACCAGCCTGCGGTAGAACAGCTTCTTGGCGAGCAACACGCCCCCTGCCAGCAGGGCGAGCAGGAACCCACCGTGTCCGGCGACGGCGAGCGGATCGGCTCCGCCGAGCGCGACCGCGCGGGCGATCTCGTTGCCGTGCCACAGCGGGGAGATCCAGGTCAGCCAGCGCAGCTCGATCGGGATCTGTTCGATCGGGAAGAACGTCGCGGAGAACAGCATCATCGGCACCATGACGAATCGGAACATCACAACGAATCGACGCCCCTCGTCGTAGGTGGCGGCGGCCAGTGCCATCACCGGCGCCGCACACGCCAAGCCGGTAATCACCCCGACGCCGACCACAAGCACCGCGCCTGGGCGCAACCATGCCCCGAAGGTCAGCGCGACCAGGCCGTAGATGACACCGGACAGCGTCAGCCGGATGGCGAGCCACATGAGCTGCCCGCCGAGCAGCTGACCAGGCGTGATCGGGGTGGCGGTAACGGCGATGTAGTCCTTCTGCCACTTGAACCCGGACAGCACCGGGAAGCTGGACTCCCCCATCCCGCTCATCGTCGCGCCCGCGACCAGCAGCGCGGGCGCGACGTAGTGCAGGTACTCGTGCCCACCGGTCGCCGCGCCCGCTTCGACCTGCGAGCCGAAGCCGAGGCCCATCGCGGCGAGGAACAACAGCGGCTCGATGCCCGACGAGTAGAGGCTGGAACGCCAGTAGCGCCGGTACCAGGCCCAATGGCCTTCGACGCGCAGCCACATCGCCCGCCACGTTGGCACGACGGTGCCGGTCGAGCGCCGCACCGGCGGCACGGTCGGCGTCGGTTCGGGACGCGGATCAGTCGACAAGGCTGCGTCCCGTGAGTCGCAGGAAGACGTCCTCCAGCGTGCTACGCCGGATCAGCGTCGAGACTGGGCGCACCCCGCGCGCGTGGACCGCCTCCAGGGTGGCCTCGCCGTCGTCGGCGTAGAGCAGCAGCCGGTCAGGCAGTACCTCGTGCCGACCGGCGAGGTCGGCGACGCGGGAGAGCTGCCCGTCTTGCTCGCCCGGCGGGAAGCGGAGCTCCAGCACCTCGCGGGTGGAGAACCGCCGAATCAGTTCGGACGGCGAACCCTCCGCCACGATCTGTCCGCCGTCCATGACGACGAGGCGGTCGCAGAGCTGCTCGGCCTCGTGCATGTCGTGGGTGGTGATGATCTGCGTGACGCCCTGCTGTTTGAGCTGGTAGAGCCTGCCCCACAGCAAGTGCCGAGCCTGCGGGTCGAGCCCGGTGGTCGGCTCGTCGAGCAGCAGCAGTTCGGGGTCGTTGACCATGGACCGGGCGATCGTCAGCCGCCGTTTCATGCCGCCGGACAGCGGCTCGACCTGGTCGTCCGCGCGGTCGGACAGCTCGGCGAACTCCATCAGCTCGACCGCCTTGGCCCGCACCCGCGCCCGGGAAAGTCCGAAGTAGCGGCCATAGACCTGCAGGTTCTGCCGGACGGTGAGCTCGACGTCGAGGTTGTCCAGCTGCGGCACGACGCCGATACGCGCCCTGATCCGGGGGCCGTCGGTCTCCGGGTCCATGCTGAGCACCCGCAGTTCGCCGTCCGAGCGCGGCGACACGCAGGCGATCATCCGCATGGTGGACGATTTACCAGCGCCGTTCGGCCCAAGGAACCCGAATGACTCTCCCCGCCGGACCTCGACGTCGATCCCCGCGACCGCTGCGACGCCGCCGAACCGTTTGACCAGCGCCTTGCCGGACACCATCAGGTGCGGTTCGCGCTCGTCGTCCTCCCCGTCTCTCGCCATACGCCCACCCTGCACTCTCGAGTTCGCTGGAGGTCAACCGCGACGGGGTATGTCCCGGCTGACGCCCTTTGCTCGAGCCTACGAGCGGGCACCGACAGGGAGCGAACGGATTCTTGCCATCGTGGGGTGTGACATGGCGGGCGCTGAGTGCGGTGAATGACGCTTCGCCGCACTCAGCGCGGGGAAAGCGTCATTCACCGCGAACCAGGGCCGAAGCCGTGGCCCGGACGACAGACCGGGACCACGGCGGAAAGCTCAGCCCAGCTCGGGGAACCAGAGCTTGATCTCGCGCTCGGCCGACTCCGGGGAGTCCGAACCGTGCACGATGTTGTTCTGCACCTCAAGGGCGTAGTCACCCCGGATGCTGCCGG
Source organism: Haloechinothrix halophila YIM 93223 (assembly GCF_000504245.1). Lineage (GTDB taxonomy): Bacteria > Actinomycetota > Actinomycetes > Mycobacteriales > Pseudonocardiaceae > Haloechinothrix_A > Haloechinothrix_A halophila. Next base: position 4,587,384 of record NZ_KI632509.1, read on the forward strand.
TCGCCGACTTGATCGGGTCGGTGGCACCGGCGAGCTGGCGAAAGCCCTCGATCGCGCGCGGGCCCTCGACGACCGCCGCGACCAGCGGGCCGGAGGTGATGAACTCGAGCAGGTCGCCGAAGAACGGCTTGTCCTTGTGCTCGGCGTAGTGCTCCTCGGCGAGTTCGTTGGCAACGGTGCGCAGTTCGAGCGCGACCAGCGAGAGGCCCTTGTTCTCGATCCGCGAGATGACCTCACCGATGAGGCCCTTGCTGACACCGTCCGGCTTCACCAAGACGAGCGTGCGCTCACTCACGACTATCCATTCCCCTTCGGTTCGCACCGCGCCAACGCGAGCGTCAGCAGCGGGTTTTCAGTCCGGATTACCCGCGCAGCTTACGACGCGCGCCACAGCGCATCCGCCCGCAGGGGTCGGCAACGCCGTCAAGACGTCTGCTGGCTGGGCAACGTGCCCGCCGCCATCCGCTTGGCGACGTCGTGGCGGAGCCAGAAAAGATACAGCCATACCCCGAGGAACAACACCCCGATGATGCCGATGGCAACCAGCGTGACGACGAAACCGATCAGCACGAGCTGGAGAACGAGAATCACCGGGCGGATCCAGGCGAATCGAAGCAGGCCGCACGCGGCAAGGTGCGCCACGGCGACCGCGATGGTCAGCCAGCCTTCCGCGCTGGTCACCCCGCCACCAAGCTGGGCAACAACCGGCAGCGCCAGCCCGAGCGTGATCGCCTCCATGATCAACGCACCGGCCATGATGCCCCGGAAGGACTTCATCGGGTCCTTCGGCGGCGGCGCCGACCCGTCGGCGTCCGACCCAGCCTCGGCGCCGTGCTCGGCACCCTTCTCCGGCTGAGCGGCGTCGTCGCTCATGCGGGTTCCTTCCCGAACAGCGAGCGAGCCTGTCCCGCCGTGACCACCGAGCCGGTGATCAGCACGCCGCCACCGGACAGTGGCTCTTCGACGTCACCGCCCTGCTCGACCTGTGCGACCGCTGTCTCGACCGCCTCGTCCAGCTGCGCCTCGACGTGCACCCGGTCCTCACCGAAGATCGAGCGCGCCAGCTCGGCCAGCTCGAACGGGTCCATCGAGCGCGGCGAGTTGTTGCGGGTGACGACGACATCGGTCACCACGGGCTCCAGCGCCTCGAGGATGCCGCGCGCGTCCTTGTCGGTCATGACCGCGACGACCGCGGCGAGTCTGCGGAACGCGAACTCGGCCTCGACGGTCTCGGCCAGTGCCCGTGCGCCAGCGGGGTTGTGCGCGGAGTCAAGCAGCACCGTCGGCGCGGAGCGCACGCGCTCAAGACGTCCCGGCATCTCGACATCGGCGAAGGCCTCCCGCACCGCCTCGATGACGAGCTGCTTGTCCTTGCCCGCGCCGAAGAACGCCTCGACCGTCGCCAGCGCGAGCGCGGCGTTGGCGGCCTGGTGGGCGCCGTGCAGTGGCAGAAAGATGTCGTCGTAGACGCCGCCGAGGCCCTGCAGCTTCAGCCGCTGCCCGCCGACTGCGACCTCGCGTTCCAGCACGCCGAACTCCTGGCCAGCGCGGGCGACCGCGGCGTCAACCTCGACGGTGCGTTCCAGGAGCACCCGCATGACGTCGGGCGGCTGTTCGGCGATGACCGCGACACTGCCCTGCTTGATGACCCCGGCCTTCTCGGCGGCGATCGACGCGATGTCGGAGCCGAGGTAGTCGGTGTGGTCGATGCTGACCGGGGCAATCGCGGCGACCTGTGCGTCGGCGACATTGGTGGCGTCCCAGCTGCCACCCATTCCGACCTCGAGGACGGCGGCTTCGACCGGGGCGTCGGCGAACGCGGCCAGCGCCATGCCGGTGAGCACCTCGAACTTGGTCATCCTCGGGCCATCGTCACCCGTGGCGCTGTCGACCATCCCGACGAACGGCGCGATGTCGCGGTACGTGTCGATGTAGGTCGACGCGGGGATCGGTGAGCCGTCGACAGCGATGCGCTCGGTCACCAGCTGCAAGTGCGGGCTGGTGTAGCGACCGGTCCGCAGGCCCATACGCGTCAGCAGCGCGTCGATCATCCGCGCGGTCGAGCCCTTGCCGTTGGTACCCGCGACGTGCAGCACCGGATACGTCGTATGCGGGTCGCCGACCAGGTGCAACAGCGTCGTGATCCGATCAAGCGACGGCGCGATCTTGGTCTCGCCCCAGCGCTGGTCCAGCTCGGCCTCGACCTCGCGCAGCTCAGCCAAGGCCTTCGCCTCGAGCACCGGATCCGGCTCGATCGGCTCGCCGGTGTCCGGCTTGGCCTCGTTCTCATCCTCGTCGTCCGGCAACGGACCGGCGACGGCGTTGTCACCCGTCGTGAGCTCGACGGGATAGTCCGGATCCCGCCCCTCGAACTCCAGCTCGCCCAGCTCGTCCAGCTCGGCTTCCTCGTCGTCTCGCGCCACGCACTCACTCCCAATTCACGCTACGCAGAGTCTACGAGCGAGGGTGACCGCGACGGCCCTCGGGCTGGGCGGGTGCCATGAAGGGCGTCTTACTGGCACGAGACACCAGCACGATGCCCTTCACAACACCTCACGGCAGTAACCCAGCGTGACGGGCGGCAGCCAGCGTCTCCACGCGGTTGCGCGCGCCGAGCTTGCGCATGGTGTTGCGCAGATGGGTCTTGACGGTGGTGGGAAGGATGCAGAGCCGTTCGGCGATCTCCGCGTTGGTGTAGCCCGCGGCGAGCTGGGTGATGACGTCGGATTCTCGCTGCGACAGGTGCACCACCGCCCGCGTCGTCGTGCCGACGGCGCCAGCGCTGCCGGTCACCCGCTGACTGAGCGCATGCAGCCGGTCGCGCAGCACGGCGTCCTGCGAGGCGGCGGCGATCGCGATGATCTCGGCGTTCAGCTCGGCCAGCTCGGACTGGCTCAGCGCGCCGCGTTCGGCTTCTGGCTGCTCATCGGCGACCCGTCGGAGCCTGCGCTGCACCTCGTCCTCGACCTCGATGTCGTGCGAGAGCTTCCGCGCGATCATGGTCGCCGTGGCGACGGTCCGGTCACCGAACGTCATCTCGCCGCGCGTGGCACCATAGATCATCGCCCTGGTCTCACCGCGCACGATGATCGGCAGCGCGATGGCGCTACGGACCCGGTCCGCGATGGCGGCGCGGTCGAACTGGTGGGTGATAGACGGTGAGGACACGTAGTCCTCGACCGATACCGGGCGACGGTGCTGCATGGCGACGCCACCCAGCCCGACCCCTGGCCGGATCACCACGCCGCGAAACAGTTCGCAGCGCAGGTTGTACAACTCACTGAGCACGAGCCTGCTCCCCGCCTGGGTGACAAGGCCACCCAGTCCCATCGACAGGCCGTCGAGCTGCGACAAATCGCGCAAGGTGCGACGCAGATGTCCAGCTATGGCATCTGTCGTAGTCACATCCGTCGTCATCGTCGACCTCCACGGCGTTAAGTGCCTGGATAATCCGACCTACCCATCAGTAGGTCAATGGGACTCACTCGTGTCGCGCTGTCAGAGCGCCAGCAGGCGTGCTACCAGGACCTCATCCGGTTCCGCACTCGCCTCATCCCTTTGGATGAGGCACTCGCCACAACAGGTGTTTTCCTGTGGCACAACGCACACGTTGAGCAATCAGTAACGAATCTATCGCAGAGCTTGGCGATGACCGTTCTGTGATCAATGCTCTCAGTGCGCTGTGATATCAGTCATACTACTGCGGAAGCGGAGGTTGAATGCTCGCCGTACGCAACCTCGAAGTCGTCTACAACGACGTCATTCTGGTTCTGCGGGGGGTTAGCCTCGACGTCGCCGATGGCAAGATCGTCGCACTGCTCGGGGCCAACGGAGCGGGTAAGACAACGTTGCTACGGGCGATCTCGGGACTTCTCGATGTGCACGACGGGGAGGTCACCAAGGGCTCGGTCACGCTCGACGGTGAACCCATCCATCGGCATAACCCCGCCAAGATCGTCCGGCTGGGCGTCAAGCAGGTGCTGGAAGGCAGACGGATCTTCGCCGAACTGAGTGTCGACGAAAACCTGCGGACAGGTGCCCACACCAACGCCAAGCACGTCCGGGAGAACCTGGACCGGGTCTACTCGCTGTTCCCCGTGCTCAAGGAACGACACAAAGGCACAGCCGGTTACCTGTCCGGAGGTGAGCAGCAGATGCTCGCCATGGGCAGGGCGCTGATGTCCAACCCCCGTTACCTGCTGCTCGACGAGCCGAGCCTGGGGCTCGCACCGTTGCTGGTGCAGCAGGTTCGAGACCTCATCGTCGAGATCAACAAACAGGGCACGACGGTGCTGCTCGTCGAACAGAACGCCACCATGGCGCTCTCGGTCGCCGAGCACGGCTACGTCATGGAGACCGGCAAGATCGTCATGGACCGGCCTGCCAAGGAACTACTCGACGACTCCGACATCCGCGAGTTCTACCTCGGCCTCGGCGCCGAGGGCACCGCTAAGTCGTTCCGCGACGTCAAGCACTACAAGCGCAGAAAGCGGTGGTTGTCATGACCGCGCAACTCGTCACGGAGCCAGCGACCACCCCAACCGCACCGATCCTGACCTTCACCGGCGTCACGCTGTCGTTCGCCGGCGTGACCGCCGTCAACGATGTCTCATTCGAGGTCGGCCAGCGGGAGCTGTTCGCCATCATCGGGCCGAACGGTGCGGGCAAGACGTCGATCTTCAACGTGCTGTCCGGGGTGTACCGGCCAGCGCGCGGGAAGGTGACGTTCAACGGCAGCGACATCATCGGCGCGAAACCGCACCGGATCGCCGAGCGGGGCATGGCGCGGACGTTCCAGAACATCGAGTTGTTCTCGAACCTGACCGTGCTGGACAACCTCATGCTCGGCCGCCACAACCACATCTCCTACGGCGCGATGTCGGCGTTCGCCTGGCTCGGCCGTGCTCGCAAGGCGGAGCTGCGGCACCGGGCCACCGTCGAGGACATCGTCGACTTCCTCGAACTGGAGCAGTGGCGGATGCTGCCGGTTGGGCTGCTGCCCTACGGCGTGCAAAAGCGCGTCGAGCTGGGCCGTGCCCTCGCGATGCAGCCCAAGCTGTTGCTGCTCGATGAGCCGGTGGCGGGCATGAACCAGGAGGAGACCGAGGACATGGCCCGGTTCATCCTCGACATCCGCGATGAGCTGGACATTCCGATGATCATGGTCGAGCACGACATGGGCCTCGTGATGGACCTTGCCGATCGGATCATGGCCGTCGACTTCGGCAAGCAGATCGCTACCGGAACACCAGCCGAGGTGCAGAACGACCCCGACGTCATCCACGCCTACCTCGGGGAGGACTCGTGACCAGGACGATCGTCACCAGGATCCGCGACCGGGCGAAGAACACACCGGGCACGGTCGCGATGCGGGAAAAGGACTTCGGCATCTGGCAGGAGGTGACCTGGGCGCAGTACTGGGACACCATCATCACCGCGGGACACGCGCTGATCGCGCTGGGCATCGAGCCGGGCGACCGCGTCGCGATTCACTCAGAGAACCGGCGCGAATGGCTGTACTCCGACATGGCGACGGTCGCGGTGCGCGCGATGACGGTAGGCCTCTACCCCACCAACCCGGCGCCCGAGGTCGCCTACCTGCTCTCGCACTCCGGCACCAAGATCCTCATCGCCGAGGACCAGGAGCAGGTCGACAAGGCGCTGGACGTACTCGACGAGCTGCCCGATCTCGAGCACATCGTCTACCTGGAGCCGCGTGGCATCCAGCGTCGCTACGACAACCCGAAGCTGCTGTTCTGGGAGGACTTCCTCGCCATCGGTGAGCGGCACCGGGCAGAGCACCCCGGTGCCGTCGAGGACCGCATGGCCGAGGCCACGTCTGAGGACATCTTGACGTTGATCTACACCTCGGGCACAACAGGACCGCCGAAGGGCGCGATGCTCACGGTGTCCAATGTGGAGTTCTGCGTCCATGAGCTGATCGAGGCGGGCGGGTTCACCTCTCCCCCGCCGAGCGAGAAGGACATCCTGCTGTCCTACCTGCCGCTGTGCCACGTCGCCGAGCGCATCTTCACCTCGTGGTTCAACGCGGCGTCCGGGGTGCAGGTGAACTTCGCGGAGTCGATCGCGACGGTGCAGGACAATCTCGCCGAGATCCAGCCGACCATCCTGTTCGGTGTGCCTCGCATCTGGGAGAAGGTGCTGGCAAGCGTGAACATCAAGCTGACATCGGCGTCGCTGCTGAAGCGGCTGTTCGCCCGGTTCTGGCTGAAGGTCGCGGACGGCATCGGCGACGCCATGGTGCGTAACGGCGGCAACCACACGCTGGGCACCCGATTGCGCTACGCACTCGGGTGGGTGTTCTTCTACCGCGCGCTGCGGGACCGGATCGGGATGCGCAAGGTGCGCTACGCCGCGTCCGGCGCGGCGCCGATCGCGCCCGAGGTGCTGAAGTTCTTCATGGGCATCGGGGTGCCGATGCACGAGGTGTACGGCATGACCGAGAACACCGCCATCGCCACCGGAAACATGCCGGGCAGAGTCAAGCTCGGCACCGTCGGCGAGCCGCACTCCGGCGTCGAGCTGCGCATCGACGAGACCACCGGCGAGATCCTGACCCGTCACCCCGGGGTGTTCGCTGGCTACTGGCGCAACCCCGACGCGACGGCGAAGAGCATCGACTCTGACGGGTGGCTGCACACCGGCGACGTCGGTGAGTGGGTCGACGGCACGCACATCAAGATCGTCGACCGGATGAAGGACATCATCATCACCGCGGGCGGCAAGAACATTTCGCCATCGGAGATCGAGAACGCGCTCAAGGCGTCCGAGTACATCAAGGAAGCGATCGTGCTCGGGGATCAACGCAACTACCTGACGGCGCTCATCGGCATCGAGATGGAGACCGTCGGCGACTGGGCGCAGCGCAACAAGATCCCCTACACCACCTACCGCGACCTGTCAGAACGCGAGGAGGTGATCGAGCTGGTGCAGGGCATCGTCGACCAGGTCAACAGGCGCTTCGCCCAGGTCGAGACCATCAAGAAGTTCCGAATGCTGCCCAAGGAGCTCGACCACGAGGACGGCGAGCTGACCGCGACGCAGAAGGTCAAGCGCGCCGCGATGGCCGAGCGGTTCAGCGACCTGGTCGAGTCGATGTACTCCGGCCAGAAAGCAGGTGCGGCATGAGGACTGCTTGCAGGTCCGAATCATCGGACCCGAGGACTGCTTGCAGGTCCGAATCATCGGACCCGAGGACTGCTTGCAGGTCCGAATCATCGGACCCGAGGACTGCTTGCAGGTCCGAATCATCGGACACCACGCTCGCCGACGCCATGGCACCGGCGCGGCTTGCCGCGCGGGGAGAGGAGGCGGCGTGAAGGAACTGCTCAGCAGCACGCTCGCCGGGCTGGGCCAGGGTTCGGTCTACGCCCTGCTCGCCCTCGGCTTCGTGATCATCTACAAGTCGATGCGGGTGATCAGCTTCGCGCAGCCGGCGCTGATGCTGGCAGGAGCGGTACTGGTCAGCTACCTGGTCGGTCCGTTCGGCTTCATCATCGCGGTGATCCTCGGTGTCGTCGGCATCGCGTTGCTCGGGCTCGGCCTCGAGCGCACCGTGATCCGGCCGATGGTCGGCAAACCGGTGTTCGTCGTCGCGATCATCACCCTCGGCATCGACATCGCGCTGCGCGTGGTGATCAACGGCTTCATCGGCACCGACGTCAGGCAGGTCGGCGACCCGTGGGGCTTCAGCCGAGTCTCACTGCTCGGGGTGACGGTGCAGGAGCGCTACATCGCGATGTTTCTGACCACCGCTGTGGTCATCACCGTGTTGTTCGCGTTCTTCAAGTACACGCGACTCGGGTTGGCGACACGGGCGGCGTCGTACGACCAGGAGACCGCCTTGGCACAGGGCATCTCGGTGAGCACGGTGTTCGCGATGGCGTGGGCCATCGCCGGTGGCCTCGCCGCTATCGCGGGCACCTTCGTGGCCACCGGCGTCGGCGTTGACCAGCAATTGTGGATCATCGCGCTGAAGGCGTTGCCCGCGATCATCCTCGGCGGTCTCGACTCGCTCGGCGGCGCGGTCGTCGGCGGGCTCACCATCGGCGTCGTCGAATCGCTCATCGCCACCTATCAGAGTGATTTCGCCCCCTGGCTCGGTGACAACTTCTCGGTTGTGTCGCCATATGTGGTGATGCTGCTGGTGCTGTTGGTTAAACCGTACGGACTCTTCGGCACCAAGGAGGTGGAGCGGGTATGACCACGCCGACATCCCAGCGTCCGCCCGGGCGCAAGCCCCGGCAGCTGTCCGGCAGGCCAGGGCTCTACACCTCCTACGCGCAGCACCTGCGGCTGCTCAACACCCGGCCGAAGCTCGTCGCGGTGGGAGCGATCGTGTTGCTCGCGCTCGCGATGCCGTGGCTGGTCCAGGACCGCACGCTGAGCCTGCTCGCGCTGGCCTGCGCCGCGTCGATCGGTGCGATCGGGCTCAACATCGTCACCGGCTACGCGGGGCAGGTCTCGCTCGGCCACGCGTTCTTCCTCGCTATCGGCGCTTACACGGCGGCGGCGCTGTCCGGCGACCCCGACGGCCGCACGATCGGCTTCGGCGTCACCAACGTGCTGGTGTGGCTGCTCGCCGCGGGCCTGGTCGCCGCGGTGTTCGGGGTGCTGGTCGCACCGCTGGCCACCCGGTTGCGCGGGCTCTATCTCGCGATCGTCACGCTCGGGCTCGTGTTCATCGGCGAGCACGTGTTCAAGGAGTGGCGGGACCTGACCGGCGGCGCTGGCGTCGGCAGGCCAGGACCGGTGCCGGAACTGTTCGGCGTCACGCTCAACAAGTCCGGCGACGTGCTCACATCGGATCAGAAGCTGTACCTGCTCATGCTGGTCTGTCTTGTGGTGCTCGGGATACTCGCCCGCAACCTGGCTCGGTCCAAGGTCGGCAGGGCGTTCGCCGCGATCCGCGACCGCGACATCGCGGCCTCGGTGATCGGCGTGAACCTGGCCCGGTACAAGATGATCGCGTTCGCGGTGTCGTCGTTCTACGCCGGCTGCGCGGGTGCGCTGCTCTACACCATCACCGGATTCATCGAGCCGACCTCGTTCAACCTGCTGCTGTCGGTGCAGTACATCGCGATGGTGCTGATCGGCGGAGTCGCCACGATCTCCGGTTCGATCATGGGCGCCTTCTTCATCACGCTGCTGCCCGCGCTGACCAGGGAGCTGCCGACCGTGGCGCCGTTCATCTCAAGCGACGCCAGCGCGCCGCTGAACGTGTTCCAGGTCGAGACGGTGCTCTACGGCCTGCTGATCATCGGGTTCCTGATCTTCGAACCACGCGGCTTGTACGGGATCTGGACCCGCATCCGTAACTACTGGAAGGCCTGGCCCTTCTCCTACTGACCCGGCCCTACCGATCGCCCTACGAAAGGATCGAATCATGGCCAACTGGAAACACAGGCGGACCGCTTTCGCCGCGGCTCTGTTCGCCGTCGCACTCGTCGCGACCGCGTGTCGCGGGGGCGGCGACACCGGCGGTGGCGGTGGTGATGGGGAGGTCGCCACCGGCACCGGTGTGACCGCGGAAGCCTGTCCGGACACGCCGAACCAGGACAACGGCTGCATCTACCTGGGCATCATCTCCGACCTGACGTCCGGTCCGTTCGCCGCGCTCGCGGTGCCGATCACCGACGCGCAGAAGGCGTTCTGGGAGCGGGTCAACGAGCAGGGCGGCATCCAGGCCGGTGACCAGGCCTTCGACGTCGATGTCACCAGCTACATCAAGGACAACAAGTACAACCCCGAGGTCCACCGGCAGGTCTACCAGGAGATCGAGAGCGAGGTGCTCGGGCTGGCCCAGACCCTCGGCTCACCAACCACCGCCGCGATCATCAACGACCTTGAGGCGAACAACGTCGTGTCGGCCCCCGCGTCGTGGACGTCGGCATGGGACTTCAAGGACGTCATCCTGGAGTCCGGCACCAACTACTGCTTCGAGTCGATGAACTCGGTCGACTACGCGGTCGATGAGTTCGGCGCGGAGTCGGTCATGGCGGTGCACTACGCCGGTGACTACGGCGAGGACGCCGCCGGCGGCGCCGAGGTCGCCGCCGAGGCCCAGGGCCTCGACTTCACCGCCATCGAAACCGGCCAGGGCCCGGAGAACCAGGCTGGCGCGATCAACGCGATCACCAAGCAGAAGCCTGACCTGGTGATCGTGACGACGGGGCCGACTGACGCCGCCGCCGTCGTCGGTCAGTCCGCTGCCAAGGGTTTCAAGGGCAAGTTCATCGGGACAAGCCCGACGTGGAACCCTGCCCTGCTCGAGAGCCCTGCCGCTGACGCGTTCAAGGCGCTGTACCTGCAGTCCGGTCCGTGGGCACCGTTTGGCGCCGACACCCCCGGCCACCAGGCCATGCGGGACGCGCTCGGCGACGTCGACCCGAGTGATGGCTACACCGCTGGCTGGGCCTGGTCCTACCCGATGAAGGCCGCACTGGAGACCGCCGCCGAGAACGGCGACCTGACCCGTGAGGGCCTTGTCGAGGCGGTGAAGTCGCTGACCACGGTCGACTACGAGGGCATGCTGCCCGAGGAAGCAGGCAACTTCGCCGACGAGCCGAACGACGCGGTCTTCCGGCAGAGCGTGATCAGCGAGGTCGACGAGGACGCCCCGACCGGCGTGTCCGTGACGAAGGACCTGTACACGGGTCCGAGCGCCGAGGGCTACGAGTTCTCGGAGCCCTGCTTCTGATGAACTCGAAGTTCTGAGTGGGGGACACGGCCGCCTCCCCGCCCCGGTCGTGTCCCCCACTCCAGACGCCGTGTCCTGCACTCACGACGTTGTGTTCCGCACACGGTAGGGTCACGTACGACAAAGGGCGTCTTACTCGCATCTCGTGCGAGTAAGACGCCCTTTGTCGCGCTGTAATGGCTACGCGCTCGGCAGCGACGCCAGCCGCGCCGAGATCCGTTCGATGTCGGACTCCGCCGCCTGCTTGCGGCCGCGGATCTTCTCGACGACATCCGCTGGCGCCTTCTCGACGAACGACGGGTTCGCCAGCTTCTTCTCCGTCTGCTCCAGCTCCTTACGGGCTGCGGCGAGATCCTTATCGAGCCGCTTGCGTTCGGCGGCGACATCGATCGCGCCGGACAGGTCCAGCTCGACGTGTGCGGTGCCGGTGGCAAGGCCGACCTCGAACGACGCGCTGCCGGAGAAGTCGTCGCCCGGTTCGGTCAGCTTCGCCAGCGTCCGCACCGACGACTCATGCCCGGCGATGCCATCGAAGCCAGCACCAGACAGCCGTGCCGCGACCTTCTGCCCCGGCTTGAGCCCCTGGTCAGAGCGGAACCGGCGGATCTCGGTGACCAGCTTCTGCACGTCCGCGATCCGCGCGGCAGCGCCAGTGTCCCGCTCCCCGCCGGTGGCACCCGGCCAGTCCGCGACCACCAGCGACTCTCCCCCGGTCAGCGACGTCCACAGCTTCTCGGTGACGAACGGCAGCACCGGGTGCAGCAGCCGCAGCACTGTGTCGAGCACGTGGCCAAGCACCGCCCGGGTGGAGTCGGCACGCTCGCCGCCCTCGGCGAGCTGCACCTTGGCCAGCTCCAGGTACCAGTCGCAGAACTCGTCCCAGGTGAAGTGGTACAGCGCATCGCACAACTTGGCGAACTGGAAGCCATCGAACAGCGTGTCCACATCGGACACCAGCTGGTCGGTGAGATCGAGTATCCAGCGGTCGGCGTCGGTCAGCGACTCCCGCGCTGGCAGCTCTGCCGCCGTCGTCGCGCCGTTCATCAGCGCGAACCGGCTTGCGTTGAACAGCTTGGTGCAGAAGTTACGCGACCCAGCGGCCCATTCCTCCGCGATCGCCATGTCGCTGCCAGGGTTGGCGCCGCGCGCCAGCGTGAACCGGGTGGCGTCGGCGCCGAAGCGGTCCAGCCAGTCAAGCGGGTCGATGACGTTGCCGCGCGACTTGGACATCTTCTTGCCGGTGGCGTCGCGGATGAGGCCGTGCAGGAAGACGTCTCGGAAAGGCACTGCACGGTTGGGACCTTGATCCGCCATCGCGTACAGCCCGAACATCATCATCCTGGCGACCCAGAAGAACAAGATGTCGTAGCCGGTGACGAGCACGCTCGTCGGGTAGAACGCGCGCAGGTCGGCGGTGTCGTCCGGCCAGCCGAGCGTGGAGAACGGCCACAGTCCCGACGAGAACCAGGTGTCGAGGACGTCGCCGTCCTGCGTCCAGCCCTCGCCGGACGGCGGCTCCTCGTCGGGGCCGACACAGACCTTCTCGCCGTTCGGGCCGTACCAGACCGGGATCCGGTGGCCCCACCACAGCTGGCGCGAGATGCACCAGTCGTGCATGTCGTCGACCCAGTCGAAGTAGCGCTTGGCCAGTTCCGGCGGGTGGATCGTGGTACGGCCGTCGCGCACCGCGTCGCCAGCGGCCTTCGCCAGTGGCGCCACCCGCACCCACCACTGCAACGACAGCCGGGGCTCGACCACGGTGTCGCAGCGGGAGCAGTGCCCGACCGAGTGCACATACGGGCGCTTCTCCGCGACGATGCGGCCCTGCTCACGCAGCGCGGCGATCACGGCGGGGCGCGCCTCGAAGCGGTCAAGCCCCTCGAAGGAACCGTGCGCGGTGACCACGCCGGTCTCGTCCATGATCGTCAGCATCGGCAGGTCGTGGCGCTTGCCGATCTCGAAGTCGTTCGGGTCGTGGGCTGGCGTCACCTTGACCGCGCCGGAGCCGAACTCCGGGTCGACGTGCTCATCGGCGACGATCGGGATCCTGCGGCCGGTCAGCGGCAGCTGCACCTCGGTGCCGATCAGGTGTGTGTAGCGCTCGTCGTCCGGGTGCACCGCGACGGCGGTGTCGCCGAGCATCGTCTCCGCACGCGTGGTCGCGACGACGATCGCGTCCTCCCCGTCGCCGTAGCGGATGGAGACCAGCTCACCATCGACCTCGTCGTGCTCCACCTCGATGTCGGACAGCGCGGTGTGGCAGCGCGGGCACCAGTTGATGATGCGCTCGGCCTGGTAGATCAGCCCGTCGTCGTAGAGCCGCTTGAAGATCGTCTGGACCGCGCGGGAAAGCCGGGAGTCCATGGTGAAGCGCTCACGGCTCCAGTCGACACCGTCGCCAAGGCGACGCATCTGGCCGAGGATCTTGCCGCCGTACTCTTCCTTCCACTCCCAGACGCGCTCGACGAACTTCTCGCGCCCGAGATCGTGGCGAGAGACACCCTGATCGGACAGCTCGCGCTCAACGACGTTCTGAGTCGCGATGCCCGCGTGGTCCATGCCGGGCAGCCACAGTGCCTCGTAGCCCTGCATCCTGCGGCGGCGAGTCAGCGCGTCCATCAGCGAGTGGTCGAGGGCGTGCCCCATGTGCATCGCGCCGGTGACGTTCGGCGGCGGCAGCACGATGGTGTACGTCGGTTTGCCGCTGTCCGGGTCGGCCGCGAAGTAGCCCGCGTCTACCCAGCGCTGGTACAGCTCGGCCTCGTGATCGGCCGGGTTCCAGGCGGAGGGCAGGTCTGTGCTGGGGTTATTCGCGTTCTCGGTCACAGTCGGTAAGTCTACGAACCGGCTAATCGGCGCAGCACAAGGCCCCGTGTCACTCCTCCCCTCACCCGATAAGGTGCACCGGGAAGAAAAGGGGGAACCATGAATGAACCGGACATAGACCGCCGTCTGTATTCGAGGTGGAACGCCTCCGGCTTGCGTGCGCGATGGCAGGCACGCCGCACGCATGCCAAGCTCCGGCGGAAGTGGGCCACCCCGGAGGTGCGCCGCCGTCGGCGCTACCGCACCATCGTGCGCCTCGCTGCTGTAATCACCGCCCCCATCGCGGCCGTCGCGCTCGTGACGTACTGGGACGACGTCCGTGTCATGGCGGGACTCACCGACCAGTCGACGTCCACCGAGGTACCGCGCACCTCACCAACGACGACTGTGTCGACCCATGTGCCAAGCAGCGTGCTCGACTTGGACCAACCGTTCGTCGGTACACCCGCCGCGTCCTGGGAAGACGGCATCGACGGCATCTCGGTCCCGAAGCCCAAGCCGGTCGGAGACTTCACCACGAAGCAGGTCGCACGCGCGCTCAGACAGGTCAAGCGCACCATCTCCGCGTCGCTACTCGATCGCAAGGTGATCGAGGACCACCGCATCCGGCGGTACCTGGCCACCCTGGCCCCTGGCGTGCGCCGTGACCTACGTGACCGTCTCGACGACCCGGCGATGGCGGCGAACTACATGGTGCTGATCCACGAGGACTACCCGCTGCTACCGGCATCACCCAAGCTCAGTGGCACGTTGCGCATGCGAGCGGGCAAGCCGGGTGAACTGATCATCACGGCAAAACTCGCCGCGGCCTACGCCTTCGACACCGATCACCCGGACCGGCTGCTCCGGGCGCTCGACATCGTCGCGGTACGGCGATCGGTGACGACCTACAAGGTCTACACCGGTCCGCGTTGGCAGGAGGCCGGGCATGGCGTGCACGTCCGACGCACCAAATACTTCATCTACTCGATGTCCTGCGATGCGGCCAAGAACGGTTACCTCGCTCCGCAGTACAGCGACCGGGGCTGGAACCGCGACAAGTTGGAGCACTCCGACGAGCACTACTTCGACCCGGCCAAACCAATTGACACCAGAACAAACTGCGACCTGTAGCTAATCACTTCCGCAGCAGTTCAGCGAGCACGGCGGCGTGCGAGTGGTCGACGTCCTTGGTCGCGGTGAGCAGGGTGAGGTCTTTCCCTGCGTGCTCCGTGAGACGCCGCAGCGCCCCCGCCCGCTCGCCGTGCTCCAGCTCGGCGAGGTAACGCTCCCGGAACTCCGAGAACCGCTCCGACTGGTGGCCGAACCAGCTCCGCAGCTCTTTTGACGGCGCGACGTCGCGGAGCCATTCGGTGTAGTCCAGCGCGTCTTTGCGAATACCGCGTGGCCACATACCGTCGATCAGCACCCGAGCGCCGTCGTCGGCACCCGCTTCGTCGTAAACGCGGCGTACCTGGACGCTCATCAATCAGCTCGTCCCCGTGATCACTGTCGGCACAATCACCGCGGCCGCCACTGCCGCGGTCAGCTCCTCGACGGCCTTCTTGGTGGCCGCCGACGCCCAGTCGCCCTCGGCGATCTGCTCCGCACGCTGCTTGGCGTCCTTGCGTTCGTGCTTCTCGACCACCTCTCCCACAGCGTCGACCGCCGAGAGCAGCGCGATCAGCGGCGCGGTGCGCTCGTCCGGCTCCGCGCCGCTGACGAGGACCGTGCGCAGTCGCTCCCGCAGCGCGAGCTCGTGGCTGGAATCCTCCGCGGGCCAGCGGGTCGTCGGGAAGATACCGAGGACCTTGCCCTTCTCCTCCCGTAGGATGCCGCGTTCGGCGAGGGTGGCGAGTAGCCGGTCAGCCAGGCCCGAGCTGAGGCCAGAGACCGCGTCCTTCGGTTTCTTGCCCTCGTACTTGGCGACCTTGCCGAGCCAGTCGTCGAGGACGGCCTGCCCTGTCGGCGCGTCGTCGACGACGGTCAGCCTCCCCTTTTCGGTGACATCGAGCCTGCCGAGATCGGCCAGGTCGATCAGCACCGCACCCGCCAGCGCGTAGTCGAGGTTCCCCACCCCGGACTTGCGCCCCGTATCGTCGTCATAGGACAGCAGCAAAAGATCCTCTGCGAGCAGCATGATCCCAGGCTAGGCCGATGCCAGGACGCTCGCAGACGGTTCGTGGAAAACGGAGGAATCGCCCAGGTGGGTCGCATCACCGTACGCACGCCCGTGTTGACCCTGCGCGCGGATGGCACCACACGCAGACAGGACACGCTGGCCGCCGAGGAGCCCTTGGAGTTACGCGTCGACGGCAAGGCGCTGACTGTCACCATGCGCACGCCGGGCAGCGACGTCGAACTGGCGCACGGCTTCCTGCTGACCGAAGGCGTGATCGGCGCGCGCGAGGACGTCTCGACGGCGCGGTATTGCGACGGCGTGGACGATCAGGGCCGCAACACCTACAACGTGCTGAACGTGACGCTCGCGCCCGGCGTCGCGCCACCGGACGTCGGGGTGGAACGCAATTTCTACACGACATCGTCCTGCGGCGTGTGCGGGAAGGCAGCGCTGGACGCGGTGCGACTGGCGTCGCGGTTCGACGTCGGGACGGAGTTCGCGGTGACACCCGAGGTGCTCGGCGGCCTACCGGACGCGCTGCGGGCGCGGCAGCGGGTGTTCCAGGCGACCGGCGGACTGCACGCCGCGGCGCTGTTCGACGCCGACGGGGAGCTGCTGGTGGTGCGTGAGGACGTCGGCAGGCACAACGCGGTCGACAAGGCAATCGGCTGGGCGGTGATGTCCGAACGGGTACCGCTGCACGACGCTGGGCTGCTGGTGTCAGGGCGGGCGTCGTTCGAGCTCGTGCAAAAGGCCGCGATGGCGGGCATCCCCATGCTGGCGGCGATCTCCGCGCCATCCTCGCTCGCGGTGGAACTGGCGGCGGAGCGGGACATGAGCCTGGTCGGTTTCCTGCGTGGCCGCGAGATGAACGTCTACACCGGGGAGAAGCGGGTGTCGTTGCCGTAGGTGTTGGGCATACGGCAAGACCGCCCGTTCGGTGGGTTCCCGCCACGTGGGCACTGTTGGCGGTGCGCGTGATCGACTTCTGAACGTACCGTGGCAGACGAGGAGCTGCCATGGGCGAATCTCGGATCAACAGGCGCACGATGCTCACGGCGGGCGCGACCGGGCTCGCGCTCACCGGCACTGGGCTGACCTCGCTGCTGCGTCCGTCCGGCGGTGGCGGCGCGTCTCCTGCCAGCTACCTGAGCCTGCGCCGCGTCGAGCGGGTGCACTCGCGGGCGCGTGGCCGCGACCTCGATCTGGTCACCATGCTGCCGCGTGACGACGTTCCCGATGCGCTACCGGTGTGTGTGGTGCTGCACGGGCTGGGTGGCGACGCCGTCGGTACTCACAAGTACGGCTTCGGTGCCCAACTGGTGAGCAAGGCGGCGCTGGGAACGATTCCACCGTTCGCGCTGGTCGCCGTCGACGGCGGGGACAACTACTGGAACCAGGTGCGTGCGGGCGACGATCCGATGGCGATGTTGCTCACCGAGCTACCGGTGTGGCTGCGGGAGCGCGACCTCGGCGACCGGCCATTCGCGTGCGTCGGGGTGTCGATGGGTGGCTTCGGCGCGTTGCACTACGCACGTATGCGCGCGGAGCGGCGGGAGCCGCTGCGTGCGACGGCGGCGGTGTCACCCGCGTTGATCACGTCCTGGGAAGTGATGCGCACCCGGCGAATCTTTCCGTCGCGCGAAGCATGGGCGGCACTGGACCCGCTGCATCACCCGGACGCGGTGGGCGACACCGCGCTCGGCGTGTGGTGCGGCGCCGACGACCCGTTCGTCACCGGCACCCGGCGGTTCATCGGGATGACCCAGCCAGCCGTAGCCCACATTGGTCCTGGTCGGCATACGACGGACTTCGTGAAGGGAGTCGCCGACGACGTCGTGCGATTCCTCGGAGCGCACGTGCCCTAGGCGGACTTCTCGCTGCGCTCGGTTTGGGCCCTGCGACGGGAGGGACGGCGGGACACGATCGTCGGGTTGACGTTCTCCCGTACGGTCTGCTCGGTGATGACCACCTTGGCGACATCCTCGCGGCTGGGGATGTCGTACATGACCTGCTGCAGAACCTCTTCCATGATCGCCCGCAGACCGCGGGCGCCGGTGCCACGCAGCACCGACTGGTCCGCGATCGCCTCCAGCGCCGTCTTGGTGAATTCCAGCTCGACGCCGTCCAGCTCGAACAGCTTCTTGTACTGTTTGACCAGTGCGTTGCGCGGCTCGGTAAGAATCTTGACCAGCGAGTGCTTGTCGAGGTTGGTCACGCTAGCCACGACCGGCAGCCTGCCGATGAACTCCGGGATCAGGCCAAACTTGATCAGGTCCTCCGGCATGGTTCCGCCGAAGATGTCGCTTTCCTCGATCTCGGTCCGCGTACGGATCTCCGCGCCGAAGCCGAGGCCGCGCTTGCCGATGCGCTCGTTGATGATCTTCTCAAGGCCCGCGAACGCGCCAGCGACGATGAACAGCACGTTCGTGGTGTCGATCTGGATGAACTCCTGGTGCGGGTGTTTGCGGCCACCCTGCGGCGGCACCGAAGCCGTCGTCCCTTCCAGGATCTTCAGCAGCGCCTGCTGCACGCCCTCGCCAGATACATCCCGAGTTATGGACGGGTTCTCACTCTTGCGCGCTATCTTGTCGACCTCGTCGATATAGATGATGCCGGTCTCGGCGCGCTTGACGTCGTAGTCGGCGGCCTGGATGAGCTTGAGCAGTATGTTCTCGACGTCCTCACCGACGTAGCCCGCCTCGGTGAGCGCGGTGGCGTCCGCGATGGCGAACGGCACGTTGAGCAACTTGGCGAGCGTCTGCGCGAGGTAGGTCTTACCGCACCCCGTCGGGCCGAGCATCAAGATGTTCGACTTGGCGATGTCGACCGGCTCGTCCTTGGACTCCTTGGTGCCACCACCCTTGGCGTCGGACTGGATGCGCTTGTAGTGGTTGTAGACCGCGACGGCGAGGGACCGCTTGGCGTCATCCTGTCCGATGACGTACTGCTCGAGAAAGTCGTGGATCTCGGCGGGCTTGGGAAGTTCATCAAGCTTGACGTCGCCGGCCTCGGCGAGTTCTTCCTCGATGATCTCATTGCAGAGGTCGATGCATTCGTCACAGATGTACACGCCGGGCCCGGCGATGAGCTTTTTCACCTGTTTCTGACTCTTGCCACAGAAAGAGCACTTCAACAGGTCTCCGCCGTCACCGATTCGCGCCATGGCCGTTGACCTCTGTCCCCTCCGGCGCACCGTCGCTGGTACGCCTGATGCGTGCGTGCTGGTGGGCTTCGCAAGGTGTCCTGCTACTGACGGTACCCGCCAGCTCTGCCCTTGGGGAGGACCAATTGCTGTCAGGACCGCGGTAGCCGACCTTAGTCCCCATCACGGGGTAACGCCCGCAATCGACACGCCCCGTAATGGAGCCGGTATGTTTCGCGGTCGGCGAAGCTCGGCTCCGGGAACACATGCCGGCAGGCAACCACCCGTCTGGGGGTTGACCTGCCAGCATGCGCACGTGACGACTAGCTGGCCGAGCCCTTGCGGTACGGCAGCACCTCGTCGATGATTCCGTAATCCAGCGCCTGCTCGGCGGTCAGAATCTTGTCGCGCTCGATGTCCTTGCGCACCTCTTCCGCCGCGCGGCCGGTGTGCTTGGACAGCGTCTGCTCCATCTGGGTACGCACCCGCTGGATCTCGTTGGCCTGGATCTCAAGATCTGAGACCTGACCGTATGCGCCCTCCATCGCGGGCTGGTGGATCAGCACCCGCGAGTTCGGCAGCGCAAACCGCTTGCCCTTGGTGCCAGCGGCCAGCAGCACGGCCGCCGCCGAGGCCGCCTGGCCGAGGCAGTAGGTCTGCACGTCGGGCCGCACGAACTGCATCGTGTCGTAGATCGCCATCAGCGAGGTGAACGAGCCACCCGGCGAGTTGATGTAGATGACGATGTCGCGGTCCGGGTCCTCGTGCTCGAGGTGCAGCAGCTGCGCCATGACGTCGTTGGCCGACGCGTCGTCGACCTGGACGCCGAGGAAGATGACCCGTTCCTCGTACAGCTTGTTGTACGGGTTGGATTCCTTTATCCCGTAGCTGGTGCGCTCGACGTAGCTCGGCAGCACGTACCGCGACTGCGGCAGCTGCCCAGGGTTGGCGCCCGACACCGGTGAGGGGGAACTGTGCTGGCTCATGAGGGTCTCCTGTATCAGCTCGCCGAGTTGATGTTCGCGAGGTGCTCGCGGGTCAGGACGTGGTCGACGAAGCCGTACTCCTTGGCCTCGGACGCGGTGAACCAGCGGTCCCTGTCACCGTCGGCGATGATCTGCTCCACCGTCTGCCCGGTCTGGTCCGACGTGATCTTGGCGAGCTCCTGCTTCCACTTGCCGAACACCTCGGCCTGGATCGCGATATCGGACGCGGTACCGGTGACACCGGCCGACGGCTGGTGCATCAGGATGCGCGCGTGCGGCAACGAGTAGCGCTTGCCTGGGGTGCCTGAGGACAGCAGGAACTGCCCCATCGAGGCGGCCAGGCCCATCGCGTACGTGGCCACGTCGGGCTCGATGAGCTGCATCGTGTCGTAGATGGCGAAGCCCGCGGTGACCGAGCCACCCGGCGAGTTGATGTAGAACCGGATGTCGGCCTGTGAGTCCTCCGCGGCCAGCAACAGCAGCTGCGCGGTGATCCGGTTCGCGATATCGTCGTTGACCTCGGAGCCGAGCACGACGATCCGTTCCTGGAGCAGTCGCTCGTACACCGAGTCGGTCAGGTTCAGCCCGGCGGTCGTCGTCCGCATATCGGGCGTTGGGTGCTGCGTCACGTCTGCCTGCCTTCTCTCCACAGTGTCTCCGTGACCGGGCACCGGTCCGAAGATCCACTGTGGACTTACGTTGTGAAGTACCTGCGATCTTGCAACCGACACTAACGAATGTGA
The DNA here is from genome assembly GCF_000504245.1 of Haloechinothrix halophila YIM 93223. Lineage (GTDB taxonomy): Bacteria > Actinomycetota > Actinomycetes > Mycobacteriales > Pseudonocardiaceae > Haloechinothrix_A > Haloechinothrix_A halophila. The sequence goes on from NZ_KI632509.1 coordinate 4,607,905, forward strand.
CGGCCTCGTCATGCCCGTTTGGCGCCGCGTTCGCTCAGAGCGTCACCGATTGGTGGAAGACTCCGCTTCCTCGTCAGCCTTCTCGTCCGACTCGGCGACCTCATCGGTGACGTCCGTGGCCTCGGCCTCGACCGTGTCCGGCTGCTCGTCACCGCCCTCGTCACCGAAGAACTCGCTGAGGTCGACTTCGTTGCCGCTCGCGTCGGTGACGGTGACCTTCCGCACGATCGTGGCCAGCGCCTTGCCCCGGCGGACGTCGGCGAAGATCGCGCCGAGCTGGCCGGACTGCTGCGCCCGCTGCACGTACTCGTCAGGGCTGACACCGAACCGCTGCGCCTGGTAGATGATCCGCTCGGTCAGCTCCGAGTCATCCACCTGGACGTTCTGGTCCTCGGCGATGGCGTCCAGCAGCAGCTGGGTGCGCACCGACTTCTCCGCCTCGGCGCGGGTCTCCTCTTCGAACTGCTCCAGGGTCTTGCCCTCGGCCTCAAGCGACCGGGCAAGCGCGTCCTCGTCGTGGTCGAGCTCGTGCAGCGCGTCGTGCTTGCGGTTGTCGACCTCGGCCTGGACGACGGCCTCCGGCAGCGGGATCTCGGTGGACTCGATCAACGAGTCGAGCACCTTGTCCCTGGCCTGCACGCCCTGCTGCATGCGCTTGACGCGGGTGAGCCGCTCGCGCAGGTCATTGCGCAGCTCGTCGATGGTGTCGAACTCGCTGGCCATCTGCGCGAACTCGTCATCGGCCTCCGGCAGCTCCCGCTGCTTGATGGACTGCACGGTGACGTTGACCTCGGCGTCGGTGCCCGTGTACTTGCCCGCGAGCAGCTTCGTGGTGAACGTCTTGGTCTCGCCCTCGGACGCGCCGATCAGCGCATCGTCGATGCCGTCGACGAGCTGGCCCGAGCCGATCTCGTAGGACAGCCCAGACGTGCTGGCATCCTCGACCTCCTCGCCGTCGACTGTCGCCGAAAGGTCGATGGAGACGAAGTCGCCGTTCTGCGCGGGACGGTCGACGCCGGTGAGGGTGCCGAACCGGGCGCGGAGTTCGTCGAGCTGCTCGTCCACCTCTTCCTCGGTCAACTCGATGTCATCGACGCTGACCTCGAGGCCCTCGACGTCCGGCATGTCGATCTCCGGCCGGATGTCCACCTCAGCGGTGAACTCGAGCACGTCCTTGTCCTCGAGCTTGGTCACCTCGAAGTCGGGCTGGCCCAGCGTACGGACCTCACCCGACTGCACGGCTTCCATGTACTTCGCGGGAATGGCCTCGTTGACGACCTCGTCGAGCACCGGGGCACGACCGATCCGGCTTTCCAGGACGCGAGCAGGCGCCTTACCAGGACGGAAACCCGGGATGCGGACCTGCTGAGCGATCTTGCGGTAGGCGCGGTCGAAGTTGGGCTTCAGCTCGTCGAACGGCACCTCGACATTGATCTTCACGCGCGTCGGGCTCAGCTGCTCGACGGTGCTCTTCAACGTATGCTCCTCAAGCTTGAAAACTAAAAGTGGCTGCCCCACGGAAATCTGCGGGCGAAACCTGAGTCTATGACAGTGTGCACCCAGCTACCGGACGGGGTTGACTGACACGGTATAGGCGCTCCATGGGGTGGCGGCGTCACTGCCCTTCGTTACGTTCCGCGACGAACTCCCCGGCGCGGGCCAGCGTCGCGGCGGCCGGAACCGCGATGAACGCGCCGAAGACTCCCAGCAGCGCACCACCGAGCGTGATCGCGACGATCACGACGAACGCGGGCAGCCGCACCAACCGTCCGGAGATCAGCGGTTCGAGCACGTTGCCCTCGAGAGCCTGCACACCGACGACGATCGCGGCGGCGATCAGCGCGACGCCGAGGCCGGCATCGGCGAACGCCACCAGCACCGCGACCAGCCCGGAGACCAGCGCGCCGATGTAGGGGAAGAAACCACCGAAGAAGATGAGCAGCGCGAGCGGCACCGCGACCGGTACCCCCAAGATGGCGAGCCCGGCCCCGATCAGCACCGCGTCGAGAACGGCGATGAAGAACAGCGCCCGGAAGTACGCACCAAGCGTCCACCAGATCCGCGTGGCGAGCTCGAGGGCGGACGCGCGTCGGGCGGGTGGCAGCACCCGCAGCGCGCCGCGTGCCAGCCACTCCCCCTGGTACAGGAAGAAGAACAGCGCGACCAGGAGGAACACCACCCCGGCGAGGGCGACGACGACGTTGCGGGTGATGCCAAGCGCGCTACCGAGTCCGTCACCCTCGGTGAACACCCGCAACAGCCGCTCGCCAACCGCCTGCCAGCTCGTGTCGGACGGTATGCCAGGAACGTCCTTGAGTAGCGAACGTAGCTCGTCGAGCGAGCGGGTCAACGAGTTGATGAGCGAAGGCAACTCGGCGAGGAACAGCGGCACCGCCACCGCGAAGAGGCCGCCGATGACGGCGAGCACGCCGATCTCGGCGATCACCGCGGCGAGCCATCGCGGCACCTTGCGGGCGTGCAGCCACGCGACGGCGGGGGTGAGTGCCGCTGCGGGGAACAGCGCGAGCAGGAGCGGCACGGTGAGCAACGCGACCGAGGACAGGGCGTAGTAGGCACCAGCGGCGACCACCACGATGCCGATCACAGCCCAGGCCGTCTGACCTGCGCGCAGGAACCGGTCCCGGTCAACCACGACGATCTCGCCTGCCCGGCATCGACGCCATGTGCTTAGTGTGCCAGCTACCGCAGGGGGTCAGCGTCAACATCGACCACGGCGGTGTGATGGGCGGGTGGCTGGGGTCACCGGGAACCGGTGCGAGAAAGCGTTAGGCGTACCCGCTAAGCTGTCGTAGCGCCGGTTGGCAACGACCGGGTGCGGGCGTAGCTCAATGGTAGAGCCCCAGTCTTCCAAACTGGTGGTGCGGGTTCGATTCCCGTCGCCCGCTCTATACCAGACACGGGGTGTGGCGCAGCTTGGTAGCGCATCCGCTTTGGGAGCGGAGGGTCGCAGGTTCAAATCCTGTCACCCCGACATTGTGGCCCTGGTGCGCATCGCACTACATCGCGCTGCGAAACCGGATGCGGCGCTCGCTACTCGATTCGTAGACTCCGGTCGTGTCCGAGATCGAGATCGCGCCGGACGACCCGCGCGCCGCGGATGTTCGCGCGCTGCTGACGCAGCACCTGGAGTTCGCGAACGAGCACAGCCCACCCGAAGACGTCCACGCGTTGGACATCGAGGGATTGTTGGATCTGGTTATCACATTCTTCAGCTGCCGATCCGGCGGGCAACTGCTGGCCGTGGGTGCACTGAAGCAACTTGACGATCGGCACGCCGAGGTGAAGTCCATGCACACCACACGCGACACCCGTGGCCGCGGGATCGGGCGGCGCATGGTCGAGCACCTCATCGACGTCGCGCGCGAGCGTGGGTTCGAGCGAATCAGCTTGGAGACGGGATCGATGGCCGCCTTCGCTCCGGCACGCGCGCTCTACGCCAGCGTTGGGTTCGAGCCATGCGAGCCGTTCGGCAACTACAGTGCGAGTCCGAACAGTGTTTACATGACGCTCACGCTGGAGCCCGCGCGATCCCCGCAGGTGTGAGTCGATCAACCTACCGCGCGATGTTGCGCGACAATGTCCGCCTCGTCCGGTTGAGCGAACTACGCCGCGCGGGTGATTGACCCGGCGCAGACGTACCGCCGTCCGGACAGCGACACTTACCAAGAAGACCGAAAGTAAGTCGACTGGCAAACTGGCTTGACCTGCCAGTTCGGCTTCCTTTCGGTCGGATTGGTATCTATCGGCACAGTAACCCACCGATGTCAGGCAGTCGCGTCAACGATGAAGTCGCGCTCCAACTTGAGCAGCACGTGGTCGGCGGTCACCAAATGCAGGCTAGCCCGGTCCGCCTGCGCGACAAGCAGCCGGTCGAATGGGTCGTGACGAGTCAACTCTGGGAAATCGCGGATACCCTCCGCGTGCTCTGCCGTGACGCTGAGCGGAACGAAGCCCTGGTCGACAAGACGGACGCTCAAGTCGGCGGGCACCGACAACTTCCCTAGCATCGCCTTGATCGTCAGCTCCCACACCGTCGCCGCAGACACATGTACGCCATCCGTCGAACTGATCAGGTCCCGCGCCGTTGCGCCCAACCGAGGGCTGTCATCGAGAACCCACAACAGTGCCTGACTATCGAGAAGCAGCATCGTCCTCGCCGTAGAACATGCGCTGAATGTCCGGGTCCACCTCAGCGAAGGCGGCATCGTCGTAGCTGATCTCGTTCTTTAGCCCGCCAAACACGACCCGCGCGGCCTGATGCGGCACGAGATCAGCCACCGGCTGCCCCGCTTTCGAGATCACGACCCGCTCACCGCTCGCAACCTGCTCAAGCAGGCGCGACAGATGAGTCTTCGCCTCATGAATGTTGACGTTGGTCGACATATATCGAGTGTACTGGTAAGACTAAGTTTAGTCTAGTCACGTGCCGCGAGCGCTGGAGAATGGGGCTCGACGAGGCAGATACTAGGGCTGACCCCCGACAGCCTTGGCCCGATACACCAGCACCGTCTCCGGCACGCCCTTGACGCGCTTGCGGGCCCGTTTGGACAGCGTCACGCCGGTGATCTCGCCCGCTGCCTCGACGACGTCATCGCTGACCAGCACCTGACCGCCCTTGGCGAGGTCGGTGACGCGCGCGGCGACGTTGACCGCATGCCCGAACAGATCGTCCTTGGTGACGACGACGGCGCCGTGGTGCACCCCTGCGCGCAGCGGCAGCGCGTCGGGCCGGGCCCCGACCAGCTCAACAGCCGCGCGCACCGCGTAGCCAGGGTCGTCGAACACCAGCATGAGGCCGTCGCCGAGACGCTTGACCACCCGGCCGCCCCAGCGGCGCACGATCGGGCCAACAACGCGGTAGTGCTCCGCGAGCAGCGTCAGCGCGGCGTCGTCGCCGTGACGTGCGGTGTAGCTGGTGAAGCCCTCCAGGTCGGTGAACACCACGGTGGCCGTGGACGCCGCCTCATCGGCCCTCGGCGAGCGCGTCAGCGAGGACAACGCCTGCACCGTGGTGAGCCCGAGGCGGGTGACAACGGACGGCCTGCGCTCGGCGGCACGCTCCAAGAACCGCCGCATGACCTCGGCCGGTGGGACTCGGGACAGCGGGCGCGCACCGGGTTCTTCCAGCCAGCGCTGGTCGATCAAGCCGACCTCGAGCGCGGCGTCCCGGAACTGCGGATCGTCCTGCAGCAGGTCGGCGAGGCGCTCCGAGGCCACGCTGTTCAGCGAGGCGAGTGCTGCTGGTGTCCTCGTCCTCGTCTTCGCGAATCGTGATCGCACCGACCTGGGCATGGGCCTACCGTACCGCCGCGATCTGCGGCGCAAGACGTCCGAAAGCCCCCGAAATGAGTGATCACTACCACGCTTGCCGCCCATCGCGACCATGCCTGCGATCCGGACACCGTGTCACAGAAGGAACGTCACGCACGGCGGTAACGTTGTCCCTGCAAGCGCTCGCCGGAGCAAAGCCCGACCGCAGGAGCCGCATCATGACCGAAGCCGCCATCCTCCTCGCGTTGCTGATCGTCGTCGTCATTGGCGGGCTCGTGCTCGTCAGCCAGCAGCGGGAACGCCGACGCAGGGAGTTGGAGGACGCCAAGGCCGACGCGCGGCGCTGGGTGGAGCGACTCGGCGGGCAGGTGCTCAACCTGACCGGCACCGACGTCGCGTCGCAGCAAGCCATCGCGGACGCCTCGGAGCGCTACAACGCGGCGGGCTCGCAGCTGGAGCAGGCACAGTCGGTGCAGCAGGCCAAGCTGGTGACTGACACGGCGCTTGAGGGGCTGTACTACGTACGGGCGGCGCGCCTCGCGATGGGTATGGATCCCGGCCCCGCGCTGCCCGGCGACGTCGCCCGCGCCCGCGCGGGCAAGGTGACCGAGGACCGCGAGGTCGACGTCGAAGGCCACCACTACGCCGCATCACCACAACCGGGGCAGGCGACGCCGTACTACTACCCCGGCGGTCGTGTCGCGGGCAGGCCGGTGCCTGAAGGCTGGTACAGCGAGCCGTGGTGGAAGCCCGCGCTGGTCACCGGCGCGTGGACGATGGCATCCGTGTTCATGTTCAGCGCGATGTTCTCCGGCATGGCTGGCATCCCGAGCGCCGAGGCGTGGCAGGACGGAAACGACGCGGGCCAGGAAGACGCGATGGAGGCCAGTGACATGGGCGGTGACGCCGGTGGCGACATGGGCGGTGGCGACATGGGCGGCGGCTTCTTCGACGGCGGGTTCGGCGGAGACCTCGGCGGCTTCTGATCCTGCCCAGTAACGTCGAGCCGCTCGGACGTCGAGCCGCGCGGCGGCTCTACCGCGCTGCGCTGAGCTTGGCGAGGCGCTCCGGGCGCGGCCACCGGACGTCGTAGGCCCAGCCGAGCTTCTCGAAGGCCCAAATCACCCGCGCGGAGATATCGATCTGGCCGCGCTGCACGCCGTGGCGGGCCGACGTCGGGTCGGCGTGGTGCAGGTTGTGCCACGACTCGCCCATGGACAGGATCGCCAGTGGCCAGAAGTTCGCCGAGCGGTCCCGCGCGGCGAACGGGCGCTCGCCCAGCATGTGACAGATCGAGTTCACCGACCAGGTCACGTGGTGCACGGCGGCGACACGCACCAGGCCCGCCCAGAAGAACGCCGTCACCGCGCCCCACCATGACCACGTGACCAACCCGCCGATCAGCGCGGGCAGCACCATCGTGGCGATGGTCAGCGGACCGAACAGCCGGTGCACGATCCGCATGTCGCGGTCGTCGAGCAGGTCAGGCGCGAACCGCCGCTGATTGGTCAGCGTGCGGCGGAAGATCCAGCCGATGTGGGCGTGCCAGAACCCGCGCACGATCGCCAGCGGGCTCGTGCCGAACAGCCACGGCGAGTGCGGGTCGCCCTCGCGGTCAGAGAACGCGTGGTGTCTGCGGTGGTCGGCGACCCAGTGCAAAACCGGGCCCTGCACCGCCATGCTGCCCAGCACCGCGAGCGCCACCCGCAGCGGACGTTTGGCCTTGAACGAGCCGTGCGTGAAGTAACGGTGGAAGCCAACCGTGACCCCGAGGATCGACAGCGTGTAGAAGAACGCGGCGAGGCTGAGGTCGAGCCAACTCACGCCCCATCCCCACATCATCGGCACCGCGATGAGCACGGCGATGAGTGGCACGATCGCGAACGCATACACGGAGATGTGCGCGGGCATCGGGCGCTTCTCACCGTCGATCGGCTTGGGTCCCTGTCGCGGGCGGGTGGCTTCGGGTGTGGCGACGTCTGTGGCTACGTCAGTGACTACGTTCGAGGTCACCGGGGTGATCCCCTCTCCTTCGTGCCTGCACCGAGTATCGGCTGTGCGGTCTCTGCCGACCCGGCGCAGGCCGGGCCACCCCCATTGCGCCGTACGCTACACGCGATCAGGCGGCACGCCGACGTGGCGCACGCCACGTTGACGACGTCCGTCGCGACGCGATGAGGTGTCAGGCTTGGCAGTTCGGGCACCAATAGAGATTGCGCGAAACCAGGTCCGCGCTGGCGATCTCGGTGCCGCAGACGTGACACGGGTGGCCTGCCCTGCGATAGACGTAGACCTCTCCCCCATGCCGGTCTTCGCGCGGTGCCCTGCCGGTGACCTCCGGCAGGTGCTCGGGCCGGACGGTGTCGATGCTGCCGGTGCGCACACCCTCGTGCATCAGCGTCACGAGGTCGTGCCAGATCGCGTGCCACTGTGCCTCGGTGAGCGACTTGCCCGGTGTCATCGGCGGGATGCCGTGCCGGAACAGCACCTCGGCGCGGTAGACGTTGCCGACGCCAGCCAGGACCGTCTGATCCATCAGTAGCGCTGCGATGGACGTCTTGGACGCCGTGATGCGCCGCCATGCCTGATCCGGGTCGGCGTCAGCGCGCAGCGGGTCAGGACCGAGCCGCGCGGTGATCGCCTCGACCTCGGCTTCGGTGAGCAGTTCGCAACGAGTCGGGCCGCGCAGGTCGGTGGCATGGGTGGGGCCGATGATGCGCAGCCGCACCTGCCCGACCGGCGCGGCTGGCGGCGTCGGCTGCTCGGTGAACGCGCCGTAGAGACCCAGATGGACGTGCACGACGCCATGCTCGCCATGGTGGTGGAACAGGTGCTTGCCGTGCGCGTCGGCGTGAGTCAGCACGGTGCCGTCGAGCAGCGCCGCCGACGCGGCGAACCGGCCCTGCGGACTGGACACGGCCACCTTGTGCCCGCCGTAGCGCTCGGTGTGCAGCCGGGCGAGCCGGTGCAGCGTGTGTCCCTCCGGCATCGGCAGGTCAGTCAGTCGGCAGCGGCGGCGGGGTTCCGGTGCGCTCGTAGTCGGTGAGCTGGGCGACGCGGCGGGTGTGGCGCTCGTCCGAATCGACCGGCGTGGCGAGGAAAGCGTCGACGATCTCGGTCGCCTCCTCGGTACTGTGCATCCGCGCGCCAACGCCGATGAGCTGCGCGTGGTTGTGCTGCCGTGTCAGTCGCGCCGTCTCGACACTCCAGGCGAGGCCGGCGCGGGCGCCGGCGACTTTGTTTGCCGCGATCTGCTCGCCGTTGCCCGACCCGCCGATGACGATCCCGAGGCTGCCCTCGTCCGCGACGACGCGGCGCGCGGCCTCGATGCAGAACGGCGGGTAGTCGTCAGCGGCGTCGTAGACGTGCGGGCCTACGTCGGTGACGTCGTGGCCCTGCTCGGTCAGATGCTTGACGAGGTGGTTCTTCAGCTCGAAACCAGCGTGGTCGGCTCCCAGGTAAACGCGCACGGCAGAAAGTCTGCCATCCGGCTCGAGCGCTCGCGCGACGGCACTGGCGTCGTGTGCGGTGGCTTACGCGCCGCCGCTACGCTCCACGCCGTGGCGGACGGACGATGGATCGAACTCGGCGAAGACGTCTACGCGAGGCGCTACGCCGAACTCGACCAGACGCTTGGCCTGATCGTCGGCACCGAACGATGTCTCGTGGTCGACACCGGGCGTGACGAGGTACACGGCGCGGCGTTCGCCGCCGCGATCCGCGAGATCACGCCACTGCCGTGGGACGTCGTCATCACCCACGCGCACTGGGACCACTTCTTCGGCACCGCCACGTTCTCGCCGTGCCAGGTGTGGGCGCACTCGCGCTGCCGCGAGGCGATCCGCACCGACGCCGAAGCGCAGCGCGCCGAGTGGACGCGGTACTACCGAGAGCAGGGCAAGCCCGATCTCGCGGCCGACCTCGATGTCGCGCGGGTAGTACTCCCTACGGCGGACGTCCCTGACCGGATGGACGTCGACCTGGGCGGGCGCACCGTGGTGCTGTGTCACCCCGGCAGAGGCCACACCGCGGGCGACGTCGTGGCGCACGTACCGGACGCGGGTGTGGTGTTCGCCGGAGACCTGGTCGAGCAGGGTGCCCCGCCCTCAGTCGGTGACGACGCCTACCCCGCCGAGTGGCCACGCGCGCTGGACGCCGTCCTCGCGCTGCGCCCGGACGTCGTCGTGCCGGGGCACGGCGAGCCGGTCGACGCCGCGTTCGTCGCCCGGCAGCGCGACGAACTCATCGGCGGTGGACGCTGACGGCGTAACCGCCGCCGTCGTACGGATCGCCGTCCCAGGTGGCGAAGCGCTGTCGCAGGCTGAGTCCGGCGTCGGCGCACCAGGCGTCGTAATCGGCCAGGGTCACCGTGGCCTCGTCGAGTGGCAGGTGCGCGGCATCGAGACCGAACCCGGCCACCAGCAGCCCTCCTGGACGAAGAGCCCCGGCCAGCGAGGTAACCACGGTCGCTTCCGTACCCGCGGCGACCAACGGGATCACGTTCCCCGCACACACCACCAGGTCAACGGCCCCGGCGAGCCCCAGTCCAGCGAGGTCAAGGGCAGCAAGGTCGGCCTGGATCCACCGGATCTCAGGCGCCGCGCGGCGAGCCTCGGCCAGCATCTCCTCGTCGAGATCAACACCGACGCACTCGTACCCATTGCGGTGCAGCCACTGCGCGACACGACCGGTGCCGCACCCCGCATCGAGCACCCACGCGCCAGCGGGAACCAGGGAGGCACAGAGCTGGGCCTCACCATGCACGTCGGTGCCCTTGGCTTCCAGCTCAGCGAACCGGGAGGCGTACTCGGCGCCCCGTGCGGCCCCAGTCATGTCCGTCCAGCGAGTCATGGTCGACACCTTCGCATGCGCGACGGCCTCAGCGCTGGATGGACTTGACCTCGAGGAACTCCTCGATGCCATAGGCGCCGAACTCGCGGCCGTTACCGGACTGCTTGTAGCCGCCGAACGGGGCCAGCGGGTTGAACGCGCCGCCATTGATGTCGACCTGGCCGGTACGCAGCCTCTTGGCAACCTCAAGCGCGCGCTCGTCCGAGTCGGAGAACACCGCGCCAGCCAGGCCGTACAGCGAGTTGTTCGCGATCCGCACCGCGTCGTCGGTGTCGTCGTACGGCATCACCGACAGCACCGGCCCGAAGATCTCCTCCTGCGCGATCGGCATGTCCTCGGTAACCCCGGCGAACACCGTCGGGCGCACGTAGAAACCCTCGTCCAGGTCGTCCGGCTTCTCAGGGCCGCCGTAGGCCAGCGTCGCGCCCGCCTCGGCACCCGCGCGGATAAAGCCGACCACCCGGTCGCGCTGCTGCTCGTTGACCATCGGGCCAAGCCGGGTCGCTGAGTCTGCCGGGTCCGCGGGCACGTACTTGGCCGCTGCCGCGATCGCCAGCTCGACCGCCTCGTCATGCCGGGACGCGGGCACCAGCATTCGCGTCCAGGCGTTGCAGCTCTGGCCGCCGTTGATGAAGGCGTTGGCGACACCGAGCTTGACCGCCTTGGTCAGCCCGGCCTCGTCGAGGTCGTCCAGGATGACGTTGGCAGACTTGCCGCCCAGTTCGAGCGCGACCCGCTTGATCGTCTCCGACGCCGCCGCCGAGACCGCCCGGCCAGCCCGAGTAGAGCCGGTGAACGACACCATGTCGACGTCAGGGTGCTCGGCGATCGCCGCCCCGACGACCGGCCCGGTGCCGTGCACGATGTTGACCACGCCATCGGGCACCCCCGCCTCGGCGATGATCTCCGCGAGGATGCCGGTGTTCAGCGGTGCGACCTCGCTCGGCTTGAGCACGACGGTGCAGCCGGTCGCCAGTGCGGGCGCCAGCTTGGCCATGATCTGGTGCAGCGGGTAGTTCCACGGGGTGATCGCGCCGACCACACCGATCGGCTCCCGCACGATCAGCGAATTGCCGATCTCTTCGGTGAAGCGGAACTCGCCGGACGCGATCAGGTCAGCGACCCCGGCCGACGTCGCTGCTGGCAGCGTTGCCTGCACCTTGGTCGCGAACGTGATCGGGACGCCGACCTCCGCGCTGATCTGCCGCGCGATCTCGTCGCGGCGGGCGGTGATGCCCTCGGAGATCCTGCGCACCACGGCGGCGCGTTCCTCAGCTGACGTGTCCGCCCACGCGGGGAACGCCGCACGCGCCGCAGCGACCGCAGCGTCGACGTCAGCCTGGGTTCCCACCGGAACCGTCCCGATGACCTGTTCGTTCGCCGGGTTCAGGACCTCGATGACGTCGTTCTCGTCGCCGTAACTGGTCTTGCCGTTGATCAGATGTCCGGTACGAGTGGTCGCGGGCGCGGCCATGGGGCCTCCTTGTCCTCGATGCGGGTCATCTCAACAATGGCACACGAATCGCACGCCTGAGCCGCTCGCCCTGCGGCTTGGGCGAGCCGCACAGCGCGGGTTCCGCGCCGTGCCCAACGCCGTGACCACCGGACGGTGCGACTCGCGGCCAACACGGTGAAACTCGCGCGAATTTCGGTGCGACTCGCGACCGATAAGGCGCGACTCGCGGCTGGCCGAGGTGGTCAGTCGAAGTTCAGCTCGCCGGTGCGGGTCCGCTTGAGCTCGAAGAAGTCCTGGTAGCCCGCGAGCAGCCTGGCGCCGTCGAACACCTTCACCGCGTCCTCGCCACGCGGCACCGAGCCGAGCACCGGCCCGAAGAACGCCACGCCATCGACGTGGATGGTCGGGGTGCCGACGTCCTGGCCGACCGGGTCCATGCCGCGGTGGTGGCTCTCCGACAACGCGTCGTCGTACTCGCTCGACGTCGCCGCGTCGGCCAGCTCAGGCGCACCGGCCTCAGCCAGCGCCTCCTGGATGACCAGCGCCTGATCGTCGATGCCCTTATTGTGCTTGCGCATGCCGAACGCCAGGTAGAAGTCCCGCAGTCCCTGCTGTCCGAGCTGTTGCTCGACGGCGATGGCGACCCGCACTGGCCCCATGGCGCGGTCCAGCATTTCGCGGTAATGGTCGGATAGGTTCTCGCGCTCCTTGTTGAGCAGCGTCAGGCTCATCACACCGAACCTGAGGTCGATGTCGCGCAACTGCTCAACCTCAAGCAGCCACCGGGACGTGATCCAGGCGAACGGGCACAACGGATCGACGTAGATCTCCACCTTCGTCGGCGCCACGGCATTCTCTCCTTCTGTCGGTGTCAACCGAGTTATGTTCACTATTCGTGCCCAACCAAGACAATGGCGAACTTGTTCCCCGCGTTGGCGCGAGGACGCCACACTTCATGATTTGATGCGTGCAGTGATTCGACCCGGAACCCAACTCAGCTGAGGTAGTAGTGGCCGCCCCTAATCTGACGCAGGAGCAAGCGATCCGCCGTGCGGAGCTGCTCGACGTGACTTCCTACGACATCGAACTCGATCTCACCGATGGGGCGGGCGCCCCAGGCGAGACGTCGTTCGACTCGAAGACCACCGTCACGTTCACCGCGGCCGAGCCTGGCACGTCGACGTTCGTCGACATCGTCGGCTCCGGGGTCCATTCGGCCACCCTCAACGGCGCGGCGCTCGACGTCTCGGACTACGTCGAGGACAACGGCATCGGGCTGCCGAACCTCGCGAAGAACAACGAGCTCACGGTGCACGCCGAGTGCCGGTACATGAACACCGGCGAGGGCCTGCACCGATTCGTCGACCCAGTCGACGGCGAGGTGTACCTCTACAGCCAGTTCGAGACCGCGGACGCGAAGCGCATGTTCGCCTGTTTCGACCAGCCTGACCTCAAGTCGGTGTACCGGCTGACGGTGACCGCGCCGCAGGGCTGGAAGGTGATCTCCAACGCGCCGGTCGAGTCGACGTCGACGACGCCCGAAGGCGCGGTGCGCACGGTGTTCGCAGAGTCGGAGCGCATCTCGACGTACCTGGTGGCACTGATCGCCGGGCCGTACGCGGAGTGGCGCGACGAGTTCTCCGACCAGCGCACCACGATCCCGCTTGGCATCTACTGCCGCGCGTCGCTGGCCGAGCACATGGACGCCGACCGACTGTTCACCGAGACCAAGCAGGGTTTCGGCTTCTACCACGAGAACTTCGGTGTCACCTACCCGTTCGGCAAGTACGACCAGCTGTTCGTGCCGGAATTCAACGCGGGCGCGATGGAAAACGCGGGCGCGGTGACGTTCCGCGAGGACTACGTCTTCCGCAGCCGCGTCACCCGGTATGCCTACGAGCGGCGCGCCGAGACGGTGCTCCATGAGATGGCGCACATGTGGTTCGGCGACCTGGTCACCATGCGCTGGTGGGACGACCTGTGGCTGAACGAGTCGTTCGCGACCTTCGCCAGCGTGCTCAGCCAGGCGGGCGCGACCGAGTACAAGCACGCCTGGACCAGCTTCGCCAACATCGAGAAGTCCTGGGCCTACCGGCAGGACCAGCTCCCGTCGACGCACCCGGTCGCCGCCGACATTCCCGACCTGCAGGCGGTCGAGGTCAACTTCGACGGCATCACCTACGCCAAGGGCGCGAGTGTGCTCAAGCAGCTCGTCGCCTACGTCGGGCAGGAGAACTTCCTGTCCGGGCTGAAGGTGTACTTCGACCGGCACGCATGGGGCAATGCCACGCTGGCCGACCTACTCGCCGCGCTGGAGGAGGCCTCAGGGCGGGACCTGTCGTGGTGGAGCGCGCAGTGGCTGGAAACGACGGGATTGAACTCGCTACGGCCGTCGTTCCGCGTCGACGACGAGGGCCGGTTCACCGAGTTCGCGATTCTGCAGGGCGGCGCCACACCAGGCGAGGGCGAGTGCCGCACCCACCGGGTCGCGGTCGGCGTTTACGACGAGACGCCGGAGTCCGGCGGCAAGCTCGTGCGCATCCACCGCGAGGAGCTCGACGTCAGCGGCGAGCGCACCGAGGTGCCGGAGTTGGTCGGCGTGCCACGAGGCAAACTGGTGCTGGTCAACGACGACGACCTGACCTACTGCGCCATGCGGCTCGACCCGGCGTCGCTGGCCACGCTGGTGGACAGGATCGCCGACATCGACGAGCCGCTCCCGCGCACGCTGTGCTGGTCGGCGGCGTGGGAGATGACCCGCGAAGCCGAGCTGAAGGCGCGCGACTTCATCACGCTGGTCAACCGGGGCATCCACGCCGAGGCCGAGGTCGGCGTCGTGCAGCGGGTGCTGCTGCAGACACAGGCGGCACTGAACTCGTACGCGACGCCGTCTTGGGCGAACGAGACCGGCTGGCCGTCGTTCACCGCGCGGCTGGTGGAGCTGGCGCGGTCGGCCGAAGCGGGCTCAGATCACCAACTCGCGTTCGTCAACGCGCTGACCAATTCAGTGCTCGGTGACGACGCGCTCAAGCTGGTCGGCGGGCTGCTGGACGGCTCGGAGCAGCTGCCCGGCCTGACGGTGGACACCGACCTGCGGTGGCGCCTGCTGTTCGCGCTGGTGGCGCACGGCAGGGCGGCCGATGCCGAGATCGACGCCGAGCTTGCCCGGGACAACACCTCGACCGGCCAACGGTACGCCGAGCGGGCACGTGCGCTGCGGCCGACGCCGGAGGCGAAGGAGCTGGCGTGGCAGCGGGCGGTGCACGACGACGTGCTACCCAACGCGATCAACGACGAGGTCATCACCGGATTCAGCCACCCGGCGCAGAAGCACTTGCTTGAGCCGTACGTGGAACGCTACTTCGCCGAGATCGACGGCGTGTGGCAGCGGCGTTCATCGGAGCGGGCGCAGCCGGTCGCGGTGGGGATGTATCCATCGTGGTCGGTGGACAAGGCCAGCATCGAAGCCGCGGACACCTGGCTCGACGGCGACCACCCCGCCGCGCTGCGGAGGCTGGTCAGCGAGGGTCGCGCCGGAATAGTCCGGGCGCTAGCCGCCCGCGAGTTCGACCAGGAATAACGATCACGACAAACGCCCCGCCGGGTGCACCTTCGGGTGCGTCCGGCGGGGCGTTCTCGTTGGTCGGGGTGCCGCTGATCGGTCAGCGGCGTGGGGCTTACTCCCTGGGGGAACCGGCCTGCTCGTCCAGCATCCGCAGGCCGCTGACCAGCCCGCCGATGAGGTCGCCTTCCTTGAACGACGCGACCATGCTCATCACAGCCAGCTTGCCGCCGCGCTTCGACAGGCGCTGCTCGGCGATCTCGCCCGTCACCAGCTCGACGACACGCTCGCCCGGCGAGACAGCGATCAGCACCGACTCCCTGCCACGCGGGCCGATGCGGCGGAACAGCTTCTCCGCCTCGGCACGGCTGTCCTTGCCGAGCGCACCGATGTAGACACTGAAGTCGAGTCCGGTGTCCCTGCTGGCCAGCGTCAGCGCCTCGTCGAGCCGCGCGAGCTGAGTCGCGGTGAACGGCCCCTTGGGCGTATTCGGGTCATACATCTTGGCCGCGGAGACCCTGCCGGACAGCGTCACGACGGAGCCAGGCTCCAGCTCCTGATCGCCTTGCGACCGCGTCCTGTCAGCTGTCAACTCACCAGCGCCCACTGGAACCTCCTACCGGGGTGGCTTCCTCGTCACCGGCGTCCGCATGCGTGCGGGTGGTGTCGAGCCCCTGCGGGTTGGCGCTCCACCAGACGGGTGGGTGGTCCCACTCCTGCCCCGGCCTGTATCGAGGCGTCGCAGCGAACTTCGACCGCATCGACAGCACGCCGAGCAGGCCGTAGATCACGGCGGGGATCACCACGAACACCAGGATGGTTTCGATCACGCTCACATGCGTACGGTACCGAACGCACGTCGCACCGCCGCCCGCCGGTACGGCCGACGGCGAACAAGGGGACGTCATGGCACGTCCGCTGACGTATGGCACGACAGCAGAGTCGATCAACCACCCGCCTCACGCCACGGCGTCGCCGAGGTAAAGCCGCCACTCCGGATCGGCGTCGTTCACCTGCGCGAGCAGCCGCCAGTACGGCCCGCGCGGAGCCTGCGGCCGCATCCGCAACGTCCAGCCGATCTCGCTCAGCAGCCGGTCGGCCTTGCGGTGGTTGCACCTGGTGCAGCAGGCTACGCAGTTCTCCCAGGTGTGTTGTCCGCCACGGCTCCGCGGCACGACGTGGTCGATCGTCTCGGCCTTGGCACCGCAGTAGGCGCATCGATACCGATCGCGATGCATCAGCCCCGCCCTGGTCAGCGGAACCATACCGCGATAGGGCACGCGGACGTAGTTGTTGAGCCGGATCACCGAGGGGACCGGCACGGTCACCGTCGCGGAGTGCAGCAGCAGCCCGGACGGATCGCCGTGCACGACTTCCGCCTTGCCGCACACCACGAGCACGACGGCACGGCGCAACGACAGTGCGGTCAACGGTTCGAATGTGGCATTCAGTAGCAGGACACGACTGCGACCGAAGGCAGGCGCGGTGCCGCTATGATCGCGCCCGAGTCTGCGGGCGTGCCCGCGCGCGATGCGCCCTGGGCGCCGATTGCGTCGTGCGGGCGGCGGCATGGTCGCCATCTCCCCGCCCATCGCTGTGTCCGAAGCATGGGCGGGGCTACCTATCGGTATCGGATGTCGGTCCGGCACTCGGCTACCTCCAGCGTGTCGCGAGCATCCACACCCAGGCGACGACCGGACGTGGCCTTCGATACCCGTCATGGCCGACCGCCTAGGGTGTCGTGCAGGCATAGTCGACCACGATTACACCTGAAAAGCACGTCCTATTCAGGATGTGTTACGAGACAGCGTTGCAACAACGAGACCAATGGACAAGGAACGGGGAGCCACGCTGTGCTACCGCTGCTTAGCGCACCTGACTGCGCATCCGAACACGGAACCTGGTGCCAGCAAGTTTACCGGCTGACTGGCAATGAGTGGCTTGCCGTTTCAGCGGATTGGCTGGTCGCCAAGCCACTCAAGATCATCCTGACCCTTCTCATCGCGTATTTGATCCGTTTCCTCATCAAGAAACTGATCGACAAACTCACCAGGGCGACGGGCGACGGCAAGCAGCCGGCGCTGCTCCGGCCGCTGCGCAATCGCATCAACGGTCCGCCCTCCGTCGAGACGATCGAACGCAGCAGGCAACGCGCCGAGACCATCGGGGCGGTGCTGAAGTCGATCACCACGTTCCTCGTGTTCGGCATCGCGGTGATCGAGATCCTCGCTGAGCTCGGCATCTCCGTCGGGCCGCTGATCGCGTCGGCGGGCATCGTCGGTGTCGCCCTCGGATTCGGCGCGCAGAACCTGGTGCAGGACTTCGTGTCCGGGATCTTCATGATGGTCGAGGATCAGTACGGCGTCGGCGACGTCGTCGACCTCGGCGAGGCCATCGGTGTCGTGGAGACGGTCGGGCTGCGCATCACCACGTTGCGCGCGCTGGACGGCACGGTCTGGTATGTCCGCAATGGCGAGATCATGCGTGTCGGCAACTTCAGCCAGGACCATTCGGTCGCCGTCATCGACATCCCGCTCGGGCACAGCGCCAACATCGAGCACGCCACCAGGCTCATCTCGCAGACCGCGACCGAGGTCACCAGCGAGCCGCCGGTGTCGGAGGACGCCCTTGAGCAGCCCAACCTGCTTGGCGTGGACAACATCACAGTGCAGGCGGTCTACATCCGGCTCACCCTCAAGGTACGACCGGGCAAGCAGTGGGCGGTGCAGCGGACCCTGCGCGGCAAGATCCTCGCCGCGCTGTCCGACGCGGGGTTCGAGAACCCGCTGCCGCTGTTACTCGGCAGCGAGACGACGCAGTAATCGGCCAACACATGGTTGGTCCAAGGTTCCGATAACAGGCAGGATGTGAACGTGAGCACTGAGCAGGCGCCGGAGACGTTCTACGACGCGGTCGGCGGCGAGGAAACCTTCCGCAAGATTGTCGGACGGTTCTACGAGGAAGTCGCCAACGACGAGGTGCTCCGGCCGATCTACCCCGAGGAGGACCTCGGACCAGCGGAGGAACGGCTGCGACTGTTCCTGATGCAGTACTGGGGTGGCCCACACACCTACTCCGACCAGCGGGGTCACCCCAGGCTGCGGATGCGGCACGCGCCGTTCACCATCGGCCCGATCGAACGGGACGCCTGGCTGCGCTGTATGCGGATCGCCGTCGATGAGGCCGGCCTGGAGGAGCCCTACCGGCAGCAGCTGTGGTCATACCTGGAAATGGCGGCCAACAGCCTCATGAACAGCTGGGTGTAGCCAGTCAACGACTCCCGGCAACCGCGCTGCGATCGTGTCGGGACCGGATGGCAGGATAGCCAGCTATGGGACGAGGGGTGAGAAGCGAGGCCCACGCGGCAGAACACGACGCCGCGGCGACATCAGCGCCGTGGTGGCGCGACGCGGTGTTCTACCAGGTATACGTGCAGTCCTTCGCCGACTCGAACGGCGACGGAGTTGGTGACCTCGAGGGAGTGCGCTCCCGGCTCGGCTACCTTGAGCTGCTGGGTGTTGACGCACTGTGGCTGACGCCGTTCTACCGGTCGCCGATGGTTGACAACGGCTATGACGTCACCGATCCGCGTGATGTCGATCCCCTGTTCGGGGACCTGGCAACGTTCGACGCCCTGCTTGCCGAGGCACACGAGCACGGCATCAAGGTCACCATCGACCTCGTACCGAACCACACCAGCGACCAGCACCCCTGGTTCACCGCGGCCCGCGCCGCCGGGCCGGGAAGCCACGAGCGCGAGCGCTATATCTTCCGCGATGGCACCGGGGACTACGGCGAGCGGCCGCCCAACAACTGGGTCAGTGTCTTTGGCGGTCCCGCGTGGACCAGGGTCGAGGACGGCCAGTGGTACCTCCACCTGTTCGCGCCGGAGCAGCCCGACCTGAACTGGCGTAATCCCGAGGTACGGCAGGACGTCGAGCGGACCATGCGGTTCTGGCTTGACCGGGGTGTCGATGGGTTCCGTATTGACGTCGCGCACGGCTTGGCCAAACCGGACGGCCTGCCCGACATGGACCCGCGTGCGGCGCAGACCATCGGGCCGCATGACTACGCCGATCCCCGGTTCGACAACGAGGGTCTTGCCGACATCCACGCGTTCTTCCGGTCAGTGCTCGACGACTACCCCGGCACGATCGCGACCGGCGAGCTGTGGACCTTCGATGACAACCTGCTCGCGCGCTACCTGGAGCCGGGCATGTTGCACCTCGGCTTCAACTTCCGGCTCGCGCTGACGCACTTCGACGCCGACACGCTGCGCTCGACGATCGATCGCTCGCTGGCGGCGCCGCATCGGGTCGGCGCTCCCCCGACATGGGCGCTGGGCAACCACGACGTGTGGCGGCAGGTCAGCCGCTACGGCGGCGGGGATGCCGGACTGCGACGCGCGCGGGCGATGATGCTGGTCGTGCTCGCACTGCCGGGCGCGGCGTATCTCTACAACGGCGAAGAGCTGGGGCTCGACAACGTCGAACTACCCCCGGGCACCGGCCACGATCCGCGTGCGCGAGCAAACGGCGACCCCGATCGCAACGTGGCGCGGGTGCCGATGCCGTGGGAGGGCAGCGCGCCGCCGTTCGGCTTCTCCACCAGCGAGCAGACGTGGCTGCCGATGCCCGCTACATGGGCGGACCGCACGGTCGAGGCGCAGTTGGAGGACCCGGACTCAACGCTGTCGCTGTACCGAGCCGCGATCGAGCTACGCCACAATCACGAGGCGTTCAGCGGTGACAGTGTCGAGTGGTACGGCGCGCCCGCGGGGTGTTTCGCGTTCCGCCGCGCCGACCTCAGCGGTGAGGACGACGAGTCCGGCCTGGTGTGCGTGCTGAACACCTCAGGCTCACTGGTCGACCTGCCGCCGGGCGACGTGCTGCTGGCCAGCGCCCCGCTCGTCGACGGCAAGCTGCCGTCGGATACGGCCGCGTGGTTGGCGTAGGTCGCGCAGCGGCTACGCCAACCACGTGTGCGTTGTGCCGCTCGGCATCGTCAGGCGAAGAGCTCGTCCACGGTGTCGATGGCGACGGCTCGACGGATCCAGGCGTCCAGCTGGTCAAGCTCGGTGCAGCTGGTGATGCGCGTCCTCGCCTCGTCGGTGATGTCAATGCCGCGCGCGGCCAACAGCGCGAGCAGGGCGTTCGCCTCACCCTCGGCACGCCCCTCGACGCGTCCCTCGGCACGACCTTGGTTGACATGCCTACGGACGAAGTCGCTCTGGTATTCGTAGGTTCCAGCCGTCATCATGTCCTCCAAACGAGCGCGCGCAGCCTCGGGGAGCACCGCGAGCACGAGATCATGGTAGCGCGTCAGGTGTTCGTCATCGATGTTTCGTAAGCCAGCGAGCAGCGCGGACAGCACCTTCTCGCCATGAGTGTGTTCCGCGCCATGCGCCATGGCCGAAAGCACGGCCAGTTCGGGACTGCGCTCGGCATCCTCAGGCTCGGTGACCACTGGCACGCGGTCTGGACCGACCACCAGTGGCCGCAATACCCATCCCGGATGGCCAAGGTCGATAGGCGCGGCGCACCAATCAGCGACTCTCGTTGTCGAGCACAACACCAAGAGCGCTACGGAACATCGCAGCCGGGAGCGGAGCGTGGCGAGATAGACGGGCCAGGACCAGCGTTTGCCACCATCCCGCCCGAGCTGAATCTCGATCACGACGGCCAGTACCGGCTGATCACCGTCCGTGAGAACAACGACAGCGTCCGCGCGGTACTCGGTCGGCGTCACATCGGCCAGTTCACACGACTCAAGTCGTACCCCCTTGTGCTCCGGCACCGGCACCCCCAGTGCGCCCGTCAACAACTCTGCGGCGAGCGCTGGGCGTTCGTGGAACAACGCCACCAGCACTTCGTGCAGTTGTGAAGGCATGCCGGAACGCTAGCGCGAGGCACCGACATTCTTCGAACGTATGGTCGATGCGGTTGGGTGAGGGGTGCGAGGACCTTCCCTTAGAACACCAGCGGCAGCAGGGCATGCCTGCGGCGGAGCACGGCGCCGTACCGGGCGTCCATGCGCAGCCAGGAGTCGGTGGCGCTGACACGCACAACGTCGCTGGTCGCCGCCTCCCCCGCTGCGGCGTCGCCCTCGTCGGAGCCGTCCTCAACACTCTCCCCCACGACGCCACCAGCGCCCTCGCCGCTAGTGCCGGTGAAGCCCATGCCGGACAGCGCGAACAGGCACCGCAGCTGCACCTTGAGGTCGACGTTGTCATTGCTGACGGTCAGCACCGGCTGGTCGAGCAGCGAGGCGGGCGGGGTGCCCTGCGGACCGACGTTGTCCCGCGCGACGTCGACGCCCCGTTCGGTCACCTCGGTCACGACCGACGTCGGCAAGTCCTCCACGTGCTGCCACGTTCCGGACGTCGGCAGATCAGAGCGCCACAGCAGGTCTCGCGACGGCCCGGGGTCCATCCGCTCGCCACCGGCCACGGTCAGTGCGGCGAGCAGTTCGTTGCCGGACACCGTGACGTCACGCGGCTCGATATCACCCCGCACACCCCTGGTGGCGAGGACGTCGAACGGCGTTATCGTCCACGCATCGAGCACGCCCGGTGTCGCGTCCCGCTGCCGCAATCGCACGACAGCCTGCCCGTCGAGGCGCACGGCGCGGGCGACGAACGCGGCAAGGTTCTCCCGCTCGCCCGCGTCGGCAACTCGTAGTTCTGTCACGTCTCTACCGTACGCAGCGCGATGCGACGAATGACGCCTTGGGTGCGCTCGGCCCACGCATCCAGCTCCCTCACCGCGCCATGCTGCGCAGCTCCCGCGCGGCGACGGAGACCGTGGCCAGGTCGAGTCGTCCCGAGCGGCTGATCTCGCCGAGCGTGACACGTGCCCTGGCCAGGCGGGAGGCGTTGACCGTCTCCCACTCGGCGATCTTGTCATCGACGTGGTCGTCCGGATCGCAGTTTCGCAGCGCGTCGAGCGTGATCATCCGCAGCGACTCGTAGATGTCGTCCCGCAGCGCCAGCCGCGCCAGCGCGTGCCAGCGGTTGCCCCGCTCCAAAGCGCTCACCGAGGTGAGCATCGCGTCGACATCGAGATGCGAGGACAGCGCGTAGTACAGCTCAGCGGTTTCATGCGGGCTGCGTTCCTTGCTCAAGCCCACCTCGTGCTCGGCGAGCTCGGCCACCTCGATAACGTCGAGCAGCCCGTAGGTGTGCAGCAGCACCGCCATCCGGTCGGCGAGGTCGGCGGGCAGCCCATTTCCAGCGAGCTCGGCTCGCTTGACGTCGACCGACTCCGCCTGCGCGCCTCGCAGGAAGCCAGCCACCTTGGGCATCAGCTCCGAAACGACGGCGAAGCGGTTGATCTCGGCACCGACGGCCAGCGGCTGCGGCCGGTTGGTCAGCCACCAGCGCGAGGCCCGGTCAAGCAGCCTGCGGGTTTCCAGCACGATGGTGTCGGTGTCCTCGGTGGAGACATCGGTGTCGAGCGCGTCGACCTGCCGCCAGATGGCCTGCAGGTCGAACACCTTGGTGGCCACGACGAAGGCCCGCACCGCGTCGGTCGCGGTGGCGTTCAGCTCCTCGTTGAGCCGGTAGGCATATGTCAGTCCGCCCCCGCCGACGACCTCGTTGACCACCTGGGTGGTGACGATCTCCCGGTTCAGCGGGTGGTCCAGGATCTGCTTGCGGAACCGATCGCGCAGCGCGGACGGGAAGTAGTCCGGCAGGATGCGCAGGAACACTTCCTGGTCGGGCAGGTCGCTGTCGAGCAGTTCATCCTTGAGGTCCAGTTTGACGTGCGCCAGCAGCGTCGCCAGCTCCGGCGAGGACAGCCCCTGCCCCGCCTTGTCCAGCTCCTTGAACTCCTCGTTACTCGGGAGCGCCTCCAGCTCGCGATCCAGACCAGCCTTGGTCTCCAAGTACGACACCTGCCGCTGGTGCACCGAGGCCATCGCGGGAGCGTGCGCCCGCGCGGTGCCGAGCACGGCGTTCTGCCGGTAGTTATTGGCCAGCACCAGTTCGCCGACCTCGTCGGTCATCGACTCCAGCAGCGACACCCGGTTGTCTTTGTCGAGGTGCCCTTCATCGATCAGCTGCTCCAAGAGGATCTTGATGTTGACCTCGTGGTCGGAGCAGTCGACACCGGCGGAGTTGTCCAGCGCGTCCGTGTTGATCTTGCCGCCACCGCGGGCGAACTCAATCCTGCCTCGCTCGGTCAGCCCGAGGTTGCCGCCCTCACCGACGACGTTGACCCGCAGGTCCTTGCCGTTGACGCGCAGCGGATCATTGGTCTTGTCGTCGGCATCGGCATGACTCTCGGTGGATGCCTTGACGTAGGTGCCGATGCCGCCATTCCACAGCAGGTCGACGGGGGCGAGCAGGATCGCGCGGATCAGCTCGTTCGGCGTCAACTTGGTGACGCCGTCCGCGATGCCGAGCGCCTCGCGGACCTGCGGTGTGATCGGGACGGACTTCGCGCTGCGCGAATACACCCCGCCGCCCTCGCTGATCAGCGAGGTGTCGTAGTCCTCCCACGACGAGCGAGGCAGCGCGAACATCCGCTCCCGCTCCCGGAAAGCGGCAGCAGTGTCCGTCGGGTTCGGGTCAAGGAAAATGTGCAGGTGGTTGAACGCCGCGACCAGACGGATATGTTCGGAGAGCAGCATCCCGTTGCCGAAGACGTCGCCGCCCATGTCGCCGATACCGACCACGGTGAAGTCCTGCCGCTGGGTGTCGACGCCCAGCTCCCGGAAGTGCCGCTTGACCGACTCCCACGCGCCCTTAGCGGTGATGCCCATGGCCTTGTGGTCGTAGCCGACCGAGCCGCCGGAGGCGAACGCGTCGCCCAGCCAGAAGCCATAGCTGGCTGAGACGTCGTTGGCGATGTCGGAGAACGTGGCCGTGCCCTTGTCAGCGGCGACCACGAGGTAACTGTCATCGCCGTCGTAGCGCACTACGGACGGCGCTGGCACCGTGACGCCTTCCTTGCGGTTGTCGGTGAGGTCGAGCAGGCCAGAGATGAACATGCGGTAGCAGGCGATGCCCTCGGCCTGCCGTGCCTCCCGGTCGACAGTCGAGTCACCAGTCGCCGCGGGCGGGCGCTTGACGACGAAGCCGCCCTTCGCACCGACCGGGACGATCACGGCGTTCTTCACCGCCTGCGCCTTGACCAGCCCAAGGACCTCGGTGCGGAAGTCCTCCCTGCGGTCCGACCAGCGCAGCCCGCCGCGCGCGACCAGCCCGAACCGCAGGTGCACGCCTTCCACCCGCGCGGAGTAGACGAAGATCTCGAAGCGCGGCCTCGGTTCCGGCAGGTCCGGCACAGCCGCCGGTTCCAGCTTGATCGACAGGTACGGCCTCGGCTGGCCGTCGGCGTCGGTGACGTAGTAGTTGGTGCGCAACGTCGCGGTGATCACCGCGAGCAGGCTGCGCAAGATGCGGTCCTCGTCCAGGCTGACGACCGCGTCGATCATGGTGCTGATCTCGGTCACGATGCCGTCGACCCGCTCGGTGCGGTCCTCGTCGGGTGCGTCGATGTCGAACTTCGCCTCGAACAGCCGCACCAAGGCCGCCGAGATCGCCGAGTTGGCCAGGACGGCGTCCTCGATGTACTCCTGCGAGTACGGAGTGCCCGCTTGGCGCAGATAACGCGAGTACGCCCGCAGGACGGCTGCCTGCCGCCAGGTCAGGCCAGCGCGCAACACCAGCCCGTTGAAGCCGTCGACCTCGGCGTTGCCTTCCCACATCGAGCGGAAGGCGTCCTGGAAACGTTCGCGCACTTCGAGCAACGCGGTCTCGTCGGTGAACCGCTCCAGCACCGTCGGATCGACCCGCAGCCCGAAGTCGTAAATCCAGCCGCGCGTGCCGTCGGCGACGCTGATCTCGTACGGCCGCTGGTCGACGACCTCGACGTCCATCTTCTGCAGCATCGGCAGCAGTGTGGACAACGTGACGCCCTCACCGAGCAGGTACAGCTTGAACCGACGCTGCTCGCTCCGGGTCTCGTCCGGCACGTAGAACGACATCGCGACGTCGTCCTCGCTGGACAACGACTCGACGGTGCGCAGGTCGGCCAGCCCGGTGGCGGCGTCGAAGTCCTCCTTGTACGCCTCGGGAACCGATCCGGCGAGCCGCTGGCCGAGCTGATACGAGGTCTCGTCGCGGTAGCCGTCGTCGCCCGCGGCCGCTCGCTCGGCGTGGATCGCCTCGATCAGGCGGTCATCCCAGCCGCGCACCGCGTCATTCAGCAGTTCCTGCAGTCGCAACGCGTCCGGCTCGATCATCCGTTCCGGCTGGGTGTGCACGGTGAAGTGCACCTGCGCGAACAGCGTCTCGCCCAGCCGCACGGCGAACTCGACGGTGTCGGCGTCCAGCTCGGTGCGCAGCACTTCTTGCATCGCTTGCCTGGTCTGCGTGGAGTAGCGATCACGCGGCACGAACACCACACAGGAATAGAACCGGCCGTAGGGATCGCGGCGCAGGAACGCACGCAGCCTGCGCCGGTCGGCGAGCGCGATCGCGCCGGTGACGGTGGCATACAGCGAGTCGAGGTCGGTGGAGAACAGCTCGGCGCGAGGCCAGCTCTGCAGCACTTCCAGCATCTCCTGGCCGGAGTGCGACTCGATCGGGAAGCCCGCGCGGTGGATGACGTCGCGGACCTTGCGCTCGATCACCGGGATGTCGAGCACGTCCTCGTGCAGCGCGGATGTGGTGAACATGCCGAGGAAGCGGTGTTCACCAACCACGTCGCCGTCGTCGTCGAAGATCTTGACGCCGATGTAGTACGGGTGCACGGGGCGATGCACCGTGGACGGTGCGCTGGCCGGGGTCAGCACCAGCAACGTCGGGGCCAGCGCGGTTTCGGCCATGTCCGGACCCTTGGTGAGGTCGCGGGCCGCGAGGCTGTCCTGCCGCAGCACACCCAGCCCGGACGCCAGCACTGCCCGCAGCGCGGGATGTTGCTCCTCCTGCGTGGCCGCGGCGCTCTCGGCACCGTCCTCAATGACGTTTTCGGCGATGACCTCGTAGCGCCGATAGCCAAGGAAGGTGAAGTGTCCCCGCACCAGCCAGCGCAGCAGTGCCTCGCCGTCAGCGACCTCAGTCCGCGGCAGGTTCGGCGGGGACGTCCGCAGCTCCTCGGCGATGTCCAGCGCGGTGGCCGACATCCGTTCGGAGTCCTCGACGACCTCCCGGACGTCGTTGATGACCGCGTGCAGCCGGTTCTCCATCTCGAGGGCGCGTTCGGCGTCGGTCATCCGATCCAGCTCGACCAGGATCCACGACTCGGTCGCCGCCCCCTCCGGCGGAGCGGCAGCGTCGGCGGTGGGGTGCAGTTCGCGCAGTGAGCCGGTGACGTCTCGGGTCACGACGAGGATCGGGTGCACGATGCGCTGCACGTCGATACCGGAGCGGGCGAACTTGGCCGCCACGCTGTCGACGAGGAACGGCATGTCATCGGTGACGATCTGCACCACCGTGCCGTCGCTGGACCAGCCGTTTTCCTGCGCATTGGGCTTGCCGATCCAAATCGCGGGCGAGCCCGGGGTACGCTGCTCGGCCAGCCGCTTGTGGGCGCGCACCGCCCCGACAAGGTCAGCGGGGTCGGTGCCGACGATGTCCTCCGGCGGCACGTGGCGGTAGTAGAGCCGGATCAGGTCGGCGATATCGGACGCCATCGACGTCGCTCGCTCTACGAGGGCGTCGCGTTGCTGTTCCAGCGACGGGGTCGCGACGCGGCCACCGGCAGCACGTTCCGAACCCACTGTGGTCATGCCGACTCCCATCCTGCCCGTTCCGCTCGACGTTCGCCGCCAGCGACGTCGAGCTCCGGCGACATCCCTTTTCATTCCGCACGCTCGTGCGCCGTCACTCCACCTGTCGTTTCGCACGCACGGCTGCCCACCGGGAGCGGACCGCGACGCTGCGATCGACGCCACACACCCTAGCTCCGTGGCCGCACCGGTGTCCTCCCAGGAGGCAGCGAGACATCTCCTGGCGGCACGCTATGCTTCGAGGTTCCGGCAGGAACATACGCGCGGTGACTGGCCCGGATCACGGCAGCACCGCGGGCGCGGCCGCTTCGGACACCCGGTATTACGTGGGGTGCGGTGGCCTATCAGGGGCGGTTAGATCGGGCCGCCACCGTGGTTGCCACGCAGCGGGCTGTCGCCGTTGACGGCGTGCCCGTTGGTGCCGCGATGTCCGCTGGCGGACCCACTGGTCTCGGTACGCTGCCACCGTCTGCTGCGCACTCGCGGCGTCACCGCCGAGTTGTCGTCGTCGCCATTGGCCCAGCTGCTGAACACCGCAAGGACGCTGTCGAGTTCCCGGACCGGCTGCGGCTCGGGCGCTGGCTCCGGCGTCCGGTCTGGCTCTGGCGACGTGTCCGAGCCGATCTCGACCTCGGGTCTTTGCGGCACCTCAGGCTCGACCTCCCGCGGGGCGAACAGCGGCTCGGCCCGCACGTCGGGCGGGGCGGCATACAGCGTCGGGGCCTCTTCCGGCGTGGGCTCGGGTGCGGGCTCTGGCTCCGGTTCCGGACGCGGGTCGGGCCGCCACGACCACTCCGCGTTCGCGGGTTGCGCGGTCCATGCCGGGCGCGACGGCGGCTTCGCATGCGGTGGTTCGGAGTGCCGCTGCTCCCAACGCTCGGCCCACGAGGGGCTGGGCGGCTGCTGCTCCTGCGCGGGCTGCTCCCACGGCATCGGCGGCCGTGACGGAGGCTTCGACCGCTCATCCCGCTGCTCCATCCACGGCGTGTGAGCAGGCTGATCGCTCCACGGCGTGTGAACCGGTCGCTCGCTCCACGACGGCTGAACCGGTCGCTCGCTCCACGACGGCTGAGCCGGTTGCTCGGTCCAGGACGGCTGAGCCGGTTGCTCGGTCCAGCCCGTGCCAGCCGTGTGGTCGGGTTGTTCATGCCGCCCACGCCGATCTGGCTCGTCGTCAGATGCGTGCCGCCTGCCACCGGACCCGACCGCGACGCCGAGCCGATCCAGCACGGACCGCACCGATGACGTCCTGTCAGCTTGGTGCCTGGCCCCCTGGTCCGCCTCCTGGGGTGCGGAGTGTTTGGCCCACGGCACGGCGGGCTGCTGGACTGTCTCCCACGGAGCGGTCGACGGCCGCGCCGGAGCGGCCTCGTGCGACGCGGGTGAGTCTTCGTACGCGGCCGACGACGGCCGGTTCGCCGGCGCGGCGGGTTCGGACGACGTGGTCTCCCAGGACGCGGGCTCCCAGAACCCGGGCTCCGGCGACGCGGACGTCGATGGAGCGGGCTCGGGCCGCGCTGGCTCGCTGCGCGGTGGGGGCGCATCGGCGGTCACCGCGGGCATCATCTGGGTTGTCTCAGTCGACGGCTCAACACGCCTGCGTTTGCCAGCTGGCTGGCTCTTGCGTTGCTGCGCGACGCGCTCCTCGTGCTCAGCGAGCGCGCGATTGAAGTCGGCGGCTGGCTGCTCCCCTCTGCCGAACTCGCCGGTGAGTAACCCGAGTGCCTGTCGCCGCAGTCTGCCGTAGCTGTGCTCGCAGACCCGCGCCTCACGCAGACACGTGAGCGCTTCCGCTGGCCTGCCAAGTTGCTCCTCGATGTGGGAGAGCTCCAGCAACAGGCGTGAGCTGAGCGCGAGTAGGTCATGCCGCCGAGTGTGGTGCAGAGCGTCACGGATCAACATGCCCGCCGTCTCAGGGGCTGCGGACGCCAGATGCACCCTGGTCGCGATGGCCAGTCGCATCCACGCGAGTGGCGCGATAGAAGCCGCCCGCGCCGGTTCGGCGAACAGCGGCTGCGCGAGGGCGTCCGCTTCATCGCGCGAGCCCTGATCCAGCAACGCGCACACCAGTTCCAGGGTGAGCCTGGTACGCATCTGCGTGCTGTCGACGAGAACGTCGTCGCTGCCCTCGACGATGTCGAGACCGTTGCGCGCCGCGTCGATCGACGCCGAGATGTCGCCATGCCGACGCAGATGCGCGGCCGTGCGCGCCTGGACTAGCGCGCGCATGCTGACCCGGTCGGCGTCGCCGATCCCCGGGTCGGAGTCCGCGAGCTTGTCGGCCTCCTCCAGCGCGCGATCGAGTACACCTCGGCGTCCGATCGAGGCCATACACCCGACGAATTGCAGCAACGCGCCGATCCGGCATACCGGCTGGGCGTGCTCGTCGGCCAGCACCGGTCGCAGCGCGGCGAGCCCGGTCAGCGGGACGCCAACACTACGCGCGCACAGCGCCAATTCGGTACGCATCTGCGCGGCGAGATCGGCGTGCCCGTCGGCCTCCGCCGTCCGCAGCACCACGACCGCCCGGTTGACGACGTCGGCACGATGCCCGAGCCGGACCCGCGCCGACACCGACAATCCCTCGGCATACGCCCAGACTCGCTCCGAGCCGGACGCCTCGGCGAGAGCGGCCGCACGCTCACCGGACACCAGCGCGAGTTCGGGCGCGCCGAACATCAGCCGCAGGCCGTCGGAGACCAGCGTTTCAGCGGGGTCATCGGCCTGCGGTGCGGAAGGCGCGCGGCGTCTCGCTCGCGCGTCCTGGCTGTGCGTGCTGGCTGCCACGAACCCTCCGCTGATGTAATCGACTCGATCGCGCTCGTGTCAGTCGCGAGTCAACTTGCGGTACGTCACCCTATGGGGCCGCGCTGCCTCCGGCCCGAGTCGGTCGATCTTGTTCTTTTCGTAGCCTTCGAAGTTACCTTCAAACCAGAACCATTTGGCGGGATTCTCGTCAGTACCCTCCCACGCGAGGATGTGCGTGGCGACCCGGTCGAGGAACCAGCGGTCGTGCGAGATGACCACCGCGCAGCCAGGGAACTGTTCCAGCGCGTTCTCCAGCGAGCCGAGGGTTTCGACGTCGAGGTCGTTGGTCGGCTCGTCAAGCAGGATCAGGTTACCGCCCTGCTTGAGGGTCAGCGCGAGATTCAGCCGGTTACGCTCGCCACCGGAAAGCACACCAGCGGGCTTCTGCTGGTCGGGGCCCTTGAATCCGAACGCACTCACGTAGGCGCGGGACGGCATCTCGGTCTGGCCGACGTGGATGTAGTCGAGCCGGTCGGAGACGACCTCCCATACGGTCTTGTCGGGTTCAATGCCAGCCCGCGTCTGGTCCACATAGGACAGCTTTACGGTGTCGCCAACCTTCACCGAGCCCGAGTCCGGCTCCTCCAGTCCGACGATCGTCTTGAACAGCGTGGTCTTACCGACACCGTTCGGACCGATCACACCGACGATGCCGTTGCGAGGCAGGGTGAACGACAGCCCGTCGATGAGCGGCCTGTCGTCGAAACCCTTGGCCAGGTCGTTGACCTCGACGACGACGTCACCCAGCCGGGGCCCCGGCGGGATCTGGATCTCCTCGAAGTCCAGCTTCTTGGTCTTCTCCGCCTCGGCCGCCATCTCTTCGTAGCGCTCGAGACGCTTGCGGGACTTGGTTTGCCGTGCCTTGGCGCCCGACCGGACCCAGTCGAGCTCGCTCTTGAGCCGCTTGGCGAGCTTGGCGTCCTTCTTGCCTTGAACTTCCAGTCGTTCGCGCTTCTTCTCCAGGTACGTCGAGTAGTTGCCCTCGTAGCCTGCGACCCTGCCCCGGTCCAGCTCCATGATCCACTCGGCCACGTTGTCCAGGAAGTACCTGTCGTGTGTGACGGCGAGGACAGCGCCTGGGTAGTCGGCCAGGTGCTGTTCGAGCCAGAGCACGCTCTCGGCGTCAAGGTGGTTGGTGGGCTCGTCGAGCAGCAGCAGATCGGGCTTGGACAGCAGCAGTTTGCAGAGCGCGACCCTGCGCTTCTCACCGCCGGAGAGGTGGCTGACGGCTTCCTCTCCCGGGGGGCACCGCAGCGCGTCCATGGCCTGTTCGAGCTGTGAGTCCAGCTCCCAGGCGTCGGCGTGGTCCAGGTCCTCCTGGAGCTTGCCCATCTCCTCCATCAGCGCGTCGCTGTAGTCGGTGGCAAGCTTTTCGGCGATCTCGTTGAACCGGTCGAGCTTGACCTTGATCTCGCCGAGCCCTTCCTCGACGTTGCCGCGCACCGTCTTGCTCTCGTTCAGCGGCGGCTCCTGCATCAGGATGCCGACCGACGCGCCAGGCTGGATGAACGCCTCACCATTGCTCGGCTGGTCGAGTCCCGCCATGATCTTGAGGACCGTGGACTTCCCCGCCCCATTCGGTCCCACGACGCCGATCTTGGCGCCCGGATAGAACGCGGTGCTGACATCGTCGAGGATCACTTTGTCTCCGACGGTCTTGCGCACCTTCTTCATGGTGTAGATGAACTCGGCCATGGCACCCGATGGTAGAGCTGTCCGCATTGGCACATGACGCCGGTCGGCAACTCCACTGGCGGTATCACTGGCTGCCGCGTGCGACCCGGCTGAGTGACCCAGATCAGCGACGCACAGCGACAGGCCAGCTCAGGCGGCATGGCGCAGCTCTGTCTCGGACGGTGGTGATGCCGGTGGCGCTGGCGAGACGACCGGCGGGGACTCCGACGAGCCCGCCTCCCGACTGCCGGTGGGCATCCTCACCACGGTCGCGGTGGCTCTGGCCAGGTTCGGCCCGATGGCATACGCGTCGACCTCAGTGATGTATCTGGTCGTACCGCCGTCGTCGTACTGCCGCGTGCGCAGCCTTCCCGCCACCATGACCTCGTCGCCGCTGTGCAGCGACGCCCAGACGTGCCGGGCCAGCCTGCGCCGGCATGTCACCCACACGGAACACCTGTGGCCGTCGATCCACTCCCCGACCTCTTTGCTGAAGCGCCGTTCGGTGCTGATGACGAGAAACCCGACCGACTCGCCGCCGTCGTTGAGTTCGCGCTTGACTGGCTCGGTCGCGATCCGGCCGTTGATGTTGAGGTACGTCTCCCCGATGGGCATGGCTCGCATCTCCCCGTCGCTCGTCGCTGCGGATATGTCCTCAGCGTGCGCGAGGACTGAGCGCCATGGGGAACACGAGCCGCGATGTGGACAACCCAGGCCGCCACTGGCGCCACTGGTGCGCCCATTAGGGCGGTTGGGGACAACCACGTACCCGTAAGTTGTCCGTCGTTGTGCCCCCAGCAGGACTCGAACCTAGAGAGTCGCAGGCAACCCCGTGATCGGGCGGAGCGAGGCGGAGTGTGGGTGCTCTGACCTGGGACGATGGTCGTACATGGCGGAACCTAACGGACCTGAGTTGAGTGTGATTTTGGACGGTTAGGTACGAGAGGTTGTGTCCAGCCGGATCGATTCCAGGTGCTCGGCGGCCCCCACGTTGTTCACGAGTGATCAGAAGGGCACGCCGCACAGCCAAGCGACGACCCGCGCGAGGTCTTCGGCGTCGACCTGCGTGATCGCATCCGCGATCATCCGGGTGCGGTCATTCTCGTCGAGCACGCGAGGATCGGCGCCCAACTCGTTGAGCGCCCGCAGCACAGCGACGTCGTAGCTGCCGCGCAACGTAGCGCGCGCGTCACCGTTGGTCGAGTACGACGCGGTCGGCACGCTCGATGAGTTTGCCGCCTATCTGGCTCAGCTCCGTGCCAAGGCCGCGGAGTAGGTCACCGTCAAGCTCGGCGCGGTCCAGCTCGGTGACCAGCAGGTAGATCGTGCGGACGATGCCGGGTTCGGTCGCGGCGAGGGCCGCCCATAGGTCTGGATCGGTCTCGCGTGCTGTCATGGCAGCATCAGCACCCTGAGCGCGGCCCACGTCATCGCGGTGATCAGCACAACCGCAGCAATGACAGCACCTTGCCGATCCCGGCGACGCTGCCGCTCCAGATGGCGGCTCACTCGTTTGCCTCCCAGCAGTCTGGGCAGGTTCCGCGCCAGTCGATCTCGTCGGCGCCGACCTCTCGCCACAGCGGTAGGGCGATCAGCCCGCAGAGGGTCGGCCACCCGCCAGATCCGCCCATGCCGCCCGTGCACGGCCCAGTGCTCGGTACCCACTGGGCGTTGGTGCGGCCGAGGTGGAACACACCGACCGACATCGGCTCAGTGGCCATCCAGCGCGCAGTCGGCGGCAGCGTCGGGGCTGTGGCGGCGGTCATAGGTGTAGCGTCTGCCGTTTGCGACGCACGCGGGAGTGGCCACGGGGGTAGCCAAATCTCAGGCGGCGGTGATCTCGTCCATCAGCATCCGCAGCGTCAAGCTGTGCTTCTCGGGTGGCAACTCGTCGAGCGCAGCGCGCGCGACGTCGACGCCGGACTGATCTCCCGAGCGAACGAGCATTAGACCCTGGTGCATCTGGAGGTGTGTGCGGAATCGCGGCAGCGACGGTGGCAGATGGCGCGCAGCCTCGGCTTGCGCGTCGAGCGCGATCCGGTCCTCGCCGAGCCGTGCGGCCATCAGCGAGGTGAAGACCTGGAATCGCCACCACGGCACGGCGTAGTCGGACTCGGCGTCGTCGGAGCCCGCGTGGTCGAACGCTCGTCTGCCCTCGTCGAGCAGCGTCAACGCGGTGCCGCGGTCACCGCGGAGCGCAGCGGTGTGCGCTCGTCCCATGACGGCGTTGACGCGGCCGAGGCTCGGCCGGTCGTCCAGCTCGATGGCCTGCTGCGCGAGCGTGTCCGCGATGCCGAGCGATGCGCCCTCGTAGCCGAGCGCGATCGCGGCGCGGCCGCGCACCCACACGCGCGTGTCCAGGTCGCCGCTCCTGTCGGCGAACTCGGCGGCGTGCCGATACCAGCGCACGGCGCGGTTCCCGTCGCTTCCGGGGAATGTCTTGGCATACAGCGTCGCGAGACGAGCGGCGACTGCCCACATGTGCGGGCTGTCGGTCTGCTGCTGGAGCACGACGAGGTCGGCTGCGAGGCGGCGCTGGATCTCGGCTGCGCCTGCTGTCATGTAGTCGCGGCCGTAGACGTCGACGAGCTGTTCCCAGTCGTCGAGCGACGGCCCAGCACCGTTGATGCGAGCGGCGAAACCTGTCTCGACGAGATCGCTCGCGACGAGCGGCGCGATCGCCGTTCCCGCAGCCGCTGTCAAGAAACCACGTCGATCCACTCCGCTCCTCTCCAGCACCTCGATGGGAACCTGCAGAACGGTCGCCAGATGCCTCAACCAGTACGGACCGGGGCAGCGCCTGCCGTGCTCCCAGCGCGAGATCATCTCGCGAGTCACGGTGTCCCGATCAGCCGCCTGGTGCAGCTCGGCAGCGAGACGCGCTTGAGACCAGCCCAGGGCTGTGCGCAGCTCTCGGATCGTCTGCCCTACAGCGGCAGCGTCTGACGACACGGCGTCACACCCTCAACGTCGCACGGACCACCCCTGTCGCATGCCCCGGTGGCCAAACCGGGGGCATGCGACAGAGTGGTTCACCCACAGGGTACTCATCGCGATGATCGCGTGTCTCCACCATCACGACGCCTCCGGGATGCGCGGTGATGACGAGCGGCCGACAGCCACGACGGCAGCGAGCCCGGCGCAGGAGCTGCGAGAGCTGCCCGCGCCGCGCCGGGTTTGCCAGCGGCCGACCGCGGTGAACGTCGTGGCCATGATCGCCAGGAGCGCGACCGCGCCGACCGCGTCCCTCGGTTCGCCGAGGGACGCTGTCGGCGGCATGGCGACGCCGTAGCCGATGCACCGCCGCATCCATCGGAATGGCACGCCGGACCGCCTTCGAGCCGATCAAGGTCCGGGTGAAAGCGGACCCCTTTTGGACCTTCCGGTGTTCGAGGTTCGGGTTAGGAAGTGATCAACATGCTCCGTGACCTCGTGATACGAGTGCCCCCGGCAGGACTCGAACCTGCGACCTAGAGATTAGAAGGCTCTTGCTCTATCCAGCTGAGCTACGGAGGCGGGCCGAGGCTACGCCTGGCGCTCTGGCCAAGTTTATCGGTAGCCGTTGGTGTGATCGCGTCAGATGTCGCGATTGTTTCACCTGAGGCGTACATCGGCATGGCGTTCGGGCAGGCGACGTCGCCCGGATGGCGTCATCGCGGCCGACCATACGCACTAACGACGCACTGTGAGCGGCGCCGCATTTCGCCGTTATGCGGGGGTGCGCGCGTCGCTGCCACTCGTCAGCACCCTACCCTTCTGATGTGCGGCAACAGCAAGGAACGGTGACAACGACGCGCACGTCGCGGCCAGCGGGCGTGACCACGCTCGCCGTGGTGGGCACGTCGCTCGCCTTCGTGGTAGCGGTGCTGTTAATCACACTGTCCGGTGCCGCGGGCGAAGAGATCGCTGGAATCTCTGATCCCGGCGCGTTCACCCGATACGGCGTCACCGTAACGCGCGTGCTCGCCGAGATCGCCGCCGTCGTCACCATTGGCTCGCTGCTGCTGGCCGCGTTCCTGGTGCCACCGCAGAAGTCCGGCACACTCGCCGCGGATGGCTATG
Organism: Haloechinothrix halophila YIM 93223; assembly: GCF_000504245.1. Taxonomy (GTDB): domain Bacteria; phylum Actinomycetota; class Actinomycetes; order Mycobacteriales; family Pseudonocardiaceae; genus Haloechinothrix_A; species Haloechinothrix_A halophila. The sequence continues at coordinate 4,643,349 of NZ_KI632509.1, forward strand.
CCGCCGTGTGCACCGCGGCGATATCCGCCTGGTGCTGGATGGTGGCGTCGATCGCCGCCGCACTGTTCGCCGCCGCCGATGGCGCAGGCAGGCCGGTCACTGACCTGCTCGATCCGCAGGTCTTCGTCCAGTTCGTCGGCGCCATCGAACAGCCGAAAGCGTGGCTGATCACGGCGTTCATCGCGTTCGTGCTCGCCGTCGCGTCGCGGGTGGTGCTGTCGTGGGGCTGGACGACGGTGCTGTTCTTCGTCGCCGTCGGCGGTCTGATTCCGATCGGGGCCACCGGGCACTCTTCTTCAGGTGGTTCACACGATGTGGCGACCAACAGCTTGCTCATCCACATCATCGCCGCCGCGCTCTGGGTGGGTGGCCTGATCGCGCTCATCGCGCTCGGCAGGCGCAAGGGGCCGGACCTTCCGCTGGCCGCCCGCCGGTTCTCCCGCATCGCACTGGCCTGCTGGATCGCGATGGCCATCTCTGGCGTCATCAACTCACTCGTTCGGGTGGCGCCCGGTGACTTGTTCACCACGCAGTACGGCCTGCTGGTCTTCGCCAAGATCACCGCTCTCGGCATGCTCGGTGTGTTCGGTCAGCAGCAGCGCAGCAGGGGCGTCCGTGCACTTACCGAGCGAGGCACGAAGGGCGCGTTCATGCAGCTCGCTGGGGTCGAGGTGCTGATCATGTTCGTGACGCTCGGCATCGCGGGCGCCCTGGCGCGCACACAACCACCTGCCGAGATTGGCACGGTTCCCGGCACGATCGAACTTCTCATTGGCTACCCGCTGGAGGGACCACCGACCCTGGCGAGGTTGCTGTTCGACTGGCGCTTCGACCTCATCTACGGCTCGCTCGCCCTCGTCCTCGCCGCCGTTTACCTCGCGGGTGTCCGGCGGCTGCGTCGCCGCGGCGACTCCTGGCCGGTAGGCCGCACAGTCGCGTGGCTGCTCGGCTGCGCCACGATCCTGATCTCGACGTCGTCCGGCATCGGCAAATACTCGCCAGCCATGTTCAGCGTGCACATGGGCAACCACATGCTGCTGTCGATGGTCGCGCCGGTGTTCCTCGTACTGGGCGGCGCCGTCACGCTCGCGCTGCGTGCGCTGCCACCAGCGGGCAAGAACGGTGCGCCGGGACCACGCGAATGGGTGCTGGCGTTCGTGCACTCGCCCATCTCACGCGGGCTGACACAACCGCTCGTCGCTGGCGTGCTGTTCGTCGGGTCGTTCTACTTGCTCTACTTCTCAGGGCTGTTCGACGTCGCCCTCGACTACCACTGGGCGCACTTGGCGATGAACGCCCACTTCCTGCTGGTCGGCTACGTCTTCTTTTGGCCGTTGATCGGCGTTGACCCCGCGCCGCGGCCACTTCAGCCCCTTGGCAGGCTCGGCCTGATGTTCGCGTCGATGCCGTTCCACGCGTTCTTCGGCGTCATCCTGATGAGCTCGCAGACCGTCATGGGAGCGGCCTTCTACCGCGGCCTCGACCTGCCGTGGGTCAACGATCTGCTCTCGGAACAACGTCTCGGCGGCGGAATCGCGTGGGCATCTGGCGAGATTCCCGCGCTCATCGTGCTGATCGCGCTGATGATGCAGTGGGCACGCGCAGACGAGCGGCAGGCCAAGCGCATGGACCGCAAGGCCGACGGCGACAGCGAAGCGGATCTCGCCGCGTACAACGAGATGCTGCGACGCATGGCGAACGAGGGCGACCAAACGCGCCGCTGAGCGTGGCTCTCGGGCGATCGATACCGTCCAGGCACGCCGCGCAATGGGGGAGGAACAGTTGGCCGGAACCGCGCTGTACGACCGCATCGGCAACGGATACTCACTAGGACGGCGCACCGATCGACGTTGGATGACGGCCATCCTCGCCGCACTCGGCACCGCGCATTCCATCGCGAACATCGGCGCGGGCACCGGCTCCTACGAGCCAGACGATCGGCCCGTACTCGCCCTAGAGCCGTCCAGCAAGATGGTTCGTCAGCGACCGCACACAGCACATCCCGCCGTTCGCGCGGTCGCCGAGGCCCTGCCGCTGCGCGACCATGCCGTCGACGCCGCACTGGCCGTACTCACGGTCCATCACTGGTCCGACTGGCGCGCAGGGCTCACCGAACTCCGCCGAATAGCACCGCGCCAAGTCGTCCTCGCCTACGACACACATCGGCACACCGAGTTCTGGCTGGTCCGCGACTACATACCCGAGATCGCTGATGTGGAACTGACCCGGCCGTCCGCGGACGACATCGCGACCGAACTACGCGCCGACAGCGTCACGGCCTTGCCGCTGCCGTGGGACTTCACCGATGGCGTGTTCCCTGCCTACTGGCGACGCCCAGCCGCCTACCTCGACCCTCGCGTTCGGCGCGCTTGTTCCGCACTCGCGCAGACGAACCCTGACGCCGTCGAGCGCGGCATAGATCGTCTACGCCACGACCTGAACACCCGCCGATGGCATGAACGTCACCGGAACCTACTCGACCTCGATCGGTGGGATGCCGGCTTCCGTCTCATCGTGTCGCACACCTGAGTCAGCCGTTCCGTATCGGAGCGGCGCGCCCAGCAGGCTACCCACCCGCCATCGCGCCGACGATGAGCAGCGGTTCGTCGCCTATGAGAACCTCCTTCGGTAACGGCGTGTCCGGCGGATCATGCGAGAGATCCCGCTCGCAGGCGAAGTAGCGCACGAATGCTCGGCGTTTGCCGGTGTTCAGGTCACGGATCGTGCCGCGCAACACCGGGTACCGGTCCTCCAGCGCGTCCAGCACCATCGACACCGAGGCCTCGCCAAGATGATCGAGGTCCAGTTCGACTTCGCCGTCCACGTGCGCGAGATTACGCAGATGCGTCGGGAGCTTGACGCGGATCATGGCAGCGTCTGCACCTCCACGGACAGCACCGACGGCAGGTTGGACACGATCGGCGCCCAACTGTCTCCCGCATCAGACGATGCGTAGACCTGGCCTCCCGTTGTGCCGACGTAGACACCACACTCATCAAGCGAGTCGACCGCCATCGCGTCGCGCAGCACGTTGACGTAGCAGTTCTCCTGCGGCAACCCGTTGGTCAGCGGTTCCCACTCGTTGCCACCGACCCGGCTCCGGTACACGCGCAGTTTGCCCTCCGGCGGGTAGTGCAGCGAGTCGCTGGTGATCGGGACGACGTAGACCGTGTCCGGCTGGTGAGCGTGCACCGCGATCGGGAAGCCGAAGTCGGTAGGCAGATCGCCACTGATCTCATACCAGTTGTCGCCCGCGTCGTCGCTGCGCATGACGTCCCAGTGCTTCTGCATGAACAGCACATCCGGCCGGGACGGATGCATCGCGATGCGGTGCACGCAGTGGCCGACCTCGGCGTCAGGGTCCGGGATGCCGTCGGACTTCAGACCTCGATTGATCGCCTGCCATGTCTGCGCGCCATCGTCGGTGCGGAACGCGCCAGCCGCCGAGATGGCGATGGTCAGCCGGTCCTGGTTGGTCGGATGCTGGATGATCGTGTGCAGGCACAGCCCGCCCGCGCCCGGCTGCCACTGCGGCCCTGTCCCGTGGGCTCGCAACCCGGGCAGCTCCTGCCATGTCTGGCCGCCGTCGACCGTGCGGAACAGCCCAGCGTCCTCGATGCCCGCGTAGACGGTGTCCGGGTCGGTCAGCGACGGCTCAAGATGCCAGACGCGGGTGAACTCCCATGGCACCGCTGTGCCGTCGTAGAACTGATGCGTGCCGGTCTCGCCCTCATAGGTGAAGTCCTTGCCCACCGGCTCCCATGTCGTGCCGCCATCGTCCGAACGCTGGATGAGCTGCCCGAACCACGCTGTCGACTGCGACGCGTAGAGGCGCTCGGGATCGGCGGGTGATCCCGCGACATGGTAGATCTCCCAGCCAGCGAAGTGCGGTCCGCTGACCTTCCACTCCTCGCGCTTGCCGTCCGATGTCAGCACGAACGCACCCTTGCGTGTGCCGACGAGAACACGTACTCGACTCATGCTTGCTCCATTCCTCTCCCCCTCCGATCGCGCCTGCCACCAGTGCTGACCGCGGTCGAGCGGGTGCTTGTCGCTGTATCGCGCAGTCTGGCAGCGGGGACCGACAATTCGGCGAATCCGAGGCTGTTCGGTAGTCGAACGGGGCACGGGCGGCGTTACGGATTCGCAGGTTCAGGCTGGGGCCAGACCACCGTCGCGATGAGTCGCGCGGTGGCGATCCTCAGCGTCCTGCGTGGCACGTTGTATCCGATCTAGTTTGCAAGTAGTTTTAAACTATGACCGCACCAGAGGTGAACTTCTCGGATCTGTCCAACAAGCCCAAGGACACCGTCCGCAAGCTCGAACGCTCGCGGACCAGGTCCCTGCGAGTGCATCGGCGTGGTGCCGACGAGGACCTCGTGCTGACCACCGCCAGCCGAGCCGCGCAGACCATGGAGGTCTCGACCGCAACCATCCGGCTGTTCCTCATCCTGCTTGAGTTCGACGACGGCTTCCGAAGGCTAGTCAATGACGTCATGCCCGGGGCGTTCCCGTGGGTGCGCTTCCTACCTGAGGACGACGTCCGGGAGTTCGCCACAGAGTTGATCGACGCGCTGGCAGGTGGCGAAGCGCTCAAGAATCCCGCGCCAGCCGCTCAGGTCATTACCAGCTGGCGACACACCGCGGAAGTCCACGCCGACCCTGAACTGTTCACCATCCTGACGTCGGACGGAGAGGACCTTGGTGCCGTGCCTCAACCGGCGGCGGACACGTGAGTCCCAAGCGCAACGATCGCGTCGCGCCACCACCGATCGAGCACGAGTGGGATGTTCGCTTCTCGACCACGGAAGCCGTCAAGGGCTGGGATGAGCTCTGCAATGCCGCCCCAGGCAACACCGCAGACGCGTGGCGGACGATGCGCGTCACTGACTGACCTGTCGTCTTACCCCGGCACACAACCGATGTGCGCCATACAGTAACCAGGTGTCCTGATCGAGCTGTGCCGTTCGTCGGTGTACTGGATCGACATAAGGAGGAACGGCTGTGAAGTACATGCTACTCATCTGCGGCGATGAGACGGCGGCGAAGCACGCGGAGGACGGCTGCGGCGGCTGGACCGACGAGATGCAGGCGCGAGGCGTGTTGCGAGGTGGCGCCGGGCTGCGGCCGCCACACGACGCCACGACGGTGCGCCTTCGTGACGATACGGTGCTGCTGACCGATGGCCCGTTCGCGGAGACGAAGGAACAGATCGGTGGGTTCTGCCTGATCGAATGCGCCGACTTGGACGAAGCGATCGAGATCTCGGCAAAACACCCCGCAGCGAGCTACGGCACGATCGAGATCCGGCCCGTCGTGGACCCGTGATCGACGTCGAAACAGCGGTCGCCACCGCGTTCCGCGAGGAATGGGGCCAGGTTGTGGCCGCCCTGATCCGGACGACCGGTGACTGGGACTTGGCGGAGGAATGCGCGCAGGACGCGTTCGCGCAGGCGCTGGCGCGCTGGCCGCACGACGGCATTCCGGATCGTCCCGGCGCGTGGCTGACGACGACAGCTCGACGTCGGGCCACCGATCGGTTGCGCAGGGATGCAGTCGGCGCGGCCAAGCTGCGAGAGGTGGCTGCCATGACTCGCGAGCCGGAACCGCACCCCGACGACAGCGGTGTGCCGGATGACCGGTTACGACTGATGTTCACGTGCTGCCATCCGGCGCTGGCGCTGGAGTCCCAGGTGGCGCTCACGCTGCGTACCCTGGCAGGGCTGACTACGACCGAGATCGCACGAGCGTTCCTTGTCGGCGAATCGGCCATGGCGAAGCGCCTCACTCGCGCCAAGCAGAAGATCAAACACGCGGGCGTGCCGTACCGGGTACCGCCCGCGCACCTGCTGCCGGAACGCACGCCCGCTGTGCTCGCGGTGCTGTACCTGCTGTTCAACGAGGGCTACTCGGCGACTTCGGGAGCCGAGCTGATCCGGCACGACCTCGCCGCTGAGGCGATCCGGTTCGCGCGAGTGCTGACCCAGCTGATGCCCGACGAACCCGAAGCGGCAGGGCTGCTCGCGCTGATGCTGTTGCAGCACGCCCGCCGCGACACCCGGGTCGACGGCGCCGGTGAGCTGGTGACGCTGGCCGAGCAGGATCGCGACCGTTGGGACCACGATGAGATCGCCGAGGGCACGACGGTGCTGGATGGCGCGCTGCGGCGCGGTCAGCCAGGCCCGTACCAGATCCAGGCCGCGATCGCCGCCTGTCACGCCACGGCGCGGGACGCCGCCGACACCGACTGGACACAGATCGCCGCGCTCTACGAGCAGCTGGAGCAGCGAACGCCGTCACCGGCCGTGGCGCTGAACCGCGCGGTGGCCGTCGGCATGGCGGATGGCCCGGCCGCAGGGCTGCGGCTGGTGGACGAGCTGGCGACGTCCAGTTCGCTGGCCGGGTATCACCTGCTGCCCGCGACCCGCGCGGACCTGCTGCGACGTCTCGGTCGCGACGTCGAGGCGGTGGAGGCGTACCGCGAAGCGCTGGCGTTGGCGCCGACCGGCACCGAGCGCCGCTACCTGCGCCGCAAGCTCGCCGACCTCGGTGCCAACGTCACCGAGAAATCCTGACGGAGATGTCCTGCCGGGTCGCGCCCACTCGTCGGTCAGTAAAGCCCCCGAGGAGAGGAGCCCCGATGACCGAGACCCAGCAGGCCATCGCGACGCAACGTCGTGAGCTGGCCGCGTTGCTCACCGAGCTGCCCACCGCACGCTGGGACGCACCGACGCTGTGCGAAGGCTGGCGGGTCCGGGAGGTCGTCGCGCACATGACGATGCCGTTCCGGCATTCGGCACCGCGCGTACTGCTCGAAGCCCTCAAAGCGGGCGGCCACTTCGGGCGGATGGCCGACCGTCTCGCCCGGCAGGACGCGGCGGCGCATTCACCCGAGGAACTGGTCGCCACGCTGCGCGACAACGCGGAGCATCCGTGGCGGCCGCCAGGCGGCGGGTTCGAGGGCGCTCTGTCGCATGACCTGATTCATAGTCTCGACATCACCGTGCCGCTCGACCTCGACTGGCAGGTACCCGAGGAGCGGTTGCGTATCGTGCATGGCACCCTGACGCCGAAACGCATCGCGCGCTTCCACGCCAATCTCGACGGCGTCGAGCTGCGCGCCGATGACATCGACTGGTCCTACGGCTCCGGTAGCCCGGTCACCGGCGCGGCCCAGGATCTCCTGCTGGCCCTGTGCGGCCGGACCGTGCCCGAAGGCAGGCTGCGTGGTACCCACAGTGACCGCTTCAGCCGCGTGTGACCCGGCCGCCGTGGCTGGCGAGCGGCACCGTCAGCGGTTCGCCCACTTGGGCGTCGGACTCGAACGTAACCGTGTAGTCGCGGTCGGCGATGTCCAGCACTGCGACCTGGTTGCGGAAGTCCGGCCCCGACAGCCGGTACCACCACAACGGGCGCGGTCCGACCCCGCGTCGGCGTGCCCACCAGCTCACCAACCGGGTCACGGCCTTCGACCACGTCACGCGGAACGCGAGCTCGGCCACCAGCGGAATGGTGTTGTGTACCGGAGAGCACGTCACCTGCCACACCTTCGGCCACTCGCGCTCGCCGAAGTGTGCCTCGGCGATGTAGCTGTGGTGGACATCGCCGGAGAGCACGCTGACCGTGGCAGGCGGTCGCGTGGTGCGTTCGCCACTGCCGATGGCGTGCAGCAGTCTGGCCAGCCGGTCGAACGAGGTGCGAAACGCCGACCAGTGCTCCAGGTCGATCGCCTGCCGCACCCGTTCGGCCAACCAGCCTCGGATGCCACCCCGCGCGCACGCGCGCTCGTTCAGCGACTCCACCTCGTGCACGGCATGCGGCAGCAGCCACGGCAGCGACGAGCCGATCAGCAGGTGCTCATAGTCACCGCGCGTCGCGTCCTCGATCCAGTCGAACTCGGCGTCGGACACCATGAGCCGATTCGTGCCGAGGATGCGGCCGCACCGGGTGTCGATGACGACCAGCCGCACCGATCCGATATCGCGGCGGTAGCTCCAGCGGGTGTACTTCACGCCGTCGACCTCGGCGTCGGCCTTGTCGGCGAAGTCGCGGAGGACGTCGTAGGCGTCGCCGGTCTCGCCCACGCGGCGGACCTCGGCCAGCAACTCGTGCTCAGCGAGTTCGGACGGCGTGAGGTTGCCGAGGTGCTGGTACAGCCAGTACGCCATCAGGCAGCCGCGAATCCGCTCGCGCCACCAGGGCAGCCGCGCCATCGCGCGTCGCCATGCGGCCGAGGTGTTCCAGTCATCGATGATGTCGTGGTCGTCGAAGATCATCGACGTCGACACCGTGGACATCAGCCAGCGAATCTCGGGATCGGACCAGGTCTCGGCGTAGAGCTGGGTGGCTTCCTCGAAGTCCGCGACGCCGATGCCCGGCGGCTTACCGGTGTCGCGGCGCCGGGAGATCCAACGCCGGATGTAGGGCGAGGTCTCGTCGGCGTATACCTGGTCGCCGAGAAGTAGCAGCACGTCTGGCCACTGCGAGTCCGATTGCTCGGCCATACGCTCGGCGTAGGCGTTGAGCGCGTCGCCGCCGACGTTGCGCCGCTGTCTGGGGGTCAGCGGCGAGGCGAACCGGCACGACCCGAACACCATCCGCAGCTGGGAGCCCTGATCGACGGCGTAGGTGCGGATGCGGCTCGCCGGAAACGGTGAGTCTGGCAACGGCCACACGGTGTGGCCGTCGAGGCTCACCGTGTACGGCCGCGACTCGCCCGGAGTGAGGCCGGTGATGATGACGAGGCCGTAGTGATGCCCGCCGACCTGGAACGTCCGCGACGTGCTGCCGAGGATCTCGACGACACATGAGCGGTCGGTCTCGACCCAGACCGTCGCCGACGTCTCGTCGACGTGCCGCAGCACCGGCCCCAGGATCAAACGTGGTTCGGTCATCAGCCGTCCGCTTCAGAGGTTCGACATCCGCTCGCCGGTCACGAGCCCGTCAGTCCTCAGCCAGCCTGCTCGATCGGCCACCGCCGCCGCAAGTTCACCGGGCGGTGCAGCGGACCGGTCACGTGACCGTCGCCGGTGCGCCGAAGCGCTCCTCCCGCCAGACGCCGGACTCCAGCACATCCCGCAGCCGCACCACGGCGTCCCACACGTCGGCGTAGCGCAGGTACAGCGGAGTGAAGCCGAACCGCAGCATGTCAGGCGTGCGGAAGTCGCCGATCACGCCGCGTTCGATCAGTGCCCGGATGATCCGGTAGCCGTCCGGATGTCGCAGCGAGACCTGGCTGCCGCGTTCCTCTGGGTCGAGCGGCGAGGCGATCTCAAGTCCGTGACCCGCGCACTCCGCTTCGACCAGAGTGACGAACAAGCTCGTCATCGCGACACTCTTGGCACGAACCCTGCCCATGTCCACCCGGCTCCAGATGTCCAAACTGGACTCCAGTGGCGCGTAGGACACCACCGGTGGCGTGCCGACGAGGAACCGAGATATCCCCGGCGCGGGCTGGTACTCCGCGCTGAACGCGAACGGGTCGGCGTGGCCGTGCCAGCCGGACAATGGCTGCCGCGCATCATGCTGATGGCGCCGCGCGGCGAAGGCGAACGCGGGCGAGCCCGGCCCGCCATTGAGGTACTTGTACGTGCAGCCGACCGCGAAGTCGACGCCACAGTCGCCAAGCCGCACCGGCAGCGCGCCGACACTATGGCAGACATCCCAGATCATCAGCGCCCCAGCGCGATGCACCTGGTCGGTCATCCGCGCCATATCGCGGAGTCGTCCAGTGCGGTAGTCGACGTGGCCGAGCACGACCACCGCCACGTCGTCGTCCAACACCTCGGCGAGGTCCTGGCCGTCGTAGAGCAGCTTACGTCGGTAGCCCTTCGCGGAGCTGGTGGCGCCCTCGACGATGTAGAGGTCGGTGGGGAAGCCGCCCGCCTCGGTCACCACCGTCGAACGTCCTGGCCGAAGCCGTAACGCCGCGCTGAGCACCTTGAACAGGTTGATCGACGTCGAGTCGCAGACCACGACCTCGTCCGGCTGCGCGCCGACCAGTGGAGCGATCCGCGCACCGAGTGTGCGGGGTTTGTCGAACCAGCCGGCGTCGTTCCAGCTGCGGACCAGGCCTTCGCCCCATTCGACGTCGACCAGCTCGCGGACCCGCTCGCTTGCGGCGCGCGGGAGCGGGCCAAGTGAGTTTCCGTCGAGGTAAATGACGCCGTCCGGCAGCGTGAACTCCTCGCGCATCCGCGCGAGCGGATCGTGCTTGTCCAGCTCAGCGCAGTCCGAACGGGTGGCGGGTGTGACCATCCAATCGCCCCTTTCGTACCCGCACATCATGCCGTCACGCACAACCCCCGGCCCTCGCCGCCTACACGTGGGGAACGGATAGGCTCCCGCTCTATGTCCGACCGACTCTATTTCCGCCAGTTGTTGTCCGGCCGTGACTTCGCTGTGGGTGATCCAGTCGCCACCCAGATGCTGAATTTCGCGTATCTGATCGGCGACCGTGAGACACGGGAAGCCGTCATCGTCGATCCCGCCTACGCCGTCGGCGAACTGCTCGACGTGCTCGCCGCGGATGACATGCGGCTGGTCGGTGTGCTCGGCACACACCACCATCCCGATCACGTCGGCGGGAGCATGATGGGCTTCGAGCTGCCGGGGCTGGCCGAGCTACTGGCCCGCGAGCCGGTCCCCGTGCACGTGAACCGCGAGGAACTCGACTGGGTGCAGCGCATCACCGGCGTCTCGGCCACCGACCTCACCGGGCACGACCACGACTCCAGGATCGAGGTCGGCGCCATCACCATCCGCACGCTGCACACGCCGGGTCACACGCCGGGCAGCCAGTGCTTCCTCGTCGGCAACCGGCTCGTCGCGGGCGACACGCTGTTCCTCGACGGCTGCGGACGCACCGACTTTCCTGGTGGCGACGCCGAAGCGATGTATCACAGCCTGCACCAGCTCGCCGGGCTGCCGAACGACCCGGTGGTGTACCCGGGCCACCAGTACTCGAAGGATCCGTCCGCGCCGCTGTCGACCGTCCGGGAGAACAACGTCGTGTTCCGGCCCCGGTCGCTGCAGGAGTGGCAGCAGATGTTCGGCGCCTGAGGGTCCCAGCCCGTACGGCGTTGTGGATCTTGATGCGTTCTGGCGGTCCGGACCGCCGTCTTGCCTCAAGATCCACAACGCCAGGCAGGCCGAACGCGGTAGTGAAGAAACCCCCGGCCACCACCCCAGCGTCACTCTCGCGGTAGTGCGACGGTCTTTTCCAGGGTGGCGCCACCGAAGCATGTAGCCGAGCCCGGTCATAACCGGCGCCGCCACTTCCCGAAGCGCTCCTCGACACGGTCGCCCCGTCGCGGACCTCACTAGCCGAAGTTGATCTACTCCCTGCGGGCTGTGATCGCAGGAAGACTGTTATGTCCGTTTCTATTCGTCACAGCCCGCAGGAAGCTGATCAACACCGCGGCACGCGAGTGCGTGCCATGAGCCGCGAGTTCTCGCGCTCTCTCGATTTCGCCACCCGCGCCCACGATCCAACTAATTGCCAACGTGACAATACCGAGCGCGCATAGCAGCATCGCGATACCCGTGACTACCTACCTTCGTCGGTTCACGTTCCGTGGAATAACAATGACGCCCGCTGCGCCAATTCTCCCGGGAGAACGAGAACTCATTCACTGGCTGTCATTACTCGGTGCGATGTCCGGGTGAATCCAGCCAACAGGCATTACGAGGACCACTCATGTTCGTTGGTCACGGTCACCACAACCGAATATGGCAGCGCAACGACGCGGTCTAGCCGAAACCAGGGATTCCCGTCCCGATGATGACGACGCCGAGAGTGAACCGGAGGGGCCACGGCGGAGCAACAAGAACCCCAATTCGGACATCGTGCCTAGAACGCGATATTACGGAAGGAAGGTGCCTCCTGCGTTGAGCTGAACAACTCTCGCACCATTGAGCAACATTGCCGACACAATTAAAAAAGCAAAGCGAGTCATTCCCATCCGGGCTCGCCAGGATTTCTGCGCCAAATTTTCCACCGACCAATAAATGATGTTCCAACATTTGAGGGACAGGTCGTGACAAGGCCGTTGTTATCTGTATTACTTACCGATCAGTCCGACAACCAAGCGGGCTGAACACGCTGCCACATCGCCCACCGGCACGTGGCAACGAGAAACAACGGAAAGGAACGTCATGCGCATAACCCCACGCGCAGTCGCATTGAGTGCGGCGTTGCTGGTCATGCCAGGAACGGCGTACGCGGCGACGGGAACGTCAGCTTCGTCCGGCGATGAAGGCGCCAAACGCTACATCGTCACCCTGGTCGAGGACGCGAAGCCGGGTGCCGTCGCCAAGCAACACTCGCAAAAGCACGACGCGCAGGTGCGGCACGTGTACAAGCACGCGCTGAACGGCTATTCGGCACGCATCCCTGCCAGCCAGGTGGCGCGCATCCAGGCCGATGAGCGGGTGGACGCCGTCACGCCGGACCGGAAGGTCAGCACGTACGCGCAGAGCACGCCGACCGGGATCGATCGCATCGACGCCGAGCAGTCGACCACGGCGAACATCGACGGCACCGACGACCGCGTCGACGTCGACGTCGCGGTGATCGACACCGGCATCGACCTCGACCACCCCGACCTCAACGTCTACACGAAGGGCGCGAAGAACTGCTCCACCGGCCGCAGCGCCGATGACGGCAACGGACACGGCTCCCACGTGGCGGGCACCATCGGTGCGATCGACGACAGCAATGGAGTCGTCGGCGCGGCACCTGGCGCACGTGTGTGGCCGGTGCGGGTGCTCAATCGCCGTGGCTCGGGCTCCTGGTCCGACGTCATCTGTGGCATCGACTACGTGACCGCGAACGCCGATCAGATCGAGGTCGCCAACATGAGCCTCGGCGGTAGCGGCAGCGATGACGGCAACTGCGGCTACACCAACGATGACGCGATGCACCAGGCCATCTGCAACTCCGTCGACGCGGGTGTCACCTATGCCGTCGCGGCGGGGAACAGCTACGAGGACGCGGCGAACTCGGTGCCCGCCGCTTACGACGAGGTCATCACGGTCAGCGCGCTGGCTGACTTCGACGGCGTCTCGGGCGGTAACGGCAGCCCGACCTGCCGTGACGACGAGGACGACACCTTCGCCAACTTCTCCAACTACGGCGCTGACGTCGACCTCATCGCACCCGGTGTGTGCATCGAGTCGACATGGAAGGACGGTGGTTACAACACCATCTCCGGCACGTCGATGGCCTCACCGCACGTCGCGGGCGGTGCCGCGCTCTACAAGGCCAACAACCCGAGCGCGTCGCCGAGCCAGGTGCAGTCCGCACTGGAGTCCGAGGGCACCACGGACTGGATCTGGCCGAGTGAGGACCCCGACGGCATTCAAGAGCCGCTGCTGAACGTCGGCAACCTCTAACCTTCGGACCGACCTCCTCCCCTACGGCCTGGGCCCGGACCGCACACGGTCCGGGCCCAGGTCGTGCCGCGACCACCACCTGGCACGAGGCGCCAGCGTCAGGCACCCAGCGGGTCAGACCCTGCGGTCGTGCAGCGCGTCGCGCACCTTGTCGATGATGCTGACGCCAGCGTCGAGGACGAGGTTGGCAGGCGGACGATCCGGCATACCAGGGTGAGGCCGGGTCGGCGCGGAGTCCTTCGCGACGATCACCTTCCCACCCAGGTCGCGCAGCTCCGCCTCGGAGCACCGCGATCGCAGCGCCGGTAGCAGATCACGTTCCTCGTCTTCGAAGTGGTGGCGGACGTCGTCGATCAACTGGCTCGCCACGTCGTCGAAACGCGGATCGGATGCGTCGAGCGGCTCCAGCTCCTTCATGAGTCGTTCCGCTCTCGTGTGCTCGGCGATCTCGTGGTCGACGATCTCGTCGCCATCCTCGATCCGGTCCCGCGCGACGGGATAGACGAATTGCTCCTCGGCCACCGAGTGCCGCACTAAGTCCGCGATCACGTGGTCAACGAGGTCCTTACGGTAGGCCAGCGAGTGGTTGTGCCGTTCGATCTCGCTGAACACCCGCTCGAGATCGCGATGATCCCGGATGATGGCGTGGATCAGGTCGTCAGCGAACTGCTGTGTGGTGCTCATCAGTTCTCCCATGGTGGCTGCGGCTCACAGCAGACATACCCGGCTAGGCCGAGCGCGACACCTCACCGCAGGCTGGCGGAGGACCATACGGTGCCCGCGTCGCTGACCAGTTCAACCGCGACGACGTCGGCGGCACCGGGCACCCGCACGACCCAGGTCCACCCCTGTTCCGTACGGATCTGCCAGCGTCCGGCGTCGACCCTGCTGCCGTCGGCTAGCACCAACTGGCAGGTGTAGCTCTTGCCCGCTGGCGCGCCGGACACTCCGACGACCATGACCGGATCACCGTCGACGGTGCTGGCGGACACGGCGCCGACGGGGTCGCCCTCGCTGGTGCGCAGCAGCGCGGAATTGCTGGTGACGGCGATATCGGGTGCCGTGTCCGACGGGGACAACGCGGCGACACCGGCCACGCCGAGCGCGATCCCGATGACGACGGCCGCCGCGAGCCACAGCGCGCTGCCGCCGGGCAGCCACCGGCCGCGGCCCCGCGCCGCCGACTCGGTCGTGATGGCGCTGACCACGGTGCGATCGAGGCCAGGCGGCGGGTCGACACGCGGAGCCGCGGCCAGGGTCCGGTCAAGGGCGGCCTGAATCGAGTCGTAGCTACTCCGGCAGGCGGCGCAGTCGTTCAGATGCCGCAGCAGCTCGTCGCGACTCGGCGAGCCAGCGTCGTCAAGATCGTCGATAGCCAACTCAACGAGCAGGTCGTCGGAGGGATGCCGGTCAGTCATCGCGCACCTGCTCCATTCCCGCACGCAGCCGCCGGAGCCCCGAACGGATGCGTGTCTTGGCCGTGCCGAGCGGGATCCCCTCATGCTCGCTCACCTCGGCCGCCGTGCAGCCAGCCACGACGGCGAGTACCACGGCCCGCGCCTGCTCCGGCGCCAATGCCCGCAACCGTTCCACCGCTCTGTCGCTCTCCACCCTGCGCAGCGCCGACTCCGCAGGGTCGGGACCTTGCACCGTGTCGTTGATGATCTGTTCCAGGACGTCACCGTCAGTCGGGGTTGCCCTGCGTGCCCTGACGACGTCGATGGCGGCATTGCGGGTAATCGTCAGCAGCCACGTCAGCACCGACCCCCGCCTGGTGTCGTAGCCCCCTGCCGCTCGCCACGCCCGCACGAACACCTCCTGTGCGACATCCTCGGCCACGGCGGTGTCCCTGGTGATCGACACCGCGAGTCCGAACACCGCACTCTGGAAGCGACGCACGAACGCCGTGACAGCAGCCTGGTCACCGACAGCGACACCCGCCACCAGTGCGGCATCGGATGCCCTGTCCGCTCGGGAGATCAGCTGCACGTCAGGTGATACGTCCGCATCGGCGATGGGGATTGCGTCCGGATGCGATGCCACGACATCACCCGTGCGTACCGGAATCGACCGCGACCGGCTGAACCGCCACCATCCTCGTCGCACCATTGTTCGCCTTTGCAGGACACGCCGAACCGGCGTCGCGAAGTTCGTGGATCGATTATCACGGACATCACGCCCAACCGAAACGCTTACGCGGCCAGATCGGGAGCTTCGTCCGCCGGAAGGCCGAGCACCGCACGCGCGGATGCGGTGAGCACGGCGGGCACCCGCTCCCCCTAGATCACCCAAGCACAGCCAGCGAGACGTAGCCGGTCGCGCCGATGAGCAGCGTCGCGCCCAGTCCGAGCAGCAACGCGCGCGGGCCGGTGCGCAACAGTGCCCGCAGCCGCACCCCGCAACCGAGGCCGAACAGGGCGCCCGCGAGCAGCAGCGAGGTGATCGTCGCCACGACGCCGAGCCCCGCATCCGGCACGATTCCGGTGCTGCGCACCCCGATCATGGCGAGGAATCCGAGCACGAACAGTGGCACCAGCGGCGGCCCGCGGCCAACTGTCGCGTGGTGCCGCCGTTCCCGCACGCTCATACCCGCCACCAGCGGGGCGAGCAGCACGACCCGGCTGAGTTTGACCACGGCCGCGGTGGCCACGGCCGCCGCACCGGCAGGCGATGCGGCCGCGACCACCTGCGCCACCTCGTGTACCGATACCCCTGCCCAGGCACCCAGCTCCTCGCTACCGAGTCCCAGTACCGGCCCGGCTAGCGGAACGGCGACGATGGCTAGACTCCCGTACAGCGTGACCAGCGCGATCGCGGTGGCGACGTCCGAGTCCTTGCGACGCACGACGCCTTCCATCGCCGCGATCGCCGACGCGCCGCAGATGGAGAAGCCGGTGGCGACCAGGATCGTCAGCCCGCGCGAGACCCCGAGCAGCCTGCCGAGCCACCACGTGCCTGTGAAGGTGACCGCGACGGTGAGCGCGATAGCCAGCAGCGTGCCCGCGCCGAGGCCGAGCACCTGATCGACGGCGAGCTGCAAGCCGAGCAGCACCACCCCGACGCGCAGCATCCGGCGGGTCGCCCACTCCAGCCCTGACCGGGCGAACGTCGGCAGCAACGGCGTGTTTCCGGCGAGCACGCCGAGAACGACGGCGACCGTGAGCGCGCTGAGCCCGGGAATCGCCGCGGCGGTAGCTGCCGACGCGGCGATTCCCGCACCCGCGACCAGCAGCCCCGGCAGCAGCCGACGCGGCGCACGACCGGCCTGGCCGCGCGAGGGGGATGGAGCAGGCTGCGTGTCGTTGACGGTGGCCATGGCTTCCACGGTCGGGGAACCAGGTGCGCTCCGGTAGCCGTCAATCGCGCATGAGGTCATACCCTGTGGCTATGACAGCTGTGCCTGACCTGGAGTCGCTGCGGCTGCTCGTGCTTGTCGATGAGCTGGGCAGCATGGGAAAGGCCGCCGCCACGCTCGGTATCGCGCAGCCATCGGTGAGCAAGCGACTGACGACGCTGGAGCACAGGCTCGGGTTGATACTGGTGGACCGCACCCGGCGCGGCTCGGCGTTGACCCCGGCAGGCCGGGTGGTCTGCGGCTGGGCCCAGCGGGTACTCGGTGAGCTGGACGGCCTGCTGACCGGCGCCGAGGCGCTGCGCACCCGGCGCGACGCGGAATTGCGGGTCGCCGCGAGCATGACCATCGCCGAACACCTGGTTCCGACGTGGATCGGCGAGTTACGCAAGAGCCAGCCGGAGCTCTACGTCGGACTGCGGGTGACCAACTCGGTGAACGTGGGCGAGTTGGTGCACAACGGCGAGGTTGACATCGGCTTCGTCGAATCGCCGTCGGCACCGGGCGGGTTGTCGACGAAGCGGGTCGCCACCGACCGGCTGAAGGTAGTGGTCGCGCCGTCGCATCCGCTCGCTCGGCGGCGCTCGCTGAGCACCGCCGAGCTCGCACGGGAAGGTCTTGTCGTGCGTGAGCCAGGGTCAGGCACCAGGGAGACACTGGAGCGCGCCCTGCGGCGCGCCGGCGTCGGGGAGTTAACCCCGCTGGTCGAACTCGGCTCGGCCGCAGCGGTACGCGGGGCTGTCATCGCGGGCACCGGACCAGCCGTGATGAGCGAACTGGCGGTCGCGGGTGATCTCGTCGAAGGACGACTGGTGGCGGTGGAAGTGACGGATCTCGACCTGCGACGTACTTTCCGGGCGGTGTGGCCCGCGGGCCGCAAGGTGACTGGCCCCGCCGCGGAGTTGCTCGCCGTCGCGGCGGGAATGCGATGACGAGGGGAAAAATCTGTATCCATTCGAGGAAATTACGCGCCTGATGTCCAAATTAAGTCCCTTAGCATGGCTTGACAGTCATTGCGATGAATACGTGAAACGTATCACTCACAAAACGCAGCGCTCATCGCACATGGGCGGCGAGCAATAGCATTTCGTGATCGCAACGGGCAACTCGTCGCCCACATTCATTTGTTCGGGTGAACAAAACAGATGCGTTGGGTGCACCTAGTGAATCCGCACGAGCTATCGTGAACCACTTTATTGTGATTACACGTCACGATCGATTGATGAGTATCGCACCGGCGTTCGAACGTAGGTACGTTCGGTTTCGGGTAGGCAATACACATTGCCCCGGCCCAGATATGGATTCTCAACAAAGGAGAGTGCACCTACCATGAAAAAGGTTGGATTCGTCGCCGCGTCAGCGATCGGCCTCTCGGTGATCTTCGGTGGCACCGCGCAGGCCGCGCCCGCGGAGAACAACGTCGATGTTCCGGGGGGCGACGACATCACCTACGCGGACGCCTTCCACACGTTCAACGAAGGCGGCGGCGCACTGGGTTACGGTGCTGCCTCACTCGTGTCGAGTGCCTACACCGGCATCGTGCTGACCCCGCATCTCGTCGCGGACTCCTTCGGGGACTAAGACGACCTGACGACGCAGGCCCCGGCTTTCGAGCCGGGGCCCGCGTCGCGTTTGGCATCTCGCCGCATCGAGTGCCCCAGCTGAACCGCCGACACAGGTACGTTAGAGCTCATGGCTGAGATTCCCACGATCACTTTGAACAACGGCGTCAACATGCCGCAGGTCGGTCTCGGCGTGTTCCAGGTCCCGAGCGAGCAGACCCGCGCCGCCGTGACCAGCGCGCTTGAGGCTGGATATCGCAGCATCGACACTGCGGCGGTCTATGGCAACGAGGCCGAGGTCGGCGAGGCCATCGCGCAGTCGGGCATCGCGCGCGACGAACTGTTCGTCACCACCAAGCTGTGGAACTCCAACCAGGGATACGACGAGACGGCGCGCGCGTTCGAGAAGAGCCTGAGCAAGCTCGGCATGGACTACGTCGACCTGTACCTGATCCACTGGCCGGTCCCGGAGTACGGCCGCTACCGCGACACGTGGCGCGCGTTCGAAAAGCTGCACGCCGACGGCACGGTCCGCGCGATCGGCGTCTCCAACTTCAAACCGCATCACCTCGACCGGCTCGCCGAGAGCAGTGACGTCGTGCCCGCGGTGAACCAGATCGAACTGCACCCCTACCTGCAGCAAGCCGAGTCGCGGCAGTACCACGCTGAGCACGGCATCGTCACCGAGGCCTGGGCCCCGATCGGCCAGGGCGGTGGCCTGCTGGAGGACGCGACGATCGCGCGGCTCGCCGACAAGCACGGCCGCACCCCGGCGCAGATCGTGCTGCGCTGGCACCTGCAGCTGGGCAACGTGGTGATCCCGAAGTCGGTCACGCCGTCGCGGATCAGGCAGAACCTGGACCTGTTCGGGTTCAGCCTCGATGACGACGACATGGCCGCCATCGGCGGCGTGAACCGCGACGAGCGCATCGGACCGGACCCGGACACGATGAATATTCGCTAAACACTATTGAACTGAACACTATCGAGCTGAACATTTTGAAGGGCGCCGTACTAGTGACTCGCACTAGTACGGCGCCCTTCATGGCACCAACCGCCGCACGCCAGGCTCCTGTCCGGCGGGCTTACTGCTCCTGAGAGATCTTCTCCCGAACCTCGTCCATGTCAACCTGGCCGATTTTCTCGATCAGCTCGTCCAGCTGCGGCGCCGACAGCGCACCCGGCTGCGCGTAGAGCACGACGCCGTCACGCGCGGCCATCACGGTGGGGATCGACGAGATCCCGAACGCCTGCGCGATCTCCGGCTGCGCCTCGGTGTCGACCTTGCCGAACGTGATGTCCGGGTTGTTCTCCGCAGCTTGCTCGAACACCGGCGCGAACGTCCGGCATGGCCCGCACCACGAAGCCCAGAAGTCGACCAGCACGGTGCCTTCCGCGCTCACGATGTCGTTGAAGTTGTCCTGGGTCAGTTCGACCGTAGCCACATCGGCTCCTTCCTTGTGAAGACCCCGTCCGGTATGCACAACACCGCGCGCACCACTGTTGTTCCGCTGCCACGCAACCGGTTGTGAACGCCCGTACGGATCAACATCAACGAGGCAAACGGCCCAATGTTGGACACTGCAAGGTGACCAAGGTCACGCGGCCGTGACACCGCCGTTGCCAGTTCGTAATCTAAGCGCGCTCTTGCGGTGATGGGGCGCAAGAACGCACGTTCCCGCGCTCGAACTCACCGCAAAGGATGACGTTAGGCATGGCTGGTCGACATCGCGCTACCACCCCATCACGTACGAGGCCGATCGCCATCGGCGTCATCGCGGTCGCCATGCTCGGCGCGACGTTCTGGCTGGTCAGCAGCCTGGGCGCCGGCGCGGGCGACCAAGCGATCTCGGCCGCGACGTTTCGCGGCCCTTCGATCGCACCACCAAGCACCAGCACGACGACCACATCGACCACGACATCGTCTACGCCCAGCGCCACGCCAACCCCGACGACCACGCGGCGAAGCACGTCCCGACCCAGCAAACCGAAGCCGCGGCCGACGAGCAAGAGCCCGAAGCCGACCCAGCGCACACACTCGCCGACGACGCCTCCTCCGCCACCCCCAACGTCCTGCTCAACCACGTTGGACGGCACCCAGCCTCATGTGGCGCAGGTCGGCAACCACCTGCTCGGCCGGTTCGACGTCAGTTCGGTGATCGGCAATGCGGCGCGGTCCGGTGCCAGCGATCACCCCGAAGGGCTCGCGCTCGACTTCATGGTCTCGACGCCGACCGGCGACGCGCTGGCCAGCTACGTGTTGAACAACCAGGCACGGTTCGGCGTCAAATACGTGATCTGGCGGCAGCGCTACAACGACGGTGGCGGCTGGTCGATGATGTCCGACCGTGGCAGCGCCACCGCCAACCACTACGACCACGTGCACCTGTCATTTCACTCGGGCGTGAGCGTCGACGTCACGTGCTGAGTGTCGTGACGGGCTTCGTTACCTCGCTCGGCGTTGCGGCGACGTCCATGACGGCATCCGCCCAACCCCGGCAGGATGACACCATCTACACAAGCGTCTAACGTGGTGCGCAACGGAGCCAGTCAGGCACACGCCGGAGGCACGAGCATGACGCAGTCCGAGCAGGCACCAGCACCCACCGCCGAGCGCGTCGAGCACGTTGAGGTCCTCATCGTCGGAGCGGGACTGTCCGGCGTCGGCGCCGCGTGCCACCTGAAGCGAACGCTGCCGCACAAGACGTTCACCATCCTGGAGGCACGCGAGTCGCTGGGCGGCACCTGGGATCTGTTCCGCTACCCCGGCATCCGGTCCGACTCCGACATGTTCACGCTCGGCTACCGGTTCAAACCATGGCCCGAGCGCGAGGCGATCGCTGATGGCCCGTCGATCCTGCGCTACGTCGCCAACACCGCCCGCGAGTACGGCGTCGACAAGCATATCCGTTACCAGCACCGCGTGGTGCGAGCGGAATGGTCGAGCGCCGACGCACGCTGGCTGGTCACCGCCGAGCGCACCGACACCGGCGAGCTCGTCCAGTTCAGCTGTGGGTTCCTCTTTACCTGCAGCGGCTACTACCGCTATGACCAGGGCTACTCTCCCGAGTTCCCCGGCAGCGAGCGGTTCACCGGCCAACTCGTGCACCCGCAGCACTGGCCAGACCATCTCGACTACGCGGGCAAGCGGGTCGTCGTGATCGGCAGCGGCGCCACCGCCGTCACGCTGGTGCCCGCGATGGCCGAGGATGCCGCGCACGTGACGATGTTGCAGCGTTCGCCCACCTACATCATCACCATCCCCGGCACCGACGCGATCGCCAACGGTCTGCGACGACTACTGCCCGATATGGCGGCCTACCGGCTCACTCGCTGGAAGAACGTGCTGCTGCAGGTCGGCATCTACCAGCTCAGCCGCCGACGTCCGAAGCTGGTGCGCTCGTTGTTGCGCAAGATGCTGCGGATGCAACTGCCGTCCGGCTACGACATCGACACCCACTTCAACCCGCGCTACAACCCGTGGGAGCAGCGGCTCTGCCTGGTGCCTGACGGCGACCTGTTCAAGGCGCTCAGCAAGGGCAGCGCGTCGATTGTCACCGACACCATCGACACCTTCACCGAGCACGGCGTCCGGCTGTCCTCTGGCGAGGAACTGGCCGCGGACATCATCATCACGGCGACCGGACTGAACCTGCTGCCATTCGGCGGGATCGAGCTCGTCGTGGACGGCGAGCCGGTTCACTTGCCGGACACCCTGGCGTACAAGGGCGTGATGCTGTCCGACGTGCCGAACTTCGCCTACGTGATGGGCTACACCAACGCCTCGTGGACGCTCAAGGCGGACCTCGCGTGCGAATATGTCTGCCGCTTGCTGGCGCATATGGAGGCCAACGGCTACGACCGCTGCGTCCCCGAACGGGAGTCCGGCGTCGGCGAGGCGCCGTTCGTCGACCTGGCGGCGGGCTACATCCTGCGCTCGCTGGACAAACTCCCCAAGCAGGGCACGATTGCGCCGTGGAAGCTACGGATGAACCACCTGCGCGACACGCTCACACTGCGCTACGGTCCGATCGAGGACCGGGTGTTGTCGTTTCGGCGCGTGCGGGATCGGCGTAAGGCGGGTGCCGCATAGCGGCGGCGCGTGGGTTGGCGCCCTTTGACGCCGTGGGCGTCAGGTGTCGGCGTTGTCCGGTGTGGGCTCCGTCGTGCGCCCCAGGGTGCGGACGATCGCGCTGGTCGCGCGGTTAATCTGGACCGTGATCGCCTTGACCGCGAGCCACGCGATCGCTAAAAACAGCGCGCCGTAGAACAGCGGCGTCGCGGCACCCGACGAGTCGCTGAACAGCGCCGTGATGGCGCCGACGACCAGCGCCAGTCCGAAGAGGACGAACGCGGAGTACCCGATCCGCGTGATGTACTCGTTCCGTTCGTACAACACCGACAGCTCATCGACCGCATGCTTGTGGTTCGGCTTCACCAGGTCCCCTCCTGTCGCGCCAGCTTCGCCATGGGCAGGGCGCACATTACCGAAGTATCGGGCCGCTGCGGACGGTGAGCCATGCAGAAATGTGCGAGCAGAAGGTGTGCGTTGGGAGCACAATGCTGGCATGGCTACCTTGCACATCTACGGCGTCTCCGACGACGCGGTGACGACTCTCAAGGTGCGAGCGGCCCGTGCGGGGCAATCCCTTCAGACATACGTTCGCCGCATCCTCGAAGCCGAGGCAGAAGCGTTGACGCCAGAGGAAGCCGCTGACCGCGCACAGCACTATCGCCGAACGGTCGTCGGTCACCGCTGACGACGTCGTGCAGGCGATCACGGACATGCGCGAGGCCCGAGGGTGACCCTGTCCGGCACGTCCTGAGTTCACCGAGCCCGCGAGGTCTTAGACGGCATGCCATCCGCGTGACAGCGCGTCGCGAACGTCGAACACGACGTCCTGAGCGCAGGACACGGCGTCACGAATGCCGAACATGCCATCGGGAATGCAGGACATAACGTTCTGAGCGCAGGACACAACGTTGGGAGCGGGGGACACGGCGCGGCCACGGTGCTCAGTCGACGGTGCGGGCGGCGCGGCGGGCCTCGGTGGCGGCGGCATCGGTCGGAGCAGTGGCGGCGTGGGCGTCGGCCTGCCGCTCCGCGCGGTAGCGTTCCACCTCCTCCTTGCGGCGCACGTCATCCCAGCCGAGGACGTCCCCGACGACGTCCGCGGCGTGCTGCGCGGCGGAGACACCCCTGTCGGGGGTCTCCATGA
The DNA here is from genome assembly GCF_000504245.1 of Haloechinothrix halophila YIM 93223. GTDB lineage: Bacteria > Actinomycetota > Actinomycetes > Mycobacteriales > Pseudonocardiaceae > Haloechinothrix_A > Haloechinothrix_A halophila. The sequence continues at coordinate 4,666,877 of NZ_KI632509.1, forward strand.
ACACCCGAGTCCGGCGCACCAACACGTCGTCCAACGTCAGCGCGCCCTCGTGCGCGGCGGCGTAATGCAGTTCAGCGCCCAGATACCCCGGCGCACCGGGCACGGGCTCCCCCAGTGCGGGCCGATCCGCGATCAGGTCAAGCAACTCCGTGGTCAGCGCGCCGTAGCGGCCGAGAAGGTGCTCGATCGTCGGCTCCGGCAGCCCGGATTCCGCCGCCAGCGACGTCACCTGGTTGCGCAACGCCGGGTACCCGGTCGCGCCGAGAACGGGCAGTCGCTCGGTCACCGACGCGGGCACCGCACGGTCAAGCCGCGCCGCGGCGGCGTCAATGGCGTCGCGGGCCATGATCCGGTACGTGGTGTACTTCCCGCCCACCACGGAGAACATCCCGTGTGGCCCTTCCAGCACCGCGTGGTCACGCGACAGCGCGGCGGTCGCGTCACCCTTGCCGGTGACCAGCGGCCGCAGTCCGGCATACACACCGACGACGTCCTCAGTGGACAGTGGCGTGCGGAGCCAGCGGTTGGCCTGGCCGAGCAGGTAGTCGACGTCGGCCTTGGTGGCGGCGGGGTCGTCGCGGTCGGCATCCCAGCGCGTGTCGGTGGTGCCCATCAGCCAGTAGTCGAACCAGCGGCGGATGATGAACACGCTGTCGGACGTCTTGGCGATCATGCCGGTAGCCGAGTCGATCCGGTCGCCGGGCACCACGAGGTGGATGCCCTTCGCGGCGGTCACCGAAATGGACGACTCCCCCGCCAGCGACTGCACGTCCTCTGCCCACACACCTGTCGCGCTGACGACGGTGCGGCCGTGCACGGTCACCTCGTCGCCGCCCTCGGCGTCGCGCACCCGGACGCCGCGCGCCTGACCCGCCTCGGTGAGCACGCCGACGACCGGGGCCCGTGTGATGATCCGCGCACCCAGCCCCGCGGCCGTGCGTGCGACGGTCATGGTGTGGCGGGCGTCGTCGACCCGGACGTCGTAGTACTGCACGCCGCCGGTGACGTCGTCACGGAGCGCGGGCATCTCCCGCAGCACGCCCCGCCTGCTCAGGTGACGGTGTCCGGCGACGCTGCGGGTTCCGGTGAGCCGCAACAGGTCGTAGAGCAGCACCCCGGAACCGATGTACGGGCGTTCCCACCGGCGGGTGAAGGGGAACAGAAACTTCTCCGGCGACACCAGGTGTGGACAGAGCCGGTCCACCATGAGGTCGCGTTCGGTCAGCGCCTCCCGCACCAGCGAGAAGTTCAGCTGCTCCAGATAGCGCAGCCCGCCGTGGAACACCTTCCCGGAGCGAGACGACGTCCCGGACGCGAGGTCGCCCTTCTCGAACAGCGCCACCGACAGGCCCCTGCTGACGGCATCCAGTGCGGTACCGACGCCGGTGATGCCACCGCCGATCACGATCACGTCGTACTCGCGGGTGGCGGCCTCGCGTAGCGCCCCGCCGCGCTGCTCTGGGTTGAGGCTGGCAGCGTCGTTCATCGCTCTCCCTTCGCGGCCAGCCGACGCCTGCGGTGCAGTTCGTCCGGCCGGGTGTCGATCCGTTCCGCCTCCGCATCGGTGAGGTAGGTCGGCTTGCCGACGGCGAGCGCACCCGCGAGGATCCGCGCGGCCTTCACGGTCATCTCGGTGACCGCCAGCGCCTCACTGGTGCTCGCGGCGAGCACGAAGATGCCGTGGTTGACGAGGTAGATCACCTTCGGCGGCCGGTCGTGCCGCTCCAGGTGACGGTGCAGTTCGGTACGCACCGCCCGCGCCAGCGCGAGCCCGGGGTCGGCGTAGGGCACCAGCACGGTGTGCCGCCCCATGACGACGACCTGATCCGGGAACAGCGCCCCGGCCACCAACTCCGCCGCCCGATCGGAGCACAGGATGCCGTTGACGGCCGTCGGATGGGTGTGGGCGACGACCTCCGCCCCGGCTTCCTCCAGACACATCGCGTGCAGCAGCGCCTCCATGGAGGGCTTCGGCGCGTCGGCGTTCAGCCGGGCATCCAGCAGTACCTGGTTCACCTGGGCGTCGTCAGACTCGTCGGAGGCGACCAGGTCGAGCAGCGGCTGGGTGCGCACGGCGACGAAATCGGCCTCGGTCGCGGTGGCCATCGTCGAGCCGCTGGCCTTGACCAGCATCTCGCCGTCGCCGGTGCGCATCGACGTGTTGCCCTCCGCGAGCACCACCAGGTCGCGGTCCGGTTCAGCGAGGGTGCGGGTGAGCGTCACAAGGTCGGTCCCGATCGAACCAGTCATGACGCGTGCTCCTTCCATCGGGTGCGGGCGGCGGCCACGCGGGCGCGGTAGTCGGCGTAGCCCTCGGTGTAGCGGGCGGCGGTGGTGGGATCGGGCTCGATCACGCCTTCCGGCGCGGTCCACGCGGCGATGTCGACGTCGTGGCCGAGCGCCCGCGCCCCGGCGATCACCGCGCCCCGCGCGCCGGACTCCGGCTGTGGCGCGAGCCGGATCGGGCGGCCGAGGACGTCGGCGAAGATCCGCAGCCAGCCCGCGCTCTGCGTGCCGCCGCCGCACATGGCGATCTCGCCGGTGGGCCCGGCGACGTCGAAACAGTGCCGCGCGGCATAGGCGACGGCTTCGCAGGTGGCGCGCACCAAGTCGGCCTTCGTGCTCTGCACGGTGATCCGGTCGAAGCTGGCCCGCGCGCCGGGCTCGACGAACGGCGCCCGCTCCCCCGCCGGTGAGAAGAACGGCAGGCAGGTCACCCCGTGCGCACCGGGTTGGCTCGCGGCGAGCAGATCGTCCAGCGCGTCGTGGGTCTCGCCGACGACGTCGAGGACCCAGTCGACGGCGGCGCAGCCCATCATCGCCAGCATCGCCCGCAGCCACTGACCCTCGGTGCCTGTCGCGAAGGTCAACCCCGCCGGTTCACCGGTGGTGTCGAGCGCGTCCAGCAGCACCTGGCAGGCCAGCGTGGTGCCAACGATCAGGTGCCCGCCGCCGGGCGTGGTGACACCGGAGCCGAGCGCGCAGGCGGGCACGTCGAACGGCCCGGAGGTAACCGGCAGGCCCTCCGGCAGTCCGAGCAGCTCGGCCCCGGTGTTGGTCAGTGCGCCGATCGGTAGCGGGTCGGTGATCGGCGCGAGCAGGTCGGCGCGGGTGGCCAGCCCGCACCAGGCGAGCACGTCATGGTCGTAATCACGGGCGTGTGGGTCGAGGAACGGCATCGACGCATCGGAGACGTCGGTGGCGCGTATCCCGGTGAGCCGCTGCATCACCAGGTCCTTGCAGTATCCGGCGGTGGCGGCGCGGTCAAGCGACTCCGGCTCGTGCTCGGCCAGCCACGCCAGGATCGGCGCGGGCGCACCGGGAAACATGGCGCTGCCGGTGTGGCGGTAGGTCTTCGTCACGACGTCGTTGTCCTGCCAACGTCGCAGGATGCCTGCCGCACGGGCGTCCATCCAGGAGATCGCGGGCCGCACCGGATGTCCGTGCTCGTCGCCGAGCCACACGCCGTCGCCCTGCCCGGTGAGCCCGATGAACTCCGGCCGCTGCCCTGCTTCCGCGACGGCGGCGCGGACGACGGCGGCAACCGAGCGCAGGATCTCGTCAGGGTCTTGCTCGAACCAGCCTTCCGCCGGGTTGCTCATGCCGGTCTGCTGCCGCTGCACCGCACGCAGCGCACCGGTGGCGTCGAAGACGGCGGCCTTGGTGACGGTGGTGCCGATGTCGATGCCGAGATACATCACGCCTCCCGGAACACGGCCGGGTTGGCGCAGTTCGCCAGCGGTTCGCCACGCACCCAGCGGCCGACCTCGGCGGCGCAGATGCGAGCGGCCCGCTCGGCGACTTCTTTGCTGCAGCCCGCGATGTGCGGGGCGAGCACCAGGTTCGGCGTGCGCAGCAACCGCGAGTCCGCCGGCAGTGGCTCGGTGGCGTAGACGTCGAGGCCAGCCGCGGCGAGGTGGCCGTCGTCCAGGGCGTCGCACAGCGCGTCGTAGTCGAGCACGGCCCCGCGCGCGGTGTTGATCAGCGCCGCCCCTGGCTGCATCTGCCTGAGTTGTTCCGCTCCGATCATGCCGCGCGTCTCGGGCGTGACCCGCTGGTGCAGGCTCACCACCCGCGACTGCCGCAGCAGCGTGGCCAACTCGGGAACGCGTGTCACGCCAGGCTCGACGTCGTCGATGTACGGGTCATAGACCAGCACTCGCGCGCCGAACGCGGTCAGCAGCCGCGCCACCCGCCGTCCGATCGCGCCGTAGCCGACCAGCCCGACGGTCGAGCCGTCCAGTTCGAACCCGGCGCTGCGGTACTCGTAGTAGTGCCCGCCCCATTCGCCGCGCGCGAGGTCGGCGTGGCCCGCGACCAGGCTGCGGCAGGTGCTGATCAGCAGCCCGATGGTGAACTCGGCGACCGCGTTGGCGTTGCGGCCTGGCGCGTAACAGACCGCGACCCCGTGTTCGGTCGCCGCGTCGATGTTGACGTTGACCGGCCCGCCACGCGACACGACGACCAACCGCAGGTCCGGCGCGTTGGCGAACACCTTCTCGGTGAACGGTGCCAGGTGGGTCACCGCGACCTCGGCACCGGACAGCGCCTTGATGACGCTGTCCTCGTCGCCGCAGGCCTCGTCGACTTCGGCGACCTGCCCGAACGGCACGCCGGGCCACGGCAGCGGCAGCTCCCGCACCGGATGGTCGTCGCCGAGTTCGTCGTGCAGTGCGGTAGTGAACAGCCGGGTGAGCACGAAGTCGTCACCCGAGGCAAGGATGTGAGTCATCGCAGCCGCTCCCCGGAATCGGTGTCGAACAGATAGGTACGGTCCCGCTGCAACGCGAGCGAGACCGGCTGGCCTGGCGCCAGGTCCAGTCCCGGCGCGGTCTGCGCCACGATGCGCTCGGTGACGCCGGGCAGCTCCACGCTGGCCAAGCCGTACTCGAGCAGCTCCTCGTACACCAGCACGGTGCCGGTGACGTCGGCGTTCTCGGGCTCGGTAAGCGCGACGTCCTCCGGCCGCACGCCGAGTACGACGGAGCCGCCAGTCCCCGCCGTGACGGGCACCTCGACGTCGCCGGAGAGTCGGACGCGGCCATCGACGAGCGTGCCCTCGACGGTGTTCATCGGCGGCTCACCAACGAACGTCGCGACGAACAGGTTGGCGGGGTCGTCGTAGATCTCGTCCGGAGTGCCGACCTGCTGCACCACGCCGTCGTGCATGACCACGACGCGATCGGCGAGGCTCAGCGCCTCCTCCTGGTCGTGGGTGACGAGGATCGTGGTGTAGCCGAGTTCCTGTTGCAGGTGCCGGAGTTCGCGGCGGGTGGTGTCGCGCTGCGCGGCGTCCAAATGCGACAGTGGCTCGTCCAGCAGTAGCACGTCCGGCTGCCGCACGATCGCGCGCGCCAGCGACACCCGCTGCTTCTGCCCGGACGACAGCCCGACAGGGCGCGCGTCCAGGATGTCGCCGAGCCCGATCCGGCGCGCGACGTCGGCGACGCGCTCCTTGCGGTTGGCCTTGCCACGTGCTCGCAGCCCGAACGCGATGTTCTCCGCGACCGTCAACGGCGGGTACAGCGCGTAGTTCTCGAACGCGACACCGATGTTCCGCCGTTGCGGCGGCAGCCCGACCATCGATGCGCCGCCGACCCGGATGTCGCCACTGGTGACGTCCTCCAACCCCGCGATCATGCGCAACGTGGTCGACTTGCCGCAGCCGGACGGTCCGAGCAGGCCGACCAGTTCACCGCTGCCGACGTCGAGGTCGAAGCCGCGCACCGCCTCCACCTCGGGACGCCCCTTGGTGCGGTAGGTCTTGCGGATACTGTCCAACGCCAAGTCACTCATGCGCCCGTCCTCTGCTCGTAGTCGCTGATCACGCAGACCTTGGCGTTGGAAGGCGACTCCGGGTCGAACTCGTAGTCCAGCCATTCGCGCACCAGCCTGCGCGCCAGCTCGATGCCGACGACGCGTTGACCGAGCGCGATGATCTGGCAGTCGTTGGACAGCACCGAGCGTTCACACGAGTAGCTGTCGTGGACGGTGGTGGCCCGCACTCCGGACACCTTGTTGGCCGAGATGGCCATGCCGATGCCGGTGCCGCAGATCAGCACCGCCCGGTCGAGGCTGTCGTTCGCGACCGCCTCCGCCACGGCGAGCCCGATCTCCGGGTAGGCCGTGCTTTCCTGAGCGTCGACGCCGAAGTCCTCGACCAGCTCGACCCTGGGGTCATCGGCGAGGTCGGCCAGCAGCGCCGCCTTGTATTCGTAGCCCGCGTCGTCCGATCCGACGCCGATGCGCCACCGCTTCGTCGTCACTGCTCACCTCCACAGTCCTCGGTCAGCACCACGCCGACGGCGGTCGCGCACAACGCGAGCGAGACCGCGCCGGGGTCAGGTGTGCCGATGCTTTTCTCCGCGAGCGGCCGGGCCCTGCCGATGTTCGGCCGCAACTGGCTGGTGTTCTCCGCGGACGCCGTCGCCTCCGCCGCGGCGCGCCGCCAGGCGTCCGCGAGCCCGGTACCCGCCGCGACGTCACGCTCCAGGCCCTCGACGAACGGCACCAGCGCGTCCAACAAGGTCTTGTCGCCGACCTTCGCGCCGCCCAGCTCCGCGATGGTGTCCGCGCCTGCGCGCAGCGCGGCGGCCACCGCTTGCGGCAGAGGGACGTCGGTGTCGCCGATGCCGTCACCCACGGCGCGCAGCATCGCGCCCCACAGCACCCCGGACGACCCGCCGCCGTTGTCGGCCAGCGCGTCCCCTGCCGCGCGCAGCGCGCCGCCCGCGCCAGCCCGGTCGCTGTCGTGGGCAGCTCGGCAGGCCGCGCGCAGCCCGCGCAGCATCCCCCTGCCGTGATCACCATCCCCAGCCACAGCGTCGATATCGCCGAGGTAGCGCTCGTGCTCGGTGACGGTGGCCAGCATCGCGTCCAGGCAGGACCGCACGGTTCGCGCGAGTCGCTGCGACGCGGCACTGGCCGCGACGGGTCGTGAGTGCTGGTCAGGGTTAGAACTCTGATCAGCACTCACGACCCCGGTCGCCTCGCGAGATGGCGCCACCCCTCGGGGTGCCATCCCGGAGACATCGCCCCTGCGGAACGCGGGGGTGTCTGCGGGTGCGTCCCACAGTTCCGCCAGCTCGTCGTCGAGCCAGTGCAGCGTCAACGAACACCCGGCCATGTCCAGACTGGTCACCAACTCGCCGACCTCGGGCGAGGTCACCTCGATCCCGGCGGCGGCCAGCCGGTCGGCGACCGCCTTCCAGACCACGAACAGCTCCTCGTACTTGGTCGAGCCGAGGCCGTTCAGGATCACCCCAGCGCGCCCGTCGGCGTCGGCAGGGCGTTCGACGAGCAGCCGCTCGACCAGCAGTTCGGCCAGCTCGGTCGCGGTGAGCCGTTCCGTGGTGGCCACGCCGGGCTCGCCGTGGATGCCAAGCCCTAGTTCCATCTCCGCCGGGTCCACGGTGAACAGGGGCTCGCTGCGGCCGGGGAACGTGCAGCCCGCGAACGCGGCGCCGAGCGTGCGGGTGCGGTCGTTGGCTTTGCGCGCGATCCGCTCCACCTCCGCGATCGGCTCACCCCGGTCGGCGGCAGCGCCCGCCGCCTTGAACACGCAGAAATCGCCTGCGATGCCGCGTCGCTGCTCCACGATGTCGGCGCTCGCGGAGGCGATGTCGTCGGTGACCACCACGGTCCGGCAGTCGATACCTTCGCCACGCAGCCGGGACTGCGCGAGCCCGAAGTTCATGACGTCGCCGTTGTAGTTGCCGTAGCTGAACAGCACCCCGGCACCGCCGTCGAGTGCCTTGCCGACAAGGTAGGCCTGTTCGGCCGATGGGGAGGTGAAGATGTCCCCGATCACCGCACCATCGGCGAAGCCGGGGCCGACCAGGCCGCAGAACGCCGGGTAGTGCCCCGATCCGCCACCGACGATCACGCTGACCTTGCCCGGCACCGGGCCTGCCGCACGGAGTACCCCGGACGCGCCGGGCACGCGGCGCACGTAGCGGTCATAGGCGGCCACGAATCCGTCGACCATGTCGTCGCGGAACCGGGCCGGGTCGTTGTACAGCCGAGTCATGGGAACGTCCTTTACGACAGACGGGCGAGCAAGGCATCGAGCGCGTCGCGGTGGCCGGCGGCGACGACGTCGGCGTGCGCGAGCGCGTCGGGTTTCGGGGGATACTGCGGGTTCGGGATGGCGATGACGGTCAGCCCAGCCGCGTGGGCGGCGCGGATGCCGTTTCCGGAGTCCTCGACGGCGACGGCGTCGGCTGGCTCGACGTCGATGCGCCGGGCCGCGGCCAGATAGACGTCCGGGCTCGGCTTGCCCCTGCTGACCTCCTCGCTGGAGACGGTGGCGGCGAAGTGGCCGGTCAGGTCATGCGCGTCGAGCACGGCGTCGATCACCCGGCGCGCCGCCGAGGACGCCAGCGCGAGCGGCACCCGCTCGCTGGCCTTGCGAATGAGGTCGGCCGCGCCGTCGAGCAGCGGCGCGTCACCCGCGCTGATGGCGGCGACCATGAGATCAACGCACTCGCTGCGCACCTCGTCGGCGAGGCCGGGATCGCCCAGCTTGGCCGCCACGAAGGCGGCCCATTCCGGGGAGCTCATCCCCTGCACCGTCGCGGTGTCACTGGACTCCCAGCGCACGCCTCTGCGAGCGCAGCAGGCGCGCCAACTGCGCTCCCAGAGGTGTTCGCTGTCGACGATCACGCCGTCCATGTCAAGGATGACGCCGGTCGCTCGTGGCGTCGCGGTCATGACGCGACCTCGTAGGGCACGTTGTAGCGCTTCAGCTCGGCCAGCGCGCTCTCCTGCGCACCGGAGTCGACGATGACCAGGTCGAACTCCGCGAGCGGCACCAGCCGGTGCAGCGCGACTTTGCCGAGCTTGGTGTGGTCCATCAGCAGGTAGCGCTTCTCCGCGACCTCCAGCATCTTGCGTTTCACCGCGACGATGCGGTCCTCCTGGTGGAAGGCGTAACGCCCCGACAGCGCCGAGGTGGACACGAACGCCGCGTCCACCCGGATCGAGTCGATGCATTCCAGGCAGGTGACCCCGAGGAAGGAGTCGTGCAGCGGGTCGTAGTCGCCGCCGAGCGCGGTGAGCGAGATTCCCCGGTATTCGCTGAGCTTGCGCATGGCGTCCAGGTAGTTGGTCGCCACCCGCAACGGGGTGATCTCCGCGAGCAGCGGGATCATGGACGCCGTCGTGGTCGCGTCATCCAGCATGATGGACATGCCGGGCTCCACATAGGACGCCGCGACCTTCGCGATGGCTTCCTTCTGCGCCCGCATCGCCTTCTTGCGATAGGTCACATTGGATTCGAAGACCCCTGAGGGTTGCGCGGTGACGCCGCCCCGGTACTTGCGGACCATGCCCTGACGTTCCAGCTCGTCCAGGTCCCGGTGCACGGTCATCACGCTGACACCGAACATGGTGGCCAGCTCCTGTGCTGAGATGCTGCCCCTGTCGGTGACCACGTCCGAGATCTGCTTCTGGCGGTCCTCGGGCGTGCGAGTCTTGGCTTCCTCGGTCATCGGGAGAGTCGCCTTCCATCATCGCTGTCGCTGTCGCCGAACACGTGCACTGTGGCAGGGTCGAGCAGCAGGCTCACCTTGTCGTCCACGGTGAGACCTCCGACGTCACTGCGCGGCGCCACCACCGAGACCAGCGACTCCCCGACCCGCACCGTGACCTCGGTCTGCCGGCCAAGGTGTTCCAGCACGTAGACGACGCCGTCCAGCCGTTCGTGGCCCGCTGGCTGGTCTCCGGCGCCCGTATGCAGCGAAAGGTCGCGCGGGCGGATGCCGATCCGCACCTGCTCACCCGCGGCCGCATCGACATCGGGCACCGGCACCGCGATGGCACCGTCCGAGCTGAGGAACCGCAGGGTGCCGTTGTCGTCGACCAGCCCGCCGGATACGAAGCTGATGCGGGGCTTGCCGAACGCCTGCGCCACGAACGCGGTCTCCGGCGCGTTCCATACCTGCTCCGGCGTGCCGACCTGCAGGATTTGGCCGTCCTTGATCACCCCGATGCGGTCGGCGAGCGAGAGCGCTTCCACGTAGTCGTGGGTGACATAGACGGTGGTGGTGTTCAGCTCGCCGTGGGCGATGCGCTTCAGCTCCGCCCGCATCGAGGTGCGCAGCTTGGCGTCCAAATGCGACAGCGGCTCATCAAGCAGGTAGGCGTTGGCCGGTCGCACCAGCACGCGGCCGAGTGCGACCCGCTGCCGCTGGCCGTTGGAGAGCTGGTCGACGCCCCTGTCGAGCAGGTGCGCCACACCGAGCATCTCGGCGGTACGGCCCACCCGCTCCCGCACCTCGCCGTCCGGCAGCCGCAGCACCGGGGAGCGCAGCGGCGATGCCATGTTGTCGAAGACGTTGTGCTGCGGGTAGAGCGCGTAGCTCTCGAAGCACATCGCCAGGTTGCGGTGGTTCGGCTCGATCTCGCCCGCGTTCTGCCCGCCGAGCCACACCTCGCCGGAGTCCGGCTGCACCAGCCCCGCGATGCTCTTGAGTGTGGTGGTCTTGCCAGCACCTGACGGGCCGAGCAGACAGAAGAACTCGCCGTCGTTGACGCTGAACGAGACGTCGTCCAGCGCGACGAGCTTGCCGAACGTCTTGCGCACCGAGCGCACGTCGATCGTTGCCATCAGCCTTTCACCGCCCCGAACGACAGGCCGCGGACCAGATAGCGCTGGATGCACAGCGCGAGCACCAGCGGTGGCAGCACCGCCATCACCGCACCGGCCGCGACGAGGTTGAACCGCACCTGGTTGCCGCCGAGGAAGGCCAGCGAACTCACCGTCACCGTCTGCGCGTCACCCGAGGTGAGCGTGAACGGGAAGATGAAGTTGTTCCAGGCGAAGATGAACGCCAGCAGGCACACCGCCGCGATGCCCGGCCGCACCAGCGGCAGCACGATCTTGAAGAACGCCTGCCTGCGGGTGTAGCCGTCCAGCAACGCCGCTTCCTCCAGCTCGGCTGGCAGGTCCTGGAAGAACGAGCGCAGGATCCACACCACCAGCGGCATGGTCACCAGCTGCAGCACCCAGACCATCCCGAAGATCGTGTCGTAGAGGCCGATCTGCTGGTAGATCACGCCGAGCGGGATGATCACGACGAGTTCCGGCGCGAACCGGAAGCTCAGCAGCGTGAACATCAGGTCCTCGCTGCCCTTGAACCGGTACCGGGCCGCCGCATAGGCGGCAGGGATGCCGATCGCCAGCGAGACCAGCACCGCTCCGGTGGACGTCGCGAGGCTGGCGAGGAAGAACCGCACGTACGACGAGCCGGAGTCGCCAAGCCCGAGCACGGTCTGGTAGTTCTCCAGCGTCGGCGTGAACCACAGGTAGGTAGTGGTCTGCTCGGCGTTGGTCTTCAGGCTCAGCGCCACGATGAACAGCACCGGTAGCAGCGAGAACGCGAAGTACAGCACCAGCGCCAGATTCGCGAGCAGACCTGCCGCGGAGCCACGCTGTGCCGCACGCTGGTCTGCCCTGCGCGCAGCGGTCGGCGGTGGTTTCGTTGGTGCCGGTGCGGCGGCCGGTTGCGCCTGGGTCGGCTCGGTCGTTGTTGCCATCGCGCTCACACTCCCGCTGCCCGGTCTTGGATCCGGCGCAGGTACTTGACGAGGATCATGGAGATGACGAACACCAGCAGCCACAGCAAGAACATGTAGGTCAGTCCCCTGCTGTAGCGGGCGTAGCTGATCGCTTCCAGGTAGGCGCTGATCTGCAACGTCGTCGTGGCGTCACCCGGCCCACCTGAGGTGAGGCCGAAGATGACGTCGAACATCTTCAGGTTGTCCATCAGCCGGAAGATCACCGCGACCAGCAGGTACGGCCACAGCATCGGAAGCGTCAGCTTGCGGAACGTCAGCCACCAGCCAGCGCCGTCGACAGCGGACGCCTCGAATGGCGACTTCGGCAGCGACCGCAGCCCGGCGAGCGCGATGATCGCGACGAACGGGGTGAAGATCCAGGCGTCGACGATCACTGCCCACACCATCGCCATCACCGGCGAGTCCGTGCCGTTGTAGTCGTTGACGCCGAAGAACTGCGCGATCGGACGGACCCAACCGACCTCGGGCAGCAGCAACAGCTTCCACATGATCGCCGCGAGAATCGGCGCCACCATCAGCGGCACGATGAGCACGCGTTCGAACAGCTTGCCGACGAGGCTGCTGCGGTTCAGCAGCAGCGCCACCCCGACACCAAGCACGGTCTCCAGCACCGTGGCGCTCAGCGCGAAGGTCAGCGTGACCCGGACCGACGTCCAGAACGCATCGCTGCCGAGGATCGTGGTGAAGTTGTCGAAGCCGACGGCGTCCGGGGCGGGGTTGGCCGCCGAGAAGTCGAAGAACGTGTACGAGACGCCGAGGAAGAACGGGTACAGGATGCCCGCGCACAGCAGCACGGCGGGCACCGACAGCAGGTACGGGCGCAACGCCTTGCGCCGCCGCGACACCCTTGGCGCGCCGGCCAGCGGCGCTGGCTGGTTATCGCGACCTGCGCCGTCCGGCGGCGGGGTTTCAGCGGTGGCGGTACCACCGCGCGATCCCGCGAGCGGATCGTCGGACATCAGCCGTTGACCCTCCCCTCCAGGTCATTGGCGAGCTTGTCGAGCGTCCCCGATGCGTCGGAGCCGTTGTAGATCTGCTGCAGCGCGGCGGCCCAGGACGTTGTCGCGTCGAAGAAGTTGGTCTGCGGCGTGAACTGGATAGCGGTCTGCGGCATGACCTCCTCGAAGGTCTCGACGAAGTTGGTCGCCTTCGACAGCCGATCCTTGTATTCGGGCGAACCCGCCACCGACGTGCGCACCGCGTCGATGTGCTGCTTCTTGGTCGCCGCGTACTGCAGGTGCTCCTTCGATGTGGCCCACTGCAGGAACCACCAGGCGGCTTCCTTGTTTTCGGACGCGGCGTTCATGCCGAGCGACCAGATCCACATGTTGGTGTCCAGTGAGCCGTCGGGGCCCTTCGGACCCGGGTGCCAGGCGAGCTTGCCCGCCGCCGGAGTGTCCTCGTTCTGGAAGTACGCGGCGATATCGGCGTCGAACAGCATCGCGGCATTGCCAGCGCCAAGGTCGCTGGATGCCTGGTACCAGGTGTAAGACGTCCAGCCGGCCGGGCCGGAGTCGGCGACCATCTTCGCCCACTTGTCGGTGAACTCCACCGCTTCCGGGGAGTTCATCATGGGGATGAGCTTGCCGTCGGCGAGTTCGAAGTCGGTCAAGCCCATGCGGGCGTACATCGTCATGAAGCCGGGGTGGATGGTGGCCCATTCCTTGGAGCCGCGCACCGCGATGCCATACATATCGCCGAATCCGGCCGACGACGCCTTCTTCGTGATCGCGTCCGCGGTCTCGATCAGTTCGTCGAACGTCTCGGCGGGCCGCAGGCCCAGCTTGTCGAAGACGTCCTTGCGGTAGCAGACGGTGTTGGTCTCGAAGCCCCACGGCAGCATCCACTGCTGGTCACCGCCGAGCGGGGCGCCGTTCTCGAAGTTCCACTGGCCCGCGGTGAGCAGGTTGGGGAAGAAGTCGTCCGGCTCGAACTCGGCCGCGGTTGCCGAGGTGTTGTCGATCCAGGGCTGGAGGTCCTCGAGGTAGCCGGGCGGGCCGTACTGCCACACCATGTACGCGCCGAGCATGAACGCGTCGTAGTTGCCCTGCCGCGAGCGCAGCTCCAGGGTGAGCTTGTCGAAGTAGTTCGACTCGGGGAACTCGTCGATCGCCAGCGTGATGCCGGTCTTCTCCTCGAATTCCTTGCGGTGCGCCTTGAGCGCGTCGGTGTACGGATGCTTGTTCATCAGCAACCGCACGGTCTTGCCCTTGTGCTTCTTCCAGTCGAACGATCCGGTGACGGCGTTGGCCGCCGAGTCACCCGATGTGCCTGCCTGTCCCCCGAAGCCGCAGGCCTGCAGCAATGGCACGGACGCCGCCGCGGCGGTCGCTGTACCCGCGATGCGGAGCAGGCGACGGCGACTGAGGCCGCGACCGGCGGTGCTGGTGATGAAGTGGTTGTCGTCCATGGCGCTCAACGAACCTCCGTTGCTTCGGGCGCTGCTTCGGGCGGCTAGCGCACGCGCTCTTGCTATTCCGATCTGGCCGGACGTCAGCCAGTCGTGTTATCCCAAGGTCGGGATCACACTCGATGGTGTGTTGTGACACACACCTTGCCGTGATGTTCACACGAAGTCAAGTGTTGTTAACAAAGAATCTTGTTAAGATCTCGACGCGCTGTGCTTCCCCGGCCCCAGCGCGGGGTTGAACGCCACCAGCCGCCATGCCCCGTGGGTGTCGTCTTGTGCCAGCACAGCCCCAGAGACGTTGTGCACCACGGGAAACTCGCGGCGGTAGTCCGCCGGGTCGATGCCGGTGAGCGCGCAGGTGACCAGCCGCAACACCGTGCTATGGCAGACCGCCAGCACGACGCCGCCGGGATGTCGTGCGGCGATATCGGACACCGCCGCGGTGCCGCGCGCGATGGCCACGCGGGGATCTTCGCCGCCGGGCAGCGGGTTGGCCACCGGGTCATGCTCGAACGCCGCGCGGAGCTCTGGCCAGCGACGCGCCATCTCCCGCGAGGTCAGCCCTTCCGCCTCACCGAAGTCGAGTTCGATCAACCGGTCGTCGACATGTACGGGAAGGCCGGCCGCACGGGCGGCGGGCTCAGCCGTGCGCGCGGCTCTGACCAGCGGAGAGCTGTAGACGGCGTCGAGTCCTGCCTGACCCGCCCACGCCGCGAGCTGATCCGCCTGCGCCTCGCCCGCTTCGGTGAGGCCGACGTCAGTACGGCCGCAATAGCGGTTTCCATCGTGGAACGGCGTCTCACCATGGCGGAGGAGATAAAGCGTCCTCGCCTCCCATGATTCGGACCTGCGAGCAGTCCTCGAGTCCGATGATTCGGACCTGCGAGCAGTCCTCGAGTCCGATGATTCGGACCTGCGAGCAGTCCTCATGCCGCCCCCGCCAGGGCCGTGCCCGCCAACGCGGCGTCGATCCACCCCAGCTCGGCCAGCCCGCGCACCAGATCGGCGTAGGCGGCGTCGAAGCGTTCGTGCGCCCCTGGCCGGGGCTCGACGACTCGCACCGGGCCGAGCATCCGTTCGGCCATCGCTGTCAACTGCTCACCCGGATCGCCACCCGTGCCAGCGGCGGCGAGCACCGCCATGCCCACCGCGCCCTCGGCCACCTGTGGCACTGCCACCGGCCTGCCGAGGATGTCCGCCTGGAGCTGGGTCCAGTACGGGCTGCGGGTGGCGCCGCCGCTAATGGTGACCGGGCCGTCGACGGTCGCGCCGAGACCACGCAGGTGATCGAGACAGAGGCGTTCCACGAACGCGACACCCTGCAGCACGGCAGCGAACCGATCCGTCGGGTCACGGTCGTTACCCCAGCTCACGCCGGTCGCGTCGGACCGGAGGAACGGGAACCGCTCGCCGACGCCCGCCAGCGGGTACGTCACCGACGCGGCGGGCTCACGGTTGGCGGCATGGCGTTCCAGCGCGGCGAAGTCGGCGCCGTCGAACTCCTGGCTCAGCACGCCAGCGCCCGCGCTCGATGCCCCGCCGGGCCACCAGCGACCGTCCGGGGCACGGTGCGAGTAGAGCGCACCGGACGGATCAGCCAGCAGCGTGTCGGAGACACCTTTGAGCACGGTCGTCGTGCCCACCACGAAGCTCCACTGCCCAGGACGCAGCACGCCGGAGGCGATCTGCGCGGCGCAGCCGTCGGTCATGCCCGCGACCACCGGCACACCGACCGCCAGGCCAGTCTGCTCCGCCGCGGCAGGCGACACCTCGCCCAGCACCGTGCCCGGCCGCACCAGCGGCGGCAGCAACCGAGGGTCGAGGCCAAGTCGGGCCAGGTCAGCGGTGGGCCAGCCGCCTTCGACGAGGTCGGCGCCAGACTTGAGCGCGTGGCTGGTGTCGGTGGGCGCAGGCCTACCGATCAGCCGCGACGTGACGACGTCGGCCTGGTGCGCCAACCGCACGCCAGGGCCGGGGTCACCGCCACGGAGCAACCACAACGCCTTGGGCAACGCCCACGAGCGTTGCGGAGTGAGACCAGCGGCGCGCCACGCGGGAGCGGGGTCGTCGGCCACCCGGCGAGCCTGCTCGACGGCGCGACCGTCGTCGTACATCAGCCCGGGTGTGACGGGCTGCGCCGGGTCGTCCGGGGTCTCGCGCACCAGGGCGATCGTGCCGGACGTCGCGCAGCAGGCGAGCGCCGCGACCTCGACGTCTCCCGCCGCGGCGAGCGCGTGGCGGGTGGTGGCGGCGACGGCCTGCCACCAGTGCTCCGGATCCTGCTCGTGCCTGCCGTCAGGCCAGCGAGTACTGGTCAGCCGCTCAGCGGCGGAGCCGAGCACCGCGCCATCCGCGTCGACCAGCACCGCGCGCACGCTCTGGGTTCCGAGGTCGACACCGAGCCATGCCTGCCGGGTCCTCGGGTCCAACGATTCGGACCTGCGAGCAGTCCTCGCGTCCAACGATTCGGACCTGCGAGCAGTCCTCATGCGGCCACCCTTCACCAAGTCTCTTCACAAGCTAGCGTGTTATGTGTATGTTAATTTAACACTTTCTGTTGATATGAGGAAGTCGCGACAAGCTCAGACGTAACGCCCGTGGAGGGCCGCACCATGACCGTCGACAACGAGACGCTGCATCCCGGACAGCTAGCCATCCTGCGCGCCGTCGCCTCCGGCCGCGCCGAGATCACCTGCAGCTGCGAACCCGACCTCTACGTCGACGGTGTGCCGTGCTGCAACCAGTGGGTCGTGCACGCGTTGGTGCGCTCCGGACACGTGCGGGCCGCGCGGCCCGGCCGGATCGGGCAGCGGGTCGCCGCGACCCTGACCGCAAGCGGCCGGAGTGCCCTCGGTGCTCTTGGTGCCGTCGCTCCCCGCCACTCCCCCGTCCCCGCAGCGAAGGAGATCGCGTGACATCCGATCTGACCAGCCCCCGGTTCCCCGACGAGTGGACCGACCTCGATACCCGCGCCGTCGACACCGCCCGCGTGCTGGCCGCCGACGCCGTGCAGCACTGCGGCAGCGGCCACCCCGGGACCGCGATGAGCCTGGCGCCCACGGCGTACGCGCTGTTTCAGCGGGTGATGCGGCACGACCCCGCCGACCCGGCGTGGCTGGGCCGCGACCGGTTCGTGCTCTCTTGCGGACACACCAGCCTGACGCTCTACATCCAGTTGTTCCTCGCCGGTTACGGGCTCGAACTCGATGACCTCAGACAGCTGCGCCGCTGGGGCTCGCGGACCCCCGGCCACCCGGAGTACGGACACACCTCCGGTGTCGAGATCACCACTGGGCCGCTCGGGCAGGGGCTCGCGTCGGCGGTCGGCATGGCGATGGCCGCCCGTCGAAGCAGGGGCCTGCTCGACCCGGACGCGCCTGCGGGTACCAGCCCGTTCGACCACCACGTCTACGTGCTCGCCTCCGACGGCGATATCGAGGAAGGCGTCACGGCGGAGGCGTCGTCGCTGGCAGGGCACCAGCAGCTCGGCAACCTCGTGGTGATCTACGACGACAACCAGATCTCCATCGAGGACGACACCGCGATCGCGCTCAGCGAGGACGTCGCCGCTCGCTACGAGGCCTACGGCTGGCACGTGCAGCGGGTGGCCGGCGGTGAGAACGTCGCGGGACTGCTCGCCGCGATCGAGGCCGCGAAGGCGGAGACCGAGCGGCCCTCGTTCATCGCGCTGCGTACCGTGATCGGCCACCCCGCGCCGACACTGGCCAACACCGGTGCTGTCCACGGTGCCGCTCTCGGTGACGAGGAAGTCGCCAGGGTCAAGGAGCTACTTGGCTTCGACCCGGAGCGGGAATTCGTTGTCGAAGACGCGGTGCTGGCCCACGTCCGGCAGGCGCGCGAGCGTGGCGCGCGGGAGCGAGCACGCTGGCAGGAATCATTCGACCGCTGGTCGGCGGCCAACCCGCACAGCGCGGAGCTGCTTGCCCGGCTGCAGCGACGAGAGCTTCCGGACGGCTGGGAGCGGAAACTGCCCTCCTGGGAAGAGGGCACCGCGATCGCCACCCGCAAGGCATCCGGTGCGTGTCTGAACGCCGTCGCCGAGCTGCTGCCCGAGCTGTGGGGCGGATCGGCCGACCTGGCGGGCAGCAACAACACGCTGATTACTGGCGTGGACTCGTTCGGTCCGGCGTCGGCGAGCACGAAGATGTTCGCCACGCACCCGTACGGCCGCAACCTGCACTTCGGTGTGCGTGAACACGCCATGGCCGCGATCAGCAACGGCATCGCGCTGCACGGGCTGACCCGGCCGTACTGCGCGACGTTCCTGATCTTCTCCGACTACCTGCGCCCCGCAGTGCGGCTCGCCGCGCTGATGCGGCAGCCAGTGGTGCACATCTGGACGCACGACTCCATCGGGCTCGGCGAGGACGGGCCCACGCACCAGCCGGTGGAGCAGCTCGCCGCGCTGCGCGCCATTCCCGGGCTCAACGTCGTGCGTCCCGCCGACGCGAACGAGACGTCTGGCGCCTGGCGCGCCGCACTGACGACCACCGACGCCCCAACCGGGCTGGCGCTGACCAGGCAAAACGTGCCGGTGCTTGCGGGCACCAATCCTGATGCCGTCACGCGCGGCGGGTACGTGCTCGCCGAGGCCGAGGGTGGCGCACCCCGGGTTGTGTTGATCGGTACCGGCTCGGAAGTCCAGCTCGCCGTCGCCGCACGGGAGACGTTGCAGGCCGAGGGCGTGCCGACGCGAGTGGTGTCGATGCCCTGTGTGGAGTGGTTCGACGCGCAAGACGTCGCGTATCGCGAATCGGTGTTGCCGCCCCAGGTCACCGCGCGGGTGGTGGTCGAGGCGGGCATCGCGCAGCCGTGGCATCGGTTCGCCGGTGACAACGGCGAGATCGTGTCCCTGGAGCACTTCGGTGCGTCGGCGGACTATCAGACCTTGTATCGCGAGTTCGGCATCACGGCCGAGGCCGTCGTGGCGGCCGCGCGGCGTTGCCTCGCGCGGCAAAGCGGGTAACCCTAGGACAACGACCGCATCCGGCGGGAAAGGATGACGATGACTAACCGACTGGCACAGCTGAGCGACGCGGGCGTGTCGATCTGGCTCGACGACCTGTCGCGGCAGCGGCTCACGTCTGGGCAGCTTGCCGAGCTGATTCGCGACCACCACGTCGTCGGCGTGACCACCAACCCGACAATCTTCGCCAAGGCCGTATCCAGCGGCGACGACTACGTGCCGCAGCTGCGTGAGCTGGCGGGGCGGGACGCCGGGGTGCACGAGGCTGTCCGCGAGATCACGACCAGCGACGTCCGCGACGCGTGCGATGTGTTCCGCTCGGTGTACGACGCGACCGGCGGGGTCGACGGCCGAGTCTCACTCGAGGTGGACCCGGAGCTGGCGTGGGACACCGACCGCACCGTCGCCGAGGCACTGGAGCTGGCCAAGACCGTGGACCGGCCCAACCTGTTCGTCAAGATTCCGGCGACCGAGCAGGGTTTGCCCGCGATCACCCGCACACTGGCCGAAGGGGTGAGCGTCAATGTCACGCTGATCTTCTCGGTGGATCGCTACCGGGAGGTGATCGACGCGTTCATGACCGGGCTGGAACGTGCGCGGGCCAATGGACACCAGTTGTCCAGCATCCACTCGGTCGCGTCGTTCTTCGTCTCCCGTGTCGACGCCGAGGTCGACACGCGGCTCGAAGCCATCGGCACCGATGAGGCGCTCGCGCTACGCGGCGAGGCCGCGATCGCCAATGCGCGCATCGCCCACGCCGTGCACCGGGAGCTGTTCGCCACCGACCGCTGGCAGGCACTGGCCGCCGACGGAGCCCACGTGCAGCGGCCGCTGTGGGCGTCGACCGGCGTGAAGAACCCGGAGTACTCCGACACCCGCTACGTCGACCGGCTCGTCACGGCGGGCGTCGTGAACACGATGCCGGAGCAGACACTGCAAGCCGTGGCCGACCACGCGGTCATTGAGGGTGACGCGGTGGTCGACCGCGCCGATGCCGCGCGGGAGACATTCGAGCGGCTCGAAGCGGCGGGTGTTGACCTGGCCGACGTGTTCCTCACGCTGGAGAACGAGGGCGTGGACAAGTTCGTGGCGTCCTGGCGCGAGTTGCTGGAGACGGTGGCGGGGCAGCTGGCGTGAGGTGGCGCTTCGCACCCTGATCAAGCTCCGAATCTTGAGGCGTTGTGGCGATCCATATCGCCACAACGCCTCAAGGTCGACTCATGCGGGTTCCGCTCAGCGTGGACTCACAACGATCGCGCCCACGCTGCGACAGCTGCCAAGTGGTCGTCGGTGATCCCGGTTCGCGGGTTCACCGTGACCAACTCGGTCGACAGGTTCGCCGCCCGACGTCGCATCTCGAACGTCTTCCGCCGGGGCGGCCCATGGGCTCAGCGGGCCATCGACATCCAATAGCAGCAGCGGCTTGACCATCACGGCTCCATCGGTTGACACAGCCACGCAGGTAATAGGCACAACAGGGCGTAATCTTGCTTGATTCGCAGGCAAAACCCAAAGATGACGACGCCTTCGTCAGCAATGACCAGCGTGTGCTCCTTGATGCCATTCCGGACGCTCGCCTGGTCCTGTATTATGCCGCTGACCGCTCGTGGTCAGCATCTAGGAAATCACATCTCGCGCGCCACGCGAGACCAGTCGAAGCCGACGAGGCCGTCATCCCTGCGATGACTCAACGGATCGGCGTCGACGAATCGAACTCCCGCCTCCCGCAGCCGCGTGATGCTGTCGCTGTAGGCGGGATGCTCTCGAAGAGCCTGTTTGACGCAGGGCACAGCGGTGATGGGCACGCCCGTGCCGAGCAGTTCGCACAGGATGGCGACGGCGAGGGTGTCGGCAATCCCCGCTGCCCATTTGTTGAGCGTGTTGAACGTGAGAGGTGCTGCGAGGATCGCGTCCGCCTTGGGGAGCGGGTCCTGCTCGGTCGGGAGGCGGGCTTCGGAGCGCACGAGGCATCCCGTGGTCGCGGCCAGTTTGTCCACGTCGATCCACGATGCGGCAGCGGGACTGAGTATCAGGGACACATTCCATCGCTGCTGAAGCGCGTCGATGCCTTCTGCGATGCCGAGGACGGGCGGGGCCGCGCTGGCGATGACGTAGAGGCTACGACCGGCGCTCATCGGGCGACTCCGGCGCGTTGCGCAAGACCGCGCAGGCCGGCATCGCGACGCGGCGTTCCCGGGCGAGCAGGTCATTGATCAACCGGTTCGCGTCGGTGCTGTGGCGCACCAATTCCGGTGCGACCCGTTCGGCGTCAAGCAGGTTGATCACCGCATGCGCGTCCTCGTTCAGGGCGCTGTTTGCCCACGCACTGTCGAGACACACCTGGGCTTGTCTGCCGCGCAGCTGGTCGGGGATGACAACGGTGTCCAGCCGGTCGGCGATGTCGAGAACCTCACGCGGCTGTTCGAGCGCGAGGGCCGCGCTCATGCGGTGGATCCGCACGTTGCTCGGGCCGAACGCGGTCCAGCCGATGTTTCCATCGGAACCGAGTTGGTCGGCAAGGTGTTCGGCGTGGGTGAGCCGTTCCCTGGTCGCGGCCCGATCATTCCGTCGGGCGGCGATGATCGCCGATGAGGGTGAGCGCACCGCGCCAGGTCAGACTTTGCGGGCTTCGATCACTGATCTTGGCGAGGGATTCGCCCGAGAGCCGTTCCGCGAGTTCGCTGCGGCCAGTCTTAAGTGCGGCGCAGACCAACTGGTAGGTGGCGGCCGCCATCGCATAACGGTCGTCGGCCAGTTGGGCGGCTTCCCGGGCTCGGGTGGCCGATTTCCAGGCCGCGGAACCGTGACCGATCTTCGTCGCCAGTTTCGCACCGACAACCTCAACGCTACACAGGAGCCGCAGCGCGTTTCGACGATCGCTCGGTGGCGCTTCATCGACGAATGTCCGCGCGGCGGTAGTGAGCCTGGGCAGGATCGTGCCTAGCTCTTGATACCTCGTTGCCTGGTAACAGTGGTGGGCGTGCGAGACCAGCTGCACGATCTCCTCGGGGGCCAATGGACCGCTGATGTACGCGGTGGCGCTCTCGCCGAGCCGCGAGTTCGGGCTGGCACTTGACGTGTCCGTTGATCCTCCTCGGCGTTGGCTCCGTGCGACGGCGACTGCACGCCGCGCTGAAGCGGAAGTGGATCAGGGTACGGCCGACGGGCAACTCATCGGTCTTGACGGTGCCACGCATCCACCACATCAGAATGCCGGTACCGGATGTCTACGGTTTGAGTTGCTCGGCCAGGCCAATAATGATCCCTTCCGGGCCACGGATGTAGCAGAGCAGGAAAATGTCCTCGAACCGCTCTACTTCGCCGACCAGTTCGGCGCCGTGAGGCTTGAGGCGAGTCAGGGTGTCCTCAAGGTCGTCGACAGCGAACATGACGCGATGGAGGCCGAGTGTGTTTGCCGGAGGTGTCTTTGGATCAGGGCTGATCGCTGCCGGCTTGAGGTAGGTCATCAGCTCAAGCTTGCTGTGGCCATCAGGTGTCAGCATCATCGCGATATCCGCCTGGTGATCGTCGATCCCAACGACGCGTGACGCCCACCCGCCTCCGACCGTCATTCGGCCTTCGAGTTCCATCCCCAGTTCGGCAAAGAACGCGATGGCTGCCTCAAGGTCGTCAACGACGATGCCGACGTTGTCCATCCGCTGAATTGTCATAGCGGGGAGACTATGCGGGGACCTCACCGTGGGGTGTCGGCGGGCAGGGGGCCGCCGTAGTCCGTCCAGCCGCTACCGGCAGATCAGCGAGGAGTTGGACATGCCCGCCGTGTTGCTGCGACCGGACGGCCACGTGGCGTGGGTCGGTGACGATCAGCAGGGGCTGCACGGCCAGCTCTCCCGGTGGTTCGGTGCCGCCGTCGGCTAGCTTCGCCAGGCAAATAGCCAATGGAAAACGGCAAACAGCTACTAATCCGGCGCAAATCGCGCCATTTCCCCGGCGAAGCTGCGGCACATACGTTGCCGTCAGCGGGCGTCCAGCAGTTCCTTCAACTTCTCCGAGAACGCGGCCGGTTGGCCCGGCATGCCGTACTCGTCGCGGAGGAATCCGCCGTGATGACTAGGGAAGGTGACCACCTCAGAGCCGAGGCGGTCGGCGATCGCGTGCGTCGCCCGTGCCGTCAGCTGGCCTTCGGATTCCACACCCGCCGCCAGGTGGATCGTGGTGGATGCCGCCCGCAGGGCGTCGAAGTCGAGCTCGTAAGACGGGATGGTGAGCATGGCGCTACCCAGCAATGGGTCGTCCCGATTGCCGTCGTCCTCGGTCGGCAGCCCGAACTGAGCTGGATCCGGTGCGGGCCGCTCGGCCCAGTCCTTGGGCAGTTCACCGGTGTAACTGGTCAGCGCGATGAACTTGGCCATGGCCGCACCCATGCCGTCACGCTGGTACGTCTCGTGAATGTCGCGGCAGGCCGTCTCGAGTTGCTCGCGGTCGGGCAGCACCGATGCCGTCGGCGGCTCGTGCGCGACCAGGATCCGCACCTGCTCGGGGTGGGCGGCAACCAGCGCCAGGGCGTTGATCGCACCGCCGCTGCTGCCGAAGATGTTCACCGCGGGCAGACCCAGATCCTCGATCACGCGGTGCAGGTCGTCGGCGTGCACGTCCGGTGTGACCTCGGTGTCGTCGGTGAGCTCGCTGCGCTCGGTGTGGCGCGGATCGTAGGTCACCACGGGGCGGTCGGTGAGATAACCGGCCAACGTACCGAACCCGGCTGCGGCCATCGGCGAGCCGATCAGGAACACGGCGCGCTCGGCGGCGCCGGGGGCGAACAGATCACCGCGAATGTCGTACCGCAGCCGCGCGCCCGGTACGTCGAGGACGCGGGTTTCGATGCTGGACATGGCGCCTCCCTCTCCAAACAATAGCCCTTATCCGTAAGACTCGTTGAAATCATTGAAGATGTCCGCCAGCTGCGTCCGTGTCATTCCCGGTGGCATCGTCATCGGAGGTCCATAGGTTCCCTCAACGGCTCTTTTCAAACGTTCGGATGCATGCATATCCGCACCACAGAGCCGTGGGACATAGCGACCGTACGCAGCCACCGGATTATGAATGACGACAGTCCGCAATGCACATCTGCTGCTCTCCACCAAAACACATACCCCGAGCGCCCCGCCCGGGTAATCTCGTCGTTCGCAACGACCACTGGCCAGGGTCGTAACGCCCCGGCGTGACCGATGAGTCACTTACATGCTGGTCGGACCTGGTGAGGAGCATCCGCAGATTGGCGAGGGAGCAACATGGTGACGGAGCCGAGCGGGCAGCGCGTCCCGGAGTTCAGCGAGCCAAGCAGCAGCGCCGTCCCCTGGAGCGACGTCGAGCAGGTGTTGCGCGAGTCGGAGATGTTCTGGCTGTCCACCGTGCGCCGGGATGGGCGTCCGCACGTGGCACCACTGCCCGCGATGTGGCTGGACGGCGAGCTGCATTTTTGCACCGGAGCGCACGAACAGAAAGCCCGCAACCTCGAGTCGGACCCGCGTTGTGTGCTCACCACCGGCACGAACTCGTACCGCTCTGGCCTGGACGTGGTCGTCGAGGGCACCGTGGCGCAGGTCAGCGACGAGGCAACGTTGACCCGGCTGGCTCAGCTGTGGCGGGACAAACTCGGCTGGCCGTTCGAGGTTGTCGACGGACAGTTCAGCGATCCCGGCAACGACGACCACCGGGCACCCGTCTTCGCCGTGACACCGGCCAAAGTGCTGGCCTTCAGCAAGGCCCCATACAGCCAGACGCGCTTCACGTTCCCGGCCATCGGTGTTCCGGGTGCCGTCAGACATAGCTGAACAACGGCGGAAAACCTCAGCAGCCACGAGGACCAGGCGAGGTTGGCCAACAGGATGAGCTTCGCGACCGTTCACAGCACACCAGCTCGCGCGGCCCGAGCCAGCCTCCTGGCTTCACGCAGCGGCGTTGGCGTCCGGTGTTTGGCGCACGCCGACACCACCCGCACCGCGACGTCCGGATCGGTGCGCCACCCGGCGTGCACCGCGACCGGCCGACGTCCTTGCCGTGTCCGCAACCAATAGGCGACGACATCTCCCGCGAGCGCCACCGGGCTGGTCGCGCCACGTTCGTCAGGCGGCCACTCCCCTCCGGCGAGCAGCAGGCGATGCGTGACGCCAACCGTCGGCAGGTCGAGCATCGCACCGAGTTGTACCGCGAGACCGCAGCGGCGCGGATGGTCACGCCCAGTCGCGTCAACAAGCAGCACGTCGGGCGGCTGCGGCATGAGCCGCACGACCGCGTCCAGTACGGGACCGACGCGCAGTGCGAGCAGCCCCGGCCGGTAGCTCCAACCAGCCGCGCTGGACGTCGTCGCGTGGCAGACGCGGCGGCGCCGATACGCCGCCGCACCAGCCCAGACCGGGTCTCCAACAGCGCCGGGACCGGCATACCCCTTCGGAAATGCCGCGAAGCATCCACCGATCAGCGGCTCGGCAGGTGGCCGCCACGGTTCCGGGTCAGCGGCCGCGAGTTCGTGCTGTGCTGCCACGAGGGCGTCGACGGTCGTCGGCCACTGCGTCATGCTCACGTCACCGGCACGATCCGGGCGTCGACCAGCGTGCCGTCGTCGATCCGCAGCAGGCCGATGGTGCCGTGCGGCTGGCGCCTGCGGTCGGTTGGCGAGCCCGGGTTGAAGATCCGCAGCCGGTCGCCGGATTCATCCATCGGGATGTGCGAGTGGCCGAACACCACGAGATCGGCGGACGGGAACCGGCGCCGCATCCTGGCGAGCCTGCCCTGGGCCCGACCGGCGTCGTGGATCATGCCGACGCGCAGCCCGGCAAGGTCTACCTCCAGGACATCGGGCGCACCCCAGTCCGCGACGTCCTGCCGGTCGTTGTTGCCGAAGACCACGTACACCCGTGCGTATTCCGCGAGTTCGTCGAGCACATCGGCGGTACACACGTCACCGCCATGCAGGATGACGTCCGCGTGCTTGAGGTGTTCAGCGACCGCAGGCGGGCACGACTTCCACCGGCGCGGCGCATGCGTGTCGGACAGGACAACGACGTTCACGCCGCCATTGTGCGTCACTCCGGGAAGAGCCGCCGCGCGTTGCCAGACAGGAACAACTCTCGCGCCTCGTCGTCCAGGCCAAGCTCGTCCAGCCGCTTCAGTGCCTGCGCCGGGGTGACCATCGGGTAGTTGCTGCCGAACAGTACCTTCCGGCGGCCGTGGCCCCGCATGTACTCGACCAGCTCCGGCGGGTACCGGTGCGCCACATACGCCGAGGTGTCGATGTAGACGTTCGGGTACTTCGTGGCGAGCGAGATCATCTCCTGCGTCCACGGGTACCCGACGTGCCCGCCAATGATGACCAGCTCCGGGAATTCCAGCGCGACGTCGTCCAGATACGGGATCGGCCGACCGGTCTCAGATGTGCGCAACGGACCGGTGTGGCCAACCTGCGTCATGAACGGAATGCCCAGGTCGACGCACTCGGCGAACAGCGGGTAATACAGCCGGTGGTTCGGGGGCAGACCCCACAACCACGGCACGATCCGCAGCGCACGAAACCCGAGGTCGTGCACCGCCCGCCGCAGCTCTCGCACTGCCTTCATCGGGGAGCGGAGGTCGACCGATGCGACGCCGGTCAGCCGGTCGGGATGCGCCGCCACCCAACCGGCGACCTCGTCGTTGCTGATCAGCGCGCCACTCGCCTCGTACCACGCACACACCAGGCCACGCTCGACACCAGCCTCGTCCATCGCGGCGATGGTGGCGTCGATCGGGATCTCATCGGTGGGCGCCTCCTGCTTGGTCCAGCGGAGCACCGACTCCAGCATGTCGTGCTGGAAGAACCGCAGCGTCGGGTGCTGCATCCAAACGTCAACGATCGTCATGACGCCATGATGTCAGGGCGATGCAGCACAGGGACCGGGCGCGGCGCACAGACTGGGCTGTGCGCCGCGCCGCATGTTTCACGGGTGTCGTCCGATGAACGCCAGCAGCCGGGTCTGGACGTCGACGTCGTCGGGAACTTCGGTCCGTGGCCCGAACTGGCCACTCTTCCGCAGCACATCGTCCAGCGGCAGCATGCCCTCGAGCAGTTGTGCGCACTTGTCAGGGTCGAGTCGTTCGTCCTGTCCAGTCGCACGCGCCAGGTCCCACGTGTGCATGAAGACGTCCGACGTGTAGAACCGGTCGGCAGCTCGACGCCCGCACCCGCTCGCAGGAACGCCGGGAACCACTCCACGAGGTGACGCACGACGTCGCGGGCGGTCCACCCCTCGCACGGCGCTGGGTTGTCCCATGCCGACGGACTCGCGCCACGAACGCGTCGGTGAACGCGGCGGCGATCCTGCGGTGCTCCTCCGCAGGGCCAGCCACGGCGGAGCGGTCCTTATCGCGTGAGCCACCGGAGCTCATGCCGTCCTCCCGGACCGAATTACGAGGTTCACGCCGTCAGTATGCCGACACTGGCACCGAGACACCCCCAGCGACTCGGCGCGCCCTAGGCCACTTGTCGACATGTGTGCCCTCCGTCGCGGGCTCAGCGTACGACGCGGTACCGGAGATGAGTGGTCGTGCTGGATTCGAGCACATCGATCGGCCGCAGTTCGATGTGCTCGCTGCCGAGGTTGCCGAACAACCTGCGACCGGCGCCGAGTAGCACCGGAACCAGGTGGATCGACACCTCGTCGACCAATCCTGCCGCGAGGTACTGCTACGCGGTGTCCGCCCCGCCCATCACGCAGACGTCCTTGTCACCCGCGGCCGCCTGGCCTGCTCGAGCGCGCTCTCGATGCCATCCACGAACATAAACGGCGAACCGTCACCGAGGCCTTCCTCGTCGACCCCATGGGACACGACGAAAACCGGCGTACTACCCGCGGGACCCTTCCCCACGCCCCACCACGGCTTGCTGTTGTCGTAGGTGCGCCGACCGCTGATGATCGCGCCAGGCGCCGACTGCTCAAGCACCGTGCTTTCGACGTCGGTCCGGTCGGTCGTCAGCCAGTTGTGCAACCGCAGGCCACCCTCACCAAGGGGCTCGTCGGGACGGTCCTTCGGCGCGGCGATGAAACCGTCAAGGGACATCGTGATGTCGATGATTAGCTTTCCCATGGAACCTCTCCCCTACCGTCGTCCCGGTCGACACCAGCCTGATCCCCGTGGCGTCGACCGGGCCTCCTCCGTACTCAGCTCGCGGCACTCATGCCAGCTCCTCCAGCAGTTCATCCAGCAGTTCATCCAGTTGCTCGAAGGACTCACGGATGCCGGTCTCCATGCCACTGGCGATCATCGCGTCGCGGTCCTCGACCCTGTCCACAACGGACGTCGTCGTCACACGGGTGCGGCCACCGAGGTCTTCGAAGATCGCCTTCTCCAGCGAAACCCCCTCGGGCATACCCTCGAAGGTGAACGTCTGCACGATGCGGTCGTGTGGGCGCACCTCGTGGAAAACACCCCGGAACGCGTACTCGCTGCCGTCTGCGTCGACGTGCCGGTACCGGTAGGAGCCACCGGTACGAGCGTCGAACTCATCGATGTGCATCGTGAGTCTGCGCGGACCGAGCCACTGGCTGACCAGCTCCGGCTCGGTATAGGCGCGAAACACCAGCTCGGGCGGCGCGTCGAACTCCCGAGTCAACACGATCGTCGGCACGTTGGGATCCGCCACGATCTCGGTCTCGTTGTGGTGAGTGGTGTTGGTGGTCATGATGCCTGTCCCTCCTGCGTGGTGCCGTCCTCCGAGGCTTCGTCTTTCAGCTGTTCGAGCACGACGTCCAGACGGCGGAACCGCTCCTCCGCCTCACGCCGATACCGTTCGATCCACTTCGTCATCAGGTCGAAGACCTCCGCTTCGAGGTGGCAGGGCCGCCGCTGCGCATCCCGCGTCCGGCTCACCAGCCCGGCGTCTTCGAGCACGCGGATGTGCTTGGACACCGCCTGCACGCTGACGTCGTATGGCTCGGCCAGCTCGTTGACCGTCGCGTCCCGCACCGCGAGCCGAGCCACGATGTCGCGCCGCGTTGGATCGGCCAACGCTGAGAACACCTGGGACAGCTGGTCGTCCGTCACGTCATCCTCGATTCTTCAACCATCTCGTTGAATACGACGATACGACCCGTCGAGACGGTTGTCAACCCGATGGTTGAATACCGTTCGCACGTTCACCCATCGCGGCTTCGCCGGGGACATCGCGCGATTCGCGCCGGATTCGCCGCTGTTTGTCCGTCTCTCGAGGCCGTTCGCCCGGCGAAGTCAGTGGGTCGCCGTAGGCTCCGACACCGCGCGCTCACCCCGCGACTCCGGAGTCTCGCTCGGCGTCCCCACCGGCACCACCCGGCGCGACCTGCGACGCGAGATCGCCACGCCCAGCAGGCACAGCGCGCCACCGGCGAAGCCGTACACCGTCGGCAACTCGGCGAGCCACACCCAAGACAGCAGCACCGACACCGCTGGCACCGCGTAGGTCGTCGCGCTGAGCCTGCCCGCGTCCATCCGCTTCAGCGCGTACGCCCAGGTGCTGAAGCCGATCGCGGTCGGGAACAGTCCTAAGTAGACGGTGCCGAGGATCGCGTCGGACGGCGCCGTGGCCAGCTCACCGATGAGCTGCGGGGTCCATGGCAGCAGTGCGATGGTCGCGACAACACTGCCCAGCCAGGTCACGGTCATCCCATCAACCCGGCGCAGCGTTACTTTCTGGATCAGCACACCGGTCGCGTACAGCACGGCGGCGGTCAGGCACAGCACGATGCCGAGACCGTCGATTTGGCCTGTTGAGTCGAGCGCGATGACCGCCACTCCCCCGAACGCGATCACCGAACCAATCAGCAGCGGACGCGGGTAGCCCTCGCCGAGGAACCGGCCAGCACCGAAGGCCACCAGCAACGGCGCGAGCGCGACCAGCAACGCCGCCGTCCCGGCGTCGACGAGTTGCTCGGCGGAGTTGAGCACGACGGTATAGCCGGCGAGCCAGAGCACGCCGTAGGCGAGGATCAATCGCAGCGACGTCCATGAGCGGGGAATACGCGGCGCACGCCGGGTCACGACGGCCACCATCACGGTCAGCGCCGCCGCGGCGACGACGAGGCGCAGCAGCGCCATCGAGCCTGGCGAGAGCGTCTGGCCAATATCGCGGATGGCCACGAACGACGACGCCCACAGCAGCACGGTCACGCAGACCGCGAGCAACGCCTTGACGTCAACCGTGCCGGACGCCGGAAGGATGCGAGGTTTCTGAAGTCGATTGGTCACGCCATCCATCCTCAGCACGCCAATGCATCAGCACAAGCGAATATTTCTACACTACTGTTAAGCTAAGGTGTACAGTCGTCGCATGCTGGACATTACCCGCCTGCGCCTGCTCCGAGCCGTCGTCGCGACCGGCTCGATCCGGACCACCGCCACGCAACTCGGCTACACGCCGTCCGCTGTCAGCCAGCAACTCGCATCGCTGCAACGCGAAACCGGGCTGCGACTCATCGAGCGCGTGGGCAGAGGCATCTGCCCCACAGCGGCAGGGCACACCCTCGCGGCGGAGGCCGAGTCACTGTTCGAGACGCTCACCCGGATCGACGGCGTCGTCAGCGATCTGCGCGCTGGCCGCATGGGCAGCCTCTCCATCGGCTACTTCGGCTCGGCGGGCACCACCTGGCTGCCGCCTGTCGTCGCCGCGCTGCGCACCGAGTTCCCCGAGCTGCGGCTCGACCTGCGGATCACCGAGTTCGACCTCGGCGGACCGGAGCCCGACATCGACATCTTCGTCGAGCACGCCCATCCCGATCACGCCGCGGGCCGCGAGGTGCGACGTCTCATCACCGACCCCTACTTCGCCGTCGTGCCGAAAGACGATCCGCTGGCGGAGAAGGCCCAGGTGCCGCTCGCGGAGCTGGCTGGCAGCCGATGGGTGGACAACGACATCAAGAAAGGGCCGTGCCGCGAGGTACTGCTCAACGCCTGTGCCGAGGCGGGTTTCAGCCCGGAGTTCGCGGTGGAGACCCACGACTACCGCACCGCGATCTCGTTCGTGGCCACCGGAATCGGCATCACCGTCCTGCCACGGCTCGGCATCGGCACACTGCCGGACGGCCTGGTCACCATCCCGGTGGTCGCACCGACGCCGATGCGGCACATCAGCGTCGCGGTCCGGCCCGCCGTCGCGCAGCACCCGGCCGCGCGCCGGGCCATCGAGCTACTGGAACGCAGCGCCGTTCAGGACACCGTGACCGCGTCGGCGAGCTGAGTGCGCCGCACGAGGCGCAAGGCGTAGCGCAGCGCGAGGATGTCGTCGTGCGTGACGACGGCGACGACGTTCCAGTCCTGCCCGAGCGCCTCGCGGAGTCGCTCGTCGGACGGTGAGGGCAGATGCCGGACGGTCGAGCCCCATCGGCGAGCCTGCTCAGCTACCGCCGCGCTGAGCGATCCCGCACCGATGAGCAGCACCCGCTGGGGGCACATCCCCGCCGTGCCGGCATCTGCCCGCGCCATATCAGCCGATCCGCTCCGGCTCGACCTCCACGTCGCCCTCACGGAGCCGCGCGCGGAACTTCGCCAGCTCCTGCTTGACCACCGGTGCCAGCAGGTACAGGCCCGCGATGTTGACCACCGAGAGCAGGAACAGCACCGCGTCGGTGAAGTCGAGCACGCTGCTGAAGGTCAGCACCGCGCCGACGACGATGAACGCGCAGTACACCAGCTGGTACACGCGGGTACTGAACGTGCTCTCGCCGAACAGGTGGCCCCACGCCTTCTGGCCGTAGTAGCCCCACGTGATCATCGTGGAGACGGCGAACAGGATCACCGCGAGCGTCAGCACGTACGGGAAGCCAGGCAGCACGGTCTCGAACGCGCTGGAGGTGACGGTGACGCCGTCGGCCTTCTCCCCGTCCGCGACGTAGGTCGCCTTCGCGTCGTTCCAGAACTGCGAGTTGGCGATGACGATGGTCAGCGCCGTCATGGTGCAGACGACGACGGTGTCGATGAACGGCTCAAGCAGGGCGACAAGGCCCTCGGTCGCCGGGTAGCGGGTCTTGACCGCCGAGTGCGCGATCGGCGCGGAGCCGAGGCCCGCTTCGTTGGAGAACGCGGCGCGGGTGAAGCCGACGATCAGCGCGCCGATGGCACCGCCGACGACGCCCTCGCCGGTGAACGCGCCGCTGAAGATCTGGCCGAAGGCGCCAGGAACGAGGTCGATGTTGACCAGGATGACGATCGCGCACGCCGCGACGTAGATGGCGGCCATGGACGGCACGAGCCTGCTGGTCACGCGGCCGACCGACTTGATGCCACCGAAGATCACCGCGCCGACGACGACCGCGAGGATGAGACCCATGATGAGCGCGGCACCGTCGCTGGCGAGGATGCTGTCCTCGCCACCGGTGACGTCACGTAGCTGCGCGACGGTCTGGTTCGCCTGGAACATGTTGCCGCCGCCGATACCGAACAGCAAGATCATGACGGCGGCGAGCCCGGCGAGCGTCCCGCCGATCACGCGACCCGCCGAGCCGGGAATCCGCTCGGCGATGCCCTTGCGCAGGTAATGCATCGGGCCACCGGACACGGTCCCGTCCGGGTGCACCTCGCGGTACCGCACGCCAAGGGTGCACTCGACGAACTTGGTGCACATGCCGAGCAGGCCGCACAGCACCATCCAGAACGTCGCCCCCGC
Organism: Haloechinothrix halophila YIM 93223; assembly: GCF_000504245.1. GTDB lineage: Bacteria > Actinomycetota > Actinomycetes > Mycobacteriales > Pseudonocardiaceae > Haloechinothrix_A > Haloechinothrix_A halophila. The sequence goes on from NZ_KI632509.1 coordinate 4,699,487, forward strand.
GCCACCGATGGTGACCGCGACGCCGACACCGGCGATGTTGCCCAGCCCGACAGTGCCGGACACCGCCGAGCTCAGCGCCTGGAAGTGGGTGATCTCCCCCGGCTCGTCGTCCTTGGTGTACTTGCCGCGCACGACCTCGGTAGCCAGCTTGAAGCTGCGGAACTGGATGAAGCCGAAGTAGAGCGTGAAGATGATGCCGGCAAGGACCAGCCAGGACACGATCCACGGGAAGGTGGCCCCGAAGACCGTGACCTCGGCGAAGACGAACCCGCCGAGCCCTTCGGCGATGGGGTCGAACCAGCTGTTGATCGTCTCTTCGATCCGCGCGAGAGTCCCTCCGCCCCCTTCGGGCTCCTGCGCGAGCACGGCTTCGGATCGGAACACCGATCCGTAGTGGTGAACGGGCACCATTGCGATCTCCTTTGGACACGCTGTCGGGGCGCACCCAGGCTCAGTAGCCGAGACGGCGGGTGCGCTGTGCAGTTCGAAAACCGTATGTGAGCCCGAACACCCGCGTATTGTTCGATTGGCTAGGAAATCGCGCGTGATCTTGTGGAGGCGGACAAGGTCTAGGCTGAACGGCCGATGATCTCGTCCCATGCGTGGCGGCCCGTGTCGGAGGGGTGAGGTCGACAGTCGGCGGGCGCGACGCCACCTCCGGCGTCAGCTCACCTGACGCTCGCGGCCCTCCCAGAACGGGGCGCGGAGCTTGAACTTCTGCAACTTGCCGGTCGCGGTGCGGGCCAGTTCCGTGCGGAACTCCACCGACGTCGGCGCCTTGTACCCCGCCAGCCGTTCCTTGCAGTGCTTGATCAGCTCCGCCTCGGACACCTCGGCGCCAGGCACGGTTACCACAAGGGCCTTGATCGTCTCGCCCCACTTCTCATCAGGCACTCCGATCACAGCGACCTCAGCCACGGCCGGATGGCTGTGCAAGCAGTCCTCCACCTCGATCGACGAGACGTTCTCCCCGCCGGTGATGATCACGTCCTTCTTGCGGTCCATGATCGTGAGGTAGTTCTCCTCATCGAACACGCCGCCATCACCGGTATGGAACCAGCCGCCCTCGAGCTGCCGGGCGCTCTCCTCCGGCTGCTCCCAGTAGCCCTCAAGGACGACGTTGGACCGGGCGAGCACTTCGCCGGACTCCGACGTCCGCAGTGTCACGCCGAGGGCTGGCGCCCCCGCCCGCACCAGCTTGGCGGCGCGCTCACCCGCGCTGAAGTCGTCCCATTCGGAGCGGGAGCGGTTGATCGTCAGCAACGGCGACGTCTCGGTGAGGCCGTAGATCTGGATGAACTCCCAACCCAGTTCGGTCTCGACCCGCTCGATCGTCGTGGTCGGTGGCGGTGCGCCCGCCACGATCACGCGCACCCGGTCGCGGCCGGGAATCTCACCCTCCCAGTCTTTGACGGCGTCCAGTGCCGCGTTGACCACGGCGGGCGCGGCGCACAACACCGTGACGCCGTACTTCTCGACACGCCGCAGGATCTCCGCGCCGTCGATCTTGCGGATGACGATCTGCGGCACGCCGAGCCCGGCCATCGCGAACGGCATGCCCCAGCCGTTGCAGTGGAACATCGGCAGCGTGTGCAAGTAGACGTCGCGATCGGTCACGCCAGCGTGCAGCGCGAACGTCGTGGCGTTGACCCAGATGTTGCGGTGCGTCAGTTGCACACCCTTGGGACGCGCGGTGGTGCCGCTAGTGTAGTTGATGGTGGCCGTGGCGCCTTCGTCGGCGGGCCACAGCTTCGGGTCCGCGTCGAAGCGGTACAGCTCGGCGTCACTGGCCGCGCCGAGCGTGAAGCGGTGTTTGATCGGAATGTCCGGCACGATGTCTTCGAGTTCGGGATCGACCAGCAGCACACTGGCGCCGGAATGCTCGACGATGTAGCGGATTTCCTCGGCGCTGAGCCGGAAGTTGATCGGGACGAGCACCCTGCCGTAGCCGCAGACCCCGAAAAACGACGTCAGCAGCCGCGCGCTGTTGTGCGACACGATCGCGACGCGCTCGCCCTGCTCGACGCCGAGCGCGTCCAGACCGGCCGCCTGTGCCCTGGCGAGTTCAGCGACCCGTTTGTAGGTCAGGCCGGGGAGCGGTTCTGCCGGCTGGTCGGGTTCATCCACGATTCCGGTTCGTTCGCCATAGACGCTTTCCGCCCGGTCGAGAAAATCCCGTGCGCTGAACGGCACGAACATGCTGGCCTCCTGAACAGTGTGTCCGCCTCAGATACACATCACAGTCACGGTCGCACCAGCGACGGGGAAACGCCAGGGCTCACCGACACACAACCGCGCCCGTTGGACGCACTCTTGACCACACTCTCGGCGCACGCCAGGCATCACCCACCAGAGTGGGTATGTCGTCCTGCGCCACGATGGGTGAGACAGGTTGTGCCTATCTCGGACGGCCGCGGGCGGCGCTGGCTGCCCGGTTCGGGTCGTGCCGTGGCCCCATCGAGGACGTGCCAGCACGTTAGTACGACAGCGGTAGATCGAGATGTTCATGGTTCGGTTCGTGCGCGTCGCTGGTAGTGGCTGGTTTTGGCGCGGTACTGGTGTTGCCGTCGCCAGAGTGACCAGCGCAGTCGGTGGCTGAAGTCGCTGATCGGGCGGGCGATGAGGACGTTGAAGAGGTGGTGTATCTCGTTGCAGGTCAACGGGATCAACCCGTCGGGTGTCGGGTGGCGTTCGCGTTCGGTGGCAGCGAGCACGGCGAGGTAGGCGTGGGCAAGCATCGCCAGCACGGTCCAGCGGTGCCAGGAGACCCAGCGGCGAACCTGGTGCTGATCCAGCCCGGTCAGGCCTTTGCTGGCCTGGAACGACTCCTCCACGGTCCAACGCCGTCCGGCCACACGCACCAGCTCCGATAGCGGCACCGGGCTCGGGGCGTAACAGCGGTAGAACGCCAGCTCGCCGGTGCTGCTGTTGCGGCGGATGAGTAGCCATCGCTGCCCCGGCTTGGCGGTGTCGATGGTGATCCAAGCCCAGTCGTAGAACCGCTGGCCCCTGGAACCCGCTCCGGCGGAGAGACGCTGCCAGGCGCATCTGGGCAGGCGGGCGGCGATGGCGTCTGCGCGGAGCTTTCTCGCCGCGGTCATCACGGGGTGGCTGCGGGCAACGGCCAGAACGTAGCCGACACCGCGATCCTCCAGTGCGTTGCGCAGGCGCGGGTCGGCACCATAGACCTCGTCGCCAGCCACCCAGGACGCGGTGGCGCCGCCGTCGAGCGCGGCGAGGATCATCTCGCGCGCCAGCGTGGGCTTGGTCGCGAACTCCACCTCGCCCGGCACCCCCGCAGCAGCACGCCGCTCGGTGTCGGCGACCCAGGATTTCGGGAGGTACAACGCCCGGTCGATCAGCGCATGCCCCCGACTGGTGGCATAGGGTCAGATACACCGCGACCTGCGAGTTCTCGATCCGACCAGCGGTGCCGGTGTACTGGCGCTGCACCCCGACAGTGCGATTTCCCTTCTTGAGATCGCCCGTCTCATCGACCACCAACACGGCCCGTTCGGCACCGAGGTGCTCGACCACATAGTCACGCAGGTCGTCCCGCACGCCGTCGTGGTCCCACACCGCCCGGCGCAGCAGGTGCTGCAGCCCTTCCGGCGTGGCGTGTCCAACATGCTCAGCGATGGTCCAACAGTTCTTCGTCGGCACCTCCGAGACCAGCCCGCGCACCAGGTCCTCGGCGTGGCGACGCGGCTCTACACGGCCGAACCGGCCACAGATGCGTGCCAACAGATCCTGAAATCGCGCCCCGAACACGCCAGGGTCTACACTGGCAGCCGCGGCCACCGCAAGATCAACTTGGTTCCACACAAACCCGGCATGATCACGCGGTGGCCGCCCTCATGTCACGCCACCACGCCCAAGATCACGATCTACCGCTGTCGTATTAGGCCACCTGGAGGCCAGTGATACCGGAAGTTGTGACAACCTCTCATCGATCGGCGTTCGCATCACCATGCGTAATGCAACACTAGGCCAAATGCGCGGAATTGTTAGTCGAACCTACCATCGCATTATCACGTATCGTTCGCCGCGCGTTTCTCGAACGCCGACCGCCGCGGCAAGATCACCTCAGTCCACGGCATAACCTGTGCCGATGATCGCCCCAAAGAATTTGGTCGGTCGCTCTTTCAGGGAATGTACCGTCGCGTTCTCCCGCTGGTAACTTCCTATTCGCAACGGCCCAGTTCAAATGGCGAAACCATGAGGACACGGTCACCATTCCGCCGTCCTCAGTGATAAACCGGCCAACCTGCGATCACCCTTTCCTGATTGGCGGTGGACTGTGACCAGCTCGGGCGACACCCTGCTGTCGCGGGTCAATGAACCATCCGACCTGCGCGGGCTCTCCGAGACCGAGGTGGCGCGCCTGGCCAGCGAGGCCAAGGAGCACCTCGACACCCGCACCGAGGCCCTTAGTGGGGGCACCGTCGAGCTGACACTCGCAGTGCACCGGATCTTCACCGCCCCCAAAGACGTCTTGCTGTTCGACACTCACCACACGGCCGCGGCGCGGGGAATCCTGACCAGCCGAGCAGAGGAGCCCGCTCACGCTCCGCCCCAGTTCAGCGACCACGCGCACGCAGCGACACCACTGTCCTATGCGGACGGAATGGCGAAGGCGTTCGCGGTGCGCGGCACGACACGGAAGCGGCGCGTGGTCGCGGTGATCGGCGACGACGCGCTGACCAGCGGGCTGAGCTGGGAAGCACTGAACAACATCGGCGCGGCACCCACCCGGCCGGTCGTGGTGGTACTCAACGATGGCGGCAAGCCGTATGCCTCGGTGCAGGGCGGGATCGCCAGGCACCTCACCGAACTGAAGCGAGCGGCAGCAGGGCTGGCCGCGAGCCAGATTCCCGTGCAACGGCGAGGAAAACCGTTGCGGACGAACGTGTTCACCGATCTCGGATTCGTCTATATCGGACCGGTCGACGGTCACAACATGAACGCTTTGGAACGCGCGTTGCGGCGGGCGGCTACCGTGGGCCGCCCGGTACTGGTGCACTGCGTCACCAAACAGCAGACCGAATCCGTTGCCGTGCCACCAGAAACGACGAAGCGGCGGCGCTCCCGCGCGCGTAGGACGTGGACGTCGGTATTCGAGACGGAACTGGCGGCGATCGGTGCCGACCGCGACGACGTCGTGTGCGTGACGGCAGGCACCGGTGTCGGTGAGTTCGCGACCCGGTTCCCCGACCGAGTATTCGACGTCGGTAACGCCGAACCGCACGCCATCACCTCGGCAGCGGGCCTCGCGCTCGGCGGCGCACGTCCGGTAGTCCGGTTACGCGCGGACGCGCTGCCCCGAGCGTTCGATCGGCTGCTCGCCGACGTCGCACGCCACCGGCTGCCAGTCACCGTCGGGCTCGACCATGCCGGGGTGAACGGGCAGGGCGACCACGGCGTGTGGGATCCAGCCGTGCTCGCCGCGATTCCCGGGCTGTGGCTCGGTGCGCCACGCGACACCGTCCGGCTCCGGGAGATGCTGCGCCAGGCGATCGAACGCGACACCGGCCCGACCGTGCTGCGGCATCCGCCCGGCCCAGCGCCACTGGACGTCCCCGCGGCGAGGCGCGTCGGCCCGTGCGACGTGCTGCGCGAGGCGGCCGACCCGGACGTCGTGCTGCTCGCGCCAGGCGCGCTCGCGCAGCCGTGCCTCGCCGCGGCCGAGTCACTGGCATTGCGGGAGGTCAGCGCCACCGTGCTTGATCCACGATGGTCGGTCCCGGCTGACTCGGCGTTGATCAAGTTGCTCGCCCCGCACCGGATGGTCGTCGTGGTCGAAGAGGCCACGGCGACCGGCGGGCTCGGCGCACGGCTCGCGCAAGCGCTGGCGGCGGCCGGGTCGGGCACCAGGGTCGTCACGCACGCGCTACCGCCGCGCTTTCTGCCCCGCGCCTCACGCGACCAACTGCTACGGGCGTGCTCGCTGGACGCCTCCGGCATCGCGCAGGTGGTGGGCACGCTGCTGGGTAAGCCGTCATTGCGGCAGGGGTAGCAGCGGCGTCCCGCTGAGGAGGTCAGTACGGGTTTTCCTCCGCGCCACGCACGTCGACGACGTCGTCGGAGAGCCGCTTCGGGAACGACACGACGTCCGGCTGCCCGTCGGAGGTGTAGCGCTGCTTCGGGTGCTCGGCCAGCCAGTCCAGCCAGTACGCGGAGTCGAACTTGACCCTGCCCTTGCCTGACCGGATGCGCGGAACGCCACCGCCGTCGAGCCCGGCGAACGGCGACGGCGCGGGTTCGGCCCCGACCAGCATGACGCCGTCGAAGCGATAGGACTGGCCGTTCCAACTGCCGCGACGCACGAGGCGTCGATCACCAGGGAAGATGCCGAGCGGCAGCGCCATGGTGCGCACCGTCACGCCCGGTGCCGCGTCTTTGATGCCGTTGATGTTGCTGACCAGTTCGCGCTGCACGCCGGCGCTGTCCAGTGAGCCGAGGTTGGCGTGCGTGCTGGTGTGCGCGCCGATCTCGTAGCCATTGTCGTGCAGCCACGCCAGCGCGCGCTCGTCCCCAGCGAACGGGTCGGCGTTAACGTAAAACGTTCCGGTCGGATTGAAATCGGAGTGTTTCTCACCGAACTCCGTCAGGATGCCGACCATGGTGCCCGGCTTCGGCTCGCCGTCCTTGCCGATGCGGATCTGACTCGCGGTGGAGTCGTCGAAGGTCAGCACCACCGGGTGCGTGCCGGCGGGCAGGTCGATATCGCCAGAGACGAGCTGTGCCGCCGTCACCGGCCGGTAGTCCTCACGGTACAGCCGTCTCAGTTCGGCGCGGAATTCCCTCGGCGTCTGGTCGTACTCGCTGACCGGGTTCGGCGTGAGCTGGTGGTACATCAGCACCGGAACGAGGCCGAGTTCGTTGGCGCCGACGTCCGCCGGGTCAGGGGCGGCCGACGTGGTGACCGACGCGGTGGGCGGTGGGCTGCTGGTCGTCGTGGCGCTCGTCGTTGACCGCGGCGCTGGGCTTGACGCGGCCACGTCTTGGGTGCCCGACACCGGGGCGCTACACCCGCCGAGTACCGCGCCGATCAGTCCAATCGCAACCGTCGTTATCGCCGCGTGACCTGGTCCGATCGTCATCTAAGTCAGGTTACGGAACGCCTCGGTTCAGTCACTGATCGATTTGAGTGAATCTTGACGACAGCACCCCCGACAGGATGGATAGTAGAGACACGCGACACACGATCGGGGGTGCACGAACCAGTGAACAAAATCCGCATTTCCCGTCGATGGCTACTAGCCGTCATAGCGATCGTGGTCGTGGTCCTGACGTCAGTGACCGTCAGTGGAGTGACAGCGGAACAACCGACACTGGATGTGTCCGGACTACCCGCAGGCCTCATCGGTGCGGCCGCACTGTCCGATTTGGAACTTCGAGTCGAGACCGGTGGCGAGGATCCAAGCCCGATGACCCTCACCCTGGACGGCCAGCCCGTCAACGGCAGCGTCGTCGGCTCCACCATGGTCTACCGGCCGAGAGAGCTCAGCGACGGCGAACACCAGTTCGCCGCCGAACTCCCCGCGTCGGGTCCGCTCGGGTTCCTCAAGTCGTCCCGCACCGGCAGCCGCAGCTTCACCGTGGACGCCACCCCACCCACACTGGACATCGATGAGATACCCGCCGTGACGTCGTACCGAGACGGCGTCACCGTGTCGGGCCAGACCGACGGAGCCAATCAGCTGACCATTGACGGCGAGGACGTCACGCTCAGTCCGGACGGCACCTTCGAGGCAGACCTGCCGCACGTGCCCACTAACACGAAAGTCGTCGCGACCGACGCCGCGGGCAACCAGACGTCGACGAAGATCAGTGGATCAGTCACCACGCCGCAGATCAGGGCGGTGCACGTGACGGCACACGCGTGGGCGCACGACGGCCTGCGCGGCGACGTCCTCGACATGGCCCGGCGGGGGCTGATCAACGCCGTTCAACTCGATATCAAGGACGAGGACGGCATCGTCGGCTACGACTCCGAGGTTCCGCTGGCCAAACGGTCCGGTGCGAACGCCGGAATCTACGACCCCAGTGCCGCACTGAAGAAGCTGCATCGGATGGACATCCGTGTGATCGGCAGGATCGTCGCGTTCCGCGACCCGAAGCTGGCGGAGTGGGCGTGGCGGCACGGGCATCACGACTGGGTCATCCAGCACCCGGGCGGAGCGCCGTATGCCAGTAAGTACGGGCCGATCGCGTTCACCAACTTCGCACACGAGAAGGTGCGCCAATACAACATCGACCTCGCGACCGAGGCGGCGGAACTCGGTTTCGACGGGATCATGTACGACTACATCCGCAGGCCAGACGGCGACCTGTCCGGGATGGCCTTCCCAGGGCTCGACGTGAAGCCGCACGTGTCGGTGGCGCGGTTCCTGAAGGAAAGCCGGGAGCCGGTTCGCTCGGCTGGCGCACATCTGAGCGCGGCGGTGTTCGGGATAGCGGCCACCCGTCCGCACGAGATCGCGCAGGACATCCCGATGATGGCCGAGCACGTTGACTACCTCTCGCCGATGGTCTACCCGTCGCACTGGAACCAGGGCGAGTACGACGTCGCCAACCCGAACTCGCAGCCGTATCCGATCGTGCGGCGCTCGCTGAAGGACTTCAAGCGGCAGGTGCGCGGCACCGAGGCGAAGATCATCCCGTGGTTGCAGGACTTCAGCCTCGGTGTGAGTTATGGCGACGCCCAGGTCGCCGCGCAGATCTCCGGCGCGGCGGACGCGGGCATCGACAGCTTCTTCCTGTGGAGCCCCAGCGTCCGGTACCACTCCGGCGCCCTCGGCTAACGCGAGTCTCACCGTATCCCGCGCGAGTCGCACCATGCGGCGCGCGAGTTTTCCGCGATCTCGAAACCGTTACCCTCGACGTATGCCTGCTGATCACGTGATCGTGTCCACGACGACCGACAGCGAATCCGCGGCCACGGCGCTGGCCTCCAGCGCGATTGAGCACCGCCTGGGCGCGTGCGCACAGGTCGTGGGGCCGCTGACCAGCGTGTTCCGATGGGACGGTGCGGTGCAGACCGAACAGGAGTGGCGCGTCGACATCAAGACCGTCGCGAACCGGGTCCGCGCGCTGACGGAGCACCTCAGAACTGAACACAGCTACGACGTCCCCGAGATCATCGCGACGCCGATCGAGGGCGGTAGCGCCGAGTATCTCGACTGGCTGGTCGAGGAGACCGCCGACTCAGCCTGACGCCAAGCCAGGTTTAGCAAGCCGGAAGTCGAAACACGCGGGACTCGCGACCCTGCAAGTGGGAACTCGCGCCCGCGACGGTGAAACTCGCGCGCCACAAGGTGTAACTCGCGGCGAATAGGGTGCGACTCGCCCGGGATAGGGTGTGACTCGCGGAGGTCAGGGAGACGTCGAGGGCGGCCAGGGCTGCCGCAAGGCCTAGCCCCGCCCGGGGCGGGTGTAGGCGGCAGGGGTCACGCCCTTCCAGCGTTTGAAGGCGTGGATGAAGCTGGTCGCTTCGGCGTAGCCGAGGCGGACGGCGACGTCGGACACCGACAGCGCACCAGTCGCCAGCATCTCCTCGGCCAGTGCCTCCCTGACCTCGTCCAACAGCATCCGATAGCTGGTGCCAGCCTCCGACAGCTTGCGCCGCAGCGTGCGAGTACTCACGTTCAACTCCGCGGCCACCGCGTCCATCCCGGTGTCCGCCCCGCCGAGATTGATCAGCCGTTCCCGCACCTCGTGCGAGATCCCAGTCCGCGCCCTGCGCCGCGCCACCATCTCCCGGCACTGCGCCTCGCACATCGCCACGGTCTGCGCGTTGGCCTGCGGTAACGGCTTGTCCAGGTAGGCGACGTCGAACGTCGAGGCGTGCGCCGGACAGCCGAAGTCCGGCGTCACACCGAACACCTCCTCGTAGTCGTCCATCGAGGCCGGCGAGTCGAAGGCGAACTCCAACCGGCGGATCGGAACCCGCATCGGCAACAGGTCGTTCATGATCGTGTACATCGCGGCGAGGTCTCGCTCGACGAGGAATCGGCGGAGCTGGCCGGGCACCGCGTCGTCGTGCAGTTGGATCTTGATCTCGAAGTCGCCGATCTCCACCTCGGGGATGCCGAACGCGAAGCTGAGGTCCCAGTAGCGCAACGCGAACGAGATGACGTCGCGCAGCGTCGGGCTGCTGACGCAGGCGAAGCCGAAGATCCCGAACGTCGTGACCTGATACCGCGCGCCGACCCGCAGGCCAAGCCCCGGCTGGTCACCGAGGCAGGTGACGAGGTGGCGGACGACGGCGAGTTCCTGGTGCGCGTCAATCTGGGTGTCCGGGTCCTCCGCCTCGGCCAGCGTGAGCGCCGCGCCACGCAGCATGTCCTCATGCCCGACGCCGTGCTCGGCGGCGAAACGGGTCATCAGCAGCACGCTCGCCGCGCTGCGCGGGAAGTCCCATTCGCGCACCGAGGCCGCCGCATGTTCCACCATGGCCGGAATTATGGATCGTGAGCGGCACTACCGGAAGGAAGACTGGCCGAAACTATGGATTTTCTGTCCGCGTATCACTGCTCACCGCCGCTACCTGGGGCTACGGTTAGCGCATGAGAACTTCCACATCCCCGTCGGTCGCGATCGTCGGCACCGGCTTCGGTGGCATCGGCATGGCGCTGGAGCTCAAGCGCGCCGGGTTCGACGACATCGTCATCCTGGAGAAGGGTGACGACATCGGCGGCGTGTGGCGCGAGAACACCTACCCCGGCGCCGCCTGCGACATCCCGTCGCCGTACTACTCGTTCTCCACCGATCCGAACCCGGCCTGGTCGTCGCGGTTCTCGCCGCAGGCAGAGATCAAGGACTACATCCGTCGCGTCGTCGACGCCAACGACCTGCGTCGCCACATCCGTTTCGGTGTCGAGGTCACCGCAGCGACCTTCGACGAAGCCAGCACGCAGTGGCGGCTGAGCACCGACACCGGCGAGGAGTACGTGGCGGACGTCTTCGTGCCGGCCACCGGGCAGTTGTCCCGGCCCGCGCTGCCGACCATCGAGGGCATCGACACCTTCAGCGGACCGTCGTTTCACTCCGCCGAGTGGGATCATTCGGTCGACCTGCGCGGCAAGCGCGTCGCGGTGATCGGCACCGGGGCGAGCGCGGTGCAGTTCGTGCCCGCGATCCAGCCGGACGTCGAGCACATGACGGTGTTCCAACGTTCCGCCCCCTGGGTGTTGCCGCGTCCCGAGGTGGTCTACAAGCAGTGGCATCACACGATGTTCCGCACGCTGCCGTTCACACGGCTGGCCGAGCGGTTCGGATTCTGGCTGCTGTGCGAGGCACTCGCGCTGGCGCTGGTCGACGTCCCGAAGATGCGCCCGCTGTTCGCCGCGATCGCCCGGTTCCACCTGCACAGACAGGTGCCGGACAAGCGGCTGCGCGCCAAGCTGACCCCGGACTACGAGCCCGGCTGCAAGCGCGGGCTGTTTTCCGGTGACTACTACCCCGCGTTGGGCCAACCGAACGTCCACGTGGAGACGACCGGCATCGAACGCATCGAGCCCTCCGGGGTGCGCACCACCGACGGCACACTGCACCAGGCCGACGTGATCATCTACGGCACCGGCTTCAAGACGTCGGAGTTTCTCGGGCCGATGGCGGTGCACGGCCTCGACGGCCGCAAGCTCGCCGACGAATGGAGCGAGGGCGCGCACGCCTACCTCGGCATGACTGTGCCCGGTTTCCCCAACATGTTCCTGATGTACGGTCCGAACACCAACCTCGGCGTCGGGTCGATCATCTACATGCTGGAGTGTCAGGCCAGCTACATCGGCAAGGCGGTGCGGCTGCTCGCGCGCAACGGCGCTCGTGCGATGGACGTCAAAGCGGACGTCGCCCGGCGGTTCGACGAACAGCTGCAGAGCAGGCTGGACCGATCGGTGTGGACGTTGTGCTCCAGCTGGTATCGCAACGAACACGGCCGCATCACCAACAACTGGCCGGGCACGGTCAGTTCGTATCGGCTGGCCACCCGCACCCTTGACCCGGACGACTATCGGCTACTCGACCGCAAGGAGGCGGCAGCGTGACTGACTTCGACTACGACGTCCTTGTCATCGGCTCGGGCTTCGGCGGCAGCGTGTCCGCGCTACGGCTGAGCGAGAAGGGTTACCGGGTGGGGGTGTTCGAGTCGGGGCGGCGCTGGCGGCCGGAGGACTACCCGAAGTCGAACTGGAACCTGCGCAAGTCGATCTGGGCGCCGAAGCTCGGGCTGACCGGAACGCAACGGATCAGCTGGCTCGGCAAGTGCGCGCTGTTCAGCGCGTCCGGCGTGGGTGGTGGCTCGCTGATCTACGGCAACACGCTGTACGAGCCACTGGACAAGTTCTACTCCGACCCGGCGTGGGCGCACATCACCGACTGGCGCGCCGAGCTCGCACCGTACTACGACCAGGCGAAACGGATGCTCGGGGTCACCACCAACCCACGCATCACCCCGGCGGACGAGGTGCTGCGGGAGGTCGCCGAAGAGCTGGGCGTCGCGGACACATTCCACCCCACGCAGGTCGGCGTGTTCTTCGGCGAGGGTGATGACACCGAAGGCAAGACCGTGCCCGACCCGTACTTCGGCGGCGCGGGACCAGAGCGCACCGGCTGTGTGCACTGCGCGCGGTGCTTCACCGGCTGTCCGCACAACGCGAAGAACACCACCACGACGAACTACCTCTACCTCGCCGAGCAGGCGGGCGCGCGGGTGCACGAGATGGCCACGGTGACCGACGTCCGGCCGCTGGACGGCGGAGGCTACGAGGTCACCGCGGTGCGATCCGGCAGCGTGCTCCGCAAGCAGCGTCGCCGCTACACCGCGGAGCACGTCGTGTTCTCGGCAGCGGCACTGGGCACCCAGAAGCTGTTGCACCAGCTCAAGGACACCGGTCGGCTGCCGAGGCTGTCGGATCGGCTGGGCGAGCTGACCCGCACCAACTCCGAGGCGATCCTGGTGTCGTCCAGCCGCACCCGACGCGACTTCGCGCAGGGCATCGCGATCACGTCGTCGATCCATCCGGAGGCCGACACCCACATAGAGGTGTGCCACTACGGCACCGGACAGAACTCGCTGTTCCCGCTCTCCGCGCCGATGGTTGACGGCGGGAAGCTGCGGGCGCTGCGATTCGTGCTGTCGGTGATCGCGCATCCGCTGCGGTTCCTGCGCTCGCTCAATGTGCGCGGCGCGTCAGATCGGTCGGTGATCCTGCTGGTCATGCAGTCACTGGACAACTCGCTGACGTCGTTCCGCAAGCGCGGGCTTTTCGGGCACCGGCTGTCGACACGGCAGGGCACCGGCGAGCCGAACCCGACGTGGATTCCGATCGGACACGAGGCGAACCGGCGCTACTCCGACAAGATCAACGGCGACGCGCTCGGGCTCTACATGGACGTCGTCAACGTGCCGTCGACGGCGCATTACATCGGCGGCTGCCCGATCGGTGACTCGCCGGAGACCGGCGTGGTCGATCCGTACCAGCGGCTCTACGGCTACCAGGGGCTGCATGTGGTGGACGGCTCTGCGATCTCGGCGAACCTGGGCGTGAATCCGTCCCTGACGATCACCGCGCAAGCCGAGCGGGCGCTGGCGTTCTGGCCGAACAAGGGCGAGGCCGACCCCCGCCCGCCGCTGGGTGAGGCATACCGTCGGATCGACCCGGTGCCGCCGGCGCGGCCGACCGTGCCAGAGTCGGCGCCGGGCGCGCTGCGGCTACCGCTCACCCCGGTGAAGGCGCGCAAGGGCCGTGCGGCGAAGGCAACCAAGACGGAGCGAGCATGACGGAACAGACCTACCCGCCGGAACCGTGGACGCTGTGCGGCGACGCGTTCGTGTCGGTGTGGCGGTTACCAGAAGCGGAGCTACCCGCGCTGCCGGACGGCGTCGAGCCGATCACCGTGGCGGGTACGGGCGTCGTCGTCACCGCGTGGGTCGACTACCAGGAGCCGGGGGTGCTGTCCTACCGCGAGCTCATGGCGACCGTCGCGGTGCGCGACGGCGCCAGGCCCGCCGCGTCGATTACCCACATCTGGGTGGACAGCGAGACGTCGCTCGCGGGCGGCAGGGAGCTGTGGCGGATCCCGAAGGACATGGCGAAATTCGAGCTGACGAGGAGTCGTGCGATCACCGCGACGGCTCACATCGACCACGGCCCGATCGCGGGCGCGGCGTTCGTGCCGGTGGCGACACTGCCGATCGCGGTGCCTTCGGCGTTCGCGGTGATCCAGCGCGGTCCGCTACGTAGCCCAGTGCGGGTCGCGGGCAAGCCGGTGCTGGTGCGTTCGTCGTGGTGGGTGGATGCTGACGGCCCGCTCGGCTTCCTGCACGGGCGGAAACCGCTGGCCAGTATGGGGATCACTGGTTTCGAGATGCGCTTCGGAACGGATCGGGGCTAGCGCACCAGCGCGCGTTGACCTCGGGCACGAGATGGATCTCGTCCGGCGGCCGGGTGCCGCCAACTCCAGTGATCAACGCGAAAAGCCGTTGCGCGCGCGAGCGCGGCCCCACACGCTGGGCGTATGCGATTTCGCGACGCCACGGCCGAGGACTGGCCACGGATCTGGCCATTTCTGCGGCGCACCATCATCGAAGGCACGACGTTGACCTGGGACCCCAACACCGACGAGGTGAGTGCGCGGGCACAGTGGATGCACGAGCCGCCGGGGCGCACGATCGTCGCCGTCGACGACGATGGCCGCGTGGTGGGCACGTCGGAGACCCACCCCAACAAGCCCGGCCCCGGTTCGCACGTCGCCAACGCCGGGTTCCTGGTTGACCCCGACCACGGCGGCAAGGGCATCGGCAGGCGGCTCGCGGAGTACACGATCAAGCAGGCCAGTGCGGACGGCTACCGGGCGATGCAGTTCAACGCCGTCGTCGAGACCAACACTCGTGCGGTGGAACTGTGGCGCTCGCTCGGGTTCACGATCCTGACGACCGTGCCGGAAGCCTTCCACCACCCGGAGAAGGGCTACGTCGGGCTGCACGTGATGTATCGACGGCTGTAGTGCCATAGTGCGCGACGACGTCTCTCCCGGACGTCTCGTCCCGCACGTAGTGCACGTCGAGGCCAGTCTGGCCCGGCGCCAGCTCCGGGCGTAACACCAGCGTGTCGTCGTAGTCGCCGCTGTCCTCGTGCCGGAAGGGCAGCGGTTCCGCTGTGAACAACGTGGCGAGTCGTTCCCGCAGGTCGGGCAGCACCGCGCGGTAGCCAGCGTCGTCCATGCGGTCCGCGCCGTAGACGACCATCGGCGGCAGTGCGGCCATGCCGGTGTAGAAGAACGTGCCGTGCAGCAGCGGGAACAGCACATGATCGATGTCGCCGTGGATGCCGCGCGGGCCGAAGCTCGACGGACGGGCACCGACCGAGGTTGTCAGGAGGGCGCGCTTGCCCGCGAGCCCGCCGTCACCGTAGCGCCGGGTGCGGCCATCGGTGCCGGTGACTCCGAACGCGAAGCCCTGCACCAGCACGCGGTCGAACCAGCCCTTGAGGATGGCGGGTGGGCCGAGCCACCACAGCGGGAACTGGAAGATCACCGCGTCCGCTCGCGCGAGCTTGGTGTGCTCCGCGCGGATGTCCTCGCTGAGCGTGCCGCCACGGTAGCCGCGCTCCTGCTCGGCGCCGATGACGAACCGGTTGCCGACGTCGTGGCCGACGTCGCCCCTGTCGACGACGGGGTTCCAGCCCATCGCGTAGAGGTCGGACACCTGGACGTAGTGCCCCGCCTCGCGGAGCTGGCTGATGCCTTTGGTGAGAACTGCTCTATTCAATGAGCACTGCTCCGGGTGAGCGAAAATCCAGAGTACGTTCATGGTCTCCAGCCTGACCGCGCCGCCCACTCGATACGAGTGGCCTGATGGACATGATGTGAAAGAATCGGGCCATGCACCGAATAGCCGTCCTCGTCCGCCCCGGCCTGGTACCGCTGGAGCTGGGCATCGTGCATCAGGTCTTCGGCCGCGCCTTCGCGCCGGACGGCACACCGCTGTACGACGTCGTCACGTGCGCGGCGCGGCCGGGCCAGGTGCCCACCGACGCGGACTTCCCCATTACCGTCGCGCGCGGACCAGAAGCGCTGGCCGAGGCGGACACCGTGATCGTGCCCGCGACACACCCGGACGAGACGGAGACTGAAGGCCGTCTCGCGCCGGAGCTCGCGGCGGCGCTGGCGCGCGTCCAGCCGGGCACGCGGGTGGCGTCGATCTGCACCGGCGCGTTCGTGCTCGCCGCCGCCGGGTGGCTCGACGGGACGCGCGCCACGACGCACTGGAAGTCCGCCGAGCAGTTTCGGCGACTGTTTCCGCGCGTCGAGCTGGACCCCGACGTGCTCTACACGGACTCCGGCACGGTGCTGACGTCGGCGGGCGAGGCGTCCGGCATCGACCTGTGCCTGCATCTGGTGCGCCGCGACCACGGCGCTGCGGTGGCCAACGACGTCGCGCGCACGACGGTGGTGCCACCGCACCGGGAGGGCGGGCAAGCGCAGTTCATCCCGCGCCCGGTGATCTCGCGGCGGGAGACATCCACCGGCGCGGCGCGGGCATGGGCACTCGCACACCTCGATCAGCCGCTCACGCTGCGGGAGCTGGCCGCGCGCGATGCGATGAGCGTGCGGACGTTCACCAGGCGCTTCCGGGAGGAGACCGGGCTGTCGCCGTTGCGGTGGCTGACACAGCAACGCGTAGCGCGGGCGCGGGAGCTGCTCGAGGAGACCGACCTCCCGGTGGACCGGGTCGCGGCTGCGGCCGGGTTCGGCACCGCCGTCTCGCTGCGCCAGCACCTGCACGCCGCGATCGGCGTCTCGCCTCGGGCGTACCGGGCGACGTTCCGGGGATGCCACACGGCGCCCTGAATGCACGACACGGCGCCCTGAATGCACGACACGGCGTCGTGAATGCAGGACACGGCGTCGTGAGCGCAGGACACAAGGTCGTGAGCGCAGGACACGAGGTCGGGGCTACCCGGTACGGTCTGGGGCCATGGCCGCAAACCCAGCGATAATGGCGCCGCCATGAAGAAGACCGTGGCGCGGCTCGCCGATGGCAGACAGCTGATCTACTACGACACCACCGACGGTGGCAAATCCCGCGCGCGGCCGGCCGACAGCAGGCAGCTGTCCGCGCTGACCGTCGGCAGCGAACTGCGCTTCGACCCGCTCGTCGACGAGTGGGTCGCGATCGCCGCGCATCGGCAGGACCGCACCCATCTGCCGGACGCCGCCGAGTGTCCACTGTGCCCTTCGCGGGACGGCGCGCTCACCGAGATCCCTGCCAGCGACTACGAGGTCGTGGTGTTCGACAACCGGTTCCCGTCGCTGTCCGCCGACGTCGGTGAACTGGCATCCGCCGGTGAGGAGCTCGTCCCGCGGCAGCCTGGCATCGGCCACTGCGAGATCGTCTGCTTCACCAGCGACCACGACAGCTCGTTCGCCCAGCTCACCCCGGCGCGAGCGCGCACGGTACTGGAGGCATGGGCTGACCGGACCATCGAGCTCGGGCTGCAGCCGGGCATCGAGCAGGTGGTGCCGTTCGAGAACCGGGGCGTCGAGATCGGCGTGACGCTGCAGCACCCGCACGGCCAGATCTACGCCCTCCCATTCGCCGCGCCCCGCACAAGGCGGATGCTGGAGTCCGCCCGCTCGTACCGCAGGCGCACCTGGCGCAATCTGTTCGCCGACGTCCTCGCCACCGAACGCAAGGCGGGTACCAGGATCGTCGCGGAGAACGAGTTCTGGACAGCGTTCGTACCGGCAGCGGCGCGCTGGCCGGTCGAAGTGCACGTTTATCCGCACCGGCAGGTGCCCGATTTGCCTGCGCTGTCCGAGGCCGAGCGGGACGCGTTCTGCCACATCTACCTCGACCTGCTGCGGCGGCTGGACCGGCTGTACGACACACCGCTGCCCTACGTCGCCGCGTGGCAGCAGGCCATGGTCAACATCGACCGCGACCTCAGCTACCTGCGGCTGGAGCTGTTCTCCATCCGCCGCGCCGAGGACAAGCTCAAGTACCTCGCCGCGATGGAGTCAGCGATGGGGGTGTTTCTCAACGACGTCCGGCCGGAAGACGTCGCGCAGCGGCTGCGGGACCTCGGCGACTGAACTGGACATCCGTGCGCGGCGCTGGTGGCGCGGCACCGGCCATGACACCGGTCAGCCGGACGCCGATCGACCGAGCCCACCCCAACTGAGTACGCTCGGACGCATGGTGGCTGTGGAATCAACCATGCTCCCGCTCGGTACGACAGCGCCGGGTTTCGCGCTGCCCGACCCCGACGGCACCGTGTGGAGCCTGGAGCAGGTCGCTGGCCAGCGCGGCACCCTGGTCGCATTCGTCTGCAACCATTGCCCGTACGTGCGGCATCTCGCCGTCGAGTTCGGCAAGGCCACGTCTCGCTGGCAGGTATCCGGCATCGGCGTCGTCGGCATCAACAGCAACGACGTCACGTCCCACCCGGACGACCGGCCGGAGAAGATGGCCGAACAGGCGAAAGCATGGGGCTGGACATTCCCCTATGTCAGTGACGTCGACCAGTCCGTCGCCAAGGCGTACCGCGCGGCGTGCACGCCGGACTTCTTCCTGTTCGACGACTCGCGCTGCCTGGTCTATCGGGGCCGGTTCGACGGCGCGACGCCGGGCAACGATGTCGCGGTGACCGGTGAGGAACTGGACGCCGCGGTGCGGTCGCTGCTCACCGGCGAGCCGGTCAGCGGGAACCAGGTGCCCAGCATCGGCTGCAACATCAAGTGGGCGCCGGGTAACGAGCCCGAGTGGTTCGGCTGATCAGCTCTCGTCGCTCTGCGCCGTGCAGGAGCCGCAGTCGCAGACGTCGACCAGCCCGTAGCTGATCTCGTCGGCGACGCAGACCTCGAAGGTCTCCACCGACATCCCGCTCGGGGAGATCACCAGCCGCACCCCGGTGCCGCCTTCAACCGGCGTGTATTCCGTCTTGCCGACGTCGTCGTGCAGCAGGCCGACAATGCGGTACTGCGCGAACGGCCGGATCAGTGTCTCTACCTCGTGATAGGCGGCGCGGACGTCATCCCGACTCGCCAACGGCTCGTCGGACTCCATCCACTCGGCATGGCCTTCGGTGATGTGCCATCCCGTCGCCTCTATGACGTACGAGGACTGCGTAGTCATACGTGCACCCTTCAGCTCGCCTCGTGGACTTTCTCGTCACAGTGACGGGGTTCGTTACCGCGATGACGGGCTAAACCGGCCGCTGATACTGAATCGAGTTCCCGGCGTAACACGCAATGCCGCGTACCGGACAATCGGGTGGAAATTACCGCTTGATCAGGGCAGATGCGAGTCGCAGACCATCGGTGACGTCGTCGCTACCGTCCGCGCCATCGAGTACCGGCGCGAGCGCGGCGGTGTCGACACCCGCGAGCGCGAGCGCGGCGGCGCAGACGACGTCGCGCGCCCTGCTGGTGCCGTCGGCCACCTTGATCGCGACGGCGGTGCCGTCCGGCAGCGCGGCGACCTCGACTCCCTCGGCGCCGTCCTTGGCGATGAGGCCGGGCACGGCGCGGATCAGTTCGGTGACCGGGCGGGCGCTGCCGCCGAGTTGCATAGGATTTTCCCGAATCGACTCGGCGACCGCCGCCATGGGTGAGCCGTCCGCCGCGCTGGCGACCGCACCGATAGCCCTGGCGAGCCCGGTCAGCGACAGCGCGAACAGCGGTGCGCCGCAACCGTCGACGGCCACTTTGGCGATCTTCTCGCCGGACACCTCAGCCAACAACGACGCGATCTCGCGCTGCACAGGGTGCTCCGGATCGCGGTAGTCGTCCAGCGACCAGTCGTTGCGCCGCGCCGTAACCAGCATCGCGGCGTGCTTGCCCGAGCAATTCTGCGCCAGCCTGCTCGGCGGACGTCCGGCGGCGAGCCACTTGTCGCGCACGGCGGTGTCAAGCGGATACCCGATCGGGTTCCGCAGGTCGTCCTCGGACAACGACCCGGTGGCGAGGATGCGCAGCACGCCATCGACATGACACTGTTCGCCGGAGTGACTGGACGCCGCGAGCGCGAGCAGATCGGCGGGCAGGTCAAGGCCGCAGCCGACCATGGCGCTCGCCTGGATCGGCTTGACCGCCGAACGCGGATACATGACCGCGTCCGGGTCGCCGACCGCGTACCGGATGCTCCCGTCCGCGTCGAGCACGACGGCAGAGCCGTAGTGCACGCTCTCGGCCATGCCAGCGCGCATGACGTAAGCGAGCGGTTCGTGGCGCGGCGCGCGCGGCTCCATCGACGTCCCCTTCCCCTCGGCGGTGTCACCCGAACGGCGCCACTGTACCGGGACGCCACTCCGCGCCGCCGCCGCCAACCCGCAGCACCGGCGGCATAACCGAGACAATCTCATTTTTCGTACTCGATTAAATACCTAGTGACGCGTATCGTTCATTCCTAGTCATCGTTGACCTGTGCGGAATCCATGAGTGAAGCCACGATCCCCAATACCCTCGGCTCCACTCCTGACCGTCACATTCAGGGAGTTCCTATGGTCGATAAACCACGCGCTGTGCTTGTCACCGGAGCAGGCGGATTCATCGGAGGCCACCTGGTCAGACGACTTCTCGAGCAAGGAAAGCACGTGCGTGCGGTGGACGTGAAACCCGCTCATAAATGGGACCAGCGCTTCTCCGGCGCGGAAAACATCACACTCGACCTTCAATTGCTGCCACAATGCCGGATCGCGGCGGCCGGAATGGACGCGGTGTATCACCTGGCCGCCGACATGGGCGGCATCGGCTTCATCGAGAACCACAAGGCCGAATGCATGCTGTCGGTGTTGATCAGCACCCACATGCTGCAGGCCGCCCGCGACGCGGGTGTGAGCGAGTTCTTCTACTCGTCGTCCGCCTGCGTCTACGCGGCGGACAAACAGGACCGGCCGGACGCCGAGTACCTGGTCGAGTCCGACGCCTACCCCGCGATGCCGGAGGACGGCTACGGCTGGGAGAAGCTGTTCTCCGAGCGCATGGCGCGCCACTTCGCCGAGGACTACGGCATGCACACCCGCGTCGCCCGGTACCACAACGTCTACGGCCCGCACGGCGCGTGGCAGGGCGGCAGGGAGAAGGCTCCAGCCGCGATCTGCCGCAAGGTCGCCACCGCCAAGCTCACCGGCGACCACAGCATCGAGATCTGGGGTGACGGCAGGCAGACTCGCAGCTTCACCTACGTCGACGACTGCGTCACCGGCAGCATCATGATCGCCGAGGGCGACTACGCCCACCCGCTGAACCTGGGAAGCTCCGAACTGGTGACGATCAACGAACTGGTCGACGTCATCGAGGACATCGCGGGAATCCGGCTGCACCGGCAGTACAAGCTCGACGCGCCACAGGGCGTGCGCGGCCGGTGCAGCGACAACACGCTGATCGAGTCGGTCTACGGCTGGCAGCCGTCGATCTCGCTGCGAGAAGGCCTCACCGAGACCTACGCCTGGATCGAGCAGCAGGTAGCGAGGCAGCTCTCGCTGGCACCGGCGTAACTGGGCGGGCCGCGGCAGGCTCGTGCGCGGCCGCACTGAATGACGCCTTCGCTGCGTTCGCCGCGGCGAAGGCGTCATTCACGTCGCCCAGCGCAGTGAAGCATCATTCACCGCGCCTCACCCCGGCGCGCCTCAGCGCGACGGGCCGAACACCGTGATGACGTCGCCGGGGTTCGGCAGGCTGAACCGGTTCCCCTCACCCCAGCGCGCGAACTGCCGGTGCACCCGCATCCCCGACTCAGTCACCAGCTCGGCGAACAGCTCCGCCGTCATCGCGGAGCGCCACCCCTCGGCGGAGCCGCCGTCACCGGGGTGATGGACGACGGCGACCGCGCCGGGCCGCATCACCCGCGCCAGCTCACGCAGATACCCCTTCTGGTCCACCGGAGCGATGTGCAGGAAGACGTCAAACGACCACACGAAGTCGATCGAACCGTCCGCGATGCCCGGCAGGGTGTTGCCGTCGGTGACCAGGTACGACAGGTTCTCACCCCGCCCGAAACGCTCCTGGCACAGCTCGATCGCGCGCTCACTGATGTCGGCGAGCGAAAGCGAGCGCACCCTTGGCAACAGCTCCCGCGTCCAACGGCCTGCGCCGGGACCGATCTCCAGCGCGTGTGCGTCCGAGGGCAGCAGCGGCGCGAGCACCTCGGCGACGACCGACTCGCGCCACTCCACCGATGGCGTCCACTCCTCACCGTCGTGCGACCAGTCGTAGGCGGTCCACAACAGCCGGTTGTACTCGCGGGTGTTGACGCCGGGCAGGTCGCGCGCCCGCTCGCGAGCACGGGCGCGGCCGTCGAAGAACTGGCTCACCTTCGCGGCGGCGCGGTCGAGCACGTGGTAGCCGAGCCAGACCGGGTCGTTGGCCTTGAGCCGGTCTCGCAACACCCGCACCGCCCCGGCAGGCAGCGCCTCCCGGCCGCTGTCCCCCGCTACCGCCGTACGGGCCAACTCGGGGGCACTGCGCGCATCGCGGTCGGTCATCGTCATTTCCACTCCCGGCTCTGTCGGTCGACTAGTCCCGCCTGTCCGTTTCCGGCACGGCGGACACGGCATTCCTTCCGTTGTCACGTAACGACCGACGGCGCATCTCGTTACGCATTCTTGAGGCGGTCATCGCCTTTTCGCGCGACTATTTCGAGGAGTTCCTATACGTGAGAAACTTACATCTCCGCAGCTCAACGCTGCTTAGCTATGGCAACACTCACAGCGATCGCGCGAACGCGAACAATGCTCACTAAACCTACTACGATAAAAACCTAGTCGCACGTCCACAATCCGGGAAACCACACATGACAAGGGGGCCTTGTGAAGCTTGGCCACTACTATCCGCACGCGACCGGGCCGCACTCCGGCGTCACGGCCGGCATCGCGTCCTGGACCACCGCACTGCTCGACGCGGGCCAGGACGTCGTCGTGCTGCACGACGGCGCGCCGGACACCACCCGGTACGGCACGGCCGAACTGCGGGCGGTGCGCCACGTCGGCAAGGGGCGGGCCAGCCGCGTGCCGATCGGCATGGCCGAGACGATCCGTGACCTCGACGTCCTTGTGCTGCACGAAGCGTGGTTCGCCGCGAACCCCGCGGCCGCGCTGGCGGCGAAGCGCGCGGGTGTGCCGTACGTCGTCGTGCCGCACGGCGTATTCGAGCCGACCTGGGTGAGCTACCTGAAGCAGCCACGCACGCTGCGGCAGGCCGTGGAGCGCGCTGTGCTGCGGGGCGCGGCCGCGGCGCACGTGTGGTTCCCGCAGGAGGCCACGCACGTGCGCCGGATCGAGCCGTCGGTGCGTTGCCTGCTCGCCCCACCCGGTTTCGACGTCCCTGCCGAGCAGTGGCGTCCTGGCGGCGACTATCTCGCCTGGTACGGCCGGTACGCGGTGACGAACAAAGGGCTCGACGTCCTGCTGCGCGCGCTGGCGGCGATCCCGGTGTCGCTGCGCCCGCCGCTGCGGCTGCACGGTGTGGACTACGAAGGCGGCTTCGCGCGCACCAAGGCCCTGGTCAGCGACCTCGGTCTCACCCGCTGGGTCGATGTCGGCGGCCCGATATGGGGTGAAGACAAACTCGACTTCGTGCTGAACAGCGCCGGGTTCGTGCACCCGTCTCGATGGGACTGCATCCCGATCGCGGTCGCGGAGAACCTCGCGCTCGGTGTGCCGTGCCTGGTCTCCGACGCGATCAACCTGGCGCCCGACCTGGCGGCGGACGGAGCGGCGACGGTCAGCGGCCTCGGCATCGCCGAGTTCAGCACGGCGCTGGCGAGCTTCCCTGAGCGCGGCCCCGAGCACGCCAACGCGGGACGCCGGTTCGTAGCCAAGCGGCTGAGCTGGGCGGAGATCATGCCCAGTTACCTGCGCCAACTCACCGACATCGTCAGCGGCTGCCGTGCCCACTGAAGCGCCCGCGCCGACCGCGCGCAGGCTGGGCGGCTACGTCCTCTCGCTCGGCAGCGCCGAGATCCTGGGCCGGGGACTGTCCTTTGTGGCCATCATCGTGGTGGCTCGGGTGCTCGGGCCAGAGTCGTTCGGCCGGTTCGCGCTGGCGCAGGCGATCGTGCTGTACCTCGCCGCGCTCGGCGACGGCGGCCTGACACTGTGGACGCAGCGCGAAATCGTGCGCCGCCCGGCAGAACTGTCCCGGCTCATCGCACAGACACTGGTGGCGCAGGTGCTGCTCGCGGTGGCGGCGATGTCCGTGCTCGCGGTCATCGCGCTCGCCGCACCGGTACCCGACGACACCGCTGTGCTGATCCTCGCCGCCGCGCCCACCGCGTTGGCACAGGCGGTGAGCACGGTCTACGCGCTGCAGGCGCTGGAGTGGATGCGAGCCGCCGCCGTGGTCAAAGTGGTCACGCAGCTCGTCGCGGCGTCGCTGGCGATCGCCCTTGCGCTGCTGACCGCGAACCCCGTCGTGGTGATCATGACGATGTGGTCGGGTCTGCTGGCGGGTGCGGTGCTGGCGCTCGCGGTCCTGGTCCGCCGCGCTGGCCTGCGGGCACAGCTGCCGAGCTGGGCGCAAGTGGGCACCACACTGCGCGCGGGGTTGCCGATCCTCGGGGCGATCGCGCTGGTGCACTACTCGCAGCTGATGGACACCCTGGTGCTTGGTGTGCTGCGCGGCAGCCACGAGACCGGCGTCTACGCGGCGGCGGCGCGACTGATGGTGGTGGCAGCGGTAGTGGCGATGGTACTGGCCAACGCCGTCTACCCGGAGATGGTGCGCCGCCACAGCGTGAGCACCGCCGAGCTTGGCGTGTTCAGCGGGCGGCTGCTCGCGGTGACGCTGCGGGTATCGCTGGTGGCCGCCGTCGTGACAGCCGCGCTCGCTCCCGTGATCATCGACCTCCTCTACGACGCGCGGTTCGCGGCGAGCGCCGACGTGCTGCGGGTGCTTGCCCTGCTCATGCCGGTGTTGTGCGTGAACAGCATCGGCACGCAGGTGCTGATGGCCGCGGGGCTGCGACGCCGGCTGCTGGCCGGTGTCAGCATCGGCGCGGCGGTGGCGTCGGTGGCCATCCCGCTGGCGACGCTCGCGTTCGGCGGGGTCGGCACGGCGGTGGCGCTGGTCGGGGCGATGGCGACGCAGTGCCTCGCGTTCAGCTGGCTCGCGAGGGGGCCGGTGACGACCGGCTGGGCGCGGCTACTCGGCGGCGAGATCGCGCTCGGTCTGGTGCCGTTCGCCGCGATCATCGCGCTAGGAGCCATCACGGCCGCACCCCCTGCCGCGGCGGTGGCCCTGGCGTTGGCGGTGGCTGTCGGCATCGAGGCGGCGCGCGGCTGGCCCACGGCCGCCCTGCTGGCGCCGAGGCTGCCGGGGAGACGCCGATGCTGAAAGCGCGGGTCCCGCAGGACACCGCCAGCCGAGTGGCGCGCTACTGGCATACACACGCGACGGCGATCGCACTCGGCGCCATCGCCGTGTCCGTGCTCGGCTGCCTCACCTACGGGTTCGCGCTCGGAGACGAGATCCGCTACGCCGACGAGCGCGACTACCTCGCGCTGACGTACTCGCTGGTCAACGGTGAGGGCTATGCCTCGGACGGCCAGCCGACCGCCTACCGGCCACCCGGTCTGGTGTTGCTGCTCGCTCCGCTGACGGTGGTGCTCGGCGACAGCATGCCGGTGGCGCGACTAGTCGGCATCGCCGCGCTCGCGGTGTCGGTATGGCTGGCGTTCCTGCTCGGCCGCAGGCTGCGCTCGCCGTCGTGCGGCGCGGTGGCGGCGGTCGTCGTAGCGAGCTACCCGCTGTTCGTCTACACCGCGACGACGATCTACCCGCAGGTGCCCGGCATGGCGTTGCTGCTCGGGTTCCTGGAGGCAGCGTTCCGGGCGGCGGAGCGGCGCGGCATCCCGGCGGCACTGGTCGCCGGGCTGTGCGGCGGGATGCTCGCGCTCACCGTGCCGACGCTGGCGGTGTCGGTACCGATCGTGATCGGGTTTCTCGCGTGGCGCCACCGTCCGCCACGCACGGTGCTCGTCACGATGCTGGCGCTCGCGCTGCTCATCCCTGGCGCGTGGACGGTGCGCAACGCCGTCGTGCTGGACGCGTTCGTGCCGGTATCGACCAACAGCGGCGTGAACCTGCTGCTCGGCAACAGCGAACACGTAACGCCGGAGACCGGCTCGGCGGCCGACATCACGCGCTACTACCGCGAGGCAGAGCAGCAGGACCTCGACGAGATCGAAGCCAACCGGTTCTACCGCGAGCAGGCGCTGGGCTGGATCAGCGACAACCCCGTCGAGGCCGCGGTGCTCTACGTGCGGAAGGTGGCGCACGCCTTCGCGTTCAGCGACGACCTCTTCACCGAGGAGCAGGCATCGCCACTACACGACGTCCTCGCCGCGATCACGTTCTCGGCGCTGTTCGCGCTGGTGGGACTGCGACTACTGCTCACCCGCTGGCATCCGCTCGATCCACGCGAGAAACTGCTTGTCACGCTGGTGGTGGTGAACATCCTCGTGCTCGCGGTGTTCTTCACGCGCATCCGGTTGCGGCTGCCGGTCGACGGCCTCCTGATTCTGCTCGCCGCCTCCGCGCTGGTGCGGGTGGTGTCCCTGCTGCGCGAGCAGGGACACCACCGGATCAGCTCACCGTGATGGTGTGTTCCGCTGAGGCGGCCTGGCCGTTCTCGCCCCAGGCCACCAGGGTCACCCGGTAGACGCCAGGCTTCGGGTAGACGACGGTGCCATCGGCCGTGCGCGCCGGGCCGGTGCCGAGGTCCCACAGCACGTGCCGTGCCTTGCTTCCCCGGTACGAGACCGGCTCGCCCGCGACGGCGGTCGCTGGCATGCTGATCGACGGTTTCGGCGGCGACCACCGCTCGCCCCATTCCCCCGCGTCAAGGTCAGGGCACGGGTCACCGCAGTCATTGTGCTCCCAGTTGACGTTGGCTGGTGGTGTGGTGCGCCAGTCCACCAGATCGCTGTTGCCGGTCAGCGTGCTGTGCCGGACGGCGAGGCGGTCGGCGGCGATACCAGCGTGCGTGATCGCGCTGCCCGCGTTGTCGGTAAGCGCGATGCCGGTCATGGTCAGGTTCTCGACGACGTTCCACAGCGCGACACCGTGCCCGCCTAGCAGCAGACCACCTCGGGTCGAGTCGACCGTTCCGCCCTCGGCGAAGATGTGGCTGATCCGCTGCTGGCCAGCGTCGTCGGACTTGAACCAGAGGCCGATCTCGCGCGCGGCACGGACGTCGTTGCGCAGCAGTGCCAGCCGCTCGACGTCGCGCTCGCTACCCGCGAGCACGGCGATGCCGTGGTTGACGCCGGAGTCGACGACGTTGTCGGCGGCGACGACGTCGCGGGAGGTGCCCAGCTCGATGCCGACGAAGCCGGACGCGTCCTGCGGCTGCGCGACGGTGTTGCGCCGCACCGCGACCCCGAGGGACTCGACGACGCTGATGCCCTGGTCGAGCCGGTTGTCCTCGACGAACGAGTCGTCGCAACCGTGGTACAGCTCGATACCCCAGCCGTCGTCACCGACGTTCGTGACCACATTGGACCGGACGCTGATCGCGCGTGCCGTGTGATCGGGGTCGTTGGCGCCGGACGGTGTCGCGCAGACGATGCCCCTGCCACCGACGCCGTCGACGATGTTGTCGCGGATGCGCACGTGCTCGCTGCGGCTGACCGCCGAACCGGGCAGCGTGGTTACGCCGATTCCCTCGCCGCCGTCGTTGGGGTCGATGGCGCGGATCTCGTTGCGTTCGACGACGACGTCGCAGACGTTGCCGAGGCGGATGCCGTGCGACCAACTGCGGCTCAGGCCCCGCACGGTGATGTCGTGGACGTGCAGCGTGGGATCGCTCGTCGCGGCGCAGGAGTCGGCGGACCAGCCGTTGTTCCATGAGTTGATGCCGAACTGCGGCCATGACGCGCCATCGCCGTCCAGCGTGAGCCCCGCGATCTCCACACCGGGCGCTGGCGCGGCGACACACGAGCCATCGCCGTCCGGCCGCTCGTTGACCTCGACCATCGCGGCCCCTTCGATGCCACAGACCCTGCCGGTCGCCGAGCGCAGCACCGCCGCGCGGATAATCGTCGCGTCGCGACCGGCGCCACGCAGCGTGGTGCCTTGGTCCAGGTCGATGGTGTCGTTGATGTGGAACGTCCCCGCGCATAGCTCGATCAGTGATCCCGATCGGCGCTCGATCCGCGTGAGGTCGGTCGCGCCGAGGGTGTCGCCGGACGGCGCGAGGCAGCTGTCCTGGCTCGCGGCTGTCACCCGCGCTGGTGTGGCCGCGCCACTGCCCTGACCAAGCAGCAGGCCGGTGAGGACGAGGACCAACGCGAGCGCGACCCCGCGGGGCGGTCCTGACGTGCGATATGGAGAGATAGCGGCGTCATCCCTTCTTGTGGCGGCTTCCTGACAATTCGGTGTGGTGTCCACACCGGACAGATTCGATGGCGTCCTGATAGGACGCGAGTAGCGACCGCAGCCCGTTATCCTCGGCGTAGCGGCGCAGGTAGCTGTCGCGAGCGCGCTGACCAGCCGCGTCGATGAGGGCGTCGTCGCGCAGCCTGGCGAGCGCGTCGGCCCAGCAGGGGACGTCGCCGGGTGGTGCGAGCCATTCCGAGCCCAGCTCGCCAGCGACCTCGGCGGGACCGGCGATGTCCGAGGCCAGCACCGGGACGCCCGCTGCCATCGCTTCCACTGCGGTCATGCCGAACGTCTCGTAGCACTCGGTTGGCGCGACGACGGCGCGCGAGTGCAGCAGGAGGGCGCGCACCTGGTCGGCGGGCAGCCAGCCGGTGAACCGCACGCCCTCCGGGGCGCGTCGCGCCAGCTCCGCGTACCGGGGGCCGTCGCCGACCAACAGCAGTTCAAGGTCGTCGCACCCCGCGGCACGCCAGGCATCGAGCAGGGTGTCGATGCCCTTCTCCGGTGCGAGCCTGCTGAGGCAGAGCACCCGCCGAGACGTCGATGGCGGCAGCGTGCGGGGTCCAGGGTCGGCGGCGCTGTGCGGTTTGACCGTGATGCGCTCCGGCGCGAAGCCCGCAGCGACATAGACGTCTCTGACGAACTCCGACGGCGCGAGGAACCGCGCCACCCGTTGCCACGTGCCGCGTCGCGCCGCGAGCGCGATCGTTGCCGCGGCGACCGCCGACTGTGCGCGCGAGCCCCGGTAGCAGCCGTGCCGCACCGCATGCCACGGCGAGTCGCCGACGCAGTCGGTGCACACCGCGCCGTCACGGAACAGCAGCGCGTTGCCGCACACCAGCCGGTAATTGTGCAGCGTCATCACGATGGGCACACCCGCATCGGCCAGCGCGTCCACAATGGACGACGAGAGGCTGAACCAGGTGTTGTGCATGTGCGCGACGTCCGGCCGGTCCTCCCGCAGCCTGGCGCGCAGTTCGGCGCCACGCAGCGGGTTCCACGGCGCGCCGGCGAGCGCTGCCGCCGCTCGCGCGCCGCCTGGGTTACGTACGCGCAGCGCATCGATCTGATGCCCAGCGTCGGCGAGCAGCCGCGCCTCCGCTTCGACGACCGAGTCCTCCCCGCCGGGCAACGCGTACTGGTTGTGCACCTGGAGCACCTTCACGCGACCACCTCGCGGTCGCCGCGGGTAACGGGCACTGCAGGGCGGGAGCGGTCGGGCCCGGGCTCCTCAGTGCGGGTGAGCCCGAGGAACCGCCGGATCGACGTGACCAGGCCGTGCTGGCACGCGACGGCGGAGAGGTGGCCCAGCGCCCAGTAGTACGGCAGCGCACCGAACGGCGCTTCCAGCATCACGCCGACCAGCGCCACTCCCGGCATCCCCGCCGCGATCATGATGGCGAGCACGTCGACGTCGCTGAGGCGGGGTGCCCGCCCGCCGACGACGACGGCGAGCCGCCAGCCCAGCACGGTCAGCGCGAGCAGCAGCGCGAGCCCGAGCAGACCGAGCCGTGCCCACGCGCCGAGCAGGTAGTTGTGCGGGGATCGGACGTCCTCGCGGGTGCCGCTGTAGAGCTCGTGGTCGGCCTTGGAGTCGATGAGGTAGTTCGGCCCGAATCCGACGCCGACGACGTTGCGCGCCGGGTCGTCCTGCAGGTACCCAGCCAGTTGCGCCCAGGAGTGCGCGCGGGCGGACATCGTGCCCTGCGCTCCCCCGACGTCCGCCGTCGCGGAGAACAACCCGCCGACCGATGCGCTGAGCCGTTCGATGGCGTAGCCGTTGCTCGCCGCGATCCCCGCGATCGGCAGCGCGAGCAGAAGCAGCGCCACCGCCCAGCGCCGGGATCTGCTCCGGGACTCGCCGCGCGGCCGGTCCTGGAACTGGCTCGGCGACCAGCCCTGCGACCGGGACCGGCCCGGGATGCCGCGCCGACGGTGGCCAAGCAGCGCGACGGCGAGCAGGGCCGCGGTGACACCGAGCAGCGCGCCGCGCGAGCCGAGCCCGATGGTGACGGCGAGGCTGATGCCCGCGAGCGTCAGGTTCAGCACCGGCGCCCTGCCGCTGAGCGCGCGGTGCAGTGCGAGCCCGGCGAGTAGCCCGCTGATGAAGCCGTCGACGTCCGGCCGGGGCACGAACACCGGCACGGTCTCGCTCAGCGGCGGCACCAGCGCGACCACCGAGGGCAACGTCATCCCGATGACACTCCACGCGGCGTGGAACACCAGCGCGACGGTCACCGCCGTCTCCGCGCCACGTGTGTGCTCGGCGCGGGGTGCGAGCACAAGCAGCGCCACCAGCACGTAGGCGTAGGGAGCGGCGTCGCGTAGCGCGACCATCTCCCAGTCGCCGAGCAGCAGCCAGCCGAGCGAGAGGCCGAGCAGCGCGGTCGCGGCCAGCGCCAGCGTCGCGTCGTGCGGAGTGCGCTGGCTCCTGCCCGCCGCGAGGACGAGGACGCGGTCGAGCAGCAGGACGGCGAGCACGATGTCGGCGATGAACGGCGGCGACGCGGCGGGTAAGAAACTGCCCCAGCGGGCCGTAGCGAGCAAGAACAGCGCCAGTGCGAACACGCCGTAGCGCCGCAATCCGTCCGGTTTCACCGCGCGGCCACCAGTACGGCCCCGGCGACCGTCGCGCCCACGGCGGCGAGCTGGGCCAGCGCGGCGTCGACATCGCGGCGGGACGTCGTGCCCTCGACCACCACCAGCACCACGGCGTCAACCTGCGCCGCCACCGCGACCGAATCGGCGTACGGCAGGATCGGCGCGCCGTCGACGACGAGCGTGTCGTAACGCGGCGCGACCGCGCCAAGGAAGTCGCGAAACGTCCGCCCGCCGAGCAGCTCACCCGGCTGGCGCACGTCGGTGCCTGCCGGGATGACACCCAACGCGCTCGCCGTGGCCAGCGCACTCGGCCGCGGGTGCGG
Source organism: Haloechinothrix halophila YIM 93223 (assembly GCF_000504245.1). GTDB lineage: Bacteria > Actinomycetota > Actinomycetes > Mycobacteriales > Pseudonocardiaceae > Haloechinothrix_A > Haloechinothrix_A halophila. Next base: position 4,730,800 of record NZ_KI632509.1, read on the forward strand.
CTGGGGCACCGAGGCACCAGAGCCCGCGCCCCGCGAGGAAACGTCGACCACCACATCGGTGAGGAGGGCGCTACCACGCAGCACGTCGGTCAACCCGGGCTGTGTGGTCAGGCCGAGCCGCTGGCACAGTCGGGGCGCGCGCAGGTCGCACTCCACGAGCAGGGTCGTCGCGCCCGCGGCCGCGCTGGCGTTGGCGAACAACGCCGCGACGGCCGACGCGCCCTCACCGCCCGAGACCCCGGCGACCAGCACCGTACGCAGCGGGTCCGCGGCGAGCTGCGATGTCGCGCGCCACCGGCGCACCGACTCCAAGCTGGTCTCGTCCCACCGGCCCGCTCCGGGCAAACCGGTGCCGTCGGTGCTGTTGTCGGCCAGCGAGACGCGCGCGAGCGGGGTGACGCCGAGCGCTCGGCGCAGGTCATCCTCGTCGCGCACCGTGCGCTCCAGGATCTCCCTGCCGACCGCGACGCCCGCGCCGAGCAGCACCCCGACGACGACGCCGACCGGCACCAGCCGCACGGGACTCGGCGCGGTCGTCGTCGCGGGATCCGCCCGGGACGCGATGGTCAGCGCGAGCCCGGACTCGCGCTGCCCGAACAGCCCGTTGACCAGCTCACTCGCCTCGGCCGCCGCCGCGTTCGCCAGCTGGACCGCGCGGTCGCGGCTCGCCGCGGAGGCGGTCAACGTGATCAGGTAGGTGTTGGTCGGCACCTGCGCGGTCAGTACCTCGCGCAACTCGGCGGGCGGTGTGTCCAGCGACAGCCGTGCCGCCACGCCCGTGGCGACGTCCAGCGAGGTGGCCAGGTCGGCATAGGTTTCCATGCCGGTCGCCGAGATCAGCGCTGGCGCTCGCGCGCCCGCCGCGTCCGATGCCGGGACCGGGGTGACCACCAGCGTGGCGGACGCGGTGTGGCCGCCACCGGTCACGGCCCCGAACGCCAGCGCGCCGAGCACGGCCACTGCCACGACGACGGCGAACGTGCGCCACTGCCGCCGCAGCACCTGGCAGAACTCGTCAAAGGTCATCAGCGGGTCCGCAACCAGATGCTCGACGGGAAGTGACCGCTCCCACGCCGGTCGTCGATGCCGCGGGTCATCGGACGGGGGCGATAGTCGGGCAGCACGGCGGCGAGCGCGTCAGGGCGCGCGTGGTGCAGCGCGGACTGACAACTCAGCACCTCGAAGCGGTCGTTGCCGATCAGCAACGCCGACAGCAGCGCGGTCTCCTGCCAGTCCCAGATGTCGTCGAGCACCCACGGCGAGTACTGGTAGGGCAGGTAGATGTCGTGGATGTGCACCAGCACGCCCTTCGGCAGCGATGGCAGCAGCTCGAGGTAGATGTGGTGCAGCTCGGAGCCGGTCTTGACGGCGTGGGTCGAGTCAATGAACAGCAGGTCCCCCGCGCCGAGGCCGGTGACCGTCTCGGCTGGCACCTGCTGCGCGGGGATTTCGCGCACCGACACATGCGGCAGGTGCCGCAGCGCGGCGGGGGCGTACGGGTCGATGGTGGTGATCTCGCTGGCTTGCCCGCCGTCGGCGACGGTGCGGCTGACGGCGGCGGACATGATCGCGGTGGACGCGCCGCTGCCGATCTCCACGATCCGCTTCGGGACAAAGGTTCGTACCGCGCAGTGCAGCACCTGTGCCTCGATCGCGCCATAGCGGAAGTCGATGCCGCGCGCATCCAGGTCGCGCAGAAAGCCGAAGCCGCGCACCTCGTCCAGGTAGGGCGCCTCGCACACTCGCGCGAGCCAGTCGAGCTGCTCATCCAGTCGCCACCGCACGCCAGGCAGCTCGGTGGGGCGGCGCCACAGCTCCTCGTTCTCCCGCAGCCACCGCCGTTGCGGCACCGAGGAGTAGAAGTGCGCGGGCAGTAGGTGCAACCGGGACCGCTCCAGCGAGGTCAGCGCGGTCACGGCGGCCCGTTTCAGCAGGCTTTTCGGGGCGATGCCTTGCGCGGCAGTGTGCTGTTCCTCTGCGGCGCGCGATGCCGTCCGATGTGCCGAGTGCTCAGCCATCTCGGTGCTCTCCTGTGTTGGCTCTTGCGCGTCGTGCAGCCGGGGCGGTGTGCGCAGCACGGCGGCGACGAAGCGAGGGTTGTGCTTGAGGTAGCGGGGTCCGAGCCGACGCGGTGAGCGGGCCATTCGGTACGCCCATTCGAAACCGGTCGGCCGGATCCAGGCGGGCGCCTCATCGACGAGCCCCGCGTGGATGTCGAACGCCGCACCGAACCCGAGCAGCGCGGGCGCGGTGACCCTGCCGAGCGCCCACGACATCCAGCGTTCCTGTTTCGGTGTCGACATGCCGACGAAGACGATGTCCGGCTTCGCGGCGTTGATCTCGTCGATGAACGGGGCCTCCCCGTCGGGGTCGAAGTCCCCGAACGGCGGTGAGGCGGCGCCGACGATCGTGAGCCCGGGATACCACGCGCACAGCCGGTCGGCGAGGCGTTCCGCGACGCCGGGCGCCGCGCCGTAACAGTAGATCCGCCAGCCGCGGTCGGCGGCGCGTTCGGCCAGCGCTGGCATCAGGTCGGGCCCACGCACCCGGCCCATGCCCTCAGCGCCGACGTAGCGGCCTGCCCACAGCAACGGCGCGCCGTCCGGCACGGTCAGCCCGGACGCGTTGTGGATCCGGCGCAGTTCGGGGTCGCGCTGCGACTCCATCACGCCGTGCACCCCGCTGACGCAGACGTAGTGCTGCTCGCGACGATCGATCCAGCCGCCGATGCGCTCCAGCGCGTCGGCGATGGAGGTAATGCTGACCCGCACACCAAGTACGTCGACGCGCGGGTCGGTCACGGTCATCGTGATGCTCATGCCAGCGACCTCCGTCTCGGCGTGAGCCGATCGCGGGTGATGAGAAACCGCCCACCACCGACCGCCCTGATCCGGTTCTCGCTGACCCACCCGGAGCCGAGCGCCCAACGCGGCACCGCACTGAGCCGGATCGGTCTGCCACCGACCATCAGCAACGCGGTACGCCACAGAATCCAGATGTCCATGCGTAGTGAGCCGTACTGCAGGTAGCAGAAGTCGTACTCCGGGCGTTCGTGCACCAGATAGTGCGACTCGTCGCCGATCTGCCACAGCCCGGTGCAGCCCTGCCGCACCAGCTGGCGGGCGTCGCGGTAGCCGGGGTCGGTCGGCTCGAACCGGTCCGGCATCTTCGGCCGAGGCCCGACCAGGCTCATCTTGAGCAACGGCACCAGCAGCAGTTGGGGCAGCTCGTCGATGTGCCTGCGCCGAAGGAAGGCGGTGAACCGGTCGACCGGGATGACGTCGCCACCGTCCTTGAGCGCGTAGCGCGGCGTTGTCTTCGGCAGGGTCCGTAACTTCGGGAAGGTGATCGGCCTGCCATGCCGCCCGATCCGCCGATGCCAGAAGAACGGCCACTGTCCTAACCGGATGGCCAGGACGACGGCGAGCGCGGCGATCACCGGGATCGTCGCCACCGCCAGGATCGTGCCGAGCACGATGTCCATGAACGCCTTTCCGGCGCGTCCGGCGAGCTGGCCGAGTCGCGCCGTGTCTATGTCGTGTTGATCCTGAAAGATCGTTGCTCTGTCACCAGCGGGCTGTACATACAGCGGATCCCTGACCGGCTCGCTCACACCTAACTCCCGAGTGCCCTACGCCGAGAAACGTGAAGACGAATCGTCGTTTCATCGCCCTTGTGGGGCCACCGCGATATTCAACGTGTTACTCACGACTTGGTTACGGGATCGATTTGTTTTATCGAGATTTCCCTACCATCGCTGTGACCTTTGTTACTCGCTTATAGTTATTTATGAAAATAACTCTGCTTTCAGGGGCGGGGCGCTGATTCCCTGCTCAGCGGCGTACCTTGCGCTAGCCAATCGCGATAAATACGACATTCAGGTCATGTCGACCATGGCTAGTCCTCGGCTCGGTGGAATGGCGGCAACCTGGCCGAGTAGTGGCGGTCGTGCGGGGCGCCCAACCCAGACGCGACGTCTTTTCATGAACGCGTACGACCGCGAGACTGTCCCCATGACGCATCACGAGGGGGACATCGGTCCCGCGCACTCACTGCCGCTGCGCGGGCGTGCGCGGGACCTCACCGCGCTGGACGAGATGCTCAGCCACGCCGCGACGGGTCGCGGCGGCGCACGGGTCATCGTCGGCGGCCCCGGGCTCGGCAAGACGGCGCTGCTCGACGCGGCGGCGCGCTCGGCGACCGGCTTCCACGTGCTGCGGGCCAGCGGCACCCCCGCGGAGTCGGCACTGCCGTATGCCGGGCTGCACCAGCTCCTGCTGCCACTCGGGGAGCTGACGGAGCGGATACCCGAGCGGCACCGGGCGTCACTCCTCCCCCTGCTCGATCCAGCGGTGGACGTCGCACCGCCCGACACGCTGGCGCTGCACGCCGCGCTGCACGCGTTGCTGGTCACAGCCGCCGCCGAACGACCGATGCTGTGTTGCGTCGACGCGGCCCACGACCTGGACCGGGCTTCGCTCGACGCGCTCGTCTTCACCGCACGACGCAGCGACGCGGCCCCCCTCGCGCTACTGTTCACCGCCGACCTCGGCGGTACGGACACAGCCGAAACGCTGGCGGATGTCCCGATACAGCACCTCGGTCCGGTCGACGACGATGCCGCGCACCGCATCTTGACCGACCGCATCGGCCCCGCGATACCGCCCGAGCTGACCAGCAGCGTGCTCGACATCGCCGAGGGGAACCCGCTCGCACTGACCGAACTCGCCACCCGCGTCACCCCGGCGCAGCTCAGCGGCATCGATCCGCCGCCGTCCACGTTGCCAGCGGACAGCAGGCTCTGCCGCGCCGTCCGGCTCAGGCTGGCCGAGCTACCAGCGGCCACCGCACTGCTGGTGCGGCTCGCCGCCATCGACGAGCGGCTCGATGTGTCCACCGTGGACAACATGGCCATGACGCTGGCTCTCGACGACGCGGCTCGCATCGGCGCACTGGTGGTCGCAGGCGACACCGTGCGGCTGGCCAATGGCGTGCCGCGCGACGCGGTACTGGCCACGATGACCGCCGCGGAGCGGCGGCAGGCTCACCGGCTGCTGGCGGACGCCGCCGAGCCGACCGACCACGTCCGATGGCTCTGGCACCGAGCGTCCTGCGCGACGGCACCGGCCCCCGCGTTGGCGACCGAGCTGGACACCGCTGCCGAGCTGGCACGACAGGCGCAACGACACGGCGACGCCGCCGCGGCCAGCGAACGCGCGGCGACACTGTCAGGCAGCGACGCCGACCGGGCCCGGCGATTGCTCACCGCCGCCGCCGACCACTGGGCGAGCGGCCATCCCCACCGTGCCCGCACCGCGCTGCGACGAGCGCGCCCGCTGACCAGCCACGGCCCCGCCACCACGCTCGCCGGCGAGATCGAACTGCGCAGCGGCAACCCGGCGGCGGCAGCGGCCGACCTGCTCAGCACCGCCCACCAGCTCAGCCGCGCGGACACCGGACTGGTGGCCACCACGTTCCTGCTCGCAGGGGAGGCAAGCTGCGTCGCGGGTGACGACGACCGCTACTGCGCCACCGCACTCGACGTCACCCGGTGGCGGGAGCTGCACCGACAGCCCGCCACCCGGCTGGTGCTCGAGCACTTCGTCGCCATGTCCGCGACGTTCAACGGTCATCACGCGAAGGCCGCGAACCCGCTGCACAGTGTCGTCCGGCTGGGCGATGAGATCGCTGACCCGACCGCGAAGACGTTGGCGAGCCAGGCCGCGTTCACCCTTGGGGACGCCGCCGCGACGCGCGACCTCGCGCTGCAAGCCGTGGCATGCGCGCACGCGAGCGGCGACCTCGCGCGCGTGCCGTGGGCGTTGGTATATGCCGCGATGGCGGCGGTACTGTCCGGCGAGCACGCGCCCGCGATCACCAGCGCGTTGGATGGCCTGCGCCTCGCGGAGTCGCTTGGCCAGCCGAACTGCGTCGTGGACCATCTGACGATACTGGCGATGCTCGCGGCGTTGCGGGGCGATCGCGAGACGACCCGGCTGCGCCTGGATGACGCGGCCTCCGGCGTGGTCGAGCGCGGCCTCGGCCGGCCCGGCTCGCTGGCCAGTTGGGCGGCGGCGTGCGCCGACCTCGCCGCTGACCGACCGGCCGACGCGCTGCATCGCTTCCGCCGGATGAGCGCGGGTCCGACGTGGAGCTTCTCGCCGATCCGCGTCATGGCAACGCCGCACTACGTCGAGGCGGCCGTGCGCTGCGGGAAGCAGCGAGACGCCGCCAACGCCGTCACCCATTTCGAACGGTGGGCCAACACAACCGGTGGGCAGGCGCGCGTCGCGCTCGCACACCGCTGCCGGGGCCTGCTCACCGACCACCCCGGCGAGTCGGAGGAGCACTTCACCGAGGCGATCAGGCTGCATCGCAGCGCGGGCGCGTCCTACGACCTCGCCTACACCGAGCTGCTGCTCGCCAGCCGGCTCCGGCGACACCGCAAGCCACGGCAGGCGCGCGAGATCCTCATCGAGGCGGCGCAGGTCTTCGATGACCTCGATGCCCACCGCTGGCGCGACCACGCGCGTCGCGAGCTGCGGGCGTGTGGCTACCCGGTGGATCGGCCGTCCGATGGCGCGAGCAGCGAGCTGACGCCGCAGCAGGGCCGCATCGCCGAGTTGGTGGCCGAAGGCGCGACGAACCGCGAGATCGCGGCGACGTTGTTCATCAGCCACCGCACGGTCGACCACCATCTGCGCAACATCTTCGAGCGCCTCAACATCCGTTCCCGCGTCGAACTCGCCGCGCTGTACCGGTGAGCCGCCAAGACTGGCGATTTCACCGATACCGGCACGCCGGCCCCGGTGGCAAGAATCGATAACCGTTCGTCATCAGGCGGACCCGTCCGGTCACAGGACCGGGTGGCGCTCCCGACGAAAGGACTCGACACCGTGGGTTTCCGCATACAGCATCCACCACGCACATCGCGATGGCGGCTCCGGCACGCCTTCGCCGTGCTGTTCGCCACGCTCCTCTTGGTCGGCACGCCCGCCGCGACAGGGGTGGCGACCGCTCAGGACAACCCGTACGAGCGCGGGCCTGATCCGACCGAGAGCAGCATCGAGGCCCCGCGCGGGCCGTTCGACGTCGCCACCACCTCCGTGTCGAGCTGGGTGTCCGGCTTCGGCGGCGGCACCATCTACTACCCCACCGACACCAGTCAGGGCACCTTCGGCGGGGTCGCCATCGCCCCCGGCTACACCGCGAGCGAGTCGAGCATGAGCTGGTACGGGCCCCGGCTGGCATCGCAGGGCTTCGTCGTGTTCACCATCGACACCAACAGCCGCTACGACTACCCGGCGAGCCGGGGCAGGCAGCTGCTCGCCGCACTCGACTACCTGACGGAGCGCAGCTCGGTGCGGTACCGCGTCGACGAGAACCGGCTCGCCGTGATGGGGCACTCCATGGGTGGCGGCGGCTCGCTCGAAGCGGCGTCCGACGACCCGTCGTTGCAGGCCGCGATCCCGCTGACGCCGTGGAATACAGACAAGACCTGGTACGAGGTGACGGTGCCGACCTTCATCATCGGTGCGGAGGATGACAGCATCGCCCCGGTGCGCCGCCACTCGGAGCCGTTCTACGAAAGCCTGTCGTCGAGCCTGGACAAGGCATACCTGGAGCTGAACAACGCGGGCCACTTCGCGCCGAACTCCTCCAACACCACGATCGCCAAGTACAGCATCTCGTGGCTGAAGCTGTTCGTGGACAACGACACCCGCTACCACCAATTCCTCTGCCCAGCACCGAGCGGCTGGGCGATCGAGGAGTACCGGGAGACCTGCGACTACTCGCCATAAGCCACGGCACGCAGGGCTACGAGCGTCCCGGGTCCCATCGGGTGAGCTCGCTCGATGGGACCCGTTCGTGCTTACCGCGCCAGTGCGCCTACCGCGCCAGTGCGCCTACCGCGCCATCGTGACGACGGCGTTCTCCAGCAGGCTGCCGAAGTACAGCTGGGCATCGCGTTCCCGCACCCCGGTCAGCATGTGAAAGCCGTCGATCTCGCCTTCGTAGGAATGCACGATGTCGCCCCTGTCATCGACCCCGATAACCCGCATCGTCTTGCTCGGCGCGGGCTGCAGCGACTCTGGCAGCTTGGTGACCGCGGAGCGGACCAGGCCCGGTAGCTTCTGCACCACGCCGAGGGCCGGGTTGCGCGGCGCGGGAATCGCGATCCAGATCAAACCATCGCTACCGGTTGAGGAGTTGTCCGGGTAGCCACTGAGATCGCCGACGAACAAATCGGCGGTACCTGCCCGCTGGCCCGTCAGCCAGAACCGGCGGACCTGGCACGCGCCCGACTCGGCCACCGTCACGAACGACTCGTCGGCGGCGAGCGCGACGCCGTTGGCGAAGTGCAGCCCGGTCAACAGCTCGTCGACCGTGCCGTCGGGATTGCGCCGCAGCAGTCGCCCGGTGCGAGTCTGCTCGATCAGGTCGGTGCGCCACTCCGGGATCGGGTAGCGGCGGGAGGAGTCGCTGAAGTAGATCGTGCCGTCGCTGGCCACCGCCGCGTTGTTGCAGGCGAGTATGGGTGCGTCGAACACGGTGTCCGCCAGCACCCGCACCGCACCTGAGGACAGCGACACGGCGAGCAACCCGGCGTCCGATGCGCACACCACCAGGTCGTCGTCGCCATAGAACTCCAGCCCAAGGGGCCGACCGGGGCAGGTCGCGATGGTCTCGATGGTGCTGCCGTCATTGTCGACGCGAAGGACCCGTCCGTCGGTGAGCCCGGTGTAGATCCGACCCTGCTTGTCGACGAGGACGTCCTCGGTGCCCTCGCCGTTGACCGGGATGACGGTGGCGGACTGGAAGCTCATACCGCCTCCTCTTCGCGCGCGGCACGCCGCGCCGTTGACTTGGCGTCGGCGAGCATGGTGCCCGATGATTCGGACCTGCAAGCAGTCCTCATACGTGCTCCTAGCGGTAGGTGAGCAAGCTGCGGTGCTCGGCCTCGAAGTGCGCGTGCTCGTTGAACGCGAGCAGTGTGAGGCCCGACCGACCGGTCACCAGTTTGGTGATTCCGGCGTTGCATGTCACGCGGTGCAGCGCGGTGAACCGCCCTGGCTGATCACCGATCGCCCGTGCGGCGAGCGCGCCGATCACCCCGCCCGAGGTGAACACCAGCGCGTTGCCGCCCTTGGGCAGCCCCGCGGCCAGCTCGTCGAACGCCGCGTTCACCCGGTCAGCGAACGCGGTCCACGGCTCGGTGCAGGTACTACCATCAGCCGCCGTGATCCAGGCGAGCAACGCCTCGTCAAGCGCGGCCTGGAACCCGCGCGGGTCCACCGGCTCCGGCAGCTCGGCCCCATGACCGCGCAGGACGTCGATGAAGTCGTACTCGTTCCAGCGCTCGTCCGCCGCGGCGTCGAACCCGGCAGCCGACGCGGTGTCGCGCTGCCGCGTCATCGTGCCGCAGCGGACCTCGGTGAACTCGACCCCACGTCTGCGCAGTTCGTCTCCGGCGACCTTGGACTGCTCGGCGCCGACGTCGGACAACTTGTCGTAGTCAGCCGAGCCGAACGACGCCTGCCCGTGCCGGACCAGATAAATGGCACCCATCAGCCACCGGCCTTCGCGATGATTTCCTTGCAGCGCCACTCCAAGTAGCCGACGAACATCCAGTAGTCGGCGTAGCGCGTGTTGTGGGTGCCGCCGTCGTGGTAGCGCCGGTACAGCTGCTGGATGATCACCGCGAGCCGGAACAGCCCGTAGACCTCGTAGAACGTCCAGTCGTCCACCGCGAGGCCGGTCTTGGCGAGGTAGTAGTTCACCACCTCGTCCCTGGTGAGCATGCCGGGCAGGTGAGTCGGCTGCCGCCTGCTCTGCGTGAAGACGTCGTCGTCATCGGCGTGCACCCAGTACGCCATGGTCGCGCCCAGTTCCATCATCGGGTCGCCCAGCGTTGACATCTCCCAGTCCAGGATGCCGACGACGTTCAGTGTCTTCGCCGCGTCCGGTGGCGTGAGAACGATGTTGTCGAACCGGAAGTCGTTGTGGATCAGGCAGGTGGCGACGTCGTCAGGCTGGTTGGCCGCCAGCCACGCCATCACCTCGGTGTAGGCGGGGACGTTCTCGGTGCGGGCCTTGCGGTACCGGTCGGACCAGCCTTCGATCTGCCTGCGCACGTAGCCAGCGCCCTTGCCGAGGTCGGACAGCCCCGCCGCCTCGACGTCGACCTGATGCAGCTCGACCAGCTTGTCGATGACGTCTTTGCACAGCTCGCGCACCGCGTCCGGGCCGAGGTCGAGGCCTTCCGGCAGGTCGCGGCGCAAGATGATGCCCTTCAGGCGTTCCATGACGTAGAACTCGGCGCCGATGACCGACTCGTCGTCACAGAACGCCACCATCTCCGGTACGTAAGGGAACACCGGCTTGAGTCCGGATTGGACCCGGTACTCGCGGGACATGTCGTGCGCGGAAGCAGCCTTGTGCCCGCGCGGTGGCTTGCGCAGGATCAGGTCACGGTCCGGATAGGACAGTTCGTACGTCAGGTTGGACGCACCGCCGGGAAACTGCCGCACGGTCGGCGGGGTGTCGCCAAGGCCATCGACCCGCGCCGACAGCCACTCGTGCACGGCGGCGGCGTCGAAGGCGTCCTCTTCCCTGACCTCGCCCGCGGTATCGACGAGTTCGCTCATGACAGCTTCCGCACCAGGCTCAGCGGGGCGAACCGCAGCACCTGCGCCAGCACGGTCCACGGCCACCACGGCACGTACGCCTTGGCCTTCTCCGCCTCGATCGCGCTCACCAGCGCCTGCGCGCCCTTCTCGCCGCTGACCATCAGCGGCGTCTTGCTCGCCCGGCCAGTCATCTCCGACTCGATGTAGCCGGGCAGCAGGGTTGTTACAGCGATGTCGGCGGTGTCCTTGCTCAGATGCTGCGCGCGGATGCCCTCGGCCAGCGACGCGGCAGCGGCCTTCGACGCAGCATAGGTGGTGACGTTGCCACGCATCCCGCGCACCGCACTCACCGAGGACACCACGACGAGGTGACCCGCTTTCTGCTCGCGGAAGATCTCCATCGCGGCCTCGCACTGCGCGAGCAGACCGATGACGTTGGTTTCGATGGTCTGCTTGTTCGCCTCGAAGTAGCCGGTGCCGATGGGCTGTCCCTTGCCGAGCCCAGCGTTGGCGATGACGCGGTCGATGCTGCCCAGTTCGTCGCGGAACTCGCGGAACACCCGGAACACCGCGTCGGAGTCAGTGACGTCGAGCGCCTTGGTGACCACCGTGATGCCCGGGTGCGTCTCGGTCAGTTCCTTGGCCAGCGTCTCCAGCCGGTCGGTGCGCCGCGCGCACAGCGCGAGGTTGCGCCCCTTGGCGGCGAACTCCCGCGCCATGCCCTCACCGAGGCCGGAGCTGGCCCCAGTGATCACGATGTTCTTGCGTTCGGTGCTCATGTGCTCGGTGTGCCTTTCTCCGGTTGCGTGTCAGCTCGTGCGCGGCCATCAGCCCGCGTTGCCCGCCGGTTCAGCCCTCGATCGTCGACCGTAGCCGCTGCGCCGTCATGCCCGCTCCTTGTAGGGCGCCAACTCGATGCGGGAGATGACGCCGAGGTGCACCTCGTCCGGGCCGTCGGCCATCCGCAGCGAGCGCGCGCCCGCGTAGGCGCCCGCGAGCGGGAAGTCGTTGGTCAGGCCACCGCCGCCGTGCAGCTGGATCGCCATGTCGATCACCTGCTCGGCCATGCCGGGCACGCTCGCCTTGATCTGCGACAACGAAGACACAATGTCAAACGGCGCAGCGTTTGACTGGGTGTCGAGCAGCCACGCGGTGTGCAGCACCTGCAGTCTGGCCTGGTTGATCGCGATGCGGGCGCGCGCGATGCGCTCGCGGTTGCCGCCGAGGTTCACCAGCGGTTTGCCGAACGCGGTGCGGTCCATCGCGCGGGTGATGGCCATTTCCAGCCCGCGTTCAGCGAGGCCGATGAGCCGCATGCAGTGGTGGATGCGGCCAGGGCCCAGGCGACCCTGGGCGATCTCGAAGCCTTTGCCCAGCCCCGCGATCACGTTCTCCTTCGGCACCCGGACGTCGTCGAAGGTGACCTCGCCGTGGCCGTACGGCTCGTCGTAGTAGCCGAACACCGGCAGCATCCGCTCCACGGTGAACCCGGGCGTGTCCTTCGGCACGATCACCATGGAGTGCCGCGCGTGGCGGTGCGCGACCGGGTCGGCCAGCCCCATGAAAATGACGAACTCGCAGCGCGGGTGGCCGATGCCGGTGGAGAACCATTTGCGGCCGTTGAGTACGACCTCGTCACCGTCCGGGACGACGGTGGCTGCCATGTTGGTGGCATCCGACGAGGCCACCTCGGGCTCGGTCATGCAGAACGCCGAGCGGATCTCGCCGTCAAGCAGGGGCCGGAGCCAGCGTTGCTTCTGCTGCTCGCTGCCGTAGTGGATCAGCACCTCGGCGTTGCCGGTGTCCGGGGCATTGCAGTTGAACACCTCCGGACCGAGCACGTGGCGGCCCATATGCTCTGCCAGCGGGGCATAGTCGACGTTGCTCAGCCCGGCGCCCTCCCCTGTCTCCTCGGAGTACGCCTTGGGCAGGAAGAAGTTCCACAGGCCGCGCTCGCGCGCCTTCGCCTTGAGCTCGTCCACGAGCGGCAGCACCACCCACGGGTCCTTGGCCTCGTGGAGGGCACGCAGGTAGTCCGCCTCGGTCGGGGCGATCTCGGTGGCGATGAACTCGGCCACCTTGTCGCGGTACTCGGCCGATCGCGCTGACGGCGTGAAGTCCATGGCAGGACACGCTACGCTACTTATCGAGCATTGCTCAATAGTGACGCGAGGAGGTCGCATGGCAGCGGGCAGCCCTGGGGCCAAGCGCCGCGCCCGCCAGCACCCGGACGAGCGGCGCAAGCAGCTCATCGGCATCGGGCTGGAAATGCTGACCACGCGACCGCTGCACCAGATCACGATTGACGACGTCGCCGCGAAGGCCGGGATCTCGCGCAGCCTGTTGTTCCACTACTTCCCCACCAAGCGGGACTACTACGCCGATGTGGTGCGCGCGGCCAGCAGGCGGCTGCTGCGGGCGACGCGAGTGGAGGGCGACACGATCGACGACCTCGTCGCCGGGTTCCTCAACTTCATCGAACGCAGGCACGAGCCCTACATCGCGCTGTTCCGCAGCGCGGGCACCGACGACTGGGCGCACGAAATCTTCCGCGAGACCCGTGCGGCGCTGACCGACCAAGTGCTCACGGCGCTCGCGATCGAGCAGCCGAGCGAGCTGGTCCGTGCTGCCGTCGGCGCGTGGCTGGCCTACGCCGAGGAACTGGCGCTGGAGTGGGCGCAGCACCACACCGGCACCCGCGAACAGGTACACGCCCTGCTCACCGGCGCACTGGAGCACATCGTGCGGTCGGCGCGGTAGTCCGAGGCGGGCGCGATCTTGATGCATCGTGGTGACACGTATCCCCACGATGCATCAAGATCGACCACTCGCCAGGAACCAGCCCTCGGGCTACTCCCCCAGCTTGGCGCGCAGCAGCTTCCCGGTGGCGTTGCGGGGCAGTTCGTCCAAGAACTCGACGTCGCGCGGCACTTTATAGCGGGCGAGGTTCGCCTTGACGTAGGACTTGATCTCGTCGGCGTCGGTCGTCACGCCCTCGGCGAGGACCACGAACGCCTTGAGCCGCTGGCCGAACTCCTCGTCCGGCACGCCGACCACGGCGGCCTCCAGCACGTCCCCCCGGTCGGCGAGCAGGTTCTCCACCTCAAGTGGATAGACGTTCTCGCCACCGGAGACGATCATGTCGTCGTCGCGGCCGTCGACGAACAGCAAGCCGTTCTCGTCGAAGTGCCCGACGTCTCCTGTGGACAGCAGGCCGTCGATGATGTCCTTGTTCCTGCCATCGGTGTAGCCGGAGAAGCTCAGCCCGCTGCCGACGAAGATGCGCCCGACACTGCCCTGCTCGGTGACCTCGGTGCCGTTGCTGTCGTAGAGCTTCACCTGGCAGCCGACCGGCGGTTTGCCCGCCGTGCTCGGGTCGATACGCAGGTCCTCCGGAGTCGCGACGGTGGCCACGGCGACCTCGGTTGAGCCGTATAAGTTGTAGAGCACGTCACCGAAGATGTCCATGGTGCGGGTGACGACGTCGCGCGGGATCGCCGAGCCGGCCGCGAAGATGATCCGCAGCGACGACGTGTCGTACTTGCCCAGTACCTCAGGCCCGAGGTCGATGATCCGCTGCAGCATCGTCGGCACCACGACCAGCACCGCGCACCGGTGCTCGGCCACCACGCGCAGCGCCTCCTCCGGGTCGAACCTGCGCCGCAGCACGACCGTGTTGCCCAGCGCGAACGCGAGCAGCACCTGGGACAAGCCGGTGCCGTGGAACATCGGTGCCGCCATGTGCATCGGCTGGCCACGCCGCAACGGCACCCGGTCGAGCAGCTGTGCCGAGGACAGCGGCGACGTCTTCTCCCTCGGCGCGCCCTTCGGCGTGCCGGTGGTGCCGCTGGTCAGCAAGATGAACCCGCCCGGCCGCTCCGGACTGGGCACCGGCGCGCCGTCGGTGGTGGCGATCAGCGCTTCGAGCGAGTCGGCGCCAGCGGGCGGCTGGGTGTCCACCCAGGCCACGCAGCGCTCGACGTCCTCACCGACCGCGTCGAGCAGGCCGGTGAACTCCTCGTCGTAGACCAGCAGCGAGACCTGCTCGCGGCGGGCGACGTCGGCGAGCTGCGGCTTGGCGAAGCCCGTGTTGAGCAGCAGCAACCGGGCACCGAGCTTGCCGGTCGCCGCCATCACGGTGACCAGCCCCCGGTGGTCGCGGCACAGCGCGGCGACCACGGTGCCCGCACCGATGCCACGTTGCGACCAGGCCCGCGCGAGCGCATTGGAGCGGCGTTCGATCTGGTCGTAGGTCAGCTCGCCCAGCTCATCGACGATGGCTACGGCGTCCGGGTTACGGTGCGCACCGATCGAGATCACCCCGGCGAACGGGCCGACCTTGTGCACCGCGAGGACCGACCGGATGCTGTCGTCCGGCCTGCCAGCCAGCCCAGCGCGGTACAGCACGGCAGCGCTCTGTACGGCGACGGTGGCCTTCGATGCGGCTTGCGAGAAGGCCTTCTTGGCTTGGGTCAGGATCATCGCCGTACCTCCGTTGCTACCGACCAGTACACCCCAGGACTGACACTAACCGGTTCACCTGCCGAGAACGAGACGAGCGTGGTTCAGCTCGCTCACTGAACCGAATCAAGCGCCCGCTGCACTCGCTTCTCCGACACCGGATACGCGGTGCCCAGCGTCTGCGCGAACAGGCTCACCCGCAGTTCCTCCAGCATCCAGCGGATCTCGATGAGCTGTTCCCGAGCGGCGTCATCGTCTGCTGGGGTGTCTGCCAGCAGCGCGCGGTACTCGTCGGTCAGCGCGAGCACGGTGCGCATCCGCTGCGTGTCGCGCTCCAGGTCACGCGGCAACTTCTCCAGCCGCCGCTCGACAGCCGTCAGGTACCGCACCAGGTCGGCCAATCGCTCGAACCCGGTCGCGGTGACGAACCCGTCGTAGACCAGTTCGTCGAGCTGTGCGGATACGTCGGCCAGCGCGTCGCCGAATCCGGGCCCGTCAGTCCGCTTCACCGCGAGCTGCGCCGACCGCCACGCGACCAGCACCTTCCTTACCCGCTCCATCGTCTCGATCACCCTGCGGTCCAGCCCGGCGCGTGCGGCCGTGACCAGCCGTTCGAAGCCCGCTGCGTCCCACGCTGGCCCGCCCGCCTCAGCGATGATCACGTCCAGCGCGCAGTTCACGCAGTCGTCCAGCAGCCCTGACACACCGCCGTGCGGGTTCTGCGCCAGCTCCAGCTTCGCGGTGTTGGACAACGTCCGCCGCAGCGCCTTCCGGGGCGAGCCGACCCGCAGCAGCAGCAGCCGCCGCGTACCGCGCCACATCGCCTCCCGCTGCTCGTGCTCGGTGGCCAGCACCTTCACGTCGACCGCGTCGCCCGCGTCGACCAGTGCCGGGTAGCCCTTCACCGGCTTGCCGTGCTTCCCGCCTGATGTGCCCTCGAACGACCGCGGCAGGCTGTCGAAGTCCCAGTCGGAAACGCCGGTGCGCTCCAGTTTCTCGGCGGCGCGGGAGAGCTGGCCGCGCAGCTTCGGCGCCAGCTGCTGCCGCAGCGCCGCAAGATCCTTGCCCTCGGCGACTCGTTTACCACGCTCGTCGACGATGCGGAACGTCATCCGCAGGTGGTCCGGCACCTTGGTGAGGTCCCAGTCGTCCGGCCGGACGTCAACGCCACGCAGCGCATGCAGCTCGCGCTCCAGTGCGGCCAGCAGCGGCTCGCGTTCAGCGTCGGGAACATCAGGGTCGAGCCGGGCGAGCACGACCTTGGCGGTGTCCGGTGCGGGCACCAGCTCCCGCCGTAGCGGCTTCGGCAACGCCTTGATCAGCGCGGTGACCAGCTCCTCCCGGAAACCGGGCACCTGCCAGTCGAAGCAGTCCGCGTTGACCTGGTTCAGCACCGCGAGCGGAACGTGCACGGTCACGCCGTCCGCGTCACCTTCGGACGCGCCCGGCTCGAACTGGTACGTCAGCGCGAGGTCGAGGTCGCCGTGCCGCCAGCGCTGCGGGTAGTCGGTCTCGCTGACCTCGGCGGCGCGCTCGTTGACCAGCATCGGCAGCGAGAAGTCGAGCAGATCTGGCTGCTCCCGGCGCGCCTTCTTCCACCAGGAGTCGAAGTGCCGCGCGGAAACGACGTGGTCTGGAATGCGCTCGTCGTAGAAGTCGAACAGCGTCTGGTCGTCGACAAGGATGTCGCGCCTGCGGGCGCGGTTCTCCAGTTCGGCGACCTCGTCAAGCAACTCGCGGTTGGCGTGGAAGAACCGGTGGTCGGTGCGCCAGTCGCCCTCGACAAGCGCGTGGCGGATGAACAGCTCCCGGCACAACTCCGGCTCGACCCGCGCGTAGTTGACCTTGCGACCGGACACCAGCGGGATGCCGTAGAGCGTGACGGTCTCGGCCGCCATCACCGCGCCCCGGTTGCGTTCCCAGTGCGGCTCGGCGTAGTTGCGTTTGACCAGGTGGCCGGCGAGCCGCTCGACCCACTCCGGCTCGATGCGGGCGACGATCCTGCCCCACAACCGCGACGTCTCCACCAGTTCGGCCGCCATCACCCAGCGCGGTGTCTTCTTGAACAGCGCCGAACCGGGGAACACCGCGAACCGGGCGCCGCGCGCGCCGAGGAAGTCGCGCTTCTCCGGGTCCTTGAGCCCGACGTGGGAAAGCATCCCGGCAAGCAGGCTCTCGTGCAGCCGCTGGTAGTCCGGCCCGCTGAAATCGGCCGTCCCCTTCGGCTTGGTCACGCTGATCCCTGCTGAGTTGGCGGCCTCCTTGAGCTGGTTGTAGAGGTCCTGCCACTCCCGCACCCGCAGGAAGTGAAGGAACTCCGCCTTGCACAGCTTGCGGAACCGGCTACCGGACAACTCCCGCTGCTGCTCCCGCAGGTAGTCCCAGAGGGACAGGAAAGCCAAGAAATCCGAGTTGGGGTCCGCGAAACGGGCGTGCTTGGCGTCGGCGGCCTGCCGCTGCTCCTCCGGTCGTTCCCGTGGGTCCTGAATGGACAACGCGGCGGCGATGACCAGCACCTCGTGCACGCAGCCGTTGTCCGCGGCGGCCACGATCATCCGCCCCATCCGGGGATCGACCGGGAGTTGTGCCAGCGCCTTGCCGACGTCAGTGAGCCGATGCGCGGAGTGTTGCTTGCCGCTCCGTGCATCGGACGTCTCCAACGCGCCCAGCTCCCGCAGCAGCGCCAAGCCGTCCGCGATCTGGCGCTTGTCCGGCGGCTCAACGAACGGGAAGTCCGCGATATCGCCAAGGTCGGACGCGGTGAGCTGCAGGATCACCGAGGCCAGGTTGGTGCGCAGGATCTCAGGGTCGGTGAACTCCGGTCGGGACAGGAAGTCGTCCTCGGAGTAGAGCCGGATGCAGATACCGTCCGACACCCGGCCGCAGCGGCCCTTGCGCTGGTTGGCCGAGGCCTGTGAGACCGGCTCGATCGGCAGCCGCTGCACCTTGAGCCGGTTGCTGTAGCGGGAGATACGGGCGGTGCCGGGGTCGATGACGTACTTGATGCCCGGCACGGTCAGCGAGGTCTCGGCGACGTTCGTGGCCAAGACGATGCGGCGGCCGGTATGCCGCTGGAAGACGCGGTGCTGCTCGGCCGCCGACAGCCGCGCGTACAGCGGCAGGATCTCGGTGCCCGGCAGGTCCATCGCGGTCAGCGCATCAGCCGTATCGCGAATCTCCCGCTCCCCGGACAGGAACACGAGGATGTCGCCCGGCGGTTCGGCGCGCAGTTCCGTGACGGCGTCGCAGATGGCCTGGGTCTGATCGCGGTCCTTGTCGGCGCTGCCGGCACCGGCGTTCTCGGCATCAGGAGCAGCGTCGTCCCGAATCGGCCGGTAGCGGACCTCCACCGGATACGTGCGCCCGGACACCTCCACGATCGGCGCTGGGGTGCCGTCCGGGGTCGCGAAGTGCTCCGCGAAACGTTCAGGATCGATGGTGGCCGATGTGATGATCACCTTGAGGTCGGGGCGGCGCGGCAGCAGCTGCTTGAGATAACCGAGCAGGAAGTCGATGTTGAGGCTGCGCTCGTGTGCCTCGTCGATGATGAGCGTGTCGTACTGCCGCAGCAGCCGGTCGCGGGCGATCTCGGCGAGCAGGATGCCGTCGGTCATCACCTTGACCAGCGTGTTCTCGCTCACCTGATCGGTGAAACGGACCTTCCAGCCCACGGTGTCGCCCAGCTCGGTACCGAGTTCGCTCGCGATGCGTTCTGCCACCGAACGGGCCGCGATCCTGCGCGGCTGCGTGTGGCCGATGGTGCCGTGCACTCCCCTGCCGACGTCGAGGCAGATCTTCGGCAGCTGGGTGGTCTTGCCGGACCCAGTCTCGCCAGCGACGATGACGACCTGGTTGTCCCTGACGGCGGCCGCGAGGTCCTCCGCCCGCTGACTGACCGGCAGTTCCGCCGGGTATCGCACCGTCGGAACCGACTCGCGCCTGCTGGCCAGCCGCAGCTCGGCGGTGTCGATGTCCGCGGCGATGGCGCGCAGCACGGACGCGCGTTTGCGCTCGTCGCGGAGCTTGCGGGTGCCGTCGATTCTGCGTCGCAGCCGGACGCGATCGGCCAGCATCACGTCGTCGAGCCGTCGCAGCAGCGCGCGAGGCGCGACGGCTTCCGCCGAAGGTGCAGTGGACATACCTCTCACTACTCTATCCGGGCTGTCGCGGTGTTTTACCGGGCAGCCCGATCCCGCCACCTGCGGGATACTGGCGTTATGTACCGGGTACTCGCGGACGCGACGATGGTGCTGCACTTCGCCTTCCTGGTGTACCTCACACTTGGTGGGTTCGTGGCGTGGCGATGGCCACGCACGATCATCGCGCACCTGATCGCGGTGGCGTGGGGCGCGCTGATCGTGATCTTCGAGTTCGACTGCCCGCTGACCGGCCCCGAGGACTACTTCCGCAAGCAGGCGGGCCAGGAGGGCCTGCCAGGCGGGTTCATCGACACCTACCTGACCGACGTGGTGTATCCAGCCGAGCACGTCGATCTGGTTCGGCTGGCCGTCGCGGTCGTGGTCGCGGTGTCCTGGGCGGGATTCGTGGTCCGGCTGCGGGCGCGCCGCAGAGCACGCCTCAGCCGGTGAGTCGCACGACCGGTCGGTGACGCAGCCGGGCACGGCCACATGAAACGCGCCGCGCCTCTCAATCGACGATGCCGCGCTGGGCGGCACGCAGCTTCTCGCACAGCTCACCCAGGGTGCGCAGCTCGGCGGCGGTCAGTCCAGCGCCGACGTAGCGCGCGATGGAGTCAGCGTGCTCGTGGCCAACGCGCCGCTGCACCTTGAGGCCGTAGTCGGTCAGGATGACGATGGTTCCCCTGCGGTCCTCCGGGTCGCGTTCCCTGCGGACGAGGCCCTGCTTCTCCATCCGCTCGATCAGTCTGCTGAGACTAGGCTGGGTCAGCACGATGTGTTCGTTGAGTTCGTGCAGGCGCAGTCGTTGCCCGTCGAACAGCGTGAGGTTGTAGAGCACGTCGTACTCACCGAGCGTGATCTCGGCACCACGAAAGTCGTCCCGAAGCCTGCGGAACACCGCGACCTGCGCGCGAAACAGCGACTCCCAGCTTTGCAACGCCTGCGCTCGACGCCCGCGCACGACACACCTCCTCCCGGTCCGCCCTGATCCTGCCATGTCACCCCGACTGGTGAAGAACGTTCGGGAAATCCGTTGGCGCGAGCGAGCCCCTATGACACGGCGTCGGCCAGGTCGGCGAGGTCGGCATCACGCAGCTGCTCCGGGGTGACCGCCGCCCGGTCGTCGACCAGCGTGCGCAGCGCGTCAGCGTCGTCGAAGGTGTTGACGTTCATGGCGGCGGTCACCCTGCCGCCGTGCCGCCAGAACGCGATGAACTCGCGCGAGCCCAGGTCACCACGCACCACCAGTTCGTCCAGGTCGGGGTCGGCCAGGCCCCGGTACTCGCAGCCGAGGTCGTACTGGTCGGTGAAGAAATACGGCGTCGCGGTATAGGGCTCGTGCTCGCCGAGAAGGTTGCCCGCGACGTGCTCGCCCTGCCACTTCGCGTTCGCCCAGTGCTCGACACGGATGCGCCTGCCGTAGCGGGGGTGGAAGTGCGCCGCGACGTCGCCAGCGGCGTAGATGG
This sequence comes from Haloechinothrix halophila YIM 93223, assembly GCF_000504245.1. Lineage (GTDB taxonomy): Bacteria > Actinomycetota > Actinomycetes > Mycobacteriales > Pseudonocardiaceae > Haloechinothrix_A > Haloechinothrix_A halophila. The sequence goes on from NZ_KI632509.1 coordinate 4,751,497, forward strand.
CGGGAGACGCGCTACGCAGTCCGGCGTCGACGTCGACACCACCGTCGTCGGCCACCTCCAGCCCGGCGGCGCGAGCCAGCTGCGACCGGGGTGCCGCCCCGACCGCGACCAGCACGACGTCAGCGGCGACGTGGCTGCCGTCGGACAGCTCGGCGCCGTCGACCTGCTCATCGCCGAGGAAGCGGGTTACCGACGTCGCCAGCCGCCACTGCACGCCGTGGTCGGCGTGCAGGTCGCGGAACACCGTGGCGACGTCGTCACCGAGCGAAACCAGCGGTAGCGGCTGCGGCTCGACGACCGTCACGTCCGCGCCCGCCGATCGGGCGGCAGCGGCGGCCTCGCAGCCGATCCAGCCCGCGCCGACGATCAGCACGTCCTGGGCGTCCTCGATGGCCGTGCGCAGGTCGAGGGCGTCATCGAGGGTGCGCAGCGTCGCGACACCGGGCAGATCGGCGCCGGGGACGTCGAGAGTGCGCGGGCGGGAGCCGGTCGCGAGCAGCAGCCGATCGAAACTGTGCTCCGCCCCGACTACGTCGGTGAGCGTCCGCGCGCCCAGCTCGATGCGGGTGGCCTCGACACCGCGCCGCAGGTCGATGCCGTGCTTGACGTAGTAGTTCTCGTCGGCGACCCAGTCCGGCTCGTCGGTGTCGTGCAGCAGCACGCTCTTGGAGAGCGCTGGCAGCTCGTACGGTCGATGGTGCTCCGCGCCGAGTAGCAGCACGTCGCCGTCGAAGCCCTGCTTGCGCAGCGATATCGCCGCGGTGGCCCCCGCGAGACCCGCTCCAACGATTACGATGCGATGCGGTTCCGCCATCGCCAACCTCCCATGCCTGCACGCGCGTGCCCGCACGCTACCGCTCGCGCCCACCCCGCGCGCGAGGCCATCCGTGGTGTGCGTCTCGTGGGGACCACCACGCGCCTGATCCACCACCCGGCGCCGGTGAGCTACTGTCTGGCGCGTGAACGATCGTCTTGTCTGGATCGACTGTGAAATGACCGGCCTCGACCTCGCGAAGGACGCGCTGATCGAGATCGCCGCGCTGGTCACCGACGCCGACCTGAACATCCTCGGCGAGGGCATCGACGTGGTCATCCACGCCGATGACGACGTCCTGGCCGGGATGCCGGACGTCGTACGTGACATGCACGCCGCGTCGGGGCTGACCGACGAGGTGCGCCGCTCGACGGTCACCCTGGAGCAGGCCGAGCAGCAGGTGCTCGACTACATCCGCTCGTGGGTACCCGAGCCGAAGACGGCACCGCTGGCGGGCAACTCCATCGCGACCGACCGCGGCTACATCGCTCGCGACATGCCCAAGCTCGACGAGCACCTGCACTACCGGATGGTCGACGTCTCCTCGGTGAAGGAGCTGGTGCACCGCTGGTACCCGAGGATCTATTACGCGAAGCCGGAGAAGGGGCTGGCACACCGCGCGCTGGCGGACATCAAGGAGTCGATCAGCGAGCTGAGCTACTACCGCAGGACGGCGTTCGTCGGGCATCCCGGCCCGTCCAGCGAGGAGGCGAAGGCGGTCGCGGAAGACGTCGTGCGGCAGGGCATGGAGGCCTCGGCGCCGGATACCCCCGGCGACTGACAGGGCCGGACGTCTGGCCGCATCGGCGGCACGCTACGATGTCATGGCTAGCGCGTCATCGACGTGCGCGCATGGTGGGTATAGCTCAGTTGGCAGAGCGCCTGGTTGTGGTCCAGGAGGTCGCCGGTTCAAGTCCGGTTATCCACCCCACGGAGAGGCCCTTTCCCACACGCGGGAAAGGGCCTCTCTGCTGCGTGTGGCAGGCATCAGCCGAGTCGACGCCGTGCACCTACGCGGCGTTCAACGTGAGTTCATCGAATCGCCGTAGTCGGCTTCACCCGAAAGCGTGTGGGCTTAGCGGGGTCGCGGTCCACCCCGATCGACCGCGACGACACCCGAGTTGGAGGAGCACCACCATGTCGACCCACCACACACCGGCCAGCACGGCGCCGACCCGGCGCGGTTTCCTCAAGGCAGGCGCCGCGGCGGGGGCGACCGCCACGCTGCTCGGCCTGATGCGCACCACCAGCGCCGAAGCGGCGACCCGCGGCCACGGCGGCAAGCCCGCTGAGCAAGCTCCCGACAACGGCGGCTACGGACCGCTCCAGCCCGCGCCGGGTGGCGAGTTGCTGCTGCCCGCTGGCTTCACCTACACCGCGTTCGGACACACCGGTACCCCGATGAGCGACGGCACCCCGACGCCGGGACGTCACGACGGCATGGCGGCGTTCGCCGGCGACGACGGCCTGATCCGGCTGGTGCGCAACCACGAGCAGAGCGACGGCCCCGCGTTCGCCTCACCCGCCTACGACGCGCTCGCGGCGGGCGGCACCACGACGATGCTGTTCGACCCGGAGAGCATGTCGCTGCGAGCCACCCACCCGACGATCGCGGGCACGATCCGCAACTGCGCTGGCGGTCCTACCCCGTGGGGAACGTGGCTGACCTGCGAGGAGACCTTCACTGGCTTGGGCGTTGACACGCCGCACGGCTACATCTTCGAGGTGCCCGCTGACGCCGACAGCCCGGTGGAACCGGTGCCGTACAAGGCGATGGGCCGGTTCGTGCACGAAGCCGTCGCCATCGACCCGGGCACCGGCATCGTCTACGAAACCGAGGACCGGGGCTCCGCGGGCTTCTACCGCTTCCTGCCGGACGAGCCCGGCAATCTCGGCGCTGGCGGCAGGCTGCAAATGCTCGCGATCAAGAGCCAGCCGCGGTACGACACGCGACTCAGCCAGCGGGTCGGTAAGCCGCTGCCGGTGGAGTGGGTCGACATCGCCGACCCCGACCCAGACAGCGACGACACCCTCGCCGTGTTCCACCAGGGCCGCGAGCAGGGCGCCGCTGTGTTCGCACGGCTGGAAGGCGCCTGGTACGGCGACGGGTCGATCTACATCGTCTCCACCAGCGGCGGTGACGCCGGTCTCGGCCAAGTGTGGGAGTACCGGCCGCGCGGCAACTCGGGTGGCCAGCTCGTACTGGTTTACGAGTCGACCGACCCGGAACTGCTGCAGAGCCCGGACAACATGTGCGTTTCCCCCAACACCGGCGGGTTGGTGCTGTGCGAGGACGGCGACGGCAGGGACATGCTGCGCGGCGTCACCAATAAGGGCCAGATCTTCGACTTCGCGGGCCTGAACAGCGCGAACACCACCGAGCTCGCTGGGGCGACGTTCAGCCCCGACGGCAGGATCCTCTTCTTCAACGCCCAAAGCCCTGGCGTCACCTACGCCGTCACCGGACCATGGGAGCGCGGCGCGCTCTGAGCGAAGCCCGGTGCGGTCGGCCCTCGCGGCCGGCCGCACCGGAGCGGTTCAGCCGGTTCCGGGTGCTCACGACGTCGGCACCAACCGGCTGGTCAATCCACACCGGTCAGTCCACACCGCCGGTGCGCCACTCCCGCCACGGCAACTGCCAGACGCTGAAGCCATCCGTCGGCTCCAGCCGTTGACCACCGCTCTTGACGACCCGGACCAGGTCACCCGGTTTGGAGTTGTTCATCATCCACTCGGCGTCGGCGGTGGACAGGTTGAGGCAGCCGTGACTGACGTTGCGATTGCCCTGATCACCCACCGACCACGGCGCGGAGTGGTAGAAGATTCCGCTGTACGACAACCGGGTGGCGTGCGACACCGTGATCTCGTAGCCCTCATCGTCGTCGACCGGAACGCCGTACGTCGATGAGTCCATCGTGTAGTCGTAGTGCTCGCTCATCACGGTGTAGGTGCCGTGCGGCGTCGGGTGCGTCGGCTTGCCCATGGAGATCGGCATCCGCTTCACCTTGTGGCCATCAATCCACACGCTCATGTGGTGGGTCTTGCCGTTGGCGACGGCGACCACGCGCTTGCCGATGGTCATGCTGGTGCTGACGTCCTGGGCGCCGTACATGTCGTTGCCGAAGTCCCTGCCGTAGATGTCGGCATCGATGGTGACCTCGGTGCCCGGCTCCCAGTGATCCTTCGGACGCCACACCACCCACTCGTCGTTGAACCAGTAGAAACCGCCCTTCGTCTTCGGCTCCGACGTGACCCGCAGCGCCCGTTCGGCGGCGTCTTTGTCGCTGATCGGCGCGCTAAACCGGAACGAAACCGGCATGCCGACGCCGACAGTGGCCCCGTCGACGACAGCGGGGGTGACCGACACCGTCTGCGCGGGAACCGCCGTGGTGAATGTGGCGCGCTTCATCGCGCGTTCACCGTCCTCGCCGACCCCGCGCGCCGTCAGCGTGTACTCCTTACCGAACCCGAGCTTCTCCCCAGCCCGCCATGCGGTGCTGTCGTTGTTGAGCGAGCCCTTGACAACAGTGCCGTCGGCCCCGATCAGCGTGACTTTCGTCAACTCGCCATGCTCGGCCGCGACCGTGACTGGCTTGCCCGGTTCGACGTCGTCCGCCTTCGGACCGGGTCTCAGATCAAGCTCAAGGGACTGGGTTTCGGGCGGCGAGGCCGGGCTCGCCGCGCTCGACTCCTCCGCACTGGTGGGCGTCGTGCATCCGCCCGCGATAAGGCAAACCCCCATGACGGCAGCGAAAACCCGCCGTGTATTCGGCATCCTGACTCTCCCCATAAGCCGGTGACTTGTCGCCCACGCTTCCCGTGGCATTCGCCCGTGTCGACGCGTCAAGTCTGTCGGACGTTGTCCGCTATGAGATCACTATCCCGACTCAGCTCCGACACCATTCGGTACCCCCTGCGCGAAGCCGTCCGATCGTGCCGTGCTAACGTTTTCAACGTCGCACCGGCCGGGTGCCGGTGAGTTTCTTCGCGCCGATAGCTCAATTGGCAGAGCAGCTGGCTCTTAACCAGCGGGTTCGGGGTTCGAGTCCCTGTCGGCGCACTTCCACCGCAGGTCAGCCTCCCGCTGGCCTGCGGTTTTGTTTTGCGACACGAAGGCGATAGTGACGCCCCGAATCGTATGGCCATGACCGAGCCGCGATCGACGCCGAGACCGGCGGTCTTCGGCTTCCTCACCGCGCGACCACCCGGCACGTGCTACGATTGCTACGGAGGTTAGTCGTATGGCCCGAGTGATCCCGCACCGCGAGCTGCGGAACAACAGCAGCGCCGTGCTGCGCGACGTGCAAGCTGGGGAAAGTATCCAGATCAGCAATCACGGCGAAGTCGTCGCGGTCCTGGTGCCACCGACGCAACCAGCACCTACCGCGCTGCGGGTACGACGCGCCAAGTATCGCGCCGGGTTCTCCGACCTGCCTCGCGTGCGCATTGAGCAGCCCGTGCAGCAACTCCTCGACGACCTCCGAGGCGATCGTTGACCGTCTATCTCGAAACCTCGGCGGCAGCGAAGCTTCTGGTCACGGAACACGAATCAGCAGCACTCAGCGCACATCTCGATCGGCTCGCCACCGAGGAGGTCGACATCGTGTCGAGCGTGCTCCTCGAAACCGAGTTGCGACGCCTTGCCGTGCGACTTGACCTCGACCAGTCGCGGGTGTCCGACGTCCTCGATCGTATCGACCTGTACGAACCGGATCGCGCCGCGTTCGTCGAAGCCGGGCTGCTGCCAGGCAAACACCTCCGCAGCCTCGACGCGTTGCATGTCGCCGTCGCCATCCGCGTCGCCGCCGACGAGATGGCGACGTACGACGTCCGGCAAGCCGAAGCAGCGCGTTCCGTGGGACTCGCGGTCGTCGCGCCAGCGGATTGACCCAGCGACGACCGTAAACGAGTTGATCTTGCTGCTGCCGCTGGCCGGGCGGCAGGATATTTGTTGATCAGGGACCCTGCCGGTGGGCCCACAATGTGCCTGATATGTCCGGCTGTCATGGTTCCAAGCGCAGGGTCCCTGATCAACACGCGGAGATAGACGCGCGCCGCATACCATCCCCGACCATGACAACGCCGCCGTACCAGCCGTACGACACACCCCACGGCCCAGGGCAACCCGACGTCAAGCCGTCGAAGGCGCTCTACGGTGTCGCGGTCGGCGTGTTCGTGCTCGCGCTGGTGGGAGCGGCACTGCTCGGCTACCGCGCCGTCACCAGCTTCCCCGGGCCCGTCGCTGAGTTGGCTGCTGGCGAGGAACGCCAGATCACGCTGGACGAGGAAGGCCTCACCGTCTTCGTCGACCGAACCCCAGCCAGCGGCCAGTGCCGAGTGACCGACGGCGGCGGCACGCCAGTCGAACTGGGACCGACGAAGGGCACCGAGACGGTCACCGCCAGCGGCACCGAATGGCAAGTCCTGCTGCGCTCGGCCAACCCCGTCCCAAGCGGCACATACACGGTCACCTGCGTCGCCACAGCGGACACCCCGGAGACGATCAGGTTCGGTGTCGGACCTCATACCTCAGTGTTCGGCATGGTCGCGATGATCTTCAGCGCGTTCGGGCTCGCGCTGCTCGGCTCGCTCATCGCGGTGATCATCGGTCTGGTCACGTTCTTCCGCCGCCGCTCCGCACTGCGCAAGCTCCAGCAGCCGTACGGAATGAATCCACCTTATGGCGGCTACCCGCCGTACCCGCCCCACGGCTACACCGGCTGACACCCCGCAGCGTCGTCCGGTCGACGGCGAGGACGAGCAGTTCGCTCGCGCGGTGCTGCATCCGGACCTGATCGAGTTCCTGCTCACCGATCCCCGGCAGCCGCGCGGGTTCTGGCTACTCGGCGGGCACCTCGACGTCCTGCACGAGGTGGGCGACCACCGCGATCCGGACAACCTCGTCCCCGCGCTCGACCTCCGCTGCGACATCTTGGACCGCATCCCCCAGCAGGTGTGGAGCTGAGGCTTCGCCGTCTCCAGCACCGACGTCCACCGCGCATTCGCCCTACACATACGCCTGCGCCCCGCGCACCAGACGGTGCACGGGGCGCAGGCGGTAACCGGTCAGCGAGACCGGACTAGCACAACTCGATCAGAACGACACCGGCGAGTAGTAGTCCAGCATCTCCGCGAACGTCTCGAACGCGGGGTTGGACACGCCGTACGGCGCCTCGAGGTGGATGCTGATCTCGAAGCCGAGGTCGGCGACCTGGTCGATCACCCGCTTGTACAGCTCGACCAGCTCGCGCTTCTTCTCGGCGAACGAGGACTCCGCCAGCCGCGCGACGAACTCCTGCTCCTCCTTGACCACCCGGTTGCCGGGGTCCTGGATGAGCCAGTCGATCAGCCCGATCTTCTTCTCGATACCCGGCACGAAGCCGAACGACAACAGCACGTCCGGCCGGTGGTCGGTCTGCTTCGCGAAGTCCCGCAGGAAGTCCACGATCGAGTCGGAGAACAGCAACTGCGTCATGGCGTATGTGGCGCCCTGGTTGCACTTGAAGTTGAACCGGCCGTGCTCGCCCTCCCGAGTCGGGATGAGGATCACGCCGCGGTTCGGCACGATGCCGGTGAACTCGGCCAGCGCGTCGGTCGGCGCCATGCCGGGTCCGTCGCCGTCGGCCATGGTGCGCGGCACGCCGACGAAGGTGATGCCGTCCATGCCAGCGGTGCGCAGCGCGTTCAGTCGGTCGGTCAGTTGCGGTTTGGCGTCGAACGCGGTGACCTGGGTGCACAGCCCGCGCATGTCGGGGAGTTCGGGACGGAGCCGCTGCCAGAAGTCGAGGACGTCCATCCTCGGCTTCAGCTCGACGGGCCGGTCGTCCTCCTCGGCGATCATGCCGGGGATCATGACGTGCTTGATGGCACCGGACAGGCCGGTTTCCTCGGCCACCCGCGCGACTTTCTGGCCTTCTTCGACAGCCCGCTGCTCGCCGCCGTCAATCTCCGGCGGCACCAGCTCTAGGGCAATGGTCTTCATGTACGAATCGCCTTCTCGGGTCCACGCAGACACGAACTACGTCACTGAAACGGGCACGTACCGCCCGGCACGACTCATGGCGTCAGCCGTGCCGGGCGAGACACGCGCCGATCAGTACCGGTAGTGCTCGGGCTTGTACGGGCCCTCGACGTCGACGCCGATGTACTCGGCCTGCTCCTTGGTCAGCTTGGTGAGCTTCACGCCAAGGGCGTCGAGGTGCAGCCGGGCGACCTTCTCGTCGAGGTGCTTCGGCAGCACGTAGACGTCCTTCTTGTACTCGTCCGGCTTGGTGAAGATCTCCATCTGCGCCATCACCTGGTTGGTGAAGCTGTTCGACATCACGAAGCTCGGGTGGCCGGTGGCGTTACCCAGGTTGAGCAGTCGACCCTCGCTCAGCACGATGATCGAGTGACCGTCCGGGAACACGTACTCGTGCACCTGCGGCTTGATCTCGACCTTCTTGATGCCCGGGGTCTTCTCCAGGCCGGCCATGTCGATCTCGTTGTCGAAGTGGCCGATGTTGCCCACGATGGCCTGGTGCTTCATCTTCGCCATGTGGTCGGCGGTGAGGATGTTGAAGTTACCGGTCGTGGTGATGAAGATGTCGGCCTTGTCGACGACGTCCTCGATGGTGGCCACCTCGTAGCCCTCCATCGCGGCCTGCAGCGCACAGATCGGGTCGATCTCGGTGATGATGACCCGGGCGCCCTGGCCACGCAGCGACTCGGCGGAGCCCTTGCCGACGTCACCGAAGCCAGCGACGACCGCGACCTTGCCACCGATCAGGACGTCGGTGGCGCGGTTGATGCCGTCGGCCAGCGAGTGGCGGCAGCCGTACTTGTTGTCGAACTTCGACTTGGTGACCGAGTCGTTGACGTTGATCGCCGGGAACAGCAGGTCACCGGTCTTGGCGAACTCGTACAGCCGCAGGACACCGGTGGTGGTCTCCTCGGTGACACCCTTGATCTGCTCGGCGATCTTGGTGAACCGCTTCGAGTCGGCGGCCAGGCTCTTCTTCAGCGTGGCCAGCACGACCTTGTACTCGTCCGGGTCGTCCTCGGTCGGCTCCGGCACGGCACCGGCGGCCTCGAACTCGACACCCTTGTGGACCAGCAGCGTGGCGTCGCCGCCGTCGTCCAGGATCATGTTCGGGCCCTTGTCACCGAACTGGAACAGCTGGTCGGTGCACCACCAGTACTCTTCGAGGGTCTCGCCCTTCCAGGCGAACACCGAGACACCCTCCGGCTTCTCCGGGGTGCCGTTCCGGCCGACGACGACCGCGGCGGCGGCCTCGTCCTGCGTCGAGAAGATGTTGCAGGACACCCAGCGCACCTCGGCGCCGAGGTCGACAAGGGTCTCGATCAGCACGGCGGTCTGCACGGTCATGTGCAGCGAGCCCGCGATCCGCGCGCCCTTCAGCGGCTTGGAGTCCGCGAACTCCCTGCGAGTCGCCATCAGGCCGGGCATCTCGTGCTCGGCCAACCGGATCTGGTGCCTGCCGGCTTCGGCAAGTGAAAGGTCGGCGACGGCGAACTCAAGACCGCCTACCTGCTGCAACTTCGTGCTCATAACTTCCTTTCGATCATTTCGACCCGCGCCCCCTGCGACCGCGCGGGTCGAGCTAGGGGATTACGGGAACAAAGGGGACGCCGCGCGAGCGACGGGATCAGGGAACTGACCTGTCAACACGGTCGGCCTCCTCGCAAGAAGGCGCCCTTTCTGCAAGAGATGGGGCCGAGCGTGGCGGACGATCGTCCGCTGCAGCGCCTCTCGGCCGCTATTTCGAGTTTTGCAGGAACTGCCGTACGACGTCAAACCTTCGTCGCACGGCTCACCTCGGTGGTTAATGGAGCCCATACGTCAGTCCTCGGGGTCGTAGCCCAGGTTGGCCGACAGCCAGCGCTCCGCCTCGGCAAGCGACCAGCCCTTGCGGGCGGCGTAGTCCTCGACCTGGTCGCGGCCGAGTCGGCCGACGACGAAGTACCGCGACTCGGGGTGGCTGAAGTAGAAGCCGGAGACGGCCGCGCCGGGCCACATCGCCATCGACTCGGTGAGCTCGATGCCGACCGTCTTCTCCACATCGAGCAGTTGCCACAGCGTCTGCTTCTCGGTGTGCTCCGGGCACGCCGGGTAGCCGGGGGCGGGGCGAATACCGTCGTACCGCTCCTTGATCAGACCGACGTTGTCCAGCTCCTCATCAGGCGCGTAGCCCCAGAACTCCTTGCGCACCCGCTCGTGCATCCGCTCGGCGAACGCCTCCGCGAGACGGTCGGCCAGGGACTCGAGCAGGATCGCGTTGTAGTCGTCGAGGGCGTCCTTGAACTCCTGCACCTTCTGCTGCGAGCCGAGGCCCGCGGTGACGGCGAACGCGCCGACCCAGTCCTCCAGGCCGGTCTCCTTGGGCGCTACGAAGTCGCCGATGGAGCGGTTCGGGACGCCCTCGCGGTGCTGGCCCTGCTGGCGCAGGTTGAACAGGCGGGTGGCCACCTCGTCACGCTGTTCGGAGGTGTACAGCTCGATGTCGTCGCCGACCGCGTTGGCAGGGAAGAGACCGATGACGCCGTTGGCGGTCAGCCACTTCTCCTCGATCAGCTTGTCGAGCATGGCCTGCGCGTCGTCGTACAGCTTGCGCGCGGTCTCGCCGGTCGACGGGTTGTTGAGAATGTCCGGGAACGAGCCCTTCATCTCCCATGCGTTGAAGAACGGCTGCCAGTCGATGTACGGGCGCAACTCGGCCAGGTCGTAGTCCTCGAAGACGTGCACCCCCGGCTTGGCAGGCACCGGCGGCGTGTACGACGACCAGTCCACCGGAGTACGGTTCTCCCGCGCCTGCTCGAGGCTGACCAACGGCCGGTCCTGCTTGTTCGCGTGACGAGCGCGCAGCGCATCGTAATCGGCCTGGACCTCGGCCAGCAGCGTCTCGCGCTGCGTCTCGTGCAGCAGCGACGCCACCACCGGCACCGAGCGTGAGGCATCCTTCACCCACACCACGGGGCCGTGGTACTTCTTGTCGACCTTGACCGCTGTATGTGCGCGCGAAGTCGTGGCACCGCCGAGCAACAGCGGTATGTCGAACTCCTGCCGCTGCAGCTCGGAGGCGAAGTTGACCATCTCGTCCAGCGACGGGGTGATCAGCCCGGACAGCCCGATCACGTCGGCCTGATGCTCCTTCGCGGCGTCGATGATCTTCTGAGCAGGCACCATGACGCCGAGGTCGATGACCTCGTAGTTGTTGCACTGCAGCACCACGCCGACGATGTTCTTGCCGATGTCGTGGACGTCGCCCTTCACGGTCGCCAGCACCACCGTGCCGTTGGTGTCCTTGGCGCCGGTGGTGCCGTTGTCCGCCTTCTCCTGCTCGATGAAGGGGATCAGATACGCCACGGCCTTCTTCATCACCCGAGCGCTCTTGACCACCTGCGGCAGGAACATCTTGCCGGCGCCGAACAGGTCGCCGACGACGTTCATGCCCTCCATCAGCGGGCCCTCGATGACCTCGATCGGCCGGCCGCCGCGTTCGGCGATCTGGCCGCGCAGCTCCTCGGTGTCGGACTCGACGTGGGCGTCGATGCCCTTCACTAGCGCGTGCGTGATCCGCTCGCCGACCGGCAGCTCGCGCCACTCAGCCGCAGCACCGCCGGTCTCGTCGTTGTTGTCCCCGCTGCCCTTGTACTGCTCGGCGAGCTCCAGCAAACGCTCGGTCGCTGCCTGGGAGTCGTCGGTGCGGTTCAGGACGACGTCCTCGATGGCGTCCCGCAGATCGGGCGCCACCTCGTCGTAGACGGCGAGCGCGCCCGCGTTGACGATTCCCATGTCCAGGCCCGCGTCGATCGCGTGGTAGAGGAAGACCGCGTGGATCGCCTCGCGCACGGTGTTGTTGCCGCGGAAGGAGAACGAGACGTTGGAGATGCCGCCGGAGATCTTCGCTTCCGGCAGGTTCTCCTTGATCCAACGAGCGCCCTCGATGAAGTCCATGCCGTACGTGGCGTGTTCCTCGATGCCCGTCGCGACCGCGAACACGTTCGGGTCGAAGACGATGTCCTCGCGGGGGAAGCCGACCCGGTCGACGAGGATGTCATAGGCGCGCTTGCAGATCTCCTTGCGGCGTTCGAGGTTGTCCGCCTGCCCGTCCTCGTCGAAGGCCATTACGACGACGGCCGCGCCGTACTTCTTGCAGAGCTGGGCCTGCTCGATGAACTCGTCCTCGCCCGCCTTGAGTGAGATCGAGTTGACGATCGGCTTGCCCTGGATGTTCTTCAGGCCGGCCTCGATGACTTCCCACTTGGAGGAGTCGACCATGATCGGCACGCGGCTGATGTCGGGTTCGGAGGCGATCAGCTTGAGGAAACGGTCCATCGCCTCGACGCCGTCGATCATGCCCTCGTCCATGTTGACGTCGATGACCTGCGCGCCGTTCTCCACCTGCTGCACGGCCACCGAGAGGGCGGTGTCGTAGTCGCTGTCCTTGATCAGCTTGCGGAACCGGGCCGAGCCGGTGATGTTGGTCCGCTCGCCCACGTTCACGAACAGCGACGAGTTGTCGACGTTGAAGGGCTCCAGGCCGGACAGCCGCATCGCGGGCTCGGGCTCGGCGGGCTTGCGAGGCGGCAGTCCGTCGGCCGCCTTCGCGATCGCGGCGATGTGGTCCGGGGTGGTGCCGCAGCAGCCGCCGAGCACATTGACCAGACCGGCCTCGGCGAACTCGCGGACCACGGGCGCCATCTGCTCGGGGCTCTCGTCGTACTCGCCGAACGCGTTGGGCAAGCCCGCGTTGGGGTAGCAGTGCACGAAGCAGTCCGCGATCCGGCTGAGCTCCGCGACGTATTGGCGCATCTCGGACGCACCGAGAGCGCAGTTGAGGCCGACCATCAGCGGCTTGATGTGCCGGATCGAGTTGAAGAACGCCTCGGTGGTCTGACCAGACAGCGTGCGGCCGGAGGCGTCGGTGATGGTGCCCGAGACCATCACCGGCCAACGGCGGCCACGCTCCTCGAACAGCGTCTCCAGCGCGAAGATGCAGGCCTTCGCGTTGAGCGTGTCGAAGATCGTCTCGATCAGCAGCAGGTCCGCGCCGCCGTCTACGAGGGCGTTGGCCTGCTGGAGGTAGGCGGTGACCAGCTCGTCGTAAGTGACGTTGCGGGCGCCGGGGTCGTTGACATCCGGAGAGATCGACGCCGTGCGGTTGGTCGGGCCCAGCGCGCCCGCGACGTACCGCGGACGTTCCGGCGTCGCGAACTCGTCCGCGGCGACGCGCGCCAGCCGTGAACTCTCGTAGTTGAGCTCGTAGACCAGCTCCTGCATCTCGAAGTCGGCCTGCGCGATCGTGGTCGCCGAGAAGGTGTTCGTCTCGACGATGTCCGCGCCTGCCTCGAGAAACTGACGCGTGATGCTGGTGATCAGCTCCGGCTGGGTGAGCGACAGAAGGTCACCGTTGCCCTTGACGTCGCAGCCCCAGTCGGCGAAGCGTTCGCCGCGGAACTCGGCCTCGCTGGGCGACTGCTGCTGGATCATCGTGCCCATCGCACCGTCGATGATCAGGATGCGCTCACGCAGCAGCGCGGAGAGCTCCTCGGTGCGGTCTGGCTGGATGTGGCTCACGTTCGTATCACTCTTCCAGCTGGACGAAGTCGTCCAGCATCAGGTCGTAGGCCTGCAACGCGGTCCCCATGCCGCCATCGGCGATGAGGACGCGTTTTTCCAGCGCCTCTAGGAAGCGACTGTCCATTGTCATCCCGGCAGTGCTCACACCCTCAGTTTGGACTCAATCTCGGCGGCAGCGTCGTTGCCGTAGGCACGCGCGGCACGATCCGAGAAGTCAGCGCGGTCGAGCGGGTACTCCTGCGGGCCGACGGTCTCAAGCACGATGCTGGCCAGCACGCAGCCGACCTGTGCGGAGCGCTCCAGGCTCAGGTTCCAGCTCAGGCCCCACAGGAAGCCGGCGCGGAAGGCGTCACCGACACCGGTCGGCTCCACCTCCTTGACCTCGGGAATGGCCTTGACCTGCACCGGCTCGTGATGCTTGCTCTCGATGCGCACACCCTGGCCACCGTAGGTGGTGACCCAGCTGCCGACCCGGTCCAGCACCTCGTCCGTGGTCCAGCCGGTGTGCTTGAGCAGCAGCGAACTCTCGTACTCGTTGGTGAACAGGTAGGACGCGCCGTCAACAAGCTTGCGGACGTCCTCGCCGGGCATGATGGCCAGTTGCTGCGAGATGTCGGCGGCGAAGGTGAGGCCGCGCTGCCTGCACTCCTCAGTGTGGCGCAGCATGGCCTCGGGGTCGTTCGGCGCGACGACGACGAGGTCGAGCTGGCCGACGCGGTCGGCGACGGTCTGTAGCTCGATCTCGCGGGCCTCGCTCATCGCACCAGCGTAGAACGACGCGATCTGGTTCTGCGTCGTGTCTGTGGTGCACAGGAACCGCGCGGTGTGCTTCTCCTCGGACACGTGCACCGACTTGGTGTCGACGCCGTGCCGGTCAAGCCACGAACGGTAGTCACCGAAGTCGTGGCCGACGGCGCCGACCAGGATCGGTGAGAGTCCCATGCGACCCAGCGCGAAGGAGATGTTGGCTGCCACGCCTCCCCTGCGGATGTCCAGTTCCTCGACCAGGAAGGACAGCGAGACGTGGTCCAGCTGGTCGGCGACCAACTGGTCGCTGAACTTGCCGGAGAAGGACATCAGGTGGTCGGTCGCGATCGATCCGGTCACCGCGATACGCATGCGGGCTCTCTCCTCTTAATGAGTCGAACGTCGTGAGTGTCGTGGGGCGACGCTCTCCGGGTGACGTTCCAGCTGGGGAACGTCACCCGGAGAGGCGGCAAGTTACGCCTTCGCGGCGTCCTTCAGGGCGGCGGCCCGGTCCGTGCGCTCCCACGGCACGTCGAGGTCCTCACGACCGAAGTGCCCGTACGCCGCGGTCGGGCCATAGATCGGGCGCAGCAGGTCAAGGTCACGGATGATCGCGGCGGGACGCAGGTCGAAGACCTCGTCGATGGCCGCCTGGATCTTGGCCGGGTCGACCTTCTCGGTGCCGAACGTCTCGACGAACAGACCGACAGGGGCTGCCTTGCCGATGGCGTAGGCGACCTGGATCTCGGCGCGCTCGGCCAGACCGGCGGCCACGACGTTCTTGGCGACCCAGCGCGTCGCGTACGCGGCGGAGCGGTCCACCTTCGACGGGTCCTTACCGGAGAAGGCGCCACCACCGTGACGGGCCATGCCGCCGTAGGTGTCGACGATGATCTTGCGGCCGGTCAGACCGGCGTCACCCATCGGGCCACCGACGACGAACCGGCCGGTCGGGTTGATCAGGATCTTCGGGTTCTCCGCCTCAAGGCCGAGCGAGGAGATCTCCGGGTCGATCACGTGCTTCTTGAGGTCGACCGCCAGCTGCTTGTCGAGGTCGATGCCCTCGGCGTGCTGGCTGGAGATGACGACGGTGTCCAGCCGCGCGGGCTTCTCGCCGTCGTACTCGATGGTGACCTGGGTCTTGCCATCGGGACGCAGGTAACCGACCGTGCCCTCCTTGCGGACCTTGGTCAGCCTGCGGGAGAGGCGCTGCGCCAGCGCGATCGGCAGCGGCATCAGCTCGGGCGTGTCGGAGCACGCGTAGCCGAACATCAGGCCCTGGTCACCCGCGCCCTGCTTGTCCATCTCGTCGAGCTTGTTGTCCACCCGCGACTCGTACGCGGTGTCGACGCCCTGCGCGATGTCGGGCGACTGCTGGTCAATCGCCACGTTAACCCCGCAGGATGCGCCGTCGAAGCCCTTGTCGGAGGAGTCGTAACCGATCTCGAGGATGGTGTCGCGTACGAGGGAGGGGATGTCGACGTACGCCTTGGTGGTCACCTCACCGGCGATGTGCACCTGGCCCGTGGTGATCAGCGTCTCCGCCGCGACACGCGAGGTTGGATCCTCGGCGAGCATCGCGTCCAGGATGGCGTCGCTGATCGCGTCCGCCATCTTGTCCGGGTGCCCCTCGGTCACCGACTCGCTGCTGAACAGCCTTCGACTTGCAGTCACTATGCGACCTTTCTTCGTTGTTCGGTTGGTCAGGAACGTGCGTGGAAGATGCCCCAGGCGAGGTTGCCCGCGCGGCCACCCTCGACCCAGTGCTTCAGGCCCGCCTTCATGCGGGTGCGGTATTCCTCACTGACGTGCTGGGAGATGTCGTCCTCCCGCTTCTGGAGCTCTTCGAGCACCCGGCCGTAGTGGGTGGCCAGCTGCGGTGTGCGGTCATCGAATTCGACCACGTCCATGCCGAGACGACTCAGCTCGCGGCGGTAGAACGCCGGCGAGCCCATCGACTCGAGGTGCAGCCGGTCCAGGATCGGCCGCAGCCCGGCCTTATCCGCGCTGTCGGCGGCCATCGGGTCGGTGAAGATGAACTCCCCTCCCGGCTTGAGCACGCGGGAAACCTCCTGCAGGACACGGACGCGGTCACCACTGTGCAGCATCGCATCCTGCGACCAGATGACGTGGAAGGTGTTGTCGTCGAACGGCAGGTCCTCGAACGAACCGTCAACCACATCGATCAGGTGGTCCAGCCCCTGCTCGGTGTTGTGCTGGCGGTTCCGGTCGTTCTCCACCTCGCTGAGGTTGAGACAGGTGACCTTGCACCCGTAGGTGCGGGCGAGGTACCTGGCGGCACCACCGTACCCAGCGCCGACGTCGAGAACGTGGGTGTCCTTGGTGAACTGGCCCTTGCTCGCCATCGTAGCGACCGTGCGCACGCTGGCCGGGGCGATCTCTTCCGTCGGGTGCTCGTACAGCCCGACGTGGATGTCCTCGCCGCCCCAGACGTGGTAGTAGAAATTGTCCGCGTCGTCAGAATTGTAGTACTCGCGGGCCGTATTGACGGCGGAAGAATAGCTGGTCTTGTCGACAAGCGACTTGATGTAATTCTTTTCCGCGACATGAACGAGGAAGTCCGGCTCATCGGCCGAGAATGATTCCTGGAAATCGCCGTATGTTTCGACGTGCTGGAAACCGACCTCGCGCAAAAGCCTGCGGACGTATTCTTTCCGCAGGGGGAACATGTTGAGGTGATACTGCGACTTGTCCGGGAAGTCGTACCGGAATCGCGCAAGGCCCTCGTCGACGTACTCGGGCTCGGCGCTCACCTGGTCGCCGCAGTAGTAATAGGTGTGCTTGCTCGAGAATCCATTGTCCAAAATGGTGTCATAGTTGCGCTGGTCGAGGATCAGCACACCGTCGTGCTTGAGCACGGCGTAGAACTCGGCGAGCGCTTTGCGACGGTCCCGCTCGGAGAACAGGTGGGTGAACGAGTTGCCAAGGCAGATGACGGCGTCAAACTCGCCGTGGACGTCGCGGTTGAGCCAGCGCCAGTCGGCGTGCACGACGCGCAGGATGTGACCGCCGTAGTTCTTGCCGTTCTCGAACGCCTTGGCCAGCATCTCGGGACTGCCGTCGACGCTGACCGTCTCGAAGCCTTCTTCGATCAGCCGCACCGAGTGGAAGCCGGTGCCCGTCGCGACGTCGAGAACGGACTTCACCCCACGCGACTTGAGCAGATCGACGAAGAAGCTGCCCTCGCTCTCGTAGCGCTTCTTCCAGTCAATCAGGTCATCCCACTTGTCAACAAAACCTTCGACGTACTCGTCGGCATAGTGATCGGAATCACGCACCTGCAATGGGTCGGCGCCGAAATCCTGTGCTTGCTGCACAGCGTCGCCATTACCGGAAGCGGGTGTCGCATCCGTTTCGTCGGTCATCGCGTTCTTCATCGAGTTTCCTTCGGGTACGGCCGGAAATGTGATCGGTCAGACACGCCGCGTGTGCGCAGCGCGTCGCAGGGTCACGTCACTTTCTACTGCCTCCTCCGCTACGGGATCCGCGCACGACGCACCGATTCCGCCTAGCCGGAAAATCGCACAGCGACCGCACGACCTCCGCCGTCCGCGGTCGGGCCGACAGGCATGGATCACCTCGCCGCAATGGCTGGATCCCGCAACCCCGACCTGGTGGCCCCGGCGGCGCATCGGCGTTGATCACCGCAAACCACTGGCTAATAACTTATTCTTAGTAGAACCACTAATCAATAGGTCGATGGCGTGAAAGTCGGTTTTCACCCCAGGTGAAACTCGCGGCCCTGAGTTCGCGCCGCGAGAGCACCTTCTCGACCGTTCGGTCAGCGCTGAATTCCCGGCATAGTGCGAGGTAGCAGCGCGTATGGCGAGAGTTGTCGACGACCACCCACCGCACTACCGTGCTCTAGGCCACACCGATCACGCCGTCACTCACTTGCAGCAACAAAAACTACCCTGGGTAGATTTTTGGCCATTTCTCCGCCCTCGCTTGGTCCGCTTGCCTGACGTTGCGACCTTCGGTTGACCATGGTGTGTAGCCGAACACGGATCGCGTACGAGTTATTACCTTAAGTTATGTGCGGTTGCATTTTGCGGAACGGTTTCTCTAGAAACAACTTCTGAACCGGGCCACACACACTAGTTGTTTCCGCAACAGATATGTCAGATTCACCACCATTCTGGTCGGAACGAGCGCCGATGCGGTACCGGAACGCGTGGAAATGATCAAGAGCGCGGGTGGTGCCGCCGGACGCCACCGATGAGCCGACTGGCGCCGCCGCCGAGGGGCAGCTGCCGTCGTCCGATGTCGCCGTCGCCCGCCGCCGACGGCCTGCCCGATGTCCGCCGACGGCCTGCCCGACCGTGTCATCCCCTGCCACGACACGGCAACGGCTCGGTGTAGCTCGCGGGCTCGCGGCGCTGAGAAGGGGCACCATAGAGTCAGGCACACATGCTCACGTGCCCCGGCCAAGCCACAAGCGACGGACGGGGCCGACAACGAGAGGTCATCACCATGACTGCGAGAGTGTTCACCACCAAGCCCTGGCATGAGCAAGTCGTGTTCTGCCACGACGAGCCGAGCGGGCTCACCGCCATCATCGGCATCTACTCCACCACGCTCGGCCCCGCGCTTGGCGGCACGCGCTTCTACCCGTTCGAGTCGGAGGACGCCGCGCTCGCGGACGTACTCAACCTGTCGAAGGGGATGGCGTACAAGACCGCACTCGCCGGGCTGCCGCTCGGCGGCGGTAAGGCCGTGATCATCGGCGACCCCGCGACCGACAAAACACCCGAACTGCTCCGAGCTTACGGCCGCTACGTGCAGTCGCTCGGTGGTCGCTACATCACCGCCTGCGATGTCGGGACGTTCGTCGCCGACATGGACATCGTCGCGACCGAGTGCGACTACGTCACCGGCCGCTCCCAGGAACACGGCGGCGCTGGCGACTCCTCGATCCTGACCGCCTACGGCACGCTGCGCGGGATGCAGGCCTGCGCCGAACACCGCTGGGGCAGCTCATCGCTGCGGGGCAGGACAGTCGGCATCTCCGGCGTCGGCAAGGTCGGCCACTTGCTGGTTGACGACCTGATCGAGCAGGGCGCCCATGTGGTGATCACCGATGTCAAAGAGCGCGCGGTCGAGCGGGTGCAGCGCAACCACCCTGAGGTGCACGTCGTCCCCGACACGGCGACACTGATCCGCTCGGACATCGACGTGTTCGCGCCGTGCGCTCTCGGCGGCGCGCTCAACGATGACTCCGTGCCGGTGCTGCGGGCGAGCATCGTGTGCGGCGCGGCGAACAACCAGCTCGCCCACCCCGGTGTCGAGCAGGACCTCGCCGCGCGCGGCATCCTCTATGCGCCGGACTACGTGGTGAACTCCGGCGGCGTCATCCAGGTCGCGGACGAACTGCACGGGTTCAACTTCAACCGCGCGAAGGACCTCGCGTCGAAGATCTTCTCCACGACCAAGGAAGTCCTCGAACTCGCCGACACCGAGGGCGTCCCACCCGCCACGGCGGCCGACCGGCTCGCGGAACGCCGCATGGCGGCGGCCCGCACCCCAGCCACCGCGGCGAGCTGACCGGAACACGCTGGGGCCGTGCGGGTGCTGTCATCCGCACGGCCCCAGCGTCCCGACGCCGTGTCATGCATTCCCGACGCCGTGTCCTGCATTCCCGACGCCGTGTCCTGCATTCCCGACGCCGTGTCCTGCGCTCCCGACGCTGTGTTCGCCCCTCCGGCACCCGGTGTAACTACCCGCCCTGTCGCGACGACCTTCGAGCAAGACCTACTCGAGCGTCGGATCGGCAGCTATGGCAGCAACACCGGACATCCTCGCGCCGCCCGCCTTCGTCACCCGCACCGTCGGGCGGCTGGACGACTCGCTCGAAGCGACGGTTCCCGCGAAGCAGCCTGGTCGCAACATCCTGGTCGCCACGTGGAACATCCGGGCGCTCTCCGACCTCACCAAGGCGTGGGAGACGCCGGAGGACACCTCTCCCCTGCGCAACTTCGCTGACCTGCACTACATTGCCGCGCACATCCGCCGGTTCGACGTCGTCGCGGTGCAAGAAATCCGGGGTAACCTGCGCGCGCTGCGATACCTGCTGAAGATCCTCGGCGACACGTGGGCTTTCCTCCTCACCGACGTCACCGGCGGGCACGCAGGCAACGGCGAACGGCTCAGCTTCCTGTACGACACTGAACGGGTCAAACCGTCCGGCCTCGCGTGTGAACTCGTGGTCACGCTCGGCGAAGGCCCAGCCAGGGTGAGTCGCGGGGTGCTCGACCGGCAGTTCGCCCGCACCCCGTACGCGGTCAGCTTCCGCTCAGCGGATCAGACGTTCACGCTGGTCACGCTGCACATCAACTACGGCGACAAACCGAGCGACCGCCTGCCGGAGCTGACCGCGCTCGCGCAGTGGCTAGCGAACTGGGCCGAGCGCGAGTTCGGCTGGCATCACAACCTGATAACACTGGGTGACTTCAACATCGACCGCGCTGACGATCCGCTGTTCGACGCATTCACCTCGACGGGTCTCACTCCCGCGCCGCCGCTGGCGACGCTGCCGCGCACAATCTTCGACAAGCCTGGCAAACACCACCATTACGACCAGATCGCATGGTTCACGCACGGCACCCATGGCAGGGCGGTGCTGAACCTGGAGTGCGCGGCAGGTGGTCAACTCGACTTCGTTGACAACTTGCTCGGCGAGCAGACATTGACGACGCTGTCCTGGCACATCTCCGACCACTATCCGCTCTGGGTGGAGTTCGACGTCCCACGGTGATCGGCTTCCGACCGTGTGTGAGCCTGCACGACAGGCACAGCGTCGGGAGCGCAGGACCCGACGTCGCGCCGGCAACGCCCAGGTCACGCCTCCGCCACGACCACCCCATTCCGGTTGACCAGGCCCATACCGAGAGGATCATGGACACTGACAGTCCACGATGGAGTGAAGATGAACCGACGAGCACGAGGGTGGCTGATCGCGGTCGCGATCGCACTTGCGCTTGCGCTGGTGGCGGGCATGATCTGGTACGTCATGCAGCTCTCAGAGCCGAGTCCTGACCAAGCGCGAGACGACACGCTGCCGACTGAGTCAGTGCTCGCCGTAAAGATCGACAACGTGGCGGCGGCGCGGCCGCAGACCGGCCTCAGCGCGGCCGAAGCCATCTACGTCACGCCGGTCGAAGGCGGGCTCACCCGACTGCTCGGGATCTACACCGGCGAACTACCCGACGCGATCGGGCCGGTACGCAGTGCGCGGGCGTCGGACATCGAACTGCTCGCCCAGTACGGCCACCCCACGTTCGCCTATTCGGGCGCCGCACCCGAAGTGCTCACCGACCTGGCAGACGCCCCGCTCGTGCCCGCGTCACCGAGCAGGAGCGAGGGCTACTACCGGGAGACGGAACGCGAGTCTCCGCACAACCTCTACGTCGACCCTGCCGCGCTACCCTCCCCGGACGCCCCGCCGGAACAAACCGTGATCCAGCGCGGTGACGCACCGGCAGGTGGGGTCGTCGCGGCGAGCCACACCACGAACTACGGTAACGCGACGTTCGAGTTCTCCTGGTCAGCCCGCGAGGGCTGGCTGATCACCACGGACGGCACGCCGGTCAGCGACACCGAGAGCGAAGAGCTGAGTGCGGCCACCATCGTCGAGCAGCACGTCGACATCACCAGCGAGGGCCAGGCGGATGCCAGCGGCAACCGGTCGCCGACGTATCGCACCGTGGGCAACGGCGATGCGACGGTGCTGCGGAACGGCAGGCGGTTCGACGCGCAGTGGTCGCGACCATCCCCGGACGCGCCAACCCGCTTCACGACCACGGATGGCACGCCGTTGCCGATGGGGCAAGGCCAGGTATGGATCCTGCTCGTCCCGAACTCGTGACACAGCCGGTGGCCCGGCGTCCTGGTGCGTAGCCTGAGGCCATGACGCCGCTCATCGGCCAATTCTCGCTCGGCCCGCCATCGGCACGGCTGTTCGTCAGGACCAGCCGCACCGGACTCGGCGCGCGAGCGGGACAGGATCTGACCATCGAGGTCACCCGCTGGGAAGCCCAGGTCAGCGTGCCGGAGCCGGATGTGACGACGTCATCGGTGAGCGTTGCGGCCGACACCGCTTCATTCGAGGTGCGAGAAGGCGCGGGCGGGGTGCTGCCGCTCTCGGACGCCGACCGCACGGAGATCGAGCGCACTATTCGCGACAAGATCCTCTTCCCGGACGTCTACCCCGCCATTACGTTCACGTCGACCGCGGTCCGTGGCAGCGGCGATGGGATCGAGATTGACGGCGACCTCACGATCATGGCCGTCACGCAGCCGCTCACCACCTATGTCCGGCTCGGTGATGACGGCTTCGTGCGCGGCAGGGCCGCGGTCACGCAGACGGAGTGGGGAATCAAACCGTACTCGGCGTTGTTCGGTGCGTTGCGGCTTGCCGACGAGGTGGCCGTGGAAATCGAGGGCGCACTCGGCGGCTGAGCGCCGCGTGCCAAGCCGAGCGCGAGACGCTGCGACCCTCATGTCGCGGCGACCGCGTCTTACCGAACAGTTACGAACGCCCCCGTGCCGCGTGCCGACCCGCCGCGCGGAACTACGCTGGCGGCATACGCTGTCAGCGCCGTTGCCGCATGCCCACGCCAGGAGGTCGCCACCATGAACGCCAGTGCCCGCACGATAGGGTCGGCGCTGCTCGCGTCGGCCGCATTGCTGCTGGTGAGCGCGTGCGGATCGAGCGGCGAAAGCGCCCCGTCATCGGTGAAGGACCAGACGTCGGTGAGCGCACCGGCCGAGGACACCACGACCACGAAGCCCTCGGACAAGCAGGCCAAGGACAACAAGGCTGATGCGCCCACGCCGGAAGAGCTCCGGTTCAGCGCGCGGACGCTGGACGGCTCGACATTCAACGGGACGTCGCTGGCCGGTGAGCCCGCTGTGCTGTGGTTCTGGGCACCGTGGTGCCCGAACTGCCAGCGGGAGGCCCCCACGATCGCCGACGCGGAGGCCACGCACGGCGAGCAGGTCACGTTCGTCGGCGTCGCCGCGCGCGATGAGGTGTCCGCGATGAAGGACTTCGCCACCAAATACGGCATCGACGGCTTCACCAACCTCAACGACGCGAACGCCGCCGTCTGGGCGCGGTTCGGCGTGACCTATCAGCCCGCGTTCGCCTTCATCGGCGCTGATGGCTCGGTCGACGTCGTCAAGGGCTCGCTGTCGGCTGAGGAGCTCGACGTCCGGCTGTCCGCGATGGCCGGCTGACCCGCGATTGCCTGCTGACTGATGGACACGAC
This sequence comes from Haloechinothrix halophila YIM 93223, assembly GCF_000504245.1. Classification (GTDB taxonomy): domain Bacteria; phylum Actinomycetota; class Actinomycetes; order Mycobacteriales; family Pseudonocardiaceae; genus Haloechinothrix_A; species Haloechinothrix_A halophila. The sequence continues at coordinate 4,774,931 of NZ_KI632509.1, forward strand.
GACGCTGGGGTTCGCATTGAGCGCCGGACTCGTCGCCGCCGTCAACCCGTGCGGGTTCGCGATGCTGCCCGCGTACCTGGCGCTGGTCGTGCTCGGCGAGGGCACCGAACGCAGCCAAGCGACGGCGATGGCACGAGCGCTAGCGGCCACCGCAGCGATGACGCTCGGTTTCCTGCTCGTCTTCGGCGCGTTTGGCCTGGTGGTCGCGCCGCTGGCCAGTCAGGTGCAGCAGTACCTGCCCGCGGTCACCGTCGTGATCGGAGCCGCGCTGATTGGGCTCGGCGGGTGGCTGGTCGGCGGCAGGGAGCTGACCGTGCTGCTGCCGAAGTTCGCCGGTGGCACACCGACCGCACAGCTCGGCTCGATGCTCGGCTACGGCATCGCGTACGCCACCGCGTCGTTGTCCTGCACCATCGGCCCGTTCCTCGCGGTCACCGGGACGACGTTCCAGAGCGGCTCCGTGCTGCTCGGTGTGTTGGCGTTCCTGGCCTACGGCGCTGGCATGGCGCTGGTCGTCGGTGTCCTTGCGATCGCGGTCGCGGTGGCTGGCGCGAGCGCGGTCACCCGGATGCGGCGACTACTGCCGTACGTGAACCGGATCAGCGGTGTGCTGCTGATCGTTGTCGGCGGCTACGTCGGCTACTACGGCGTCTATGAGCTGCGGTTGTTCCACGGCAACGCCGACCCGAGCGACCCGGTGATCAACGCGGCGGGCGCGATCCAGCAGACGCTGGCCCGCTGGGTCGACGCGATCGGCCCGCTGCCGCTACTCGCCGCCCTCGCCGCGTTGGTCGGGCTCGCGGTCCTGCTCGGCTACGCGCGCTCCCGCCGCCGCGCGCGCACGTAGCCCACACCGGTCCACGAGGCTGGCCCGGCACGGCTCGGGACGCGCGGACACCGGCCGAGCGCCTCGCGCTCACGCGCTCCGCAGCGGCTCCACCCACTTCCGCAGCCGGGGCGGCACCCGCTTCTCCAGCCCGTACGGCTCCAGGTGCGCGCCGAAGACCTCATCGAACGCGCGCCGGACGCTGTCGACGTCCCACAGCTCGCGCTCCAGGATCGGTTCCTTGAGGTATGGCTGGCCGACGATGTGCAGTTGTGAGCCGTTGCAACGCACCAACTGCCCGGTAACGCCATCCGCACTGTCGCTGAGCAGGTAGACGACGAGCGGCGCCACCCGGTCTGGCGTGCGGTCCTGCTTGCAGGCGCGCATTGACCGCTCCGACTTGGCGATCATGCGGGTATAGGCCAGCGGGCACACCGCATTGACCCTGATCCCGACAGCCTCCATGTCCAGCGCCCAGGAATAGGTCAGCGAGGCGACCGCGCCCTTACTCGCGGCGTAGGTGGCGAGGTTGCGCTGCCCGAGCGAGGCTCCGGACGCGATGTTGACGATCGACCCGCCGCTGCGGTCGACCATCGCTCGTGCGGCTGCGCCGCCGACATACATGACGCCGAGCACGTTGACCTCGACCAGTTCGCGAATCCGCTCCGGGTCGTCCTGCCAGGACACGGCTTCGTAGTTGAGGCCAGCGTTGTTGACGAGGCCATCGATGGTGCCGAACTCCCCGACACAGGTCGCGACGATCTCCTCCGCCTGTGCTGGGTCAGCGACCGAGTGTCCGCTGACGGCCGCCCTGCCCCCTCTGTCGATGATCACCTTCGCGGTGCGTTCCGCGCACGCGACGTCAATGTCGTTGACCACGACGTTGGCGCCGGCGTCAGCGGCGTGGGTCGCGAACGCCGCGCCCAGTCCACGGCCCGCTCCAGTGACGATTATGGCCTTGCCTTCGAGCGTGTTCATGTCACCCACTCCCCGTAGCAGCCGCGATCAGCCACGCCTTGTGGCCGTGCGGCTCTACTCAGTGTGTGACTGGAAGCGCCCAGCGGGCATAGCTTGTCGATGAACGGTCCGGTCAATGCGTCGAATGAGTGACCGCTGATTAGTGGGGTGTAATCAGTGGACCGATCACCCAGCCGAAGCCACTGACAGTATGTGTTGGCACTAGTACTATCTGGCACAAGGCTTACGAATCGGTTAAGCGGTGGCTACAGGCCGTCAGGCCGCGCCGGGGCACGACGTCACCGCTCCGAGGGGGCACTAACTCAGCAAGTCATCGAGGACGGGCAACGCAGCGGTGCACAAGAATTCATCGGAGTCGCCGAGCGCATCGACGTCGCAACGTGAGCCGGAGTCGCGAGGTGAGTCGGAGCCGACGGACTCGGATTCGCGAAGCCACTCGGATTCGACGAGCGAGCGGCACCGAGGCATACCCCGGGTCGTTGACGTCGTCGCGAATCCCGAGTTCCGCGGGCTCTGGCTGGCCGAAGCGCTGTCCATCGCCGGTGACCAGCTCGCCAAGGTCGCGCTCGCGATCATGGTCTACGACCGTACCGAGTCCGCGCTCTGGGCCGCCCTCGTCTACGCGATGACCTTCCTGCCAGCGCTGGCGGGCGGCCTCGGGTTGTCGCAACTCGCCGACCGCGTACCGCGCCGCACTCTGCTGGTCGGCAGCGCACTGGTGCAAGCGGCGCTCGTCGCGCTGATGACGATCCCCGGCATGCCGCTCGTGCTGCTGTGTGCCCTGGTCTTCCTGGTCTCACTCGTGTCAGCGCCCGCGAACGCGGCGCAGAACGCGACCACTCGCGACGTCTTCGATGACGACGCGCTCTACCTGCGGAGCCAGGACCTGCGCGGCATCACGATGAACGTGATGATGCTGCTCGGCCTGGCAGGCGGCGGCGTGCTCGTCACCCTGATCGGCACACGGGCAGCGCTCGCCATCGACGCGGCGACCTTTGTGGTCGCGGCGTGGCTGGTGTATGCGGGTGTCACCTGGCGGCCGAGCGCAGCAGGAGACGAGCATGGCTGGTTCGACGGCGCCCGTCTCATGGCGTCTGACAAGAAACTCCGAGTGCTGCTCGGGCTCGCTCTGCTCGCCGGGCTCACGGTCGTGCCAGAAGGCCTCGCGGCACCGCTCGCCGATCAGCTCGGAGCACCCAACCACGCCGTCGGCTGGCTGCTCGCCGCCGATCCGCTCGGGTTCATCATCGGCGCCTTCGTGTTCTCGCACTACGTCCCGGCACACGTACGACTGCGGCTGATCGGCCCGCTCGCGGTAGCGTCTCCGGCCGTGCTCATCGCGTTCGTGGCACAGCCGACTATGCCGTTCGCCCTCGCATTGCTAGCGCTGTCAGGAACCACGGGGGCATACATCCTCACCGTGATCGCGACAGTCAACACCTCCGTGCCCAACGGGGTGCGAGGTTCCGTTATCGGCGTCAGCCACGCGAGCCTCCGCGTCGTGCAGGGACTGGGCGTCGCTCTGGGTGGCGCTGTGGCGGAATGGCTCGGATCCGCCTCGCACACCGTGACCATCGCGGGAGTACTCGGCGTCGTCATCGCCGTGCCGCTCGCGGCCACGTGGTGGCAGCTCAACAAAACACCTGGGCACAGGCCGACGCCATGACGCCCATCGGCCACTTCTGTCAGATCGGGTTCACCATGCGCGGTCAGACATCTCGCACCTCCCGAATTGATCAATGCATCCCACAGCGGTCAACCAAGCCCATCACCATGCGCGATCAGACATCTCGCACCTCCTCATCCGATGAGAACTGCTCGCCAATACGTACAGTCACCATGCGCGATCAGACATCTCGCACCTCCTCATCCGATGAGAACTGCTCGCCAATACGTACAGTCACCATGCGCGATCGGACATCTCGCACCTCCCATTTCCTATTTCACGGTCAACACACCGCGTGGCTGGAACGATGAACATTTCTCAACTAGCACCAGCCAACATGAACATAATAGAATCGATGCGTTATACACTTATACCCTTCCGGCCCCAACAGTTGGTCGGGGCAGTAGGGCGAGATGGTATGAGCACGCCCCGACACCAGACAGAAGGCACTGCATGACGGGGCGCGTGGCGCCGCAGGATGGCCGCGCGGCACTGCCGGGCCGGGAACACCGTGCCGGACGGGCAGAGCAGGGCGTGAAGAAAACGGCGAGTGCGGCCATCAAAGCAGCCCACCCCCGTAACTGGGAACTGTGGACACTCCGATCACGGGTAATCGTATTCCTCGCTATCTGGGAGCCGCTGACACTGCTGCTGGTGGTGTGGGGAATCGCTATCTCGAAACCCACGACCACCGTCGACTGGATACGTTTCGCCAGTCTGGCAGCCTGCGCTACGGCGCACATTCAACTGACCCGTAGGCAAGAGGAGCGGAGACGAAACCGTCTGACAACCGTCTTCATCGACCTCACCGGGATCTGGATCTTCCCTGCCGCATTGCTGTTGCCGATGAGCCTCACCCTACTGCTCATCGTTCTCGTCGGCGGGCAGCGATGGTTCAACTGGCGGCGGCCACCGCACCGTTTCCTGTTCACGTCCTTGACCACCGCCGCAGCAGCGGCAGCGGCACATTGGCTGTTTGGCGTACTCGACCCGACCGCGCTGAGCACCTTGCGAGATGACAACTCGGTAGCCGAGTTCGGATATCTCTTCGCGGCCGGGTTCGTATACGCGACTATCCAGGCACTAGCCGTCGCCGCGGTACTGGCGTTGAGCAATTCCGTCCGGCCGACGCTGCGCGCGGTGTTTGGCACCAGGACCGACAACCTTCTCGACGCGGGAACCGTGGGCCTTGGCGCCATCAACGCCGTCCTGTTGGTGTATCTCCCGCCCGCGATCGTCGTGCTCGTACTCGTGAGCGTGCTCGGGAACCGGCTGGCTGAGATCAGCCAACTCCAAGACGACGCCCAGACCGACGCCAAGACCGGACTGCTGAACATGCGCGGCTGGTCGGAGTCCGCCGCGAGGGCATTCGAACGCACCAGGCGAGCGGGCGACCGCGTGGCTCTGCTGATGATCGATCTCGACTACTTCAAGTGGATCAACGACACCTACGGCCATCCAGCGGGCGACGAGGTCATCCTCGCGGTGGGCAGGCTATTGCAGAAGATCGTGCGACCGGTTGACATCGTCGGCAGGTTCGGTGGCGAAGAATTCGTCGTGCTGCTTCTCGACACCGAAGTCGCTGCCGCCGAACGCGCCGCCGAGCGGGTGCGGACCGCGATCGCCGACCTGCGGATCCGGACGACGGGACGGCGCGGCGCGCCCACGACCATCACGAACCGCACCACGTCGATCGGTGTCGCGGTCTATCCCGACCACGGGAACACTGTGGACGAACTGCTGCATGCCGCCGATTCGGCGGTGTATGAGGCGAAGGAGAACGGCAGGAATCAGGTGCGATTCGCCGTTTCGGGCCACCAAGGGAACGTTGAGCACATCCGTGATCATCGGGACTCTCGGCCATCCACACAGCCCTGACCAGCGACCCCGCGTCGACTAGCTCCGACACGCCGACGATCCGAGGGACACACAACACTGGTTTCACTCCAACGCCGTAACCTGTGCCCGACGGCCGGGGATAGATCGTGAATCTCCTACGCTTCAGGCAACCTGGCCGGGCGTGACGGGCGTCAACTCATGCGAGTCGCCAATCGCATCGCACGGGCAGGGAAGCGAAGGGAGCAGGCAGGTGGAACAGCGGCCACGGTCTGGCGATGGTCAGCCCGGGCCCGACCGCGCGCCGCGACCAGGGCGTTCCACCCCACAGCCGCCTCAGCCACACCCCCGCCAGGCGCGCCGCCAGCCGCCGCAGGCGCGCCCCGGCGACTCTGGCCCGACCAGGCGCCGCGCCACCCCACCACCGGCCGAACCGGGCGCCCGACGTCCCCCGGCCAGCCGACCGGGCTCGGCGGGTGCTGGAGCGACGGCGCGGCACAACGAGCGCGGCCGACCCGGCGGCGCTGGCCGCACCCCGCCGCCGCGCGACCGCTCGCGGCGGTCCGGCCACGAGCGCTTCTCGCGGCAGGACCGCCGCACACTGCCGCTGCTCGCGACCAAGGTGGCACTGTCACTGGTGTCAATCCTGGTCGTAAGCCTCACCGGCTACTCATGGGCCGCGGTCGAGGGCTTCCTCGAAGGCGTGGTCGTCGTCGACGTCCTCAGCGAGGGCGCCGGCGGTGACCAACCGGCGGACGGCTCCCGCGACATCCTGCTGGTCGGCATGGACAGCCGGACCGACGCGAAAGGCAACCCGCTGCCGCAGGAGATGCTGCGCAAGCTGCGCGCCGGTGTCGCGGACGGCGAACTGAACACTGACACGCTGATCTTGCTCCACATCCCGAACGACGGCAGCAAGGCCGTCGCGCTCTCGATGCCTCGGGACTCCTACGTCGAGATCCCCGGCTACGGCCAGCACAAGATCAACTCCGCCTACGGCCGCGCGAAGACCACCAAGGAGCGCGAGCTGAGGGACGCGGGCGTCACCGATCCCCAGCAGATCGACGTCCAGTCAAACGAGGCAGGCGCGAAGTCGCTGATCGCGACCGTCGAGACGCTGACCGGCCGCACCATCGACAACTACGCCTCGGTGAACCTGCTCGGCTTCTACGAGATCACCCAGGCGATCGGCGGCGTCGACGTCTGCCTCAAGAACGCCGTGAGCGACTCATACTCCGGCGCAGACTTCGCCGCCGGCCAGCAGACGATCTCCGGCGCGGAGGCGTTGGCGTTCGTCCGGCAGCGGCACGGCCTGCCAAGGGGTGACATCGACCGCGTCGTGCGCCAGCAGGTGTTCATGGCAGGACTAGCCCGCAAGGTCATCTCGGCGGGCACGCTGGCCAACCCGCAGAAGTTCAGGAACCTCAAGACGGCGATCGAGAACTCCGTCGTGCTCAACGAGGGCTGGGACATCATCGACTTCGCCAACCAGATGAGCGACCTCACCGGCGGCCAGATCGAGTTCCACACCATCCCGGTCGGCAGCATCGGCCTCGATACCCCGGACGGCTCGGCCGTCGAGGTCGATCCCTGGCAGGTACAGCAGTTCATCGAAGGCCTCTCCGGCAGCGTCGATGACCAGAAGCCAGCGGAGACGGACAAAGCGGGCAACGCCAAGATCACCGTCACGGTGCTGAACGCGGCGGGCGTGACCGGCATGGCTGGCGACGTCTCGGAGCGACTGGCGCAGGCGGGCTTCGCCACGGGCCAGGTCGGCAACGCCGCGGCGAGGGATGCGACGGTCGTCCGGCACGCCCCCGGCGAGACGGACGCCGCACGGCGGGTCGCCTCGGCGCTGGAGGGACCGGCGCACATCGAGGTGGACCCCACCCTGGCCGCGGGCACGGTGACCGCGGTACTCGGTGCCGACTTCCCGCCCCCAGGCCAGGACGCCTCGGCGGCCGGCGGTGGCACCCAGTCCGGGGGCCAGCCCGCCGCGCAGAACGAGGCGCCGCCCCAGCCACAACAACAGGGCGAACAACCCAAAAACGACACCATCACGGCCGATGGCGTCACCTGTGTGAACTAACTCGCAGCACTATTCTGGGTTCATTCGCGTCAGGATCCAGCATCGAATGGCTTTCACCTAGTGAGGTCGCCATGCCGCCTCACTGACGCACCGCTGAACCGGTGCTAGCCACGTGGTTCGAGCTGAGGGATGAGACCAGTGCACCTGGACAGCGAGCACTACCAGCGAATGTTGGGCAACGAGCTGCGCACGCTGCGCAAGAGCCGCGGCTGGACGCGCAAGCAGCTGAACGCACGGCTGCAGAGCACGATCTCGCTGCAGACGCTTGCCACCTACGAGCACGGCACGCGGCAATGCTCGGTCGTCCGGTTCGCCGAGATCTGCCTCGCGCTGGGCGAGAAGCCGCACGACGTGCTGGCGCGGGTGGACCGGCGACTGTTCACGACGGCAGCGGACGAGATCAGGGTCGACCTCAGCAAAATCGCGGAGTCCACCGAGCCGACGTTGCTGCCGCTGCGCCGCTGGGCCGCCGACCGCCTACGGGAGACCGACCCGGCAAGCGGCAACGAGATCACGCTGACCACGGCGGCCATCGAGCGAATGGCCGAGCTGTGCGGCACGACGTCGGTCGAGCTGCTTAGCTACCTGCGGGAGCTGACCGGACGCCGCTCAGGCAATGGCGCCAGCAGCTCGAACAGCCCGAACGCCGCTGACAACGGCACGGCCGACGGCGGCGCCACCGGCAGCTCGTATCCGCTGCGGTGAGTGACGCCGTCCCCGCGTTAGCCGCGGGGAAAGCGACATTCGCCGGTGGAGCCAAGGCCCAACACAGCGGAATATCATTCAGCGCGGCGGAATGTCATTCAGCGCGCGGCGCCCTCGGGCACCTCAGCCGATCGCCTGCCGACCAGCTCGTAGTCGCTGGTATCGACCTTGCGTGTCTCCAGCCAGTATTTCCAGGTAAACCCGGGCCATAGCGTGCGGTTGACGCCCTTGGCGTCCAGGTACCAGCTGGTGCAGCCGCCGGTGCTCCAGACACCCTTGGCCAGCTTGTCCTGGATCTCGCGCTGGAACTCCTCCTGCGCGTCCGAGCGGACCCGCAGCGCCCGCGCGCCGGAGCGCTCGACATGGTTGATCGCGCCGATGACGTAGCGCGCCTGCGACTCGATCATGAACACCACGGACATGTGGCCAAGTCCGGTGTTCGGCCCGAGCAGGAAGAACAGGTTCGGGAAGCCCTCGACCGTGATGCCCTTGTGGGTGGTCATCCCCTTCTCTGCCCACTCGGTGGACAAGTCACGGCCGTTCTCGCCAGTGATGTCCAGGTAGTCGAACGCGTCGGTGACATGGAAGCCGGTGCCGTAGATGATCGCGTCGACCTCGTGCTCGACACCCGCACTGTCGATGATGCTGCGCTCGCGCACCTCGGCGATACCGTCGGTGATGACATCGACGTTCTGCCTGGCCAGCGCCGGGTAGTAGTCGTTTGCCTGCAACACCCGCTTGCAGCCCATCCGGTAGTCCGGGGTGAGCTTGGCCCGCAGCTCAGGGTCCTTGATGGCCTTGTTGATCTGACGGCGGCAGACCCGCTCCCCCGCCTTCATGATCGCCGGATGGCCGTTGAAGCCGATCGCGCGCGACTCGAGGAACCAATACAGCGCGTTGCGCACCGCCCGTTGCGTGATGGGCGCACGACGGAACAGCGCCTTGGCCCAGCGCGGGACCTGGTGGTCCGGTTTCGGCATCACCCACGGCGGCGTGCGCTGGAACAGCGTCAGCCGCTCCACCTCGGGCGCGATCTGCGGTACGAACTGGATCGCGCTCGCGCCCGTTCCGATGACGGCGACGCGCTTGCCGTGCAAGTCGTAGTCGTGGTTCCAGTCGGCGGAGTGGAACTGCTCGCCCTGGAACGTCTCGATGCCGGACAGCTTCGGGATGTTCGGGATGTGCAGCGCGCCGACACCAGAGATCAGATAGCTGCCGACGAAGGTCTCACCGTTGGCTCCGGTAACGGTCCAGGTGGCGTCCGACTCGTTCCAGGTCGCGCCGGTCATCTCGACGCCGAACCGGATGAACTCGCGCAGCCCGTACTTGTCGGCGACACCCTTGAGGTACTCGAAGATCTCCGGCTGCCCGGAAAACGCCCGCGACCAGTTCGGATTCTGCTCGTAGGAGAACGAGTACATGTGCGACTGGATGTCGCAAGCGCAGCCGGGGTAGGTGTTGTCGCGCCAGGTGCCGCCGACCTCGTGCGCCTTCTCCAGGATGACGAAGTCGTCGCGGCCGTCCTTGAGCAGTTGGATGGCCATACCAAGGCCCGAGAAACCGGTACCGACGATCACGATCGTCGCCCGTTCCCTGCTGGTTTCCGAGGTTCCGGTGCTGCTCATCGCGCCCCAATCCTTGCTTCGGTCGTTCCCCTCACCGCTTACCTTACTATCAGTAGGTTACTTCCGGTAGAGTGTGTGATGTGACCGCCATCAACAAGCAATCACCCAGTGGACCACCACCCCGCCGCAAGCGCATGCCGAGGGCTGAGCGGGAACGACAGATGATCGACGTCGCGGTCACCACCTTCGCCGAGCACGGCTACGTCGCGACATCGATGGATGACATCGCCGAGCGGGTCGGCGTCTCCAAGCCGATGCTCTACGAGTACTTCCATTCGAAAGAGGGGCTGCTGCTCGCGGCGATCCGAGAAGCGCGCACCGCGCTGCGGCAGGCGACCGAACGGGCGGTGACCGGCGCGACGACTGGCAAGGAAGTGCTGGAGCGCGGACTGCTCGCCTACTTCCGGTTCATGGCCGAGCGCCAGGACGCGTGGTCGCTGCTGCGGCACGAGCTGTCATTTCTCGGTCCGGTGGCCTCCGAAGAAGTGGAGGCCATCCGCCAGCAGCAGACCGACTTCAACACGTTGCTGATGCGCGCACATCTGTCCGGCGCTTCCGAGGAGGAAGTGGAGGCCGCCGCGGAGATCCTCGTGGGCGCGTGTGAGCGAATGGCGGTCTGGTACGAGCGGCATGACCACGCCACGCCGGAACTGGCCACCCAGTACACGATGAACATCATCTGGAACGGCATGGCGTCCTGGCAGGAGCCGGACCGGGGCACAGCGGCGGACTGACCCGCTTCATCGGCCCCATTACTAGACAGCACTCGGCGAATGTCGTAACGACGCTCGCCCGATCGGGTCAATTTCGTGGTTATTCGCGGACTAACCGGTGACGATCGACATCAGGAGTCGCACGCAGCAGGGTCACACGGTCACACTGCGAACCCGGGCGCCAGCCTGTGAGGCGCGGTGATCGACGTCCATGAGCGAGAGGGATGAACACGGTGGATCCGATTACGGCAACCTACGTCCACGACGACGCCGACTGGACGATCACGGTATCCGGTCTCGGTAAGGAACTCACCGACCGCGCACCCGGCATCATCGCGGCACGCGATCGCGCGGACCAACTGGTTGAGAAGGTTGCCCCGGAGCACGGCGGCAGGACGGTGGTGCACCTGCTCAACGGCAGCGCGCTCGACTTCACCGCCGCCTACATCGAGGCACGGCTGACGACGTCAGGCGCGCAGTCTGGAGCCGCACAAGCGTCGGGCACTCCGTCGGCGCGCAAGGCCGCGACGGCGAGCACCGATGCCGCCAGCACGAACTCGGAGGCAACGGCCGACAGCGCGGACGCAGAGACTGCGGCCACCAGCGAGCAGAAGGAACCGGCGGTCGCCACCGCGGCCACCGGGAGCTGACGCGGACTGACCCGGACCCCGGGCTCCTCGGCCGCGCCGGGACTTTCGGGGCGCGTGATGTTGATCAACAAGAGGGCCAGCGCCTAGGCATACGGCATCCAGCTCGGCGCGCGGCCGGAGACGTCAGCGCAGGAGCTTGCGCAACAGCAACAGCACGATCAGCACGACGACGGCGATGACAGGGTACTTCACCTTCGGCTCCTCGAACGTGCTCTTCGCGGTGGTCTTGGCGTCGTCGGCGAGCCGCCTCGGGTTCACCCGCGTGCTGAGCTGGTCGATGTTCGACGCCAGCGCGTCCCGGTGCTTCTCGATGTCACGCTTGATGGCTTCCTGATCGCGAACCACGAATCCTCCTCCGTTCCTGGCGGGGTGACCGGCCAACGCTGCTGCCGCCAGGCCATAACGGTAGATCACGACACGCGACCACACCGCACAGGCCACGCCGTGCAGGGCCACACGGTCACGCCACGGACACAACGGTTAAGCTCGTGACGATCAGGATCCGTAGCCCAATTGGCAGAGGCACACGGTTTAGGTCCGTGCCAGTGTGGGTTCGAGTCCCACCGGATCCACCACGGCGGTCGCTGCGTCCAGCGCGGCGGCAGTTCGTCTCAGCGGGTTGGTTGCCGGTGTGGGGAAACCAGGCGGGGGATGGCGTGAACGTAGACGTCGAGCCGGAACACCCGAGCCCGAGTCCGGCCATCACGATGAGGAACGCGGCGTAGAGCGGGACGACGGTGACGACCTGGCTCAGCTCGTGGCTGATCTTGGGGATCTGGCCGGCCCGCGATCGAGTGCTGACTCAATCCACGTGCCGTTGCCCTGCCGCCTCCCGACCATCGATGTGGCCTTCAGCCGTCGGTATGCCCCCACCACGGTGTTGCGTCCCACGGCGAGGGCCGCAGCGAGATCGCGTTCGGGCGGGAGCCGTCACCCAGCGGAGAGCTCACCTCGACGGATGGCAGCCGCCGGTGTGCGTCATGCCCGTCGCGGTAGCGCCCAGGCTCTGTCGTCGACGACCAACACCTCGCCGGGCTGGGCCCGCTCGATGGCATCGAGAAAGACATCGACGCCATCGACATGCTTCACCGGCAGGGCCGCGCCGACTACGACCTCGGAGCAGCCAGGCATCGACGGTGCGTCGTCCGGCTCAGCCGAGGTGCCACGAGTGTCCTGCCGACATGGCCGGGTTTCCCGGCCACAGCAGGAGCTCTCCCTGATCGGGACGCATGAGCACCGCCGCCACCGTGCGCTCGCGGCGGATGTCGCCCGTATCGGGAACGCACAGGGGTGGCTGGGAGAGCAGGCGGTAATGCGCGCCCGCGTCGGTGGGGTCCGGGATACCGTGCGCATGGACCGCCTCGAGTCGCCGTACCGACGAGTTGCGCGCGAACACGTTGAGCTCATCGCGTTCGGCGAACTCGGGATGCAGGAAATGGTTCGTGTGGACCAGCTCGGGACCCCGCAGCACCCGATGTGCGCCGTCGATGATCTCAACACAGGCCACCTGCTGCCGGTCGCAGAGCATGATCGCCCGTGAACTCGCCAGCGGTAGCTCGCGGAGCACCTCAAGGGCGTGATCCACGCTGTCACTCACGTCGAGAACGTGGCGGATCGCCAGGTAGGGAGGCACGCCCGCCCGCCAGGTACCGCCGAGGACGAGATTCAACCCGACGCCGACGCCCCCCTCGTTGACCCCCAGATAGCCAAGCAGTCCTCCGAAGCTCAGCACCAGCGACCGGTACCGGGGCCCTGAGACGGAAAGGACAGCGACATAGTCATCCAGGTTGCCGTTCAGGTCGACGGTCTGCGCCAGCACCGGACCGTCGCGCGTCGCGGCATACGTGGTGCAGTCACCCGCTGTCACGCGGCTGTAGCCGAGGATCTCGCGGCGCAGTTGTAACAGCCATGCCTCGTCGAAGGAAATCGCGGCACCGGCCGCCAGGCCACGCACCTCTGCCGCCACATCCGGCAGCGCCTCGGCAGCGACGGCACGGTGCGCGGCGATATCCTCGCGAAGCTCATCCAATGAGACAGCGCGATCGCGCAACTGGCCGATACGTGCCAGCGAGTCGTCGAGAAACGCGCGAAGGCGCCCCGACAGCGCCCGGCCGTGTTGGAGTCCGCGAGCATAGGCGGAGCCGGACAGCGTGAGGTGCGTCACCTCACTCATGGCACCGCGACCGATGCCGTGACGCGCCGCCGAAGCCGCTCTTTGGTCGCTGGCCATTCACCGGCAAGGATCGCGTAGTATACGGCGTCCCTTCGCCTTCCATCGGGCATGTAGTTGTAGCTGCGCAGCATGCCTTCCTCGCGGGCTCCGATGTTGCGCAGACCCGCGCGTGCCTGACGGTTGAAGGCGTCGGTCTTGAACTCCACGCGCTCGGCATCCATGCGTTCGAACGCATGCTCCAGCAGGAGATACTTCGTCCACCCGTTGACACCGCGCCCCTGGAATCGGCGTCCGAGCCACGACCAGCCGATCTCCAACCTCCGCTCGCTCTCGGCCATGTTGCCGTAGCTGGAGCTCCCGGCGAACCGACCAGTCAGCTTGTCATAGATCGTATACACCGCACGGGTTCCTGCTCGCTGATCCGTCAGCATGGCGTCGAACATCGAGTCGAATGCCTCGTCGCTGTCGCCCCGGCCGACGAAATAGGTCCAGATGCACGCGTCCCGCGCGAGGACGCGCAACGGTTCCCGCGCAGCCTCGCTCACTGGCTCCAGCCGGACATGGTCGTTCTCGAGAACGGCAGACGCCGTATCGCGCCACGCACTCGCGCTCATCGGACCTCCCCTTGCTCGGTGACGTGCGGGCGAAGCGCCGCCACGACATCGCTCAACGTGCGCATACCGGCGAGGTCGTCCTCGGAGAAATGGGTCAGGCTGACACTCGCTTCCTTACACAGCGATGTCAGGAAGAGAACCTTGTTGAGCGAGGTGAGGCCGTAGGAACCCACCAGATCCTCCGCCGCGTCCAGCGACGCTGGATCGGGCCGGTCACGCAGCACGTGCGAAAGCTGCTCGCGGGCGAGCGTATCAAGGTTGTCGTGCACGGATACCCTCCTTCGGGTCGTGGAGCGCGTCTTCGTACCGCTCCCGAATGCGTTGCCGGATCGGTTTGAACTGCGATGTGAGCAGGCCGTTGCCTGTCGTGAACGGTTCGGAGGCCACGATCACGCGGGCGACGCGCTCGTCCTTTTCGGACTCCGAGTTGACGCTGTCAAGCGCGGAAGCGATCGCCGGCGCGTCGGTACCTTCCGAATGGGGCGAGACGACCGCGACAAGTTCCGTTTGCTTGGGACAGAAGATCACGCACTCCGCAACGGCTCCGGTATGGCGGAACCGTTCCTCGATCGGGCGAGCGAGGACGTTCTTCCCGTTCTCGAGGACGATGACGTCGTCGGACCTGCCGTGGATGTAGAGGTAACCGTCGCTGTCGAGGTGCCCACGATCACCGGTACGGACCACACCGTCCGGCAGGAAGATCTTGTCACTCGCGCCGGATTCCGCGTAGGTGTAAGCCACATTGACCGGGTAATCGCTGCGGACACACACGACACCATCGTCGTCGATGATGATCTCCTTGCCCGGCATCGCCTTGCCCACGCTTCCCTGCCGGTGCGCTCGCGGGTGGTTCTTGGTCGCGATGCAGGTTTCGTTCAGCCCGTAGCCCTCGTACATGGGCAACCCCGCATCATTGAAGAACCGCAAGGTGGCGGGATCGGCGGGCGCCGAGCCCGTCCACAAGTAACGGATTCTGTCGCCCATGAGCTCGGTAGCCGCCACGCTCGCGTCCGTGCCCGCGCGCACCTGGCTCTCGAGATATCGCCTCGCGGCATCGAAGAACCCGGGGACCCCCATGACAACCGTCGGCCGGACGGCAGACATCACCGCGAACGCGGACTGGTAGGTGGTGATGGTGACGTCATGTCCCCAGCGCAGCGCCGAGTAGATCCAATAGCGCTGCTGAAGCAGTGCCAGCGGGAGGAACACCAGGAGGTTGTCCCCTCGGTCATGCTGGAAGATCTCCTGCACCGCATTCAGCGAGGAGTCGATGCTCCCGACCGTCGCCTCCAGTCCTTTCGGGACACCGGTTGAGCCTGACGTGAACTTCACCGTCGTCGTCTCATCGGGCCGGTAGTGAACGGGCTCCAGCGACGCCGCCGTGTCGGCGAAGTCACCGACGTCCGATAGCGGGCGTATCCTCGGGTCACGCTCGTCGGATGGCACCTTGTCCGCGTACAGGACGGTGAGATCGTAGCGATCCAGCAGGTCCGCCGCTGGTGCGAACTTGTCCGGCTCGAACCCTGCCGTCTGTACTTTGAGGAGCAGCCCCGCGAGATCGAGCAACGCCCATTCCAGGCTGTTACCCGCGAGGATTCCGACCCGATCCCCCGGCCGGATTCCCTGGTCGCGTAACCCGTTGGCGACCGATCGCGCCTGCTGGTAGATCGTCGCCAGCGGTACGGTTCGCGTCCCGCCTATTCCGGCAACGGTCAGCTCGCCCTCGTGCCGGGGAACGTCGGCGACGATGTGGTTGATGACCGACTCCATTACCCGTATCACTCCCCCGCTGTCACGGCGACGATGTGATTGGCCATCGCCCGCACCGTGTTGAGCCCGTAGATCGCATCGACAGGCAGCGCCACCCCGTAGCGGCCCCGCACCGCCGTCAGGATGCGCGCCGCGGTGAGCGAGTCCCCGCCGAGAGCGGTGAAGTCCGCGTCGACGTCGACGTCGATGCCGCGCAGCGCCGTCGACCAGATCTCGGCGACCTCCGCTTCCAACGCGGGGTCGGTGGCCGTCGAAGGCTCGCCGCTCGCGGTGTCGAGCGGGAACTCGGCTAGCGCCTTGCGATCGACCTTCCGGTTGCGGTTCAGCGGCAACGCCTCGTGCCAGACGGCGTGTGCCGGGAGCATGTACTCCGGAAGGTCGGTACGAAGCGCCGCGCGCAGCTCGTCGAGTGACGGCACGCGGTCGGCATCGCGCGCCACGAGATGCGCCACGAGCACCGTCCCGCTGGCCCCCTCACGAGCGACAACGGCGGCCTCGGCAACGGAGTCCGTTGCCACAAGGCGGGTCTCGATCTCACCCGTCTCGATCCGATAGCCATTGACCTTGATCTGGAAGTCGATCCGGCCCAGGATGTCGATCGTCCCGTCGGGGAGGTACCGCCCCAGGTCGCCGGTGCGGTACAGCCGCTCGCCGGTGTCCTTGTCGTGGATGTAGCGCTCCGCGGTCAGCTCGGGTGCGTTCCAGTATCCCGGCGTGACGCCGGTACCGGCCGCGAGGATCTCCCCAGGAACCCAGTCGGGACAATCACGCCCGTCACCGTCGCGGATGTAGGCGCGATTGTTCCCGTTGGGACGTCCATAAGGCACGGGCTCGTCCTCGGGGTGATCCGGTGGGATCGAGTAGCGCACGTTCCAGATCGTGGTCTCCGTCGGCCCTCCCAACGACTCAACGCGCAAGTTCGGTCGTTGCCGGTACAAAGCGCTGGGAAGATCGGGAGGGATCCGGTCGCCGCTCATCATCACGAGGCGAAGCGAAGGCGGCAGCGGCCGTTCCTGGTCGAGCAGCATGCGAACGATCGCGGGGACGGAGTTCCACACCGTCACCCCGGCATCGGTGGCGAGCTCGCTCCAGTGCTCCGGGTCCGCCGCGCGGTCGGCGTCGGGTAGCACCAGTGCGGCACCGGCGCTGAGGGAACCGAAGACGTCCCACACCGACAGGTCGAAGGTAAACGCGCTGATGGCGAAGAATCTGTCGGCCGGTTCGATGCCGAATCGTCCGGCACAGTCCTCGACCACGTTGGTCACGTTCTCGTGAGTGACAGCCACACCCTTGGGATCCCCGGTACTGCCCGAGGTGTAGAGGATGTAGGCCAGCTCGTCCGGTGTCGCGTCCACCGGGCGTGCCGGTGTCTCTCCCGGAGGGGGCTCGGCAAGGTCGAGTGCTGGTATGCCGTAGTCGATGTCAGCCGCGTTCGTGACGACCAGCCGGGCGCCGCCGTCGCGGAGGTAGTAGCCCTGGCGGGCAGCCGGAAGGTCGGGATCGATCGGGATGTAGGCCGCTCCCGCGAACAGCGTGCCGAGGATACCCGCGATCTGGTCGGGACCGCGCCGCAGCACGAGCCCGACCCGGTCACCGCGCTCGATCCCGTGCTCGCGCAGCCAGGAGGCGATGCCTCCCGCCCTGCGATACAGGTCGCCGTAGCCCACCCGCTCCCGCGACGTGATGACGGCGGGCGCGTCCGGATCGTGCGTCGCGTGATGTGCGAAGGCGTCGGTGAGCATGGCCGGATGCCGGTCGGCCGCGGTGTCGTTGGCCGCGCGGCGCCGCTCGCGTTGCTCGGCGGGAAGCAGGTCGAAGCCGTACTCCGACCATGCGGGCTCGTCGCACAACCGGTGCAGCAGCGTCTCAAGGGCTCCGGCCAGAGCGTCGAGCATACCCGAGGGATAGAGCGCCTCGACCGCGTCGAGCCGGACGACGAGCTCGCCGTGTTGCTGGAGGACGAACACGTCAAGGTACACCTGTGGTGTCTGCGATACCGTGAACACCTCCGGCCCGAACCGTTCCAGCGTCGAGCCGTCGACGCCGTCGAGCGCGTCCAGCGTGCTATTGAACGTGTACGGCATCGCGGTGTGCTGGCCGACGCCGTGCTGCCGTGCCAGGTCACGCATGACGTCGATGCCGGAGTAGTGCCGGTGATCGAGATCCGTCCGCAGTTGTTCCTGCAGCGCGCGGGCACGCTCACCGAACGTGCGCGACCGGTCGAGGTTCACCGCGAGCAGCAACGGATCGGAGAACTGGCCAATCGCCCGGAACGCCTCGGGATGGACGGGCTGTCGCTGCGCGACGGTGGTGTTGACGGTGAACCGGGGCCCGGCTCCCCACAGCGACAGGACCTCCGCCCACGCGGTCAGCACGCCGACCGACCTGCTGACACCGGCGGCCGTGACGCGCTGCTGGAACCGGCTCCAGGCATCGGCCTTGAGCCGCACGTGTCGCGGCACCACGCGGGTCCCGTCCAACGCGCCGGGATCCTTCGCCAGCGGCAGTTGCGGTGCGGGAAGGAGGTCGTGCAGCCGAGAAAGCCAGTAGTCGCGGGAGCGCTGGTACGCCGGTGTGTCACGCAGCGCGGCCATCGCGTTGACGTGGACACGGAAGTCCATACCTTCGCCACCGTCTGCGGCGCCACCGGCGCTGTAGTACCGGTGCCACTCGGCGAAGAGCAGGAACATACTGATCCCGTCGACGGCCATCCCGTCGTGGTTGACGTGCAGCACCATCTCGTCATCGGCGAGCACCGTGACTTCCGCATCGAGCAGCGGCCCCGCCGGTGGAAGCGTGAGATGGGACCGGCGCTCCCGCGTCACCAGCCGCTTTCGCTGCCGCTCGGGAGGATCGAGTTCCCGGAGATCGGTTACGGTCAACCGTGGGTAGGTCCCGGTCACGGCTTGCCGCTCCGCGTCGAGGACACACAACCGGAGCGCGGGGTGCGCGGCTGCGGTGGTCTCGAGCGCGCGCTGCAATGCCGCCAGGTCCCATACCCCTTCGATCTCATGGTAGACCTGGTTGGACACGTCGCCGATGTCGAACAGACCCGATCTGCCCACGAAGTAGCCACGCTGTAGCGGCGTGAGCCCGAAGCTGTCCTCGGCAGCGGCCAGGTGCTCGAGCAGTTCCGGCTTGCCTGCCTGCAACCGGTCGACCAGCTCCGGTGTCATCGCCTCCCTGCGGCCCTCGATCCTCAGGTTTCCGTCGACGACGGAGATGGCGAGACCGGAGTTCTCCAGGTCGGCCAGAATAGCGGCGGGTGTATCGGTCATGCTGCCTCCCCGGCAACAGTGGCGAGCACCGTGGCATCGACCCGCTCGACGAGCCGGGACGCCACGGTTGTCAGCGGCACGTCCGCGACAAGGACATCCAGCGGCACATCAGCCTTCAGCTCGGTCAGCAGGTAGTACTGCAGCGTCGTCACCGCCAGCGAGCTCATCCCGAGCGCTGGCATGGATTTATGGATGATGTCGCCGTCGGCAGGCTGCTGTGTCAGTTTCGCGACCTTGTCGCGGAGCCAGTCAAGCAACAACGGAGAGGGATGCGCTGCGGTGAAGAAATCCGTCGCTGCCAGCGTGCACGCGCTGCCCGGTTCCACGAGCGCGACGGTGTCCGGCCAGGCGTCGAGCTGGGCGAGCCCCAGCGCGTCGATGAGCCGACCGGAGAAGCGCGGCATCAGCGGTGCTGACACGCTGCCGAGCAGCCGCGCCGCCGCCAGTTCCAGAGCGACGGCCGTGCGTGCCTCCGAATCCCATTCCGGGAGGTCACGCAGCGGGGACTGCTGGCGGGAGAACGCGCGTGCGTCGGCGACGATCGCGTCGAGCACGGCCCCCGCGTGCCGCAACGAGAACGCCTCCGGGTTGAGTGCTGTGGTGATCTCGTCGAGGTGCAGGGACAGGCGAGCGAGAAACGCCGTGTGTTCCGCCGTCCAGGTTCCGGCGTCGGGAGCGCTGCCGTCGTAGTCGCGGCGCACGCGCTCGCCAACGTCGTGCAGCCACCGCTGCCACTGTCCCACCAGCGTCTCGGCGACAGCGTGCTCGAAGTCGGCGCGACGGAAGTCGGTGCGCTCGTCCTCCGGCCTGGTGCTGCTCAGATAGTAGCGAACAGCGTCGACGCTGTCGGGGGTGAGGATCTCCTTACCCCACACGACATGCTGGCGGCTTGTGGAGAACTTCTCCCCTTCGAGGAGGTAGAACTCGTTGAGGTGGTAGTCGATGTCGGGTTTCCACTCCGGAAACGCCAGCCGGTAGAGCGCGGGGTAGAGGATGGCGTGGTAGAAGCTGTTGTCGTAGCCGAAGAAGTGGACGATCTTCCAGTCGGCTTCCGGCTCGTCCCACGACCAGCTCTCACCCACTGTCTCGGCCAGCCGCTCGATGCCGTACAGGAAGCCGTAGCTCATCTCCGGCCACACCCAGATAACCTGGCCGGAAAGCTCGTCCTGCTCCGGTTCGACACCCCACGTGGCCGGATGGGACAGCGGAAGGTCGAGCGCGTCCCTTCCGAACACGCGGCGAGCCAGTTCGCGGAGCCGCACTGGGACCCGTCCTGACCGATAGTGCTCGGCGATGGCGTCGGCGAACTCGTGCAGCGGCAGCATGTAGCGATCCATGTCGACGACACGCGGCTCGGACTCGCTGTACCGAGAGCGTGGCGTCACCAGATCGGTCACGACGTTGGGCTCGCCGCACTCCTCGCAGATGTTGCCGCCGGTAGGTCCGGAGCATCCCGGGCAGTCACCGCTGACAGCGACCTCGTAGAGGTACTGGCCGTCGTCACCGTCCACAAGGGCCGGTCCGGCTGCCGGACGCACCCACCCCGAAGCGATCAGCCGCGAGAAGAAGCGCCGGAGCCCCTGCTCGTACTCCTCGTCGGTACTGGTGACCGTGAACTGGTCCACCTCGATGTCCATCGCCTCGAGCGTGGCGGCGATCTCCCGCCCGTAGTGTCGCGCCGTTTCGGCGGGTGTGCTGCCGTCACGCGCGGCGGCGGCTTGCACATAGCTCTGGAAGTCGTCGCTCCCGGTCACATGCCAGGCCCTGTTGCCGAGCAGGCGCTGGTACCGGACATAGACATCGGCACCGAGGTAGGGCCCCGACAGGTGCCCCAGGTGCAAGTCCCCGTTCGGCGTGGGCGGGGTGGAGAAGACGAACTGCGGACGTCCGGAGGCGTGCGGCCGGGTCCGTGAGACCGCCGAGAGCCGCGCGCGCTCGGTGTCACGCCAGTATTGCGTGAAGAACACGAGATCCTCGTCCCCGGTATTGGTAATGATGTGGGACTCGAACGGCTCGAACAACGCCACCGTGCCCGCACCAGCGCGACACGTACGACCGTCGACGGTCAGTTCCCCCGTCCCGGCGACGATCACGAACATCTCAGTCTCATCGTGCTGATGGCTGGTCGAGCTCACCCCGGGCCGAACACGGCCCCATCCCGCACCGACCTCGAGCCCCTCGACAGGGGACATGTCGATGCCGAACGCACTGGATAGGTCTGCTTCGTCGTAGTGGTTCAGAATCACGGCTTCACCTCTCGCTGTTGTTACGGGCACCGACCGGCGTCGCGGTAGTGGGAGTGGCACCGAGCGCGGCAACGACCTCGGTGGCGATGGCGGGGGCCAGCCGGTACCCGGAGCCTCCTGCGGCGGAAGCAACGACCAGTCCGGGCGACAGTTCGGCTACCACCGGCGCACCAGCGGCGCTGTAGGCGTCGCAGAACACGCGGCCCGAACGGCAACGGTCCGCCAGCCACGGCGAGTAATGCCCGAGAACGGCGCGTGCTGTCGTGAGATCGCCGGGTGCGAGCCCTGTCACGACCGAATCGGGATCGACGTCCCACTCATCGCAGGTATAGCTGAAGAGCAGGTGCCCGCGATGGTGTACAGGTAGCAGGAAGGCGTCCTCGCCGTGAAAGATCGTCAACTCCTCGTCGGGACGGGGAGTCACGTCGACGTGAACCGAAACGATCTTCTTGATCCGGATACCCAACGTCGCTGTCAGTTCCGTCCACGGCGGACGGTTCACCCACGGCCCTTGAGTCAGGACCACCTGGCGTGCGCGCAGCTCAGCACCGTGGCTGAGCGTCAAGCGGTAGCCGTCTCCGTCACCGTCGATGGCGACGACGGCGCTGCCCTCCCAGACGGTGGTACTTCCACGCAGTGCGGTCAGCAGGCGTCGAGCCACGGAAGGCACGTCGGCATAGTGACACCCCCGTACCGACCACGCCCTCGTTCCCGACGGGCGACTCCAGCCCCGCACATCCACCTGATCGAGCGGGAGTGGCCGGAGTTCGGCGAGCTCCAGATAGGACTCCTCGACCACATCGGCGCTCGCATCCGGTGCCACTACGGCGCAGGCGATGTCGCGCACCGGCAACTCGCACTCGGCAATGTGCCGTTGCCAGTAATGATGGCTGAACTCACTCATGGACCTGACCCGCTCGTTCCCGCCACGTGGAAAGTGGACTCCCGCCGAACGGCTACTTGCTCCCTGCCCGATCAGGTCCCGTTCGAACACGGTGATGCGCGCGCCGGGCAGCGCCGACACCAGCTCGCGACTGACGACCGCGCCGATGATCCCTCCCCCGACGACGGCGATGTCGGTCTCGTTCACGGCTATTCACGCCCGCCCTTCACTGACCAGTCGATGAACGACACCGCCGGTTCGCTCCCTGGATCGCCCCGCAGCCGGTTCGCGATACGTTGCGCCCGCCAGGCGTTGAGGCTCAGGTTGACGTCGGGTAAGCCTCGCTGTGCGCGCACGGCGTTCTGCACAAAGATGTTGCGGTCCACCGGCCCGTCCCAGGCGACCGCGAAATCCTCGTCGACGCGGAACTCACCGTTCTCGGTCTCGATCCGCCCAAGCAGCGGCTCGAGGAATGTCTTCGGCGCGGGCTGGTAGCCCGTCGCCCACACCACAGCGTCGACGACGGCTCGCTGCGTCTGGTCCCGTTCGTCGTTGTGCGTCAGCGAGAGCTCCCAGGAGCCATCGGGGAGCTGATCGACGCTCGAGACCGCGCGGTTCGGAAGCAGCGTGCAGCGACGCGCGTCCTGCTCGATGAACTGGACCCGGTACAGCTCCTGATAAATCGCCCTGAGCGTCGACTCGGAGATCCCGTCCGACGTCAGCACGTGCTGGGAGTTGATCTCGCTGCGCGCGGCCTCCGGCAGCCGGAAGAAGTAGTCGGAATAATCCGGCATGAAGAAGTCATTGGTGAACGTGGAGTCGTCCAGCGGGAAGTAGTTGCGTCGCCGGGAGATCCACTGCACTTCGGCAGGGCGTTCCGGCTCGAGTTTCGACAGCAGATCCAGAACCACCTCGGCACCCGACTGGCCGCCGCCGACGACGGCGACGCGTTTGCCTGCCAGGTCCGCAGCCCGCTGCCCGTACTCGCTGACGTGGAACTGGTCCTTTCCCAGGTGCCGGTACGCGAACTCGGGTACCCACCGGACAGTGCCCACCCCTACGGCAATGTTGTCCGCTGTGACCTGCCTGCGATCAGTAACCACACGGAAGACGTCGTCGAATTCGACGCGCTCGACTGTCTCGGAGAACACGATGTTGGGATTTTTCCCGGTAGCCCATTCCAAGTAGTTGCGAAACTCGCTCCGAGGTATCTCAGTGAACTGGGCGTTCAGAAAATGGTATATGCGCCCGTGCTCGTGGAGGTAAGACAGGAACGAGAACCGATTCGTCGGATCGGACAGACTCACCAGGTCCTTGAATATGGAGACCTGGAGTGTCGCCCCGGCGATGAGCTGGTCATCATGCCAAGTGAAACTATTCTTACGATCGAAGAACACATTCGGAACCGTCGGGTCCTCGTACAGCAGTGACGCCAAACTCAAGTTGGCTGGGCCTGCGCCAATACCGATAAGGCGGTAGTGCTCCGGCCGTCTCCCGTCCTCGGGGCTCTTTCTCGCGTGTTGTTCACGTCCCACGTCAAGTCCTTCCTGTGGCAGAGCGAGCGGGTCATCGCTCGTCGAAGTCGACCACTGCGGCATCACAACGAATTGCTCTTTCCGGATTCACGCAGTTCCACACGATGACCGCCGCCAGCAACGAGCCTGCGGCCATCACCGGCCACGCCCACGTGCCCATGTGCAGGTACAGCCATCCCCCCACGAGTGGCCCGACGGCGATGCCCGAGCTGAACATGAAGTGAAAGCTGCCGAGATAGTGCGACTTGAGTCGCTGCGGTCCCGCGTTAGCGGGATGGGCGAAGAACGTCGGCCCGGATACGATCTCACCGAGCGACCAGATCAGTGTCCCGATGATGAGGGCGGCGGGTCCAATGGGAAGCCCGTAGGCGGCGACCCCGGCGCCGACCAGCGCGAACCCGCCTGCCAGCACCAACCGGGACGACTGCCGCTGCGTCACCTTCGTGACGACCATCTCGAAGGCGATGACGATGACCCCGTTCATCGACACCGCGAGGGTGTACCAGAGCAGCGCCATGCCGACGTCCTCGACGTACAGCGGCAGTGTGGTCACGTACTGCACGAACACGGCCGAGTGCAGCAGCGTGGCCACCAGATACGCCACGAACTTGCGGTCGCCGAGCACCGCGAGGTACCCCTGCTTGCCTTGGTCAGTCTGCTCTTCGGGGGTCGAGGGCAGGGCCGCCTTCGCCGGGAGCGTCGCTGCCGCGAGCGCGGCGTAGATCGCGGCGATCAGCGCCTCGCCCCAGAATACGTACACGAAGCTCTCGCCACCGAGGTGGTAGAGCCCGTAGCCGACCATCGGAGCTCCCGTAGCACCGATGTTCAGCCCTAGGCGATACATCGCGAAGATCATCACCTGGCGCTCGTCCGAGGTGAGCGACGAGAGCAGCATGGTGGAAGCGGGGCGGAAGAGCTGCACGCACGCACTGGCCCCGGCGACGACCACAAGCACGAGCGCATAGCTTGGTAGGTACAGGAGCGCGGCGGTCAGCACGGCGGTCGAGGCCATGCTGGCGACGGTGGCCGCCTTCGGCCCCAGCCAGGCAGTAGCTGTACCTCCACCGAGAGCGCCCGCGACCGCACCAGCACCGTATACCCCGACGGCGATGACCGCCTGCTCTGACGAATATCCCTCGGCGGTGAGGAAGAGGACGATGAAGATCTGCAGGAACCCGGAGAGCCGGTTGACGGTCACACCGAGCAAGATGACCTTCGCGCTAAGGGGACTGTCGCGAAAGGTCTCCCCGATCTTCGGGGCTGTGGACGACGGAGCTGCGGTCACGGAGATCTCCTAGGAAACAACGATGTCGAGCGCGGACAGAACCTCGGCATGCAGCGTGTCGAGCTGCTCGACGGTGGGGGCGTCGATGAAGAACGTGACCGCGCGGTCGTCGGACGAGCGCAGTGGTTCCAGGCGAGTCCCCTTCTCCTTCTGCACGAAGACAGCCCGAAGCGCAGGGGGATCCTCCGGGTTCCCCGGAGGCAGGTAGGGCCACAGCCCGCCTTCGCCGAGCCAGTCGGGCTCGACACCGGACCAGTCGAGCTGTACGTCCTCCAGAACGCCAAGGGGATGTTCCACGTAAACTTGCCGAGCGACCCGATGCGGCTGCGGGTAGCTGGCCGGTTCTCCGAGCGCGACCCGCACGATCTGCGGCTCGAGCGGTTGGCCGGTCGCCAGCTCGTAGAGGACGAGCAGCCCGTCGCCAGGGGTACGCGCCGCGATCTCCATCAGCCACGGTCGGCGCGAATCGTCCACCCGCCATTCGGAGTGGGTGATCCCGTCCTCGAAACGCAACCGGCGCAGCACATCGGCGTCGGCGTCACGCAGCACCCTTGTGATCTCGTTCGTGGCGCCGACAGTGTGGGACAGCTCCACGAAGGTACGGCTGTGCGTATCCGTTGTGGCTTTGGTGGTCACCGAGGAGAAGACCGGGCGGCCGTGTTGTGTCAGCGTCTCGACCGAATACTCCGGTCCGCTCACACAGTGCTCGACAAGCAGCGTCTCGTGGTCCGGGTAACCGGCCAGTTCCGTCTTCATCACCTCGGGATCGGTGGCTACCACCACGCCGGAGGACGAATGCCGCGTCGCGGGTTTGACCACCGAGGGATACGTGAGCTGTGCGGGGTCGATGGCATCCCGTTCCTCAGGCGGGATGACTAGCGACTCGGGACTCATCTCGTCCAGGTACAGCCGTTGCAGGTACTTGCTCCGGCACACGCGGGTGGCGCGCAGGCCGGGAAACGGCGCGTCGAACGCGTCGGCCACCACACCGGACGGCTCCACCAAGGTCTCACCAACCGCGTAGATCCCCTCGATGTGGTACTGCCTGCGCCAGCGCATCACGGTTGCCATGACGTCAGGCATGAACGATGCCTCTCTGTCGAGGGAACCGTTCACGTAACCGATGTCGTCGATGAGCGCAGCGGGTCCCTCGCCCTTGGCGCGGAAGGCATCCGCCTGCGCTCGGAACTTCTCGGGCGTGATGATCAGCACGCGCAACCCCCGCTCGACCAGCTCGCTGAGGTAACGCGGATTACGGCAGATCACCCAGAACGCGCCGGTGAGGATGAATGCTCGTGGCCGGTCAGTCATCGCGGACATCACGCCTTCCCTTTTCGCTTGAGTGATAGGTCATCGGCAGGTCGTGGCCTGCCAGACTGGTGAGCCATTCGTTCGCCTCGCTTGGATCAGCTGTCGCGCGGTGCAGCCCCGGTTGCCATCGCGACTTCACGACCGAGCGCAGGCCACTGGCCAGCGAACTCGACACACAGCGCGCCATCGCCGTATCCGTGTGGTCACCGGCCACGTCGAGCGTGTAGCAGCCTTCCCATCGCACGTCGGCGTGCTCGACTTCGAGCGTGACGGCGAGTACGACCCGGTCTCGGTCCTCCGGCGTTGTCGGATACCGCTCGGCGAGATCTTCCGCGAGCGCCACGATCCGGTCGTCCGCTCCGGAAGCGACGACGTCGAATACCGGCCCCCATGCGCGCTTCCATCCGCTCGGACGGAGTGTGCCGCGAACGAACGTTTCCACTGTCCATTCCGGAGGAAGTCCGTACTGGCTCGTGAAACCGATGCTGTCCCGGTTAGGATAGACCTCGAAGGCTTCCCCGCCGACCGTGTAGGTCTCGGTGGCTTCCCACGGCCGCTCGGCGACCCTGACCTGACCGCCGTGGATATACCTCGCCGGGGTGGTCAGCGCCCGCAGCACACCGACCGGTGCCCAGCTGAACTGGTACCGGAACTCCCCCGGATGCGCGGGAATGCCGCCACAATACGAGGTCAACGCGACCCGATCGGCCGTGTCCCCTACCTGCTCACGTGCCTGGGTGACCAGGACATGAGCCATGAGATGGTCGATTCCCGGGTCGAGGCCTGCTTCGGTGAGCACGACGGTTCCCACCTCGCGCGCCCGCTGTGACAGCTCGGCCACCTCGGGTGCGGTGTAACTGGTGCAGGCGAAGTGCGCACGGTTGTCGAGTGCCGTCCGCAGCAACTCGGTGTGGTGCGCGACAGGGAGCATCGACACGACGACGTCGCCAGGCCCAATCGAGTCGGCCAGATCATCGCGGTCGAGACCGCGCACCGACACGGACGCGCTCACATCGAGCATCTCGAGGCGTCGCCTGGCTCGTTCGCGGGTACGGCCCCACAGCACGACGTCGGTGTCCTCGGCGAGCGCCGTCAATCCACTGTGGCCTGTCGACATTCCGGTGCCGACCCAGTGGACGGTGCCGCTCGGCTCGATCCATCGCTCAGTCATGGCGAATCATCTCCTTGGTGTCCAGAGCGGCCAGGAAGGCATCGCGACAGCGCTGCCAGCAGGTGCCGTCGGGAAGTTGTTCGAGGAGCGGGGCAAGCTGGCCGGAGAAGTCAGCGCTTGCCTCACGAGGAAGTAATGACGGGAGGTTGTCGATCGCGATGACCGACAGGCCGTCGGTGACCGTACGAACCGGCTCATCCCAGGTCGTGAGCTGGTCGTAGACAGGGAGTAGGTGATTCGGGGAACCGACGTCGCAGGTGACGTCGACAATCAGCGCGAGCCGCCGGTTCAGCCGCAGGTGCTGCGGGGCGAGCAGGACGTCGCTTGGGCCGCTCCCGCCGACGGTGTTGATGAGAATGTCATGGTCCTGTATCGCGTCGCGATCGAGCCGGGCGGTCTCCCGAACGTCCCACAGCGTCGGCCGGATCCCCGCCTGAGCCAGCGCTTCCCTGGCTCCCCGACCGCATCGGCCGAGCCCGCCGATCACCAGCACCCTTGGCGTGGTCGGGAACCCGGCGATACTGGCATCGAGCTCGCCACGGCTTGTCGGCTCCAGCGGCAGGGGCAGGCGGCCGTTCCACTGCAACACCGCGAGCGCTGCGGCCACATATCCGGCCCACCTGCCGAACGCCGCGAGCCGCTTGCCCTCCCCGTCCGTCACGTATTCGAGGTCGAGAAGCTCACCCCGACCGGCAAGGAACCGGTCGAGTAGCCGGTCGGTGCCCCGCTGCCCCCGGAAGGCATGCGCGAAATACAGATGACGCCCGCTGAGCGGTTCGGGCTCGTCGGGAAGCGCCTTCACCCCGAGAATGTAGGTATCGGGCGGCGCGTCAACCCAGCTCCCGGTCTCCGCCGTACAGGCTCCCGACGCTTCGAAGTCCTCGACCGGGTAGCAGCGCGCGGCCGAATCCTCGACAGTGACGCTCGCGCCCTGGTCGACGAGCGCGGCCACATCGCTCGGGGCAAGCGGCGTACGACGCTCGCCGGTGTACGTCTCGGCTCGAAGCCACAGGTCGAGGCCGTTCATCACCGTTCCTCTCTGCCGAACACGGGGATGCGCGCGTTGGGCGAGGGCATGTACCGCACGGGCCCATGAAGGTCACCGGGGGACCAGCCAGCCTCATCGAGCACGGACAGGATCTCCGCCGCGATCCCGATCGCCAGCGCACGGCCCGGGCATTCGTGCGCGCCAGCACTGAAGGTGAACGTGACGGGATCGGACCGGTCGGGCCGGAATTCGTCCGGGTCCTCGTTGACCATCGGGTCGCGGTTGGCCGCCGCGAGCAGCACGAGGACGACCTGCCCCGCCCGCACGGTGTGCGGTCCGTAGCGGTAGGGCTCGGTGGCGAACCGGCGGGTGTTCTGGATCGGCGCATCGTGCCGGGCGACCTCGGCGACGAACGCGTGCGCGCTCGGGCCAAGATCGTACGTGGTTCGCGCGCGCAACGCGTTGCCCACGAGACCGGCTGTCGCGTCGTAGGTCTGGGAGAGGAATCCGATCCCGTTGGAGACCACCTCACTCTCCGTCGCGCCTGAGGCGCCGGTCGCCGCCATGAGGCTGGCGACGAGGCCGTCCCCCTTCGCTGCGGCCGTGGCGATCAACGGCCGCAGCTCATCGGCCGCCGCCGCTGCCGCCGCGCAGTCCTCAGCCGTCGCCGAGCCGGGAATGCACCGGACGAACTCCGCTGTCACCTCGGCAGCCCGCCCTACCTCGGCTGCGGGCACGCCGCACAGCGTGGCGACCGTGGCGGCGGGGACGCCGAACGCGAGCTCGCGGTAGTCGGGCCCGCGTCGCACCGCGTCCCTGGCGAGCTCACCGGCGACGCGCGCGACCTCGGTTGCCGTCACCCGCGAGAGCGTCGTGACGACCGCGTCCTTGAGTTCGTCTCGCGCCGCGTCGTCCCGCATCCGTATCAGGTCCTTGTAGACCGAGCCCGCCGCCGTGTCCCTGATCGGGCCGGGGACGCTGTTCCCCGGCGGCCGCACGGCGAGTTCCGGCGCGCGCAGCACATCGTGGACAGCGCGGGCGTCAGCCGCGACCCACATGTCGAGCGTCGGGTCGAACGCGAACGGCTGCTCCGCGGCGCGGCGCGCGTAGTAGGGATAGGGGTCGTCGAGTCGTAGGGCGTCGAGCGGTGTTGTCATCGAACCTCCCGGCAGTGGTCGCGTGGTTGGTGTGTCGCCTGACCTGTCACAACGACTCCGCGATCGTCATCGCAAGCAGTTCCGAGGACCCCTCGTAGATGCGAAGCGCGCGAACCTGCCGGTAGAGCCGCTCGATCGCCGTACCGGACACGACCCCTGCCGCGCCGAAGACCTGGACAGCGGCGTCGACGACCTGCCCCGCTGATTCGGTCGCGTACAGCTTGGCTACGGCGGAGTCCTTGGCGTACTCGCCGCCGGTGTCCAGCGCCAAGGCCGCACGCGCCGTCAGCAGCGCCGCGGCGGACAACCTGACATCCATCGACGTCAGGGACGATTTCACGAGCTGGAGATCGGCGAGCCGGCCGCCGAACGCTTCCCGGCCGCGTGCCCGGTCGAGCGCGAGCCGGTACGCACGCCTCCCGAAGCCGACCGCCGCTGCGGCCACGGTCATGCGGAACCGTTCCAGCATCTCGAGGGCAACGACGAACCCCTGGCCCCGCTCGCCAAGCAGGGCCCCGGTGCCGACGTGGCAGTCGGTGAACGTCAGCTCGGCCCACGAGCGGGGCGCGATGGCCTCGATGGCGCCGCGTGTCACGCCCGTCGCGTGCATGTCGACGAGGAACGCGGACAGCCCCAGCGGACCCGGCCCATCACCGGTACGAGCCAACACCACACACATGTCGGCGATGTCGCCGAGAGCGATCCACGTCTTGACACCGTTGAGCACGTACCCGTCATGGCTGGGCTCGGCACGCAGCGCGACAGCGCCCAAATCCGAGCCCGCCCCCTCCTCGGAGAGCGCCACCGCCGCCACCACGGAACCGTCCGACATCCCCGGCAGGTAACGGCCTCGCTGCTCGGCGGTTCCGTACCTGGCCACCGCGATCGCGGCCAGCTCCTGGATCGAATACGTCAGGTCGCTGAGGTCCTCGTGGTATGCCAGTGTCTGGCGACGCACGCAGACGGACCGCATGTCGGACGCCTCCCCGCCGCCGTCGAGGTGCGCCAACCATCCGGCGTCCCCGAGCTCGGCCATCAGGGCACGACAGCGCTCGGCGGGGTCGCGATCGCTGTCCCGTTCCCAGTCGGACATCCTGCTGCCGCACCAGTCTTCGAGCCGTTCGGCGAGGGCCCGATGCCCGTTGTCATAGAGCGGGAGGTTGAGGATCGCCGGGTCGTGGCTCACGCAAGTAGTCATCGTCCAGACACCTCAGATGATCATTTCGCTGGACAGCTGGCGCGTGCGGTTGAGCGACTTCACCAGATCGACCTCCAGGAAATAGGCGAATGACGCGTAGCCGCGCCACACGCGCCGCCACCGCCGCCGCACTTCCGCGTCCCCGCTGTGCCGGGCGATGTCGTCCAGGTGCACGGTGATGAGATCCACCGACTGGCGGGCATGCCCCGCCGAGAAGTTGTCGATGGTCAGGTGGGCTTCCTCGTAGACCGTGTCGAATCCCCATCGGCGTAGCTTCTGGATCTCGTGAAGCCGCATCTCACCGAGACCGAGCATTTCGATGCCCAGGTTGTATCCGACGATCTCGTCGTAGAAGGACTCCGGAAACAGCGCGAGACTCAGCTGATGGATGGGGAACGCGTAGATGTCAGGGAGTTCGGCCTGCTCCGTGAACTCCTCGCTCCTGATGTGCGGCAGGTGGATATCCATGCTGGCCAGCACCCGCCGGATCAGCGTGATGTGGTTCTTCGTGACATACCCACGCCCCATCTCGTCGGCGTAGATCCCCAGCAGCATCCCGTCGGCACGGTGATCGAAGCGGCCGACGCCGCCGATACGGTGAACCCACGCGCCGTCGATCAGGCTGCCGAACGCGGTGAGCTTCTGGCCGAAGATGACCTCGTCGCGATCGGGAATGGTGTCGAGCTTGCGGTACGGTTCGACGAGCTTGTCCCAGTAGATCCGTTCGGCTCGCTCCAGCAGCGCCTGCGGGCTGTACTCGAAGAACGAGGCATCGGTGTAGCGCCCATCGGCGCCGTGCTCGAACAGGATCTCGGCATCGCGCAGTCCTTGCTCAGCGCGCTGCTTCGCCAGCGGAAGCACGTGCGGGAAACGCTCGATGTTGACCAGCCGGTAGAACAGTTCCCGATCATCCAGCTCCGCTGCCTCCGCTGTGACGACACGGCCGGACCGCGCTTGGTCGGCGACTCGTTCCCGCCACCTCTGTGTCGCGCTGTCACCCGCGCGACAGGGCGAAATATCGACAGCGGGCTCGGCGCCGTCGTGGATCGACTGGATCCACTCGGCAAAGGTCGCCGCTTCGTGAGCGTCGAAGATCCCGAACATCGGGCCACCGAACTTGATGGCGTCCAGAAACCGGACCGAGCCGTCGGCGCGGCGCCGCACGAGGCGCGATGAGCGCAGGGCCGCGAGGAAGCCCTCGACATCGGCGGTGTCTGGATCGGCGAACCACTCGGTGAGCAGCCTCCCCCCGACCTTGATGTTCTTGTGCTGCTTACCGGCGAATGGGATGTGCCGCATCACGATGGCGGCGACTTTCGCGTCGAGCGACAATCCCTCTTGCCACGAAGCGAGGTCGTCGAGCATCGCGAGATACTCGTCCTCGAGCGCCACGACGGCTGATACCGCGTTCACCATCCGGGACCAGTCAGCTCTCCCGGATGGCGACTCGGCACACAACTCGGCGTACAGCTCGAGGACCGAGACCAGCTCGTCCTCGTCGATCGCCGGATTCCTGCCGAACATGGCGTCGTCGAGTCCCAGCAGGAAGTAGGCGCAGTGCACCCCGACGACCTCAGGGAGGTAGCTCGCGGGCATCCGGCACAGCGCCAGGTAGAACGCCGCGTGCACGGCGGTGAGCGGGCGTGCCTCCGACCGGGCGACGAAGTCCGACGCCCGCAGTCGCGGGAGATGGACCCCCGCCTCTTCCAGCGCCCGGCGTCGGGTCGCCTCGAGTGAGTTCGTGATGACACCGTCGCCCTTGAGCGCGAGGTGATGGGCACCGAGATGGTTGACGACGACCGCAGGCTCGGTCGCCGGCTGCGAGACCGTGTCCAGCCAGCATCCCGCGATCAGCGATAGCGGTGACCGCTGTCGCACGATCGACAGCCACGACTCGCTGTCACGCCAGCGTAGGACGCGTTGCCGCATCGCAGCGCGCCGCGTGCGAAGGTCCGTGACGATATCCGCGCCATCCACGGTGCTGCCCCGTGGTGCGGTGAGTACCGCATCGATGATGCTCACCGCGAGCGCACGGCTCGCCTGGGACTCGCCGTCGCCGAGCAACGTCTCCACCCACGTGCCGCTCTGGCTTCGCAGCAGCTCACCCGCTGCCTCGACAGCCGAAGCGTCGCAATGGACCGTGCCGCGTGGCAGTGATGTCGTGACATCGCGGTCGTGTCCCCGCTCCTGCCGGGCTGTAGGGAAGGTCATGTCTCCTCCGGGTTGCGCTACGAGGTCGTATGAACCGGGGCGCGGTAACGCACGAGCACTCCGGCCCGCATACCG
Source organism: Haloechinothrix halophila YIM 93223 (assembly GCF_000504245.1). GTDB lineage: Bacteria > Actinomycetota > Actinomycetes > Mycobacteriales > Pseudonocardiaceae > Haloechinothrix_A > Haloechinothrix_A halophila. The sequence goes on from NZ_KI632509.1 coordinate 4,807,914, forward strand.
GGAACGCTTGAGGCAAGGAGGTAGCGCTCACCGTCCACGAGTTCCGAGGCTCTGTACCTGTCCACGAGGTTGATCAGCGGATCGGCGGCGAAACAGTGCCCGAACCGGGCGATGTTCGCCAGGAAGAGCTGGTCCGATCGGAACCCCGCTTGCGACTCCTTCAACGTCACCAGCGGGATGTAGAGGTTGTTGTGCATCACGCCCGCGATATCACCGGGCGAGACACTGGTCGCGTCCTCGATGCGCTTGTTCACCGCGATCGCCAGCTCGGCCGAGATCTGCTCACCAACACCGTTGGCGCACAGGTCCTGGCTCACGGCGCTCCCCTCCACACGGAAGCCACCGTGCTCGCCCGAAGGGTCCCCGCCATCGCTGGGCACGACGAGACAGCTCGCGGCCCCATCGGAAAAGAGCGCGAAGCTTTCCAGCCGCTCGGCATCGCCGCTGATCCGATCGGCGGTAATCACCAATGCCACGCCGCACTGCCGCGCGGCGATCGCGGCGCACGCCGCGCGCACTGCCAGCAGCAGGTTCGTACAGCGCCCCAGGGTCACGCCAGTGACGGCCGCGTGGCGCAGTCCCAGGCCGGACGTCACCTCCGCGACGAACGCCGACTGGTCCGCGAGCGAGGGCGAGAACGCTGTCGAACACAGGTACAGTTCGTCCACATCGGAGCCGTGCACACCGGCGCGGTCAAGCGTCGCCTGTCCTGTCTCCACGGCGAGCTGGGCGCAGGAACGTGCCGACCTGCGCACCTCACCCCACCCCCACAGCTCGGGATCCGGCGCCATCCGCAACCGCTCTGCCCTGTGCTGCCAGTTCTCGACCGCGTCGTACGGCTCGGCGATCTCACCAAGGACGTAGTCCAACGCAATCAGGTTCGGCATCACGCGCCCTGCCTACCCATCAGCTCGCGCATGTCGGCGATGGACAGGGATTCGGACACGAAGTCACACGTCCCCGTCTCCAGCACCTCTCCAGCCGCCTTCCGGAACGCCGCGAGCGCCACACGCGAGAGCGACGACCCCAGCGAGATTCGCCGCACCCCGAGATCGATCAGTTCCGCGACACTCAGCCGCTGCCCCGCCCCCATCAGTACGTTCACCGGGCGGCCGACCTCATCGCATACCCGCCGGATCGCCTCGGCGCCAGGCAGGCCAGGGGCATAGACCACGTCGGCACCAGCGTCCGCGTACGCGCGAAGCCGCGCGACCGTGTCGTCGAGATCGTGCCGCCCGTACAGGAAGTTCTCGGCACGCGCGGTGACGGTGAACGGGATGTCGAGCCCGCGTGCGGCCTCCACCGCTGCGGTCACCCGCTCGACCGCGTCGCCGAACTCCCGGATCGGGGCCGTATCGCTTCCGGTGGCGTCCTCGATCGATCCGCCAACCGCCCCGGTAGCCGCAGCGGCCGTGACCGTCGCAGCGACCTCCGATGCCGTCGCTCCGAAGCCATCCTCGAGATCAACCGACACCGGCAGCGACGTCGATTCGACGATGTCGCGGGCATTGTGGAACGTCTCGTCTCGGGTGACCTCACCCCGCCGGTCCACCTTGCCGAGCATGGCCGCCAATCCACCACTGGTCGTCGCGAGCGCTCGAAACCCCATGCCTTCGAGCATCATCGCGGTTCCCGCGTCCCAAGGATTCGGAATGATGAATGGCTCGTCGTGCAACGCGACGAACCGCCGCGCGCGTTCCCGCTGATCCTGAATACCCGGCGCCCGAGCGGCATCGTGATGACCACCTGGTTGATCCGGACTCACCACACCAACACGACCGACATGGTCGCTACTCCTTTCCTCGTATGCGCCTCGGGAACATCAGCGACCCAGGTGACGTTGTTGAGCATCAGATGGACCACACATGAATTCCGGTGGACGAATCCTCGCCGCGCTGACCGTCGGACGTCGCCAGCACCAGGCGTCGCAGAATCGCGATGATCTCGTCGTTCTCCTCGAAATAGAAGTGGCCGCCGGGTACCACATGAGACTCGATCGGGTGCGCGGTCACCTCTTGCCAGCAACTCGCCTTCGTTCCGGTCACGTGCGGGTCGGACTCACCGACCACGGTGACGATCGGGATGTTCAGAACCGGCTCTGGTTCGAACACGTAACCAGCTACCATGCGGAACTCCTGGCGCAGCCGCTCCACAAGAACCTCTGCCATCTCCGGAAATTGCAGACTGTCACTCGGGACGCCACCGAAAAACTGGGCTTCCTCCAGGAAACTGTCGGGCGGCAGCGAGGCAAGGCGCACGACTCGCTCCGACGGAAGCAGTCGCGGTCCGGCGCATCCCGACACCACGAGGGCAGCCGGACGGACAGGCAACCGTCGCGCCACCTCGAAGGCCACGAGCGCGCCAAGGCTGTGGCCGAACAGGTAGAACTCGCCTTCCGCTGCCTCGGCTAGCTCCGTCGCGGCAGCATCCGCGAGCTCGACGACGGTTCGCGGCCGTTCCTCGGCGAACCGGTGCCCCGCACCGGGCGGGCACACGCCGACGAGCCGAACCGTGCCGTCCAGTTCCGGTTGCCACTCCAGGAATCGCTCGGCTCTACCACCCGCGTGCGGGAACATGAACATCGTCGGATACTCCGAATGGGCGCCTGTAATGAACCAGTCACTACTGCGGGCGGCACTCTCGGACTCGGGAGTACCCGACACGTACGGATCTTTCATGTTTCCCCTGTTTTCCAAGTTCTTTGATTGCGCGAAAATACTCCGTAGCCAGGACCGATAAAGCTCATAATCCTCCCCCGATCACCAGCGCACCACGACGATCCGAAAATCACACAGCGATCCGAAACTCGCCATCCACGCCATACCGCGGAAATTCCGTCACGATAGCAGGACGGCGACGCGATATCCGAGGACACGCAGCCAGCGCAGCACAGCCCCACCGATCGACCACGCGAATCTGTTCAATGGTCGATCGATCATTTCAGCGCATTTCGAATGCTATTAGTCAACCCCTTTATACAATGCCGGAATAAGGTCCCACGATGTATGACCACACATCCGCAAACCCCCGGTAATCCCCGAAGACATCTCTATATCTCTCTGCCTGTTTCCACGTCGACTTTCAGTCAATGTGACGAAAACGACATTACCGAGCGCAATGGAGAGGTTGCCATCATCTATACGGGTGTGATCTGGATCACACCATCCACAATAGACTAACCTAGCGTCACAATCCAGCTCAGTGACCCCACTTTCGTTGTACGCCAGAAGGTCTGACATTACGACATACGTAGCCAGGGAGTGTCATTCGGCCGATCATTTCTCTCCCGCGCGGCACGCAACCAATCACCACTGAGTGGTCTCGCGGGAAGAAGGGCTCAGTAATACCCCGCACGCACCCTCAGCATGGCGACTCGTACGACTCCTGCGGCAGGTAGCGCCGCCATTCCGCCGGGGTGAGCACGCCAGACGAGACCGCGCAGATCCGCTCGACGCTGCGCTCGACGTCGTAGTCCCAGAGGCGCGCGGTGCCGTCGCTGCCGCCGGTGACGACGGTGCCGCCGTCCGGGGTGAACGCCACCGATTCGACCACACCGGTGTGCCCGGTGAGCGCGACCGAGCCTGGCAGCCGCGGCGCCTTCCACATCCGAACGGTCTTGTCGTAGCTGCCGCTCATCAGCCGGTACCCGTCCGGACTGAACGCCACCGACGTCACCGTGTCGGTGTGCCCGTACAGCGGGCCGCCGAGCGCGTGCACATCGGACATGTCCCGCGTGCTCCACAACCGGATGGTCTTGTCGCCGCTCGCTGTGGCGAGCGCGAAGTCGTTCGGGTGAAACGCGACCGACCAGACCGGGCCGGAGTGCCCGGTCAACGGCTCGCCACGTGGCTTCGGATCACCTGGATCGCTGACGTCCCACAACCGGGCGGTCTGGTCGAAGCTGCCGGTCACGAACGTCTCGCCGTCCGCGCTGAACGCCCCGGACGTGATGTAGGCGGAATGCCCGGTGTCGATGTCAGCGAGCTTCTCCGGCTTCGCGGGATTCGAGACGTCGTAGAGCCGCAAGTCCATGCCGTCGACCACGGCGAGCGTGGTCGCGTCAGGACCGAAGAACCCCGCCGCCCCGGGCAGAGTCGCCACCAGCTCCGGGTGCTCGGGATCGGCCACCCGCCACAACCGGACCTTGATGTCGGTGCCGCCGGTCGCGAGCAGCCCGCCGCGCGAGCTGAAGTCGAGCGCATACACCGTGCCCTTCACATCGCGCAACACCGGCCCGATCGGGGTCGGGTCCTCGCGGTCAGCGATCCGCCACAACCGCGCCGTCCGATCGGCCCCACCGGTGGCCATCAGCTCACCACGGGGGCCGACGGCGACCGCGCTGACGCCGTCCGGGTGGCTGGCCAGCGCGCCACTCGGCAGCGACCACACTCGCGCGACCCCGTCGTCGCTGCCGGTGGCCAGCCGAGCCCCGTCCGGACTGAACCCGACCGCGTAGACGGTGCCCGATCGCGCAGAAAGCGGCTCACCGAACGGCACAGCGTGCGCCGGATCGGTGACGTTCCACAGCCGGGTGGTGCCGTCAGCACTGGCTGAGGCGAGCCGCCGCCCGTCAGGGCTGAACTTGACCGACCACACCAAGCCCTCGTGCCCGGTCAGCGTGTCGTGCTGCCGCGCCCGCCTCGGGTCGGAGACATCCCACAACCGCACCGTGGTGTCCTCGACCCCCACCGCGAGCGTGTCACCGTCCGGGCTGAACGCCACAGAGTGCACCATGTCCGCCGCACCGGTCAGCGGTTCGCCGAGTTGCTCCGGACCGCGCGGGTGGGAGACATCCCAGAGCCGGACGTCGTGGTCATCGCTGCCGCTGGCGAGCACGGTGCCGTCCGGGCTGAACGCGATCGACCGGACCGCGGCGTCGTGCCCGGTCAGCACGTCCAACCGCGTCGGCCGCGACGGATCGGAGACGTCCCACAGGCCGACGGTGCCGTCATCGTTGGCGGTAGCGAGCAGGTCACCGTCCGGGCCGAACGCGAGCAGGTACATCGTGCCGTTGCCGGGCCGGAGCGGTTCCCCGATTCGCGTGACGGCAGCGGGGTCTGAGACGTCCCAGAACCGGATCGTGGCGTCGTCGCCGGTGGTGGCGAGGGTGTCACCGTCCGGGCTGAACACTGCCGAGCTCACCCAGCTCTCGTGCCCGGTCAGCGGCTCTCCGAGCGGCATGACATTCGCCGGATCCGAGACGTCCCACAACCGCACGGTCCTGTCCCCGCTGGCGGTGGCGAGCACCGTGCCGTCCGGGCTGAACGATGTCAGATACACCGCACCCTCGTGACCGCGCAGCGGGGTGGCCAGCGGCGACTGGCCGGTGGACAGCAGCCGCGCGGCGACGCCCTGGTGTTGCGGGCGCATTCGGTGCGCGACCAGGCTGAGCTGCGCGGATAGCGACGGGTCTTCGGTCGCGATGCTGTCCGCCTCTGCCACGATCTGCCGGAACTCGGCGTCATCGCGTTCGTTGACGGCGATAGCCGCGGCTCCCGCCGCGATCAGCGCGAACACGCCGACGAGCGAGACGGCGGCCCGCCGTAGCCAGCGCTGCCTGCGGTGTTGCTGACTGGACACCCGGACGAAACGCCGGGCGCGCGGGGTCAGCTCGACGGTGCCGGACTCGCACGCGAGCTGTTCGGACGACTCCAGCCGCGAGCCGCGATACAGCAGCGACGGGTCACGGTCCTGCTCGTCCCACGTCGCGGCGTCGGCTTCGAGCCGCTGCCGGGCCAGGTTCTCGGCACGGTTGTCGTCGATCCAGCCGCGCAGCCTCGGCCACGCGTCGAGCAGCGCCTCGTGAGTGATCTCGACCGACTCGGCGTCCAGGGTGACCAGTCGTGCCTGTACCAGGACTTCCAGCGCCCGCTCGCGCGCCGGATCGGGGTCGGTGCCGACCAGCTCGGCGCGGGTGGCCACGCGCCGGACGTCGCGCGTCTCGTCGCCAACCCGGACCAGCCGCAGCAGGATGCGGCGCGCTGCCTCGGCGGCGTCCTCATCCAACTCGGCCCATGCCCGCTCGGCGGTGGCGGCGACCGCGCCATGGATGCCACCCGCGCGCCGGTAGCCCGCGACGGTCAGCTTGCCGTTGCCGCGGCGCTGCCAGGTCGCGAGCAGCGCGTGCGCGAGTAGCGGCAGGGCGCCCGCCTCGTAACCGGGCGCACCGCTGGGACGGCTACCACTGCGGCGCAGCGTCGCGCCGAGGTCGGCCAGCATCAAGTCGACAAGGCCCGGCTCCCACTGCAGCCCGACCGCTTTCGCGGGCCGCACGACGGCGTCACGGAGTTCGCTCTCGCTCATCGCACCGAGCGCGAGCTGCCGCCGCTGCATCGCATCGACCAGCTCGGGGAAGCCGAGGCAGTGGTGATAGAAGTCGGCGCGCACACCGAGCACCACGACGTACGGTGCCTGGCTGTCGCCGGATGGGGTGCACAGCGCGTGCAGGCGTCGTACGAACTCGATCCGGACGTCCTCGTCGTCGCACAGCGTGAATAGCTCTTCGAACTGGTCGACGATCAGGACGCCGCATGGGATCGCGCCTGCCGGATCGGCGGCATCGGAGCCTGCGGCATCACCGCCGTCTCCGGATGCGCCGTCGCCCTCGAACGCCGCGAGCTGACCCAGCGGGTCGGCGCCCGGCGTCAGCGTGGTGATCGGCAGCTCCGACGTCTGCTCCTCCCCCAGCGTGCCCGCCGACAGTGAGGGCCCGAGACCCGCGCGCAGCAACGACGACTTCCCCGCGCCGGACGCGCCGACCAGCACCACGAACCCGCCGTCGGTGCCAGCCTGCGCGATGCGGGCGATCAGGTCTGAGGTGGCGCGCTCCCGCCCGAAGAACCACTCCGAGTCGGACTGCTGGAACGCCGCCAGTCCCCGGTACGGACACACCGCATCGCCCTCGACCGCGGCGCGTGGCGACACCACCTCGCCGCTGTCCGAGAGCGGGCTGGCGAGTGCGGCCTCCCACCAGGAGCGCCACGTCGTCATGTCGTACAGACCAGCGATCACCGGCTCGGGCCTGCGCCTGCGCGCCTCACCGATCAGCACGCGCAGCACGGCGGCGAGTCCGGCGAAGCGGGCGGGCACGTTCCTGCCGCGCCGCCAGTCGCTGATGCGTTGCGCGGGCACGCGCACCGGACGCCCGTTGTCGTCGACGCCGCGTTCCCGCGCGACCGACTCGGTGACTCGTTTCAACGGCGGGTTGCCCGCCTCCGCATACAGCAGCGCGAAGCGTTCGGCGAAGGCAGCACGGGTGCTGTCGGTCACATCGGTCTCGGTCACGAACCTTCACTTCCTACGCGGCAGAGTCGTCGCGTCCGGACCGGATAACCGGCCCCCAGTCGCTCAACTGGGATTTTAGGGAACCGGAACTGACGGACTGTTGTACTCCCCCGCCGATCATCGGCACTCTGCTGTGGGGCCGGAGGGATCCAACGGGTCACGCTGTGCTGGGCAGGGCTAGGGGGCTTGCCCAGCGCGGCGATCCGGCTCGGGGGTGTCAGCCGTCGGTGATGAGCCCGCCGGAATCGTCCGGCGTGGTCGTCGTTGTCGTCGGCTCGGCAGACGGCGAGGGCTCGCTCGTCTCAGTGCTCGGTGAGCCGTTAGCGGGCGGCTCGTCAGGCCCGCCGTCCGGTTCCGGTTCGGGGTCCGGTGCCGGCGGCGGGGCACACTGGATCTCCTCTGTCGGCTGGTAGACGACCGTGCGGGTCTCGCGGTCGACGAGTTCGCCGTCGAGGGTGCGAATGATCCTGGTGTTGGTGGCGCTGTAGCCGGACGCGCCCTCCTGCGGAACGCACTCGGTGCCGTATGGCTTCACGACGACGGGCGCGCTGGTGTAGTTGAACGGCTCGCTGGTGACCGACTTCACCTTGAAGTGCTTGGTGCCCCAGAGCTTGACGGTGATGCTCGTCGGCGTCCACTTCGTCTCGATGGCGACGCCGTTCGGCGTGGTGTTGCGGAACTTCAGGTCGATGACGCTTGAGCCGTCCGGGTTCTGGAACACCGTGGCTTCGCGCGCGAGCGGGTACCGGCTGATGTAGCGGCTGTGCTCACGGTGCTCGACGTCGGCCATGCCCGCGAAATAGGCAGCGTTGTAGAGCGTGGTCGCGAACTGCGAGATGCCACCGCCGACGGCGCGGGTCAGCTCGCCGTTCTCGATGATGGCGGCCGCTACGTAGCCCTGCTTGATGCCGCGAGGCCCGGTGTGGCCGTTGAGGCTGAACGTTTCGTCGGGCCGCACGATCGCGCCGTGGACTTCCTTGGCGACGCGCTTGATGTTCACGCCGGAGTCGCTGGCGAAGTTGTGCGTGGTGAACTTGCCGATGACTTCTTTGATACCGAGGTCTTTGAGTTCCTTGGTGGTCAGCTCGGCGGGTGTGTCGTGGTAGGCGACGTTGACCTCGCGCTCGTCCGTCGTGTTCGCGGCTTTGAGCACCGCGTCCGATGTGGCTTTCCACTCCACCTCGGTGCCGTCAACGGATGGCTTGACTTTGGCGCGCTTCTTGCCGAACTCGATCCGGGCGTCCTCGCCCTTGACCTCGGTGGACGCCAGGCGCTTGCCCATCGTCTTCCGCAGCCGCTTGGGCGGGATCCTTGGGCTGAGGCTGCCGTCGTCGTTGGCGGTGAACGTGACGACGCGCGCGATCTGGCCCGGTGTCATCCGCATGGTGCGACCGCGTGCCTCCAGCGTGATTGGCTCCGACACAGCCGTCCGCGCGAAGCCGTTCAGGGCGCGCCGCACGCCGTCCGGCGTCGCCTTCACCGCGAGCGTATCCACCGGAATCGGGATGACATCGTGCTTCACCCAGCCGGTGATGACGTCCTGTACGCCGCGGGCCACGTCCAATCGCTTGCCCGCGGCTGGCTGGACTGGCACCGGAGTCGTCCCGTCGAACTCGACGGTGCCCTCGACCTTGGCGACGTCGATGCTCTCGGCGAGTTCGCTGAGCGTCTTCGCGATGGCCTCGTTGTTGCCGCTGGCGACGGCGTCCACCTCGCGATCGGTGAACAGTGACAGCGCCCTGGTGAACGGGTTGTAGTCGGGCGTGTTCGCGGCGTCGACGGTCGCCGCCCAGTCGATCGTCACCTCAGCCGCGTCAGGCTCGATCTCGATGGACTCGCCATCGGCGGTCGCGGTACGGGGCTGGTCGAGCCGAGGCGAGAGCCGCAGCCGCAGCACGGACTCCGCCTCGATCGGTTCGAGGCCGCCGATCTCCACACCAGCGACGACCACGTTGCGCGGGATCTCGCCCTGGGTGGCGAGCAGGTCGATCAGGTACAGCCCCGTGAGCGCGGCAAGGACAGCCGCGGCGATGCCTAGCGTCTTGCGCAGCCGGGCGAACAGCGACACGACAGCCGCACCCACGCTCGCCAGCACTGGCTTGCGGCGTGGGGCTGGTTCGTGCTCGGACGTCTCGTCCTCGGCTGCCGCGTCCGGCGCTTCGCCGTCCGGTGCCGTTTCGTCGAGCGTGACGGCACCGATTTGGACCGTCTTGGGATCAAGGTCGACCGGCACGTGTTGGATCGTCGGAGGCTCGGCGTCCGACCGCTCCGGCTCGGTTTCAGCCGTCCCGGTCGTGTCCGGGCCTGAGCCCTCCTCGGCCTTGTCCGCCTCAGCCTTGTCTGCCTCCTCGGCTGGCTCGGCTGGCTCGGCTGTTTCGGCTGTCTCGGCTCCATCCGATGCCGCTGACGTCGCGGCGATGACGGCGGTCGCCTCCGCGTCAGACCGTTCCGGCTTGGATTCGTCGGTGTCCGCGTCCGCAGCGGTGGACTCGGCGGCCTCAGTGGCCCCAGCGTCCGCCTCAGTGGCGTCGGCGTCGTCGGCATCCGTGACGTCGGCATCCGTGACGTCGGCGTCCGCTTCGGTGGTGTGCGATTCAGTGGTGTGCGGTTCAGCGGTTTCGGCTTCGACGGCTTTATCGGCTGCGGCGGCGGTCTCGTCGGACGCAGCCTCAGCGTCGGGCTCGTCAGTGTCGGTGACCTCAGCGCTCTCGGACTCGACAGGCGCAGCGTCCGCCGCGTCAGGCCCGGTGTCGGCCTCCGTGTCGGCGTCGGGACCCGAATCCGCGTCATCCGCGGTCTCGGCACCGTCCGCCTCCGTTGCTTCCCCCTCAGCCACCTCCGCATTGGTCTCGGCGCGCTCAGGCTTGGCCTGCTCGGCGCCCGCTACGTCACCCGGCTGGGCCTCCGCTGCCGACGCCTCGTCGTCACGCCCCTCATCCGTTTCCTCAGCTGGCCTCGCGCCGGCGTCACCGTCACTCATCGCGAGTCCCTCACGCATTCACCTCGATTTCAGCGGCAAGGCCCAGAATCATGCCAGATCGCACGCTTCGCCCACTGCCGACCCGCCTTCTCCAAGACTAGGCGTCCCCCTCAGCGCCGAGCGGCGAAGATCAGCACTGCCCCAGCTCAGCTCGCTCGCGAGGGGTGGGATCGCGGAGCTTGTGATCCGGCACGGCCACCGGCCACAGCGCAACAGAACAATCAAGAAAATGGCGGACAAAGCATCCCGTCGAGGCCATTCCACGTAACCCCACTCACGCCGTTAACGCCGATTATCGAAACGATCGGGAAGCCGCTGTCAGAATGCCGTGCAATACCGCGTCGGCACGAGTTTTCGCAACCATCCTCAACCGAGTACCGACACGTTCTGACAACGCTGCCTCACAGATCGTAATGCCCGGATTGTCGTGTGGCACACGAAAGCGTCATCCGGCCACACTTAAGCTTGTCCCCACTATGAGTGATCACGACTACCACAGTTTCGTCGCCATCGGCGACTCGTTCACCGAGGGGATGTCCGACTCCCACCCCGACGGCAGCTACCGAGGCTGGGCGGACCTGCTCGCGGCCCGACTCGCCGAGACCCGTCCCGAGCTGCACTACGCGAACCTCGCGATCCGGGGCAAGCTGGTCGGACAGATCGCCCAGGAACAGGCTCCCCAGGCGGCCGCGATGGGTGCGGACCTGGTCAGCTTCGCTGGCGGCGTCAACGACCTCATGCGACCGCGCTGCGACCTGTCCGCCGTCTGCACCCACGTGGAGCAGACCGTGGGACGACTTGCCGCAACGTCGGGCACGTTGGTGCTGTTCAGGCCCGTCGACCCATCCCGGCGAATGCGCGGCGGCGCGCGCCTCGCACCCCGGCTACACCGGCTGACCGCGCTGGTGACCGAGCTGGCCGAACGGCACAAAGCCGTCGTCGTCGACCTCGCTTCGGCACGAGTCTTCGACGACCCTCGGCTGTGGGCCGACGACCGCATCCACCTCAACGGCGAGGGTCACCGCAGGGTCGCCGAGGCCGTCAGCCAGGCGATCGGCCTCGCACCGCGCTTCGACTGGCAAGCGTCGCTACCACCGATGGGCCGTGCGAGCTGGACCGAACAGCGACTCGCCGACGCCCGGTGGGCGCGCGTCCACCTACTGCCCTGGATAGGCAGGCGGCTGACCGGCCGGTCCTCCGGCGACGGGCTCACTCCCAAGCGCCCCAGCCTCGCGCCACTCCGCATGGACGTCAGCGACATCGGTGACTCCGGTTGAGACACCGCGGCAACCGGGGACAACAACTGAGACAGCGATTACTCCAATGGCACTACCCAACCCCGTGCACGTGCATATTACTTTTCATGTAGGATCACTCGTGCCGGTCGACCCCCAGGGCCGGCATACGCCCCCGGCGCCCCCTCCCCCCTCGGCGCCGGGGGCCCTTTATGTCTGGCTCAATCCTCGGCGCCGCCACGCCAAACTCCCAGGCCCTGCAAGCGATTTCGAGCACTGCGCTACGCTCCCGGGCCATGCGCACGCTGAACCCGCTGCGGTGTGTCTCCCGGCTCGCCGACTCCTTCGAAGAGCGTGGCGTATATGTGCCCGGCATCGATGGGGGACCCGTTCAGCCGTGGCGGGAATTCGGCTGGGCCATCGTCGGCTGGATCTTCACGATCGGTCTCTTCGTTCTTTTCTTCGCCTTGGCGACCTGAGTCGCAACGGCCGGCATGACGGCCTTTCACATCTTCGTCCTAGGAATTCCACTCGATTTCGTGAGCGCCGTCACCGACAACGACGATCGGATTACGGGATGGCCACGGGCGTACACCAGGTCCGACTCAACGCGGCTTCCCGACTCGCCACTGCGAGCTATAACGTCCAGAGTTGTGACTAGCCGGTTTTTGTACTGGTGACCGCAAAGTCCTGTTACGTCCGTAACAGTCACCGCTCACGAGAAGGAGTGACCCCTGTGCGCAGACCCGTGAGGGTTGCGATCGCGTGCGCGTTGCTCGCAGGCGTCGTCGCCGGAGCTACCGCGTGTGAGTCCGCGGAGGGGGATGCGGCGGAGGACTCCACATCAGCCAGCCCGTCGTCCGACGGACCCGCGCCAGGGACCGGCGAGCAGGCATTCGGCGACCGGTTCACCTTCCTGAACGGCCTGTCAGTCACGGTGTCACGGCCGAAGTCGTTCACCCCGAGCGACACGGCCTATCCCGACTCGCCGCGCGCGGTCGCGTTCGAGATCGTCATCCAGAACGGCACCGAGTGGCCGTACCACCTCTCCGACTTGTCGATCACGACGTGGATCGGCGGCGACCAGAGCCCCGAGCTGATAGACACCACCCAGGGCTACAACGGCATCGTTGACATCGACGCCGAAGTTCCTGTGGCCCGTAAGACCCGCATGACGTTGGCCTACGCCGCCGACCGAGACGCCGATGCCGTCCGGCTGCGGATCCGCCCCAAGCCCGACGCCTCGGCGACGGTGACCTACGTCGGTCAGGGGTAGCCGGTAATCTCGCTCGCGTGACTGAACAAACTCGACTTCAGGTTGGCGACCCCGCCCCCGATTTCTCGCTGACCAGCAGTGATGGCACGCAGGTAACCCTGTCCGACTTCCGGGGCACGTCGGTCATCGTCTACTTCTACCCCAAAGCCGCCACGCCCGGCTGCACCAAGCAGGCGTGCGACTTCACCGATAACCTGGCTCTCCTGGGCGACGCGGGCTACGAGGTGCTTGGCATCTCCCCCGACTCACCGGAGAAGCTGGCGCGGTTCGTCGAGGACGAAAAGCTGCGCATCACGCTGCTGTCCGATCCCGAGAAGCAGGTGCTCACCGAGTGGGGCGCCTTCGGGGAGAAGAAGAACTACGGCAAGGTGGTGCAGGGCGTGATCCGCTCGACCTTCGTGGTCGACCCGGATGGCACGCTCGCCGAGGCCCGCTACAACGTCAAGGCAACCGGACACGTCGCGAAACTCATCAAGGATCTCAAGATCGCGTGAGCTATCGCCCGCGCGCCGCGACACCCCACCGTGCGCGCGGGCGCCACGCGCGCCTCCACCCGCCGAGCGTCAACCAGACCAGGTAGATCAGACGCGGAATGACGCTGGGCGTGCAGGCCAATGCGCGTCGGGACGCGCGTCGTCAGCCTTCGGCGAGGGCGCGCAGGTGCGGCAGCAGCGCGCGCAACGCTCTACCCCGGTGCGAGTGCTCGTCCTTCTCGGCGGAGTTCAGTTCGGCGGAAGTGCGCCGCTCCCCCTCCGGCACGAAGATCGGGTCGTACCCGAAGCCGTTCTCCCCGCGGGGCTCACGGGTGAGCGTGCCAGGCCAGCGGCCCCGGACAACGGTTTCCGAGCCGTCCGGTGTCACCAGCGCCGCCGCGCACACGAACGCGGCCCCCCTGCGGTCATCGGGAACGTCGGTGAGCTGATCGAGCACCAGCCGCAGGTTGGCATCGTCGTCGCCGTGCCTCCCCGCCCAGCGCGCCGAGAGCACGCCGGGCATGTCGTTCAGTGCGGCCACCGTCAACCCGGAGTCGTCCGCGACGGCGGCCAACCCGGTAGCCGCGACGGCATCGCGTGCCTTGGCCAGCGCGTTGCCCTCGAAGGTCGGCTCCGTCTCCGGCGCCTCGGCGAACGGCTCGACGTCGCCGAGACCGATGACCTCAAGCTCCGCGACACCCTCGGCAGCGAGAATGCGGCGCAGCTCGTCGAGTTTCTTGCTGTTGCGCGTGGCCAGCAGCAGCCTCGTCACTTGCTCGCCTTCGACTTCTTCTCGTTCTTGTCCTTCTTCTCGTTCTTCTGCGGCTGCGGCTCCGGTTCGGGCAACTCGCCCGGGTAGGGCTGCTTCAGCACCTCGGCCTGCTTGGTGCTCAGCTCGGCGCACCCAGCCAGCGCCATGTCGAGCATGGTGTCCATCGTGGAGCGGGTGAACGTCGCGCCCTCCGCGGTGCCCTGCACCTCGATCAATGTGCCGGAGTCGGTAGCGACGACGTTCATGTCGACCTCGGCGCGGGCGTCTTCCTCGTAAGGCAGGTCGAGCCGCACCCTGCCATCGACGACGCCGACACTGATCGCGGACACCCCGCTGGCCAGTGGCTGCGGATCAGCGAGCCGACCGGCTGCCGCCAGCCAGTTGATCGCATCCGCGAGCGCCACGTAGCCGCCGGTAATGGCGGCCGTGCGAGTGCCGCCATCGGCCTGGATGACGTCGCAGTCGATGACGATCGTGTTCTCGCCCAGCGCGGCGAGGTCGATGCACGCCCGCAGCGACCTGCCGATCAGCCGGGAGATCTCGTGCGTGCGCCCGCCGATCTTGCCTTTCACGGACTCGCGGGCGCTGCGCGTGTTGGTGCTCGACGGCAGCATCGCGTACTCGGCGGTCACCCAACCAAGCCCGGAGCCGGTGCGCCAGCGCGGCACGCCCTCGGACACGCTCGCCGCGCACAACACCCTGGTGTTGCCGAACTCGATCAGCACGGACCCCGCGGGCCACTTCTGGAAGCCCCGGGTGATCCTCACATCGCGGAGTGCGTCGTCTTCTCTGCCATCTGCTCTCACCACGATGAGTCAGCCTACGAGCCGGACAATCGCGCCATGCGGGGTGGGTGGGTGTTGCCCGGCTCAGATGTCGTAGGTGGCGCCCTGTTCGACCAGCTCAAGCGGGCCATCGAACGTCGTCCGCGCCTCGGCGTAGATCTTGGCGCGGTCGGTCCACGGCGCGACATGGGTGAGCAGCAGCCGCCGTGCGCCGGTCCGGTGCGCGAGCTGGCCCGCCTCCACCCCGGACAGGTGAACACCGAGCGGCCGGTCGTCGGCGTCGGTCCAGGACGCCTCGCTGAGCAGCACGTCGACGTCGCGCGCCAACTCGTCCAGCGCGGGGCACACTCCGGTGTCGCCGGTGTAAGCGAGCGTGGTGCCGCCGTGGCTGATACGCAGCCCATACGCGGGCGTCGGGTGCAGCACCTCGTACGCGGTGACCTCGAACGGACCAATCGCGAACGGTTCGAGCGGCAGCGGGTGGAACTGGTAGACGTCACCGAGGTCGGTCTCGGCACGCTCCGGTTCGTTCGGCGCGTACAGGTTGACCAGCCGCTGCTCGGTGTCCGCCGGCCCGTAGACCGGCAGCCGCACCGGCCTGCCGTCCGGCCAGTGCGGGTGGTAACGCCGGATGACCGTCAGCGCGCCGAAGTCAGCGCAGTGGTCGGGGTGCAAGTGCGAGAAGACCAGCGCATCGAGGTCAAACGGGCTGCGATACGACTGGAGCTGCGACAACGTGCCGTTGCCGAGTTCGAGCCCGAGCACGAAGCCATCCGCCTCGAGCAGGTAGCCGGAGGCGTTGGTGTTCGGTCCAGGCACGCTGCCCGCGCACCCGAGAATGGTCAAACGCACGTGCCTACCCTGCCATGCGAACGCCGATCCGCGAATGACCGCCAACACGTCGCGATGGGTTTCACTCTGCTGCGAGTATCCATGTGACGTGGTGTGGTCACGCCATGGTGAGCTCGAACCCCGGTGGCGCCCCGAGGAAACGTCTGGCGAGTTTGTTGAACCGCTCCGGCTCGCCGGTGGCGAGGAACTCGTGCTTCGGCTGCTCGCCGGACGGCTCCGCGAGCAGGTCGGCCTCGGTGAGCACCCGAACGACGTCCTTCGCGGTCTCCTCGGCGCTGGACACGAGGGTGACGTCCTGTCCCATGACGATCTGCAGCACCCCGGTGAGCAGCGGGTAGTGCGTGCAGCCGAGTACCAGCGTGTCGACCTCGGCCGCGAGCAGCGGCTCAAGATAGCCCTGCGCGAGCCCGAGCACCTGACGGCCGGAGGTGGTGCCGCGCTCGACGAAGTCGACGAACCTGGGGCAGGCAACGCTGGTCACGCTGATGTGGTTCGCGGCATGAAAGGCGTCATCGTAGGCGCGGGAGCGGATGGTGCCCTCGGTACCGATGACCCCGACCCTGCCAGTGTGGGTCGCGGCGACCGCCCTGCGCACCGCGGGCAGCACGACCTCCACTACCGGGACGTCGTAGCGTTCTCGCGCATCCCGCAGGCACGCGGCTGATGCGGTGTTACACGCGATGACCAGCGCCTTCACGCCGCCCGCCACCATGCTGTCCATCGCGGCGAGGGCCAGCTCCCGCACCCGCGCGATCGGCAACGGGCCGTAGGGGGTGTGGGCGGTGTCGCCGAGGTAGCGCACGCGCTCGGCGGGCAACTGGTCGAGGATCGCCCGCGCCACGGTCAGGCCGCCGACGCCGGAGTCGAAGATGCCGATCGGCGCGTCGGTGCTGGTGGCAAGGGGGGCAGGGGAAGCGCTCACGCGCCGAGATTACCCGGCAGCGTGGCGCCAGCCGGACGTGCGGGCGGCCTGGTGGGGCGGTCCGCGCGGGCGACCAGCCACGCGGCGAGTACCCCGGCCACCGCGCCGAACAGGTGTCCCTGCCAGGAGACGTTGCCCGCAACGGTGGGCAACACCCCCCAGAACATCCCGCCGTAGACGAAGAACAGCACGGCGGCAAGCACCAACTGCCCTACCGACCGGTTGAAAATGCCTCTGACCAGCAGGAACGCCAGCCAACCGAAGGCGAGGCCGGACGCGCCGATGGTGACGGCGTCCGATGGGCCGACCAGCCATACGCCCAGTCCGCTGAACAGCCAGACCGTCGCGGTCACCGCGATCCACTGGCCGATGCCGCCGGACATCACCAGAAATCCGAACAGCGCCACCGGGACGGTGTTGGCCACCACGTGCCCCCAAGGGCCATGCAGCATCGGCGCCCACAGCACGCCGTCCAGCCCGGACAGCGTGCGCGCCTGGATGCCTTCTTGCTGCAGGTTGGTGGGCAGAATGCGATCGACGACCTCGATGACGTAGAGCAGCATCGTGAACGAGGCCGCGAACAGCACGGCAACGAACGGCCGCGGCGGCAGGACCCGCTTGGCGGGGTCGGTCCGCCTGACCTGCGTCGGGGTCGCGTTCATACCCCCAGGCTACGGATTCTCGCGCGCATCGGCCGCGGGGTGCCGGTCAGCCGGTGCCCTCGTCGGGATCACATCCGGGCGACGCCCGCGGATTCGTCAGCTCGGCCAACGGCTCAACCTGCCATGGGTCGTCCGGGTCGGGCCGCTCCGCGAACCATCGGCGGGCATCCTCTTGCCCCATCGTGATCAACTCCTGATGAAACTCAGGGTCGAAGTACAGGTAGCTGAGCAATTCAGCGCGAGCCGGAGTGTCACCGCCGAGCAGCTGCCCGAGCAGGCGCGTCGTCGGCGAGCGCAGCCCGCGCCACCCGCCGTACCGCGAGCGGAAGACGTCCCTGCCGAGCTCGCTGATCGCACCGCGATGCCGGGGCGCGATGAAGATGTACGGCACCTGCCGGTACGGCGCCTTGCCGCGGATTCGCCGGTAGCGGTTGGCCGCGGGCGCGGTGTCGGTATCCGCGAAGAACAGATTGACATTGCCGAGCCGCACGATGTCCTCGGCGAGCGGGTCACCGAGGGCGCCAGCGAGGAGATGGATCACCCCGTTGAAGATGTCCGGCTCCGATTCGTCATCGCAGCGCAGGGGGTCCTCCGGGGTGCGGACGGACTCCGTCCCGATCACGACGAGGCGGTCGACGCCGAGGTCGAGCGCGGGCTTGATCGGGGTGTTGAGCCGAGTTCCGCCGTCGACGTACCAACCACGCGCGTGGTGCGGTGTGCCGACCCATACCGGCGGGAACAACAGCGGTATCGCCGCCGACGCCCGCAACTGGTCGAACTCGATGCGCGTGGGAACGTAGTCGATCAGGTGCGAGCGGTGCTTGACCCGGGCGGTGTCACTCTCGACGAACACCACGGCGCGGCCGGAGCGAGCCGGTGTCGCGACGATCGCGAGCGCATCGGTGACGTGCTGGGCGACGTTGCGGTGCACGCCGTCGAGATTCACCCACTCCGGCAGCGCGCGGCCGAGTGGTTCCGGATCGAGCAGACTGGACAATTGGACGCCAGGCACGGCCAGCACCTCGCCGAGGTACTGGAACATCCCGAGCGGTACTTGACGGCTGACCGGCCGAACGATGCGTTCCAGCGAGATCTCCCGCCAGGTCGCCATGCCCGCCTCGGCGACGTCGGCGGCCGCCCGATGGCGGTTGGCGGCGAGAAACGCGGCGTTCAGCGCGCCGACGCTGTTGCCGACGAACACCGACGGCCGCTGGCCAAGCCGTTCCAGCTCGGGGCCGAGCACGGACAGCACGCCCACCTCGTATGCCCCGCGCGCACCTCCCCCACCAAGCACCAAACCGATTCGTTCACGTCGTGCCATCAGGCGCCATTATCCGGCAGTGCGCCGGTTCCCGTCCGGGTTTATGTCGCCAGCCAAACAATCAGGGCGGCTCAGGCCCAGAGCTGGCCGTCGAGGCGTTCCGCCGCCTCGTCGACCGAACCGGCGTAGGCGCCGGTGGAGAGGTACTTCCAGCCAGCGTCGGCGACGACGAACGCGATGTCGGCCGACTCGCCCTTCTTCGCCGCCTTCTCGCCGACGGTCAACGCGCCATGCAGCACCGCACCAGTGGAGATGCCGGCGAAGATGCCTTCCACTTCGAGTAGTTCGCGGGTCCTGCGCAGCGCATCGTAGGCACCGACGGAGAACCGCCCGGTGAGCACGTCCTCGTCGTAAAGTTCGGGCACGAAACCCTCGTCCAGGTTGCGCAACCCGTAGACCAGCTCGCCGTAACGCGGCTCAGCGGCGACAATCTGCACGTCCGGCTTGTGCTCGCGCAGGTACCGGCCGACACCAACCAGCGTGCCGGTGGTGCCGAGGCCCGCGACGAAGTGGGTGATCTCGGGCAGGTCCTTGAGGAGCTCCGGACCGGTGCCGCTGTAGTGCGCGTCGGCGTTGGCCGGGTTGCCGTACTGGTAGAGCAGCACCCAGTCCGGATTGGCCTCGGCGAGCTCTTTCGCCCTGCGCACGGCCTCGTTGGAACCACCGGCGGCTGGCGAGTACACGATCCGCGCGCCGTAGGCCTGCAGCAGTTGCTTGCGCTCCTCCGAGGTGTTCTCCGGCATCACGCACACCAGGCCGTACCCCTTGACCTTGGCGGCCATGGCCAGCGAGATGCCGGTGTTGCCCGACGTCGGCTCCAAGATGGTGCAACCGTGCGTCAGCGTGCCGTCAGCCTCGGCCGCCTCGATCATGGCCAGCGCGGGGCGGTCCTTGATCGAGCCGGTCGGGTTACGGTCCTCCAGCTTCGCCCACAGCCGAACATTCGGTGCGGGCGAGAGCCGGGGAAGACCGACGAGTGGGGTGCCGCCGAGCGCGTCGAGCAGCGACGAATACCTGCTCACGGTGGTTAGCGCATGCCACCCGCGACAGCGGGCAGGATCGTCACGGTGTCGCCGTCGGACACCTCGGCGTCAAGGCCGCCGGAGAACCGCACGTCCTCGTCGTTGACGTAGACGTTGACGAAGCGGTGCAGCTTGTCCTCCTTGACCAGGCGTGCCTTCAGCCCGCTGTGCCGCGACTCGACGTCGTCGATGATCTCGGCCACGGTATTGCCCTTCGCCTCGACGGCCTTCTCGCCGCCGGTGTGGGTCCGCAGGATGGTCGGGATGGACACGGTCACGGCCATGTGGGTTACCTCCGCTAAATGGGTTGACGCAATCAACTGACGCTACAAAGGGTGGGTCTATTCCCGCACGTCAGGAGTCGGGCTTGTCGTCACTGCCGGTGTTGGCGAACATGTACGACTCAGTGGGGCTCGCTTCCGGGCTCGCCGCGTCGACGATCTCGACGTCTTCCTCGGTCACGACGCCGTCGACGATGCGATACGACCGGAACTCATGCGTCTCCGGGTCCCGCGTCGACACCAGCACGTAGTGCGCGTCCGGCTCGGAGGCGTAGGAGATGTCGGTCCGCGACGGGTACGCTTCGGTCGCGGTGTGGGAGTGGTAGATGACGACGGGAACCTCGTCGTTGGCGTCCATCTCCCGGTACAACTTCAGCAGGTCGAGCGAGTCAAACTCGTAGAACGTCGGCGAACGCGCCGCGTTGAGCATGGGTATGAAACGCTCGGGGCGGTCGGAACCCTCTGGTCCGGCGATCACCCCGCACGCCTCGTCAGGATGGTCTTTCCTGGCGTGCGCGACGATCGCGTCAACGAGGTCGCGGCGGATCTGAAGCACGCTCCCATCCTAAAGGGTGGACACCAAATCCCCACGGGTGTCCGTACCGTGAGACGTCCCACGTCACATCGACCGCTTCGCGAGTCGCACCGTATCCCGCGCGAGTCGCACCGTGATCGCCGCGAGTTGCACCTTGGTCCCGGGGACCCGGAACTCGCGGTTTCCACTCGGCTTCGCCAGGCAAATGGTCACGAGAATCGGACAAACGATGACGAATCCGGCGCGAATCGCGCAATATGCCCGGCGAAGCAGCTATAATCCTGCAAAGCGGGTCGGCCACGCTTCGGAAGGGTGCGACTCGCGCGGGATAAGGTGCGACTCGCGCGGGATAAGGTGCGACTCGCGCGAATTAGGGTGCGACTCGCGCGCCGCCTACGACATCGCGGCGAGGCGGGCGTGGTGGGCGGCCACGATCCGCCGGCGCGGGTCGGTCCTGGGAAGCAGGCCGCACAACCGCTCGACGACCTCGGCATCGTCGGCGCCACACGACGTCTCCCAGAAGCGCCACAGCGCCCCGGCGTCGCCGCTGTCCAGCACCGCGCGGCGCACCAGCGCGATCAGCGACTCCCGCTCGTCGCGCACCGCTGGCGCCTCGGAGTCGGCGAGCAGCGGGCCGTCGAACGCCTCGACCACCGCGTCCACGTCGCCGTCCCGCAGCGCCGCACTGACCCGCAGGAAGTCGGCGTCGATATCGGCGGCGAGCCGATACGGCTTTGTCCGCACCACATCCGCACCGAGCTGCGAGCGCAGCCGGTGGATCTCCGCGCGCACGGTGACCGGGTTGCCGTCGTCGCCGTACAGCTCCAGCGCCAGCCGGTCGGCGGTCATGCCGTGCGAGTGCATCGCCAGCACAGTCAGGATCTCCGCGTGCCGCAGTGTGATCGGAATCTCGCGGTCGTCGACGGTGACGACCGGCGCGCTGTCACTCAGGAAGGTGAGACCGAGCCTGCGGGGCGGAGTGTGACTCGCACCTGTGCCCACCCCAGTACTCGACGTCCGCCCGAGCCGGAGCAGGTAGCCCTCCGGCAGTGGCTCCAGCATGCCAACCCTGCCGTCCGGCAGCGCCACGTCCGAGCCGGTGATCGGCACCGCCTCCGGCAACGCCCCGCAGGATTCCGTCGCCAGCACCTTGCCGGACGCCGACAGCAACGCGCCCGGCTCGCCCCGCAACGCGTGCAGGTGCGGCATGTGGCTGCGGCGCACCCGCTCGTCGCGCACCGCCAGCTGGGCCTTGAGCTGGCCTTCCGCGAGGCTGGCCGACGCGGACACCAGCGCGAGCATCGCCGGATGCACCGTGCGCAGCGGGCCGCTGACGTCGATGGCACCCAGCAGCGCGCCGGTCTCCGGGTCGCGCACCGGCGCCGCCGCGCAGGTCCAGGTGTGATACGTCCGCACCAGGTGCTCCGCGGAGTAGACCTGCACCGGCTCGCCGGTCGCGAGCACGGTGCCCATCGCGTTGGTGCCGATGACGTCCTCTGACCACCGCACGCCTTCGGTGAGCAGCACCCGGTCGGCGTCGTGGCACACCCCGGACGCGCCCTCGCGCCACAGGATGTGGCCATCGGCGTCGGTGACGATCATGATGTGCTCAGCGTCGTCAGCGATGCTGACCAGGTTCTGCCGCAGCAGCGGCAACACCGCCGCCAGCGGGTGCGCCTGCCGGACGTCGTCCAACTCGTCGGTGTCGTAGACCAGCGGCGGGAGCTTGCCGTCCGGGTCGACATCGGCCGCGAGCGAGCGGTCCCAGGACGCCGAGATCACCGAACGCGGCGGCCGGGGCGCTGGCGCACCAGAGAGCACGGCCTCGTGCACCCGCCGCAACAGCTTGGCGTAGGCATCGGGGTCGTGCAGCAGCTCCGCGGACACAGCGTGCTCACCCACGGATATGACGGTAGTGATCGCCATCACCGCACTGCAACGTCGTTGCAACGTTGCCGCTCCTAGCGTCGCGCCATCACACCGCAACGAAGCGAGTAAGGACGGCATCAGCCCATGACCACGTACGCAGCGCCCGGCACAGAGGGCAGCATCGTCTCCTACGAGTCCCGGTACGACCACTTCATCGGCGGCGAGTACGTCCCGCCAGCGAAGGGCCAGCACTTCGAGAACCCCACGCCGGTGACCGGCCAGCCGTTCACCGAGATCGCCCGGGGCACCGCCGAGGACGTCGAGCGCGCGCTGGACGCCGCCCACGGCGCGGCACCGGCGTGGGGGAAGACGTCCGTGGCCGAGCGAGCCACCATCCTCAACCGCATCGCCGACCGCATGGAGGCCAACCTCGAAGCCCTCGCCGTGGCCGAGAGCTGGGAGAACGGCAAGGCGGTTCGCGAAACCCTGAACGCCGACATCCCGCTGGCCATCGACCACTTCCGCTACTTCGCCGGCGCCATCCGCGCGCAGGAAGGCGGCGTGTCCGAGATCGACGGCGACACCGTCGCCTACCACTTCCACGAGCCGCTCGGCGTCGTCGGCCAGATCATCCCGTGGAACTTCCCGATCCTGATGGCGACCTGGAAGCTGGCCCCCGCCCTGGCGGCGGGCAACGCCGTCGTGCTCAAGCCAGCCGAGCAGACCCCGGCGTCGATCCACCTCCTGATGTCGCTGATCAGCGACCTACTGCCACCCGGTGTGCTGAACATCGTCAACGGTTTCGGCGTCGAGGCTGGCAAACCGCTGGCGTCGAACCGCAGGATCAGCAAGGTCGCCTTCACGGGTGAAACCACCACCGGGCGGCTGATCATGCAGTACGCCAGCGAGAGCCTGATCCCGGTCACGCTTGAGCTGGGCGGCAAGAGCCCGAACCTCTTCTTCGACGACGTCGCCAGCGCACACGACGCCTACTACGACAAGGCACTCGAAGGCTTCACGATGTTCGCGCTGAACCAGGGCGAGGTGTGCACCTGCCCGTCGCGCGCACTGATCCAGGCGCGCATCTACGACCGGTTCCTCGCTGACGCGACCGAGCGCACCAAGGCCGTCAAGCAGGGCCACCCGCTGGACACCGAGACCATGATCGGCGCGCAGGCAAGCAACGACCAATACGAGAAGATCCTGTCCTACATCGACATCGGCAAGCAGGAGGGCGCGCGCGTCGTCACCGGCGGCGAGCCTTCTGACCTGGGCGGGGAGCTGTCCGGCGGCTACTACGTGCAGCCGACGATCTTCGAGGGCCACAACAAGATGCGGATCTTCCAGGAGGAGATCTTCGGGCCGGTGGTGTCAGTAGCGAAGTTCGACGACTACAACGACGCCATCAAGACCGCCAACGACACGCTCTACGGCCTCGGCGCCGGAGTGTGGTCGCGCAACGGCAACGTCGCCTACCGAGCGGGCCGCGACATCCAGGCGGGCCGGGTGTGGGTGAACAACTACCACGCCTACCCGGCGCACGCGGCGTTCGGCGGCTACAAGCAGTCCGGCATCGGCCGGGAAAACCACTCGATGATGCTCGACCACTACCAGCAGACGAAGAACCTGCTGGTCAACTACTCGGAGAACAAGCTGGGCTTCTTCTAGGCCTGGCGCCACTGACCGCCGGGCGTGGCGTGTATGCCCCGCCGCAACGGCGCGCGCCGCGCCCGGCTTCCCTTCCCGAGCCAGAAAGGCCCGCCTTCCCATGACCGCAGAACGGGTTGCCGTGACGCCGGCGGCCGCGGACCTGCTCCGCAACCTCGCTGATACGCACGGCCCGCTGATGTTTCACCAGTCGGGCGGATGCTGCGATGGCAGCGCCCCGATGTGCTACCCGGCGGGCGAGTTCCGCACCGGTGACTCCGACGTCCACCTCGGTGAGCTGACCGTGGACGGCATCGACCCGGTGCCGGTGTGGATGTCGGCATCGCAGTTCGAGTACTGGCAGCACACCCACCTGACCATCGACGTCGTGCCGGGGCGTGGCAGCGGCTTCTCACTGGAGGCTCCGGAAGGCGTGCGGTTCCTGATCCGCTCCCGGCTGCTCACCGACGACGAACTCCGGGCATTCGGGCTGGCCTGACGAGTCCCGACGTCTGGTCCTGACGAGTCCCGACGTCTGGTACCGCGAGTCCCGCGTTACGGGCGTGCGAGTCCCGCGTTACGGGTGCACGAGTTCCGACTTCCCGGAGCGCACCTTCGAGCCGTCGAGGACGACCGCCCGGGAATCGCTATGCTCACCCCGTCAATGGTCTCACTCGTCTGGGGGTACGCGAATGCCCGTGCTGGGGCTCGGCGCAGTCAGCCTGTTCCTGCTCGCGCTGTGGCTGTACTGCATCTACAACGTCATCACGACCGACGAGTCGGGTTGCCGGAACCTGCCGAAGGTGCTGTGGCTGGTCATCGTGATCTTCGTTCCCACGGTGGGCTCCATCATGTGGCTGATCGCGGGACGCCCCGTCACCGCCCGGCCCGCACGTCCAGTGAGCGGGCCGACCGGCTTTCCGGAGTACGACCGACCCGGTCGGCACATCGCCGCCAATCCCGCCGCCGACGAGGAGTTCCTGCGCCGCTGCCGGGAGCGCGCCGAGGAGCAGCGCAAGGCGGCGCATGAGCGCAAAGAGAACAGCGACGACAGCACAGACGCCGACGGCAGCTGACCCGTCAGTCCCCCTGCGAGTCCTGCTGGTCGTCGTACTCCAGCAGCCGCTGCCAGTCGTGGCCGCACGCCGCCGTCGCGACGTACTGCTGCACCTGCGCCAGCCAGAACGCCTTGCCGTGACCGAACGAGCCCTGCAGCGGGTTCGGTGACCTGCGGTGAATGTAGAGCGTCTGCGCCTGGCCGCACACCGCGAACCAGTCAGCGATGGCGGCGCGGTCGAGCACGAACGTCGGCTCGTCTGGCCAGGCGTCCCTGATGCGGCACGCCGACGCGTGCAGCGACTCTCGCATCCACCCGTTGTGCCGCTGGCGAAACTGCCTGCTCGGTTTCGGCCGGGGATAGGCGTGGGCGAACAGCCGCCAGTTGCTCAGCCGCCTGCGCAACACGCCTGGTCTGCGTCCGGTTTCCAGTGCCTCGATGAACTGCCCCACGCTGGTGCGCACGGTCCCGGCAACGTCGGGCGACAACGTCAGGCGTATCGCACCGTCGTCCAGCGAGATCGCCTCGATGTAGCCCTCCACGTCACACCCACTTCATCGTGGCGCACAAGCCGTACAGCTGCAGCTGCGCAACGAACGACTCCGCCTGCTCCTGACTCTCGTACTGACCGAGCACGGCTGAGCCGGTGCTCGACACCTCAGCCGCGGCATGCGCACCGTTCTCCACCGGGATGCCGAATACCTCGTACAGCACGTAGCAGACGCCTTCAACGGTGTTGATGTCATCATCGTGCAGCAGCACCGCCCATGCCCGCGTCACACCGGAATCACGGCGTCGCACGTCGCGCTTCCGGCCAGACATCGCCGTACGCACGCAGCGATCCCACGCTGCTCGCCGCGAGCACGCCGTGCACGATCGCCCGCGCGAACGACGTCGCCGCCGCGGCACAGAGCCCGTCGAGCACCGCGGCGCGCTGGGGCACACCGAACGGCCCGCTCGCCTCAGGCAGTTCCCGCGCGCCGGTAGCCAGCGCGAAGACCGTGTCGCCGTCGAACATCGAATGCGCGGGCCGCACCGCCCGCGCGAGGCCATCCTGGGCGCTCATCGCCAGCCGCCGACACTCCGCTTTGGACAGTGCCGCGTCGGTCGCGACCACGCCGATGGTGGTATTCAACGACGCCCCGCCAGCGGCGTCACCGGGGCCAGCGCCGCCGTCCCCGACATCACCTGGCCGGTCCGGCCACCGCACCCCGAACTCGCCCGCCAGCTCGTGATCCGCCGTCCACGGACGTCCAGTGCTCACGTCCACCGCCTCGCCGTGCGCGTTAACGACCGCCAGCGCGCCAACAGTGTGCTCGCCGACCGTCACACTCGCGGTGCCGAGCCCGCCCTTGAGCGAGCCCACCTTCGCGCCAGCGCCAGCGCCGACACAGCCCTGCGTCACCGCAACGCTCGCCACCTCGCACGCCGCATAGCCGAATCCGGCGTCAGGCCGGTTGCCCCACTCGGACCGCGGCAGGTCGAAAATCACCGCACCGGGCACGATCGGCACCACCTCGTGCGGCTCAACCCCAACGGGAAAACCACTGTCCTGTTCGGACAGCCACCGCATCACACCGTCCGCCGCCGCGAGACCGTAGGCGCTGCCACCGGACAGGCACACCGCGTGCGCCCGCTGCACCATGTTCTCCGGCGCGAGCAGGTCAGTCTCGCGGGTGCCCGGTGCGCCCCCGCGTGCGTCGACACCGCCGACCGCGCCGCCAGCTGCCAGCACGACGGTGGTTCCGGTCGCCCAGCCGTCACCGATCCGGTGCTGGTGGCCAACCGACACGCCGTCGACGTCGGTGATCGCGTTGCGTGGACCGGGCGTGCTCATCCCGACATCGCCTGCACCAAGCTCTCCTGCAGGTACGTCAGCCAGTGGTAGACGCCGATGTGCGCCGCGCGCGGGTCGTCGTCCGGTAGCTGGTCGGGCATGTCCTCGGTGACGTCGAGCGCGGTGCCGAGCGCGAGCCGGACATCGTTGATCGCGGACAGCCACGAGTCCGCCTGCTCCAGCGAGAGCCGCACCTCGCCACCGCCGGGCCCCAGGGTCTCCATGACCACCCCCGTGGCACCGAGCTTCACGTCGAGCAACTCCGGCTCGTGCAGCGAGCGCAGCGCCGCGGCGGAGTCCATGTCCTCCTGCGTCGGTTGGTCGGGATCAAGACGGTGGAAATCGGGCAGCAGCCGCGCGAGCACCGGGTCGTCCGGCGCGGTCGACGGGCCTGCCTTGATGCCGGTCAGCTCGCTCAGCTCATCCTCGGGCGCCTCGTCGGCGCGGGCCCTGAGCATGTCCTCCAACTGGCTGACAAGACCGCGCAGTATCGCCGCTTCCTGCTGTTCGAACGAGGCGACCATCCTGGCGCCCTTACGCCGCCATGGCTTCACGACGCCTGCTGCATCGTCGCCCACAGCCCGGCCGCGTGCAGCCGGGCGACGTCTCCCTCGACCTTCTCCTTGGAACCGGACGACACGATCGCTTTCCCCTTGTGATGCACGTCGAGCATGAGCTTGGTCGCATGGTCATGGCTGTAGCCGAACAGCTTCTGGAACACGTACGTCACGTACGACATCAGGTTGACCGGGTCGTTCCAGACGACGGTCTGCCAGGGCCGGTCAGCCGCGCCGAGTTCGTCGGACGCGGGCTCAACCTGCGTCTGCTCGTCCGCTGCTGGCATGGACATAGTTCTATGGTGGCACGACACGCCCTTCGTGCAATGACCAGGTGTGGGCGTGCGCTGCCCCGTCACCCCACTCGCTCATAGGCTGAGGCCATGACAGCGCCACAGCAGCAATCACCGAGCACAGCACTGCTGACCGACCACTATGAGCTGACCATGCTCGCCAGCGCGCTCGCGGACGGCAGCGCCGAGCGGGACTGCGTGTTCGAGGTCTTCGCGCGCAGGCTGCCCGACGGCCGCAGATACGGCGTCGTCGCGGGCGCGGCGCGGCTGCTTGAGGCACTGGTGGACTTCCGCTTCACCGACGCAGAGATCGACCAGCTCGCCGCGACCAATGTGGTGGGTGACGACACCCTCGACTGGCTGGCGAGCTACACGTTCTCCGGCGACATCGACGGCTACCCGGAGGGCGAACTGTACTTTCCCGGCTCGCCGGTGCTGACCGTGCGAGCCAGCTTCGCGGAGGCCGTCGTGATGGAGACGCTCGCGCTCTCGATCCTCAACCACGACTGCGCGATCGCCTCAGCGGCGGCACGGATGGCATCGGCGGCGGGTACCCGGCCGATCATCGAGATGGGCGGCCGCCGCACCCACGAGTACGCCGCCGTCGCCGCCGCCCGCGCCGCCTACATCGGCGGGTTCGCCACGACGTCCAATCTGGAGGCTGGCCGCCGCTACGGCATCTCAACACGCGGCACCGTCGCGCACGCCTTCATGCTCCTGCACGACACCGAGGAAGCGGCATTCGCGGCGCAGATCGAGAAACTGGGCACCGACACCACCTTGCTTGTCGACACCTACGACATCACAGCGGGCATCGACACCGCGGTACGCGTCGCTGGTACCGAACTGGGCGCGGTCCGCATCGACTCCGGCGACGTCGGCGTGCTGGCACGCCAAGCCCGCCAGCAACTCGACCGGCTCGGCGCCCGCGACACCCGCATCGTCGTCTCCGGCGACCTCGACGAACACGCCATCGCGGCGCTGCGCGCGGAACCGGTTGACGCCTACGGGGTCGGCACCGCCGTCGTCACCGGATCGGGCGCACCGACCGCGAACATGGTTTACAAGCTGGTCGAGGTCGACGGCAAACCGGTGGCCAAGCGCAGCGAGAGCAAGGAATCGCGCGGCGGCAGGAAGTCCGCGCTGCGCAGGCACAAACCGACCGGAACGGCGATCGAGGAAGTCGTCTACCAGGCGGCGTCACCCCCTGAGCTGGGCGAGCACGACCGCGAGCTGCCGATTCCGCTGGTGAGAGGTGGTGAGGTCGTCGATAATCCGCCTACCCTGGAAGACAGCAGGCAACGCCTCCGGCACGCGCTGGTGAGCCTGCCGTGGGCGGGGCTGAAACTCTCCCACGGCGATCCGGCGATCCCCACCGTGTTCCGGTAGCAGGAGGTAGGCATGGCGAACGCACTGATCATCGTCGACGTACAGAACGACTTCTGCGAGGGCGGCTCGCTCGCCGTCCCCGGCGGAGCGATGCTCGCGGGCGACATCTCGACGTTCCTCGCCGATGACGCCGCCTACGACCACATCGTCGCCACCCGCGACTACCACATCGACCCCGGCGCGCACTTCAGCGACAACCCGGACTTCGTGCGGTCCTGGCCGCCGCACTGCCGCGCCGGCACACCCGGCGCGTCGTTCCACCCGGCGCTCGACGTCGGACCGATCCGCGACGTGTTCTCCAAGGGCCAATACAGCGACGGCTACTCCGGCTTCGAGGGCGAGTCTCCGGAAGGCAACCCGCTCGCGGCCTGGCTGCGGTCCCGCGACGTCGACCAGGTGGACGTCGTCGGCATCGCGACCGACCACTGCGTGCGCGCGACGTCGCTGGACGCCGCGAAGGAGGGCTTCCGGGTGCGCACGCTGCTCGACCTCACCGCTGGCGTGTCGCAGGACACCGTGAACGAAGCGCTGGAACAGCTCCGGTTGGCGGGCGTCGAGCTAGTCGGCAGCCCCAGAGTCGGCTGAGCCGCCGTACGGGTCGCAGGCCGCCGAACCAACCAGGATCTCGCCGCTCGCCGGGCCGCCCTCGGGGAACAGCTCGATCCGGATGGCGTTCACCCGCAGGCTGCCGTCCGGCGGCTGCGGCGCGATCAGCTCATTGATGACCACTTTGGCCAGCGGAGGGTCGTCCTCGGCGGGCCCGGGAATCGTGACGGTGTGGTTCGACGAGACGTTCTCCGGCAGGTCCAAGCCGTACACCCCGCCTAGCTCCATCACGGTGTTGCTGCCCTTGGTGGTGGTGTCGCAGCGGGCGGCGAACGACGACACCCTGATCCTCGGTCCGCCCCACCGGCGCAGGATGCTTGTCGAGAAGTACCGGCCGTCGACGTCGACGTGTGCGTTGCCCTGCTCGTCGCGGGTGCAGTCGGACGTGCCGCCCCAGAAGTCCGCCACGTCGTCGACCGGGAACAGGCCGGTCTCGTTGTGCTGCTCCCCCGCGACATCGCAGGCACCAATCGGCCCCACCGGCAGCGGCTCGCCATCCACGGTGACGGCGACCGCGCCGAGGAACCCGCTGCCGATGGCTCTGGGTTGCGCCGGGGGTTCGGCCGCCGCCGCGCTTGCCGCGACGGGTGTTGCTGTGGCGAGTGCCGCCGTGAGGCCGCCCGCGATGGCGACCGTGACGGCCCGCCGCACGCGACGTGCCATGACGGGCTCCCTTCTGCCGTGTGCGAGCTCGCGAGTGGAACATCGGCAGGGTCAATTCCCGGTCTGATGCCTCGTCGGCCACGCCACCCACTCGTGTGCCGTCCCGAAGCGGGCGGCGCGGCGGTACCGTCTTGTGCCATGGCTGCCCTCTCCCCCGCGCCCGAATCCGCACGGACCCGCCTGCCATCCGTGCGCGAGTTGCTCCACACCGCCGTCGAAGCCGTGGGCGGCACCGAGCGCGAAGGCCAGGTGCGGATGGCAGACGCCGTGGACACCGCGATCCGCACCGGGGAACACCTTGCGGTGCAGGCGGGCACCGGCACCGGGAAATCGCTGGCGTACCTGGTGCCCGCGATCCGGCACGCCGTCGACCGTGACGCGACCGTCGTGGTCTCGACGGCGACCATCGCGCTGCAGCGCCAGCTGGTTGACCGCGACCTGCCCCGGCTGGCGAAGGCGTTGAAGTCCGAACTCGGGCGGGAGCCACGGTTCGCCATCCTCAAGGGCAGGCGCAACTACCTGTGCCTGCACCGGCTCGACACCGGCGCGCCAGACGACCCGGACGACGCGCTGTTCGACCAGTTCGCGGTGTCCCGGCTCGGCAAGGAGGTCGCGCGGCTGCACGAGTGGGCGGGCGAGACCGTCACCGGCGACCGCGATGACCTGGTGCCCGGCGTGACCGAACTGGCGTGGCGGCAGGTGTCGGTGACGGCGAAGGAATGCCTCGGCGCCGCCCGCTGCCCGGTGGCGTCCGACTGCTTCGCCGAGCACGCCCGCGCCGAAGCGGGCAAGGCGGACGTGGTCGTCACCAACCACGCGTTGCTCGCGATCGACGCGATGCAAGGACGCCACATCATGCCCGAGCACGACCTTGTCGTCATCGACGAGGCGCACGACCTGGTCGACAGGGTGACGTCGGCAGCTACGGCCGAGCTGACCAGCTCGATGGTGGCCACGGCGGCCAGGCGCTGCGGCAAGCTCATCGACGCCGAGGTCGCCGACCGGCTCATGGAGGCCTCCGATGGGCTCGCGCTGGTGCTCGACGACGCGCCAGCCGGGCGGCTGGACGCTCTGCCCGGTTCGCTCGGCGGGGCACTGACTGCGGTGCGCGACGCGGCCCACGGCTGCATCACTGGGCTCGGCCCGGAGCGCAAGGAGGACGCCGACGACGCCACCAGCCGAAAACTCGCCCGCGCGCTGCTCGACGAGGTCCACGACACCGCGGTGCGGCTGCTGACGGCGTTCGAGCCGGAGCTGGCACAGCGCAGGGACGTCGTATGGCTGACGTCGAACCCAGAGAGTTCGCGCCCGCCGTCACTGCACGTCGCGCCACTGTCGGTGTCCGGACTGCTGCGGGAGACGTTGTTCGAAAGCCGCACAACGGTGCTGACGTCCGCGACGCTGGCGCTCGGCGGTTCGTTCGACACGCTGGCGCGCCAGTGGGGCCTCCCACCCTCAGCGGCAGCAGGTGACGGCTCGGCGGCCAGCGGTGACGGCTCCGCAGTGGCAGGTGACGGCTCGGCGGCGACAACCGAGAGCGCCGCGGCTTCCTCCCCCACCGACGGTGCCGCTCGCAACGGCACCGCCACGGAGAAAGCCCCGCCGTCGGACGACAGCGGGCCGACGTGGACCGGGCTCGACGTCGGCTCGCCGTTCGATCACACGCGCAACGGGATCCTGTACCTCGCGCGGCACCTGCCCCCACCTGGCCGAGATGGGCTGACCGAATCGCTGCTCACCGAGCTGGCCGAACTGATCACGGCAGCGGGTGGTCGCACGCTGGGGTTGTTCTCATCGATGCGCGCCGCCAAGCAGGCGACCGAGGCGCTGCGGGAGCGGGTCGAGCACCCGATCCTGTGCCAGGGCGACGACTCGACAGGGCTGCTGGTGCGCCGCTTCGCCGAAGACGAGCGGACCTGCTTGTTCGGCACGTTGTCGCTGTGGCAAGGCGTCGACGTGCCCGGGCCGTCGTTGCAGCTGGTCGTCGTGGATCGAATCCCGTTTCCGCGTCCGGACGACCCGGTGCAGTCCGCGCGGCAGCGCGCGATCGAGGCCAGGGGCGGCAACGGCTTCATGACGGTCGCCGCGACCCACGCCGCCCTGCTGCTCGCCCAGGGCGTCGGCAGGCTGCACCGGACCATGGACGACAAGGGCGTCGTCGCGGTGCTCGACTCGCGGCTGGCGAAGGCGCGCTACGGCGGTTTTCTGCGCGCATCGCTACCGCCGTTCTGGCCGACGCACGACGCCGAGGTGGTCCGGGCCGCGTTGCGCAGGCTGGACACGGCGGCGAACGGACATAGCTGACCCCTGGGCTCGATCGCGTGTGAGTGGAGTTACGGTGATGACGCATCACACGCAAAGGAGACCCGTTGTCCCAGGATTCGCGGTACGCACAATCTCGCGCCGTCACCGTCGACGACACCGGCGTCCGCCGGACGCTCGCCGACGGCAGTGTCGAGTCGGTGACCTGGGAGGAGCTCAAGTCGGTCGTCATCAGGGTGATCCCTGAGGGCCCTTGGTCGGAGGACGTCTTCCTGATGCTGGCAGGCAGTGACGGCACCGGTACCGCCGTGCCCAGCGGCGACCCAGCCGCCGACGCGCTGATCGAACGCCTCCAGACGCTGCCCGGCTTCGACAACGAACGCTTCATCGAGGCCATGACGACGGACGCCGACGAAGCCTACGTCGTCTGGACCGCCGCCTCCGTCTAAGCGCCGTGTCCGGCACTCCCGACGCCGTGTCCGACGCTCAGGACGCTGTGTCTGGCACTCCCGACGCCGTGTCTGGCGTTCCCGGGCGCCGTGCGGAGACAGTGCTGGGGATAGTGCGGTGCATTTCGAAGCCAACAAGGTGCAACTCGGGCCAGATAAGGCGTGATTCGCGACCGACAGGGTGAAACTCGGGCCCATTGCGGTGCGACTCGCGGCAAGTAAGTCGGAACTCACCGCACCGGAGCGGGGGACTCGCGTAGTGGGTCAGGGTGCCTCGGCCAGCACCGTGATGGTGCCGGGGTCGACT
The DNA here is from genome assembly GCF_000504245.1 of Haloechinothrix halophila YIM 93223. Classification (GTDB taxonomy): domain Bacteria; phylum Actinomycetota; class Actinomycetes; order Mycobacteriales; family Pseudonocardiaceae; genus Haloechinothrix_A; species Haloechinothrix_A halophila. The sequence continues at coordinate 4,841,250 of NZ_KI632509.1, forward strand.
TCGGTGAAGCCCGCGTCCCGGACGGAGATCATGCCCCGGTCTCGCCAGGCTGCCGCGGGGTCATCCGGCAGCATCGACGTCCAGCGTTCAGCCGGGGGCGTCCGCACCGCACACCGGAACCCATCCCGCACCCACGCCGCACGCTGCTCAGTGTCGAGCACCGCGGCGAGCAGCATCGTGGCGTGACCGACCTGGGCGGCGGCCTTGCCGACCGTCATCGCCACGTCGGGGTTCAGCCACAACACGGGAAGTCCGTGAGGCGGCGGACCGGGCTCATCGGCGGGCAGGTCGCTCCCGGAGATCTGCAACCGGCTGACCGTCTTCGGTAGCTCGCTCACGCGACACGGCAGCAACGCGCGGACCTCAGCTCCCCCGACCGCCACGGTCACGCCGGGAAGGTCCTGCACCGCGCGCCAGTGCGCGCCGCGCGCACGTCGCGCCACCTTCCGAATCCGCCCGGATACCCACGCCGCCACGGCATCGTGCCACTCACCACCCGGCTCGGCGCGCGGATCAAGACACACGGCGACAGCGGCAGCGGCCGCGGTCTCGAGCAGCGGCGTCCGGGACGGAACCGGATCACGCTCAAGACGGAGCACCACCGGCATCGCGCGGACATCGTCGGGATCCTCGTCGCGGACGTCGGCGACAGCGTGTGCGGGCAGCCCGTGCCAGGCGGCGTACCGCGCCGCCAGCGGCGCGAGAACGTCGGCGTCGGCACCGCCATGCGCACTGACACCGCCAGGCACGTCGGCACCCACGCCATCGACGTCGGTCACGGCCGCAGGAGTTCCAGCCCGTCGGCGGCGTCGGCGGCCTCGACCTCCGCACGGGTCACGCCGAGCATGAACAGCACCGCGTCCAGGTACGGATGACTCAGCGTGGTGTCCGCGATCTCCCGCAGCGCGGGCTTGGCGTTGAACGCAACGCCCATCCCCGCGGCGGAGAGCATGTCAATGTCGTTCGCACCGTCCCCGACCGCGACGCACTGCTCAAGCGAGATGCCGTACGAGTCCGCGAACTTCCGCAGTGCGACCGCCTTGCCTGGCCGGTCGACGACGTCACCGACCACGCGGCCGGTGAGGCGTCCGTCGACGATCTCCAGCTCGTTGGCCGCGACGAAGTCCAGTCCGAGGTCGTCCGCGAGCTTGCGAATGATCCTGGTGAACCCGCCGGACACCGCGCCACAACGGAACCCGAGCCGCTTGAGGGTACGCATCGTGGTCCGCGCGCCCGGCGTCAGCGTCATCTCGTCGGCCACGTCGTCGAGCACCGACTCCGGTAACCCTTCCAGCAGCGCCACCCGGTGCCGCAACGACTCGGTGAAGTTCAGCTCACCCCGCATGGCCGCCTCGGTGACCTTCGCGACCTCGTCCTCGACCCCGGCGTGCGCGGCGAGCATCTCGATGACCTCGCCGGTGATCAACGTCGAGTCGACGTCGAACACGATCAGCCGCTTGGCCCTGCGAAGCAGCCCCTCGGTCTCGACCGCGATGTCCACGCCCGCCTCGGTGGAGACGTCGGCCAGCGCGGCGCGCAGCTCGTTGTCGGCGCCCTGCCGATTCTCACCGGCGGAGATGTGCAGTTCGAGGCCGGTGACCGGGTAGTCGGCGACGCTGCGGATGGTGTCGATGTTCGCGCCAAGCTGGGCCAGCCTGCTGGATACCGCCGTGAACGCGCGGGCGGTGACCGGCCTGCCGAGCAGCACGGCGACGTGCGTCGAGTTGCGACGCCCCTGCGCGAACGGATCCTCGCCGATCTCATCGCCGACGCGGATGTCGACGTGCATGGACACCGTGGCCATCGCCTGCTCAACGGCTTCCTGCAGCGCCTCCGGGTCCTCCTCGACGGCGACGAGCACACCGAGCACGAGCCGCCCTCTGATGACCACCTGCTCGACATCGAGAACTTCGACGCCGTGCCTGGTCAGCGCCGCGAACAGCACCGAGGAGACACCCGGTTTGTCCGGCCCGGTCGTGGTGATCAGGACTGGTGTCGCGGTCACGGCTTCGGGCACCACACTCACTTGTGTTCCGGGTTGGCCTCGTCCGGTCCCGCGGCGACCTCGGCCGCCTTCTCGTAGGGCGACTCGTGGGCCGACTCGTGCGGGATCGGCTTGCCGGTGAGCGAGATGTGCGCGTCGCGGCGCGACTGCTCGACCAGGTGCGGATAGTGCAGCTCGAACGCGGGCCGCTCGGAGCGGATCCGGGGCAGCTCGGTGAAGTTGTGCCTTGGCGGCGGGCAGCTGGTGGCCCACTCCAGCGAGCTGCCGTAGCCCCACGGGTCGTCGATGTCGACCTTGGTGCCGAACCGGTAGCTCTTGAAGACGTTCCACAGGAACGGCAGCGTCGACGCGCCAAGGATGTAGGCGCTGATCGTGGAGATGGTGTTCAGCGTGGTGAACCCGTCCGACGGCAGGTAGTCGGCGTAACGCCGGGGCATACCTTCGTTACCGAGCCAGTGCTGCACCAGGAAGGTGCCGTGGAAGCCGACGAAGGTCAGCCAGAAGTGCCACTTGGCCAGCGGCTCGTCCATCATCCGGCCGGTCATCTTCGGGAACCAGAAGTAGATCCCGGCGAACGTCGCGAACACGATCGTGCCGTAGAGCACGTAGTGGAAGTGCGCGACGACGAAGTAGCTGTCCGAAACGTGGAAGTCGACCGACGGCGCGGCCAGCAAGATGCCGGTCAGCCCGCCGAACAGGAACGTCACCAGGAAGCCGACCGAGAACAGCATCGGCGATTCGAAGGTGATCTTGCCCTTCCACATCGTGCCGATCCAGTTGAAGAACTTCACACCGGTCGGCACCGCGATCAGGAAGGTCATGAAGGAGAAGAAGGGCAGCAGCACCGCGCCGGTGGCGTACATGTGGTGCGCCCACACCGCGACCGACAACGCCGCGATGGACAACGTCGCGAGCACGAGGCCCTTGTAGCCGAACACCGGCTTGCGGCTGAACACCGGGAAGATCTCCGAAACGATGCCGAAGAACGGCAGCGCGACGATGTAGACCTCGGGGTGGCCGAAGAACCAGAACAGGTGCTGCCACAGGATGACGCCGCCGTTGTCCGGGTCGAACACGTGCGCGCCGAAGTGGCGGTCGGCGAGCAGGCCCATCAGCGCCGCGGTCAAGATCGGGAAAGCCAGCAGGATCAGGATGCTGGTGATCAGGATGTTCCAGGTGAAGATGGGCATCCGCCACATCGTCATGCCTGGCGCGCGCATGCAGACCACGGTCGTGATCATGTTGACCGCACCGAGGATGGTGCCGAGACCACCGACCGCGAGGCCCACGATCCACAGGTCGGCGCCGACGCCGGGCGAGTGGATACCGTCCGACAGCGGGGTGTAGGCGAACCAGCCGAAGTCAGCCGCGCCACCGGGAGTCAGAAAGCCGGCGAGCACGATCAGGCTGCCGAACAGGAACAGCCAGTAGGAGAAGGCGTTGAGCCGGGGGAACGCCACGTCGGGCGCGCCGATCTGCAGCGGCAGGATGTAGTTCGCGAAGCCAAACAGGCTCGGCGTTGCGTACAGCAGCAGCATGACCGTGCCGTGCATGGTGAACAGCTGGTTGTACTGCTCAGCAGACAAGAACTGCATCTGCGGCTGCGCCAGCTCGGTGCGGATCAGCATCGCCATCGCGCCGCCGACCATGAAGAAGGCGAACGACGTCACCAGGTACATGATCCCGAGCTGCTTGGGATCGGTCGTACGGAACAGGCTCAGCAGGTAGGAACCCTTGGCCTTATCGGGCGCGGGATGCGGTCGCGTCGCGATCGGCTGGGGGGCTACGGCCGTCACTCCTGCCTCCTGCAGTGTCTTTCGAACAGTGGTGGGCGGCGCGAGGGGCACTCGCGGCTAGGAGGATCGTAGCCCGCGTGCCTTCCGGTGACGCGCGCCGGTTGGCGTGATCACACTGTGACCCCTCGCGGGGGCACTGGCGCCCCTGCCGTGAGATCGCCGCGGGACACAGGTGTATGCCCTGGTGGGACCGGTCGCGCCTGGCGTCACGCCGCGACGGCGGCTGGCTGCCGCGCACGGGCTACCGGACGGGTGTCCAGTGTGCCGCTAGTGCCGGAGTCGCGTGCTGTGTCGAACACCACCGTCGAACGCCACCGGTGCCGCTGCCACGCCGTTTCCTGGTGCCTACCGCAGCCAGCCGAGTATGGCCTCCGCGACGGCGGCGGGCTGCTCGACCGGGGCGAGGTGGCCCGCCGCCGGGATGATGTCCAGCGTGGCCTTCGGCAGCGCGTCCACCATGGCGTGTGCCTCGTCAACACGGGTGAGGGTGTCCTCCTCACCGACGACGACCAGCGCGGGGACGTCCGCGCGCCGCAGTGTTTCGGTGGAGTCCGGCCGCATGGCCATCGCCCGCTGTGCCCAGGCGACGCCGTCGGGTGACTGGCTCTTGATCAGCTCTCGTACCTGGGCCACCACCTCGGGCCGCTCGGCGCGGGTGGTCTCCCCGAGCAGGGCGTCCAGCATCGCGTCCGGCAGCCAGCCCACGCCATCGCGCTCGACCCGCTCGGCCATCACCAGGCGGTTATCGCTCGCCTCCTCGGCGTCGGAGCTGGCCTTGGTGTCGATCAGCACGATGCCGCCAACGCGCTCCGGCACCGCGCGCAGCACCGCCATGGTCACGTAGCCGCCCATGGAGCAGCCACCGAGCACGACCTTGTCCAGCTCCAGCTTGTCCAGCAGCGCGATGACGTCGCGAGCGGCGTCATCCAGCGTCGGCACCCGGTCACTGTCCGGCAGCGGGGACCTGCCGAGGCCGCGCTGGTCCGGGGTGATCAGCCTGGTCCGCGCGGCGAGCGGCTCACGGACGCCGTCCCACATCCGCGCGTCGACCGGGAAGGCATGGAGCAGCACCAACGGAAGATCAGCCATGGGAGTCATTGTGTCGAACCGGGTCAGAACCGACGGGACGGGCCGCGCCGGTGCCGGGCGTTCCAGCAGGAGCGGTGCCAGTGCCTGCGGTCGGCGACGCCGCCGGTGTCGTCGGCGGGCCAGGTCACGACGTGCGGGGTGCCCGGCCGGATCTCGTGGTCACACCCAGGGCAGCGGTACATCTTGGTGGTGCTGGCGCCGGGCACGCTGCGCACGATCCAGTCACCGTCCACGGCCGACTCGTGACTGCCCCACCCGAGCGACGCCCCGGGCGGCGGACCCACCTTGTCGCGCTTGGGACGGTTACGTCGAGGCATGTGGTCACGGTAACCGGGCGCGACCGGTGCCGGTGGCAAGGCAGGTCATCCGTAGGCCAGCACGAGCGGCACGAGCTGTTCGGCCGAGGTCAGTGAGCCGTGATGGCCCCGCAGCGAGGACTCGATTGGCTCGACAGTGCGGCGCAGCACCGCCGACCGCCCGCGCGATGCGACCACGACGTCCCCGATCCGCTCCCGTATCGCCTCGGTGACACCGGAGCCGAACCAGCCGGTGTCGATGGCCTCCTCGCCACTGATCACCCAGGCCCGCTCGCCGAGCGTCTCCCGCCACGCGGCAAGCACATCGGAGTCCGCGCCGTCCACTGTGTACACATGCCTCGCGCGTGGCTCGCCGCCGAGTGCCCGCACGCCGCCTCGCAGCGGTTCGCTGCTGTCGGCGTCCACAACGGATTCATCGATCTCGACCATGCCGTGATCGGCGACGACGGCGAGCACCGCATCCGGCGGCAGCTCATCGACGAGCGTCGCCACCAACAGGTCGACGTGGCGCAACTGCATCCGCCACGCGCGCGACCCCGGCCCATACAGATGCCCGACGAAGTCCAGCATCGCGTGGTAGCCGTAGCAGAATCCGCCCTGATCCACCGCGGTGAGCATCTGCGCGCTGAGGTCACCCAGCGCGTGCACACCGACGTAGCGCCCACCCCTGAGCACGGCCTGCGTCATACCGGAGTGGGTGAACTCGGCGCTCGACACCACATTGACGTCGACCCCGGCCATCGCCGCGCGTTCGAACGCGGTCGGCATCGGCTGCAGCACCGCGGGGTCGACCGTGCCACGCAGGTCCTCGCCCCACGGATGCACGCGCCAGCGCAGCGCGTTCATCACGCCGACGTCCGGCAGGTCGAACGAGTACCCGACCATGCCGTGCTGCCCGGAGCACATGCCGGTGCCGATCGCGGCGAGCCCGGCTGACGTCGTCGACGGATACCCGACGTGCAGCGTGCCGCTCCGCAGCCGGGCCAGCGTCGGCGCGTCGGACGCGTAGGTGTCCAGGAGTTCCGCGCCGAGGCCGTCGATCAGCAGCACCGCTGCCGAGCTGACCTCGGCAACGCCGAGGGTGTTCTCGAAACCGGGCGTGCCCAGTGCGGCGAGCAGGGACGGCGTGACCTCGGCAAGGTGCGGAACGTCAGGGGGTGCTGGTCGGTCCATGCCGTTCAGGGTGCCTGATCACGAGTGACGTCGTGGTGTTGTCACGCCGGAGGGCGTCCCACTCCCGTTGCGGCTCGAACGGTGACAGACGGCGCTCGACCTAAGCCCGACATGCGCGATAATCGGAAGCATGCCGACGTACGCATACCGGTGCCGCGAGTGCACCACCACCTTCGAGGTGAACCGGCCGATGGCCGAGGCCAGCGCGCCAGCTGCCTGCCCCGAGGGCCACGACGACACCGTCAAGCTGCTGACGACGGTCGCACTGACCGGCCGCTCGGCGCCGAGCCCAAGCGCCGCGCCCGCAGCACCGGCTGGCGGCGGGTGCTGCGGAGGCGGCTGCTGCGGCTGAGCCTCAGACCATCTCGGGCACGTGCAAGTGCGCCAGCACTAGTTCGAACTCGCAGACGTCCAGTACCTCGACGCCAGCCTCGCGCGCCCCGGACAGCCGTAGCGAGTCAGCCTCGTCGCGGGTGCGTTCCATGGCGGCGCTGTCGTCGTAGGTCACAGAGGACACCGCGATGTTGGACTCCCTGTCGATCATCAGACTCGCGCTGCAGAAACCCTCCAGCTCCTGCATCGCTGGCAGCATCGCCATCCGGTAGACGTCGATGGCGCGGTCGAGCGCATCGGTATCGAACCGCACCCACGTCGCCCGCACGCACGCGCCCTGGTTCGAGGGGTGGTCGCGATGCAGCACAGCGATCTCCCACTCGTCTACCTGCGCCCGGTTGCCCATGATCTCCGCGGCCCGCTCGCGCATCGGCCGCGCCATGTCCTCGCTGGCACGCATGCTCTCCATCGAGTCCCATGCGCTGGTGGCGATACACCTGCCCGACTCCCGGTTCACCAGCATCGACAAACCACTACAGCCAGGCATGTCCATGAGTGCGGGCATGACGTCATCGCGGATGAAAGCGATGCCGTTGTCGATCGAATCCAGGTGTGCTTGCACTGTGGTGGAACGCGCGTACACGCCTCTCCACCCCCTTCCGATCGGGGCAGCGCCCCGGCGGCGCCGCCGGTCCCCTCTCAGCGTGCGCCGCCCCGACCACCGTCGCAATGCCAGCTCACCCGCACGCGCGATGGCGGGCGCGGCGCCCATGGAAGCCAACCCGCCACCGGGCGCTCAGCGCCGAAGCACCCCGCGATGCTGACTCAGCTGTAGTCCCAGAAGCCCTGCCCGGTCTTGCGGCCCAGCCGACCGGCCTTGACCAGGTGCTCCAGCAGCGGCGCTGGCGAGAACCCCGCCTCGCGGAACTCGTTGAACAACGTGCGCTGGATCGCGAGCGAGACGTCGAGGCCGACGACGTCCAGCAACTCGAACGGCCCCATCGGCAGCGAGCAGCCGACCTTCATCGCGGTGTCGATGTCGGCGGCCTTCGCGTAGTGCGCCTCGAGCATCTTCACCGCGTCGTTGAGGTACGGGAACAGCAGCGCGTTGACGATGAACCCTGCCCGGTCGCCGCAGCGCACCGGCACCTTGCGCACCTTCGCGGCGACGTCGATGACGGTGGCTTCGACGTCGGGCGCGGTGTTGATCGTGCTGACCACTTCGACCAGCTTCATCACTTGCGCCGGGTTGAAGAAGTGCATCCCGATGACGTCGGCCGGGCGGTTGGTTGCCGCCGCACACTCCACCACTGGCAGTGACGACGTCGTGGTCGCGAGCACCGCACCGGGTTTCACGGCGGCGTCCAGTGCGGTGAACACCTCACGCTTGACGTCGATGTCCTCGGCGACGGCCTCCACCACCAGGTCCGCGTCCGCCAGCGCGGTGAAGTCGACAGCCGGGGTGATCCGCCCGATCGTGGCCTCGGCGTCCTCGGCGGACATCCGGCCCTTACCAACCGCCTTGTCCAGCGACTTGCGCACCTTGGCGATCACGCCGTTCGCCTTGTCCTCGCTGCGGGCGCGCAGCACGACGTCGTAGCCCGCCTTGGCGAGCACCTCGACGATCCCGGTCGCCATGGTGCCGGTGCCCACCACACCGACAGTGCGGACCGGGCGGGCATTCGCCGCCGCCGACGACGTGTCCGGCGTGAGGGCGTCGGCGACGACGGTCGGTGAGTCCGGCGCATCGTAGGTGTAGAAGCCCCTGCCGGTTTTCCTGCCGAGCAGCCCCGCCGTGATCATCTGCTTGAGGATCGGAGCCGGCGCGTGTCGCCGGTCGCGCGACTGGTGATACATCGAGTCGAGGATCTCGTAGGCGGTATCCAGCCCGATCAGGTCGATCAGTGCCAGCGGCCCCATCGGGTAGCCGCAGCCGAAACGCATCGCGGCGTCCAGGTCCTCCCGCGTCGCGTATTTCTGCTCGTACATGGTGACCGCGTGGTTGAGATAGCCGAACAGCAGCGCGTTCGCGATGAACCCCGCCCGGTCCCCCGTGACCACCGGCGACTTGCCGATCCGCTCCGCCAGCGCGACGACGTCGTCCACGACGTCCTGCTCGGTGACGACCGTCCGCACCACCTCGACCAGCGCCATCACCGGCGCGGGGTTGAAGAAGTGCAGGCCGACGACCTTGCTCGGCCGTGGCGTGTGCACCCCGATCTCGGTGATCGACAGCGACGACGTGTTGGATGCCAGGATCACGTCCGGCTTGGTGATCTTGGACAACTGCTCGAAGAGATCCGTCTTGGCATCGAGGTGTTCCGGGATCGCCTCGACCACGAGGTCGACGTCGGCCAGCGCTTCCAACGACGTCGTGTACGTGATTCGGTCGAGCAGGGCCTCGCGCGCCGCGTCGTCCAGCTTGTCCTTGGCCAGCGCTCGCTCCGTGGAGTGCTCGATGTGGCCGCGCGACCGCGCGATGCAGTCGTCGTTCAGCTCGACCCCGACAACGGGGATGCCGCTGCGGGCGAACACCTCCGCGATGCCGGCACCCATGGTGCCAAGGCCGACCACTCCAACAGATGCGAACTCACGCGGCATGCGGGCCTCCCGTGCTTCAGTCGCCGCCCTCGGCTACTACTGGGTAATCTGCCGATAGTGCCATGGATCACGTCCGATAGCAGCGCGGCGACCGGGGGATTTTCCGCGCCTGAGGACTCTGCTCAGTGAGCAGGAAGGCACGACAGCACGGATTAGGCGAGTGTGACAGTCTCCCGCACGCCCGCTTCGGCGTCGGCTCGCCGTCCGGCGTGCCGACGCCGCGCGACACCCACCGGGCGCTCAGCGGTGGTTCGGGAGTTACCGCGCGATCAGTCTCGCGCGGGTTGAATCAACCGCAGTTCGAGCAGCAGCCGCAGCCAGGACCGGAGCACTTGCCGCAGCCACATCCGCATCCACTCATGACACCCTCCGTATTGTCGGATGCGCATGACGTTACGCAGCGGTGCGCGCCAGGGACAACCTCCACCTGGGCGACGTCGGCGTTGAGGAAGCCCGTGCGGCCGGGGCACGCCTCGTGCTTCGCCGGGACAATTGTGCGAATGGCGCCCGATTGATAGCTGCATGTCCGATTCTCGGCGCAATATGCCCGGCGAAGCACGCAGGGGCGGGGCGGTGGAAACCCCAGCGAGCGTCAGAACAACCGAAACTCGTCCGGCTCGATGCCGCGCAGCGCGTCGTAGTCCAGCGTCACGCACCGGATACCGCGATCCTCGGCGAGCGTGCGGGCCTGCGGCTTGATCTGCTGCGCGGCGAAGACCCCCGCCACCGGCGCCAGCAGCGGGTCGCGGTTGAGCAGGTCGAGGTATCGCGACAACTGCTCGACGCCGTCGATCTCACCCCTGCGCTTGATCTCGACGGCAACGGTCGCGCCGCCTTCATCACGACACAGGATGTCCACCGGGCCGATCGCGGTCGGGTACTCGCGGCGAATCAGGCTGTAGCCGTCGCCGAGTGTGGTGATGTGCTCGGCGAGCAATTTCTGCAGGTGCGCCTCGACGCCGTCCTTGACCAGCCCAGGCTCAGCGCCGAGTTCCTGTCCGTGGTCGTGCAGCATCTCCTCGATGGTGATGACCAGCTTCTCGCCTGCTTTGTTCTGCACCGTCCACAGCGCAGCCCCATCGGCACCATCGCCGTCACGGCTCTCCTCGGTGAGCCAGCACGGCGGACTCATCCAGTTGAGCGGCTTGTACGCGCGGTCGTCGGAGTGCACCGACACCGATCCGTCGGACTTGACCAGCAGCAACCGGGTGGCCATCGGCAGGTGAGCAGTCAGCCTGCCCGCGTAGTCCACCTCGCACCGGGCGATCACCAAACGCACGCGACGCAGCCTAGGCGACAATGCGGGGCATGGAGACGCTGGGTTCGCGCGAGGTGTACGCCAACAACTGGATGAGTGTGCGGGAGGACGACGTCCGCCGCGCCGATGGTTCCGATGGCATCTACGGGGTGATCGACAAGCCGGACTACGCGCTGGTCATCCCACTGGACGGCAATCGGATACACCTCGTCGAGCAGTACCGCTACCCGCTCGGGCTGCGCCGCTGGGAGTTTCCGCAGGGCACGGCACCCGACCGGGCACACATGGCGGCCGACGAACTCGCGGTGCGCGAGCTGCGGGAGGAGACTGGTCTGAGCGCGGACAGCATGGTCGAGATCGGCCTGCTCGACGTCGCGCCAGGGCTGACCAGCCAGCGCGGCCGGGTGTTCCTGGCGACCAGGTTGAGCGAAGGTGAGCACGCGCGCGAACTGGAAGAGCAAGACATGCGCACGGCGTGGTTCACCCGATCGGATTTCGAAAAGCTGGTCAGCGAAGGCGAGATCACCGACGCGCAGTCGATCGCCGCCTACGCGCAGTTGCTCATGCACGAGCGAAGGGCGTAGCGCGATCCCACCCGTCAGGACGCAACCGGCGGCACCAGCCCGCGCAGCGGCTGCTGATGGCCCACCGGCGCCTGGCTCACTCCGGCCAGTCGGGCTTGCGCTTGTTCAGGAACGCCGCCATGCCCTCCCGCGCCGCGGCTGACTGTGAGGCCCGCGCCATCACGTCGAGCGCGACGTCGTAGGCCTCCTCCTCGGGCCGATCCAGCTGCGCGTAGAGCGTGCGCTTGCCGAGCGCCTTGCTCGCCCTGCTCCCCTGCGTCGCCCGTTCGAGCAGGTCAGCGATGGTGCTGTCCAGGTCGGCGTCCGGCACCACCCGGTTGACCAGTCCCCACTGCTCCGCGGTGCGCGCGTCGATCGGGTCGCCGGTGAGCGCCATCTCCATCAGCCGCTTGCGGCCGACCGATCGGGCTACCGGCACGGCGGGCGTGTGACAGAACCAGCCGCCCTTGCCACCGGGCAGGGCGAACCCGGCCGACTCCGTGGCTACCGCCAGGTCGCACGACGCGACCAGCTGACAGCCTGCCGCCGTCGCCAGCCCGTGCACCCGCGCGATCACCACCTGCGGCACCGACTGGATGGTGCGCATCAGCTCGGTGCACAGCTCAAGCAGCTCACGCACGCCGTCGAAGTCGCGTTCGGCGACATCACCGAAGTCGTGGCCCGCGGAGAACACCGGCCCCTCGCCCGCAAGCACGATCCCGGTCGCGTCGGTCTCACCCGCTTCGCTGAACGCATCAAGCAGTTCCGCGAGATGGTCCCAGGACAGCGAATTCCTGCGGGCGGCACGGTTCATCGTGATGGTCACCGTGTCGCCCTCGCGCTTGACGACGATGTGCTGGTAATCGGCCATGCATACCAAACTAACGCCGCCGCGGCTCCGAATCGAGTAATAGAAACCCAATCCGGCCCGGACGCAACGCCGTGTCGGAACTGACATCCACCAAACTGTCAGTCCCCGGGTTTACGATCACGACGAGAACCGGTTCCGTCGTGCGACATCAGAACAACGGCAACCGCCGGTAGCGGCGGAGATGGATGACGGAGATGGTCAGTGAGCAAGATCGCGAAGAGCTGGCTCAAGCAGCCGAGCTGCTGACGCACGTGATCGAGCGCCATCGGAGCGAAGACCTGCGCGCGATCAGCGTCTTCAACGCGGCATTGCAGGACATCCGCGTTGGCCAGCGCTATCTCGACGCCGACCGCAAGCACAGCGACGCCAACCAGCGCGACTGACGCGGATGCCACCGTCACCGGACCAGGCGACATGATGGGGGCATGAACGACACGGTGACGATCGCGGGCCGGTTTATCGGACCGCCCCGCTCAGCCAATGGTGGGTACGCGTGTGGCATCACCGCCCGTGCTCGCACGCACGGCACCGCACAGACCAGTCTGCGCGTACCACCCCCGGTCGAACGGCCGATGCGCGTCGAACTCAGCGAGGACTCCGCGGCCCTCTACGACGGCGACACCCTCGTCGCGCAGGCCAGCCCCGCGACGGTTGACATCGACCTGCCGACGCCGGTGACCCCGGCTGAGGCGAAGAACGCTGCCGAGGGCTTCGACCACGCCGCCTACCGGGCGATGCACTACTTCCCCACCTGTTTCACCTGCGGTCCCGATCGCGTCGAAGGTGACGGACTGCGGCTGTTTCCCGGCAAGGTGGACCGGCAGGAGCCGATGATCGCCTGGCCGTGGACGCCCGACCCGTCGTTGCCACGCGAGGACGGCGGTCTCGACCCGCTGATCTTGTGGGCCGCGCTGGACTGCCCGAGCGGGTGGGCCACCTACTACTCCCGCGACCCACACCCGCACGTGCTCGGTAGCCTCGCCACCCGCATCGAGCGGCTGCCCGAACCGGGTGAGCCGACGGTCACGGCAGGTTGGCCGATCTCCGATGACGGCAGGAAGGAACGTTCCGCGTCGGCGATTTGGTCCGCGGACGGCGAACTGCTGGCGGTCGGCGCGGCGACCTGGATCGCGTTGACCGAGGAGCAGTTCGCGCGGTTCCGTGTCGCGGTCAGCTAGTCCTCGGACGCGACTCGGTGGGGTGCCTCCGGCGGGGTTTGGTTTGTAGCCTGGCAGGATGCGCCGAGCGGAGCCACACCCGAGCGGACCCGATCTCGCGGGACTCGAATCCGATATCCCACCGCCCTGGCTCACGGAAAACGCCGTCACGGAACTCGTAGACGGCGCGCGGCTGCCGTTCGACGCGGGCGAGTACGCGGCTCGACTCGCCCGCGTACGCGAACGAATGGCGAACAGGGGCCTGGACGCGATGCTGGTGTTCCGGCCGTCCAGTGTGGAATACCTCTGCGGGTACCACACGGCGGAACGCCTGCCGCAGCCGTTGCTGGTGACCGAATCGGACGTCGTGCTGTACGTCCCCGATTTCGAGGTCGGCCGCGCGTTGGTCAGCAGCCGCGCGCCGACGGTACGGCACTTCCGGTATGCCTCCGCTCACGGCGCGCTCCGGCTGGTCACCGCCCATGTCTCTCGGCTCCTGCCACGGCGGGCACGCATAGCCGTCGAGCTGACGCCCCCGGTGACGCCGCCCCAGGTGCCGGACATGCTCCGGCATGACGACCTCGCCGTAGTCGACGGCGACTTCCTGGTCGAACGGGTCCGGCTGGTGCTGTCCGAGGCGGAAGTCCGATGCGTGGCGCGGGCCGCGATCGCGACACAACGCGGTGTCGAGGCAGCGGTCGAAGCGGCCCGTGAGCCGGCAGCGACGGACGCCTCGCTCGCTGCCGCCATCAGCGCGGCCCTGCTCCGAGACTCGAATTCCGCGTCAGCCTGGGGACCGACCGTGGCCACCGGCTCCCGCGCGGGTATCCCGCACTCCACCGTCGGCCACGTCCCGCTGAGCTCAGACTCGACGTTCGTGGAGTTCTCTGGCGCGCACCACCGCTACCACGCGCCGGTCATGCGCACCCTGTACCACTCGCGACCGTCGTCCTCGATCGAACGGCTGGCCGAACTCGCGACAACGGCACTGGCCGCTGTTATCGACACCGCACGGGCAGGCGTCACGTGCTCGGAGGTCGCCCAGCGAGCCGCATCGGCCATTGGCCCGTTGCCGAACGATGTCGTATTCCACGGACTCTTCGGCTACCCCGTCGGGCTCGCACACCCTCCCCATTGGATGGACGGGGCGCCGTTCGCCATCACCGTCGACAATCCCGAACCACTTGCGGAGGGCATGGTCTTCCACGTGCCCGCCTCGTTCCGCAAGTTCGGCGAGGCAGGCGTAGGACTCAGCCAGACCTTCGTCGTGGAATCCACCGGCGCCCGCGTACTGACCCACGGTGCGGCCGAGCCACTCGTAATGTGAGCCGCTGTGCCATGAGACCGTCTTGATGACGCTTACCCATCCGCCGTTCCGCTTGGTACCGCTCACTCCTCCTTGCCCCTGATCTCCGCGGCCACCGTGCGCAACGCGGCGAGTACCGCCGCGATCGGCGGATTGCGGCTGCTGCCCGCCCGCACCGCCACCGAGATGGTGCGCGACAACGCCGGTTCGGCGATCTCACGGACCTGGATGTGGGTCGAGATCGACTCCAGCGCGAGCCGGGGCACCAGCGACACCCCGAGACCCGCCTCCACCAGCGCGAAGATCACTGTGTAGTCGGAGCTGGTGTAGTCCAGTTCCGGCTCGAACCCGGCAAGTCCGCACGCCCGCTCCAGCATCACGCGCAGTTCGTTGTCCCGCTGCGCGGCGATCCACGGCTGCTCGGCCAACTCCCCCAGCGAGATCGGCCCGTCCGGCACTCGCACACTGGCGGGCAGCGCGGCGAGCAGTGGCTCGGTGAGCAGCTTCTCGGTCGTGACGCCGGGGACACGCACGCGCGGTAGCAGGTTGTACGAGTACACCAGCGCGACGTCGACGTCGCCCGCCTTGAGCGCGTCGATCGCGCCCGCTACGGGATCCTGCTCGGTCAGCCGCATCCGTAGGTCGGGATGCTCCGCGCGGCACCGCGCGATGGCGGCGGGGACCAGCGCCCGCGCCGCTGTGGGGAAGGCGGCGATGGTCAGCACGCCTCGCACCGTCGAGGACAGCTCGGCGACTCCGGCCTCGGCCGCCTCCAGGTCGGCGAGCACCCGTTCGGTGTGCGCGACAAGTACCCGCGCGGCCTCGGTCAGCACCAGTCGACGTCCGTCGCGGATCAGCAGCGGACTGCCGACCTCGCGCTCCAGCAACGTGAGCTGCTGCGAGACCGCCGACGGCGTCAGCGAGCACACCCGCGCGGTCGCGGCGATGGTGCCGTGCCGAGACAGTTCCCGCAGCAGCCGGAGCCTGCGCACTTCCAACATGTAGTAAATCTAATGGCTGCGGCAAGAGATCGTCGCTGGTTCTGATGGTCAGGTGGCCGCATCCTTGCGGTGTGAGCACCGACATGAACCTCGCGGCCAGCACCCAGGACGACGAGGCGCACGCCATCGCCCCTGACGTCAGGCACCGCCCTGGCGTCCCCGACGCCTGGCACTCCACCACCCCCGAACGCGCCGCCCGGCTCGCCGCGTTGCGGGCCCGGATGGCCGACGCGGACCTCGCCGTCGTCGCCCTCGCCAGCCCGGAGCGGATCTACTACCTCACCGGCCTGGACCATCTCGGTTACTTCGCCTTCACACTGCTACTCGTGCCCGTCGACGGCGAGCCGGTGATCGTCACCCGCGCGATGGAGCGGCCCACCATCGCCGCGCAGCTTCCCCACTGTCGGCATGTGACCTTCGCGGACGGCGACGACCCCGCGATGGCCGTCTCGGCGGTGCTGGACGAGTTCGCCGCCGACGGCGCGACCGTCGGCGTCGAGGCGAGCGCGTTGTTCTTCCCGCCCGCGATCCTCGCCCGGATCCGCGCCGCGACGCCGTGGCTGCGGCTGCGCGACACGGACGCGCTGCTCAGCGACGCCATGGCGGTGAAGTCCGCCGAGGAGATCACGCTGACCCGCCGCGCGGCGGGTGTCTCGGACGCCGCGATGACCGCCGGGATCGCCGCCGCCCGGCCCGGCGCTGGCGAACACGACGTCGCCGCCGCCGTACACCACGCGATGTACACGGCGGGCGGCCAGCAGCCGGGGTTCGCACCACTGATCCGGCCGTTGTCGCTGCTCGACCAGGAGCACGTCTCCTGGCAGCAACGCCCGCTCGTCGCGGGCACCGGACTGTTCCTCGAACTGTCCGGCTGCGTCGCGCGCTACCACGCCCCGCTGAGCAGGACCATCTACCTCGGCAGCCTGCCGGATGGCGCCGCCGAGGCACACGCCGCCGCGCTCGCCGGCCTGCACGCCGCCCGCGACGCGTTGCGTCCTGGAGTCACCACTGGCCAGGTCTACGCCCGGTGGCAGCACGCCGTCGCGGGATCGGACTCCCCCGCGTGGCCGCTGCGGCATCACTGCGGGTACCTGGTCGGCATCGGCTTCCCGCCCAGCTGGGTCGGCGGCGGCGAGGTGCTGGGAATCCGCTCCGGCGGCGAGACTCCGATCGCGGCGGGCATGACGTTCCATCTGATGTCGTGGGTGGCAGGCCACGTCGTCTCCGACACCGCGCTGGTCACCCCGCACGGCGCGGAACTGCTGACATCGACCCCCCGAGACCTGACGGTGGTGACCTGATGCGTATCACGAAGCTGCACGCGACGCCGGTGGCTGTGCCATTCCGCGCCGACGAGGTGTGGGCGTTCGGACGACGGCGCGGCCTGATCAGCGTGCTGCTCGAGGTCGAGACCGACGAGGGCGTCGTCGGCATCGGGGAGGCGGCGGCCTACCCGTCCGCGGACATCGTGCTCGCGGTGCTGCGCGGCCTCGAACCGCTGGTGATCGGTGAAGATCCGTTCGCCATCGAACGGCTGGTGCGCCGCATCGACCTTGTCGGCACCTGGCACCACGTCCGCGCCAGCAGCCCCGCGATCGCCGCCGTGGAGATGGCCTGCTGGGACATCGTCGGCAAGGCGTGCGGACAGCCGTTGGTGAACCTGTTCGGCGGCCGGTTCCGCGACGAGGTCGAGTCCTTCTACTACGTCGCGGCCGGCACGCCGGACGCCGTGGCGACGGAGGCGGCCCTGGCCACCAAGCACGGCTTCGCGACGTGCTACCTCAAGGTCGGTTCGGACGACCCGCACACCGACATCGCACGGGTGGAGGCGCTGCGCGACGGCGTCGGCTCGGACGCCAAGCTGCGGATCGACGCGAACGAGGCATGGTCGCCCGGTGAGGCAGTGCGCATGATCCGATCGCTGGAACGGTTCGACCTCGAGTTGATGGAACAGCCGGTATCAGGCCGGTGCCTCGATGAGATGGCCTACGTGCGCGGTCGCGTCGGCGTGCCGCTGCTGGCCAACGAGGCGAGCTGGACCCGCCACGACCAGCTCGCGGTGATCCGTGCTGGCGCCGCCGACGTGCTCTCCGCCGACAATCAGATGGACGGCGGCCTGCTCAACCTCAAGCGCTCGGCGGGCATCGCAGAGGCGGCGGGATTGACCGTGGTCAAGCACAGCCTGGGTGAGCTGGGTGTCGCACTGGCCGCTGCGACCCACGTGATCGCGGCGACGCCGAACTTCCGCCACGCCAACCAGGCCTACGGCGCGCTGCTCGCGGACGACGTCACCGTCGGCTTCGGCGGGGGTGTCGCGACCTACCGCAACGGCCACGTCCCCGTGCCGAGCGCGCCCGGCCTCGGCGTCGAGCTCGACCCCACGCGAGTCGAGCGTTACGCCGAGCTGTATCGCACCGACGGCGCGGCCTTCGCCTTCGGTGACCCGGACGCGTTGTCGGCATCCCACGCCCTGCCGAAGCGGTAACTCGATTCGAGCGGACCTTCGCGCCGCCACCAGGACTCCGGCGCCAACTCGATGGTGGTCAACAACGTTCACCAAGTGGCCAAGGGCGGGCCAGTCGGCGATGCTGTCCCAATAGGCATGGTCCATCACTATGATCAACTCGGGTAGGAACGTCATGCCAGGGTGGGCTGAATTCCGCGCGGCGGGTGCGCACCGTCAACGATTCACACGAGGGCCGCGCATCCCGGGCATTCCGCACGGCGTGTCGCCGCCATCAGCGCAGGTCAGGGCCCGCTGATTACAACCTTGCAAGAATCCTGTCCGTGTGAGTGATCAGTGCCTTAGGGTGTCGACAACTAAACGCGACTGAAACGAAGAGGAGGTCCCCCACATGTGGGCCATCCAGACCAGCAGGCTTCGTCGTCGTCTTGCCGCCCTCGTCGGAGCCGCCGCGCTGACGCTAGCCGGCTGCGGGGGCGACGGCGGGGGCAACGGCGACGGCGGCGGAGCCGGCGATGGCAGCGGGCTGCCGCCGAAAGACGCGCCGCTGACCATTGGCATCGCCAACGAGCAGCCCTACGGCTTCAAGAAGGGCGACGAGGTGACCGGCTTCTCGCCCGACGTCGCCCGAGCCGTGCTCAAGGAGATGGGCTACACCAACTTCAAGTTCGAGGTCGTCGATTTCGGCGCGCTGATCAAGAACCTCCAAGCGGAGAATTTCGACATTGTCGCGGCGGGTATGTATCTCACCCCCGATCGCATGAAGCAGGTCGCGTTCTCCGATCCGGACTACTGCATCGGCGAGTCGCTCGCTGTGGAGGAGGGCAACCCGCACGACATCGAGAACTACCAATCCATCGTCGACAACCCGGACCTCACGCTCGCCGTAGCCAGCGGCACCGTCGAGGTCGGGTACGCCGAGGACGCCGGCATCCCGGACGAGCAGCTGAAGACGTACTCCGGCATCGACCAGATGTACGCCGCGCTGGAAGCCGGTGAGGTCGATGCCGTGACGGGCACCGCGGCGACCGTCAAGTCGCAGGTCCAGGCCCGCAGCGGCATCGAGGCCGTGGAGTCGTTCATTCCGGAGGACAGCGTTCCGCCGTGCGGTGGCTATGCCTTCCGTCTCGAGGACCAGGAGTTCCGTGACGCGTTCAACGAGCAGCTGAACGAGTTCCGCGAGGACGGCACCACCACCGAGATCATCACCAAGTACGTGGACCAGAACGGCCCAACGGCTGAGGACGTGGCCAAGGCCAATGAGATGACCACGGCAGACTTCGAGGAAGCGCCCTAACAAGCGAGTCTCTTGCACTGTTTCCGGGGCCGGGCTGCCCGGCCCCGGAAACAGTCGGCCTGACATCGAGGTGATGCCGTGAGTATGAACGTGCCCAGCGACACCGGCGCCCCACCCGAGATCGAGCATCCTCGCACCAAGCTGGTGCTGGTGCTCGGCCTCCTCAGCATTCCGATCCCACTGCTAGGACCAGTCGCCTGGTGGATGGGAAATCAGGAGCTCCGCCAGCGGGATGACGACGACCGCGGGCAGCTGGTACTTGGCAGGACCATCGGCATGGTGATGAGCATTCTGCTGCTGGTCGTGCTCGGGCTACTCGTGACCCTGGCGGCAGTCGGCCAGGGCTGGTTGCTGACCGGCGGCCAATACCGGACCCTGATCAAAGCCTCGCTGGTGACGATCCAGATCCTGATCTACTCCTTCGCGCTCGGGATCGTGCTCTCTCTCGTCGTCGGGGTGGCACGCCTGTCCGATCATCGGTGGATCCGTGGCGCTGCCCTCGCGTTCGTGGAGTTCGCGCGGGGGATCTCGTCGATCATCCTGATCTTCATCATGGCTGTGGCCATCCCGATCTTGCTCGACGTCCCGCAGGCCTCGAAGATCCTGCTGGCCGCGATCGCACTCGGCATCAACATGGGCGGCTACGGCGCGGAGATCATTCGCGGCGCGATCCTGTCAGTGCCGAAGGGACAGGTTGAGGCCTCGCTGTCGCTGAACCTCACTCCGACGCAACGGCTACGCCACGTGATCCTGCCGCAGGCGATGACGGTCATTCTGCCGCCGATGGGCAATCTGACCATCGAGATCCTGAAGGGCACCGCACTGGTCAGCCTGGTCGGCGTCGCCGACATCATGCAGTCGGCGAACAACATCCGGCAGGAGCAGCTCTTCGCCCAGGAAGGAACCAAAGCGGTCCTGTTCCTCAATGTGCTTGTCCTCTACTTCATCCTTGCGCAGATCGTGAACGTGCTGTTCAAGCTGTGGGAACGGCGCGTGGAGAAGAGTTATGAGGGCGGCCGAACGCTGACACCGGACGAGCTGCCCGCCCATATTCGACATGCGACTCCTGGGGTGACCGGATGAGCGCCATCGACGACGCGGCCACCGAAGCCGCCGAAGCTCCCGAAGAGCGGGAGATCGAAGAGTACCGGCCGCACCGCAAGTGGTACCGGCGTGCGGACATCATGGTGCCGGTTCTGGTTCTCGTGGTGGTCTATGCGCTCCTCGTGGGCTACGTGGAGTCGCCGAACTTCTTCCGGACAAGGATGGAGGCCCCTGGCGGTCTCGTGAACTTCGACTGGATGTGGTTCTTCCACCTGATCCCGCTGATGCTGCAGGGTCTGCTGGTCACGATCAAGGGAGCCCTGCTGGGTTTCGCCGTCGCGGTGGTGCTTGGCTTCTTCCTCGCCCTCGGGCGGCGGGCGAAACTGCCCTTCGTCAGCTGGCCGACCATGGCGGTCATCGAATTCATCCGCTCCACGCCAGTGCTGGTGCAGCTGTTCTTCTGGCTGGCCTTGGAACGCGCCATCCCGGGACTCAACCTCAGTCCGATCGCGCTACTGATGGTCGGCCTTGGCGTCCACTACGCGACCTACTGCTCCGAGGCCTACCGTGCCGGCATCAATAGCGTTGACAAGGGCCAGTGGGAGGCGGCCACCGCACTCAACCTCAGTCCGGCCACCAAGTGGACCAGGGTCGTCATCCCGCAGGCCGTGCCCAACGTGCTGCCCGCGCTGGGCAACTACCTGGTCGCCGCATTCAAGGACGCGCCGATGGCCTTCGTCATCGGTGTCCATGGCGTGCTCTTCTTCGCCGACCAGGTGGCCGCCGAGACCTTCCGCGTGACAGAGCCATACCTGATCGCCGGTGCCGGCTTCCTGGTGGCGAGCCTTCCGGCCGCCTGGGCCGTCCGCCAGCTCGAAAGGAAGATCGCCTATGAGCGAATCTAAGACCATCTCGACGTTCGAGAGTGACTCCGGAACGGGGGCCGCTGGTGTCCGCTTCCACAGGGTCAACAAGGCGTTCGGCACCAATGTGGTGCTGCGCGATCTCGATCTCGACGTAGCGCCAGGAGAGCGCGTGGTCATCATCGGCCCCTCGGGATCGGGCAAGACCACGATCCTGCGGGTCACGATGACCCTCGAACGTCCCGACTCCGGCACCGTCCAGATCGGCGGCCGCCACCTCTACCACGAGCCACACGGTGACAAGCTGCGCCCGGCCAGTGAGAAACACATGAGCAAGGTGCGCTCCGACATCGGCATGGTGTTCCAGCACTTCAACCTGTTCCCGCACATGACGGCGCTGGAGAACATCATGCTCGCGCCCATGAAGGTGCACGGAAAAGCGCGCGACGAGGCGAGCGACACCGGCATGGAGCTTCTCAACAAGGTCGGGCTGGCCCACGCGGCCAACCAGACCCCCGGCCAGCTCTCCGGCGGTCAGAAGCAGCGGGTAGCCATCGCGCGGTCCCTTGCGTGCGAACCCCGTGTGATGCTCTTCGACGAGGTCACTTCGGCGCTCGACCCCGAGCTGGTCGGCGAGGTACTCAACGTGCTGCGCGACATCGCCCAGGAAGGCAACACCACGATGCTGCTGGTGACCCACGAGATGGCGTTCGCACGGGAAATGGCCGACCGTCTCCTGATGTTCGACAACGGGCAGGTCATCGAGTCCGGCCGACCCGCTGACGTCCTCGACCATCCCCAGAACCCACGCACCCAAGCGTTTCTCGGGGCGGTCAAGGCACACTGAGCATCCGACGGCGCCGCGCCGCTACCGCCCCGTCAGCCCACGCGCTTCCCGGACCACGGTCACGATCTCGGCCATGATCTCGGTCAGCTCATAGTCCTTCGGGGTGAACACCCGGGCGATGCCCCGTTCGGTGAGCGACGCGGCGTCGTCGGTCGGGATGATCCCGCCGACGATCACCGGCACGTCGCCCGCGCCCGCCGCACGCAGTCCGTCCACGACCTCGGGCACCACCTCGAGGTGCGAGCCGGACAGCACCGACAGCCCGACGACGTGCACGCCTTCCTGCACCGCCGCCGCGACGATCTGCTGCGGCGTGAGCCGGATGCCCTGGTAGATGACCTCGAACCCGGCGTCGCGTGCCCGCACCGCCACCTGCTCGGCGCCGTTGGAGTGCCCGTCGAGGCCCGGCTTGCCGACCAGCATCCGCAGCCGCTCGCCCAGCTCATCCCCGGTCGCGGCAACCCGCTCGCGCACCCGTGCCAGTTCGTCGCCGGAACCGCTGCTCGACGTCGCCGTCACGCCGGTGGGTGCGCGGTACTCGCCGAACACGTCACGCAGCGCACCGGCCCACTCCCCCGTCGTCACACCAGCCTTGGCACACGCGATCGTCGCCTCGAACAGGTTTTCCGAGGTGCCAGCGACGGTCTTGAGCTGCTCCAACGCAGCGGAGACGGCATCGTTGTCCCGCTCAGCGCGCCACTTCTCCAGCGCGGCGATAGCCTGCTTCTCCACCTCGGGGTCGACCGTCTCGATCGCCTGCGCACCCTCGGCTTGCAGCGGGCTCGGTTCGGTGGTGTCGAACTTGTTGACGCCGACGAGGACCCGCTCACCGGTCTCCACCTTGCGCCGGTACTCGCCGAGCGAGGACACCAACTCGGACTTCATGTAGCCGCTCTCCACGGCCGCGACCGCGCCACCGAGGTCCTGCACCCGCTCGATCTCGGCGCGGGCACCGTCGACGATCTCGTTCACCCGTGCCTCGACCACCGTCGAGCCCTCGAACAGGTCGCCGTACTCCAGCAGGTCGGTCTCGAACGCGAGCACCTGCTGCATCCGTAGCGCCCACTGCTGATCCCACGGCCTCGGCAGGCCAAGCGCCTCGTTCCACGCAGGCAGCTGGATCGCGCGCGCCCTGGCGTCACGAGACAACGTCACCGCGAGCATTTCAAGCACGATGCGTTGGACGTTGTTCTCCGGCTGCGCCTCGGTGAGCCCGAGCGAGTTCACCTGGACGCCGTAGCGGAACCGGCGTGCCTTGGCATCGGTGACGCCGTAACGATCGCGGGTGATCTCGTCCCAGAGCTGGACGAGGGCACGCATCTTGCACATTTCCTCGACGAACCGCACCCCGGCGTTGACGAAGAACGAGATGCGGGAGACGACGCGTGCCATGTCCTCCGCGGTGACCTGACCCGAGTCGCGCACCTCGTCCAGCACGGCGATCGCCGTGCTCATGGCGTACGCGACTTCCTGCGTCGGCGTCGCGCCCGCCTCCTGCAGGTGGTAGCTGCAGATGTTGATCGGGTTCCACTTCGGCACGTGGTGCACGGTCCACGCGATGACGTCCGTGGTCAGCCGCAGGCTAGGCCCTGGCGGGAAGATGTAGGTGCCTCGGGACAGGTATTCCTTGATGACGTCGTTCTGCGTCGTCCCCGTCAGCTGCGCCAGGACGTCGGCTATCGCGTCCTTATCGGCGCCGTGCTTTTCGCGCGCCTGCTCCTCTGCCACCGTCACGTACAGCGCGAGTAGCCACATCGCTGGCGCGTTGATCGTCATCGACGTGTTGGCCTCAGCCAGCGGGATACCGTCGAACAACTGGCGCATGTCGCCGATGTGGCTGATCGGCACGCCCACCTTGCCGACCTCACCGCGCGAAAGCGGGTGGTCGGCGTCGTAGCCGGTCTGCGTCGGGAGGTCGAAGGCAACCGACAGTCCCGTCTGCCCCTTGGCGAGGTTGCGACGGTAGAGCTCGTTGGACGCCGTCGCGGACGAGTGTCCGGCGTAGGTCCGCATCACCCAGGGGCGATCGCGCTCATTGTCGGCTGGGTACGGCATCTGTCGACCTCCGAGATTCCTGGCGTGCTTACCCCGATCTCATCAGAGTACTGGTCAGTAACCTCAGACCGCGAGGGCGCATTCACACCGTGTCCACACTGGCGCCCCGCGTATGTCACACCTACGAGAAATCCGTTGCGTACCCCGTTAGCGTGACTGCCATGGGTCCGACGTGGAGCGAGTACGGCAGTTACCTCGTGCTCGTCGTACTGCTGGTGATCGCACCCGGCCCCGACACCATGGTGATGCTGAAGAACTCGCTGTCCACCGGCGGCAAGGGCGGGCTCGCCAGCATCAGCGGTATCGCGACCGGCAACATCCTCAACGGCAGCGCCGCCGCGCTCGGGCTCGGCGCGCTGGTCGCGCAGTCACAGACGTTGTTCACGGTGCTGCGCTGGTTCGGCGTCATCTATCTCTGTTTCCTCGGCCTGCAGGCACTGCGCGCGGCATGGCGCGGCGCGTACAACGGCGAGGTCGGGGCGGCCAGGGGCATTGGCGGGTTTCGCTGCTTCCGCGAGGGCTTCCTGTCCAACGTCACCAACCCGAAGGTACTTGTGATGTACCTGTCGGTATTGCCACAGTTCATCGACCCGGCACAGACCTCGATGGCTGAGGCGCTGCTGCTGGCGAACACCGTCGGCGTGCTCGGCGCGGCCTGGCTACTGCTCCTGCTGGTCGTGGTGCAGCGTGCTCGGGTGTGGCTCAACCGCCGTCGCGTCCGCAGGGCCATGGACGCACTGACCGGCACCGCGCTCGTCGGCTTCGGGGCCGCATTGGCGTCCTGAGTCGACGTCGACTCAGGCACAGCGGCTCCTCCCTGCGGACCAGCCCGCCGTTCTTCGCCTGCGCGCCAGTCTCACCCACAGCGCCCGACTGGCCTCCAGCGCCAGGCACCGCTCGTTCCACGCGCTCGGCTCGCGCGACGCTCCCAGCCTCACTCAGACGTCGCCGTGCGTCCTCAACCTCGCTCGGTGACCGACGACACCCGCTCGATGTGCCCGCCGAGGCGGTTCAGGTTCTCCACGAAGTACGGGTAGCCGCGGTCGATGTGGAAGACGTCCCACACCTCGGTGATGCCCTCGGCGCACAGTCCGGCCAGCACCAGGCCCGCGCCCGCGCGGATGTCGGAGGCCCACACCGGTGCGCTGGACAGCTTTTCCACGCCGCGCACGACGGCGTGGTGGCCGTCGGTGCGGGCATCCGCCCCGAGACGCACCATCTCGTCGATGAACCGGAACCGCGCCTCGTAGACGTTCTCGGTGATCATGGACGTGCCATCGGAGATCGCGCTGAGCGCGACGGCGAACGGCTGCAGGTCGGTGGCGAACCCGGGATACGGCAGCGTGACGAAGTCGACCGCGATCGGCCGATCGTGCTGCACGATGCGGAAGCCCTGGTCCTCGGAGTCGTTGAAGGTCGTGATCTCCGCGCCCGCCAGGCGCAGCTTCTCAAGGACGAGGTCGAGATGGTGCGGGTCGACGCCGCGCACGGTGATATCGCCGCGCGTGGTGGCTGCGGCGAACGCCCAGGTCGCGCCGACGATCCGGTCACCGATCACGCGGTGCGTCGTCGGCCGCAGTTCGTCGACCCCGTGCACGGTCAACGTGGACGTCCCCGCACCCTCGATGTGCGCGCCCATCTGCTGCAGCATCCGGCAGAGGTCGATGATTTCCGGCTCGCGCGCGGCGTTGTCGATGACCGTGGTGCCTTTGGCCAGCACGGCGGCCATCAGGATGTTCTCCGTGGCGCCCACGCTGGGGAAGTCGAGCCAGATCTGCGCACCGTGCAGACCGTCCGCCTCCGCGACGACGCAGCCGTGCGCGATCTCGCTGGTCGCGCCGAGCTTGCGCAGGCCGTTCTGGTGCATGTCCAGCGGCCGGGAGCCGATCGCGTCCCCGCCTGGCAGCGCGACAACGGCGCGCTTCAGCCGCCCGACCAGCGGTCCAAGCACGCACACTGACGCCCGGAGCTTGCCCATCGCAGACGTGTCAGCATGGTGCGACAGCTCGGCAGGCGTGGTGATGGTGACGAGGTCACCATCGATGGCGACCTCGCAACCGACACTGCGCAGGACGTCAGCCATCAACGGAACGTCGAGGATCGTCGGGCAGTTGGTGATGGTCGTGGTGCCCTCGGCGAGCAGTGCGGCAGCCATGAGCTTGAGCACGCTGTTCTTCGCGCCTACCACTGCTACCTCGCCTGTGAGGCGAGCTCCGCCATAGACGTCGAAGTGCTCTGTCATGTGAGCGTTGTCCCTCTCGTCGACCTGCTGAGTTGCTGCACAGTGCGGATTGGGCTTGGCGAGTACGCATCCGGTCAAACGCCGGGGCAATCGTAAGCGAGACCAGCTTGCGCGCCTCGGCTGCGGTGCGCGAGCACACCCCGGCCGCAATCCGATTAAGGTGCGGGTATGGCTGTTCGGATCAATCGGGTATACACCAAGGTGGGTGACAGCGGTACGACGGCCCTCGGTGACGGGTCTCGTGTCCCGAAGTCTTCACCTCGCATCGGCGCCTACGCGGACGTCGACGAAACCAACGCGGCTCTCGGCGTCGCAATCGCGCTCGGCGAGCTTCCCGACGAGCTTACCCAGGTGCTGCTCGCGGTGCAGAACGACCTGTTCGACGTCGGCGCTGACCTGTGTGCTCCAGTTGTCGACGATCCGCCGTACCCGCCCCTCAGAGTGACCGAGGAGTACGTCGAACGCCTTGAGGGCTGGTGTGACGAGTTCAACGAACGGCTGCCGAAGCTCACGTCGTTTATCCTTCCGGGTGGCACGCGAGGTGCCGCTCTGCTGCACAATGCCCGCACGATCGCGCGCCGCGCCGAGCGATCCGGGTGGCAACTCATGGAGGACGACGGCGACCGCACGAACGTGCTCGCGGTGCGGTACCTGAACCGGCTATCAGACCTGCTGTTCATCCTCGCGCGCGCGGCGAATCCGGACGGGGACGTGCTCTGGCAGCCAGGCGGTGGCCGGTAGGTCGGTGGAGCGCTGGCACGAGACGACTTGGCTCGGCGCCCACAATCGGCGGCGTGGCCGCCGTTGGCGGCGTGCCTGCTGTTGGCGGCTCGACGCCAGACTCGCGACCACGACGGGCCGCCAGCGCTCCTCCAGACGACGTCGTGGAGCGAACCGCTCACATCGATCTGGGCGCTGCTTGCTGCCATGACTTCCCTCGGAATTAGAAGGGTGGTGGTTCTGGGTCGCTCGGCGGCGCTGGTTCCACGTCGGGTGGTGGTTCGGGTTCGGCGATGCGGGGTGTGCGGGGTCGGTATGTGCGGCCGGTCGGGGTGGTGATGGTCAGCGTGTCCCCGTTGAATTCGAAGTGCCAGCCCGGCCGATCCTTCAATCGGTGGTGGCGGCGACACAGGCAGGCCAGGAGCTTCGCGTCGGTGGTGCCATGACGGTGCCACTCGATGCTGTGGTCGGTATCGCAACGCCGAGCAGGCCGATTACACCCCGGCACCAAACACCGGCGATCCCGCGCACGCACATAGTCACCCAACTGTGCGGGTGGTTTGTAGCGGCGACGCCCCATCTCCAATAACTGTCCCGTCGGCGGGTCGGTGAGGAGACGCCGCCACGTGCACGTCGGATCAGCCGCCATCTCACGGGCGATCTCAGCCGGAATCGGCCCATACCCCTCCAGATCACCCGGCAGATCCCGTACCCCGAGCAGCGTCGTCACCGGCACCGTCACCTGAATCTGCACCCGCCGGTAGCTCTGCCGCGTACCCAGCAGCAACTCGGTGAACACATCAGCACGGATCGCATCCAAACTGCGCTCATCACGACGCGTCTTGTTCGACTTCGCGATCGCATCAATCCGCCCATAGATCGCCGCCGCGGTCTCAGCGGGCAGATAGGCACACAAATCCGCCATCCCATTCTCGGTAAACCGCAACTCCACCCTGCGGTCTTCGCGGCAGCGCCGCACCCGCTCGGCCGCACCCTCCGGATCCAGCTTGTCCACCCTGTAACGAGCAGAGCGTTGGATCGCAGCACCATCCCGACCGTCCAGGAGTGGTTCCATCGCGGCATCGAGTTGGTCGGCGTGCTCATCGGAAAGCAACGCACCCGCCTCCACCACCTTCGCCGCCTTGTAGGCGTCCACATCACCACGCTCCAACGACCCCAACAACCGCGGAAACCGGCACGTCACCTGCGTAGCCAACTCGATCTGCCGATCAGCCTGGTGCTGCCCCACCGCTAAGGCGAGCCCGACCTCGTCCGCGGTCTCGCGCTCACAACCCCGCCGCGCCCGCAGTTCGGCGACCGCCTTGAGTTGCACGGCCTGCACCTGTCCGAGCAGACGCTGCGAGAGCTTCGCGACCTCCACGAGAGCGTCCGCGTCGAACTCCGCCCACTCGACGTCACCAAGGCACAACACGTCCTCAGGGACAGACAGGCTCTCAGCGGATTCGCCCTCGCCCACGGACGCGGACGCGGACGCACCGCTGCCTCCCGGCACGGCCTCACTCTCGAAATTCGGCCCGCCATCAGGCTCACCCTCGAACTCATCCCCATGATTCGACTCTGGCGCCGACATCGGCCACACCCCCTAGCGCGCGACGACAAAAGACCCGTCATCCCGCGCCCCCAGAAGAGGCCCACATCACGACACTACTCGAACTGACATTCGACGCCAAGGAGTACGGCGTCACCCACACAGGTAAGCCCGTCGGCACCGCCAAACCGCAGCATGCCGCGTCCTATCGAACCAGCGTGGAATGCCAATCGGCCCAGCACACGCGGCGGCTACTGCGCGATACACCGTCCAGAACGGGGGACACAACGTCCCGAGTGCAGGACACGACGCCCCGAGTGCAGGACACGACGTCCGGAGCGCAGGACACGACGCATGTCGGCCGCGAGCCCGGAGGTCAGGGCTTGGTGACCGTCAACACGCGGAATGGGGTGCCTTGCATGCAGTAGGACATGACGTCCTTCTCGACATAGCCGGTCACGGTGACCTTGTCGCCAGGCTTGATGCGGTCCTGGTCATCAAGGAGCAGGTACAGCGTTCCGCTGTCACGCAGAACAATGCAGCCCGCCTCGACACCGGCGCGAGCGGTGCCGCTCAGGGTCATGCGATCACCACCGGGCTTCGAAGGCTCCGGCGAGGTGTCGGAAGTGGGTGCGGGCGTCGGTGCGGCGGACGTGTCAGAAGGCGCACCAGACGGCGCTGACGACGTCTCTGAGGGGGCGCTGGAAGGCGCTGCGGACGACGTCTCCGACGACGGGGTCGTGGTTGGCGTTGCGGTCACCTCAGCGCCGCCCTGCCCGGCGCAGCCCGCGAGCACCATAGCCAGCAGCAAGGCGAGCGCCGCCCCAACCGCAGCCACTGGTCGCCTTGCCGGACCACGCGCATCACGCCAAGCACCTGAACCGCTCGAAGTGCTCGACATACCGGAAGTCACCGACATTCCTGGCCCCCTAGCTCGCGCGTCGCACCTGACGTCCTGGTGGCGCTGACTCAAGCCAGGAGAGAAACCCCGTGAGGGCACCGGTCGCCATGGCGACCTCGATCGAGTCTCCCCGACTCGACTCACAACGCAACACCGATGCGCCCGATGGTAGCGCGTACACCTCGGCGCCAGCAGGCTCACGACGCTGGGCGATGTGCAATCCCTCGCGATACAACACCCGATCGGGGCCCCGCCGGAGGCTCAGCACCCGAAACCACACGAACCGCTCACCCTGGTAACGGCCAATACCGAGATGCCAGCCGAGGTCGGCCTGATCGTCGTTCCAACGGAGGGCGACATTGATGCCGCCCGCGCGGAGTACGCGACGCCAGCGCAGTGCGATCCACGCCAGTACAGCCGCGATCGCGGTCAGGAGCCCGATGACCACCAGGGTGATTTCCATGGCCCAGCTCCTGCCCGCCGCGCGCTCAGGCCGACTGTCCCGCGGCGCGCAATCGCGCGCCCGCTCTCGCGCGCTCGTCCTCGTCGCCTTGAGTCAGCGCCGCCTTGGCCGCCGCTATGTCGATCTCCTCGCCGAGCTCCGCGGTCTCCGCGAGCACGCTGACCGTGTCTCCCGTGACGGAGAGGAAGCCACCGTGGACCGCTGCTCCGACGTGCCCGTCGTCCGCCGTCGTGATCATGACGACTCCGCCTTCGACAAGCTGGCCGAGCATCGGTTCATGACCAGGCAGGACACCGATCTCGCCCTCCGTGGTCTGGGCGATGACGTACTTCGCCTTGCCCGACCACAGCCTGCGCTCCACGGCGACCAGCTCGACGGTCATCTCAGCCACGTGGTTGCTCCTTCATCGTGCAACTAACGAATCTTCAGTCTAGTTCCCTCGCTGGCCGCCCTGGCAGGGGCATGCCACTTGCGAGCGAAATCCCCGGCTTGGTGGGAGCCCGCGATGCGGACTCCCACCAGAACGCCGAGGCTCGCGGGTCACCGACCAGCGAACTCGTGGCGGCGGAGCCACCCGACCCCATGCACCGGGTCGCGGGGCTGCGCCCTCACAAGCCCCGCGGGATCACTTGCCGGTGATCTCGCGGTACTTCTTCTCCAGGTCGTCCAGGCCACCGATGCCAAGGAACGCCTGCTCCGGGTAGTGGTCGAACTCGCCCTTGGCGATCTTGTCGAACGCCTCGACGGTCTCGGCCAGCGGCACGGTCGAGCCCGGCTGGCCGGTGAAGACCTCAGCGACCAGCATGTTCTGCGACAGGTACCGCTCGATGCGACGCGCCCGGTTCACCGTCATCTTGTCCTCTTCGGACAGCTCGTCCATACCGAGAATCGCGATGATGTCCTGCAGCTCCTTGTACTTCTGCAGGATCCGGATGACCTCGGAGGCGACCCGGTAGTGCTCCTCGCCGACGATGCCAGGCTCGAGGATCGTCGAGGACGACGTGAGCGGGTCGACCGCGGGGAAGATGCCCTTCTGGAACACGCCACGCGACAGCTCGGTGGTGGCGTCCAGGTGGGCGAACGTGGTCGCCGGGGCAGGGTCGGTGTAGTCGTCCGCGGGGACGTAGATCGCCTGCATCGAGGTGATCGACCGGCCCTTGGTCGAGGTGATCCGCTCCTGCAGCGTGCCCATCTCGTCGGCCAGCGTCGGCTGGTAACCGACCGCCGACGGCATCCGGCCGAGCAGGGTGGAGACTTCCTGACCCGCCTGAGTGAACCGGAAGATGTTGTCGATGAACAGCAGCACGTCCTGGTTCTGGACGTCACGGAAGTACTCCGCCATGGTCAGCGCGGACAGCGCGACCCGCATACGGGTGCCCGGCGGCTCGTCCATCTGACCGAACACCAGCGCGGTGTCGTTGATGGTGCCGTCCTCACCGAGCTCGAGGAACAGGTCGGTGCCCTCACGGGTGCGCTCACCGACACCGGCGAACACCGAGGTACCACCGAAGTTCTTGGCGACACGGGTGATCATTTCCTTGATGAGCACCGTCTTGCCGACACCGGCGCCACCGAACAGGCCGATCTTGCCACCCTGCACGTACGGGGTGAGCAGGTCGATGACCTTCAGACCGGTCTCGAGCACCTGCGTCCGGCCCTCGAGCTGGTCGAATGCCGGCGGCTTGCGGTGGATGCCCCAGCGCTCGAGGTCGTCGCCGTAGCCGGGCTCGTCGAGGCACTCGCCGAGCGCGTTGTAGACGTGGCCCTTGACCTTGTCGCCGACCGGCACCGAGATCGGGCCGCCCGTGTCGCGGACAGGGGCGCCACGGACGAGGCCGTCCTGCGGCTGCAGCGAAATGGTGCGCACCAGGTTGTCACCGAGGTGCTGGGCGACCTCGAGGGTGACGGTCTTGGCGAGCTCTGCGAACTCGATGTCGACCTTGAGCGCGTTGTACTGCGCGGGGATCTGGCCGCGCGGAAACTCGACGTCGACGACGGGACCGGTCACGGAGACGATGCGACCCGTCGCACCTTCGGTCTTAGCTGCGGTGTCTGCCATGGTGGTCATCACTCTTCACTTCCTGCTGTGGCCAGCGCGTCCGCGCCACCGACGATTTCGCTGATCTCCTGGGTGATCTGGGCCTGCCGAGCCTGGTTCGCCTCCCGAGTGAGGGTGTCGACCAGCTCGTTCGCGTTGTCCGACGCCGCCTTCATGGCGGTACGGCGGGCGGCGAGCTCGGAAGCGGCCGATTCGAGCAGCGCCGCGTAGATGCGGGTGTTGATGTACTTCGGCAGCAGCGCGCCGAGCAGGGTCTCCGCGCTCGGCTCGAAGTCATAGGCGGGCAGCAGCGTCGGCGACGCCTCCTGCGCGCTCTCACCCTCGTCGGTGTACTCCACCTCAAGTGGGGCGACCCGCTTGGCGACCGGGGTCTGGGTGAGCATCGAGCGGAACTCGGTGTAGACGACGTGCAGCTCGTCCACACCGACAACACCGTCGGCACCAGGCCCTTCCGCCTCGTCGTCCGCCCCGGCGAGGAACAGGTTCACCATCGCCGTGCCCGCGTCGGCGGCGTTGACGTAGTGCGGCTGGTCGGAGAACCCGGTCCAGCTGCCAGCGACGTCGCGGCCACGGAAGCGGTAGTAGTTCAGCCCCTTGCCGCCGATGACGTAGAGAACCGGCTCCTTGCCCTGCTCGCGCAACAGCGAGAGCAGCTCCTCCGTCGCCCGCAGCACGTTGGCGTTGTAGCCACCGCAGAGGCCCTTGTCACTGGTCACCACGAGCACCGCGGCCCTGCGCGGGTTCGCCCGCTCCGTCAGCAACGGGTTATCGAGGTTCGCCGCGCCGCTCGCCAGCGCGGAGAGCGCCTTGGTGATCTCCTCGGAGTACGGCCGCGATGCCTGGACCCGTGCCTGGGCCTTGGTGATGCGCGACGTCGCGATCAACTCCATGGCCTTGGTGATCTTGCCGATGGATTTGGTTGAGTTGATCCGCGCCCGCAGTTCGCGAAGTTGTGCGCCCATGAGTTACCCGGTCACTTCTTCGGGGCTGGCTTGTTGACCTTGACGGTTTCCTGTCCGACCTTCTCGGCGTCCATCGCCTCGGCCTCCGCCTCGACCAGCGGCTTGCCCTCCGCGGTCAGGAAGCCCTTCTTGAAGTCGTTCACCGCCTCGACGACGCGCTTGGCGTTGTCGTCGTTCCACTGGCCGGTGTCGCGGATCTCGGTCAGGATGCCCTCGTGCTTGTGCCGCACGTGGTCGATGAACTCCGAGTTGAACCGGCGGACGTCGTCGACCGGCACCGTGTCGAAGTGGCCGTCGGTGCCGAGGAAGACCGTCAGCACCTGCTCCTCGACCGGGAGCGGCTGGAACTCGCGCTGCTTGAGCACCTCGTAGAGGCGCGCACCACGGTCGAGCTGCGACTTCGACGCCTCGTCCAGGTCGGAGGCGAAGGCGGCGAACGCCTCGAGCTCCCGGTACTGGGACAGGTCGATACGCAGCGAACCCGCGACCTTCTTCATCGCCTTGACCTGCGCGTCACCACCGACACGCGAGACCGAGATACCGACGTCGATCGCGGGCCGCTGACCAGCGTTGAACAGGTCGGACTGGAAGAAGCACTGCCCGTCGGTAATCGAGATGACGTTGGTCGGGATGTAGGCCGACACGTCGTTCGCCTTGGTCTCGATGATCGGCAGCCCGGTCAGCGAGCCGGCGCCGAGGTCGTCCGAGAGCTTCGCGCAACGCTCGAGCAGGCGGGAGTGCAAGTAGAAGACGTCACCGGGGAAGGCCTCGCGGCCCGGCGGACGACGCAGCAGCAGCGAGATCGCTCGGTAGGCTTCAGCCTGCTTGGTGAGGTCGTCGAAGACGACGAGGACGTGCTTGCCCTGGTACATCCAGTGCTGGCCGATGGCGGAACCGGTGTAGGGGGCGAGCCACTTGTACCCGGCGGAGTCGGAAGCCGGGGCAGCGACGATGGTGGTGTAGTCCATCGCGCCGTGGTCCTCGAGCGACTTCTTGACCGCCGCGATCGTGGAGCCCTTCTGGCCGATGGCGACGTAGATGCAGCGGACCTGCTTCTCCGGGTCGCCGGACTCCCAGTTGGCCTTCTGGTTGATGATGGTGTCGACGCAGACGGCGGTCTTACCCGTCTTGCGGTCACCGATGATCAGCTGGCGCTGGCCACGGCCGATCGGGGTCATCGAGTCGATCGCGGTGATACCGGTCTGCAGCGGCTCGGAAACCGGCTGCCGCTCCACCACCGACGCCGCCTGCTTCTCGAGGGCGCGGCGGCCCTCTTCCGCGACCTCACCGAGGCCGTCGATGGGCTTGCCGAGCGGGTCGACGACCCGGCCGAGGTAGCCCTCCCCGACCGGCACCGACAGAATCCGGCCGGTGCGCTTGACCTCCTGGCCCTCTTCGACCGACTCGAAGTCACCCAGGATGGCCACACCGATCTCGCGCGCCTCGAGGTTCAGCGCGACGCCAAGCACGCCGCCGGGGAACTCCAGCAGCTCGTTGGCCATCGTCGAAGGCAGCCCCTCGACGTGCGCGATGCCGTCACCGGCGTCGACGACGACGCCGACCTCTTCCCGGCTCACATCCGGGGAGTAACTCGAGACGTAGTTCTCGATCGCACTGCGGATCTCGTCCGAGGAGATCGTCAGCTCCGTCATGTCGTTCCCGCTCTCACTTCATTCTCTGCCACTTGCAACGTCTGTGTGTGTTTGTGCCGGTGACCCGGCGTGCCGGCCGTCAGGCCAGCTGACCGCGCAGCGCCATGATCCGGCCTGCCGAACTGCCGTCGATGACCTCGTCGCCGACCTTGACCACGATGCCGCCGAGCACGTCCGGTTTGACCTCGGCGTGCAGCGTGATCGGCTTGCCGTAGATCCGGTTCAGCTTGGCCGAGAGCGCATCGCGCTGCTCGTCGGTGAGCGGGCTCGCGGTGATCACGTGTGCCACCGACTGCTCGCGCCGCCGTGCCGCCAGTTCGGACAGCTCGTCGAGACGCTTCTCGACTCCCCTGCCCTTCGGGTCGCCCGCGACCTGCTCGATCAACGCGAGGGTGACCGGGTTGACGCGGTCGCCGAAGATCCGCCGTACCAGCTCACGCTTGGCCGCGATGCTGCCGGACTGATCCGACAGCGCGCGGTCGAGCTCGGCGTTGTTCGCCACGGCCCGCGCGACACCGAACAACTCGTCCTCAACGCTGTTGAGGGTACCGTCACGCTCGGCCGCCGCCAGCATCGCGCTCGCTCCGAGCGCCCTGACGCCGTCGAGCAGCTCACGCGGGTTAGACCACCTGCTGCTCGCGACGACGTCGAGTACCTGCAGCGTCGCGTCGCCCACCTGGCTGCCGAGCAGCGAACGCACCAGGTTCTTGCGGGCGTCCTCCGATGCGGCGGGGTCGGCGACGGCGCGCCGGAGCGCGACCTCGCCACGCAGCAGTCGCGTGAACGCGAACAGCTCCTCGCCGACCGTGGCAGGGCTGGCATCCGCCCCGCCGAGCACCCCGTCGAGGCGGTGTTCGGCGGCGGCGAGCGCGTCCCTGCTCGCGGCGTGCATGGTTGTCGCGGCCATCAGTTCCGAGCTCCGGTGGTGTCCAGCTCTGCGATAAAGCGGTCGACGGTGCCTTTGCGGCGGGCCTCGTCCTCCAGCGACTCACCGACGATACGGCTGGCGAGTTCGACGGAGTTGCGACCAAGCTCGGAGCGCAGCTCAGCGATGATCTGCGCCTTCTGCGCCTGCAGCTGAGCCTCGCCGTTGGCGACGATACGTGCCGCCTCGGCCTCGGCCTCGGCACGCAGCTCGTCACGAATCCGCTCCGCTTCCAGCCTGGCGTCGTCACGGATCTTGGCGGCCTCGGTGCGGGCCTCAGCGAGCTGCGCGTTGAACTGCTGACGCGCCTGCTCCGCCTCGGCCTGCGCCTTCTCGGCCTTCTCGATCCCGCCTTCGATCTTCTCGGCCCGCTCCTCGTACAGCTTCTCGAAGCGCGGGACGACGTACTTCCACAAGATGAAGAGCAGGATGCCGAAGGCCACCAGGCCAAGGGCGATCTCTGACGGCAGCGGAAGGACTGGATTGTGCTCTTCCTCAGCTGCCAGCACGTATGTCATAAGCACGACGTCTCCCAATACGGTGAGGCGTTAATCAGGCAGCGGAAGCGATGAAGTACAGCACCAGACCGATCAGCGCCAGCACCTCGGTCAGCACGAAGGTGGTCCACGCGATACCCATCAGCTTGCCCTGGGCCTCGGGCTGGCGCGCGGTGCCCTGGATAACTGCGGCCCAGATCAGACCGACACCAATACCGGGGCCGATGGCGCCGAGACCGTAACCGATCATGGCGAGCCCGGGGTTCAGGTTGACGGCTTCCTGCGCGAGAACGATGTTGCTCACTTGTGTATCCCTTTCCAACTCTCATCCGCCATTGACGCGGATCGCGAGGCTTTACTCGATGTGGTGTGCTTAGTGGTCTTCCGCCAATGCCATGCCGATGTATCCGGCGGAGAGCACGGCGAAAACGTAGGCCTGGATCACCTGGATCAGGGCCTCGACAAAGGTCATCAGGATCGCGAACGCCCACGAGATCAGCGAAACCGGCTTCAGCACGGCGCTGGCCTCGAGCAGCAAGTAGGAACCCGCCAGCGTGAACACCAACAGGATGAGGTGACCGGCGAACATCGCGGCGAAAACACGAATCGCGAGCGTGATCGGGTTCATCACGAACTTCTGGAAGAACTCGATCGGCGTCAGCAGCAGGTAGATCGGCTTGGGCGCACCAGCGGGGAAAAGCTGGTTCTTCAAGTAACCGGTGAAGCCGTGCCGACGGAACCCAGCGATGTGGTAGACGGGGTAGACGACGAGCAGCGACAGCGCCAGCGGGAAGCCGATGTGCGAGAACGTCGGGAACTGAATCAGCGGAATGATCCCGAACAGGTTGTTGACCAGGATGAAGGTGAACAACGCCAGAATGAGCGGCACAAACGGCCGGAAGTCGGCCGAGCCGATCTGGTCCCGCGCGATGTTGTTGCGACCGAAGTCGTAAACCGACTCAGCGGCGTACTGCAGCTTGCCGGGAACCACCTTGAGGTTGCGGGAGGCGATCAGGAAGAACGCCGCCACTATGACAACCGAAAGCACGACGAGGACCATCGGCTTGGTGACTCCGCCGACGATCGGCGGAAGGAAGAAATCCCCGACACCCGGGGGTACGAAATCGCCACCTTGTGCAAGTACCAGCGCGCCCAACGAGGGCTCCTTCCGGTTCTCCCGGCCGGCGATCACACCGCCGGGGGAATCGTCATGATCTGTCGTTAACGTACCTGACACATGTCAGGCACCCTGCGGCGGATGGGCCCAGGCCACTTCGGCGAGCTCCGCCTGCAGAGCGGACCCTACCAGCCCGCATGAGGCCACATAGTACGGGCGTACTCCTTAAGGTCGAGGACACTCCGCCGTTACTGAGAGTTCGGGATGATGGTCGGGATCTTGGTCCGCTTGAACGCGACGACCTCGGCTCCCGCCCACATCATCACGGCGGCGAGCACGGTCAACGCGAGCGAGAGGGTGTGGAAGGCGTCCACCTCGCGCAGCAGCATCGTCACCACGAGTAGCGCCAGGATCTTGAAGACGTACCCGCCGAGCGCGACCGCCATGACGAACATCACAGGCAGGTCGGCGGACTGCTTCATCATCACGAACGTCGCCAGCGACGACGCCAGCGCGACCGCGCCACCAACCAGCGCGCCCCAGAGGCCAGGCGTGCCGTTGAGCACGGTCGCGATGACGGCGGCGACCGCGATGGTCACCACTGTCACCGGGAGCGCGGTGCGCAGCATGGTGTCGGCGAGGGTGCGGACGATGGCGCCGTGCGGGTTCTCGGGTTCGGTGTTCGCACTGGTGTCGGCGTTGGTATCGCTACCGGCGTCGGTCACTGGCTGGCCTCCTTGGTTCTCGATCTGAGTCTAGGCACCGCCGAGATGAGCACCGCCACCAGCAGGCCGAGCAACATGATCCAGAACACGGCGGCAGCCTCGAACAAGGTCAGCGCGACCGTGCCGAACGCGAGCAGCCCTGCCCACATGTACATCAGCAGCACCGCACGCCGCTGGGAGTGACCGATCTCAAGCAACCGGTGGTGTAGGTGCATCTTGTCCGCGGCGAACGGGCTCTCGCCCCTGCGGGTGCGCCGGATGACCGCCATCAGGAGGTCGAGCAGCGGCAGGAACAGCGCGCCTGCCACCACGACCAGCGGCGACAGCAGCGCGATGATGTTGGTGGTGTTGTACTGCGGGTACGACATTTTGCCCGAGGCCGATGTAATCGCCCCGGCCAGCATCAGCCCGATGAACATCGAGCCGGAATCGCCCATGAACAGCTTGGCTGGCTGGAAGTTGTGCGGCAGAAAGCCGAGACAAGCCCCGGCGACGGTGGCCCCGATCAGTGCGGGCGGATAGGTCGCGACGTCGCCGCCGGTCGATGCGAGCAGGCCGATCGAGAACACGCAGATCGCCGATGCGGCGACGAAGCCGATGCCAGCGGCGAGCCCGTCGAGCCCGTCGACGAAGTTCATCGCGTTGACCATGGTGAGGACGAGCAGCACCACGAGCAGTCCGCCCTGGTTCTGGTCCAGCTGAAACAGCGTGCCAACGTCGCCGTCGCTGCCGCCCCACGGCACCCAGAAGGTGCTCCACTGCACGCCGAACAACACCAGGATGCCCGCGCACATCACCTGACCGGCGAGCTTCGTCCATGCGTCAAGCTCGAACCGGTCGTCGACCGCGCCGATCAGCACGATCACGCCGCCGCCGATGAGCACGCCGATCGGGTCGAGTGAGAACTCGAACGCCGCACGAAGCACCGGCAGCTGGTGCGCGAGGTACATGCCGCCAGCGACACCCGCGTACAGGGCGAGCCCGCCCAAGTAGGGCATCGGCTTGGCGTGGACGTCACGGGCGCGCGGATAGGCCATCGCGCCGAGGCGCATCGCGACGCGGCGCGCGACCCCGGTGAGCAGGAACGTCAGCGCGGCTGCCGTGAGCCCGACGAGCAGATACTCGCGAATCG
Organism: Haloechinothrix halophila YIM 93223; assembly: GCF_000504245.1. Classification (GTDB taxonomy): domain Bacteria; phylum Actinomycetota; class Actinomycetes; order Mycobacteriales; family Pseudonocardiaceae; genus Haloechinothrix_A; species Haloechinothrix_A halophila. The sequence continues at coordinate 4,880,234 of NZ_KI632509.1, forward strand.
GGAGGACGGCTACATCTGTCACGATCTGCCAGCTCAGCCTGCCGTCTCGACCTGGGTGCCAAGGACATCGGACACCGCGTTGACGCTGACGGCGCCTTCACGCAGCACGACGGGCTGCTCCCCGGTCAAGTCGACGATCGTGGACGGCACGGCGTCGCCGCTCGGGCCGCCGTCGAGGTAGATGCCGATCTCCTCGCCGAACTGCTCGCGGGCCTCCTCGACGGTGGCGGCAGGCGGCAGGCCGGAGCGGTTCGCGCTGGACACCGCCATGGGGCCGGTCTCGCGCAGCAGCTCGAGCGCGACAGAGTGCAGCGGCATGCGCAGCATCACGGTGCCCTTGGTGCTGCCGAGATCCCAGGCCAGGCTCGGCGCGTGCGGCAGCACGATCGACAGGTCCCCCGGCCAGAACGCCTCGACGAGGGCGCGGGCCGACTTCGGCACGCCGAGCACGAGGCCGTCGATGGTGGACCAGGAGCCGACGAGCACGCCGACCGGCATGTCGGGTCCCCTGCGTTTGGCGCTGAGCAGCGAGCGCACGGCGCCAGCGTCGAAGGCGTCGCAACCTATGCCGTACACGGTGTCGGTTGGCAGTATCACGAGCCTCCCGGCTCGCACCGCGGCCGCCGCCGCGCGCAATCCCTCGGCACGCTCGTCTCGCAGGCTGCAGTCGTACACCTGGCTCATGCCCAAAAGACTACTGCGAACAGACTCAACCCCTACGGGCGGTGGCGAACCGTGCTCTCCCCGCGAGGTCGGTATGGTCAACGACCCTGCTCAACACCTTGCGCGCCGACAGCAGCGCCGGGACGGCCTCGCCGTGGCTGTCGTCGTGCTCGATGGCCACTCCCCCGTCGATGACCAGCAGCCGGGCGGCGAGCGCGACCACCGACCGGATGATGGCGAGGCCGTCGTCAGCGGCGAACACCGCGTGGTGCGGATCGTGATCGGCGACCTCAGGCGGCACCCGCGTGCCCTCCGGCACGTACGGCGGATTGCACAGCACCAGGTCGACCAGACCGTCCAGGTCGGCGAGCAGGCGGCTATCGGTGACGTCGCCGGAGTACAACGTGACCGGAGTGTCGCCAGCCGCGACGCGGACGTCGGCGTTGCGGCGCGCCCATGCCAGCGCGGACGGGTCGTTGTCCACGGCGAACACCCGCGCGTCGGGACGGGCGTGCGCGACGGCGAGCGCGAGCGCGCCCGACCCGGTACAGAGGTCGACGACGATGGGCGCCTCACGGCGTTCGATGAGATCGAGGCCCCACTGCAACATCAGTTCGGTTTCCGGGCGCGGCACGAAGACGCCGGGTCCGACATCGACGCTGATCGGGCCCATCGCGGCGGTGCCGGTGATGTGCTGGAGCGGGATGCGCTTCGCGCGGCGAGTGACGATCTCGCGCATGGCATCCACGACAGGCGGGTCGACCAGCGGGGTCAGCGGGAGCCGGTCGCGTGCCACGCCGAGCACGTGCGCGGCGAGCAGCTCCGCGTCCACGCGTGGGGAGGCGACCCCGGCCTCTTCCAGGATCCGGGTCGCCTCGACGAGCGCCAGTCGCAGTGGTTGTCGCTTCACGCTGTCAAGGTTAACGGCGCAGCTCCGCCCGATCCGGTAGTGACTCGGCTGCTCACGCCTGTTGCTGCTCCGCCAGCCGCTCTTCCTTGTCCGCGGCTTGCAGTGCGTCGAGGACGCCGTTCAGTTCGCCGGCGAGCACCTGGTCGAGGTTGTACGCCTTGTAGTTCACCCGGTGATCGGAGATGCGGTTCTCCGGGAAGTTGTAGGTGCGGACCCGCTCGGAGCGATCAACGGTCCTGACCTGCGAGCGCCGCGTGTCCGCTGCCTTGGCGGCTGCTTCCTCTTCGGCCATCGCCTGCAACCTGGCCTGCAACACCTGCAACGCGCGAGCCCGGTTCTGGATCTGCGACTTCTCGTTCTGACAGGACACCACGATGCCGGTAGGCACGTGGGTGATCCGCACCGCGGAGTCGGTGGTGTTCACGCTCTGCCCACCGGGACCCGACGAACGAAAGACGTCGATGCGCAGGTCGTTTGGGTCAACCTCGACCTCGATCTCCTCCGGCTCCGGGTAGATCAGCACACCGGCGGCAGAGGTGTGAATGCGGCCCTGCGATTCGGTGGCAGGCACGCGCTGCACCCGGTGCACCCCGCCCTCGAACTTCAGCCGGGCCCACACGCCCTCGGGACCGTCAGCCTTGCCCTTGAAGGACACCGTGACGTCCTTATAGCCGCCGAGGTCGGACTCCGTCGAGTCGAGAATGGTGGCCTTCCAGCCTTCTCGTTCGGCGTAGCGTAGATACATCCGCAGCAAGTCACCGGCGAACAGCGCGGACTCCTCGCCGCCCTCGCCCGACTTGATCTCCATGACGACGTCGGACGAGTCGTACGGGTCGCGGGGCAGCAGCTGTTCGGTCAGCTTCGACTCGAGCTCAGGGACGCGCTGCTCCAGCTCAGCCGCTTCCTCGGCGAAGGTGTCGTCCTCCGAGGCGAGTTCCTTGGCCGTCCCCAGGTCGGACCGGGCGGACTCCAGCTCCCTGATGGTCTTCACGACCGGGGCCAGCTCGGCGTACCTGCGCCCGAGCTTGCGCGCACGATCGGTGTCGGCATGCACAGCGGGATCGCTGAGCTGACTTTCCAGCTCAGCGTATTCCGCCAGCAAGCCGTCCAGCGAACGAGAGTCCACGGCTTGACTCACCTAGCGTCGAAGGGAAAGAACCGCGTGGTGTGCCGCGCGGGCGCACGGCACACCACGACGATCCGGGAAAGAAACGGGCACCGGTCAACAGCGCTGTCGGTGCTGGCCGGCGCTGTTCGAGACAGTAGCCGCGGGCTACTTCTTTTCCTTGCGCTTGCCGTACCGCGCCTCGAAGCGCGCCACGCGGCCACCGGTGTCGAGGATCTTCTGCTTGCCGGTGTAGAAGGGGTGGCAGTTGGAGCAGACCTCGACGTGGATGTGACCAGACGACTTGGTGCTGCGCGTGGTGAAGTTGTTGCCGCAGCTACAGATGACCTCGGTCTGGACGTACTCGGGGTGGATACCGCTCTTCATGGTTGTCCTTTCTGATGTGGCCGCCGGGTCCCCGAACAACGCTCGGCCCAAAGTGAGCCAGTGGGGTGAACCGGTGCCGGACTTCGTCTCAATTCTGCCAGACGCCACACGCGGGCCCCGCACCATGGCAGGGCCCGCGTGAGCCGCGTCGCTACTCCTCGTCCTGACCAGGCGCCGTCTTGGACACCTGCATCAGGAACTCGATGTTGGTCTTCGACTTGCGCAGCCGGTCGATGAGCAGGTCGATGGCCTGCTGCGAGTCCAGCGCGTGCAGCACCCGGTGCAGCTTGACCGACACCGCGAGCTCGTCCGGCGCGAGCAGCAGCTCCTCCTTGCGGGTACCGGACGGGTTGACGTCGACCGCGGGGAACACCCTGCGCTCGGCGATCTTGCGGTCCAGCTTCAGCTCGGCGTTACCGGTGCCCTTGAACTCCTCGAAGATGACGGTGTCCATGGTGGAACCGGTCTCGACCATCGCCGTCGCGAAGATGGTCAGCGAGCCGCCGTTCTCGATGTTGCGGGCCGCGCCGAGGAACCGCTTCGGCGGGTACAGCGCGGTGGAGTCGACACCACCGGAGAGGATCCGGCCGGAGGCCGGGGCCGCCAGGTTGTAGGCACGGCCGAGGCGGGTGATCGAGTCGAGCAGCACGACGACGTCGTGGCCCATCTCCACCAGCCGCTTCGCGCGCTCGATCGACAGCTCGGCGACCGTGGTGTGGTCGGCTGGTGGCCGGTCAAAGGTCGAGGAGATGACCTCGCCCTTGACGTTGCGCTCCATGTCGGTGACCTCTTCTGGCCGCTCGTCGACCAGCACGACCATCAGCCAGCACTCGGGGTTGTTCGTCGCGATGGCGTTGGCGACGTCCTGCAGGATCGTCGTCTTACCCGCCTTCGGCGGCGACACGATCAGCGCGCGCTGGCCCTTACCGACCGGCATCACCAGGTCGATGACCCTGGTGGTCAGCTTGTGCGGCTCGGTCTCCAGCCGCAGTCGCTCGTTCGGATAGAGCGGCGTCAGCTTATGAAATTCGGCGCGCTGCTTGGCCTTCTCCGGCTCGAGGCCGTTGACGCTGTCGACGCGCACCAGCGGGTTGAACTTCTGCCGCTGCTGCTCGCCCTCGCGCGGCTGCCGGACGACACCGGTGATGGCGTCACCACGGCGCAGGCCGTACTTACGCACGAACGACAGCGAGACGTAGACGTCGTTCGGCCCCGCGAGGTAGCCCGACGTCCGGACGAACGCGTAGTTGTCCAGCACGTCGAGGATGCCCGCGACGGGCAGCAGGACGTCGTCCTCACGGATCTCGGTGTCGGGACCGCCGCCGCCAGTCTCACTGCCACGGCCACGCCGCCTGCGGTCGCGCGAGCGTCTGCCGCGACGGCCGCCACGCCCGTCATCGTCATCATCGTTGCGGTTGCGGTCGTTGCGGTCGTTGCGGTTGTTCTGCTGCCGACGCGCATCGCCCTGGCCGCCGTCGTTCTTGTCCGACTTGTCCTGACCCTTGTCGCTTCTGTCAGAGCCCTTGTCGCCCCGGTCGCCCCGGTCGCCCCGGTCGCCTCGGTCCGAACCCTGGTCGTTCTTGTCGTTCGGACGCGACGGGCCGCGCTTACGACGCCCGCCGTCTCTGCGGCCACCACCCTGCTCCTGGTCGCCCTTGCCAGCGGACTGCCCCTCCTGGCCAGAGCCTGGCTCCGTGCGCTGCTCGGGGGCCGCCTCGGTGGTCGCCGTCGCGGCGGGGTTGCTGGTCTGCTCGGCGGCGCCAGCCGGGTTCGCCGACTCGGCAGCCGACGGGTTCGCGGGCGCCGTCGCCTGCTCGTGCTTCGTCGCGCTGGCCTGAGCCGACTCAGACTCCGACGACGTAGCCGACTCCGACGACGCGGCGTCCGACTCGGCAGGCGCCTCGGACTTCGCCTCCGTTTTGGCCTCCGACTTCGCGGCGGGCTTGCGCTTCGCCTTGCCCTGCCGTTCTCTGATCGCGGCGATCAGATCACCCTTGCGCATGCCGACAGTGTCGGTAATGCCCAGCTCACCCGCGAGTTCACGGAGTTCGGCTATAACCATCCCGGAAAGCCCACCGGAGCGACGCTTGGGCGTCGCTGTCTCGCCATTGGCCTGCGGTGTGGTCTCCACCGTCACGTTGTCGCTCCCCGATTCCGCTGTCTGCGCTTGCGCATGAGTTTCTGTGTGGCCGCTAAGAAGATCGGTGTTGTTCACACAAGTCCTTCCTGACCGATCCCGCCTCCGCGTGGATCAGCGCCAGACGCCGCTCGGGTCACGACCACGAGCAGGCGCTGTGTCATATAGAGCTCGGGCTGGTCACTCCGGCCCACCTTCACCTCACAAGGTCACCTTCGACCACCGGCGCCGCCCCGCCGCACGGGCGGAACGCTCCGCTGGAATGTGACTGCCCTCACATAGCCCCCGGTGTCGACGGATTCCTGCAGGGATTTCAATACCACTGCGGCAGAGCCGCCAACACGGGATACGTGCGCCTCAGCCGAGGCCCACGAGTCGGCCACCGCCAGCCAGTGCGCACCGCTTCCTACATTCAGGCTCCCCACCCGTGCGGGGAATGTGCCTGAACAAAGTGATGTTCCGGGAAGAAACCCGGAAACCAACACCAGGTGCGTGAACTGCGCACGGTGATCGAACGCCTCTGAGCGTAGACGCCGTGCCTGCCACGTGCAACAACCACCCCCCAGTAGTTGTTCCCGCGTGTCCTGCCAGCGTCCTACCCGCTACGGATACGTGACGGTCACACCCGCTGAATCGATCGGGAGTTCGACAAGGGTGAATCCCGAAGTGTCGACATCCTCGGGGATGCACCCGTCGATGGTCAGCGCTAGCACCGTCGGGCCAGCGCCGGAAACCGCGGCCGCGACGCCGGACTTCCGCAGCGCCTCAATCAGGTGCGCGGTCGCGGGATAGGCGGGGGCGCGATAGTGCTGGTGCAACCGGTCGGCGGTCGCCGCGACCAGCAGTTCGGGTGCCGCCGTCAGCGCGTGCACCGCGAGCGCGGCCCTGCCTGCCGAGAACACCGCGTCGCCGTGCGGCACTGTCTCCGGCAACAGGCCGCGCGTCGCGTCGGTGGACGAACGCTGCTCCGGAATGGCCACTACCGGGCGAATCGTAGGATCCGGCGGAATGCGCTCGGCGTGCCAACGGCCCCCGCCTTCGTCCTGCCAGGCGATGACGGCGCCGCCGAGCAGGCTGGCCGCCGCGTTGTCCACATGTCCCTCGAACTCGGCGGCGATGCGGAGCACCGCGTCGGTGTCGAGCGGCTGGTCGGCCAGCGCATACGCTGCGGCCGCGCCCGCGACAACGGCCGCTGCCGATGAGCCGAGTCCCCTGGCGTGCGGGATGGTGTTCTCGCAGCGCAGTGCGAGCCCGGCCGGTGCGATGCCGAGGTGATCGAACGTTCGGCGCAGCACTCGCACCACCAGGTGCGACTCGTCGCGCGGCACGTCCTCGATGCCACCAGCGCCGGCGTCCGTGACGTCAACGCTCAAACCGGGCTCGGCGAGTGTGCGCACCTCGATGTGGTCGTAGCGGCCCAGCGCCATACCAAGCGTGTCGAAACCGGGGCCGAGATTGGCGGTGGACGCGGGCACCCGCACCCGGACGGCCCGCGGCGGCAGCGCGGCGGCACCGGACGTGCTCATGTCAGCTCCAGTGCGGCGGCGACCGCATCGGCGTCCACCGGCAGCGGCTCCACCTCCATGTTGCCCTCGAGCGCGGTGCCGGGGTCCTTGAGCCCGTGGCCGGTCAGCGTGCAGACCACAACCGAACCCTTCGGCACCCTGCCGTCGGCCGACGCGATCAGCATGCCAGCGACGCTGGTCGCGGACGCTGGCTCGACGAACACGCCTTCCCTCGACGCGAGCAGCCGGTAGGCGTCCATGATCTGCTCATCGGTGGCGGCGTCGAACAGCCCACCGGATGCGTTCTTCGCCTTCTCCGCACCGGTCCAGGAGGCAGGACTGCCGACCCGGATGGCGGTCGCGATGGTTTCCGGCTCAGCCACCGGCTCGCCATGCACCAGCGGCGCGGCGCCCGCGGCCTGGAAGCCGAACATGCGCGGCGTCGAGTCCACGACGCCATCGGCGGCGTACTCGGCGTATCCGGCCCAGTAGGCGGTGATGTTGCCCGCGTTACCGACCGGGAGACAGTGGATGTCCGGCGCACGGCCGAGCATGTCGCAGACCTCCCAGGCGGCGGACTTCTGCCCGACGAGCCGCACCGGATTCACCGAGTTCACCAGCGTCACCGGGTAGTTGGCCGCGGTTTTGCGCGCCAGTTCGAGGCAGTCGTCGAAGTTGCCGCTGACTTGCAGGATGCGCGCGCCGTGGCGCACCGCCTGCGCCAGCTTGCCCATCGCGATCTTGCCCTCCGGGACAAGCACCGCGCAGGTGAGCCCGGCCCGCGCGGCGTAGGCGGCGGCCGAGGCCGATGTGTTGCCGGTCGACGCGCAGATGACGGCCCGCAGTCCGCTCGCCTTGGCGTGCGTGATGGCCAGGGTCATGCCCCTGTCCTTGAACGAGCCGGTCGGGTTGGCGCCCTCAACCTTGAGGTGGACCTCGCAGCCGGTCAGTTCGGACAGATACGGGGCGGACACCAGCGGCGTGTTGCCCTCGCCGAGCGTCACGATTTCCGCGCCGTCCGGCACCGGAATCCGGGAAGCGTACGCCTTGACGATGCCGGGCCAGCCCGCCTTCACGTCACCGGCCGGTGTCCGCGCGGTCGACCCTGTCACCTGTGTTGTCACTAGTCGTCGCCTTCCACCCGCATCACGCTGATCACCTCACGTACGACCTCGAGCTTCGCCAGATCGTCCACAGTCGACTGCAACGCGGCGTCCGGCGCCAGGTGAGTCACCACGACGAGGCTTGCCGTCGAATCGGCGTCGCGCTGCCGCACGGCGGCGATGCTGACGTCGTGCTCGGCGAATACCAGCGCCACCTGCGCGAGCACACCCGGCTTGTCCGCGACATCGAGGCTGATGTGGTAGCGCGTCGGCGTCTTGCCCATCGGCCGGACTGGCAGCTGGGCGTGCGCCGACTCGCGCGGCCCGCGGCCACCAAGCACCCGGTTGCGCGCGACCGCGATCAGGTCGCCTAGCACCGCGCTCGCGGTCGGGGAACCGCCCGCGCCGTGGCCGAAGAACATCAGCTCCCCGGCGGCGTCGGCTTCGACGTAGACCGCGTTGAACGCGCCGTTGACCCCAGCGAGCTGATGGCTGCGCGGGATCATCGCCGGATACACCCGCGCGGACACCGATTCGCCGCCCTCGGCGTCGAGTACCCGCTCGCAGATCGCCAGCAGCTTCACCGTACGGCCGAGCGCCTTGGCCGCGTCGATATCGGCAGCGCCTATCGCGCCGATTCCCTCGCGGTGGACGTCGCTGGCGGTGACCCTGGTGTGGAACGCCAGCGAGGCCAGAATGGCTGCCTTGGACGCGGCGTCATAGCCATCGACGTCCGCGGTGGGGTCGGCCTCCGCGTACCCGAGCCTGCTGGCCTCCTCGAGCGTCTCGGTGTAACCGGAGCCGGTCTCATCCATCGCGGACAGGATGTAGTTCGTTGTGCCGTTGACGATGCCGAGCACGCGAGTGATCCGGTCGCCTGCCAGCGACTCGCGCAGCGGGCGCAGCAGCGGGATAGCGCCGGCGACGGCGGCCTCGAAGTACAGGTCGGCACCCGAAGCGTCGGCGGCCTCGGACAACTCGGCGGAGCACTCGGCGAGCAGCGCCTTGTTCGCGGTGACCACCGACTTGCCCTGATCGAGCGCGGAGAGCAGCCAGCCGCGCACCGGGTCGATGCCGCCGATCAGCTCGACGACGACATCCACATCGGAGTCGACGAGCGCTTCGGCATCCGAGGTCAGCAGGTGCTGCGGCAGTTCGGGGTGTTTATCTGGCCTGCGTACCGCGATGCCGGCCAGCTCGACAGGGGCACCCGCCCGCGCCGCGAGCTCATCGGCCTGCTCGTGCAGCAACCGGGCGACCTCGCCGCCGACGGTGCCACACCCGAGCAACGCAACCTTGACCGAATCGGCCACTTTACGACGCCTCCAATCGGGTCAGGTCTTCCTCGGTCTCTCGCCGCAGCAACAGCCGCGAGCTGCCGTTGCGCACCGCGACGACGGCGGGCTTGAGCAGCTTGTTGTAACCACTGGCCATCGAGTAGCAGTACGCGCCGGTCGCGGCGACCGCAAGCAGGTCACCAGGGCCGAGGTTGTCCGGCAACCAGCAGTCCCTCACCACGATGTCACCCGACTCGCAGTGCTTACCGACCACCCTGCTCAGCACGGACTCGACGTCGACAGCGCCGTCGTCGCTCGACCGCGAGACAAGGCGGCAGTCGTAGACCGCGTCGTAGAGCGCGGTGCGGATGTTGTCGCTCATGCCGCCGTCGACACTGACGTAGCGCCGCGACAGGCCGTCACCGAGTGCGACGTCCTTGATCGTGCCGACCTCGTACAGCGTGACGGTGCCCGGCGCGGCGATGGCCCTGCCCGGCTCGCAGGCGATCTTCGGCACCGGCAGTCCGGCGAACTCGCACTCCTTGCGCACGATCGCGCGGATCTGCGTGACCATCTGGGCAGGTGGCGGCGGGTTGTCCCGGTCGGTGTAGGCGACACCGAAGCCACCGCCGAGGTCCACGATCTCCAGCTGCTCGCTGATCTGTGGGCCGTGTTCCTCCCGCAGATCAGCGATCAGGCCGATCACGCGGCGCGCGGCGACCTCGAAACCGTCGGTGTCGAAGATCTGCGAGCCGATGTGGCTGTGCAGCCCAACCAGCCGCAGCCCGTTCGCGGATACCACCCTGCGCACCGCCTCCGCCGCGTCACCGGAAGCGAGCGAGAAGCCGAACTTCTGGTCCTCATGCGCGGTCGCGATGAACTCGTGGGTGTGCGCCTCGACGCCGACGGTGACCCTGACCAGCACGTTCTGCGTGACGCCTCGGTCCTCGGCGATCTTGGCCAGCCGTGCGATCTCCAGGTAGGAGTCCAGCACGACGGTGCCGACCCCGGCATCGACGGCGGTCTCCAGCTCATCGACCGACTTGTTGTTGCCGTGGAACGTCACCCGCTCCATCGGGAAGTCGGCATGCTTGGCGATGGCCAGCTCACCGCCGCTACAGACGTCAAGGCTGAGGCCCTTGTCCGCGACCCAGCGCGCGATCTCGGCGGACAGGAACGCCTTGGACGCGTAGTGGACGAGGGCTGGGTCCTCGAACGCCTCGGCGTACTCGGAGCAGCGGGACTTGAAGTCCACCTCGTCGATCACGAACAGCGGGGTGCCGTAGGTCTCGGCCAGCTCGCGGACGTCGACGCCCGCGATGCGGACGACGCCATCCGGCGCGCGGTAGGTGTTGCGCGGCCAGACCTTCGGGTAGAGACGGTCGAGTTCGGCCGCTGTCGCCGGCGGGAGGCCCGAGGTGTCCGCGTGCGGGTAGACCTCGGCGTGGCGGGGGCCTGCGGGGTGTGCGCACATGAGCTACATCCGTTCCGGGGCTGAAACGCCCAGCAGTGAGAGTCCGTTGGCGATGACCTGGCGCGCGGCTTCGCACAGCGCGAGCCGGGCGTACGTCAGCGCGTCCGCCTCCTCGTCGCCCTGCGGCAGCACCCGCGCCACGTCGTAGAACTTGTGGTAGGCACTGGCGAGTTCCTCCAGGTAGCGCGCGATCCGGTGCGGCTCACGCAGCTCGGCCGCGCGGGCGATGACCGCACCGAACTCGCCGATGGTGCGGATCAGCTCGCCTTCCTTCGGATGGTCGAGCAGCCCGTAGTCGATCTCGTCGGGCCCAGGCGTCGCCAGGCCAAGGTCGGCCGCGTTGCGCTGCAGCGACGCCAGCCGCGCGTGGGCGTACTGCACGTAGAACACCGGGTTCTCGTTGGTGTGCTTGCGCAACAGGTCGAGGTCGATGTCCACCGGCGAGTCGACCGAGTAGCGGGTCAGCTCGTAGCGGGCCGCGTCCACCCCGACGGCCTCGACCAGGTCCTCCATGGTGATCACGGTGCCCGCGCGCTTGCTCATCCGCACCGGCTTGCCCTCGCTGACCAGGTTGACCATCTGCCCGATCAGCACCTCGACGACGTCGGGGTCGTCGCCGAGCGCCGCGGCGGCGGCCTTGAGCCTGCCGATGTAGCCGTGGTGGTCTGCTCCGAGCATGTACAGACACAGGTCGAAACCGCGCTCGCGCTTGTCCTTGAGGTAGGCGATGTCGCCCGCGATGTAGGCGGGCGCGCCGTCGCTCTTGATGACGACGCGGTCCTTGTCGTCACCGAAGTCGGTCGAGCGGATCCACCACGCGCCGTCGGCGTGATACACCGAGTCGGACAGCTTGAGCTGGTCAAGCGCCGTCTCGACGGCACCCGAGATGTGCAGCGAGTCCTCGTGGAAGAAGACGTCGAAGTCGGTGCCGAAGTCGTGCAGGCTGCGCTTGATCTCCTCGAACATCAGCTGCACGCCGACCCTGCGGAACACCTCGTCGCGCTCGCTGTCCGGCAGCGACAGCGCGTTCGGCTCGACCTCGAGCACCTGGTTCGCGATGTCGGCGACGTAGCCGCCCGCGTAGCCGTCTTGCGGCGCCGGCTCGCCCTTGGCCGCGGCGACCAGCGAGGACACGAACCGGTCGATCTGGGCGCCAGCGTCGTTGAAGTAGTACTCGCGGGTTACCTTGGCGCCCTGCGCGGCCAGGATGCGGCCTAGCGCGTCCCCCGCGGCTGCCCAGCGGGTACCGCCGAGGTGGATCGGGCCGGTCGGGTTGGCCGAGACGAACTCCAGGTTGATCGACATGCCGTCCAGCGCGTGCCCAGTGCCGTAGGTCTCACCAGCGGTGAGCACCTGCCGGATGACCTCACCCTGGGCGTCCGCCGCGAGGCGCAGATTCAGGAAGCCGGGGCCAGCCACCTCGGCGGCCTCGATGCCGTCGGCCTCCGCGAGCCGTTCCGCCAGCGCCGTGGCCAGCTCGCGTGGGGCCATGCCGACCTTCTTGGCGACCTGCAGCGCCACGTTCGTGGCATAGTCGCCGTGCTCGGGATTCCGAGGTCGCTCGATGGTCACGACCTCAGGGAGCACGGCCGTATCCAGGCCGCGCTCGGCCAGCACGGACGTCGCGGTCGAGTGAACGAGTTCAGCGAGCACTGCGGGAGTCACCTGGTGAGTGTAAGTACCAGGGGTGATGGGCGCTGACGACGGGTCCCGGCATGCCCGCGCGGCCTGGCCAGCGGAAAGACCTCCTCGAATGATCCCACCTCACAGCGGATAGACACGGCGCGGCTACCCTGGCTTGCGGTGACGGCGAATCCGCACGTGTGGGTGGAATCACCACGGGCAGGCACCAACGAGACGAGGTCGGCGCAGAAACATGGCTAGCGGCACCAAGAAGAAGGGCAAGGGCGGCGTCAGCGACTTGCGCGCGGCGACGGATGCGGTGAACAAGAGGCAGGTGCCGTGGGGCACGCTCATCGCCGTCGTAGCGATCGTCGCGCTGGCGGCGGTCGTGTTCGGCTACTACATCATCGAGTCGGCGCCGAAGCGCGAGCAGGAGGCCCGCGAGGAGGCCGCGGCTTCGTTCCAGCCCAGCGCCCAGAACCCCGACCCGTCCAAGGACATCGAGGGCGTCGAGATCACAGAGATCAAGGCAGCGGGGCACGTCAAACGGAACCAGCGCGTCGCCTACGACGTGGAGCCGCCGATGGGCGGGCCGCACGAGGACGTGTGGGCCGACTGCAACGGCACCGTGTACCCGGAGGGCGTGCGCACCGAGAACATGGTGCACACGATGGAGCACGGCGCGGTGTGGATCACCTACAACCCGGACAAGCTGGACTCGGAAGCCGTCGACCTGCTCAAGCTGCGGGTCGAGAACAAGCCGTACACCGTGATGTCGCCGTACCCCGGCATGGACTCGCCGATCTCGCTGCAGGCATGGGGCCATCAGCTCAAGGTTGACAGCGCGGAAGACGAGCGCATCGACCAGTTCATCGCCGCGCTGCGCCGCAACCCGAACGTCGCTCCTGAGCCCCAGGGTGGCTGCTCCTCGCAGCCGGGCATGTTCGACGTCGACAACCCACCACCGTTCAACCCGGAGGAGCCGGGCAAGGACGCCGTGCCGATGGACTACAACGCCGGCGGGCCCATGGCCGGGCAGCCTGGTGCGGGCCAGCCGGTGCCAGGCGCGGGCGATGCCGGTGATGGTGACAAGGCGCCTGCTGACGAGTGACCGGCGACGCTGACACCTCAGCGGAACCGGTCGCCGCATCGGAGTCCAGCGCCGCGGCGGAGACATCCGGCGCACCAGCGGCGTCCGGTGCCCCTGGCTGGGCACGTGCGGTGATCCTGGGCGGCGCCGGGCTCGCGTTGCTGCTCATCGGCGCGACGATCGGCCTGCTGATCGGGCGCTCGGAACAGCCGGTATCCGAGCGGGCAACGAGCCCCAATCAGGTGGACATCGGGTTCGCTCAGGACATGACGGTGCACCACCTGCAAGCGGTCACCATGGGCCAACTCGCCTACGCGCGCGGCGATGACCAGGCTATTCGCAGCATCGGATTCGACATCGCTGGCACCCAGCAGGGCCAGGTCGGCACGATGCAGGGCTGGCTCTCGCTCTGGAACGCACCGGAGCAGGCAGCCGACGACGTGATGACCTGGATGGCGCACGGTTCGGACTCCGGCACGGCGCACGGCTCGATGACCGCCGAGGGCGACGCCGCCATGCCCGGTATGGCCACCAGCGACGACATGCGGAAGCTGCGGTCGCTCTCCGGCGAGGAGTTCGACGTCTTCTTCCTGCAGCTCATGCTGCAGCATCACCAGGGCGGCACACCGATGGCCGAGTACGCCGTGGCGAACGCCAATGTCCAGCAGGTGCGCGCACTGGCACGCAGCATGCTCACGTCGCAGGGCGCGGAGATCACGGTGATGAAGGGAATGCTCACGGCACGCGGTGCCGAGCCGTTACCGTTCTAGCCGACCCCGTGCTAGGCAGGTCTCTCCCCTGCTTGCGCTGACTTGAGCGCGTCGATCTGTTCGCTCAGCATCCAGCGGGCGCGTTTTCTGATCGCCTCCCGCTGCTCGGGGAAGCCGCCTACCATCATGCCGATGCCGCCCATGAGGGCGATGATGCGTTCCGCTTCGTGCTCGACGTCCACGCCGTCCGCCAACTCGCTCGCCTCGTCGGCCTGGTCGAGCAGCGACATCACGAACGCCCGCAGGCCCCGGTAGCCGAGCGAGTCCCCTTCCGCGACGACGAACTGCTGCGCCGCGCCGTGCCCCCAGAACGCGGTGAGCACGGTCCAGCAGAGCAGCATCTCCTCGTCCAACGGCAGCAACGCCTCCATCGCTGCCCGCAGCGCCGCGAGGCCGGACCCGCCCGCCGCGGCCTTGCCGATGCGCTCGGCGATGTGTTCGTTGTTGTAGCGCAGCACGGCCGTCATGACATCGGCCTTGCCGGTGAAGTAGTGCGTCACCGCACCCGTCGACACGCCAGCCTCATACGCGATGCCACGCATGGACGCCGCGTGCACGCCGCGTTCGGCCACCAGTCGGCGGGCGGCGACGACGATTCGCTCCTTGGCATCCGGGTCGCGAATCTGCTTCACCATGAGCCGATGCTACGGCGAACACGTCGCCCCGCACAGCGTCACCACACCGGCGGGTACTCGCCTCACCCAGCGAGCAGCCCCTTGGCTATGTGGGTCACCTGGATCTCGTTGCTCCCCGCGTAGATCATCAACGACTTGGCGTCCCGCGCGAGTTGCTCGACGCGGTACTCGCTCATGTAGCCGTTGCCGCCGAACAACTGCACCGCCTCCATGGCGACCTCGGTCGCGGTCTCCGAGGCATACAGCTTCATCGCGGACGCTTCGGCCAGGTCAGGCAGCGCACCAGCACGCAGCTTCTCGATCGCGGAGAACACCATGTTCTGCACGTTGATCCGCGCGATCTCCATCTTCGCCAGCTTGAGCTGGATCAGCTGGAACTGGCCGATCTCCCTGCCCCACAGCGTGCGCTGCTTGGCATAGTCGACCGAGAGCCGGTGGCACTCGTTGATGATCCCCAGCGCCAGTGCGGCGACACCGACCCGCTCGACGGCGAAGCTGGCGCGAGCGCTGTCCCTGCCGTCGCCGTCGGAGGCCGCTGGCTCGCGCTCACCGAGCAGCCGGTCCTTGCCGAGCCGGATGTCGGAGAAGAACAACTCCCCCGTCGGCGATGACATCATGCCCATTTTCTTGAACGCCCGGCCTTGTGTGAGGCCGGGCATGCCCTTGTCGAGCACGAAGGTCAGCACCGGACGGTCCCGCTGCGGCGTGCCGTCGCCGGTGTCGAGCTTGGCGTAGACGACGATGACATCCGCGTGCGGGCCGTTGGTGATGAACGTCTTCTGCCCATTCAGGATGTACTCGTCACCGTCGCGCCGCACCGTCGTCGTCATGCCGCCGAACGCGTCCGAACCGGAGCCGGGCTCGGTGATAGCCCAGGCTCCAATGTGCTCGAATGTGGCGAGCTTGGGCAGCCAGCGTTCCTGTTGCGCCAGCGTGCCCTTCGCCAGAATCGTCTGCGCCGTCAGTCCGATACTGACGCCCATCGACGCGACGATGCCGAGGCTGACTCCAGCCAACTCGCTCACCGCGATCAGCGCCAGCGACTCCTGCCCGCCGAACGGACTACCGCCGGAATCGCCCGTGGACTCCGACGTCTCCCCCGACTCGGCGCGCTTGCGCCGCTTGGCCAGCAGCGCGTTGATCGACTCCGATGCCATGGTGTCCACACCGAACGCGGCGAACAGCTTACGGATGATGTCGTACGGCGGCAGCGCCCCGGACTCCAGTTCATCGACGTGCGGACGAATCTCCTTGTCGACAAAGGACCGGATGGAGTCGCGGATGAGGACTTCGGTCTCCGACCATTCGAACATGTCGCTCCCCTCACCAGTCGCCGAGTTGATCCGCGACCGCGTCGATGGTCCATTCCTTGTCGGTTTCGGCGGTCTCGGCGGCGGTCCAGCCCGCGAGTCGCTGGATCGAGCCGCCCTGCACCGCGAACACCTGGCCGGTGTGCGGGCACTTCTCAGTGGCCAAGTACGCGACCAATGGGGCGATGTTCGCCGGGGCAAGCAGGTCCGGCTCGCCCTCCGGCACTTCCTGCGCGAACAGTGCGCCCATACCGGGCGTGGCTAGCGTGAGCCGGGTACGTGCGATCGGCGCGATGGCGTTCACCCGCACGCCGTAGCGATTCAGCTCCTCAGCCGCGACGAGCGTCAACGCCGCGATGCCCGCCTTGGCCGCGCCGTAGTTCGCCTGACCAGCGTTCGGCACTGTGACACCCGATGCCGACGCTGTGTTCACCACCGAGGCCGTCACCTGCTCGCCAGCCTTGGACCGCGCCTTCCAGTACGCGGCGGCGTGGTGCAGCACGGCGGCGTGCCCCTTGAGGTGGACGTCGATCACCGCGTCCCACTGCGACTCGTCCATCCCCGCGATGAAGGCATCCCGCAGGATGCCCGCGTTGTTCACCACGACGTCGAGGCCGCCGAATTCCGCGACCGCCTGCTCGATCAACCGCTCCGCGCCATCCCAGCCCGCGACGTTGTCGGTGTTGGCGACGGCGGTGCCGCCCGCGGCGGTGATCTCGTTGACGACGTCCTGCGCGGGGCCCTCGTCGGAACCGCTGCCGTCATTGGCGCCGCCGAGGTCGTTGACGACGACCCGCGCGCCCTCGGCGGCGAACAGCAGCGCGTGTTCCCTGCCGATGCCCCTGCCCGCTCCGGTGATGACCGCGACGCGACCGTCCAGTGATGCTGCCATGAGTCCTCCCTATGCGCCCGTGATCTCCGCGAGGCCGTCCTTGATCACGACGGCGTCGTCGGTGGTGGTTTCGTAGGCGTAGCGGCTCACGCCATCGGTCGTGTCCGCGTGCCAGAACTCGGTGGTGAGGTCCTGTCCGGGCAACACCGGCTTGGCGAAGCGCACCGCGAGCCGCCGCAACCGGGTGACGTCGGCGTCCGCGAGTTCGGTCAGCGCGGCCCAGGACGTGAAGGCCATCGTGCACAAGCCGTGCGCGATGATTCCCGGCAGCCCGGCGTCCTTGGCGACCTGCTCGTCCAGGTGGATCGGCATTGGGTCGCCCGCGGCGGGGCTGTAGCGGAACGTCTGGTCGTCGTCGACGTGCTGGCAGACCTTCGCGACCGAGCCCCGCGTGCGCAGTTGCTCGTCGAATGCGTGCTCCGGAGCCTGCTCACCCACGGTGTCGCCGGTGTCGAAGCCCCGCACGAAGAACGTCACGTACTGCTCGTTGACCAGCTCGCCCGCCGCGGTGTGCGTGGTCAGGTACACGCAGGCAGCGGTGCCGTTGGGCTTGCCGCGCCATCCGGTCATGGTGGCTTTCGCGACGAGTTCGTCGCCGGGGCGAATAGGGCGGTGGAACCGGAAGTCCTGCTCACCGTGCACGATCCTGCCGATCAGCGACAGCGGCACGACCTCGAGTGCGGGTTCCATCAGCGACTCGAACACCGGCACGATCGCGAACACCGGGCTGGCGACGTCACCAGCGCGATGGGCGGGAATCGGATCGTTGGTGGCCTCGGCATAGGCGGCCAGCCGCTCGCGGGTGACGTCGAACCGCGTCTCGTTCGTCCAGTTGCCCAGCGCGCTCGCGTCGAAGGTGAGCTGGTCTGCCATCAGGCCGACCCAATCAGCTCGGCGAAGTTCGCCAGCGACTCGTCCAGGTTCTTCTTACCGTCCTTCTCAACGGCCTTGCCGAGCGCGCCGACGATCATCTGGCCCTCGAACTCGGCGTCGATGGTGGCGACGGACCCGGTGTCATTCGCGGCCACCTTCAGGTCGAACCGGACCTTCACACCAGCCATGCCGGTGCCCGAAATGGACAGCGCACTCGGGGCGTCGAACTCATCGACCGTCCAGGTGATGGTGTTCGGCATGCCGAGCATCGTGACGACCTCGGTCGCCTGCGCGCCCTGGCTGAACTCACTGGGCACATCGCCCTTCCACTTGGTGTGGATGGTCAGCCACTTCTCGAAGTTGCTCGGATTGGACAGTTCACCCCAGACCTTCTCCGGTGCCGCGGGAAGCTCGACGGACGCGCTGATCTGACCCATGGTGGTTCTCCCTTCGGTTGGACTAGCGCTCGGCGCGCTGGTAGGCGGTGACGACGGCGGCGCCACCGAGGCCGATGTTGTGTTGCAGTGCGGCATCGACGCCGTCGACCTGACGCGCGTCGGCCGTCCCTCGCAGTTGCCAAGTGAGCTCGGCGCACTGCGCGAGTCCGGTCGCGCCGAGCGGGTGTCCCTTGGAGATCAGCCCGCCGGAGGGGTTGACCACCCACCTGCCGCCGTACGTGGTGTCGGCGGCGTCGATCAGTTTGGGCGCCTCGCCCTCGCCGCACAGTCCGAGCGCCTCGTAAAGCAGCAGTTCGTTGGCGGAGAAGCAGTCGTGCAGCTCGATCACGGCGAAGTCCTCCGGCCCGAGCCCCGACTGCTCGTACACCGAACGCGCGGCACGGACGTTCATGTCGTAGCCGATGATGTTCTTCGCGCTGCCATCGAATGTGGACTCATCGTCCGTTGTCATCGACTGGCCGACGATCTCCACCGCCTGCCCTGCGAGTCCGTGTTGCTCCACATAGGACTCGCTGGCGAGTATCGCGGCCGCGGATCCGTCCGATGTGGGCGAACACTGCAGCTTCGTCAGCGGCGAGTAGATCTCCCGGGAGCTCAGGATCTCGTCGAGCGTGTAGACGTCCTGGAACTGCGAGTACGGATTGTTCGCCGAGTGGCGATGGTTCTTCTCCCCGATCTTGGCGAAGTGCTCAGGAGTGGAGCCGTACCGCTCCATGTGCTCGCGGCCCGCCGCGCCGAACATCCACGGGGCCGGCGGGAACACGGGGTCGTAGAGCTCGCAGAGCGCCTGGATATGACGCATCATCGGCTGCTCACGGTCGTCGTAGGTGGTGCCGAGCGAGCCAGGCTGCATCTTCTCGAAGCCGAGCGCGAGCACGCAGTCCGAGCGACCGCCCCTGATCGCCTCGGCGGCCAGATACAGCGCGGTCGACCCGGTGGAGCAGTTGTTGTTGACGTTGAGGACCGGAATGCCGGTCATGCCCAGCTCGTACACCGCGCGCTGCCCGGACGTCGACTCGCCGTAGACATAACCGACGTAGGCCTGCTCGACAGCGCCGTAGGACGCGCCCGCATCGTCGAGGGCCTTCGTGCCCGCCTCCTTCGCGAGCTGCGGATAGTCGCCGTCCTCGCGACTGCCGGGCTTGTCGAACTTCGTCATGCCTACGCCGACGACGTACACCGTGTTCGCCACTGCGGCCGCTCCTTCCGCTTCCTTGCTGACGCCCGTCGGGCCGTCGCAACCTCTTGGTAAGAAACATACATTCAAGACTGACTGTTTTCTAGATCTGCGCGGCGATTCCCTGGCTCTCGCTGTTGACTGTGAGCCATGAGCTGCGGATTAGATCCCTCTGTTGCGGCCGTCACACAGCATTGGGGCATCGGACCCCGCAGGCCCACTGAGCCAGATTACAGTCAGTAACGCACGTAAGTTACACTGAGAGGTATGACCAGCAGCGCGACCGGCACCCGCCGCCCGAGGCGCACCCAGGAGGAGCGCAGCGCGACGACGAGGCGTGCGCTGCTTGAGGCCACCATCGACGTCCTCGTCGAGGAGGGCTACGCGAACCTGACGACCACAAAGGTCGCCGCGCGGGCGGCCGTGTCGCGCGGGGCGCAGGTGCACCACTTCCCCACCAAGGCCGCCCTGGTCGGCGAGGCCATCCAGTACCTGATCGGCAAGGTCAGCCAGTCGCTGCTGAGCGAGGTTGGCCAGCTGCCGCCAGGCCCGTCTCGCGCGGGCGAGGCGCTTGACCTGCTGTGGGACACCTACCGGGGCAAAACGTTTCAAGCGGTGGTGCAGCTGTCCGTCGCGGGCGGCGGTGACCCGGAGATCGACGAGAAGCTCGCCACCCTCAACCAGGTCGTCGCGGACCTGATCCGGGGGTCGGTGCCGGTGCTGTTCCCGCACGAGGCATCCCATCCGGACTTCGAGGACGCGCTCTACACCGCGATCAACACGATGACTGGGCTGGCGATGAGCCAGCGCGTCGCGAAGCTGAGCGAGGCCGAGGTCTCCGGCCGCTGGCGGCGCACGAAGGCCCAGCTGCTGCGGCTGATCCAGCTGGACGACTGACACCGTCCGCGCGAGTCTCACCTTATTTCTCGCGAGTCACACCGTAATCGCCGCGAGTTGCACCTTATGGCATGCGAACTGCACCTTCGCGGCCGCAAGCACTCGAACCAACGACAAGCCGGAACACGGAACTCGCGGACCCATACCGCGGGACTCGCGGGCAGCAACGTGCAACTCGCGGCCAAGAAGGTGCAACTCGCGAGAAATAGGGTGGGACTCGCGGGTTAGGGCAGGGCGCGCGGGCCGTAGCGGTCGGCAAGGAGGAGCGCCAGGTGGAGTCCGAGGGGGTGGTCGTCCAGTGGGTGGCCGAGGAGGTCTTCGACCTGGCGGAGCCGGTAGAGCACGGTGTTCTTGTGTACACCGAGCGCGGCGGCGGCCGCGCGGGCGCCGCCCGCGTCCAGGTACGCCAGCGCGGTCGTGCGCAGCCGCCCGACCGTCTCGCCGGAGCCGGCTAAACCGCCCAGCTCGCGGCGCACCATGGCGCGCATCGCCTCGTCGTCGGCGGACAAGCAGCTGATCAGCTCGACATCGCGGTAGCAGGTCACCGGCTCGTCACGCACCGACGCCGCGGCGACCCGCTGCGCCCGGAGCGCCTCCCGGTGGCTGGTGCGGAAGCCGTCGAGCCCCCGTGCTGCCGTGCCCACAGCGATCCGCAGCGAATCCGAACGCCGCAGCGCGTCCAACTCGCGCAGCCGTTCCAGCGGCAGCTCGTCGCCGCCCGCCAGCCACGCCCACACCACCCGCGCGCTGGCGCGCACCGCAAGCGGCCGGGGACAGCCCAGCGCCGAGGCGGCCTCTCCCGCCAGCGACTCCAGCTGCTCGGCGGGATCGGGCTCGCCAACGGATTCCCGCGCCCACAGCACCAGCGCCGTCTGGTGCCGCAGCAGGTTGTGACCCAGCTGCTCGCGCGCGGCCGAGACGTCGATCGCCTCGCCGCGCAGGATCGCGTGCACGGTCTCCGTCCTGCGCACCAGCGCACCGCGCAGTCGTCGTTCGCTCTCCTCGGTGTGGGTGTCGACGAGCAGGTCGATGTTGCGCTCCAACGCACGGCTGACCCGCTCCCACAGGAACTCGAGCACCGCCATGCGCAGCTCGGAATCCTCGATGCGGTCGGTGACGATCCGCATCAGCTTCGCCCAGAACACCCGCTGGCCCACCCGGTACATCCGAAGCAGCAGGCTGACGTCGTGACCGCGCACCGCCAGCGTGCGAGCCAGCTCGACGGCGGCGGGCGGGAAGGTCATATCCGCCTGCGGGTCCTTGGCCGACTGAACCAAGTACGACCACAACAGGTCGTGGGTGCTGACGTCGAGGTCGCGGCGGATGCCGATGTCGGCCGCCACCTCAGGGACCTCGGCGGCCAGCTCGGCGGTTACCACCTCGGTCAGCTCGGTGACCAGGTCTTCGCGCAGCATCGTCTCGGCGTAACGCTCCACCCACGCGAGCACGTCGCGCTGGCTGACCCGTGCCGCCATCCGGCTGCGCTCCCTTCCGCGATCGGAGTATCGCGTTGGCCGAACGGTACAACACGCCGACCGTGATCTGGCCAGTCAACTCAAGCGCGCCTCATGCGCCCGCCGCCATACTGCGGCGTGACGGATGACACAGGACGGAGAGGAACGGGGCGCATGGCACGGAGTGCGAAGTCTCCCGCGGCGATCAGGGATCAGGTCGCGGGGAAAGTCGTGGCGATCACCGGTGGCGCGCGGGGCATCGGCAAGGCGACAGCCGAGCAGTTCCTCGCGAACGGCGCGGCGGTCGCGATCGGGGACGTCGACGTCGAGCTGGCCGAGAAGACCGCCGTCGAGCTAGGCGCGAGGCCACACGCGACGGTGGTCGGCCTGCCGCTCGACGTCACCGACCGGGCGTCGTTCGGGACGTTCCTTGACCAGGTCACCGACCGGCTCGGTGGATTAGACGTGCTGGTCAACAACGCCGGGATCATGCCGACCGGGATGTTCCTCGACGAGACCGACGCGATGACCGACCGGATGCTCGACATCAATCTGCGCGGGGTCATCACCGGCAGCAAGCTCGCCGGGCAACGGTTCGCCAGCAGGCGCAGCGGCACCATCGTCAACATCGCGTCGCTGGCTGGCATGACCGCCGAAGCCGGCATCGCGACGTACTGCGGCACCAAGCACGCCGTCGTCGGGTTCACCGAGGCGCTGCGCCGCGAGCTGCTGGACAGCGGCGTCAACGTCACCGCGGTGCTGCCCGGCATCGTGCGCACCGAACTGTCCGCTGGCGCGAACCTGCCCGGCTGGGCGGAGAACATGACCACGGTCGATCCGGAGGACGTCGCCAGCACCGTCGTCAGAGCCGTGGTCAGCAATAAGGGCAGGTTGACCGTGCCGACGTCGCTGACCGCGACCATCAAGGTCATGTCGCTGCTACCCGAGCGGGCGCGCTACGCCTTCGCCAGGGCCACCAAGCTGGACCGGGCGTTCAGTGACCCCGACCCGGCGCAGCGGGACAAGTACCACCGCCGCATCGTCGGAGGTGACAGGTGAGCATCGAGATCCGCTCCCCCGCCGACGGCAGCGTGGTCGGCGTCGTCAGCGATCAGCAGCCGAACGAGGTGACCGAGGCCGTCGAGCGACTGCGCGAGCATCAGACGTCCTGGGAGAACATCGGCTTCGCGGAGCGGGCGCGCTGGCTGCGCCGCTATCGCGACTGGTTGCTGGACAACGAGGACCAGCTGGCGCGCATCCTGCAGTCAGAGACCGGCAAACCGTGGGCGGAAGCCACCATCGAGGTGCCCTACGCCGCCGATGTCATCAACTACTACAGCAAGCACGGCCAGCGGTTCCTCACCGAGGAGACGCCGCGTGCGCACGGCCCGATGACGCTGACCAAGCGGCAGCGCGCGGTGCATCGGCCGTATCCGGTGGCCGGGGTGATCACGCCGTGGAACTTCCCGGTCGCGTTGTCACTGATGGACGCCATCCCCGCACTGCTAGCTGGCGCGGCCGTGGTGGTCAAACCGTCCGAGTTCACACCGCTGGCGATCAGCACGGCCCTAGCTGGCTGGGCGGAGATCGGCGCACCGCCGGTGCTGACCTGCCTGACGGGGGCGGGCGCGACGGGTGCCGCGCTGGTCGACGCCGTTGACTACGTGCAGTTCACCGGCTCGACCCGCACCGGGACCGCGATCGCGACGCGCGCGGCGGAGCGGCTGATCCCGTGCGGACTGGAGCTGGGCGGCAAGGATCCGATGCTGGTGCTCTCCGACGCGGACCTCGACCGTGCCGCGAACGCCGCGGTGTGGGGCGGGATCTGCAACTCGGGCCAGATGTGCACTTCGGTGGAGCGGATCTACGTCGAAGCCCCGGTCTACGAGGACTTCGTCAACCGCGTCGTGGCGCGGGTGCGCGAGCTGCGGCAAGGCACCGACGGCCCCGTCGGCGCTGCTGGCGCTGGCTTCCGCTACGACGTCGGCGCGCTGGCGAACCAGGCGCAGGCCGAGATCGTGCGCCGCCACGTCGACGAGGCGATCCAGGCTGGTGCGAAAGCGCTCGTCGGCGGCAAACCCGCTGGCACGGGGACGTTCTTCGAGCCGACCGTGCTCGTCGACGTCGACCACACCATGGCGTGCATGCGGGAGGAGACCTTCGGGCCGACGTTGCCGATCATGAAGGTGGCCAACGCCGACGAGGCGGTGCGACTGGCCAACGACACGCCCTATGGGCTATCCGCGACGGTGTTCACGCGCGACACCGAGCACGGTGAGCGCATCGCACGCCGGTTGGAAGCGGGCGCGGTCAACGTCAACGACGTCTTCACCAATCTTTTCGCGCTGCCACTGCCGATGGCCGGCTGGAAGCAGTCCGGGATGGGCGCCCGCAACGGCGGCGCTCATGGCATCCGCAAGTACTGCCGCACGCAGGCGATCGTGTCCTCGCGGGTGGCACCTCGCTCGGAGCCGATGTGGTACCCATACCGGCCGCTGCGCGGGAATCTGGTGCGACGGCTGACGCGCTTCGTCATGGCACGCGACCTCCGGCGGCGGCTCGGGTTGCGCTGAGACGTCAGGCCTTCGCGCTAGGGTGGCGGCGACAGCGAGGCCATCGCGAAGGGACGTCAGGTGCGAGTGAACGCCGCGACCAGCGGGGAGAACGGCTCGGCGCGACCGCGCAACCGCAAGGAAGTCATCCTGCGCACCGCGACCGAGCACTTCCTGCGCAACGGCTACCACCGGACGTCCATGGTCGACATCGCGGCGACCATCGGCATCACGTCGACCGCGCTGTACCGGCACTTCACCAATAAAGAAGAGCTGCTGACCCGCAGTGTCCTCGACGGTCTTGACGAGATCATCGAGGGCATCGCACGCACCGAGAGCCTGGACGAGCTGATCGACTCGCTGGCGCATGGTGCGCTGGCGCATCGCGGCATGTCGGCGTTGTGGCAGCGGGAATTCCGCTACCTCTCAACGGAGACACAGGCACTGGTCATGCGCAAACTGGTCGGGGCCGCCGCGACCGCGCAGGCCGCGATCCAGCGCGCCAGGCCGGAGCTCAACCACGACGACGCCGAGTTCCTCGGCTGGTGCGTGCTCGCGGTGTTCGAAAGCGTGTCGCACCACCAGGTCATGCTGCCCGCGCAGGAGTTCCGGGTCCTGCTGCGCACGGTGGCACATCGGGTGGCGGCGACCGAACTGCCGACCGGCGCCGCTGGCGGCGAGCCGGAGTCCGCTGAGCACACGATCGATCCCGTCATCCCGATGCCGCACGAGGCGTCGGGAACCTCGCGCAGGGACCGGCTGATCGCGGCGGCGGCGTTGCTGTTCAGCGAGCGCGGCTACGCGTCGGTCAGCATCGACGACATCGGCGCGGCCGTCGGCATCACGGGCCCCAGCGTGTACTACCACTTCCGGCGCAAGTCCGACCTGCTCGCCGAGATCATCGACCGAGCCGCGGCCGCGACCGAGCACTACACCGCCGTGTCGATCGACGACGCGGACAATCCGGTCGACTCGCTGGAGCGGATGCTGCGCTACTACATCAGCTTCGCGTTCACCCATCGGGATCTCGTGCGGGTCGCGGTGAGTGAACTCACCCATCTTCCTGCCGACGTCGCTGCCGGGCACCGCGCTCGGCAGCGCGAGGGGATCATGACCTGGGCGCGGGCCCTGCAGGCGGTGCGGCCTGACCTGGACGAGGCGGCCGCACGGGTGGTCGTGCAGGCGGCGATTATGATCGTCAACGACGTCGTTCGGCTACCTGGCCTCATGTGGCGCCCCCGGTTGCACGACGACCTGTTCGCCGCGGGGATGGCAGCGCAAGTGACGCAGCGCACATAGAATTTTGGACTTTTTGGGTGTCCGGGCTTTTCTAGATCACCCAAACGGGTACTATCTGAGGCCTCCCCCCGACAGACCAAACAGACCACTAACGGCCATCAACTGGGTTATCGGATGGCCGGACGAGAGGTTCCCGCGTGTCTATCAACACGGTTGCACCGCAACGAAATGCGCGAAATTACTGCACCGTCGCCGAACTCGTCGCGCGCGAACGCGCCGCGTACACCCCGTACCGCCGTCCCCGGCAGCAGCACAGGGAGCGCCAGCTGCAGCCGGTGACCGAGCTGCTGCGGCGTGAGGGCATCGAGTTCAGCGGCGAGGACACCCCGACGATCGAGATGCCGACCACCAGGATCCACGTCAGCCAGCTGAGGCAGCGTGGGGCCGAGCCGACGCAAGGCGCGGCGCGGCCAGAGCGGGTTGACGCGAAGGCGGGCCGGCAGGCAGGCACCAAGGACGACAAGCGCCGTGGCGGCAGGTTCGGCGCCATCAGCAGCGCCGCCGTGCTGTGCGGGCTCACCGTCGCCGGGCTGATCGCGCTCAAGCCGACCATCGCCTCCGGCCCGGCCGACACGCTGGCCGACGCCGCTGGCACCCCCGGCGACCAGACGACGAGCGAGGCTCGCGTCGGTGGCGTCCAGCCGACGAGCACGGTGCTCAACGCCAGCAATGCCGCCGACACCTCGCAGCGGGCCACCGGCGGTGCGGCGCAGCAGCAGTCCAGTGTCGGCGGCGGCGTGCGGGCCACACAGCAGGCCAGCGAGCCGAGGACGGCGGCGCCCGGTCCGAGCAGGACGGTCGCGCCGGTGCCAGCGGACGAGACGCAGCAGTCCGAGCCGACCACGCGGCAGAGCGAGCCGTCCCAGCAGAACGAGGACGACGGCGGCCTGATCGACGACACCGTCGACACGGTCGACGACACCGTCGAGACGGTTGACGACACGCTCGACCCGGTCACCGGCACCATCACCGGCACGCTGGACGGCATGCTGGGCTGAGGCCCCGGCGACGTTCGGCTTTCGGGCTGAACCCCGGCGGCTTTCGGGGCGCCGGGGACCGGGTGACTCGCGTGGGAGTCCGGGCGGCGTCCCGCCCTACGCGGAGTCCGCGGTGGCGATACGGTGGGCGATCAACGTGGTCGCGTCGTCCGCCGACGCCGGTGCCCCGAACAGGAAGCCCTGCGCGCTGTCGCAATGCAGCACCCGCAGCGCCTCGACCTGCGCCGGGGTCTCCACACCCTCGGCGGCGACGTCGAGCCCCAGCGAGTGCGCCAGCGAGATGGTGGCCGCGACGATCTTGTCGTGCGCGGGATCGGTCGGCCCGCCCGGCCGCATCGGCGACAGGAATGACCGGTCGATCTTGAGCGTGTGCACCGGCAGCCTGCCCAGGTGCGCCAGGTTGGAGTAGCCGGTGCCGAAATCGTCGATGGCGAGGCCGACCCCAGCGGCGTCCAACTCAGTCAGCGCGGCCAGTGCGCACGTCGTGTCACCGGCGACCGCGCTCTCGGTCAGCTCCAGCTGCAACCGGTCGGCGGGCAGGCCAGCGGCGTCCAGCGCGCCGAGGACGTCGTTGACGAACGACGCCTCCCGCAGTTGCGTCGCCGCGACGTTGACGCTGACCACGACCGGCACATCGCGGAACTCGTCGTACCAACAGCGCGCCTGTGCGCACGCCTGCTCGAGCACCCACCTGCCGAGCGCGACGATGTGGCCGGTCTGCTCGGCGAGCGGGATGAATCGGTCCGGCCCAAGCAGCCCAAGCTGTGGGTGCCGCCAGCGCACCAGCGCCTCGAAGCCGCTCACCACCGAGTCGGGCAGCGTGACCATCGGCTGATAGTCGAGCACGAACTCGTCGCGGGTGAGCGCGAGCGGGATGGCGGTCGCCAGCTCGTGCTTGGTCGCCTCCTCGGCGCCCCGGTCAGGGTCGTAGCGCTCCCAGCGAGCTCTGCCAAGGGCTTTCGCGCGCTGCAGTGAGATGTCGGCGGCACGCATCAGCTCGGACGGCGCCGTCCCCGCTGCCGCCGTGTGCACCACACCGATGCTGGCGGTGATGCTGTACTCATCGTCGCCGATGCGGATGGGTGCGGCGAGCGTGTCCAGGGTGCGCTCGGCGTAGTGGGCGACGCGGTCGGCATCGGTGCCATCATCTTCGATCAGCAGCACGAACTCGTCGCCGCCGAGCCGCGCGACCCGCACGCCCTCGACGTTGGCCACCTGCTGCAGCCGCTTGGTGACGGCGATGAGCAACCGGTCGCCAGTGTCGTGGCCGAGGCCGTCGTTGAAGCTCTTGAACCCGTCGAGGTCCACGTAACACAGTCCAGCCAGCCGCTCGGACTCCGCGAGCCGCTCCAGGAACAGCTTGCGGTTCGGCAGCCCGGTCAGCTCGTCGTGGCGGGCCTCGTGCCACAGCTGCGCCTCAAGCGCGCGACACTCGGTCAAGTCGACGACGACGCCGATGAGGAAGTCGATCTCGCCTTCCTCGTCCGCGACGGCGGAGAGGGTGACGTCGAGTCGCATCGGCCTGCCGTCGGCGCCGGTGCGAACGCACTCGGCGCGAAACCGTCCGGTCTCCCCCGCGAGCAGCCGGGCCAGGTTGGCGCGGGTCTTCGCGGGGAGATCGTCCGCGATGACGTCGGCGATCGGCAACCCGGTACAGACGTCGTCGGCGCGATCCAGGATCCCCGCGAGAGCGGCGTTGACCTCGAGTATCGAGCCGTCCGGGTCCACGATGGCGATGCCGACCGATGCCTCGGTGAACACCGCGCGGAACCGGGCCTCGCTGGTGCGGCGGCGGCTCTCGGACGCCCGCGCCGCGGCGAGCGCGGCTGCCTGCGTCGTGTGGCGTTCCCGCAGCATCCTGCTGCGCAGTGCGAGCGAGAACCCCTCGGCGACCGCACCCTGTAGCGCGGCGACGCTGGCGACCCCCTGCTCGTCGTCGAGGCCGAGAGCTTCGCCCAGTTCCTCGACGAAGCCGGTGCCAAGCAGGGTGATGGTGCGGTTCAGCGACCGGGCGTTGCGGAAGTTCGCCTCGACCAGCGCCATCCCGACGTCCCGTGCGGCGTCGCGGGTGAGCGGATCGGAGCTCACGGCCCGGACCAGGTCTTTGACCAGCGGCTCAAGCACGCGCTCGATGTCCTCCGGTTGTCTGGCCGGGGAGACGGCTTCCGCGAGCGCGGCCGCCCAACGCCGGGTGAACCGGCGAGTCTCGGCGGCGAGGGACTGCCGCGGCATCAGATCAGGGCCCAAGTCGATCCGTCCACGCTTACCTCACGCCTCGGGGACATCCAAACGTACGGAGCGTACAGGTAGGACTACCCTACAGTGTGATTCCCCGGTATCAAGTCCGTGACAATGCGTGTCGGCCCCTGCGTCACGCGTGCCGCGTTGTAACGGCGCGAGTTCCCCGTTGTGGTGCCGCGAGTCCCCCGTTGCGGCGCTGCGGAGCTCGCATCCGGTGCGCGACGCGGCTGCTACCCGTCCGGGGGCTATAAAGGAGGAATGAGCGAGCCGCAGTATGAACGCTATGTCGCGCTTGGTGACAGCCAGACCGAGGGCCTGTGCGACGGCGACGAGGCGACCGGGTACCGGGGGTGGGCCGACCGGCTGGCCGAGCACCTGGCCGAGCTGAACCCGAACGTCCACTACGCGAATCTCGCCGTGCGCGGCACCCACGCCGCCGACATCAGACGTCAGCAACTCGAACCGGCCCTGGCGATGCGCCCCGACCTGGTCACCGTCGTCGCGGGCATGAACGACCTGCTCCGGCCGTCGTTCGACGCCGACGAGGTGGCAGGCGAGATCGAGGCGATGTTCGCGGCGTTGACCGATGCGGGCGCGCGAGTCGCCACGATCACCTTCCCGAAGATCGGTGAGATCGTGCCGCTGGCCCGGCCGTTGCTGCCGAGAGTCATCGCGCTCAACGCCCGCATCGACCAGGCGGCGGCGCGGCACGGTGTCGCCGTGCTTGAGACCTACCACCAGGGCGTGACCACCGACCAACGGCTGTGGAGCCCTGACCGGTTGCACGCCAGCCCGCTCGGCCACCGCCTCATCGCGGCGGGCATGGCCAACACGCTTGGCCTGCCCGGCAGCAGCACGAACTGGTCGGATCCACTGCCGGGGGTGCCGGAGTCGGGCACGCTCGGCACGGCGGCCGCCGAACTACGGTGGATGGCGACGTTCTTCGGGCCATGGGTCAGCAGGCGGATTCGCGGCAAGTCGTCCTCGGATGGACGCACGGCCAAGCGGCCGGAGCTGACGCCACTCCGGGGGTAGCGCTGTCACTCACCGGCGCATCGCGAACAACACCGAGTGCGCGATGTCGGTGCCGGTGGAGTCCGTGAGGCGGAGAATGGCCGAACGCGGCCCTGGGTCCGGTTTGCCGCCGGTGGCGACGGCACGCAGCGTGATCGTCGCTGTCCCCCGGGCGGGGACCGTTACCGCGCCAGGGGCGGTGAACCGGACGCCCTCGCCGACGCGGGAATCGATCGACACCGACAGTCGCTGCTCCTTACCGGTCAGGCTGGTCAGCCGCACGGTCGCCTCGGCTGGCGAGCGGCCGGTGAGAGTGCGGAACGACGTGCTCACCGGCCCGAGCGCCACCCGGGCGCCGACCGCGGCGCGCAGGTCCGCCAACCCGGCGCCGGTCAGCGTGACGTCGTCCGCCACCGTGCGGCCGTCCTCGTGCTGTGTCAGTGCGCCCTCGGCGGCCGTGTTCACCACGGCCGAACGGACCTGCGCCGATGTCCACTCCGGGTGGGCCGCGCGCAGCACCGCCGCCATGCCAGCCAGGTGCGGGGCCGCCATCGACGTCCCCTCCATAAACGCCCAGCACGTATCGGCGTCGCAGTCGTCGGCGGGAACGCTGGCGAGCACGTTGGCGCCCGGCGCGACGACGTCCGGTTTGACCAGGCTGGCCGTGTCCGGCGTCGGTCCCTGCCCGGAGAACCCGGCCATGATGTTCTCGTTGCCGGTGCGGAAGTAGCTGGCCTCGGCGTCGATCGTGGCCGAAGCGCCGTTGGCGGCCAGCACACCACGCGCCGCGCCGCGTCCGACCATGTACGCCGGGATCGTCGGCTTCGGCTCGACGGACGGGTCCGCCGCCATCGACGTCGGATCGCCCGCGACGTCGTTGACGACCAGCGCGCCGCGCGCCCCCGCGTCCTCGACGGTGCGGACCTTGGCGGAGAAACTGCAGTCACCCCTGCTCACCACCGCGATCCGGCCGGTGAGGTCGAGCCCGTCGAGCGGTTCGCACGCCGTGCCGAGGCCGTTGACATCGCCCTCGACGACGCCGAGCGGCGCCGTGAGGTCCCGGCGCACGGTCGGGAAGTCACCAGCTGCGGCGCGGAACGTCCTGCCGTCAGTAGTGATCGCGGTGCCAACGAAGTGGCCGACCGTGGACGCGCCGGAGGTCAGTGCCCGCTTGGCGGTGCCAGGCGAGGCGACGGTGCCCTCCCCCGGCCCGTCGTTGCCCGCCGCGACCGTGACGACGACGCCCGATTCGTCGAGGTTGTCGACCGCGTCGGCGATCGGGTCCTGCGTGCGCGCGGCCGGACCGCCGAGACTGAGGTTGATGACGTCCATGCCGTCGCGGTAGGCGGCCTCCAGCGCGTCGAGCAGGTCCTCATCGGACGCCGTGCCCACGTCGCCTGGGAAGACGTTGTAGTTGCCCAGCCGCGCGGCTGGCGCGACGCCGGACACCCGGTACGGCACATCCGCTCCCCGCACACTCGCCGGGGTGTCCGCATTGCACGCGACGGTGCCCGCGACGTGGGTGCCGTGCGCACCGACCGCCTCCGGCGTCAGGCTGCTGTCGGAGTGGAACACGCGCGCGACGACGACCTTGTTATTGGTGAAACGCAGGTCGCCGCGCTGCACGCTCACCGGGTAGTCGGTGTCGTCGAAACACGGGTGCTCAACGTCGATGCCGCTGTCGATCACGCCGACGTCGATGTCCGCACCCGCGCTGGCCGCGCCGCCGACCTGCTTCGACCGCCAGGCGCTGATCGCGTTGATCAGGGTCAGGTCGGGGTCGGCCGTGTCGAGCGGTTCGTACGACTGGGTGCGGTGCACGCCGCGCACGCCGGGCGCGCCACGCAGGTCGGCGATCTTGGCGCCGTTGAGCTCCACCGCGACGGCGTTGAGCGCGAGATGGTACTCCCGGGTCACCGTGGCGGATGACGCGCGCAGCCAGCCCCGGAACCGGTCGTGCTGCACGGCGAGTCCCTTCTTGACCGCGCGCACCGGGGCGGCGTCGAGATCGAGCGGCGGCCGGAGTCGTGACGTCCTCGGATGGGTGAGCAGCGGCTCGCCGTCGAAGACGACGATCGCGCTGTCGCCGTTGCCGTGCGTAGCGTGTGTGGCGACATCGGCGGGCGTGGCGGTCGCCGACGTGAAGATGCCACCGATGACGGCGGCACTGGCAATGGCGGCGACGACACCGACGAACGCTCGTCGAGCGCGAGCGGACTTCACCACAATCCTCCTGCGGGCGAGAACGAGCACAGTGGACACGCCGGAGCGCGGAACCTGCGGCACGATAGCGCACGGCCGGGTGACGACACACCGGGCAAAGCGAGTTCCGAGTCACCGACGATCATCGCGGCCCAGGCTTATACAGTGAGCCCTCTCACTCGGCGAGGAGGACCATGGCAGAGCCCGATTCCGGGACCCGCGGCCGCGCCCGCATGTCGATGACCAACCTCGACGACATCGCGATGCTCCTGCTCGCGGTGTTCTCCGTCGGGTTGCTCGTGCACGTGACGTTCATCGAACCCTCGTTGTCGCGCGCGCTGTGGGTGATCATCGTCGATACGTCGATCTGCGGCGTGTTTCTCATCGAGTTCCTGTGGCGGTGGCGTTCGCACGGCTGGGATCGCTGGTTCCCGCTGCGCAACTTCTACGAAATCCTCGGCATGATCCCGCTGGCGCACCCCGCGCTGCGCAGCCTGCGGCTGCTGCGGATCATCGGCATCGTGGTGCGGCTGGTGCGAGCGGCGGACCTGGTGTTCGGTGAGCGGTTCACCTACCGGCTGGTGGAACGGCTCGCCGAGCCGATCGTGCTCGCGATCAAGAAGCCGATCACCGTCGCGGTGCTCGACGAGGTCGTCAAAGTGCTCGCCACCGGGCACTATCCGCGCCACCTGGCGAGTTCGCTGCGGGAGAACCACGACGAGTTGCAGGCGCTCATCGCGGAGAAGCTGGACGCGGACCCGCAGCTCGGCAGGCTGAAGCTGGTGCCGTTCCACGACCAGCTGGTGCGCACGGTGACCGAGTCGACGATGCGGGTGACGCTCGAGGTGCTGACCGACCCGCGCATCGACGAGTTCTTCGCCGACTTCATTCAGCAGGCCGAGGTGCAGATCCGCGACGCGGTGCAGCGCGGCGAGCACCAGCGGCTGCGGGAGGAGCAAGCGCGGATCGAGCGGTAGCGGCGGCTGGCGCGGATCGCCGTGGGGGGCGGGCGCGCGTCGGTAGCGGCGGTCGTCGTCGGCCCGAGAGCGCGTCAGCGACGGCGGTTGGTGCCGGTCGTCGGCTCGGCGGTCAGCGGGTCCTCCGGCCAGGCGTGCTTCGGGTAGCGACCGCGCAGCTCCGCCCGCACCTGTGGATATCCGTTCCGCCAGAACGACGCCAGATCGGTGGTGACCGCACACGGCCTGCCCGCTGGCGACAGCAAGTGCAGCACGACCGGCGCCGCGCCGTCCGCGACCACCGGCGTGCGGAGCCAACCGAACGTCTCTTGCAACCGGACCGCCAGCACCGGATCGCCCTCGGAGTAGTCGACACGGATGCGCGAACCGGTCGGCACCTCGATGCGCTCCGGGGCGAGATCGTCCAGCCGGGCGACGTGTTGCCACGGGATCAGTCTGCGCAGCAGATCGCCGGCGTCGAGCGCGGCGAGGTCCGCCCGTGAGCGGGACGTCGACAGCTCGGGTTCCAGCCATTCGTCCGCCCGCGCGAGCAGGTACGCATCGCCCATGGCTGGCCACGGCTCACCCAGCGTGCGGTGCAGGAACGCCAACCGGTCACGGAGGGCGGTGGCCTCACGTGACCAGCGCAGCAGCCCGGTGCCCTCGGTGCGCAGGCCGTCGAGCAGGGCGGATCGGATGGCGGTCGGGTCGGGGTCGGCGAGTGGCCGCTGGCTGAGTTCGATCGCGCCGAGCCAGTCGCGGCTGCGCGCCCGGACGTCGCCGTCGTCCCAGGTGATCTCGTCCTCCGTGCGGCGCAACGTGGCGGCGGCCGCCGTGGCGAGGTCGATGTCGGCAGGTGCCGCCAGCCGGATGACCGCGTGCTTCCGGCCTGGCTCGCGGGTGGCTTCGGCGACGGCGAGCCATTCCGCGTCCGCCAGTGCGCCATCGCGCGGTAGTTCCGCGGCGGTTCCGTTCGCCATGAGATACACCCGCGTGCCTGGTGCGCGACGGCGCGCGATCCGTTCGGGGTGCGCGAGGGCGATGACGTAGGCCGGGTCGGGGGTGGTGTCCGCGCGCATGGCGGCCCTTGCGTCGTCCGTGCGGGTCCCGGCCTCGGCGTCGTCCGTGCGCCGGTCGGCTCCGGTGGTGTCCGTCGCGATGCGCTCAAGGCGCGCGACGTCGTCCCGCCAGCGGCGTGCGCCCGGTGCGGTGCCACGCCGGAGTCCGGACAGCGCGGCGTCGACGTCCGTCGCGGTACTCGCGCCCGCGGCGTCGAGCAGCGCGACCACCTCCGCCGCGCAGCGTCGTCCGGCATCCTGTGCGCCGTCGAGTAACGCCCGCGCGAGCCTGGGATGCAGCCCTGCCCGCGCCATCGCCCGGCCCCTGCCGGTGACGGCACCGTCATCGTCGACCGCGCCCAGGGTCGCGAGCACCCGCACACCGGCGTCCAGCGGACCACGCGTCGGCGGATCCCACCAGGACAGACCGCCGCCGTCCGGCGTGCCCCAGCAGGCGAGTTCGAGCGCCAGCGGGGTCAGGTCCGCGATAGCGATTTCCGGTTCCGGGTATGCGGGTAGCGTGCTGTGTTCGTGTTCCGGCCAGCATCGCAGCACCAGCCCCGGTCCCTGCCGCGCCGCCCTGCCAGCGCGTTGTTCGGCGACGGCGGCGCTGACCCGCACCGTGGTCAGCCCGGAGAGCCCGCGCCGGTGGTCCACACGCGGCACTCGCGCCAGCCCGGAATCCACCACCGAGCGCACGCCTGGCACCGTCACGCTGGACTCCGCGATGGCCGTCGCGAGCACCACGCGACGCCGCTCGCTCTCCCGCAGCACGGCGTCCTGGCCGGATCCGGTCAGTCCACCGTGGAGCACCTGGACGTCCACACCGGAGTCCGGCAGATCGTCGAGCGCTCCGGACACCGCGCTGATTTCCCCCACTCCGGGCAAGAACGCCAGCACGTCGCCGTCGGCTTCGGACAGCGCGGTACGCACCGCCCGTGCGACGCAGGCCGCCACCCGCTCGCTCCTGGCGGGTGGGATGTGTCGCGTGGTGACGTCGAACAGCGGCGTCCGCGCGGTCACGATCGGTGCGGACGACCCGTCGCCAAGCAACGACGCCAGCCGGTCGGCGGCCACCGTCGCGGACGTGGCGAGCAGGCGCAGGTCGTCACGCAGCCCGCCCCTGACGTCCAGCAGCAGGGCGAGCAGCAGATCGGCGTCGAGGTGTCGTTCGTGGCACTCGTCGAGCACGACGGCGGCCACGCCGGGCAGGTCGGTGTCGGCTTGCAGGCGTCGCACCAGCAGCCCCGACGTCACGACCTCGATGCGGGTGGCGTCGGAAACCTTCCGGTCGCCACGCACCGAGTAGCCGACGGTCTGGCCCACGCGCTCGCCGAGCAACGACGCCATCCGGCGCGCGGCGGCACGGGCGGCGACCCGGCGCGGCTCGGCGACCACGATGCGGCCGTCGTAGTCCCCGGTGAGCGCGAGCGGGACGACGGTCGTCTTGCCGGTGCCGGGCGGCGCGACCAGCACGGCGCTGCCGATGTCCCGCAGTGCGCAGAGCACCTCCGGCACCACAGCACGCACCGGCAGGTCAGGCAATGCGGCGAGATGTGTGTCCACTCAACCCTCGGTCACGGCAGGCGGCGCTGGCAGCTCGTAGCCGGACGCGCCCAGGTGATGACGCAGCGAGCGCTCCCACTCGCCGCTGCCGATGAACTTCCTGATCGCGTCGTTGACCGCGCGCTGGCCGCGGTGGTCGTCCTTGCGCAGGCCAATACCGTAACGCTCCTGGGAGAACTGCTGGCCGACGACCTTGAGCAGTTCGGGGTTCTGCGCGACGTACCCGGCGAGAATGGCTTCGTCGGTGGTCACGGCGTCGAGCTGCCCAGCGAGCAGTGCGGTGACGCAGTCGGCGTAGCGGGGGTACTCCTTGAGCTCGACGTCCTTGGCGTGGCGCTGTTTGACCTGCTGGGCCGACGTCGAGCCGCTGACGGAGCACAACGTCTTGCCGTTCAGCGCGCCGGGGCCGTCGATGTCCTTCGTACGCATTCCAACCATGACGGCCTGCCCGGTGACGAAGTACGGTCCCGCGAACGCCACCACCTGCTTGCGCGACTCGGTGATCGAGTACGTGCCGACGATCATGTCAACCCGTCCGTTCACCAGCGCGGATTCCCGCTCGTCAGCGGTGACGTCGACCCACTCGATGTCCTCATCGTCGACGCCAAGCTCGTTCGCGACGAACCGAGCGAGGTCGATATCGAACCCGACGAAGCGACCGTCAAGGGTTTGTTCGGACATTCCAGGCTGACTGAACCGGGTGCCGATGACCAGGCTTTCGACGTCCTCAGCCTTGGCCACCAGCGTGTCCGGCGCCGGGTCCGAGCCGCAACTGGCGACAAGCATGGCGACACAGGTCAGCACCAGAGCAGCGATACGACTCGCGGGCCGCGCACGCCACGTAGTCACCAGGCAGATCGCCTCCTGAGCCCAGCGAGAGAGAGCCAGACGTCGACTGTGCCGACAGTAGCGTAAGCACCGTCACGACAACCCCAGATCGACATAGTCAGCAGGGGAGATTTTCACGCTGGTCAGTAGCCTGGCGGAGGCCTTGTCACGATGTGAGCACCCCACTGGCGGCCCCCTGTGCGACGGCCAGTTCGGCGTCATGTAGCGTATACACGTCGCAAGGGGCTGTGGCGCAGCTGGTAGCGCACCACACTGGCAGTGTGGGGGTCACGGGTTCGAGTCCCGTCAGCTCCACTCTTTGTGAACGTCGTTTATTCAACCCCTGACCTGCGGAGACGTGGTCGGGGGTTGATCTTATTTTGGCGTCCATAGTGGACTGGGTGCACCGCAACTGGAGCAAAACTGGAGCAGCGGTGCCGGTGTCGCGAAATGGGGTCACGGCACTGCTCCACCGGTTTTGCCCGTTTTGTACGCTTGTTGCGGGGCTGGAGCCGAGCGGCCAGTGCATGAATGCGTCTTGTCCAGACCGACCACGGGTCAAGGCGGCTTGTCCCCGCGCGGGCGGCCAACTGACTGTTGTCAGGTCAGGGGCTCGAGGACACCGGTATCGGCATGGGCTTGACCTTTGATTTGGCGCGCATGTCGACGCCACCACCGCCGACACCAACAGCACTACTGCCAGCAAACCCGCCGTGATCCACCTCTTCGTGTGTCTCGGTCGCTTCATCGTTCACGCCACGCCGCTAGTGGACCTCAACCATGGCCGCAGCCACCAGTCGCCGATCGACGTCGCCGCCTTCATAACTCGCTGACTTCGTGAGGCGGTAGCGGCCCGGCTCGGGAAGACCTCCGAACGGCCAGGTCTGCGCCTCGGTGCTCCCTCCCGGTTGCAGGAGGATTCCAACGTCGGGCCAGACACCATGCTGTGTGATCTCGACCCACCGTTCGCCGTTCCACCGCTCCTGGATGATCGGCAGACCTGTCATGACCTCTACGTCACCCCGGTTGACCAGTCGGACGGCGAGCTGCTCTCCAGCCTCCATGGAGCGCTTGTCGAGTACCAGCTGGATCGCCGCCTCACCCTGCGGCGTGTGCAGGCGGGTCACATCGCCGCGGACGACGTGGCGCGGAACGTGCGAGGTGGCGCTTGTGTCGCTCCGCAGTGGCGGCTTATCGGCCGGACCGTCATCGGCGCAGGCAGCGACAACGACTACTGCGAGGGCGACCGACATCGCCACACGGAGACGACGCGTCACAGGCTTCCCCTTCCGCAGCAGCCCCTTGCTCAAAAGACGCGGGCGATGTTCGATGCGTTGCACTGCCCTGGCGTTGCACCGGATAGCGACCGGATCAGAGCGCAGTCCGATTCGGCGCCCTACTCCAACGCATCGGACTCGAGCAACGGCGCGTGGCGCATTTCATCGACCTGCACCACCCGCAGCTCCTCGACGCCCGAATGGAATTGTTCGTCGACCTTCGATATCATCGAATCTGTGTTCGAGTGCCTATGTGATCGGGTGGCTGAGGGGCGCGAGAAGCGCTGTCCCCTGCATCCGCTGCTCAGCGTCACCGAAGGCCCAGTCTGGGTACAGCTCGACCATTTGTTCCCGAACGTTCCGCTTGAGCGCAGGAAGCCCAGCACTGGCACGCTCAACGTGCAAGGAGATGTCCCCGGCGAACTACGGAAGTGGGAACGCGCGACGGACGGTCGCTGGCTCGGTGTCGTCGACTACGCGATCAGCTACACCGACGAGCGATCCGATCATTACGAGCTGCCGGGCCAGCTTGTGCCAGCATGGGCGATACGCCCGCGCAACGACAGCACAGCCTGAACGTGCGCACGACCCCCATCGGCAGGCAGAGTTATCCACATCTGAGCAAGCAGGCAGGTCCGGCGCGCCGAGGAGACCCGTCACCAAGACCTGATGGCGCAAGTGATCCGCGTGATCGCCTCGTGCTACGCCCACCGGCCGGGACGGCAGCCTGAGTGGCGTTCCAGCAGGCTGTTAGGGCAGGTTGTTCTGGCCCCGCCTGGGCAGGGTGCCTCGGCCCCACTTGGGTTTGGACAAGTTGATCTGGCCCACCTTGCCGTGGGTGAACATGAGCTGGCCGCCTCCGCACCGACGACGACACCCACGACATCATCGACGCCCTGCTGGCAGTGCCGAATCTAAGGACGGATGTTAGACCTGAATGCCGAATGTCGCTGAGACAGCGATGCGCCCACTACGGGTGAACCGGACCTTGCGTGGCCCGTCCTGGCGCACGAGCCATCGATTAAGCAACATGGTGTCCAGGAGTCCGGCGCCCACCGCGCCGGCAAGATGATGCCGTCGCTGACTCCAGTCCAGGCACGACCGCACGAGCGGCCGCCGAGAGGCCTGTGGCGCGACGTCGACACCGATGTCGCTGAACAGCTCCAACCCCGATGTCGTGAGGTGGACCTGTTCGTCGTCTGCAATCAGATACCTGTCGTCGACAAGCTGGCCATAGATGCGCACTGCCACCTCGCCGGCGAGGTGGTCGTAGCAGGTGCGAGCGAACGCCACGGCCGTCGCAACCGGTGGTGCGGGCACTGAGAGTGCGGTTGCGCCCAGGGATTCCAGCATGTCGGCGATCCGGTGATCGGCTATGCGGAAGTAGCGGTGTCTCCCCTGCGCTTCAACCGCCACCATGCCTGAGTCACGCAGTTTGCGGAGATGCTCACTCACCGTGGACGCGCTGACCTGCAAGTGACGGGCGAGTTCGCTGTTGGTGTGGGCGCGACCGTCCATCAACGCCGTCAGCAGTCCGGCGCGCGTGTCGTCGGCGAGCAGCGAGCCGATGACCGCAAGCGGATTGCGTTCCATGAGAACAACGTATCCGCTCGATAGTTCGGCCCGCACCGAAACGTCGGTGGTTAGCGTTGGCTGCAGGAGGTGCCAAGAGTGATTGCGATGATCTTCGAGTTCTGGTTCGACCAAAGCGCGCCCGAGATCTACGAGGAGTACCTGCGTGAGTCCGAACGGGTTCGCGCGGCCCTGGCCGAAGTCGAGGGTTGTCACGGCGTGGAGCGGTTCTCGAGCTGCGCTACGCCGGGCAAGTTCGTAGCGATCGGGTTCTTCGATAACGAGGAGGCCGTCACGCGCTGGCGCAACCGTCCAGAGCATCGACGCGCACAAGGCTTGGGCCGAGCTCGCCTGTTCACCGACTATCGCCTGCGCATGGCGGAGCTGGTCCGCGACTACGGCCCGCACGACAGGGCGGAGGTTCCAATGGACAGCCGCCGAGTCCACGGATAGCAAGAAGGGGATTGACGTGTTCGACATCGAGCTGGATTTGACGGATGATCCGGGCTCGCTTGCGGCAGTCGGTGAGGCCTTGGAGCAGGCCGGCGTCAGCATTGAAGGCGGCGGGATGTTCGTTGCCGCACGGAGGGGCGTTGCGCATTTCCTCGTCGAGAACGGCGACGCCGCCGGGCAAGCGTTAGTCACGGACGGGATCACGGTCCGTGACTGCCGTCCGGTCGTCATGCTGCGCTTGAACCAAGACGAGCCGGGTCAACTCGGCAAGGTCTGTCGGGCGATGGCCGACCAGGGGGTCAACATCGACGTGCAGTACAGCGACCATGCTGGTCAACTGGTCCTTGTGGTCGACGACCACGATCGCGGGCTGCAGGTTGCAAGCCAATGGATGGCCGCCCGCCTCGGCTGACGACCGGATCCTGCACCCTCCAGCCCCGAACGATTAGGCCGGCAGCCCACGGAACTCATGCCTGTCGGGGGCGAAGCACCGCCGACACCCGGCACCGCGAACGCTACCGCCCTGCCCAGCCCCACGACGCTCTGCAGCGCCCACGGCCAGCCGGTTCACCCCTCCAGTGGGGCCAAAACAACCTGCTCGCCGAGCGAGCGACCGCGCAAGTGGGCCCAAATCAACTTGTCCGACACCCCTCAGATGGGACCGGCTCAACCTGCTGAAAACACAGCAGGCCAAGGCGTGAGGGAACCCGTGCCGCCATTCGGGATGATGCCCACAACCACGAGGTGCAGCATCCACGAGTACCCGGCAGGGTCCTACCGGAAATGGGTGGAGACGGGAGCGAACCAGTTAACGCTGCCGGTACCCCGGCTGGTCGTCGTGGAAGGCGCGCCCCTGAACACCTACGACTACCGCGACCTCACCATCCGCCACCGCATCGGGCTCGTTCCGATCGTACGCTGACCTTCGTGTTCGGTCCGCACTGTGAAGGGCTCGTGTACTACCTGGTGCTCGACGTCGGCGCGCGCGTCGTAATCCTCGATGTGCACTGGTTCGGCTAACGCCTAGGAGCGCCAGAACGGCGCTAGTTCGGCGAGCACACCACGGCCGACTGATGTCAGCGCGATCGGCACGCTGGTGTCGGGCGTCAGGGGGCCGAGCGGTGGTGCGTATGGCACCGGGACGGGCACCCGCACCATGTCGTCGATGAGGGAGGTTGCAAGTCCGGGGGTGTGCACGTCGACACGGATGAGCTGGGGCGCGAGCGTCGCCGTGGTGAGGCCACGATGCACCTTCGAGCGGGTTCCGCACACCTGCTCCAGCGTGCCAAGTTCGCGCAGGAAGTCGGCCATGGGCCGCGTGAGGCGATGCGCGGCAAGAAGACGCGCCAGCGGGGTGGTTGCACCGCTCTCACCACCCCCACGAGGGGGTTTCGTGTAGGGGCGCAGGTCGTGGCGGTCGATCTGGAACGAGTGCGGCCCCGCGTGCGCGACGAAGAGCAGACAGGGATCCGTCTCGGCGCTCGCCTCAACGGCCGCGTCGGTCGCACACGGCAGCAGGATCGCCAGATCACGGTCACGGATCGTTGCGTCATCGGTCCAGCGCAGCCACCAGTCTCGGCGCTTGGCGTCACTTTGAGCGAGCGCGTGGTGCTGGCCGCGGTGACGGTGAGAGAGCTCGCAGCGCAGCCACGGGTAGAGATCCTTGATAAGGACGGGCTGTGGGACCGCGCGCAGCACCTCCCAGTCGAGTTCGCTCAGCACAGCCAGCGCGGTGCACCGCCGCAGCAGACCGGTCATGACGCCCACCGACCGACATCGCTGCCCTCACCGCCAACACCGCCGGCGTGCGCCAGTTCCACCCTGAGCTGATCGGAGGGAATGTCGCATAGCTGCGCCATGCGAGCGACGGCAGCGGGTGGAAGCGTGACCGCCGTGGTACCGCCTTCGGACAGGCGTGCCGCCGCCCACTGGCGTAGTGGCCGCAGCTCGGGGTGGGCGATCTCGACAACACTCGCCAGGTCCATGCTGATCGCGGTGTCGTGGCCTCCGATGACGGCGTGGTCTACGCGCTCCAGCACAGCGTGGGGGCGGTCGCCGAGAGTCAGGCACAGCTCGGCGAACCGCGTCACGTTGAGGGCCCGCGTGCCGTGTTCCCATGCGGCCAGGGTTTGCGTGGAGATTGACATCGACAGGCGCGACAGGACGTCGGAGCGAGTCCAGCCCCGAGCCTTCCGCATTCTTCGCAGCTCTCCGCCGAGCGCGATCTGGTACTGCTCGGTATCCGGTATCAGCACGTCGATTCTCCCGATCGTCGTGCGATATCCCCGCTAGCGCCCCTCACAAGGTACCGATGCCCCGTATCAGGGGCGAGCGATTCGCGCGGCAGTGATACGAGCCGCTCAGTACACCCGTTTGGACGGTTCCCGGTCATCGCGTTCCTGCTCTTCAGCTTTGGCGGCGTGATACTCGCCCACCAGATGGGCGTTGTTGATGAGGACCAGTTCTGCACCACGCTTGCGTAGCTCCGCGTCCCACACGGCTACGGTTCGCCCGGTCGGCTCTGTGCGTTGAGGCGGGGCCGTGGCCGTATAGCGCGCCCGCCTTGAGGTCAGACTTCCTCACCCGAATTTCCTCACTGCCGACTCTAGATCCGCCGTGAGCTCGGCGAATCCCTTGAGTTCGGCGTCTAGTTCGAGCTCGCCGGCGCAGTCGGCACACAGCGGCTCGCCGTCCCACGACCGCAGCCACGTCTGCCAGGGAGGGGCCATCGACCACCAGGTGCCGCACTCGCGACACATCGCGTCGCCATCCGGACCAATTTCTCGTCCGGCGCGCACCGCCAGCGCGAACGCAAGCGCGCACTCACACTCGTGTGGGACCCGGGCTCGCGCCAAGGCACACAACGACACCGCGCTCACTGTGGCCGTCGCGCGCACGATGCAGCATTCCACCCCGCCCTCCGCAAGTTAAATAAAATAACAACTTATTTTCTAGTTGTTTATAAACGTATAGCGCATCGCTAGTGCTTCTATCAAGGTTTCGATGTGCCGAAACCGCCGCCCGTGTCCGCCGCTGCGGCCGAGCTCGGCCGCCGCCTGCGGCAGCGCCGCAAAGCGGCGAACTTCACTCAACTCGAGCTCGCCTACCAGGCAGCCAGCACGGTCGCCGCGATCAGCAACTACGAAAACGGTCGTATGCTGCCCAGCCTCACGACGCTGCTCGACCTCGCCTACGTACTCCAGGTTGATCCCGGCGAACTAGTTAGCCAGCTCAAGCCAGACACATCCCCAGCCGACCGGCTCGGGACCGGACGTCGAGTCGAGCGCTGACACCTGGCCAACCCGCGTCCAGCACCCGTAGCAGATACGCGGAGCGGTTGACCGAGAATGCGGCGGCCACCCTGCATCGGCACGAGGTGTTGTTGCGGTCGGCCATCTCCGGCCCCACCCTGCCGACAGTGGTGGGCGGCGGTGTCCCGCTGGGCGCGGTCAGGGTCGAGCGCGCGGGCGTGGCAGGCTGCGGCAATGGGTTCGGTCCATCGGCCTGCGTGTCGTGGTAGCTGCTTCGATCTCGGCGGCGGTCGTGGTGATTCGCTCCTACGGTTGGGGGTCGCGGGGGTCAGGGTGCGGCCGGTTGCGCGGCGCGGTCAAGCGGCGGCGCGCCAGGTGGTGTCGTGGTTGGTGGCGGCGTTGGCGACGGCCTTTTCCCAGCGGGCTTGGAGGTGGTCGAG
Organism: Haloechinothrix halophila YIM 93223; assembly: GCF_000504245.1. GTDB lineage: Bacteria > Actinomycetota > Actinomycetes > Mycobacteriales > Pseudonocardiaceae > Haloechinothrix_A > Haloechinothrix_A halophila. The sequence continues at coordinate 4,923,681 of NZ_KI632509.1, forward strand.
CAGACGGGCTTCGACCTCGTCGGCGACGTGGGAGTAGGTGCGTTGGATCTTGTCTTTGAGCACGTGCCCGAGGCGCACGGATTGGGCGATCTCGGGGATGCCGTCGGCGATCATCCAGGTCTTATGGCCGTGCCGGAGTCCATGGAAGGTCAGGCCAGCGCAGGCGGGCTGCAGCCGTATGCGCGGGTTTCTCACCTGCAGGTTGCCGTCGGCGGCGGGTCGCATGGCGCGGCGGGAGAAGTTGCTACGCCGGAGTAGTTGTCCATCCAGGCTGACGAAGACGTGCTCGTGGTCGTGGGTTTCCAGGTGCGCACGCAGCAGCCGGACGAGGAACGGGGGCAGGCTGATGGTGCGGGCCGATTCCTCTGTCTTGGGTGGGCCGAGCCAGAGCTTGCCGGTGGAGTCTTCGTGCAGCGCCCCGGTCTCGGGATCGACGACGAGATCGCCGGTGTCGTCGTCGAACAGGTGCAGGTTGGGGCGGCGCAACCCAGCCAGCTCGCCCCAGCGAGATCCAGTCCAGCCGCCGGTGACGACGAGGACTCCTGCCCCGGGCCCGTAGAAGGCGGCGGCCTGGTCGGCGACGTCGAGCGTTGCGGCGGGTTCGGCCCAGACCTTCTCGGGGGTGCGGGTGGTGTGGCGGCGACGTCCGCGACGACGGGGGCGGATGGGGTTGGCGGGGATGAGTTTCTCGTCCGCGGCATCGGAGAGCATCAGGCGGAACAGCTTCATGATGTCGTCGACGGTCACCGGGGCCAACCCGCCCGCACGCAACTTCTTGGCCCAGGCGTGTGCTTTGAGACCGGTGATCGCAGACAGGGCGGTGTCGCCCCAGCGTGGCTGGATATGGACGGCCCACCGGTTGCGGTAGTTCTGTTCGGTGCGGGGGTCGACATCGAGTGCGTCGAACCAGTCGGGGTCAACGAACTCGCTGAGGGTTGTCTGCCCGGCGGCGGGGTCGATCCAGGTCCCTCTACGGCGATCGGATTCCAGGTCGTCGGCGTGGTCTTGGGCGGCCGTCTTACTGGTGAATCCCGGGATGGCGCCGATGGTGCCGTCGTCGCGCCGGTAGCGGACTCGCCAGGTGTCGTCGCCGCATTGCTCTACCCAAGCCATGATGACGGCCCTCCGTGGTGTGGTCGGTGGTGTCAGGCAGAGCGGATGGACGCTCGTCTCCGCAGCGATGACAAGCCGCCGAAGGACGGATTCAGCGGGTCCTCCGGCCTCCGGCGGCGCGGGCCGGGCGGGTGCCGGTCGCGACTATGTCGTGTAGGTCGGCGTCGCTGAACCGCAGGTGTCGGCCGAGGTAGGTGCAGCGGACGCGCCGCTGCCCGGCCTGGCGACGCAGCCAGGACTCGGGCACCTTCAACAAACGAGCGGCTTCCGCCGGGGTGTACAGGACCGGTGGGCTCGACCGGGCGCCGGTTCCCTCCCGCGTGCCGGCCGACCCAGGCGAGTGGGCCCGTGCGGTGCTCATGCCGCCCGTCCCGGCGCGGTGGGGGCTGGTTCGCCCGCTGGTGGCATGTCTGCGGCGGGGCCGGGGTCGACACCGGACGCGCCGATCTCGACGGGTGTCCGCGAATGCCGAAGGTCGATCAGTTCTTCTGAACCCACTAGGGGTGTGGTGAGGATGAGGACGCCTTCGTGGGCGATGACGTAGGCGGGGACGCCGCGGGCACGGAGCTTGCGGACGTAGCCGAGCTGGAGAAACCGCAGCGGCGGGCCGGCGTCGTGAGTGGAGGCCGGGGTGGTCACGCCGCGTCCACCTCCTTCCCGTGTCCGCAGTACTCGCCAGCGGCGGGGTCGCCGATGAGCTCAGCCAGGTCTGCCAGCAGCAGCGCCACGGCGTAGGCGGCCTGCTGGGGCACGACGCCGTTTCCCAGGGCGCGGAGTTGTGCGGTGCGAGGCAGCGGGAGGCTGGTCACCCAGCCTGGCTCGAGTCCCATTAGGAATTCAACGAAGTCGGGGGCCAGCACGGGGCGGCCGTGCGTACCGGGCTGGGTGGGAAACGGCGCGCCTCGGCCGAGTATTTCTTCCCATCGCCGCACGGCCGCCGCATAGTTGCCCCAGTCCACTCGGGAATGAGCTGTCGCCGGCTTCGCGAGCTCGTGACTGGCTGGGTTCGCGACGGCTACGAGCCGGCCTCGTCCGCCTCCGGGGTGAGCAGGTGCATGATCGCCGAGGGCAACATCAGGTCGCCCTTGGAGCCCCGTTGCGCCGGGCAGCCCTTGGTCCCGTCGCTCGCCCGCGGCGTCGGCAGGAATGCCTCGGGATCGACCAGCGGGAGCACCTGCTGCGACAGCGGCGGCCGGAAACCCGCTCCCGCCCGCCGGCCCGACGTGCCGGTGTCCGAGGCTCTCGGCGTCGGCAACAACCGAATCGAATCGGTCAGCGTCACACACCCCACCGGGGTCGGGCGCCCCGGTTTCACCACGGTTTGGATCGCGGCCGAACGGGAGTCCGCCGCCGTCGGGGTGGGCAGCAGTTTCACCGTGGCGTGCACCGCGTCGTGGAGGTTGACTTGGTGACCGCCGGCTCGGCGCCGCGCCGGGTCCGCCGGGCCCCGGTTGTCGCCGTCGCGGGCTTGCGGGGTCGGCAGCATCCGCGTCGAAACTGGCGCGGGGCCAGGCGAGCAGGAACACCCTCTCTCGTCGGTGGGCCGCGCCGATGTCGGCGGCGCGGACGCTACGCCAGAGCGCGTCATACCCCGCTTCGGCCAGGTCTCCGAGTACACGGTGCAGGCCGCCGTTTCGCCAGCGCAGTGCGGCGACGTTCTCCACGACGACGAGCGGCGGTCGTAGGCAGCGAATTCCTGCCACGATGTCGGTCCACAGTCCACTGCGTTGGCCTTTCTCGATGCCGAACCTGCGGCCGGCGGCGCTGATGTCCTGGCAGGGGAACCCGGCGGTGAGCACCTCGACCGGCTCCACGCGGGTCCAGTCGATGGTGCGCACATCGCCGAGGTTGGGGACGCCGGGCATCCGCGCGGCGAGGATCCGGGCGATGTGGGGATCGTTGTCAGCGCACCAGGCGATGCGGCCCCCACCGAGCGCGGTGAGTACGCCGAGGTCCAATCCGCCGTATCCGGTGCAGACCGATCCAAGGACTGGACCCGGTCTCGCGGCGACCGACAACGTCTCGGCAGTGGCCGCCGCCGCGGCGAGGGTGGAGTCGTGCCCAGATCCGCGTGTGGTGCGGTCGGGTCGGGTGCTCATGCCGCCCGGCTCCCCGACACGCGCGAGCCACCGCTCGGGTTCCCGGTGTGTCGTGCTCGGCCGCCGAGGGAGCCTCGGACATCCTGACCGTCCGTCGTGATGGCTGAACCCACGGACTTTCGAGGTGTGGTGAGGATGAGGACGTCTTCGTGGGCGATGACATGGGCGGGGACGCCGCGGGCACGGAGTTTGCGGATGTAGCCGAGCTGGAAGAAGGACGCGCGGGGTATCAGGCGGCCGTCACGCAGCCCAGCGAGCAGGGCGACGCAGCGCTGCACGGGGGCGAGTCCGGCGGCGACGGCGGCATCGAGGGTGAGGGCGGGGAAGTCGATGAGCTCGCCGTCGACGCGAAACGGCCGGGTGGTGATCGCGACGATCCCGCCGGGGGCAAGCAGGGGCATGCTGGTGCGGAGGATGTCGGTGAAGCCGCGCAGCAGTGCGGACAGGCTGCGGTGGGCGAGGTTCGCGCGGTCGTGGCCGTAGCGGTGGTCGCGCTTGCGGACACCGCCGCGTCGGCCGGGAGTAGCGATGACCTGGCCGTGCAGGCTGCTGCCGTAGGGCGGTGAGGTGAGCAGCAGCCTGACGCGGCCGGCGTGGGTGCCGGCCAGGGCGGGGAGCTGCTGGCGGGCGTCGCCGGTGCTGACGTGTCCGGTTCCGGGTGCGCCGAGTTGCGCGGCGAGTGCGAGGTTGGCCTGGGCGACGTCGACCCACCGTGGCTCGTACTCAACACCGAGGCCGTGGCGGCCAAGGTGGGCCGCCTCGACGAGGGTGGTGCCGATGCCGCACATCGGGTCGAGTACGTACTCGCCGGGCTGGGTGAAGGTGGCGATGGCGTGGGCAGCGATGGCAGGCAGCATCTTTGCCGGGTGCGCGGTGGAGGCGGGCACATAGCGTGCGCGCCGCTGGGTGCCGGCGGGGCGCTGCGCGGTGGTCCACACCGATACCGGCGGCCGGGCGGGCTCGGGGGACGAGACGGTGGTGGGCTCGTTCATCGGCGCTCCGTTTCGGTGGCGGCGCTGACGCGGTTGATGGGGTCGGGTTGTGTGTCTGTCGGTGCTGGTGAACTCGCGGCCGGCCCCGGTGCGGTGAAGATCAACAAGTCGCTGTGGGCGGGGACGTGGACGGCGCGGTGTGCCTCCGGCGAGGACGTCGGCGGGTCGGCTACCAGTAGCCGGTCGCCGTCGACGTGGGCGAGCACCGCGACGATGTGTTGGAGGTAGCTCAGCCCGGTGGCCTCGGCGGCGCGAACGACGGCGGCGGTGTGGTGGGCGAAGTCGTCGACCCCGGCCGGGTTGGCGGTGACCACCGCGAGCACACCGCCAGGCCGCAGCCATCGCGCCCAGGTGAGGTAAGGCTGCCCGTCATCGTCGACGAACGGCACCGGCAGCTCGACAGCCAGGATCAGACCGACCGACCCATCCGGCGGGCACCGGCCGCTACCCCGCTCGCGGTGACCGACGGTGACCGGAGCCGCGGTCTGGGTGGGCAGTCGCCGACCAGCGCGGGCGGCCATGACCGCAGCGACACGAGCGGCGTCGAGCCCGGTGGCCATCACGGTGTCGGCGGGACGGGAGAATTCCTCGGCCACCCTTGCCACGAGGGCGCGGGACAGCCCTTGTACCAGTGGTGGTAGCCCAGCCTCGCCCTCGGCGGTCGGGGCGCACAGCCAAATTCCCAACGGGACCGGGAACGAACGAGGACCGGTTTTGGGTGACGCCACTTTCGGCGTGGTGTCGCATTTCACTGTGACGACCCCTTTCGCAATTTCGAGGCGCGGATCGATAGGACCCGGACACCCTTCTAAAGCGCGTCACAGGGACGGGTTTGGGAAATATCCCCAGAGAATTTCTTTGTCACGCCGCGCCATATCCGACAGCGCCCACCACCGTGACGTCGTAACCGAAAGCAAGACCACCAAGGACATCGCGCTCACTGCGCTACGGGCGCGCGACAAGCACAAGAGAGACACACGAATCGTCGACACCATCCGGGCGGTACCCGACTCGGTGAGCAGCTCCGCGCGGAAGGCAGCCGCGCGCTGCCTCGCGACGGCCGCCCGGTCAGGCTCGACGTCGCCAGCGTCCGTGAGGCGCTCGCGGACCGCGCACGCGCCACCTCACGCTGAGACAGCATCTGTGACGGCAAGACCCTATGCGACACACGCGACGGCTCCTTCACGGTCGCCGACGGCGTCGTCTCCGCATGGAGCTGCGCGCAGCTGTCGCGGTGCTTTCCGTGGTCGGGCGAACCACTGAACGCGACCGGCGCGAGAGCCTACGTCCGACCTGACGCCAGGCGATCTCGCCCGCTACCCGGGCGAGATCCGCGCGGCCATGTGGCGGGGAGCAGGCTACGAGTGTCGGCGGCGGGATCCGTGAGTAGGGACCGGTGTGCGCTGCGGCCAGCCGGCCAGTGAGCCTGTGACCTGATCGTGATGTTCGAAGGTTCGGCGGGTGCGGTCGGTGTCGGGCGGACCCTTACGGATTCCTTGCGTCGATGGTCAGCGGCCGTGTCAGGTCCGACGGCGCTAGGTCTTGCGGGTTCCTGGCGCGCGACCTTACGCACCTGGCGCAGCGGCTTACGCGGCGCGTGAAGATCGACTCGCAAGGTCTGGGTAAGGCGCTCGTGGCGGCCTGGGTGGGCGAGCACACCGCTCGCATCGCCATCACGAGAGGGGCTGTCCGCGATGACCACCCGAGACCAGCGTTTCCACCATCTCGACGACTCCGAGCGACACGACCCGCCGAGCCCGGTCGACCCGCGCGGCGGCGCGTGCGATGAGGCGGTGTCTGCGCCGCGGGTGCTGGATGCGGCGGAGGCCGCGTTCCGGTTGCTGACCACCGGCCCGGCGCCGCTGGCGGTGGACGGGGCGGTGCTCGGGCACGGTCTGCCGCGCCGGCTGCTGCCGCTGGACGAGGTGCGCGAGCTGTTGTTGAACGCGGGCACCGGGCACGAGGCGCGGGAAGCGATCTGGCAGGTGCTGGTGCGCAACGCGCGCGAGCGCGGCGCCGCCTGGGTGGTGGGCGCGGTCGGGGTGGCGATCCCGGGGCTGCGCAACGTGGCCGGCGAGTTGGCCCGCGGCTACACCGGTGACGTCGAGGATCTCGACGCCGAGGTCGTCGCGGGCTTCACCGAACGGCTCAAGACGATCGACCCCGACGCGGGGTCGTTGGCCGCGCGCCTGGTGTGGGCGGCGCAGCGCGCGGGAGCCAGGCTACGGGCGGCCGAGTGGGAGCATGCCGCGCGGAGACTGCCGTTGCTGGACTCGATCGAGCCGCCCGCCCCGTGGGGGCATCCGGACCTGGTGCTGGCCGACGCGGTCACCGAAGGCATCATCACCGAATTCGAGGCGTCGGTGATCATCGCGACCCGCCTGGAAAACACGCATCTGACCACGCTGGCTCGAACGCTGGAATTCAGCTACGAGCAATTGCGTTATCTGCGCGATCTCGCCGAATACCGGCTGGTTCGCTATCTCACCGAACAACGGCGAAAAAGAATCTTCAACAAGATTTCCCAAACCGCGGCCTGAACCGCGCTTTAGAAGAGTGCGGGGGAATTGGGCCGTATACCGCCCCGCTGGGTGTCGGCGACGGCCCCTCCGCGACACACCGTCTCGCCGCACACCCGCCGAGAACCCGACCACCGCAATGACGGGAGGCACGAGCATGATCGTCCGGTCATCGGGCCGCCGCCCGACCCGTTCCCCTCACGGCGGCCGACTGTGGTCACGGTGCGTGACCGTGATGCTGGTCGTGGCGGTGGTGGTGGTCGTGACGACGCCTCCGGTGGCGTGGGCCCAGACGGGGCAGCAGCAGCTGGAGCAGGTGATCGCGAATCTGCGGAACTTCCTGGTCGGTCTGCTGGTCGGCTTGTCGACGCTGTTCCTCACGCTCGGGGGCGTTCGGTACTTGGCCGCCGACGGTGACCCGGGGGAGGTCGAGCGGGCGAAGAAGAGCCTGCGTAACGCCTTACTGGGGTATGCGCTGGCGGCGCTGGCACCGGTGGCGGTCTCGATCTTGCGGTCGCTGGTGGGCTGAGCGATGACCGCAGCGTGCGCGCGCCTGGCTCGTCATCGGCGTCAACGGCGGCTGGCGGTGCTGCTGTGTGCGATGGCTGTCCTGTTCGCCGCAGGCGCGGTCGTGGGGGTGCCCGACGCGCACGCGCAGCAGGATGATCCGTGCGCCGTGCCGAACCCGCCGGTGCCGTGCCTGCCGCACGAGCAGCCCGATGCCGGCACCGTGCCGGAGATCGACACCGGTCTCGACACCCCCGGCGGCGAGGACACTGATGTCGGTCGTGGCGAGCGCGAGGTCGACGTCGACACCGAGGCTGAGGATTGCGGCACGTTCGACGTGGCGTGCAAGGTAGGCCGCGCGATCGACGCGTGGTTCACCGATCTGGTCGTCGGCGCGATGCGGCCGGTGATGGACCTGATCGGCCAGACCACCCTGGCCACCCCCGATGTGACCGGCAACGCCGAGATCGCCGATCTGCACCGGATCACCCGGTGGGTGGCGAACTCGCTGTTCGTGCTGTTCGTCATCGCCGGCGGGTTCGTCGTCGCCTCCCACGAGACCCTGCAGACCCGTTACGCGCTGCGCGAGATCCTGCCCCGCCTGCTGGTCGCGTTCCTCGCGGTCAACGTCAGCCTGTCGCTCACCGGCACGGCCATCACCGGGATCAACGCCGTCACCGCTGCGGTGTTGGCCGGTGATGGCGACGTCTCGGCCGGGATGGCGGCCGAGCTGACCCGCCAGCTCGAGCGGGGCGGGATCTTCATGATCCTGGTCGCGCTCGTGGTGCTGGTGCTCGCGCTGATCCTGCTGGCGATCTACGTGATCCGGGTGGCGCTGACCATCATCGTGGTGGTGGCCGCGCCACTGGCACTGGTCTGCCACGCCTCCCCCTACAGCGAGGGCATCGCGAAACTCTGGTGGCGCGCGCTGATCGCGGTGCTGTCGATCCAGCTGTTGCAGGCGATCACGCTGCTGGTGTTCATCACCGTGTTCTTCGACCAGGGCACCTCCGCCCCCACCACCAGCGGCCTGCTCGGCGTCTCGGGCGGGCTGATGAACCTCGTGGTCTCCGCGGTGGTGCTGTTCATCCTGATCAAGATCCCGGTGTGGGTGTTGCGGCAGGTCGGTCTGTCCGGCCGGTCGGCCATCGCCGGCATCGTCAAGTACGCCCTGATCGCCAAGGGCATGGCCGCGGTGGGTATCACCCGCCACGGCCACGCCGGCCAAAGCGGGCGCGGCGTGCCAGGACGTGGTGGGGCCGCGGGCAGCCGCCCGTCCGGCGGAGGTCCCCGGCCCACCCGCGCCGGTGGGGGTGCCCGCCCCACCGGCGGGAGTCGTGGTGGCCAGGGCGGCGGCACGAATCGCTCCGGTGCCCGCGGCGGCGGTTCCGGTCCGCGCGGCGCGGCACGCACGTCCCGCCCGACCGCAGGCGGCATGACACCGCAGCGGGCGTCGACGGGGCAGGGTTCGCCGGCGCGGCGTGCGCGGGAGGCCGCGACGCGCGGCTGGTCGCCTCCGCGCGGCACCGGCCACACCTCGTCCGACACCCGAACGCCGCCGCGACGCGGATCCGCGTCGCGGTCTCCCACCCTGCCGACGTCAACGCCGCGCACCGGGCCAACCAGCCCGGTGCCCACCCGGCCAGCGCCGCCGATCGAGGCGACTCCCGCCGGTCGTGGCCTGCCGGTCACGTCCAGTCCGGGAGGACCTGCTCCGCGCGCCCGCCCCTCGCCCGGCGTCCAACCGGCGGCGCGGCAACGGCAGGGCAACCGGGTGATGCCTCGCACGGCGAGCGAGCAGAGGCCACGGCCAGCAACGAGGTCCCGCGAGAGGAAGCGAGGTGGTAGGGATGTCCAGTCGTCGTGACGAGCAGGACCCGGTGAGTGTGCGGGTGCCGGCCGACGTGGAACGCCCCGACGAGGTGGTGTTCGGGCTGACCGCCCGGCAGCTCGGAATCGCCGCGACGGTCGCGCTCACGCTGTGGGGGCTGTATCAGGCCACCGCGCCAGTGATCGGACCGCTGCTGTTCGTCGCGTTCGCGGTCCCGGTCGCCGGGGCCACGCTGGCGCTGCTGGTGGTGCGCCGCGACGGGCTGGGCTTGGACGCGTGGCTGGTCGCCGCGCTGCGGCAGCACCGCGCCCCGCGGCGGCTGGTACCCGCCGAGACCGCCGATACCGAACGCGGACTGCCCGAGGCGCCACGCTGGGTCGCCGCCCAGACCGGCCCGTTGCCCGCCCCCCTCACCCTGCCCGCCACCGCGATCAGCGACACCGGGCAGGTCGATCTCAGCGACGACGGCGTGGCCGGGTTGGCGGCCTGCTCCACCGTGAACTTCGGACTGCGCACCCCGGCAGAGCAGCACTCGTTGATCGCCGGGTTCGCGCGGTGGCTGCACAGCCTCACCGGACCCGCGCAGATCGTGGTCCGCGCCGATCGACTCGACCTCGACGACTACCTGGACACGCTGCGGACCGACGCACCCGGGCTGCCGCACCCCGCGCTGGAGGCCGCGTGCCTGGCGCATGCCGAGCACCTGCACCGGCTGGCGGGCGAGACCGACCTGCTGCGCCGCCACGTCACGGTCGTGCTCCGCGAACCTCCGAGCAAGGGCGGGCGCGAGGCCGCCGCCGCGACGGTGGCACGCCGTGCCGCCGACACCGGCCGCGCCCTGGGCACGTGCGAGATCACCGCCCGACCGTTGGACGGCGCCGGCGCACACGCGGTCATCTCGGCCGCCGCCGACCCCCACGGTCGGCATCCCACACCTGCGCGCGCCGCGTCCGGGCCGGTCACCGCCACCAACGAACTCACCGCCGCGCTCACCGATTCCGCCACCGACCCGACCCCAGGGAGGTAGGACATGCCCCCCGCACCGCTGATCCGCGCGGCCCGCCGCCTGCTGCGCCGACCCACCACCCACCAAGGCGGAAACCGCCCCGACAACCCCGCGGGGCTCGCGGTGGGTGGGCCGGACGCGGTGGAGGTGCACGCGCGGCGGCTGCGCCTGGGCGACGGGTGGGCCGCCACCCTGATCGTGACCGGCTACCCGGCCGAAGTCGGACCGGGCTGGCTGGAGCCACTGCTGTGCTATCCCGGGCGGCTCGACGTCGCTCTGCACATCGACCCGGTGCCGCCCGCGGTGGCGGCCCGCAAACTGCGCACCCAACAGGGCCGGTTGGAGTCGGCCCGCCGCGGCCGCGCTGACAAAGGCCGACTGGACGACCCCGAGCTGGACGCCGCCGCCGCCGACGCCGCCGACATGGCCACCGCGCTCGCGCGCGGCGAATCGAAGCTGTTTCGCCTCGGCCTCTACCTCACCGTGCACGCCGCCACCCGCGACGAACTCGACGACGAGGTCGAGCACGTCACCGCGCTGGCGTCCTCACTGCTGCTGACCGCGCAGCCGGCGTCGTTTCGGTCGCTGCAGGGCTGGATCTCCACCCTCCCGCTCGGCGTTGACCTGCTGCGGGTGCGGCGCAGCATGGACACCCCCGCGCTCGCCGCAGCCTTCCCGTTCACCAGCCCGGACCTGCCCGCCGACCCCGCCCCGCACGCCGAACTGTCCGGCCGCCTCTACGGCGTCAACGCCACCTCCACCGGTCTGGTGCTGTGGGACCGGTGGGCCTGCGACAACTACAACTCCGTCACCCTGGCCCGCTCCGGCGCCGGCAAGTCGTACTTCACCAAACTCGAAGCGCTGCGCTCGCTGTACCCGGACGCGACCACCGCGGCCGGAGGCGAAAGCGTGCAGGTGTTCATCATCGACCCCGAACACGAATACGCCCGCCTCGCCGAGGCCGTCGGCGGCACCTATCTGCGACTCGGCGCGCCCGGCGTGCGACTCAACCCCTTCGACCTGCCCACCGGCGCGGCCGAGATCCCGGACGCGTTGACCCGCCGCAGCCTGTTCGCCCACACCCTGATCGCGGTGCTGCACGGCGAGGCCCTCACGCCCGGGGAACGTGCCGTGCTCGACCGCGCCGTCACCGCCACCTACACCAGCGCGGGAATCACCAGCGACCCCCGCACCTGGACCCGACCCGCTCCCCAGCTCGCCGACCTCACCCGAACCCTCCAACAGGATCCCGATGGCGCGGAGTTGGCCGCGCGCCTGGCCCCGTATGCCACCGGCTCCTACTCCGGCCTGTTCGACGGCCCCACCACCCACCCCATCGACTCACACCTGGTCGCGATCAGCCTGCGCGACCTGCCCGACGAGCTCACAAGCGTCGGCACCCTGATCGCGCTGGACGCGGTATGGCGGCGCGTGCTCGACCCCCGAGCGCGGCGGCGCCGCCTGGTCGTAGTGGACGAGGCTTGGCTGCTCATGCAGCAACCCGAAGGGGCACGGTTCCTCTACCGGATGGCCAAAGCCGCCCGCAAACACTGGGCCGGGCTGGCGTTCGTGTCCCAGGACCCCGCCGACGTGCTCGCCACCGACCTCGGCCAAGCCATCGCCGCCAACGCCGCCACCCAGGTGCTGCTGCGGCAAGCGCCGCAGGCCATCGACACCGTCGCCGAGGCATTCGGCCTCTCCGACGGCGAACGCGGCTACCTCTTGGCCGCCAATCCCGGGGACGCGCTGCTGCTATCCGGCACCACCCGCGTGGCGTTCCACACCCTCGCCTCACCCAGCGAGGACATCGCGATCACCACCGACCCCGCCCAACTCGCCGCACTCGACACCAACAGCGACACCGAACCATGACAACCACCACGCCCCCGCCCTCGCCTCTGCCGAATCCGCCGGTGCCGTCGGTCCCGGTGTACGAGCCACCCGAACCCTCCGACCTGCCCAGCCTTCCCAGGCTGCCTGGATTCGGTGAGCTGGCCGACACCGGCCACGCGTGGGTCGAGACCGTGCTGGCGCACGCGCCCGCGGCGGTCGCGATCACCACGGCCATGGGCGCCGTGCTGCTGGTGCGGCCGATGCTGGCGCGACGTGCCCGGGGTGCCCGCCACGCCGGGGCGCGGATGGTGACGGTGCTCGCCCCGGCCGGTCTCGACCCCGTCGACGCCCTGGCCGGGGGCCTGCGGTTGTGGCGCGACCTCACCGGAACCGCCCCACCCGCATGGCGGCGCGCCCTGTTCGGCCCGCCCCCGCACCTCGGTGTGGAGTACCGGCTGACGGCAGGCGCCGAGCCGGCGGTGCGGGTGTGGATCCCCGGCGAGATCGACACCCACCGGGTCGCCAGCGCGATCCGCGCGGCCTGGCCCGGCGCGCAAGCCATCCCGGACCCGCCCGGGCAGCCCGACACCACACTCCCGGCCGGGACCATCACCGGCGGCATGGTGCGCCCGGTGCGCGGCGCACTGCTGCCGCTGCGGCTGCCCGACCCCCGGGCCGGGGAGGATCCACTGCGCGCCCTGGAAGCGCTGGCGGGCACGCTCCGCGCCAGCGAGCACGTGATGGTGCAGATCCTCGCCCGCCCAGTCGTCGGCCGCAGGCTGCGTCGCTACCGCGCCGCGCTGGCCCGCATCCAGGCCGGCCGTCCCGCTCGCCCCTCGCTGGCCCTCGGGGCGGTGACGGGGTTGGTGCGGGCTGCGCTTGCCCTGCTCACCCCCGCCCGACGCACCACCACGTCCCACCACTACGGGCGCAGGCCGGGGCCGGATCCGTTGCGTACCGAGCGGCTCGCCGCGATGCGCCGCAAAGCCGACGAACCGATGTGGGAGGTCGCGCTGCGCTACGCGGCAGCCACCACCAACACCGGGCGCGGCGCCCGTGACCGCGTCCGCGGGCTCGCCGACGCCACCTTCGCCTGCTTCGCGCTGCTGTCCGGCCCGCACAACGCGCTCGCCCGCCACCGGCTACCGCACCCTTCTCGAGCGCTGTCGGCGCGGGCGATGCGGCGCGGCGCGCTGCTGTCGGCGACCGAACTCGCCGCGCTTGCCCACCTGCCGTCGCGTACCCCAGGCCTGGGCGAGCCCACTGCCCGTCGTATCCCCGCGCCGCCCGACATCCCCGAACCCTGAAACCATGCGGAAGGGACAGCTCGTGACGCCTACCCGCAGCGATCAGCAGACCCCGCGTCGGCTGGCGTTGACCCCCGTCGACGACCCCGCACGCCGCGCGGTCAAACCGCTCGGCGTCACCGACGCCGGACCGCCCCGCCCCGTGGGGTTACCGGTGGTCGACGCCCGCCACCACCTCCACGTCGCCGGCACCACCGGCAAGGGCAAAACCACCCTGCTGCTGCGGCTCGCGCTCGCCGACATCGACGCCGGGCGCGGCTGTGCGGTCATCGAACCCCGTGGCGATCTCATCCGCGACCTGCTCGACCGCATCCCGGCCCACGCCGCCGGACGGATCGTGCTCATCGATCCCGACGAGACCCACGCCCCACCCTCCCTCAACGTGCTCAACCCCAGCGGCACCGGAGCCGACGCCGAGACCCGCGCGGAGCATCTCGTGTCCACCCTGCACCGCCTGTACTCGGCGTGGTGGGGACCCCGCGTCGAAGACACCCTGCGCGCGGCCACGCTCACCCTCGCCGCCCAGCCGGACGCGACCCTGGCCGACATCCCGACGCTGCTGACCAACCGCGACCACCGCGCCCGAGCCACCCGCGCCATCCGGCGCGCCGACCCCGCCGGGATCGGCGCGTTCTGGGACGCCTTCGACACCCTCACCCCGAACCAGGCCGCCGCCGCGGTCGGGCCGGTGCTGTCCAAACTCCGCGCCCTGACCACCCGCCGGTTCGTCGCCGACCTCTTCGGCACCGCCACCAGTTCCTTCCACCCCGCCGACATCCTCGACGGCGGCATCCTGCTCGCCCGCCTCCCCAAAGGCCAACTCGGCGAGGACTGCGCCCAACTCGTCGGCTCCCTGCTCGTCGCCGCGCTCTGGCAAGCCACCACCGCGCGCGCCGCCCGCCCCGAACCCACCCGGGCCGATGCGACCATCCTCATCGACGAGGCGCAGAACTTCCTGCACCTGCCGACACCGCTAGGTGACGCGCTGGCAGAATCCCGCGGCTACCACGTCGCCTGGGCACTCGCGCACCAACACCTCGACCAGCTCACCCCCGCGCTGCGCGCCGCGTTGGACGCCAACGCCCGCAACAAGCTGTTCTTCGGCATCAGCCCCGCCGACGCTCGCCACCTCGCCGGCCACGTCGCGCCCCACCTCGACGCCGACGACCTCACCCACCTCGCCCGCTACCAAGCCGCCACCCGCCTGACCATCGACAACCGCGACCGGCCCGCCTTCACCCTGCGCACCCTGCCCGCCCCGCCCCCGATCCGGGGGCGCGGCGAAGCGCTGCGGGCCGCCGCCCACCGCCACGGCATCCCCGCGGACCAGCGCCGCCAAGCCAGCCAGCGCCGCCGCTTCACCCCACCCACACCCTCGCCGGGCTGGGGCCGCGACGAGGAGATCCAGCCATGACCACCCGCAGCGCCCACCGGCGGGGACACCGGCCCGCCACCCCCACCGACGCGCTCGTCCTGCTCGGCCGCCTCACCCGCCGCGACCGGACCCTGCTCGAACTGCTCGCCGAACACCAGGTCCTGACCACCGAACAGATCGCCGCGCTGCTGTTCCCCAACCTCGACGCCGCCCGCCACCGCCTCGTCACCCTGTGGCGCTACCACGCCCTGGAACGGTTCCGCCGCCCCGGCCTCGACGGCCGCATGACCGGCTGGCGCTACACCCTCGGCCCCGCCGGAGCCACCGTGCTCGCCCACATGCGCGCCACCGACAGCCCCCGACCCAACCGCGTACGCGCCCGCGCCGCCCGACTGGCCGCCCACCCCCACCTCGACCACCTCCTCGGCACCCACGACGTCGTCATCGCCCTCGCTCGCCACGCCCACCACCACCCCGACTATCAACTCGCCACATGGCTCGGCGAAGCCTCCGCCACCGCCGCCTGCGGACGGCTCGCCCGACCCGACGCGCTCGGCGTCTGGACCCACCACACCAGCCGGATCGTGTTCTGCCTCGAACACGACACCGGCACCGAACCCCTCACCCGCGTCGCCGCGAAACTCACCGGCTACGCCGACCTCGCCGACGCCGGCGGCCCCCACCTCACCAGCAACCCCAACGGTGAGGATCCCGGTCACGTCGGACCGTTCACCGTGCTCATCCACCTACACTCCCCAGCCCGCGAAGCCGCGCTGCACAGACTGCTCGCCACCAGCCCCCACACGCCCCGGCGCGGCGAGCCCTGGCAACTCGCCACCAGCCACACCGACCACCCCGACGGGCCTGCCGGACCTGCATGGCTGCCCGCCGCAGGAGGGCCGCGCCGCGACCTCGCTCACCTGGACGCCCGATGACCCCCGCCGCAAAACTCGCCGCCGGAGCCACCGCCGCCGTGCTCGTGCTGCCGCTTCTGTTGCTCTCCGCCGCACTCGGCGCGCTCACCGGCGCCACACCCCACCGCAGCGCCCCCTCAGACGCCGCGCTGGCCGACATCCCGCCCGACTACCTCGACCACTACACCCACGCCGCCACCGTCTGCCCCGGCCTCGACTGGACCATCCTCGCCGCCATCGGCGCCATTGAATCCGACCACGGCCGCAGCACCCTGCCCGGCGTCCACAATGGCCACAACGGCGTCCTCGGGTCGGACGGGGCGCGCGGTCCCCTCCAGTTCTTACCCGCGACCTTCGCCGACGTGCGACGCGAACACCCCGACGTCGGACCCGACATCTACGATCCAGCAAACGCCGCGCTTGCCGCAGCTTGGTACCTCTGCGACTCAGGCGCCCGCAGCAGCCGCGACTTACGCGGCGCCATCTTCACCTACAACCGCGCCGACTGGTACGTCAACACAGTCCTCGCCCAGGCAACCGCCTACCGCTCCTCCTACTCCGGCGGCGGAGACTGCGACGCCATCCAAGCCCCGACACCCGCCACACGGACGGCGATCGCATACGCCTGCCAGCAGATCGGCCTGCCCTACCTCTGGGGCGGCGACGGCCCCGACGCCGGGGACACCGGATTCGACTGCAGCGGTCTCACCACCGCCGCCTACAACACCGCTGGAGTCTCCCTGCCCCGCACCGCCCACACCCAGTACCACCACGGCCCCCGCGTACCCGCCGGAGAACCACTCCAGCCCGGCGACCTCGTGTTCTACGGCAACCCCAACACCAAGGGGACTGCCCCGGGTTCGGTTGACTCCTTAGCTGTGAGGATTCGTCCTCATTGGAAGGATGATCGCTATGCCGAAGCCGTTCCCTGCCGAGTTCCGTCGTGACGTCGTCGCCGTGGCTCGCAAGCGCGAAGCGCCGATGCGCCAGATCGCCAAGGACTTCGGGATTTCCGAGTCCTGTCTGAACCGCTGGTTGCAGCAGGCCGATGTCGAGGACGGTGTCCGTCCCGGTGCTACGAAGGAAGAGTCGGCCGAGTTGCGGGAGTTGAAGAAGCGCAACCGGGTCCTGGAGCAGGAGAATGAGATCCTGCGGCGGGCGGCGGCGTTCTTCGCCAAAGACATCGCCCCAAAATGATGTACCCGCTGGTCCGTGACCTGGCCGCCGAGGACATCCCCGTGGCGGTGACCTGCCGGGTGCTTGGGTTCTCCAAGCAGGCGTTCTACAAGTGGCGTGCCAACCCCGTCTCGCAGCGGGACTGGGAGGACGCCCACTTGATCAACACCGCGATCGACGTCCACGAGGATGATCCAGCGTTCGGGTATCGGTTCATCGCCGACGAGCTGGCCGCCCTCGGGCACGTGGCCGGGGAGAACCGGGTGGCCCGGTTGTGTTCGCTGCAGCGGATCTACTCGGTCTTCAGCAAGAAGCGCGGGCTGAACCGCACGGCCGGACCGCCGGTACACGACGACCTGGTCGAGCGTGATTTCACCGCGGCAGCGCCGAACGTCTTGTGGCTGACCGACATCACCGAACACCCCACCGGCGAGGGCAAGCTGTACCTCTGTGCGATCAAGGACGTGTTCTCCAACCGGATCGTCGGCTACTCCATGGACTCGCGCATGAAGGCCTCCCTCGCGGTAGCCGCGCTGCGCAACGCCGTCGCCCTCCGCAGCCCGGCCGGGACGATCGTCCACTCCGACAGAGGCAGTCAATTTCGGTCCCGAAAGTTCGTCCGTGCCTTACACGAGTACGGCCTTGTCGGGTCGATGGGGCGGGTCGGAGCCTGCGGTGACAACGCCGCGATGGAGTCCTTCTTCGCGCTGCTGCAGCGCAACGTCCTGGACCGGCAACGCTGGGCCACCCGCGACCAGCTGCGCCTGGCCATCGTCACCTGGATTGAACGCACCTACCACCGTCGACGCCGGCAACGCCGACTCGGCAGAATGACCCCCGTAGAGATCGAGTTGCTGTTCCACGAACCGGTCGCACTCGCGGCTTGAACCACCCAACCCGCGAGTCAACCGAAGTCAGGGCAGTCCCAAGATCCACCACGTCGGCCTCTACATCGGCGACGGCAAGATGATCCACGCACCAACCTTCAACGACGTCGTCAGAATCGCCCCATACCGATGGTCGGGAGACCAATACGCCGGAGCAACGCGACCGGCTAACAATTGATCTTTAGAGTATGGACTTCCCAATCCAGCCGTTGATCAAGCCTCCTGTGCAGGCGGCCAGGGTACCGCCCCGGTAGAGCGGCGCATCGCGGCCAGCTGTCGCGGCGCCGTGAAGGTCGCGGATAGACATCGGATGGCCTTGTGTGTGCGGGCCGTGGGGCGGATCATGCAGTTTCGGTGGCGCGCTCGCGTAGCACGTTCAGAATGTCGGTCCCGTAGCGCGCCTTGATGCGATGCTGGGTGCCCCTCTGCATCTCCCTGATGAACTTCGCCACCTTTGTGGCTTCGTCGAACTCACCGCCTGCCGCGAAAAAGGCGCGCAGCCAGGTGCCCGCATCGAGCGGATAGCCAGCTGCGGTAAACACGCGCAGAAGCTGCACGACGGCACTCTTGCCGTTGCCGCTCGACAGCCCGTTGTACTGCTCACCTACCCAGCACTTCGCGGCCTCAAGTTGCACGACGTCTGGTGCTTCGAATGCAGACCCTGTGTGCAGGTTCATGGCGCCGATCCCGTCAAGCCAGGTGCGGACCATATCGTGCGGCGACCAAACGATGACGAACAGTCGAGCGACGGACTCCGTCGCAACGATCTCGCGCAGCAGGTCGCAATCCCGTTCCCTATAGGGATGCAGGACGATGAGCGGGCGGGTGACCGCCTTTTCGGCGCGTCGGAGCTCATTGAGGTCTGACAGGTCGATGACGTGCCGTTCATCGGCATCGTGGGCGATGTACGTCACGAACTCGCGGTCAGCGCTGTGGTCCGACTCGTACGTCTTCCGATCGGCCGTGGCGAAAACGTATGGCGGACTTCCGAGCCAGTCTCGGATCACGGCGCTCTGCTGTCGCATCGCGGTGCCGTGCTGTCCCCAATCGTCTCGGACCATGTACGCGAGTTCGGTCATGGGACGAGTCTGCCGCAAACCTCAAACGTGGTGTCCGCGGCTGGCCGTACACCGACCGCATCACCGCCACCATCAATCGCCACTCCGAGGCGAGCGGCAGTCCCAGGGCTTGCAACAAGACACCTGTCTTTGTTGTCGGGGGACTTGCTTTCAGCGGCGTATCGAGCGTCCATGGACGTGGTAGCCCGATCGACCCGGCAACGCGCCGGAGGGCTACTGCCCCCGGGGGCATGACCATCCATATCGGACACGAATGGAGTGCGTAGTCATGTCCAGCAAAAACAACTCGAAGAAGCGGCACTTGACCGCTGTGCCCGCGACCAGCGCTGGGAACCTGGCCAATCCCGGGCGGACTGCAGCCGAGATTCGGCTGTGGGAAGCGCTGATCACCCACCCGGGCAGCGGCGTGGCCGAACTCGCCGCCCATGCGGCGGTGGGCAGGTCCACGGCGGGCAAGATCCTGCCTCGGTGGCACGCCCAGGGGCTGATCAGCCGCAACGCCGGTCAACCCACGGGTGCCCGGCGCGGCCCCGACCTGTGGGCCGTCCTCGCCCCAGCGTCGGATGCCGCCACACCACGGGAGGACTCGGTCGGCGACGTGCCGAAGTCCGACGGGACCGCACCCGGCGCTACGGCCAACCGCAAGCGGCGCCTGCCCAAGGGCGCGCTGCGCGGCATGGTGGAGGACTTCCTCCGCGAGGACGACCGCGTCAGCCACGACTACACCCCGGGGGACATTGCCCGCAAGCTCGCCCGCAGTTCCGGAGCAGTCAGCAATGCCCTCGATCGTCTCGTACAGGACGGCACCGTCGTGCAGACCAGCAGCAAGCCCCGCCGGTTCCGGCTGGCCGACGAGACCAACGACACCTGACGGGGGTTCCCCACGGGACACCGTGGGAGGGGCCGCGCGGCGACCGAGCAGCCTCGTTCGCCGCGCGGCGACCACGTCCACCGGCATGGCCCCAGAAGTAGCGGGAATGCGAGACGTAGTAGCCGTATCCGGCCTCGCTGGCCAGATCAGAACGCTTGGCCGTCGAAGCCCGCCAGCGATGTTCCCCAGCGGAACCAGATCTCCTTCCGCCGCCGCGCTATCGCGAGTTGTCGTCAGCTCGGCTGAACGTAGATCTGGCGGGGACCGCTGGGTTGGCTCGAGACAAAACTGGTGAGGTACGACGGCTGGACATTCATCGTGGCGAGTTCGTCCTCGCTGAACAGACCATACGACTTCACTGGGCCGCCCGTGTCTTGCCAAGCTTCGAAACGCTCCGGGGAATCGACCAACTCCGCTCGGAAATAGCACTCGACCTTGTGCTCAGCCTTGGCGTGTTCCACGTACTCGGAGACGGCAACCACGTCCCCGACCGACACGGTCAGGCCGGTTTCCTCACGCACCTCGCGCGCGACGCAATCCGGCAGCGTCTCTCCAGGTTCGAGACGGCCACCCGGCGTGTACCAGTAGTCCGCACCATGGGTGACGAGCAGCAACTTGTCCTCGTGCGAGACGATCGCTCGGACCGCGACCGTGGCCCGCATAGCTGTCACCGGCTTCCATTCCTTCCGTAGTGTCAGCACATCGGCACACCAGTACGGATGATCTCATCGGTCAGGTCCGGGAAGCCGTCGAGGGCTTCCCGGACGAGCGTGACAGTCGCTGCACCAGCCTGTGCGCGGCTACGCTGTACAGCTTCCCGACGTGGTAAGGACGGCGTCGGGTTGGCGTGGGGCCTCGCAGATCGAGTGCAGCAGGGTGTCGGTGTTCATGGCGTCACCATGCGTGTGTTGTGCCCAGCTGGTTCGGCGAGCTCGGGCTGGTCGGCGAGGGTGGCGGTGTAGCGGTGTGCGCCGTCGCCGATGTGCCCGATGGCGGCGATCGCGGTGACGGTGCGTCCGGTGTGACGGTGCACGGTGTCGGCGATGGCGTCGCGGTAGGTGCGGTCGTGGGCGGGCAGGGTGTACTCGGTGTAGCGGCCGGGATGGTGCACGATCGACACCTGGAACCGCTGGTCGATGATCTCGGCGATGACGTGCACCCGCTCCGGCTCGGCGGGTGTGGTTCCGGGTGGGTCGTCTCCGTGCCAGTGGGTGTAGTTCCCGGCGGTGATCTCCACGCGCCCGTGGTGGAAGCGGATGATCCAGTCGCTCGCGGTGGAGTCGGGCCAGGGCCACGGCCATCCGTCGCGGGGGTGATGGGCGGTGCCGCGTTGTTCGTCGTCCCAGACGTCGAGGAGGTCGGTCACGGCGTCGGCGAAGGTGAAGGGGTCGGTGGCGGTCAGCGCGAGCCGCCCGGGTGGCACGGTGGGCAGGTGGCGCGGGTCGGCGTCGGTGGCCAGGGAGCCGAGCCAGCGGTCGTGGTTGTAGAAGTCGGTGCGGGTACTCATGGTCGGTCCCTCCTCCTCGGTGTGTCGGGTGTGGACGGTCAGGCCGTGTGTCCTCGGCGGTGCCGGGTGGCCGGGCAGCGGGCGGCGTGGGCGGGATCGTGGTTGAACTCGGCCGGGTGCGGGGGTTCGGTGTCGTCGGCGATGGCGTCGAGGTAGCGGCCGAGCGCGGGCGGGTCGGACGCGTCGGCCAGCGGGACGGGGCGATCGCATCCCGGGCAGGGCCCGAGGATCAGGTAGTAGCCGTCGGTGCCGGGCAGGGGCAGGAAGGTGAAGTACTGGCCGTTGTCGGTGATGGTGATCAGGAAGCCGCGCCAGGTTCCATAGCAGCGGTCGGGGTCGTCGGTCACGATGACGTCGATGGCGTCGAGGCCGTGGGCGTCGGCGAAGTCGTGCGCGAGGGCGCGGCGGTGTGCGGTGCGGCGGTGGTCGGCGGCGCGTGTGTCGAATTCGGGGTCGACGTGGCGGGCGATGTGGGCGGCGCGCACGGCGCGGCCGACCAGGCTTGTGTCGCGTCGCGCACCGGTCGGCGGGCTCACGGTGGGGTCTGCGGTCGGTTCGGTGGTGGTCATCGCGACCACCCCAGGGCTTCGGAGATCTCGCCGGGCAGGTACCGGACCTGGTCGCCCTGGGTGAGCCACACCGTGGCCGGTTGGTCGGGATCGAGGTCGGTGTCGGGTGCGAGCAGCACCGCGCCGAAGGTGTATTCGAACGGCCAGCTCGGCTGGTGTGCGTAGCGGACGGGGGTGTCTGGGTCGTAGCCTTCCAGCAGCTCGGCGAGTTGGCCGACGGTTTCGATGGTCACGTCTTGTCGCTCCTTGCGAGATGTCGGGCGCGGCGTGATCAGGTGGGCGGCGGTCCTATTGGGCAGTCGCTCCGGTGGCGGGCGTGCGCGGCGCGGCGTGTCCACTCTGGCCAGTCTGTGTGGCGGTCGGCGAAGCCATCGGGGTCGCGGTGGTGATCGAGGGCCCGTAGGGCGCGGTCGGCCAGCGGCAGCGCGACCCCGGCGGCGGTGGTGACGGGTGGGGTGGTCATGGTGATCAGCTCCGTTCGTTGGGGTCTAGCGCCAGCCGAGGGCGCGGGAGGCGATGCCGGGCAGGTAGCCGACCTGGTGGCCTTCGGCCAGCCACACGACCGGGTCGGGAGGTGGGGTGTCGTCGTCGACGTCGTCGGGGTCGAAGTCGAAGATGTCGGGCGTGCGCGTGACCGTGCCGACGGTGTACTCGAACGGCCAGCTGGGCTGCTGCGCGATCCGGACCGGGGTGTCGGGCTCGTAGGCCTCCAGCGCCTCGATCAGTTCGCCGACGGTGTCGATATTCATGATCAGGTTCTCCTTCGGGTAGTGGTTTGGTTGGCGAGTCGTGCTAGGCGGTCAGGATCGCTGTGGCGCGTCCGATCAGGAGGTCGGTGATGCTGCCGAGTTCCGCGCGAGCATCAACCGCCGTGCCGGGTAAGGCGGTTTCGTAGAACCAGGCAGCGGTCGGCTCGGTGGCCAGGTGGGTCCAGGTCATGCTGTCGGCGAGTACCTCGGCGACCGCGACGCTTTGCTGCGGGTAAAAGTCGCGCCGGACACGGATGCGCACGCGGCGCTCGCCGATCTTGACGATGCGGTCGTAGCTGTAGCGGTGCCGGTCGGCGTCGGCGCATTCGTCCAGTTCGCGGTGGGTGGTGGTCATCATCGGTTCCGGTCCTTCCCTTCGGGTTCGGCTGGTCTTCGGCCCGCCGGGGGTGGCGTGGGCTTGCGTGTCGCGTCCCGGGGATTAGGGCGCTGAGGTCGAGTCACGAGGTGGGCTGGAGGTCGCGTCGCAACGCGGCGTCGAAGGCGTGCCACACCGGAGCGGGCAGGTCGGGCAGCGTGCCGTCGCGCCGCAGCGCGCGGTAGGCGTCGGCGACCCAGCGGCGTGGGCAGGCGGTCAACGGCTGCGCCGTTTCGACCTCACGCGCCAGGATCGGCTGCACGGCACGGCCCGGCTCGTCTGGCCCGCCGCGCCCCGGGAACCACACCAGCACGTCGCCGGAGTCGCCGTTCCACGTCTCGAACACCACACCCCGACAGGCGCGGGCCAGGGGTTGGCCGCCGGACCAAGGGCGAGCGGTGATCGCGCTGCCGGGACGTGCGGTGGTCGTGGTGTGGGTGGTCATGGTGATCAGCTCCGTTCATAGGGTTGCTAGCCGCGCTTTCTCTCACGGCATGGCTGGGACCGGGCGGAGAGCTAGGTGGGCGGTGGGGGCTGCGGCCCGGCAGAAGTCGTGAAGCAGCTGGGGCAGCGCGACGCGGTGGTCGATGGCCCAGGTCTGGTAGCACTGCGGGCACATCGTTTCGCAGTGGTCGCATTCGGCTGGGTTGTAGTGGAAATCCACGGGTTCCCATGGGTCGTCGCTCGGGAATTCTTTGAGCTGCACGTGAGCGGTGGTCGTGGCGTTCGTGATCATCGTGTGGTTCTCCCATTCGTTCGGTAGGGCATAGCTCACGCCGGGCACGGAATTGCGGGGGGTTCGTTTCCGGCGTTTCCGGTGACATTTCCAAGGTAGCTCGACGGGGGGTGAAGTCAACCCGCTGCGCGACTTTTCCCGCACCTTTTTTCGCGATCGCGCGACCGTCCCGAAAGGCGGGTAGTAGCGCGGATTTCCGTGCGAACCTCGGAGGGAGCGGGGCGCACGCCCGAGGCCTCGGCGCGGCCCGCCGGTGCGTCCTGCCCCGAGGCCCCGGACGCAGCCGACAGTCCCAATCGGCCTATCCCCACCCCTTTCCACCCGGACGGCCAGGCTGCCTGTCGTGGCAGTCTGGCTCGGCCGACGGCCTCA
Organism: Haloechinothrix halophila YIM 93223; assembly: GCF_000504245.1. Classification (GTDB taxonomy): domain Bacteria; phylum Actinomycetota; class Actinomycetes; order Mycobacteriales; family Pseudonocardiaceae; genus Haloechinothrix_A; species Haloechinothrix_A halophila. The sequence goes on from NZ_KI632509.1 coordinate 4,947,499, forward strand.
TAGGACAACCTGTGACCTGGTGATTTGGCCGCTTCCTGCGAGTGGTCGGTTCCCCGGGCTTAGCCGGGGGGTCGTCGGGGGGCTTCTCGGTGGGGTGCTCGGGGGCCTGTTTGACGCGAAGTGACGCGGCCGGTGAGCGGGTTCCTGCGGCCTGGTTCCCGGTTGGTGATGTGTGCCGAACGGAGATCGGGTAAATCAATCACCAACACGGTATGCCCACCGACGGCCAGGGGTGTGTCGCCGCTAGGGATAGGTGGGTCACGGGCTAAAGGGCACCGAACGCGCCTTTGCATTTTCTGGGTGGGGTTTCCGCTTTTCGGTTCTAGGTTCATCGAACCATTCCTTTGAATAATTGGGAAGCCGATCCATTGGTGTTGTTTCCGGCTGAGATGAGTCGTTCGGTTTCCGGGCTGGGTTCGAGGTCGATGTCGGCGAGGCGGGCGCGCAGTTGCCGGTAGGTGGCGCGGGCGGCGTCGTGGTGGCTCAGGCGCAGTCGTAGGGCGATGACACGGCGGTGGAGGTCTTCGGCGTAGGGGTCCCACGCGGTGATGGCGTCCAGCGCGGTGAGCGCGGTGTCGGGGTCGTCGTCGGTGATGGTGTCGACCAGCGTCGTGAGCGTGGTGATGGTGCGGGTCCGCCAGGTGTCGGCGACGCGCTCGGCCCAGTCATAGGTTTCGCCGTCCAGGGGCGGGCCGTCCCGGCAGAACTCGGCGGCCCGCAGCAGCGCCTCCCGGACCGCGCCGGTGGACTCGGTGTCCTCGCCAGATCGGTGGGCGGAGCGCAGGACGGCCTCGAGCTCCACAATGTCGGAGCCGACCTGCTCGGGGTCGAGGTGGTAGCGGCCGTCGGTGGTGATCACGAAGGCGGTGTTCAGGCCGGTGGCGGCGCGCAGCGCCCGGCGAGCGTGGGAGATCGCCGAGTACAGGTGGTTGCGTTGCTTGTCGGGATCGGCACCGGGCAACAGGTCCTCGGCCATGGTCTCGGCGCGGACTCCGCGCTGGTGGCAGGCGAGGTAGGCCAGGGCTTCGCGGGCGGCGGAGCGCAATCCCGAGATCGGGGCGGGCTTGTGACTGGCGTGGCTGTCCACGGTGACGCCGCCGAGCATCCGCACCACGATCACCGGCTCCACATCGGACACCGCGCAGGGCGGGCGCGCGGGATAGGTGGTATCGGTGGCCGGTTCGTCCGACGCGACCGGGGCGCTCCCGATCACTTCGGGTGTGGGGTCGCGGCGTGTCGCGTCAAGCAGCCGGGCGATCTCGGCCGTTTCGTCGGTGGTCAGGGTGTCGAGTCGGGTTCCGGTGAGCGGATCGGTGGCGTTGTCGTGGCCGGTGGCGGCGCCTTGGGCGTCGACGGTGAGGTGGACGTCGGTGTCGCCGGTGAGCAGCAGCGCGTGGATGCCCAGGCTGCGGCCAAGTTCGCAGAGCGCGCTCCAACGAGGCAGCGTGGCGGGATCGGGTGTCGCGCAGGCGATGATCTGGGGCAGGTCCTCGCTGGGGTCGGCGTCGCGGTAGGCAGCGATCTCCACTTGCCGCTCGCCGCCAAGCATGTCTTCGGGCGGGTCATCGACGGTGGTGTCGCGCTCGGCGAGGAGCCGGAGTCGGCGGGCGATCTCGGCTTCCAACCACCGCAGCACCATGGATTCTTCACTGGCGATTGCGCCGGGCAGCTGGGTGGCGGCTTCCTCGAGCGGAATGGCGGCTTCGGTGAGGGCGTGCAGGGTGTCGGTGCCGGCGATCCGCACGAGGGCGGGGTGCAGTGTGTCGGCGGTCGCGACCGTGGCCAAGATCGCGCGTGCGGCGGCGGGCGCTCCGGCACCGGTGAGGCCGAGCCCGGCCACGTCGGCCAGCCGAACCCTGACCGTGCCTCGCGGGGCGTGTCCGGTGACGACGACGTCCGGGGGCGGCCACACCCGCCGACGTTCCCCTACACCGATCGGTCCTGCGGCCGGGGTGCTGGTGTCGTCCGCGCCGTCGATCTCATCCGGGTCGTCTCCGTCATCGCCGCGGTCGTCCTCGTGGTTGTGAGCGTGGTGGGCGGCGCGGACCAGGGCTGCGACGGTGGGGCCGGCCGGTTGCGCCACCTGCGGGCTGATCGCGGAGGTGCGGGCGCGGGTGCGGCGGCGTGACAGGAGCAGCAGGGTGGCGATGGCGGCGGCCAGTGACAGGCTCACGATCGCGCCGGAGGGCAGCGTCACCGTCTCTGGACCGCTGTCGGGTGGTGTGTCGTCACCGTTGGGTGACGCGGACGTCTGTTCGGGAGGAGAGGTCGGGGCGCGGTCGAGCTGGCTGGTGGGTGTGGGGTTCGGGTCGGGCGGTGTCGGCAACGCTTCGGGCTTCTGTGTCCGTCGGTCCAACTCGGGTGGAGCTTGGGGGTCGGGCGGCTCGGGCGTGTCTGCGGTCCGATCGTCGCTGGCCTCGGTGCCTGTTGGGATGCGGAGCGTCCAGCCGGGCAGGATCGTGTCGGGATCGACGAGAGCCCGGCCGTCGGGCTGCGGCACCCGGTGGTTGGCGTCGAAGATCGCGCGCCACTGCTCGGGGTCGCCGAGTTCGCGGGCGGCGATGGCGCTGAGGGTGTCACCGGCTCGGACGGTGACGGTGCCCTCGTCGGCACAGGACGTGGAGCGGGCAGGGTCGGGAAGGTTGGTGGCGTCCGGCGGCAGCAGCAGAGACCAGCCGACCTGGAGGCGGTCCGGGCCGCCGGCGGTGAGGCGGTCGCGGTTGAGGGTGACGATGTCGGTGTAGCGGCGACCGTCGCCGAGGTGTCGTTCGGCCAGGCCCCACAAGGTGTCGCCGCCGACGACCCACACCGTCGGACAGTCCGCCGTGTCGCTGGCCGGTTCAGCGATCGGGATTCCACCGGGAGTCGCCTGCGGTACGGCGACGGTTACCCCGCTGTCGGGGAGGGTGCCGACGTCGGGGCGCGGGGGCTTGTGCGGCGCGGTCGCCACCACCTGCTCACCCGGTGTGTGCGCGGCGGCGGGGCTGGTGGCGCCGAGCAGGATGATCGCGGTGACGAGTCCGGCGATCCATCGCCTCGGCGGTACGGCGGCGCAGCGCTCGCGGGCCGCGGCGGCACCGTTGCGGACCTGATAGGTGAACTCGGAGATGGTCATCCACACGAACCCGAGCCACGCGACCCAGCCGAACAGGATCAGCGCGAGGATGACGAAATCGCCGGTGTCGATGGCCCACCGCAGGCGATGCCAGAGGAACTCAGGCACCTCGGCCACGGGTGGCCAGGGATCCGCTGGCAGCAAGCGGCGCGGGTCTGCGTCCAGCACGGTCAGCATCGCCGCGGGCACTCCCACGACGATCACACCCAGCGCGGTGAGCGCGCCGAGGCCGCGGGCAATCCGGTTCAGAGTTGTCATCGGCCGGCTCCAGGCGGTTGGGCGACACCGAGCCGAGCAGTCGCGGTGCCGGTGGCGTGGTGCGTGGGACCGCCGAGGCCGATCGCGGCCGGCACGGTGACGCTCACCGACACGGTGACGGTGTCCGGACCGGTAACGCTGACTCGTCCGGTGTGTCCGGCCTGGGCAAGGTAAGAGCGGGCGGCGGCGACCGCGGCGTTGGTGTCGATGGTGACGGTGGCGCCGCGGGTGTCCAGCGCGGTCTGCGCGGCACGGGCGGCCTCGGCGGCGACGGCGTCGGCACGGCTGATCGCCCTCAGCTGTCCCGCACCGTCCACGACGAGCGCGATCATCAGCAGCAACGCGGGCACCAGGACCGCGACCATCACCGACACCGAGCCGTCGTCGCCGCCCGCGTAGCGGGGTGTGTGGGTGCGTGTCATGAGCCACCCGTCCTAAATGGATCGAGCGGGCTGGCGAAGGTGGCCGCCAGTTGCTTACCGCCTCCGAAAGGCAGGGCGAGATCGGCCAGGGGCACAGTGCATCGCACCGTCACCCTGACGAGTCCAAGCGTGCCGGGACGGGCACCGAACTCGCTGGCATCGACGGTGACGCTGCTGGTCGCGCAGCGGATGTTTCGTTGGGCCAGCATCCGGTTCGCGGTGGACGTCGCGGCGACGGTAGCGGCAGAGGCGGTCCGCGCGAGAGAGGCGTCCCGCGCGGCGGCAGCAGCGGCGTGGTCGAGTGCTTGCTGGGCGGCGTGCAGGCGCCCAGCGGCGACGACGAGCAGCCCGACCAGCAGCACGACGGGCACCAGGATCGCCAGCTGGACGCTGACCGACCCGCCCTCGCGGCACTCCCGACAGCTCATGGCGCGCCCCCGGCATCGCTGGTCCAGCGCTCGACCGGGGCTGCGGCCCCAGCGGTGAGGCGCAAGGTGACGCCCGGGAGGGGCAGTACGCGCGGCGCGGTACCGGTGACCGTCACCAACACCCGCTCGGCACCTCGGTTGACGCGAACCGCCGGCGCGGTGATGACGTTGCGGCCTGCGCGGTTGAGGAAGGAGCTGGCGGCGGCGTGCGCGTCGGCTGGGGTGGCGTACAGCACCCGCCCGGCGTTCACCCCAGCTTGGGCGGACTCGGCGAGCACGTTGTGGGCATGCCACAGCATCCCGGCCTGCACGATCGCCAGGATCAGCAGCAGAGCGAGAGGGAACAGGATCGCCATCGAGACCGTCTCGGCACCGGTGTCGCCGAGATGACGCGACCGACCGCCACGTGTTCGGGGCATCGCCGCACCTGTGACGCCGGGCTACGGGGTGATCTGGGTTTGGTAGGAATTGACGACAGCGGTGATCGCGGCGGCCAGCCCGACCGCGAGGCCGAGGGCGACGGCGACGATGACCGCTTTCTCCACCGTCTCGGAGCCGCGGTCGCCGCTGGCGCGGGCCTGCCGCCAGCGGCCCTCCAGCCGACCGGGCAGGCTCACGCAGGCCAGAGCGAGCAGCGCCAGAGCGTGCCGGGTCCGCGCCGCGACGGTGTCACTACGGTGTGGTGTCCACATTGGTGTTCTCCCAACATTCGGTGTTCTTCTTCTCTTGCGTCAGGTGGCGTCGAGCAGCCGGATCACCGCCGGGTACAGCACGAGCAGCAACAGCCCGACCAGCAGCAGGGTCACGGGCACGGTGAGACGTTGGCTGGCGGCGTTGGCGGCGGCCTTGTCGGCGGACAGCGTGGCGCGACGCAGCCCGGCCGCCTTCGCGGTCAGGGAGGTGTAGACGGCGGCGCCGTCGGCGGCGGTGGCGGCGATATCGGCCACGTCGGCCAGCTCCGGCACCCGCATCCGGTTCGCGAGCTCGATGAGCGCGTCCCACGGGGGCTGTCCAGCGTGCTGGGCGCGGATCAGCGTGGCCCGTAGGCGACGAAACGGCCACGCCTCGGATATCGACGCGGCATCAACGAGCGCGGGACCCGCAGCGGCACCGGCGGCGCGTTCCTGCGCGACGAGGTCGAGGTAGGCGGCGATGGCCTGGCGAAACTGCGCACGGCGGGTGCGGGCGGTCTCGGTGACGTCGAGTACCGGCACCGCCGAACCGACCGCGGCCCCCGCCACAACCGCCACCGGGGCCAGCAGAACGGGCGGACCGAGGCCGCCCGCCGTGGCCACCACGAGAAGCACCGCGGCCGTCGCGGCGCCAGCGGCGGCCCACGCCAGGCGCCGCGCCACATACCCGGTCGGGGTGATCTCGCAGGCATCGAGGTCGGTGGTGGGGATGCCCCACCACCGGTTGGTCGTGCGCGTGGCACGCGCCGCGAGCGGGACGAGGAGCTTCTCCCATCGCCCCGGCACCTCGGTGTCAGGGTCGGCGAGCGGGCGGGTGTGGGCGTCGAGGCGGGCGAGCGCGGCGGGCAGGTGCAGCGGCGCCGGGCGCGCCACCGCAACGATCGCCAGCGTGAGCGCGAGCCCGAACGCCACGCCCGGCAGAGTCGCGACCAGCGGTATCACCGTGATCCCCTCCCTCCGGCGCCCAAGAGCCGCAACCGTGGGCGCGGGGTGGAGAGCAGGTGCATCCACCAGCACGCCAGTCCCATCAGCACCACGATCGCGGCCATCACCAGCTGGCCCAACAGGCCGCTGAACGGTGCCAGGAAGTCGCGCGCGAACAGCAGCAGGCCCGCCAGTACGACGCCGGTGATGGTGACGACGAGGCGGGTGTCGGTGCGGGGCTTAGCGCGGTCGGCCTCCACGTCGCGGCGGGCGGCGACCTCCGCCGCCAGAGCGTCGGCCTTGGCGTCGAGGACGTCGAGCAGTCCGCGTCCGCCAGCGCGGGCGCGCAGGATCAGCGCGGCGACGACCTCGTCTGCCGCGGGGTCGCCCACCTCGTCGGCGAACACCCGCAGCGCTGGATCCAGTCCGCGGGTGCGGACCCGCACCGCCAGGGCGCTCACCTCGGTCGCGATCGCCTCCGGCGGAGTCCGCGCCGTCGAGGTGATCGCGGACTCCAGGCCGCCAGCGCCGGAGGCGAGCACGTCGGCCACCCTGCGCACCCACGACGACAATCCCTCAAGCCGGGCGATCGCCGTCTGGGTGTCGCGTTGCGCCAGCAGTGGCGGAAGCGCCACGACACCCGCGGCCACCGCAACGGCCATCACGGGCCACCCGGTCACGGCCAAAACCACAATCCCCGCTCCCGCGGCGGCACCGGCCCGCGCGAGCCTGGCGCGGTCGCGGAGCGTCCGCCACAGCACCGGCAGCCGGGGCCAGTAGGAGACAGCATGGGGTCGTGGTGGACGCACGGCGAGCACGGCGCAGCCGATCCCGGCCGCGATCAGCACGCCGGGCAGCGCCCGCACCATCACGTCGGTCACGGCGCTCATGGCCCCGCCTCCCCACCTGCGGTCGTCAGGCGGGCGGCGTCGAACCCGTGCGCGGCCAGCCGAGCCGCCAGCTCGGCGCCCGGGGTGAACACCGGCTTCGCGGGAAGCCCGGGTGCTGCCCTGCTGTACAGGCGGGTGGTGTCGGGTGTGCCGGCATCGCCGACCGGGCCGACGGAGAGAACCTCGCTGACGTAGCGGCGGCGCCGGCGACGACCATGTGGATCGGTGTCGTCGATCTTCACGACGTGCACGATCAGGTCGATCGCCGAGGCGGTCCATGCAGAGGCGGCCTCAACGGACAGCGGCGGGTGGGCGAGCATGCCGAGGCTGGCGATGCGGTCGAACACCACGTCGGCGGAGCGGGCGTGCAGGGTGCACATCCCGCCCGCGGCACCGTTGCCCAACGCCCGTAGCATCGCGGTGATCTCGCCGCCACGCACCTCGCCGACGATCACGCGTTTCGGGGAGTGCCGCAGCGCCTGCTTCAGCTGGTCGTCCAGAGTGATCTCGCCGACTCCCTCGGCGTTGGCCAGCCGCGACTCCATCGCGGTCACCGGCTCCAACCCGGTGTTGAGGTGCAGGCCGAGTTCATACTCGTCTTCCACTGTGATCACATGTTCCCCGGCGGGGATCTCCAGGCACAGCACCCGCAGTAGGGTCGTCTTGCCCGCTCCCGGGCCACCGGTGACGAGGATGTTGCAGCCCGCCCGCACGGCGGCCGACAACAACTCGGCCAGCGTCTCATCGACCGTGTCCATCGCCACCAGATCGGCCAGCCGGATACCGCCAAGGCGGTGGCGGCGGATCGCGACCGTCGGCCACGGCACGATCTCGCACAACGCGGCCAGCCGCGACCCCAACGGGCCACCAGCCGGGAGCCGTAGGTTCCCGATCGGATGTGCCGGGGAGAACTCGCGAGCAGTCTGGCCCATCCGTGCGAAGATCCCCGCCAGCATCTCCACCAGAACGGCATCGGAGTCGGCGACCGGATATGGCCAGCGCTGCATGCTGCCATCAGCCAACTCGAGGAACACCCGGTCATGCCCGTGGACGTGGATGTTCTCCACGTCGTCGCGCTCCAACAGCTCCTCCAGGGCGCCCAGCCCTGCCAGCGACGCGGCCACCGCCCGCACCAGCGCCTGCTCCGCCTCGACTGACGGGGGCGGAACACCCGCCTCAGCCTGCCGACGGACCCAGTCGGCGACTTCCTGCGCGACGTAATGCTCGGTGCGGCGGCGTTCCTCCGTGGCGGACAGCGACGTACCCGCCTGTTCGTCGGCACGGGTCGCGCGCTCCACCCGCACCGCCACCGCACCTCGAATCTCGGCCACCACGCGCGGGTCCGGCATCCCCGCATCGGACCCGTTCTGACCGTTGCTGTTGCCGTTGCGGTGTGCGCCGTTGCCACCCGCAGGCTGGGTGGGCGCGAAGGCGCGGTCGCTCCATGGACGCGTCATCGAAGCATCTCCTTCGGCGTGGGCACGTCCGCGCGTGCGGGCGCCGCGTCCAGCGGCGCTGGTGGGGGCCGCAGATTCAGCGTGGTCTGTAGATGCGCAGCGGCGCTACGCGCCGCCACCACCAGCGGTGCGCGCGACAGCGGTTCACCGGCGCGGTCCCCGTCGGCGAACACCGCCGCGGTGCGCGCATCGTGCGGCAGCTCCACTGCCACGGGGAGACCCAGGGCGCGGCGGACGTCACGGGCACCCACCGTGCTGCTCGCCACCGCCGCCATGGCCAGCGTGCCCGGCTCGACACGACTCGACAGGACCGGCAGCAGCGGGCGGGTCGCCACTACCTGCCGCGGTACGGGCCGCACACCCACCAGCACCCGGTCAGCGATCGCGAACAAGGGTCGCGGTGTAGCCGGACTGTGCCTTCCGACATCGATCAGCACGTCCCACCCGCCAGTGGCCGAGGCGTCGCCCAACGCTTGGGCCACGCGCCGCCAGCCGCCGTCGCCGACCGAGGTGTGCTGGGCGGGTCCGGACAGCCCCGCGAGTAGGCGCGCGTGAGGCGCGACGGGAACCTGCTGCACATGCGGCGCAAGCAGCGCGGCCTCCCCGACCGAGGCGTGGCGGGTGTCGGTCGCGAAGCTCAGCACACCGCGGCCGGTGTCGAGGCGGTTGTCGAACAGCCAATGCCCCAACCAGCCCGCGGCGAGATCCCCACCGGCGGGGTCGCAGTCGGCCAGCAGCACGCGGCGCGGCCACGCGTACGCCAACGCCGCCAGCGACGCCGACACCCCGGGCGAGCATTTCGCCGACACCATCACGATCACCGCCACCGGTCTCGCACCTCCTGTTCAGCGGTCCGGACCACGCAGAACCAGCAGCACCCTGCCCGCCGCCGCCGAGGTGGCCCGCTGCCCCAACTCGCTCGGCACCACGACATCCACCACGACCACGCCCTGGGCATCCGGTGCTCCCGTGGCCAGCACCCGGGCGTCGAACCCCGCCCCCACGTCGGCTCCTTCCCCGGCACCAGCGGTGTGGCCGTCGGCCACGGGCACGACACGCACCACCTCGCCCGGTCGCACGCCCCGCGCCGGGACCCCGCCCGGCTCGACCCGCAGCCCGACCAGCAACTCCCCAGGTCCGGGAACACCCTGCTCGCGAACATGACCAGGAGCCAGCAGCCCACCCGCCGGGATCGGCTCGGCCGCCGTCCGTCCCACCACCGCGGCGTGCTCGCTCGCCGGGATGACATGCCCCGTGTTCTCGGTCGCGACCAGCGCGCGCCCCAAGTCGGCGTCGGTGATCACCGCGCCCCACGCGATGTCGCGAGCGGCGAGCAGCACTTCGACCCGCTCATCGGCCGCCGACACCAGTGCGTAGCTGCCCAGCCCGCCCCCGGCTACCAACACGACGGCGAGCAGGACCAGCCACCACCGGCGGTGCCGCGGCACCCGCGGGGCACGGACCCGACTGGCAGCTTCGTCACGCTCGGTCGGCGAAAAGGGCACAGCACTACCCACGAAAGACCACCGTCCTCATTGGTCTCACGACACAGAAGCCGTTACTGAAGCCCTCGTCAGGGGCGGTTATCCGGGAATCGAAAGGGTCAGCTCGAGCGCAGCGACTGCGCCTCGGCCACCACGAACGACTCGCTGGCGCGGGAGATCATGTCCGGCAGCTCACCCCCCTCACCGCTCGCGCCGGTCGAGCCTCGCCAGCTCACCGACCACCTGATCGCGTACTCGGCCGTGGTCTCACCGTCCGGCATCGACTCGCTGGAGCGCGTGAACCGGAGCCCGCAGTCCGGGCTGGCCGCGTGCATCCCGTACGAGCGGTCATACGGCGTTCCCGGACCGGCACAGGTCACCGATTGACCCATGCCCGAGGTGAACCGCATCGACGTCGGGCGGGCGGTCACCTCAGCCCACACCGGCCCCACCTGGACACGCTCAGTGCGTTCCTCCCACACGCCAGGATCGGTCCAGACCCACGTGTTCTCATTCACCAAGGTCGCATCGCGGCCGTCAGCCAGTTCGACCTTCGGCGACATCCCGGGCGACGGCAACGGCAGCACGAGCTGCCGACGCGCCCGCTCAGCCAGCTCCACAGGACTCGGCAGCGCCACCGCACTCGTGCCACCCGTGCCGCTGCCCGCGCCATCGCCCACGATCCAGCCAGTACTGCCATCCGAGCAGCGCATGATGAAGACCTCGGACTCGTCTCCGCCACGGCTGCCCATGAACAGGTCCGGGAAGTACTGACGCATCTCCTCCGGACTCGACGACACCTGCGCGAACCCCGCGCCACTCGCACGCTCCACCCGACACGTCGGACCAGAACCGCTCCCCGACCCGTTTCCCACTCGGGCGGCACCCGAACTCGGGCCACCCGTCACCACGTCGCCGACGCCGGTCGAGTGCTTGCCGTACTCCGCATCCAGATGGACTCGCGGTGGCTCGATCTCGCCGCTGTACGGGTCGCCAGGCATGACAGTGACTTGGCCGGATTCGTCCGGGTCATGCGGATCGGCTGAAACGGGCATCACGTTCCACGTCGTCGCCAAGACGAGGAACAGTCCGGTGATTCCTACTCGCGCGTCGTTCCGCATCAGCACTCACCACCTGGGTACGTGATCTCGGCGACCTTCCACTTACCGTCATCCGGATCGCGCTTCATCCGCGCCCGTGTGGGATTTCGCTCGATCCCTGCGGTTTCCTTCTCGCCGGTCTTCGCGTCCGCCAGACCGGTGTCGGACGTGTCTTGGCAGTCAATGATCGTGGCCTTGTCGCCATTGATGTCCACATCGGAAACCCGAGTGGTGACCTCGCCGTAGGTCGTCTTGCCGTCCGCGCGGTTGAACCGAGCGCCCTGCAGTGTTCTCGACAGCTGCGGGTCGACCGCCACTGCTGCCATCACGTCGTCCCACGTCGATTCCGGGCGTTCCCGCAGTGACGAGTGGTGCTGCCAGAACCGCTCGTACGCCTGTATAACCACGCCGCGTTCATCGTTCAGTGATGCGGTGGTACGCGGCGCGGTCGTGGCAGGGTTGCCTTGCCCATCGCTGTTGGCCACAGACTCACATGCAGCAGTCGTGACGGCCACACCGAACATCACGACCGTGAGCAACCCAGCCCTTGTGCCAACCCGCATAGGTCCGCCTCCCAACGCATGACCGCGCCCGTCGCGCCGAGCACTATGACGCTCCGACGCTGGTGTCACGGTCGCTGACCTGGCGTCTTCCCGCCGGTGGCGGTTGGACGATGTCCACACCAAGCCAACTAGTGACTGTGATCACATCTACTCCGGGTGGCCTACGGACTTCAAAGTGCGTACGAGCCAGCGATCGAGGAGTTCACCCGAACGGATGTCCCGACGGCACTGCCGCACACTTTGAGGTCTTGGCGACAAACTGCTGGCTACCAGGTCCCGCTTCGCACGACAGCGTCTCGTTCTTCAGGCTTTGCAAACTCGATCCGCCGCAGGAAGAGTTGGAGGCTCCGCTTCGGGAAGCTGCAGACGAGCTTGCTGGCCTCGAACCGACCTGCTGGCTCTGCGGGAGGAGTTGCGCGTATTCGCCAGACCCCACGACGCTCGTCTCGCTCCACTGCGACCTGTAGTGCACGGCAATCGCGTGGCATGGTCGCTCGTTGCCCTGCCCACGATGCGTAGACTGTGAACGGATGCTCGGGCGCTGACCATGATTAGCTGTATGGTGGCCAGTCTCACCCCGCGCGATAGAAGTTCGTGACGATGGTCGTTCTCCGCCCCGCGGTGAGTGGTTCGACAGAGTGGACTTGCCTGCCGCCGATCACGACGAGCTTGTCGCTCGCGGGCTGTATCCGTGCGCGGACGGTTCCCGAATCATCGTGAAGCACGAGTGCGCCGCCTACTGCGTTCTCGACCTGGGCGTAGTAGAGCGTTGTCACGATCGGGCTTGGTCCGCCTTCGCCGTCGCGGTGCGGCATCTGCGTGGGCGGCTCGTCGGGGTTGCCGTCCATGCGTACCGGGAACACCTGCGGGACGAGGTCCTCGGGCGGCGGGAGCGTGGCGGGCAGTGCGGCGGTGACCTCGTCGTAGACGACGCTCGCGACAAGTACCGAGAGCTGCCTCATGGCGGGTTGCCGATGCATGTCGGACTTGGCCAGCTGCCACATCCTGCCAGATGTCGTGCGGCCGAGCGCATCCGAGCGCTGCCATGCGAGGTCAGGCGATCCGAGCAGTTGCAGGACATCTCCTCGACGCTTCGCGCCCAGGAAGTCCGCAACTTGGTGCAGTGCCTTCATCAGTACTTCCGGTGGTCGAGGTGTGGCGCGATGTGATCGTGCGGTGCTCTAGGGTCGCGGCTGTGGGTCGTTACTTTCTGGTCGCCGACAGCCATGGCTGGCATCACCCGGTACACCGGACCGACATGAAGTTCGACTGTGAGCGGGCAGCCGCCGACGGTCAGCTCATGCGGTGGACCTCCTCGATGCGCACTGACCAGCATGCAGTCCTTGTGAGGCAATGGATGCTTTCCGAGGATGATCGTCCACGGTCTGACGAATGGGTTCCGGCCGAATGGCTCCTGCGGGTGTGGCAGAGCCCCGCGATGGCTGCAGTGGAGGCCAGCCGTGTCGGGTTGGGCATCCGCTTGTTCGAGCTGGACGCGAAGCCGGTGCTGTTGGCGCGGTCGATACCGGTCGTCATCCCGGAGCTGGGTCTCGCTGGCGTTGACGAGTTCCGCGTCGCCCGGGAGGTGCCTCAGTGGTGGCTGCTGGGTCCGTGTGGACGCGAGGTGCGTGCGCTGCTGAAGCAGTTTCAAGCTCTGGCCGCCGAGCACGGGCAAGAACCGGTGACCGTCGATGACGGCACTGACAGTCTGCGCAAGCAGGTGCTGGACGTTGTCGACGCGACCGCGCGCGTCGGTGCGTACGGCATCGTGAGAGCCGTCATCGGGGAGCTTGACGGCGCTGACGAGTCGTATCGCCAACTCGCGCTTGGTGCGGCGCTGGGATTCGTCGTAAAAGACGTGTGGCCGGAGGCGTCCCGGCTGTACCGGGCTTGGGTTGAGCAATTCGGCTTGCCCGACATCGCGGCCGTTGTTGACGAAGGTGGCCTTCCGTATCAGAGCGGGCCGTGAGCACTCGGCTGGCGAGCGCGCGAGATGCGGGTCAGCCATCGACTATGAGCCGCCCATCGCGGTGAGTGACGGTTACTCCGGAAAGCGCCGCAAGCAGTGCCGCATGTTCTTCGCGTAGTTCGGGTGCGCTGCGCCCGGATGTGCGTCGGAGCGCCGACACGAGCACCTCGGCGCCGAACATGCCGAGGCCCACCCGGAACGGCTTCGCCTGGTGATGGGCGACCCTGGCGACGCAGTCGAGAATCCGCTCGTGCTGCTCGCCGAGGAGGTTGGCCCGGATGGTGTTGTGCAAGGTATCCGCGCCGGTTCGTGCCTGACGTCCGTCGTCGGCCGGTAGGTGCGCGACCATCTCGGGTAGCGCCTCTCGCGCATCGGCCAGCACGTCCGACCAGATTGAAATGCCACTGTTCCAGAGCGTTTCGCTGGCGAGGGTGAGCGAGCGTAGCGCCGTAAAGGCCGCCATGAGGCTGGTCATCGCGGTGAGCCGCGCCATCGCGTCCCCCGGCTCGTTCTGCAGGACCGCGTGGATGACCGCGTGCGCCTGGGTCAGTCTGGACCGGGTCTGGTCATCGGCGGTGATGATGTTGCTGTCTGTCCAGGTGACCGTGATCGGCTGGCCACCAGGGTTCCAGAGCGCGTACAGGGCGTCGCGGATGCTAAGTGTCCGTTCGAAGTCGGCGTCGTCGGACAGCGGAGAGCCATGTCCGTCAGTCATCGGTTTCTGTCCTCCTGACGAGGAGCCCGAGTTCGTAGAGCCGTTTGGCCATCGTTGTCAGCACCTCCGCGCCCACCGCCGAAGACGGCGGCGGCACCTGGTTGGCGACGAGGTCCAGCAGGCGTGGGCCGACCTCCACCTCGAATTGAATGCCACGCGTCGAGCGCAAGACCTGTTCGCGAGTGACGACGCCATGTTCGCGAACCGCGCTGATGGACGCGATTTCATGGTCAGAATGAAGGCGGAGATCTTCAGCAGCCGGTTGTCCATGTCGGTCGGCGTCCAGCGCGCGCATTAGGTCGCGCAGCTGCCCCCGGTCGAGTTGCTGCCCAGCGAGGGACACGCGCTCAGACCGGAACACCGCCTGCGGCGCGTAGGCCGGAGTGAGCACCACGATGCCGTAGGCGAGTTCGCGCACGTCGTGGCGACGATAGAAGTCGAGCCATGTCCGTACCGTCCGCTCAAGCGCCGCTTCGTCGGCATAGTGGGCATTCCAACGCACGGCATTGTCCAGCGGCGTTCGCCGCGCGTAGATCAACGCCAGCCCGTCGCATCGCGCTCGGTGTGCGATGGCGCGCGGTTCCCGTGCAGGATCGGTCGGATCGCTAACTGCCCAGCTGGTCAGGCACACGAGGAGCCCACCTGTCGCCAGGAGTCTTGGGGCTTCAGCCAGGACGCGGGTGCCGACGTGATCCGATCCCGGTGGCCCGTCGCGGTAGAGTACCGACGTCTCGGGGGAGACCAGGTATGGCGGGTTGCTGACGATGAGGTCGAACGGCTTCTCCTCGTCGAGCCCGCTGGTGACGTCGGCGACGGTGAATTCGACGTTCGTCACGCCGTTGAGAGCGGCGTTGAACTCGGCGAACGTTACGGCACGGGGAGAGACGTCCACGCCGAGCGCGGTATCGGAGTGGGCAGCGAGTTGGAGAGCGTGTGCTCCCGCGCCGGTACCGATGTCGAGGCTCCTGCTCACAGCCGTTCGGGGGATGGCGCGTGCGAGCACATGGGTCGGGCCGTGCGGGCTCTCGACGACATCGCTGGTCACATGTTGGGAGTCTTCGTTGTGCAGGTCGCTTGCAAGAAACAGATCGTCGAAGGGCGTCAGTCTGACCAGTGGTGAGAGCCGGTCCGTCGACTGCGTGGCGAGGCTCGCGTCTACTAGCAAGCTCACCAGCTCTTCAGGGAAGGAACCATCGATGTCCGTCGGCTGGCCAAGTAGTAGCAGCTGAGCGAGGGACCGCAGCGAGCCGGGCGCGTTCGCTGAAATCCGCGCCGCACTCGGTGCATGACCAACGGGAGGCCATGCCGACGAGTCTGGAACCGCGAGGAGGTCACGCAGGTCGGCTTCTTTGTAGCCAGACTTCCGCAGTACGGCGGGCAGGCGCCCGATGTCCGTGGTTATCCGAGGCGTAGGGCGCGTCGTCATGCTGACTCGTCGCCCTCGCGCGGCAGGACGTCGAGGCTTTGGCTCTGTTGCGGGGAAACCAGATGGAACCAGCCAAGAATTTGACCTTTGTGGACCTCGACGGTGGACCCGTTGCGGGGTGCGCGTGCGATTACATTCAGCGCTGCCACGCCGTAGGTGGTTCCGTCGATATCCTTGCTCCGGGCGGGAACGAAGTACTCCAACCCGGACATGATGTCCAAGTCTGCAGGCGCCACGCCCGCGTCGTCCACGAGTTGCCGATTCGGGAGCGGCCCCTGGTAGAGGAAGTGCCCGCGCGGGAAGAACACAACGATGCCTGTGCTGATCTTCACGTATTCCGAGCCCGCGATCCAGCTCGCGACGAAACCGGATTCGGTGCCGTGCCAACTATCGCCTCCCACGCGGACCGCGCCGTAGGCGCTGGTGTCGTCGCGGAAGTCCCGCCACTTGCGGGCAGGGTCCTCGCGTTGCAGCGTGACTCGGCCGGGTGCCCTGACGACATGCCCGAATCGGGAGATCACCTGCACCGGGCCGCAGTCGGACGGGCGGACTTCACGACCGGAGACGGTGAATGCGCGTTGTAGTTCGGTGCCGGCCAGCCTCTGTTCGCCGGAAGCGCGTCGCCCGTATGCGACGTCGAGGGGTTCCGGTGGGTATGCACCGGCTTCCTTGGACTTGACGTTGTCGAAGGCCCAGTACATGAATGTCAGCCCCTCCCCACCTGTTCACGCAGGCGTGGCCCGAGGCTCGACCAGCCGCCGGTGACATGCCAGGTTTCTGCATCCGGGACAACGACCCGCACGACGGAGATGCCTGGCCAGGCGGGGAAGGCCACGTAAGCGACATCAGGTAGTCCTGCTTGCTCGCAGCGTGCGAGCAAGCCGTCCAAACCAGGCTCGACGTCCTGTTCGGAGTATGAGACTGCGCGGGCGCCCGGTGTGGCAAGCCAGTGGCCGGTTGGTGCCTCGTCCAGTCGTTGTTTCTCCACTTCGTGCCGGTCTTCACGCGCGCCCTGGAGGTCCGTGGCGCGAGTCTGCGCGAGTTCCAGGAGGGCGCTGTCGAGAGCGCTCGCGCTGCTCGTTCGGACGGCGTACCCGGCGCAGCCGAGATGCCGGGTCAGGTCGGCCTGTTGCACGGCGGCCACGCCGAAGGCAGGTAGCTCAAAGTCGTTGGGCAGCAGCTTCACGACCAGATCCAGCCCAGCTGCCTCGTACCGCTTCGCGATCTCCTGTGCCGAACCGGGCAGGCTGTCGTGCTGGATGGTCAGCGCGAGGTCGACGTTGTCCTCGTAGCCGCCGAGCACCGAGGTCGAGAGTCCGAACCGCTTCGCTATCGCGGTCAGGTAGCGGTAACCGAGGTGAGAGGCGCGGACCTCGGCGCATGAGACGACGTCGCGTTCGATGACTTCGGCCAGTCCGTGGATGAGGGCATCGTCGAGGTCGAAGGACGCGGCAAGGCCGTTCGATGTGGACAGCATGAAGGGGCTCGCCGGTGCCTCGGCAGGACGGCGTCCGTTGAAGCACAGATCCGCCGGCACCATGACTCTGCCCGGCGTGCCCGTGAGTTTCGTGGCCTCGACCCACGCCTGCGGATCGTCGGTGCGAACGCTGTCGCGGCGTCGATACGTGAACCGGTCCGGACTCCAGACCTCGTGGGTGCGTTCCAGCGACACGAGCGTGTCGGTTACCCACGGTGTGCCAGATGACCAGAGCGCTCCGCTGCGTTCCAGGCATTCCATGATCGCAGTGACACGAGCCTGTTCCTGGCTGCGGCCTTTACCGCTGTAGACCCAAATGACATCCGTGGTCGCGGGCTTGACTGCGCTGGCGGTCGGCACGCCTGGGGTGTCCAGGCCGGTGGTGTCTGCCAGACGGCTGATGCCGAAGTCGTCGAGCCTCGCCACGAGATCCTGCTCCCAGACGTGCCACTGCTCCTCGGTCGGTTGGGCGCCTGTCATCGCGCCCCCGGGGATGCGGTCAAGCGGCCAATGAGCGTTTCGGCATCGTGGCGCTTGACGTCGGTGGCCAGCAGCTGCTCCACGGCTACCGGCTTCAAGCCGACATCGATGGCCAGCTCGTGGCAGCGACGGCGTGTCCGTTGGGCGAAATGCAGGTCACGCAGCCGGGCCAGAAGCATCTTGGCCTGATGGTCAGTCGTGTAGCCCGAAACAACGAGTTGGTCGAGTCCGAATCGGATGTTGGCCATGAACAGCGCTGTGGCCTCGCCGGTGCGCGGGTCGAGTGGCGCGACCAGTTCGTCGTCGTAGGTGATCGTGCCGTCGACGATCCGTTCGTAGACCCAACCGTGGCCGCACATGCCGTGGTGACGCAGCTCGGCGGCGCGCAGCGCGCCGAGGCTGGAGCAGCCCCACACTTCGTATCCACGCTCGATCAGGTCGAACACCTCGGTTGGCGAGGGTGGATGCCGTTGGATCATGTAGCCGTCGACGAGCACGATCCGGGTGCCGGGCGGTTGGTCGAGCTCAGCCAGGTCACCGCGCCCGGCGGGTGGGCACCAGATGACATCGCCCTGAACCTGACGTCGCACCGACGCGGATAGCGACGGGCCGACGAAAATGACGGCCCGAGATTCCAAAGTCACTAGCTCGCGTCCGTTCTACAGCTCAAGCGGGTCGATCTTCTGCCGGTAGGGCGAGCGCCGGAAGTTCAGTGCGAACGCCGCGCGTGGTTTCGCGCTTTCCATCGGACCGGAGCGGTGCACGGCATACGAGTGGTGCACGACCGCTCCGCCAGCGGGGACCGGCGCGGAGACGAACGACAAGGCGGAGGCGTCCACCAGCTCAGCGCCGAAGTTCTGCACCTCGGAGGCACGGTGCTTAAGCAGGTCACCCGGTTCGGGCTGCGAGGTGGCGTATTGCAGGACCCCATCCTCCTCGGTGACGTCGGTCAGAGCGATCCAGAAGGTCACCGCGAGTTCGTCCCCGAAGTGGTCGCGGTAGAAGATCTGGTCCTGGTGCGGTGGCGTGGCCTCCGACCGCGCCTCGGGTTTGGCGAAGTACTCGGTCAGGAACGGGACGCACCGCGACTCCAGCAGGACCTCCGCCGCTCGCACCAGGCTGGGAACGCGGGTCAGATCGAAGAGTAGGTCGCTGTGGCGGTCCAGGTAGTGCATACTCAGCACCCGGCCATCTGTGTCTCGCGAGATCACCGTGCCCTCGGCGTGCTCGGACAAGTCCGCCGACAGGCGGTCAGCCTCGCCCCGCAGGGCCGTGAGGAGGGCGGGCTCGGCGAATCGGTCGAGCACTCTGTGGCCCGCCGCGAACACGGACTTGCGGATATCGCCAAGCTCGGCCGCGTTGGGCAGGTAGAGGTCGTCAGTCTTTGGCTGGAACATAGAGCGTCGGCCTCCTCCAGAGTTCCAGATCCGCCGTTGCCAGCTCGCTCAGCGCCACCTCGGTGATTGAACTTGCCTCCAAGACGTGGGCGGACGACCACACGACTTGTACCCGATGGTCGGCGCCGTACAGCGGAGCGAGCAGGTCAATCAGCGGGCGCAGGGCCTGACGGTCGGGATCGCGGTCGATGACCGCGCGATTCAATGTGGAGGCGAGCTGGAACAACAGCAGCGGTACCTGCGGGTTGGGCGACCATCCTGCCTTGAGCAGCGTCGTCGTGTCGAAGATCTGCACCCCGTAGCCGTAGTCGATCTGGAGATCGCACAGCAGCGTGTCGAACGAGCTTACGGCCGGTAGCACCGACACCCGCAGGCCGTGCTGCTCCGCCAGTTCCAGCGTGTACTCGGTCGCGCTGACCAGGAACAACGGGTGGCCGTGAACCAGGAACGCGACAGGCGCGTCTTCCAACGCGGCGTCTACCAGACGCTGAGAGATTTGACGATACACATCGTCGCGCACGCTCTGACCGTCGTAGAGCGGCGCGAGATCTTCGACCTCGGGGCAGTGCTCGCGAACGGCGTCCAGCACGCCGTCGTCCGCGTGGAGCACAAACACCCGCCGACACGCGCGTAGTGCCTGCGCTGTCTCGACCGTGAGGTGAAGCGCCCCTTTGATCCCGCTTCCCAGCAAGTAGATGGAGGTCGTACGCAAACCCGGTGGCCCCTAGTTCCAGAAGTTTGGACATGACGACCCGGTAGAGCGCGAACGGGTCGCACCCCACCGGGCCATAAGAGCAGGTCAGACGGCGGGCTCGACGTCCTCGCCAGTCCAGAACTTGTTGCCGTTGTCCATCAGGAAAGCCCGGAAACGACGAACGTCGACCCCCCACTCTTCCAACGCGACGCGCCGCATGGTGCTCAACGCCGTCTTCTCGTCGTCGGTCAAGTCCGAGTCCTCGAGCGCGGCCTCAGGGTCCGCGAGCAGCTGCTCACGGAACGCGATGTCATCAGCGGCGCGCGCCAGGATTGCCTCCACGCGCTGTTTGGCGTTGTCGTCGAGCTGTGGAACAGACGAAGTCACGGCATACCTCCGAGTGTGCGGGGTCTTCCCAGTACCAAGATCACCGTATCGAGGGCATCGCGACCGCTATAGGTGCAGATGGGTGGCATCGGCACTACAAACAGTGAGGTTAGCGACGGGTGACTCGCGACGAGCCTGGCCCGGCTGCATGGGCTCACGACGCGCGTCGGGCACCACGGTACCCTCAGGAAGCCCCTATAACGGTTCTGGCCGTCGCTGACGGCTGCGCTCAACCCAACGATCTGGATGGACGATGCACCGGTACCGGTCTCACACCTGCGGCGAGCTACGCGCAACGGACGTCAACACAGACGTCCGCCTGTCGGGATGGCTGCACAATCGGCGAGATCTCGGTGGCGTTCTGTTCATCGACCTACGCGACAACTCCGGCGTCGTGCAGCTCGTCGTGCGGTCCGACTCGCCGGCCTACGAGGCCCTGGGCAGTCTGCCGAAGGAGACAGTGCTGCGCGCCGACGGGCGAGTCCTGCGCCGTCTCGCGGAAAACGTCAATCCGGAGATTCCCACGGGCGAGATCGAGGTCCAGGTCGGCGAGATCGAGGTCCTGGGCAGCGCGGATCCGCTCCCGTTCAGCGTCTTCCCGGAGGAACACGTCGGTGAGGAGACCCGGCTCACCTACCGCTTCCTCGACCTGCGTCGTCAGCGGATGCACAACAACATCCTGTTGCGCTCTGCGGTAATCCGGAGTATTCGCGACAAGATGAACGCTCGGGGGTTCCTGGAGCTTCAGACGCCGATCCTGTCCGCGACCAGCCCCGAAGGCGCACGTGACTTCCTCGTGCCCTCCCGGTTGCACCCGGGCAAGTTCTACGCGCTGCCGCAGGCGCCACAGCAGTTCAAGCAACTGCTCATGGTCTCGGGCTTCGACCGCTACTTCCAGATCGCCCCGTGCTTCCGCGACGAAGACAGCCGCGCTGACCGCTCGCCCGGCGAGTTCTACCAGCTCGATGTCGAGATGAGCTTCGCCGAGCAGGAAGACGTCTTCCAGACCATCGAACAGGTCTTCGCCGAGCTGTTCGCCGAGTTCGCACCCAACAGCGAGACCACCTCGCCGTTCCCGCGCATCAGCTACCGCGACGCCATGCTGCGCTACGGCACGGACAAGCCGGACCTGCGAGCCAAGCTCGAACTCGTCGATGTCTCCGGCATCTTTGCCGACAGCGAATTCCGTGCATTCGCGGGCAAGCACGTCCGCGCGTTGCCCATACCGAACTGTGGCGACCAGCCGCGATCCTTCTTCGACCAGATGGGCGACTTCGCCGTCGAACACGGCGCCAAGGGCTTGGCATGGGTACGGATCGATGAACAGGGCAAGTTCACCGGCCCTATCGCGAAGTTCCTGACCGAGAACGACACTCAGCAGCTCGTCGCCGAGGTCAAGGGCGAGCCCGGGACCGCGATCTTCTTCGGCGCAGGGGACGAAGACGACGTCGCCAAGATCATGAGCGAAGTGCGCGTCGAAGCAGCCAAGCGCGCTGGCCTGTTCGAGGACAACGCCTTCCGCTTCTGCTGGATCGTCGACTTCCCCATGTACGAGAAGGCTGACGACGGCACCGTCGACTTCAGCCACAATCCCTTCTCGATGCCGCAAGGCGGACTCGACGCACTCCGCACCCAAACACCTCTCGACATCCTCGCCTGGCAGTACGACATCGTCTGCAACGGTATCGAGCTGTCGTCAGGTGCCGTCCGGAACCACAGTCCCGAGATCATGTACGAAGCGTTCAGGATCGCCGGGTACAACAAGGAACAGGTCGACGCACAGTTCGGCGGCATGATCCGGGCATTCCACTACGGCGCGCCGCCGCACGCAGGTATCGCACCCGGCGTCGACCGCATCGTCATGCTCCTCGCCGACGAGCCGAACATCCGCGAGACGATCGCGTTCCCGCTCAACGGCAACGCCCAGGATCTCCTCATGGGCGCTCCATCAGTCGTCGAAGAAGCGCGGTTGAAGGAGCTGAACCTCAGCCTTCGCAAGCCACCAGCCAAGGACGGCCCCGCAAGCTGACCGGAAGCGGTTGGTGGTGTGGCACTACTGCTCCACCACCAACCGATCGTCCACCGGATCACGCGCTCGATCTCACCGGCTTCTCAGCCGGACAGCAGAATGCCCGCCAGAGCTCCCGCGATCAGAGTGGGACCAGCCGGGTAGCTCGCTGCAACGCTCTTTCGTGCGATCAGCACCGCGAGACCTGCCAGCGCGGTCAGCCCCGTTGCCAATGCGAGCCCGAGTACCAGGCTTGTCCAGCCGAACCAGCCGAGGTGCATGGCGAGCGCGCCGTACAGGGCGGTGTCGCCGCCACCGGTGTGTGACGGGGCAAGGAGCTGCACAACGAGCATCACCAGGAAGACCGCAGCACCGGCCAGCAGTGCGTGCCCGAGGCTTGCCCAGCTGCCCTCGACCGCCGCGACCGTCGCGAACACGAGTGCGCCGCCCATGGTCGTCAGCGCCGTGATGCGGTGCGGCAGTCGTCGGCATCGCAGGTCCACGACGGCGAGCACGATGCACGTCGCCGACAGCCAACACCACGCCGCCAGCGTCGGGCTTTCACCGAACCGGTAGGCGAACGTTCCGAACAACCCGCCGGTCACGAGTGACACGACGGCGGCTTGGCTGGCTGAGGACTCGCCGCCGTGCCACCACCCCGCTGCCAGCACGGGTGCCTCACGCACTGTGCGTTCGGCCCACGCGGCGAGTGCCGGTCCGAGTGCTACGCCGATCGCTGCGGCCAGCAACGTCACGGCCACGGCTCTGCTCCGGACGCCAAGGTCGGTCCCGACCGGGACGTTTCGATCGAGTTCGCCTTCCTGGCTCTCGGAGCGCGCACGGCGACTGCCTACGTCAACGGATCAGGCAGCGGTGCCACCGTGGTGGCGCCGGTGGGCCTTGGCTCGTGCGATGAGGTCGGAGTTCCTTCGTGCCCAGTCGACGAGCGGGAGCCCGACTTCGTAGGACTCGGCGAAGCTGGGATTGAGCGCGTACCACACGGACGGTGGTACGCCGCCGGACGACTCTGATCGCGTGATCAGGCCTTCGCCGACCATTCGCTTGAGGGTGCGGGTGAGGATGCTCTCGTGAAGCACTGGCGTCTTGTCGGTCCAGCCTGCCGCGATCGAATAGGAACGGACCTTCTCCAGGATGTCGTTGTACCGCAGCGGGCCGTCCCAGAGCGCGGCGACGATGGCCGGTCCCCACTTGTCGCTCCACAGGTACTTGATGTCGTACAGCTCGCGTAGGCAGTCCTCCATCGTGCCGAGCGTCGTCGTGGCTGGCCCACTGCCGGCCGCACGGTCGGCGTCGGTGTCGAGATCTGCGTTGCTCTGCCTCTGCCCGTGGTGGGAGTTGTTCGACGTCATGGAGCCCCCCAAGCAGGTCGTGGCCGCGGCGGTGTCACCCATTCGCGGACCGTCCTTCACGTCGTCGTTCGCGTCGATGTGGACCGACCGGGTAGCGGCGGATTCACACCAGTTGATATCTGATCCGTCCGAGTTTAAACTCACACGTAGTCGATTTTCAACTGACGAGAAGCTCCTCATTCAACTTGGCGTTCCCATGGGTAACAGAGCCTGGGGCTGCGGGAGGTCGTGATGGCGCAACAGGCGCCGGATGGCCGGAGCTTGGCCGACAAGCTCAACCACTTGTTCGCGACAAGGCTGCGCGCGGACGGCAAGGAACACAGCAACGAGCAGGTAGCAGCGGCCATCCGGGACAGCGGGGTGGTGAAGACGATCTCGCAGAGCTACATCTGGCAGCTGCGCAAGGGCACCAAGGACAACCCGACCTATCGGCATCTGAAGGGTCTGGCCGACTTCTTCGACGTGCCCGTCAGCTACTTCTTCGATGACGAGGTCACCGATCGCATCGACGAGAAGCTTGCCGCGATGCAGGAGGAGCGTCGCCGCATGGTCGGCCTCGCCGACAGCGGCGAGGCCCAGGTGATGGCGATGCGCGCAGGCGAGTTGTCACCGCAGGGCAGGCGGCAGGTGATGGATCTGCTCGACGTGGTCTACCGGCTCGAGCAGGCCGAACGTGGTGCGGGATCGGACGAGTCGTGATTACTCTAGAGGGTCACTGCGATCGCATTCCGTAAGGAGGGCGAGTGAGTTGGAGGAACGGCAGCTCAGGCGACGATGCCGGCGCTTGCTCAACGACCTCGGCATCCAACCACCGCTTGATGTCACCGAACTGTGCCGCAGGGTGGGTGAGCTTCGGAGGCGACCGATCCGGTTGGTTCCGCACCCGATCCCGGTGCCAGGACCGTTCGGCGCCTGGATCGCCACCAAGACCGCCGACTACGTCCTCTACCAGCAGGAAACCACCAAATCCCACCAGGACCACATCATCCTGCACGAGCTGGGACACATCCTCGCGGGCCATCACGGCGACGACACCGACGACGGCCTGATGGACGCCCTCTACCCCGGCACCGAGCCGGCAGCTCTGCGCGAGCAGTACCCAGACGCCATCCGCAGGGCGTTGCGGCGTACGTCCTACGACACCGAGCAAGAGCGCGAAGCCGAGACCGTGGCCACCATCATCCTCGAATGGGCCTCCGTGCTCGACCGAGTGACCCCACCACGCTCACCCGACATCGCCGCCGACCGCATCGGTGTGGCACTCAACGATCGGCTCGGCTGGCTGTGACCACGCTTCAGATCGTGCAGGGCATCGCGGCGATCGCCGTGCTGGCGTGGCTGCTCCACCGCGTCCTGCGTAGACCCCGAGACGTGCGGCTACGCGCCATCAGCGTGCTCATCGCGGCGCTGGCGGGCGCCTACCCGTTCGGCGTCGCCGCCACCGAAGGCACCGACTTACTGGGGCTGGACCCGATGACCTCCCGTCTGATCCAGCACACCCTGCTGCTCATCGGGTCATACAGCCTGATTTGTTTCCTGCTGTACTCCGCGCACGAGAAACCGCACGCACGGACCCGCGCTTACCAGCACGCCCTGCCGCTCGTCTCCGCCCTGACGATCATGGTGACAGCAACCGTGATCATGCCCGACAGCCTGCGGACGGTGGCCGCGATACTGCCGGCGGGCAACCACCCCGAACCCACCGGCGAGCTGAGCATCGGACTGTTCTACACCACGGCCAACACCTACATGCTGTTCGCGTTCGGATCAGCCCTGGTCGTCTGCCACCGCTACGCACGCCGAGCCGAACCGCGACTGCGGCGCGCGCTCCACATCGCCTCAGTGGGCTTGGCCATGATCGTGCTCGCCACCGCGAGTTTCGTCGCCGCCAACGTCGCCCGCTGGGCGGGCGGCGTCATGCCACGCCCGATCCTGCTCGCCGGGATCACGCTGCTACTGCCGGGTGTGCTGCTCTTCCTCATCGGCGTGCTCTACCCCGCCGCAGCCACCAGACTCGCCACGCTGCGCGTGTGGTGGCAACACCGCAACGCATACCGGGACCTCGAACCATTGTGGACGGCCCTGCACCGGGAGTTCCCCGAAGACGAACTCCCCCGCGTCCCCACCAAATCCTGGAAAGACGCGCTGAGCCTGCGCGGCGTCCACCGCCGCTACTACCGACGCAGCATCGAATGCCGCGACGGGCTGGTCCGCATCAGCCCGTACATCGCCCAGCTTCGCCAGAACGGGCACCAGAACGCCCCACTGGCCGCACTACTGCGAGAGGCGCTGCGCTCCCACGCCGGCGGCGACACGGCACCGGACCACGCGACACCGGTCGCCATTCCCACCGCGCCTGGATTGGACGCCGACGTCGACGAGCTGATCGCGCTGTCACGTGAGCTTCGCGAGACCGACAACCAGGGAGGATCATGACGCACGCGCTGATCATCGGCGGCGGAATCGCAGGACCGGCCACAGCGATGGCGCTACACAAGGCCGGAATCGACGCCACCATCTACGAGACGTACCCGACCGGCGCCGACGACGTAGGCGCGTTCCTCAACATCATGCCCAACGGCATCAACGCGCTACGCGCCATCGACGCCGACAAGCCGGTCATGGACAACTCATTCCCCGCCGACCGCGTCGAATTCGTCTCCGGCACCGGCAAACAACTCGGCACCGCCCCCATCACCGGCGACGCACGCACCATCAAACGCGCCGAGCTGTACCGGGTCCTGCACGACGAAGCCCAACGACGCGGCATCCGCATCGAGCACGGCAAACAACTCACCGACGCGACCAGCACCAGCGATGACGTCACCGCGACCTTCGCCGACAGCAGCCAGGCCACGGGCGACCTCCTGGTCGGCGCCGACGGCATCCACTCCACCACCCGACGCGTCATCAACCCGGCCGCACCCGCGCCCCGCTACCTCGGGATGGTCACCGTCTGCGGCTACACCCACGACAGCCCGGACACCACCCCGAGTGGCACCTACCGCATGGTCTACGGCCGGAAAGCCTTCTTCGGATACACCACCGCACCCGACGGAGAGACCTGGTGGTTCGCCACCATCCCCAGCGCCGAACCAACCCGCGCGGAACTCTCCGCCACGACCTCCGACCAGTGGCGCGAGCATGTCCTCAGCCTGCTCACCCGCGACCGCGCACCGGTTGTCGACGTCATCGACTCCACCAAAGACGGCATCATCGGCAGCGGGGCCTACGACATCCCCCACCTACCGACCTGGCATACCCAACGAGCGATCGTCATCGGCGATGCCGCCCACGCCGCCTCACCCAGCGCCGGTCACGGCGCCTCACTCGCCATCGAAGACAGCGTCATCCTCGCCCGATGCCTGCGCGACCTCCCCGACCCCAGCGAGGCGTTCCACACCTTCCAGCAGCTCCGCCGCGAACGAGTCGAACGACTCGTCACCACCAGCGCGAAAATGACCGGGCGCGCCATCCCCGGACCAGTACAACGCCGGATCCGAGACCTCATCCTCCCCATCCTGCTCCGCAAAGGACCCCGCAATACCTCCGCCTGGCTCACCCAGCACCACATCGACTGGAACTCGCGCATCACGTCGGGCGTGTCTGGGTCGGCGGGTTAGCGCGGTGCCGCCGCCGCGCTCACTATGGGGGACACACGGTAGTGCGGACACGTTCCGCGTCAGTGACCGTCAACGGCTGAGGTGAGCCGCCGGCCCGCGGCGGCTCGTACCAGCGATGTGGCGCGGACTCGGCGTGCGGAGGCGGGAGCTGCCGGAGCGCTTCGAGTGCCGGGATCACGTGCCCGAAGTAGTGCCACACCACCGATCGTGGCCACCAGATTGAGGCGCTTTCGTCGTAGGGTATCCGGGCAGCTTCGGTGCGATCGGCACCGCGCACATGGGCTACATCGATGTAGCGGCCGAGCCGGCGCGACAACACAATGACGTGCGGGTTGTCCGTCCCTCCGAGCACGAACGCGGTGAACCCGTCCTTCCTGGCCCACAGCAATAGCTCCGCCGCTTGGGGCGGGTCGAGGAGCGTTCTCACGGCTCCTCCAGCTGGGGCCACCATGGATTCTGGGGAGACAACCCACCCGTAGCCATGCCTCGTCTGAGGATGTTCGGCCGTAAGTCGAGCGTCGCGAGCGAGTTCTCCTCGACCCACCGGATCGCGCCTTGGCGTGGATGTATGGCGCTTGGGTCGGCGATAGTGACATCGAAAAGGAACGCGAGTTCGAGACCGTGCTCCCCGTTGACATCGGGCGTGGCGTACTCGATGACGGAGCAGAAGTCGGCGGCGGCCACCGTCGTATCGAGTTGGTCATAGACCGCCTGGCGCAGCGCGTGCTCGACGGGGTCGTGGACAACTCCGCCCGGCAGCGTGTAACCACTCATCCGGGAGTCCTCGACCACGAGGAGCTTGTTGTCGTGACTGATGATGGCGTACACATTCACCACATGGCGTGATCGTTCCAGTGTGGGCATCTACAGCCTCCGGTAGGCGGGTGGAAGGAAACTCGATGCGGCGTCCCATGACCCCGGGTCGTAGTCCGCCCGCCGACGTTGAGCGGTTTCTCGGATGCGCATGGAACGACAACCCCGCGGATCAGTCCGAAGTAGCTTGGTGTGTGCGCGTGTCTGCATCGAGTGCTACGGCTGCACGGCGGGCGAGCGAGATCACTACCGAGTGATCCGGTAACGACGGACGAGGACCGCCGGGCGCAAAGAGCCAACGCACCTGCGCATGTGGTCGACCCGGGATCGGCAACGCGACCGGAGTCCCGTGCGACAGCAGGCGCACGCGCGCTCGCTCCAGATTGGCGGGCAGGACCGCCGTAGCTGGGCGCGGCAAGGTGAGGATCGTCAGCCCCCTGGATGCGCCGGAAACGAGGACTGCGGCGGGTTGCATGATCGCTACCAGGCCATGTGCGACCGCGTTGCCGAGGTGCTCGGGCATGACAATCGCGTCCAGCACCTCGCCCGTGGTCACGACAACACGCTCGGCGCGGGTGTCGATGTGTGTTGGCCAGCCGAAGCGTTCCTCGTAGGCGGTGCGCGCGTTCGCCAACGCCTGCATGTCACGCCGCGAGTCTTGGTGCCGTGCGTTGAGATGCGGAGTCGTGGTCGTATGACGGCCAGATCGGACCTGCGCCGCAGGGCTGATCGCGGCAGTCGTGTGCTGTGTCATCGGGGGGCTCCAACCGAAAGATGGTCGCTGGATCAATGGGGCGGAATGTGGGCTTTGTCGACTCGGTCGATTCATCGAGGACAACACGTTCCCGTCGAGCCGGGACTCGTGGATGCGGTGACGGGCGTGGTCGTTCCGGGACTTGCAGATCGTCGGGCGCGGTGTCGTGGTCTTGCCGGTCGAGTCGCACCACAGCGTCCCGCAACGCCGCACGGAGTTGGCCCACCCGCAGCGGCGATAGCCACACGCCAGTCTGGCCGGGAACGCCCAGAAAGACAGCATCCTCATCCAGCTCGACACGAACGTCGACGCGACGCCCGTCGTCGCTCCGGCCACGGACCGACCGTCGCCACCTGCCAGCTCGGCGATTCCGGGTACCGAGCCACACCGCCCAGCTGGCGCGGCGGTTGTGCTTACCCACGGCGCCCACCTCGGGCGGGCCTGTGGACACCTGGTGGGCAGGGAATGGTCGGGGCAGCCCCCTGCCCACCAGGCAGATCATGTGTGACGACCGCTTGGCCGGATGTCGTCGGCGGCGAGCTTGTCAAGCGCGATCGATCGCCAGCGCTGCCGTCATGTCTCGCATCGTGGAAATGTTCTGCTTCGATGCGCATGAAGCCTCCCTAACGGCCGACGCAGGACGCGGTTTGCCGACCAGATGTTCGTGGTCTAGCGTCTTCATTCGTCACTATGTGACGCATCACTGTGACACGTTACATTGTGATATGTCACTTCACAAGTTCGCGCAGGAATTACCCCTGGCTTGGTGCGTGCTCGGCACGCAGGGCCGACGACAGGAACGGGAGGCACAAGATCGTGACGACGTCCAGCCCCACTGTGCTGAGGTGGTGGATCGCGCTCGAGCTGCGCAAGTTGCGCGAGCAAGCTGGGATCAGCAGGCAACAAGTCGCCGAACGGCTGGTCTGCGCGGTCAGCAAGGTGACCCACATCGAGATCGCGCGAAACCTGCCGAAGGCGTCGGAGCTGCGTGAGATGCTCGGCCTTTATGGCGCATCGGACCGCGAAGAGCGGTTCGTCGACCTACTCAAAGCCGCACGCAGTGGCTCGGACTGGTGGACGCCGTTCGCCGGGGCCGCGCCCAAGTGGTTCGACCTCTTCCTCGGGCTGGAATCGAGCGCGACCCAGATCGAGAGTTACGAAGCCCTCGTCGTACCGGGCCTGTTCCAAACAGCCGACTACGCCGAAGCGGTGATCCGCCAAGGCAGACCTGAGATCGCCGAGCACGAGATCAGCAGGCGTGTCGAGCTACGACTCGCTCGGCAAGAGCTGTTTCAACGCGAGACCGAGCCGCCGACGGTGTGGTCGGTCATCGACGAGTCAGTGCTGTATCGCACCGCCAAGAACAAGAAGGTCATGCGTGAACAGCTCGAGCACCTTGCCAAGCTTGCCGACCAGCCCACCGTAACGATCCAGGTTCTTCCGATGAACGTTGGCCCTCACGCCGGCATCAACGGTCCGTTCATCATGCTGCACTTCTCCGACCTGCTCGGCGACCCGACGGTCGCCTACACCGACGGCCTTATCCAGGGGACCTACTACGAGGAGGCTGACGACGTCCGCGAGTATCGCAACGCCCTCACCCATCTCCAGATCGCAGCCTGCAAGCCGGTAGAATCCAAACAGATGATCCTCCAGCGTGCCCAGGAGCTTACGTGACCGAACAGACTCCCTCTGCGGCCCTTCGCCAAGCGACAACGTGGCAGAAGTCGTCGTACTCGCAGGGAGCGAGCGACTGCGTCGAGATCACGACTGATGTGCCCGGTTGGGTGGGCGTGCGCGACTCCAAGCTCGGCGGCTCGAGCCCCGTGCTGGCCTTCTCCCAGGGCGAGTGGAATGCGTTCATCGCTGGCGCGAAGGCCGGAGAGTTCGACGGTCAGCATTCGTGAGAGCGGCTGGAGCCGCTGCTGACGCAACTCGTCGAAGAGTCGGACATCCCCGGTCTCGTCGGTGAGGCTCCGGACGGGCCGATCAACCTACTTGTGCCGCTGGTCGTGAGGTTGTGGATGACTACTGCGCCGCACATTCCGGCGTGGGGATGTTCTGGATGCCGATGGGCGGGCCATCGTCAGAGGTTGAAGTGCTTTCGGTGTTCGCACCGACGTCGCGCTGTCGTGTGACGATCAATGCTTGGTTGTACCCCGGGCCCCTGACCTTCGATCCCTGTGCTGGCGTTGATGGTGGTGTGTGATCACTGTGGCCTCCAAGGCACCCACACCGGTCCGGTTGCCGTGGGTGTTCGAATGACATGCCGCAAGTCCGCGGGGAGGAGCTTGGCGTCTTCGAGATCGGCGAGGGGGATCCAGGCGATTTCAATGTGGGTTTCGCGGCTGGCGAGAGTAGCGTCGGCGACGGTGACGTCGAAGACGAGGTTGACCTCGTGGCGGGCGACGGCGTCATCGTCGGTATAGGTGTGTTCGACGATGCCGAGCAGGGGGCCGAGCTCGGCGTCGACGCCGAGCTCTTCGCCGAGTTCGCGACGCAGAGCCTGTTCTACGGGCTCGCCGGGTTCGACGTGGCCGCCAGGCAGGAAGACCGAGTTGGTGCCGTGAGCATGTGCCACCAGCAGCATCTCGTCGACCCGGATGACGGCGCGGGCGATCACCTCGGTCAGGGCGGGTGCCATGATCGATCGGCTGGCCTGCCCGCCTGGTGGGATAGAAGGTGCCTGATCGCGAGAAGGGTGAGTTGGGCGATTGGACTCGCTATGGTCGCCGGGATTCAGGTAGCGCATCGCACCGTGGTAACCAGGTACGGGCGGCTTCAATGGTGGCGTCCTGGGCCATTCGCAGCAGCACTGTGGCTCTTTGCGTATGCGTGGACTGCTCGCTGTCGAGCCGGGGTGCGTTCTTGTTGAGGTCGTCTTCGATACTGGCAACTTCGGCCAAGACGCGCCCGAGGACCGCGATGACCTTGTCGAGACGGGTCGCCGAGTTGCTGCCCAGGGTGATCGTAGGCGGCAGCTCAGCCACCTCGGCTCCAACTTCCCAATCCGCTCAGCCTGGTCCCACGACGAGGGCAGCGAGCTCCTCATAGGACGGACCACGATCGGCAGGCACCACACCATGATCAACGACCAGAAGAGAAGATCAACTAGCCACGTCGACCGAGACCTGACCAGTTACCAAGCGGCGCCGTAGCAGCTGCCGATCCAGCCATATGGGGAGGTGCCGGTCGTGCGCCTTGTTCGCACCGCTCACACCCATAATCAAGGGCTTCTTCTGCGGTGACCTCGTGGGCATTGCCTCCTCCCGAGCATGTTCAAGGCGACTTTACGACACCTTCGGCGAATCTGGGTGGCAAGTCGCGTTAGGACTCGCCACCCAGCCGCTATCACACGACGTCCTTGACCTTGTTCATGAGGGAGTCCAGGAACATGCCCCAGAAGTCACGCAACTCGCCGTACTGGTCAGCGGGATGTTCGTGCATGGACTCGGCCTTACCATAGGCGATGAGCAACAGGGTCAACGTCTCGACGGTACGCCGGGCTGTCCGGACCGTCTGCTCGTTGTGTCGAGTTCCGGGTTCGCTCTCAGCGATCTCCTTGAGCGGCTCCCAAGTCTCACGGTAGAAGCGGTGTCGGGTGTTGAGACGGATGATCACCTTACCGTCGACATGTTGGATGTCAACGAATTGTTTTCCGGGGAAATTCACAGACTCGATGGCAAATGGAAGCTCCTTAAGTCGCGTCAAGTACTCGTCGCGTTCATCCTTTGGTGCGTCGTCACCAAGCACATCGTCGGCGAGGTCTGCGAAAGCACGCTCGGGCTCGACATCTGACCTGGCGCGGGACTTGGGCATGGTTCGATTCGCCTCGGCCGCGGCTTGCGTAACAGCACCGTGCTCACCAGTCTTCTGATTGGACTTCCGCCGGGCCTCTGCCCAGTTTGCCTCCAGCTTCGCGCGAGCTTCCGGAACCGCCTTGCCCAGAAGATTGCGGATCTTGTCGCGCAGCTGATCGTGTGGCTCCGCGCCGCGTTTCACGTTCCGTACACCGAAGTAGTCATCGAGCTCGGGGGTAAACGATACCTCAACTCCGATGAAGCGGTCGGGATCTTGAACTCCACGCGGAAAAATGCGCGGCACGTTGGTATAGCTAATCTCTCGGTCACGGCGTAGGAAGCTGATCGCACCCTGGTTTTCTGGGACGCGAAGCTTCTTTGCGAGCGCATCGCCGCCGATACCGCGCTTGCGTGTCACAGATGAGGGGTACAGCGTAACGGTTAGCCAGGCGGTGTGGCCTTCGACGTCGACAGCTTCGCGCATGATCGTTTCTGCCCTGAACTCCAGCGGCTGCGGCTTCCAAGGCGCTTCCTTCCCCTCACCGGAGGTGTAATATTCTCTCAGCGCTTCCTCCGACCAGGTGCCGCTCATCTGCATGAGTGGGTCGTGCGGAAGCAACGTACGGCCGTTGACTTCGATCACGATGCCGTCGTTGAGAAACACTCGGAAGGTGCGGGACAACTCCTTCTCGACCTCTAGTCGGAGCGTGTCAAAGTCTTTCGCCCGTCGACCGTGCTCAAGGCGATCGACCTTGGACCACACAACCAAGGTGCCCGATCCGTCCGGAAGCAGGTCACTTATGTCTCGCGGCACAGCCACTTCGCTGGGAGGAAAGATTTGAACCAACTCGCCGGCGGACTCGGCTTGAATCGCTTCGTCGAGGTCGAAATAGACGTGCAACCACGGATCGGCCCCATCCTGACGGGACCAAACGTCGACACGCCTGCCGTAGTTGAGCGCGGCCAGCTTCGCGCCGACCCCAAACTTGCCGATGGTGTCGGTGCGGCCATAACGTGTGGAAAACCCGATCTGAGGGTAGTGATGGAGGACATCCGGCGTCATACCTTCACCGTCGTCTGCGAAGGCAATCTGATGAACGTGTCGCTTCTTGCGCCGGTCCGTGCCCTCGTCCATGCGGATGCGGATAGAATTGCTCGCGGCTTCCAATGAATTGTCGATCACCTCCCCAAAAGCGGCAGGCACGCTGTAGCCGGACTCTCGAAGCGACTGGAGGGCCTGGCCGGTGAGAATGATAGGCACGTCAGAGGCGGTAGTCATGATCGGAGTTCCTTTCACTTTTGGATGCTTTGAAGGGGAATTGACCGTGTGATGGAGGAGATGGTCTCGGAGAGATACACCCTCACCCTGCGTCCGCAAGATTGCGGACATCGCAGAGTAGTGCGCGCAAGCGCCGAATTGCGCGGTAGCCCGACGCCCGTGAGATATTGACTGCTTTGCTCGCTTCGGCGACCGTGTCGCCGGCGAGGAGGCGTTGCACGAATCGCGGGCCAAATGGACCGAGAGTGCTTGCGCGCTGGATGGCCAGCGTGCAAAAGTCATTGCCGTCAATGGACGACGGTTCGCCGCTCAACTTCAGGTCAATCGCGTCCTGACCATCCGACGTTCCGACTACGCGCAGGTGGGTAGATGCGTAACGGCGCAAAGCGTTCCGTTCACGAACCCTACCGCGTGCAAGGACGTGTGCGCCGTTGCGCAAGGCGTTCCGCACAAGGTGCTGAGGTTCGGCGTCATCACGTGTCTCACTGAGGCAAAGGCTGATCGCGTGCTCGGTGGTCTTCTCCTCGTCTGAGCCGGGCTTACATCGCGTGATCCGCCGCTGCAAATCCTCGATCGCCGCCCAGCGGACAGACATTGTGGTGCCCATGGTGGCCTTTCCGGTGCCCGGCAACCCCTTTAGCTGCCAGACCCTTGTTGGTGTTGTTCACCAGGTCTCGTTTTCGCCGCACTAGCCCGAGGGTCCGGTGCGGCATGACCGCAGTGATCTGCTCGAAGGCTACCACCTAGTCGAGACAGAGTGACCTGTCTCGACCGGTCCGCGCCGCCTTCAACCTCTATGGCACCGCCGGCTACGAAGCCGTCTCAGCTAGCCGAAGCCGGGCAATGCGTCGTCCCCGCGGCCCTCTCGGATCTCGAGCACCCGACGGCGCCACCTCGGCAAAGGACGTAGACAACCTGGCGAGCTTGCACTAGGAATCCGCCAGGGCCCGAACGCTGTCAAACCCTACGGGCATCGATCTCAGCACGGCAGTGCCAGTTACGACTGGTAACTAACGCAGCGCACTCCGGATATGCCACCGGGTCCGCCGCTGCAACTTCGTGCGCATTGCTCTGCGGTATCGAACTGGTCGCTTTCCGTAACGGCCTGTCGGTGTCGGTCGATACCGTGAACGTATGGAAGGACTCGGAGCGCCGACTGCGGGCACCTTGGATGCCTGGCGGACATATCATCCTGCGGGATATCGGAAGCCCCGGCGTGCGGATGGTGGACAGATGCGCGTCGGCTGGTTCAAGTCGGTCGCCGTCCCTGTCGCGACGTTCGGCTGGGTCAACAGCCTGAGGACCGATACGAGGGACTTGTCGGAGGTCACTGCTAAAGGTGTTGCACCGTTGTCGAGTGAGGGGCCGCCCGCATGACTGACGATCTTGAATCCAACGACCAGCCTCCGCGCAGGTGGCTTGATGCCTTCCCGTGGCTGCGGGGTGCTTCGTCCAAGCAGGCTGAAACGCCGTGGTGGGAGGGCGCCATCGACGACGCCGGGCCCGACGAACGGAAGCGGCGGCTCGCACAGATCTCAGAGTTGGCAATGCGCCGGCTCACACGGTGGACGGTTGGGCAGATCTATCCTGGCTTACCAGCTGATCTCATACTCGCCACCCTCGATCTACCAACGCGTGCGTTGAACGCCCTAGAGAGAGGTGGCTACCTTACCGCAGGACAGCTGACCGGCCTCACCCTTGACGAGATCATCGACTGGCGGCAGGTCGGGGTCGGCACCGTCGACGCTATTCTGCGTGCACTGGCGGACGTCTCAACGACCCTCCCCATACCGGCTATCGCGCATGCGACTGTGCCTGAACGAGCCCACGCCGGGTTCTCAAGCGAGGAATCCCACCAGCCGGAGTGGCTGGTTTCCCTGATTGACGACCTCTCCCAGGTCGCCGCGTGGCAGACCGCTATTGGACGTCCTGAAGAGCCTCTCCTGGGCTCATCGTTGCCGCCCGGAACCCCCGACGACGTGCTGAAGGCGCGCATTCGCCTCGGGGACCTGGCCGCAAACGACATTCTCGACGAGCGTGAGATCGAGATGGATGCCGCAGGACTGCTCGATAACGCCCTTCAAGCGTTGGATGAGCGTGCACTGCAGGTCATGGAGCAGCGCCTGTTCGCCGACGAGCCCGCCACCCTCGACCAGCTCGGCAAGCAGTTCGACGTGTCCCGTGAGCGGATCCGACAGATTGAGGGCAAGGCGCGGGCGGCCATGCTGGATGCAATCTCTGACGGTTTGCTCAACAAGGTGGCGTCAACTGCTCGCAACCTAATCGGTACCGTTCGCGCTCTCTCGGATTTGCTGCATCTCATGCCGGCGCTATCCCAAACCGTGAAAACCGTGGGTCAGCCAGCCTGGCGGGTGATCGATCGTCTGGATGACGCGTACGAGATCGAGGAAGGTTGGGGAGTCGTACCTACACTCAGCGCCGCTCAGGACTGGACATCGACGCAGCTGCGCGAGCGCGCTGATCGCTACGGCGTGGTGCGCCTCGATGAGCTCAATCTGGTCGAGACGAGTTCGGTCGAGCAGGCGGCGGAACTAACCAAGAAGTGGTTGTTGACGTGTGGCTACATCGTCGACGGAGCCTACGTTCTTACCCGGACGCAGTCCGTCGGAGACTATGCAGCATCCATCCTGTCTATCACAGGGTCGCCGATGAGCTCGCAGGAAATCGTCGACCGCTTCGCCTTCGAGCGCAGCACTGGCTCGTTGAAGAACGCTATGGGGAATGACGACCGCTTCGAGCGCGTGGATCGCGACCGTTGGGCCCTCACCGAATGGGGCATGGACGCGTACGCAGGCGTACGCTCAGTAATCCGGCGGGAAGTGGCAACGGCCGGCGGCAGGATTACACTGGACGCCCTGGTAGAGCGGGTCACTGGCAAGTACAGCGTTTCCGCCAGCAGCGTCATCACCTACGCCAGCGCACCGCCGTTCGACACTAGAGAAGGCATCGTACGGGTCGCTGAAGGCTCGGGCGAGGTTCGGAAGGCTCCTGAACGCACCAGCCGCCTCTTCAGCTGGGCCGACGCGTGGGCATACCGTGTCCGCGTCACGCATGATCACCTCCGCGGCAGCGGCTCAATGGCTCCAATGGCCATCGCGAGCATCCTTGACCTTCAGTACGGCGACAAGCGTCAGCTCGATTCCGACCTCGGTCCACAGTCAGTCAACTGGAGCGGCACTCAGCCTGCGTTCGGGACGATCCGCCGCTTCCTGCTGAAGGATGACGTAGCTGCGGACACCGACGTGTTCTTGGTGATCAGAGACGACAACACCTTCTCTGTCGAGATCGCCGACGAGCCGAGCGGGGACCCACTGGCGGACGCTCTGGCCCTGATTGGGGCGCCACGAGAGCTGGGTGCTGAGCGCGCCCGTCTGGCTTTCGCTGCTGCCATTAAGATGCCGACCGACTCGCCAGCAATCAGCATCATCGGCAAGTACCGTGAACGTGGCGACAGCGACATCGCAGACCTCTTGGTCAGCGTCCGCCACCATCTGGAGACCAGTGAACCGACGGAACTGACCACTCCGACCGCCAACGTTGACGACATCCTGGACCTGTTGTGACATCAGAACCTAGCGGACTTCGCCACCTACCCTTCGCGGATCGCTACCGCAGCGACCGCGAGGATGTTGTGCAGAGCTTCTACATGCAGGCATTCTCGGTCGCGACAAGTTATAGCCGCGCGGTCGGCTACTTCACGTCAACCAGTTTGGCTCTGTTCGCCCGGGGCATTGAATCGTTCGCCGAGCGAGGCGGCACGATGCGCTTGATCGCCTCCCCGTACCTCAACGAAGACGACATCATTGACATCGAACGCGGTTACGACGTCCGAGCCGTTATCGCGCGGGCGACCGAGCGAGTTCTCGAAGCCGAAGAGCGCGAACCGGTGTTGGATGGGCTTGGCGTCGTGGGGCGCCTCATCGCCAAAGGGCGGCTGGACATCAAGCTCGCGTTTGTCGAACAAGGAGGTCGAGTCGGCGTCTATCACGAAAAGCTCGGGATCTTCCGAGATTCCTTAGGTGATCTCGTCGGGTTCACCGGCAGCAGTAACGAAACTCTAGGTGGGTTAGCTGCCAACTTCGAGTCAGTTGAGGTGTACCGCGGGTGGGTACCTGGAGACGGTGTGCGCGCACTTCGTTTGGAGCAGGACTTCGAGGAACTCTGGGCTAACCAAACCCCGAAGCTGAGTGTTGAGGAGTTCCCCGATGTTGCTCACGAGCGCCTCATCAAACTCGGAGAGGAACGCGAGGCTCCGTTGCCGCGTCAAGACGACGCCCTCGAACCGGCGCCGATAGTTACGAGTGAACCCACCCAACTTGTCATCCCGAGATGGCTGACTGTGCGCCGTTACCAGCGCGAAGCGGTGGAAGAGTGGCTACGCCAGCGAGGTCGCGGCATCCTTAAGATGGCCACAGGAACTGGCAAGACCAAGACCGCCATGATTGCCGCCGCACAGCTCGCGCGGGTGCTTCGGCAGCGAGAAGAGCCCCTCGTCCTCCTCATCCTTGCTCCGCTACAACACCTCGTGGACCAGTGGATAGTCGAGGTGGAAGACTTCGGCGTTCGCCCGATCCCTGTCTACGAGTCGAGCCAGAAATGGCTGCCGCTGGTTGAAGAGCAGCTCCACGAGGCGCGGCTCGGCCAACGCGCCATCGTCGCGATCGTCGCGACGAATGCATCCTTCGCCGGAGAAAAATTCCAGTCCATACTCTCGCGGATCTCGCAGCCGCTGATGGTGATCGCTGACGAGGCACACAACCTAGGGTCGTCTACGTTCCGATCCGCCCTGCCGTCAAACGCCACCTACCGACTGGCACTGTCAGCTACCCCGGAACGCTGGTTCGACGACGAGGGCACTGATGCCCTGGTCAGCTACTTCGGACCTACCGTCTTCGAACTCGCGCTCAGCGATGCCATCCAGCGGGGCGCGCTGTGCCGGTACACCTACACGCCACGGCTGGTCGAACTGAACGCCGCCGAGACGAGCTTCTACGTCGAGCTCTCAACACAGATCGCAGCCCGCATGGCCGCAGGCGACGACCTCACAAATGCCGATCCCACGTCGCCGCTCGGCTTCCTGCTCCGGCAACGCGCAGGCGTTCTTGGCCACGCCGACGGCAAACTGGCGATACTGCGTGACGACCTGGAAACACGCTCAGACTCGTGGTTCCAGCTTGTTTACTGCGCCGAAGGAACCCGTCCGTCGCCGCCCGGCGAACCGCGTGGACCGAACCAGCTCCGCGACGTCATGCACGTCGTCGGAAACGAACTGCACCTCGCCGCACACTCCTACGTCTCCGAGACTCCTCGTTCTCAGCGCAAGATGCTCCTACGCCGTTTCGGAACCGGCGATGATCTCCGCGTGCTCGTGGCGATGCGATGCCTCGATGAGGGCGTCGACATTCCCGATGCTCGCACTGGCTATCTCCTCGCAAGCAGCAGCAATCCACGCCAGTTCATCCAGCGCCGTGGACGACTACTGAGACAGGCTGAGGGCAAGGAGCGCGCAGAGATCCTCGACTACCTTGCCGTACCGCCTGCGGGGACCCCGATCAACTTTGAGATCGAGCGCAACCTACTGGCGCGGGAACTCGAAAGGGCAAACGAGTTTGGCAAGTTGTCAGAGAACTATGAGGCGACCCTTGAGGTATTGCGGCCGCTCAAGCAGAGGTTCCAACTGACCCACCTGTAGTGATAGCGGTGGAGATACGAACGCGATGGAAGGAAGCAGCAAGTGACTAGCACAGACCGCACCGAGGAGCAGGTGGTACAGGAGCTGAACGAGGCGGAACGCGCACTCCTCAAACGCGTGCTAGAGCTCGAACGCGCCAAACTCCACGTCAGCGCATACGACGCGACTGATGATCTGCTTGCAGCGGTGAAGGAGATTATCCCATGAAGCTGCACTCGATTACCCTGAACAACTTCCGCCAGTTTAAAGGCGAGCAACGGTTCAACCTGCGCTCGGACACGTTAAGGCCGGTCACTCTGCTCTTCGGCGCCAACGGTTCCGGCAAGACCACGTTTCTGAACGCCTTCACCTGGGCGCTATACGGAACGCTCTCCGACGACGTTGAGGAGCAGCAACGGCTAGTGACCGATAGCGTCTGGCGTTCAACACCCATCGGAGGTTCAGTCGAGGTCAGCGTCGAGGTGGTCTTCGACCACGACGGTCAGGACTACCGCGCCCTCCGACGGGCCAGCATGCACAAGGAGTCCGACCAGCAATCACCGGTCTCCCCCGACCTCCAACTGTGGACGACGAAGCCGGATGGGGAGTCAGAGACCGTGCATGCGCCCCAAGAGAAGATCCACACGATACTACCTCGGAGCATCAGTCGCCTGTTCTTCTTCAACGGTGAACGCATCGAAAACCTCGTCAAGAAAGGTGCCTATAGCGAGGTTCAGCAAGACATTAAGGTACTGCTCGACCTGGAGCAGGTCGAACGGGCGCTCGCCCATCTCCCCAAGGTGGACCGCAAGCTGACCGCGGACATACGCAAGCATGGCGGCCAGAAAGCGAGCGAGATCCAACACACCATCGACGAACTGCACGAGCGCGAAACCACGCTCAGGGACGAACTGAAAGTCTTGGAAGGTGACCTCGCAACGCTGCACGAAGAGCGCGAAATGGTAACCGAGGAGCTCCGCCAGCATGCGGCCGCGGCTCCGATACAGCGGCAACGGGACGACGTTGCCGAGCAGCTTGCCGAGACCCGTCGTTCGTTGGAGACCGACCTCAAGGAACGTGCCAACCTCATCGCTACACGGGGCTTCCTCGCGTTCACCGAGGAGCTTGGCGAATCCGCCGGCACCATGGCGGAGTCCTTGTATCAGAAGGGTGCGCTACCGGCACCACTCAAGCGCGAGTTCGTCGACCAACTTCTTGAAGATGGTGCTTGCATCTGCGGCACGCCACTCGTTGAACGCTCCGCTCAGTGGGACAACGTCACAAATTGGCGCCAGCGCGCAGGTCTGCAGGCAGTCGAGACCGCGTGGCAGAAACTGAACGGACAGATCGCTCCGATGGCCGCAGCGCGGACGGACCTACGAGACTCGCTAGGTCAGGTCATGAAACGCATCGGCGATCGGCGCAATCTTGTCGCGCACCTCGAAGAGACAATGTCCGAGCTTGACGGCAGGTTACGCGACAGCCGTCAGGGGGACGTCCAAGCGCTTGAATCCAAGCGCATCGACCTCGAAAATCGCCACGGCGAGAAGCAGCGCCGTATCGGAGTGGTGAGCACTGACCTGCAACAAATCACCAGGGACATCGAGCAGAAGAACAGGGAGCGCAAGAACGCAGAAGTTACCGACAGCCTAGCCGCTAAGGCACGCGAACGCTCCGACATGGTGCAAAACGTCCGGCGAGCGCTGGGAGAGATTCTGGATATTCGATCCGAGCGAATGCGACAGCGTCTCGACACCGAACTAAAGTCGATCTACAAAAGCATTACTTACAAGAACTACGTCCCGACGCTCAGCGAAGGATTTGAGCTCTCCCTCCACACTGAAATCGATGACGTGCAGCTCCCGGTAGGCAAGTCGACAGGCGAGAACCAGATACTCAGCCTCAGTTTCGTCGCCGCGGTTTCGAAACTCGCCCGCGAGATTCGAAAGGAGCGTCGGGCCGAGGGTGAAGCGTCCGAGGAGGCAGGCACGTACCCCATCGTGATGGACGCGGCGTTTGGCTCACTCGATCACAACTATCAAGAGGCAGTATCCCGGGCGCTAGCCCAGATGGCACCTCAACTCGTCGTGCTTGTCAGCAAGAGCCAGGGACTCGGCAGGGTCGTAACCGAACTCAACCCGTACGTCAGCCACCTCGGCGCGATCGAAGCCCACACAAGCCTGCCCAACACACCGAACGAAGACATCGAGCTGCGTGGTCAGGCATATCCCTACATCCGCCATTCCGAGACCGACTACTCCCTGCTAAAGGAGATTAAGTGACGACCGCGACAGCAGACGTTCGCATTCGCCGTCCACGACACCACGAGCAGCTCACGCTCGAGCTGCAAGAAGCCGGCTTCCCCTATTTCCGCGACATCCTGACCTTCGCCGCAGCAGTCGGGTTCCGGTTCTCTCGCCGCACCGGCTTCACTGAAGCGGCGGGCGACCCAATCCGCTACGAGACACTGACCGTTCCGCCGTTCAGCGAGACACTGATCAACGCAATCGCCGTCAACGTGATCAGCGACGATCCGGAAATCATGGACGCCGGGCGCATCGAAGAACGCGTGAAGATCTTCGAGGAATATGCAAATGGCGGGCTAGAGTACATCCAGGAGCAGGTCAACGTCC
The DNA here is from genome assembly GCF_000504245.1 of Haloechinothrix halophila YIM 93223. Classification (GTDB taxonomy): domain Bacteria; phylum Actinomycetota; class Actinomycetes; order Mycobacteriales; family Pseudonocardiaceae; genus Haloechinothrix_A; species Haloechinothrix_A halophila. Next base: position 4,989,349 of record NZ_KI632509.1, read on the forward strand.
GACATCAACCAGCGGCACTCGTAGTGGTCGATATGGTCTCAGAGGCGCTCAGCGATTCCGGGGGCGCGCGTGCGGCATCCGTCGATGAACTGCTCGGCGGCGCAAGCTGGGCCTGAGCCTCAACACGCGTCAAACCCCTGAAAACCTCGACGCATCAGGAACTTCGCGGGGCGCACGGCGTGCGACCGCACGTTGCAGCGCTGATGACTTCCTCCTCCAGCCTAGGAACGACGGCGCGATTCGCACACGGAACGCCATCCCTCCAAGGTGCCGATGAGTTCCGGGTGCTCGTATAGACCGGCACGGACCTCTCGATCGGTGATAGCGGAAAGCCGGTCGCGGCGGGGGTCGTCGGGGGCGAGAAACTCTTCGGTTCGGTGGAGTATCGGCGGGTTGGGCGAGTGGCGATAGTCGCGGAGGTCGGCTTGCCGCGTGCGGAGGTTGACCGTGAGCGCGGTGGCGAGGGTGGGGTGTGGGCGGTCGCCGAAGCCGGGATAGCTGAGGTAGGAGACGATTGGTTTGTCCCGATGCAGCTTGATGACGTCAGTGTTGGGCACGGTTCCGACCAGTGTTCGCGCGCACCCGTCGAGAACGCGCAGCACTGGCGGCAAGTGTTGGAGAGCGTCAGTGTGTACGTACAGGGCGCTTGGGGTTTGCTTGCCGGCGGGGCTGGTGCAGGTGGCGAGGTCGACGGTGTCGGCGTCGCCAGCGGAGAGCAGGAGCTTGTCAGCAGCGGCGCAGCCTGCCTTGTACGAGCGGAAGAACTCGCGTACGTCGTACCGGAGGGACTCGGGGAGGTGGCTGAACCGGGGGCGGCCATCAAAGCGAGCGAGTGCGAGGTAGCCGAGCACATCTGCAGCGTGCCGTTTACGGAGACGTTCCCAGTGTTCGGTGCCAGTGACGGTGGAGATGATGCTGAACGCGCGGGCAAGGCTGCCGAACTTGCGCCGCAACGATTCGGCTGAAGGTAGTTCGGTGCCTCGTGGCAGGCGTCCGCGATTCGTGAGGAAGTCGACGAGAGGCTCGAGTGTGTGGTGATGCTGCTCGTAAAGCCGTTCGCAGATCCATGGCTCGGGAGGTGCGATGCTTCGCCGTACGCGGTTGGCGAGTAGTTCGTGTGCGTGGGCAGGGTCTCGGAATACGTAGATGATGCCGGGGGCAGCGGGGACCGTGGCCCCGTCGATGGTGGCTTCGATCCAGGTGCGTAGTTCATCCTGGGTATAGAACTTCTGGAAGGTGCCGGTACTCGTTATTATGCCGTCACCACGGGGCCGTCCTCGTAGTCCGCGAGCGTCCCACGTGAGCCGGGCGGACACGACAAGGAGTTCGCGCGTGACATGCCACGCTCGGCGGAGGGCCTCGACGCGTTCGCTGGCGTTCTCAATGACGTTCAGGACGTAGCCGAGGTTTACTACGTCGGAGGCGGCCGGTTCTTCGTCCGGACGGTGAGTCGGATCCCAGCCGGCGCAGGTGATGCCCAGGGCCTCGAGCCGGAGGAGGTCGTCGCCGCGACCACAACCGTAGTCGAACAGTGTGTTTTCCGAGGTGAGCAGACCGTCGTTGAGGACGGTCGCGATAGGTCGCGAGAGCGCTGCGCGGCTCAGAGCTGTCCGATGCCGCGGTATCGGGGAGATCACGCGGCGTCGGCGTCGCCCTGTTCCATGGTGGTGGCGACGAGGTCGGTGATGTCGCGGAGATTCGTGTCGCCGGCAAGGTAGCCGATGCCGCGATGGAGGTGCAGACGGAACTGCTGAGCAAGCGTGGTGTCGTCCAGCGAGAGGCCGTCGGCGTGGCATCGATGCCGAAGCAGCGCCCAGTACACGTGTCGATGCTCGCCGGCGAACGTGCGCCAGGTCATTTCGACCGTGCTGTCGGTAGGGATCCTCGCGGCGGGCGGCGGTGCAGGTTCGGCGAGTGAACGGCAGAACGCCCATCGGCAGAGCACGTTCCAGTGGGCGATTCCGGTGCGTCGCTTGAGGGTGACGAGTTGGTCGCGGGCTTGTTGGCTGAGTCGGATGGTCTCGAGCGCCATGGCTGATGTCCTAGTTCCGAGTGGTAGGTGCGGGCCAAAAGTAGCCGGCCTCAGCTGTGGTGCTGCCGCTGTCGGCATCGTATTCGAGGCAATAGGCGTGGCCGACGTACTGGTGAAGGGCTTCCCAGGCGTTGCGGTCGATTTCTTGGTCAGTAGACAGCAAGATCACTTGATGGCTTGCTTGCGGGAAGTATCGGCTGATGAGGTGTCGCCGATGGGCGCTATCAAGCCGGCCGAGCGGGGTGTCGATCACCACCGGCAACGGTTTCCCAGACGCTTGGCCAAGGCCCCAGAGCAGTGACACCGCCAGCAGTTGCCGTTCACCGGCCGATAGCTGTTGCGGAAGGATCGTGTCACCAGTTCGGCCGTGCAGGGAGACGTCAAACGTCTCGGGGTCGATCTGTAGGTCGGTGATTAGTCGGTCCTTGCGTAGAAGTCGCCCAAGCGACTCGGTGACGAGACCCTGGATGCGGCTGAGGTTGCGCCGGGTAGCCTCCGTGCGCAGTGCGCTGAGGGTGCCCCGGACACGTTCAGCGTGATCGATGATGCGGTTGGTGTCGTCATACTCCGCGATTTCTTCAGCTGCCTTCTCGAGCAGGTTGTGGACTCGCCGCTGCGCTTCGGCGGTGCTTCGTTCCGCATCAGCGACCGCAGCCTCGGCCCGCTCGGCGTTCATCCTTGCATCGGTGAGTTCGGTGATGGCGGCATCGCGGGCGTCCCGGAGATCTTCCAGCGCTCGCTCGTTCGGGACTGCTGCCAGGGTGCGGGTGACGTCCTCTAGTTCATTGATGCGTGCGGCGCGTTCGTCGATTGTGCGAGCGATGTGGTTGGCCGTGTTGTCCAGCTCGTGCTCTAGCAGCCGTCGGAGTTCGGCGGCTGCGTCGGCGTCGAGCTCGGTGATTTGCTCGACGTGGCTAGCTGTGGCGCGTTGTTCGCGTTCGTTGGCAAGAAACTGTTCGAGGTCGTCGACCGTTTGCTTCTTGACACGACGATCGCGCAGCGTAGCGACTATCTGGGCATCACGCTCGTCAAGGACGTCGGCCACAAGTTGATGTCGCTGTGCGGCGATCTCGTGAGTCGCGTGCTCGGAGACTTTGGCGAGCTGATCGCGGACGAGGAGCAGTGGTGCCTCCCCTGATGCGATGTCGATGAGCTGGTTGTTGGTTTCGTCAAGTGTCTTGGCCAGGTGCTGCCGCCTGGTTTCCAATTCGTTGCGTTGTTCGAGTAGCTGGCCGCCTTCGAGTCGGTATTGATCCTCGACCGTCTGGAGCTTGTGTTCGGCCCGGTCCGCTTGGGTGCGCGCGGCAGCGGCCTGCTGTTTCGCTTGGGTTTCGGTGCTACGAGCCTCGTCCACACGGCGCTTCGCGCCGTCCAGCAGCTTCTGAACTGCCGGTGGGGCTTGGTTGGCGCGGTGGTTGCGTTCCAAGACCGTGAGGTCGGTAGACAGCCGGTCGACCAGGTCAAGCCCGAGAAGCGATCCGATGGCTGCGCGCAGCGTGTCTCTGGCATTGTCTAGCTCGGCGAGTGTTTCGATCTTCTCCCCGTCGAAGAAGAACAGCTCGGCTACACCGCGAGGAATAAAGGCTTCGACGCGCTCGCCCCACCGGTCAGACAACGAGCTGTCCCGGGCACCGTCAACGATGACGTCAAGTTGCTCGCGCACAGATGATCGGGACTCTCTCCAGGAGCGTACGATCCGGTAGTTGCGCTGAGTGCCTTCCTGGTAGACGTGGAATGCCAACTCCACGGCAGCACCTTCGCTGGGCGGAGCGCCCTGGTGGATGAGCCGTCGCAGGTAAGCCTGGTAGCTGCTGTTGCGGCGAGCGGCTGTTCGGGCCAGGGGTCCGAACAGTGCTAGGTGGAGCGCGTCCATGAATGTGGTCTTGCCGGCGCCGTTGAGCGCTCCGACAAGCACAACGGGTTTGCTCCGGTCGGGTGGAGTGAGAGCGAAAGCGTGGCGTCCGCCGAAGACGCCAACGTTGTGGAGAACTAGTTCGTCAAGAATCATGTGGTGTCTTCGCCCTCAGTGGTTGTAGCGCGCGCGTATTCAAGGTCCAGATCCATTTCCAGCTCACGCGCGAGCTTGCTGGGGGCTTCTTGGCGAGAGCGAACACGAGCGGCGGCGTCGTCGGCATCGGTGTAGAAGCCGCGACGGAGTGAGCGCTCAAGTGCGTCGAACAGCCCAGCGCGGCGTGTCATGGCGCGGTGGCGCTGTTCAACGTCGAGCAGTTCGCGGACGAGTTCAAAGTGGAGCGTGTCGCCACCCGCTAGCTCCCGCAGGAGTTCTACGTCTTGCGCACCCAACGGCAGGTGGTTGTCTATCGGCTTACCAGGATAGGGCTCGCCCAATGCACGCTCATAGATCCCCGGCAGATTATCCTCGAACTCGTGCTTCTCCACGACCCAGATGCGCCGGATTTCTTCCAACTCCTCAAGAGTGATGAGGTCAATCCGACCCACGTTGGTGGGGCCGTTCTCGCGGATCCACTGTTGCGCTTCAAGGAGCTTGGTCAACCAGCGCTCACGCCATTGCTGCTTATAGGGGCCATGGATCGGTTCGTCGTGGAATAGCTGCACGGTGCCGTTCATTCGGCGGAAGTCGCGCTGCTCCTTGTCACGGAAGTTGTCGAGCTCGTTGCGCAACTCCAGCAGTGGCAGCATCCATTCCTTCTCCTCGTCGTTCTGGATCATCGCCGACATCGACTTATCCTTCTCGACGAGCGTGCAGACCCAGCAGCCGAATCGGCTGTCCCCGCAGCTGGGCGTACTGGTGTCTACCACTAGCGGGCATTCACCGTCGGACGAAGCGCCCTGATACATCGTGAGCAGTTCCTTGTTGGAGTAACCCCACGGGTTGGGACGTTGCATCAGGAACAACCAGACATCGTCGTTGGTCCAGTCCTCGATGGGTGAGTAGACCAGTGAGTTGGGCAGGCTGGCGTTCGGACTCAGCCGGTCGCGCACCCGCTTACCTTCCAAGGACGACATGCGGCGGGAGCGACCAGAACTCTCGGCCTTGCGCGTGCCCAGCACCAAGATGGCTTCGCCGTGCTTGCGCACGACACGACGAATGAAGTGGTTCGATGGCTTGATCTTCAACCGCTCGGTGCACCACCGGAACTTCGGACGGGGTGCCGGATAGCCACGTCCGATGAGGTTGACCCAGAAGGTGTCTGACACCTTCGGTGTGAGGCGATGGGGCTTAATCGGTAGCTTCTGTTCGTGAGCTGTCTTGCCAAGTTCTTCAAGCGAGTGCGTGACCCAGGCGGCGACAACGGGATTCTCGACGAGTGTGTCGGTGGAAATCACATGAACCGGTTTGATCAGCTGCTCTTCATCGAGGCCCTGTAGCGCCATCCACACAAGTTGCAGCGTGGCGGTCGAGTCCTTGCCGCCGCTGTAGCCGACGACCCAGGGAATCTTGTCGGCCAGATAGAGCTCCTGGACCTCCCGCGTGAGGCGATCCAGTGTGGCGGCGAAGCCGTCCTCGGCGAACGCCGAGTTTCTCGCGGGCTTGGTGGCTGTCATGTGTCTCCTCGCATGTACGCGTCTTCGATTCGTTGCTCTTCGGGCCCGAGGGACATCCCAAGCGCGTGCCGAATGACGTTCGTCGTCAACACCACATTTGTGCTGGACTTCGATACACGGCCGCCAATCAGGGCGCGACCTTCCCACAGAGCGGTGTTCGATCGCGACCAGTCGATCTCCTTCAAGCCAGCCAGGGACTTCAACCAGTCCCGCGGTTTGCGGCTCTCTCGAAGGAGGGTATTACCAGTCCGGCCGAGTGCATGCAGGACGATGCCGTGGCTGTGCAGGAAGTCCCGCCGTATGTCGCCGGCGGTCACCTTCCGGTCATACACCTGCTGCCACTCGGGAAACAGATCGAAGACCGCATTCCAGTACGCGATGGCGATGTCAGCCGCTTCTTCGGACTCCAACCCATCGAGCCCTTCCAGCAATGTCTTGGTCGCCGTATATAGCGCCGACAGCGTGAAGAGTTTCCGCGACCGCGGTGATAGGTTACTCTTCTCCATCTCAACGAGGTTCTGCCACCGCGGCGATCGATAGACAACCAACCGCGCGATCTGCGCAGCGTCTTCCCGCTGGTCGTACAGGATCGTCAGAGATCGGGCTGGACGGATCGCATACCGATTGAGGTCGGTGAACATCTGCTGGCAACGCTCCAACCCCACGTCGAGGAACAGCACCACCGGGATGCTCTCGTCTCCGATCTCAGGGTTCTCCCGCAGTGCTTGCTCGATTGCCGCTCGCCGATGCTGGCCATCGTTGATCACGAACCGTGCGGACATCGGGATCGTGAGCAGCCCGATGCGACCCTCTGGTCCCTCAGTTGCGAGCGCCTCGAAGTGGATCTCGGCGTCCACCGAAGCGGTAAGCGCAGAGAACACGTAGCCATCCGGGTTGTCCAGGATGTAGCGGGCGATCTCGGGGACCCGTGCCCGATTCAGGGTGCGCTGTGCGCGCAGCGTCGGCTGTAGCTCTTCCTCATCGAACAGGAACAACCTGGGTATCAGGCGCAGCGGGAACATCGTCACGTAGAACTCGCGCCGCGCCTGGACGCCTCGAATCGCCGGGAAGGAGTACTCATAAGCCGGAGCTCGACGCGCCGCCGGCGCGGCATCTGAGGTCGACTCTTGCACCTGTGTGGTCGTCATGCTGACGTCTTCCCTCCCCTCCGGCGACATGTCAAGCATTTAAGCGTACGTATGGAAAAATTTAACGTACACGCCTGCTAGCGGGTCCGTACGGGCCAACCCTACAACGCGTACACTACCGTGGCATGACCGCACCAACCCAGTCGACACGCCTGACCGCCGACCGCCAGCCCAGTGGCACCCGCCGTGCGGTCTACCTGGACTGCAACGCCACTGCCCCACTCGACGAACGCGTGCTGACCGAGGTCCACCACTACTTCGCCCAGGAATTCGGCAACGCCGGCAGCCGAACCCACGACTACGGACAACAAGCGAAGGACCGCGTGATCCGCGCCCGCGAGCAAGTCGCCAGCATCGTCGCATCGACCCCCGACGAAATCGTCTTCACCAGTGGCGCGACAGAGAGCAACAATCTAGCGCTCCTGGGCCTCGCCCCGCACGGCGAGAAGATCAACCGCCGCCACATCATTAGCACCCAGATCGAACACAAGGCGGTCCTCGAACCTCTGGAGACACTCAGCGAACGCGGCTTCGATGTCACACTCGTACCGCCGACCCAGGGCGGATGGGTCGACCCGGACGCCATCCAAGCGGCCCTCCGCCCCGACACGCTGGCTGTATCGATCATGCAGGTCAACAACGAGACCGGCATCCGCCAGCCCATCGAGGAAATCGCAGCCATCCTCGCCGATCACGATGCCTACCTCCACGTGGACGCTGCGCAAGGATTCGGCAAGGACATCGCCCCCCTGCAAAGCCCACGAATCGACTTGGCCAGCATCTCGGGCCACAAGATCTACGGACCCAAAGGCATCGGCGCCCTTCTCACCCGCCGCCGCGGCTACAAACGCCCCCCTCTAACTCCTCTCCTCTACGGCGGAGGCCAAGAACGAGGACTCCGCCCCGGCACACTGCCAGTGGCGCTCATCGCCGGACTCGGTACCGCAGCACAGCTTGCCAACGACGAGAACACAGATCGAGCAGAAGCTTGCACGCTGTTCAAGCGAGACGTACTCGCAACATTGGAGTCGCTGAACGCAACCATCCATGGCGACGCCGACCGCACCGTCCCCCACGCCATCAATGTATCCATCCCCGACCTCGACTCCGAAGCCGTCATGCTCGCGCTCAAAGGGCTACTCGCGATCTCCAACGGCTCAGCCTGCACGTCACAGCGATACGAGCCCAGCCACGTCCTCAAAGCAATGCAGCTACCTGACGAGCAGATCCAAGGTGCCCTCCGGCTGTCATGGAGCCACCTGACACCACCCGTTGACTGGGACGAGGTGCGGTCACGGATTCACGCCATTCGCTAAGAGCACGTCTGGAAACCGAGTTCACTGGTTGCCGGTGCGGGCGAGTCTGCGGGACATGGTCATGATCATGGCGATGTGGATCACGGCTTCGTGGTGTTCGGGCAGGGTTTCGTAGTCGCGGACGCAGCGGCGGTGTTTGGTGATCCATCCGAAGGTTCTCTCGACGACCCAGCGGCGGGGTAGGACGAGGAATCTAGCCGGCGCCCTGTTCGCCGCCGAGGCCCTGTTGTGGACGCAGGCGATCTATCAGGTCGGTGTGGGCTTGTCCGCCGTGTTGGTCAACACGCAGGTCGTGATGGTGCCGCTGCTGGCGGTAGTCATTGACCGCGAGCCGCTCAGTCGCCGGTTCCTGGTGATCCTGCGGTGATCATTGCGGGCACGCTTCTGACCGGCGGTGTTTTCGAGATCGGAGTGACCGGCTCGGATCCGGTGGCTGGCACTGTGCATACGGTTCTGGCCGCATAGTGCTACTCGGGGTTCTTGTGACCTGACCGAAGAGCAGGAGCTGGCGGCGATCCAGAGCCTGGTGCCGCTCTTGGTGGAGTTGTTCGAGGTTCCGACACACCTCGGCGAGACTCTCGCCGGGGGAGGAGAGCGATGACTGACCACAACGAGATTCGCGTGGTCACGCGCCTCCGAGCTGCTCTCGGCGACTGGTTGGTCGCCGTCATCGCGGCGCGAGAAGGCAGCGCCGAGGTACAGGCTTGGGCGACTGCGCAAGTTGCTCCAAGGCGGTGGTCCCTCTACCGACTGCGGACGGCGTCCGAGATCCTCGACATCCTCGAACCGCTGGACTCTCACGCGGTGATCCAGGTGTGGTTCAAGGGTATGAACCATGAGCTCGACGAACAGAGCCCCGCTGGATCTCCCTCCGGGAGGGAGACCCGGCCGAGGTGCTGGCAGCTGCACGGGCGTTCGCGGCGCACGGTTGAGCCCGCACAGGCCGTCTCGCGAACATCAGGTCCTGGCCCCCATGGCCAGGGGCTGCCCTCTCAGTTTGTTTGCGCGTAGGCCGCAATGCGGGCGTTCCGCGCGCGGATGAACTCCATGCTGAGTTCCATGTAGCGGCGATAGGTCGCCAAATCCTGTGGCACTGAAGGCATGGCGAAGTTGTTGAACGGTATCGCGAAGCGAACCCGCTCTCCATCGAGCAGATCCTGGAGAAGGAAGAAATCGATGAACCCACCGAACGTCGCGAACAGAGCGAAGAAGTCATCGTACCTCGCGAGGACGTCGCTGAGCGGGCTCCTCTCGCGTGCGAAGTGACGGCGGATGCACTCGACCGTCAGATCGAAGCGATCGGCGATCCGAGGGTGGAAACCGCGAGCGGCGTTGATGGTCTGTTTGTTGTCGATCCTGTTGCCGGGCCAGATCATCATGCCTCCGATCGTGTAGCCGAGGTTCCAGAACGCCTCGTGTTCGCCTTCATCGAGCATTGCGACAATGGCCGCCGCCTTGTGAGGGAACGAGGGGACGACGGCGTCACTGCTGAGCCAGAACTGCCCCGGTGCGAGCTGTGGACGAGGTAGTTCTCCGGCCTGCCGTCCTCGAGGTCGAAGCGTGTCCCGTCCGGAAGCTCCTTGCTCCAGAGGGCCCGGTGGTAGCGGTGCAGCGTGTCGCTATAGCTGTCGGGGTCCCTGCCTGCAGGCGTATCAGTCTGGAAGTCGTACCTTGTCTCGATCACGTGACCCCTCAGGCGCGAGCGACCTTTCTAGCCGCACATGTCGCAAACTCCGGTACCGAGAGGGACGGCCGTGAAGCAGTTGGGGCAGATCGGCCCCAGTTTGCCGCTTCGACCCGTCGAGCCGCCCTCGGTCCACTCCTTTGCCGTGGCGAGATGCTCGGGGCAGTAGATGCGCAGATGTCCCTTCGGCTGGCCGGCGTGCCGGTGCTTGATGACGGTCAGCTGGTCAGCTGGCAAGACCGTCCCGCACTCCGAGCACTTACGCTGGTCCGAGCCGGCGGTCATCCGGGAGGGGAAGATCTCGCCGAGGATCCGTGGGGCCTCATACTCAATCAGGTCTCGCTCGTCGGTCACGGTTGATGCCCTTCCACTCGCGCTTGGCCCAGCATGCCGGAGCAGCTGGTCGCCATGCTCACCCGATACCTCGAAGCAACGCCCTGAACGAAAAGGGAACCCAAAACGGACACCGACTCGGCCCAGCGCGGTTGGCCGCTACCACGGGCGATAGCGTCTTAGATGGGCTGTACGCAAAGTGTCTCACCGAGGCGTGCTTATCCGATGCGCACTCGGTGATGTCCGGGGCCTTAATCGAGTACCCCCGCGCCGTCGCCGACGAACAAGACCGGACCGCCCAAGCGCCATTGACTGCGCGAGCTCGGCGTAGCCGACGATCGCTACCTCGACCATGACCTCACCGAGCATCGTCCCCAATTGTGTGGATTCGAGCCCTCTCAGGGGCAACGCATCACCTTCGAATGCCCTTGATCCCGCAGGTCAGCGCCTATACTCGACCACTGCGCGAACCGTCATCTCGGGTCCTGAGACGAGCACGGAGCGGTTCGCATGCTGACACGTTAGTGCTCACCCACTGGCCGCTACCGGACCGGAGTCTGCCTTGCGGCTGCCCCAGTAGCTCCCATTAGGCCCACTCCGAGCAAAACCCTCTGATCACGACGCCGTCGCAGATCAGAGGGTCTTTGTGTGCGCGGTATTGATCTTCGGTGATCATCTCTGGTCGCTAGGTGGGCTGTTCCTGGAGGACTCGATCTTGCTGAACGAACCCCGTAAACCCGAACCGAACTGCCAGTTTGGGTGCGTGCACCGCAGTGCGACGCAGTGGTGTGCGCTCGACGACAAATCAAGCGATCTGCCACCAGGGCGTTCGCGTCTGCCCACCGCCGCGCGATACCGATCGCACAGCCTGCCTCCAACGCCGTTCGAGCGAGCGCAACAGTCGCCCTTCCACCTCGGGCGCAACATGGCTGTAGATCTCCGCGACCCGATCATCAATGTGATGCCCCGAGCGCACCGCCTGCGCAGTCTCCGGAATGCCGTCAGCGATCATCCACCTGCTTGGAAACGGCGTCACGGGTCGTAACCTATGTACGTGCACGTTTCCTATCAGCTTGACGGGCCGCTGTGAGCCGGCTCAACTATGCGCTTGCCGACGTCGATGCAGCCATCACTGCCGCGGTCGAGAGGGCGCTGATGCCGCCGGCGATGCTCGCGCTGTATTCCCGGTGGTGGCAGCTCGAGACATGGTTACGGCAGTTGGTTTACGTCGAGCTTCGTGCTCGGGATGGTGCAGAGTGGGAAGGCAACCTTGATGCTGGGACCCAGAAACGTCTTAAGCAGGACCGCCGTCATCCGTACATGGCGTCCCCAGACTGGGAGGATCCACTTGCATATCTTGACGCTGGCAAGCTGTTCGAGCTGATCGAGGAGAACTGGGACCTCTTCGGTCCGACGCTCCTTGAGCAGAACGTCTGGAGCGGCCGCCGCGCCGAACTACTCAAGATCCGTCATCGCATTGGTCATCTTCGCCGCCCTCACCAGGACGATATAGGGCGATTGGAGCAGACTCTTCGAGACCTTGAAGGTGGCGCTTTCCGGGCGTTCAGCTCCTACAATCACCTTCGCGACCCGGATACTGTCGACCCGTCCGATCCGGTCGTTAACGACTGGCTTCGCGGCAACCATCCGGACGCCGAGCGATTGATCAAGCACGCGCAGAGCCAGTACGACACTCACTTCCGCCTTCGGTACAGCGTGCGCCCTTGGGCCGATTCGGTAGCGCCGGGACAACGTCTCTCGGGACAGCCCGGAGTGCTGTGGCATGTCACTCTGAACCAGATGGGGCGCTACACCCACGTCGATGAACTCTGGCGCGATTACTGCATGAACGAGCGTGCCCGGGAGCTACTGGTCCACCTTCTAATACCAGACGAGGTGACGGTCAGAGCAACATTTGCGGCCGTTGACGATCCTGATGAGATTTCAGAAGTCATCGGTCGGATCTTAGACTCTGTTATTGCGACTTCCAGCTGGCACCTTCCGGAGCGAAGCCGCCTTGACATCATGTACGACCCACTCGATGACCTGCCCCCGCTGGATCCGCGAGTGCAGATTAAGACAGGCTGGACATTCGTCGACGAGTACACACGGCCTGACTCGATCTTCCGAGCTTCACCGTATCCACTCAATCCCTCGCCGCCTGCAGCCGGGACCATGGCAGAAGGGTCTGTCTGATTGCCGTGTATATGGTCCCGACACGCCGAGCGCGCGTCGGCTCTACACCGAGAAATGACCTCAAGATTCGTTAGCCATCTGCCTCGGCGGGCGCCCGGCGGAGCTGCTCGTAAGTCTTTGGATCCACCAGGGCAGGTCAGCTAGACGATCCAGCGCTTCGTCGGGTTTGTGCGGCACCAGTGGCCTCGGGCGGCAGGCGTGCAGGTGTGAGTTCCGCAGGCACGTCACAGTGACGGCACCATGACTTGACTCGCACCCGCATGATTCTAGTCAGGACCAAAGTACACCGACGCGATCATCGGTCAGACATCTCGGATTCATACTGGTGCTTGCGCCAATATCTTCGTCGATCGACTGTGCGGTGAGCCAGGGATGTGACGATCATGCAACCGATCGTTCGCTGACGAGGCGAGCTCCGCCCGCGTCAGTAGTTGTCTGCGCGCAAGGACATCATTGAGCCAGCCCAGGATCGGACATTCAATTAGCGAGGTTGTTCGCTTAAATGGAGCTCGCAGCGCTGCCAAATCGGATATGCCTGGCGCAGCCCGGGCCAAACTTCGCCTCAACAAGTCGTCCCGTGGTGGGCAGGGCAGTTATTTGGCCGCGACCTCTTCGCGCAGTATATCGACGATCTCGTCGCGGAACCGAGGCTTAACGCGATGCTTGATGCCGGATGTCATCTCGCGGATGAACTTGGAGATGGTCTCAGCGTGCCGAAAGCTGCCGCCCGCAGCGAAGTAGGCCCGTAGCCAGTCGCTCTCATCAAGACGGTAACCGGAGCGTGTGAACGCACGCAGCAGTTGGACTACGGCATCCTTCCCTCGCCCCGAGCCGAGCCCGTTGTACTCCTCGTTGACCATCAGGTCGGCAGCAGCTACCTGCAGCGGATCAGGAGCAGGTAACGCGGCTCCGGTGTGCAGGTCAACCGCGCCCTGCGCATCCAGCCAGGTCCGAATGATGTCCCCGGGTGACCAAATCAGGACGAACACACGGCCCAGCGTCCCAGCGACGATGACCTCGCGAAGCGCCTCACAGTCGCGCTCCTCGTACGGATGCAGCACGACAACCGCGACGTCCGCAACTCGATCGCCTGCCAGGCCTCGGAGTTCCCTGATGTTTCCGACGTGGTGGTTGACGTTCCCCTGAGCGAGGTACCTGGCCACCTCAACGTCGGCGCTGCCATCGTTATCGTTGAACTTCTTCACGTCCGCGACGGCGAAGAGAGATGGCTGCGCGCCGAGCCAGTCACGAATGCGCGCGCTACTCGGTGCCATCGCGGTACCGTTCTGACCCCAGTCTTCCCGGACCATGTAGGCGAGTTCGGTCATGAAGAGATTGTGACAGTAGGCACCGACATTGCTGCTGCAGCCGCAACGGAGAGCCCGCTAGTTCGTGAAGTGCTCCGACATCCGGCGGCGACCGAGCCCACGTGATCGCCGATGCAAACGCTCACCTAAGCCCAGTAAGCTCCAGCGTCATCGGACAATCTCGTGCACGGTCAGCCGAGTCTAAGATCCGATGCGGGCCTCGAGTCACGGGAGAGAGCCATGGACGTCGGAGACGAGCAGATCTACCGTCAGCGCGACTTCGCGCCGTCCGAACGCGTCCGAATCGTCGGCATAGACCAGCGCAAGAAGTCAGTGCGCTACGACATCGAGTTCCTGGACGGCGACAAGACAGGAACCGTCGAGAACATCCCTGCTAGCAGGCTCCGTGGGCCATGGGCGAACGTGCACGAGTTCGACACGCATATGGCGCTCTGGGAGCGGTTCTGCGAGCAGGCGATGGACGACCATGAAGAGGCTGCAGTGGAGCACGTCTTCTTGCTCCTCATCCCGGACAGCGTCGCCGAGCTGTCGTGGGATATGAAGATTTGGACGACGCGCGTCACTGACCACGATGAGCTCGGAAAGCTCATCGGTATACCTGTTGCGGACGTCCTGGAGAACGTGGACTGGTTCTCCGAAGATGGCAAGACGGTGATCTCACCGGAGGGCACTCTACGGATCGCCGAATACGCATGCCGTATCAACCCGTTGCCCGTCCTCGATCATGTCATCAAGGATGAGAAGGAGTACCGGGAACGCAGCAAGCGTGGCCGGAACACGACCACGTACGACAATCGGCCGACGACGACATCACCGGAGTGGGAGTACTCCTGGTACTTGGAGCATGGACGTCCAGTTCACGAGATGCTCCGCGCGTGGTGCGGGCACCGGGCGGTCTCGTTGCAGGAACGTCTCGAAGCGGCCGAAGCGGAGGTGCGGCGGCTCGATGAACTCCTTGCCCGGGTCATCGACGAACTCAAGTCTCACAGCCACTCGTTTGTCGCCGACGTCATCGAGCGGGCGCACGTTGACGAGCGGATCACGCCGCAGAATCTCCGGCCGGTCGTCGACCGGCCCCTGAAACCGTCAGAGATCCCAGTACGTTACGAACGTGCACCGCGGCGGTGGGGACGCTGGTGACGGTCACGGCCGCCACGTGCCGTGCCGACCCATGAACGGCTTCAAGTCTTCGTTCGACGGTTCGGGTGGGGTCGGGGCGACCGCGCGGGCGGGCAGCGGATTGATCCGCTCGGCCTGCGCGTCGATCGCGTCGGCCCATTCGAGAGCCAGTAGGCACTGCGCGCTGTCGAGGTCCTTCGCCTCCAGACGGATGGCGTCCGCGTACTTCCGCAGCTCGGACGCACGCCGCCACGCTTGAGCCTGGTCGAGCATCTCATTCAGGAGGAAGCGGTCACGGTATGCCTCACCGGCTCGTTCCCTAGCCTTGTCCCATTCGTGGCGCCGTCGCTCCAGCTCCAACAACCGCGCTTCCTCCCGACGTTGTGTTTCCGCCCGAGCGGCGACGCTCGCCGCCAGCCGAAAGAGGATCTCTTCCACGATGCGCGGGAGCACCTGTTCCAGTCGCTGCTGCTCGGTGTCGCGCCATGAATCCGCCCAGAGCGTCCCGAACCGCCCCTCCAGCGTGATCGTCAAGTTCTCGTCTGGGACATCGTCGAAATCCGGGAAGAGGTAACCGAGGCGAGCACGCTTAAGCTCTCGCGCTGTCGGTTCGTGCCGCACCTGTATTGTGCCCTGCTCGAACCAAAGCCGGACCTCGTCAGGTTTGATGGCAAACACCAGCACGTCGTGGTGGAGGTCATGCCGCGATCGTTCGCGGCCCACGCGTGCTCCGAGCTCCGCCTTGACCGAGATCCCTTCGGACTCCCCGCCGCGTACGAGCGCATCCACCAGCCGTAGCGCCCGTTGGCGCGGCGCGCCATCGACCTGGAAGGCCTCGCTGTCATCAAGCTGCTGCGCAGCACCCGAACATTCGGCAGCCTTGGAATCTCGGGTGCGCAGTGCGAGCCGATGCCAATCGGGCACACGCTCCAGCCAGGCTCGACCGCCACGAGTTTCGCCATCGACATCGGGACGAAATGCGATCCGTTTCCCTTCCGGTACGCGACCATCACGTTCGGCGTCGTGCACTCGGCGTCGGAGTAGCCCGATCTTCTCCGTCGGGATCGCCACGCCTGCAGTGCCGGCGTCCGCGAGTTCGCCGACGAAGCGCTCCGTCACACCCGGCTTAAGCCGCATCGTTCTCGGACGCGTAGACGCCGATCCCTTCCCTGCAGCAACCTCATCGCGCGAAGGCTTTGCCTTCGCAGTGGGTCGGACTTGCACTGTGCGCTTGTTCGAAGGTTCAGCGTCCCGTTGGTAGGTGCCGTGTTCGAGATAGTAGACACCGGCTGGCTCGATGGTAGCCACCCACGAAGGGCCATGGCCCTGTACATGAATCAGACCGCGATGCTGGAGCGCACGAGCCGTGACCCGATGCGACCAACCCTCGTAAACACCACTCGGACAGCCGTCCCGCACCCAAGCAAGCACCCCAAGCTGGGTGGGATTCAGCGAAGCATCACGCGAAACCATGAAGCAATCATGCCGGACCACCTTCCAATCGCCATGCACACGAGCCGACTGCCTAATGCGATCCGTGACGGCGCCCCAGCTTATGGTCCAGCCGGACACAAGCCCGACTGGTAGATCGCGGTTGTCAGCAGACACAGAGAAGGCGGAGGTGAAGAAAATTCGCAAAAACGCCAGTTCGATGGGAGCAAATTGAGAGCAGCGAGCCGAGCGGCGCGAAATGGGCTGTTTAGTTGGGCCTCACTAACCGCGCGGACGGCGCATGGGTTCGGGACCAAGCGGCTCGAGCAGCCCGCATATTCGGCGTCGGTATTCGATTTCGACGAGCGGCTTTGTCCAGGATGCTCGTCGGCTCGCACGGAAGCGAACCAGGGATTCCACACGGCGCCGGGCAACCAGTGCAAACGCCTCGGCGGTTGGCGACGAACGTCAAGCCGCCTAGAGTAGAGGTCTCGCCACGAACGGGAGGGACGACGCATGGGCTGGCGGACGCGCGCGTTCCTGGACGGCGCTGGTGCAATCATGGATCTGTCTGGCAGCCGGTTCCATATCAAGCGCACCCGGTCGGTCGCGCATTTGCGGCAACGTGCGGGAACGCTGACTTTCAGAGCTGGCTTACCGCAGCATCATGGCGCAGAGCCCGGGAGTTCAGTGCCGCTTCGCGAAGCGGCTCAGTCGGTTGACGCTGACATCAATGTCTCGTCCGTCAACGTGGCGCTGAACCGTCTGCTGGACTCTGGGGACGCGCCGACGGCAGACCTACTGCACCGAGTCTACGAGTCCCTCAGCCATATCCGCCGCCAAACAGGCGGCTGGCAAGAACTAGAAGGCGGAAACTGGGATGTCCTGATCTCTTTTCTGGAGACGACGGATAACGTCCACGGAGTACTATCCGACTCTCTTCGCTCACGCGATCGATGGGATCAGCTTAGGCGCGCGTACCGAAAGTACCTCCAGGACTCTCGAGACTCCACGCCGGATCCCGCTATCTGGACAACCCAGAGTCGGACTCGGTGGAGCTTTCAGCAGACGGAGTTCAAATCCGAGTATGTGCACGACAAGTCGGCTGGGTGGCTTGTGCACATACCCAGCCTCAGCGGCCGGTTGCGAACCCTGAACCGCATGGAGCTACCAGACCAGCTAGATGAGAGCCGACGGAAGTTCCTGTTTGAAGTCGCAAGCCTGGCTGGTCGCGGCATTCAAGTTCCGACTAAGGCCGTTGGCGTCGAGACCGCCCGACAGATCAGCCTGATACTCGCGCGTTGCACGGCCTCTGCTACGTCAGAGGTAGACGAGGCCATTAGCCGGTTTCGCAGCGACCCTTCTTCGTATGAGAGCGCGCTGCTTGTCGTGAACATGAATCGCCTCTGCCTGCACGAGATTAATGAACTGCTGGTCGGCGTCCACATCGAATCGCCGCCAACGGAGGTGGACCACCGTGACCACTAGCCAGGATGTCGCAGGCCAGTTACCCCAAGATC
Source organism: Haloechinothrix halophila YIM 93223 (assembly GCF_000504245.1). Lineage (GTDB taxonomy): Bacteria > Actinomycetota > Actinomycetes > Mycobacteriales > Pseudonocardiaceae > Haloechinothrix_A > Haloechinothrix_A halophila. Next base: position 5,006,984 of record NZ_KI632509.1, read on the forward strand.
CTGTGGCACCTGCTCTCACCAAGCCGACACCGCCCCACCTTGATCCGCATGTGCCGCCGCAGGAACGGCACGTCATGATGTGCGACCGTCAGGAGCTCCTTCTGTCGTGGGCAGGGCTTGTTGCCGCACTCTTGGTGACTGCCGCACTAATCGCTGTGTCAACTGTTGTGATTCTCGCTGGTCATGGATGGGAGGGCACAGTCATCGCCAGCGTCGATGTCGTCGGCCTCGCGGCGGTGTTTATCGCTTCCGGTCGGCGCGGCGGACCGAACCCAAGTGCCGATACCGCGCAATAGTTGTGACGTCGCAATGCTGCACTTCACCGGCGCTCGACGCCCAGGTCCACCCCGTCGCCGCCAACTGGCCATCGAAGACGGCTTCCACCGTCTCGTCGCCGCTCACACCGGCGAGTTCGGGTGCCTCTACCTGCTCGTTCTCAACGCCGGCGTCGGAGCGTCCGGCACCATCGCCGAGCTGCCGATGAAGACTGTCGGCCTCGTGCACAATGTCAACTTCCGCGCCCCGTACCTGCTGGTCCGCGAGCTCCTGCCGCTGCTACGCAAAACTGCGATGGAGGGCCGCAACGCGGCGCCAAGATCGTCCCCCTGTCGTCCATCACCGGTGTCGCAAGCGAAGCCCAGCTGGCCGCTTACGCCGCCAGCAAGGCCGCGCTCATCTCTCTTTGCGAAACCCTCAACCTCGAAGAATCCGGCAACGGCGTCTCCGCCACCGCCGTCTCCCCCGGATACGTCGACACCGACATGGCTACCTGGAAGGAAGACCAGATCTCGCGCTGACATGCTGCCCGCCAGCGACATCTCCGAACTCGTCCGCGCTGTCAGCCGCCTGTCCGCCAACGCCGTCGTCCCGAACATCGTGCTGTCCCGATGCGGCGGCCAGCTCTGGCGCGCCTGACGCAGCGGCGTGAACGCCAAGTGATGCTGACCGGATTGCGGCTGGGCACTCCAGCCACCTCCCGCTCCTGTCCGATTCGCCCAGAAAACACTGCGGCAGGTGGAGCAGAACTGGAGCGCAGCTACGTTCGCAACTGCGCTCAACAGCGGTAGACTGCACCATACGGCAGCGTACGGCATCGCATGATCTTGCGGGTCGACGTTTCCGCAGGTCAAAGGCATGATCGGTCCACACTGGCAGTGTGGGGGTCACGGGTTCGAGTCCCGTCAGCTCCACCCCTGAAGATGTTGGAAGAAGCAACCCACGACCAGCGGAAACGCGGTTGTGGGTTGATCTTGCTCCAAGGTCCATAGTGGACTTTATGCACCCGAACTGGAGCAAAACTGGAACAGCGCTGCCGACGACGCGAAATGTGGTCACAGCGCCGCTCCACCAGATATGTCCGTTTCACATAGTTTATCGGTGCGTAGCCAGCTGGCGCCGCTCGAGGCGCAGCCCGGTTCATCGCGGTGACGTCTCACCGCAGCACGGTGAAGGTGTATCTGGGCCGGCCGCCGAGGTTGCCGATGGCCGCCGGGTCGCCGACGCTTCCAGCAACGGGTCCACCCGGCCCAGTCGGATCGCATCCGGTCCTCTCGGATCAGCTCAGAAAGGGCGGGTTGAAGACGCACGGGATCGGCCGCGCGTTCGCCGGATCCAGCGCGTTCAGCGTCAGTTGCGCGGCAACCCGGCTCGTGGCTATCGAGACGTGGTCGCTCAAGTCCTTGGCGCAGTAGTCGGACACCCGGTGGTTGCTGGCGTTCGGCGCCTGCTGCCTGCCGCTGGAGTTGGGCAGCACGACCTCCTCGAGGAACCCCTGGATGTTGGTGTAGACCACGCCGGGCACCGTCGAGGTGCCGCCCGCGTTGAGCTTGACGAAGAACTCCGAGCCGCGCCCGAAGTCCTTGCACGCCTGGCAGACAGACCCGAGGAGCCAGCCCAGCCCCGGCGGCAGGCTGTTCGCCAGCCGGGTCAGCAGGCCGTGCAGCAGGATCACCGGCTCCGGATGCGCCTCGCTCGGTTCGCAGCGCCAGTCGTTGGCGCCGAGCGGTGCTGTGTTGGGGTCGAGCCCCGAGAACGGGTCTGCGAAGAACCCGCCGGCCAGCGACCACGTGACCGGGAACTCCGGTGCTTCCTCGGCCGCGGCCGACGGCACGCCCAGCGCCCCTCCAGCAGCGACGAACGCCGCTCCGATGACCCGTCCACGTTCCTCCCATGTCAATCCCTCTCCACGGCGGCCTGGCGGCCATTGCCTCTGTCCGCCAGGCCGGTCAACTGCTCTTACTGGTCAGTTCCGGCGATCGCGGCCGCGATCGTGGCGCCGGCGGCCGCCATTCCCTTCGCGTTGGGGTGGTAAGGCGCGGCGGCGGAGGTCGGCACCAGGCCTTCCATCCACTTCTCGCCGTAGCTCGCGCAGGCCCCGTGGGCCGCGCTGGGCGTGCGGATGTCGACGAAGCGCGCGCCGTGCGCGGCGGCCTGATCGGCGAGCATCGCGTGCAGCCTGTCCCAGGTGGCCTGCAGATAGTCGGCGTCGACGCCCCAGATCGGGTCCTTGCCGAAGCAGCCACCCGGCTGGAAGTAGGTGGCATAGCTGACGACGAAGATCTCGGCGTCCGGGGTCAACGGCCCCGCGGCCGAGGAGTCGCCGAGCGCGACGTACTTGAGGGTCTCCCCCGCTTCCGCCGCCGCCGCCGGCGGGCCGGCTACCAGGCCGATCGTCGCGGTCATGATCATCGCCGCGGCCGCGGCGAGTGCCCGTCGGCTGAGCCCGATCCTCATCTGCTGTTCTCCACCCGTGTGATCCCGGTAAACGATTCCCTGATGATGCGTCACCACGCCCGGGTGCCGGTATAGGACAGCTCCTCAGATCCGAGCCGCGGGATTGGTATGCGTGACAAGGGGCGGCTGAGCTGGCTCAGCGCAGCAAATGCGGGCGCGCGATTTGTGCTCGGTGACAATGACAGCCGCCCCTGTGCCACCGACACTTCTTGCAGCTCGGCCTAGTCCCGCCACCGAAGGAGAGCCGAACATGCAGGGAAATCCGCTCATAGACCTCGGCCTGCCGATCGCGCTGTTCCTGATCATGATAGGCATCGGTCTGTCGCTGACCTCGCGCGACTTTGTTCGAGAAGCCAAAGATCCGCGAGGCGCCCTCCTCGGTTCGATTGGCCAGATCGTGTTGATGCCCGCCCTGGCGTTCCTGATCGCGCTGGCGCTGTCCCTGCCCCCGGCGATCGCGGTCGGACTGGTGATCATCGCGGCGTGTCCGGGCGGCACGACGTCCAACCTGATCGCCTATCTGGCGCGGGCGAACGTCGCCTTGTCGATCGTGCTCACCGTGCTGGCCAGCCTGGCCACCATCGTCACCCTGCCGATCGCCGCCAACCTCGCGCTGAAATGGCAGCCGGCCGCGTCGGACGTGCCGATCGAGGTGCCCGTGCTGCGCACCATCGCGCTGCTGATCGGGATCGTGCTGGCGCCCGTCGTGATCGGGATGGTCATCCGCGCCCGGTGGCCCGAGCGCGCGGCGGCGCTGGAGAAGGCCGTGTCGCTGTTCGGCGGCCTGGTGCTGGCCGTGCTGATCGTGGGTATCGCCGCGTCACTGGGCGACCAACTGTGGGGCTTCCTCAAGGCCGCCGGTCCGGCCACCATCCTGCTCAACGTGGGCGGCCTCGCCCTCGGCTTCGGCATGCTGACGCTGGCGCGCCTCCCGTTCGCCACCGCCCTGACCGGCGGCATCGAGATGGGCATCAAGAACGCCACCCTCGGCATCCTGATCGCGGTCAACGTGATCGGCATCGATGAGATGGCGGTTCCGTCGGGCATCTACGGCCTGCTGATGTACGCCTCCGCGGTCGCCGTGGTGCTCTACGGCCGCAAGCGGACTCCGGTGAGCACCCCCGGATCTCCGGAGCCGGAGAAGGTGGCCGAGAGCTGATGGCGGCACCGGTCACGGGCGACCGGGCGCTGTGGATCGGCGGCCGGCCCCTGCACGAGCGGCTGTCCGCCGAGCTCCCAGCGCTGGTCAAGTCGGTGCTGCGGGAACTGGTCTCCCGGATCCCCGCCTACCGGCATCTTCCGGCAGAGGAACTCTCCGGGGACATCAGCCGCGTCATCCGGCAGAACCTGCAGTCATTCATCAGCGTGCTGCGTTCGCGGTCCCTGCCCGCCGAGACGGATCTCGCGTTCCTGCGGGAGTCCGCCGCCCGCCGCGCCGATGAGGGCATCCCCATCGACATCGTGCTGACCGCGTACCACGTCGGCGTCCAAGTGATCTGGAACGCGCTCGCGCCGCAGGTGGAGGCCGCGGACGTGCCCGTCGTGATGGAGGTCAACACGCTGATGCTGCGCTACCTGGAACTCGTCACCCCGACCGTGGCGGCGGGCTACCTCGAGCAGCGGCGGACGATCTTCGACGACGAACATTCGGCCCGGCAGACGCTGCTCTCCGCGCTCCTGGAGGGCAGGCCCGCAGGCGACGCCGCGGCGCAGGCAGGACTGCGGCTGGCACCCGGTTACGTGGTGCTGGCGGTGGCGATCGCCCCGCACCCGCAGGAGAACGAGCCAGGCCTGGATACCGGCGTGGTCGCGCGCCGTAAGCTGCGCCGCCTGCGCACGGAGCTGGACCGGCGGCTGCGGGAGCCTGCGCTCTCCTCACTCACCACCGAAGGCGGCACCATCGTGATACCCCTGGCCGCCGCGCCGGGCCAGGGAGCCGACGACTGGGAGTGGGCGCGGATCCGCAAGGTGGTTGCGGCACTGACGACGGCGGCCGGGGTGGAGGTCGCCGCCGGAGCGACCACGGCCGCGCCCGAGCAGGTCGCCGCCGCCGCGCGAATCGCCCAGGAGGTCCTGGACGTGGCCGCCGCCAAGGGTCACACCCGGGGTGTGTTCCGGCTCGAGGACGTCCTGCTGGACTACCAGCTGTCCCGGCCGAGCCCGGCCCGGGACCGGCTCGCCCGGCTGCTCGACCCGATCGGCGACCAGGAGGAGCTGCTGGCCACGCTCCGCACGTACCTGCGACTCGGGGGCCGGCGGCAGGCCGCGGCAGAGCTCCACGTGCATCCGAACACCGTCGACTACCGAATCCGCCGGATCCACCAGCTCACCGGCCTGGATGCCACCCAGCCGGCTGACGTGAGCATTCTCGAAGGGGCTCTCGTGGCCCGGCGCGCGCTGCGCGAACCGGCAGGTGATCCTCCATAGGCACAACGGTGCCGCGCACGCACTTGTGCACCGGACCAACCTCGTCATCCGCGACCTGATCGGTCGATTCCCTAGCACCTCCTCGTACACGCACCGCAAGGAACACCATGGAGCACACGCTCTCCCGCCGCGGATTCCTCACCGGGACGGCCGCGACCCTCACCATCACCGGCATCGGGCTCGGCTCGCGCCCGGCAGGAGCGTTCCCCTTGCTCGGTGGCCTCAGCCCAGCGAGCAGCGTCGACCCGTCCCAGCTGCCGTCGGCGGGAGGCTTCCAGCGCGAGGTCCACAAGATGGTGCGGCTGGGCCCCCGCCTGCCGGGCACCTTGGCTCACGACCGCTTCGTCGACCGGCTGGACGCCGGGTTCCGCACCGCCGGCCTCTCAGTCACCCGCGACACCCACCACTTCGAGCGGTGGCTGGCCAAGGACTTCGCGCTGGAGGTTGTCGCCGGCAGCCGCGCCGGGGCCGTCGACGTCGCCTCCTACTACACGTACGCGGGCCAGACGCCCCCCGAAGGTGTCGTCGGCCCTCTGGCCTACCTCGGGCCGCTGCCGTCGCTGGGCATCACCGGCAACGGGACCGACATCCAGACCGTCGCCGAGTCGCTGAGCGACTTCACGGCGAATCTGCCGGACGCCGTCCGCGGACTCATCGCCGCCGTGCCGGGTGGTGTCGCCGACAAGATCGTCGTGATGGACGCGGTCGTGCCGCCGCTGCCGCTGGGAGCGATCTACCCGCTGCTGACCTACGCGCACGACCCGGACGGCACGATGTCGCCCGCCCACGACTTCAAGCGGATGTTCACCACGCTGATCACCCTGCCCGTGCTGACCCCGTTCAAGGAGGCCGGCGCGGCGGGGGTGGTGTTCATCCTCGACGCCTCCCCGGAGAACGCCCGCGGCCAGTACACCCCGTTCATCCACGGCTACCAGGACCTTCCGGCACTGCTGGTGGACCGGGTCGCCGGAGCGGGCCTGCGCACCGCGGCCGCGGACGCGTCGACCGCCCGGCTGACCCTGGTCGCGTCCCGCACTCCCGATGTGCCGTCCGACAGCCTGATGGCGGTGCTTCCCGGCAGCGGCCCGCGGAAGGACGAAGTCATGATCGTCCACACCCACACCGACGGCCAGAACGCCTTCGAGGAGAACGCGGGCATCGCGCAGGTGGCCCTGGCGCGCTACTTCGCCCGCAAGAAGCTCGACCGCACCCTGGTGTTCAGCAGCGTGACCGGGCACTTCGCCGCCGAGCTCCCCGAGACCCACGGGTTCATACACGACCATCCCGAGATCATCGACCGTGCGGTGGCGAACCTGACCCTCGAGCACCTCGGCGCCACCGAGTGGCTGGACAACGCCCGCGGCTACTACCCCACCGGGCTCGAGGAGCCCGCGGAGATCTTCCACTCGCTCACCCCGATCACCGCCAGCGGGATCGAGTCACTCCAGGCGACCGACCTGCGACGCACGCTGCTGCTGCGCGCGATCGGCCCGTTCTTCTTCGGCGTCGGCGCCGGGCTGCACGCCCAGGGTATCCCCAGCCTGGCCTACATCAGCGCCCCGAACTACCTCCTCGCCCTGGACGGCAAGAACGGCCACCTCGACAAGTTCGACGCCGCCCGGATGCGGCAGGAGACCCTCTGGTCGGCCGACGTGCTGCACCGCCTCGACCAGGTCGACGCCGCGCTGCTCCGCGCCGGTGACGCCGCGCTCTACGAAACGCTCCCCCTGCCCGCGTTTCCCCCGGAAGGATGATGGTCGCCGAAGACCAGCACCCCGGCAGCGTGTTCCACGGCAAGATCGACGAGACCAAGGTCGGCGCTGCGGGACACTCCCAGGGCGGCGGTGCGATCGCCGCGGGCGCCGACCCGATCGTCGACGCCACGATTCCGATCCAGCCCGGCCCACAGGGCACAGTGTCCGACCTCAAGGGACCGGCGTTCTTCGTCGCCGGCCAGTTCGACTGGATCGTGCCGTCGTTCTACGTCCAGTTGCGCTACTCCGAGGCCGGCCATGTGCCCGCAGTGTTCGGCGAACTGCGCGGTTCGGACCACTTCTTCCCCGGCGACACCCGGATCCGGCTGGCTGGAGCCGTCACCGCGTGGTTCCGCTTCCACCTGGCCGGCGACGAGAACGCGCGCGGCATCTTCTTCGGGCCGACCGCGAGCTGCGGCATCTGCACCGACACCCAGGCGTGGTCGAAAGTCGCCCGCAACGCCAAGGCACAAGCCATCCCCGGCTGAATCCACGCCCCCACGGCTCAGCCGCCCGTCACCATGAGGAGAGGTGACGGGCGGCTGTCTCTTTTCCGGCTGGAATCACGATGCGGGTTGATCTTTGATTCGTCACAACACCGCCGAGATTATTTCGTTCAGGTCACCACAAACGATCTCGTGATCCTTCGTTGAACCAGGCGTACCCGTAATCTCCAGTTGGGATCGGAATGACGAAAAAGCGATTCTCAGTGCTCCGTAGCACCTGCGTGCTACTCACTGCCGCGCTCGCCGGCGGCCTGACGGTCAGCGGCGCCGCGCACGCGGCTCCGGCCGCCATCTCGTTCGCACCCGCGACGTTCCACGCCACCGGCGAGGACGGCTCGGCCAGCCTCGACAACAACGGCACAGAGTCGGCCGATTTCGATCGCGACGGTCACATCGACGTCGCGCTCGTCGCGCCATGGCAGGACAACAAGATCGTGGTGATGTACGGCGACGGCACCGGCGACTTCAGCAGCCCACAGACCATCACGATCGGAGACTCCAACAACAACGTCTACGTGGGTGACTTCGACGAGGACGGCTGGACCGACATCGTGGTCACCTCGGAGTCCCTGGTGTCCGTGCTGCTCAACGACGGCGGCCGCGAGTTCCACGCCGGTGATACCTACGACCTGCAGCAGTCGCCGTTCCAGCAGGCAGGCGACACCCTCGACTCCGACGGCGACGGCACGCTCGACCTCGCCCTCAATACCCCGGATGGGATCAAGGTGCTCTTCGGCAACGGCGACGGCACCTTCGCCATGGGGCCGCTGACGACGCCGCCCGGCAGTTCGTCTGGTGGCATCGTGTCGGTGGACGCGGCCGACCTCAACAACGACGGCATCGTCGACCTGGTCGCCGGGGACGCGGGCAGCCAGCTGGTGTTCGCGCTCCTCGGCGACGGGACCGGGAGCTTTGCCACGTCCTCGACGAAGTTGGTCCCGTTCGAGCCGACCACAGTGCGCGCGGGAGACCTGACCCGCAGCGGATGGGACTCGGTGGTCGCACTGCCGGAGTCCAGCCCACCCGGCGCGACCGCTGCGGTGCTGCTCAACGACGGCGCCGGCAATCTCGACTCGCCGACCTACTACGACGCGGGGGTGGCGAACCCGGTGGGAGCGCTTGGCGACTTCAACGGCGACGGCGACCCCGACATCCTGTCGGTGAACACGGTCAGCGGTGACCTGGTCGTACTCGCAGGCGTCGGCGACGGCACATTCGTGGAGGCCGGGAAGTTCGCCAGCTCCAGCGGCGCACAGACCCCCACCATCGCGGACTTCGACGGCGACGACCGCGCGGACATCGCGGTGCCCGCGGACTGCCCCGACTCCTTCAACTTAGAGGACGAGATCTGCCTGGCGTCACTGCTGAACCAGTCGTGATCGCGCGAAAGGCGCCGGCCGCACCAGGGGCCGGCGCCTTTCGCCGTGTGCCGGACTCAGCCGCAGCCGACGCCGGGGCCGCCGCGCTTGTGGTCGAGCAGGAAGTCCAGCATCAGCCGCTGGAGATTGAGCCCCTCGTCCTCCGAGAGCAGGAAGCCGTTGACCAGGTGCTCGTGCGGCGAGGTCAGGAAGTGGCCCAGCTCGCAGGCTTCGTCGGCGGTGGTGTAATGCTCGACGGTCAGCGGCAGCGGGCCCAGGTCGGTATCCACCACGACCGGCTCGGCGCTGGACGGAAGCCGCGAAACCGAGCCGTTGTCCTCGCCGTCGTCGGCGAAGTCGTCGGTTCCCAGCCACTGCAGCATGTTCGCCCGGCCGATCGGGTAAATGCTGATCTCGTCCGTGGCCCCCTGCAGGATCCACGCGGGCATCGGGCGAGCCCGCTCACCCATCTCGACAAAGGCGGCCTCACCTGAGGGGTCGAAGGCGTAGGGCGCCCCCGCCGACGGCGCGATCGCGGCGTACACGTCCGGGTAGGCCGCGCCCATCACCGTCGACATCGCCCCGCCCGCGGAGTACCCGCCGACGTACACGCTATCGGGGTCGACCGAGAGCTCGTCGATCAGCGACGTCGTGATCCCACCGATGATCGACGCCTCGCCCTGATCGCGGTGCTGGTGAGCGTCCTCGAACCAGTTCCAGCACTGGCTGGCGTTGGCGTCCTCGGATTGCACCGGGTAGGCGAGCGTGAAGCCCTCCTCCTCGGCGACCAGCGCCAGCGCGTGGCCCGCCTCCATGGTCAGCGGGCCGCCGCAGCCATGCAGCCAGACCATCAGCGGGTTGTCGTTGGCGCCCGAGTTCGGGACGTAGAGGAAGTAGGTGCGGGTGCCGGCATCGTTGGTGTAGGTCCGCTCGACCATCTCCCCCGGCGGCGCGGACTGCGCGGCGACGGACGTGCCGGCCGGTATCAGCGCGACCGCGAGTAGGGCAGCGAGGAACAGGCGACGAATCATGGTTTCACTCCTCTGTTCCGTGCCGGTCCTCGGCACGCTTTACGGCGTCGGTCAGGCCGGCGTTGCGGATCACGACCGCGTCCCAGACCCGCCCGCCCGGCGACGCTACGCCTTGCGTGATCGGTTTCACAACACGAACTGCTCGGCACACGTCACGAACCGTTGTGAAATATCTCAGCGAATTACCAGAATTCTTGAGAAAGCTCCCAAGCTGTTGTTCACCATACTGTTCGGTGTTGTCCATGCTGGTTTCCCGGAGCCTTTTGTGCGAATGTTTGGTGACAACCTCAACGAGTGAGGAAGCCGAGTTTTCGATGACGAAGGCAATGCCGCCGCAGGCGTTTCATACCCGAAGCCGGATGATCGACGTTGACGGACAGCGGCTGCGGGTGGCGATCCGGGCAGGCGCGGACGACCGGCCGCCGCTGGTGCTGATGAACGGCATCGGCGCACCTTTGGAGGTTTTGCAACCCTTCGTCGATGAGCTGGATCCCGCCTGGGAGGTCATCCGGTTCGACGTCCCGGGCATCGGCGGCTCGCCGTTGCCACCACGGCCGTATCGCTTCCCGTCGCTGTCCCGGATGGTCGGGCAGATGCTGGACGGGCTCGGCCACGACACCGTCGACGTCCTCGGCATCTCCTGGGGTGGCGGCCTCGCGCAGCAGTTCGCGTGCACCGAGCGCCGCCGCTGCCGCCGGGTGGTGCTGGTCGGCACGGGGGCGGGGATGGCGATGGTGCCCGCGCGCCCCCGGATCCTGCTGCGGATGGCCACGCCACGGCGCTACCGCGATCCCGAGTACCTCCAGCGGGTCGCCGGCGAGCTGTACGGCGGCAGCATGCGCACCGACGGCGAGCGGACGGTCGAGTTGATGCACACCGCGATGCGGGGCGGCCAGCTCCGCGGCTACGCGTTGCAGCTGGCCTGCGGCGCCGGCTGGACCAGCGCACCGTTCCTGCCGCTGCTGCGGCAGCCGACGCTGGTGCTGGCCGGTGACGACGACCCGATCATCCCGGTGGTCAACGGCCGGTTCCTCGCCGCCCTGATCCCGAAGTCGCGGCTGCACATCTACCCCGGCGGGCACGTCGACCTCGCGGCGAAGCCGGACCTGCTGACCCCGCTCATCGAGGACTTCCTCAGCGAGGACGGCCATGCCTGACGGGCCATCCGCGACCGGATGATGCGAGTGGCGGGCATACCCGACTTCGACACCGAGGTGGCCGCCGTCGCGCGCGCGTTGCGTCCTGGCACCGGTGAGGTGGTGTTGGATCTGGCTTGCGGACTGCGGGCTGTTCAGCGCCTTCCTCCGGGCCCGATTCGGTGCGCTTGCATCGCGAGATAGATCTCGGCGGCCTCTGCGGGCTGCGCCAGATTGCGGCCGGTGAGCTCGGTGAACCGGTTGAGCCGGTACCGAACGGTGTTGCGGTGGCAGTGCAGTCGCTCGCCCGCCGCGGAAGGCTCACCTTTGGCGGCGAACCAGGCATCCACGGTGCCCAGCAGCACCTCACGGTCTCGGCCCGGCAGCTGCAGAACCGCTCCGAGCACCGCCTGAACCAGTTCGGCAGCGGCGTCGGGCGCGCTGGCCAGCAGGATCGGGATCGACGCCTGGTCGTAGCGGATCACCTCGCAGCTGCCCTCGGGCGCGGCGGCGACGGCAAGCCGCGCCTGCCGGGCGGCCTGGTGCGTACCGTCCAGGCTCGAATACGCGGCACTCACGCCAACCGGCGCGGTGGTGTGCGTCCGCAGGTAGGAACACAGGTCGTCGAGCGGCACGCGCTCGGTCAGCGACACCACGCCGACGTGAGCGTCGCGCTCGACACGCCACGCCGACCGCACGCCCCGCCACGCCAGCGCACCCTCGACCCCGGGAACGGCCTCCTCGGCCGGGCTCGCCGCGGCGCACACGACGGTGAACGTCCCATGGTGTGGCAGCCGCAGCATCGCGGCACAATCGAACAGCCGCGCCCCCTCGAGCAGGTCCCCCGCGAGGAGCGCATCAAGGGCGGCGTCCCGTGCCCGCGCGTCACGACGCATCTGCTCGGTGACCGCATCCTGGTACGCGGCGGTCAGCGCCTGCGAGTAGTCATCGACCAGACCCCAGACGTCGGTGGCCAACTCGAGCAGCGCCTGCGCGGCATCCGGGTCCTGCCCGGCGACCTCGATGAGCTTCCCCCACACGTAGCCGGTCCCGATCCGGTACGCGCGCAGCACCGCGGCCAGCGGCATCCGCTGCTCGGCGCGTTTCCTGCCGGTCTCCCCCGGCGCCGCGAGTCCGGGCCCCTTGACGCCGGCGAGTTGGCTGAGGATCGCGACCATGTTGTGCCGGTTGGTGGCGCGCAGGTCGGCGCGGCTGACCAGGTCACCGTCGCCGTAGGCCGGCTCCTCCTTCTCGATCAGCACGGACACCCCGTCGGCCAGCTCGTCAACACGGCCGAGCAGCGCCCGCGCAGCGGACACGACGAGGGGATGGGGGTTCAACGCCGAGCGCACCCATCCAGGGTAAGTCCGGAACCTTGATTGTGCACCAGCACAACGCGCGCCGTGACCGACCTGTTCCCGCGTCCATTGCTCCAAACAGCCCATCAGCGGAAGGTTTTCCCCAGGAGCCAACCACCCGGAAATCGGAGAGCCGCCATGAACATCACGGACAATCTTGTGCAGACCGCCAAAAGCCACGGCGACCGGGTTGCTCTGAAACTGGACGACATCGAACTGACCTACGCACTGCTCGAGGCGTCGACCCGCAAGGTCGCCGGGCTGCTGCGCGAGCACGGCGTCGAGCCGGGCGACCGGGTCGGGGTCATGCTCCCGAACGTGCCGCACTTCGCCGCGCTTTTCTACGGGATCTTGCGGGCAGGCGCCGTGGTCGTTCCGATGAACCCGCTGCTGAAGGAACGCGAGGTCGCTTACTACCTCGGCAACTCCGGCGCGAAGGTGCTCTTCGTGTGGGAACTGTTCGCCGCCGAGGCCGAGCCGGGAGCGCGGATCGCCGGCGCGGAGACGATCGTCGTGGACCCCGTCGAGTTCATGGCTAAGGTGATGGCGGCACAGTCGGTGGACGAGGTCGTGGAGCGCGCGGACGACGACACTGCGGTGATCCTCTACACATCAGGCACCACCGGCCAGCCCAAGGGCGCCGAGCTCACCCACGCCAACCTGGACCGCAACATCGAGATCTGCGTCGACGACATCCAGCACCTGACCGAGAACGACGTGATGTTCGGAGGGCTGCCGCTGTTCCACGTGTTCGGCCAGACGTGCGGGCTCAACGCCTGCGTGAAGGTCGGCGCATGCCTGACCCTGCTGCCCAAGTTCGACCCGGCGAAGGCCCTAGAAGTGCTGCAGCGGGACAAGGTGACCGTGTTCGGTGGCGTGCCCACCATGTACGTGGCGCTGGTCAACCACCCCGAACGCGACTCCTACGACCTGTCGTCGCTGCGGCTGTGCGTCTCCGGTGGGGCCGCGATGCCGGTCGAGGTGATGAACGCGTTCGAGGCAGCTTTCGGCTGTGTCGTCCTGGAGGGCTACGGGCTGTCCGAGACGTCACCGGTGGCGTCGTTCAACTTCCCGGACAACCGCCGCGCGGGCTCGATCGGCACCCCGGTGAACGGTGTCGAGTTCACGATCGTCGACGGCGACGGCAACGAGGTCGCAGACGGTGAGGTCGGCGAGATCGCCATCAAGGGCCACAACATCATGAAAGGCTACTGGGCCAAGCCGGAGGAGACCGCGAAGGCCATCGCGGACGGCTGGTTCCACACCGGCGACATGGGCCGCAAGGACGCCGAGGGCTTCTACTTCATCGTGGACCGCAAGAAGGAGATGATCATCCGCGGCGGCTACAACGTCTACCCGCGCGAGATCGAGGAGGTCCTGTACGAGCACCCGGCGGTCGGCGAGGCCGCGGTGATCGGCGTGCCGCACGACGAGCTCGGCGAGGAGATCGCCGCCGTCGTGGCCGTCAAACCCGGCGCCGAGACCAGCGCCGAAGAACTTCGTGAGTACGTCAAAGCCAAGGTCGCAGCCTACAAGTACCCGCGAATGGTCCGACTGGTCGATGAACTGCCGAAGGGACCGACCGGGAAGATACTCAAGCGCGAGATCAAGCTGACGGGAGCACCGGCATGACCCGCGCAGAAGAAGCCGTCCAGCTGGCGGCCCCGCTCGACACGCTCCTCATCGAGGCCGCCCCCGGCCCCGCGCAGCGTTTCCTTCCGGACGCCTCCACCGCCAAGTTCCTCGGCAGGCTGGCCAGCAGACCGCGCACGTCCGCGCGAACGCTCGGCACACTCGCCGCGGAGTACGGCCGAATCGTCACCGGCCGCTCCAGCACCAAGCCACACCCGAAGGACCGCCGGTTCACCGACTCCGGCTGGAAGACCAACCCGTTCCTGCAGCGCCTGGTGCAGGCCTACGTCGCCACCGGCAAGACCGCCGAGGAATTGATCGACGCCGCCGATCTCGATTGGCGTGACGACACGCGCGTCCGGTTCCTGACCTCGAACCTGATGGACGCCATCGCGCCGAGCAACGTGCCGCTGGTCAACCCGATCTCCGCCCGGGTGGCCGTCGACTACGGCGGCCTGAGCCTGGCGCAGGGCGTGGTCAACTTCGTCACCGACATGCGCTCCGCCCCGCGGATCCCCAAGATGGTCGACGGATCGAAGTTCACCGTCGGCGAGAACCTCGCGGTCACCCCGGGTTCGGTGGTGTACCGGTCCGAGGTGTTCGAGCTGATCCAGTACACCCCGCAGACCGAGCAGGTGCGGACGGTCCCGATGGTGCTGGTGCCGCCGACGATCAACAAGTACTACTCGGCCGACCTCGCGCCCGGGCGCAGTGTCATCGAGTACCTGGTGCAGAACGGGCTGCAGGTGTTCGCGCTGTCCTGGCGCAACCCCCAGGCCAAGTACAAGGACTGGGGCCTGCCGACCTACGTGCAGGCCGTGCTGGACGCCATGGACGCCGCTGAGCGGATCACCGGCTGCGGCCGCGCGCTGATGGCGGGTGCCTGCTCCGGCGGCAGTATCGCCAGCGTCACCGCGGCATACCTCGCCGCGACCGGCAAGCTCGATCGGGTTGCCGCGTTCAGCCTGCTGGTCACTGTCATCGACAACACCAAGGCGGGCGAACCGGCGGCGTTCGCGAACCGGCCGGCGGCCGAGGTCGCCAAGGCGATGTCGCGCCGCAAGGGTTACCTCGACGGCGCCAAGCTGGCGGAAGGATTCGCGTGGCTTCGGCCCAACGACCTGATCTGGGGCTACTGGATCAACAACTACCTCTGCGGGAACAAGCCGCCCGCGTTCGACATCCTGTACTGGAACTCCGACACGACCCGGATGGCCGCCCAGCTGCATGCCGACTTCATCGACATCGGCGTGGACAACGCCCTCGCCCAGCCCGGCGGGGTCAAGGTCAACGACGTACCGATCGACCTGTCGACGATCGACGTGGACTCCTACGTGCTGGCCGGGATCTCCGACCACATCACCCCGTGGCAGAACTGCTACCGCAGCGTGCACCTGCTCGGCGGCGAGACCGAGTTCGTGCTGTCCCGTAGCGGGCACATCGCCGCACTGGTGAACCCGCCGAGCAACCCGAAGGCGAAGTTCCAGCTCAACCCGAAGAACCCGGTCGACCCGCAGGAGTGGCTCGCGGGAGCGACCACCGAAGAGGGTTCGTGGTGGCCGCACTGGGTCGAGTGGCTGGCCGCGCGCGGCGGCCCGGAGCGACCGGCTCCCCGCGCGTTGGGTGGCGGCGGGCTGGAGCCGCTGTGCGACGCCCCCGGCACCTACGTCTTCGAGAAGTAGCACCCACGACGTGACGCCGCGCTCGGTCAACCTCCTCGTGACAGTCCTTCTCGTCACCGCGGTCGCCGGGGCTCCCGCGGCGACCGCGGTGACCCTGCCGTCCGCCGCCGAGGCGACACCACCGCAGGACGACCCGTTCTACACGCCGCCAAAGGGCCTCATTGTGAACGTCGTTTATTCAACCCCTGACCCGCGGGAACGCGGTCGGGGGTTGATCTTGTTTCGGCGTCCATAATGGACTGCGGACACCCAAAATGGGAGCAAACTGGGAGCACGCGTCTGCGTCGGCACCGAAATGGGGTCAGGTTTGCTCCCAATGACTGGCTAGTCGTCTCGGCTTGCGGGGATGGGTGTGTCGAACACGTCGACGACGGCCGTTTGCGAGCGGCCACGCCTCAGGACTGAACTCAATCGACGTACGTGAACAGGTCGCCGGGTTGGCAGTCAAGCTCTCGGCAGATGGCCTCGAGGGTAGCGAGCCGGACTGCTTTGGCTTTACCTGTCTTGAGGATCGACAGATTGGCCACCGTGATGCCGATCCGGTCGGCGAGCTCCGTGAGTGTCATCTTGCGCTCGACCAGCATCCGGTCGAGCCTGATCTCGATCGGCATCAGACCGTCAGCCTGCGTTCTGCCTCGATCGCGGCGCCGTGGCGGAAGATCTCGGCAACCAGGAGTATCAGCCCGCCAAGGGCAAGTTGCCCCAGATTCACGCCGCCCGGGTAGCCGGCAGAGCCTCCCGGCAACAGGTGCGGCGCGATCCCGAATGCCTCCCACGAGTATCCGAGTTGCCCGGCGCTCGCGAAGTGATCCAGTGCCGGTTCCAGGACGGAAACAGCGATCACCAGCCCTCCGATGCCCCGCAGATGTCGCACGGCGCGGTCGCTGAACGCTTCACCGGCGGCTGCCGCCGCGAGCAGCCGCCAGAGCAGGAGCAACAGCCCGCTGAGCACCGCCAGGCCGATCACGCTTCTGGCGACCGTGGCCGCGACGAGGGGGCTCCAACCGCCTGTCGTGGCGAGCTCGACCTCACCCCTGAGCGTCGCGTGCGTCGGCCGTACGTCCGCGTCCTGGCGGCGAAGCACCTCCTGGCCCGACTCGGCATCCTCGTGCACGAAGAACCTGAAGCAATCGCGGGAGGAGTTCTGCGCGGTGATATCGGCCGTCTGGCACACATCCGCCCCCAGCCCGACCGGCATCGAGACCGCGCTCCGGGCGGAGAACGGCCCAACATCGATCTCGACGGGGTACGTCACCTTGCCCGTCAGCGCTAGGACGCCGATCACCGCTGTCGTCACCGCAGCCGCCGCCATAAGTGCGCCGGCGACCAGGGCGACCCAGCCGCCGATCCGGAACGCACGTCGGATCATCATACCGTGGCCTCTCATGGCGTCTTTCGATGCGGATTTATTGAAAAACGATAATACTATATCGTAAAACGATATGTCAGAGCGGCCGGACACCTGCAAGCTCTGGCCAGCCGATCGGCAGAAGCGGTCTTGCCACGTCAGACCTAGTCTCAGGCACTGGCAAGCGGGAACTCCTCAGCCTGGCTCGACGGGAACGACTCCCGCCAACGGCCGTCGACCGTCTGGAACGGCGTCCACCTCTGCGCGTCCCCTGTTGCGGTAGTTCGCATACTTAATCGTACGTATTACGAATGATATGCTGCGCTCATGAGTAACGTTCCCGCACGTCAGGCCAACCAGCTGTTCCACGACCTGCTCTCCCCGCAGGAATCCCAGGAGGTTCGCGCTCGGGTCCGCGCCGTCGCCGAGAAGGTGGTCGCACCGCGAGCCGCCGCGATCGCGAACGGCGACGAGCGCACCGAGGGCTTCCCCCGCGACGTCTTCGATGCCCTGGCCGCCGACGGTGTTTTCCGGATCCCGTTTCCCGCCGATGTCGGTGGCGAGGGACTGACGCATCCCGCTTCGGCCACGGCGGCGGCGATCGAGGAACTGGCCTACTTCTCCAGCAGCGTGGCAGCGGTGTTCGATGTGCATTGCATCCTCGCGGGGACGGCGCTCAACCAAGGCACCGACGCCCAGCGGCAGCGCTGGCTGCGGCAGGTCGCCGACGGCAGCATCGTGGGCGCGTTTGCCACCACGGAACCGGACGCCTCCAGCGACCTGTCCCCGCAGGCGGTGCGGACCGTGGCTACCCGTACCGCGAACGGCTGGCGGCTCAACGGCCACAAGCGGTGGATCTCCAACTCCCCGGTCGCCGGGTTCATCGTGACGCTAGCCCGTACCGGTGAACGGCTAAGCATGTTCATCGTCGACACCACACTGCCTGGCGTACGGGTCGGCACCCCAGACCGCAAGATCGGCAACCGGGGCCAGCTCACCGCCGACGTCACCTTCACTGACGTCGAACTGTCCGACGAGGACCTTCTCGGTGGCGTCGAAGGCCAAGGGCTCAAGCACGCGCTGGCCACGCTGACGTTCGGACGGATCGGCATCGCCGCCGCTGGCGTCGGCATGGCGCAGGCCGCCTTCGACCACACCGTCGCGCACCTGTCCCAGCGACGCGCCTTTGGCAAGCCGGTCGCGGCCAACCAGCACTGGCAGTTCCTGCTCGCTGAGCGCGCCACCGAGATCGACAACGCTCGCACCCTCTACACCAAGGCGGCACTCCGGCTGGATGCGGGAACCACGTTCCCTGAGCCCGAGGCGGCGATGGCCAAGCACTATGCCACTCGCCTCTCCGTGGACATGGCCCGCGACGCGGTACAGGCCTTCGGCGGACTGGGCTTCGCTCGCGAAGTCGGCGCCGACGGGACGCCTGGCCCGGTCGAGGCGATCTATCGCGACAGCAAGATCGGCGAGATCTACGAGGGCACCAACGAGATCCAGAAGTGGGTCATCGCACGCCAGGTCTTCGGCCGCGACATCACCGGTTAGCTGCCGCGCGAACGGTCCTGACAGGGAAGAGGAACCAACGCATGACCCGCACCCGCGCTGAAAAGACCATCCTCATGTCCGGTGGCAGCCGAGGAATCGGTCTGACCATCGCACTACGGGCAGCCCGAGATGGCGCCAACATCGCCCTGCTGGCCAAGACCGCCGAGCCGCACGCCACACTCGAAGGCACCGTCTACAGCGCCGCCCGCGACATCGAGGCCGCCGGTGGCCAGGCGCTGCCACTCGTCGGCGACGTGCGCTCCGACGAGGACGTCATGAGCGCGGCGAGCAAGGCCGCCGAGCGGTTCGGCGGCATCGACGTCGTGCTGAACAACGCCAGCGCGATCGACCTGTCCACCACTGAACAGCTCGAGATGAAGCGTTACGACCTCATGCAGGACATCAACACCCGAGGAACGCTCCTGCTCAGCAAGGCGGCGCTGCCGTACCTGCGCCAAGCCGCGAACCCGCACGTTCTCACCCTGTCCCCGCCGCTGAACCTCTCCCCCGCCTGGGTCGGCGCGCATCTCGGCTACACCCTGTCGAAGTACGGGATGAGCCTGTGCACCATCGGATTCGCCGAGGAGTGGCAGGCCGACGGCATCGCCGCGAACTCACTCTGGCCCCGCACTCTGATCGACACCGCCGCCGTACGCAACGTCGTCGGCGGCGCGAACCGGGCCCGCACACCACAGATCGTCGCCGACGCCGCGCATGCGATCCTCACCCGCGACGCCCGAGACTGCACCGGCAACCACTTCATCGACGACGAGGTGCTCGCCGACGAAGGCATGACCGACCTGTCGGCCTACCAACCCGCCGATGGTGAACCGGCGCTGGACCTCTTCGTCGATCCCGTGTGATCGCGAACTCGGTCGAACTCGGTGGGCAGCGCGGCCCCCTCGCTCAACCGCTCCAGCTGCTTGTGCAGTGAAGCGTGGGACCGCCGCGGAACATCGCTGAGCACCTGCTCGTCGAGTTCGGCAAGTATCGCGTTCGCCTTCGCCAGCGCGTCCTGGCCCGCATCGCTCAGATCGACCAGATACCGCCGCCGGTCCTGCGGGTCACGGGTGCGGACCGCGAACCCTAGCGCTTCGAGGTCGTCCAGGGTGCTGACCATGGTCACCGGATCGATCCGCAGGTAGGCCCCGAGAGCGAGCTGGTTCATCGCACCGTTGTCAGCCAGCGCCTGCAGCACGCTGTAATGCCGCACCCGCATACCCAGCTGGTCCAGCCGCTCCTCGGCCAGCCGATACACCACCTGGCCCAGTTTGACCAGCAGGCAGCTCGTGTGCGCGCCGATCCCTCCTGGCACCAACGACCCCGCCACCATTACTCCTACTTATCGTTCGCGATACGTACGAGTCCATGGTACGGGGCCCACCTCGAGACGTACGCCCCATAAGCGGCCATGCCCGTATTTGATCTCCTTTGCTCCCTGAGCTACCAAAATTCGTTCCGATTGTCCGGTTCTGATGGTCAGCCAGGGAGCAAAGTAGATCATCTTCGCCTCAGAGCACGGTTATGCCGATGATTTTCCAGCCGTCGTCGGTATGGAGCAGCTCAAGCTTAACGCGCGCGCCGCCGAGGCTGGGCTGGTCGGAGCCCTTCTTCTGACCGCGTTGGTTGGCGAAGACCAGTACCGTGGCGTGGTCGTCGCGCAGTTGCTGGACGCCGACCGATGCCACCGATGTGTCCATGGACAGCCCATCGTTGCGGGCCTGGGACAGCAACGGGCCGTAGAGCTTCTCGTACTGTGCGACCGCATCGCCGCGCAATGTCTGCTGCGCGGTGCGCTTGGTCGCCGCGACCGTGTCCGGCGTGAAGCTGAACACCTTATCGGTGATGCGCTGCGCTTGGTCGGCGACCGCGGTGGTGCGCGGCTGGTCGACGTGTGCGTAGTTGATCTCGCCAGGGCGTGGCTTGCTCTCGGCGGCGATACCGAGCGCGACGGCAGCCGCGACAACCAGAACAGCAACGACGGCCAGGGCTACGCGCGTCCGGGACGATCGTGCGGACTCAGCCATGCGGACCTCCCTACTTCTCGACGGCGACCGAGGACAGCCCACCCAGCCGCCATTCGCCGCCGACCTTGACCAGGTCGGCGATATAGCGGGCACGCTTGGTGGTCGGTTCCTCCTCGGCGGGCCGGACCTTGATGTCGAGGACGGCCATTAGGCGTGCCTCGCCCTTGCCGAGTTCGGTGAGCGCCGCCGCCACGAGGTGCGCTGTTGTCCTGGACTTGGCCTTGCGCACGGCGGCGATCAGGTCTTCCTTGCTGGCTGCCAACTGCTCGCGCAACATCCCGGTCGACGCCGCCTGCCAACGCGCGATGCCGTCCTCGGCGGTGCGGTGGTCCAGCGTGTTCAACGTGACGACGGCTCTGCCGCCTGCGGCGAGGGCCGCGTCACGCTCCTCGGCCGCTTCGTGGTCCGCGCCGCTCGCCGCGGTGGCCAGCCGGATGGCGAACCACACCGCGGCAGCGACCGCCAGCACGATCACTACTGCCAGGCCGACCGTGATCCATGATCGCCTGCCGCGATCCGTTCCACCGCCCGCGTCGGCATCGTCAGGCTCGTCAGAACTGTCGGGCTCATGAGCCGTCTCGGGCTCATCGGCCGTCTCAGGCTCGTCCGAGACGTCGACGTGGTTCGTCATGTCAACCACCGCTTCCGTGGGGTGCGTTCTGCGCACCACGCACCGAGGTGGGGCTGCCCGGTGGTTCGGCGCAGTGTGCGTCGGCGTTGTACGGCTGTGTCGTCGTGGCACTGCCCGGCCGCAGCGTGGTGCCCTCGTATCCCTTCGTGCACGGCATCGGGTCGAAGGAGTTGGTGACAAAGCCCAGATGCGCGGTGCCGTCGCCGGGCACGACGGTCGGCGCGACGGCCGTCAGGTGCGGGTAGCTGACCAGGATCTGCTCAACACCATCGAGGCGTCGCACTACGACGTCGGAGGTCGTCAGCAGGTTGGCCATAAGAGCGCTCAGGCCCGGCCCGGCGCCGCGGATGAGCTGGTCGAGTTCGGACGCGGCGCCGGGGCCGGTGGCCAGGATCTCCCGCAAGTCGGGATCGGACTCGCGCAGCTGCCCGGCGAGTCCACGCAGGTCCCTGGCGAAGGATCGGATGTTGTCGGCCTGATCCAGCTGGGTGCGCAGGACGGTCCGGCTCTTGCTGATCAGGTCGGTAGTCGCGGGCAGGTGCTCGATCGCGGTGTCCAGGAGCGCGTTACTCGAGTCTATCGAGGACGCCAGTGCGGGGCCGGTGCCGCGGGTGGCGGTGCCGAGTTCATCAACCACGGTGCGCAGCGAGTCGAGCGGCACACTGGTCAGCGTCCGATCCAGGTCGACGAGCACCCTGTGGATCGGGGGCGGGGTCGACGTCCGGGACGCGGCGATGACAGCCCCCTCGCGCAAGTAGGGTCCGTCGGCGGTGTCCGGCCGTAGGTCGACGTACTGCTCGCCGATGACTGACCGGTTTGTGATCACGGCCCGCGCGTCGGCCGGGATGGGCGGTGCCGACTCGTCGATGCGCAGTTCGACGGCGGTGCCTTCGGCAGTGAGACGCATGTCCTCGACCGTGCCGACCGAGACTCCTCGGTAGGCCACCGCGGCGTCAGGGAATATCCCGCCGGTCTCGGTCAGGTTGACGGTCACCTGGTAGCCGTCAAGGCCGACCAGCCCGCCGAGGCCGACGTACCGGATCGCGGCGTAGGCGACGCCGAGCACCGAGATGATCACGAATACCGCGACCTGGATGCGCACGCGTCTGGTCAGCATCAGCCGCCACCTCCCAGCAGTGACATCGGGTCGCCGAGCAGCTCCGGCGACCCGCTGCCGCCGGTCAGCGGCAGCGGTGGATCGGGCGACGGATTCGGCGCCGGTGGCCCCGCCGAGCCGGGCGACCGCGTCGAACCGTCCGCTCCGTACGAGGAACGCGACGCGCCCGCGGTGAGGGTGCTCAGCAGGACGTCGAGGTTGGCCTGGAGCTTGACGTCGATGTTGGTGTAGTCGCCGCGGATGACGTCCATCGAGGCGTCGGTGAACGGGAAGGTCAGCAGCACCTCGAGCGAGCGTGGCAGGTGCTTGCCCGCTTGTGACAGCTTGCGCAGGGTCGGTGCGAGCGCCTTGAGATCGGCGATCATGTCCTCGCGGCTGCGCTCGATGGTGTCGGTGGCGACACCGGAAAGCGTGTCCAGCGAGCGCAGCATCGTGCGCAACTCCTTGCGCTGCGCGGCGAGCACCTTGATTCCGGGTTCGAGATCGGTCAGCGTCGTGTCGATGGTGTCGCGCTGCGCGGCGAGCGTCTTGCTCAGCCGGTTCAGTCCGGTCAGTGCGTCGGTGATGTCGCCGCGCTGGTCGTCGAGCTGGCCGACGAACTGGTCCAGGTTGGACAGTAGGCTCCTGATCTGCGCCTCGTTACCGGACAGCGCGGTGTTGACCTCACGGGAGATGGTGCGGATCTGGTCGATCCCGCCGCCGCTCAGCAACATCGCCAGCGCGCCGAGGATCTCTTCGACCTCCGGGTAGCGGTCGGTGCGCGAACTGTCGATGGTGTCGCCGTCGCGCAGCGTGCCACGCGGTTTCGCCGGGGCGGCGAGCTGGACGAACTTCTCGCCGAGCAGGCTGGACTGCACCAGCTGCGCGGTCGCGTTGCGCGGCAGCCGGATGTCGTCGTTGATCAACAAGGTGGCCTCGGCGGTCCAGCCGTCCGGAGCAACCTCGATGCGCTCCACCCGACCGACCGCGACGTCATTGACCTTGACGTCGGACTGCTGCACCAGGTCCAGGACGTCGGCGAAGTGCGCTGTCACCCGGTACGGGTTGGCGCCCACGTCGGCTCCGCCCGGCAGCGGCACGTCGTGCATACCCTTGAATCCGCAGCCAGTGACGGCCACGGCGACAGCCATCAGGACCGCGGCGAGGCGGGTACGGGTGCTCATCGCTCACCTCCCGGCACCAGGGGCAGTTCGAGATCTCCTTGCTGTGCTTGGGAGAGCAGTTCGGCGGCGGAGGGCGGCCGCGCTGAGTCGTCGACGATGTCGGCGATCTGACCGCAGGCCCGTCGCAGCACGTCGGGCACGTCAGACGGCTGGTGTTCGCGGATCAGCCCGCAGACGGTGACCAGCGGTGGCTCGGCCAGTTCGTTGAGGTTGCCGCGAACGTGCAGCCTGCCGGTTTTGGCGTCGTAGGCGTTGATCAGGTTGTTCAGCGCGGCCGGTGCGACGTCGAGGATCTCGGCGAGCGCGCCGCGCTGGTCGACCAACGCACGACTGGCCTTGGCCAATTTGTCCACATTGGACTTGATGAGACCGCGATTGTCCTTGACGAACGCCTTGACGTCCGCCAGCGCCACCGCGGAGGTTCGCAATGCCGATGCGAGCTTACCCTTCTCGTCGTCGAGGAATCCGACGACGTCGGCCAGCCGGGTGGTCAGCTCGCGGACCTGGGCATCACTTTCGGCCAGGGTCGCCACGAAGGTCCGCAGATTGCTCACCGAGCCGAACAGGGCCTCCCGGTTGTCGGACAGGGTCGCGGCCAGGTTGCTGATCCGGTCGAGTGTCTCGTTGATCGTGCGGCCGTTGCCGTCCAACGCATCGGCGCCGGTGTCCAGCAGCCGGGAGAGTGACCCGTCGGCATTGGCGCCGTCCGGCCCGAGCGCGGTGGTGAGCTGCTGGACGCTGGCCAGCAGCTCATCCCACTCGACAGGGGTGACCGTACGCGAGCGCGGGATCGTCGAGCCGGACTTCATCGTCGGGCCATTCCGGTATGGCGGGGTGAGCTGCACATACCGGTCGGCGACCAGGCTGGGCGCGATGACCAGCGCCTCCGCGTCGGCGGGGATGTCGATGTCGGAGTCGACGGTCATCTCGACCCTGACGTCGCGCCCCTGCGGATGCACGGCGACGACCTCGCCGACGGCGTAGCCGAGGATCCGCACCTCCGAGCCTTCGTAGACGCCGACGCCATTACCGAACAGCGCGGTGATCCTGTGCTGCCCGTTCTGCGCGGAGATGGTCCATGCCGCCGTGGCGGCGATGAGCAACACCGCGATGGCCAACGCAAGGCGGGAGGACAGCGTCTTGTGCGGGATCTTCATCGTCCACCCCCGGTGTGTGGCGGTTTGCAGCCGCCGGAGTTGAGGTCGAGCAAGTCGAGGTTGACGTGCGGGGACAGCAACCCACACACGTAGGTGTCGAACCACCTGCCGTTGCTCAGGGTGTTGGCGAAGAGCCGATAGAACGGCGCGAGGTTCTCCAGACCACGGCTGAGGTTGCGCTGGTTGCGCTCCAGGACACCCGCGACGCTGTCCAGCTTGCGCAGCGCCGGGTTGAGCTGACGCTGGTTGTCGGCGACGACACCGCTGAGCTGCTGGCTGAGCTCGCGGACGCCGACGAGCATCTTCTCGACCGCCTGCTTGCGTGCTTGCAGCTCCCGCATCAGCAGCGACCCGTCACCAATCAGGGCGCGCAATTGCTTGTCGCGGGCAGCCAGCGTGCCGGTCACGACCCGGGTGTTCGACAGCAGCCGCTCGAGCTCACGGTCGCGGCTGGCGACCGTCTCGGACAGCTTCGACAACCCGGACAGAGCCTCGCGGACCTGCTTACCGGATCCGGCGAACGTCTCGGAGATCGTGTCGAAGCTCTTGGCGAGCTGCTCGGTGTCGATGTCGGTCACCGTGCGCCCAAGCTGGTCAAGTGCTTCGCTGGCGTCGAAGGGCGAGCGGGTCCGCGCGCCAGCGATAACGCTGTCCGGGTCTTGCGGCTGGTCTCCCTTGGGCTCCACGGCGAGGTACTTCTGACCAAGCAGGGTCTTGATCTCGATGGACACCGTGGAGGCGTCGCCGACGTCGAGATCCTTGACACGGAAGTCGACGGTGACTTTGTCGCCAGCAAGTCCGATGTCGGTGACCTTGCCGACCCGCACCCCGGAGGTGCGGACTTCGTTGCCCACCCGCAGCCCGGCGACCTCGGCGAACTGGGCGGAATAGGTCGTGCCACCGCCGATGATCGGCAGGTCGTCGGAGTAGAAGGAGATCGTGAGCGCCACGACGACGCCGAGCACGCCCAGCACGCCGATCCGCACGGGGTTTCGTTCGGTGAAGGATTTCATCGGACACACCTCGGTGACTGCTCGGCCAGCGGCGTCGGGTACACCTGCTGCTCGATGTCCAGCGAGGGGATCGTGACCTTGCCGGAGCTCTGGCACAGGTAGAAGTTGAACCACGATCCGTAGGACGCGGTCGGGGTGATCGTGGCGACCTTGCCGGGCAGCCGCTGCAGAAACCGCTCGACGGTCTCGTTGTTGTCGTCGAGCAGGGTCGTCAGCGAGCGCAGCCCCGCGATGTCTCGCTTGAGCGGCTCGCGTGCCTCGCGCAGGAACCCGGCGGTCGTGCGGGTGAGATCCCCGACCGCGTCCACCGCCTCCCCGATCGGCTTGCGGTCCTCCGCCAGTCCGCTGACGTACCGCTGCAAGGTCGCCAGCAGGTCGGACAGGTCGTCGTTGCGGGCGGCGATTTGGCCCATAACGGTGTTGAGGTTCGTCACGAGCTCGCCGATGACCCGATCTTTCTCGGCCAGGGTCGTGGTCAGCGACGCGGTGTGTGCGAGCAGGCTGCGAACCGTGCCGCCCTCGCCCTGCAGCACTTGGATGATCTCGTAGGACAGCGTGTTGACGTCGTCTGGATCAAGCGCCGCGAACAGTGGTTTGAAGCCGTTGAACAGCTCGGTGAGGTTCAACGCCGGTGCGGTGTGGTCGAGCGGGATCAGACCGCCGTGCGGCAGCGGAGCCGCCTGCTTATCGGGCCCGGGGGTCAACGCGATATAGCGCTGGCCGACCAGGTTGCGAAACTTGACGGTCGCGCGGGTGTCCGCCGGGATCCGCCTGCCCTCGTCCAGCGAGAACTCGACCTCGGCACTGCCGTCGGGAGCGAGGCCGATTTCCTCGACCTGGCCGACGCGCACCCCGCCGATCCGCACGTCGTCGCCCGAGTGGACCGCCGTGACATCGGTGAACCGGGCGCGGTAGCTGTCGGTGGACTGCAGGCCGGTGTTGGCGATGGTCAGGGCCAGCAGTGTGGTGGACACGACGGTGACCATGACGAACGCGGCGACCTTCAGCAGTGTGGGAACCAGGTGACGACGCACGGCACTCACCCCTCTCCCTTGACGAGAGGGCCCGCTGGAGGTTCGGTCGAGCCGTCCTTGATCTTGCCGCCCGGCGGGTGCTGCGGCGCGCGGCCGGAGTAGGAGTAACAGGCCGGTCCTCGCTTGTCCGCATACCGCGGCTCGTCGCGGCCGGGCTGGTACTTCCCGCGCGGCTGCACGATCGCGACGTTCAGGTGCAGCTTGTGGTCTCCTGCCTCCTTGCCCCAGACCTCGTCGAGCCGCCCGCGGATGTCGTCGAGCTGCCGGTAGAAGCACGGGAACTCCGGGGCGTAGCGCGCCAGCAGCCGCAGCGTCGGCCTGCTGACCTTCGCCAGATCGACGACGTTGTCTCCGTTGGCCACCAGGAACTCGCGCGCGTCGTCGGCGGTGGTTGTCAGGGTGATCAGCAACTCCTGTAAGTCGTCCTGTTGCCGCAGCACGGTGCGGCTGGTGCGGCTGAGGTCGTCCAGCCCACGCAGCAGGTCCGGGGCGGCGTCGGCGTAGACGTCGGAGAGCTCGGCCAGCGACCGGAGGTTCTCGGTCAGCTCCGGCACGGACGGGTTGAGCTCGCCGAGGTAGCGGTCCAGCTTGACCAGCACCGCGCCGAGCCGCTCGCCGTTGTCGTCCAGCGCGGTGGCCGTCAACGTCAGGGTGGTGGCCAGCTGATCCGGCTTCACCGCCGTCAGCAGCGGCATCAGGTTGTCCAGCACCCGGTTCAGCTCGACCGTGGCCTTCGAGCGATCCTCATGGATAACGTCCCCGTTTTCGATCGCGTCGGCCGGCCGCGCGGGCATGAGCAGGTCGACGTAACGCTCCCCGAACAACGTCTTTGACAGTAGCCGAGCGGTGACGTTGCTCGGCACCATGTGGGTGTGGTCGGGGTCAAGGGCGAGCCGCAGCGTTACCCCGTCGGCGGCCGCGTCCACGGACCGCACCTCCCCGACCCGCACGCCCCGGATTTTGACGTCGGCGTGCGGCACGAGTTGGCTGCCAGCCCGCTCCGCCCGCAGGTCGACGTGGACCGCCTGCGTGAAGACCTGGCGGTAGACGAGCACGGTGAACACCAGGAACCCCACCACGCCAAGCAGGAACACCACGCCGAGCGCCCGGCGTGCGAGCGTGGGCAGCTCGCCTCTCTCGTTACTCATCCGGCCACCTTCACCCCGGTCGATGTGCCCCAGATCGCGAGGCTGAGGAAGAAGTCGAGGAAGACCACCAGCGTCACCGAGGTCCGCACGGCGCGCCCGACGGCGGCACCAACGCCCGCGGGGCCGCCGCTGGCGTAGTAGCCCTGATAGCAGTGCACGCCGATGATGGCCACCGCGAACACCAGCACCTTCCCGAACGACCAGAGCACGTCCTCAGGCAGCAAGAACAGGTTGAAGTAGTGGTCATAGGTGCCGACGGACTGGCCGTAGAACAGCGTGACCATGAACCGGGAGGCCGCGTACGACGACATCAGGCCGAGCACGTACAGGGGTATGACCGCGATGGTCCCCGCGATGATCCGAGTGGTGACCAGGTACGGCAGGCTGGGGATACCCATGACCTCCACCGCGTCGATCTCCTCGGCGATGCGCATCGCACCCAGCTGCGCGGTGAACCCGGACCCGACGGTGGCGGCCAGCGCGATCGCGGCGACCAGTGGCGCGACCACGCGGGTGTTGAAGTACGCCGAGACGAAACCCTCCAACGCGGCCACACCCACCTGGTCCAGCGCGGCGTAGCTTTGCAGCCCGACAACGGTGCCGACGAAAAAGGACAGCCCCGCCATCACGCCGACCGTGCCCCCGATCGCCGTCAGCGCCCCGCTGGAGAAGCTGACGTCGGCGATCAGCCGGACTATCTCCTTGGGATACCGGCGCACCGCGCGCGGAATCCAGGCGAGCGCGCGCACATAGAACCAGAGCTGGTCACCGTAGGCGTCGAGCGAGCGACCGGGACGTCGGGCCAGCGTCGCCGCGCGAGACTTTCGCTTGGTCTCCGGGGATTGGACAGTCATTGTCATCGAGGTCATCCCACCTTCGGCGGCACGACCTGCAGGTAGATCGTGGTGAGAATCCAGTTGATCAGGAACAGCAGCAGGAACGTGATCACCACCGACTGGTTGACCGCGTCCCCGACACCCTTCGGCCCGCCACGCGGATTCAACCCGCGGTAGCAGGCGATGATCGCCGCGACGAAACCGAACAGCACTGCCTTGATCTCACTGATCCACAGGTCCGGCAGCTGCGACAGGGCGTTGAAGCTGGCCAGGTAGGCGCCAGGAGTGCCGCCTTGCAGGAACACGTTGAACGAGTAGCCGCCGACGACGCCGACGATGCTGACGAAACCGTTCAACAGCACGGCGACGAACACCATGGCCAGCACGCGCGGGACGACCAGCCGCTGGATCGGATCGACGCCCAGCACGCGCATCGCGTCGATCTCCTCACGGATGGTGCGCGCGCCGAGGTCGGCGCACATCGCGGACCCGGCCGCACCGGCGATCAGCAGTGCCGTCGCGATGGGTGCGGCCTGCTGCACGGTCGCCAGGACACCGGCGGCCCCGACGAACGACTGCGCGCCGACCTGCTGGGTCAGCGACCCCAGCTGCAACGCGATGGTGGCGCCGTACGGAATGGACACCAGCGCGGTCGGCACGATGGTCACCCGGATGACGAACCAAGCCTGAGTCAGGAACTCCTCGAACTGAAATGGCCGCCGCGGCAACAGGCGCAGGACCTCAAGGCCAAGGGCGAACGCCCGCCCGATCTCGCTCGCGGCCGTCGTGGCGGCCGAACGAGCCTTGGTCGCGACGGCGGTCATCGGGCACCCCCGACACCGGTCATCTGGTGCGGTCGGACGCCGTAGCGCTGCCGGTCCTGTTCGGACAGTGATTCGATGATGCCTTCTTGGGCTGCGGGTGGCAGGGTGTGCAGGATCTGCATGACGCGGTCTTTGCGGCGGCGCTCGCCCTTGCGGTCCGGCAGGCCGGGGGTGGGCAGGATCTGTGGGACGATGCCGCGGACGTCTTCGGTGCCGCCGTGGTGGTGACCCGCGTCAGCCATCGCCTGCTCGGCGGCCATCTGCGCGGTGTCTTTCTCCTCGGACATGCCGATCGGGCCGAGCCGCTTACCGTTGAGGAACTGCTCCACCACCGGCTCCTCCGAGGTCAGCAACACCTCACGAGGCCCGAACATGATCAGCTCCTTGCGGAACAACATGCCCAGGTTGTCCGGCAGCGTCCGCGCCAGGTTGATGTTGTGGGTAACCACCAGGATCGTGGCGTCGATCTGCGCGTTCAGATCAATCAGCAGCTGCGACAGATACGCGGTGCGCACCGGGTCGAGACCGGAGTCCGGCTCGTCGCACAGGATGATCTCCGGGTCCAGCACCAGCGCCCGCGCCAGCCCGGCGCGCTTACGCATACCACCAGAAATCTCGCCGGGCAGCTTGCCCTCGGCACCCGAGAGACCGGTCATCTCCAGCTTCTCGAGCACGATGCGCTTGATCTCGGACTCGGACTTCTTGGTGTGCTCCCGCAGCGGAAAGGCGACGTTGTCGTAGAGGTTCATCGACCCGAACAACGCGCCGTCCTGAAACAGCACACCGAACAGCTTGCGCACCTCGTACATATCGCGCTCGGAACACTGCACGATGTCCGTGCCATTGATGACGCACTTACCCGAGTCGGGCTTGAGCAGGCCGATCATCGACTTCAGGAAGACCGACTTTCCGGTACCAGACGGGCCGAGCATCGCCGACACCTCGCCGGGCGGCAGCGTCAGCGTCACATCACGCCAGATGTTCTGGCTCCCGAAGGACTTGGTCAACCCCTCAACAACCACCTCGGCACCCATCGGACCTCCAATCAGCCGCGCAGCGCGGACGCGAAGATCCTCGGCAACGCGGACCAGCGGGGCTTGGCGGCGAAGTCGGTGAGAAGACGACCCGTGGTGGCCGCGGTACGGTTGGTGACGAACCACGGCGGCTTGGGCGACAGGGACATCTCCCCGTGCAAAACCGATCGGGGCGCCGGTCGGAACGGGCCTCGCACGACGGTGCGTTCCGGCCCGTCCAGCAGCACGGCGTTGTGCACGACGCCGATGCCGCTCTGCACGTCGTCGAGGGTGTGGCCGGGGAAAGCGCCCCAGGTGGCGGTCGCGGTCAGGTAGCCGACGCCGGTCCAGGCGTTCACCGCGACGGTGCCATAGCGGAGTTCGGCGATCGCCTCGTCGAGCACGGAGCCCAACTTGGCGATGGTGCGCGGGTGCGCGATGAGATTCGCACCAAGCGTGCCGGTGAACTTCTCGTTCGCGGTGACGACCGCCGCATCGAGGAACCGCCGGGTGTCGCCGGGCAGTTCGAGCACAGCGAGGACAGGGGCGAAGTACTCGGTCGTCAGGGCAGGACCTGGCTTATCGGGGTCGAGGTTCGTGATCAACACCCGGCCGTCGCAGACGTGTTCCGCGTCGGCGTACGACTCGACGGCCTGGGCCACCCGCTCGTCGCTGCCCGGATAGTAGGCGGGACGAGCAGGGGCATCGGACAGTGCCGCGCGCAGGTGCGCCAGGAACCGGTCCTTCTGCGGCCAGTCGGAGCTGACCACGACAACCTGGCTCGCCACGCAGTTGTAGCCGCCGTTGTGCAGCCGCTGGGTGGCGATGTGCTTGGCCTGGAACCGTAGATCCGCCTCGGACCACTCGCCCGGAACCACGATCGTCGGGGACACGCCGCCCAGTTCGCTGGTGACCGGCTTATCCAGCAGCGGAGACCCGGCCTTCTTGCGGGCAGCGCCTTCCGTGCCGGTACCGAAGACGATCGCGTCGTGGGTCGCGGCGCTGCCGGTCATGTGGACGTGGCTGGTCTTCGGGTGATGCACGAGGTATGTCCCGACGTCGGCACCGCCGGTCAGGATGCGGACCGCGCCGAGTTCGATGAGCGGGGCCAGCACGCGGCTGAAGACGTCGCAGAGACCGTCGGTGACCGGGTTGAGTTTCAGGGCAACGACCCGGTTGTGTGCGTACAGCTCATACAGGACGTCCAGGATCGGAATCGAGGTGATGTTGCCCGCGCCGAGGACCACGCCCACGCCCTGTGTGTCGGCAGGACTGCGCAGGCCAAGGCCCGCTCGGCCACGCACCGTCTCCTCCGTGACCCCGGGCGGCAGCCACACCTCGGCGCTGAACCCGCTCAGCAGCAATCGATCCCACACGCTGTGTGGCAGGACACTGACCGAGACGCGCCCGCCAGGTGCACGGCCAACGGTGAAGCCGTCCACGGGGCTACTGCCTTCCTCGAGGGCCTTGATGCTCGCGGCGAGCGCGCCCGCCGACGTCAGCACCGGATACGGTCCGGTAATCCACTCCTCGCCAACGAGCGGGCTGTGCTCTGGCACTCGCTTGTACGCGACGGCCGCACGCGCCCATGCGTCCGCGTGTTCAGCGGCGACCGCGTGCACCTGCTCCAGCAGCTCGCGCCGCTTCGCCAGGCCACAGGCAGCCCAGGCGGTCTCACCGCGGACCAACTCCTCGACGGCTTCGTCGATCACGGCCACCTGGTCGGTGGACGGCAGCGACGTCGTCATCACGCGACTCCCTTGATGAGGTCGGCCGCCTTCTCCGCAGCCATGATCGTGGGCGCGTTCGTGTTCCCGCGCGGAACCGTCGGGAACACCGAGGCGTCGACGACACGCAGACCCGGCACGTCGAACACACGCAGCTCGGGGTCAACGACCGAACC
Source organism: Haloechinothrix halophila YIM 93223 (assembly GCF_000504245.1). Classification (GTDB taxonomy): domain Bacteria; phylum Actinomycetota; class Actinomycetes; order Mycobacteriales; family Pseudonocardiaceae; genus Haloechinothrix_A; species Haloechinothrix_A halophila. The sequence goes on from NZ_KI632509.1 coordinate 5,039,369, forward strand.
GATCGCGCACGTCGACGTCGGGTGATACAACGTCTGCCCGGCTCGTTGCGCCCAGGCAAGCACGTCCTCGTCGGAGTCCGAGGCGGGCGCGTCACCAAACGGTCCGGTCACGACGTCGGCCACCGCGGACTGCGCAGCGATCTCCCGCGCGATCCGGATTCCGGCGACGATGCAGTCACGGTCCTCGGCAGTCATCAGGTAGTTGTGCACGATCCGGGGCGCGGCGTCCGGGCGCGGCGAACGCAACGTCACCGCGCCGCGACTGGTCGGGGCCACCACGCACGGACCGAAGGCGAAGCCGTGCTCGGTGGGCGCACCAAGGCCCTCCTGGTGGAACAACACGGCAGCGGCATGGAACTGCACGTCCGGGGCGTCCAAGCCATCCCGGCTGCGGAAAAAGCCGCCCGCCTCACCGATGTTGGACGTCAGCGGGCCGCGCCCCTCGCTCTGCAGTAGCACGGCGTTGTCCGGACTCGCCGCGGTCATCAGCGACTCGACATCGGTACGGAAGTTCAGCAGCGTCATGTAGTGGTCCTGCAGGCCCTCGCCGACCGGCAGGTCGCGGACGACGTCGATACCGAAGGCGGACAGCGACGCGGCGGGCCCGACCCCGGACAGCATCAGCAGCTTCGGGGACTCGTAGGCGCCAGCGGACAGGATCACCTCACGTTCGGCGCGGACGGTCTCGACCCCGCCGCCGCGCTCCACCTCGACACCCGTCGCTCGGCCACCCTCGATGACCACGCGCTGCGCGCGAGCGGACGACAGCACGGTGAGGTTCGGCCGTTCGAGAGCAGGGTGCAGGTAGGCGACGGAGGTGCTGCAGCGCATGCCGCCGCGCTGCGTCAGCTGGTACCGCCCGACGCCGAACTGCGTCTCGCCGTTGAAGTCGTCGTTCCTCTTGTGGCCCGCCTGTTCGGCAGCGTCCACAAAGGCCGACGCCAGTGGGTGCTCTGACCGTCCGTCACTGACCGTCAGAGGCCCGCCGACACCGTGGAACTCGTCCTCGCCGCGCTGGTTGTCCTCGGAGCGCCGGAAATACGGCAGCACGTCGGTATACGACCAACCGGTGGCCCCTGCCGCTGCCCAGCCGTCGTAGTCGGCGCGATTACCCCGGATGTAGATCATCGCGTTCATCGAGCTGGAGCCGCCGAACATCTTGCCCCGAGGTAGGTAGGTCCGCCGACCGCCGATCCCGGGCTCCGGGTCGGAATCGAGGTCCCAGTCGAGGTCGCTCTTGAACAACTGCGGGAACGCGACGGGGACGTGGACCTCTTCCGCGGTGTCTGGGCCACCCGCTTCGATCAGCGCCACCTGTACGGTGGGGTCTTCCGACAGCCGCGCCGCCAGGACGGCACCCGCCGACCCCGCGCCGACGATGACGTAGTCGTAACTACTGCTCATGGCTTCTCCCTTGGTTGAAGGACTGGTCGAGGTGCTGGGCGCGGTATCCGCCGACGCCGGACGCCGGGGTGAACGCGACGGCTCGAGGGTGTGGCGGAGGAAGTCGAGCTGGTCAGCCAGCACCTTCTGCTGCCACGGCCCGTGGTAGACGTCGAAGTGGTCGACCGGATACTCGATCAGTCGCGCCCGCTGTCCCGCCTTCTCGGCGGTCCGGCGCGCCGCATCGGGAGGCGCGACGCTGTCGTTGGCACCGACCTGCATCAGGACCGGGCAGGTCACGCGGGCCGCGAAGGTGGTGGGCCGGTTCAACCCGACCTTCAACGCCGCGCGGGCATGCACCTCGTTGCGCCAGGTAGGCCCGGCCAGCGCGGCACAGATGTTTTCGGCGTCCGGGGTGGGGATCACCGCCGCCGAGCCAGGAACACCCACGATCGGCACCTGGTGCGCCCCCTGCCCGGTCAGGGCACGAGCAACGTCGAGCAGCCCGTGCCGGGTCGCGCGCAGCAACCGACCAACCCCGCCGGAGCGCGCGATATGCGCCAGTGTGGCGAGGCCGTCCGTCGCGGGTGTCATCGCGACGACCGCCGCGATGCGCCGGTCCTGTGCCGCGACCGCGATAGCATGGCCGGCGGAGTACGACGTCCCCCACAACACGATCCGGTCGGGGTCGACGCCCGCCTGGTGCCGGGCAGCCGCGATGGCCGCGTGGTAGTCCTGCCGCTGACGACGAACCGAGACGTCCTGACGGGGTGCGCCCTCGGAACTGCCGAAGCCCCGGTAGTCGAAGAGGAACACGTCGATACCGGCGTGGGCGAAGGCCTTGGCGTAGTCGAGCAGACCGGCGTCGCGGGTGCCGCCGAAGCCGTGCGCCATGACCACGCACGGTCGTCCGGCGGCACCGGCCAGCGCCTCGCTCTTGGCCGGGAGGTGCCAGGCAGCGCAGCGGACGCCGTGGCTGGGGAAGGTGATCTCGGTGGTCCGATTGGTCATGCCTTCGCTCCGATCAGGACGCCAGCGCGGGAGACTGGATGGTGGTGAAGGTGAGCGCGCTGTCGTCGACGGGTGCGTCGCGGAGCCGCTCGACGTCCTTTTCGTACGCGTGCTCAACCGTCCACGGGTCTCGTGTCCCTGCCCACGGGAAGTTGGCGATTCCTCGTTGGACGTAACCCGCGGTTAAGTCCATGTAGGGCACGCGCTCCATGTGCGGTGCGTCGAGCACCGGTTGGACGGTGTCGTAGCCGTGGGAGTCCATGTAGTCGAGCAGTCGGCAGAAGTGTTCGCAGACCAGGTCGACCTTCAACGTCCAGGAGAGGTTCGTGTAGCCGAGGGCGAACACCAGATTGGGCACGCCGGCGAGCATCATCGCTTTGTACGGCGCCCTGTCCGGGACGTTCACGGCCTGCCCGTCGACGCTGAGCTGGATCTTGCCGAACGGCGCTATGTTGAGCCCCGTCGCGGTCACGATGATGTCGGCGGCCAGTTCTTGGCCCGACTCGAGCTGGATGCCCGTCGTGGTGAACCGTTCGATCCGGTCGGTTACGACCGAGGCCCGTCCGGCCGAGATGGCCTTGAACAGATCGCCGTTCGGAACGATGCACAGCCGCTGGTCCCACGGCTTGTAGTTCGGGGTGAAATGGGTGTCGACGTCGAAGTGCTGGGGCAACTGTCTGCGCACCGCGGCGATCAGCAGCGTGCCCATCAGTTTCGGAGCGCGCCGACACGCCTTGAAGAGGCCTCGGGTGAGCATGATGTTCTTCCGCCGGATCACCCGGTGCGCGCGCTCGTAGCCGAGCACCGTGTTCAGCGCGTTGGCGATCGGATCTTCGGCAGGCAGCGACAGCACATAGCTCGGTGAGCGCTGCAGCATGGTGACGTGGCCTGCCTCGTCTGCCATCGCTGGGATCAGCGTGACCGCGGTCGCGCCGCTGCCGATCACCACGACGCGCTTGCCCGAGTAGTCCAGCTCCTCCGGCCAGTGCTGCGGGTGGATCACCGGGCCGTCGAAATCCTCGACACCGCTGAACTCTGGCGTGTACCCGGCCTCGTAGTCGTAGTAGCCGGTCCCCAGGAACAGGAACCGCGCCGTGAACGTGACGTTCTTACGGCTGCCGGATCGCTTGGCGGTGACGGTCCACAGCCCAGTTGCCGAGGAGAACTCCGCGCTGAGTACGCGGTGACCGAGACGGATGTGGTCGTCCAACCCGTTCTCGGTGATCGTCTCCCGCAGGTAGTTCTTGATGACGTGCCCGTCGGCGATCGCCTCGCGGTGGGTCCACGGCTTGAAGCCGAAGCCGAAGGTGGGCATGTCCGAGTCCGACCGGATACCGGGGTACTGGAACAGACTCCACGTACCCCCGATCTCGTTGCGCCCCTCAAGAATCGCGAACGACGTACCTGGGCGCCGCGCCTTGAGATGACTAGCCGCACCAATCCCCGAGATTCCGGCACCGATGATCAACACATCGACGTGCTTGGCCTGCGTCCGGCTCCTGCTCATACGGGTTGCCACTGAAGTCTCCGAGTCCTCGTTCCGACGCTGTCGCCGTGTCACGCGGTGAGTCCGCAACCTGCGTCGACGAAGCGAACGATAGATTAACTAAATCTCGAATCGAGTTTGACTTTATGGTGCGAGTCACGTTGCTGTCAACCTCTCGTCGACCCCACACGCTGATACGATTTCGAATCATGTTCGAGAAAACGTCGACCGCGGAGGCGCCCGCACGACCGGGCGCGGTCCTGCAGCGCCGCGGTGTAGAGCGGGTGCAGGCCATCCTCAACGCCGCTGAGGAACTACTCGCTGAGCAGGGATACCAAGCCGCCACTCTCAAGGCGGTCGGTGAACGGGCTGGTATCCCGACCGCGTCGGTCTACCACTACTTCGCCGACCGGCATCAGGTCGAGACCAAACTCATGCAACGCCATCTCAGCGCACTCGGCGAGCGCGTCGACGCTGCGTTTGACGACCCCTCGCTGCACACAGTTCGCGATGGTGTCGACGCCACTATCGACCCGATGCTCGACTACTTCCGCGAGTTCCCAAGCTGTGCCGAGCTGTGGTTCGCGGGGCGCCATGAGGAACTTGCCGAACTGGTGCAGACGTTCGACAGGGCGAAGGCAGAGCGACTCTGGCACCTGTTCATCGACCGGAATCTCCTCGCGGCCGACACCCCGCTTCGCGTCCTGCAGCTCGCCTTCGAGGCAGGCAGCCGACTGTTCGACATCGCCTTCCAGGCCTCCCCCACCGGCGACGAGTCCACGATGGACGAAGCACGCCGCCTCGTCACCGCCTACCTCGAGACGTACGCCCCGTAAGCCCCGCGCCGCCGTCAGGCCGGAGATACCGGCCCCGATGACGACGACGCACGCCGAAGCCGCCCGCGGCGGCTTCGGCGTGCACAGGGGTCACCTGGGTCATGCGCCTGTCGCTGCCACCGGCGCCGGGCGCGACACGGCCGAACTCGGTGTCACGACCGACTCGACAATCTCGTGGGGCTGAGCCCCGGTCAGCTCCAGCTTGGCGTAGAAGGCCTCGGGGTCGGCCCAGTCCTCCGGCGCCAGCACGCCCGCCAGGCCACCTAGGCCGTCGAGCGCGAGCATCATGAACGCGGCGGTGGCGGCACCGGTCATCGCGGCCATGCTGGTCACGAAGGTGCCTGGGCCACTGACCGGCAGGCGGCGGACGGAGACCACGCGTTGTCCGTCGCGAGTGCCGGTCAGGCGGGTGTAGTTGATCCCGCGGTAGGTGTAGTGCTTGCGGCGAAGGCCATCGGCGAGGTACCGCAGCACCTCGCCGCGTCCTACCTCACCGCGACGCACCTGGCCCCAGATACCGGCCAGCGCGTGGCGCCAGCCCTTCGCGTTGCCGCGGCCGTCGGTCATGATGTCGTCGAGGAAGTCGATGGCCTCTTCCATCGTCATCGCGCCCTTCTGCACCGCGACGCCGATGCCACGCAGGATGCCGTTCACCGGCTGCGGGTCCAGCGATCCGAGGACGCGGATCCGCTGCGCGTCCGGCCAGCGGCGGGGCATGGTCACGGCTTCGGGATGGGCGGACTCATACAGGCGGAAGTCGCCGAGCGTGTTGCCCAGCGGCAGAACGTCGGTCTCGACGAACGTCTCGTGCATCACCCGCTGCCCGTGTTCCCAGGTCACGCAGGGCCCCGCGGCGATGTGCACCGCGTGCTCCAGCACCGCGCGGCCGTACGGGTGCGGCCGCTCGTCCCCGGTCACCCAGCAGACGTCGATGCGCTCGACGGTGTCGAGGTCACGTGCGGCGTCGGCGGTCATCACGTTGGTCAGGCCGGGAGACGCGCCGCAGCCGAGCAGGATCGGCACGCCAGCCTTCCGCGCGCGGTCGTGGAGGGCGAGCGCGGCCTCGGTGCTCTCGACGTCGTCGTCGAAGTCGAGGTAGGGAGCCTTGGCTTCGAGGCACGCCTCGATGACCGGCTCGGACGTACGGATGTAGGGCCCAGCACCCAGGACGACGAGCGCGGCGCCATCGACCACCTTGCGGAGATCCGTGCGGTCGAACAGATCCAGTCGCCGGGTCGTGGCCCGCCCGGCGGGCAGGCTCCTGGCCAGTGACTCGAGCGTTTCTGGTCGGATGTCACACAGCTCAAGCTTCCAGTCGCCGCCCGCCTTGGCGAAGCGCTCGATCGCCACGCGGCACATCTCGCCCGCGGCTCCAATGAAGACGATTCGCTTGGTCATGGTTCTCCTCGATTTCTTGTTGGTGGTGCTGCCGTTGTCAGAGCGCATCGCGAACCTCCCGCGCGGCGCGCTCGGCGGCCCGGACCGCGCCGTCCATGTAGCCGCCGTTGATGTCGCCCGTTTCCGTGCCCGCCCAGTGGATCGGGCCCACTGGCTCACTGACGGCGTTCGTGTATCGGGTGGTGACGCCGGGTGCCCGCGTGGCGATGCACCCGTTGATCCAGGGCTCGTCGACCCAGTCCTTTTCGAGGTAGTCGATGGGGTGCGCCGCCTGCTGCCCGAACAACGTGGTGAGCGCGTTGAGGAACGCGCCCCGGCGGGCGTCGCGATCGCTGAGGATCGCTTCGTTCCACTTGAGACCGTCGCCCGCGCCTGCCGTGCCGATGAAGGTCAGCAGGATGCCGAGGCTGCCGTCGGGCGGCGAGTTGTCGATGACGTAGGGTGCGATCGGAATGTCGGTCAGCGCCTGCCCACTGAAGCCCATGTCACGCCAGAACGGCGTGTCGTAGACCGCGAACAGCTTGCTCATGGTGCCGTTGCGCCACTTGGTCTGCAGAACTCCGCGTCGGATCGGAAGCTCCGGTGTGAAGGCGATGCGATCGGCGTCCGCCGGTGTCATCGCGATGATCACGCGTTGGCATCGTGCCTCGACGCGCTCCGAGGTCACGACGACGCCGCCGTCCTCCTGCCGGATCTCGGTGACCGGCGAGTCGAGAACGACCCGCCGTCCGAGGTTCTCCGCCATCCGCCGCGAGATCAGCTCGGAGCCACCGACGATGCGCGACTCCTGTGCGCCGCCGGTCACGGTGAACATGTGCTCGATCCCGCCGGACGCCCGGATCATCTGCAAGGACCGCAGGAAGGACGTCTCGTGCAGGTCCTCACCGAAGATGGTGGTGAATCCCAGCGTCAGCAACCACTTGGCCTCGGCGCTGACCGAGTTCGAGTCGATCCACCCCCCGAAGGTCATGCCGTCCCAGGTGAGGGCGTTGTCGGCCGTCCACGGCTTGTCGACCGGGACGGTCGAGGCCATCTGCTCCAGCCTCTCCTGCATCTGGGTGAAGTCCACGATCGCGTCCGGTCCGAGCGGCGGGATGGTGCCCGAGGTGTAGGTCTGCTGGTTGCCGTCGCGCAGGTAGATGTGGTTGCCGTCGATGTAGGTCTTGAACGTCTTCAGGCCGAGCTCGTCGATCAACGCGAGGACCCGGTCCTGACCCGGCCCGACGTACTGTCCGCCTGCCTCGGTGATCACCCCGTCGGCGACGTCCATATTGATCGCCCGGCCGCCGACGTGGTCGCTCGCCTCAAGCACCAGGACTGACCCAATTCCGGATTGGACCAGGCGGCGTGCCGCCGTCAAGCCGGAAATCCCGGCACCGACGACGACCACGTCGGCAGTGGTACGCGACGCCGCAGCAGCGGCGGGCATCGGTCCCGAGGTGAGTCCCACGGCGGCAGCGGCCCCGCCGGCCACAAGCACTCCGCGCCGCGACACCTTGCCTGCGCTGTGATTCCCAGTATCGCTCACGAGTCACTCCTTACTAGATATCGAATCAATATTGAGTTTGTCGATGCTGGTCAGCTCGACGCTGTGACGCCGAGGCGCGGTACGGGCCTCACTCCGCCCTGCGGTGCAGGCGATCCGACATCCGGTCGACCGCCCACATGGCGCGCAACGCCGGAGCGCTGAAGATCGGTGCGGGAGCGAATCGCGGCCGCTGTCGCCACACGGCGCGGAGGTCCTCGTGGAGCTCATCGCCAGCGAGCCGGTCACCGAGCAACGTGCCGAGGTACGGCGCCTGGGCGAGGCCGTGGCCGTTGCAGCCGATGGTGTAGAAGACGTTCTTCGCGGCCTCTCCTGCGACCGGCAACCACGGCGGTGTCATCGCGATCCACCCTCCCCACGCCCGCTCCAGTGCGACGTCGCGCAGCGACGGGAACCGGGTGTGGAAGCCGCGAGCGATGTCGCAGGTGAGCTCGCCCTCGAGCGCCGACGTGACATCAGTGAGCGGATCTACCCAACCAGACGCTGAGTAGGTGGCTACCTCCCTAGCCATGTCACACCGCCTCGGCCTGCTCGGCGGTCGCGACCTTGGCTTGGGCAGTGAATCCGAGCGTTCCCAGGCCAGCCGCCTTGGCTGTCGCCAGGTTCTCGACGGCAGCTCCCAGGAGCCGGGCCCGCTGGCCCGATCGCCGCATGACGGCCAGGGCGGCCCCTGCCGCTTCGGCATACGTGTCGATAGTCGCCTGGTCTGTCGCGTGCCCGTCGCTCACGATCGCCGCGGCCGCGTCCACATTGCCCTTCCGAAGGCCGTCGATCGTTACCTGGGTGATCGCGTCCAGCACCTCGGTGGCGACACCGTGGCTGAGCACATACGTCGCTGCCTCGACGTAGGCGCTGAGCGCCGAAACGTAAAACCCCCCAACGACCCCGACGTTCAACGCGCTCGCGTCCGTCACCTGCTCGGACACGTACGCCGATGATCCAGCGAGACTCCTGAGCGTCTTCTCGTGCTCGGCCCACGCGGCCGACGACCCCGAGTAGAGAATCGCGCCCCCGGGGGTGCCGATGTCCTGGGGATAGCAGACGATGGACCCGTCGAGGTACTCGGCCCCTCGCTTCGCGGCCCAACTCTCCATCACGGTGGCCTCGTACGGCGCGCCGGTCGCGAGGTTGATCAGCGTGGTTCCGTGCCAGTCCGCGATCGGATCGAGCGCGGACAGCGTCGCTTCGTACGTCGTCAAGCAGGCGACGATCAACGGCGCCGATGCCACGGCGTCATCGACCGCCCCAACGGGCCTGATCCCGTCATCGGCGAGCGCTTCGGCCCGCTCGGGAGTCCGGTTCCACGCCGCGACCGAGTACCCGCTCCTCGCGAACGCCCGCGCGAGCGCCGCACCCATCGGTCCACAGCCGAGGACCGCGACGTCGTGATCCGATGAGCCGCCGTTGGGGTCAGTCATGTCGACCTCCGTTGTCTCGTCATGTCACCCGCCGACTTCCGGCAGTGCGCGGTCTCGACCACCGGCCGTGCCCTTCTCGCGTGTGTCATCCGGCGGCGACCTGCGCACGTGTCGCTGGCCCACAATCACGTCCTTGAGCGTTCCCGCCAGCCAACCGACGAGCGGCATCAGCACCGGTGACAGCAGCAGCGCTACCAGCGGCAGGAAAAATCTGAGGAATTCGGCCATTGGCCTGCTCCTAGCGCAGTGGCGCGCCCCACCGCACGTGGTGGCGCAACTGGTTTTTGAGGAGTTTGCCGCCGGGGTTGCGCGGCAATGCTTCGGTGACGACCGTCGCGTACTGCGGGACCTTGAAGTCGGCGAGATGGTCTCGGCAGTGGACGATCACCGCATCGACGTCGAGCTCTGTCTGGTCGGGCACGAGGACGGCGCCGACCTTCTCCCCCATCACGTCGTCGGGCACGGCGAGGACCGCGGCATCAGCGACCCCGGGAGCGGACAGCAACACCGCCTCGACCTCGACGCTCGAGATGTTCTCGCCACCACGATTGATGATGTCCTTGGCTCGGTCGATGATGTGGACGCGTCCGGCGTCGTCGACCCGGACGATGTCGCCGGTATGCAGCCAGCCATCCACAATGGATTCCGACGTGGCGTCCGGCCGGTGCCAGTACCCGGTGGTCACGTTGGCACCACGGACGAGCAACTCGCCGACGTTCGGGTCATCCCCGATCGGAGCGAGGGCGAGGTCGACCGAGAGCACCGCGTATCCAACGGAATCCGCGTGCTCGACCGCGTCCTGGTCCGGAAGCACGGTGATCAACGACGCCGTCTCGGTCATGCCGTAACCGTTCAGCACCGTCGCCTTCGGGAACGCCTCCTGCAACGACCGCACGAGCGACGGCGCGATCGGGGCACCGCCGTATGCCACCGTGCGCACTCCGGACACGTCTGCCTCGGCGAAACCCGGGTGCCGAAGCAGCAAGGAATACACCGCGGGCACGGTCACCAGGAAGGAAATCCGTTCCGCTGGCAGCGTTTCGATCAGCGTCGGCAGGTCGAGCTCCGGCATGATCACCGATGTCCCACCGACGTACGCGGCGACCAACAGTTGCGAGTTGCAGGCCGTGACATGGAACAGCGGCACCGAGATCAACGTGCGCAAGTCCTGCCCGGCATCGCGCGGAATTCCAGAGCAGCGAACCATGTTCTCGGCGTTGGTGACAAACGCTTGGTTCGTTGTGGGCACGCCCTTGGGGCGTCCGGTCGTGCCCGACGTGTAGAACAACGCGGCCACGTCGGTGGCGTCGAGGCCTTCCGCCACGTATGGGTCGCCGTCTGGCAGCGGAGTGTCCGCCGCCAGATCGACCGTCACACCGGCATCGCTGAGCACGAACTCCACTTCCGGTTGCGCGGACCGCGTATTGACCGCCACCGCGATGCCCCCGGCCATGATCGTGCCCCAGAAGGCGAGCACCCAGTTCGTGCCCGCCGGGTAGCGCACGGCAACCCGGTCCCCACGCTCGACACCGCTGGTGCGTAACCCGCCTGCCACGCGCGATGCTCGCTCCCACAGTTGCGCATAGGTGAGCCGATACCCGCCGAGCTCGACAATCGCCTCCGCGTCAGGCCGCGTATCGACCTGGGCGCGCAGCATGTCGAGCAGCGTCGCGGGCAGATTGGTGTAGCGCCGGATGCCGGTGGCGTCGCTCGTCACGCCGGAATCCGGGAAAGGGTTGTGTGAGCGGGCGATGGTGACGTCGTCAGTAGTCATGCGACACCTCCCTCGGGTCCATCGCTGACCGCTGCAACGTCACAACCGCTGGTCATGGACCTACTCCGTTCACTTGGCGACGACGTACGTATGCGGTGCGATCGATATCGCGGCCGATCATCTGGCAATACTCGAAGTCGAATCGAGTTTGAGATTAAGACCACAGCGAGGCGCTGTCAACTGCTGGCTCGTGCCCACCTCGCGCGACAGCCGGGACGGCGGTCGCCCTGGAGGTCGCCCACCGTCGATCCGGCTCCGCACGCCTCCGAAGCCTCTAGACCGTCAACGACATTCCCGCTGACGTACCTGTCGACGAGATAGCCGACTACGAGCACACCCTGGCCGAACTGGCGAGGGACGCCGAGCCGCGGCACGTGCGCAAGGACGGCGAGCGCGATAGTGGCGCCGTACGGAATGGACACCAGCGCGGTCGGCACGATGGTCACCGGGATGACGAACCAAGCCTGGGTCGCTCGGAGCACTGCACGATGTCGGTGCCGTTCACTACGCACTTTCCCGAGTGCGGACGCAGCAAGCCGATCATCGACTTTAGAAGGACCGACTTCCCCGTACTATGCGGTCGTCGATTGCGTGGCCTTCGACGCGCCTCGTCGGGCGTTGCGCCGGCTTCCGTTGACCAGATCGTTGAAACGGTCGACGGCCCAGATGGTTCGAAGCCCCAACCGGCCCATCATCATCGGACGAGGAAACGTGGGCTTGTCCATCCACAAGGTCTCCAGGTCCTCGTGGCGCTCACCATCGACGATCAGGTCGGCGATGAGGGTTCCGACGTACGGCGCCTGCGCGAGACCGTGACCGTTGCACGCGATCGAGTAGAAAATGTTGGCGTCGATCTGCCCGGCGAGCGGAAGCCATGACGACGTGATCGCGATCCACCCTCCCCAGGCACGCTCCACAGCGACATCCGCCAGCGCTGGGAATCGCGTCGCGAAGGCCTCCGCGAGTTCTTCGACGAGCGCGGGGTCGGGTGTCTTCTGGGGAAGTGGATAGCTCATGCCGCGCTCGAGCCGCCGGACGCCGAACACGATGGTGTTGCGCGACGTCAGGCGGTAGTTCTCCATGATGGCGTGCTGGGTAACGAGTCCCATGCGACTGGTCCACCCCAGCGCCGCCAGACGGTCAGGGTCGATCGGCTCGGTCTCCACCTCGATGATCCAGATGGGCACGGAGAGGTGCTTCGGAGTGATGTCCCACTCGCCGGCGAAGGCGTTCGTCGCCAGCACCACCTTGTTGGCCCGCACCCGACCCTGCGGAGTGGCCAGAACGACCTGCTCGCCGTCGCGTGTCACGTCGGTGACCTTCGTCTGCTCGAAGACTCGCGCAGACGAATCGAGTAGTGCTCCGCGCATACCCAGGGTGAACTTGCCGGGGTTCATCATTCCGCCGATAACCTCGCGCATCCCGCCGAGGAACCCGTGCGGAATCCCGAGCTCCTCGCTCGTACCCAGCTCCACGTGGCCGCCGGCGCGTTCAATGATCTTGGCCACCCGGCGTACCCGGCCCATCTGTCCCCGCGACACCGCCGCGAAGGCGTTGCCGGTCGGTTCGTAGTCGCAGTCGATGTCGTGCTTCGTGATGAAGTCCTCGACGTGGTGCGCGGCGTGCTCGGCGAGCCGGATCATGCCGGGCATCTTCTTCCGGTAGAGCAGGTTGAGTAGCTGGAGGTCACCGCCAGGGGCACCCGCCAACTGCCCGGCGTTGCGCGAGCTTGAGCCATGTCCGCAGAACTCGGCCTCCAGCAGCACCACGTCCTGACCGCGCTCGGCCAGCCGTAGCGCCGTCGACATGCCGTTGATGCCGCCGCCGATGACCGCGACATCGCAGGCGAGGTCGCCGGACAGCGCCGGCAGGACGTCCGCAGGCGGATCGACCCAGCCGCTGAAGGTGGTGTACTCGACGTTGTCGGTCTTCATCTGATTGCTCCTCACGAGGCGCTCTGGTCAGTCGTTCGCTGCTCAGGCCCGGACAACGCTGGGCTCGTTCGAAGCCGGTTCCGCCCCGATCGCCACGTTGTGGTTGTGCAGAGCGCGGTAGGCGACGTAGTAGACGCACATCTGGACGCCCCAGGTGGTCAGCGCGGCGATGTAGAAGAGCGTTCTGTGCTCGTCGTCGCCCGGGATCGGGAAGAAGTCGTAGGTGATCGCGATGACCGAGGCGGCCGTGGTCGCCAGCCCGGCAGCGACGGCGAGACCCTTGGCCCCGATCTTCCAGAGCCGCCACGAGAAGTAGGCCAGGAAAAGCGTCGTGAGCACGTTGACCACGACGTAGAACGTGGCCGGACCGACGTGGAGCTCGTGGCCGCGGAACTGCTGAAGGTACAGACCGGCGCCGATGGCCAGTGCGAACACACTGACGTCGACGGTGACGCTCGGCTTGTAGCGGTGCGTCACACGCATCAGGCCCAGGACGAGAATGAGGGTGATGCCGATGGATCGCGAGAACGCGTCGAAGAAGTACGCGACGTCGTACAGGAAGTTGCCCTGGTCCCCGCTGACGAGCGCCCAGACGAGGAAGTTCGTGCCCGACGTGGCGACGACCATCCATTCCAGACCGAGCAGGTAGTTGTCGTAGCGTCGGATGAACAGCCATCCGAAGTAGAAGCCGGCGAACATCATCCAGAGATCGGCCAGCATGAAGAGCAGGTCCTTCATGTCATTGATTCCTTCGGGTCATGCCTTCGTGCTGAAGGCGGCGTCCTCTCCGATCTGCCAACCGACCTCGACCCACGCTGGAGTGGCGCCGAGCCGGCTTCGTGATCCGGCTCATACGCTAACCCATAGTTGGTCATACGTTCAAGATGTATGACTAAGATGTTTGACTAAGAATTCCGCCGCCCTCATATCGACCACTAACCACGGATCCCAGTGCTAGGCTGAGTCTTGACTTAATCAATCGTCCAACTACGTGGATGACCTGCACCGGGAGGATTTCGTGCCACGGATCTCCGCCGCACAGCGGCGTAGCGACTTCGTCAACGCCGCCATCGAAGTCATCGCGGCCTACGGCATCGATGGAGCGACAACCCGGCGGATCGCCGACCAAGCTCAGGCGAACCTCGCGATGCTGCACTACTGCTACGACTCCAAGGACGACCTCTTCGCCGATGTCTACGAGTTCGTGGCGGGCAGATACCGCGATGTCATCCAAGACAGCGATCCGCACTCCACCCTGGCGGACACAGCACGGCAACTCCTACGCGGTGCCATGGAGGCCTACCTTGAGTCACCCAGCTTCGCCGCCACGACGCTGGAACTCATCAGCTGGGCACGGCGGCAGCACGGAGACCGCGGCATCGCGGTGTACGACCAAGCCCTCGAGTCGGTGCGCGCCGCGCTTCGCGGCACCTCCGCAGAGCACCCGGTCGAGCCGGAAACCATCGATCAGATCGCCTATGTCATCGCCACCTTGGCCGATGGTTTCGCCATGAACTGGTTGACCTATGGGGATCGGTCCGCCGCGACGGAGCAGATGGAAACCGTCGTCTCAGTACTCGACAGCTGGCTCGCGGCTCGGGTCGGATCTACCCCGGCCGGGGTGTAATCGGTGCTGCGGGAGCCCCGGGGTCGTGAGTGTTTCCAACGGTTCTAACCGTGATTACCACTCACGACCCCGGGGCTACAGTGTGGCGTCCTCACAACGGCAGGTCGGGCGAGTCGACACCGACGACCCGGTCGCCACAGAAGACGCGCACCGACTCGGCCGGTCCGTGGCCGCCGATGCCTGCCGGACCCCAGAAGCTCTGCGCCGAGTCGTCTCCGAGGTCGGCGAGCTTGGCGCCGTTGACGCGCACCTCGCCGGACAGGATGCGGGAGCCGACGTCGATCGCCCGATCGGTGTCGGCGCCGAACACGTAGGCGTCGAGGCCCGAGGGATTGGCATTCGCGACGCGCAGCGCCTCGTCGTCGGAGTCCACGGCGTGCAGCGAGACGACCGGACCGAACAGCTCGGCGGTGGCCGCAGCGGGGTCGGCGCCCGCGGCGACAGTCGGCGACAGGAAGAAACCGTCGAGCTCGGGCAGCTGGGCTGGCTGGCGGATGGTCGACCCGAGCTCGCGCAACTCCTCGATCCTGCGCTGCAATGTCTGGAAGTGCGGCGCATTGGAGATCGGGCCGATCTCCACATCCTCGTCCAGCGAGTGACCGACGACGAGCTTGGCGATCCGCTCGGTCAACGCCTCGAGAAGCGGGTCGACCAAACTGCGATGAGCGAGGATCTTGCCCGGCCCCTCACACCACTGGCCGTTGAGCTTGGTCGTGCCGTCGAGGATGCCGTCCGCGGCGACGTCGAGGTCAGCATCGTCCAGCACGAGCGCCGGATTGTTGCCGCCGAGCTCCAGCTGCAGGACCTTGAAATCCTCCGCTGCGGCCCGTGCGATGGCGCGGCCCGCGCCGGGTCCGCCGGTGAACGAGACGATCTTGATGCGCGAGTCGGCGGTCAGCGTGGCGCCGACGTCGCCGGTACCGTGCACCAGCTGCAGCGCACCGCTCGGCAGGCCCGCCTGGACGAAGCATTCGACGATGATCTGCGCGCTGCTGGGCGCGTGCTCCGATGGCTTGAGGATGACGGGACAGCCCGCCGCTATCGCGCTGGCGATCTTGGCAGCGGGGATGAAGCTCGGACCGTTCCACGGCGTGAGGATCGCCGCGGGCCCCCACGGCACCTTGTAGAGGCGGACGTCGCGGCCGTCGGCCGCCAGCGCGGTGACGCGTGGAACGGTCCTGAGGTCCGACGCCGACGCCCGGATCCTCGCGGGCAGGAACGCCGCGACCTTGCGCGTGACGCTGATGGGCGTGCCACTGGTCAGCGAGTCCGTCCGTGCGATGTCCTCGGCACGGGTCTCGATGATCTCGGCGGCGCGCTCGAGCATGTCGGCGCGCTCTCGCCGAGCGTCCTCGTCCCAGCGGCCGATGTCGTACACGCGCTCCGCGTGCCGCAGCGCGCGCTCGAGATCGTCGGGTGCGGTGGTGACCAGGCGGTGGACGGGCTCGCGCGTGTTGGGGTCGACGTTCCACGCGCCATGGACCGCCTCGCATTCGCTCCACTCGTCGGCGATGTAGTTCACCGGTTGGGGCATCGTGATCTCCTTGCTCGCCATGGAGCTCACCTCCGCATTCATTCGTTGGTCGCCGACTGGAGGTCGACGACGATGCGGGTCACGTCACCAGACTTCATCGCCTCGAAGCCCTCGTTGATCTCACCGAATCCGATGACACGCGTAACCATCTCGTCGAGCAGCAGTCGCCCCTGTTGGTAGAGGCGCGCGAGCTGGGTGACGTCCTGACGGGCCTGGCCCGAGCCCATGTAAGAGCCGATGAGTCGCTTCTCCTGGAAGAAGAAGTCCAGGGCCGGGACGCTGACCTCGGTGCCACCAGGTGCGATCCCGACGAGGCACGCGGTGCCCGTCGGGCGCAGGAGGGCCACGGCCGTCGCCGCAGTACGAGCCGAACCAACCGCTTCGAAGCAGTAGTCGACCCCCTCACCCAACTGGCGGTGGAGTTCCGCGACCGTGTCGCCGTCCCCGCCGTTGATGACGTGGGTGGCGCCATAGCCGCGAGCGGCCTTCAGCCGATCGTCGTCCAGGTCGACGGCGACGATGGCCGAGGCACCGGCGAGCCTGGCGCCCTGGATGATCGCGGAGCCGACACCGCCGCAGCCGATGACCGCGACCGTGCTGCCCGGACGCACCTGAGCACCGCGGAAGACGGCGCCGACGCCGGTGATGACGCAGCAAGCCAGAAGGCATCCGACGTGCGACGGCACGTCGGCAGGAAGCTTCACCAGCGCGTTCTCGCGCATGAGCACATGCTGGGAGAAGGCGCCGATGGCACCGAGCCGCTCGATCGGCTGGCCGTCGGTGGTCTGGAACGCCGGACGTGGGCGGCGCCGAATCTCCGCAAGGCGCTGGCACTGGGTCGAGTGTCCTGCTTCGCAGTTGGTGCAGCGGCCGCAGGACGGCGTCAGCGCGCCGACCACGCGGTCGCCCGGGCGCAGCCCCTCGACCTGCGAGCCGACTGCCTCGACCAAGCCCGCCACCTCGTGCCCGAGCACGGCAGGCAGGTCGGTCGGCACCGCTCCGGTCATGTAGTGCAGGTCGCTGTGGCACAGCCCCACGTTCGTG
The DNA here is from genome assembly GCF_000504245.1 of Haloechinothrix halophila YIM 93223. Classification (GTDB taxonomy): domain Bacteria; phylum Actinomycetota; class Actinomycetes; order Mycobacteriales; family Pseudonocardiaceae; genus Haloechinothrix_A; species Haloechinothrix_A halophila. Next base: position 5,056,360 of record NZ_KI632509.1, read on the forward strand.
ACCGCGACCCGCACCTCGTGTGGCTCCGGGTCGTCCACCCGGATGGCGGTCAGCTCGAGCGGCTTGTTGAACGCGGTCAGTACCACGGCCTTGGTGTCGATCATGTCGATCTGTCTTCTCTCGTTGGTCTGTTGCAAGTGATGGCGAGTCCAGTGCGAGGGTTACGCGCCAGTGCCCCGGGCGGACCAGAAGCCCTTGACCCCCGCTGTGAGGACTCCGCTCTCCCACGCCTTGTTGGCAGCGAGGTCCTCGCGGGCGAAGGCCGCTTCGATGTCCTCGGCCTGCGGGCGCAGAAGCGCGAGGTGGAGGGCTGCCGTGTTTCCCTCGGGCGTCCACTCGATGACGGTCTCGATCGCACGCTCGATCAGGGCGTCGGGCTCGACGATCTCGTCGAGGAGCCCGATCCGCAGGGCCTCGTCGGCCCCAATGCGCGGGGATCCGAGGACCATGCGCATCGCGTGATTCCCGACGACGCGCCGCAGCAGCACGCTGGACGCGTTCGAGATCGTGATGCCCCTGCCGTTTTCCGGCTGGTAGTACTCCGTCGCTCGGGTTCCGATGCGAGCGTCGCAGCACAGGGTGATCTCCGAGGCTCCCCCGACCGCGATTCCATTGACCGCCGCGATGACGGGGACCTGGGTCGCCAGGATGGCCCGGGTGATGTCGTGAAAGCTCTCGAACGCCTCACGGAACTCAGCGTCCGTGGCCGGAGCACTCTGGAGGTCCTCCCCCGCCGAAAACGCTCGCCCCTCACCGGTCAGCACGATCCCCCGCGCGCGCTCGCCGGTGCCGAGTTCGCGGATGACGGCCGCCAACCGGTGTCGGGTGGCGACGTCCAGGGCGTTCAGCTTCTCGGGACGGCGAAGCGTCAGCACCGCGACGTCCCGAACGACGTCGACGTCGAGGCACCCGGCTTCGGAAGTGCGATGCGACATGTCTAGGTCCTTCGGGCAGCGAGGTCGTGGGTGACGCCCGGATCGTCTGCTGCGCGCGCCTTGAGGGCAGGCTTGTTGACGCGTTCGGACGGGGTGCGCGGGAAATCGGCGACGAACTCGACGTAGCGTGGCACCTTGAAGCGGGCGAGCTCCTTGCCTGCCCGCTCGATGATCTGCTCGGCGGTGGCGCGCTCGGCCTCGACCCCCGGTGCGAGCTGGACGAAGGCCTTGACCTCCTCGCCGAGGATGTCGTCGGGTTCGGCGACGACGGCGGCCGAGATCACCAAGTCGTCTCGTTCCAGAGCTGCCTCGACCTCGACGCTCGCGACGTTCTCGCCACCGCGTCGCACCATGTCCTTGATCCGCCCGATCAGCCGGATGCCGTGGTCGGGATGGCGAACCACGACGTCACCGGTGTGCAGCCAGCCACTGCGCAGCACCCGTGCCGTGTCATCCGGCCGGTTCCAGTACCCGTTCATCATCGGCCTGCCCGCGACGACGAGCTCGCCCGACTCACCGTCGGCCACCTCGGAGCCGTCGGGATCGACGACACGAACCTGCTTGGTCGGCACCGGGTGCCCCAGGCTCCCGCTACCAACGGCGTCGGTGTCGCCGAACGGACTGAACAGGTCGATTCCGGACTCGGTCATCCCGTAGACCTCGCGCCACGGCGCGCCCCAGCGCTCCTCCAGCTGCGCGTGCAGACCGACCGGGATGCCGGAGCAGAACACCATGCGGAGGTCGTTGTCGCGGTCGTCGGGGGCAGGCGGCTGTTTGAACAGCAGCGTCGGCATCGAGCCCAAGACGTAGACGAAGGTCGCGCGATGCCTGCGTACGTCGGCCATGAAGGTGGACGCGGAGAATCGAGGCAGCACGACCAGCGGGGCGCCGAGCGTGAGAGCGAGCGCGGTGTTCCACTGTGGATCCATGTAGGAGAACGGCTGCGCCGTCAGTAGCACGTCCTCGGCCCCGAGCCCCGTGGCTGCGGCACAGTTCCAGCCCAGCCGCACCCAGTAGTCCTGCGTCAGCATGCAGGCCTTCGGGAAGCCGGTGGTCCCAGAGGTGTACTGCAGGTTCGCCAGGCTGCCCGCGTTGATCGACACACTAGGGGCTGTGTCAGGGAAGGCTCCTGACCCGTCGTCCGCGATGTCGACTACCCGCACGTCAGTGAGCTCGCCCGCCGCCCCGAGGACGTCGGCGACGAGCCCGGTGCGCTCGGCGTCGGTGAACACGACCCGTGCCCCCGAGTCCCTGAGGACGAAGTCGAGGTCCGCCCGCTGGTAGGAGCAGTTGACCGGGACGGCGACCGCGCCTGCCTTCTGCGCGGCGAGCCACACCACCGGCCAGTGCACGACGTTCGGGAGCATGATCGCGACACGGTCGCCCGGCTGGACGCCGTCGACCTCGATCAGCCGGTGTGCCAGCCGGGATGTCCAGGCGTCGATCTCGGCGAAGGTCCATGACCGCTCGCCGAAACGGAGGAACTCCCGTTCGCCAGAGTCCTGCGCCCGCCGCGACAGCAGCTCGGGCAGCGTCGGGATGGCGGGGTCGTCGCCCGCCCGGTCGGGCGTCACGACCGGCCCCGCACCCGAGCAGGCGCGACCGGCTTGCTCGCGTGCCACATTCGCAGTCATCGCACGCTCCTCCGCATCTCTCCGCCATGGCCGTCGGCCAGCAGCTTCTTCGCGGCCTGGACGACCCACGTCAACGTCGGGTCAGTGCTCTTCATCCACTCCGGGTGCCACTGGACTCCGAGCACCGGAGCGCCAGGGAGCTCGACCGACTCGGCCACGCCGTCACTCGTCCGCCCGGTCACGACCAGTCCGGCGCCGCAGCGGTCGACCGCCTGGTGGTGCCAGGAGTTGGTCGTCGCGTGCTCGCCGAACAGGTCGGCGGCGAGCGATCCCTTCTCGAACGTCACGAGGTGATCGGTAGTGCCGTCGGTTGGCGCGGCCTCAGTCGACAGGTGGCTCACGGATCCCGGCTCGAGGTGGGCGATGAGCGTGCCGCCGAGAGCGACGTTGAGCACCTGCATGCCCCGGCAGACGCCAAGCACCGGGATCCCGTGGTCCAGCGCGGCGCGGACGAGCGCGATCTCGTACTCGTCCCGCGCCAGGTCGTGCGCCATCGGGTCCATCCGGGGGTCGATGTCGCGGACCACGCTCGTGTCGCCGCCCCAGCACGCTGGGTGGACGTCCTGTCCACCGGTGATCACGACCGCGGACAGCCACTGACACATGTCCGTCGCGTCGCTGTCGTACGACAGGTACACCGGAAGCCCACCGGCCTCGGCGATCCGCGTCGCGAAGTCCGACATGTAGCTGTCCAGGCAGCGGTCGCCATACCTCTCGTCGGCTCCCTCGATCACACTGAGCCGGTATCGCCGTCCCGTGATGCCGATCAACGGCCGCATCACCACAGCCTCCTCCCCCGCACTCACGGGAACTCGAAGTAGCGTGTCGACTCCCACTGGGAGAGCTCGGCGAACGGATCGCCACCTTTGGTGTGGAACTCCATCCACTCCCATCGTCGTGACGCGACCCAGAAATCCACGAACTCGTCACCGAGGTACTCGCGCAGGAGAGGATCGGCGTCCAGGGCCGCACCCGCCTTGGACATCGTGTCCGGGATCCGGGTCACTCCGACGCTGTCGGGCAGGCACCACGCCATATCCGTGACCTGCTCCGGCGGCCCGATCTGCCGCTCGATGCCGGCCAGCACCCCGGCCAGCACGCCCGCGATCGCGAGGTACGGGTTGACGTCTGCTCCGGGAAGTCGGTACTCGAGACGCGAGTACTTGGGGTGTCCGCAGACGGCGCGCACCGCGGCGGTCTTGTTGTTGACGCCCCAGCTCACGGTGGTCGGCGGCCCGGTGAGGTCCACAAGGCGCCGGTATGACGTGATCTGTGGGAACACGATCGACGTGGCGCCAGCCATCGTGGCCAGCAGTCCACCGACCGCGTGCCGCATGAGCTCGGACGGACCGTCCTCGGCGAAGAACTGGTTCACCCCGTCGCTCTGGAGCGAGAGGTTGATGTGGGCGCCCTGGCCGAAGCCCGCGGTCGGCTTGGCCATGAACGAGACGGTGTGGCCCCGCTCGAACGCGACCTCGCGCATGACCTGACGGGTCCGCGCCCAGTTGTCACACAGCCTGACCGGGTCGGTCGGCGCCAGGTTCAGCTCGGTCTGCCCGGCGGCGGCCTCGTCGGTCCATGCCTCCCACGTGATCCCGACGCGGTCGAGCCGGTCAACCACGGCATCCATGTAGTCGACCCAGTCGCTGGACCTCGCCAGGTGATACGTCGCTCCCGTGCTGCCGCCCAGTGGCGTCAGGTCCCGATAGCCGACCTTGCGCGCTTCCTGAACGGACTCCTCGAACAGGGTGGCCTCGATCTCCACGGCAACCGTCGCGGCGTACCCGAGGGACTCCAGTCGTGCCACCATCTTCCGCACCAGGTTCCGCGGACAGATCGGCACGGGCGTGCCGTCCTTGAGCCAGTAGTCGCCGATGACGGAGTCCAGGCCCGGCTTCCACTCCACGAGCGTGGACATGTCCGGGATCATCTGGATGTCGTAGAGGTTGCCGCGCCAGTCCGGGAAGGCATCACCGAGGACGATCTCGTTGCCAAGGTCGATCGCGAAGAGGATGTCGGCGAAGGCGAAGCCGGCCTCCTTGCCGGCGGCGAACTTCGCCGGCGACACGTTCTTGCCCAGGAGGCTGCCTTCGTGGTTCGTCGCTTCGAGGCGGATGGCGCGCGGGGAACTCGAAGGAGCAGCGTCCTGAGTGGACTGAGTGAGGTCAAACATCAAAACGAACCTTCCAGGAAGCGGCCGTCATGACCGACATCTGTGACAACGTGCCCTTGATCTGCACACCGGCCGCCAAGGAGGCGAGGAAGTCGTCCGCCCCGCTGAAGACACCGGCGAGAAGGTCGGGAGGTCCCGCCATCAGGTACTCGGTCGCCCCGTCGCCGAACTGACCCCGCTCCGAGCCATCGGGGCCAATGGCGTCGACGGTCAAGACTTCGGGGATGCCCGGGATTCCGCGTGTCACTTCCCAGAACTGCTGGGCGGCCTCGCGCCAGTGGGGTAGCGGCGGCCGCAACGCGCGCAAGGTGCCCGCGGCCAAGGCAGCATCACCGGTGGGCTCCTGCGCCGACGCGAAACGTGCGTGCAGATCGACGACGACCGTCGCGTCTGGCTCGACCAGGACTCCACTGGTCACCTCGACCGTCTCGCCATCGAGGACGACCGTGGCGGCCTGCGGCGTGTCGTGGGAGCGGACCGCCACGGTGCCGACGGACTGGCCCAACACCTCGTCTGCGTGGCCGACGCGCGCTGAGTCACGCAAGGTGCGTCCGATCAGCCGGACGAGCGGAGTCGCATCGCCCTCGATCGTGACGGGAAAGGTAGAACCCTCACTCGCGGGCGCATCCGGGGACCTCGCGGGCACCTCGGGGAACGTCATGATCTCGGTCATCCTTCGGCCCTTCCGACCTAGTCGAATCTCGCGACCATAGTTAGTCATATGACTCGATCGCCTGACGAAGATGTTGGCTACCAGGTCGCCGATTGTCAACAGTCGCGCTGACGAGCCCTTGGCGGCGAGCGCTCGTGTCACCCCTTGACGAGGCATGGAAGTTGGCACAAACTGAATCAAATGACTTAATCACATGACCTATTCAATCCCGTGTCGCCAGGAGATCTCATGAAAGTCATCCATCAGCGCTACGTCGCCTACTCCGAGGCTCACTACGCAGGAAACCTCGTCGACGGAGCGTTCGGCCTGGCGCTGTTCGGTGACGCCGGAACTCATCTCGCGATCGTCACCGACGGCCACGAGAGCCTCTTCGCGGGCTACTCCTCCGTGGAGTTCCTGGCACCGGTGCGCGGCGGCGACGTCGTCGAGGTCGAGGCGCGGCTCGCGGCGAAAGGCAACCGGAGCCGGACGATCGACTTCGAACTGCGCGTCATCGCCCGAGCCACAGACGCCACGGGCAGAGCGGAAGTCCTCGACGAGCCCATCGTCGCCACCCGGGCCCGCGGGACCGGCGTCGTACCCGACCACCGGACTGACGAGCCAGCGGGCCTCCCGCAGGACCACGACCGAGAAGGAAGTGCAGCATGAAAGACACAGACACGACGGAGTCCGCCGACATCGTCATCATCGGCGCCGGGCTCTCCGGCATCGGTGCGGCGAAGTACCTCACGGACGACTTCCCGGACAAGAAGATCCTCCTGCTGGAGGCCAGAGACGCGGTCGGCGGCACCTGGGACCTGTTCAAGTACCCTGGCATCCGATCCGACGACTCCGTGCACACCTACGGCTACGAGTTCAAGCCCTGGCTGCACGAGGAGGCGATCGCCGACGGCCCGCTGATTCGCGACTACATGGCCGAGACCGTCACCGAGTTCGGGCTCGACGAGATCCTGCGGCTGCGCCACCGGGTCACCGCTGCCGACTGGTCCAGCGAGGAGGCGCGGTGGACGCTGCAGGTGACCGCGATCGACGAAGCAGGCAACGAGACGCACAAGAACATCCGGACCAGGTTCGTCTTCAGCGGTACCGGCTACTACCGCTACGACCAGGGCTACGAGCCCCACTTCGAGGGTCGCGAGGATTTCCGGGGCGACATCCTGCACCCGCAGCACTGGCCGGAGGACTACGACTACAGCGGCAAGCGCGTGGTCATCGTCGGCAGCGGGGCGACCGCCGTGACGATGCTCCCCGCGATGCTGGCGGGCGAGGGCGCGGCAGCCCACGTCACGATGCTCCAGCGCACCCCGAGCTACGTCGCCTCGGTCCCCCGGGTGGACAAGCTCGCCCAGCGGCTCATGAAGCTCTTCGGCACCAAGCGCGGGTACGCCGCCACGCGACTCAAGAACATCTGGTCCGACCACCTGCTCGTGACGGTGCTCTGCAGGTTCCCTAACTTCGGGCGCAAGCTGCTGCGCAAGCTGACGGCCAAAGAGCTACCGGGCGGCTTCGACGTGGACGCCCACTTCAATCCGCCGTACAACCCGTGGGACCAGCGTCTGTGCGTCACGCCGGACAACGAGTTCTTCAAGGCGATCCGCGAGGGGAACGCCGACGTCGTGACCGAACACATCGAGCGGTTCACCGAGGACGGCATCCTGCTGAAGTCGGGCCGGACGCTCGAAGCCGACGTCATCGTCACCGCGACCGGCCTGGTCATGCAGATGCTGGGCGGCATCCAGCCGACGGTGGACGGCACCCGGGTCAACATGGGCGACACGGTGCTCTACCGCGGCGCCCTGATCTCCGGCGTGCCCAACTGGGCCATGATGCTCGGCTACACCAAGGCGACCTGGACCCTGCGCATCCGCAACGTGTGCCGCCTCGCCGCAGACGTGATCCGCACGATGGACTCGAAGGGTTACGACATCGCCGTGCCGGTCCCGCCGGAGGGCATGCCCACGCAGGACCTTTTCGACCTCTCCGCCGGCTACATGCAGCGCGCAAAGGCTGAATTACCGCGTAAGGGCACCACCCTCCCCTGGCAGATGCACACGACCTTCGTCAGGGACAACCGACTCTTCAAGGGTCGGCTGATCGACGAGGGCCACATCCGCTTCGCGACCCGCACATCCGCGGCGCGCCAACTCACGACCATGGAGGCCGCGTCGTGAGCGCGCCGCGGTTCACCCTGGCCCAGCGGAGCCAGCGCGCCCTCCTGATCTCCCTGAGCCGCCTCCCGGCAGGGATCCAGCGACTGCTTGCCCGGCCGCCGGTCAACAGCGCCGGCGACCGCATGGAGTCCGACATGGCCCTGCTGATGAAGCTCAGCGAGTCGGGAGAGGACTACAGCGACCTCGAGCCGCCCGCCGCCAGGGCGATGACGGAGCGCGACCTGGCGCTCTTCGCCGACCGCATCTCCCCGTGCCTGGTCGAGGAGGAGGTCGAGATCCACCCGGGGCTTGTGGCCACGCGGTACAGCCAGGGCACTCCCGCGCGTAGCCTGGTGCTCTTCTTCCACGGCGGCGGCTTCGTCCTCGGCAGCCGGGCCAGCTACACCGCACCGGCCAGGATGCTCGCCCACGCCACGGGTGCCGACGTGCTGTCCGTGGAGTACCGCCTGGCCCCCGAGCACCCCTTCCCCGCCGCTCACGAGGACGCCCTCGCCGCCTGGCGGTACGCCGTGGAGCACGCCCCCGCCTGGGGCGTGGACCCCGCGCGCATCGTCGTCGCCGGCGAGAGCGCCGGCGGCAACATCGCCGCCGTCCTGTGCCAGCAGGTGCGCGGCGAGGCGGTGCAGCCCCTGCTGCAGGTGCTCATCCAGCCGGTGACCGACCTGTCCACGCATCGTCCGTCCCAGGACGAGTTCGCCGACTGCCCGGCGCTGACGGCCAAGCAGGTCACCTGGTTCATGCGGCACTACCTCCCCGAGGGCGCCGACCACCGCGATCCCCGGATCTCCCCGCTGCTGGGCAACCTGAACGGTCTCCCCCGCGCCATCGTGTCGGTGGCCGGGTTCGACTCCCTGCACGACGACGGCGTCGCCTACGCGACAGCGCTGCTCGAGGCCGGCGTACCGGTCGAGGTGATCCACGAACGGGAGCTCGTACACGGCTACATCTCCTTCACGGCCATCAGCCCGAGCAGCAAGGCAGCCACGACACGCCTCGTGGGAGCCATCGCAACGGCGCTGGACAAGACGGACCGAGACACTACGACAAGGAAGCGCTGAGAGCCGTGGCTAGATCGAGAAGGGTCCGTGACGAGACCTGCGAGGTCGTCGTGGTCGGCGCCGGCATGGCCGGGTTGATGGCGGCGACCACGCTGGCCGAGCGGGACGTCGTCGTGCTCGAGGCCGCCGGTCGGGCCGGAGGTCGCGTGGATTCGGCTCGCCTTGGCGACTACTGGATCAACCTCGGAACCCAGTTCACCGAGGGAACCGGGCCGCTGATCGACGCCCTGCATCGCCACCAGATCCCGATGGGAACACTGGAGGGCAAGTCGGTGGCACTCGCGCTCGGCGGGAAGCAGGTCGACACCTCGAATCCGTTCAGCCTGATGTTTCGGTCTCGGATGAGCTTCATGGAACGGGTCGGGCTGGCGGCGGTCGGAACTCGCATCCTCGCGAACGTGCCGTTTCTGGAGATGGACCCCGAGAAGCGGTGGGCGAAGCGGGTTCGGGCAAAGCTCGACGCTCGACGCGCCGACTTCGTGCTGCGTGGAGTGAAGTCCGAGCTTGCTCGGGAGATGGTCCGCTCCTGGTCCGGGCAGTGGATGGGATGCGAACCGGACGAGACCGCCGCGACGCAGTTCGTCTACTCGATGGGCATCCTGCTGACCGACCCCGAGAAGGTTCCGAACCTCTCCCTGCCAGAAGGCGGCAACCAGACGCTCACCGACATCCTGTCCGAAGACCTCGGCGATCGAATTCGGTTGAACTCACCGGTGAATTCGCTGGAGTGGACCGCGGACGGCGTCGTCGTGGACTACGAGGACGGGAAGGGGCCTGCGCGCCTGAACGCCAGGCGTGCCATCGTCGCGGTGCCCGCCGACATCGCCGTGAAGATCATGCCAGGGCTGCCGCCGGAGTATCGGAAGGCGTTCGATGCCATCCACTATGGCCGGTACGTGGTGGTTGGCTTCTTCACCCACGAGGAGGGCCCGCAGCGCTGGGACGACTACCTGGCCGTGTCGACACCGGAGCTGTCGTTCCAGGCGGTGTTCAACCATGCCGCGGCGCTGCGCCGAGGTAGTGCTCGCAAGCCCGGCGGCGCGCTGGCCTGCTTCGCAGGCGGCGCTGCGGCCGACACGCTGTTCGAGCTCACCGACTCCGAGATCGTTGCTCGCTTTAGGGCAGATCTCCTTGCGCTCTACCCCGAGCTGGAGGGGAAGCTCGGGGAAGGCATCCTGCGCCGTCACCCTCGGGTCGTGCCGTTCTGGGCACCCGGCGGACGCGCGTCGCTGCCGACGCTGCGCCAGAACCTCGGACCCGTCTACCTCGCTGGCGACTACCAGCTCGACATGCCCTCCCTCGCTGACGCGGCCAACTCGGGTCAGCAGGCCGCGGAGAACGTTCTGGCGAGCCTGTCCCCGCGCGGCTGACCACAACAACGAAACACCCACCGCGACGCTCATAAGGAGTCTCAATGCTGAACCTGTCGATCCTGCTCGAGGAGTCCGCCCGCAAGTACCCCGACCGCGATGCGCTGGTCCTTGGCCCGACCCGCCTGACATACAGCCAGGTGGACGGTGCGGCCAACCAGGTCGCGAACCTGCTCGTGGACCGCGGGATCGAGCCCGGCGACAAGGTCGCACTGATGTCCCCGAACGTGCCGTACTTCTCAATCGTGTACTACGGCATCCTCAAGGCCGGTGCCGTCGTCGTTCCGCTCAACGTGCTGCTCAAGGGGCGCGAGGTCGCCTATCACCTCGACGATTCCGATGCGAAGGCGCTGTTCGCATTCCAGGGCACCGAGGAGCTGCCGATCGGCACCGAGGCCAAGGCTGGCTTCGACCAGGTCGAGACCTGCGGGGAGTTCTTCGTCATCACTGGCGACCCGGCCGCGCCCTCGCCGATCGAGGGGACCGAGACCTTGGGCCAGGGTATGGCGAACCAGCCGCCGACCTTCGAAACGGTGCCCACCGACGAGGACGACACCGCCGTCATCCTCTACACCTCCGGTACCACCGGCCAGCCCAAAGGCGCGGAGCTACGCCACCGCAACATGCGCGACAACGCCTTGATCAGTAAGGAGCTGTTCGGCTGCGACGAGAACCGGCCGGACACCTACCTGTGTGTGCTGCCACTGTTCCACTCGTTCGGCCAGACCGTCATCCAGAACGGTGGCTTCGCCTTCGGGGGCACCGTGGTGATGCTGCCCCGTTTCGAGCCCGTTCCCGCGATCGAGGCGATGCTGACGGAGTCGGTGACGGTCTTCGCCGGGGTGCCAACGATGTACTGGGGGCTGCTCGGTGCGCTCGAGGAGGACACCGACGTGCGGACCCTGGCGAAGAACCTGCGGATAGCGATCGCTGGTGGCTCCGCACTGCCGGTCGAGGTCCACCAGGAGGTCGAGAAGCGCTTCGGCGTCTCGATCGCGGAGGGGTACGGCCTCTCCGAGACGTCCCCCGTGGCGTCGTTCGCGCCGTACGGCGAGCCGCCGCGCCCTGGCTCCATCGGCAAGCCGATCCCCGGGGTCGAGATGAAGCTCACCAAGCCAGGCTCCTGGGCCGAGATCGAGTGGTCCCCTGACGCGATCGGCGAGATCGCGATCAAGGGGCACAACGTGATGAAGGGGTACTACAAGCGCCGCGAGGCGACCGCCGAGGTGGTCGACGAGCAGGGCTGGTTCCGCACCGGCGACCTCGCACGACGTGACGAGGACGGCTTCTACTACATCGTCGACCGCTCGAAGGACCTCATCATCCGAGGCGGCTTCAACGTCTATCCGCGTGAGGTCGAAGAAGTCCTGATGACGCACCCGGACGTCAGCTTGGCCGCCGTCATCGGTGTACCCCACGACAGCCACGGCGAGGAGATCAAGGCCTTCGTCATCCGCCAGCCCGGTTCCTCCCTCACCACCGACGAGCTCGTCGCCTGGGCCAAGGGAGAGATGGCGTCGTACAAGTACCCGCGCATCGTCGAGTTCGTCCCCAGCCTGCCGATGACCGCCACCGGAAAGATCCTCAAGCGCGAACTGGCCGGCGGAACAACGGAGTGACACAAGAGACTCCCGGCGGCCAGCCTGGACACAATCAACCCTAGGGAGATGACTCGTGAGCGATACAGAGCAGGCTCGGGATGCGCGGTCTCGTACAGGACGGTTCACTGAGGCCACCGCCCATAGGCGCACTCAACGCCGACCAGCCAGCGAGTGGTAGAGGTGTCCATGCCCGATGCGGAGTCGTCGCCGAGCGGTGAGCTGGCGGAGCCGATCCTCGGCGAGCCGAGACGGTACAGCGGCCGCACCGCGGCACGGCTCGCCGGGATCTCACTGGACCGCGCCCACCGGTACTGGCGCTCGTTCGGATACGCCACGCTGGATGACGACGCCGTCGAGTTCACCGACAGCGACGTCGCCGTGCTGCGCATGATGGTCGGCTACGTAGACGAAGGCATCCTCGCTGAACGCGATGCCCTGCAACTCAGCCGACTGTCCGGCCACGCGATCGCCCGCCTGGTCCAGACACAGGTCGAGGTGGTGCTCGGCCGACTCGAACGGATCGGCGGCGCCACGACCACCCGCGACTACTTCCACGCCCTCGCGCACCGCGTCTTTCCTGACGTCCAGCTACTACTCGGAAACGCATGGCGCCGACACATCGCGGCCTCGATCAGCCACATCGACCCCGCTGCCGACTCCGGCCCAACCGTTGACCTCACCGTGGGGTTCGCCGACCTCGTCGGCTACACCGAACTCAGCAAGCGACTCTCCGACACCGAACTGACCAGCCTGATCGACGACTTCGAAGACACCGCGATAGCGATCATCACCGAACGCGGCGGCACGGTCGTCAAGACCGTGGGCGACGAAGTCCTCTTCGTCGCGAACACCCCGGACGTCGCCGCCGACATCGCCGCCGACCTTTCGACCACCTTCCACGAGCACCCCACGACACCGCCGCTCCGTATCGGCCTCGCCACGGGACCCGTCGTCCGACACCTCGGCGACGTCTTCGGCACCACGGTCAACCTCGCGAGCAGACTCACCGCGCTCGCCGCGCCCGACTCGGTACTGGTCTCCCCCGCCGTCGCCGCCACGCTCACCGACGACACCCGCTTCACACTGAGCCGACTCGACGAGGTCCACATCCGCGGCATCGGTCCCCTCACCCCCTGGCACTGGCACGCCACACGCCCTAGCTAGGAGCGAGCTGGACGTCACCTCCACGGGTGTCACGCACGCGACGTCGGCAACGCGAGGGAAGCTCAGTTCTCACCACCATCACCCAGCGTCACGCAGTGCGGCGGGCATTCAGACAGGTTGCTGCTGCGCCCGCCTGGCTTAGAATCGTCCTTCGACCAGAGAGCCGGGCGGAACGACGAATGGCACCGATCATCGAGACCGAGCGGCGCGGCCCGCTGACGAGCTACGTCGGCCGGGCGGTCGAGAGCGACGAGATCAGGCGGCTGCTCGGCAATACCCGGCTGGTCACCCTGACCGGGCCGGGTGGCGTGGGTAAGACCCGCCTGGCACGGCGGGTCGCCGACACGGTCCGCCGTGCGTACGCCGACGGCGTGGTGCATGTGAGTCTCGCCGAGGTGCGGGACGAACGCCTGCTCGCTGGCCTGATCGCACAACGCTTGGGGCTGCACGACCGTTCGACCAACTCTGAGCTCGAAACGATCGTCGGTTACCTGCGATCCAAGCGGCTGCTGCTAGTGCTGGACAACTGCGAGCACATCGTGGACTGCTGCGCCGAGCTGGTCGAGACGCTGCTGCACCGCTGCCCGCGCGTTGTCGTGCTGTCCACCAGCCGCCAGTCTCTCGGGGTGGCAGGTGAGCACGTGCTGCCTGTGCCGCCGCTGAGCGTGCCGTCCGACTACACGACCTCCGCCCGCGAGCAGGCGCGGTCCGAGGCCGTGCAGCTGTTCGTCGACCGGGCGGAGGCGCTGCTGCCATCGTTCCGGCTGACCGAGGAGAACACGGCGGACGTGGTGCGCGTCTGCCGCCACGTCGACGGCCTGCCCCTGGCAATCGAGCTCGCCGCAGCGCGGATCCGGGCCCTGTCGCCGGGCCAGATCGCCGACCGGCTGGCCGACAGCCTGGCACTGCTGACCACCACGGCCCGCACGGTCCCCAAGCGGCAGCGGACCATGCGCGCCACCGTGGACGCCAGTTTCGCGCTGTGCTCCGACGTCGAACGCGCGGTGTGGTCGCGGTGCTCGGTGTTCGCCGGATCGTTCGACATGGCAGCCGCCGAGTACGTCTGCGCAGGCCACGGCGTACCAAGCGGTGCGGTGTTCGCCGCCATCGATGGCCTGATCGACATGTCGGTGCTGCTGCGCGATGAGGGCCGCCAGACAGCGCGCTACCGGATGCTGGAGGTACTGCGCGACTACGGTCACGAGCAGCTGGCCGAGCAGGGCGACGTAGCCGAGGTCGCCCGCAGGCACCGCGACTACTACGACAAGTTGACTGCCGACGCCGACGCCGAGTGGTTCGGGCCGCACCAGCTTGAGTGGATGGCGCGGTTGCGCGACGAGCGGGCCAATCTGCGGGTCGCGCTGACGTGGTCGCTCAGCGAACCCGGCGAGGCACTCGCCGCGCTGCACATGGCGACCCGCATCTTCGAGTACTGGGTGATGTGCGGCGCCCCGCGCGAAGGCCGCGACTGGATCGATCGCGCGCTGGCCGCCACCGGCGAAGATGCCCCTGGCCGGGCCAAGGCGTTGGGCACGTCGGCGTTGTGCGCGCTGTTCCACTCCGATGTGCCATTGGCCAGGGAGCGACTGGAAGAGGCGACCAAGCTCGACGATCCCGAGGCGTACGCGCACCTGACCTACATGCGCAGCTTCGCCAAGATGACCGCCATCGAGCCCGGTGCCGCCGACCTGGCCGCCGAAGCGGTGCGGGAGTTCGAAGCCAAGGGCGATGTGCGCCGGCAGATGCATCCGCTGTTCATCCACGGCGTCTCGACCGCCTACCTCGGTGACCTGGAAACCGCCAGGACGTTGCTGCGCCGGATGCTCTCACTCGCCAAGAACGCTCGCGACGAGCACTATCGCTCGATGGCCCTGTTCGGGATCGGCGTCGTCGAGGTGTGGTTCGGCGACCTGGCCGTCGCCGACGAGGCGCTCGGCGAAGCACTGGCGATCGACGCGCGCGCCAAGGACTGGATGTCGGCCGCCTACCGGGTCGACGGGCTGGCCTGGGTCGCGTCCAAACAGAGCAAGCACGAATGGGCATCGAAACTGTTCGGCGCGGCGGCGACCCTGTGGGAGCGCTGCGGGGCGACTCCGGACGTCGCCGTGTCAATCCCCCACCGGATGTTCCTGGACGCCACCCGCGGCGCCCTCGGCGCCAAGCAGTTCGACCGGGCCTTCGCGGAGGGCCGGTCCCTCACCCCGGACGACGTCCTCCGGCACACTGGCGAGACCACGGTTTCGTCGCCACCGGCGCACGCGCTGGCCCCACTGACGCGCCGGGAGTCCGAGGTCGCCGAGCTGGTGGCGGGCGGGATGACGAACCGGGAGATCGCTGATCGTCTGGTCATCGCCCAACGCACGTCCGACACCCACGTCCAGCACATTCTGACCAAGCTGGACTTCACCAACCGCACCCAGCTCGCGGCATGGGTGACCGAACGCCGTGCGGCCCACGAAGACTGATCCCGCGCGGGCCGCACGGGATCGCCTCACGCCAAGGCCTCGGCCACCAGCGCGGCGACCTTGTCGTCCCTCAGCATGCCGAGATGGCTGACGCCGGGCACCTCGATGTTGTCCACGCCTTCCAGCACGGAGCTGCTGGCCGGGGTAACCACACCGTCGCTGCGCGACCAAATCACCGTGCCGTCGACGTCGCCTGGCAACGTGGCGCCCGCGTTGAGCTTGGTGATGAACGCCGAACCGACCTTCATCTCGCGACAGGTGACCTGCCAGAAGCACAGGCCCGCGTTGGTGGTGCCATTGTTCGGGCCTGCCAGCGACACCCAGTCGTCCACCTTGCCCGCGCAGTCGTCGTACTTGATGCAGTAACGGCTGTTCAGGCTGCCCATCGAGTGACCGACGATGTCCACTTCGGATGCCCCGGTCGCCGCGAGAACCTTGTCGACCTTCGCTGCCAGCTTCTCGGCGGTAGTGACGTTGGACTGGTAGGTGCTGTTGTAGCCAAAGGTATACAGTTCGTCGTCGGTGTAGCCGGCCTGCTTCAGCGAAGCGGTCACCTGGTTCCAGTTGCTTGGGCTGCCGAACAACCCGTGCACCAGTATCACCGGGTTCTTCTGGCCCGCGGCCGATGCCGACACCATCGTCAATTGGACGAGGGCCCCGACGACGACAACTACCAAGCCCATTGCCACGGCCGCGGCGCCGCGGCGGACACACTTCATCACATTCGCTCCTCACATCCGAGCCCGTGGATGACCGGGTCGCCAAGCACTCCCCGCCGAGTTCGTCGCTCCCCCATCGGCTGACTACCGCGTGGTCGCTCTGTACTGTCGTCCCGTACTGCCCGATACTCATCGGAGAGGGGAGTACTTCAGTAGGTCTGCCCGGTCAGTACGGACATCCCTTGGTGTCCCCGGGAGACCGCCCTCGGTGAGGGTGAAGGAGACCTCGAACGCTGGTGTTCGAGGAGGCTCCTGTGCCTGGCCATTCGGTTCTCACCGCGTCGTCGCAGTCGATCGGTTCGCCGTGGTTGTGGATTATTAGCTTTGCCGTGTTGATCGGCCTGCTGGTCACCGATTTTCTCGTGACTCGCCGCCCACATGAGGTCTCGATGCGCGAGGCCGCGGGATGGTCGGTGTTCTATCTCGCTTTGCCGCTGGTGTTCGGCATATGGCTGTTGGCGGTGTTCGGCGGTGACCAGGCGCTGGAGTTCATCACCGGATTCGTGGTGGAGAAGTCCTTGTCGGTGGACAACCTGTTCGTGTTCATGCTGCTGCTGACAAGCTTCGCCGTACCGCCCGCCGTGCAGCAGCGCGTGTTGCTGTACGGCATCGTCGGCGCGCTGGTGCTACGCGGCATTTTCATCGCTGCCGGTGCCGCCCTGCTGCAGGCAGGAACCTGGGCGTTCCTGGTGTTCGGCACCATCCTGTTCGTCTCCGCCGCCAAGATCCTGCACGAGGCGATCACCGGCGCGGCCTTCGACCGCGATGTGTCGCAGCTGCGATCGGTGCGGCTGCTGCGCAAGCTGATGCCCGTCACCGACGACTACCGCGGCACCCAGCTCACCGTCCGCGACGGGGCACGGCGCGCGCTGACCCCGCTAACCCTGGTCGTCGTGGCGGTCTTCGCCACCGACGTGGTGTTCGCCGTCGACTCCGTTCCCGCGGTCTACGGCATCACCGAGGACCCGTACCTGGTGTTCGTCACCAACGCCTTCGCCCTGCTCGGGCTGCGTGCCCTGTACTTCGTGCTGCATTCGGCGTTGGCCAAGCTCACCCATCTCAACCACGGGCTCGCGATCATTCTCGCGTTCATCGGCGTGAAGCTGGTCCTGCACTGGGCCCACGGCGTGTGGCCCGCGGTGCCGACGATCCCCACCCCGATCTCATTGGCGATGATCGTGCTCATCCTGGCGACCGTCACGCTGACCAGCCTGCGCTCCTCCCAACGATTCGAACGAACCAAAACCGGGAGCTGACATGATCACCTTCCTGATCGAACTTGCCGCGACCGTCCTCATACTCCTTGCCTTGCTGATCACTTGCGTGGTGCTGCTTTCCGTGCGACCACCCGGACCCAGACGTCGCTCGTAGGGCAGTGGGAGCGGATGCGCTGGCAGTCCACAGGGACACAGTAATGACAACGGACGCTGGATCGATGAGCGCACGTTTCGCTGCCGTGCTGGGATGGTGGCGTGTAACGGCGTGGTGGTGATCGATGTGGCGAGTGCTGACGGTGAGTTGGTGCGCAGGGCGGTCGGTGGCAACGAGACCGCGTTCGACGTATTGGTGCGGCGGCATACTCCTCGGATGTATCGCGTGGCGTTACGGATCGTCGGGAACCCGCTCGACGCGGAGGATGCGCTGCAGGACGCCTGGGTCTCGGCGTGGCGAGCACTGCCGCACTACCGTGGTGAGTCCGCCGTGTCGACCTGGCTCTACCGGATCGTCACCAACGCCGCGCTGGTGTTGCTGCGGCACCGCAAACCGACCTTACCGTTGGACGCTCACTGCGTTTCTGACCGGTCGCGCCGCTCACGGTTCGACGCCGCACCACTCGACGTCGTCGACGAACGCGCCGACCCGGAGCGCGACGTGATCGATTCGGAACAGGTGGATGTGGCGCTGGACGCGATCGCATCCCTCGAGCTGTCGCAACGGGTCCCGCTGGTACTACACGAACTTGAAGGATTGACCTACGAGGAGGTAGCCGAGGTACTGGGAGTGAGTGTTCCAGCCTTGCGTTCCCGGCTGCACCGCGCGAGGGTTGCCCTGTTGGACCGACTCAAGGAGCGACAGTGAGCGCCGACAAGAACGAGTCGCCAACCGGTGTGGATCCCCGGGATGACCCGCGCTGGAGGCTGGTACGAGCCGCGGCGCGGACCCCCGTTCCCACCCCGCCGGGTTTGCTTGACCGGGTACTGCGTTCAGTCAACGGCCTCCGCGGCAGCCTGCAGGGCGAACCGGTCGTTGTGCAGCAGGCGCGCGGTCGGCTGCGTATTGGTGAGCACGCGCTGGCGCTGCTGTGCCGGCACATCGCAGTGCGGACAGCACGAGACATCGACGGGGTACACGTCTGGGCGGTGGCGATCGATCCAGACGGGTTTGAGGTACTGATCACTGTCCGGTACGGGGTCGCCGCCGGTGACGCTGCGGACCGGCTGGTGCGCGACGTCCACCACTCGTTGGTCGGCTTGGTCGGCACCAGCCTGCCGGTAATCAACGTACACATCGCGGACGTGCGCCAAGACTGATTGAGAGAGCGCCAGTCTGACCCATTCAGGTGACTTTCCGGCACATCAGACGCACATTACGCATCGAACAAAGTAGGGCACCCGGCGAAAAGGCGACCGGTGCTGCGAAGCACGCCGCCAATTGGGATAAGTAGCCGCACCCGACGAAGGAGACGATCATGGGAATCCTGGGTTGGATCGTGCTCGGTCTGGTTGCCGGGGCGGTCGCCAAGCTCCTCATCCCCGGTAAGGATGTGGGCGGCCTCATCATCACGATGCTGCTGGGAATCGCGGGCGCACTGCTGGGCGGATTCCTCGGTAGCGCGTTGTTCGACACCGGGCTCGGCTCATTTTTCGACTTGCGCACCTGGATCGTCGCCGTCATCGGTGCGGTGATCCTGCTGCTGGTTTATCGCCTGGTCACCGGCCGCAAGACCCGTCGCAGCAGGGTGCGATAGCACTCAAGTTCCCGCGGAACCAAGGAGAGTGAGTTTCATGGCGCAGACCAGTTCGGAGAAGAGCAGTGCCACCGACACCTCGGTGCGGACCAAGGCGTCAGGTTCGTCGTCCACACGCAGCGATGAGGGCACCCCCGGCACCATCACTATTGCCTCCGCAGTGGTGCAGAAGATCGCGGGCATTTCAGCCCGTGAGGTCGCCGGGGTACACGAGCTCGGTGGTGAGGCCGCCCGCACGTTCGGTGCGGTCAGAGAACGCATTCCCGGGTCTGGCAGGGCCGTCATGGCGGGAGTCGCCGTTGAGGTGGGAGAGAAACAGGCCGCGGTCGATCTTGACGTCGTGATGGAGTACGGCGCGCGCATCGTCGACGTCGCCCGAGCGATCCGCCGCAATGTCATCAGCAACGTGGAGCGGATGACCGGCCTCGAGGTCATCGAGGTCAACATCGACGTCAACGACATCCGCCTGCCAGGGGAGGAAGGGGAGGAACCCGCCCCCCGCGTGGAGTGAGTCCTAGCCGATGACCGGGCAATCCGATATCGACCACGTGCGACAGCTGGCAGAACGAATCCGGACAGCGGTGGCGGCCGACCCGGCCGTTGCCAGGCTCGACGGCGGACCCAACGGCCTCGTGGCGACTCCCCTTCCCGGAGGGCGCGTCGAGGGCGTGCGGATCGGCGGGCCCGCCGATCCAATTGAGGTGTGCGTCGTCGCCTACCTCGAGCAACCAATACCCGAGATAGGCGAAGCGATCCTGCGACGAGTCCGCGGCGTCGCTGGCGACGTCGCGGTCGACGTCACGATCGCCGACGTTGTGGCTCGGAGCTGAGTGGCAGGCCTGCGTAACCATGATGCAACGGAGCGAAGCATGAACTTCACCCAGACCGGAATCGTCTCCGGCCTTGTTCTCGGCCTTGCTGCGACCCAGGGATTCACCGCATTCCTGGTGACCCTGGCCGTCGGAGCCATCGGCCTCGTTGTCGGCGGGATACTCGACGGCCGACTCGACCTCAGCGACCTCCGCGGCCGGGGACGGGGACGGTGACCACCCCGGCCACCTCCGCGGGCGAGACGGCACCGTTGGCAGATCCTGGCGAGCGCGGCAGATTGACGATAGACCAATCCGTCATTCGCAAGGTCGCCCAGCACGCCGCGGACGCGGTACCGGGCACCGCGCGGACACGGCACCGTATCGCCGGGATCGGGCTCAGCGAGCATGGCCCGAGCGTGAAGGTCACCGGCAGCGGCCCAGACGTCGACCTCGCGCTGGACATCGCGATGCACTACCCCAATTCCGTCCCGGCGATCGCCGCGGCCGTCCGGCAGCGGGTCGCCACAGAGGTCGAACGCGTTACCTCGCGCCGAGTCCGGACAGTCGACGTCAAGGTATCCGCTTTGCTGCCCGATCGTCCGTCCCGCATTCAGTGACCACGCCGCCGCCCGCCGCGGCTACCGCGGCACAGGTGGCGCACGAGAGGAGGAGCATCACCGTGCGAGCCGCTGTCCGCCTGCTCTCGGCCCTGCTCGGCCTGCTCATCGGCTCGGCAGGCGGTCTGCTGGCAGCGGAAACGACCTGGCACTGGTATCGCCCCCAAAACGCCCCGCTGTTGTTGCCCTGGCCAACGTGGCGTGATCGGCTGAACGAGCTCACGTGGGCCACGACCGAGGTGCGACTCGCCGCGGCGGGCGTCGCGTTCGCCGGACTATTGATACTGCTCGTCGCGCTGCTCGCGCGAGTCCGCATGATCCGGATGGTCAACCCGGCTACCACGGTCACCGTTGAGACGACACCACGTTCCCTCGCCCGTGCCGTCAGCCATCACGTTCGGCAGCAGGAGAACGTCGACACCGCCTCGGTCACCGCGACCACCAGAAAGGTCCGAATTCGGGTCTCGAGCAGCTTCGCCCCGGCAGCAGAACTCCAGCCCCAGCTCGTCGCCGCGGTCACCGACCTGCTGGACGACCTCCCGCTCAGCAGACGACCCAAGCTATCGGTGGCCGTTCGCTCGACACGGGAGCGACAATGACCAATACCGTTCCCAAGCGAGCGCAGCGCCGCCCCTACGGCGTGGACCGTACGCTGACCTTTCTCGTCGGCTTAGCTGTCTTCGCCACGGCTACCGCAGCGTTGATCGTCGGGTTCGGCCTGTTCGGGCAGGTCCGGTCCCAACGGCCGTTGCTTGACCCGATCGCCATCAATTGGCTCACCGCCGAGCCGACCGTCGCCCGGATCACGGCCATCACGCTCGGCGTCCTGCTGACCGTCTTGGGGCTATGGTGGTTTCTCTACGCGCTCCTGCCGGAACGAAAGCCGGACATCGACCTGCACCATCACGGCAACGGTCGACTCACCGTCGCCGCGACGGCGATCGCCGTGGCCGTGCGAGCGGATGCCGAACAGATCGACGGTGTCAGCAAGGCCACCGCGCGCACGGTCGGCAAGGCCGACCGTCCCGCCTTGCGGCTCGACATCTGGTTACACGAGAGCGCGGACCTCAAAGACGTATGGCAGCAACTCAACGACCACGTACTCTCGCGCACCCGCGAATCGCTTGGCATCGATACCCTGCCCACCGCCGTCCGCATCCAACTCGACGCGCCACGGCGAGAACCCGTCCGGTAGCACGTCCCACTGCCGCAACGGAGATCACCGACGACCACACCACCCTTGCCCTGTGATCTCGCGCGCGCTGGCCAAGCTAGTCACCGAGCGCGAGACCCATCCCGAGGCACTGGCAGAAGCACTCACCGAGTTCTTCTCGAAAGTGCATCAGCCGGCCTGACCCGCCAATCGACCAGCGTGCACCCGCGCGGCCTCGACGGTGTGCCACAGCAGCAACGCGGTGGTGACGGGGCCGACCCCGCCCGGCACCGGTGTCAGCGCCGCAGCCCTCCGCCCGACCTGCTCGGCGTCGACGTCGCCAACCAGTGACCCGTCATCGGCCGGGTTGGTGCCGACGTCGACCACCACGGCATCCGACGTGATGTGCTCACCGGTGACCAGGCCTGGCCTGCCGACCGCCACGATCACGATGTCCGCCCGCTGGGTATGCGCCGCGAGGTCGGCCGTCCGGGAATGGCACACCGTCACCGAAGCGTCCCGCGCCAGCAGCAGATGAGCCACCGGCACGCCGACCACCGTCGACCGGCCGAGGACGACCACGTCCCGTCCGGCGAGCGCGATCCCGTGGTGATCGAGCAGCGCGACCACGGCCTCGGCGGTGGCGGGCGCGAACGCGGGTGCGCCCGCGGCGAGCCGTCCGAGGCTGGCTGGGTTGGCGCCGTCGACGTCCTTCGCAGGGTCGATGGCCGAAACGACGTCCCGCGTCGCCACTCCCGGCGGCAGCGGGGTCTGCACGATGATGCCGTGCACGCCGACGTCATCGTTCAGCGCCGCCACCTTCTCCCGGATCGCCTGGTCCGGTGCGTCGGGGCCGAGGTCCACGACGTCGCAGTCGAGCCCGGCCTTGGTGGCGGCCTTCGCGATCGACCGGACGTACCAGTGGCTGGACTCGTCGTCGGTGGCGACGACGACCGCGAGCTTCGGCGGGGTGCCCGCGGCGGCCAGCTCCGAGGCTGCGTCGGCGGTGCGTGCACGGAGCGCGGCGGCGAGTTCGGAGCCGGAGAGCCGGGCCGCGACCCGCTCACCGGGAGCCGCCGCCCTCATGCGCCGATCCTGGCGCGAACGGCCGACGTGACCTTGTCCGCGCGGTCGCAGAGCTGGTCGACCCGGCGCACCGACGCGGCGAGGTTCTGCCGCTCGGCGTCGTCAGTGACGCCGCCCAGGTTCACCTCGATGTTGACCCTGGCGGTGGCCGCCCCCGCACGCGCGGCCTCCGCTGCCGCCGCAACGTCGGTGATGACGTTGCGGTTGCCGATCGGCAGCAGACGCTCGGCCAGTGCGACGATGCGGTCGGACAGCTCGATGCCGTCTGCCGGTGGCAGACATGCGCCGACAAGGGCGGCGGCGATCGCCCGCGAGCGCGCGGCGCGGTCGTGGGCACCGTCCTTGGGCATCGCGTACGCCTCGGCGACGCGGGAAAACGCGGCAGCGTCCTCCTCGGCCAGCCGCAGGGCGTCAGCGCGTAGACTGTCCGATTCGGACACTATCGCTGCGATGCTGTCCGCGTGCTCGGCGTACCTCGGTCCATCGCTGTAGCGAGCGACCATCCCGACCAGCGCCGCGGCCTGCGCCAGGTGCAGGGCGGCGGTCGCGCCGCCACCGGGAGCCGGGACCCGCGCCGCGAGGTCGGTAAGGAAGTCGTTCACCGTCTCATCACGCATCACCGGAACACCACCGTGCTGTTGCCGTTGAGCAGCACGCGACGCTCGCTGTGCCAGCGCACCGCACGCGCCAGCGCCAGCGCCTCGGCGTCGCGGCCGACTGTCGCCAGCGCCCTCGGGTCGTGGCCGTGGTCCACCCGCAGCACCTCCTGCTCGATGATCGGACCCTCGTCGAGCTCCGGCGTCACGTAGTGCGCGGTCGCGCCGACGTATTTGACGCCGCGGTCGTATGCCTGCTGGTACGGCTTGGCGCCCTTGAAACCCGGCAGGAACGAGTGGTGGATGTTGATCGCCCTGCCCGCGAGTTTCGCGCACAGGTCGTCGGAGAGCACCTGCATGTAGCGGGCGAGCACCACGAGATCCGCCCGGTACGCATCGACGAGCTCGAGTAGCCTGCCCTCCGCCTCCGGCTTGGTGTCCTGCGTGACGGGCACGTGGACGAACTCCAGCCCGGCCGCCTCCGCCATGGGACGCAGGTCCTCGTGGTTAGAGACAACCGCGGCGATGTCCGCGCCGAGGCTGCCAGCCCGCCAGCGGAAGATCAGGTCGTTGAGGCAGTGTCCCGCCTTGGACACCATCACCAGGACGCGGGTGGTCCGATCGTCGAACAGCTCGAACTCCATCTCGAACTCGCGCGCGACAGGACCGAACTCCCTTGTGAGGTCGGCGACGGTCACGCCGGGGCTCGGACAACTGAACGAGGTGCGCAGGAACAGCGCGCCTCGGACGCGATCGTCGAACTGCTGGTGCTCCACGATGTCACAGGCGCGGTTGACCAGAAAGGACGTCACCGCGTGCACGATCCCAGCACGCTCGGGGCATCGCAGGGTCAGCGTGAACAGGTCTGCCACGGCATTTTCCTCCACAGTGGCCCCATTGGGGTCTGATATGTCGGCGGCCATCCCGGCTCCTCAACACTCCACGACGTTGAGGGCGAGGCCGCCCCGGGACGTCTCCTTGTACTTGTCCTTCATGTCGGCGCCGGTGTCGCGCATCGTCTTGATCGCCTTGTCGAGGCTGACGAAATGCAAGCCGTCGCCGGTCATCGCCATCCGGGCCGCCATGATGGCCTTGATCGAGGCGATCGCGTTCCGTTCGATGCACGGGATCTGCACCAGGCCGCCCACCGGGTCACACGTGAGGCCGAGGTTGTGCTCGATCCCGATCTCCGCGGCGTTCTCCACCTGTGCCGGGCCGGCGCCGAGCACCTCGGCCAGCCCGGCGGCGGCCATCGAGCACGCCGAACCGACCTCACCCTGGCAACCGACCTCGGCACCGGAGATGGAGGCGTTCTGCTTGAACAGGATGCCGACCGCGCCAGCGGTGAGCAGGAAGTCCACCACGCCGTCGTCGGACGCGCCCGGCACGAACCGCCGGTAGTAGTGCAGCACGGCGGGAATGATTCCGGCCGCGCCGTTGGTCGGCGCGGTGACGATTCGCCCGCCCGCGGCGTTTTCCTCGTTCACGGCCAGCGCGAACAGCGTGACCCACTCCATCGCGTACAGCGGGTCGCCGACGTTGCCTGCCACGCCGAGGTGCTCCCTCAGCTTCGCCGCCCGCCGTCGCACTTTCAAGCCGCCAGGCAGCACCCCGGTAGTCGATGTCCCGCGATCGACGCATTCGGTCATCACCGACCAGATGTGCAGCAGCCCGGCGCGGACCTCGTCCTCGCTGCGACGGACCGTCTCGTTGGCCAGCATCAGCGAGCTGATCGACCGTCCGGTGCGTTCCGTGTGCGCCAGCAGTTCCTCCGCCGTCGAGAACGGGAACGGCACGGGCGTGGTGTTCTGAACCAGCTGTTTCGCGCCTGCCTCGTCCTCGCCGAGCACGAACCCGCCGCCGACCGAGTAGTAGGTGCGTATCGACAGCACCGTGCCCGCCCGGTCGAAGCTGTGGAACATCATGCCGTTGCTGTGGAACTCCAGCCGCTTCCTTCGATGCAGCACGACGTCGTCGGCTACGGAGAACCCGATGCGGGTGCCGCCCGCGAGCTCGAGCTCACCGGCCTCGGCGACCCGGTCCACCATGGGCTGCGCGGCCACCGGGTCGACCTCGTCCGGGGCATGCCCCGCGAGGCCGAGCACGACAGCCTTGACGCTGCCGTGTCCGTGACCGGTAGCACCGAGGGAGCCGAACAGCTCGACGCGCACCGACGCCACCCTGCCCAGCAGGCCCTCATCGGCCAGCGATTCGACGTACGTCTTGGCCGCGCGCATCGGGCCGACGGTGTGCGAACTCGACGGTCCGATGCCGACCTTGAACAGGTCGAACACGCTGAGGCTCATACCGGCACCTCCCGGTATTCGCGGTATTCGACGCCAGCGTCGAGCAGCCACGTGGCCAGGTAGATCGCGAACGACGCCCGCACCAACACCGTGAACTCGCCCGCATCCGCGTCGCGGACCAGCAGAACGATCCCGGACTGGGCGAGCAGCGCCTGGACGCACGTGCCGCTGGGTGACACCGAGGGGTGCAGATCGATGGCGCAGCCGTGTGCCAGCAGGTCGCGTGCCTTCGGCCCGGACAATGTCAACGTGGTGCGCTGCGCCGAGACGTCGATCACCGCGCCGGACGCGTCACCGATGGCTTGCCGCAGCGCGCTTTCCAGCGTGCGCTGCAAGCCGGGCTCCGCCAGCACCAAGTACTCGTCCGGGCCGAGCCACGCCACCTCGACCGGCCCGTGCGGGCCGTCGCCCCGGGTGAAGGTGCACGGCGTGCGCGGCAACTCGACACCGAGGACCGCGCTCACCGCGGCCGCCCTGCCCGCGTCTCGCAGCCGCAGCGTCACGTGCGTGCGGAATGGACGCTCGGCCACCTCGACGGCCGGTGCGAGTTCGGCCAGCCGCTCCGCCCAGCCGTCGAGCGGGCTGCGGCGGGTCCTGATATCAGCCGTCACGGCGGGCTCCTTCCTTGTCGTAGAGCACGGTTTCGGTCACGGTGACCGGGACGAGTTGGTCGTCGACCGGGGCGTAGAGCTTCTCGCCGATGCGGTCGCGCCCGGACCGCAGCAGCGCGAGGGCGAACGTCCTGCCGAGCGCGGCGCTGTCGTAGCTGGACGTGACGTGCCCGAGCATCCGCACCGGCGGCTCCGGCAGGTGATCGGACTCGATGATGTGCGCACCCTCGGGCAACAACACCGTGGGATCAGCGGGCACAAGACCCACCAGCTGCTTTCGGTCAGGACGCAGGTTCTCCGCCCTGCTGAAGGAGCGCTTGCCGATGAAGTCGGCCTTCTTCTTCGACACCGCCCACGACATCCCGAGGTCCTGCGGGGTGACCGTGCCGTCGGTGTCCTGGCCGACGATCGGGTAGCCCTTCTCGGCGCGCAGCACGTGCATCGTCTCGGTGCCGTACGGGGTGATGCCATAGGGCTCGCCCGCATTGATCAGCGCCTCCCACAGCGCGAGGCCGTCCCAGGCGTTGACGTTGATCTCGTACGCCAGCTCGCCGGAGAAGCTGATCCGGCAGATCCGCGCGGGAATACCGTCCGCGACGTCGAGCACCGCGTCCTGCCAGGTCATGAAGCCGAAGGCGTCGTTGCTGACATCGAGGTCCGGCGCCACCGCAGCCAGGACGTCCCTGGACTTGGGGCCGACGAGCGGGACGGTGACCCAGTGCTCGGTCACCGAGGTGGCGAACACCCGCAGGTGCGGCCATTCCGTCTGCAGCCACTCCTCGATCCAGTCGAGCACCATTGCCGCGTTGCCGGTGGTGGTCGTCAGCAAGAAGTGGTCGTCGGCGAGGCGAATCACCGTGCCGTCGTCGATGACCATGCCGTCGATGCCGCACATGACGCCGTATCGGATGCGGCCGACCTTGAGCGTGCTCATCATGTTCGTGTAGAGCATGTCGAGCAGTTCGGCCGCGTCCGGGCCTTGCAGGTCGATCTTGCCGAGCGTCGAGCCGTCCATCAGCGCGACGCCTTCCCGCGCCGCGCGGCACTCGCGCAGCACGGCGGCGTGCATGTCCTCACCCTGCCGCGGGTAGTGGCGGGCTCGCTTCCACTGCCCGACGTCCTCGAACTCCGCACCGTGCGCCACGTGCCAGTCGTGCAGCGCGGTCACCCGGATCGGGTCGTACAGCTCGCCCCGGTCGCGACCGCCCAGCGCGGCGAACGACACCGACGTGTAGGGCGGGCGGAACGTCGTCGGCCGCCGGTCGGCGAGATCGGCGCCCAGTTCCTCCGCGACGATCGCCGCCGCGAGCATCCCGGACGTCTTGCCCTGGTCGTGCGCGGTGCCGATGGTGGTGTAGCGCTTGACGTGCTCCAGCGACTCAAGGCCCGCACCGGTGGCGCGCGTGACATCGGAGACGGTGACGTCTCGTTGCAGATCGACGAATTGGGTGTCTTCCTCGGCGTTCTCGCTCCCTGGCACCCGCCACAGCACCGTTGCCGCCGCCTCATCGGCGCGGGCGTCGGCGAACGGCACCGGGATCTCGGCTGCGGGACGGAACCCGGCGGCGGTGACGGCCGCGCGACCGGCCTCGGCACCCTGCTCGATGCAGGCCATCAGCTCGATCGCGCCCGCCGCGGAGCCAGCCACGCGCGCCGACGAGAGGCTCTCGCCCGGCACGTAGGCACCAAGCTCCGGCGCGTACCGCAGGGAGCCGCCGAGCTGGCTGAACAGATGCACGGCCGGGTTCCAGCCACCGGAGACGAGCAGCGTGTCGCATACGACGGTGTCGGCGTGCCCGCCGGTGATCGATCTGATGTGGACGTCGGTGAGCCGTTCCTGGCCTTCGGTGCCGGTGACGACATGGCCCGGGTACACGTCGATGCCCCGTGTGGCGCACTCCGCGCTGAGCTTCGGCGGCACGGTGTGTCGCGCGTCGATCAACACCGGGACGTCCATGCCGGCCTCGGCCAGCTCGATCGCGGCGTGGTAGGCGCTGTCGTTGGTGGTGAATACGCCGATCCGCCTGCCTACCTGCACGCCGTATCGGTGCAGGTAGGTGCGGGCCGCTCCGGCGAGCATGATGCCCGGCCGGTCATTGTCGCTGAACACGATGGGACGTTCGTGCGCGCCGGTGGCGATCACGGTCTGTTTCGCCCTGATCCGCCAGATCCGGTGCCGGGACACATGTCGCGGTGCGTCGAAGCCAAGGTCGTCGGTGCGGCGTTGCAGCGCGAGCACGAACCCGTCCTGGTAGGCGCCGAACGCGGTGGTGCGGTCGAGCAGCAGCACGTCGGGTGCCGCCGCGAGCTCGGCGATGACGTCGCACACCCAGGCGTCCGACGACCGCTCGTCCAGGTAGTCGTCGCGGCCGAGCAGCGAGCCGCCCGCCTCGTTCTGGTCGTCGACGAGCACGACGCGAGACCCGGCGCGGGCGGCGGTGAGCGCGGCGGCGAGCCCGGCGGGACCCGCACCGACCACGAGAACGTCGCAGTGTGCGTGCTTGGCGTCGTAGCGCGCGGTGTCAGGTTCGGTGTCGAGCCTGCCGTGCCCGACAAGGCCGTCTGCGACGAGTCCGTCGCACAGCTCGACGGTCGTCGCGGTCAGCATCGGCTCGCTGAACGGCTCGGCGACCTGCACCAGCGCGTTGGGCTCCTCGACCCCGGCGGCCATGATGCCGCGCGGGCGGCCGTATTTGATGCTGGTGGTCACCTGGTGCAGGCCGTTGGCGAGCAGCGCGGAGGCGAGCGTGTCGCCCTTGCGGCCAGCCAGCGACTGGCCGTTGAAGGTGAAACGCAGCCTGGTGTCGCGGTCGATGCGGCCACCGCTTGGCAGCCTGAAGTCGGCGCTCATGTCGTCACCGGCCTTTCCTCATCGAGCCGGTACACGGCGTGCAGTTCGTAGCTGCGGGTGTCGCGGACAGCGTTGAACCAGCGGCGGCAGCCCGCCGTGTGGCTCCAGCGCTCCGCGAACGGCCCGCGCGGGTTGTCTCGGAAGAACACGAACCGCGCCCACTCCTCGTCGGACAGCGCGGCAGGATCGGCGGGATAGGAGACGTGGGCCTGGCCGCCGTAGTGGAACTCGACCTCCTCACGAGGCCCGCACCACGGGCAGGGGATGAGTTGCATGGGTACTCCTGGGGTCTGCTAGTGCGCGACGGCGGCGGCGCCGTGCTCGTCGACGAGGGCGCCGGTGGTGAACCGCTCGAGGGTGAACGGCTCGTTGTACGGGTGCGGCTTGTCGTTGGCGATGGTGTGCGCGAAGCAGTCGCCGACGCCCGGCGTGGCCTTGAAACCGCCGGTCCCCCACCCGCAGTTGAGATACAGCCCGTCCACCGGGGTCAGGCCGATGATCGGCGAGGCATCCGGGCTGACGTCGACGATGCCTGCCCAGGTGCGCAGCAGGTGGGCGCGGGCGAAGATCGGGAACAGCTCGAGTGCGGCCGACATCTGCCGCTCGATGATGTGGAAGGAACCGCGCTGGCCGTAGCCGTTGTAACTGTCGATCCCGGCGCCCATCACCAGCTCGCCCTTGTGCGCCTGTGAGACATAGACGTGCACCGCGTTCGACATCACCACCGTCGGGTGCACCGGCTCCAGCAGCTCGGTCACGAGCGCCTGCAACGGGTGCGACTGCACCGGCAGCTCGACTCCGGCCATGGCGGCCAGCTCGGACGAGTGCCCTGACGCGCACAACGCCACCTTGCCCGCCGCGATCCTGCCCCTGGTCGTGTTCACCCCGGTGACCCGGCCGTCCGAGGTCTCGATGCCGGTCACCTCGCAGTTCTGGATGAGGTCGACGCCGAGCCGGTCAGCCGCGCTGGCGTAACCCCAGGCGACGTAGTCGTGCTTGGCGATGCCCGCGCGGGGCTGGTAGGTCGCGCCAAGGACGGGGTAACGGACGTCCGGCGAGACGTTGATGATCGGGCAGATCTCCTTGACGGCGTCGGCCTCGAGCCATTCGGCGTCGATCCCGTTGAGACGGTTGGCGTTGACGCGGCGGACGCTGTCGCGAACGTCCTGCAGGCTGTGCGCGAGGTTGAGCACGCCGCGCTGGTCGAACAGGATCGGGTAGTCCAGCTCCGCTTCCAGCCCTTCCCAGAGCTTGAGCGCGTGCTCGTAGATTCCCGAGCTCTCGTCCCACAGGTAGTTGGAGCGGATGATCGTGGTGTTGCGGGCCATGTTGCCGCCCGCGAGCCAGCCCTTCTCCAGCACGGCCACGTTGGTGATGCCATGCACCGCGGCGAGGTAGTAGGCGGTCGCGAGTCCGTGGCCGCCGCCACCGACGATGACGACATCGTAGGACGACGCGGGTTCGGGGTTTCGCCAGAGGAACGAGGGGTGGTCGGGCAGGTCGGCGCCGGGCTTGGCGGGCGGGTTTCCAGTGGGCATCGCGGCACCCCATCCTTCTGGCATCCGTTTGGTCAACTACTGATATATCAGTCTGTGCGCTACAGTAGGTCAGGTGAGAACCCAGGTCAACACCCAACTGTCCGACGAGATCGGCATTTCCCTTGCCGAGCAGGCCTACCGGGCCCTGCGGGACCGCCTGGTGATGCTCGACATCAAACCGGGCGAGCCGATCAACGAGGACCGACTGAGCAGCGAGCTCGGCTGCGGCCGCACGCCGATCCGAGAGGCACTCAAACGCCTGACGAGCGACCGGCTGGTCGCCGCGTTCCCCCGCAGGGGAACCTTCGCCACCGACGTCAACATCGCCGATCTCGCCCACATCTCCGAGGTCCGCAGGGCGCTGGAGCCCATGGCGGCGTCTGCCGCCGCCGAGCGGGCGACGGCAGAGGACCGCGCGACACTCACCGAGCTACGCGACAAGCTGGACGCGAGCAAGGGCGCCGAGGACAACGACGCGCTACTCAGGATGGATCTCGACGTGCACCGCTCGATCTACCACTGCGTCTACAACCCGTACCTTGAGGACACGCTCGTCGGCTACGACAACCTGGCGACCCGCATCTGGTGCGTGTTCGCGCCCAGGATGTCCGGCATGGCCGGACACGTCGGCGAGCACGGCCCGCTGCTGACGGCGATCATCGACGGCGACGCCGAGAAGGCGGCGGACCTGGCGCTGCAACACGTCACCGGCTTCGAGACGGCCATTCGCGCGCTGATTTGACTCGTGAGTGCGCAGCAGGGTTCTAACACTGATAGCCACTCACGAGGCTTCGAGCCGCACCACGATCGCCTTCGACACCGGAGTGTTGGACTTCTCCGCCACCGCGCCGAGCGGCACCAGCGGGTTCGCCTCCGGATAGTAGGCGGCGGCGCAGCCGGGCGCCGTCGGATACGCCACGATCCGGAACCGGTGCGCGTGGCGCTCCTCGATGCCGCCGTGCGGATCGGTCCACTCCGAGACCAGGTCCACCAGGTCCCCGTCGGCGAAACCGAGCGCGGCGATGTCGGTCTCGTTGACCAGCACCACACGACGCGCGTCCTCAATACCCCGGTATCGGTCCGAGAGGCCGTAGATCGTGGTGTTGTACTGGTCGTGGCTGCGCAACGTCTGCAGCAGCAGCCTGCCCTCGGCGACCTCGATCGGCTCAGGGACGTTGACCGTGAAGTTCGCCTTCCCGGTGTCCGTCGGGAAGCTGCGGGAGTCGCGGGGCGGATGCGGCATGACGAACCCGTCCGGCTGCCGCACCCGCTGGTTGTAGTCCGCGCAGCCCGGCACCACCCGCGCGATGCGGTCACGGATGGCGTCGTAGTCGCGTTCGAACTCCTCCCAGCGCACCGGATGGTCCGCGCCGAGCAGCCTGCGCGCGAGGCGGCAGACGATCGCCACTTCCGACAGCAGATGCTCGCTCGCCGGGCGGAGCCTGCCCCGGGAGGCGTGCACCACCGACATCGAGTCCTCGACGGTGACGAACTGCTCCCCCGACTCCCGCACGTCCCGCTCGGTACGACCGAGAGCGGGCAGGATCAGTGCGGTGTCGCCGGGCACGACGTGTGAGCGATTGAGCTTCGTCGAGACGTGCACCGTCAGCGCGCAGCCGCGCAACGCCCGCTCCGTGGCCTCGGTGTCCGGGGTGGCGGCGGCGAAGTTGCCGCCCATGGCGAGCAGCGCCTTGATGCGGCCGTCGCGCATCCCTCGCAGTACCTCCACGGTGTCCATACCGTGCTCATGCGGCACGGTGACACCGAACTCGCGCTCCAGCGCACGCAGGAACGACTCGGGCATCTTCTCGTAGATGCCCATGGTGCGATCGCCCTGCACGTTGGAGTGCCCGCGCACCGGGCACAGCCCCGCCCCCGGTATGCCGATCATTCCCCGCAGCAGCACGAGGTTGACGACTTCCCTGATGGTCGCCACCGCCTGCTTGTGCTGGGTGAGGCCCATCGCCCAGCACACCACGGTGCGGTCGGAGTCGAGCAGCATCCGCCCGATCCGCTCGATCTGCCGCCTCGCCAGCCCGGTCGCGCGTTCGGTCGCCGCCCAGTCGATCGTGCGCGCCTGCTCGACGAACTCCGCGAAGCCGTGCGTGTGGGACTCGATGAACTCGCGGTCAAGCACCCAGCCCGGTGCCTCGTCGTCGGCTTGCACCACCAGGCCGGTCAACGCCTTGAGCAGCGCGAGGTCGCCGCCGATGCGGATCTGCGCGAACTCGTCGGCCAACTCGGTGCCACGGCCAACGATCCCGCTGACCTGCTGCGGGTTCTTGAACCGTTGCAGCCCGGTCTCCGGCAGCGGATTGACCGCGACGATCCGGCCGCCGCGACGTTTCACCTTCTCCAGCGACGACAGCATGCGCGGGTGGTTGGTGCCCGGGTTCTGACCGATCACAAGAACCAGGTCGGCATGCTCCACATCGGACAACGACACCGAGCCGGTGCCGACGCCGATGGTCTCCTTCAGTGCCTCCCCTGACGACTCGTGGCACATGTTCGAGCAGTCAGGCAGGTTGTTGGTGCCGAAGCAGCGCACCAGCAATTGGTAGAGGAAGGCCGCCTCGTTGCTGGTCCGGCCCGAGGTGTAGAACGCGGCTTCGTCAGGGGAGTCGAGCGCGGCCAGGTTCTCGGCGATGACGTCGAACGCATCGTCCCATCCGATCGGCCGGTAATGCTCGTCGCCACGGCGCAGGATCATCGGCTGCGTCAGCCTGCCCTGCTGGCCGAGCCAGTACTCGGTGCGCTCGGCCAGGTCGGTGACCGAGTGCCTGGCGAAGAAGTCGGGACCGACCCTGCGGGTGGTCGCTTCCTCCGCGACGGCCTTCGCTCCGTTCTCGCAGAACTCGGCTGGCTTGCGCCGGTCGCCGTCTGCCTCAAGCGGGTCCGGCCACGCACAGCCGGGGCAGTCGAATCCCGCTCGCTGGTTGAGCAGCGGCAACGTGCGCACGGTCCGGCCGACGCCCATCTGCTCCCAGCTGCGCTGGAGCGAGACCAGCACACCGGTGAGCCCGGCCGCGGCATGGCCGGGCTCACCGACGCGCAGCGCGTCCTCGTCGACGTCGTGGTCAGGAGCGCGCTTGGCCATACCTCACACCTTGTCTTTGACGGCGTCGTTGACGGCGGTCGTGCCGTTCGGATTGGTCCAACCCTCGTCGATCAGGTTCTGCGACACCTGTTCGGTGAGCTCTTCCCGCTGGAGCTTGCGCTCCAGGCGTAGCTGGGCGCGGCGCTCGGCGCCGAGTTCTCGCCAGGTCGCGACGCACATCGCCAGCATAACGAAGCTGAATGGCAGGGCGATCGTGATCGAGACCGTCTGCAGCGCGGCGAGCCCGCCAGCCAGCAGCAACGCGATCGCGACCAGTCCTTCCAGGACGGCCCAGAACACCCTGCTCCACTTGGGCGGATCGACGTCGCCGCCGGAGGCGAGCATGTCGACCACCAGCGAGCCGGAGTCCGATGAGGTCACGAAGAACAGCACGATCAGGATGATCGCCCCGGTCACCAGAGCCGTTCCCGCCGGGAGCTCGCTGAGCAGTCCGAACAGGGCACCGTTGGTGTCGACCGCGCCGTCCACGACGAGTCCGCCGCCACCGAACAACTCCCGATGCAGGGCCGTCCCGCCGAACGCGGTGAACCAGAGGAACGTCACGACCGACGGCACGACGAGCACACCCGTCACGAACTCCCTGACGGTCCTGCCCCGTGAGATGCGGGCGATGAATACGCCGACGAAGGGCGCCCAGGAGATCCACCAGCCCCAGTAGAACGCGGTCCAGCCTGCCTGCCAGTCCTGTCCCTCCGCGCCTTGCAGCGCGGTGGTGTCAAAGCTGAGCTGGATCAGGTTCTGCAGGTAGAGCCCGACGGACTGCACGGTCTCGGACAGGATGAACGCGGTCGGTCCCGCGACGAGCACGAACAGCGCCAGTCCTGCCGCGAGCACCATGTTGATGTTGGACAGCCACTTGATGCCGCGTTTCACGCCGGTGACGACCGAGAATACGGCCAGCGCGGTGATGCCGCCGATCAGGATGATGTAGGTCCAGTTGCCTGGGTTGGACACGAGGCCGAGGAAGCTCAGCCCGGACGAGATCTGCAGCACGCCGAGACCAAGCGAGGTTGCGACGCCGAACAGCGTGCCCACGATCGCGGCGATGTCGATGGCGTCGCCGGCCCAGCCGTTGACCCGATTGCCGAGCAGAGGTTCCAGCACCCAGCGGATGGAGACCGGGCGGTTCTTGCGGTGGATCGCGTAGGCGATCGCCAGCCCGGCTACCACGTAGATCGCCCACGGGTGCAGGCCCCAGTGCAGGAAGCTCTGCACAAGGGACTCCTGCGCGAGATCGTCTGGTGTTCCTCCCACGCCGGGCTTCGGCGCGACAAAGTGGTTCAACGGCTCCGCGACGCCCCAGAACACCAGCCCGATGCCCATGCCAGCGGCGAACAACATCGCGAACCAGGAGCTGCGCCGGAACTCCGGCTCCTCGTCGTCAGGGCCGAGGGTGATGTCGCCGGTGCGCCCCAGCCCCACGGTCAGCGCGAACACCACGAACCCGCTCACGATGAGCGTGTAGTACCAGCCGAAGTTTCCGATGATCGAGTCCTGGATGGAGCTGATCGCGGACGCCATCCAGCCAGGGGAGATCACCGTGGCCGTGACGAAGGCGACCACAAGGGCCGCCGACGGCCAGAACACCCTCGGGGCGACCGAGCGCCGTGCTGCCGCGATTGTGGTGCGATCTCGTGTGGTCATCGTGCCGCACCACCCTCCGTCAGCGTGGCCTGGACCCAGTCATGGAACAGTCCAATGTGGTGCTCTGAGGGGACGAGTACGCCGCCGTTGTCGTAGGCGCGCGAGGACATCGCCGGTTGGCACCGCTCGCAGGCGTCGAAGTCCTGCTGGTTGACCCGGTGGAACAACTCGACCGAGTGGGACACGTCGCGCCCGCTGGCCACGACGTCCTTCGCGTAGAGCCAGTCGCACTCGATGAGGGTGCGGTCGGCCGCGAGCGGGAACATCCGGTGGATGATCACGTGGTCCGGCACCAGGTTGATGAACACCTGCGGGCGCACCGTGATCGCGTAGTAGGCGCGGTCCTGCTCCTCGTTGACGCCGGAGAGCCGGTCGAACCCCTCGGAGCCGTCCACGGTGAAGCCATCGACGTCCTCGCCGAACGCCGCGCCGTGGCCGACGTAGTACTGCGCGGCGAAACCGTCGGCGAACTCCGGCAGCACCTCGGTCAGCTCCGGGTGGATCGTCGCGCAGTGGTAGCACTCCATGAAGTTCTCGATGACGAGCTTCCAGTTCGCCTTGACGTCGTAGGTGATCCGCCGCCCGAGCGTCAGCTCGTCGATGTCGTAGTTCTCGATCGCCTCGACGTCGCCAAGCCGGTCGGTCACGTCGGCCTGCACGGTGTCGACGAACGACGGCGGCTCCTCTGCCAGACACAGCCAGGCGTAGCCGAGCCATTCCCGCAGATGCACCGGCTTGAGGCCGTACTCGGTGCGGTCGACGTCCGGCATCGACTGCAGGTTGGGCGCCGCGATCAGCTTCCCGTCGAGCCCGTAGGTCCAGGCGTGGTACGGGCACTGAAAGGACCGCTTCACCGAGCCGGTCTCCTCGACGCACAGCCGCGCGCCCCTGTGCCGGCAGATGTTGAGGAACGCCCGCAGTGAGCCATCTCGCGACCGCGTGACGAGCACGCTCTCGCGTCCGATCTGGACGGTGCGGAAGTCACCTGGTTTGGGTAGATCCGCGCCGCGGACGGCGCAGAACCACATCGACTCGAAGATCTTGATCTGCTCCAGCTCGAAGATCGACGGGTCAACGTAGGTATTGCCGGGCAGGGTGCGGATGAGGCTGCCTGCCTGCGCGGAATCTGTGTCGGTATCGGTGTCAGTGTCGGTCGCTGGACAGGTGGCGGCAGCACTGAAGGTGTCGGTCATCGGTGTCTCCGTGAGAGTGTCAGGAACGAATCCGGGTCATGTCCGGGTCGAACAGGGGCTCGGCCGCGACGACCGCTGGCACCCGTTCGCCGAAGTACTCGATCTCAACCGCAGTGCCCGGCTCGGCCAGTTCGGCGGGCAGCCAGGCGTAGGCGATGTTCTTGCCGATGGTGTAACCGCGAGCGGCGCTGGTGACATAGCCGACCGGCCTTCCGTGCGCGTAGACCGGCTCGGAGCCCATGACCACCTGGTAGTCGTCGTCGATGGTCAGGCAGGAGAGCTGACGGGTGTTCGGCGACTCCGCCCGCTCCTCGAGCGCGTCGCGGCCGAGGAAGTAGCCCTTGTCCATGCGGACCGCGAAGCCGACCCCGGCCTCGAACGGGTCGTGCTCGGTGGTCATGTCGCCGCCCCAGGAGCGGTAGCCCTTCTCCAGCCGCATGCTGTTGAAGGCGCTGCGTCCCGCCGCGATGACGCCGTGCCGCTGGCCCGCTTCCCAGAGCGTGTCCCACAGCTTCAGCCCCATGTCGGCGGTGGTGTACAGCTCCCAGCCGAGTTCGCCCACATAGGACAGTCGCATCGCGGTGACGGGGACATCGCCGATGTACGCGTGCTTGGCCTTGAAGAAGCCGAGCGCCTTGTGCGAGAAGTCCTCCTTGGTGAGCGGTTGCAGCAGGTCGCGGGCCCGAGGACCCCACAGCCCGATGCAGCACGTGCCCGCCGTGATGTCGCGCACCTGCACGGTGCCGGTCGGGGGCAGATGGCTGCGCAGCCACTCAAGGTCGATGTTGCTGTTGGCGCCGATCTGGAACCGGTCCTCGGCGAGCCGGGCGACGGTGAGGTCGCTGCGCACGCCGCCGTCCTCGCCAAGCAGCAGGGTGTAGACCACGGCCCCCGGCTTACGGTTGAGCTGGTTGGTAGTCATCGTCTGCAGGAAGTTGAGCGCCTCGGGGCCGGTGACCTCGAGCCGTTTCAACGCCGTCATATCGAACATCGCGACCCGCTCGCGGGCGACCAGCGCCTCCGCTCCCGCGATCGGCGACCAGTACCGCGACGCCCACTCGTTGCGCTCGGGGATGCGCTCGATCTCGGGCAGGTTCGCGTTGGCCTCGTACCAGTGCGGCCGTTCCCAGCCGGACGCCTCGAGGAAGTACGCCCCGAGCTCGGCCTGGCGGTCGTAGAACGGGGACGTGCGCAGTGGGCGCGGTTCCTCGGCTGGCTGCAACGGGTGCAGCACGTCGTACACCTCGTTGAAGCTCTGACAACTGCGCTGGTGCACATAGCCGGGCGACAGTTGGACCTGCTCGAAGCGGTTGAGGTCGCAGTTGTGCAGGTCGATAGCCGGCTGGCCATCGACGAGCCACTCCGCCATCGCCTTCGCCACCCCGGCGGAGTGCGTGATCCACACGGCCTCGGCGACCCAGAACCCAGCAACGTCGGGGTGCTCGCCGAGCAGCGGGTTGCCGTCCGGCGTGAACGAGAACAGCCCGTTGATGCCCTCCTCGACCTTCGCGTCGGCGAGGCACGGCAGCAGGTCGACCGCGTCCTCCCACGACTGGTCGAAGTCCTCTTCGGTGAACGCCATCTCCGACGGCATGGTCGGGGCGACGTCGGGGTGGAGGATCTCGTCGACGCCGATCGGCATCGGCCGGTGCCCGTACGCGCCGATGCCAATGCGATCCACGTGCTCGCGGAAGTACAGGTCGGCGTCCTGGTGACGCAGCAGCGGCTTGCTCATCTCGTGCAACTCGTCGTTGACACCGTCGAGGATCGGCAACGGCGTGGTCTTGGCGTACTGGTGCGCCATCGGCACCAGCGGGATGTTGAGGTCCACCATCGCGCCGATCCGCGGACCCCACATGCCGACGCAGGACACCACGATGTCGGCCCGGAACTCGCCCTGCTCGGTGATCACCGCGCGGACCTTGCCCGCGTGCCGTTCGATGCCGGTGACCTTGTGGTGGGCGAGGAACCGCGCGCCCCGGTCGATGGCCTTCCGGGCCTGCGCCTCGGCGGCCCGCAGTGGCTTGGCCAGCCCGTCAGCGGGAATGTGAATGCCGCCGAGCACCTTGTCCGGGTCGAGCAGCGGGTGCATCGCCGCGCACTCCTCCGGGGTGACCAGCGAGGTCTCGACGCCCCACGACGTCGCCCAGCCGTGCTTGCGGTGCAGGTCGTTCCACCGCTCCTGACTGGTGGCGATCTCGAGCCCGCCGAGCTGCTGGAAGCACCACTTCCCGTCGAGCGTCAGCTCGGTGTACTTCTCGACTGTGTACTTGGCGAGCTGGGTCATCGTCTTGCACCCGACGGTCTGATACACCAGACCAGGCGCGTGCGAGCTGGAGCCGCCGGTGGCGAACAGCGGGCCCTGCTCCAGGACGGTGATATCGGTCCAGCCGCGTTCGCTGAGTTCGTCGGCCAAGGCACACCCGACGATGCCGGCACCGATGATGACGACGCGAGGCAGTCTTGCCATGAAGATACTCCTGGTGTGTCGTGGTTCGGGGAGAAGAGAGCGCCGGTCAGTGGCCCCGGCTGATCCAGTCGTCGAGGTGTGGAGCTTCCGCGCCGATCGTCGTGGTCGGTCCGTGTCCGGTGTGGACAGTCGTGTGAGCGGGCAGGGTGAGCAGCCTGGTGCGGATGGACTCGATGATCGTTCCGAAGTCGGAGCCAGACCTGCCGGTCGCGCCTGGTCCGCCCTGGAACAGCGTGTCCCCGCCGAACACCGCGGCCAGCTCGGGCGCGTACAGCGACACCGAGCCCCAGGTGTGGCCCGGAGTGGACAGCACCCGGAGCGCGGTGCCCGCGACCGTGATCTCCTGGCCATCGGTGAGCCAGCCGTCGGGCGCCCGGTCCGGATACACCGTGCCCCAGAACGCCTCGTCGTCCTGATTGATCAGCACCGGCGCCACCGTCTTGGCCGCGACCTCGCCCACCGCGTTGATGTGGTCGTTGTGGCCGTGGGTGCACACCACGGCCACGACCCTGCGATCACCGATGGCGTTCAGCACGGCCACGGCGTCGTGGGCCGGGTCGATGACGATCACCTCGGTGTCGTCGCCGACCAGCCAGACGTTGTTGTCGACCTCCCAGCTACCACCGTCGAGGCAGAACGTGCCCGACGTGACCACTCGCTCGATCCCGGCGCTCATAGCGTGACCACCGATCGCAGCACGCTGCCGTCGTGCATCGCGTCGAAGGCCTCTTCGACATCGTCCAGGCCGATGGTCTCGGTGACGAACGGCGACAGGTCGAGCCGTCCCTGCAGGTAGAGGTCGATCAGCATGGGAAAGTCCCTGCTGGGCAGGCAGTCGCCGTACCAGGACGACTTGATCGCCCCGCCCCTGGCGAACACGTCGATCAGCGGCAGCTCGACGGTCAGGTCCGGCGTCGGGACGCCGACGAGCACCGCGGTGCCCGCGAGGTCCCGGGCGTAGAACGCCTGCCGGAAGGTTTCCGGGATACCCACGGCATCGATCACGACATCGGCGCCGTTGCCGCCGGTGAACTCGCGAATCGACTCGACAACGTCCGCGGTGCCCGCGTTCACGATGTGAGTCGCGCCCATGCTCTGCGCCCACTCCAGCTTCCTCGGGTCGAGGTCAGCCGCGATGATGGTGGTCGCGCCCGCCAGGCGAGCGCCGACGATCGCGGCGTCACCGACGCCGCCGCAGCCGAGTACGGCCACGCTGTCTCCCCTGCCGACTCCCCCGGTGTTGATCGCCGCGCCGATCCCGGCCATCACGCCGCAGCCAAGCAAACCGGCGACCTCAGGACTTGCCCTGCGGTCGACCTTCGTGCACTGCCCGCTGTGGACCAGCGTCTTCTCGGCGAACGCGCCGATGCCGAGCGCCGGGCTCAGCGGTGTGCCGTCGGCCAACGTCATCGGCTGTGCCGCGTTGTGCGTGTCGAAGCAGTACCACGGCTCGCCACGACGGCACGCGCGACACGTCGCGCACACCGCACGCCAGTTCAGCACGACGAAGTCGCCAGGAGCCAGGTCGGTCACGCCGTCGCCGACCGCCTCGACAACACCGGCGGCCTCGTGGCCGAGCAGGAACGGGAACTCGTCGTTGATGCCGCCTTCGCGGTAGTGCAGATCGGTATGGCAGACGCCGCAGGCCTTCACCTCGACCAGCGCCTCGCCAGGGCCGGGGTCGGGCACCGTGATGGTCTCGACCGAGACCTTCGCACCTGCCACGCCCGCGACCACGCCTTGGACTGTCTGTGCCACGTCAACGATTCCTTTCTCAGATCCGGAGAGCTAAAGCGCGGCGTAGAGCGGGTGCTTCGCCGCGAGTGCTTCACAGCGGGAGCGCAGTCCCGCCAGGTCGGGTTCTGGCAGCAATGCGGCCGCGATGACGTCGGCTACCTCGGCGAACGCGGACGCGCCGAAGCCGCGCGCGGCCAGTGCGGGAGTGCCGATCCGGAGTCCCGACGTGATCATCGGTGGCCTCGGGTCGTTCGGCACCGCGTTGCGGTTCACCGTGATGCCGACATCGTGCAGTCGCTGCTCGGCCTGCTTTCTGTCCAGTTCGGACTGGACGAGGTCGACGAGCACGAGGTGCACGTCGGTGCCGCCGGTGAGCACCCTGATGCCGTCCGCGGCACAGTCGGCCGACGACAGCCGCTCGGCGACGATGCGGGCGCCGTCGACCACCCGGCGTTGCCGCTCGACGACGTCGACGTGCTCACAGCCGCCGTAGTAACGCCGCCCCGGGTAGCCCTCGGCGTACTTGTTCGTGAGCACTGAACCTTGCGCCTGCAGCACGGCTACCGGCGCGAAGTTCTCGGACGCGATCATCTCGAGCGTCGACCGTTGTCGGGCGAGTTCGTCGTCGATGGCGGCCGAGATCTCGGGATCAACGTGGTCGAGGAGCGTTTCCAGGCAGGCAGCATGGACCGAGGTCGAGGACACGGGACTCCTTCCGGAGAGACGAAAGTTGCGCATTACGCATCGCAGATCGCCATACGCAACGTTGTGCCGCCTAATGTGGAGCCCGTCGATGGCGCTGTCAAGAGGTGAACCGAAGATGTACGCGGAATGGCCGCACCGGGGGATGTCGGCGTCGTGAACGGTCCGGGCTGGACAGACAAAACGGGCGGCCCGCGAGGTATCGCGGGCCGCCCGTTCGGGAATCGGTGCTAGCGCATGTAGCCGAGCTGACCGGAGAGCTCGGCGGCGGCCGATCGAAGTTCGCGGGCGATCTGTCGGATTCGTTTGCGCGACAGCCGGTAGGCGGGCCCGGACGCACTGATCGCGGCCACCACGTCGCCGGACGGTCCGAGCACCTCGACCGCGACCGCGTGCAGCCCCGGCTCCAGCTCCTCGAAGCAGGTAGCGTAGCCATCCTCTGCCACGCGCTTGAGCACGGTGCGCAGCTCGTCCGGCTCGACGACAGTGCTCGGCGTGTACGCGGTGAGCTCGTCAGCGAGCACTTTCTCCTGGTCCTGCTCCGCCATCGAGGCGAGTAGCACCTTGCCGCTCGACGTCGCGTGGAGCGGGGTTCGCTGGCCGGTCCAGTTCTGCGCCGCCACCGCCGAGGTCCCTCGCGCCTGGCTGACGTTGATCGCGACCAGGCCGTCGAGCACCGCGATGTTGACCGTCTCTCCCAGCTTCTC
This sequence comes from Haloechinothrix halophila YIM 93223, assembly GCF_000504245.1. Classification (GTDB taxonomy): domain Bacteria; phylum Actinomycetota; class Actinomycetes; order Mycobacteriales; family Pseudonocardiaceae; genus Haloechinothrix_A; species Haloechinothrix_A halophila. Next base: position 5,098,432 of record NZ_KI632509.1, read on the forward strand.
GGCGAGCGATTCACACAGCGGCGTGCCCAGTCGGGCGAGATCGATCTGACCGGTCACCGCGCCCGCGAAGCGCAGCATCCCGATGCCGATGGTGAACCGGCCTCGTTCGCCGTGCTGCTCGACGAGGTCTCTCGTCTGCAGCGTGTAGACCAACCGAGAGGCCGTTGACTTGTGTACGCCCAGCTCATCGGCAATCTCGCTGATTCCGGCCTCGCCATCGCGCAGCAGCAGTTCGAGGATCTCGATCGCGCGGTCGACCGACTGCACTGTGACGGGCTCATTACTTCCAGATGAGTTTGCCATTACGCAACTGTAAGCGCTAAACGCAACTAGTGGAACCTTGACCCTGGATAGTCCTTGACGCGCCGGGGTGGCTTCGGCACTATCGCTAGCAGCGTGCTGTTGCGCATTACACACAGAGTTTCTTATAAAGCAACTGGAGGGCTCCGATGATTCCAGCCTGCGCCCTGACGGACCTGCCTCCGGGTGAGTCGGTCCGCATCCAGGCCGATGTGCCCATCGCCGTGTTCAACGCCGACGGCGACCTGTACGCGATTGACGACACCTGCAGCCACCAGGACGCCTCGCTGTCGGATGGCTGGCTGGAGGGGTGCTTCGTGGAATGCCCGCTGCATGCCGCCCTGTTCGACCTGCGCACCGGGATGCCGAGCTGCCTCCCCGCGAAGAAGCCGGTCCGCACCCACGTGGTGCTGGTCCACGACAACTACGTCTACGTGGACACCAGCGCGCACGAGCGCATCCACCAGCCGGCCGCCGAGCCCGTCGAGGCGACCGCGAGCGAGGCAGTCGCATGAGGACGGTGACCGTCGTCGGCGCCTCCCTCGCCGGTCTGCACTCGGTGCAGCAGTTGCGGCAGCAGGGCTTCGACGGACGCATCGTCGTCGTCGGCGACGAGCCGCACCGGCCCTACGATCGGCCGCCGCTATCCAAGGGGTTCCTGGCGGGGCGAGCCGCCGTCGACGACCTCTGGCTGTGCGACGAGGACGATCACGACGAGCTCGACGCGGAGTGGCTGCTTGGCGTCAGGGCGGAACAGCTCGATCCCGCCACCGGGCGAGTGCGGCTGTCGAATGGTGCGGAGATCGACAGCGACGGTGTGGTGATCGCGACCGGGGGCAAGGCCAGCCGCCTTCCCGGAACCGAGGACATGCGGGGACTGCACACAGTGCGCACCATCGAAGACGCGATCGCGCTGCGCGCCGAGCTGACCAGCGGCGCGGGCGAGGTGGTCGTGGTCGGCGCGGGCTGGATCGGCGCGGAGATCGCATCCACCTGTCACGAGTTCGGGCTTCACGTGACGCTGGTCGAGGCGGGTGATGTGCCGCTGTCACGCACCCTCGGCGACGCGATGGGGTCGGTGTTCGCCGCGCTGCACACCGACCACGGGGTGAGCCTGCGCTGCGGGAACCGGGTCGGCGGGATCACCCATGTCAGCGACCGGAACGGGCGGCGGGTCACCGGGATCTGGCTGACAGACGGGACCCAGCTGCCCGCCGACGTCGTCGTCATGGGGATCGGGATGCGACCGGCCACCGACTGGCTCGCCGGGTCGGGTCTCACCCTCGATAACGGCGTGTTGTGCGACCCCGGATGCGTCACCGAGCTGCCGTCGGTTGTCGCCGTCGGCGACGTCGCACGGTATCGCACCGCGACCGGCGGCACGGTGCGGCACGAGCACTGGACCAACGCGGCCGAACAGCCGGCGACGGCGATCCGCAACCTGCTCGCGGGCGCCACCGTCGAGCACTACCGGCCCAGCGGCTATGTCTGGTCCGACCAGTACGGGGTCCGGCTGCAGGTCGCAGGCGAGCTCGGCCAGCCGGACGAAGTCGAGGTGGTCGACGGTTCACCCAGCGACCGCAGATTCGTCGTCGCGTATCGCAGCGGCGGCGACACGGTCGGCGTGCTCGCCATGAACAACCCCAAGCTGTTCACCAGGATGCGCAAACAACTGGCGAACCGCGTCCCGTCTCCGTGACGACATTTCTCATTCGGCGTAGCGAATCATCGACAGCGATGACGGGGTACGCAGCCAGGCAAGCGCGGCGGCGTGTCCGTGTGGTGCGCACGGCCTGAGCTCAGCCCATGATTCGCACGGGCGCTGACACCTCACGTCGTCCGCGATTGTCGGTACCCACTCCTAGAGTTGTCGAATACAAGTTCGACAACTCTAGGAGGTGCCCCATGACCGACCCGCGGACCCAGGCGTGGCTTGACCAGGAGGACGCCAACATATCCGCGATCATCCGGCGATACGGCTGGTTCATCCAGTACGTCGGATCCGAGGGATGCGGCCATCCGGGCTGCGGTAGCGAGCTGGACGATGGCCCGCCATTCGCGTACACGATCGGACTGTTCGGCCTCGGCCACCCGGAGCTGCTCATCATCGGGGTCCCCATAGGGACCGCGCACGGGGTACTCAACGACCTCGGCGAACGCATCCGTGGCGGCGCGGATCTCGTCGCCGGCGAGTTGATCACCTTCGACGGCTGGCCGCACCGGATCATCCCAGAACCGGTACCGAACCCGGGGGACATCGTCTTCGGGGCCAACCGCCACTACCAACGGCCTCCCGTGTTCTCGGTTCCGGCACTGCAGCTGAGCTACGACGACAAAGCGGGCAAGTTCCCGTGGGAAGACTCCTACGCCGCGCCCGAGATGCAGCCCCGCCCCGGGACGTTCAACCCCGGCGGATGAGGAACCGGCCATAGCCGACTAACAGCCGAAAACGGACCACCTGAAACGGCCCTTCACTGTAAGGATCAGCATTGGCTGACACTGAACCCGACCAGTCCGCCAGGGCGCACAGTGCCTTCCCAGCCCTACGTGTCGATGCGCAGGCAGTTCGCGAGCGCGTCGACGTTGTCGGCGGCGAGCGATCGGGCCAGCATCACCAGCTCGGCCACCCGGGGATCGGTGACCTGGTAGTAGGCGAACCGGCCCGCGCGGCGTACCCGCACGTAACCGCAGTCGGCCAAACAGGCCAGATGAGTGGAAACTCGCCCCTGCGACAGACCGATATGGGCCACGCATTCGGTGACGGTGTGTTCCTCGTGCAGCAGGAACTCCAGCAACCGCAACCGCACCGGATCACCCAGCGCGCGGAAGAACTTGGCGACGATCTCCACTCCGCTCGCCTCCGACGGCAGCAGTGTGGATGGCACCGTGGATCGTCTGCTCACCGGCCAGCACTCCCTCCGCCCTTGTTGAGACATCCGCTCATGCAGATGCGACGTTTATATCATAGACTCATCCGCATAGACAGATATGAGAGCGGAGGACGTCAATGAGCTACGACCTGGCGATCATCGGTTCTGGCAGTGGGGCGTTCGCCGCCGCGATCAGCGCCCGGCGCAAGGGCAAGACCGTAGTGATGATCGAGCGTGGCACCGTGGGCGGAACCTGCGTGAACACCGGATGCGTGCCGTCCAAGGCACTGCTGGCCGCGGCCGAGGCCCGCCACGTCGCGCTCGACCAGCACTTCCCCGGCATCCACACCAGCGCAGAGCCGGTGGATGCCGCGGCGCTGTCCGGTGCCACCCAGGAGCTGGTGGCGAACCTGCGCACGGACAAGTACGTCGATCTCGCCGCCGAATACGGGTGGGACATCCTCGACGGCCAGGCACACTTCGTCGACGGTCCCTCGCTGCACGTTGACCTCGCCGACGGGCACCACACCAGGATCACGGCCGAGCACTACCTGGTCGCGACCGGCTCGACCCCGTACGTGCCACCGATCGACGGGATCGACGAGGTCAACTACCTCACCTCGACGACGGCCATGGCACTCGCGGCCCTGCCGGAATCGCTGATCGTGATCGGCGGCAACTACGTCGGCCTGGAACAGGCGCAACTGTTCGCCCACCTCGGCGTGCGCGTGACCGTGGTGGAGATGCTCGACCGACTAGCGCCGAACGAGGAGCCCGAGATCTCGGCTGGCCTGCGGCAGATCTTCACCGACCAGGGCATCACCGTGCACACCGGCACCACGATCACGGCCGCCGAGCGACGCGACGAGCAGGTTGTCGTCAGCCTGCGCGACGGCGACGGACACACCAGCACGGCGCGTGCCGACAACCTGCTGGTGGCCACCGGACGGACGCCGACCACCGATGGCCTGAACTTGCCCGCGGTCGGGGTGAAACTCGGCGCCCGTGGCGAGATCGTGGTCGACGACCACCTACGCAGTCACCACCCCAGGATCTGGGCCGCGGGAGACGTCACCGGCCATCCCCAGTTCGTCTATGTCGCCGCCGCGCACGGCGCGGTCATGGTCGACAATGCCTTCGACGGCGCGGGCAGGACTCTGGAATATCACCACCTGCCGCGAGTCACCTTCACCACCCCTGCCATCGCCGCTGCCGGGCTGACCGATACCCAGGCCGTCGAGCACGGCTACGACTGCGAGTGCCGGGTACTGCCCCTGGAATACGTACCGCGCGCCCTGGTCAACCGAGACACCCGCGGCCTGATCAAGCTCGTCGCCGAGCGCGGCACCGGACGACTACTCGGCGCCCACGTCCTCGCCGACAACGCAGGCGACGCGATCACCACCGCCGTCTACGCCCTCGCCAACACCATGACCGTGCACCAGATGGCCAACCTGTGGTGCCCGTATCTGACCATGGCCGAAGGCATCAAGCTCGCCGCCCAAGCCTTCACCCGTGACATCGCCACACTCTCCTGCTGCGCCTCTTGACGGCACGGGAACTGCATGTGGTCATGAGCGTGCGCGGCGGCGCAAGCCGTACAGCACACCACCGGCGATGAGGCCGAAGATGACATGGCCCATCAGGCTCATCCACTGGTCGCTACCGACCTTGAACACCATGTCGGACATCCCCGAATCGGCCGTGACCGACAGCCACAACGGCATGACGATCAACGCCCCGAGTACCCACCAGATAACGCCATACACCACTCCAGCGCCGAGAACCGCGGCGATCTTGTCGGCGAATCCCCACGCGAGCAACCCGAAGATGGCTCCGATGACCGCCGAGTTGACCAGATGCACCAGGAAGCCAACGAAGGCGTTCTCCACGCCGATGAGCATGCCCACCATGGGCAGCATGTCCATCATGGCCATGAGCATCCCGAACACGACGCCACCGACAACGCCGGCGATGGCACCGTTGACGAGACGGGCTCCGAACCCAGCTTGGGTGATGTGAGCGGTAGTGGACACGATAGAAGCTCCTTTCCCGGGCGGCACCGACTCTCGGTGCCGCCCTCACCGTGGCCGCATCCACCAAGGAGTTCGGTTACACGCGTAACACAACGCGATCCGCGTGACACGATCGTGACGTGCGAAGTGTGCGTACTCGTGTCGACAGCTGACCACCTCCGTGGCCGCATCTCAGCGGCCCACTGGATCGGTCTTGACCTTCCAGTCGACTGGAAGGTCAACACTGGTCTTACGGAAGGGAGGCAGCATGGCAGAACGACGCTTTACCGTGAGCGGTATTCACTGCGGCGGATGCGCCAGCAACATCGAGACCGGCTTGCGGCGCCTGGATGGCGTGCGGCGAGTCTCCGCCGATCCGGATACCCAGGTGGTGCGGGTCCGTTTCGATGACCAGAGCCTTGACGCCGACGCCGTGGCCGCACGCTTGGAACGGCTCGGGTTCCCGGTCGCCGATGCCGGGCGCGATTCGTGACAGCCACCGACGAGGCCGGTGAACCCGACTCGGGCCGGTTGCAGGTCACGATCGGGGGGATGCACTGCTCGTTCTGCGCACACACCATCGAGCGCGCGGTGGGGCGCATGGACGGCGTCGAGCAGGTGAGTGTGTCGCTGGCGCACGAAGAAGCGCTGGTCGTTCACGATCCGCAGCGGGTGCGGGCAGGACAGGTCCGCGAGCTGCTGCGCGACCTCGGGTACACGATCCGCGATCCGCGCAAGGTCGCCGCGCTGGCCGAGGCCGAAGCAGAGCTCGCGGAAGCGCGATGGCGGCTGGCCGCCGCCGCTGCGGCGACGGCGATCGCGAGCTGGTTGATGCTGCTGATGCTGGCCGGGTACCACTTCGCGCTGCTGCCGTGGATCATGCTCGCGCTGGCGATCCAGGTGGTGTTCGTGGCGAGCTGGCCGTTCTTGCGGATGGCGGTGGCGTCACTGCGTCGCGGGATCCTCAACCAGCACGTGCTGATGGTGGTCGGCGCGCTCGGTGGTATCGCTGGCGGACTGATCGGCCTGGTGGAGCCGACGTTTCCGGCCGCGCACTTCCTAGGGGCCGCGATATTCATCGCCACCTACCATCTGCTGTCCTCGTTCGTCTCGATCAAGGTGCGCGCCCGCTCCTCGGAAGCGGTGCGCAAACTGCTCAACCTGCAACCGCCGGTGGCACGGGTCGTCCGCGACGGGACCGAGCAGGAGCTGTCCATCGACGACGTCGCCGTTGGTGACCTGGTCCGCGTCCGCCCCGGCGAAGCGATCCCGGTCGACGGTCTCGTGGCCGGCGGAGCCTCCAGCGTGGACACGTCGATGGTCACCGGCGAACCCATCCCCGAGGAGAAGACATCGGGCGATGAGGTGATCGGCGGGAGCGTGAACCAGACCGGCACGCTGCTGGTCGAAGTCAGCAGAACCGGCGGGGACAGCTTCCTCGCGACCGTGGTGCGCTACGTCGAGGAGGCCCGTGCGCTCAAGCCGGGGCTTCTCGCGCTGGTGGATCGCATCCTGCGAGTGTTCGTGCCCGCGGTGCTGCTCATCGCCGCGAGCGCGCTGCTGTGGTGGACGCTCGGCGCGTGGCTGGTCACCGGGTCAGCCGATGTGCGCCGCGGCGTGTTCGCCGCGCTGGCGGTGGGGGTGATGGGCTATCCGTGCGCGCTGGGCATGGCGACCCCGCTGGCGATGATTCGCGGTGGCGGCGCCGCGGCCGAGCGCGGCATCCTGATGCGCTCGGCTGACGCCTTTCAGGTCTTCGGCCGCATCGATACGGTCGTGCTCGACAAGACCGGCACCCTCACCCAGGGCGCGCCCCGCGTGACGAGCGTCGTGACCGCTGCCGGACGCGACGAGCACGAGATGCTGCGGCTGGCCGCCGCCGTCGAAGACCCCTCGGAACATCCGCTGGCGCGCGCGATCGTCACCAGGGCCGAAGCGGACGACATCGACATCGCCGAGGTGCGTGACTTCCAGGCCAGGGTCGGCGAGGGCGTGTCCGGCTCGGTCGCAGGCCATCGGGTCATCGTCGGCAAGGCGAGCCTCGCCGCCGCCGACGGGCTGGACGAGTTGTCCGCGCGGGTGGCCGATCTCGAGGCCAGTGCCCACACCGTGGTCATGGTGCTGGTCGACGACACCGTGTGGGGCGCGATCGCGATCGCCGATCCAGTCAAGTTCGAAGCGGCCGACACCATCGCCGCGTTGCGCGAACGCGGCATCGACCCGCTCATGCTCACCGGCGACAACCAGCGCACCGCGACCGCCGTCGCCGAGCAGGTCGGCATCAGCACTGTGCACGCGGGTGTCCGGCCGGACGGCAAAGCCGAGCAGGTACGCGCGCTGCAGGCGGCAGGGCACCGTGTGGCGATGGTCGGTGACGGGATCAACGACGCGCCCGCGCTGATGCAGGCCGACATCGGCATCGCCATCGGCGCGGGCACCGACATCGCCATCGAGAGCTCCGACGTCATCCTCATCGGACACCGGCTCGCGGCCGTCGCCGACGCGTTCGACGTGGCCCGCGACTCCTATCGGCGGACCAAGCAGAACCTCGCGCTGGCATTCGCGTTCAACGGCATCGGCGTGCCGCTGGCTACCACCGGACTGGTGCACCCCGCCTGGGCCATGCTCGCGATGGCCACCAGCGTCACCGTGGTGCTGCTCAACTCCTTCGGCCTGGCCGCGCTCTCCCCGCGCGCCTGGCGCCGGTTCGCCACTCCGATCGGGGCACCCAGCGACCACCACCGCGACAGCCAAGGAGCCCACGCATGACGTCACCGCGTGAGACCACCGACGAGACCGCGACCGAACCAGCGCGGCGTCACTGGCCCTGGTGGGTGCCGTGGACGGCGGCGCTCGCCGTCGCCGCCATCGTGATCGGCGTCGGCAGCTGGATCGTCACCACCCAGGATGACGCAGACGACGCAGGAGCCATGGCTGGCATGAGCGATGGCATGAGCACTGACACGGGTGCGCTACCACCTCCGGTGACCGGGTACTACGACGGTGAACGAATTCAGTTCCTGCACACCGAAGCTTCCGACGCCGAGGTCGCGACGACCCTGACCGACATGATGGGCGGCTCCCCTGTCGTCCACGTGCCTTCACTGGCCGAGGTGAGCGACAGGCTCGTCGCACCCGTATACGTGTTCACCAATGGCATCCAGCCCGACGACGACCGTGGCCCGTTCGGCTTTCAACCCGACGTGTTCAGCACCGTTCCCGGCGATCCCGGCTACACGCCGCTGCGGGCGGTGCACCTGGTCGAATGGCAACCCGATGCCGAACCCGCCCTGCTCACGGCCGCTGACGACATCCAGCAGGCACAGCGGGCGGGCGACATCGCCGTCACCGAACCCGGGATCGTGGTGAACATGCCTATCACCATCTGGCCGGGCGGGCGGCGATAATGGAACCGAGGTGAACGACATGCGCATCGGCGAGCTCGCGGGCCAGACCGGCGCCAGCCCGAAAACCATCCGCTACTACGAGAGCATCGGGCTGCTACCCGAACCAGCGCGCACCCATGCCGGATACCGTGCCTACACCGAGCACGACACCGATCGGCTGGTGTTCATCAAGACCGCACAGCGGCTGGGACTGCGGCTCGACGAAATCCGGGAAATCCTGGCGCTCCGCGATCAGGGTGAACGGCCGTGTGACTACGTCAGGCAGACCCTGCGACGCCAGGTCAACGAGATCAATCAACACATCGCCGACCTGCGGCGGCTCCGCGACGAACTCACCGCGCTTGACGCACGCGCGGACGAACTCATCGACACCGACACCGAACACGGTTGCCCACTCATCGAGCGCGCACACGGCGCACCGACCACGCGGATCGACCCCGCGTGACCGAGTGGCGCGACTATGTCGGCGAGTTCCATGACCACCGGCCCGCCATCACCGAACGGCTACTCACGCGCACTGACCATTCGCCGTACGAGTGGCTGGCCGAGCCACTGCGCGGCATCGACGAGCCCATGCTGGACCTCGCGTGCGGATCCGCGCCGACTCGTGACCACCTGCCCACCGCGCACTGGGTCGGTCTCGACTTCTCCGCCGCCGAGCTCGCCGCCGCCCGCGAGGCAGGCCGGGGTCCCCTCGTGCGGGCCAGCGCCGACGCACTCCCGCTGCGGGACCGCTCGCTCAACGCGGTGTGCGCCGCGATGTGCTTGCCAGTGGTAACCCCGCTGGACGACGTGCTCGGTGAGCTGAACCGGGTGATGCGGCCGGGCGCCACGCTGGCGGCATTGGTTCCCGCCGGGCTAGGTCTGTCACCGGCGGGCTGGCTCGGTTGGCTCACCGTGATGCGGGCGCTCGGCATCCGAGGGCAGCCTTGGCCCAACCCAGAGGCGCGCGACGGTCTCGCCCGCCTGCTACGCACGCACGGCTTCGACATCGTCAGCGACGACCGGCGCGTCTTCCGCCTGGACCTGACCGCACCAGACAGTACGGATTTGCTGGTCGACTCGCTCTACGTGCCCGATCTCGACCCACATCGGGTCGACGACGCGAAGCGGATACTGCGTCGCCGCACGACGAGCCGCCAACGACTGCCGTTGCCACTGCGCCGGGTCGTCGCGTCAATGCCTGCCCCGTGAGCACGCGGCGGCACCTCTCCCGGTGAGGCAGCGACCAGCATCCAGGCAGCGCCCGATTCGCGAGAATCATTCATGTACCACGGTGACAGCGCGACTACCATGGCCGTAGCAGGAGAAAGGAGCAGCCAGATGGGTGAGGTCGCGTACCGATCGCATGTCAGTGTCGAGCGAGACAACGGCCCCCTCCGCTGGGCGACGCTCCCGGCTGAGCCGGAGCCGATCGCGTTCGGCGTGCACGGTGCGGTCGCCGAGCATTACGGCGTGAGCCCGCAGGACAGCCCGCCGCACGCCACCACGCTCGACTACGTCGTCGCGTCAGCCGCTGGTTGACTGGCTGGCACATTCGGGGGCGCGCTCGAAGCGCGCGGCATCCCCGCCGGAGGCGGTCGTCTCCGGGCCGACGCGGAAGGCGAGATCGAGTTCGAAGGCAGCGTGCTGGTACTCAAACGCATCCACGTGCGATACCGGCTCACCGTCGACGCCGACGCGGACACTACGGTCATCGAGCGGGTTCACGGCTTTCATGCCGACAAATGCCCGGTCGCCCGCAGCGTGCGCGGTGCCATCGAGATCAGCACCGAGGTCACGACTGAAGCAGCGTGACGCGAGCATCCCTTCTGACGCTATGACCGGCGGTCAATGGCGATGCGCGGGCCAGGGCGTCACCGGACAGCGTCCGGCGTCGTCATACGCCGGTCGTGTCATCCCGCTGACAATCGCCGCAGCACTCCCGTGTTGCCGATGGTGAAGTGGCCGTCAGTATCGAAGCGGGAGGAAGGCCATGGCAGAGCCGTACGACGTCAGCAGCCCGCCCAGCGGTCACCCCGCTTTAGCCGCCACGGACGCTGGTGCCGTACACGTCGAAACCAGCACCAAACGGGTCCGTGCGATGCTCGCGGGACACGTCGTCGCGGACTCCGCCCAACCACTGCTCGTATGGGAGCGGCCGCACCATCCCGCGTACTACTTTCCGCGCCAGGACGTGCGCACCGAACTGATCGGTCCCGCCGAACGCACGGAGCACCGGGCCGGGCTTGGCGAAGCACATCTGCACACCCTCAAGCTCGGCGAGCGTGAGGCACCCGAGGGCGTGATCACCTACCCCGATTCGCCCATCGAGCGGTTACGCGATCACGTCCGGTTCCGATGGAAAGCGGTCGACTCCTGGTTCGAGGAAGACGAGGAAATCTACGTCCACCCACGCGATCCCTACACCCGGATCGACATTCTCGTGAGCTCACGTCACGTGCGAGCGGCCATCGGTGGAGTGATGATCGCCGAATCGCACCAGCCTCGGCTGCTGTTCGAGACCAACGTGCCAACACGGTGCTACCTACCAAAGATCGACGTCCGGATGGACCTGCTCGAACCCAGCGAAACTAGGACCCGGTGCCCCTATAAAGGCACCGCGGAATACTATTCGGCACGGATTGGTGACACCCTCCATCCCGATGTCGCATGGTCGTATCGGACACCGTTTCCGGAAAGCCAGAAAATCGCGGGCTTGATCGCGTTTCATGACGAGAAAGCCGATCTCATCGTCGATGACGTGCGGCACTAGTGTCGCGTGTCGATAGTGGTTTGACGGTTCGGTGAGTGTCAGAATGCGGCATGGCGAATCGTGCTGCGGCTGCTCTGGTGTTGCGTGATGGTGATCGTGAGCGGCTGGTGTCGTTGACGCGGAGTTCATCGGTGCGTGCTGGGCTGGTGCAGCGGGCTCGGATCGTGTTGCTGGCCGCCGAGGGGGTGTCGAATACGGCGATCGCCGAGCGGGTGGGGGTGTCGCGGCCGACGGTGATCAGTTGGCGGGAACGCTACGAGAGTTTGGGTATCGACGGTTTGCACGATGAGCCGCGCTCGGGTCGGCCGCGGGCGATAGATCATCGCCAAGTCGTGGCGGCGACGTTGAAGCCGCCACCGAAGAAGCTCGGGGTGACGCACTGGTCGAGTCGGCTGTTGGCTGCCCGGCTGGGAATCAGCAACGGCACGGTGGCCCGGGCGTGGCGCGCGTACGGCGTGCAGCCCTGGCGGGCCGGGACGTTCAAGTTCTCCACCGACCCGGAGCTGGTCGCCAAGGTCACCGATGTGGTGGGGCTGTATCTGGCGCCTCCGGAGAACGCGATCGTGCTCTGCGGGGGTGCAAGATCTTTTGTGGAAGTGGGCGGGCCATGATCATCGGTGGGCCGGAGGGTCCGGGCCGGTGGAAGGGAACGCTACGTGACGACGGACAAGGCGCAGGATGCGGTCGAGGGCTCGGCGGCGGAGGAGGCTTCGCGGCGGTTGGCGGAGCTGGTCTCGCCGGAGGGTATTGATCGGATTCTGGCTGACGCGAAAGCGTCGGGGACGCCGTTGGATGGCCCGGACGGCATTCTGAATCAGATGAGTAAGGCGGTGATCGAGCGGGCGTTGGGCGCGGAGATGCATGAGCATCTCGGGTACGCGAAACACGACGCTGCGGGACGCGGAACGGGCAATTCCCGCAACGGGTATTCGGCGAAGACGGTCACCACCAACACCGGTAAGGTCCAGATCGAGGTTCCGCGGGACCGCACGGGCGGGTTTGAACCGCGGATCGTGAAGAAGCATCAGCGTCGGCTCGGCCAGATCGATGACATGATCTTGTCGCTGTATGCGAAAGGGATGACCACCCGCGATATCAAGGATCATTTGCTCGAGGTGTATGGCGCCGAGGCGAGCCACGAGCTGATTTCGAATGTGACCGATGTGGTGCATGACGAGATCAAGACGTGGCAGAACCGTCCGCTGGACCAGGTGTATGTGATCGCCTACATCGACGCGCTGGTGGTCAAGATCCGCACCAACGGGGTGGTGATCAACCGGCCGGCCTACATCGTCACCGGTGTCGACGTCGACGGGTTCAAGCACGTGCTGGGTGTGTGGATCGGCCCCACCGAGGGGGAGAGCAAGGCCCACTGGCTAGCGGTACTGACCGAGGTGAAGAACCGCGGCGTGGAAGACGTACTGATCGTGTGCTGCGACGGGCTGACCGGACTGCCGGACGCGATCCGCACTGTGTGGCCGAAAGCCGAGGTGCAAACCTGCGTGATTCATTTGATCCGGAATTCGATGAAATACGTGTCCTATTCCGACCGCAAGAAGGTTGCCGCCGCGTTGAAACCGATCTACACGGCCGTCAACGCCGAAGCCGCCGAGATAGCGCTGGAGCATCTCCGTAAAGAGTGGGGCACGAAATACCCAGGCATGCTCGCCGCGTGGGATCGCGCCTGGGAAGACTTCACTCCGTTCCTCAAATACCCGAAAGAAATACGAAAAGTGGTGTATACCACTAACGCGATCGAATCATTGAATTTTCAACTGCGGAAAATCATGAAAAACAGAGGACATTTCACCACCGAGGACGCCGCGATGAAGCTGCTTTATCTCGGCATCCGACACGTCACCGGACGCTACATCGACGGTGACGGTCATGTTCGCGCCAAGGGCGAACGCGGCACCGGCACTTACGGGTGGAAAGCCGCGCTCAACCACTTCGCCGTCCTCTTCGGCGACCGGCTCGTCCTCTAACGCGCCGTCACACACAGTGACGGATTCGACCACTCATCAAAAGCAACGAAAAGGATAAACAGGCCCAAACATCCACAAAAATCTTGACACGCTGTGCTCTGCGTCGATGAGAAGTCGCAGGTCCAGGCGCTGGATCGGACTCAGCCGATGCTGCCGATGCAGCCCGGACGTCCCGAGCGGCGGACCCACGACTACGTCCGCCACGGCACCACCACGCTGTTCGCCGCGTTGGAGATCGCCACCGGCACGGTGACCGCGGCCTGCAAACCAAGGCACCGGCATCAGGAGTTCCTCGCCTTCCTCAAGCAGGTCGCCAAGGCCTATCCCGATCGTGAACTGCATCTGGTGATGGACAACTACGCCACCCACAAGCGCGTCGAGGTCCGCGACTGGCTGGCGGCCAACCCACGGATCCACGTGCACTTCACCCCGACCTCCGGGTCGTGGCTCAACCTGGTCGAGGTGTGGTTCGGCATCATCGAACGCCAAGCCATCCACCGCGGCAGCTTCCGCTCCGTGCGCGACCTCAACACCAAAATCCGCGCCTTCATCACCGGCTGGAACGACCGCTGCCACCCCTTCATCTGGACCAAAACTCCAGACCAGATCCTGAAGAAAGCAAATCGTCAAACGACTTCAAACACGCGACACTAGCTCGAGTTCCCACTAAGGAGACCCATGCGACGACCTGTTCACGCTGGCGACCGGATTGACTCCCTGACGTTGTCCGACGTCGACGGCCAACCCGTCGAGCTGGCGGCACGGCTCACGTCGCCCGCGATCGTGCCGCTGGTGCGCTACTTCGGGTGCATGCCGTGCCAGGCGTACCTGCGTGAGCTCGAAACCAAGCGGGAACTACTTGAGGGCTGGGGGTTCGTGCTGCTCGGTGTCGGCGGCGCGGCCGACTACCAGGCGCGCCATCTCATGGCCAACGGCATCGGATTCCCACTGCTGCTCGATCCGGAACATCGGCTCTATGAGACGTTGAACATCCACCGCATCCGGTGGTGGAAGCTACTCAGCCCCGCGACCTGGTGGAAGTATCTCCGGTCGGCGCGCCACGCCCGCCAGGGCCGAATCACCGATCACCCGCTACAAGCCCCCGGACTTGTCATCCTCGGCACCGACGGCACCATCCACTACCTGTATCGAGGCGAAACCCTGGGGGACTATCCCGCGCTACCTGAGCTGATCGAGACGGCCAAGCGTATCGCGGCCACTGCGAACTAGACCCAGGAAGACACCAGGGCCTCAGCGTGTTGCACCGGGTATGAGGATCGACATCTGGTCGGACATCGTGTGCCCGTGGTGCGCGATCGGCAAAGCCCACCTTGACCTCGCACTCGCCCAGTTCGAGCACGCCGACGAGGTCGAGGTGGTGTGGCGCAGCTTCGAGCTCGACCCCGCCGCCCCTGCCGTCCGCGAGGGCGACTACGCCGAGATGCTCGCCCGCAAGTACGGCACCTCGGTCGAGGGCGGCCAGGACATGGTGCGACGCATGACCAACACCGCCGCCCAATCCGGCCTGCGGTTCCACCTCGATCGTGCGCGACCAGGCAACTCCTTCGACGCGCACCGGCTCGTCCACCTCGCCGCCGACCGAGGCAGGCAGCACGCCGTGAAGGAGCGGTTCCTGCGCGCCTACCTCACCGAGGGCGAAGCCATCGGCGAGCACGACACCCTGCAACGGCTCGCGACGGACGCCGGTCTCGATCCCGGCGAGGTGCGCGACGTCTTGGCCTCCGACGCCTACGCCGACGCGGTACGTGCCGACGAACGCGCGGCAGCCGACGTCGGCATCAGCGGCGTGCCGCTGTTCCTCGTCGACGGCAGGCTGGCCATACCGGGCGCGCAATCCAGCGACATCATTCTGCAGACGCTGCGCAGGGCATGGCGCGAACGCCAACCGGTCACCGTGGTCAGCGAGCAGACCGCCGACGGGCCAGCATGTGGCCCCGACGGCTGCTGAAGCACATGACTCACGCACCGCTTTCGGCCTGGCCGACCCGGCGCCCGTAACCGGCGCGACCGGTCTGGTCTATGCCGTGCGACTCCCAGGAGTACAGATGAAGCTCGATGCGATCCGGGTCGTGAAGCACCAGCAGCCAGCCGATGGACGCGTCGATGACGGGTGAATGAGCGATGCCGAGCGCGTCCAGATACTCCGCCCACGCCTCGATGCCGGCGCGATCCCGCACCGCGAAACCGACGGGATCGAAATCCTGGCATCCCTGCGCGGCCGACGCGTTCTCCCGGAAGGCGACCAGCGTATCGCCGAAGCCGGGCAGCTCCCCGGCAACACCCCGCACCACGCCGTCGCCGTCCGGGAACTCGAACAGGGCGCGGAACCCGAATACGCGCTCGTACCACGATTGCGAGCGCGGCAAGTCGGTGACCGGGATCTTCACGTGATGCACGCCTGCAAGCGAAGGACGTGTCATGTCTGCCTCCGGGATATTCGCCGCAGTTATACTGCGGTCAAATGATAGAATGACCCACATGTCCGATTCAGTCAAGCGGCACTATCGGTCACCACGACGGGAAGCGGCCGCGGCAGCCACCCGGGCCCGCATCCGGCACGCCGCCGCCGGGCTGTTCGTCGAGCGTGGCTATATCGCCACGACGATGAAGGAGGTCGCTGCAGCCGCGGGCGTCGGGGAACGAACGCTCTACGACGCCTTCCCCACCAAAGCAGCGCTGTTCGGGCACACCCTCGGCGTGGCGACGGTCGGCGACGAGGAACCGGTTCGCGTGGCCGACCGGCCCGACATCATCGCGGCACGAGAAGCACCGGACCCGACAGTGGCGGTCAGGCAGTTCGTCGCGTACGTCGTGCCGCTGTTCGAACGCGCGGGCGATCTCATCATGGTCAGCGTCGAGGCAGCGGGCGCCGATCCGGACATGCGCGCCATCGCCGACGCGGGCGCCGCGGCCACGCTCGAGGTGTGCTCGGCGTTCACCGCGAGACTCCACGAGCGGGGCGTCCTGCGAGATGGCCTCGACGCCGCAACGGCGGCCGACATCGTGTACGCCCTCTCCGCACCGCACTTATACCAACTATTACGACGCCACCGACGCTGGAGCCGCCAGCGCTACCAGTCATGGCTCGAAACCAGCCTCAGCCAGCAACTACTGCGCCCGCTGCGGTGACGGGATTCATGTCCGGATCACGGCTCGATGCTCTCGACTGCGCCGAGTGGGCCCGAAGTCCATCCGAACTGCGTCAACTCTGCCTGCCAGCTGCGGACACGGCTAGGCTGGCGTCCTATTCGTACTATTTGTGATCGCTGCCAGCCAGGCATATCGGGAGGCCGCCATGTCCGTCGAGCACGGGGAGATAGCACCGCGACTCCCGCCGCGTTGGTTCATCCGCACGGCCTGGTCGGTACACCGGGCATATACAAGGTCACGGCCGGCCGGCTCGGACTGTGGCGACCACGCGTCAACGGCTGGGGCACCCTGCGGCTCACCACCACTGGGCGCCGCACCGGCCAACAGCGCAGCGTCCTCATCGGGTACTTCGAGGACGGTCCGAACCTGGTCTCGTTGGCGATGAACGGGTGGGGTGAGGGCGAGCCATCCTGGTGGCTCAATCTGCAGGCATACCCGGACGCGACCGTCGATCTGGTCGGCGGGCGGCGGCTCGTGCGTGCTCACGCCGCGACAGCTGACGAGCGGTCGCGGCTGTGGGCCCGCTGGCGCGAGATCGAAACCAGCCTGGACGACTACGCGGCGCGACGCTCGTCCGAGACCGCGGTCGTCGTCCTCGAGCCAAGGCCCGGCGCATCGGACACGACGCGGGATCACTGATCCGCACCGACAAGCGAAACCCCGGGCCCTGCCACAGAGGACCTGGGGTTTCGCTATCGGCTCTGCCTCGGCGGGTCAGTGGATGACGTCGTAGACGAGTTTCTGGATGCCGTTGGGGTAGGTTTCGCTTTCGATGACTGTGAGCATGGTTTTGTCGGCGTCGGCGTTGCTGAATAGCCGCTTGCCCGCGCCGAGCAGGACGGGGAACACCAGCAGGTGGTAGCGGTCGATCAGGCCCGCGTCGGAGAGGTTGCGGTTCAACGTGGCGCTGCCGTGGACGATGATCGGCCCGCCCTCGGTTTCCTTCAACGCCGCCACCTCGTCCAGCGAGCGCAGGATGGTGGTCTCGCCCCAGTTGTCGACGAGGTCGTCGTCTTTGAGTGTTGACGACACGACGTACTTCGGCATCGCGTTGTACCCGGCGAACTCCTCGGTCATCGTCGGCCAGACCGGGCTGAACTGCTGGTAGCTGACCCGGCCCAGCAGCATCGCGGTGGCCTCGTCCTGCTCGCGACCCTTCAGTTCATAGACCTCGGGCTGGAAGTCGATGTCATTGAACGTCCAGCCCGCACTGCGGTGGTTCTCATCCGGGCCGGGGGCCTCGATGACGCCGTCCAGGGAGACGAAGGCGGTCGTGATCAGGGTGCGCATGGCTTCCTCCTCATAGTCAGGTGAACTCCCACTTCACCTGCTACGTCGGAGCCCACCACACCACTTCGACACAGCCGACGAACATTTTCTGATGAGATCAGACAGGCACCGATAACTCCCGCGCGACTGGCTACATAGCCGCGTCGTCATCATCGGACTGCTCGAGTTGCTCGCGTAGGTCGTCGATCTCTTCATGCGCGGCGGCGAGCTCATTCTCGAGCCCAAGGATTCGTGATGCCGCGGCGATGGTGTGGCCTTGGTCCAGCAAGTCGCGCATCCGGGCGACGGTCTCGAGCTGCCGCCGGGAGTAGCGCCGATGGCCACCTTCGGACCGCTCCGGCTTGACGATGTCCGCATTATCCAAATTTCGCAGGAAGGCCTGCTGCACGCCGAGCAGTGCCGCTGCCTGCCCGATCGTGAACGCCGGGTAGGCCGGATCGTCGAGCTTGTCCAGATCACTCACCCCGAAATGCTCCTCACGACAGGCGACTCATTCTCTCGTCGTATCCAAGATATCTTGTATAAACCATGAATAAAACCTATAGTTCTTGATGTAGGTATGAGTCAGAGGTGCCACCCGGCGGCACGTCCGCAGAAGGGAGAGTTGGAGGACATGTCGATGTTGATGCGTACCGACCCATTCCGGGAGCTCGACCGGCTTGCCCAGCAGTTCCTGGGTTACACCGGCACGTCGGCGAGGCCGGCGGCGATGCCGATGGACGCCTACCGCTCCGGCGACGACTACGTCGTGCAGCTCGATCTGCCCGGTGTGTCACCGGACTCGATCGACCTCGACGTCGAACGCAACGTGCTCACGGTCAAGGCAGAGCGCAAGGCCGAGTTCGGCGATGACGCCGATGTCCAGATCGCCGAACGACCGCGCGGTGTCTTCTCACGGGAGCTGTTCCTTGGCGACACCCTGGACACCGACAACATCAAGGCGGACTACGACGCCGGGGTGCTGACCATCCGTGTCCCGACGGCCAAGCAGGCCAAGCCGCACAAGATCGCCATCAGTGGAGGCGACGATCGCAAGAAGCTCAACGCCTAGAGTCGCGGGCGCTCTGGCCCCGGTGACAGCGACGGCGGCCGGAGCGCCCTCCCGGGAGGGAGGACACGCCATGAACGACGTCAAACCCCAGGCCGATGCGATCGAGCAAGAGCGCCCGGCCATCACCATCGTCGACGGCGACTCGCTCGACGACGCCAACCTGATCACCAGCGCCACACTGGACGCCAACCCGGCTGATGTCGCCGAGCAGCGGCGCCTCGTCCCTACCGACCCAGACGGCGTCACCGACGACACCAAGCAGGACGGCTCCCCCTGACTCACCGGTGGCTGACCGCGCACCTGATCTCATCGGCGACCATCGCCATCGTTGTGCGGGCGCGCTGCGGATCCTCGGTACGCGGCGAGGCGTGTACCCAGCCGTCTAGTCGCATGCTTCTTATTCGAACCAAGAGACGTCATGGCTCGGCTGAGAGTCGGGTGGCCCGGGGGAATCTCACCCCCGGGCTCCCTCAGAACGGAGCGTGACAGTCTCCCGTCACTCCGCTCTTCTCATCGCAGTCCCGCAAACGTGCGCACCCACCGCCAGTGGGTGAACAGTTCGGGCTCTCGATCGACGAGTCCGAACCACCACTGGGTGAAGCGGCGGTAGCCGCGCAGTCGCTTGTACTTCTTGCCTGCCCAGCGCATCAGGTAGGTGTTGATGCGCTGAAGGAGGGGATACATCTTCGACCGGTAGAACCGGCCATAGTAGTTAATCCAGCCCGCCACGATCGGGTTGATCGCCTCGGCGAGCTCGTCCAGGTCGTACCTGGTGCGTCGGTGGAGCCGCCAGCGGCGGACCTGCGCGTGCATCTTCTTGAGCGCGTCCTTGCTGACGGCAGGCTGGAAACTGACGAACAGCGTCCCGCCCTTGTCCACCGCTGCTCGCGGCTGAAACGTGTAGCCCAGGAACGTAAACGACGTGTGCTCGTACGCACCGCGCCGATTGTTGTCCTTGCAGTACACGATCCGGGTCTTGTCGGGATGCAGTTGCAGCCCCAGACCCTCCAGCCGCTCGGCCAGCGCCGCCCGCACCTGGCGGGCTTGGCGCTCGGTCACACAGTGCACGACCGCATCATCGGCGTAACGTTCGAACTCCACGGTCGGGAACTCCCGAGCCAGGAACATGTCGAACGCGTAGTGCAGCACCACATTCGCCAGGACCGGGGAGACCGCCGATCCCTGCGGGGTACCGCGATCCCGCTCGACCAGGGTGCCATCGGGCAGCTGCAGCGGCGCTGTGAGCCACCGCTTCACATACAGCAGCACCCATTTGCGGTCGGTATTGACCTTGACCGCCTTGACGACGAGACCGTGATCCAGCGAGTCGAAGAACTTACGGATGTCAAGATCGAGCACCCAGTCCTTCTTCCAACACCGCGTCCGGCACCGGGCCAGCGCATCATGCGCGGACCTGCCCGGCCGATACCCGTAGGAGTCGGGATGAAAGATCGACTCCGTCCGGGGTTCCAACTGCAGCGCGACCACGGTCTGCGCGATCCGGTCCGCCACGGTCGGAACCCCAAGGATCCGGGTCCCGTCGCCATGCGGCTTCGGTATCTCCACCGCCTTCACCGCAGGCGGAAAATACGTCCCCGACGACATCCGATTCCAGATCTTGTACAGATTGTTCCGCAGATCGGTCTCGAACATCTCCATCGTCACGCCATCCACCCCAGCGGCACCCTTATTGGCCTTAACGCGCCGATACGCCTCCCACACCAGTTGCTTCGAAATATCAAACGACTTGTCCACCGGACCTGACTTGCCCACCCGTCTCCTCCCGCGAGGACAGCTGTCCCCGGGTTGCTCGTGCGACCAAATCCACGATGAGCCGGCCCCTTCGCTCCACCCCCATTACAGGGCTTCACCACTACTACGAGCCGGTCCGCCAGCGAGCGCCGCCTCGGTACTCAACGCCTCCGGTTTCCGCCGTCGGCGCGCTCCCTCTCGCACACCCGCACCGCCGGGTGTGGACGTGCAGTATCGACACTCGCCTTCCCACGTTCCGCGCAGGAGCCGCAGACCAGACTCACGCCGCCTTCATGCCGGACACCACCTGGCCAATAAGTGGGCACCCACCAGGCTCATCCCGGGAACTCAACTTCTCCCCGGTTTCGATGCCACCTAATAGTTTCGACACCTCAACAGCGGTTCGCTCGCGCTCGTCTTCCTGATCCCCACCTGACACCTCTCGGGTGCCTTTTCCTCATCGCTCACCACGACGGTCTTCAGCCAACGCAGCATGAGGCGGTTTGACGCCTGCCCCCACAGGCCGACGCCGAAGGGCCACAACCTTCATCTCCCACACAGCACCGCATCAAGAAGCCCTACCTACATCCAGACTCCTCTCCACGCTCGTGGCGCACTGTTGATCAACTTCCCCCACGCTGTGACCATCACAATCGGATGAAAAGGACGAACTCCTGACACAACGCGCGGGTAGTTGATCAACAACGACAACCCGAGCAAAACAACGCCATCTGCGAGTGCCGCCCGCGGGCAGAGCACACTGCGAAAGCTGACGACCAGGGCCATCACAACCACGCCCGACACGTGCCTCACTCCCCCGGGCGGCATCGCCACGACACACCCACTGATTCTTGACTAATTCAAGAAAACGAACCATACTTCGGAGCGTGCCAACAACGTCGGACTTCGAGCGCATGCTGCGGGGGGTCTCGCTTCGCGTGACGCGCCCCCGGGTAGCGGTACTGTCCGCGGTGCACGACCATCCGCACGCCGACACCGACTCGATCATCGGTGCCGTGCGGGAGCACCTCGGCAAGGTGTCCCACCAAGCCGTCTACGACGTACTCGGCGCGCTGACGGCCGCGGGCCTGGTGCGGCGCATCCAACCGAGGGGCACCGTGGCGCGCTACGAGTCACGGGTCGGGGACAACCACCACCACGCCGTATGCCGGTCCTGCGGCGCCATCGCCGACGTCGACTGCGTCGTCGGCACCGCGCCGTGCCTGACCGCGTCCGACGACAGCGGCTTCGTGATCGACGAGGCCGAGGTCATTTTCTGGGGCCTGTGCCGCGACTGCTCGACGCGCTCAGTTTCTGAGCGCACCGTTTCATCTCGAAAGGATTCTCATGTCTAACGACGCCGTAACCGGAGAAGCAACCCAGGAGTCAGGGGGCTGTCCGGTCGCGCACGGCCGCGCGCCACACCCGACCCAGGGCGAGGCCAACCGAGGCTGGTGGCCGAACAAGCTCAACCTGAAGATCCTCGCCAAGAACCCCGCCGTGGCAGACCCCATGGGCGAGGAGTTCAACTACGCCGAGGAGTTCAAGACCCTCGACCTGCCCGCGGTCAAGCGGGACATCGAGGAAGTGCTGACGACCTCGAAGGACTGGTGGCCCGCCGACTTCGGCCACTACGGGCCGTTCATGATCCGGATGGCCTGGCACAGCGCGGGCACGTACCGGATCAGCGACGGCCGTGGTGGCGCCGGCGCCGGTCAGCAGCGCTTCGCACCGCTGAACAGCTGGCCGGACAACGGCAACCTCGACAAGGCGCGCAGGCTGCTGTGGCCGGTCAAGAAGAAGTACGGCCGCAAGATCTCGTGGGCCGACCTGATGATCCTCACCGGCAACGTCGCGCTGGAGTCGATGGGCTTCAAGACCTTCGGCTTCGCCGGTGGCCGCGAGGACGTCTGGGAGCCAGAGGAGGACGTCTACTGGGGTCCCGAGACCACCTGGCTCGACGACCAGCGTTACAGCGGTGACCGCGAGCTCGAGGATCCCCTTGGTGCGGTCCAGATGGGCCTCATCTACGTGAACCCGGAAGGCCCGAACGGCAACCCGGACCCGCTCGCCGCGGCACGGGACATCCGCGAGACGTTCGGCCGCATGGCGATGAACGACGAGGAGACCGTCGCGCTCATCGCCGGTGGCCACACCTTCGGCAAGACCCACGGCGCGGCGCCGGACAGCAACCTCGGCCCGGAGCCAGAGGCTGCCCCGCTCGAGGAGCAGGGCCTCGGCTGGACGAGCTCCCACGGCACCGGTAAGGGCAGGGACGCGATCACCAGCGGGCTCGAGGTCACCTGGACGTCCACGCCGACGCGGTGGAGCAACCAGTTCCTCGAGAACCTGTTCGGCTACGAGTGGGAGCTGACGCAGAGCCCTGGCGGTGCCCACCAGTGGCAACCGAAGGACGATGCGGGCGCCAACACCGTGCCCGACCCGGAGGACGGATCGCTGACGCGTCCGCCGACGATGCTGACGACCGACCTCTCGCTCCGCTACGACCCGATCTACGAGCCGATCGCGCGGCGCTTCAAGGACAACCCGGATGAGTTCGCGGACGCCTTCGCTCGCGCGTGGTTCAAGCTGACCCACCGCGACATGGGTCCGATCCAGCGCTACCTCGGCCCTGAGGTTCCGCAGGAGACCTTGATCTGGCAGGACCCGGTTCCCGCCGTGGATCACGAGCTCATCGGAGCTGACGACATCGCAGCCCTGAAGCGCCAGATCCTCGACTCCGGCCTGTCGGTGTCCCAGCTGGTCACCACCGCGTGGGCGTCGGCATCGACGTTCCGGGGCAGCGACATGCGCGGCGGCGCGAACGGCGCCCGCATTCGCCTCGAGCCGCAGCGGCAGTGGGAGGTCAACGAGCCCGAGAAGCTGGCGACGGTCCTGCGCACCCTCGAGGGCATCCAGGAGTCCTTCAACAACGCGCAGACCGGCGACAAGAAGGTCTCGCTGGCCGACCTCATCGTGCTCGGTGGCTGCGCCGGCGTGGAGAAGGCCGCCAAGGACGCGGGCTACGACGTCCAGGTGCCCTTCACCCCCGGGCGCACGGACGCATCGCAGGAGCAGACCGACGCGGATTCCTTCGCGCCGCTTGAGCCTGCGGTGGACGGGTTCCGCAACTACGTCGGGAAGGGCCAGCACCTGCCGACCGAGTACCTGCTGCTCGACCGCGCGAACCTGCTGACCCTGAGCGCGCCCGAGATGACCGTCCTCGTTGGTGGCCTTCGCGTGCTTGGCGCGAACTACCAGCAGTCGTCGCTCGGCGTCCTCACCGAGACCCCAGGGAAGCTGACCAACGACTTCTTCGCGAACCTGCTCGACATGGGCACGGAGTGGAAGCCGGCGGCCGACAACGGCGCTGACGCGGAGAAGTTCGAGGGCCGCGACCGCGCCACCGGCGAGGTCAAGTGGACCGGCAGCCGCGCCGACCTCGTCTTCGGCTCGAACTCCGAACTGCGTGCGCTCGCGGAGGTTTACGCGTGCGACGACGCGAAGGAGAAGTTCGTGCGCGACTTCGTGGCCGCGTGGGACAAGGTCATGAACCTCGACCGGTACGACCTGGTCTGATTCCCGCCTGATCACGAGTCCGGCCCGGTCGCACCAGCGACCGGGCCGGACTCGTCTCGTCAGCCGTTCGGAGCGCCGACGCGGCGAAACACACGAGGTTCGTTCGCGGGCGGCGATCCGCAACAGCGACGCTCGGGCCGATGTGTCAGCCCATGATGTCGCGGATCAGCGGCTTGAAGCCGTCCTTGTAGCCCTCTGGGCTCGGGTGGTAAGCGTCAGCGGCGTTGAGCTCCATCTTGCCGTTGACGTAGGGGAGGTCGGCGCACATGTCGTGGCCGGTGAACTGCTCGATGACACTGACGTGGGTGAAGCCCGCCGCCGCGCTGCGGTCGGCGATCGCGGCGTCGAGGTTGTCCGCGACCCCGTTGAGCGCTTCGGCTTCCTTCGCGGTGCTGCCATCGGCGTCGGGGCAGGAGATGTCGTCGCCGAAGAAGCGCGGGTAGCCGATCGTCATCACCGTCGCGTTCGGGGCGGCGTCGTTGATCGCCGCGTACGCCTTGTCGAGCTTGGCGGGCAGTTCCTCCTCGATCTTGCGATTGACGTCGTCCACCGTCGCCAGGCACTTGGCCTCGTCCCAGTGGTTCATGCAGTTGAGGATGAGGTCGGCGAACCCGATGTCGTTGCCACCGATACTCACCGTCACCCAGTCGGTCTCAGCGGACAGCGATGTCACCTGAGCGTTGACGATGTCACCAGTCTCCGCACCCTGACAGGCGGGAAAACTCAGCGTCGTGTCGGCCCGTTCCTCGGCGATCATCGGGCCGTAGGCTTTGCTGCTGCGATAACAGGACAGGCTGAGGTCAGGCAGCCGGGTGCCGTTACCCGAGGCCGCCGAGTCGCCCATCGCTACGTACTCCTCGCTGCTCGCACCGTGCGCCGGAGCCGCCGCGAGCGCCACGGTCGCCGCCGCGACCGCCCCGACCATGGCGCCGATGACCGTCTTGCTCCGCCACGTCCCAAACCTGCTGACCACGCTGTCTCCCTTCGACGCGAATGACTGACTCGTTCTCATGGAACGGCAGGTGAGCCGGTCACGGAACTGGCGGTCGAGCCAATCTTCACACCTCTGATTTGTGATCGGTCATATCCGGACGCCGGTCTGACTATCCGGTTGATCACATCGGATCAATGTCACAACGTGGCGCGGTAGACCTTCACGTGGCGGTAGGGTTCGCGTTGTTCGCGTGAGCCCCAGTGGTGCGGCTCCGCTGTCTCCCTTTTCTGCACCCCGTTCTCGATGTGAAAGAAGCTGATGTCGTTTCCTGCCGCGTTGCGCCCGAAACTCGCCCGTCCTGCCTGGTTGTCGCCGCGTGTGTTGCGGACTGAGGTGCTGGCGGGGCTGGTGGTCGCGCTCGCGCTGATCCCGGAAGCGGTGTCGTTCTCGATCATCGCCGGGGTCGATCCCCGGCTGGGGCTGTTCGCGTCGTTCACGATGGCGGTCACCATCGCCTTCACCGGCGGCCGACCCGCGATGATCTCCGCGGCGACCGGAGCCATAGCCCTCGTGCTCGCCCCACTGGTGCGCGAACACGGCGTGGAGTATCTGCTCGCCACCGTCGTCCTCGGCGGCGTCCTGCAGGTGCTACTCGCCGCCGGTGGCGTCGCCAGGCTGATGCGGTTCCTGCCGCGCAGCGTGATGGTGGGTTTCGTCAACGCCCTGGCGATCCTGATCTTCCTCGCGCAACTGCCCTACCTGATCGACGTGCCGTGGCCGGTGTACGCGCTACTCGCCGTCGGGCTGGTCATCATGGTCGGCCTGCCCAAGCTGACCAGCGCGATCCCCGCGCCACTGGTCGCGATCGCCGTGCTCACCACGTTCACCGTCGCGGCGGGAGTCGCGGTGCCCACTGTCGGCGACGAAGGCGCACTCCCGGACAGCCTGCCCATCCTCGGCGTGCCCGCCGTGCCAGTCACGCTAGAGACGCTGACGATCATCGCGCCCTACGCGCTCGCGATGGCGCTGGTCGGGCTGATGGAATCGCTCATGACCGCCAAACTCGTCGACGGCATCACCGACACCCACTCCGACAAGACCCGCGAGTCCTGGGGCCAAGGCATCGCCAACATCGTCACCGGCTTCTTCGGCGGCATGGGCGGCTGCGCCATGATCGGCCAAACCATGATCAACGTGAAGTCCGGCGCCCGCACGCGGCTCTCGACGTTCCTCTCCGGCGTGTTCCTGCTGGTACTCGTCGTCAGCCTCGGCCACGTCGTCGCGCTCATCCCCATGGCAGCGCTGGTCGGCGTCATGATCATGGTCGCGGTCGCCACCTTCGACTGGCACAGCATCCAGCCCGCCACACTGCGGCGCATGCCCAAAAGCGAAACCACGGTGATGATCTCGACCGTCGCGGTCACCGTCGCCACCCACAACCTCGCCATCGGCGTCACCGTCGGCGTGCTCGTCGCGATGGTGCTCTTCGCACGCCGCGTCGCCCACCTGGTCACCGTCGACAGCGTGCTCGACCCCGACGGCAGCACCACGATCTACCGCGTCACCGGGCAACTGTTCTTCGCCTCAAGCAACGACCTAGTCTTCCAGTTCGACTACGCCAACGACCCCGGCAACATCATCATCGACCTCTCCGACGCCACCATCTGGGACGCCTCCACCGTCGCCGCGCTCGACGCCATCACCCACAAATACGAGACACGCGGCGCCACCGTCACCATCACCGGCATGGACCACACCAGCCGCGAACGCCACCAAGCCCTCGCCGGAACGCTCTCCAGCGGCCACTGACGGCGTGCGGTCTGGGCGCGGATGGTGTCCAGACGGACGCGACGCGCAGCGTGTGGATCTTGAGGCGTTGTGGTGATACGGATCGCCGAAACGCCTCAAGATCCAGTCTGTGCCGGGCCAGTGTGCGCCGCGTTCCGCTTCGCCCGTGCGATATCGCGTATCGCCGCGCTGCCGTAGCGCTGCCGCGCCTCGCTTGGCGTGACGATCTCGTCGCGCAGCGGCGGACGACCGCGCAGCGCGTTCTCCCACACCGGTCGAATCGACGGGGCGACGATGTCTGCGAGGCGCAGGCGGATCGGCAATGGCCTGGTGGACGCCATGGCCGCCTTCATAGCGGGCACAATCGCCGCGTCGGTCACCCGGCTCTGGTCGAGGCCGCTCAGGCAGCGCATCCAGCGCGGGAGCGTGGCGATGACGGCTGGACTCAACCGGCGGGCAGCCAACGCCACCAACCGATTCGTTGTGTCATACGGCGGATAGAGGATCTGGCGCGCGACACGGTCGGCGTTTTCGGACCAGCACAGCCGCGGCCGTTGCTCGGCGAAGTACTGCCGGACGCCGTCTCTGCTGGTCGGCACCGTGGCGGGGTCGCAGGTCTGCAGTTCGGCGGCGATCACGCAGTCGGCCCAGTAGCGGTCCTCATCGGCCGGGCTGAGCGGACCAGGACCGTACTTCTCGTAGCACTTCAACACGGAGTGCCAGCCGGTCAGGTGAATCCACAGCTGGCTGTCCGGGTCGTTGGCGCTGTACCGCCTGCCGCTGATCGGCTCGCTGCCGGTGGCGCGGGCGTGGACCTTCTGGAGCACCTCGGACGACTCGATCGCGGCACGACTGTCACCGATCGCGACGATGGTGAAGTACGTCAGCGTGCTGTCCAAGCGTCCCATCGGGTCGGTGTAGATGCCCTGAGTGTCGCTGACGGCCGCCGTCAGGAACGGATCGAACGCCTCCACCGCGATGGATCGTTGGAACCCGAGCAGGGCCGTCGGACTGGTCCATACCCGCCACGTGGGTGAGTCCGGCCCGAAGAACCCGTGGTCCTCGCGTGCGCGGTCACCATCGAACGGCCAGCCCCGGTTCGCGAGCATCCGTCGCTCAGACATCCGTCGTCCTCCTCACGCCACGCTGAACGCGCGGCAGATCATCCGGCCGTAGAGTTCGCCGAGCTCCTGCGTCGTCCAGTCATCGGGTTGGTCGAGCAGTGACCGCCCCGCCGCTTCGCAGGAGGACATGAACAGTTCGACCAGCACCGGAAGCTTGTGGTCCAGATCGGTGACGCCCCACCACGCGGTCAGCGCGGGACGCAGCCACTGAGTCGCACTCTCGGCCATCTCCCGCCGTGCCCGCTGGAACTTGTCGGCCACAGCGGGGTCGGGGGCGGCGCTGAACAGCAGTCGCCACGCATCGGGCCAGTCGGCCACAACGTCGAGAAACGCCTGGTAGCCGCGCACGAATACCGCTTCAGGGTCGTCGCCACGCGCGCTGTGCAGCGCGGCGAGCGCGCTGGCGAGCAACCGCTCCCCCTCGCGTTCGACCAGCGCCTCGATCAACGCGACCCGATCCCGGAAGCACGAGTAAACGACCGGACGGGTGACACCGAGGTGCTGGGCGACGGCGCCAATCGTCACGGCACCGACGCCGGACTTGACGGCGATGGCCAGCGCGGCGTCGAGCACCTCGGGACGGCGGCGTTCCGGCCCGAGGTGCGCGGCACGTACCCGCCCTGTCCGCACGGCATCGGTCATGCCATCAACGTTACTACAGAGATGTAGGAATTTCCTTCTCCTCTGTAGTAACATCCTCCCACATTCAGCCCGTTGGCCTGATGACCAGGGAGTTCCGATGCGCCATACCGTCGTCGCCGTACTCACGTTCGCGTTACTCGGCGTATTCGCCGTGCCCGCGAGCGCGGCACCGTCCGCCGGCTACAACGACTGGTCATGCCAACCCTCGGCGGATCATCCACGGCCAGTGGTGCTCATCCACGGTCTCGGCGGCAACGGCCAGGGCAACTGGGGCTATCACGGTCCGAAGCTGGCCGACGCCGGGTACTGCGCCTTCTCGTTCACCTACGGCCAGCAGTTCCCCGGCGCGCCCGGCGGCACCCGGCCGGTGAAGGAGTCCGCACAGGAAGTGGGTGCGTTCATCGAGAAGGTGCTGGCCGCGACCGGCAGCGCCAAGGTCGACCTCGTCGGGCACTCCGAGGGCGGCTTCCTGTCGCTGTACGTGCCGAAGGTCGCGGGCTACGCGCCCCAGGTCAGCACCGTGGTCGCCCTGGCGCCGCCGACTCACGGCACGACGGTCAGCGGGCTGGTCACCGTCGGTCAGTTGCTCGGCGGCCAGGACTTCATCGACCTGCTCACCGAGGGTGTGATGTGCTACGCCTGCAGCGACCTCGTGGTCGGCGGCGAAGCGGTCGGTGAGCTCACCGACGGCCCAATCGCGCAGCAGGGCGTCGACTACACCATCATCGCCACGCGCTACGACGTCATCGTCACGCCCCCATCGACGTCGTTCGTCCCCGAGCCCGGCGTGGACAACCAGTACGTCCAGGACACTTGCGCGCTCGATGCGGTCGGCCACGCGGGTCTCGCCTTCGATCCCACCGTGACGCAGCTGATCACCAACGCACTCGACCCGAGCACCGCGGTCGATGTCCGGTGCGGCTTCGGCCCGCCGGTCTGAACAAGCAACATCCGCGAAGAGGCACCGCGAGGTCCCTGATCAGCACGGCACGAGCGCCGACGCCATCACAACCCCGCTGACCGCCTGGCGCGGATCACCACGGCCGTCGCCACCGACGCGTGCTGTTCGGCGGGGATGAGCTTGCGCATCAGCTCGATGACCTCATCGGAGAACAGCGGGTAGAGCGCGCAGTCGTCGATGCTCAACGGCTGGTGGTCGCGGACGTCGACGTCGACGAAACCGACCCGCTCCAGCTTGTGGACGAAGTCGGCCTCCTCGAGCGCGCCCGCGACGCAGCCCGCCCACGCCGCTGGTTGCGTCAGAATCTCTGGCGGTAGGTCCTCCTGCTCGACGGTCAGGTCCGAGACACACAGCTCGCCGCCCGGACGCAGCACCCGGGCGCATTCAGCCATCACCCGCGTCTTGCGTGGTGACAGGTTGACGACGCCGTTGGAGATGATCACGTCCACGCTGGCGTCAGGCAGCGGTATCGCCTCCAACTCGCCTTCGGTCGGCTCGATGGTGTCCACCCCGGCCTCGCGCGCGGCTTCCTCCGTGCGCTGCAACATCTCGGGCAGGAAGTCCAGCGCGATTACCCGCCCGGTCGACCCGGTACGCCGCGCGGCGAGGATGCTGTCGATCCCGCCGCCACAGCCGAGATCCAAGACGACGTCACCGGGCCGGATCTCGGCATGCCGCAGGTGGTTCGCGACACCGAGCGCGCGCCGGATCGCCGAGTCAGGCACCTGCGCCAGCTCGTCGTCGCTGTAGAGCTTGCGCGCCACCGCCTCCGTGGTCGGCGGGACGTGGCGGTAGGCCGCTCGCACCAGGTCTTTCACCTCGGCCGTGTGCATCAGGTCGCGGGTCATCGCTCCAACTCCTCCAACGTGTGCCGCAGCCGTCGCAGCACGTCATCCGGCACGTCTTCCTCCCCTGCGTCCGCCAGCGTGCGGCGCAGTTCCCGCGCGAACTCCAGCTCGCCGCAGCACCGCCTGCACCGGGCGAGGTGGGTTTCGATCGCGGCTCGCTCCCCCGCGTCGACGACGTCGTCGATGTACTCCCACAGCTGGCGCACCGCCTCAGCGCAACTAATCATCGGGCCCCCTCCCGCAGCAGATCGTGTTCCGTGGCGTAGCGCCACATTTGCTGCTCAAACGCCTTTCTACCCCGGTGCAGCCGCGCCAGCACGGTGCCGAGCGGCGTATCCAGCATCTCGGCGACCTCGCGCGTGCGGAACTCGTGCATGTACACCAGCACGACCGGGATGCGGTATAGCTCGGGCAGCCGCAGCAGCACCTGCCGCACGTCGTCGATGCTGAACTCGGCGAGAAAATCGAGGTGCAGCGAGTCCGAGTACGGGAACGGGTCCTCGTAGGCGATCGTGCGGTACAGCGAGAACTCTTCCAGCGCGTCGAGGTCGACGTCCTCCTGGCTGCGTGCCCTGCCCCGGAGCCGGTCCCGGCAGCAGTTGACCAGGATCCGCACCAGCCACGAGGGTGCCGCCGACTCGTCACGGAGCTGGTCAACGTGCTGGTACGCCTTGAGCAGGCAGTCCTGCACCGCGTCCTCAGCGTCGTCGCCAACGATGCGCCGTGCGATCCGGTACAGCCGGGGCAGTTGCTGACGCGCGACATCGCGGAACAGCGCTACCCGAGCCGCATGAGGCTCCGCCGCGCACACTGCGTCCATGTCCCTTCAGACGTCGGCACACCCCCTCCTTAATGCACTCGTTCGCACATTCCCGCGCACTAGTTTCACTTCGTACCCAAACGGCGCAACTATGCAATAACCCGGCGAACCATGGCCGTCTTTCATCGCAGACACCATTCCTGCGACCGGGAGGCAGCCATGACCACCGCGATCGACACCGAACAGCTCGAAGCCAAGGTGCGCCGGATGTACCGGGACGTCGCCGAGCACCCGGAAGGCGCCTACCACTTCGAAACGGGACGCCCGCTCACCGAACGACTCGGCTATGACCCCGACCTGCTCGACCGGATTCCGCAGGCGGCGCTCGACTCGTTCGCCGGAGTCGGGCACTTCTTCGACCTCGCCGCGCTGACCGACGGCGAGCGGGTCTTCGACCTCGGCAGCGGCTCCGGCACGGATTCGTTCCTCGCGGGCGCGCTGGTCGGGCCAACGGGTCTCGTCGTCGGCGTCGACTTCACCCCGGAACAGCTCAGCAAAGCGCGCCGGCTCGCCAGCGAGGCAGGCGTCGACGACCACGTGCAGTTCCGGCACGGCCGCGTCGACTCACTGCCAGGCCCGGATGGCGGCGCGGACTGCGTGATCTCCAACGGCGTCATCAACCTGATCCCCGACAAGGCGGCGGTGTTCCGCGAGGTCGCCAGGGTCCTGCGCCCCGGAGGCAGGCTGGCGATCGCCGACATCGTCACCGAGCGACAGCTCGCTTCGGAGATCGTATGCGACGTCGACCTCTGGGCGTCCTGCATCGGTGGCGCCGCGCAGGAATCCGCCTACCGGCAGGCGATCGAGGACGCCGGGCTGCGTATCCAGCGGGTGCACAGCAACCCCTACGAGTTCCTGTCCAGCGGTGCCCGCAACGCCACCACCACCTACGGCGTCAAGAGCATCTCCCTGCTCGCGACCAAGTAAGAGGAGTCATCATGTCCACCACCGAAGTGCACCCCAACGGCGTCAACGTCACCCAGCTGGTGCAGACCGTCGAAGCGATCAAGGGCGACCCATCGCTGGCGACGTTCCGGTTCCGCGCCAGCAACACCTGGCTCGGCGGCGGGCGGTCCCGCACCAGCATCGACGGCTTCTGGGGCGCTGGCACGGAAGACTCGTCCCGCACCACGCCGTTCACACTGGACGGCGACGAGCCGCCGGTGCTGCTCGGCGAGAACACCGCGCCCAACGCCGTCGAGACGATCCTGCACGCGCTCGCGTCGTGCCTGGCCGTCGGCATCGCCTACAACGCGGCCGCGCAGGGAATCACGCTGCGTAGCCTGGAGTTCGACCTCGACGGCGAGCTGGACCTGCACGGCTTCCTCGGCTTGTCCAACGAGGTGCGCCCTGGCTACTCCGATGTCTGGGTCACCTGCCGCATCGACTCCGACGCTCCCGCGAAACAGATCGACGACCTGTGCGCCTACGCACAACGGACATCGCCGGTGCTCGACATCCTGCGCAGCCCGGTGAACGTGACCGTGACCAGGGCGTGACGCGGTCGTGGCGGCCACGCTCGGCCGTGGCCGCAGCGTCCTCCAGTGACGCCCCAGCCCCCGCTACGCCATCGCGGGGCTGGGGCTCGTCAGTGGGAACCCGTGGCGCCTGCCGTTTACGCCGATCTCGCGTCGGGTAACACTGCGTGGCCGCGGCAAGCACAGCTCGGCGGTCAGCGTCCCCGATCAGGAGCAGCGTCAGATGCCCGAGAACACGCGGATCGGATTCCTGACCGATCCCGATCTTCCGCAGCAGGTCGCCGACCACCTCGCCGACCGGCTCAACCGCGAGGACGAGCATGGCCGCATCGTGCACGTCGAGGTCGATCCCGTCACCGCGGGGCGCGCCACCAGCACGGAGATCCTGGACGCCGCCAACAACCGGCGCGAGCGGGCAGGCTGGGACTACGCGATCTGCGTGACCGACCTGCCGCTGCGAGCGAACGGCGTCCCCGTTCTCGCTGACATCAGCACGAACCAGCGCAGCGCGGTCGTCTCGCTGCCAGCGCTCGGCGGCACCCAGCCACGCCGACGCTCGCGCCAAGTCATCGCGCAGGTGCTGGACGAACTCACCAATCAGGAGTCGCCGGACTCAGGACCGGGTGGCCGCCACGGCTTGCGCAGCTGGCTGACCGAACTCGTGGGCCCGATCCGGCGAAGCGTCCCTGGCGACGGCATCGACGCGCGCTACGCCACCACCCGCACCCGTGGCCGGTTGCGCCTGCTGTCCGGCATGGTCCGCACCAACCAGCCGTGGCGGCTCATCTTCGGTCTGTCGTCCGCACTCGCGGCTGCCATCGCGACGAGTGCGTTCGGGCTTGCTTCGTCCACGGTGTGGCAGATCGGTGACTCGCTGGCCCCCTGGCGTAAATCAGCGTTCGCGATCGTCGCGGTGGCCGTGCTCGTCAGCTGGCTCATCGCGGGTCACGGGCTCTGGGAACGCAGCACCGCCTCCGCCCTCGACCGGGATCAGGCCTGGCTGTACAACGCATCGACCATCCTCACCCTGAGCGTCGGTGTCGGCCTGCTCTACGTAGGCCTCTTCGTGATCAACCTGGCTCTCGCCGTTTTCCTGGTGAGCGAGGAGGTGCTGGTCAGCACGCTCGGGCACGCGGCGGGCATGACCACCTACGTCAACCTCGCGTGGGGGTTCACCACGATGGGCATCATCGGCGGGGCCTTGGGCTCCAGCCTGGAATCGGACGCGGCCGTGCGCCGGGCCGCCTACGGCTACCGCGAGCAGCAGCGCAGGCGGCAGCCCGAGCCCGGGTAGCCGCCCGCGCTCACGCCGCCGGTCGGTACCAGTTCAGCCGTTACCGCGTCCTGCCCGCCTGGCGAAACGCCGGAGCTGGAACATCCTGGCAACGCCCACCAGCGCGACTAGCAGCGCACCGCCGACCGCCGCGAACAGCAGCGCGATGCCCAGCGGCAAGGTGCCAGACGCGCCCAGGTAGTGCACCGTCACCGACGCCGAGTTCTGCAGGATGAAGATGAGCAGGAACACCAGCACGATGACGGCGACGATCACCGCGATCCAGGCGCCACTGATGCGGGTGGGCATGAGCTTCGCGGGACCGCCGGTGTCCGGCCCGCCGGGGCGTGCGGTCTTCTCCGCCGGAGTCGTTGGCTCAGTTGTACGCGGTTCCGTGTGCTCGGCGCCGGTCTTGCCAGGCGTGTCAGCACGTGTCTCGTTGTCTTTGCTCACGCCCCGATTGTCCCGCCATTGTGCGGGTTTCCGCAGGACGCGCCGTAATACGCACTCGGGTTCACCTCACCGGGGGTATCGAGTGGTACCGCTGTCGGCCAAGCGCGGCCGCACGCCATCAGCGCGCCAGCTCCCGGCACTGTTTCTCCGCCAGCGCGGCGGCGTGGGCGTCCGCCTGCGGCAGCGGCCGGTCGAGGACCGCGTCGTCCAACTCGACGTAGCTGGCAGTGGCATCGAACTCCGGCAGCGCGCCGAACGCCGCCTCGTACGGCGTGGTCGAGGGTGGCGCAGTGTGGCTGAAGTGCACCCGGAACCGCGCGTCCGGCTCGGATAACAGCTGCCGCGCGAGATGCACGACCGAGGCGAGTTCGCGCTCGACGAAGAACCGTCGCACCTCGGACGGCACGCGTGAGCCGTCGAACATGAGCCGCGCCGGGGTGTCGGTGTCGTCGCGGTAGATGCGGCACAACGCGAAGGTCAGGTCGACGTAGCGGACGCCGATGGCGATCGCGCTGCGCAACGTCGAACTGCTCGCCAGCGCGAATCCCCAGATCCCATGCGTGGTGAGGTGGTACCGCATACCGGCATCGACGCCGAGCGCGACGTCGTCGGGCACCGCCGCGAGCAGGTTGCCGACGATGCGCATCTCCTGATCGGCGGTCACCTCGGTGGCGGGGTCGTGCAACTGGGCAAGCGTCAGCCGCGCGCCACGCAGGCTGCGCTCAGGGTCGACGTCGTACTCGCGGCCGAGCTGGACCAGCAGCAACGCGCTGGCGGGGCTGCGCGGGAGGTCCCAGTCCGGCATCGAGGTGCTACGCCGCCCTTCGTCCGAGTAGTGTCCGGAAATATTAAATCCGTGGCCTCGGAATGGCTAGTCGCCACCGCGTCGGCCTCCTACTGTCTGACACCAGGCAGCCCATCCGTCGTAGTGGAGATGATCGCCATGCCAGCCACGTTCGACGCTCTGAAGCGCGTCATCCCCGGGTCGGCGCCGATGGCGCCAGCGACCGGGACGGCGCCGCTGGACATCCCGATCCCGGACGTCACCGACCTTGGTTCGAGCATCCACACGCTCGATCGAGTGCACACCGACATCACCGAATCCGGGCCAGGTGCCGCGCTGCGCACCGCCAGGAGCGCAGCGGCGGACTTCCGGCGGGAGTTCGCAGCCACCGGCACTCCGGCGCACGTGTCCACGCATGACCTGGTGACGCTGCCGTACCCGACGAAGTTCGGACTGTGGCGCGCCCCGGCCTCCCCGGTGCCGTTCCTGTTCATCACCAACCGGATGGTCGTCATCCGGTGGCTGGACAGCGACGGCACACCACGCACCCTGCTGTGGGAACCAAGCGACGTCGAACTCGACAGCAACACGCCGTACTTCGCGACGCTGCGCGATGCCACGCCGGGCGCGGTGCAGAACCAGATCGTGCGGGAGCACACCACCGTCCAGCAGGCACTGGCTCGGGAAGGCATCCGGCAGGAGGACGTCGACTACCTGGCGTTCGACCACCTGCACACCCAGGATGTCCGCAGGCTGATCGGGACGACGACGCCACAGGCCGACATCTCCCCGGAGGCCCCGGTGCCCGCCGCGTTCCCCAACGCGCGGCTGGTGGTGCAGCGCGCGGAACTGCTGGCGATGCGCGACCTGCACCCGATGCAGCGCCCGTGGTACCAGCCGGAGACGTTCGTCGACCTCGACCCGGAGCGGCTGCTGCTGATCGACGGCGACCGGCTCCTCGGCCCCGGTGTCGCGATTGTGCGCACGCCGGGTCACGCCACCGGCAATCAGACGTTGGTGCTCAACACGGGCACTGGCATCTGGGCGATGTCGGAGAACGTCGTCGCGACCGAATGCCTCACCCCGGAGCACAGCACGATCCCCGGCGTCGCGGGGTGGGCGCGCAAGTGGGGCCAGGAAGTCGTCATCAACGCCAACACCATCGAAAGCACCGCGACGCAGTACGACTTCTGCGTGCTGGAGAAGACGCTGGTCGACCGGGCGCAGGCCGACGGGCGGTTCCTGCAGTTCTTCCCGACCAGCGAACTGACGCCCAGCGTGTTCGGCCCGGGCACGCGCCCGACGTTCGAGCATCGCGGCCTGCGCCACGACGCCTGATGCGCGTCTTCATCACCGGCGCGCGCGGGTTCATCGGGCGTGCGCTGGCGGCGCGGCTGCGCGCAAGGGGTGACGACGTCTACGGCGTCGACCTGCACGCCGATCCGGCGTCCGGCGTCGTGGCGGGCGACGTCAGCGAGCCGGGCGAGTGGCAGCGCCACGCTGAGGGCGCGGACCTGGTTATCCACACCGCCGCGATCGTGTCCAACGCGGACGACATGGCCGCCCAGTGGCGGGTCAACGTGCGGGGCACCCGGCATGCGCTGGACGCCGCCGTGCGCGGCGGTGCGAGCCGGTTCGTGCCGCTGTCGTCGGTGCGGGCGTTCTCCGACGTGGGGTTTCCGGACGGTGTCACCGAGGATCATCCGGTACGACCGGATGGAAATCCGTATGTCGGCACGAAGATCGCCTGCGAGCAGGTGGCGTTGCAGGCGCACACCGCAGGCGAGATTCCGGTAACGATCGTGCGGCCCGGCGACGTCTATGGGCCCGGCTCGCGACCGTGGACGGTGCTGCCGGTCGAGCTGATCCGACGCAACCGGTTCGTGCTGCCCGCCATGGGCAACGGCATCTTCAGCCCGGTCTACGTCGACGACCTGGTCAAGGGCGTGCTGCTCGCGGCAGCGAGATCAGATGCGGCCGGTCAGGTGTTCACGATCAGCGGTGGCGCCGGAGTGACCTGCCGGGAGTTCTTCGGCCACTACTACCGGATGCTCGGCAAACCGGGACCGATGGTGGTGCCGACCAGCGCCGCGCTAGCGGCATCCGGGGCCATCGCGGGTGTATCGCGGCTGGCGCGAGTCAGGACCGAGATCAACCCGACGTCGATGCGCTACCTCGCGCGCACCGGCACGTACTCCATCGAGAAGGCCCGCCGCATGCTGGGGTACGAACCCGCGGTCGACGTGGCCGAAGGCATGGCGCGCACCGAACGGTGGCTGCGCCAGGAAGGACTGATCGGGCATGGCTGATCCCCGGGGACTCGTTGTCGCCATCACCGGCGGGGCACGCGGCATCGGCGCGGCGACCGCCGCCACGCTGGCCGAAGCGGGTGCGACGGTCGCGATCGGGGACATCGACGGCGAGGCGGCAGCGGCCACGGCGGCAGAGTTGCCCGGCGCGATCGGGCTCCCCCTCGACGTCACGGATGCCGAGTCGCACCAGCGGTTCCTGGACGCCGTGGCGCAGCGACTCGGAGCCGTCGACGTCCTGGTCGCCAACGCGGGGGTGATGTGGGTCGGGCGGTTCGAAGACGAACCGGTGACAGCGACCCGGCGGATGTTCGCGGTCAACGTCGAGGGCGTCATCAACGGCATGCGGCTCGCGACACCGGCGATGCGGAAGCGCGGTCGCGGACAGATCGTGGTGGTGGCATCGGTAGCCAGCAGGCTCGCGCCTCGGGGCGAGGCCAGTTACGCGGCGACCAAACACGCCGTGCTTGGCTACTGCACGGCGGTACGACAGGAGCTGCACCGATCGGGTGTCGACGTCAGCGTGCTGATGCCGACCG
The DNA here is from genome assembly GCF_000504245.1 of Haloechinothrix halophila YIM 93223. Classification (GTDB taxonomy): domain Bacteria; phylum Actinomycetota; class Actinomycetes; order Mycobacteriales; family Pseudonocardiaceae; genus Haloechinothrix_A; species Haloechinothrix_A halophila. The sequence goes on from NZ_KI632509.1 coordinate 5,136,560, forward strand.
TGGTCGAGACCGACCTCGCTGCGGGCACCAGCAGCGGAATCGTCAAGCGGCTCCCGCCGCGGCACGTGGCGGACGCGGTGCTGTCGCTGGTGAGACGGCCCCGGCCGGAGCTGTATCTGCCGAAGCACGTCGGCGTGAGCATCCGGTTCCTCGATCTGGTGCCCGCACGGCTGCGCGGGTTCTGCCAGCGGCTGCTCGTGGTGGACCAGACGTCGTCCGATCCCGGCACGCGGGAGGATTACCAGCGGCGCTCGCTGGAATGAGCACGCGGGCATAACGCTTGCCGTTATTAACGGATTACGTTATGCTCGTGGGGATGCTGCGGTCATTCGCCGACAAAGACACGGAACGGGTATGGCGTCGTGAACGCACGAAGAAGCTGGACCTCAACACGCAACGTGCGGCGTTGCGGAAACTACTGATGCTCGATGCTGCCGACGTTCTCGATGACCTCAAGGTTCCTCCCGGAAACAGACTCGAAAAGCTGCGCGGCAACCGTGCCGGGCAGTACAGCGTGCGGGTGAACCAGCAATGGCGAATCTGCTTCCGATGGACCGCGGCAGGACCGGAAAGCGTCGAAATCGTTGACTATCACTGAGAGGAGGGAGCATATGCCGACGACCGAGATGCCACCCATACATCCCGGCGAGATCCTGATCGAGGAGTTCCTTACGCCCTTGGAGATCACCCAGCACAGGCTGGCGGTCGAGATCAGCGTGCCACCTCGCCGGATCAACGAGATCGTCCACGGCAAGCGGCGCATCAGCGCTGACACCGCGCTTCGGCTCGCCCGGTACTTCGGGACATCGGAGCGGTTCTGGATCAACCTGCAAAGCCGGTACGACATCGAGGTGGAGCGCGACCGGCTCGGGCCAACCCTCGACGCCATCCGCCCGTTGCCGAACGCCTCGTGACAAGTACGTCATCAGGCAGACTCGCACCATGACCACCGATGAGCTTGCCCTGCGGCACGGCCCGCTGCGGGCGACGGTAGATCCCGTCGGCGCTTCGTTGTGTTCGTTCCGTGCCGACGAGGTGGCGCTGATCCGTGAGCTGCCAGCGACGACACGGCGAGCCATGTACGACGGCGCCATCTTGGCGCCGTGGATCGGACGTCTCGCAGGAGGTACATACACCTTCCAGGGCCGAACCCATCGAGTTCCGATCGACGAGCCCGAGCGCGGAACCGCACTGCACGGACTGGTCGCCACGCGCGCATGGGACGTCGTCCAGCACACCAATACCTCGTTGACGCTGCGCATCCGGCTGGCGCTGCCGACGGGCTATCCGTTCGACCTCGATCTCACGGCGACGTACCTGCTCGACGACCCTGGGCTGCGCGTCGAGCTGCTCGCGGTGAACCGCGGTTCGGACGCCGCGCCATACGGCTGCGCGATCCATCCCTACCTGAGCCCGGGTTCCGGTGGCGTCGACGACTGGTCGCTCCAGCTGCCCAGCGACACCTACCTCCGTATGGATCCGCGGCTGCTGGTGCCCACGCACGAGGCACCCACCAGCGACACACCGTTCGACTTCCGGCAACCCACCCCGCTGGCCGGGCTGGAGATCGACAACACGTTCACGGGCCTCAGCCGCGACGCCGATGGCGTCACCGCGGCGACGGTGCGCAACAGCGGTGGCAGCGGTGTCACGCTGACTTGGGATCGCACGCTGCCGTGGGTCCAGGTCTACACGAGCGATCACCCCTCTCCCGCCGTGCACCGCACCGGAATCGCGATCGAGCCAGCGACCTGCCCACCCAACGCGTTCGTCACCGGACGCGACCTGATCGTGCTCGACCCCGGCGAGCAGCACCTCGCGCGGTGGCATCTCGCCGCGTGCTAGCGCAACCGGCACTTCGAGCCGTCCACCGACGACCGCAACCTCTGACATCGGCGGCCCGTGGACGATCTTGATGCGAAATGGTCGCCATGGCGACCACAACGCCTACACGTACCGGACGGTGGACACGCGAGCACGAAGCGGCGTGGCGCCGAGGCCAGGCAAGCGTCACCCCGCGGCAACCGCCGCGCGGGCCTCAGTCGCATCGGCCGCGGCGAGGGCGGCGTCTGCCAGGCGAGCGCAGTCGGCATCGGTGCGGGCAGCGAGCGCCGCCCGCACCTCGGGGAGCGCCCCCGGCGCCATGGACAGGCTGGTCACGCCCATCCCGACCAGCACAGGAGCCAGGAGCGGATCACTCGCCGCCTCCCCGCACACACCGACCGGCTTGCCTAGCTCACGTCCGGCCTGCGCGGTCGTGCGGACCAGCTCCAGCAACGCGGGCTGCCACGGGTCAAGTAAATCGGCCAGCTCCCCCGCCATCCGATCGACGGCGAGGGTGTACTGACCCAAGTCGTTGGTGCCGATGCTGGCGAAGTCGCACCCGGCGAGTACCTGCCGCGCCCTGATCGCCGCCGCGGGCACCTCCACCATCGTTCCCGCAACCGGCAATCCCAGCGCGTGCGCCTGTTCGGCGAATGCGGCGGCCTCCGCAGGGGTGGAGATCATCGGTGCCATCACCCAGACGTCGGCGTCGTGGCGGTCGCGCGCCTCCGCGATGGCGGCGAGCTGGTCAGCGAGCATGTCGGGAGCGCGACGGGCGAGCCGCCAGCCCCGAACACCCAGCGCGGGGTTGGGTTCCTCCCCGTGGTCGACGAACGCCAGCGGCTTGTCCGCACCCGCGTCCAGCGTGCGCACGACAACCTTGCGCCCGGCGAACGCCGCGAATACCGCGCCGTAACTGTCGGCCTGCTCCGCCACGGTTGGTGCGGTCGTCCGGCTCAGGTACAGGAACTCGGTGCGCAGCAGTCCGACGCCTTCACTGTCCACGTCAGCCGCAGTGGCCAGTTCGGCGGAGGAACCAAGGTTGACGAGCAGCTTCACCGGCGTCCCGTCGGCGGTGCGGCCTGGCCCCGAGCTGGCGGCGACGGCTTGTGCCCGCTCCTGGTCGGCCAGCACGGCGCGCTTCGCCTCGCCGGGATCGGGATCGACGTCCACAGTGCCCGCGCGGCCGTCCACCAGCACCTCGACGTCGTCGGCCAGTTCACGCGACGCCGCACAGGCCACGATCGCGGGTATACCGAGCGACTTCGCCAGGATCGCGGTGTGGCTGGTCGGCCCGCCCTGCTCGGTGACGATCGCCAGCACCTGCTTCGGGTCGAGCGTCGCGGTGTCTGCGGGCGCGAGGTCGGTCGCGAGCAGTACGTACGGATGGCCAGGGTCGGGCAGCCCCGGCATGGGCAGGCCGAGCAGCTCAGCGATGGTGCGGTGGCACAGGTCGTCCAGGTCGGCGGCGCGCTCGGCGAGGTAACCACCCGCTGCTTCCAACGCCGCGCGGAACACGCCGAACCCCTCCGCGACGGCGTGCGGCAGCGACCGGCCACCCGCGAGCGCCTTGCCGACCTGTTTGGCCAGCGCGGGGTCGCGCGGCATCATCGACTGCGCGAGCAGGACGTCGGCAGCAGGGCCGCTCGCGTTCGCGGCCCTGACGTCCAGGTCGGCCGCGACCGCGTCCAGCGCCTCGCGCGCCCGAGCGGTGGCCGCGTCCGGGTCCAGCTCTGCCCCCGTGTCGGGCGGCAGCTCGGGAGGGCTGGCCAGCCGGGCCACCGGCCCAGCCGCGATTCCCGAGCTGACTCCGATTCCGGTCAACCTGCTGCTCATCGGCCTCAGCCTTGCGCGTCGTGGTCCGTGGCGACCATGGTGGCGAGTTCGTCCAGCGCGATGTCCGCGTTCTCGCCTTCGGCGCGCAACACGACCTCATCGCCGCCCTTGGCATCCAGACCGATGACGGACAGGATGCTGCGGGCGTCGACGAACTCGCCGCCGTCCTTCCCGATCAACACCTCGACGGACTGCTGGGCTGCCGCCTGCACGAACAGCGCCGCTGGCCTGGCGTGCAGGCCGACGGACGACCCCACGACGACTCGACGTTCTGGCATGATTGCGCTCCTTTTCGGACGACCTCAGGCCGCGACGGCCTGCGGTGCGGTGGTGCTGGACTCGGCCTGCGCGGCCGGCTCACCGGGGCTGCGGCGGACGTACTTCGCGCCGACGACGACGCCGCAGGTCACGGCGGTGCCGACGAGGATCGCCAGCAGGTAGCCGAACGGATTGCCGATCAGCCCGATCACCCAGATACCGCCGTGCGGGGCCATCAGGGTCGATCCGACCGCCATCGACGTCGCCCCAGCGGCGGCGCCACCGGCCACAGTGGATGGAATAACGCGCAGCGGGTCAGCCGCGGCGAACGGGATCGCGCCCTCGGTAATGAACGACAGGCCGAGCAGCCACGCCGCCTCACCAGCCTGACGCTCCGGCTGGGTGAACAGCTTGCGGCGAATCACCGTGGCCAGCGCCAGCCCGAGCGGCGGCACCATCCCGGCCGCCATGACGGCGGCCATCACGGTGAGGTTGTCCGAGGCAAGCGCGGCGGTGCCGAACAGGTAGGCGACCTTGTTGACCGGGCCACCCAGGTCGAAGCCCATCATCGCGCCGAGCAGCGCGCCGAGCAGGATCGCGTTGACGCCAGCCAGGCCGCTGAGCCAGTCGGTCAGTCCGGACTGAACCGTCGCGATCGGACCGCCCACGACGACAAGCATGGCGAACCCGACAACGAACACCGACAGCAGCGGAATCACCACGACCGGCATGATGCCCGCGACACCGCGCGGCACCTTGATCTGCTTGAGGCCAAGCGTGACCGCACCCGCGAGCAGACCCGCGACGAGACCACCGAGGAACCCCGCGCCGATCGCGACGGCGATCAACCCGCCGACGACGCCGGGCGCGATGCCCATCCGGTCAGCCATGCCGAACGCGATGAACCCGGCAAGGATCGGCACCAGCATGGAGAACGCCTCAGCGCCGAGCTTGAACAACACGCCCGCGAAGCCCGCCTCTGCGAACAGGTTGGACAGTTCACTCACGCCGGGGTACTCGGTGCCCTGGAACGTACCGCCGTTGACGATCGCGGCGATCTCCGCTCCACCGAGTACGAAGGACAGCGCGATGAGGATGCCGCCTGCCGCGACGAACGGGATCATGTAGGACACGCCGGTCATCAGCCACTGCCGTAGCTGGGAGCCGAAACTCAGCGCGACGTGCTGGGTGCGCGCTGGCGACGTTGCGACGGGGGCGGAACCGGCGGCCCCGGATGAGGCGGTGCCAGCGCTAACGGCCGTCGCCGCGCTCTCCGCCGAGGCGGCCGCCTCGGTGATCAGCCCAGCCGCGTCATTGATGGCGCGCTTGACGCTGCCGGTGACGGTGGGCTTGCCCGTGAACCGCTCCTTGTCGCGGACATCGACGTCGGCGGCGAATACCACGGCGTCCGCCTCGGCGATCCGCGCGGCGGTCAGCGGGGTGGCGCCAGCGGCGCCCTGGGTCTCCACGCTGATCTCGTGGCCCGCGGCGTCGGCTGCCTGCTCCAGCGCCTCGGCGGCCATGTAGGTGTGGGCGATGCCGGTGGGGCACGACGTGACTGCGACGAGTTTCATCGTCCCAGCACCTCCTTCTCGATGAGGGTGACGACGGCGTCGGCGTCCGGCGCTGTCCTGAGCGCGTTCTTGAAGCTGTCGTGGACGAGCCTGCGCGCGAGCGAGGCGAGGATCGTCATGTGCTCGTCGCCGTTCGGCGCCGCGATGAGGAACACCAGATCGGCGGGACCATCGGCGGCGCCGAAGTCGACACCGCCCGCGCAGCGGCCGAAGGCGAGGCTGGGCTCGGTGACGTGGGCGGATCGGGCGTGCGGGATGCCGATGCCGCCTTCGATTCCGGTCGGCATCTGCTCCTCGCGGGCGCGGACGTCGGTGAGGAAACCCTCGACGTCGGTGACGCGGCCGTGCTTGGCGAGGCGGGTGGCGAGTGCTGCGGTTGCCTGGTGGCGATCCTCACCGGTGAGGTCAAGGTCAACCAGATCCGCGGTGATCAGGTCAGACATGTGCTGCTCCGTGTTACTTCGTCAGGACCCGTGCCGGGTCGATGGATCGCTGCACCTCGGCCGTGACTCGGTCGAGGTCGTTCGGGGTGGGCATGCTGCTGCCCGGCAGGGTGACGGCGGCCGCGCCCCAGGTGACAGCGGCACGCAGGGCGTGGTCGCCGATGCCGCCCGCCGCGAGGTATCCGGCCAGGGTCGCGTCGCCCGCGCCGACGGTGCTGACGGCTGAGGCGTCGAGGCGTGCGGTGGCGTGCCGCGCGCCAGTCGCGTCCAGCAGGATCGCGCCGTCCGCACCGAGGCTGGCCAGCACCGCGCCCGCGCCGCGATCCCGCAGCACCTGCGCGGCCTTGACGGCGTCACCCAGCGTGCGGATCTCGGCGCCAGCACACGCGGCCAGCTCATCGAGGTTCGGTTTGACCAGGTCAGGACCGGCGGCGAGGCAAGCATCGAGCGCGGCGCCGCTGGTGTCGACGGCGACGCTGGCGCCGAGGGCGTGTGCCCGCTCGGTCAGCCGCGCGTAGATGTCGACCGGCATTCCCGGCGGCAGCGAGCCGCAGCCGGCCACCCAGTCGGTCTCGCCGATGACCGCCTCGGTCGCGGCGTCGAGCATGGCGTCCACTTCGGACGTCGAGAGTCGCGGACCTGGCTCGTTCAGCTTGGTGACGGTACCGTCCGGCTCGGCCAGCGTGAGATTACTGCGGATACCTCCGGTCACCGGGACCTCCCGCAGCGGCACTCCGGTCTCGCGCAGCAGCGCGAGCAGTTCCAGCCCCGCGAAACCGCCGCTGCACAGCACGGCACGGGTCGGGCGGCCGTGCGCGACAAGGGCGCGGGAAACGTTGACGCCCTTGCCGCCCGCGTCGACCGACGTCGTCAGCGCCCGCTGTACCTCGCCCCTGCGCAGCTGGTCGACCTCGACGGTGCGGTCGAGGCTCGGGTTGGCGGTCACGGTGACGATCACGCCCGCACCACCCTCGGACCAGCCGCGGACAGTTCCTCGGCGGCGTCGGCGTCCAACCCGGTGTCGGTGATGAGGACGTCGACGTCGGCGAGCGAGCCGAACCGGGCGAGGCAGTCGTTGCCGACCTTGGTGTGGTCCGCGAGCACCACGACGCGTCGGGCGGCAGCCATCATGGCGCGCTTCACGGCGGCCTCCCCGGTATCCGGGGTGGTCAGTCCGCGCTCGACGGACACACCGTTGGCACCGAGGAACGCGACGTCGACGAAGGTGTCGGCCAGCGCTCGCAGCGCCCAGTCGTCGACGGTGGCCATGGTGCGGCCCCTGATCTTGCCGCCGACCATGAGCACGGTGGTCATCGCGTGGCCCGCCAGCGTGGTTGCGATGAGCGGGGCATTGGTGACCACGGTCAGTTCCCGGTCACCGGGCAGGATCTCAGCGAGCCGGGCGGTGGTGGTGCCCGCGTCGATCAGCACGGCACCCTCATCGGGCAGTTCGGCGAGCGCAGCTTTGCCGATGCGCTCCTTCTCGGTGGTCATGACGGCGTCCCGGGTGGCGACGCCCGGCTCGAAGCCGATCCGCTCCACCGGGATCGCGCCGCCGTGCACCTTGCGCACCACGCCTTGGCGCTCCAGCGCGGTGAGGTCCCGCCGGATGGTCTCGGTGGTGACGTCGAAGTCAGCGGCCAGCGCCGTGACGTCGACCCGGCCCTGGGACCGGGCGCGTTCAGCGATCCGTTGCTGTCGCTCCTCCGCGAACATGTTGTTTCACCACCGTTTCGTGTTGGTTTAATTGGTTATACGTGGCAGCGTGTGGCATGTCAAGGGTCACAATGTGTTGATCTGTGTGGTGATCGGCGCCGGAGACAGCGCCCGCGCGTATTCGTCGACGGGCAGGTCGCGGTACTCGACGTTCTTCCCTGCGACACGGCTGACCTCGGCGGCCAGCTCGGACAGTGTGAACGCTTGGTCTCCACCCAGCTCGTAGACCTTTCCGGCGTGGCCGTCGCCGGTGAGCACGGCGGCAGCGGCAGCGGCGTAGTCCGCGCGGCTCGCCGCACTCACTCTGCCGTCGCCCGCGCTGCCGAACACCGCGCCGTACTCGACGTAGGTCGGGAGCTGTTCGGTGTAGTTCTCCAGGTACCAGCCGTTGCGTAGCAGCGTGACCGGCACCCGCGCGTCGCGCAGGATCTTCTCGGTGTCCTGGTGCTCGGCGGCGAGGCGCATGCCGGAGCGGTCGGCGTTGGCGATGCTGGGTCGCCGAACACGCAGAGGAGATCGTGTCCGGCAGCGACTAGAGCTGGGCTCATCGGCCACCCGCGGATCTTGAGGCTTCGTGGCGATCCGTATCGCCACGAAGCCTCAAGATCACCTGCGGGTCACCTCCCCGCCGGGCCATGGCAGCACACGCGGGCCACTCGCCCCCTATTGACAGAGTGACAACAAGCGCCAATGATGGGTCCACGACCGGTGACACGCGGTGCCCCTCGCGGTCGCCACAGCCAATCCGGCAGGAGCATCTATGGCGAATACGGAACACACGCTGCCCGGCACGCTGGTTGAGGCCTTCCAGCGCACAGCGCGCCACGACCCCGATGCCATCGCCGTGCGCACTCCAGGCGATGGTGTGGCGATTACCTGGCGGGAGTATGCCGCCCAGGTGCGACACATCGCCGCTGGACTGTCCGGGCTCGGCGTCAACAAGGGCGACACCGTCGCGATCATGCTGACCAACCGCCCGGAGTTCCATCTGGTCGACACCGGCGCACTCCACGCGGGCGCGACGCCCTTCTCGATCTACAACACGCTCGCACCGGAGCAGATCAACTACGTGCTGACCGACGCCGGTAGCCGCGTCGTGGTGTGCGAGCAGCAGTTCGTCGAGAAGCTCCGTACAGCGGTACGGGGTACCGCGGTCGAGTACATCGTCTGTGTCGATGACACACCGGAAGGCACCATCGGGCTCGACGAGTTGCCAGCGGACACGACGTTCGACTTCTCCGCCACCTGGCGTTCGGTTCGCCCGGACGACGTGCTCACCATCATCTACACCTCGGGAACGACCGGCTCGCCGAAGGGTGTCGAACTGACCCACGCCAACATGATCGCGTCGGTGGACGCGACCCTCGACACATTGCCGATCAACGCGAACGACCGAGTGGTGTCCTACCTGCCGGACGCACATGTGGCCAACCGCTGGGGCGCGCACTACACGAGCATGGTCACCGGCATGCAGATCACCACGGTCGCTGACCCCAAGCAGATGCTCGGCGCACTGACCGACGTCCGGCCGACGTTCTTCGGGGCAGTGCCGCAGATCTGGTACAAGCTCAAAGCCGCGATCGAAGCGAATCTCGCCGCCGAGGAGAACGACACCAAACGGAAGCTGGCGAACTGGGCCTTGCGCGCCGCGCAACGGCAAGCCCGGTTGTCCGCCACGGGCAGGCCGGTCCCGTTGGCCACGAAGCTGCGGGCACAGCTGGCGGACCGGCTCGTGCTGTCCCGTGTGCGCACGGCACTTGGGCTCGACAAGATTCGCATCGCCGCGTCCGGTGCGGCACCGATCGCGCCAGAGGCCTTGGAGTTCGTGCTCGCCCTCGGTATCCCCGTCTGCGAGCTCTGGGGCATGTCGGAGACGTCCGGTGCGGCGACCATGAACCCAACCGACGGGATCCGGATCGGAACCGTCGGCCCACCGGTCAAGCACATGGACGTGAAGCTGGCCGACGACGGCGAACTACTCGTGCGCGGGCCTCTGGTGATGAAGGGCTACCGCAACAACCCGGAGAAAACAGCCGAAACCATCGACTCCGATGGCTGGCTGCACACCGGTGACATCGCGACGATCGACAACGACGGCTACGTGTCGATTGTGGATCGCAAGAAGGAACTGATCATCAACGCGTCTGGCAAGAACATGTCTCCCGCCAATATCGAAAACGCCGTGAAGGTGGCGAATCCGCTGATCGGCTCGGTCGCCGCGATCGGCGACAACCGGCCGTACGTGGTCGCGCTGGTCACCCTCGATCCGGACGCGGCCGCCGCATATGCCGACGCGCACAGCGTGCCGGACACCACGCCGGCGGCGCTGGCAGCCGATCCGGGCATCAACGCCGCCGTAGCGGCCGCGGTCGAGACCGCCAACAGCACGCTGGCCAGGGTTGAGCAGATCAAGAAGTTCACCGTTCTGCCCGCGATCTGGGAACCGGGCAGCGAGGAACTCACCCCGACGATGAAGCTCAAGCGCAAGCCGATCGAGCAGAAGTACGCGAGCGAGATCGACGCCCTCTACGCCACACGCTGACGCCAATACTCCAGGGAGGCACCCATGCCCGCCGTGTTCACCGACGAGCAGCGCGCGTTCGCCGCTGCCATCGACGAGCTGTGCCAGCGCGAGTGCGGCACGCGCGAGCAACGTGATGCGTTGACCGCCAACGGGAAGGAGGCACACAACGCCGAGTTCTACGCCACGCTCGCCGAACTGGGCTGGCTCGGCGTCGGGCTGCCGGAGGAGGACGGTGGCTCCGGCGGCGGAATCACGGAGCAATGCCTCTTCCTCGAGCGGATGGGCTACGGGCTCGCCCCGATGGGCGGGTGGGTCACTACCGTCGTGGTCGCTGGCCCCTACCTCAAGTTCGGTACGGACGACCAGCGCAAGCGAGCGGTCACGTCGATATCCTCCGGTGGCGTGCACGCGATCTCGATGTCCGAGCCGGAAGCGGGGTCGGATGTCGGCGCGCTGAGCTGCCGCGCCGAACCCGTCGAGGGCGGGTTTCTCGTCAATGGCCAGAAGACGTGGTGCTCCAACGCCCATATCGCCGACAACATCCTGCTGGTCGCGCGCACCGACACCACAGGTGCGAAGCACGAGGGCCTGACCATGTTCGAGGTGCCTGCCGATGCCGACGGACTGACCATTCGGCAGATCGACACGATGGGCAGCAACGAGGTCAACGACCTGTACTTCACCGATTGCTTCGTCCCCGCTGACGCCGTGATCGGCCGGGTGAACCAGGCGTGGCCGCAGCTGATGACCGGCCTCAACGGCGAACGGCTCTATCTGGCCTCCGCGATGCTTGGCAGGGCCAAGCGGGCGTTCGACGACACCGTCGCCTACGTCAAGGAACGGACCCAGTTCGGCAAGCCGGTCGGCACCTTCCAGGCGCTGTCCCAGCGCATCGCCGACCTGGCTACCGAACTCGAGTGCGCCGAGCTGCTGGTGTACTCGGTCGCGGCGGCGGTGGACGCCAAGCCGGAGAAGCTCCTGCCCCGCGAGGCGTCGATGGCCAAGCTGAAGGCGACCGAGACCGCCAAGAAGGTCGCGCTCGAAGGCATGCAGATGATGGGCGGCTACGGCTACGCGACCGAGTACGACATGGAAGCGCACCTGCGAGCGACGGTGGTGTCGACCGTCTACGGCGGCACCAGCGAGATCCAACGAGACATCATCGCCACGACGTTCGGGCTGTGACGATCGCTCGCTACGACGTCCCGCAGCGAGTGGATCTTGAGGCGTTGTGGTGATACGTGTCGCCACAACGCCTCAAGATCCACGCACGCCAGCGCGCGAGCCGCCCGCACCACGTGCCATGCACCGAACCCGTAGGAATCTCGCTCTATCGGGCGTACTCTCTGTCGCGCCACACAATGGCGTTGGCGGATGGAGAGGTGATCAGCATGGCTTCAATGGATCGACGTTCGGTGCTGCGCGGGGCAGCCGTCGCCGCTGGCGGGGCGGTATTGGGTGGCCCGTTCGCCGGGTTCCTCGCGCGCGAAGCGGCAGCGGGCCAGCCACCACATCGGGACCTCCGGCCGGTGCCGGACCTGCGTGACGGGACAGTCCGGTTGTGGCTGCCGGAGGGCTTCCAGTACCGCTCGTTCCACGACAAGGACGGCCCGGTCATCACCCTGGACGACGGCACGACACTGCCCGGCCGCCACGACGGTATGGCCGCGTTCCCAGGACCGGACGGGAATGTCTGGCTGGTCCGTAACCACGAGGTCAATGGGAACAGCCCCGGTGGCGCGTTCGGCCCAGGTGATCCCTACGACGGCGCCGCACTCGGCGGCACGACGACAGTGCTGGTCACGCCGTTCGGCGAGGTGGTCGAGTCGTTCACCAGCATCAACGGCACGATGATGAACTGCTCCGGCGGGCCGATGCCGTGGGGCAGCTGGGTCACCTGCGAGGAGACCATCAACGGCCCCGACGTGGGCCCCGACTTCACCGGAACGCCCAACGTGGACCTCGAGCAGCCGCATGGGTTCATCTTCGACGTGCCAGCGGGCGGGCAATCCGACCGGAAGCCGATCCGCAAGGCTGGCCGGTTCGCGCACGAGGCCGTCGCGTTCGACCCGCACGAAGGCATCCTTTATCTCACCGAGGACAACTTCGCCTTCGCGTCCGGGTTCTACCGCTACATCCCGCCGGAACACCCGATGGACGCGGGCAGGCTGCTCGACGGTGGCAGGCTGCAGATGCTGGCGGTGGCTGGCACCCCGAACGCGGATCTGGCGAAGTCCCAGCGGAAACACGCGACCTTCGACGTCACCTGGGTGGACATCGACGATCCCGACCCCGACTTCCCGTACACGCCCGGCGAACCAGCCCCCACCAGCAACGACGAGGCCATCACCTACGTCGGCGAGCAGGGCAGGGCGCGGGGCGCGGCGTGGTTCTCCCGGCTGGAAGGCTGCGTCTACGACCACGGAATGATCTATTTCTGCTCCACCCAAGGCGGCGGCGAGTCCGAGGGTGGCACTGGACCAACCGGCGGTTACGGCAACGGCCACGGCCAGATCTGGGCGTACAACACCCACGCGGGAACGCTGAAGATGCTCTACGAGTCGCCTGGTGAGGAGAAGCTCGACTTCCCGGACAACGTGACGACGTCCGCGCGCGGCACGCTCGTGCTCTGCGAGGACGGCCCCGGCGACAACTACCTGCGCGGGCTGAACCGGGGAGGGCAGATCTTCGACATCGCGCTCAACCGGTTGCGCAGGAACGACCCGCCACACGAACCCCGTTTCGACGAGGAGTTCGCGGGCACCACGTTCAGCCAGGACGGGCACACGCTCTACGTCAACATCCAGTCCTCCGACGGCGTCACGTTCGCCATCTGGGGACCGTGGCAGAAGATCAGGGTGTAGCCAGAGCGGACCGGGCGCTCAACGCAGAGCGCCCGGTCTCACCTCAGCGTTCACATCTTCTCGGCGCCGTCCTTGATCGCCTCGCGGATACGGGCGTAGGTACCGCAGCGGCAGATGTTGCGGATCTCGTCGATGTCCGCGTCGCTGATCTCGTGGCCCTCGTCGCGGGCCTGCCGCACCTTGGCGACGGCGGCCATGATCTGCCCCGGCTGGCAGTAGCCGCACTGGGCGACGTCGCGCTCCAGCCAGGCTTTCTGCATCGGGTGCAGATCCTCGCCGACGGTGTCCGGCAGCCCCTCGATCGTGGTGATCTCGTCGCCGCCCTTGATGTCGCCGACCCGCACCGAGCACGGGTTGAACGCCTTGCCGTTGATGTGGCTGGTGCACGCCTTGCAGACGTTGATGCCGCAGCCGTACTTCGGCCCGTTGATGCCGAGGACGTCGCGCAGCACCCAGAGCAGCCGCACGTCGGCCTCGATCTTCACGTGGACGCGCTCGCCGTTGACGATGAAAGTGTGTGTACGCACGAATGCTCCTTTAGTACGCGAACTTGAGGCCGTTGGTCGGTGACGGCGGAAGCGGCGGCACGGTCGGCTTGGGCGTGAAGCTGAGCGTGTCGTGGTTGATCGGGAAGCTGGTCGGGACCGTCCCGGTCGCGCGGGCATAGGCGCAGGCGACGGCGGCCATCGCCGACGGGACACCGAGCTCGCCAGCACCGCCCGGCTCCCCCGTGGTCGGCGGCATCACGATGACCCTGGTCTCGAACGGCGCGTTCCAGTGCCGGGTGTAGAAGTAGTCGTCCCAGCTGCCCTCGAGCAGCACGCCGTCGCGCAGGTGCAGGCTGGACGTCAGCGCCTGCGCGATGCCGTCCATGATGCCGCCCTGCATCTGGGCTTGCAGTCCACGCGGGTTGATCGCCAGCCCCGCGTCGACCGCCATGACGACCTTGGTCACGCGCGGACCCGTGACAGCGTTGCGGACATCCCGATTGACCGTCTCATCGCGACAGTCGATTTCGACCAGACACGCTGTAGCGCCCTTGTACTCCTTGTGGACGGTGATCGCCTGCGCCGTTCCCGGCGCCATGTCGCGGCCCCACTCGCCTTCCTGCGCGGCCTTGTCGAGTACCGCACGGACCCGGTCGTCGTCGACGAACTCGCGCCGGAACTCGTACGGGTCCTTGCCCATCTTGTCGGCGATCTGGTCGACAATCAGCTCCTGCGCGGTGCGGACGTCGGGGTTGACCAGGTTGCGCACGCTGCCGGTCGGGAACGTGTCGTAGGTGTAGATCTCCTCGAGGCCATGCGACACCGAGCCGAAGTGGTACGGCACGTTGACCGTCGCGTTGAACACCGGCTTCGCATAGCCTTCCTCGTTGGCCATGCCCATCGACGGCACCGTGCCGACCTTCGCGCTGATGATCTCGCCGAAGCCTTGGGTGTAGTCGGTGGCGACGCTGGTGTGCAACTGCTCGAAGGTGAGCACGTTGCCGCCGGAGACGCTGGCGCGCACGCGCGAGGTGCACATCGGGTGCATCCGGCCCTGACGACACTCGTCGGTGCGGTGCCACATCAGCTTCACCGGCTGGCCCATCTTTCGCGACGCCTCGGTCGCTTCGAGGACGACGTCGTTGAACATGCGGCGACCGAACGCGCCACCGGCCTGCTCGACATGCACGGTCACCGCGTCCAGCGGCAGCCCCAGCTGCTCGGCGACCTGCTCCTGACACAGGATTGGCGCCTGCAACGGCGCCCAGATCTCGGCACGATCGGCACGGACGTCGGTGACAGCCGTGTTGGGTTCCAGCGCGGCGTTGTTGCGGAAGTGGAAGACGAAGTCGCCCTCGACGACCTCGCCGGTGTGAAGCAGGCTGAAGTCCGCCTCGGCCTCCCGCAGCGTGGCGAGCACCGTGTCATCGGACTCGCTGTCGACCGTGCCGGGGTTCCAGGTGACATCGAGCGCGTTGACGGCATCGATGCACTGACCGAACGTCTTCGCGCGCACGGCGATGCCGGTGGCGATCTGGACGACGTGGGTGACGCCGGGCATCTGCCGCACCTGGTCGGCGTTCGCCACCGACCGCGGCGTGCCCTTGATCGTCGGCGGGCGGCAGATCATCGTCGGCAACGCATCGGGGACGGCGCGATCCATGGCGAAGGTCTTGCGCCCGGTGATGGCGGCCAGCGCGTCGATCCGGTTGCGCGGCGTGCCGATGACGGTGAACTCGGACGGGTCCTTGAGCGTCGCCTCGACTTCCGTTGTCCGCTGGCTCGCGGCACGCGCGGTCAGTTCGCCATAGGCGACGGCACGGCCGTCAGGTGCGTACACGACACCGGCGCGCACGGTCAGCCGATCGACGGTGACACCGAGCTGGACCGCGGCGGCGCCCAGCAATCGCTCGCGCGCGATCGCGGCAGCCGTCCGAATCGGCTCGTACATGGAGATGGCGGTGTTGGACGCCGCGGTGAACTGATTGAACAGCAGCTCGGGGCGCGCGTCGGCGAGTGTCACGTTGATCTTGTCGAGGGGTAGTTCCAGTTCCTCGGCGATCAGCATGGCCGCCATCGTGGTGATGCCCTGGCCGCTTTCGGCGCGCGGCATGTCGAACGACGCCGTGCCGTCGGAGTTGATCACGACCGCGATCAGGTTGGACGTCGGTCGCGCCGCCAGCGTCAGCAGGTCGTTGAGATCGTAGATCTCCGATTGTTCCGGCGGTGACGGGATCACGGCATCGGCCGCGCGGGGAGCGGTGGTGGACTGACCAAGATGTGCCGCTACCGCCAAGGTCGGTGCGGCGACCAGATACCCGAGGAACCGGCGGCGGCCGACGTTCCTGGCAGGTTCTTGGGGCGCGTTCTCCGAGCTTGGTTCCTCAGACGAACCACGGTGTTCCATCAAGCTGTCCTCTCGAACGACCCAGGCGGACTCACCCGGGCATGGTGATCGACTTCCGCGATCGGGGGTGCGATGCGATAACGACTCACGTTGGGGCGTGATGACGATCTTGATCTAGATGGCGGCCCATCATGCCGTCGTGAGTTCTATTCGCATCCCCCATTCGGATGAGGATTGATCGAGACAGACCATCAGCGGCGCGGTCGGCGGCCGGATGCGGTCAACGACGCCTTCGCTGCGCTGGGCACCGACACGCCAGCGACCACATTGCAGTCTGGCTCGCCTACCAGCCGGAAACGGCGCTCCCAGGCTCCCCACGCCCAGCGAGGTGTGGCTGCGACTGCTGGAGGCCGACCGCGGCCTCGGATAGCGGCGGAACGCTCGTTGCCTGTTCCACGCTGAAGCTTCACCAAAGCTCATCTGACGGCGCTTCGAATTTGCAGTTGCTTACTTTGCTTCGACTAACTCTCGGGCGAATCCGATGAGATCCGCCATGAGCGCAGCGGAGACATCGCCGGACTGCGGATCGACGCTGAGCAACGCTGAGGACCAGTCACCACCGTCCGGCACAACGATAGCGGCGAATGACGATGACGTCGGATCATTGCGGTAGCGGAACTCGATCACTCGTTCCGCAGCTACAACGTCGTCAAAGTCCACTACGTCGATCTCGACGTCGCCGAACGTTACCGCCTCCACTCCAGACCTACCTCACATCGACGAAACCGCCTGCGACAACTCTTGGTGCAAGTAGTCGAGGAATCCCGACAATCCGTCTGGTATTTTCTGCACTCCAGAATCCTCAACGTCATACGTGGAACCGATAAGCGACCCACCGCTGAGCGATAAACCGTATCACCGACGCGGTTCAGCGCAAATAGTCCACCGCCCCCGTCTGACCCGAAAATCGTAATGCAGTCTTCGACGGCTCCGACGACTGCTGTCGGCTGACCACCCTTCGCTCCGTCAACGACAGCCTGCGCCGAATGGATGAACATTCCATTCCCCGCGTCAGGCAACGTGACCTCGTCAACTCGCGAGTAGAAGCCGATAAGGTCGCGATGGACACTGACAATAGAGAGAGCCTGAACTACCTCATCTCCGCGTTCAGGGGTCGCCTTCGATACGGCGTTCTCTCCAGGCGGGCAGCCGGAACTCGCCTCGAAGTCATTCATCAGAATCGAGGCAAGGTCCGACACTTCATCGATCCAACTATCTAGGCTCTCTCCAGAAGTAGGCACCGCATCCCCTATGATTCGCTTCAACTTGTGTCATCACGGTCACGAGCCCACTCTGGGATCGAACTGCTCAGCTCTACCCAGCATTCCCAGAGACCCAGTCGACCAGTTTCTCGAACTCTGCCACCAGGCGGTCGGCATGCACGTCAGGCAAATATTTCTCACGTGGAGAAGGGTCGACATCAAAGTCAATAGCCGACACCTGAACCTCACCTGAATCCCAGACCGTCAGAAAGAACCCTCTTTCCTCCCTCGCTACATAGACCCCGAATGAGTTCTTTTCCTCTCGCTCCGGAGAGTCGAATATCTCAAGCGTGTATCCTGCTCCTTCGAGGTTAGGTCGCGCCTCGTCGACTCGCGCCTTGAGCGCGCCAAGCAGGGGTCTCCCCTCAGAGGGAACGTGGGCGACAGTCACTACACCGGAGAAAGAACTCTCCACTACAACTCGATCACTAGGAGAGTAGATCCAGAACTCTGGAAATATTTCCATAATCCCCGGCAGGTGAGAAACGGAAAATTCGATCCCCATCGCCACACTTGGAACCGTCAAACTACCCCAAAGGAAAACAAGACTCCTAACACTCGGCATGAACTGCTGAATTATGACGCTCAGCTGGAAGGAGTCCGAATCCATCGAGCCGAGCACAAGCCCATCGGGCACCGCACTCCACTGGATCGTGCCGTCCGAGTTGCGCGGGTAACAGTTAAGACTTTCGCTCTCGTAGTGAAGATGCTGATCCACGTTTAGCAACTCCACCTCCGGCTTCCCAACCCAGATCAGCCGTCGATCACCCTGGTTATCTGCACGAGCGACTCGGACCATGGATCGCGGCAGGAGGTCCGGCCTGGTTCCGTATACACCTTCAAGCGTCACGAACTACCACCGAGAATTCTTGCAACATAGCCTCCTAGAATGCAGATTCAGTCAGATTCCCGCCAGCGCGTTATGGCACGCTGACACAGGGACAATGCGAAGGATCCGAAGTCGTCACCGAGCTTTTCCATGCTCTCGCGGTCCACAACTCCGGGATGCCAAACCACGACCGGATACTCACCTTCTTGATCTACTTGGGAAGAAGCTAGGACAACAAGGCCGTCCATTCCATCGAACATCACAACGATCAAATCGGACGGCATTCGGTACTGACTGCGAGCATCCAACGTTTCCGTTACAGAGCCCAGCAGCTTCTGCCCCATCGCGGTCGTCTGGTACAAGCCGAGAAATTCTTCACCAGCGATATCCCAGGTCCCGATCTCCTCAATCATGCGACGGTACGAGGGAGGAATCCCGACACCCAGATCACGCTCGGCAGCCGCTATTTTCCCTGCGTCACAACCCTCAGCGTGGTTCGCGATGTCATCGTTCCCGCGAACCAGTTCAATCAGTCGCTCGCTCGCCTCGACAGCGTTCATCATCCACCAAATCCTGCCGTTCGATCCTTCCAGTACTGGACCTTCCAGGCATCGAAGGAATCTCGATCACTTCCACTGGGGGCTTCGTGCCCGCCTTCCAGTGCAACTGATGTTTTCCAAAGTGTATCGGGTGCCACCTCAGCAATATCTACAGACCTGAAACTGAGAATCTGCAAGAACGACGCCAGCGCGACCTATCCCCACGAAGACGTGCTACTCGCCGGAATCTTATAAGAAAGCGCCAAAGACTTATCAAAGAACACTACAAGAGAATCTGGTGAGTACGTGAATCCAGACCCCTCAGCCTCAGCCTCCCCTAAAGCAACTACCACTCTTGACTCATTGGAGAATTCAAAGCGATACGACCAAGGCATTTCTGGGCACCCCTCATTAGGCACATGCCAGACTGGAGTGATGTTTTCGATTGATTCCCCGGAAAATACTCTCCAATCGACGTGATCGCTCACGTCGATGGCATCTCCCGGCAAGTCGACATCCAGTTCTTCGGGGGGCCTCAATTCGATCGCCAGTCCTTCATTGACACCATCCATAACCCAAGACAGAACCAACGCGGCGCCGCTTGACATGACCAGCACTACCGCCATGTCGACTTCGTGGACGCGATCTTCCCTGTGACCTTCAGGCCACATATCACCTTGCGGTACCACATAGTGGACCGCCCTCACAGCGTCCCTCACGACAGTGTCCCGCATGGCGGCAAGGTCACCGCCCTCATGGTGCCCGCGCGGCCCATGGCTGAACTAACAACATCCCTAATACCGCCCGAAGTACTGAAACACGTCGTCAGCGTCGAATGTCGCTCCAATTCCACCCGGACCAGCAGGATCCGACATGATGTACCGTGTCACGCTGGAAAGTTCCCATATGTTACCGAAGTCGCAACTGTATCCGCCGGAATGAACCTCCGGCCACTGGGGCGAGGGTTCCGCGCTTCACTGGGGTCTTAGCTGATGATCCCTAGCCTCGGCAGATGACCTCAGACAACAAGACCGACACCACGTCGGCCGCCGCCGATGCCGACACTGAGCAGGCAGCCGCAGCGGTAACCGAGGACGACGCCCAGCACTCCGACGCTCCCGACACCGACATCGCACACGACGACGCCTCGGGGACGAGCGAAGCCGAGGGTGACAGCACCCCGGCTGGTGCGAACGCGACGGGTACCAGCGAGGCGAAAACCGCGGACTTCAGCAGCGTTGGAACGGGAGCGATCGCCGTCGTCAGTGCCGGGCTGGGGCTGGCGTCGATCACCGGCACCTCGCTCGGCGACATGCTGCGCTTCCGCAAGGAGATCATCGGCCAGATCGACCTCCGCTCCAGTGGGGGCGGAGACCAGGTTGAGGTCGCATACGGCGCGCCGTGGGACACGCTCTCGCTGGTCAACGGCGTCTTCGCGCTCCTCGCCGTCATCCTCGGCGGTGCGCTTGTCGCCATCTACGCGGGACGGTCGGACGCTCGGCAGTGGGTGAAGGCCGTCGCACTCGGCGGTGCGCTGCTCGGCGTCATCGGTCTCGGGATCGCGGGCGGCATGTATCTCGACCTGTTCGGTTCGCAGCCCGTACTGCCGCAGGCACCGTCCGTTCCAGGCGCTGGCGGCTGACACCGCGTCACGCGGCCTTGGCAACCTGCCGTCGAGGCCGCGTGACCACGCTGACTAGCGCCGGACGGCGTCCGGCATGCGCCACCACTCGACGCGATGGACGTCGAGTGCCTCGTACCGCCGGTGCTCGAGAGGTTGCGCCCGCAGCGCGTCCCGACTCATGCTGAACATCGAGTCGATCAACGGAGGGACGCGGTGGACGCGGACGGCGCGATAACCCCGGAACGCTACAACTACCCCCATTTCGACGACTACATCGCGGCAGGCGGCGAACTGGCCGACGAGGCCAGGTTCCGCGAGTCCTTCCGCATCGGCGAGCGAGCACCCGACTTCACGCTGCACCGGCTCAACACCGGCGAGCAGATCAGCCTCTCGGCGCTATGGACGTCGAAACCACTGGTGATGGAGTTCGGTTCGTTCACTTGACCGTACTGCTCAGCGGAGGGTCCTCTGCTTGACGACGCGGCCGATCGGCATCCCGAGGCCGAGTGGGTGTTCCTCTACACCAACGAAGCGCATCCCGGTGAGCACGTACCGCATCACGACACGTGGGAGCGCAAACTCGCCAATGCGCGCCTGCTGCGCGACGAGGTCGGCATCGGCCGCCCGATCCTGGTCGACGACCTGACCGGCACGGTGCACAGGGCGTTCGGCGGGATGCCGAACATGACCTGGGTGGTCGACAGGGGCGGGCTCGTCGTCTACAAAGCGAACTGGACCAGCGCCGCCAACATCGAGGGCTTCCTCGAGCGTTACCGGACGGGCCGCAAGTCCGGCTCGGCGCGGGTCGCGATGTCCAGGTACGAGACCGAGCAGATCGAGTTCCGGCGCAGCGACCCCGTCCAGTTCCAGCGGGCGTTGGAGCGCAACGGGCCCAGCGCCGTGACCGAGTTCGACAACGCCCACGCGATCTGGGCTCGACGCGACGAGAGCTGAGCCGGTCACGCTTGCGCGGGCCAGCCGAGCCACGGCCGGCACAACCGCGATCGACACTCGGACGCCATTCTCAGCGGTTTCTTGTCTCCCGCTGGCAGGATGGCGGTATGAAACTGCCCAAGGCCGCGAGCGCGATGAACCGGTCGATGAAGCTGCTCGGCGCCGGTTCCGTCGAGGACCTGGCGATCCGCCAGGCGGCCTGGGTCGCGCGCTGCGTCGGCCGTGGGCACGCGGCGCCGTTGACGCAACAGGATCTCACCGCGCTCGCGGCCGGTTTGCACACCGAGACGTTCGAGCCGGGGGCGGTGATCTTCCAGGCGGGCAGCGCGCCACCAGGGGTATGGATCGTGCGCAACGGCAGGGTGGAACTCTCCGTCGGCTCCGGCCGCAAACGCTCGGTGGTGCAACTACTCGGCCCCGGCGACGTCGACGGCGACATCCAGCATCTGCTTGACATGCCACTCCCCTACACCGCACGGGCGGTCGATGAGGCCACGGTGCTGTTCCTCAGCGCCCAGGACTTCGAGGGGCTGCTCGCGTCCCGGCTGACGATCGCGCGGCGCTGGTTGTCCAGCGTCGCCGAGCGATTGGCGGCAAGCCACGAGCGCATCATCGGCATGCTTGGCCGTTCGCTGACCGCGCAGGTCGCGCAGTTGCTACTGGAGGAGTCCGTGCACGGCTCGATCCCGTTGCCGCAGCGCACCCTGGCCGCCATGCTCGGCGTAGCGCGGCCGTCGCTGAACAAGATCCTCAAGGACTTCGAACGGCGCGGCCTCATCCAGTTGCACTACGGCGGCATCGACGTCACCGATGAAGCGGGCATTCGGACACTGGCCGAGTAGATCACGTTGGACACCGTCACGGAATTGGCACAAGATACCTAATTGATGTCTCATGAAGAATTGGCCGATGACGAGCATTACTGCATCTCGGAAGTGGATCTTTTCCGGGACCTTTCTCGCCGCGAAATCGCCGCCATCGGTGCTCGCGCGCCATTGCGCTCCGTCTCATCGGGGCAGGTGATCTACAACCCGGGGCAGCCGGTGACGGTTCTGTTCATCGTCAAACGCGGCAGGGTGCGGTTGTATCGGACGACGTCCGATGGCCGCAGCGTCACCAACGCGATTCTGGAACCAGGCGCGGTGTTCGGTGAAATGGAACCGCTCGGCCTGCGCATGCGCACCAACTGGGCCGACGCGCTCGAGGCGACCGAGCTGTGCTTGATGAGCCGCAACGACGTCAAGGACCTGCTGTTCACCGACCCACGTATCGCGCAGCGGATCGCGGAATCGCTGTCGGCCCGCATCGACGAGCTTGAGCGACGATTGACCGACCTGACCTGCAAGACGCTCGGCGAGCGGCTGTCAGGCACGTTGTGCTCGCTGGCGAGCAAACGTCCTGCCGAGCCGATCCGGTTGACACATCAGCAGCTCGCCGCGCTGGTGGGCGCGAGCAGGGAGCGCACCACGACGGCGCTGAGCGAACTGGTTCGACACGAGCTGATCGTGGTACGGCGCGGCAAGATCACCATCAAAGACCTGGACGGCCTGCGCCGCTACGCCGACGGCGTCCGCTCCGCGCTCTCGTAGCTGGCATCGGACTCTGCGACCGCGCAGGACACGCCGTCGCAGCGCTGCCGCCACCGCACCACGACGGCGGCGACGAGCGCGAGCACGGACACTACCGCGAGCACCGGCTGCACCGGCGCCCAAATACTGAGCGCACCGGACGCACCGAGCAGCGCGAGGATGATCTTGTTGCAGACCGGGCAGGCCACGGCGAACAGCGCGCCGGTGAGCGAGCCGAGCACGCCCGCGTTCGCCCGCGTCCGCACCGCCCGGCGCGGGATAGCGGCCCATACCCCGGCGAGCACGGCGACCACCGGCAACGCGACGTACTCCCACGACCGCACCGGAACCATCCTGCTGAACAGACCGGTGTCGATGACGTCGGACGGAATGCCGATCGCCAGAGCGGTGAGCACGGCGACGCCGAGGCCCTTTGCCCAGTTCCGGGCGTGATGACCGTGCGGCTGCATGCCTCGCACCCTACCGACGTTCCGGCGACCGGCGGCGCGCCGCTCCACCCGCGTCGAACACCGTGGCGAGCGACGCTTCGATGCCCTCACGCGTATCGCCGAGCCCGACAAGCAGGTTGATAATCAGCGGTTGCAGGGTGCGCACCAGGCCGTGTCCCTCGTGGCCGAACACACCCGTGATCTCCAGCAGCACGTAGCCGTGAGCTGCGCTCCAGATCTGCCCCGCGACGGCGACCGGGTCCTCGGCCTGGATGCGGCCGGACTCCGCCGCCCGTGTCACCGCGTCGACGAGGTGGTTGAACGCGCTGATGCCCTCGCTCACCGACGTTGGGCTGCCCTCGGTGGTGAGGTCGCGTTCCTTGGCACGCCGCGTGCCCGGGGTCGTCAGCCCGAACATCAACCGGTAGAGCTGCGGGTTGTCCAGCGCGAACTGGCGATACGCGATGCCGAGCGCGAGCAGGTCGGCGATGGTGTCGTCGCTGCGCGGCACCCGCGCCAGCTCGGCGTCGAACCGCGCGAAGCCCTCGCGGGTGACCTCGTCGAGCAGCTGCGGCATGCCGCCGAAGTGGGTGTACACGGCCATGGTGGACGCGCCGATGTCAGCGGCGAGCGGGCGTGCCTGCAACGCCTCCGGCCCGCTGGCCTCGAGCTTCTCGACGGCCGCCGCGAGCAGGCGGTCCCGCACGGTGCTCTGCCGCGTTGTCTCACTCACGACGCCCATCGTGCCATAACGGAGTTATCAGTCCTCGCGCCGCGCTATTGACCACTACCCATAACCCTGTTATACCTGTGAATAACAACGTTATGGGAGGACGTCATGGCCAACCCTTACCTCGAAGGCAACTTCGCCCCGATCAGCACCGAACACACCGCGACCGACCTGCCGGTGACCGGCACCATTCCGGAGCATCTCGACGGCAGGTACCTGCGCAACGGGCCGAACCCGATCGGCGAGATCGACCCGCGCACCTACAACTGGTTCCTCGGCGACGGCATGGTGCACGGCATCCGCATCCGCGACGGCAAGGCGGAGTGGTACCGCAACCGATGGGTCCGCAACGGCCCCGTCGCGGACGCCCTCGGCGAACCGCGCCATGGCAGGACATCCACCGGCATGGACCTGGCGACCAACACCAGCGTCATCGGCCACGCGGGACGGACGTTCGCGCTGGTCGAGGGTGGCGGGCCGGTGTTCGAACTGGCCGACGAGCTGGACAGCGTCGGCCCGTGCGACTTCGACGGCACGCTGCCCGGCGCCTACACCGCGCACCCGCAGCGCGATCCGGTCACCGGTGAACTGCACGCGGTGTCGTACTACTTCGGCTGGGGCAACCGGGTGCAGTACACCGTGCTCGACCGCGACGCACGGGTGCGGCGCGCGGTCGACATCGAGGTCAACGGCAGCCCGATGATGCACAACTTCTCGCTGACCGAGAACCACGTGCTGATCTACGACCTGCCGGTCACGTTCGACACCGGCATCGCAGCGGCCGCGTCGGTGCCCCGGTTCCTGCGCGGTGCGGCGCGGCTGACGATGTCCGCGCTCATCGGCAACGTCCGCATCCCCGACCCGATGGCGGCGAAGGCGTCCCAGCGGTTCAAGCCGAACGCTCCACTGCCGTACAGCTGGAACCCGCGCTACCCCGCGCGCATTGGCGTACTTCCCCGCGACGGCCAGTCCCGCGACGTCCGGTGGTTCGACATCGATCCGTGCTACGTCTTCCACCCGGTCAACGCCTACGACGATGGCGACACCATCGTCGTCGAGGTACCGCGCTACGACCGCGTCTTCGACCGCGACCTGCGGGGACCGGGCGACGCGCCGCCGCTGCTTGAGCGGTGGGAGATCGACCTGACGGCTGGCAAAGTGCGCACCGAGCGCATCGACGACGTCATGCAGGAGTTTCCGCGCATCGACGAACGACTGCTCGGCCGCAAACACCGCTACGCCTACACCACCGCGGCGCGGGAGGAGAGCTGGTTCGACAGCGTGGTCAAGCACGACGTCGAGCGTGCGGCGTCCACACTGCACACCTTCGGGGAAGGCACCGAGGTCGGCGAGTTCGTGTTCGTCCCATCCAGTGAGGACGCCACCGAGGACGAGGGCGTGCTGATGGGATTCGTGTATGACAAGGCGTCCGACCACAGCGACCTCACGATGCTCGACGCGGCGACACTGGAGACCGTGGCGAGCATCCACCTGCCGACGCGAGTGCCAGCCGGGTTCCACGGCAACTGGGTTCCCGCGGCCGGATAGGCGGTGCCGCGACCCGCGGTGCTTGGCTACCCTGCTGCTCGCTACGACCGTTGCGCGGGCACCGTGGGGATCAGTTCAACAACATCACTGTGGAGATGCGCCATGCCCTGATCGAACGTTGCTAGACGACCACCCTGCTCACGCGCCAACTGCGCCAGATAGGCGTCAGTCACCTGTCGGTGCCCGATCACGCCCTTCATGTCCACCCTGCGGCAACTAATCTGATCGCACCAGAACTCGTGGCGCTCATCCGCTGAGATCTCCGCGATCAGCGCCTGTGCTGTCTCCGCCGTCTGCCCCTCCCGAATCAGCAGCCGGACAAGACTCCCTTCGGTGATCGGGCACGTCGCGAACCGAGACGTGCCCGCAAGCCATTCCTCGGCGGAATCGTGATGGACGTGATCAGCGACCACCAGCGCGATCAGTACATTCGCGTCCAGCAAGGTCGTCACTACTCATCGTCCTCAAGGGAACGCACGTCCTCGGTCGTGATCACTTTGCCGAGGCGAACTACCGGCAGCCCGGTCTTCGCGCTATGCGACGTCTCAACGGGTAGCCCCTGACCAAGCCCACGCCGCATAAGCTCAGCAACGATGTCGCTGAGCGTCCGAGATGTGTCACGCGCGAGTGACTGTGCCTGCCGATGCAGGTCGTCAGGCAGGTCAATGGTCGTCCGCATGGCCTCATCATAGCATCAGTGCATCATGATGCAGTAGCGTTCGCGATGCGAACCATGTCCCGACGAAAGCGAGCACACCGTGTCAGACCAGGACGCCGAGGCCTTCTACGTCCCGCGCGGCGAGGACGTGTTCCTGTCCACCCGGCACACCGCGGGACCGTGGACGACGGACGCACAGCACCTCGGCCCGCCGTCGGCGTTGCTGGTGCGAGCGCTGGAACAGGTCGCCACCGACCGTGAGATGCAGCTCGCCAGGGTGACCATCGAGATCCTCGGGCCGGTGCCGATCGACGAGCTGACCGTGCGAGCACAGTTGGTCCGGCCGGGCCGCTCGGTGGAACTGCTGAACGCCGAGATGTCCGCCAACGGCAGGGTCGTCGCATCGGCGTCCGGCTGGCGCATCGCGAAGGCGGACTCAACGCCGGTCGAGGCTGGCCAGGCTGATCCGCTGCCGACATGGGACGGCATCGAGCCGATGGGCAGGCCGGACGGCTGGTGCCCCGGCTATATCGACGCGATGGAATGGCGCCCGCTGCACGGCGGCCTGCACGTGCCTGGACCGTCGACCGCGTGGGTGCGGCAGCGCATCCCGCTGGTCGCCGGTGAGAAGCCGACCGGAATGCAGCGCCTTTTCACCGTCGCTGACTCCGGCAACGGGTTGTCGAACCGGCTCAACCCGTCGCAGTGGTGGTTCATCAACACCGACCTGACCGTGCACATCCAGCGCGAGCCGGTCGGCGAGTGGATCGGGCTGGACGCGAACACGGTCATCGGCCCGTCCGGCATCGGCACCGCGTCGAGCGTGTTGCATGACGCCGAAGGCCAGGTCGCCGTCGGCGCGCAGGCGCTGATGGTGCGCCCGCGCTGAGAAGGGTCGCGGGCTCGGGCCGACTGCCGCGGGGCGCAGACCGGTCACCGTCATCGGAGAACCTCAGCAGCTGTCCACCTCACGGAGCAGGGCGATGCGCTCGAACGGGATCGTCACCGGACCGTCGGCCGTGTCCAGCCGGACCGTACCGGTGGGTGCGTCACCGAGCTGGCCGCACCATGCCTGACCGGTGGCGTCACGCACCTCGATCGCACCGCCACCGGAGGAATCTGGCCACCACCCGGTCAGGGTGGCGGCGACGACCAGCATCAGCGCAAGAAGGCTGAGGGCGATGCCGCCGCGAAGCTGCCCCGATTTCCGTGACCGCGCGTTGTCACCGGGCGCGGCCGCCAATGCGGTGCCCCGCACCGGATACGCCACCCGTGCCACCAGGAAAATGGCCGCGCTGCCGAGTACGAACGCCAGCGCGGCCAATGCCGCGGCCAGCCACCGCAGCCATGCCGGCCCATCAAGCTCTCCGTTGGCCCACAGGGCACCACAGAGCCCGATGAACCCAACCACCGCGAGCTGCACGCGCAACCAGCCATGAGCCGAATCCGCGAGCTCGCCGCGGGCACGCTCGTCCGCACCGGATGCGGCCGAGCCCCGTGCGGAATCGGCATCGTCGTGCGGCGACATGCTCCTGTCGTACCCCACCGCGGGTTCTCACGCCAGGCGTACCGATTAGCGAGGGCCGGCACGCCACCCAACTGGCGCACACCGAGCGGTGGCGCTCGCGGCACGCGCCTGTGCCACCTCGCGACGTCAGGCTCTGCCAAGGAACGCCAGCACCGTCGCGGCGAACTCCTCCGGTATCAGATCGATCGCGATGTGCTGCTGGCCTTCCAACACGACGACGCGCGCGTCGGGTAGCGCGTCGGCGACATCCTGGTAGCCCGACCGCATTTCCGGCGGGCTCGCGCCGCCAACCAGCATGAGCACGGGCATCGTCACGCGCGCCGCCGCCTCGACGTCCAGCATGTTCCCCCGACAGGCGCGCGTCTCGCGCAATACCGTGTGCACCGCCGCGATCCGCGCCTGCCACGACGGCAACGCCCGGTACCGTGCGAAGTCGTCCTCCCGGATGCCGACGACCTCGCGGAAGAACACTTCCAGCATCGCCTCGGGCTGACCATCGGCGAGGAGGGCGTCCATACGCGCCCAGGTCTCCTGCGCGATACCCGAGCCGCGCGGGTGCGGCGACGGCCAACCCTCGTACAGCACGAGCTTGCGGATGTTCGGCGTCAGTGTGGCCGCGCCGAAGGCGACGTCACCGCCGTAGGAGTGGCCGAGCACGTCGACAGCGGATCCGCTCGCCTCGGCGATCGCGTCGACGACCGCCGCGACGTCCTCGAACTCCCGCGCGAGGTCGTAGTCGGACGCGTCGCCGCTCGCGCCGCGTCCTCTGCGGTCCATCGCGTGGACGGTCGCGTGCGGCTCGAGGTACGGCAGGATGGTGTGCCACCGCGTGTGGTCGGCGGTGGTGCCGTGCACCAGCAGCAGTGGCGGGCCGTCGCTGGATGTGGTGTAGGCGATCTCGGTGCCGTCAGCCGAGGTCACCGTGGTTGTCGTGGTTTCGTCGGTGTGGGTCATCGTGGGCCTCCTTGTCATCGGACGAACCCAGCGTCGCCCGCGACAGCCCCACCGGCATCGGTAGCGCTACCTATTCGCCGGCCGCAGCAACCCTCGCTCCATCGCGAACAGCGCAGCGGCGGCCCGGCTCGACACGCCGATCTTGGTGTAGATGTGCTGCACGTGGTGCTCCGCCGTGCGCCGCGAGATCACTAGATGCTCAGCGATCCGCGCGTTACTGTGGCCGCGGGCGAGCAGGTCGAGGACCTCGACTTCGCGGTCGCTCAGCCCAGCCGGTCGCTCCGGTTTCGTGGCGGCGCACGGTTGTCCCGCCGCGGCGAGGACGGCGCGCACCGCGTCGGAGTCGAGCGCGCCGTTGCTGGCCTCGGCGGTGAGTTCGGTGGCGGCGCGATCCGGGGCGAGCGCATCGCGGTGCGGGCGCGGTTCGGTCATCGCGTGGTAGGCGTCCGCGGCGGCGAGCACTCGAGCGGGTATGCCCAGTTCCGTTCGTGCGCACCCGCGGTGGTAGCCGGAGCCGTCGAGACGTTCGTGGTGCATCCCGGCCAGCCGGGCGAGCGCGGACAGCCGCTCCGAACCGGCCAGGATTCGCTCCGAGTGGTAGGCATGCAGCCGGACCTGCTCCCACTCCCCCTCGCTCAACGGCCCTGGCTTCTCCCAGATCGCGTCGGACACGGCCACGCGCCCGACGTCGTGCAGCAGCGCGGCCACCTCCAGATCGTTCAGGACGTCTGCGGGCAACCCCAGCTCAGCACCGGCGGTTCGCGCGAGCGCGGCAACGCCGGACGAGTGGCCGTGGGTGTATGGCGTTTTGAGGTCGGCGAGCCTGCCGAACACGGTCGCGACCTCGCGCAGTCGCCACTCGGGCAGTGTCACCGGGCTCGGTTCGGCGTCGAGAACGATGGCGCGAACGTCACCGCTGTTGATCTCGCTGAGCAGGTCATGCGCCCGCGCCGCGAAGTGCTCGGTGAGTTCGGGGTCCAGCATCCCGCCGCTGCGACGTCGTATCTCGGCAACCGCCAGATCCGCGTCGCCCAGGTCGTCGTACAGCACCGCGAGCGCGGTAAGCCGTGCGATGCGCGCGGCGATCGGGATGTCGTCGTTGGCGATGCCGTCTGGAGCGCCACCGCCCTGCCAGAACTCGTACAGGTGATAGACCGCTCGCTGCACCGCGCCCGGAAGCCCGAGTGCCCGAGCGGTGTCGCGGCCGACCTCGCACGTCGCGGTCGTGTACGCCTGCCCGAACCGCTTGCCGCTCGTGAGTTCCGCGATGACGAGCCGAGCACGGTCCAGCGGTGATCGTCCCCGCAGCAATGTCGGCAGCATCGTCGATATCAGGTCGCGTGGGTCGGCGATGTTGGTCCGGGTGGCCGCTGAATTGAGGACGAACTCATCGCCGTAGCGGTGCGCGGTCTCATGCGCGTATCCGGTGCAGCCGACGTGGTGCAGCAACGCCGTGTACAGCGCGGTCTGAACGTCGTCGTCGGAAAGGTCGAGCGACGCGGCGAACCGGACAGCGAGCGCTGCCGAGCGCACGGACTCGCCCGGTGGGAAGCCGAACCCGAGGTCGGCCAGCCGGGACAGTCCCGCGAGCAGGTCAGCCAGCCGCACCGTTCGAGAGTAGGTCAGCCGCCCCACAGAAGCCACACGAAAACGGCGAATCAGTCAAGTCAACCGCGCGAACCACCAGCGCTGACCCGCATCGGGTGGCGGCACTCGATGATCGTCTCCCCGGTGTGCGCACGGGCGGCGTGCGCACACCGAGGGACGACGTCATGCCTGGAGGTCGACCAGACCCGCCAGGGTCGCCCGGTGCCCCTCCGCGGTACCGAAGGCGAGCTGGTCCGCCTTGGCGCGCTTGAGATAGAGGTGCGCTGGGTGTTCCCAGGTCATACCGATCCCGCCGTGCAGCTGGACGCATTCCTCCGCCGCATGCACCGCGGCACCAGAGCAGTACGCCTGGGCCAGCGACGTGGCCACCCGGCGGTCCGGATCACCGTCTGCCGCCGTCGCGGCCGCGTAGCGTGCGGCGGCACGGGCGGACTCCACCTCGACCCACAGGTCGGCCAGCCGGTGCTTGATCGCCTGGAAACCGCCGACGATCCGGCCGAACTGCCTGCGCTCCTTCAGGTACGCCACGGTCGACTCAAGGCACCACTCGGCGACGCCCACCTGCTCGGATGCCAACAGCGCCGCACCGAGTTCGAGTGCGTCGCGCACCGCCGCCGCGCCGTCGGTGGCGTCGATGAGCACCTCGCACGGCGCGTCCATGAATTCGATGTCGGCAAGCCGCCGGGTCATGTCCAGCGACACCACGGACGTCATCGTGACCTCGGAGACGTCGACCAGATGCACCTCGAACCCTGCCTCGGTGGGTACCGGAACGAACAGGATGTCGGCGTCGTGCGCGCCGGCGACGTTGGCCACGCTGCCACGCAGCACGTCCTCTTCGGTCCGCAACACGTCGGAGCCGAACGTCGCCGCACCGGAGCTGAACGGCACCGCCAGCGCGGCCGTCGCCGTCCCGGCAGCCAGTTTCCGCACCAGCTCGGTTTCCCGCGCCCGCAGCGCGATCGATGTCGCGATGACAGCGCTGGTCAGGAACGGCACCGGGGCGGCGAACCGACCCAGCTCCTCAAGCACGACGGCGGCCTCACGCGCGCTCGCGCCCTGGCCTCCCATGTCCTCGGGTACCAGCAGCCCGGCGAGGCCGAGGTCGGTCGCCAGTGTCGGCCACAGCTCGGCGCCGAGGTCGTGATCGCCGTCGTAGGCGGCGATCACGCGGTCGGCGGGGCAACGGTCCGCCAGCAGCGACCGCACACTGTCCCGCAGCGAGTCCTCGACGTCGGTGTAGAGCAGATTGACATCGGCGCTGGTCTCACGGCTCTGCGTGCTCTGGTTCATCGTGGCAGGTCCTTCCACGGGACGTCCTTGTCGTCACGGTGTTCTGGCGGCAGGCCGAGCACCCGCTCGGCGATGATGTTGCGCAGCACCTCGGACGTGCCACCCTCGATCGAGTTGCCCTTGGCGCGCAGGTAGCGGTATCCGGCGTCGCGACCGGTGAACTCCACGATCTCCGGACGTGTCATGGTCCAGTCCGAGTAGCGCAGTCCCTCCTCGCCGAGCAATTCCAGCTCCAGCCCGGACAGTTCCTGCGAGAGCCGCGCGAACACCAGCTTCATCGCGGAGCCCTCCGGCCCCGGCTCGCCACTGGCCAGCTTCTGCTGCAGCCGCTTACCAGTCAGTCGCGCCACCTCGGCTTCGACCCACAACCGCATCAGCCGGTCGTGTGTCCCCGGCGTGCGCACTTCGGGCCGCTTGCGCCAGGTGTCGGCGACGACGCCGATCATGCCACTCTCCCGTGGAGCGGACCCGCCACCGATCGCGACCCGTTCGTTCATCAGCGTGCCCATGGCGACGCGCCAGCCGTCGCCGACCGCGCCGAGCCGGTTCTCGTCCGGGATGCGCACGTCGGTCAGGAAGACCTCGTTGAACTCCGCCTCGCCGGTGATCTGCCGCAGCGGGCGGACGTCGATGCCGGGGTCGGTCATGTCGCACACGAAATACGTCATACCAGCGTGTTTCGGCTGGTCAGGGTCGCTCCGTGCGACCAGGATCGCCCAGCGCGCCTTATGGGCCACCGACGTCCACACCTTCTGGCCGTTGACGACCCAGGTGTCGCCGTCGCGCACCGCACGCGTTGCCAGTGCCGCGAGGTCCGAACCGGCGCCGGGTTCGGAGAACAACTGACACCAGACTTCCTCGCCGGTCCACAGTGGACGCAGGAAGCGCTTCTTCTGCTCATCGGTGCCGAACGCGAGGATCGTCGGCGCGGCCATGCCGAGACCGATGCCGATCCGGCGCGGCTCGTTGTCTGGCGCATCGGCTTTCTCGAGTTCCGCGTCGACAACGGACTGCATGGCGCGCGGCAGCCCCAGACCGCCGAGCCCTTCCGGGTAGTGCACCCACGCCAGCCCGGCATCGAACCGTGCGCGCAGAAACTCCAGCCGGTCCGTGGTGGCCGGATCGTGCGCGGCAAGCAGGTCGGCGACCCGTCGCCGCAGGTCGTCGGCGACCTCGTCGTCACTCATCAGTGCGTTCCCCTTCCTTGCTGGCGCTTCAGCTCGGCTTTGGCCAGCGCGTTCTTGTGCACTTCGTCGGGTCCGTCAGCGAAGCGCAGCGTGCGAATGCCCGCGAACAGCCCGGCGAGCGGGAAGTCCTGGCTCAGCCCGCCAGCGCCGTGAACCTGGATCGCCTTGTCCAGAATCCACTCCACCGTCTGCGGGGTGGCGATCTTGATCGCCTGGATTTCAGTGTGTGCGCCCTTGTTGCCGACCGTGTCCATCAGCCACGCGGTCTTGAGCACCAGCAGCCGCAGCTGTTCCACCCGTACCCGTGCTTCGGCGATCCAGTCGCGGACGACGCCCTGGTCAGCGATCGGCTTGCCGAACGCGACCCGCTCGGCGGCGCGGTCGCACATCAACTCGATCGCGCGTTCGGCCACCCCGATGGATCGCATGCAGTGGTGGATCCTGCCAGGACCGAGCCGCGCCTGGGCGATGGCGAATCCGTCGCCCTCGCCGCCGATCAGGTTCTCGGCGGGCACCCGGACGTCGGTGAAGGTCATCTCGGCGTGGCCGCCATGGTCGGCGTCGTCGTAGCCGAACACGGTCATGCCGCGTTTGATCTCGACGCCGGGAGTGTCGCGCGGCACCAGGATCATCGACTGCTGCCGGTGCCGGTCGGCGGCCGGGTCGGTCTTGCCCATCACGATGAAGATCGCCGCGTCCGGGTTCATCGCCCCGGTGATCCACCATTTCCGTCCATTGAGGACGTAGTGGTCGCCGTCCTGTTCGATGCGGGTGCCGATGTTGGTGGCGTCCGACGATGCGACGTCCGGCTCTGTCATCGCGAACGACGACCGGATCTCGCCACCCAGCAACGGCTCCAGCCACTCCTTGCGCTGCTTCTCGGTGCCGAACATCGACAGCACTTCCATGTTGCCGGTGTCCGGCGCCGAGCAGTTCAGCGCGGGCGGCGCGAGCCTGCTGCGACCGGTGATCTCGGCGAGCGGTGCGTACTGCAGGTTGGTGAGCCCGCCACCCTCATCCCCCGGCAGGAAGAGGTTCCATAGCCCCTGCTCACGGGCCTGTTCCCGCAATTCATGCAGCGCTGGCACCCGCGACCAGGCCCAGCGGTCGTCGGCGGCTTCCAGTTGCTCGGAGAACACCGGCTCGGCCGGGTACACCTTCTCGTGCAGGAAGGTCAGCAGCCGCTCCCGCAGCTCTTCGGTGGTGGCGTCTAGCGCGAAGTCCATCGCCTCTACTCCTTCAGTGCGGCCAGTCCGGCGTCGATCAGGGGCACGACGAGGTCGCCGACGGTGTCGAAGCCCTCGCCGACGGTCTGCCCGTGGGTGTGTCTGTAGTGGATTCCTTCGAGGATCACGGCGATCTTGAAATACGCCAGACCCAGGTAGAAGCCCATGGCGGAGAGGTCCCTGCCGCTGTGGGCCGCGTAGCGGGCAAGTAGCTCATCGGCGTCCGCGAATCCCGGCGCGGTGGCGACGTCGGCCACCGCGTCCCCGGCGTCCAGCTCCGCCATCCGCTGGTACACGAGCAGCAGCGCGATGTCGGTGAGCGGATCGCCCAGGGTGGCCATCTCCCAGTCCAGTACCGCCGTGATCTGGTCATTCTCGTCGACCAGCAGGTTGTCCAGCCGGTAGTCACCGTGCACGATGCCCGGCGCCGACTCGCCGGGCACCGAGGCTGACAACGCGTCGTGCAACCGCTCGGCGCCGGGGAGGTCCCGCACATGCGACGCGTCCAGCTGCTTCTTCCAGCGCCGCACCTGCCTGGCGAGGAAACCCTCCGGCCGGCCGAAGTCGGACAGCCCCACCGAGTCCGGATCGACGTCGTGCAGCGTGGCCAGCGTGTCGATCATGCGAAGCGAGATGGCCCGCGTGCGGTCAGGACCGAGTGGCGCCAACTCGGCGGCGTACCGGTACGGCGTGCCCTCCACCTTGGACATCACGTAGAACGGCGCGCCGATGACGTCGGTGTCGTCGCAGTGCGCGTACGTCATCGGCACCGGAACGTCGGTAGGCCCCAGTGCGGTGATGACCCGATACTCGCGGCCCATGTCGTGTGCCGTCGCCAGCACGTGGCCCAGCGGCGGGCGACGCACGATCCAGGTCGACGTCCCGTCGGTGACCTCGTAGGTCAGGTTCGACTTGCCGCCCGCGATCAGGCTGGCGCGCAGCGGGCCAGTGATCGCGCCGGGACGGACACCGTCGAAAAACTCCTGGAAACCGGCTAGGTCCAACCCTGGTGGCCCGGTGTCCGTCCCCGGCATGATCACTCCACCAGCACCGAGAGGACCTCGGCGACGCACGCGGGTTTGTCGCCACCCTCGATCTCGATGGTCACGCGGACCATGGCTTGCGCGCCGTCGTCGCCGCGCTTGAGTTCGACCAGCTCAGCCCCGGCGCGCACCCGCGAGTCGACCGGCACCGGCGCGGGGAACCGCACCTTGTTGGAGCCGTAGTTCACGCCCATCTTGAGGCCGTCGACCTTGTAGATCTGCCACACCAGCATCGGGATCAGCGACAGCGTCAGATAGCCGTGTGCGATGGTGCTGCCGAACGGCCCCTGTGCGGCCTTCTCCGGGTCGGTGTGGATCCACTGATGGTCCCCGGTCGCCTCGGCGAACAGGTTGATCCGCTCCTGGGTGATGGTGTGCCAGTCGCTGTAACCGAGGTGAGTGCCCACTGCCTTCTCGAGCTCGTCGAGCCCGTTGAACGTCTGCATGCCGCTCCTCTCAGTCGCGCGGTCCGCCGGCGACGTAGATGACCTGGCCGGACACGAATCCGGCCTCCTCGCTGACCAGGAACGACGCCGTCGCGGCGATGTCGGCTGGCTGGCCGACCCGCTGCACCGGGATCTGCGCGGCGGCGCCCTGCTTGAACTCCTCGAACGGCACGCCGACCCGCTCGGCGGTCGCCGCGGTCATCTCGGTCTCGATGAAGCCAGGCGCGATCGCGTTCGCGGTGACGCCGAACTTGCCCAGCTCAACGGCGAGGGTCTTGGTGAAGCCCTGCAGCCCTGCCTTGGCGGACGAATAGTTCACCTGGCCCCGGTTGCCGAGGGCGGAAACGCTGGACAGGTTGACGATGCGGCCGTACTTCGCCTCGGTCATGTGCTTCTGCACCGCGCGGGTCATCAGGAACGAGCCGCGCAGGTGGACGTTCATCACCGCGTCCCAGTCCTCGACGCTCATCTTGAACAGCAGGTTGTCGCGGGTGATCCCGGCGTTGTTGATCAGCACGGTCGGCGCGCCAAGCTCGTTCGCGACCCGCTCGACCGCCTTGTCGACGGCCTGCTCGTCGGAGACGTCGACGCCGACGGCCAGCGCGGTGCCACCCGCGCGCTCGATGTCGGCGACGGCCTGCTTGCAGGCCGACTCGTCAAGGTCGAGCACCGCGACGTTGAAGCCGTCGGAAGCGAGGCGCTTCGCCACCGCGGCACCGATCCCCCGCGCTGCTCCGGTGACGATGGCGGTGCGCTTGGTCTGATCGCTCACGTATGTCTCCTTCTCTCGTGTCCCTGGTTTCAGCTTCCCGGTACGACGGCCAACCGGCCAACGGTGACGCCATCGGCGAGCCGCTGCACGCCGCTGGCCACATCCTCCAGCGCCACGCGCTCGCTCACCAGAGGTGAGACCTTCCCAGCCGCCGCGAGCGCGGTGAGGTCGTCGTGGCACTCGCGCACCGCGTCCGGGTCCTTGCCGGTGTAGAGGCCCCAGTGCAGACCGAGGATGGCGTAGTTCTTGATCAGCGCGTGGTTCAGCGCTGCCGACTGGATCTCACCACCCGCGAAGCCGATGATCACGATGCGGCCCTCGAATGCGATGCACTTCGTGGAACGCCGGTAGGTCTCGCCGCCGACCGGGTCGTAGATGACATCAGCACCCTTACCGTCGGTTTCGCGCTTGACGACGTCGACGAAGTCCTCTGTGTTGCGGTCGACGACGACGTCCGCGCCGAGCTCGCGGGCGACGTCGGCCTTAGCGGGACCACCGACAACGCCGATCACGCGCGCACCCGCGGCCTTGCCGAGCTGCACGGCGGCGCTACCAACACCGCCCGCGGCCGCGTGTACCAGCAGCGTCTCCCCTGCCAGCAGTCCGGCGCGGCGGTGCAGCCCGAACCAGCCGGTCTGGTAGCCGATATAGAACGACCCTGCCTGCGCATCGTCCAGCGCGTCCGGGGCGGGGAACGTCGTCGCGTGTTCCATCAGCGCGTACTCCGCGAACGCGCCCGACGGAATCACCGACGCACCGATGACCCGGTCGCCGGGTGCGAAGCCAGACACCTCGGCGCCGGTCGCCACGACCTCGCCACACAGCTCAACGCCCGGTGTAAACGGCAACGACGGCTTGACCTGGTACTCGCCCCGGCACATCAGGACGTCGGGGAAGTTCGCCGCGGCCCCGCGCACCCGCACCAGCAGCTGGGTCGGCGACGGTTCCGGCTGGTCGACGTCGACCAGCCGGAGCACCTTCTCCGGCTCGCCCAGCTCGGCCACCTGCCATGCCTTCATCGCTGACCTCCCGCGTCGTCGAATCCTCGCTGCAGTTCGCGCATCGCCGCATGCCACTTCTCCGGCTTCGCGGCTCGGTACGCGTAGTACTTGGCCGCCTCGGGGTGCGGCAGGACGAGGAATGATCCGTCCGTCATGCCCTGCCACAGCGAGTCGGCGACCTGTTCCGGGGTGAGCGCGGTGTCCTGGCTGAGCATGTCCTTGAACACGCCCGAGTCGTCCAGCATCTGGGTCTGTACCCCTTGTGGACAGACACAGTGGACGGCGATCCCCCGATGTCCATACGTGACGGAGAGCCACTCCGCGAAAGCGACTGCTCCGTGCTTGGTCACCGAGTACGTCGGGCTGCCGAGCATCGTGAGCAATCCTGCCGCCGACGCGGTCACCACGAAGGTGCCGCCGCCCGACTCCAGCCAGCCGGGCACCAGCCGTCGCGCTGCCCGCACGTGCGCCAGAGTGTTGACCTCGATGGCCTTCGTCCAGTCCGACTCCGGCGCGTCCAGGCCAGCGCCGACGGCCACCCCCGCGTTCGCGCAGTAGACGTCGATCGCGCCGAGGTGGTCACGGGCGGCGTCGATGAGCGCGCCGACGCCGTCGTCGCTCGCGGCGTCACCCGGCACAGCGTGTCCGTCTACTTCGGACGCCACGGTCATTGCGGCGTCGGCGTCGATGTCGTTGACGACGACCCGCGCGCCCTCGGCGGCGAACCGGTGCGCGAACGCGCGGCCGATACCGTGTCCCGCGCCGGTGATGACGACGCCCTTGCCTTGAACATCCATGTCAGACGCCACCGGTGAGGGTGACACCGCCATCGATGACGATCGTCTGGCCGGTGAGCCAGCCCGCGTCCTCCGACAGTAGGAAGGCCACCACGCTGCCGATGTCCTCCGGGACGCCGAGGCGCTTGAGCGGATACGAGGCGGCGACCTCGCTCTCGCGACCCTCGTAGAGCGCGGAGGCGAACTGGGTCTTGACCACGGCGGGTGCGACACCGTTGACGCGGATGTCCGGGCCGAGCTCGACGGCCAGTTCCTCGGTGATGTGGGTGAGCATCGCCTTGCTCGCGCCGTAGAAGCCGATGCCGGGCGCGGGCTTCTGCCCTGCGACCGAGGAGACGTTGACGACCGCGCCGCCGTGTTCGCCGAGCCACGCCTTGTGCGCCTGCTGCGTCCATCCCAGCGCGGAGAGGCAGTTGACCTCGACGATCTTGCGCGCCGCGTCGAGGTCCAGCTCGATCAGCGGACCATAGACCGGGTTGATGCCCGCGTTGTTGACCAGCAGATCCAGGCTGCCGAAGGTCTCGATGGTGCGGCTGATCGCCTCGGCCTGGTGATCGGGGTCGTGTGCCTTGCCCGCGACCGCGATGGCGTTGTCCGCGCCGAGCTTCGCGACCGCCTCGCCGAGGGCCTCCTGCTTGCGCGCGGTGACACACACCTTGGCACCGTCGGCGACCAACCGTTCGGCGATGCCGAGCCCGATACCCCTGCTCGCTCCGGTCACTACCGCGACCTTGTCGCGGAACCTATCGCTGATGGCGTTCGGCATGGGCTGATCGTCCTTCCGTATGGTGCTGGGGACCCACCTGAGCTGCACGGCTAAGCGCTTGCTTAGTGGTAAGCGTTCGCTTAGCATGCCGTAAGAACCGCACGCTCGTCAACACCCCTGACGGAACCATCTGACGGGAGCAACGCCATGCCCCCAGCCGCACGCGAGGACACGACGGAAGGAACGCCGCCCATGGCGGGTGCACAACCCAACGCACGCAGCCGTCTGGTCGACGCCGCGATCGAATCGTTCGCGGCGAAGGGCTTCCACGGCACGACGACGCGCGACATCGCGTCGGCTGCCGGAATGAGCCCCGCCGCGGTGTACGTGCACCACAAGTCCAAGGAAGAGCTGCTGTATCTGATCTCCAAGGAAGGGCACGAGCGGACGTTACGACTGGTCGAGGACGGCATCGCCAGCTCGGCGGACCCGGTGGCGCAGCTGCGGGCTGTCATGCACGCGTTCGCGGCACACCACGCGCGCGGGCACACCGGTGCACGGATCGTGAACTACGAACTGGCCGCGCTCAACGACGAGCATCTCGCGGAGATCAGCGAGTATCGGCGCGCGATCGAGCGACGGATGCGCGACGTGGTGACGGCTGGGGTCACGGCGGGGGTCTTCGCGACGTCGAACCCCAGGATGACGGCGCTGGCGCTGTTGTCGCTTGGCATCGACGTGGCGCGCTGGTACCGCGACGAGGGCGACTGGTCACCAGAAGACATCGGCGACCACTACTGCGAACTGGCACTGCGAATGGTTGGCGCCGCCTCACCCTGACGCCGTGTCCGACACTCAGGACGCCGTGTCCGTCATTCGCGACGCCGTGTCATGCAGTCCCGACGCCGTGTCCCGCACTCACGACGTCATGTTCAACGCTCCGAACGCCGTATTGCGCATTCCCGACGCGGCCTTACTCCGGCTTGCGCGCGACCAACCGCTCGACCAAACCGAGCTTGAACCGCTGCACCCACTCAACGTCAAATCCGTGCGCCCGCACCTTGTGCAGCGGACGGCGCAGGAAATGCTCCCCACCGAGTGGCACCGTGATGAGCTCCACCACCCACTGCACGCCGCGGACCAGGCGTGACGAGCCCTCGACGTGGTCCACCAGGATCACCGTGCCACCTGGCCGCAACACCCGAACCATTTCGTCGACGGCAGCGTCCAGATCAGGGATCGCGCACAGCCCCAAGGTGCACACCACGGTGTCGAACGAGGCGTTGTCGAACGGCAGTTGCTGCGCGTTGGCCTGCCGCAGGTTGACCTCGCACCCGAGTTCGTCGGCTCGGGCACAGGCGAGGTCCAGCATCCGCTCGCTCAGGTCGATGCCGGTCAGCGTGACGTCGTCCGGATAGTGCGGGAGGTTCAGACCGGTGCCAATGGCGACCTCGAGCACCTCGCCGCGCGCCTGCGAGCATGCCCATGCGCGGGAGTCGCCGAACAGCCGCTACTCCCACGCGGTCATCTCCTTGTCGTAGGTGCGCGACTTCTTGTCCCAGTACCGGTGCCACCGAGCGGTGCGTTCCGGTGCGTGCGTCATGGGCGATCGTCCCTTCTGCTTGATTCCGGGCACCCAGCTCATCACCCGGAACGCCCAGGACGCATCAGGGTTTCCCCTGATCTGTCGCCGGCCCCGGATCAGGGACGTCGACCTCGACGCCACGAGTGCACGACACAACGTCGAGACTGCACGACACAACGTCGGGAGTGCAGGACACGGCGCACTGGCCCTGGCCGCGGCACATCGATGCGCGACGGACCTCACCCCAACGCCGGTTGCTTTCGTTCACCCGGATAGTTAAGTTTGGTGAGACGAAATTCAGTCTCCGTCGTGAGGAATGGCCAGCTGATGACCGTGCCAGAGTCGCCAGAGCACGACCACTCCCCGCCGTCGCGGCGCAAGTTCCTGCTGGGCGGTGCGCTCGCGGGCACCGCGGGGGCGGCGGCGCTGGGGATCGGCGGCGCGATGACGGCCTCCGCGGACAATGGCGGCCAGCCGGGCCACAGCGGCAGCCAGTCAGGCCATGCCCACGCCCACGGCGGCGGCGCGAAGGGCCCGACGTTCCGCATGGACAGCAGGGTCGACCACGACGCGAACGGCTTCCACCCCACCGACATCCTGCGGGATTTCGACTACGGCACGACGTCGCGCACCGAGGATGGCCGGGTACTGCGCGAGTGGGACGTCTACGCCACCGACGAAGAGATCGAGGTCGCGCCGGGCGTGACGTTCCCCGCCTGGACGTTCAACGGACGCATCCCCGGTCCCACGCTGCGCTGCACCGAGGGCGACCGGCTACGCGTGCGCTTCCACAACGGCTCGAAGCACCCGCACACCATGCACTTCCACGGCATGCATCCCGCCGAGATGGACGGCATCCCCGGCCTCGGCGCGGGCACGATCGAGCCGGGCGGCAGCACGGTGTACGAGTTCGACGCCGAACCGTTCGGCGTACACCTGTACCACTGCCACGTTGGGCCGTTGGCCGAACACATGGCGCGCGGGCTCTACGGGACGTTCATCGTCGATCCGAAGCAGGGCCGCCCCGAGGCCGACGAGCAGGTCATGGTCATGCACGGCTTCAACACGACGTTCGACGGCGAGGGCAACCAGCTTTACGCCGTCAACGGCATCCCGTTCCACTACATGCACGAGCCGGTGCAGGTGAAGCTAGGCGAGCTGGTGCGGATTTACCTGGTCAACACACTGGAGTACGACCCGATCAACAGTTTCCACGTGCACGGCAACTTCTTCGACTACTACCCCACCGGCACGCGGCTGGAACCGAGCGAGTTCACCGACACGATCATTCAGGGCCAGGGCCAGCGCGGCATCTGCGAGATGCGCTTCAAGTACCCCGGCAAGTACATGTTCCACGCGCACAAGACGGAGTTCGCCGAACTGGGCTGGATGGGTTTCTTCGAGGTGACCGAATGACAACAACGTCTAACCCCGTGCGCACCTGGGGCCCCGCGGTCGCCGTCGTCGCACTGATCGCCCTTGTCCTGACCGCGCTGGCGATCTTCGGCGGCAACACGCTGCCCGACCGCACCGGCCCGCCTGCCGAAGAGTTGGCCGTCGAGCAGACCACCTTGACCCCGGGCACGATCACACTGACAGTGCGCAACACCGGCGCCGATCCCGTGCGGGTCGGACAGGTGTTTGTCAACGACGCCTACGTCGACTTCTCCGGCGGCGACACCGCGATCGACCGGTTCGGCACCGAGAAGCTGCGGCTCGACTACCCGTGGCAGGCCGAGCAGCCGTATCACATCTCGATCCTGACGTCGACGGGCGCGGTGATCGAGCACGAGATCGACGCCGCGGTCGCCACCCCGCAGGCCGACGGCGGCTTCTTCGCGCTGATGACGCTGCTGGGCACGTATGTCGGCATCATCCCGGTGGTGCTGGGGATGCTGTTCCTCCCGACGTTGCGCCGCATCGGCAGCCGGGGCGTGCGGGTGCTGCTCGCGGTCACCGTGGGCCTGCTGGCGTTCCTGGCCATCGACGCCACCCTGGAAGGATTCGAGCTCGCCGAAGAAGCGGGCGGCGCGTTCGGCGGCCCAGCGCTGGTGGTGCTGGGCGCGTTGCTGGCGTTCCTGGCTCTCACCGCGCTGGACCACCGGCTCAGCGGGGGCAACGCCGAACGCACCGGGCTTCGTCTCGCGTTGCTCATCGCCATCGGCATCGGCCTGCACAACCTCGGCGAAGGGCTGGCCATCGGCTCGGCCTACGCCGTCGGAGAACTGGCGCTCGGAGTGACGCTGGTCGTCGGCTTCGCCATCCACAACACCACAGAGGGCCTGGCGATCGTGTCGCCG
Organism: Haloechinothrix halophila YIM 93223; assembly: GCF_000504245.1. Lineage (GTDB taxonomy): Bacteria > Actinomycetota > Actinomycetes > Mycobacteriales > Pseudonocardiaceae > Haloechinothrix_A > Haloechinothrix_A halophila. The sequence continues at coordinate 5,179,101 of NZ_KI632509.1, forward strand.
TTGACGCAACGACGTCCCAGCCTCGTGCGACTGCTCGGGCTCGGCGTGATCGCGGGCGCACCGGCGATCCTCGGCGCACTGATCGGCGGCATGGTCACGAACACCGAGCTGTCCAGCTTCCTGCTCGGCATCGGCGTCGGCGCGATCGCGCAGGTCATCGTGCAGCTCGTGCCCGCGGTGCGGGACAAGGCTGGGCGGTTGCTTGACCCGGCCACGGTCGGCGGCGCGACGGCTGGCTTGCTGGCGATGTACCTGACGGGGCTGCTGGTCACGGCCTGAGCAGCGTCACCACCGCGCTGGCAGCGGTGTCCGCAAGCCGTCCGGGGCGGGGGCGCGCATCGCGACCTCGATGGCGCGATGGCGCGATGCGGCGCCCACCGCCTCCGCGACGAACGCGCGCACCATCGCCGTCCAGTCAGCAGAGCGGCGCAGCATGGCGTGGCCGACGCCGCGCACCTCGAACCGGCCCAGTTCATCGGCGACCGGCCGCGCACGCTCGGCGTAGTCGAACGAGGCGCGTGGCATAGTCCAGCGGTCCCTATTGCCGTGCGCGATCAGCACCGATCGTCCAGCGAGCTGGGCCACCGGCTCGCGCGGCTCGATCCACGGCGCTAGGGCACAGATCGCCGTGACGCCATCGGTGCCCGCGACCCGCAGCGCTGCCCTGGCGCCCATCGAGTGTCCGACAAGCACCACCGGCACGCCGGGGTGAGCACTGCGCACCTCGGCTAGTGCCCAGCGGGCGTCGACAACGGCGTCCTGCACGGGTTCGTTCCAGCCGCGCAGCCGGTTGCGCAGCAGCCACACGGCGGCACCGCTGTCCCCTACCGCGCCGTGCAGCGCCTCGGCGATCGGGACCATTCGCCAGTACGACAGCTGGTGCTCGGACGTCGGGCGGCGGCTCGCGGCCTTGCCGCCATGCAGTACGAGGACCACGGCGGTGGTGGCGGCAGCGTTGGAGGCGGCGGGCAGCACCCGCAGTGACGGCCGGGCGATGACAGACGGACCTTCGGCGGAGACGCGGTGTGTCGACACGTTTCTGATTCGGAGCCGTCAGCCGTCCGGTTGGGTGCACAGTGGTGTCATGACAGGAATGTGCACCATGGCGTTTGCGTTGGCCAGGAGCATGACCACCCCTGCTGAATTCTGGCTTTCGCCGTGACAGTCCCCGACGTCACGACGCCCACGACCGCGGCGGTGCAGCGCAACACGATCCGCACGCTGGTCACGGGGCAAGCGCTCGGCGGGCTCGCCGTGACGTCGGGTGCCGCGGTGGCGGTCCTGCTGGCCGAGCAGATCCTCGGCTCGCCCGCGCTGGCGGGCCTCGCACAGACGGCGCAGGTCGTCGGGGCCGCGGGAGGCGCGTTCGTGCTCGCGCGGCTGATGAGCGCGCGGGGCAGGCGCGTCGGGCTGGTCACCGGCTACGGCATCGGGGCGCTGGGCACGGGGTTGTGCGTGCTCGCCGGCGTCATCTCGTCGTTCACCGCACTGCTGGCGGGCACCTTCGCGCTCGGCTGGGCGACGGCGGCCAACAGCCAAGCCCGCTATGCCGCGACCGACCTGGCCGAGCCGGGCAGCCGGGCTCGCGCGCTCGCCACCGTCGTCTGGGCGACGACGCTCGGCGCGGTCGTCGGACCGAACCTCACCGGCCCAGGCGCCGCGGTGGCACGCTGGTTTGGCTTTCCGGAGATCACCGGCATCTTCGTGCTCGCGTTCGCCGCCGCCGCGGTGGGCACCGGCGTGCTGTGGCTGTTCCTGCGACCGGACCCATTGCTGCTCGCCCGCGAACACGCCGCGGCACGCGGCGAGGACACGACGACGCGCGTCGGCCTGCGGCGGGTGTGGTCGGTGGTGTCCGTACGCCCGCAAGCCCTCGCGGCGATTGTCGCGATCGCGGTGTCACACGGCGTGATGCTCTCGGTGATGGTGATGACCCCGGTGCACATGAACGACGGCGGCGCGGCCCTGACCGTGATCGGGTTCGTCATCAGTGTGCATGTGCTGGGGATGTTCGCGTTCTCGCCAGTGGTCGGCTGGCTGACGGACCGGCTGGGCCGCGCGCCGATGCTGGCGGCGGGGTCGGTACTGCTGCTGGCCGCCGTGACGCTGGCGGGCACCGCGCCCGAGGGCCACTCGGTCGCATTGACCGTGGGGCTGTTCCTGCTCGGGTTGGGGTGGTCGTGCAGCCTGATCGGGGGCTCCGCGCTGTTGGTCGACGTCGTGCCGTTCGCGGAGCGGCCCGCGACCCAGGGCGCGTCCGACCTGGTCATGGGCGTGTTCGCCGCCATAGCGGGCGTCGCGGGCGGCGCGGTCGTCGCGTTCTGGGGCTATGCCGTGCTCAACATCGCCGCGGGCGTGCTGGCATTGGTCGTCCTCGGCGCGGCCGTCGTCGCGCGAGTCCCGACACGTGGATCTTGAGGCGTTCTGGTTGCTATGACGACCATTTCGCCTCAAGATCCACGCCCAGCCAGGCACACGACACCGCCCAGCCAGACGACAACGCCCTCATAGCGCCCGCAAAGCCGACGTCGCGGCGTTGTGGCCGCTCATGCCGTGCACCCCGGCGCCAGGCGGGGTCGCGGCGGAGCACAGGTACACGCCGTTGACACCGGTGCGGTACGGGTCGAGCGCGATTCGGGGGCGCATCACCAGCTGCACCGGGGTGTTCGCGCCCGTGATGATGTCGCCACCGACGTAGTTCGGGTTGTACGCCGCCAGCTGCGGTGCCGACCGCACCGAGACACCCGCGATGCGCTCCCGAACGCCAGGAGCGAACCGTTCGATCTGGCGGATCACCGCCTCCGTGGCGTCGCCCGGATAACCGTGCGGCACGTGCGCGTACGCCCAAATCGGATGGACGTCGCCCGCCGAGCGTCCTGGGTCAGCCAGGTACTGCTGCCCGACCAGCACGAATGGACGTTCCGGCAGCCGTCCATCGTGGATGTCACGTTCGGTCTGCACGATCTCCTCGAGCGTGCCACCGAGGTGCAGCGAGCCTGCCTTCCGGCACGCCTCGTTGCGCCACGGCACGCCCTCGTGCACCGCGAGGTCCACCTTGTACGCCGCGGGCGCGCGCCGGAACCGCCGGTAGGCTCGGCGAATCCGTGCGGGTAGCCGGTCACCGAGGATGTCCGCCGCCGCGCCGGGGGCGACGTCGAGCATCACCACATCGGCGGGCGGCAGCTCATCGATCGATCGCACCCGCACGCCGGTCTCGATCGTGCCGCCGTGCTTGCCGAGGATCGCGGCGAGCGCACGAGTGATAGTGGCCGACCCACCTTCTGGCACCGGCCAGCCGTAGCGGTGCGCGATCGCGACCATCATGAGACCGAGCGACGCCATGGCTGGCTGGGTCAGCGGGTGATACACGTGCGCGGCGGCCCCACCGAACAACGCCCTGGCTCGGTCGGTGCGCCACCGCCGCGCCAGCAGCGTCGCGGACTGCAATGCCCGCGGGCCGAACCGGGCAAGCCGGATCGGATGCTTCGGCAGATGTGCCATCGGCCGAAGCAGGTCCGCTGCGAGATCGTCGAAGCCCTCGGCCAGTGGCTCGAACAACGACCGCCAGGCGTCGCCGTCCGGGCCGAGCCCGGCAACGGTGTCGTCGAGGGAACGCACCAGCACCCCCGCGTCACCGTCGTCGAGCGGATGGGCGAGGTCAACCTCCGGCCAGCGCCACCGCACGCCGTAGCGCTCCAGGTCGAGCGAACGCAGGAACGGCGACCCGATGCCCATCGGGTGTATCGCCGAGCAGTGATCGTGCAGCACTCCCGGCAAGGTCAGCTCCCCGGTGCGGGTGCCGCCACCGATCTCGTCAGCGGCTTCAAGCACCGTCACCGACAGCCCGGCTCCCGCCAGCGTCACGGCGGCGGCGAGCCCATTCGGACCGGAGCCCACCACGATCGCCGTGCTCATGACCACACCACCTCACTGATGCATGCTCGTGGCGAACTGGTGCGCGGCGGCGTCCACGATGTCCTGACCACTCGCGGTGATCTCGCCATTCAGCCACGCCACGATCAGTTCCGCGAGCCCGCCGATGAACAGCAACGCATTGATCTCGTCGCGCGGCGACGGCAGCGCGTCCTCCCCGTAAAGCTCCCTCGCCTGAGTGACGACCAGCTCCGCGAACGTCCGCAGGAGCTGATGCCGCTGCTGTCGCATGGCGTCCGTGCTGGCCGACTCAACCAGCGCCGCCATGCCGATGCGGGGATCGCGCTCGATGACCTCGATAAACGCCGCGATCGCCGCACGTCCCTTCGCCGCGGCGTCGCCGGTGGCCCGCTGCAGCGCGTCGAGGACGACGTCGCGGAGTTGGTCGGCGATCCGATCCAGCACGGCGACGAGTAGATCGTCCCGGTTGCGGAAACTCTCGTAGAAGTAGCGCTCGGTGAGCCGGGCGGTCGCACACACGGCCGTCATCGTGGTGCGCCCGCAACCCTGCGTCCCCAGCAGTTCGAGACCCGCGTCGAGTAGCTGTTCCCTGCGCTGGGCCTTGCGGTCGCTCGCACTTACCCCGCGGTAGGGGCGCGTCGGTGTCGGCACGCCCCCATCTTGACAGACGTCCAATAAGAGTCGATGCTGTTTTATTGACAGTGCGCACTGTCAGATTTGGAGACGCCGATGACCACCGTTCTCGCTCCAAGCCCTCCACATAGCGATCTCGCGCCGATTTCCGGCGACCACGGCCTGCCGGTCGTCGGCTACACCGCCCGGTACATGCGCGATCCGGTGGCGCTGTGGCGGGAACGGTACGAGCGCTATGGACCGGTGTCATGGTTCGGCGCGTTCGGCACGCGGTTCGTATCGCTGCTCGGCCCGGACGCGTGCGGCACCGTACTGGCCAATCGCGACCGCGCGTTCGCCAACGGTGAGAGCTGGCGCCACCTGATCGGACCGTTCTTCGACCGTGGCCTGATGCTGCTCGATTTCGACGAGCACATGGCGCATCGGCGGATCATGCAGCAGGCCTTCACCACACAACGCCTCGCGCGGTACGCCGAAGGACTGAACACCGCAATCGAGGCTGGCCTGGCCGACTGGCGGCCGCGGCCCGACTTCCGGGTGTATCCCGCGACCAAGACGTTGACGCTCGATCTGGCGACAAGCATCTTCATGGGCGGCGCGGAAGGCACCACGCGTTCCCAACTCGACCAGGTGAACAAGGCGTTCATCGACTGTGTGCAAGCGGGCACCGCGATCCTCCGATTCCCGATGCCCGGCGGCCGGTGGCGACGCGGCCTGCGCGGGCGGGTGAACCTGGAACGGTTCCTCCGGCAGTACCTGCCCGCGCGTCGCGCGGGCAACGGAAACGACCTGTTCAGCGCGCTGTGTCAGGCGGAATCGGACGACGGTCAGCGCTTCAGCGACGACGACGTCATCAGCCACATGATCTTCCTGCTGATGGCGGCGCACGACACGTCCACCATCACGATCTCGACGATGATGTCCTATCTCGGCCAGCATCCGGAGTGGCAGCAGCGGTGCCGGGAGGAGTCACTGGCGCTCGACGCCTATCCGGATTACGACCAACTATCGCACCTGGAGTCGCTGGACCTGGTGATGAAGGAAGCCATGCGACTGGTGACACCGTTGCCGACGATGGCGCGCAATGCGGTGAAGGACACCGAAGTACTAGGACATTTCGTACCGAAGGGCTCGTTCGTCGTCGCGACGCCAATCTTCACCCATCACATGCCCGAGTACTGGCCAGAGCCGGAGCGTTTCGACCCTGGCCGGTTCGCGCCGGATCGCCGCGAGGACAAGGTGCATCGCTATGCCTGGCAGCCGTTCGGCGGCGGAGTGCACAAGTGCCTCGGCATGCACTTCTCCACGGTGGAGGTCAAGCTGGTCATGCACCACCTGCTCCGGCGGTTCACCTGGGGCGTTCCGCCGGACTACCACGCCCCGATGGATTACACCTCGCTACCGTTCCCGAAGGACGGCCACCCGGTCGACCTCAGGGCGCGGTGACATCAGGCTCGCGCTCAGCGGGTCGGTCGTTGTTGGCGCCCGACCAGTCCCCTACCGGCGAAAGCCCCGCGTAGGCACGGAGATCACGGGCGGCGCGCAGGCGTCCACTGTGGTCGGTGAAAGCGAACGCGCTCAGGTAGCGGGCGGAGATAGCGTTCGAACCACGCCAGCGTGTAGTAGTCGACCTGCGTGGTGCCGTAGCTGGTGGCGGGCAGGCGCGCCGGGTGGCGTCAGCCAACAGCCTCCTTGCGGCGATCGAGGAGGAGACCAAGGGCGAGGCCGTAAACCAGGTGCAGCACCAGCGTCGCCACCGCGACCTTCGGCGTGACGGCCGTGCCGAACAGCCCCCAGCCCAGGTACGGCAGCCACACCAGCCCCATCACCACCCAGAGCAGCGCCCCGTACCCCGCGGCGATCCGGACGCTGACCTGGCGCACCAGCACGGCGAGCAGTGCACCGGCCACCGCGCCATACCCCAGGTGCGCGACGACGGCGAGCACCAGTCGCACCGGTTCCGGCAGCGTTCCGAAGGTTTCCGCGACCAGCGCGGCAGGGATCGGCTTCGGCATCGGCGCGACACCGATAGCCACCCCAGCGAGCATGAGCGCGCTCATCGCCACCGTGGCGACGGCGCCCCAACCAGCACCCGCGGGAACGCGGGACCAGGTGACGGCACGTCGTCCTGAGTTCGTTGTGATCATGAAGGTCACGCTAAGGCTGTACTTCGATACCGGTTTCCACCGCTTGTGACAGAGATCACCACGGCCGCGAGCGTCGCGGGAACCGAGGGTTGCCGCCCGAACCAGCCACCACGAAGCCGTACCCACGTACCGGATTACCCTGGCCGGTCATGGACACCGCGCCGACCACGCTTCGCTCGGGACAGGTCGCCACCGAGGCGGGCGTCAACCCGCAGACCCTGCGCTACTACGAGCGTCGCGGCCTCATCGCCGAACCCACGCGCAGCCCCGGCGGGCACCGGCTCTACCCGTCCGAGACCGTCATGCTGCTGCGAATCATCAAAGCAGCGCAGCGACTCGGCTTCACGCTCGACGAGGTCGCCGAGTTGATCGACGCGGGCGGCATTGGCCTCAGCCGCGACACTGGCCTACACGCCAGGGCCGAGCAGAAGTTGGCCGACGTCGAACGCCGGATCGCCGACCTCGGCGTCATCCGCGACACCTTGCGGCAGGCACTTGATGCGGGCTGCGACGACCTGACCACCTGCGCGAGCGCGTCCGGCTGCCCACTGCCGTTCACCGACATCACACACTGACGCCAAACCCTCAGCGTCCGCTCTGCGACACTTCCGGGTATGACGACGGCGGAAAACGGCAAGCCGCGCGCCACGACCGGCAGGCGCAGAGGTCGGCCCGGCTACGACCTCGATTCGCTCCTGCGGGTGGCGGCCAAGCTGTTCTACGAGCGCGGCTATGACGGCACCAGCATGGACGAACTGGCCCGTAAGCTCGGCATCACCAAGTCCGCGATCTACCACCACGTCTCAGGCAAAGAGGAGCTGCTGCGGCTCGCCGTCGACCGCGCGCTTGATGGCCTGTTCGCCGTCGCCGAGGAGACCGAACAGCTCGACGGCCGCGCGATCGAGAAGCTGGAACACCTGGTCAGGGGCAGTGTGCTGGTGCTGTCCGACCGGTTGCTGTACGTGACGCTGCTACTGCGCGTGCGCGGCAACACCAAAGTGGAGCGCGCCGCGCTGGCCAAACGGCGGGAGTTTGATCACCTCGTCGCGCGGCTGGTGGCGCAGGCGGAGGCCGAGGGTGACATCCGGCCGGACGTCGACCCGGCGATCACCGCACGCCTGCTGTTCGGCATGGTCAACTCGCTGATCGAGTGGTACAAACCGCGCAACGGGGCCAACAGCGCCGCACTGGCCGATGCCGTGACGAAGGTGGCGTTCGACGGCATCCGGCAGCCGAAAAGGTGACACGAGGGGCGTCCTCGTTGCGTGTGGCGCGAGAAGGCAGCCCTTCGTGGCACCCCGCACCTCAACCCAGCAACTCGCCCACGCCGTCCGCGAACGCCGAGGGGTCCTCCACCTGCGGGTAGTGCCCCAGTTGGGGAAGCTCGACGACGCGGGCGGCGGGCCGCAGCTCACGGAGGCCGTCCAGCACGTTCGTCGTGGCGACCGGATCACGCAGACCCCACAGCAGTCCGAGCTCGCCGTCCCAGTCCCGGATCGCGCCGTGCCAGCGTTCGGCATAACGCACCCGCTCCCGTACGTACGCGCACAGCAGGTGCGCGATCCGGTGCCCATCGGCGTTGCTGACCAGGGCCCACTGCGCGACCGCCTCCTCGGACCGCAGCGGGTGCCCCGGCGAGAACAGCCGTGCGAACTCCCTGCGGAACAACGTGGGATTCGCGAGTGACGCCGCCACCGGGCCGAGCGGACTGAGCAGCACCTTCTGGATCGGCCGCAGGCTTGCCCGCGACACGATCAGCCCGCCGTTGGACAGCACGACCCGCCGCAGTGTGAACGGCAAAGCACTGGCCCGGTCCCGCGCCATCAACTCGGTCGCGACCGACGTGCCCATGTCGTGCGCGACGACGTCGACCTCGCGATGTCCCAGCCGGCCGAGCACCTCGGCGAGGACGTCGGTGTGCTCGAAGATCGTGTACCGATGCGGCCTCGGCTTGTCGGAGAGGCCGAAGCCGAGGAAGTCCAGCGTCAGTGTCGCCCTGTCCAGCCGGTCGAGCACCTGGCGGAAGTCGTAGCCACTGGACGGGTAGCCGTGCAGGAACACGACCACCGACCCGTCGCCGTCGGTCTCGCGCACGAAGATCCGACCGGCGGAGGTCGCCAGCCACCGGCCACCGTCGCGCCAGGAGGCCACGGACTCCGGCATCGCACTGCTCATGGCCGACGACCCTAGCCGCGTGGGTGTCCCTGGATCGAGCGAACCCTACTGGCCAGCGGGTCCAAATCCTTCATGACCGGCGATGCCATGTCGATCATGGGGACATGAACGGTCGTCGCGTCGTCGCCAGGGTCGCGTTCGTCCTGATCTTCATCGTTACGGTGGCGCTGCTGCCTCCGCCCTATCTCTTCGCCAAGCCTGCGACGTCCGTGGACTATCCGGAACGCGCGACGGTGACGCACTTCTCAGGGCTGGCGTTCGACACATGCTCCGCGCCGTCGCTGTCGACCATGCGGAAGTGGCGATCGTCGCGCTATCGGGCGATCGGCATTTACATCGGTGGCGTGACACGCGCGTGCAGTCAGCGCCACCTGAACAAGAACTGGGTGCGTGGCGTCACCGCGATGCGCTGGCGGCTGGTGCCGGTCTACACCGGCAAGCAGGCCCCGTGCCGCAATCACGCGAAGAAGTACCTGATCAAGCCGAAGAAGGCCCGTGCGCAGGGACGACGCGCCGCGAAACACGCGGTCAAGCGATCAGCACGGCTCGGCCTGCTACCCGGCAGCGCGCTGTACCTTGATATCGAGTCGTACCCGACGTCACGTAACCGCTGCCGCAAGGCCGTGCTGCGCTACATCTCGGGCTGGACGACAGCGCTACACAAGCGGGGTTACCTCTCCGGGGTGTACGTCGCCGGTGGCTCCGGCGGCATCCATCTCGCCGGGGCGCACGGCTCGCGTGCCTTCGCGCGGCCCGACGCGATCTGGGTGGCGCAGTGGGACGGCAGCAAGAAGCTTTTCACCATGCCCGGTATCTCGGACAGGTACTGGTCGCACGGCCAGCGCGGCAAGCAGTTCCGTGGCCCGCACCGTGAGAAGCACGGCGGCGTCGCGATGACCATCGACAGCAACCGCTTCCGGGCGCCGGTGGCGACCGTGGCCAGACAGTTCCGTGTCACCAGCTCGGTGCCGCTGAAGGGCCGGAACCATCCCACGAAAAAGTCCGCGATCATCACCACGTATCGGCCAGGCTCGACGGTCGGCGTCGTCTGTCAACGACGCGGTGCCAAAGCTGCCGGCACGCGAGTGTGGAACCTGCTCGCCAACGGCACCTACGTCACGAACCGGTTCGTCAACACCGGCGGCGGGTTCCACAAGGGACTGCCACGCTGCGCCTATCCGTACCAGGTCGCACGCACCGACCGGCTGAACAAGCGCGCCGGTCCCGGCACCCGGCACGCGCTGGCAGGCGTGGTGTACGGCGGCGGGCTGGCCAAAGTCGTCTGCCAGCGGCGCGGTTCGAACGTCTTCGGCGACCGGGTGTGGAACAAGCTGGCCAGCGGTACGTGGGTCAGCGACTACTACCTGGCGACGCCGTCACGGCGGGGATTCAGCAAGCCGATCCGGCGGTGCTGAGCCGTCGCGAGGGAGACGCAGCGCTGGCGTCTCCCTCCCGCCGAACTCACTGCTTGTAGCCGTCCAGGAATCGGCCGATGCGGCGGATGGCTGTCTCCAGCTCGTCGGCCGCCGGCAGCGTGATGATGCGGAAATGGTCCGGCCTGTCCCAGTTGAACCCTGTCCCTTGCACCACGTGGATCTTCTCCCGCAGCAGCAGGTCGTAGACGAACTTCTCGTCGTCGTGGATGCGGTGGACGTCCAGGTCGATGCGGGCGAACGCGTACAGCGCGCCGCGCGGTTTCACGCAGGAAACGCCGGGGATCTCGTTGAGCGCCTGCCATGCTCTGTCCCGCTGCTGGGTAAGCCTGCCGTCCGCCGCGACCAATCCGTCGATGGAGTCGTCACCCAGCGCGGCCTCGATGGCGTGCTGCGCTGGGCCGTTCGGGCATAGCCGCATCCCGGCGAGCATGGTCAGGCCCTCGAGGTAATCCTTGGCGTGGCTGCGCGGGCCGGACACCACCAGCCACCCTGACCGGAACCCGGCGACCCGGTGGCTCTTGGACAGCCCGCTGAACGTCAGACAGACGACATCCGGCGCGATGGCACCGAGATGGTGATGCGTGGCGCCGTCATAGACGATGCGGTCATAGACCTCGTCGGCGAGGATCATCAGGTTGTGCCTGCGCGCCAGCTCCGCGATGCCGCGCAGCAGCTCGTCGGAATAGATCGCTCCGGTCGGGTTGTTCGGGTTGATCACGACGATGGCCTTGGTGCGGTCGGTGATCTTGCTGGCGATGTCGGCGAGGTCGGGCTGCCAGTCGGCCGCCTCATCGCAGCGGTAGTGCACCGCGGTGCCGCCAGCCATCCTCGTCACCGCCGTCCAGAGTGGATAATCCGGGCTCGGCACGAGCAGCTCGTCGCCGCCGTCGACCAGCGCGTGCACCGCCATGGTCGCGAGCTCGGACACGCCGTTGCCGAGGTAGACGTCCTCGGTGCCGATGTCACTGAAGCCGCGCCGCAGGTAGTAGTCGGCGATCGCCTGGCGCGCGGAGAGCAGCCCGCGCGAGTCACCGTAGCCGTGTGACGTCGACAGCGCGCTGGTCATGGCGGTCAGGATGGAATCGGGCACCTCGAAGCCGAACGCGGCCGGATTGCCGGTGTTCAGGCGCAGCACCGAGTGACCCGCCGCTTCCAGCGCGTTGGCCTGCTCGACGACTGGTCCCCTGATCTCGTAGCAGACGCCCGCGAGCTTGCTCGACTGCCTGAACTCCATCTGGCCCTCCATGTCGCTGTCGTGGGGGCAGCTTACTTGGTATTTCCAAGCCACTGCTTGGAAGGTCCAACTTCTCGGCTAGCCTGATGCGTATGTCGCGTCGTAGCTATGCGCACTACTGCCCCGTCGCCCGATCGCTGGACGTCGTCGGCGAGCGCTGGACCCTGCTGATCGTGCGCGAGCTGGCGCTCGGACCGCGCCGCTACACCGACCTGCACGCCGACCTGCCTGGCATCAGCACCGACATGCTCGCGGCGCGACTCAAGGACATGGAGACCAACGGGCTCGTCGTGCGGCGCCGGCTGAGCGTCCCCGTCTGGGTGTACGAGCTGACGCCGCGCGGACACGAGTTGGTGCCGGTACTCGCTGGGCTGGCGCGCTGGGGATCCGAGCTACTCGGCGATGACGCCGACCCTACCGACGCACGGCGGGGGCACTGGTTCGCCATCCCGGTCGCGACCGCGCTCCGCCAAGCCGCCGATGACGCCACCGGCACGGTCCGGGTGCGGGTGGATGACCACGGCTGGTGCCTGCGCATCGGTCCGGACGACGTCACGTTCCTCGAAGAAGACGACGCCGCGGACGTCGACGCCCTGGTGCGCCTCGACACCGCCACCGCAACGGGGCTGGCGCGCGGCGACACCCTGCTGGACAAGGCGATCGCGAACGGCGACGTCCGGATCGAGGGCACATCGGCGCTCGCGGCAGCGCTAGCGGGGTGAGGCCGATGTCGCGTCGGCGTGGACAGCTTCACCGGCCGCACGCGAGCACGCCGCGCGCCGCATGTCGATCAACTTGCCCTGGATTACGACCATCAGAAAGGGACGAATCGAGCATTTGATGCTCCTACACCAGGGCAAGTTGATCGACTTCGCAACGGCGGGCCGATCACGCACCGACTTCGCAATGGCCGCCGCTTCGTCGTTGGTCCCGGAGCACAACGAAGTTTGTGCGTTGATCTCTACTGCTGAGCTGATCACGGTGTCACCATGCGAAGTCGGGCAACCGGCAGAAAGGCACGCGGATGGCACTCTCGCGCACAACCCGGGTCGGCAGCCTCGCGGCGACACTCGCTGTGTTGGCTCAAGCGTCGGTGATGGCAGGGACGGTCTCGCCCGCCGCCGCGACCACATCGGACGAGCCATCCTCGCTGCCCACGGTCGAGTCCGGTGCGCGACCTGGCCCCGACGTCCTCTATGCGCCGCCGCCGGACGCACCGATCCTGGCGAACCACGACCCGCGGTTCGACGCCGAGCCGCTGCTGGTGTCCGGCACCGACGCCTACCGCGACGGCGAGTACCTGTACCAGGACTTCCTCTACGACGACTGCGGCGCCAACTCGGATGGCGCCGGCGCGGATTCGCAATCCGCCTGCGCGGGTGACGTCACCTATCCGACTGACGACGCCAGCTACGGTGACAACGCCGCTGATCTGGTGGAGTTCCGCGTCGCCAGCGAGCGGAAACGAGTCACCTACCGCCTCACCTTCAACACGCTGCTGGCGAAGGACTCCACCATCGCCGCGATCGCCTTCGACGTCGACGGCGATGACGCCACTGGGTCCGCCACGCTGCCGCGCGACCCCGGCGCGCCGTTCCCCGGCACGGACGAAGTGATCACCGCGTGGGGCACCGGTGCGGAGCACACGTCGTTCGCCACCGGCGAGACGACGTCGCTGGACATCCGCACCGACATGTCCGCGAACCAGCTGACCATCACCGTGCCGCGCACGGTCAGCGACCCGAGCGGCACCTGGGAGACCACCGTCGCCACCGGGCTGTATGACACCGACAGCGGCGGTTGGCTCCGGCCGCAACCCAGCTCGGACAACGAAACCCCTGGCGGCGCGGGCCCGATCGACCCCGCGCCGTCGGGCGTGCTCAACCTGGCGTTCCGGTTCAACGAGCCGGTACTGGGCAAGAACACGCCGCCGGACACCCGGCAGGCTGCGGCGATCGCGGCGCACGAACCGACCAGGTTCAGCCATCCGATCGACTTCGACGCGCTCGACGCCGGGGTGCGCCGCGACTCGGTGCCCGAGCACGGCACCACGATCCGGATGTTCCCGAGCAGGCTCGATCTGGGCGAGGGCCGCGATCTCGACGGCGGATTCCCGCAGTACCACGGCCAGCTCCAGCCCTACAGCCTCTACGTGCCGGAGAGCTACCAGCCGGGCGAACCGACCGGGCTCACGCTGGCGCTGCACTCGCTGGGCCAGCGGTACTGGCAGTACAACGGCACCACCGGTGTCCAGCAGATCGGCGAGGCCCGCGACAACATCGTCGCCACCAGCTTCTCGCGCGGCCCTGACGGCTGGTACCAGCACGAGGCCGAGTACGACGTCTTCGAGATGTGGAACGACATCGCGCGCCACTTCACGCTTGACCCGGATAAGGCGGCGATCAGCGGCTACTCGATGGGCGGCTACGCGACGTATCGGCTGGGCACGCTGTATCCGGACCTTTTCGGCACGGCGTTCAGCACCGTCGGGCCGCCCGGCGAAGGCATTTGGCTGCCACCAGCCGCGCCGACCGGTGGAGTCGAGACGCTGACGAACTTGTGGCTGGAGAACGCCCGCAACGTGCCGTATCTCAATGTGGTCGCGGGTGAGGACCAGTTGGTGCCGATCGTCGGGCCGCGGGCGCAGAACCTGGGTGCGCCGGAACACGGCATTCGCGGGTTCGATCAGCTCGGCTACCGGTTCCGGTTCGTCGTCTACCAGCCCGCCGACCACTTCACGCTGGCCGCGCTTGGCTACGACATTCCGATGGCGACGGACTTCCTCGGCGAGGCACGGGTCGACCGCAACCCACACCACGTGACGTTCGCGCGCGTGCCCGCCAGCGACGATCCGCCGCTCGGCCTGGTGCACGACCACGCCTACTGGGTCTCAGGGTTGACGCCTGCGGACACGGCGGAAGGCGCGGGGTGGAACAACGGGTCCGACCTGCCCGCGAAGGGTGTCATCGACGCGTTCAGTCACGGCTTCGGACGCGGCGACGCGCCAAGCACGTCCGGGGCCGACGCTGGTGTTGAGCCACTGCCGTACACCGAGGTGAACCGGTCCTGGGGCGAGCATCCTGACATCCCGGTGGCGAACCGGCTTGAGCTTGAGTTGAGCAACGTCGGCTCCGTCGAATTGGACCTGGCACGCGCGCGGCTCGACGCGCGGGAGCCGTTGACGGTGACGACCACTGCCGACAGTGAGGGCGAGGTGCGGCTGGCCGGGCGGTTCATCCCCGCCACGCGGGTGCTGCGCGATGGCGAGCCGATCGACGCCGACGTCCGCCCGCGCACCGCCACGCTGCCGATCGTCCCGGGCAGCCACACCTACACGCTGCTGCCGCCGGGACGCTGATCCGCGCTAGGCGCCGCGAGGCTCGGCATGGCTACTCGCCGAGGGTCGCGGCGCGTTCGGCCGCGGCCCGCTCCGGACCGACGAAGGGAGCGAGCACGCTGTAGAGCAGGTCGGGAAGCAGCTCGGGAAGGCGGGCGGCGTCGCCTTGGTGCACCCGGTTGTAGATGACCTGGAAGACGGCACCGACGACAGTCTCCGCCGTCAGCTCCGGACCCATCGGCGGCCGCGGCATGCCGCGGGAGGACCGCGCGAGTTGGTCGGTCAGCTCGGCGAGTACCCAGCGCAGGCGATCCCGCGCCGCAGCGCCCGCCGACATGACCTCGACGATGATCATCGCCGCCAGCGCGGGGTCACCGGACAGAAAAACGAGACACCGATCAAGGCAGTTCCGCACGCTCGCGATGTAGTCGTCCCCCGCGCGGTAGGCGGCAACCAGCTGCTCGGTCAGGCATTGGACCGCATCGTCGAACGCCGAGAGAAAGACGTCCTGCTTGTTCGTGAAGTGCTGGTAGAAGCTGCGCCGGGACACCCCCGCACGCTCGATGATGGCCGCCACCGTCGCGTCGCCGTATCCGCTGGCGCTGACGACGGGCGCCACCGCGGCGAGGATGCGCGCCCGCTGGTTACTCGCCACATAGTCAGCGGGCAGCCCGTGCCTTCCCGATGGCAGCTGGTGTGGCTGGCGCGACGTCGTTCCCACGTACCTCGTTGCTTATCCGTGCAGGTCTTTCGGCGTAGAGGCCAAGGCTAAGCAATCGTGACCACCATGGGGGACGCAATGCGAGCAGAGCCACACAAGCAGGGCATCCCGGACCCAGCGCCGTGGTTCCGTCGCGCGATCGACGAGCTACACCGGCGGTGCCGCACGGCGTGCTCGGCGCAGGGGACGTGCGAGGACCGGTTCGCAGCGACGGTGACCGCCCTGATCGCGTGGACAACCGACTACCCGGACGCGGCGCGGCTCTACTGGTGTGATGTAGCGCCACACCACGACACCACAATTGTACAAATGGTGCTAACAGCACGAACTCAACTGCCGCGAGTCATTGTGTGGCAACTTTCGCCATATCGGACAACTACTCTTCACGTGGTCATTATCGAATTCATCGCAGGCGTTGTCCGGCAGCAGATGAACGAAGCGTTACTACATGGCGAACCCAATCTCACCCATCTGGCAGAACGCATCACTCAGTTAGCCCCGATACTAACGTCTACCTGGCGCGAGACGTAATTATCTAGTGCTCGTTGACTTCCAGAAACGTCTATGTTTCTATATGTTTTCCCGAACCGGGAAACGAAAGGGGAAACAGTGAAGAAACCGACCAACATGATCTTCGCGGGACTCGCGGTTGCGGCGAGTTTCGTGCTGATCGCTCCCACCGCCGCGGCCGGCTCCACCACGATTCACCGCGACTCGGCAACCGGCGATCCTTATTCCGGTGCCGTGCACGGCGACCTGATCTCAGCAGCCGTGGAGTTCGAAAGTTCCGCTGGAAACGCGACGTGCGATCAGTCCACGCTGGACGGGTCGGTCAACTCAGATGGCACAGATGCTGACATCGCTGACGCGTCCTACAGTGACAGCAGTGCCTCCGATGGGTCGTGCCCCAACGACCAAGGTGGGCGGACCACCATCACGCCGACCGACCTGCCGTGGAGCGGCGGGAACGTCACGTATGCACCGGAAACCGGTGGCCAGGACGGCACGATCACCATCAACAACGTGTCGGCAGAAGTTGATTCCACCAATTCGTGGGGAATGCAGATCACCTGTCACTTCGTCGGCGCAGGGGCCAATGACAGCGTGACCGGCTCGGTGTACAACCCGGACAACGCGAATCGCCCTGTATCGTCCGTCGATGAGGCCCAAGCGGAACTGTCGCAAGTCGAGCTGACATTGACTAGCGGCGATCTCGGCTGCCCGAGCAGCGCCACGATGACGGCGACGTACTCAATTCTCGGCGAAACCGAATCCGGTTCCGGAACGTTCGATCAGACGCTCTACATCACGAGCTGAGCACCAATTTCCGATCCTTCATGCGATGCGTATGCCGACAGTTGCCCTACCACGGTCAACTGTCGGCATACGCCTGCCGGCCCGGTTATCCGGCGGCCGCGAGGTCTTTCTCGATCCGCTCGCAGGCGGCGAGCAGTGGCGGCACCATGTCCCGCCGTAGTACCTCGGCGCTGGTCCTGCTGGCGTGGGTGGAGACGTTGACGGCGGCGATCACCGCGCCCGACCGGTCCCGCAGCGGCGCGGCGATCGACCGCAGGCCCTCCTCAAGCTCCTGGTCGACCATCGCCCAACCCTGCTGGCGAACCCGCGCCACCTCCTCGCGCAGCCGCTCCGGCGAGGTGATGGTCTGCGAGGTCAACGGCTTCAGCGTTGCCTCGGACAAGTAGGACTCCAGCGCGTCGTCGTCGAGCCCGGCGAGCAGCACGTGCCCCATCGATGTCGCGTACGCGGGAAAACGGGTCCCGACCGTAATGCTGACCGTCATGATGCGCGACACCGCGAACCGCGCGACATAGACAACGTCGGTGCCGTCCAGCACCGACACCGAACTGGACTCACCCACCTCGCCGGACAACCGTTCCAGGTGTGGCTGCGCCACCTCGGGCAGCGTCATGCCCGACAGCACCGCGTAGCCGAGTTCAAGCACCCTCGGTGTGAGCGAGAAGTGCTTGCCGTCGGTGCGGACGTATCCCAGGTCAGCAAGGGTGAGCAAGAAGCGCCGGGCGGCGGCCCGGGTCAGTCCGGTCGACTTCGCGACGTCCGACAGCGTTAGTTGCGGCGCATCGGCATGGAAGGCACGGATCACCGCGAGCCCGCGAGCGAGCGACTGCACGAAATGCACGCCGCGCTCGGACTCGTCGTCAACCATGACCGCTCCTTCCCGCACAGATCTGCTGGCGCCGTGCGGTAACCGGTTCCAGCACGTAACCACGCGAGCCTAACTGGCAGCCGGGTCGCCCAGTTCGGCGAGCGTGTGCTTGGCGATGGCGAACGCGGCGTTCGCCCTGGGTACCCCGGCATAGACGCCGGTCTGCAACAGGACCTCACCGATCTCGTCCGCACTCAGGCCGTTGCGCACCGCGGCTCGCACATGCATCGCCAACTCGTTCTCGCAGCCCAGCGCCGTCAGTACCGCGAGTGTGATGCAGCTCCGCGTCCTGCGGTCCAACCCATCGCGGCCCCACACCGCGCCCCATGCGGCGCGGGTGATGTAGTCCTGAAATGGCTGGGTGAACTCGGTGGTACCCGCGATCGCGCGGTCGACGTGCTCATCGCCGAGCACCTCGCGGCGCACCGCCATTCCGTCAGCATACGAGTCGGTCACGACGCCTCCTTGAGGTGGTCAAGCAGCAACGACGTCACCGCCTCCGGTTGCTCGGCGCTGCCGAGATGCGCGGCGTCATCGACCACCTCGAACCGTGCGCCGGGGACGCCGTCGGCTATGCGCCGGCCATGTTCCGGCGGGGTCGCTGGATCCTCGGCACCCGAGATGACCAGCGTCGGTGTGGTGATGGTGCCCAGGACGTCGAGCAGGTCCATCCGCTCGATCGCGCGGCAGCACCCCGCGTAGCCCTCAGCGGGCGTCGCCGCGACCATCCGCTGGTAGAAGTCGATCCGATCGGGATGCGCCGCGGCGAACTCCGGGGTGAACCACCGGGCGACCACAGCCTCCGCGACCGCGCCGGTCCCGTGCTCGGACACCATGCGCGCCCGCTCGGCCCACATCTCCGGAGGACCGAGTTTCGCGGCCGTGCAGCAGGCCGTCAGACTCGCGATCCGATCAGGACTGTGCGCCGCCAGCCACATGCCGAGCATCCCCCCGAGCGAGAGCCCCACCCAGTGCACCCGTGCCACACCGATGGCGTCCAGCAACTCGACCGCGTCGCCGCCGAGGTCATCAAGGCTGTACGGACCGGGCGGCACCGGGGAGCCGCCGTGCCCCCTGTGGTCGTGGCGCACCACCCGGTACCCGGCGTCGGCCAGCGGGGCGACCTGCGGCTGCCACATCCGCACGTCGCTGCCAAGCGACCCGCTGAGCACGACGACGGAGCCGTCCTCGGGGCCGTCGCTGACGTAGTGCGGTTCCATCAACCCTCCTTACGTGCGTGATGTTGGCGCAGTGCTCGCTGAACGAACACCTGGGCGCTGCCCAGATAACTCGCCGGGTCGAGCAGTTCCGCGATGCGCTCCGCGCTGAGGTATGCGCCGACCACCGCATCCGCCGCCAGCGCGTCGACCAACGACTTCCCAGACGCGCAACACGCACTGACGGCGTCGTGCGCCTTCGCCCTATTGACGCCGTGCTCAGTGACGAGCTCGCTGGTGACCTGTTCGGACAGCGCGAATCCGCCGGTCAGTTCGGCATTGGCGCGCATCCGATCGACGTCGACGTGCAGCCGCTCCAGGCTGGTGCGCAGCCAGCGCACCGCGCTCCCCGTGCCGCGCAGCAGCTCCCGCAGCGGACGCCACTCGGCATGCCAACTTCCGGCTGCCCGCTGGTGTTCGTGGGCGGATGCGCTCAGCAGCGTCGCCACCAGGCCGGGTGCCTGCGCAGCGGCGGCAGCGGCCGATACCGCCGCGATCGGGTTCCGCTTGTGCGGCATCGTGGACGACCCACCGGACCCGTCCGGTCCCGGCTCGGCGACCTCGGCGACCTCGGTCTGCGCGAGGAGGGTGATGTCACGGGCGATCTTGGCGACGGACGCCGACACCCCGCCGAACGCACTCGCGAGGGTGGCGACCCTGCCGCGCTCGGTGTGCCACGGCAGGGCGGGCTCGGTGAGGCCGAGGCGCGCGGCGAGGTGGCTGACCACGTCGGGTCCCCGCTCACCCAGGGCGGCCAACGTACCCGCGGCGCCACCACATTGGACGGCGAAAGTGCCGGACAACGACGCGAGCCGGTCGGCCGCGCTATCCATTCCGGACAGCCAGTTCGCCGCGGTCAGTCCAAAGGTGACGGGCACCGCGTGTTGCAGCAAGGTTCGTCCCGGTTGGACGGCATCGACGTGTTCGCTGGCCAGCCGAGCGAGATGCTCACCACACGCAGTGACGTCCTCCGCCAGCACCGCGACCGCATCCCGGGCGATCAGCATCGCGGCGGTGTCCACGATGTCCTGACTGGTCGCTCCGAAGTGGACGTATCCGGCGGCTTCCCCGCCGACCCGAGCGGTGAGCGCACGCACCAGTGGAGCCGCTGGGTTGCCAACCTCGGTCGCCGCGGTACCGATCTCGGCCGCGTCGTAAAACTCCGCACGGCACTGCGCGGCGATGGCCTCGGCATGCACGGCTGGGATCAGCCCGGCCTCGGCCTCGGCGCGAGCGAGCGCCGCCTCGACGTCCAGCATGGCCCGCAGCCATGCCGCGTCGCCGACCAGCTCGGCCACAGGGCCAGCCGCCAGCACGCCGTCGAACAGTCCATCAGACATCGAAGAATACGGTCTCCCGCTCGCCCTGAATTCGCACGTCGAAGCGGTATCCGTCGTCGGTCCGGGTGGCGATGAGCGTGTCGCGCCGGTTCGCGGGCACCGACGACAACACCGGGTCGTCTGCGTGCTGATCGGCGTGGTCCGGGAAGTAGACGCGGGTGACGACGCGGTGCAGCAGCCCCCGCGCGAACACCGAGACGTCGATGTGTGGGGCTTGACCAGGCACCGCGCCTGGCAGGACGGTGTGGATCGCGTAGCCGCCGTCGCGGGTGTCGCTGCGGCCGAAGCCACGCCACCCTTGCGCCGGTCCGCGCGAGTCGTCCGGGTGGTCGAACCGACCGTCGGGGTCGGCCTGCCAGGTCTCGACCAGCGCGTCGGTTATCACCTCACCTGCGCCGTCAAGGACCCTGCCACGCAGCCAGACCGCGCCTTGCATGTCCTTCGGTACGACGTACGGGCCGTCGTCCCACGTCAGCCCGATGTGCAGAAAGGGACCGACGGTCTGCGACGGCGTCGTCGCCAGGTCAGCCATGGTGGTCCTCCAGGGGAGTGGCGTCCCTGCCGCGCAGCACGATGTCGAACTCGAACGCCAGCGCCCATTCCGGCTGAGTGCGGTCCAAGTCGAATCGCGCGATCAGGCGGGAGCGCGCATGCTCGGGCACCGAGTTGAAAACCGGGTCCTGCCCGAACAGCGGATCGTCCGGGAAATACATCTGGGTGACGAGCCGCTGCGTGAACGACCGGCCGAACAGCGAGAAGTGGATGTGCGCTGGCCGCCAGGCGTTGTCATGGTTGCGCCATGGGTACGCGCCTGGCTTGATGGTGACGAACTCGTAGCGGCCGTCCGCGTCGGTGAGGGTGCGGCCGAGGCCGTCGAAGTTCGGGTCGAGCGGGCTCGGCCAGCGGTCCCCGGTGTGCCGATACCTGCCGCCCGCGTTGGCCTGCCATATCTCGATGAGCGAGTCCGGGATCGGGCGGCCGTCACCGTCGAGCACCCTGCCGTAGACGATGATGCGCTGGCCGATCGGCTCGTCCGCGTGCTGCCGGGTGAGGTCGTGATCCAGTTCGCCGACCCGGCCTGGGCCGAGCAGCGGGCCGGTGACTTCGGTGAGCCGGTGCGGCAGCAGCGTCAGCGGCTGCGTGGGATGCCGCAGCGCGGTGGAGCGGTAGCCCGGCGAGTCAAGCGGCGGGTGGCTGTCAGTATCGCGCCGGTAGCCCACCAGCTGCTCTTGGGTCGTCATCAGGCCTCCAACACCACGGCGAGCCCCTGGCCGACGCCGATGCACAGCGCCGCGAGCCCCCAGCCGCCACCGCGACGTCGCAGCTCGCGCGCAAGCTGGGTGATGACCCGGCCACCGGAAGCGCCGAGCGGGTGGCCGAGGGCGATCGCGCCGCCGTTCACGTTGACGATCTCCGGGTCGAGCTCAGGCCAGTCGGCGAGGCAGGCGAGCGACTGCGCGGCGAATGCCTCGTTCAGCTCGACCGCTGCCAGGTCCGACCAGCCGATACCCGCACGGCGCAACGCCGTCTCGGCGGCCCGCACCGGGCCGATACCGAACTCGTGCGGCTCGACACCCGCCGCTCCCCTGCCCGCGATCCGCGCCAGTGGTGTCGCATCAAGCCGGTCGGCGGCGGCCTGATCGCCCAGCAGCAACGCCGACGCGCCGTCGTTCAGCGGGGACGCGTTGCCCGCCGTCACCGTTCCCTGTGGACGGAACGCGGGCTTGAGCTTGGCGAGCTTGTCCGGCGTGGTATCGGGGCGGACGCCTTCGTCGCGGGTCAGCTCGGTGTCCGGCACCGGGACGACGTGGTCGTCGTAGAAGCCGTTGTCCCACGCCTTCGCCGCGAGCTGGTGGCTGCGCAGCGCGAAGGCATCCTGCCGCTCGCGCGAGATCTGGTACTTCTCGGCGATGATCTCGGTGCCCTCGCCGAGTGAGACGGTCCACTGCTCCGGCATGTCCGGGTTGACCATGCGCCAGCCGAGCGTGGTCGAGTGCAGCGTCTCCGAGCCAGCGGGGAATCCCTTGGCGGGCTTGAGCAACACCCACGGCGCGCGGCTCATCGACTCTACACCGCCCGCGACGGCCAGCGAGGCGTCCCCGACCGCGATAGTGCGGGAGGCGTGCATGACGGCGTCCATGCTGGAGCCACACAGCCGGTTGACCGTGGTGCCCGGCACCGACGTCGGCCAGCCCGCGAGAAGCGCGGCCATACGCGCGACGTTGCGGTTGTCCTCGCCCGCCTGGTTCGCATCGCCGAACACCACCTCATCGACGTCCGCCGGGTCGAAGCCGGTGCGCTCGGCCAGCGCGCGCAGCACGTGCGCGCCGAGATCGTCCGGCCGCACGCCAGCGAGCGCGCCGCCGTAGCGGCCGAACGGCGTGCGCAGCCCGTCGAGGATGTAGACGTCGGTCGCGCTCGATGATTCGGACCTGCGAGCAGTCCTCGGGTCTGATGATTCGGACCTGCGAGCAGTCCTCATGATGACGAAGCCTCCTTGAGTGCTCGCAGCGCCGCGAGCTCGTCGGATGTCGGCGTGGGCGTCGTAGCAAGCTCGTCCGCGACCCGCAGTTCCCACCCGGTCGCCTCCCGCACCTGTTCCACGGTTACGCCAGGATGCACGGCGGTCAAGACCAGCTCGTGGGTATCGGGGTCGGGCCGGAACACGCCGAGGTCGGTGATCACCAACGTCGGACCTGCCCCACGCAGGCCAAGGCGTTCACGCTCGCCGTTGCCCCTGCCGTGCCCGTACGACGTCACGAAGTCGACCTGGTCGACAAAACTGCGTTTGCTCTGCCGCACCACGACGTAGACCTCGTGACAGTTGGCGGCGATCTCCGGCGCGCCGCCCGCGCCAGGCAGCCTGACCTTCGGGTTCGCGTAGTCGTCCCCGATCACCGTGGTGTTGATGTTGCCGAACTTGTCCAGTTGAGCGGCACCGAGGAAGCCGACGTCGATCCGGCCCGGCTGCAGCCAGTAGTTGAACACTTCGGGCACGCCGATCACCGCGTCGGCGGTCTCGGCGAGGATGCCGTCACCGATGGATGCCGGTAGCCAGTCCGGTTTGGACCCCAATGCGCCGGACTCATAGATCAGCACCAGATCCGGTGCGTGCGTGCGGCGTGCCAAGTTCGCGGCGGTGGACGGCAGACCGATGCCGACGAAGCACCGCTGGCCGCCGGACAGCGCCCGCGCTGCCGCGACGGACATCATCTCGTCGGCGGTGTACGTGCTCACGATGCCCGCACCACCTCTCCGCTGCGGACGCGCTCGACCCAGCGTTCGAACTCGTCGCGATCGCGGCTGATGGTGTCCCAAGCCGCGTAGTAGGCGTTGTCGCGTTCGGAGTAGCCCTGCGCGTAGGACGGATGCGCGCCACCGGGCACCTCGGCGACCCGGTCCACGGCCCAGGACGGCAGCACCATCCCGCCGGGGACGGGCTCGAGCTCGTCGACAACCTCCTCCACGGTGACCAGGCTGCGTCGGGCCGCCAGTACGGCCTCCTTCTGCACCCCGACCAGGCCCCACATCTGAACGTTGCCCGCTCGGTCGGCGCGCTGGGCGTGCACGATCGCGACGTCCGGGTTGATCGCGGGCACCGCGGTCAGCGTCTCGCCGGTGAACGGGCAGGTGATCGGCTTGATGGTGTCGGTGACGTTCGGCAGGTCGGTACCGACGTACCCGCGCAGCACCGCGAATGGCAACCCGGATGCGCCAGCTACGTAGCGGTTGGCCATGCCCGCGTGGCTGTGTTCTTCGATCTCCAGCGGCACCGGCCAGCCGTGCTGCACCGCGTCCCGGAACCGATGCAGCGAGCCGACGCCGGGATTGCCACCCCAGGAGAAGATCAGCTTGCGCGCGCAGCCCGCGCCGATGAGCTGGTCATAGACGATATCCGGCGTCATCCGGACCAGGGTCAGCTCACGCCTGCGCTGCCGGATGATCTCGTGCCCCGCCGCGACCGGGATCAGGTGCGTGAACCCTTCCAGCGCGACGACGTCGCCGTCGCGCACCAAGTCCGCGACCGCCGCCGACAACGACGCGATCTCAGCCACTGTGCCACTCCATTCCGCACCCCTCACCTGTCCCACGGGCTGACGATTGTTCGTATGCCGCACGCTTGTTCTTTATATGAACTTATCTGAGCGCGGTGGCAGTCGTCAACCGTTGATGGGATGACTGGCCGGTGGAACCACGAACGGCCAGGTGCGGCGACTCGTGAGTGCTGATCCGTGTTCTAACTCTGATGAGCGCTCACGACACCGCGGCGCAGCGAGTACATCCGATGCGGTCGCCCGTACGCGGCTGCCAACCTTCGCGCGTCAAGACGGCCCGTACCTCAGTGGCGACGGCGCACGGATTCTCGTGCACGTTCTGCCAGCCGTAGATCAACCGCGACCTCCCGGCGAGTTCGGCTGCGTTATCGCGGCGCATGTCTCGGAAAGCCACGCCAGCAGTGGCGTGGTACCGCCTGCCGTCAAGTCGCACCGTGAGCGCCACGCCATAGTTGTCGTAGGTGACGTCCTCCCACAACGTCTTTCCATCCACGACGAACGGGACTTGACGTTGCCCTTCAGGCAAGCCGTGACCCTGCTCTACGTTCGTGGCGTACTCAATCTCCAGCGCGGACATCAATCCACCCCGTACCAGCTCAAGTGCGGATGTGATCGCGTGCCGATGACGCCGAGGCGGGCGAACGCGCACGCAGCCGAGCATGGCAGAGAGCGAAACGCGGGTCCGCGAAACCAAGTCGATCACGAGGTACATCGCTTCTCGGTCCGTTCGCTGCGAGACGGCGAGGTCGACAATCGTGTCGGTGAGCCGCGTACGTGGCGGAGACGTCCGCAGCATCGTGTGCCGCAACGCCCGTGACCGATGTACGCGTACGAGCGGCAATTGCGAAACGGCAGAGGACGTGTAGGGCACGGTGATATCTACCGGATGTTCCTTGATCGACAGGATGCCCCATTCCTCAGCTGCCGTGTGATGGCTAAGCACGGCGTGTCCGCCGCCGTAGAGTAGCGCTGCGCTTATGCGGGAGCGCCGGTTCAAGTCCCCGGTAAATGTCGCGTAGACGCGTGGCAGGACACGCCGCCACCGATCAG
Organism: Haloechinothrix halophila YIM 93223; assembly: GCF_000504245.1. Lineage (GTDB taxonomy): Bacteria > Actinomycetota > Actinomycetes > Mycobacteriales > Pseudonocardiaceae > Haloechinothrix_A > Haloechinothrix_A halophila. The sequence goes on from NZ_KI632509.1 coordinate 5,204,525, forward strand.
CGCGTACGTTGGCCTCGACGTCGCCCCAGCTGTGACCGTACGCGCGCAACTGGTCAATGCGCACGATTCCGTACTGCTCAGAGATGAGACGACGCCAGCTCACGACCTGGTCCGAGGGTAGGTCGTCCTCCGACCATCGTGGGTTGATCGGCATGACCACAAGCGTGGGTAACCAGGGCTGGTCGCGGAACCCGCAGTTGTCAGGTGTGGATATCGGTAACCCTGTGGAAGGTGGGCGATTCCCCGAGGTCGTGAGTGCTGATCCGTGTTCTAACTCTGATCAGCACTCACGACACTGCGGCGCTCACCGCTGCCACTCACGCCGTCCCGACGGCGCCACGCGCACGGTGCAACTCGCGCCCGATGCTTGACTCATTGCGCCGCCGGACCGACGTGTTTCGAATCGTGCGCAGCACACGCCGACACGGGTGCTGATCAGAGAACCCCAGGTCAGCGCCATGGTAGCGAAGACCCCGAGGACAGCAGCGGCACAACAAAGAATCTGTAAAGATACATAACATCGAAACGAACAGCCGCATACTCGCGTAGTTGCGCAATGTTTTGGTGTTAGAACCACAAGATTGTGGCGATACCGTGTGCTTCATCAGGGACCCGCTCACTGAGGAGCCGCCGGTGCACATCGCAGTCCACCAAGGTCCGTCCGGTTCGGACGCCATTGGCACGGTCGCAACGACCGTGACCCGTGCGGCGGACTCGGGCGCAGAGCTAGTCGTGTTTCCCGAGATGTTCACGACCGGCTACCACATCGGCGCTGACATCCTCACGCTCGCCGAGCCCACGGACGGCACTACCGCACGGGCAGTCGCGCGGCTCGCCACCGAACACCGCGTCGCCATCGCCTACGGCTATCCCGAACGCGATGGCGACGCGGTGTTCAACGCCGTACAACTGATCGGTCCCGACGGCGCCCGGCTCGCCAACTACCGCAAGACGCACCTCTACGGCGACCTCGACCGCACCCGGTTCACACCCGGCGAGCGCGTCGTGGTGCAGGCCGAGGTGCACGGGCTGCTGGTCGGGCTGCTGATCTGTTACGACGTCGAGTTCCCCGAGGCCGTCAGGGCGCACGCGCTCGCCGGTACCGATCTCCTGCTGGTGCCGACGGCGCTGATGAGCCCGTACGAGACCGTCGCCGACACGCTGGTCCCGGCACGAGCGTACGAGAGCCAGCTCTACCTCGCCTACGCCAACCACACCGGGCAGGAGGGCACGCTGCGCTACTGCGGCCGCAGCTGCGTCGTCGCACCGACCGGGCAGGTGCTCGCCCGCGGCGGGCACGACGATGACCTCCTACTCGCCGACATCGACCCCGCCCTGCTGCGCGCGTCGCGCGCCGAGAACACCCACCTCGCTGACCGCCGCCCTGAGCTGTACACCGCACTCGCGACCCACGAAGGAGCCGCCGCATGACCTCGGCTATGCCGTCGTCGACCCACCACGCCGAGTCCAGCGCCAAGCCGATCACGATGTTCGGACCTGACTTCCCGTTCGGCTACGACGACTACCTCGCGCACCCAGCTGGCATCGGTTCGGTCCCGTCGCGGCATCACGGCACGGAGGTCGCCGTGATCGGCGGCGGCCTCTCCGGCATCGTCACCGCGTACGAGCTGATGAAGATGGGGCTGCGTCCCGTCATCTATGAGGCCGACCAGATCGGCGGCAGGCTGCGCACGGTGTCCTTCGACGGCTGTCCCGACGACGTCGTCGCCGAGATGGGTGCCATGCGGTTCCCGCCGTCATCCACCGCGCTGTTCCACTACATCGACAAGGTCGGCCTCGACACGACACCGTTTCCCAACCCGCTCACACCGGACACCCCGAGCACCGTCATCGACCTCAAGGGGCGCAGCCACTACGCCGAAGTCCCCGATGATCTGCCGCCGGTGTTCGGCGAGGTCTCGCGGGCGTGGGACCGCGCGCTGGCCGACGGGGCCGAGTTCGAGACGATGCAACAGGCCATCCGCGACCGCGACGTCGCCAGGATCAAGCAGATCTGGAACGAGCTCGTCCCCCGGCTCGACGACCAGACCTTCTACGGCTTCCTCTGCCAGTCGCCCTCGTTCGCCTCGTTCGCGCACCGCGAGATGTTCGGCCAGGTCGGCTTCGGCACCGGCGGCTGGGACACCGACTTCCCGAACTCGATCCTCGAGATCCTGCGGGTCGTCTACACCGGCGCCGACGACGACCACCGCGCGATCGTCGGTGGCAGCCAGCAGCTGCCACTGCGACTGTGGGAACGCTCGCCGGACAAGCTCGTCCACTGGCCCATGGGCACCAGCCTCGCCTCACTGCACGACGGCGCCACCCGGCCCGCCGTCACGCGGATCCACCGCACCGCGGGCAACCGGATCACCATCACCGACGCCGACGGCGGCATCCGCACCTTCGACAGCGCGGTGTTCACCGCGCAGAGCTGGATGCTGCTCTCCAAGATCGTCTGCGACGAGTCGCTGTTCCCGATCGACCACTGGACCGCCATGGAGCGCACCCATTACATGGAGTCGTCCAAGGTCTTCGTGCCCGTCGACCGGCCGTTCTGGCACGACATCGACCCGGAGACCGGCCAGCGGGTGATGAGCATGACGCTGACCGACCGGATGACACGAGGTACCTACCTGCTCGACGCTGGCCCCGACCGGCCAGCGGTGATCTGCCTGTCCTACACCTGGTGCGACGACTCACTGAAGTGGCTGCCGCTGTCGGCCAACGAGCGGGTCGAGGTGATGTTGCAGTCGTTGCGCGAGATCTACCCGAAGGTCGACGTGCGCAGGCACATCATCGGCGATCCCGTGACGATCTCCTGGGAGGCGGAGCCCTACTTCATGGGCGCGTTCAAGGCCAACCTGCCTGGCCACTACCGCTACCAGCGACGGCTGTACACCCACTTCATGCAAGACCAGCTGTCCGAGGAGCACCGCGGCATCTTCCTCGCGGGCGATGACGTGTCCTGGACGGCGGGCTGGGCCGAGGGTGCGGTCCACACCGCGCTCAACGCGGTATGGGGCGTGATGCGTCACTTCGGCGGCCAGACCGACCCGACCAACCCGGGGCCTGGCGACGTATTCGACCAGATCGCCCCGATCGAACTCGGCGATACCACGGAGGCACTCCGATGACCACAGCGGACAACCAGCCGATCGGACCTGTCGACGGGACGCGGGTGCCGCGCTATGCGGGCGAGGCCACCTTCGCCCGGCTGCCACGACTGCCCGACCTGGCCGATGCCGACGCGCTCATCTGGGGCGTGCCGTTCGACTCAGGGGTGAGCTACCGTCCGGGCGCGCGGTTCGGCCCGTCGCACGTCAGGCAGAGCTCGCGGCTGCTGCGCCCATACAACCCCGCGCTCGACGTCTCGCCGTTCGCGCGGCAGCAGGTCGCGGACGCGGGTGACGTCGGGGTGAACCCGTTCAACATCCAAGACGCCATCGGCACCATCGAGTCGGCGGCGCGGGAACTCTCCGGCACCAGCAGGCGACTCGTCACCGTCGGCGGCGACCACACCATCGCACTGCCGCTGCTGCGGGTGGCGCACGAGCGGCACGGCCCGGTCGCGGTGCTGCACTTCGACGCGCACCTCGACACCTGGGACACCTACTTCGGCGAGCCCTACACGCACGGCACGCCGTTCCGCAGGGCGTCTGACGAAGGTCTGATCGACTTCGATCACTCGATGCACGTCGGCATCAGGGGGCCGATCTACGCCAAGCTCGATCTCGACGAGAGTGAGCGGCTCGGCTTCGCGGCCATCAACTGCCGCGACTTCGCCCGCAAGTCCCTCGACGAACTGCTCAACCGGATGCGCGAGCGGCTCGGTAATCGTCCGGTCTACGTGTCGATCGACATCGACGTGCTCGACCCAGGGTTCGCGCCGGGTACCGGCACGCCGGAAGCGGGTGGGCTTTCCAGCCGCGAGCTGCTCGAGACCGTGCGCGCGCTCGACGGCCTGAACGTGGTTGGCGCCGACGTGGTCGAGGTGGCACCCGCCTACGACCATGCCGAGATCACCGGCATCGCCGCCGCCCACGTCGCCTATGAACTGCTCAGCGTCCTGCCGGTGCCGGACCGCTCCGGAAGTTGATCGCCCGCTCTCTACGTCTCCCGCTGATCCCAAGGAAGGACCGCCATGACAGGCACCTGGGTATCGATCCTGCCCCCACTGCTCGCCATAGGCCTCGCGCTCCTGACCCGCCAGATCATCCCCGCGCTGTTCGCGGGTGTCTGGCTAGGAACGTGGCTGCTCACCGACCTCTCGCTGCCCGGCGTCGGCGACGCGCTGCTCGACTCCATCGGCGTGCACGTGCTCGAAGCGCTCACCGACGCGGAGCATATGACGATCATCTTGTTCACCCTGATGATCGGCGGTGTCGTCGGCATCATCCGCCGCAACGGCGGCACCGACGGCATCGTCGGGCTGGTCACCAGGTGGGCGAAGACGCGGCGGCGCGGACAGCTCACCGCGGGCGGCCTCGGCGTCGCGGTGTTCTTCGACGACTACGCCAACACCCTCGTCGTCGGCAACACCATGCGCCCCATCACCGACCGGCTGCGCATCTCCCGCGAGAAGCTGGCCTACATCGTCGACTCGCTGGCGGCGCCAGTCGCCACCATCGCGCTCTTCACCACCTGGATCGGCTTCCAGATCGGCCTGATCGGTGACGCGATGGGCACGATCGGCGTCGACAAGTCCGGGTTCTCGGTCTTTCTCGAGTCGCTGAAGTACGCCTTCTACCCGGTGCTCGCGATCGTGCTGGTGTTCGCCATCGCCGCGACAGGGCGAGACTTCGGCCCCATGGCCCGCGCGGAGCGGCGCGCTGCGGGCGGCGAGGTACTGCGGAAGGGCTCGCAGCTCGGCGGCAGCGACGCGCTGGCAGCGGAGCTGCAGCCGAACGACGACACGCCGCGCAGGCTGGTGAACGCCGTGCTGCCGATCCTGGTGCTTGTCGTGACCACGCTTATCGGGCTGCTGGTCACCGGCGAGGGCGACAACCTGCTCCAGGTGATGGGCGACGGCGACCCGTTCCTCTCGCTGCTGTGGGGATCGCTGCTCGCGGTGATCGTCGCGGCCGTGCTGAGCGTCGGCCAGCGAATCCTGACCATCACGCACACCGTCGACGCCTGGTTCAGCGGCGTCAAGTCGGTGCTCTACGTGGTGATCATCCTGACGCTCGCCTGGGCGCTGTCCTCGCTGGCCGAGCAGCTCGACACCGCAGGGTTCATCGCGGGAGCGCTTGGCGACACGATCCCCGGCTGGAGCCTTCCCGCCATCCTGTTCGTGGTCGCGGCGGCTGTCGCGTTCGCCACCGGCACCAGCTGGGGCACGATGGGAATCCTGACGCCGCTGGCGATCCCGCTGGCGTGGGCCGTGCTCCAGGCGCAGGGCGACGCATCGCCTGCCGGCCACCCGATTCTGTTCGCGTCGGTGGCGACCGTGCTGGCCGGTGCGGTGTTCGGTGACCACTGCTCGCCGATCTCGGACACCACGGTGATCTCCTCGCTCGCCTCACAGTGCGATGTGGTCGACCACGTGAACACGCAGCTGCCCTACGCGCTCTACGCCGCCGTCATCGCGGTCGTCGCCGGCCTCGTGCCGATCGGGCTCGGCCTGCCGTGGTGGCTGGCGTACGCGGTCGCCATCGCCGTGCTGCTCGTCGGTGTGCGACTGCTCGGCACGCGCACGCCGGAACCGGCGGCCACCACCGCCGCGCCAAGCGCACCCGAGGAGGAGCGGGAGTCACTCACGATGTCCCCCTAACGCAGGGCACGACCGCCGCTCGACGTGGTCGCACACCCTCGAGACGCGCGGGCACCGCGGGAGCGATGAACCTCGCTCCCGCGGTGCCCGCGCAGCGCTAGTCCGCTACCTCAGCGCACTCCCCAGGAGTAGGTCTGCTTGCGCAGCCGTAGGTAGACGAACGATTCGGTGCTGACCACACCCGGGATGCTGCGGATGCGTTTGGTGAGCACTTCAAGGAGGTGCTCATCGCTCTCGCACACCACCTCGGCGATGAGATCGAAGCTGCCTGCCGTGATCACGACGTAGTCGACCTCGTCCATCTCCGCGAGCGCGTCGCTGATCGGCTCGAGGTCGCCCGTGGCCTTGATGCCGATCATGGCTTGCCGGGCGAAGCCGACCTCAGTCGGATCGGTGACGGCGACGATCTGGATGACGCCGTTGTCGATCAGCTTCTGCACCCGTTGGCGCACCGCGGCCTCGGACAGCCCGACGGCCTTGCCGATGGCGCCGTAGGCGCGGCGACCATCCTGCTGGAGTTGCTCGATGATCGCCTTGGAGGTGTCGTCGAGTAACCCGTTGTGCTCGTTCTTACCTGACCGGGATGGCATACGAGGCATCCTAAGCATCGCGAACCCGATTCAGAGCCGCTGCCACGCCTCGGTCAGTACCTCACGCAGAATCTCTTCCATCTCATCGAAGTGCGACTGGTCGCAGATCAGCGGCGGCGCCAGCTGCACGACCGGGTCGCCCCTGTCGTCCGCGCGGCAGTACAGCCCCGCGTCGAAGAGCGCCTTGGACAGGAAGCCGCGCAGCAGCCGGTCGGACTCCTCGGCGTCGAACGTCTCCTTGGTGCCTTTGTCCTTGACCAGTTCTATGCCGTAGAAGAAGCCGTCGCCACGGACGTCGCCGACGATCGGCAGGTCACGCAGCTTCTCAAGGGTCGCCCGGAACGCGCCCTCGTTATCGCGGACGTGCTCGAAAACGCGCTCGCGCTCGAAGATGTCCAGGTTGGCCAGCGCCACCGCCGACGACACCGGATGTCCGCCGAAGGTGTAGCCGTGCGCGAACATGACGCCGGTGCGCAGGAACGGCTCCACCAGCCGGTCACTGGCGATCATCGCGCCGAGCGGCGCGTAGCCGGACGTGATGCCCTTGGCGCAGGTGATCATGTCCGGCTGGTAGCCGTAGCGCTCGGCGCCGAAGGTGTGCCCGAGCCTGCCGAATGCGCAGATCACCTCGTCGGAGACCAGCAAGACGTCGTGCTCATCGCAGATCTCGCGCACCCGCTGGAAGTAGCCGGGCGGTGGCGGGAAGCAGCCACCGGCGTTCTGCACCGGCTCGAGAAACACCGCCGCGACGGTGTCCGGGCCTTCCTGCTCGATGGCGATGCCGATCTGGTCGGCGGCCCACCGGCCGAACGCCTCGGGGTCGTCGCCGAAGTGCGGCGCGCGGTAGAAGTTGGTGTTCGGCACGCGGAAGGTGCTGGGCACCAGCGGCTCGAACGGCGCCTTCAGACCGGGCAGGCCGGTGATCGACAGCGCGCCCTGGGTGGTGCCGTGGTAGGCGACAGCGCGGCTGATGACCTTGTGCTTGCCAGGCTTGCCCGTCAGCTTGAAGTACTGCTTCGCGAGCTTCCACGCCGACTCGACTGCCTCGCCACCACCCGAGGTGAAAAAGACCCGGTTGAGGTCGCCCGGCGCGGCGTCGGCCACCCGCTCCGCCAACTCGATGGCGGTCGGGTGGGCATACGACCACAGCGGAAAGAACGCCAGCTCGTTCGCCTGTTTCGCGGCCACCTCGGCGAGTTCGGTGCGGCCGTGGCCGAGCTGGTTGACGAACAGCCCTGCCAGGCCGTCGAGGTACCGCTTACCGTCGACGTCGTAGATGTAGGCCCCCTCGCCGCGCACGATGACGGGCATCGGCGCGTCGGGTCCGTAGTCACCCAACTGCGTGAAGTGCGGCCACAGGTGGCCCTGCGCGGACTTCTGCAGCGTCTCGGAGTCACGGTGATGAAGCGTCATGATCGTCCTGTTCGGTTCGGGGCAGCGTGAATGCCAGTCTGCACCGACGATCTGACGTTGCGCAAGCGATTTCGTTGAGTTTTAGTCTCGACTCTTCTAATTTAGTCGCACTAGAGTTAGAGTTCTGCGTGATTCAACGTCGAGTGATGGGACGACGATGCGAGTGCCTTCCCTGACTTCCCCACCGCAGGTCATGCCTGCCGAGTGGACGCGGCACGAACGCACCTGGATGGCGTTCCCGCCCCCGAACGACACCTTCGGCGAGGACGGCTCGCCATCACTGGCGCATGCCAGGCGGCTGTGGACCGAGGTCGCCAACACGGTCGCGCGCTACGAACCGGTCACCCTCGTCGCGGGCATCGGCCACGGTGCCGCGGCCAAGGCGCTGGTGCGCCCCGACGTGACCGTGGTCGAGCTGCCGCTGGACGACGCCTGGCTGCGTGACAGCGGTCCGACGTTCGTGCGCGACTCGGCCAGCTCGACCGGCGTCACCGCCGTGGACTGGGTGTTCAACGGCTGGGGCGGCCAGGACTGGGCGAGCTGGGAGCGCGACGACCAGCTCGCAAGGCAGGTCGCCGAGCTGGCGGGACATCCGTCGCGGCGATCCCGGCTCACCATGGAGGGTGGCGGGTTCCACGTCGACGGCGAGGGCACCGTGCTGTTCACCGAGACCGTCCAATTGGACCCGGGCCGCAACCCGGGTTGGACCGCCGCCGACGTCGAGGCCGAGGTGCACGCCCGGCTTGGCACCAGCACCGCGATCTGGCTGCCGCGTGGGCTGGCTCGCGACTACGACGAGTTCGGCACTCGCGGCCACGTCGACCTGGTCGCATGCTTCGTGCGGCCCGGCACGGTCGCCGTCCACGTGCAACGCGACCGGGCACACCCGGACTACGAACTCACGCACGAGATCGCCGAGCGGCTGCGCACCAGCACAGACGCGCGCGGGCGCAGGCTGGAGGTCATCGAGATCGCGGCGCCCACGGTGATCGAAGACGGCGACGGCCGACCCGTTGACTACTCGTATATCAACCACTACGTCGCCAACGGTGTCGTCGTGCTGTGCGCCTTCGACGACCCGAACGACTCCGCCGCTGCCGAAGCGCTGAGCGCCGCGTACCCAGATCGGACGGTAGAGCTGGTCGACGCGCGCGGCATCTTCGCGTGCGGCGGCGGCATCCACTGCATCACCCAGCAACAGCCCGCCGTCGGCTGACCGCGCCGACGCCTCACCGGCCAGCGATCCCGCACCCGCCGACAGAACCCGAGGATCCCTGAGGAGAACCATGGAACTGATCACCGCGACCGTCCCCGACTCACCGGCGCGGGTGGACGAGCCCACCCGCGACCCGCTGGTCGTGGGACTGGTACAGACCCGCTGGCACGCCGATCCCGACGAGCACGCCGAGGTACTCGCCGACGGCATCCGCACCGCGGCCCGAGCGGGCGCGCGGGTAGTCTGCCTGCCGGAGCTGACGTTGTCGCGCTACCCGGCCGACACCAAGCCCGACGGTGACGCCGCCGCCACAGCGGAGGACCTGGATTCCGGGCCGACCTACGCCTTCGCCGCGAAAGCGGCGGCTGACGCCGGGGTCGCGGTACACGCCTCGTTGTTCGAGCGTGCGGATGGTCCCAGCGGCCCTGATGGCCTGGGCTACAACACCGCGATCATGGTCGGCCCGGACGGCACGCTGCTCGGCCGTACCCGCAAGCTGCACATCCCGGTCAGCGCCGGATACTACGAGGACCACTATTTCCGTGGCGGACCCGCCGCTGGAGATCCGTATCCCGTCGTCGAGCTGCCCGTCCCCGGCGGCACCCCGGCCCGGTTCGGCCTACCGACCTGCTGGGACCAGTGGTTCCCCGAGGTCGCACGGGCGTACTCGCTCGCGGGCACGGAGATCATCGTCTACCCCACCGCTATCGGCTCCGAGCCCGACCACCCGGACTTCGACACCCAGCCGCTGTGGCGGCAGGTGATCGTCGGCAACGGCATCGCGAACGGCACGTTCATGGTCGTCCCGAATCGGTGGGGCGATGAAGGCACGCTGCGCTTCTACGGCTCGTCGTTCATCTCAGACCCGTATGGCCGGGTGCTGGCCTCCGCGCCGCGCGACGCCGACGCGGTGCTGGTCGCACCGCTCGACCTGGACCAACGCCGCGACTGGCTGACGCTGTTCCCGTTCCTGGAGACCCGCCGCCCTGACACCTACGGCTCGCTGAGCGAGGAGACCTGCGCAGGGTCGAACCAAGCAAGGAGGTCTGACGCATGAAACCCGCTGACTTCCGCCGGGAACTGGAACGGCGGCTCGCCATCATCGAAGACCCCGAGCACCGCGACCCCGCCACCGACAACCTGCCCCGGGGAGACTGGATCGCACTGCTCATCGGTTGCGTCGTGCTGATCGGCGCCGCGCTCGCCTGGGGGTACCCATGGTGAAGCAGGAACCCGACGTCACGACGTCTACCGCGGGCGAGTTCACCGAGCTGCCGGTACTGCCGCACGAGCGGCTCTGGGGATTCTGGCAGTTCACCTCGGTCAACGTCGGGCTGGCGATCGCCACCTGGGCGTTCCTGATCGGCGGCAGCATCGCGCTGTTCGCCGGGGTGACGACAGCGATCGCCGCCACGATCATCGGCAACCTGGTCGGCGTCGTGCTGGTCGCCGTCGGCACCTGCCTGCCGTCCGCGAAGTACGGCATCGAGCAGTACACCGCGCTGCGGTCGGTGCTGGGCAGCAACGGCGTTCGAGCGTTGATCGCGATCCTGGTGCCGCTGTCCGGCGCGGGGTGGAACGCCATTCTGGCTATCATGTTCGGCCGCGCGGTGACCAACGTGCTCAACGCGGTCTTCGACGCGGGCTTCGACCCGAACGGCCCGGTGGTCATCGGCATGTCGCTGCTGGCGCTGCTGGTGTCCTGGGCGGTGCTGTCCCGTGGGCCGGTCTCGCTTGAATGGGTGAACAAGATCGTCGCGCCGGTGCTGGTGGTGATGACGCTGGTCATGCTCGGCGTGATCTTGGCCAACCATTCCTGGTCCGAGCTGATGTCGGCCGAGGCGCTGGCGCCGTTCGGCGACCCGAGGCTCGACTTCGCCATCGCGCTCGAGCTGAGCTTCGCTGTCGCCTTCGCGTGGTGGCCGATCACCGGCAACCTGGCCCGGCTGACCAGGACGCAGCGGGTGTCGTTCTGGCCGAACATGATCGGTTTGTTCGGCGCATCGGTTGTCGCGGGCCTGGTCGGCACGTTCGCCGCGCTGATGATCGGCGACGCCGACCCGACCGCGTGGATGGTGCCGCTCGGCGGTGTCGTGCTCGGCGTGCTCGCGCTACTGTTCGTGGCGTTCGCCAACGTCACCAGCATCGTGGCGCAGACGTACTCCGGCGGTCTTGGGTTGATCCGCGCGGGCGGCTCGGTGGTCCGGCGCATCCCGTGGCCGGTGTTCATCGCGCTGCTGTACACCCCACCGGCGATCGTGGTGTTCTGGCCCGCGACGTTCTACGACAACTTCTTCAAGTTCGTCGCCTGGGTCGGCATGGCGATGGCGCCGCTGACCGCCGTCTACCTGACCGACTTCTTCCTGCTGCGACGCGGCAAACTCATGCTGCGCGAGCTGTACGAGCCGGAGGGCACGTCGCGGTACTCGTTCTGGTGGGGGCTCAACCCGGCCGCGATCATCGCGGTCGCGGCGGGGTCGGTGACCTACGTGCTGCTGCTCGACCCGATCACGTTCGAGTCGCATGCGATCTTCACCTACACCACGGCGTCGCTACCCGCGTTGCTGGTGACGGCGGTGGTGCACGCCGTGCTCACCGTGGTGTGGGTGCGCCCGGCGGGTAAGGGCGGCTATCGCGAGCCCCGTGCCACCCGTTCCCCGGAGCCGGTCGAGGAGGCGGTCGGGTGAGGGCGACGCTGTACTCCAACGGACGGCTGTTCACCGGCGACCCGGAACGACCGACGGCGGAGGCGATGGTCGTGCGGGGTGAGCGCATCGACTACGTCGGCGACAACGGCACCGCGCGCACCCGCGCGGGCACGGACGCACTGGAACTCGATCTGGCCGGCAGGACGGTGCTGCCCGGGTTCGTCGACGGCCACGCGCACGTACTGATGACTGGCGAGGCGCAGCTCAAGGCCCACCTCACCGACGCAGCGGACGTCGCGGAGATCCAGCGCCGCGTCGCCGCGTGGGCCGATACCAATCCGGACGCGCCCCGGGTGCTCGGCAGGGGCTGGCTGTTCGGCGCTGTCCCCGGCGGCAGACCGACCAGGCAGCTGCTTGACGCGGTCGTGCCGGATCGTCCGGTCTACCTCGACGCCAACGACTACCACTCGGTGTGGGTCAATACCGCGGCGCTGGCCGAGCTCGGCGTCACGCGCGACACCCCGGACCCGGTGGGTGGCCGGATCGTGCGGGACACGGATGGCGAGCCGACCGGGCACCTGGAGGAGACCGCAGCGATCGAGATCGTGTGGTCGTTCCTCGCAGAAGCGAGCAGCGACACCGACCGGGACCGCGCGCTCATGGCGGCGGCGCACGCCTATCTGTCGTCCGGTGTGACCTCGGCCGTTGACATGGCGCTTGACGAGCGCAACGTGGCGGCGATGGTGCGCGCCGAGCGGGACGGGCGGCTCGACCTGCGCGTCGTCGGGCACTGGCTGATCCATCCCGGGATCGACCACGGCCCGCAGATCGAGCGGGCCGCCGAGCTGGCGCGCACCCACCGCTCGGAACGGCTCCGCGTCACCGGGGTGAAGTTCATCGTCGACGGCGTCATCGACGGCTGCACCGCCACGATGCTCAAGCCGTACGCCGACGGGAGCAACGCCGACCCCATCTGGACCGCCGACGCGCTCGCGCCAGCGGTCGCGGCGGCCGACGCCGCTGGGCTGCAGGTGGCACTGCACGCCATCGGTGACGGCGCGGTTCGGATGGCGCTGGACGCGCTGGAGCACGCCGCCGCGGTGAACGGGCCGCGACCGAGGCGGCATCGGATCGAGCACCTCGAGTATGTCGATCCCGCCGACGTGCCACGGCTGGCCCAGCTCGGCGTGACCGCGTCCATGCAGCCGGTGCACGCCGATCCGGCGATCAGGGACAACTGGGCGGCGATGCTCGGCGACGAGCGCGCGGAACGCGGCTTCGCCTGGCCGGAGTTCTCCGGCGCGGGAGCGAAGCTCGCGTTCGGCACCGATGCGCCAACGGCCCCGCACCCACCGCTACCGAACATCTACATCGCCACCACCCGCAAATCGGCGCTCGATCCCGAGCTGCCCGCGCGGCAGCCGGACCTCGCGATCCCCGCGCCGGACGCTCTCGTGCATGGCACGGCGGACTCGGCGTGGGCCTGCCGCGCCGAGGACGACGTCGGCAGGCTGCGAGCGGGCCTGCTCGCGGATTTCGTCGTACTCGACCGCGATCCGTTCGACCACGCCGACGGCGCTGCGGAAGCCTTGCTGCGGGCACGGGTACTGCGGACCGTCGTCGGCGGCCGCACCGTCTGCCGCAGCTGAGCGTCTCGACAGTGCTTGGCTGGCGGCGCCTAGTTCCACGACGCCCGGCCACATGATGTCGATCAACTTCCTGCGGCGTGTGACCACGTTTGCGCTCGTTTTATCCGTATCGGTAGTCACAGCGCGCAGGGAGTTGATCAACAAGCGGCAGCCAGCGTGCGTATCGACTAGACGGCCCCAGGCGCGACGCGCGCGGCAAAACGTAGCACTCGATCTCTCGTGGCTCCGTTATTAGTCGTGTAAGTCAATTTCTGCAACGGAATCCCTTGTGATCACGCGCAACGTGTGCCAGAGTCGTCGGCACGTGCCCCGAGTCACAACGACCGCCACGGAATGACCACGACCACAACGCAAACCCCACCGAGACACCGCCGAGGAGTGATCTCCAGTGCCCACGCAGGTTCGCCGGCTCAAGAACTTCATCAACGGGGCCTACGTCGACGCCGCCGACGGCCGGACGTCCGAGATCGTCGACCCGGCCACCGGCCACGTCGTCGCCGAGGCGCCGCTGTCGAGCGCGGACGACGTCGATACCGCGTTCCGTGCGGCCGCGGATGCTTTCGAGAACGGCTGGCGCGACGCCACCCCTGGTGAGCGGCAGATCGCGCTGAACAAGTTCGCCGACGCCGTCGAGGACCGCGCCGACGAGCTGGTCGCCGCCGAAGTCGCCAACTGCGGCAAGCCCGCGCAGATGACAAAGGACGAGGAGATCTTCCAGGTCCTCGACGCGCTGCGGTTCTTCGCGGGCGCGTCCCGCAACCTTGAGGGCAAGGCCGCTGGCGAGTACATGGCGGGCCACACGTCCTGGGTCCGCCGCGAGCCGATCGGCCCGGTCGGCCAGATCACCCCGTGGAACTACCCGATGGCGATGGCCGCGTGGAAGATCGGTCCCGCGCTGGCGGCGGGCAACAGCGTGGTGCTCAAGCCGTCCGACACCACCCCGATGTCCACGCTCCTGCTCGCCGAGATCGCGGCTGAGTTCCTGCCTGCTGGCGTGTTCAACGTCGTCACCGGCGATCGCGACACCGGCAGGGCGCTCGTGGACCACCCGACGCCGAGGCTCATCTCGCTGACCGGCTCCACCCGCGCGGGCAAGGAGATCGCCGAGGCTGGCGCCAAGGACCTCAAGCGCCTCCACCTCGAACTCGGCGGCAAGGCGCCGGTCGTCGTCTTCGACGACGCCGACATCGAGGCCGCGGCCGAAGGGATCGCGGGCGCCGGGTATTTCAACGCGGGTCAGGACTGCACCGCGGCAACGCGTGTGCTCGCCGCGCCAGGGATCCACGACGACCTCGCCGCCGCGCTCGCCGAGCAGGCGCGAAAGACCGTTACCGCTGGCCCGGACAACGCCGACGCGGACTACGGCCCGCTGAACAACCCGAACCAGCTCGCCAGGGTGTCCGGATTCATCGACCGCGCGCCCGACCACGCCAAGATCCTCGCCGGGGGCGAGCGGGTCGGCGACACCGGCTACTTCTACGCGCCCACCGTCGTCGCCGGGCTGCGCCAGGGCGACGAGCTGACCACCGACGAGGTCTTCGGCCCCGTCGTCACCGTGCAACGGTTCGACGACGAGGACACCGCCGTGAACTGGGCTAACTCCGTAGAATACGGGCTGGCCTCCAGCGTCTGGACGCGCGACCATGCCAGGGCGCTGCGGGTGTCGCGGCGGCTCGACTTCGGCTGTGTGTGGATCAACACCCACATCCCGCTCATCGCCGAGATGCCGCACGGCGGCTTCAAACACTCCGGGTACGGCAAGGACCTGTCGGCCTACAGCTTCGAGGAATACACCCGCGTCAAGCACGTCATGAGCTACATCGGCTGATGGGAGACCGCATGACAGCCACAACCGAGGCGCCAGCCACCACGGCTGCGGGCACGCCGAGCCTTCCCGCGCCCGCGATCAGCCTGGCGGGCGTCACCAAGAACTTCCAGTCCGGCCGGGAGAGCTTCACCGCGGTCGGCGGACTCGACCTGGACATCCAGGCTGGCGAGTTCTTCTCGCTGCTCGGCCCATCCGGCTGCGGCAAGACGACGACCATGCGGATGATCGCCGGGTTCGAGGAGCCAACCACCGGCGTGGTGCGGCTCGACGGCACCGACGTCACCGGCGTCGCACCGAACCACCGCGACGTCAACATGGTGTTCCAGAGCTACGCCTTGTTCCCGCACCTGAGTGTGGCCGACAACGTCGCGTTCGGTCTCAAGCGCAAGCGAGTCGGCAAGGCGGAGACCGACCGTCGCGTCGCGGAGATGCTGTCGCTTGTCGAGCTGGGCGATCACGGCTCGCGGAAACCGTCGCAGCTATCCGGCGGGCAGCGGCAGCGAGTGGCACTGGCCCGCGCGCTGGTCAACCAGCCCCGTGCGCTGCTGCTCGACGAACCACTCGCCGCGCTCGACCTCAAACTGCGGCAGGCGATGCAGATGGAGCTCAAGCGCATCCAGCGCGACATCGGCATCACGTTCATCTACGTCACC
The DNA here is from genome assembly GCF_000504245.1 of Haloechinothrix halophila YIM 93223. Taxonomy (GTDB): domain Bacteria; phylum Actinomycetota; class Actinomycetes; order Mycobacteriales; family Pseudonocardiaceae; genus Haloechinothrix_A; species Haloechinothrix_A halophila. The sequence goes on from NZ_KI632509.1 coordinate 5,220,295, forward strand.
CACGACCAGGGCGAGGCACTGACGATGTCCGACCGGATCGCGGTGATGAACGGCGGCTACGTGGAACAGCTCGGCACACCGGCCGAGATCTACGAGCGCCCGGCGACGCGATTCGTCGCGGAGTTCATCGGGACGTCGAACCTGCTCACCGGCACCGCCGCGGCCACGACGGCCGACGGCACCGACGTGCGGCTGGACTGCGGCCAGCGCGTGCGCATCGCGGAACGGCTCAGCGAGGGCACCCCGGTCGACATCACGGTGCGTCCGGAGAAGATCCAGCTCAGCACCGCGCCACCGGACGACAGCCTGAGCCGGGTGCGCGGCACGGTGTCCGACACCGTCTACCTGGGCTCGTCCACGCATTACACCGTACGACTCGACACCGACACCGAGATCGTCGTCTTCCAGCAGAACGACCGCGACCTGAGCGCGGCCGATGCCATCGCGGGACGCGGCAGCGAGGTCTGGCTGTCGTGGCGTCCCACCCACTCCTACCTCCTGCCGTCCTAGCACGGCCCCACTCCCCCGAATCCCTGCGCAAGGAGGCCCCACCGTGCGTACCAACACCCTGCTGCGCGGCATGACCCAGGCCCGCTACGGCCGCCGCGACATGCTCAAGCTCTCCGCCATGGCCGCAGCTGGCCTCGGGCTGTCCGCCTGCGGCGTGTCCGGTCAGAAGCAGGAAGCCGTCGCCGCCGACGACTTCTGGCAAGGCAAGAAGGAGACCGGCAGCCTCCGGTTCGCCAACTGGCCGCTCTACATCGACTCGAAGCGGACCCAGCTCAAGCAGTTCACCAAAGAAACCGGCATCAAGGTCGACTACCGCGAGGACGTCCAGGACATCGCGGCGTTCGCGGGCAAGCTGCAGCCGCAGCTCGCCAACGGCGACTCGACCGGCTACGACATGTTCGTGCTGACCAACGGCATCGAGCTGGCGCGTTTCCTCGCCCTGGGCTACCTCGCGCCGCTCGACCATGGGCGGATGCCGAACTTCACCGACAACGTCGGCGATGCGTACCGGAACAACTCCTACGATCCGGGTAACAAGCACACCGCGCCGTACGCCTCCGGGATCACCGGCATCGCCTACAACCCGAAGTACGTCGACCGCGAGATCACCAGCATCGCCGACCTGTGGGACCCGAAGTTCAAGGGCAAGGTCGGCATGATGTCCGACCCGCAAGAGATCGCCAACTTCGGCCTGCTGTTGAACGGCGTCAACCCGGCGGAGTCGACCGAGTCCGATTGGCAGGCCGCCGCCGAGAAGCTGAAGCAGCAGCGCGACGACGGCATCGTGCGCTCCTACTACGCGCAGGACTTCGTGCAGCCGCTGACCAACGGCGACGTCTGGTTGTCGATGGCGTGGTCCGGCGACATCTACCAGCAGAACGCCGAGGCGGGCACCGACCTCAAGTTCGTCGTTCCCGAGGAAGGCGCGACGATCTGGACCGACGTCATGTGCGTCCCCACGACGTCGGAAGCCCCTGTCGACGCGCTGAAGCTGATCGACTTCCTGTACCGGCCGGAGATCGCGGCGGGGCTGACCGAGTACATCACCTACATCACTCCGGTGCCCGAGGCGCAGGAGGTGCTGCGCGAGCAGGCGCAGCAGGCGTCCGGCGGCAAGCGCGAGGACCTTGAGCGCCTCGTCGAGAGCCCGCTGGTGTTCCCGGCGGAGGAGGACTACGCCCGGCTGCACAACTATGTCGCGCTCGAGCCGGGCCAGGAGAAGTCGTTCACGTCGAAGTTCCACGCAGTCACCCAGGCCTGAGCCATGCGACGCAAACTCACTCCGTACCTACTCGCCCTGCCCGGCTGGGCGTGGCTGGCGCTGTTCTTCGTCGTGCCGCTGGCCGGGATGATCTCGCTTTCGCTGACCAGCGGGAACGTGATCACCGGCTTCACCCAGACGTTCAACGTCGGCAACTACGTCGAGGCGATCACGACGTACTCCGAGCAGCTCGTCCGTTCGCTGCTCTACGGCCTCGGGGCCACGCTGATCTGTGTCGCGATCGGCTACCCGGCGGCGTATTGGATCGCGTTCCACGGCGGCAAGCACAAGTCCACGTACCTGCTGCTGATCCTGCTGCCGTTCTTCGTGTCGTTCGTACTGCGGACGATCTCGTGGAAATTCACGCTCAGCGACAACGGCGTCGTGCTCGGCACGCTGAAGACCATCGGGCTGCTGCCAGCGGACTTCTCCGTGCTCAACACCGCGCCCGCCGTCGTCCTCGGGCTCGCGTACAACTTCCTGCCGTTCATGGTGCTGCCGATCTACGCGGTGCTGGAACGGATGGACCATCGCGTCGTCGAGGCCGCCCACGACCTGTACGCCAGCAAGCTGCAGGCGTTCCTGCGTGTCGTGCTGCCGATCTCGCTGCCAGGCGTGTTCGCGGGCGGGCTGATGACGTTCATCCCGACCACCGCCGACTACGTCAACGCCTCGGTGCTCGGTGGCCCTGGCAACACCATGATCGGCAGCATCATCAAGACCCAGTACCTGGTGAACAACGACTACCCGATCGCGGCGGCGATCACCTTCGTGCTCATGGCCGTGCTGCTGATCGGGATCTTCAGCTACGCAAGGGCGCTGGGCACCGAGCGCGTGATGGAGGTGCAGGCGAAGTGACCAGCGGCCTCGACACACCCACCAAGGCCCCCGCCGAGGTGCGGGCCCCAACCCGGCCCCGGCGTCGCGTCGACTGGGGCAAGTGGTTCACCTGGGGCGTGCTCGCGTGGCTGTTCGCGCCAATCACGTTCATGATCGCGTTCAGCTTCAACGACATCCAGGGCAGGCACAACGTCACCTGGGAGGGCTTCACGCTCAAGTGGTACGGCCAGGCGTTCGATCACGCGGATCTCACCCAGGCGTTGCTGTACACGCTGGCGATCGGCGTGCTCACCATGCTGATCGCGGGCACGATCGGCAGCTTGCTCGGGCTCGCGCTCGGCAGGCACCGGTTCCGCGGCCAAGGCACGACCAACCTGGTGATGTTCGCGGCGATCTGCGCGCCGGAGGTCGTGCTCGGCGCGGCGTTGCTGTCGCTGTTCCTGCTGGTCGGCATCGCGACCGGCTTCGTGGCGATCCTGCTCGCGCATGTGATGTTCACGGTGTCGTTCGTGGCGATCACGGTGCGGGCCCGCGTGATCACGCTCGATCCGAACCTCGAAGAGGCCGCGCGCGACCTCGGTGCCGGGGCATGGACGACGTTCCGGCTGGTCACGCTGCCGATGCTGCTGCCGGCGATCATGGCTGGCGGGCTGCTGGCGTTCGCGCTGTCGATCGACGACTACATCATCACGTCATTCGTCGCCGGTGAGGTCACCACGTTCCCGCTGTGGATCTGGGGCGCCACCAGGGTCGGCATTCCGCCGCAGGTCAACGTCATGGGCACGCTGATCTTCGGGGTCGGCGTCACGCTGGCGATCATCAACGTGGTCGTGGCGAAGCGGCGGCGGTCATGACGGCGACATCTGACGCGGCTACCGCCGCCGCTTGGGCTGACGCCGCGCCGGTGCCGTTCTGGCTGGACCCGGATGTCCACGACGTGCCGGAACCCGCGCCCGCACTCAGCACGGACGTGACGGCGGATCTGCTCGTGGTCGGCGGCGGTTTCAGCGGGCTGTGGGCCGCGCTGATCGCCACCGAACGCGAGCCCGACCGCGATGTCGTGCTGATCGAGGCGAACACCGCGGGGTGGGCGGCGTCCGGGCGCAACGGCGGGTTCTGCGCCGCCAGCCTCACCCACGGCTACGGCAACGGCGCAGCTCGCTGGCCCGACGAGATCGCCGAACTGGAACGCCTCGGACGGGTCAATCTGGACCGCATCGAGGCCGACATCGAGCGGCACGGCATCGACTGCGAGTTCGAGCGCACTGGCGAGCTGGTGCTGGCCACCGAGCCGTGGCAGCTCACCGAGCTCACCGAGGAAGCCACGGAGCTGCGGCGGCTCGGCTACGACGTCGAGGTGCTGGACGCCGAGCAGGCGCGGGCACGCGTGGACTCACCGACGTACCTCGGCGGAACGTTCACCAGCGACGCGGTGGCGATGCTGCACCCGGCGAAGCTGGTGTGGGGGTTGCGGGAGGCGTGCCTGCGGCGTGGCGTGCGCATCTTCGAGCGCACCGCGGCGCGGCGCATCCGGCGCGAGTCCGACGGACTGCGGGTGGCGACCGACGGCGGCTCAGTACGTGCTCGCCGCGTGGCCTGGGCGACCGGCGCGTTTCCCGGGCCGCTGCGGCGGTTGCGGCACTACCTCGCCCCGGTCTACGACTACGCGCTGATGACCGAGCAGCTCACCGAAACGCAACTGGCCAGCATCGGCTGGCGGGGCCGCGAGGGGCTGTCCGACGCGGGTAACCAGTTCCACTACTACCGGCTCAGCGCCGACAACCGGATCCTGTGGGGCGGCTACGACGTCATCCATCACTTCGGCGGCGCGATCCGCGATGAGTTCGACCAGCGCCCGGCGACCTTCCAGACGCTGGCCGAGCACTTCTTCGCGACGTTCCCGCAGCTGGCGGGGGTCCGGTTCACGCATCGCTGGGGCGGGGTGATCGACACCTGCAGCCGGTTCAGTCCGTTCTTCGGCACGGCGTACGGCGGTCGGCTCGCCTACGCGGCCGGGTACACCGGGCTGGGCGTGGGCGCCACGCGGTTCGGGGCCGAGGTGATGCTGGACCACCTCGCTGGTGAGGAGACCGAACGCACCCGGCTGGAGATGGTGCGCGGCACGCCGCTGCCGTTCCCGCCGGAGCCGGTGCGCTCGCTCGGCATCGCACTCACGCTGCGCAGCACGGCGGCTGCCGACCGCAACGGCGGCAGGCGGAACCTGTGGCTGCGCACGCTCGACCGTCTTGGCCTCGGCTTCGACAGTTGAGCGGGTGGCCCGGCCGGTGCGCACCAAGCCACCGCACCGGCTGGGTCGCACCGTCCGTGCTCGGCCGTGCGCTGCTGGCTACCCCTGATGCCCCGAGCGCATGCCGGGCGACGCGCCGCTCCAGGGCCGTGCATGATGGGGGCCGTCCGTGCGCACGACAGTGGTTCGAGGAGGCACCTGGATGGACGCGCGCATCGTCGTTGCCGGTGAAGCACTGATCGACCTGATGGTCGGCGACGACCCTCGGCACCCGACGGCGTGCCCCGGCGGCAGCCCCGCCAACACGGCGGTGGCATTGGCCCGCCTGGGTGAACCGGTTGCCTTCGCGGGCCGGTTCGGCGACGACCGGTTCGGCGACATGCTCCTGGCGAATCTCTCCGCCAACAACGTCGACCTTGGCTACGCGGTCGAGGCGAACGAACCGGCGAGCATCGCGGTGGTCACCACCGGCACCGACCGTGGCGCGCGGTACCAGTTCCACGTCACCGGCACCGCGGACTGGGCGTGGCGCGAACACGAGCTGCCGACCCGGCTGCCCGACAGCGTCACCGCCGTGCACGCTGGTTCGCTGGCGATGGCGCTGCCACCCGGCGCGGACGTGCTCGCCCGCTGGTTCGCCGACCAGCGCACGCACCGCGTGACCAGCTTCGACCCGAACATCCGGCCCGCACTGGTCGGTCCGCGCGAGCGGTACGTGCCGTGGCTGGAGTCGGTGGTGGCGACCTGCGACGTCGTCAAGGTCAGCACCGAGGACCTGGCCTGGGCCTACCCCGGCGATGACCCGGAGCGAATCCTGTCCCACTGGCACGCCGAACTCGGCGTCACGCTGGCCGTGCTCACCAAGGGCGGTTCCGGCGCGACGGCGATCGCGGCCGGCAGGACCATCACGCGGCCGGCGACGGTCGTCGACGTCGGGGACACCGTCGGCGCGGGCGACGCCTTCAGCGCGGGGCTGCTGCACTGGCTCGCCGAGCATGACCTGCTCACCCAGCGTGCGCTGCCGCGGTTGACCGACGACGACATCAGCAGCGCCCTGGACTACGCGGCCATGGTCGCCGGCCTCGCGTGCGGCAAGCACGGCGCCGACCCACCCACCCGCGACGAGGTCGACGCGGCCTTCGCGGGCGCATGAGCGACAGCGGCTTGGCCGCTGCCCGCGAGTCGCACCTTCCTCGGCGCGAGTCGCACCTTCCTCGGCGCGAGTTGCACCTTTCCGCCCCGCGAGTCGCACTTTCGTGGGAAGAAATCACAATGCGCACCGTTCGCTGCAACGGCGGAGCGACACGAAGGCACGCCTCGTAGTACGCTTAGTGTGGTCGCAGTTTTGAAGTGTTCGTGTCTGAGGCACGCTCGCGCAGAACTCTTAGGTGCGGGCGTCGCTGTTCTCCTAGTAGGGCAGTCGCCGTCTGGTTTACCGGACCGACCAGGCCACACGGTGTGGTCTGCGAAAATCCCTAACAAGGAGAGTTATGACACAGGGAACCGTGAAGTGGTTCAACTCGGAAAAAGGCTTCGGCTTCATCGCGCGGGAGGATGGACCGGACGTCTTCGTTCACTACTCCGAGATTGATGGATCCGGCTTCCGGAGCCTCGAAGAGAACCAGCAGGTCGAATTCGAGCTGACCCAGGGCGCCAAGGGCCCGCAGGCCAGCCGCGTCAGGGCTCTCTGATAGTCGCCTGCTTCAAGCAACACTGCGCCGCGCACCCGCTCATTCGGGCGGGTGCGCGGCGCAGCATTATGAGGATGGTCTATGACAACATCGCACGACACAACTCAGTCCGGCCCCAGCACAGCTGAGGTGCCGACCGTGTCGTTCAGCCACAGCAAACCAGACGATCAGGTCGATTACGACCAGCTCAACGCGGCGGGAGCCCCAGGGGCCGACGAGCTCCACATGCCGTTCACCGCTCCCCCTGCGCACCTCGCGCCCACTGAGCCGCCGGAACCCCGGTCGCCCTCGTCCCGGTCTTCGTCGGGACGGTCTTCGTCGGGACGGTCTTCGTCCGGACACCAGTCACGGCGCGGTGGCGGCTCACGGCACCAGTCGTCGTCTCGCGCACCGCGCCGACGTCACTGATCCCGTAGCTCGAAGTCCGCGAAGTCGAAGCCGGGGCACACCACACAGCTGACCAGCACGTCGCCACGCGCGTGCGCCCGCTGCCACGTGCCAGCCGGGACGACGACTTGCTGTTCGGCGTTCTGCCACTCAGGGCCGCCGAGCAGCCGGGACTCCGGCTCGGGTTCCAGCCACAGCTCAAGCAGGCCAGGACCATGCCACAGCCACATCTCGTCGGACGCGACAACATGCCAGCGTGAGTCCTGACCATCGGGCAGCAGATAGTGGATCGCGCTGGCCGCATCCCGCCTGCCACGCTGGGTGTCGACCATGTGGTCACTGACCCACGTCCTGCGGTACCAGCCACCCTCTGGATGCGGCACGAGGTCGTGCCGCGCAGCCAGCGGCGGTCGCTGGTCGAATCGCAGGAACGTGCCATCGATGTCCCGGCGCGCATAGCGCACGGCAACGAACTCCTCGCACGCGATGGCGTCGTGCGCGGGTGACTCGTGCGGCCCACTGGACTGCCGCGACTCAAGCAGCACGACATCACCCTCGACGTCACGGCAGGTCTCGTTGGCCACGTCGAGCACCGCGTCGGCGGTGCCAGTGACGCGCGCGAGGCAGTGTTCGTCAAGCCAGCGCGCGGACGGCTGATTACCGGTCACGCGATAGGCGTCGAGCGAGAGCAGATACCGCACTGAGGTCATGACTCGGCATCGTATGCGGCAAGCCAGAACAGCTGCCGCATGACACGTTCGTGGGAACTCGGGTGACCGCGGGTCAAGTCCGCCTGTCGCTGCCACCGATAACCGGATGTCCCCGCAGGTCACAATGCAACTGGATCAAGGAGATTCTCCGGTGACGTCACACGGCAAGAAGGTCATCATCAGCTCGGCGATCGTGGCCGCGATCGCGGCGTTCGTGCTCGGCATCCGCCGGTCCCGCGACGCGGAGACGCCGGCTGAGCGGCACGCCGCCTGAATCGACGCTAGTCCGACGCGGCGCTAGCGAGCGCGCCAGCCTAGGTCCAGAACCGCCTGGGTCAGTTCCTGGTAGCCGGAGCGGACGTCCTCGGTGTAGCGGCTGAGTTGCGAGGCGCGGGCGGAGTCGATCGGTTCCGGTTCGGGGCCAACGTTCACCCACGACAACCGAGCCACGTTGTCGAGCGCCATTCGCCACCACCGCTGCGCCTGGGACATCGCCCGTTGCTCGCGCTCGGTGGCGGCCTCGATCTCCTCGCGGGCCGCCACCGTCGCCGACTCGAGTTCGGCCATGCGCGACCGCTCCCACGCTTGCAGGTCCACAGTGGCCTTCCGCGCGAGACCAGCGATCTCCTTGTAGCGCATCGCGGGCGAGACCTCAGCCGCCGACGCCGCTGCCGACCACTTCGCTGTCACGACTCCTCCTCAGCCACCGCGTACGGGATCATGACCTCCGGCGAGCTATGCGTGGTGCGATCGAAGAACAGCGCCCTGCCCGGCCGTGGTGACCAGTGCACCACCTGACCCGCGCAGAATGGCCCGAGATCGCTGCCCTGCACGTCGAGTGCTGCCAACGCGCCGATGTCCTCGGTGCCGCCGAAGCCGAGGGTGTCCTTCAGCCGCGCCACCGAACGCCACCAACCGAACACGTGCACCCCGTGCGATGGCCCCTGCTTGAGCACCGCACGCAGCACGTCGAGCCCGCTCTGCTTGCCAGGCTCCTTCCGTTCCAGCGTGGGCAGCGCGGCATCGACACCGTAGAGCAGCACGATCCTGCGGGCGCCATCCTCACTCATCGCGGCCTGTACGGCGGCCAGCCGCTCCCCCAGCTCATCGCAGGGAAGCAGCTCGGCCTTGTGCCCCTCCCGCTGCAACTGGTCCGTCAGCCGCGCCACGGCGGGCGCGCATGAGTCGACAAGGCAACACGCGACGAACTCGACCTCGCCCTCGTGGAACTGCCGCGCGAGCGAGCGCGCCGCCGAGTCCAGAATGGACATCGCGGGTCGCTGCGCGGCGCCCAGCACCGCGAGGTTGCGTCCTGGCGCACGGGGCAGCTCGACGCCGAAAGCGATGTCGGAGACCGCGATCGCCTGACCGACCAGCGCACGCGGCTGCCCTCCCTTGGCCAGCTCGGCGTACGCGACGCTGTCGGACAGCACAGGGGCGACGGCACCGTCGAATAGCCGGGGGCTGCCGTGCCCGCTGGCGTAGCGCTCCCACAACGACCGCTGCAATCGCGCGAACACCCCTGGCGAGCTGGCGTCCGGGATGTGCGCGACCCGGTTGCCGTGGGCGACGCCGGAGTCGTGGTTGACCACGGCGTGCCAGCGCGGTGCGGTCACAGCGGCCCGGTTCGTCTCGGTGAGCACCCGCCGCGCCTTGGGCATCGCTATCCGCAGCGTGCACTGCTCGAACACGGCCGGCTTTCCCCAGAACGCCTCGATACCGGCGACGTCCTGACTGGCCAGGATCAGGTGGATCCCCTGCGACCGTCCCCTGCGAGCGATGTCCTCCAGCAACGACGTCGCCAGCGCCGTCACGGTGTCACGTCCTGCGAACAGGTACTGGAACTCGTCGATCACCGCGACGATGCGCGGCCACGTGCCGTTCGGATCGGCCTCGCGCAACTCGGCGAGTGTGGTGACCTCATGCTCCTTCGCGGCGGCCGAGCGGCGACGGAGTTCGTCGGCAAGGAACCGCAGCAGCGCCAGCCCAAACTCCCGGTCGGTGTTGACATTGACGCCGATCAGCCGGGCGTGCGGCAGCCAGCTCTCGTCCTTGCGGCCAGGCGCGAGGCCAGCGAACGACACACCTTCCTTGAAATCGAGCAGGTACAGCGCCAGCTCGTCCGGCGAGTACCGTGCGGCGAGCCCACCGAGCAACGCGTAGAGGAAGTTCGTCTTCCCCGATCCACTCGGACCACCGATGAGCGCGTGTGGCGTGGCATCCCCGATGACGACCTCGACTGGGTCGCCCTCGTCGAACCCGACCGGGGTGCGCAGCTCATCGGTGGAACGTTCCCGCCCAAGCTCGGCCGGCACCAGATCGGTGAAGCCGCGCGGGCCGCCCTGCTTCGCCACCAACGCCCGCGCGATCGCCCCGGATGCCGCGCTGACCTGCGCGCCTGGCAGCGGCGGGTCCAGGTCCACCACGAGGTCGCCGCCGGTCATGCTGCAGACGGCGGTGTGCTCGTCGCGCAGCCGAATGGTCTCCACCGATCCGCCGAGCACGGTCGGCACGTCCACCACGATCAGCGAGATCCCAGCATCCAGCGCCCCGCTCGCGATGCGTTTCAGGTCGCGGCGCTGCTCCGGCTCAAGCTCCTCACCGTTGCCGTAGAGCACCGCGATTCGCCACGGCTCGATGCGCGTGCCCTTCGCCTCCCGCATCGCTCGCAGCGACGGGTGCCCGCCCTGCAGCGCGTCGGCGTGAATCCGCCGAATATGGCCGGAGAACTCGTCGAGCAGGTCGGCAAGCCGTGTCGGGTCGTGCACGGTGACCGCGCTGGTCCTACTCAGCGCGTAGAAGTTCGGCAGCACGGCGGTGAGCTGCCCGATGTCCCACAGGTGCACCCGCACCGCGCCCGGCTCGAACGTGCTCAGCACCCGCATCAGCAATGACTCGACCAGCGCGTCCACCGCATGCCGGGTGCCAGGCGCTGACGTGATCGACAGGTGCGACTCGTCAAGCAGCGGCACCGCGACGTCGAATTCCTCGGCGTCGTCAGCGGTGCCGACCGTGCAGGCGCCGATGCGCCACAGCCCTGGTGCGGTGAGGCCCTTATTGGTGCCGACCCTGCCGAGCCAGCGCCCCGGCGGCTGCCCCGCGGCGCCTGGTGCGCTGGCGGCGACCAGCGACCGCAGCCGCGCGGGCCCGTCCGCCCATTCCTGCCCGAACGCGACGCGCACCTGGTCCAGCCGCTGCCACACGGCGGTGGACACCGGATCTCCTGGTCGAGGCGCCAGCGACGGGTCACATCGTGCGCGATCGCACCCCTCGGTGACGATCGCCCGTTCCAGCTCAAGCGTCGCCAGTTCGAACTCCGCGTCCGCACGCGCGTTGCGCGCCGCGCCCATCACGAAGCCAATCCGCGTGCGCAACTCGTCCAGGGCGGCGAGCACCCTGCCGCGCTGCTGCCGTGCCTTTTTGCCGATCACGCGATCACAACCTCGCCTGGTAAGCGTCCAGCAGGTCACCGGCGTCGGCGATACTGCCGCGCTGCCGGTCCAGCTCGTCCAGCGCGGCGTCGAGCTGCTTCGGCAGCCACGGCTCGCTGTCCGAGTGGGCTAGCTGGGCGTCCCGCATCGCACGGCGGGCCTGCTCAAGCAGCCGAGTGGCGCTGGTGAGCTGAGCGCTGGCGTCGCCGAGCCCTGAGTGGACGGCGGCGAGGGCATGATGAAGGCCGTCGAGCGACATCGGCGCTACAGCCGCGCGGAGTAGGCGTCCGCCGAGGACATGCACGCCTGAATCGTGCTCTGTGTCCCGGTGATGCTCTGTAGTGCCTCGGCGAGCAGGCCGTGCGCCTGGTTCACCTCGTCCTGGGAGGAGCCCGATGTGGCTTCCGCGAGCGACTGCTGGGCTTCCTCCAGCGACTGGGCAGCCTGTTGCAGTGCGGCGATACTGGCGGATGCCTTCTCGTTGGCGAGCGCGATGCCCGCGCGGATCTCCTCGACACCGGCCATAGGGCGTACTCCTCGTCAGCGGGATGAATGGGCGGCCGGGAATACCAAGAAGACCGAGAGTAAGTCGGCTGGCACACTCGCTTCGCTGCCAGCTCGGCCTACTGTCGGTCGGATTGGTATCTACCGACACCATAAACGTAGCGTGATCGCTCGACTCCGGAAAGCTCAGGTTGCCCGCGAACGGCACCATCGGCGGGCCAATTCACGATGCGGTGTAGGTTGACCGCCATGACAGCGCAGACCACGCGAGCGCGACAGCAGGAACGTGTGCTTGTCACCGGGGGTTGTGGCTTCATCGGCCGGGCCACCGTCGCCGCGTTCCGCGAGCGAGGCATTCCCGTCACCGTCGCGGACCGTGAGCAGGCGGTCAAACCGCTCGACGGTGTCCGCTACATTCACGGCGACCTCGCTGACCCCGACGTTCGCGACGCGGCGCTGGGCGACGACACCGTCGGGATCGTGCACCTCGCCGCGCTGACCTCGGTGCTCAAGTCCGTCGACCGGCCGGTGCAGACCTACACCGACAACGTCGCCGTCACCCAGGAACTGCTGGAACTCGCCAGGCAGCGCGGCGTCGAGACGTTCCTGCTCGCCTCGACCAACGCCGTGGTTGGCGACATCGGCACCGGCACCATCACCGACGACCTCCCGCTGCGTCCGCTGACGCCGTACGGCGCGACCAAGGCGGCGTGCGAGATGCTGCTGTCGGGGTACGCGGGCGCCTACGGGATGACGACCTGCGCGCTGCGGTTCACCAACGTCTACGGGCCGGGCATGGGGCACAAGGACAGCTTCGTGCCGAGGATGATGCGGGCGGCGTTGTCCGGCTCGGGCGTCAAGGTCTACGGCGACGGCCAGCAGAAACGCGATCTGGTGCATATCGACGACGTTGTCCGGGCAATCCTGTCCGCATGGGACAGCGGCTACACCGGACGGGCGATCGTCGGCGCGGGCAGGTCGGTGTCGGTGCTGGACATGATCGAGGCGGTCAGGCAAGCGACCGGACGTCCGGTACCCACCGAGCATGTGGCGGCGCCAAGCGGCGAGATGCCCGCCGTGATCGTCGACGTCAGCAGAAGTGCGGAGACCATCGGCTACCGGCCGTCTGTCGGCCTGGTCGACGGCCTGGCGAGCACGTGGGAGTACTTTCGGGAGTCGGTGGCAGCGGCGGAGGGAAAGGCGTGACCATCACGACAGAGGCCGAGAGCGAGCGGCCGGGCGCCCGCGAGGCGCGCAGGGGCCTCGCACCGTACCCGGATGACGTCGACGCGCGCGCTTTCGCGGAGTTCCACAGCCGCTACCAGCGCCCTCGGCTGTCCGACCTGGTCGTGGTGATCGCCGCGTTCAACGAGCAGGATGGCCTCGGCCCGGTGCTCGCCGACATGCCGAAGAAGTGCCGAGGGATGGACGTCGACGTCCTTGTCGTGGTGGACGGCGCCACCGACGAGACCGCCGAGGTAGCCCGCGAACAGGGCGCCTATACCTGCGTGGCCGACACCAACCGTGGCCAGGGCGCCGCGCTGCGGCTCGGCTACCACCTCGCGGCCGCGTGCGGCGCGCGCTACATCGTCACCACCGACGCCGACGGTCAGTACGACAACGCCGAGATGGACACCCTGGTCGGCCCGCTGGTCGACGACCAGGCGGACTTCGTGACCGGCTCGCGCAGGCTCGGCCACGAGGAGTCCGACAACCGGGTGCGCTGGGTCGGCGTGCGGGTGTTCGCGTGGCTGGCGTCGCTGCTGACGCTGCGGAAGATTACCGACACCTCGTTCGGGTTCCGCGCGATGCGCGCCGAGCTGGCCTGCTCGGTGACGCTGACCGAGCCGCAATACCAGGCGTCCGAACTGTTGCTCGGCGTGCTGGCGCGCGGTGCGAGACTGCGGGAACTGCCGATGAGCATGCGGCTGCGCAACAGCGGCGCGAGCAAGAAAGGCAAGAGCCTGCGCTACGGCCTGAACTACGCCAGGGTCATGCTTGGGACGTGGGGCCGGGAGTACGTGCGCCGCGGTTCGCGAAGATGAGCCGATCGAACAGCACGAACTTCACGATGAACATAAACCCGTACGTCGCGAGGTAGACCGCGCCGACGAGGATGGTGCGCCAGCTATGTGAGGCGATGTGCGCCTGCGCCCAACTGTCGGCCAGCGTGGTGACGCCGATGGCGGTCACCGCGGTGACGATCACGATGACGACGTAGGGCAGCGTCTCGCGCTTGCGGTCCGCGCGGCCGCGCTGCTGCCACGCCCAATACCGGTTCAGCAGGTAGTTCGGGATCGCGCCCGCGACGAACGCGATCACGCCGGCCACCATGGCCGCGGCACCGAGCCCGTACGCCGTGAGGATCGCGGCCTCGCTGATCACGGCCGCGATGACCGACGCACCGGTATAGCGGCCCCACAGCAGGAACCGCCGCTTCCGACGCGCCGTCAGTGCCAACTTCGTCATCGCCTCATCCGCCAGGGGTTTCCTTGGTCCGCGGGACGCGCGCCACGCACAGCACCGACTGGCCGAACGGTACCCGGACCCACCGTTCCAGTACCCGCGTCACGGGCACGACGAACCGATCATAGATGGCTACCAGTTTCGGGTTGGGCGCGCCACTGCCACCCTTGCGCACGGCCAGCCACCACACGATCCCACCGAGCAGGTTCACCGGCTTGACGAGCTCCAGATCGAGTCCGGCGCGCCCGACGGCCGCGGCGAGCGTGGACGGAGTGTAGCGCCGCACGTGGCCGACCTTGCGGTCAAACTCGCCATAAAGCTGTTGATAACCCGGCACCCAGAGCACGATGCTGCCGCCCGGCTCGACGACCATGGCAAGCGAGCGCAGCGCACCCGCGTCATCCTCGATGTGTTCCAGGACGTTGATCGCGACGACGGACGATACCGGCTTGCCGATGTCCGGTGTGGTGTCCACATCGAACTGTCGGGCCTCCACCTCGGGACGGTCGGCGAACTTGCGCCCCATCACCTCGACGGCCTCGGGATCGACATCGGTGACGACAAGCCGGTCGAGGCCGGTGAACTGCTCCGCGAACTCACCGAGGCCAGCGCCGATCTCGAGCACGGACGGCCCGCAGTGCTCAGAGATCAAATCGAACTGGTAGCGGCGGTAACGCGGCTGATAGGCGCCGGATTCCTCGACGGACCGCCCGGTGGCATTACTGAAGGCGCCAGATTCTTCCGCCACGCTATACATCTCCTTTACTTATTCTTTTGACCAGGTCACGCCATGGTGATCGGCGCCCGTGCCCCGTTCTTCCCATCGGTCGGCGAAGTCATTAACATCGGCGGCCGAAAATCGATAGCATCGGGCTACCTCAACGGTGCCATGGCTAACGTCGGCAGGACTGCACGGGCTGCCGTAGGCGCCACGCGATCTTTCGGGGAGTGGAGCAATTTTGCGAGTCCTAGTCCTAGGCGGAGACGGCTACCTCGGCTGGCCAACGGCACTACACCTGTCCGACCGTGGTCACGACGTCGGCGTCCTCGACAACCTCGTCCGGCGGAACTACGACGAGGAACTCGGGGTCGACAGCCTTGCCCCGATCGAGACCATCGAGACGCGAATCAAGGCGTGGGAGGAGGTCTCAGGTAAGCGCATCGACTGCTACATCGGTGACCTGCTCGACGCCGACTTCGTCTACCGCACACTGCGAGAGTTCCGCCCCGACGCGGTCGTGCATTTCGCCGAGCAACGCGCGGCGCCATACTCGATGATCGACCGCGAGCACGCCGTCTATACCCAGCACAACAACGTCATCGGCAACCTGAACCTGCTGTTCGCCATCGCCGAGATCAACCCGGACATTCACCTGGTCAAGCTCGGCACCATGGGTGAGTACGGCACGCCCAACATCGACATCGAGGAAGGTTGGCTCGAGGTCGAGCACAAGGGCCGCAAGGACCGCGTGCTCTTCCCGAAGAAGCCGGGCTCGTTCTACCACCTGTCCAAGGTGCACGACTCCCACAACATCGAGTTCACCTGCCGCATCTGGGGCCTGCGGGCCACGGATCTCAACCAAGGCGTCGTCTACGGCCAGCAAACCGACCAGACCATGCTCGACGAGCGACTCGTCACCCGGTTCGACTACGACGACGTCTTCGGCACGGTGCTCAACCGGTTCGTCATCCAGGCGGTGCTCGGCCAGCCACTGACGATCTACGGCAGCGGCGGACAGACCAGGGGCATTATCGACATCCGTGACACAGTCGAGTGCATTCGGCTCGCGGTGGAGAACCCGGCTGAGCGTGGCGAGTTCCGGGTGTTCAACCAGATGACCGAGAGCAAGTCGGTGCACGAGATCGCGGAGACCATCGCGGAGGCATTCCCCGGCCCCGTCCAGATCGACCACCTGGAGAACCCGAGGGTCGAGCAGGCCGAGCACTACTACAACGTCACCCACACCGGCCTCGAGGAACTCGGGCTGAAGCCGCACCTGCTGTCGGATACGTTGATCGAGTCGATGTTCGGCATCGTCGAGGCCAACAAGCACCGGGTCGAAATCGAGAAGATGTATCCGAAGGTGCAGTGGAAACGGATCAAGGAATAGCAACCCACGACGCCGGGCTCGTGTCCGGATCGCAGGAACGTCGCGTGCGCGGCATCCTCGCCAAGCACTGGCTGTTCGCCATTGTGCTTGCCGGGGGTGCCGCGCTGCGCGTTCTGGCATGGCTGGCCTACCAGCCAGCGCTGTTGTACTTCGACTCGTTCCGCTATCTCGACAACCTTGGGGTGCACAACCCGGCTGGCTTGCACCCGATTGGGTACGACCTGCTCGTGCTCGAGCCGTTGCTGTCGGTGGGCGGGCTCGACGTCGTGTCGGCGGTGCAGCACGTCGCTGGTCTCGGCTGTGCGGTTGGCCTGTATGCGCTGGCGCTGCGGCTACGCGCGCCGTCGTGGTTGGCCGCGATCGCGGCGGCCCCGGTGCTGCTCGACGCCTACATCGTGCAGATCGAGCAGATGATCATGTCGGACATCTGGCTGCTGGTCGCGCTGGTCGGGATGCTGTGGCTACTGCTCGGCACGAGGTCCACCAGCGGCGCGCCGAACCCGCGCCGGGCCGCGCTTGCCGGGCTGGTGCTGGGTATCGCGGTGGCGATCAGGATGGTCGCGATCTCGCTCGTCGTGCCCGCGGTGATGTACCTGCTCATCGCGGGCGGGGCGTGGCGCGCCTGGCGTGACCGGGACGCGCTGCGGCTGATCGCGCAACGCACCGGTGCGTTCCTCGTGCTGTTCGCGGTCGTCATCGGCTCGTATGCCGGGTACTTCTACACCCAGACCGGCAAGGTCGGGCTGAGCAACACCTCGGCCAACGTGCTCTACAGCAGGGCCGCCGTCGTGGCGGACTGCGACGAGTTGGACCTCGGCCCGATCCTGCGGCTCGCCTGCCCCGCCGAGCCGATCGGGCACCGGGAGCCGGACTATTACGCGCACCGAGGTGCCGATGAGGAATGGGTGGACAGCTTCCCGTCAGGCACCAACATCCCCCGGGTGCAGCACGAGTTCGGGGTGCACGTGCTCACGTCGCAGCCGCTCGACGTCCTCGGCGCCGTCATCGTCGACTTCCTGAAGGGGTTCCGGCCGGAACGCACCGACGCGCCCAACGACGTCAGCGTGGCGCGATGGCATTTCCAGCGCGAGTACCAGTACTACAACCACAAGGACATCACGGTGGCGTACTCCCGCCAGTACAGCGGTGAGGCGCCATCCGACATTCCCGCGATCGGGTCGTTCCTGCGCTCGTACCAACTCAGCGTCGGCTACACGCCCGGTCCGCTACTCGCCGCGTTCGGGGTGCTCGCCATCGCCGCGATGCTCGGCGCCGGACGCGCCCGCACCAGCGGACTCCGCTCCGCGGCGTTGCTGTCCGTCGGCATGGCGGTGACAATCCTGTTCGCCTCGGCAGCGTTCGAGTTCTCCTGGCGATATCAGCTGCCCGGCGTTGTCCTGCTGCCGATCGCGGGGGTGATCGGCATCGTGGCGTTGTGGGGGCGACGGCGGCACATATGGAACTGACGTGGTCGCGGGGCCTCGCCCGCTGGCAGCTCTGCCCCGTCGCCGGTTCCGCTCGCGGCGGGAGCGCCCCAGACGCACCGCGAGCCGCGTAACCTGCCCATCGTGGTGTCCGTGCTGACCTTCGCCGTCGCCTGGTGGCTCGGCTTGTACCTGCTCGCGCGCGACCGGACGAACCCGGTGCTCGTGCTGGCCGGCGGCGGACTACTGAGTTATGGGGCCGCCATCGCGCTCGACGACCTGCCGTGGACCGGTGCGGTCGCCGAAGTGTTGGTGTGGCTGCCCGCCGTGTTGTGGGCGGTTGTGCTGGCGCGGCTGCTGCGGGACAACCGCGCCGCGCGTGAGCGTGGCGAGTCCGGGAACACCGTGGGTCTCGCCGTCGTCTGCGGGCTGCTCGTCGCTCTCGCGGCCGGGTTGGTGCTGCTCGGGACCGGGTTGCTGCCCAGGGAACTGACGCTGGCATCCATCGGGCTCGACTTGATGCTGCTCGGCGGCTGCGTCGCGGTGTTCGACGCCTTCGACGCCGGCGAGTCGCTGCGCGGCGACATGCTGCGCTCGGCGGCCCTGTCCGGGCTGGCCACCGCACTGTTCGGCGGGCAAGTCGCGGTGGTCATCGCGGTCGTTGGGCCTGATCCTGCGCTGACCGCGCTGTTGTACGGCGTCGTCGCGGGTGCGATAGCCCTGCATGTGCTGACGAGTCCGCTCCACTCCCTGGCCGACCGGGCCGCGCTGGCCGTTCCGGTGCGGCAGGCTCGCGCCGAGCTGCGCGAGGTCGCCGACGCGTTGCCGCGCAAGGCGAACTCCGCGCTCGCCGATATCGACGAGGCCGAGTTCGCCCGACTTACCCGCAGGGCCCTCTCGCATTACGGCGACCTCGGCAAGCTGGTGTCCAGCCCGCTGACCGAACTGCCGGAGATCGACAAGCGGCTCACGGAACGCGGCGCGCCAGACACCCCGTTGGAACGCGCCAAGGAACTCAAGGCCGTGCTGCTCGACGCGATCCGCAGGCTCAAACCGGACGGGCGCGAGTTCGGCACCAGCGAGGAGTGGCGGTACTACAACGCCCTGTACTTCTACTACGTCGTCGGGATCCGGCCGTACAGCATGCGGACCAAGGTGACCGAACTCGATGCGACGTCCCGGCAGGCGCTGACGTGGTTCGCCGACCAGGTGCCAGAGCGGACGCTGCACAACTGGCAATCCGCCGCGGCGCGGCTGGTGGCCGCTGATTTGCGCGCCACGTCGGTGCGTGGCTGACGGCGCGTGCCGTCAGCGCCCTCGCCTGCGACTGCCGCGTGGCTGCCTGCTCGTCGCGTCACCTGACCTGCGGTTTCTCAGCGGTGGCAGTGGTTGGCAGGACTTCGCAGTCCGTTTCGTCGCCGTGGCAGTGCCGCCCTTCCTAGCGTCGGCAACGTCCGATCCACAACGGAAGGGAATCCACCATGACCACCGCAACCACTGACCTGACCACCCCGGCCACCGGACGTCTGCTGCGCACGAGTCTCGTCCTCGACGGTGTCGCGACCGGACTCACCGGTGTGCTGCTCGCTGCGCTGTCGGGGGTGCTCGACACGGTGCTCGGCCCGAGTGCGGCGTTCGTGCTGGGCGTCGGTCTGTTCTTCCTCGCCTATGGCGCCACGGTGTTGGCGATCGGCACCCGGCGCACGATCAACCGCGGCGCGGCGGGTGCCGTCGCGGGCGCGAACCTGCTTTGGACCGTGGTCAGCGTCATCGTCGTCATCGCGGGCATGCTCTCGCTGACCACGCTCGGAGTGGTGACCGCACTAGCGCTGGCCGTCGTCACGACGGTGTTCGCGGAACTGCAGATCACCGGACTGCGCCGTTCCTGACGGCACTGGTATCGCGGCTTGACACGCCGGTACCGGAGCAGACGACGCCGACATAGCGGCGATCTTGAGGCGTTGTGGTCGTCCGAACGACCACAACGCCTCAAGATCGCGAGGGGGCAGGTAGGAGGGCCAGCGTCGGCGCCGACGCCGTTCGAACGCCGCGCGCTACGCTGGGCGGACGCGGTTGAATAGCCCTCGCAGCAGCTTCGCGGGAGGGAAGCCGTCGATCGCGCGCTCGACCTGTTCGACGGCGTTGTTCGGCAGCGACAGCAGGAAGATCTTCCGCCACGCCGACGCGACCTGCTTCGGCAACGGTCCCGTGACGTAGTTGAGCTGGTACCGCTCGAACAGGTCACGCACCTTCGGGGCGATCTCCCCATACCGGTTGCTCGGCAGGTCGGGGAACAGGTGGTGCTCGATCTGGTGCGAGAGGTTGCCGGTCATCAGGTGCATGAACGGACTGCCGGAGATGTTGGCCGAGCCGAGCATCTGCCGCAGATACCACTGGCCACGCGTCTCCCCGACGATGGACGACCGCTCGAAAGTGTCCACACCGTAAGGGAAGTGACCGCACATGATCACCGAGTGGGTCCACAGGTTCCGGACGAGGTTCGCGGTGAAGTTGGCCGTGAGGGTGTGCAGCGCGGACGGCCCGGACAGCAGCGGGTGCACCACGTAGTCCTTGGTGGCCTGCCGCCGGATCTTGCGCAGCACCTGCTTGGCTCGCCTGCGGAAGTCGGGGTCGTCGCGCCGCCCTGCTTGCAGGTTCTTGCCCAGCTCAAGGTCATAGGCCGCGATGCCAAACTCGAAGAAGCAGGCGTTGACGAAGTTCCACAACGGCTGGCCCAGGTAGAACGGGTACCACTTCTGGTCGGACGAGACCCGCATGATGCCGTAGCCGAGATCGTTGTCCTTGCCGATCACGTTCGTGTAGGTGTGGTGGATCTGGTTGTGCGAGTGCTTCCACTGATCCGACGGCGAGACGTTGTCCCACTCCCAGGTGGTCGAGTGGATCTTCGGATCACGCATCCAGTCCCACTGGCCGTGCATGATGTTGTGCCCGATCTCCATGTTTTCCAGAATCTTGGCGATCGACAGCCCAGCCGTGCCCGCCAGCCAGGCGGGCGGGAACAGTGAGAACAGCAGCACCGCACGGCTGCCGAGTTCGAGCTTGCGCTGGGCCTCGATGACGCGGCGGATATAGGCCGCGTCACGCTCTCCCCTGCTGGCGATAACCTGCTCGCGCAGCGCGTCGAGCTCCTTACCGATGTTCTCGATGTCGGCGTCGCTCAGGTGCGCCGTGGGATCGGCGGGATCGGCCACGGGACGAACATCGGGGCGCTCGCTGATTACAGCGGTCATCTGTGTATCTCCTAGAGTTCGATGTCGCAGGTGCCCGCCGCGGCGGACACGCAGGTCTGGATGAGGACGCCGTCGCCGGGCGCCGCCATGGTGATCTCGCCGTTGCGCAGGTCGCGCACCGCGCCGTCGCGCAGCGGCGCGACGCAGCCGAAGCAGATCCCCATCCGGCAGCCGGACGGCATCAGTACCCCCGCGCGCTCGCCAGTGTCGAGCAGCGGAGTGGCACCGTCGGCGTCGACGGTGGTGTCGGTCTTGCTGAAGGTCACCTGGCCGCCCTCGCCGGTGACAATGACGCTCGGGCGGAACCGCTCGGTGTGCAGCTGGTCGACGACGCCAGCATCCGACCAGCGCTGTTCCGCCGCGTCGAGCAGGCCGGTAGGCCCACACGCCCAGGTCTCGCGCTCAGCCCAGTCCGCGACGATGCCGTCCAGCTCGGCGAGATCGAGCATGCCCTCGACGTCGGTGTGCCGTTCGACCAGGCGGATCTGGCGGGTCGCGGCCAGCTGCCGCAGCTCACCCCCGAAGATCACGTCGCTCGACCGCGGCGCGGAATGCACCACGACGACGTCGTCCAGCTCGGTGACGGCGTTGCGCAGCATGCCCATGACCGGGGTGATGCCGCTGCCAGCCGTCAGGAACAACGCCTTGCCCGGCCGAGGGGAGGGCAGGGTGAAGTCGCCCTTCGCCTGGTCGAGCTGGATCAGCGTGTCAGGACGAGCACGGCGAACCAGGTAGTTGCTGACCACGCCGTCGGGCATGGCCTTGACCGTGACCGAAATCCTGCCGTCGGTGCTGTCGGCCCGCGACGTGAGCGAGTACGCCCGCCACTGCCGCACGCCGTCGACGTCGACGCCGATCCGCACGTACTGCCCAGGAACGTGGCCGCGCCAGCCCCCGCCTGGCCGGATGACCAGCGTCACGGCATCGGAGGTCTCGGGGTGGATCTCCTCGATCCTGCCCCGCAGATCGGCCGACGCTCGCAGCGGGCTGATCATGTCCAGGTAGTCCGACGGCAACACCGGGGTCGTGACGAATTCCGCGATTCTCGCCGCCCTCGCGCGCAAGGACGCGAACGCGCCGCGCGTAGGACCTGTCAATACCGCCATGGATCTAGCATGTTCTTTTATTGTGCGTAAAGTCCTGACCTGTCGATGTGAATCCGTAACACAATATTGTTCGCGAGGAACAGTCCATGCGAGACCGGAATGAGTCCGTCGCCAGCCGCGCCATCCAGGACGCCGCTGACCTGGACATCGACGCCACCACCATCACCGCCCTGCGTGAACGACTACCCGCCGTCGCGGACGACGTCGTCGCGGCCATCATGGCCGAGGTTCCCAGCTACGCTGGCGCGCTCACCGGCCGCAGAGGCGCCAACATCCGGCACGCCGTGCAAACCACCCTTGACAACTTCCTCGAACTGGCGGGCGGCACGGCATCACAGGTGGCAGACCTCGGTGCGGGCGCCGACGCGGCCTTCGCACTCGGCAGGGGTGAAGCCGCCAACGGCAGGAGCATGGAGGCACTGCTCGCCGCCTACCGCGTCGGGGCACGGGTCGCCTGGCGCGGCTGGTCAGCGGTCGCTGTCGACTTGGGACTGCACGCCGACACCATGGCCAAGTTCGCCGAGCTGGTCTTCGCCTTCATCGACGAACTGTCCGCGACCAGCGCGGCAGGCCACGCCGACGCGCTGGCCATGCAGGACAGGGCACGGCAGCGCCAGCTAGAACGGCTCGGCAGGAGCCTGCTCGACGGCGCAACCGACGACGTTCTGCTCGCCGACGCCGAGCGGGCGGACTGGACCCCGCCGACCATGCTGGTCGCCGTCCTGGTGGCCGAAGCACGGGCCCACGCGGTGCGGCAGCCGCTCGACCCCGCGACGCTGCTGCTCGCCGAAAACCTGCCCAGCGCGCCGACGACCGAGTCCATGACCGTGCTGCTCGTGCCCGCCGACCAGGACACGACCAGGGCGCACCTGCTGCAACTCCTCCGGGGCATGCACGCGGTCGTTGGCCCCGCCCGGCCGTGGCGAGACGTCAAGGCATCCTTCGCCCGTGCGGTGCGAGCCGTCGAGGTCGTACCGGCCACCGGAGAGCCGATCGACACCGAACGTTGCCTCGTCGAGCTGGTTCTCAACGCGGACAGCGACGCCTACGACGACCTGCGGGAACGGGCACTCGCACCGCTGCGTGAACTCCCGCCGACAACGGTAGCGCGGCTCACCGACACGTTGCGGTCGTGGCTACTGCACCAGGGTCGCAGGGACGCCGTCGCGGAGGACTTGTTCGTGCATCCCCAGACCGTGCGCTACCGGATGGGCCAGCTACGCGAGCACTACGGCGAGGCACTGTCGGACCCGAGGCAGGTGCTTGAGCTGACAGTGGCGCTGGCGTTGCGGCGGTAGACGCGCGCTGGCGTCAGGCGAACGCGGCGTGATGTGCTTAAGCGGCACTCACTCGCTGACGACGTCGAGGACGATCTTGCCGACGGCGGTACGCTCGTCCATGCTCGCCAGTGCGTCGGCCGCCTTGTCCAGCGGATACCGCGCGCCGATGTGCGGGTCGAGCTTGCCGGCCTCGAGCAGCGGCAGCAGGTCGTCCCACTGCTCGCGCAAGTACGCCATGCGGTGCAGGAAGAACTCGCCCCAGGCCACGCCGACGACCGAGATGTTGTTCAGCAGCAGCCGGTTGACCTTCACCGTGGGGATCTCGCCGCCGGTGAAGCCGATGACGAGCATCCGCCCCTCCCGCGCGAGGCTGCGCAGCGAATCGGTGAACCGGTCCCCGCCGACCGGATCGACCACGACGTCGACGCCGCGCCCGCCGGTCAGTTCGGCGACCGCGTCCTTGAAACCGTCAGCGAACACCACGTCGTCCGCGCCCGCCGCCCGCGCGAGGTCGGCCTTGGCTTCGGTGGAGACCACACCGATCACCCGCGCACCGAGGGCCTTCGCGAGCTGGATCGACGCGCTGCCGACACCGCCCGCGGCACCGTGCACCAGCACCGTCTCGCCCTCGCTCAGCGCGGCCCGCCGCCGCAGCGCGAAGTGCGCGGTGAGCACATTCATCGGCAGGGCGGCACCGTGGACGAACCTCATCCGATCCGGTAGTGGAAACACGGCGGCCGGGTCGGCGGCGACAGTCTCGCAAAAGCCACCGAAGCCAACGAACGCCGCGACGCGCTGTCCCGGCGTGAAGCCGCTCGCCTCCGGCGCGGCGCGCACGACACCTCCGACCTCAGAGCCCGGGGTGAACGGCACCGGCGGCTTGATCTGATACAGACCTCTGGTTTGCAGCACGTCGGGGAAGGTGACGCCAGCGGCGTGGACGTCGATCAGGACCTTGTCGTCCTCCGGTGTCGGCGCCGGGACGTCGGCGATCTCGACGGCGCGTGGCCCGTCCAGCGAGGTGATTCGCACTGCGCGCATGAGCATCCTTCCCGAGTGATCTCCGTTGTTCTCCGCCACCGTAGCCGCGCTTTCCCGTGCGTGCGGTGTCGCTGTGACTACGGTGCCGCTGCCTGAGCCGCAACGGTGCGGATCGCGGTAGCGACCCCGTCCGGGCGCTCGTACGGCAGCATGTGCCCCGCGCCTGCGAACAGCACGAACTCCGCGTTCGGCAACTGGTTCGCGATGGCGTGGGCGTGCGACAACGGCGTGAGGCGATCCCTGTCCCCGACGAGCACGGCGGTCGGAACGCCCGCGAAGGCGGCCAGTGCCGCTGCCCTGTCGTGCGTCATGATCGACCGGTTGAACCCTGCCGCGCTGCCGCGGTGCGCCCGCGCGCACTGGTCGACGGCGGCGCGAACGTGCGCGGCGTCCGGACTCTCACCGAAGACGGCCGCGCGCAGGATGACGCGCGAGAGCCGCTTGCTCGGCACCGGCAGCGCGCCGCGCCCGGCGGATCGCGAGCGGTTCGGCGCTGGGCCGGTGGTCGCGGAGTTCGTAGCGACGGGTGGCTTCGTCCCGGCAGACGCCGACCCAGTGCGCCCGCCCGATTTCCGACGAGCGAGACGTCGCCGCCACCGGTCGGCCGCCGCGATCGGGGCGGGCATCCGCGACATCACGTCCTGCATCTGCCCCGACGACGTCGCCACGAACACCGCCCCCGATACCCGTTGCTCGACGACGTCCGGATACCGCTCGGCCAGCGCCATCATCGTCATTCCGCCCATGGAGTGCCCCGCGAGCACGATCCGGCTCTCCGGCACCCGCGCGGCGATCAGCTCAACGACGTCGTCCGCGAGTCGATCGAGCGTGGCCGAGCCGCGCGGGGCGGGATCGGAGTCGCCGTGTCCGCGCAGGTCAAGCGCCAGCACGCGCATCGTGTCCCCCAGCCGCGCGGTGACGTCGTCCCACACCGAACCGGCCTCGGTCCAGCCATGCAGCAGCACCGCGCAGGCGTCGGCGTCAGCCCTGCCGCGCTCGGTCACCGCCAGCGTCACGCCGTCCGACGTCGTGAAGTGCGCATTCGTCATGCGGACCCCTCAACCGAGCGATCCGGTCGGCTTGACCTTGCCGCGCAGCAGGTTGTTCGCGATGGTGCGGCGCTGGATCTCGTCGGTGCCCTCGTAGATGCGGGCCAGTCGCAACTCGCGGTACCAACGCTCGATCGGCAGCTCGCGGGTGTAGCCCATGCCACCATGGATCTGCAACACGCGATCGACGATCTCGTTCGCCTTGGTGGCGCCGTAGAGCTTCGCGATCGACTGCGCGTGCCGCGATGCGACCCCGCCGTCGGTGTCGACCAGCCACGCCGCGTGCAGCACCAGCCACCGCAGCGCCTCGATCTCCACCGACGAGTCCGCGATCATCCACTGGATCGCCTGCCGGTCGGCGATCGGTTTGCCGAACGTCTCGCGGGTGTTGGCGTAGTCGATGCCCATCTCAAGCAGCCGCTCGCACGAGCCGAGCGCGCGGGCGGGGATCAGGTACCTGCCTCGGCCGATCCACTGCATCGCGAGCTGGAAACCGTTGCCGACCTCGCCGAGGATCTGCGAGTCCGGCACCCGGACGTTGTCGAAGATCAGCGCGGCGGGCGCCCATTCACCCATGGTGTCGATCGGCTCGGACTTCCAGCCCATGTCGCGGTCGACAAGGAAGCAGGTCACGCCGCCGTTCGCGCCGCGCTCGGGGTCGGTGACGGCGAAGACCATCGCGAAGTCAGCCTCGTTGCCGCCGGTGATGAACGTCTTCTCGCCGTTGATGATCCAGTCGGTGCCGTCCTTGCGGGCGCTGGTGCGGATCGCCTTGGCGTCCGATCCCGCGCCCGGCTCGGTGATCGCGAAGCACGACTTCCGCTCGCCCGCGATGGTCGGCAGCAGGTAGCACTGCTGCTGTTCCTCGTTGGCGTGGTAGAGGATGTTGTCCGCGTCGCCGCCGAACTGGAACGGCACGAACGTCTTGCCGATCTCCACCATGAGCAGCGCCGTCATGACGGCGGACAGCCCCATCCCGCCATGGGACTCCGGGGTCTGCAGGCCCCAGAAGCCCGCCGCTTTGGCCTTGAGCTGGAGTTCGTCGCGCTCGTCCGCCGTGAGCCCCGGCTGCCCGGCGCGTTCCCTGCGCAGCACTTCCTGCTCAAGCGGCATGACCTCGCGGCGGATGAAGGTGCGCACCCAGTCGCGGATCTCGCGTTCCTCTGTGGTCAGTGAGAAGTCCATTGTGGTCCCCTAGAAGGCGTTGATGCCGGTCAGCGAGCGGCCGATGAGCAGTTTCTGGATCTGGGTGGTGCCCTCGTAGAGGGTGAGCACGCGGGCGTCGCGCAGGAACTTGCTGACCGGGTACTCGTCGATGTAGCCGTACCCACCGAACACCTGGATGGCGAGGTTGGACGCCTTCACGGCGGCCTCGCTGGCGTAGAGCTTGGCCATCGACGCCTCGGTCTTGAACGTTAAGCCGCGCTCGATGTAGTCGGCGACCCGCCAGACCAGTAGTCGTGCGGCGTCGGTCTCGACCGCCATGTCGGCGAGCATCTCCTGCACCAGTTGGAAACTCGCGATCGGCTTGCCGAACTGCTCGCGCTCCTTGGCGTACTTGACGCTGGCCTCCAGCGCAGCGCGGGCCAGCCCAACGCACCCTGCCGCGACCGCCATGCGGCCCTTGTCCAGCGCGAACATGGCGATGCTGAAGCCCTGGCCGCGCTCGCCAAGCCGTGCCGAATCCGGCACCCGCACGCCGTCGAGGGTGAGCTCGGCGGTGGCCTGACCGCGCAGGCCGAGTTTGCCCTTGATCTCAGTACGGCTGAAGCCCTCGGCGTCGGTGGGAGCCAGGAACGCCGTGACACCCTTCGGGCCGGGGCCATCGGTGCGCGCGAAGATCAGCGCGACGTCGGCCCAGGTGCCGTTGGTGATGAACATCTTCTGACCGGTGATGATCCAGTCGTCACCATCCTGTTCGGCGCGGGTGGTGAGGTTGCCCGCGTCGGAGCCGGTACCGGGCTCGGTGAGCCCGAAGCAGGCGAGCGACTCGCCGGAGCAGAGCCTGGGTACCCAGTGTCGCTTTTGCTCCTCGGTGCCGTACTTCACGATCTGCTTCGTCACCAGACCGAGTGACACCGACACGATGCCCCGGATGGCGGTGTCACCCCGGCCGAACTCCTCCATGATCAGACAGTAGCTGAGGTGGTCGCCGCCGGATCCGCCGTACTCCTCGGGCACGGTTAAGCCGAGAAACCCCAGTTCAGCGAGCTGCTTGACGATGCCGATGTCGACCTGCTCGGCGCGGTCCCACTCGGCGACGTTGGGCACGACCTCGCGGTCGACGAAATCGCGCGCGAGCTGCTGGACCGCACGTTGCTCGTCGGTGAGGGACAGATCCACGACTACCTCCAAACGAACACTGTTCGCTAACATAGTGGCACGGGTCGCGGCCCACGACAAGCGAGGGCTGGGTGACGGACACGACGCCCTCGACGTAGGACACGGCGGCGCGAGTGCGACACACGACGTCGGGAACGCGGGACACAGCGTCCGGAACGCGGGACACGATGCATACGATGGGCACCGACCTTCGGAGGACGGATGGGACGGCCAAAGACACCGCTGCTGAGCCTGGCTCGCATGGCGTCAGCCGCGCTCGACATCGTGGACACCGACGGCCTCGACGGGCTCTCGATGCGCAGGCTCGCCACCGTGCTCGGCGTGCAGGTCGCCTCGCTGTACAACCACGTCAGGAACAAGGACGAACTGCTGCACGAGATCGGCAACCAGATCATGTCGCAGGTCGACGTCACCGGGTTCCGCGACGGCGACTGGCGGGAGGGCATCGCGACCTGGGCGCGCTCCTACCGCGCCGCGCTGCGCGCACATCCGAACATGGTGCCGTTCCTCGCGACCGGTCCCGGCAGGCGCGAGACCGCGCTGCAACGCGCTAACGCCGTGCATGGCGGGCTGGTCGCGTCGGGCTGGCCACCCCGGCAGGCCACACTGATCGGTGCGTCGACGAAGTACCTGGTTGTCGGCGCGGCGATGACGTCGTTCGGCAGGGGCTTCGACGACGACGTCCAGGTCTACGTCGACCGCTACCCCCACCTCGGTCAGGCGCACAAACTCCGCGCGCACGCCGATGAGATCGACGACGAGGCGTTCGAGCTCGCGCTGCTGTCCTTCCTCGACGGCCTGGAACGCCGGTTCACCGAGCTGCGCGAGGCGCGCTGAATGACGCTTTCGCCGCACTAAGCGGGGAAAGCGTCATTCACTTCAGGTCAGCACGTGCTCTGTGCTGGCTCGCCCGCCATTCTGGCGTCAAGGAAGGCAAGGACGTCGGCGTTGCCGTGGTAGACGGCGTCGATGTGGCCCATGTCCAGCGTCTGCCACGTCAGCGGCACGCCCGCGGCGCAGTAGTCGTCACGCAGCGCCTTCGCCTGTCCGAACTGGACGAGTTCGTCCCGCGTGGCGTGATACTGCAGCATCGGCACGGCAGGTGGGTTCGTGCCGAGGGTGTTGTCCTCGTAGCGGGCGACCCATTCCGGCTGCAGCAACGGGCTGGTGTGGGTGTAGTCCTGGATGCTCTTTCCCGCGTAGTCGATGAGCAGCCGCAACGTGCAGACGGTCGCCATTTCCGCGAACGCCTGCTTGCCCGCGTCGTTGAGGTACGACTCAAGCTTCAGCTCGGGGTAGGCGTTGTCGAACCCGATCAGCGCGTACGCCATCACGCCGAAGCCCTGCTTGCCGTCGAGATGCAGCGCGAGCTGCACCGGATCGGCGGGGATACCGCCCGCCGCGATGCCGACCAGGTTCAGCCCCGGCGCGTAGTCCGGCTGCAGCTCCCCCGCCCAGGCCGCGGCCCCGCCGCCCTGCGAGTAGCCGCGGAAGGCAACCTTCGCGTCAGCGGACAAACCGGCGTCGGTGAGCCGTTGCGCGGCCCGCACAACGTCGATCATGGCGGCACCCATCGACCTGCCGGTGACGTAGGTGGTGGCAGGCTCGGGCCGGTAACCCTCGTAGTCCGGTACGGCGACGGCGTAGCCATCGCGCAACAGGTCGTTGAGCCCGGACTGTTCGTA
This sequence comes from Haloechinothrix halophila YIM 93223, assembly GCF_000504245.1. Lineage (GTDB taxonomy): Bacteria > Actinomycetota > Actinomycetes > Mycobacteriales > Pseudonocardiaceae > Haloechinothrix_A > Haloechinothrix_A halophila. The sequence continues at coordinate 5,249,633 of NZ_KI632509.1, forward strand.
GAACGCGCCCGAACTAATCATCGTGGACGGCGCGCACCGGAACGCAGGACCCTGCGTGCCGGGCCCGAAGGCGACGACCGGCGCGGTGGCGGGGTCGACGCCCTCGGGGACGAGCACGGTGCCGGTCATGGCGGTTCGTTCTCCGAGCGCGTCGGTGGACAGGTACATCACCTGCCACGCATCGGCCTGCGCACTCGGCCAACCGACTTCGGACGCCCGCGACCGGATGACGTCGCCCGGCTTGCCGTCGGGCAGCGGAGACGGCGGCAGGTAGAAGTCGTCCTGCGCCGCGGCGTACTGCGGTCGCGCCGGGGTCGCCGCCACCGGAGTCGCGACGGCAGCACTCGCGCACAGCAGCGCCACGAGTACAGCGGCAGCCGCGCGGGCTGGGTGTCGCAATGTTATGGGCACCGCTCAACCTCCGAAATAATGGAATTACCGCATCAGATTGCGACTCTCGCAGAATGGCAACGACACGGCGAGAGTCAATTCCGTGTGATGCCATTCTTTGTCACGACCGGATATATGTGCCGCCATAGCGCATAACGAGGAAACACGGTGACACCGCGAAATCTGCGGCCCGGCAAGTTGGGGATCGGTCGTGGGCGCTTTCCGTGGAACACGTCGTTGTGAGCGTGGGAGACGGCGTCTCGACGGCGGAAGTCACCGACGTTGATCAAGTCCCCGCGTGATGTTGCGCGAGTATGTCCGGATTTTCCGGTTCGCCGAACAACACCACGCGGGGACCTGATCAACACGTGCGTCGGTCACCGCGACCGGATCACCGATCTCGCTCACCGGCCGCGAGCGTTAGACGTCCGCGCGACGCCTGCGCAGTAGCACCAGCAGGGCGCCGGTCGCGATCAGGCCGAGCCCGACACCGACTGGAGCGAGCACCGAGACACCGGTAAGCGCCAGACTGTCACTCGCGGCCGGGGTAACACCACCGACGCTGGTGCCGCCGGTGTCACCCGCACTGGTGCCACCGGTGGCTACGCCGCCCGCACTGGTGCCACCGGACGCCGATCCGCCCGCGCTCGCACCTCCGGTGTCCTCGCCACCCGCAGCGGCACCATCCGCGTCACCATCCGCGTCACCATCCGCGTCACCATCCGCGTCACCCCCGGTGTCTCCACCGGTCTCCGTCCCGCCTGCGGCCTCACCGCCTGCGGCTTCACCACCGGTTGCCGCTCCTCCGTCGGCTTCGCCGCCAGCAGCCGCACCGCCATCGGCCGCACCGCCATCAGCGTCGCCACCGTCAGCCGCACCGCCATCAGCGTCACCGCCATCGGCCGCACCGCCGTCAGCGTCACCGCCATCGGCCGCACCACCGTCAGCGTCACCGCCATCGGCCGCACCACCGTCAGCCGTGCCACCCTCGGCGTCGCCACCCTCGGCGTCGCCGCCATCGGCGTCGCCGCCGTCAGCACCGCCTGCTGCCGCACCGCCGCTCGGCAGGATCTCGAAGTCGGCCAATGTGGCGTCCTGCCCCGCGTCCAGCGTGCATTGCGAGTCGAACGTGCCGAGGCCGGTCTCCGAGCCGTCCGCCGTCCTCGGTGTGAGCGTCAGCAGCAGGTCGCCGACCGTGATCGTCGCCCACCCGGCCTCGGTGAACGTCAACGACGGCGCACTGCCGGACGCGTTCACGTCGAAAGCACCGCTCGCGGGAACGTCGGTCTTCTCGACGTCGACCGGCACCTGGACATCGAGTGTCGCCTCCGGCGCGGCAACGGTGGCATCCGCCAGCCCGCTGCCCTCGATCGTCTTCGCTCCGACGAGGCTCAACCCCTCCGTCGCCGTCTCGGGCACCGTGGCCACCGACTCGACGGCGAACTCCGGCGTCGGCTCACCGACGACGGCGGAGCCGGGCACGTCGGCGTTGATCTCGACCTGCATCGACTGTTCCCCGATGAGCGGGAACGGGCAGGTGTAGCTCAGCGTCAGCGAGGCGGGCTCGGCGACGCCGGTACCCGTTCCGACCGCCAGCGTCGCACCTACCAAACCGGCAGCCGAGGCCGCGGTGATTCCCACGGCCCATTTCTTCGATCGACTACGAAAGTGTGTATTCACGTCGTCTCCGCGCAGACAATGCAGAATGGAGCGGCACCGCGTCCCGGTACCGCTGTTCGGACACATAGAAACCCCGACTCGCGGGAAACCTAGCCCCGCGTATGATCCCGGACAATGCCTCCGAGTAACGGGTACACACTCTTGTCAGCAGAATGCGAAACCGCGCCTCTTCATACGCACGAGACAACAACACGGCTTATGCACGTGCAGAAACCCAGAGTGCTCATTACACTACAACAAGTAGCTGGTCAGTGACCGACCGCGCTGTCGGTTTGTTGGCATCTCATGACCCCCGCCGAACCGGACTGTGAGATCGGCGCAAATTTTTGGCAATCTTCGCACTTTGCCGAGGTGTCCGCGGCGAGTAATTGATTACCCGGCACACCGTCCCTATCGTCGTCCGAGCAAGCTCGTGCTCACTGGCGCCGACCGCAGGGCGCTCTTGTCACAGGGGTGACAGCCATGACCACCAGATTCAACCAGCAGGCGGTAGTGCGACCTGCTGCCACGATCCCGGCCGCACGCAACGCACAGTGGCAGGCCGCCGCGAGCGCGAACGGAGTCCGAACAGGGGTGGCCAAGGAAAGCGCGTCCAGTCAGGACATCCTGTCGTCCATTCCGGCGTCGCAGATCAGGGCGATTCTGCGGCCGGTGGCTGGTCGCATGATCAAGGAGATCATCCAGGAGATCCGTGAGGGCGTGCCCGCCTACGCCCAGCCGCTTGAGGGCAACTTCGGCAAGGTCCTCGTCACCAGCGTCGAGAAGGCGGTGCTGCAGGTCGCCGAGGGCATCGGCAAGACAACCGTCGACACGTCAGCATGGGCGGATTGGTTCCGGCACGTCGGCAGGCTGGAGTTCCTGGAAGGCCGCTCGATGGACGCGATGCAGACCGCGGTCCGCATCGGCACGCGCGTCGGCTGGCGCCACATCCGAGCGGCGGGCGTCGCGGTCGGCACGCCGACGAACACGCTGTTCACGTTCGCCGACGCGCTGTTCCAGTACTCCGACGAGCTCTCAAGCGTGGCCATCGCCGGATACACCGAGGCACAGTCACGGGCCAACGGCACCATGGAGCGCCGCCGCCAGCAACTCCTCAAGCTGCTCCTCTCGCCGGAGCCGACGTCGGCGCAGTCGCTCGCCGACCTGGTGGACGCTACCGACTGGACGCTGCCGGAGCGCGTCGCCGTCGTCGCGCTCGAGTACCGCGAAGACCAGCACCAACTCCCCGCATCCACGCTGGGCAACGACGTCCTCGTTGACTTCGAGAGTGCCGAGCCGTGCCTGGTCGTGTCCGATCCGCAGCGCCAGCTCGCCGGGTTCGAGCTGGAACTGTACGGCCGAAAGGCCGCCGTTGGCCCGATGGTGCCGCCCGCCGACGCGCACCGCTCGCTCGCGGTGGCGCGCCGTGCACTCGCTCTCGCGCAACGCGGGGTGTTGCCCGCCGATGACGTCATCGACTGCTCGCAGCACCTGACGACGCTGGCGTTGTGCGCGGACGAGTTCCTGCTCGCCCAGCTCACCACCCGCGCACTCGAACCATTCGAGGGGTTGACGACGAAACAGCGCACCCGGCTGTTCGAGACGCTGCTGGCCTGGCTCGGCACGCGAGGCGGCATCAACGAGATCGCCGCGCGGCTCGGCGTCCACCCGCAGACCGTGCGATACCGGATGAACCAGGTCAACGACATCCTCGGCGATCGGCTCAACGACTCGGACGAACGTCTCAAGCTGGAGATCGCGCTGCGCGCGACGCACCTCATCCACGACGGCACCCGCCGCTAGGCGGCCAACGCCGCCGGCATGCGAGCAGCACAGATCGAGGTCACCAGCCTCGGCAAGCGGTACGGCCAGGTCACCGCGCTCGACGACGTATCGCTGCGGGTGGGACCGGGCAGCGTACTCGGGGTGCTCGGGCACAACGGCGCGGGTAAAACAACGCTGATCGACATCCTCACCACCCGTATCAGGCCGACGTCCGGCACGGCGACGGTGTGCGGCTGGGACGTGGTCCGGTTCGGCGAGCACGTCCGCAGGCAGATCGGCGTGACCAGCCAGTTCGCCGCCGTGGACGAGTCGATGACCGGCAGGCGGAATCTGCTGCTGTTCGCACGGCTGCTCGGCGCGAAACGGCGGCAGGCGAAGGCGCGGGCGGACGAGCTGCTCGCGACGTTCGGGCTCACCGAGGCCGCCAACCGCAAGGTGGCCACCTACTCGGGCGGGATGCGGCGCAGGCTCGATCTCGCGGTGAGTTTGCTCGGCAAGCCGAAGGTGTTGTTCCTCGACGAGCCGACCACCGGGCTCGATCCGGTCAGCCGCACTGAACTGTGGCGCTCGGTCGCTGGCCTGGCCGCAGCGGGCACCACTGTCGTGCTGACCACGCAGTATCTGGAGGAAGCCGACACCCTCGCAGACGAGGTCATGGTGCTTGCCATGGGCTCGATCGTGGCGCAGGGCAGCCCTGCCGAGCTGAAAGCGGGCATCGGCAGCCGCACCGCGACGGTCACCGTCAGTCCTACCGACGCCGAACGCGCCAGGGACGCACTGCTACGCGCGGGCATGCGGGTGCGCTCCCATGACCACGCGCTCAGCGTCGCGCTCGCGGCGGCCACCGACGTCCCCGCGCTGGTCCGCGCGCTCGACCACGCCGGTATCGCGATCATCGACCTGACCATCACCGAACCGTCGCTGGACGACGTCTACCTCGCGTTGCACGCGGGCGGTGGCGCGTGAGCAGGCACGCCCTACGCACCCGGCACCAGGACGACGATGCGCCGACGCTGGTCATCGCCGTCGATCGAGGCTCACTGCGGCTGGCTCCCGACGACGACTCGTGGGGCGGCGCGGGCTTCCTCACGCAGCTGCGGGTGTTGTCGGGGCGGTCGCTGCGCACCGCGTTCAGCGACTATCGGCTGGTGTTCTTCGGGCTGCTGCAGCCGGTGGTGATCCTGCTGCTGTTCAGCCAGGTGTTCGCGGGCATCGGCGATATGCCGGGCGTGGTCGCGTACGACGGCTACATCAACTACCTGATGCCCGCGACGCTGGTGATGATCGCGATGACGACGGCGATGGGCTCCGGTGCCGCGCTGTTGTCGGAGATCTACACCGGGTGGGTGGGCAGGCTGCGCACCATGCCGATCAACCTCGTCGCGGTGCTGGCCGCCCGCACGGTGTCGGACGCGGTGCGGCTGATCGTGCAGCTCGTCGTGGCGTCGGCGGCGGGGGTGTACGTACTCGGGTTCGAGCCAGGCGGCCTCGCGGGGCTTGCTGGGGCGATCGCGGTGGCCGTCGCGATCGGCTGGGGATTGTCGTGGCTGTTCATCGCGATCGCGACCTGGCAGAGCAAACCGGAGCTGATGCAGGCGGCATCGTTCGTGGTGATGTTCCCGTTGATGTTCTCCTCAAGCGCCTACGTGCCCCTTGAGGCGATGCCGACCTGGATCCGCGTGCTGTCCACCGTGAACCCGCTGACGTACGCCATCGACGCGACCCGCGCGCTCGCGGTGGGGATGCCGGTCGGGGGCGCACTGGTCGCGGCACTGGCTCTGGCGGGGGTGACCGCCGTTCTCGGCGGCACACTAGCCACCCGCGCGTTCCGGGCGGGCTGACAGCGACCTGGCGAAGCGCGAGTCGCACCCTAATCACCGCGAGTCGCACCTTGTTCGGCGCGAGTCGCACCCTGTTCGGCGCGAGTCGCACCCTGTTCGGCGCCCCAGAGCCCAAGTTTCGCGTTCAGCCGCCCCAGTAGTCCGTGCCGTAGTCGCCCGACCAGTCGCGGCCGTAGTTGCCGGACCACTGCCGGCCGTAGTCCCCGGACCACTCGCGATAGTCGTCAGAACGGTCACCGCCACCGGAGGGCTCCGACGTGCGGCGCGGAACCTGGCGCGTCGGCTGTGGCGCGGGCGCAGGCTGCGGCGCAGCGGACGTCGTCCTTGGCACTGGGGTGTCCGGGGCCGCGCGGCCTACCGGGGCCGAACGCCTCGCCGCCGATCGCGTATGGGATGCCACGTCCGCGACGTCGATGCCGATCGCCGATGTCTCCGCAGGGCGCGCGGTCCGCTCCCGTGCGGCCGAACGCCCGTCATCGGAGCCCGCCCTGTCGTCGGTGTCGCCACCAAGCACGTGCCCGACAACGGACGCCCCGCCGACGACGACCAGCAGTCCGGCCGCCAGCCCCGCCATTCCCCTGCGCACGGACACCAGCGCATCAGTGAACAGGAAGTCGTGATCAACCGCGAGCGGACGTCCCTCCCTGGCAAGCAGGTCCGCCACCGGGACGACCCGACGTCGCCGCCCGCCAGGTGGCGACGGCAGGACCCGGCGGATGTGCGTGTCGTCCGGCTCAGGGCGTCGCATCCCGCGTCACCGCGCCGCGATAACGCTGTCGATGCCCTCGCACCGCTCGGCGTCCGCGAACACCTGTCGCAACGCCGGATTCGCGCTCAGCTCCCCCGCGGGACCGGCGCCGGTACTCACCTTGGTGAACACCGTGCCGACCCCCGTCAGCGCCTTCCGCAAGCTCTCCCTGTCACGTACCTCAGCGGCACGCAGCCGCGTCGTCGCGTCGTCGACGGCCGAGCTCAAGTCCTCGATCGTCTCCATAGCCGAGCCGTAGGTCGCCATGCCGCCCCTGACCGGCGGCGTCCCCGCGGTGTGCAGGTCGCTCGCCATGTCGTCGAGTGCGGTGGACACCGTGTCCAGGTAGCCGAGGACGTTCCGCTTGCTCTTGACCGGCTTGGCCGGGTCGATGTCCGGCAGCGCGGACAGCGCCTCGCCGCCAGCACGGATGCTGCCGCACACCTGATCGGCCCATGCGATGGCGCGCTCGTGGCGGGACGGCTCATCGCCGGACGAGCAGGACCCCAGCAGTCCTATCGCGACAGTAATCACAACGGCGTGGCGCAAACGTCGCATCATGATTGATTCCTTTGGCTCTACAACGACATCGAAACGCTACTCGTGCGCGATTCGGTCAAACAAGTTTCCCCAGCGGATCGACAGCCCGATTGTGAGCGCATGACAATTGTTCGTTATCTGATTGTCACGCATAGCCAATCCGACGGCTAATCGCTGCTAAGACAACAAAAAAACGCCGACCCGTGATCACCTTCCGTTGACATCGGATCTGGCGGAACAATAACGTTGCCGTGGTTGGGAAAAAAGGGGAGACGGAATGATCAGGGAATCCTATGCGAAGCACAAAACCGTGTCCTGAGCGTATGAATTCGACGACCCATAACGACTCCCGGTGGGCGGGCACGACACTGCAGGTAGTCGAGGACGAGGCGGCCCGTCTCGTCAAGTCGCTGCCGCGTGAGCACGTCGCGAAATTTCTGCCGACGGTCGGCCAGCTCACCGCCGACATGATCACCGAGATCCAGCGGGCCGTTCCCGCGTACGCGCGGCCGCTCGAAGGATATTTCGGCACGATCATGCGGTCCGGCGTCGAGCAGGCGGTGCGCCGGATGCTCGATTCGGTCGGGGTCGGCGGCAGCCCCAGCAGGGACTGGGCGAACTTGTACCGCAAGATTGGCAAGGTCGAGTTCCACGAGGGCCGCAGCCTCGACTCGCTGCAGACCGCGTACCGGGTCGGCGGCAAGGTCGCGTGGCGCCACATCGCCGACTGGGGCATACGGCATCAGCTGCCGATGCGCACGCTGACCGTGCTCGCCGAAGCCATCTTCGTCTACATCGACGAGATCTCCGCGCTGTCCATTGAGGGCTACACGCGGGCGCAGTCGGAGTCGGAGCGTGTCAAGGACCGCAGGCAGCGCAGGCTGTTGCACGCGCTGCTCAACCCGACCCGCACGGCGCGCGAGTCGCTGGCGACGCTCGCCGACAAGGCGGGCTGGCAGCTGCGAGACGAGGTCGCCGCCGTCGCCCTCCAACCAGCCGACGACCTGCAGGAACTGCCGGTTCCCGACCTACCGGACGATGTCCTGATGGACCTCGACGGTCCGTCGCCGTGCCTGATCACCGCGCAGCCGCAGCAGCATCTGGCACACCTGGCACCGCAGCTCGGCGGCAGGCGTGCGGCCGTGGGGCCGGTCGTGGCCATTGGCGACACCGCGACGTCGCTGCGCCTGGCGCGGCGCTGCCTCGACCTCGTCCTGCGCGGCGTTATCGACGACAACCCGCTGACCTGGACTGAGGATCACCTCGCGACGCTGTGCCTGCTCGGTGACGAGTTCTTGATCTCGGAAATACGAAGCCGCACACTCGCACCGCTGGAGAGGCTGACGTCCAAACAACGGCATCGCACCGCGCAAACCACGCTCGCGTGGCTGGAGACGCGCGGCAGCGTCAGCGATATCGCACAACGGCTGGGAATTCATCCGCAAACCGTCCGTTATCGCATGCGGCAGGTCGACAGCATTTTTGGTGACACCCTCGACGACCCCGACCGCAGGCTCGAACTCGAAATCTCGCTGCGCGCGGATCAAGCATTGCGCGGGCAGCAGCCAACCGAGGCAGAACAGTGTCCAACCTGATGAAAACACCCGCCGCGACAACGCGGTTTTCCGCCGCACTCGACGACGCCAGAACGCATTCGACACATCGCGGAACCGGTCCGGTTCCCTCGCTCCCCCGCGACATCGCGGCGTTGTTGCGGCCCGCGCTGACCGACATCACCGCCACCGTGACGTCCGAGGTGCGGCGTGGCGTACCCGCCTTCGCCGCCGAACGGCACGCCGCTACCGTCAGCGACGCCGCGGAGCGCGCGATCCGGCACTTCGTCGACCGCACCGAGGATCCGCGCACCGACACCGGGGCATTCACCAAGTATTTCCACGAACTCGGCGTCCGCGACCTGCACACCGAACGGCCGATCATCGAACCGCTGCAGGCGGCGTACCGGCTCGGCACCCGGGCAGCGTGGCGCAGCGTGGCGCGGCTGGCCCATGACTCCGGCGTCGCCAGCTCCACGTTGTGCCAGCTCGGCGAGGCGGTGTTCGCCTACATGGACGAACTGAGCGCGTTGTCGCTCGCGGGTCACACCCAGTCGCACGCCCGCCACGCGGACAGCGTCGAGCGCTACCGCAAGGAACTGCTCGTCACCCTGGTCAACGCTGCGCATCCAATCCCAGCTATGACGATCCTCCGGCTCGCGCAAGCCGGGCGCTGGCAGGTGCCCCGGCGGGTCGTCGCCGTCGCGGTCGAACCGAGACCAGACGCCGCGATGCCCCCGACGCATGTCTTCGACAACCGCGTGCTCGCGGATTTCGACACCGCGTCGCCGTTCCTGCTCGTCGGTGAGGACGACCTGGTGGTGCTGAACGAACTGACGGCGGCTGTGCCGGGCAGCCGCGCCGCAGTCGGGCCGCCTGCCGCGCTCAGCGAGACGCGAGAGTCACTGCGGTGGGCACGGCACACGCTGCGGCTCGTACAGTGCGGCATCCTTCCCAACGTCGAGGTCACATGGTTCGACCAGCAGCTGTCGACGTTGTGGATGCTGGACGACCCGATGGTGGTCGCCGAGCTGGCCGGACGGGTGCTCGCTCCGCTCGACGCGATCAGCCGCAGGCAGCGCACCAAGCTCAGCGACACGCTGCTGCTGGCGCTGGAGACGCGGCGCGACGTCGCGCGCATGGCGCAGGTGCTTGGCATTCACCCGCAGACCGTGCGCTACCGGCTCCGGCAACTCGACGGGCTTTTCGGCCGTCAGCTAGCCGAGCGGGAGACGCGCTTCGCGATCGAACTGGCACTGCGCGCGGAACGGACGCTCTGGTCAGCGGATTGAGCCTGGCGTCGGGTAGTGGCACGGTGCCCGGCGGGCGGCACCGCTCAGTGTGGATCATGAGGCGTTGTGGTGATACGTGTCGCCATAATGCCTCAAGATCCACAATAGACAGTCGTCAGTAGCAGCTCGCTCGGGCTGTCAGCGACAGCCCGCCTGGGTGTTCAGCGGCGACTCCGACGTCTCAAGGCCGTTGCGGTACTTCGTGCCCTCGTAGCCCGTCGTGCACGGTAGCGGATCGAAGAACGTCGGCAGGAGGCCGAAGCTCGCGCCGTCCTTGGTGATCACCGTCGACCCTGCCGAGACGACCTCGGGCGTGACGACCAACAACCGCTCCAGCCCGTCCCGCTTGGCGAGCACGACGGTGGAGGTGTCGAGCAGGTTGTGCAGCAGCACGCCGAGAGTGGGACCGCTCTCCTCGAGCAGCCGCTTGACCTGCGCGGCGGCCGACGGCGCCTCGGTGAGCACCGCGCGGAAGTCGCCATCCGCACGCCGCAACTCTGCCGCGACTCGCTTGGCGTTGGCGGCGAACGTCGTGATCGCATCGGACGTCGCCAGCTGCGTGTCCAGCACCGTGCCCGCATCCGCGATGAGGCGTGTCGTCTGCGGCAAGTGCTGCTTGGCCTGTTCGGTGAGGCTGGCGGAGGAGTCGAGCAACGCCTGCATGCCCGGCGCGGTGTCGCGCGTCGCGTCGTACAGCTCGTCGACGACGGTGCGCAGGTCATCGCCCGGTACCGACGTGACCAACTCGTCCAGGTTGAGCAGCACCGTCTCCACCGGCAACGGCGTGCTGGTGTCCGCGCGTTCGATCACCGACCCCTCTGCCAGATACGGCGAGCCGGAACGGCGGGGACGGAGGTCGATGTACTGCTCCCCCGCCGCTGACCGGTTCGCGACGACGGCTTCGACGTCGCTGGGCACTCGCGGCGCGTCATCGCGGATTCGCAGCTCCACCTCGATGCCATCGTCGACGAGCCGCAGCTCACCGACCCGCCCAATCGGCACGCCCCGATAGGTGACCTCCGCGTGGGTGAAGATGCCGCCGGAGTCGGCCATCCGCGCGGTGACCACGTAGCCGTTGCCGCCAACGAGCGTGTCGAGGCCGGCGTAGGTCGCGCCGACGTAGCCGACGCCGACCAGTGCGACGATCGCGAACAGGCTCACCTGGATCCGGACCAGCTTGCTCAGCATCAGCGCCCGCCCTTCGCCGCGTGGTGCTCGATGTAGAGATTGATGTAATCGCCCTTGATCGCGGGCAGCGCCGAGTCGGGGAACGGGAACGTCAGCAGCATCTCCATCGCGGCGGGCAGGTCCTCGCCAGCCTCGGCGAGGTTCCGCAGGGTCGGCTCCAGCGCGCGGAGGTCGGCGACCAGATTGTCCCCGCTGCGGTCGACGGTCTCGACGGCCACATCGGACAGTCGATCCAACGACGTCAGCATGGTGGTCAGCTTCTCGCGCTGGTCCGCGAGCACGGCGATGCCCGGCTCGAGGTCCTCGACCAGCGCGGCGATCTTGTCCTTGCGCTCGGCCAGCCGTGCCGCGAGCTTGTCCGTGCCGTGCAGCGCCTTGGTCAGCACGTCGGAGTTCTTATCGAAGCTGGCGGTGAACGTCTCGATGCGCCGCAGCAGCGAGCGGATCTCCCCGGTATTGCCCGCCATCGCCGCGTTCAGCTCGGTGTTGATGTCCTTGAGCTGCGACACCCCACCGCCATTCAGCACCATCGACAGCGCGCCGAGCACCTCTTCGATCTCGGTGTTGCGGCTGGTCCGTGCGACGTCGATCCGAGCACCATCGGTGAGCGTGCCTCGCGGCTCGTCCGGCGCGGCGAGCTCGACGAACTTCTCGCCGAGCATGCTGGACTGCCGTAGCCGCGCGACGGCGTTGGCAGGCAGTGCGACGTCGCGGTTGAGCAGCATGGTGACCTCGGCGGTACGGCCGTCGGTAGACAGCGCGATCGACTCCACCGTGCCAGCGGCAACGTCGTTGACCCGTACACCGGACTGCGGCACCAGGTCGAGCACGTCGGTGAACTCGGCGGTGACCCGGTACGGGTGCTCGCCGAGATCCGCGCCGCCGGGCAGCGGCACGCCGTACAGGCCGCCGAACGTGCCGCACCCGCTGACCAGCGCCAGCACCATGGCCAGCGCGGCGGCCACGCGGACCGGGCGTGGTGTCGCGACCCGTCGCATCAGTCGTCACCCCCGTTGCCGTTCATGCTGAACTCGTTGAGGTTGATCCTGCTGTCGATCGAGCCGCTGTCCGGGTCGTAGGCGCGTAGCAGTCGCCGCAACGCCCTCGGTGCCTCGTCCAACGCCTCCGCCAGCGAATCCCGCTGCTTGGCGAGCACCTTCGCTGTGCTCACCAGCTTGTCCACATTGGCCTTGACGCTGGCGCGGTTCTCCCGGACAAACGTGTCCACCTTGGCAAGCGCGACAGACAGTTCCTTCATCGCCGCGCTGAAATCCCGCCGTTCGGCCGCGAACACCTCGGATACCGTGGCGAGCAGCTGGCTGAACTCGCGCACGGTGTCGTCGTTCTCCGCCAGCATGGTGGTGAACTTCTGCAATCCGTCGATGGTCTTGAACAGGTCCGATTCGGACCCGGACAGCGTGCGGGCCGCCTTGCCCAATTCGCGGATGGCGTCGCCGAACCGCTCACCGTTGCCGTCGAGCGTGCCCGCCGCGCTCCGCAGCAGCTCGCTGAGCGCGCCGTCACCGTTGGCACCGTCAGGGCCGAGCGCGGTGGTCAGGTCGTCCAGGCTGCTCAGCAACTCGTCGATTTCGACGGGCACCACGGTGCGGTCGACGTCGATCACCGCGTCGTCCGCCATCCGCGGCCCACCGTCGTAGACCGGGGCCAGCTGCACGTACCGGTCGCTGACCAGGCTCGGCGTCACGATCAACGCGCCGGCGTCGGCGGGGATCGCGACGTCGGGATCGAGCGACATCGACACCTTCACCCGCTCCCCCTGCGGCTCGACGTTCTCCACGGTGCCGACGACGACGCCGAGCACCCGGACATCGGACTCCGGGTAGAGCCCGACGGTGCCGGTGAAGTACGCGGTGACGTGCTTCGTGCCACCGCCAACGGCCAGCCAGGTGACGGCGGAGGCGAGCAGCACGACGACCGCGCCGAGCGCCACCCAACGTGTGACGCGTCGGCCTCGCGGCTCGGTCTGGGCGAGACCGACGCCCGTGCGGTCCGGCGCGGCGCGCTCCGGCTCGGTACCCATCAACGACCTCCGGTGCGTTTCGGCGGCATGCAGCTCTCGGGCGCGTCGCCCGCTTCGACGATCAGCCCGCACAGATAGACGTCGATCCACGGGCCGTTGCTGACCGCGTCACCGACCAGCCGGTAGAACGGCCCAGCCAGCCGCAAGCTCTCGTTCAGGTTCGCCTGGTTGCGTTCGAGCACAGTGGCGACGTGCTCCAGCCGCCGCAGCGCGGGACGCAGTTGCCGCTGGTTGTCCCGCACCACGCCATCGAGTTCGCGGGCGAGCGCGCGCGTGCCGTCGAGCAGTCGTCCGATGGCGTCCGCACGCTTGTGGATCTCGCTGAGCAGCGTGCGGCCATCGGTGAGCAGCGCGTCGACATTGCCGCGCTGCTCGGCGAGCGTCGTGGTGATCTCGCTGGTGTTGCGCAGCAGTTTCGCGAGCTGCTCGTCGCGGGACGAGATCGTCTTCGACAGCGAGGAGAGCCCGGACAGCGCGGCCTTGACGTTCTCCGGCGTGGTGGCGTCGAACGTCTCGGTAAGCGTGCCGAACGCCTCCGCCAGCGCGTCGGTGTCGATCGCACCGATGGTCCGCGACAACTCCCCGAAGGCGTCGTTGACGTCATACGGGCTCGACGTCCGCGCCAGCGGGATCGGCTCGTCCGCGCTCAGCTCAGTGGTGCCGAACGGCTCCAGCGCGAGGGTTTTCTGCCCGAGCAGGGTCTTGATCTCGATCGACGCGGTCGTCTTGTCGCCGACCCACGCGTCATCGACCCGGAAGCTGACCAGCACCCGGTCACTCGCTAACGCCACGTCGGTGACCGTGCCGACCTTGACGCCGCCGATGCGGACCTCGTTGTCCGGCTTCAGCCCCGCGGCCTCGGCGAACTCCGCCTGATACACCGTGCCGCCGATGACGGGCAGCCGCTCCCAGTTCAGCGCGGCGGACCCGAGCGTAAGCATCACCACGAGCCCGATCAGGCCCATCCGGACGGGGTTACGTTCCCGGAACGACGTCATCGACCACACCTCGCTACCTCGCGCGAGACGCCGACCGGTGGTCCGCCCGGCGGGCGTTGGGCGTCGGAGACGGCACCGCACAGGTAGAAGTTCAGCCAGGAGCCGTACGACGCGGCCCGGCCGATCCGCGTGTACTTCATCGGCAGATTGCCGAGGAACCGCTCGAACTCCGGCGTGTTGTCCACCAGCGTGCCGGTGAGGTTCCGCAGCTCGCGCACGCTCGCCTTGAGCGGGCCGCGCCCCTTGTGCAGCAACGACGCGGTGGACGACGTCAGCGCGGCCATGCCGTCGATCGCCTCGCCGATGGGTCCCGCATCATCGGCGAGGCCGGAGACCAGACGCCGGGTGGTCGCGATGAGCGAGCCGAGCTTGTCGCCGCGCGCGGTCATCTCGTCGAGCACGATGTTGAGGTTGGTGACCACCCTGCCGATGACCTCGTCCTTGTTGGCCAGGGTGGAGGTGAGTGACGCGGTGTGGCGCAGCACGCTGTCGATCGTGCCGCCTTCGCCTTGCAGCACCTGGACGATGTGGAACGACAGTTGGTTGACCTCCTTCGGGGTCAGTGCCTGGAACAACGGCTTGAAGCCGTTGAACAACGCGGTCAGGTTCAGCGCGGGCCGGGTCCGCTCCAGCGGGATCCGCGCGCCGGGGTCGAGAGGTTCGCCGGTTTCGGCGTGTTCCAGCGCGATGTAGCGCTGCCCGATGAGGTTGCGAAACTTCACCGCGGCCGTCGTGGTGGTGTACAGCGGCCGGTCGGCGTCGATGCTGAACGTGACCTCGGCGTCGCGTCGGTCCACGATGCGGATGTCGTCGACCTCACCGATGCGCACACCTGCCATGCGGATGTCGTCACCGGGGTTGAGCGAGGTGACGTCGGTGAACACCGCCCGGTAGCTGGCCGTGTCGCCGTCGCTCTTGTTGGCGATGGTGATCGCGAGCAGCGCGGTGGCCAGCACGGTGACCACCGTGAACACGATGCCCTTGACCAGCGGCCTGATCACTCCGCGCAGCACGTCGCGCCCTCCCTGTGGGTCAGCATGTGGCACCGGCCCGTCCCCCGGGTGCCGTCTTGGTGCCGAGCTTGATGTGCAGGCCTGGCTCATTCGTGCCAGCGCCAAGCGCTTTGTCGACAAGTGGTTTGAGATCGCTCACCGTGCCGAACAGGCAGGGGAACCGGTGGGAATGCTTGGCGATCAGTTCGAGGATCGGCCTGCTGTTCGCCGCGAGCGCGATCAGGTTCTCCTTGTTGGGCCGCAGGAATCCATCCAGTTCGGACGACGCACCCGCCACGGTCACCAACAGCGCCCGCAGATCCTGTCTGCGTTCGGCGATGGTCGTGGTGGTCGTCGCGGCATCCGCCAGCGCGTCGACGACGTCCGGCCCCGCGATGCCATAGGTGTCCAGCAACTTCGCGAACTTCGCGAGATCCTGTTGCAGTCGCGGTAGATGCGGGTTGAGCTCGGCTAGGTAGTCGTTCAGGTCGACCAGCGTGCCGCCGAGCTGCTCGCCCCTGCCATCGAGTGCCTGCGCGACCGAGCCGAGGCTCGCCGCGAGCTTCTGCGGCTGCACCGCGCGCAGCAGCGGCAGCAGGTCGTTGAGCACCTGCTCCAGCTCGATGGAGACCGCGGAGCGGTCCTGGGTGATGACGTCGCCCGCCGCGAGTGGTTCAGCCCCGGGCGTCTCGGGGATCACGAGGTCGACGAACCGCTGCCCGAACACACTCTTCGGTAACAGCCGCGCGGAAACCCCGGCGGGTAGCTCCGCGAGCCGGTCCGGATCGATGGCCAGCGACAGCTCAGCCCCGCCGTCAACGACCCGGATCTCGCGCACCGAGCCGACGACGACACCGCGTGCCTTGACGTCGGCGCCCTCGGCGAGCTGGGTGCCAACCCGGTCGGCGCGCAGCGTGACCGGCACGGCGTCGGAGAACGCCTTGTCGTAGATCGCCACCGAGAGCCAGCCGAGCAGGCCGAGCACGACGAGGAAGACCACGCCGAGCGCCTGCAGGCCGATGCGTTTCCGTGTCGTGCTCATCCGGCGATCCGCACCGTCGTCGTTGAGCCCCAGATGGCGAGACCGGTGAAAAAATTGAGCACGGCGACGAGCACGATCGCGGTCCGCACCGAGCGGCCGACCGCGACGCCGACCCCGGCGGGCCCGCCGCTGGCGCGGTAGCCGTAGAAGCAGTGCGTCAGGATGATCGCGACGCTGAACACCAGCACCTTGGCGAAGGAGTAGAGCACGTCCTCTGGCGGCAGGAACAGATTGAAGTAGTGGTCGTAGGTGCCAGCCGACTGGCCGTACACCCACACGGTCGTCATCCGCGCGGCGAGGTACGACGTCAGCAGCCCGATCACGTACAGCGGAATGATCGCGACGAACCCGGCGATGATCCGTGACGTCACCAGGTACGGCACGCTGCGGATGCCCATCGCCTCCAACGCGTCGATCTCCTCCGCGATGCGCATCGCGCCGAGCTGCGCGGTGAAGCCGGATCCGACGGTTGCCGACAGCGCGAGCGAGGCGACCAGCGGCGCGATCTCGCGGGTGTTGAAGTACGCGGAGAGGAATCCAGCGAACGCCGACGTCCCGACCTGGTCCAGCGCGGAATAGCCCTGCAAGCCGACGACCGTTCCGGTGAACACCGTCAGGCCCACCATCACGCCGATGGTGCCGCCGATGACGGCGAGCGCGCCGCTGCCGAAGCTGACCTCACCGAGCAGCCGGACGATCTCGCGGGAGTAGTGCCGCAGTGTGAACGGCGTCCACAGCAGCGCCCGCAGGTAGAACAGCAGCTGGTCACCGAGGCGTTCCAGCGCGTTCATGCCTTTCTCGACGGTGAGCCGGTGTCTGCCGACCACCTTGAGCACGGTCATCGACATCGCTCAGGCCCCTTTCGGTGGCACGATCTGCAGGTACACCACGCTGATCACGAAGTTCACGAAGAACAGCAGCAGAAACGTGATGACGACCGACTGGTTGACGACGTCGCCGACGCCCTTGGGGCCGCCGCGCGGGTTGAGGCCCCGGTAGGACGCGACGAGCCCGGCGAGGAACCCGAAGATCACCGCCTTGATCTCGCCCACCCACAGGTCGGGCAGCTGCGCCAGCGCGGAGAAGCTGGCGAGGAACGCGCCTGGCGTGCCGCCTTGGACGATGACGTTGAAGAAGTAGCCACCGCAGACTCCCACCACGCTGACCATGCCGTTGAGCAGCGCGGCGACCAGCATCGTGGCCTGCACTCTCGGCACGACGAGACGTTGGATCGGCGAGACGCCAAGCACCTCCATGGCGTCGATCTCCTCGCGGATGGTGCGCGCGCCGAGATCGGCGCAGATCGCGGAGCCCGCCGCGCCGGAAACGACCAGTGCGGTCACGATGGGGCTGGCCTGCTGGATCACGGCGAGCACGCTGGCCGCGCCGTTGAACGACGACGCACCGATCTGGGCGGTCAGCGAGCCGAGTTGGAGCGTGATCACCGCGCCGAACGGGATGGCGATCAGCGCGGCCGGCACGATCGCGACGCTGGCGACGAACCAGAACTGCTGGATGAACTCCCGCACCTGGAACGGCCGCCGGAACATACCGATGAGGACGTCCAGGCCGAGCGCGAACAGTGTGCCGAACTCGCGCAGCGCGCCCCGGCCAAGTGCCACCGGGCTTGCCTTGCCGCTGACCGTGGTCATCGCCACCGTTCCTCGCCTGGGGAGCCGAGGTTTGGGCCGCCCGCGGGCCCCGCGACGCCGTGAGCGGGCGCGGTTTCAGCGGTGCGCGTCGCGCTGGCCGTGTCGAAGCTGGCGAGCACGCTCCGCCGCGCGGCGTCCGGCAGGGTGGGCAGCATCCGCATCACCCGTTCCCTGCGGCGGCGCACCGCGTCGCGCGGCGGCAGGCCGGGTGTCGGCTCGAGCTGCGGCGCCACACCTCGGACGTCCTCGCCGCTCGCCCCGTCGTTGTGGCCGGCGCGGGCCTGCTCCCGCTCGGCGGCCATGGTGGCGGTGTCCTTCTCCTCGCTCATGCCGATCGGGCCGAACCGACGTCCATTGAGGAACTGCGCCACCACGGGTTCGTCACTGGTCAGCAGCACTTCGCGCGGGCCGAACATGACCAGCTCCCTGCGGAAGAGCATGCCGAGGTTGTCCGGCACCGTGCGGGCGACGGTGATGTTGTGGGTGACGATGAGGATGGTGGCGTCGAGTTGCGCGTTGAGGTCGATCAGCAGCTGGCTCAGGTAGGCGGTGCGCACCGGGTCGAGACCGGAGTCCGGCTCGTCACACAGGATGATCTCCGGTTCCAGCACCAGCGCCCGTGCCAGCCCGGCGCGTTTGCGCATGCCGCCGGAGATTTCACCCGGGAGCTTGTCCTCCGCGCCACCGAGGCCGACCAGCTCCAGTTTCTCCCGCGCGATGCGTCGGACTTCGGACTCCGACTCGCGGGTGTGTTCCCGCAGCGGGAAGCACACGTTGTCCAGCACCGACATCGACCCGAACAGTGCACCGTCCTGGAACAGCACACCGAACAGCCTGCGCAACCGGTACAGCGTGGATTCGCGGCAGTGCACCAGGTCAGTGCCGTCGATCACGACGCTGCCCCGCTCCGGCTTGAGCAGCCCGATCAGGCATTTCAGGAACACCGACTTGCCGGTGCCCGACGGCCCGAGCAGCACGCTGACTTCCCCGGCTGGCAGCGTCAATGAGACGTCCCGCCAGATCGGCGTTCGCCCGAACGACTTGCTCAAGCCCTGGACGGCGACTTCGACGCCCATCGCACCTCCCGCACCTTCAGTAGTCGAGGCATCCGATGCACCGCATCTTCAGCCTCGTGACCAGCTCGTTCTCCGGCCCGGACACCAAGCCGGTCAGCAGCGGGTCGAGATCTTCCTTCGTCCCGCAGCCGGTGAACGGCGGAATCGGATACGTCGATTCCAGGACGCTTTCCTCACCTGGCACGAGACTGACGTCGCCTGCCATTCGGATGACCGCGGGAGACGCCGTTGTGCAGTTCTTGCCAATAGCGAGTGGAACGCCGTCTTGTTTCGCGCCGCGAGCGCCGATACGCAGCGGAATGGTCATGTCCACATGCGACGTCTGATTGAGCAGATCGAGCGTCGCGGTACCCCGCGCCTTGCGTTGCTGAGTGAACTCCGTGGTCGTGGTGACCGGCATGAATCCGAATGCGATGAAATAGCCCTGCGACGGTGGCAGCGTCAGGTCGCCCTCCAACCGGAGCGTGCCTGGCGGCAACGACGGGTCCTCGCTGATCTCGCCGTCGAACCTGCCCGGCCCGATGTCCATATCCGACCGCAGGTTCGGATTGGCGATGGTCGTCGTTCCGTTGACGTGGAACGACACTTTGAGCGCGATGCCCTGCTGCAACGCCACGCGCGCCGGCGACGCCTTGGCCACCGCCGGGCGCTGCCCCGGTGCGGCCGATGCGGACAGCACGGGAACGACGGCAACCACGATCGCAATTCCGGCGACGACGGAAACAATTTTCCTCATCGCGGTCCGCAACTCTCGCCGTGCCATCTAATCGCTTTCCACCCACGTTCAGAAATGAGCCATATCGGCGTTACGGCGGGAACACTATCGAGCCGTTATGCCCGCCACAACGATTCATTTCGGACGGCACAAGGGAGGGCGTTTTTGTTGTCTTTCAAGCACGAGGACGGCGTCCGGTTTTATCGCACCCGGAGCATGGTGAGGGTCAGGTTCGGTGCGGGTGACGTCGGCCGGTCCACGCCTGTGCGCTTTCCGCCGCTCCGCGCGATCAGTCGTCCCGGCTCTGGGTGTGGATCTTGAGGCGTTGTGGTTGTCCGGGCGACCACAACGCCTCAAGATCCACACGTTCGCCACGGAAGTCAGAACTCGCGGCACGCGAACACGGAACTCGGGGCGCGCAACCGGGCAACTCGCGGGCGCCCGGCGCGCCGGTCAGGCGGAGGGCGTGTGCGGGTACGCCGTGCCGTCGACGAGGAGGCGCTTGAGGATCTTGCCGGTGGGGTTGCGCGGCAGTTCGGTGACGAAGTGCACGTCGCGCGGCACCGCGAACCGGGGCAGCCGGTGCCGGATATAACGGCGCACCATCTCGGCGTCCAGCCGCGCGCCCTCGCGCACCACGACGTAGGCCACCAGCCGCTGGCCGTACTCGGCATCCGGCGCGCCGACGACGGCGACCTCCTCGACCTGCGGCAGCAACGCGATCGCTTCTTCCACCGAGCGGGGAAAGACGTTCTCGCCCCCTGAGATGATCATCTCGTCCTGCCTGCCGGACACGAACAGCCTGCCATTGGCGTCGAGGTAGCCGACGTCGCCGGTGTCCATCAGCTTGTTCTCGATGTCCTTCGAGCCACCGTCGGTGTAGCCGTCGAACAGCATCTCGTTGCCGACGAAGATCCGCCCGACCGAGCCGTACGGCACTGGCGTGCCGTCGTCGTCGAGGATGCCGACCCTGGTGCCGAGCGGCGGCGTGCCCGCCGTGGTGGGCGCGGCACGCAGATCGGCAGGATCCGCGATGGTGCCCCACGAGACCTCGG
The DNA here is from genome assembly GCF_000504245.1 of Haloechinothrix halophila YIM 93223. Lineage (GTDB taxonomy): Bacteria > Actinomycetota > Actinomycetes > Mycobacteriales > Pseudonocardiaceae > Haloechinothrix_A > Haloechinothrix_A halophila. The sequence continues at coordinate 5,270,200 of NZ_KI632509.1, forward strand.
TCGAGCCGTAGAAGTTGTAGAGCACGTCGCCGAAGGCGTCCATGAACTCGGTGACCAGCGCCCCTGACATCGCCGACCCGCTGCTCGCGACGACGCGCAGGCTTGAGGTGTCGTAGCGCTCACGCACATCGGCGGGCAGGTTCATGATCCGCCGTAGCATGATCGGGATCGCGAAGAGTGACGTGACGCGGTGCTCTGCGATCGCGCGCAGGCACGCCTCGGCGTCGAACCGCTCCTGCAGCAGCACGGTCGCCCGCAGCGGGGTGCTGATCTGCAGTGCGGCGAGGCCCCAGGAGTGAAACAGCGGCGCGGCGATGAACATCCGCTCGCCCGTGCGCAACGGCAGCCTGGACAGCATGGCCGCGACCACCCCGAGTCCCTTCGGCGTCGGCCGCCGCGCACCCTTCGGCGTACCGCTGGTGCCGGACGTCATCACCACGAGCGTGCCCGGTCGCCGGGGCGGACGCAGGTCGACGTCACGCGCTTCGCGCAGCAGGTCGTCGATGCCCTCGGTCGCGCTGCCCGATTCCGAGACGCGCAGGGATGTGCTGATCCGCAGCACGTCGCCGGGGAGATACCGCAGCAGCGCGTCGAACTCGTCGTCCGCGATGACGGTGTCCGCGCCATGCTCGGTGATGGCGTCGACCAGCTGCTGCCCAGCCAGCCCGACGTTGAGCAGCAACACGTTCGCGCCGAGCTTGCCGCACGCCAGCAGCGTCTCCACCATCACCGCGTGGTTGCGCGCCAGGATCGCGACCGAGCTGCCGTCGTCGATGCCGTGCGTGCGCAGGCCAGCGGCGAGCCGGGTGGACATCGAATGGACTTCGGCGAAGGTGCGGGTGCCGTGTTCGTCGACCACAGCGATGTCCTGTGGCGAACGCGCGGCGGCACCGATGTAGCCGCCGACGAGCGTGTGGCCCCACTTGCCGACGGCCCTGAGCTGCGCGATTCCCTTGTTCGGCTGGGCGAGCGTCAACACACCGGCCGCGCGCAGCGTGCTCGCGACGCTGAGCTGGAACGTCGCCGCGTCGCCCCGATTGGCGATCACCGATGTGGGGGCGCGATCGAGGAAGTCGCAGATCCGCTGCATGCCGTCCCGCGCCCACGCCCGGACCTCGTTCTTGGACCAGCGGGTGTTGTCGTGGTACAGCCCCGGTTTGAAGAATGACAGCGACACCCTGGTGCGGCCGGGCCCGTCGTCGACGAGGTTGACGGAGCACCAGCTGCCGCTGTCCGGATCATTGGCGAGCGCCAGCTTCTGGCTGTGCCGGTTGAGCACCGTTTGCACCGTGTGCTGAATGCTCTTGCCACCCAGCCCGATAGTGAAGCGGTAGCGGGTGGGCACGTTCGGCTCCGACGACCCGATGCGCTGGCAGTCGGTGATACCCAGGAAGAACCTCGGGTACATCTCCGGATCACCAATCAGTTGCCAGACTTTGACCCGGGGATGGCGCACGAGCGCGTCGAAGACAATACAGTCGGATGGCATCGTTGACACCCACCTTCCCTACCAGCACTTGCCCACGCACCTGGCAACGCCCCATTAAGTGACGCGGGTCAAGAGCCGGTCAAGAGGAGGCCCGCGTTCTTGACCGAACACCATGGCGCGCCGCGCGGTTTTTGTCACGCGACGCACAGCTATCGCGTGTCGGGCCGCGCGGGGCCAGCAGGGTTGACGGCGAGTGCCACGAGGTGATCGGCCGCCGCGACCGCACCCCCGGCCGCACGAAATGAGCGCGCGATCCGGCGAGCCGCGACGCGATAGGTGTCCTCGCTGAGCACGGTGTCGATGGCAGCGCCGATGTGGGACGACGTCGCGCGGGCGAACCGCAGCCGGAGTCCCGCGCCGGAACGCACCACCTGCTCGGCCACGATCGGCTGGTCGTCGCGGATAGGTGCGACGACAAGCGGCACGCCCCGCGCGAGCGACTCGCACACGGTGTTATGGCCCGCGTGGCAGAGCACCGCATCAGCGTGGTCGAGCACCGCGAGCTGCGGTACCGACTCCCGGACCACCACGTTCTCCGGGGCGTCCGCGATAACGCCACCCTGGTCCGCCACGACCGCACGCAGCCACGGACGTTCGGCCAGCGCGGCGACGCACTCGTGGAGGAACCGCTCGCCAGCGGCGGCGTTGACGGTGCCGAGGCTGACGTAGACCAGCGGGCGCGCGATGTCGAACGGCAGCTGACTGTCGGGTTCGGACCGTGTCACCGGGCCGACCAGCCGGGTGGTGGCGCCGATGCTCGCGGTGTCGCCGAGCAGGTCGGCGGTGGTGAAGCCGAGCACGAGGTGTGGCGAGTAGCGCAGGTCGCCGGTCTTGTCCGGGTCGCCGTAGCGAACGCGCAGTTCGGTGAGCCACGCGGCGACCCAATCGCGCACTTTGGGCATCGCGGCGAGCGGGTCGGTGAACTCCGAGGACGTCGTGGCCGACGTCGCCCATGGCAGCCTAAAGCGTTCCGCGACCAGCGCCCCAGCGAACGCCTGCTGATCAGCGACGACGACGTCCGGCTGGTCAACGGCGACGGCGTCCTCGACGGCGGGCACCATCTCGGCGGCGAGCGGCACCAGCACGCGCTCCCATAGGAAACGCAGCGCGTCGAAGCCGCGTTGCGGCGCGGGCCGGGCGACCGCGCCGGGCAGCCGGACATGCCGGATCTTCGCGTCGTCCGGCACGAGCCCGGTGAGCACCTCGGCGTCGGCGACCCACGACACGGCGTGTCCACGCGCCGCGAGTTCCGCGGCGACCCCCGCGGCGGGGTTGATGTGGCCCGCGAACGGCGGGACGACGAACAGGAACCGGCTCACGCGACGTCGGCCGCCAGTCTGCCTGCCGGTTGGCTGGCGGATTCGTGCTGGTGCACCCAGTCGAGCACCAGGTCTCGCACGGTGTGGTGCCGTTCGACGAGCACCGAGTGGTTCTGTCCCTCGATCACCTCCGTTGTGCAGTTCGGCAGCGCGGCTTGCAGCGCGAGCGGGTCATCGCGCTGAAAGCCCTCACTGCCCACAATGGACAGCACGGGCACGGCGAGCGCCCGCAGGTCGTCGCTGGTCAGCAGTGGTCCACGCGGCACGTCGGTGACGATGCTGGTTGCCTGGATGATCAGCGCGGCCGCCTTGGCGAGCCGCGCGTGGTGGCTGCCGAAGGTCTCGGCGAGCCAGGCAAGGTTCTCCTCCGCCGACATCTCCTCGACGACGTTGCCGAGCGTGCGATGCATCCGGTCCGCCCACGCCCGCGTCGCCGGTTCCGACTCGATGGAGACGACACTGGCGACGCGCGCGGCATCACGGGCGGCGAAGCTGAACGCGATCGTTCCGCCGAAGCTGTTGCCGACCAGGTGCACGGGTTGGTCGATGCCCAACGTGTCCAGCAGCGCCGCGAGGTCGTCGACGAAGTCCGTGACCTGGTAGCCGACTCGTGGCCGTTCGGAACGGCCGTGTCCGCGCAGGTCATAGGCCAGCACATCGACGCCAGCGGCGGACAGCGGCGCGGAGAGCGTGAGGTAGAAGCTGGCCAGACTGTCGTAGCCGAGCCCGTGCACGCACACGACGACCGGCGCGGCACCGATGCCGTGCCTAGCCCGCATCAGCTGGAAGTGCGTGCGGATGCCGTTGCACTCCACCATGCCCACGCGCTCAGGCCCCCGTTCCCGCCGCGGCGAGCACGAAGTCGACCAGCGTCCCGATGCGCAGGCCGATGACGTCGTCCAGCTCCTTCTCGGCGAGGAACTCCGCGAGGTTGACGCGCTCGCCGTAGCGTTCGGCGAGCAGCGCGCCGATCTCGACCAGGTCGATGCTCTCCAGGCCGAGGTCCTCGTGAAATGTGGTGTCCGCGGTGACCTCGACGTCGAGGCCGCCGTACTCGTCGAGCACGCGTGCGAGCATCGTGGTGATGTCGGCCAGCACGCTGGCCTCGGTGAGCGGGTGGGTGGTGGTCATGGCGTCTCTCCTGTCGTCGGTGCTTGGGTCGCGTCAGTACGCACGGCGACGGCGTACTGCCTGGCCGGAAGCGCATCTGGGTTGCGGATCACATCGGTACGCACGCGGTATTCGCGCTCCGATGTGGCCAGCGTGAGATCTCGGCCGGCAACGTCGCTGAGCACGGCGGTGTCGGCAGTGTCGGCGGTGACCGCCCGGGCCGCGGCGAGCCGCGCGAGCGCGACCGGCAGCGGATCGGACGTCACGTCGCGGAGCCGGTCCAGCAGGGCCTCCTCGGCCGAGGTCATCGCCTGATGCACGGACAGCGAACCCCCGACGACCTCGATGACCGCGATCAGGCGCTCGCCGACGACAGTGATCTCGTGCGTCTGCGCGACGTGCAGATACTGGTGGCCGCGTGCGCTGGTCACGCTGAGGCAGCCCGCCGTGTCCTGTCGCACTCGCAGTTCGGCGGGGAACAGCGGGCCGTGCCCTGCGTCGGCCACACGTCCGCGCGCCGCGTCCTTGGCGGCGATCCGCGCCAGCAGCCAGCGCCGCCGTTCGGTGGGCGCGAGCCGGTCGTACTCCGCGCGTTCGGCCGCGGCGAGGTACTTGTGCCGCAGGAACTCGCGGGTGGCGAGGCTGGTCCACTCGTCGGCGACCGCCCAGCATGCGCTCTGCCTGGCGGCGAGCGTGTTGTGCTGCGGGAAGCGGTGTATGGCGCAGACCCGTTCACCGCCTTCGATGCGGAAGTCCCGCCATCCGGTCACCGAGATCGCCACGCTGCCACCGACGCTGAGCTGCCCGTCGACGACGATCCACTCGTCACGGCAGTCGGTAACAGCGATCGTGGCATCGACCGTGGTGCCCGGCGCGGGTTCCGGCTGGTGGAAGCGGATGCTCGCGATCTCGGCGGGGAACGCGATGCAGCGCTCGGGACGGCGTTCCACCAGCCACTGACCGATGAGCTGGCCGAAGTTGTCCAGCAGGGCGCCGGGCGGGTCGAGCACGGTGATCTCACCACGCATGCCCTGCTCCGCGATCGCGACCGAGCGGGTGATGCCTTGGAACGCCGGGCCGTGGAACATCCAACGCTCGTCGTAGAGACGTCGCGCGGTGAGCCGCGGGGCCCGCTTGTCTGGCCAGGGGCGCCAGGGGTCCGGGGCCGTGTGGGGCACGGCGTCGTGGCTCGGGGCGAGCACGAGTTCGGCGTCGGCGAAGTCCCCGAGGCTGACGGCGAGCATGATTCGCCCGGTGCCGGTGGCGTCCGGGGTGGCGACCGGCCGCACCGTGACGTCGACGCGGGTCGGCGGTGCGGCAACCAGCCAGCGACGTAGCCGCAGGTTGCGCACCTCGATGACGACGTGGCCTCGTACCGCCGCGAGCGCGGCGTCGAGCATGTGGGCGACCATCGTGGTCGCGGGCAAGACCGGCCTGCGATCCGTCTCGTCCTGCCAGTCCTCCCGCTGCGCCGCCATGCAGTGATCCAGCAAGTACGGCATGGCGGCAGTAGAGACGTCCAATGTGGACCGTATGGGCTCGACTGTTGGCCGCACTGCCTGCGGCGCCGCGATCGGCCGCGGCGTTGCGTGGGGCCGCTGGTCTCGCGGCCCCGCGGCCCGCGCCGCCGTCACGACGTCGGCAACCGCATCGGCGGTGTCCGCAAGCAGGCGTCGTAGATCGTCGAGTGCGGGCAGGCTCGTGCTCAGCTCCCGCAGCCGCACCAGCGGGTCGTCCGCGTCCGCCGGCGTAGCGCGCACCGGCCTGCTCGCCGCGTCGTCCCGTTGTGCCTCGGTCGGGTGCACGGCTGGCCCGGCTGCGTCCCGCGCCAGCACGGCGAAGTCCGGTGCACCGCCTTCGACCCAGACAGCCGCGGCCACCCGACGCAGCTGCGCGATCCCGCTGCGATGCGCGGAGTTCGCCGCGATGGTCAGGTGCGGGCTGCCGCGCAGCGTGTCGTCGATCAGCGAACCGAGCTGACCCGGCCCGACCTGCACGAACACCCGTGTGCCCGCGTCGTGCATCGCACGGATGAGCGGGCTGAACCGCACGGGCTCCAGCAGATGCCGGACGCTCAGCTCCCTGATCGCGGCCGGATCGTCCGGGAACGGCCGCGCGGTCGTCGCGGACCAGACCGGCAGCGAAGCCGTGCGCATCGGCAGGCTCGGCAAGCCGTCCGTGAGGAACGGCCCGAGGTACGGCGCCAGCATCGGTGTGTGGAACCCGGAACGAAACGGCAGCGGCTGGCACAGCACACCGGCGGAGCGCAGGTCCGACATGATGTCGGCGACCTCATCGGACGGTCCACAGATCACCGTCTGACTCGGTGAGTTCTCGTGCGAGATGACCACGCCGTCGCGATCCGTGATCGCGTCGGCAGCACGATCCGGAGCGCAGCCGAGCACCACGAACTCCACGCCAGGTATCCGCAGCGCGTCCAAATCGGAGCGCGCGACCATGCCGTCGAAGTCCGAACGCGACACGATGTCGCCCGCGATCATGGCCTGCCACTCTCCCGCGCTGTGTCCCGCGACGGCATCCGGCCGGACGCCGAGCGCCAGTAGCGCGTCCCGGAGCAAGCCGCCGACGGCGAACACCGACGCGGCATGCCTGCCGACGCTGTGCGCACTCAACTCGGGGACCTCGACGTCGAGCAGGGCGGCGATGTCCTCGACCCGCGGATCGAAGTCCGCCTCGAGTCCGGGGAAGACGAACGCGAGACCGCCGGTCGCGAGCAGCGGTTCCGGCGAGAACCAGATATCCCTGCGCCCGCGCAGCGGTGCGCCCTTGGTGACGATCCTGCGGGCCAGCGCGAGCCGTTCCGGTGTCGGGTCGATGACGCCAAGCCGGGGTCCGGACGCTGGTTCGGCCGCGACTCCCTCGCCCGCGCTCGCCGCATCGATCCGTTCCGCCAGCTCAGCGGTGTTCCGTGCGGCGAGCAGGAGCATCCGTTCGGGTTCCCGCGTGGCCGCGGCTGCCCGCGCGCCGCCGTGTGCTGCGACCGTACGCACTACCACTCCGACGCGGTGTAGACGACGGACGTGTCCTGCCGCGATCCCCACGCGAGCTCGCGCAGCAGGCAGGCGACGCCGTCCTCGGCGTCGATGAGGGTGATGCCGCGCTCGGCGTAGTCGCGGGCGAGTTCGGCGCTGACCATGCCGCCGTGCTCCGCGCCGGGTGCCCACGGCCCCCAGTGGACGGTCACGGTGCGCTCGGCCGCCGTTCCTGACGACGCCGTTCCCAGCGTGTCCAGCGCGTCGTTCGCCGAGGCGTAGTCGGCTTGGCCCCGGTTGCCGAAGGTCGCGGCGATGCTGCCGAACAGCACCGCGAACTTCGGCCGCGTCGGCAGTCGCGCCAGCTCACCGAGCAGCACGGCGGCGCCGTCCACCTTGGTCCCGTACACCCTGGTGAACGAGTCGGGGTCTTTGTCCGCGACCAGTCGGTCTTCGATGACACCCGCCGCGTAGACGACGCCGTCGATACGGCCGTGCTCGGCGTGCACCGCCTTGACCAGGTGACGGATCGACTCGGCGTCGCGGGCGTCGACCGTGTGGTACGTGACCTCGCTTCCTGTCGCGCGCAGCTCCGCCAGCGTCGTCGCGACTTCCCGCTGCGCCAGGATGCGCTTGGCGGCACGGTCGATCTCGGCGGGCGTGGTGTCGTTGGTGGCGAGTGCCGTGCGCAGCGAGGGCAGGTCGGTCGCGGCGGCGATCGCCGGGTCCTCCGGTTCGGTGGGCAGCGCCGTGCGGCCCGCCAGTTCGATGCGGCAGCCGGTCGCGGCAGCCAGGGCGGCGGCGACTCGGGCGGTGATGCCGCGTGCGCCGCCGATCAGCACCACCACCGAGTCAGCGTCGAGGCCCATCGCCCGCACCTCGGCTGCGCCAGCGGGATCGGAGCCGGTCGTGCCGAGCGCGGCCGGCACCAGCCGGAACGCGTGTCTGCCGTGTTCGGAATGCGTCACCACCGGCTCATCGTCGTCGCTGAGCAATTCACCGACGAGACCGCGCGCCAGTTCGTCGCGGTCGGCCTCCCGGTCGAACTCGGCAAGCCGGACCGTGGTGTCCGGATACTCCCGTCGCAATGTGCGGGCGAGTCCACGCAGGCCAGCGGCATGCGGCAGCGGGGTGAAGCCGATCCGCGCCGCGGCGAGCAGCCAGCGGGGTTCGCGGAGCGCGGCCGAGCGGAACAGCGGGTAGGTAGCTGGCAACACCGGGTCGCCCTCCAGCGCGGTGGCATGGAGGGAGATCACGCCATCGACAGTGGTGATCACGTCGCTGACCTCGTCCGCGTCGCCGATCACGAACGGCATCGCACCGCGTGCGGACAACTCGGCGGCCACCTCATCCGCGAGCAGGTCATCGCCACCCGCGATGACGATGTTCGCGCCAACCAGCGCAGTAGGGTCTGCCTCCTCGGCCGCGGCATTGGCGAGGTCGAGCACGTAGCGAGCGGGTGAGCCGACGCGGGGTTCGAGGCGAGCCGCTGCCGAGGCTTCCGCGCGGTGCTCGGTTGGAGCCGGTACGGGGTGCGCCTCCGGCCTCGCGCCGTTCCGCGTGGTGCCCGTGTCGGACGGCGCGAGCACGTCCGCCATCGCCGCCGCCGTTCTGGCTTGCGCGAGTTCCTCGATCCTGTCCGCGAGTTGCACCTTATCCGCGCCGAGTTGAACCTTGTTCGCCGCGAGTTCGCCGTTACGGTGCGCGAGTTCTCCCTTCTGGCCGCCGAGTTCGCCGTTACGGAGCCGCGAGTTCAGCTCACCAGCGATCTCGGTGCGCTTGATCGAATCGACGCTCAGGTCGGCTTCCAGGTCCAGGTCGGGGCTGATCATGTCGACCGGGTAGCCGGTGCGCTGCGCGATCACCTCGATGACCGTGGTCAGCACGTCGACACCCCCAGTGCCGTCGGTGCTGCCAGCGCCATCGGGGCTGGTGGGGAGCGCGGACTCAGCAGAATGCTCGTCCGCCGCGGACTCGGCGTGCGGCTCGGGGGCAGCCGTGACTCGCGGCGAAGCTGACACCGGAAGCGGCGGGACGTCCTGCCGTCCAGACGTGCCGAAGTACGACAACAGCACGTCGCGCTGCGCCGCGATCAGTTCCCTGCTGGTGCGCAGGAAGTCGCTGACAAGGGCATCGTCGTCGTTCGCACCGGGGGATGGAGCCGATTGGGTCACCGTGATGTCCTCGATGGGTCGGGCGGGTGCGAGCCCGCCGGGAACGATCTGGCCGTCGGCCGTGCGAACGGTCGCGCCGTTGACGACCCAGCCCGGCCTGCGCGGCGGTGTCACACCGGAGACATCGCGGGCGTCGCGGCCGGTGAACAGCGGGCCCGTGCGCACCGGCACGCCCGCCACCGCGAGCCGGGCCAGCGCTGTCAGCAAGCCGGAAATCCCGTCATGCCCGGGCGTTTCCAGGCTGACGACGGTGTGCGGGCGGTCCCCAAGGGTCGCCGTGACCAGCCCGGACAACACCCGGCCCTGCCCGGCCTCGACGAACGTCCGGACGCCGTCGGCGTACATCGCGTCGATCTGCTCCGCGAAGCGCACCGGCGCGCTGACCTGCGCGGCCAGCTCCGCCGCGACATCAGCGTCCGCCGGGTACGGCGCGGCCGTGCGGTTCGACCACACCGGACGATCCAGCGCGCCGATGTGGTGCTCGTCGAGCACTGCCGCGAATCGCTCGCCCGCGCCGTCGATGACAGGGCTGTGGAACGCACACGCCACGGGAAGCCGTTTCGCGGCGATGCCCTGGTCATCCAACGCGTCGAGCACGGCGGCCAGTTGCTCAGTGGCACCGGAGATGACGACTTGACCTGGCGCGTTGTCGTTGGCGACGACGACATGGCCGGTCGCGCCCGCCGCGTCGATCGCGCGCCGCGCCTCGGCTGACGTCGTGGACACGGCGGCCATCGCGCCGGGGTCGTCGCCCGCCGCCGAGAGGATCGCCTCAGCCCGTGCCGACGACAACGCCAGCAGTGTGTCGACGTCACACGCGCCCGCCGCCCCCAGCGCCACCAGCTCGCCATAGCTGTGCCCGGCGTAGGAGTCGGCGGTGACACCGAGCGTGCGCAGCAGTTCGTGCGCCGCGAGCCCGGTGATGCCGAGCGCGGGCTGCGCCATCCGGGTGTCGCGCAGCCGTTCGGCCTGCTCGCGCGCGGCGTCCTGGCCGAACGCGGCTGGCGGGAACAGCGCGGCCCGCACGTCGGCGTCGTCCCCAGCGAACCGGTGCAGCTCGGGAAACGCGACGAACAGCTCCGCGAGCATGCCGGGCCGCTGGCTGCCCTGGCCGGGGAACAGCATCGCCAGCGCGCCTTCGGGCGCGCCGTCCGCGCGGAACAGCCCGCGCTCCGGGTCCGACTCGCCGCGCAACGCCGCTCGCAGCAGCTCAGCCAGCTCCGCGATGTCGCGGGCGACGACGGCGATCCGCACCGGCGCGGCATCGACACTGGCCTGCGCGGACACGGTCTTCGCCAGATCTCGCAGCGTCCACGGCTCGCCGTGCTCGCTGTTGGTCTCGATCAGCGTCAGCAGCCGTTCGATCCGGCGGTGCGCTGCCACATCATCGGTGCCGGGGAAGGTGAACAGCTCGGCGGGCCAGCGGTGCAGCCCGTGCCGGTTGTCGCGCGCCGATGGATGCCCGCTGACGACGATGTGGAAGTTGGTGCCGCCGAACCCGAACGCGCTGACCCCCGCGTAGCGCCGTTCCGGCTCGACCAACCACGGTGACGGCGTCTCGTGGAACACGAACGGACTGGTGCCGGAGTCCCAGCCGGGGTTCGGCGCGGCGATGCCACGTGTCGGCGGCTTCACTCCGGTGTAGACGGACATGGCGATCTTGATCAGTCCTGCGAGACCGGCCGCGCACTTGGTGTGGCCGATCTGCGACTTCACCGAGCCGAGCACACAGCTCCCCCGCGCGGCACCGGCCGCGTCGAACATCCCGGTCAGCGTCTCCAACTCGGTGCGGTCGCCGACGACGGTGCCGGTGCCATGCGCCTCGATCAGCCCTACTTCCGCGGGCGAGACACCCGCGACGTGGTACGCCCGATCGAGCGCCCTGCGCTGTCCCTCCGGCCGGGGCGCGGTCAGGCCGAGCGCCTTGCCGTCACTACCGCCACCGACACCCTTGATCACCCCATAGATCCGGTCGCCGTCGCGTTCGGCGTCCCCGAGACGTTTCAGCACCACGCACGACACGCCTTCGGACAGCGCGATCCCATCGGCGGTGGAGTCGAACGGTTTGCACCGACCGGTGGGCGAGAGCGCGCCGACCGACGCGAACAGCAGGAAGTCCTCAATCGCGTTGTGCAGGTCAGCGCTGCCGCACACCATGACGTCGCTGTTTCCCGTCGCCAGCTCCTTGCACGCGGCGTCCACAGTGGCCAGTGACGATGCGCAGGCTGCGTCGATGGTGTAGTTCATGCCGCCGAGGTCGAGCCGGTTGGCGATCCTGCCAGCGACGACACTGCCAAGCCTGCCGGGTAGCGAGTCCTCACCGAGTAGCGGCAGTTGTTCGTCCAGCTCAGGTGGAAGTGTGCCGAGGTAGGACGGCAGCACCATCCGCAACGTCTTGGCGTTGGCGAGGTCGCTGCCGACGGCGGCGGCGAACAGCACGCCGGTGCGCTCCCGATCGATGCGTCCGCCCGCGTCGGCCAGTGCCTGGTCAGCGATACGCAGCGCGATGAGTTGCACCGGTTCGATCGCGGCCAGTGCGGACGGTGGGATCCCGTAAGCGAGTGGGTCGAAGTCCAGGTCCGCGAGGAAGCCACCCCATTTGGATGGCGTCCAGTCGCCGCGCGGCGGATCATCCCGCGTGTCCGGTGCGGCGTAGTAGACGTCGGGGTTCCAGCGCTCACGTGGCACCTCGGTCACCACATCGGCGTTGGCGAGGATCTGCGACCAGAACCCGGCGAGGTCGTCCGCGCCGGGATAGGTGCAGGCCATGCCGACGATGGCGATGTCAAGCGGGTCCGGTTCGGACACTCGCGCGCTCTGGCCGAGGTCGCCACGCAACGTCGCGGCCCTGTCATCGAGGAACGCGGCCGCGCCTGAGGTGACCGAGGCATGCAGCGCGTCGATGGTGGTGACGTCGTCACGCAAGGTCGCGACCTGGCCCGCCATGAACAGACCGAGCTCTCGCTGCTCGGCTTCGTCCACAGTGACCAGCTCGTCGCCCTCACGCCACAGTCCCTTGCTCGCGATACGCAGCCGACCGACGTTGAGCTGCTCCAACCGCTCCCAGGCGTCGCGCTGCTCGACACCGTTCGACGAGAGTTCGTCCACTGTGGCGCGAAAGCTCGTCGTGAACGGGCTGGCCACGCAGCGGGTCGCGTGGCCAGGCGCGGTCTCCAGCAGTTCAGTGTGCTCGGCGGCCAGTACTTGCCGCTGGAACACGGTTCCGACCGCGCCATGCGTGACGGCCTCTTCGGTGAAGAGGTACCCAGTACCGAGCAGCACGCCAACCGCGACACCCTGCCGGGCCAGCGGTGCGGCCAGCGCGGACACCATGGCGGCGGAGCGCTCGTCATGGATGCCGCCCGCGAACAGTACCTGCACGTCATCGCCGGTTCCGGTGCGCTCGATGTGGTCTAGCAACACGCCAAGCTGCGCCTCCCACAGCGCGAAACTCGTCCTCGGCCCAATGTGGCCGCCGCATTCGGAACCTTCGAAGACGAACCCGCGCGCCCCGGCGTCGAGGAATTGCGCGAGCAGGCCGGGCGACGGCACATGCAGGAACGTGGTGATGCCTTCGGCTTCCAGTACACGTGCCTGGTCTGGCCTGCCCCCTGCGATGATCGCGCTGGACGGCCGCACCCGCTTGATGACGTCGAGCTGCGCGTTGCGGACGTCTTGCGGGGCAAAACCAAGGACGCCGACGCCCCATGGTTGTTCACCCAGTTCATCGCGAGTGCGTTCCAGCAGTGCGCTGGTCTGCTCTGCGGTGGACAGCGCGAGCGCGAGCATTGGCAGCCCGCCCTCGGCGGCGACTGCGGCAGCGAATCCAGCCTGATCGCTGACTCGCGTCATCGGCCCCTGAACCACGGGCAACTCGGTGCCGAGCGCGGCCGCCATGGCCGACCCCGCGCCAAGATTCGCGTGCTCGCTGGCGACGTCGTGGATCGCGCAGAGCACCGCACGCACCGCTCTGGCCACGGAGCCGTACGACTCGGCGAACCGGCTGGCGAGGAAGGCATCCTGCCCGACAGGCAGGACTCGGCCGTGTCTGCTGATCAACACCCGGACGCCATCGTCGATGGTGGTGTCCGTGCCGTCGCTGGCAGCGATCGCGGCCCGGACATCGTCCGGCAGGTCGGATTCGGGCAGTAGCGCGAGCTGGGTGTCGAGCACGACGCCCGCGGCGCCGCCCGCGACGGCGGCGGCAGCGGTGTGCGACCCGATGCCACCGCACAGCCACACCGGGACGTCGATGCCCTGCCGTAACAGTTGCTGAAGCAGCACGAACGCGCCCGACTCGCTCACCCTGCCGCCCGATTCGACCCCCTTGGCGATGACGCCGTCCGCGCCGCGGGTCACCGCGGCCACCGCATGCTGCGCCGACGTCACCTCGACGAGCACGAGGTAGCGATCGGGGACGTCGGCGAGCTGCCACGAGGAGTCAGCGCCGAGCACAACGGTGTCGATCCGCTCTGCCTTGTCGCCGAGCAGGTCGAGCACGGCGTCGCAGCTCAGCGCGCAGTCACCGGTCACCCGAATGCCGATGGCGCCACCCGCGGGCAGCGACACCGCCCGCAGCAGGGCGTCCCGTGCGTCACGCCCGCCGTCGCCGAGGTCGACGACACCGAGGCCGCCCGCGCCGCTGACCGCGATCGGTACCCGGCTGCCTGGCATCCCGCACGGGCTCATCCCGAGCAACAGGGTGCGGCGCGGGTCCTTGCCCACTGGCGTCGCGTCGTGTTCCGTCGTCATCAGCGGCCCTCTCGTTGCAGTTCGGTCAGCCATCCCTCGGGATCGGCGGCCTTCTTCGCGTACAGCTGCGCGACATCCGGGTGCGGCAGGATCAGGAACCGTTCGGCGTCGATGCCCTCGAGCGCGATGTCGGCGACCTCAGCGGGGTCGAGGATCGGCCCGAAGTCAGCGACGGCCCGTGCGGCGGGATGCCCTGCGGCGAGCGCGGGCATCAGCAGTCCGGTGTGGACGCCGAGCGGGCACAGCGCGCTCACCGTGACCCCCGAACGGCGGTAGGTCGCGGCGAGCCATTCCGCGAGGCCGACCGCGGCGCTCTTGGTGACCGAGTACGGCGCGTCGCCAGGCAGGCCGAGGAGCCCAGCCGCGGAGGCGGTGATCATGACGTGGCCAGAGCCCCGTGCGGCCATCCCGGGCAACACGGCCTGCGCGAGGTGGACGTGCGCCATGACGTTGACCGACCACGCCGCTGACCAGCGTTCTTGCGGAGCGTGGATGCCCATGCCGACGGCGATCCCCGCGTTCGAGCACAGCAGATCGACCTGCCCGAACTCTCGCTCGCTCGCGGCGATCAGCCCGGCGGCCTGCCGTTGGTCACCGAGATCCGCCCGATGCGCCACGGCGGCGACGCCAAGCTCGCGTATCCGCGCCGCGACATCGGCCGCGGCGGGTCCATCGATATCGGACACCACGATTCCGCGCGGTTTCTCGCGCGCGAATCTCACCGCCAGAGCCGCGCCGATTCCACCACCGGCTCCGGTTATGACCACGGTTTTGTCACGCAGTTTCATCAGACTCCTCCGGGCCACGTCCACAACCGGCACCCGTCGCGACGGCAGTGCGATTTCGATACTGCGGGAAAACTAAGTCGCTGCTCCGAAGGCGTCAAGCGATGGGTCATGAATGCGTTCTCAGCACACGGTTGTCACCAGAGAACTTGTGCGCAGTTGAGCACAATCTCATGGCGTCACGGTCAGTGAAATACCTGATAACAGCCTGTCGACATGCGACGAAACCGAGGAAGGACGGCACTTCCTTGTCGTGTGCGTCCAATCACATATCACTGTTGTGTCCGACGCTGACAAGTTCTCACCCCCGTTTGCCAGACGTCGTTTACGAGCCTTGTACACCGCGGCAGCACGCCGTTAGCTTGCTATTTGGAGATAGCGCGAAATAGCTATTTCCAGGAACTGCCTCCTACGTTGATAAAACGTGACAAATGGCGGGACCGACCTTATTCGACCTTCGACTAAGAAGGAACGGAAGGAAGATTTCGTGAGTAGTAAGAGACGCGCAAAGTTGCTGGCCGCGGGGATCGCCGCGACCGGGTCAGCCGGGCTCGTCGCGGCCACCATGGCCGTCGGCGCAGGCATCAGCTCGGCCGACCCCGTTACCAAGACCGTGGAGTACAACTGCCCGTTCCCGTTGATCGGCGAACAGACCGTCAGCGTCACGATCAACACCGACATGCCGTCCTCGATCGAGGTTGGTGAGCCGACCGGGCAGTTCGACATCGTGTCGACCGCCAACGCGGGCACGACGGCGACGGAAGGCCTCAACCTGGTCGACGCGGAGACCATCGAGGGCACCGCGTCGATGGAGTCGACCGTAGAAGCGCCCGGCATCACGCTGCCGGTGACGGTGCCCAATGAGATCCCGGTGACGCCGGTGCCGGAGAACGGCAACGACCTGATCATCGAGAACATCACGGGCTCGACTCCGTCGCTGACCTTCGAAGAACCGGGCCACGCCACGATTTCGCTCGGCAACATGACGATGACCCTGACGCCGCGTAAGGCGGACGGCAGCGAGACCGGGCTCGGCACGTTCGAGTCGGCCTGCACCGCGGTCGAGGGCCAGGACATGGTGCTGCACGAGTTCGAGATCACCGACAGCGGCGGGACTGACGGCGGCACCGACGACGGTGGCGCTGCCGATGGCGGTACTGACGACGGTGGGACCACCGACGGGGGTACCGACGGCGGCACGGACGACGGTGGCGCTGCTGACGGCACCGACGGTGGAACCGACACCGGTGGCACCGACGACGGCGGTGCCGCTGACGGCACCGACGGAGGTACGGACACCGGAGGGACCGACGGCGGCACCGACGACGGCGGCACCGACGACGGTGGCGCTGCCGACGGCGGCACCACGGACGGTGGCACCGACGACGGCGGTGCGGCTGACGGTGGCGCGGCTGACGGCGGAACCGCCGATGGTGGTGGCGACGACGGCGGGGGCGGCGGCCCCATCGACCTCGCCTTTGACCTGAAGGGCGAGTCGCACATCAAGGCAGCGAACGGGACGGTCCCGCTCAGCGGCAACATCGACGTCCTCTTCAACCTGGCCGAGCAGAAATACACCGCCGACCTGACGCTGGACCCGACGCGAGGCGAGTTCACCATCCTCGGCTTCCTGCAGGCGACGGCAGACATCGAGTTCGAGCAGGTCGGCAAGACCACCGGCACGTTTGACGGCAACACGCTCACCTCGCACTCGGAGGCGTACGTCAAGCTGCCCAGCGTGTCCGCGTGGGGCTTCCCGATCGGTGGTGGCGAGAACTGCCAGACCGTCGAGCCCGCGGTGTTCGACATGACCGGTGAGGGCTTCGACCCGTTCTCCGGCGGCACGCTGTCGACGGACGACTACACGCTGCCCGAGCTGGAGGGCTGCGGCCATCTCAACGACTGGATCAGCGCGTTCACCGCTGGTTCGGGCAACACCATCACCATGGACCTGACGGCGAAGTAAAACCCCGACCGGTCCTTTCGATGGCCCCTGCCACCCGGCAGGGGCCATCGTGCTGTCCGCAGCCGACGCGGCCCGCGCGAGTCGCACCCTAATTGGTGCGAGTCGCACCTTGTTGGACACGATTTGCACCGTGAGGATGCGCGAGTCCCAACGTTGTCGTGCCGCGAGTTCTGCGGTGTGGCGTCGCGAGTTTCTACTTCCGTGCCCCCGAGTTCCTTGCTCCAGTGCGACGGATAGCACCGCGGGTGGCTATATGGACCAGCTCCTCATCGCACGACCCAGCAACAGGTCCTCCGGGCGAGAGCTGGCAACCAAGACGCCAGAACCGGAAAGGGAATGCCACAGCACGGCGCTGAACAAGCGCGGCTAAGGAGACTCGGGACTCACGACGACGGACACCAGTGCGACTCGCGCCAGCTAAGGTGCAACTCGCGCCAGCTAAGGTGCAACTCGCGCCAATCAAGGTGCGACTCGCGCCAATCAAGGTGCGACTCGCGGTCAGACGCGATCGAGGGATTCCGCGGGAGTGGCGGTGTCCGAGGTGCGATCGCCCGCCGCCTCCGCGTCGTCAGCGTCCGCTTCAGACTCGGCACGACGCCGCGCCGGACCGCGCCACCGCGCGGACCACCCGCCGACCTTCGCCTCCACCCGGCGCAACAGCGTCGTCGGCAGGAAGATGAGGTCCGCCGAGATAATCGCCAACGAGAAGAACGGCAGCCCGAGCAGGATCGCGATGCCGATGTGCTCCGCGATCAGGCACGCCAGCACGACGTTCTTGATCGGCCGGTTGAACAGCGTGAACGGGAACGCGACCTGCACGATCACCGTGCCGTAGGTCATCAGCAGGATCGGCAGTCCGTAGGCGGACACCGCGTCGGACAGCGCGGGCCACGGCGTGAAGACGTCGACCTGCAGCGGGTAGTACGCGGCCGTGCCGTCTTGCCAGCGGCTGCCCTGCACCTTGAACCAGCCCGCCGTCGCGTACAGCAGGCATACCTGCACGATGATCACCAGCACCGCGCCGTTGTGCACCAGGTTCGTGGTCATGTCGCAGACCGCGCGCGGCTCGCCGCCGGTGAAGCGGTCCACGATCCACCACACGGCATGCACCGCGAGCAGACCCGCGAAGACCAGCAGCCAGCCGCCGCCGAGCACACCGAACGCCCACGCCGTCAGCGCCGCGAGCGCCAGCACCGACCACAGCAGTACACCGGCGACATCCGGGCGACGGCCACGGCGTCCGCCAGCGCTCCCGCCAGCCCGTCGTCGGAACATCGCGTCCAGCGAGAACCGCTCACCACACCGCACGAACACCAGGTAGATCGCCATCAGGTGCAGCACGTTGTCGCCGCCGTCGCTGATGAAGCCATTGCGGTTCTGCACCGACAGCACGCCGATCATGAACAGCACCGACGCCGTCCGCGTCCGCCAGCCGAGCAACAGCATGAGCGACGCCAGGATCGCGAAGACATAGCTCAGCTCGAACCACCACGCGGAGTCCGACCAGAGCAACACCGTGAACGCGCCGTTGTCCTCGACACGCTGCGCGGCCAGATCCGAACTGAGCGGCCCCTCCGGCCCGTACAGCTCGTGCCGGTTCGGCCACTCCCGCAGCAGGAACCCGAGCCAGGTCCCTGCGACGCCGATGCGGACCACCGCCGTCTGGTAGGTGCCGAGCGCGCTGCGCGTGATGCGCTCGTAGCCCATGGCCAGTGCGGCGTCCCAGCTCCGCTGCGTCTCGGTCATCGCCTACTGCCCTCGGGGAAGTCGTGCTCGCTGACCGGCCACCACGGCAGCACGGTGTAGGAGACGTCGTCGGTCGTGGAGCGGTCGCTCCACGCGGGCTCCGGCACGTAGCTGGTGGCCGACCGGAGTTGCACCTCGGTGATCTCGCCGTCGATGTGGTGGCTCATCCGCATCAACGCGACTCGTTTGAGGTACGACTCGATGATCAGCCCGGTCATCGACGTCGCCTCGTGGTCGGCGTTGTGGGTGTTGGTGAAGGTGCGCCAACCTTTGCGCAGCTGGTTGCGGGTGTGACTGGGCAGCAGATTGCCCCTGGTGCCCGCGACGTCGATGGCGGTGAGGTCGATCCACTCCGAGTTCACCGTGCCCTCATCGGTCTTCACCCGGGCGCGGGCATGCAGCGAACGGTTGACGTGCAGCGGCTCCGGCGCGAACAGCGCCCAGTTCTGCAGCAGCTCGGGCGCCATGTAGTCGTAGATCTCGGTCGCGTACTTCTCGCTGACCACGTTCGACGGGGCGATGTAGAAGAACACGATGCCCGTATGGACGAGGACGGCGGTCGCGACGGCACCCGCGACGGCCGCGACGACCGCGCGGGCACGTCGTGACAGCCCGGCGGGCTCACCCGTCGGCTGGCTCTCCGGCTCCATACGCGCTTCTTTCGTCTCGCGCCCGGTCGTGGCGGGTCAATTCTGCCCGCCACGCCGAACGTCTTCGCGCCCACCCGTCGGGATCAGTCCTCCGCCACGAACGCGACCATGATCGACATGGCCACCGGGTCGGCGTGGTCGGTGTCGTAGCGGCTCACCAACTCGATGGTGTCGCCCCGGTTGACGCGCCCGAGGTCGTCCCCGGTGCAGGTGCTCATCGACTCGATGTGTCCCTGGTACGCCGGGTCGGTGCCGTAACCCGCCTCGGACTCGCACAGCGTCTCCCCCGTCGTCCGGTTGTACGCGGTGATCACCTCGCCACCGTCGTGCAGGTGACCGCCAGCGGCCTTCAGCGTGCCGTCGATGGTCGACGTCCACTCCCACGTCGTCGTCGACTCGCCCGCCGGCACCGGGTGGGTGGAGTCGCCGCAGTTGTTGGCGTCCAGCCAGACCGGCGTCGCCTCGGTCATGCCGCTGGTGTGCGCGGGCACATGGGTCATGGTGACGTCGAAGTACACCGCCTGCGACTCGGGCTTCATGTTCATCAGCTCGACCAGCGTCCAGGTCAGCGGCAGCCAGCCGAGCTTCACGCCGGTTCCTGGTGGCAGCTCACCGCCCGTGCGCTCGTTGCCGGAGGCGAACAGCCTGCGACCCGCGAGCCCGAGCGGTTCGTCGTCACACGTGACGTCGCCGCGAGCGCGGTCGAACAACACCGCGTGATGCAGCATGACGCCGGTGTCGTAGTTGGCGCGGGAGCCGTCGGCATAGGTCAGGTCAGGCTGGATCGCCGTGATGTAGCAGTTCACGCACGGCGGGACGAACGGCACCACGACGTTGGTGTGGGTGCCCATGCCGTGTTCACCGTCCCCGTCGCCGGAGTGTGGCTGGGCGATGAGCGGCCCCACTCGTACCGTGGTCGTGGTCGAGCCGTCCGCGTTGCGCTCTGACGCGAGGATCGTGGCGTCGGGACTGGTGGCGTCGGGACTAGTGGGCGCGGCAGCGGCGGTGCTCGGGGCGACGAGCGCCGCCAACACCAGCAACGCGGCACCCACTCGTGCGAAGATCGACATGGGCACTCCCTCCTGCGCGTTTCGCGCATCGGAAGTTACTCAGCCGCCCGATGCCGGTCCAGGCACCACGAAGCGCAACGGGCAGAACCCGTCATCGGCAACAAATCTTTTATCCGGCATACGTACCTCACCTACGTATTCCTCACGACGTGCGAGGACGACGTGATACGACACCGTGATCACCATGACCAACCTCGTCGCATCTCCTGACGTCCCGAGCGCACGCGCGGGCACCGAGGACGCCGCGCGCACCGGCGAGCAACTGCGCCGAGTGCTGCCTCGCGAGATGGTGCGAGGCTTCCGGCCGCACGCGCGTCGTCTGGCACAGTCCATCATCACCGGCGTCAGACAGTCGGTACCGGAGTACACCGAACCGCTCGACGGCCCATTCGCCGAGGTGCTGATCGCGGCGGCGCAGTCGGTGATCCTGCGCGGCATCGACGCGATCCTGGAACCCAAGACGTCCAGCGACGACTGGACGCCGCTGTTCCGCAGCATCGGCACGATCGAGTGCGGTCAGGGCCGCTCGGTGGACGCGCTGCGAGCCGCCTACCGGGTCGCGGCGTCGGTCACCAAGCAGTACGTGACCAGGTACGCGCGGCACTATGGCGTGGCGACTGAGATGCTGACGTCGTTGAGCGCGATCATCGACGCCCAGTGCGAGCGCCTGTGCGTCCTCGCGGCCGAGGGCCACGCCAACGCGGAGTCGGGGATCTCCGGACAGGCAGCACGCAGGCGGGAGCGCGTGCTGCACCTGCTGCTCGCCGAGCCGGTGCCGGACATCGCCGCCGCCACCGAGGAGGCTCGCACACTCCGCTGGCCGATGCCAGACACGCTCGCCGCCGTGGCGCTGCGCCGCACAGACCACGCCGACACAGCCGACGCGAGCTACGGCGACCTCGGCGAGTCCGTGCTCGCCGACCTGCACGGGCCTCGGCCGTGCCTGCTGGTGGCCGCAGACGACCCGGTGCTCGCCGACCTGCCCCGGCGTCTGCCGGGCTGGCAGGCCGCGATCGGGCCAGCGGCACCGTTGACCGACGTCCGGTCGTCGCTGCACGTCGCGCACCGCGCGCTGGACCTCGCTGAGCGGGGCATGCTGCCCGCGGAACACGTCATCGACTGCGCCGAGCACCGCACCACGCTGATGCTGTTCGCGGACGACCTGCTGATCGACAACCTCGTCGAGCGGCGGCTCGCCCCGCTGGCCCCGCTGACCGAACGGCAGCAGGAACGGCTGCTGGTCACGTTGCAGCAGTGGCTGGCCACGCGCGGGCACGCGGGCGAGATCGCGCAACGACTCGCCATTCACCCGCAAACTGTCCGCTACCGCGTGAACAAACTGCAGCAATTGTTCGGCGAACAATTGACCGATCCGCAATCTCGTTTCGAACTCGCGCTGGCGACCAGGGTGAGGTTGCTTCGGTCTGGCGCCCTTCCCGCGCGGTCCCCGGATTTTGTTGCGGAGTAACGACCTTGCCACCTTCGACTGTTGACGGGCACGAAAAACGACACCCGCCTGGGTATATGCCGGCTTCGGCCGTGTGCTCCAGTTGACCCCCCGAACCGGGCTGCTTACCGTCTGGCGAACGAACTCGTTCACCACAACGAGGCCAGAAATCCACCCACTGATGTCACAACGAGGTGGCAGCCATGGCTCGCGAACAGCGATCCACCGAAATTGCGCCGGACCCGGCCGACAACGTTGTCGCGGGCATCGCGACGTCCCCTGCCATTCCCGCCCCGACCAGATCCGATGGCGAGATCACCTGGCATGACATCACCGCAGCCACCGAGGCACAGGCGCGTGCGACGAGCACGATCGAACGCAGGCGGCAGCGACTGCTCCGACTGCTGCTCACCGAGCAGCCCGCCGCGCGGCAGACGCTGGCCGACCTCGCGCACAGCGCCGACTGGGAGCTGCCGGAGCGCATCGCGGTCATCGCCATCGAGTACCGCGAGGATCAGCACCGGTTTCCCGCCAGCGAGCTTGACCGCGACGTCCTCGCGGACCTGGAGAGCGCGCGGCCTTGTCTCGTCGTCGCCGACCCTGACCCGCACCTCGACGTCCTGCGCGGAGAGTTGCGTGGCCGCACCGCCGCCGTCGGCCCGCTGGTGCCGATCACCGAGGCGCACCGCTCGTTCACCGTCGCGCGCCGCGCGCTCGACCTGGTGCGGCGCGGGCTGCTGCCTGCGTGCGACATCACCGACTGCGAGCAACACCTGTCGACCTTGCTGCTGCACGCCGACGAGTTCCTGCTCGACCAGCTCGTCGAGCACGCACTCCTGCCGCTGGCGGCTCTGACGGCGGAGCAGCGCGATGTGCTGTCGGAGACGCTGCTGGCCTACATGGGCAGCACCGGCGGCGTCACCGAGGTCGCGGAGCGGCTCGGTGTCCACCCACAGACCATCCGCTACCGGCTGGACGAGGCGCACGACCTGTTCGGCCCGCAGCTGGCCGACCCGGACGAACGCCTGATGCTGGAGTTGGCACTGCGGGCCGACCGGGTCGTGCGAGCCTGACCGCGAAGCGCAGGACGGCCAGCACGGGCCCGGCCGCCGGGTGCGTGCCTAGCCTGCCGCGACGAAGCCGAGGCCCTTGCCGGACTCCGAGGTCAACGTAAGCCGGTTCGCCTCGATCTCAACCCGCGGCGAGTTTTCCAACACGGCGAGCACGGACCGCTCGATCCGGTCGCGCGGCTGACCGCAGCTCTTGCGGGTCGTGACGATCTGGCTGAAGGTGAGCTGGTCGCCGTCGCGCTCATACCGCGCGCTCAGCTCGTTGCAGCCCGCGTTGCCGCGCACGCTGCCGTCCTCGCTGAACCGCAGGTGCGCCTTCATCTCACCCGGTGCGCTGGATGCGGCCGCGCCCTCGATGATGGTGTCGAGCTGCCAGCGAGTACCCCGGAGGGACTGGTCCGGCTCGGCGACCTGCCGCTCCACCAGCGTGATCGTGGTGTCGCCGCTGGTCAGCACCAGCTTGTCGCCGTCGCGCTGCCAGCTCGGGCCGCTGGTGAAGAACTCGGCCAGCCAGTCGTCCTGCCGCATCAGCGGCTTGGCGCAGCCCATCTCGGTGCCGCCCATGCCTTCGACGACGAGCCTGCCATCGTCGAGCCGCGCGTCGCCGAACAGTGTGTTGCAGCCCGCGTTGATGGTCACCTCGCCCTCGGCGAAGGTCAGCCGGATCCGGGTGTCTGCGACCAGCGGCCGTTGCTCCCCCGCCTCGGTGACCTCGGTCGACAGAAACTCCTGGCCAACCGGCAGCCGGTCGGGAGCCTCCGATGGCTCCGCGCCGCCCTGGCTGCCGCAACCGCCGATCGCGGCGGTCACGGCGGCCAGCAACGTCATGCTCAGAAACGCCCTCATGCTGCCAGGACGGAACGGCGACGCGCGGGGTTGCCTGTCACGGCCGGACTCAACCATTCAGTGCCTCACACGCCGGCGGGCTCGCTCCGCGCTCCTTGCCACGCGTGCCGGACTCACCCCTTCTTCGCCGCCTTAGCCGCGCGCTTGAACTCGCGCACCTCGCGCAGCGTGTCCGGGTCGATGACGTCGGCGATGCTGCGGCGCGCACCGTCGTCGCCGTAGGCCCCAGCGGCCTCGCGCCAGCCGTCCGGGGTGACGCCGAGCTGTTTGCCGAGCAGCGCGAGGAAGATGCGCGCCTTCTGGTCGCCGTAGCCGGGCAGCGCCTTGAGCCTGCGCAGTACGGTCTTGCCGTCCGGGTCGCCGTCGGTCCACAGTGCGGCGGCGTCGCCGTCGTAGTGCTCGACGATGTACTGACACAACGCCTGGATGCGCTTGGCCATCGAGCCGGGGAAGCGGTGCACGGCAGGCGTCTGCGCGCACAGCGCGGCGAACTCCTCAGGGTCGGCCTCGGCGATGGACCGCGCGTCGAATCGGCCGAACCGGTCCTCGATCTTCTTCGGACCGGCGAAGGCGACCTCCATCGCGACCTGCTGGTCCAAGAGCATGCCGGTGAGCAAGGCCAATGGATCGCGAGACAGCAGTTCGTCCGCGGCCTCATCTTGAGTCAGGGTCAGCTTGGGGCTCATGCCATGCAGCATCTCACGATCGGCGTGGCATGCCGCTCGCACGACCAGGTGGCGCGATAGGTTCGTCGGCGTGCCAACCCCCGTCGTGATCGTCACCGGCTTCCTCGGCTCGGGCAAGACGACGCTGCTCAACCACCTGCTGCACAACGACGACGCCGTCCGAATCGGCGTCATCGTCAACGACTTCGGCAGCGTCAACATCGACGCGATGCTGGTCGCCGGGCAGGTGGACGCCATGGTCTCGCTGGACAACGGCTGCCTGTGCTGCGCCGTGGACGCCAGCGGCATGGACGCCATGCTGACCAAGCTCACCCAGCCGGACAGCGACATCGACGTCATCGTGATCGAGGCGAGCGGGCTTGCCGAGCCGCGTGACCTGCTGCGGCTGGTGCTGGCCAGCGAGGAGGCCGACATCTCCCCCGGCGGCCTGGTCGAGGTCGTCGACGCGGCGGAGTTCGAGGCGACCCGTGCGGAGTATCCGCAGCTCGACCAGCACCTCGCTGTGGCGGACCTCGTGGTGCTGAACAAGATCGACCGGGTGGACGCCGCGGTGCGGGATCGGCTCGTCGACACCGTCCGAGGGCTCAGCGACGGCGCGCCGGTGGTGCCAACCGCGCACGGGCGGATCGACCCGCAGCTGCTGTTCGATCCGCCAGAGCAGCCCCGCCCCGACGACGGTCAGCTCAGCTTCGACGAACTGCTCCGCGAGGACGGCCACGACGACGGCTGCTCGGAGCATCTGCACGCCGCGTTCGAGAGCGTGGAGTTCCGCACCGAGGAGCCACTCGATCCCCGGCAACTGATGGCGCTGCTGTCCAACCGGCCGGGCGGGGTGTACCGGATGAAGGGTTGCGTGCACTTCGGTGTGCCCGGGCATGGACAGAAGTTCTGGCTGCACGTCGTCGGCGGATTCATCCAGGTGAGCCGCGACGATTGGCAGCGCGACG
This sequence comes from Haloechinothrix halophila YIM 93223, assembly GCF_000504245.1. Classification (GTDB taxonomy): domain Bacteria; phylum Actinomycetota; class Actinomycetes; order Mycobacteriales; family Pseudonocardiaceae; genus Haloechinothrix_A; species Haloechinothrix_A halophila. The sequence continues at coordinate 5,295,250 of NZ_KI632509.1, forward strand.
AGCAGCCTCACACCCAGCTCGTCGTCATCGGCGCATCGGTCGACGCGTCCGAGGTGCTGGCACGGCTCCGGGCCTGCGAGGCCGGCGGATCCTGCGCACTCGACGAGCAGAGCATGCTGGGTGTCCTCCGCTATCTGGACGCGTGACTGGCATGGGCGTCACGCCGCCGACGGTGGGGTGTCGTGAAGGAGCCCTGCGCGACACCCGGACGGCAACCAGCCCGCCAGCAGCCACTCGCCGAGTGGCGTCAGGTCAAGCAGCGCCCACGGACGGTCGTCGGTGACGCGAGCTCTCAGGTAACCACCGTGCAGCAGGTCCGCCAGCGCGTCGGCCACCCGCGCGGGCACCTCCGCGCCGTACCGCCGCAGCTCACCGGTGGCGATATCCATGCTGACGTCGCCACGCGCGACCTCGCGCAGTGCGAGAAACAGGTAATGATCGAACAACGGCTGGTCCATCACACATCACCTCGAAAGTCTGTGACCAGCCTGAACGACGTCGGGGGCGCGCGAAGCCGCAAATATACGTATCCGTGCACGTAGATCGAGACGACTTGGGCGGCGTCACAGTCGCGGGGTGCCACCACCGCCGCATGGTTACCCTGAGACCCACCTTGAGACGAACCGCGTGAGGAGCAGCTGTGACCGAGTCGTTCAGTACCGCCGATCTCGTCGACGAGTACGGCCCGTCGCTGCGGGTCTGCGACACCCAGTTCCGCCAGTTCGGCAAGCTCACCGCGTTCTCCGGACGGGTGCGCACTGTCCAGTGTCACCAGGACAACGGTCTGGTCAAGCAGTTGCTCAACAGCCATGGCGACGGCTGCGTGCTCGTCGTGGACGGCGACGGCTCGCTGCACACCGCGCTTACCGGCGACCTGATCGCCAAGGCCGCCGTGGACAACGGCTGGGCGGGGCTGGTGCTCAACGGCGCGGTCCGCGACAGCGCCACGCTCGCGACACTGCCGATCGGAATCAAGGCACTTGGCACCAACCCCCGCAAGAGCGCCAAGGACGCCGAGGGCATCGTCGACGAACCGGTCAGCTTCGGCGGGGTCACGTTCCACCCCGGCGACATGCTCTATTCGGATGAGGACGGCATTGTGCTGCTGGCTAGCGGTGGTTCCTCCGAGTGATCACGCGAGCACGATCGGTTGATGCGCAATTGTGAGGTGTAACACCGCGCTTGGCTGCATGACATAACGGGTAGACGGTAGATGTCAGCGGACTACCGGGAAGCTACAGCCGAGAAGCACGCGCGGAGAGCACCCATGAGCACGATCCACGAGCAGCCAGCCGCCCACACCGACAGCGCGATCGCGCCCGCACCACGCCCGCCGGGCCGCGACGAGTTCCGTACGGACCAGTCGGACGTGCCGTTCGGCATCCCGACCCCGCGCGACGACGAGGACTTCGAACCCACCATCATCCGCGGCCGGGAGTAGCACGCGGAACCACTCGGGAGGGTCGTGTCCCCTGCTCCGGACGCCGTGTCCCCCGTTCTCGACGTCGTATTCCTCACTCCGCGGCGGCGTATGCCTTGATCGCGACGGGCGCTGACGTACCGTTGGCATGATCGTGTCCCGAGCCTTGTGAGGACCCATGAGCGAGCGCGTCAGCACCGAGATCCGTGGCTCCATCGCCTACGTGACGATGACCCGTGGCGAGAAGTACAACGGCCTTGACCTGGAGATGTTCCACGCGCTGGTGGCGGCGGCGAAGCGCATCAAGCGCGACCGCGACGTCCGCGCCGTGATCCTGCAGGGCGAGGGCCCCGCGTTCTGCTCCGGCCTCGACTTCGGCTCCGCGGGCAAGCATCCGGTCAAGTTCGCGTTGAACTTCCTGCGCGTGCCCGGTCGCAAGACCAACCTCTACCAGGAGGTCTGCTGGGCGTGGCGTGAGCTGCCGGTGCCGGTGATCGTCGTGATCCACGGCCGCTGCTACGGCGGCGGGCTGCAACTCGCGCTCGGCGCTGACTTCCGGTTCACCACACCGGACTGCGAATTCTCGATCATGGAGGCCCGCTGGGGCCTCGTTCCCGACATGACCGGTTCAGTCACTCTCCGCGAACTCGTGGGCATGGACGTCGCCATGCGCCTCACCATGACAGGTGAGACCTTCAGCGGCGAGCGCGCCGCCGAACTCGGCCTGGCGACCGAGGTCAGCGATGACCCGCTCAAGGCGGCCGAGGCCTTCGCGGAGGAGCTGACCGCACGCTCCCCAGACGCCATCGCGGCAACGAAGGCCCTGTTCCAACGCACCCGGCACCTCTCGCCGCGCGCCGCGTTCCGCATCGAAAGCCGCTGGCAACGCAGGCTGTTGCGGAGCAAGAACCACAAGATCGCGCGCGCGGCGGGCAAGGCGAAGGAGATCCCGCGGTACGTGCGCAGAACGGTGCGCTAGTACTCACCGACATACCGCAGCGGCACCGTACGCCCGATCGGGCGAGAACCTCCCGATCGCGGGCCGACGTCAGTTCGGTCTCACTAGTTGCCCTCGGGCTGCCGTTCGATCACTATTCGAACGGAGACGAAGTTCGGGGAAGGTGGCACACGATGAGTAACGACGCACGGCGAACGCTGACCGAGCGCGTAACCGGAAACCTCCCCGAGGGGATCGCCGCACTCAGCGAGGACGACAAGCAGTTCCTCGCCGACGCGCTCGGCAACGCGAAGCGGGCGCAGCGCGCCGAACTGGCCGCCGCGACCGAGGAAAGCCTTGGCTACGTGCCCAAACTGCTGCGCCGTCCTGTCCGCAAGGCGGTGGGCCTGTGACCGCCACCGAACGTCCGGAGATCCAGCGCATCGCACGGCTGCTGCGGCTGCGAACCGATCAGCTCGGCTTCCTCACCGACGTCGACGACGCCGACCTGATCGCGTTCCGCGGCCAGCTGACCAGCACGCTGTTCGACGCCAACGCTGGCGTGCTGACCCGGCTCGGCTCTGCCGCGAAGCTACTGCCGTCGCCAGTACTCGCCAAAATCGCCGAGCGCGTGTTCGGGCCGCTGCTCTGTGCCCGCGTCGCGGGCGTGATCGACCCGTCGAAGGCGAGCGAGGTCGCGGCGAAGCTGCCGATCGACTTCCTCACCGACGTCGCCGTCGAGCTGGACCCGCGCCAAGTCGATCAGGTCGTCCGCACCCTGCCTGACGACATGATCGCCGACGTCGCCCGCACGCTCGGGCAACGCGAGGACTGGATCACGCTTGGCCAGTTCGTCGGATTCCTCGACGAGAGCCACCTCACCGCGGCCGTCGACGCCCTCGACGACACGCAGTTGCTGCGCACCGCCTACACCGTCGACGACGTCGCCGCCATCCCCGGTGTGATCGACGTCGTGAGCACCACGCGGCTGTCCGCGCTGTTTACCGCCGCCGCGCGGGAGGACCTCTTCGACGCGCTACTGCGGCTGGCAACCCACCTGCGCGACGACCAACTCGGCCCGCTCGCCGACGCGATCATGGCGGCACGGCGCGGCACACTCAACCGGCTGGTCGCTGCGGCCGCGACCTGCGGGCGCTGGAACGCGCTGCTACCGATGGCCGTCGCGCTGCCCGCCGACGCCAAAGCGGGGATCGCGGAATCGGTCCGCGAACTCGCGCCCGAGGTGCGCGCGGACATCGCCGCGCACGCGACGTCCCTCGGGGTGCGCGACGACCTCGGACCGATCGCGGACGCCCTGGCCGAGCAGGCGGCCTGACTGACACCTCGGCCAGCGGCAGTCGCCGACGCTCCAGAGTTGAGCGCGCCAGGCAACAGGGGCGCTCAGCACTCCCGCGCGCCGTTGCGCCAGACCGCGCAGGTCAGCGGCACCCCTGGCCGGTAGGCCAGGTGTGTGACCGAGGGAGCGTCGAGCACGTGCAGGTCGGCGCGAGCGCCGGGCCGCAGCACGCCGACCGCGCCGTCGCCGGTGTCCGCGCGCAGCGCCTTCGCCCCGCCGCGCGTCGCGGCCCATACCGCCTCCTCCACCGACAGCCCCTGCTGCAGCACGGCCGTGGCCACACAGAACGCCATCGACGTCGTATAAGAGCTGCCGGGATTGGCGTTGCTGGCCAGAGCGACGACCGCGCCCGCGTCCAGCAGCCTGCGCGCGGGCGCGAGCGGCTGCCGGGTGGACAGGTCGCAGGCGGGCAGCAGCGTGGCGACGGTGCCCCCAGCCGCAGAGCCGTCTCGCCAGCTCCCGGCAAGCGCGTCGACGTCGTTGTCACTCAGATAGGTGCAGTGATCGACGCTGGCCGCGCCGTGCCGCACCGCCAGCTCGACACCCGGTCCCTCACACAGTTGGTTGCCGTGCACCCGCAGCCCGAGCCCACGTTCGGCCGCCGCGCGCAGCACCCGTTCGGACTGCGTGGCGTCGAACGCGCCCTTCTCGCAAAAGACGTCGACCCAGCGCACCACCGGAGCGACAGCGACGAGCATGGGCCCGGTGACGGTGGCGAGGTAGTCCTCGGCATCGGCGCCGGGGGGCACGATGTGCGCGCCGAGGAACGTCACCTCGTCGACGTGCTTGGCCGCGATCCGCGCGCACCGGGACTCGTCGTCAACGGTGAGCCCGTAGCCGGTCTTGGTCTCCAGGTACGTCGTGCCCTGTGAGACCGCCTCGCGGACCAGCCTGCGCACCGTCTTCGTCAGCTCCGCGTCAGTAGCCGCCCGGGTGGCGTCAACCGTGTGGGCGATGCCGCCCGCCGAGTAGGCCTGTCCCGCCATGCGCGCCTCAAACTCGGCGGTGCGGTCACCCGCGAAGACAAGGTGGGTGTGCGAGTCGACCCAGCCTGGCAACGCCGCCCGCCCGCCGACGTCGACTCGCGCGTCGGTCGGCTCGGCACGCGCTGCCGGGCCCACCCAGCGGATCCGCTCATCCTCGATGATCACGGCGGCGTCGTGCAGCCTGCCCAGCTCATCGTCGTTGGTGGTGAGTTCACCAATACCGGTGATGAGGGTCGCCGTCACCGCAGCAGCTCCTTGATCTCGGCGGCGAGCTCCACTGCCGGGTTCGCCGCGTGCTTGTGCCTCCCGTCGCGCACCAGCCAGCGCCCGGCAACCATGACATCACGAACATCACTCGCGAAAGCGCTTAACGCGATCCCGGCTGGCTCGCTGCCCGCGGTGCGGGGCGTGTCGGTGGCGATGCGCACCAGGTCAGCCTGCGCACCAGGCGCGATGCTGCCGACGTCTTCCCAGCCCAGCGCGCTGTGACGAGTGCCTGCCGCGAGCAATTCCGCTGGCGAGAACACACCACGCGACTGAGTGGCGAGCCGTTCGTGCATCTCGACACCACGCATCTCCTCGAATGGGTCGATGACAGCGTGCGAGTCGGTGCCGATGCTCAGCGACGCTCCGGCGTTCGCGAGCCTGCGACCCGGCCCGATGCCGTCGCCGAGATCGCGTTCCGTCGTGGGACACAGGCAGACGCCAGCACGCGCCGCGCCGAGCAGCCCGATGTCATCACCACTCGGATGCGTGACATGTACGCCAACGAAGTCCGACGTCACCGCGCCCGCCTCGGCCAGCAGCTGGGTGGGCGTGCGGTGGTGCACCGCGAGGCAGTCGTCATGCTCGCTGGTCTGCTCCGACACGTGTGCGTGCAGCGGCGCGCCATTGGCCTTCGCCCACGCAACCGGCACAGCGAGTTGCTCGACTGGTACCGCCCGCACCGAGTGAATGGCGGCGCCGACCCGCACCAGCGGCGAACCAGGCCGGAACGCCGACAGTCGCTCCGCCCAGGCGTCGGCGTCGCCGTCGCTGTAACGCTGCTGCACACCCCTGGTCGGCGCACCGTCCACACCGGATGCCAGGTAGCAGGTGTCAAGCAGCGTGAGCCGGATGCCTGCGTCGCCCGCGGCGGCGACCAGCGAGTGCGACAACGCGTTTGGGTCCGAATAGGATTTTCCGCCCGGACCGTGGTGCAGGTAATGGAACTCGCCCACACTGGTGAAACCCGCGAGCACCATCTCGGTGAACACCAGCCGCGCCAGCCGGTAGTACGACACCGGGTCCAGCCGCTGCGCCACCGCGTACATCCGCTCACGCCAGGTGAAGAACGTCCCGCCGCCGGCATGAGTGCGGCCGCGCAGCGCCCGGTGAAAGGCGTGCGAGTGGGCGTTGGCGAAGCCGGGCGCGACGAGTCCGGCCAGGACGGTGCCCTTGCGCGGCGCGTCCGGCACGACATCGGTGATGCTGTCACCGTCGACGGTGACAGCCACCGCATCCGCGGGGCCGTCCGGGAGCAGGGCGTGTTCACACCAGTACGTGGTCATGCGGCCTCCGTCTCGCGCACGGCACGCCGCGCCAACGCCTTGGCGTCGACCAGCATGGCGCCCAATGATTCGGACCTGCAAGCAGTCCTCGGGTCTGATGATTCGGACCTGCAAGCAGTCCTCATGCCGCCAGCTCCCGGAGCACATCGGCCAGCGCCTCGACACCAGCCTCGCAGTCATCGTTCTCCGCATGTTCCGCCGGAGAGTGTGAGATGCCGGTTGGGTTGCGGACGTAGAGCATCCCGGTGGGCACGTGCGCGGCAAGCACGCCAGCATCGTGGCCGGCGCCGGTCGGCAGCAACGGCGGCTCCCTCAGCGTCGCCAGCAGCCGGTCGCGCAGGTGCGGGTCGAACGACACAGGTCCCGACCAGGACTCCTCGGTGACCTCGACCTGACACCCCTCGTCGTGTGCCGCGGCACGCGCGGCTTCGGTGATCGCGGCGACGGCCTCCCTGGTCGCATCGGTCGCGGTCGCCCGACTGTCCAACCAGAGGTCCACGCGCATGGGGATCACGTTGGTACCGCCGGGCACGGGCACCAGCCTGCCGACGGTGGCGCGGGTGTCGCGGGGGCCGTGGCCAGCAGCCGCACGTGCGGCGAGCACCGTACGTGAGGCGGGGATCATCGGGTCGTTGCGGTCGGCGACGGCAGCGGTTCCGGCGTGATCGCCGCGCCCGGTGAAGCTGAACCGCCACCGGCCGTGCGGATCGATGCCGGTACCCACCGCGACCGGCGAGCCCGCGTCGATCAGTCCCCTGCCCTGCTCGACGTGCAGCTCGACGAACGTCCCGATCCGGGCGAGCGCGGCGTCGTCCTGCCCGAAGTGCGCCGGATCGAAGCCCGCTTTGGTGGCGGCGTCCGCGAGCGTGGTGCCGTCGCCGTCAGTGAGCCGCAGCGCCCGCTCCGGCGGGATCGCGCCGGTCAGCAGCCGCGAGCCGAGGCAGGGCACACCGAACCGGCCACCCTCCTCCTCAGCGAACACGACGACCGCGATCGGCCTGCGCGGCTGAAACCCCTCCCTGCGCAGCCGCGCCACCGCCACCAGAGCGGACGCGACACCGAGCGGGCCGTCGAACGCGCCACCGCCGGGCACGGAGTCCACGTGGCTGCCGGTGACGACCGCACCGTCCGCCGGGGTTCCCCACCACGCCCAGAGGTTGCCGTTGCGGTCCACATCGACGTCCAGCCCGACGCCTTCAGCCGCCGTCGTGAACCACTCCCGGAGTTCTCGCTCGGCGGAGTCGAACAGATGCCGCGAATAGCCGCCTCGAGTGCGATCCATGCCGATCGTCGAGATCTCCGCCATGCGGTGAACGACGCTCTCCCCGTGTCCGGCCTCGGTCACGGCTGCGTCCCCTCCGGGATGCGCACGCCGCGCTCGTCCGCGACCTGGCGGGCCTCGTCGTAGCCCGCGTCGACATGGCGGATGACGCCCATGCCCGGATCGTTGGTGAGCACCCGCTCCAGCTTCTGGGCGGCCAGCTCGGTGCCGTCCGCGACGCACACCTGCCCGGCGTGGATCGAGCGGCCCATGCCGACACCACCGCCGTGGTGGATCGACACCCAGCTCGCCCCGGACGCCGTGTTGACCAGTGCGTTCAGCAGCGGCCAGTCCGCGATCGCGTCGGAGCCGTCCGCCATCGCCTCGGTCTCCCGGTACGGCGATGCCACCGACCCGCAATCCAGGTGATCGCGGCCGATCACGACAGGGGCGGACAACTCGCCGCTGGCGACCATCTCGTTGAACCGCAGGCCAGCCAGGTGCCGCTCGCCGTAGCCGAGCCAACAGATCCGCGCGGGAAGCCCCTGGTAGGACACCCGCTCCCCCGCCATCCGGATCCAGCGCGCCAACCGCTCGTTGTCGCCGAACAATTCCAGCACCGCCCGGTCGGTGGCGGCGATGTCAGCCGGGTCGCCGGACAGTGCCGCCCACCGGAACGGACCCTTGCCTTCGCAGAACAGTGGCCGGATGTAGGCGGGCACGAAGCCCGGGTAGTCGAACGCCCGGTCGTACCCACCAAGCTGTGCCTCGCCGCGCAGCGAGTTGCCGTAGTCGAACACCTCGGCGCCCGCGTCCAGGAATCCGACCATGGCCTCGACGTGTGCGGCCATCGACTCCCGCGCCCGCTCGGTGAACTCCTCCGGCTTGGCTGCGGCGTAGTCCTGCCAGTCCTCGACGGCGACCCCGCTCGGCAGGTACGAGAGCGGGTCGTGCGCCGAGGTCTGGTCGGTGACGATGTCGACGTCGACGCCCCGGCGCAGCAGCTCGGGCAGCACGTCGGCGGCGTTGCCGACCAGCCCGACGGACAGCGGCGTCCGGTCGCGCTTGGCCTCGGTGACCCTTCGGATGGCGTCGTCGATGTCGCTGGCGACGACGTCGAGATATCGCGTCTCGACGCGGCGGGCGGCCCGGCTGGGGTCGCACTCGATCACCAGCGCGACGCCGTCGTTCATGGTGACGGCCAGCGGCTGCGCGCCGCCCATCCCGCCAAGGCCAGCGGTGACGGTAAGGGTGCCTGCCAGCGACCCGCCGCTGGGCTCATGCCCGTCGCGCTGACGCGACCTGGCGAGTTTCTCCGCGACGGCGGCGAACGTCTCGTAGGTGCCCTGCAGGATGCCCTGCGTTCCGATGTAGATCCAGGAGCCCGCCGTCATCTGGCCGTACATGGTCAGCCCAAGCTCGTCGAGCCGCCGGAACTCCGGCCACGTGGCCCAGTCGGGCACCAGGTTCGAGTTGGCGAGCAGCACGCGGGGTGCCCACTCGTGGGTGCGCAGCACTCCGACGGGCTTGCCCGACTGCACCAGCAGCGTTTCGTCCACGCCGAGCGTGCTGAGTTCCCTTGTCAGCGCGTCGAAGCTAGCCCAGTTGCGGGCTGCCTTGCCGGTGCCGCCGTAGACGACGAGGTCTTCCGGCCGCTCCGCGACCTCGGGGTCGAGGTTGTTGTGCAGCATCCGCAGCGCGGCCTCGGCCTGCCAGTTGCCTGCGGTGAGGGCGCTGCCCCGCGCCGCTCGAATCGTCCTGCTCATGGGGTGTCCTCCTGGGGGTTTCCGGCTGTGGATTGCGGGTGCACCTCTCGCACCAGCGCCGACAGCGCGGGCGAGCGGACAAGGTCTTCGGCCTCGGCGATCTCCGGGGCGAGGTGGCGGTCGGGCCCTGGCCCCGCTACTCGCTCCCGCAGCAGCGCCACCGCGCGGGCCGTCGCGGGCGCGGGGGTCAGCGGGGCGCGCAGGTCGAGCGCGCGTGCCGCCGTCAGGTACTCGACCGCGAGCACGGTGGTCAGGCCGTTGACGGCGCGGCGCAGCTTGCGCGCGGCCGACCAGCCCATCGATACGTGGTCCTCCTGCATCGCGGAGCTGGGGATGGAGTCGACCGACGCGGGGTTGGCTAGCCGTTTCAGCTCCGAGACAACACCCGCCTGGGTGTACTGCGCGATCATGTGCCCGGAATCGACACCGGGGTCATCGGCGAGGAACGGCGGCAGCCCGTGCGAGCGGGCGACGTCGAGCAACCGGTCGGTGCGGCGTTCGGCCATGCTCGCGACGTCGGCGAGCGGGATCGCGAGGAAGTCCAGCACATACGCGATCGGCGCACCGTGGAAGTTGCCGTTGGACTCCACTCGGCCGTCGGCCAGCACCACCGGGTTATCGATGGCCGACGCCAGCTCGCGCTGCGCGACCGTGCGCACGTAGGCGAGGGTGTCGCGGGCGGCACCGTGCACCTGCGGCGCGCAGCGCAACGAGTAGGCGTCCTGCACTCGGTGGCAGTCGGGGCCACGGTGGCTCGCCACGATATCCGAACCGTCGAGCAGCGCGAACAGGTTCGCCGCCGACGTCGCCTGGCCAGGGTGGGGCCGCAGCGCTTGCAGGTCGGCCGCGAACACCCGGTCGGTGCCCAGCGAGGCCTCAACGCTCATCGCGGCGGTCAGGTCGGCGACGTCGAGCAGCCGCGCGAGGTCGACGATGGCCAGCGCGAGCATGCCGAGCATCCCGTCGGTGCCGTTGGTGAGCGCGAGCCCTTCCTTCTCGGCGAGCACGACCGGCTCGATCCCGGCGGCGACCAGCGCGTCGGCGGCTGGCATGACCTCGCCTGCCGCGTCGTAGACGTCGCCCTCACCCATCAGCGCGAGCGCGACGGCGGCGAGTGGGGCGAGATCACCGGAACAGCCGAGCGAGCCGTACTCCGGCACCACCGGCACGATGCCCGCGTTGAGCAACGACGCGAGCGTGTGGGCGGTCTCCGCCCGCGCTCCGGTGTGCCCGGTCGCGAGGGTGCTCAACCGCAGCAGCATCAGCGCGCGTACGACCTCGCGCTCCACCGGATCGCCCGCGCCAGCGGCGTGCGAGCGGATCAGGGACTGCTGCAATCGAGCGCGGTTGTCCGGCGGGATATGCCGGACCGCGAGCGCGCCGAAGCCAGTCGAGACGCCGTACGAGGGTTTCGGGTCGGCCGCGAGCGCGTCGACGTGGCCGCGTGCGGTCTCGATGCGGGTGATCGCGTCATCGGTGAGCGCGACCTGGGCGTTGGACCTGGCAACGCTGGCGACCTGCTCGATGGTCAGCGGGCCAGGTCCGATCAGCAAGGTGTCGCTGTTCATGACGCCATTGCACAGCGCATCGCCGCGTCGTTCACCCCGAGAAAGGGGCAAACTGTCTGGCATCTCAGACAGGACGGCGATGGCCCGGCCTGGGAGGCGCTTGGTCGCTCTGACCGTTGGTGTTCTAGGACGGACGCGTGCGGTCAGTTCGCCCTATTGAATGAACAGCTGTGTGGCCCTATCTCCGCGCGAGTTCGGGCTCCAGCCCCAGCATGTCGAGTAGCTCCTTGCATTCGTCGGCGTTGGACGAGTGGCCTGCCACCGTGATGGCCGCTTTGCCCGCCTGTTCATCGCGGCGCTCGCGCTCGGCCGCCCGCGCCTCGGCCGACCAGCCTTGCTCTTCATCAGAACTTGAATGCCTTGCCCACGTCATGTGTAGCTCTCCCTCCGGCTGGCTGCGGTCGACGGTCGACCACCTTCCGGAATGTGAGCATCATGACACCCACTCAGGTTAGTGCGGCGCCCAGGGGTGCCACTGGCGTCACCTCGCCACCGTTTCTAACGCAGTGTTTGCCCTGGAAGGCAGCTTAGTCACGCTGCGTGACCAAATGGTCGGATGGGGTTCAGTCGGCGTGCTGCGGGGAGCTGGAGTTGGCGCTTCCCTGGCCATGCTCGTCCGATTGACCGCGTTCATGCGATTGACCGCGTTCGTCTGGCTGGTTGCCGCGCTGCTCCGATGCGCCACGGTCCTCTGACGCGCTGCCACGGTCTTCTGACGCGCTGCCACGGTCTTCTGACGCGCTGCCACGGTCGTCCGCGTTGCCCTGGCCCTCGGAGTTGCCGTCACCTTCAGGCGCCTGGCTGCCTTGCCCGGACTCGTGACCGCCGGACTCCTCACCGCCATGGCCGTCCTCCGCGCCGCCTTGCGCGGAGCCGCCCTCAGCGCCCCCTGAACCGCCGTTGTCCTGGCTGCCGCTGTCCGCATCGCCATGGCCGCGCTGCGCGTCCTCAGCGTCATCGTGGCCCCCGCGCGACCCCGTATTCTCCGACTGGTCCCGCGACCCGCCGTCGTCCTCAGTGCCACCGGTGTCGTGCTGCCGGTCCCCGGATGTTGTCCGCGGCGCCCGCTCCTCGTGCCCGGAGCCCGCACCGCCAGCGGCGTCGTCCTGGTCGACCGTAGGCCATTGAGACGACGTCCTGTCGGCGGCGACGTCGTCCGAGAGCCAGGTCATCGCTGGCACCCTGCGCTCGGCATCGTCCGAGGTCGCGGACCGCTGCGTGCTCGTCCGAACGAACGGCGTCCCGCCATCGGACCCGGACGTCCTGTCCTCACCACCAAGCGCGACGCCGCCGTCGCTGGAACCATCGTGCTGCGCGGCGCCATCGCCATCCCCGAGATCCGGCGACGTCGACAGCGCCGGAGCGAACCCGATGATGCCGGTCGCGGCAGCGCCGCAGAGCGCGACAACACCAGCGGCCGTCGCCGCGACCCTGCCCCGTTTGCGCGGCTGTTCACTGGGGCCAACGCCTTCCCGGCGCAGCAACTCAGCGACCGAGATCATCCGCTCAGCATCGCCCATGGCAACGAGATACCTTCCACACGACGTCGATTCCCCCGCCCCGCAGGTGTCTATCACCCGATCGGCGTTGCTGGAACGTGCTCGCAAGGCATGTCACACAGATATCGCAATCTGGTGACGATTTTGCTCACATCGTTACCTCGCTGCGTGTGCGGTCAAGCTCGAACAGTGACGGTCGCGGACCACGTCGTCGCCGGTCAGCGTGGCGCGTACTACTCAGCTGTCGGCTCGCCCTTAGAGCCGCAAATGTGCCGGTTCGTGTGTGACGCTCTCGATGTCATCAGCGGTGACGTCGAGCAGCCGGTGCGCCAAATCGGACAGCGCCCGCGAGGCCGCGAGTTCGTCACCGATCTTGGGGACGTTGACGTCCTCAGGATTCAGCCGCGCGAGGCCGACGCCGACGAGGTTGTCCGTACCCGAGGCATGCAGCCGAGCACGGGCACGGGTGCGCGACTCGTGTTCGTCGATGGTGATCTCGACCGTCCAGTGCTTCTCGTGCATGATGACCTCCTCGTTCGCTGTGTCCCGCTGGTTCCACTGTGCGCCTGAACGGCGCGACCGGCCAGAGCAAGAGGTCCTTTCGGGGTGCTCGACGTTCGAGGAGGTGGTGGTCGAGGCACGCAACCCTGGGAGCGCGAAATTTCCACAGCACACAACAAAAAAGGCGAGCACTCCGGGTGAGTGCTCGCCTTTCCTGCGTGGAGGTGCCGGGAATCGAACCCGGGTCCTCTGTCGCCTCAACAGGGCTTCTCCGTGCGCAGTTCGCTGTGTCTCTACTTGGCCCCACCGGTCACGCGAACAAGCCGATGTGACGGGCCCAGCCGCTGTTCGATGTCCCGCCGAGGTCCGCGGCCGACCTCGGCGGTAAGTCCTCCTAGCTGATGCCGGTTACTGGGCCGGAGGCGCTCCCAGACCGACAGACTCGCGCTCGCTTAGGCAGCGAGGGCGAAGTCGCGCTGACTATTCGTCTTGGCGCTTATAAAGTGCGACGACGCTTAACGGTGGTCTCTCGCCTGCACCGGCACGCTTCCCCTGAATCAACGTCCAGAGTCGAAACCGTTCACCCCCTAGCTAGCGGGTTCACTGCATCCAGGATAACGCCTCGGGCAACCGGGTTTGTTCCCGCACGCGATCAGCTGTCCTCCCACCGGAACACCCGCGACGCCACGAACCCGATCACCACCGTGAACCCGATGAGGATCGCGGCGGGCAGCAGGATGGCGTCGATGCCCTGATCACGGACAAGCACCGCACTCATACCTTCGTTCAGATGCCGCATCGGGAACGCAAGAGACAGCGTCTGCAGCCACTGCGGCACCTGGTCGATCGGGAAGAACGCCCCGGACAGGAATGCCATCGGCAGCACGATCAGGTTCGCGGCGCCGGTGGCGGCTTCCTCGCTCTTGGCGAACGCTCCGACCAGCATCCCGACCGCGAAGAACGACAGCGTGCCGAGGAGCAACAGCGGGATCGCCAGCCACCACGACCCGCTCAATCGGAGGCCGAACACCGGCAACATCGCGACACCGACGAACACCGCGCCCTGCAGCACCGCGATGCCCAGCGACACCGTGACTCTGGCACCGAGGATCGTCATCGGCCGTACCGGCGCGAGGCGAAGCCGGCGGAGCACCTGGTTCTTGCGCCACATCACCAGCGTCAGCGCGGCGCCGAACACCGCGGACATCGACACCGCCCAGGCCAGCAGTCCCGGCGTGAGGAACTGGATCGGGCGCAGCGACTCATCCTCCACCCGCGCCGCGTCCAGCGAGAACTGGGGCGGCTGACCGGTGGCCCGCACGTTGGCGTCGCTCACGACGCCGCGCACCAGCCCAACAACGGTTCCGGCCTGCGTCCGGTCGCTCGCGGCGAACCGCAGCCTGATGTCGTCGCCGCGCTGCGCGACATATGCGGGCAGGTCACCCGCTTTCACCTGCTGTTCCGCCTCGTCCGCGCTGGCGACGTCCACCAGTTCGACGGCGTCGGAGCGCTCCAGCGCGGTGAGCACCGGCCCCTGGCCCACCGCGCCGAGCTTGAGCTGCGACGACCCGCCGTCACCGAATAGCAGACCCAAGATGACCAGGAACATCAGCGGGAACAGGATGGTGAAGAACATCGCCGCTTTGTCCCGGACGAAGCCCTTGAACGCGGCGCGGGACAGGCTGACGAACGGGTGCGCGGCGACCGGACGTGACCTCTCGGTGGCCTCGTCGCGCTGGCGCTCATCGACGGCGGTCATGCCCGATACTCCCTTCCCGTCAGCTCGAGGAAGACGTCTTCCAGCGTCGCCGTGCGCACCTGCAGCCCGCTCAGCGCACCCCGTTCCGCCAACGCGGCGAGCACTGGCGCTGGCGTGCGGGTGGCGATGGTCAACGACGCCTCGTCCTCGACGACGTCGTCCACCCCTGGCAGCGCGCGTGCCTCCGCGACAGCGAAGCCGTCGCGTTCCAGGACGACGTGAGTGGCCGAATCGAGGTCGCGAACCAGCGCCGCCGGGGTGTCCAGCGCGAGAATCTGGCCGTGGTCCATGATCGCCACCCGGTCGCACAGCGCCTCGGCCTCGTCCAGGTAATGCGTGGTGTAGACGATGGTCTTGCCGCGCCCCTTGATCTCGGCCAACACATCCCACAGATTGCGGCGCGACTGCGGATCGAGGCCCGCCGTCGGCTCGTCGAGGAACACGATGTCCGGGTCGTGCACCAACGCGCACGCGATCGACAGCCGTTGCCGCTGCCCACCGGAGAGCTGGTTCTCCCTGGTGTCGGCCTTGTCCCGCAGGCCGACGAGGTCGAGCATCTCCGTCGCCCGGTCGCCGCCGACGCCGTACAGCGCGCCAAACGTCTCGAGTTGCTCGCGCGCACTGAGCTTCTCGAAGAACGCCGACGCCTGGAGTTGCACCCCGATCCTCGGCAGCACCGCGACGTTGCGCGGCCACGGCGACGTGCCCAGCAGCCGCACCGACCCCGCGTCTGGCTCGCGCAGGCCTTCCGCGATCTCCAGCGTCGTCGTTTTGCCCGCGCCGTTCGGACCGAGAATCCCGAAGAACTCCCCCTGCCGCACGGAGAACGACACCCCCGCGACGGCCTTCACGTCGCCATAGCTCATGTGGATGTCATCGACATCGAGCGCGGCGTCCCCTGTTGGTCCCATATGCCCGATCCTGTCGCACTGGCACCACATGTGCACCCAGTTTCGTGAATTTTGCTCGCAGACGCGGACGCGGCGAAGTTGATCAGCTTACCCTGCGCTATTACCAAAAGAACCGGACAAATCGGTCACACAATGGTCACAGCGTGGGGTAAGTTGATCGACTTCGCCGTGCGGGGCGCGCCCACGGCGGCGAAGTCGTCCTTCGCCGCGCCCAGCCGGGCGCTACCGCACCCCAAGCAGCCGCGCCGGGGCGTCGTGCAGCACCGCGCGGAGGAAGGCGTCCCCGAGGCGGTCGTCAGCGGCGGCCCAGGAGGCGATCGCGCGGAGTTGGGTCGCGTACTCGTACGGAATGTTCGGGAAGTCCGTGCCGAGCAGCACGCGGTCGGCGACGTCGGCCAGCCGGGCCGGCCAGTCGGGCGGCAACGGGCTCATCGCCTCGCTGAACGGCGTCCCGACCATCGTGGTGTCGATGTACGTCCTGGGATATCGCGCCACCAGCTCCAGTGCGGCGTCGAACTCCGGCATCCCCGCATGCGCCAGCACCGCGGTCAGTCGGGGATGCCGGGCGAGCACCTTCTCGAAGACGTCCAGCCCGGTGTAGTCGCCGGGGACTGGACCGTGGCCGCAGTGCACCACCACCGGCACCCCGGCCTCGGCGAGCAGACCCCACGCCGGGTCGAGCAGGTCGTCGCGTGGGTCGAACGCGCCAACCTGTATGTGCGACTTGAAGCAACGCGCGCCGGAGTCCAGCGCGGACGCGACGATATCCGCCACACCTGGCTCCGGGTAGAGCGTCGCTGTCGGCACCGCCTCGGGCACCCGCGCGCCGAAGTCCAGTGCCCAGGACGTCAGCCACTCCGCCATGCCCGGCTTGTGCGGATACACCAGCGGCGCGTAGGTCAGCACGCCCAGCGAGCGCAGCACCTCGATCCGCTCGTCCTCCGGCAGCCGGTAGGCGACCGGCCACTTGACGCCGTAGTGCCGGGACGCGTCGTCGAAATACGCCCAGACCTTGCGCATCACCCGGTCAGGCAGGAAGTGCACATGGATGTCGACCAGTCCTGGCAGCCCTAGCGAGCGCACCCAGCCAGGTACGTCGGCATCCGTCGCGGGACCAGTTACGGGGCTGGTCACAAGCAGCTCAGACCTTGCCCTTCGCCGCGCGGCCCACCGCGCGCAGGATCTCGCGCTGAGCGTCACGCTTGGCGATGTCACGGCGCTTGTCGTGGATGCGCTTACCCTTCGCCAGCGCCACCTCGACCTTGACCTTGCCGTCGGAGAAGTACAGCGACAGCGGGATCAGGGACAGCCCAGCTTCCTTGGTCTTGCCGATGAGCTTCTCGATCTCCTGCTTGTGCAGCAGCAGCTTGCGGCGTCGCCGTGGCTCGTGATTGGTCCAGGTGCCCATCTCGTACTCGGGGATGTGCAACCCGCGCAGCCACACCTCGCCGCCCTCGACGTACGCGAACGCGTCGGCGAGCGACGCCCTGCCAGCGCGCAGGCTTTTGACCTCGGTGCCGACCAGCACGATCCCCGCCTCGTAGGTGTCCACGATCGAGTAGTCGTGCCGCGCCCTGCGGTTGGTGACGATCACCTTGCGGCCACGTTCCTTGGACATGTCACCCACTTTACGGGCCAGCGCACACCGGTTTTTGGTCAGTGCCTGACGTAGAGCCGCAGCGTCACGTAGCCGACCAGTGAGGAGATCAGCATCGCCGTGAGCAGCAGAATCGGCGAGATCACGAAGGCGGTGTAGAACGTGCCGGGGAACCGCACGACGTTCTCCAACTGATTCGCGAAGCCGGACGGGAGCAGGACCTGCATACTCAGTAGCCCGGTGATCGCGAGCACCGCGCCAATGGCGCCAGCGACCATCGCTTCCAGCAGGAAGGGCAGCTGCGTATACCAGCGCGTCGCGCCGACCAACCGCATGATGCCAACCTCGGTGCGCCGGGTGTACGCCGAAATCTGAATCATATTCGCGATCAACAGCAACGCGGCGAGCAGCAGCACCAGCGACCCGACGAAGGTGACGTTGCGCAGCACCCGCAGCGAATCGACCAGCCGGTCCACCGTCTCCCCGCCGTCGTGGATCAGCGACACCCCTTGCCGCTCAGCGAAGCCCTTCACGATCGCGGCGGACTGTTCTGGCGATTTCAGCCGTACCTGCAGTGAGGCGGGGATAGCTTCCGGCGACGCCAGTTCGAGCATGGTCGGCTCGTTCTTGAACGCCTTCTTGAACACCTCATACGCCTCGTCCTGGTCCCGATAGACGACGGTGTCGACAGCGGGATTGAGCTCGAGGTCCTGCTTCAGCGACGCACACGGCTGCTGTGTGCAGCTCACGTCCTTCTTGCTGATCTCGTCCGTCAAGAACACCGCCACCTCAAGCTCGTCGAGGTAGTTGTCCTTGGTGAGATCCACCGCCTTGACCACCATCAGCCCGATCCCGAACATAACGAGGGAAATCGCGGTGGTCAGGATCATCGCGACGGTCATGGTGACGTTCCGACGCAGGCCGGTCGAGACCTCACTGAACACGAAGCTGGCGCGCATCTGACGAACTGTCCTTGAGTCGGGGTCGGGGGTTGGGTGGCGGGGTTAGCTCTGCCGGTCGGGATCAGTGATCGTAGCCGTACACACCTCGGGCGTCGTCGCGAATCACTCTGCCGAAGTCGAGCTCGACCACCCTTCTACGCATCGAGTCGACGATCGACTGGTCGTGGGTCGCCATCAGCACCGTCGTGCCCGTCCGGTTGATGCGTTCGAGCAGCAGCATGATGTCTTGGCTGGTATCGGGGTCGAGGTTCCCCGTCGGCTCGTCCGCGAGCAGCATCAGCGGCCGGTTGACGAACGCGCGCGCGATCGCGACACGCTGCTGCTCACCACCGGAGAGCTCCCTCGGCATCCTGTCGGCCTTACCGTCAAGACCAACCAGCTCAAGCACCTCGGGCACGACCTTGCGGATGGTGTGCGCCGGCTTGCCGATCACCTCGAGCGCGAACGCGACGTTCTCGAACACCGTCTTGTTGGTGAGCAGGCGGAAGTCCTGGAAGACGCAGCCAATTGTCTGCCGCAGCCGCGGCACCCGCCTGCGCGGCAGCTTCGCGACGTCGTAGTTGGAGACGTACAGCTTGCCCTTGGTGGGCACCTCTTCGCGCAGCAACAGCCGCAGGAACGTCGACTTGCCCGACCCGGACGGACCGATGACGAACACGAACTCGCCCTTGCCGACGTCGACGGAGACGTTTTCAAGCGCGGGCCGGGTCGAGGTCTTGTAGAGCTTGGTCACGTTCTCTAGCCGGATCACATCGCGGAGCCTACCTCGCTGGGATGTGAAGACGCGGTTGCGTCCAGTGCTCGGTGGCGGTACTCACCCCGCACTCACTCCACGGTGGCGCTCAGCCGATGTGCTCGCTCGCGGCGATCTGCTGCTCCTTGCGCCAGCGGATGCCTGCTTCGAGGAAGCCATCGATGTCGCCATCGAGCACCGGCGTCGGGTTACCGACCTCGTGCTCGGTACGCAGGTCTTTGACCATCTGGTACGGGTGCAGCACATAGGAGCGCATCTGGTTGCCCCAGCTCGACCCGCTGTCCTTGAGCGCGTTCAGCTCCGCGCGGTCTTCCTCTTGCTTACGCGCCAGCAGCTTGGCCTGCAGCACCTTCATAGCGGCGATCTTGTTCTGCAGCTGCGACTTCTCGTTCTGACAGGAGACGACGACGCCGGTGGGCACGTGGGTCAGCCGGACGGCGGAGTCGGTGGTGTTGACGCTCTGCCCGCCAGGCCCCGACGAGCGGAAGACGTCGACCCGGATGTCCTTCTCCGGGATGTCGATGTGGTCGACTTCCTCCACCTCGGGGAGCACCTCGACGTGCGCGAACGACGTCTGGCGCCGGTTCTGGTTGTCGAACGGCGAGATACGCACCAGGCGGTGGGTGCCCTGCTCGACCGAGAGCGTGCCGTAGGCATAGGCCGCGCTGACCTTGAACGTCGCCGACTTGATGCCCGCTTCTTCCGCGTAGGAGATGTCGTAGACCTCGACCGGGTAGTCATGCCGCTCAGCCCAGCGCAGATACATCCGCAGCAGCATCTCCGCCCAGTCCGCGGCATCGACGCCACCTGCCTCGGAACGGATGGTGACGACGGCATTACGGTCGTCGTACTCCCCGGCCAGCAGCGTGCGCACTTCGAGCGCGGCAAGCTCGGATGCGAGCTGGGCGCGCTCGTTATCGGCCTCCACCTTGAGGTCGTCGGATTCCTCCTCGGCGGCAAGCTGGTACATCACAGCGAGGTCATCCAGGCGTTGCCGCAGCTCAGAAACCCTGCGCAACTCGCCCTGCCGGTAGGACAGCCTGCTCGTCACCTGCTGCGCGGCGGCAGGGTCGTCCCACAGGTTGGGGCTCGCAGCCTCCTCCTCGAGCGAAGCGACCTCAGCACGCAGCGCTTCGAGGTCCATCACCGACTCGACCTGGGCCAGCGTGGCAGTTAGGTCCTTGAGCTCTGCTTCGACGTCCGCACTCACAACAGTCAAGGTTACCCGCCGAGGGCGGGCGCTATGTCCCTGGCGTGTCGCTGACCGCTCAGCTCCCGGCGATGGTGTCGATGAACTTCAGGGCAGCCTTGACATGGGACTGCCAGAAGGTCGCGATCGCCGTGTCGGCTGGGTTGTCCGCAGCACGCACGGCCGCCTTGGCCTCGGTGAGTTCCTCGTTGTAGCGCTCGCGCGCTTCGCCGATCAGGTTGTCGCGCTGCTTGGCAGTCAGCTTATCCGCATTGACCACCCGCAACAGCAGCGTGCTGCGGATGTGGTCCGGCCCGGCATCGGTGGTCGCCCAGCGCTTGAACTCCTTCTTGCCTGCCGCCGTGATGATGTACTGCTGGCTGGCACGCGGACCCTGCTTTCCGAGGCGGACGAGGCCACGCTCGGCCAGTGCGGGCAACTCGCGGTACACCTGGCTACGGGTGACGCTGAAAAACGCACCGTAGATCTCGCCAGCGGCCGCGACGAGCTGGCCGCCGGTGGCGGGCCCGTCGTGCAGCAAGCCAAGCAGCGCTGCGGAGGTCGCATTCAGCTCAGTCACACTTCCACGGTGCCATTACCAGCCAATTCTGTCCACTGTGGTCACCTGATCTGTCCACAGTGGCGATCTCTACCCGCCGCTCGCAGCCGGGTGGCGCAGGTCAGCCGCTGCCGCGTCGGCCGCGCGCTGCCCCGGGACGTGGGGGCGATAGCCCGCCGCGACCTGCCGCCGTTCCCGCAAGAGGTGATACAGCGCGACGGCGAAGATCACCGACCCGACGACGTTGGCGACGAAGTGCCACCAGATCCGGTACGTCCACAGGCCAGGACCAGGGTCTAGCAGGCCAAACCACGTCGACAGCCCGATCGCCTGGCTCGCGCCGAGCGCCACCGACAACGTCAGAACCAGGTGCTCGATGCCGTGGATGCCCTGCATCAGCACGCCCATCCTGCCCCACTTACGCGCCTTCGTGGCCAACGCGCGACGAGTGATGAGCACGACGCCGACCAGCCCAGCGAGGAAGATGAAGTTCCCGGTCAGATGCAGGATCTCCATGCCGAGCGACGGCGTGTCCGGCGCGACCTGGCCGAGACCGCTTGCCAGGCCAGTGCCGAGCGGCGTCATCCACGCCTTCTCGTTCGGATGAGCCACCCAATACGCCACCTGGGCGATGTGCTCTTGGATATGGCCGAGTTGCCCGATGATGCCGAGCCCGATGACAGCCACCGAGAGGCGGTACCCCCACGGCCGCACCGGTCCCCGATTGGCGTAGGCAAGCACGCCGACCGCCGCCCACATCGCGACGGCCCACAGCACCAGTCCCGCCGCTCCCGCAGACTCCAACGCGGATGCCGTCGTCATGCCCATGCGCGGTCCCTCACACTTCCGGTCGCGTGCCGGTTCGCACGAGCCCCGAGTTAGCGTTCGTGCGCTGCACGAACACCGATACCGCGTCGTCCGCCGCCCCGCAGGGCGAGACATCCCGATCGAGGCACCGCGTCCCGGCACGCCTGGCTGTTCGGGGCACCCAGGACGCCCGCCTGGCCTCGCGAAATACACCTGGTCGGGTGAGCCTCGGGACGGTGCGGCGGGGGCGGAGTGCTGCACTACCTGATCAAGCCGTTCACCTACGGCGCGTTGTACGACCAGTTGCAGCATTTCGCTGGTCTGCATGAGAAGTTGACCGGGATGTCGGCGGCCGCACAGTCCGACGTGGACCAGGTGTTCGGCGGCAGGCCTGGCGGTGCGTCACCGTTGGCGAAGGGGCTGACGGCAGAGACGGCGGAGCTGGTCGAGGGTGTACTGCGCGCGGCCAACGGCTACCTGTCCGCCGCCGAGTGCGCCACCGAGGCTCAGCTCGCCAGGGTGAGTGCCCGGCGATACCTGGAGCATTTCGTCCACACCGGCCGCGCCGAGGTCCGGCTGCGCTATGGCGGCACCGGCCGCCCTGAGCGCCGCTATCGCTGGACCGCGCAGGCGTAGCGCGCGAACAGACGCAAATGCAGAGCATGCACTTGGTCGCGAATCCGGTCACGTGACACGAAAAACGGCCCTCGGAGAGATTCTCCGAGGGCCGTTTTCCCTGGTAGCGGGGACAGGATTCGAACCTGCGACCTCTGGGTTATGAGCCCAGCGAGCTACCGAGCTGCTCCACCCCGCGTTGTGTTGTGACTACAACTCTACACCCCGGCCTGAACCGGGTCGCAGCCGGGGGTCGGTTCTTCAGCCCGACCCCCGGCCGCGGACGCCTCAGCCAGAGTCCTTGGCGTTGTTGTACTTGTCGCGAGCCGCCTCGAGATCCTGCAGCGCCTCAGCCTCTGCCTGGTAGTCACCCTCGCGACGGGCCTCAAACAACTTCTCAGCGGCCTGCTGCATCTCCTCAGCGGCTTCCTGCATCTGCGCGTTGGCATCGCCACCACTGGGCTCAGCAGGCGCCTCGGGCTCTTCCTGGTCAGGCTGCTCGGCCTGTTGGCCATCGCCATCGATGCTTGGGTCGCCCTCGACCTGCTCGGTGGCGGACTCGCCAGCGCCCTCACCGAGCACTTGCTCCAGCGCCCCCTTGAGCGTGGAGTCGTAGCCGACCCGGCCGCCGTGGTACACCAACACGCGGTTGAGCTGCGGGAACGACGATTCCTGCCCGGTCCGCTCAATGTAGACCGGCTCGACGTAAATCAACCCTTCAGCCACCGGCAGTGTCAGCAAGTTGCCGTAGATCACCCGGGTGTTCTGCTGGGTAAGGATGTTGATCTCACTGCTGACCTCAGACGACGACAGGAAGTCGTTCTGCACCAGCTGCGGACCACGCGTCTGCGTCTCACCCGGCAGTCGGCGCACTGTGATCGTGCCGTAGTTCTCCGGATCGGAACTGGCAGACACGAACGCGGACATGAACTGCCTGCGGAACGGCGTCAGCACACTGGTCAGCTGGAACTGCGGCTCGGCCGAGCTCGGGTTCTGCGGGTCGGCCGCCAGGATGTAGTACGGCGGCTGGTTCGCGTCGCCACCAGCGCCCTGCACCGTCGGGTCTGACGGCACGCTCCAGCGGTCCTCGTTGGAGAAGAACGTCCCCGGATCCGTCACGTGGTACTTCGCCAGCAACTCACGCTGCACCTTGAACAGGTCCTCCGGGTACCGGAAGTGTTCGGCCAGATCGTCGCTGATCTCCGACTTCGGCTTCACGGTGCCGGGGAAGATGTTCCGCCACGCGTCGAGTATTGGGTCCTGCTCATCGAACTCGTACAGGTCCACGGTGCCGTCGTAGGCATCCACGGTGGCCTTCACCGAGTTGCGGATGTAGCTGATCTGGGTGTCCGCGATCCGCGGCAGGCCGGACCGGGTGGTCTCGATCGCCTCACCGAGCTGCGTCTTCTGCGCATACGGGAAGTTCTTCGTCGTGGTGTAACCGTCGACGATCCACTTGATCTTGCCGTCGATCACGGCGGGGTAAGGGTCACCATCGACGGTCAGCCACGGAGCCTTCTTCTCGACACGCTCCTTCGGGTCCCGGTTGTACATGACCTTGGAACCGTCACCGATGACGTCGGAGAAAACGAAGTTCCGCTCGCCGTAGTGCAGGGCGAAGACGGCGCGGTCGAAGATGTTGTCGATCGGCACGCCGCCCTTGCCCTGGTAGCGGTGGGTCTGGGTAGCCGTGTCGTACTCGCCCCGGTACTCGCCGTTCTCCTTCGACGGGCTGCCGACGATCGAATAATCAGTGTTCAGCTCGCCGTAATACACCCGCGGCTGATCGACCTTGATGTCGCCCTCGGTCGTGGTGTCGCTGATCGTGTACTGCGGGTAGCCGCCCTGGCCACCTGCTTGCTCCGAAGCCGCCTGCACGGTGTTGGCCGGCGCGGCGATGAAGCCGTTGCCGTGGGTGAATACCAGGTGCTTGGAGATCCAGTTCTGCTGGTTTTCCGCCAGCGCCGAGGTGTCGATCTCCCGCAGCGCGACGATATAGTCCCGCTTCTTTCCATCGACCGTGTAGCGATCGATGTCGAGTTGCTCGGGGAAACCGTAGAAGTTCCTGCGTTGCTGCTGCTGGGTGAATGTCCGGTTCAGCACGGTCGGATCGAGTAGCCGGACGTTCGGCATCGTAGCCTTGTCGTTGGCGGCTTCCTCGGCCGTCACCTCGGCGGAACCCTCGTAATCGATGTACTTGACGTCGGTCTCCGTCAAGCCATACGCATACTTGGTCTCCGCCATGTTGCGCTCAATCGACTGCGCTTCTTTCTGAATGGCGTTCGGGCTGACCGAGAACCGCTCCAGCAGCGCGGGCCACGCCGAGCCGACCAGAATGCCGGACACAATCAGCAGCACCAACGCGATCGCTGGCAACAGCAAGTTACGCAGCACAATGGCCGCGAAGAACGCGAGTGCGCAGAACACCGCGATGCTCATCAGGATCAGCTTGGCCGGCATCACGGCGTTCAGGTCGGTGTAACTGGCACCCGTGAACAGGTCACTGCGGCCGTCGAGCAAGACGTTGTAGCGATCGAAGAAGTAGTCAACGGCCTTGACGAGGATGAACACACCCGCCAGCACGGCGAGCTGCACCCGCGCGGCAGTCGTGAACTGCCCGCCACGGCCAGCGACACGGATCCCGCCGAACAGGTAATGCGTCGCGGCCGCCGCGACGAACGCCAAACCGAACACGACGAAGCCCCAGCCGATCAGCCAGTTGTAGAACGGCAGATCGAACACGTAGAAACCGGCGTCGTTGCCGAACTCAGGATCGGCACGACCGAAGTCCCCGCCGTTCATGAACAGCTGAATGATGCGCCAATCCGCCTGCGCGGTCGCCCCGGCGATAAGACCGATCAGCGCGGGGATACCGATACCGAACAACCGGACCCTGGCGACGACGGTGGAGCGGTAACGCGCGAGCGGGTCGTCCTCACTAGCAACGGGGACGAACACCGGCCGGTTGCGATAGGCGACCGCCAGGCTGGCCGCCACTGCCCCCGCGACGACGATGCCGACGATGAAGAACAGCGCGACCCTGGTCAGCACCATCGTGCTGTAGACATTCGTGGCCTCGACCTCGCGGTACCACAACCAGTTGACGTACGTGCCAACCACTCTGCTGCCTAGTAACAGCGCCAGCAGTGCGAGACCGCCGACGACCAGCAGGATACGACTACGCCGTGTCAGCTTTGGCATACTGACGGGAGGCCGAGTGGCCACTACACACGCTCCTGAGTTCGCACTTTCGTTGGCCTGGCAGTTGGCGGCCTGCATACCGCAACAAACCGCCCCTGTTCAACTCAACTCTACGGATAGGGTCCGAAGTTCCCGATCTGGGCCGCGAGTTCGCCGCAGAGTAGTCCCTGCCGGACCAGACCGCACGGTGCGGTAGTGACAGGGTGATGGCCCTCGCCTGGCACCATGAAGGTATGGAAGATCCCGATTCCGGTCCGGCCGAACCCGCCGCGCACGACAGCGCGAACACTGCCACGGCGAATCTCGCCACCGTCGCCCGTGAGGTCGACGAGTTCGTCGCCACAGCCGGCTGGGACCAGCCGCCACAGCTCTTCGCGCTGGTACCGACCGCGGATCTGCTCGCGAAACAGCCCGAGCTCGCGGACCGGCTCGACGTCGAGTCGCCGTTGACGCCGGTCGCCCAGGAGTCGCTGCCGGAATCCGACCTCGGCGACTCGCTCGCCAAGATCGCCTGGCCGGAGACGGTTGAAGGCTGCGCCCTCGCACACGAGATCGTCGTGCTACCCCCCGGGGCGGAGTCCGAGCTGGAGGAGGCCGCTGGTGAGTCAGGCGATGTGGAACGTCTTCAGCGCGCAGCCGCCAACCATCCGCAACGCACCGAGGCGCGGCTCGTCGCTGCCGTCTCTCGAGACGGCACCCGCGCCTGCGTGATGCGGCTTCGCGGCAAGAGTGAGAACGCCGAGAGCGAGCCGGTCGACGAGGTCGTCGAGCACCCGGATCTCGCGCCGAACCTGCTCGACGCGCTGGCCGCGACGCTGGAGCCCTAACCGCGCGTTCGCTCGCCGTGGGTGGCTGGCGTCGAGTCCCTCAGCGTGTGGCCGACCGTCTGTGGTGCTCGCGTCAGCTCGCCTCGCAGGTGGGGGCGTTACCACCGTCCGCGATCGTCTCCAACGCATTGACCGCGTCGTCCAGTGTGTCCACCCGCACCAGGCGCATCCCATCCGGCGCGGTGCGCACTGCCTCTGCGCAGTTGTCCTTGGGCACGAGGAAAGTGCTCGCACCATCTTCGTTGGCCGCGACCAGCTTGAACGAGATGCCGCCGATCGGGCCGACCTTGCCATCGTGGGTGATCTCGCCGGTCCCGGCGATGTGCTCACCACCAGTGAGCTGACCTGGGGTTAGCCGGTCGACGATCGCCACCGCGAACATCAGGCCAGCCGATGGCCCGCCGATGTCGGCGAGTTTGATGTCGATCTCGAAGTCGACCTTCGCCGTGTCGGTGAGCAGCAGGCCCATGTAGCCCTGCTCTCTGCCGTCCTTCGCGTCGCCAAGGGTGATGGTCTCACCGCGCGTGACCGAGCCGTCTCGCCGATAGCTCACCGAGATGGTGTCCTCCGGCTTGGTGTCCTCCAGGATCTTGTGCACGTCCTGAGTGCTGTCGACCTTGGTGCCGTCAACCGCGACCAGCACGTCACCTGCTTGCAGCACTTGCGCCGACGGGCCGTCCGCGACGACCTCCTTGGCGATGACCCTCGTCGGGTAGTCGAGGTGACTCAGCGCGGCGACCTCCGCGGCGCTCTGCGAGTCCGCGAACTGCCGCGCGTTCTCCTGCTCGACCTCCTGCTCCGTCTCACCTGGCGGGAAGTACAGCTCACGCGGAGCCAGCGCGTAGCGGCCGCTGATCCACATGCCGAGCCCTTCGACCAGCCGCACGTCGTCGGACAGCGACACCGTGGTTAGCCGCAGCTCACCGCTGGTCTGATACGACTCGGTGCCATCGATATTGATGACCGGCCCACCAGCTGTTGACCCCAGCGTGTCGTAGGTCGGGCCAGGTCCCAGCGCCACGTATGGCACCCGGACGAGCATGCCGACCGCGACGAACACCGCCGCCATGACGACGCTGAGCACGATCGTCCAGCCTCGTCGAGACAAGCCCATGCTGGTGGGGCGCTGGCCCGACTGCCAGACGTCGGCGTCGGTCTGCGCCTGCTCGGAGGATGCCTCCACGCGCGAATTGTCCGGTTCGCTCACAACTGAATGCCCTACTACGTCAGATGGACCGCTGTTCAGACGGCTAGGCCTAGGTTACGGGCAGCCTGTCACGGCGCTCGTGCCGCCTCACCACGTCACCCAGTCGGTTCATCCGCGTACCGTAGAGGTATGAGCGACTTTCCGTTCGGATTCGGTCCGCCTGATCCTGACCGCCGCGGCGAGGGCGAGCCGAACGACAAGCAACAGGGCGGTGCGGACGCGTTCAACCAGCTCGGCCAGATGTTGACCCAGCTTGGCCAGATGCTCAGCCAAGCGGGCAGTTCGTCCGGCCCGGTGAACTACGACCTCGCCAAGCAGATCGCGCTGCAACGGCTCAGCAGCGAGGGCGGCAAGCAGGTCGGCTTCGGCAAGCAGGACACGTCCGGCGAGACGGCGGTGCGCGATGCCGCACACCTCGCGGAGCTGTGGCTGGACACCGCGACAATCCTGCCCGCGGGCGCGACGACGTCGGTGGCGTGGACGGCGCGCGACTGGGTGGAGAAAACCCTGCCGACCTGGCAACGGTTGTGCGACCCCGTCGCCACCCGCGTCTCGTCGGCGTGGACCGACGCCCTCCCTGACGAAGCCAAGCAGGCTGCTGGCCCGCTGCTGTCGATGGTCGGTCAGATGGGCGGCATGATGTTCGGCTCCCAGCTGGGCAACGCCCTAGCACAGCTCGGCTCCGAGGTGCTGACATCGACCGATGTCGGACTCCCGCTCGGCCCGGCAGCGACCTCGGCACTGCTACCGGCCAACATCGAGAAGTTCACCGAGGGTCTTGAGCGGCCGAGCAGCGAGGTGCTGGTCTTCCTCGCCGCACGCGAAGCGGCACACCAACGGTTGTTCGCACACGTGCCGTGGCTGCGGCAGCGCCTGCTCGACACCGTGGAGGAGTTCGCCCACGGCATCTCGGTCGACACCAGCGCCATCGAGGACCTCGCCACCAAGATCGACCCGTCGAACCCATCCAGCATCGAGGAGGTCATGTCCTCCGGCCTGTTGGAGCCGAAGCGCACCGACGAGCAGGAAGCGGCACTGACCCGGTTGGAGACGCTGCTCGCGCTGGTCGAGGGCTGGGTCGACGTCGTCGTCGCCGACGCGATCGGCGAGCGGCTCCCCGGCGCTGACGCGCTCCGCGAGACGCTGCGGCGGCGGCGCGCGACCGGCGGCCCCGCCGAGCAGACGTTCGCCACACTGGTGGGCCTTGAGCTGCGCCCCCGCAGGCTGCGTGCGGCCTCATCGTTGTGGAAGCTCGTCGGCGACCAGCACGGTGCCGAGAAGCGCGATGAGTTGTGGTCGCACCCTGACTTCGTACCGACGACCGCGGACCTAGACGATCCACTCGAGTTCGCCGAGCGGCTTGGCAGCGGCGGCGAGATGGACGACATGGACCCGATCGCCGAGATCAGACGGGCCGAACAACGCGAACGTTCGGAGGATGCCGGCGAGACAGGAATGGCCGGCACTGCCGGTTCGGACGAGGATGACGAGCAGGGCAAGCGGAACGACAGCGGCGACGCGTAGCAGTATCTCGGTACCTCACCCGGCGTCGCCGGGGTCGCCGTCTGACTCGCCTGGCTCGCTGTCGATTCCGGTGATGCCGAGGCCAGCGGCGGCGGAGAGCCCCTCGAGGTAGCCAATGGCCCGCTCGGTCTTCTCGTAGCGACGGCACAGCGCCCAGAAGTCGGCGTTGTGGCTGGGCACGAGCAGATGGGTGAGTTCGTGCACCAGGACGTAGTCAAGCACCCATGACGGCACCTCGCGAAGCCGATCACTCACCCGGATAGTGCCCTGCGTGGGCGTCGCCGACGCCCAGCGGGTGCGCATCGGCGGCACCCAGCGCACGGTCACGGGACTCGCCTTACCGTCCAGATACCGTGCGGACAGCTCGGCGCAGCGCGCGAGCAGCGCGTCGTCGGAGCGACGCGCAGGCGACTTCTTCCGCACTTCGGTGCGATGCAGCCTGCGCTCCATCTCAGCCACCCATTTGCGCTCCTCCGCGGCGCTCATGCGGGCTGGTATCAGCACCACCATGGTGTCCCCGTCGAGGTACGCCGAGACGGTGCGAGTGCGGCGTTTGCTTCGCCGCACCTCGACACGCCTGGCCGGGGCACGCTCGGGGGTTTCGAGCATGGCCAGTTGGTCGGTTGCGCGGTTCTTCCGTTGCGGCACGGACCCACCGTAGAGGCAGCGACCGACAGAAGGGACCCCGTTCGGACAAGGTGCCAGCCAGTGGAACCACTCGCGGGACGAGTTGTCCACATTTCGTTCTTCCCGTTCCCCCACTTCCCGCCATCCGGCGACGCTGCTGGCATGACCGTCGACGACGCCACCTCCACCAGCACGGCACGACCCAGGTTGATCTCGGGAGTCATGGCGCTGCAGCGCAACCACACCGACGTGCAGATAGGCCTCGACCCGCAGCATGGCGTCGTGGTCAACAACCTTCCCCCCGTCGTGGCACGCCTCCTGCGGTCGCTCGACGGTACGGCCACCCTGACCGCCCTCGTGGAACGCGCGGGAACACATGCGCCGGTGCTGCGGCGAGTACTCCGCACGCTGGCCTCGCGAGGGCTGCTCACCGACGCCAGAACCATCCCCGACCGGTCGAGCGTGCAGCGCCAAGCTGTCGCACTGTGGGCGATGCGCACCTGCGTGCCCCACGAGGTCTTCATGCAACGTCTCGAGCAGGCATCGGTCACGGTCAACGGTGAAGGCGGACTAGCCGTGGCCGTCGCGCAGCTCCTCGCGGCGTGCGGGGTGGGACACGTCGCCGCCGAGTCAGCGGGCAAGGTCACCCAATCCGAGATCGGCATGAGCTACCAGTGGGACGACGTCGGCAGGCGAAGACGCGACGCCATCGCCACCGCCGTGAGCAGCGCCAACCCTGCCACGGCGACCACGCCGGTGCCATCGGACCGTGGTCCGGACCTGCTCGTACTCACCGACACACTCGTGCTCCCGCCGCACCGCGTCGACCAGCTGATGGGCGAACGACAACCCCACCTGCCGGCGCGGTTCAGAGACGGAGTCGGCGTGGTAGGACCGCTGGTCCTCCCTGGCAGGACGAGCTGCCTACGTTGCGCTGACCTGCACCGATGCGACCTCGACCGAGCCTGGCCTCGCGTAGCCAACCAGCTGATCGGACGCACTGGCCGAGCCGATCCAGCCAGCACACACGCCACGGCGGCGCTGACAGTCGGGCAAGTCCTGCGTGCCGTGCAGGACGGCGGAGAGCACCCACCGTTGTGGAACGCGACGCTGGAGCTTGATCTGGCAAGTGGGAACGTGACACGACGCACATGGCTGCCGCATCCCCGTTGCACCTGCGGCGCACCACCCGGTTAGCGGTGTCTGCGCTGCCACGGCCGCGCCGTGATCTCCTCTTGTTGGCTGGTGTCAGGCAGAATCGAGGCCATGACCGATACCGCTGCCGACGCTGCCGACGATCGCGGCCTGCCGAGCGGAACCGCAGCCCGTACTGCCAAGCTCGCGAGCCTCCCTCTCGGCTTCGCGGGCCGTGCCATGTCGGGGTGGGGCAGGCGGCTGAGCGGGCAGGGCGCGGACGAGGTCAACGCCGAGATGTCGGCGAAGGCCGCTGAGCAGCTCTTCCAGGTGCTGGGCACGCTCAAGGGCGGCGCGATGAAGTTCGGCCAGGCGCTGAGCGTGTTCGAGGCGGCGGTGCCCGAGGAGTATGCCGCTCCGTATCGGGAGGCGCTGACCAAGCTGCAGTCCGCAGCGCCGCCGATGCCCGCCAACCAGACCCATCGGGTGCTCGACGAACAGCTCGGCTCGGCGTGGCGCACCAGGTTCAGCAGGTTCGACGACGAACCGGCGGCGTCCGCCAGCATCGGACAGGTGCACAGGGCGGTCTGGCATGACGGCCGCGAGGTCGCGGTCAAGGTGCAGTACCCGGGCGCGGACGAGGCGCTGCGGAGCGATCTGCGTCAGCTGATGCGGTTCAGCAGGCTGTTCCAGGCACTCGCGCCGGGCACCGAGGTGAAGCCGCTGCTTGCCGAGTTGTCCGACCGCATGAACGAGGAGCTCGACTACCGGGGCGAAGCCGACTACCAGCGCGCGTTCGCGGCCGAGTTCGACAGCGATCCGCGGGTCGTCGTGCCGAAGGTCGTGGCGAGCGCACCGAAGGTCGTCGTCACCGAGTGGATGACGGGCACGCCGCTCGCGTCGATCATCAACCACGGCGACACCGCCACTCGCAACGAGGCTGGCCGGTTGCTGCTTGAGTTCCACTATTCCTCACCGGAACGGGTTCGGCTGCTGCATTCCGACCCGCATCCCGGCAACTTCATGCTGCGCGACGACGGCAAGCTGTGCGTGATCGACTTCGGCGCCGTCGCCCGGCTGCCGCACGGCATACCGCGCGGGCTTGGCGAGATCACCAGGCTCGCGCTGGACGGCAAGCAAGACGAACTGATGTCGGTGCTACGCGAGCACCGATTCATCACGACGACCAGCGTCAAGGCCGAGGACGTGCTGGCCTATCTCGCGCCGTTCACCGAACCGCTCGCGCACAGAACGTTCACCTTCAGCCGTGACTGGCTGCAAAGCCAAGCGGTGAGGGTCGGCGACGTCGGCAGCAAGGACTTCCGCACCGGGCGGCTGCTGAACCTGCCTGCCGAGTACCTGCTGATCCACCGCACCACGGCAGGCAACACCGGCATCCTGTGCCAGCTCGGCGCTGAGGTGGCGGTACGCGAGATCGCCGAGAAGTGGATCCCCGGATTCGCCGACTGAGCAAGGACTCGACGGTCAGTTATCCACAACATCTGGCCGAGAATGTGCCCGGTGAGCCATCGGCACTCGAAGTTGTCCACAGTTTCCACGATCTGCCCCATTCGCCACCGGATATCGCGATGCTGAATGACATGACGAATTCACATCGCACTCTCCGGATCGCTTCCGGCGCCGTGCGGGACGGCATCGTGACCACAGCCGCACTCCACGACGCCGGGCTGAGCAGAGGCATGATCACCACACGGTGCCGTCCCGGTGGGCCGTGGCAGCGTCTGTTGCCGGGCGTGGTGATGCTGGCGAAAGGACCCCCGACACGGCGGCAGCAGTTGCGAGCGGCAGTCGATTACGCCGGGAAGGACTCGGTCATCACCGGCGAGGACGCACTGACTGCCCACGGACTCAGGTTGACGCCACAGCAGCCGGTGCGGTTGCTTGTGCCCACCAGCAAGCGGCTGTCACCCCGTGAGTTCGTGGTGCCAGAACGCAGCACCCGACTGCCACGGCCGATATTCGTCGACGAGCTCCCCTTCGCGCCACCAGCGCGAGCGGCGATCGATGTCGCACGCGCGGCCCCCGACGTCATGGCGCTGCGATCCGTGCTGGCCATGGTCCTAAACGACGGTTTGTGCACGCCGACCGAGCTGTCCGATGAACTCGACGCGGGTAACCAACGCGGCTCCGCTGCCGTCCGTGCCGCACTGCGCGACTCCGATTTGCTCGCGGCGATGTTCCTGCACGCACAAGCCAACCAGGTGCTGAACTCCGCTCCGCTGCCCCGGCCACGCTGGCACGTCACGATCGCCGACCAGAAACAGCACGTCCTTGGCTACGCGGACGCGTGGTGGGACGAGGTCGGCCTCGCCTGGCAGATCGAGCGAACCAAACTGGCTGGGGACGCACCCGAGCATGGCCATCTACCGCTGACAGCGGCGGGCGTGACCGTGGTGCGCACCAGCTCTGAGCAGGTGCTCGGCGCCGAGCACGACGCGGAAACCCGGGGGCGCATCGTGCGTGCGCTCGCGTCCGCGTTCCTGACCGCCGCGAGATGCGGTAGACGACCTAACGTGCAGGCTATGAGCGAGGCGGTGTCGAACGCGGCATGACCGTAGACAGAAAAGCCGGGGTAGGCCCCGTGCTGGGGCCTACCCCGGTCATGATCAGCGTCGTGCCCGCTCC
Source organism: Haloechinothrix halophila YIM 93223 (assembly GCF_000504245.1). Taxonomy (GTDB): domain Bacteria; phylum Actinomycetota; class Actinomycetes; order Mycobacteriales; family Pseudonocardiaceae; genus Haloechinothrix_A; species Haloechinothrix_A halophila. The sequence goes on from NZ_KI632509.1 coordinate 5,328,414, forward strand.
GCCCGCTCGGCTGCCCAGTGAGACAACCGATCCCAGGCGAGCGCTCTCCGACGACGTCGGTATCTCTTGAAGGCGGCTTCGACCTCCGGGCGACGCGCCGCCGAACATGACTCCAGGTCCCGAATCCGGGACCTGGCGAGGTCCTCCGATAAACCTTGCATGGCGAATGCTCCTTGAAGTGCATGTCGTTCACATCAGGTGGTGACGAACGGAATGGCTGTCAAACGCGATCAGGCGGCGCTGCTTCGCTGTTGGGGCACCGTCGCGTTCTTGCGCGGCCGCCCCCGCGGCCGCTTGCGCGCGATGATGGCGCCCCGGTCGAAGATCTCGCCGCCCCAGACGCCCCAGGGCTCGCCCCGCTCGAGCGCCCCGGCAAGGCAGGCTTCCCGGATCGGGCAGGGTGCGCACAACTGCTTGGCGCGTTCCAGGTCGGCGGGCGACTCCGCGAACCACAAGTCAGGATTCCCCCGGTGGCACGGCAAGACACACGCACTCGCCAGCGCGTCGGCCGATTCCACTGACGACACCAACGCCGCCTCTGGCGTTGAGGCGGTTGCCGTTGACATTCTTCGATCTCCCCTATCTCGTTGCGATGTTGTTGGTGCTTCTACTCGGACCGTCGGTCCGCGAAACCTGCCGCTCACAACACGAAGGCCGCGGACCCAAGTGCGGTTCCGCGGCCTCAAAGGGGCTGATCTTCTGACTTACGTCAGATATCGAGCTCTACGAAGAGACTGCGGAAGACGCGCCTGCTTGGCAACGGTCGGCTTGACGACACGCGCACGGCGGAAGGCCTGGTCAATTCCCCAGAAAACGTCATGACGACGCGCCGACGGCGTGGCCGGAGCGCCACGCTCACCGAGGCTGGACATGCCAATACCCCCGCACAGTGGGGAACCGGGGGCCGCATAGGTCGTCATCAACCTCATCGCTAGCCACCTCCTCACTGGTCGGGTTCTGGTACGGGCGTTCAACCTGATATCCGCAGGTTATTCGCCGCAGCCACATGGGCGCAACGTATTTTTCGAAGATCTCGTCAAATTACCGCTGACCTGCGCTTTCGCGCACAACGGCGAGAACATCGGCACCGAAGCGCTCCAGCTTGGTCGCACCGATTCCGGAGATCGACACCAGCGCTGAGTCGTCGACCGGACGCTGCTCGGCGATCGCGATGAGCGTGGCGTCGGTGAAGACGACATACGCGGGCACCCCTAGCTCGCGGGAGCGCCGCACCCGCCACTCTTTGAGCTGGGCGAGTAGATCCTCGTCGATGTCGGACGGGCAGTTCGCGCACCGGGCGAGCTTGACTTCGAGCGCACCGGTCAACCGGGTGCCACAGATTCGGCACTTCGATACCGAGCGATTTTTGTGCTGCGCGGATTTCGCCACCCGCGCCGCGGGATGATCTTCCGGCACCAGCCCGTAGAGGAACCGGCTGCGCCGCCTGCCGCGCCTGCCGCCGGGGTTGCGCGCCAGCGCCCACGACAACCAGATGTGCTCCCTGGCGCGCGTGACTCCGACGTAGAACAGCCTGCGTTCCTCCTCGATCGCGGCGTCGTCCCCGTCGGCGTGCTGGATCGGCATGGTGCCCTCGGCGAGCCCCACCAGGAACACCGCGTCCCATTCCAGGCCCTTGGCCGAATGCAACGAAGCCAGCGTGACGCCCTCGACCGTGGGTGGATGCTGCGCCGCCGCCCGCTGCTCCAGCTCGCCGACGAATCGGGGCAGCGACGCCTCGCTCGCGTCGGCCACGAACTCCTCGGCCAGCTCGACCAGTGAGTTCAGCGCGTCCCAGCGTTCCTTGGCCGCACCCCCGGACGGCGGCTTGTCGGTCAGCCCGACCCGCGCGAGCAGACCGCGCACCACGGCGGGCAGTTCACCCTCCGGTGGGTCGGCAGCGGCCGTGCGCAGCGCGGCCATGGCCTCGCGCACCTCGCGTCGGGCGAAGAACCGCTCCCCACCCCGGATCAGGTACGAGATACCCGCTTCCGACAGCGCCTGCTCATAGGCCTCCGACTGCGCGTTGACGCGATAGAGCACGGCAATCTCACTCGCGGGCGTGCCCGCGTCGATCAGTTCCTTGGCGCGCCGAGCGACAGCGGCGGCTTCGGCTTGTTCGTCGTCGTACTCGGAAAACCGGGGTTCCGGCCCGTCGGAACGTTGCCCGACCAGCCGCAGTCGCGAGCCCGCCGGCCGCGAGCGGGCTGCCCCGATCACCCGGTTGGCCAGCGACACCACCTGCGGTGTGGAGCGGTAGTCCCGCTCTAGTCGGATCACGGCCGCCTCGGGAAAGCGCCGGGTGAAGTCCAGCAGCGGCGCGGGCGACGCCCCGCCGAACGAGTAAATGGTCTGGTTGGCGTCGCCCACGACGGTGAGGTCGTCACGCTCGCCGAGCCAAGCGTCGAGCAACCGGTGCTGCAGCGGCGTGACGTCTTGGTACTCGTCAACGACGAAGCAGCGGTAGCGGTCGCGGAACTCGTCGGCGACCGAACGGTCCTCCTCGATCGCAGCCGTCGTGTGCAGCAGCAGGTCAGCGAAGTCGAGCACCTGCTGGTCGCTCTTCAGCGCCTCGTACGCGCGGTAGACGTCACGTACCCGCTCAGCGGGCTCGCTGGTGTCCCGGTGCAGTCGCGCGGCGGCGGCTGGGTAGTCGTCAATGCCGATCAGCGACGACTTCGCCCACTCGATCTCGCTGAGCAGGTCGCGCACCACCTCGATCTCGGTGCTAGCGCCGACGCGCTGCGCCGCCCTGCCCGCAAGCCGGAACACGCTCTCGGCGAGCGGCCACGGCCTTCCGCCGATCACGCGCGGCCAGAAGTACTGCAACTGCCGCATCGCGGCAGCATGGAACGTGCGGGCCTGTGCGCCCTCGACGCCGAGCGAGCGCAACCGGGCCCGCATCTCACCTGCCGCGCGGTTGGTGAACGTCACCGCGAGCACCTGGCCAGGGGCGACGTGACCCGCCCTGACCAGGTACGCGATGCGGTGGGTGATGGTGCGTGTCTTGCCAGTGCCCGCCCCGGCGAGCACGCACACCGGGCCCCTCGGCGCCGTCGCGGCGGCGCGCTGCTCCGGGTCGAGTCCGGCGAGGAGATCGGCTGTCGACGTGTCACTACCCACGTCCGCATCCTCGCAGACATCGCCGACAGTGCCGCACGTATCCTGGAGGGCATGGCGGCACCCCAAGACAAAGAGGCCAAGAAGGCCGCGAAGCTGGCGAAGAAGTCCGAGCGCAAGGCCAAGCGCACGCAGCTCTTCCAAGCGTTCTCCATGCAGCGCAAGGAAGACAAGGGACTCATCCCGTGGATGATCGCCGTCTTCCTGGTCACCACTGGCGTGTTTCTCGGCATTGGCTTCCTCATCGGCATGCCGTGGCTCACGCTGCCGCTCGGTATCCTCGCCGGTGCGCTCGGCGCGATGATCACGTTCGGCCGCAGGGTGCAGCGCACCGTGTACGCCAAGGCAGAGGGTCAGCCCGGCGCCGCGGCGTGGGCGCTGGACAACCTGCGCGGCAAGTGGCGGGTCACGCAGACCGTCGCTGCGACGACGCAACTCGACGCGGTGCACCGGGTGCTCGGCGGCCCTGGCGTCATTCTCGTCGCGGAGGGCGCACCGCACCGCATCAAGGGCCTGCTCGCACAGGAGAAGAAGCGCATCGCGCGGCTCATCGGCGACGTGCCGATCTACGACATCGTCATCGGCAACGACGAGGGTCAGGTGCCGCTCCGCAAGCTGCAGCGTCACCTGATGAAGCTGCCTCGGAACCTCAAGGCGAAGCAGGTCGACGCGCTGGAGGCGAAGCTGTCAGCACTGGGTAACAAGGGTGCCGCGATGCCGAAGGGCCCGATGCCACAGGGCGCCAAGATGCGCAACGTTCAGCGGACCATCCGGCGGAAGTAGACCGGCGCAGGCGGGTCTGACGGCGTCCCTCGCACGTCACGCGTACGTCAGGCCCAGCGAAGGCGTCAGCGCATCCGGACGACGATGGTGCCGGTCGCGCGGTCGTGCCAGCCCCGGCCGTCGACGTTGCGCACGGCCGCTGGAATGAGCAAAACCGTGAGTACACAGCGCACCGCGGCGCGCCAGAGTCCGACGGAGTTCGCGCCGTCGAGCCTGCCAACCCGAATACCCAGCAGCGCCATGCCGGGTGTGAAGCCGAAGAACGCCGCCGACGGCACGGTCAGCACCACCCACGCCAGGATCGCCGCCGAGTTGAACGAGCGCATGACCTCGACGTCACCGACGTCCGGCCGCAGGAACAGCGCCGTGATCAGCGAGGCGGCAATGAGGTCGACCGCGAACGCGGCGAACCGCCGAAACCCGCCGGCTACACTGCCCGGCCCCGATTCCGGCAGGCCGAACTTCTCACCGGGCCATTTGGGCGGCGCCTGGGAGTCGTCCGTGTCGGCACCCGTGAGCCACGTCTCTGTCCATCTCGCCACACTCTCAGGGTATGCGGAGTTCGCCGTTATACCGCCAGCTACCCCACAATCAGCAGGTCACACCGGATTTCACTCGTTGAGGCGTAACGGCGGGCCCACCACGCGCGAGTCCGTTAACATCGGCGAAACATACGGGTGACGGTGGGGCAACACCTCGCTCATAGCGTGACGCAGAACCGCGACAACGGGGCGGCGGCGATCCTGCCTGACCGCAGGGCTTCAGTGCCTCGCAAGCGACCGCAACATAAGGAGCAAACAAGCGTGTTCAACTCCCCACAAGAGGTCCTGCGCTTCATTTCCGATGAGGGAGTGAAGTTCGTGGACGTGCGTTTCTGTGACCTTCCCGGCATCATGCAGCACTTCAACGTGCCAGCGTCCTCCTTCGACGAAGATTCGTTCATCGACGGTCTCGCGTTCGACGGCTCATCGGTGCGTGGTTTCCAGGAGATCCACGAGTCGGACATGCTGTTGCTGCCTGACCCCTACACGGCGCGTCTCGACCCGTTCCGGATCGAGAAGACGCTGATCATGAACTTCTTCGTGCATGACCCGTTCACGCGCGAGCCCTACAGCCGTGACCCGCGCAACATCGCGCGCAAGGCTGAGGAGTACCTGTCCGAGTCCGGCATCGCCGACACCGCGTTCTTCGGTCCCGAGGCCGAGTTCTACATCTTCGACTCGGTCCGCTTCGACAGCACGGAACGCGGCACCTTCCACGAGATCGACTCGGTCGAGGGCTGGTGGAACACCGGCCGCGACGAAGAGGGCGGCAACCGTGGTTACAAGACCCGCTACAAGGGCGGCTACTTCCCCGTCCCGCCGGTTGACCACTACGCCGACCTGCGTGACCAGATCTCGCTGAACCTCGCCGACGCCGGTTTCTCCGTCGAGCGTGCCCACCACGAGGTCGGCACCGCTGGCCAGGCCGAGATCAACTACAAGTTCAACACGCTGCTGCACTCCGCCGACGACCTGCAGCTGTTCAAGTACATCGTGAAGAACACGGCCTGGCAGGCTGGCAAGACCGCGACGTTCATGCCGAAGCCGCTCTATGGCGACAACGGCTCTGGTATGCACTGCCACCAGTCGCTGTGGAAGGACGGCCAGCCGCTGTTCTTCGACGAGTCCGGCTACGCGGGCCTGTCCGACACCGCCCGCCACTACATCGGCGGCATCCTGGCCCACGCGCCGACCCTGCTGGCGTTCACCAACCCGACCATCAACTCGTACCACCGGCTCGTGCCGGGCTTCGAGGCCCCGGTCAGCCTGGTGTACTCGCAGCGGAACCGGTCGGCGTGTGTCCGTATCCCGATCACCGGCAACAACGCCAAGGCCAAGCGCATCGAGTTCCGGTGCCCGGACTCCTCGGGTAACCCGTACCTCGCGTTCTCCGCGATGGTCATGGCCGGTCTCGACGGCATCAAGAACAAGATCGAGCCAGCCGACCCGATCGACAAGGACCTCTACGAGCTGCCGCCGGAGGAGCTGGCGAACGTGGCCCAGGTCCCGGCCGACCTCGGTTCGGTGCTCGACAACCTGGAGCGCGACCACGACTTCCTCCTCGAGGGCGGCGTGTTCACCTCCGACGTCGTCGAAACCTGGATCGACTTCAAGCGCGAGCACGAGATCGACCCGATGCGGCTGCGCCCGCACCCGTACGAGTTCGCCCTGTACTACGACTGCTGAGGCAGCCGTGTAGCGAGCGGTAACAACGCTGACTGGGCGGGAGTCACGATGTGGCTCCCGCCCAGTTTTGTGTCGCGGTACCGACGGTCACGCAGCGCCGCGCCTGCTTCGCGCATTCGGCTGGGGTTCAACCCGCCAGCGCGAACCCCGCGCTGCGGAACTGTTCCTCCGGCTCCCCGACCAGCTTGCGCTTGTCCAGGTCCATCAGGCCGAGCACGCATTCCACCTCGGCGGCGACGGTACCGTCGAGCTTACGGATCTCCGAGTACATCTCGAACGTCTTGCTCCCGCCGAAGCTCACGTCGCAGGTGACGTCGACAGTGTCGCCCTCGCGCAGCTCGCGGCGGAACTTCACGCGGGTCTCCAGCAGCACCGGCGCGATGTTGCGATCCGCGAACCCGTTGCCCTCGCCACGCGCCTGATAGAACCACTCCAGCCGCGCGACCTCGGCGTACTGGTGATACACGGCGTGGTTGACGTGGCCCAGGGTGTCCAGTTCGTAGTGCCGCACCTTGATCCGGACCGAAAACTGCTCAGGTTCACTCACCCGGCCACCCTAACCCCGTGCCTCCACTACCCCGTGCACCCAGGTGACGCGCTACACAGGGCAGCCAGCGGCACTCAGGCGTCGTAGAACAGCCGATCCACGACGGCGCGTGCCCTGCGGGCGGTGCGGCGATAGGCGTCCAGGAACTCGCCGGGATCCTCGTCGGCCTCGTAGCCGAGGATGCGCGCCACCGCGACCAATTCCTTTCCCGACGTCGGGATCTGATCCACCGGTTTGCCACGCACCAGCGTCGCGGCGTTGCGCACCTTGGTGGCCAGTAGCCATGCCTCGGTGAGTGCGTCGGCGTCAGCCTGCTCCACCAGCCCAGACTCCGCCAGTGCGGCGAGTGCGTCGAGGGTGGACGTCGTCCGCAGCGTGGGCACCTCGTGCGCGTGCAGCAACTGCAGCAGTTGCGCCGTCCACTCGACGTCGCCGAGCCCGCCGGTGCCCAGCTTGGTGTTGGTGCGCGGATCGGTGCCCCTCGGCAACCGCTCGGTATCGACTCGCGCCTTGATCCGGCGCACCTCCCGCGCCTGCGTCGCTGAGATCCCACCGCCGGGGTACCGCACTGGGTCGATCATCTCGACGAACCGGTCGCACAAGTCGGGATCGCCCGCGACCGGCCGGGCGCGCAGCAGCGCCTGGGCCTCCCAGACCTCACTCCAGCGCTGGTAGTACGCGCGGTAGGACTCCAGCGTCCGCACCAGCGGCCCCTGGCGGCCCTCTGGGCGCAAGTCTGCGTCCACCGTCAGCGGCGGATCCTGGCTGGGCGAACCGAGCAACCTGCTGACCATGCTGGCCACCTCGGTGGCATAGCGGACGGCCTCCCCCTCACTGACGCCCTCGCACGGTTCGCACACGAACAGCACGTCAGCGTCGGAGCCGTAGCCCAATTCGCTGCCGCCGAGCCTGCCCATACCGACCACGGCCACCCTGGCGACATCCTCGCCCTTGCGGCGTTGCGCGACGTCGAGAGTCGCCTGCAGTACGGCGGCCCATACGCTCGACAGCGCCGCGCACACCTCGGGCACCGGCATCAGCCCAAGCAGGTCGGCGCACGCCACGCGGAGCATCTCGTGCCTGCGCAGTGAGCGTGCGGTCGGCACCGCGCTGTGCACGAAGGTGTGCCGCGCGACCGCCTTGCGCAGCGAGACCGCGACCTCGTCCGGGTCCTTGCCGGTCAATTCGGCAGGTTTGCCGAGCAACCGCAGCACCTCGGGTGCGCGCATCAGCAGCTCGGGAATCAGCTTCGACGTCCCGAGCACCGTCGCGAGGTTGTCGACGACGGCACCCTCGTCACGCAGCACCCGCAGATACCATGGGGTTTCCGCCAGCGCCTCGGATACCTTGCGGTAGGCAAGCAGGCCACCATCCGGGTCGGGGGTATCGGCGAATCGGTCCAGCAGCACCGGCAGCAACGTCTGCTGGATCGAGGCGCGCCGCGACATCCCGGAGGTCAACGCCTTGATGTGGTTCAGCGCGCCGTCCGGTGCCGTGTAACCGAGCGCGGCGAGTCTGCGTTTCGCCTCGTCGGTGGTTAGCCGCAGCGCTTCGGTCGGCACCCGCGCCACGGACTCCAACAGCGGACGGTAGAACAACTTCTCGTGCAGCCGCCGGACCGCCTGCATTTTCTTGCGGAACTCGCCGAGCAGCACCTCCCCTGCCGACCGGCCACGCTGCGGTTTCAGGCCGATGGAGCGCGCGAGCCACCGCAGCTCGTCGACGTCGTCCGCATCGGGGAACAGGTGGGTGCGGCGCAGCCGGTGCAGCTGCAGCCGGTGCTCCAAACTCCGCAGGAACCGGTATGCCGACTCCAGCTCAGCGACGTCCGACCTGCCGACGTAACCGCCGCTACCCAGGGCTTCCAGCGCCTCCATGGTCGATGGCGACCGCAGCTCTGGATCCGCCCTGCCATGCACGAGCTGCAGTAACTGCACGGCGAACTCGACGTCCCGCAAGCCGCCGCGACCGAGCTTGAGCTCCCGATCCGCGATGTCGGCCGGCACGTGGTTCTCGACCTTGCGCCGCATGCTCTGCACGTCGACGACGAAATTCTCCCGTTCGGCCGCCGACCACACCAGTGGCGTGACGATCTCGGCGTACTGCGCGCCCAGTTCCTCGTCGCCCGCGACAGGGCGGGCCTTCAGCAACGCCTGGAACTCCCAAGTTCGCGCCCACTTCTTGTAATAGGCCGCGTGGCCGTCAATGGTGCGCACCAACGCGCCCGCCTTGCCCTCCGGCCGGAGCGCGGCGTCCACCTCGAAGCACGACGCGCCGACCAGTCGCATCATCCCGCTCGCTACCCGCGTGGCCAGCGCGTTGTCACCCTCGCCAACAAAGATGATGTCGACGTCGCTGACGTAGTTGAGCTCGCGTCCACCGGTCTTACCCATCGCGATGACGGCCAGGCGGGTGGACCCGTCGTCACCACCGCACTCCAGCCAGGCGACGTCGAGCGCGACACGCAGCACCGCCTCGGCGAGTTCGGTCAGCCAGGTGGTGACCTCGGTGTAGCTGGGCTGGCCGAGGTCGGGCTCAACGAGGAACGCCAGGTCGGCCGCCGCGATCTCCACCAGCAACCCTCGATAGCCCTGCCGCAACGCCCTCACCGCGTCCTTGCCTTGCAGCAGCGATCCATCGTCGCGCAGCGCTTCACGCAACCGTGCTGTGTAGCTTTCAACGCCTGCCCGCGCGGGTTCGACGAGCCCACGCCACGCGCCGGGGTTGCTCACCAGGAAGTCGGAGAGCGTGGTGGAACCACCCAGAATGGCAAGCAGCCGGGCGCGCAGGCCCGCGTCGGTGTGCAGTGCGCTGTTCAGCTCACTCCAGCTCGCCTCATCGACCTCGCGCATGCGTTCGATGCTGAGTAGGGCAGCGTCCGGGTCCGGCACCCGCGAGAGGGCAAGCAGGATAGGCACGCTCGCTTCGACGGGTCCGGTGGTGTTCCACCAGCCCGCCGCGACGAGCTGCTCCTGTGCCCTGTCTCCGGTGAGCCCGAACCGGCCGGGCTTCGGCGCTGCACGGTCCCACGATGTCACCTGCGCCAGCCTAGTTGCTCACGCTGGCCGAACCCTGCTCACCAGGCGGTATCACCCCGATGCGCGCGGATACGCATTCCCCTAATGATGCGTAGCAGTGTGGGTAGCTTCCCCGATGAGGGGTGGTTTGTCGCGGCGCATGCTGAATCTCACGAGGAAAAGAGGTGCGCCATGACTGACCGAGAGATGCAACGACTGTACGACGTCGCCGAGGGAAACCTCCTGTTCCACACCGGCCGCTGGGGCGGGCCTGCCGGGTATCGCTGGCGGGGCCCGGACGGCACCGAAGCCGGCACAGTCCCGCCGTGGCTGGAAGAAGAACTCGACCGGCTCCACGACCTCGGCCTCATCGCGATCGAGACCCGCAGAGGACCGTTCGACCGAGTCGTCACGATCACGTCGCGTGGGCTCAGCGCGCTCCACGTCGCGAACGCCGCCTGACCGTCCTAGCTGAAGCGGTGGTCGATCGCGTCGAGCACCGGCACGTACCCGAGCTTCTGATAGATCGCGTTCGACGTCGGGTTCGAGAGATCAGTGAACAGCACGACGTCGGTGGCACCGTTGTCCAGTGCCCACTGACTCACGGCAGCCGTCACCGCGGCCCCATAGCCGCGCCCCCGATACTCCCTCGGCGTGTAGACCGAACCAACCCGCGACATCCCGTTCCTGGGCACAGACGCAGCCGCATACGAGACCGGCACACCCGACACGCGCCACATGCCGTGTGCGCTGCCTGCCGCGAGCTCGCGGCGCAGGTTCCCTTCCGGCCAGTCCGGATCGGCCGTCGGCATGTGGGCATCCTCGACGAACCCGCGCCGCCACGTCACCAGCAACGGGACATCGGACTCAGTGGCACGCAGCCAGTCGCCCTCGACGGCAGGCGGCCGTAGCGAGTCGAGCCGGTACTGCCGTTGCAGCATCCCTTGCGTGGACCTCTGGCCCGTCGCCGACACCCAGAGTTCGGCGAACCGGTCGGCTTCCGGCCGTGGACCGCTCACTCCACTGACTTCGTACCCGGCATCGGTCAGGAACTCGACCAAAGCCGGCATCGCACGTTCCGGCACGCCGCTCACTCCGATCGGCCATGGCGGCGTACGGAAGGCCGCGCCGATCAGTTCGCCGTCGTCGTGGACTGTGATCAGCAGCGGGCGCCGTGTTCCCGACGACGGAGCCGCCGCGATCTGCCGCAGCACGGTTAACGCAATCGTGTGCCGAACCGGATCGGATTCGTACAGCGTCCCGGCGACGTCCAGGAACTCGGTCACGTCGTCGTAAGTCACGAACTCCATCGTGGAATGATCCGCCCGTGGCGGGCACCGGTCCACCGGATTTCGCGCTCGCCGACGGCGGATGCCCTTACCAAAACGCACCTGAAAAAGACTGAGGCCCCGGGAGAACGGAAAATCGTTCTCAACCGGGGCCTCAGTTAAATGATGTTCGGCGGTGTCCTACTCTCCCACACCCTCGCGAGTGCAGTACCATCGGCGCTGGCAGGCTTAGCTTCCGGGTTCGGAATGGGTCCGGGCGTTTCCCTGCCGCTATAACCGCCGTAACTCTGTCCACCAGCAACAGGGTGTTCTGTGTGTGGTGGCATTCCCCGGAACCGTGTGGTTGGCGGGGAATGAAAGCCTGACGATGTGTGTCGTATTCAGTTTGTGTGGTGTGGTGTTTCAGAGTTGTAGAGTGGATGCGTAGCATGTTTGTGGGCAAGTCCTCGGCCTATTAGTACCAGTCAACTTCACACATTGCTGTGCTTCCATTTCTGGCCTATCAACCCACTGGTCTGGTGGGGGCCTTAACCCATGACGGGTGGGAGACCTCATCTAGGAACAGGCTTCCCGCTTAGATGCTTTCAGCGGTTATCCCTTCCGAACGTAGCTAACCAGCCGTGCCCCTGGTGGGACAACTGGCATACCAGAGGTTCGTCCGTCCCGGTCCTCTCGTACTAGGGACAGCCTTCCGCAAGTCTCCTGCGCGCGCGGCGGATAGGGACCGAACTGTCTCACGACGTTCTAAACCCAGCTCGCGTGCCGCTTTAATGGGCGAACAGCCCAACCCTTGGGACCAACTCCAGCCCCAGGATGCGACGAGCCGACATCGAGGTGCCAAACCATGCCGTCGATATGGACTCTTGGGCAAGATCAGCCTGTTATCCCCGGGGTACCTTTTATCCGTTGAGCGACACCCCTTCCACCAGGTGGTGCCGGATCACTAGTCCCGACTTTCGTCCCTGCTCGACCCGTCGGTCTCACAGTCAAGCTCCCTTGTGCACTTGCACTCAACACCTGATTGCCAACCAGGCTGAGGGAACCTTTGGGCGCCTCCGTTACTCTTTGGGAGGCAACCGCCCCAGTTAAACTACCCACCAGGCACTGTCCCTGAACCAGATCATGGTCCGAGGTTAGATTTCCCATTCGACCAGAGTGGTATTTCAACGATGACTCCACCCACACTAGCGTGTGAGCTTCCCAGTCTCCCACCTATCCTACACAAGCCGAACCGAAAACCAATACCAAGCTATAGTAAAGGTCCCGGGGTCTTTCCGTCCTGCCGCGCGTAACGAGCATCTTTACTCGTAGTGCAATTTCGCCGGGCCTGTGGTTGAGACAGCCGGAAAGTCGTTACGCCATTCGTGCAGGTCGGAACTTACCCGACAAGGAATTTCGCTACCTTAGGATGGTTATAGTTACCACCGCCGTTTACTGGCGCTTAAATTCTCAGCTTCGCCCCGAAGGGCTAACCGGTCCTCTTAACGTTCCAGCACCGGGCAGGCGTCAGTCCGTATACATCGAATTGCTTCTTCGCACGGACCTGTGTTTTTAGTAAACAGTCGCTTTCCGCTGGTCTCTGCGGCCAACCCACGCTCCCACCGCGAGGGTGTTCACGTGTTTTGGCCCCCCTTCTCCCGAAGTTACGGGGGCATTTTGCCGAGTTCCTTAACCACAGTTCACCCGATCGCCTTGGTATTCTCTACCTGACCACCTGTGTCGGTTTGGGGTACGGGCCGCACATGCACTCGCTAGAGGCTTTTCTCGGCAGCATAGGATCACTCACTTCCCCTCATACGGGTACGCATCACGTCTCAGCCCCGTGAGTGGCGGATTTGCCTACCACTCGGCCTACACGCTTACACCAGTCATACCACTTACTGGCGGAGCTACCTTCCTGCGTCACCCCATCACTTGACTACTACAGGATCAGGTCCCACGCTCCACCCCCCACCTTCCCGAAGGAAGTTAAGGGAGCTTCGGGTGGTTAGTCTCACCTGCCTCATCAGGGACGCACACACGCGGGTACGGGAATATCAACCCGTTATCCATCGACTACGCCTGTCGGCCTCGCCTTAGGTCCCGACTTACCCTGGGCGGATTAGCCTGGCCCAGGAACCCTTGGTCATCCGGCGGCAGAGGTTCTCACTCTGCTTTCGCTACTCATGCCTGCATTCTCACTCGACCACCCTCCACCATTAGCTTCCGCCATGGCTTCCCTGGATGATCGACGCTCCCCTACCCATCAACACGACTGCACCCACACCCGAAAGCATGGGCGGATCTCATGTGTCAATGACACAGCTTCGGCGGTGTGCTTAAGCCCCGCTACATTATCGGCGCAGGACCACTTGACCAGTGAGCTATTACGCACTCTTTCAAGGATGGCTGCTTCTAAGCCAACCTCCTGGTTGTCTGGGCAATCCCACATCCTTTTCCACTGAGCACACACTTAGGGGCCTTAGCTGGCGTTCTGGGCTGTTTCCCTCTCGACGACGAAGCTTTTCCCCCGCCGTCTCACTGCCGCACTCTCACACACCCGTATTCGGAGTTTGGTTGACTTCGGTAACCCGGTAAGGCCCCTAGGCCATCCAGTAGCTCTACCCCAGGTGTGAAACATACGACGCTGCACCTAAATGCATTTCGGGGAGAACCAGCTATCACGGAGTTTGATTGGCCTTTCACCCCTACCCACAGCTCATCCCCTCAGTTTTCAACCTAAGTGGGTTCGGGCCTCCACGCCGTCTTACCGGCGCTTCACCCTGGCCATGGGTAGATCACTCCGCTTCGGGTCTAGACCACGCGACTCACACGCCCTATTCAGACTCGCTTTCGCTACGGCTACCCCACACGGGTTAACCTCGCCACGCAGCACTAACTCGCAGGCTCATTCTTCAAAAGGCACGCCATCACCAAACCCGAAAGTTCAGCTCTGACGGCTTGTAAGCACATGGTTTCAGGTACTCTTTCACTCCCCTCCCGGGGTACTTTTCACCTTTCCCTCACGGTACTCGTCCGCTATCGGTCACCAGGAAGTATTTAGGCTTACCGGGTGGTCCCGGCAGATTCACAGCAAATTCCACGAGCTCGCTGCTACTCGGGAACACCAACAAGACATGCCAACACAGTTTTCACGTACGGGACTCTCACCCACTACGGCGCACCATCCCAGGCGCTTCCGCTAACCATGCAACACATCCCAGAGAATGGCAGTCCTCTGACGCTAGGTCCCACAACACCACACACACAACCCCTGCCAGGTATCACATGCATGCGGTTTAGCCTCCTCCGCTTTCGCTCGCCACTACTCACGGAATCACAATTGTTTTCTCTTCCTACGGGTACTGAGATGTTTCACTTCCCCGCGTTCCCTCCACACACCCTATATATTCAGGTGCGGGTAACACTCCATCACGAGTGCTGGGTTACCCCATTCGGACACCCTCGGATCTCAGCTCGGTTGACAGCTCCCCGAGGCTTATCGCAGCCTCCCACGTCCTTCATCGGCTCCTGATGCCCAGGCATCCACCATGTGCTCTTAATAACTTGACCACAAAGATGCTCGCATCCACTCTACAATTCTCAAACACCACACCCAAAACAACACTCACGTGTTGCCTCAGGACCCAACAGTGTGCCTCATCCACAACCACCACCAACCAGCAAACCAGGCCCCTTCCACGCCAACCCCACAACAGGAGGCTCGCAGTACTAAACACCCAGCCACCAACCAGCAGCAGCCCTCACCAGCAGTTCCACAATTCCTCGAGCAACCAGGCAACACCACACTCGGATGTTCCACCCAGCCACCCCACCAACCACAACAGCAGCTGATGGACGTGATGTGCTCCTTAGAAAGGAGGTGATCCAGCCGCACCTTCCGGTACGGCTACCTTGTTACGACTTCGTCCCAATCGCCAGTCCCACCTTCGACCACTCCCTCCCCACAAAGGGGGTTGGGCCATGGGCTTCGGGTGTTACCGACTTTCGTGACGTGACGGGCGGTGTGTACAAGGCCCGGGAACGTATTCACCGCAGCGTTGCTGATCTGCGATTACTAGCGACTCCGACTTCACGCAGTCGAGTTGCAGACTGCGATCCGAACTGAGACCGGCTTTAAGGGATTCGCTCCACCTCACGGTATCGCAACCCTCTGTACCAGCCATTGTAGCATGTGTGAAGCCCTGGACATAAGGGGCATGATGACTTGACGTCATCCCCACCTTCCTCCGAGTTGACCCCGGCAGTCTCCCACGAGTCCCCACCATTACGTGCTGGCAACATAGGATAAGGGTTGCGCTCGTTGCGGGACTTAACCCAACATCTCACGACACGAGCTGACGACAGCCATGCACCACCTGCACACAGGCCACAAGGGAACCGACATCTCTGCCGGAATCCTGTGCATGTCAAGCCCAGGTAAGGTTCTTCGCGTTGCATCGAATTAATCCACATGCTCCGCCGCTTGTGCGTGCCCCCGTCAATTCCTTTGAGTTTTAGCCTTGCGGCCGTACTCCCCAGGCGGGGCGCTTAATGCGTTAGCTACGGCACGGACAACGTGGAATGTCGCCCACACCTAGCGCCCAACGTTTACAGCGTGGACTACCAGGGTATCTAATCCTGTTCGCTCCCCACGCTTTCGCTCCTCAGCGTCAGTATCGGCCCAGAGTCCCGCCTTCGCCACCGGTGTTCCTCCTGATATCTGCGCATTTCACCGCTACACCAGGAATTCCAGACTCCCCTACCGAACTCAAGTCTGCCCGTATCGACCGCACGCTGAAGGTTAAGCCTCCAGTTTCCACGGCCGACGCGACAAACCGCCTACGAGCTCTTTACGCCCAATAATTCCGGACAACGCTCGCACCCTACGTATTACCGCGGCTGCTGGCACGTAGTTAGCCGGTGCTTCTTCTCCAGGTACCGTCACCCCAAAAGGGCTTCGTCCCTGGCGAAAGAGGTTTACAACCCGAAGGCCGTCATCCCTCACGCGGCGTCGCTGCATCAGGCTTGCGCCCATTGTGCAATATTCCCCACTGCTGCCTCCCGTAGGAGTCTGGGCCGTGTCTCAGTCCCAGTGTGGCCGGTCGCCCTCTCAGGCCGGCTACCCGTCGTCGCCTTGGTAGGCCATCACCCCACCAACAAGCTGATAGGCCGCGGGCCCACCCCATACCGCCGGAGCTTTCCACCACCACCCATGCAGGCAATGATGCGTATCCGGTATTAGACCCCGTTTCCAGGGCTTATCCCAAAGTACAGGACAGGTTACCCACGTGTTACTCACCCGTTCGCCACTCATCCACCACCCGAAGATGGCTTCAGCGTTCGACTTGCATGTGTTAAGCACGCCGCCAGCGTTCGTCCTGAGCCAGGATCAAACTCTCCAACAATGAACAAAATTGAAGAGAATCATCGACTCTTAAAAAAAACTCAAAAAAGAACCAACAAAGGTTCAAAAAAATCTACTGGCTTAGTAAACAAAGCACACTGTTGAGTTCTCAAACAACACGCACCGCAAATCACTCTAAGTTTAGAGAAATCCTTGGTAGTTGCTGCCCTTAGCGAAGCCTCAACCCCGGACAGTAGTCTCATCGACTTTATCAGGGGTCTCGGCCCAACCTTGGGCCGTCGCAGTACGTTACCCGGTCCGTCTCGCGGTGTCAACCCGCTCGGCCCGGGTGGGTTCTTGCTGACTGGGTTAAACCCTATCAGCCGTCTCCCTACCGGTCCTTCAGGGGGTCTTTCTCCCCGTCGGCCCGGCGTTCCTGGCGACATGGAGAACATTACACGTCCCCATGATCGCCAAAAACGGGGGGTCCCTTTCTTCGAAAGCGCAGGTCAACGCGGTACGCCCGGCGAGGGGGCGTGTTAGGCCCCCGACGCGAGCAACGCGGCGAGCTCACCGACGGCCCGACGAAGCTCGCGACCGAACGCGTACATCGGCTCCGCGACAGGGCGCGGCGTACTGAGATAGATCGCCAGTCGCTCCGGCAGCAACACGTAGCCGACGCCGATGCACTTGCCACTCGTCGACCCAAAGCCGAAGTACCGGATGTTGACCGACGGTGCGGAACTCGTGCTGAGGTAGTCGTCGCGCATCCGAAGCCACCCCGGCGACTCGTACAGCGCGAACGGCTCGGTCACACCCAACTCCGCCCCACGTCGCTGCTGGATCAGTTGCAGCTCCCACAGGTGTTGCTCGGGCGCCTGTCCGGTCTGGCATTCCTTCGCGCGCGCGACGTGCTTGTCCGCCGCGGCCCGGAACGCGTCGCGACGAGCTACCTCGTCGACGTCGTCGTCGGTCATCGCGGCGACGAACCGTTGCAGCTCGGGCGTGACCACCCGCATCGCCTCGGTCCTGCCCCGCCGGTACTGCCGGGTCGCGATCGACTCGTACGTCGCGCCCTGCAAGCCCTTCGCCCGATAGTGGGCCAATTGGTACGCGCATTGCATGAACGCGTCCGGCGAGACCCCGAGCTTCTTAGCGGTGTTAGCGCCGAAGTCGTCGAAGGACAGCAGGGACGTCGCGGTGTCTGCGGCTTGCGCGGCGAACGACTCCGCCGCCGAGGTGATGTCGGCCCGCAGCGCGTCCGTGAGCGTGAACTCGATCGGCGCGACGGCGGGTTTGCCCTGCGCTACCGCGCCCGACCGCGCCGAGTGGGATTCTGCGGTGTCGTCGAACAGCGCGTCCACGAACCGCAGGACGGTGGTGCCGTCCAGCTCGCAGTGCTCGACATTGATGCCCGCCGTGCCATCAGCGAACACGATGAACGAGACCGCCTTGTCGAACCAGCGGTTGGCGCTGTCACCGTGCAGCAGCTGGTCACAGGTTTGGTGGGCATCGTCAGGCACGAGGTCGTCGAGGCAAACACAGAACAGTGCCCGCTCGACCTCGTCGAGCAACGCGGAGTTGCCAGCATCGGCGGCGAGCAAATCCTGCCTGGTTGCTGCCCACTCAGCCCGCGCCTTGGTGGTGAGGTGTCCCACGGACGTCCCTGACGCGGCCGGTATGGCACCGGCGTCCATCACCGCCCGCATACCGTCCGCGAGTTCGTCGAGCGTGTGTGGTGTGCCCTGCTCGCCGAGGACGTCCATCCGGAACATGTTGCCCCGGTAGAACACCAGGATGTGTCGCTCGGTCGACGGCCCTGGCCACTCGTCGCTGTACGGTGCGCGGACCGTGTCCTGCACCTCACCGGGGATGCGCGTCGTCGAGAACAGGAATTTGTTCTGATCCATCGACTGCGGCACACCGCGTTGCACAATCGGCGGCACGCGTTCCTCATCGAGCAACGACTTGTAGTGCAGCGCGGACGCGATCAGACCCGCCGCCCGTTCGGCTTGACCGGCGGCGACGTCGTTGAACAGAAAGAAGAAGTTCGCGTTGAGCGCGATGCGGTCTCGGCGGCCAAGGTAGCGGTATGGCCAGAAGGTGTCGAGCCAACTGTGTACGCCCTCGGTGGCGTCGTACTCGGCCAACGCGGCGTGCAGGGTGTGCGCCGCGCTGCCCTCTCGCTGGAACTCCTCGACCGCGGCCTTCGTCTCGGCCAGTTCGTCCTCGGTCAGCAGCGGTGTGCACCACTCAAGAAACCGTTCGCAGCTCTCCGCCACGCTCGGCAACGGCACCCTGGGCAGGTCGTCATCGTTGCCGAAGGTCCGGGTGGACAGGTTTTCGCTACCGCTCACGCTCAATCCTCACGTCACTGCTCGGGTACGTCGATGGTGCTGCGCTCCCCGCGTGGCACGGAGAGATAGAGCTGGGCATACAGCCAGCCGTCGGTTTCAAGGCCCTCGGGATCGACGCCGTGCGCCGTCAGTGTGTCGACCATTCGGACCTGCTCATGCTCGTCAGCGAACCGCCGTTGCTTGAACACGCCGTCGACCGGAATGGTGTCGTAACCCAGCCGCGTGAGCATGTCGGCAACCGGGCCGAACGGGAACATCCGGAGCACGAAGTGCGCCAGCCACGGCCTGCGCTCCCCCGCGGCCGTGATGACACGTTCCAGTGTCGTGCCTGTGACATAGCCCAGGCAACCAGTGGAAATCACCAGGTCGGTGCCCGCGATCCTGGCGCGCTGCTGCTCGGTTGGCTCCCGCGACTCCAGGTCGGCGTGGACGTCGGCGTCGAGGAATCCGGCCTCTCGCGCGTAGGCGAGCGCGGGTTGGGCGGCGTCCAGCCCGACGAAGCGGTGCCGATCCAGCCCGCCGCGTGCCCGCACCAACTGGCGGTCCTGCCGCAGCAGCTCAGCGCGCGACACCGACATCACCGCGTCGTCGCAGTACCGGTCGTAGAGCTCGTCCATCGTCAGATCGCAATTCAGCAGCGCGGCGTTGATACCGTACGAACAACCGATATCAACAATCTGACACGTCGTCACCCCACGCGCCTGCCGATAGTCGTCGACTAATTTCGCGAAGTACGGTTTCGCGAGTTGCGGAATGCAGTAATCGAGCTCCCGCAGCGTGCGAAAGTACGCACGGGGATCTGATTGCGCGTAAATGTGATCGAGCGACACTTTCCCGGTGGCGTCGAACCCCACGGACCGGGCCTCCTTCTTAGTCGAGAAGTTGATCGACCCGCACCGCGTGCGCGGCGGCGGCATGGTGTTCCGGCAGCACCCTGCCAAAAAGCTGCTTGGTGCGAGCCGGTGTGCCAATGACTCCGTCGCGCTCACTGTAGGCGAAGATCGCCGTGTGCCGCGCGCGTTCGCCCTGGACAGCGCTCACCCGGTGCAGCGCGTAACGACCCTTGAACAACTGCAGGTCGCCCGGCCGTAGTTCGAGCGTGCGGATCAGGTGTTCGCCGTCGCCAGCGAGGACCGCGTTGACGTCGTCGAAGTTCTCCGACTCCGCTGAGCGGATGTTGGGGCAGTACTCGAAGGTCCCGCCGGCTTGCGACTCCTGGGTGAGCATGGTGACGGTGAACTCGTTGGTGTCGAAGTGCCACGGGTGCTCCTTGCCCGGCGACACGACGTTGAGCACCAGCCCGGCGAGCGGGTCGGCCAGCGGATGGATCTCGGTCAACTCGAAGCAGTCGGCGAGGAACCGCTGGAACAACGTGCTCAAGTAGAGCCGGTGGATGATCGTGTCGGACGGGATGGCGTCCCGCGGCACGAAAGCGTTGCCGCGCTGCATCGGCGTCCTGCCTGGATGGTCGTCCGGCAGGTCGGCGTCGGTGTCGACGTTGTATGCGTTGACCGTCTCCGCGTCGTAGTACGCGCTCGGCGCCATCTCGGCGCCCTCGCTCCGCAGCACGTCGCGCAGCTCCGGCCGGACGAACTCGGCCAGGACACTGCAGCCGTCGTCGCGCAGTTCGTCGCGGATGGTGGCGACGGTCTCGCGCCACCGGTCGCTTCCTGGGTCCGATAACGGGTACCTCTCGGTATTGACCAATTGCTCAACGACCTGAGTTCCCGAAGCGTCCATTCACAGCCCTTTCCGTGGAGCGAATTAACCAGGAAGCTCGCAGCAGATTACCAGAATTAATGCGGCGAAATCAGTGCTTCAAATTGAGCTGTGAGGACGGACACACCGCCGGGATAACGCGGCCGAACAGCGTACCAATCGCGCTGGGACGACACTAGAGGAATGGGGGAATTCATGGCACACGAACAACGCGAAATGTGAAAATCCGCGTTGTTCGCGTACCAGTCGCAGACATCAGACGACAGGAAGCAGCGTCCGCAGCTCGTACGGTGTGACCTCGCTGCGGTAGTTGTCCCATTCGACTCGCTTGTTGCGCAGGAAGAAGTCGTAGACATGCTCGCCAAGCGCGTCCGGCAACAACTCGGAGCGCTCCATCTCGGTCAGCGCCTCACCGAGGTTCTGCGGCAGCTGCTTGTAGCCCGCCGCCCTGCGCTCGGTTTCGCTCAGCGTCCAGATGTTGTCCTCGGCCGCGGGTGGCAGCTCGTAGCCCTCGCTGATGCCCTTCAATCCAGCGGCCAGGATCACCGAGTACGCCAGGTACGGGTTACACGCCGAGTCGAGTGAGCGCAGCTCAACCCGGCGAGAGGATGCCTTGCCCGGCGAGTACATCGGCACCCGCACCAGCGCGGAACGGTTGGCCCTGCCCCAGGACACCGTTGTCGGGGCCTCGCCGCCGACGATCAGCCGTTTGTAGGAGTTCACCCACTGGTTGGTGACACCCGAGATCTCCCGCGCGTGCGCCAGCAGACCCGCGACGAACGCCTTACCCGTCTTGGACAGCTCGTCGGGGTCCTCCGGGTCGTAGAAGGCGTTCTGGTCGCCCTCGAACAGGCTCAGGTGGGTATGCATCCCGGAGCCGGGCTGGTCGGAGAACGGCTTGGGCATGAAGGTGGCCCGCACGCCCTGGGTCAGTGCGACCTCCTTCACCACGTAACGGAACGTCATCACGTTGTCGGCCATGGTCAGCGCATCGGCGTAGCGCAGGTCGATCTCCTGCTGGCCGGGCGCGCCTTCGTGGTGACTGAACTCCACCGAGATGCCCATCGCTTCCAGCGTCTCGATGGCATGCCTGCGGAAGTGTGCCGCGGTGGCGTGGCTGGCCTGGTCGAAGTAGCCGCCGTTGTCGGCGGGGATGGGTGGTGCGCCGTCCGCGGGGGCGTCGGCGAGCAGGAAGAACTCGATCTCCGGGTGCACGTAACAGGTGAAACCGGCCTCACCCGCCTTGGACAGCTGCCTGCGCAGCACATGGCGAGGATCAGCCCAAGACGGCGAGCCGTCCGGCATCGCGATGTCGCAGAACATCCGCGCCGAGTAGTGCCCGCCTTCCGGCGTCTCCCACGGCAGCACCTGGAACGTCGCGGGGTCCGGCTTGGCCACCATGTCCGACTCGTAGACCCTGGCGAAGCCCTCGATGGCGGAACCGTCGAAGCCGATGCCCTCGGTGAAGGCTCCCTCCAGCTCGGCGGGCGCGACAGCCACCGATTTCAGGAACCCGAGCACGTCGGTAAACCACAGCCGGACAAAGCGAATATCGCGTTCTTCAAGCGTGCGCAGCACGAACTCCTGCTGGCGATCCATGCAGGGAGACTAACTGCAACGCACGTGCGCCCGCATGTGACATGCCCTACCGTGACGGCCCGTCTTCGGCGGCGGCCAGCGGCTCATCGCTCGGCGCACGGCGGATGCGCAGCGACATCACCGTGGCAAGCACGCACAATCCACCCGCGCCGTACCAGGCAACGTCGTAGCTGCCGAGTTGGTCGCGCGCCGCGCCAGCGGCGAATGCGGCGATGGCCGCACCGACCTGGTGCGACGCGAACACCCAGCCGAACACGATCGGGCCAGCGGCAGGGCCGAACCAGTGCCGGCACAGCGCGACCGTCGGCGGCACGGTCGCCACCCAATCGAGGCCGTAGAAGATCACGAACGCCCACATGGGTGGTTCCGTCGTCGGGGCGAACAGCTGTGGCAGCAGTACCAGCGCGCCACCGCGCAGCGTGTAGTAGACGCCGAGCAGCAAACGCGGATCCACCCGATCGGTGAGCCAGCCGGACGCGACCGTGCCGACGATGTCGAAGATGCCGACCAGCGCAAGCAGGCTGGCCGCCGTCGTGTAGGGCATACCGTGGTCGTGTGCGGCTGGCACGAAGTGGGTGCCTATCAACCCGTTGGTTGACGCGCCGCAGATCGCGAAGCCACCCGCGAGCAGCAGGAACGTCCGGTTGCGAATGACGTCGGCTAGCACCCGAACCGCTCGTGCCGCGCTGCCGCCTGCCCGCACCGGGGGTTCGTCGTGTGGCGTCGCGCTATCCGGGACGACGTCTGTCGCGCCGTAAGCCGTCGTAGCGACGTCGCGAGGGTGGTCCCGCAGGAAAGCGAGCACGAGCGGGACGACGCCGAGCGCGGCGAGCGCCACCGCGAGCGAGGCCTCCCGCCAGCCGTAGCGGGTCGCGAGCATGGCCACCAGCGGCAGGAACACCAGCTGCCCCGCCGCGCTGCCCGCGGTGAGCAGCCCGCTGACCAGTCCCTTGCGCGCGACGAACCAGCGGCTGGTCAGCGTCGCGACCAGGGTCAGCGCCATCGCGCCTGTCCCCGTGCCGACCAGCACGCCCCAGAGCAGTAGCAACTGCCAGCTCGACGTCATGAACACCGTAAGGCCGCTTCCGGTGCCGACGAGCAGCAGTGCGCACGCGACGACACGGCGCATGCCGAAGCGTTCCATCAGTGCGGCGGCGAACGGCGAGATCAGGCCGTAGAGCACCAGATTGATCGAGACCGCGGCCGAGATCGTGCCGCGCGACCAGCCGTACTCGGCGTGCAGCGGATCGATGAGGACGCTGGGGGCCGCCCGGAATCCTGCCGCCCCGACCAGCGCGATGAAACCAGCGAAGGCCACCAGCCAGGCCCAGTGCGGCCGCCGTCGCATTGCGCGCGGCCGCTGCGAGAGATCGACGAGAGTCACCCGTCCAGGTTCGCCGGGCGGTCACCGCCGTACCAGTGGCAAGATTGCCACTATATGAGAAAATCTTGCCATGGCTCATCGCGTCGCGGTGCTGGCGATCGGGGAGGTCGTCGGCTACGACATGCACATCCCGCCGCAGATCCTGGCCGAAGCGCACCAGGACGGTGTCCCGCTTTACGACGTCAAACTGTGCGGCGTCGACGACCGCCCGGTGCGCGTCAGCGCCGGGTATGAAGCCCAACTCGATCACGGACCGGAGATCCTGGCCGACGCCGACACCGTGATCATTCCTGGCACCCGCACACCGGGACCGAGGCATCGGGGCGTGTTGACCGATGACATCGCGGCCGCGCTCGCCCTGGTCCGGCCCGGCACGCGGGTGATGTCGATCTGCACTGGCGCGTTCGTCCTCGGCGCGGCTGGGCTGCTGGACGGCCGCACAGCCACGACGCATTGGGCGTACGCCGCCGACTTCCGGCGGCTGTATCCGCGGGTCGAGCTACACGAGGACGTGCTGTTCGTTGACGATGGCGACGTGCTCACCTCGGCGGGGCTCGCTGCTGGCGTCGACCTGTGCCTGCACGTGCTGCGCTCCGATCACGGCAGCGAGGTCGCCAATCACGCCGCCCGCTTCTGCGTGGTGCCGCCGTGGCGAGACGGTGGCCAGTCGCAATTCATCGAGGCCCCGCTGCCGCAACAGGGCATCGGCAGCACGGCGGCGACGCGGACCTGGGCGCTCGCTCGGCTCGGCGAACCGCTCACCCTCGGGATGCTCGCAGCGCACGCCATGATGAGCGAGCGCACGTTCAGCAGGCGGTTCCGCGCGGAGACCGGGCTACCGCCGCACGCCTGGTTGACCAGGCAGCGGGTGGACCATGCCCGCAGACTGCTCGAATCCACCGACCTGCCGGTGGATCAGGTCGCGGCGGAAGCGGGCCTCGGCAGCGCGGCGTCGCTGCGCAAACACTTCAGCGCGGTGCTCGGCGTGCCACCGCTGGCATACCGGCGAACGTTCGCCACCGGCGCGTGAGCTGGACGCCAGACCCAGTCGAACGGGCAACGGGCAAGGCCATCGTGCGGTCTGGCCAGCGCGGGTTCAGCCCGAGCAGCGCAGGCCCTTCTTCGGCAACGTGCCGTCGATGAGGTAGTCGATACCTGCCTGATCCACGCACTGTTTGCCCTGCGCGAACACGGTGTGCTGAGTGCCTTCGTAGGTCAGCAGCCTGCCGTCCATCGCGTTCGCGAGTTGCACGCCCGCCTTGTATGGCGTCGCCGGGTCGTTCGTCGTCGAGATGACCAGCACGGGCGGCACACCCTCGACATCGGGCAGGTGCGGTTCGGAGGTGTTCGGCACCGGCCAGAACGCGCACGCGTCGCGGGCATCGCTGATCGGACGGCCGCTGTCAAGGAAAGGCGCGACCTTCGCATAACGGCGTTGTGCTGCGAGGATCTTGTCGCGGTCGGTCACCCTCGGGTCGTCGACGCAGCGGATGGCGGCGAAAGCGTCCTGCGTGCTGGAGTACTCACCGTCCGGGCCACGCTCGTTGTACTGGTCCGCGAGCGCCATCAACGTCTCGCCCCGGCCCCGCCGCAATTCGTTGAGCCCGGTGTTGAGCTTCTCCCACAACTGACGCGAGTACAGCGCCTGCACGGTCGCCGTGGTGGCGTCCTCGAACGACAAGTCCCTGCCGTCGCCGATGGTGACCGGGTTGTCTATCAGTGGCTGAACCAGGTCCTGGTAGCGCTCGGTGGCCTCGCCCTGGTCGTCGTCGAGGGCGCAGTCTTGCCGCTTCCCGCACCACTTGACGAACTCAGCGAAGGCGTCACCGAAACCTTTGCCCTGCGCGACCAGCGAGTCGACGATGTCCTGCTCGGGGTCGAGCGCGCCGTCGAGCACCATGGCGCGCACGTTGTCCGGGAACTGCTCGGCATAGGTGTAGCCGATCCGGGTGCCGTAGGAATAGCCAAGGTAGGTGAGCTTCTCGTCACCGAGCACCGAGCGGAGGACGTCCATGTCCTTGACGACGTCGCGGGTGCCGATATTGGCCAGCATCTCCTCGCCGTGCGTTGTCCGCTTCGCGCACTTGCGCGCGAACGCCCGCTCCTCGGCTTCCTGCTCCTTGACGCCCTGCGGGGTGCCGTCGACCTCGCTGTCATCCGCGCGGTCCGCGTCGCGTTCAGCGTCGGTAAGGCATTCGATGGTGGGGGTGCTCGCGCCGACGCCGCGTGGGTCGAAGCCGACGATGTCGAACCGCTCCCCCAGCTTGCTGATGGTCGGTGAGAACCGCAGGCTGGCGGCGGCCTCCATGCCGGACACCCCTGGGCCGCCGGGGTTGACCAGCAGTGAGCCGATCCGGTCGCCCTGCGCGCGGGTGCGCAGCACACCGACCTCGATGGTCTCCGCGTCCGGGTTCTCGTAGGACAGCGGCACCGAAAGCCGCGCGCACTCCACTTCCTGTGCGGCGAAGGTCTGCTCCGCGATCGCGGTGGTCGCGTACGGCGCGCAGTCGCCCCAGTCCAGTCGCTGCCCGTAGTAGTCCTCGAGACCGTCGGGCACCGGTCCGACGGGCCCAGCTGGCGCGCGCTCGTCGCCCCGAGGGTCGCCGTCTTCGAGGGCGGTACAGGCGGTCGCGGCCACAAGAACGGCGCCGACCAGGGCGAGGAGTTTACGAGAAGAAGGTGGCACGCTGCGATCGTGCCATGAAACGACGGAACCCGAAGGAGTCATATGCCGTTGGACCGGGCGGTGCTTGCCGCCGAGCCGGGAGACTGGGCACGATCCGGTCCCGTCGGTCACGCTGAGCATACGGCGGTTCAGGGATGATGGCAGGCATCAGGCGCAGAGGACGAGGAGACGGTTGAATGGCGCTCGGGCGAGCCCCCATGCGGACGCGGGTAGGCAAACGGCTGCGCAGGATCATCGAACGGCCTGCGAGCGTTGAGCTGACCAAGTACGAGAAGCTGCTGCCCGCCATCGGAGAGCGCGAGGACGACCTGCGGGATCGCTCCGACGATGACCTCGGCCGGGCAGCGCGGGAACTGCGCACCGACGGCGACTTCAGCACCGAGCAGCTGATCGAGTTCTGCGCGCTCGGCAGGGAGGCGGGTCGGCGCGCGCTTGGGGAACGTGCCTTCGACGTCCAGATGCTCGGGGTCATGGGGCTGCTCTCGCAGCACGTGGTGCAGATGGCCACCGGCGAGGGCAAGACGCTGGTCGGTGCGCTCGCCGCGTGCGGGCACGCGCTACAGGACAAGCGCGTGCACCTCATCTCGGTCAACGACTATCTCGCCAAACGCGACGCCGAGTGGATGCGGCCGGTGTTCGAACTGCTGGGAGTGTCCGTCGACTGGGTGGAGCCCGCCACGACGCACGCCGAGCGCAAGGATGCCTACGGCTGCGACGTCACCTACGGCGCGGTCAGCGAGATCGGCTTCGACATGCTCCGCGACCGGCTGGTGACGAAGGCGGATGACCGGGTGCTCCCTCGGCCAGAGGTGGCGATCGTCGACGAGGCCGACTCGGTGCTGGTCGACGAGGCGCGAGTGCCGCTGGTGATGGCGGGCTCGGTAGACGCGGGCGTCGTCGACGAGGAGGTCGCCAAGATCGTCCGGCGACTGCGCCTCGGGCTGCACTACGAGACCGACTCCGACGGCAAGAACGCCTGGCTGACCCCTGCTGGTTCGTCCGTCGTGGAGAAGGCGCTCGGCGGCATCGACCTCTACGACGAGTCCGGCGCCGAACGGCTCGCCGCCGTCAACGTGGCGCTGCATGCGCACGCGCTACTCGCCCGCGACGTCGACTACCTGGTGCGCGACGGCAAGGTGCAGCTCATCAACACATCCAGGGGCCGCGTCGCGGAGCTGCAGCGCTGGCCGGACGGGCTGCAGGCCGCCGTCGAGGCGAAGGAGCAGTTGCCGCCGTCGGATCGCGGCGAAGTGCTCGATTCGATCACGGTGCAGGCGCTCATCGCGCGGTATCCGGTGGTGGCTGGCATGACCGGCACGGCGGTGGCCGTCGCGGAGACGCTACGGGAGTTCTACAAGCTGGAAGTGGCCGTCATCCCGCCGAACACCCCGAACATCCGCGTCGACGAGCCGGACCGGATCTTCACGTCGCCATCGCAGAAGCTGCGCGCGATCGTCGCGGAGATCAGCCAGGTCCACGAGGAGGGCAGGCCGATCCTGGTCGGCACCCAGGACGTCGCGGAATCGGAGGAGCTGGCGGAGAAGCTGACCAAGGCCGGGCTGACCTGCACCGTGCTCAACGCGCGCAACGACGCGGAGGAGGCCGAGATCATCGCCGAGGCGGGCAAGCCGGGCACGATCACGGTTTCCACACAGATGGCGGGCCGTGGCACCGACATCAAGTTGGGCGGCAGCGCGGTCGACGCAGCCGAACGAGACAAAGCGGTCGAGCTGGGCGGGTTGTATGTCATCGGCACCGCGCGGTACCCGAGCAGCCGGCTGGACGACCAGTTGCGGGGCCGTGCGGGACGCCAGGGCGATCCCGGCGGTTCGGTGTTCTTCGCGAGTCTGGAGGACGACCTGGTGATGGCCGGTGCCCCCGACGTACCGGAGGGTCTCGCCGCCGATGACGACGGCGAGATCACCGACCCTGCGGCCCTGCGCCACCTCAACCACGCGCAGCGCGTTGTCGAGGGCGCCAACCAGGAGATTCACCGCAACACCTGGCGCTACACCCGGCTGATCGAGCGGCAGCGCAGCGACCTGCTGACATTCCGCGACGAGGTCCTGCTCACCGACACCGCGGCGGAGCACATGCGGGCAGAGGAGCGGGAACGCTACGACGAGCTCGCCGAGCAGCTGTCCGAGGAGACGCTGGCGCAGATGTGCCGGGAGATCATGCTGTTCCACCTCGACCAGCTGTGGTCCGATCACCTGGCGTTTCTCGCGGACGTGCGAGAGAGCATCCACCTGCGTGCGCTGGGCAAGGAGACGCCGATCGACGAGTTCCACCGCGCGGCGATCCCGGAATTCCACAAGATCATCAACGAGGCGAAGGACAGCGCGGTGAAGACGTTCGCCGACACCGAGGTCACCGATGACGGCGTCGATCTGGCTGGCGCCGGGGTGAAGCGACCGACGTCGACGTGGACGTACCTCGTGCACGACAACCCGTTCGACTCCGACGCCGAGCAGGCGTTGAAGAAGATCCGAGGGACGTTGCGGAAGAAGCGGCGGTAGAAACCGTGGGTGGCCGGTGCAGAATGGGCGCATGGCTCAACTGCGGATGGCGCTGGCTCAGCTCAACCCGACCGTCGGTGATCTGACCGGCAACGCCGACCTGATCGTCGAGGCGACCAGGAAGGCCGCCGACGAAGGCGCGCACGTCGTCGTCACCGGTGAAATGGCGCTGACCGGCTATCCCGTCGAGGATCTTGTGCTGCGCGACACGTTCGTGCGGGCATCAGCGGCGGCGCTTGAGTCACTGGCGACACGGTTGCGGGACGAAGGCTGCGGCGACGTGCTCACCTACGTCAGCTACCTGGACACCGACGACGTCGGCCCGCGCGATGCCGCCGCCGCGCTGTACCAGGGCGAGGTCGTCGCACGGCAATTCAAACACCACCTGCCGAACTACGGCGTGTTCGACGAGTACCGCTACTTCAAACCGGGGCAAACGCTCGACGTCGTCCGGCTGCACGGCATCGACATCGGCATGGTGATCTGCGAGGACATCTGGCAGGACGGCGGCCCGATCGCCGCGCTGGGCGAGGCGGGTGTCGATCTGGTGGTGGTGCCGAACGCTTCGCCCTACGAGCGATCCAAGGACGAGCAGCGACTGCCGCTCGCCGCGCGGCGTGCGGCGGAGGCTGGTGCGCCGCTGGCGTACTGCAACCAGGTCGGCGGCCAGGACGACCTGGTCTTCGACGGCGACTCTTTCGTCGTCGACGCCGACGGCACCGTACTGGCCCGTGCGCCGCAGTTCACCGAGCACCTGCTGATCGTCGACCTCGACCTTCCGGCAGGCACCTCGCACGCCACCGGCGTCTTCGCGG
Organism: Haloechinothrix halophila YIM 93223; assembly: GCF_000504245.1. Lineage (GTDB taxonomy): Bacteria > Actinomycetota > Actinomycetes > Mycobacteriales > Pseudonocardiaceae > Haloechinothrix_A > Haloechinothrix_A halophila. The sequence continues at coordinate 5,357,800 of NZ_KI632509.1, forward strand.
GACTGGACGTCCGCCGCATCGTGCTGTCGGATGCCCAGCTGCGCGTGTACGAGCCACAACCGGCACCACCGCTGGCCGAGCCGTTGTCCGATCCGGCCGAGGTGTGGACGGCACTGGTCATCGGCCTTCGCGACTACGTGCACAAGAACGGCTTCCGTTCGGTGATCTTCGGTTTCTCCGGTGGTATCGACTCCGCCGTGTCGGCCGCGATCGCCGTCGACGCACTCGGCGCGGACGCGGTGCATGGGGTCTCGATGCCGTCGAAGTACTCCTCGGAGCACTCACAGTCCGATGCGTCCGAGCTGGCGCGGCGGCTGGGCTGCCACTTCCGGGTGGAGCCGATCGCCGACATGGTGCAGTCCTACGTCGGTCAGCTGGAATTGTCCGGGCTTGCCGAGGAGAACGTGCAGGCCAGGGTGCGTGGTGTGCTGCTGATGGCACTGTCCAACGCCGAAGGCCACCTGGTGCTTGCCACCGGTAACAAGACCGAGATCGCCGTCGGCTACTCCACGATGTACGGCGACGCCGTCGGCGCGTTCGCCCCGATCAAGGACGTCTTCAAAACACATGTGTGGGAGCTGGCGCGCTGGCGCAACGACGTCGCGGCGCAGCGCGGTGAGACCCCGCCGATCCCGGAGAACTCCATCACCAAGCCGCCGTCGGCGGAGCTGCGCCCGGACCAGCTCGACACCGACTCACTGCCGGATTACTCGCTGCTGGACGACATCCTCGACGACTATGTCGAGGGCGATCGCGGTTTCGCGGACCTGCTGACGCAAGGCTTCGACCCGGCGCTCGTCGACCGAGTCGTGCGGATGGTCGACATCGCGGAGTACAAGCGGCGGCAGTACCCACCAGGGACAAAGATCACGTTCAAGGCGTTCGGGCGGGATCGCAGGCTGCCGCTGACCAACCGCTGGCGCGAGACGCACTGAGGCGCTCCGGTCCCGCCGCTAGCGGGACGCCGCACCTGCATGCGATGTGACCCTCGTCGCACCATTGCTGCACACCGGGTCGTGCGGTGCCACGCTTGGCGTGCACACCCCGCGACTTCGGCCGTCCACTCGCGCAGTCGACCGCACTACGGCGACGAGCGCATACGAGGGGCCACGGCGCGAGCACGGGCAACACCCACTGCCCGGGGACCCGGATCGGGCCCCGAGGAAGGACGGTCGATGATGTCAGCAGGCTCCCCCGGCGCGGAAGAAGCCGCTCCGTACGGCTCCGGCAGCGCACAGCAGTCGAAGCCACCGAAGAAGGTACGGGTCCACCACCTGCGTGAGATGAAGGAACGCGGCGAGGCGTGGCCCATGCTCACCGCCTACGACATGTACACCGCGCAGTTGTTCGACGAGGCCGGCATTCCGGTGCTGCTCGTCGGAGATTCCGCGGCGAACAACGTCTACGGCTACGAGACGTCGATCCCGGTGACGGTCGATGAGCTGTTGCCGCTGGTCCGTGCGGTCACCCGGTCGGTGCAGAGGTCGCTCGTGGTCGCTGACCTGCCGTTCGGGTCGTACCAGCTCTCGCCGGAGCAGGCGCTGGAGACGTCAGTGCGGTTCATGAAGGAAGGCCTCGCACACGCCGTCAAGCTGGAAGGCGGACGAAAGTTCGCGCCGCACGTCGAGGCGCTGACGTCGGCCGGGATTCCCGTGATGGGCCACATCGGCTTCACACCGCAGAGTGAGCACAACCTCGGTGGGTACCGGGTGCAGGGCCGGGGCGAGGCGGGCCAGGAACTGCTCGCCGACGCGCTCGCGCTGCAAGAGGCCGGTGCGTTCGCCGTCGTCATGGAGATGGTGCCCGCCGAGGTCGCGAAGCAGATCACGCATGAACTGACGATTCCGACCGTGGGCATCGGGGCCGGTCCAGACTGCGACGCGCAGGTGCTGGTCTGGCAGGACATGGCCGGGCTGCGGCGCGGCAAGTCACCGCGGTTCGTCAAGCGCTACGCCGACATGGCTGGCGTGCTGTCCGAGGCGGCGGCGACGTTCGCGGCCGAGGTTCAAGCCGGGGAATTCCCAGGACCGGAGCACGCCTTCCACTAAAGCGGCAGGCGCGGTGAGACTCGCCGCGGCTACGGTGAGACTCGCGGGGCGGCGATGGCGGCGGCCAGTTCGCGGTTGGCGTCCACAAGGGACGGTCCGTACCAGGTGAGATAGCGGCCGGAGACCAGCACGTACGGCACGCCAGGGAAGGCATCGGGGCCGTCGGCCTCGGTGAACTCCCACGGCTCGTCCGGCAGCACCAGCAGCTCGGCCTCGCCCCCGTCGAACCGCGCGGCGATCTCATCGCGCTTCGGCCTCGGGTACCGCTCGGCGTGGTCGGCATAGACGTTGGCCACGCCCAGCCGGTGCAGCACGTCGCCGCCGAAGGTGTCGCGGCCGATCACCACCCACGGTTTACGCCACACCGGAACCACGGCATGTACCCGCGGGGGCAGCGTCTCCGACCAGGCGTGTTCGGCATCGACCAGCCATTGCGGCTCATCAACGCCGAACGCCTGGGTGAGCAGCCTCCGCAGCGAGCCGAGCGCGTCGGGCACGGTCGCGGGCGCGGCCATCACCCACACCGGGATGCCGTCGGCGCGCATTCGCTCGACGTCTTCCTTGCGGTTCTCCTCGGAGTTAGCCAGCACCAGATCGGGCCGTAGCGCGAGGACTTCGTCGACTTTCGGGTACTTCGAGCCACCAACCCGGGTCACGTCGAGGTCAACCGGATGGGTGCAGTAGTCGGTGGCACCCACGATGGTGCCGTCAAGACTGACCTCGACCGCCTCGGTCAGGCACGGCACCAGCGACACCACCCGCTCGGGTGTCCCTCGTAGCGGCACCTCTTCGCCAAGATCGTCGATCAAGTGCATCCTGGTCACGGTACCGGCTCCAGGGTGACCGTCCGCGCGGTCGTGTCGACCGCCGTGAGCCGGACGGTGACGCGCTGCCCCTCGGCGAGGTCGGTGCCGTCGCAGCTGGCCAAGACTGGCGGGTCGGAAATCAGCACCTCAACCTGCTCGCCGCCGCCGCGCAGCACCACGGCGTCGAACGTCTCACCGACCCGGTCCGCGAGCACCCACGACTCGACCTGGTCGAGGCAGGCGCGCTCCACCTTGGCGGCGAGCGCGTCGGACGTGCCCATCGCCGACGGCAGTTCAGCCAGCCCGGCGCGGGTCCACTCCGGAACCTCCGTGCCAGCGCAAACGGCGAGGCACACCTCGGTGGCATAGCGGTCGACCAACCGCCTGATCGGTGCCGTGACGTGCGTGTACGGGCCACCGATCCCAGCGTGCGATGACGCGCTGGGTGGCGCACCGTCGAACGTGGTGTAGCCCGCGCCACGCAGCAGTCGGGTGCTGTCGGCGTAGAAGGCCAGCGACTCGGGCCGCGCCGGATCGAGGCCGCTGAGGACATCGGCGACACCGGTGCCGTGCGGCCAGTCGATGCCCAGCGCCTGTGCGGACTCCCGTAACCAGCAGTGCGCGTCCTCGTCCGCCTCGACGACAGTGCGCAGGATGCCCACCCCTGCCTCCAGCATCAGCTCCGCCGCACACATGCCGGTGAGCAGCGAAATCTCGGCGTTGAACGCGTCGATTTCGGTGCGCAGCCGCAGCGCGAGCCGCCAGCCGCCGTTGCCGTCGGAAGTCACCTCCTGTTCGGGCAGTTGCAGCTCGATCGCGCCGCGCTGAGCGGCGAGCCGTCGCCGGAGCGTGCCGAACTCCGGCAGCGTGGCCAGCGAAGGGTGCACCTCACCGCGCGCGACGTCGTTGACGACGCCCTGATAGTCGAACCGGCCAACGGAGCGCACGATCGCTCTGCGGACGTCGATGTCGACTGGGTTGCCCTCGTCGTCGGTGTCGATGGTCCACAGCACGGCCGGGCGGACCTCGCCAGGCAGCAGGCTCGCGGCTCGCTCGGAGAGCACCGGCGGATGCAACGGCACGGTGCCGTCCGGGAGGTAGAGCGTCTGGCCCCTGGCGGTGGCTTCCCGGTCAACGGCGCCGGACGGCGTGACGAACGCGCCGAGGTCAGCGATGGCATACCGAACCCGGTAGCCGTGGGACAGCCGCTCGACGCGCATCGCCTGGTCGAGATCGCGCGCGCCGGGTGGATCGATGGTGACAACGGGAATGTCGGTGGCGTCGTAGCGGTCGCCACTCAACTCGCGGGCGCGTACCACGGCGTCCTCCGCTTCCGCGAGGGTATCGGGAGCGAAGCCGTCTGGCAGATCGAACTCGGCGCGGACGGCGGCGAAGTCCCATCGCCGCCCTGACGTCCGCGCCGGGGGTAGCGGGTCGCTACTCATCCGAATCCCGATTGCCCCATTCCCGGTCGGCTCGGTCGGCCTCCTCGGTGCGTTGCCTGGCGATTTCGAGGGCGCGCCGCGCGGTCGCCTCGTCGGGATAAGGCCCGAGCCGGTCAATCGCCCGGGACACCTCGAGGTGCTCGACCTCACCGGTCTTGGTGTTGTAATACCAACCTTTGTCCGGGTTCGGGTCCTTCTTCTTGCGCCACAGTGCCATACCCCCAGTCTGGCCCAAGAATGGCTGGGAGCACATATGCCAGCGCGGCACACCGCCCAGTTAGCCGCCGTACCGGTAGGGGCGCTCGATCGGGTCACCGGTCGGCCCGAAGTCACCGCCTACGGGCTCCGCGCCACTCGCCGGAGCCGTGCCGGTTGCCGGGCTGGGCCAGTCCATCGCGGCGTCTTCCACCGGATCGGGCATCGGCGTGCCGCGTGCGGGAGTCTCCGGCTCCGCCAGTGAGGCGGGCGGTGGAGACTGCGGGCGCTGCTGCGCGGGAACGGCGTGGCCACCGGGCTGCTCGGCACCAGGCACCGGCTGCCACACGGGTTGCGGACCGATGTTCATCGGGGCCGCGCGTTGCGGCGCTGGCTGCTGCGGCTGTTCCTGCGGTGCGGGTGCCGGTTCGGCGGGAGCCTGCTGCTGCCGCCGCACGCTCCTCTCGGAGACCACCGGGTCGAGGCACGTCACCAGCACCGTGGTCTCCTCTGGCTCGTCAACCCTACGGCCGCTGCGTTCTCGGTAGACGAGCTCACCGTCATCGTCCATCTCGACGGTGTATCCCGCTTCGGCGAGCTGTTCCTCATCCAGGTCGGTGAGCTTCTCCTCGCGGGAGGGCAGCACGCGGTACTTCGGCCATGACAAGTCCCGGTGCATGTGGTGGAACTGCTCGAGCACACTGGCGATCTGCCGCTGCCACGGCAACGGCATGTCCTCTGCGATGGAGCGGGGCAGCACGACGTACTCGGCGGTGACGCCGGGGCCGCCCCTGGCAAGCTGGTCGGCCAGCGGCGTGCTCGACGCGGGCGGCCCGGCATGCCGGGGCAACGGCGCGGCCGCGAACGAGCTGCGCGGGTCCTGCTCCTGTTCCTCGGGCGCTTGCTTGCCCCTCTTGCCAAGGCGTTTCACGGCACCGCTCCTTCCTCACACCCCTGGCCGGACGGCTACCGGCAGCATCTCGGGCTCGCCGAACGTGACGTCCCTGGTGTGCACCGGCACGCCGGACTGCTGCGCTTCGACGATCTGGCCGTCGCCGATGTACATCGCCACGTGGTGGATCGTGCTCGGGTCAGACTCGTCATAGGCCCAGAACAGCAGGTCTCCCGGTTTCGCCTTCTCCACGGGCAGCTTCGCTCCCGCGTGGTACTGGTCGCGAGACACCCGCGGCATGATGATCCCAGCGGACTCGAACGCTCGCATCAGCAAACCGGAGCAGTCGTAGGCGTCCGGCCCTTCCGCGCCCCACACGTACGGTTTGCCGCGCTCACCCATGGCGAACTCGATCGCCTTGGCGGCCGCCTTGCTCGGCGGCAGCGCGAGCCCGACACCCTCACCACAACCCGCCGCGTCGGCGACATCGCCGATGTTCTCGACGAGGTGGACGGCCATGGCTTCCCACCGGTGGTAGCGATCGGGAAAGGCCGAGCGCTCGACCGCCTGCGCGGCATCGCCTGGCCGCATCGCCTGCCAGTTCGGGATCTGCTCAAGGACGTCGTAGAACTTGTTGACCTGGTACGGCGGGTCCGTCACCTCCGAGACCGTGCCCCAGCCCATCGACGGACGCATCTGGAAAATGCCGAGCGAATCGCGGTCGCCGTAGTACAGGTTGCGCAACCCGGACTCGGTCATGCCAGCCTGGATCGCGACCTGCCACGCGCGGGGCGGCAGCTTGCGCTTCTTGCCGATGGACACGATCAGCCCAGCCGTATCGAGCTGGTCCCGGGTCAGGTTGGCGGCGTCGGTCGCGCCGACTCGGGGAGCACCAGGTTGGCTTGGCCCGATCATCGCCTCGCAGCTGACGCGATCGACGTCCATCAGCTGCGCGCGCTCGCCCGCGTTGATCACATTGACCACGGTCGTCGCGGCGACGACAAGGCCGAACACGCTGGCCAGGGCAAAGCTCACCACGATGCCAAGCCGCATGACTCAGGCCGCCTTGCCGTAGTTGGAAACGCGCCAACCCGCGTCGGTCTTGACCACCGTGATGCTCAGCCTCGGGCCGTCTGTGGGCACCTCAGCGGTGACCGAGGCGGTGTAGGACTCGACGACTTTCGGTTCCCCGGTGACCTTGGTCGCCGGGATGTTGTCCGGCTCGACGGACTCCATCACGGGTAGGTACTCCTCCGTGGTGAATGGGGCGAGACCGCGCAGCCATTTCTTGTTCGAGATGCCGTCTGGGTGGGTGACCCATGCCCGCGCCCACTTGCGGACGACCTGGAGCGCGGCGGGCTCCGGGGCTGCCGAGGTGCGGGTCATCGGCGGTTCGGTCAGCCGGGTCTCGGTGAGTTCGGTCGGCTGCGTCGTGGGGACGGCGTCCTCGGTATCGGTCTGGGTGGTACGGGACGCCGCACTTGAGATGCTGCCCTGGTCGACGCCGGGCAGGAGCTTCGGCACCAGGAATCCGATACCGGTCACGATCGCCACGAGGATCATCACCGTCACGATCAGGTGCTTCGGGGAACGCAGCGGCGCGCCCCAGATACGCCGGTACACCGCAGCGCGGCCTCTGTGGGTACGGATCGGCATGCCCGCGTCACCTCACCACGGGGTCGGTGTCACGGATGCCCGCGTCTTGTCGCACCTCGAGCCCGCGCGACGGCCGGTACAGCACGAACACCGGTTTTCCGTTGATGACCTCAGCCTCCGCGCGCCGGGGACCCGAGGTCTCCGTGCGCCAATGCGGTGCGGAATCGACGGTCGAGCGGGCGGTGCCGTGGTCCGGAGCGGGTCCTGACATGCGGGACGGCACGACATAGTGGGAGTCGGAACTGTCGCCGTAGCCAGCGCCGCCGGCGCGCGCCGTGCGCGGGAACGACCCGCTCCGGTGCGTCGTGCCGGCGGACCTGCGTTCGTCCCGCCGCTGGTAGGCGCGATCCGGTGCCGACGCGCCGCCGATGCCGCCCGCCGGATTGAAGCCGAGATGGGCCGGGTTCGGTGTGCCGGACGCGGGCAGTGTCCGCTGTTGCCCACTGCCCGCACCGATGACCTGCGGTGACTGCCGGTCGAGACGTTGCGCCGACGCGGCGATGGTCCGGGCCTCCGGCCGGACCCTGCGGTCGGACATAGTGGCGGTGCCCAGCTGGCCCGGTCGAGCGTCGGCGTCGCTGTCGCTGTTCGCGACGTTGCGCCAGAACTGGTCCTGCTGGGTGTCCTCCTGTGGCTTGCCGCGGAACCGAGAGAACAGTCCCGGCGCGGCAGGCAACGCGGCACCCACTGTTCGGGTCGACATGTCGACCATCTGCCAGAGCCTGCGCACCGGCCTACCGACCACGAACATCAGGATGGTCACCAGCCCAGCCATGGTCATCTGCGTCAGCATCGACAGCGCGCCCGACGCGGCGAAGATGGCGTTGAGCAGCAGGGCATGCACACCAGCGAGTACCGACAGCACAATGAGGTTGAACCCGACGGTGCCAGCCACCTTGGCGACCCTGCGCAGGACGTCGTGATGCAGCAGCGCAACGAGGCCGATCAGCGGCGCGGTGAGCGCGAGCAGCCGGACCAATACCTGAGCGAGTAGCACGGCCGTCTTGGCGAGTAGCTGGAACAACGAGTACACCAGCGCCTGCAGGGTGGCGATGAACCCAGCGCCGGTGCGACTGCCATCCTCGCCGGTGAAATAGCCAGCCGACGGGCCGAGCTCAGCCGCGATGCGCTTGTACTCGGCCTTCTTCTCGTTGATGACCTTCTCGTCACCGTCATCGCCGTTGGCCATCTGTTCCCAGGTGAACGCCTGCGCGTCGAGCAGGTCCCTACCGTGCTCCTCGGCCTCGCTGGCGTCGGCGGAGCCGAACTCACCGCGCAGCCAGTTCTTGTAGACGATCTCGTCGTGCAGATTCGACGGCAGGATGTGGCGCACTACCCTGTCCTCGGACTCATCCACGAACCCGGCCTGGATGTTCGTCGTCGTCTGCACGATGGCCCGGTCGATGGTGTCGAAGTAGCGCAGCAGCGCGAACGACGACGCCGCCAGCCACACCGCAGCGAGTGCGAACAGCGCGCGCTTGCTGACCGAGGGCAGATCACCACGCCAGATGTGGCGGAACATCAGGATCGCCAGCAACAGCGCCGCGAGGCCGAACAGCTGGGCGTAGATGTTGTTGTAGACCTTCTCGGTGCCGGTCTCGATCGCGTCGTAGATTGGGGTGAACAGCCCACCTTCGAGCACCGTGTAGTGCAGCGCGTTGGTCGCGCCGGTGATGGTCTTGCCGATGTTGAACAGCTGGTTGCCCGCCCAGGTGTCCAGCGTGGTGTTGGCGTCGGTGACCCCGGACAGGCCGCCACACTCCGACTCCGGGGTATAGGTGTGCCACACCATGCCCGCATAGCCATAGTCGCTGTACGGGGTTCCCGCCTCGCCGCGAGCTTCCGCGGCGTCGAGTGCGCCGACCATGCCAGTGCCCGGCCGTTCCGGGTTGGGGGCCTCACCGCATTTGGCCGCCGACGCCATGGGAGCACCGATAAGCAGTTGGAACCCGATAATGGCGGCGACGGCCAGCACAACGCGTGATCTCGTCGTACCGGGTCGTCGCAGACGGTGGCGGACGGCCTTGCCTAGACCGACCACCGCGATGATCATCGCGACGATGAGCAGCGCGTTCATGCCGCGTCCCGCCCCGTGCCACGCTTTCGGCCGGATCCGGCACGCTCAGGCTCGGCCTGAGCGTCCTCGCTGAGCCCGAGTTCCCGGTCCGCCGCCAGCTCGAAGTCGATGTCGTCGTCCGGCAACAACGGCTCCTCCAGCGGCGTATCCCCGGACAGCGTGTCCTCCGCTGGCGAGCTGACGGTGCTCCGCGCCGGCGAACCGGAGGTGTCTGCTTGCGGGCTCAAAGCATGCTGCGGCGCCCTCGCCCGCTGGTCGATCCCCGTCTCGTCCAGCTCCCGGTCCTGCTCGTCACCCGCGCGCTGCTTGTCCGCCCCGCTGGAGCCAGCGGCACCCGGCGTGGTGTCCAGCACGTCACGTAGGTGCGCGAGGTGGTCACCGGAGAAGTCCACCCGGATACGCTCGACCCCGCCAGCGCCATCGGCGAAGATGAATTGCCTCGGCTCGCGGTCACGCTCGACGCCGTGCTCGGCACCACGTTCGGCGCCGGGCCGCCTGCCGAGCGCGGCCACCACCTGCTCGTAGCCGACGCCTACCGGAACCTTCAGCAGCCGCAGCGCGTCTTCCTGCGCATTCTCATCGTCGAGCCTCCCGACAAACACCGAGTCCAGCAGCGAGACGAAGCCCTGGATGCGCAGGAAGTCAGCGGGGATCTGTGACGACAGCAACACCCGGACGTTCCACTTCCGGGAGTCACGGGCGAACCGGTTCATCAGCACCCGGCCGGTGGGCACCTCGGAGAGGAAAAAAGCCTCGTCGATCCAGACGCCCTTGCGTTCCTCCTTGGGCCGTTCGTAGACCGAGCGCTGCGTCAGCCAGGCCGCGAGGTTGAGCATTTCAACGCCGAGTGCCTCGGCGTCAGTCCAGTGTTCCCGGCTGACGCCATCCTTGGGCAATGTCAGCCCGGCCATGGTCAGCACGGTGAGGCGGTCGTCGCGGCTGTCCCGGTACGGGTCGGCGTCCGCCTCCGGAATGAGCAGCGACATCCGCTCGCGCATCTCATCGAGGAAGTCCGCGACGACGACGGCGTGCTCGTGGTGTTCGCTGGCGTCGCGGCGCAGCGCATCGATGACCTGGCCCGGATCAGCGTCGTACCGGCCGCCGACGGCGCGGACGGCGCGCAGCAGCACGATTCTGGTCTGCGGCAGCCGGGACACCTCGTACGGCAGGATGCCCGACAGCACATCGAGCACGAGACGACGACGGGTGGCACCAGCCAGCGCTGATTCCCTGCGCCACGCGCGTTCCGGGTCATCCTCGTCGAGGAAGTGCTCCAGCTGCGGCTCGGCGACCACGCGGTATGGGTTGAGGATGCCGGGCTGGGCGTTGAGCAGGTTGATCGGCCGGGCGTACGGCCGTAGTTCCGGCAAGTCACACAGCCGCGACAGCGGACCGGATGGGTCGAGAATGGTCCAGCTCGCACCGGAACGCAGTGTTTTGTAGACGATGCCGCCGCCGAGGAAAGACTTCCCGCCACCGAGGCCGGCGACCATCGCGGTTAGACCCGAGCCATCGCGGATCTCCTGCGCCATCCACGGGTCCCACGCGACGGGACGCCTGGTGGCGGTGCAGGTCTCGCCGAGCAGGATGCCCCTGCGGTCACCCACGTCGGCGGTCGCGGTCGGCACGGCCGCCGCGGCCCAGACCACGGAGCCGCGGCGCTTATAGGCGCCGGAGGCGACCGGTTCGCCGGGGATGAACTCCCTGGCCAGCGCGTACTGCGCCTCGGGGTGTTCGATGGCGATCTTGGGTTTGTACAGCTCGAGCAGTTGCTGCGCCGACCGCAGCGCCTCCCGCTCGGTCGGACCGGACACCGCCAACCGCCACCAGGAGTAGACCCGCGTGGCCAGCGCGGTGAAACCGGTGGTCATCTCGTCATCGATCTCAAGCACCCGGGACGCCTGCCGCGCCAGCGACTGCGGCGGCTCAAGGTCGTGCTCGTCGGTGTAGTGCTTGACCTGCGAGCGGACCTTGTTCATCTGCCTGCTCAGCTCGCCAGCCACCTCTTCTGGGCGGCGAACATAGATCCGGGCGGACCACTCCACCGCGCCCGGCAGCCGGTCGGCGTGCTGCATCCACGGGTCGTCGACCTCGGGGATCTGCAGGCCGTGCATCTGGCCCATGGTCAGCACCGCGACATGGCTGGTGATACCCGCGTTGGAGCCGGTGCGGCCCCGCACGGTCACGGTCGGAGCGTAGGGCTCGGCGTGGAAGTCGGCAGCGTCGGTGAAGCTGGCCAGGTCTTCCGGCTCCCAGTTGGAGCCGGGCACGGCAGGCATGGTCCGCGGCGCTGGCAGACCGAGCGCACACGAGCGGTGCATCAACCAGGACATCTCGGTCGCCTCGGCCGGCCTGCCGTCGAGACCGGCGGCGGACATCACCTGGTCCAGGTGCTCCACCTCGGAGTCGATCGCGGTCAGTTCGGCATCGACCGCCTCGGGCAGCATCTTGCGCAGCAGCGGCGCTGCCCGCTCGACCGCGCGGTCCACCGCGTTACGGGTCTGCACCTGAACGCCGAGATAGACCTCCTTCTCCGCCATCGACCGGCCCATGAGCTGCTGCTGCTCGCCGATCAGGTAGTCGTCGAAAGACAGCGCGCCCTGGGCGTCGGGGAGCCGGTTGTACGCGTTGTGGACGTGCGCCTCGGCCCACATCCGAATCGGGTACGGGCGACTGGTGACCCGCAGGTGCAGCCAGCGACCCTGCAGTTCGGCGTACTGACCCGCGATGGCCGCGATGAGGTCTCTGCGCTGCGAATCGGATCGGAACGACCAGCGCTGGGTCGAGAGCCGGTACCAGGCGTAGATCTCCTGTCCGGTACGCAGCAGATGTCCGTCGATGCTGCGGGCCGCGATCGACGGGATGTACGAGGGCACGGCCTGCTCACCAGGCAGGCGCCGACCCCTCCTGCTGGCACGTACGGTGCGCCCCGCGCTCCCGCCGGAGCCCACCCGCTCCGGCTGGCTGTGGCTTGCGCCGCGACCGAACAACGACTACCTCCTGGCCTGCATAACGCGCTGACGTGCTGGTGCTGGTCCCGGTGGCCGCCCGTTGTCCACGGGCTGCCGCTGCCTGACCGCGCTGTGCGACTCGCGTGGCGCTGTATCGAGCGACGTGCTCGTTCTCGCTCGGTGTGTCCCTTTCGGTCGTGGCCGTTCAGTACGCACCCGCAGCTTGGCCGCGCTCACCGCCCCGCCGTCCCCGGTCTGCTGCTCTCTCGGAGTAGTCAGCTCGCGAAACCACATCGCGAGCACCGAGCCGAGCGGACGCTCGTGGTTGATCCGCGAGGTGATCAACCGGGTCACGCCGATGGTGATGACGAACGCCCACGCCGTGCTGAAGAAGCCGAACGAGATACCGAGCTGCCGCTCAATGGTGAGCACGAGCAGAAAAACGGCGAATCCAACGCCCCACGCCACGTAGCGGGCACGCCAAGGAAACGTGGCCTTGGGCGGGCCGAGCCACACGGCGTCGACGCGGTACACATCGTCGTCAGTGCGGATGCGCAAAGCGGTCCCCGAACCTCAGCCCGTGAACAAGCTGGAAATCCAGGTGCCGACCTCGACCCCGGCCCCGCTCACGGCAAGCCCGATGACAGCGAGCGCGATGACCACACCACCGAGGCGGCGCATCACACCGGCGTTGTCACCTCTGCCGCCACCGAGCCACAACAGCAGTACCGCGACGGTCAGCAGCAACAGCGGAATGACGTTGTTCTGCAGCCAGGTCTGCAACCCTCCTGTCGTGATCTCCCCCTGCTGCGCCAGGGAGGTGAGGGCCATCATCGTGCTCATCGTGTACTCCCGAGTGCGAGGAGTGTTGCCGATCGGAGCATCGCACGTACTCCGTCATTGGTCCAGGTCATCTGTACCGTCACTAAAGGTAGCCTTCTCAACCCGTTCTGTTAAGTATGGTCACGGCCCGTGCCGACCAGGTCGCCTACCGACAGGGGCCAGAACCCATCATGCGGGTAACCACGCCGCGACCCAGCACCACCCTGAGAAACCACCGGAACGGAGCAGCATCGACCCCTGCCAGTGGACCACTCGTGCTGTTTCCTCTCGGTAAGAAGCTCGCTCAGCGAGCGTCGGGCACGACCGCGACGGCGTGGCGCACGCCACCAAAGCCTTGCGGTCGACCACAAGATGTCATCAAGAATTCACCCAAAGTTACGGGCCGCTCGGGCGTGGCGGCCGGTGACACGGACGAGTTGGCGTGTAAGCCGGATCCTGTACCCGGCACGCCTCACGGCATGCCGGGCGGCGACCATCCATCTAGGCCCGCCGTCGCCGACGGGCTCAAGCGGCCTACCCGCGAGCAGGACGGGCCGCCCTCTCGCTCGCGCAGGCGCGTGCAGCGCCCTCTTGGCCTTGCTCCGGGTGGGGTTTACCGAGCCACCCCGGTCACCCGGGGTGCTGGTGGTCTCTTACACCACCGTTTCACCCTTACCGCGTCGCCGCGGCGGTCTGTTTTCTGTGGCACTTTCCCGCGGGTCGCCCCGGGTTGCTGTTAGCAACCACCCTGCCCTGTGGAGTCCGGACTTTCCTCGAGCGGTGCCGAGCACCGCTCGCGGCCGCCCCGCCAACTCGTCCGTGCGTATCCAGGATACCGGGCGGGTCCGGCGGTAACGCCGGCCTGGGGTGTCGCGATGAAGCCCTTCACGGCATATCGAGGTGCGCGGTGTCGTTCACCAGGCGAACCGAGGCGTTGCCGTCAGGGTAGAACTCGACGACAGACAGCGACGCCAGGTCGAGGTGGAGCCGGAACAAGAGCTCCGGGCCAGCCGCAAGACCCATCCGCAGCAACGCCTTGATCGGCGTAACGTGGGAGACCACGACGACATCGCGGCCGCCATACTCGCTGAGGATGTTGTCGCGCGCCCTGCGGACTCGCTGGTGCACCGCTTCGAAGCTCTCCCCAGCCGGCGGCGCGACCGAGGTGTCGCTGATCCAGGCGCGGTGCAGCTCGGGGTCGCGACGGGATGCCTCGCCGAAAGTCAGACCTTCCCACTCACCGAAGTCGGTCTCGATGAGCCCGGTGTGGGTGCGCACTTCACTGCCCAGCAGCGCCGCGACCTCCCGCGCGGTGTCGACAGCACGGTGTAGTGGTGAGGACACCACCGGCAGCGGGCCAGCCGCGTCCTCCCGCGCGCCGACGAACGCCGCTACTCGCTTGGCGGCGGCGGCTGCCTGCCATCTGCCGTGGTCTGTGAGCTCGACATCGCCTCGGCCGGAGTACCGCCGGTCGATCGACATCGGGGTCTGGCCGTGGCGCAGCAGCACCAACCGGGTCGGCGCACCCTGGGCGCCGGTCCACGACGCGGGCACACCTCGATCCGCCTGCCGCGTGCCGGGTGCTGGGTCGCTCACGAAGTCGTCCGTGCCGGTCGCGGCGGCGGTTCCGGACACGGTCTGGCGAGCGGTGCCCGACGCTGACCTGCTGGCAGCGTCATCCGCGCTGGCAGTGTCCTGACTGGCCGGTTCGGGGTCGTCGGACTCCTCGGCGGCCGCGTCCATCGCCTCGTTCGCGAGACGATCGGCATGTGAGTTCTGCGCGCGGGGAATCCAAGTGTAGCTCACCCGGTCGAGTTGCAGTGCCAGGTCACGTGCCTGTCGCGCGAGCGGCTGCAACGCCGCGTTCTTGATCTTCCAGCGACCGCTCATCTGCTCGACGACCAGCTTGGAGTCCATCCGCACCTCGGCGGTGCTCGCGCCCAGCTCGGTGGCGGCGCGCAGGCCTTCGACCAGGCCGGTGTACTCCGCGACGTTATTGGTCGCGATGCCGAGAGCAGCCTTACGCTCGGCGAGTAACTCACCGGTGTCCGCGTCCCGGACCAGCGCACCGTACCCGGCAGGCCCAGGGTTCCCTCGCGAACCGCCGTCCGCCTCGATGATCACCTGCGGCCCCACGCCGCTCCCTCCGTCGTGAATGACGCCTTCCCCGCGTCGGGCGCGGTGCATGACGCTTTCGCCGCACCCAATGCAGTGACAACGTCATTCAGCACACCATGCCTCACAGGCCGGACTCCTCGGTGCGCACGAGAATCGCGCCGCAGTTCTCGCAGGTCACGACGGCGTCCGGGGCGGCGTTCTTGATATCGGACAACGCGGTGTGGTCCAGTTCCAGCTGACAGGTGCCGCAGCGGCGCGACCGCAGTAGTCCTGCGCCGCGCCCCCGTGCGGCACGCACCCTCTCGTACTGCGCGAGCAGGTCGGCCGGCAGCGGCGCGACCAGCCTCGTCCGCTCCTCCTCCTTACCCGCCTGCTGGCTGTCGAGATCGGCCATCGCCTCGTCACGACGCCGCTGGGCCTCGGCGAGTTTGCGTTCGGCTTCGTCGACCTCGGCCGCCGTTCGCTGCTCATCGATCGCGACGGCTTCCCTGCGCTCCATCAACTCAAGCAGATCGTCCTCGAGGGCGCTCTGCCGCCGCTTCAATGTCTCCAGTTCGTGCTCGAGATCGGTCAGCTGCTTGGCCGACACCGACCCGGAAGCCATCAGCGAGCGATCCTTGTCCTCCCTGGCCCGCACCGACTCAATTTCCCGCTCCTGCCGTGTGACCTCGCGATCGAGGTCGGACGCCGAGGTCTGCACCGCGACGAGAGCGTCCCTGCCCGCCCGGAGGTCCTTCTCGATAGCGGCGATCTCTTCCAGCTCGGGCAGCTTCTTGCGCCGGTGCTCGATGCGGCCGAGCTCCGCGTCGACATCGGCCAGTTCGAGCAGTTGCCGTTGTACCTCAGGGTCGACCTTCACTGTGGACTTCCTTCGTGTGTGCTGGTGGGGACGTTCCACGGGTCGGTGCACCGATGGGAGACGTGAACTTCGACCGTACCCGCGTTCACCGCGCCGATGACGCCGGCCGCCTGCTCACACCACGGCCATTCGCTAGCCCAATGGGTGACACCCACAAGAGCGGGTGGCGAGCCTTCCGCGACGGTGACCGCTTCCACATGCTCGCTCGCGGGATGGTGCCGCAGATCGGCGGTAACGTAGGCGTCCACCCCGGCGCCAGCGGCGGCGGACAGAAAGCTGTCACCCGACCCGCCCGACACCGCTACCGTCTTGATCAGACGGTTCGGATCGCCCGCGCCAGACACGCCCGGCACGGTGGCGGGCAACGCTGTACTCACCCGGTCGACGAACGCGGCGAAGGGCTCCGGCTCGGTCAGCACGCCGATACGACCGAGCCCGGTCTCCGGGTTGTCCGCGTGCGGCGCGAGCGGGCGCTCCACCGTCAACCCAATGGCGGCGGCAAGCGCGTCGGACACACCGGGATTGGCGGAGTCGGCGTTGGTGTGCGCACAGAACAGCGCGACGCCGGAACGGATCAGCCGGTGCACCACCCTGCCCTTGCTGGAATCGGCAGGCACACCGTGCACCCCGCGCAGTAGCAGCGGATGGTGCGCCACGATCAGCTGCGCGCCCAAGTCGAGCGCCTCGGTGACCGTCTCGTCAACGACGTCGACGCACACCAGCGCGCGCTCCACCGGTTCGGCGGGGTCACCGCACACCAGGCCGACGGCGTCCCAGGATTCGGCGAGTTCACGCGGGTAAGCGGCGTCGAGTGCCGCGATGACGTCGCCAACGGTCGCAGGTGACATGGCGATGATCCTCGCACAACGCGACGGCCCGGACGTCGAGACGTGGCCGTCGCCCATTTAGGCTAGTGCACGTGCACGTCTCGTTCATCTGTACCGGAAACATCTGCCGCTCGCCCATCGCCGCAGCGGTGTTCCGCAGTCATGTCGAGGACGCGGGCATCGCCGGCAAGGTCAGGGTCACCAGCGCGGGCACGGGGAGCTGGCACATCGGTGAGCCCTGCGACCCGCGCGCCGCGGCGGTGCTGCGAGCGAACGACTACTCGGTCGATCACGTCGCGGCCAGGATCAACGATGAGCACCTGAACGCCGACCTGCTGCTCGCGGCCGATGCGGGCCACCTCGACGTCCTCATCGGGCTCGGCGTGCCACCGGAGCGGGCGCGGCTGTTGCGCTCGTTCGACCCTGACGCCCCGCTCGACGCCGAGGTCCCCGACCCGTACTACGGCGCGGACGGCGGATTCGACGAGGTGCTTGCCATGATCGAGGCCGCGATGCCCCGCCTGCTCGACTGGGTGCGCGAGCGACTGTGACGGGCGCGCGGGACGCCGTGCGGCACCTGCTCGGTGCCGAGCCGACGTCGGTCGGCACTGGCGTAGTGACCCTCGATGACGGCAGGCGCGTGCTGGCCAAGCGCGGTGCGGGCCCCCGCGCGAACGCGGCGGAAGCCGCCGGACTGCGCTGGTTGGCGACCGGCGACGTCCCTGTCCCCGAGGTCTACGCCTACGACGAGGACTGGCTGTTGATGACGTACGTCCCCGCCGCCCAGCCGACGCAGGAGGCGGCGAGGGCGTTCGGACACGGCCTCGCGGCACTGCACTTGCGCGGCGCGCCCGCGTTTGGGTCTCCCCCACCGGACGGGCCGCGCGAGGCGTGGATCGGCCTGGCCCCGATGAACAACACCGAGGAACCCGACTGGCCGACGTTCTACGCCACCCACCGGGTCGAGCCGTACCTGCGGAATGCCACCGACCAGGGGATGCTCGACGCGCGGGAGGCGGGCGTCATCAGCCAGGTGTGTGAGCGCATGGCGGACCTGGCGGGACCCGCCGAGCCGCCCGCGCGGCTGCACGGGGACGCCTGGAGCGGCAACCTGCACTGGGCATCCGACGGCTTGTGGCTGATCGACCCAGCGGCGCACGGCGGCCACAGGGAGACCGACCTCGCCATGATGCGGCTGTTCGGGGCACCGCTACTCGATGTGATCCTGGACTCGTATGCCGAAGCGGCGGCGGAGGCGGGCGCGCCGCTCGCCGACGGCTGGCGGGAGCGCACCGGGCTGCACCAACTGTTCCCGCTGCTGGTCCACACCGTGCTGTTCGGCGGCGGCTACGCGCGGCAAGCCGTCGCGGCGGCCCGCTCGGCGCTCGCGCTGGCTTAACGGGCTCTGCGCGAGTCGTCGCGCGCGAGTGACTTACCGTTGAGGGGTGCGGTTGAAGTTCCTGCTGCGGCCGAACTGGCTCACGTTGACGCTGGTGGTGTTCTTGTTCGCCACCGCGTGCTTCCTGCTGCTCTCGCCATGGCAGTGGGGCCGCCACCACGAACGCGACGCGCAGAACGAGGCCATCGAGCGGTCGCTGTCATCACCGCCGCGCCCGATTGAGCAGGTGCTGCCGGATGGCACGGCGCCCTCGGCGGACACCGTGTGGTCGCGGGTGGAGGTGACCGGGACCTACCTGCCGGACGATGAGGTCGTCGCGCGGTTGCGCAGCGTCAACGGCGAGCCGGCGTTCGAGATCCTGACGCCGCTGCGTACGACGTCCGGCGACGTCGTGCTGATCGACCGTGGCTACGTCGCGCCGAACGACCAGGTCGGCGTCCCGGAGTACGCCCCGCCACCGGACGGCGAGGTCACGGTGGTCGCGCGGGCCCGGACCGACGAGACCGACCCGAAGAGCCGCGACGCGTTCACGCCGAGCGACGCCGAGGCCCCGCACATCTACGCCATCGACTCCTCGGTCGTGGCGGACGAAACCGGGCTGGACCTGCGACCGGGCTATTTCCAGCTCACCCCTGACCAGCCAGGCGTACTGAACCCGCTGCCGTTGCCCCGTGTCGACGCGGGCCCGTTCCTGTCGTACAGCATGCAGTGGATCGCGTTCGGGATCATGGCGCTGGCCGGCTGGTTGTACTTCACGGTTCGGGAGTCGAAACCGGGCGGGGCGCTGCACGACAGCGCGCAACGCGCGGCCAACGAGGGCAGCGACAGCGCTGACGCCCGGCGAACGAAGAAACCCCGTCGCAAGTCGGTCGCCGAGCAGCTCGCCGAGGACGAGGCCGCCGAGCGGCCGCTGTCCGTGCCGGGGCGAGCGGCCGAGCAGCAGCACGACCGCTGAAGCCCGGTCCGGGCCAATCCGCCGCGGCTCAGGCCAGGATGGCGCAACCCGCGCCCCGGCCAGACCCACGCACCTGATGTCAGGTACTCGCCCGCGCCCACGCCTGCAGCATCACCCGCGCGATGGACGAGTTACCCGGCAACCGCAGTACACCCGGCTCTGGCTCGCCCCGCTGCTCCCCGCGCGCGAACGCTGCCCTGATCTCATCCCGGGAGTACCACCGGGCCTCCGCGATCTCGCCGTCCGCGGGCCGCAGCGGCTGGTCGCGGCTTGCCCGCGCGGCGAAACCGAGCATGATCGAGCGCGGGAATGGCCACGGCTGGCTGCCGAGGTAGCGCACGTCGTCGACGTCGACGCCGACCTCCTCGAAGATCTCCCGCCGCACACACGCTTCAAGCGACTCGCCTGCCTCGACGAATCCGGCGAGCACCGAGCGCGCGCCTTCTGGCCAGCTCGCACCGCGCGCCAGCAGCACGTGTTCGCCATTGACGCCGACATCGTCGTGCACAAGGCAGATCACGGCCGGGTCGGTACGCGGGTATTCCTCACGCTGGCAGGATGAGCACCGCGACACCCAGCCGAACTGCACGATGCGGGTCCCGGCCCCGCACTTGGCGCAGAACCGCGCGCGACGATGCCAGTTCCGCAGGGCCAGTGCTGTGGTGAACAGGCCAGCGGCCGCGTCGTCGATCCGGTCGCCGTGCTCGCGCAGCCCGACCCACATCTCGCCATCAGCGACGACCGCCTCCACGATCGCGCCGAACCGGCCGGGCAGCTGGAGCGTCTCACCCTCGGCGACCTCGGCGTCCAGCAACGCCCAATAGTCGCCGTCGTCGGTGCTGCCGAGGAACACCATGCCGTCCGGCGGCTCCTCACCGAACGTCGCCGCGTCCCGCACCGCGAGGCTCGGCGACGTCCGCTCCCCGTCATACGGGACGGGGGTGCGGCCCCGGATGTCCAGCACGACGACCTTCGCCTTCGGCCACCGGGCACGCAGCCGCTCGATGTCGGCGCGCAGTGCCTCCGCACGGTCGACGTCGGAACGCGACAGCGCTGGCACGTCCGACAGCTGGAACGGCGTGCTCACGGCGCCACGACACCGCCGAGCACCGACAAGCCCTTGCCAACCACATCGGGATCGCCAACGACGACGCCGGTGAACCGGGTTGGCGCGAAGAACTCAAGCGCGGCTTCCGCGATCTGCTCCGCGGTCACGTCCGCCAGTCGGCCGGGGTGGGTGGCGAGCCAGTCGGCGTCGAGGCCTGCGCTTGCGAGCGCGGCGAGCTGGCTGGCAAGCCCGACCTGCGAGGACGTCGAGATCAGCAGCGAGCCGATCGCGTACTGCCGCACCGACTCCAGTTCGGCGTCGGTGGGCGGCATGAGGCCGAGCCGTGCCAGCTCGTAACGGGTCTCCAGCAGCGCGGCAGCGGTGACCTCGCTCGCGGTGTCGGCTTGGACGACCAGCGTCGCCGAATCGCCCGCGAAGTCGAAGCTGGACTGGGCGCCGTAGGTGTAGCCCTTGTCCTCCCGGATGTTCTCCACCAGCCGAGAGGAGAAGTACCCGCCGTAGGCGAGGTTGGCCAGTTGCAGCGCGGCGTAACGCGGGTCGGTGCGGCCGATGGCCTGCGCGGACAGCCGCAGCTGCGACTGCACCGAGCCGGGCCGGGCGATCAAGTGCAGATCGCCGCCAGTGACGTCGGGCAGCTCGATCAGCGGCGTCGCGGCGGCATCGGCTGACCAGCCCCGTAGCCCGCGCTCGACGTCATCGATCACGGTGTCCGGGTCGATGTCGCCGACCAGCACCAGCACCGAGCCGCGTGGCAGCACGGCGGCCTGGTGCAGCGCGCGGACGTCCTCCGGCGTCACCTGGGCGACGTCCTCAGCCTGCGGCACCTCGCGGGTGGTTGGATGGTCGCCGTAGCGCCTGCGCTGCAGCGCCTCCCTCGCGATCACGCCCGGCTGGGTGCGGGCCACCGCCAACCGCTCGACGAGGCGTTCCCGCTCACGGGCGACTTCGGTGTCGGCGTAGGCGGCGCCGGTGAGCGCGTCGGCGAGGACGTCGAGCAGCGTCGGCAGCCCACTGGAGAGCGCGCTACCCGAGATGGCGAGGTGTTCCGGGTCGACGACGGTGCCCAGCTCGCCGCCGATCAGCGCCAGCTCGGTGTCGATGGCGACGCGGTCGCGGCTCGCGGTGCCGGTCAGCAGCGTCTCCGCGAGCACCTCGGCGCGGGCGCTGTGCATCGGGTCGGTGCCGCCGAACGGGATGCGCAGCCGCAACTCGACGGTCGGCACTGTCGCCTTGCGCACCGCCAGCACGCGTAGACCGTTGCCGAGTTCAGTGTCCGCGACGCTGAGGTCGGCGACCTTGCGCTGGTCACCCAGTTCGGGTAACGGCCGGGGGCCCTGCGGTGTCCTGCCGATCTCCTCGGCGCTGCGGTGTGCTGCGTTGACGGTCACTGCGCTCCCTCCGACTGGTCCGGTGTGCTCGGCTCGATGGTCAGCACCGCCCGCGCCCCTTCCCGCAGCGCCTTCGCGGCGGCGGAGACGTCGTCAGCTGTTACGGCGCCGATGCGTTCCGGCAGCTCGAACAGCAGCTCCGGCGCGCCGTAGAGTAGTTCGAGCGAACCGTAGCCGAGCGTGCGGGAGACCAGCCGGTCGTGCTCGGCGTACAGGTTCGCGGTCCAGCGCGCGGTGACCTTGGCCAGCTCCTCGGCGTCCGGCGGGGTGGTGACGAGCTTGTCCAGCTCGTCATCGAGCGCTTCTAGCACCTGCTGCTCGCTGACCTCGGCGGGGTGGATGGCGGTAACGGCGAAGGTGTCCGGGTCACGCGCCTCGAACGGCCCGAACAGGCCAGCGCCCGCACTGATGTCGCTGACCAGCGCGTCCGTGTGGACGAGGCGCTGCTGCAGCCGGGAACCGTCGCCGTCCGCGAGCACGCTGGCCAGCACCAGGTTGGCGAGGTAGCCGTCCAGTTCGTTGATCGGGTCAGGCATCCGGTAGCCGACCGCGAGCGCGGGCAGCGGCGCGTGCGGGTCCTGGTGCGTGTCGTGGCGGTCCTCGGTGGGCAGTGGCTCGGCGAACGACCGCCTCGGGGGCGCGGGCCGCGCTGGCACGTCGCCGAAATGCTTGTCGATGAGCTGCTTGGTGCGCTCGATGTCGATATCGCCCGCGACGGTGAGCACCGCGTTGGCGGGCGCGTAGTAGGTGTCGAAGAACTCGGCGCAGTCGTCGACGCTGGCCTGCTCGAGATCGACGAAGTCGCCGTAGCCGTTGTGAGCGTTCGGGAACGTGTCGTAGAGGACCGGCGGCAACAGGATCCACGGGAACCCGCCATATGGCCGGTTCAACACGTTGAGCCGGATTTCCTCTTTGACAACGTCGATCTGGTTCGCGAGGTTTTCCTCGGTGAGCTTCGGCGCCCGCATCCGGTCGGCTTCCAGGAACAGCGCCCGCTCAAGCGCTGCCGACGGCAGCACCTCGAAGTAGTCGGTGTAGTCCGGGTGGGTCGAACCGTTGAAGGTGCCACCGCTGCCCTGGATGTGCCGGAAGTGCGCCAGCTTCTCCAGGCTCTCGCTGCCCTGGAACATCAGATGCTCAAACAGGTGCGCGAACCCGGTGCGCCCTTCCGGCTCGGAACGAAAGCCCACGTCGTAGTGCACGCTCACGCCGACGACGGGAGACGTCGTGTCCGGGGCGAGCACCACGCGCAGACCGTTGTCTGTGACGTAGCGATGGATTTCCGGTGCGGCCATGCCAGCCACTGTATCCGTACCCGCATCACTCTCACGGTCCCCACACGTCTCACCGCGGCAGGTGACAACAGGCCCCATCGCGATGATCGCTATGCTGAAGACCCAGCCGGTCTGCCCCAGGGACGACGACTTCGATGACACCATCGCCGCACGAGCAGCGGCCGGATTCTCCGGCGCACCCCGAACCCGCCTGCGCCGCCAAGTCGCCACGGACACATCTCATCGCCATAGTCGTGACGTGCGCGGCGGTCATCACCCTGCTGGCGACCGGAGTCGCGGTGCTCATCGCCGCGCTATCCACCGACGACGACACCGACACAACGGCGCAGGAGCAGTCCACCCAGGCGCAACCGAATGGGCAGGGATCGGCAGCGGGTGCGCGGCCGCCATCGGAGACGACGCCGAACGTCATGCCGGGCAAGGTGCTCGAGCTCGCCAGCCATCCGCTGTTGCAGTCCAGCGACGTCGGCCTGCCCAACAGGGCCTGCCAGCTACCGCCGTGGGGCACCACGGAGAAAGCGGCACGCGCCTTCTTCCGTTCCGCGACGACCTGTCTCAACGACGCATGGGCGCCACTACTACGGTCGCACAACCTCCCGTTCACCCCGCCCCGGCTGTACTTCCCTGCTGGCGAAACGTTCGACAGTGACTGCGGGCGCATCGAGGTCGGCCTCTCGACGGCTGCCTACTACTGCGAGGGCGAGCTATTCCTGCCGTTCAACGGGCTGCAGATCGACCAGTACGAGGACAGCCCCGGCGTGTACCTCGCACTGATCGCGCATGAGTACGGCCACCACGTGCAGGAGTTGGCCGGGATCATGGACGCGGCCTGGCGCAAGATCTACCGGGTCGGCGAGGACTCCCCCGCTGGCCAGGAGATGTCGCGCCGCAAGGAGCTGCAGGCACAGTGCTTCTCCGGCATGTTCCTCGGTTCGCACGTCAACCGGGGCGGCTCTATTACCCGCGAGATGTACGACCAGGCGTGGCACGACCAGGAAACCAGGGGCGACGACACCTCGGGCGGCCACAAGCATGGCAGCAACGAGAACTACGCGATGTGGTGGCGGGTCGGCGCGCTGGACAACCGCATCTCCGACTGCAACACCTTCAAAGCCAGCACCGGCTCGGTGCGCTGACCGGCTTCCGGCGGCCTTCTTCACCCACGATGTGGTGAGCTGGACCAGCCACCGCAGCGGCTACACCGGCAGGAGGCTGCTTCGCCGGGAGTCGCCACGCATCACAAGCAGGGAGTATGTCGCACCGCCAGCACAGGACAGCGCGACCAACAGCAGCCCGACGGACTGCCGCAGGTTGCTGTGCCCAATCGACGTGTCGGCGCTGTACACGGTCAGTTCACCGGTCCCCTGCTCCTCGGGGAGCACGACCTGGATCCGCTCACCCTTGTTGTGGCCGCACGCACGCAGCCGCGCCTTCTGCTTGCCGCTCGCGTCGGTGAAGGTGACGGTCTCGACCGGCGTCGTCGCCGTGCAATCGGCCGGTTTGACCACCGAAGCGGTCACGATGCGCGCCGGTTCGTCTCTGCCGGAGAACAGGCCCGGTCCAACCCACCAGGCGAACAGCAGCACGATGAATCCGACGAGGCACGCGACAAGGATCGCGCGCACGCGCGGGGTCAGCTGTGCGAGAAGCCTGGCCACACCCTGATCGTCGCAGATCCCACCGACGAATACACGTCCTGCCGCAGCACGTCCGAGGTGGCGTCAACCACCAGACGCGGCACGCGGCTGGACCGATCGGAGCAGCTCTCGCAGGCCGTCGGCGTCAAGCAGGTCGGCAGGGCGCGCGGTGTAGTCATGGCGCACGTAGTGGAAGGCGGCCCGCACCCGCTCGAGCGGGACGTCTCGCAGCGCGGCCCAAGCCACCCGGTACGCGGCAAGCTGCACGGACACCGATGTCATGGCGTCCTCGCCCGGCACAGCGCCGGTCTTCCAGTCGACGACGGTCCATCCGCCATCCTGGTCAGCGAACACCGCGTCCATCCGCCCGCGCAGCGTCATGCCGTCCAGCTCGCACACGAACGGGACCTCGACGTCGTAGGGCGTGCGCTCGGCCCACTCGCTCGCCTCGAACTTGCGCCGCAGCTCCTCGGCATCCGAGTCGTGCTGGGCGTTGGTGTCGGCCGCGCCGGGCAGGTCGTCGAACTCAAGCAACCGGGCACTGCCGAACCGGCGCTCCAGCCAGGCGTGGAACGCGGTGCCCCTGCGGGCGACGGTGTTGGGCGGTTGCGGCAACGGCCTGCGCAGTTTCCGCGCGAGCGCGCTCGGATCAGCCGCCAGCTCGACCAATTGGCTCACCGAGAGCTGCGCGGGCAGGGCGACCTGCTCCGGCTCGGAGCGCGCCCGCGCCCGCTCAGCGAGCAGGACATCGGTGTCCTCGGCCCACCCGTCGGGGTCCTCATCGGTACCCAGACCCTGCTCGGCGTACAGATCGTCCGCGCCGACCCGCTCGTTCGTAGTGGCACCAGCAGCGGAGACCCCCTCGGCGAGGGCGGCGCGCACCAGCTCGGCACCCTCGGTTACGGCCTGCCTGCGCTCACCGAGCGGATCGGCGGGCCAGTGCCCCTCGCGGGCGGTGGCGAGGTACGGGTTGTCACCGTCCGGCTCCGCCGCCCAGTGCACCACCCTGCCCAAACCGGGATCGGACTCAATCAGCTCGGCCAACTCGGTCAGGAATTCAGACGGCCCTGCGGGCTTGGCCCCGGTCTCGCGCCACCAGTGCCCCGAAACCAGCAGCGTCTCCTCTGCTCGGGTCAGCGCGACGTAGCAGAGCCTGCGCTCCTCTGCCGCGTGCCGCTCAGTGAACGCCTCCTTGTGTTCCTTGACGGCATCCAGCATCTCCTTGCGATCCATCCCCGGGCTCACCCGCAGCTCTGGGAGGTCCTCGGCGTCGCCGCGCAGCACAGCGGGCAGCTCGGTCAACGCCGTCAGCCAGCAACCGCCGCGCCGATCACCGGGGAAGACAGAGCGCACCAGGTGCGGCACCGCGACGACCTGCCATTCAAGGCCTTTCGCGGCGTGCACGGTCAGCACCTGCACCCGATCCGCGGCCACCTCGACCTCACCGGGTTCAAGGCCATCCTCGGCGTGCTCCGCGGTGGCGAGGTAGTCCACGAACGACAGCAACGTCGGGTTCGCCGAGCTCTCCGCGAACTCGGTGACGACATCCGCGAAGGCGTCCAACTGCACGCGACCTGTCGGCCCTTGCCGCGCGGTGGCCTCGACGTCAAGCAGCATGGTGCGCTCGATGTCGGCGATCAGCTCAGGCAGCGACTGGTCGATACGACGGCGCAACGCGGCCAGTTCCGCTCCGAGTGTCCTGATCCGCCGGTAGCCCTCCGCCGAGTAGTTCGCCGCGTCGCCGGGGTCGTCCAGCGCGTCAACCAACCCGGCCAGCTCGGCGCGCTCCGGAACGACGATCGCGGTGAGGTCGTCCTGGCTGCCGCCCTTGTCCTCGGCGGACAGCTCCCGCGCCCGTCGCCACAACGCGGCGATGTCAGCGGCGCCGAGGCGCCAGCGTGCGCCAGTCAGCAGCCGCGCGGCAGCCGAGCCGGACATCGGATCGGCCAGCACCCGCAACGTGGCGACCAGATCAGCGACCTCCGGCTCGGCGAGCAGTCCGCCCAGGCCGACGACCTCCACCGGGACGCCGCGTTCCCGCAGCGCGCTCGCGATGGGCGCCATGTCGGCACGACGGCGCACCAGCACCGCCGTCGTCGGCGGGCCGACGTCAGCACTGTCGCTGTCGGTATCCGCATCGGCATCGCCTGGGAACCACCGGGCGGCGATCTCGTCGGCGACCCACTCTCGTTCCGCGGCGACGTCGCTGTGCAGGGCGCACCGGACGTCGCCAGGTGGCGCGCCGTCGCGGGGGCGCAGCTCAGCGGCATCGTCCCGCAACGGCTCGGAGACGGCGTTAGCCAGCGTCAGCACCTCAGGCGGGTTGCGGAAGCTAGTGAGCAGGCCATACTCACGGGCTGGCACCGACGTGCCGCCCTTGACGCACGGGAAATCGGTGGTGAACCGGGGCAGGTTGGCCGCGCTCGCGCCCCGCCAGCCATAGATCGCTTGTACCGGGTCTCCCACCGACGTCACCGGCATCGGCGGTCGACCGCCAGTACCGAACAGCGAGCGCAACAGCACCCGTTGCGCGTGCCCGGTGTCCTGGTACTCGTCCAGCAGCACCGCGCCGTAGCGTTCCCGTTCGATGTCGATGACCTCGGGGTGCTCAGCACCGAGCCGGGCGGCGAGTGCCATCTGGTCCGCGAAGTCCAGCGCACCTTCGGCGCGTTTGCGGCGCTGGTACTCGGCGACCAGCGGTAGCAGCCGCACCCGGAACCGCTGCGCGTCGATCACCTTGACCAGATCCTGCTGCAGCTCCTGCCTGCCGCCCTTGGCGCGCGGAGCGTTCTCGATGAGGCTGGTCAGCTGCTCGGTGTGGGCCTCGAGCCGCTCAGGAGTGAGCAGGTGTTCTCCCAGCTCGCCCGCCAGCTTCAGCACCGACTCCGTGATGGTCATCGGCACGTAGTCGGTCTCGATGTCTTCGTCCCATGTGGACACAACACGGTGGGCGAGCTGCCAGGACGCCGTCTCGGAAAGCAGTCGCGCGCCCGGCTGCACCGGCAACCGCAGCCCGTGCTCGGAGAGCAGTCTGCCCGCGTAGGCGTGGTAGGTCAGCACGGTCGGCTCTCCCGCGGCGATACTGGCCCTGCGCTGCCCACTGGGGTCCAGTTCATCGAGCAGCCGCGACCCGGCGAGCACCCGCAGCCGAGCCCGCACCCGCTCCGCGAGCTGCCGCGCCGCCTTGCGGGTGAAGGTCAAGCCGAGCACGCGTTCCGGGGCGACGATGCCGTTGGCGACCAGCCACACCACACGGGCGGCCATCGTCTCGGTCTTGCCCGCCCCGGCACCAGCGACGACCAGCGCAGGCTCCACCGGCGCGGCGACGACCGCGGCTTGCTCCGGCGTCGGCGGGTGCAGGCCAAGCGCCTCGGCGATGCGTGCGGGGGTGGCGATGGTCGTCATGACGTCACCTGCCTGCCCTCAAGTTGCAGCGGGCAGCACGCGCGGGCAGGGCACCGGCCGCAGTCGGCACTCTCGCGGGCGAGATAGTCGGGGCCGAGGCTGTCCAACGCGGCGGCCTGCACCTCGGCCAGCCACTCCTTGCTGGCGTCGTCGTCCAACGCGTCCTGCCGCAGTTCCTTCGCGGCACCGGTCTTCTTCACCGCGTCGGCGACGTAGACCAGCCTGCCACCGCCGGGCTGCACGCCCGTGCCCGCCGCGCCGAGCCAGACCGCGAGTTGGTACGTCGCGAGCTGTGGATGTTCCGCTGCTTCCGCCTTGGTGACGGCCTTCTTGCTGGTCTTGACGTCGACGATCACCAGCCTGCCATCGCGGTCAGCCTCCAGCCGGTCGATCCTGCCGCGCAGCCGGACACGACGGTCGCCCGCAGGAAGTTCGACGTCGATGTCGCGCTCGACGCCCAACTCGGTCAGCTCGTCCCTGCTGGTGGTCAGCCACGTCAGGAACGCTTCCACCATCTGACTCATCCGGCGCCGTTCGCTGCGGGTGTACCAGGGTGCGCCCACGTCGATCTGCTTCAACGCGACGTCGAGCGCCTCCGCCAGTTCCTCCCTGGTGGCGCCCTCGGCCGCGGACTGCGCGAGCGCGTGAATGACGGTCCCCGCGATGGCGGCGAGCTGCGGCGGATCGGCACCACCGTTGCGTTCAAGCAACCACCGCAACGGACACCGCCGCAGCATGTCCACTGTGGAGGGTGAGACCGAGATCGGCTGATCGTCACCAAGCAGCGGGGCATCGCTGGAGACATCGACGAGGCCGTACCACGAATCCGGGTGCGCGCCAGGTACACCCGCCTCAGCCAGCCGCGCGAGCTGCCGCGCGGCACGACGGCGACGTTCTGGGTCGGTGGTGGCGTCGCACACGGCGGCGCGCAGGTCGCCGACAAGCCGCGACAGCACCAACGGTCGTTCCGGTTCCTGCTGCGTGGGGATACGGCGCGCATCGTCGTCATCACCCGCGACGTCGGCAAGCTCCTCGATGAACCGAGACGGCTGCTCGTCCTCGCCCTCCACCGCGCTGACCAGCAGACGACTGCGCGCGCGGCTGACCGCGAGATAGAACAGCCTGCGTTCCTCGGCAAGCAGCGGCGCGATCGCTGAGACTTCGTTGGCCTCCACCCCGGAGACGATGTCGACCAGCCGCTCCACCCCAAGCAGCGAGCCGCGCGGGCGCAGGTCGGGCCAGCTGCCCTCCTGCACACTCGCGATCGCCACCACTGTCCACTCTCGGCCAGCAGCGCCGTGTGCCGTCACCAGCTCGACACCGTCCGAGCGGGCGGCGGTTGGCGCGAGGCTGTCGCCCGCGATCCGTTGTGACAGCAGATATTCCGCGAAGCCGCCGACCCCCGCTTGTGGCAGTCTGTCGACATAGGACCCAGCGGCGTGGAAAAGCGCGACGACGGCGTCGAGATCAGCGTCGGCCTGCCTGCCGAGCGAACCGCCGCGCTCGGACAGCGCAAGCCAGCGGCGTTGCAGCCCACTGGCGCGCCACAGCTCCCAGAGCACCTGCTCGACCCCTGCGTTGCGCGCGATGGCTTTCCTACCAGCGGCGAGAACATCGGTAATGCGACGCAGCGGGGCGACCTCGGAGTCCGCGAGACCGGTGAGCGGATCACCGGTGCGCAGCGCCTCCACCAGCAGTTCGTCACTCTGCCGCTGGCCGCCGCTCGTATGCTCCAACCTGCGCAAACCGCGCCGTAGCCGCCGCAGCGCGAGCGGGTCGGCCCCGCCAAGCGGCGAGGACAGCAGGTCCTCGGCGAGCCTCGCATCCAACAGGTGCGGGTCGGCGGCGACGCGCAACGCCGTCAGCAGCGGGCGCACAGCGGGGTTGCGCGCCAGCGGCAGCTCGTCGGCCGCCGCGGCGATCGGCACGCCAGCCGCGCGCAACGCCCGTTGCAGGACAGGGAACGTCCGGCCCGCCGAGCGCACGACGATAGCCATCTCCGACCACGGCACGCCGTCCATGAGGTGGGCGCGACGCAGCCGGTCGGCGATCCAACCCGCCTCGACCGACGCCGTGGCGAATTTGCGCACCACGACAGTGGCGTCACCCGCAGGGCTGACATCGGTCTGCCTCGGACCCGGCATACCCGCCGCGACCCGCGAGGCCGCACGCGCGACGTCCGCGCCCATGCGGTGCCCGGTATCCAGCACGACGGTGCGCTCGCCATCGGCGTCGGCATCGTTGAGTACCCGCGGGTCGGCGCCTCGGAACGAGAACACCGCCTGCTCGGGGTCACCCACCAGCAGGAACTGTTCAGCGCCCTCCCCGATGAGCTGGAGCAGCCGCCACTGCAGCGGGTCAAGGTGCTGGCCGTCGTCAACGAGCAGATGCCGGATGCGGCGGCGTTCCCGTTTCAGCAGGTCGTCGTCGCCGTGCAG
Source organism: Haloechinothrix halophila YIM 93223 (assembly GCF_000504245.1). Taxonomy (GTDB): domain Bacteria; phylum Actinomycetota; class Actinomycetes; order Mycobacteriales; family Pseudonocardiaceae; genus Haloechinothrix_A; species Haloechinothrix_A halophila. Next base: position 5,388,082 of record NZ_KI632509.1, read on the forward strand.
CGAGAGCAGCGCCGAGGACACCAGCTCAGCGGCGTCCAGCGCCTCTGCCGCGGGTGTGGCCAGCGCGCCGCCTCCCGCGCCCTGCAGCAGCGTGACCTGCTCGTACTGCTTCCAGAACGTGCCTGCCGCCACCCATTCCTGACGGCCGCGCTGCCTGCCGAGCCGGGTCAGGTCCTCGGGTCCGAGCCCACGTTCGGCCGCACGCAGCAGCAGATCCCGTAGTTCCTCTGCGAAGCCGGGAACGGTCAGCGCGGGCCGTAGGGCTTCCGGCCAGTACTCGGCGTCGATCTCCTCGACGTCGCCGACGAGCAGTTCGCGCACAACGGCGTCCTGTTCCGGGCCGGAGAGCAGCCGGGGCGGCGGCAGTCCCCGATTGGTCGCTTGCACCCGCAACACACCGAAGGCGTATGAGTGGACCGTGCGCACGAGCGGTTCGCGCACCGTGCGCGGCGCTTCCGTCGCGGGCCCGTCGGTGAGCAGCCGCGCGATCTCGGTGCGCAGCGCATCGGCCGCGTGCCGGGACGCGGTGAGCACGAGCACCTGCTCCGGATCCGCGCCGCCGAGGATACGCCGGGCCGCCGCTTCTGCCAGCAACGTCGTCTTGCCGGTGCCTGGACCGCCGAGCACCCGCACGAACCCGGTGTCGCCGTCGAGCAGTGGCCGCACCGCCTGCGGCCACTGCCTCGGTTCGCCGGGCGTGACGGGGTCGCGGACCAGCATTGGCCCGCTCTGTTCCGCACTCCGGCTCATGGTTTTTATGCAATCACGCCACCCCGACATCGTGCGCCGCCGCCTCGCCGGAGTGTCGGTGCTCCTCGCTACGGTGTCGGCGTGGACGAGGAACTGCACGAACGGGTGCGGGACACGGTCGCGGCGATTCCCGAGGGATCGGTCGCGACCTATGGCGATATAGCGGCGCTGGCTGGGGCGTCGACGCCGAGGTTGGTTGGCCGGGTGCTCGGTGAGGACGGCCAGGATCTGCCATGGCACCGGGTGCTGCGCGCGGACGGCACACCCGCCAAGCACCTACGTGCGGAGCAGTGCGCGCGACTGCTCGCGGAGGGGGTGATGTCGAGGAACGGGCGGGTGGACCTCAAGCGGTACCGGTGGCAGCCGGAGCGGCGGTGAACGCTTCGCCACGCACCTCGCCGTCGTAGCCGCCCGCCGGATCGCCCAGGCCGAACAGCGCGCCGACGGTCGGGGCGACGTCGACGGTGTGCGCCTGCGCGGAACTGGCGTGCCCGCTGCGGATGACCGGGTCACCGCCCGCGATCAGGAACGGAATGGGTTCGGTCGCGGGGTGACCGTGGTTGCCAGGGATCGGGTTGGACCACGGCTTCGGATCGCTGAACCGCCAACCTGCCTGGCAGTAGACGACGACCTCTCCCGCTTCCTTACCGAGCCCGAGCTCGCCCGGCCGGTGTGCGGACAACACGCCAGGGACGTCGGTGACGACGTCACGCAAACGCCGGATCGCCGCCGCCCGCTGGGGCGTGGGGCCGGTCCAGTAGAGCAGGTCCGCGCCGCCGTTCTGCGCGATGACGACGTTGCCCGCCAGCATCGGATCGGCGTCGATCATCGGTTGGAGTGAGACCAGCTGCCACGGCAGCGACCAGTCCATCGAATGATCCGCGAGCACGAACAGGACCGAGTTCTGCCAGCGTCCGGTGTCCTTGAGGTGGGAGACGATAGCGCCGAGCCGGTCGTCGGAGGTGCGCACCGCGCCAGTGCGGGCGAGCGCGAGCGTGGTGCCGGTCAGGTCGGAGTGGCCAACGCGGTCGCAGTCCCCGAGGTTGCAGAACAGCAGGTCAGGATCGGCCTCGTCGATCATCGCGATGGCCGCGTCGGTTGTGAACGCGTCCGGCGCGTGCCCGCTGATCGGCACGATCGGCCCCGGCTCCCAGCGGTAGGTCGCGCGCTCACCAAAGACGCCGTACAGGTACTCCTTCGACAACACGGTGCCGGTACGCAGGCCGTGTTCGCGGAGCCGGTCGAGCACGGTCGGCCCGCGCAGGTCGGACGGCCGATCCAGGTCGCGTATGACCTGCTCATCGCGGTCGTAGACGGAGTTGGCGGGCACGCGGGAACGATCGGGCCGCACCCCGCTCATCATCATGACGTGATTGGGAATGGTCTCCATGACCGGCAGCGAGCGAGCGTTGCCGAACCAGGTGCCTTCGGCCTTGAGCGCGGTGAGGTTCGGCGTGAGGCTGGGCGACACCTCGTCAGGGCGCAGGCCGTCAAGCACGACGACGTACACCCGTCTGCGTTGCTCCCCTGCCTGGGCGAAGCCGGTGCCCGCCGCGGCGGACAGCAACACCGTGCCGCCCGCGACCGAGGCGCGCAGGAACGTCCGCCGAGCCACACTCATGAATGATCCTCACTTTCACCGTGATCGCGGTGACCTTACCGCGTTTGGGTGAAGCGGACGAGACGTGCGGGCGAGCTGGTGTCGACTACTGGCTGACCGTGACGTCACCTTCTCGCCTGGGCACGCGCGGGCAACTCGGCCGAGATGAGCTTGACCAGCGCGCCGAGACGCTGCCGCTCCGGCTGGACCACTGGAACCTCCTGGTCAACCAGCGGCGCGGCGGTGACCGGACCGACGCACGCGCACAGCACGCGCTCCCGCATCGCGACCAGCAGCGAGTCGCGCCTGCCGTGTTCGCCCGCCAGAGCGAGCAGGTTCGCGGCCGCGGGCGCACTGGTGAACGCCAGCGCGTCGACGTCCCCGGCGATGGCGGCGTCGACCAGCCGGATCACGGCGTCGACGTCAACCGGCGGCAGCCAGCGATACGGCTGCGCCTGGACCACCGACGCACCCGCATCGGTCAGCGCACCGACGAACTCCGGCAGCGGTGCGCCATGCAACTGCACCGCGATCCGCAGTCCGGCGACCCCACGTTCCAGCAAGTAGTCGAGCACCTCGGCGTTGGTCTCGTCAGGAGCGGACCACTCCTCAGTCAGGTCCTCGGCGCGCGCCGCACCCTTCGCCTTCGGGCCGCGCACGACTAGCCGTGCCGCGCCGAACCGGCCTAACAGGGCCTCACTGACGCCCCACTCCCGCGCGGCGTCGATCCAGCCACGGAAGCCCTGGCCGGTCGTCATGACGGCGAGGTCGATCGGCTCGGCGAGCACGGCGTCGGTGGCGGCGCGGAGCTCGTCGTCGTCGACGAGCGGCACGATACGGATCGTCGGGGCGTGCCGCACCGTCGCGCCCCGACGTTCCAGCGCGGTGATGAAGTCGTCCGCGCGCCGTTCCGCCGTCACCCCGACGGTGTAACCGGCGAGCGGGTCCTGCTGGTCAGTCATAGATCGCACCCATTGTCCTGATCGCGTCGGCGACCTCGCGCCGCAAGTCGACGGGCTCCAACACTTCCACGTTCGGCCCGAACCGCAACAACTCCCCCAGCGCGGGCGCGCCCGCCTCCACCGGCAGTTGCACCTGCTGCCAGCCGTCGGCGTCAACCGGCGCGGTCGCGTCCCGGACGGCGGCCGCCCCGATCGCGCCGAGATAGAACGCCGCGTGGGTGCGTGCGAAAGGCGACATCCGCACTGTCGCGATCCTGGGGTGCATCCGGCGTTCGAAGTCGGCCGACCAGTCCCGCCAGTACGCGGCGATGTCGAAGTCGGCCGGCCGTTCGAAGCGCTGCCCCGTATCGGTGAAGTCGCTGATCCGGGCGACGCGGTACGTCGCGACGCGCCCGGACAGGCTCCTACCCGCGAGATACCACCTGCCCGCCTTGAAGATCAGCCCGAGCGGGTCCAGTGTGCGCTCGACGTCCTCGTCTCCCCATTTGCGGTAGGCGACGACGATCGTCCGGTCCCGCCACACCGCATCGGCCAGCGCGGCGAGATGGCCGGGGCGTTCGACGCCACGAAACCAGCCGGGGACGTCGAGGTGGAAGCGCTGCGCCACGGCATCGGCTCGCTCACGCAGCTCGGCGGGCAGCGCGGCGGTCACCTTCTGGCGGGCGGCGGCGAGCACCGCCCCGAGCCCGAGTTCGGCGGCGGCCTCAGGTAATCCCGCCAACGCGAGCGCCTGCGCCTCAGGTTCGGTCAGCCCGGTCAGCCGAGTGCGGAAACCGTCGACGAGCTGGTAGCCGCCAGCCCTGCCGCGATCGGCGTATACCGGGATCCCCGCCGCCGATAGCGCGTCGATGTCCCGGTACACGGTGCGCACCGACACCTCCAGCTCCGCGGCCAGCTGCTCAGCCGTCAGTCGGCCCCGGTTCTGCAACAGCAGCAACACCGACAGCAGCCTGCTCGCGCGCATGACCTGATTCTCCCAGAAAACCTGCCAATAGCTGTCAGGTAACGCGACGACGATGGCGCCATGAGCGAGAACATCTTCACCATGCGCACCTGGCAGGAAGACCTCGTCAGCGGCGCCGAGGACGGGCCACGCTACGCCCATGCCCACGCGACGTTCACCTATTCCGGGGTTATCGACGGCACCTCGACGTGTGACTACCTGCTGTACTACCCCGGCGTCGGGACGACATCGCCAGGTCTTGAGCGAATCGAGGGCAGTGTCGACGGCCGCAGCGGCAGTTTCGTGATCAAGCACGACGTCGGGTTCGACGAGCATGGCGTCACCGGCACCTGGCGCGTGCTGCCCGGCTCCGGCACCGGCGAGTTGGCGGGATTGTCCGGAACCGGCACGATCTACGGTGCCTCGGAGACCATGAGCTACACCTTCGACTACGACCTGGCGGGATAGTGACGTGAGCATGCTGAGCGTCGATCGGGCGCAGGTGATGGCGTATCGGGTAGCCGCGCAGGAACTGCACCGACCGCACGGCGACGTCGGGTCGTTGACGGTGCTCGGCCTCGGTGTGCAGGACGCCCAGCGGGGATCGGCCCGGCTGGCGCTCGCGGCACGGCTCGACGTCGACCCAGGCGTGCTGAGCGGCGAGTCGTTCCGGGACACCCTGGATGCGGCGGACGTAACGCTGGCGTGGACGCACCGGGGCGCGCCGCACCTGCACCACGCGGCCGAGCTACCCGCCGTAGCCGCGTCGCTGGTGCCGCTGACCGACGCCGACGCGCAAGCACGGCTGGCCTGGCAGCGCGGCGACGTCGCCAAGGCGGGCATGCCGCCGACGGAGGCGCTGCGCACGGCGGCGTCGGCGCTGCATGACGTCGTGGACGCCACGATGACCAAGGGCGCGGCCAGCGAACGGGTGACCGCGCGAGTGCCGGAGGGGCTGGCGCGGTGGTGTCGTCCGTGCCAGGCGACACACATCCATGAACAGGTCATGCGGCTGACGACGTTGCGGGCAGGGCTGCGGCTAGAGCCGGACGTCTTCCCCGCGACGTTGACTCCGTTGGGTGGTGGGCTGTTGGCCGAGGAGCCCGATCCAGTCGCGTGCACCGGGGTCGCCGCGCGGTACCTGCACCTGCACGGGCCCGCGACGACAGCGGAGACGGCGGGCTTCATCGGCACCACGAAGCGGGTCGCTGGCGAGATCTGGCCGGACGACCTGGTTGAGGTGGAGTTCGAGGGGAAGCGAACGTGGCTCGCGCGCGAAGACGTCGCGATGCTGGAGAACCCACCGGAGCCGGACGCCGTGCGGTTGCTACCGCCGTCCGACCCGCTGCTGCAGGCACGAGACCGGCGCACGCTCGTGCCGGACGAAGGCCGCCACAAGCAGGTGTGGCGGGTGCTCGGCAATCCGGGCGTGCTGCTAGCCGCGGGAGAAATCGTGGCGACCTGGCGAGCGAAGGCCGCTGGCCGCAACCGCCTCGACGTAACTCTCGACCCCTTCCTGCCGCTGCGCCACGCTGACCGCACCGCCGCCGAGGATGAGGCGGCACGGATCGCCGCCGTGCGCGGCTTCCCTGACGTGCGCGTGACCGTGTCCTGAGCAGGGGACATGGCGTGGCGAGCGGGGAACACAGCGTCGGGAACGTCGAATACAGCGTCTGGAACGCAGGACACGACGTCGGGAACGCAGGACACAACGCGGTGGGGCGGCTCACGCGGCCACGAAAGCACCGACGGCAGCCTGATACCTGCGGATGATGAGGTCGACGACGCGAGGGTGAGCACCGAGCGGGTTGGCGGTGACATCCGCCCCCGCGTCGTCGAGTCTGCGCTGGAAAAGACCGGGCGCCAGCAGCCAGGACGCCACCGCGACCGGGACGTCAGGACGCGCCGCGCGAAGCGAAGCGACCGCATCGGACACCGACGGTCGCGCCGTCGCGGCGAAGCCGATCCGCACCGGCGCGCCGAGCCGGACGCTGAGGGCATACGTCGCGTCGTGGACGTCAACGAGCGCACGGGGGTCGCTGGACCCCGCCGCGGCGAGGACGACACCGTCACCCGTGCGGTAGCCACCGTCCACCAGGCGTTCGATCAGCACCGCGACCAGCTCCGGCGCGGGGCCGAACGCATCGGCCAGCACCGTGCGGGGATGCCCACTCGTGGCGATCTGCTGTGGGATATCCGTCCGGACGTGGTACCCGGCGGCGAGGAACGCTGGCACCACAACGGCCCGCTCGCCGAGGTGTTCGGACAAGACGTCGGCCACGCTGGGAACACGGACGTCGGCGTAGGCGACGCGCACGGCCTCGCCAGGTAGCGCCGCCCGCACCCCGTCCGCCAGTGCCTCGATCACCGCGGGGCCAGCCGGGTCACGCGTGCCATGCGCGGCCACCACAATCACGAGACCGCACCCGCCCGGCGGAACGACACGACCTCGGCCTGGTCAACCGGCAGCCGATAACCGCGCTTCACAACGGTCTGCACCAGCTTGCTGTCGCCCAGCGCGGAGCGGAGCCTGCCGACCGCGGTCTCCACCGCATGCTCCTCCCCGCCACTGGGCAAGCACCCGGTCAACTCCTTGCGAGACACCACCGTGCCCGGCCGATGCGCCAGCGCACGCAGCACCGCCATCGGCGCTGGTGCCAGCTCGCGCAGCTCGCCGTCGACGAGCACCGCCTGTCCGCGCAGCTCAACGCTGTGCCCGACCGCGCGCAGGCGAGGCGTGCGCTGCTCAAGTGCCTCAGCCACCACCCGGGCGAGCGCACCGATCCGCGCGCGCTCCGGCTGCACCGTCGGCACCCCCACCGAATCCAGCGGGCCCGCCGTGATCGGCCCGACCGCCGCGACAAGCACCCGTTCCCGCATCGCGGCGACCAACGCGTCGTGTCGTCCGGTGCGCTTGGCCATCGCCAGCATGCTCGCGACAGCGGGGGCGCTGGTAAACGGCAGCGCGTCGATACCACCATCGAGTACCGCGTCAATCAGTCGATCGAGCGGACCGGGATCCGCGGGGCCGACCCAGCGGTACACCGGAACTTCGATCACCTCCGCACCCGCGTGCCGCAATGACTCCACGAAGTACGGCAATGGCTCGCCGTGCAGCTGCACCGCGACCCGCAGCCCGTCCACACCGCTGCTGAGCAGGTGGTCGAGCACCTCGGCGCTGGACTCCGATCCCGGCGAGAACGCCTCAGCCAGCCCGGCCGCCCGCACCGCGCCTTTCGCTTTCGGTCCCCTGGCGAGTAGTCGCGCTGAGGACAGCCGAGCAAGCAGCTCGTCGCCGAGTCCCCACCCTTCAGCGGCCTCCAGCCACCCTCGGAATCCGATACCGGTGGTCAGCACGGCGACATCGAGCGGAGCGTCGAGCAGCCGGCGGGTGGCAGCATGCAGCTCGGTGTCGTCGGCGAGTGGCACGATACGGATCGACGGTCCATATCGGACGGTCGCGCCCTTGCGGACGAACAGCGCACCTAGCTCGTCGGCACGGCGCGCCGCCGTCACACCGATGGCGTATCCCGCCAGCGGTAGCACCGGGCTCACACCGACCCGACGTGGACCACACCGTCGGTGACGCGCACCGGATATGTGGGCACGCTCGCGTCGCCGTCAAGGCACTCGCCGGTGCGGAGGTCGAACCGCTCCTTGTACAGCGGAGATGCGACCACCGGCTGGCCACCCGCGTCCCCGACGATGCCGCGCGAGAGCACGGCGGCGCCGCCGATCGGGTCAATGTTGCCGATGGCATACACCTCGTCGCCCGTGGTGCGGAACACCGCGACTTGTTCGCCGCCGGGCAGGAGAGCGGCGACCCCGGCAGCCACCGGAATCCGAGCCAGCTCACACACTGCGGTCCAGATCCGCGCGTCGGTCATGGTCATCAGGAACTCCCTTCGGCACCGGCGATGGCGGGAATACCCAGCGGTACCGGCACCTGCTGCTCGCGTTCCTCGCGGAAGGAGATCGTCGGGTCCGGCGTGCCCGGCGCGTTGACGAACGACGTGAACCGCGCGAGCTTGTCCGGGTCGTCCAGCACGCCCTTCCACTCGTCGGCGTAGTTCGCGACGTGCGCGGCCATCGCGGCCTCCAACTCGTCGCAGATGCCGAGTTTGTCGTCGACGATCACGTCGCGCAGGTGATCGAGGCCGCCCTCCAGCTCCTCAAGCCAGGACGCCGTGCGCTGCAACCGGTCCGCCGTTCGGATGTAGAACATCAGGAACCGGTCGATCAGCCGGATCAGCGTCACGTCGTCCACATCGGATGCGAGCAGGTCGGCGTGGCGCGGCGTCATGCCGCCATTGCCGCAGACGTAGAGGTTCCAGCCCTTGTCGGTGGCGATGATGCCGAAGTCCTTGCTGCGCGCCTCGGCGCATTCGCGGGCGCAGCCGGACACCGCCGACTTGAGCTTGTGCGGCGAGCGCAGCCCCCGGTAGCGCAGTTCGAGCGCCACCGCCATGCCGACCGAGTCCTGCACGCCGTAGCGGCACCACGTCGATCCGACGCACGACTTCACGGTGCGCAACGCCTTGCCGTAGGCATGCCCTGACTCGAACCCGGCGTCGACCAGGCGTTTCCAGATGTGCGGTAGCTGGTCCACAGTGGCACCGAACAGGTCAATGCGTTGGCCGCCGGTGATCTTGGTGTAGAGGCCGAACTCCTTCGCGACCTCACCGAGCACGATCAGCTTGTCCGGCGTGATCTCCCCGCCGGGCACGCGCGGCACGACCGAGTAGGTGCCGTTGCGCTGCATGTTCGCCAGGAACCGGTCGTTGGTGTCCTGCAGGCCTGCCTGATCGTCCGACAAGATATGCCCGTCCGCGCCAATCACCGGGGCGATGGACGCCAGGATCGAGGCGACAGCGGGCTTGCAGATCGCGCAGCCGGACCCCGAGCCATGCTTGGCGATCAGCTCGCTGAACGTCGTGATGCCCGTCGCGGCGATGATCTCGAACAACTCGGCACGCGATTGGGTGAAGTGCTCGCAGAGCGATTTCGAGACTTCGACGCCGCACGACGTCAGCAGTTTCGGCAGCATCGTCACGCACGAGCCACAGCCGGTGCCGGCGTTGGTGCACGCCTTGAGCTTAGGAACCGTGTCGCAGCCCTGCTCGGTGATGGCGCCCTTGATCTGGCCCTTGGTGACGTTGTTGCAGGAGCAGATCTGCGCCTCGTCCGGCAGCGCATCCACGCCGATGCCGCCGCCATCGCCCCCGGCTGGCGCGATGATCGACGCCGGGTCACCGGGCAGCTCGCTGCCGACCATCGGCCGCAGCGTGTTGTACTCGCTCGCGTCGCCGACCAGGATGCCGCCGAGTAGCGTTGTGCTGTCGTCCGAGACGACGAGTTTCTTGTACGTACCTGCCACGGCATCGTTGACGACGACCTCGAGCGAGCCCTCCGTGGTCGCGTGGGCGTCGCCGAAGCTGGCGACATCAACGCCGAGCAGCTTGAGCTTGGTCGACAGATCCGCGCCGGGGAACGCCGCCGCAGTGTTGCCAGCCGCGAGCTGGGCGGCGACGATCTCGGCCATGGTGTAGCCGGGCGCCACGAGCCCGTAGCAGGTGCCCTCGACGGCGGCGACCTCGCCGACCGCGTAGATCGCCGGGTCGCTGGTGCGGCAGCCGTCGTCAACAACCACGCCGCCGCGCTCCCCGACGTCGAGCCCCGCGTCGCGGGCGAGCTGGTCGCGCGGGCGGATGCCAGCGGAGAACACGATCAGGTCGAGGTCCAGCTCGGTGCCGTTGCCAAGCTTGGCGAGCAGCCGCTCCCGATCCTCGACGATCTCGCTGGTGGACGTACCGGTGTGCACGGTGACGTCGAGATCTTCGACCAGCCGTTTGAGCAGCGCGCCGCCACCCTCGTCGACCTGGATCGGCATCAGCCGGGGCGCCATCTCGATGACGTGCGGCGACATCCCCATGTCGCGCAGCGCCTTGGCGGCCTCCAGACCAAGCAGCCCGCCACCGATGACCGCGCCAGCGGCACGGCCCCGGTTCGACCGTGCGTGGTCGGCGGCGGCCCGGATGGCGTCGAGGTCTTCGATGGTGCGGTAGACGAAGCAGCCGGGCAGGTCACGGCCGGGCACCGGCGGCACGAAGGGGTATGAGCCGGTGGCCAGCACGAGCGCGTCGTAGGCTTGCTCGAACCCTGCTTCGGTGGTGACGACCTTGGCCTCACGGTCGATCCGCGCGACCGGGTCACCGAGGCGCAGTTCGACCAGCTCGTCGCCGTCATAGCTCGATCCGGCGAGCTCCAACGCCGACGCATCCCAGTTTCCGACGTAGGACGACAGCCCGACCCGGTCGTAGGCGGGCCGGGACTCCTCGGCGAGCACGACGACCCGCCAGGCGCCGTCGACGTCTTCCGCGCGGACGGCCTCAACGAGGCGGTGGCTCACCATCCCGTTCCCGACGACTACCAGCGTGCGACTCATCAACTACCTCCGTAACGCGGACGAGTCCATGCTGGGCGCGGGCAATGTCGGTACCGCTTCCCTCGTGTTTCGCAGGCGTTACCAAACGCTCTCCGCACAGGTCAGCCAGGTCAGATGCCGGGCGGCCCGCGCGACGGGCACCGCGACTCACGAGCGGTTTCGCCGCGCTGGACGCGGTTAAGCAAGCCGTAACGCTCCAGTGTGAACCTGCTTACGACCAAGCGGCCCCACGGCGATAACCGCCGTGGGGCCGCTTGGTCCCGCTCGCGCGACGTCGATGAGGTCAGATGTCGGCGTAGGCCAGGCTGGGCGCGCGTCGGATCGCGAAGCTCTTGCGGAGGTAGCACCACCAGGTGACGCCGGCACAGACCACGAAGTACGCCGCGATCACCGCGAGGCCCACCGCCAAGGTTCCGGTGCCTTCCAGCGAGAACTTGAACGACAGGTTGATCAGCACGCCGCCGAACGCGCCACAGGCACCGACGATGCCGAGCACCGCACCTGCCTGCCGCTTGGCCGCCTTCAGCGCGGCATCGAGGTCACCGCCGTCCTTGAACACGGTCGCGCGGGTCTGCGCCGCGAAGATCATCGGGATCATCCGATACGTCGAGCCGTTGCCGATGCCGGTGAGCACGAATAGCGCGATGAACGAGACGAAGAACAGGGCGAAGCTGTCAATATCCACCGCGACGAGCACGCTGATGGTGAACGCCGTCTGCGCGATGAAGTTCCACATCGTGATCTTGGCGCCGCCGATCTTGTCCGCCAGCCAGCCGCCGAACGGCCGCGAGATCGAGCCGATCAGCGCACCGAGGAACGCCAGCGCGACGAAGCCCTTGAAATCGACGAAGGTCTCCTTGATCAGCGTGGGGAACGCGAACGAGAACCCGATGAACGATCCGAACGTGCCGATGTAGAGGAACGCCATCACCCAGGTCTGGTTGTTGCGCAGTGCGACGCCGTAGGACTCACCGTCCGGTTTGGCCGATGTCAGGCTGTCCATGAAGAACCACGAGCACAGACCGGAGATCACAATGACGGGCAACCACATGATGCCCGCGTAAGCCAGGTTGATCCCGGTGCCGATGCTGATGACGATCGGCACCAGCAGCTGCGTCACGGCCACGCCGATGTTGCCGCCCGCCGCGTTCAACCCAAGCGGAAGACCCTTCTTGCCTTCGGGGAAGAAGAACGAAATGTTCGTCATCGACGACGAGAAGTTCCCGCCGCCGAACCCGAGTGCGGCAGCGGTGAGCAGGAAGAACCAGAACGGCGTTCCCGCACTGGTCGCCGTCGGCGCGTTGCTCACCGCGATGATCAGCATCACGCACGGAATCGCCAGCAGGGACGCGCTGATCGTCGTCCAGGCCCTGCCACCGAACTTCGGGATCGCGAACGTGTACGGGATCCGCAGCGACGCCCCGACCAGGTTCGGCAGGATCAGCAGCCAGAACGTCTGGCCGATGCTGAAGGTGAACCCGATGTCGCCGAGGAAGGCGACGATCATGCTGTTCAGGATCCAGACGTTGAACCCGAGGTGTTCCGCGAATACCGAGAACGCCAGGTTCTTCCAGGCGACGCGCTTGCCCGTGCGTTCCCAGAACGTCGGGTCCTCCGGCTCCCAGTGGTCGATCCAACGACCTTTCCGCACCTGCGGTTCTTCGGTCGTTTTCTCGGCTACGGCAGTCATGTCCTACCTCCTGCTCTCCGGCACGATGTCGACGTGCTGGAGGCACCGTAGGAATCCGCCGTTTCGGCTGCGCTGTCACACGATCGCGGTCGTGCTAACGTCCGCGCACTACCAGCTGCGTCACCAGTGAGGGTTACTGCGCTGGCAGTCCGGCGTGCAGTGTGGCCAGCGCGTCCCGGACGTACTCGCGCGTCGCGGGACCGCCGTAGAACCGCTCGTCGCGGCCCTCGCCGACGTTGTAGGTGAGGAAGTGGCCCCAGTCCAGCTCGGCGATGTGCAGCGGCTGGTGGGTGTAGTGGTGCTTGCCTATGCCATCGCGGACGCCGACCGCGATCTCGATGGCCGGGCCGACGACAGGGCGGGTCAGCAGCGTGCGGAGCTGCGTGAGTTCCTGGCTCGGCGGCTGGTCGCTGGTGGCGTCGCGGTGCTGACGGGCTTCAGTGATCGCGACGCTGATCAACTTGCCCGCGCCTGGCCGCAGGCTCAGCAGGTCGAGCAAGGCATCGAGGAGTTGGTCGACACCGATCTCCCGGAATCGGACGACGTCGGTGTCGCCGTCCAGGTCCCGCTCACGCACCGCGAAGACCGCGGCGGTTCCGGTCGACGCGGCCAGCGCGGTGTACTTCCGGTTGTCGACGCGAAAGTCCGCGACGTACTCCAGCCGCGCGGCGCACAGTGGCGGCAGCAAGTCGAGCAAGGCGTCGCTGACCCGGCCTTCCCGCTGGGCCAGCTCCGCTTCGCGCAGCTCGGCGGCGGGATCGGGTGCCTCGTCGTCCGGGCCGTAGAAGACGTCGATAGAGCGCAGCACCGGGTTGAGCGGTCCGGCTTTCTCCCACTCGGCGGCCAGTTCGAGGGCACGCGGCGACGCCGTGAGGATCGGCCCGTACACCAGGGGTTAGCCCTTCCCGCCGTCGTCGGTGTCGCCGATAACCGGCGGCACAACGGTGGTGCCGGTCTGGTCGTCGACGACCTTCTCGCCGAGTTCGTCGACTTCGGTGTCCAGACCCGCGTCCAGTTGCTCCTTGATGGCGTACTTGTCCTTGTGTTCCTTCTCGTCGTCGTTACCTTGGCCGCGTCCACCACCGCCGCCCGCCATGGCGCCTGGTGCGCCGCGACCGACGCCGGTCGCGCCCTTCGCGGCGGCCGCCGTCGATCCGCCGCCAGCCGGGCCCGCGACTCCCGCGCTCTTGCCCGGCTGGGGGCTGCCACCGCTGTACCTGGCCGCCGCATCCGGACCGCGCTGAATCCGGCCTGCCGCGCTGTCGGACTTCGGAGTGCCGCCCGAAGTCATCCGCGAGCCCGCACGGGAGCTTCCGGCGGGAGGCCGGGCTGCGATCGTGCCGCGGCCACGCGGAGCCCTCGTGGTGTCGTTGCCGCCGCCAACTGGGGTAGCGAGCGGGCCGCCGGCGACCGGTGTGCCGGTCACCGGGCGGGGCGTCGGGGCTGTAGTACCCGAAGTTCCCGGCGGGGCCACGGTGGGCTGCTGCACCCCGGACGTCGTGCCACCGCCGAGCGGCGTCGCGGTGCCGGGCGCACCAGTGGTGGGGCTGCCGGTGTAGCCGCCGCCTGCGGCCGGTGTCCCAGCCCCCGTCGCGCCGGGCGCGCCGCCAAGGCTCGGGCCCGCTGCCGTCGGGCTGGCGACCGCGTTGGAGGCGCGGGTCTCGACGTTGATCACGGCACCGTCGTTCTCGATGATGCCGAAGTCCGAGGGCAAAGCGCTGCGCGTGCCGTCCGTGCTCGCCTTGTACTGCTCCATCACCCGCACGTTGTTGGCGTTGGCTTCTTCGTGTTTTGCCATCCCGTCGCGGTAGGACTGGACCTCGTCGGCGTAGCCGGTACCGGGCGCGATTGTTCCGGCGAACTTGGCGAACGCGCTCGGCTCGGCGGGCTCGTCCGGGACGGGAACGACGCTGTCTTTCGACTGCGAGAACGAGTCCGCCTGAGCAGCGATCGACCGGCTGGCATCGTCGATCAGCGGAGCGTTTTGGGCATGCGCCTCGATAAGGGGGGCGATGCCTTTGCCCGCCGCGTCAGCCGAGTCGCCTTCCCAGTACTCCATCATCTGATCATGGGAATTCTTGAGTTCTTCTGCCTCAGCCTCAAACTCCTGAGAAAGCTTCTCGACGATCTCGAATGCGAACTCAAGCGGCTCGATTTGTCCCGCTTGGAACATCCTATAAATCTCGGAGCCCGACGACATGGTTCAATTCCCCTCCTTGAGTGTGTCCAGTGCTGATGCGGCGACTTTCAAGGCTGACGGACATGCTTGGTTCGGGTTCTCCCAGTTAGTGAAATGAACACTGAACAAGAAGTTATTGGTGATTCCGACGGCAAGCGAGCACTCACCCTTGTCTTGATCATCTTTCGATCCAGAGAACGCAGCTGGATAACCGGCATGTCCCGGTATATCCACGGGCTCAACGTAGTCGGTCAACCCAACTTCTTTGCCCTTGTAGACACCTTTGATCCCACCGGTTCCGTTGTCTCGATGAACCGTCTCGAACAAAAGACTGAACTGAACTCGCTCGTTTCCCTTGGGAAACCAGCCACAACTAGGACCTGTCAGTTTCTTCGCAGTGTCACTGTTTACGTCCGGCTCCCCAGGACGCATGTTCCCGACACTATTGATGACACTATTCGCAATCACATCACATGGGCGCTTAAGGTACGGCCCTGCGTCCAACGGTTCTTTCACCTGTGGGACGTCTGGACTACCAGCACCAGAATCCCCACTCGTCGAGCCACCTTCCTGCCCCGACACAGAAGGATCCCCGGCAGTTCTATCCGAACACGAGGCGACCATAACGATCGCAATAGCAGCACCGAGAGCAAGGACCCGCCTTCGCATTAATTGGCACCCCCGGAGCGGTCAAACGTGTTGCTAATCTCTTCTTCATCGTTCATTTTCGAGCGTTTTATACTCTCAATTTTGTCAACATAGTTGTCGACATACTTCAACGCCGAGTCGTTGAGTTCCGCCAACTTCTCAAGAGAACCTCGCGCCCGATCAATATAACTGACACTCGCCGGGTCTTCGGCAAACGGCCGGTCCAGGATGGCATACGCCTCAGCTATCAGCTTTTTTCGCTTCTCAATACTTTCCTGACGATCTTTGAAGCTGTTGATGATCTTGTTCGCGTCCTCGACGCTGGGAAACCGGAAGCCTTTGCCAATGCCGAGCGCACCGAACGTACCTTCCGCCAAGGAGGCACCGCCGTAAACCGTGCGCTCCTTATCGAAGAGGTCTTCCAACGACTCCACGACGCCGGTGACAGCCCGATTGACCGCATCGGCGCTCTCTTGCCAGTCGTCCGCCATCGCCCCTCGTCCTCCAGTTCGCTACCGGCTGCCTCCGGTTGACTACGGTAACGGACACCGCAGGTGCTACGGGCGTGATCCAGCGAACTCCACACGCCTGGCACCGGCCATTCCGACATCGTTACCGCGCGACTGGTTCCGCTGGCGGCCTAATCCGTACTGGCGAGCCAGGTCGCGATGCCGTCAACAACATCGCGGCACCCGCCACACCCCGTCGTCGCGCGCGTGGCACCGGCAAGGTCAGCCGTGCTGCGTGAACCCGAGCGCCATGCGTCGACCAGCGACGACTTAGTGACGTTGTTGCATTTGCAGACCGTGACCGAGCCGGGCATCGTCGCCGGGTTCTCAGCGGGCGCCGCCTCGACTGGCAATGCCCTGCCCAGCAAAAACGCCAGCCGATCGCTGGGCGCGGGCGTGCCGTTGTCGAAGTGGTGCGCCACCGTGGCCGCGGCGTCGGGAAAGCCGAGCAGGATCGCGCCGCGCACCCTGTCGTCGCGCAGCACGAGCTTGGCATAGCGGCCACGCTTCGGATCCGTCAGGCACACGACCTCGTCGTCGGACGAGTCCGTCTCGGCGTGGACGTCGCCAAGCGCCGAGAGGTCGATGCCACGTGCCTTCAACCGGGTGACCACCGATGTACCCCGGTAGCGTGACGACGTGTCAGCACCCGCGAGCAGATCCGCGACCACACTCGACTGCTCCCACGCGGGCTGCACCAAGCCGGTCGGCGCGCCGGGATGCTGCGCGACGTCGCCGATCGCGTAGATGCGCTGGTCGTTGGTGCGCAGCGAATCGTCAACGACGATGCCCCGGTCCACGCTCAGCCCAGCAGACTCGGCCAGCCCGGTCTCCGGCCGCACCCCTGCCGAGACGACGACCAGGTCAGCGGGCAGGTGGCTACCGTCGTCCAGCTTGAGCCCGTCGCCAGGCACGTACCGCGTCGCCAGCTTGCCGAGCGCGAACTCGATGCCATGCTCTGTGAGCGCCGTGGCGAGCACGCCACCCGCGCCAGGGTCGAGCTGTCGCTCCATCAGGTGGCCAACCGGGTGCACCACGGTCACGTTGCTTCCCTGACCGGCGAGCCCCCGCGCAGCCTCCAGCCCGAGAACGCCCCCGCCGATCACGACGACCGGCGCACCCGCCCGCGCGTGCGCGAGGATTCGCTCGCAGTCATCAAGGGTGCGGAACGGCACGACGCCCTCCGCAAGTTCGCCGTCATCGTCCAACAGCCCCTCGGTCGGGGGAATCCACGCGCGGCTGCCAGTAGCGAGCACCAGCGCGTCATAACCCACCTGAGTGCCGTCATCGAGCGCGACGGTGCGGGTATCCCTATCGATGGCGGTGACGGCGGTACCTGTGCGCAGGTCGACATCGTTGAGCTCGGCCCACGACTCATCGTGCAGGTGCACGCTGCGCTGCGACATCGTGCCCGCGACGACGTTGGACAGCAGAATCCGGTTGTAGGCGTGGTGCGACTCGCCGCCGACGACGGTCACACTCACCCGCTGGCCACGCGGGTCGCGGGCACGCAGGTCCTCGGCGAGCCGAGCGCCCGCCATGCCGTACCCCACGATCACGACCCGGCGCGGGCCTGCATGGTCACCTGTCGACATGGGCACCGCTCCTCTCGGCGGATTCGACCCGCACGGCACACACCTTGAACTCGGGCATGCGGCTCACGGGGTCGAGCGCGGGATTGGTCAGCAAGTTGGCGCGTTGCGCGCCGGGGAAGTGGAACGGCAGGAACACGGTGTCCTGCCGTGCCGTCGACGTCAGCCGGACGGGTGCCTCAACCTCACCCCGCCGGGAGACGACGCGGGCGGTATCGCCCGCCGCGAGGTCGTGACGTTCGGCGGTGTCCGGGTGCATCTCAACGAACACCTCCGGTTCAACGGAGCTAAGTTCGTCGATGGCACGGGTCTGCGCGCCGGACTGGTACTGCGCGAGCAGTCGCCCGGTAGTGGCGATCAGCGGGTAGTCGGCGTCGACCGGCTCCGCAGCGCCGTGGTACATCACCGGGCTGAACCTGGCTCGGCCGTCCGGGTGGTGGAAGCGGTCCAGGAACGGCCGGGGCGTGCCGGGGTGGGTTTCCGCAGGGACGTCGATCGTCGTTTCTCCTGCCGCCAAGGGACCATCGGACACGCTCGGCACCGGCCAGTGCAACGCCTCGCCGTCGCGGAGCCGCTGGTACGTGACGCCGGAGTAGTCCGCGATGCCGCCACGCGATGCCTCACGCAGTTCGGTGAATACCGCTTCCGGGTCAGCCGGGAATCGCTCGGACGGCTGACCGAGCCGGACCGCGAGGCCGTGCAAGACGTCGAGGTCGCTCCGCACGCCGTGTGGCGGATCGAGGGCCTTGCTGCGCAGCAGAATCCGGCCTTCGAGGTTGGTCATGGTGCCGGATTCCTCCGCCCACTGCGTTACCGGCAGCACGACGTCGGCCATGGCAGCGGTCTCCGACAGCACGATGTCCGCGACGACAAGGAAATCCAGCGACGCCAGCCGTTCGGTGACATGGCCCGCTCGGGGGGCAGACACCGCCGGGTTACTACCGAACACCAGCAGTGCCTGCGGACCATCGTCGGTGCCGAGGACGTCGAGCAGTTCGTACGCCGACCGTCCTGGCCCCGGCAGCGAGTCGGGGTCGACGCCCCACACGCTCGCGACGTACTCACGGGCGGCAGGGTCATCCAGCTTGCGGTAGCCGGGTAGCTGGTCGGCCTTCTGGCCGTGCTCCCGTCCACCTTGGCCGTTGCCCTGGCCGGTAAGGCAGCCGTACCCGGAGCCGCGACGACCAGGCAAGCCCAGCGCAAGCGCCAGGTTGATCCACGCGCTGACGGTGTCCACGCCGTTGGCGTGTTGCTCGGTCCCGCGCGCGGTGAGCACGTACGCGTTGTTCGCGGCAGCCAGGGTCGCGGCGACCTTGCGCTGGTCGCCGGCGGCAACACCGGTGACGCGCTCCACTCGTTCGGGCCACCAGCTCGCGACCACACGCCACGTCTCCGAAAAGCCGGCCGTACGGCTGTCGACGTATGCCTGATCGAGGTGGCCATCGGCGACGACGGCGTGCAGGATGCCGAGCGCGAGCGCCATGTCGGTGCCGGGCGCGGGTTGCAGGTGCAGCTCAGCGCGCTCGGCTGTCGGCGTGCGGCGCGGGTCGACGGCGATCAGCCCGTCTGACGGTAAGTGCTGCACGAACGGCGGCATCGTCTCCGCCGGGTTGGACCCGACCAGCAGGATCGCGTCCGCCTCGGCGAGGTCGGTGACCGGGAACGGCATCCCCCGATCCATGCCGAACGCCTTGATGCCCGCCGCAGCGGCCGACGACATGCAAAACCGGCCGTTGTAGTCGATCTGCGAGGTCTGAAGCGCCACCCGCGCGAACTTGCCGAGCGCGTAGCACTTCTCGTTCGTGAGACCGCCGCCGCCGAACAGCCCGACGGCGTCCGCGCCGCGTCGCTCGCGAATGTCACGCAGCCGGGTGGCGATGACGTCGAGGGCGTCGTCCCACGTCGCGGGGGTCAGCTCGCCGTCGACACGGATTAGCGGCGCCGTCAGCCGTGCGGGCGACGTCAGCAGGGCCCCGGACGTCCAGCCCTTCTGGCACATGCCGCCGCCGTTGGTGGGGAACTGCCGGGATTCGATGGTGGCGCCGTGCTCGGCGGGCGTCACCCTCATGCCGCACTGCAGCGCGCAATAGGGGCAGTGCGTCGCCGCGCCGGTGGTCGTCGCTGCGGCCGCTGCGGCTGTCGCTGTCACCGGTTACCTCCGTTCGCCGTCCATTGACGGTAGGAAGGCGTTGTTACCGGCAGGTGCAGCGATGTTTCATGCGTTTGACATTGTGCGCACACAGCGCACGTATGCCGAGGTGAGCGGCCCGTCCGGTGAGGCACGCCACGCTCAGACGTACCGGCTGACCGTGCTCGCCGCGTGCCGCAGCTTTTCCAGCGTTTGTTCGTCGGCGCCCGGATCGAGCGCGCCCGCCGCGAGCCGGAACAGCACCGCGCGCAGCAGCATCTGCCGCCACGCGGGGATGTGCTCCCACCGCTCCATGACGTCGATGTCCGCGGTGCCGTCGGCGATGGCGTCCACGACGACCAATGCGGCGGACCACTCTGGCGGGCGGAAGAACGGACGGAAGTCCACGACGGCGGGCGCGGCGTCGGTGTAGAACAGCACGCTGCGGTACAGACTGGCGTGCACCACCTGGTCTTTCAGCAAGACGGGTTTGGCCGCGCCGAGTAGCAGGTCGAACCAGCGAGTACAGCTGGAATCGTCGAGGTCGACCTCATCCTCGCCCCATGCCATCCGGTCGGCGCGGGCGAGGACGTCGTCACGTTTACTGATGAAGTGCGGTCGCGGCAGGTGCTCCAGCGCCTGGTGCAGTTTGACCGACACCAGCACAAGGTCATCCACTGTGGACGCTTCAGTGCCAGCTGGTTCGCCGTCGAGTGCGCGCAACGCCATCCAGCCACCGACCACCTGACGCCCGTCCGTGGCGCGCGCGGGGCGTGCGATCCGCAGGTCAGGCAGGCTGACGTCGTCCAACGACTTGGCGAGCCACAACGCCTGCTCGGAGTCGGTGACGGGCAGCAGCGTCAGCTTGCCGGTACGCCACCCCAGCCCGCAAAACGGCTCCAGCTCTCCCTCGTCGACGCCGAACGCCGAGCACACCCGGCCGGGCGGACACTCCACGATAGTGGACACACGCGGAGATTACCGTCAAACCGGTGATGCAGGAATGGGGTGTCGTGAAGGGCGTCTCCACACCACAGCGAAGACGCCCTTCACCACCTCAGTACGTCGGCAGACTTGGGTCCACCTGGTTCGCCCAGGCGAGGACGCCGCCGCCGAGGTGAGTGGCGTCGGAGAAGCCCGCCTTGTGCAGTGCCGCGAGCGCCTCCGCCGAACGCGCACCGGACTTGCAGTGCAGCACGATCGGCTTGTCCTGCGGCAGCTCGGACAGCGCCTCACCGGAGAGAATCCGGTCCTTCGGGATCAGCTTCGCGCCCTCGATCTTGACGATCTCGTACTCGTGCGGCTCCCGGACGTCGATGAGCTGGAAGCTCTTGCCCGCGTCGAACATCGCCTTGAGCTCGTCCGGGGTGATCGTCGCGTCGGCAGCCGCCTCGGACGCCTCGTCGCTGACCACGCCGCAGAACGAGTCGTAGTCGATCAGCTCGGTGATCTTCGGCGTCTCCGGGTCCTTGCGGATCTTGACCTCGCGGTAGCGCATCTCGAGCGCGTCGTAGCTGATCAGACGGCCGAGCAGCGGCTCACCGATACCGGTGATGAGCTTGATCGCCTCGTTGACCATGATCGAGCCGATCGACGCGCACAGCACGCCGAGCACGCCACCCTCGGCGCACGACGGCACCATGCCAGGAGGCGGCGGCTCGGGGTAGAGGTCGCGGTAGTTCAGGCCACGGCCGTCCGGCGCGTCCTCCCAGAACACGCTGACCTGGCCTTCGAACCGGAAGATCGAGCCCCATACGTACGGCTTGCCGAGGATCACGGCGGCGTCGTTGACCAGGTACCGAGTGGCGAAGTTGTCCGTGCCGTCCAGGATGAGGTCGTAGTCCCGGAAGATGTCCAGCGCGTTGTCGTTGCTGAGCTGTTCCTGGTGCACGACGACGTTGACGAACGGGTTGACCTCGGCGACCGACTCCTTGGCCGACTGCGCCTTCGGCTTACCGATGTCGGACTGGCCGTGGATGATCTGGCGCTGCAGGTTCGACTCGTCGACGATGTCGAAGTCGATGGTGCCGAGGGTGCCCACCCCCGCCGCGGCGAGGTAGAGCAGCGCGGGGCTGCCGAGGCCGCCCGCGCCGATCACGAGGACCTTGGCGTTCTTCAGCCGCTTCTGCCCCTCGACCCCGACGTCCGGGATGATCAAGTGCCTGCTGTACCGAGCGACCTCATCCTTGGTGAGTTCGTCGGCGGGCGCAACGAGCGGCGGCAGTGCCCCGCCTCGTGTGTCTGACATTGTGGCGTTCCTCCATCTACGCACCGTGGGCGACGCTCAAATCACGTCACGACTGGTGTCAACGCAGGTGCGGCTCGGTCTCTTCCATCGTTCTACGTCAGCCCCGCGTAGTCCACATCATGGTGGTCATGTCCACATGTTGGACGACCACAGCAGGGCCCCCGCGTGCTACGGCTGGGGGTTCGGCCAGGCATTGGGCTTGCACACCTTGCCGTCCCGTGGCACCGACGCGTGGTCGGTGCGGTTGAGCTTGGCGACGTAGTCGTTGGACACGCCGAACGTCTGCTGCATCATCACCGGCGCGAGCGCGCCGTCCTTGGCACAGCCGACGTGACCGATGCCGAGCGCGTGCCCAACCTCGTGGTTGATCGCATACTGCCGGTACAGCCCCAAGTCGCCGTTGAACGCCTTCGCGCCACGTACCCAGCGTGCCAGGTTGATGACGACCTTGCCGATGTCGCTGCGCCAGCAGGACGCCTCGAACTTGATGGTGTAGCCGCAGACGTCGGGGCCGTGGTTGGTCTCTGGTGTGGTGAGGCTGACGGCGAAGTCGGCCGCGGCGGGATCGTTGATTCGCTGGAACGACACCGTGCCGTCGAAGGTCCAGCTCCTCGGGTCGGACAGCGTCGCCTCGACGGTCTTCGCGAACGCCTGGTCGCCGCCGTAGCTGCCCGGGTTGATGCCGTCCTCCACTTCGATGACGTACTTGTACAGCCTGCCACCGGAGCCGACTCGCTTGCTCTTTCCTGGGATGACGTGCCAGGTGCCCTTACCGCTCTTGGTGAAGCCGCCGCCCTTGGGCAGCTTCGCGGTGGGAATGTCGAGCTGGATCGGATCGACAGGGTTCTCAGTCACGATGGGCGGTTCCATCGCCCTGCCGCCGACCTCGGGTTCCTGCGGGACGGTGGCCCCCGCCCTGACCCCCTCATCGGCCGGGCTGCCACCGCTGAGGTCGAACACGACGATCACGGTCAGCACGAGCAGTATGGGTAAGGCATAGATCCGCCAGCCGTAGGTGCCGATAATCCTGCGCGGCAACGACTTTGCCTTCTGCGGTGGCGGCGCGGCGGGCTGCTCACCGGTATTCGGCCGCCACGACGCCCGCAACGGTTCGGCGCTGCGCCGGGGAGGCGGTGGCCTTTCGGGAGGCGACATACCGGGCGGCGGCATCAGCCGTTCCCTTGACGGAACCGGCCCTGGGCCATCACCCCTGCCAAGGCCAGTGGTAGCGGTACGAGCAGGGTGACGCACTCGCTCGCGTCGCGCTCGTCCTGTCCGCTGGTCCACGCACCAAGCGTGCCACATCCGACCTCGCCACGGTCACCGACAGGCTGGACCAGGCGAGAGTAGGCGCTCACTCAGATGGCCCAGCGCGATCACGAACCGCCAGTGCCCGCCGACCGCCACAGCTCCAGAACCGCCTGTGCCACTGCCGTGGGCCGCTCCATCTGAGCGACGTGACCCACTTCCGGCAGCATCAGCAACGTGCCGTTGCGCAACATCCTCGCGGTGCGCTGCGCCTTACGTGCCGAGATCACCTTGTCCTTGTCGCCCCACACCACGAGCGACGGCGCGGTCACCGCACGCAGCGCCGACCAGATCGAACTCGGTCCGCGCGCCAGCCAAACACGGAAGATGTCCGCGGTGCTACGGCTCATCGCGGTCATCGCCCAGGGCAGATGCAGCCGCGAGCCGTGTTCCTCAGCGAGCTCGGCCAGCCGGGACTCGGGGAACGACGACGGGTCGGCGAAGCACAGCTCGATCACCCGCTCGGCACGTTCTCGTGGTGTCAGGGCGGCGAGCTGCTTGCGGGCGGTGCGTCCGACGACTGGCAGATACGCCAGCGCCATCCGGGGATCGGACAGCCGCGACGGCAGCGGCCGCAGGTCAGGAACCGCTGGCGAGATCAGCGTCAGCGTCTTGACCAGCTCCGGCCTGCTGCCCGCGAGCAACGCCGTGATCGCGCCGCCCATGGAGTTGCCGAGCAGATGTACTGGCCCGGTACCGAGGCCCTCGATGTAACGGGCGAGCTGGTCGGTGTGCGCGGCGAGCGTGAAGTCGAAGTCAGGCTCCGGCTCGGAGAAGCCGAACCCCGGCAAGTCGACGGCGATACCGCTGCCCCACGGTGCGAGCAGTGCACCCAGGTCGGTCCAGTTCGTCGATGAGCCGCCAAGGCCGTGCACATAGACCGCGGTGTCAGCGCCGTTCCGCGACGACGCGGGCTCGGTGCGGCGGACGTGCAGCCGCACCCCGCTTGCCTCTTCATAGTCGCCAGGCCACGGCGGTAGTGTGCGGTCCAGCGGCGGCAACTCGGCGCTGAACGTGCCGACGTCGTCTCCGGGCGGCTCGGGTGAGTGGGTACCTGCTGGCGTCACGTATCAAGCATGACCCACCGAGCCCCACGACGCCCATGCCGGGCCCGGCCACGCGCTCGTGGAAGGGCACACGAAGCCAAGGCTTGCCAACCCGGTATTACCGGCGGGTAGTCTCAACCACACGCGACCGCGCACATTACGCGGCCGTGACTGGCCTGACGGGGGCCTACAAGCTACACAGGAGGAAGCATGACCGAAGCGGCGAGGCTGCCAGCAGCGAGCAGGCTCCGGCAGCTGGGTCGAGGCGTCCGGCTGCCCAAGCGCAAGCGACGCGAGCAACTGCTCGCCGTCGCACAGGACGTCTTCGCCGCCAACGGCTACCACGCCACGGCGATGGACGAGATCGCCGAGCGCGCCGGTGTCTCCAAACCCGTCCTCTACCAGCACTTCCCAGGCAAGCTCGACCTCTACAGCGCGTTGCTCGACGTCCACGTCGATGAGCTGATCGTCGCGGTCAAGGAAGCCCTCTCGTCCACAACGGATAACAAGCAGCGGGTGAAGAACGCCGTCGGCGCGTTCTACGACTTCGTCAACAGCGAGACCGGCGCGTACCGGATGGTGTTCGAGTCGGACCTGCGGGGCGAGCCAGCGGTACAGGCCGCCGTCGACCGCGCGACCGAGGCCCCGGTCGACGCCATCACGAAGACCATCACCTCGGACGCGGGCCTGAGCGAGGACAAGGCGCGGCTACTCGCGTCCGGACTCGTCGGGCTGAGCCAAGTAAGCGCGCGGTACTGGCTGGACAACCACAACTCGATCAGCCGCGACGACGCCGTCTCGTTGATAGCGACCCTGGCGTGGCGCGGCATCGGCGCGGGGTTCCCGCTGCAGCCGTGACGGCTACTCGCCGGGCTTCTCGCGGCCTTCCCGCCTGGTCCCGGCGTCGGCGTCGCCCTGCACGTCGTCCTGGTCCTCGTCCTCATCATCGGGTGGCGCCTGCTTGCGCGCGACGACGATCAACACGCCGATGATGATCAGCGGGCCGAGTACGAGCACGATCTCGTCCCAGCCGCCCTGATGCATCAGGATGACGCGCTCTGCCAGGGTCTGTGTCGTCGTCTCTGCCGGCGCCATTTCGCTCACACTCCCGCGACGAGGGCGATACCCGTTGCGGTGTAGGCGACCATCACTGCGAGCATCGGGTACTGTCCCACCTTCACATATTTCGGTCGTAACACGCCGATCGCCCTGTCGTGCGCCGACGTCACGCCGAGAATGTGACCGACCACGATGCCCGCGACCTGCACGAACGCGATGGTGGCCGCACCAACGACGGTGTAGTCGATGCTGGCCTCAGCCGTGCCGAACAGATCCCAGCCGAGCCCGAACGGGTCCGACGCGAGCAACAGTCCCGCCTGGCCCTGGAACACGGCGAACGAGAAGTAATGCGCGACGGTGTAGCCGATCATGATCGGCACGAGCGAGTGCGCGAACGCGCTGTACGGCTCGAATGCCTGCCCGTCGGAGTTCCTACGCAGGTACGGTCGTGTCAACCAGATGCCGCCGGTGTAGATGCCCGCGATCGCGATGATCGCACCGGCCAGCCCAGCCGTGCCGAGCAGCGCCAGCATGACGCCTTTCGAGCCCTCGGTGACGTCGCCCCACAGCGGCAACCGGGTGAGCCCGTCGAACGCCGTCGAGCCGAGCACGACAAGCACTACCGGCGTCAGTCCCTCCGAGCGCTGGATCGTCAACAGCCCGTCAAGCGGGTTGCGCACGACCAGTGCGCCGTCGTCGCGCCGCCCGAACGGCGACAGCGCCGCGATCAGCCCGAAATAGACTTCGAACGACTCGCCGTGGTCGAACCACTTGCGACCGAACACCGACCCTGCCGCGACGTGCACCAGCACGTAGGCGGTGACGAACACGGCGATAGCGCGCGGCGAGTCCGACTCGCCATAGACGAGCTCAAGCCACAAGAACGCCAGCAGCCCGACCGTGGCGGGCCAGTAGCCGACCCGCTCCGGCAGCGCGCGCCGCCAGCGTCCGCCATCCCGCAATGGGGGCAGCGCACGCAGACCCGCGGCCAGCGTGCGCAGTGGATTGAGCCGCCGCCAGATTGGGCCAAGTGCCAGCGACAGCGGCACCAGCGCCACCCAGAACCACACGTAGAACCAGGTCGCGGCGGGGTTGGAGGCCGAGCTGTCTGTACCGAACCATGCGGTCGCCAGCAACAGCGCGAGCAACAGCACGCCGATGAGCTGGAGCAGGACGCGGGTGGCCCGCGCGTCGACAACGCGGGCGATACCCGCTGGCAGCGGCGTACCGGCCCGCGACCCGCGCAGCTTCGGCTCCGTCCAGAGCGCCGCCAGCGCGAAAAACGACACCAGCACCGCGAGGACACCGGCGAACAGCGCCAGCCACGTCGGCACCGGCAGGTCGGCCCTGCCGCCGAGGCCATGCGCGAGGATCGCCTCGCTCGTCACGGCGTCACCCTGAGCTCGGTGAGCAGGTTGCCGCTGTCGTGCAGCTCGATCTCCCACACACCCGCGATACCGGCCTCGAACTCCAGCGTCGCGGGTTCGCCCGGCGTCAGGGCGACCGTCTTGTTGTAGCCGTGGACGTGCAGTTCATCGGCGGTGTCCGAGGTGACGTCGATGGCGACCGTCTCGCCGACGGCGACCTCGATCCGCTCGGGGCCAGCCACCCGCTCGCCACCTTCGACGGTGAAGCTCACCGCGTCAGAGCCGGTCTCTGCTGAGTCACCCGCGCCCTCAGCGTCCTCGCTGGCGTGTGGGGCGGTCGACGTCGTGGCGGCGTCCGCGGCGTTCTCGTCGCCGGAATCGGCCGTGCCGCACCCCGTCAGCACCAGCGTCAGGGCAGCGAAGATGGCAACAATGTCCATGCCTCGGACCTGCGAGCAGTCCTCGGTGTGTTTGAGCATGGTTTCCCCTCGTCTGAGCGTCGCTGTTTTCGACTGTCCGGGGCCACTAGCGTCCCCTGCGGCAGCATGAGAACTACCCCCGGTACCTGATGCGGACCGAGGGTAGCCTTACCCAGCGCGTCAGCGCGTGGGAATCGCCCTGTACAGCAACGAAAGTATCCTCGCGTTGACCTCGACTGAGCGTTCGTACATCAGCATGTGGCCCGCGCCCGGGTAAAGCACGAAGTCAGTCGCGGGCAACTCGTCCGCGATCACCTTGGCGTGTGCGACGGGGCAGAGCCGGTCCCGGTCACCAACGAGCACCACGGTCGGCTTGTTCCGCAGCGCGCCGAGGGCGACGCGCCGGTCGTGGGCGAAGATCGCGTCCATGAACCCGCCGATGCTGGCCGGGTGCGCGCCGAGCGACTGCCGCACGGTCTCGATGACGTGCTCGCGCCGTGCCTTCTTGCCGAACACCAGCCAGCGCGCGGCCGGGGTGAGTAGCCGGGGGTTACCGGGGAGGGTGCCCTTCTTACGGCGTTCGAGCAACGAGCGCAGCACCGGTTCGACGCGCGGCACCGACCGACCGAGCGCACCCTTGAGGCCGAGGCTGATGCGGTGCATATCGCCGGACGACGTCGCGACGAACGCGATGCCCGCGATCCGCGACTCCACCAGCGACGGGTGCCGCTCGGCGAGCGCCATCAGCGTCATGCCGCCCATGGAGTGCCCGACGAGCACGATCCGGCCCGTCGGTACGACGCCATCGATGACCTCGGCGAGGTCATCGGCGAGTTGCTCCAGCGTCCGGGTACCGGAGCGGGCTGGCGCTGAGCCGCCGTGACCTCGGTGGTCGTAGCGAACCACCCGCACGTCGTCCGGCATCGCGGCGGCCGCGATGTCCCAGCAGGTGCTGTCCTGAGTCCAGCCGTGCACGAACAGCACGGTGGCAGGGGCGTCCGCCGGGCCAGTGTCCCTGACGTGCAGGGCTGTGCCGTCACTTGTCACGAACCGGTCGCCGCTGCCAGTATCAGCAGTCACCATGTCCTGTCGTTCGGATACCGTCGATCCCATCGAGCCGCGCTGCTCAATGATGCTCACGTGCACCACCGTTTTCGTCGATCCTCAACCTGTAACCGATGGTAACGGTTACCAATTGGTAGCATGAAGTCCATGCCCGACCGTGTCAAGAGCAGCAGCAAGCAGCCTGCAAGCACCGGCGACGCCCGTCGTGACCGGTGGAAGCAGCACCGCATCGCGCGCCGCGCGGAATTCGTCGAGGCTGCGCTGCGTGCGCTCGACAAACACGGGACCGACTTCGGCATGGAGGATGTCGCCGCTGAGGCGGGCGTCACAAAGCCGGTGCTCTACCGACACTTCACCGATAAGGCTGACCTACATCTCGCACTCGGGCAGTACGGCACGAAGATCCTTTTCAACCGGCTGATGCCCGCGCTGAACGACGAGTTGGCGCCGGTGCCGAGGATCCGCAGCGTCATCAACGCCTTCTTCACCACGATCGACGAATACCCGAACCTCTACCGGCTGCTGGTGCACCCCAGCCACTCCGGCGACCGGCTGCCGGACTCCGACATCGTGCATGAGGACAAGGAGATGATCGCGACGTCGGTCACCGCCGTCCTCGGCGACTACATGCGGGCGTTCGGACTGGACTCCGGGGCAGCGGAGCCGTGGGCGCACGGCGTCGTCGGCCTGGTGCAGAACATCGGCGCATGGTGGCTTGACCGCCGGTCCATGGGCCGCGACAGCATCGTGGAGTACACCACCGAGATCATTTGGGGCGCGATCGACGGCATCCTGCGGCAGAAGGGCGTCGTGGTCGAGCCGAACAAGCCGCTGGAGATCAACAAGGTGGTGCGCATGCGCAACGTCTGGAGCGAGGCCGAGCGCAAGGCAACCGGCGAGGGCGCCTGAGCGGCTCCCCGCACACGACCGTCACGACAAGGCAGCGCGAACGGCCCCAGACACGCCCGCGGGGCTTGGCGCACCATTCAGCGCGCCAGGCCCCGTGGCAAACAGACGTCTAGCTGGCGAAGCCGACCTTGCGCGCGTCGGACGGCGCGATCTCGACGTAGGCGATCCGACCGGAGGGCACCAGGTACCTGCGGCCCTTGTCGTCGGTCAGCCGGAGGAGGCCGTCGTCGGAGTCGAGCGCCTTCGAGATCAACGCATCCACCTCGTCCGGCGTCTGACTACTCGACACGACGAGCTCGCGGGGAGTCTCCTGAATGCCGATCTTGATCTCCACGCGCGTCCTCCTGGTTCGCGATTGGTTCCTTCTCGCCGCAAGGCTATCCCACCCCGATAGCCGCGGCGTGCTTGCCGGGCCCGTCGTTCGGCGGTTACCCCAACCCGAGCGCCTGCATCCGCTTGTGCTGCTTCTGTTGCAACCGCCGGAGCAGGCCGGCGATTCCCGAGAGGTCACCCGTGCCGGTCACGATCAACTCCGCGAGGCCATCTCGCTCGGCGACGACGTACTGTGCCTGAGTCAGCGCCTCGCCGAGCAGCCTGCGACCCCACAACGCGAGCCGGTCCCTGACCGTCGAATCCGCCGCGATGGCCTGCGCGACTTCGCGCTCCGCGAACGCCGAGTGCCCGGTGTCCGACAACACCGCGAGCACCAACTCCCTGGTCGGCTCGTCCAGCCAGGTGGCGACCTCCCGGTAAAGATCGGCCGCGAGCCCATCCCCCACATACGCCTTGACCAGCGACTCCAGCCATGACTTCGGCGCCGTCGACGCGTGGAAGGCGTCGATGTGGCTCATGAACGGCGCCATCGCGTCCTCGACGTCGACCCCGCGCTCAGCGAGATGCCGCTCCAGCATCGTGTAGTGGCCGATCTCGGCGGCTGCCATCGACGCGAGCGCGGCCCTGCCAGCCAGCGTCGGCGCGGTTCGCGCGTCCTCCGCCATCCGGTCGAATGCCGACAACTCGCCATAAGCGAGCACGCCGAGCAGATCAACGACCCCCGCGCTCACCGATTCCTGACTGCTGACTTCGCGCACGTCACCCACCTCTACCACTTTAGGGTGTCGTCGCTCATCATGTGCATGGCCTGCGCGTCAGGTCAGAAGAAGATGCGCTACCTCACCGAATCGCTGACAGCGGAACCGCACCAGGTAGACTACGTAGTGATGACCATCGCATCGCCTCCGCGAGATGGTCGCAGGGTGCGCATCGGCCAAGTTTCGACGGCAACGATTCCACCCGGCCGGGAACCGAATCACGCATCTAAGACTTTGAACCCGGCTGACCGTGTTTCCACGGGCGCGCTCCGCGTGGAGGCTGGTGCGAGGAAGTGTGCGCGCACACCTTGGATCCCAGTGCGGTTCCCCACAACATCGACTGTGCGCGCTGGATGAGAGAGGCGATCACGCTGACAACCGAGACCAACCACGACGACGCACTAGATCCGGTGACACTCGAACATAGCGAAGCAGGGGTTCCCGACACCGACCCGTCGCACCCGCTGCAGGCAGGCGCCCCGGTCAAGCCGGAGGCGCCGCTCTTCACCGACTTCGACATCCGTCCGGAGATCGTGCGTTCCATCAACGAAGCGGGCATCGAGCGCACCTTCGCGATCCAGGAGATGACGCTGCCGCTCGCCCTCAAGGGCGAGGACATCATCGGCCAGGCCCGCACCGGTACCGGCAAGACGCTCGGCTTCGGCGTCCCGATACTGCAGCGGCTCACCCTTCCGGGTGATGGCACGCCGCAGGCGCTCGTGGTCGTGCCGACCCGCGAGCTGTGCCTGCAGGTCACCCACGACCTGCACGACGCGGGCAAGCACCTTGGTGTGCGCACGCTCTCCATCTACGGCGGCAGGCCGTACGAGCCGCAGATCGAGGCGCTGCGCACCGGCGTCGACCTGGTGATCGGCACCCCTGGCAGGCTGCTCGACCTCGCCGAACAGCGCCATCTCGTGCTGGGCAAGATCAACGCTCTGGTGCTCGACGAGGCCGACGAGATGCTCGACCTCGGCTTCCTGCCCGACATCGAGCGCATCCTGCGGATGGTGCCCGAGCGGCGGCAGACCATGCTGTTCTCGGCGACCATGCCCGGCCCGATCCTCACGCTGGCGAGGACGTTCCTGCACCAGCCGACGCACATCCGCGCCGAGCAGGTCGACGACACCGCGATCCACGAGCGGACCGCGCAGTTCGTCTACCGCGCGCACGCGCTCGACAAGGCGGAGATGGTCGCGCGGGCACTGCAGGCCGAGGGCCGAGGCAGGACGATGATCTTCACCCGCACCAAGCGCACCGCGCAGAAGGTGGCCGACGACCTCACCGAACGCGGTTTCGCCGCTGGCGCGGTGCACGGCGACCTCGGCCAGGGCGCGCGGGAGCAGGCGTTGCGGGCGTTCCGGTCAGCCAAGATCGACGTTCTCGTCGCCACCGACGTCGCGGCGCGCGGTATCGACGTCACCGACGTCACGCACGTCATCAACTACCAGACGCCGGACGATGAGAAGACCTACGTGCACCGGATCGGCCGCACCGGCCGCGCGGGTAAGACCGGTGTCGCGATCACGCTGGTGGACTGGGACGAGACGCCGCGGTGGAAGCTGATCTCGGACGCGCTGAACCTCGGCGCCGACGAGCCGCCAGAGACATACTCGACATCGCCGCACCTGTTCGCGGACCTGGGCATCCCCCAGGACGCGACCGGCAGGCTGCCGCTGTCGGAGCGTAAGCGCGCTGGCCTCGCCGCGGAGCAGGAAGAGGACTTCGGCGGCAAGCGCAAGTCCAGTTCGTCGCAGTCCCGGTCCTCGCAGCAGCGCACGCCGCGCAAGCGCACGCGGAGTGGGGCGCGGTCGACGTCGTCCGGCGAGTCGACGTCGACGAGCACGCAGAACAGCTCTGGCCCGAAGCAGGAAGGCCCCAGCCACGGCTCGGCCGATGGTCAGCGCGGCAACAGGCGGCGCAGGACACGCGGCGGTCGCGGGCGCGGTCGCAGCACCAACGGCGCGGGCAACGCCAAGGCCAGCGACACCAGCAGCCAGTGAGCACGCGGTGAGTTCTGCCAGCAGGAACGAGCCACCGAACGGGGGCAGCAAGCCGACTCGGCGCTCACCGTGGACGAGCACCCGCGACAGGGCCATCGCAGTCATTCTCACGCTCGCCGTGGTCGGTGCCGGCCTGCTGATATGGCTCACCAGTGACAGCAGGGCGACCCACGCCGAGACGGCTGACGGCGCCCCTACCCCACCGGCCGCGCCGAGCGAGGTGCCGGACGGCCTCGAGGAAGTCTGGCGAGCGCCGAGCGCGGCGACGCCGAGGCCGGTCACCGACGGCGCGTCCGTCGTGACCGGCGATGGCGGCGCGGTCATCGGGCGCGATCCGCTGACCGGACGGGAGCGCTGGCGTTACGAGCGCGACCGTGAGCTGTGCACGGTGTCAGACGCGTGGTCGACGGCGATGGCGCTGTACGCGAGGCACAGCGCCGCCGGTAACTGGTGTAGCGAGGTCACCCAGCTCGATATGGGCACCGGCGAGCGCACCGCGCAGCGCAATGGCAACGCCGAGCTGGGCACCCAGCTGATCGATGATGGCTCGCACGCCGTCACGACCGGCAAGAACCTGCTCAACGTCTGGTCGCAGAACCTGGTCCGCACCATGGAGTACGGCGAAGTGCCAGCGCCAGTCGAACCTGGTCGGCAGCCTCGGCCCGGCTGCGACTACGGCTCGGTGGCCGTCTCGTCTGGCAAGATCGGCGTGATCGAGCGTTGCGACGACGACGCCACCGACCGGCTCACGGTGTTCGGCACCACCAACACCGTGGACGGCGAGACCAAGAGCGATCAGCCCAAGGTGTTCTTCACGACGCTGCTGGACAGCGAGAACGCCAGGGTGGTCGCGCTCGTCGACCGGCACGAGTCCGCCGAGAGCGACTACCTCGTCGCCGTGGCGTTCGGCGACGCCAAGAAGCTCGCCGTCTACGACGCCGACGGCAACAAGACAGCCCAGTACGCGCTCGACCTGCCCGCCGCCGCGTTGACCAGCGACCCTGAGGGCCGCGTCGAGCCAATCGCGCGCACCGGCAGCGGCCTGTACTGGTCCACCGGCGCGAGCACCATCGCGCTCGACGCCGGCGACCTGCGGCCGCGTTGGACGCTGCACGGCACCACCGGCACCGGAACGATGTTCGCCGGTGAGCTAGTGCTGCCGGTCAGGGGCGGGCTCGCGGTGATCGACGAGAAGTCCGGCGAAGTGGAGCGGACGCTCTTCGTCGAAAGGGGCGATCACGACGGCCCTACCCGCCTCGCCACGGCGGGTCCGGTCCTGCTTGAGCAACGCGGCGCGACGCTGGTTGCGCTGCGGTAGATACGTATCGGCTTTCGTAGTTTCCCGGCTTCGCGCGATGTGACGGAGCTGACAGTGTTCACGCTGCGCCCGGTTCGCTACCTCGCACCATTCCTGCAGCCGAGGGTCTGGCGAACCGGGCGCCCAACGACGAATTCCGTATCCGATTTCATGTTTGAGTCGTTGGTGTCCTGAACGCTTCCGCATAACCTGCGAAGAAACGAAGGGGATCTCCATGGGTGGAATTTCCAGACCGGTGCGTGCCGCGCTGACGGCGGTGGCCGCGGCGGCCATCGCCGTCACGATGATTGACACCGGACAGGCGCCTGCGCACGCGACGACGTCGGACTTCCCGGTGCAGCTCGTCACCGTCGACACGCCGACACGCGCGGACAAGGAACTGCTGCAAACCCTCGGGCTCGACCTGACCGAACACGCCGGTCACGACTTCATCGAGGTCGTGCTGCACAGCGCCGAGGAAGAGGACGCGCTCCGTGAAGCCGGTCTGACCTGGGACGTCCGCATTTCCGACCTGGCGATGCGCACCGCGGAAGTCAATCAGATCAACGAGGAGTACGCGGCGTCGACCGAGGAGTCACCGCTGCCGAGCGGCCGGACGACGTATCGCACACTGGCCGATTACAACACCGACATGACGAAGCTGGCCGAGATGCGGCCGGACATCGTCAAGGAATTCGAGCTGCCGCACACCTCACTCGAGGGCAAGACCGTGCGCGGCATCGAGATCAGCCGCGACGTCCACGAAGCGGAGGACGGCAGGCCGGTGTTCGCCATCATGGGCCTGCATCACGCGCGCGAATGGCCATCCGGCGAGTTGACCATGGAGTTCGCCTACGACCTCGTCACCAACTACGGCAGCGACCAGCGGATCACCAACCTGCTCGACAAGGCCCGCGTGCTGGTCGTCCCGGTGACCAACCCGGACGGCTTCGAGAAGTCGATCAACGACGGCCTGCTGCTCGACCTGCGTGAGCTGGACGACGGTGGACTGGTGTCGATCCTCGGCACGCCGGGCAACGCCTACAAGCGCAAG
Organism: Haloechinothrix halophila YIM 93223; assembly: GCF_000504245.1. GTDB lineage: Bacteria > Actinomycetota > Actinomycetes > Mycobacteriales > Pseudonocardiaceae > Haloechinothrix_A > Haloechinothrix_A halophila. The sequence goes on from NZ_KI632509.1 coordinate 5,422,394, forward strand.
AACTGCCGCATGCTCGACGGCCAGGAGCCACTGGCTGGCGAGTGTGCCGCGGCGACGAGCAACGGCGGCTTCGGCGTCGGCATCGACACCAACCGCAACTACGGCGGCCTGTGGGGTGGCCCTGGTGCGGGCACGGAGTTCTTCGGGCCGACCTACCGGGGACCGGCACCGTTCTCCGAGCCAGAAACGCAGAACATCCGCGAGATGGTCAGCAGCAAGCAGGTGACCACGCTGATCACCAACCACACGTTCTCGAACCTGGTGCTGCGGCCCAACGGCGTCAAGCCGGACACCATCGGCCCGGACGGCAACCCGATCGGGCAGCCGCACGACGAGGAAGCCATGAAGGCGCTCGGCGCGAAGATGGCCGCGCAGAACGGCTACCGCAACATCCACGGCTGGGAGCTCTACGACACCACCGGCACCACGGAGGACTGGTCGTACAACGCCACCGGCGGCTTCGGCTACACCTTCGAGATCGGTGAGCACGAGTTCCACCCGCCCTACCCTGAGGTCGTCGACGAGTACGTCGGCGCGGGCGAGCACGAGGGCAAGGGCAATCGGGAGGCGTTCCTGATCGCGCTGGAGAACGCCATCGACCCGCAGGCGCACTCGGTCATCGCGGGCAAGGCACCGGCCGGTGCGACGCTGCGGCTGACGAAGTCGTTCGCGACGCCGACCTGGGAGTCGTCCATTTCGGACACGATCGAGACGACGATGCGGGTCGGTGAGAAGGGCAAGTTCGAATGGCACGTCAACCCGTCGACGCGGCCGATCGTGATGGACAGGCAGTACGAGGTGCTGGCCGAGGAGCCGCTGCGCTCGGAGAGCTTCGAGGGCACCACTCCGGCGCCGACCGAGCACGTCGACCACGAGTTCACCGTGACGGAGTCCGATGTGGACCTGCTTGAGGTGAAGCTGGACTGGGCGACGCCGGACGACATGGACCTCGAGGTCTACTACCGCGAGGCCGACGGCAGCCTCACCCAGGTCGCCTCGTCCGGTCAGTTCGTCGGCGAGAAAGAGCGGGCGCTGGTGCAGCAGCCGCAGCAGGGCACCTACGTGTTCCGCGTGATCAACTACGCCTCGACGGCGCCGAGCTACACGGTGACCGGCTCGCTGTACGCGACCGAATCGGAGACCGTGCCGAGGCAGCTGATCGAGAACTACACGCTGACCTGCGAGAAGGACGGCCAGGTGCTGGAGCAGATCCCGGTCGTCGTCGACCGGGGCCAGCAGGTGAAGGCGAAGCTGCGCGACTGCCTCTCCCGCTGGTGATCACCGAAGGCCATCGGCACACTGCCCCTCGGTGTGCCGATGGCCTTCGGCAACCGCAACGTGGATCTTGATGCGTTGTGGCGATACGGATCGCCACAACGCATCAAGATCCACGTCATCTCGGCACGACGGCGCCGCCGCTACGACGTCCTACGACAGCCAGAACCACCAGAGCGTGATCGTGGCGATCGTCAGCGCGCCGACCACGCCGATGAAGGCCAGCAGGCCCCGTGTCCGATCCGCCAGGACCGCCGCGGCGACGGCGAAGACGGCGGCGACGACGTGACCCGCCAGGACCACGCCGCCAGGACCACGCACACCGAACTCCGGCGCGAACGCCGTCAGCGCGAACAACGCGATAGCGAGCAGCATGAGCCCCGCGGACACGGCGCCAGCCAAGCCGCGCCAGAACCCGCCCGCACGGACATCGCCCTGCGGCTCATACATCGGCCACTCCCGCTCGGCCGTCATCGCACCCATTCCCCGCTCCACCCCCATCCGGTTCGGCACGCAAGCGTAACGGCCCCCGTGACGCCTCCGGCACGGGCACGCCGACGACTCTAGCCGCCCGCGATGAACCCGCGCACCGAATCGGCGACAAGCTGCACAGCGATCGCGGCGAGCAGCAGACCCGCGACCTTCGCGACCAGCGTGATGCCGCTTTCCTTGATCAGCCGGATCACCACGCTCGCGTACCGCAGGGACAGGAACAGTGCCAGGTGCACCAGCAGGATCGCCGCCGCGATGGCGAGGTACGCGCCGATGTCGCCACTGGCCTCCCGCACGAACACGATGGTCGCCGCGATCGCGCCAGGCCCGGCGAGCAGCGGCGTGCCGAGCGGCACCAGCGCGACGTTGACGTCTTCTGCCGCCTCCGGTGTCGCGCTCTCCCGTCCGGTCAGCAGGTCGAGCGCGACCAGCAACAGCAACAGCCCGCCGGCGCCCTGCAGTGCGGGAATACCGATACCGAGGTAGGTCAGGATCGCCTGGCCTGCTACCGCGAAAACCGTGATGACCAGCAACGACACCAACACTGCCTGCCGGGCCGCCTTCGCCCGTGCCGACGGGGCACGCCGCCCGGTGAGGCTGAGGAACACCGGAACCGTGCCGGTCGGATCCATGATGACCAGCAACGTGACCGTCGCCGACAGGAAGACGCCGGCGTCGAAGTACTCGCTCACCCGGCCACCCCCGCCACGATCTCACAGCCGCTCGCTCGCGAGACCAGGTCGACGAACACGTCGGGATCGGTCGTCTCCGCGCCGATCGGGATGTCCTTGTTCGTGCCGTGGTAGTCGCTGGACCCGGTGGGCAGCAGGTCCAGCTCATCCGCGAGCGCCCGCAGCTTCTCACGGGTCGGCTGATCGTGGTTGGGGTGGGCGACCTCGATGCCGGTGAGCCCGTGCGCGGCCATCTCCGCGATGGTCGACAGGCTCACCGTCGGCCCGCGCTCGTACGCGAGCGGATGCGCGAGCACGGTGACACCGCCCGCGTCGTTGATCATGTCGATTGCCCGCATCACGGGCGTGTCGCCGCGCGGCACGTAGTATCCCCGCCCGCTGCCGAGGTAGGTCGCGAACGCCTCGTCGACGCTGCGCGCCAGGCCCGCGTCCACCAGTGCCCGCGCCAGGTGCGGACGTCCGGCCGGCGCGTCGGCTGGCAGCGCGCCGAGCAGTTCGTCGGGATCGATGGGGACGCCATCCTCGGCCATCCGCTCCGCCATCCACCGCAGCCTGCTGCGCCGCTCCGCGCGGAGTCTGCTTTGCTCCGCGACGACGCTCTCGGCGTCCGGATCGAACAGGTACGCGAGCAAGTGCACGCTGATCGGCCTGCCTCTGCCGTTGTCGGACACGCAGGACAACTCGGCGCCGGGCACGAGCGTCATGCCGACAGGCAACGCCGCGCTGGCCTCCCGCCAGCCCGCCGTGGTGTCGTGGTCGGTGATCGCGAGGACGTCGAGACCGGCGTCAGCGGCGGCACCAACCAGCGCTGTCGGACTGTCGGTGCCGTCGGACGCGGTGGAGTGCGTATGCAGGTCGATGCGAAGACTCACAACGACCAGTGTCGCTGATGCGGTCCCGTGCTATCACTTCACGGCACGCTTACCCCGCGCCGCCCGCTGCGCCTTGATCATCGAGAACCGCTCGGCCTGGGCTTTCTTGTCGCCGAAGACCAGTTCCGAGATGGTGTCGTAGAACTGTTCCGGTTTGGGCAAGTAGTCGATGTGATTCAGAGCTTGGATCTGACCGGCCGACTCGACGATGATGGTGCCGTAGCCCAGCATCCTGCCGGCAGCGGTCCGCTTGTAGGTGAGGTCGGTGACCTTGCTAATGGGCATCATCAAGACTTTCGTCGTGAAAATGCCCTTGGTCATGATGAACCGTTTGTCGGTGACGACGAGAGTCTCGACCCACCACTCCATCACGATCCAGATGAACCGCAGGATGACCAGCAACGCCGCGTACCAGAGCACGTTCTGCAGCACCCACAGCGATGGGGGCAGCAGATACGACACCATCACCGCGATGGCGAGCAGGGCAGCCGTCTCGAAGCTGTCCCACAGCAGCGTGGCCCAGTGCCGTCTGATCCTGATCACACGGCGTTCGGTATCGAGCAGATACTCGTCCGGATCGCGCGGCGCGAAGAGACTCAATGCGACACCGTTAGGCTTGGAACACGTTGCTGACGAATGTGATCAGCGACTCGGCTGCGTCTCTGAGCATGCCGAGAATGTTCTGTACGAGGGCGGCTGAAGTTCCTGGCTGCGTGATGACGAAAAACAGCACGAGTAAGGTACCGGCCACGATGGCCAACTTCTTCACGTCCACGACGATCAGACCCCGTCTCTCCGTAGTACCTGTGGGCTAACCACTATTCGTTGTACCGCACTGAGCGCTGAGAACCGAGCAAAGTCCCGCGCTTGGGGCAGCACTCAACGGATATGCTACCGAACAACTACTCTCTGTGGCTATGCCTCGTGAGCAATCCATGGTCCGTTGTGTTGGCGGCATCGTCCACGATGCCACCGGCAGGATCCTGCTGGTGCGGCGGGGCCATCCCCCGGCGACCGGCAAATGGTCGCTGCCAGGCGGCAGGCTGCTCGCGGGTGAGTCGCTGACCGACGCTGTGGTTCGTGAGCTGCGAGAAGAGACCGGACTGACGGTCCAGCCACGCTCGCTTGCCGGGATCGTCACACGCGGCCGGTACGAGATCCATGACTACTTCTGCACGGTCGTCACCGGTGCGCTGCGAGCCGGTGACGACGCCGCCGACGCGCGATGGATTGACCGGGATGACTACGACGCTCTCGACCGAAATGACGACCTCGTCGACGGGCTGACCACAACGCTACGTAACTGGCGGGCGCTCCCGACCGGACCACGACCGACCTGAACGGCCCTGCGGCCGGCCTGCGATCACGACACTGTGGTGCTTCTCACGCCACCGAGTGTCGCCATTTCGTGTGACAGGACGAGTTCTGCCGGGCGTAGCTGGCGGGATACACATGGTCGTGACCCGACGAACACCGAGTGACGCGGCGCGCGGAGGTCGACGCCGGCCGGCCAGCGCGCCTCAGTCGAGCCAGGCCATCCGGCCACCGTGCAGGTCGGTGGTAGCCAGCACCGTCACGTCGGGCTTGCCGCCAGACCAGCTTGCGATGCTGAGCACCCCGAACCGCGACTGTCCCGCCCCCGGCGTCAGATCGTCGCGGCCGGGCAACACCTCGGCGAGGCCCACGTCGTATGGCTCGTGGCTGACCCACCACAGCGGGCGCTGCTCGGCCAACGCCGCCAGCGCCGCGACGTACGCCGTGCGGCCCTGCGCGCCCATGTGCGCCATGGTGTTGCTGTTCATGACCACCAACGGCGCGTCGGACGGCAACCGTTCCGCCACCGAGGCGAGGTCGGTCGCGCCGTCACCGGCGACGACCTCCTGCGGGTTCTTGGCCTGGGCAGCCGCGGCGGTACGCAGCAGCCGGACGCGTTCCGGCTGGTCGGCCCAGATGCAGGCGTCCAGCCAGGCCAGCTCATCCTCGTCGGAGAGGTCCACCGGCGCGGGGTCGAGTCCCAGGCGCTCGCCGAGCGGCAGCTTCTTCCTCGGCCCGCTGAACCCTGGCCCTTCGACCGCGCAGTGCAACCCGACGGCGGTCTTGGTCGGTCCTGCCGTGAACTGCTCGCCGCCGTCGCAGTGGTAGCGGTAGCCGAACTTGTCCAGTCCGAGCAACAGCCCAGCACACGCGCCGACCTCGATGAGGCCAAGCGTGCCCTTGGCCTGCTTCGCCACCACGCTCAACGCCGGATACAGCAGCGTCGCGCGCTGGACGTCGTTATTGCGGACGGTGCACGACGTCAGCAGCTCCCGTGCCCGATCGGCGCGCTCCAGCAGGAAGGTGCGGAACATCGGCCAGGTCTCCGCGTCGACGCCGTCGAACCCGCCGAGCGTCGGGTAATACCTGGTCAACGGGTGGATCGGGTCGGCCTGCAGCAGCCGGTGCGCCACCGCGAGCAGCAGCTCGCCGTCCGGCTCGGGCGCGTCAGCGAGCAGGCCAGCGACCTCGTCGTCTTCTGCTGCCTTGCTGGCGAGGTGGGTGTACAGCGGCGAGGCCCCCTCGGCACGGCCGGCGAAGTCCGCCAGGCCGCGCCGAGCCGCCTCGAGGCTGTGAGCTGGGCTATTCATGGGGCACTGGGCGCCCGGGCTGCTCGCCACCGCGCGCATCGCCGTAGGACTGCTTGGGCACCATGACCTTGCGCCGGAACACGCAGACGACCGTGCCGTCCTGGTTGTACCCGCGGGTCTCGACGTACACGACGCCCCGGTCGTCCTTGGACTTCGACGGCGTCTTGTCCAGCACCTCGGTCTCGCCGTAGATGGTGTCGCCGTGGAACGTCGGCTTGACGTGCTTGAGCGACTCCACCTCGAGGTTGGCGATGGCCTTGCCGGAGACGTCAGCGACGGACATGCCGAGCAGCAACGAGTAGATGTAGTTGCCGACGACGACGTTCTTGCCAAAGTCGGTGGTCTCGGCCGCGTAGTGGCTGTCCATGTGCAGCGGATGGTGGTTCATGGTGAGTAGGCAAAACAGGTGGTCGTCGTACTCGGTCACCGTCTTGCCAGGCCAGTGCTTGTACACCGCGCCGACCTCGAACTCCTCGAAATAGCGGCCGAACTGCACTCTCGCTCCTCCTTGTGTCGCGCGAGCAACGTCCGTGCGAAGATCACACGGGGTCACCCGCTGTCGGCACCCGCCTGTCTCTGCCAGACATCATGCACTGTGGCAGGAGTAGGCTCGATGATCGGTGCCCATGAAATGCCGAAGAGACCGAAAGCGGGCCGACGAGATACCGTCGCTGGCCTAGGCGTCGGGACGTTTTCGGTCACCGTGGTATTTGCCGACACAGTAACGAGGAGTGCGGTTGGAGGGAGTATGGCGGCGATTCGTCCGTTCGGCGGCCTGCGCGGTCGCGGTTACGGCCGGTCACGAACACCCGCGCGGCAGCCGGATCCCGTCCCGCTCTCCGCGTCCGTCGTTGACTGCGGGGTCTATGTCGACGGCGAGCGACTCCCTGGCAAGTGGGCGCACGGTGACGCGATCGCCGAAGCCCGTGCGCGGGACAACGCGTTCGTCTGGATCGGGCTACACGAACCGGACTCCGCACAAATCCAGGGCATAGCGGATAACTTCGGTCTGCACGAGCTGGCCGTCGAGGATGCGGTCCACGCGCATCAGCGCCCCAAGCTCGACCGCTACGAAGACACGCTGTTCATGGTGCTCAAGACGGTGCGCTACATCGCGCACGAGTCCCCGACGACGGCCAACGAGATCGTCGAGACCGGCGAGCTGATGGCCTTTCTCGGCAAGGACTTCATCGTGACGGTGCGTCACGGCCAGCACTCCGGGCTTGCCCGGCTGCGCAGGGAACTGGACAACGACCCCGAACGGCTGCGACTCGGACCGTCGTCGGTGCTGCACGCCATCGCGGACACCGTCGTCGACCACTACCTCGACGTTTCAGAGCGCATCGAGCACGACATCGACGATATGGAAGCCGAGGTGTTCGCGCCGAGGTCGCTGGTCACCGCGGAGCAGATTTACCTGATGAAGCGCGAGGTGCTGGAACTGCGGCGGGCAGTACTACCGCTGGCCACCCCACTGCGGCGACTGGCCGAGGGCTACAGCCGCCTCGTGCCGGAGGACGTGCGCTCGTACTTCCGCGACGTCGACGATCACCTCACCACGGTGTCCGAGCGCATCGGCAGCGCGAACGAACTGCTGACCACGCTGGTTGACGCCACGGTCGCGAAGATCTCACTGCAGCAGAACGTCGACATGCGCAAGATCACCGCGTGGGCGGCGATGTTCGCCGTGCCAACCGCGATCGCGGGGATCTACGGGATGAACTTCGAGTACATGCCCGAACTGCAATGGCGCTACGGCTACCCCGCTGTGCTCATCGGCATCGCGATGTTCTGCTACCTGCTGTTCCGCGTCTTCCGCAGAAACCACTGGTTGTAGCACGGCCGGGACACACCTGCCGACAGCCGACCGAGGATCAGCCCGGCCGCTGTCGGCAGGTGCACCGTCGAGGAGACGGCTATCCCTTCACCGAGCCCGCGGTGAGGCCACGGACGAAGTAGCGCTGCAGCGAAAGGAACACGATCATCGGCACGATCATCGTGATGAACGCCGCCGCCGTGAGCAGATGCCAGTCCGAGCCAAGCGTGCCGACCAGCGTGCTCAGGTTGACCGTCACGACCTCGTTATCGCCCGGGCCGAGGAAGATCAGCGCGACGAGCAGGTCGTTCCACACCCACAGGAACTGAAAGATCGCATACGCCGCCAGCGCGGGGGTGGACATCGGGATGATCAGCCGCCAGAACGTGACGAAGTGGCTGGCGCCGTCGACCTTCGCCGACTCGATGACCTCGCCTGGCAGCCCTTCCATGTAGTTGCGCAGCAGATACACCGCGAGCGGCATCCCGAAAGCTGCGTGGGCGAGCCACACCGCGGGGAACGTCCCGACGATGCCGATCTCGCCGAAGATCTGCAGCAGCGGGATGAACGCGACCTGCAGCGGGACCACAAGCAGGCCGACCAGCACGATGAAGAAGACGTCCCTGCCGGGAAACTTCATGAACGTGAACGCGTACGCCGCGAAGGCCGCGACCAGAATCGGAATCACCGTGGCGGGAATGGTGACGACGAGGCTGTTCAAGAAGGCATTGCCCATGCCTCTGGCCGTGAACACCTCTTCGTAGTTCTGCGCTGTCCACTGCGTGAAGTCGAGCGGCGAGGACAGCACGCTCCACCAGCCGGAGTTCGACACGACCTCCGGCTCCCGGCCCGAGGTCACCAGCAGCCCGATCGTGGGGATCGTCCACACCAGCACCATGACCAGCAGGGCGATCCGGACGATGATCGTGCTGACGCCGCGACGCGGCTTGCCGCCGCTTGGCTTCGCCGGGGGTTCGGGCTCGGTTTCCGGTGCGAGCGGCGGTGTCGTCGTGGTCATCGCGTCGCCTCCATCTGCCGGAACTGGCGCACCTGGTAGATCATCACGGGGATCACCGCGATCAGCAGCATCACCACGATGGCCGATGCTCTGCCGTCCCTGCCAAAGTTGATCAGCTCGGTGATGAACCGGTTACCGATGACGTCGGTGTTGAACCGGCCACCGGTCATGACATAGATGATGTCGAAGATCTTCAGGGTCAGGATCAGTACGGTGACGAACACCGTGATCACGGTCGACCAGATCTGCGGCACCACGACCTGGAAGAAGGTCTGCACCTCGGACGCGCCGTCGATCCTTGCCGCCTCCACCGTCTCCGTCGGCACGTTCTTGATCGCCGCGGACAGCAGCACCATGGCGAACCCGGTCTGCAGCCAGATCATGATCACCATGAGCAGGAACGAGTTCAGCCGGAACGAGTCGGACTGAATCCACGCGACCGGATCACCGCCGAAGAACGTCCACACCGCGTTCAGCAGCCCGATCTGCGCCCTGCCTTCCGGCTCGAAGGCGTAGACGAACCGCCAGATCGTGCTCGCGCCAACGAAGCTGATCGCCATCGGCAGGAAGATGAACGACTTCACGGTGTTCTCGCCACGCGTCGACAGCTGGTCGGCGAGCACCGCGACGATCAACCCGGCGACCACCACGCCAGCGGGCACCACGATCAGCCACAGCAGGTTGTTGAACAATGCGTTGAGGAACGACGACTCGGCGAGCAATTCGACATAGTTCGCCAGTCCGACGAACTCCTCGCCGTCGTCGTCGAAGAAGCTCAGATACGCCGTCCGCAACGCCGGGTACACCAGGAAGATCGTGACGAACACGATCGCGGGCCCGATGAAGATGTACGGCTTGATCCGGTCTTCCCACCGGCCGGGTAACCGCTCAACCAGCCAGTTCAGGATCAGATACAGCGCGAATCCCCCGCCCACTCCGGCGAGGATCGCCAGCAGCGCGTTGATCGCCTTGAGCATCGTCTCGCTACCTTCCCGCCAGTGGCGGGGCGCCGGGCTACCTCACCCGGCGCCCCGCACAGGCAGCCGCGCTGGTCAGCTACTCGGCCAGCTCTCGTCGATGTCGGACAACACGGCGTCGAGGTCCTTCCGGCCGCCGATCCAGTCGACCATTCCGGTCCAGAAGCTGCCGGTGCCCACCTCGGCAGGCATCAGGTCGGAACCGTCAAACCGGAACACGTCCGCCTCGTTGACCTGAGTCGCGATCTCCTTGGTGACCTCGTCCGGGTACTTCTCGACGTCGAACGTCGTGTGCGGCGAGAGGATGCCGCCCGCCTCGTAGCGCGGTGTGCCGAACTTGTCGGAGATCAGGTACTCCATGACCTTGACCGCGTTCTCGTTCTCCGAGTTCAGCAGCGCGGCGAAGTTACCGCTGCCGAGGATCGGCGTGCCGTCGAAGCCATCCTCGACCGGCGGCAGCACGAACACGCCCGCGTTCTCATCAAGGTTCTCCTGCACCTTGTCCGGGAAGAAGCTGGTAATGAAGCTCGCCTGCCGGTGCAGGTAGCACCCCGGCGGGTCCTCGAACATTCGCTCCGACGACTCACCGAACGGGGTGTTGACGATGGCCTTCCCGCCACCTTGCACATTGCCCTCGGTCAGCATGACCTCGCCCATGGTCTCCGCCGCCTCGGTGATCTCCGGGCTGCTGAACTTCAGCTCCCCGTTGACCCACTGGTCGTAGGCGTCCGGACCAGCGGTACGCAGCACGTAGTCCTCCAGCCAGTCGGTCGCCGGCCAGCCGGTGTCCGGCCCGGACTCGATGCCGATGCACCACGGCGTATCGCCGTCGTCCTTGATCTGCTCGGTCAGGTCGAGCAGCTCCTGGTGCGTGGTCGGCACCTCGTAGCCCGCCTTCTCGAACGGCTCCTTCGGATACCAGACGAGGCTCTTCGGCGCCTGGTCGATCGGCGCACCGTAGACCTTGCCGTCCTTGGTCGCCGAGTCGAGGAAGCCGGGGATCAGCGTCTCCCTTGCCTCGTCAAGACCGACGTCGACGTCGTCGAGCGGGGTGATGTCGCTGGACATGTCCAGCAGCAGCCCCGGCTGTGGGTACAGGGCGATGTCCGGCGCGTCGCCGCCGCGTACCCTGCTCCGGATGATCGTGGTGAAGTCACGGGATGGCTGGTACTCGACGTCGACGCCAGTCGCTTCCTTGATCTCCGCGACCGCATCCTCGACGAGCTTGGCCTCCTCCGTTCCGGTGATGCCACCGAAGATCTGGACCGACTGCCCCCCGTCGCCGTCGTCCCCTTGTTCCGCGCCGAGGCACCCGCTCAGCACGAGGGAGCTGGCGAACACAAGTGCGCCGAGCCTCAGTGTGTTTCGTGATCGCATACGCGCTCCTTCTCTTGCTCCAACCCGCGGTACTTCCGAAGCGGGTGCGTCATGGCTGGGCTCTTGACCTAGCCGTCGTGTTACGTCGGCAACCGGTCACCGGTCGCCACGGAGAAGACATGCCGCTGATCGGGGCGGATTCTGAGATTGATCGTGTCGCCCTTCGCTGGCACATCGCGCGGCTCGACCCGTGCGATGATGTCGGGGGAGGACATCTCCGCCCCAGCCGGATCGGTGAGCGCACCGTAGACGTAGGCTTCCGCGCCCAATTCCTCGATGACGTTGACGACGACCTCGAATGACTGGTCGGTACCCGCGGGTACCACGTCAAGGGACTCCGGCCGGAACCCGACGGTGACCCGGTCCGCGGCGTCCTCGGTCGCGATGGCATCGAGGGTGACACGGGGCAGCGGGACCGTCGCCTGGCCGATGCGAGCGCCACCGCCGGCGATCGGCAGGTCCCCGATGTTCATCGCGGGCGAGCCGATGAATCCCGCGACGAAGACGTTCTCCGGATGTTCGTACAGCTCACGCGGGGTATCGACCTGCATCAACCTGCCCTTGTCGAGCACACACACCCGGTCGCCCATCGTCATAGCCTCGACCTGGTCGTGGGTGACGTAAACCGTGGTGACGCCTAGTCGCCGTTGCAGCGCCGCGATCTGGGTGCGGGTTGACACCCGCAGCTTGGCGTCCAAGTTAGACAGTGGCTCGTCCATGAGGAACACCTGCGGCTCGCGCACGATCGCGCGTCCCATCGCGACCCGCTGCCGCTGCCCGCCGGAGAGCGCCTTGGGTTTGCGGTCGAGGTACTGCTCAAGATCGAGCAGCTTCGCCGCCTCAGCGACCCGACGCTTGATCTCTGGCTTCTTCTCCCTGGCGATCTTGAGCGCGAAGCCCATGTTGTCCGCGACGCTCATGTGCGGGTAGAGGGCGTAGCTCTGGAACACCATCGCGATGTCGCGATCCTTTGGGGACAGCCCACTGACATCACGGTCACCGATGCGGATGGCGCCTTCACTGACCTCTTCCAGACCGGCGAGCATGCGCAGCGACGTCGACTTGCCGCAGCCCGATGGGCCGACAAGCACCAAAAACTCCCCGTCGTCGATCGACAGGTCGAGTGTGTCCACGGCGCGTACTCCGCCCGAGTACACACACGACGCTTTGTCGTAGGTCACCGGCGCCATCGCCAGCCTCCTCTTCGTTGAGGTTGCCAACAAATAGTGAGCCGGAACCATACTCCTGCCCGCAAGACTTGTGGACAGACGCGAGCCTGACCGATTAAGACTCGTGACCTTCGTGCTCCTTACGGAGTAGAAGGCGGCGCTGACTGGTTCGACTGGCCTAGTGCGAGTCGCGCGAGCAGATCCCTGCCACGCTCGGCGTTACGCGGCAGGCACAAGACGTCATAGCGGCCGGCGACGAGCTGACTCGTTGAGCTGAACGACCGCTTGCTCTTGGTCATGCCGAAGTTCGCGGCGGCGAGCACGATGCCGAACACGGTGCCAGCGGCGATGCCGAACACGATCGGCCCGTAGACCAGCCCCTCCCCCTCGCTGAACAAGCTCAGCAGCAGTCCCATGAGCAGGCCGAACCACGCGCCGGGCACCGCGCCTGCCGCGAGCACTTTGCCCCAGGTCAGCTTCGCCATCACACGCTCGACCAGCATCAGGTCGACGCCGACGATCGTGACGTCGGAGATCGGGAAGTCGTCACCGGCGAGGTAGTCGACAGCGCGTTGCGCCTCTTCGTAGGTGGGGTAACAGCCGATCGGCCAGCCGCTCGGCGGGGTTGGCAGCTTCGGCTGCCCCCCTTGGCGCGCGGACATCGAAAACGGACTCGTCACGTGATCACCTCTCGTGAACAGGCCACAGCACCATCCTGCCAAATCCGGACATCAATGGCGCTGTAGCTTGCCACGGAGGTGATTACCGCGTTCGGCGCGGCCTCAGCCTTTCGAGCGGTAGTCCCGGAGCAGGCCGCGGCTAATGATCGTCTTCTGGATCTCGCTGGTGCCCTCACCGATGAGCAGGAACGGCGCCTCGCGCATCAGCCGTTCGATCTCGTACTCCTTGGAGTAGCCGTAGCCGCCGTGAATGCGGAACGACTCCTGGGTGACCTCGGCGCAGTACTCCGATGCGATCAGTTTGGCCATGCCTGCCTCGACATCGTTGCGCGCGCCGGAGTCCTTTAGTCGCGCGGCGTTGACCATCATCAGGTGGGCGGCTTCGACCTTGGTGCCCATCTCGGCCAGCTTGAACGCGATCGCCTGGTGCTCGGCGATCGGCTTGCCGAACGTCTTGCGCTGCTGGGCGTACTCAGCGGCCAGCTCGAACGCCCTGATCGCGATGCCACACGCCCGCGCGGCGACGTTGACCCTGCCGACCTCGACACCGTCCATCATCTGCGCGAAACCCTTGCCGGGCGCGCCACCCAGCACGGCATCCCCACCGATGCGGTAGCCGTCGAACACGGCCTCGGTCGTGTCGACACCCTTGTAGCCCATCTTGTCGAGCTTGCCGGGGATGGTCAGGCCCGGCGCCACCTCGCCGAAGCCCTCCGGCTTCTCCACCAGGAAGGTGGTGAGGTTCTTGTGCGCCTTGTCGGCGCCCTCGTCCGTCTTGACCAGCAGCGCGATCAAGTTCGACGTGCCACCGTTGGTCAGCCACATCTTGCTGCCGTCGATCACGTAGTCGTCACCATCAGCCTTGGCGCGGGTCTTGATCGCGGCGACGTCCGAGCCGAGATCCGGCTCCGACATCGAAAAGGAGCCCCGGATCTCGCCGGTGGCCATCTTCGGCAGGTAGTACTGCTTCTGCGCCTCCGTGCCGTGTTGTTTGATCATGTGCGCCACGATGAAGTGGGTGTTGATCACGCCGGAGACGCTCATCCAGCCACGCGCGATCTGCTCGACGACCAGCGCGTACGTCAGCAACGACTCGCCGAGACCGCCGTACTCCTCGGGAATGGTGAGGCCGAACAGCCCCATCTCCTTCATGCCCTCGACGATCTCGCTCGGGTAGGTGTCCGCGTGCTCAAGCTCCTGCGCGTGCGGAATGATCTCCTTGTCCACGAAGTCACGGACAGTCGCCAGGATCTCCGACTGCACATCGGTCAATCCGGCGGTCTGGGCAAGGCGGGCCATCGGCGCTCCTCTTGAGCTCGCGGGCGGGTGGTTACCCAGCAGTATCCAACGGATGATGCCCGCCTTGCCAGTGTGACGGCGGCAACGCCTTTCTGCTCGGCCGCCCTTCGGGTAGCTGGCCGCGGTTTCGGGAAGCCGGGCTGCCCTACTCAGCTGTTACCTGGTCAGCTCGGTGTGGTCGCCATCAGCTCGCGAGCAGTTCGAGTTCGGCACCACACTCACGGCAGCTCGTCGCGAGAATATAGACGTTCTCACCGCAGTCCTCGCACGCCCGAAAACTGCGTGCGAGCAACGAGTCGGGACCGCTGTCGTCGCCGAACCAGATCTCCCGAACTCGATCTTGCAGGCTGGCAAAACGCTTTCGCATAGCCCCAGCATCACTCGACCAGGTATGCCCAGCGCAAGTTCTGTTCGTTATCTGTGTGTTACTTCACCGTGGACGTTCTGTCTCTTGATCATCTTTAGCGGTTGTTTCCGCAGGTAGTTGCCCATCGAGCGATTCGACTTCAGACGTTTCAGTTTTGTGCTCGCCCTCACCCTGAGATTTCGGTTGCATCCCTTTTCGCGTCACGGTGCTGGCTTCGAGGAAACGCAATAGCTCGACCGGGAACGGCAACACCAGTGTCGAGTTCTTCTCCGCGGCGACTTCCACCACAGTTTCCAGCAAACGCAATTGCAGCGCGGCGGGAGTATTCGCCATACGCTCCGCCGCTTGCGCCAGCTTCTCCGACGCCTGCAGCTCGCCCTCGGCGGAAATCACCCTGCCCCGGCGTTCCCGTTCGGCCTCGGCCTGCCGCGACATCGCGCGCTTCATCGCTTCTGGCAGCGCGACGTCCTTGATCTCCACCCGATCGATGTGAATCCCCCACCCGACGGCGGGACTGTCGATCATGATCTCCAGGCCCTCGTTGAGCCGCTGCCGGTTCGACAGCAGGTCATCGAGGCTGCTTTCCCCGATGATCCGGCGCAAGCTGGACTGCGCGACCTGCAGCATCGCGAAGCGGTAGTTCTCCACCCCAACGATGGCCTGCACCGGGTCGATGACCTTGAAGTACACGACGGCGTCCACCCGCACCGTCACGTTGTCCCTGGTGATGCCGTCCTGACCAGGCACAGGCAGCGTCACCACCTGCATGTTCACTTTCCGCATGTGGTCGACGCCAGGGACAATGAACTTCAGGCCCGGCTCCCTCGGCGCCCGGTGGACCCTGCCGAAGCGCAGCACGAGCCCTCGTTCGTACTGCCGCACCACCCGCAGACCCGCGCCGACGTAACCAACCGCCGCCAGCACGAGGGCGAGCACGACGTAGAGCACGATCTCCATTCGGATCACCCGGGTTCGATGCTACGCCGCGAGACCGACAAGAACAGGGCCAGCGACAAGTTCGTGACGACTCAGCCAGGCGCGAACACGGCGTCCGACCGCCCACCCGTAGCATGGTTGGAGAAGGACATACCCCCTCACGAAGGTCGGTGCGCAAGCGTGACAAGCACCCAGCAGACGCAGGGCGTTCCCAGCGACGAGGCCGTGCGCGACGCCCTCTCGGGTGTCAAGGACCCGGAGATCGGTAAGCCGATCACCGAGCTCGGCATGGTCAAGGACGTCGAGATCGGCGAGGACGGCGTCGTCAAGGTCGGCATCTACCTCACCATCGCTGGCTGCCCACTCAAGGAGACCATCACCAACAACACCAAGGAAGCGGTCGGCACGCTCGACGGCGTCCGTGAGGTGCAGGTCGAACTGGACGTCATGAGCGACGAGCAGCGGACCGAGCTGCGCAAGTCGCTGCGCGGCGACGCCAAGGAGCCAGTGATCCCTTTCGCGCAGCCAGGGTCGCTGACCAGGGTGTACTGCGTGGCATCCGGCAAGGGCGGGGTCGGCAAGTCCAGCGTCACGGTGAACATGGCCGTGTCGATGGCCGAGCGCGGGCTGTCCGTTGGCGTTGTCGACGCCGACATCTACGGCCACTCGGTGCCCCGCATGCTCGGCGCGAGCGAGAAGCCGACCAAGGTCGAGGAAATGATCATGCCGCCGCAGGCGCACGGCGTGAAGGTCATCTCGATCGGGATGTTCACGCCTGGCAACACCCCGGTGGTATGGCGCGGGCCGATGCTGCACCGCGCGTTGCAGCAGTTCCTCGCCGACGTCTTCTGGGGCGACCTCGACGTCCTGCTGCTCGACCTGCCACCCGGCACGGGTGACATCGCGATCTCGGTGGCGCAGCTGATCCCGAACGCGGAGATCCTGGTGGTCACGACGCCGCAGCAGGCCGCGGCCGAGGTGGCCGAGCGCGCGGGCGCGATCGCGTTGCAGACGCGGCAGCGGGTGGCCGGCGTCATCGAGAACATGTCCTGGTACGAGACACCGGACGGCTCGCGCGTCGAACTCTTCGGTTCCGGTGGTGGGCAGCAAGTCGCTGACTCGCTGTCGAAGTCCGTCGGCGCCGAGGTACCGCTGCTCGGTCAGGTCCCGCTCGACCCCAGGCTGCGTGAGCAGGGCGACGAAGGCACGCCGCTGGTGCTGACGGCGCCCGACGCCCCGGCCTCCGCCGTGCTCCGCGAGGCAGCGTCAAAGCTGTCCGTCCGTGCGCGTGGCTTGTCCGGCATGATGCTGAACGTCACCCCCGCCGGGCGGTAAACCGTCCGGCGGTGCGGGGTCGTTCGCATCGTTTCCCGCGTTCAGGACGCCACAGGTGCGACTCGCGACCTCGCAAGGTGCAACTCATCGCCCCGAACGTGCGACTCGCGCGATCTAAGGTGCGACTCGCGGTTTTACGTCGCGTCAGGGTCAACCGGAGGCTTCTCGCCTGCGATGAGGGGATCCTGGACGCGGCCGCCAGCGGCGGCAGTCCCGCGCGTGGCGCCGTTGCTTCCGGCACCGCCAGACCCGGTCCCAGCTCCGCCAGCACCAGCGCCGCGGGCGCTACCGTCATCGTTCAGGCCGAGCGGGTCCTCGTCGCCGTCGAACAAGTGCTGCGTCACCGCACGCTTCGGGTCGAAATTGCGCAGGCTGCGCAGGTCCTCGATCGGCTTACGGAACTCATCGAACTCGGGGCCCATCTCATCGCGCAGCTGGTCCCGTGCGCCGGTGGCGAACTCCCGCACCTTGCGGACGCTGCGGCCGACCCACGCCATAGCGTCCGGCAACCGCTCAGGGCCGAGGATGAACAGCGCCGCGATGAGCAGCACGAGGATCTCCCACATGCCAATGCTGTCGAACATACGGCCCCTCCATCACTCGGACGCCACCAGCTTACCGGCAGGCACCAAGCTCAGTCAGACCCCAGCTTGACGTCGACGACTAGTTCCCTACCGCCGCGCACCAGCTTGACACGGGTGACCTCGCCGACGTCGTGTTTGCGCACCGCGACCGTGAGCTCGGCGGCATTGCGCACCGTCCGATCACCGACCTGCACGATGACGTCGCCCTCCTTGATGCCAGCCTCCTGCGCGGGCCCACCAGGAGCGACGTTGTTCACCCGCGCGCCACGCGAGGAGTTCGCCGCGACGGATGCCGCGCTGACGCCGAGGAAAGCGTGCGACACCGAACCGTTGGCAATCAGCGACTCGGCGATCTTGACGACGTCGTCTACCGGGATGGCGAAGCCGAGCCCGATGCTGCCGCCCTGCCCCCTGGCGTTGCCGACGGTTCTGATCAGCGAGTTAACACCGACGAGCAGGCCGTTCTTGTCGACGAGCGCGCCGCCGGAGTTGCCGGGGTTGATCGCGGCGTCGGTCTGGATAGCGTCGTAGGTGACCTGCTCACCGCCGGTCTCAGCGGGCGCGGTAACCGGCCGGTTCACCGCACTGACGATGCCGACGGTCACGGTGTTTTCCAGCCCGAACGGCGAGCCGACGGCGATCACGGTATCGCCAGGCTGGAGCTGTTCGGACTTCCCGAGCTGCAGCACCGTCGGGTTCCTGACGTTGACCTTGAGCACCGCGAGGTCGGTCTTCGGGTCGGAACCGACCAGCTTCGCCGTTGCTCTGCTTCCGTCGGTGAACACCGCCGTGATCTCGGCGTCGTCGTCGGCTTGCGCCGAGGCGACGACGTGGTCGTTGGTGACGATATAGCCGTCGCGGTCGATGACGACGCCGGACCCGACGCCGCCGCTCTGCCCCGATGTGACCTCGATCGACACCACGGCCGGGGCGACTTTCGCGACAGTGCCTGCCACCGAGCCGGGAGGGCGTTCCACCGCTTCGTCCACCTGCGCCAACGTGACGTCCCTTGTCAGCTGGTTGCCCTGCTGCGCGAGGAACCAGCCGAGCGTACCGCCGAGCGCGCCGACGATGAGCACCGCGACCGCGAGGATGACCAGTGCGCTGGTCCGAAGCCTGCCGCCGAAGATCACCTCGGCGAGGCTGAACACCCTCTCCTGCTGTTTAGGTTGCTCCTCCGGCTCATCCGCGTCCTGCGCGAGCGCAGGAGTGCCCAGCACCGCGCCAGAGCCAGGGTTGCGCCACGGATCGGTGGCCGACGACCACAGCGGGTCCGCGCCGTTGCCACTGGCGCCATCGGGGATGTCCCCGCCCGGCGGTCGCTGCAGCACCACGCCCGCGTCAGCGGTGTCCCTGGAGAACGCCTCGACCAGCGAGGCGGGCGGCTGAGCGGGTCGCGACGGCTGAGCGGCAGCGGAGTCGTCCCGCTGCCGGGTGTCGAAAGCCCCCTCAACGCCAGGCGGGCGGCCGAACACGGCAGCCGCGGCATCGACCGCTGGCTGCTGCGCCTCCCGTGAGGCTCCCTGCTCGCCCTTCCCGTCGCCGGGCCGGGCGGGCTGCTGCGAGTTGTCGCTCATCGCTCCCCGAAGATGCGGCGGTTACGCGCGACCGGCTCGTGACGCACGTGTCTCGTCCCCAGTGTGCCGCTGACGTGGTGAAGTCGGCGTTGCGGTTAACCCGCGAGCCTCAGCGGACCAAGCCGCTGGATACGGTGACCGGCGTCGAGGTGGTCGGCGCGGTGGTGGTGCTCGACGTCGTCGCGGTGCCGGTGTAACCGGCGGGCACGACGCCGGAATCGCCGCCGGAGCGCGCGGGGGCACCACCCTCCTCGACGGTGAGCGCGAAGGCCAGTGCGGTCAGCACCAGCCCTGAGACCACGACGCCCGCACCCTGCGCGGTGCGCTTGCCGTGCTTGCGGCCGAAACCGACGGCGCCGAGCGGAGTGCTGGAACCCAGCCGCGCCGCGCCGAGCGTCGCGCCCCGCTGTGGGCTCTCCGGCCGCTGCACCGCGACGAGCTGACCGTCCGCGGTCATGGCGAGGTTGTCCGGCCCTGACGAGATCTCAGTGGTTTGTGGAATGGAGCTCAGCGAGGCGAGCAACCCAGCCGGCATGGCAGGCACCTGTGAGTCGTGCACGGCCTCCCTCGCCTGCCGCTGCGCCGTGACGTCCGCAGCGCAGGCCGAGCACCGCATGAGGTGGATCGCGGCGCGTTCCCTCGCGCCCGGCGACAGTTCGCCATCCACGAACGCGACGATCGCGTCGGGCAGCAGATGCGACTCAGGCAGCTGCCAGTTACCCGACGTCCGCCCGCTGTGCCACTGCCCTCCGGGACCCTCGGCACGCGAGTGCGTCATGCCTTCGTCCTCATCGTTTCCCCTTGCGACTCCTTGCGACGCTCAAGCGACGCACGCAGAGCCTGGCG
The DNA here is from genome assembly GCF_000504245.1 of Haloechinothrix halophila YIM 93223. Taxonomy (GTDB): domain Bacteria; phylum Actinomycetota; class Actinomycetes; order Mycobacteriales; family Pseudonocardiaceae; genus Haloechinothrix_A; species Haloechinothrix_A halophila. The sequence continues at coordinate 5,442,330 of NZ_KI632509.1, forward strand.
GCCACGGTGAATCCTGCTGCGTACGGTACCAAGTTTCACCCCGAGGGTGGCACCGATCTCCTCGTAGGACAGCCCCTCGACGTCGCACAGCACGACAGCGGCGCGGAACTCAGGCGGCAGTTCGTCGAGCGCGGCCTGCAGGTCAGGGTCAAGGTGCGTGTCTGAGAAGACCTGCTCTGGACTCGGGTCGTCGCCGACGATGCGGTCGGTGTCGTCGGGCAGCCCCTCCATGCGCACACGCTGCCGCCTGCGCGCCATATCGAGGAACAAGTTCGTGGTGATCCGGTGCAACCAGCCCTCGAACGTGCCCGGCTTATACGACGAGAGGCTGCGGAACACCCGGATGAATGTTTCCTGGGTGAGGTCCTCCGCGTCGTGCGGGTTGCCGGTGAGCCGGTATGCGAGCCGATACACCCGGGATGCGTGAGTACGCACGATCTCGTCCCACGACGGCGGTGTCCAGGCAGCATCGTCCGCTGCCACGGCAGCGGCGTCGGTAACCTGCGCCATCGTCGCCGGCATCTGACTCCTTTTCGCCTCCGGATTCGCCTGCATCGGCGATCTCCCAACTACTCCACACAACGCGGATTCCTTCCCCGTTGTTCCCAACACGGGATGCGACCACTCTGCGGCACGTACTTACGGTTTTAGTGAGACTGCCCTGAGAGCAACCTGAGAGCTTGTCCTGACTTTGTCGAGGGACCTCTGGCCCCTGTTACGGCCCTGCCTGCCCGACCGTCGCGGCGTGCGGGTCTAATCTGCCCCTGTGAGCTCAGAGACCGAACCGACCGCGCCGCCGACGTTCGCCGAGTACCTCGACGGGTACCTTCCCGACGACGAGGCGCTGCTCACGGCGCGCACCCGAGCCGATGAGCTCGGCTGCCCGACAGTGGTGCCGTCCGTCGGGTGCACATTGCGCTTCCTGACCGCGGCGCTGAGCGCCCGCGCCGTGGTCGAGATTGGCACCGGCACCGGGGTCAGCGGCCTCTACCTGCTGCACGGCATGACCAAGGACGGTGTGCTGACCTCGATCGACATCGAGCCGGAGTTCCACCGCGCCGCCCGCGCCACGTTCGCCGACGCGGGTTTCGGCGGCAGCAAGACCCGGCTGATCATGGGTCGCGCCGTCGACGTCATGCCCCGGCTCACCTCGGGCGGCTACGACCTGGTGTTCGTCGACGCCGCGAAGGCCGAGTACCCGCACTACTACGAGCAGGGTGTCGAGCTGCTGCGGCCGGGCGGAGTGATCGCGTTCAACGGCATCCTCGCCAACGGCGGCCTATCCGATCCGGCACGCCGCGACCAGGACACACTTTCGCTGCGAGAAGTCGCCAGGTCAGTGGCCTCCGACGATCGGCTCATGCCCGCGATGCTGCCGGTCGCGGGTGGCCTGCTCGCTGCGGCGCGCCTGGCGTAGCGCTGGGCTCCTTGCCGCGCACCACGAGGACACCGATGCCAGCGATGGCGAGCCAGGCGGCGACGAGACCGACAACGGCACCCCAGCCAGCAGCGGCGTAGACCATGGTGCCTGCGGTGCCGCCGACGCTGCTGCCGACGTAGTAGCCAAGCGTGTAGAGGCCAGATGCCTGCGCCCTGCCCGTCGGGCTCGCCGCGAACGCCGTCCAGCCGCTCGACACCGCGTGTGCCGCGAAGAACCCGCCGGTCAGCACCACGAAGCCAGTTACGACCAGCCACAACGTCGTGGACAGCGTGAGCGCCGAGCCACCCGCCATCACAGCCAGCGCGCCGATCAGCGATCGAATCCTGCCGAACGCGCCGATGAGGCGACCCGCGAAAGACGACGACACCGCACCCATCGCGTAAGCGAGGAAGACCAGCGAGGCCACCGCGGGCGTGAGGTTCAACGGTTCGGCGGTCAGCCGGAACGCCGCCGCGTTGTAGAGCGCGACGAACGAGCCCATACCGAGCAGCGCGACGCCGTACTGGGCGAGCAGCAGCGGCTGACGCAGCGCGGTCGCGATGCCGATGAGCGCGCCACGCCCACTGCTGCGCACCCGCTGGCACGGCTGCGACCTGCGGCGTTGCGCCCGCAGCGAGAGCAACGCCACCGAGGCGCAGACCAGCGAGAGCACGGCGGACGAGCCGAGCGCGGCCTGCCAGCCAAGCCGGTCGGTGGTGAAGCCGGTGGCGAGCCTGCCGAGCATGCCGCCGATGGTGTTGCCAGCGACCATCGCGCCCACCGCGCCCGCGACACCACGTGCGCCGAGCTTCTCGACGAGGAAGGCGGCGGCGACGCCGGGGAAACCCGCGATCGCCGCGCCCTGCAGCGCACGCAGCACGAGCAGCACCGGATAGTTCGGTGCGAACGGGATCAACAACCCAAGCAGTACCGAACACACCAGCGACGTGATGATCACCCGACGTCTGCCGATGATCTCGGACAACGTGGCGATCGGCAGCACCGCGATGGCGAGTCCAGCGGTGGCGACGCTGACGGCGAGCGAGGCGGTGCCTGGGTCGATGCGATAGGTGTCCGCGATTTGCGGCAGCACCGGTTGCGGCGCGTAGAGCAGCGCGAACGAGGCGATGCCCGCCGCGGCGACCGCCAGCGTCAGGTACCGGGCAGCGGCACCCGTGGCAGGGGCATGCTCATCGGACGGCGCGCTGGTGACCACGCGCAGCGATACTACGCATTGCTAACGACTTGGTCCGCTGGGTGTGTCGCAGCAGACACCGGAACGGCGAACTCGCGGCCCCGCAACGCGGAACTCGCGGCGCCGACGGTGCAACTCGCGCGGAATAAGGTGAGACTCGCGAGTCAGGCGTTCGCGTAGGCAGCGACGAACTCGACCAGCGTGCGGGCCGCGAACCCGGTGCCACCCGGCGTGACCTCGTTGTACGTCTTGTCCGCCCGCGCGGGCCCCGCGATGTCCAAGTGCGCCCACGGCAGCCCGCCGGTGAACTCGCGCAGGAACAGCGCCGCCGTGATGCCGCCTGGACCGTCCGGTGTCTGCCGGACGTCGGCGAGCCGCCCGCGCACCGCGTCCTCGTGCGCGGCGAGCAGCGGCATCCGCCACCAGGCTTCCCCGACTCGCTCACCGGCCGCGCTCAGCACGTCCGCCAGCTCGTCGGTCGTGGCGAAGAACCCGCCGGTGCGCAGGCCGAGCGCCATCTTCATCGCGCCGGTCAGCGTGGCGACGTCGACGACAGCGTCCGGCGCGAACCGCTCGACGCCATACGCCAGCGCGTCGGCCATCACGATCCTGCCCTCGGCATCGGTGTTGCCGATCTCGGTGGTCTTCCCGCCGTAGTGGCGCACGACGTCGCCCGGCCGGTATGCGGAGCCGGAGACGTGGTTCTCCGCGGCTGGGATCAGCGCCCGCACCGCGATGTCCGGGCCGCGCTGCGCGATGGCCCGCATCGCGCCAGCGACGGCGGCGGCGCCCGACATATCGGTGCGCATCAGGTGCATGCCGTCGGACGGCTTCAGCGAGATGCCGCCGGTGTCGAAGGTGATGCCCTTGCCGACCAGCAACAGTGTGCGCGTCGCGTCCTTCGGCTGGTAGTTGATCTCGATCAGCCTCGGCTCGCTGGCGGAGCCACCGCCGACGGCGAGCAGGCCGCCGAAGCCGTTCGCCGTGAGCCAGCCGAGGTCGCGGACCTCGACGTCGAGGCCGACCACGTCGGCGAGGACATCGCTGACCGTGCTGGCGAGCCAGTCGGGGTTCTTGACGTTGGAGGGAGTATTGGCGAGGTCGCGAGCGAGCGACGTCGCCTCGGCCAACTGGCGCGCGGCACCGGCCACGTCGGTCAGCTCGGCGAGCCGATCGTCCCCGACGACCAGCCGGACGGTCGCCAGGCGCGGCGACTGCTGCTGCTCGGTCACGGTGAGCCGGTAACCGCCGAGGCAGACACCGAGCACGAAGCCGGTCACACAGCGCGGCTCGACGTCGCCCGGCAACTCCACCTGCACCGTGTCCGGCGCGGTGGCACCGGCATCGTCGCGCGCAGCGAGATCGGCGTTGATCGCCCGCACAAGCGCGGCGCCCGCCGAACGCCAGTTGTTCGCGTCCGTCTGATCCGCGCCGAGCCCGAGGAGCCAGCGCGTCGCACCACGGAGTGGATGAATCTCGCCTGCCTTGCCGGTCACCACACCGGGAGGCAGCGCCGATTCCGGGAGCGGCGTACCGTACGCCGAGAGCGCCGAGTCACCGTTGACCGATGTCCGCTCGCCGTGCACCGTGGCATCGAAAGGCACCGTGAGCAGCGCGATCGGAGCCCCGCGCCGCACACTGGAAGCAATCTCGACATCTGGCACCGTGCTCGGCAGCGACGGCACGGGGGTTCGCACCATCGAAACCTCAATTCGACCCGTTGGGTTGGGTCAGCTCGTTGCCTCCTGCAGGGCTACGCCCAGGTCCTTGGCCTCCTCAGCGGTGAGCTCGACGACGAGCCGTCCGCCACCCTCGAGCGGTACGCGCATCACGAGGCCCCTACCCTCCTTCGTGACTTCGAGGGGACCATCTCCGGTCCGGGGCTTCATGGCCGCCATAGCGTGCTCCCTCCATATCAACCAGCGTCACCGGTCGTGCTCGTTCGGCTCAGCGTGCTCCGACACGGACAATGCGTATCTGGTTAAGCCCTGAGCCGAACCCTGCAAGCCCAAACCGGGTCTCACGCGTCCATTCTCCCCTATCGCTGATCTCGTCGTGTACAGGAGGTCGCGTTTCCCGAAGCATCAACGCTGGTATGCGGACCGCAGCAGGGCCAGATTCGCGGGATCGAGCGCACCGTCTGCGAGCCTGCACACGCCCCGCTACCCGGCCCGTGACAGCCGGTGTCCGATGCGTGTAGAACGAGCACGACACCTACGACCAGGAGGCAAGCAGTGCCGAGCACATCCGAGCAGCAGACCGCGACCGACGATGTCGTGCTCGTCGAGGACGCCGACGGCGTCAGGACCATCACGCTGAACCGGCCCGCTGCTTACAACTCGCTCAACATCGAGTTGAAGAACCGGCTGGTCGAGACACTGCGGGACGCGGCGGCCGACGACGACGTGCGCGCTGTCGTGCTGACAGGGGCAGGCAAGGCGTTCTGCGCGGGCCAGGACCTCAAGGAACACGTCGGGCTGCTGCTCGACAACGATCCCTCGCCACTGAGCACGGTCGAGGAGCACTACAACCCGATCGCGACGTCGATCGCGGAGATGCCGAAGCCGATCATCGCGGCGGTGAACGGGCCAGCCGCCGGAGCGGGGGCCGCCTTCGCCTACGCCGCCGACGTGCGAATCGCGGCCAGCTCGGCGAACTTCCTGATGGCCTTCGCCAACGTCGGCCTCGGCCCCGACTCCGGTGCGTCGTGGACGCTGCAGCGGCTGATCGGCTACGGCAGGGCGCTTGAGCTGATGATGCTGCCGCGCAAGGTGCAGACCGACGAGGCGCTGCGGATCGGCCTCATCAGCGAGGTCGTCGAAGACGGCGAGGCGCTGGCGCGGGCGCAGGAGCTAGCGGCGAAGCTGGCGGCGGGGCCGACAGTGGCGTACCAGAAGATCAAGCAGACGCTCTCGGCCGCGACGTCGTCCAGCTTCGGCGAAGCACTGGCCGCGGAGCAGGTGGCGCAGAACGAGCTTGGCGCGACGTCCGACCATCATGAGGCGGTCGATGCCTTCGTGAACAAGCGCGCCCCGAAGTTCACCGGCTCCTGACGACGGCCACGCCGGGTGTCGCGATCGGCGCACCCGGCGTTTCCCGGTGCGCGGCGCCAGGCTCCAGCGTGCGGCACTGGGTGCGGCGTGCGGCTCAGGTGGCGCGCCAGCAGCTCGCGATGTGGTCGTCGACCATGCCAGTGGCCTGCATCAGCGCGTAGCAGGTCGTCGGGCCGACGAAGCTGAACCCGCGCCGCTTGAGTTCTTTGGCCATGGCCTTCGACTCCTCGGAGGTCGACGGCACGTCCTCCACCTTCTCCGCCCGCGGCCGGTTCGCCGACTCCGGCGCGAACGACCACAACAGCTCGTCGAGCGGGACGTCCAGCCGGACCACCTTACGAGCGTTGTTGATCACCGCGTTGATCTTCGCTCGATTGCGGACGATGCCGGTCGTCTCCAGCAGCCGCTCGACATCGAAGTCGTCGAAGTCGGCGACGAGGCCAGGGTCGAACCCGGCGAAGGATTCCCGGAACGCCTCGCGCTTGCGCAGGATGACCAGCCACGACAGCCCGGACTGGAACGATTCCAGACTGAGTCGTTCGAACATGGCCATCTCGCCGTAGAGCGGCACGCCCCACTCGGTGTCGTGGTACTCGGCGTAGTCATCGGCGGTCGTTGCCCAGTCGCACCGCTTCCTACCGTCACCGACCGAGGTCATGACCTTCCGCCCTGGTGTTCGCTCAGCTGCTGTTCAAGAGTGGCCACTCTAGCGCGCAGCTGGTCTACCTCCGCTCCGAGCCGCTGCATCACCCAGTCGACCTCGGACATGCGGTAGCCGCGCAGCACCAATTGAAACCGGACTTGCGCGATATCCGATGACGTGATCTCAGCGGCCGGCAGCCGCGTCGGGGACGCCCCCGGCGGCAGCGGTTCCAGCTCCTCCCCTCTGCCGAAGACCATCGAGGCGATGAGGAATACGACCGCCGCGACCAGCAGCATGACGAGTAGGTAAATCAACGCGGTGCCCACGTCCCGATCGTTCCACACGCCCGATGTGAGCAGCGACGCTACGGGTGGCTCGATGCAGTGAATGCGTCACTAGCCGGACGGCCGTGCGGCCAGTACCTCGCGCATCGGTGGCCGGTCGGCGACGAACACCTCGGACGTCTCCGGCAGCCACTCCCCAGCGACCTGCGTGAACTGGGTGAATACCGGGGAGTCCGCCGCGTCGACCCCGCAACGGTCGAAGATCGTGCCGAGCAACTGCCGCGCCATCACGCCGAGTTGCAGCAACGAGCGGTTGCGGTGCTTCCGCACACCGAGGTTGACCTGCGCCAGCGCGTCGACGCCGTAGCGCGCCTCAGCGTCGAGCAGCAGCCCGATGTCCACGCCATAGCCCGCCGCGAACGGCACCGACTCCAGGAACTCGCGGGTGCCCGCGTACTCGCCGCCGATCGGCTGCACCACGCCGGACAGCGCGGGCCGTAACGCGGCGAGCACCGGCCGCGCCAGTAGCTCGGTCACCCTGCCGCCACCGGTGTTGGCGACCTCGGTCTCCAGCCGCAGCGGGCGCTGATAGAAGCCCTTCACCAGGTGGACGCCCTCAGCAAGCAGCAGCGGTCCGAGCAGCCCTGGCACGAATGACGAGTCCGGGTCGACCAGGTCGGAGTCGAGGAAGACGACGATATCGCCGGACGTCGCGGCGAGGGAGCGCCACAGCACCTCACCCTTGCCCGGCCACGGCGATAGCTCAGCGAGGACGTCGTCGCGGCGCACCACCCGTGCCCCTGCCTCGGTCGCACGGGCGACGGTGTCGTCGGTCGAGCCGGAGTCCGCGACGACCACCTCGTCGACCAGCCCGCCGAGGTGGGGCCGCACCGACGCCACGACGCCGCCGACGGTGTCCTGCTCGTTCAACGCGGGCAGCACGACGGAGACCGTGCGTTCACCCTTGGCGCGCAGCAGGTCGGTTTCCGTCCAGTCCGGGTACTGGTGGGTGCGCGACAAGAAGCCGCTCGAATCAGGCCCGCCCGAGTCAGGTGCCGTCATGCCAGCGCCCTCCTGACCCGTGCCGGTTGGCGGGTCCCGGCGATGCTGGCGATCATGTCCACCGTCCTTCTCGTCTCAGTCACGCGTGTCGTGCGCACGATCCGCACTCCCGCCATCGCGGCGAGCGCGGCGGCAGCGATGGTGTCCGGAGCGATAGCGGAGTCACCCGGCTCGCGGGCGTCCGACTCCCCGCCACCACCGGGCTCCGGGCTGCCGGACACCGTCAGCAGCACAGACCAGTCGGCGGCCAGCTCCCTGCCTCGGCGCAGCGTAGTGGGGTCCTGTCGCCACCCGGGTGTGACGAACACCCGCACCATGCCCTCGGTTCGAAGCCGCTCGGCCTCTCCCACCGAGCACACCACAGCGGCGCCTGACTCCGCAGCGAGCGCCGTTAGCTCCCGCTCAGTGGACCCGGCGGAGTCATAGAGCAGGTCTGCCCCGATACCGGCCAAATCACGCGCCCCACCTGCGACGTCGACGGCGATCGGGACACCAGTGTGGGTGTGACGTACTTCATGAACGAACGTGCCGCTCGCACGGCGCAGGTCCACGATGTCGGCACCCTCCCGCAGTACACGCGCGACCTGAGCGGCATCCGTAACGACGCCCATGACGAGGGGAGATTGCTCCACCCAGGTAAGGGTTGTGTTTCCAACCGGCATCACAGGCTCAGATCGTGCCATGCTGAATGGCGGCACCTTTCTTGCCGACCTTCCTCGAGGCTGACCGAGAGTGATCTGCCGTGTTGAACGCACTGATTCGCTGGGTTCTTGCTCCGCTTGCTCGCTTGCTGTACCGCCCGAAGGTGATCGGGGCACAGCACGTGCCGCTCGACGGCCCCGTCATCATCGCGGCCAATCACCTCTCCGCCGTTGACACCGCCGTGATTCCGCTGGTGACGCCGCGCAAGGTGGCGTTCCTCGGCAAGGCGGAGTACTTCACCCAAGGCGGCATCAAGGGCAAGTTCGCCGCCGCGTTCCTGTCCGCGCTGGGCTACGTGCCGGTGGACCGGGGGAACGCCCATGCCGCACTGGCCGCGCTCAGCGCGGCGCGAAAGGTGCTCGACGAGGGTGGCGCGTTCGGCATCTACCCGGAGGGCACCCGCTCGCTGGATGGCAAACTCCACCGGGGCCACACCGGGGTCGCGCAGCTCGCGTTGTCCACCGGTGCGGTGGTAGTGCCAGTGGCGCTGGTCGGCACCGATCGGATGCAGCCGATCGGCACCCGCATCCCGCGCCCTGTCAAGATCGAAGTCCGGTTCGGCAAGCCACTGGACTTCTCCCGCTACCACGGGATGGACGCCTCGCCCGCGATCCGCCGGTCGGTCACCGACGAGATCATGTACGCGATCTTGGAGCTGTCCGAGCAGACCTACGTGGATCATTACCACGAGCGGCCGAAGGCGGCCTGAGCGCTCAGCCAGCCCACTTGTCCACCCTCGGCAGCTGGTGCTCGGCCAGTCCCCGCAGCAGCCGCGCGGGGTCGGTGTCGAACAGCAGCGTGTCACGGTGACTTGGGCGCAGGAAGCCCTCGTCGACCATGTGGTCGGTCATCACGCGCAGCGGCTGGTAGAAGCCGTCGATGTCGAGCAGGCCGATCGGCTTGGCGTGCAGGCCGAGTTGTGCCCACGTCCACACCTCGAACAGTTCCTCAAGCGTGCCCGCACCGCCCGGCAGTGCGATGAACGCGTCCGCGCGCTCCGACATCAACGCCTTGCGCTCGTGCATATCCGCGACGACGTGCAGCTCGGTCAGCCCCGTGTGGGCGATCTCCCGCTCCACCATGCCTTCCGGGATGATGCCGACGACCTCGCCACCGGCGGCCAGCGCGGCGTCCGCGAGCACACCCATGGTGCCGACGTGCGCGCCGCCATAGACCACCCGGACGCCTGCGCGTGCCAGGTGCTCACCCAGCGCGGTCGCGGCGTCGACGTAGCGGCTGCCCGTGCCGCTCGACGACCCGCAGAAGACGCAGATCGACCCGATCCCGCCGTGCTGTGTGCCGCTCACTGCGCCACTCAATGGGTGTCTTCCCATGCCTGGTACGCCTCCTGCACCACCTGCATCGCCTCGTCGATGTCGTCGGTGAGGTGTAGCAAGTTCATGTCCGCCTCGTTGATCTTGCCTTCGCGCCGGACGCTGTCGTTGATCCACTCGTAAAGGCCGCGCCAGTAGTCCTTGCCGAACAGCACGACAGGGAATTTGGTGACCTTCTTGGTCTGGACGAGGCACAACGCCTCGAACAGCTCGTCCAGCGTGCCGAACCCGCCTGGCAAGCAGATGAACGCCTGCGAGTACTTGACGAACATCGTCTTGCGGGTGAAGAAATACCGGAAGTTGACGCCGAGGTCGACCCACGGGTTCAGGCCCTGCTCGAACGGCAGCTCGATGCCGAGCCCGATGGAGAGCCCACCCGCCTCGGAGGCGCCACGGTTGACCGCCTCCATCGCACCCGGCCCGCCGCCGGTGATCGCCGCGAAACCAGCATCGACCAGCGCGGCACCGATCTTGCGGCCGAGCTCGTACTCGGCGTGTTCGCGCTTGGTACGCGCTGAGCCGAACACCGTGACCGCGCGCGGCACCTCAGCCAGCGCGCCGAAGCCCTCGACGAACTCCGCCTGGATACGCAGCACTCGCCACGGGTCGGTATGCACCCAGTCCGACGGCCCACGCGTGTCGAGCAGTCGCTGATCGGTCGTGCTCGTCTCGTCCCGGCTGGACCGGCGCAGCACGACTGGCCCGCGGTGCTTCTCCCGTGGGTGTTCGGGGTAGGTGTGGTCGATGTTCGTTCCTGGTTCTGCCACGCCCGCGAGCCTATCCCGCCGCACACGCCGACACGCCAGAACCGGTTCAACCGCCGCGACGCTCAGCTCAGGAACGCGCGCAGCACCTCGGCCACCCGGCTGATCTCGGCGGCGGCGACGTGTTCCTGCTTGGTGTGCGCCAGCGTCGGGTCGCCAGGCCCGAAGTTCACGGCGGGCATGCCCAGCGCCGCGAACCGCGCGACGTCGGTCCAGCCCAGCTTGGCGACCGGATCGCCGCCGGACGCGCGCACCAGCTCCGCCGTCGCCGGTTCGGACAGTCCTGGCAGCGCGCCGCCAGAGATGTCCTGCACGGTCAGCTCGTAGCCGTCGAACACCTCCCGCAGGTGCGCAAGCGCCTCCTCCGGCGAGCGGTCCGGCGCGAACCGGTGGTTGATGACCAGCGTCGCCTCGTCGGGGACGACGTTGCCCGCCACCCCGCCGCCGATGCGCACCGCCTGCAGGCCTTCCCGGTAGGTGAGTCCGTCGATGTCGACGATCCTCGGCTGGTATTCCGTCAGCCTGCGCAGCGGCTCGCCGAGCGCGTGGATCGCGTTGGCGCCCATCCAGGCCCGTGCGGTGTGGGCGCGCGTGCCGTCGCAGCGCAGTTCAACGCGGATGGTGCCCTGGCATCCCGCCTCGATCACCGCGTTCGACGGCTCGCCAACCACGGCGAGGTCGCCGCGCAGCCAGTCAGGCAGGTTCTGCTCGATGCGACCTAGGCCGTTGCGGGAGGCGTCGACCTCCTCGCAGTCGTAGAACACGAAGGTGACGTCGTGCCGTGGCTCGGTGACGGTGGCGGCCAGCGAGAGGAAGACCGCGTCACCGCCTTTCATGTCGACCGCTCCAAGGCCGTGCAACACCTCGTCCATCCCGGAGCCGGTGCGGCGCAGCGGCAGGTTGTCGTTGACCGGCACGGTGTCGAGGTGGCCAGCGAACACCACCCGCGACGCCCTGCCAAGCGATGTCCGCGCCAGCACCGCGTTGCCATCGCGGATCACGTCGAGGTGCGGCGCCTGGCTACGCAGCGCGTGCTCGACAGCGTCCGCGAGCGGCTTCTCCTCACCGGACTCGCTGCGGATGTCAACCAGGGCCGCTGTGAGGTCAACGGGGTTGTCGTGCAAGTCCAAGGCAGGTCGCTCCTGCGGGTGGGGCGCTGTCATAGCCGAGACCGTACCCAGTGCGGGCGATGAGTACCGTTTGCGGTGTGCGCATCAGCGAAGGCATGACGTCCCAAGGCAGGACCATCGGCATCGTCCTCAGCGCGGTGACGATCGCCCTGCTTGCGGCGTGTGGCATCGGCGGCGACGGGGGACGCGATGTCCGCGACACCATCCACGTCGAGACGCTGCGGGTGAAGCTGCGCGCGCTGACGACGGACGCCTGCCACAGCGACCCGGAATCGCGCGAGCCGTGGCAGTGTGAGAAGTACGTCACCCAGCTGGCGAACGCGGCGACCACCATCGAAGCGGCAGCCGAAACCGGCTACCCGCGGCTCGCGGAGCCAGGACGACGGATGACGGCGGCCGTCGCCGCCTACCGCGACGCGGGTTGCGCGCAGCAGAACGCCGCCGAGAAGCAGGAGTGCGTCACGGCCCTCAACGACCTCGCCGAGGCGGTCACGTCCGCCGAGCAGCTCCTCGGCTCGTAGCCGAGACTGCCAGGGCCACGCGGCAGGCGTGTCGGTCGTAACGGTTACGGTGATAAGCGTGAACAGCGAGCAGATCCCCAACCCCGAGACCACCGGCGCGACCGGAGTCGGGCTTGCCACGATCACGACCGACGGCACCGTGCTCGACACCTGGTTCCCGCACCCCAAGCTGACCAGCACCAGTGGGCAGGCCGGTGAGCAGGCAGGTACGACCAAGCTGAGCGACGACGAGGCCGCCGCGGCGCTCGGCAAGGCGGCGACAACGCTGCTCGGCTCGGACACCGACCGGGGCGTCGAGGTGATCGCCGTGCGCACCACGATCGGTTCGCTCAGCACGGCGCCGCAGGACGCCCACGACGTCTACCTGCGGCTGCACCTGCTCTCGCATCGCATGGTGCGCCCGCACGGCCAGAACATGAACGGCGTGTTCGGGCTGCTCAGCAACGTCGTGTGGACCAACTTCGGCCCCTGCCCCGTCGAGGGCTTCGAGGCGACCCGGATGCGGCTGCGGTCGCGCGGTCACGTCACCGTCTACAGCATCGACAAGTTCCCCCGCATGGTCGACTACGTCATCCCGAGCGGCGTCCGCATCGGCGACGCCGACCGGGTGCGGCTCGGCGCGCACCTCGCCAGCGGCACCACCGTCATGCACGAGGGCTTCATCAACTTCAACGCGGGCACGCTCGGTGCGTCCATGATCGAGGGCAGAATCTCGGCTGGCGTCGTCGTCGGCGATGGCACCGACCTCGGCGGCAGCGCCTCGGTGATGGGCACGCTGTCCGGCGGCGGCAAGGAGGTCATCTCGGTCGGTGAGCGTTGCCTGCTCGGCGCGAACGCGGGCATCGGCATCTCGCTCGGTGACGACTCCGTCGTCGAGGCCGGGCTCTACGTCACGGCCGGGACCAAGGTCAGCGTCGAGGGCACGCTGCGCAAGGCGAGCGACCTGTCCGGGATCTCCGGCGCGCTGTTCCGCCGCAACTCGGCGACCGGCGTCGTCGAGGCCGTGCGCAGGGAAGGCACCGGCATCGAGCTGAACGCGGAGCTGCACAAAAACGACTGACACGGCTCATGCCCTACCCTCGTGGTGATGACGTCGGCACGAGGACAGCGTCGCGCTCCAGCACCCGCTGAGGTCGGGCTGGGTGAGCAGCCGCAGGACGTGTCGGCCTCGACCACCACCGCCGAGCATGCCCGTGCCCGGATCGACCAGCAGCTCCGCGCCCTGCTCAGCCACCAGGACGGTGCCCGTGCGGGCACGGACCCCGAGGAGCTGCACCAGTTCCGTGTCGCCATCCGGCGGCTGCGGAGCGTGTTGAAGACCGTGCCGTCAATGACCGGTGAGGTGCGCCTCGCCACTGACACGCCGCCCGAGCAGTCCCCCGCCGACCTGCGGGATGAGCTGCGCTGGCTCGGCGACGTCACCAGCCCGGTGCGCGACCTCGACGTCCTGCTCATGCGGCTGCGGGAGGAGACGGCCGGGTTCGACGAGGACGAGCTGGCCGCCGCGGAACAGCTGATGTCCGCGCTCGTCAAGGAACGCGGCACTCACCGCATCGCGCTGGGCAGGGCGTTGTCCAGCGCGCGCTATCAGGGCTTGCTGACCGGGCTCGCCGCGCTCGCGAACGGCGATGGCGACGGCGCGCAGGCCCCGATGACCGGAACGAAACTGGTCAGCTCGCTGCGCAAGCCGTACCAGGCGCTGCGTAAGGCCATCGACGAGCTGGGCGACGATCCGGAAGACGACCAGGTCCACGCGCTGCGGATCAAGGGCAAGCGACTGCGGTACGCGGCGGAGACGGCGCTGCCAGCGGCGAAAAAGTCCGACGTCAAGCAGCTCGGCAAGCTGATCAAGGCGGCGAAGCGGCTGCAGGACGTCCTTGGCGAGCATCAGGACGCCGTCGTCGCCGCCCAGCGAGTGCGGGAGTTGGGCGCGGCGCAGGAGAAGCCGCTGCCCGCGTTCGTGGCCGGCAGGCTGGTGGAGCGGGAGATGGCGCGGAAGGCTCAGGCCCGCGCGAACCTCCCCGGTCGCTGCCGGAAAGTGTTGAAGCAGGCCCGTCCGCTGGTGTGACGGCGCTAGAAATCCGACGTGCACCGAGCGGTCGCGTACCTGAGTGGGAGGTAGTCCGCCTCAGGCATCCAGCCGGGTGGCGGCCTCGCGTACCCGCTCGTCGGTCGCAGTGAGCCCGACGCGCACGTGCTTGCCACCAGCGGGGCCGTAGAACGTACCCGGCGCGACCAGAATGCCCCGTTCGGCGAACCAGTCGACGGTCTGCCAGGCGTCCTCGTCACGAGTCACCCACAGGTACAGTCCCGCTTCGGAGTGGTCGATGCGGAATCCCGCCGACTGCAACACCTTGCGCAGCGTGTCCCGCCGCGCCGCGTACTTCCCCTGCTGCGCGGCGAGTGCGTCGTCGGCGCCGAGCGCGGCCGTCATCGCGGCCTGCACCGGGCGCGGCACGATCAGCCCCGCGTGTTTGCGCACCGCGAGCAAGTCGGCGACCAGCCTCGGGTCGCCGGTGACGAACCCGGCGCGGTATCCGGCCAGGTTGGCGGACTTCGACAGCGAGTGCACCGCGAGCAGCCCATCCAGGCTGCCGCCGTTGACGTCGGGGTGCAGTACCGACACCGGCTCGCTATCCCAGCCGAGGGCGAGGTAGCACTCGTCCGAGGCGACGACGGTGCCGCGCTCGCGCGCCCACTCGACGACTTTGCGCAGGTGCTCGACGCCGAGCACCCGTCCGGTCGGGTTGGACGGCGAGTTCAGCCAGAGCAGCGCGGGCCGTTCCGGGCCAAGCTGGGTGAGGCTGTCCGCCCTGCGGACCTCGCCACCGGCGAGCAGCGCACCCACCTCGTAGGTGGGGTACGCCAGTTCGGGGATGACGACGACATCGCCGTCACCGAGGCCGAGCAGCCGCGGCAGCAGCGCGACCAGTTCCTTGGAGCCGACCGTCGGCAGCACGGCATCCGGCTCGATTTCCGCCGCACCGTGCCTGCGCACCAGGGCGTCACGGATAGCGGCGCGCAGTTCGGGCGTGCCGTGCGTCGCCGGGTAGCCGGGGACCTCCGCGACCGAGGCCAGCGCCTGCTGGATCTCGGGCGCGACGGGGTCGACCGGCGTTCCAACGGACAAGTCGACGATCCCGCCTGGGTGGGAACGCGCTTTGTCGCCGTAGGGCGTCAGCGAGTCCCACGGAAAGTCAGGCAGCGCGCTCCGCGCGCGGGCCATCAGCCTTCTTCGCCCATCGGGGGCAGGTCCTTGATCCACTGCGGGTCGGCAGGGACCTTACCCACCTTGGCGGCGCCACCGGGCGAGCCGAGCGGGCCCTCGCCATTGACGTCGATCTCGAAGAAGTCGACGTTGGCCTTGGTGTAGTTGGTTGGCTCGTTCGCCCACTCGTCCGGGACGTCGTCCTCGTAGAAGATGGCTTCGACCGGGCAGACCGGCTCACACGCACCACAGTCCACGCACTCGTCGGGGTGGATGTAGAGCATGCGCTCGCCCTCGTAGATGCAGTCAACGGGGCATTCGTCGATGCACGCCTTGTCGAGAAGGTCGACGCAGGGCTCGGCGATCACGTAGGTCACTGCGCTCTCCTGAGATGTCCTCTTAGCTGTGGTGGCTACCCCGCACAGTACGCCGAACGTACCGGCGAGGGATCGTGAGGCCACCCTTATTCCACGCGATGAGACATCCGTAGCGGGGTTGATGTGGCGAACGACGCATTTACTTGCGGCCGACGAGGCGAATGACGCTCTCCCTGCGCCCGCAGGTTGTCACGGCCGATCCCGCCTCCGCTGAGTTGATCACCGTCCCTGCCCGTAGGCCCATGAGTGTCGGACAAAACGGGCACGATCTGGTTCTGCGAGCAGGGTCGGTGATCAACTTACCGCTGCGCCGCACCCGTGACAGCTGTCACACAGCCGTCGCCGTCGTGGTGGCGATTGTGCGCCGACACCGATCCGCCGGACGCCGCGCAACAGCACCACCGGCACCGGTACTGGGTGCCCGCCGACGTGGGGTGAATGACGCTTTCACCGCACTGGGCGCGGGGAAAGCGTCATTCGCCGCGGTCAACGCAGACAAGGCGTCGTGCGGCGTGCAAGCAGGCACATGGGAGAATCAGGACTCGTGAAGGTAGTTGTGCTCGCGGGCGGTGTCGGCGGCGCCCGGTTCCTGCTCGGTGTCAAGGCCGCACTGGGTATGCCGGCCATTGGCGCGGCCCCCGACGACAGCGCCCACGACGTCACCGCGCTGGTCAACACCGCGGACGACGTCTGGCTGCACGGGCTGCGGATCTGCCCCGACCTCGACACCTGCATGTACACCCTCGGCGGCGGCATCGACACCGAGCGCGGCTGGGGTCATGCGAACGAGACGTGGACCGTCTCCGAGGAACTCAAGGCCTACGGCGCGGATCCGACGTGGTTCGGGCTCGGCGACAAGGACATCGCCACCCACCTGATCCGATCCAGGATGCTGCGCGCGGGCTACCCGCTGTCGGCGGTCACCGAGGCGCTGTGCCACCGCTGGCAACCGGGCGTCACGCTGCTGCCGATGAGCGACGACCGGGTGGAGACGCACGTCGTCGTCGACGACCCGGACGAGCCCGCGCAGCAGAAGGCGCTGCACTTCCAAGAGTGGTGGGTGCGCTACCGCGCCGGGCTCCCGGCGCACTCGATCGTGCCGATCGGCGCGGACGAGGCGAAGCCGGCTCCTGGCGTGACGGAGGCGCTCGCCGAGGCGGACGTCGTGCTGATCGCGCCGTCGAACCCGGTGGTCTCGGTGGGCACGGTGCTAGCCGTTCCTGGTATCAAACCTGCGCTGCAAGCGACGAAGGCCAAGGTCGTCGGGGTGTCGCCGATCATCGGCGATCGGCCGTTGCGCGGGATGGCCGACGCATGCCTGTCCGCGATCGGCGTCGAGACCACGGCCGAGGCCGTCGGCAGGCACTACGGCGCGCGCAAGGCCGACGGCATTCTGGACGGCTGGCTGATCGCGGCCGGTGAGTCCGCCGATGTGCCTGGGATCGACGTGATGGACGTCCCCCTGCTGATGTCCGATGTGGATGCCACGGTCGCGATGGTGCGGGCGGCATTCGAACTGGCGGGAACGAGCGTTGACTGACCACGCCGCGCCCAGGGTAGACATCCGCGCCGTCGACGGGCTCCCCGCTTTCCACGAGGGCGACGACCTCGCCGTCGCGATCGCCGACGCCGCACCGTGGCTGACGTCTGGCGACGTCGTCGTGGTGACGTCGAAGATCGTGTCCAAGGTGGAGGGCAGGATCCGGCGCGTGCCCACCGACGAGGCCGCGCGGGATGCCGCGCGACGCCGGTACGTCGACGAGGAGTCGGTACGGGTGCTCGCGAAGATACATGCGACGTTGATCACGGAGAACCGGCTCGGCATCGTGCAGGCGGCGTCCGGGGTGGACGCGTCGAACGTCGCTGGCGACCAGATCGCGCTGCTGCCGGAAGACCCGGACACCTCGGCCGCCGCGCTGCGGGCCGGGTTGCGTGACCGGCTCGGCGTCGACGTTGCCGTGGTCATCACCGACACCATGGGCCGCGCATGGCGCATCGGGCAGACCGATGCCGCGATCGGCGCGAGCGGCCTGCGAGTGCTGCACTCCTACGCGGGCGAGGTGGACTCCGAGGGCAATGAGCTCGAGGTGACCGAGGTGGCCGTCGCGGACGAGATCGCGGCGGCGGCGGACCTGGTCAAAGGCAAGCTCGGCGGCACACCCGTCGCCGTGATCCGAGGACTGACCGTCGATGCTGACGGCTCGCGGGCGCGGGACCTGATCCGGCCGATCGAGGAGGACCTGTTCCGGCTCGGCACCGCCGAAGCCATCGCGCAGGGGCGGTCGGAAGCCGTGCTGCTGCGCCGGTCGGTGCGCGCGTTCAGCGACGAGCCGGTGGACGCCGATGCACTACGTCGAGCCGTCGGTGTCGCGCTCACCGCGCCAGCGCCGCACCACACCAAGCCGGTGCGGTTCGTGTGGCTGCGCGAGGCGGCCCGGCGCAAGGACCTGCTGGAAGCGATGCGGCAGGCGTGGCGCGCCGACCTGGCCGACGACGGACTCTCCCCTCAGCGGATCGAACGCAGGGTGCGGCGCGGGCAGTTGCTGTTCGACGCGCCCGAGCTAGTGGTGCCCTTTCTGGTAGCCGACGGCGCGCACGACTACCCGGATCAGCGCCGTCGCGAGTCCGAGCGCACGATGTTCACGGTCGCTGGCGGGGCCGCGGTGCAGGGGCTGCTTGTCGCGCTCGCCGCGGAAGGGCTCGGCTCCTGCTGGGTTGGCTCGACGATCTTCGCACCCAACGTCGTCCGCGAGACACTGGATCTACCGGGCGACTGGCAGCCGCTCGGCGCGATCGCCATCGGACACCCGGCGGACGGTACCCTCGCGCCCCGCCCGCCGCGCGAGCTGGGAGAGGGACTGACGGAACTGTGAGCCTGCACGCCGAGGCCACCGACACGCTCAGCGCGTGGCGACCGTCCACGCTGGAACAGGAGTCGCTGCGCCAGGCGTACCTGTCCTATCTAGACGCTCGGGCTGATGCCTGTGAGCGCGCCTGCGCGCCAGGGCACCTGACGGCGTCCGCGCTGGTACTGGACAGCGCGGAACGACATGTCTTGCTGACACTCCACCCCAGGATCGGCCGCTGGCTGCAACTCGGGGGGCACTGCGAGCCAGCGGACGTCTCACTGCGTGCGGCCGCACTGCGAGAGGCCACCGAGGAGTCCGGAATGGATGGTCTGTGCATCGACCCGCTTCCGGTGCACCTTGACGTCCACCCAGTGACCTGCTCGCTCGGCGTCCCGACGCGACACTTCGACGTCCGGTTCGTGGTCCGGGCGCCTGCTGGGGCGGAACCGGTACGCAGCGAAGAGTCAGACGACCTGCGCTGGTGGCCGATCGACGCGCTACCCGAAGGCAGTGATGATCTCGTGCCGCTGATCGCCGCGGTCCACTCCCAGTACGAACCGCAACGATGAACTGGCCCCGTCGTTAGCCCAGACGTGTTAATGGCCCCCTGCCTTGCATTCACCATCGGCGACGAGCGCGGCATACTCGACCAATGATCGTCAGCATCGATACGGGATCTCGACTGTCACCGTACGAGCAGGTGCGATCACAAGTCGCCGAGCAGATCAACGCAGGCGACTTGCCCGTGGGGAGCAAACTGCCAACGGTACGCAACCTGGCAACCCACCTCGGGATCGCACCGAACACCGTCGCGCGGGCATATCGGGAGCTCGAAGCGGCCGGTTTGCTCGAAACCAAGGGCCGCGCGGGCACGTTCGTCGCGGCGGGCAGCGACAAGACCCGGCGCAGGGCCGCGTCCGCGGCCAAGGCCTACGCCAGAACCGTCACCGGCCTCGGTATCAGCGATGACGAAGCGCTCGCGATCGTGCGTGCGGCGCTGACCGCCGAAACCCGGTAACAAGCCAGGGCTAACGACGGACCGCTAGGCGTCCGTGGAGAACCGCACCCCACCGTCCGGGAGCACGACGCCGGGCCAGAGCCGGGCGCCGTCGAGCAGTTCGCAGCCAGCGCCAACCTGGACGTCGTCGCCGAGGACGACGCCGCGCAGGACCGTGCCAGCGCCGACGCGAGCGTTGCGGCCAACGACGGAGTCCTCGACCACCGCGTCGCGCTCGATCCGGGCGCCGTCGAAGACAACCGACCCTGACACCCGCGCGCCAGCCTCGACCGACGCCGACACGCCGACGGACGTGCCACCGTCCACACTGGCCTCCGGCGAAACCGACGTCCCGCCGAGTACCAGCCGTTCGCCTGGCTCGCCTGGCAGCGCGTGCGTCGGTGCGATGCCTCGCACCAGGTCGGCCGATCCCCGCACGAACGCGGCGGGCGTGCCGACGTCGAGCCAGTAGGACGAGTCGACGAACCCGTGCAGCGTCGCGCCGGACTCCAGTAGCCCTGGGAACGTCTCGCGCTCCACCGACACCGGTCTGCCAGCGGGAATAGACTCGATGACGTCGCGGCGGAAGACGTAGCAGCCCGCGTTGACCTGGTCGGTCGGCGGGTTCGGCGTCTTCTCGAGGAACGCCGTCACTCGCCCGGACGCGTCGGTGGGCACGGAGCCGAACCGGCTCGGGTCGGCAACCTTGACTAGGTGCAGCGTGACGTCGGCGTCGGCGTCAGTGTGCGCATTCAGCAGCGCGGCTGGGTCGGTGCCGGACAGGATGTCGCCGTTGAACACCACGGCGTGCTCGCCGCGCAGCCGGTCAGCGACGTTGCGGATGGCCCCAGCGGTGTCGAGCGGTTCGGTCTCGACGACGTACTCCATCTCCAACCCGAGCTGGGAACCGTCACCGAAGTACTCGGCGAACACCTCTGCCTGATAGGACGTCCCTAGGACGACATGGCGCATACCGGCAGCCCTGATGCGCGAGAGCAGATGCGTGAGGAACGGCACGCCAGCCGTGGGTAGCATGGGCTTCGGTGCGGTCAGCGTCAGTGGCCGCAGCCTCGTCCCTTTCCCACCGACAAGGACGATCGCATCCGCGTTGGCAGTCATGCGCTGCTCAGATCGAGACTCCGGCATGGTCCACATACTCTCATTCGTCCGGCTCACTCCACATGGATGGGCGACAGACCGCGTGACTACCTGACGTCACGCGCCACGAAGGCATACCCTGGACGGTGCACGGGCGAAAAGGGAATGTGGCCCGGTGAGACCGGGGAGGTCGGAGATGGATCCTCTCGACAGGGCGGATGCGCTGCTGTCACGAGCACAAGCGCGCGGGACGTTCGTCGTAACACCGAACAGCGCCGTCTCACCGATGGACGCGTCGAGTACCGTGCAGATACCCCGCACCATGGTCACCAGTGCCGAGGACGACATAGACCCGGACGCCACCACCGTGCTGTCCGACGAGCAGATCCGTGAGAACGACGAGCGCAGGCACCCGCGCGCGGAGCGCGACAGGGCGCGGCAGCCACCGCATGCCCGGGGCGCCGGTCACCGGTACGGCACCCTCGAAGAGCAGGCGCAACGCGAGGCGGACGAGGTGGAGACCGAGGAGATCACCGGCCTCATCCCGACGACGACACAGCGGAGGAAGTCGAACCTCTCCCGCCGCCTGGACGGCTAACGCCAGGCGGCGGCGCTGTCTGACCTGAGCACCTACGCCACGCTGGACTGGACGCCGAGCCGCGACTGGTGCCGTTTCAGGAGTCCCACCGGGTCGCCAGCTTCAGCCGCAGCGTGAGGCCGAGGCGAATCACCCCGAGCATCGGCTTGGCGGCGAGGCTGGTGTAGCGGTCGGCAAGGTAGCGGTACGCGCTGTCGTGGTGTACCGCGAGCATCCGCGCCGACTCCTTGCCGGTGGCATGCCCCTGGATGTGCATGACGGCAGCGGAAGGCACGTAGACGTTCTGCCAGCCTGCCCTGCCGAGCCGGTCGCCGAGGTCGACGTCCTCGAAGTACATGAAGTAGCGCTGGTCGAAGCCGTCGACGCCATCGAACGCCGCCCTACGCAGCAGCAGGCACGAGCCGGACAGCCACTCGGCCGTGCGCTCGGTCGGTGTGCCGGATTCCTGCCGGTACGCGCGGGTCCAAGGATTGCGCGGCCAGACCTTGCCGAACAGCGCGTGACCGATGCCTCTGCCGATCGACGGCAGCAGGCGCGCGGACGGATAGACGGTGCCATCCGGCTCCTTGATCAGCGGCCCGAGCGAGCCAGCCTCCGGCCAGCGCTCGGCGGCCTCGAGCAGCGTGTCCAGCGCGCCCGGCTCCCACTCCAGGTCGGGATTGCAGACGACGACCCAGCCCACGCTGTCGTCCAGCTCGGCGACGCCGACGTTGGCGCCGCTGCCGTAGCCGAGGTTGCCGCCGGTGGCCACCAACCGGACGCCATCGCGCTCGGCGGCCTTCTCCGGGGCGCCGTCGGTGGAACCGTTGTCGGCGAGGATCACCCGCACCGAGCGAGTGGTGGCCTTGGCCAGCGTGTCAAGGAACCGTTCGAGCGTCTCGCCCGGTGAGTAGGTGACGGTCACGACGGCGAGCTCGTCGCCGTAGGTCCGCTGCTGTGACGTCGATCGCGTGGGCACGATGCTTATTGTGCCCGTTCCGTCACCCGGCGAGAGGGCGGGGCATGACCCGGCGTCGCGGCACGGCTCACTCCCGCGCCCGCACGGTCTGCCTGCTGACCTCGTAGCCCTCGACGTGCAGCTGCCACATCGCCTCGGCGGCGCTGCGCCACGTGAACTCCGCTGCCCGACGACGCCCGGCGGCCGCGAGCTGTGCGGACCAAAGCGGGTCGCCGAGCAGGTCGCGCAGCGCGTCGGACAGGGCGGTCACGTCGCCGCGCTGAACGGTCACCCCGGCCCGGCCCGCGACCTCGACCAGCGCGGGCGCGTCGGAATGCACCACGGGCACGCCAGCCGCCATCGCCTCAAGCACTGGCAGCCCGAAACCTTCGGCGTGGCTGGGCGCGGCGAGCACGGCTGACCTCCGCATGACCTCGGCCAGTTCGAGATCGGACAGCTTGTCGAACACCCGGACCACGTCCGGTGCCAACCCGTGCTCGGCCGCCAGCGCCGCCGGGTCCATGCCAGCCTTCGCCTGTTGGCCGACGAGCAGCAGGTGTGGCGCGAACATGGTGTTCTGGTGCAGTTGGGCCACGGCTTCGATCAGGACGTCGAGGCCCTTGCGCGGTTCGAGGGTGCCGACGGCCAGCACGTACCGGTCCGGCAGGTTGAGGTGGGAGACGTCGACGCGGACCTGCGCGTCCTCGGCCGCGTTGAACACCTGGGCGACACCGTGCGAGATGACGCGCACCGAGCTGGTGCCTGGCACGTAGCGGCGCAGGTCGTCCGCGACGGACTGAGTGGGCACCACGACGACGTCCGCCCGCCGCATCGCCCTCGCCACCATCGAGCGGTGCCAGTTCGCGCCGCGCGGGGTCAGGGTGTGCGGGTGGGTCCACGGCACGGTGTCGTGCACCGTGACGGCGAGTGTGCCCTTGGCGTACTTGCCGGCGACGGGCTTGCGCGGCGGAGCGAATGGCGTCGGAGCGTGCACGGCATCACCGCCAGGCCAGTACGGGACGCCCGCCTGCCAGGCGGCGAGCAGCGCCTTGCGCGGCATCGGCAGCACACGGGGTCCGTTGACGCCCTCGATCATGGCCGGCCGGACGTCGGAACGTCGGCACACGACGCTGGTAACGACCCAGTCGTCGGGCGCGGTCGTCGCGAGGGCGCGCAGCAGCTCACCGGTGTAGCGCCCAGTTCCGCCTGGCACTGGCGCGAAGAGTTGATCCGCGAGAACGACGAGCTCAGGCACGCTTCCATTGTGCTGGTCGTGCCAAGAGCCTCGCTGTCGCGAGTCGCGATCATCACTCGGTGTATCGGGCGGTGTCGCGGCGCGTGTGCGGATGCTGTGGTGCACGTCTCGCGTCCACATCGGATGGCGGTGGCGCGGCGTGTTCCCGGGGCTTGTCTGGGTTGACTGTCAGCTCGGCGATGGCACCCCGCGCAAGATCGCTCACCTGACGGAAACGCCCTGTACGCTGCGGAAACATCGATGGCTACTGGTTGCGCTCGTTGCGGTCGACGTCGCCGTCGGCAGATCCCCGATTACGCCGTCTGCAGTTGGCAGATGACGTCGATGGCCGGGCTGGGTCGCGGTGGGCTGGCCAGCCGTGATGGCCGTGCGGTCGGCCCCGTGCAGGCTCCCCCGCGCCCGCCGAGCGGCGGCAGAGTGCCCGAACAAGCCCCCGGATTCGACCCGAATGGAGTAACGCGACCGGGCGACGCCACAGCGCGCGGCGGCGTGCTAGCGGCACAGGAAGCCATCACCATCAACATGCGCACGGCAAATCGACGCTCCGGGTGGTGTGGACTACCCGAGCAGCCTACGACCTCCACCGATACGCTGACACGTCGTACCGCGCTCGGTATCGTGTTGAGCGGTGCGGACCTGTCAAGTTCAGGGGGAGATCATGGCTGGTGAAGACGAGAACCGCCTCGACTACGAGAGCCCGAATGAGAAGGCTCTCGAGACAGTGGCAGGTTTTGTGCCCCACGTCAGGCTTGCCCAGCGGCTGTACGACAAGCTCTCGGCTCCCAGCGGCGTGGACAGTGGCAAATTCGAGTTCAGCGTCGAAGAGATGAAACAACTCAAGAAGGAGTTCGAGGCGGAGCGAGACGCCTTCGAGCGCATCGCCAGAAAAAACGACCAGGCCGCAGTACAGCTACAGCCGATGGCCAATGACCCGGCGAGCAAAATGCACTACGAAGCGGCGAAGGATCATTACGAGAAAACATTCGCTCAGGCGATTGAAGATCAGTACTCCTATGCGAATGCGTACTGTTATGCCATTGAAAAAGCCATTCTCACCAAAGAACACGGGGAGCAGGCGGCCGAAGAAATGATGCGTGATAGGGAACGAGGTCTGGAGTGAAACTGTCCACCGTGTCCGCTGCCGTGGCGGCAACGGCGTTGCTGCTCGCGGGATGCAGCAACGGCGAAGCTGGCGAGCCAACGTCGAACGGCGAAACCCAGCCAACTGTCGATGTCGGCCCGAGAACGACGACGCCGCAGGTATCAGCACCACAGGTGACAGACCCGATCGAAAACCTCGACAAATACAACGAGGATCCCTGTGCCATGCTCACCACGCAGCAGGCCAAGAAGATCGGTTACGCCGCTGACATTCGGCGACCACCCGACCAGGACAACGGCCCTGAATGCGAGTGGCGCGGCAAGGATTCGAGCAATTTCACCATTGTATTGCTGAACAAACAGCCGCTCGGCATCACGGGGGTCTACCAGAACAAGTCAGACTTGGGGTACTTCGAACCCGTCGATATCAACGGTTACCCCGGCGTGTTTGGCGGTGCCATCGACAATCGCGACAACGGGGCGTGTGCGTTGAGCGTGGGCGTGACCGACGAGCAAGTCATCAACGTTGGCGGGCGTTTCCACCTCGGTTCGCCAGACCGAGACCGCCCATGTGAAGTCATGAAGCAGGCCGCCGAAATGGCGTTGAAGACCATGAGTTCGGTGAGATAGTGGGGGCACACCATGGGCTACACGGCGCAGCAAATCGCTGACATGCTCCAAGGGGGCAGCGGCCCCACGAGCTACCACGACTCAAGCGCTACGTCCCGCGACCTGGTCAAGGACTACAAAGAGCGGCAGATAAGCTTCGCCAGGCTAGTGGGCAGGCTTGAAACCGCCTGGGTCGGCGAGTCCGGTGACGCTGCTCGAGGCGCCGTGAAGCCGCTCTCGGACGCCTCCGAGGTCTCGTCCGAGAACCAGAACAACGTGTCCATGCAAATGGACACCCAGGGCGAGTCATTCAACACGGTCAAAAATACCGCTGGCACCGGACCTGGCGAGAAGCCGGAGTCGACCTTCGCGTCGGACTGGGCCCCGATCCTCACCGACCGCGATGAGGAGATCGAGAACTGGAATGCCAGGGCGCAGGAGATCGTCGACGCCTACAACACCTACTACAACGGCACGAAGCAGAACGCGGGCGTCTTCCCGTCCAGCTACGGCACGCTGACCGGCGACCCCACGGCCATCGACTTCAACGTCAGCTCATCGGGCGGCACAGGAACCGGTGGTGGCGGCACTACGGGACCGTCCGTCGGCTCCCCCACGGCATCCGGTGGTGGCGGCGCCTGGACCGCGCCGTCCAGCGGCGGAACGACCGCGCCCACGACCGGCTCGCCCGGCAGCTACGGAAACACCGGCACGGGTCCGGGCAGCTACGCGAGCGGCGGCGGCACGACATCGACCGGCCTGCCGCCCGGCGCCACCCGCCTGCCGGACGGGTCGGTCCGCATGCCGGACGGCAGCATCCACTATCCCGACGGGTCCATCCGCTACCCGGATGGCCGGCTGCGCAGGCCAGACGGCAGCATCGTCATGCCGGACGGGACAGTCATCCCACCAGGACACACCTCGACGGCTGGCCTCTCCGGCCCCGGCAGCGGCGGCTACGGCGGTGAGTTCGGACCGCACGGCAGCGGGGCCGTCTCCGGTGGCGCTGTCGCTGGCGGCGGCTTCGCGGGCGCGGGTGCCGGTGCTGGCGCTGCGGGCGGCTACGGCCCTGGCGGGCCCGGCGGCGCTGGCAGGACGAGCGGCGCGGCGCCGTTCGGTCCCGGCGGCAGCGGAGCCTCCCAGGCCGCGGCGGGCAAGGCAGGCGCCGGATTCGGCCCACGCGGCGGGATGGGCGGCATGATGGGCGGAGGTGCCGCCGGTCGCGGTCAAGGTAGCGGCGAGGACGAAGAGCACAAGGACCGCTACTACATCAAGCAGGAGATGGACTCCGGCCTTGAAGTCGAACACGACGAGCAGGGTGAGAAGCTCATCGATGACCAAACCGGTAACCTCGTCGTCCGCCCGGTGATCGGCGAGTAGAGCACAAGGGGCATAACGACCGTGCTGCTCCCACAAGACGTGTGGTTGACGTCGTCGGCGCTGGATTTCCTCGCGTCGCGGCAGGGGCTCACCCTGCCCGCCACGCTGCGTCCGGAGCCAATCTGGCGCGACGAGAACGAACTGGCCGAGCTGTCCGACGCGGCACACGCCGAACTCGCTCGCCAGAACCTGCTCGACAGGGGCGCGCCCAGCATCGAAGTCGTCATCGCGTTGCGCGCGCTGTGCGCGGGCGAGCAAGAGTGCTTCGCCTACATCGGCACCGAGGAGAAGTCCTGGCGCGCGCACACCGGCGTCAGCGGCTCCGACGCCGTCTACGCCGAATACACCGAGGGCAGCGACCAAGTCGTACTGCATGACGTCGCTCCGGACCACTTGCCGCACGCGATCGTCGACGCGATTGGCGAGTGCCAGCCCGCAACCGAGCGCACCATCACCTGCGCGGTCAGCGACCTCACCGCACCCACGTCAGGCATCGCGGTCGAGCGCACCGTGCCGCGCGAAGCCAAGCGGATGAATGCACTGCACGACCCCGAGCAGCGGCTACGGGAAGCGAAGCTGATGGTCGCGGTCAGGGACCGAAACGGTCGCCGTCACACCAATGGCCGCCGCGCGCCCGTCGTCCTCGATGTCCAGCCCGGCGCCCGCTGGATCACCTACCTGACCGGCTCCCCCGACGCCCCGTACCTCAACGCGCGGGGCGCGGACCGAGCCGTGATCGTCGAGCGGATCGAGCAGGAGCTCTCGGCGTTGGCCGAGCAGCACTGAGTGGCCCGAGCAGCCACAACAAACCCTCCTGAACCGGCATAACGGCACAACGGCAGCCTCAATCCCCACCGCATTGCCCTGGCGGACTACTCTCAGGGCTCGTGGCGACAAGGGCTCAGGCGAAGGAGGACTGCCTAGTGCCAACGGGGGACCCGTTCATCTCGGTGATCGTGGTCAACTACGTAGGTGCTGACGATGCGATCACGTGCCCGCGGTCTTACGCGGACCCCCTCGACCGCTCCCGTGCACACCGCAGGCAGGCAAGGATGGTGAGGGGAGGCAACCGTGGCTGACCGGCCGCTTCGCGTACTGTTCGACGGCACGCCGCTGTTGGGTGAGCGCACCGGTGTCGGGCGTTACACGGCGTCGCTTTCCGAAGAACTCGCGTCCATGCCCGAGGTGGACACCCGATCGGTCGCCTTCACGCTGCGTGGCTGGCGCAAGCTCCGCCACGTCCTGCCGCACGGGGTGCGGGCGCGCGGCATGCCTGTCTCCGCGCGGGCACTACGCGCGGCCTGGCTTCGCGGCCGCTTCCCACCGGTCGAGCTGTTCGCGGGACGCACCGACGTCGTCCACGGCACCAACTTCGTGCTGCCTGGTACCGCACGGGCCGCTGGTGTGCTGACCATCCACGACCTCACGTTCCTCGACGCCCCCGATGAGCTCGCGCCGAGCGACGTCCGGCTGCCCGAGCTGACGCGGGTCAGTGCGCAGCGCGCCGATGCCATCTGCACGCCGACCGCTGCCGTTGCCGACCGCGTGGCCGAACGGCTTGACGTCGACCGCGAGAAGATCATGGTGACGCCGCTGGGGGTCGATCCGGCGTGGTTCACCGCTCTCCCACCCAACAACGACCTGCGCTCGAAGTTCGGCCTGCCTAGCGAATACCTGCTGTTCGTCGGGGCTTCCGGGCCGCGCAAGGGGCTGGAGTGGCTGGCCCGCGCGCACGAGCTCAACCCGGACCTGCCGCCACTGGTGTTTATCGGACCAGGCCCGTTCCTGGTCAACGACCGCTCCCAGCACGCTGGGTATGTCTCGGACGTCGACCTGCGGCACGTCGTCGCCGGGGCGAGCGCGCTGGTGCTGCCGTCGCGCGACGAGGGCTTCGGGTTGCCGGTGCTCGAGGCGATGGCCTGCGACGTCCCCGTGGTGTGCACCGACGTTCCCTCGCTGCGCGAGGTCGCGGGCGGGTTCGCGGAGCTGGTGCCGTTCGGTGACGTCGAGGCGCTGGCGGTGGGCATGGCCACCGCAGTTGGTGACTCCCATGCGGCATCCATCTCGCAGGCCCGCCGCGCCCACGCCGCGAGCTTCACCTGGCGCCGCTGCGCGGAGCTGACGGTGGACGCGTACCGGTTCGCGCGGGGGTGAAGGGAGTTACGAAGGACTGCTTACGTGCGTCAGACACACGAGGACGTCCTTCGTAGCCGCGCATCGATAGATAAGTCCGGTTTGCGTGAATCCTGACTTATAGTTGCTCGCAACGTGACCCACAATGGTGGGGACAACCCGTCAGGGAGCGACGATGACCAACCCACCCGAGGGCGAACCAGCGGAGCACACCCCGTACTCCCCGCCCCGTCAGCCAGCACGCACCAAGAGCACAACGAAAACGCTCGCGATCATGGTGGCGGTCGTGCTCGGGATAGCCGCGCTCGGCCTTGCGGCGTTGTTCATCTACACCCGCTTCTTCACCCTCACCGGCGCCGAGGTGGGCGACTGCCTCGCGGGCGACATCAACAAGCCGTACTCCATCGCGATCACCGACTGCGGCACGCCGGACGCTACCTACCAGGTCGTTGGCAGGGTCGAGGACAAGACCATGGCGGAGTTCGAAAGCAAGGAAGGCAAGAAGGCGTGCGCCCCCTTCAAGGATGCGGAGTTCCTCTACTTCGAGGGCTTCGGCGACGACGCGGAGGCGTCCGGCGCGATCCTGTGTCTCACGCGAGCGAGCTGACCCGCTGTGGATCATGCGACGTTCCGGCGAACCATATCGCCACGACGCATCAAGATCCACCGGCCCGAAGCGACGTCCGCGCTCACACCTCGGCGCGCTGCGCCGCCATGAACGCTGTCAGGCCCTCACGCCAGTCGCGGAGCGGAGTCAGGCCCGCCGCACGCCACGAGGCGTTGGAGAGAACGCCGTAGGCGGGCCGAGCGGCTGGACGCGGAAACTCCGCCGTCGTGCACGGCTGCACCCGCTCCGGGTCGGCGCCCAATTCCTCGAACACCGCCCGGGCTAGCCCGTACCAGGTCGTCTCGCCGCCCCCGGTGCAGTGCAACGCCTGCGGTTCCGGCGCACGGCCGTCCACGATCGCGCCTGCCAGCTCGAGTAGTCCGTCCGCCAGGTCGGATGTCCAGGTTGGCGAGCCGTGCTGGTCGTTGACGACGGACAGCGTGTCGCGCTCGGCCTCCAGCCGCATCATCGTGTTGACGAAGTTCTTCCCGCCAGCGCCATACACCCACGCGGTACGGACCACCCACGCCCGCGCGCCGGACGCGAGCACCGCCGCCTCCCCCGCGGCCTTGGTACGGCCGTACGCGCTGCGCGGCGAGAGCGCGTCGTCCGGCTCGTACGGCCGGTCGGTCTCGCCGGAGAAGACGTAGTCCGTGGAAAGGTGCACCAGCGGCACCTTCGTCGTCGCACACGCCGCCGCGAGCCCGCGCGGCCCGTCGGCGTTGACAGCGAACGCCCGCTGCTCGTCAGTCTCGGCGTCGTCCACGGCGGTGTAGGCCGCCGCGTTGATCACCATCGGCTGGTGGCCCTCGTCCTTCGCCAGTGCGGCGAGTTCCCGCACGGCGGCGATCACCTGTCCGGCCTGCGTGACGTCGAGGTCACCAGAGCCAGGCGCGCGGACAACAGCGCCCGCCTCGCTGGCGCGCCGCGCGATATCACCCCCCAGCTGGCCACTACCTCCGGGTACGAGCAACGCCAACGCCATAATCAAGCCTCGTTCTTCAGCGGTTCCCACCAGTCACGGTGTTCGGTATACCAGCGCACAGTCTCGGCGAGTCCGTCGTCGAACGCCACCCGCGGCCGGTACCCAAGTTCGGTACTGATCTTGGTGATGTCCACCGAGTAACGCCGATCGTGACCCTTGCGGTCCTCGACGGGAGTGACCATGTCCCAGTCCGCGCCGACGGCGGCGAGCAGGCGTGTGGTGAGTTCCTTGTTGCTCAGTTCGGTGCCGCCGCCGATGTTGTAGATCTCGCCCGGCCTGCCGTCGTCCGCTACGAGCTGGATGCCCCGGCAGTGGTCGTCGACGTGCAGCCAATCCCGCACGTTCAGCCCATCGCCGTACAGCGGAACCGGTTTGCCGTCGAGCAGGTTCGTTACGAACAGCGGGATGACCTTCTCCGGGTACTGGTACGGGCCATAGTTGTTGGAGCACCGCGTGATACACACCGGCAGCTCATACGTGCGGTAAAACGAGCGCGCGATCAGGTCCGAGGATGCTTTGGACGCCGAGTAGGGCGAGTTCGGCTCAAGCGGGTGGTCCTCTGGCCACGAGCCGTCCGCGATCGAGCCATATACCTCGTCGGTGGACACGTGCACGAACTTGCCGACCTCGGCGTCGAGCGCGGCCTGCAACAGCGTCTGCGTACCCAAGACGTTGGTGAGCACGAACTCCGACGAGCCGAGGATGGAGCGGTCGACGTGCGACTCCGCCGCGAAGTGAACCACGAGGTCGGTGCCGCGCATCAGGTCGGCGACCAGCGCGCCGTCGCGGATGTCGCCCTTGACGAAGCGGTAGCGCTCCGCGTCGGCGACCGGGGCGAGGTTAGCTTCGTTACCCGCGTAGGTGAGGTTGTCCAGCACCACGATCTCGGCGTCGGCCAGCGTGGGATACGAGCCCGACACCGCTTCCCGCACGTAGTGCGAGCCGATGAACCCGGCCCCGCCCGTCACAAGCACCCGCATGGCGCACCTCCGTTTGCCCCAGTTCGCCACCGGCAAGTCTAGGGATTTCGCTCTGACAACTGTCGCGACGGCCCGACATGATGCCCCTCGTGACGATTCGGTGATGATTCACTGACGACTCACGCTGACACCCGGACAATACGGACAGAAGGTGGCTTAGCCTGTTGTCACGGTTTTGCGGGAGGGAATCCAGGTGCACGCGGGGAAGCCGCAATCACGAACGAGAAGGCTAGCGGCACTCGCCCTCCGCACCTGCGTCGCGTTGCTGTCGCTCACGGTGCTCGCGGTGGCCGGTTACGCCGACGTCATACTGGGTTCCCTCCGCGAGAGCGTCACCAGTACCCCGGCGCTCGACCGCGTGCCGGACACACCGACCAAACCCGACGACGCCATCGACATCCTGCTGGTCGGCACCGACTCCCGTACCGACGCCCAGGGGAACCCGCTACCGCCCGAGACGTTGCAGAAACTACGCACGGGAAATGAAGCCGGCGTCCGAACCGACACCATCATCATCCTGCGGCTGCCCGGCAACGGCGATCCGGCGCACGCGGTGTCCATCCCGCGCGACAGCTGGGTCGACGTGCCGACCGGCGGCAAGGCCAAGATCACCGCCGCGTTCAACCTCGCCAAGCAGGCCGAGATCCAGCGGCTGCGCGACGAGGGCATCGAAGACCAGGCGTTCGTGGAGCGCCAGTCGGACGAGGCGGGGCGGCAGGCGCTGGTGCGGACCGTGCAGAACTTTGTTGACATCCGCATCGACCACTACGCCGAGGTCAGCCTGCTCGGGTTCTACCTGCTCACCGAGGCCATCGGCGGGGTCGACGTCTGCCTGAAGAACCCCGTGCACGACCCCAAATCCGGCGCGAGTTTCCCCGCGGGGCACCAGACGATCAGCGGCAGCGACGCGCTCGCGTTCGTGCGGCAGCGCCACAACCTGTCCCGTGGTGATCTGGACCGGATCGTCCGTCAGCAGGTGTTTCTCGGATCCGCGCTGAACAAGGTCCTCTCGGCAGGGACGCTGACCAACCCGGCCAAGCTGAGTCAGCTGCTGGCGGCCGTCCGGCAGTCGGTCGTGCTCGATGAGGATCTGGATGTCCTTGAGTTCGTCCAGCGGCTGCGCGGGCTCGCTGCGGGTGACGTCGAGTTCGTGACGATTCCCGTCGTGACGATCACTGGCCGCAGTCCTGACGGGCAGAGCATCGTGGAGGTCGACGTCGAGGAGGTGCGGGAGTTCGTGCATGGGCTGGTGGACGGGCCACCGGAGTCGGTGCCTGGGGAGGACGGCGGGGACGCCGACGCGGAGCCAGGCAACGACGTCGACGCCACCACTACTCCCGCCAACCCCGACGCACCAGCTTCGCCCGCTGCGACCGCTGCGACCGCCACTCCCGACGCGCCCGCGCCGGCCGACAGCAGTTCGCCCACCGGCCAGAGCACGCAACCAGCGGAACCGATCAGCGCTGACGACGTCCCGTGCGTCAACTAGCGCCTCCCCGAACCCCGCCTGCCAACGGGCGCACGGATAGGGTCCAGGCGTGAGCATCACCGAGACGTTGTTGCGCCCGCTGCTCGCCACGGCAGCCGCGAAGCCCGCGATCACGCACTACGACGACGCGACCGGCGCGCGCATCGAGCTGTCAACGACGACACTGGCGAACTGGGCGGCCAAGACGGCCAACTGGTTGGTCGAGGAGTTCGACGTCGAACCGGGCGACCCGGTGTGCGTGCGGCTGCCCGCGCATTGGCAGACGGCAGGCGTGCTGCTCGGCGCGTTCTGGTGCGGGGCGCACGTGGTCAGCGACGACAAGGGCGCGGCGGTGGCGTTCGTACCGCGTGACGAGACGTCCGAGGCGGCCGAAACCGCCATCGTCGCCTTCGACCCGCTCGGACAAGGGCTGCGCACCCCACCGCCGGACGGCGCGTTCGACTACCTCTCTGATGCCAAACTCGCCGCGGACGACTTCTCGCCGATGCTGCCGATCGACGGCGACACACCCGCACTGGCCTCCGCCACGGTCGACGAAGTGCTGGCCACCGCCCGCACACGCGCGGAGGAACTCGGCATCAGCGCGGGCGACCGGGTGCTCGCCACTCGCGAGTGGACGTTGCCCGACGGCGTGATCGACGCGCTCCTCGCACCGTTGTCCGCGGGCGCGTCGATCGTGCAAGTCTCCAACGCCGACCCGACGAAGCTCGCCGACCGCCGCACGACGGAACGCACGACGGTCGACCTGCTGGGTTAGCCCGAACGCCCGCCACCTCGCGTGGCAGGCCTGCCGCGTTGTTGATGTATTTCCTGCGCCACGACCACCCGGTGACCGATCAACCCGGTCGCAGCGCGAGGTAAGTCCCTAACGAACCGCACGCGCCTCGGTATTGGCGATTTCCCCTGCCATTGGTACCACTCGCAGGCATTTTGGGCGGCGCGAGTGCCACCACGGGTTCTAAACTCAACGCAGATGCTCTACACGGGAGGCGATAAGGCACGTGGCTGATGCACGAAAACGAAGCGACGACGCTGGCGACGAGCACGACGCAATCACTGCCGCACTCACGCGCAGGTACAAGGCGGGCGCAAGCATTCACGAGCTCGCTGAATCTACTGGCAAGTCCAGCGCGTTTATCCGCCGTATTCTCACTGATGCGGGTGTGCCACTGCGAAGCGCCGATCACACACCACCAGAGGATGCGAAACGCGCGGAAGCACATCGACTCCTTGACCAAGTACCCGAAGAAAGAATTCCCGACGCAACCGAGTTCCTTCGCGCGCTTACCAGGCGAGAAACAACGCGGCCGACCCGGCGACGTTTTCGCACGGTCGGCGTCTTCGACGGTGAACCCAACCTCGGCAGGCGCGCCAAAGAAATCGCACGCCAGGAAATTGGTCGAGACTCGGGCAAAACGGCGTGATCATCGTTGATACCGGCCCCATCGTTGCCATGGGGAACCGCCGGGACAACGATCACGAAGCGTGCACTGATCTACTGACAGCCACGCTCGAACCCTTGATCCTACCCGAGCCACTGCTCGTTGAGATCGGCTACATGCTGGGGTCACGCGCCAGCCCATTGGCAGAGGCGGGTTTCCTATACGACGTCGCTGACGGCATCTACACCGTCGAATCGATGTATCGCACCGACATCGAAAGAGCGGCCCACCTGGTCGAGAAGTACGCAGACCTGCCACTCGGCACGGCGGACGCATGCGTGGTGGCGCTGGCAGAACGACTCGGCGTCACCCGTATAGCAACCCTGGATGCTCGACATTTCGAGGTCGTGAAGCCGCGCCACACCTCCGGCTTCACGCTCCTGCCGTAGCATGATGCCCCAGGAACCCGGCAGCGTTGTTGATCTACTTTCTCTCCGAAGCAGCACCAGCCCCTGCCCGCAGGCCCAGCAAACTCGGGCTAACGAGCAGGGTGACTAGCCGACTCGACAGAAAGCCTGGCGGACAGCTCCGCCGAGCCGTAGCTCACTTCAGCAACTGCCGCGCCATCACCATGCGCTGGATCTGGTTGGTGCCCTCGTAGATCTGCGTAATCTTGGCGTCACGCATCATGCGCTCGACCGGGAAGTCGCGGGTGTAGCCCGCGCCGCCGAACAGCTGCACGGCGTCGGTGGTGACCTCCATGGCCACGTCGGAGGCGAACGTCTTCGCGGCGCTGGAGGCGAACGACTTGTCCGCGTCGCCGCGCTCGACCTTGGCCGCCGCCGAGTACACCAGGTGCCGCGCGGCCTCCACCTTCATCGCCATGTCGGCGAGCATGAACTGCACGCCCTGGAACTCGGCGATGGCCTTGCCGAACTGCTGGCGCTCCTTGACGTAGTCGATCGTCGCGTCGAGCGCGCCCTGCGCGATGCCGAGCGCCTGCGCGCCGATCGAGTGACGGGTGTGGTCCAGCGTGCTGAACGCGAGCTTGAGTCCCTGGCCTGGCTCACCGATGATCCGGTCACCGGGAATGGTGCAGTTCTCGAAGTAGATCTCGCGGGTCGGCGAACCCTTGATGCCGAGCTTGCGCTCCTTGGGACCGACGACGAAGCCGGGGTCCTCAGCATGCACCGCGAACGCCGAGATGCCAGCCGCCGGGTTCTTCGCGTCCGGGTCGGTCACGGCCATCACCGTGTACCAGCTCGACTCACCGGCATTGGTGATCCAGCACTTGGTGCCGTTGAGCACCCAGTTGTCGCCGTCGCGGATGGCCTTGGTGCGCATCGACGCCGGGTCGGAACCGGCCTCCCGCTCGGATAGCGCGTAGGACGCCGTCGCGCCGCCCGCGACGTCACCGAGCACCTTGTGCTTCAGCTCCTCGGACCCACCAAGGATGACGTTCATCGTGCCCAGCTTGTTCACCGCCGGGATCAGCGAGGACGACGCGCACACCCGCGCGACCTCTTCGATCACGATGTCGGTGGCGATCGCGTCCGCGCCCTGGCCGCCATACTCGTCGGGAATGTGAACGGCGCTGAAGCCGGCCTTGTTCAGTGCTTCCAGTGCCTCGACGGGGTAGCGCTCGGTCTCGTCGACCTCCTCGGCGTGCGGAGCGATCTCCTTCTCCGCCAGAGCACGCACCGCCGCACGGAGCTCCTCGTGTTCCTCTGCGAGCTGGTACAAGCCGTCGGACACCAGTGTCACCTCATTCGAGTCAGGGCAGCTGCAATCCCCGCCATGTTATCGCTCGTTCACATTATTGCGGAGTTGCGATTCGTCACATCACCTACCGCGGGCGACGCAGGTCACCGCTTTCCCGCGCGGTCACGCAGTGCTTCGTCCTTGGCCAATACCAGGTCCGAGAGCTCGGCTTGGAATCTCGCCATGCGGTCACGCAGCCCGGCGTCGCTCGCCGCGAGTATCCGCACCGCGAGCAGCCCGGCGTTACGCGCGCCGCCGACCGAGACCGTGGCGACCGGCACCCCGGCTGGCATCTGCACGATGGACAACAGCGAGTCGAGACCGTCGAGGTGCTTCAGCGGCACCGGCACGCCGATCACCGGCAGCACCGTGGCGGAGGCGACCATGCCGGGCAGATGCGCGGCACCGCCAGCCCCCGCGATGATCACCTGAATGCCCCGCTCAGCGGCGGTGCGGGCGTAGTCGAGCATCCGCTGCGGCGTGCGGTGCGCCGAGTACACGCCCACCTCGTAGGCAACGTCGAACTCGTCAAGTGCCTGCCCCGCGGCCTCGAGCACGGGCCAGTCCGAGTCGCTGCCCATGATCACGCCGACCCGAGCATCCGTCGTCATGAAAGCTCCTTAGTGGATCTCGTACCCGTCGAGCCATTCCGCGTGCGACAGCCAGTGCGCCGCGAGACGTCCCCGCTCAACGAGGTCGGCGAAGCTGTCGGCGAGGAAGTTCACGTGGCCCAGCTTGCGGCCCGGCCGCTCCTCCTTGCCGTAGAGGTGCACGTGCGCGTCCGGATATCGCGCGAACAGGTGATGCAGCCGCTCGTCCGGGCCCATCGCGGGCTTCTCCGGCGCGCCGAGCACGTTCGCCATCACGCAGGCGGGCGCCAGCGGGTCCGTCGCGCCGAGTGGGTAGTCCAGCACCGCACGCAGGTGCTGTTCGAACTGCGACGTCCGCGCGCCGTCCATGGTCCAGTGCCCCGAGTTGTGCGGACGCATCGCCAGCTCGTTGACCAGCACGCCGTCTGGCGTCTCGAACAGTTCCACCGCGAGCACCCCGACGACGTCGAGCGCGTCCGCGATACGCAGCGCGAGTTCCTGCGCGTCGTGCGCCGCATCCTCGGACAGCTTGGGCGCGGGCGCCAGCACCTCGGTGTTGATGCCGTCGCGCTGCACCGTCTCCACGACCGGCCACGCCGCTCCCTGCCCGAACGGCGAACGTGCCACCAGCGCGGACAACTCGCGCACCATGGTGACCTTCTCCTCGGCGAGTAGCGGCGTCCCGGCGTCCAGCAGCGTCGTGTCCAGTGACGTCACCTCGTCCGGCGAGTCCACCATCCACACGCCCTTGCCGTCGTAGCCGCCGCGCGCCGCCTTGAGCACCACCGGCCAGCCGTGCGTGTCACCAAACGCGATGAGGTCCTCGGGCTTCTCAATCGGGGCGTAGGCCGGTACCGGGCAGCCGATGTCGGACAACCGCCTCCGCATGACCAGCTTGTCCTGCGCGTGCAGCAGGGCGTCCGGGCCAGGCCGCACCACGACGCCGGACGCCGCGAGTGCGTGCAGATGGTCAGACGGCACGTGTTCGTGGTCGAACGTCAGGACGTCGACGCCCGCCGCGAACGACCGCAGCGCGTCGAGGTCGGTGTGATGGCCAGTCACGACCTTGCCCGCGACGAGCCCTGCCGAGTCCAGCTCGCCTGCCGCGAGCACATGCAGCGACTGGCCGAGCGCGATCGACGCCTGGTGCGTCATCCTGGCAAGCTGACCGCCGCCGACCATGCCGACGATCGGGAGACCGGTGTGTGCGTCCATGTGTGCGGGCGAATCCCCTGGTTGTGGCGGTGCGTACGGCTTACCAGCCTAGCCGGTGACCTCGCGCACGCCCGTCGGCGGTCGTCGCGCCTGCGGTCTGCGCCACTCCTTGACGAACGCGGCGGCGCCCAGCGCCAGCGGCACGTACAGGTAGGCATTGCCCAGCACGTGGTCCAGCACCGACCAGCCGTCCGGGTCCCGGCCGCCCGGGAGGATCAGCAAGACGTAACTGCCGAACACGACGAGAACGGCGGCGAGGGTGGCGAGCCGCTTCGGCGCGGCGGTGACGGGGCTCTGCACCCCAGCGAGCAGCGTGACCAGCAGCGGGATCACCCACACCCAGTGGTGCGTCCAGGACACCGGCGAGATGAGCAGTCCGTATCCCGCGGTGACCAAAACGGCGCGCAGCTCGTCGCCGCTGCGGTGGTAGCGCAGCATCAACCACACGGCAGGCGGAGCCAGTAGGGCACCGATGCCGAGCGCGACCGTTATGGACCACGGCGCTTGCTCGGTGAGCCGCAGTGCGAGGCCGTTGAGCGCCTGGTTGTCCGACCAGTGGATGGTGCCGATGCGGGTGGGGTCGGAGACGGCCCGCGTCCAGTAACGGACGACATCGTGCGGGATGAGCGCGAGCATCGCCGCCTGCAGGGCCACGAACGTGGCCACCGCGCGCAGCGCGTCCCGCCAACGGCCGGTGAAAAGCAGGTGCGGCACGAAGATCAGCGGTGTGAGTTTCACGGCGGCGGCGACACCGATCAGCACGCCCCCCGCGCGGTTGCCGCGCGCGGTGAGCACCAGAACATCCACCAGGATCAACGCGAGCAGGATCAAGTTCACCTGGCCGAGTGAAACCGTGCGCCAGACGGGTTCCAGCAGCAGCACCGCCACCGTGATGGCCACGACCACAAGCGGCCCCCCGCCGAGCACGCCGGGCGCCCGGGTGCCGTGGGTGGCGCGGGCAGCTCGGATCGAGAGCACCACCACGA
This sequence comes from Haloechinothrix halophila YIM 93223, assembly GCF_000504245.1. GTDB lineage: Bacteria > Actinomycetota > Actinomycetes > Mycobacteriales > Pseudonocardiaceae > Haloechinothrix_A > Haloechinothrix_A halophila. The sequence goes on from NZ_KI632509.1 coordinate 5,480,975, forward strand.
GACCCGCTGCGACGATGGAGATCGCGCCGAGCATGCCCCAAGCAACCGGCGCCGCGAACGCCGCCAGCGGAACGAACAGCAGCGCGGCGGCGGGCGGGTAGGTGAACGGCAGCTGCGCCCACTCCGGCTCGAACGCCAGTGTGTCGGTGTCGTAGAGCGGGTCGCCGTGCAGCAACGTCAGCGCACCTGCCCGATAGACCGCGCTGTCCATGCCGAGCGGCCAGTCGGCAAGCCAACCGAGGACGCCGACGACGAGTGGCACGGCCGCCAGCGCCCCGAACAGCGCGACCGCACCCCCGCGGAAGCTCAGATGATGCACGCGACCCAGTGTCGCAGGCGGGGCGGCCGAGCGTTCCCCCGACAGGTGGTGCGTGCGGCGCTACCGCCGCGCGATCCGGCGCAACAGCGCGCAGGACTCCTCAAACGTCGGGTGAAGCCGCACGAGGGAGATCGCGGGGCTGCTGACGTCGCCGAGCTGCGGGTCGGCGTGTATCCGCTCGGTGATCTCCCGTCGCAGGGCGACGGCATGAGCGGCGATGTCCATGTCGCGGTCGACAAGCACGGCGAGCACGGATGGCCCGAGCGCTGCCGACGTCTCCGGCCCGTCGAATACCGACCGCAGCGCGTCGCCAGCGAGGATCATCGCGGCCAACCGCGACCAGCTGCCCATGCTTCCGAGGTCGAAGGACACGGTGAGCAGCAGCGCGTGCTCTGTGGGGCAGCGCCCGTCCCGCGCCGCACCCCGGTACACCTCGGCCAGCCTGGTGCGCAGGTAGGACGCACTCGGCAACCCGGTGAGTGGATCGGTGACCTCGGTGTGCGCGTAGTTGTCCAGCGCGACGTCCGCCCAGGCGAGCGCGGTGACCCGCACCAGGCGGGACGGCGTGGCGTCGATGTCCGGCACGACGAACCCGCCGTGACGGTCACCGTCCGCGACGACGGCGTGCAGCGCGGCGAGATCGGTGAGCGTCTCGTCCAGCCCCGCGCCGGAAGCGGCGCGGGCTCTGCCCAGTCCGGACACGGCAGCCTCGCTCGAGCCGTTCGCGCTCAGTGCGGCGCAGACGGTGTCCACTTCGGGTAGTCCCCAGTCGCTAGGGAAGCGCCACCCTGCCGCGAGGCTCGCGCTCCGCCACTTCGCACGTAGTGTCCGCGCGGTGCTGTCGAGCGAACCGCCGTCGCCGCGCTCGGCGCTATCGACGTCCGGTACGGCGGTCACGCCACCGTCGAACGGATGCTCCTCGTCCTCCGAGTGAGCACCGGCGGCTGGCCCATCCACCACAGTGCGACCCTTCATGTTGACTTCGACGCCGCCCGCGCCTGCACGCTCCGTGAAAGCGAAGGCGGTAGCTCATAAGGAACTCGTCTCTGGAGACGCCAGGCATCGGCCCACGTGACGGCGACGATCAGGAAACTTCCGTCTCGGACACCCCCGATAACCATTACTGCGGGTAACACGGATGATGTGTTTCCGGCCCGCGTTTCGGGCCGTATCCAGGTATTCTGCGAGACCGTTATGCCAGATGTAACCGACCCACATCGTGACTGAACCATGGTTCTCAGTCACACTGTGGACTTGGCGCCGTCGCGCTACCAGCGGCTGCGCCAGGCTGGCACGTCGAGCCAGCGCAAGCCAGGAGGAGCCCAGTGTCGACCGTCCCCGCCACACCTGATGGCAACAGCGACGCCGAACTGATCGCCGCTGTTCGCGACGGCGACCTCGCCGCATACGGCACGCTCTACGAGCGGCACGTCTCCGCCGCGTACAACCTCGCCCGGCAGCTCGCACGCTCAAGCTCCGAGGCGGACGACCTGGTCAGCGAGGCGTTCGCGAAGGTACTCGACACGCTGCGCGCCGGGAAGGGGCCCGACAGCGCGTTCCGCGCGTACCTGCTCACCGCGCTGCGGCACACCGCATACGACAAGACCCGCAAGGACAAGCGCGTCGACCTCAACGAGGACATGAGCGAGGCGACCGGCGCGCTCGGCGGAGCGCTGACGGTGCCGTTCTCCGACACCGCCGTCGCTGGGCTGGAACGGTCCATGGCGGCCAAGGCGTTCGCCAAGCTGCCGGAACGCTGGCAGGCGGTGCTCTGGCACACCGAGATCGAGCAGCAGTCACCCGCCGAGGTGGCCCCGATCCTCGGGCTGACGCCGAATAGCGTTTCCGCGCTCGCCTACCGTGCGCGGGAAGGGCTGCGGCAGGCATACCTGCAGGTGCACCTGGCCGAGACGACGGAGAAGCGGTGCCGCGCGACGGCCGACCGGCTCGGCGCGTGGACCCGCGACGGGCTGTCCAAACGCGAGCGCGCGCAGGTCGAGGCGCACCTCGACGAGTGCGAACGGTGCCGTGCGCTCGCCGCTGAGCTGGCCGACGTCAACGGCGCGCTGCGCGCGGTCATCGCACCGCTCGTGCTCGGCGGCGCGGCGCTGGCCTACCTCGCGACGGCGGGCGCGGGCAAGGCAGCCGCCGCGACTGCCGGGGCGGCTGCGGCCGGTGCCGCGGCGACTACGGGCGCCGCCGCGTCGTCGTCAGGTGGCGCCGGTGGCGCTGCTGGTGCGGCCGCTGGCGCTCCTCGGCAGTTCCTCGGCGTCGCGGCGTCCGGCGTCGCGATCGCCGCCGCCGTCGCCGTCGGTCTGACCGCTGGCGGCGGGCAACAGGTCCCGCAGGCGATCCAGCCGCAGGCTGACGCGCCCACGACGAGCGAGCCCGCGCCTGAGTCTCCGAAGCCCGCACCGGAGTCACCGGCGGAGGATCCAGCCATTCCCCCGGCGCCGCCACCCGTCCAGCCGCAGACCGTGCCAGAGCGGGCACCCGCGCCCCCTGCGCTGCCCGCGCCGCCGGAACTCGTGGTGACCACCCCGGACGACGGCATCCAGCTTGAGCCGGGCGGTGGTCCGGTGGACTTGCCGATCACGGTTCGCAACGAGGGCGAAACCAAATCCGATCCGGTCGTGGTGACCCTCGATCTACCCCAGGGTGTGCGGGCGATCCCGCCACCCGGTGGTGGTGGCGGCGCGCCAATGTCGGCCCAGACGGCCCAGCGCCGCGACACCGCCGCGCCGCGGTCGGGGCGCACCGTGCGCTGCCCCGGCGGCAAGGGCAAGGTCAGCTGCAGTTCCGGCAGGGGTCTGGAACCAGGCGAGTCGGTCACGCTGCTGTTCCGGCTGATCGCGGACAAGCGCGCCGATCCAGGCAAGATCAGGGGAACGGTGTCGAGCGGCAACGCGCAGCCGCTGGTGATCACCGTGCCGTACGAGGTGCCCCCACCCCCGCCACCGCCGCCGCCCGCCGACGGCGTCGAGCTGGACGTCCACAACGTCGGGCGAGTCCTGAAGATCGGTGTCACCAACACGGGCGAGACGACCAAGCGCGCCGTCGTCGTCATCGACCAGCCGATGTTGGCGCACGGCGGGCACGGCAAGGCCAGCTGCACCGACGACGCGGAGAGCACCACCTGCCGTACCAACGAACCGCTCGCGCCGGGTGACGACGTGCACTTCCACACCGTGATGTCCGGCTTCCCCGAGAACGAGAAGATCGTGGTGACCGCGCGCATCGGCAAGGGTTCGGACACCGAGGAGGTCTCGGTCCGCTGCATTGGTGGCAAGGTCTGCGCGCCCGACGACACCAAGCCGCCGCTCCCCGCGGAGCAGAGCGAGAACGGCCCGCCGAGCACGACACCGTCCGGGCCACCAAATACGACACCGCCGTCCAACGGGCCAGGCCGCAGCGGGGACGCCCCCGGTCACGAGTCCCGCTCCGGCAAGGACTCCGGGCCGCGTGGCCTGCGAAGTCTGCTGGTTTCGCTGCTCAACTACCCCTAGCGCAGCCGGCCAGTAAGACAGTTCCGACCGACCGCGGTATCGCGCGCAAGTACACTCCGCCCCGTGGCTGTAGTCGAGAATCTGCTGACCGTCGTGCCCGAGCCGTTCCGCTCGATCATGATCAAGCATCGGGAGCTGCTGAAGTTCGGCATCGTCGGCGGTACGGCGTTCGTCGTGGACAACGGTGTCTGGTACCTGCTGAAGCTGACGGTGCTCGCGGACAAGCCGACAACGGCCAAGGGGATCGCGATCCTGGTCGCCACGATCGTCTCCTACATCCTCAACCGTGAGTGGTCCTTCCGCACACGCGGTGGCCGGGAGCGCCACCACGAGGCCGCGCTGTTCTTCCTGGTCAGCGGCGGCGCCATCGTCATCAACCTGATCCCGCTGTACACCTCGCGCTATATCCTCGACCTGGAGGTGCCGCACGTCTCATTGTGGGTGCAGGAGGCCGCCGACTTCACCAGCGGGTCGATCATCGGCATGGTGCTGGCGATGCTGTTCCGCTTCTGGGGGTACCGGAGGTGGGTTTTCCCGGATGAGCTGCGGTGAAAGCGCCGATCAGCGCGGGGAGCCCGCTGTCGAGAGCTCCCCGGACGTCAGGTCCGTTGGGCGCGGCACCAGCAGAAACACGCTGAACGTCGCTGGCCGCTGCACGGACAGTTCCAGCCTGCCGCCATCGGCCTCCACCAGCGCGCGAGCGAGCGCGAGTCCGACACCGGTCGACCCGGCACCGGAGACACCCCGGTCGAAGATGTGCGGCGCGAGGGCGTCCGGCACCCCTTGACCGTGATCGGCGACCGTCACGACGACCGTGCCGTCGGTGTCGCCGCCCCGGGCGGCCATGGTCACGGTGCCTTCGCCGTGTTTGCGCGCGTTGTCTAGCAGCACCCCGACCACCTCCCGCAGCCTGGCAGGGGTGACCCGCGCGATGAGGCCCTTGCTGATGCGCAGCCGCAATGTGCGGCCCTCGGCATTGAAGATCTGCCGCCACTCGATCGCGATCGTTTTGAGCACGGCGGACAGGTCGACCGGCTCCGCACCCGCTTCCCGCGCCGCCCTGGCCGCCGCGAGTAGTTCGTCCAGCACGGCGGCGAGCTGGTCGGCCTGCTCCTGCGCGGCCACCGAGTCCTCAGCGACCTCGGGATCGGAGTGCGTCGTCAGCGGGTCAAGCCGGAGCTGGATGGCCGTCAGCCTGCTGCGGAGCTGGTGCGAGACATCACCGACGAACTGCCGCTCGCGACGCACCAGCGCGGACAACGCCTCGGCCGAGGTGTCCAGCGCCTCGGCGACCATGTCCAACTCGCGCATGTTGTAGCGACTGGTGTCCGGCCGGAAGTCACCCGCGCCAAGCCGCGCGGCGCGGTACGAGATGTCCCGCAACGGCCGTGCGAGCCGTCGTGCGGTCACTGTCGCCACCACCATGCCGGTGCCCACCGACAACACCGCGAGCAGCAGCACCGCGACGGTCACCTGCGACTGCCGCTCCCGCAGCGGTTCGGACGGCACTGACAGCCGCACCTCGCCGGTCCCGGCAAGGTTGGCTTCTTCGGTGAGGCTGCCACCCTCCGGTTCGACGCCCTCGCGGTAGACCCGGCCACCTGGCCCGCGCACCACGAGGTAGCCGTCAGCGGGAATCGCCAAGTGGACCCGATTGGTGTCGATGCCATCGCCTGCGGCGATGTCACTGTCGAGCTGCTTGACGATCCGCTGCGCGCGGTCCTTGAGATCCTCGCTGGCCAGACTGCTAACCAGCAACGACGCCGTAATTCCCAGCGGAATGCCCAACGCGGCGCCGGTGACGGCTACCGCGAGCAGAATCGCGAGGAGGATACGGCGATGCACTGAAGCGGCTCCTGCTGCTAGTCGACGTTGAAGCGAAACCCAACGCCGCGCACCGTGGCGATTCGCCGCTCCGCATCCGCGTGCGGGGTACTCGACGGCTTGCTCCCGGTGCCGTCGATGTCACCCGCCGCGATCGCGAGCTTGCGTCTCAACCACGACATGTGCATGTCCAGCGTCTTGGTGGTCTTGGCGTCGAGGTCGTTCCACACCTCCGCGAGGATCTCCTCCCTGCTGACGACCTGACCGGCCCGGGTGAGCAGCACCCGCAGCAGCTCGAACTCCTTGTTCGCGAGCTGCACCTCGGCACCCTCGACGGTGACCAGCCTGCCGCCGACGTCCATCCGCACCCCGGCGGCTTCCAGGATGTCGGGGGCCTGTCTGCGCAGCAGGGCTCTGATCCTGGCCAGCAGCTCCGCCAACCGGAACGGCTTGGCCACGTAGTCGTCCGCGCCCGCGTCGAGCCCGACGACGAAGTCCACCTCGTCGGTGCGCGCGGTGAGCATCAGCACCGGCAGGTCGGCGCCGCTCGCACGCAGCCGTCGGCACACTTCGAGGCCATCCATGCTCGGCAGCCCGAGATCGAGCACCAGCAGGTTCACTTGCTGTCGCTGGGTCGCCTCAAGAACGCTCGGCCCATCGGCGACGACCTCCACCTCGTAGCCCTCACGATGAAGCGCACGAGAGAGTGGGTCAGCGATCGCCGGGTCGTCCTCGGCGAGTAGAACCATGTTCACCTGGCTCACTCTACGACTCCAGTACGTGAAAACATCGTTGTCTGTGACCCGCAATTATCTCGCAGACTACGCAATCGCCGCACAACTCGCAGACGTCGCTGACGCGATCACGACTGATCGGTTCACCTCGACCGACCTTAAAGTCACGAGCAAGCCCGATCGCACCCCGGTCACCGACGCCGATGTCGCCGTCGAAGACGCGATCCGCGAGACGCTGGCGGCCGAGCGCCCCGGCGACGCGATCGCCGGCGAGGAGCGGGGCGGGTTCAATGCCGATGAGCTCGACGGCAGGACGTGGATCCTCGACCCGATCGACGGCACCAAGAACTTCCTGCGTGGCATCCCGGCATGGGCGACGCTGATCGCGCTGGTCGAAGACGGTATCCCTGTGGTGGGCATGGTCAGCGCGCCCGCGCTCGGCAAGCGCTGGTGGGCGCATCGCGGCGGCGGGGCGTTCACCTCGGACGCAGCTGGCGGCGAGCGGCGGATCGACGTCTCGGGGGTGTCCGATCTCGGGGACGCCTACCTGTCGACGACGAACCTCACCACGTGGTCGGAGTATCACAGCCTGCCCGCCTACCTCGCGCTCGTCGAGGCGTGCTGGGAGAATCGGGCGTTCGGCGATTTCTGGTCACATTGTCTCGTCGCGGAGGGTGTGATCGACATCGCGGCCGAACCGATCGTGAACCCGTGGGACGTCGCGCCGATGCAGGTGCTGGTCAGCGAAGCCGGTGGGCGGTTCTCGGACCTGTCCGGCGCGGAGCGGTTCGACGGCGGCAACGCGTTGTCGACCAACGGTGTCCTGCACGACGCGGCGCTGCGGGTGTTGGGTCAGGACGGCCTCGTGTAGTACGTCGCTCTGCGTTCACCATGCCTGTGGAGTTTGCCTTCATTAACGAGACGGCTAAGCAAACGTGTGGCCTGTTTCGGTGACATGGTGCAAAGTTCAGCGACCTGAGATCGGGTTACCTGGCCATGAGCGTCAACGTACGAGAGCACCATCTGCTCTTGTTGTAATGGCTCGAACCCGCGCACGCGGACGTAGCCTGCCGACGAATCAAGTGCGCGGTACACGGCTGCCGACAAATGCCAGGTGCGACCTTTGCGTTCGCCACGCGCTTCAACCCAGCCGCGATCGACCATACGAGCCAGTTGAGTGCGAGTTTCATTCTCGGTTCGCTGCAGCAGATGGGCAAGCTCGCCGGTAGTAGCACGTCGTTCGCGTAGCAGGTCGGAAAGAATTTGCAGTTCAGGCACGGTGAGTGGCCGATCACCCTGCTGTTCTTGTTCCAACACCCATCGAGTCATCGCCAGATTGGCAGGGCCACCAGGAAGCACTGCGGTCACCTGGTATGCCGTAGTACGGCCGTAATCGGGTGCGGGGCGTCCTACACGGAGTTGCTCAGCGAACATCCGATTGATGCCACGCCCAGTGCGCTCAACGAGACCAACACGTTTGAAGGCGTCTGCAAGTAGCGGGCTCCGCGGATGCGGTGCTGCGACCAGGATGTTGCTTACGTCGATTCCTTCCGGGAATCCTCCAGGACTCGAGATTTCCAGTTGATCATCAGTCCACTGCACGTGGACGGCACCTCGCCGCGTGTAGTCACGATGGGTTAGCGCGTTAGCGAGGGCTTCCCGGAATGCCGTCTCTGAGTAAGCAGGTATCGCGACGCGAAACATGCCGACCTGCAACTCTTCCTCATCATTGCGCGCGCGGAAGCGATTGAACATCTCATCAGCGAGACGTAAGAGCGGCAAGGTGAAAAAATCGTTGGTCTGCACCTCTTCGCCGCGCATGACTTGAAACGCGGCTTCGTGCGTCGGGATGAAACGCCGGATCGCATCGGCGCGGCCGAACAGCAGCAATGCTCCCGTGGTGACCTCGTCGTCAGCACGCGCCACGCCCAATGCACGTGCGATCTCGAGATCTGCCAAATCAGCAAGAATCTGGTCTGCCCGGTTCCCCGACTCACGTACGAGCCGCCGAACTCGCTCAAACTCAATCGGGTCTAGATCCGTCCACGCCGCACCCCGGGCAGGCAATGACGCGAAGTCGACAGCGCCGTAGTCGATCTGGTGCGCAAGCATTTCGTGCGCATAGAACGGCATGCAGCGGGGCCTGCCATCAGCCCCGATTGTGCGGCGGAGGTAAGTCCCCTTTGTCGTGCCAACTACTTGCGAACTGTCAGGTACCTCGACCACCAGAACGCTGACTCCGTCGACGTCAACGACGTTGACGACGGTCGACACCGGTGGCTGTGTGTTGTTCGCAACCACAGCCTGAACGCGGAGCGGATCGGTGCTCTCACCTTGCCGAGGACGAGCACCTGTCAGCTTCCCATCGTCCTCAACACCAACCAACAGAACGCCACCTGAGCCGTTCGCCAGGCATGTCACAGCCTCGATGAGGTCGTGATCGTTCAGCGGTTTCCGCTGCTCGCTCTTGAATTCGACGTCGTAACGCTCACCAGCGGCTGCCCACGACCGGATGCGCTCAGCGAGCGCACCTGACCCATGCTCGTCCATAACCGTCCTTGTTTGACCCATGTCTCATAGTTATGGGACATGGGTCAAAGCATATCCACTATGGGTCATAGTTTATGGGACATATCGGCGTGTCATCCGTCGGCATGGCGCTGCCTTAGCTCGACTGGTTCTCCTTCGCTGGCAGCAGTCCGACAGCTCCCCTGGCGACCTGAGTCCAGGCGAGACGTCCGAACAGGTAGTTGCAGGCGACCTGCTCGTTGCTGAAACAGGCCCAGTCGTAGCGGTTGCCCTGCTCACGCCAGAACACCTCCCACGCGGCTTCCTGCCGGAGCTGGTCCTCACCCACTGGGACCTGCCGTTCGACGCGCAGCACACACCAGGCGTTGTCGGCCTCCGCTCCGACGGAGATCACCTCGGGCGGGACACCGATGGCGGTCAGCCATTTCGCGATCGACTCGACGTTCATGCGCCCTCTCCTGTCTCAGGTGGTTCGGGTGTCATCTCCGCGAGATAACCCAGCGCGAGGAGGTCCGTCGCCGGATAAACGGCGCGGTAGCGTAGGCCGCCGCCTGGCTGGCCGAACCAGCTCGCGGTCTCGGCCGCCCACACCGGTAGCTCACGCAGCACCCGGTAGCGGTGGTAGCCACTGTCCAGCCGAGTAGGCGGCAGCGACCGCGCGGCGTATGGCGTGCGGTCGGCGGCGAACACCCGTCCGTGTTCATCCCCGAATCGGTCGAGCACCGTGCCCGCCGGCAGCACGATCGGCTCGCCGTGCTCACGACAGCCCTCCGGATACAGCTCTCCTGGTGGCCACACGTAGGCCACACGAGTGCTGTCACGGGCCACGACGTAGCGCCGGTGCCAGTCCTGCCCGTTGGTCGCCGCGAGCGGATCGTCATCGCAGAGGTCCGCGACGGCGGGATGCTCGGCTGGCAGTCCGCGCACCGCTTGATCCGTACCCGCGTCGGGTTCCGGCGGGTCGCCAGGGTCAATGAGGTGCGACTCGGGGTGGTCATGCGGCGGAAACCGCAGACCGGTGGCGAAGTCGGCTTCGTCGTCCCGCGGCGGGAGTTGATACGCCGGTGCGCTCGCCGGGACCGGCAGATGACCGATCGGGAACATGTGCACGAGGAACAGGGCGACAACGCTGTCCCTGTCCTGCCGGGGTGTGCCGGTGGTGTGCGGTGCGGGTTGTGACTGCGACGGCTCGTGCCCCACGTGTGGGGCCGGTTGCGGTGCGGCCCGTTGCGATGGCTGGTGCGTCGCGTGCTGCGACTGGTGTGGTGGCGGCGGCTGGCTCGGCGCTGGGCTCCTGGGATGTCGGGGTGCGCTCTCAACTGGACCGAACGTGCGACCCGGTTGCCGGTCCTGACGCGGGGCTTGTTGTGCCGGTTGGTGCGAGCCCTGTCCCGGCTGCGCTGCCGGTGCCTGTCCGGCGGCGTGCCCCTGCGCAGGTTGTGCGGCGCCGCCACCGAGCGGAGCCGCGCCCATGCCCGCGCCCGGTGCGTTGTAGCCCGCCGCTGGTGGCCCGCCGACTGGACCAGGACCTGCGGACGGCACTGCCGGAGCAGGCGGCGGCGCGGCAGGGACGTCAGCGTAACCGGCGAGTCCGGTGCTGCCGTCGATCGGCGGCACGGGCTGGCCGCCCGGGTAGCCGCCGCGCGGGGGCACACCGGGTGAGCCGGATCCGGCCGGGTACCCCGACGGCGGAGTTGGCACGTCGGCGTACGGGTCACCCGCGATCGGCACGCCAGACGGCAGTGTCGGCGCGGTGGGCGAAACGTCGTCGAGCGCGCCGTCGGGAGGGTTGCCAGGCGCGCCAGTCGCATCACCCACGGAATCCCGCGTGCCGCCCACGACGTACTCGTCCGCGCCACTCAGGTCCGCGTCGCCTGGCGTCCGCCCGAGCACGTCGGACGCACCACCGGGGACGTCGCCCGCCGTGTCGCCTACGACATCATCAGCGCCACGTGGTCCCGCATCCGTCAGGGTGCTCACCGTGTCCCCGACGTCGTGGCTCGCCTGGCCGGGCGCGTCCACAGCGGGCCCGCCCGGAGCTGCCGGGACGGCGTCCACCCCACCCTGAGCGCCGCGCACCGGATCGGCCACCGCGCTGGCCAGGCCGTTCGCGGTGACATCGAGGTTCGCCGACGTCTTGCCGAGCAGCGTCGGCACCCCGGCCAACGCATCGGGATGGCCGCCACCGGCCGCCGCGTTCGCGGCGTCGACCTGGCGGGCAGCCTCGGTCAGCTGCCGCACCATCTCCACTTTGGTCTCCGCGATCCTGTCGGCCGCGTGCTCCAGCCGGTCGGCTGCCTCGGTCGCGCCTCGGGCCGCCTGCCCCAGCTCCCCGCTGTCGGTGTCGACGACGCGAGACCACGACGTCCGCGCCGCCGTGGCGCCCTCGCCGGACATGCCGTCGAACGCGGCGTTGGCGGACGCATCGGCGTCACCCGCGAGCGTGATGAGCTGGGTGGCCGCATCGCGCCAGGCGCGTGCTTGCTCCCGCATGGCGTCCTCGTCCGCTTCCGGCCAGCGCGCGCTGGTACGGGCGGCGATGTCGGCCAGCTCACTCGGCAGTTCGATCCCCATGGCGACCCCTATGCCTCATCGAGCCTGCGCGCGATGCGGCCGATGTCGTCCGCGCCCGCGTCGTCGCTGGCCTCGTAGGTCGTCGCGGCATCAGCCAGCCGGGCGCCCATCCGACCGAGTGTGTCGCCCAGTCCAGTGATGAGCGCCAGCGCGGAGTCCGCCGCCGCACGGTGGGTGGCATCGAAGCTGCTGCCGACCTCGTCGGCTCCCCATGGCGCGCCGGTGGCGTCCAGCGCGTCCCGGAGCGCGTTCGCGACGCGAGTGGCGCGTTCGGCGTGCGTGTCGAAGTCGCGCGCATGCTTGGCGACGCGGTCGACGTCGGCGGACCAGCCGTCGGTCATGAGCGGTCCCGCCGCCCTTCTGCGACCCAGTTGGTGTCCGCGAAATCCTCGTCCTCGGCGTCCGTGGGATCCGCACGTGGGGTCGGACGCGAGGCTGGCGGGATTTCGTCCGGCGTGAGGTCGGCGGTGCCGAGCAGCGTCGCCTTCGGGTCGGTGTCCGCTGGCAACGTCGGCGCGAGAACGTCGGCCGCTTCCGCAAGTGCACGCTGGGACGCCGACGTCACCAACCGCAGGATCTCGTTCGCCAGTTCGGACGGCCGGTACGCGCGGTAGGCGTCGTCGGCCAGGGTGAGGCCGGTCAGCGTGCCGCGCGACCCCACGGTGACGGTGATGCTGCCGTCCACGCTGCGCTCGGTCGCCGTGATCGCGGCGAGTCGCTGGTGCGCCGTCGCGAGCAGTTCCCTGCTCCTGGCGTAGTCCGCGAGCAGTTGGTCGACCTGCGCGCGATGGTCGGTCACGGCGTCCTCCGGTCCCTGCTGGATGTCGGGTCGGCAGTGCACTGAGACGTTAACGCCCCAGCATCGGTTCCCCGTGCCGCGAAAAGGCGCATGGGGAGCACCCCGCGTGATCAGCCGCCGGACAGCGCGCGGACCACTCGCGACGGCGCTGGCCTGCCGAGCTGCTGGGACATCCACACGCTGGTGTCGACAAGCTTGTCCAGGTCGGCACCGTGGTCGATGCCAAGACCGTCGAGCAGCCACACCAGGTCCTCCGTGGCGAGGTTGCCGGTCGCGGACTTCGCGTACGGACAGCCGCCGAGTCCGCCAGCCGATGCGTCGACACACCGCACACCCTGCCGCAATGCGGCGTAGGTGTTGGCCAGCGCCTGGCCGTAGGTGTCGTGGAAGTGCACCGCGAGCTGGTCAACGCCGACCCCGGCGGCGGCGAGTTCACGCAGCAGTTGCTCCACCTGTCCCGGCGTGGCGACGCCGATAGTGTCGCCGAGCGAGAGCTGCGAACACCCCAGATCGATCAGCCGCGCACCGACGCGCGCCACCTGTGCGGGATCGACCGCGCCCTCCCACGGGTCGCCGAAGCACATCGACAGGTAACCCCGCACATCCAGCCCTTCGGAGCGCGCCCGCCGCACCACCGACTCGAACATGGCGAACTGCTCGTCGAGCGTGCTGTTGAGGTTGCGGCTGGCGAACGTCTCGGTGGCGCTGGCGAACACCGCGATGTGGCGCACACCGGATTCCAGCGCCCGGTCGAGCCCGCGCTGGTTCGGCACGAGCACCGGATATCGGACATCGTCACGCGGCTTCAGGCCAGCGAGGACCTCGGCGGCGTCCGCGAGCTGCGGCACCCACTTCGGGTGCACGAAGCTGGTCGCCTCGATCGTGGTCAGTCCGGCGTCAGCGAGCCGTTCGATGAACTCGATCTTGACGCCGACGTCGACGATGTCGGACTCGTTCTGCAGCCCGTCGCGCGCGCCGACCTCCCAGATCGTGACGCGCTCCGGCATGTCGCTCGCGGTGACCGTCGCGGGCAATCCCAGTTCCCTCGCGCTCACGTGTCACCAACCCCGCCGTGACTCGCGCTCCGGCGTGAAGTCTTCCTCGTCGGCGCGGCCGTCGTAATAGTCGTCGTACGGATTGTCGTTGAGGTGCTGGTAGATATAGGTGTGCACCTTCTCGACGCCGGGGATGTCGTCGAACCGCAGCGCTTCCTCGGACGCCGACTCGATGAACAACGTGCCGCAGCCGAAGATCCGGTCGAGCAGGCCGTGCTCGAAACGCACGCTGTGGATGCGGCGCATCGGAATGTCGATGCCCGTCCGGGTGATGATGCCTTCGCGGGCGATCACCCGATCCGTCGTCACCACGAAATGGGTCGTGCGCCACCGCATGAGCGGCGCGAAGACACGCAACACCAGCACGAGCACCACGATGACGCCGATCACTACGCCCGCCACCAGGTCCCACGGCGGCGAGAACTCGGCCGCGAGCACGATCCCCCAGATGCCAGCGGCAACCGCGATGAGGAACGCGAAGATGGGAAGGATCAGCATCTTGAAATGCGGATGCTTATGCACGATGACCTGCTCGCCCGTGCTGAGCAGGTCCTTGGGGTAAGCCACCTCGCCACGCTCCCGTGTCGTACTCGATATCGGCGCAGCCAACCGTACCGACAGCGGCCGTCACCACCGTGTGAACGCGCCGCCGTGTCAGCGGAGATGGATGACGTCTCCCGCGAGCACGGTGGTGCGCTGCCCATTGTCGTCCTCGATGGTGAGCCTGCCAACGTCATCGACGTCGACGGCGGTGCCGGTGTGCGTTTCCCCTTGTGGCAGCGACACCGTGACGGTCCGGCCGAGCGTGCCGCACACCCCGCGGTAGTCAGCCAGCAACCCGGCCTGCTCGAGATCGCCGTGCGCCGCCCGCCACGCACGCTCCCGCTCGGCGAACGCGCGCAGCAGCGTCGCCGCGATCTCGGTGCGGTCCGTGGTGCGCGCCCCGTGCTCGGCCAGCGACGTCGCCGCGAGCCCGCCCGGACCCGGCTCGACGTCGCCAAGTGGCGTGATGTTGAGACCGATGCCCAGCACAACGGCCCGCTGGGGCACCAGCTCGGCGAGCACCCCTGCCAGCTTGCCGTTCCCGACGAGGACGTCGTTGGGCCACTTCAAGGTGGCGCCGACACCGAGGTCGTCGCACAGGTCGGTGAGCGCGAGTCCCGCGACGATCGCCAGCGAACCGGTGGCTTCCGGCGGCACCTCTGCAGGGCGCAGCAGCACGCTCAGATACAGGCCAGCGCCCGCGGGCGACACCCAGGTGCGCGCGAGCCTGCCGACGCCCGCGGTTTGTTCTTCGGCGATGAGCACAGTGCGATCGGCCGCGCCGGTGCGGGCGGTCTCGATCAGGTCGGCATTGGTGGAGCCGGTGCTGGCGACGACGTTGAGCGCGGTATAGCCCGTTGACGTGACAAGTTCCGTGCGCAACCGGTCGGCATCGAGTGCGGTCATGCGGCCTCCTTAATCGCGCGCGGCACGCCGCGCCACCATCTCAACGTCGGCCTGCATGGTGTCCGACATTTCGGACCTGCAAGCAGTCATCATGTCACTACCCTAAAAGGCCAGCGGTGATATTGCTGACGTCACACCACACGCGCGCGCGAGGTGGCTTAGGCTGCGGGTTTATGAGTAGCGCAACGGAGCCGCTGGGGGGCCAGCACGGTTCGGCGGAGGAGTCGATCGACATCCACACCACCGCGGGCAAACTCGCTGACCTGTATCGCCGCAACGATGAGGCGGTCCACGCGGGTTCGGCGCGCGCGGTCGAGAAGCAGCACGCGAAGGGCAAGAAGACTGCCCGGGAGCGCATCGACATGCTGCTTGACCCGGGTTCGTTCGTGGAGCTGGACGAACTCGCACGGCACCGTTCCACCAACTTCGGCCAAGACGCCAACCGCCCGTACGGCGACGGCGTTGTGACCGGCTACGGCACCATCGACGGCCGCCCGGTGTGCGTGTTCTCGCAGGACGTCACCATTTTCGGTGGCTCACTCGGTGAGGTGTACGGCGAGAAGATCGTCAAGGTGATGGACCTGGCGATCAAGACTGGGCGCCCGATCATCGGCATCAACGAGGGCGGCGGCGCTCGGATCCAGGAAGGCGTCGTCTCGCTGGGGCTCTACGGCGAGATCTTCACCCGCAATGTCAAGGCGTCCGGTGTCGTCCCGCAGATCTCGCTGATCATGGGCGCCAACGCTGGCGGCCACGTCTACTCCCCCGCCCTCACCGACTTCGTGGTGATGGTGGATCAGACGTCGCACATGTTCATCACCGGCCCGGACGTGATCAAAACCGTCACCGGTGAAGAGGTCACCTTCGAGGAACTCGGTGGTGGCCGGTCGCACAACACCAAGTCGGGCAACGCGCACTACCTCGGCGCCGACGAAGAGGACGCGATCTCCTACGTCAAGGAACTGCTCTCGTTCCTGCCGCCGAACAACCTCGCCGAGCCGCCGGTGTTCGAAGCCCCACCTCACACCGGCAACTCGGTCGCCGACGACATCACCGACGACGACCGCGAACTCGACACCCTCATCCCCGACTCGCCCAACGTGCCCTACGACATGCACGAGGTCATCACTCATGTCGTCGATGACGGCGAGTTCCTCGAGGTCCACGAACTGTTCGCCCCCAACGTGCTCGTCGGCTTCGGCCGCGTCGATGGCCAAAGCGTGGGGATCGTGGCCAACCAGCCCACCCAGTTCGCCGGGTGTCTGGACATCGACGCCAGCGAGAAGGCCGCCCGGTTCGTGCGCACCTGCGACGCGTTCAACGTCCCCGTGCTCACTTTCGTCGACGTCCCCGGCTTCCTGCCCGGTACCGATCAGGAATGGAACGGCATCATCCGCCGCGGCGCGAAACTCATCTACGCCTACGCCGAAGCCACCGTCCCCCTGGTCACCGTGATCACACGCAAGGCCTACGGCGGCGCCTACGACGTCATGGGCTCCAAACACCTCGGTGCCGACATCAACCTCGCCTGGCCAACCGCCCAGATCGCGGTCATGGGCGCCCAAGGCGCGGCGAACATCGTCTACCGCAAAACCCTCGCCAACGCCGAAGCCGAAGGCCAAGACATTGAGAAACTGCGCGGCGAGCTCATCCAGGAGTACGAAGACACCCTCTGCAACCCCTACGTCGCCGCCGAACGCGGCTACGTCGACTCCGTCATCCCGCCGTCACACACCCGCGGCTACGTCGCCCGCTCGCTGCGCATCCTCGGCGACAAGCGGGAGAACCAGCCGCCCAAGAAGCACGGCAACATTCCGCTATAACGGGTGCAGGAGGTTGCGATGAGCGACGAGGAGACACCGCGTCCGCTGCTGCGGGTCGTCCGGGGCGAGCCGGACGACGTCGAACTGGCGGCGCTGACCAGCGTGATCGCCGCCGCGGCGTCGCGAGGTGGCGGCGATGCCAACGGCACGTCGAAGCGCCGCTCGCTGTGGGGCGAACCCGCCGCGCAGCTGCGGACGCCGATCCAGCCGGGTCCGGGCGCGTGGCGCGCGTCAAGCTTGCCGCGATGACGAATCCGGCGACGTCTTCCAGCGCGCTTCCCGGTGCGGGCGTGATGCTCAGCGACGAGCGGGCGTCGCTGGAAGGCTTCCTCGACCACTACCGCGCGGTCCTGGTGACCAAGGTACGCGGGGTGTCCGATGCTGATGCCCGGCGGCGGCTGGTGCCATCGGCAACCACGCTCGGCGGGCTGCTCAAGCACGTGGCCTGCGCGGAGCAGCGCTGGTTCGAGTACGCGCTACCCAGGGTTCCGTTCGAGCCGAAGAGCGAGGCAGAACGGCTGGCCGAGTTCGGCATGACCGAGGACGAGACGGTCGACGGGCTGATCGAGGCGTACGAGGAGCAGTGCGCGCGGTCGCGCGAGATGGCTGCCCGCTACCAGCTGGACGACCGGGGCCACCGCTTCGGCACGGACATGACGCTGCGCTGGATCTACCTGCACATGATCGAGGAGACGGCCCGCCATGCGGGCCACGCCGACATCCTGCGGGAACAGCTCGACGGCGCCACGGGCGACTGAGGACTGCTGGCAGGTCCGAAGCACCAGGCACTGAGGACTCGCGAGCCGAGTTGCTCGATGGTGGGCATCGTTCTCCGAAGTTGATCACGCTCCCTGCTGGTAGTACCACCAGTGCCGGACATAACGGACACAATCTGGGCCTACCAGTAGGGAGCCTGATCAACTTCGCCGCAGGAAGTCGTCCATCACCGAACCATCCGGGTTCGGTAGCGACCGATCTCCCGTCTATCAAGGGTGTCGACATACTCCGTGCTGGGTTGGTACCTCCGGCCTCATACACTCATGGCCGTGGATTTCGTACTGGCTTCAGCGTCCCCCGCTCGGCTCGCGGTGCTGCGCGCCGCAGGGATCGACCCGGTCGTGCACGTCTCCGGTGTCGACGAGGACGCCGTCGCAGCAGAGCTGACCGACCCCACACCGGAACAGCTCGTGCTCGCGCTCGCCCGAGCGAAGGTCGACGCGGTCGCTGCGGCTGTCGCGGAGTCGCACCCGGACGCCGTGGTCGTCGGCTGCGACTCGATGCTCTCGTTCGATGGCGAGGTCGTCGGCAAGCCCGGCACGCCCGAGGTCGCCCGCGAACGCTGGTTGCGGATGCGCGGCGGCACCGGTGAGCTGCTGACCGGGCACGTCGTCGTCCGGCTCGACGGCGGTGCTCGCACCAAGGACTCCGGCGCGACCGAGACAACGACCGTGCGGTTCGCCTCGCCCAGCGAGCACGAGATCGACGCCTACCTCGCCACCGGCGAACCCCTCAACGTCGCGGGCGGCTTCACCCTCGATGGCCTCGGCGGCTGGTTCGTCGACGGCATAGACGGCGACCCGTCCAGCGTCATCGGCATCAGCCTGCCGCTGACCCGCACGCTGCTCACCGACGTCGACGTCAGCGTGGTCGACCTCTGGTGGTGAGGCACTTATTGCCGCTGGAGCACACGCTTGCCACGCAGGCGAATCCACAGCAGCCACGCCTGGACGAAGCCCCCGAGCATGAGGAGCAGCACAAACGCGATCCCCTCAGCCGGAATGAACTGCACCACCAGCGAGCTGGGCAAGGTGGCCAGGAACAGCCACATAGCGGCGATACTTCCCGGCTTCAGGGAACCCGCGACGACAACGAACACGGTTACGCCAATCACAATCAGCGCGTAACCGCCGGCAATCGCCAGCGCAGGTGTTCCTCGGCTATACCGCGCGACGACGTTACGCAGAAGCTGTACCGGCTGTAATCGCATTCTTGCCTTCCTGACGCGCAAGGCCCAGCGCAGTCAAAGGATGCAGTTCGTGTCGAAGGAGCAGTCGAGTCATCACGGATCGCAGTGTCGTGCAGGAAAGATCAAACGGCAAACGGGCAGGGCACCACTGATCGGACGTGGGTGACCTTGGTCAACACTGCTCCTACTTCACCCTTCGTTGATCACCGACACTCCCCGGGCCGACTACCCGTCCACCGACAACTCAACGAATGCGGCAACAATTCGATCGCTATGCCCTGCGTAATCCATTCCCCTCATTCTGAATCTCAGAAAATGAATGCCCTAATCCACACCGGAGCGATGGTGTGCCTACACTTCACCATGCTCCAGCATGACCATTATCAAACGATCCGGTTATCGCGACCGCCCCGCATAGTTCTCCGTCCGCTTCATTACAGCATAGCGGCGCACGTGGATCCCAACCCCACAAACCGAACACTCTAAATGGTCGTAGGTCTTTTCATCCGGACCCTGGTGTTCGTCGTAAGCGAAGACGGTCTCCTTCCGGCATGCGGGGCAGGCGCCACCTTTCCTCGAAACTGGTCGACTACGAACACGCGGGACAACTGGCCGCTCGAAGGCATGGACACTCGACCATTCGTACTCAAGTAGGCCATCTTTTTCCCCTTGCTCAACCATTTTCTCCAGGGCTTCAATATCACCACCGGGAGGAACGTTAACAGCGTAATCACGATCGCCATTTACCTCAAATTTAAGGCCCAGCCTATCTAACTCATCATTAACCGCCTCAATAAGTTTCGTGGACCTAGCGTTCGTTTCAGGTGAATCAATTACCAAAAAACGAAAGACAGCATTTCCGGACTTTGTAACTACGTTGCCCACGAAGCAGTCGTTTTCACGCAACTCAACTTCATCGCCTAACGCAAGACCATAGGCACAATTTGAAATGCAACAGACTCTGAATTTTGGCGTGCCCGACGAATTCCGTTGAGTTTCACCGTCCAGCCATACCTGCTCGACTTGGCCACTTAGTTCATCCGGACTCAAGTCGACATATGCCAATAGGGCTACATCTGGAACAACAGAAGGAGCGGCATGTTCCACTACTGTGAATTTATCATACAGATCCGAAGTTGTCGGCCCGGCCAACAGAACCTCCACCGCATAAAAGATGACTTACTTGCCACAAGCCTACCGCCATGCCTCACAGCAGCGTGACGACATGCCTCCTAGCACGTCAGTGATCACAAGAAGAAGCTCTTGAACCAAAAGGACATGAAGTTTGGCCACCAGACCGGGGCCACTCGCCAGAGTAGCCCGATGGAGAACTCTTCGGAGCGACGTGATCTCGCTTGGAGAAATTACAGTGAGTGCACGCTGGTGTCGTATTCTGAGAGGTCAGGTTTTCATCTTTTTTCCGCGGAACTACGTGATCAACTGACGTGGCCGGATTAGTACGGCAATAAGAACAGAGCGTCGTCGGCTTGTTCTCAATCTTTGTTTACCCCGAAATTATACTTCTGGCGCATCTTGGCGGTAATCTTTTTCCTTGCGGTCTCACCACCCGAAGATCCCTTTGGAATGGGATAGGCGATTCCATCTCCAACATCACATGGTTCCCCACCGTTCGTGTTGTGGACGAGGACGTCGGCTTCGTCTGCCCTGACGTAGTAGGTGTGGATGCCTTCGACGGTGAGGTTGTGCACAGTAGCGACCGCGCCGTAGGCGGCAACAGCCAGGACGGTGACCCGTGACCCATCCGGTGCGAGGAGATGGTCTTCCTTCTCGAGTTCGATCGCGTCGAACCACTCACGCTCGTCATCGACCCAGAACGGGTGCTTGTCCGTCGCCGTCAGCCTCCCGTCCGCGATACCGTCACCGTCTTTTATCGACAGTGATCTCAACGAGAACCTTCTCGCCGTCCCCAGTGATGGTGGCCGTCACCGGGCGCGCGCCGACTTCCCCAGTTTCGGGGGCCGCAGCCACACCAGATCACCGACTTCGAGATCCTCAATCGGCACGTAGGATCCATCGACCATCAGCACCAGCGTGCCAGGAACGAAACTGTTCCTGATCGGACAACTGCCTCCACCGCTCTTGCGTCCGTTACCCGCCGCCAAAGACACGCCGCGCCACCCACGAGCTCCACGAACCCGCAGTTCACAGCCCCACTTCACGACCTTGCCGGATCCCTGCACGAGTTGCGACGCATCTTTTGTCTTATGCGTGATTCGCCAGGTGTATCGCTATTTCAGCGGCATTTCGAAGTAATTCACTTTATCAAGTTTGTGATGGGCAATCTTCTCGTCGACCAATCGCTGCAACTCTTCACGATTATCCGCACGCCTAGCTAAGCTGTTCAGCCATCCAGGACCTGCATGTTCCACTCCTTCAAATACAGGATCTTCCCACCAATTCTTTCCCCATGAAGACGACACTTCGCGAGCCAGTTCAAGACCTTTTTCTACATTCTCGTCGTCACCCATTAATGCAGGTAGCAACACCATATCTTCCAACGCGGAATATTCATGGATATGGCGATCTAATTCAAGCGCATTACGATAGGCATTCAACGTGTCTTGCAGGGTAGGAACCGCATCCAACGGCAAGACCACACCCTGACGCACGGTCTCCACCGCGTCGGGAAATTCTTGGTCATGCCAACGGACATCCAGCCGCAACTCACCACCAGGAGTCTGGATCCTATCTGAGAGAACACCACCAAAAACGTCCGGACCATCCTCGGTCACGAAACGATTCAGCAACACATCGACATGCACAACCGGCCAGTAAGCCTGCGGATCAAAATGGGAGCTCTCTAACTGGATCGCCTGGACGATCGGGCCAACGCGACGCGCTAGTCGCTTCGACTTCCACACCGACAAGGCCGGGAATGCCGCCGCCCATTGCTTAGTGAGCCACTTCGCCTTACCTCGGACCGTCGGCTGATCACCTGCCATCAACGCCGCGACCTTTCAAGTTCGACAAGTAGCACATCTGCCACTATAGCGAAGTCAGGGATCTATAACGTATCAACTGCGCCCGCACAATGCGCGCAGAGGTAAACTGCCCGTCGAAAGAACTATTCATCCCGGAGAAACCTCCGTCGTCGAACGCGCCGCCGCACGACCCGTCCACGACCCTTCAGTCGCGGAACAGCATAATAACTAGTTCCTTCCAAAGAAAGTAATTCGCATCGACGGTCGGCGTCTCGGTGAAGAATCGCGAGACCCGTAAGAAAGTTTCGAACATCAGCAACAAACTCTACTGTTTCGAAACTACAGCAGCGCAACTTGATAGACCTACAGCCAACGCGGGAAATGGAAAGTGTCGCGTACACATCACCGAAATACGACCGGTGCACAATTCGCGTGTCCTTATCCCAGGGATACCGTTCACGCCCCACCTGGACGACGATGCCATCCCCCTCTCTATTGACGTACCACGCCACGAACCGACCACAACACCGAACACCACCCCCAGCGTTATCCGCACCACCGCGCAAGGTGAGCTCCTGGCACACCCGGCCTGACCTGGTGTCGTACTGGTACACGACACCATACGACGACCCAGCAATCCAGATCATGTCATCGCTGTCACTCACGCCGTCGGCCAATATTCCTCCTCACCAGCGTCGTCTACCAGCCACATCCCCATGCCCGAACCCCAGACCCCGCACGTACGGCAATCCGGCAAGCGAAACCCGGCCCCAGGCCACAAGGTGAAGCAGCTCAACCAAGCGGCCCTCGGACGAAAGAACGCTAGCCTAACCAGAACTTCAGCGGGAATGAACCAAGCCCTACCCGCCGCTCGGCCCAGTACAGGGCCGACTCGGTCGGCCCGCCAGTATTCACCAGCGACCTCCTGACCTTGCAGTCCTTCTGCTGCACGAACTTGCTGCCGCCCTTCCCCATGTGACCGGCTTTCCCGGCCTCGGAGTACTACGACGGCTCCGCCCGATCCGGCACCTTCGGCCGACGACGTGCCTATCCCACGCACCGGTCTGGATGACCGGCCAGGGGAGCAACACCGGATCGTTCCCACGTTCACTGATGACCACTTGATGGACGAGGTGTCCGGCTTTGCCCCTGCGGCCTCGCTGCGGGTACGCCGTAGACCTTCCCCGCAGCCTCCCTGCCGGACGGCCACGACCGGCTCCAGGAGTTCCCCGCCCACGCCACGTGCGAGCGGGTACGCACCGCCAACCCAGGCCATATCCGCCAGATTTGACCTGGTGATCACCTTGAGGAGTTTTACAACACCGATTCCTCACGTACACCGTTCCATCTCGCAAGCCGGACCCGCGCCATCTGGCAGTCCTGCCACGTCCCGGCCTCGTCAAGGCTGCTTCCCACCCTCACCCACGTCTCCGGGATCAGGCTGCCTTCCACTTCAAGCCGCCCGCTACGACGAGCCACCGGCAACGGAATCTCACCGCTGCAAGGTCATCCAGCGCCTCGTGGCGCACTAGCCGAGGTGCTCGGTCATCTCCGCCTCCAACGCGGTCTCGAGCACCTGCTTCGTCAACCCGGTCAACACCCCGTCCGGGCCGACCAACTCCACGCCCTCACTCCGCGCGGACTCCACAAGCTGCTGCGCCAACTGCTGTTGATCAATCCGAGCCGACATCGGCCCGATCGTCTCGTCCACGACTGGTCCTTTCCCCGAGCCAAGCTCGGCGTGTCGGGACCAGATACACCGCTCACCGGACAGACCCCTGGAGATGGGGAAAGTGCCTGCTCTGTAGGGGAAACTGGGCTTGTTCAGGGTCCAGGTTCGCCGTATGGAGAGGCACTTTCTGAGTGAAGGCTACAAGGTCGGGTCGGTCGTTGCCGGTAGTGACGGTCGATGGCACGGGTGTGGTGTCGCATGCCGGTACTGCGCTGCTTCGGGAACTGGCTGACCGTGTCGGGTTGACCAGCGAGGTCTCGACCGCGCTGGCAAGTGTGCGGTCTCGTCGTGGTGGCCATGATCCCGGGCGCGTCGCCGTTGACGTCGCCGTGATGATCGCTGACGGCGGTGAGGTGATCAGCGACCTGCCCAGGATCATGCCCACCACCTCGGCGCCGCGACCGCGCCAGCGCGGTCGAGAACCCGCCCGTGAGCCCGACCCGATCGGCCAACTCCCGCAGCAGCGCCGTGCCCGCATGCGACACCACACCCCTGCCATCCACCGTGACAACCGGCAACGGCCGGTCCGATCTTGTACGCTTCACCGAGAAAGTGCCTCTCCATACGGCGATCTTGGACCTTCAGCAAGCCCATTTTCGCCTATAGAGCAGGCAATTTCTTCATCTTCAAGCCCGTGTCGCCCCGCGATCATGCAACAGTCGGGTTAGTGCCTCTCAACTCGAGGCTTTGCCCAGGCCGTGGACGGAGTCCGACGACCACGACCACTGAATGACCTTCAACTGCGGCGGCTAGTTCGTCGAATCCGCCGCCGTACTACCCGACCACGACCCTTAAGCCTCGGAACAGCACCGTAGCTACGATCTTTCCGGACTACGTTACGTAAATCTACATCCTGGTGCAGTACCGCAAGATAGGTCAGGTAATTCCATTCTTCTATGTCTGAAGTTGCCGGGACAAGGCTCCAGCAGCGTAGCTTTATGGATCTACACTTCGCACGAGAAATCGATAGCGTTGCGTACACGTCGCCGAGGTATGAATGGTGCACGATCTTCGTGTTCTGGTCCCACGGGTACTTCTCACGTCCCACCTGGACGACGATGCCATCCCCATCCCTGTTGACGTACCATGCGACGAATCGACCGCAACACTGCGCACCACCCCCGGCCGTTTCAGAGCCACCGCGCAGCGTGAGTTCTTGGTGTACTCGTCCCGCCGTAGTGTCGTACTGATACACGACACCATACGGCGACCCGGCAAGCCAGATCGTTTCTTCGCTGTCATTCTCACGCTCGGCCAATTTCACCTCCTCGTGGGTGGCTCCATACCGACCTCAACTCCAAAGCGCTAGTACAGACCCCGCACATACGATTATACAGTAAGGATAGTCCGATCCCGGGGCTGCATCATAGATGCGACTCGGCCACATGGACCGTGGTGGCAGTACGCTAGTTTCGCCAGAACATGAACCAGGAGAATTTCAGAGGGAACGGGCCAAGTCCAACGAACCAGTTAATCCAAGGGTTGGTTTTTGCAGCCTTATTTATAATCTGCCAATCTGACGTCAGCTTCTCCTCCTTCTTGTAATAGCTTCGGCCGGGCCCGACTGGATTGCCATACACTTCATTGTTCCGCTTCTCGAAACGCCGCACCAGCGGAGCTGGGGTCTTCTTACGACTCGCCAATTTCTGCTTATTTCGCTCTGCGATCGCATTACGTGCTATAGCGGCAGTCCTGTCGTCATCAACAGCACCGGGCTTCAGTCCAGCCGCCTCCCAACGCGCGATTGCCTCGTCACGAATGGCTCGGTCGTTCTCAAGGTATTCTTTCCTGGTATCCCGAAGGCGCTTCCAGGGGTTACTGCAGTTGTGGGCGAGGACGTTGGTCTGGCCGGTGTCGACGTAGTAGGTGTGGATGTCGTCGACGGTGAGGTTGTGCACCGTCGCGACCGCGCCGTAGGCGGCCACAGCCAGGACAGTGACGCGTGCACCGTCCGGGGCGAGGAGATGGTCGCCCTTCTCCAGTTCGATCGCGTCGAACCACTCGCGTTCGTTGTCGACCCAGAACGGGTGCTGGTCGGTGGCGGTGACGCTACCGTCGGCCTCCCCATCACCGTCGGCGTCAACGGTGATGTCGACGAGCACCTTCTCGCCGTCCCCGGTGATAGTGGCCGTCACCGGGCGCGCACCGACCTTCCCAGTTTCGGGGTCCGCGGCCCACACCACATCCCCGACCTCGAGATCCTCAATCGGCGCGGAGGACCCATCAGCCATCAGCACCGGCGTACCCGGAACGAAACTATTGCGGCTACAGGCGGACCGGGCCGTGCGCGCCACCGCGCCTACACCGCGCGCTGCGGCCTTGGCGAGTCGACCACCGGGGACCATGCCGCTGGCACAACCCCCGAGATCACCGCTGGTGCACGACTGCGCTGTCGCGATCGCGCCAGCCCCCACAGCGACCGCACCAGCGGCAGCCGCGATCGGCTGGGCACCAGGGATAACCGAAGACACCGCGGCGACACCGCTGGCCACCGTCGAAATCGTGTCCGCGTTCTCCTTGACATAGTCCACAGTGCTTTCCGCTGCGCTCTTGACCGCGCTACCGACAGAACTGACAGCACCCGTGACGTCATCCAAACTTGGCCACTCCCCGTTCGGATCAGTGAGAGTCAGCGGTGCGTTCCCGGCGTAGGCGTAGGGATGCATCAGCTGGGGCTGATACTCGTCGGTCTTGGGATCGACCGCGAGGAACATCCCCAACTGCGGGTCATACGGGCGCGCGCCGAGTTGGACGAGCCCGGTGGGATCGTCGACACCGCCGACAAAACTGCGCTGTCCGCCTGGCCAGAGGCTTGGTGCGTCGTGACCCCTGATGCCGCCGAACGGGTCGCGCCGTTTCACCGACGAGTTCATCGTGACGGAGTTGACGGCCCAATCCGCAGTGCCGTGATGGTCGCTGGCCAGCCAGACCAGGTCTGCGCCAGAGGTGCGGGTCGCGATCAGCGAGTTGCCATGGCTGTAGTAACGAGTGGCCGTTTCCGTGCCATCAGCCGCGACGGTCAACTCGTGTCCGAACACGAACGCCGTCACGCCGCCGTCGGCGTCCTTGCGCACCAACCGTTCGCCGCTGGCGCCGTAGTACATCTCCGCAGTGCCATCCGGTGTCTCGATCGACGTCGGCTTGCCGACCGCGTTCCACGAGAAAGTGTCCGTCTTACCGCCACGGGTACGGGACTCCAGGTTGCCAGCGGCGTCCCAGTCATACGTCTCCGTCTCCGTACCGGTGGTCACCGACTTCACCGCACGCGGCTGGGGCTCGCCCGCAGCGGGATAGTTGTACGTCGACGTGACGTTAGTGCCGTCCGTCTGGTGCTCAACGACCTTGGCCCGCGAGCCATCCTTGCGGTACTCGTACGAGTTCCAGTACGGCTCAGCGCCACCCATCGCCGACGTCGACGGCGCATCAGCACACTGTCCCGATCCCTGCGACCACGCCTCGGTCATCCGCCGCAGGTAGTCATAGGAGAAGCACTGCACATCGGCCTTGGCCGGCTGGTCCTCCGGCGTGTCGGCCACCGACAGCACGTTCCCGACCGAGTCATACTTCCACCGCAGGGTTGCCACGTTCGGCACCGTGGTGCCGTCGCGGTCGAATAGGAACTCCGACAACCTGCGAGTGTCTTGTTCGTACTTGTAGGTGTGCTCCACCTGTGGCCTGGCGGAGTCACCCAGTGTGCGCTGCGCGATCTCCCCGAATTTGGTGTAGGTCGCGTTGTCCAGGTAAACGGTCGGATAGCTGCTGCTTGGCGTCAGCGCGGTGATTCGGCTGACGTTGCCCCAGTCGTCGTAGGCGTGAGTCAGCTTCTCCCGCTCCAGATCACCAATCGCGGGCATCCGCCGGTAACGCAACGACCCATCGTCGTTGTACCAAGCGGTCGTTTCGTACTTACCCGCCACAGCCTCCAAACCCGGCATGGCGGGAACTTCCATCCCAACCCGGACAGGCTCGTAGCGGTCGTCGTACTTCATCACGAGCTCGTAGAACTCGTGGCCATCAACGAAGCTCGATGTGCGAGTGACGTGGCCCTTCTCGACCGTGTCGTAGACCCAGGCGGCGAGCTTCGTCCCAGTTTCCGGACTGCCTTCGTAACGCGCGGTCGGCCGATCGAGCGCGTCGTAGGTCGTCGAGACCGTCCGCCCTCTGGAATCGGTGGACCGGACGACCTGATCAGTGGCGTCGTAGGCGGTAGTGACGGTGCCCTTGTCCGGGTCTTCCACCTTCGTTTCGCGACCGCGCAGATCGTAGTGATAGCGCCACGTGTGGCCCATCGCATTGACTACGGTCTTCAGGTCACCGCGCGGCGTGTAGGTGTACTTGGTGGCGTCATATGTGCCCGACGGCGCTTCGCCATGGAATTCCCGTAGTTCGACCACGTCACCTTGCGCATCACTGATCTCCGCGGTCGCGGTGCCGCCCTCAGGTGGGTCAACCGCGACCTGCCACCCGTCCGGATTGCCGCCGTACGTGGTGGTGGTGCGATGCCGCTCTATGTCGCCGGAGAAGAATGCCTTGACACGTTCCCGGCCGACGTTGTCGTAGGTGTATTCGGTACGGGCCCGGTCGTTGTCGCGGGTAAAGGTGATGAGCGATGTCGACGGCGGACCATCGGTGTAGGTCGGCCCGGCTTCGGTCGCGACCTCGCCACGCTCGTTGTAGACGGTGTGCGTGACAAGGCGTCCACCACCGACAGCGGGTTCCTGGGTCTGCACCGGCCGATACAGCGAGTCGAACAGCCCGATCTCGGTCGAGTAGTTGCCCTTCGGCTGCAACTGCTTCGTCGTGACCGCCAGCGGGCCGTCGTTGCGGACCAGATAGGAGAATTCCATGTTCGGGCTCTCGCTGCCCTTGGTCCGGCCTGGCAGCCACACCTTGCGCAACCTGCCCATCGGGTCGAGCGTCAGGTCGGTGCGCTTGCCGTTGGCGTCGACTACAGCCGTCGGCTCCGCATACGCCGGGTTCTGGTGTGTCGTCACCGTGTGACCCAAGGGGTTGGTCGTCACCGTCTTGGTCACGGGCCCGGCACCGGTCGGCGTGAAGTCGGTGGTCGACTTGCGGTTCTTGGCGTCGTACTCCGTAACGACGCGGCCGAGCTTGTCGTACTTGGTGCGCTCAACCGTGAGGTAGACCGGGCCGTTGTTCCACTTGTTGATCTCGTCTACCCGTGTCGCCCTGCCCC
The DNA here is from genome assembly GCF_000504245.1 of Haloechinothrix halophila YIM 93223. Lineage (GTDB taxonomy): Bacteria > Actinomycetota > Actinomycetes > Mycobacteriales > Pseudonocardiaceae > Haloechinothrix_A > Haloechinothrix_A halophila. Next base: position 5,509,424 of record NZ_KI632509.1, read on the forward strand.
TGATCGGGGTCGAACCGTGCGTGGTGGAACCGTCATAGAACGTTTTGGTGTCCGAGACGACATCGTCCGGACGGGACGGTGTGGCTCCACAGGACACCGAGACCGTCTCGGCGCGCGAGATCAGCCCCCGCAACCACTTACTCGTGTTGCCTACGAAGGTGTTGCGGGTGCACTCCCCGTCGCCAGACTTGCCGATCTCGCCCAGATCGTTGATCTTGATCGGCTGGCCTTCGTCATTGAACGTGGTACGCACTTCGGTGCGTTGCCATGCACCCGCCGCGAGCCGCTTCCGCGTCTTCGACACCGACTCGCCGGTCAAGAACGCGCGATGTGTCACACCCGCGCGGCTCCGGATCGCAGTGCGCTTCTTCCAGTATCGATGGGTCGCAGCGTCCACCAACGTGGAGCCGTTGAAGGACGCCTGCTCCCACGGAAGTCCAGCAAGCGCGCGGTGGTCCGTGACCGTATTGCCCTCGGAGTCGGTCACGCTCACCGAGCGAGTGCTCCCGTCGGGCATCGGCTGACCGTGCATCCCGCGGTAGTAACGGCTCCTTGTCTTCAACCGTCCTTTGACCGGGTCACCGGTCAGCTTCGTGACCTGTGGATAACCACGCCAAATGCTGTAGGTGCGGTGCTTCTTCTTGGTGAACTCGTTGTCGTCGTGCGCCCACAGCTGCGAGGTCCCGCCGCCCGCGGTCGAGTACTTGAAGGTGTGCTCGATCGGATCGCCACTCGCGGTGAGGTCGTTCTCCGTCACCGTGGTGACCACGTACTTGTGGAACCAGTCGAGCAACGGGTCCGGTTGCCCCTTAGGCGTCCAGTACACCGGGTAACATTTCTTCGAGTTCGCCGACGGTTTCGGTGTCGAACCGGGGGTGCACTCCTCGCCGGAGTACTTGACCGTGATCCTGGCACCGGACTCCGTCCGAATCGACGCGATACGCAGCCGGTACATCGGGTCGTCGTATCTCGCCGCATCGACTCGGTTCGGCAACTTGATCGAGCTGAACGTGATCGGCGCCGAGGTCAGCGTGCCGCCGACATGTGCGGCGTGCGTGATCGACCGCAGCCACAGAATTTTCGTTGTGCCATCACCGGGCTTGCGGAACTCGTGCTTTAACGTCCACGATTCGACATCGGAGAAGCTCGACCCTCGCCACACCTGCGTAGTGACCTTCGCCAGCCGCTTCGCCGTCCAGAACGTCGGCGCCCGCTGATCCGTACACGGCGTGGCGTCACAGTCCTGGTCCCACGGCACATCCGGCCAGCTCGACGGCTTCGGATCACCATCAGCGTCGTAACAATCGCTGAAGCAGCGCTTCTTCGGCGTGAACAGCACCCGTGCCGTCGCCGGGGTGTCCAGCTCCGAGTGATGCTTGCCGTATGCGATCCGCTTCAGAAAGCCACCGCGGTTGTAGGTGACCCGGTTGTTCTCGTCGCCAGCGGCACCGTAATGGCCGAACTCCCGTTTGTAGTAATAGCGGGTGAAGTTGCCGTTCGCGTCGACGGCCTTGTCCAGCATCCACCGCCACGCTCGCTTACACATGGAGTCCTTGAAGGACGTCGCATGACAGGGCTCACCCGGGTGGTTACCGAATACCGGTGCCTTCCACGTCGACTTCGACGCGCCTGCCTTGCGGCCGAAGAAGTACTTCGTACCGTCCGGCGTCGTCACCTTCCAGTACTCGCCGAACTTGTCGAAGTTGGTCAGACTATCGCTGGTGAGCTTCTGCACGCGCCAGTTGCTATCCGAACTGACCCGCCACTTCCCGGTTGTCTTGTCCTTGACCAATGTGGCGTGCGTGCCGTTCAGCGAGATGGTCGCGTTGTCGCCTGACCAGCACAGATCGGCTGTGTCCTTGTTGGCGTTGTTCGGCGTATTGCCATCCACAGCGGACTGATCGTCGAGGCACGTCTTGTACGACCGCTCAATGAAACCGGGCGAGTAATTCCACCCTTCACCGGTCCACGGCGCCTGATTGTTCTTACCCGACGTCTTGCCATCGATCGCCTGCGAGTTGTAACGCAATCCAAGCTGCGGCGCCGGGCCCTCCGCCGGCGGCGTCCGCATCGGCACGGAGTACGTGAACGCACCCGAAGAGCCACCGGCTTCCCACGAGCCCGCAGCCGACAGGTCGGTGGCCTTGTAGTCGCCGTCGGGGGACTGATCATCCGACGACACCGCCACGAAAGTCGCGCTCGTCGTACTGAGCGTCGCGGAACCACCCCCCGAATGGTGCTCATCCTGAGTTCGTTCGGTTCGCGCGGTTCCCTTAACCGGCACGCGTGCGGACAACGTGCGGCCCTTGAGATCGTTCTCCGACGTCAACGGCCGGTCTTCGCCGCACTCAGTTGAGTCGCAGTCGAGGCTGATCAGCCGAATCCGCTTGGACCACTCCGCGCCGTACAGTTCCGTGAAAGCTGAGTAGTCGATATCCAGATCAACCTCGCCACTGGTGCCGTCAAGGCTGGACACGGCGAACACCGGACCGCTGACACCCAACTCCTCGGACTTCGCGCGGTCCAGGAGCCGGACCCGGACCGCCGTCGGTGCTCCTTTCGCCGCCCTGACGGCCACCGGTACGTCCCCGGCGTTCGCCTTAGCCAGCGGCAATCGTTGTGCGACCTTCGATGTCCGGCGCTGGCCATTCCTGGTCGGCACGGCGATATTCACCGCGCCCGTCGAGGGCCACGACGCCTTCGCCTGCGACGACTGCCACCCAGCACCGTCACCGCGCGGCACTGGCGGAACATTCACCGACGCCTTCGTGTGCGGTGCTGGCTCAGCTTTCGGCACCTGTCGGTCGGTACCTTCCTCGTTGACCGCGCTCGCGGTCGGCGGCAGCACCGACGACAACGTCACCGCCATGACAAGCGCCATCAGCGTCGCGCAAGCCGATCGGAGCACCACAACGAGGCGCGTAGCACCGCTTCTGGACATCACGACATCGCCTTTCGTCACGAGAATCAGCAGGGATTCAGCAGCTAGTGCTACGCGGACCCGGTGCTAGCGACGTCGAGAATCCGATCGTCATGCACCGTTGACTTCCACACCTGCGGGTCATCAACCACGCCACCGAGTCCTGCGCCACGGGTTCCGTCGGTCTGACCGACACACCCGGCAAGGAATCGCCCATCGATGTGCCACGGAGATGGCGGGCCCTCGGCAGTTCCTTCAAGTTCTCCGTCGACGTACAGCCGCACCTCGCCATGTTCGAGGTCGAAGACGCCCGTGAGATGTGTCCACTCCCCGACCGCTGGTGTCGACGTCGACGTAGCGCTGGCCGACTCCGCTGGCTCCGCGTCAGTCAGCGGCATGTCGAAGCTCCATCGGTCGAGGCCTGAGTCATACCGCAGCACAAAACCTTGCTGATGAACGGCGGCCTGCGACATCACAACCTGAGAGCCGGACTTCTCATCCAGGTTGACCCAGGCCATAACGGTGAACGACTCGTCAGTTCGCACCAGCGGACCTGTCGTTTCCGAACAGGCGCCCGCCGTCGAGGGCAACTGCAAGGCCGCGTCGGCATCGGCATAGCGGTCCACCCAAGAGTAGGTCGCGGGCTCTGACAAATGGTTGTCGCTCACGGTGTCGTCGAACAATTCCGGGTCACCATCACCCCAGTAGTCCGGCCCCTGCAACGGCCACCGGGCTAGGTGTTTCACACCGGGGTTGGACACCAGCCGGGCGACCTGGGCACCGGTCAGCGCACCGCGATAGACGGCGATCTTGGACAGCTTGCCTGGGAAATGATTCCACCGCCCACCATCGCTGGTCCTGCCCTCGCAGCCGACAAGAAGCGGGCCCGCCGCGGGGTCCTCCCACAGCGGGTAGGCGAAAGACTGGGTGCCCGAAAGCTCGCCGTTCACGTAGATCCGGCCGACCTGATCTGTCGCGTCGATCACGGCGGCGAGATGAGTCCATTCATTCTTGACCGCCGGGATGTCGGCCTGTGTGGCGAGCAGAACGTGTTCTCCGTTGCCCTTGTCGGCCATGACGAACATCAACCAGGTGTCCAGCGATTCCGAATACCGCAGGACTAATCCGGGCTGATCACCGCCGGCCTGCGCGACCACGACCGCATTACCGGAGCCGCTGTTGAGCTTCGCCCACCCGGCGACTGAGAAAGAGCGACCGGTTCGCACAATAGAACTCGAACTCTCCAAACAGGACCCGGCTTGGCCATCCAGCTCGATGGCTTTGTTGAGGCGGCCGTACTCATCGTCGGTCCATCCAGTCGAATCTGGCACCGTCAACGCGCGGTTGAACGTCGAGGTGTCGTCGCCACTACCGTCCAACGACCAGTAACCGGTAGTCCCAGCAGGAAGTTCGGTAGCCGCCCTGGTGATCTCCTCCGGTTTCAGCAACCCCTGCCACACACCGACGTGGTCGATTGCACCGTCGAAACGGTTCCACCGCAGGTCATCACTCGTCCGGCCTTCACAGCCAACCACCAGCGGTCCGTTGGCGTCCCACATAGCCCATGGCAGCTCCCCTTCGGCAGCGAGCGAACCGTCGACGTAGATGCGGAATAGGCTGGCCGGCATATCGAACGTCGCCGTAAGATGGGCCCACTCACCAGCGGTGACGTCGCTCGACGTTCTCACCACTGCCCAATATGAGCTGTCGTTGTCGGATTCGGATACATAAGCCACCCAGCGGTTCGTTCCCTGATCGTGCCGCAGCACGAACGATCCCCGGTTCGTTCCGGTCTGGGACAACACAACGCCGTTGTTCTCAACCGAATCAGGCCGGACCCATGCCGCGACAGAGAACGATGCGGAAGTGTTCACCAGACCGGAATCCGTCTCAAGGCACGACCTCGACTGGCTATCAACCTCTACGGCACTGTTGCCCATACCGTTACGGTCGGCGACCCAGGTTGCCGCATCGGGCACAGCGAGATTCTGCCCCTCGCCGGAATCGTCAATGCCATCGCCGTCCAGCCGGAACGCGCCGTTAGCCGTCGCTGGGTACTCGCCACCAACGCGGATCGTGTGATGTTTCTGGCCATCCGGCTCAACACCGCCATTACCGGCCGCATCGATAGCACGCACATAGATGATGTGCCGCCCCTTGGGAAGGTCCGACCACGTAATCGTCGCTGAATTGCCCGTGGCGGCAACGCTGTGATCGAGCCGTTCGTCGGTGTACCCGTACTTGAACTTCTTGATGCCGTTCTTGTCCGTGGCCGACACGTTGAGCGTCAGCGTGTCACCGACATTCAGTGGCTCGCTTCCCACTTCTTCGATCACTAGATTGCGCGGCGGAGTGGCATCGATACGGAAGTGACACCAGCTGGTGAAAGAACTCGACAAATCGCCGTCGTAGCTCTTCATGCGCCAGCGATAGGCGCCATCGGACAGCGTTCTACCGGGCGTCCACTCCACCCGGTCACCGCTCGTTGCGAAGCCTGATACGTGCTTCTGGAGAAACGTCCAGCCCGAATCAGAATCGTAATGCTGGAGTCTGAAGTCGCCCTTCACTGAGCCCTCCGCATCGTAGACTCGACCGGACAGTTCCACCTTGCGCGAAGTGATCCAGGGCCGGGAGTCATGCGGCTTGCAGTGCTTCCCGTCGTTCTTCAGCCACTTCGGGGTCCCTGGCTTCGTATTGTACCGAAGCGTCAATTTCGCCTTACTGGCGTCGTATCGTTTCCAGTGCGCCACTCTCGACTCATCGAGAGCACGCATTCCGAAGAACGACGAGTACCTTTTACGATCCTTTGCCCACTTAACGATGTTCCACGCACGGAAGATCGCTTGCGCTGGACCACCGCTGCACGCCGCGCCATGATTGGCGTTCTCCAGGGTTCGCCCCGACTCCTTATACCACGACGGCTGGTTGTTCCAGGTGTGCGAGGATTTCGGGATACTCGTGCGCTCCACCCTTGCCTTCGACAGTGGGCTAGAGTCATGGCAGACCCACGCATGTTTCTGAAGGATTTTGAACTTCGCGGCCTTCAGCACCCGATCATCGTTGCGGGTCACGAACGCGGTGTTCATGCGGAAGAACGAACGCATCCGATACGAAGGCGTGTGGCAGGTGAAGTTGTACGATTCATCGCACACCCGGCCGACACCCGCGCCACCGAAATCCGCCTTGTTGTACAGATGACTGGTCTTCCAATACGACCGGTTCGGATACTTCTCCGACACAGTCGCCCACTCACCGTTGCGCTTGTATCCGGTCCACACCGGATCGATCACCACCGGGTACTCGGTGTCCTCACCTCGGAGGACATCCTGATCAGGCACCAGCGTCAACCCATCGGCGCTTACCTCAGCCGCCATCTCCGCTTCTTTCGCGCCACCCGCACTCGGCGCGCCAGGGCGGCCAGAATCGTCGGTCGTAGCCATCCGCGCATTGCGCTTCGGGGAGTCCCACATGCGCGGAACCGGGCTGGTCAACCACGGCTCATCACCGGCAAGAACATCGACACCACCACCGGCGTTTTCCCGCATCGCCACGCCGTCGGTAGTCACGCCAAAACGGACCCGTTCCAGCGCCTGGCTTCGCGCGGCATCGCGGTTCTTTACGACAAGGTTGTGCGAGAACCCCATCGCGTGCGCTGTCACCGTCAAATCCACACCGGGTAGTACTTCGGCGTAGGTAGCGGTGTCTCCGTCGATACTCGGCTCGGGAAGCCGGCCAGGCCATGACAAGCCAAAACGCTTGCCATCCCGCTCGACCCGAGCGAAATCGCCGGTGCCGCCACCGGAAACCTGGACCGGCACAACAGTGTTGCCCGGCTCGATGGCACCGTCGTCCCGAACTCGCAACGCCGTATCGATCGGTGCCCAGTCACCCTGCTCGTCGCGCGCCCGGACTGGTTCCACGTGCGCTGTGAACTCACCGGTCCCGTCCGGCCGCATCACCGCGTCGGAGAACTCCGTCCGACCCTCCGCTACCGCGACTTCGCGGTTACACCGCCGCGCTACGGCCGTCGCAAGCTCGTCGGACTCCGCGCCTTCGTTGAAGTCGAACTCCGCACACGGGTCCGTCGGCTCGTCCACCGCTGCTTCGGCTGCCTTCGCAGTTGGCAGCGCTGGCATCACGACTAATGCCAACGTCAACACCAGCAGCATCACCAGAGTTGCGCGGAGCCAGTCCAGATCGAGAACCGACCTGCGGACAGTCGCCACGATGCTCCTCCCCCTTTAGCACCAAGCACCCCGGTACCCGACCGCAAGCAGTCACGATCAGCAACATACCGAGTGCGTTACGTAGTTCCTTTAGACGCGGCGGTAGAAGTACGTAGAAAGTACGAATCCCCCAGATCTGCCTTGAGTGACTAAGGCGGACAACAACGTAAAAAACTCAACTCGACTGAGTCAAGTCTTCAGACAACGACCTCTGTGCAGCACGCACCGGTTTGGAGCGCACCTCGAACCGAGGTCATTTCGAATCGAATGGTCACGTTGATCAGCGCTAACAGCCCCGCATCCATTCGCTGTATGTCCGAGACGCAGCCGTCGTCGACCAACAAAACCAAAGCCTTTCGTCGTACGTCGAACGGCTGTCCCGACTGCTCGCTACGGCCTACGCTCAAGTGGGTGGGCAAGACTGGCACAACACTCATCACCGCGCTTGCGGTTGGCCTCGCACTCGCAGGATGCGACCCGGCTTCGCCCACACCAACCATGACCGCGACACCACCGACGGCCGTTCCGACGGGCGAACGCGGCGCGACAACCGAGAACCCGACGGGCGTCGCACCTCCCGCTCAGCTCCCGGACACCACCACACCCCGCGCGCTGGCCACGCTTCTCACCCGCGCCGAGCGCGCCCTCGCGAACAAGGCGACGCCGGACAAACACCGCACCGGGTGGGCGCGCATCCAGCAACAGGCCTACCGCGAGCTCGCCGACCGCCCCCGCTGGCGCTCCGCCGCCCGCGACCACGTCCCCCGCCGGTTCCGCGCCGCGTACGACCTCACGCTGCGCGCCGCCACCGCACTCGGACAGCTCAACTCGCCACGCGCGGGACCGCCGGACGACTGGCGCATCCGCCGTCCGCTCCCGGTCGCCAAACTGCGCGGCCACTACCGCGCGGCGCAGAAACAGTTCGGCGTGCCGTGGCAGATCCTGGCGGCGATCAACTTCGTGGAGACCCGGTTCGGCCGCATCCATGGCGACAGCCACGCCGGGGCACAAGGCCCGATGCAGTTCATGCCGAAGACGTGGGACGCCTACGGCAAGGGCGACGTCACCAACCCGCGTGATGCGATCCTCGCGGCGGCTCGGTACCTCTCCGCCAGCGGCGCGCCCGCGGATATGCGCGGCGCGCTCTACGCCTACAACCACAGCGACCACTACGTCGACGCCATCCTCGCCTACGCCGATGCGATGCGGCGTTACCCGCACTACCTCGACGTCTACCACCGGTGGCAGGTCTACTTCCGCACCCCAAAGGGCGACGTCCTACTCAAGGAGGGCTACGGCTCCTGAGCCGCACTCACCCACACGGACGCAGTGCGTCATCGTCCAGATTCACGTCCGGCCAGTCGGGGAGCCGGGACAGCGCGCGGTAGCTGCGGGTGCAACCGCGTGAGGTGCCGTCGAGCTCGAAGACCCGCAGCGCGACGGACGCACCGGCGCAGTCATCGGCGTTGCCTGTGCAGTCCGGATACGTCGCCAGCACGATCTCCGGCGAATCGCGCCCGGCGGGAACCAGATCGAGGTATCCGGCATTCGACACATAGGGGCGCTCGACGGCTTCCCATTTGTCATCCCGCGCGACAAAAACTTCTCCCACGACAGCGTCGTCCCGATCGCCTCGCACCAAACACGCACTGGTGTCACCTTCCGTACACACCAGCGACCGTTGCGTCAGTGTCACCCCGAGGTCCGCGAGGGCCGTTTCGAGCACGATGTCCGATCCGGGGGCCAACACCCGAACCGTGCCGTGCTCGCCACCGTCACCAGCGAGCAGTTCCACCGTCGCGTCGCCGACCGGCAGGCTGGTCAACACCCCACACGGCGCATCCCCGCAGGTCAGCTGGCCAGAACCGGCCGCTGCGGCAGGGGGCCCGACGTGTCCGGCCGCACTCGCGGTGTCCCGCTGGATCCGCAGCACCACCGCCGACGCGAGCGCGAGCATGGTGACGACGAGCGCGACGACGGCCGTGACGACGACCGGCCGCGATGCCCGCACGGCCACGACATCCTCCTGCGCTCGCTGTATCGTTCGACCACAGACTGTAGTCTTGACAGCTCGGATACGCCGCAGACACGGCCGACGACAACGAATACGTCCAGCCAAACGTGAGACGGCTCTCCTCACACAGCCGCGCGGAATCCGTAAACTGCCCCAAGGCCATGTTTACCCGCAACGACGCCGGTAGGCCGTGGCGGCCCGTCGAGAAGGAGGTAGGTGTGCCCGAGACAGCATCGGCGACCGGTTCCGAATCCCTGACCAAGATCCTGATCGCGAACCGGGGCGAGATCGCCGTCCGCGTCATTCGCGCCGCGAAGGACGCTGGAATCACCACTGTCGCGGTCTACGCCGACCCCGACCGGGACGCCCCCTTCGTCCGGCTCGCCGACGAGGCATTCGCCCTCGGCGGGGAGACGGCAGCTGAGTCGTACCTGGTCTTCGACAAACTGCTCGACGTCGCCAAGCGCTCCGGCGCCGACGCCATCCACCCCGGCTACGGCTTCCTGTCCGAGAACGCCGACTTCGCCCAGGCCGTCATCGACGCGGGGCTGAACTGGATCGGGCCGTCGCCGCAGGCCATCCGCGACCTCGGTGACAAGGTCACCGCCCGCCACATCGCCGAGCGCGCGCAGGCGCCGCTGGTGCCCGGCACCAAGGACCCGGCCAAGTCCGCCGATGAGATCGTCGAGTTCGCCAAGCAGCACGGCGTGCCGGTCGCGATCAAGGCGGCGTTCGGTGGTGGCGGACGAGGGATGAAGGTCGCACGCACCATCGAAGAGATCCCCGAATTCTTCGAGTCGGCGACCCGCGAAGCGGTCGCGGCATTCGGACGCGGCGAGTGCTTCGTCGAGCGCTACCTCGACCGGCCACGCCACGTCGAGGCGCAGGTACTCGCCGACAAGCACGGCAACGTCATCGTCGTCGGCACCCGCGACTGCTCGCTGCAGCGCAGGCACCAGAAGCTGGTCGAGGAGGCGCCCGCGCCGTTCCTCACCGACGACCAGCGCAACCGCATCCACGAGTCGGCCAAGGCCATCTGCAAGGCAGCTGGCTACTCGGGTGCCGGCACCGTCGAGTACCTGGTCGGCCAGGACGGCACGATCTCCTTCCTCGAGGTCAACACCCGGCTGCAGGTCGAGCACCCGGTCTCCGAGGAGACCACCGGCATCGACCTGGTCCGCGAGCAGTTCCGCATCGCTGCGGGGGAGAAGCTTCGGTTCACCGCCGATCCCGAGCCGCGTGGCCACTCGATCGAGTTCCGCATCAACGGCGAGGACGCGGGCCGCAACTTCCTGCCCGCGCCCGGTACGGTCACCCGATTCGTCGCGCCGAGCGGGCCCGGCGTGCGGGTGGACGCCGGTGTCGAAGACGGCAGCGTCATCGGCGGACAGTTTGACTCGATGCTCGCCAAGCTGATCGTCACCGGCTCCGACCGGCAGAACGCGCTGGAGCGCAGCCGCCGCGCGCTGGACGAGATGGTCGCCGATGGCCTGGCGACAGTGCTGCCGTTCCACCGCGTGATCGTGCGCGACCCGGCGTTCACCGCCGAAGACGGCTTCACGGTGCACACCCGCTGGATCGAAACCGAGTGGGAGAACACCATCGAGCCGTTCACCGGCGGCGAGCCCGCCGACGAGGAACAGGCCGAGCGCCAGACCGTTGTCGTCGAGGTCGGCGGCAGGCGACTTGAGGTGTCGCTGCCGGGTGACCTGGCGCTCGGTGGCGGCAACGGCAACCCCGGCGCCGCGAAGGCCAAGCCACGCAAGCGAGCTGGCGGCAAGAAGGCCGCCGTGTCCGGGGACGCGGTGACCGCGCCGATGCAGGGCACCATCGTGAAGCTGCCGATCGAGGACGGCCAGCAAGTCGAGGAAGGCGAACTGGTCGTCGTCCTCGAAGCAATGAAGATGGAGAACCCCGTCAACGCGCACAAATCCGGCACCATCACCGGACTGTCCTGCGAGATCGGCTCCTCGGTGAGCCAGGGTGCGGTGCTGTTCGAGATCAAGGACTAACGTCCTGACGCGCTGAATGACGCTTTCGCTGCCGTTGGGTGCGGTGAAAGCGTCATTCGCCGCGGGGGCTGGGCTCCTGCGCGGAAAGCCGTACCATCGAGGTGTGACCGTAGAACGTCCCGAATTCCGGATCAGCGACGCCGAGCGCGAGGAAGCGATCGAAGCGCTCGGTGAGCACATGCGGGACGGCAGACTAGACATTGACGAGTACGGCGACCGCACCGCGCGCGTCACCGCGGCAAAGACTCGCGGCGAACTGATCACGCTGTTCAGCGACTTGCCAGAGCCGCGCCCCGAGATGCTGCGGGAACAGCTGCCAGCCCCACCACAACGCGAGCGACCGGAGCGGAGACGGGGTCATGAGCCGCGACGTCAGCACTCAGGGCGGCGCACACTGGGCGCCGTGCCGATCGCGGCGATCGCGATCATCGGCGTGCTGGTACTCAGCAAGGGGGCCGGGATGATGTTTCTGCTTCCCATCGCGGTCCTCGTATTCGCCGTTATCGCCTGCGGCAATCTGTTCGGGCCGGGCAGGGGCTGAGTGGAACCCATCGAGATCAACGCGGGCACGCACTATCTGCGTCAGTTTCGCGCCGATGACCGCATGGACGACCGGCCCGCCCTGTTAGCCGCACTCGCCGACCCTGGCATCCAGCGCGCTTTCCCGGATCGCGACGTGCGCACCTCCGAGCACGCCAGCGACTACATCGACGCCCGCGCGGCTGGCTGGCGCGACGATGACCACTACACCTGGGTCATCGCGGAGTTGACCACCGGCACGCTGCTCGGTGAGATCCGCTTGGAGTTTCGCGAGGGGGCGGCCGCGGGCATAGAGACCGGCGGTGACGCCGACCGAGTCGCGGCGGACGACGGCGAGCCGACCACCGCGCACCTGACGGTGTGGACGCACCCCGACGCGCGACGCGGCGGTGCCGCCAGCACCGCCGTGGGCACCGTGCTCCGGTTCGGCTTCGGCGCACTCGACCTCGTACACGTCGACGCGGCCTGTGCCGAGGACAACGTCGCCGCTGTCGCGCTGGCCAAGCGTTGTGGCTTCACCAGCGACGGCACCGCTGACGCTCCTGGCGTCCTGCGCTGGACGGCGCGCGGCTGACCACACGCAACACCGGCCTCATTCCTCCGCCGAGACGATGCCCGTCCTGGCGTCCGGTGCCGCACGACGCCGCTTGTCGGCTCCTTCGTCGCTCAGCTGCTGTTGCGCCTCACGTTCGGCGGCGACCCGCGCCGTGTAGACGTCGACCTCGCGCGCGATGGTCTCCTCGGACCAGCCGAGCACCCCGCCGACCAGATCCGCCACCTCGCTGGCGCAGTCGACGCCCCGATGCGGATACTCGATCGACACCCGCATCCGCCGCGCGAGGACGTCGTCCAGATGCAGCGCGCCCTCGTGGCTGGCCGCGTACACCGCCTCGACGCGCAGGTAGTCCGGCGCACCCGCGATCGGGCGCAGCAGGTCGGGCCGGTCGTCGGCCAGCGCGAGGACCTCGTGCACCAGCGAGCCGTACCGGTTGAGCAAGTGTCGTAGCCGGTACGGGTGCAGCCCATGCCTGCCAGCCAGGTGGTCGGCCTGGTTGACCAGCGCGTGGTACCCGTCAGCGCCGAGCAACGGCACCTTGTCCGTGATCGACGGCTGTGCCCGGCCGGGCAAATCGATCGCCGCCGCGTCGACGGCGTCGGCCGCCATCACCCGGTACGTGGTGTACTTGCCGCCCGCGATCGCGACCAGTCCCGGCGCGGGCCGCGCGACGGCATGTTCCCGCGACAGCTTCGACGTTTCCTCGCTCTCCCCCGCCAGCAACGGGCGCAGGCCCGCGTAGACGCCTTCGATGTCGTCGGGGGTCAGCGGCGTGGTCAGCACGGAGTTGACCTTGTCGAGCAGATAGTCGATGTCGGCCTTGGTAGCGGCGGGATGGGCGAGGTCGAGATTCCAGTCGGTGTCGGTGGTGCCCACGATCCAATGGGCGCCCCACGGGATGACGAACAACACCGAGTTCGAAGTACGCAGGATCAGCCCCGAGTCCGACACGATCCGGTCGCGCGGCACGACGACGTGGACGCCTTTGCTGGCCCGCACCCGGAACCGGCCCCTGCTACCGGACAACCCCTGCAACTCGTCGGTCCACACCCCGGTGCAGTTGATCACCGCGCCAGCCGAGACGTCGACCTCGCGGCCGTCCTCCACATCGCGCACCCGCACCCCGGACACCCGATCCGCCTCGTGCCGGAAGCCCACCACCTGCGTCGACGTGCGGACCACCGCGCCGTAGTGCGCCGCGGTGCGGGCGAGCATCATCGTGTGCCGCGCATCGTCGGCCTGCGCGTCGTAGTACCGGATGCCGCCGATCAGGGCGTCGCGCTTGAGCGCGGGCACCATCCGCAACGCTCCGGCTTTGGTCAGGTGTTTCTGGCCAGGCACCGAACGCGCACCGCCCATCCGGTCGTACAGAAACAGCCCGGCAGCGGTGTACGGACGTTCCCAGATCCGGCGGCTGAGCGGGTACAGGAAGCTGACCGGCTTCACCAGGTGTGGCGCGAGCCTGGTCAGCATCAACTCCCGTTCGGCGAGGGCTTCGCGCACCAGCGAGAACTCCAGCTGCTCCAGGTAGCGCAGCCCGCCGTGGAACAGCTTGCTCGACCGGCTCGACGTGCCCGCGGCGAGATCGCGCGCTTCCACCAGTGCCACGCGCAGTCCGCGCGTCGCCGCGTCGAGCGCGGTCCCCGCGCCCACGACTCCGCCACCGATCACGACGAGATCGAAGTTGACCGTATCGAGGCGCTGCCACGCCTGCTCTCGATCGGCCACACCAAGACGGCCGATCGTCGGACTTTCACCGGGCACCAGACCCTCCTCTCACCGTGGGATCCAGCCACTGCTGCCACGGTATCGGCTACCCGGAGGCGCAGCCGCTGATCACCAGCCTGCCATGCGGTGGGTCGATCGGCTCGCGGTGCACGTAGCTCGTCATCGGAAGCCGCTACGTGAACGGCCTTGGATTAATCGAGGTCGTCGTGGCGCATCAGCTGGCGCCCGGCCTCGGTGATCGAGCCGGACAGCGACGGATACACCGAGAACGTCAGCGCAAGGTGGTCCACGGTGAGCTGGTGCTGCACCGCGAGTGCAATGGACAGGATCAGCTCGCTCGCGGTCGGCGCGACCACGACACCACCGATAACCACGCCGGTGGCCGGTCGGCAGAACAGCTTCACGAAGCCGTGCCGCACGCCCTCCATCTTCGCCCTGGCGTTGGTCGACAGCGGCAGCATGATGGTGCGCGCGGGCACCTCACCAGCGTCGATCGCGGATTGGTTGATACCGACCGTGGCGATCTCCGGATGGGTGAACACGTTCGCGGCGACGGTCTTCAGCTTGATCGGGCTGACGCCCTCGCCGAGCGCGTGCCACATCGCGGTGCGGCCCTGCATGCTCGCTACCGACGCGAGCGGCAGCACACCGGTGCAGTCTCCCGCCGCGTAGATGCCGGACACCTTGGTGCGAGACACCCGGTCGACCGGGATGTGGCCGCTCTCGGTGGTCTCCACGCCCACGGTGTCGAGGCCGATGTCCTTGGTGTTCGGCACCGAACCGACGGTCATCAGCGCGTGGCTTGCCTCGATCGTGCGCCCGTCGGTCAGGTGAACAACGACACCGTTGTCAGTACGGTCGACGCGGTCCGCGCGGGCGTGCTTGGCGAGCGTCGCGCCGTGGTGGCTGAAGACCTCTTCCAGCACGGCGGCGGCGTCGGCATCCTCGTGCGGCAAGATGCGGTCGCGGCTGGAGACCACGGTGACCTTCACCCCGAGCTCGGTGTAGGCGGAGGCGAACTCGGCGCCGGTGACACCCGAACCGATGACGACCAGGTGTTCCGGCAGCTCAGGCAGGTCGTAGAGCTGACGCCAGTCGAGGATGCGCTCGCCGTCCGGCACCGCGCCGGGCAGCACCCTCGGCGTCCCGCCGGTCGCGACCAGCGCGACGTCCGCGATCAGCACCTCCTCGGTGCCGTCCTCCTTGGTGACGGCGACCTGGTGCACCGCGAGGCCGGGCTCGGGGTCGCAGAACCGCGCTGTGCCGGGGATCACCTGGACGCCTTCGCGCTGCACCCGCGCGCGGATGTCGGCCGACTGCGCGAGGGCGAGACCCTTCACCCTGCCGTGTACGGTGCGGTTCTCAACCCGCACCTTGTCGTCGTCGATGCCGACACCCAGCTCGGCCATGCCATGCAGGCTCGCCCGCGCGCCAGACGAAGCGATGAATGTCTTCGAGGGCACACAGTCGTAGAGCACACAGGCCCCGCCGAGGCCGTCCCGTTCAACGACGGTGACATCTGCTCCGTGCTGAGCCGCGACCAAAGCCGCCTCGTAGCCGGCTGGGCCACCACCCAAGATCACGATCCTCGTCACCCGTCGCCTCCTCACTGTGTTACCGCGCGGACAACGTTACTATCTCGGACGTGCCCATCTATGCTGCCTACGGCTCCAACATGGACCCCGACCAGATGGCCGAGCGCGCGCCGCACTCGCCGATGGCGGGGACCGGCTGGCTCGAAGGCTGGCGACTAACCTTCGGCGGAGAAGACATCGGCTGGGAAGGCGCGCTGGCCACCATCGTCGAGGATTCCGACTCGCGGGTGTTCGTCGTGCTCTACGACGTCAACGCCGCCGATGAGAAGGGTCTCGACCGCTGGGAAGGCGACGAGCTGTTCCTGCACAACAAGATCAGACTGCGGGTGCAGACGCTGGAAGGTCCTGTCCTGGCGTGGCTGTATGTGCTGGACGCCTATGAGGGCGGGTTGCCCTCGGCGCGGTATCTCGGTGTGCTGGCGGATGCCGCCGAGGCCGCCGGTGCGCCTGCCGACTACGTCAACGACCTCCGCACCCGTCCCTGCATCGGGATCGGCCCCTGACGCCACGTCCGTTCGCAGGGTGCCGATGGCACCACCAGCGGGTGTCTTGTGTCCTGCATTCCCGACGCTGTGTCATGCGCTCGCGCCGTCGTGTCCGACGTTCCCGACGCCATGTCTGGCAGTCCTGACGTTGTATTTGGCATTCCCGGCGCCGTATTCGGCACTCGCGATCCCCGCCGAGTTATCCACAGCTTCAGATCGTCCACAGCTTTGCTGGCGTGGTTCCCTCGGTCACCTCGTAGAGCCACAGTTTTGAGAATGGACGTCTTACCCGAGGGCCTGCATGGTGCCTACACCCGCGTCGGACTCGCTCAAGAGATCGGACCGAAAGCCATGCGCACGGCTGTCCGCTGCGGACGCTTGAAGGTGTACTCCCGCGACGTGCTGGTCGATCCGCGACGAGCGACCGAGTTCCGTTGCCGTGCTGCTGCTGCGCTGCTCATGGCAGGGCCAACCGCCGCGTTGAGCAGTCACAGCGCGCTGATCATCAGGGGCATAAGCGCTGCGGAGCTCGCCCCGATTCATGTCTTACTGCCGTATCCTCGTACGCTGCGCCGGCGCAAGGACGTTGCCGTCCATTACAGCCACCTGATCGACTTCGACACCGAGCATGTCGTCCGGTTGCGCACGGTCACGATCCCGCACGCGCTCGTCGAAGTACTGTGCTGCGGTTCGCGCCGCACGGCGATCGCCTGTGCGGACCAGGTGCTAGCGAGCGTTCCGCGTGACCAGCGCGATGAGCTACGCGCAACCCTGAGCGAACGAATCCGTTCACGTCGCGACCGTCGGGGCACGCTGCGAGCGACTGAGCTGCTCGACCTAGCACGCGGCGACTCGGAGTCGCCTGCCGAAAGCTGGACGTTGCTCGACCTCGTGGACGGCGGGCTGCCGATCCCCGAACAGCAGGTCAGCATCACGGACATCGACGGCAACGAACTCTACCGGCTCGACTTCGCCTGGCCGGAGTTCCGCGTCGCAGTCGAATACGACGGTTATGCGGCACACGTCCAGCGCGCTGACCGCGATGCCGTGCGGGAAGCCGACCTCCGGCGTCGGGGCTGGATCGTCATCCACGCCACCGCCGATGATCTCCGCGATCCGTCTCGGTTGATCACCGCGGTGACCGAGGCGATGCGGTCACGCGGCTACGTCGTCGCCGCGGCCTGAACGGGGAGCACAGCGTCCCCACTGCCAAACACGGCGTCCGGAGTGCACGACACGACGTTCTGAGTGTCGGACACGACGTCCTGAATGACGGACACACGTGCACGAGCGTCGGACACGACGTGCCCCACGTCCCGCGCTCAGCTCAACGCGGCCAGGGCGATGTGGACCATCAGCCGGACACCGACCGGGAGGGCGCGTTCGTCCAGCTCGAAGGTGCCCTGGTGCAGGTCGCGCTGCGGACCCTCGCCGGGCCAGACGCCCAGCCGGGCGAACGCACCGTCGACGTGCTCCAGGTACCAGCCGAAGTCCTCCCCACCGGAGGACTGCTCCGTGCTGGCGTTGGCATCCTGCCCCAGTGCCGCCGATACCGCATCGCGCAGGAAACCGGTGCTTTCCGCGTCGCAGACGACGGGCGGCACGCCGCGCCGGTAGTTCAGCGAGTACCCGACGCCTGTCGGCGCGAGCAGCGACTCGATCGACGCCCCGACCAGCGGTTCCAATTCGCGCCAGACGTCGATGTCCGCCGTGCGAAGCGTGCCGAGCAGGGTACCGTCTTCCGGCACCGCGTTCGCCGCCTCGCCCGCGTGCACCGCGCCCCAGACCAGCACCGTGCCCGAGCGGGGGTCGACCCGGCGCGAGATCAGTGCGGGCAGCCCGGTGATGACGCTGCCGAGCGCGTGCACCAGGTCGGCGGTCAAGTGCGGCCGCGAGGTGTGCCCGCCTGGCGAGGTCAGGCTCAGCTCGACCAGGTCGGCGGCCGAGGTGATCGCACCGATCCGGGTGCCGACCTTGCCGACGGGCAGCCGCGGGTCGCAGTGCAGGCCGAAGATCCGCTCGACGCCCTCGAGCGCGTCCGCCGCGATGGAGTCCAGTGCGCCGCCGGGCATGACCTCCTCCGCTGGCTGGAACAGCAGCCGCACTCGCCCGGGCAGCGAGGGCGCTGCGACCAGCGCGGATGCCGTGGCCAGCAGGATCGAGGTGTGCGCGTCGTGGCCGCAGGCATGCGCCACACCATCGACCGCCGAGGCGAACGGCAACCCGGTGGCCTCGGTGATCGGCAGCGCGTCCATGTCCGCGCGCAGCGCGACGCATCGCTCGCCCTCGCCGACGTCGCACACGACGCCGGTGCCGTGCGGCAGCACCCACGGCTTCAGCCCGAGCGAGCGCAACGTGCGCACCACCAGTTCGGTCGTGCCGTATTCACGTCGGGCCAGCTCAGGGTTGGCGTGGATGTGCCTGCGCCATGCCACCACGTCGGCGGAGTTCGTCGCGAGCCAGTGGTCCAGCCACTCGGGCCCGCGTCCAGCGCCGATGTCAGCCACGGACGACATGGTGACCCCGTCCGGGGTGATCAGCCCGTCGAGTTCGGCGTCCGAGATCGTGTGCAGCGCGGCACCGTCGCCGGTCACCGAGGACGTGGCCGGCAACAGCGGACCACGGTCGGCGAGGCTGCCGGTGATGCTGTCCGGTACCGCGTGCGCCGCCATACCGGGGCGCGTGTGCGGAGACGTCGTCATGCGCCACCCCCGACTCGCTCAGGGACAGCCTGTATCGCGAGAGGAAAAGAACTCATAGCCATTTGTGATCATTCTTGCACTCCACTCCCCATTCAGAGTAGCGGAGTGGGTCGTCAAGAGACGGCCGGTCGACTTCCATCGACAAGCGGTTACCCACAGTTCGGTTTCGCTGAACTCATCGAGCGACCGAACGGTACCCCCAGCGGTGCCAGCGCAGCGGCGACACGTCAACCATGCCCGCTCCGCGACGCGCTACGACCCAGGGTTCCGCCGCTTCGAGCGCACCCTGCGGCCCCACAGCACGATCAGCAACAGCACGACGGCGACGCCGCCCACGACGAGCTTGTTCTGCCGCAGCTCGTCGTTGGCCTGCTTCTTACGCTCGTTGATGTTGGGTCCATCGCCCTGCGCGGTGCGCGACGGCGACGCGGTGGGCTGTTTCCGCTGCTGCGTGGTTTCCTTGGCCTGCTGCGCCTTGTCGGGCTTCGCGGCCTTGGTGTCCGTCGTCGTCGCGACGGCGGCGACCGGCTGTCCGACGACCGACACCTGGGTAGGACCAGCGACCCCGAACGCAGGCACCAGCGCGGCGGCGATGCCACCGAACACCAGCGTCAGCGCGACACCACGCAACTTCGTCATCGCCTCACTCACCATCCCAGCACGCAAGATGACCAGGCTACTCGCCGAAGGCGTCCAGTATGCGCTGCGCCGCGAGTGTCGGGGTGATCTCACCCCCGCGAACCAACTCCTCGACCTCGCCGACTACGGCGCGTACACCGGAGTGCCGTTCCAGCCGGAGCAGCAGCTGCTCCCGCACCATGGCCCACATCCAGTCGACCTGCTGTCGGCTGCGCTTGGCGGCCAGTTCGCCAGAGGCTGCCATGGCATCACGGTGCTTGCCGATCTGCTGCCACACCGTGTCCAACCCGGCGCCGGACATCCCGCTGCAGGTCAGCACGGGTGGCGTCCAGCTCGCGTCCGGCCCGTACAGCAGCCGCAACGCACCGGACAGCTCCCGTGCCGCCTTGCGCGCTTCCCGCTCGTGCTCACCGTCGGCCTTGTTCACCGCGATGACGTCGGCGAGTTCCAGCACGCCCTTCTTGATGCCCTGCAGCTGGTCACCGGTTCGGGCGAGCGTCAGGAACAAGAAGCAGTCGACCATGTTGGCCACGGTGACCTCGGACTGCCCGACCCCGACCGTCTCCACCAGCACGACGTCGTAGCCCGCGGCTTCCATCAGCACGATGGTCTCGCGGGTGGCACGCGCGACACCGCCCAGCGTTCCCGATGTGGGTGATGGTCGGATGAACGCGTTGGGGTCGGTGGCCAGCTTCGCCATGCGCGTCTTGTCACCGAGGATGCTGCCACCCGACCGGGTGGACGACGGGTCGACGGCCAACACCGCAACCCGATGCCCCTGCGAGGTCAGCGTGGTGCCCAGCGACTCGATGAATGTCGACTTGCCGACGCCTGGCACCCCGGTGATGCCCACCCGCGCGGCGCCACCTGACTGGGGCAGCAACTCGACCAGCAACCGCTGCGCCTGCTCCCTGTGGTCGGCACGCGCCGACTCGACCAGGGTGATCGCCCGCGACAGCGCTCCCCGCTCCCCCGCGAGCACTCCTTTGGCGTAGGCGGCGATGTCGATGGTGCGTCGCGCCATCAGGACCCGTCGGGGCGGTGGGTCGGAGACACACCGCGGGAGTGGTCGGGGGAGGCACCGTCGTCGGAGTGGCCCGAATGCACCGCGTTGAGCTGGTCGAGCAGGCCGATCGCGGCCTCGGCGATGACGGTGCCCGGCGGGAAGATCGCGGCGGCACCGGCCTCGCGCAGCGCGTCGAAGTCCTGCGGCGGGATGACCCCGCCGACGACGACCATGATGTCGGAGCGGTCGAGCTCGGCCAGCTCGGCGCGCAGCGCGGGCACCAGCGTCAGGTGGCCCGCCGCGAGCGAGGACACCCCGATGACGTGCACGTCCGCCTCGACGGCCTGCCGCGCGACCTCGGCAGGGGTCGAAAACAGCGGGCCGACATCGACGTCGAACCCGATGTCCGCGAACGCCGTCGCGATCACCTTCTGGCCACGGTCGTGGCCGTCCTGGCCCATCTTGGCGACCAGGATGCGCGGGCGTCGGCCCTCTTCCTCGGCGAACTCGTCGACCTTCTCGCGCGCGGTCTCGACGGCGGGCGATTGGCCAACCTCATTGCGGTACACACCGGAAATGGTACGAATCTGGCCAGCGTGGCGGCCCCACACCTGCTCCAGCGCGTCCGAGATCTCGCCGACGGTCGCCTTGGCTCTTGCGGCGTCGATGGCCAGCTCGAGCAGGTTCCCGTCACCGTCAGCGCCCGCGGTCAGCGCTCGCAGCGCCGAATCCACCGTGCCCTGGTCGCGCTCCTCACGCAGTCGGGCGAGCTTGTCCAACTGCTCCGCCCGGACATCGGCGTTGTTCACCTGGAGGACGTCGATCTGCTCCTCCTGCTCGACGCGGTAGGTGTTGACGCCGACGACAGGCTGCCGCCCGGAGTCGATGCGCGCCTGCGTACGGGCGGCGGCTTCCTCGATACGCAGCTTCGGGATGCCCGCGTCGATCGCACGGGCCATGCCACCGGCCGATTCGACCTCGCTGATGTGTGCCCATGCCTTGCGGGCCAGGTCGTAGGTCAGCTTCTCCACGAACGCCGAGCCGCCCCACGGGTCGATCACTCGCGTGGTGCCGGACTCCTGCTGCAACAGCAATTGCGTGTTCCGCGCGATGCGAGCGGAGAAGTCGGTCGGCAGCGCCAGCGCCTCGTCGAGCGCGTTGGTGTGCAGCGACTGGGTGTGGCCCTGCGTGGCCGCCATCGCCTCAACGCAGGTGCGCGTCACGTTGTTGTAGACGTCCTGCGCTGTCAGCGACCAACCGGACGTCTGGCAGTGGGTGCGCAGCGACAACGACTTCTCGTTGCGCGGCTCGAACTGTTTGACCAGCTTCGCCCACAGCAGCCGGGCGGCGCGCATCTTGGCGACCTCGGTGAAGAAGTTCATCCCGATCGCCCAGAAGAACGACAGCCTCGGCGCGAACGCGTCGATATCCAGCCCGGCGTCCAGCCCGGCGCGGATGTACTCGACGCCGTCCGCGAGCGTGTAGGCGAGCTCAAGATCAGCGGTCGCCCCTGCCTCCTGCATGTGATAGCCGGAGATCGAGATCGAATTGAACTTCGGCATCCGTCGCGAGGTGTACGCGAAGATGTCGGAGATGATCCGCATCGACGGCTGTGGCGGGTAGATGTAGGTGTTGCGGACCATGAACTCCTTGAGGATGTCGTTCTGAATGGTCCCCGCGAGCTGTTCCGGCTTGACGCCCTGCTCCTCGGCGGCGACCACGTAGAGCGCCATCACCGGCAGCACCGCGCCGTTCATGGTCATCGACACCGACATCTTGTCCAACGGGATGCCGTCGAACAGCTGCCGCATGTCGTAGATGGAGTCGATCGCGACACCCGCCATGCCGACGTCGCCGGACACCCGCGGGTGGTCGGAGTCGTAGCCGCGGTGGGTCGCGAGGTCGAACGCGACCGACAAGCCCTTCTGGCCCGCGGCGAGGTTGCGACGGTAGAAAGCGTTGGACGCCGCGGCGGTGGAGAAGCCCGCGTACTGCCGGATGGTCCACGGCTGGTTGACGTACATCGTCGGGTACGGGCCGCGCAGGAACGGCGCGATGCCGGGGTACGTGTCGAGGAAGTCCAGCTCAGACAGGTCGTCGGCGTCGTAGAGCGGCTTGACGCCGATGCCCTCCGGCGTCTCCCACTCCAGTGCGTCGGTGCTCTTGCCGGTGTTCGCCTGCAGGGATGCAACCCACTCCGCCTTGTCAGCGGCGCGCGGCGTGCCGAGATCGACACCGGTGAAGTCGGGGATGCTCATGAGTGTTCAACTCCCAGCGTGTCCAGCGTCGTTGCCAGTACGTCGAGCACGTCGCAGCCGGAGTGGACGAACCCGGTGATGCCGTCGTAGGCGTCGGTAGGTTTGCCAGCGAGTAGCACGGCCTTCGCGCCCGCCTTGCGCAGCGCGGCGGCGACCTCGTCGGCCTGCTCCGCGTAGGCCATGTCGGTGCCGCACAGGCAGGCGACCGTGGTGTGACTGCCGACGAACGCGGCGAGCACGTCGGCGACGGTGTCGGTGGCGCCGGGGTTGACCGGCTCGATCCCGCCGGCGGCGAACAGGTTGCTCGCGAACGTCGCCCGCGCGGTGTGCGCGGCGACAGGACCGAGCGTGGCGAGGAAGACCTTCGGCCGCTTGCCGTGCTTGGCGACATGCGCGTCGGCCCGGTCGCGCAGCCGTTCGTAAGCCTGCGGGTAGCGCACGCGCGGCAGCCCGCCGGTGCGGTCCTCAGGCGGCAGCGGCGCACGCTCGAGCGGCTCCTCGTCGAACTGCGGGAACTCGCTGATGCCAGTGAGCGGGTCCTTGCGGGTGGCGAGACTGGCCTCGCGGGCGCGCCAAGTCGCTTCCAGCCGCGCGGCGATGCCACCGGATGCCAGCTCGGCGTCGATGCCGCCAGCTGCCTCGATGGCCTGGAACTCACGCCACGCGGTGCGCGCCAGGTCGTCGGTCAACGTCTCGACGTACCAGGACCCGCCAGCCGGGTCGATCACGCCGGCGATCTTCGATTCCGACTCCAGGATCGAGCTGGTGTTACGGGCGATACGGCGGGCGAAGGCGTCGGACTGCCCGATCGCGGCGTCGAACGGCTGCACCGTGATGGCGTCCGCGCCACCGGCCGCCGCGCCGAAACAGGCGAGCGTGCCGCGCAGCATGTTCACCCACGGATCACGGGTGCTGAGCATGGCCGAGGACGTCACAGCGTGCTGGCGTTGCGCCGCGCGGGCCGCGTCGGCGTCGCTGACCCCGGACGCCTCACACACCCGTGCCCACAGCCGTCGCGCGGCGCGCAGCTTGGCGATGGTGAGGAACTGCTCGGCGGTGGCGGCGTAGCGGAACTCGATCTGCGCCGCCGCGTCGGCGACGCTGAGGCCCTGCGCGGTCAGCGCCCGCAGGTAGGCGACTCCCGCCGCGATCGAGGCGGCGAGCTCCTGGGCGTCGGAGCCGCCCGCGTCGTGATACGGCAGCGCGTCGACGACGATGGTGCGCAGCTTCGGGTGGCTGGCGCTGATCCGCGCGGCCAGTTCGGCGGCCGGTTCGACGTCCTGGCGCTGGCCGGTCCGCGCATGCAGCCCGATCGGGTCGGCGCCGAGCGTGCCGATGGCCTCGCTCGGCGCGATGGACTTGGCGGCGAAGACGTCGAGCAGCTGCTCGGCAGCCGCCGCGTACTCCGCGCCCGCGTCGAGGACAACCGGCGCGAGATCGGCGTAGACCCCGCCGAGGACGTCGGACAGCGCGTCGACCGGCAGCCCGTTCCCGCCGAGACGCAGCCAGACCGAGTTCGCGCCGTTCTCCAGGTCGGTGACCACGGCATCGGCGGTGGCGGCGACGTCGGGACCGGCGTGGCGCACTCTCGTGTCCCAGCCGCTGGCGACCGCGCCTTCCGGCCGGTTGCCCCGCACGAACGGGGCGAGACCGGGCAGCCCGGCGGACGGCAGTTCGGCGGCATCGTCAGCGGTATAGAGCGGCCGCAGCTCGATCCCGTCGTAGGTAGTACTCGCGAGCAGGCGTTCTGGCGCTGGCAATTCGTCGTCGGCTCCGAGCGCGCCGGTCTTGCGGAGCACACCGGCGACGCGGTCCCGCCACTGGCTCAGGGTCGCGTCGTCGAAGTCCGCGGCGAGCGTGAGCCGCTCTGGCTGGGACAGCTCTGTCATACCTAGCCATGCTAAGGGTTGTGGCGCGGTCGATCATGTGAAGTTGGTCGCCGCCGTCCGTGGTACTTACTCGCCATGCCGGAATGCCTCTCGGCACGTCGTCGGTGAGAATGACTCCGTGGCAGCCGGAAGTAACCAACCAGGTGACGAGGCCGAAAGCCAACCCGACGACCAGGCCAGTGATCAGGGCCGTCTCGTCGCTGGCCGGTACCGGCTCAGCACCGAGCTTGGCGCCGGTTCGATGGGCACCGTGTGGGCAGGCTACGACGAGTTCCTGCATCGGCCCGTCGCGGTGAAAGGCATCAAGCTGCCGCCGGGCTTCCCCGCCGCGCAGGCCGAGGAGCAGCGGGAACGAGCGCTCCGGGAGGCCCGCGCCATCGCGTCGCTTTCCCACCCGAACGTGATCACCCTCTACGACGTCGTGCGCGAGGAGGGCGAGCCGTTCGTGGTGATGGAACTGCTCACCGCGCGCAGCCTGGCTGGGCTGATCGCGGACAACGGCCCGCTCAGCCTGGCGCAAGCCGCCGAAGTGGGCGATGCGGTTGCCGCCGCGCTGGAGGCCGCGCACGCCGCAGGCATCACGCACCGCGACGTCAAGCCGGGGAACGTGCTGGTCTCCAGAGACGGCCGGATCAAGCTGACCGATTTCGGCATCGCTCGCAACGTCTCGGACATGACGCTGACGAAGTCCGGGCTGATGCTCGGCTCGCCCGCCTACATGGCACCGGAACTCGCCTCGGGAAAGAAGGTCAGTCCCGCCGCCGACCTGTGGGGGCTGGGCGCGACGCTGTTCACCGCACTGGAGGGCGACCCGCCCTACGACGCCGACGGCGATCCGATCGCCACCGCGACCGCCGTCGTGCACGACGCGGTGCCGCAGCCGTCGCCGGGCCCGCTCGCATCGTTGATCAGCGGTCTGATGTCGAAGGACCCTGCCCAGCGACCTGACCTGGTCACGGTGCGCGACACCCTGTTCGACCTGCGCCCGCAGCCGGGCAGGCCACTGTTCGACCCCGCGCTGTTCGACACCGATGCCGGAGCGGAACCGGAGCACGAACCCGCCGAGGCGGCGCCCAGCGCCGAGGCCGAGAAGGAGTCGACGTCGACCGGCGGCACCGCGCCGCTGGCCGCCGACCCCGGCCCGTTGCCGTTCGCGTCCGCGACACCGCGTCACGACCGGCACCGGTCGGTGCGGCTGGCCCTGTTCGCCGTCCTCACCGTCGTCGCGTTCCTCATCGCCGGTGCGGGCGGGTTCGCGCTGACCCGCACGCTCGCCGGGGTGACCGTGCTGCCCGCGGCCAGCGAGCAGCGGTTCGACGGCTCCGCGGCGATCGGGCCGCTCATCACACAGCGCGGCGACGCCACGGTGCTCAACGGCGACACCGCGGGCCGGTTCCAGATCGACGTCCCGGCTGGCTGGACCAAATTCGTCACCCAGCAGCAGGCTGGCACGTTGCCCGCGAGCACGTTGGTGCAGTTCGTGTCAGCCAACGGTCACCTCATGGTCGGAGTGGAACGCTTCGCGGAGTACTTCCCCGACAACGACGCGGACGACTACCTCAACGGGCTGCGGTCGTTCTGGCCAGCGGACGGCTTCGTACTCGTCGACCGCGCGGAAGGCACCACGCTGGATGGGCCGCTCGACGTCACCTACCGCACGATCGAGACGCAGACCGCGCCAGAGCAGTCGGCGCAGACGGGTCAGCCGAACCCGACGAGCCAGCCGACGACGAAGGTCATCGGTCGCACGACATACGCTCGCCTGAGCCGGATGGACTCGAGCCTCTGGGTGGTGCGGGTAACGGTGCCGACCGAGCAGGAGTCGCGCGGCAGGACCGAGTTGTTCGAGCGGATCGTGCCGACCTTCGACATCGGCTGAACGGCCTAGCCCTGCCCGCCGGAGGACGGAGAAAGCGAACGCCGTTCGATTTGTTATCGGACCGTTATCTCAGTCGCGACAAGGCGACTACTACGGCAAATAGGGCGCTCATCCGCGAAGTTCGCAAAGGTACGTAAGGCACTCAGCGTAATCAGACATCGGGCGGCCAGCCGATCGCGGCCACCCACATGGACTTTCCGTGATCCACATCACATCATTCTCCGCGTAACCTGCCCAACGACCGGATATCGGTCTTTGGTGCCGTCACCCCGATGTCGCAACGTCGCGATGGAGGCTATGGGGCCGTGGGGCTGGGGCGGAACCACGGGCGAAGCAGCACAACAGGCGAGGGATCACGTCAGTGGCGGGAAGACACAGCAAGGCGGCGGCAGACGCACGCGCACCCAAGCGCAAGGGGTTGTTCACGTTCGCAAGTGCGTTCGTCGTGACGACGCTGGTTGCGGTGCTGGCGGTTCGCTGGATCACCCAGGCCGCGGAATCCTGCGGCGAGGAAACCACGTTCACCGTCGACGCCGACCCCAGTATCGCGCCCGCGCTGACCGAGTTCGTCACGGAAGAGCTGCCCACGCTGCAAGGCCCAGCTCGATGCGTCCGGCCCCACATCAGGGCCGTGAAGTCGCATAAGGTCGCTGGCAACGTCCGCGACAAGGCCGAGCGGCCGGACGTCTGGATTCCTGACTCGACGCTCTGGCTGCGGCGCGCCAACGCGAAGACCGCGGCCGTGCCGAGCGACGGCACCTCCATCGCGAGCAGCCCGATCGTGCTCGCCTCGACCGAGAACGCGGCGAGCGATGCGGGCTGGCCGGAACGCAACCCGACGTGGTCGGAGCTGCTGAGCGGCACCGGCATCGCGGGCACGCCCGATCCGTCGCGGGACACCGCCGCTGTACTCGCGCTGATGGGTATCGAGAAGCTCGCCTGGAACGAGACCGAACGCACCAAGGCGATGCAGCTACTGACGAAGAACACCTTCGGCACGAAAGGCGACCCGTATCGCCACCTGCCGGACGGCGGCACCGACCCGATCGTGGCGTCGTTCCCGTCATCGGAACAGGCGGTGTTCCACCACAACGAGAGCACCGATGCGGGGTCGGGCACGACGGGCTCCGTCGTCGCCGCGTACCCCGAAGTGCCGACGGCGTGGCTGGACTACCCGTTCGTGGTGCTGGAGGGCACCGGCGCCAAGCAGCGGGAGGCCGCGTTCGCGCTCCAGCAGGCGCTGGACAAAAAGGCGGCGCGCACCGTGATGTCGCGGCACGGCTTCCGGGGCAGCAACCGCAAGCTGACCGGTCCTGGCGCCGCCGACAAGCGGATCAGCGCCGATGCCGGCAAGCCACTGGACACCCCCGGCGCCAAGGCCGCGACCAAGGTGCTGCAGAAGTGGGCGACGCTGTCCTCCGCGGCGCGGCTGCTCGTCGCACTCGACGTCTCCGGCTCGATGGAGAAGATGGTGCCCGGCACGCCGCTGACCAGGATGCAGGTCGCGGAGAACGTGCTGTCCGAGGCGATGCGGCTGCTGCGGCCGAACACCGAACTGACGCTGTGGGAGTTCTCCACCAACCGCGACGGCGAACTGCCGTACCGCGAGGTGGCGCCGTGGAAGCCGGCGTCGCAGCACATCGCGGACGGCCTACCGGACAAGGTCGATGACCTCACCTCGGGGCCGGAGGGCAACACCGGGCTGTACGACACCACGCTCGCAGCGGTCAAGGAGGTGAAGCGCGGCTGGGACCCGGCGATGCTGAACCTGGTGCTGGTCGTCACCGACGGCAAGAACTACTACGAGAACGGCCTCACCAGGGAGAAACTGCTCGCCAAGCTCGGCAAGGTCGCCGACAGGAGCAAGCCGACACCGGTGATCTTCGTCGGGCTCGGCACCGAGATCGACGGCAGCGAGTTGCAGGACATCGCGAAGGCGACCGGAGGGCAGGTACATGTCAGCGAGGACATCAAGAAGGCGAGAGAGCTCTTCTACACCGTGCTGCAGAACATGAGCAGGGGCTGACCATGCTCGTGCAGATCGTCACCGACCGCTTAGGCTTTTCGACGTGACTGCGGATCTTGCTGCGAACGCCGCCGCTGCCATTGCCGAGCGGACCGGTTTCGGCGCCCATGACATCGCGCTGGTGCTCGGCTCCGGGTGGCGCGGCGCGGCGGACGTGATCGGACAACCCGATGCGGAACTCGACCTCGGCACGCTGCCCGGGTTCGCCAAACCCGCTGCCGAGGGACACGGCGGCACCGCACGTTCGGTCGCTGTCGGCGACAAACGGGCACTCATCCTGCTCGGGCGCAGCCACATCTACGAAGGCCTCGGCGTGGACGCCGTGGTGCACGGAGTGCGCACGGCAGCGGCGGCGGGTGCGAAGGCGGTGCTGCTGACCAACGCCGCCGGTGGGCTGCGGGAAGGCTTCCAGGTGGGCCAGCCTGTGCTGATCAGCGACCACCTGAACCTGACTGCGCGGTCCCCGCTTGTCGGCGCGACGTTCGTGGACCTGACCGACCTGTACTCGCCCCGGTTGCGCCGTATCGCGACCGAGATCGACCCCACGCTTGCGGAGGGTGTCTACGCGGGACTGTACGGGCCGCACTTCGAGACGCCAGCAGAGATCAGGATGCTGCGCACGCTCGGCGCGGACCTGGTGGGGATGTCGACCGTGCTTGAGGCGATCCAGGCCCGTGCGCTCGGCGTCGAGGTATTCGGGCTGTCGCTGGTCACCAACCTGGCTGCGGGACTGTCCGGACAGCCGCTCAACCACGAGGAAGTCCTCGAAGCGGGCCAGGCGGCGGCGACGCGCATGGGTGCCCTGCTGCGGGACCTGATGGCGCGGGCATGAGGACCGCTGGCGGGTCTGAATCATGGGACCCGAGGACCGCTGGCGGGTCCGAATCATGGAACTCGAGGACCGCTGGCGGGTCCGAATCACGGCACCCGAGGACCGCTGGCGGGGTGCCGGGCTCACGGGTGCCGCCCGAGCTGCGGGACGCCGCGTTCCGCTGGATCGCGGACGATCTCGACGAGTCCGATCGCGACGAGTTGCAGGCGGTGCTCGCCGCCGCGCTCGGGGGCGACGCCCACGCGGTCGATGACTTGGCCGATCGGATGGCCGGTCAGTTGCGCTTCGGCACGGCAGGGCTACGCGGGCCGGTGCGCGCGGGGCCGAACGGGATGAATCGCGCGGTGGTCGTGCGGACGACGCACGGCGTCGCCCAGTGGTTGCGGGATTCCGGCTGCGCTGGCGGGATCGTGGTGATCGGCCGTGACGCCCGGCACGGCTCGGACGTGTTCGCGGCGGACGCCGCAGGGGTGCTCGCGGCGGCTGGGTTCGACGTCCGGCTGTTCGCCGAGGCCCTGCCGACTCCGCTACTGGCGTTCGCGGTCCGGGAGTTGGGCGCGGTGGCTGGCATCCAGCTCACGGCGTCGCACAACCCCGCGCCGGACAACGGCTACAAGCTCTACGACGGCAGCGGAGCACAGATCGTGCCGCCCGCCGACACCGACATCGAGGCCACTATCGGTGAGTCCCCCGCCGCACTCGCCGTGCCGAGGACGGAGACCTGGCGGGAGCTGTCTGCCGACGTGCTGCGGGCGTACCTGGACCGGGTCGCGTCGCTGCCCCGCGGCAGCGCGCGCGACCTGCGGATCGCGCTGACGCCGCTGTACGGGGTCGGCGGGCAGGTGGCGGTCGACGCGTTGCGTGAGGCAGGTTTTGCCGACGTCGTCGTGGTGGAGGAGCAGTTCGCGCCCGACCCGAACTTCGGCGGCATGGCTTTCCCGAACCCGGAGGAGCCCGGCGCGTGCGATCCGCTGCTCACGTTGGCCGAGGGCACCGGCGCCGATCTGGCGGTCGCATTGGACCCGGACGCCGACCGGTGCGCCATCGGCATCCGCGACGGCGAGCGGTTCCGAATGCTGCGCGGCGACGAGACCGGCGCGCTGCTCGGCGAGTACGTGTTGGCCACGCTGGACCGCACGACGTGTCCGAAGCCGTTAGTAGCGACGACGATCGTGTCGTCGTCGATGCTGGGGTCGATCGCGGCGGCGCACGGCGCGGAGTACACGGAGACGCTGACCGGGTTCAAGTGGCTCGCGCGAGCGGAAGCCGCCGACGGCGCGCGGCTGGTGTTCGCATACGAGGAAGCGCTCGGACTGTGCGTCGACCCCGGTGCCGTGCGCGACAAGGACGGCATCTCCGCCGCCATACTCGCCGCCGACCTGGCTGCCACGCGGAAAGCGGCCGGGTCCTCGCTCGCTGATGCGCTGTCCGAACTGGACCACGCACACGGCGTGCACCTGACCGACCAGGTGTCGATCCGGGTGACCGACCTCGACGTCATCGGCACCATCATGGCGCGGCTACGCACCGCGCCGCCTGAGGAACTCGCCGGGGTTCCGGTCACCACGGAAGACCTGCTGCCTGACGCCGACGTCCTCCGGTTCATCGGGCACGGCGTCCGGGTGGTGATACGACCGTCTGGCACAGAACCGAAGCTCAAAACCTATCTGCAGGTGGTGCGCCCGGCGGACGTCAACGACGCGGACGACGCGGTCGACCGCCTCCGAGTCGACGTCAGGGAACTGCTCGCGCGGGGAATGTCATAGCTGGCTCGGCTAGTTCATCGCCAGGCGCTCAACCGGCTGGCCGGTGATCTCGGCAACGAGTTCGAAGTCTTTGTCGAAATGCAGGACTGTCAGGCGCGCCAGCTCGGCAGTCGCCGCGATCAACACATCCGGTATCGACGGGCCCCTGTGGTGTCCTCGCTCGGCGAGCAGGGCGAGGACGTCGACAGCGCGGTCTTCGATGGCCGGTGTCGCGTACTCGACCGGCATCCGCGACAGCGGTGGATTGCGTAAGCCGGCGCGCAGATCGGACGCCGACCGTGCCGAGTAGCCGACCTCGAGCCGGGTCACGGTGGTGATGCGCACGAGTCCGCGCTCGATCCGGTTCGCCCAGAGTTCCGCGTCGGAACTGGCGCCGATGCGCACCAACGCGGACTTGTCGATCAGCCAGTGCGTTGTCACGCGCTCACTCCCACGCCCGCTCCATCAGGTCCACGTCGGTCAGGTCGCTGAACGCATCAGCGAACTGCCGCAGATCGTCCGTCGTGACTGGGGAGGCGGAACGTTGCGCGACGTGGCTCAACTCCCGGCGAACGTACTCGTTGCGCGACACGCCGAGCCGCGCGGCATGCGCGTCGATAGCAGCGAGCACATCCTCAGGGACATCGCGAACCAAAAAATCCGACACGGCCCACCTCCTAGATATCCAACGATATCACCGATGCCGGGTGGCGCGACCGGCTCATGCGCGGTTCAGCCCGCTGATGGCTCGCCACCGGGCCGGTTGAGGAAGTCCGCGATCCGGGCGTTGACCTGGTCTGGCTGCTCCAGGTGCAGGAAATGCCCAGCGTTCGCCACGACGTCCACTTCGCTGCCGTCCGGGAGATGGCGCGCCGCGCGCTCGGCGAAGCCAGGGCTCATGCAGCCGTCGTCCGCGCCGTGCAAGTAGAGCGTCGGTACCTGGGGCGAGTCGAGCCAGGCGCGGTGGGCGACGTCGTAGCGTCGCGAGGTGCCGCGCGGCAGCAGCGTATGCCGGTAGTAGGTCAGGGCAGCTTTCCGATGCGCACGGTCGGGCATCGCCTCGGCGAGCCGCGCTAGGTCGTTCGTCCCGTCATAGCCGGGCGACCAGCGCCGCCACAGCAGCCGCACCAGCCGGTCGAAGAGCCGTTCCGGCACGGCGGGCAATTGATTGAACATCGTGTACCAGCTGCGCAGTACCTGCGATCCCGCGATGCGCCAGTTCCCGCGAACGGTCTCGGTGATGGCGCCGATCGGTGGCACGGCCATGGCGACGAGCTGGCCGAACATCTCCGGCTCGTGCGCCGCCATCCCGTACCCGGTCAGGGCGCCCCAGTCGTGACCGATGAGGACCGTGCGGTCGTCCGAGCCAAGGGCACGGCAGAGATCGAGCGCATCGGTGATCAGCGCACCCACCCGGTAATCGCCGTCCGGCGCGGGTCCGGTCGGCGCGTATCCCCTGGTGAACGGCGCGACCACGCGCCAGCCACGCTCGGCCAGCTCCGGCCCGAGGTGGCGCCAGGTCCACGCGGTGTCAGGGAAGCCGTGCAGACACAGCGCAAGCGGCCCATCCTCCGGACCCCATGCCAGCGCGGACACGGTCAATGCGGGCAGTTCGACGGTCAGTTCTCGTGGCTGCGGCATACCTCACGGTAACGACGGCACGCTATGCGGCACCCTGGAACCATGCCGACGCTGTTGATCGTGCACCACACGCCGTCGCCGAACGTGCAGTCGATGTTCGAGGCCGTCGTCGACGGTGCGACTACGGACGAGATCGAAGGTGTCGACGTCGTGCGCAGGCCCGCGCTGGCGGCAACGCCGTCCGACGTGCTCGCCGCCGACGGTTACCTACTCGGCACCACGGCCAACCTCGGCTACATGTCCGGCGCGCTGAAGCACTTCTTCGATCAGGTGTACTACCCGTGTCTGGACGCGACGAAGGGCAGGCCGTACAGCTACTACGTGCACGGCGGCAGCGACGTCTCCGGCACAACGCGCGGCATCGAGCGCATCGTGACCGGCCTCGGCTGGGAGACGTCGGCGGCACCGGTCACTGTCACGGGCGAGCCGTCGAAGGAGGACCTGGAGGCCTGCTGGGAGCTGGGCGCGACCCTGGCTGCGAGCCTGATGGAGTAGCGCGAACGAGCTGATCTGAACTACTTCAGATATCATGACGACATGGCAGTACGTCGTTTCCCCTACTCGGACTTTCTCCGCGGCCCCAGCAAGGTGCTTCCAGCCCTGGACAGCGCCGACGTTGTCCTTGAACGTCGAGATGACGACGACCTCGTACTCAGCCGGGCTGAGCGTTTCGATGCGACGCGCTCCGGCATGGCGGTCGCGACACGCGCCCTCATGGCGCTGGTCAAGTACGACCGTAGCCTCGCGGAGGACATCCTGGCCGAGCAACTGCCTTGGTTGCACTGGCTGCCGCCGGACGAACGAGATGACTGCATGAAGGATCTCCTCGCGCATCTCGCGGCCGGAGCCGACACGGATTCCCTGATGCCCTTCGCACGTGCGCTCGCGGCGTGGCAGTCAACGGCCGAAGTGTGGAGCGACCCCGAGCTGGCCGAGCGATTGAGCACCGACTTCTCGGGCACCGGCACCACCATCGATCGGCCGCAGCACTCGGCATGACCAAGCGGGGCGAACACATCGACCGGCCAAAGCCCCGAATAGACGCTATCCCCGGCCGATGTAGGGCATGGTCGTCGCGGTGAGCGTGAGGAACTGCACGTTGGCTTCCAGCGGCAGGTTCGCCATGTAGCGCACGGCCCTAGCGGCATGCTCGGCGTCGAAGGTGGGCTCCGGTTTCACGGAGCCGTCGGCCTGCCGCGCCCCGGTGGCGATTCCGGCGGTCATGTCGGTGGCGGCGTTGCCGATGTCGATCTGTCCACACGCGATGCCGTAGTCCCTGCCATCGAGCGAGATCGACTTCGTGAGCCCGGTGATGGCGTGCTTGGTCGCGGTGTAGACGACGCTGGCGGGCCGGGGGCTGTGCGCGGAGATGGAGCCGTTGTTGATGATCCGCCCGCCCCGCGGATCCTGGGCCTTCATCACCCGTACCGCGTGGTGTGCGCAGAGGAACGCGCCGGTGAGGTTGACGTCGACGACCTGCTGCCACTGCTCGGGCGAGAGTTCGTCGACGGCACCGGCGGGCCCGAACGTCCCCGCATTGTTGACCAGGACGTCTACCCTGCCCCACTCGTTCAATACCGCGTCAAAGGTCGTCGCAACGGCGGCGGCGTCGGTGATGTCAGCAGGCAGCACGAGGGCGCGCTCCGCCGGGATGTCCGCCGCCGTCTCGCGTAGCGCCTCCGCGCGCCGTCCGATGAGGACGACGCGGTAGCCGTCGTCCGCCAGCGCGCGAGCGATGTGGCGGCCAAGTCCTGATCCGGCGCCGGTGACCACGGCGACGGGGTGGGTGTCCGTCATAGCTTCTCCGTCAGAGCCTCGTCCCAAGGCCGTCGAGGTCGGCAGTCAGCGGGCACGGTTCGGATACCGTGAAGCGGCCTTCGGCTCGCTGGGACTCCTCGTATGCGCCGTCGATCAAGTGGTAGACGGTCGCGGTGACCGGCGGGTTCGGATCGATGACCCAGTAGTGCGGGATGCCAGCGTCGGCGTACTCCATCGGCTTGATCGCCGTGTCCATGTGCCCGGAGCCGGGGGAGACAATCTCGATGGCCAGCAGGACATCCGCCGCCTTCGCGATCCGTGCCGCCACGACCGATTCGCGCGCGATCACGAGGTCAGGAACGCGGACTACCGGGGAACTCAGCTGCAAGTCGACGTCGACCTCGTTGAGCAGCACGAGTCCCTCGGGAATCTGACTGTCGAGCAACGCGATGAGCCCGGTCTTAGTCCGCGAATGCAACGGGGTCGGCCGGGGGCTCATCACGACTACGCCGTCCTGCAGCTCGTAGCGGGCGCTGGTGTCCTCGGGCAGCGCGGCGAACTCCTCGACGGTGTAGTAGCGCCGAGGGTCGTAGAACAGCGCGCCGGTCATGCCGTCACCGTACCGCCGCGACGTCCGATGTCTCGCCAGGCGCGCCAGCCTCTCACCAGCGCTGCGGGTCGGTTGACTTGGTCGAAGCGCGAATCGCGCGGCACCCCTGCAGAACTACCCACGCGCCCGCCAGCTCGATTTGAGTGATCCACCCGATGTGGGGTGCCTCTTCTCTTCGTAACGTTGGCTCTGAGGCGCGAGCAGCGGCAGAACGGGATGCGAAGGAACCCAACGCCGCCCTGTCCCCACCCTCGACCCGGCCAACCAAGGAGGAACCCATGAGCACCCAGACAATTGCCACCGCCCAGGAAACCGATCTCCCGCACGTGGTCGACACGCTGACGGAAGCGTTCCTCGACGACCCGGTTTTCAACTGGTTGTGCCCCGATCCCGAGCGTCGGAGGTCCACGTACTCAGGGTGGTTCTCGGTGATCACCCGTGCGATCCTCCCCCGCGAGAGCATCTTCACGACCGACGACGGTGGTGGAGCCACCGTCTGGGTGCCGCCGGGTCAGCCCATCGCCGACGACATGGAGGCATTCGCGAGTTCGATGATGGCCGTCTCACCAGAGGATGCCGAACGCTTCGGCACCCTCCTGGGCATCTCCGAGGAGTACAAGCCGGAGGACTCGCACTGGTATCTGTTCTTCATCGGCGTTGTCCCAGACCGGCAGGGTCAGGGACTCGGCTCGGCACTCCTCCGTGACGTGCTGGATCAGTGCGACCGCGACGGCATCCCCGCCTACCTGGAAGCGACCTGCGTACAGAACCGGCGGCTCTACGAGCGCCACGGCTTCACGGTTACCGCCGAGCTGAATCTGCCCGACGGGCCTACCGGCTTTGCCATGTGGCGAGACCCGGCCTGACCCGAACGACCCGGCAACGTCGGCTGCGCAAGCGGTTCCGGGCCCAAAGAATGTTCGCCACGATGGTCCGTGCCTGGGTGATCTCGCCCAGGCACGGTGCTCAGACGAGATCGTGCTCGTAGGCGTACGCCGTCGCCGCCGAGCGCGTCGCCACGCCGAGCTTGGCGAGGATGCTGCTGACGTGCCGGTCGACCGTGCGCTCGCTGAGCACCAGTTCGGCAGCGATGGCCCGGTTGGTCTTGCCGGTCGCCAGCAGCCGCAGCACCTGCAGTTCACGAGGGGTCAGCCCTCGGGTATCACCGCTCCCGGTGAGGCCTCGTAGTCGCGCCAGGTCCGATTCGGCACCCAGCCGGGTGAACACATCGTGCGCCGCGGTCAGCTCGAACTCCGCCGTGTCGTGGTCGGCCATGGCCCGGCAGGCGAGCCCGAGCAGCACGCGGACCCTGGCCCGCTCGTACGGGACGTTGAGTTCCTGCCAGGTCTGCGCGGCGCGTCGTAGCGGCCCGAGCGCGGCCTCGGCGTGGTCTTCCGCCAGGGCGACAGCGCCTGCCGCCGATGTGGCGACAGCCATGAGCATGTCACGGCGGAACGTCTCCGAGATGGCAGCCAGCTCCTCGCTGGCCTCGCGCGCGGCCCCGACGTCGTCGGTCGCCAGCATGATCTCCACGTACGCGGGCAGGTAGTGCGACCGGCTCACGACGTCCTCGGCCTCGGCCAACACCCGTCTGATCGCCGCGACGGCGGCGTCCGCACGTCCTTGCGCCAACCGGAGCCGCGCGAGGCCAGGTTGCGGCTCGCATCCCCACTGGCTCGCGTCCCGGTAGGCCGATTCCGCCTGCTCGAACTCGCCGCGCAGCCGGTGCAGCTCCGCCTTCTGATAGAAGGCCGCTCCGGCAGCTGCCTCTGCGCTCGGCTCGGCAAGCCACTCGCAGACTCGCCGCGCCTCCGCCATGGCCTCATCCCACTGCCCGCGCAGCCGCAGGATCTCGGCGCGATGCACCAGGCACTGACCGCGATACGGCACCATCGACGGCTGGCTGTCACACCAGCGGCGCAGCGCCTCGGTCCACGTCTGCGAGCGGCGCAGCTCGAAGACCTCCCAGCAGCCCTCGATCACCGTGCAGTAGGCGTCACCGACGATCACGGGGGAGAGCTCTCCCTCGGTGACCGCCACCATGGCCTCGTCGAGCAGCGCGAGACCGTCGTCGATCGCCGACTGATAGATCCGGCATCGGCCGAGCCCGATCCTGGCCAGGGTGGTCAGCTCCACGTCGCCCGAGTCCTCGCCCAGCGCCGCCGCCTCGGCGAACGCCGCCGCAGCTGCCGCGGCGTCGCCCTCGAATGTGCGGCGCAAGCCGGTCAGGTAGCGGAGCAAGCCCTGCTCGGCACCACTCGAGCCGCTGCTGTCCGCGAGCCGTTGCGCCGTGTCGATCCAGCCACCCGCTCGCACCAGCTCGCCGCTGTTCAGCAGCCCGAATGCCAGCCAGAAGGCAGCCCGGACCGCGCGATCCGTCTCCCCTGCCGCCGACCACGCCCGGTACGCCCGTGCCCACAGCTCGGTGCTCTCGCTGGCCCTGCCAACGAGGGCGGCCGCGTGCGCGAGCCGTTCGAGATCTGTCCCGGCCAGTGGCTCGGCGGCGTCCGCCGCAGTCAACAGGGAGTACGCATCCGACCACACACCACGGTCGAAGCACTCCCTGCCCTCGGCGAGCTCAGCTGACACAGCACCAGTTTCACGCCCAGCGCTGTCAACTGCCAGCCCGTCACACCCCCATGGGGTGCCAGACCGTCTTGTCCTCCAGGTAGGCGCGCATCCGCCCGATGCCGGGTGACGACGTCCAGTCCGGCTCGTCCTCCGGTGCTCGCAGCACCCGCTTCACGGTGTCGGCGGCGGATCGGGCTAGTTCCGTCCGGTGCTCGGCGTCGGCGCCGGTGAGGTCGAGCGCGTTGACGTCGGCGTGCGAGGCTAGCCACGAACCCAGCTCGGCAGCGTGTCCGGTCAGCAGGTTCACCACCCCGCCGGGGATATCGGACGTCGCGAGCACCTCCGAGAGCGTGATCGCGGGCAATGGCCGTGCGGCGCTGCTGACCACCACGGCGGTGCAGCCGGTCGCCAGCACCGGGGCAAGCACGCTCACCAGCCCGAGCAGCGACGACCGCTGCGGCGCGAGCACACCGACCACGCCGGTCGGCTCCGGCACGGTGAACGAAAAGTACGGCCCCGCGACCGGATTCGTGCCACCGAGCACGGCGGCGAGCTTGTCGGTCCAGCCCGCGTACCAGACCCACCTGTCGATCGCGGTGTCCACAAGAGACTCAGCGGTGCGGGGGCGGACGTTCTCGGCGTCACGCACCTCCGCGATGAACTGCTCCCGCCTGCCTTCCATCACCTCGGCGACCCGGTACAGCACCTGGCCCCGGTTGTACGCGGTCGCGCCGGACCAGCCGCCGAACGCCGAACGCGCGGCGACCACCGCATCGCGCAGGTCCTTGCGGGATGCCTGTGACGCGTTGGCCAGGAACGCGCCGCTTTCCGACGTCACCGGATACGAGCGACCGGACTCAGAGCGCGGGAACTTCCCGCCGATGTAGAGCTTGTACGTCTTGGCCACGCTGACCCGCTCAGACTTCGCCATCGTCCGCCCCCTTCAAGTACGCCGCCAGGCCGGACCGGCCACCTTCGCGGCCGAAGCCGGACTCCTTGTAGCCGCCGAACGGCGCGGATGGGTCGAACCGGTTGAACGTGTTGGCCCACACCACCCCGGCACGCAAGGCATTGCTGAGCCACAGGATGCGCGAGCCCTTCTCGGTCCACACCCCGGCCGACAGCCCGTACGGCGTGGTGTTCGCCTTGGTCACGGCCTCGTCGGGGGTGCGGAACGTCTGCACCGACAGCACCGGCCCGAAGATCTCCTCCCGCGCGATCCGCATCGACGACTCCACCCCGGAGAACACCGTCGGCGCGAAGAAGTAGCCCTTCTCAGGGACAGGGCACGAGCTGGTCCACCGCTGCGCGCCCTCGTCCTCGCCGGAGGCGACCAGCTCCCGGATCTTGGCCAGCTGCTCGGCGGAGTTGATCGCACCGATATCGGTGTTCTTGTCCAGCGGATCGCCGAGGCGCAACGTCTCCACCCTGGCACGCAGCTTGGCCAGCACCTCGTCGGCGACCGACTCCTGCACCAGCAGCCGGGAGCCCGCGCAGCAGACGTGCCCCTGGTTGAAGAAGATGCCGTTGACGATGCCCTCGATCGCCTGATCCAGCGGAGCGTCGTCGAACACGACGTTGGCCGCCTTGCCGCCTAGCTCCAGCGTAAGCCGGGTGCGAGTACCGGCGAGCTGCCGTTGGATCAGCTTGCCGACCTCCGTCGATCCGGTGAACGCGACCTTGTCGATGCCGGGGTGGGTCACCAGCATCTCGCCGACGTCGCCGGCGCCGGGCACGATGTTGACCACCCCGGGCGGCAGCTCGGCCTGCTGGCAGATCTCGGCGAACACCAGCGCGGTCAGCGGCGTCGTCTCAGCCGGTTTGAGCACGACTGTGTTGCCGGTGGCCAGCGCGGGCGCGATCTTCCACGCCAGCATGAGCAGCGGGAAGTTCCACGGGATGACCTGGCCCGCGACGCCTAAAGGCTGCGGAGGCCCGGCGGTGCTGGTCGAAAACCCGGCGTAGTCGAGCTTGTCCGCCCAGCCCGCGTGGTAGAAGAAGTGCGCGGCAGCCGTCGGGATATCGGCGTCGCGGGACTCCTTGATCGGTTTGCCGTTGTCGAGACTTTCCAGCACGGCCAGTTCGCGGGCACGTTCCTGGATCAGCCGCGCGATCCGGTAGATGTACTTCGCGCGTTCCGCGCCAGGCATCGGCGACCAGACGCGCTCGAACGCCTTCCGCGCGGCCGTCACCGCGCTGTCCACATCGGATGACGCCACCGTGGACACTTCAGCGAGCACCTCGCCGGTGGCCGGGTTGAGTGTCTTGAGTGGCTCGCCTCCACCGTCGACGAATCCGCCGCCGATGAACGGCTGGTAGTACTGCTTCACCCGCGCGATCTCGCGGTTCTCCGGCGCGGGCGCGTAGTCGAACACCGGCATGTCAGCGCCTCGGTGTCCATTGCGGTCGGATCATGTCGTCCCCTCACTCGGGCAGGTAGTTCGCGCCACTGTAGTGGCCGTCCTGTTTGGCGCGTCGTTGCAACAGCAGGTCGTTGAGCAAGCTCGACGCACCGAATCGGAACAACGACGGCGTTAGCCACTGTTCCCCCGCGACCTCGTTGACCGCGACCAGGTACCGGATCGCGTCCTTCGTGGTGCGGATGCCGCCCGCCGCCTTGACGCCGCGCGGCTCACCGGTCGCCTCGTAGTAGTCCCGCACCGCCTGCAGCATGACGTGCGTGACCGGCAACGTCGCGGCGGGCGAGACCTTGCCGGTGGACGTCTTGATGACATCCCCGCCCGCGAGCAGCGCCAGCCAGGACGCCTTGCGGACATTGTCGTACGTCGCCAGCTCGCCGGTCTCCAGGATGACCTTCAGATGTGCGGCCCCACAGGCTTGTTTGACCGCGACGATCTCGTCGTAGACGTCGCCGTAGCGGCCTTCGAGGAACGCGCCCCGGTCGATCACCATGTCGACTTCGGCCGCGCCGGACTCGACCGCGAGCGCGGTGTCGGCCAGCTTGACCGCGCGATTGGAGCGACCGGATGGGAACGCGGTGGCGACGCTGGCGACCGCGACGTCGGTGCCCGTCAGGGCCTCGACGGCGGTGGCAGCGAGGTCGGGATAGACACAGACGGCGGCGACGCTCGGGGTGTCAGGACGCTGCGGGTCCGGCCGCACGGCCTTCGCGCACAGCGAGCGCACGGCGCCCCTGGTGTCGGCACCTTCGAGGGTGGTCAGGTCGACCATGCTGATGGCGGTGTCGATCGCCCAGCGTTTGGCGTCCTGTTTGATACTGCGGGTGGCCAATCCGGCCGCCCGCTGTTCCAGGCCTACCTGGTCGACGCCGGGCAGGCCGTCGAGGAACCGACGCAGACTCGATTCGTCGCGGGTGGCGTCGTCGAGCCGATCGGCTAGAGCTACGGACATAGGGCAAGTCTAGGCGGTTGATCCCGTACGCCGGGTGAGTTCGTGCCGAATCCGGAACTCGCCGCACCGTAAGCCGGGACTCGCGGGGCCCGGGGCGCACGGGATCAACCGCTAGTGTCGCGTGTCGATAGTGGTTTGACGGTTCGGTGAGTGTCAGAATGCGGCATGGCGAATCGTGCTGCGGCTGCTCTGGTGTTGCGTGATGGTGATCGTGAGCGGCTGGTGTCGTTGACGCGGAGTTCATCGGTGCGTGCTGGGCTGGTGCAGCGGGCTCGGATCGTGTTGCTGGCCGCCGAGGGGGTGTCGAATACGGCGATCGCCGAGCGGGTGGGGGTGTCGCGGCCGACGGTGATCAGTTGGCGGGAACGCTACGAGAGTTTGGGTATCGACGGTTTGCACGATGAGCCGCGCTCGGGTCGGCCGCGGGCGATAGATCATCGCCAAGTCGTGGCGGCGACGTTGAAGCCGCCACCGAAGAAGCTCGGGGTGACGCACTGGTCGAGTCGGCTGTTGGCTGCCCGGCTGGGAATCAGCAACGGCACGGTGGCCCGGGCGTGGCGCGCGTACGGCGTGCAGCCCTGGCGGGCCGGGACGTTCAAGTTCTCCACCGACCCGGAGCTGGTCGCCAAGGTCACCGATGTGGTGGGGCTGTATCTGGCGCCTCCGGAGAACGCGATCGTGCTCTGCGTCGATGAGAAGTCGCAGGTCCAGGCGCTGGATCGGACTCAGCCGATGCTGCCGATGCCAGCGTGTCAAGATTTTTGTGGATGTTTGGGCCTGTTTATCCTTTTCGTTGCTTTTGATGAGTGGTCGAATCCGTCACTGTGTGTGACGGCGCGTTAGAGGACGAGCCGGTCGCCGAAGAGGACG